>NZ_CP126107.1:5197500-6085354 GCF_030123365.1 Neobacillus sp. SuZ13 | reverse complement strand
ATAATATCCCTCCTTTAGTACGCAGTCCTAAATTGGCGATTGCGCTTTTCTTTATACCGTCAGTACAACCTATTAATTTATAAATATACGAATCAGTGAATGTGGATAATAAATAATAAGGAAGTAAAGTGGAGTTTCGACAATATCCACCTCTTGTGGACAACTTTCTACAGTACCCTAGGATAAGCTATCCACATGATATCCACAATTTGTGGATAACGTATATATGTGGATAAAGTTATTCAGAGTGAAAACACAAATATAATATCAAATAATTGCTTAAGGTGCAATGCCTTTTCGTAGTTTATCCACAACTATAACAATATGTGTACAGTATTTGTCCACAAGTAGATGTTTTGTGCAAAACCTGTCAATATCTTGTGTGGATAGCTAAAATAATGTCGAAAAAATATCCACAAGGAAATGATGACTTACTAGAAGAGCTAACGTTACAAAATTAGCGATGATCGGACGTGTTCATATAAGAATATAATCTCTGGAAGTTAGCTAATTCATGTTCGATAAAATTTGGAAATGGGAACAATATTAGAGAATGGTTGACAATTTAATGGTGAGGTTATTATAATGAGTAAGACTGTCACTTAACTTGATAGCATCCTTTAGGGAGGTGTCATATAATGAAAAGAACATATCAACCAAATAAACGTAAGCACAGTAAAGTTCACGGTTTCCGTAGTCGTATGAGCTCAGCTAATGGCCGTAAGGTTCTAGCTCGTCGTCGTCTAAAGGGAAGAAAAGTATTATCAGCATAGACCACTGAAAAGTCAGTGGTCTTTTTTCTAATCCGACTGAGGGTGTTTTTATGAAAAAAGAGCTACGTATTAAAAAGAATAAAGAATTTCAAACAGCATTCCAAAAGGGACAGTCTTTTGCCAATCGGCAGTTTGTTGTCTATTCCTTACCAAAAGAGGGACAAGATCATTTTCGAATCGGCTTGTCTGTGAGTAAGAAGATTGGAAATGCTGTAACAAGGAATCGAATCAAACGTTATGTAAGACAATCTATCTTTGAGTTGAGTGAGCAGTTGGCGAAAGGAAATGACTATGTCATTATTGCTAGAAAACCTGCAGCTGAAATGGATTTTTTTGAGGTGAAAAAAAGTTTGACCCATGTTCTGAAAGTCGGTAAAGTTTTGAAAAAGTGACGGTAAGGACATAAGTATGAAGAAATTTGCCAGAAAATTTACCATAATGAAGACAATTCCTTTGCGTAAGTGATAAAATACCTTTGAAATCTAACAAAAAAATATACATAGAGTGGTTTGACTATCTTTATTGTAAGGAGGAAATATTGGTTGAAAAGAAGAATATTACTAGTAGTCGGCTTACTTTCTGTCTTTATCCTGCTGACAGGATGCAGTGAAATAAAACAGCCGATTACTTCGGAGAGTACAGGCTTTTGGAATGAGTACATAGTGTATCCATTATCCTGGTTGATTAAAGAAGGGGCATTTATTCTTGGGGGAAGCTTTGGATTATCGATTATTGTAGTAACGATTCTCATCCGCCTTGCCATTTTGCCGCTTATGATCAAGCAGACAAGAAGTTCGAAAGCGATGCAGGCTTTGCAGCCTGAAATGAAGGCACTACGTGAAAAATATAGCTCGAAAGATCAAAAAACGCAGCAAAAATTGCAACAGGAAACGATGGCCCTTTTTTCAAAACATGGTGTCAATCCAATGGCCGGTTGTTTTCCTTTAATCGTGCAAATGCCAATTTTAATTGGTTTTTACCATGCAATCTCACGAACAAGAGAAATTGCTTCAGATAATTTCCTATGGTTTGACCTGGGAGATAAAGATCCATACTATATTTTGCCAATTATTGCAGGTATCACCACCTTTATTCAGCAAAAATTGATGATGGCTGGCCAAGAGCATAACCCACAAATGGCAATGATGCTTTGGATGATGCCGATTATGATTGTTGTTTTTGCCTTTAATTTCCCTGCTGCACTTTCCTTGTACTGGGTAGTCGGAAATATTTTTATGATTGTGCAAACGTACTTTATTAAAGGACCGGATCTGAAAACGGCAAAGGCATCCGGTAATGCGGGAGGAGCAAAAAAGTGAAACAGGTAACTGCTACAGGACAAACTGTCGAAGAAGCAGTAAAATCAGCTTTAGCTCAATTACAAACCAGCAAAGACCGCACAGATATTGATATTATTGATGAAGGTAAAAAGGGAATCTTCGGGATATTCGGATCACGTCCAGCAGTGGTAAAAGTAACTGTTATCATTGATCCCATTGAGGAAGCGAAAAAGTTTTTAACGCAAGTAAGTGAGCAAATGGGGGCCCCTGCTGAAATAGAAATTAAGCGTGAGGGAAAACATGTTCATTTTATCATGACCGGAGAAAAGATTGCTTTGTTAATTGGAAAAAGAGGGCAAACACTAAATTCGCTTCAATATTTAACACAATTAGTCATCAATCGTTTCTCAAATCAATATTTAACCGTGATTCTGGATGCGGAAGATTATCGGAAGAGAAGAAATGAAACCCTTGTTCAATTAGCTCATCGACTTGCCGGAAAAGCCCTTAAGTCAGGAAAAGATGTAACCTTAGAACCAATGCCTTCTTATGAGCGTAAAGTTATTCATGCTGCATTATCTGATAACAAACGTGTGAAGACATTTTCTGATGGATCGGAACCACATCGCTATATCGTGATTTCTCCAGCGAAAAGATAATATGATAAGTTAAAAAACATCCTATCGATTGATAGGATGTTTTTTTTTGCTTCTGAAAAAAATGTCGAAAAAGAAGTTGTTGATAACCTAAATCTTTTCTCGTTTTTCGTTTTATTGTTATTCACATGTGGATAAGTTAAAATAATAATGGGATAAAAGTGAATTGTGGATAGTTAAAGGTCGAGAAGGTTTACTTTTTCAACAGAAAATGATGTGGTATTCTATTGTTTTGGAGAAAAAATCATTTTTTATATAGATAAACAATTTTTAATGTGAGGTGAAGGAAATGGAATATGATACGATTGCTGCCATCTCCACTCCAATGGGAGAAGGAGCGATTGCTATTGTCCGCTTGAGCGGTGATGATGCATTTGAAATTGCAGACAAGCTATTTAGAAGTATCGGCGGGAAAAAGCTGACTGAAGCAGCCACCCATACGATTCACTATGGACACCTGATCGAGCCGAAATCGAAACAAGTGGTCGAAGAGGTTATGGTTTCTGTGATGAAGGGTCCGAAAACTTTTACAAAAGAGGATGTAGTGGAAATAAACTGCCATGGCGGAATTGTTTCTGTGAATAGAGTCCTTCAGTTAGTGCTGACGAATGGAGCAAGACTTGCAGAACCAGGTGAGTTTACAAAGAGAGCTTTCTTAAATGGTCGGATTGATTTATCGCAAGCGGAAGCAGTAATGGATTTAATCAGAGCCAAAACAGATCGGGCGATGAATGTAGCGCTAGGGCAAATGGAAGGCCGCTTATCGAAGTTGATTCAGAGGCTCAGACAGGAGATTTTAGAAATCCTTGCTCATGTTGAGGTGAATATTGATTACCCGGAATATGACGATGTGGAAGAAATGACCCATAAAATGCTGTCAGAAAAAGCCCATTTTGTCAGGGAGGAAATCAAAAAACTGCTACAAACATCGGAACAAGGAAAAATTTTACGAGAAGGATTGTCAACGGCAATTGTTGGCCGCCCAAATGTAGGGAAATCTTCGCTCTTAAACAGCCTTGTTCATGAAAATAAAGCGATTGTAACAGATATTCCTGGAACAACAAGGGATGTCATTGAAGAATACGTGAATGTTCGCGGCGTCCCACTTCGGCTTTTGGACACTGCAGGGATCAGAGAAACAGAGGATATTGTCGAACGAATTGGAGTTGAGCGCTCCCGTCAGGTTTTACAAGAGGCAGATTTGATTTTGCTAGTGTTAAATTATGCGGAGCAACTGAGTGCAGAAGATGAAAAGCTTTTTGAAGTAGTCAAAGGAATGGATGTCATCGTTATTGTTAATAAAACAGACTTGGAGCAAAAAATCGAGTTTGAGAAAGTATATGCTTTAGCAAGAGAACACAAGGTTGTTACCACTTCCTTACTTGAAGATCGTGGTGTTGATGAGTTAGAGGAAGCCATTGCTTCATTATTTTTTGCGGGATCAATTGAAGCTGGCGATATGACCTATGTTTCCAATAGCCGCCATATCGGCTTATTAAGCCAAAGCTTACAGTCGATCGAAGAGGCGATTGAAGGAGTAGAAATGGGGACACCGATAGATATTGTTCAAATTGATTTAACGAGAACATGGGAATTACTTGGCGAAATCATTGGTGAAAGCGTCCATGAGAGTTTGATTGACCAATTATTCTCGCAGTTCTGTCTAGGTAAATAGAAAGAGGAGTGACAATATGCAATACGAAGCAGGAAATTTTGACGTCATTGTCATCGGGGCAGGTCATGCCGGATGTGAAGCAGGCCTTGCTGCTGCAAGAATTGGCGCAAAAACATTAATGATCACAATTAATCTCGATATGGTTGCCTTTATGCCATGTAACCCATCGGTTGGAGGACCAGCGAAGGGAATCGTCGTTCGTGAAATTGATGCGCTCGGCGGAGAAATGGGTAGAAATATTGATAAAACCTATATCCAAATGAGAATGCTGAACACTGGTAAAGGTCCAGCCGTACGGGCGTTGCGGGCCCAGGCTGATAAATTTGCTTATCAGCATGAAATGAAAAAAACGATTGAAGAAGAAGAAAATATGACCCTAATCCAAGGGATGGTCGAACAATTGATCGTAGAGGATGGCGTTTGTACTGGTGTTATTACCAAGACAGGAGCTGTTTATCGCGCCAAAACAGTCGTCATTACAACTGGAACTTTCTTACGTGGTGAAATTATTATTGGCGACTTGAAGTATTCGAGTGGTCCGAATAATCAACAGCCATCAATTAAATTATCTGAGCATCTCGAAGCGCTTGGTTTTGATCTGGTCCGCTTCAAAACGGGAACGCCGCCGCGCGTCAATAGTAATACCATTGATTACAGTAAAACAGAAATCCAACCAGGTGATGATACGCCCAGAGCGTTTTCTTATGAAACAACGAAATATATTACGGACCAACTGCCATGCTGGTTAACCTATACGAACGAGGAAACTCATCAAATTATTGATCAGAATCTACATCGTTCACCAATGTTTTCTGGAATGATTAAGGGAACAGGTCCGCGTTACTGTCCGTCGATTGAGGATAAAGTAGTCCGCTTTAATGATAAGCCGCGTCACCAAATTTTCCTTGAGCCTGAAGGCAGGAATACACAGGAAGTGTATGTGCAGGGATTGTCTACAAGTTTGCCAGAGGATGTTCAGCAGCAAATTCTTAAATCGATTTCTGGTCTTGAGAATGTACAAATGATGCGCTCTGGTTATGCGATTGAATATGATGCGATTGTACCTACTCAACTATGGCCAACGCTTGAAACAAAGGTCGTTAAAAATCTCTATACTGCCGGTCAAATTAATGGAACATCTGGATATGAAGAAGCAGCAGGTCAAGGCTTAATGGCTGGGATCAATGCTGGTTTAAATGCACTGGGCCGTGATCAGCTAATATTAAGTCGTTCCGATGCGTACATTGGGGTGTTAATTGATGATTTAATTACAAAAGGGACGAATGAACCCTATCGCTTGTTAACATCTCGAGCAGAGTACCGCCTGCTTTTGCGCCATGATAATGCCGATTTACGCCTAACGGAAATAGGCCACCAAATTGGCTTAATTCGTGATGATCGTTATGAAAAGTTCTTGGCCAAAAAAGACGCAATTGAAACCGAAAAGCAGCGCTTAGAATCAACGTTCTTGAAACCGACTGCAGAGGTTCAAGAAATGATACGCAGCATTGGCGGCAGTGAATTAAAGGATGGAATCCGGGCCTCTGATTTATTAAAAAGACCAGAGATGTCCTATCATCAACTTGAAACCATTTTTCCTAGTGAAGTTGCTTTAGATGAAGAGGTAAAGGAACAGGTGGAAATTCAACTAAAATATGATGGGTATATTACAAAGTCACTGCAGCAAGTTGAACGATTAAAGAAAATGGAAGATAAGAAAATCCCTGAGAATATCGATTATGACGCCGTCTCCGGACTTGCGACGGAAGCTAGGCAGAAACTAAAGCTAGTCAAACCGTTATCCATTGCACAGGCATCACGGATAGCTGGAGTTAATCCGGCCGATATTTCCATCTTGCTTGTCTATCTAGAACAAGGAAAGATCGCAAGGGTTTCGAATGAATAATTATGTGAGGAAGATTACTAAATGATCATCGAACAATTTGCAGCAAATTTACAGGAAAAAGGAATTACCCTTACAAGTGTGCAGCTCGACCAATTTGAAAAGTATTTTGAAACATTGGTTGAATGGAATGAAAAAATGAATCTCACCGCGATTACCGATAAAGCAGAAGTATATTTAAAGCACTTTTATGATTCCATTACGGCTTCGTTCTATTTTGATTTCACAAAGCCCTTTCATCTTTGTGATGTTGGGGCGGGTGCAGGCTTCCCGAGTATTCCATTAAAAATTGTTTACCCTCATATTGAGGTGACAATTGTAGATTCATTGAACAAACGTATTTCTTTTTTAAATCATTTAGCTAAGGAATTAAATTTAGAAAACGTTCATTTTGTTCATGATCGTGCGGAAACCTTCGGGGTCAATCCAGAGTTCCGTGAAAAATTTGATGTGGTAACGGCAAGAGCGGTAGCGAGAATGTCTGTGTTGAGTGAGTTTTGTTTACCACTCGTCAAAGTAGGCGGTCATTTTATTGCCATGAAAGCTGCCCATGCCAAGGATGAATTAGGAATGGGTCAAAAGGCAATCACCACCCTTGGTGGGAAATTAGAGGAAATGTTTACTTTTACGCTGCCAATGGAAGAAAGCGAACGGAATATTCTCATCATAAAGAAAGAAAAACAAACACCAAAGAAATATCCGCGTAAGCCGGGGACACCAGGAAAGACACCGATTGAATAAGAAAAACGGAAGCGCACGTTTAGCGGCGAAATACACTAGCCGCTGGGCGTTGGAGCTGGACAGTTATTTAAGTTCAGACATTTATACTGTCTTAATTTTTAGATAAACAATTTGGGGAATCTAACAATTTTTAAAGCAAACATGTTATTCTAGGCAGGAAGAATAGAACTAGGTAGAGAATAAGTAATAGGGAGTTTCGTAAAGGTGGTGTTGGGGATGAAACAATCATTTACACGCTTTTTTGGCCTCGGCGATAAGGGACAACCAGAGGTTGAACTTGAAAAAGAGCTGATTACGGAAAAAAACGAGGAAATCAATAAAATACCAATTGACCATATAGTTCCAAACCGCTTTCAGCCTCGGACGGTTTTTGATGAAGAGAAAATTGAAGAATTAGCGCGAACCATTCATATTCATGGTATTATTCAACCGATTGTCGTGAGAGAATTTGCCATTGGACAATATGAAATTATTGCTGGAGAACGTCGTTTTCGTGCGATGAAAAAGCTCGGTTGGACCGAGGCTCCAGCGATTGTCAAAAATTTATCGGACACAGAAACGGCGTCAGTTGCATTAATCGAGAACCTGCAGCGAGAAGAGCTGTCCCCCATTGAAGAAGCGATGGCCTATGGAAAATTGCTGGAATTGCACAATTTGACCCAGGAGGCCTTAGCACAACGCCTCGGGAAAGGGCAGTCAACGGTAGCCAACAAACTCCGTCTTCTTAAATTACCGCAGCCGATTCAAGAGGCATTATTATCGAAAGTAATTACAGAGCGGCATGCGCGTGCCTTGATCCCTCTCAAGGATCCTGAAAAACAAGTAGCACTCTTGGCGGAAATTATCGAAAAGAACTTTAATGTTAAGCAAACCGAAGAACGTGTGGTTAAATTGCTCGAACAAAAAAATGAAAAGCCTAAGCCTAAACGGAAGGCTTTCAGTAAAGATATGAGAATTGCTGTTAATACAATTCGCCAATCCTTAACAATGGTATCAGACAGCGGAATTAACCTTGATGCTGAGGAAGAAGAATTTGACGAATTCTACCAATTTACAATCCGTATACCAAAGAAGAAATAATAGATAAATAGATACTAGAACCAGACATTTCAAATGTTTGGTTCTTTTTATTTGGGATGTATCACAATAAGTGGTAATGTTTGGATATGGAATGTTTTCTCCCCGCCATACAAGCGATTTGTCTACCAGCTGACATTTGAATATTTTAAGAAAAAATCCAACAACCTATCTGTTTCATGCTAAAATAAAGGAATGGAATTTTTCTTTTATCCAACAAGGTTAAATTAGCCAAATGAACAATATTTTTATAAAATTTAAGAGAATAGCAGAATAAAACTTTGAGAGAATAAAAGGGTAGGTGACATCGTGGGCAAAATTCTTGCAATCGCGAATCAAAAAGGCGGAGTCGGAAAAACGACTACCTCTGTCAACCTAGGTGCCTGCTTAGCATATATTGGAAAACGTGTTCTGCTTGTCGACACGGACCCGCAAGGAAACGCTACAAGCGGGATTGGCATTGAAAAGGCAGAAGTTGACCAATGCATATATGATGTTTTAGTAGATGATGTAGAAGCAAAGGATGTCATTAAATCTACATCGGTCGAAAACTTGTATGCAATCCCAGCCACCATTCAACTGGCAGGAGCAGAAATTGAATTGGTACCAACCATTTCAAGAGAAGTTCGTTTGAAGCGTGCACTAGAAGAAGTGAGAGACCAGTTTGATTATATTATTATTGATTGTCCGCCATCTTTAGGATTATTAACACTTAATGCCTTAACAGCCTCTGATTCTGTCTTAATCCCTGTTCAGTGCGAGTATTATGCGTTGGAAGGCTTAAGTCAATTATTAAGTACGGTAAGACTTGTTCAAAAGCATTTGAATCAGGAGTTGAAAATTGAAGGCGTTTTATTAACCATGCTTGATGCACGGACCAATCTAGGCATCCAAGTCATTGAAGAAGTGAAAAAATATTTTCAAGATAAAGTGTATAAAACCATTATTCCAAGGAACGTACGTCTAAGTGAAGCTCCAAGTCATGGTGAACCGATTATTACCTATGATGCCAAATCCCGTGGTGCTGAGGTGTATTTAGATTTAGCAAAGGAAGTGGTCTCAAATGGCTAAAGGTTTAGGAAAAGGCCTTAATGCATTTTTTGCGGATGCTAGTAAAGAGGAAGTCGTTCTAGAAATTAAACTGAACGAATTGCGTCCCAATCCATATCAGCCTCGTAAAACCTTCCAACAAGAGACAATCGATGAATTAAAAGAGTCGATCATCGAGCATGGAATCTTGCAGCCGCTCGTAGTTAGAAAAAGTATCCGCGGCTACGAAATAGTGGTAGGCGAACGGCGATTCCGTGCAGCAAAAGAGGCAAAGCTTGAAACTGTTCCCGCTGTAGTCCGGACACTTTCGGAACAGCAAATGATGGAATTGTCCGTCCTTGAAAACCTGCAAAGGGAAGATTTAAATCCAATCGAAGAAGGACTAGCCTATCAATTGTTAATGGAAAAATTAAAGTTGACACAAGAAGAGGTAGCGAAGCGCCTAGGGAAAAGCCGGCCGCATATCGCCAACCATATCCGTCTCCTTTCCCTCCCTCAGAAGATCCAAGAATTAATCTCAAGCGGGAAAATATCCATGGGCCATGGCCGTGCCTTATTAGGTCTTCGCCAAAAAGAAAAACTGCCAAGCCTTGTCGAAAAAATAACCAAAGAAGCTTTGAATGTCCGTCAGTTAGAAAAACTGATTCAACAATTAAATGAAAATGTTCCACGTGAAACGAAAAAGCCAGAACCGAAAAAAGATGTGTTTATCAAGGAACGGGAACATGTCCTGCGGGAACGGTTTGGGACGACGGTTAATATTAAACAGAACAAGAATAAAGGAAAAATTGAAATAGAGTTCTTCTCTAAAGAGGATTTAGAACGAATTTTAGAGATGCTTCATCAAGAAGATGCATCCTTATAAACCATCAAACGGTGGTTTATTTTTTTTATCGTATATGATAGTTTAAAAGAAATATATTTCGAAGGTCGAAAAAAGGTGGATGTAAGATGTTTTTATTAGGAACATTGGTGAATGGGCTTTTAATTGTTGTCGGCACACTTCTTGGAAAGCTGTTAAACAGGATTCCAGAAGGAATGAAAGTCACTGTCATGTATGCCATCGGTTTATCTGTCATGGTCCTTGGCTTACAAATGGGTTTAAAGAGTGAAAATTTCCTCATTGTTATTATTAGCCTCGTAGTTGGAGCGGTGGCTGGTGAGGCGTTAAAACTGGAGGATAAATTAAATGATTTAGGATTATGGCTGGAGAAGAAAGTCGGCCCTTCTAATGGAAAAGGCAGTATCTCCGAAGGTTTTGTTACGGCGACATTAATCTTTGTGATTGGGGCGATGGCGATTATTGGCGCGCTTGATAGCGGCATTCGCGGTGATCATGATGTGTTGTACACCAAATCGTTAATCGATGGATTTACGGCGTTAATTTTAACGACAACATTGGGAATTGGGGTTATTTTTTCAGCGATACCAGTTGTCCTCTATGAAGGAGGCATTGCCCTATTTGCGACCCAGATTGACCGATTTGTCCCGCAGGCATTAATGGATCAGTTTATTGTCGAGATGACAGCAACAGGCGGAATAATGATTTTTGCGATAGGCTTAAATTTAACGGGAATGGTGAAAATTAAGGTAGCCAATCTCCTGCCTGGTATCGTCGTAACTGGGCTAATTGTATCAGTTCTTTATAATGTCCAATAAATACAGCAAAAAGGAGCATTCGGTTTGATCCCGTTTGCTCTTTTAATTTGTCTTCTCTTCTTCAAGCCAATTTAAGTTTAACTCTGTCCAATTTTGCTTAGGGTAGAGCAGACTTGCTTGATAGATGCCATTGGCAATCGTTTTAGCCATTCTCATCACAAGATTTAAGCGAGTATTTTGTAAGACAAAAAACTCCATAAACCCGCTGACATTGACGATGCCTGTGATATGTATATCACCGACTGCTGGCAGCTCTTTGTTTACTCCTGCCCCTGGTTTGACAGGACCATTCCCCACTTGAATCACTCCGACATTTTTAACTCTTCCCAGACAAGCATCGATTCCAATGATATAAGGATCAACATGTTTTGCCTGAATTTCCTTTAATTTATCAGCCAAATTAACGGCATGAATCGGTTCATCTAATGTCCCGTACACATAGAATGCCCGCAGGTCCTTTTCTTCTAGTAGTGTCCCAACAAGCGGCCCTAATGAATCTCCCGTGGAACGATCCGTACCAATACAAACAAAGACAATCGGGCGGCTTGTTACAGTAGGAATATTCGTAAGCAGCTCTTCAGCGAGGTTTTCAGCAGCATGCAGATCATCATGACTGATTCGTGCCTTGGCCCTCCTGTCAAAAAAATTGGATTTTAGATTCATTAAGTCACTCCCTAACACTAATAAGTCTTATTAGTATACGGAATTTTCAGTAAATCTATACATAAAGCGGGTAAAAAAGGAAAATTCATAATGCTATTAACTGCATAAAATAATTGCTAAAATAGAATTGGCAAAAAGGTTTTAGAGGATGGTGTCTAAATGACTCTTACACAAAAGGGAATGCAAAAATTACTCGATAAATTTCAAAATGAAGATACATGGCTGGCTCTAGGTGAAGGGCTATTAAAAATTATTGCGATTTTAATTATTACCAATATCTTGATTCGTATTGGAAAATTAATGATCCATAACATTTTTAAAATTAGAAACCTGTCACCGCTAAGTACCTCAGAACGGCGTGAAGAAACACTCTCTCGGCTGCTCGATAATGTCCTTTCGTATGTTGTTTATTTTATTGCCTTTATGATGATTCTTTCTGTGTTAGGAATTGATGTAAAAGCATTAATTGCGGGTGCCGGGGTAGTTGGTTTGGCCGTAGGTTTTGGAGCGCAAAGTTTAGTCAAAGATGTAATCAGCGGCTTTTTTATTATTTTTGAAGACCAATTTTCCGTAGGTGACCATGTTCGCATCGGTCAATTCGAAGGAAATGTCGAAGCAATCGGGTTAAGAACGACAAAAATTAAAAGTTGGACCGGGGAACTGCATATTTTACCAAATGGCAGTATTATTGAAGTAACCAACTTTTCCATTAATAACAGTATCGCTGTTGTAGATATTGCAATCGCCTATGGGGAGGACATTGCTAAGGCGGAGAAGGTAATTGAGGAAGCAATTCAATATATGCCAGCTCAATATGAGGAATTAGTTAAGCCCCCTGAGTTATTAGGAATTCAAACAATGGGCGCTACAGAGATAGTTTTACGAGTTGTTGCCGAAACACAGCCAATGAAGCAGGCTGGTGTTTCACGTATGATTCGCAGGGATATTAAGCTTCAATTAGACGAAAATGGCATTAAGGCTCCTGATCCAAAAGTGGTCATGTATGGCTCTGGACAACCTAAATAAGGGGATGATTTTAAATGGAAGAAAAGGAATTTGCCCTAAATGATGTGGTAGAAATGAAGAAACAGCATCCTTGTGGAACAAATCGCTGGAAAGTCATCCGCATGGGGATGGACGTTCGCATTAAATGTGAAGGGTGCGGTCATAGTGTCCTTATACCGCGGCGAGAATTTTCAAGGAAAATGAAGAAAATATTGGTGAAGCATGAAGAGTAGTTCATGCTTTTTTTATGAAAAGCGGAAGTGCCCGTTTAGCGGCGTATGGACTGGAGCGCTCCAACCGAGATAAAGGAAACACGAAGAGCGTAAGCGATTCGATGTTGACTTATCGTAGGGCGGAGAGCGAAGTACACTAGCCGCTGGGCACTGGAGCCAGACAGTAATCAAATTTCAAAGAAAAGTAGAAATAGAGTTTTTGCATATAGGGGGTGGGAATAGTGGCACAGACACAAATTCGTCAAGCAGCCTGTCCATTAAATTGCTGGGATAGCTGCGGACTTCATGCAACAGTCGAAAACGATCGCATCACAAAAGTGGATGGAGATCCCTCCCATCCAATCACCCAAGGGAAAATTTGTGGACGGGGACGGATGCTGGAAACAAGAACAAATTCCACACAGCGGTTACTGCATCCATTAAAAAAAATCAACGGACAATTCGAGCAAATTTCTTGGGAGCAGGCACTGAATGAGATAGCCGATAAGCTAAGGGATATAAAAGAAGCATACGGGCCAACGGCCGTTTTACACAGCCATGACTATGCGAATAATGGATTATTAAAAAACCTCGACCAGCGTTTCTTCAATTGCTACGGCGGTGTTACTGAGCTTTACGGTTCACTTTGCTGGGGGGCAGGCATTGAAGCACAAAAGTGGGATTTCGGGAATGCATATAGCCATGGACCTGATGATGTTTATAATAGTAAAAATATTATCGTCTGGGGCCGTAATGTTGCTCGGACGAACATGCACTTTTACGAAAAACTGCTAGAGGCGAAAAGATCCGGTGCAAAACTATTTGTTATTGATCCAATCTTTAATGCCACAGCAAAAATTGCTGATGAATATATTTCGATTAAACCTGGAATGGATGGGTTTTTAGCAGCAGGAATTATCAAAGAGTTGCTTCGTTTAGGGATAGAAGATCGAAAGTTTATTGAGGAATCGACCGTTGGCTTTGAGGATGTGCTTCAACTTTTGGGAAGCATTACTTTAGAAGAAATAAGTGAAATGACTGAAGTGCCATGTGAAGTAATGACCCATTTAGCGCATGTCTATGCGGATAAACCGACTGCAACTTTTATGGGGCTTGGCTTGCAGCGTTATCAAAATGGCGGCAATACGATTCGCCTGATTGATGCCCTTGTCGCATGCAGCGGAAATATTGGCATTGCCGGAGGCGGCGCCAATTATGCGAACCTTCAAGTGGGCCAGAGTTTTGTGTTTGAAGAGTTAACCCTCCCTCATCGCAGGCAAAAGCAGCGCCAGTTTTCCATTATGAAACAGGCCAAAGAAGTGCTGGAAGCAATAAATCCAGAAATACAAATGATAGTCGTCACATGCGGAAATCCAGTCACACAGGTGCCTGACACCAAAGTGGTTAAAAAAGCCTTCTCATCTGTAGCAACATTGGTGGTAATTGATCAATTTATGACCGATACCGCGGAACTTGCTGATTATGTGCTTCCAACAACCACAGCCTTTGAAGAAGAGGACATTTATTATTCTTCGATGTATCATCATTATGTAAATTATGGACCGAAGCTGGTCTCCGCACCAGGTGAAGCCAAACCTGACTTATGGATTTGGACGGAATTAGCGAAGCGGCTTGGCTTTGGAGCAGATTTTGATTTTACCAGAAAGCAATTTCTTCAGATGGGCTTTCAAGCATTGGAAAAAAAGGGTGTGACCCTAGAAACGTTAATGGAAAAGCATACAATAGAGTTGCCGGTCAAAGCGATCCCATGGCAAGACCGAAAGTTTCCTACTCCAAGCGGCAAGTATGAATTTACAACACGGAACGGTCATGAACGGTTAACCTTAGCTGTTCCAGAGGAGTCTAAGTGGAGGAATCCACAGTTGGCTGAAAAGTATCCATATAATTTGCTTACGATTCATCCGTTGCGTTCCAATCACTCACAGAACTATCATCTGTTAGGTGGAAATCTGAAACTTAAGGTTGAAGTAGCGAAGAACATAGCGGACGATCTCGGTTTGTTTAAAGACGACCTTGTTAGGGTATGGAATGACCGCGGCGAAGTTAAAGGCTATCTTTCCATCCTGCCAACAGCCCATCCGAACACGATTAATATCGATGAGGGAATATGGAAGCAGTTTGGCGGGTCAGTAAATAACCTGACATCCAGCCATGAATCGGATAATGGTCTAGGCAGTACATTATATGATTGTCTTGTTAATATTGAAAAAATAAACTAACTGCCGCAGACATGCGGCAGTTGTCTTTTTTTATATAAATCTCTATAATTGTGAAAGACTTGTCTTTTTATTATTGGAACTAATTTAGGCTATGTTAATGCTTATTGTTTATTTTAGCACCCTGTTGATTGGAGTGGAGGGCACGAAGACTCCTGCGGGAGGACGGGACAGGGGAGACCCCGCAGGAGCGCAGCGACGAGGAGGCTCCCCGGACCGCCCGCGAACCGCTCGTGCCTGGAGCGGAAATCAACAGGCAAGTTTAACATAGCCAATATTTAAAATAGATCTTATTTTTTTTGAGGAGTGAAATAAATGGCATTAACAGCTGGTATCGTAGGATTACCGAACGTTGGTAAGTCTACTTTATTTAACGCAATTACCCAAGCAGGGGCAGAATCAGCCAATTACCCTTTCTGTACGATTGACCCAAACGTCGGAATCGTTGAAGTACCTGACCACCGTCTCCAAAAATTGACCGAACTGGTCCAACCAAAAAAGACCGTTCCAACCGCATTTGAATTTACCGACATTGCTGGGATTGTTAAAGGAGCAAGCAAAGGGGAAGGATTAGGGAATAAATTCCTCTCACACATCCGCCAAGTTGATGCGATTTGCCAAGTCGTTCGCTGCTTTGCAGATGAGAATATTACCCATGTATCAGGTAAAGTGGATCCAATCGATGACATTGAGGTCATCAACCTAGAGTTGATTCTTGCTGACATGGAATCAGTAGAAAAGCGGATTAGCCGTGTTGAAAAATTAGCTAAGCAAAAAGATAAAGAAGCAGCGGCTGAATTTGAAGTACTTGCGATGCTTCGTGATGCTTTTGAAGCAGAAAAGCCTGCGCGAACCGTTGATTTTACCGATGAGCAAATGAAACTTGTTAAAGGACTTCACCTTTTAACTATTAAGCCTGTCCTTTATGTGGCCAATGTAAGTGAAGATGATATTGCTGATCCATCTGACAATGAATATGTTCAAAGGGTCCGTGAATTCGCCGCTGCCGATAACGCCGAAGTTATCGTGGTGTGTGCAAAGATTGAAGAGGAAATTGCTGAACTCGATGGTGAAGAGAAGCAAATGTTCCTTTCAGAACTAGGAATTGAAGAATCTGGACTTGATCAGTTAATCCGTGCTGCCTATCATTTACTTGGATTAGCGACTTATTTTACCGCAGGTGTTCAAGAAGTACGCGCCTGGACATTCAGAAAAGGAATGAAAGCTCCGCAATGTGCAGGAGTCATTCACTCTGACTTTGAACGCGGCTTTATTCGAGCCGAGACAGTTTCATTTGATGATCTATTAGCTGCTGGAAGTCATACAGCTGCCAAAGAAGCCGGCAAGGTCCGCCTCGAAGGAAAAGAATACGAAGTAAAAGACGGCGACGTCATCCACTTCCGTTTTAACGTATAATAGCTCAAGCTCTGCACATATTGCAGAGCTTTTATTATTGGAAATAACTCATTTCTGTGAATGACATTGCAATAATTTTATTTGTATGCTATAATTTCAACTTGTGAGTAATTAATAATTGCTCCTTGCCCAAACGGGCCGTTTAGACCAAAAGGAGGTGACTGTGATGAATAAGTACGAAATCATGTACATCATCCGCCCAAATATTGAAGATGAAGCTAAAAAGGCTCTTGTAGAGCGTTTTAATACAATTCTTCTTGAAAACGGTGCGGAAACTGCTGAAACAAAGGATTGGGGTAAGCGTCGTTTAGCATATGAAATCAACGATTTCCGCGACGGATACTACGAAATCACTAAAACAACATCTTCAGCTGCTGCAGTACAAGAATTTTCTCGTCTTGCAAAAATCAGCGAAGATATCATTCGCCACTTAGTAATTAGAGAAGACGCTTAATATAGATCTTGGTAAAAATGTTTCACGCGGAACATTTTTCCAAATAAAAAGGAGTTGATTCTGATGATGAATCGTGTCGTACTTGTTGGCCGTTTAACAAAAGATCCTGATTTGCGTTATACACCAAATGGGGTCCCTGTTGCTACCTTTACTCTAGCTGTTAATCGACCATTTTCTAGTCAATCAGGTGAACGTGAAGCAGACTTTATTAACTGTGTTGTTTGGCGTAAACCTGCTGAAAATGTAGCAAACTTCTTGAAAAAAGGAAGCCTTGCAGGTGTGGATGGCCGAATTCAAACCCGCAACTATGAAGGACAAGATGGTAAACGTGTCTATGTTACAGAGGTACAAGCTGAAAGTGTTCAGTTCTTAGAACCTAGAAACGCATCTGGCGGCGGTGGCGGAAGAAGCGATTACGATCAATTCGGTGCTCCTCCGAGGGAACCACAAGGTAATCCTTATGGAGGCGGCAATCAGAATCAACGTCAAAATCAAAACACGAATAAAGGTTACACAAGAATGGACGAGGATCCGTTTGCTGGTAATGGTCAGATTGATATTTCCGATGACGACCTTCCATTCTAACCAACCTTAATTGAACGATAACATTAATAATGAAAAAGGAGGGAATTTTCATGGCAGGAGGACGCAAAGGCGGTCGCGCAAAACGTCGTAAGGTGTGCTATTTCACATCAAATGGTATCACTAAAATCGACTATAAAGATGTAGATCTTCTTAAGAAATTTATCTCTGAGCGTGGAAAGATTTTACCACGTCGTGTAACTGGTACTAGCGCTAAATACCAACGTAAATTAACAGTTGCAATCAAACGTTCACGTCAAATGGCATTACTTCCATTTGTTGCAGGTGAATAATAAATAAATGGAAAAGGCAGTAAGGGTTCTCCCTGCTGCCTTTTTCTTATACTCGTAAACTTGTGTCGAGCAGATTATCTCGGGTAAAATAAAGATTAGTGTTTTATATGTTTAGGGGTGAAAGTGTGAAAGATGTACGCAAGCTAACGGAGGGTGCCATCCTCTTGGCAGCTTTTGCTGCGTTATTATTAGTAACCATGTATATTCCTCTCGTAGGAGCGATTGTAAACCTAGTATTGCCGCTTCCGTTTATTATCTTTTCTTATAAAAATGGTCCGAAACTGATTGCCGCTTTCGCAGTAGCAGCAATTTTTATTTCGTTCATTGCCGGGTCTATACTAGGACTTGGAATCATGCTTATATACGGTACCGTTGGTCTGGTTATTGGCTATTTGCTCCAAAAAGGTAAGAGTCGAGCATTCATTTTGATTGCTGGTTCCCTCACGATGATGGCTGGACTAGTTATCATGTATGCCGTCACTGTTTCTTTTATGAAAATAGATATTATCCATGAACTAACAGTGGCCTTAAATGAATCAGTTAAAAACTCTGAGGAAATGCTGAAAGCAATGGGTAGAGAAGATCAAATTGCAAAAATAAAAGAGCAAAATTCCCTTATGCTTAAGCAAATCGTAACGCTGGCACCAAGTGCGCTTATTTTCGCTGCCATTTTGCTTACCTTTATTACTCAGTGGATTTGTTTTCCAATTGCGAAGCGATTTGGTGTAAACGTTCAACCATGGGGCCATTTTCGTAACCTTGCCCTTCCTAAAAGTCTGTTGTGGTATTATTTAATTGCCTTGGGGGCAATGCTCTTATTTCATCCACAAGAAGGAACCTACATATATTCTGTTTTAATCAATGCAAGATCCGTTCTAGAGACGTTTATCCTCCTGCAGGGGGTTGCGCTTTTATTTTTTCTTTTCCACCAAAAGTCTGTTGCGAAGGGGCTTGGCGTGTTTGTAGTAATTCTTACTTTCATGATTCCGTTGGTCCGTTATATAATAATGTTATTAGGCATTACTGATTTAGGCTTTAACTTTCGAAAGCAATTTGAAAAGAAAGAGTAAGATTCACGACTAGGAGCTGAAAATTTTGCCTGCATTTTTAGAAAAGCGGTCCATTCGTTACCCTTTTTATGGGTTAATTGCTGTCACAGTGGTACTGCTCATTATCCTGTATTTATATAACAGGATATTAAGTGTAGCAGGACTGTTATTAATGTTTTTCCCCATTTACTATATGTTTGTGGTCGATCGGCGCCAACGAAAAGAAATGGAAGAGTATATCTCAACCCTTTCCTACCGCGTAAAACGAGTTGGTGAAGAAGCGCTGATGGAAATGCCAATTGGGATTATGCTTATTAATGATGAGTATTATATTGAGTGGACCAATCCATTCCTAGCTTCTTGTTTTGATCAGGATACCTTGGTGGGAAGATCACTGTATGATGTCGCCGATACCCTGATACCGCTAATTAAACAGGAAGTAGAAACAGAGATCATTACTCTTCATGAACGGAAATTTCGCGTCATTCATAGACGTGAGGAACGGCTTTTATACTTTTTCGATGTGACCGAACAAAAAGAAATCGAGAAAATGTATCACAATGACAGGACTGTTATTTCCATTATCTTTTTAGATAATTATGATGACCTTACTCAGGGGATGGATGACCAAATGCGTGGCAGCATCAATAATCTGGTCACGTCTATCCTAAATAAATGGGCCCAGGATAATGGGATATTTTTAAAAAGAATTTCCTCCGAACGGTTTATTGCTGTATTCAGTGAAGGAATTCTTCAAAAGCTGGAAAAAGGAAAATTTACTATCCTTGATGAAGTCAGAGAAATGACTTCTAAGCAAAATGTATCCTTTACCTTAAGTATCGGCGTCGGAACTGGTGTAACTTCCCTTCCAGAGTTAGGTGGTCTAGCCCAATCGAGCTTGGACTTAGCCCTAGGCAGGGGCGGCGACCAAGTAGCGATTAAATTGCCGAGTGGCAAGGTGAAGTTTTATGGCGGCAAAACCAATCCAATTGAAAAGCGCACAAGAGTCAGAGCGCGCGTTATTTCACATGCCTTAAGGGATTTAATTATCGCCAGTGATAAAGTGATCATCATGGGTCATAAAAATCCAGACATGGATTCGATTGGTGCCAGTATTGGCATCTATAAAGTCGCGCAAATGAATCAGAAAGATGCCTATATCGTTGTTAACACGCAGGACATGGAAAATGGAGTTAAACGGTTAATGGCAGAAATACGACAGCAAGAGCAGTTGTTTGCCCACTTTATTGGACCAGAAGAGGCGCTCGAAATTGCTATGGATAAGACTTTACTCGTTGTCGTTGATACGCATAAACCGTCCATGGTCATTGAAGAACGTCTTCTCAATAAAATTGACAATAAGGTTGTCATTGATCATCATCGCCGCGGTGAAGATTTTATTGCCAATCCTCTCCTTGTTTATATGGAGCCTTATGCCTCATCGACATCAGAACTAGTGACAGAGTTCCTTGAATATCAGCCAAAACGAGGTAAAATTGAAATGATTGAAGCGACGGCACTCTTAGCAGGAATCATCGTGGATACCAAAAGCTTTACTCTTAGAACAGGCTCAAGGACGTTTGATGCGGCCTCCTATCTACGAGCACATGGAGCAGATACCATCCTCGTTCAAAAGTTTTTGAAGGAAGATGTGGATACATATATTAAGAGGTCCAAGTTAATTGAGTCTGTTATTTTTTACCGCGAAGGGGTTGCCATTGCGAAAGGCACAGAAAATGAATTCAACGATCAGGTGATTATTGCCCAAGCAGCAGACACCTTATTAACAATGGATGGGGTGATTGCCTCCTTTGTTATTTCAGAACGCAGTGAAGGTGTGATTGGCATTAGTGCAAGGTCGCTTGGAAACATCAATGTCCAAGTCATCATGGAAAGTCTAAAAGGCGGCGGACATCTAACGAACGCTGCCACACAACTGACTGGTTTATCAATTGCAGAAACAGAAAACCAATTAAAGCTAGCAATAGATGATTATTTTGAAGGAGTGAAAAAGGAATGAAAGTAATTTTTTTAAAAGACGTAAAAGGTAAAGGAAAAAAAGGTGAAGTGAAGAATGTAGCAGACGGTTATGCTCATAATTTTCTTCTTAAACAAGGTTTAGCAAAGGAAGCGAATAATGCCAATATCAGTACGCTTGATGCTCAAAAAAAGAAGGAAGCAAAGCAAGCGGAAGAAGAATTAGCGGAAGCCCAAAAATTAAAAGAAGTATTGGATCAAATCACGGTTCAATTAACTGCTAAAGCAGGTGAAGGCGGCCGTTTATTTGGCTCCATTACAACAAAGCAAATTGCAGAAGAATTACAAAAGAAACATGGGATCAAAATCGATAAACGTAAGATGGAATTAGCAGATGCCATTCGCACGCTTGGCCACACAAAGGTTCCAGTGAAACTTCATCACGAAGTGGTTGCAACTTTAACAGTTTCTGTGACAGAAGTAAAATAAAAATTTTCCCAGTGCGAAATGGTTCTGGAACATGATAGAATAGAAAAGTAATCAACGCGATGTGATCGGTCTTAGCTGGTCACTTTTTCTTTTGTTTTTAGGGAAATGATAGTTTTTGATAATAAATGATCCTCTTCATGATAGGAGGTTTTTTGATATATGAATGACTTATATGCAGATCGTATGCCACCGCAAAATATTGAAGCCGAGCAGGCTGTTTTAGGGGCTATTTTCTTAGAGCCTTCCTCTCTCGTACTAGCTTCTGAAATTTTAATCCCTGAGGATTTTTATCGTGCTGCCCACCAAAAAATATTTAACGTGATGCTTACTCTTAATGATCAAGGGAAAGCAGTTGACCTTGTAACGGTAACAGAGGAACTTGCGGCTGCCAAACTGATTGAAGATACAGGCGGGGTTAGTTATTTAGGAGAATTGGCCGCTTCGGTTCCGACAGCAGCTAATATTGAATATTATGCGAGAATAGTAGAAGAAAAATCCTTACTTAGAAGATTAATTCGCACCGCAACGAACATTGCATCCGATGGATATTCTCGTGAGGATGAGGTTGAGGCGCTTTTAAGTGAAGCAGAAAAAAATATTATGGCCGTGGCGCAACGGAAGAATGCTGGTGCTTTCCATAATATTAAAGATGTACTTGTTCGGACGTATGACAATATTGAAGAAATGCATAACCGCGTCGGAGACATTACGGGGATTTCCACCGGATTCGCTGAACTAGATCGAATGACGGCTGGATTCCAGCGAAATGATTTAATCATTGTTGGAGCCCGTCCTTCCGTGGGTAAAACGGCTTTCGCCTTAAACATCGCCGCTAACGTAGCGACAAAAACGGGTGAAAATGTTGCGATATTTAGTCTTGAGATGGGTGCCGAACAGCTGGTCATGCGTATGCTTTGTTCGGAAGGAAACATCGATGCCCAGCGCCTTCGTACCGGTTCCCTTACGGATGAAGACTGGGGTAAACTAACGATGGCAATGGGAAGTCTTTCGAATTCAGGGATATTTATTGATGATACTCCAGGGGTTCGCATCAGTGATATCCGTTCGAAATGCCGTCGCTTGCAGCAAGAGCATGGTTTAGGGATGATCCTAATTGATTACTTGCAGTTGATTTTAGGAAGCGGCCGTTCGGGCGAGAACCGTCAGCAGGAAGTTTCTGAGATCTCTCGTTCTTTAAAGCAGTTAGCCCGTGAGCTGAAAGTCCCTGTTATTGCCCTTTCACAGCTATCCCGTGGTGTGGAACAGCGTCAAGATAAGCGTCCGATGATGTCTGATATTCGTGAATCAGGGAGTATCGAGCAGGATGCCGATATCGTGGCGTTCTTGTATCGTGATGACTACTATGATAAGGAATCAGAGAATAAGAACATCATTGAAATCATTATAGCTAAGCAGCGTAATGGTCCAACAGGAACGGTATCGTTGGCCTTTGTAAAAGAATACAATAAGTTCGTCAACCTCGAGACACGGTATGAAGATGCTCCTGGTGCGTAGTGGCTAGCCAAAATTATTTGGCTAGCCTTTTTTGTGCTCATGGCACCCGTGGTTTGAGAAAAAAGTCAAACGGTGACCATAGGGGTCGTATGAAGCCCGTTTGCAGTAAAAAAAGAGCCCAACGGTAACCATAGGGGCCGTATGAAGCTCGTTTGCAGTAAAAAAAGAGCCCAACGGTAACCATAGGGGCCGTATGAAGCCCGTTTGCAGTAAAAAAGGAGCCCAACGGTAACCATAGGGGCCGTATGAAGCCCGTTTGCAGTAAAAAAGGAGCCCAACGGTAACCATAGGGGTCGTATGAAGCCCGTTGAGGTAAAAAAAGGAGTCCAATGGTATCCATAGATTTTAATAAAAGGGTAATTAAATGAACTTAATCATTTGGTAGAACATAATTTGCAGATTTACCATGGCCAACTAGCTTATAGTGCTTCCCTAGTATCCTCCTAATAGTCTTCTCCGATTTAACAATCCTACACCAATCAAGAACTATTTTTGTGGTAATTTTTTGATCAGGGAAAAGAAGCGATAATTCAGTGACACTCCTTAGCACTGCTGACTCCACTTCCTCTGTGCATCCGCAATGGCCACATGTTAGTTTCGATCCATGTATTTCAGAAAAAAGGGAGAAACACTTCGAGCAGAGGATTCCTTTTTCCAGCTGATCATAATCGTAGGCTGGTAAGTGCGGATAAGGTGACTCTACTATATGAAGTGCTACTAGTTGTTCAGCTAACTTGTAGTGTCTTTTATTCAGTTTTACGGACCTTGCATTCAACTTTTTCAAAAAGCGGTTCAATTGTGAATGAAAAACAAGAGATGGATTAATAGTGGTTATATATAAATGAAATTCGGGGTTAATGAAGATGAGATAGGGTTCAAGCGGATAATGGCAGTTAAGATCACGGAGTAATGAACGAAATAGTATAACACAACGATTTTGTTGGTGTACTGGATTCTTCATATCTTTTTTAGCACTTGTATACCAATTTTCACCTTCAGCAGAATAGTCGCCTTCAAAGTTTTTTATATCCAAAGGGTAAATTTTATCCTGGGATAGCAGTAGCGTATCAATCTGAAATTTAGAATTGTTATATTCAAGTAATAAATCATGGATGACCAGCCACTCCTCTGAGAGCCCTTCTAACCATTGATCACTCTTTTGCTCACCTTCAAATCCCTTTCTGAGCCTTGTATAATTCCTAACATCCTTTTCGGATAAATTCATTCGAGCATTTAATGAACGCAACAGAGTAATTTCCAATAGTTCCACGCGAGATTTAAATAGCATATGTCACATCCTATTCGTTATTTTAATAAAACTATAATTCTATTTTATGGAAAAATTACCAAACCTACAAGATAGATTCATAAATTAATATTTTACGAACGTAATATTATAGATTCATATAAATGTTCGTGTTTAGGTTGCTTTTGGTTATAAAAATTGGTAAAATGGTGTTTGGAAAATAGTAAAGCGTATTTAATTTGGAGGTGCCTTATATGTCATCAGTAGTAGTTGTTGGAACTCAATGGGGAGATGAAGGTAAGGGGAAAATCACAGATTTCCTTTCTGAAAATGCCGAAGCAATCGCCCGATATCAGGGAGGAAATAATGCTGGCCACACCATAAAGTTCAACGGAGAAACGTACAAATTGCACCTAATTCCATCTGGAATTTTTTATAAAGAAAAAATCTGTGTCATCGGAAACGGAATGGTTGTTGATCCGAAGGCACTTGTAGCAGAACTTGCTTATTTACATGAAAAAGGTATTACCACCGATAATCTTCGCATTAGTAATCGTGCCCATGTCATTCTTCCATATCACTTAAAACTTGATGCGGTTGAGGAAGAAAGTAAGGGTGCCAACAAAATCGGTACCACCAAAAAAGGAATTGGACCAGCTTACATGGATAAAGCAGCGCGCGTAGGTATTCGAATTGCTGACCTGCTAGAACGCGATGTGTTTGAAGAAAAGCTTGAACGTAATTTGGAAGAGAAGAACCGTTTGTTTGAGCGTATTTATGAAACAACAGGATTTACGAAAGAAGAAATCCTTGACGAGTATTATGAATATGGTCAACAAGTAAAACAATATGTTTGTGATACATCTGTGGTCTTGAATGATGCATTAGATGAAGGCAAAAGGGTTCTTTTTGAAGGCGCTCAAGGGGTTATGCTTGATATTGACCAAGGTACCTACCCATTTGTTACTTCTTCTAATCCTGTAGCTGGCGGTGTTACAATTGGTTCCGGAGTGGGTCCATCGAAGATTACCCATGTCGTTGGAGTGTGCAAAGCTTACACTTCTCGTGTGGGTGACGGGCCATTCCCGACAGAATTAAATAATGAAATCGGCAATCAGATCCGTGAAGTTGGCCGTGAATATGGTACCACAACAGGCCGTCCTCGCCGTGTTGGCTGGTTTGACAGTGTCGTTGTACGCCATGCCCGCCGTGTAAGTGGCCTAACGGACCTGTCCCTCAATTCTATTGATGTTTTAACAGGGATTGAAACACTAAAAATTTGTACAGCGTATAGTTATAATGGTGAGCTTATTACGGAATATCCAGCAAGCTTGAAGGTATTAGCACAGTGTGAACCAGTTTATGAAGAGCTGCCAGGCTGGACAGAAGATATTACGGGCGTTAAAACTTTAGACGAGTTGCCATTAAATGCCCGTCATTATGTAGAACGCGTGACTCAATTAACTGGAATTCCATTAACTACGTTTTCAGTTGGGCCAGATCGTAATCAAACAAATGTCGTCCGCAGCCCTTGGAGACAAATATAAAAGCGGAAGCGCCTTGTTCAGGGGCGACAGGCATAAGACGAGCCGGCGTGAAGGTTGCTTTTTAACCTTCATGACGGATTGGCTTATGACCCCGAGCCCCTAGGCGCTGGAGCTAGACAATTTAACTTTGAACTTACTAATGAAGCCCTCATTTTTGAGGGCTTCAAACTTTTTAAAAAAGTTTTTTAAAAAAAGTATTGCCTTTAGTGTATAGTCCGTGCTATTATAAAAAGCGTCGTCACGATACGATAACTAGTACGAGCCATTAGCTCAGTTGGTAGAGCACGATCGAATAAGCTTCCTTGAAACAGCTTCAGGGCACACGCCGAGTTGCTGCTTGAATAAGCTTTCTGAGGCGTGGGCATCCGACAGAAATATAGGTTTAGGGAATTATTTTAGTACGAGCCATTAGCTCAGTTGGTAGAGCATCTGACTTTTAATCAGAGGGTCGAAGGTTCGAGTCCTTCATGGCTCACCATTTATATTTTTATGGCCCCTTGGTCAAGTGGTTAAGACACCTCCCTTTCACGGAGGTAACACGGGTTCGAATCCCGTAGGGGTCATGGCTTTTGATTGTCAGTAAATGGCTGGCAAGGACGGTCTCCTTGCTGACAATCAATTTAATATTGGTCTGGTAGTTCAGTTGGTTAGAATGCCTGCCTGTCACGCAGGAGGTCGCGGGTTCGAGTCCCGTCCAGACCGCCATATAAGTGGCTCAGTAGCTCAGTCGGTAGAGCAAAGGACTGAAAATCCTTGTGTCGGCGGTTCGATTCCGTCCTGAGCCATAAAAAAAGGAAGCTTGCAAATGCATGCTTCTTTTTTTTTGCTATATCCTCTTTTTACAAAAATGAACAGTTCCTCCCTGCTAATAATGTCAGTAATTATACAGTTTTGTTACAGTATAAAGACTATTAATCTATTTACAGAAAGTTATGGTAAAGTGGAGAAGGTCTAAAATTCTGGGAACTTCTTTAATAGTAAATTCAATAGATTAAGAGTGTTTTACCGTGGTTTAGGGAGGAAAAATGTTATTTTTAGATAAAATATTACAAACAAAAAAGTTATTACTTAAAACAACACTTGTGACAGCCATGGCATCTTCACTGATTGCCTTTAGTAACGGTCCGGTTGCATTGGCTGATTCGTCCGAATCATCGAGGGATTATCATGTCTATCTTGAAGGTACATATATAGGTAATGTTGCGGATAAAAGCGTAGTAAATAAAATCATTGCTAAAAAAGCCGCAGATACTGATTTTATGCAGCAAATTCAAGACGTTCCATATCAAGTATTTCCAACGGCTGAAACGGAGACAGAAACCGTTCAGACCATCCGAAATATCTTCCAGCTTCAAACAGAGGCGTCTGCCATCATGATTGACGGGAAACCAGTTGCTTATGTAGAAAATCAATCGACAGCGGAAGAAGTTATGAAGAAACTAATTCAACAATACGTGCCTGAGGATCAATTAACTGAACTTAAGGCTCGAAAAGCTTCTGACAATACGAGTGTACCGGCATTAAAAGAAAATGAGTCTCGCTTATTAGACGTACGCCTATCTAAAAATGTTTCATTTTCAAATGAAGATACTGCTCCTAGGAAAATTATGTCTGCAGAGGAAGCAGTGATTTTTTTACAAAAAGGGACTTTAGAAGAAAAGATATATGTGATTCAAAAAGGCGATGTACTTGAAATTATTGCCCATGATCACCATATGAAGATGGCGGACATCTTAGCGGTGAATCCCGGTCTATCTGAAGATAAACTTCTAAAGATTGGGCAGAAAATTAATATGACGGTTCCAAAACCATTTATTGAAGTGATTGTGGAAAAAGAAGTAAATAAAAAGGAAGAAATCCCTTATAAAAAGAATGTAATTGAGGATAAAACTCTGTTAAAGGGGAAAACAAAAGTAAAACAAGAAGGTAAAAAAGGCGCTCGCTCCGTTACCTATAAAATCTCTGAACAAAATGGTGTAACCGTAAACAAGGACGAGGTCAATGAAACAATCCTTGAACAGCCAGTTAATGAGATTGTCATCAAGGGAACAAAGGTTATTCCATCACGCGGCGACGGTACCTTTGCCTGGCCAACAGTGGGTGGCTATATTTCCAGTAAGCAAGGTCCTAGATGGGGCAGAATGCACAAAGGGATTGATATTGCTAGACCAAGCAACAGAACCATCAAGGCAGCTGATAATGGCGTGGTTGTTTCTGCAGGCTGGGGGGGCGGTTATGGTAATAAAATTGTAATTGACCATCGAAATGGTTACCGTACCCTTTATGGGCATATGTCATCGCTTAAGGTTCACGTAGGTCAGAAGGTTTCCAAGGGTTCCGCCATTGGAATTATGGGGGCTACCGGAGATGCTACTGGTGTTCACTTGCATTTTGAAGTCTATAAAAACGGCAGCTTGGTAAACCCACTTTCTTATTTAAGATAAAAGATGAGTCTCTAGCTTAATGCTAGAGGCTTTTATTATGGATACACAAAAATTAATTATGGATAATTTGAAATAGTTCTCTGAGTCCAGCTCCAGCGCCTAGGGGCTCGGGGTCATAAGCCCCTGAGCAAGGCGCTTGCGCTTTTTTAATCTTCCAGTCTTACCAAATGGTAATAGGTGAATTTATATGAATAACATGATACAGTAAAATAGTATAGTTATGACTCCTAGTCCTATTTGATTAAATAGATGAAAATAAAAAATTGAAAAGGAGCAAATGTATGGAAAAGAAAATTCTTGTTGTTGATGATGAAAAACCAATTGCTGATATTCTGCAATTTAACTTAAAAAAAGAAGGATACGTTGTCTATTGTGCTTATGACGGGAATGAAGCACTTGAATTGGTTGAAGAAATACAGCCAGACTTAATCCTTTTAGATATTATGCTTCCCTTACGAGACGGGATGGAAGTATGCCGTGAAGTCCGTAAGAAATATGAAATGCCGATTATTATGCTGACCGCCAAGGACTCCGAAATTGATAAAGTCTTAGGACTTGAGTTGGGTGCCGATGATTATGTGACGAAACCGTTTAGCACAAGAGAACTAATTGCTCGCGTTAAGGCTAATTTACGTCGTCATCAACAAATTCTGACACCGGCAGAAGCTGAATCTGAAACGAATGAAATTGAGATAGGATCACTGACCATTCATCCAGATGCCTATATCGTTTCAAAACGCGGTGAAACGATTGAGTTGACCCACCGTGAATTTGAATTGCTATTCTATTTAGCGAAACATATCGGCCAAGTGATGACAAGGGAACACCTTTTACAAACCGTTTGGGGTTACGATTACTATGGTGATGTAAGAACAGTCGATGTAACAGTGAGAAGATTGCGGGAAAAAATTGAGGACAGTCCTAGCCATCCGACTTGGATTGTGACACGGCGCGGGGTAGGATACTATTTGCGCAATCCTGAACAGGAGTAAAAGGAATGAAGAAGGTTGGTTTCTTTCGCTCTATACACGTAAAGTTCGTTATCATCTATGTCCTCCTTATATTAGTGGCCATGCAAATTATCGGTGTTTATTTTGTTAAACAGTTGGAGGAAACATTACGAACCAACTTCCAAACATCGTTAAAACAGAGGGTGGATTTGCTTGCCTATAATATTGTCGAGGAAATGGAGAAGGAGAGAACGCCTGAAGATCCAACACTCGAAGAAGATATCAAAAAAATCCTTAGGGACTTTGATGCAGGTGATATTTCAGAAGTTCAAGTAATTGAAAACAACTCCCTAAAAATTCTGGGTACCTCCCATCCAAGTAACCAAGGCGTGGTTGGTCAACGGACCACCAAACTTCAAGTGAAGCAATCGATGGTATTGGAAGAGGATCAAAGTTCCATTAATATCGATGAACAAACCGGACACAGGATTTGGGTCCTCTCTACACCGATTAAGTCAGGAAAAAAGGTTATCGGTGCCATTTACTTGGTAGCTAAAATTGAAAATGTTTTTGAACAAATGAAAACCATTAATAAGATTTTTGCCACTGGTACAGCAATTGCTCTATCCATTACTGCTCTGCTGGGCATCTTGTTAGCCCAAACTATCACTAGACCGATTGCTGATATGAAAAAGCAGGCGATAGCGATGACCAAGGGTAATTTTTCAAGAAAAGTTAAAGTATATGGAAATGATGAAATTGGAACTCTGGCGATTACCTTTAACAATTTAACGAAGAAACTGCAGGAAGCACAGGCTATGACCGAAGGGGAACGAAGAAAACTTTCCACTGTTTTGTCTTATATGACCGATGGTGTTATCGCCACCGACCGGAAAGGCCGGGTGATCTTGATTAATGAGCCTGCGGCGGAGATGCTGAATGTTTCACGTGAAACAGTGCTGACGCAGCCCATAGTAGACTTACTAGATTTAGACGATACCAATTCCTTTGAGGACTTATTGGAAGAAAAGGATTCGATTATTTTAGACTATAGTACGAAGAAAGAACGTTATTTTCTTCGTGCCAATTTCTCCGTGATTCAAAAAGAGACGGGCTTTGTCAATGGCTTAATTGCCGTTCTGCATGATATTACCGACCAAGAAAAAATAGATGCGGAACGGAGAGAGTTTGTCGCCAACGTATCCCATGAATTGCGGACACCGTTGACAACGATGAGGAGTTACTTAGAGGCCCTCGCAGATGGCGCCTGGCGTGATGAGGAGATTGCGCCGAACTTTTTAGAAGTGACGCGGACTGAAACGGAACGAATGATTCGTCTAGTGAATGACCTGCTCCAGCTTTCAAAAATGGATAGTACGGATTATCGACTGACGATTGAGTGGGTTAACTTTGTTGATTTCTTTGACCGCATCATCGACAGGTTCGAAATGTCAAAGGAACAAAACGTTTCTTTTAAACGAAAGCTGCCTAAGCAAGCGATCTTTGTTGAAGTTGATGAAGATAAAATGACACAGGTTTTATACAATATTATTTCCAATGCCTTAAAGTACTCGCCTGAAGGCGGTCAAGTCACTTTTTCGATTAAAGAAATGGACGATAAAATTATTGTGAGCATATCAGACCAAGGGGTTGGCATTCCAAAAGAGAATATTAAAAATATTTTTGACCGCTTTTATCGTGTCGATAAAGCGAGAACGCGGAAATTAGGCGGTACAGGTCTAGGCTTGGCAATTGCAAAGGAAATGGTTAATGCTCATGGCGGGGCAATCTGGGCAACAAGTGAGGAAGGAAAAGGAACAAAGATCTCCTTTTCACTCCCATATGAACGTTCTGAAGAGGATGATTGGTCATGAGATACGAAAATATTAAATCATGGATTCTAATCGTACTAGTCCTGGTCAGTATATTGTTAACTTGGAACCTTTGGACGTACCAACCGAACTATGAAACAATGGAAAGCAGCGATAATGTAAAAGAGGTCTCGTTAAGTGAAAAACAAGAGGTCCAAAAAATTATTAGACCTGATCTATTGCTTTACCATATAAAAGGTCAGCATTACGGAACGAATAACACAGCTGATATGGAAAAGGTAATTAAGGAACTCAGCCGTTGGGCTTTCTTTGATGTGAAAAAATATACGAATGAGGTCAAGGACATCAAGAAGTTAATCCATGATAGCGGCAATACGGAAATTATCTTTCCGGGAGAGGTTCCAATAGAGTTATATCGTAGTGTATTAAATATTGAAGGAAAAAAGATACCTACCTTCAACTTCAATCGAATCATTATTAATACAGAGAATTCCGCAAAGGAAAATGGAATTGTTTATTTTGTTTCCACCGAGAATCAACAGGTTTATATTAGTCACATCTCTTCTGCAAATTTAAGTGAGTTTAACCGCAATTTTTATTTGAAGGCAACGAAATACCCGCGTTATTTTGCTTTTCAAGCATCTGAAAAACGGACCATTTTCCTGCCTGAGGCGGCCACAGAGATGACAACCTATAAATATTTGCCTGTTACCCTTGATTCTGAAGAATTCAAAGAAGCCCTTTTTAGCGACCCTAGTTTTGTACAAAAGAGCTTTGTCCCATCAGGCGAAGAGTACACAAACGATTCTAGTAAAATGACGGTGAATTTTGAAAGTAATCTTCTTAGGTACGTCAATCCGACTGTAGAAGAGAATTTTATCAACACTTCATATGATTTAGTGAAACGAAGCATTGATTTTGTCAATCAACATGGCGGTTGGACAGACCCGTATCGCTATGTTGATAAAAATGAGTACACCCATACCGTCACTTTCCGTTTATATAGTATGGACGGCTATCCTGTCTTTAATGGAAATGGCATGACTGAAATTAGTGAGGTTTGGGGCCGCGATGAAATCAATAAGTATATTCGTCCAAATATAGCGCTTGAACTCCCATTAACCACAGAGATGGTAAAGGTGACCCGTCCTTCAGGGCACGATGCTTTGAAATTTTTACAAAACAAGAAGAATTTTAAACCGAGCCTTCTTGAGGATATGATCCTGGGCTATCGAATGGAACGAGATTCAAAGGAGAATAAACTAATCATCTTAGAACCTGCCTGGTTCTATCGCTATGGTAAATCATGGGGACAGATTACGATGGAAGACCTAGGAGGATCACAGCATGGATTGGAGTAAGATAAAAACTATTTTTATTATCACCTTCTTAATCTTAGATGTGTATCTCTTATACCAATTCATGAAAATCCGTGATGCTAATAAGTATGAGGTCATTTCTGAGGCCTCGTTTGAAGAAAAGTTAAAAGCAGATGAGATCACGTATAAAGACTTTCCTAAGGACCCGATTAAAGCCCAGTATCTTAGTGCAAAGCCTAAGGTGTTTACTCAGGTTGATACTGATAAGCTGAAAGGAAAATCTGAGGACATAAGGGGTACGGGAACGACAACGCTCCATGTCACACTAGAGAAGCCGATTAAGATCACGGCAAAATTTGAACCGGCCGAGCTGTCCACTTTTATAAATGACAATGTCCTTTTTGGTGAGGATTATCAATATGGGGAGAAAAGTGACAAGGATCAATCCATCACTTATTTTCAGACCGCAGAGAATGTCCCTTTATTTAAAAATATAAATGGGATGATTACATTTAAAATCGGTGATAAGAACCAGATTGTCTCCTATGATCAGACCTACCTGGTGGAAATGGAAAAGTTAACGGCCAAGGAAGAAATTTTGGCGCCGTTAAAGGCGATTGAAACCTTGCATCAGAAGGGAATGTTGAAGTCGAAGAGCAATATCACCAAGATTGAGCTTGGTTATTCCACACTCATTCAGTTGGCGGCTTCCCAAGTTTTAGCACCTACATGGCGCTTTGAGGTTGATGGCAAGGAGAGCCTATTTGTAAACGCATTTGAAGGGCAGATTATTCAATTTAACAGCGATGAAAAAAGTAAAGTGGAGTGAAATCGTATGTCTTTAAGTTATAGCATTCTTGCAAGCGGGAGTACAGGAAACGCTCTATATGTAGAGTCTGATGAGCATTCGTTTCTTGTGGATGCAGGGTTTAGCGGAAAGCAAATGGAGGCACTTTTTGGACAAATTGATCGTGATATTAGCAAGCTTTCCGGAATATTTGTGACGCATGAACACAGTGACCATATTAAAGGGATCGGTATTCTTGCTCGTAAATACCATTTGCCTGTATATGCGAACGAAAAAACATGGCGGGCAATGGAAAGTTCTGTTGGTGCCATTCCAACGGAACAAAAATTTGTTTTTAATATGGAAACAGTGAAGAGTTTTGGTTCTGTTGATATCGAGTCATTTGGAGTATCACATGATGCGGCGGAGCCGATGTTTTACGTATTCCACCATTCTGGTAAAAAACTCGTCCTTATCACGGACACGGGCTATGTTAGTGACCGAATGAAGGGAACCATTTCAAATGCCGATGTGTATATTTTTGAATCCAATCATGATGTGCAGATGCTGCGGATGGGCAGATATCCTTGGAATATTAAACGTAGGATTTTAAGTGATGTCGGCCATGTTTCCAATGAGGATGCAGCTTTAGCAATGAGTGATGTCATTGGCGATCAAACCAAGCGAATTTATCTTGCCCATTTAAGCGCAGATAATAACATGAAGGACTTAGCTAAAATGGCAGTTTCTCAAACCCTTCAAGAGCGAGGTCTAATTGTCGGCGAACAATTCAGCCTCTATGATACAGACCCGAAAATACCAACAGCATTAACAGCTGTGTAGTCTATTTAAAAGAACGAGGTGCCTTATTCCAGGTACCTCGTTCTTTTTTTGGCACCATGTTGATTGGAGCGGAAGGTGCGAGACTCCTACGGGAGCAGCGGGAAAGTTGAGACCCTACAGGTGCGTTGTGCCGAGGAGGCTCAACTCCCGCCCCGGAAAGCGAGCATCCTGAAGCGGAAGTCAACATGCAATATTAAAGAAGCGATTTATTAAAAATCTATGAACAAAGTCGTAAGTTTTTATTAATACATAGTAATTAATTAGTAATTTAAATAAGAGCGAGTATAATTGTAATTATAAGCCAAAATAAAAGGTAGCAATCTTTCGGAAAGTGAGGAATGGTGTAAAGTGGGTTATTATGATGATCAATCACAAAACCGCTTCAGGGAACAGAAAGGAAATAGAGGCGGAATATTCCTTGCCAGTGTTGTTGGGGCGATTCTTGGAGCCATTCTTGTTATTATTTCTATTCCTGCCCTATCAAATCGCGGGATTCTTCCCTATCAAATTGAAACAAATCAAAACAAGACATTAGAATCAACTACCAATAATAATAATCAGAATCAAAATTTCACTCAAAAACAGATTTCCTATGATGTGAACACAAACACAACGAAAGCAGTTGAGAAGGCGGCCGATGCCGTTGTCGGAATTAATAACATCCAGTCATCAAACTTTTGGTCAGATGATGAAGCGGCCTCAGAGGAAGAAGCAGCCGGAACAGGCTCAGGTGTGGTCTATAAGAAAGCAGGCGGAAAGGCTTACGTTGTCACGAATCACCATGTGGTTGAAGGAGCAACTAAGCTAGAAGTAAGCTTTAGCGATGGGACAAAGATTCCAGCTAAACTGCTAGGCAGTGATGTTTGGACGGATTTAGCGGTGCTCGAGGTTGATGCAGCTAAGATTAAAAAGGTTGCTGAGTTTGGTGATTCGGATAGTTTAAAAATGGGAGAACCGGTCATCGCGATCGGAAATCCGCTTGGTGCAACCTTCTCAGGGTCCGTCACACAAGGAATCATCTCTGGACTGAAGCGGACGATTCCTGTTGATATTAATCAAGATGGGATCATTGACTGGAATGCTGAAGTATTGCAAACAGATGCGGCAATCAATCCTGGTAACAGCGGCGGGGCATTGATTAATATTGCAGGCCAGCTTGTTGGAATTAACTCCATGAAGATTGCCCAAAATGCTGTTGAAGGAATTGGTTTATCGATTCCTATTAACTCAGCACGGCCGATCATTGATGACCTTGAAAAGTTTGGATCCGTTAAGCGTCCTTATATGGGCGTCGATTTAAAATCAGTCTCTGAAATTCCTGCCTACTACCAAGAAGAAGCGTTGAAATTACCTCGAGATATCAATTATGGCGTTGCTTTAAGGCAAGTTGTACCGAATTCTCCAGCGGCGCAAGCCGGTTTACAAGAATTAGATGTTATTGTTGAGATGGATGGGGAAAAAATTAATGACGTCATTGATCTTCGGAAGCATTTATACCAGAAAAAGAAAATTGGCGAGCAATTGAAGATTAAATTTTATCGCGATGGAAAGTTGAAGCAAACGACTTTAACCTTATCAGGAGATACAACCCAATAATGTTCGATAAAAAACAGGAAGGAACAAGTCACCTTCCTGTTTTTATTTGTGGTATTATTTATAGGTTATTGAGGGAACTTGTATGGCAGTTGCTTCTCCTGCAAACAATAATATTAAATAATACGTGTAAGAAAGGTTGACGGATGAAAATGATTTATAGTTGTGAGGAACATGTGGATATTGCCTTAGATGATATTGTGGATCAATTTGAGACATTTCCTGTTTTATCGAAAATAGATGGGGATAACTTATCAACACACTGTGAATATTGTCAAAATCAAGCTACATATGTTGTGGCGAACAAGTGATTTCATACAAGATGTGGATAGAAAGTGTGAATATGTGGATAACTTCTGTGGATATCTTGTTTGTAAACTGTTTGTAATAAAGTTGAAAAGGGCTGTGGATTGTGAATATCTCCATTATTACGGTTGGCAAATTAAAAGAAAAATATTTAAAGCAAGGTATTGAGGAATATTTAAAACGGCTGACAGCTTATGCAAAGGTAGACGTGATTGAAGTTCCTGATGAAAAAGCACCAGAAGTATTAAGTGACCTTGAAATGGTGCAAGTAAAGCAAAAAGAAGGCGAACGAATTTTAGCAAAGATTAGCCAAGATACATATGTCATTGCACTAGCGATTCAAGGCAAACTAGGATCATCCGAAGAACTAGCGGATTCACTAGATAAACTTGCAACCTATGGAAAAAGTAAAATCGCCTTCGTGATTGGCGGATCGCTGGGCTTGAGTGAGGAAGTAATCAAACGGTCGAATGAGCAGCTTTCCTTTTCACGGATGACCTTCCCCCATCAATTGATGAGGCTCATACTCGTTGAACAGATTTATCGAGCGTTTCGGATTAATCGTGGGGAACCGTATCATAAGTAAATGAGGTTTTTAACAGCTGAATGTAAAAGCTTAAAAAGTATGAGATAATTATAAATTGGGCTCCAGCCATATTGGACTGGAGCTTTATTATTTTCTATTATTATAGTGCTTCTTTTATTACTTTTTTGTAATAGAGTACAGATAGTATACCGAAAATTGAGTATAATGCGGTATATAATAACATGACAATCATCATCGGTGTCCACAATTCAGTACCAAACATGAACCATCCGGATTTTACTGCAAAATAACTATGGGTTAAGCCAATGACTAAAGGGATACCGAAATTAAAGATTTGCTTAGCTTGAATGCCTCTTAACAAGTCACCTTGTGTAAATCCAAGTTTTCTTAATATGGTATAGTTCGGCTTTTCTTCTTCGCTTTCATCCATTTGTTTAAAGTATAAAATACATCCAGATGTAACTAAAAAGGTTAATCCTAAAAATCCAACGATAAACATGATAAGACCCATGTTTCTTTTCTGATTATTGCTCATTTCTAGAAGTGAATTATTTTTACCATTAAAAGTCATATTTTGAAAAAGATCATTAGCTTCTTCTATATTGGCTTCCTCCTGCAAATCAATTCCAATATAAAGAGTCGATTCTTTTTGAAGCTCTGGGTTAAGGTCTTTTGTTAATCGCTCAAAAACAGTTTCATCCACAATTGCGACAGGTAATCCACCGCTTGTAAAATAGTATGATATGATGTATTCCTTCCTTAAGCCTAAATATTTTTGCGGTATCACTTCATTTTTCCCTTTTAATTCGATTTGACCTGAACTTTTTAGTGGCATAAATTTTTGTAGTAAATCATTATAACCTGTAAAAAGGGTTTCCCCTGCAGATAAATCAACATTAGTGACGGCCTTGTCACTGATGACAGGAATAGTCATATTCCTTGGATCAGAATTCAGCCCCTCTAATTTTGTTTCCGTTATATTTTCTAAGTTAGCATGTACTTGAATGACATCAATCATTTTTTCGTTATACTTAATTTCATTTTCTTTTAATGCTTCTTTAAAGCTTTCAGCATCCTGTTTATTTGTCATTGAAAAATCAGCAACCACATTATCTTGGGCTAATCTTTCTGCTGAGTAGTGCGAAATATAGCTTAAGGATAACAAGCCGATAGCAAGTGCGGATACGGTCGTAATAATGGTTAATAGTAAAGCATTTGATTTCATCCGAAACATAATAGATGAAAGAGACAATACTTCATTAATATTTAAATAACCATCTTTCTTTTTTCGTATAACAAAAAAGATAAATCGAACAGATCCTTTGTAAAAAAGATAAGTCCCGATAATAACAGATGCTAAAATGAAGATCATGGCTAAGAATAGTTCATTCATTGTTGTAAAGTCCCCACCAAATAATTTGGATGAAATATAATAGCCTATAAGGATCATTAAGATCCCTAAAATTCCGTAGATCATTTCAAAAAAAGACACTTTTTTAACTTTTTCTTCTGTCGATGAAAGAACTCTAAATAGAGATAAGATACTTTGTCTTTTAATAAATAAAAAATTTATCAACATGATAAAGAAATAGATTATAGTAAAAACAACAACAGTTTGAATCAATGCTTCTGTTGAAAATCTTAATGTGGCGACGTCCTCAACACCGGTAATTTTAAATAGGATCATCATGATTAATTTTGAAATAGAAAACCCGATAAAGATTCCAATGAGTAAGGAACCAAAATATAGAATAAAATTTTCAAGTGTAAGAATGCGAAAAATTCTGCTTTTTGTCATCCCTATTAACTGAAATAAACCAATTTCTTTACTGCGTCGTTTAATAAAAATGTTATTGGCGTATAAAAGAAAAATGGAGACAATCGCAACGAGTAAGACGGAAGCTGTCTTGATTGCAGCTGCCCCTTTAATCGAACCTTTTGTTTCATCCATTGCAGGATCAAATTGCAGCGTGACAAAGGCAAAATACAGTGCCACTGTAAAAACTAGGGCAAAAACATAGAGATAATAATTTTTCAAATTCTTTTTCAAGTTTTGAAGGATGAGATGATTAATGCTCATTTTGCACCCCGCCCAATACACCTTGTGTTTTCATGATGTCATGAAAGAAATCCTGTCTCGATTCCTCACCCTTCGTTAATTGAGTATAAATTTGGCCATCCTTAATAAATATGACCCGGCTGCAATAGCTGGCTGCAACTGCATCATGAGTGACCATTAGTATAGTGGCGTTTCGTTTTTGATTTAAATCGCTTAGTTTGTTTAACAAATCGGAAGCTGATTTTGAATCAAGCGCCCCCGTTGGTTCGTCAGCAAAAATAATGCTTGGTTCATGAATAAAGGCTCGAGCTGCAGATGTACGCTGTTTTTGACCACCGGAAATTTCATTTGGATATTTATCTTTTATATCATAAATGCCGAGCTCTTTAGCCAATGTATTAAATTTCTCATCTGCTTCTCTCTTGGCTGTTTTTGTAATCGATAATGGTAATAGAATATTTTCTTTGACTGTTAGGGTATCTAATAAGTTATATTCTTGAAAAATAAAACCTAAATGATTTTTTCGGAATTCTGCTAATTGCTTTTCTTTCATGGCTGTCATTTCTTTTCCTTCGATATAAATTGACCCGTTACTAACCTTATCAATTGAGGAAAGAATATTAAGTAAGGTTGTTTTCCCTGAACCCGATGCACCCATGATACTCACAAATTCCCCATTTTTAATGCTAACATCTAGACCCTTCAGTACGTCTTGTTTGTTAAATTTATTACCATAGCTTTTATGAATTTTTGTTGCTTCTAAAATATTCATATCCCACACCTCTTGATTTGATATTTTTATTATAGAGGGCTTCGCTGTCCGATTCCTTTGATTGACCATACAAATAATAAAAGCATGTGACAATTTTGTCACATGCCTGTGATATTTAGGAATTGATTTCTTTTTGGAAAGATTAAAGTGAAAGTTGTACCAATTCCTAATTTTGAATGTACATCTATATTTATTAATAATGGCTTTGCTACTTTTTTTGCTAAATATAATCCCATGCCTGTTGCAGCATTATCTTGATGTTTTGCCGTTGATGTAAAGCCTTTATCAAATATGCGCGGTAGATCCTTTAGGTCAATGCCGCGTCCAAAGTCCTCTACCTCAAGGATTGTTTGTTCCTTTTTTTGGTAACTCTTTATGATGATATCGGATGCCTCGCTATATTTTATGGCATTTGTTAAAAGCTGTCTGATGATAAAAGCCAGCCATTTGGCATCGCTAAGGACTTCGTTAACCTCAATATGTAAATCAAAGCCAATTCCTTTTTGAATACACCATGATTGTAAATCTTTAATTTCCTTAATGATTAAGGCTTTTAAATCTGTATTCTCAATATATAAATCATTTTCAATAAATGGTATACGTTTTTGGTGAAGCTGCTGATCAAGTAGTAGATGAATTCGTAACCATTCATAAATCAAATGAGCTTTCATTGTTTCATTTTCTAATCGATCAATCATTAATCGCATAGCGGTTAACGGTGTTTTAACTTCATGAATCCAAGATAATAATTCATCTTTCTCCAGCTCTAAGGACATCAGATTTTGTGAAGCAATCTGTTTCAACAATTCAGTCTGATTCGTAACACTATTCTCAATAATTTTTTCAAAAGGACTCTCTGGAGTAGAAATACTCGTTAAATCAAGATTGTTTTCCCACGCTTCTATACTTTTATAAAATTTAGTTTCCTTATTGTAGCGGATAATTAAAAATATGGTGAAAATAATCAATGATAAAAAGACAATATAGACGATAGGATCTAACGGGATTGTTGGATCAAAATAAGAGACAAGGATGATAAATAATTGTAGAAATAAAAATAGAATAATCCAGCCGAGCCTTTCAATTAAATATTTTTTAATCATCTAAAATTTTCCTCTTCTTTAGCGAGATAACCTTGACCAACCTTTGTTTCAATATACTGTCCTAAGCCAAGCTCCTCCAGTTTTTTTCGTAACCGGTTTACATTGACAGTTAAGGTATTATCACTCACAAAGCGCTCATCATCCCATAAGCTTTTGATTAATTCTTCTCGACTCACAATTTTATTCTTTTGTTCAATAAGAAGTTTTAAGATATAAATTTCATTCTTTGTAAGCTCAATTGAACCTGAGTCATTTGCAACAGTATTTTTTTCAAAATCTACTGTTGCACCGCACCATGCTTTAAGTGAAATTGGTTCATTATTGTAATTATATACTCGGCGAAGAATCGCCTGTATCTTAGCAATGAGAACATCAAAATGAAATGGCTTTTGAATGAAGTCATCCGCTCCAAGCTGCATAGACATCACCATATCGGTAGGATGATCACGTGAAGATAAAAATAGAATGGGAACGTTCGAAATGGATCGAATCATTCGACACCAATGAAACCCATCAAATTTTGGCAATTGAATATCAATAATGACTAAATCAGGTTTTATGATTGTAAATTCTTGAATCACTTTACTAAAATCATCAATACCATAAACATCGTAAGACCACCCAGTCAATCTTTCTTTGATTTCATTAAACAATGTTTTATCATCTTCTATTAGCAATAACTTAAACAAGGCAATCACCACACTTTTTACTTTTCCTTAATTGAATTGTATAGTAAAAATTTCCTGTGTGCCAGAGTGGAGGAATTTAATCGTAAATTGTTCTCATTTAGATACATTACGGTGAACCGTATCATAAGTAAATGAGGTTTTTAATTAAACTTCTTACATGAATATTTTTATACATTTTAACATGTGAAGTGTACAGCAACTGAAGTCATAATTATAATTCATGCGGTGGTAGCTTCCAGCCTCACCTTTACCGATATTGTATAAAAACCTCTATTCAAATTTTCTGCTAGTAATACTTTACATTTTTATTAATAAGGGATATTATACATACATATAAATGTATGTATGGAGGGTAGCATCTTGCCAAGAAATAAATATCCAGAAATAACAGTAAAAAGAATCTTGGACACAGCAACAAAGTTGTTTGTGGAAAAGGGATGGGAAGAAACTACCATTCAGGATATTGTAGATGATTTAGGGGATTTAACCAGAGGTGCATTTTACCATCACTTTAAATCTAAAGAGGATATAATTCAAGCTGTTCTCAATCGACTGGCAACTGAAAACGACCCGTTCAAAAGGTCTAAAAATATTTCTGGATTAAACGGACTAGAAAAGTTGAGAATGGCATTTTTACTGTCATTTGAAAATATTGGACAATTAGAAGCCGTTAAAACGATCCCAACAATCCTAAACAATCCCAAATTGATTGCCAAACAATTACAGGATTGTGTAAATTCAGGGGCTCCTGATATACTCGCCTTTATCGATGAAGGGGTAATGGATGGGTCTATTTCTGTTCAATATCCTAAGCAGGCATCTGAAACATTTATGTTATTGACCAATATTTGGTTAAGTCCTATTATCTTTTCAGTGGACACGGAGGAATATCTATTAAAAGCAAAACATTTACAAGAATTATTTAATAGTATCGGACTCCCAGTGATTGATGACCAGATACTTGATACTCTTAAAAAATTTCATGAATCTATTTTAAATATCTAAGTGGACTGCCTTTGGGCAGTTTACTTTTACACATATACATACATTTAAATGTATGTAACACTTTAGGAGGAATTGATATGGATTATGAATCTGCTGTAAAAGTATCTGGATTAGTAAAGACCTTCAATCAAAAAGAAGTCATAAGAAATTGTAACATGACTGTTGCAAAAGGAAGAGTTTATGGACTATTGGGCGTAAATGGAGCTGGAAAAACAACAATTTTTAAACTGCTATTAGGATTACTTCAGTCCACTGCCGGACGCATAGAAATTTTCAGTGAAGATATTCAGATTGGTAAAAACCGTATTCTAAGGGATGTAGGAAGTATGATAGAAACTCCCATTTTTTATGAACATTTATCCGCTATTGAAAATTTAGAAATTCATCTTTCCTATATGGGTATTCAAAATACAGATATTCAAAAAACGTTAGGAATAGTTGGGTTACATAATATAGGTAATCAACCCGTTTCTCAATTTTCTCTAGGTATGCGTCAGCGTTTAGGGATTGCAAGAGCAATCATCCATCATCCAAAACTTTTAATTTTGGATGAACCGATTAACGGGCTAGATCCAGTGGGAATACGGGAAATGAGGGAGCTTTTTCAAGACCTTGTAAAAAAACATGATATGACTATACTTGTTTCCAGCCATATTTTAAGTGAAATCGAACAAATCTCAGATGTTATAGGAATTATCGTAGATGGTAGCATTGTTGAAGAAATAGAGTTAGCCTATATCGAAAAGGATTTTGCAGATGGCTTAGAAGAATATTTTTTTAGTATTGTGAATGGAGGAATGAAACGAAATGATTAACCTATTGAAACTTGAATTGAAAAAGACAAATATTCGTACATACATTATTTCTGCCTCTATCATTGGAATCTGTATGTTAGGAATAATATATCTATTCGCCTATGCTCCAAAGATTGAGCCAAAAGATCCGGACATGAAAATGTTTGCAGGATATGAAAATATCATTCCATTATTTAGCACAATATGTATGTTTGCCTTCAGCTTATTATCATCTGTAATGTTTTCAAAAATAATAATTGAAGAATATTCAGGGAAACGCACTACTCTGCTATTCTCATACCCAGTCAGCAGAAGAAAAGTTTTTCTGGCAAAAATTGCTGTCGTTTCACTATTTGTGGCAACTGCAATGATCACCTCATGCATAAGTATATTTATTATTTTTGGTATTAGCGAATCCATTTCCCCAGTCGTAGATGGAAACATCACTTTTGAAATTATAAGCAGGGCTGCCAAAACCACATTTTATATGTCTATTTCTGCAGTTAGTGTTGGTATTATTTCTATGGCACTCGGCTTTATAAAAAAATCTATACCGACCACTATTATATCTTCAGTCTTGCTTTGCTCTCTACTAAGTAACGTCGTTGCAGGATCTATATCTGCGGATAGTCCAATCATTATTTTTACAATAATTCTTTTATTAATAAGTGTTCTTGTCATCAACATAATCACAAGAAAGATTAACTGCATGGAGGTATGAGAAATATGGAACAAAAAATTGAAAATCAAATAGATCATGCTCTTGAAAACCTCGCACCACTATTTTATCTGTCTAGTATAATAATAGGTATTCTTTTGGTCTTATTAGGAATTTCATTATATTTCCTTAAATCATCCAAAAAGAAGTTAAGAACTGTCTGCTTGATTTGTATAGGAATGGGTATATTCACCATACTCAGTGGTATGGTGCAAATGAAACTCTAACAGCAGCCATGAGCTAGAAGGAAAATAAAAGCGAGATTTAAGGAGCACAGCCTTTCTTCTTTAATAGAGTGTGCTAATTTTATTTAAAGGTTATTCCAAAAAACCCGCATGAAACTTATGCGGGTTTTGTTTGTTTTTGGTCTAAGTGATGGCTTAGAAAAGTTAAAAGACTTGCTAAGATAGCAATCAATCCGCCGACCAATGTCACACTCATCAAATTCCCTTGATGGTAAACCATTCCACCTACTGCGGAACCCAAGGCAATTCCGACATTGCTTGCGACTGGCATCAGAGAAGCAGCGAGTCCTGTCGCTTTTGGCTGATAAATGCCTGCAAGGTCAATCAAATAAAGCTGGGTAGATGTCGTTAAAAGGATGGCCATTAATGACATCAAGCCAATGTTAATCAATCCAAAGAGCAAATTATTTGTCGTCCAATATAAACTGACCAGAACGATTGCTTGGACAATAAAAACAATGCGAAGGCGACCAATCGCATTGAAGCTGGCAATTTTACCAGCAAGTATGTTGCTGAATATCGAAATAAATCCGTATCCAAACAATATCAAACTGATTAAATTATTCGGTGCTTCCATTCCATTCAGGATCGGTACAAGGTACGTATAAACGGCATACGTCGCTCCAAATCCTAAAGATGGAATGAAAAATGCCATTAAGATTCGCGGGTGTGTCAACAAAGAAAATTGATCACGCATGGAACTTCGAAATTGACTGAGCCGCTTAGGCAAAATGAAGAAAGATGCCAAAAACGCAATTCCCCCCAGAAAAGTTGTTAACAGAAAGGTTGCATTCCAGTTATACCATTCAGCGATGGCAGTTCCAATTGGTACTCCAACCACGTTTGCAAGAGTAAAGCCACCGAAAACAAATGATATAGCAAGTCCTCGTTTGGGGCTTGGAATGGTTTCACTTGCAACAATCATGGCAAGGGAGATTAAAACTCCTGTTACAATCGCCGTCAGCATCCGAAGTATAAGGAGCATGATGTAGTTCGTCGAAATCACACAGAAAGCATTCAGGATGATGAACGATCCTATTAAAAACAACATCCATTTACGCTTAGGAAAATGACTTGTTACGCTCATCACGAGCGGTGTGGCAATAGCAAACGTAATGGCAAACGCAGAAACAAGTGTCCCTGCTTTTGCATTTGCTATATGGAGACCTGAGGAAATATCGGTTAAGATCCCGACGATAACAAATTCGCTTGTTCCGAGAACAAATGTTAATAAAGAAAGTGTAAAGATGAGCAACCAATGTCGCTTGGATAATTCAGTAGAGTACATAAATACCTCTTTTCCTAGTTGAATGTTAATGTGAAACAAGGTAGTAAACAATTTAATTATCATACCACAAAACATTTTTACTAGGATAGTTCATACTTTTTACAAGTCATTTATGATCTATAGAAAGATAGAGATCTTCGTTTACGATTGTTGCTTGTCTTCCCATGGTCTAAAGGAAAACGGAATTCCAACCATTTTAGCCGTTAATTCATCATAGGAAACTAAATCCTTTTTTGACAACTCTTTTAAAGATCGTTTTCCTATTGCTCTTAATGCCATTTTCATTTCTTCTACACTAGCAGTTAAGAATTTTTCAGCTGTTTTTTCCCCTTCTTCGGTTTTAAATTGATCCTTAAACTTGCCATCATACCATATAGCTTGTGTAGGAGGTTCAAATGGGAGGGCATTCAATACTTGATCATGAGCAAGAGCAAACAACATGGCAGAGCCTAAATATACAGCGTCAGCCCCAAGTGCAAGCACTTTCAAAAAATGACCGGGTACTAAAAGGCCTCCAGAAACGATTAAACTAATCTTTCCCTTCATCTTTCTTTTTTCTAGATGATTCACAGCTCTAACTACCGCATGTAATGTCGGGATTCCAAAGTCATCATATAATATAGGTGGTGCACCGTGCATGGCTGCTTGACCGCCGTCAATTGCTATAAAATCAATTCCCATTAAGATCAAATGATCAATATCTTCTTCAATTTTTCCACCTGCACCAATTTTGGCTCCTATAGGAACACCGCCTGATCTTACGCGAAGCTCCTCCACAAGTAGTTTTAAGTCTATTAGCGTTTGATTTTCATAAAAGTTTTCATAAATGACCGCGTCCTCATTTTCCTTAAGCCCCATTACTTCGCGAGCACGACCTGTTAAATTTTGTGGAGGGATTTTTCTTCCCATTCCAGCTAATGCACCCTGGCCTAATTTAATTTCTATCATGTCTGCACGGTTAAATAAATGTTCTTCCTTTGCCCAATCTGTTTTAGAAAATTGTAAAATATACTTTCCAGCAGCGTCTAATTCTTCGGGTAAGATTCCACCTTGCCCTGAATTAATCGCCGTTCCGGTCTTTTTAGCTGCTTTTGCTAAAGATAGCCTTGCTTGTTCACTAAGTGAAATCCCGTAACCCATGCCACTAATCATAAGTGGAATTTTTATATCCATTGGTTTTTTTGCCTTTGGCCCAATGGTAACAGATATATCTACATCTTCCTCACCATTGACCGGAAATGGTGAGGTCTGTGCAGGGATAAAGGTAATGGGATCCAAATTCGGCCATTTTTTAGAAGAGCCGCCAAGAGGACGATCCAAGACAGTCCCTGTTTCTGCACGAAGGCTATTTTCTATCATATTCTGAATGCCCATATGCCTGAGTCCCGGCATCAACTCCATCACATTTTCTTGATAACTGTCAGATAAAATAATTTTTCCGGCCTTTTTCACTATGAGTTTCATCATCCAGCGCCAGCAGATGAGCATGAATACCAACACGATAAATAATAGGGTCACCATTGTAAAAGTCAGATAAAATAATAGGTTCGGCATAGTCATTTCTCCAATATTCGTACAGTAAATGGGGATAGGCTTTTCTATGATGGTAAATGTCCTTGCTTTTCTTCCCATGGTTCAAAGGAAAATGGAATTCCAATCATTTTGGCGGTCAATTCATCGTAGGAAACCAAATCCCTTTTAGATAACTCTTTTAAAGATCGTTTTCCCATTGCCCTTAATGCCATTTTTATTTCTTCAATACTTGCTGTTAGAAATTTCTCCGCCGATTTTACGCCTTCTTCAATCTTAAATTGATCCTTGAATTTCCCTTGATTCCAAACAACTTGAGTGGGAGGTTCAAATGGAAGGGCATTTAATGATTGAGGGTGTGAGACGGTAAATAACATAGCTGATCCTACATAGACTGCATCCGCTCCGAGGGCGAGTACTTTTAAAAAATGGCCGGGTACTAGTAGCCCGCCAGAGGCAATTAAACTAATTTTTCCCTTCATGCCTCTCATTTCTAAATGATTAGCCGCCCTTACAATCGCATGCAGAGTTGGGATTCCAACGTCATCAGATAAAATAGGAGCGGCACCGAGAGTTGCTGCTTGTCCTCCATCAACCGCAATATAATCAACACCTATGTAGATTAAATGATCAATATCCTCCTCAATTTTTCCGCCAGCCCCTATTTTTGCCCCAATGGGGACACCCCCTGTAATTCTCCGTAGCTCATCAGCAAGTTCTTTCAAATCATCAAGCGTTTGGTTTTCAACAAAATTATCATAAATCACGGCATCTTCATTTTCCTCTAAACCCATCAGTTCACGGGCCCGGCCCGTTAAATTTTTAGGAGAAATTTTTCCGCCTGTCCCAAATAAAGCTCCCTGTCCCAGCTTAATTTCAATCATATCGGCCCGCTTAATTAAATCATCTTCCTTTGCCCAGTTTGTTTTGGAGAACTGTAAAATATATTTTCCACCTATATTTATTTCCTCAGGTAAGACGGCCCCTTCACCGGAATTAATAGCAGTTCCAACATTATTAGCAGCATTAGCTAAGGAAAGTCTCACTTCTTCACTGAGTGCGATTCCATAGGCCATTCCACTGATCATTAACGGGATTTTTATTTCCATTGGTTTTTTTGCATTTGGACCAATGGTTACTTGCACATCTACATCTTCTTCACCGTCAATTGGAAATGGTGTTGTTTGGGCAGGGATAAAAGTAATCGGATCTAAGTGCGGCCATTTTTTTGAAGATCCCATCGGGCGGTGGAGGACGTCACCTGTTTCTGCACGCAGGCTATTTTCAAGCATATTTTGAATGCCCATATGCCTGAGTCCCGGCATCAATTCCATCACGTTTTCTTGATAACTGTCAGATAAAATAATTTTTCCCATATGCTTCACCATCAGTTTCATGAACCAACGCCATCCAAAAAGCATGAATATAAAAGTGGTAAAAATAATTGTTACCATTCCAAAAGTTAAATAATAAAAAATATTCTCCATAGTTATTGCTCCATATTCCGCATAGTTAATAATAAAACCAACTAATCTTAGTATAGTCAAAAAAAGGAAAATATTATAAATCAAGATAGTATTTTTAAAATCGTATTAAATTATCAATTTACTCCAAACTATATACATATAAAAACAGGGGGATTATTGGATGAATATAATGAATGATATTGGTCATCGTACTTGGCCATTACCCTCAAAATACTGGATTATGCGGCAAACTTGGAGAAATTTATTATTTTTACATTGGCCAATTCCAATTAATTTACTACGGCCACATATTCCTTCTTCTTTACAAATTGATACTTTTAATGGATCCGCATGGTTAGGTGTCATTGTATTTGTTTTAGAGGGAATCTTTCCTCGTGGCTTATCATCTATTTCCCTTACATCCAAATTTCCAGAAATAAATGTAAGGACATATGTTACATGCGATGGAAAACCCGGTATTTATTTTTTATCTATTGATGTTGGGAACTGGGCTTCATTAAATCTTGCAAAAAGGTGGTTTCATTTACCCTATTATCCGGCACAAATTTCTTTTCGAAAAGAAGGACAAACCTTCCATTTTCATACTAGTCGGAATGGTAATTTTAATACTCCTATATCATTTAAGGGGAATTACATTCCGGTATCGGAGGTTTATTTTCCAAAGGAAGGAACGCTAGATCATTGGCTCACTGAGCGGTATTGCCTCTATAGTTCGAATAATGGAGTAAACGTTTATTGCGGTGAAATCCACCATCAGCCTTGGCCCTTGCAAAAAGCAGAAATACAGATTGTCGAGAATACCCTTTTTTCTCCATTTCATTTTGAACTTTCACATGTTACTCCAATAGCTCATTTCTCCTCAGGGGTTGATTCGCTAATGTGGAATATTAAGAAAAAACGAATCTAGTAAAACAATTCAAGGGAAAAGCATTAATTATGTATATTTTGAATGGTGAGGATAAATTATATATTTATGGAAATTATTACTGTAAAATATCAATTCGAGGGTGGAACTCAATGGTTAAGTATAAAACGAAAGTCGCATTTTCTTTAGCCACATTAATTCTTCCGTGGCTTACCGTTCCTTTTATGGGGAAAAGAAGTTTTTTTAGGTTTTTACCTGTAGCAAGTTTTGTCAATTTAGTTTTAAGCGTATTTAATCTAATTTGTTATAGGAAAAAATGGTGGGTCACTAAAAACCCTATATCTCCTGGTCCTATTGATTTTACATATATATTGGGTCCCTATTTTGTAGCCACACTTTGGATTTTTAAATTAACATTTGGGAATTTTCCCAAGTACTTACTTACAAATATGGTATTGGATGTAATTAATGCTTTTCCATTACCTTACATAGGAAAAAAATTCGGAATTGTTAATTTCATAAAGATGAAACATTCCACTTGGTATTTTATTTGTGTATTCTTAGCAATCATTATTTATGGTTTTCAGTACGTTGTAGAACAATCAATTAGGAAGGCAGGCATTTTTTCCGGAAGAGAGCATGGTGGTTTAGACAACAGATAAAAAAAGGACAAGTGGTTAGAAGGTCAATTGACAACTAACAACTTGTCCTATTTTAAATAGTTTAAGCTGCTTCCTGCTGGAAACAAGGATCATTGAAGTATACAACTTCAGAAAGAATTTTACTGCCTTCCATATATTTAAAAGCCTCTCTTGCTGCATCTTCAGTTTCATATTCAAACATAGAAATATCTGAATCTAAGTAACGAGTGATTATCCACATAAAAAATTCCTCCTATTTTTGAAAATCATTTCTGTCCTACAGACAGACGTCTTGGCTAAAAGATATATTTGTTTAACCTCAAGGATGATTTAGCATGATGAAATCCGCACTCTAGAATTTAAAAAAGTAATCTTTCATTTGCTCATACCAATCATAATTCAATAATGGAAAAAAATAAAATGCTATAAAATTATAATTACAAATAAAAAAAACTTATATGGGAATATTTGGGTTATTATGTGAAAAATGGTGCCTGTCACCACCCATATTTTGTCGAATTCATCGGCATTATTCGGGTGGTGACAGGCACTGTTAATTAATATCGTAATATCCACAAACTACTGTTCCAACAGCCTTTGCTGCTACTAAAAGAGCGTCTTCATCTATATCAAATTTAGGATGATGGTTGAAGTATGGTTTTTCAACCCCTTTTGGTGTGCAGCAAATGTAGAAGAAACAAGCTGGGAATTTTTTTGCATAATGTGCAAAGTCCTCTGAGGGAGCCATTGGTGCAAATTCTCGAACCTCCACAATGTCTTGATCGTTTGCATTTTTCAAGTAAGAAACGACTAATTCAGTCACTTCAGGATCATTATAAAGTGGTGGATAGTCTGGTGCATAGGTCAAGTCGCAGGTAACATTGAATTCTTCTTCAATTCCTTTTGCAATGCGGCGAATTTCTTGTTCAATCGTTTTCCTCGTTTCTTCAGTCATCGCGCGGACGTCGCCTTCGATTTCAACGCTATCTTTAATGACATTAAAGGTTCCTTTTCCATCAAATGAACCGATTGTTACTACACCCATATCAAATGGATTTAACCGGCGGCTAACCACTGTTTGAATAGCTGTAACAAAGTGAGCACCCGCAACGATGGAGTCATTTGCCAAGTGCGGTGAAGAACCATGTCCGCCAACACCTTGCACTTTTAATTTAAAGTAAGCCCGGCCCGGGAATACGTACCCGCTGTTATACCCTACTAAACCAGAGGGTCCAAGTGGTAATAAATGAATACCGAAGATATTGTCTAAATCATCTAATAAACCAGATTCAATCATGCCGATGGCACCACCTGGTGGTACTTCCTCGGCAGGTTGGTGAATAATTTTAATTGTACCAGCTAGTTCATCCTTTAATTGAATCAAACAATCTGCCAAAACTAACAGGTATGCTGTATGCCCATCATGGCCGCAGGCATGCATAACACCTGGATTTTTCGATCTAAACGGTACATCTGTTTCTTCTTCTATGGGAAGTGCGTCAAAATCTGCTCTCAGCCCAATGGTTTTCCCTGGTTTCCCGCCTTTAATGGTGACAATCAATCCATGGCCTCCGCCTACTTTTGTATCCATATGAACATCTTTGCCTTTATAAAAATCCTCAATGTATTGGCTGGTTTTTTCTTCTTGGAAAGAAAGCTCGGGATGTTCATGCAAATGACGGCGTATCTGAATGATTTCTTCTTTGCGTTCTTCAAGCATTTGCATTAATTTACTTTTCATTGTCAATTCCCCCGCTCATAATGATTGTTTTCCTATGCGGCATGATCTTCTTTTGCAGCATAATCTTCTTTACCGGCATTTTTAGGAACCATGAAGATAATCGAAAGAAGGGCTAGTACACCAAAGATCACGTTTGTAATAATACCCCATGTTGCACCTGCCTCCAGATTATGGGCAGACATGGTGGTATAAACAGTTGCAGAAATAGCTACCCCAAAAGAGCTTCCCAGTGAACTTGCCATTTTATAAATACCAGCGGCTTCACCAACTTTATTTGATGGAGCGTTTGATACAGAAGTATCAGTAGATGGAGTCGCATAAATTCCAAGACCAAGACCGAATAAGGCGTAACCGATAAATACCATAATGGTATAGAGTAAATCGGGTAAAAATGTTAAACCCATTACGGCGACACCAATTGTTGTAATCATTGATCCCCAAAGCATCGGTTTTTTAGCACCAATTCTTTGTAAAATTTTCTCACCGACACGAATCATCGCTAACACTGCTACTAAGTAACCAAGTGATAACATACCGGATTGGAAAGCACTAAAACCTCGGCCTACTTGTACATACGTATTGGCAACAACCATTGTACCTGCAATCGCATTTAGCAAGAAGTTTGAGAAGGTTGCCCCCGTATAGGGTTTGTTTTTAAATAATGAGAAGTCGATTAGGACAACTTTTTTACTTTTTTCTACTTTAAAGAAGATGATAGCCCCAACAATCGTCACTGCAGCTAGAATAATGGAAATAGGACTTGTCCAACCTAAATCAGAACCGAAGGTAATTAAAACGTTTAATGCAAGCATGACAATAATAAAGAGCATTAACCCTACAAAATCGAATTTGAATTTCCCTGAAGTTTCTGCTTTGCTTTCAGGCGTATCTTTCATTAAAAATAAGCCGAGAACGGCAATCACGATAGAGAAAATGAAGATCCATCTCCAACCTAAGTAGGTGGCAATTAAACCACCAGCAAATGAACATACGCCAGATCCACCCCAAGAACCGATAGACCAGAAACTAAGTGCACGTTGACGATCTGAGCCTTCATAATAAGATTTGACTAAAGCAATCGTTGCAGGCATGATACATGCTGCTGAGAAACCTTGAATAATACGGCCAATAATGAGAAGAGCTGCACCATTTGCGAAAACTAAACATAGAGAACCAATAATACTTAAAATCAGTCCGATATTGGTAATCTTCTTTCGGCCGATTTTATCCGCTAAACCACCCATTGCTACAATAAACAAACCAGAAAATAATGCCGTTAAACTAATACCAATGTTTAATGTACCAAGGGAAATTCCTAAATCTTCTTGGACTGCAGGGACTACATTGACTAAAGATTGAGCAAATAGCCAAAATGTGAGGACACCAAAGACAATCCCTGTGATTAATTTATTTGTTCCTTTATAGTTGTTTTCCATGTTTCTACCTCCTAAGTAGAACTTTTCGGTTATTTTATAATTCCAAATAAGAATAGATGTTAGAACATGAAAAGATTAGGAAACTACCGGTGTTTGTTCTTTTCGTTGATTATTATAAAACAAAGCCCCCATTTATAAGGAGGCTTTGTTTGCTGTATTTTTTCCATTCCTACATGAAATTCTTAACACTTGGAAATAGGAGATAAAAATGTACGGTACTTTTTTTACCTTAGAGTGTCCCGTGTCCACTAAAATTAGTAGAATACCTTTCGTATTTCAAAAAAGTGAATGGCATTGACAGTTAAGTATGAATACATGGTCCATTCCCCGTCAATTGTTTCATCAAATACTTCCAATGATGGGTGACTTGAACGTGTAATATAGTCAATAATTTCCCGATCAATCCCATATTCACTGTTGTTTTCCCACCAAAGCTTATATAATGCACCATGATTTTTATCAAAAATAAATTTCCGAATTTGATATTTCCCGCTAGGAATACCGTTAATCGTTACTCTCATTTCTTTCATTAATTTCTGAAGAAACGAATCTTCAATTGATAAAAAAGGGTTGATAATCGTTGAGTTCATTAGAACAAGCTGATAACCTAATTCGTTTTCTGTCATAATAAATAATGGTCCTCTAGCTATGATATTCCCGCGTAATCTGTTGAAAAATGACATAGCGAAAAATACCGGCCGTTTACCTTTAAAATAATGGAACAACTCCATTCCTTCTAATGGAATACTATTCATATCCAAACTCTTTTCATGTGTCTCCGTGTTGATCCAGAAACCGAGCGTTTCAATCGAATCTGAAATACTAATCGCATCGTTAAAAACTAAAGCTCCGCGAAAAAAAGTGCCATTAGTATAACGGGTATTTCCCGAAATCGTGTTCCAAGTAATTAAATGAAGAGGTTTCTCGATGGAATAATGCTTTAAATATCGTTTTAATTTCTCCGTCTTTTCTTTAATGAAATCTTTTGCTAAATCAAAGCTCGAGTCGTCTAGTTCTTGATAATCAATGATTTCATGTGTATTTGCTTGAAATGCAATAAAATCAAGATATTCACTTTGATCGAGGACCCAAAGAAAATGACTGCTTATAGCAGCTTGTTTAAATGAGAAGGGTAAAAGAACGCCTATTCTAAGGGTAGGCATCATGGATTTTAGTAATCCGTGTATTTTAAAATAAAAAAGTTCTAGTTCCTTCTGATTGGAGTAGTTATCTATAGCGTCATTAATCATGATGCACCATGATTCTACATAACTGTATCCAAACACTGTTACACAATGTTTAAAGAATCTCTGTAATTTTTCCAAATAGGCTTCTTGTTCAGCAGCAATCGGGTTATATCTAACATGAACATATAAAGATAAATGATTGGCTTTTAAAAATTCAATCGCCGCATCTGAATTATAATAAGGTGATGTAGTTGGAATTAATTCATCCGTTTCTACATCAGGGGCAATGGTTCTTCCCGTTAGCAGTTTATGTATCCCAATATACTTTATTTGTAAATCCTGTTTTGCTAATAATACTTGATTTCGTACGCTTTCTTTCTGCAGCTCCCTAAGTTCACCAATCATTAAAAGATTGTCAGGATGATGTAATTTCCGTTTAGGTAGAGAATGGATATCAATCGTTATGGACTCAAAATTTGTTTCAATATCACTAATCGTTTTTGTATCTTCACCTTTTGCAATTAAAAGTCTAAGTTTTATTAAAATTTCAGGTGAACTTAAAAGTGTTTCTTTATCTTCAAAATGATAAGTTTGGACGATTTTTACGTGTTCCTTCGCATTTTTTTCACGGTATAAAAAGGGCGTTTCCCCATAGACCTCTTTAAATAAATTGGTAAAGGCTTTTGAGTTAGGGAACCCATGCTTCAATGCGATATAAGTAATGGAATCTTTTGTGTATAATAAATCCTTTAAGCTGTGTTTTAAGCGAATATTCATCATATATCGGGTAAACCCAATCCCTAATTGCTTTTTAAAATAACGCGAAAAGTAACTAAAAGATAAATAAAACTTATTAGCAACTTCTTCTAATGTAAGCGGGTCATCATAATGCTGTTCAATGAATGCTAAAATACCTTTTAATCGCTCATCCTCCACATGTACATCGACATCCATTACTGCATCTTCTTTAAATCTCCGAATCAAGATAAGCAAAATTTTAGCAATCCGTTCACTCATCTCTAGTTTATACCCTTCTTCTTTGCGAAGATGGATGACCATTATCTCAGCTAGAAGTTTCCGTAATTCTATAATCGTCTTTTCTTTACCTCTATCAATTTGTGGAGAAAATAAATTGAAGGTATGGAAGCGATATTCGGGATAAAAGTGGGTTATAAATGAATCTGGAATACTTATTTTCAGTACAGTATTTTTATTGATACCGCGAATCTCGTAAGGTTGGTTACGATTAATGACAAATAAGTGATCGACATGTAATTGGTGCATGGATCGATCTGTTTCAACAGTTAGTTCACCATCTAATACAAGGAGAATTTCAAGGCCAGAGTAAATCGTTGTGGATGAATATTCAATATTCTGTATACGTAGCTGAATATCACTTATAGATGGCATTTTTTTCCCCTCCTAAGCATTAGTTTTACTATCTGAACTAAGTTTTATTACAGTAATGGGAGACCTTCATTTTTTGTTTTTAAAGTGCTGATTGATAGTTTTACAAGTTTCGAGAAGGGCAGCCGCTAGCTTTTCTTCATTACCATAAAAGCGAGTAGATGGAAGCGGAATGGAGACAGCACTTAAATTTCCCATACTGTCATTAAAAGACGCACCTACTGCACAAATCCCATCAATGTGCTCTTCCCTTGCAAATGTAACTCCTATTTTACGAACCACCTCCAGCTCCTTTAACAATTCATCCCGACTCGTAATGGTATGAACAGTATAATGTTGCAGGTGTTCAGGTAATAGTTTCGCCACCTCTTCTAAAGGCATGGAAGCGAGTATGGCCTTTCCGTTTGCCGTGCAATGTAAAGGGAAAGATGCACCGGGTTGGGAAGTTGCCTGTAACGGGTGCGGAGCGATAATTTGATCGACAAAAAGCACCTTACCGTTATCCAAAACGGATAAATCTACCGTTTCATTGACTTGCTGCGAAAGTTTTACTAAAAATGGTCTGATTTCTTCTCTTAAATCACTGTGAACAGCGGAAGCCAGCATGGCGATCTCAGGTCCAAGCCGGTAACCGCCATTAATAGAAGCTGCCGCCACAAACCTCTCCTGTTCTAGTGTCATAACAATTCTTTGAACCGTAGACCTGGCCATGCCTACTTCTTTTGCAATTTGCGATAAGCTCATTCCTTTTGGATGAACTCTAAGAGTCCTCAATATTTTAGCCGCACGAGAGATCACCTGAACATTAGATGATTTAGTTTGTTCTAGTCTGTCGTTGTTCATGAGTATGTACTCCTCCATCATTTTCTCCATTTTATAATAATAGCTGAAAGTATCAAAAGTGAGCTATCTATTGACAAATGATTTTAGCATTCATTATTATAGAGTTAACCATTATATGATACAAGTGTACCACTATGTGGTTAATAAGTAAATTCGCTATTCGCAAAATTAATGAAAATACCCAAATGATTTCTTTATATAAACTGTTAAACAATACGTCAAAAATCGATGGGGAATTTAGATGAGTTTAGTTAAAGTTGGTGTAATTGGGATAGGAAATATCGGTAGTTTACATGTTCAAATGTTGCATCAAGGGCAAATTAAAGGAGCTGTGTTAACGGCGGTTTGCAGCAGTAATGAAGGCCGAAGAGCATGGGTTAAAGGAAATACAAATGAAGCTGTAAAAATTTTCAAGGAGGAAGAGGCCTTTTTCAATGAATCAGGAATCGATGCTGTACTGATTGCAACACCGCATTACAGTCATCCGGAATTAGCCAAAAAGGCCTTTGCAAAGGGGAAGCATGTCCTTATCGAAAAACCGGCTGGCGTCTATACCAAAAATGTACTGGAAATGAATGCTGCAGCGAAAGCTTCTGGGAAAAAGTTTGGCATTATGTATAACCAAAGGTCAAATTCGCTGTATCAAAAAATTCGAGATCTTATTCAATCAGGCCAACTAGGGGAATTAAAAAGGGTGAATTGGATTTTTACGGATATGTATCGTCCACAAAGCTATTATGATTCGAGTAAATGGAGGGCGACATGGAACGGAGAAGGCGGGGGTGTTTTATTAAATCAGGCACTTCACCATATCGATGTTTTGCAGTGGACAACGGGGGTTATGCCAAAGAGCATCCGTACAATGAGCATTTCTGGAAAGTATCATGATATTGAAGTGGAGGATGATGTCACTGCATTTTTGGAATATGAAAATGGAGCGACAGGCGTAATTATTGCTTCAACTGGAGAGGCACCAGGTACGAATCGCTATGAGATTGTTGGGGACCGTGGGAAAATTGTCGTTGAAAATGAGGACCTTGTTTTTTACCAATTAACACAATCTGAGCGTGAGTTTAATTCTTCTTATAAAGGTGGATTCGGCCAGCCTGAATCCCAAAGAATCAAAATTCCTGTAAAAAGTGATAATGCCAATCATGCAATCATTATTCAAAACTGGATTGATGCAATTGGTAAGAATTCACCCTTACTTTCACCAGGTGAAGAGGGTGTGAAAGCACTCGAAATTTCAAATGCCATCTATTTATCCTCATGGTTAAACGAAACGGTAGTCTTGCCAATTGATCCAGACCTTTTTTATGAAAAATTGCAAGAAAAAATCAACTATTCAACATTTGTGAAAAAGAATGTAACTAACACTACATTAGATGTTAGAGGGACACATTAGCACAGGAAATCAACAATTTATTAAAGTCATTTTTATTTAGCCCTTTAGAGTATTTTTACAATTCTTTAATCATATTTACCTAATCCTTACTTAATTTCCATTAATCCTTAAAGATTGCTAGTTACACTATAAATAGTTAGACAAAGCATAAATAAGGAGGAATATTAATTTTATGGAAAATCAAGTATCTAATAATGGCATGAATCGACGCAATTTCTTAAAAGTGGGTGGAATGAGCACGCTTGCCCTTACCCTTGGATCAACAGGAGTGTTAGCACTGGGTTCAAAAGCATTTGCGGATACGACCAATAATCCAACGAGTGGTTTTGGCGGGTATGGTCCTTTGGTACCGGATCCGAATGGAATTCTTGATCTTCCAAAAGGATTCCATTACAAAATTATCTCTGAAGAAGGCGGTCAACTGACAAACGGCGGAAAAATTCCTGGCGCTTTTGATGGAATGGCAGCTTTTGAAGGACCTAATAATACGACCATTCTTGTTCGTAATCATGAATTAAGCAATGGTGCAGCAAATCCTGTGATTGGCACCAAGCCATATGATGCTGCATCTGCAGGGGGTACAACTGCTCTAGTTGTAGGTCCAAATCGAAACGTCATTAAAGAATATGTAACCTCTTCAGGTACCATTCGAAATTGTGCAGGAGGGGCAACACCTTGGGGTACTTGGCTGACTTGTGAAGAAACACGTACCGCGACACATGGATATGTATTCGAGGTGGACCCGCAGCAGCCGGAGAATGAAATGTCGAGAACCCCAATTAAGGATATGGGACGCTTTTCTCACGAAGCCTGTGCGATTGATCCGGCGACAGGATATGTTTACTTGACTGAGGATGCATCCCCAAGTTATTTCTACCGTTTCATCCCAAATGACACCACCCAACAAACGGGTGCCCTGCAAAAAGGCGGCAAGCTTTATGCGGCGGCGATTGAAGAGGTGGCTGGCCCATCAGCAAGCACCTTTAAAACAGGACAAACATTTAAGATAGTCTGGAAGGAACTAGATCCTCATTTATGCCGTGAGGATGCCAAGGCACAAGGCTGTATTGAATTCAAAAAGTTAGAGGGAGCGTTCTTCCAAGAGGGTGTTTTTTGGTTTGATGACAGCTCTGCCGGCGAAAAAAATCTTGGACGTATATATCGCTATATTCCCCACACGAATACCTTGGAGCTTTTCTATGAGGCAACAGATGCAAAAGATATGGAATCTCCGGATAATATTTCCATGACCCCATGGGGCGACCTTTGGTTCGTAGAAGATGGAGCAGGCGACGACCGACTTATGGGGATTACACCTGAAGGCAAGATCTATCCTTTTGCACATAATCGTCTCAATGGATCTGAAATGACAGGCCCTACCTTCTCGCCAGACGGAAACACGCTTTTTGTTAATATTCAAAGCCCGGGCAAAACCTTTGCTATCTGGGGGCCATTCCAACGTCACAACGCGGCACGTGCAAGGGAAATGTCCTACGCTACTCCTTCAAAGCAATTTGCACCACAAGTTTCTGACAAGCTGGTTGCATTTGCTGAGCAAAATGGGATGTCAGTTCTTGAAGCCGCAGCATTTGAGCGCCACGGACTCAAGATTTAAACTTTATAGGAATCTATAAAAAGATGTAAACAAGCCCCGTGTCTGGTTTACATCTTTTTGATATATACATAGCTAACGATGATCGACCGTTGCATAAAAAAAGTCTTAGCACATTGTCTGAGACTTTTTGTTCATCTTATGCAGCTAGATTCAATTGTTGTTTTCGTCGATAAACGGCCTTTGATAATACAACACTGCATTCATATAGGAAAATCAGAGGAATGACTACTAAGATGTCTGATAGAAAATCAGGCGGGGTGATGAAGATTGCGATTAAAATTAGCACAAAATAGGCGTATTTTCGAATCTTTTGCAATCGGTAGGGATTCAGCACTCCGACACTGGTTAGGAACATAATAATCACTGGCAGTTCGAATAAAAAACCAAAAGGCAATGTCATATGAATTAAGAACATAAAGTACTTTTCTGTTGTGAAAAAAGTCATAAACATATCCTCTGACATCGAGAGGAGGAATTGAAAAACCGTAGGAAAAATGACAAAATAGCCGAAGCAAATTCCGAAAATAAATAGTAGGAATAGAGCCGGAATATATGCCAGCGTTACTTTACGTTCTGTTTCTTTCAAAGCGGGACGGACAAATAACCAAGTTTGATAGGCGGCCATTGGGATGGTTCCCGCAATCGCTGCAACACTTGATAGGATCATATAGACCCATAAAATGTCGCTTGGTCCTAATATGGCCAGCTTTACTTCCAAGTCCCTCACTAGCCAGTTATAAATATCCTCCACATAGATAAAGGATAAAATGAAGAGCAGAATAAAGGTTCCTAGGACGAAAATAAGTCGTTTGCGTAATTCTTCAAAATGACCAATAAGAGCCATATCGTGGTTTTTCATCGGGACCTCCTTATGAAAAAGAAGATGCAAGCCTCCTTACATCCTCTTAAAAAGTGATTTGGATTATATCGCCTTCTCCTCTTTTTTGAGCTGTGTTTTTATGGGCTCTTCGTCGGAAACTAAATCTCTTGTGGATTTCTTGAATTCCTTTAATGTTGAGCCAACCGCTCGGCCTAGTTCTGGTAATTTAGAAGGGCCGAAAATGATTAAGGCGATGACAAGAATAAGAATCAAACCAGGTACTCCAATATTTTGCAGCATTTAAAAATTTCCTCCTTTAATTCGTTTTTCCCATTGTTGTCTGTAAAGTGCTAGTAAATTTTCATCTCCACCTATGATTATAGGTTACTACTATTCCTATGTTAATTAAGGGTGTGTAAAGAATTGTAAATTAATGATTAATTTTGTCTTTGAAAATAATGGAAAAATAATACTCAAAAAGGACATGCTAAGAACATGATTGGAATGGAAGAGTTAGCACCTTTGAGATAGTAAAATATTGGGGGCATTTGAAAATGAAGAAACAATTAATGGAAATGTTAGAAACTCGGAAAGATGAAATGATTCAAATTCGCCGATATCTGCATGAAAATCCGGAGTTATCCTTTAGAGAGGAAAAAACGGCACAATATATTTTAGACTTTTATAAGGGAAAGAATGTTGAAATTCAGCCCAATGTTGGGAATGGTCATGGGATTATCATAACAATTAAGGGGGGAAAGCCTGGAAAAACGATTGCCCTTCGTGCTGATTTTGATGCCCTTCCGATTTTAGAGGAAACAGAGCTGCCCTTCAAATCTAGGAATGAAGGTGTCATGCATGCCTGTGCTCATGATGGGCATACGGCCTATTTAATGATTCTTGCGGATTGCCTTATTCAATTAAAAGATGAAATACCAGGCACCATCAAAATTATTCACCAGCATGCAGAGGAAGTGCCGCCGGGCGGTGCCAAAAGTATCGTTGACTCCGGGGTGCTTACCGATGTTGAAAACATTTTTGGGATTCACTTACTACCTATGGCTCCTGCTGGTCATGTTGGCTATCACAGTGGCTTTTCGATGGCCGGAAGATCATATTTTAAGCTGAGGATTCAGGGTGTTGGCGGACACGGCTCTTCCCCACACACGGCAAATGATGCGATCGTCGCTGGCGCTTATTTTGTTACAGCTGTGCAAACGATTATCAGCCGCCGGTTAAATCCGTTTGATATGGGAGTTATTACAATTGGTTCCTTTGATGGAAAGGGTAGCTTCAATGTCATAAAGGATTGTGTTGAATTAGAAGGTGATATCCGCTACATGACTGGGGAAACTAAGGAAATCATTGAGAAGGAATTACGCAGGATTGTTAAGGGAAGTGAATCCGAATTTGGAGTACAATGCGAGTTAACCTATGCTTCTGACTATCCACCACTTTATAATAACCCAGAAGTAACCTCAGCAGTGAAAGAGAGCTTGGAAAATGCAAATGATCCTGATATTAAGCAAGTTGCTCCGTTCCCTATGATGTCACCATCCGATGACTTTGCTTATTATTTAGAAAAAATCCCAGGCTGTTATTTTTATATTGGATGTACGCCAAAAGGTGTGGAAAAGCCATATTTCAATCATAATCCAAAATTTGATATCGATGAAGATGCACTGATCGTTGCCGCTAAATCAGTAGGCTATGTAGTTTGCAGGTACTATAAGCTAGATTGATTTTCCTTGTGGAGAGGTGTTTGATTTAATCCAGACTTTCAGGAATTCGTTCGTAAATGGATGACTGTTCCATTATTCTTCAGTATAATTCAACTATAGGAAGACTATTAGGACGGTGAATATAGGGTGAAAAAAATAACAGTTGAAAACTTGGTTCGGAAGTTTTCATTGAAAGTACTGGCCGGTGAAGATCAACTGCAAAAAATGATAACGCAATCACGGGTTCATCGCCCAGGCTTGGAATTTGTTGGCCACTTTGATTTTTTTCCAACAGAACGAGTTCAAATTTTAGGGAAAAAGGAAATTACTTATTTACATAAGTTAAGTAAAGAGGAACGTAGAATACGAATTGGAAATATTGTTCATTATCATCCGCCATGTTTTATCGTTACAGCTGGCGAAGAAGGACTTACCTATTTAACCCATCATTGTGTTGAACAAGGTATTCCTTTGTTATTGACGAATAAACCAGAGATAACATCAGAATTTATTACCAAATTAGATGCATTTTTAGTAAAGGAATTAGCACCAGAAATCGCTGTGCATGGAGTTTGTATGAATGTGTCTGGTATTGGAATCTTACTTCGCGGGAATTCAGGGGTAGGAAAAAGTGAGACGGCCCACACGTTAATTCGCCGGGGACATCGGCTGGTTTCGGATGATATTATTGTCCTAAAGAAGCTTAGTCCGCAAACGATTCTGGGCACTCATGATGGAAAAACCAAGGAGTTTTTGGCTCTTCGAAGTATTGGCTTGTTGAATGTGGTTCGCCTATACGGCCGCAAGGCTTTTCAAGATGAAACCCGTATTGCTCTTGATATTCATTTAACTAAATGGGAAAAGGATGCCTTATATAATGATCTGGATCAGGAGTTCCACTATACAGACTATATGGGTGTTAAGATTCCCTCAATGGAAATTCAGCTCCAGCCTGGACGTGATGTGGCGGGGTTAATTGAAGCAGCCGCAAATAACTGGTATTTAAAGCAGCAAGGATACAGCGCTGCAGAGGAGTTCATGAGCAGGATTGAGGCCGATATTGTAAACTCTGGTATGGAATAAAGATTTAAGTAATAGTTTGCTAGAGAACGTCATTTAGGAATTTTGGTCATCATCGGCTTGATGATGACCTTTTCATCTTCAATCATGTGGAAATTTAGTCATCATTGGATTGATGATGACCTTTTCTTCTTCAATCATGTGAAAATTTAGTCATCATTGGCTTGATGATGACCTTTTCTTCTTCAATCATGTGGAGATTTGGTCATCATTGGATTGATGATGACCTTTTCATCTTCAATCATGTGGAGGTTTGGTCATCATTGGCTTGATGATGACCTTTTCTTCTTCAATCATGTGGAGATTTGGTCATCATTGGATTGATGATGACCTTTTCTTCTTCAATCATGTGGAGATTTGGTCATCATCGGCTTGATGATGACCTTTTCTTCTTCAATCATGTGGAGATTTAGTCATCATTGGATTGATGATGACCCTTTCCTCTTCAATCATGCGGAGACTTGGTCATCATCGCCTTAATGATGGCCTTTTCTTCTTCAATTTCAATCTCGCAAAGTTAAGGTCATCACTGGCTACATAATAACCTTAGCATTCTCTCTCGCATTTCTAAACATCATTTTTATTAGGAACTGGATGATTTGTTACAATGGTTAGACTCGTTTTCATAAAGGCTTCACTGCCCACATAAACCCGTGCCTGCTCCGACATGAAGCACCTCCCATGAGATATCAATAGACGAAGCAATCATCAGGACTCCCAATACTAAATGAATGAAAACAGTGATAGCTGAAGAAATAAGTCGATACAATAAAAAAACTCGGATTAACTTTTCCGAGTTTTATTTGGCATGACGCTTTCTGCAGTTTCGATTATGCCCCAGTCCATTATATTCTTTCTTTTCACTTCTTCATATATTGTTGATTTTTCCCCATCGTCATTTTTTATTTCATTTGAATGCTCTTTTTCCATCATTTATCACCTCTTTCGATTTTAGTCTGGGTAAGAAAGGATAAATTACTCCGGTGGTCACAGAAAATTAAATTGACTTCTTAGTAGGATTCATATGAAAATTAAAAAAAACGAATAGGAGATTTTTTTCCCATATTCAGTCAGGGAGAGGTTTATATGCGGAGTTATCTCATTTTGGGGATGTGTGTATTATTTTTAATACAGTATTTCTTAGGGCTTGAATGGCTTCAATTTGTGGTAGTCGGGCTTTCTTTAGCCGCTTTTATCAGCAGTGCCTTTAAGGCAAACCTCTTTCCACGCTGGCTCGGTATTTTTATGATGACGGCTGGATTAGTGATTGAATGGGAAAAAGGGACCGGTGTAGAAGGAATAAGTGATGGGATCTTTTTAATTCTGCCATTGCTATGCCTTTTGACCTTGGCACCGTTATTATCCATCCCATTAAGGTTAGGTGGTTATTTTGAGTCCATCGCAGTTCTATTACGTAATCTATTGCACCAGCCAAAAAGGCTGTACGCGGGAATAACTGGTACGCTTTTTTTATTAGCACCCATCCTAAACTTAGGTTCCGTTCGAATCATTCATGAATTTTTGGAAGAAATAAAGCTTCCTTCCCTCATGTCTGCGAAAAGCTATCATGTAGGATTTACCACGGCGATCTTGTGGTCACCGTATTTTGGGTCTGTGTCACTCGTCCTTCTTTATTTAAATATTTCGTATAAAGACTATATTGCTTATGGAATCGGCTTATCCCTACTGTCCTTATTGGTTGGGAATATTTTGTTTGCCTTCTGGGAAAAAGCACATCCTCTTGCAGATGAGCTGGCGCCGGTGATACCATTAGAAAAATCACATCGTAATCAGCTGATTAAGTTAGTATTATTTGTGATCATCCTGATGGTTTCTTGTTTGGTCATTGAGATATTGACCCATTGGTCGATGATTGTTATTGTCTGCCTGGTGTCCATCCTTATTCCCGTCGTATTTGGGGTTGTGACTAAAGGCTGGAAACAGCTGATTCCGCCAATTATCGATTTTCGCGATCGAACAGTACCCATGCTGAATAATGAAATTATGTTATTTATGAGTGCCGGCATGCTAGCCTTTGCTTTGAAAGGAACCAGTGCTGCCAATGGAGTTAGTTCCTTCCTCAGCCAATTGGCGCACCAATCATTTATCTTATTTGCTTTGGCTGTAATGCTGATTGTCTTATGTATCACTTATATTGGAATTCACCAGATTGCTGCAGTGGGCGCCCTAGCCATGCAATTAAATGCGGCCGAATTAGGGATGAGTAATATAGGCCTTGCGTTACTTCTGTTACTTGTCTGGTCAATCTCGACGGCATTAAGTCCATTCTCAGGTTTGAATTTAATGGTCAGCCGTTTTTCAGGAATTTCAGGTGTTCAAACGGGACTGCGCGCGAATGGACTCCATCTATCAATCTTTGCTCTTATTGGAATTGTCATTATTTCATATATTGGTTGAAATATAGATTCAAAAAAAATCAGCCTTCATAGGCTGATTTTTTATGCAAAAACAACTTTTACTCTGAATCCTGCATTTTATAAATAACATAACCAGTATAGAGTTGAAATAAATCTGTGAATTTTTTAGGATTTTTGTTTGTCAAAATTTCAATCCTCTGTAAACGATAAGCTAAACTGTTCCGATGGATATGAAGTTCTTTAGATATGGCATTCATATCCCCACTGTTTTTTATATAGCAAAGAAGTGTGTCAATAAGCTCTTGGCCTTTAGGAGTAATCTCAAGCTCCTGAAAAAAATGACTAATTTCGCTAAACGACTGATCTTTATTGGTCAAATAATCAATAAACTTTAGCTCCTGATAATAGCAGCAAGTGGAGGGCATTCCTAGTTTTTCTGCGATATCGATTGCTCGCTTTGCCTCATGCACGGATTTTGCTACATGCGTACTGCTATCACTGATTCCAATTTTAGTACTCTGCTGGGTAATCATCGGTTCTAATCGCTTTAAGAGATCACTATCAGTTGGCACAATGAATAAAACATTAGATTTATTCAGTTTGAATGTAAATTCCTGTTCTTTTAAATATGGTTCTTTTATCGTCTCTCCCTTCACGATAATGGCCTTTCTTTCCAATTTAAGATTGATGCCAATAGCCTCCCCATTATTGATAAAAGCTGCATCATATTCATCCAATCGAAATACCCACTGATATAAAAACTCTTCCTTCATTTGCTCTTGTATTCTGCGTTCTCTAAACAAAAATTCCTGGTTAATTAATAGTTCCGCCGTAACGCGGACTAACTCAGCAAAAGGTTCGACAATCGTAGGTTCACCGCTAATTCCAATTACCCCGATTATTTCCTGCTTGAAATGGAATGGGATATTAACACCTGGCTTGGATGAGCCTTCTGAATCATAAATGGAGACAATCGTACCACGTTTAACGGCTGAGATGGCCCCTTGATGAAAAGTGCCGATTCGATTGGCGTTCCCACTTCCAATAATCATCCCCACTGCATCCATGATGTTTACATTATAAGGAATAACCATCATTACTTTATCCGCAATCTCCTGGGCGAGAGCTCTATTTATCTTCATATGCAGTTCCTCCTCTAGGAATAAAGGTTTTCTAAATGATTTGTAAGTTTGCCTAAAAAATAATAAGGTTTCTTAGTAATTTGAATGATTGATTTATTTGTAAGACAATTATACAATAAAAATGTAAACGGTTACTAGAAATGAAAAAAGGTTTAAAATATGTTTGATTTATTGTAATAAAACGGTCACATGAGCTATCTTGACAATTTTAAACATTTATAAAACCATAATCCTCTTGTTCATTTGCCTAAAAAAGTATAGATATACTTCAGCAAATTGAATGAAGATATTTACACCGAAGCCGTTTACAATAGACATGTGAAGAAATTCACAAATAAACATAAAGTCAGTTAATCTTTAAATGTACTCCATTACACATGTCTATTATTTGTAACAACCTTCGCATAAAAGCTTACTCCAAGAGGTTATTATTAGATTACTAAGTTAGAAATAGTACTAATCAAAATAATAATCTTTTTCAAAAATAAACTATGTGAAGTAGTTCACAATTTTGACAAGCTTAATGGAGTTTCAGGAAATTTGTAAAAAATGAAGAGCGAGGAGGAGTTAAATCAATGTTTAAGCCAAAAGGGGTCATTCCCGCATTAGTCACACCTTTAGATCGAAATGGTAACTTGATGGAAGATTCTTTAAGAAAAGTAATTGATTACACAATCGCAGGCGGTGTTCACGGTTTATTCATTCTAGGGAGCAGCGGTGAAATTTACGGGTTAACACCAGAGCAAAAGCGCCGGGTTGTAGAAGTCACAGTCGATCATACAGCTGGCAGAGTTCCAGTTTATTGTGGAGCCAGTGAGATTACTACGAGAGACTGTATCCAAACTGCTCAAATGGTTGAAGAAATTGGCGGTGTATCAGCACTATCTGTCCTTACTCCATACTTTATGTCACCAACCCAAACGGAGTTAGCGGAGCACTTTAAAGCGATTGCCAAGTCAACCAACCTTCCCGTTATTTTGTATGGAAATGAAGCACGTACCCAAGTGAAAATTGATGTGAAAACGTGTGAAGAACTTAGTAAGGTTGACAACATTATTGGAATTAAAGACTCAAGCGGTGATATGACGAAAACTGCTGAGTACTTACGAGTGACTCCTCGTGAATCTTTTTCCATATTACTCGGACGCGACACGCTCATTTATGCAGGTTTATGTCATGGTGCCACTGGTGCGATCGCAAGCACAGGAAATATTGCTCCTAAATTAGTGGCAGATATTTACAATGCATTTGTGGCTGGCGACTATCAAAAATCACTAGAATTGCAGTTTAAACTTGCCCCATTACGTTTAGCTGTGGACAAAGCAACATTCCCTGTTGTGTTAAAAGAAGGTTTAAGAATGGTAGGAATTGATGTGGGGTATGCATTTGCACCTGCTGCAGAGATGAATCCAGAAAGCAAGACAATCTTAGAAAATGTTTTAAAAGATTTAGAACTCTACCAAATTTATTAATTTCCTAAGGGAAGGAAGAAATAACATGCCATTATTGTATGTTGCCTTAGCAGTTGTCCTTTTACTAGTTTTAATGATTCCGCTAAAAATGAACGGGTTTATAGCCCTTCTCTTGAGTTCTATATTTGTTGGTCTCCTCGTGGGAATGCCATTGGATCAAATTTGGGAAACCATTGGTGATGGCCTTGGAGGCCAACTGGGCGGCACGGCGCTTATTGTTGGGATCGGTGCTATGCTTGGAACGGTTATGGCTGATGCGGGAGCCGCACAACGTATTGCCACTAGTTTAGTAGACAAGATGGGAATTAAAAGGATTCAAATTTCAATATTAATTGCTGCATTTGTGCTTGGTATAACGATGTTCTTTGAAGTAGCGTTTGTCTTATTAATTCCACTAGTATTTGTTATTGCTCGTCAAACAAAATTAAATCTATTATGGGTTGCTTTACCAATGTCAATTGGGTTATCAACCTGTCACAGTTTTCTTCCACCTCACCCTGGACCAGCAGCAGTTGCTGGCGTCTTCCATGCCGACATGGGATTGACTCTTTTATACGGTTTAATCATTGCTATACCTGCGGCTACTTTCATCGCCCTTACTTGGACTAGATTACCATTTATTAAGAAAATTAATCCAGCCATTCCTGAAGGGATTGTTACGAACAAAACGTTTAAAGAAGAAGAAATGCCATCCTTTGGATCAAGTATTTTTGTTGCTCTTATTCCAGTAATCCTTATGGCTATTGATGCTTTTTCAACTGTATTTTTACCAGAAGGAAACAGTTTTAGGCACGCAATGGATTTCTTCGGTTCATCTGAAATGGCCTTATTAATTGCTCTCTTAATCTCTATGTGGCTATTAGGACCAAGAATTGGCCGTCCGCTAAAAGATGTGATGCAGTCTTGTTCTAATGCGGTTAAGCCAATGGCAATGATCATTTTGGTTATTGGTGCAGGCGGAGCATTTAAGCAAGTACTTGTTGATGGTGGAATTGCCGATTATATCAAGGATATCACAGCTGATTGGAACATGTCTCCAATCGTGCTTGCTTGGATCATCGCTGCTCTCTTACGTATTGCCCTTGGTTCTGCAACAGTTGCCGTTATGACAGCTTCTGGGGTAGTACTTCCTATTGCTCAAGCATCAGGAATTAGCATGGAATTAATGACACTTGCCGTTACATGCGGAAGTATTGCTTTCTCTCACGTAACCGATCCAGGATTCTGGATGTTTAAGGAATACCTCAATTTATCGGTACCTCAAGCAATAAAAATAAGAACAACTTATACAACCGCACTTGCCATCATTGGTTTAATCGGTGTGTTACTTTTGAATATGTTTGTAGGATAATAACTTCTTTTTAATAAAAAAACTGTAGGAGTGAAGTAGAAATGAAGAAAATTGGATTTATTGGACTAGGAATTATGGGTAAGCCTATGAGTAAAAACTTGATCAAAGCTGGTTATCAGTTAATCGTTAGTGATTTTAATAAAGATGCTGTAAAAGAACTTGAACAATTAGGTGCAGAAGTAGAAACAACTCCAAAAGCAATCGCTGGAAAAGCAGATATCGTGATTACTATGCTTCCAAACTCTCCAAACGTAAAAGCTGTTGCTTTAGGAGAAAATGGACTAATCGAAGGTGCACGTGACGGATTAATCTATATTGACATGAGTTCCATCGCACCGGCTGCTTCTCAAGAAGTATATCGTGCATTAATTGAAAAGGGCGTGGAAATGCTAGATGCTCCTGTTAGCGGCGGAGAGCCAAAGGCAATTGATGGTACGATTTCTGTTATGGTTGGCGGTAAGAAAGAAGTATTTGAAGAAGTGCAAGAGGTTTTAGCAGCCATGGCTGGATCAGTTGTCCACGTGGGTGAAATCGGTGCAGGTAACGTAACAAAGCTTGCAAACCAAGTCATCGTTGCTTTAAACATTGCGGCAGTGTCTGAAGCATTTGTGCTAGCGCAAAAAGCTGGTGTAAATCCAGAAGCTGTCTATCAAGCCATCCGTGGTGGTCTAGCTGGAAGTACTGTTTTAGATGCAAAAGCACCAATGATGTTAGACCGTAACTTCAACCCAGGTTTCCGTATCAACTTACACATTAAAGACTTAACAAATGCGATGGAAACTAGCCATGAGTTCGGCGCTCCAGCTCCATTAACTGCAGCAGTTCTTGAAATGATGTATCAGTTGAAAGTAGACGGTCATGAATTCGATGACCACAGCAGTCTCTTAAAATACTATGAAAAATTAGCGAATGTCGAAATTTCACGATAATTCATTGGAAAAATACTATAGAGAACGCAGCATATTAGAATTCTGCGTTCTTTCCTTTTAAAAACGAGGCTGTGTTAAATTTATTTGTTGATTTTCGCTGCAATCAACAGATAAGTTTAACACAGCCAAAAACTAAATCATTTTGATTGGAGATATCCCCATGAAAACAGTTGAGAAAGTGATAAATGCTACTCCAGTTGTTACAGAAATGGAAGTATATCCTGTTGCCGGCCGTGACAGTATGTTATTAAATCTTAGCGGCGCACACGGTGCCTATTTTACTAGGAACATTGTGATTTTAAAGGACAGCAATGGTAATGTCGGTGTTGGTGAAGTTCCAGGCGGCGAAGGCATCCGTAAAACGCTTGAAGATGCAAGAGCTATTGTAGTCGGCTCATCAATTGGTAACTATAATAATATCTTAAATAAAGTAAGAAAAGAATTTGCTGGCCGTGATTCTGCAGGCCGCGGTTTACAAACATTTGACCTACGTATTACGATTCACGCCGTTACTGCGATTGAGGCTGCCCTGCTTGATTTATTAGGAATGCATTTAAATGTTCCTGTTGCCGCTCTTCTTGGTGAAGGCCAGCAGCGTGATAAAGTAAAAACACTTGGATACTTGTTCTATATTGGCGACCGTAACCGGACTGATTTACCTTATTACGGCAATCCGGATTCTGAAGTAGAATGGTACCGAATCCGCCATGAAGAAGCGTTAACCCCTGAAGCAGTTGTACGTCTAGCCGAAGCATCACAAGCGCTTTATGGCTTTAAAGACTTTAAGCTTAAAGGCGGCGTTTTGGAAGGAAAAGAAGAAATCAAAGCGATTAAAGCACTAAAAGAAAGATTCCCTGATGCTAGAATTACTCTTGATCCAAACGGTGCTTGGTCATTGAAAGAAGCGGTTGAGCTTTGTAAGGATATGCATGGTATTCTAACCTATGCAGAAGATCCATGCGGTGCGGAAAATGGTTACTCAGGCCGTGAAGTTATGGCGGAGTTCAGAAGACAAACAGGTCTTCCTACTGCAACGAATATGATCGCGACGGACTGGCGTCAAATGGGCCACACAATTTCACTGCAATCAGTTGATATCCCGCTTGCTGACCCTCATTTCTGGACGATGCAAGGTTCTGTGCGTGTAGCACAAATGTGTAATGATTGGGGACTAACTTGGGGATCTCACTCCAATAACCACTTTGATATATCACTTGCGATGTTTACGCATGTGGCTGCGGCAGCTCCTGGTGAAATTACAGCAATCGATACACACTGGATTTGGCAGGAAGGAATTGAGCGTTTAACGAAGGATCCATTCCAAATCGTGGATGGGCACTTAGCGATTCCAGATAAGCCTGGTTTAGGTGTTGAAGTAGATATGGACCAAATCTTGAAGGCGCATGAAGTATACAATAATATGGGACTTAACTCTCGTGACGACTCAGTCGGTATGCAGTTCTACATCCCTGGCTGGAAATTTGATAACAAACGTCCTTGCCTTGTTCGCTAAAAAAGCGGAAGCGCCTTGATCAGGGACGACAGGCATAAGACGAGCCGGCGAGAAGGCTGTTCTTTAGCCTTCTTGACGGATTGGCTTATGACCCGAGTCCCTAGGCGCTGTAGCTAGACAATTCTTTAAATAGGGTGACTTCTTAGTCACCCTTCTCTTTTCAAAACATCAAAATTTATTAAATGTAAAGGACAGATTGTTATGAAGTTTGTACTAGCTCCCGATTCATTTAAGGAAAGTATGACGGCAAAGAAAGCTGCCCTTGCAATGGAAAAAGGGGTAAAAGCAGTATTTCCTCATGCGGAATGTGTGATCGTTCCAATGGCTGACGGCGGAGAAGGAACAGTAGAGTCCCTCGTGAGTATGACGAACGGAGAAATCATAAAGACAGAAGTCATTGGTCCATTAGGAGAAAAAGTGATTGCGGAATATGGCCTTTTAGGCGAAGGACAAACGGCCGTGATTGAGATGGCCAGTGCAAGTGGTCTTGAATTAATCACACCAAAAGAAAGAAACCCGTTACTGACAACAACCTATGGAACGGGTCAATTAATTAAACATGCTTTAGACAAAGGTGTAAGGCGGTTCCTGATTGGAATTGGCGGAAGTGCCACCAATGATGGCGGAGCAGGAATGCTGCAGGCACTGGGAGTTTCATTTAAGGATCAAGATGAAAATGAACTGCCGTTTGGCGGTGGAGCGTTACATCGACTACATTCCATTGACATGAGCGGATTAGATAAACGGATCAAAACCGTGCAAATGGATGTTGCCTGTGATGTCACTAATCCATTAATTGGCGACAATGGAGCATCAGCTATTTTTGGTCCCCAAAAAGGAGCCACTACGGAAATGGTAAGAATTCTTGACCAAAATTTAGCACATTTTGCTGATGTGATTAAAACACAATTAGGTGAAGATATTGCCCATTTGGATGGTGCTGGAGCCGCAGGCGGACTTGGTGCGGGGTTATTGGCTTTTTTAAATGCCCATCTTAAAAAAGGAATTGATCTAGTCATTGAGTATACCGGCCTCGAGGAGCAAGTCAAGGAAGCAGACTACGTTTTTACAGGAGAAGGCAGCATTGATGGCCAGACTTTGTTTGGTAAAACACCTTATGGCGTTGCTGCAATCGCTGAAAAATATTCTGTTCCGGTGATCGCGTTTGCTGGTCGAATTGGCAATGGAGTAGAATCCCTTTACGACAACGGATTTACTGCCATTATTGGGATCTTAAAAGGTGTGACTACATTAGAGGAAGCACTTGAATGCGGGGAAGAAAACTTAGCTTTTGCGGCGGAAAATGTATGCCGTGTATTGAAATTATAGTGAACTGAACGCTGCTAATATACGGCAGCGTTTTTTGTAATCGCTGGTGAAAAGGGATATAAATAGATTATAATAGGCTTACAAAAATGGTAACACAAGGGGCCTAACGATGGACGAAACTCCTAAAAAAATAAAAGTAGATTCAGTAAACCGCAATACTTTATCCAAGCAGGTAGTCGAAAATATTATCCAACTATTGGTTAGTGGTCAGATGAAGCCGGGAGAGAAACTTCCTACAGAAATGGAATTAATGGAAATACTTAATGTCAGCCGCCCTGTGTTACGGGAGGCACTTAGTTCTCTCGAATCATTGGGCGTTATTCACCGAAAAACGCGGGAAGGTACTTTTTTTAATAATAAAATAAGCAGTCATCCCTTTTCCATCATGCTATCCCTAGCACACGATAATCTGCAGGCATTGGTAGAAGCCCGAATGGCCTTAGAATTAGGATTAATAACGATGGCGGCTGAAAAAATCAGTGACGAAGAACTCAAAAGATTGAAACAAACAATTGATGAGATTGCCAACAATAAAGATAGTAACTATAGTGAGGCAGACCTTGAATTTCATCGGATCATTGCCTTAAGTGCCAATAATCCGATTGTCGAAGGAATGATTGATACATTAATCGTTACTCTTGTCAAAATCAATAGTGAGATAAAATTTCGCGAACCAGAACGAACCATTCAACATCATACGGCTATTTATCAAGCACTGGAAAAAAGAGATCCTTTTGAGGCATTTCATCAAATGTTTTTACACCTGGATTATGTTCGCCATAAGGTTTTAAAAGAATATCCTAAAATGCCACCCCTTGATAAATAAAGGGGTGGCATTTATTAAGCAGATTAGTTTATTATGGTTACCTTCAATTGTTTTACGCCAAAATCAATGGCATCCTCTTCTGAAGGAATAAAGACATCAATTCGGTTTCCTTTAATAGCTCCGCCAGTATCTCCAGCGATTGCTTCTCCATAGCCTTCTACATATACCTTACTTCCAAGAGGTATAACTGATGGGTCAACGGCAATTACTTTCTTATCTGGGTTTGCCTTTAGGTTTATGCCAGTAGCGGTAGTACCAGAACATCCCTCACATGAAGCTGTGTAAGCTGTAGCTTTCACTGTTATTTTCTTTGAATTTTCATTTTTCGTTGACGCAGCTTCCACCTTAGGTTCACTTTTCTTTGGTGCTTGGGCAGCTTGCTTGACAGATTCTTTATGTACTGTCTGCTTAACTGTTCTTTCTGTCACAACAGTAGTTGTAGTAGTAATATCTGTAGTAGTAGTAGCAGTATTTAAACCTTCATAGATTAATAGATTTAATCCAGGATGGATGAGATCGGTAGTTAAATTGTTCCATTCTTTAAGTTGCAGAACAGTTACTTGATAATCCCTGGCTATCTCCCATAATGAGTCACCTCTTTTAACAGCATAATGTTTTTCTGGTGCAATGGTTAAAACATCCCCAGGGTGAATAAGATCCGAAGTCAGATCGTTCAACTTTTGTATATTTTCTAAAGATGTATTATTTGTACGTGATAGTTCCCAAAGGGTATCCCCTTTTTGGACTGTTATTGTTGCAGCTTGTACATTAGCACTTACAGTTACTGAGAGTACAGCAACTGCTAAAATTGATAGTATTCTTTTAAGCATTCTTTTACCCTCCATGTTCTTTGGTTGCTAAGTTTTCTAAATAGTAACATAGAATTTTCTGAAACAAAGAACAGGGGTATGTTAATCTCTTTACATCTGTGGCAAGTATATTGCGATAGTATTTCTGAGTTTATTTAATAATCTGAAAACATGGGTATTTTACAACTCTTCATAGTAATAAGCCCAGCAGTGGCAAATGCTGGGCTTAACTTCTCCTTATTACAATAATGTTACATACTTCAGATTTTTTATCAAAAAATTTACAGTATATACCATTACTACCACTATTTTTTATCTTGAAAAGCTAATTTTCTTCCCAATTTGGAGTTTCTTTACGGAAGAATATTGCCGGCTGCCCGGTAAATACGATACCATTCCTCACGAGTCAGTTGAATATCCGACGCTTTGCAGCAATCCTTTAATCTATCGATATTCATTGTCCCGATTACTGGCTGCATATGGGCTGGATGACGTAAAAGCCAGGCAATTGCGATGGTAGTATTGCTGACTCCATATGTAGCGGCAATATCATCTATCTGCTGATTCAACTCCGGAAACTTTTCGCTTCCAAGGAATACCCCTTCAAAAAACCCGTATTGGAACGGCGACCATGGTTGGATAGTGATATCGTTCAAACGGCAATAATCGAGTACACTTCCATCTCGGTTAACAGCAGAATCATTCTCCATGTTGACATTAATTCCGGTTGAGATCATCGTGGCGTTGGTGATACTTAATTGCAGCTGGTTAGCTACAAGTGGCTGCTTCACAAACTTCTTTAGGAGTTGAATCTGCATCGGGTTTTGGTTGGAAACGCCAAAATGGCGAACCTTTCCCGAAGTTTCAAGAATATCAAAGGCCTCCGCCACTTCCTCAGGCTCGACAAGTGCATCCGGGCGGTGCAAGAGCAGAACGTCGAGATATTCGGTTTTCAGCCTTTTTAAAATCCCATCGACAGATTCCAAAATATATTCTTTTGAAAAATCAAACATTCCCTTTCGAATCCCGCATTTAGATTGCAGAATGATTTTTTCACGAATATCTGCATTCATGTGGATCGCATCTGCGAAAATTTCCTCGCATGTGCCGCTGCCATAAATATCAGCATGGTCAAAGAAGTTTGCTCCTTCTTCTAAGGCAGATTGAACAAAACGCTCCGCCTCGTTTTTCTCGAGCGAGTTAATACGCATACAACCAACAGCTACGACTGGCACCTCTAACGCACTGCTTCCGAGTTTCATTGTCCTCATCATTTTTCCCTCCAATTTGTGAAACTTGGTGATTGATGTCGATTTATTGGATAATTTCTACCGGCATGATCACCACATTCATTCATAAATATTTTGACACACGAGAAGGATATCTCAAAGAATTCTATCGTTATTAATTAAAATAAATTTAAATCAAGGAACTGGCTGCTTGTCTCAGGCAAATTTAACCGACATGCATATTTTATTGATAACTACTATCCCGCGATAGTTCATCAATCTTTTCGCATGGTTTTATTTTGCACAAAGGAGTTGGTTTTTCTTGGCACGAACACCATTAGCTAGTATACTGCAGAAATCATTTGTGTTGGCAGATACTGAAATGGAGAACAAATTATCTACGGGACAAGCTAATACATTAGATCACAATCAAATACAAAATACGCAGAATACCCCGACAAAGGTTAAAAGTCAGCAGATAAATTCAAAGATTGTCATTGTGGGGGCAGGTTTGGCCGGCCTTACGTGTGCATATCGGCTTAAACAAGCTGGAATCACAGCAACAATTTATGAGGCTTCTGAACGGGTAGGAGGACGTTGTTGGACGAGGAGAGGTTACTTCCAGGACGAACAAATTGTCGAGCGTGGCGGGGAATTAATTGATACTTGCCATAAGGAGATTCAAGAACTTGCAAAGGAACTAGACTTAGAATTAGATCATTTAATCATGTCGGAATCCTTCAATACCGAGCCATTTTATTTTTTTGATCAACGCCCTTATTCCTTTCAGGAAGTCACCAATGACTTTATAACAATCCTCCCCAAACTAAAAAAAGATCTTCAAGAAGTAGGTGAAACGACCCTTTATAATCGTTATACCCAGCGAGGCTTTGAGATCGATCATATGTCTCTTGTTGACTATATCAATGAAACGGTACCAGGAGGCATCGGGTCTAGGTTCGGTAAACTATTAGCTGTTGCCTATTCGATTGAATTTGGAGCAGACGCCCATGTGCTGAGTGCACTAAATCTTCTTTATTTATTAGGATTTGCGGAAAAAGAGAACTTTCTAATGTACGGTGATTCAGATGAAAGTCTTCATATTAGAGGAGGCAATGATCAAATTCCTGCTTTATTGGCAAAAAATCTTCAAGAACAAATAAACTTTAATTCCGAACTGATAAAGATCGACCAAGACAATTCAGAGAATATAAGGCTCGTTTTTCGGAATAAAGAAGGTGAATGGGAAGTTTTAGCTGACAAAGTCATTCTCGCAATCCCTTTTAGTATTTTAAGAACAATAGATTATCAGAATGCAAGATTTTGTCCGTTAAAGGAGGCTGCGATTGAAGAACTAGGAATGGGTATAAATACAAAGCTGCATGTTCAATTTATCAATCGGTTTTGGAATGAGCTTGGAAATAATGGTGAAACATTTGCGGATACAGGTTATCAGCAGACATTTGAATCATCACGGGCACAACGAGGTAAATCCGGAATTCTTGTTAATTATACTGGAGGTGAAACGGCGGCTCAGCTGTTTGCTGTTACAGATGAGAAGCTAAAAGAGGCGACGATTAGCTTTCTGGACAAGCTAGAGCCTGTATTGCCAGGAAGTGTTAATAAGTGGAACGGGTTAGCCACGATCGACCATTGGCTTAGTAATCAGTGGAGTAAAGGGGCTTATTCATATTGGAAGGTAGGCCAGTATACGAAATTTGCCGGAATTTTAGGAGAACGGGAAGGCAATATCTTTTTTGCTGGTGAGCACACATCAATCCTGTATCCAGGATATTTAAATGGTGCAGTCGAGACTGGTGAGAGGGCTGCACGGGATGTAATTCATGATTTGAAAACAAAGTAGGAGCATAAATAAAGGCTGACATATTGAAAGCTGCTGTCGGCCCTCCTTGTCAGCCCTTTGTGGGATAAATTAAAAAATATCTCTTAGTTCACTATCAGAATAAATTGAAATGAGGACAACTGCCTTGCCGTCACCGATATTTTTAACAAAATGAGGTACACTTGCGTTCCAGCTGAAGGAATCTCCTTCTTCAATAATCATGGAATCTTCGCCTTGTTCAGCTAGGACTTTTCCCTCTAGCACCAAGTGGCATTCTTCCCCTTCATGAGCATTTAATTCACCCATCGAAGCACCCACAGGAAATTCGACAAGCATCATTCTTAATCCTCCTTTAGAGGTTAAATGTTCGATTTTCAAGTGGTTAAAAGTAGAATGAGTCCGCTCATTTTTTCTAACAACACGCATATGCTCTTTTTTTTCTAATAATAAATAGGGTAAAGGAACCCCAAGAAAGGTTGCGATTGTTTGCAGTGTGCTAATCGAAGGGGAGGTGTTATTGTTTTCGACATTGCTGATAAATCCTTTGGACAGCCCTGTCCCTTCACACATTTGCGCAATGGTGATTTTCTTGCGATTTCGTATTGCACGAATTTTTGCTCCTATTTCCAAATGACCCACCTCTGGTGATCCGATTCTTCCTTACCATTCTTTAGGTTGATAGTTTAAGTCAGCAAATAATTGATTCTTTTCTTTTTTCGACAAGTCGCGCCATTGACCAATCGGCAAGTTGCCTAAATGAATGTTCATAATCCTTGTCCGCTGCAGACGGACAACCCCATAGCCAAGCGCTGAGCACATACGGCGGATTTGGCGGTTTAACCCTTGTGTTAAGATGATTTGAAATACATATTTAGACATCTGGGTTACTTTACATGGCAGTGTCTTTGTATCGAGAATTTCCACACCAGCTGCCATCTTCTTTAAAAATTCTGGAGTGATTGGTTTATCGACAGTGACGATATATTCCTTTTCATGCTTATTTTCAGCACGTAAGATTTCGTTAACAATATCGCCATCGTTCGTTAGAAGAATGAGGCCGTCCGAATCCTTATCCAATCGTCCAATATGGAAGATTCGTAAGGGATGATTGACTAAATCAATGATATTTCCTTTGATATGTCTTTCTGTTGTACTCGTAATTCCAACAGGTTTATTTAAGGCGATATAGACATAATTATGAGCAACCCTAATCTGGCTCCCGTTGATTCGAACATCATCCCCCGGCTCCACCTGGCTGCCCATTACCGCCACTTGCCCATTAATCGTAACCTTTCCTTCACTAACTAACTTATCCGCGCCTCTTCTAGATGCCTTCCCAGACTCGCTAATAAACTTATTAATACGCATGATACACACCCTATATGGAGAATTGTATTTTTACCATACCCAACTGCCATCGTTTTTTCAAGTCCTTCTGGTGCCTGACACCAGATAGAGAAGAATTTCATATTTCATCTTGGTGAGAAAGTTGTCGAAAAGAGTGATATTTTCAAATTAAATTTCTTTAAAAACAGGAAAGTAGGATTACTTTTCCTCTTATTATTTGACAAAATATTCCGGTTACCTATGTTATTTTTAATAGTAATAATTACATAATTGGGGAGATTACGATGAAGAAACTATCTATTATTTTTGTCTTGCTGTTTAGTATATTCCTATTTACTAGTCAAGCAGATGCTAGTGGCGGTTCACAGTTAATTATTATTAATAAAAAGACTAACACTCTTGCCTTTTACGATAGTGGAAAACTAGTTAAAACATTTAGTGTGGCTACAGGTCGAACCAGGTCACTTACTCCAGAAGGCACATTTAGAATTGTTACTAAAATCGTTAATCGGCCCTATTATAAATTGAAAATTCCTGGAGGAGATCCACGGAACCCTTTAGGTAATCGCTGGATGGGATTAGAAGCAAGAGGGACCTATGGTACAACCTATGCGATTCATGGAAATGCCAATGAAAATTCAATTGGCACCTATGCAAGTTCAGGATGCGTTCGGATGCATAATTCAGAAGTACGCTGGCTTTATAGTCACGTTAAAAAATATACATTAGTTATTATCACCCATACGGATAGCAGCTTTGATTCAATTGCAAAAGCGAACGGATATGGTAACGGTTGGGTAGAATTAAGCGGGAACAAGTATTATTATGTGGATGGTGATGTAAAAACTGGCTGGCAATCAATCAACGGAAAAAGATACTTCTTTAATGACGAAGGGGTAATGCAGACCGGCTGGCTTACCCAGAATGGGCAGAAATATTATCTAAATAAAAAAGGTGTCATGAAAACAGGCTGGCTCGAAAAAGGCGGTAAGAAGTACTATCTTGATCAAACGGGTGTGATGAGAAAGGGCTGGATTGCTGACAGCGGACAAAAATATTATCTGGACAATAAAGGGGTTCTGCAAACAGGCTGGTTATCGTTCGAAGCGAATCGGTATTATCTCGATAACAGCGGTGCAATGAAAACAGGCTGGCTGGCTGAAGGGGGAAAATGGTACTATCTCGATGATTCAGGGCTGATGAAAACAGGTTGGATTAACTCTGAAGGCAGATGGTATTTCCTTAATGATCAGGGTGTCATGAAAAATACACAGGAACTTGTTAACAATAGTCAGTGGGATTATCTCGACAAAAATGATGATACTGAAGCAGGCTGGTCAAATTTACTAACAGAAAAGTATAAACTAAACAGTCATGAGTCAGTCGTGACCGGTTGGTTGAATTACAAGGAAAAATGGTATTACCTCTACGTTAGTGAGGATATGGTTGCCAGTGCGATGAGTGAAGGGTAATTATGGTTGATAGGATAAAATGCCTTATAGATTAATAGATACCATAAAGCGCCTCTATGAAGGCGCTTTTTTGTCATGGACCTTGGAGTATCCAAACGGATCTAGACAAGCAAAAACCTACCCTCAGAACCCTCTGAAGGTAGGTTTTATGTTAGATTATTTGAAGATTAAAACCTTGTCAACTGTACCAACCGCACTTTCACCAACTTCACGGAATTTTAATCCGTAATTTGATACCTTATGGCCAGCATTATGCATTTGATAGCGAGTGGAAACAACAGCTTTATGACTCCAATAGTAATTACGACAAAATTAGTGATAATGTCTGAACTATTGCTATTAGTTAATAAATTCTATCTTATATTTTACAAATTGATTAATAAATTTTACCTTTTTGTTTTTAGTAGGGGAGGAAGGAAATTAAAGCTAATCATTTATATTCTGTTAATAGTGCTGAATAGATATGATTAATTTTGGTAGATTTCATAAAAAAGGTAAGTTTACATTTTTGTGTACATGTTTACATTATGTGTACTTGATGTTTACAAAAGCGTAAACATGTATACGAACTCGTACACATATAGTAATGGCACTATGTATACATATTTGTAATCATTGTTTACAATTATCTTATTAACAGCGGTACTATTTAGTTAGCTGATGTGAAGAATGGGATTATTTGATAGCACGTTCGTGATGAAAACCAGTGGGTTGGGTTAACTCTGAGGGCAGATGGTATCTCCTTAATGATCATGGCGTGATGAAAAATACGCAGGAGCTCGTTAACAATAATCAGTGGGATATCTCGACAATAATGAAGATATAGAATCTGATGAGCCGAATTTATTAGCAGAAAAGGACAAATTATACAGTCATGAATCAGTCGTGACCTGCTGGTTGAATTACAGGTAGAAATGGTATTACCTCTATGTTCGTGAAGACATGGTTGCCAGCTCCATGAATAGAGGTAGGGAACTATGCCTTCCCTATCTTTTGATGATTGTGCGCACCTTCGATGGTGTGTTTTTTTTGCGAGAAGGATAAGGACTTAAAATTATAGGTTTGTGGTTACGAGAGGAGTTATGATGCTAGTAGTATACATCCTTGCAGACATGTCTACGGATTTGTATACCTGTTTACGTTTTGTATGCTTGGTATTTACAAATTCGTTTACATGTAGACAAACCTGTACACATCTTGTAATCACGCCATGAATTCAGATCTGTCATCATTGTATACAAAAGCTTGATTATGTCATTGTTGTGCAGCAGGTTGGATAGCGGAATGAGGAATGTTATTCTTTGATCTCTTGTTTCATGAAAATTCTCAGGTCAGCTCTGAGATAGGTGTAAGATGATCTTTCTTTATGATAATGAGGGTAGAAAGAACACTTGGCTCCCCTCTTCAACAATCAGTGGGGAATCTTCTCGAAAAAGATGATGTTTATGATTAAATTAGTTCGAATTTATTTAAGGAAAGGTACAAACTTATAGTAAGGACAAAATAATCAAGTTGTGGTTGAAATTAATTTACTTTTATCTAGGTCGTGGCAAAGGTCATTTTTGAATTTGTATAGATGTTGATTGGAACGGAAATCCACACTTAAGTTCAATACAGCCTATATCTTGGGATAGATAGTATAGTTTGCAAGCTCGTTGAGTGTAGGTCAGCGCACTATGTCCTAAAACTGAGTAGTTAAAGTTAAATTTTGATTGGTGCTTTTTTACTTAGAAATACAATGATTAAAATGGAGAATCAGTCATGGGGATTATCGCAAGTATACATTTTTGTGTACTTGTTTACAATTTGTATACTTTTTGTTTACAAAATAGTTTACATGTAAACAAATGTGTACACATGGCAAGATAGAACCTTGTATACGGATTTGTCATCGTTGTTTACAAAAATGTATACACCGCACTGAAGTTTACATGTTGTTTACAACTTTACAGTTATATTTTTTTTTGCTGAGAAATCTTGAAGAATCTATTAATCTTCTATAACCTTAAAGAAGGAACTAGAATTACATACCCACTATTAAAAATAAATCTAAAAATTGAAAAGGAATGATATTAATGACTAAATCCAGAGTTGCAGCTATTGATGTTGGGAATGACTCTATTAAAGCCATTTTCGGAGAATTAGAATATGAATTAAATATTCCTAATATTATTGCTAGGGATACAGAAGATCGACCTGTTATTGGAATTGAAGAACTTGATAATAAAAATCCATTAGATGGAATTCACATCAAAGTCCACTCCCCTGCTTTAAAAGAAAACAACGGAATTTATCGTATTGGTAATTTAGCTACGAAAAGTATTAATGCCACTGAGCTAGATCCTGGCAGCAGCAAGTCTGAGGAAGACCAAACATTAATTATGCTTTTTGCTACATTAGCTTTGGATGCAGTAAAGGAAAATAACTCAAATGCTTTTCCACGCACCAAAAATATAATTGATGCTAATTATACTTTAGGAACAGGTCTTCCCCTTCGTGAAGTAAAAGAAGGAAAGGATGCTGGCTACCGCTCTAAATTAGTTGGTTCAGTCCATCAAGTTGAATTCCTTGTCACTCCAAAGTACCAAGGATTGAAAGTAAATATTAAATTTGATGAAGTAAAAGTATATCCTGAAGGTTTCGCTGCATTTATCAATCTTGTTTTGGATAACAGCGGAAAAATTATCAATAAAGATCTTATTGATAAGCGTATCTTAATTCAAGATATCGGTGGATTATCAACAGATATCGCCGTCATCAAAAATCGTAATGTTGATGATGATAAAGCCCAAGGGTTTAATCTAGGGGTTTCAGAATCATTAGAAGCTATTCGCGAAGAGATTAGAACAAAGCACGGAGTTGAACTCGATAGCCGCCGTGATGTGGTTGAGATTATCACGAAGACAAGTGACCGCAACCATATTATGGTAAAGGGAAGCCGGACAAGTGTTCATGATATTACCGACCGAATCCTGCTTGATTTAGCTAAAAAGCAATATCGTTTGTTACGTAATGTTTGGCAGAGAAACTCGCAAACGGAAATTTGCTACTTTGTCGGTGGCGGAGCCAACGTCTTAAAGGAATATATTAAAACGTTGAATAACAATTTAGATGGTTATAATATTGATTTCTTTGAAGATGGGAAAGAAAGTATTTGGATGATGGCCAATGCTTATTATAAACTAATCATGGACTTTGTTCGAAAGTCAGAAAAACAAACAGCGCCTAGAGTTGAACCTGTAAAAGCTAAATAAGGTGATTATATATGAAAAAACCAGCCTCAAATGAGGTTCAGCGGGGACAAGCGATATCCTTTCGCATCCCCTCTGATACACCTGACCATATCTTAAAGCATTTACAAAGGTTGAAGGATACAGAACGAAGGAATTTTTCCAGTAAAATTGCCGAGTTTGTGATGCAAGGTGTAAGTAGTTCTGTTTCGCGGGAAAAGGAGACCATTACGATTCCCCTCCCCCAGAAGTTAACGAAAGCCCAGCGAAATTGGTTAAAGCATGAGCATTCAGAAGCTTTGCTGGGGAGTATTCTTTATCAGCTGATTTCTGATCCAGTTCGTTCGACCTCACTGCTTGCTTCATTAAACAGTCATTCAATTGATATCGATGAAGCTTTGTATCTTCAAGAAGAGGTATTTCCCGAGAAACTTCAAAAAGATGACAGTTATCTGCAGATTGCTGCTGGTAAAGAGGTTCCACCCACCCCTATCGATTTAAGTGATATGGATGACGACCTCAGTGAGTTTGACTGGGAAGATGCAAAAGAAAAGCAGCCTTTACTTGAAGAAAAGGAAAACGAAGTGGAGCCGGATATCGACGACTTACTTGGTGGTTTTCTTGCTAACATGAATAAGTAATTTAAAAGGGCCAGCCTCACAGTATCGTGAGGCTGTCCCTTTTGTTCAATGATAAGAAAATATAAGTTTTAGAACTTAGATTACTGTCTAACTCCAGCACCTTAGCGGCTAGTGACCTTCGCTCTCCGACCTACGATAAGTCAACATCGAATCGCTTCCAGCTCTTCGTGTTTCCTTTATCTCAGTTGGAGCGCTCCACAAGGAAGACTTCGGCAGCATAAGCATCGCACGAAGAAAGAGCGTTAGCTCATTCGAGGAGGCCATACGCCGCTGACCAGGGCGCTTCCGCTTTTCTTATTAATGCTGTTTATTCGGCATCCTTTGGCTTTTTTGACTAGTCGCTTGCCGTTGCTTATTTTTTTGATCTTTTGCCTGCTTTTCATGCAGTTGTTCTACAAATTCATGTGTGTCACGATTATCCATCCGTCTAACCTCCTTGAAAAATCGAACCACTGTTATTTTGACCAAGCTGTTTGAAAATATTCAGTAATGCTTTTTACATGATGTGCATAAAGATTACCAATATTATTAGGAAAAATAAATCTATGAAACTATTAATAGGTTTGGTGGTGTGTCAATGGAGCTGCCTAACAATCTTGTTCAGGCCAACGGAGCATTAAATGAAAAGTTAATTTTAAAAAAGGAAATCCTCTATAAAGGGATGAATGGAAGATTTGTGGAAAGATTTTATCTGACTCCAGAAACAAGCTATATTTTTAAACCACTAACAAATAATGGTCAATTAGGCAAAGAGGTCTGGGTTTATGAACATATTCTCCCCCATTTTCCAGCAATCTTTCCAAAAATTATTGCTTACTCCATAGATAAATGTACCGAACTTAACTGGATGATTCTTGAGGACCTTGGTCAGCTCTCACATGAATTTAACGAGGATATTGTATTAGAAGTCATAAAGTGGGCTGCATGGTGGCATTCCCTCCCGGTTGAGCAATTGGGAGTTCTCCCCAATAAGGGGCTGAAGCCGAGAATAGAGGAGATTGTTTCTGAGGTTATTGTTAAGAAGGATGAAGTATATCGTTTACTGTCTTCTTTGAACATGGAGCGAAAATTTGTTGATGATATTTTTGATAAATTAAGCGATTGGCAGCTGTCAAAGCTTCAAGTGCTGACCCACGGTGATTTACATACCGGAAATTATGCGGTTGCTGGCAACAAGTTGAAGGTTTTAGACTGGGAGCACGCCCATCTAAATTCACCACACTGGGACCTATACCATCTGATTGATATGTCCCATCCCCTTTTTCCAAAAAAAATAACTAGTTCATTGCGGGAGACGATCCTGGAAACGTACCTTAATCAGGTGACGTTTGAGTATGACCGGGCTTTGTTTTTTAAGGAGTATTTTTTAGTGGCAGCTGTGTTTTCGATTTGGATGCTATTATTGATTCAAAAAGATTTAGCAGGAAATGGCGGAAAATGGTCGGTTGAGCAGCTATATACCCAGCTTGAAGAAACAGTGTCAAGTCTTCAACAATGTGCAGCAGCACTGCTTTTATGAAAAAATGCTCACTTTGATTAGTCAAAGCGAGCTTTTTTAGTTATGCTTTTTGTTCAGTTAATTTGATGATTTCAATGACAGTGTTAGTGGCTTTAATCATATTATCCACGGAAATGAATTCAAATTTGCCGTGGAAATTTTCCCCGCCTGTAAAGATATTTGGTGTCGGCAGACCCATATAGGAAAGCTGAGATCCATCAGTGCCGCCGCGAATTGGTTTAACAATTGGTGTAATGCCAAGGCTCACCATTGCTTCATGTGCAATGTCGACAATTTCCATGACTGGTTTAATTTTTTCACCCATGTTGTAATATTGATCATTGAGCTCGAGTTGGATAGTGTCACTGCCGTATTTGGCATTTAGTTCACCCGCGATGCTTTCAATTAACGTCTTGCGCGCCTTGAAGCTGTCCATATCATGGTCTCTGATAATGTAGTGAAGCTTGGTAAGTTCCACATCACCATTGAAGGCTAACAGATGGAAGAAGCCTTCGTATCCTTCGGTATGTTCTGGTGCTTCCTGTGCTGGGAGCTTGCTATGTAATTCCATCGCAATTTTCATCGAGTTGACCATTTTGTCTTTTGCGGAACCTGGATGAATGTTGTTGCCTTTGATGGTGACTTTTGCAGCAGCCGCGTTAAAGCTTTCGTATTCTAATTCTCCGAGTGGACCGCCATCAACGGTATAAGCATACTTGGCATTGAAGGCCGCAACGTCAAACTTATGTGGTCCCCTGCCGATTTCTTCATCTGGAGTGAACGCAACGCGGACCTTACCGTGTTTAATTTCCGGATGATTCAACAGATAAGCCATGGCAGTCATGATTTCGGTGATGCCGGCTTTGTTATCTGCACCCAGTAGCGTTGTACCATCCGTTGTGATTAGGGTATGTCCTTTATAGTCAGGAAGGCTGGGGAAGTCCTTCGGTGACATTATGACTTTAAGTGCCTCGTTTAAGACAATTTCGTTCCCATCATAGTTTTCAACAATTTGCGGGTTTACGTTCTTGCCTGTAAAATCAGTGGCTGTGTCGACATGGGCAAGGAAGCCAATCGTTGGAACTTCTTTGTCTGTGTTTGACGGTAAGGTCGCCATCACGTATGCATTCTCGTCGATCGTGACTTCTTGCATTCCAATTGCTTGCAATTCTTCGACAAGCATCCGGGCTAGTGTCCACTGACCCTCGGTGGATGGACAAGTTTCGTTGTTTTCATTGGACTGGGTGTCCACTTTAACATAGGAAGTAAATCTTTCAATGAGTTCGTTCTTCAATTCCACTACACTCCTCGTTATTGAGTTGAATTCATGAATATCATATCACTATGAGAGAGCGGTTACACGTTTTTGAATCTTGTCCATCACCTCTGTAAAATAGTACCTTCACCCTGCATCTGTAGCATATCCCCGCAGGCCATACTATAAATCAACTAGCCATTTCATATTTTTGTAAAAAATATAACTTGACCACTATTGACCATATGGGTCAACGGGAGTACAATGTGGTTGACTGATGTGGTCAATAACAAAAGAGGGAGGGCCGCGGCCATGTTTTCGAAGTTTCTCAACTTAGATAAAGAAAAACAAGACCGAATTATAAATGCTGCCATTAAGGAATTTGCCGAGAAAGGATATGACCGGGCATCGACCAATGAAATTGTCAAAGAAGCCGGAATTTCCAAGGGACTGCTGTTTCATTATTTTCAAAACAAGAAGCAACTGTTCTTATTTGCCTTTGATTACTGCTACGAACTGGTCGTCGACGAATTTTACAAGAAAATTAATCTTCAAGAGACAGATTTCTTTATACGAATGCGTCAAGCCATTATCGTCAAAATGGAGATGCTCTCAACTTATCCAGATATCTTCAAGTTCATCCAAGAGGTATTTATGGAGGAATCGCCTGAAATAAAGGTTGAATTTGATAAAAAGAAGTCAGAACTGACGCATATCAATATTGAAAAAGCGTATGAAGGAATTGATTATTCGAAGTTTAGGGACGATGTTGACCTCACGAAAATCATAAAAATGATCAGTTGGACATTTGAAAAAATGAGTGATGAAGCGATGGAAAAAGCAAAGTTGTCCCCCGGCCATGAGATTGATTATCGAACAATCCAAGCCGAAGCAGAAGCGTATTTTGAGGTCATGATTAAGTGTTTTTATAAATAAACACTTGAGGTTAAATACCAACGAACATTAGGAGGCTGTCACGATGAATGTAATTGAAATTAACCATCTAACCAAGACCTATGGTAAGTCAAGAGGGATCACTGACATTAGCTTTCATGTTGAGGAAGGCGAAATTTTTGGGTTCATCGGGCCAAACGGTGCAGGAAAATCAACTACCATTCGGACCCTTTTGTCGCTGATTTACCCAACAAGCGGCAGTGCAACCATCTTTGGCAAAGACACTGTTCAATTTGCACCGGAAATTAAAAAGGAAATCGGTTATTTACCTTCTGAAGTTTTTTACTATGACAATATGAAGGTAAAGGATCTATTAAAATATTCAGCTAGTTTTTATAAAAAAGATTGCAGTAAGAGAATCAAAGAATTGGCTGCGATTATGGACCTGGATCTTAATAAAAAAATTGATGACCTTTCCTTAGGAAATAAAAAGAAGGTCGGAATTGTTCAAGGGCTGCTCCATGAACCAAAGTTAATTATTCTCGACGAACCAACAAGCGGTCTTGACCCGCTGATGCAGCAGAAATTCTTTGAACTTTTAGAAGAAGAAAATAAAAAAGGGGCAACCATTCTCTTTTCATCGCACATCCTCAGCGAAGTGCAGCGTTTATGTAACCGGGTGGCGATCATTAAAGAAGGTAAAATTGTAACCGTTGAAAAGATTAGTACGTTACAAGAAAACAACTACAAGAAGTTTAAAGTAGAAACGAAAGTACCGCTGGATCCCAACTATTTCAACATTAACGGCACCAACAATTTAGAAGTCAAAGACAACATCACCAGCTTTTTATTTAAAGGAAATATAAATGCCATCATGAAAAAACTTGCCGATATTGAACTCGTGAATTTATGGATAGAGGAGCCAGACCTTGAGGAGATTTTTATGCATTATTATGAAAAGGAGGCCTAGGAAACTATGAATATATTTTTTCATGAGTTGAAGGCGTACCGGAAATCAACAATCATCTGGACAGGATCGTTAGTGCTGATTATCGCACTGTTTATGTCCTTTTATCCTGCCTTCGCAAATGATGCAGAGGACTTTCAAAAGATCATGGAAGGATATCCTGAAGCGATTAGAAATGCGATCGGTTTTAACCTTGGCAACTTCTTTACAATTCTAGGCTTCTATTGCTTTCCGTTATCATTCATTACCTTGTGCGGGGCGATTCAAGCGATGAACCTTGGCACCAGCATTGTCAGCAAGGAAGTCCGCGAGAAAACAGCTGATTTTCTGTTAACAAAACCAGTGACGAGAACAAAGGTTTTAACATCAAAATTGTTCGCAGCCTTTGTCTCAATCGTCATTACCAATATTATTTATCTAGTGGTTACAATGATCATGGTTTTTCAAGTCAAGACAGATGATTTCAGCGTAAAAATATTAATTTTGCTCTCACTTACCATGTTTTTTATTCAGTTGATTTTCCTTGCGATAGGAATTATGATCTCGGTCATTGTTCCTAAGATTAAGTCTGTCCTTTCCGTTTCACTTACAACCGTATTCGCGTTCTACTTTTTGGGGATGTTTAGCAGCACGACGGGTGAAGAAGCAAAACGCTATATTTCACCTTTTAAATACTTTGACACTGCCTATATCATCAAACATTCTGGCTATGAAACTTCCTTTCTAGTGGCTGGTGCCGTTATTATCATCTTGGCAATTACGGCAAGTTATTTTGTTTATCTAAAAAAGGATATCCATGCTGTATAGCTGTGAAAAGGAGGATTAGGTTATGAATATATTTGTAAAAGAACTGAAATCGTACCGAAGGTCGCTGATCTTCTGGAGCATCGGTGTCTTCCTCATGGTAGCATCAGGAATGGCAAAATACGCTGCCTATTCCTCATCGGGCCAATCCATCAATGATCTGATTGCTGATTTGCCTAAATCGCTAAAGGCAGTCATGGGGTTTGGTGTGGTCGATTTATCGAAGATTAGCGGGTACTATTCATTATTGTATATATATTTGTTATTGATGGCGACAATTCATGCGGTGATGCTCGGGGCTTCAATCATTGCGAAAGAAGAGCGTGACAAAACAGCGGAGTTTTTATTCGTTAAGCCAGTTTCCAGAACAAAGATTATTACGGCAAAACTGTTAGCTGCGTTCACGAATATCGTTATTTTTAATCTTGTTACTTTGATTTCATCAATAACTCTTATTGAGAAATACAACAGCGCTGGTGAATCCGTTAATGGTGAAATTGTCCTCACCCAGGTGGGCATGTTTATTTTACAAGTTTTGTTCTTGGTTATCGGCAGCGCGCTGGCAGCTGTAAAAAAGAAACCAAAAACAGCCCCATCACTAGCAACGGGTATCCTTTTACTAACGTATATGCTGTCAATCGCAATTGATTTGAATGAGAACATGGATGAATTGAAATATTTAACCCCCTTTAAATACTTCGAGGCTAAGAATCTAATGTTAGGCAGTGGGCTTGAACCAATATATCTTATTATATCAGTAATTGTTGCTGCCCTATTATTAGTAATTACCTTCACTTTTTATAAAAAAAGAGATTTGAATGCATGACATAAGACCGATATTTGAGGTCTTTTTTTTGTCGAAAAAACAATTTAAAATATTATAAATAGTTAGTGAATTTGGAATATTTTAATGATAGAATAAAATTCCACGGTTGTAATCTATTAAAATATGGAAATTCTGTAGTAGATTACAATTCTTAAAGGAGGGATGAAACGAGAAATAAAGTAATTTAGCAGATTACATATGTTTAATAATTAGGGGGAAAAACGATGGTGAATTGGAAGAATGTCCTTGGGACATCACTATTATCGACTGGTCTTGTATTTAGTTCTTTCGCACCTGCTGTATTTGCGCAATCTAGTACTGTTACAAAAGTTCCTTACTCAAATGTTTTACAAACTCCAGAAGGATCAACACTGCCATTCCTTGGTAAGCACACTGGCGGTCCTTTTGATATTGGTCTAGTGAATGAAGATAAAGTTCTTAATCTATTAATCGATCAAGGGATCGTGAATAAAAATGCTTCTCCTCAAGAGCAGCAAAAACAAATGAATGCTTATTTTGCTAAACGTGCGGCTAAAGCCAACGTTGCCGGTACGAATCAACAAGAAGTTAAGAAAATTCGTACTCAAATGCAAGAAAAGGCAAAATTAAAAGTAAAAGATGCAGGTGTTCCAAAAGCCAACAAAGCCTCTAAGAGTAACGTTTCTAATCCTGTTACTTCTTCTAAGGTAGATCCGATTAAGAAGGAAACATGGGATGGTCCAGAAAGAACAGATAAGGTACTTGTTCTATTAATGGAATATTCTGATGCACCTAATAGTACGATTGAAGAAGGTGATGGAGCTGTTCTTCAATATGACGATTATACTCAACAACATTACCAAGATATGATTTTTGGTGAAAATGGGTATGTTGGTCCAAATGGTGAAAAGCTTGTGTCTATGAAACAATATTACGAAGAACAGTCAGGCGGCAGTTATACTGTTGATGGACAAGTTTCAAAGTGGTATACAGCGGACAATCCTGCAGCATACTATGGCGGCAACGTGCCAACACCGGATGGAAATGATGCACATCCGCGTGATTTAATCAAAGAAGCTTTAACGAAAGCAGCTCAAGATCCTGATATTAACTTACAAGATTATGATATTCAAGATGAATTTGACTTGGATGGTGATGGAAACTACTTTGAGCCAGACGGAATTATCGACCATTTAATGGTTGTTCACTCTGGTATTGGTGAAGAAGCAGGCGGCGGTCAACTCGGCGGGGACGCTATTTGGTCTCACAGCTCGGCTCTTACTGATTTACCACGAATTGCTGGCTCGACAGCAAAGGTTCCATATTGGGGCGGTCAGATGATTGCTTATGGTTATACAGTAGAACCTGAAGACGGAGCAGCAGGTGTATTCGCGCACGAATTTGGTCATGACTTAGGTCTGCCAGATGAATACGATACAATGTACACACATAACTCTGTTGGTGCTCCTACTGAATATTGGACAATCATGTCAGCTGGAAGCTGGGCAGGTAAAATCAACGGAACAGAACCAACTGGTTTTAGCCCATATGATAAAGAATATTTACAAGCAACTATGCCAGGTTCAAATTGGTTCAAAAATGTTGAATATAACCTTGAGGACCTAGCAAGTGGTAAAACAGTTAGATTGGACCAAGCAAGCGAGAAAGGTACCAATGCTGATGCTGTGAAAATTAACTTGCCAGAAAAATCAACAACTATTAACACACCTGCCAGCGGTCAATATGAATACTTTAGCGGCAGTGCCGATGAATTAAACAACTCTATGAATGTAGATGTTAATTTAACAGGTAAAACATCTGCACAATTAACATTTAAGACATGGTATAAGATTGAAGATGGTTATGACTATGCTTATGTTGAAGTAAAAGAAGAGGGCGCGGAAGATTATGTTTCTATTCCAGGTAGTATCACAACTACTACTAACCCATATGAAGCAAATTTGGGTAACGGAATTACTAACGACTCTAACGGCTGGGTAGATGCTACATTTGATCTTTCTGCATTTGCAGGTAAAAAAGTATCACTACAATTCAGTTATGTAACTGATGCTGGCGTTTCCCTTCCTGGTTTCTATGTAGATGCTGTGAAAGTAAAGGCCGATGGCGCAGATGTATTATCAGACGATGCTGAAGGTGCAACTTCACCATTTACTTTTGATGGCTTTGAGAAAAATAATGGTATTAAATTATCAACACAATACTATTTAGCTGAGTGGCGTTCACATGCTGGTACGGATGCAGGACTAGCTACCACTACTCGCGGTAAATCTCAATTAACACATGATCCAGGGCTTGTTCTTTGGTATGTTGACAATAAATATACTGATAACTGGGTAGGCGATCATCCAGGTGAAGGGTTCTTAGGAGTTGTTGATGCCCATCAAGAAACGGCAATCTGGAAAGACTCAAATCCTAATGATGCAAAAGATGTTACAGGTCCGGCTGCAACAAGATACCAAATTCAAGATGCGGCTTTCTCTTTAAACAAAACAGATAAGTTATATTTAGATTATAAGGACATTTTAGGTGGATATATGTCCTTAGGTGCACAACCAGCAGTAACTGCATTTGACGATTCCAGAGATTATAGCAATCCTGGTCAAATTTACTCTGGTCGTAATGTACCAAAATATGGTTTGAAAATCCATGTTGTCGGTCAAGCCGATGATATGTCTGTTGGGGCGATTGAGCTTCACACAGGAGATGTTCATTCAGTAAAAATAAATCCATTAAGCAAAACTACTTATTCAAACCAAGCAGCACACAAAGAATTAGCAGTTTCTGGTACTGTTCACCAGGACGGTTCAGGTGAGAGCTTAGCTCTTAAATATGAGTTGAAAGACAAAAATGGTAGAGCTATTTTAACTGATTCCGAGACTGTAACTGGTATCGAACAATCATTTAAAAATACACTTACAATACCTAACAGCGCCACAGGTAAATATACTGTAAAAGTAACTGCTACAGATGATGATGGCAAATCAGTTTCAAGTCAAGCTTCCTATACTGTTGATAATACTGCACCTGTCACACCAACAGTTTATCAAGTAGATGATAATGATAAGAAAGTAACAGGTAAAGCAGAAGTTGGATCAAAAGTAACTGTTAAAGTAGGTTCTACTACAATTGGAACCGCTACTACTGACAAGTATGGTAAGTATAGCGCGGCATTAAAGAAAGCGATTAAGGCTAATACTGTTGTCACCGTAACAGCAACTGATAGTGTTGGAAACGTAAGTAAGGTAGCCAAAACTACAGTTAAGGACAAAACAAAACCAGCAAAACCTTCTGTTAAGAAAGTTGACAGCAATGATAAAAAAGTAACTGGTAAAGCAGAAGCAGGCGCAACTGTAACTGTTAAAGCTGGTTCAAAAACACTTGGAACTGATGTAGCTAATTCGAAAGGCGAATACAGTGTGAAGCTTAAAAAAGCTCTTAAAACAGGAACTGTTTTAAAAGTAACTGCAAAAGATAAAGCTGGTAACACTAGCTCTTCAACAACAGTTAAGGTTGTAAAGAAATAATTAACCATCTTTACATGGTTATACCCCTGAAGATCTTTCAGGGGTATTTCTTGTTTTTTCATTTATTATTTTGCACTTTCTAATGAATGGTAAATTTTAAGCTTACTTTTGCTGGTTCCTCTTTTGCCAGCAAAATAAAGGTAATGGAATATGCTCCTTTTGATAGATTTTTAATCGTTCCTGTATAATTTAACTCGCCCTTCGGTTTAAGGAATTCCTCACTAGGAAGTTTAGGGTTTGGTTGTTCCTTTGACAATTGTTTAACAACCGTGCCATTGCTTGATTTTAAAATATAGTCATACCGTTGGAGGGTTTTAAAATGGAGTGTCTGTGGGTGGTCTAAGGAGTTTTTTACCTTGAAATGAAATTCAATTCCATCCGACTTAACTGAATAGGTTAAGCTTGATTCTACTAATTTCCCTTTTGTGACAGTGCCTGGTTGATTTTCAATGGACTGGGTATTTGTGGTGCTTGCAGACTCTTCTTGGGAAGACATTGGTTGATTGGAGTTGTTCGATTTTGGATCAAGACCTTCCTGTTGGGAACAACTCGTAATGAATAATAGCATGACTAGAAACAGGCCAGGCATAATTAGATTTTTCATATTCAACCCTCTCCTTTTGTAATTAGACGAACTATCTTTATATTAGTTTCACCACTTTTGTGGTAAAGAATAAAGCCCAGATTCTTTTTAGAATCTGAGCTTTATTTTCTAACTTCGGAATATCTCCATGTTCTTACTTTTCACTAGACATTTTCACAAGGGTAATAATATCGCTTGAAAGCTTGCTATAGGATGGATTTTTTGCCTTTATATTGGCCTTGATTCCATCAATCAGCGGCAACGCTTTTGGGTTTGTAATCGTTAAGACCTGAACATTGCCGTTAAAGGCTTTATCGATCACTTCTTTCGCTCGATCCAAATTATCGTCATTATTTAACTTGTCTTGATCAACCCCATCAAGATTACCCTTGCCTGACAAGCCGGAAGTACTTTTTAACACCTTATTTTGAAGTTCATCATAACGAGTTGAGGTTACTTCTTGTTTAGCACGTGCCAAAATAACCGTGTCATCAAGGACAAATACCTTTATTCCAGGGATGCCCTCTCCGGATAGACGTGATTCCAAATGGGAGGATATCCCGCCGTCATGAAGGCTGGAACTGCCAATCAAACTATAAACATTTGTGCCTACCCCTTCGGTTGTTTGGCCATTTCGATTGGTTGTACTTTTCTTTGCTCGATCTACGCTTGGGATGACATTGACACTATTTTGATTGTGGACATGCCCATTTCCTTTGTTGTTCACCGACTGATCATGATAGTTGATATTTTCTGCAGCCCCTACTTCATTTTCCTTTATTCCGTTTTGACTTGCACAAGCTGTTAGCATTAACACCGCACCAAAGAATGGGAAGCCCCAGATTTTCCATTTTCTTTTCAACATAAAAATGCCTCCTTTTTTTAAAATTATTTTCTCCGCTGCTATTTCTAAGTATTAGTGGATTATTTTGGGAACATATTAAAATTAGTTGATTTAGAATAATGTCGAAAAATCATGGAGGTTTAAAAATGGCTGAAGAACAAAAACAGAATCCTGAAACCTTATCAAGAAGAAAGTTTTTACGCAATACAGGCTTCACTGTTGGCGGTCTAGCTGTTGGTGGTGTCTTGGGTAGTCTCATCCCTCGAAATAATGATAAACAACAAAAAGCACCACCACCAGCGGCAGAGAATTTTAATCAGGCATTGATGTATTTTACACCTGAACAATTTCAACTGACCGAAGCCGCAACAGAACGGATTTTTCCTGAGGATGAGTCTGGACCAGGTGCTAAAGCACTCGGGGTAGCTTTCTTCATTGACCATCAGTTAGCCGGTGATTGGGGATTTAATGCAAGGGAATATATGCAGGCCCCTTTTTTTAAAGGGGAAAAAGTCCAAGGCTACCAAGGTCGGTTAAGACGCAGAGATATTTTTGATATTGGCCTAAGGGAACTTCAAAATCACAGTATGGCGGTTCATAAGAAAAAATTCACTGAACTAAAAGAGGAAGAACAGGATGCCATTCTTAGTGATTTTGAACAAGATAAGGTGAATTTGACGACCATTTCTCCAAGTGGATTCTTCCTTTTGCTGAGAAGCGCAACGCTAGAAGGTGCTTACAGTGACCCACTCTATGGAGGAAATAGAAATATGGACGGCTGGAAAATGCGAAACTATCCAGGCAGTCAAATGGCGTACACAGATGTTATTGAAAAAGATTTTAAGAAGATAAATCCACAAAGTCTAAAAAATCATTTGAATCACTAGAAAAGCGGAAGCGCCTGGTTAGCGGCGTATGGCCTGGAGCACTCCAACTGAGATAAAGGAAACACGAAGAGCGTTAGCGCATTCGTGCTTGACTTATCGTAGGGTGGAGAGCGAAGGACACTAGCCGCTAGGCGCTGGAGCTAGACATCAAGAAAAGCGGAAGCTAGACAGGGATTAAATTTTAAAAGATTCATTTCTAACTACGAAGAGGCAGGTGGCAGCGATGGCAAGGAAATTACCGAAAGTCGATGTAGTGATTGTTGGTGTAGGTTGGGCAGGTGGAATCATTGCCTCTGAACTGACCAAAAAGGGATTGAAAGTCGTTGGTTTGGAAAGGGGCAAGGAACGCAAAACGGAAGATTACTTTATGGTTCATGACGAACTTCGTTATGCATTACGCTATGGATTGATGCAAGATCTGTCCAAAGAAACGATTACTTTCCGAGGAAATGAACGAATTCGAGCTTTGCCGATGCGTCAGTATGGTTCATTTTTGCTTGGCGATGGTTTAGGGGGTTCGGGTGTCCACTGGAACGGTCAGACTTTCCGCTTTTTGCCCTACGATTTTGAAATCTATAGCAAAACCGTTGAAAGGTATGGGAAAAATAAAATTCCAGCCGGGATGACCATTCAGGATTGGGGTATTACCTATGATGAACTGGAACCTTATTATGATAAGTTTGAAAAACTTACCGGGATTTCTGGGGAGGAAAATCCACTTGCCGGTAAACGGTCGGATAAGTATCCTACTCCACCAATGAAAAAGTCACCGCCGCTGAAGATGTTTGAGGAAGCGGCGAAAAAGTTGAAACTGCATCCGTATATGATGCCGTCTGCGAATCTTTCAGAATCCTACAAAAATCCAGATGGAGTCTCACGCTCAGCCTGTCAATATTGCGGATACTGCGAGCGCTTTGGATGCGAATATGGAGCAAAGGCTGACCCTGTGGTAACCGTTATTCCTGTCGCCAACAAAACAGGAAATTTTGAAATAAGAACTCATTCAAATGTAAGAAGGATATTAAAAAAAGGCGATAAAGTAACGGGCGTTTTGTACACCGATGTGACTACTGGTGAGGAAATTGAGCAGCCGGCTGATATTGTTGTAATGACCAGTTATGTATTTAATAATATCCGTCTATTATTAATGTCGGACGTAGGAAAAGCATATGATCCGCAATCAGGTAAAGGCGTGATTGGAAAAAATTATGCGTATCAAGTCATCAAAGGAAATGCGGTTGGCTTTTTTGATGATAAAGAGTTTAATACCTTTGCCGGAGCCGGATCGCTTGGCATGGTTTTGGATGACTATAATGGTGATAATTTTGACCACTCTAAGGTCAATTTTATCCATGGCGGAATGGTTTCGCTCAGCCAAACGGGGATGAGACCGATTCAAAATAACCCAGTTCCTGGCGGCAAACCAACCTGGGGAAAAGAATTCAAGCAAAAGTCGGTCAAATATGCGAACCGCTTTTTATCCGTAGGTGCTCAAGGTTCCTCTATGCCGTTTCAACACCATTATCTAGACCTTGACCCAACCTATAAAGATGCTTACGGAGATCCATTAATACGCATAACGTTTGATTTTGAGGATCAAGATCGGAATCTTGCTAAGTTCCTTGCCTCCAAATGTGCGGATGTTCTGAAAGAAATGGGAGCGAATCATATCGATACGATGAAAGAATTAGGTCCATATGATATCACTACTTATCAATCCACACACAATACTGGCGGCGTCATCATGGGGGATGACCCTGCAACTTCAGCAGTAAATAATTATTTGCAAATGTGGGATTATGATAACTTGTTTGTTGTGGGTGCAACCGCGTTTCCACACAATTCCGGTTACAATCCAACCGATACTGTCGGAGCCTTAGCCTACCGTGCGGCCGAAGGCATTCTTAAATACAAGGATAAAGGCGGACAAGTGGTTTAAATTCGTTTCAAAAATGGATTTAATCATCTTGATAGTGTTAATATAGATAAATGAATTGGAAATAGGAGGAGAAGAAAAAATGACGACAGTAAACGATAACAATACCTTACCACCAAAAACTTGCTCGGTAGAACGCTTAATAACGATGGAAGCCGATGTAAAAAAAGTCCTAGCAGGAGAAAAAACAGCGACACGCCGTAATGGCCGCTATGCAGACCCAGGTGAAATCATGACACTAGAAGGCCGTGATTTTGTGGTCGATCGCGTCTATTCCCAAGCATTAGGTGAACTAACAGATGACGATGCCCGTCGCGAGGGTTTTGCAACGGTTGAAGAGTATAAACAGTCGATTCTAAGCTATCACCCTGGAATGCCTTGGCTTCCGCAAATGCGAGTTTGGGTTCATGAGTTTAGCCCAGTTCAAAAATAGAAACATCAGAAACGTGGTCCATTCATCAATGGGCCGCTTTTTTTATGGGCAATTAAACCAAAATAGCAGGGTAATTACTTGGTTAAATCACTGGAAAAAAATATAATAATCCTAGAGGGAGATTTCCGACAGGCTGGAGTGAGAGCATGAAATTTTTATCAAAATACATAAGGACATATTGGAAATCTTTTAGCATAGCGGTTCTATTTCTTACCTTTGAGGCCCTAAGTGATCTATTGCAGCCTACCATTATGGCAAAAATTATTGATGAAGGGGTAGCTAACAGGGATATCCATTATGTGTTGAAAATGGGCGGACTAATGTTGCTCATTACAGCCGGTGGCGCTGTGGCTGCTTCGACTAGAAGTGTGGTTGCGAGCATTGTTTCCCAAAACTTCGGGACCGAGTTAAGATTGGACTTATTTAAAAAAATTCAAATGCTTTCGTTTAAAAACATTGATAAATTTGACCGTGCCTCATTAGTGACAAGGCTAACGAATGATGTTACCCAAGTTCAGGTGTTTGTCAATGGATTAATGCGGATATTCGTTAAAGCTCCGTTACTCGCGATCGGCGGGTTGATTATGGCGACACGGTTAAACTTGCAGCTCTCGGTTGTTCTGGCTGTGGTCGTTCCGATTGTTGCCTTGTTAATTATTTTTAATCTACGATTAGGCTTCCCCCGCTTTTCTCGTGTCCAAAAAGCATTGGACCGAGTGAACAGTGTGATGCGGGAATACCTATCCGGTGTCAGGGTGGTGAAGGCCTTTAATCGGTTTGATGTTGAGGTTGGCAAATTTAAAGCAGTGAATGACGACTATAAACAAAAATCCATTGCAGCGAACCGCCTGATGGCCACCTTTAGCCCGCTGATTATGTTGACTGTGAATCTTGGCATTGTCGCTGTCCTTTGGATTGGCGGAAACGGCGTGGATACTGGTGATATTCAAGTTGGACATATTATTGCCTTTATCAACTATATGACACAAATATTATTTTCACTGATGATGATTTCGATGGTTTTTAACATGTTTGTCAGAGCCAAAGCCTCCGCTGGGAGAATCAATGAAGTATTTTTACAAGAGGATCCCCCTACTTGGAATGAACAGCAGGACGAACCTTTTATAGAAAAAGGACGAATTGAATTTGAAGATGTTTCTTTTTCTTATGAAGGCGGTGTGGGTGATCCCGTCTTAAAAAATATTAATCTCACTATTCTGCCCGGAGAAACGGTTGGCATCATTGGTTCAACCGGATCGGGGAAAAGTACGCTAGTCGGACTGATTCCCCGCTTTTATGATATTGTGAGCGGAACGATTAAGGTCGATGGTGTAGATAGTAAGCTGGTCGATCCGAAGATTTTACGGGAGAAAATTGCGATGGTTCCTCAGAAGAATATTTTATTCACAGGCAGTGTCGCGGAAAATATTCGCTGGGGGAAAGAAGACGCAACTGATGCGGAAGTGGCAGCTGCTGCGACCATCGCAGGGGCGCATGATTTTATCGAGAAATCTCCAGAAGGCTACCAAACGAGAATTGGTCAGGGCGGTGTTAATTTTTCGGGCGGACAAAAACAGCGGATTTCGATTGCCCGGGCGTTAGTGAAAAAACCAGAGATATTGATATTAGATGATAGTACAAGTGCCGTGGATGTTGCCACAGAGGCAAAAATCAAGGAGGCCCTGAAGAAATATGCGAAGGGGCTCACTTGTTTGTTAATTGCGCAGCGGATCACCTCGATTATCGATGCCGATAAAATCATCGTCCTCGATCACGGTGAGTTGGTTGGGATGGGAACCCATCAGGATCTATTGAAGGATTGCCGGGTCTACCAGGAAATTTATCAATCACAAGTCGGTAAGGAGATGTCGCATTAATGTCAAAGGAAAACGTACAAACGACCTCCACCCCCGCAACCCCGCCGCCAATGCGACCTGGCGGATTTGGCGGTGCTCATCGCCGCGGCCCGGTTGTAAAGCCGAAGAACTTTAAAGGAACGCTAAAAAGGCTGTGGGAATACTTCGGCAAAGAGCGAAAAATGCTGTCGGTCATTTTTATCTTTATAGTGATTGATTCTGCCCTGATGCTGCTTGCCCCCTTCCTGATTGGGAAAGCAATTGATGCGATGAGTAGTCAGGGCGGTAAAGTCGATTTTGGCTTTCTTGAAGTGATGATTGCCATTTTGGTAGCTGCTTATGTGTCAGACAGTTTGCTTACTTTTTTACAAGGCTGGCTGATGGCAGGTGTATCGCAGCGGATTGTCAAACGCTTACGAGATGCCCTTTTTAAAAAGTTACAAAGCTTGCCGGTATCATTTTTCGACGCTCGTTCACATGGTGAGTTAATGAGCAGGCTTTCAAACGATGTTGATAACGTGAGTAACACCATCTCGCAATCGACGACGCAATTAATGTCCGGAGTGGTCATTATTACCGGGTCATTAATATTGATGCTTCTAATAAGCCCGTTATTAACGCTGGCAAGCTTAATTACCGTACCGCTCGTCTTTTTATTGACGAGGACGATTGCGAAACGGACCAGTGTTTTTTTTAAAGACCAACAAGTCCAGCTCGGAAAATTAAATGGACATATTGAGGAAACTATATCTGGAATTGAAATTGTTAAAGCTTTTAATCATGAGGAGAAAGTCATTGAAGAGTTTGATGTGGTTAATACAAGATTGCGTGAAGTCGGCCTCAAGGCGCAAATCTGGTCCGGGTTTTTGATGCCAATCATGAACGTGATCAATAACCTAGGCTTTGCTATCGTCGCCGTAGTTGGTGGAATTCTTGCGGTAAAAAGCATCATCACGGTTGGGGCGATTGCTAGTTTCATTACCTACTCGAGGCAATTCGTCCGCCCGCTTAATGATTTGGCTAATATTTTTAATATTCTTCAGTCCGGCGTGGCTGGTGCAGAGCGCGTCTTTGAAATCATCGATGAACAAGAGGAACCGCTCGACCATCCTCACGCTATTAATTTAGAAAAGCCAAGAGGCCATGTTATTTTTGAAAATGTTAGTTTTGGATATCGGGCCGATGTTCCGATTCTAAAAAATGTCAGCTTTGAAGCTGTTATCGGCAGCAGTACCGCCCTCGTTGGTCCAACCGGTGCTGGGAAAACAACAATTGTAAACTTGCTGACGAGATTTTATGACGTGACCAGTGGACGCATTCTGCTTGATGGCCATGATATTCGTGAGTACACACGGGACAGTTTGCGGAGCTGTTTTGGATTTGTCCTCCAGGATACGTATTTATTCTCTGGGACAATCAAGGAAAATATCAAGTATGGAAATGCGCAGGCAACCGACGACGAGGTCGAGCGTGCGGCGAAGATGGCCAATGCCGACACGTTTATTAAGCGGCTGCCCAACCAATATGACACGGTCTTAACCGAAAATGGCGGCAATTTAAGTCAAGGACAGCGGCAGCTGTTAGCGATAGCGAGAGTGATCCTAGCGAAGCCTGCTTTGCTCATCCTAGATGAGGCAACGAGCAGTATTGACACTCGAACCGAGCTTCATATTCAAGAAGCCTTACTATCCTTGATGGAGAACCGGACCAGTTTCATCATTGCCCACCGCCTCAACACAATTCAGGGTGCTGATACCATCATGGTCATCGACCACGGAGAAATCATCGAGAACGGTAATCACGAGGAATTAATGAGCCAGGAAGGTAAATATTATAGTATGTTTTATAATCAATTCAAAAACGTGGACGCGGGTTTAGAATGATGTGGAGACTGGGGAACCAGTCTTTTTTTTGTACATAATTTAGCTTTCATTACTCAAGGGATGATATTTAGGTTGCTGAGGTGGAGACGCTTTGGATTAACCGATGAATGGACTTTTGGCTTGTAGCGGTAGAAGGAGGCCCTTGGATTAACCGATGAATGGACTTTTGGCTTGTAGCGGTAAAAGGAGGCGCCTTGGATTGCCCGATGAATGGACTTTTGGCTTGTAGCGGTAAAAGGAGACGCCTTGGATTGACCGTTGAAGCATCCTTTAACATATAGCCGTAAATGAACCACCCTCGGAGCGATGTTTTTTTAAATGCTAAATGCCCCATCCCATGTTATTTCCCTATAAAATCCCAAATATCTCTATCAAAAAATGACACTAAATAATGACAACTGTAAAGACACTTGGTAGAATACTAATGATTAATAGAATTTTTCTGTACCTAAACTTAAGAAATTTAGGGAATAATGTAAAAAATAGCTACAAGCTTAGGGGGATCGACATGAACAACAAAAAGGAAATATCAGGCCGGAGATTGCTTGGCATCGCCGGGATGGGCTGGATGTTCGATGCTATGGACGTCGGCATGCTTTCATTTATCATCGCAGCCTTAAAAGTAGAATGGGATCTAACTCCTGGACAGATGGGCTGGATTGGGAGTATCAATTCAATCGGGATGGCCGTTGGGGCACTTATTTTTGGTTTAATGGCAGATAAAATCGGCCGTAAAAATGTATTTATCATCACTTTATTATTATTTTCTATCGGAAGCGGTCTTTCCGCGCTTGCAACAACACTAGGTGTCTTTTTAGCGCTAAGATTTTTCATTGGCGCAGGTCTTGGGGGAGAACTGCCAGTTGCCTCGACCCTTGTATCAGAAAGTGTCCCTGCTGAAAAACGCGGCAGAGTGGTTGTCCTGTTGGAGAGTTTTTGGGCAGGCGGATGGTTGGTATCCGCCCTTATTTCCTACTTTATCATTCCAAAGTATGGCTGGCAGATTGCCTTAATTATTAGTGCTATTCCTGCTTTGTATGCCTTATATTTACGAATTGGTTTACCTGACTCGCCGCGCTTTACAGCATTAAAGAAAACCGAAAGAATCTCTGCTTTTCAAAGCTTTGCAAAATTATGGTCGAAAGAGTATCGCCGTCAGACCGCAATGCTGTGGATCGTCTGGTTTTGTGTCGTCTTTTCCTATTATGGGATGTTCCTTTGGCTTCCAAGCGTCATGGGTATGAAGGGCTTTAGCTTAGTAAAAAGCTTTGAATATGTTCTAATTATGACCTTAGCACAGCTGCCAGGTTACTTCACGGCCGCATGGTTTATCGAAAAGTTCGGAAGGAAATTTGTCTTAGTCGTTTATTTACTCGGAACTGCAGTCAGTGCCTATTTCTTTGGAACGGCAGATTCCACGGCTCAATTGCTGACAGCGGGTATCCTTTTATCATTTTTTAATCTTGGAGCTTGGGGCGGCCTTTATGCCTACTCACCAGAACAATACCCAACGATCATCCGTGGAACGGGTACTGGGATGGCTGCTTCGTTTGGACGGATCGGCGGGGTTCTTGGACCATTATTGGTAGGGTCGCTTGTTACAAAAAACGTGTCGATTTCAACCATTTTCACGATTTTCTGTATCGCTGTCCTTGTCGGTGCTCTTTCGGTCCTCTTTTTGGGAAAAGAAACGAAAAGAAAAGAATTAGTATAATAATTTTGGGTGTAGAGATTCCTTAATTTGGAGTCTCTTTCTTTTATTGTAAATAGGGAAACATATTTAACTAAAATATTTGAAAAACAGTACTTTTCCCCCTAATATAAGCAAATCCTTTTGGACTTTAGTGGAATAAAGTTTTTGTTTTGATAAAACAGTATTTTTAATATATTGCAAATTATTTTAAAATAATGTATAATACCACTAGACGAACCCCTAAATATTATGTACAATGTTTTCAGAATATTATCTTTTTTTAAAACAGTTAGACAAAAGTAGTTGGGAAAATTTTTCAAAAAATTAGGGGGTAAGTCATGAGGAAGAGAAAATTAGCTGGTGTATTTATGTCTTTTATGGTAGCAGCAGGGGTGTTGGCAGGATGTAATTCAAGTGCTAGTGGTGATGGGGAAAAAGGCGGCGATATTAAAATTGGTGCCAACCTTGAACTATCTGGCGGAGTAGCTTCTTATGGTCAATCAGCAAAAGAAGGTATTGAATTAGCCATCGAAGAAATTAACAAAGAAGGAATTAATGGCAAAAAATTGAAATTAGTAACAGTCGACAATAAGTCGGATGCAGCTGAGGCAACGAATGGTGCACTGAAACTTGCTACTCAAGATAAAGTAGTGGCAATGATTGGGGCAGCAACAAGTACAAACACATTAGCTCAAGTACAGATTGCTCAAGATAACAAAATTCCATTAATCACACCAACTGCAACAAACGCTACGATCACAAATAAAGACGGAAAGCTAAATGACTTTGTCTTCCGTACATGCTTTATCGACCCATTCCAAGGTACAGTTGCAGCGAACTTTGCAACCAATGATTTAAAGGTTAAGAGTGCGGCTGTTTTAATTGATAGCTCAAGCGACTACTCTAAAGGTCTTGCTGCTTCTTTCAAAAAGAATTTTGAAGCAAATGGCGGGAAAATTGTTAAAGAAGAAGCATATGTGGCAAAGGATACAGATTTCCGTGCTACTTTAACAAATATTAAAGCAGCAAATCCAGAATATATCTTTGTTCCTGGTTTCTATGAAGAAGTAGGGTTAATTATCAAACAAGCTCGTGAGCTTGGCTTAAATGTACCAATCATGGGTGGTGACGGTTGGGATTCTCCTAAACTAGTAGAAATCGCTGGCGCAAAAACACTTAATAACACATTTATTACAAACCACTACTCTTCAGGTGATAGTGATAAGAAGGTTCAAGAATTCGTTTCTGCATTCAAAGCGAAATACGATGGTAAATCACCAGATGCCTTTACAGCTCTAGGTTATGACACAGTATACTTCCTTGCTGATGCGATTAAGCGTGCAGGAAGCAGTGATTCTAGTAAAATTCAAAAGGCGCTTGAAGAGACTGATGGATTAGAGCTTGTTTCAGGTAAAGTGAAGCTTGATAAAAACCATGATCCAATCAAAGCAGCAGTTATCCTTGAGTACAAGAACGGTGAACAACAATTTAAGACAAAAATCAACCCATAATAGTATCTGCTAGACAAATTTTCATAGTTTGCCAGAGGGATAGGGAGCGTAATGTCTCCCTATTCCACTTTCTAAAAGAAATGCAAGTTTCCCAACATGTAAACATTGTTAATTGTATTTAAAAAAAGATTCGTTGAAGTCGGTCCAAAGGAGTGTAAGACATATGGAATTAATACAGCAGCTTGTCAATGGAATTTCCTTGGGCAGTATTTATGCACTAATTGCCCTAGGTTACACAATGGTATACGGTATTGTAAAACTAATTAACTTTGCCCATGGGGATGTCTTCATGGTCGGTGCATTTATAGGTTTCTATTCCATTACTATTCTTGATTTAGGATTTTTCCCGGCATTACTTATTTCAATGGTTGCCTGTGCAATCTTCGGTGTATTAATTGAGAGGATTGCCTATAAACCTCTCCGAAATGCAACAAGAATCGCTGCCCTTATTACAGCGATTGGAGTCTCGCTGTTTATCGAGTATGGAACCATCTATATCCGCGGTGCTCAGCCGGAAGCTTATCCAGATGGAATCGTTCCACTAAAAACCCTTGAAATTTTTGGGGTAAAAATTAGCGGTCAGTCCATCCTTATTTTAGGAACATCTGTCATCTTAATGATTTTACTGCAATTTATCGTTCATAAAACAAAAATTGGTAAAGCCATGCGGGCTGTATCACATGACATGGATGCTGCAAGATTAATGGGAATCAATGTAAATAACACGATTTCAGCAACTTTTGCGATCGGTTCTGCCCTAGCAGGAGCGGCGGGCGTTGTCTTTGGGGTATACTATACAAAAATTGAGCCGTTAATGGGAATTATCCCAGGGCTTAAAGCGTTTGTCGCAGCCGTTTTAGGTGGAATTGGAATTATTCCTGGCGCGATGACCGGTGGTTTATTGTTAGGGGTTATTGAGTCACTTGTAAGTGCTGCAGGTTACTCTCTATGGAGAGACGGAGTAGCGTTTGTTGTACTTATCTTAATTTTGATTTTCCGTCCAGCTGGCTTATTTGGTAAAAATATCAGGGAAAAGGTGTAAGGAGGTCTTTAAGCAATGACAATTTTAAAACAAGCAAAATTTTTCTGGACCTCGATCGTTTTAGCCGTAGTATTTGCGGTCGTCATGCAATTTTTAATTAATGGTGGTTCATTGAATCAGTTTTATGTAAATACGCTATTTTTTATTGGAATAAATATTATTCTTGCAGTAAGTCTTCATTTAATTATTGGTATTACCGGTCAGTTTTCGATTGGACATGCTGGGTTCCTTGCCGTTGGTGCCTATGCCTCAGCCATTATGACAATGAAATTTAGCCTCCCATTTCCAGTGGCCCTTCTTGTTGGCGGTGTAGCTGCAGCAGTAGCCGGTCTCATTATTGGGATTCCTTCCCTTCGATTAAAAGGTGACTATCTAGCGATTGCCACACTTGGATTCGGTGAGATTGTAAGAATTGTCTTCTTAAATATTGATTACGTCGGTGGAGCAAGCGGAATGACAGTTTCCCACTTTACCACATGGCCATGGTTGATCGGTTGTGTTATTTTAACAATTGTAGTAATTGCAAACTTTACAAATTCGACTCATGGTCGTGCGTGTATTTCGATAAGAGAAAATGAAATTGCTGCCGATGCGATGGGGATTAATACAACTTATTATAAGGTAACAGCTTTTGCCATCGGTGCATTTTTTGCCGGAATTGCTGGTGCATTATATGCACATAACTTTTATATTATCCAGCCAACAAACTTTGGATTCTTGAAATCTTTTGATATTTTAATATTCGTTGTTCTAGGCGGGCTAGGTAGTATGTCAGGAGCAGTGATTGCTGCAATCCTGTTAACAATCATTTCAACTTATCTATCTAGCTATCCAGAGGTTCGGATGGTTATATACAGTCTTGTCCTAATCGTGATGATGCTTTTCCGTCCGCAAGGCCTGCTCGGCACAAAAGAAATTACCTCATTCTTTAAAGTTGGTAAAGCGGCTAAAGGAGGAGTAAAGCATGACAACAAAAACCCAGTTGCTTAAAGTAGAAAATGTCGGGATTCGTTTCGGCGGTTTAAAAGCTGTATCTGATGTAAACTTGCAATTAAATCAGGGTGAACTTGTCGGTTTAATTGGCCCCAATGGTGCAGGTAAAACCACATTTTTTAACTTGCTAACAGGTGTCTATGTTCCAACGGAGGGAACTATTTCGTTAACTGGTGAAAAACTTAATGGATTAGCACCCTATAAAATCACCAAAAAAGGAATCAGCCGGACCTTCCAAAACATTCGCTTGTTTAGTGATCTGTCTGTTCTCGATAATGTAAAGGTCGCTTATCATTCATTGGCTAAGCATTCGATGGTAAGCTCTATCTTCCGCCTTCCAGCTCACTTTACTGGTGAAAAGGAAATGGAAGAAAAGGCAATTGAATTCTTGAAAATCTTCAAGTTGGAAAATGTAATGCACGAGAAAGCAAAGAACTTACCGTATGGTCAGCAGCGTCGCCTTGAAATTGCCCGGGCATTAGCAGCCGGACCAAAATTATTACTGCTTGATGAACCGGCTGCCGGGATGAACCCGCAGGAAACAGAAGAATTAATGAACTTAATTGCGTTAATCCGTGAGAAATTTTCATTAACAATCCTCTTAATTGAACATGACATGGGTCTTGTTATGGGTGTGTGCGAGCGCATCTATGTGCTTGACCATGGACAATTAATTGCGGATGGGACACCAGAACAAATCAGAAATAATCCAAAAGTCATCGAAGCCTATCTTGGAGAGGAGGTCTCCTAATGCTAAAAGTAAATGATATAAATGTTTATTATGGTAATATCCACGCATTAAAGGGGGTTTCCCTCGAGATCAATCAGGGAGAAATTGTTACGTTGATTGGTGCTAATGGTGCAGGAAAAAGTACACTTTTACAAACAATATCAGGACTATTGAAACCGAAAAATGGTGAAGTATTGTTTGAGGGTGAACATGTAGCCGGGAAGGTCCCGCAATCAATTGTGAAACGGGGAATTTCACAAGTACCGGAAGGCCGCCGCGTGTTCTCGAACATGTCAGTGGAGGAAAACCTTGAATTAGGTGCGTACTTGAGGAAAGATAAAAAAGGGATTCAAGAAGATTTTGAAAAGGTATATCAATTGTTCCCACGGTTGTTAGAGCGTAAAAAGCAGCAATCAGGTACCCTTTCAGGCGGAGAGCAGCAAATGCTCGCGATGGGAAGAGCATTGATGGCTAGGCCGCGTTTATTGCTGTTAGATGAGCCGTCCATGGGTCTTGCTCCTCTATTAGTAAAAACGATTTTCAAAATTATCGAGGAAATCAATAAAACAGGCACAACGATTCTATTAGTAGAGCAAAATGCCAATATGGCCCTCTCGATCGCTGACCGTGCTTATGTTATTGAAACAGGAAAAATTGTCGCTTCTGGTACAGCCGAAGAGCTTAGCTCGAGCGACCAAATTAGAAATGCTTATCTTGGCGGGCATTAATTCGATTTGCCTTCAAAAAGGAGTTGGGGATCCCCCAACTCCTTTTAACATTATATCTTCATTTTCCGTTGTTCAGGTTCCAGCCGGAATTGCTGTCGCCGTTTCGGCTGCATTAGATGTCTAATTTTGTTTGCATAATCCTCATACAACTGTTCAAGTCCTACTAATGTTAGTGAAAAGAAGTTAGCGTAATTCTTTTGGACTTCCCACTTTAAATCGTTCTTTCCACAAATACTATATTTATTTAGCTCTTCTATTTCCTCCCGAATCCTCGCTAATTTTGCTCCTTGCTGCTCTTTAGGAAGCGAGAGAACATAGTCTATTTTTGCAATATAATTAATCGATTTCTCAATCTTCCAATTGATTTCAAGATACCCGTCTTCATCAATCAGCCCATATTTTAATTTAAATTCATTTAGTAGTTTAGCAGATTCATAGGTGGAATTCACAATATCATCACGGGTCATATCTTTAGTCTCATAGCTAAGCATATGCTTCCAAGATGGCTGGGTGATCGCCTTGCGGTGGTCCTCAAGGGTATGGCAGAACTTTTTATAGCCGTGCAGCTCAGGATGTTCAAAGGCTGGGCTGGCAGGATCTAGGAACGGTGCAAGCGGTGCAACGAAATAGAAAATCCGTTTGTCTTGATGACAGGCAAGATGAATCTTTTCACAGAAATCAATGTTTTCTAAGGCGCTGTCATACGTTTGGCCTGGAATTCCAACCATGAAGAATAGATCGATTTTTTTACAGCCATGCTTTAAGGCAAAATTGAGCGTATCGATGACTTTTGAGTTGGTACAATTAAATTTCCCATTGTAACGTCTAATCTTTTCATCATGGGTTTCAAGCGTGATTTCAATACTATATTTTGGAACGCTTTCATTCATTTGTTGAAAGAATTCTTCATCGGCATACTGGAATAATTCAAAAACGACTTCATTTTTGAGATTAAGTTCTTTCAGTCGGCTAAAAAATTCTTTTACATATTCACGTCCACCCTGGTGTAAATCATGCAGGATAAAAATGGGTGCCCGGCTAAAGCGGGAAATGAATTTAATATCTTCGATGAGCTTTTCGGGCGACCGTAAGGCAAGCGAATTGCGGTTACAGTTTTGATCATAAGCATCCTTAGAACCGCCGCAAATGAGGCAGTTCTGTGAGCAGCCTCGCGCTGTTAGTAAGGCCGTGTTCGGGTACTGCAGCCAGCCGTTGTATGGCAGCGGGTCAAGGAAGTTCCGATATTTAAAGACAGAGCGTATCGCATAGCGATATCCCGGCACATCTAGATCATCTAAATCCTTTGGTACATAGGTAAGTGGATTGTAGCCAATATCGTCGCCCTTCTTCCACGTTAAATTGGGGATGTCAGCATAGTGGGTATTCCCTTGTTCGATTTTATTTATCAACAGCAGCATCAATTTTTCAGTGGAATCACCGCGCATAACAAAATCGATACACGGATAATCAATCAATTCTTTATGATAATAGGTCGAAGACAGGCCTCCAAAAATCACCGGGGTATCAGGATGAAGCTTTTTAACCACTCTAGCTAACTCGATGCTGCCGTGTGCATGTGGAAGCCAGTGTAAGTCAATTCCGAAGGCCTTTGTTTGGATGTTCTTTAACTTTGCTTCGACATCAAATTTGTCACTCATGAGCATGCGATTGGCGATATTAATGATTTTCACTCGAAGACCGTACCTTTCCAGGTATTCCGCGATACTGGTAATGCCAATTGGGTACATTTCAAATACGGGTGATGAGGGAACTACATCACTTATGGGACCGGCAAGCAGGGAGTTTTTTCGAAAATCATAGACGCTTGGTGCATGCAAAAGGACTAAATCGTATTTCATTTATTTCACCTCATGGAAAATAGTATAGAAAACAGCGTCTTTCTATATGTTTGTATAATGTTTGTGAAGTATTGAACATAAACGGTTTTTAAATAGTAATAATGAAGATATTATCTATTTTGGAAATGAAAGTAATTAATAATTGTTAATTTTAGTGTACTATAATAATTATTTATTATAGTGACAAATGGGTGACAGATTCTGGGTGATTTTGTGTAAATTCTACTAATCCAGTATGCTAGAAACTAGTTTGTAGTCTTCAAAGTCAGGGAGGAATGAAAACGTGGCACAACCAAAAACGAATGCGATGCGCATTTTAGATGCAAAAAAGGTCAGCTATGACATGTTTACCTATGATAATAAAGATGGAAAAATTGACGGTGTCTCTGTTGCTGAGAAAATTGGTAAGAATCCTAAGGAAGTCTATAAGACTCTCGTTGCACAGGGTGCAAGCAAGAATATCTATGTCTTCGTTATTCCCGTTGCTGAGGAATTGGATTTAAAAAAGGCCGCGAAGGCAGCTGGTGAAAAGAACATTGAAATGCTTCCCGTCAAGGATATTCAGAAATGGACAGGGTATATCCGCGGCGGCTGTTCGCCGATCGGTATGAAAAAGGAGTATAAGACGTTTATTGATGAACATGCCAAGGGGTTGGAGATCATCATTGTCAGTGCCGGGAAAATTGGTGTTCAAATTGCTTTAGACCCTGACCAATTGCAAGAGGTCACAAAAGCTGACATTGTCCCGATCATTAAGTAAGATTTTTTTACTAGGCACTCACCTATAGGTGGCAATCGCATAAGATAGGGTGAAATTATCTTTCGAGTGTCACGATAAAAGGGAGTGTTGATTCAGTGGCAGGAAAAATTAAAAACTACTTTGCTGGCGGTAATACAGCTAGAGGTTTTCATAATTTATACGATTCAAATCTTCAAGGTCTCGACCGGCTATTTATTTTAAAAGGCGGACCAGGAACAGGTAAATCCTCACTTATGAAAAAAATCGGCAATGAGTGGCTTGAAAAGGGCTATGATGTTGAATTCTTACATTGTTCTTCCGATAATAATTCCATTGATGGCGTGATTGTCCCGGCGTTAAAGGTGGGAATCGTTGATGGAACCGCCCCGCATGTGATTGAACCAAAGGCACCAGGTGCGGTGGATGAGTATATTAACCTCGGTGAGGCTTGGAATGCCCGTGCCTTAGCGATCCATAAAAGTACAATCCTGAAGTTAACCAATCAAATCAGCCAGTCCTTTCATAAGGCATATGATACGTTTAAAGAAGCATTGGATATTCATGATGATTGGGAAAAGATCTATATCAACAGCATGGATTTTAAGAAGGCAGACCAATTAACGGACAAATTAATTGATACTTTCTTTGGAAAAATGAAGCTGAGTAAAAAATCAGATATCCGTCATCGCTTTTTAGGGGCAGCAACGCCTAAAGGAGCGGTTGATTATGTTCCGAATCTAACCGAAGAGATTCCAAAACGTTACTTTATTAAAGGGCGCCCAGGCTCTGGGAAGTCAACCATGCTGAAGAAGCTTGCGGCAGCGGCTGAAGTCAGAGGGGTGGATGTAGAGGTTTACCATTGTGGCTTTGACCCGCACAGCCTTGATATGGTTATTTTCAGAGAGCTAGGAATTGCGATCTTTGATAGCACGGCACCACATGAGTACTTCCCAAGCCGAGATGGCGATGAAATCATTGATATGTATGAACTACTAATCGCTCCAGGGACAGATGAAATTTTTGAAGAGATCATTACTAAAATTTCAACCAATTATAAAAATAAAATGAATGAGGCAATCTCCTATTTAGCAAGGGCAAAGGAACTTCATGATGAGTTAGAGGAAATATATATTGCTGCGATGGATTTCTCTGTTGTAGAACAGATCCAGAATAAAATTGCAGAGGAAATAAGAGAGTTAGCAGCAAGTAAAGTAGATTAACAAAATTTTCAAATAGGACTAATGTTTTACCTTTCACCAAATTAGGCAGGGCGCATACGTTAAAGGGAAAATTAAATAGAAGGGGATTAATAACCTTGGATCATTTCAATTACCCTCAGGGTCATGGTAGAATGCCTAATTTTCCTTATGAAAACAACTATCGGCAACAAACACAACCACCGCCGTACGGAGGAAGCCATCAACCGCCGCCGCCGCACGGAGGAGGCCATCAACTGCCGCCGTACGGAGGAGGCCATCAACCGCCGCCGCATGGAGGAGGCCATCAACCACCGCCGCACGGAGGAGGCCATCAACCGCCGCCACACGGAGGAGGTCATCAACCGCCGCCACATGGAGGAGGCCATCAACCACCGCCGCACGGAGGAGGTCATCAACCGCCGCCGCACGGAGGAGGTCATCAACCGCCGCCGCACGGGGGAGGTCATCAACCGCCGCCACATGGAGGAGGCCATCAACCGCCGCCACACGGAGGAGGTCATCAACCGCCGCCGCACGGGGGAGGTCATCAACCGCCGCCACATGGAGGAGGCCATCAACCGCCGCCACACGGGGGAGGATATCAACCGCCGCCGCATGGAGGAGGTTATCATCCACCATATGGAGGAGGCCCACATTATGGTGGTGCCCCGACCGGACCGCCACCAACCTTTATTCCGCATGAAACAGTTGGCTTATATGCGGTTGACCCAGGAGGAATTCGGCACTGTCTGTACCGCTATACTTATATTTGGTTGAGAAATGGTAGAAACTTCTGGTATTATCCGACTTATGTTGGCAGGACCTCTATTGCCGGATATCGCTGGAGTGGATATCACTGGGAATATTACGGAATGGATTTAAGCAGAATCAGGTCATTTAGTTGTCAATAACATGTAAGAACTGTCCTGAATAATGGGCAGTTCTTTTTTGATGACATTTATTTTCATGATTAAGGTTCAGAGTGGGCTCCTGCCTGCTAACAGGACTGTTATTATCCGCTCCAATCAACAGGGAGCAATTCAACTTTAAGAATTGCCACACCGTTCCTTTGTGCTCTTTATATACATGTCCTTTTACGATTTTTTCTAAAGGATTGTTGTTTTCTTAGATTCGCCCATTGGGACTGAAAATTAGCTCATTGTACATCGAAATTCGCTCATTGAGGCTGATAATTCGCCCATTAACCACCATAATTCGCCCATAGACTTGTTAGACCGTAAAAAAATTTATGAGATTTATTGTTTAAGGTGTAAATTTACACTGAAATGAGGCTTTGATGTGATTGACTTTGATTTAAAACTGCGAAGGAAGCCTATTTTATGTTGGCTTTCGGAATGAAAACCAAAAAGGTACCCTATATTTTATAAAAGAATTAAGGAGACAGATGGGCGGCCAATATCTTCATTGTAAAAGGACGGACTTTTTTAAAAAATAAAAGGCTGTCGAAAGTTTATCGACAGCCTGAATCGACTTTCTAAAGCCGATTTTTTCATTTTAAGAGTGCGGATTCGTTTTGCTTTGTTGACCCTTGTTGCGCTTATTACCTTTGCTATTATCACCGCTGACAAATTCGCTCGAGAATTCAGCCTCTGCATGACCTGCTTGCGGGGAGTTTTGATTCTTGCTGCCTTTGTTGTATTTCTTCGTCATCATCGATCCCTCCTTTTCTACTATGATTTAGTTTGGTTTCGAGTAAGTTGTTTATGCAGGTAAAATAAAGGTAATATTTGAATTATTAGATAGCGGACGGGAATTTTTTGAAAGGGTGATTGGATGCAGTCAAATATAGATTTGTTAACAAAACTATTTGAGGCAAATCGCAATGAAGCAAATGCTGGACCAATGGAGAAGTATATGAAAGACCACTTTCCTTTCCTTGGCATCAAGAAACCAGATCGAAGTGTGCTCGAGAAGCAATTTTTTCATGAAACTGGTTTGTTAAAGGAGCCGTTTAATCAACAGTTTATTCGCGATCTTTGGGCGAAGGATGAACGTGAATACCAATATACAGGATTGGTTTATATGGAAAAATCGTTAAAAAAGCTTGAGAAGAGGGATTTACCATTTATGGAGGAATTGATTCAAACCAAATCGTGGTGGGATACAGTTGATGCGATTTCCCCTAAACCGGTTGGGGAAATTGCCAAAAGGTTTCCTGACGTCGTGGCGGAAACAATTGATAGCTGGGCCACCCATGATTACCTTTGGCTGCGCAGGGCGGCACTTCTTTTTCAATTAAAGTATAAAGAGAACACAAATGAAGAGTTGCTTTATCAATACATACGCCTTAATGCGGACAGCAAGGAGTTTTTTATCCAAAAAGCCATTGGCTGGACGCTACGGGAATATTCAAAGACCAATCCTGATTCCGTGAAAAAATTTATCGAAGCGACAAAGCTAGCACCGTTAAGTGTTCGCGAAGGAAGTAAGTATTTAGCTTGAGCATTAGGGAGATAATGTTTTGGATAATCTGTTAAAATGGCAATAATGAAAAGGGATAGAGGGTGGACAGCATGATTAAATGTATTGCAACAGATATGGATGGAACATTATTGAATTCAGTTCAACAAATCAGCTCAGCGAATAAGGAAGCTATTTTAAAAGCGCAGTCACAAGGGGTTGAAGTAGTGGTTGCAACAGGCCGGTCGTATCAAGAGGCTACTTACGTCCTTTCTGAGGCGGGCTTAACCTGCCCAGTTATTTGTGTGAATGGCGCGGAAGTACGTTCCAAAGAGGGAGACGTTCTTTCAGCTACTCCAATCGGGAAACAATTAGCTCGTGAGGTTGCTGCAAGGCTTACAGAAAAGGACGTGTATTTCGAAGTTTACACAAATCAGGGTGCCTTCACGATTGACCCAGACAAGGCCGTTTCCATTCTTGTTGATATCGTGATGAGTGCGAACCCAGAAGCCAATCAGGCTGAAATCATTGAAGCCGCAGGGGCAAGAATCCGTGATGGCTTAATCCAAACAATTGAAGATTATGAACTGCTATTTGCGAATGATCAGTATCAAATCTATAAATTTCTGGTCTTCTCGTTTGATGGAGAAAAATTAGAAGCAGCAAATCAAGCATTAGCAGACTTAGAAGAACTTGCAATCGCATCTTCTGGTCATGAAAACCTCGAAATCACGAACCGTGAGGCTCAAAAGGGAATTGCACTTGAATCGTTTGTGAAAGAAAGAGGAATTGACTTGGCGGAAACGATGGCGATTGGTGATAATTATAATGATGTGTCGATGTTTGAAAAAGCCGGCAGATCAGTGGCGATGGGAAATGCCAATTATGAAATCAAATCTCTTTGTGATGTAATTACAGACACCAACGTAGAAAGCGGCGTAGCAAAGGCGATACTTGAAGTCATTTGAGGAAAGGCAGGAGTCAATGAATAAGGTTTGTTCTATCTTACTTGTGATGGTAGTGATGTTGTCGGGCTGTTCTCTGGTTGAAAAAAAGGACGAGGGAATCGAAGCAGACGAGGCCGTAGTTACGCAACAGCCAAATGTTGAAGTGATGGCTCAAAAGCTGCAAGTCCCTTGGTCGATTGATAAGGTGAATCAAGGATTTTACATCAGTGAGCGAACCGGAAGTATCGTGAAGATTGAAAACGGTAAAACAGAACGTCAATCAGTCCGTTTAGCACAGCCGCTGGCTAAAGCGGCGGAAGCAGGGCTGCTGGGCTTTGTTCTTGACCCTCAGTTTCTTGAGAATCAAAATGCGTATGCCTACTATACCTATAGCGAAGATGGAAAGGGTCAGTTTAACCGAGTCGTTGTTCTAAGGACGAATGGTTCGGTCTGGACCGAAGAGAGAATCTTGATCGACCGGATTCCGAGTGCGGCTTACCATCATGGCGGCCGGCTAAAAAATCGGTCCAGATGGAATACTCTATATCACGACGGGTGATGCGACCACTCCGGAAACCGCTCAGGACGTGAATAGCATCAATGGGAAGATTTTGCGAATGACGTTGGATGGCAAGATTCCTTCTGACAATCCATTCCCGAACTCGTATGTTTACAGCTATGGACATCGCAATCCGCAGGGATTGGTATGGGTGGGGAACATCTTATATGCAAGTGAGCATGGACAATCGGCTCATGATGAGATCAATCGGATTACCCCAGGGGCTAACTATGGATGGCCGGTAATTCAGGGGAATGAGCAGAAGACGGGGATGATAACGCCTTTATACCAGTCCGGTGAGGAAACATGGGCACCGTCAGGGCTGGCAGAAGCGAATGGAAAGCTTTACGCCGCGACATTAAGGGGCAATGCCGTCCGTGAATTTCAATTGAGCAAGAAACAGACGAACTCGGTGGTTACTGGACTAGGGAGAATCCGAGACCTATATATCGACGGTGACTACCTCTACTTCGTAAGCAACAACACCGACGGACGAGGAAACCCAGACGAAAATGATGATAAACTATATCGTGTATTACTAAGGGATTTGTAAGTGAAAGGGTGCCTGACACCCTCTTAAAAAAATAAAATGAAAGCGTTGACACGGATAACTCACCATGATACTATCAATCTATAAATTAAATACACCCGATTCTTTAGGGTTGTTACTGGTCGTGCAGGCAAAACCTAAATTGTCGTCTTTAACATTTGTTTGAGGCGCGCAATTTAGGTTTTTTTGTATTCTTGGGACACTTTTGATCCGGAAAAAAGGGACTCAGGGCGGATGCCTTCCTGTAACGGTGTATTTGACTAAAAACTTGATAATTATTTTAGGATTGTTACTGGTTCGGCAGGCAAAACCTAAATTACTCAATACATGAGGATTATTTTCTTATGTTTGCGTAATTTAGGTTTTTTGTTTTCTTGGGCTGGAAAGCGGATACAATTTAGGTTGTATAAAATTTGGAGGTGTTTTTTAATGGCTAAAAAGGATTACACAGGCTTAACAAGCAATATTTTAGAGTTAGTTGGCGGGAAAGACAATATCAACAGTGTGTTTCATTGTGTGACAAGACTACGTTTTAAGTTAAAGGACGAAAAGATCGCCAAAACGGAAGAGATTAAAAATCTTGAGGGCGTTGTGACTGTAATGCAAAGCGGCGGTCAATATCAGGTGGTCATTGGGAACCATGTACCAGATGTTTATACAACATTCTTACAAGTTGCCAATATGAGTGGAGCAGCTGAAAGTGATTCAGAAGATACAAACAAAGCAGGTTTAGGTGCTAGATTTATAGATATGATTTCAGGAGTATTTACTCCAATCCTAGGCGTTTTAGCTGCAACAGGTATGATTAAAGGTTTGGCGGCACTAATACTAGCTTTAGGCTGGGTGACAGCAACATCAGGCACTTATAACTTACTGAATATCGCAGGAGACGGTTTATTCAATTTCTTACCAATCTTCTTAGGTTACACAGCCATGAAAAAATTCGGTGGTACACCTTTTGTCGGAATGGCAATCGCTGCCGCTTTGGTGCATCCAACATTATCAACGTTAACAGCAGGAGATCCACTTTATACACTTTTTAAAGGATCGTTAATCCAGTCAGATATACGTATTACATTCTTAGGTATTCCAGTCATCATGATGAGTTATGCTTCATCCGTTATTCCAATTTTACTTTCAGCGTTTTTTGCAACAAAGATAGAGAAAGGTTTCAAAAAGATTGTTCCAGATGTTGTAAAAACTTTCGTCGTTCCATTTTTGACCATTATCATAATGGTTCCATTAACTTTCTTAGTGATTGGTCCAGTTGCTACATGGGCAGGTACTCTTCTTGGTGCAGCAACATTATGGATTTATAAGTTAAGCCCTGTTGTAGCTGGTTTAATTCTCGGAGGATTTTGGCAAATATTTGTTATCTTTGGACTTCACTGGGGACTTGTTCCAATTGCAATTAACAACTTAACAACTTTACATTACGATCCAGTTCTAGCAACCACAGTTATGGTATGTTTTGCACAAGTTGGTGCAGTTTTAGCGGTTATGTTAAAGACAAAAAACAAAGGATTGAAAACACTAAGTTTTCCAGCTTTCATTTCAGGTATTTTTGGCGTGACAGAACCAGCGATTTACGGTGTAACGTTACCACTTAAAAAGCCATTTATTATGAGCTGTATTGGTGGAGCAGTAGGAGGCGGAATTATTGGTGCTACTGCAGGGAAATTATGGATGTTCGGTGGAATGGGTATTTTCGTTATACCAACCTTTATCAAGCCAGGTTCATCACTTGATATGACTGTCTGGGGAGCTTTGATTGCGTTAGTTGCAGGTTTTGTCGTAGCGTTTGTTTTAACTTATTTATTCGGTTTCAAAGATCCAGCAAATAAAGAAAAAGCAACTAATGAACCAAAGACAGTAAAAGTGTTCGATAAAACCCGTACACAAGAGGTTGCAAGTCCGTTAAAAGGAAAAGTAATTCCATTAAATCAAGTAGAAGATGCTGCCTTTTCAAGTGAAGTAATGGGAAAAGGGATTGCGATTGAACCATCAGAAGGAAAAGTAGTTTCTCCAGTCAATGGTGTTGTAACTACACTTTTTAAAACCAAACATGCGATTGGAATTACATCTGAAAATGGCGTGGAAATCCTCATTCATGTGGGAATGGACACGGTTAAGTTAGAAGGAGAACACTTTACAGCACATATCAACCAAGGTGACACCGTCAAAGCAGGTGATCTTTTGGTAGAATTTGATATCGCTAAAATTAAAGAAGCAGGTTGTGAAGTGACTACACCTATAATTATCACTAATAGCGGCGATTATGCAGAAATTAATCCAACAGGAAAAACAGCAATTGATCAGAAAGAAACTTTATTAACGATTTGTGGATGATTTTTAAAATAGAGAGATTCCGATTGCTCACAATCGGAGTCTCTAAAAATGGAGGAGGAAATAAAGATGACAAGACAAACATCATTTCCAGAAGGATTTTTATGGGGCGGCGCAACTGCTGCCAATCAGTTAGAAGGTGCCTATAATGAAGGCGGTAAGGGACTATCAATTTTTGATATGGTTACCTTTATCCCAAAAGAAGAACGCACAAATGATATCGAGATGGATGTCAGAAGTGAAGAAGAATTAGAGGCGTTATTAGCAGGAAAAGAGGGAGATAACTTCCCTAAACGCCGTGGAATTGACTTTTATCACCGCTATAAAGAAGACATTGCACTGTTCGCTGAAATGGGTTTTAAAACATTCAGAATGTCGATTTCTTGGCCGCGTATTTTTCCAAATGGGGACGAGTTAGTGCCGAATGAAGAGGGACTAGCTTTCTACGATCGAGTGTTTGACGAACTATTAAAATATGACATCGAGCCTTTGGTGACTCTATCACACTATGAAATGCCGCTTCACTTGGTGCAAAAATATAATGGCTGGACTGACCGCCATTTAGTGGAATTCTTTGTCCGTTATGCAGAAACTGTATTTACTCGTTATAAAGACAAAGTAAAATACTGGTTAACCTTTAATGAGATTAATATCTCAACCTTCTCTCCGTATATCGGCAGCGGGATTTTAATAGATCGTGTCGAGAATAAAGAGCAAGCCGTATATCAAGCGCTCCACCATCAATTTGTGGCAAGTGCTCGTGCGGTAAAAGCCTGTCATGAAATCATTCCTGGTGCACAGATTGGCTGTATGCTAGCTCGTATGGAAGTATATCCAGAAACGTGCAACCCAGATGATGTCTTAGCAGCATTAGAAGAAGATCAAAAGAACCTGTTCTTCACAGATGTTCAAGTGCGCGGTTATTATCCAAGCTATATGTTAAGCTATTTTGAAAAGAAGAATATCCAAATTGACATGCTGCCAGGTGATGAGGAAATCTTATTGCAGCATCCAGTAGACTTCTTATCATTTAGCTATTATATGTCCATGGTGGCGAGTGGTAATGATGAGCGATTAAAAGAAATAGGGAACTTCTTTAATGGTATTAAAAACCCTTATTTAAAAGCATCTGATTGGGGCTGGCAAATTGATCCTAAAGGCTTACGTATTACATTAAAGAAAATGTACGACCGCTATCAAGTACCTTTATTCATTGTGGAAAATGGTTTAGGTGCCTACGATAAAGTCGAGGATGACGGCTCGATCAACGATGATTACCGGATTGATTACATGCGCGCACATATTGAACAAATGGGCGAAGCGATCAAAGACGGAGTAGATTTAATGGGTTACACCAGCTGGGGCTGTATCGATTTAATTAGTGCAAGTACCTCAGAAATGTCTAAACGTTACGGATTCATCTATGTTGACCAAGATGACTATGGTAACGGTACATTAGAAAGAAAGAAGAAAAAATCATTCAATTGGTATAAAAATGTCATCGCAACCAACGGCGAAGAACTGTAAATATGAAAAAGAGATTGGAGCTTCCAATCTCTTTTTTTTCACCTTTTCTTACAGAATCTCAATCTTTATTGAATTCACTTGCGAAACCAGTAGTTCTTCGTATTCCTTTTGAGCTTGGTAATAGATTTCTTGGTCACCCGCTTTAGGGTTTTCCTTTTTGGCCTTGTCAATTAAGTCCTTTTGAACCTTCTGGGACATGACAATCATTTGATACTGCTGCTTTTCTGTTGCCCAAAACTTCTCTTCTCCGTACTCATTGATCAATTTCTTTGCTGATTTGAATTGATTATATTGCTCGCGTGCTTTGCTAAGGGCCGCATCCACTTCTGTCTCCGTTGCTTCATGGCCCTTTTCATCCGCCAGTAGGGTCATCGCCCGGAGGCGGATGATTTGTGTTAATAACTGATTTTTATCTTCAAGTGTTTTTTCCTGTGTCTCTAAATAAGCGAGTTCTTCCTCTAACTGCTCGCCCTTATATTGTTTCTCTGCACTCTCACGGTTGATTGCTAGCTGCAATTGGTTAATGAACTTATAAAAGCTGACATCCTCAGCAGTGATCCACTCATCATTCACCTTGGCAACCCCTTTTGGCTTGGTTACGTTCAGTTCAATGACTTTCTCCGTCTTTTTCCCGTCTTTTTTAAGCGTAAATACGGCCTCATATTTACCGCCCATTGGCAAATTCACTTTGCCGCTATAGGTGCCATTCTTTCCTTCTTCAAGCTTGACATCAAAGCTGCCATGATCCATTTCCGTCATTGCTAGGTTGGCAGACACATCTAGCCCCTTTACCGCCTTCTTGTTTTCGGTTACCTTTACTTCAAAAGGCATGGCAGTATCCTTGACGAAATAAAGATCCTTTGTGACGGCCACTTTATAGTCAGGGTCTGAACTGCATCCTGTGATCACGGCAATCAAAAGAAGGATGGCGGAGATTACCCGTATCTTCATGAGCTGATTCCTCCTAAATTATGAGTTTGTAAAAACTCTTCTACTTTATATTTCTCCATTTTCCCATTTTCCAAATAAGCAACATGGGTACAAATCTGCTTAATTTCATCTAGATGGTGCGATGACAGTAGAATCGTTTTATCCTGAAGGGAACTGAGTACATCTAAAATTTCTTTTCTTCCGAGCGGGTCAATACCGCTTGTTGGTTCATCAAGAATGAGCAGGCTGGAATCCTGATAAAGGGTAATCGCTAAACCAAGGCGCTGCAGCATCCCTTTCGAGTACTTCTTAACTTGTTCATTGCGGTCATCCCACAAACTGACCGAACGAAGCACCTGCTCGATGCGTTCCTGGTTGGCGGTCTTAGCTACCGCCTCTGCAAAAAATGTCATATTTTCCAATCCAGTCAACATCGGATAAAGCATAAATTTTTCAGGCAGATAGGCTATTTCTTTTTTCCACTCTTCATTTTTCTTGTTCACAGCAATCCCATTTATCAAAATTTCCCCTTGTTTGACTGGAAGCAATCCAAGCAAACTATTGATAAGTGTCGATTTCCCGGCACCATTGCGGCCAACCAGGGCACAAATTTCATTTCGGTTAATGTCTAGATTGATTGAATCTAAGACCGTTTTTTTTCCGAATGATTGGTTTAAATTTCTTACGGTGATCATTCGTACCCCTCCTTACGATTGAAAACAATCGCTGTGAAAAATGAAGTGATGAGCCAGAACAATAGATTTCCGAGCAGGAAGAATGCCGGCTTCGTCCACATAAACGCTTGTAAGAGTCTCGACATATGGCCGAAAGAATATACCCCCGTGCCTGTTTCTAAGAACATTCGAACAGCCTGAAGTGGATTTAAAAAGTAAACCGAAGAAAATAGTTTCACATTTTCGTGCGTCACATCGGGTAAAAACGACAGCAAGATAAAATCATGCAAAAAGAAAAAGTAGAACCAGACAAAGATCGTAAACCCTAAAATCTGCATCCTCGAATGGCTGATACTTCCGATTGCAGCACCCATTTGCAAGAAGATAAGGCTCATGCAAACAATGGCTGCCACAAAGATGAAATAGCTTTTTACATCAAGTTGAAAGTTAAATTTTAGTAGTAATAAATAAATGAAAAACCACGTAATCAACGGGACAAGCACAACTGTATAGAGTCCTAGGCTTTTTTTGATTAGGAAACTTCCAAAATGGTCTGTCTTTGTCAGCAGCATAATCAATGTCTTTTGTTCCTTTTCTTGAAAAATCGAGAATGCCCCGATAAATAAGCATAGAATCGGAATAAAATAGATAATCGTATCAAACAAGTTGATTAAGAGCACATAAAAGCCTTTATCAAATGAAAGGGCTGAGGAACGAAATAAAATTGCGATTGAAATCAGAACAATAATACTTAAACTTAGCCAAAGTCCTTTTCCTCTTATATTTTCCTTCCATTCCTTCCAAATGTAATGCATAGTAAGTGTCTCCCCTTTAGTAAAATCCCCACAATTAGTAAGGTGGCAATAAGGAAAATTGCTTTCGAATGCGATCCTTTTGCCGCTGTTAGCGGGTGTGGGTCATGAAACATGACTGCTTCCTTTGACAGCGCCGCGTTCATTTTTTCATAAATCTTCAATGCGGGACTTTTTAAAAATAAATAGGATAATTCTTGGTCTTCTATTAATTGATATAAAGAAGAACGATAGGTTATTGGAAAATCCCCAATGCTGTCTTGGTCTAAATCGGTGATGGGGAACGTGCCGCCCCAGTCATTCCCTTTGCCATTCTTGCTCCAGGAATTATTCTGACTATTGCCGCCAAGAGTTACAGCAGGAATCGTATTTTCAGTGATTTGGTTTAAGGTGAAAACTTGGTCATTGGAACTTGACCACAGTTCAATTCCGACTTGGTTTTGAACGATTTTGTTGTGGCGAAATTCATTTCTGGTCGCTTGATCAATGTACATGCCGCGTTGGTTCATATAGAAGGTATTATTGTCAATTTCATTGTCATTGGCTTGAAGCAGCAATAATCCAAAAGACTGGTTGCCGTAGTTCACGAGAAATTGATTATCCTCGAGCTTCAAATGATTCGAGTTCATAATCGCTGCACCGCCGGTATTCATCGTGAATATATTTTTCTTGAAAATGTTCTCGTCGGAATACATGTAATGCAAACCATATCTTGTGTGACTGATATTATTTTCATAGCTTTTATTGTTGTTGGCATATTCGAAGAACATTCCGTCCCGGGTGCCTTCAATCGTATTATTTTTAAGAAGATTATCATTAGCATAATAAACATGGATCCCATTTCCCTGGGACGCAATTTCGCCTTTGCCCAGCCCTTTAATATGGTTGGAACGAATCGTATTTTTGTGAGCCTGGCTTAAATAAATGCCGTGAAAGGAGTCGCGGATGCTGATATGTTCGACGACATTGTTATTTGTGTAAATCTTAATGGCCGCGTATTCCTCGGCAGAGTTCCGGTTCATACCTCCATGCATGACGGTTAGATGGCTCAGTTTCACATCAGGAGCCTTAATGGAAATGACATTTCCGGTACCATCTCCTTTGATCATGGTCTTTTTTGAGCCAATAATCGTTATCGGTTTGTTGATGACAATATTGCCCTGGTAGGTTTTATTTTCAAGCCTTAGGACCGCCCCTTCTTTCAGGCTGTCGATGGTTGCTTGTAATTGTTCGGCTGCCAGCTTTTTCTCAGGGCTCATGACTAGCAATAGAGAAAAAATGAAAGATAAGAGCGCCAGTTTTTTCATTTACTTTCGATCCTTCCATAACGGAATGAGTAAGAGGATAAACGCAGCGATCACCAAGTATGTTCCGAGGCCAAGCAGGCTGTTGGTTTGGAAGTTCGCCACTGTATTATGTCCTAAAATAGGCGGAACAAATGGATCCATTTTTATGGGAGCTTCGGGACTTAAATTAGTGCCAAACTTTTTCAATGCATGGTGAAGGTCATAAACACCCAGCCCGCCGCCAATCACAAATAAGCCGATTAATCCGTATAGAACAGATTTTTTGCGAAGCAGGGCGGTTAAAAGAGTCAACACCGCTAATCCTCCAACTAGATAGGGTAAATACGATAATTCAGGGAAGTTTTTTTCACTGAAGTTCGCCATACCAATATAGTGATTAAGCCCATTAACGATATCGATTTCCCCTTCGAGCTTATTCGGGTACACGATGATATTTAACCCTTCTGGATATTGGGGAGCAACAAAGACCATTTTCCACCATGGGAAAAATAATGAGATGACTATTAAAATAGTTGAAGTAACAAGCAATAATGAAGAAACCACTGATAATTTTTTTGTTTTACCTTTCATATTAACATCGCCTTTTTAGTGAAATCGTTGTAAAACGGAGAAGGGTATCAATCTTTTTCATTGATACCCATCACCAACATATTGCTGAGTTACTGTTTTGGTTTTACAAGGAAGTAACCGGTCATTTCTTGGTGAAGTGCAGAACAGAAGTTTGTGCAATAAAGTGGGTAGGTTCCTGCTTTATTCGCGACAAATTCCATCGTGTTGGTTTGTCCTGGTTGAACTTCCATGTTTAAGTTATAGCTGTTGATGGCAAATCCGTGGGTAATATCCTCATCGAAATCAATATTTGTCAGATGAATCGTAACGTGATCTCCTTCATTTACTTCGATTACATCTGGACGTTTTGCTTTGGCATCAAAGATGAATTTCGAACGCATCGCGATACCATATACATCGACTTTGTTACCATTGCGAACGATTTTTGTATCGCTCTGTTTGTAAACAGCCTCTTTATTCTTTGTGTCCTTCGGATAGACTTCAATCGTTTTGATTTTATCCGCTTTAATCATTTGGGCATAGTGTGGTTCTGGGTTAACTGGTGCCGATTGGATGATCTTCATCTTTCCGCTGATATCAATTAACTGCATCGATTCAGGATGAGAAGGGCCAACTGATAAATAGCTGTCTTTCGCAATCTTATTTAGTGCAACGATATATTTTCCATCTGGTGCAACCGTGTCACCTTCTGCGGCAACAGAGTGTCCAGGAGAATATTGAACAGGGACACGATCTAAAGTTTCACCTGTTTTTGGATCCCATTTCACAATTTCTGAAGAAATGAACATTGTTGTATAGGCCATGCCTTTGTCATCAAATTGAGTGTGCAGTGGTCCTAAGGCATTTTCAGGGTTAACTTCTCTTTCCATGACGGACTTGTAATTGAGGACTGGAATTCCATTCCGTTCACCAGCAAAGTCTTTGTTTGCGACAGCTTTAAATGCCTTTTCAAACGAGAAGACTGTCATGGTTGGTGCCAATTTTCCAGAGGCGATAAAGTGCTTTCCGTCTGGTGTTACGTCGACACCATGTGGTGATTTAGCGACTGGAATTAAATAAATGCCGCCTTTTTGTTTTTCAGGGAAAATCATTTTCTGACCGCCCACATTTTCGTACTTGCCTTCCTTGACCATTTTCTCAAGCTCTTTCCAGTTGAAAAGAACAATATAGTCACGGTCGGCTTGTGAAGCATTAATTTCAAGATTAGTAGTTGATTCTTCGGTATTATAAGTCGTCATAACCGCCCAATCGGCCGATTCTTTTTTACCTGCATCAGAAAGGTCATAAGACCATGGTGGAAGGGCGACTTGGTATCCAATATTTAGCTTTTGTTTGTTTTGATCAAACGTAACAGCAGACATTACGCCGCGGTATTTTGTACTGTAATCATCCAGTGATTCGTACTTGTGCTGAAGCGGCACAGCGAAACGAGTCGGCAGGAACATATACTCGGTATTTTCCGTAACGAAGGCCGCACAGTGCGGTCCGCTTGTATTTGGAACGTTAATAATATCTTTCACGGTGAACGTTTTTAAGTCCATCGCGGCCGCACGGCTGTTACCAACGTCGGTCGCGAACATGTATTTACCGTCATAGTCACCATTTGTTTCAGAGAAGGCCGGGTGATGAAGGTCGCCCCATGTATAACCGCCCATTAATTTCTTCGAGTGTTCATCAAAGCCATACCCTGTAGCCGAATCTTGTGAGAAGACCGGAACCGTTCGAATATGACGCATCGATGGAACTCCATAAATAAACATTTGACCGGAGTGGCCGCCGGAAGCAAATAGGTAATAATCATCTTTTTGGCCGAATGGAACATATACCTTCTCGGCATCACTCTTTGTGGTTGACGCTGCTTCGGTACTTGTCTTAGCTGAGAAATCAGCAAACGAAATCGTTGCTGCGACAAACCCGGCTAAGAGACCCGATGCAATCGGAATCCATTTTTTCATTATATACACCACCTTTTTTATTTTTCAGATGCTTGTTTCAGTAGGTCTAATACTTGCTTACGTTCTTCATCGGATAACGGATTTTTGCCAATCACTCCTGACATGACTGCAGAAGTAGGTGCTTTTAAGAATTCTTCAATCGGCTTGCCATGCTTGCCTTCTACGTTTACAAACGCTTGGGAAAGGTCTGGTCCGACTGCTCCACCTGTAATATTAAGAGATTCCACACTGTGGCAGCCAAGGCAGCCTTTCTTGTTAAGGATGTTATCCTCATTGGCAGAAACCGTCGTTGCTTCTTTTGACTCGGTTGTTGTATCTTCTTTAGCAGCAGCTGTTTCTGTCGTTTCTTTCGTTTCAGTTTGTGCCACTTGAGGCTGTTTTGCGGAATCCCCCATGATCACGCCAAACACTAAGTAGCCTAATCCAAAGCCGATTAATGTACAAATAACAAAACTAATAATGGCTTTATTCATCTTTTTCCCTCCTTTTTTCTATAATGAACACCTTCATCCTAAACGCTTCCATTTGAGAAAAATGTGACCTGACGCACACATATTTTGTAGTTTTTGAACGTTTTGTGAAAGTGCTTTGTAGGAAGCGAATTGAAAAAATGAACATTTTGTGAAATTCGTCACTACATCAAGTGACAATGTTCTTTACAATATAAGGTAAGTGTTTAATCAACAGAGGATTTTTTAAAAGGGTGGTGAAAAGGATGATTCAAGTCGATTGTTTAAAAGATCCAAATCTAGCAGTTTATCAACCCGTTGTCCAAACGGATTTACTTCGAAAAATTGTCATCTTTAAGGATTTATCAGAGAAGTCGCTAGCGATTATTGAAAAAAGAATTCATACACTCGAGTTGAAAAAAGGGGAAAGGATCATTTCCGAAGCGGAAGTGGCCAAGGGGATTTATTTCATTCATACTGGTGCAGTGAAGCTTACGAAGCAGGATGAACAGGGCAATGAAATTATTGTCTGTGTAAAGCAACAAGGGGATGTGTTTGCAGAAGCCTGTTTGTTTACAAAAAGGACAGAATACTACCCGGCAACTGCGACCATGCTCCAGGATGGAAAGATTTTATTTTTAGATAAATTGGAACTTGAGCGGGACTTATTCGACCATCCGGAACTCTCAATTCAAATGATCAGTTATATGAGTGATGCGCTCCGGGAAATGGCCTCACAATTACGAGACGTTGCCCTGCTCGATGTGTACGCGAAGACAGTAAAGACACTAGAACGCCTCGGAAATAAATTTAATAATGGCCTTAACAGGTGGAATATAGAGATTCCCTTGACCATTCAGGAATTTGCCACCGTGGTCGGAACAACCAGAGAAAGTGTCAGTCGCGTTTTCTCGAAGTTAAAAAAAGATGGCATCATTGAATTGAAATCACGGAAGATTATTATTCGTGATTGGTGTAGGCTGTGCACGCTGCTGCATCGGGAATATTAACATAGAAAAAAAGCCCTTCACTATGAGGGGCTTTCGGTTACTTATCAAATTTATAGGTCCAAAACCGTTCATTATTAATCCACTTCATTACTTGCGGGTCTTGGTTTTTTAACTTCTCTTCCATCCCCATAAACATTTGCTCGGTTTGCGAACGGTGCGCTTGGATGGCGGCCATTTTTGTTTTGGCAACAGGGCTAATGTCATTAAGGATATCTGGTTCCCCAAGCTCATCAACACAATTGTTCGAGAATGCGACACAGTGTAAGGTTGGCCGTACGGCTGGGCTCATTTTTCCAACGGCACGAATGACCGCCGCACCAGTGGCGTCATGGTCAGGGTGGACCGAGTAGCCAGGATAAAACGTAATGATAAGAGAAGGATTAACTTCCTCAATCAAGGCTAACATTTGATTGGCAAGTTTCTCTTCATCTTCAAATTCAATCGTTTTGTCACGGAATCCGAGCATACGCAGGTCTTGAATACCTAACACCCGCGCCGCTTCCTTCAATTCTTCTTTTCTAATCTTCGGCAGATTTTCACGATTAGTAAACGGGGGATTTCCCATGTTGCGTCCCATTTCACCTAAAGTTAAACAGGCATAGGTAACAGGGGTTCCGTTCTGCACATGGGTGGCAATGGTGCCTGACACCCCAAATGCCTCATCATCAGGGTGAGGGAAAACGACCAATAATTGGCGTTCTTTTTCCATAAATTATTCTCCTTTCGGGCCTTACATTCTTATTCAAAAGGGGTGCTGGAAATTTCCAAGGCAACCGCTAGCTTTCCATCATGGTCGTGACCAGCTAATAAGAGATGATTGTCCTCATCAATTTCGTAATGAGTGATCCCTTCTGCATAAATCCAGCCAAGCTGGATTTTCAACCCAACCCGAAAAGGGCCATTCCCTGTTATTTTTCCTAATTCATAACGGACAAGGGCATTGCGGATAAATGCACCTGCTGAAAAGAAAGATTGATCGTTATGTGAAGCATAGGCACCGTTGGTCGTTTCAAGGTGAATGTAGACATCTTTATTAGCAAAGCTGTTAATGGCAGCTTGTGCACCTTTTACATCAATAAGTTCCAAAATACAACCTCCTTTCCCTTCAACAAATTGAGATTATGTCTAATGTCTATTTTAGTTAATAATGTAACTATCATACTAAAATTAGGTAAAAAATGCGAAACTGGTGCCTGACACCAAAGATGACCTCAAAAAAGAAGAGTCGATCAAGCGATCGGCTCTTCTTCACTCTTTCTTATTCCACACAATCCTCGCAGTACTCGGTTACAGCTTTTTCTGCACTGCGGTAAGCCCCGTGCCAGGTAGGTCCGACGTATTCGTTGAGACGGAAACCTTGTTGGATGGCAGCTGTGATAAATTCTTTTGCAACATCGACGGCAGCATAAACGGATTTTCCTTTTGCTAATTCTGCTGTAATCGCTGATGAGTAGGTGCAGCCCGCCCCGTGTGTGTAGGTGGTTTCAAACTTTTCCGACTCATAAAGCATAAATTCTTTTCCATCATATAGCAGGTCAACAGCTTTTTCTTCCGATTCGAGCTTGCTGCCACCTTTAATCAACACGAATTTGGCCCCTTGTTCGTGGATCTTTTCTGCAGCTTCCTTCATTTCCGCCACAGTACGTGGTGTTTTCATTCCAGCCAGCTGTCCAGCTTCAAATAAATTAGGTGTCACCACTAAGGCACGCGGTAATAGAAACTCGCGCATCGCATCGGTGGTTTCCGGATTTAAGACCTCATCTTCGCCTTTACAAACCATAACAGGGTCAATAACCACACGTTCAAGTTTATTTTCATCAATTTTCCGCGCCGCTAATTCAATAATTTCTACTGTGCCAAGCATCCCTGTTTTCATCGCATCGATCCCAACTGAAAGAATGGTTTCAAGTTGAGTCTCAAGGGTATCAACAGCAATTGGGAATACACTGTGGTGCCAATGGTTTTTTGGGTCCATTGTCACGATCGATGTCACTGCGGTCATTCCATAAACGCCAAGTTCTTGAAAAGTCTTTAAGTCTGCCTGCAGGCCCGCGCCGCCGCTTGTATCAGAACCAGCGATCGTCATTACTTTTTTAATTGTCATATGTACGTACTCCTCCTTTAATTTCTACTCTTAGTTATTATAGGACATTTTTTAAAATTTAACAGGGTCACTAAATAATCGATGCGTATGGTCAGTTTGAGTCAATAGTTGACAATCCAATGACAAATACGTCCATAGTCCTATTTGTACTCATTTCTAGTGACAATTGTTACTTTCGAAAAACGGAGGCGGAAGTACGATTATAGTAAAAATGTAAGGAAACACCAAGAAATGCAGTATTCCTGATGAGGAGGGAAAGCAATGAACCGTAAAGGTTGCCCTGATGAATATCCTATCTCCTTGCTGATTAACGGTTACGAAATCGCTGTTTTTCAACTAACCAAATACAACCTAGACGATTGGACATATGGATATTTGTTTTCTGAAGGATTCATTCAGGATGCAAATGAAATTGATTCGATTGTAATCAATGAGGAACTAAGTACGATTAATGTGAAGCTCCGTGCAAATTTTGACGAGGAGCAGTTCTTTTCGAAAAAGAAGCATTATACCGCGGGCTGCGGCCGTGGGGTCACGTTTTTTTCAATGACAGATGTGAAGAATTTTACGAAAGTAACTTCAAAAGTCAGCTATCAATTAAGCTATCTGCTAAAAAAGCGAAGTGAATTCGCTCAAAGATCAGAATTATATCTTGAAACCGGCGGCATGCATGGTGCTTGTATTGTCGATGAAGACGGCAGTATCACCATTCGTGAGGATATAGGCAGACACAATGCCGTCGATAAAATAATTGGTTACGCTGTCAAAAATCACTTGCAGCCCGAGCGGTTAATGTTACTAACAACCGGCAGGGTTTCATATGAAATGCTCTCCAAGGCCGCAAAGTTTGGATTTCCTGTGGTTGGTTCGCGCACGGCGGCCACAAAGCAGGCCGTACAGCTGGCTAAATACTTAAATCTTGAGGTGGTTGGCTATTTACGGGGGAAAATGGCGACGATTTATACCACAGCAGGCAGAGTCATTAATGATATCACACGCGAGTTAGATGATATGAGAAGCATTGAAGGGGGGAATTAACAACACCAGTCAATGACAACAAGTAAACAATAGAGAGAAAAATAGGGAGATTCTAAACAATTTTGGGAAGGAGAATGATGATGGTTGAATTGAATCTAAATCGTCGGCAATTTTTAAAGCTGTCAGGCGCGACTGCTGCCACATTAGCGGTTGTTGAATTGGGCTTTAACGAGAACAAAGTCTATGCGAAATCAAAGGACTTTAAAATTGCCAAAGCTACTGTAACACCAACCATTTGCTGCTTTTGCGGTGTAGGATGCGGGATCCTCGTTCACACCAAAAATAATACCGTGGTTTATACGGAGGGGGATCCGGATAACCCGATTAACGAAGGAAAACTTTGCAGCAAAGGAACAACTTTAAGACAGCTTTATACCTCTGAAAAACGGATGACCAAACCACTTTATCGTGCCCCGGGCAGCAGTAAGTGGGAAGAAAAAAGTTGGGAATGGATGATTGACACAATTGCCCAGCGTACAAAAGAAACAAGAGATTCTTCTTTTGTTGTAACTGAAAATGGAATTACTGTAAATAAAACAGAAAAAATCGCTAGCCTTGGCGGCGCAGCACTTGATAATGAAGAAACTTACTTAGTGTCCAAATTAATGAGAGGGCTTGGTGTTACCTACTTAGAGCACCAGGCACGAATATGACATAGTTCTACGGTTGCCGGTCTGGCACCTTCATTTGGTCGTGGCGCAATGACAAATCATTGGAACGACTTACAACATACGGATTGTGCACTTATCATGGGCGCAAATCCTGCCGAAAATCATCCAATTAGCTTTAGATGGCTGACAAAAGCGAAAGAAAACGGTGGAAAAATTATTAGCGTCGACCCGCGCTATACTCGTACCTCTGCGGTATCTGATGTTTATGCACCGCTTCGTTCTGGAACAGATATTGCCTTCATGGGCGGTATGATTAAATATGCAATCGACAACAATCGTTTCCACAAAGATTATGTTGTTAACTATACAAATGCTTCGTTTATCGTAGCAGACACATTTAGCTTTAATGATGGCCTTTTCTCAGGTTATGACGAAGCTACACGCGTGTATGACAATACAAAATGGACAATTGCAACAAATGAAGATGGAACTCCGAAAAAGGATCCCTCATTACAGAACCCGCGTACTGTTTTCCAATTAATGAAGCAGCACTATTCTCGTTATGATATGGATACAGTATCAGAAGTAACAGGTACACCTAAGAAGGATTTATTAAATGTTTATAAGACGTTCTGTGCAACAGGTCAAGTCGGTAAAGCTGGAACGATTCTTTATGCAATGGGTACAACTCAGCATACAGTTGGTTCACAAAACGTTCGTGCCTTCGCAATCATCCAAATGCTGTTAGGTAACATGGGCTTACCGGGTGGCGGAATCAACGCAATGCGCGGTGAATCAAACGTACAAGGTTCAACAGACTTTGGTTTACTATGGGATAACCTTACAGGTTACCTTGGGGTTCCAAAAGCAAGCGTTCCTGAGCACGCAACACTTGAAGGCTATTTGAAGAAAGAAACACCGCCAACAGGATTCTGGAGCAACAAACCAAAATTTGTTGTCAGCTTATTGAAAGCTTGGTATGGCGATAATGCAACAGAGAAAAACGAGTTCGGTTATCAGTTCCTGCCAAAAGGCAACAAAAACTACTCGCATATTAACTTATTTAAGGCAATGTACAACAAGGAACTAGAGGGTGCTTTCCTGTGGGGTACAAACCCAGTTGTCGGTGGTCCAAATGCTGGTAAAGAAAAAGAAGCATTAGGTAATCTGAAATGGATGGTTGCTGTTGACCTTTGGGAAACAGAAACGTCAGCCTTCTGGAAAAAAGAAGCGGGCAGTGATCCATCAAAGATTAATACAGAAGTATTCCTACTTCCTGCATCAGCTTCGTTTGAAAAGGAAGGAAGTGTTTCAAACAGCTCACGCTGGATGCAATACCGCTGGAAAGCAATCGATTCAAGGGGCGAAGCACGACCAGACCTTGACATTGTCCATGAACTAGCACTTAAACTTAAAAAGCTATATGCAAATAGTCCGAAAGATGCAGATAAGCCATTCTTAGCTCTTACTTGGAACTATGGAACAGGCGCGGCACCAGATCTTGATCTTGTCGCAAAAGAAATCAATGGATATGACTTAAAAACTGGTAAACTGCTACCAGGCATTCTGGCCATCTTAGATGACGGAACAACAGCAAGCGGAAACTGGATTTATGCAGGCTTCTATCCTGAAGAGGGTAAGAACCTTTCCAAACGCCGTGATAATAAAGATACAGGTAATGCGAACTTCCTTAACTGGTCATTTGCTTGGCCGGCAAACCGTCGTATTCTTTACAACCGCGCTTCTGCTGATCCAAGTGGTAAGCCATGGAGCCAAGAAAAAGCGGTTATCTGGTGGGATGCAGTAGCGAAGTCTTGGGTTGGTAACGATGTTCCTGACTTTAAAGCGGTTCTTTCACCAAGCGAACCAGGCGGTACGGGCGCATTCATGATGAATAAAGATGGTGTCGGCTTATTGTTTGCACCAACAATGAAGGAAGGTCCATTCCCTGAACACTATGAGCCATTTGAAAGCCCAGCTAAGAATAAATTCTCATCAGTAGAATTGAACCCTGCGGTTGTCATTAATGACGGCGATTTTAACAAAAAAGGCTTCAAGGTCGACTTCCCGATTGTTGCGACCACGTACCGTGTCGAAGCACACTGGCAGTCAGGTTCGATGACTCGCAACCAAGAGTGGCTTTCTGAAATTGCCCGCTATATGTTTGTTGAAATAAGTGAAGAGCTGGCAAAGGAAAAAGGCATTAAAAATAAAGACAAAGTGATCGTTACTTCCGCACGCGGTGAAATCACAGCCTACGCCATGGTGACAAAACGCTATAAACCATTTACCGTTAGAGGCAAAAAAGTCCATCAACTAGGGATGCCTTGGAATTTTGGATTTAAAGGATATGCCAAAGGAGATATTGCAAACCGCCTGACTCCACATATTGGAGATGCCAACACAATGATTCCAGAATATAAAGCATTCCTTTGTGATATAAGGAGGGCTGACTAATGGCTGAATTTGTAAAATATGTTGACGTAACCAAATGTGATGGCTGTAAGGCGTGTATGGTAGCTTGTAAAAACTGGAATGACCTTCCTGCCGAAATAACGGATTTCCAAGGAAGTGTTCAGTCCCATCCTAAAACAAGTGCTGATACATGGAATGTGCTTCAGTATATTGAACATGAAAATGGCAAAGGTGATTTAGAATACCTTTTCCGCCATTCCTCATGTATGCATTGTAAGGAAGCTGCATGTGAAAAGGTTTGTCCGGAAAATGCCATCAGTTATTCTAAATTTGGCTCTGTTGTCATTGATCAGGATAAGTGCGTTGGCTGCGGCTATTGCGTTGAAAACTGCCCGTTTGAAGTCATTTCTCTAAAGACATACAAGGACAAAAATGGCAAAGAGTACAGAAAATCACAAAAATGCACGATGTGTACAGATCGTCTAGAAGAAGGCTTACAGCCTGCCTGTGTAACAACCTGTCACACAGATGCAATGCAGTTTGGTAAAAAAGACGAAATGCTGGCAAAAGCACAAAAACGGTTATCTCAAATTAAAGACCGTTTCCCGAATGCTAATATTTATAATCCGCAAGGTGTGGGCGGTACGCACACGATTTATGTGCTGGCTGAAAAACCAAGCGTCTATGGACTTCCAGAATCACCTAAGGTACCAACTTCAGCTGTACTTTGGAAAGACTACGCACAGCCAATCGGAAAAGCAATGATTGGGGCAACAACGATGGCGGTTGTTGGTGCTTTTATCACCAACAGCATTCTTAGTAAAAGAAGTAATCATGACGAAGATGGAGGTGGCAGCCATGAGTAAAAAGCATCCGAAGGCTGATGTAAAAGTACGCCGTTTTTCAAAAGCATTTGTTTGGGCGCATGGTGTGAACGCTATTTCCTTCTTTGCTCTGTATATTACTGCACTGCCGATGTACACGGAGTTCTTTGACTGGCTCTACCCAATTCTTGGTGGTCCGGCCAATGCCCGTTTGCTTCACCGCATCTTTGCGGTAACATTCATGACTCCAACATTTATATGGGTTATCTTTGATTTCAAAGGCTTTAAACTTTGGACAAAAGAGCTCGTGACGTGGAAAAAACGCGACCTGCAATTCTTTTTTGAATTTGTGAAAGAGCTATTCGGCTTTAATTTTAAACATATTAGACAATCATTCTTTAATGCCGGTGAAAAAATCAACTCGCTTATTCAAATCTTCACAGCGATCTTGATTATCGGTTCTGGTTTCCTTATGTGGTTCCCGCAGTTCTTCCCACGAGCTGTCGTCCAATGGGGATACTTCCTGCATAATGTCGGCTTTGGCTTAGCGATTGCAGTTATTGTCGGCCACGTGTACCTAAGTGTAGTTCACAAAAACTCACGTCCTGGCTATTCCGGTGTCGTCTCCGGTGAAGTTCCAGCTTGGTGGGCAAAAGAGCACTATCCAGACTGGTACGACGAAGAAGTCAAAAAAGGCAACTTCCCTAACCTAGACGATCCAAAGCATAAGAAGAATAAAGGCGCTTAAACGTCTTAATATAGGATGTGTAAAAGCTCATCTAACAGAACGTTGATAAAAAAGGAGTGGCTGTCGCACCGAAGACAGCCATTTCTTTACTAAATGAAAGAGGTGCAGCATCAGATGATTAAGTCCGTCGTTTCAAAGGAATATCAGGATCTTCAAACCGAAATAGTTTTACTTCAAGATAAATGGAAGCAGCAACTTGATTCGGAATCAATTCACCTTAGCTTTGAGAAAGACGGCATGGAAGCAGGAATGCCTTTGGTCGCACATGCGTCTCTTAATTTTGAAATTTCACTATTCCTACAGTGTGTAGAGGAAATAAATGAAATTTTAATCAACCATGATCCTGAACTCGAGACACAGCTCGAAGGGATTACCGGTCTGTTAACGGAAAAAACAGCTATCCGTTGGATGGAAGAGGCTTTCGCATTCAACCATCTATATTTTATTGAAATTGCCCGCGAGAACGGGGTGGATGATTGGATACCACACTTCCTGGCAGAAACGGCGCTCCGCCCTTATTTACAAATGGCAGCAGAACACATCCAACCTGAAATTGACCGTGCCATCCCAGGCGCCGGCTGCCCTGCATGTGGTGAACCTGTTCGTTTAGCTGTAATGGAAGAAGACGGTAAAAAGGTGATCCAATGCCCGCGCTGCCTCGCGCACTGGCAAGCCAAACGCTTAGAATGCGCACATTGCGGCAATGAAGACCATAAAACCATGAAGTTCCTAACCATTGAAGGCGATGCCGTATCACAAATTCAAGTTTGCGAAGACTGTAAGGGCTATATTAAAATTATTGATACACGTCAATATATTGAAAAGCCATCGGCTGCCTTACTGGATTTGAACTCGATCCATTTGGATTATGTGGCACAGGACAATGGCTATCAAGCAGTGGGCGAGGAAAAAGATATACATTAAGAGGGTGAAGGGTTATGAAGGCTGCCGCTATTATTTTATCTGGTGGAAAATCAAGCAGAATGGGCACCAATAAAGCCCTTCTAAAAATAAACGAAAAAACGAATATTGAGAGAATTGCAGATGCGCTTAACCTGTCGTTTAATGATATAATTCTTGTAACCAATCATCCTGAAGAATATCAATTTTTAGGGGTAAAGATGGTCTCGGATCAGTATCCTGGTCAGGGACCCCTAGCAGGAGTACATGCAGGCTTGCTGTCTTCTCCGTATGAGACGAATTTTGTCGTAGCTTGTGATATGCCTTTTGTTTCCGCTAAACTTGCCGAACTGCTTGTAAAAAAGAGCAGCGGATTTGATGCTGTCATCCCTGTCATTAATGGAGTTCAGCACCCATTGTTTGCCGTCTTCCAAAAAAGGGTGGCGGAAGTGGCAGCACAAAGTATTGAAACGGGACAACTTCGGATGAAACATCTGCTTGATCGATTAAATGTCCTGTATGTATCAGAAAAGGACCTTCAGGCATACAGCAGCATCGATTTGGAGCGAGTCTTTTTTAATATGAATCACCCAAATGAGTATGAAGACGCTAAAAAGTGGGCGGAAGATAGATAAGGGGGAAAAAGGGAACCATGCAATTTTTCAAAGTGAAAACAGTTGAAGAGACATTTGCCTTAATCGAGGAAAAGATTCCAGCGATCCGACAAACTGAGGTGCGGGGGCTAGAAGAGGCGCTCCACTATATCCTTGCGGAGCCAGTGATTGCAAAGGAAAATGTGCCAAGCTTTGATCGTTCAACTGTGGATGGATATGCCGTTCGTGCGAAGGATACGTATGGTTCTTCTGAATCCATGCCAGGCTTCCTGACAGTAACAGGGGAAGTGAAAATGGGTGAGGTTCCTACTGCAAAAGCTGGCCCTGGTAACGCTGTTTATGTGCCCACGGGCGGGATGCTTCCGGTTGGCAGTGACAGCGTTATCATGATTGAGCATTGTGAGGATGTCGACCAGCTTTTAAATACGTACAAGCAGGTCGCTCCTGGAGAAAATGTGATTCGTGCCGGCGAAGACATTAAAGTGGGTGAAACACTTTTAACAGCGGGAACAAAACTTCGTCCGCAGGAGTTAGGGGCTCTTGCTTCTCTAGGTGTGGCTGCAGTATCCGTTTATCGAAAATTGAAGGTCGGTTATCTTTCATCGGGTGATGAAATAGTCCCTTATCAAACGGAAACCTTGGCTGAGGGTCAAATTCGCGACATCAACTACTTGACGATTGCCGGTTTAGCCAGTGAATGGAATGTAGACATCATCTACGGCGGAATTGTTCGTGATGATTATCAGGAATTTCAACAAAAAGCACGAGAACTGTATGAACAAGTGGACTGTTTAATCCTTTCCGGCGGAAGCTCGGTCGGCGCAAAGGATTATACAACGGAAGTCATCCAGTCATTAGGAGACCCTGGTGTTTTTGTCCATGGGATCTCGATTAAGCCGGGTAAACCTACAATTCTAGCAATGGCAAATGGAAAACCTGTCATTGGGCTGCCAGGTCATCCCGCCTCTGCGATGATTATCTTCAAGCTGTTTGGCGAAAGGGTATTACGTAAGCTAAAGGGCGAGGAGATCGAACGGAAACCAGAGCGTATTTTTGCTAAAATCACCAAAAATATACCTTCCTCAATGGGCCGGTCCGATTATATTCGTGTCCGCTTGTTTGAAAAAGAGGGGGAATGGTGGGCTGAGCCGATTATTGGTAAATCCGGTTTAATCACAACTTTGGTCAAAAGTGATGGAATTGTTGAGATTAGTTCAGAAAAGGAAGGAATTTCACAGGGGGATTCTGTACCTGTGATTGCATCACGATAAGGGGGGCCTAGGAATGGATTATACACACTTTAAGAGAAAAATATATTTAGAAGATAAACCCCGAGCACAAGCCAGAGAAGAAATTCTTGCGGCTCAAAGCGTAACCCCTGAAAAGGAAGAAATCTTAACAGTGAACGCATTAGGGCGTGTGACAGCTGAACCCATTTTTGCACGAGTTTCGATGCCCCATTACCATGCCAGTGCCATGGATGGAATTGCCGTCGTCGCAGAAAGCACCTATCAAGCCCATGAGCAAAATCCCCTTCGTCTCACGCTAGGCGGACAATTTTGTTATGTTGATACAGGGAATGCCATTCCCGCACCATTTAACGCGGTTATTATGATAGAGCATGTCGATGTCATTGATGAGGAAACGATTGAAATTATTGAACCCGCCACCCCTTGGCAGCATATTCGTCCAATCGGCGAAGATGTGGTTCAAGAAGAAATGCTTTTTCCACAGGGACATTTCCTGCGGCCGGCAGATTTAGGTGTGCTGTTAGCTGGACAGCAATCGGTCATTCCAGTTGCCAAAAAACCAGTCGTGACAATTATTCCAACAGGGAATGAACTAGTGGAAGCCAATGCAGAGCTAGCGCCTGGAAAAATTATTGAATTCAATGGCACCGTGTTTGCGGGCTTCATTAAGGATTGGGGCGGAGAACCGAACCTCCATCCGATTGTGAAGGATGAACCGGAAAACATTAAAGCCGTTCTTTTAGATGCAGCAGAAACGTCTGATATCATTGTTATTAATGCGGGCTCATCTGCGGGTTCCAAGGACTACACGGTTCACATTATTGGTGAAATCGGCGAAGTCTTTACCCATGGGGTCGCCGCACGGCCAGGAAAACCTGTGATTTTAGGTAAAATAAATGGCAAGATTGTCGTTGGAGTTCCGGGCTATCCGGTCTCTGCCTATTTAGCACTTGAATGGTTTGTCAGACCGCTTATCTGTAAATACCTGCAAATTCCTGAGCCTAAAAGGCAGACCGTGACCGTTAAGTTAGGACGCCGGATTGTTTCTTCCATGGGTGCGGAAGACTTCGTGCGCATGAATATCGGCTATGTGAATGGACAATTCGTGGCCAATCCGCTCACCCGTGCGGCTGGCGTTACGATGTCTTATGTCAGAGCAGACGGCTTGTTAATCGTCCCGCCGAACATTATTGGTTATGAACAAGGCGATCTTGCTGAAGTTGAATTAATGCGGCCGCTTGAGGAAATTAAACATGCCATCGTGTTCTGCGGCAGTCACGATCTGACGATTGATTTGTTATCGTCACAGTTAAAACGGGCGCGGACAGACATGAAAATTGTCTCCTCCCATGTCGGAAGTATGGCCGGCATTATGGCCATTCGTAAAGGAGAGGCCCATGTAGCGGGGATTCATTTACTTGACCCTAGTACAAAGGAATACAATATCTCCTATGTAAGCAAACTATTAGCCAATCAAGACGTGATTCTTTATCCATTTTTAAAAAGAAAACAAGGCTGGATCCTGCCGAAAGGCAACCCGCTTGGAATTGAATCAGCCGCAGATTTAGCACGGACGAAGGCGAACTTCGTCAACCGCCAAAAAGGAGCGGGAACGCGGATCCTATTTGACCTTTTACTAGAAGAAGGGTGCCTGACACCAGACGATATTACCGGGTATGACCGGGAAATGTTTTCGCATTTAGCAGTGGCTGCGGAAGTGAACGGGGATGCTGACGGGGCTGGCCTTGGTATTTATCCGGCTGCAAAGGCGATGGACCTTGACTTTGTGCCTGTTGCTGATGAGGAATATGATTTACTGATGACAAGAAGCTTTTATGAAAGTGAGAGCGGCCAGCTGCTAATTGCGATGATCCAATCAGCAGTCTTTAAAGAGCAGGTTGAAAAAATTGGCGGGTACGAAGTGGTCGAAAATGCAGAGCCAAAGTGCTTAGGGGTAGAGGTGTAATCAGGATGATGTATGAAATCTCAAAAGAACCAATCGATATTCAAGCTGTCATAGATAAAGTGGTCCAGCGCAATGCCGGTGCGATTACCACATTTATCGGCACTGTTCGGGAATTAACCAAAGGTAAAAAAACATTATTTTTAATTTATGAAGCGTACGAAGCGATGGCAGTTAAGAAGTTGGCGCAAATCGGCGAGGAAATTGAACAGCGCTGGGAGGGTGCGTGCGTGGCCATCACTCACCGCGTCGGCCGTTTAGACATCACTGATGTGGCCGTGGTCATTGCCGTCTCGACGCCGCACCGTGCCGATGCCTATGATGCCAACCGCTATGCAATTGAACGGATCAAAGAAATCGTCCCAATCTGGAAGAAAGAACATTGGGAGGAAGGCGAAGCGTGGATGGGAAATCAACTCGAAACAGTCGCCTATCCGAGCGGTAAGCCAGAGGAGAGTGACTTAAATGAATAAGGTGTTATTTTTTGCTCATTTACGTGATGCGGTCGGCGAAGAGTTTCTTACTGTCGATGCGGGTGGAAAAACGGTGGCAGAGTTAAAAGCGGAGCTAGCGGCTAAGTATGATCTGCCAAAGATGGACACGGTAATGACGGCTGTCAATGAAGAGTTTGCCTCGAACGATGAAGTGATCCAAGATGGGGATGAAATCGCCTTTATTCCGCCAGTAAGCGGGGGCTGATGGCCATGAATGAACGGTATTCACGGCAGGTCCTCTTTTCGGGGATCGGAAAAGAAGGACAAGCAAAGATCCGGAGCAAGCATGTGCTGATTATCGGGGCAGGGGCGTTAGGGTCAGGGAGTGCCGAGGTACTGACTCGTGCCGGTGTCGGCAAGATTACAATTATCGACCGTGATTATGTAGAAGCCAGCAACCTGCAGCGCCAGCAACTCTATACGGAAGAAGATGTTGCTGAGAAGCTTCCTAAGGCAGCCGCGGCGGAGAAACGTTTACGTGCAATTAACTCAGATGTGGAAGTGGTTTCGATTATTGGTGATGCTACACCTGAGTTATTGGAAGAGCTTGTTGTGAACGTTGATGTGATGATGGATGCGACTGATAATTTCGAAACGCGGATGGCGATGAATGATGTCTCGCAAAAATATAAGGTTCCGTGGATTTACGGGGCCTGTGTCGGCAGCTTTGGGATGACGTTTTCGATAATTCCTGGGAAAACCCCGTGTTTGAATTGTTTGTTACGCTCTATTCCACTCCAGGGGATGACCTGTGATACAGGAGGAATAATTTCTCCAGCTGTCCAAATGGTCATTGCCCATCAGACCGCGGAAGCGCTGAAGATGTTGGTGGAGGATTGGGATGCGGTCAGGACTTCCTTTGTCAGCTTTGATTTATGGAGAAATCAGTACACGAGCTTGAAGATGTCGAAAGCGAAGTTTGCAGGTTGCTTATCATGTGGCGAGGAGCGGTCCTATCCTTATCTTGATCAGGAAAATATGACGAAGACGACGGTACTTTGCGGTCGTGATACCGTGCAAATCCGCCCGTCGACGAGTGGTGAGATCTCGTTAGAACGCCTCGCAGGGCAGCTTAGTTCACTTGGGTATGCGGTTAAGGGCAACCCTTATTTGGTTTCTGTTGAAATGGGCGAAGAGCGGATGGTTATTTTTCAAGATGGCCGCGCCCTTATTCACGGCACCAAGGATTTAACTCATGCCAAATCAGTTTACCAGCGGATTTTAGGATAATTTGAACCCGTACCGTCATTGGTGCGGGTTATTTTTTCAGTATTCGACTTGTTTCACGTGAAACATTGAAGATCATGTCGAAGTGTGAACACATCTTGCGGGCTAATTTTTCGAAAAAAAGGCGATACTCATGTAGAATAGAAACGAGACTGAAATTAGAGGTGCTAGACAAGTGAATATATCTGTCCAAAAACTATTAGCGAAAATAGAAGAGGAATTGAAACTAGCGAAGAGCAGTACAAAGGAAGAAAGCATGCGAGAAAAAGTCTACTCTATTAAAACATTATGTGAGTTATTGCTAGATGAAACGCCATCTCGGAAAGGCGAGGTTCCATCCGCTCCAATGCAGGCCGTTCAGCCGGCTATCTCGGTCCAGGCCTACCAACAGCCCGTGATGAATCAACCCATCATTCAACAAGCATCAACAATACAACAGCCAAAAAAACTTGATATGGAAGACGAAGCAAACGGGGATTCATTGTTTGATTTTTAAAAAGGGGGAAATATAACATGAAAGCTTTTATTATAGTTGGTGCTATTAATGCCTTTATCGCAGTCGCGCTAGGTGCCTTTGGTGCCCATGGATTGAAGGATAAACTCGATGCACATTATTTGGAAATTTGGAAAACAGGAGTTACCTACCAAATGTTCCATGCGATTGGGATATTAATAGTTGGTCTGTTAATTGGTAAAATGGCAGCTGCCAGCCCGCAATTCACTTGGTCGGGATGGTTAATGCTGGCGGGAATTATTTTTTTCAGCGGAAGTTTGTATGTGCTGAGCTTAACAAAGATCGGTATCTTAGGAGCAATCACACCAATTGGAGGAGTATGCTTCTTAGCCGCTTGGATCTTAATCATAGTTGGAGCAGTGAAACATCTATAAATGAAAGTTAGGCATCGGGGGAGAAACACCCGATGCCTATTTTGTCCCTCAAAAAAATAACACCAATTGACGGTCAATTGGTGTTGGCTTCATAGGATTTATCTTGGAGGGAAGGTGGCCATAGGTGTCGAACTGCCATATGGATATTCATACTCAATTTCTTCAGAAAACTGAATATAATCAACGGCGACCATTGGAATCAGGTAACGAGTCCCGACTTGTGGGTCACTCAGGATGACATGGTCTCTTCCTGCCGCTTCAATGATCCCCTTAAATTCCTTCGCGTTCCATTGATTATTGCCTTCGAAAGTAGCAAAAACACTGACCAATTTGCCTTTATTTAAGCGTAAAATATTTTCGATGTATGACTGCTCTATTGGCAGCTGGCCCGCTGTTTGCCCTGATGGTGCGCCAGCCACGCCTCCGCCCCCGGCACCGGCTGGTGGAAATTGCGGGAATCCTTGTGCACCAGGTGCGGGATAAAAGCTTTGCCCGGCTCCAGGCATCCCTTGAGCTCTCTGTTGTTGATCTGCCGCTCCAGTATAAGGCTGAAAGCCCTGTGGATTGTAGTATTGATTCATCCTTTTCCCTCCTAATAAGTGAATAAAACGAGTGGCACAACATCCTATTAATACTCCTTTTATCCCAAATTGGTTACAAATAGGAAAATAATAGCCCTGAGATTAATGGAGTTCTTTCTAAGACTCGCTGTTTAAATAGTATGAGCACAAGGGGCGAAATATGACTAGCTAACAGGGGAGGAACAGCAAAAAAAAGTCCCCAGCCGCAGCTGAGGACTTTTAAAGAATTTAAACATGTAAGAAACTAGCTACCCGTTCTTCTTCTAAGATGTTCCCCACAAAGAATGAGCCGAACGCTCCATATCTAGCACTTACTTCATCAAAACGCATTTCATAGACAAGCTTTTTAAACTGCAGAACGTCATCTGCAAACAGGGTAACGCCCCATTCATAATCGTCAAAACCAACGGAACCGGTGATGATTTGTTTTACTTTTCCAGCGTATGTACGACCAATCATGCCGTGGCTGCGCATAAGACTTTTACGTTCTTCCATCGGCAGCATATACCAGTTATCGTTACCCTCGCGTTTCTTATCCATCGGATAGAAGCAGACATGATTTGTTTTAGGCAGCGTTGGATAAAGGCGTGCTAAAATTTGTGGATTTTGGTATGGATCCTCTCCAGCAGGCAAATAATTGCTGAGCTCGACAACCGACACATAAGAATGGGCAGGAATCGTGAATTCAGCCAATCTTGTTTTATTGAATTCAGTTTCAATTTGGTTCAGTTCTTCCATCGTTGGACGAAGAATCATCATCATGAAATCTGCCTTTTGACCAACAATTGTATATAAAGCATGGCTGCCTTCTTTACTTTCCTGTGTGGTATTCCACTTTTCAACTAGACTTAAAAACTCGTGGATGGCGGCTTGGCGCTCATCACTAGGGAGCATTTTCCAAGTAGTCCAATCAACGGTCCGGAAATCATGGAGGCAATACCAGCCATCAAGCGTTACTGCTGCTTCACTCATTATAATCACTCCTAAATAATCATTCTTCTTATTGACAATCTTTACTATAACATAGTTTGACCCAGTGGCGCGCGAATAAACCTATCTAAGCAAATCAGTGGATATTTTTCCGGGAAAAAGTAAATCATAAAAACTAGCGCGTAATTTTTTGAAAACATAAACTTTTAGTATGAAAACGTTATCAGTGAGTCTTATCATTGAAATTTAAAAAAGGTAAAGTATGCTAATTTATGTAGATTGATTAAGGGAGGATTTAGTAGTGAGTGATTTATTTGAAGGTTTAAAGCAAAAAATATCTGGTCGTGAGTTGAAAATTGTTTTTCCAGAAGGATTAGATGAGCGGATTGTCCGTGCGGCAAGCCGTTTAGCTGAGGAAAAACTAATTACACCGATTTTAATTGGCAATATCGAGAAAGTGCAGGCGAAAGCAGCAGAGCTTGGCGTTTCTTTAGATGAGGCAGAAATTTATGACCCAGCAAGCTATGCGGGCATGGACGAGCTGGTTTCAGCCTTTGTTGACCGCCGTAAAGGAAAAGCAACTGAAGAGGATGCACGCAAAATTTTACTTGATGAAAACTACTTTGGCACTATGCTTGTTTATTTAAATAAAGCACACGGTCTTGTCAGCGGTGCGGCCCACTCCACAGCTGATACAGTGCGCCCAGCATTACAGATCATTAAGACAAAAGAAGGCGTCAAGAAAACGTCCGGCGTATTTATCATGGTTCGTGAGGATGAAAAATATGTGTTCGCCGATTGTGCGATTAATATCGCCCCAGACAGCAATGATTTAGCTGAAATTGCGATTGAAAGTGCGAAGACGGCTCACATGTTTGATATGGAACCGCGCATTGCGATGCTCAGTTTTTCCACAAAGGGTTCAGCGAAATCTCCTGAAACCGAGCGAGTGGCTGAGGCAGTCGCAGAAGCGAAGCGTCGTGACCCATCGCTTGTTTTAGACGGAGAATTCCAGTTTGATGCGGCTTTTGTTCCATCTGTGGCAAAAAGCAAGGCACCAGATTCACCGCTCCAAGGGGATGCGAATGTATTTATTTTCCCTAGTCTTGAAGCAGGAAACATCGGCTACAAAATTGCGCAGCGCTTAGGCGGCTTTGAAGCAGTTGGACCGATCTTACAGGGCTTAAACGCGCCGGTAAACGATTTATCACGCGGATGTAATGAAGAAGATGTCTATAAGCTGGCGTTAATTACGGCAGCGCAAGGGTTATAAAAGTTTGTTTTTCAAAAGGGGCTGGTCCATTGTTATGGTGGATCGGCCTTTTTGGGTTAAACTTCCAAACTTTGAATAAATGTCTGGGGTTTTGTAAAATTAGCTTATTTTTCGTAAAATTATCCTGATTTTCGTAAATAAAGTATAATACTTTGTATAAAAACTACCGAACTGTGTAAAAAACTATTAATTCAACTCAAGGAGCCATCAAAATGGAAGGATTACTGCGCCAGCCGCAATGGCGAATTATCGATCAATCAGCGGCGGGTATTCATTTTCAAGCATTGCAATCATTTGGAACCGATGATACCCTGTGTGCCTCTGTCGGATCGGGGCAGGCACCGGCCACAGCAAGGACTTGGGTCCACCACAATACAATCGTTCTCGGCATTCAGGATACTAAATTGCCATTTTTACAAGAAGGTATTCAATTTTTACAGGAGCAAGGCTATCATACGATTGTCAGAAACTCTGGCGGCCTCGCGGTTGTCCTCGATGAAGGCGTCCTCAATATATCGTTAATTTTTCCAGAGGCGGAAAAAGGGATTGATATTAATCGCGGCTATGATGCGATGTGGCAGCTTATTCAAAACATGTTTGCCGATTTCCCGCATCAGATTGAGGCTCGAGAAATTGTCGGTTCTTATTGCCCGGGAAGTTACGATCTGAGCATTGCGGGGAAAAAGTTTGCTGGCATTTCGCAGCGCCGTCTTAAAAAAGGGGTCGCTGTCCAGATTTATCTCTGTGTGAACGGCAGCGGTGCGAAGCGGGCCAAACTGGTCAGGGAATTTTATAAACTTGCAAAACAGGATGCAGAAACAAAATTTGCTTATCCAGAAATTGTTCCAGAAGTCATGGCTTCGCTTGCGGAACTGCTCGGAACGGATCTTACCATCGCTGACGTGATGCTCCGTCTATTAAACCAGTTAAAGGATCAGAGCGGGCTATTATATGCGGGTCCATTAAACGAGTATGAACTGGGATTATTTCCAGATTATTATCAACGGGTCATTGACCGAAATGAAAAAATCAATGCTATGTAAAAAGCCGTAAATCCCACTTGAGCGGATTTACGGCTTTTTTTCAAAGAGATGTTGCGCTATTGCTCTTCTCCCCAATTCTATTAACTGTGTTTTCTGTCTAGCTACAGAGCCCAACGGCTAGTGTACTTCGCCCTCCGCCCTACGATAAGTCAACATCGAATCGCTACGCTCTTCGTGTTTCCTTTATCTCAGTTGGAGTGCTCCAGTCCATACGCCGCTAAACGGGCTCTTCCGCTTTTCTTATTCTGCTACTTTTTCTAAATTTCCGTTTCGGTCCATTTTAAATTTCGTAGCTGGTCTTTCTTCTTCTTCAAATAACACAAGCTTGCGGGCACGGTTCATGATCTTCATTAAGGTCTCGTAATCTTCTTGAATCGTTTCTGTATTCTGCTCAAGACCCTCAATTTTAGCGGCCATTTCTTCATTTTGGCGTCTTACTTCTGCCAACTCTCTTTTTAATCTTTCATTCTCACTTTTTAATGCTTCATTTTGCAGATTGGAATGATGAAAGTTTTGCAAGTAAGTAATAACGGAATCAAGCGAAAGCCCTGTGTTATTTGCCTGACGATAGCTTTGAACGGGTGTTTGAACCTGTGCTTGTGCATAAACAGGCGCTTGTGATGGTGTTGAAGCAGCAGGGGTTACATAAGTTTCCTCTGCCATCTCTGCCGTCATATCTGGCATGTCAAAGCTAGTTTCCAGCGGCATATCAACTTGAGCTGGGATTGCATCAAAATCTGGTGCCCCAGTGAGCGGCGGGCTATATAACAGCTTTTTCTTACCGCCTTGCTCTTTTCCTAATACTCTTTGTCTTTGTTTACGTTGCTTTTTCGCTAATTGTAGTGCTTTTTCGTAACGGTGGCGAACGACGGCATTCCATCTGAATCCACACGCAGCAGACGTACGATTTAGTTTATCGCCTACCTCTTCAAAAGCGTTTAGCTGTGTACTTCCTTCTCTTACATGCCTTAGGACAGTTTCGGCTAAAAGCAAATCATTCTCATCTGTCCATGCGTCTTGACGAACTTTCATATGTTCAACTCCCTTTTATAGTTTTTTTGGATGAACCCGCCCGAGCATCTTGACGAGTTTTTAAAAGTTCTAGTCTTAGGATGGACAAGTTTTTGAACCTTTATACCAAAATGGTTGCAAGGATAGTAGATTTTTTTAACGAGTTTAGTAAAGATTGCAACTTGCATTCGAATACAAGAAAATGTAAAATACCAGAGGAGTTAATCGGTTGTTTAAGCTATCCAAGCTGGATAAACTATAGATATAGATTGTGACCAAAGAAAGGGTTGTCTTACATGTCCAATGAATTTCGCGTATGCGACGATTGTCAGGCCGTGAATTTAAAGACATTAATCCCTCGGTTAAAAGAACTGGATCCGGAGGCTGAAGTCAAAATCGGCTGCCAATCCTACTGCGGGCCTGGCCGGAAAAAAACCTTTGCCTTCGTCAATAACCGCCCCGTTGCCGCATTAACGGAAGAGGAATTAATGGAGAAAGTAAATAAAAAGATAAAATGATCACCTCAGTCGTAGAAACTTAGGTGATTTTTTTCCCCCCATCCATGTCGAAAAGTCGTGTAGAATTTTGCTGAAAAAAGGGTGGTTTTTGGGATATAATAGAAAATAACAAAGAAAAGGGCGAGATGTCCTTAAACGCCAGGAGCAAGTTTACGAGGGAGAGGGAAGTCTATGGCCTATTCGGCGGAAAAACTTAGTGAAGAAAAAGTCTTTAAAGACCCCGTCCATCGCTACGTCCATGTACGTGACCTGGCCATCTGGGATTTAATCGGAACGAAAGAATTTCAACGCTTACGGCGCATCAAACAGCTAGGAACGACATTTTTAACCTTTCATGGTGCTGAGCACAGCCGCTTCAACCATTCTCTAGGTGTCTATGAAATTGTCCGCCGCATTATTGATGATGTGTTTGCAGGGAGACCGGAATGGAATGATGACGATCGCCTGTTGACCCTATGTGCCGCGTTGCTTCACGACCTTGGACATGGCCCGTTCTCTCATTCATTTGAAAAAGTGTTTGATTTTGACCATGAGGAGTTTACCCGGCAAATTATTTTAGGGAATACCGAAGTCAATAACGTGCTGTTGCGTGTTGGTCCAGATTTCCCTAAAAAAGTAGCCGAAGTGATTGCGAAAACATCGGAGAAAAAACTAGTAGTCAGCATGATTTCCAGTCAAATTGATGCCGATCGGATGGATTATTTACAGCGGGATGCCTATTTTACCGGCGTCAGCTATGGTCAATTTGATATGGAGCGTATTTTGAGGGTCATGCGGCCGCGCGAAGATCAGGTGGTCATTAAAAAGAGCGGCATGCATGCAGTTGAAGATTATATTATGAGCCGCTACCAGATGTATTGGCAGGTCTATTTCCACCCGGTATCGCGCAGTGCGGAGGTTATTTTGACAAAAATTCTCCACCGCGCCAAGCAATTATTTGAAGAAAACTATACTTTTAAATACGAACCCATCCACTTTACATCGATTTTCAATGAAAAAGTAACCTTAGAAGACTATTTAAAATTAGATGAATCAGTGATTTTATATTATTTTCAAATTTGGCAGGAAGAGTCTGACCCTGTGTTAAGTGACCTCTGCCGTCGGTTTGTCAATCGCAATCTCTTCAAGTTTGCTGAATTTGACCCAGCGAAAGAATACAAAAAGCTCGCTGAATTAGGTTCATTATTCAAAAAGGCAGGGTTGGATCCTGAGTATTATTTGGTGGTCGATTCCTCGTCGGATTTGCCGTATGATTTCTATCGTCCCGGTGAGGAGGAGGAGCGGCTCCCGATTCATTTGTTGATGCATAATGGGGAATTGAAGGAACTTTCACGCGAATCGGAGATTGTTGATGCGATTTCGGGGAAAAGAAGGACCGACCATAAGCTCTACTACCCGGCTGATTTTATTCTTGATGATTCGACTAAAAAGAATGTCAAAAAGCAAATTCGCGCCCTTTTAGAGTTATAGAACGATTGGTGATTGGTGCCTGACACCCAAATGGAGTAGGAGATGACGAACGTTGTTAAATGATCATGCGAAACTGATGCAGGCGGTTATGGTTTCCGGTGAGATTATCGGCCGTAAGAAGCTGCAAAAGATGATATATATTGCGAAAAAGGTGGCATTTCCCTTTCAAGAGCGGTTCCAGTTTCATTTTTATGGCCCCTACTCAGAGGAGTTAACGTTACGGGTTGAGGAGCTTTGCAATATGGGCTTTCTCAATGAGGTGAAGGAGAAAAAGGGCGGCTATTTTCAATATCGCTATACATTGACGGAGCCGGGGAAAGAGTTTTTAAGTTTAAATGAGGTGGACATGCCGTTTTTGCAGGATTGTCTCGTTGATATGAATGAGCAGAATGCTAGATTCTTGGAATTGGTTTCAACGGTTTTATATTTTGATAATCTCTCTAAAGAAGAAGTGGCTAACAAGGTGTTTACGTTAAAGGCAAGCCAGCGCTATACCGAGGCGGAAATCGATGAGGCCTTTCAATATATCGAATCGTTAAAGGCGAAAATTCAATAAGATGTTATACACCGCTTGGACTATAGCACGAATGCTCGCGTGCGAAGGTCTGAGGGGTGTTTTTTGTTTTTGATTAATTCGGTACTTTTTTGTTTAGGTATTTGTTATGATTTGTATAAAGAGGTAAAAATTATGATATATGAGGAGGCGCTTGCAATGACAGGAACGATTGCCGTCATTATGGTATTTGGCATACCGATTACAGCCATTATTACTACTCATTTTCAGAAACAGTCAAAAATTAAAGCAGGTATGCTGAAGGATGAACTCGAGCTCGAGAAACTCAAACACGTAAATTATTTAGCCGAAACTGAAAAAATGAAACTCGAACTAGAGAAACTAAAGATTGAAACCCCAAAAGACGAGATTAAGTTTTTGTAGGAACTAAAAAGGTGTCAATCACCATGTGAAAATTTCACATGGTGCCTGACACCAAAATCAAATGAGATAACTGTCTAGCTGCAGCGCCTAGGGGCTCGCAGGTCTACAGCCAATCCATCATGAAGGTTAAAAAGCAACCTTCACGCTGGCTCGTCTAGACTCACGCCCCTGTGCAAGGCGCTTCCGCTTTTCTATTTATTGGTCGCTTTTTCGTACGCCGGCGATTCCAAGGTTGCTTTTGCTCATTTCTTCGATCATTACGTGGATGGCTTCTTTTGGTGCGCCTGTTGTTTCGCTGACTGCATCGGTTACTTTTGTAACTAGGGCACGTTTTTGGTCGTCGGTACGCCCTTCAAGCATTTTTACTGTTACATATGGCATGTTTTTTCCTCCTCCGTTTTATGTATGGGTAGTCAATAAGCCGCAAACCATCGTTACAGCTTTTCTATGTTAGTGTTCCATAATTCGAAGGAAAGTGCAATAATCGATGACGCTTTTGATTTTCTTTTTTTAAACGGTTTCATGTATACTAAAAGGAATATAGATAGATAGAAAATGGAGTTTGCGCACGTAAGCGTGACATCCGTTTGAGATGGAAGGAGATATGGTGTTGGAAAATTTTAATTTTCTTGCCTATCCGTTAAGCATGATTCCCTATTTGGCGATTACCCTGATGATTGCCTTTACGTTTCATGAATTTGCCCACGCGTTCGTTGCCTATAAATTCGGTGACATGACCGCACAAAAACAAGGCCGGTTGACGTTAAATCCGCTCAAACACCTTGATCCGATCGGCACGATCTTAATATTTATTGCTGGCTTCGGCTGGGCTCGTCCGGTACCGGTTAATCGGTTTTTCTTTAAAAAGCCTCGCCTAGCTGGAATTCTCGTTTCAGTTGCCGGGCCGCTCAGTAATCTGGTTTTAGCTGCACTCGGCTTTGTTATCGCGTTCGGGTTAAACCGTTTTGGTGCAGCCCCGCCTGAAAGTTTTTATGATTTCTTGGAAATCTTTATCCGGCTGAATATTGTTCTGTTTATCTTTAATCTGCTGCCATTCCCGCCGCTCGATGGATACCGGATTATTGAGGACTTAGCCCCCAACCATGTACGGGCAAAAATGACGCAGTATGAACAGTACGGCGGATTGATTTTTCTAATTTTAGTGTTTACCCCGCTTGATCGATATACAATCGAACCCATTTTCGCGGTTGTCCTTCCGTGGGTTTTGGATGGGTTAAGTCAATTCTTCAGAATGTTGTTTTTTTAGGAGGTTTGGAGTTTTAATGGAAGAAAATAAAAAGAAACTCGGTTTTAATATCATCAAAAGCGATCCGACCGATGGCCATAAAGGCTTTGGAAAAGGAGCTTTGAGCCTTGATAATGTGTCACCTGTCATCATTGATGTTGACGCTGGCGAGGCGGAGATTGATGTCGGTGCCATGCATGCCCGCAGCGCCGTGGAAAAGGGCATTAAATTTTTGAAAAATCAAGAAGAGGTTCCGAACGGAAAACCGTATTGGCTTGTCTGGGTAACGATTGACCGCAACGAAGAAGGCCCATACTACGCGGGTGTGACGGCCTGCTTTATGACCGTTGACCGCGAAATCCGGCGCGGCTACAAATCCTTGCCTGAGCATGTCAACCGCATGGATAAGTCGCTGAAGCGCCATATCATTGTCGACGATATGGATGGTAATTCGAAAAAGGTATTAGCGGAATTCTTACGTAATCATAATGAGGTTTTATGGAACAACTCAACGGATGAACTTAAACGAGGTTTATTGGCTGAATAGGAAAATTATGCTTGTAATTTTTTTGAAAATTATAGTATCATATTGAGTGTTAAAACAATGTAATACTAGGACAAGAAAGGCTCCGGAATTTTCCGGAGCCTTTCTATTTCAATAAAGTATTCGGCTAAGTCCACGGCATGATTTTCTTGTACCAAGGGACTTTTTTCGTGCTCTTATGTTTCTCTGGTAAGGCCTCATGACGGTCTAGATGTTCGGTGCAATATTCCGTTGGTTCGGTGCCGCTGACGTAATAGGTGAAGCGGCGCACCGGGCAATCCTTGGTCGCCAATTTGCCATTCTCGGGGTTGACATACACCCCAATGACACCTTCCTTCGGTGCCTTAAACGCCTTGACGGGCTTGCCTTTTAAAGCCTCTTCCATAAAATTGGCCCAAATATTTTTCGCATACGTCTTTTCAGCAACCAGCTCAATCGGTTTTCCCATATCATAGCCAGCCCAGACGGCCGTCACGAGCTGCGGAGAGTAGCCAATCATCCAGCTGTCGGTTTCAGTTGACCCCGATTTTCCTGCATAAGGCCGGGTAATATCGTTGATGACCGTGCTGCCTGTGACCTTCGCATATCCGTTCAGCTTTGGATCGAAAATTCCCGTCAGCATTTGCGTCATCACATATGCCTTAGCTGGGTCTAACACCTTTTCTGTTTCCTCTTCTTTTTCATAAATCACGTTGCCATTGTAGTCTTCCACTCTCGTAATCAAGGTTGGATTAACCTTTTTCCCACCATTAGCAAACAAACTATAGGCATTCGCCATTTCAATGACCCGGACACCAGATGTCCCCAATGCCAGGGATGGTACATGCGCCATTTTTGAAGAAAGGCCGAATTTTTTCGCCGTGTCGATTAAGGTCTCTTCTCCTAAAAATAAATGCGTTTTGACAGCAAAAATATTATCGGAGACAGCCAGCGCCTGGGCGAGGGTAATTTCCCCGTTGGCATACTTATTGTTAAAGTTATGTGGCGTATAGTCAGGCTGGCCATCATCAAAATGGAAGGTCGTAAACTCACTGCGCATCGTCGAAGATGGCGTAAAGCCTTGTTCAAGGGCCGCGTAATATAGAAGCGGTTTAATCGTTGAACCAGGCTGCCTGATGGCTTGGACAGCACGGTTAAATGAACTTTTTTCATAGTCCCGGCCGCCGACCATCGCTTTGACATAGCCATTTTTTGGGTCCATCGCAACAAGACCGACTTGAATTTCTGATAGATTCGCTACATATTTATGAATTTGGCTTTCTGCTGCTTCCTGCTGCTTGCGGTTAAGAGTCGTATAAACTTTTAAACCTCCGAGGGCAATCGTGCGGTCATCTAAATGCAATTGATTTTTCAAGGCATTTTTGACCGCATCCTGAAAATAAGGGGCGACCTTCACTTTTTGCGTATTGTGCGTGCCCACGATCGTCACAGGCTGCATAGCCGCATCGGTTGCTTCCTTTTTATTGATGTAATGATTGGTCACCATACTTTTTAAAATAATCGCTTGGCGGCTTTTCGCATGTTCCATCGAGGCCAATGGAGAGTAGATACCCGGGCCCTTTGGAATTCCGGCCAGCATACTTGCTTCAGCAAGCGTTAAGTCGTTTGCTTTTTTTCCAAAATAATATTGGCTGGCTGCCTCTACCCCATAGGCACCGTTGCCATAATAAATCGTATTTAAATAGCCTTCAAGAATTTCTTTTTTTGAATAATTCATCTCAATGCGGATGGTATAAAAAGCCTCGTGCAGCTTCCGCGTCCAAGTTTTGTCGTGTTCAAGAAATAGATTTCGAGCGTACTGCTGGGTGATGGTGCTTGCGCCCTGTACTTTTGAGAAAGCTTGCACATCGGCTAACACTGCACCAGCAATCCGTTTGAAGTCAAAGCCATGATGCTCGTAAAAATTTTTATCTTCAATGGAGATGGTCGCATGAACCAGATCGGGCGAAACATCCTTTAAATTGGTCCAATAACGTTTTTGTCCGCTATTGCTCTCGCCAATCAGCTTTCCGTCGTCAGCGAAGAATAGCGTCGATTGCGGAACGGCGAGCGGTGGTGGCCCTAAAATTTTTGCATAAGCAAGAATCCCGAGGAAGAGAATAAGCATACAAACCATGCCTATCAAACTGATGATAATAACTGCCCGTAAATATTTAATTGTTTTCCGAAACCCTTGATCAGTCATGATTTCCACGATGTTCACCACCTCTTTTTAAAAAAATAGATAGTAATAGTATTGAAAAAATAGAGTTTTTTTAAACATTTATTGGTGTATTTATTTAAATTTTGCTAGACTTTTTCTTGTGTTTGTAATTCAATGGTTTGGGTACTATAAAATTGAATAATAACTTGGTATGTATAAAACTGAGATCAGTTGAAAGGAAGCGGTAAGCATGTCAATTTGGTTTACAGAAAAACAAACCGAACATTTTGGAATCACGATGAGAGTAAATAAAACCTTACATACAGAACAAACTGAGTTTCAGAAACTAGATATGATTGAAACTGAAGAGTGGGGTAACATGCTTCTTTTAGATGACATGGTGATGACATCGGTCCGCGATGAGTTTGTATACCATGAAATGGTGGCGCATGTTCCGTTATTTACGCACCCGAATCCTGAGAATGTCCTAGTGGTCGGCGGCGGCGATGGCGGTGTCATTCGTGAAGTGTTAAAGCACCCAAGCGTGAAAAAAGCGACGCTTGTTGATATTGACGGCAAAGTGATTGAGTACTCAAAGAAATTTTTGCCGGAGATTGCTGGCATGCTCGATGACCCGCGTGTCGATGTCCAAGTGGACGACGGTTTTATGCATATTGCGAACAGCGATAATCAGTATGATGTAATTATGGTTGATTCTACCGAGCCAGTCGGTCCAGCTGTAAACTTATTTACTAAAGGGTTCTATGCTGGGATTTCTAAGGCGTTGAAAGAAGACGGCATCTTTGTGGCGCAGTCGGATAACCCGTGGTTCAAAGCGGATTTGATTCGTAACGTCCAACGCGATGTTCGCGAAATCTTCCCGATTACGCGTTTGTATGTCGCGAATATCCCAACGTATCCAAGCGGCTTATGGGCATTCACGATCGGTTCAAAGAAATATGATCCATTAGAAGTAAGTGAAGACCGCTTCCATGAGATTGAAACAAAGTACTATACCAAAGAACTGCACAAAGCGGCATTCGTGCTGCCGAAGTTTGTTGGGGATTTGGTGAAGTAAGTTAATTAGGTTTTTAGAAAAGTGAGGGATACATAGATGCGTTTTGATGAGGCGTATTCAGGGAATGTGTTTATTAAGAGTTATCCGAATTTTGAGGAGAGTCAGGTTGTATTATACGGGATGCCGATGGATTGGACGGTTAGTTACCGCCCAGGTTCACGGTTTGGTCCGGCCCGCATCCGCGAGGTGTCGATCGGTTTAGAGGAGTACAGCGCCTACCTTGACCGCGAGTTGGAAGAGGTAAAATACTATGATGCCGGTGATATTCCGCTTCCGTTCGGAAATCCGCAAAAGAGCATCGATATGATTGAAGAATTTATCGATCAAGTCCTAGCTGCTGGCAAGTTTCCGCTCGGCATGGGCGGTGAGCATCTTGTTTCGTGGCCGGTAATGAAAGCTATGTATAAAAAGTACCCGGATTTAGCAATTATCCATTTTGATGCCCACACAGATTTGCGTGAGCACTATGAAGGCGAACCGTTATCGCACTCGACTCCAATCCGCAAGATAGCGGAACACATTGGGCCTAGCAATGTTTATTCATTCGGGATTCGTTCTGGGATGAAGGAAGAGTTCGAGTGGGCGAAGCAAAACGGAATGCATATTTCCAAATTTGAAGTGCTCGAGCCGTTAAAAGAAATCCTGCCGACACTTGCCGGCCGTCCGGTCTATGTGACAATCGATATCGATGTCCTTGATCCAGCGCATGCACCTGGCACAGGTACAGTGGATTGCGGCGGTATTACGTCGAAAGAACTGTTAGCTTCAATTCATGCGATTGCCCGTTCCGAAGTGAATGTAGTCGGTGGTGACCTTGTCGAGGTGGCACCGATTTATGATCCATCAGAACAAACCGCCAATACGGCGAGTAAGTTAATTCGTGAAATGCTGCTTGGCTGGGTGAAATAGATAGAAAAGCGGAAGCGCCTTGAACAGGGGCGTGAGTCTAGGCGAGCCGGCTTGAAGGTTGCTCTTTAACCTTCAGGACGGATTGGCTGTAGACCTGCGAGCCCCTAGGCGCTGGAGCTGGCCAATCTTATACTTTTTGTGCCTGACACTTTTGAGGTCAGGCATTTTTTGATTTGTTCACCAGCAATGTTTATAATAGAAAAAGTATGCATTAAAGCAGATACGTCAATTACTAGGACTAGAACCATTCCAAAGAATGAAACTAGGTTCTTTTTTAAAAAAGAAAAAAGGGAAGTGCCATTAGGTTTGTCTATGACTGAAATTCCGATGAAAATTAATGTGAAAACAACGATTCATCAGCAAGGCGGCAAGGAAGTTTACGAGCTTGCAGTGTTTGGCCGCTATCTTGAAAAAGATGGTGCTTCGTTTCTTAAGTATGAAGAGGTGCAGGATGAGGGCACCGTTCGGACGATTGTCAAGGTGGCTGGTGATGAGGCGCTGATTTTGCGCGGTGGTGCAGTAAAGATGCGCTTGCCGTTTCGTTTGCATAAGAAGCTCCGCGGCAGTTATGAAATGCCGTTTGGGTCCTTTGAGACGATCACGCTGGCAAAACGGATCGAGCATACTGCTGGTTTGATTGACATTCTTTATGATTTTTCAATGCAGGGCTCACCTGCTGGTACATACCATTTGGAAATTACCTTTCAGGAGGATAACAATGAACATAGTTGAACAAGTGCAAAGTAAGTTAAAAGAAGAGATTCGGGCGGCAGTGTTGAAGGCGGTACTGGCGACGGAGGATCAGATTCCAGATGTGGTTCTGGAAACACCAAAGGAGAAGGCGCACGGCGATTATGCGACAAATATGGCGATGCAGCTGGCTCGTGTTGCGAAGAAGGCGCCGCGTGTGATTGCGGAGGCGTTGGTTGCAAATATCGACCGCTCAAAGGCTTCGATTGAAAAAATTGAGATCGCGGGCCCTGGATTTATTAATTTTTATATGAATAATAGTTATTTAACCGAGCTGATTCCGACGGTGCTGAATGCTGAGGAGAAGTACGGGGAGACCACAGTTGGCGGCGGCCAGAAGATTCAGGTCGAGTTTGTATCGGCGAATCCAACGGGTGACTTGCATCTTGGACATGCCCGCGGTGCGGCGGTGGGTGACTCGCTTTGTAATATTTTAGCGAAGGCGGGCTTTGATGTTTCGCGTGAGTATTATATTAATGATGCGGGAAATCAGATTAATAATCTTGCATTGTCGGTGGAGGCGCGTTATTTCCAGGCTCTAGGTTTGGAAAAAGAGATGCCGGAGGGCGGTTACCATGGTGCGGACATTATTGGCATTGGGAAAACCATGGCAGAGGAGTTTGGGGACAAGTATGTGCATGTGTCCGAAGACGAGCGCCAAGAGTTTTTCCGTGAGTACGGTCTGAAATATGAAATGGCAAAGTTAAAGCAGGATCTAGAGGATTTCCGTGTTGGATTTGATGTTTGGTATTCCGAGACTTCACTTTATAAGAATGGAAAAATTGATGAGGCTTTGGCGGCGCTGCGTGCGAGTGGTTATGTGTATGAGGAAGACGGTGCGACGTGGCTCCGCTCGACAGAATTCGGCGATGACAAGGACCGGGTGTTGATTAAGCAAGATGGTTCATATACGTATTTAACACCGGATATCGCCTATCACAAGGACAAGTTGGACCGCGGTTTTGAAAAGTTGATTAACATTTGGGGTGCGGACCACCACGGCTATATTCCCCGGATGAAGGCCGCGCTTCAGGCGTTAGGTTATGACCGTGAAACTCTAGAGGTGGAAATCATTCAGCTTGTTCACCTTTATAAAAATGGTGAGAAGATGAAGATGAGTAAGCGGACCGGTAAAGCGGTGACGATGCGCGATTTGGTCGATGAGGTCGGCCTCGATGCGACGCGTTATTTCTTTGCGATGCGCAGTTCCGATACGCATATGGATTTTGACTTGGATTTAGCGGTGTCGGAGTCGAATGAGAATCCCGTTTATTATGCCCACTATGCCCATGCGCGGATTTCTAGTATCTTGCGTTCTGGGGAGGAGCAGGGTGTTCAAGTGACGGCAGATGCTGATTTTTCATTGGTAACGTCAGAGAAGGAAATGGATTTATTGAAGAAGATTGGGGAGTTCCCGGCAGCTGTAGGAGAGGCCGCAATAAAGCGCGTCCCACACCGGATTACGAACTATATCGTAGAATTGGCGTCGACGTTCCACAGTTTTTATAATGCAGAAAAGGTGCTTGATCTTGATCATGTCGAGCGCACTAAGGCCCGCCTCGGGTTGGTGCGGTCCGTACAAATTACGCTCCGCAATGCGCTGGCGTTGATTGGGGTTTCAGCTCCGGAAAAAATGTAATGGCTTATGGCTCTCTTACTTCGGTAAGGGGGTTTTTTTTATTGGTGGTGATGTTACTTTGTGTGAAGGTTTAGAATGATTTGGAGTGGACAGTAAATTTCCCAAAGTCGACAGTAAATTCATCAAAGTGGACAGTAAATCATCGAGATGGACAGTAAACTTGGTAAAGTCGATAGTAAATCACCCAATCTGGACAGTAACAAAATTTTGCACAGATTTATTCCCTCTCCTAAGTGCTCTATTTAGGTAAACTTGTCCATATATTTATGAATAGTAACTAATTTATGGCAAATACTAGTAGGGACATTAAAGCTAGGAGTGGATGAAACCAATGAATGTGGGACGAGCCAAGGAAATTGTTGAATCTGCCGAAATGATTCATGTTACCTATGAGGGGACGCCAGTCATTATTCAACATGTGGATGAGGCAACAAAAGTAGCGAGAATTTATTCACGGAATGACCCGGATAATGAGCGTGATGTTCCGGTCTTAAATTTAATTGAGGAATAGTGAAGAGTCTTCGAGCGGGTTCGAAGACTCTTTTTTTACACGGCTTATTTATTTAATCTCCACCGCACCGCCGCTAATCCGCTTATAACCCCTAAGCTTGCTCAGATCTTCAATTAATTTCAATGCAGCTTGATCCTTTGCTTTGGCCTCAATCATGAAATCAATATCAATCCCGATTTCGCGCACCATTTTCAAAAACGGCATGATAAATTCCGGATCTACAAAATCAGCATGGGAACGGAATTCTTTCTCGTTTTTAGGAGAGGAAATATGAACTTTCGGAATGAGATGCGGCCTATGCTCCCAAGTTCGGAAAATCCGCGGCAGCAGTTCCTCGAGCGCTGCCTCGGACAAGTTGGCCATATGGTGATGATAGTCAAACAAAAACGGGATTGATTCCTTTTCACAGGCTGATAGCGTTTCTTCAGCGTTGTACGTTTTATCGTCATTTTCCAATGTCATTACCTGTTTAATGGGCGAGGGCAGTGTCGTTAAATTTTGATGAAATCGCGGTAGAGTTTTTTGTTTATCACCATAGGCGCCACCGATATGGATATTAATCAGCCCTTCTTGCTCAAGCCCCATCGCTTCAAACATACGATAATGGTAACGCATATCGACCACGGCGTTTTTTGTAATTTTTGTTTGCGGTGAGGTGAACAAGGTGAATTGATTCGGGTGGAAGCTGACCCTTAATTTCTTTTTTTTCACCAGCTTGCCAATCTCTAGCCACTCCGTGCGAAAAGGAGTCACAAAGTCCCAGTTCACCTCCGGATGGGTCGCGAGTGGGACAATCGAACTAGACATTCTATAGAGTTCAAGTTCGTGAGCAAGATTGTAGTAGAGCATACGCAGGGTATGATTCAAATTCTGCTTCGTCACCTCAAGCAGCTTTTCCACACGCTCTTCAGGGCTTAGCTGCTGATACCGAGTAAACGTCAGCGTCTTCGCCGGCGAAGCATCCCACAAACTAATCGCATGTGAAACATAACCAAACCGAATCTTCATAACAATAACTCCTTGGGTGCTTTTTTAATTGTTCTTAATTATGGTGCCTGACACCATCCGTGGACAATAATGGTTTATAAAAAGTAAGAGATTGCAGCTGCGATGCCTTCTTTCATCGAGCGAATTGGGTTCGGTTTGTTAAGGATAGCTAATGTCAGCGGCACAGAGTCCTCAATATCCTTTTTTAAAATCTCCATCAAGCGTTGAATAAAGGCCGGATCATAAATATAACAATTGATTTCCTTGTTTAGATACATACTTCTGTTATCAAAATTAGCCGTGCCGATATCGCAGATTTTGTCATCAATCACGAGTGTCTTCGCATGGTAAAAACCTTTTTTATATTGAAAAACATCCGCACCTGCTCGAATCAGTTTACGCAAATAGGGAAACGAGCCCTCTTGGACAAGCGCATGGTCAGCGGTATAGGGAACAATTACTGAGAGATGAACCCCCCGTTTTAAGGCAGCTAGTAACGCAGCTAAGATTTTTTGACAGGGGATAAAATAGGGCGAACCAATAATGATGGAGTTGTCGGCTTGGTGAATGAGCGTAAGATAATTCTGTTCTAGCTGCTGAGCCTCTGTCGGAACAAATCGGTGCCGGACCTGACCATCAGTCATGACTGGGAAATAGGCCGGATGATCCATGATATCCTCGCCGGCGTATTCATGCCAATCGATCAAAAACTCCGTTTGCAAAAAATTAACGCTCCTACCGGTTATTTTCAAATGGTAATCCCGCCAAATCCCCAAGGAAGGCTCTTCATCGATATATTCCTTGCCGATATTAAATCCGCCAAGATAGCCAATTTTCCCGTCTATAATCGTAATCTTGCGGTGATTCCTTACCTGAGAAGAATAAAACAGAAAGGGAAGCTTAATATGATTGCTAAAAGCAAAGCGAACACCCGCCTCCCGGAGCGACTGAATCACTGTTTTTTTTACCTTCCAGCTGCCGAGCCGGTCGATGAGCAGCCGAACTTCCACCCCAGCACGGGCTTTTTCTTTTAAAATAGAGATAAATTCCTGACTGATTGCATCGTTTTTGACAATATAAAAGAGCACATGAATATGCTTTTCTGCATTCCGCAGTTCATGAAAATAGTCCGCAAACAACTTTTTTCCGTGCGTAAAAATATCAATGTCACCATGAATAATGGCTGTTTCTCTTCTACTGACAATGGAAAGATGCTTCTTTCGACCTAACTGAAAATCCAAAACGAGCCATATAATGATGAAAAATAGGAATACGCCCAACATGAGTGCCACATTCATCAGGATTCTTTCCTCCAATCAGTTTCGTTAGTTTTTCCGAAAGCGCCCTTTTCTATAAGTTTACACAACTTTACAAAAATTCATTTGACTGAACGCTCATTCATAATATAATAGAGTTAAGTATAGATTCTGAAAATTAATTATTTTCAAAGTTGTCTCAGTGGATAACAAGGAAAGGGGCATAACTATGAATGGATTACTTTGGGTTAATTTGATTGCATTTCTTATTGTAACCGCTTACGCAATCAGCCTGTTCGTGTATGTGGTCAAGACCCGGATCGAATTTATTAAACTCGGGAAAAAGGTTGAGTTCGATGACAATGTCAAAGAGCGACTCCGCAAAATTTGGGTCAATGTGTTCGGCCAAAAGAAATTGCTCAAGGATAAAAAAAGCGGGATCATGCACGTCATGTTCTTCTATGGCTTTATCCTCGTCCAATTTGGCGCCATTGATTTTATTATCAAAGGAATTAAACCGGGGGCACACCTTCCGCTTGGACCGCTTTATGCAGGGTTTACTTTTTTCCAAGAGCTCGTTACATTGATGATTTTAGTGGCAGTCATCTGGGCCTTTTACCGCCGGTATGTCGAAAAATTAGTCCGCTTGAAGCGCAACTTTAAATCAGGTCTAGTTCTTATTTTCATTGGCGGCTTAATGCTCTCTGTGTTATTAGGCAATGGGATGAGTCTCGTCTGGCATGGTGAGGAGACGTCATGGACTGAGCCGATCGCATCGTTGATTTCCGTTATTTTTTCAGGAATTGGTGAAACTGCCTCCATTGTAATCTTCTACATTGCCTGGTGGGCGCACTTATTATTCTTGTTAACCTTCTTAGTGTACGTACCGCAATCCAAGCATGCGCACTTAATTGCGGGACCTGCGAATGTATATTTTAACCGTTTAGATAAACCAGGAAAATTGAAAAAGGTTGATTTTGAAGATGAAACCCAAGAATCGTTTGGGGTAGGAAAATTAGAAGATTTCACGCAGCACCAAATGATCGATTTTTATGCTTGCGTGGAGTGCGGCCGCTGCACGAATATGTGTCCGGCTACGGGGACAGGGAAAATGCTGTCACCCATGGACTTAATCGTTAAACTGCGGGATCATTTAACCAATCATGGTGCCGTTGTTACCTCGAAACAGCCGTGGGTGCCAACTTTTGCCTTTGGGAATACGACGGGGAATCAGCTGGCCCTTGCGTCAGCAGGCCAAGGAGCAAAAGAATCTGCCGCTTCTGCTGTCTATAGTCCAAGTTTAATTGGCGATGTGATTACCGAGGAAGAAATTTGGGCTTGTACGACCTGCCGAAATTGTGAGGATCAATGCCCAGTCATGAACGAGCACGTCGATAAAATTATCGATCTACGCCGTTATTTAGTGTTAACTGAAGGGAAATTGGACGCCGATGCACAGCGTGCGATGACCAATATCGAACGCCAAGGCAATCCGTGGGGCTTGAACAGAAAAGAACGTGAAACATGGCGTGAAGCCCGCGAGGATGTTCATGTACCAACCGTGAAGGAAATGAATAAAGCAGGCGAGGAATTTGAATACCTCTTCTGGGTAGGGGCAATGGGCTCTTACGATAACCGCAGCCAAAAGATTGCCTTATCGTTTGCGAAACTGCTCAATGAAGCTGGTATCAAATTTGCCATCCTCGGAAATAAAGAGAAGAACTCTGGCGATACACCGCGCCGTCTCGGCAATGAATTCTTGTTCCAAGAGCTGGCTGCGAAAAATATTGAGGAGTTTGAAAAAGCGGAAGTCAAGAAAATCGTGACGATTGATCCGCATGCTTATAATATTTTCAAAAATGAATATCCTGACTTCGGCTTAACAGATGTCGAGGTGTTCCATCATACTGAGGTCCTTTATGAGCTGGTTCGTGATGGGAAGCTCGTACCGAAACATGCGGTAAATGAGACAATTACTTTCCATGATTCCTGTTATTTAGGGCGCTACAATGATGTCTATGATGCACCGCGCGAGATTCTAAAATCGATTCCAGGCGTGAAACTCCTTGAAATGGAGCGGAACAGAGAGAAAGCGATGTGCTGTGGTGCAGGCGGCGGCTTGATGTGGATGGAAGAAGAAACCGGACACCGCATTAACGTGGCACGAACCGAACAGGCACTTGCTGTGAATCCGTCGGTCATTAGCTCCGGCTGTCCGTACTGTTTAACAATGCTCTCGGATGGAACAAAGGCCAAAGAGGTCGAAGAAAAGGTATCAACATACGATGTAGCAGAACTACTTGAAAAGGCCATTTGTGGAGAAGTCGCGTAGGTTTTAATGGAGTGTAGAAGTTGATTTGTTTATTTAATTCGTAAAATTTTTAAAATTACGTATAAAACATTTCAACTTCTACGCTTTTTTATGTAAAATATAAATATAAATAAAACGCTTACATTACCATTTTAAAAGCAGAGGGCTGCGTTTCTTTTTTGGCTTGTATCTGAGCGAGCGTTCAGTCACCGGATCTATCTTTTTATGAAAGTTAATCTGAATATTATGAATAGGGGAGTGTGTGTAAGATGGGAAGAACGGTTATTTTAAGCGGGGTTAGAACACCTTTTGGAAAATTAGGAGGAGGTTTGAGCAGCTTTACTGCTTCACAGTTAGGGGGAATCGCGGTAAAAGAGGCATTAGTTCGTGCGGGCGTGAAGCCAGAAGAGGTCGAGGAAGTCATTCTTGGAACGGTCTTACAAGGAGGACAAGGACAGATCCCATCACGCCAGGCGGCGCAGCATGCGGGACTGCCATGGGAAGTGAAAACAGAAACGATTAATAAAGTATGTGCGTCCGGGATGCGCAGTGTCACGTTAGCCGATCAAATCATCCGCGCTGGCGATGAGGAAGTGATCGTGGCAGGCGGGATGGAATCGATGAGTAACGCCCCATATGTACTCCCAAAAGCACGCTGGGGCTTCCGCATGGGAGACGCACAAGTGAAGGATTTAATGATTCATGATGGTTTAACATGCAGCTTCACTGGTGTTCACATGGGGACTTACGGAAATGAAGCGGCCAAAGATATGGAAATCAGCCGTGAGGCACAGGATGAGTGGGCACTTAGAAGTCATGTGCGTGCGATTGCGGCGATTGAGAGCGGAAAATTGGCGGAAGAAATTGTCACGGTAGAGGTTCCACAACGCAAAGGAGCTCCGGTCGTGGTGGCGACAGATGAAGCACCACGAAAAGATACGTCGCTAGAGCGTTTGGCTAAATTAGCACCGGTATTTAATTCAACGGGAACCATTACTGCTGGAAATGCACCAGGTGTCAATGACGGTGCGGCAGCCCTCGTGTTAATGAGTGAAGAACGTGCGGCCCGTGAAGGCCGTGTTGCTGAAGCAGTGATTGTTGGTCATGCGGCGATAGCTGTCGAAGCAAAGGATTTCCCGAAAACACCGGGACTTGTGATTAATGAGCTGTTACGAAAAACAGGCAAAACAGTAGACGAAGTCGATTTATTTGAAATTAATGAAGCCTTTGCGGCGGTGGCGTTAGTCAGCGGAAAAATTGCCGGCTTGGATCCAGAAAAGATCAATGTCAATGGCGGTGCGGTCGCCTACGGTCATCCGATCGGTGCGAGCGGGGCACGCATTATTCTCACATTAATGCATGAATTAAAGCGCCGCGGCGGCGGAATTGGAATTGCTGCGATTTGCAGCGGCGGCGGCCAGGGTGATGCGGTGATGATCGAGGTTCCGCGCGGATAATAGTTTTTTAGATTAGTAGATACCAAATAAAAAATTCTAGGCCGGACTCATTTCCGGCCTTCTTGGAGGCGATTGAATGAAGATTTCAAAGCTAATGGTCATTGGTGCCGGACAAATGGGCTCCGGGATTGCTCAAGTTTGTGCACAGGCAGGGTACAAGGTCGTACTTAATGATTTAAAACAGGAGTTTGTGGAACGCGGCCTAGCCGGAATCAATAAAATACTTACACGGAACGTTGATAAAGGGCGCCTCACAGATGAGCAAAAACAAGAAATTCTCAGCAACATAACCGTATCCACCGATTTAAATGATGCCCGTGACGTCGACCTCGTCATCGAAGCAGCGGTTGAAAACATGGACATTAAAACCAACATCTTTGCCCAACTTGATGAAATTACTCCTGAACACGCGATCCTTGCGAGCAATACATCATCCTTGCCTATCACTGAAATTGCTGCGGCTACCAAACGTCCGGAAAAAGTGATCGGTATGCACTTCATGAACCCGGTTCCGGTCATGAAGCTTGTTGAAATCATTCGCGGTCTTGCAACATCTGATGAAGTCTACCAAGTGATTGAAGATATGACAAAAACCTTAAGCAAGGTTCCGGTTGAAGTCAATGACTTCCCAGGGTTTGTTTCCAATCGCATTCTGATGCCAATGATCAATGAAGCGATTTATACGCTTTATGAGGGTGTGGCCACGAAGGAAGCCATTGATGAAGTGATGAAACTTGGCATGAACCATCCGATGGGACCGTTAACCTTGGCTGATTTTATCGGCTTGGATACGTGTCTGTATATTATGGAAACGCTTCACCAAGGCTTTGGCGATGACAAATACCGTCCTTGTCCGCTCCTTCGCAAATATGTGAAAGCAGGCTGGCTTGGCAAGAAATCAGGGCGCGGTTTTTATACGTACGAATAAACACAGCATTTCTTCGAAAAAGGGGTCGTGATAATGATGAGTACCACGATAGTGCATTCCTCCAAAGGGGAGACCACCATGAATCTTACATTCACCGAAGAACAAGAAATGATGCGAAAAATGGTCCGCGATTTTGCTACCAGCGAAATTGTCCCATTTATTGAGAATATGGAAAGAGGGGAATTTCCACGCGAAATCCTCCGCAAAATGGGCGCGCTTGGCTTAATGGGGATTCCCGTCCCTGAAAAATACGGCGGTGCGGCGATGGACTTCACTTCTTATATTTTAGCGATCCATGAGCTTTCCAAGGTAAGTGCAACCATTGGGGTGATTCTTTCTGTCCATACCTCTGTCTGCACAAACCCGATCCTTTATTTTGGAACCGACCAGCAGAAAGAAAAATACGTGCCGAAGCTGGCTTCAGGGGAGTACCTCGGTGCGTTTTGCTTAACGGAGCCGAGTTCCGGTTCGGATGCCGCCAGCTTAAAGTCCCGTGCCGTCAAGAAGGGCGATCATTACGTCATCAACGGCTCGAAGGTGTTCATAACGAACGGCGGTGAGGCGGATGTTTATATTGTTTTTGCAAAAACAAATCCTGAACTTGGCAGCAAGGGAATTTCCGCATTCATTGTTGAAAAAAATACCCCTGGGTTTATCGTCGGCAAGGATGAAAAGAAAATGGGCTTGCACGGTTCAAGAACCGTCCAACTCACCTTCGAAGATATGCATGTTCCGGCAGAAAACCTGCTGGGTGCTGAGGGAGAAGGCTTTAAGATTGCGATGGCCAACCTTGATGTCGGCCGCATTGGGATTGCGACCCAGGCACTTGGGATTGCTGAGGCCGCACTGTCAGCCGCAACCGCCTATGCTGGAGACCGCCAGCAATTTGGCAAGCCAATTGCCGCTCAACAAGGGATTGGCTTTAAGTTAGCTGACATGGCGACCAGTGTGGAAGCGGCGAAACTATTAGTTTATCGTGCGGCGTATTTACGGACCCACGGCAAAAAATGTACGTTGGAGGCATCAATGGCGAAATTGTTCGCAACTAAAACAGCGGTCGAAGTGACCACTGAAGCCATTCAAGTCTTTGGCGGCTACGGCTACACCGAAGATTATCCGGTCGAACGCTATTTCCGTGATGCAAAAATTACAGAAATTTATGAAGGCACAAGTGAAATTCAACGAATTGTGATTAGTAAGCATTTATAAATATGGCTCTTTATGCGAAAACAGCCTTAAACATATCCACTAGGAGGACTTGAAATGAACTTTAAACTCTCTGAAGAACATGAAATGATTCGGAAAATGGTTCGTGATTTTGCCCGGAATGAAGTGGCCCCATCAGCAGCGGAGCGCGATGAGGAAGAACGCTTTGACCGCGAGATATTTGACAAAATGGCGGAGCTGGGTTTAACCGGGATTCCTTGGCCTGAAGAGTACGGGGGCATTGGCAGTGACTATCTTGCTTACTGTATCGCAGTAGAAGAGCTTTCCCGCGTTGACGCATCAACAGGTGTTATGCTCTCAGCCCATACTTCTCTAGCGGGCTGGCCGATTTATAAATTTGGCAGTGAGGAGCAAAAGCAAACCTACCTTCGCCCGATGGCAGAAGGGATGAAAATTGGTGCATACGGCTTAACAGAGCCAGGCAGCGGTTCGGATGCCGGCGGAATGAGAACGACTGCCCGTCTCGAAGGTGATCATTATGTCCTAAATGGCTCGAAGATTTTCATTACTAATGGTGGGGTAGCGGACATTTATGTCGTGTTTGCGTTAACCGACCCGTCAAGCAGACAAAAAGGAACAACCGCATTTATTATCGAGAGCGACTTCCCAGGCTTCTCGGTTGGGAAAAAAGAAAAGAAACTCGGAATCCGATCCTCACCGACCACCGAAATTATTTTTGAAGATTGCAAGGTACCTGTTGCTAATCGCCTTGGTGAAGAAGGTGAAGGCTTTAAAATTGCGATGATGACCCTTGATGGCGGCCGCAACGGTATTGCTGCTCAAGCTGTGGGGATTGCTCAAGGTGCGCTTGACGCAGCCGCGGACTATGCCAAGGAACGTCAGCAATTCGGTAAACCAATCGTCGCAAATCAAGGGATTGCCTTCAAACTTGCAGATATGGCCACAGGGATTGAGGCTTCCCGACTATTAACCTATCAAGCCGCATGGCTCGAGTCGCAAGGCCTGCCGTACGGCAAGGAGTCGGCGATGTCGAAGTTATTTGCGGGCGATACCGCGATGAAGGTGACAACTGAGGCTGTTCAGGTCTTTGGCGGCTATGGCTATACAAAGGATTATCCAGTTGAGCGCTTCATGCGCGATGCGAAAATTACTCAAATTTATGAAGGCACACAAGAAATTCAACGACTAGTGATCTCGCGGATGATCACGAAGTAAGGCGGGTTAGAACATGATAAAAAAACGAGAAGTACTGGCTTCTGTAAAGGATGAACGTCTTGTTCAGAAACGGCGGGACCAAATGATTAAAGGGGCTGTCAGCCTTTTTAAGGAAAAAGGCTTTCACCGGACGACGACGAGGGAAATCGCCAAAGCTGCAGGATTCAGTATTGGGACCCTTTACGAATACATCCGCTCGAAGGAAGATGTCCTGTATCTCGTCTGTGACAGCATTTATGAACATGTGAGCGAGCGCCTCGAGCAGGACCTTGAACAGAAAAAAGGCACCCTGGCAAGTCTGAAGCTAGGGATCGGACATTATTTCCGGGTAATGGATGAGATGCAGGATGAAGTGCTGGTCATGTATCAAGAAGCCAAATCGCTGACGAAGGATGCCCTTCCCTATGTACTGAAAAAAGAAATCGAAATGGCGGCGATGTTTGAGAGCCTGATTGTCCGCTGTGTCGAAAACGGCGAACTGGAGTTATCGGCAAAACAGATCGAACTGATTTCCCATAACATTATTGTCGAGGGACAAATGTGGGCGTTCCGGCGCTGGGCCCTCCAAAAATTATATACACTAGATGAATATATTGAACTGCAAACGGAGCAATTATTTCACGGAATTCATTCGTCAACACAAGCTAGGTCGTAATGTTGAACAGTGAATGGAGTTCATTTTTATAAAAAAAGGGGGAGAACGATGGGGAATTATCAGCCGAAGCATCATATTCGCTTTGTCACAGCTTCGAGCTTGTTTGACGGGCATGATGCTTCCATCAATATTATGAGGCGGATTCTGCAGGCGAGCGGGGCGGAGGTCATTCATCTTGGCCATAACCGCTCGGTTGAGGAGGTTGTGAACGCGGCCATTCAGGAGGATGTGCAGGGAATTGCAATTTCTTCCTATCAAGGCGGTCATGTCGAGTACTTCAAATATATGTATGATTTGTTGAAAGAGAAGGGTGCGCCGAATATCCGTATTTTTGGCGGCGGCGGCGGGGTGATTATCCCGCGCGAAATCGATGAACTCCATGAGTACGGGATTTCGTGGATTTTCTCCCCTGAGGATGGCCGCAAGTTGGGGCTTCAGGGCATGATCGATCGGATGCTCGAGGAGTGTGATTTTTCGACTGTCCCTGTCGATGTAGCGAATCAAATTGAGAAGCTGCCGAGCGGGGATGTGAATGCGGTGGCGAAGCTGATCACGATTGCGGAGCTTCATGTCGATGGAAAGAATGAAGCGGCAGCGACCGCTGAGCGAGTGCTCGATCAAGTAAAGTCGCTTGAGAAAGAGATTCCGGTCGTTGGAATTACAGGGACGGGCGGTGCCGGAAAAAGTTCATTAACCGATGAATTGATTCGCCGCTTTATTAATGAACTGCCGGATAAAAAGGTAGCGATTCTATCGGTTGACCCGACGAAGCAAAAGACGGGCGGTGCCCTGCTTGGGGACCGAATCCGCATGAATGCGATTTTTTCACCGAATGTGTACATGCGCTCGCTTGCGACGCGGCATTCGAAAAGTGAACTTTCGCTGGCAATTAAGGATGCGGTTGCCGTTACGAAGGCTGCTGGCTTTGACCTTGTAATTGTCGAGACAAGCGGAATTGGTCAGGGCGATGCGGGAATCACCGAAATTTGCGATGTTTCTTTATATGTGATGACGAGTGAGTTTGGGGCGCCGTCACAGCTTGAGAAGATTGATATGATCGATTTTGCTGACCTAATTGTTATCAATAAGTTTGAGCGTAAGGGCTCGGAGGATGCGAAGCGCCAGGTGCAAAAGCAGTACCAGCGCAGCCATATGCTGTTTGAAAAAGATATCGATGACATGCCGGTGTATGGAACCATTGCAAGCCAGTTTAATGACCCGGGTACAAATGGATTGTTTGCAGCGCTGATTGAAAAAATTAACGATAAAATGGGCACAGGCTGGGTGAGCAATTTTACTAAAGATGCCTTAGTTGAAAAACAGAATGTAATTATCCCAACCGACCGCCGTTATTATTTACGGGAAATTTCCGAAACCGTGCGCGGCTATCACCGGAAAGCGGAAGAACAGGCTGGGATTGCCCGGAAGTTATTCCAGTTAGAAGGGGCGATTGAAGCGGTCAGGGATTCGGCAGTAATTGCAGCGTTAGAAGCGGTTAAGCAAGAGACAGAGGCGAAACTGACGCCAGAGTCTAGGAAAATTCTTGATGGCTGGGCAAAAACGCGGGAAGCTTATTCCGGCGACAAGTTCGTGACGAGAATCCGTGATAAAGAGATTATTACAGTGTTAAAATCGAAAAGCTTATCAGGGCTCGATATTCCAAAAGTGGTGCTGCCAAAGTATAAGGATTACGGGGAAATCCTCCGCTGGGTTTATCAGGAAAATGTCCCAGGCTCGTTCCCGTATACGGCAGGGGTATTTCCGTTCAAGCGCGAAGGTGAGGATCCGAAACGCCAGTTTGCAGGTGAAGGGACGCCGGAACGCACGAACCGCCGCTTCCACTATTTATCGAAGGATGATGATGCGAAACGCTTAAGTACGGCGTTTGACTCGGTGACGCTATATGGTGAAGACCCGGATCACCGCCCGGATATTTTCGGGAAAGTCGGCGAAAGCGGCGTCAGTGTTTGTACCTTAGATGATATGAAAAAGTTGTATGACGGCTTTGATTTATGTCATCCGTCAACATCGGTGTCGATGACAATTAACGGTCCAGCACCAATTATTCTAGCGATGTTTATGAATACAGCGATTGATCAGCAGGTGCAGCGGAAGGAAGCGGAGCTTGGCCGGGTGTTAACGGTAGAGGAATTCGCAGAAGTTCGAGCCTATACACTGCGGACAGTGCGCGGCACAGTGCAGGCTGATATTTTAAAAGAAGACCAAGGTCAAAATACATGTATCTTTTCAACGGAATTTGCGCTGCGGATGATGGGTGATATTCAGCAATATTTCATTGACCATCAAGTGCGCAACTACTATTCAGTCTCAATTTCGGGCTATCATATTGCCGAAGCGGGCGCGAATCCAATTTCACAGCTGGCCTTTACTTTGTCGAATGGGTTTACGTATGTAGAGTACTATTTGAGTCGCGGCATGAAGATTGATGATTTTGCACCGAATTTGTCCTTCTTCTTCTCGAATGGCCTGGATCCGGAGTATACCGTAATTGGCCGGGTGGCCCGTCGTATTTGGGCGACGGTGATGCGTGATAAGTATGGAGCAAACGAGCGGAGCCAAAAATTGAAATACCATGTTCAGACGTCTGGTCGTTCACTGCATGCGCAGGAAATTGACTTTAATGATATTCGGACAACACTGCAGGCGTTAATGGCCCTGCAGGATAACTGTAATTCTCTCCATACGAACGCTTATGATGAGGCGATTACAACGCCAACCGAGGAATCTGTGCGCCGCGCCATGGCGATTCAGATGATTATCACGAAAGAGCATGGCTTGTCTAAAAATGAAAATCCACTCCAAGGCTCGTTTATCGTGGAGGAGTTAACGGATCTCGTTGAAGAAGCGGTACTGCAAGAGTTTGAGCGCTTGAATGACCGCGGCGGTGTACTTGGATCAATGGAAACCCAGTATCAGCGCGGCAAAATTCAGGATGAATCGATGTATTATGAAATGAAAAAGCATACCGGTGAATTACCGATTATCGGTGTTAATACGTATTTGAACCCAAATCCTCCGTCAGAGGAAGACGTCAATAATATGGAAATAGCACGGGCATCGTACGAAGAGAAAGAACTGCAGATTCAAAATCTGCGTGCCTTCCAGGAAAGCCATGCTACAGTGGCGGGAGAAGCGTTAGGACGTTTGAAAGAAGCTGCCGTCAAAAATGGCAACATCTTTGCTGAGTTAATGGAAACCGTCAAAGTCGCAAGCCTCGGCCAAATCACCCGTGCTCTCTATGAAGTGGGCGGGCAATATCGCCGGAATATGTAACGTGTTTTACTATAGGGTGTCAGGCACCATGTGAAGTATTCACAAGGTGCCTGACACCAATTTTTGTAATAAAACTTGTTTTATGAGATATTATTATGTGCGGTTATCTAATATAATCTATTTAGCGTACATACTTAGTGGAATTTGGGCAGGTGGAGCGAATGAAGTTTGGTTATATTTTACTCATTTTAATTGTGTTTGCCTGGCCATTAAATTATCTTTATCAGCGTCAGTTGGGCGCAGTTTCCTTCTTGCTGCTAGCAATCTTCTTTCTAGTGATTTCACTGAAAGAGTTGAAAAAGCAGAAGAAGGCAGAGAAAAATGATGACAAAAAACCTCGTCCATAAAAATTCAGGGTCAAACAACTCACTAGCACTAGCATAAACCGGAAGAATTTGTTTATAATGAAGAATATGCAAAAATTGAGAGAAAAGCGGATGTGCCTTGATAAGGCGCTGCAGCTAGACAGTTCTCATATTTTATTATTACGATAGTCCGTTATTCACTCATTTAAGAGTGTTAAATAGAGAAAGGAAGTGCCGATATTGAGTTTAGCACAATACTCAAAAGAGGAATTACAAGAGTTTTCCCTTATGGAAATGGCTTATGAATACTTGAAAAATAGTAAGCAGCCGATTGCCTTTAATGAACTAGTAGAAGAAATTAAAAAAGCATCAGGAATCTCTGATGATGAAGTTCGTACCAGACTTGCTCAATTTTACACCGACATTAACGTGGATGGCCGTTTCCTTTCATTAGGAAGTAACCGCTGGGGACTTCGTGTCTGGTATCCAGTCGATACAGCTGAAGAAGAAGTGGTTGCAGTCGTGAAACCGAAGAAGAAGAAGGCGAAGAAGGTTGTCGATGAAGACGATCTCGAAGATTTCGATGAAGTTGATGAGATTGAAGATGACTTTGATGACTTTGACGATGAAGATGATCTTCTTGATGATGATGATGATGATCTGGATCTAGATGAAGATGATGATCTTGACCTTGATGACGATGATGATGCCATCGAAGATGATCTTGACATTGAATTGGATGAAGAAGACGATCTTGACGATGACCTTGAGGATGAAGAAGAAGAATTTGATGATGAGGAAGAAGTCGAAGAAGATTAATCCACTTGACTTTTTTTTCACGCCCTTGTAATATCTTTTTTGGGCTCCTTAAAAAGAGGACGATACATTAGTTACTTATAATACGCTCCCTACCACAAGTAGGCGGGCGTTTTTTATTGTTCAAAAAACTCATGTTTCACGGAGTTTTTTCATTTTTTTCGGGCGTAAGGAAAATATTTTTTTACAAAAACCCTTAAACAAACTGAATAATGTACAAACTGTATAAGAGGGGGAAATATTTATGACAAAATATATTTTTGTAACTGGTGGTGTGGTGTCATCACTAGGAAAAGGAATTACGGCAGCTTCATTAGGCCGTTTATTGAAAAATCGGGGCGTGAATGTAACCATTCAAAAATTCGACCCATACATTAACGTTGACCCGGGAACGATGAGTCCTTATCAGCACGGTGAAGTGTTCGTAACAGGAGATGGCGCTGAAACCGATTTGGACTTAGGCCACTATGAGCGTTTTATCGACATCAACTTAAACAAGTATTCAAACGTAACAACCGGAAAAATTTATTCAACGGTTTTACGTAAAGAGCGCCGTGGTGATTATTTAGGGGCAACTGTTCAGGTTATTCCGCATATCACCAATGAAATTAAGGAACGCTGCTTCCGTGCCGGAAAAGAAACAAATGCTGATGTCGTGATTACGGAAATCGGCGGAACAGTAGGGGACATTGAATCCCTTCCATTCCTTGAAGCGATTCGCCAAATCAAGAGCGATATCGGTTCCGAAAATGTAATGTACATTCACTGTACATTAATTCCGTATATCAAGGCAGCAGGCGAAATGAAAACTAAGCCGACCCAGCACAGTGTGAAAGAACTGCGCAGCCTAGGAATTCAGCCAAACATAATTGTTGTGCGTACGGAAATGCCGGTTTCTCAAGACATGAAGGATAAAATTGCCTTGTTCTGTGACATTGACTCAAAAGCAGTTATTGAATGTATGGACGCAGACACGCTGTATTCGATTCCACTTGCCCTTCAAGAGCAAAACATGGATCAAATCGTTTGTGACCATTTGAAATTATCGGTGAAAGAAGCGGATATGACCGAGTGGAAAGCACTCGTAGACCGTGTAACCCATCTTTCCAGCAAGACACGCATTGGTCTTGTCGGAAAATACGTGGAACTTCAAGATGCCTATATTTCTGTGGTTGAGGCAATGAAACATGCAGGTTATGCGTTTGATGCCGATGTGGAAATCAAATGGATTAATTCAGAAGATGTGACCCGTGAAAATGTAGCGGAACTTTTAGATGATGTGGATGGAGTTCTTGTTCCAGGCGGCTTTGGTGACCGTGGGATTGAAGGGAAAATCGAAGCGACTCGTTATGCTCGTGAGCAGAAGAAGCCGTTCCTTGGCATTTGTTTAGGAATGCAGCTGGCAACGATTGAATTTGCCCGTAATGTCCTTGGCTTGGAAGGGGCGCATTCCGCCGAGTTTGTACCGGAAACAGCTTATCCAATCATTGATTTGCTTCCTGAACAGAAAGATGTGGAGGATTTGGGCGGCACATTGCGTCTAGGTCTATATCCAGCTCGTATTGTTGAGGGTACGAAGGCGTTTGAAGCGTATGAGGATGAGGTTGTTTATGAGCGTCATCGTCACCGCTATGAGTTTAACAATCATTTCCGTCAAGACATGGAAGCAGCAGGCTTTATTTTCTCAGGGACTAGCCCAGACGGCCGCTTAGTGGAAATTGTAGAGTTGAAGGACCATCCGTGGTTCGTGGCATCACAGTTTCATCCGGAATTTGTCTCAAGACCAAATCGTCCACAGCCATTGTTCCGTGACTTTATTAAAGCCTCTTTGCAAAAATAAGCTAGCACTCAGGACCAGTTTTCTGGTCCTTTTTTTTGGTGTTAGGCACTCGTTTTTCCAAATATTGTCTAATTATACAAAATCACTAAAAAATTGTACAAAAGTATGGAAAACTTGTACAAAACCTTATGAAAAATGTACAAAAGGGTCCCATAATTGCACAAAAGCTCCTGAAAGTCGAACAATCCCAACTTTACCCCCCGGGAAATATTAGAGGGCAATAAAAAAACGGGTACTAAACCCGCTTTTACTCTTCATATTCTGCCAAAATCTCATCAATGGTAAATTTCAAGCCGTAATAAACGAATAAAGCTGCCATCGAAGAAGGATATCCATACCGATTTCCCTCATCATCCGGGAGCAATCCTTTGGTCAGCCGCAAATCAATCAGGAGATCGGCTAATTCCTGCAATTGTTCACCCCCAGGAATAGCAGTCGCCACCGTGACAAATGGAATTCCTTTTTTGTGAAGCTGCTCTGCCATCTTAAGCGCTGCAGCATCACTAGAATATCGCGTGAACATCAATACACGATCGGAATCCGTTAATTCCTCCATCTCCTCTAATATCTTCACGCCCTTAAACGGTTCCTCCCCATCTAAAGCTTCGAACTCGACCGCTTTCATTTCCTTCGTAGTAAAAATATATATAGACCCATCACCAACTGGTGCCTGGGCAAGCAAACGTGCTCCGTCTTCAAACGAGTATTCTTCCTTTTCCTCAAGCCGCTTAAACAAGCCGGTTAATTGGGTAGTAAACATTTTCAACATAAAAAACCCTCCTTTTCACCCTTTTATTATAGGCATTTTTTCGATATTGCAAAAATAATAACAAAATCTAAGAAAATTTGCAGGAGATTATTTCCTAATAGAGAAATATAACAAATGATATATAATTGGGATAATAAAAAAGCATCAAGTAAACAAGGAAGAGGTGGAGTTATGAAAGAGAAAATTTTAATCGTTGATGATCAGTTTGGCATTAGAATTTTACTAAATGAAGTGTTTCAAAAAGAGGGGTATCAAACATATCAGGCAGCCAATGGCATTCAGGCCCTTGAAATTGTGACAAAACATGACCCCGACCTTGTCCTATTGGATATGAAAATCCCTGGAATGGATGGAATTGAAATTTTAAAACGAATGAAGGTAATCGACCCAGATATCCGCGTCATTATTATGACAGCTTATGGTGAACTTGATATGATTCAAGAAGCCAAGGATCTTGGTGCCATTACTCATTTTGCTAAGCCGTTTGATATCGATGATATTCGAGCAGCTGTCAGGAAACACATTCCCCAAAAAATGAATTAAATTTCATTTTTTGGCTTGAAATATAAAGAAAGTGCTTACAGTAAAAATGGGCACGCTTTCATTATGACAGTTTACAAAACTGCGTTAAATTAATGGCATTTCGACCCCTGGTTTGATATGATACATATGAACTTTTTACTGGTTGTTTATCTTTTTCAAGGAATACATAATCCGTAAAATTGAGGGAAAACCTTAATATGGAAGACCAAATTGAAAAGATATCTGCCTAATTTAAGGAGGAATAGAAATGCCATTAGTTTCCATGAAAGAAATGCTCATTAAAGCCAAAGCTGAAGGCTATGCGGTTGGGCAATTTAACTTAAATAACTTAGAATTTACACAAGCGATTCTTCAAGCTGCTCAAGCTGAGAATTCACCTGTAATTCTTGGTGTTTCTGAAGGGGCAGCTCGTTATATGTCCGGCTTTAAAACAGTTGTAAAAATGGTTGAAGGCTTAATGGAAGATTTGAAAATTACCGTTCCTGTAGCAATTCACCTTGACCACGGTTCAAGCTTTGATAAGTGTAAAGAAGCGATTGATGCAGGTTTTACATCTGTTATGATCGATGCTTCCCACCACCCATTTGAAGAAAACATTGAAATTACTTCAAAAGTAGTTGAATATGCACATTCAAAAGGTGTGTCTGTTGAAGCAGAATTAGGAACTGTTGGCGGTCAGGAAGACGACGTTGTTGCTGATGGCGTTATCTACGCAGATCCTAAAGAATGTGAAGAATTAGTAAAACGCACAGGTATCGACTGTCTTGCACCTGCTTTAGGTTCTGTTCATGGTCCTTACAAAGGTGAACCAAACCTTGGTTTTGCTGAAATGGAAGAAATCGGAAACATTACTGGCCTTCCATTAGTCCTTCACGGCGGAACTGGTATCCCATTAAAAGATATCCAAAAATCTGTTTCTCTTGGAACAGCAAAAATCAACGTAAACACTGAAAACCAAATCGCATCTGCAAAAGCAGTACGTGAAACGTTAGCTGCGTTAACAGAGGAATACGATCCACGTAAATATTTAGGACCAGCACGCGAAGCAATCAAAACAACAGTTATTGGCAAAATTCGCGAATTCGGTTCTTCAGGTAAAGCTTAATCGAACAATGGTAAATGTCTAACCACATTTCATATTTGTTCCAGAATATGATAAAATGTAAACCGTCCTCGTACTTTTAGGGCGGTTTCAGTCTGTAAAAAGAAATTTGAGTATTTAGTCGGAAAAATGGAGGGATTAACTATGAAATTCTTTATTGATACAGCTAATTTGGACGAGATCCGCGAAGCCCATGACCTTGGATTACTAGCAGGTGTAACTACTAATCCATCATTGGTTGCTAGAGAAAAAGGTGTTTCTTTTCATGACCGCTTAAGAGAAATTACTGCACTTGTCCCTGGTTCTGTTAGTGCAGAAGTTATTGCACTTGATGCAGAAGGCATGATTAGAGAAGGCAGAGAACTTGCAGCAATCGCTCCGAATATTACCGTTAAAGTTCCGATGACTCCAGATGGGTTAAAAGCGACTCATGCTTTTTCACAAGAAGGAATCAAAACAAACGTAACCCTCATTTTTAGTGCGAACCAGGCCTTACTTGCGGCAAGAGCTGGGGCAACCTATGTTTCTCCATTTCTAGGCAGATTAGATGATATTGGCCAAAACGGTTTAGACCTAATTTCAACTATTTCAGACATCTTCAACGTGCATGGCATTGAATCAGAAATCATTGCAGCCTCCATTCGTAATCCAATTCACGTCACAGAAGCAGCGTTACGAGGCGCTCATATTGCAACCATTCCATACAAAGTATTAATGGGATTATTTCATCATCCATTAACAGATAAAGGGATTGAAGGCTTCTTAAAAGATTGGAATTCCCGTACAGAAGCATAATTATTCCCATTTCGTGCAAATTTTTTTAATTGCCATACATGAAAATAAAAATTTGGTGTAAACTAAAGGATAGACAAGTTGTCGGATTTTGACTTTTAATGATGGAAAAATATACCTAGAGCCTCATTTCGTAATAAGCAATTGTACCGATTGACTTACAGGGCTTAGAAGGGAGTCGAATATGGAAAAACTTAAAATTGCGGGTGGCTATCCGTTAAAGGGAACGGTTCGGATCAGCGGGGCGAAAAATAGTGCCGTTGCGTTAATTCCTGCAACCATTCTAGCGGAATCACCAGTGACAATTGAAGGATTGCCGGACATTTCAGACGTTGAAATCTTGAAGGACCTCCTTGAAGAAATCGGCGGTAACGTTCAGCTTTCTGATAACGAGATGACGGTTGACCCATCGACCATGATTTCCATGCCCCTGCCAAACGGGAAAGTAAAAAAGCTCCGTGCTTCTTATTACTTAATGGGTGCTATGCTCGGCCGTTTTAAAAAGGCGGTCATTGGCCTGCCTGGCGGATGCTATTTAGGTCCAAGACCAATTGATCAGCATATCAAAGGTTTCGAAGCACTCGGAGCTCAAATTACCAATGAACAAGGTGCGATTTACTTACGAGCGGACGAGCTTCGCGGCGCCCGTATTTACCTTGATGTGGTTAGTGTGGGTGCAACGATTAATATCATGCTGGCAGCGGTTCGCGCCAAAGGGCGGACAGTCATTGAAAATGCCGCAAAAGAGCCGGAAATCATTGATGTAGCGACATTGTTAACAAGTATGGGTGCAAAGATAAAAGGGGCTGGTACGGATGTCATTCGTATCGATGGTGTGGAAGCGCTTCATGGCTGCCGTCACACAATTATTCCAGACCGGATTGAAGCTGGCACGTATATGATTTTGGGTGCCGCGGTTGGCGAAGGCGTACTCATCGACAACGTCATTCCGCAGCATTTAGAATCATTGATTGCTAAATTACGTGAAATGGGTGTCCGTGTTGAATCTGGCGATGACCAAGTGTTTGTTGATGGGTCGTCGAAGTTGAAGGCCGTCGATATTAAGACACTCGTCTATCCAGGATTCCCGACCGACCTTCAGCAGCCATTTACTACCCTTTTGACAAGAGCGACCGGCTCAAGTGTTGTAACAGACACGATTTACGGTGCCCGTTTCAAACATATTGATGAATTGCGAAGAATGAACGCCAACATTAAAGTTGAAGGGCGTTCTGCCATCATCAATGGTCCAGTGCAATTGCAGGGAGCGAAAGTAAAGGCAAGTGACCTCAGGGCAGGTGCCGCACTGTTCATTGCCGGACTAATGGCGGAAGGAATTACCGAAGTCACCGGACTTGAACACATTGACCGCGGCTACAGCGACCTCGTCGGGAAACTAAACGGCCTCGGTGCCACAGTTTGGCGGGAAGAGTTAACCAAAGAAGAAGTCGAACAGATGAAAAACACTTAGAAAAGCGGAAGCGCCTGGACACTAGTCGCTAGGCGCTGGTGCTAGACACATAGATAAAGCTTAGGCGTTGACCATAAGCTACTGAAGTTGAAAAGACAGCTAAAGAGACTTAAGGGAGATGGAGACGATGGAAAGAAGTTTAACGATGGAGCTTGTCCGTGTCACAGAAGCTGCTGCACTTGCTTCAGCCCGTTGGATGGGCCGTGGGAAAAAAGATGAGGCCGACGGTGCAGCTACTTCGGCAATGCGTGATGTGTTTGACACCGTGCCAATGAAGGGAACTGTGGTAATCGGTGAAGGGGAAATGGATGAAGCACCGATGCTTTATATTGGCGAAAAACTGGGTACAGGCTATGGTCCGCGCGTTGACGTTGCTGTTGACCCACTCGAAGGCACTAATATATTAGCATCAGGCGGCTGGAATGCTTTAGCGGTTCTGGCGGTTGCCGATCACGGAAATCTTCTCCATGCTCCCGATATGTATATGGAAAAAATCGCAGTTGGCCCAGAAGCGGTCGGCCATATCGATATCAATGCGTCTGTTCTTGATAACCTAAAAGCTGTTGCGAAAGCGAAAAATAAAGATATTGAGGATGTTGTGGCGACGGTCTTAAATCGCCCGCGTCATGAGCATATCATCGCCCAGCTTCGTGAGGCTGGCGCACGAATTAAATTGATTAATGATGGAGACGTCGCAGGTGCGATTAATACTGCGTTTGACAATACCGGCGTCGATATTCTCTTTGGTTCTGGCGGTGCCCCTGAAGGCGTTCTTTCCGCGGTGGCGTTAAAATGCCTTGGCGGCGAAATCATAGGAAAATTGCTGCCGCAAAGTGATGTGGAGCTAGAGCGCTGTATCAAAATGGGCCTCGATGTCAATCGTGTCCTCCGGATGGAAGACCTGGTAAAAGGCGATGACGCCATTTTTGCTGCAACAGGGGTAACAGACGGCGAATTACTACGCGGTGTTCAATTCAAAGGCTCATACGGCTCAACACATTCGATCGTCATGCGTGCCAAATCAGGCACCGTCCGCTTCGTCGAAGGCCGTCACAGCTTAAAGAAAAAACCAAACCTAGTGATTAAATAAACGGTGCCGAAAGGAAGGGTGCCTGACACAAATTTGGTGTCAGGCACCCTTCATGGCATCGTCACTTAAATTACAAACTGTGTTAAAGGTAATTGTTGATTTTTGCCACTCTGTTGATTGGAGTGGAAAGCGCGAAGACTCCTGCGGGAGTACGGGGCAGGGGAGACCCCGCAGGCGCTGAGAGCGCCGAGGAGGCTCCCCGCAACGCCCGCGGAAAGCGAAGCGCTTGGAACGTAAATCAACAGAAAAGTTTAACACAGCCCAAAACTCCTATTACATTCCATTAGGAATTTGGACTAACTCCGACAAGAAGAAATTCCCAATGAATCAAAATAGAAAAATAAGTTGATTAATTTTTTGCATAGAGGGTAAAATAGTAATTGTTTTATTATGCATTATATCTGCAATTCTATTCATTTCATTTCTACTTCTATCATTATTCCTCAACTCTCTTAACAACATCTGATTGAAAAAAATAAAAGTGTGGTGCACAAATGGAATTAACAATTTCAAGTTTAGAAAATATGAAGCTGAAGGAACTTTATGAGCTGGCACGCGAATATAAAGTGACCTACTACAGCAAATTAACGAAAAAAGAATTAATTTTTGCCATCCTGAAATCCCGCGCAGAACAGCAAGGATACTTTTTCATGGAAGGCGTTTTAGAAATTATCCAGTCAGAGGGATTTGGCTTCCTACGACCAATCAATTACTCGCCAAGCTCAGAAGATATCTACATTTCTGCATCGCAAATCCGCCGCTTCGACCTTCGTAATGGGGATAAAGTTTCCGGTAAGGTACGACCTCCGAAAGAAAATGAGCGTTATTATGGACTATTGCACGTAGAAGCCGTTAACGGAGAAGACCCGGAATCGGCGAAGGAACGGGTATACTTCCCAGGCCTGACACCTCTTTATCCTAACCGCCAGATGAAATTGGAAACTACTCCAAAATATCTTTCGACAAGGATTATGGATGTCATCGCACCGGTTGGTTTTGGGCAGCGTGGGTTGATCGTTGCACCTCCAAAGGCTGGTAAAACGATGCTGTTAAAAGAAATTGCCAACAGCATTACCACTAACCATCCGGAAGTAGAATTAATTATGCTGTTAATTGACGAACGTCCAGAGGAAGTAACCGACATTGAGCGTTCGGTTGCAGGTGACGTTGTTAGTTCGACGTTTGATGAAGTGCCGGAAAACCATATTAAAGTGGCGGAACTTGTGCTCGACCGCGCGATGCGTTTAGTCGAACATAAGCGTGATGTGGTCATTTTAATGGATAGTATTACGCGCCTTGCGCGTGCGTATAACCTAGTGATTCCGCCAAGCGGCCGGACACTTTCCGGGGGGATTGACCCGGCAGCTTTCCACCGTCCAAAGCGTTTCTTTGGGGCAGCTCGTAATATCGAAGAGGGCGGCAGTTTAACCATTTTGGCTACAGCACTTGTCGATACCGGCTCACGGATGGATGACGTGATTTATGAGGAATTTAAGGGGACAGGTAATATGGAACTGCATCTCGATCGTTCACTTGCAGAGCGCCGTATTTTCCCTGCGCTTGATATCCGCCGTTCAGGAACACGTAAGGAAGAATTATTGATTCCGAAGGATCATTTGGATAAATTATGGGCGATCCGAAAATCGATGTCCGATTCACCCGATTTTGCGGAGCGTTTCTTGAAAAAATTACGCCAGACGAAATCGAATGAGGAGTTCTTCGCCCAATTAGGGGAAGAGCTGAAAACGAGACGGTCGTAGCCTACTTGAGGGAGTACTGGAAACAAGCCGGACCTGATCAACTTAGTAAGGGACAAGCCTGGTAGAGGGACTTGGATAGGTTCCTTTTCAAAAAAAGAACCAACAAATCCCAACTTGCAAAAATAGGTTACCCTTGTTATAATGGGTGCAGTGTGTTTTTAGTATTTCAGTGCTTGTTTTTGGACAGGTGCTTTATATAACTCTGTTTCGAAAGATTCAGGGCGGAAGGAGATGAAAAGAATGAAAGCAGGAATTCATCCAAATTATAAAACAGTAACGGTGACATGTGCATGTGGTAATACATTTGAAACTGGTTCTGTTAAGAACGAAATCCGTGTTGAGACTTGTTCAGAATGTCATCCATTCTACACTGGTCGTCAAAAATTCGCTGAAGCTGGCGGACGTGTTGACCGTTTCAACAAGAAATATGGCATCAAAACTCAACAGCAACAATAATTGTAAAACAGTACAGGCAAGAAGCAACTTACTTGCCTGTTTTTTATTTAATAAATTTACTTTTTGATATAGATTTTATGGATTTGCTAGGAAGGAGACGCCGTTTTTATGTATTTAATGAAGCAAAGCGGATGGGTTGAGGTTATCTGTGGCAGTATGTTTTCTGGAAAATCGGAGGAATTGATCCGCCGTGTGAGACGGGCTCAGTTCGCTAAACAAAAGATTGCTGTGTTTAAGCCGAAAATTGATAATCGCTATCACGATCAACAGGTTGTGTCCCATAATGGTTCTTCTTTTCATGCGAAGCCGATTGCTCATTCGATGGAGATTCTCCACCATGTGGAAGCCGATATCGATATTATTGCGATTGATGAGGTTCAGTTTTTTGATGAAGGGATTTTGCGCATTGTGCAGCAGCTGGCTGACAGCGGGCACCGTGTCGTTTGTGCGGGTCTGGATATGGATTTCCGCGGCGAGCCGTTTGGTCAGATGCCAGCGTTAATGGCGATTGCTGAATCGGTGACGAAGCTGCAGGCAGTATGTTCTGTGTGCGGTTCACCATCAAGCAGGACGCAGCGCTTAATTGACGGCCATCCAGCCTCTTACCATGACCCAGTCATCTTAGTAGGTGCCTCCGAAGCGTACGAGCCTCGCTGCCGCCATCACCACGAAGTCCCAAAAACTGCCGTCTACCGGACAAGCATCGAGCAGGAAGCAACAAATTAATATAAAGGGTGTCGTCAGTTTACATAATTAGTGCCTGACACCGTAACTGATTTTAACACTATGGTTAACTACAACTGTCTGAGAAGGGGATTCTCGGGCAGTTTTTTTTGTTTGGTTAGGTTGGCTTTGTTGCGGTGATTTTTGGGTGTTGGCGAAATAATTGGGTGGTTTGGCGAAAAAGTCTAGGAGTTTGGCGAAATACCGGGTGTGTTCGGCGAAATTCCGGTGGAGTTTAGCGAAATCCATCACAGCATTGGCGAAATCCCATTCTGAGCGGCCGAATTTTGCTTCTTGGAAAGAATTCTCTCGCTCTGTTCCGGCAGCCTCCGGGCATGATAGTAATGGGAGGTGTAAGATGCAAAAGTTTATGCTGTTTCTCTCATTATGTATGATGTTTTTAATTAGCGGCTGTAATGGGAATGAAGGCGGGAATCATGGGAATGAAGAAGCTTATGATCTTCAGAATGACCGTTCAGCACCGAATTATATGTCCAACCGTGACGGCAATACGCCTGCAAATATGGCCAATCGAGGCGAAAATAAGCAACGGATGGTCGAAGATGATATCACCAACCAAAACCCCAATTTCCTCAACTTGAGTAGAACGGGGAGCGGCTCTGAAACGGGTGGCGGAAAAGACACTGCCGAAGATATCAACAAGGCAAAACAAGTGATTGCTGATTCAAATGAATTTACGCTCGATTCGGTCTGGGTCAATGGTGACCGGATGTGGGTATCTGTTTATAAAAAAGGAATGCAGTCTGAACAGGGAAAAGTTAAGACGGAAGCCCGCCTTCACCGGAAACTAATACAGGCTTTACCGCGCTATAAAATCGAGGTGCGCGTAAAAGAAGATCGTAGGTAGCATGCTCTGAATTTCAGGGCATGTTTTTTTTAGTTTTATGACGCACTGTCACTTTTTTGTTGACGTATGACACAGTGTCATATATAATTGGTTTATGACATGGTGTCATATATAGATAGGAGAGGAAAAATGCCCAAACAAACCTATTTTCACTTACCGAAAGATAAGCAGGACAAATTAATTGAAGCTGCTAAAGAGGAATTCTCCAGAGTCCCATTACATGAAGCATCTATTGCGAATATCATCAAAAGTGCGGGAATTCCAAGGGGGAGCTTTTACCAATATTTTGAGGATAAAGAGGATATATATTATTTCTTGTTAAATCAACTTGCGCAAAAAAATAGTGAACGATTTATTAGTATTCTTAAAGAAAAGAATGGGGATTTATTTGAGACATTTATGGAGTCATTTCAATTTTTGATTACATTCCATAGAAATCAAGAACACCAAAACTTTTTTAAACATGCTTTTTTAAATATGAATTATAAAGTAGAGAATACATTCGCTAATCATGTTTATGAGCAAAATCAAAAAGCGCAGTTCTTAAATATGGTCAGCCTCATAGATAGAGAAAATTTAAACATCGAAAGTGATCAAGAACTACATCATATTTTAAAAATGATGGGGGCTGTAACCTTTCAGAATTTGATCCAAATGATTGTAAAGGATTGGACGGATGAGGAAGCACTTATGAATTATAGAGTGCAAATCGACCTGCTAAAAAGAGGATTTTATAAAGAAGAGTCTCAATAAAGGATAAGGAGATAGGATAAATGGATTCAACATTACAACAAAGAAAACCGCCATATTTAATGATCGCGATTTTATTTATCGGGGCAATGGTTTCTTTTCTCAATAACTCACTTCTAAATGTAGCACTGCCATCAATTATGGTTGACTTAAAAATAAAAGACTATTCAACGGTTCAGTGGTTATCGACAGGTTATATGCTGGTCAGTGGGATATTAATTCCGGCTTCAGCCTTTTTATTAACACGTTTTTCAAATCGTCGATTATTTATTACATCGATGGCAATTTTCACCTTAGGGACTTCAGTGGCGGCCTTTGCTCCAAACTTTGGACTGTTACTCACAGGGCGAATGATTCAAGCAGCCGGTTCTTCGGTCATGGGACCTTTATTAATGAATATTATGTTAGTAAGTTTTCCACGAGAACAGCGTGGGACGGCCATGGGTATTTTTGGATTAGTTATGATTACAGCCCCAGCAATTGGCCCTACATTATCAGGTTACATTGTAGAGTACTATGACTGGCGCGTCCTTTTCGAAATGATTTTACCGTTAGCGGTTATTAGTTTATTATTAGCTGTTTGGAAACTTGAAAATGTGATGGAACAAAACAAAAGTGCAAAACTTGATTATTTTTCTATTGTATTGTCTAGTATTGGATTTGGTGGATTGCTATACGGCTTTAGTTCGGCGAGTTCCGATGGATGGACAGATACAATCGTATTAACAACATTAATCGTGGGTGGTATCGCGCTCGTTGCCTTCATTGTTCGTCAATTAAAAATGAAAGAGCCATTATTAGATTTGCGTGTATACAAGTACCCAATGTTTGCGCTTGGGTCAGTTATTGCGATTGTGAACGCAGTTGCCATGTTTTCCGGTATGATTTTAACACCGGCGTATGTTCAAAATGTACGGGGGATTTCACCACTTGATTCAGGTTTAATGATGCTGCCTGGTGCAATTGTGATGGGGATTATGATGCCGATTACAGGTAAATTGTTTGATAAATTTGGTCCTCGTATTCTAGCAATAATCGGACTTGTGGTTACAGCAATTTCAACTTACATGCTAGCAAACTTACAAATTGATTCTAGTTATACCTATATTGTTCTTGTTTACACATTAAGAATGTTTGGTATGTCGATGGTAATGATGCCAATCATGACAAACGGGCTAAATCAATTACCTTCTCGCCTAAACCCACATGGTACAGCTATCAACAATACAGCGCAGCAAGTGTCTGGTTCGATTGGTACAGCTATTCTTATAACCATCATGAATTCTGTGACAAAAACTGAAGCTACAAGCCTAATGGCTGGGGTCGATCCGACAACGCTGACAGCAGCTTCTACAGCTCTATTAACCAAACAAGCTTTATTAGCAGGTATTCAATATTCATTTTATGTCACACTTGCCATTAATATTGTCGCACTCGTATTAGCATTATTCGTTAAACGTGTGGATACAAGTGAAGAAGTGGTTAGACAGTTGGATCAGCAGGGGAACAAACAAATGGAGCCTGCAGCCATTCAATAAATAAATTTTAATTAAACTGGTTGGCTTATCGTGACGGTAAGCCAGCCTTTTTTTTAAAATTAGGCTTTGTTAAAGGTTAATGTTGATTTTGGCACTTTGTTGACCTTCGTTCCAGGCACGAAGACTCCTGCGGGAGTACGGGTCAGGGGAGACCCCGCAGGAGCAAAGCGACGAGGAGGCTCCCCGGCACGCCCGCGAACCGCTTGTGCCTGGAACGGAAATCAACAGACTAGTTTAACACAGCCTAAAATGAAAAAATCTCTTGCGAAAAAAATCCCCCCTAGAATTTGGTTTTGACGGTTGTTTTCACCTATACTATAATTAGAATGTTATGGACAAAAAATTGAGGTGAATAGACTGTGTTTGATCGTCTTCAATCGGTGGAAGATCGCTATGATAAGTTGAATGAACTTTTGAGCGATCCAGAAATCATTAATGATTCAAAAAAACTACGTGATTATTCAAAAGAACAATCTGATATACAAGAAACAGTACAAACATATCGTGAATATAAAGAGGCGCGTGCGCAGCTTCAGGATGCGAAAGCGATGTTGGATGAAAAGCTGGATGCTGAGATGCGTGAAATGGTGAAGGAAGAAGTTAACGAACTGGAAGCGCAGATCGTGGAATTAGAAGCGAAGATGAAGATCTTGTTGATTCCGAAGGATCCGAACGATGACAAAAACGTTATCTTTGAAATCCGCGGCGCGGCGGGCGGAGACGAAGCGGCTTTGTTTGCAGGGAATTTATATCGCATGTACAGCCGTTTTGCGGAAGCGCAAGGCTGGAAAATTGATGTTCTTGATGCAAGCCCGACTGGCCTTGGCGGCTACAAGGAAATTAGCTTTATGATTAATGGTCAGGGTGCTTATTCGAAATTGAAGTTTGAAAACGGCGCACACCGTGTGCAGCGTGTTCCAGAGACGGAATCAAGCGGCCGGATTCATACGTCAACGGCGACAGTGGTGTGTTTGCCGGAAGCAGAAGAAGTAGATGTGGAAATTAACGATAAAGATATTCGTTTTGATGCGTTCGCATCGAGCGGTGCCGGCGGTCAGTCCGTTAACACGACGATGTCAGCAGTTCGTTTAACACATATTCCGACGGGGATTGTTGTTTCGATCCAGGATGAGAAATCGCAACATAAGAACAAAGATAAAGCGATGAAGGTTTTACGTGCCCGCATTTATGATAAGTACCAGCAAGAAGCGCAGGCAGAGTATGATTCTGTCCGTAAATCGGCAGTTGGTACAGGGGACCGTTCAGAGCGGATTCGTACGTACAACTTCCCGCAAAACCGGGTGACGGACCACCGCATTGGCTTAACGATTCAAAAGCTTGATCAAATTTTGGAAGGCAAGCTCGATGATATCATCGATGCGCTGATTATGGATGATCAAGCGCGCAGGCTGGAAGATTCCTCAAATGAGTAAAAAAGTATTCGAAGCTCTTCAATGGGCTTCTTCTTTTTTAGGTCCAGCCAATCGTGATGCGAATGCGGGTGAGCTTTTGCTGCGCCATTTCACTGGGATGAGCCGGGCGCAGTTGTTTGCGAATATGCACGATGAGTTAGCTCCGGGTGTGTGGGAGGACTTTGAAAAAGCGGTTTTTGACCATGTGAAAGGTGTTCCGGTTCAGTATATCATCGGGACGGAGGAGTTTTATGGGCGGCCGTTTCTTGTCAATGAAGAGGTGCTGATTCCGAGACCGGAAACGGAAGAACTCGTCTACGGCGCGCTCCAACGGATCAAGCAGCTGTTTGGCGGCACGAAACAAGTCATCAAACTATCAGATATCGGAACCGGCAGCGGCGCAATCGCCATCACCATGAAACTGGAAGAAGCGGAGCTTAGGATGGTGTCAGGCACCGATAGTCCTGTTCAGCCAGTGTTAATGGTGTCAGGCACCGATATTGCGGAGGCGTCTTTGTCTGTGGCTCGGGAGAATGCGGTACGGCTTGGGGCTGAGGTGGAGTTTTTGCAGGGGGATTTGCTGGGGCCGTTTTTGGAGAGCGGGGCTCGGTTTGATGTGATTCTCTCGAATCCGCCTTATATTCCGCTCGGTGATATCACGACGATGTCGGAGGTTGTGACGGAGCATGAGCCGCACCGGGCGTTGTTTGCGGGGACGGACGGCTTGGATTTTTACCGCCGCTTTATGGTCGAGCTGCCGCAGGTGTTAGAGACGCGCGCGCTGGTTGGTTTCGAGATTGGGGCTGGTCAGGGTGAAGCGGTAGCGGAGCTTTTGCAAAAGACTTTTGCTAGTGCGAAGGTAGAGATTGTGAATGATATAAATGGCAGGGACCGGATGGTGTTTGCTGAAATAGGCTTCGGAGATTAGTCTCCGAGGCCTTTTTTTAAAGGTCGCCACGAATTGCCATCATGAATCTCTGAAATATATCAAAATTTAATAGTTTAAGATTCTGGCATTTTGTCCAAAATGAAGATATCGAAGGGACGGTGCTAGAATTGAAGAGTAAAATGATTGTTTGGGGATATCTTATCGTTTTATCATTAGGGACGATGTTGAATTTATATATGCCGAAGACGGAAGCAGCACAGAAGGAATCGATTGTGATTCCTGGGGAAGCGATTCGGCTCAGGATTCTTGCTAATAGTGATTTTGAAAAGGATCAAGCGATTAAACGGAAGGTGCGCGATGCGGTCAATGCGCAGATTACACTGTGGGTACAGGATTTAACTTCGATGGAAGAGGCAAGAAAGATCATCAATGCGAAGCTTCCTGAGATTCAAGAGATTTCGGAAAAAGTGGTTCGTGACCAAGGGTCGACACAATCCGTGAAGGTTGAATTTGGCAAAGTTCAGTTTCCAACGAAATTATATGGTCAATTTTTATATCCAGCAGGAGAATATCAAGCAATTTTGATTACTTTAGGTTCAGGTGAAGGGGCGAACTGGTGGTGTGTGCTTTATCCGCCATTATGCTTCCTTGACTTTTCAAATGGTGTGGCTGTAAGTGATGGGTTTGAAGAGAAGAAGGCCAAAGCAAAAACAGTAAGTCCAGAAAAGCCGCAGGCAAAGGTGAAAAAGGGAAAAGAAGAGTCTGAGACGGTGAAGGATGAAGAAAAAGAGGGTAAGGCTGAGTCTAAGAGAAAAGTGGCTAGGGTCAACGAGGAAATCGTGGTAAAGGAAGAAAAAGCAACTGAGAAGCATGAAAAAGTAGCGGTGAAGGAAGAAACAGAAGCTGTGAAGCACGAGCCAGTGGCAGCGAAGAAAGAAAAAGTTGTTGAGAAAAAAGAGCAAGAAGTGAAGAAGCCAGAGAGGCTGATTGAAAAAGAGAGACCTGTGTTCAATGAGATAATGATTGAGGAAGTGTCAGTGGAAGTGGCTAAGAAGGAAGCACCTGTGTATACTTCCGAAGATGAAAAGCCGGTAGAAGTGAAGTTTTTTGTGGTAGAGATGTGGGAGAAGATGTTTAACTAGACCAGTTCCATTCGTGGGGCTGGTTTTTTGCGGTCGTGTGTATACTGTGAATAAATTTTACTAGATTCCTGAATCTAGCGGTTCTATTTTTTCTATTTCATCCATATTCATAGAGTAGAATCTGAAAAAGAGGTGGATGATAGGATGCAGGCATTGATTCGCAGGGCTAAAAAAGAAGACTTGGACAATTTACGAGCGTTTTTATCGCGAGCGAACCTGGGGACGGATGGAATAAATGATGACTCGATTGACTATTTTTTGTTGTTAGAAGATGAAAGCGGGACATTAAAGGGGTCGCTGGGGATGGAGGCGTTCACGGAATTTGGTTTGTTGCGTTCCCTCGTGGTGTCACCTGGACAAGCTGAAAAGGAAATCTTCGTCCTCTTTGATCAAATGGTGCAATTGGCGAAAGAAAAAGGGATGAAAGGTTTATTTTTGGCAACTAATAAGAGCGTAGCCTTACCGTTTTTTGAGTTAATGGGCTTTCAGAGAGCCCGCCGGGAAGAATTACCTAGCGAATTTTATCAGTCAGAACATATTCGACACGTTTTAAATGTGGATAACTCACTATTTTTAAAATTTTCATTATAATTGTGGATATATCCACAAAGTTATCCACTTTTTCACGGAAGTTGTGCACAATTTGTGGATAAGACTTGTATTTATGCACACCTTCTTTTATACTTTCAAACGTATTAAGTGAAAAATATGAGTCTAGGTGACTAAATTCGCCAAATTTCGCTAGTAGACTCGTTTGAGATAAAGGTGGATAACTATGAACACGAAAGTCTGGAAAGTGGATAAGTATGTGGATAATCTTGAAAATAATCCACAAGTTGTGGATGCAGCAAATTTTTTACGGGATAACGAAGTGGTTGCCTTGCCGACGGAGACAGTTTATGGCCTGGGCGGGAATGCGAAAAGTGATGCGGCGGTGGAAAAGATTTTTGCCGCGAAAGGCAGACCAAGTGATAATCCACTGATTATCCACATTGCGGATAAAAATCAGTTGAAGGCATTTGTGGCTGAAGTTCCGGAGAAAGCGGAACGATTAATAGAAGCTTTTTGGCCAGGGCCGTTGACGATTATTTTTAAAAGGATAGAAGGTGTTCTCTCAGAAACTGCAACAGCAGGCTTAGCGACGGTTGCGGTCAGGATGCCGGACCACCCTGTTGCGCTGGCATTGTTGAAAAGTTGTGGATTGCCGATTGCGGCACCGAGTGCGAACAGTTCGGGCAAACCGAGTCCAACAACTGCCGATCATGTTTTGGACGACTTAAATGGAAAAATAGCGGGTGTGATTGACGGCGGCGCCACTGGAATTGGTGTGGAATCAACGGTGGTCGATTGCACGGAGGCGATACCGGTGATTTTACGGCCGGGCGGGGTAACAAAGGAGCAGCTCGAATCCGTTGTTGGGGAAGTTCATGTTGATGCAGCGTTAACCGATGAAGCGGCGCGGCCAAAAGCACCAGGCATGAAATATCGCCATTACGCCCCAAATGCCCCGCTTTTTATGGTGTCAGGCACCGCGAAATTTCTTCAAGGATTAGTAGAAGAAAAGCGGCAGGAAGGGTTGCGGGTCGGAGTGTTGACAACGGAAGAAAATGCCCGGTTGTTCGAGGCTGATGTGGTGCTTACGTGCGGGAAACGGGCTGAGCTGGAGACAGTGGCAGCTGCGCTTTATGATACGTTACGAAGATTTAATCTAGAGAAGGTCGATGTCATTTATAGTGAGGTCTTTCCGAACACAGGTGTCGGACATGCCATCATGAACCGCCTTCAGAAGGCAGCGGGAAATAAATTAATTATAGAATAGCCGTAGCCACCAGGTTCTCCCTATAAAAAAGGGGGGCTGGTGGTTTTTTTGTGGTGTCAGGCACCAATAGTCATTTTCGTTACAAATTTTGGAATTAGAAGGGTGGGATAAGCGGTATAATAGATGTAAGTGAGGTCGATTCTAGTCTCCAATATGACTTCTAAAATAGTTTGGACGTGCATATGCTTAGGTTAGTTAGTCCAAGGGGGCGGAGTCCGAATGTCTGAAATGATTAGTGAATTAATAACTTTGATGTTAATGGCGTTTGCGCTAGGGATGGATGCATTTTCAGTCGGGCTTGGCATGGGAATGTACAAACTTCGGCTTAAGAAAATATTCAATATCGGGATAACGATCGGCCTATTCCACGTCTGGATGCCGCTTTTGGGTTTATTGGCGGGAAAATTTTTATCAGAGAAATTTGGTGCGTTTGCGACTTTTATCGGCGGTTTTCTGCTGATTTTGCTCGGTATACAAATGGTCTGGTCGACCCTTAAAAAGGGGGAGGAGAAGGTCATTTCCCCAGTTGGCTTTGGCTTGTTAATTTTTGCCTTGAGCGTAAGCCTGGATAGTTTTTCTGTTGGACTTACTTTAGGCATTTATGGTGCGAAAACAATCATGGTGATTATCTGTTTTGGTATCATGGCAACCGTGCAAACGTGGTTAGGATTACTGCTCGGCCGAAAGATGCAGGGCTGGGTAGGAGCATATAGTGAAGCAATTGGCGGCGCGATTCTCCTTGCGTTTGGAATAAAGCTGCTCGCCCCATTCTTGTAAGGAAGAAATCCTCGGCCTTCCTATGGTAAAATTATTTACATAAGAATCTTTCAAGGAGGAGGAAACACATTGCAGCGCATTTTATTTGTATGCACAGGAAATACGTGCAGAAGTCCGATGGCTGAAGCAATTTTGAAAAATAAACAAATGGATGAGATCGAAGTGAGATCAGCTGGAATCTATGCAGCGAACGGTAATGAGGCATCCGCACATGCGAAAAAGGTGCTCGAGGACAATGGAATCGCGCATAAACACCGTTCCAGCTTGTTAACCCGTGACGAAATCGATTGGGCCGACCTCATCCTCACCATGACATCCTCACACAAGATGGCGATTCTCCAGCAATACCCGCAAGTGGGTACTAAGGTCTTTACTTTAAAGGAATACAGCGGTGAAAGCTTTAATCCTGATGTGGTCGATCCTTATGGCGGATCCCTGGCGATGTATGAACAAACCTTTCGTGAACTAGATGAATTAATTGACAAGGCGATTGGAAAACTAAAGTAATACTTGCTGGAATGCTCTCTTTCTTTAGAAGAGGGCTTTTATTTTTGAGCAGGAACTTTCTATTTCGGCGAGGGTATGTCAAAATAAATCAGGAGAGCGGAAGCGTCCGATTGTTGCGGGTGCTGCGCTGGGACATACATAAATCAAAATGAAAACAGGAGGGATTTTTTCATGAAAGTAGCTTTAGCATCAGACCATGGCGGGGTTAATCTTCGCAAAGAAATCGCCAACCTACTCGTAGAGCTTGGCATTGAATATCAAGATTTTGGCTGTGAGTGCGAAACATCTGTCGATTATCCAGATTACGCACTGCCTGTTGCTGAAAAAGTGGCGAAGGGTGAATTTGACCGCGGCATCCTGATTTGTGGGACGGGCATTGGCATGAGCATTGCGGCTAACAAGGTGAAAGGGATTCGCTGTGCACTGGTTCATGATACATTCAGTGCCAAAGCAACACGCGCCCATAATGATTCCAATATTTTAGCAATGGGCGAACGCGTCATTGGCCCTGGCTTAGCCCGTGATATTGCCCAAGTCTGGCTAACAGGTGAATTCGAAGGCGGCCGCCATGCAGGCAGGGTTGGGAAAATTGGCGAATACGAGGATAAGCACCTTTAATTCATCAAGATTTGGAGTCGAACGCGAAATCTGTTAGGGGAGGGAAGGCGTATGATCCAAGAATGTGAAAAAGAGCTGGAAGCAATTTTAACAGAATTCAAAGAACAGGCAGATTTGAAACCGGGACAGCTGCTCGTGGTTGGCTGCAGCACCAGTGAAGTGATCGGGGAGCGAATCGGAACTTCTGGGACAGTCGAAGTAGCTGAAATAATTTTTCGAAGCCTAAAAAAGCTTCAAGCGGACACAGGTATTGATCTGGCGTTCCAATGCTGTGAGCATTTAAATCGAGCCTTGGTCGTCGAACGTGCGGTGGCAGAAGCAAAGCGCTTTGATGAGGTTTCGGTTGTCCCTGTCCGAAAAGCAGGCGGGGCAATGGCAACCTATGCCTTTGGGGCGCTGGAGGATGCAGTCGTGGTGGAGTTTGTAAAGGCGGATGCCGGAATCGACATTGGCAATACCTTGATTGGCATGCACCTAAAACATGTTGCCGTTCCTGTCCGCGTGACGCAAAAAAAGATCGGCCAGGCACATGTAACACTTGCTAAAGTACGTCCGAAACTGATTGGCGGGGCGCGGGCTGTCTATGAGCGCGAAGCCGACAATTTAAGCTGTACATAAATTTTTGTGGTGCCTCACAATTGGGTGTCAGGCACCATAATAAGCTGGTAAATTTAAATAGAATAGAAAAGACATCGACTAAAACACGAATATTATCTATAAAAATTTAATTTTTGTTCGTAAATTAATGTCCTTGCAGATAAAATGGTTCGCCATATGTGAGAAAAATAATTAAAAACCGAAAAATGTTTCTCTTTTAATTTATGAGTGTTTCGTGCTAAAATAAAAAAGAATTTTCGAACATGTTAATAGTAGTCACTTATATATAAGGGGGATTTTTTGTCATGAAGCATTTGCCTCAAGCGGATGAACAGGTTTTTCAAGCGATTCAAAAGGAATTAGGTCGTCAACGCTCTAAGATTGAATTAATTGCCTCAGAAAACTTTGTTAGCGAAGCAGTCATGGAAGCACAAGGCTCTGTGTTAACGAACAAATATGCAGAAGGCTATCCAAACCGACGCTATTATGGCGGCTGTGAATATGTTGATATCGTTGAAGACTTAGCCCGCAACCGTGCGAAGGAAATTTTCGGTGCGGAATATGTGAACGTGCAGCCTCACTCAGGTGCACAAGCTAATATGGCAGTATACTTCACAGTTCTTGAGCAAGGCGACACTGTCCTTGGGATGAACTTATCCCATGGCGGCCACTTAACACACGGCAGCCCGGTTAACTTCAGTGGTGTTCAGTATAACTTTGTTGAGTATGGTGTAGACGAAACTACTCACCGCATCAATTATGATGATGTTCGTGCCAAAGCTCTTGAACACAAGCCAAAGATGATTGTTGCTGGAGCGAGTGCCTACCCACGTGCGATTGACTTTGCGAAGTTCCGCGAGATTGCTGATGAAGTTGGCGCGTACTTAATGGTTGATATGGCTCACATCGCCGGTCTAGTTGCGGCTGGTTTGCACCAAAACCCAGTTCCATACGCGGATTTCGTGACTACAACAACGCATAAAACATTACGCGGCCCACGCGGCGGGATGATCCTTTGTAAAGAGGAATTTGGCAAGAAAATTGATAAATCTATCTTCCCTGGGATTCAAGGCGGTCCACTGATGCATGTCATCGCTGCGAAAGCCGTTGCTTTTGGCGAAGCATTGCAGGACAGCTTCAAAGATTACGCGGGCCAAATTATCGCCAATGCTCAGCGCCTAGCGGATAGTCTTCAAAAGGAAGGCTTACAGTTAGTATCCGGCGGTACGGACAACCACCTCTTGTTAGTGGATGTAACAACACTTGGATTAACTGGTAAGGTTGCTGAAAAGGTCCTTGATGAAGTTGGTATCACTGTTAATAAAAACACGATTCCATTTGATCAACAAAGCCCGTTTGTGACAAGCGGTATCCGTATCGGAACAGCGGCAGTTACAAGCCGTGGCTTTGCTGAAGAGGAAATGGACGAGATTGCATCCATCATTGCGTTTACCTTGAAAAACCATGAAGATGCAGCGAAGCTTGAGGAAGCAGCAGGACGCGTCGAAGCTTTAACAAGCAAATTCACCCTATATCCAGAGTATTAAACATTTAAGAATCGGCCCCAAGTGGGCCGATTTTTTTTGAAAAATCTAACTAGTTATTCTGATTTGCTCATTAGATTATTTTTCTGTAAAATGAGACGAAGTGTTTGTTAATTTTAAAAAAGGGGCGATCATTGTGGCCAAGGTATTCGTATTTGACCATCCATTAATTCAACATAAACTAACTTACATACGTGATAAAAACACTGGAACAAAGGAGTTCCGAGAACTTGTTGATGAAGTTGCCACGCTGATGGCGTTTGAAATTACAAGGGATATGCCGCTAGAGGATATCGATATCGAAACACCTGTTTGTCCAGCGAAATCCAAGGTGCTTTCCGGTAAGAAAATCGGGATTGTACCAATCTTGCGTGCAGGAATCGGAATGGTCGACGGTATTTTGAAATTGATCCCAGCTGCGAAAGTAGGCCATGTTGGTCTTTACCGCGATCCTGAAACATTGTTGCCGGTTGAATATTATATTAAGCTGCCGAGTGATGTCGAAGAGCGTGATTTCATCGTGGTGGACCCAATGCTGGCAACGGGCGGTTCGGCGATTGAAGCTATTCGCTCCCTGAAGAAGCGCGGCGCAAAACATATTAAATTTATGTGTCTAATCGCAGCACCGGAAGGCGTAGATGCAGTCAAGGAAGCCCACCCTGATGTCGATATCTATATCGCAGCATTAGATGAGAAATTAAATGACCACGGCTATATCGTCCCAGGTCTAGGTGACGCTGGAGACCGGTTGTTTGGTACGAAATAGGATTTTTTTTGAAAAAGTCGAGTATTTACTCGGCTTTTTTTGTTGGGGTTTTATAAAAAGGGGTAATTAAAAGGTTTTTGGTTTCAAAATTAGGTTATCTTTTTGGTGAAAAATGTATAATTGTACAAAGCATCTAAAAAGATGCACTAAACCTCTCAAAATTGCTCTTCAGGCAAAAGCGAAAGATAAAAGCTGCATTCCTTCTCGCCGTATATCTTTATGTGCAAGCACCAAAAGCCTGCCTTTAGTAAAAGGAAACTCGCGCAGTTAGTCGACATCCTTTTAGCCCACCATCAAACTCCTATTCCTGATATTCTCCAAACCTACAAATTATCCAAAGATGACATTAGCACAGGGGTGTTATGCCCTAAGCGCCCAACCGGTACGATGGCATTCTATTCAGCTAAGTGGAACTGCCATATTTGCGGGCATTCCTCCAAAACTGCTTTTTTTCAGACAGTCGATGATTATATGCTCTTATTAGGACCGACAATTACCAGGAAATAGTTCGCTGAAATTTTGGGCATTGACTCCCCCTTCATCGCAGGGCATCAACTGCGGTCACTCAACCTCCCATCGTCTGGATTAAAACGAGGGACAAAATACACCATTCCGAAAAATCAACTCTTGTGCCCGCTTGATGAAAAGGGAATCAATGAATATACAATCCCTACAAAATGACACGCATACTTTCCCCCCACAAAGAAAACGATATGAAAAAAGGGGAAATCTGCTGATGAAACTTCTACTTGCGTTACTGCTAGCTTTTCAAACTCCTAAAATACTCATTCATCCTTCCATCACTGAAAGCACAAAGGAAACTACCGCCATTATTATTCTGGACAAACCACAAACAGAACAGCAAATCCGGCAACTCATTAAACCGTATAAAGATATCAAGCTGCGCAGAGTTTATCACGACGCCCTAGATGGATTCTCCGTCCAAGGCAGCGCCGAAACACTCGCCAAGCTCACAGCCAGCGGCCAGAAACAAATCATCAACGTTTCACCAGTCATCCAGTACCAGGCCCAAACAGAAGAGAGTGTGAAAATTATTGGCGGGGAGGAAGTCCGCAGCCTTTTTGATAAAAAAAATCAACGGCTTACTGGTAAAGGGGTCACGGTGGGGGTGATTGATACCGGCGTCGACTATACGCATCCGGACCTCAAGCGCAACTTTGCCGGCGGCCGCGATTTGGTGGACAATGACCGCGATCCGATGGAGACGCTTGCTCTCGGTAAGGCGACCATCCACGGGACCCATGTCGCGGGCATCATTGCAGCCAATGGAAAAATAAAAGGCGTCGCCCCGGAGGCGAAAATTGTGGCGTACCGGGCGCTTGGGCCGGGTGGTGGCGGAACGACAGAGCAGGTGCTTGCCGCGATAGATCAAGCCATCAAGGATAAAGTCGACATTGTCAATCTTTCCCTCGGAAATGATATCAACGGTCCTGACCTGCCGATCAGCCTTGCCCTTAACCGTGCGGTCGACCGCGGCATCGTGGCAGTGGCAGCTTCGGGAAATTCAGGACCAGATGTGTGGAGCGTCGGTTCACCAGGGACGGCCTCGAAAGCGATCTCGGTTGGGGCATCGACGCCAACCCTCGAGACTCCTTACATATCTATAGAAGGAAGTCGGGAACAATTCCAAATTGAGCCGATGGAAGGCTCGGCCACGTGGAACCTCGACCGTTCCGTAGACTTAGCCGATGGCGGTCTTGGCCGACCTGATGAACTGAAAAATGTCGATGGGAAAATTGCTCTCATCCAGCGGGGCATCCTAACTTTCACACAAAAAGCGGAAAATGCCCAAAAAGCGGGGGCAAAAGCGGTCCTGATCTACAATAATGTCAGCGGAGGCCGCTTCATGGGAAACCTGGACTCTCAGCTGACCATCCCTGTCGGAGCACTCGCGAAGGGTGACGGAGTTATTTTACAAAAAGAAATAAAAAAACAAACGACCTCGGCAAGAGTCTTGGTCAGTGAAGATCGGGACCAGCTCGCCGACTTCAGCTCGCGCGGTCCAGTGACAGGGTCATGGGAAATCAAGCCGGATATTGTCGCACCCGGGGTGGCGATTAACTCGACTATTCCAGGCGGGTATTTGTCTTTGCAGGGGACGAGTATGGCCGCACCGCATGTCGCGGGGGCTTGTGCGTTAATCAAGCAGGCCCACCCGGATTGGACGCCGGTGCAGATCAAAGCGGCTCTGATGAATACAGCGATTCCTCTGACTAAATCAAGCGAAGCAGCGAATCCTGGCAAAGCTTATTACCGCACCTTTGAACAGGGCGCCGGCCGCATACAAGTCGATGAAGCGATTAAAGCGAGCACCCTCGTATCGCCTAGCAGTATCCGCTTTGGGAAATTTACCGAGCAGAGTGATGTCCAGAAAACCAGCCTACATGTGGAAAATACAGGTTCGCGCACGCAGCGCTATTCCTTCGATATCCCTCCGCATGTCGATGGGCTCCACTGGCGGCTGCCGTTATCGTTTACGCTCGAACCGAAACAAACGAAAGACATTACTGTGGAGTTAACGGTTGACCCGAACGTGTTTAAGGGGAAAATTCAAGACGGTTATCTTAGGCTCCAGGCAGGAGCGGCAGCCGTCCGCATTCCTTATCTATATGTGTTGGAAGAGCCGAACTATCCACGCGTGATGGGCTTTGATTTTACGAATGGCGACAAACCGGGGCAGTATCGCTATGAGGTTTATTTGCCAGGCGGGGCTGAGGAATTTGGGATTGCGTTGTTTAATCCAGAGGATTACCGTTTTGTTGGCTTTTTAGATACGATTACTAATGTGAAAAAAGGACTAATTCACAGGGACATTCCAAGCGAACAGCTCCCACGGGATGGATCCTATCTGGTAAAGATTTTTGCAAAAAAAGCGAATAAAGAGGATTTTCTCGAGCGGATGATCACAATTGAGAAAACACAAGACTAACAACCATGCCCTTTCCTGGGCGTGGTCCACTATATTTCTAAACCATAATAAAAGTTCATAAAATTGTACCATTAGTATAATTCTAAACGTTCACAAAATAGACACAAAATGGGCAAATTTCATTCACATTTTACAATACAATAGTGATGTTGGATAAAGTTCTGAAATGGAAAAAAATTCGGCGAATACTTTGTGGTATAATTCACGTAAATTCATTGACATTGACAGGGCGCTATTGTATGCTAACAAAGGGTGTAAATGATAGGGTTTTCATGTAAAAAAATCTATTGAAAGATAGTTTTTTGGCCTGAATTTTTACCAATTGCCCGTTTGACATTCTCTCCAGAGTGAGGATGTGTTTATATGCGTAAAAACAACCGCAACCCATTACAAGCTATGGCTTTAATGTCCGCAATTGTCTCCCAATTAGTTGGTTCCATTCTAATAGGTATTTTCTCAGGCAGATGGCTGGATCGCCATTGGGGCACCGAGCCAATTTTCTTAATAATCGGACTGCTCATCGGTCTTGCGGCGGGCACCTATTCCATGCTTCTTTCAATCCGCCATTTCTATTCAGGAGAAAAATAACTATGCCAGATTTCAGAGTCATGTTCAACAGACAGCGCAAATGGATTTTTTACTTGTTGTCCATTTATGTTCTAGGCTGGGGCTTCACTTCTTATCAAACCGTATTTTCAGGACTGATTCTTGGGACATGCTTCAGTTATCTGAACCTGTGGTTCTTGGTTAGAAAGACGGAAAGCTTTGATAAAAAGGTAACAGAGGGTAAAAAACCTAAATCCTTAGGGTCGCTCTCGAGAATGGCAATGGCTGGAATTGCCGCGTTAATCGCCTTAAGATATCCAGAGCAGTTCAATATGATTTCCTTAGTGGTAGGATTGATGACATCCTATATTGTCATTATGATAGATTATTTTTACCATGCTTTGCATGTACATAAATGAAGCGGAAGCGAGGTGAGTTTACATGCATCATGAGGCTCCAGAGTTTGAATTTATGGGTCTTTGGTTTAATGGCGCAAACATGCTGATGATTTCGATTGCTAGTTTAATCGTTTTCTTAATAGCAGTCCTTTCTACACGGAAGTTGGCAATGAAACCTACAGGGATGCAAAACTTCTTTGAATGGGTGATGGACTTTGTGAAAGGGATCATCAACAGTACGATGGACTGGAAAGAAGGCGGAAGATTCCACATTCTTGGTATTACATTAATTATGTATATTTTTGTATCCAATATGCTAGGTCTTCCATTTGCAATCGTGATTGATGAAAAGCTTTGGTGGAAATCACCAACAGCCGACCCAATCATTACTTTAACACTAGCCGTTATGGTATTGGGACTATCCCACTATTATGGCGTCAAGTTAAAAGGTGCAAAGGGTTATGGAGAAGGGTTCTTCGCTCCGATGAAATTCTTATTCCCTTTGAAAATTATTGAGGAGTTTGCCAATACGCTGACTCTTGGTCTGCGTCTATATGGTAACATTTACGCTGGTGAGTTGCTTTTATCCCTATTAGCAGCAGGCTTAGCGCATCAAGGTATTGCCGGCACGATCGCAGCGATTCCGCTGACAATGGTATGGCAAGGGTTCTCTATTTTCGTTGGTACGATTCAAGCTTATATTTTCACAATGTTAACAATGGTTTACTTGGCTCATAAAGTGAGTCACGACCATTAATAATACACCGTTCATTTTTATGAACAATATAAAAAAATAATTTATGTTTCATACATTTAAGGAGGAAAAAAAGTAATGACAGGATCAATTGGTGTTTTAGCAGCAGCAATCGCAATCGGTTTAGCAGCAGTAGGAGCAGGTATTGGTAACGGTCTTATCGTAGGACGTACAGTAGAAGGTATCGCTCGTCAACCAGAACATCGTGGTTTACTACAAACAACAATGTTTATCGGGGTTGCGTTAGTTGAAGCATTACCGATTATTGGGGTAGTTATCGCGTTCATGGTATTAAATAAATAATTTTAGGCAAATTCACATTGGCGATGATCAACAAATCCTCGCCATTCATTTATGCGTTTTTTCTATCGTTAAGCAACTCTTGAAAGGAGTGAACCGAGGGTGTTAACAAACAGTTTTGTATTAGCGACTGCTGCTGAAGGCGGCGGCCACATTAATACTGGAGATATCTTCTTCCAGCTTATCGTTTTTATTGTTTTGTTAGCCTTGCTCAAAAAGTTTGCTTGGGGTCCATTAATGGGCATCATGAAACAACGTGAAGAGCATATTGGTAACGAAATTAGTGCGGCAGAAAACAGCCGTTTAGAAGCACAAAAGATTTTACAAGAGCAGCGCGATCTTTTAAAAGAAGCTCGTAATGATGCTCAAAACCTAATTGAAGGTGCGAAAAAGCAAGGCGATATTCAGCGTGAAGAAATTATCGCTGCAGCCCGCACTGAAGCTGACCGTATTAAAGAATCAGCTAAGCTTGAAATTGAGCAGCAAAAAGAAAAAGCAGTTGCCGCGATTCGTGAGCAAGTTGCGTCCCTGTCTGTATTGATTGCTTCTAAAGTTATTGAAAAAGAAATCACTGCAGCAGACCAAGACCAACTTATTAACGAATATATTAAAGAGGCAGGAGAAGAGCGATGAGCAACTCTATGGTAGCTAAGCGCTATGCGTTGGCTCTTCTAAATATTGCAAAAGAGACGAATTCGCTCGGAGTTATTGAAGAAGAACTTCGTGTAGTGAAAGAAGTTGTACAATACAATCCTGAATTAAAAGCCATCTTAAATTCTTCTAAGCTTTCACTTGTAAAGAAAAAAGAAATTATTAAGACTGCTTTCGCATCAGTTAATGTAAATGTACTCAATACACTGTTGATCTTAATCGACCGCCACCGTGAAGACCAAATCATTGATTTGGCAGATGAATTTTTAGAGCTGGCAAACGAGGAGATGGGCGTTGCCGAAGCTGAAGTTTACAGCACACGTGCGTTAACGGATGCAGAACGCGAAGCTATTTCATCTGTATTTGCTGCTAAAATTGGCAAAAAGTCACTAAAAATTGAAAATATCGTAGATTCCAACTTGCTTGGAGGCATTCGCCTTCGCATTGGAAATCGTATATATGACGGGTCATTAAGAGGTAAACTCGATCGTTTAGAACGTAAATTGTTAAGCTAGATTCGAAAGATTAGGGGTGAAACTCATGAGCATCAAAGCTGAAGAAATTAGTTCCCTGATAAAAAAGCAAATTGAAAACTATCAGGCGGAAATTCAAGTAACTGATGTTGGTACAGTTATCTCAATCGGTGACGGTATCGCACGTGTTCACGGCCTTGACAATGTAATGGCTGGAGAACTTGTTGAATTTTCAAATGGCGTTATGGGTATGGCACAAAACCTAGAAGCTAATAACGTCGGTATTATCATTCTTGGACCTTTCACTGAAATCAAAGAAGGTGACGAGGTTCGCCGTACAGGACGCATCATGGAGGTTCCGGTTGGTGAGGAACTTATTGGACGCGTTGTAAACTCACTTGGACAACCAGTTGATGGTATGGGTCCAATCAACACTACAAAAACACGCCCAGTTGAAGCAGTTGCTCCAGGCGTTATGGCTCGTAAATCCGTTCATGAGCCATTACAAACAGGTATCAAAGCGATTGACGCCCTAGTGCCAATCGGACGTGGTCAACGTGAGTTAGTTATCGGTGACCGTCAAACAGGTAAAACATCTGTTGCTATTGATACGATCTTGAACCAAAAAGGTCAAAATATGATCTGTATCTATGTTGCGATCGGTCAGAAAGAATCTACAGTTCGTAACGCCGTTGAAACACTACGTAAATACGGCGCATTAGAATACTCAATCGTTGTTACTGCATCTGCATCACAACCTGCTCCATTGCTTTACTTAGCTCCATATACAGGAGTTTCAATGGCTGAAGAGTTTATGTATGCTGGCAAACACGTATTGATTGTATATGATGATCTTTCTAAACAAGCAGCTGCATACCGTGAGCTTTCCTTGCTGCTTCGTCGACCTCCAGGTCGTGAAGCATATCCAGGGGATGTATTCTACTTACACAGCCGCTTATTAGAACGTGCTGCAAAAATTAACGATACACTTGGTGCTGGTTCGATCACTGCGCTTCCGTTCATCGAAACACAAGCGGGCGACGTTTCAGCGTATATCCCAACAAACGTTATTTCGATCACTGATGGACAAATTTTCTTACAATCTGACTTATTCTTCTCCGGTGTACGTCCGGCGATCAACGCTGGTTTATCCGTATCACGTGTAGGTGGATCTGCACAAATCAAGGCGATGAAAAAGGTATCTGGTACCTTACGTCTTGACCTTGCATCATACCGTGAATTAGAAGCATTTGCTCAGTTTGGATCAGACTTAGATAAAGCAACTCAAGCGAAATTGAATCGTGGGGCGCGTACGGTTGAAGTTCTTAAACAAGACCTGCACAAGCCGCTTTCAGTTGAAAAGCAAGTTGCAATCCTTTACGCATTAACACGCGGCTTCCTTGATGATATTCCATTAGAGGATGTACGTCGCTTTGAATCAGAATACCTTAATTGGTTAGACCACAACCGCAAAGAGTTGTTAGACCATATTACAAAAACGAAGGATCTTCCTTCTGATGACGATATGGCTTCTGCAATCAACGCCTTCAAAAAGACGTTTGCAGTTTCCGAACAATAGGGTCTGACATTTAGAACGGTGAGGTGAGCGGTACTGTGTGAAAACTTCACATGATGCCGCGCGCCTTCCAGACATTCTTTGAAAAAGGGTGGTGAGAACCTATGGCTTCATTACGTGAGATAAAAACTCGTATTAATTCAACGAAAAAGACGAGTCAAATAACAAAGGCAATGGAAATGACCTCTGCTGCAAAGTGGAATCGTGCGGTCGTGAATGCAAAGCAATTTGTTCCTTATATGGAAAAAATTCAAGAAGTAACGGCATCGATTGCACTTGGCTCAGGCGGAGTAAATCATCCTATGCTTACATCTCGACCTGTTAAGAAAACCGGTTATGTTGTCATGACTTCTGACAGCGGACTTGCTGGTGCATTTAACAGCAACGTGCTACGTCGAGTGAGTCAAACAATTAAAGAGCGTCATAAATCGAATGATGAATTTGCGATTATTGCAATCGGACGTGTAGCACGTGACTTTTTTGTCAAGCGCGGCATGAATGTAGTCCTTGAAACAATCGGGATTCCAGCTCAGCCGAACTTTGCTGACATTCAAGACATTACCCGTGCAACCGTTGGAATGTTTGCCGATGGCACATTCGATGAACTATATATCTATTACAGCCATTATGTGAGTGCCATTTCACAGGAAGTTCAAGAGAAGAAGCTCCTTCCGCTAACGGATTTAACCGCTTCTAACAAGCCTATTTCCTATACATTTGAGCCGTCTGCAGAAGAAATATTAGAAGTTCTCCTGCCTCAATATGCTGAGAGCTTGATCTATGGTGCTCTGTTAGACAGCAAAGCGAGTGAGCATGCCGCTCGGATGACAGCAATGAGAAATGCAACAGATAATGCGAAAGAACTAATCAATCACTACACACTAGTCTTCAACCGTGCCCGTCAAGCATCGATTACCCAAGAAATCACAGAAATCGTCGGCGGTGCCGCAGCGTTAGAGTAGGAAATGTAGTTTCTTTAGAATAATCCAGTATAACCATTTAGATTTGAGCTGGGAACGATCATACCGTTCCCGACTCATTTTGTTCAGCTTAGAACAATGCGCGTGACCATTCTTAGACCATTTTCTAAAATGCTTTTGGGTGGTTTTTCGCGAAAGAGTAAGTTAGGAGGGAAAACGATGAGCAAAGGACGCGTTCTTCAGATTATGGGTCCGGTAGTTGACGTTAAGTTCGAAAGCGGTCATCTGCCTGCGATTTATAATGCGTTGAGAATTTCAAGTAAAGCGAGTAATGCTTCCGAAGTTGATATCAACATTACCCTTGAAGTAGCTCTTCATTTAGGTGATGATACAGTTCGTACGATTGCGATGTCAACGACTGATGGTTTAACTCGTGGAATAGAAGTTGAAGATACTGGTGCACCGATTTCTGTACCAGTTGGTGATGTTACTCTTGGTCGTGTATTTAACGTATTAGGAGAAACAATTGACCTTGATCCTGCAATTCCAGCAAATGAGCGCCGTGATTCTATTCACCGCGAAGCACCAACATTTGAAAACCTTTCTACTCAGGTAGAAATTCTTGAAACTGGTATTAAAGTAGTAGACTTACTTGCTCCTTATATTAAGGGTGGTAAGATCGGTCTATTCGGCGGTGCCGGTGTAGGTAAAACCGTATTAATCCAGGAATTAATCAACAACATCGCACAAGAGCACGGTGGTATTTCCGTATTTGCTGGTGTTGGTGAGCGTACACGTGAAGGTAATGACCTTTACCACGAAATGACGGATTCTGGCGTTATCAAGAAAACTGCGATGGTATTCGGACAAATGAACGAGCCGCCTGGTGCACGTATGCGTGTTGCTTTAACTGGTTTGACTATGTCTGAGTATTTCCGTGATGAGCAAGGACAAGACGTGTTGTTCTTCATGGATAACATCTTCCGTTTCACGCAAGCAGGTTCTGAGGTTTCCGCGCTACTTGGCCGTATGCCATCAGCGGTAGGTTACCAGCCAACTCTTGCAACTGAGATGGGTAAATTACAAGAACGTATTACATCTACAAACTTAGGATCAGTTACATCGATCCAAGCGATTTATGTACCAGCCGATGACTATACGGATCCGGCTCCGGCTACAACATTCGCTCACTTAGATGCAACAACAAACCTTGAGCGTAAGCTTTCAGAGATGGGTATTTACCCAGCGGTGGATCCTTTGGCTTCAACATCTCGTGCATTGTCACCTGATATTGTTGGCGAAGAGCACTACAATGTAGCTCGCCAAGTTCAATCAACATTACAACGTTATAAAGAGTTACAAGATATCATCGCGATCCTTGGTATGGATGAACTTAGTGATGATGATAAGTTAACAGTACAACGTGCGCGTCGTATCCAAGTATTCTTATCTCAAAACTTCCACGTTGCTGAGCAGTTTACTGGCCAGCCAGGTTCTTATGTACCTGTTAAAGAAACAGTTCGTGGTTTCAAAGAGATTCTTGAAGGTAAGTATGACCACCTTCCAGAAGATGCGTTCCGTTTGGTTGGACGTATCGAAGACGTGCTTGAGAATGCAAAACGCATGGGCGTTGAGGTCTAAACTGAGCCTGGAGGGTAAAAAATGAAGACGATTAAAGTCAGTATTGTTACTCCCGATGGCCCGGTGTATGAATCAGATGTAGAAATGGTTAGTACCAAGGCAACAAGTGGTGACCTAGGGATTTCTCCTGGTCACATGCCTTTAGTTGCCCCGCTGGAGATTACGTCTGTTCGTCTTAAAAAAGGCGGTCACACGGATTATGTTGCGGTCAGTGGTGGATTTTTAGAAGTCCGTCCTGATCAAGTGACGATTTTAGCTCAATCAGCGGAACTTGCTTCTGAAATTGATGTGGAACGTGCCGTAAGAGCGAAGGAACGTGCAGAACAGCGTATGAGAGATCATCAGGCTGCGCATACCGATTTCAGACGTGCGGAGCTTGCTTTACAGCGTGCCATCAATCGCCTCGCCGTATCGGAAAGAAGATAATATTAAAGATAAAACCCCTTTGGTGGCAATTTTTCCGAAAATTGTTGCTGGAGGGGTTTTTTGTGGTTGTTGTGATAGGTTTTTAGCCTTTTCTTTAAGGAGAAGGTTACCTTGGCTATTCCTAGTTTGACTGGCAATTTGGTTAGATGGATAGTGCGTTTATTGGAAGTGGACGATAAAAGAGGGAAAGCGGCAGATAAATTTTTAAAAGCGGCCGATATAATTGAAAAGTGGCCGATAAATATTAAAAGTGGCCGATATAGTTAGGAAAGTGGCCGATATGGCTAATGGGCGGTTAAAATTTTGATTAGAGGGTCTTGTTTTTTATAAAAATAGGTAATTTAAGAGGCTGTTTCCCGGAAATTAGAATATAGGATGCATAGATCACTCCATCCGCAGACTTTTACAGTTGGATTTGTGCTCGATAATGGAATATCTGCATGATTTGTTAGTAGATGAATATGATTATAGAAGGACATGTTACTTGTTTTAGATAAATTGCTTTTTCAGAAGAATATAAGGGTATTCCGAAAAAGAGATATTGGGTGAACGTTTTATGACAAATCTCACTGACATTGGACACATTTTGGTGTTAAATAGAGGTTGTTGTCGAATTTATTAGGTATTTGACCGTGACCTTTATTTGGCATGCCCTCTTCCGCTTTTGCTGGAGTTTGCAAAATTCCCGATTGAAAGTCTCTTTTGATAGCGAGCCCTCAAGAGCCTTTCAACTGGGAATTTCGAGGCGGTTAGAATTCCAATTTTTATGAATACGGCTTGTCGACATGGGTTTGTAACAATGCTATAATGAATTCGGTTACAATATTCACTAGTATGAAAATTTACAACATTGGAGGGGATAGACATGGAACTTCTAAATGTATATCAGAATAATTATCTGATTGTTTTTGCATTTCTATGTCTTGGGGTGCTGCTGCCTGTGGTGGCGTTATATTTAGGTAAGCTTCTGCGTCCACATAAACCGAGTGAGGCGAAGTATACCACATATGAGAGCGGTATTGATCCATTTCACGATTCCCGTGTACAGTTCAATGTCCGCTATTATATTTTTGCCCTAATGTTTGTTATTTTTGATGTAGAAACCGTGTTTTTATATCCATGGGCCGTTGCCTATGATAAGTTAGGGATTTTTGCGCTAATTGAGATGTTGATTTTTGTTATTATGTTATTAATTGGCCTTGTGTATGCCTGGAAAAAGAAGGTGCTACGATGGAATTAAAACTAGATGGCCTTTCACAACACGAAATGGCAGAGTTACAGCGAAATGTATTTATGACTACGCTAGAGCAAATTAAAGCTTGGGCCCGAAGCAGTTCGATCTACCCAGTGACATTTGGTCTGGCTTGTTGTGCGATTGAAATGATGGGTGTAGGCGGAGCGAATTATGATTTGGACCGTTCTGGTTCGTTTTTCCGGACGTCACCGCGTCAGTCGGATTGTATGATCGTGTCTGGCACCGTGACAAAGAAGATGGCACCAATTTTACGAAGATTATATGACCAAATGCCCGAGCCTAAATGGGTCATTGCGATGGGTTCTTGTGCGACAGCAGGTGGGCCGTATGTGAAATCTTATTCAGTCGTTAAGGGAGTCGATCAAATCGTTCCTGTCGATGTATACATACCAGGATGCCCTCCAAACCCAGCCGCTTTAATTTATGGAATCAATAAATTAAAGGAAAAGATTCGCTATGAGGCGAAGACTGGGAAGAAGGTGATCTAACCAATGAGTGGGGAAAAAGATCTTGAACAGTTAAAGAAGGAAGCGGTTGCGAAAGCGAAGGCTGCGGCGGCGGCGAAACGAGCAGCGAAGGCCGCAGGAGAAGCTGCACCAGCACCTGAGCAAGAAGAAAAGCCGGCCGAGCCAGTTAAAGCCGAAGAACCAGCATCAGCAACCACAAATGACGCAGATGATCTAGCGAAAAGAAAGGCCGAGGCAGTCGCGAAAGCGAAGGCAGCAGCTGCAGCGAAAAGAGCGGCGATGGAACAAGGCGAATCTTCAGCCCCAGCGGAAGAATCTGCGCCAGCAGAACCGTCTGTACCAGCAGCAACCGATGCAGATGACCTCGCGAAGAAAAAGGCGGCAGCGGTGGCCAAAGCGAAGGCAGCAGCCGCAGCGAAGCGTAAAGCGATGGAGCTTGCAGGCGGAGAAGCCCCAGCTGAAGAAACGGCGCCAGCGGAACCCGAAGCAGACGCCGGCGATGATCTTGCGAAGAAAAAAGCAGCAGCGATAGCGAAAGCAAAAGCCGCAGCAGCAGCAAAGAAAAAAGCGATGGAACTCGCAGGTGGAGCCCCAGCCGAAGAAACCGATACCACAGCCGGAGATGATGCCAAGGCGAAAGCGGCAGCAGCGGCCAAGGCGAAAGCAGCGGCGGCAGCCAAAGCAAAGGCAGCAGCAGCGGCCAAAGCCAAAGCAGGCGGAGCTGGAGAGGACGCAGCGGGTGGCGATGACGAGAAAGCGAAAGCAATCGCGGCAGCCAAAGCAAAGGCGAAAGCAGCGGCAGCAGCCAAGGCAAAAGCCGCAGGAACAGGAAAAGCGGATGACACAGCCCCAGCAGCTGCAGAGCAGCCATCACCAAATCAGCCATACCTAGACAAATATGTGAAGGTCATAACTGAGCATCTAGGTGCGGATGTTTTAGAAGATTCTTATATTAATAAACTTTCTAAGGATGTTCCAACCCTTGTGGTGAAGCCTGACACCTATTTCAAAGTAGCTCAATTTTTAAAATACAATGAGCAGTTAGGGTTTGATTATTTATCCGAGCTTCATGGGACAGACTTTGTCACACATATGGAAGTATATGTTCACTTATACTCATACAAAAACCGTCAATCGGTTGCTTTTAAAGTAAAGATTGACCGTAACGAACCAACAATCGAGTCCTTGCAGCCGCTTTGGGCAGGGGCAGAATGGCCTGAGTGTGAAGCCTATGACTTACTGGGAATCAAGTTTCCAGGGCATCCGGACTTACGACGTATCCTGCTTGGCGAAGATTGGGTTGGCCATCCACTGCGCAAAGATTACGAGCCGTACGACGTGGAGGTGTAACCAATGATCAGAACAGAAGAAATGATATTAAACGTCGGTCCTCAGCATCCAAGTACACACGGAGTGTTCCGTCTCGTTGTTAAAATTGATGGGGAAATTATTACCGAAGCAACGCCTGTCATCGGTTACTTGCACCGTGGGACAGAAAAATTAGCTGAAAACCTGCAATATACGCAGATTATTCCATATACAGACCGGATGGACTATCTATCCTCCATGACTAATAACTATGTAATCTGTCACGCGGTTGAAACGATGATGGGGATTGAAGTGCCTGAACGTGCTGATTTCTTGCGCGTAATTGCGATGGAATTGAACCGGATTGCCAGCCATCTTGTTGCCTGGGGTACCTATATCCTTGACCTTGGTGCAACCAGTCCGTTCATCTATGCTTTCCGTGACCGGGAAATGATTATCAACATGCTGAATGAATTATCAGGGGCACGCTTGACCTTCAACTATATGCGCGTTGGAGGTGTGAAGTGGGATGCACCTGAAGGCTGGATTGAAAAAGTAGGCAGCTTTGTTCCTTACTTGCGCGGGCAGCTGAAAGGCTACCACGAATTGGTTTCCGGAAATGAAATTTTCCTTGACCGGGTAAAAGGCATTGGGAAGTATACGAAGGAAGAGGCGCTCCAGTATTCATTGAGCGGCCCGAATCTTCGCAGTACCGGCGTGAAATGGGATCTCCGTAAAGATGAACCATATTCCGTCTATAATCGTTTTGAATTTGATGTGCCAACTTCAGAAGAAGGCGATTGCTTGGCCCGCTACCATTTGCGCCTGGCTGAGATTGAACAATCCTTGAATATCCTTGAACAAGCCGTGGAACAATTCCCAGCTGAAGGACCAATTTTAGCGAAAGTGCCAAAAATTATTAAGGCACCTAAAGGAGAGGCCTTTGTCCGAATTGAATCACCACGCGGAGAGATTGGCTGCTATATTTATAGTGACGGCAAAAAAGAACCGTACCGCTTAAAGTTTAGAAGGCCGTCCTTCTATAACCTGCAAATTCTCCCGAAACTTTTAAAGGGTGAAAATATTGCAAACATGATTGCTATTTTAGGGGCAGTGGATATTGTCCTTGGGGAGGTTGACGGCTAATGATAGAAGAATTGCTCCAGTCAAGTCCAGGTTGGGCTAACTTTGGAATTTTCTTTTTACTCGGCGCTGTCTTGCTTTTAATTGTATTAGGGTTCGTTACCTACGGAATTTTAGCAGAACGGAAAGTCTTGGGTTACATGCAGCTGCGCCATGGTCCAAACCAGGTCGGCGGTAAATGGGGACTATTGCAAACCGTCGCTGACGTTCTCAAGCTTTTACTAAAAGAGGACATCATTCCAAAGGCTGCCGATAAACCCTTATTTATCATTGCGCCAGTCATTGCCTTCGCACCGTCGTTTATGGTGCTGGCCACCATGCCGTTCACGGATGCCTTTCAGTTCGCTGATATCGGTGTTGGATTACTTTACTATATCGCGGTAAGCGGATTAACCACCTTCGGCATGCTGCTTGGCGGCTGGGCCTCAAATAATAAGTACGCCCTTTTAGGAGGCATGCGTGCATCAGCCCAGATGATTTCCTACGAAATACCGTTAGTTATGTCAGTACTAGGTGTCATCCTTTTAACAGGAAGTTTAAATCTAAATGATATGGTCGAAGCACAAAAGCATGGCTGGTTCATACTTTTGCAGCCAATCGGCTTTATTATCTTTTTCATAGCATCGATTGCCGAATTAAATCGGACACCGTTTGACTTGCCGGAATCGGAAAACGAGCTGGTTGCTGGATACCACGTCGAATATACTGGATTCCGCTGGGCCTTCTTTATGCTCGCAGAATATGTGTATTTATTCGCAATGTCCGCCCTAATTACTGTCGTGTTCCTAGGCGGATGGCTGGCACCGTTTAGCTTCCTAAGCTTTATCCCGGGTGCAGTCTGGTTCGCGGTTAAATTTAGTGCCGTTGTCTTTGTTTATATCTGGCTTCGGGCCACCTTACCGCGTTTCCGCGCCGACAAACTCATGGAATTTGGCTGGAAAGTCCTCCTGCCAATCGCTTTAGCAAATATTTTCTTAACAGCATTAATTAAGTCACTATTCTTTTAATGGTGCCTGACACCAATAACTATCTTTAAAATGTAAAAGGGGTGAAAAACGTGCTTGGATTAGCAAAAGGCTTGAAATATACCCTAAAGAACTTGACGAAAGAAAAGGTTACTTATGATTATCCGAATAAGCCGATTCCACTGCCCGACCGATTCCGTGGTATTCAAAAGTTTTATCCGGAGAAGTGTATTGTTTGCAATCAGTGCATGAATATCTGCCCGACCGATTGTATCGATTTGACGGGTAAAAAACATCCGGATCCAACGAAAAAAGGGAAAATCATTGATACCTACGATATTAACTTCGAAATTTGCATCCTATGTGACCTATGTACAGAGGTATGCCCGACAGAAGCGATTATCATGACCAATAACTTTGAGCTCGCTGAATACAGCCGTGACATGTTATTTAAAAATCTAGAATGGTTAGATGAAAACGACGAAAACATACGGCAGGTGAATAAACCATGACCTTTTCGGGGGAATTCCTCGCATTTATGGGGCTCGCACTTGTCGCGATTATCGGAGGTGTGCTGCTTTTAAATCTTACCAAGGTTGTTCATATGGTCGTTTCACTAATCTTCACCTTTGTAGCAATCGCTGGTATTTACGTAGTGCTGTCCGCTGAATTTGTGGCCGCAGTGCAGGTCTTAATCTATTCCGGTGCCATTACAATCATTATGCTATTTGGAATAATGTTAACGAAGCATAATGATGAACATGAACCGAAAACAGGCAAATGGAGAAAAATCCTTGTCTTCCTAGGGATTTTAGGCTTTGCGTTTGCCGTGTATCTTGGGATTTACGATTTCAATATCGAACAGGTTCCGACGACCTTGCATGAAAATAACACGATGCAAATTGGTAAAGCACTTTACTCAAAATATATCATTCCATTTGAGTTAACGTCTGTTTTATTATTAGTCGCCCTTGTTGGTTCGATTATCCTAGCGAAAAACGAGAAGAAGGAGGCGGATGATAAATGAGTTCCGTTCCCGCTTCAGCCTTCCTGGCACTAGCACTCATTTTGTTTTGCATCGGTTTATACGGTGCACTGACAAAAAGAAATACCGTAATTGTCCTGATTTCAATTGAATTGATGCTGAATGCCGTGAATATTAATCTCGTCACTTTCAGTAAATACGGAATGGCGCCGTCAATCACGGGCCAAATCTTCGCTCTGTTCGCAATCAGCGTTGCAGCAGCCGAAGCGGCCGTTGGTTTAGCAATCTTAATCTCGCTATACCGCGCTAGAAAAACCGTTAACATCGATGAAATGGATACGATGAAAAACTAGGTGTCAGGCACCACAAAAAGACACTTTGGTCTTTTTGTCCACGAAGGGTGTCAGGCTCCAAAATGTACCACAATGGCACCATACCAATGAAAATGTACCTCTAAAGGTACAACGACAAAATTGTCTTTCAACAAAATTCGAATGGTGAAGTTTGTATCATTCGAAAGGGGATAGTGATAATGATGGAGAATGCATGGCTCATACCGCTTTTCCCGCTATTATCGTTTTTGATCCTTCTTCTTTTCGGGAAGCGACTGAAGGAAGCAAGTGCCTATGTGGGGATTCTCCTCACGCTGGCATCACTTGTCTACTCGATTTTGGTTTTATTCGAGCGCTTCAAAGAGCCGACCTATGTCACGAAATTTGACTGGCTCACGATAGGAGATATGCATCTAACAGCGGGCTTTGAAGTGAATCAATTAAATGCATTAATGCTGTTTATCGTATCGCTCGTAAGTTTCTTAGTACATACCTACTCCAAAGGTTATATGCAAGGAGACGAGCGGTTTCCAGTATTCTATGCCTATTTAGGATTATTTACGTTTGCAATGCTCGGACTGGTTATATCGCCTAACCTGCTGCAAACTTATATTTTCTGGGAACTTGTCGGCGTCGGTTCCTTCCTATTAATCGGTTTTTATTTTTACAAAGACGAAGCAAAAGCAGCTGCTAAAAAAGCATTCATCATGACCCGGATCGGGGACGTGGGCTTATTTATCGGCATGATTCTGCTATTCTGGGAAACCAAAAGCTTTGAATATAGTGAAATTTTCGCAGCTGTTGATGCCGGTGCGGTGTCAGGCACCATGATTACTTTGACCGCGATCCTGATTTTCATCGGGGCGGTTGGTAAGTCGGGTCAGTTCCCGCTTCACACGTGGCTTCCGGATGCGATGGAAGGTCCGACGCCTGTTTCGGCGTTAATCCACGCGGCGACGATGGTTGCGGCCGGGGTTTATTTGGTTGCGGCATTATTTCCACTGTTTGAGGCGAGCCATACGGCGCTCCTTACGATCGCTGTGATTGGTGCATTTACGGCAATTTTCGCCGCAAGCATTGGTCTTGTGCAAACCGATATCAAGCGCGTACTTGCGTATTCAACTGTTTCACAGCTTGGCTACATGATGCTGGCCTTAGGGTCTGCGGGTTATGTGGCGGGGGTATTCCACTTGATGACACATGCCTTCTTCAAGGCGCTTCTGTTCTTGGCAGCCGGTTCTGTCATTCACGCGGTACATACTCAGAACATCGAAGAAATGGGCGGACTTTGGAAAAAGCTCAAGCTTACCGGACCGCTATTTTTAATCGGAACACTCGCGATCAGCGGTGTCCCAGGACTTTCTGGATTCTTCTCGAAAGATGAAATTTTAGTGGCGGCATGGGAAGGCGGACATCCTGTACTCTTTTTCTTAGCCCTTGCGGCAGCCTTCATGACCGCATTCTATATGTTCCGCTTGTTCTTCCTAGTCTTTACGGGTGAAGCGCGCGGCAACCAGAAGCATGTCCATGAATCGCCATCCAATATGACCTTACCAATGGTTGTGCTTGGTGTTCTTGCCGTAATCGCTGGTTACGTCAATACACCGTGGTTCGGTACATTCCTTGGCGATTGGCTCGTTGATGGCAACGAAGCGTTGGCACATCAAGGCCACGTTGAAGGCCCGGCTTGGATCATGATCGCAGCAACGGTCGTATCCTTAGCGGGAATTTTCCTTGCCTACTTGATGTACAACAAGCGTTCGATTGCTCGTAACTGGTTAAGCGGTACAGGCGATACGCTACACACAATTTTATTGAACAAATATTACGTTGACGAGTTTTATCAACTGACAGTTGTGGCCATCACAAAAGGGGTCAGCTACTTCTTACGTTTCATTGACGTGTTTCTTGTTGAAGGACTTGTCAAAGGCGTGGTCGGAATTGTTCAAGGACTTGGCGCCGCAGGGTCGAAACTGCAATCCGGACAGGTTCAAACGTACGGTGCGGTGGCCTTTGTCGGACTTGCGGTTCTCGTCGTCATCTTTGCATTAACAGGGGGGTACTTACGATGAATTTAACATCCGTTCTTTCACTCCTAGTATTCTCCCCTTTACTAGGTATCGTGCTTTTAGCATTTATGCCGAAAACGGCAGAAAAACCAATCAAAGCGGTCGGCTTTCTAGCGACCTTGCCAGCCTTACTGCTGGCCCTGGCAGCCTATCTGCATTTTCAATTTGGTAAGGATTTAGCCGATTTTACGGTCTCAGCCAAGTGGATTCAATTCCATGGGATCAACGCTCCTGAACCATATTTTTCCGTTTACTATGAACTGGGCCTAAGTGGTTTTCAGCTTCTGCTCGTGGTCCTTACAGCGGTAGTAGCGACACTTTCGGCGATAGCCGCGGCAAAGTTTGTGAAAAAGGAATGGAAAGGTTATTTCATGCTGTTCCTGCTCCTAGAGATAGGAATGCTCGGCGTGTTTACGGCGGAAAACTTAATTCTGTTCTTTATCTTCTTTGAAATCACGCTTATTCCGACCTTCTTCTTAATCGGAAAATGGGGTTATTTTGAAAAAGAAAAAGCAGCCTACAGTTTCTTGATTTATAACGGACTAGGTTCTGCGATTCTATTAATTGTGATTATGATTCTTTTTGCAAAAACAGGATCAACCAATATAAACTATTTAACAGAATTGATGGCAAAACCAGACGTACCGCTTTCGAGCGATCTGAAAATGGGCTTATTCATTGGCTTTTTGCTAGCGTTTGGTGTCAAATTGCCGATTTTCCCATTACACAGCTGGATGTTAAAAGTCCACGTACAAGCACCGCCATCAGTTGTTATGATCCACTCAGGGATTCTTCTGAAAATAGGTGCGTACGGATTAATTCGATTTGGAATGGGCATTTTTCCCGAGCAATTCGGGACTCTTGCGACGCTGATTGCCATCCTTGGAGTGATTAATCTCCTCTACGGGGCGTATCTAGCGTTCATTCAAACAGATTTTAAAATGGTTTTAGCTTATTCATCGATTTCTCATATGGGAATTGTGCTAATCGGACTGGCTGCTATGAATGAGGCTGGGATTCAAGGGGCAATTTTCCAAGTGATTTCGCACGGATTGATTTCCGCGCTGTTGTTCTTCTTAGTCGGCGTCCTGTACGAACGCACCGATACGTCACTTATCGAGAATCTTGGCGGAATGGCGAAGGGCATGCCGATTGCAGCAGGCTTCTTGTTGGCTGGCGGGATGGCGTCGCTTGGCTTGCCAGGGATGTCTGGATTTGTCAGTGAGTTTATGGCCTTCCTCGGACTTTTCAGAGAAATGCCGGTGATAGCAGCGGTAGGTACGCTCGGAATTATTATGACGGCGGCTTACTTGCTTCGTGCAGTTTTAGGAATCACGTACGGCAAGGCGCATCGTGAATTTACGGGCATCCTTGATTTGAAGGGCGTCGAATTCTTGCCTGTGCTCGTACTTATGCTGTTAATCGTATTAATTGGTGTTTACCCAAGTGTCCTAAGCGCGCCATTAAAAACTACACTTGAAACCATCATGCTAGGGATAGGAGGGTGATGAAGGATGAGTCTTGATACCTTGCAGCAATTTCATTGGAGTGCCATGACACCAGAGTTCATCATCCTTGGTGTATCCGCACTTCTTACACTTTTAGATTTATTTATGCCGAAAAATCAAGATCGAAGAATTCTCGGCTGGATTGGAATTGTCGCGATTATCGCTGCAACCGTGTCCGTGCTTAGTTTAGTGGGCGGACCTGTGAGGTCGATTTTGGACGATTCATTCCGCTTAGATAGTTTCGCGATGGGCTTTAAATTATTACTTCTTGTCGGGGCAGGTCTGGTTATGCTTTTGGCCGTCAGCTACGAGGCGAAGGATGGTTTAGAGGAATATCGCGGTGAGTTTTATTATTTGTTCTTATCAGCCTTGCTTGGCGGCATGATTATGACATCGAGCGGCGATTTAATTACGCTGTTCATCGGATTGGAATTGTTAACTGTTTCTTCCTATATTTTAGCAGGAATCCGCAAGTATCATTTGGAGTCGAACGAATCTGCGATGAAATACGTCATCAATGGCGGAATTTCCACCGCGATCACGTTGTTTGGGATGAGCTATATCTATGGTTTAACCGGCTCAACCAACTTAGTGAAGATTGCCACTAGTCTAACTCAAGTGGCAGACGGTCAACAGGCGTACCTGTTAACATTGGCATTTTTAATGGTATTAGTGGGGTTAGCGTTTAAATTGGGAGCAGCTCCATTCCATATGTGGGCACCTGACGTCTACCAAGGCGCGCCTACACCGGTTACTGCATTTCTAAGTGTCGTTTCGAAAACAGCTGGATTTGTGATTGTGCTTCGGATTTTGTTAACAGTCTTTCTCGCAGCGGCATCGGTCAGCGATCCACAAAAGCCAATCCTACTGCAAATGCAGGATTACTTAGCATTTATTGCTGGAGTAACGATGATTATCGGAAACGTGGTGGCCTTAAAGCAATCCAACATTAAACGAATGTTTGCTTATTCTAGTATCGCGCACGCCGGTTATATTCTCGTTGCCTTAACGACGCTGAACTCGAATATCTTTTACTCGATTTGGTTCTACCTGCTCGCTTACTTACTTATGAATATGGGTGCGTTTGCCATTATTCAGGTCGTTACCGAAAAATCAGGTTCAGCGAAGATAGCTGATTTTGCCGGCTTGTACCGCCGCTCGCCTGTGCTTGCGGTCGTTATGGGCATCTTGCTTGTGTCGCTGGCCGGTTTCCCGGGCACAGCAGGTTTCATTGGAAAATTAAACATTTTTATCGGTACATTTTCTGGTCCGACACCGCATTATGTGCTCGCTTCATTGATGATTGCGACGACGGTGGTATCGTACTTCTATTACTTTGGTGTGATGACACAAATGTTCTTCCGTCCGGCAAGTGACGACAGCAAGTTCAAGATTCCAGCTGGCATTTTGATCGTGTTGGTTGTCGCAGTCGTCGGTTCAATATTGTTTGGTGTGATGCCGAATTTCGCGTTAGACTTTATGCAAAATAACCTGAATAACCTATCGGATTTTTTCAGTTAGGTTAGGTTCAGTTAAGTTCGGTTGGAATATTAGGATGCTTTGGGGGAAGCAGCCTGTCAAATTAAAGGGGTTTTCATACAGGAAAAAGGAGAGGTTGGGGAGCCTCTTCTTTTTTTATTGGCATTTAAAAGGTGCTTATTACATCATTTTTAGAACTTATGACATATTTTCGAGCACTTATAACATATTTTCGGGACACTTATTACACATTATACGAAACTTATGACATTTTCTGGATATTATCTGAAAAACTCCTCGATCGCAGTTCCGCCTAAACCAAAAAATGCTGCAAACAACGTAATCGTTGCTGCAGCTTTTTTGCATCTTTTATTAGAATTTAGTATTCAAGGCTGGATTTCGATCTCTAATGCTATCATATCGTGATTCTTCTTTATCTGGTGTTGGTTCTACTTCAATAGGAGCCTCTTGCTCCCTATCTCTGTCAGAGTGGTCTCTTTTATTAACTAGGACTAGAATCTTTCCCTCTTCAACGGACTCTTGATAATACTTGGCATCATCGTCTGGAATTCCAAGTCCGATCAGTGCGCCTGCTAGTCCGCCTACACCTGCTCCTGTTAAAGCACCCATGATGCTTGCTGCGATAGGACCTGCGGCGACAATCGGGCCAATACCTGGGATGGCCAGAGCGCCAAGTCCAGCTAATAACCCGGTTGCACCACCAATTGCTCCACCCGTAAGCGCGCCAGTGGCAGCCGTGTCTTCAACGGCGGTGCCTGTTTCTTCTGTGATGGTATCTAAGTGATTTTGATCTTTACCAATTACACTGATTTCTGACTTATCGTATCCCCATTTTATCAGGTCTTCAATGGCGGCAATCGCCTCTTGTTCCGATTGATACACACCTACAATGTTCTTTCCATGCTTGTCCACTTTTTCTCCTCCTCTAGTTTAATAGGTTGGATAAATGCTATTTTGATAGTGTATCTTTCACTTCGCCTACGCCTTCTTTTACTTTACCTTTGGCTTTATCTACTTTTCCTTCTACAACCTTTGAGTCATCATCAGTTAAGTGGCCCCATTGCTCTTTCGCCTCACCTTTTACTTGATCAACACTGCCTGAAAATTTATCTTTATTCATATTGTTTAGCCTCCTAGTTTTAATTATCTAATTCATCTTTCTTTTCGCCATCGCTAACACCATTATCTTGATCTACTCCATCACCAACACCGTCCTCTTTCAATTTTTTCTCAACATTATTCACTGCCTCTTCAATATTCTGCTTCGCATCGTCCATTGTTGCGTTGGCTTCCTTCTTTGTATCAGTGTCTACTGCATCCTTTTTTTGTCCATCACTGATTCCATTATCCTGGTCGACCCCATCACCACATCCAGCTAGCCCGCCGAATGTTAGCGATACAGCCAGTCCGCCAACTAGTAATCGTTTCTTCCAACTCATTTGCATTGGTAGCTCCTCCTTCTAATTGAACTGTTTAGAAGTGCAAGTCTGCCTTGCATATTGGTTATATTCCCGCTGCAAAGAACTTGAAACCTTATTTTTTCCTAAGAGGTTCTTTCTTTGGGCTCCAAATGATATTCCTTCTATTAAATGCCCTTTTTTGAAAAAATATTATTTTTAAAAACTAGGTTTCGATTCAAAAATACAGGTTATATATCCTATAGAAAACTTACTTACGTAAATAAGTTGAAACAGAATATCAGGAAAAGGAGTGCGATAGGATGGAGATGGATCAAATGATGACGGGATGGTACTCATATTTTCAGCAGCTGCCGACTTTGCTGTTTGCTCTATTGGTATTATTGGTTGGCTGGCTAATCGCTAAGTTTATTGGAAAAGGTGTAGAAGCACTTTTAAAGAAGACGAGCTTTGATGATCGGTTGTTTTCCAACCTGGGCAAGAGGAAATACTCATCTGAAGTGATTATTGGAAAAATCGTTTATTATATTTTACTAGTGTTTGTGTGGATTATCTTTTTCAATATGCTTAACTTAAGCTTCATTGCCACACCGCTTGTTGGAATGTTATCAACGATTACAGCTGCGGTCCCTAACGTATTAAAAGCAGCTCTTATTTTATTACTTGCTTGGGGAGTTGCTTCGCTGTTGCGCCTTTTGTTTAAAAAAGGGATAGCCATGGTTCATGGAGAACGTCTTTTAGTAAAATGGAAGATGGCAAATAATGAAGCGGAGGCAGTAAGAAAGGTTAACAGTATCGGCAAAGTTCTATTCTATTTCGTTTTCTTGCTATTTTTACCAGGAGTATTGGATGCATTGCAAATGGAAGGCGTTTCAGAACCTTTCGCCAACACCCTAGGAACTTTGTTAGCTTTTATTCCTAAGTTATTTGCTGCTGCACTAATTGTTTTTGTCGGCTGGCTGATTGCAAAAATGGTCCGCGATATTCTAACAAACTTTTTAAGCAGTGTCGGTACGGAGAGACTTGCCCAACGTTTTGGTCTAAACACTAAAGGAGAGGGAACCAGTCTTTCAAGTATGATCGGAAATATTGCGTTTATCTTAATCTTAATTCCTACGATTATAACAGCATTAGAAAAGCTTGATCTAAAAGGGATTTCTGACCCGGCCATTTCGATGCTTCATCATATACTCTCGCTCATTCCAAACATCGCTGTTGCGGTGATCTTAATCTTAGTGGGCTTATGGCTTGGAAAATGGGTTGAAAAAATGGTTTCGCAAATGCTGTGGCGTTTACGATTTAATAACATTTTTCACCATATGGGGATTGGGTCATTAAATCCGGAGCAGTCCAAATACAATCTTTCGCAAATCGTTGGGATGATTGCAAAAATTGTGATTGTCTTATTATTTACAGTGGAAGCATTACAAATTGTCCATCTAGAGTTTTTAGTCACTCTAGCAACAGGCGTGATTGCCTATTTACCGATGTTACTGGCTGCACTTGTGATCTTAGGAATTGGCTTATATTTAGGGCATTTAGTCGAGCGTATTTTACAAAATGTTTTAAAAAGCAGCTACTCCCGGACACTAGCCGCTGTGGGGAAATATGCCATCTTCGCGATTACGGTCTTTATGGCATTAGACCAGCTTGGAGTTGCACATTCAATCGTAAATGCTGCCTTTATTCTCGTCTTAGGCGGTGTGGCCCTAGCATTTGGCCTGGCATTCGGCCTAGGAGGAAGGGAATTCGCTAGCAAATATCTAGATAGGCTAGATAATAAGATAGACAAGAAATTAATCGAATAAAAGAAGGATAACAATCCGAAAATCAGATGACTTCGGATTGTTATTTTTTTAAAAAGAGAGGGAGTGAAGCTTCTCTTGACGATAATAAATTTACTCTTAATTGTAGCATTAATCGCATTGACTGGATTTTTCGTCGCAGTTGAATTTGCGATGGTAAAAGTACGTCCATCGAGAATTGATCAATTGATTGCGGAAGGGAAGAAGGGAGCTGTTGCGGCAAAAAGGGTCGTCACCCATCTGGATGAATATTTATCAGCCTGTCAACTAGGGATAACGGTGACCGCGCTAGGACTGGGGTGGCTGGGAGAACCAACCGTTGAAAAACTATTGCATCCATTTTTAGCTGCACTAGACCTCAATCAATCGGTGACACATATTTTATCGGTTAGTTTTGCCTTTGCGTTAGTTACCTTTTTCCATGTAGTAGCAGGGGAATTAGCACCGAAAACGGTCGCAATTCAAAAAGCAGAGGCGATCACGCTTTTGTTCGCGGTGCCAATTATCTGGTTTAACAAGATCATGTTTCCATTTATTTGGCTCTTAAATGGTTCGGCCCGGCTGCTAACAGGTATTTTTGGCTTAAAGCATTCATCTGAACACGAAGGAGCTCATTCTGAAGAAGAGCTGCGAATCCTCTTGTCAGAAAGCTATCAGAGCGGTGAGATTAATCAAAATGAATTACGATATGTGAATAATATTTTCGAATTTGATGAGAGAATTGCAAAGGAAATCATGGTGCCTCGGCCCGAGATAAGCAGTATACCAATGGATGCGACGGTGAATCAGGTCTTAAAAAGGGTGAATGCTGAAAATTTTACCCGCTATCCAGTTATGGATGGGGATAAGGATCACATTATAGGTATTATTAATGTAAAGGCTCTGTTAATGTCGATTATGATGAATCCAGATGATCTGGAAGAGTTCCAGGTAAGTTCCTTTATCAATCCCGCGATTCATGTGATTGAAACCACTCCCATTCATGATTTATTGGTGAAAATGCAAAAAGAACGTACACATATGGCCATTCTCATTGATGAATACGGCGGGACTTCAGGTTTGGTTACGGTGGAAGATATTATTGAGGAAATCGTTGGAGAAGTGAGAGATGAGTTCGATGCTGATGAGGTAGCCGAGATTCAAAAGATAGAGGAGAACCATTATGTGGTGGACGGAAAATTATTGATTGAGGACGTGAACGATTTACTAGGGATCAACTTAGCCGATCAAGATATTGATACGATTGGCGGCTGGTATCTGACTCAAAACTCTGATGCGCCAATAGGCAGTAAGGTGGAATCGGATGGATACGTATTCCAGGCCATTGCTAGTAAGGGTTATCACATTTTGAATGTAGAAGTTAAAAAGATATGAACAAAAAACAGCCTCAAATCGAGGCTGTTTTTTCGTGGTTTTAGCTATTTCGCCAGTAAAAGGTGGTTATGCGCCAGTAAATTTGTGCTATGCGCCAGAAACCGGCGGCCATCCGCCAGTAAATAGCTGCTATGAGCCAATAAGTGGCCGCTCCGCTAGTAAACGGCTGCCATGCGCCAGTAAAGCCATCTTAACCGCCAATAACCCCATTAGGATGCCGGTTCTTCAACTTTTTCTCCATAATCCGAATATCATGTTGAAAGAGCTTGGTTAAAATCTCTTTATCTCCATATAAAAGCAGCTGATCACCTTCATGTATTTTTTCGTTGTAGATATTTCCTCTTAGCTTCAATTGACCTCTTTTGATAAAAAGCACTAAAAACTCTAGCCGCTCATGGTCATTAAACAGTTGGTTTACAGTCTTATATACAAGCAAAGAGTCGGTATAGATATGCAGATTGAGCAGATAATCACTCTTTTCCGTTAAAAACACGTCTCGAATGGGCAAATCGCCGATTTCGACATGCTGCTTCATCTCTCTATGAAATAATCTCGATAATAGGGTCTGAATGCAGGCTAGCTTTAATACCCCAAAGACAACCAGGACGCCGCCGGCAATGTAAAAAATATGAATCATCCGCAAATCATCCGAAAGAAAATTAGTGATCGTAGAAATAATGACCGCAAGGGAGAAGGCTCCAAACAGGATAAGGAATATAGCGAGTTTTCTGCGAATCGGGTGGCCTAAAATAAGCTCAGATTCCTCCGTTGTGAAGCCCGTTCCGGTCATCAACGAAATCACCTGAAATCTTGACACCTTTATATTGAGCCCTGTTAATCGAAATAAAACGACGTAAATTTCGATCACAGCTGTAATGATGATGAAATAGACGAGTAAAAAAAATAAATTCATCCTGCCACCAACCTCAGGAGTAATCAAAAAATTAGTTGGGGTAGTCACATACCCCAACTGCTTGATCACTGCATTTTCTCATTATAAAATTGAACGGAGTACATCGCCCCTTCACTGACCATGTTATTATCGTCTAGATCACGCGGGTGTGGATGTCCTCCTTTTTCTATCGGCAATTCTTCACTTTTATCAAACGGAGAAGGCTTAATTTTCCGTTTCCAGTCTCTAAGTACGCTTTCCGCTTTTAGTCGGTTCGATTTAGATGACAGCCACATCGCGGCCGAAGCTCCCATTCCAGCAGCCACAATAATCGATGTAACAGGTACCATACGTTTCATATTAAAACCTCCTATTAGATTCTCTTAAAATAGCACTTTTTCAATAAAGTTCTATTTCTAGTAGTAATACCCGCTTCCGCTTCCATTAAACCTTTTTCCTGAAGTTTCATTGATTCCAGATTAGGGGATATAGAAATAAAAAACATTGAGAAGGGAGATACGATGGAAACTATCAATTGGAAATGGTATCAGATTAAGAAGGATGAGGAGGAGCGTATCCAGCCAATTTTCAAACAGGATCGCTCCGGATGTAATGAATGGCTGAATCAAGTGCGCAATAATAAAACCAATTCCTTAAGGATAAGGCTTCTGGATACAGGGGAGAAGGTGGTGACGGGTTCGCTTATTTATAAGCAAAATTTTGAAGAGGAAGGCGACTACAAAATTTTTCATTATTATGTAACGGAAGATCAGCTGATTACGGTTGATCTTAATTTTTCCACCTTAAAGCATATCCGTACCGAACCGCTTTTTAGGCAAATAAAGCATGCTGAAAACGCAGTCGAGGGATTTTTTATGCTCCTTGGAGAACTGATGAATGAAATGTTATATGAAATCGACCAATTTGAAGAGGAGCTTAAAACATTAATATGGAGTATTCGAAAGAGGAATGGAACGAGCATTCTTGAAAAAATTTATATGCGCAGGCATGAGCTATTGGTCTGGAAAAGTCTCTTGATTCCGATTAACGAGCTAAAAATTGGGATTGAAGAAATTAAACTGAATGAGGTAAGCAGGAAGGAGATTTTCACGCTTCTTGTCAAACGGATTGAGCGGATGACCGTACTGCTCAACGAGTACGAGCATGAAATAGATTCGATTATTAATTTAGAAGAGGTCATTTCCTCTCATCGCGGCAATGAAATTATGAAAACCTTAACGGTGATCACGATCCTTTTTACCCCGATTATGGCACTTGGGGCTTTATGGGGGATGAATTTCAAACAGATGCCTGAACTCGAATGGCGGTACGGCTATCTTCTCTCATTTATTTTAATCGTTATCTCGACACTCCTGCTCTATGGCTATTTAAAATTTAAAGGCTGGACAGGTGATCTCTTAAAAGGAAAAAAGAAAGATTCCTTTTTTAAATAATCATTTTGCTTGTCCTTGAGCAGGGGCAAGCCCTATTCAAAAAAATAACGACCCATGAAAGGGCCGTTACGTGGGTAGGCTGCTATTGCTGCGGATCGGGAGTTTGGTTTTCTTCCTTCTTCAGCTCGGGACCGGTTTTTTCCTCTTCCATTTCCTTGCCAAGCCTCTTTATTTCCTCTAGATTCTGTGCCATCGAGCTATTGTTTTCACCCTTTACCTTCTCTTGTAACTCGCTTTTTTTAGTATCCATTTGAACACCTCTCCTTTGTAATCTTGTCATACCCCGTTTATTAAAAATGAAACCTAACAGGAAAATAGGTCGATTCGTTTAATTTGAATATTTTGGTATAATATTGGGAATAGATTATATTTTTTTAGCCTCGTTGATTGGAGCGGAAATCAACAGCCAAGTTAACAGAGATTTTTTTAAAAAGAAAGGTTTAGACTTTGAAAATAAGGGTATATACACTATAAATCTTTCAGGGGTGATGATGAAAATGAATTTAACCATAGATAAACATGAACATGATGAGGAAATCTTGGTGCTTGCTGCGGGGGAAATTGATGCGTATACGGCGCCAAAGCTTAGAGAGGAATTATTGTCGCTGGCGGAAGCGGGAAAAAAGTCGATTACCGTTAATCTACAGGATGTGTCCTATTTAGATAGTACCGGTTTGGGTGTTTTTGTAGGAGTATTTAAACAGCTAAAGGCAAATGGCGGCGAATTAAGGCTGATTCACTTATCGGATCGACTAAAACGACTGTTTGAGATTACCGGCTTAAGTAATGTCATGAACATTTCTTCAACGACCGAGGAGGGGAGACAATGAGCAGAGTGATGGATTATATCGAAATGAAAATTCCTGCTAAGCCGGAGTATGTGGGTGTGATTCGATTGACGTTGTCGGGAATTGCCAGCCGGATGGGTTTTTCATATGAGGAAATTGAAGATATTAAGATTGCGGTAAGTGAAGCTTGTACGAACGCTGTCCATCACGCCTATCCCAACGACGAAGGTGGAGAAGTGATTGTCGGGTTTGGCATTTATGAAGACAAGCTAGAAACGATGATATCTGATAGCGGAAAGAGCTTTAATTTTATCCAGAAGAAAAACGAATTAGGTCCCTATACAGAATCAAGTACAGTGGAGCAGCTGGCAGAGGGAGGGTTAGGGCTATATTTAATCGAAACGCTTATGGATGAAGTGAGTGTTGCGAACCATTCCGGGGTAACGGTCTTCATGGTGAAGTATCTAAGTGGGGAGCGTGAAAATCATGACACAACCATCTCAACCCAAGAAACGAACTAGGGAAGAAATCGATGCCCTGATCGTCGAGTTTCAGCAGAAGGAATGCCCGCTTGCGCAAACCATCTTAGTCGAACATTACTCGGCCCTAGTCGGGAGTCTTGCGCGAAAGTATTCAAAGGGGAAATCCTTTCATGAGGACCTTGTGCAAGTAGGGATGATTGGGTTATTGGGAGCAATCAGAAGATTTGACACAGACATGGGCAAACCTTTCGAGTCCTTCCTAATTCCAACCGTTATTGGCGAAATTAAGCGGTTCCTTAGGGATAAAACCTGGAGCGTCCATGTGCCGAGACGGATCAAAGATTTATGGCCAAAGATTAAAACGGTGGTGGACGAGCTGACCAATCAATATCAGCGTTCACCGAAGGTCGAGGAAATCGCGAATTATTTAGAGATCTCCGAAGAGGAAGTATTAGAAGCAATGGAAATGGGAAAAAGTTATCAAACAGCATCTGTAGATCAAACCATTGAAACGGGTTCGGATGGGAGTAAGTCGACGACTTTAGACATTGTCGGATCCGATGATGAAGGCTTCGAAAAAGTCGACCAAAAGCTCCTGCTCGAGAGTGCGATGCATGTTCTATCAGAGCGAGAAAAGGAAATCATCCACTACACGTTTGTCGCAAATAAAAGTCAAAAGGAAACGGGTGAGCTTTTGGGGATATCTCAGATGCATGTGTCCCGTCTTCTAAAAAAGGCAATTGAGAAGTTACGAAAGTCACTCGCTTGTGATGTTTATCAAGGGATCAATGATGCTTGAATGGATAAAAGGTGCCTGACACTGCAAAGTAGATAACTGGTGTCAGGCATCATCTAAACGAACTGACGCTTGGGAAAGGGGGGATCGCTATGGCCATGAAAATTGCGGTGGTCGACGATAATCAAACCAATCTAATGATTATCGAGAAAATTCTGCGTAAGGCTGGCTATAATAGGTTGGTTCTGCTGACATCTGCCAAGGAATTATATCAATGTTTGCAGCTAGATGAGGCTAATGCCGAGGAAGTTCAGTTCGATTTAATTCTAATGGACTTGATGATGCCGGAAATTGACGGAATGGAAGCGTGTAGAACGGTTCTTGCGGATGAGAGATATTCTGACCTGCCGATCATCTTCGTTACAGCCATGGGAGATTCCAATAAAATGGCCGAGGCGATGGATGCGGGTGCCCTCGATTATGTCATGAAACCGATTAATAAAGTGGAACTGCTGGCACGGATTCGTTCCGTTCTCCGATTAAAGCAAGAGAAGGACTTACGGAAGGAAAGAGATAAACGGCTGCAATATGAGTTGGACTTGGCTAAGCAGGTGCAAGGAAGCATCCTTAGTGATCCGATTGAAGAAGAGGATATTACGATTTCGGCTATCTATAAGCCTTCATTTGAGCTGGCTGGAGACCTGTATGCCTGGTATCCGATCAGCGAACACCGTTATGGTGTGATTTTGCTTGATATGATGGGGCATGGAATTTCATCCTCACTCGTATGTATGTACATATACTCGGCATTGAAGGATACGATTACGGGGATGTCTGATCCAGAGAAGGTCATGAAGGAACTGAATCGACGTATGTATCAGCTTCAAATGCCAGATCATTTGATTAACTATTATTTCACCGCCATTTACTTGGTGCTCGACACAGAAATGCAAACCATCGAATACGTCAATGCTGGTCATCCAGCGGGGATTGCTATCGTCGATGATGAGGTAAAACTATTAACGGACGGGTGCTGTGCCCTGGGCTTTTTTGAAGATATTGATGTAATCAAAGGTGTGATTCCTTACAAGCGGGGCGCACGAACTCTGCTCTTTACCGATGGGCTGTCGGAATGGCTCGAGCAGGATTATGAGGATGCGATCGCTAGACTCATCAGCACCTTACAAGAGAAAGACATGGACAATCCTGATTCATTCCTTCATCAGCTGCAGCCAAGTATGGAGCCGCACAATGCTCCAAAGGACGACCTTTGCTTGGTAATGATTTCGACTAACGTTTAAAAAATACAAGGGTGTCAGCGGGAGAGCTGACACCCTGTTTACTAATTGGTGGGGGTTGCTGGAAAAACTGGTGGTTGTGGAGGAGGCGTATTAATTGTGCCCGCTCGCCTGCTTTTTTGGAGGAGAAGGGAACGAATAACCATTAATAATGCCCACCCATCCACTTTTTAGAAGAAGACGGGAACAATTCCCCGCCAACCAGTTCTAATTCTACTCCGCCAAATAAGCCTCAAGCATCCATCTGTGTTTTTCTAAGGAAGTGCGGACCGCAATGAATAGATCTGCTGTCGGTTGATCCTCGTTGTCCTCAGCTAGGCTGATCCCCTCTGTCAGTTCCGTGCAGACAGTATTAAAATCATCCGCTAGGCTCTTGATCATTCCCTCGGCATTTTCATCGCCGTCTGCTTCCTTGATGGAAGAGATCTGTAATTGTTCTTTAAGTGTCGCCGTTGGTAAAGCCCCTAGCGACAGCATTCGTTCAGCAATGGTATCGAGATGTAGTGCTGATTCCTTATACAATTCTTCAAATTTTGGGTGCAGTGTGAAGAAATTCTCTCCTTTAACATACCAGTGGTAGTGGTGCAGTTTCATATAAAGCACGGAGAAATTTGCGACCTGTGTGTTAAGAGTTTCAGTTACTAGATTGTTTTTTTCCTTCACTTTTGCTTTTGCCATGTTCATTACCTCCGTTTGTTGGAATAGTGTTGATATCTATTCCTTACCCTGGAGGACATCAGTTGAAACCTTGAAAAAATTTTTTTAAAAGAGGTTTCAAAAATGATAGAAACGGGTAATAAGAGGTGTTGGACAAATGCAGATTACGGAATCTCCAATTCCGAGTTGGGTGATACGGATATAGTGATATGCTAGAATAAGGATATCTTTATAGACCACTTTTGCAAGGAGGCGGTTACAATAAAAGGCTTCAACTACAACATTCGGGCGAAAATCATTACAGGATACTTTACCATCTTGATTTGCTTGGTGATATCCCTGCTCATCGTGATTGATAGAATGGCAGATTTACAGAAAGAGGTGGACTTCATATCGGGACATGATATTGAGGTACACGATCTAACGAACCAAATTCAAAAAAATGTTCTCGACATGGAAACCGGAATGAGAGGGTATGCGATCACGGGTAATGAGGAGTACCTGGAACCTTATAATCAAGGTAGTCGAAACTGGCTGGATAATTACAATAAACTTCATACCCTGCTCGACGCTAACAGCAGGCAGCAACGCAGTTTGGAGGAGATTAAACCGCTGATTTCAAGTTGGATGGCCAATTCCGGAGAATTTGTCATCAATGCTAAAAAAGCCAATAATCAATCGGCCTTGGACGAACATTTTAAGAAAAGAACAGGAAAAAGAATGTCCGACCAGCTCCGCACGCAGTTTGAATCATTTCTGACCAGTGAAAAGAAAATGATGGCAGGACGGATCAGCCAACTCAAACAAAAAAATCAAAATTTAAAAGTGACGTTGTACGCGCTGATTGGTTTGGTAACACTCATCACAATCGTGATGGCGATGCTACAGTCTAATTCAATTGTTCGAACCATTAATCAGGTGGTAAAAACAATTAAAGGGATCACTGATTCGGAGTCAGAGGTCGACTTGACGACACGGATGAAGGTGAATACGCGTGACGAAACCCAGGAGCTTGCGGAGGCCATGAACAATCTGCTAAGCAATCTAGAGAAACATAATTGGATTCAGAAAAGTATGGCGGATATTTCAACGTTGTATCAAGGAATTACCGATATTAGCGACTTGACGCAATCGTTTATTTCAAGACTGGCGCCATTACTCCAAGCTTCTTTTGGTGTAGTGTATCTTCGCAAAAATGAAGGGGGCGAAGTCTATTTCGTCAAAGCGGCAGGCTATGCAGTTGCAGATGGAGGCGCTGCTGCAGCGAGTTTCCGATTGGGAGAGGGACTGATCGGCCAGGCTGCTGTCGAAAAAAGAATCTTTCTTACTGACCAGCTGCCGGAGGAACATATCAAAGTAACCTCTGGCCTAGGTGCTTCCTCACCAAGGAATCTATTGATTGCTCCGATTTTAGTAGATGGCAAGGTAGAGGCCGTGATTGAGCTCGCAGCGCTTCAGCCATTCCTGTCACAGCACCTTACCTTAGTCGATCTGCTGCAAGACAAGTTTGGTTCAGCGATTACCAATGTGACTGGAAGAATGGAAGTGGAAAGGCTCTTAGGGGAATCGCAAATTCTAACAGAAGAACTACAGGCGCAATCAGAAGAACTCCAAGCGCAATCGGAAGAATTACAAATGCAGCAAGAACAGCTGCAAATGGCCAATGGATATTTGGAAATGGAAAAGCAATATGCCGAACAGCGAGCGCTGGAACTTAAAAAGGCAAAAGATGAATTAGAAGACTATTCAGGAAAACTGAAGATGAGTTCGCAATACAAGACGGATTTTCTCGCCAATATGTCGCATGAACTGCGCACACCATTGAACAGTATTCTGATTCTGTCGCAAATGCTGATGGAGAATAATAATGAGCTAACCATGTCAGAAGTAGAAGAATACGCAAGTGTTATTCATACGGCTGGCGGTGATTTGTTGAGGCTGATTGATGATATCCTCGATTTATCAAAAATTGAAGCGGGGAAAATCGAAATTTTGACGGATGAAGTGAACGTAACAGAAATTCCTCAGACATTAAGGAATCTGTTCGACCCCGTTGCAAGAAAAAAGAATTTGACCTTTGACGTGGTCACACATCCGGATGTTCCTCCTGTCATTTCGACGGATGGACAAAGATTGCAGCAGATTTTGAAAAATTTATTATCCAATGCTTTCAAATTTACAGAACAGGGCGGCGTCACGGTACGAATTGAACTTGCTCCGCTTGAAAAAGTCGAGGAACTGCCTGACCTGCATGAGGATGCCGACGTGCTGGCCATTGCTGTCACTGATACTGGAATCGGTATTCCAGTAGAAAAGCAGCAAATTATTTTCGATGCCTTCCAACAGGTCGACGGGACCACGAACAGGCAATTTGGCGGAACGGGACTGGGATTATCGATTTGCCGTGAATTTACCCGTTTGCTTGGCGGGCTGCTTGAAGTTGAAAGCGAGCAAGATAAGGGAAGTACGTTCACCTTATATATACCGAGCAGACTTGCGCCTGTCAGCCATGATTTGATTCATGTTCTGGCGCTGGAGGAAGTGGCGGCAAGTGCTAGTGAGATGACTGAGGACCAGGAATATATAGATGAAACAGAATCGCCATCCGTCGACCGAACAGAAGCGGAAACTTCAGATGAACGGTTGTTTAAAGGGAAAAAAGTGCTTCTTGTCGAGGATGATGGCCGGAATGTATACGCGCTTGTGACGGCACTTGAGAAAAAAGGAGTGGTGGTTCAAGTCGCTGAGAACGGAAAGCGCGCCATTGAAATTTTACAAGGCCAAGCCGACTTCGACCTGGTGTTCATGGATATCATGATGCCAGTGATGGGAGGCTATGAGGCAATGAAAGCGATCCGTCATGACCTGGAGATGGAAAGTCTGCCAATTATTGCGTTGACCGCTAAAGCCATGAAAGGAGAACGTGATAAGTGTATGGAAGCAGGTGCCTCTGATTATATTATGAAGCCATTAAATATCGATCAACTATTCTCCTTGATGAGGGTGTGGCTGACAGAGCAGGTGGATCAGGATTGACGAAAAAGACAAACTCGATAAATACGACTAACACGATAAACATGACAAACTCAGCAAACACAATAAACATGATAAACATGACAAACACGATAAACCCAGTAAATCCGGCAAACCCAGTGAACCCATCAGATTCCAAAGTATTCACAGAAACAATAGTGCCGACTGAGTTGCAGAATATTGAAATCAATTTGCTGCTCGAGGGTTTATATCAAATGTACGGGTATGACTTCAGGGGATATGTCCGTGCCTCCTTAACCAGAAGGGTCTTGAATCGCATGAAGGCGGAGCGGCTTCCGTCGATCACCGCTTTATTGGAAAAAGTCCTTTACGACCAAGCGTATTTGGAGCGATTATTAAATGATCTCTCGATTCGGATGACGGAAATGTACCGAGATCCTAGTTTCTTCGCTGCTTTTCGTAACCAGGTTGTGCCTTTATTGCGCGAGCTTCCTGAGATACGGATTTGGCATGCTGGCTGCGCAACAGGTGAAGAGGTCTATTCGATGGCCATTTTGATGTTGGAGGAAGGGCTCGCGAAAAAAACAACCATTTATGCAACTGATATTAATGAAAAGGCCCTTTCCTCTGCTCAAAAAGGAGCCTTTCCGCTCAAGAAAATGCAGCAATATACCAAAAACTATTTAAAGTCAGGCGGAAAAAAGGCCTTTTCCGAGTACTATACGACTGATCATCAGTTTGCTTATTTTTCTCCCAAATTGGAAGAGAACCTTACCTTTGCCCAGCATAATTTAGTGGCCGACAGTTCGTTTAATGAGTTTCATGTGATTTTATGCCGAAATGTCATGATTTATTTTGACAACGAATTGCAGCAGAAAGTCCATGGCTTATTTTACGACAGTCTCGCTGAAGGAGGGTTCATTGGCCTAGGCAGCAAAGAATCGATCCTGTTTATGCCAAAGGGCAAGCAATACCAAGAATTTAATCCACATGAACGAATTTACAGAAAAGCGTAGGTGCAGATACCCATAATTGGGTGTCAGGCACCTTTTTTTTATTGGCAGGATGATTTAAGTTCCGGAAAATCGGGTATTACCCCATAAGGGTATCTTGATAAATTAATGGGGAGAACGATGCTATGAAAACACGGAGAATGGAATTGGTCTTTATCATTTTAATGTTTGCGTTAGCCTATTTAGTGTTTTTTACAAACGTTCCGTTCCTGTCGAAAGTGATTTCCATCGCATTCTACGGGGGAATGATCTTGATCACTGTATTTTCATTAATTCTTGAAAATCGGACCGCACAAAACACGCTTTTATGGATTTATATTTTGGTATTCCTTCCCATCCTCGGCTATATCATTTATGTCTATTCAGGACAATTGTTATTAAAAGGCTATCTTTTTAAAAGTAAGCGTATCAAGGACCGTGAAGTGTTTGAAAGAATGAGCCAAAAAAAGGAGAAGATCGATTTTTCCCAATTAAATTATCACCAGCATCATTTTACTCACTATTTGGATCGGGCGGCCGCTACACCAACGAATTCCAATACTCACACCCAAATTTTAAAAAATGGCGAAGAAACGTTCCGTGAAATCAAAAAAGCACTCCACGATGCTAAGGACTTTATCCATCTCGAATATTACATCTTCCGAGATGACCGGCTAGGAAATGAGATCATCGACATCTTAATCGATAAAGTGCAAGAAGGGGTAGAAGTTCGTTTAATGTACGACGCGGTGGGAAGTATTACCCTTTCAAACGTCGCTGTAAGAAGAATGAAGGATGCAGGGATTAGGGTCCTGCCCTTTTTACCATTAAAAAGCGGCCTGATTAATCAAAAGTTTAACTTTCGGAATCATCGTAAAATCATTGTCGTTGACGGGAAGGTTGGATTTGTCGGCGGACTGAATATTGGGATCGAATATCTTGGGGAAGACGAGAATTTTGGATTCTGGTGTGATACCCATGTCCTTCTGGAAGGGGAAGCGGTCCAAACCTTGCATGCTGTGTTTTTATTAGATTGGCGGTATGTGAGCGGGGAAATGCTGGTGACGGATGAACGCTATATGAAACCAATTCCTGTATCCGGTGATGGTCTTGTGCATGTCGTCGCCACCGGCCCGGAAACCAAACGGATGAGTGACCATTATTATGCGATGATCTCCTGTGCAACCAAATCCATTTGGATTGCATCACCGTACTTCGTCCCCAATCCAGCGATTCGAACCGCACTGCGGATTGCTGCCCATAAAGGGATTCAGATCCGAATCATGGTGCCTGACACCAATGATGGTTTTCTCACCCAATATGCGACGCGTTCCTATTTACCGGAACTGTTGCGTGCTGGCGTTGAGGTATATGCGTACCAAAAAGGATTCCTTCATAAGAAAGTGATGATTGTGGATGGCGATCTCGCTACGATTGGCACGGCCAATATGGATATGCGCAGCTTTCGTCTTAATTTTGAGGTGAATTTATTTTTAATAGGGGCGAAATCCATCCAGGACCTTGTATCTCATTATGAGGAAGACTTGGAGGATTGCCTGAGAATCCGCCCAGTGGAATTTTATAAAAGACGATGGACTGAAAAGGTAAAGGAATCATTTGCTCGACTATTTTCGGGAGTTTTATAAAGGGGGAAAAACCATGAAACGAAACCATACGATGATGCAATTTTTTGAGTGGCATATTGAAGCGGATGGGGCACATTGGAACCGCCTGAAAGAGATCGCGCCTGAACTGAAAAGGAAAGGAATCGATTCGGTGTGGATTCCTCCCGTAACAAAAGGTCAATCGGCAGAAGATACGGGCTATGGAGTATACGATCTTTATGATTTGGGTGAATTCGATCAAAAGGGGACAGTCCGCACGAAGTATGGAACGAAGCAGGAATTACAAGCCGCGATAGCCGCATTGTCCGATCAGGGGATTCATGTTTATGTAGATGTAGTCATGAATCATAAAGGCGGGGCGGATGATACTGAGCAATTTCAAGTCATTGAAGTGAGCCAGGAAGACCGAACAGAAGAGATTTCTGAGCCGTTTGAAATAGAGGGTTATACCAAATTCACGTTCTCCAATCGAAAGGATAAGTACTCAGCTTTTAAATGGGGATTTGAGCATTTTAATGGCATTGACTATGATGCAAAATCGGAGAAAACAGGAATTTTTCAGATTGTCGGAGACGGTAAGGAATGGAATGACAATGTCGATGATGAATTTGGTAATTACGACTATTTAATGTTTGCTAATATTGACTACCATCATCCAGAAGTACAGAAGGAAATGATCAAGTGGGGAACCTGGCTTGCTGATACATTACAATGCAGCGGTTACCGCTTAGACGCGATTAAACATATTGATTATCATTTTATAAAAAAATTTATAGATGAAGTCAGGAAGCAGCGAGGAGACGACTTTTATTTTCTAGGTGAATTTTGGGTCCCGGAGCTTTCTGCATGCCAAACTTTTTTAGAAAATGTCGAGCACAAGCTCCAGATTTTTGACGTTCCCCTTCATTATAAATTCCATGAAGCATCAAAGGCAGGGGCTGATTTTGATCTGACAACGATTTTCGATGATACTTTGGTTCAAGCGAATCCAGAGCATGCGGTCACTTTCGTGGATAATCATGACACCCAGCCAGGCGAAGCCCTTGAATCTTGGGTGGAGGATTGGTTTAAGCAGTCTGCTTATGCGCTGGTCCTGCTTCGCAAGGATGGTCATCCATGTATATTTTATGGAGATTATTTCGGCATTGGAGGAGAGGAACCGATTGAAGGAAAAAAAGAAGCGATCGATCCGCTCCTATTTGCTCGTGGTAAAAAAGCTTATGGTGAACAAGAAGATTATTTCGATGATCCCAATTTGATTGGCTGGGTCCGTCGTGGCCTGAAGGAACTGGAAGGTTCAGGCTGTGCTGTCCTCATTTCTAATCAGGACGATGGTGAAAAAAGAATGTTCGGCGGTGAAGAGCGGGCAGGAGAAGTATGGGTGGACCTTACAGGAGCACGCGACGAGCATATTCAGATTGAAGACGATGGATTTGCGACTTTCCTTGTTAACGGCGGAAGTGTGTCAGTTTGGGGACTACCCGAAGAGGAGCTATTTTAAAATAGAGTCAGACTAGAAGCACCTTGTTTTTTGAGGTGTTTTTTCCTTGTGGAAAAACATAAAAAGAGACTGCGTGTGATCGGCAGTCTCCCTGAGTGAACATTTTAATTAAGCAGTCCGCTTCATACTTTTCATAAGGAAGCCGACAATTAATGTAAGAAGAATCGCACCAATGATGGCCGGGATCAGATAAAATCCTCCGACTTCAGGACCCCAATCGCCTAATATCAATGAACCGAGAAAGGCACCAATAAATCCGGCGATGATATTTCCAATGACGCCTCCTGGAATATCACGTCCAATGACGAGACCTCCTAACCACCCGATGATTCCTCCGATAATTAAAGACCAAATAAATCCCATGAAAATTCATCCCTTTCAAATTGTATTTATCAATCTTGATATATAAATACCCGATAATTTTAAGGACAAACATTTTTTTGATAAAAACATTCTTTTCTTGAGTTTTAGAATTTCGTGTTAAAGGGTAACTACCTGTTAAGAAAAGAAAGGGAGGTAAAAATCCATGTTGTCTGAAAAAGATCTGATGCATTTTAAGGAGAAATTGGAACAAATCAAATCCGATACACTTCAATTGTTAGCATCCAACCAACCATTATCCTTCGAGGAATCTGGGGAGTTAACCAGTAATGATAATCACTTTGCTGATACCGCCACAGAATTAGCTGAAAGGGAAAAACAAATGATGTTGATTGAGAATGCAAAAAGGACACTAGAAGAAGTTAATGAGGCATTAGAGAGAATCTCGAACGGAACATATGGGGTTTGTGTAGACACAGGAGAAAACATTTCCTATGAGAGGTTGGTAGTCCTTCCATATGCTAAACGAACAGTAGATGCACAAGAAAAGCTAGAGAAAGAAACAATCCCAAATCATGAAGATCAATCATTTTCAACGCCGAAGGATGACGTAAGAGGTGATAAACGAATACAAACCGTGGATGAACTTCTATACTTGCATGGCAATTCATCGTACTGACAAGTAATTATTTGGGAAAGGAGAAATTTTATTGTTATTTTAAAATAGGTTATGGATTGATTTTAATAAAAGGTTTCAATTTTAGAAAAAGGGTTATACACCCAATTAACATCACGTAGCATTTCAACTTACTAACGAAATTTATTTAGGAGGTAGTTAGAATGAGACAAGTTAAACTAGTGGAGAATGGTCTTCAAGCCAAACAAGAAATTGAGCAATTATTAAATCAAGGGTTTACGAAAGATGAGGTTTACTTATTGGCTCACGGCAAAGAACGTTCCGAGGATTTGTCGGAGGCACTGGATACCAATGAGATTGGGGTAAACGAACAAGGATTCTTTGATTCGATCGCAAATGTTTTTCGTTCCCGCGGGGACGAGCTGCGTTCAAAAATGGAATCTTTAGGAATAACGGATACAGAAGCACAGCATTTTGAGAAGGAATTAGACCGAGGACGAGTCATGGTCGTGGCAGCAAAATAAAATTCATGCGGGGGAACAAAAGGATTTCCTTTTGTTTCCTCTTACATACAACAAATTGAAAGGGGTAAAGGTGATGAAAATTTCAAAAGTGAACTTGGCTGATTTTTTTGGAGGAAATGTTCGAGCACGACGTAAGATGAGAAGGGAACAATGTAATGAAGTTAACTTTGAAAATCCAATCGTTCACAAGCAAATACACGGCGAGAAAGTTTATGTACCATTAAATATCGGCAGGGTTTGGAATCAGGTAAATTAATTTTGAATCGTCGCAGGGAATTAGAAAAAGGGGTCGTGTCAGCTGGCCAAATTAAATTCGCCTTCTAAAAATGCAGTGGAGGGCGAATTTTATTTTATAAAAGAATTTTTGAAAAATGGATAGAAAAGGAAACTATAAAGACGAAGTTTGTGATAGAATAAACAATGTGTGAAAAAAAGGGGGGATAGGATGATAAATGATTTTGGGCAAATGGCTTTGTTAAGTATTGTGTCACATTTAATTTTTATAGCGGTTTCCTGGTGGGCCTTGCAAGCGATTCGTTTGGATCAATTGCTGAAAGCAGGACACGTATTTCAGGCGCGGTTACTTTACATATTATTAGCCATAATCATTGGTTCATCTGTTAGTAACTTTTTCCTTGATTATCTCCAATGGTCGAGGCAGCTGCCTTTGATTATGCAAAATAGCTAATTGGAAAAAATTTAGGTCTTCATACATGTTTCTATTTGTTCAGAAATTGAGTACAATCGTCTTTGTGTGGAAAAATAACATCAAAGCATAGAACTTGTCAAAAAGTGACGACATTTCCCAAGTATGCTACTCCTCTACCTGGTAACAATGGTAGTAAGGGGGAGTAGAGATGAAGAGAAAGAGTCAGATCCTATTGAGCGTAGTTATTATAATAAGTTTAATCTTGGTTGTTATGGGGAACCAAACAAGTGAAGCAAATGGCGGCGGGACTAGTTCTATTTTTGAAAAAGAAATGGATTTAATAAAAATCGGCTCGATGTTACAAGCCGAAAATATTTTGCTCGATGAATGGACTTTTTATGCAAGAGAGCATTTGACTGACATGAAAAGTGAGCAGGAAGTTAAGGACTATGCTGAAAAGCTTCAAGAAAAGTTTCCTGATTGGGAATGGTCTGTGAAAAATACCAGCCAAAAATGGGAAGTCACAGCAGTATCTCCAACATCAAAACACCACAAAGAAATGCTTCAAATTATGGCAACCCACACAAAACAACCTGTTAATGCGTATATAGTATATAGTGTTGGTGGTAAAGCGTGGAATTCGGCGACAAAGGCCTTTTTCACTACCAGTCAATTTAAAACTAGGCTAACTGACATATTTCGAGGAAATCCAACAGTTTTCTCTTGTATGAAAGGTACAGTCGGTGATAAGATGGATAAGTCTTTACCTAAGACTATGAATCAAATGATGTCAAGATTTAAAGCAAAAGAAATCGAAGCGTTAAAAGAGGAGACTTTCATGTCTGTTTCGGCCAATTCGCCGATGTTTACAGACTCCATAGAGAATCAACGAGAGAACATGAATTTACAAATTGGCATACGCTCCGAAGGAATGGGCGCTAAGACTACCATCGTAGTTGGCACACCAATCATTACGATTGAATATTAATATAGAGAAAATGGACGCGGAGGGGAATACTCTTGGAAAAGATTATCGTCCGCGGCGGAAAAAGGCTTGATGGAACGGTTAAAGTTGAAGGTGCAAAAAATGCCGTTCTGCCTGTACTCGCTGCAACATTATTAGCAAGTGACGGAAAAAGTGTATTACGTGATGTACCTACACTCTCCGATGTATACACAATTAATGAAGTTTTACGCAATCTAAATGCTGAAGTGTCGTTTGAAAACAATACAGTCGTAGTAGATGCATCCAAAGCGTTAAAAGATGAGGCGCCATTCGAATACGTTCGGAAAATGCGAGCATCTGTGCTTGTCATGGGATCATTACTCGCTCGTAATGGCCGTGCTCGTGTGGCTTTACCGGGTGGCTGTGCAATTGGATCCCGTCCTATCGATCAGCATCTCAAGGGCTTTGAAGCCATGGGAGCAACGGTTAAGGTAGGGAACGGTTTTATTGAAGCGGAAGTTAACGGCCGCTTACAAGGTGCGAAGATTTATTTAGACTTCCCAAGTGTTGGGGCCACTGAAAATATTATGATGGCTGCCACTCTTGCGGTTGGTACGACAATTATTGAGAACGTGGCAAAAGAACCAGAAATCGTGGATCTTGCCAATTTCTTGAACAAAATGGGCGCTAAAGTTCGCGGCGCCGGCACTGGAACTCTTCGTATTGAAGGGGTAAATGTGTTATTTGGTGCAGACCACAATATTATTCCTGACCGAATCGAGGCTGGTACCTTCATGGTGGCCGCAGCGATTACGGGTGGTAATGTATTGGTAAAAGGCGCTGTTCCTGAACATTTATCATCATTGATTGCAAAAATGGTAGAAATGGGTATCACAATTCGTGAGGAAGAAGATGGCGTCCGTGTCATTGGAACCGATCGTTTGAAGGCTGTCGACATCAAGACGATGCCGCATCCTGGGTTCCCTACAGATATGCAATCACAAATGATGGCATTGCTGCTTCGTGCAAATGGTACTTCGATGATTACTGAAACAGTCTTCGAAAACCGTTTTATGCATGTCGAGGAATTCCGCCGCATGAACGCAGACATCAAGATTGAAGGCCGTTCCGTTATTTTAAATGGCTCTTCAAATTTACAAGGTGCAGAAGTATCAGCGACAGATCTTCGCGCTGCTGCTGCATTGATTTTAACTGGCTTAGTATCTGAAGGTATGACACGCGTGACTGAGTTGAAACACTTAGACCGCGGCTATGTTGACTTCCACGGCAAACTGGCAAGACTAGGCGCCGACATCGAACGGATCAACGAAGCAGACGAAACGTTCACAGAAGTCCAAAACCTTGTATCGGATATGAATGCGTAGGTTTTAATGGATCTTATTTATCCGTCGCATCAAGTTAGGCGGAAAAATACAGTAATAACGTGCAATCGCAAAACAACGGGCCCTGATGTAGAATCGGGCCTTTTTTGCGTTTAGCGGTTTTTGGTTGGTGTCAGGCACCGGAAAAAGACATTTGTCCATGAGCGGTGCCTGACACCACGTTTTAGTTCAGTTTTATGAAAAAATCGTAATAAATGCTTGTCCGCCTCCATATGTATTAATTGAGACGCATCCCGCCTTTGGTATGTTTTGGTGTGGCTGTGAATTTGCAAACTGGAGGCACTATCATGATAAAAATCAAACCATTCGTCGTAGCAGCAGCAGTCCTTATTGCCTTGACATTGATCATTCCTGCAGTCCTTGTTTTACCGTTTTCTGATGAACATCACGCGAGCGGGAAGTTAGGGGAAGATTTAACTAAGACCCCCGCAAAAGAAGCAAAAGCAGTGCCGGCTTCGTCCGATCCTGCCGTAGATGTCGCCGTATTCCGGACTGCGAAATCGACCATTGAAAGTGTCCAATTAGAAGATTACCTCGTTGGTGTAGTGGCAGCTGAGATGCCCGTGGATTTCAAAGATGAAGCGCTCAAGGCCCAGGCATTAACAGCGAGAACGTATATCGTCAATCGATTAATTAACAAAGATACGCTGGGCGTTCCAAAAGGTGCTCAGGTGACTGACACTGTAATCCACCAGGTTTATATGAATGATGCGGAGCAGAGGCGGGACTGGGGCGCAAATTATGAATGGAAAAAGAAGAAGATCGTAGATGCTGTACGGGCAACAGCCGGACAAATTTTGACCTATGACGGCAAGCCGATCGACGCCTTGTTCTTCTCGACAGGCAATGGCTATACGGAAAATTCAGAGGACGTTTGGAAAGGGAAATTCCCTTATCTAAGAAGTGTATCCAGTCCGTGGGATAAAAAGTCCCCAAAATATAACAGTCAAAAGGTGATGTCCGTTCATGAGTTTGAAACCAGGCTTGGCGTGAACCTTGGTTCTGGATCGACAATTGGCAAGATTATCGACCGGACGGCAGGCAAGCGCGTGGGTAAGGTCGATTTCAATGGGAAAGTTTTATCAGGGATAGAGATCCGCGAAAAACTGGAGCTGCGCTCGTCTGACTTTGCGTGGAAACGCAAGGGCGACAATATTGTGATAACGACGAAGGGATTTGGCCATGGCGTCGGGATGAGCCAATACGGGGCGAACGGGATGGCTAAAGAAGGAAAGACTTATCAGGAGATCGTGAAGCATTACTACAAGGGCGTGGAGATTACAGCAGCCGACCATATGCTTGATAGAGTTACTGCGAAGAAATAGCTGTTGTTGAATGAACCAGGCTGAGATGCCTGGTTTTTTTGTATGGGTGAGTATATAGGGTTGATTTCTAATAAAGGTATGGGACAATGACCTGAGTCAGGCTTTATTTGTGTGGCTTGTAGAAGATTTTGAGGCTGAAATGGGAAGTGGCAGATAAGCTGGTTAAAGTGGCAGATAAAAAGAAAAAGTGGCAGATAAAAAGAAAAAGTGGCAGATAAATTCACCAAAGCGGCCGATAAATTTGAAAGGGCAATAAAAAGGGTAACTAAAAGTGATAAGATCCAGGCTGAATAGGGCTGATTTCTAATAAAAGTACGGGACAATGACCTGAGCCAGGCTGAACGCCTGTCTTTTTAAGCTTTATTTGGGTGGTTTGTAGAAGGATTTGATGCTGAAATGGGAAGTGGCAGATAAGCTGGTGAAAGTGGCAGATAAAATTGTAAAGAGGCAGATAAGCCGGTGAAAGTGGCAGATAAAAAGAAAAAGTGGCCTATAAATCCCAAAGCCCTCTAAAAAGGTATCTTAATTTCACAAAATGGACAAGGACTGATGTCGATTGGTGAAGGATTTTCTCAGAGAGAGGAGAAATTTTAAAAAAAGAGAAAGGACTGATGCAATTGTTTGTGAAAGAATGTGTAGTTCCGTTGAGAATTAAAAAATATGAGGCACTACTCAGAAGAGTCGCAGAGAATCACCCTATACGGCCAACCATTTTAACAGAATATAAGAACTGGATGGCAGGTTACCATGGAGAGAAATCACTAGATTTCTACCTAAGTATGCTCCCCGAATCAAACTACCTTATTTTCCATAATATTCGCTTAAAGTCAGGGAAATACTTTTTCCAAATGGATTTTATCCTCCTTACAGCAGCATTTGCCCTAGTTCTTGAAGTAAAGAACCGTACCGGTGAATACCTCTTTCAAAAATACTTAAACCAAACTATTTTACATGTGAACGGCAGCGAGGAAAGAATTAAGAATCCGGTCTTACAGGCCAGGCTGCAGGCGTTAAAACTAAAAAAATGGCTGAAGGAGCATCATTGTCTGGACATTCCGATTCACTATCTTTTTGTAAATAGTAACCAAAAGGCTACAATTCGCGTGGATCCGGGACATGAATCAATACTGGCAAACATAATAAATAGTGAAGGTTTAATTGAAAAAATCTCGCAAATCGCCAGCCAAAATAAGCATGCGAAACTTGATAAGAAAGAGCTGAACAAGGTTAAACGGCTGCTGCTAACCAATGATACCCCGGAAAATCCCGATTTACTAGAACATTTCCATTTATGCCAAAATGACCTCCTCCTAGGTGTTCAATGCCCAGGATGTAACTGTTTTTCCATGAAATATGTATATGGAACATGGGTCTGTCCAAATTGTCAGTGCAAATCAAAAACAGCCCATATCCAAGCAATATATGATTACTTTCTTCTAATCAAGCCCTCGATTACAAATTCAGAATTGAGACGTTATCTGCATATTGGCTCTCCTAAAAGTGCAAATAAAATCCTTAAATCTATGAACTTAGCCTTTACAGGGGCCTTAAAGGGCAGAATTTATTTTCCTAAAACTATAAACGGCCCAATACCTTACCAAGTCCCATAAATTTCCCTTTAAACAAAGCTCCTCTAATAAAATAAAAGCAAACCAAGATCCCGGTGAAGTCTTTGACTAAGTCAAACCAGGATGCGGAGCGGTAGGCGTAGAAGGATTGGTGAATTTCGTCGCTGATACCATAGAGGCCAGCGATAACAGCGCAGGCTATGTTTAAGGCCGACGTGAACGCTCCTCGGCGGGTTAACATCGCTAGCACTAGCAAAACGTACAAAATCGCGAACTCTATTAAATGCAGCGATTCCTTTATAGTATGGTCGATTTGGGAATCAGGCAGCTTAACGAAATGGTCAGCAGGCAGGCTCGACATAATAAAAATAGCCGCCATATAGGCAAACGGAAGCACCCGCAATACCCACTTAAAGATTTTCATAAAATTCCTCCTATAATGGTACTTTCCCCTCGAAAAATAATTTTTCCAATTTCATGCATAAAAACTTAATCACTGTCGAAAAATAAGTTCAAAAAAAATTTTTTGACTAGTGTATATAATTCTACTTATCTGTTCAGAATGATTGCTGAGGTGATGAAAATGAGAGAGGAAGAAAACAAGCGATCTTCTCAAAGTTCCAGCGTAAAACGCTTTTTCAAAAAGCGTTGGGTATTTCCAGCCATTTATATTGCAAGTGCAGCAATCATTTTGACCGCGGTACTATGGTATCAATCAAGCAACAACGCATCAGACAAATACGATTACAAATCCACGGATATTGCTGGTAAAAAGGGTCAAGAGCCAGCTGTTGAAGTTAGCAAGACATTTGAAGACTTCAAAATGCCGGTGGAAAATGCAGATGCAGCTGTCGTAAAAACGAAATTCTATGATTTCAACGGAAAAACTGAAGACCAGGAAGCGGCATTGGTATTCTATAATAATACCTACCAACCAAATACTGGTATCGATGTGACCGTGAAAGACGGCGAATCGTTTGATGTTGTTGCATCACTAAGCGGTACTGTCACACGTGTTGAAGAAGATGCAGTCCTTGGGAATGTCATTGAATTGGAACACGACAAAGGTATTGTAACACAATATCAATCCGTTAAAGACATAAAGATCAAGGTTGGCGACGAGGTAAAACAGGGACAAGTTATTGCCAAGGCTGGACAAAGCTTGTTCAATGAAAAAGCTGGAACACATGTACATTTTGAAATTCGTAAAGATGGAATTGCTGTAAACCCTAGTGACTATTTTAACAAATCGTTAACCACTTTACAGGAAGCAAAACTTTCGAATGAAAATGCAAGCGAATCAGTAGAAACTCCACAAATGAAGGAAAAAGAGCAAATGATTGAGGATCCAGGTAATTCCCTTGATCAAGAAAACTCTTCAGACCAAGATAAAAATGTGGACGACAATTCTACTAACTCAACAGAAAAAACAAACTCATAATCATAACGTAACAAAGGGGAAGGGGAATTCTTTCCTCTTTTTTTTGTACTCATTTCGCACTTATTCACACTATATTTCACTCATAATAAATGGACAAAACACCATTTTTTGTATATTCACGGTATAATGAAAATATTGGTGCCTGACACCAGGAGTAGATACTAGTGTCCGTTACTGGTGAGCAAAATGGAGAAAATGTCTTTTTGTGGTGCCTGACACCAAACACCGAACACCAATTGTTACTTTTTAAAGGAGGGATTTTTGTTGAGGAAGTTAGTAGGGGCCATGTTGGTGGTGCTGCTGATGATGGCGGTTCTGGCTGGCTGCAGTAAGGAGCCGACGCCGCAGGATCGTTTTGCGAAGTACATAGCGTTATGGAATGGGCAGAAGTTTGATCAGATGTATGATTATCTTTCTAATAATGCGAAGAAGAAAATCACCAAAGAGGAATTTACAAACCGCTATCAAAAAATCTACAAAGATCTTCAGATAACAGACCTCAAGATTAACTTTAAAAAACCAAAAGAAGATAAACAGGCGGAAAAAGAACAAGCCCAATATTCGTTTACGGCAAGTATGAATAGCGTGGCGGGACCGATTCAATTCACTCACAAAGCTAACTTAAAGAAAGAAGAGCGAGCCGACAAGAAGAATTGGTATGTAGACTGGAATACAGGGTTCATTTTTCCAAAATTGCAAGAAGGAGATAAAATTGGCATTGATACGACTGCGCCAAAAAGAGGAGAAATTCTCGACCGCAATGAGATCGGGCTGGCTGTGAATGGCCAAGTGTACGAGGTCGGTGTGGTGGCAGGGAAGGTGACGGACCAGGTGCTAGAGCCGTTATCCTCACTTTTAAAAATGAGCCCTGAGCAGATTAAGAAAGCGATTAGTGCAAGTTGGGTGAAGCCGGAACTGTTTGTACCTTTGAAGCGGGTGTCAATGGAGGATGAGGCACGGATTGCCCAGTTGATTGCCCTCGAGCCGGTACAAACGCGAAAGGTGGAGGCACGGATTTATCCTTATGATAAGGCTGCTGCACAACTAATTGGGTATGTTGGGGCGATCACAGCGGACGAGTTGGAAAAACTTAAAGATAAGGGTTATACAAGCAATGATATGATTGGAAAAAGAGGACTTGAGCAAGTGTACGACGAGCAGTTAAAGGGCAAGACTGGCGTGAAGATTACCATTAAAAAGAAGAATGGCAGCAAGGAGGTTCTTGCTGAAAAGCCAGTCGAGGATGGAAAAACGGTGAAGCTGACGATTGATGTGGATGTTCAGACAGCAATCTATGACCAACTTGGCAAGGAAGCGGGTACGGGAGCGGCTATAAACCCTATGACGGGGGAAACGCTGGCGCTTGTCAGTACGCCTTCATTTGACCCCAATCAAGCGATGCTCGGCTTCTCGGCGGCTGAATGGAAGGCACTGCAGGAAAACAAGCAACAGCCGCTCTCTACAAGGTTTAAACAGACCTTTGCACCGGGATCTGTTATGAAGGCAATCACGGCTGCGGTGGCACTGGAAAACGGAGCGATTACACCGGAGCAGGCGGTCCCGATTTTAGGGAAGAAGTGGCAAAAGGATAAGTCATGGGGCGGATATTTTGTGACCCGGGTCCATGCAGGATCAGCGCCAGTTAATCTGGAAAAGGCGTTTGTGTTTAGTGATAATATTTATTTTGCCCAAGCGGCGTTAAAAACGGGAAAAGCTGCGTTCGCGGATGGGCTGAAGAAATTTGGCTTCGAGGAGGAACTGGCGTATCCATTCCCGCTCGAAAAATCAACGATTGGCACACTGGACCGGGAAATTGCGCTGGCAGATTCGGGCTATGGGCAAGGGCAGATTCAAATGAGTATCGTTCATTTGCTGTCGACGTATACGCCATTTATCAATAATGGGAATATGATCAAGCCGATTCTTTTGATGGATGAGCAGAAGAGTCAGGTCTGGAAGGAAGCAGTAGTCACAGCAGAACATGCCGGGGTGATTACGGCGGATTTGCGGAAGGTGGTTGGTGATGCTGCCGGAACGGCACATGCGGCTGATATGAAGGATTATGCGCTGGCGGGTAAGACGGGGACAGCGGAGATTAAACAAAAGCAAGGTGAAACGGGTACGGAAAATGGCTGGTTTATTGGATATAATACGAAGTCACCGAGTTTAATGGTCGCGATGATGGTCGAGAATGTCCAGAAGCGTGGCGGCTCGCAAATACCGGTTAAGAAAGTGAAGAAAGTTTTTGAATTGGTGAAGTAATACGTTGGTTCTAAGCACCAAGGTTTGGTTACACGCATCATCAGTGGGACTTTTTGAGTTAACACCTAGGGATCTAGGTGTTTTTCTTTTTTAGTAGGGGGAGTTTTTTTGGTAGTAGCGGGTGGAATATAATATATTGGCCGCTTCTAGGATTTATCGGCCACTTTGGTCAATATATCGGCCACCGATATATCGCCCGCTATCCTTTTTTCACCCCTATCAACACTCTCTCTAGCTCCTGTTATTCCGGCCGCCACTGATACTTCTCCAAATCAATAACCCCGCTCAAGCCGATCTCCACGCCTTCCGCTTCCAAAGACAACCGCTGCTCATTATACGACTCATCATCCTGGAGGGCGATTTGCCCCTTAGCATTGATGACACGGTGCCAGGGAAGGCGGTACTTCTTGCTCATAGAGTGGAGGGCGCGGACGACTTGGCGGGCAGCACGCGGGCTTCCTGCGAGCCGAGCGATTTGTCCATAAGTCGCCACCTTACCTTCGGGGATACTGCGAATAATTTCTACCACATTTTCAGTAAAAGGTGTCATAATTCCCTTCCTTTCAAAAAACTCATACCAAAAAGGTATCAAAGATATAATGATTTTAACAATGCTTTTAGAAAAAAATGCCCCAAATTATGCAAAGTACTGGCTTTCAAACCACTTTCAAACCACGATTCCAATCATAATCACCATTTTTGAATAATTTTTTTATCGACAAATTTCTTGGGAAATAAAATTAAGCTATGGATATTTCCATTCCAAAACCGCGCAACAAAGCGATTCTTGGGCGATTCAATTATCTGTCGAAAAAAAGTAAGAAGTCCAATTATCAAAAAACTTTGAATATCACCTTGTCCCTATTGAGTATTTATAGCATATTCCCGTATCCAAGCTAATAAAATGGTTACAAACCTTTACAAAGAGAGTGTTTGAGGTGAAGAGTCGTTTGAAGTTAGCGGACATTCAGTCGGGGACATGATTATTCATCGTATAGACAGAAGGTAACTTACTTTCTGCCGTTTGGTGCCTGACACCATCAACTTAAAATGTCCTCCATAAATGGACAAATGTCTTTTAATGGTGCCTGACACCAAAGTTGATGACCAATGCAGACACCAAAACGGAAGCAGAATTCGTCGAAGTGATAAGCGGGTCTCATTTCACACTTCTCACATCCAATTTAGGGAGGGCGAGAGTGTGCACGATTACATCAAAGAGAGAACTATCAAGATTGGAAAGTATATCGTGGAGACGAGGAAAACGGTTCGCGTGATTGCGAAGGAGTTTGGCGTATCCAAAAGTACAGTCCATAAGGATCTTACAGAGAGACTTCCTGAGATTAATCCAGAGCTGGCAAACGAGGTTAAAGGTATTTTAGACTATCATAAATCAATCCGTCATCTCCGAGGGGGAGAGGCAACAAAAATGAAATATCAGAAAGAAGAAAAGGAAGGTGAAGCTGTAAAATAAACCGTCATGACTCGGCTGAAAAAAGAATAGGTTTTAAGGCATTCTCTAGGAATCCTCCAATACGACATCCTTCTGCAAGATTTTACAACTTTTCTATGCTAAAAGTATGGAAATCTTAATGAGTGTGGTACAATATACAATTAGGAAAAGTATGTGGATTCCGTTTTAAGGAGGAAAGAAAAGAGAATGTTTGCAAGAGATATTGGGATAGACTTAGGAACGGCTAACGTGCTAATTCACGTAAAAGGCCGTGGAATCGTATTAAATGAGCCGTCCGTAGTGGCAATTGACAAAAATACAAATCGCGTACTTGCTGTTGGTGAAGAAGCTCGCCGCATGGTTGGTCGGACACCTGGGAACATCGTCGCGATCCGCCCGCTTAAAGATGGTGTGATCGCTGACTTTGATGTAACCGAAGCAATGTTGAAGCATTTTATTAATAAGTTAAACGTTAAAGGCTTTTTATCGAAGCCGCGCATTTTGATTTGCTGCCCAACGAATATTACAAGTGTAGAGCAGAAGGCAATCAAAGAAGCTGCTGAAAAGAGCGGCGGGAAAAAGATTTATTTAGAAGAAGAACCAAAGGTTGCAGCGATTGGTGCGGGAATGGACATTTTCCAACCGAGCGGAAACATGGTAGTGGACATCGGAGGAGGAACGACGGATGTAGCTGTTCTTTCAATGGGCGATATCGTGACTTCTTCCTCCATTAAAATGGCCGGTGACAAGTTCGACATGGAAATCCTCAACTACATTAAGCGCGAATACAAGCTCTTGATCGGTGAGCGCACAGCTGAAAATATTAAAATCAACATCGGGACTGTATTCCCAGGTTCACGCTCGGAAGAAATGGAAATCCGCGGACGTGACATGGTAAGCGGTCTGCCGCGTACCATCACAGTTCGTTCCGAAGAAATCGAAGGTTCATTACGTGAATCAGTTGCTGTAATCGTACAGGCTGCAAAAAGCGTGCTGGAACGCACTCCGCCAGAACTATCAGCTGACATCATCGACCGCGGCGTTATTTTAACAGGTGGCGGCGCATTGCTGCATGGCATCGACATGTTATTAGCAGAAGAATTAAAAGTTCCCGTCCTAGTGGCCGAAAATCCAATGGATTGTGTCGCGATTGGAACAGGAATTATGCTTGACAATATCGACAAGATTCCAAGTCGGAAGTTTGGATGATCCTTTCTGAAAAATTGTCCCTGCAAGTGGAATTAAGTTGACAAGGAATCTTAGCGGCCCTTTTAGGTTTGGTGTTGTAAGACATCATACCTCAAAAGAGCGGGATACAAAAAGTCTAATGAAGCAGGCAGGACAAGCCTTAGTCATTGGGCTTTTTTCTTTGGACTTCGATAGAAATTTCTTTAAAAAACGACAGAATTTGAGTAATTTCTACCTTTATAGACTATTTCCTGTAAAAAATTGATGAGTATTTTGAATTTATTTTTTATAATAGAATAATGAATGAGTAATTGTAAAAATAAATCCAAATAAACCAGCTATAAGAGTTGAAAAGAAAAATTGGTTATAATATGTATAACTCACTGGGTCCGGGATCTCCCATGCAGATAAAAATAAATGGGCGGATTTCAGTTAAAGGGGAATTAACAAATGTCTATAAATAATCCAAATCAAGAATACAGTACGAGAGAAGAATATAAGCGGGCCAAAGCCGAAGCGCAGCAACGGAATAAGGACGCAGCGAAACCATCCAAGGACGAGGCGCAAAGAACAGAGGACGCAGTGAAAGATGCCAAAAAAGAGGTACGACAAACAAAGGATGCTCCTGCGATACAAGCCAAAGAAACCGTTCGCGTAACGAAAAGCGCTGCAAAACCCGCGGTATCAATTGCAAAGGGTGCGGTAAAAGCGGCGTCAGTAGTCACTAAGACTGCAGCAAAACCTGCAAAAGCAGTGGTACAAGGCACAAGGGATGCTGCGAAACAAGCGAAAGCCGAGAAACGTGAAAAAAAGGTAAAAAAACGGGAAGCTTTAAATGCGAAGAATAAAAGCCGTGAGGCAAAAAGGTCGAAAGATGCCACCGCGAAAGACAAAGAAAAGAATGTCTCTAATAAACATCAACGGGTCAGAATCCGCCTGATTCCCATTTGGCTGCGATTGATTCTTTTAGTGGTCTTTGTTTTCATAAGCTTATCGTTGGGTGCTATGGTTGGATACGGGATGCTTGGCGGCGGGAATGTTAAAGATGTATTCAATGAATCCACATGGACGCATATTATTGATTTAGTTGAAAAAGGAAAAAGAAAAGTGGAGGAAGGGATGTAATTCCCTTCCTTTTTGTATACCTTAAGTAGTAGAATAGAAATAAATACTTGTTACTAGTAGGAGGTACTAACCAATGTTAGATATCGAACAAATCAAAGAAATTATCCCACATCGCTACCCATTCCTTTTAGTGGATCGAATTTTAGAAGTAGAAGAAGGAAAGAGCGCAGTCGGAATTAAAAACGTTAGTGCCAATGAAGAGTTCTTTAATGGCCATTTTCCTGATTACCCTGTCATGCCTGGTGTATTAATCGTTGAAGCTCTGGCACAAGTTGGGGCTGTCGCAATGTTGAAAAAAGAAGAAAATCGCGGCCGCTTAGCCTTTTTTGCAGGAATTGATGGCTGCCGTTTTAAAAAGCAAGTCAAACCAGGCGATCAGCTTCGTCTCGAAGTAGAAATCATCCGTCTGCGCGGACCTGTCGGTAAAGGAAAAGCTGTTGCAACCGTTGACGGTGAAGTGGCATGTGAAGCCGAAATCACATTTGCCTTAGGGGAGAAAAAAGAATAAATAAAACGAAACGGCCGGGAAGAAATTCAGGTCGTTTTTTTATGTAAAAAAATGCTAGCAATTATCTGAAAGACACTGGGCAACCTAAAATTAGACCCATGAGGTAGGTCAAAACTTGTTTTGGAAGGGGTTCATGATTTTGAAGAAAAAGTTATTTCTTTTGCTAGCTGGTTCAATTTTATCTGCAGGAATGTTAACAGCCTGTAATAATGATAACGATGACCAAAATCCGCCGCCGCCAGCCGTCGATAACAATCTAAATGATAATGATCTAAATGACAACAATTTAAACCGCAACAATTTAGACCGTAACGATTTAAATGATAATAATTTTAATAACAACAATTTAAACCGTAACAATTTAAACAAGTATGATGATGACAATCTTGATTTAGACAACAGAAACAATCATTATCCGAACACAGAGGACAAAAATACGGATACCGACAAAGACCCAATAAAGGACAGCAACACCAAAAAAGAAGAAATAATTGAAGATGATATTGACAGAAGAGACGCGGACAATAAAGACGAGTAATTTACAGCAATAAAAAAGGGACGGGCCTTTAGCCTGTCCCTTCACTAATGATTTATTTGTTCGACTTCACTTTTAACTTCGGTTTACTTTGAATCTTTTCTCTAAATTCGTTGAGCAGCGCGGGGCCTTCCAATCCTTTTTGAAGAAGACTTTCGAGCAATAACTCAGAATAGTCGCTTTTATTCCGGCGGATTCTTCCCTCGAACAAAACGCTAATATGCTTTTCAAATTTAGTTAGCGAGACAATATTTGTTTGAAAATAAGCAGGTGCATTCTCCTTCTTCGTAATCACAGCCTCAATAATAATGTCGCGATTTTGCTCGGAAATTTTTTGGAAATAATCATAGAGGGACAAATCTGTATACGCCTCAAGCAGCCATGTGGAGCGCTCGTCTTCCTTATTGAGAATTAAGCCATCTACTAACGGAACTTCAATCGAAGTATCATCTTCCACTACATCTAATGAGTACAATTTAAAAGATTTCATCATAACCTCCTGATTGCATTTTCCTAAATTATAACATATGTTCACTTAAAGCAAATGTCGAAAAGTTTTTGTCGAAATTTAGAAGATAGCTTTTCCGAAAATTTACAAGCCATTTTTTTACAAAAACCCCTTTGAAAAACCGTTTATCTTCTAAAAACCGGTCGAATAATGGTTTTTTCCCCGTTTTACAACAAGGACACCAACAGGCTATGCTAGTACCGTCAAACAAAGAAGGAGTTGAAGGTATGATCAATCAAGTCACACTTGTTGGCAGGTTGACGCGGGACCCCGAATTAAAACAGACGACAGAAGGGACGGCCGTGGCCCAAGTCACCCTGGCGGTGTCGCGTCACTTTCGCAACCAAAACGGCGAAATCGAAGCTGACTTTGTTCAATGCACACTTTGGCGGAAAACAGCCGAAAATACGTGTCAATATTGCCGGAAAGGTGCAGTAATCGGAATCACGGGGCGATTGCAGACGCGGAACTATGATAACAAAGAGGGGAAAAGGGTGTATGTCACAGAGGTAGTCGCGGAAACGGTACAGTTCCTAAGCTCCAAGCCGCAGCCGCATGAAGTGGAAGCTCCTCCAAAAAAGGAGGAATGACGATTGGTGTCTAACGATGAAATGACCAGAAACCTCGAGCAATTATTGGAAAGTTTAATCAAAATGGTTGGAAATTCAAATAAAAATTTTGACAGCCTCCAGAAACGCGTTAGCCAGCTGGAATGGATTATTAAGGAACAACAGCATGAAATCAAGGAAAGAGACAACCTCATTAGAATTTACTCCTCTCATCCACACGAACCTTCACCAACAATTCCATTTCGTTTTTAGGATTTTCAAAAATTATCCCCGCAACTCACTTTTTGATAAAGAATCAATGCCACCTCCGAGATGATCTCCATTTATCCGGCAGTTACTTGCCGGAATTTTTTTTTGTGATTGGCACGTATAAAAAAATTCCAACGGGATAAACTAATAGAAAAACCCCCCTGTTTTTTTTAAAAAGAAGCCGCTGAACTCGTCAGCGGCTTCTTTGATTTAGGCATTAGGAAATCCTTTATGATCGATTTATGTAAAAATAGTGAACGTTCCAGAAAAAATATGAGAAGTGACAAAATCACCTTAAAGGAATTTGTAAGTTATCGTCGAATAATGTTAGGTGATGTAAATTATTGTATTTTATGGAGGTAGGTATCTTTGTGGAGAAAAACTCAATAATATTTATTGGCAAACCAACTAGAAAGAAGAAAATAGAAATCGACAGTAAACCAAGCTTTTTTGATGCAGTCCAACTCTCAACTCGGTCGCCCCAAACATATGAGGTTACTCCTTATCAATCTATTCCATTTCATAAGAAAGCAATTATTCCCATCCATAGCTTTAATTCCGAAATTCATATTACGTACGAGCAGCATTCCTTACAAATCTATAAAGAAAATAATGATTTAACTGAAACAGAAGTTTTTGAGTTCCTCACCCACTTTGCCATCAAAGAAGGGGACAAGGTGTCTTTTTTAACCGAATTCCCGAATGGAAAGAAGAGACTAGCGAAGGACAAACCAAACAGTGCACTCTCGGAGAGTAAGAAAATTCAATGTAATTTGAGCCCTAAAATTTAACACTGTTATGACACAGAATTGACACTAATATGTGTAATATGACAAAAAGTGATGTACTTTTAATATTTTTGTAACATTACTGGCACATTCTTCTGGTATAAATAGAGTACTAAGGAAAGGAGAAAGTGTATGCAAACGACAAGAAAGCGTATCATTCTCATGTTACTTACAATCATATTATCAGTATCGGGGTCTATGGTTACATATGCACAAACAAGCACGGAAGCCCTACATAACGCTAAAGAAGAACTAGCCGAAAAACAAAGATTAGTAGAGCAAAAAGCGCAAGAAAAGCAGAATGTTAATCAAGAGATTGTAAAAATTCAGCAAGATTTGAATGCCCTGTACAGTGATATTACAAAAAACAAAGAAGAAATGGCCAAAACGCAACAAAAAATAGACGCTACGAATGAACTCATTGAAAAAAAGAAACAAGAAATTGTTGTCCTTGAGGACAAAATCCTTGCCCGTAAAGGAATTATGAAGCAGAGAGCTGTCTCACTTCAACAAACGGATAATATTAATGTCATCATCAATTTATTCTTCGAATCTGATAGTATCTCAGATTTTATCCAACGCGCGAGCGCCGTTTCTACCCTAATGGATGCGGATAAAGATATCTTGACATCTCAAAAGGCAGACTTGCTGCAGATTGAGGAAGACAAAAAAGAGATTGATAGACAAGAACAAATTTTATTAGAAGATCAAGAGGAACTTGCGAAACAACAGCAAATACTTGATCAAAACAGCCAAAAAAGTCAACAAACCTTAACCGTAATGCAGCAAAAATATAGTCAAATCCTTAAACAAATGGCGCTTGCCGAGCAGGAAAAGGCAGGCATTGAATCACAACTAAAGGATATTCAAGCCAAAATCAAAAGTGATCAAGAAGAGGCGAAGACCCGTACTAAGACACGTACTACAGCTTCAAAAGCAAAACCGGCGCCGACTTCAAATAAAGAAACAACTGCGGCGGCTATCAATGGGAAGGAAATGTATGTGACTGCGACTGCATACAGCCCGGAAGAATCCTTCCACATTACGGCAGCTGGCTACAATATTAGGAAACATCCAAATATGAAATTAATTGCCGTCGACCCAAGAGTCATTCCACTTGGAAAAAAAGTCTGGGTTGAAGGCTATGGCATTGCTGTTGCAGGCGACACAGGCGGGGCAATCAAAGGCCATAAAATCGACGTATTACTGCCAACCACATCCCAATGCATCCAATGGGGCAGAAAAACCATAAAAATCATCGTACTAGACTAAAATCAAGGCCTAACAGGAAACTGTTAGGTCTTTTTATGTCGGTGCGGTGCCTGAGACCCAATCGTTGCTGATTTTGTTTTTATGAAATAAAATTAATTCATATTGTTATAAATCGGTAGTATAAGAGAGGGATTAGTTAAGTGAATGAGTTAAAATTGCGTTCGATTTTAAGTAAGGTAAAAAGTGAGGATCCTCAAAAGAGATTTGAAGCGCTTGACCAGCTTTTTCAATATAAACTGGATGAAGGACTCGAGATTCAAATCGATGTATTAAAGGATATGATCAAAACGGCGGCATCCAGATTTCCTGAGCCTGTCGATCGCTGGGACAATCCCTCCTTTTATCTCATTGACTTTGTCTGCGATTTTCCGATGCCGGAAGTGGTGGAAGGGCTCCTCAAGCATTTTGACGACTTAGACATGCGGGCAAAAGAGCGGGCAATTGAAATGCTGCTCACAACAGAAGACGAGGATATTTTTTATATACTTGAGGAAAAAATCGTCGAGTTAATCCAGACCGAGGAATTCCATATTCCAATCAATGAACTGGATCCTTATCCGATGCTGATTAAGGGAATCCTTGATAAAACCCTCGACAAACTTAATACAGAGCATTATAAATTGTTGCTTTATAGTTTAGTATTGTCACTGAACGACTCAGGTCTAGAAAAAGGCTATAAGAGGGAGGTCATCCTTCCGTCATTGCTCAAAGATTATCACGTAGAGAAACAGGAGTATCTGAAATTTGACGCTGATTTTTCGAGCAAATTTGTTTATACCGCTTGGAAGGATAGCTATTTTGCAGTCCGAACAAAAATGAAATTATTTATTAGCTTAATGGAATATTATTTTTCAGCCGACATCGGTGTCGAGTTGGAGCAGGCCATGACCTTCCGCGATCCGTTGATAAAAACGCAGGCGCTGTTGGTATGCGTGGCCAAAAACCTTCCGTATCAACAGAACACGCTCATAGAAGCAGCAGAGCATATTGAGAGTGCAGAAATGGTTTATTGGGAGTTAAAGGAAAGGAATCTAGAGCATCTGTATCCTATCACGAAAGGAAAGCAGCCGCATTTGGCGAAGACGAGACTCTTTTCGACGATTATCAACCTGCCTGAGGAAGAGGAGGGAGTCATCCGCTTTCCGGAAGACATTCAGGTCATCGATACGATCGAAACGGAAAACACATATCGCCAGCCGATACGCTATTATTTGCTGAGTTTCATGCATATCGGGACCCGATACGTGGGCTGGGCAGGCGGCTATGCGCTTGAGGATGGAGACGATACGGCCGAATTATGGGACGGCAGCTATACTGATTTTGTCGAATGGGATTCAGCCAGCATCGAAGAACATAAAGCCGCTTTTTTCAAAAAGAGAGCAGAGGAAAAGGAAGAACATGAGTCCAGTATTTACTTTGAAAGCTCGCCGCGGTTAAGTCGGGGTGCCTGGTTCTTCCTCGGCCTCGCGGTGGTTCACTGGATTAAAGAAGCGGTAACAGGGTTTCCGAAAGACGGGATTCTTATCTTAGTGGCACTAACTGTTATCGGTGGTGCGATGTGTCTTTATGAACTTACTAAAAATAAGAAAAGAAAAATCCAGGTCATTGGCCAGCAGCTAGTGATGGAAAACGGAGCGAAGCAGCACACCATCGGCTTGCATGAGATCAAAAAAGTAGAGTATAGCAAAAAGCACGTTCTCATCTATAACAAGAAAAACGAAGTTGCATTTTCATTCCCACTCCGCTGGGTCCGCTACGAACTTTTTTACATGCACATGCTGGAGCATACCGACCATCTAAAAGAACGACCATATATCCAATCATAAAAAATAGGGCCACAGTCCGCGATAGCGGCCTATGGCCTTTCTCCTTTGGCATCGGCATTGGCGCTAAAATGTGGTGCCTGACACCGATGACACCATTGCCACTAGTGCTAAATAATAAATGATGCCTGACACCATTTATTTAAGATGATCATTCAAAACACTTTTCTCTAATACGGAGAACTTATCCCCATAAACCCTCTCAATATGATTCTCGCCCCATGTACAGAGCGAATTCAAGATCCCCTCCAGACTCCGGCCGTACTCACTTAATTCATACTCCACTTTTGGGGGAATCTGATTGTAAATAATCCGATTAATTACGCCATCGTCCTCCAGCTCCCGCAGCTGCTGCGTCAACATTTTCTGCGTAATATTCGGCATCAGTCGCTTCAATTCACTCGTCCGCTTTTTTCCATGCGTCAAATGGCAGAGAATCACACACTTCCACTTCCCGCCAATCACCTCAAGCGTCGCTTCAACCGATATATTATATTTTTTCTTCTCCATCTTCTCTTTCCTCCTCATTTCAAAGACAAGCGGACAGGCAGATAGGTACCAAAAAGTACCTATAGCACTGTCAGGTACCTATATCACTTTAAAGTGCGTACTTCCGATAATCTTAGATATCCTCCATAATAACATTTGCCGGATGAAAACAATCATACCTTTTTAAATAAACCTACACAAATGAGGAGGAACATTTATGTCTTTAAATAAACAGCAAAGCACATTCGCACTGCTGGCCTTAGCCGTCAGCGCCTTTGCAATCGGCACCACCGAATTTATCAGCGTCGGATTGCTGCCGCTCATCGCCCAAGACTTGCACATACCCGTCACCACCGCGGGACTGACCGTCTCCCTATACGCCCTCGGGGTCACATTCGGAGCACCAGTGCTGACATCAATGACATCGCGCATGTCACGTAAAACCCTATTATTATGGATCATGATTGTCTTCATCATTGGTAACGGAATAGCCGCGAGCGCGACAACCATAAGCGTATTGCTCGCCGCCCGAGTGATTTCGGCTCTATCACATGGTGTCTTCATGTCGATCGGCTCTACCATCGCGGCCGACCTCGTCCCGGCCAACCGCCGCGCGAGCGCCATCTCAATCATGTTCTCCGGCCTTACCGTCGCCACCGTCACAGGCGTGCCATTCGGTACATTCATCGGCCAACAATACGGCTGGAGGCTTGCGTTCATCCTTATCGTCATCGTTGGAGTCATCGGCTTCATCGCCAACTGGATTCTCATACCTTCCTTTTTGAAAAAAGGAACCCAGACCAGCATGCGAGACCAGGTCAAACTCCTGACCAATGGCCGACTCCTACTTTTATTCGTCATCACGGCCCTGGGGTATGGCGGGACATTTGTTGTCTTTACTTATTTGTCACCATTGCTACAGGAAATAACCGGATTTAACGAGAGTTCAATTGCGATAATTCTATTGGCGTACGGATTGGCGATCGCCATTGGCAACATGATGGGCGGCAAGCTCTCGAACCGCAATCCTATTGGATCGCTATTTTATATGTTTATTGTGCAAGCTGTTGTTCTGCTTGTCCTAATGTTCACCGCACCGTTTAAAATTGCGGGCTTAATCACGATTATTTTTATGGGATTGCTCGCCTTTATGAACGTACCAGGACTGCAAGTCTATGTGGTCATCCTCGCGGAACGCTACGTCCCAAGTGCAGTCGATGTAGCCTCCGCCATCAACATCGCCGCCTTCAACGCAGGAATCGCCATCGGCTCCTACCTAGGCGGCACTATCACTGATACGCTAGGACTCATCCACACCACATGGATCGGAGCATTAATGGTATTCGCTGCGGCCATCCTAACAGGGGTGAGCCGAGCACTAGAAAAGAAAGACGCAGAGTCAGTGGTGTCAGGCACCACAAAAGCACAACTGTCCTCGTGAGTAGGACAGTTGCGTGAATTAACAAAATACAATTGGAGGTATTAAAAATGATAAACAATTTACAAAGTACAACAACAATAAATAATGGGGTAAAAATGCCATGGTTTGGCCTGGGTGTCTTTAAGGTTGAGGAAGGACCGGAGTTAGTGAACGCGGTGAAAACGGCAATTAAACATGGTTACCGCAGCATTGACACGGCGTCCATTTATGGAAATGAAGAGGGAGTAGGACAAGGGATTAAAGAATCCGGCATCGCTAGAGAAGATTTATTCGTTACATCAAAGGTCTGGAATGCTGACCTTGGCTACGAATCAACCTTAGCAGCGTATCAAACAAGCCTAGATAAGCTAGGTTTAGAGTACTTGGACCTCTACCTCATTCACTGGCCAGTAGCTGGAAAATACAAGGAAGCGTGGAGAGCGTTAGAGACTCTTTACAAAGAAGGACGAGTGAAAGCGATTGGGGTCAGCAATTTCCAAGTACACCACCTGGAAGACCTTTTGAAGGACGCAGAAATCAAGCCAATGGTGAACCAAGTTGAATACCATCCGCGCTTAACTCAAAAAGAGGTTCAAACATTCTGCCGCGAGAACGGGATTCAGATGGAGGCCTGGTCACCATTAATGCAAGGTCAATTATTAGACAATGAGGTATTGGTGGAACTTGCTTCTAAATACAATAAATCAGTTGCCCAAATCATCTTACGCTGGGATCTGCAAAATGGCGTCATCACCATCCCAAAATCAACAAAAGAACACCGAATCATCGAAAACTCACAAGTATTCGACTTCGAACTCACGCAAGAGGACATGCACCGAATCAACGAGTTGAACCAAAACCACCGCGTCGGCCCAGACCCCGACAACTTTGATTTCTAAGTATTTTAGAATATTATGAATCGACCAATTTTCATTCGAAGATTGGTCGTTTTTTTATTCATTCATTTACCGTTCAAGGGAAAAATCGTCACTTGCGGTAAAAGGAAAGCTACTACATTTACCGTTCAAGGGAAAAATTGTCACTTACGGTAAAAGGAGTCCCGCTGCATTTACCGTTCAAGGGGAAAATTGTCACTTTCGGTAAAAGGAGTCCCGCTGCATTTACCGTTCAAGGGAAAAATCGTCACTTGCGGTAAAAGGAGCGCTGCTGCATTTACCGTTCAAGGGAAAAATCGCCTCTTTCGGTAAAAGGAGCGCTGCTTCATTTACCGAAACCAGGTGTCAGGCACCGCACATGGACACATTTGTGGTTATCTTTCCCAATATTTTGTTATAATTATTAAAAAATTGAAATTAAGGGGTGGGGAAGGATGTCCAATAGAGTTACGAAAGATAGCTGGAATGCTAGTTTATATGATCAACAGCATGCATTTGTTTCGCATTTTGGCGGGAATTTGCTTCAATGGCTAGCACTGAAGCCGGGTGAAAAAGTTCTCGACCTTGGCTGTGGGACTGGGGATCTGGCCAACCAAATGAAACAGATGGGCGCAACCATAATTGGGATAGATAAATCCGAAAACATGGTCCAGCAGGCACAAAAAAAGTATCCAGGTCTAACCTTTAGGGTGCAGGAAGCTGCAACCATGAATTACAGAAACGAATTCGATGCCGTTTTTTCTAATGCCACACTGCATTGGGTGAAAACTCCGAAACAGGCCTTGCAATCCATTTATCAAGCCTTAAAACCTGGCGGCCGATTTGTCGCAGAATTCGGCGGGAAGGGCAACGTCCAAAAAATCACCAAAGAACTTATTCATCAATTAGGAACCAGCTATCAAACCGAGCAATTTCCTTGGTATTACCCTAGCATCGGTGAATACACCTCATTAATGGAACAAGTCGGATTTCGAGTCACCCATGCCCAACATTTCGATCGGCCTACACCATTAAACGGAGAAAACGGGTTGCGAAACTGGATTGAGATGTTCGCCGCTAGTATGCTGGATGGCCTCACAACCGAATCCAAAGAGCGCATCATATCAGAATCCACCAAAAATTTAAGAGATGACTTATATCAGAACGGTACATGGATCGCGGATTATAAGCGAATTCGCGTGATGGGAGTGAAAGAGTAATCTCCAAGGGGCCAGCTAAAGGCCCTTTTTGCTTCGGGCTCAATAGATAGATATTCATGATATTTATAGTGCAAAGTAACCACTATAAATGGATATTTATGTTAAAATATTATTAGCAAAGGAGGTTAGAAAAGATGACTCTACCAATAAAAAAATGGTTCTGGTTCAGCTTCATTCTCGCCTTAGTAGTATGTTCCAACTTCCTGATTTACCGCCTTGAAAGTTTAGGACCAATCCCAACAGGAATGGCATTAGGTTCATTATTTGATTTCATCATCACCATACCGTTACTCGTGTACTTCTTCATCATCAGAAAACGCTATTCCCTAAAATATCTACTCCCAGTGATGCTGTTGGGATACGGCGCTGCGGTCATAGTAATTCCGCATCACCTCCTGTCAGCCTATTCCTTTGTAAAATATATCCTATTAGCCGGCGAAGCTGCTTTTTTCCTGCTCGAACTTTACGTCGTCATTCAATTGCTGGCAAAAATACCTGCGATCGTCAAAAGTTACCGCAAGTCTGAAAGCGAATTTCCCACTTTCACCTATCGAATGAAAAAAGCATGGGATCAGAACCTCAAACCAACTAGGGTCCAAGAAATTTTTTTCACTGACGTGAAGATGTATTATTACAGCCTATTTTCTTGGCGTAGGAAACCAGCCACACTTGATAAACGCATGTACACCTACCATAAAAAAACCGGCACAATTACGCTATACGTCATGCTCATTCACGCCCTTGTGTTGGAATCTGTAGGCTTTCATTTTCTCCTTCATTCGTGGAGCCCGCTTGTTGCCATCATCGCGCTCGTCTTAAATGTGTATACCTTGTTATTCTTTCTAGCAGAAATCCAAGCAATTCGGCATTGCCCGATCATGATCACGGATTGGCATCTGTATCTGCAGGTTGGACTCATGAAACAGTTAATTATACCGCTAGAGGAAATTAAAAGTATTCATCCTTACGATGGTCCTGAAACATTATCAAAAGAAGAAGCTAAACAAGTTTTCGATGGGGGCGCTGCTGATTTTTTTAAAGAAAAACCCATGTTTGAAGTCGAGTTCTTTCATCCTCTCGAAGCAAGCTTCATTTATGGCTTTAAGAAAAAAGTAACCAAAGCCCATCTCCGTCTTGATGAACCACAGAAATTCTATAGTACTCTTTCAGCAAAAATAAACGCGAATAGAAACGTTTAGAAGGACACCGTTATTCTGTAAAAAACATTCTAGTGGTCAAAAAAGAAGCCTTCTTAACAAGAAGGCTTACTTGGCGTAAAAGGTTAATTAATGGACTCGGATGATTTCGTAAATATTTTCATCATGGTGAACCCTGGTATGTTTGGACTCTAGGCGCTCAAATTCCTCGACTTCATCAAATGTTTCGCCAAACCACCAGTTTTTAAGCTCAAACAAAAAGTCTGTAAGCATCATAATTTCCTCCCTATAATGGGTTAATGGATTCTTATGTCTCTATTATACTTGTGAATCCATTCACATAAAAGCGGTTACAAAATACGCGGAATAGCAAAATTATACAGAAAAGTGAGAGAGTTAAGGCAAATATCTTACCAACGTTTCAAGCATAAATACCAACAAAAAAAGGATAAAACCATTGCGGCTTTATCCTCTTTATAACATAGTGGTGCGTGACACCATTTTTATGTCCTCTCAATATGGACAAGAGGGATCGATTGTCCACGGACGGTGCCTGACACCACCAACACCACCAACACCACCAACACCACCAACACCACCAACACCACCAACACCACCAAGACCACCAACATCACCCCAGATACACCAAGTCCTTAAGTTCATCGGTCGATAACTCGGTGATCCAGTTCTCACTTTGGATAATTTGGTCATTCAGGAATTGCTTTTTCTCCAGCATTGCGTCAATCTTTTCTTCAAGTGTTCCCGTGCAAATCATCTTATGCACGTGGACAAAGCGAGATTGCCCGATACGATAGGCGCGGTCAGTGGCTTGATTTTCAACTGCCGGATTCCACCAGCGATCATAGTGGATGACGTGATTGGCCGCCGTCAGATTCAGCCCGGTTCCGCCGGCCTTCAATGACAGCAAGAACACCGGGAACTCCTGGTTCTGGAATTGCTCAATCATCTCGTCACGCTTCGCCTTCGCCACACTACCATTCAAAAACGGCACTTCGATGCCAAATTTCTTCTTCAAGGTGCTTCGAATCATTTCACCCATTTCGATATATTGGGTGAAGATCAGACAGCTTTCGCCCTGTTCTAAAACCGCATCAATTAATTCAACAAGTTTTTCCAACTTATTCGAACGCTCAAGCAGTTCACGCCCAGCCGACTTTTCCTTCAGATAGAGAGCAGGGTGGTTACACAACTGCTTCAACCGGCTTAGCATTTGTAAAATTAACCCTTTGCGCTCAAAGCCAGAGAGTTTCTCAATTTCTGCGAACGTATCATGGATCAGCTGCTCGTATAACGACGCCTGTTCAGCCGTAAGCGGACAATATTCCTTTTGCTCCAGCTTATCAGGGAGATTCAACGCAACTTCTTCATCCTTTTTCGTGCGGCGCAGCAAGAACGGCCGAATTAATGATTGCAGCTGCTGCACCTTTTCTTTCTTCTCATCCTTTTCAATCGGAATCACGAACTTTTTCTGAAACTGCCCCAAGCTGCCAAGGTAGCCATGATTGGTAAAATCAAAGATCGACCACAGCTCAGATAAGCGGTTTTCCATCGGAGTCCCTGTTAGGGCAATGTGGTGGCGGCCGCGCAGCCTGCGTACCGCTTTCGACTGCTTGGTCTGGGCATTTTTAATGTTCTGTGCTTCATCGATGGCAATCGAACTCCAAATCAGCGATTCGAACTCAACCAAATCGATATGACTAAGCCCGTAGGAAGTTAAAACAATATCGGCATCTTTCGCCTTCTCGACAAAAGCTTCCTCCTTCAGACGATTCGACCCGTAATGCAGATACACATTCATCTCTGGAGCAAACCGCTCAATCTCCTTCTGCCAGTTCCCGAGCACAGAAGTCGGGCAAATAATCAGCGCAGCTTTCGTCGGAACCTTAACAGCAGGCTCAACGGTAGCATCTTCATCTTTTTTGCGGCGCTTTTTCACCTCATTTGGGGTGTCAGGCACCAGCGTTAACTCATCACCGACCACTTCTTTCACCTTCAATAAATAGGAGAGGAGCTGGACGGTTTTCCCGAGTCCCATGTCATCAGCAAGGGTGGCGCCAAATCCATATTGGCGCAGGAACCAGAGCCAACTCATGCCGAGTTGCTGGTACGGTCGGAGCTCTCCCTGTAAACCAGACGGTACATCCTCGAGTGGTATTTCGTTCACTTCCGACAGCTGCTTAACCATCTGCTTCCATTGTCGGTTCAATTCAATTTGAATTTTGGCAAATGCCTTTGGATTCTCGAGCTCATCCTCGGTCACTTCTGTCTCCATCAATTCCTGCTCAAGCAAATCGCGGACATGCAAGCCTTCTTTTTCGGCACGTTTCATCATATCTTGAATATGTCGAATAAACTGCGGGTCCAGCTTCACCCAGCGGCCGCGAATAAAGACAAGACGTCTTTTTTCTTCGACAAGTTTCCCAAACTCATCTTCGGACAGGTCGACACCATTCATCGAAAAGCGCCAGTTAAAATCAAGCATAGCCTGAAGTCCGACAAAGGATGGCCGGTGGCTCGAGGTACCTTTTAGCGACGCTTTCACCTTCAAGTTGGCATTCTTCATCGCCTGCCACCAAGAAGGGAGGAGGATTTCGACATCCAAGGCTACCAGCGTCTCACTTGCCTCCGTCAAAAACATCCACGCTTCTTCCTCACTTAGATGCGTTTTGAAAAAGCCATCTTCGCCTAACCACGGAATCAAGCGGACCCACCGTTCCCGCTCACGGTCGACTTTTTCCAAAAATGGCCGCCACTTCGCTGGGATCTTCGCGGAACCCTCAACATCATAAACATCATCAACATTTTTCTTTCCTCGTAAAAATAAATCCAGGCTCCATGCGCCTTCACCATCAAGCGGTTCATCTAGGCGGAGCCCAATCGTAAACGGCGTGTCGCTTTCCTTAATCCCGACCCATTCCAGCCAGCTTTCTTCATCAAAATAGCGAGCAAGTTCACTTCCGGAAATATTTTGTTTACGGAGCAAGTCGAGCTTCGGTCCAAATAGCTCCTTCATCGCGGCATTCCGCGTCAAGTAGCCATCCAGGGCATCATTGTACAAGTCGGAAATGTAGTTTTTAGTCGTCCCGAGCTGAGATCCGGTCATCCAAAGGTTGGGATCCGTCGAATCATCATCCATGCCGGGTTCTTCAATCATTTGCTCCCAAAATGATGGGTCGAACTCATCCTTGACGCGTTCAGGAAGTTTCCAGCGGAAATCGCCATGCTCCCAGACCGAAAAGTCCGGCAGCCAATCTTTTTCGAGGATTCCTTCATAAAGCGCAAGGCCGGCCGCAAGGCAAATCTCGGATTGTTCATTCCAATCCCAATCGATAAATCGATTAAATGACTCCTTGGCAAAAAGCGAGACCAAATGCCAACTGCTCACAACGACACCTTCGACATCATTAATGGTCTCCGTCTCAAGGAGCGTACCAAAGAAGCTTTCTTCATGACTGCTGAAAACGAGATTCTTCCACCTAAATGGACTCATCACACGACCTTGTTCATCCTCAGCAGTAAGAAGAAAACGGCCTTCCCCGATTTTGGTTGTCAGCAACTTCATAAACCTTGTTTTAAGCATCGATACAAAACTCCTTTTAGTGGGGGAAAAGAACATCATAGGCTATTTTACTAGCTGGAGGTTTCCAAATAATGTCTAATTGTACAAAACCCCTTAAAAATCGTACAAAACATATAAAAAATTGCACATAAACCCCTAAATTCGTACAAAACCATAATAATATTGCACTAAACCCAACGGAAATTGTCCAAATAAAAATAATATATAAATCAATATCCATATACCTAAATAAAATCCATACTAAACCAGAAAAAGTCCGTGACAAATGGACAGAATTCCAAAAGTGTCCACGGTTGGTGCCTGACACCCACAATGTCCCCAATAAGTTCACAGAAAAATCCATATTTCTTTATTATAACCAAAAATGCTTGGTTAGAGGAGGGCGATGCCTGAATTATCTTGAAAGCGGGATGTTCGGAATTGAAATAGATCACTTTAAAGTGATACCGGCGCCTATTATTCTGATGATTTTAGAAAAAATGACAGCAAATAAAAACAAGAAAAAGCCCGCAATACAATAGCGAGCTTCATGTATGTATCAAGACATGGAGATTCTTCACAAATCCAGGACTGGTAGTGATTTTACTCCCTGAATGCTAACCCATTTTCCTTCAAAGCGGACCTAAGTTTAGGTAATGAAGCTGGTCCCATGCCATGAAATTGCAAAATCTCTTTTTCAGTCAACGTGGATAGTTGCTGCAAAGTAGTTATCCCGTTGTTTTCTAATGCCCGTCTTGCTGGTGCCGAGAGGACTGAAAGAAATCCATCTGCTGGTTTGCGTTCGTTCTCACACGTTGGACAGGTCGGACAGTCGCTGCTTTTATAAAATTGGTGTCCTTGATCGCAAGTCCTTAAATACTTTTCAGAAGTAGTCATTTGAAACTGTCTCCTTTTTTATAAAAAATTGATTGATCATTCAAATAAGTGCGAGCCAGCAAGACCCGAGTCAAAGGCCAAAAACAAAAGGTGCCAGCAATATCGGCACCTTCTTTATCGCTAGCCCTCAATCAACTTACTCCGCTTACACTCCTCATGAAACGCCCGCAGCCGCTTCGTCCGCTCCAGCAATGTATCCAAGAAATACTCCCAATCATCGACCCGTTTCAACTTCTTATAAAGCGTCCGAAGTTTCTTCAAGTGCCGCACAGCCAAACGGTAACTTGACCGGTTCTTCTGATCAATCTCCTTCTGCGCCGTCTGATGCAGCATCCCCAGAAGCACCTCAGGCCGCTCCTTTTCAATCAGTTTCAACCGGTCCTTCGGCAGCTCATAATAATCCAAACCAATAAACGCCTGCAGTTCGCCCCAGCGGTCATACTGCTTCCGTTCAAACAACACATGCTCATAATCGCCAAAACTATAGGGAAGCATCGCTAGCAGCGCGCGCTCATACAAATCCACCCGGTCACTCTCCGCACAATAAGGCGCCACCGCCCTCAGTGCATTCCGAACAAATGTCGAGCAACTATGATAACCGCCGAGCCATTCCAAATAACCCTTCACTTTTTGCAAAAATAACTCAATAACCGCGCCGACACGCTTCCACGCCTTCAGCCCCGATAAGTACTCAATCCAAAACAAAAGATATGGCGCAATCTCGGCATCACTAAAGGGTCGGACCAACTTCAGGGCTGCCTCATCATCTCCAAGCAAGAAATTCAAATGAATCCCAGCCAGCATTAATGGCGCCGGGCTCTCCCAATCCTGCAGTTCCTTCAGCCGTGCCTGAATCCTCACCAACTCTTCTTCACGCCAGGCCTTCTTTTTGAAAAAATGAATCCACAACAGCCGGTACAAGAAAATCCGCTCATACTCCAACCCCTGCGTACAGGTCAGCAGCTCAAACGTGTCCGCCCGCAAATTATCAACAAACTCATCAAAATCAAACGGCAGCGACTGTGTGCCAATCTTAATCGATAGCTCCTCGGCATCATCCATCAAATTATGGAACAAATGCAAATAAGCCCGCTTCACTGTATCGTCATCATGACCTAGCTGATCACTCAATCGAGCCAACTTTCGAAACGACACGACAATCCCGACCAACTCATACAGCAGGCGCCATTCCTGCTCTACTGGCGCACTCGCATGAATCCGGCGCTCATAAATTCCAAACAACTCCGGAATTACATACGGACTCGTGTACTTCTTCGTCGCCAGCAGCGTATCAAAACTGACCTCAAACGAATGGACCCAGCGTCCATAATCTGGCTTTGAGGACCCATTCGCCTTAATCAAATCCTTCGCCGTCTGCAAACCCCAGCTTGAAATTGACTTCGACTCCTGCATCGGCTCGCGCCACTCGGCCACCCAATCAGTTACACTACCGACCCTGGCATACGCTGCAAAAAACACTGCCATCTGATGCCGGCAAAAGCCCTCGGCGGGACACGTACACTCACTTTGCGACAAAAACTCAAAATTCAACTTCACATAACACGGCGTCACATCCTGGACCATCGCCGTAATCTGCTTATCCCATATCTGTACTTGCTTCACCAGCCCTTGCCGGTACAACATCAAACCCTTCTGAACCAGCCGCGCATCCTCCGTCACCGTTGGGTGCAGCAATTCCCGCACCTGATCCCCAAAAAGCTCAATCTTCTCACTTGCAGGTGTCGACTCCAAAGCCACAACCCCCTTTACCAAACCCAGTCAAATTTTTGTAAAAATCCATATTTCACTATTATACCCAAAAAATCGGTGTCAGGCACCCTGTGAAAATTTCACAAGGTGCCTGACACCCAAAATGTAATTAACACCAAAAAAGTGCAATAAATAATAATGGATAAATTTAGGAACTAAATGCTATAATTTGGATGAAAAAAGGGGGGGACATATGAAAAATCATTTGAAGGTTTGGCTCGTTGCTATGATTCTATTTAGCTTGCTTATGGGTACGGCACAATCGACCACTTATGCAGCTACAAGTAAGAAGGTCCTTGGTACTGAATTTACCAATGGTCTCGTTTTATTTAAGCAGTATGGCAAGTATGGAATGCTCGATAAAAAAGGGAAGGTTGCCATTAAACCACTATACCAAGCGATCGATCAATCCAAGCGAACCAATTTATTACGCGTGAAAAAGAATAATAAGTACGGGTTCATAAATCAAAAGGGAAAAGTCATTGTTAAACCGCAGTATGATTTTGCAGAGGTTGGCTTGAATAATCCAATCATCGTTATAAAGAACAGTAAGTATGGATTGATCAGCACATCTGGTAAAACGATTGTGAAACCAAAATATGAAACGATTGGCGATTTCCATAATGGTGTTGCCTACTACAAAAGCAACGGTAAGTTTGGAATCATCGACGCAAAGGGCAAGATTATCCTTCCATCAACCTATGATGAGATTACAGATAACACGAATGGAGTCTTTACCGTCTCCCAAGATAAAAAGGAAGGATTAATCAATAAGCAAGGGAAGGTCATCATAACCCCAGCTTATACATCCATAACCCCTTTTGCTAAAGGGTTATTTAAAGTAAAAAATGATGGGAAATATGGAATCATTAACGCAAGTGGTCAAACAATTGTTACCCCCAAATATGATGGGATATCTGAGGTTTTTAATGGTTTTGCCCAAACGAGATTAAACGGAAAATGGGGCTTTATTAGCAGCAAGGGGAATATTATTGCTGAACCGGTTTATGATTCGGTTAGTGTGTTTAGAAGAGGTTTAGCTCCAGTTATCACAAATGGAAAGCTGGGCTATCTAGATACAACTGGAAAAGTAATTATTCAACCCCAGTATGAGGAAGCCTACGATGGTGATGGAAGCGCACTTTATGAATTTTGGCAAAACGCGGCTGTTGTGGCTAAAAACGGAAAGTATGGAATGATAAATAAACAAGGTCAAGTGATCCTCGATTTTAGTTACGACTCGATTAGTTTGTTTAATAAAAAAGGCTTAGCGATTATTAGACAAAATAATAAATATGGTGTTGCAAATGAAAAGGGGACAGTGATCGTTAAGCCAACCTATGATTATTTAAGACTTGCAACCTATGGAGATGGACAGTTTACGGATGATTTTGTTATTTTTAAAAAGGATAACAAAGAAGGCGCGCTGAACGGCAAAGGTAAAGTTTTCATTCAACCTAAATATGACCGACTCGATCCGTTCCAATATAAAGGCTTGATTCGAGTGAAGAAAGGGTCAAAATATGGACTCCTGGCGTCAACAGGGAAAGTCCTTGTCAAACCGAAATATAGCGACATTCAGCCTTTTTACAAGAGCGATTATTATTTAGCTCTTGTTGAGTATAAAGGTAAATATGGTTTTATGAATGCTAAAGGGAAAATCGCCATCACCCCTCAGTATGACGAAGTGCGCTCTTTCAAAGAGGGGCTGGTTTACGTGAAGAAAAACGGAAAAGCGGGTTTTGTTGATAAAAAAGGAAAAGTAGTCATTAAATTGTCCTACTATTAATAGGATTGGCCTGCAACAAAAAAGAGCCAGCCCCTTAAAACAATCACGGGGTTGGCTCGATTTTTGCAACTTCAGTTTTTGATAGACTGGAAAAATATTCGAATAAGTGCGTTAAATAGCTGTTAAGTTCAAAACCATCCTCATTAGCAAACTCCGATAATAGTAATTTATTCTCCTTCATCCTCGTTACCCCCTCGATTTTGAAACTATCATCATTTTTGCCAAACTATCATTCTCTTATACCTGTAAAAATACAAAAAGGTGGAGAAATTTGGGTTAGCGTAAATGATATGACTATTCTACAATGTAGGGAAGGAGTGGTTTAATTGAAAGAAATAATTCTCATGCTTACTGAACTTTTAAATAATATTCATGATTTCATTCAACTATATACAAATGATTATTTGAATCTTGGTTTAAATGATAAAGACCTACACTTTTGGATTATGGGTATTATCGGCATCTTTGTATTTGTGGTTGTCCTTATTTTTTCTAAAATTATCTCTAAAATGCCCTATGGGATCACTATTCTATCATTCCTCTATACGTTCACGTTTATGGTAGTTTTGGTTTTTGCGATAGAAATACAACAAGCGATCACGAATAGAGGGAACATGGAATTTCAAGATGCAATTGTGGGATTATGGGGGTATATTGCATTTTTCATAGCCTTCGCAGCCATTGCTTGGGTTTTCTTAATTGTGAAGAGGTTCTTAGGTAAACTTTTAAAAAAATAAGGATAGTAATCCAGGCTTGAGTGCCTGGATTTTTTTATGTAGTGGGGAAACTGGAACAGGTTTGGTGATGGAAAAAGGCAAGTGGCCGATAAATGGCTGAAAGTGGCCGATAAAATCGTTAAGTGGCCGATAAAATAAAAAAGCGGCAGATAAATGGCTCCAAGTGGCCGATAAATCCTAAAAACGGCCGATAAAATCCCACCCACTAAAATTGAAGGCCAGATTTTTATAAAAAAGGTATCTTCAGAAGGGAAATTCAGTTTCAAAATCAAGTTTCGAAGCAGGGGCGTCTAAAAATCCAGGCTGGAACTCCTAGATTTTTAGATACTCTCCATCCCGCTAATAGTAAGGATAACCATACCCATAATAAGGGTAGCCATAGCCATAACCATATGAATGTAAGAAGGGGCTGCCATACCATCCGCCGAAAAATGGACTTCCAAAATGAAAAGGATGATAATGAAAAACATGAGGCCGAATAAATATCCGTCTTAGTTCATTTTCTTTAAATAATGATTGATCCATTTATAACCATTTCCTTTTTTCAATGTAGTTTAAAGCACAAATACCTTTATGGGATAAATTCCTTTATTTCCTCAAGAATGATTTGTGTACCTGCGTTTGCTTCCAAAGTAACCCCTAAAGATTGCAGCCAATCCCCGAGACTGGTGATTTGTTGCGCTTCCAGCGTGAGCGTTTCATCATCCGTATACAGCTGTTTAGTCGTACCAACACCTTCTAGAAATTGTCCTGCGGTTTGAATCAATACTCCCAGTAAAATCTGTCTTTCATTGACATCCTCTCTGACTTCCTCATTAACCAACATAATCTTAGATAAATAATATGCCTCCATGATTTGACCAATAAATTGAATCCAGACGGCAACAGAGACTTGTTTCTCAAGCTGTAAAAGCAATTCTTCATTATTATCAGAAGTACTATTCTCCTTGGCAGGCTTTGCCTTTTCACTTTGAGCATTCACTGTATTCACTCCATTCACTATATCCTTATGCAAATAATTGGGGGAATGCCTTTAAAAAATTCCTCATTTTTACTTGCGAGCATGCAAAAAAGCAGTATGGAAACTCACACTGCCTCAGCTCATCGTATCACTATAAACGGCCGCATCATTTCATAATCCTCATGCTCCAGCATATGACAATGCCAGACATACAACCCTGTAAAGGGGCCAAACTTCATGATAATCCGCGTGATCTGATTCGGGTCCGCACGAACAGTATCCTTCCAGCCTCGTTCTTGGGGTTCAGGCGGAATCGCCGGACCGGTGTAATGGATTGTTTTCTCCTGGTTATACCTGTCAACATCGAACCCCCGCCGGTCTAGGATTTGAAACTCCACTAAGTGTAGATGAATCGGGTGGGAATCCGGAGATAAGTTAATCAGATACCAGATTTCGGTGGAGCCCAGCTTTGGATTTTCGGAAATCGGGTCATCCCACTGTTTATTATCCAATAACATCAATGGACGGCCATACTGATCCATACTGTCATTCAACGTTAAGTATCGAGACGTAGTAGCCGCCTGTTCGTGCATGAACGGAATAGGCATCATAGAAGCCGGAATCACACTCGTATCAACACTAGACAACGGGAGGGTCACTTGAAACTGCATCACGCTCCCCGTTTGCTCATCCACTGGCTTTCCACTTGGAAAGGGGGCAGGCGCATCGTTAGTCATGATAATTTTCCTACCCTCCAGATTGGTAAAATCAATGATCACCTCAGCCCGTTCTGCCGGAGATAACAGAATGTCCTTGACACCTATTGGCTGCTGCATCAATCCCCGTTCCGTCGCAATCAGGTACATCCGCTGACCCGAATCCAGCTTTATCCGAAAAAACCGGCTATTAGAGGCATTGAGAAGCCGAAAGCGATATTTACGAGGCTCTACTTTTAAAAAAGGATTTACTTTACCGTTCACCAAAAGGGTATCGCCAAAAAATTCAGGAACGATCGAAGTTTCTAATCCCGGGACAGGTTTTTCCGGCTGCTTTGGATAAAAAAGCGAACCATCTTGATGGAAAGTCTTGTCTTGAATCAGCAGGGGAATATCATATTTTCCACTTGGTAAATTCAAAGACCGCTCACGTTGGTTCCTGACGAGGTAGAATCCCGCCAATCCTGCATAGACATTGAGCCTCGTAATCCCCAGGGTATGGTCATGGTACCAAAGCGTACATGCATGGTCGCAATTCGTATAGTGGTAGACTTGCTTTTTAAAATAGGGCCCCACTTTTTCGAATCCCTTAGTAAACCAAGCCTCAGGATAGCCATCGCTTTCCCATTCCACGCAGGCACCGTGGACATGCACCACCGTCCGGACGTCCGGCACATCCTTATGGGCGCCGTGAACCGTATAGTCGATTGGCAAGAGATGCTTATCTGGAAGATCGTTGATCCATTTGATATACACATTTTCGTTGCTTTCCACCTCAATGGTCGGGCCCGGATAGCTGCCCTCGTAGCCCCAAACGGTTGTATCATTCAACTCACGATGGAGTGATTGCCTAAATTCCGTCATCTTCACTTCATAAAAAGTATAAGATGAGTCCTTCCATTGTGGTTTTAAAATCGGCGGAATCGGGAGTTCATCTACAAATTTAGAGAGTTTTTTCATAAAAAATACTCCCTTCAAGTGATAGTTGTCATCACAGTACTTTATGACGCAGATTTTGAGAATATATCAAATTCGGTAGAAATGGCTTGACCACTAACAGTTTTGTATGACCAGTGTGTGTCACATGTGGTACTTAAATCATATAATGGGTTTGAAACTAGGTAGATGTATGACATATGCACAAAAGGGGTAGGGAAAATGGATCTCAAATGGATTTTAGCAATCGATGCAGGCGCCTACGAGGTGAAAGGTAGAACAAGGGACCATGTGTTTAAGTTTAGGTCAACCATTGGGCCTTACCGCCATCTTCATTTGGTGAATGCTGATGGCAACCAAATGGAAGCCGGGGACTTCATCGTCGAGTATGAAGACGAGAAGCTGTTCTTGGGGAATATTGCCTGGCGGGAATGCCATGCGATCAGAGAGCCGAGAGATATTTCGAAAGCGCATGAAGAAACAAAGATCAGAGTACTGGTGGCCGTTCATCAGTATGGAAGAACGAGCGGGAATTGTGTAGTGATTGGGCAGCCGATCCGAGGCATGGTGGATAAAGACAGGGAAATGATTGAGAAAATGCTGAAAGGGTCACACACGATCACGGTGAACAATGTAAAGAAAACATTTTCCATCGATGATGTTAGGGTTGCGCCTGAAGGATCTGGGGCATACTTCAGCATGGATGATAGGCCGGAGGACATTGCGAATATCATCGACGCTGGAAGTAGTACCTTGAACTATTTAAGAGTGGAAGATGGCTATTTTATTGACAGGAAAAGCGGGACCCTTGCTTTCGGGGCTGAAACACACATGGATATAACAGAAAAACAAATGGCGGAAGCCATCCTGGCGGAAGTTCGAGGCAAATGGGACTTGGTCGAGCCGACATATCTTTGCGGGGGAATTGCTGAATATCTTTACCCATATATTAAAAGGCATTTTAAAAATATAAAGCTAATCAAACCCGTCCTCTACCGGAAGAACGGGCCCAAAGTATACAGTCCGCAATATGCCAACGCTTTCGGATATTATTCTATGGGGAAAGTGGTCTTTGAGGATGAATGAACTGAATCGTAAGGTCAAGTCGGTCCCTTTCAACCTGGATGACCCCTATGAAAGAGAGCTTCTAGAACATTGTAACCAGTACATTCAGTTTGCCACATATATCAAACGCCTGATTCAACGGGATATGGAACAAGGTGGATTACTCCGTAAAGAACATGAAAAAGGTATGAAACAGGAAAAAACGATCGACAAGTCGAAGTTGAAAAGCTTCGGTCTATAAACCCCCATACGGGGTCTTTTTTTTGAGGAATTGATATCTATGTTAAGCATTCTTCATAATTATAGTTTCAAACGAATTAGCCACCGCTTTGCAGCTGTCAGCGATTTCTTCTAGACCTTCATAGATTTGTTTGTATTTAATAATTCGGATTGGATCTTTCTGGCTGGTGAACAAATGTTTTATGGCATCACGTAAAATGTGGTCGCAATCAGACTCAATTTCTTTAATTTTGATTGTGTGTTCTCTTAAATGAAGCCAATTCTTTGTAGATAGCAGTTTCGTAGCTGCATCAATTTCGGTTATACAATTTTTGATCGCATCCACAAATGTAAGCATATAATCGTCTATTTCTATTATAGAGTACATTTCAAATATAGAAGCTGTATGGTATAACCCGTCCAAAATATCATCCATGCTTATGGAAAGAGCTAAAATATCTTCACGCTCAATTGGAGTGATGAAAGCATTATTTAGTTCGATTATTAGATCATGTACCATGGTATCTCCATTAGATTCAAATTCTTTCATCTTTTCGGTAAAAATTTTTAGGTCACTAACATTGTTTAATTTATATTCAGCAAAGTAGTTCGCACTTGCTTTTAAATTTAAAGCCATACGAAGTAAATAATTAAAGAACCTGTCTACCTTTTTTGCCCTTGCCATTAATTTACCACCCCACATTGTCCAATTAGTGGTTATAAAACCCTTTAACCAAGCGATTTCAAATGCAATTACTATATTAAATGTAATGATTGACCAAGGTGTTCCGGCTTACGTCCTATTACTCGACAAAAAGATTGCCGAATCACCCACAGAAAATCCTTAAAGAGATTGTTATACTTCTCATATAAATCACAGAGAGATTAGGATTTTCCGAATCTAGAATAATCGTTGAAAACCTCGTTATGCTATTAATACCCCTAAAAGAAAAAATGGATGACTTTTTCCCATTATCGAGAAAAAGTCATCCATTTTTCTTGTTAATGCCCTGCCATCATGGCGACTTTCGCATCATTTGAATCATCATCTGATGCAGGGTCCGGCTGTTGTTTTGGTCTGCTTAGGATGGTTCCTAAGAGTGCACCAGCTAACGCAATCCCTGAAGCTAGAAGGAACGTGTCACCATAGGCAGAAACGGCTGCTTCAATGGGGTTAGTTGTACCTGTCATATGATCAGTGATTCTTGATGTTAAGAAACCAGTCATACCTGCTACTGCAAATGAAACCATGACTTGTTGAGCCGCTGTCGTTAATGGTGTGACGCGACTAACAAGATGTCTTGGAGCGGATTGAAGAACATGGGTATTAATAGCCATCATGGATAGTCCCATACCTGCTCCCATCATCACTAAACATGTAATGATAAATCCAGTAGTTGTATCCATAGAAATTCGTGAAAGCATAAATAGCGCTGCAGTAATAATAGACAATCCTGTTATGGCTAAAGGACGAGCACCGATTTTATCATATAAACGCCCTCCGATTGGCATCATAACACCTGATGCTAGAGCTTGTGGAAGTAGAATTAATCCAGTATCCAAAGCACCGTAACCTCTAACGGTTTGCAAAAATAACGGGACAATAATCATAACCCCAAATAATGCGATTTGGGAAATCCATGTGATCACAATACCTTTTCTAAAGTCAGATGATCCAAAAACTCTCAGTTCTAATAAAGGCTGTTTTTGACGAAGTTCGACGAAAATGAACATAAGGAGAGCCGCTCCACCTACAATTAATCCAGTCAGAGTTTCAGATGAAGTCCAGCTCTTACCCCCTTCACTTACTCCATAGGCAAGCATGGAGAAGGCAATAGGTGCTAAAAGAATTCCTAAAAAATCAAGTGTTGGAACTGTTTTACGCTCAACATTAGGTAAAAATTTTATTCCAACCAAAATGGCAATAATACCGATTGGCAAATTTATAAGGAAAATCCAGTGCCAAGTAACGTATTCTACAAGATATCCCGCTAAAACAGGCCCTAGTGCAGGTGCTAATAGCATTGGAATCCCAAGTGTTCCCATGACGGCACCCATTTTTTCTGGAGGAGCAAGTCGGAAAATCATGGCCATTCCTATTGGAGCAACCATTCCTCCGCCCAGGCCTTGAATCACCCGATAGAGGATTAGCTGTTCAGGGGTTTGGGCTATAGAGCATAGTACGGAACCGAGCGTAAACAAGGCGATCGTAATTAAAAATATCTTTTTTGCCCCAAATCGGTCCGTCATCCAGCCAGCTAAAGGAATGACAGCGGATAATGCAAGGGTATAACCTGTTATGGACCATTGCATGGTCGAAACATCCGATTTAAAATCTTTTACTATTCCAGGAAGCGCAACATTCATCGCCGTACTATCAAGAATAACCATTATCATACCCACAATGACAGCAAGCATTGGTCCTATGATGGTTTTAATAGAAAAGGCCTCATTATTATTTTCTATTTTTGTTGACATACGAAAATCATCTCCTTTTCTAAAAACTTAATCATCAATCTAAACGATTAATTAAACGGCGTTTTAAACAACGTTTAAACAAAAATTTATATCTTTTCCACCGATCTGTCAAGAAAAAATTTATTCATGGGAGGTCCAAATGGTAAAATAATATAATGGAACCTTGACACAGAAAGACCATGAGTATTAGTGTTAAATTAAACAAAGTTTAAATTTACGTTTTTAACAAATAAATTTCCAAAACAAGTGTATTAGGGGAGTTATAAGATGACCAAAAGCTCCGAAAAAGATAGGACAACAAAGGAAAATATACTGAGTTCAACACTGGAATTAATTAAGACAGAAGGTCTTGAATATGTAACCTTGCGCAAAATCGCAGCAGCAGCGGAAGTTAATCTTGCGCTAATAAATTATTATTTTGGGTCAAAGGATAAATTGATCAATGAAGCTTTGAAAGTGTTACTGGCTTCCTTTCGAGAAGCTTTTCTCATTTTAGATGATCATTCTATTCTTCCAAAGGAAAGATTAAAAACCTTCATGGTTCAATTTGCAAATTCAATTATAAAGTATCCTGAACTCGTCCGGGAAATTCTCGGGAAGGGCAATATTTCATTTGAGTCGCAATTAGAATACAAAGATTATATGCAAACAATGGGATTCACCAAAATTATTGCTACGTTACAAGAAATTACGGGAGAGAAAGATCAGGATGTTCTTGTCATGATGATGAGGCAAATCCATGCTGCCATCTTTTTTCCGACCCTGATGGCTTGCAAAAAAAACATGCCCATAGATTGGAACCCAATTCCCATTGGCGATCAAATTGATTATTTTTTTCAACATTATTTTTCTAAGTATTCCTAAGCAACAGGAATTGACCAGGGCTCATTGGCTTATGTTCTTCCGTATCTCCAGCAAATCCAGATACTCTATTCTTTCGAACCTCCATTTGATTAAACCAAAAGTCTCTTTCAATTCACAGTCCAACAATAAAGAGTGGAAAGTAAATTTTCCACTCTTTATTTTTTTATCTGGCGTTGAGATGTTGTATTTGAATTGTTCAAGTCATACATTTTTATTGAAATAGTATTAAATACAAAACCCGTAAATGGAATATCCGTTTACGGGTTAGTTTTTGATTAAAGATCCAATACATTTCTGCCATGCCAATTAAAAATTTTGCTCATCATTCTTAATTTTTAAATGGCTACATATTTATAGATAAAAAAGACAGGACAAGGTGATCGTTATTTTTCAAAAATTAATGGCTACGATTATTGGCAGCTTTTTATTAGGAATTGGGGTTAATGGGTTCTTGGTGCCTAATCATTTAATTGACGGTGGAATCCTTGGAATTGCATTGATACTTCATTACTTCTTTGATTTTCAGACAGGGATTACAATGGTCGCTTTGAGCCTCCCAATCTGTATATACGCATCAATGAATAAAAGGGGATATTTTTTTAGTAGTTTACAAGGGCTCTTGGTGTCTTCTTTGTTTATTGATTTGCTTGCTCCGCTTCGTTCGCAAATTTACCTTTCCCACCTTTTAAGCGCATTAATAGGAGGGGTACTCATTGGAATGGGTGTTGGTTTAATGCTCCGATATCAGACAAGCACTGGAGGGACTGATTTACTAGCTAAAATCATTTCTAAAACCTTTACTGTAGATATAGCCATAGTAATTATAGCCATTGATGGTCTTATTGTTGTGGCAAGTCTGACTTTACTCTCATTAGACTCCGTTCTTTATTCATGTGTGGCTATTACCACTGTTGGTCTAACCACTTCGTGGATTGGAGGGAAGTAAACTTATATTTCATGGAAGTAGCAGCTCAATCATTTATCTAAATAAATATTTAAGGAATGATTCGTATCTCTAACGGAAGCATAGACAATATTTTTTATCTCTTTATATCCCTTCTTCTCTAGTTCACTATGTAACCATGTTTCGTCTTTATGAATTAACTTTAAGTTCTTATGTTGAATTTTCCCTTCCAAGATGACCGCAATGGGTAATCCTTTATACTCCATATCAATTTTTAGCAGCCTTGGTGTAACAGGAATTAGATCGACTTGTGGAAGGATGGTTATTTCTCCGTTTGGTTCAAGAATCGCATATTCGATGTCTTCAATATCGGGTACTCCAGCTGCACGAATAGTCGATAATAACTCCATAAGTGAGAATCTTGTCTGTTTCAGGTTATTCGGGATTAATTTCCCGTGTTTGATTAAAATCGTAGGTTCTCCTGAAATAATATGGTTAAACCATTTATAGAGGTTTAGTTTTGAAATCAAAAAATGCAAAAGAGTAATAACAAGCATTCCGACCATTCCTTGAATCGGTCCTTTTACTTCAATCGGAGCAAATGCCAAGTAAGCTAAAAAAATAATCGCCCCAAAATCAAAAGCAGTTAACTGAGCTAATGCTGCTTTCCCTAGGAACCTAACACTAATGATAAAAATAATAAATAACAATATTAATTCACCTAAAAAAAGAATCATGTTTTTACTCCTATTTTCTGCAGATATAAAATGTTTTCATTTCCAAAATTATTGTGTTTGTATTTCCCGTTTTGTATACCATAATTTTGGCTTAGTATTGAAATTGAAAAAACTTTAGAAAGATTAAATCTCTTTTTAAAAAGTCAAATAGCCTACTCCGTGTATTTACTAACATCATATTGTTATCTACATATGGGTAAATGTCTAATCCTAGGACAATCGTAGTACATAGGATAAATTTGTAGTCATGAAAAATTAGAAATAAATGAATAACAGATGTGAGGGGTAAGTGCCGAAATGGAATATCGAAAACAATACCGTGATGAATTGTTGGAATGGTGTAATAACTTTAATTCTTATTGTAATAGTTTGAAACCAAAAGTTTCAAGCCGCTTGGATACGGAGAGTTTAGAGGAGTGGGAAGGGGCTTGCCGTCAATTACAAGAGAAATTACAAGCAGATGAAAACGTGGAATTCGAGGACTATCTAACAGCTAAAGGCCTATATGAACAGTGGGAACAGGTATTCAAAGGAACGGATTTCGATTCCGACCATCGTTTGGAAATAGAAGAGCAAACACAAATCCATGAAGAATTATTGGAATCAGCCGCTTCTCAAGAAGAGCTTGAAATCGTTTCTGATTATCGTTTGGCATTGGAAGAGCATGCACCACGTTTGGGAACGGATGCTAGTCAAGAAGAACTGGAAATTGATGCTGATCATCGTTTGGAATTAGATGTGCAACCACAAATCGAAAATGAATTATTGGCAGCCAATGCTATTCAAGAGGTTTTTGAGGTCGAGACAGCTAAAGGTCTGGAGTTAGCGGAACAACTATACTACCGTGAAGATTTATTGGAAAGGTGTAATAACATTTATTCCAATTGGGAAAGTATGAAGCCGAGTTTTTCAAAACTTTTTGAAAGTTTAGTTGAATGGGAGGTTTCATACCGCCATTTTAAAGAGAAATTACAGGCAGATATAAAAGCGGACTTGGATGATTATCAGAAAGCTAAAAGCCTGCTGGACAGTGAGAATGGTATGCTTATGGGGAAGAAATAGAGAATTAATCCAACTATCTGAAGGTGTGTTTGAGAATAAAAGTTAATGTAAGAAAAGAAGGACAGATTACTCGAATCTGTCCTTCTTGCCTTCAATCGATTGGCATGTTAGATTAGCCAACAAAAGTAGCGCCTACAATGATCAACAAGATGAAAAGTACAACGATTAAAACGAAAGTACTGCCGTAGCCGTAACCGCCGCCATAACCGCCGCCATATCCATATCCGCAGCCCATGAATGTTTCACCACCTTTTACTGGTAATTAGGATGTAAAAATCTATCCTCAACGTTATTATATTTTTTACAGGGAAAGGTGATTGGACAAGTGCCAACCTGTTTGAAAAATCCGCAATTATACTGTATTTTATTCGAATTGAGTCCCCATTTTGGAGTGGTTATTTACCAGATATTGTCTAATTGTATAAAACCCTATGATTTTCGTACATAACCCATTAGAAATTGTACTAAACCGTGTTGAATTTGCACAAAACCCCGGATTTATACGATTGGGTCGGTGCCGGAATCTGGCTGATCGGCGCAGCGGTCATTTTGTCTGCACCACGGCATTAAATTCCCAATAACTAAGAAAGATTTCAAAATAAACATAAAGCAATCTTCCAGGCATAATGAAAGAAAGAACCTAAAATAGACAGGCTCTTCCTTTCATCATGTTAATTCATTTATCAGCGGTTTTTTTAGAAAATGCGGCGTCCTCTGAAGAAGATAGCAAAGATGACAAAGAAGGGGATAAATCTTCTTCCAAAAAAGCCATCCCGAATAAACACGCCTCTTCCTGGAGGGTCAAACCCATCCATGAATCCTCGATGAACTCTACCAAAATGATCTCTAATTTCAATAGGTTGACCTCTAAATCTCATAAGTGAATTTAATTTTTTCCTCCCAAAATATGAATGAATAGTAGGAAAAAGGACAGATAAGCGTGTAAAAAGGGTATGGGGATTTTTCGAAAAAATCCAAGCTCGAGCGCCTAAATTTTTGGTAGGTTTATATGTATCACGGTAATCGTGCCACAAATAATCTAGTATAAATTACCTGTTAAAATATAATAGAAAGGAAATAAATGGTGGACAGTTATTTATTGGTAAAAGTATTATAATACTATTAAAATAGGGCGTTCTTTTTGAAAGGGGGAGTCTACATTGCAATTTTATTTTTATAATGAGAGTTTCAAAGTTGCAATTGGCCAGTATCAACTAAGCGAGGACCAGCGTCGCTATACGGGTGATCCAAAAGATTGTATCAAACTATCAAACGAAGATTCCGAGCGTTCTTCCATCTTAGCCATGGAAAACAATGAGCTCGTCACGTTTTTCGTTTTACATATTAATGAGGGGGTCAAACCCTATTCGGACAATGACCACGCCATTTTGTTAAGAGCCTTTTCAACCGATTTTCGTCACCAAGGCAAGGGGTATGCAAAACAGGCATTAATGCGGTTACCTGCTTTTGTAAAAGAGAATTTTAGGGAAATTAATGAAATGGTCTTAGCCGTTAACGTGGGAAACGAGGCAGCGCAAGCTTTGTATGAAAAGTGCGGGTTTATAGACGAGGGGGAACGGCGAATGGGACCAAAAGGTGAGCTGATTGTTATGAGTTACTATTTATAAATTACATGACAAGTATCCACACTTTGGTACACAACGCATCATAGCTTATTTAGAGAGAATAAGAGAGGAGGAAAGCTATTGGAGGATAATGAGCATCATCGAGGGTCGAAAAGAGATGTCGACCATTTTTCAAGAATAATGTTTGGCAATCGTGAGCCAAGAGGTACATCCCATTCTAAAGGCAGCTCAGATTCCCGAGCAGATTGGTTTTTTGGACGCAGAAAAAAGGAGAATGAACAAAAGCAGGATCAGGAGCAACCTGTTCAGAATAAAGTGGAGGATTTCATGAACAATGTGGATATAGAATTGTTGTTTGAAACCTATGACACTCTCATCAAGACAACCGAACAATATAAACCCTTATTTAAAGGAATGGTTCCATTCTTTAGTAAAATTACAGACAAATTTAAAAAGTAGCGGTGAAACGGCTTCTAATGCAGGATGTTAAGATTTTCTTAAGAATAATCAACTATTATAAAGATAATCTTTTTCAAGACCCCCTTTGATATATTACTTGATGCCCTCGAGGATTGTTTTCGAACAGTCTTCAGGGCTATTTTTTTGAAGAATTATTATATGAACTAGGAAAAAAGGGGCAAAATGGCAAGTGGCAGATAAATCGCGAAAAGTGGCAGATAAAATCGTAAAGTGGCCGATAAAATGAAAAAGCGGCAGATAAATGGCCCAAAGCGGCAGATATAATTTTCTCGGTCCCATGTAGGCGGCTGGGTTATTATAAAAAAGGTAACTAGGTCTTGAAATTCGGCTGGTGTGCCGGAAAATGAGAATAAATGTTACCTAGGACAGGCTAAAAGCCTGTCTTTTTGGTAGGTTTGAGAGTGTCTTGAGGCTGTGGATAGTAAATGTGTGATTTTGGACAGTAAATCAGTAAAAGTGGACAGTAAATCAATAGAAGTCGATAATAAAGTCTCAAAAGCGGACAGTAACATATGAAAAGTGGACAGTAAATAAAGGTTCCTATTAAAAGAGATTCCTAGAGAAAAAAGACAATGACCTGATCCAGGCTCAACCGCCTGGATTTTTAGTAGGTAGAGGGTGGCAAGGGGCTCAATTACAACCCCACTCCAAACAACCTCAACTCCTCCGCATCATGCGGCAGCTTAATCATATCCTCAAACTTCATGCCAATCTTCTCAAGAACCCGAGCAGACCCGACATTGTCATTAGAAGTGATCGCTACAATTCGCTTCAGATCGAGCCCATCTCTTGCGTACTCTAGCGTGGCCGCAGCCGCCTCAAAGCCATATCCCTTTCCCTGAAATCTAGTTAAAAAGGCAAAGCCAAGGTCAACATCGTCCAATCCATCCCGTTTAATCAATCCACAAATTCCAATCGGGGTCCTGGCTTCATCCCTTAATTCCGTCAAAAATAGACCAAATCCCAGTCTAGAGTACATCTCCATTGGTCCTGATACAATATAGTTTCGAGCATCGTCCAACGTACGTATCCCGCGATCACCGATGAAGCGCACCCACGAAGGGTCATTCAACAGCTCAAGAATAAACTCGTTATCATCTGGTGTTAACCAACGAAGGATTAACCGATCCGTTTCTATCACCTTCATGAAAACAAACCTCATTTCAAAAAAATTCTTTATAAACCACACTATAGCATGCAAATAAATGTTTAGGGAAATTTTTATAAATGATTCAAATAGCGTAGACGCTTATACCTAATAATTGTAAAATGAAAAATATGTCAAATGAAATAAGGAGTTTATATGAAGGTGAGTAAGAGTTTTATCTATTCTTTAGTTATCTGTATGATCATGCCATTCTTTAATCCTTACTTACATGTAAAGGCCGAAACGGATTTAATGACAATAGAAAGGTATTATATTGGAGATGAATACATTTCAGGCCACACATCTGTTAAAAATGCTAGAATTAAGGTCTTTGATGGTTACGATAGTTTTCCTTCCATTTTGGGAGCTAAAGCAAACGAAAAAGGAGATTTTAAACTGGTTTATAAACCTTATAATCCAAGTGCAGGAAAAGATATTATACTTGAAGTGTATGATGAAAATGGAGATTTTGTTGATGATGAAATAGTGACAATGCGAAGCGAAAGGCCATTTCAAGTTTCACCTGTCAACACCGACACTGAAAATATCACCTTTTCGGGGAATAGTTTTTCGCGAGTTGATTTAGTTGCAAATGACAAAGTTATAGCGACTTCCTCACAGCGGAATATGAAAGCTCCCAAATTGAATCCTGGAGAGTTTCTTACTTTTAATTTTCATTTATCAACAGGCGATATCGTAACCATCAAAAAGGTCGTTGCTCTCTCTAAAAAGGATCTTTTTATTTATCCTATGTCTAACTCTTCTGAAAGAATAAAAGGGACTGTATCCATTCCTAATGCCCATTTGCTTTATTATGTTGGTTATTTACCATATTACTTTGATCGGAATAGATTAATAGAATTCTATGCAGACGAAAATGGGAATTTTAATAAAGAAAAAGCAACGGGTGGAGTTTTTCCTAATTTTTATGTGTGTGTATTCGATCCGATTTTTGACAATTTCATTGGATACGGAGAACCCGAATATTTGTCAGGATTACAAATCAACCCAATAACCAATCTTTCAACAGAGATTAGTGGCCGAGCAACCCCGAATCAAGGTATAGAGATAACCAATTTAGATACGAAAGAACTATTAGGGGTAACGACTACCGATGATTTTGGGTTCTATAAATTAGCAGTAAGCAATCTAGTCGCAGATGATTTTATCTCAGTAAGAGCTTATTCAACTAAAACAGGCATATCAATTTCTAAAAAAACAGATGTCCAGAAGGTCTACATTAATGATATTAATGATGCATCCGAAATGATCACAGGTAATAGTTCATTTGGTACTAGTGTAACTGTCGAGGTTACTCCACCGACAATTCAACAGTTATCAGTAAATGTATCAGCATCAAAAACTAAGATTTATGGCCCATATCCTATTGCGGAAGGAAGAGATTTTTCTTTGAAAACCGGAAGACTTGCTTCAGGTTCAAAAGTCTCTTTAACTTTCAAAAAGAATAGTGAAAAAGCGACGATGCCAATAATGACAGTAAAAAAAGTGCTAACACCTGCACCGTCAAAATCAAACGCTGTGATTGTAAATAATAAAGGGAAAGCAGACGTAGCCAAGTTTAAAAACATACCAGTAGGAGCAACAATAAAGGCCTATACGACAAAAACAGGCGGATTACCAGTTCGTTCACTGAAATCAACAACTACGTCGGCAGAACTTGTTTTTTCTCAATTAGGAAAAGTAAATGGAAATTTATATGTTACCGTAACAATCCCTGGATTAATAGAGAGTGATCGTGTAGCCATTAGTTACTTAGGTGAGCAATCTGATACCATCTCTTCAAAACAAGTGAAAACGACAAATAATAAAGGAAAGAGTGATATTGTTTCTGTTAGTAATATTGCTGTTTCTGACGTAATCAAAATATATTCTCGGACCAACCAATTACTAGTTTCTAAAAAAGTAATGAGCGGCAAATCTATTTCGATTAGCTTAAAGCAATTAGGTACTAAAACTAGTTTTATGTACGTAACGATCACTAAAAGCGGTATGCTAGAAAGTAAAAAAACGGCTATTTCATTTAAGGGTGAAGTAACAAAGGCTTTAAGCAGCAAGAAAGTGAAAATTACCAATCACAAGAAAAAGAGTGATTTGATTTCCGTTACTAACTTAAAGAAAAATGACCTGATATATGTTTACAATTCAAAAAAGAAAAAAATTGCCTCAAAGAAAGCAACATCCTCATCCGTTTTAATTCGTATAAAGCAGATTGGGGTAAAAAAGGGATATGTATACTTAACAGTAAAAAGTGACGGTATGCTAGAGAGTTCAAAGGTAAAAGTATACTTTAAAAGTGAATAAGTGGTAACTATACATTGAACAGTGTTTAGACAAGCCTAGAATCACTTGGATTCACGAATGTACGGAACCATTATTTAAGATGTACTATTTGGTACATCTTTTTTTTATGAGTGTTTGTAAGAGGCCGATAAATAATGACATGGTTTTTATTGAAAAGGTAACTTAGGAGGAATGAATCGGGGTATTATTAGTAGAGTGGAAACAATTTACATAGGAAGTGGGTAAACATTGCGACCTCAAAAGAAATTATTATATTTATCCATTGTTAGCAGCCTTTTAGTCATCTTAAATGGCTTTTTTCAATGGAGTATTATGGACATAATAACCCCATTTTTAATGTTACCAGTTTGGCTATTGTTGTTTGGATTTTTTATTGTAGTAACAGTACAAGCCATTGTTCAATGGTTCAAAATTAAAAATTGGCAGCCATTAGCTATTCAGATAGTCACGATCGTATTTTTGTTCTACTTTCCTTTTACAGAAACGATGTTAGATCTTGATTTTAAAATGCACAAAGGTGATAGAGAAGAGGTAGTGAACATGGTGGAAAGTGGGGAGATAACGTATAATGTCCCGGACAGCCCTTCACTCATCCGCCTGCCGAAAAAATATGATCATCTTTCTAAGGGAGGCGGAGAGGTGATTGCGGTAAAAAATGGTGAGCACTACACCATACTTTTCTTTACATTTCGAGGACTTTTAGATAATTTTTCGGGATTTGTATATTCACCCAACGGCAAAAAAGCGATAGAGAAGGATCTTGATGAGGATTTCATAGAGATAAAAAAGTATGCTGACAATTGGTATTGGGTCAGTTCGTCTTAAAAATAGACCCAAGAACTAAAACCTGCGTGAGGAGAGCAAAATGACTACTACTTTTATAAAATTAGCTCAACCCACCTCAAATATTGTTGAGGTGCTTAATCGGTGGGAAAATGACCCAGCATTAATTCCATTAACGAGGCCCAACAAAACCCAATCTGAATTGGATCGTCGAGACATCGTGTCCCTCGAGGATTTAACAAAACGGATGGAAGACCATTACATCTATCTGATTTACCTGGATGACGAGTTGATTGGTGAAATGAACTATGTGGTTGATCCTCCGTTTCTCTTCAAAAAAGAGCCTGGAACTGCCTGGCTTGGCATCACGATTGGTGAAACCATCGGGCGAGGCAAAGGGGTTGGTTATGCAGCCATTCAATATTTGGAGGAACAGGTGAAAGAGCAGGGGCTGAAGCGGATCGAATTGGGTGTGTTTGAATTTAACCAACAAGCTCAGAAACTCTACCAGAAGCTTGGTTACAAAGAAATCGGCCGGATCGACAACTTTACATATTGGCAGGGAAAAATGTGGACGGATATTCGTATGGAGAAGTATCTATGAAATCGAACTCCGTATTAATCAGAGAAGAAGGCACCAGACTATTTTTTTGGTGCCCCAGGAGGATAGTAATAAGGTGGGACTTTAATCCAACCTCTTTTTCTCATTAAGTCTTTTAAAGAGGAACCAAATTGCATTTTTTCTAACATGGCGTGAGTAAACATTGTACTAACATCATTTCTAATTGATTGTGCTGCACTTGTGGCGCAATGGACAATAGCTGCAACTGTTTTAATACTTAAACCATTCATGATTTCATCGTCCGTTAGTTTTGTTCCTAAAGGGACGCCATCAGGATTGGAATTAGGACGCTCTTCACTCGTTGGTGGTAGATGAATGCCTTCTTTGATCATAAATTTCTTAAACCTCTGACCTTGTGTTTGGCATTGTTTTAAACTTTCATTCAAGCACCTGACTACATCATCGTCTGTAGAAGTGTTTAATCCAATTTGAAGAAAAACACTAGACTCATCCATAATGGTTTGATACGTCCAGCAAGCCATAACTTCACCTACGTGAAGAGGATTTTTCGGTTCACCATCTAAGCTCATTTGTAAGAAGTCTTTTAGTGATTCATATATAGAAGTCATGATTAGAACCTCCATTTTAATTAAGAGATATAGTCTAGTCCACATAGTTTAAGTATTAATAGGCTTACCCAGAGATTTGACCACTATGTATGGATGGGAGTAAAAATGATTGGTTAGATATTACGTAATCTTAATTTTGTCTACTTTTTTATTGATTTCTTCGATAGGGTATCTTGGTTTTATTTTTATCGAAAAATGGAGAAAAGGAGAAAGGTATCAAATACCGTTAAAGAAAACAGGATCCTCTTTTTTGGGCCTGTTGATCTTCGGATTTTTCTTCGTTAGTTATGTTCAAGATTTACCTGAGGTATTGTCAAATCAGCCTGCCAAATATGATGGGAAATGTGAAATCGTGATTGACTCTGGTAAAGGGGCCCATCTAGAGGCTAACTTTGGGGAGCACAACATTTGGTTTGGTTCGGATACATATGATGATACAGTGCGTGCAGGAAGATATTTCTGTGAAGTTGAATACTATCCTCATTCAGAAGAAGGAGCTTCATTAACGCTTTACCGAACGAAGGGTGGAAAAAAAGTAGAATTGAAGGGTGATTCCTAAATTGGCTGTTATATATGATGAAATGGTTGTTATTTATGATGCATCTGTATTTCATAGAAATAAAAAAGGAAATCCTAACTATATTTAATACGTTAACCTATTGAGATAATGTTAAAAAAGTGATAATATTTCTATAGTTTAAATTCTTCTGAGTTTAGACCTCCTAATAAGGCTTAGACTAGACCACTAAGCTTTCTTTTAACCTTTGATCTTATTGATCAAAGGTCTTTTTTTTTCATAATTATAGAATAATTCCCCAATAAAAAAAGAGCTTGCCAGCTCTTGCTTTAGTTCGTACCAGCCCCACCTACGCTAAATACGATGATGGCCACGATTACCATCCAACCCAGTATAATTATACAATACTACGTTTAAATATTCAATATGTATACATGTACTAATATATTCCATTTTACGTTCATTCTGAAACCAATCTACATTTCGCAGGGGCGTTTCTTATGTCCTTAAGCACACATGTTGAGGACTTTTTGTTATTCTAGAATAATTTTGTCAATAAAAAAGAACGCTAAAATGGGCTGCTAAAACTTTTTAGTAAGTAACCAGCCTATCATAGTACTTTTGAACATCAAATGACAAAGGAGGGACGATCATGACAAACCGTAATGACAATCGAAAACAGCCTCATACTGGAGGTAGTAAAGCCGCTGATACTGAATTTGGAGCAGAGTTGACACAAAGTAAAAAAAGCCAGGAAAAAAGCAGCACGAGAAAGTAAAGAATAGGAAAATAACCACAGGGAGGGCGGTTTTTATGGCTTTAATTACTGACTTAATTAAGGCTAACTTAACCGTCCCCATGGTCCAAGGGTCCTCCGCCTTCATCAAATGTGTGCTTAAAGTCAAACGCAAAAGGAGTTGGTCCATGCTGAAGATAATATTTGTATCTCTTGAAAGCCTCCTCCCAGGATACATCCGGCACCTTCTCCGTCCACCACACCACATATGTAGGTTGCTTCTCTTGATGGAATTCAATCCACTTGTTCCTGTCACGTAAGGCTTGCTTATGTAGCCCTGAATAGGTAAAACGGTATAAAGATTGAAGGCTTTTCCATACTGTTAGTGTAAGAATAGGAAACCCTTCTCCTTTGATCACTTCTTCAGGGAATGGCACACCATGAGAAGAAAACTCCTCAATAAGTTGCCCTGAACGAGAAGCCTGTCGCATGACTCCGTATCCCACTTCAAAAAACTCACGAGAGGCAGGATGTTCATACGGATGTTTTAGTCTGCCGACAGTATAGATCGCAACAAAAGACATCATAATCACTCCTTTTACACTTTTAACCTACATATATTCAAGAAAGAATGGACTAATGCCAAAACTCCACAGGGTTGGTTCTCATGGCTTTATTTAAGTATAATGTCCGCCACCAGAACAGTCTCCTTGGTCCTTTCTTATAAAAAAGAGGATGACCACAAAGGTAAACTACACCTCCTCGGTCATCCCTTTAAGAAATATCCAGCACCAACTTAGTACACTTTCGCTGTCTTCTTTTTACTTTTATTCCCCGCTTTGTCGACCAAATAAACTGACAAATACGAACCCTTTTTTTGCTTCGCTATCCGCACTTTGAAGTTACCTTTACTTGATACAGTGCCTTTACCAACTTGCTTCTTGCCATTAAACACATACACGATCGCACGTGCCTCGCCCTTGCCTGAAACAGATGAGGAGGAAGCTGACACTCTATACACAGTCGGAGTTCCTGGTGCAATCTTATCCAATACTGTCGTCTTCACAGCCGGACTGACCTTTTTGTCTTTCCCATAGGTCGAAGTAACAGAAATGCTTTTTCCAGCCTTTTGTTTGCTGATCTTGATTTTATATTTGCCTTTACTATCGGCTTTGCCGCTTTTATAATACTTTCCGCTAATATAGACCTTCACCGTAGCATAAGGCAGCGTCAGTCCTGAAACAGAAACGGATTTATTACTGACCGTATTAAGGGTTGGCGCATGAACCACTTTTACTGTTCGGAATGGGCCCATGTTCGACGCCCGATCCGTCGCATTCACTTTTATTTCTGTCCCAATGGACTGCTTCCCAATCGGAAATTTAAACGCTCCCGACCGGTCTGCTCTAACATTCTTAATAAACTTTCCATTGAGATACAAAGCAACATTAGCATACGCTTCCGCTTTGCCACTGACAGCACTAGACTTGTCAGTCACAACCGATCCAGAAGGAGCAGCAGGTGCTTTTTTATCAATCACAAAGGAAATTTTATTGCCTAACGCTAACTTGACCACGGCAGCCCGTGAAAAAGTAGAAGACGTCCCCACATCAGAGGCGGCTGAAACTTGATAAGCTCCATCCGTTTTTAGACTGGTGGTTTGATTGATCGTCGTCACTTTGCTTCCGCTTGCAAGCGTGAGTTTTTCATTTTGAGCAACTCCCAGCTTCACATCTGTATTAAAATACATCGTGCTCGCTGTTGGATTCACATTTTTTCCATCATTGACCGTAATCCATCGGTAGCCCTTAAAGGTAAAGCCTGAAGTTGGCCCCGTCACCGCATATTTCAATAAATAAATCCCGTTGGTTTGTGAGTCGGCCGTACCGCTGACTGTCACCAACTTGGTCATATCTCCTTCTTTCGAAGAAAAAGCCTTAACACCGGCCAGTGGATCAAAGCTTTCGCCACGGACCATAAAGATCGAATCCACGCCAGTAAAGACAGATTTTACTGTTAAAACTGGGAAACTCCCATCCTGTGGATCATAAATGAATCCTAGGTTGTCTACATTATCTCTCAAATAGATTTGTTCAATAGAATACTGTCCGCTCATTTGCCCAGGCGGCAGTGTAATGTCAGCGCGGAACATGTTCTTATACATATCCCATTCAAACGGGGCCCAGAAGCTCCCATTAGCCGACTTAAAGGAAATACTTCCTTCTTTTAGCCCGCTTTTATCCTCAGCACCGACCCAGACCGTAAACGTATCCCCGCCATACACACTTGTTGTCGATAGCTTAATAGATTTAAAAACAGGCGCATCGAAGTCGTCAGTGCCACCCGTAATGTTAATCGTTTTGCCACCCAGGAAGGTATGTTCAGACGCTCGATACCATTCCTCATTTCCGTGTATATCAGCGAGTCGAAGAAAATCTAATGTCCATTTCCCGTTCTGGATGACCTTAGGGACATCAAGAATCGCCTCATATCGCTTGGCATTGCTATTATAGACAATTTTCCCCTGCAGCCAATTCTCTGTACGCTCATGTTTAAAATAAACGTACGACTCTCCCAGGCCGCTAATTTCTGAGATCGAAAAGGTCATTTTCACCTGTCCGCCGGCCTGCGCATCTTTTGTTAACAGCGCCATATTTGTCAGGCGAGGCGGGGTGGTATCCTCCACGCCATCGACCACATGATAAGTTAATCCCTCAATCAAAGGGTCATTGCGATAGTATTCACTTTTATTCCCAGCCGCATCATATAACGAGATATAATCGACAGACCAAGTCCCTTTTAGCGTTGATGAATCGAGTTTCCATCGGAACTCAAAGGTATTATCTCCTTTATAAAACAAATTAGAGGCAATTTCACTGCCGGATGAATGTTTTATGGTAATCCCATGTCCATCTTCAGCAATCCCTGACTCCAAATCCTCTTCTACCTCAAACGTAAACACAATTGTATCGCCAATTTTCGCATCCTTTAGATTAACCGAAGCAGCCTTCAGTTTCAACGGAGTCACATCATCCTCAGCAAACCCAACCGGCGCTGAAGAAAAAATTGTAACCGCAAACAAAAATGCTGCCATCAGCACAGAAATCCATTTCTTAGCCATTCATTTCTCTCCTAATCTTTTATAATTTAGCTAGTATTATAGCAATAAAGCGGAACCATGGGGACGGTTCTAATGGCGTTTTATTTGGTTAATTGTGCCACTAGATTCGTCCCCTGGGTTCCTCGTCCCATGACAAAACCGCCCAAAAAAGGCGGCATAGTTGAACAGTCTAGAACGTTGTTTAGAATTTGTCCATATATTAGTAAAAACGTTTAAAGCTCTCAAAATGGGCTTGGTAATACGAGCTTTGTAAATTAGAAATCATTACACCATCATCGTTAGCATGGATAAATTGGTTGTTTCCGAGATAGATTCCTAGATGAGAAATACCTTTTTTATATGTATTTTCAAAAAAGACAATGTCGCCGGCTTTCGGTGTGTCGACATAATAGGTGCGGTCATAGAAACCTTCCGCTGAATAACGGCCAATTTCCATCCCAGCTTGATTAGCCACATAATAGATGAATCCGCTGCAGTCAAAGCCCTTGAGCGTACTGCCGCCCCAGACATAAGGAATGCCAATAAGTTTCTTGGCACTGTCGATCATTTTTGCGGCAAGATCAGTATTAACGGTTGGTTCCGTCTTTGTCCCAGGAACTTTTAGCTTTTGGCCGACAAAGATATTGTCGGAAGTAAGTTTATTGAGCGCCTTCAAATCCTTGACGGTCAGCTTATATTTGCCTGCAATCTTTCCAAGTGTATCCCCGCTTTGGACGATGTAATCCGTCGTTTCCTTCACACTTGTTGTCGGAGCTGTTGTTTTCGGGGGTGTGGTGACTACAGGTTTCGCAGGTGCCACTGGTGCTTTCTTCGCCGGAACCTTGAGCTTTTGACCGACATAAATCATATCAGATTTTAGTTTGTTCAGTGATTTCAGGTTCGACACGGAGGTTGAATGTTTACTAGCAATCTTGCCAAGGTAGTCTCCGCTTTTAACTGTATAGACACTCGACGTAGTTGTTGTCGTTGTCGTGGTTGTCGTGGCCGGTGACTTTGCTGGTGTCGCTGGCTTAGCTGGTGTCGTTGTCTGTTTTGGGGCGGAAACTTTTAGGTTTTGCCCGACATGAATGAGGGTATTATTAAGATTGTTCCACTTCTTGAGTTCAGCAAGAGTCACATGAAAACGGTTGGCAATCTTAATCAAGGCATCACCTTTTACAACGGTGTAAGTGGTGGGCTGTGATGCTTGGGTCATTTTGCTCGCTACCGTAATCTTGAGCATTTGATTGACAGAGATAAAGTCCGACTTCAACCCGTTTGCTGTTTTGATTTCTTTGACAGTTGTATGATATTTCTGCGCGATTTTCGATAAGGAATCGCCTTTTTGAACCTTGTATGTATCGGCCAGGGCAGTGCCTGCAAATACGGTCGAAAGCAGGGCAGCTGTCGATAAGGCACGAACAATAGTTTTCTTCACTAGCAAATCACCTCTATTTTTTTCACAGTTTTATTAATTTTACCATAGTTTGCTAGTATTTCGGAGAAAAAGATGTAAATATTTCCTTAATTGTTAGCGAAAATTGGTATATTTGCTGAATTATCAAAATAATCAAGATGGCAACCTAACTAAGTCAGTCGATTATTTTTTCAGCAATTAGAACAAATCCTTGCAAAATTCACTAAATTACAACAAAGTTCACTGGAAATAGATTTACATCTTGTTGCTAATCTAGTAAAATTGTCAATTAGATTAAACTAAAGGAGGAAAAGAAAGGTGGATCGGTCAGTAGAGGCTAAAAGCTCTCAAATATCTAATTTCTCAGAAATCGTCAGAAAAGCTTATGAAACAGGCGTTAACGAGAGAGAAATCACCCTAGAAAAACTAATCGCAGACCTAAAAGCAGATTTGAAAAACTTAATGGTCGGTTAAAAATATATATAATATAGAAGATTAATATAAGGCCAGCGAGGTTATCTCGCTGGCTATTTGTGTGTTTTAGGGATTTGAGGGCGTGTATGATGCCTGCGGGGGTAAAAAAGTGGCCTCAACGGTAACCATAGGAAGCGTATGATGCCCGCGGGGGAAAAAAAGTGACCTAAACGGTAACCATAGGAAGTGTATGGTGCCCGCGGAGGTAGAAAAAAAGCATCTGCGGTAACCATAGGAGTCGTATGCTGCCCGCGAAGGTAAAAAAATAGCCTCGACGGTAACCATAGAAGACGACGCCCTTATTTGTGTAAATTATTTTTGACCTCATGTAAAGTTTCCCTTACATCATGCATATAATGCTATGCACGATGTAAAAGTGACCATACAGGGGGTGTCAACCATGACTTATCAAGAAAAGAAGAGCATTGTTTCGTTGATCAGCGCTATAATCATTTTTGGATCTTATTGCTTGTACATGTACCCGCGATTGCCCGCAGGAGGGCTGGAGTCTGAAGAAACCTTTCGCTATTGGGGTTCCTTCGTCCTCATCTTGACGGTGGTATCAATCGTTGCCCACATCATTATCAGTATTATTTTTAACATCGTCTTTAGAATTACAACCAGAGAAAAAGAACCGGCATTTGCGGATGAATTAGATAGATTAATTGAATTGAGGGCGCATCGAAATTCTTTCTTTGTGTTCATTCTCGGCTTTCTTTTTGCAATGGGATCGCTAATCATCTATCAGCCTTCACAGGTGATGTTCATGATCCTCGTAATCTCAGGATTCATTTCCGATGTGACTGGCTCCATTACGAAACTTTATCACTATCGGAAAGGAGTCTAATATGGGAAAGACGCTTGTCGGCAATCACATCAGAAAATTACGATTTAACCATAATGAAATGACCCAGCAGCAACTTGCTGACAAGGTGGGGGTAACTAGGCAAACCATCGTGGCACTCGAAAAGGGAAATTACTCCCCATCTTTAGAACTCGCTTTTCGAATTGCTCATGCCTTTAGCTTACCGTTGGAAGAGGTCTTCTTTTATGGGGAAGATACAAAGCTTTGAGTTTATAAAAAAAAGGGGAGATACAACATGAATTCAAACAAAAGGGCAGCAAAAATTGTGGGAGTCCTGTTTATACTGGCGGCCGTTACGGCAATAATCGGTCTTAAATTATATGATCCCATCCTAAAGGGTCCCGATTATCTGATTACAGGTTCCGAACACGCCAACCAGGTAATCCTTGGGGCTGTAATGGAATTAATGCTTGTCGTATCAGCGGTTGGTACGGCAACTACCATGTTTCCTATTTTAAGAAAATACAATGAAACGATCGCTCTTTGGCATGTATGCTTCAGGTTTCTTGAAGCGATTATCATTACCGTTGGTGTAATCAGCGTCCTGTCCCTATTGACCTTAAGCCGGGAATTTGTAGCAGCAGGTGCCCAGGATTCGGCCTCGTTTTATGCATCAGGTACTATTTTAAAAGCGGTACATGATTGGACATTTATGCTTGGGCCACTTTTCATGCTGGGTATCAATACAATGATGTACAGTTATATATTTTATAGAACCAAGCTCGTACCCAGGTTTATACCCATCCTGGGAATAACAGGAGCAGCGCTTGTATTTATTTGTGCCCTGTTAGTCATGTTCGGTGTCATTCAGCAAATTTCGGTTTGGGGTGGTATTTTGGCGCTGCCAGTAGCAGCTAATGAAATGATTTTAGCAGTATGGCTCATCGTTAAAGGATTCAATGAATCTGCACTTGCTTCCATGACGGCAAAAAAATAACTCCATACTCCATAGGGACGGTTCTTATAGCTTTATTGAGGCTAGTTTGCCTTTGAGAACCGCCCCCATGGACTTTGTCTGGGGTAAATATTACATTTTTATAAGATGCTTGACTGGTATAAACTATGAAATTTTTGTCTATCCTTACACTATAAAACTAGTTTTATAGGGGTGGAGTTCAATGAGCTTAGAAGAATTAAATAAAATTATTGCAGTAAAAAAGATGGATTTAGAGGAGTGTGAAGAAGAACTTAACAATCGTTACTATCCTTCGATCGTTAGAATGGCGATGACGAATTATATAATGATTTTACAAGAACAATTAGATAGGTATAATAACGATCGGATTAATTTGTAGTAAGGCATATTATCTTTTTTACTGGTAATCATAAACATTATTACCTATTTAAAAGGATGATAAAATTGTCAGACCGTCGAATAGTACAATTTGATAAAGCGGTGAAATTAAGAAAAGAGTCAACGGATGCATTTATTGATTATTGGAGAGACCATGTGCTATATGCCTCTTTAGAATATTGGATCATGGTGGCGATACTTTTAGTCCCACTCATCTTTCTAGTCTTCAAAATTGATAAGACTAAGATGTTTTTAATCGCATTTTATGGCTATAGCATCCATGTGCTAGCTGCGTACATAGACATATTTGCGATAAATAGTGGAAAGTGGAATTATCCATTTCCACTAGTACCGTTCCTTCCTAGTGTATCTATAGATACAAGTATTGTGCCGGTTACTTTTATGCTTGTATATCAATGGACGCTAAATAATAACAAAAATTTCTACGTGTATTCTACAATTACAGCAGTATTTTTTTCATTTGTTTTTAAACCTATACTCTCGGGGTTAGGCTTGTTCCGGATGTATGGAAATATGAATTATTTTTATCTATTGATTATATATGTATTAGGATTTATAGCAGCAAAAATGATAACAAATGTATTTATATGGCTTCAAAAGAAATACACAAAATAACAATTAGGATCGCTTCGGCGGTCTTTTTTCTATGCCCAAAAGTAACTTGGAAATAATCACCTTTAATTTTGGAGATAGTAAATATGAGGTGATTTGAGTGAGTTCAATAATAAAGAATTTAGATTTACATGCTCAAGGAAATTGGCTGCCGGTCAGCTTATCGTTGCTATTGTTTTTATATGCACTATTTATGCCCAAAAAAGAGATCGGGTGGAGGGAATGGTATATTACATTTGGGGTTATTGGGTACTTTGCTTGGATTGGTGATTCCTTATTTGGAAAAATGTTTGACTTGGTTGATTTCGGCAACCCCAATATCACGGGAATAGGAGAGTTTCTAAGTTACAGCTTAATTCCTTCGTCTCTAGCCGTTATTTATTTAAACTATTTTAAGAAAACAAATAAATGGACTTTAGTCATTATTTTTACCATCATTTCAACGTTAATTGAATGGGGAATGAGGAAAGTGGGATATATGAAGCCTCATGGCTGGAGCTTCTTCATCTCCATACCGTTGTATTTTGTGGTATTTAGCTTTTTTCTTCCTTTACATAGGAAAATAATAAAATGCAGATCCTAAGGACCGCGGGGTCGGCTCTTAGAGGAATTGTCTCAGATAAATGAATATTATTTTCATAAAAAAAATGGCTACTGAAAACTCAGCAGCCTTCTTTTTTTAATATGTTTCATAAATAACTTTCCCCGTCTGGGATGTATCATAGTCGCCTAAAGAGTTAACTTCAGTCTGAAAATGACTGGATGATAAAATTTCCTTTACGGTGTTTATTAGTCGTTCCGTTTTGGGGTTTTTTATAATAACCAGGTCATACTGTTCTGTTATTAATGGAACAAAATCAATTCCAACGATTTTCGCAGCTTTTTCTATTCCCACACCTATATCAGCTATTCCAGTCGAGACAGCGGAAGCCACGCTTAAATGGTTGGTCTCTTCCTGGTCATAACCCTTTATGTTTCTAGAAGGAATCTCGTTGATTCTGAGTTGTTCATCAAGAAGGATTCGCGCTCCTGACCCTTTCTCTCGATTAATAATTTTCACATCTTCTCGGTTTAAATCAGTCCAAGAGGTGAGATTTAAAGGGTTGCCCTTTTTAACGTAAAAACCTGCTTTTCTTGAGAGAAGGTTTATTAAAATAAATGGAAATCCCACTAATATTTTTTTTATGTACGGAAGATTATACTGTCCAGTATCCCCATCAAAAAGATGTAAGCTAACAATGTCACCCTCTCCATTGTACATGGAGATTAGGCTGTTTAAACTTCCCGTAAAAGATCTTAATGGTTTATAGGCTGAATTTTTCTCGATGTGTTTACCTAATATATCTAAAACTAGGTCTTGCCCGCTAATGACAATGTTAGGGGATTCCTTTGTTTCGTTCCTGTTAGAATCGGCAGCAGGAGGTGGGAATGTAGTATTTTGATTTGTCTTATGTTTGTTTATATAAACGTCCAAGTCTTTTGAATCAATTCTCATCTGTCTACCTACACGGAATACAGGTAGCTGCCCTTTTTTAACCAGGTCATAAAGGGTTAATTTCGATACCTTTAATAGCTGCGACACCTCTTCGATCGTATAGGAAAGTTCCTTTGACATTTACATCCCTCCAACTTTTATTTTAACTGAATACCTGTTAAAAAGTATATTCCTGATAAAAAATGTGATTTTTCTTATATTCATTTCAGTTATAACTAATTATAATAAGTTATAACTAATTATAAACAGTTAGAAGGGTAGGGGGATAATGAAAAAACTTTTAATTTACTCTATGCTGGTATTAGTACTGGTTTTATCTGGATGTTCAGCTAATGAACAAACGAAACAGCCAGTAGAACAGAATAAAAAAGTTTCTGAAAAGAAAGTGGAATTGACGATATCAGCGGCTGCTAGTTTACAAGATGCCTTAAATGAGATTACAGCAACCTTTGAGAAGGAACATCCTAATGTGAAAGTAAACTATAACTTTGGAGCATCAGGAGCACTTGGGCAGCAAATTTCTCAAGGAGCACCTGTCGATCTTTTCTTCTCTGCCGCTGAGGACAAATTCGATAAACTGGTGCAAGACGGACTAATCGACAAGTCCAAAGGAACAGATTTAGTTGGAAATGAACTAGTATTAGTGGTACCAAACGATTCAAAAAAAGCGATTAAAGCATTCGAGGACCTTACCAAAACAGATAAAATATCCATTGGTACCCCTGAAGCTGTGCCAGCAGGACAATATGCGAAGGAAACATTAGAAAAAGTAAATGTTTGGAAAGGGATTGAAGGAAAAGTGGTATATGCTAAGGATGTTCGGCAGGTACTTACATATGTAGAGACGAACAATGTGGACGCAGGAATAGTATATAAAACAGATGCTTTAGTTTCTCAAAAAGTAAAAATTGTTGCCACCGCGGAGGAAGATACTCACGCCCCAATTATTTATCCATTAGGTGTGATTAAGAACAGCAGCCATCCTAAAGAAGCCCAACTATTCTATGATTATCTACAAAATGAAACATCGATGAAAACTTTTGAGAAGTTTGGATTCAAAGGAATAAATTAATAGACAATGGCAACTGACTTTTGGTCACCAGTCAGACTATCCATCGAGATAGCAGCTGTCTCCGGGGTATGGGTATTAATTTTAGGATTATTTTTTGGGAAGGTGATGGCTAATACGAGATTTAAAGGGAAGACCTTAGTTGAAACTGTGTTCCTTTTACCGCTGGTATTGCCGCCATCTGTCGTAGGTTTCTTGTTAATTGTTATCTTTGGAAGGAATAGTCCAATAGGACAAATGATAGAAGAATTGTTTAAACAACCTGTTATGTTTACGTGGTGGGCGGCTGTAATAGCCTCTTCAGTTGTCGCTTTCCCTCTTATGTATCAATCAGCTAAGACAGGGTTTGAAGCTATTGATGGAGAAATTGAGCATGCCGCTCGTGTGGACGGAGCAAATGAGTTCAAATTATTTATGTTTATTTCCATGCCGCTTGCACGGAAAGCGATCATTTCAGGTGCAATATTGAGTTTTGCGAGAGCATTGGGGGAGTTTGGAGCGACTTTAATGTTTGCTGGAAACATCCCAGGAAAAACCCAAACCATTCCAACCGCGATTTATGTAGCCATTGATTCCGGAAATATGGAATTGGCATGGTTATGGGTATCAAGTATGATCGGTATTTCATTTCTCATGTTGCTATTTGTACACAACATGAAATCCTGAAGGATATTTTTTAATACCAATGGGGGCATTCCATTAATTTTATCAAGACCTAAATTGATAAAAGTTAGATAAATTATAGCCCGTACAAAATAAGACACTAATGAATATTATATGTAAATAAAAGTTTTTTCCCTTTACTCTAGGTGCCCTTTTGGGTACCTGTTTCATTTTGTTTAACAAAGTGACATTACTTTCTCATTAAGAAATATTTACTTTAGCATGTTAATATTGCCTAACTACTTTTTTAGCTATCTGAATAAGCTATTTTGTCCATTTTCCTTAGACTTCTCATCATACCTGAGAAGTCTATGCTCATTTAATTAAGTCTTTACGAACTGATTAACCACAAATTTTTTGCTTCTTCTTTTTCATATTGTTCTTCAACTAATCAGCCTACCGTTCCTAAAGGAAACAGGCGTTTCTACTATTGCAGAAACACACCTGTTTCACAGAAATTTCTGTTCCCTTTTATTTGAACGGCAAGTTTATTAACAAATTTTAATAAGGATAGTGGTGGTGATGGTATGGATAGTGGTGGTACGGATAATGGTGGTATGGATAGTGGTGATGATGGTAGTACGGGTAGTGTGGGTGCGGGTGCGGATAACCAGGAGCTCCAAAACCAAGTCCTGGTCCATAACCTAATCCTGAACCTGGTCCACCTAAACCAAGACCCGGAGAGAAACCAAAACCTGAGCCTGGTCCACCTAAACCAACCCTTTCATATGCATCATAATTAGGAATCATATTCATCCTCCTCTTTTATTTCTACAGTAGAGTTTATGCGCTTTTGTGTAAAAGTTCTTGGGTATTTATCATGGATCCTGATTTAAATTGGATTAATATTTGATCATCTATCCATTCGAATGTTGCATAATTAAATAAAAATCTCTAATGTAAACTGAAGTTTTTTTCTTAGTAGGCCGACAGCACGACCAAGTTCAGGAAGTTTTTTAGGTCCAAAAACAATTAGTACAAGTACTAAGATTAATATTAATCCTGGAATCTCAATATTTTACAAAAATCCGTTCCTTTTCAAAAATATTAAATTCCTCATACATTTCCTGCTCCCTTTATTCTAAATTCCACTAATCTGTCAAAAGCCAAGGATTAAATTTTGATTAAAATCCTAAATCAAATAGGATTTTATAGTAAAATCATCAAGTGCTTTACTTCCCAGTTAGGAGGCATTTATGAATTCATTTTTTCATTATGTAAAATCTTTATTCTGTCATCCTACCACAAGGTGGATGATGAGATTTTTATATTATTTTTTAATTCTGTTAGGCTTACTAACCATTTATGGATTTAAAAATTCCGGTACTTTTATTTATAACGAATTTTAGAGGTGACACCATGAATTTTTATTCACAACTACAAAAATGGTCTGAATTATATCCTGAAAAGACCGTTTTTTCATGCGGAAATGAGAGCCTTACCTATAGGCAGCTTTATAATATGTCCGAGTCTTTAGCTTATTTTTTAAACAATCTTTTGCTGGATGATTCTACTCCTATTGTGGTTTATGGTCATATGGAACCTTTGATGCTTGTTTGTTTTCTAGCATGTGTTAAAGCAGGTCATCCGTATATACCGGTGGATACCTCTATACCAGATGAAAGAATGGCAAAAATTATAGAAGATTCTGGGGCTAAGATGATGTTATCTCCTATTGAGCTGCCTCAAGCAGGATTCGAACATCTTTCCCATCGTTTGAATGGTGATCGTTTACGAGATGCATTCGTAAGGAATCAAGGAAAAACCGTTTCTTCCGAGTCATATGTTCTCAACGATGAAAACTTTTATATCATTTATACATCAGGGAGCACAGGCAATCCAAAAGGGGTCCAAATTTCTTATAACAATTTAATGAGTTTTACTCACTGGATGACGAATGACTTCGGTTTAGCAAACCATCAAGTCTTTTTAAACCAAGCACCTTTTTCGTTTGATTTGTCAGTGATGGATCTGTACCCTTGTTTATTCTTAGGAGGAACCCTTTGGATGCTGCCAAAAGAGTATGTGGCAGCGCCAAAAGAATTATTTTTATCGCTAGAAAAGTCCTCCGCGAATGTGTGGACATCTACTCCATCCTTTGTGGACTACTGCCTATCAGATGAACAGTTTTCAGCATCTCTGCTCCCTGAATTAACCACATTTTTATTTTGCGGAGAAGCTTTACCAAATGCTACAGCTTTAAAATTGAGAAAAAGGTTCCCAGAAGCCACTATTTTCAATACGTATGGTCCTACTGAATGTACAGTGGCAGCAACTTCTATCAAAGTGGATGATTCTTTGATTGAAAAGTACGAATCATTACCAATTGGGATTTCGAAAGAAGATGGCGAAGTTTATATTCTGTCAGAAACATTTGATGAACTGCCAGATGGGGAAAAAGGCCAAATCATCATAGCAGGCCCACATGTAAGCAAAGGGTATTTGAACCAGCCAGATTTGACTCTTAAATCATTTTTCGTCTTCAATGGGGAGCCTGCTTATAAAACAGGAGACCTTGGCTATAAAAAAGATGGATTGTTATTTTACGCTGGAAGAATGGATTTCCAAGTGAAAGTGAATGGATACCGAATGGAGTTAGAAGAGATTGAGGCGCAGCTTTCTTCCCTGCCGTTAGTGCAAAGCGTCATGATTGTGCCTAATTACAAAGACGGAAAATGCGAATTTTTAACAGCAGTGATTGTTCCCGCTCCACATGAATTCGAAAAGGAATTTCACGTTACCAGTCATTTAAAAAAAGAACTGCGTGCTCTATTACCGCAATACATGATACCGAGAAAGTTTGTTTATCGACCGGCTCTTCCGATGACAAATAACGGAAAGGTTGACCGCAAACGAGTATTACAAGAGGTTACTGCATGACGCCCTATGCCACTTTACTTTATTTTATGATTGTGGGCATCTTGCTTATCCCTGTCGTCGCAGCTGGATACAGGCAAAAGAGGTTAGGTGGGTATAATGCTTTCGTTACGGTTGTCATTCTCTTTCTGGCATTTGGAGCTGACCTTCACCAAGCGTATTCCCTTATGGCCTATGTCATTTGGGAGATCATCCTTGTTTCTGTTTATTTACGGTATCGATCAAAGCGAAATTCGTCACTGGTCTTTTATCTAGCTATTTTTCTATCCATCATCCCTTTATTGTTCATAAAGATCCTGCCTGCCTTCGAATTGAATTACTGGTTTGGCTTTTTAGGAATTTCTTATTTAACCTTTAAAAATATCCAAATGGTCATTGATATTCGAGATGGCTCGTTAAAATCTTTAACCTTAAAAGAACAGCTTTCGTTTTTATTGTTTTTTCCCACTATATCCTCCGGTCCAATTGACCGTTATAAACGCTTTAAAAAGGATATAGATAATGTTCCAACCAGAGAAGAGTATCATGAGCTTCTTTATAAAGGAATTAATAAGATATTTTTAGGCTTTTTATATAAATTTATTATCGGGTTTCTTATCAATAGTAAACTAATTTCAACCCTTTTTATCCAAAATCATACGCCGCTATCCGATATTTGTTATATGTATCTGTACAGTTTATATTTATTTTTCGACTTTGCTGGCTATAGCAATTTTGCCATCGGTTTCAGCTATATTATGGGGATTAAAACGCCTGAAAACTTTAATCTTCCTTTTATGAGCAGAAATATTAAAGACTTTTGGAACCGTTGGCACATGTCACTTTCATTTTGGTTTCGGGATTATGTGTACATGCGATTTGCCTTCATGATGCAAAAGAAAAAGTGGATTAAAAACCGTTTCACCATTTCCTATCTCGGTTATCTGCTTCTCTTTTTATTAATGGGTGTGTGGCACGGTCTAGAACTTCATTATATTGTGTATGGATTATATCATGCTCTGTTAATCATCAGTTTTGATTGGTTTGAACGAAAAAACAAAAAATATTCATTCTGGAAAAAGAATAAATGGACACATGCAATCGCAATTGTCATCACCTTCCACTTCATTTGCTTTGGATTTTTAATCTTTTCCGGTCGATTATTTTAATATATTAGGAGGAATGATCATGTCAGTTAAAGAGACAGTATTAGATATTTTAGAAGAGATTTGTGATACGGATATCGTACGTGAAAATTTAAATATTGATTTATTTAAGGAAGGTCTATTGGACTCGTTCGGAACGGTTTCATTGCTTGTTGAAATTGAAGAACGTTTAGAAATTACAGTGGGGATTTCTGATTTTGACAGAGAAGAATGGAATACTCCGAATGCAATTATTGGTCAATTGGAGAATCGTTAATGGTCCGCTCCTCCTTTAAACCCTTGATGGTGGCAGTCATCTTATTCTCCATTCTGTTGTTGTTTCCAGCGCAATGGTTACTGCCTTGGATTAATGATAAGTTGGTGGAGCGAGAATCTGTAGGATTAGACCCCAATATGTTTCAAGGATATTTGGTTCAACAAAAGATGTTAGATGATCCTGCTTATTTGCCTGTTTATGGTTCTTCGGAATTGGCTCGATTAGACCCTTTTCATCCGTCAAACTATTTTCATGTGAATCCACAGGGCTTCACGCCGTTTTTAGTCGGAAGAGGGGGAACGGAGGCACTTCTTCACTTTTTAAACTTTTCAGCACATGCAGATCAGTTGAAGGGCAAAAGAATCGTTTTCGTCTTATCACCACAATGGTTTGTACCTGAAGGCTCGGATGAATCCCACTTCGCACCCAACTTTTCTGTTTTACAAGGGTACCAATTTGCGTTAAACCCAAAGGTAAATCACTCATTAGTAATAGAAGGCTCAAAACGCCTTTTAGCCTATAATGTTGTAAAAAGTGATTGGATGCTTTCTTCGCTTTTGGAGGCGAATTTATATCATGATAAATGGCATCAAACCAAAGCGATGGTCATCAAGCCCTTTGCTTATGGCTTTTTACATGTATTAGAACGAAGGGATTTAATTCTTTCTTTACTCGATGTTCATTTGAAAAAGCTACATCCCAAACCAGCCCTCACACAGAACAAATCCTGGGCTGAGCTTGAAGATGCGGCCAGTCATTTGGCTGCAAAAAAAGCGGCAGACAATCCGTTCTTTGTGAATGATTTTTATTATAAAGCAATGTTACAACCTAAATTGGACAAACTTCACGGGTACAAAAAGGGAGCCAGTTATGCAACATCGAAACAATATCAAGATCTGCAGCTGGTTCTCGATGTACTAAAAGAAGCAGGTGCAAAACCCTTATTTGTTTCCGTTCCTGTTAATGGTTACTGGTCAGATTATACTGGGTTTCCAGCCAAAGGACGCACGGATTACTATGTGAAGGTAAAAAAACAGGTTGAAAAGAACGGATTTCCTATTTTAGATTTATCCAGTCATGAATATGATAAATATTTCTTTAAGGATACCATCCATCTTGGCTATAAGGGATGGGTATCTGTTGACAAAGGGATTCTCCAATTTGAAAAGCAACAATAATACGAAAAAGAAGTCTAATCTCTATTATGAGGTAGACTTCTTTTTCGTTTTCTAGGCATTATTGATTACGTTCACAAGATTTTACCACCCTTGCCATCTTTTTTACCAATGTACGCCAAGAGATTTACCAATTAATAAAAAACCTACTGCATAATAAAGAAACCAAAATATGCATTTGAGTGAATAAAATAATCCATACTTTGGCTTCATTGAGAATTTAGATTGTTTTACTAACGCTACCCGTTACTTTAAGTGAAACATTTCACAATCTTTTTTGGAAATTTACCTAAAAAAGATTAATTAATAGAAAAATAAAAGGACTCCCTTTTTGAAAGTCTTAATGCATGTACCTCTTTGTATTAATCTAATCTTCTCGATTCGCATCACCGTCATTAGCTTCATTGGCTCCTTCGCCGAGATTGTTACCCATCACTCCACCTGTAATTGCTCCTACTACAGTACCAATCGGACCGTAAGCAAGACCCACGGTAGCACCAGAGACAGCACCAACAACAGCACCTACAGCCTCACCAGCATCGTTATCGACTCGATTGCGATCGTTTTTATCAGCCATTCATTTCACTCCTTATTAAAAAATGGGCAGTGCTTTTCCAGTACAATCCCTTAACATATTTTGTCCTCGAAATACAGAATTACACGATGAATAATTTACTCCCTTAAATATCCTAACCGTCAAGACAATAACAAAAAATTTTGCAACTATTGCTACCCGTTAGTGAAGAACTACTCATAATTTTCAATAATGTCTTCCAGCTTTTCGTAGTTATCTGGTTCTTTTTCATTTCGTAACGCATTCTTTAGAATTAATAATACTGATTTGTCACGAATTGCCTCTAATGCAATATAAGCAGCCCACCTTATATCAGCATCCTTTTCATTCACCATAGAATAAAGTGGTTCTATTAGTTGTTTATCAGGAAAAGATGAAGCAATTTGTGCAGTCCAATAACGAACCCCTCTATGGTCACTCTGTAACGATTTTACTAAATGAGGTAATACTTCTTCTTTACTGAATTGTGCACGATCATATTCAGCCATTTTTCATACCTTACCCTCATATTGAACATCGTATCCTCTTTATAGTCTGTTTAATTAATTTGGGACGCCTCTTTCTTTATGAACAGAGTGCACCTATGATTCTGACATCCCGCTTTAAAAATCGTATTATCTGCGCATTTACTGCATAGATATTTTATGGACGCCTGCCCTAAGTTGGAGTGTGCTCAAAACTACTTATAAGGGGTGTATGCCTGATCAATTGAAGAAATTGGTGGTTGTGATGTATTCAAATTGAATAAAAAAGAGGAGGACTATGCTGTATGGCAGAAACGAATAAGAATCGATGGCTTATCGCGGCAGCTGGTGTCGGAATCCACATTTCAATCGGTTCTGTATATGCTTGGAGTAATTTTACTGTTCCTTTAAAAGATTTGTTTGGCTGGTCAGATTCTGAAGTTGCTTTCACATTTAGTATTGCCATTTTGTTCTTAGGTCTCGCGGCTGCTTTTTTAGGGCATTTTGTTGAAAAGCATGGACCTAGAAAAGCTGGACTGCTGGCAGCAACTTTTTTTGGAGTAGGTGTTGCTGGTTCTGGGCTTGCGGTACTAGTAGGTTCGAAATTATTACTATATTTCTTTTATGGCGTGTTGGGAGGAATTGGCCTTGGAGTTGGTTATATAGCTCCCGTATCAACATTAGTAAAATGGTTCCCTGACCGTCGTGGACTTGCTACTGGTCTTGCCATCATGGGGTTTGGCTTTGCCGCAGCTATTTCTAGTCCCATTATGAATAGCCTAATTGAAAGTGTGGGGGTAGCCAACACCTTCTTTATTTTAGGGAGCGCTTACTTTGTGCTGATGACTGCATCCTCCTTATATATGGAAAAACCACCTGAAGGATGGATGCCAAAGGGATATAAGGCAAAAGTCGAATCAGGTGCAGCTAAACCAAGATTAGATTTATCCGAATTGACTGCGAACGAAGCGGTGAAAACAAGCCGTTTTTGGTATTTGTGGCTGATGCTTTTTATCAACGTCACGTGCGGTATTGCCATCTTGGCTGTTGCAAAACCACTGGCAATGGAATCGATTGGCATCGATACTGTCGCAGCAGCGGCCCTTGTGGGTGCAATTGGACTCTTTAATGGATTGGGCCGGATTGGATGGGCATCCATGTCTGATTATATAGGTCGTCCAAACACGTACACCACATTTTTCGTTCTCCAAATCGGGTTGTTTTTTCTATTACCGCATACATCAAATATTCTTTTATTCCAAGTCATGCTAGCCGTTATTATATCCTGTTATGGTGGAGGGTTTTCATCCATTCCAGCATATATTGGTGATTTATTTGGAACAAAGCAGCTGGGTGCGATTCACGGTTATATCTTAACAGCATGGGCAGCGGCCGGTCTCGTAGGTCCAATGTTTGCAGCATATATTAAAGATACAACTGGTACTTACGCAGGAAGCTTAACCTTTTTTGCAGGATTATTTATCATTGCACTAGTTTTTTCATTGTTAATACGTGTTGAGATTTCGAAGCTTCGAAAACAAAAAGAAGCAGAAATTACAATTTAAATTAAAGGCACATAGGCTGCGTTTTTAGTTAAGTATACGGGGAGGAACTAGTGGAAGTGAAGAATACAATTATTAAACGAACTATTACCCGTTATACACATGGGAACATTGAAGAAATAGAAGATTCTATTGTTACCGAACATCCGATCACTATCAAATTGAATCAAAATGAATTTGCGACACTAGTCTGTACCCCTGAATATATAGAGGATATGGTCATTGGTTTTTTAGTTTCAGAAGGGGTAATAAGAGGTTTTGAGGACATTGATGATATTTGGATTCAAGTAAAAGAAGGTTTTGCCCATGTTAAAACAAACTACGTTAATCATTTTTACAAAAAATTCCACTCAAAAAGATATATAACCTCTTGTTGTGGAAAGAGCAGACAGGGATTTGTTTTTTTCAATGATGCTAAAATGTCACGCAAATTTAAAGACGTTCACGTAAAAATAACATATAAAGAATGTTTTCACTTAATGGAGGAAATGCAAAAAAGCTCAAGTGAGTTTATCGAAACGGGAGGAGTTCATAATGCTTCTCTATGTAGTAAAGACGGAATCATTCTTTCCCGAGTAGATATCGGTAGACATAATGCACTGGACAAAATATATGGATATTGTCTACGTAATCAAATTTCATTAAGAGATAAAGTGATTGTTTTTAGCGGACGTCTTTCCTCTGAAATTCTAGCAAAGGTGGCCAAAATTGGGTGTGAGGTTGTTTTATCCAAATCAGCTCCTACAGAATTAGCCCTCGAACTTGCCGAAGAATTAGGCATTACTACGGTTGGTTTTATAAGAAAACATTCGTTGAATGTTTATACTCGACTAGATAGAATTGTTGAATCTTGAAATTACGAGAAAACAAGGTTAATAGAGAGGGGTTATTGTCATAGAAACTCATGTAAAACTAGTTGAGACCATTTGCAGTTTCTGTGGAACTGGATGTGGTCTTGATGTTGAGGTGGAAAATGAAAAAATCAGTAAAGTGAAAGGACATAAAGAAAATCCTTCAAGTCATGGAGAAACCTGTGTCAAAGGTGCACTTGGCTGGGAGTACATCCATAGTGATAGAAGATTAACGGAGCCGCTCATTCGAAGAAATGGCAGGCTTATGCCTGCCAGTTGGGATGAAGCCTTGACACTTATAGCTGAAAAATTTTCAGCCATAAAAGAGAAGGAGGGTCCAGATGCATTTGGCTGCTTCAGTTCTTCTAGATCGACGAATGAGCTAAACTATCTTGTTAGCAAATTGATGCGTACGGTCATCGGCACGAATAATATTGATAGCTGCAACCGAACGTGACATGCTCCTAGTGTCACCGGTCTGGTGACTGTGTTTGGTACGGGTGCAGCGACAGGGTCCTATGATGAATTAGAAAATACGGATGTTATTCTTGTTTGGGGAAGCAATACCCAGGAGTGTCACCCAATCATTTTTAATCATATGCGTCGCGGGATAAAAAATGGTACAAAAATGGTTGTAATTGATCCACGCCGAATCGATCAAGCAAAGCTTGCCTATAAATATTTACCTGTTCGGGTGGGAACGGATATTGCACTTGCGAATGCGATGGGGTATGTGATTATTGAAGAGGATTTAGTGCATAAGGATTTTATTAAAAATGCCACAAAACAATTTGAACTATATAAAGAAGCCGTCCAGCAATATACGCCGGAATATGCTGAAAAAATTACTGGCATACCAGCAGAAGATATTCGCGAAATTGCCCGCCTGTATGCTACCGCTGAGAAAGCAACGATTTGCTGGACGTTAGGCATAACGGAACACCATAACGGTACTGAAAATGTCTTTGCTCTAGTTAACTTAGCGTTATTAACCGGTCATATTGGAAAATATGGTTCTGGTCTAAATCCGCTGCGTGGACAAAATAATGTACAAGGCGGCGGAGATATGGGAGCTTTGCCAAATCGCCTTGTCGGCGGCTGGAATTACAATGATCCAGAAGGCAGGAAGCTTCATGAACAAGTATGGGGTGTACCCGTCCCTGAAAAGATGGGGAAACATCAGACATTAATGCTAGATGCAATGGAAAAGAAAGAAATTAAATACCTTTATGTGATTGGCGAAAATCCTGTACAATCAGATGCCGATGGAAATCGAATCCAGAAGATTTTTGAGAATCTTGATTTTTTAGTCGTTCAAGATATTTTGATGACAAAAACCGCCATGCTGGCTGATGTAGTCCTCCCAGCAAAAGGATGGGCTGAAAACGATGGTACATTGATCAATTCTGAACGCCGCATCCAACGAGTCCGTCCTGCATTAAAAGGGCCAGGCATATCCCGTCATGATCATGAGATCGTGCAGGATATTGCGAATAAAATGGGCGCTAACTGGAAGTACGAGTCGGCGGAGGCAATTTGGGAGGAAATTCGTCTGCTAGCACCTAATTTTGCCGGGGTAACGTATAAGCGAATTGACGAAGAAGGAGGTCTGCAATGGCCGTGTCCTGATGAAAATCATCCAGGTACATTATTTCTCCATGGCCGCTTATGGTCAAAAGATGTAGGCATGAAAGCGACATTTATGCCTACCCATTACCAGCCGCCAGCGGAGGTCCCAGATAAGGAATATCCTTTGATGCTGACAACAGGACGTCGACTCCAATTTTATAATACTGGGGTACAAACTAGTAATTATAAGAAGGTGAAAAATGCGGAGGAAGCGATAGAAATTCATCCAGATGATGCAGCTCAATATGGATTTAACGATGGTGATCCGGTCAGGGTAAGCTCCAGAAGAGGAAGTATTATCACTAAAATAAGAGTAAGCAATAAGCAGCCAAGAGGCTTAGTATTTATGACATTTCATTTTCCTGATAAGGTAAATACAAATCTATTAACCAATCCTGCTACCGATCCACTTGCCGGAACAGCCGAGTTTAAGGCATGTGCTATAAAAATTGAAAAACAAGAGGAGAAATCACAGCTTCCTGACGCTCAGTAGCAGTGCTAGAACATTAGACCGCGAAATGTGACAGGCTTGGGAAAGTCCCTAACAGGTTATCACTAAAACAGGATCAGATCCTTGTGAATCATGGATCTGATCCTTTTTCTTTCTTTCTCTTTAGTTTATTTACGAAAAATAAAAAACCATGTTCTTTAATAAGTTGTAAATTAACTTTGGGAAAAATCATAAAGTGAGGAAACCTCTTTTACAATCTTCTACTTAATTTCCATATATTTCGTCAAAAAGACTCTATTTTTACCCTCATATTTCCTCTAAAATACATAGTTGGAACACTTTTTTTCTAAAAAATATAGGGGGAAATAAAAAAGTGATGAAATTTCAAAAGATTTTATTGGCGGTTGTCCTTCTGTTTGGTTGTTTTCCAGCTGTAGGTAATGCAGTCGCGCCAGATGAGTTAAACGCATTTTTAACCGAAACGAAGTGGACAGAAGAGGATTTAGACTCCTATCTGGAATATTACTATGATATGAGCTTGAAAGATTTTTCTACGATTGATGAATTAAAAGAAACGCTAGGTGAGCCAATTACTGAAGAAAATCTACAGAAATTTATAAAAGATTACGAGTTTCAAAATGAAGCAGACCTTGTTGCCTTCCTTATCGAAAACGGGGAAATGGAAAAAGGTGAAAATATTAAGGATGTCTTTCGATATATGAATGCCCTTGAGGATACTGTTTATTATTATACAGAAGACATCGGCACCCCGATTACAGATGAAAACCTCAATGAACTTCTTGAAGATTATGATTTGACTCTTCAGGAATTGAAGGATTTATTGAAAAAGAATGACGATTCACTGGACGATTATGAAACGATTGAAGATCTGGATATGGCTGTAGCTTTGTATTTGGGCGGCGGAAATGGAATAGAGGATATTGTTTCCGAAATAGGCATTACAGAAACCGAAATCATGGCAATGATGGCCCATTTTGAAAGCCTCAAACTAGATGAAGCGACGGTTCAAGAAAAAATGGCATCATTTCAGAAACGTCTTGAACCATTTATTGATTTAGAAACGGCCAGCGAGCTTACAACTGAACAGGCTGCCGAGTTGGCCAGCATTGTAGATGAAATCTTTAACATCGTTGAATTAAAGCCTAAGTTTTATCTTGTCAAGGACAGTAAAAAGAAACCAGTTACCATTAATGAGCTTGTCAAGATGAAAGATGCACAAGGTTATGGCTTGTTAATCGAGCTTTATAATAAAGAGGGTAAGTTTCTTGCGGATGTGTTATTTCCTGCAGACATGCTTAATTCTGAATTAATAGATGAAACGGTAAAAGATGTGAAAAAAATCGAAACGGCTGTAATAAGCACAAAGGAAAAGCAGCCACGAACGATTAAAGGTGGTAAACTTCCAAATACAGCAGGCCATTATATGGATTGGGTACTGGTTGGTTCATTAATGATTCTTGTAGGTGCTATTTTTTATCGCAAGAGGAAAGAGCAAGCCTAATGAAAAAGAAAATTCCGGCTCGAAAGTGGATGAGCATCCTCCTAGTCCTTGTAGGATTAGGGATTGTGTTATCAAACATCAGGCCCATTTTTCAACAAACAAATGAGAGTCAATTCCAAAATAAACAGGAAAAAATAGCACCCAAAGCAGTAAAAGAAAAAGTTGATTCGAAGTCACTTTACGCAGTCCGTTACAAAATAGGGGATCGGATCGGAGACTTGGAAATCCCGAAGCTTTCTAAGACCTTGCCGATTTTTCATGGGGCAAATGAAGATGAACTGGAAAAAGGAGTCGGCCATTTTGCAGGTAGCGTGCTGCCTGGCGAAAAGGATAATTCCGTTCTTTCAGGACACAGGGATACGGTGTTTAGACAACTGGGAAAGATCGGAAAAGGTGATTTACTCATTGTAAGGACATCTGCGGGCAAGTTTACCTATAAAGTAAGAAGAACACGAATTGTTGATGCCGATGATCGGACCGTGATTGTCCCTAAACCGAGGGCTACCCTGACGGTTACGACCTGTTATCCATTTTCATACATTGGCAACGCACCGCAGCGCTATATTTTAATAGCAGATTTAATTAGCTCTATGTAATGTTCCCAAACATGAGAACGGAAAATAAAAGGACAAAGATAGCATGCAATGAAAAGTTTGAGGTGCTTTTCTTAAAATACGTGCCGGAATGACAGTCATATTGGAATATAAAAAAGTAAAACTCGCCATAGAAAAATGATCTGCCCCGTAAATGTTAGACACCATTCTAACATTTACGGGGTGTTTTTTATGGCTAAATTTAATTCGGAGGATAAAATAGCTGCTGCTCAGCGCTATTTGAATGGCAATGATAGTTATCAAAAGATTGGTGATTCCATTGGAGCACACTCTTCTCTCATAAAAACTTGGGTGAAGCAATACGAGATAAACGGTGTAGAAGCGTTTCAAAAATCCTATACAAGTTTCTCAACAGAGTTTAAACTAGACGTACTAAAATATATGAATAACTACGGGACGTCACCGAATGAAACAGCTGCTATTTTTAAGATAGCTGATCCTTCTACCATTCGAAAATGGAGCAGGCAGTTCGAGGAACATGGAATTGATGCCCTTAAATTAAAGAAAAAGGGGCGTCCATCCATGAAAAAAGAAACAGTGAAAACAGAAACACAGAAACAAAAAGCCAACAAACCAATACATAGCGAAGAATCTTTGGAGTTTTTACAATCAAAAGTTGAACGTTTAGAAATGGAGATTGCCTACTTAAAAAAGTTGAATGCTTTAGTTCAAATGCAGGAAAAATTACAAACAAAATCAAAGCGCAAGTAATTTTTGATCTAAAGCAAAAGTATGAGGTTGTGGATCTAGTTGAAGTCGCTGACATGAAACGCAGCACGTATTATTATTGGGAAAAACGATTAAATCAGCCTGATAAATATGAAAAAATAAAGGATGCAATTAAAGAGATTTTCCATGAACATAAAGGTCGTTATGGGTACCGTCGAATCACGAAAGAATTAGAAAAAAGAGGTTTCCACCATGATCCCAAAACCATCAATAGTTTAATGAATGATATGGGGATAAAATGTATGGTGCGTATGAAGAAGTATAAATCTTATAAAGGTAAGGAAGGCAAAATAGCTCCGAATGTCTTAAATCGAGATTTTACTGCTGAGAATATGAATGAAAAATGGGTAACAGATGTTACAGAATTCCGCCTATTTGGTGAGAAGCGCTACCTCTCTCCTGTCCTGGATTTGTGTAATGGTGAGATCATTGCCTATAGCGTCATGAATCGTCCTGTATATACATTGGTAGGAGACATGTTAAATCAAGCAATTGAACGTCTTAAGCCCGGAGACAAGGTCATTCTTCATTCAGATCAGGGTTGGCACTATCAAATGGGAAAATATCAAAAAAAATTGAAACAACATCAAATTACACAGAGTATGTCCCGGAAAGGAAATTGTTTTGATAATGCAGTCATGGAAAATTTCTTTGGCTTATTAAAGTCCGAACTCCTTTATCTACAGGAATTTGATAGTTTAGAGCATTTTGAACGGGAATTAGCTGATTATATTTACTATTACAATCACAAGAGAATGAAGTCAAAATTAAAAGACCTGAGTCCAGTAGAATTCCGAACTCAAGTCTTAAAAGTTGCATAAAAGTATTTGTCTAACTTTTTTGGGTCAGTTCAAAAAAATGGCGAGTTTCTTTAATAGGAATATAAAAACTTGGAATTCACTCCATTTTAAATAAGATGTCTTGTCCTTAATTGAGTAACCAGCAAAAGTAAAATAAACGGAGATTTTCCGGTTATGCAAAGCAAAATCTCCCTTTTTCGAACTTTTCGAGTAAATAGGCGGAATTTCTCCGTCTATTTAACCCTTTTTTAATCATAATTACTAATTAAGCGGAATTCTTCCGTCTATTTACCAGCTCAGGTGCTCACCCTAATCCTCCAACCGAAAAGTGCTATTTTTATGTTAGTTCTCATTCCCCGGTTTATAAGTGCTAATAGTCTCATCACGCTTTTTTTTAATATCAAACTCAACATTACCTTGTTGATTATAAGTAGCTAAAGTAATTTTATGTAGGTCCTCTTTTCTGAGATGATGGATGCTCATTTGAGAATACAGCCAATCCAAATTTTTATGTACGAACTTTAAATTATGCTGGATGATATCACCGTCCATAATTAAGGGGATTGATATAAAGGTAGGACTAGGTTGAAGATTTAGGTCACTGGGTTGTAAGGGTCTTTTATCAGACTTGGGGATGATACTAACCTGTCCAGACTCCTCCATCACCGCCATCTCCACATCTAATATGCTAGTATATCCCTTGGTTCGAAGGATACCTTGAAGTTCTTCAACCGTTAATCGAACTCTTGCTAACCCTTTTTCGTCGATATCCCCTCCCCGAATTAAACAAGTGGGGCTGTGAGAAATCCAATACTTCAACTTGTTGACTAATGCCAGTCTCGATAAAATGATATATAAAAGAGCAATTGCAAAAGAATACCAAGCAGCTGACCAGTTGTTTTTTGAAACAATTGGCTCAGTTATAGCAGTTCCCATGATCTGTATAAACATCAGGTCGAAGGCAGTCATTTGCGCAACTGACCTCTTTCCAGCAAATTTCACCAATAAAAATCCTAAAGAAAACACCATAAAAGGTGTCCATAAATAATCATTTAAAAATGTCACGTTTTAATAATAGCCTCCTTAAAACCCTTATTACCATTATTCCTAGTCTAAGCGGGAATAAACTTAGAAAAGTAATGTTGTTCGGGCCACAGGACACCTACTAGTTCCTTCTATCATTATTTTGTCATACTCATTGTCCCAGCGAAAAGTTCTCTAGCATTTGAGGTTCGGTGTGATTTGGCTTGGTTAGGACACTTAGTATTTACCCCCTAATAGATAAATACCCTGTGCTTTTTGGCCAATTTGCTCCCTCCAAATTAATAATAAGGATTTATATTGATTTTCGCACACGAGAAAAGAAAAGAAATTGGTAACTTAATAGATAAAAAGTTACATTCGTGCTCTTGGACTATTGTAATTTATCTTAAGCTAAATTAACGTTAAACAAAAAGTGTTACATTCGGAAACTTGGTTTTACTGAATATGAAGGAGGGGTTAACAAAATTGAGTAAAAAAGATGAAATTAAGGATGTTCAACCACTAAGAGACTACGACCAGATAATCGATATGAAGTGGTCCTTAAAAAAGTGGTGTGGTGATCGGGATTATATTTTATTCCTTTTAGGAATCAATACCGGTTTACGTGTTACTGATCTATTAAATCTAAGGGTCAAAGATATTAAGAAGAAAAAGAAAATCACTGTTAAGGAAGGTAAAACAAATAAGCCTAGAACAATTCATTTAGCTAATGTCTACAAGGAATTAAATGAATATATAAAGACGTTAGAGGGGTCAGAATGGCTATTTCCTAGCCGTAAGGGTGATAAGCCTATAACACGGATTCAAGCCTATAGACAGCTAAATAAGGCCGCAAAAATGGTGGATATAGAGGACGGTATAGGAACCCATACCATGAGAAAAACTTTTGGCTACTGGTACTACAAACAGACAAAGGACGTTGCTAAACTACAAATGATGTTAAATCATTCGCACCCTAAAATAACTTTACAATATATCGGAATAAATAATGAGGGACTGGATAATAGCTTAAATAACTTTATACTATAATGCCTTTTAGACGTTAATATTGGTTATAAAAAACAAACAAAAAACCAAGGATTCCTTGGTTTTTTATTTTCCCTAGAGCAAGTTATTTTTCTAAAAAGATTTCCTAATGACCATTTGTGTAGGGAGCCTATATTCTCTAAAGCGGTTGGATGGTTTACTTAGTTTTTTTAGGAGTACTTCAGCAGCTTTGGCCCCAACTGTTGCCCTATATGGTGTAGTGAGGAAATGGGTTTCAGGCAGGGATATTAATGGTATCTTTCGTATCTATTTTTCATTATTTCGGGAGTGTTTTGTGCAAAGTTTTGGAATTTCGATCGGATGGTTCTTGTTAGCATTCTTTCTATATTTTGATTATCACATCATGCGATTTAACGGATCGTTCTTTATCCTCGGATTTGTTACTCTAATTTTCTTAGCCATTACGGTGTATCTATTTCCTGCCATGGCTCATTTTAATACAAATTGGAAAAATATGATTCGAAATTCACTGACAATGGCAATCGCCTATCCATTAAAAACAATGTTATTAGTGGGTATCCTACTTTTAACTATTCTTTTTATTTATCTTTTTCCAATTTCTATTCTGATTCTTGGAAGCGTATCTGCTTATTTATCCTACAGAGTGTGTCATAATTTATTTGAAAAAATGGCAGACTCCTAATGACAGAGATTTAATGAAAAAGTAGCTTAAGAGGGAAAAATAATGATTTGTTCCAGCTCAAATGCCTGTTTTTTGTTTTTTGGGGAGATAAATCGCTGATAAAAGTGTGTTTTCTCTCAATGAATCGTAGGGAATTCGTTCATTAAAGGGGAAAATTCGCCCATTGAAACGGATTCGCTGATAGAATCCGAGAATTCGCTGATAGAACATCGGAATTCGCTGATAAAAAGGTCATATTCGCTGATAAACTCCCGTTATTCGCTGATATAATTCTTAGGTGGCCAAATTTCTCCACTTTTAGTCCTCATAATCGTAAAAAAAGAAAGTTTATTTGCGAATCTGTCCCATTTGTTACCGGAAACTTCACTATTTCTTTGTGAATTCATAGAAATTAATAGTTTAGTAGATTCCGGCTAAAAAGTGCTGTTCAAAAAACCACAGGGGAGGATTTCGTAAACCATAAACAAAAAAGGATAGCCCTATTAAGGCTATCCCGTACATTCTATTAAGCTTCGATTACTCTAGGCTGTTGGTAAACTTCATTTTCTAATTCACCTGTGATCTTACCAGTTAGCACGCCGGCGGTCTTTGAAAAAGCCAATACTTACTAAGTAAGAATTGATTTTTTTATAAGGTTCGAATTAATTGTTTTCGTAGTACGGTGGCATTGTGCCTTTTTCTGCACTAGCGGATGAAGATCCCCGTTCTACTTGATAAGATAAAATCCAATAACCTTTGACCGATCCCTTACTCCAATTTTCCGTAAAGGTAACCATATAAACCTCGTCTTCCTTTTCTTGGACATTCGTTTCTCTTTTTACTTGATATCCATCAATAGTGCCTTCCCATTTCCCTATTTTTTTAGGGAATTTTTCTATGGTAGTACCTTCAGAACCATCAGTGGCGAATTCAACAGCCTTTTCTTTTGTAAATGGAGGCATTGGCGGAGAAATGAATTGTAAATATCCCCAAGCTATGAATAGGAAAGCAAGTGGAAAAAGAAAAAGCATTTTCACACGTTTGTTCTTTGACGCCCATTTATATAGCCATTTATCAATCACTGCATACAGTATTGCAGCAAACATACCATAAAAGGCAAGTGTTTTCTCTTTTAGAACTACTCCGATTACCGATCCAAATGCACCAACAATTAATACATATAACCAATCGTGCTGCCTAAACCATTTTCTTTGAATATACTCTACTCCTATAGACACCAGATTTCCGTAAATTAGGACAATAACTCCAATATAAATTAAAAAAAATAAAAACCAACCAATGAATTGATTTCCTTGATTATATACATCTTCAGGATTAGCTTGAATGCTGAAAAACAATAACAGTCCCGTAGTAACAATAGTGGAAACACTTGTTGCAATCAATTTTCTTTTCATAAAGTTTCCGATACCAGTTTCCATTTTACCCCCGATCTTCGTTTCCTTTTAACTAATCATTTTTTATTACTTATTCACCTTAAAAGCAAATTATCCTCTATATATTGAAATGTTTATAAGTTGGTAGTTGGGCGGTCCGCGAGCACCTCAAAAAAACAGGGACATTTTTGAGGTGAAAGTGACTACTAGAACTATCCCTATGATCGATAAACAAAAAAGGATAGCCCTTATTAAGGCTATCCCGTAAATTCTATTAAGCTTCGATTACTCTAGGCTGTTGGTAAACTTCATTCTCTAATTCACCTGTGATCTTACCAGTCAGCACGCCGGCGGTCATGCTTCCGCTGACATTCAAGGCGGTACGACCCATATCAATTAAGGGTTCAACTGAGATTAATAGTCCGACAATGGCAATTGGCAGGTTTAATACGGATAGAACAATCAATGCGGCAAATGTGGCGCCGCCGCCAACACCAGCAACCCCAAATGAACTAATCGCTACTACTAAAATTAGCGTAATAATAAACGATGGGCTGAACGGATTGATGCCCGCAGAAGGTGCAACCATGACGGCTAGCATTGCAGGGTAAATACCAGCACAGCCGTTTTGGCCGATGGAAAGTCCGAAAGATGCGGCAAAGTTAGCAATCCCTTCCGATACACCAAAGTCTTTTGTTTGTGTTTTGATATTTAAAGGTAATGTCCCCGCACTTGTACGAGAAGTAAAGGCAAATGTTAGTGCAGGCAATGCTTTTTTTACATAGTTTACAGGACTTAATTTAGCTAGTAATAGTAGCAGCAGATGCACGACAAACATCGCAATTAAAGCCACATAGGATGCAATCACAAACTTCCCTAATTTCGCGATCGCTGCATAATCACTCATCGCCATCACTTTCGTAATTAACGCAAGTACACCATATGGAGTAAGACGAAGAATAAGTGTGACGACCCTCATGATAATCGCGTAAAAAGTATCAATGATTTTTGCAAAAAATTCCCCATGCTCCGGATCTTTTCGCTTTACTCCAAGGTAAGCCATACCCACAATTGCGGCAAAAATAACAACGGCGATTGTAGAGGTTGGACGGGCACCTGTTAGATCTGCAAATGGATTACTTGGAAGTAACTCGATGATTTGCTGTGGAATCGTCATGTCTTGAACGCCCACTACTTTTTGTTCCAATTCAGCATTTCGAGCTGCTTCGGCATCCCCTTGATTTAATTGAATTCCATCCAGGCCAAATCCTAGCGCGGAACCAATTCCAATCGCTGCAGAAATAGCCGTCGTTCCAAGAAGAATGGCAATCACAAGAAAACTAATTTTCCCGATATTTTTAGTCAACTTTAATTTCGTAAATGCTCCAACAATCGAAATAAACACAAGCGGCATGACAACCATTTGCAATAGTTTTACATATCCCGTTCCAACGATCGCAAACCAATCGATGGACTTTACCGTAATGTTGGACGTTGTCCCATAAATAAGATGAATGATAAATCCAAAAACAATCCCCAAACCCAGTGCAGTAAATACACGCTTAGAAAAAGACACATGCTTTTTCTGCATCGCGAACAATCCAACGACAAGCAGTAGGAAAACGGCAATATTAATGATGATCAAGATAGTATCCAATTTTAATCCCCCTATAACGATTATGTATATTTTAAAAATACTATAATACTATTATTCCAATCGGTCAAGTCGGAATTATAAAAAATAGAAGAGCAACAGAGTAACGGGTTCAGTTTCCTATCACAAAACCCGAAAATGCAATCAAATATGTAATTAATTTTGTACCGCTGTTTGTATCTGTTTTTGTAATCAAAATAAAAAGGCTCAGTTCGCTAAACTGGGCCCTTCCTACTATCCATTTTCGATAGCTTCTTGAACTTACCTAACCTGTTAGTTGAACAAATATATGAAAGGTTCTCCTAATGGAAGAACCTCTTTTTGATAGGATAATACAATTAGTAAAGAACTTCTTATATACGTAAAAGTATAAAGATAATAATCCAGAAATTTTTGAATATCGCTGATAAATCAACCTTATTAGCTTCTCATTCTTACTGCATAAGGATAAATTGGATCTTTTAATTGAAATTCATAAGTAAGACCATCTACAATTCCAACTATTTTTTCGCTATCGTAAAGATCAAGCATAAATCCTGCCATTTCTTTGGCTGTATGGTATTTAGGAAGAAGTCCTTCAAACTTAACATTTTCTTCTAAATCATACGATATTTTTGCAAATTCAGTTTCAGTTGCAGCAGGAGCTAATACTTTTGCTTGCATGCTTGCCCCTTTTTCTTTTAATTCATGTGCAAGCCCTTCAGTAAAGGCACTTACATAGAATTTAGAAGCACAGTATGTGATTGCATTTCCAATAATCGTATAACCCCCACCTGATGAAACGTTAATTAATTGTGTTCCTTCAACTGTGGAATAGTCACGCACATAAAGAGAAGTTAAAATAGTTAAAGCCTCGATATTTAAATTAAGCATTCTCTCAATTTTAGTTAAATCTTGATCTCCAACTGATGCAAAATTGCCAAATCCTGCGTTATTAATCCACGTTTCAATTTCATATTCCTTTAAATCTTCATATAATGTATAAGCATTTTTTATATTTGATAAATCAACTGTTTTTATAACGATATCTAATTCTGCATTTACTTTCACGATCTCTGATTTTAGTTTTTCAAGCTCCTCAGTTCTTCGTGCCACAATGACTAAATTTTTACCACGAGCAGCAAAAGCAAGTGCTGTTTCATATCCAATACCAGAACTTGCACCTGTAATAACTGTATATTTTTTCATTTTATTGCCTCCTAATATTTTGTTATACTAACAAAAATTGATTGTTAACTTTTAGGATTTATTATAGTGGTTAGAGCAAACTCTAAGTCAAACCTATTTTTTACACTTGATTATCATTGGTTAAAAATGGAGGGTTTTATGTATACAATTGGCGAAGTGGCACAACTAGTAGGAGTTAGCACACATACATTACGTTACTATGAAAAAGAGAATATCATTCTTCCAGATCGTAATGAACATGGAGAAAGAAAATATACTGAATCACATCTTCAATGGCTAAAATTTGTTTTAAAATTAAAAGAGACGCAAATGCCGATCACAAAAATCAAAGAGTATGCCGTCTTGTATACTGAAGGAGAACATACAGCAATTAATCGATTAAAACTATTAGAAGATCATAAAAGTTCCATAGAAAACCAGATAAAGACACTGAAAGAAACGAATAAAATGTTAGAACATAAAATTACTTCATATAAAGAAATGATACTGAAAGGTAATGAAGTAGATACAAATGCATAATATTATATGAAAATGAAATATTCGTTAGTATTATTATGTTTAGGGTAAATCACATAACACATAAAAAAAGGAACGCACATATTAGATGTGTATAATATGTGCGTTCCTTAATTAATTGTTATTGAACTAACGCCCCTGTTACTTTGGTATTCAGGAAGAATAAACATTGGACTTATCTAATGCTCCTTCTATGTAGAAAAAAACTTTAATCCAGTTTGCTTGACGACTTCAGGCCAGCTTAACTTTAACCTGCGACAAATGGTTGTACTATAAACTTGTCCTTTCCTCTTCAACAAATCATAATCCCTTTGGTTAGTTGAACCAATCCGTAGCAATTCTGTTTTCAACTCTCCAAGTATCTCTTGTCTTGTTTTCAATCTACTCACCTCTTATTGATTTACAAAAAATCGAGCCAGAAAGATTGATAATGCATGTCTCCGCTTTAAAATGTTTTTTAGGAGCGGTTTATATTTGTTATACAAAATATTGAGATGTCTAACCATTTTCATCTATATAATCAATTACCGACTTATTCCTTTTTAAGATCAATGAATAAAGTACTTTAAGGGGTAAATCAATTTTCTGAATACTAAGCCCTGCTTTCTGTAACGCTACTTGACTGGCAGGTACCGACCCCATTCCGATGATAAACACTCTTTTGCGTTTTTTAGTTCCCTTAACCTTTCTTTGATAAACTCAATTTGTTCCTCGGTAATAATAAAATCCTTAAGACGATCCTCAAAATGAGCAATTCGTCTTTCTAATTCCTCTATAGTAGGGCTATTAGTATTCTTCATAAATCTTCCAACTCCTTTTATTTGGTGGAACCCCTGGAATTTCTGGTGCCAATGCAACGTAAATTGCATTTAAAGCTTCCAAGGGAAATTAACAAAGAAGGGCCAACAAGGCCCCTTTAGTAGGAATTAAAGTTACAATTTTTCAACTTTAAATTAATAAGTAAGATTTAATACAGTTACTTTTTCACGCGTCATCGATTCAATGCTCTTGCGGATACCTTGCGCACCCATTCCGGATCCTTTTACACCGATAAATGGGAAATGATCCGGGCCGCGTTCGGTACGTCCGTTTATTTGAACTGAGCCTGTTTCAATTTTATTCGCAATCGCAAATGCTTTATTAATATCCTTGGTAAAAACACTTGCCTGTAAGCCAAATTCAGATTCATTCGCAATATTAATCGCTTCTTCATCAGAGGATACACGGATTATTGGAAGCACAGGTCCGAACGGTTCCTCCCAAGCTACGGTCATGTCTTCTGTCACATTATCAAGAAGAGTAGGGTAAATTAAATTTTGTTCACGCCTATTTCCTGTTACAAGGGTTGCGCCTTTTTCAATGGCATCCTCAATTAATCCTTGAACAAAGTCAGCAGACTGTTTATCAATTAACGGGACAACCGTGCTGCCGTCTTCCGGGGAACCTACCACCAGTTTTTCAATTTCTTCTTTTAAAATCGAAGCAAGCTGGTCCGCAACACTGTCATGAACTAATACGCGTTTAATCGCTGTGCAACGCTGACCGGAATAAGAAAATGCACCGCTGATAATATGTTTCGCCGCTTCATTTAAATCAGCATCTTCACGCACAATACCAGGATCTTTCCCACCAAGCTCAAGTACAAGTGGAATCATGCCCGCTATTTTCGCTAAGCGAGTTCCGGTATTTGTGCCACCTGTAAAGGAAATCATATTAATTCCTTTATGCTCCACCAAGTAATCACCAATAACCGAACCACGACCTGTCACGATATTGACAAGACCTTTTGGAAAGTTTGCTTTGTGAAGAGCCTCAATCATTTTTATCCCGCTGATCGCGCCTTGTGTAGCAGGTTTAAAGATGACTGCATTCCCGGAAATAAGTGCAGGTGCCAGTTTAGCAGCAGCTAAATTGACCGGATAGTTAAATGGAGGGATGGCTAGGACTATTCCAAGTGGAACACGATCAACAATCGCAATCTTAGACTTAGAACCGCCCGGGAAGCTATCTCCCTTTAAACTCTCTCCTTTCATATGCATCGCTTCTTCTACCGTGTATCGAATGAAACCGGCAGTACGTACGACTTCACTCTTTGCATCATTAAAACTTTTCCCAACTTCTTTCATAATGATTTCAGCAATTTCCTCTTGCATGTTTTCTAATTCATCTGCCCATTGATACAAAAATTTTGCCCGTTCTTGAAGTGAAGTATCTGCCCAATTTTTTTGGGCTATATGAGCATAATAAATTGCCTCATCTACCTCTTCAGTTGTAATCGCCTGTACTTCTCCAAGGACTTCATAAAGATAAGGTGACGTGATTTTAATTGTTTCACCAGACTTACTTTCTCTCCATTCCCCATTTATATAAAAAGGATAAGCTGTTAAGGATAATACGTTTGTTGGCATAATAAATCCTCCTTGAATTTTTTTAATATATTTTGAATATATTGCAACAAAATGTATTGGGACATAATTTGTCCTATATAGACATAAAATGTCCCGATTGGTGTAAAAAAAATATTCTTGTTACTATTTTATTCTTGCAAAATCAGTCATTCCGTCATTGGGACTACTTTAGATTATATTTTTTTAAGATTTCAATTTTCCATTTCCATAAAAGCTTGGAATCTTACCAAAAATATTATGGATTATATTTAGAAAAATAAAAATAGTTTCTACAAAAGATATCAAAACATTACAAAAATAGACAAAATTCAATTATTATAAATCCTAACTATCCATAGATCAAAAATTCTAAGAAAACTAATAGTATGCCCTTCAAATTCATATGCAAATTGATAGCCATTTTATATTACATTTTCGGTGTTTTATATAAAAAATAGATTTAAGAAAGAATTGTCGGTTCTTTTATTTTTTAGTCCAAAATTTTCTTATATCACTAAAATATGGTCAAAAAATGCTGGATGCTGTCGAATCTTACAGTGGGGGGTAAATGGTCATGGGCCGCATTTAGTGTTAGACACATGATCGTCCCCTTAAGACAGCGACAAAAGGGAATAGGAGAAATAGTGAATATGACGAACGATTTATTTGTAAATGGTAAATTAGCCCTTAACAGGAAAGAGACTCATGGAAAAAGCAAGCAATTAAGTGCACCAGAGTTCACTTCGAGAATGGAAAAACGCGAATATGATCAAAGAGTCAGTTATTTTGATATTCGCAATGTATTAGATATCAAAGGATTCTTAAAAGATATTCGTGCCAATTGGAATACATATGTATCACAGGTTAACCAAATGATTCAAAATAGCCCAGTAAAAAAACTAGTCGTGACGGGGATTTTTACCGTTGTCCTTAGCTTTTTTTCCAGCACAGCCAATGCGGCATTTATTCAGGAATATACATATCAGGTAAAAAGCGGCGAAAAAATCGAAGCGATTGCGGCAGCACATGGAGTAACCGTGCATGGAATTTTAGAGGCCAATGGACTGACTTCCATTAACGGTAAAAAAATTCTTTTACCAAAAGTACATAATAGAACAGTGAATGCGACAACCCTAAATGTCCGGTCACATCCGACGACAGACAGCAGTATCATAGGAACCTATAAAAAAGGGGAAGTTGTCAAGGTTTCATTCGTCGAAAACGGCTGGGCAGGCATTCTGATCAAAGGAAGAGTTTGTTTTGTGAGTGCTAGTTTTCTTACCACACCAGGTGAAACGACGAAGCCAGCTATCACTCAAGCCAAAACGATGTATGTAAATGCGACAACATTAAAAGTGAGAGACGCTGCCTCTACGAGTGGTACGGTAATAGGTACGTTAAAATTAAACGATCAAGTGTCGGTGAAATCGTCTAGTAAAGGATGGGCGCAGATTCAATTCAACGGCAAAGCAGCGTTTGTCAGCGAAACCTACTTAACTATGAACAAACCGGCCACAACAAAACCAAGTTCAGCTACGTATGTGATCAAGCCCGGTGACACGTTTATTAAAATCAGTAAAGCCTTAAATATCTCAGTCTCATCCATTCAGGAGCTAAATCCAACCGTTGACCCTATAAGCTTGAAAATCGGGCAAAAGATTAACATCCCTGCCAATAGTGAAGCTGCCACAACTAATCAAATAAAAGTATCAGCGCAACTTCAAGCCGTAGACCTTAATGGAACATTTCGTTTTAGTACGGCGAATGGAAACACGTATACTGCCAAAGCATCAGGAAAGTTGATAAAGGAATTAGTAGAACATTTTGGGCAGAAAGTAACTCTAACCCTTGAAGGGAAACGGGGTCAGCAAATGACTTTACTCGCTATTCAATAAAAAAGTTAGCCTCAGCTGTGAGGCTAACTTTTTTTACGTTATATTGCCTTACGGTACATGTAAGAGGAATAACTGCTGTAAATCTTCTTTCCACTTACCGTTTTATAGGCTCTCACTTTGTAATAATACGTTCTTCCTTTTTTTAACCCTTTGTTCGTATAACTCAAGGTTGAACCAGAAACGGTTCCGACTTTCACATAGGATCCTTTCGAAGAAGAAGCCCTGATACAATGGACATATAGTAGGAAAAAACTAGGATAATTTTAAAAGTTGTTAGATAATGAAAAATACATATTGTCGGAATGTACAATACCAATCATCTGTTACGACTTGGATTGTTGCTTTCATAGATTCGCCCATTGTACATCGAAATTCGCTCATTGAGGCTGAAAATTCGCTCATTGTACATTGGAATCCGCTCATTAATCACCATAATTCGCCCATACACTAGTTAAGTCGTTAGAAAAATCATGAGATTTATAGTTTAAGAGGTAGATTTACCCGGAATGAAGCATTGATGAGATTGACAAAACCCTGAAATATGTCATAAATACCAAAAGTTTTGGTTGATTTCCAATTATTATCCAGTAAATGTCGTAAGTTTCGCAAAACACGTCATAAGTGCTTTGAAATATGTCATAAATCTCTTAAAATGTGTCATAAGTATCAAAAATTATGTCATAAGTAATTACAAATCCACATAAATTCTAATTGAACTCCATAAAATGTAATATAAAGAATAATAAAAAGGCTGCCGAAAGTTTTTCGACAGCCTGAAGGCCTCTATATAGCACTATTTCGGCCTTTTCGTTTCACTATGCCTGTAATTTCTCCATCCTCTTAAATGCCTGTCCCCAATCATCAACAGGACTGGCCCCTTTATCAGGTGCCGGATGATTTCGCGGTTCTACTGATTCCACTTTCGACTGGACTCTACCACCCATCCAATATTTTTTACCCATCCAATAGACTAGCGAGCCAGCAACCATCACAGGTAGGAGGGGAAGAAAGCCAATGAAGCTAAGACAATAGCCTAACCATTTTTTCTTGCCAAACTTGCGAAGGTACCAGCCTGTTAGTAATGCAGCGAGTGTTATGGCGGCAAATAAAATACTGAACAAAACGAACTCATCCGCACTTATCCCTAACGGTGTGCTCAATGGTGAAACCATTGCTGCTACACTATCTGGTACGAAAGCCTGTCCCTGCTCGATTATGTTTGATTTCAGATCAGTCCCCAAGTTTTTTATCAAATCAGTACCTTGACTGATTATGTCCTGAATAAAGGCGTGGATCACTCCACCAGGTTTGGCATATTGCATGCCAAGAAATAGTACAACAACGCTTAAAACAAAAGCTCCAAGCAGCCAGCGCCAACCTTTCCTCTTCTTTTTCGATTCCTTCATAATGTTACTTACTTTCCTTCAGTTGGGCCAATTCACGTTCTACCGCTTCCTGTATTTCCAAGTTTACAGGTGGGGCAGATGGGATAAAGTAGGAAGCGGCCAACGCCTGTGCCTCTAATTGCTGGACATAATCTTCCACTCGGTTGAATCCCTTTAAGGCATTGTCCGTGTTGAAGGAAGCAATCGCTGCTTGCAACTGCTCTTGCGCTTTTGCCGCATGTGCACGTGAGAGGAGCACTAGACGCCTGTTTGCTAATTCGTTGTATTTTTCAAGTAATACATCAATTTGATCACGGAGCGTAGACGTCAGCTGTTTCATTGCCGCATACTGCTCTGCATAGAGTTTCAGTTTGGCTTCCTCTTTTAACTTTTCTTGAAGAGCAATCCTTGCGATTGTGTCCTCACCGTTTGCAACGGCAAGCTCTGCTTGGCGAGTACGTTTTGCAACCAAAACTTGTGCCTCTGCAACCAGTAGCCCATGACGTTTTTCTAAGTACAATTGCTGTACTAACGCATCCTTTGTCTGATCCACCTGCTCGTCCAATTCCCGCATATATTGATTCATTAAACTGATTGGATCTTCCACCTTATCCAGGACTTCATGTATATCTGCCATCACCATTGCTTTTCCTCGATTAAAAATACCCATTTTACTTTTCCTCCTTAGAAAGATTCTTTTCCCATGTATCCAAAATTTGTGAGTTGTTGTTTACCACAGGTGCCGTGTAGCCGATGGGGCTGAACTCTTTTGATTTAGTGGAGCCAACTTTCTTAAACAACAAGTAAGCACCCGCGCCAATCGCTAGAAACGGAAGGGCTGCCTTTAAAGCGGTGACAAGGCCAACACCGATTAATCCGTAACCAGCCCATTTTTTCCATACTTTATCTCCAGCATGTTTGCGAAGTGAGATACCAAAGAGTGCAATCCCGGCACCGATAAGGGTTTTTGTCCAACCAAAGTCAAATCCAAATCCATGCCTGCCTCCATGTCCCATCATGCCAGGACCTTGACCGCCTTGCATCATCCCTTGGCCAGCACCTGCCTGCATCATGTCATGACCGCCGAAGTGACCAAAGTGCCCAAATCCCCGAAGTAGATGTGAACCTGCCCAAATCGTAGCTGCGCCAACTGGAAGCCAAAATAACCATTTTTTCTTCATATTAACATTCCTCCCAAACTGAAATTGATGATTTATCATTTGTTGTTTTCTTGTTTACAAGAATGATTATGTCTGACGAGCCTTAACTTTTTCTTAACGCAAAATAATAGTTTCTAGAGAATCAGGTTGGGAAGGATTAGTATCCAAGGTTAAAGAATATTGAAAGGAATACATTGGATGAGGAGTCCGTTTAAGTGATGAATGAAGAAAGAATTAAGATGCTTATTAAAGAAGATCAATGGATGATGGAAATACTGAAATGTGCAAAATCATTGAATTTACCGGATTGGTGGATTTGTGCTGGTTTTGTTCGTTCGAAAATATGGGATACTTTACACCATTTCAAGGAAAGAACGCCGATCCCAGATATTGATGTCATATATTTTGATCCTACTATTATTGATGAAATAGAGGAAAAGATTCTGGAAGAAAGACTTAAATCCTTGAACCCTGCCATTCCATGGTCTGTAAAAAATGAAGCAAGAATGCACATGAAAAGCAATGTACCGCCCTATACATCCTCTGTTGATGCAATCTCGAAGTTTCCGGAAACAGCGACAGCTTTAGGAGTGAAATTGGATGAAAATGACCATGTTATCCTAACGGCTCCATGGGGCATTAGTGATGTCGTCAATTTGATAGTAAAACCGACCCCTTTGTTTACAGAGACGAAAGAAAGAGTAGAAATCTACGAAAATCGCATCACAAAAAAGAAGTGGAAAGCGACTTGGAGTAAATTGGAGGTTTTTCATAGTACGTAATTCCAAAGGGAATGGTAATAAGATACACCATATTTTTATAAGGATTAATGAGCAATATAGGAGAGATTGTGAAGGAGTGTACTTAAGCTATCCGAGCAAGATAGTTTAATAAGGGATTTATTTTTTTAGGTCGAACTTGACCGATATTTTGAAGGAGCAAAATAAGTCTCAAAAAATAACCAAAGTACCCTTTAGGGTACTCCGGTAATGGTTGAAATAATAGGAGTAGTGACCCAGGAAAAATAAACTATTTTATTTAAATGCATAATTAAATAAGCCGAAATATAAAGGTCCAACTAAGAAAATTAAAGTAATTCCGATAATTGCTAGTTTAATAGATTGAGGTGTATCATCGTCACCTTTAACCTCTTCATTGAACTTTTTGAAACTAAAATAAACATCCCATGACAAACCAATTACAAATACAAATTTCCATACAAGATGAGTAAGAAGCTGTGTATTAGTAACATAACCAAATAAACCTATCCTGTGCTAACGGAGTAGGATTGTTGAAATGGGATGGAAATCTCTTTGGGTTAAATGGTAAAGTTGATTTTGAAACAATATTATTTGTTTAGGATTGGATCTTTTTTACATAATAGGATATTATCTGCCATATACCCAAGGAGGATTTGTTTTGATTACTGATTTACTAAAGGAAGCTGAGGAATTTATCCGGACCTGTTATAGAGAATTAAATAAAACAGAGCAGGAAGTGGAACATAGATTGAATGAATTGAATGAACAGATACGGAATAAAGGTTTTTATGAACACACCAACCTAGAGCTTGAATATGGGGCAAAAATGGCTTGGCGTAATAGTAACCGTTGTATAGGAAGATTATTTTGGGATCAATTAAACGTGATCGATAAGAGGAACCTAAAGACAGAAGAAGAAATTATCGAAGCCTTATTTGAACACATTGAATATGCAACGAATAAGGGTCGAATACGCCCTACAATCACCATTTTTTCACAAAAAGCTTCGAACCAAAAAGTTCGTATATGGAATAACCAATTAATTCGCTATGCAGGTTACAAAACGGAACATGGTGTTTTAGGGGATCCACACTCCATTTCCTTTACCGAGACCTGTATAGATTTAGGATGGGAACCGAAGTTTGGAAATTTCGATGTTTTACCCTTAGTTGTTCAAATAAATGATCATCATCCAAAAGTAGCCCAGATTCCAGAAAAGCTTCTTCTCGAAGTGCCAATTCGTCATCCCAATTACAAATGGTTTAATGATTTAAATTTGAAATGGTATGCAGTACCAATGATCTCGGATATGATTTTAGAAATTGGCGGCATTACGTATACCGCTGCTCCTTTTAATGGCTGGTATATGGGGACTGAGATAGGGGCAAGGAACTTTGCGGATGAATCGCGGTATAATATGCTTCCTCAAATAGGAAAATTAATGGGGTTGGACATAAAAAGTAATATATCTTTATGGAAGGATAGGGCACTCTTAGAATTGAATACTGCAGTTTTACATTCCTTTAAGGAGGATGGGGTTAGTATTGTAGACCATCATACGGCTGCACAACAATTCAAAAAATTCGAAGAAAAAGAAAGGGCAAGTGAAAGATCTATTACAGGCGACTGGACGTGGCTTATTCCACCACTGTCACCAGCTGCAACTCATATTTTCCACAAACCATATAATAATGACATTAAAAAACCCAATTATTTTTATCAACCTAACCCATATTAATTTTTTAGTGTAGTCCACAAAAATCTTCGTTTTATAATTTAATATTCTGGTTTGTCAATGATGCTTATTAACTAACAGTGTAGGATGCCTAAATAATGCATCTACTCTTCCTTGTTCGATTAACGAGTTAGATTGTGAAATACTGTACTTAAAGTAACGGGTGTTTGAGTTTAAGATGGAGTTGTGATCGCAGCTCCTTTTTCTTGTTGAACTAATGAAGCAGTGTAGTTTAAGAAGGAAACTTATATAGAGATATCGAATTTACAAGCAGAATGGAGATCAAATACAGAATTTATATTAGGGAGTAATTCCAATGAAAGAAAAAATATTGAAGTACATAGATAATAATTTTCCTAACTTAACAAGTGATGTGCATCTAAGGTTTGAACTAGGTGAGCCATATGAAAACGGAACAAATGAAAGAATTAATCAAGTTGTTACGAGAGTTACTACATTGTTTGAAGAAGTGTTCAAGCCTGATGATTTTATATATGTTTATATAAAAGATTGGGAAGTAACAGAGGATATTATGTTTGGAAAAACCACTCCAGAATACGTATATGATTTATTAAGTAACTTAAATATAGAAGAGGAAATTTTATTTGATATAGATGAGGATTATGATGATATAACGGGTCAAACAATAGAAATAAAGAATGAATACAAAGTGAAAATTGTATATTCACAATTAAAGTCTATTACCTACAAGGAAATACTTGAAGGTATAGGAAATTATGAACAAGGAAGAGAACCTTCTATTGGACAATCTGTTTACTTTATTAGCACCGAAAAGGGCATAATATTTCATATGTATGATGATAGAGGTTGTTTAATACATTCTAATGAAGTTGAGAAATTGGTACATTTGTATCATAAATATAATAATTGGTTAGTTGATTATTGGCGGGATTATATAGATAGCATTTTCAAGAAGTCATAATCTTCCTTATTGAGGTAACGGGGTGCTTTAGTTAAACACTGGGGTACGGTATCGGAACGTTAATTTAGTAAGGGGTATTTGAGATAAAGAATTATCAACGAAGGCGATCTTATTTTCTTATTTGACTAACGGAGCCGTGCTGGATTTTTGTAGAATAAAGATATGAGGGGGGATTGGTTTATGGTAATTAAGAATAAAAAAATCCTTTATGTTGTTTTAGTAATCATAGTACTTATTTTAATAACATTCATATTAAACGCTACGAAGAGAGAGTATGGTAATGATGAAGAATCCATTTTAAAGGTGATTAGATCTATTGATGGATATAACTATCAATCTATAAAAATATTAGAAATTAAGGATATAAAAAATGAGCGGATTGTTCCATTTTTATTAAATAATAATCCTGGTTATATTCAGTTTACCAAGAATAAAAGAGGGAACTATGAATGGAATCATATTGAGAAGATGGAAAATCAGTCTTTCGCTTCGTTCCTGGTCAAACTCAAAGGTGGGGAGTTACCTAATTTAAAGTTTTTGTTCGTGACTAATGAAGAAAATGGGATTGCAAAAGTGGAATTAGACGTGAACGGACAAATCTTTAAAAAGGAACTTAAAGTACACGAAAGTTCAGTAGCGTGGATTGATTTGCCTAAACATAAATCTGCGGAATATAAATATAAGTATTATGATGAAAATGGGAATTTAATCGAAGAATAGGCTTTATTTATACAAAGGACATTATTGGTTCTTGAACTAAACCAGCTAATAGTTTAGGGCTTGTCTGAATGCATTCCAAGATCATGCTTAGCATATAGAATACGACGATGAACTGGTTTCAATCCATCCCGAACATCTGGAAGGGCCCGTGAAACGATCCAAGATTAATAAAAAGTGTTATTACATTAATGGGTAGCATTACTGGAACAACGGTAATGCTGTTTCTTATTGAAGTAACGGGGGAGGTTAGTTGAAAAATAATGGTGGTAAAATGCATAAAAAGAACGCAATTTTTCATCAGAAGACGAAAAAGCGTTCCTAGAAAACTCGAAATGATCGCTTTATTAAAATTGGATTGAATATTTACCAGAAATTCAAGGAATATAAACAAAATGCCTTTTATATACTTTTGATTTAGTATTTGTCCAAAACCAGGTAATGCGATAGACCATAAAAGTTTTTCAAACGCATTCTTATTCACTTTTATCTTCCTAATTTAAGTCTGATTCCCTGGTGAAGATTCAGAGAGTTTCTTTCGATCCGGAGCTGTAAATGGTTCTTCCACCCACCCATGTTCAATCATCATATTTAGACCATCATTGTTATACTTTCCAGCTGCAGGGATGAAACCCATAATCAATGCTGCTAAATCGTGCCTCATCATTTGTCCAAGGGCAGTACCCAAGTTGGTAAGGGCTATACTTCCTGCTAATGACCCATGATACATCATAAGTTTATCTGAAAAAGGAGAACTGGTTGAATCTGTTATATGTGCATCCATTAATTTAGGAGAGGGTAAGTCCTGATTTGTTAATTGTACGGATAACCCTGTAATTTGTTTACCTGCAAGTTTTGCACCTTCTTGAAAGTATTTTCTAATTTTCTCAGAAGAGGCAACTTGGCTAAAACCTAACATTAATGATTTACCTAATACATTAGTATTGATTAGAAAATGTATCTGTTTAATCTCAGGTGCGGTAAGTGGTCTATCTCTTCCAGTAAATATTGATATAAATGATTTTTCCTCAACAAAATCAACCTTTTTAGCATAAGGAATAGTTGGGGAATTTATATCCATTCCTTTAGAAAGTAATAAATGGATTCCTCTTTCATAAGTTTCTGCTGAATCATTAATATTGTTTCTAAAATAATTCATAATATCTTGTCTACTAGCATTTCCATAAGCACCACTATAAATTGTCATTGATATACTTGCCATTTGTGTAGTATAAAAAATCATGAACATATCACTAAATAGGCGGGGTGCATCTTTTCGAACATCCTGTTCCCCGTAACCAACAGGTATAGGTATTTTTTCCATAGCAAAAATATCACTTATTTGCTTAACATGTCTCTTAGAAAGTGCTAATGCAAATTCTACATAATCTTTAACCTCATCGTCTTCGACGACTTGAAGAAAATGTTCGAAAACACAAGAAAACATACTATCTCCCTGAAAGTTAGCAAACAAATCTGCTAGTTCTGAAGCAGTTAATTTTTTGTTTTGCTGATGTTCCGTAATCTGTGCTTCAACAAATGTATTCCTATCCATCTTGTTCCTCCCACTTCTTGTTAAAGGTATTATTCTCGTTTAACAGATAAATATTTAAATTTCTTCCAATTGTTACATTAAGCACAATTTCAATTACCATTAATTCATTTGTTGAAAGAGTTTGTGAAAATCTACACTTAAAATAACGGGTAGCGTTTCTTAAAGAATAATATGGATGCGGAGAGTTAATTAGTGAGTCCAAGCTGTGAAGAAATTATGAAACAGTTGTTAGAAAAAGTACGAACTTCCTTATATAATTATGGGTTAGAGTATGATGCATTTAAAAACTTCTTTATATGTTTAAACTTTTTTGCAAAAAGAAGTTGACTTACATGCAGATTATTTGTTATATTAATATTCGTCGCTGAGGCGGCGAAGTTAATTTAAAAAAGAAATTGACTTCTACGAAGCGAAATGTTAAGATTAATTTCGTTGTCGCTGATTGAAGTGATGTATTGTTCTTTGAAAACTAAACAAACAAAATCGTGCAAACAAACAATTATTATCGTGTTTCTTCTATATATAATAGCAAGAACATGAGCCAACGTAACTTTTATGAGCTAATCAACTTTCTTGGAGAGTTTGATCCTGGCTCAGGACGAACGCTGGCGGCGTGCCTAATACATGCAAGTCGAGCGAGACTCTTCGGAGTCTAGCGGCGGACGGGTGAGTAACACGTGGGCAACCTGCCTGTAAGACTGGGATAACACCGGGAAACCGGTGCTAATACCGGATAATCCTTTTCCTCTCATGAGGAAAAGCTGAAAGTCGGTTTCGGCTGACACTTACAGATGGGCCCGCGGCGCATTAGCTAGTTGGTGAGGTAACGGCTCACCAAGGCGACGATGCGTAGCCGACCTGAGAGGGTGATCGGCCACACTGGGACTGAGACACGGCCCAGACTCCTACGGGAGGCAGCAGTAGGGAATCTTCCACAATGGACGAAAGTCTGATGGAGCAACGCCGCGTGAGCGATGAAGGCCTTCGGGTCGTAAAGCTCTGTTGTTAGGGAAGAACAAGTACCGGAGTAACTGCCGGTACCTTGACGGTACCTAACCAGAAAGCCACGGCTAACTACGTGCCAGCAGCCGCGGTAATACGTAGGTGGCAAGCGTTGTCCGGAATTATTGGGCGTAAAGCGCGCGCAGGCGGTCCTTTAAGTCTGATGTGAAAGCCCACGGCTCAACCGTGGAGGGTCATTGGAAACTGGGGGACTTGAGTGCAGAAGAGGAAAGCGGAATTCCACGTGTAGCGGTGAAATGCGTAGAGATGTGGAGGAACACCAGTGGCGAAGGCGGCTTTCTGGTCTGTAACTGACGCTGAGGCGCGAAAGCGTGGGGAGCAAACAGGATTAGATACCCTGGTAGTCCACGCCGTAAACGATGAGTGCTAAGTGTTAGAGGGTTTCCGCCCTTTAGTGCTGCAGCTAACGCATTAAGCACTCCGCCTGGGGAGTACGGCCGCAAGGCTGAAACTCAAAGGAATTGACGGGGGCCCGCACAAGCGGTGGAGCATGTGGTTTAATTCGAAGCAACGCGAAGAACCTTACCAGGTCTTGACATCCTCTGACACTCCTAGAGATAGGATTTTCCCCTTCGGGGGACAGAGTGACAGGTGGTGCATGGTTGTCGTCAGCTCGTGTCGTGAGATGTTGGGTTAAGTCCCGCAACGAGCGCAACCCTTGATCTTAGTTGCCAGCATTCAGTTGGGCACTCTAAGGTGACTGCCGGTGACAAACCGGAGGAAGGTGGGGATGACGTCAAATCATCATGCCCCTTATGACCTGGGCTACACACGTGCTACAATGGATGGTACAAAGGGCTGCAAGACCGCGAGGTTTAGCCAATCCCATAAAACCATTCTCAGTTCGGATTGCAGGCTGCAACTCGCCTGCATGAAGCCGGAATCGCTAGTAATCGCGGATCAGCATGCCGCGGTGAATACGTTCCCGGGCCTTGTACACACCGCCCGTCACACCACGAGAGTTTGTAACACCCGAAGTCGGTGGGGTAACCGTAAGGAGCCAGCCGCCTAAGGTGGGACAGATGATTGGGGTGAAGTCGTAACAAGGTAGCCGTATCGGAAGGTGCGGCTGGATCACCTCCTTTCTAAGGATAAAGCTGGACCTGTGAGCCAGACAAAACAGTTTGTGCATCGATCTTTGTTTGTTTAGTTTTGAGAGTGCAATTCTCTCAAACCATTCGTTCTTTGAAAACTAGATAATCGTAATGAAGAAGCAAAGTAAACATCGAGTAATCGCCATTTTAGTTTTTCTCTCTTATTTAGTAAGAGTTATAAACCTTTTAGGTTAAGTTAGAAAGGGCGCACGGTGAATGCCTTGGCACTAGGAGCCGATGAAGGACGGGACTAACACCGATATGCTTCGGGGAGCTGTAAGTAAGCTTTGATCCGGAGATTTCCGAATGGGGGAACCCACTGTTCGTAATGGAACAGTATCTTTACCTGAATACATAGGGTATTGATGGCATACCCGGGGAACTGAAACATCTAAGTACCCGGAGGAAGAGAAAGCAAACGCGATTCCCTGAGTAGCGGCGAGCGAAACGGGACATAGCCCAAACCAAGAGGCTTGCCTCTTGGGGTTGTAGGACACTCAACATGGAGTTACAAAGGAACGGGGTAGATGAAGCGACCTGGAAAGGTCCGTCAGAGAAGGTAAAAACCCTGTAGTCGAAACTTCGTTCCCTCCTGAGTGGATCCTGAGTACGGCCGGACACGTGAAATCCGGTCGGAAGCAGGGAGGACCATCTCCCAAGGCTAAATACTCCCTAGTGACCGATAGTGAACCAGTACCGTGAGGGAAAGGTGAAAAGCACCCCGGAAGGGGAGTGAAATAGTTCCTGAAACCGTGTGCCTACAAGTAGTCAGAGCCCGTTCATGGGTGATGGCGTGCCTTTTGTAGAATGAACCGGCGAGTTACGATCCCATGCAAGGTTAAGTTGAAGAGACGGAGCCGCAGCGAAAGCGAGTCTGAATAGGGCGTATGAGTATGTGGTCGTAGACCCGAAACCAGGTGATCTACCCATGTCCAGGGTGAAGTCCAGGTAACACTGGATGGAGGCCCGAACCCACGCACGTTGAAAAGTGCGGGGATGAGGTGTGGGTAGCGGAGAAATTCCAATCGAACTTGGAGATAGCTGGTTCTCTCCGAAATAGCTTTAGGGCTAGCCTCACGTAGTAAGAGTCTTGGAGGTAGAGCACTGTTTGGACTAGGGGCCCTCATCGGGTTACCGAATTCAGACAAACTCCGAATGCCAAAGACTTATCCGTGGGAGTCAGACTGCGAGTGATAAGATCCGTAGTCAAAAGGGAAACAGCCCAGACCACCAGCTAAGGTCCCAAAGTATACGTTAAGTGGAAAAGGATGTGGAGTTGCTTAGACAACCAGGATGTTGGCTTAGAAGCAGCCACCATTTAAAGAGTGCGTAATAGCTCACTGGTCGAGTGACTCTGCGCCGAAAATGTACCGGGGCTAAACGTATCACCGAAGCTGTGGATTGACATCTTTGATGTCAGTGGTAGGAGAGCGTTCTAAGGGCGTTGAAGCTAGACCGTAAGGACTGGTGGAGCGCTTAGAAGTGAGAATGCCGGTATGAGTAGCGAAAGATGAGTGAGAATCTCATCCACCGAATGCCTAAGGTTTCCTGAGGAAGGCTCGTCCGCTCAGGGTTAGTCGGGACCTAAGCCGAGGCCGAAAGGCGTAGGCGATGGATAACAGGTTGATATTCCTGTACCACCTCTTTATCGTTTGAGCAATGGGGGGACGCAGGAGGATAGGGTAAGCGCGCTGTTGGATATGCGCGTCTAAGCAGTTAGGCTGAGAGGTAGGCAAATCCGCCTCTCGCGAAGGCTGAGCTGTGATAGCGAGGGAAATTTAGTACCGAAGTTCCTGATTCCACACTGCCAAGAAAAGCCTCTAGCGAGATAAAAGGTGCCCGTACCGCAAACCGACACAGGTAGGCGAGGAGAGAATCCTAAGGTGAGCGAGAGAACTCTCGTTAAGGAACTCGGCAAAATGACCCCGTAACTTCGGGAGAAGGGGTGCTTTTTGAGGTGAATAGCCTCGAAGAGCCGCAGTGAATAGGCCCAGGCGACTGTTTAGCAAAAACACAGGTCTCTGCGAAGCCGCAAGGCGAAGTATAGGGGCTGACGCCTGCCCGGTGCTGGAAGGTTAAGAGGAGGGGTTAGCGCAAGCGAAGCTCTGAATCGAAGCCCCAGTAAACGGCGGCCGTAACTATAACGGTCCTAAGGTAGCGAAATTCCTTGTCGGGTAAGTTCCGACCCGCACGAAAGGCGTAACGATCTGGGCACTGTCTCAACGAGAGACTCGGTGAAATTATAGTACCTGTGAAGATGCAGGTTACCCGCGACAGGACGGAAAGACCCCGTGGAGCTTTACTGTAGCCTGATATTGAATTTTGGTACAGCTTGTACAGGATAGGTAGGAGCCTGAGAAGCCGGAGCGCTAGCTTCGGTGGAGGCGTCGGTGGGATACTACCCTGGCTGTATTGAAATTCTAACCCGCACCCCTGATCGGGGTGGGAGACAGTGTCAGGTGGGCAGTTTGACTGGGGCGGTCGCCTCCTAAAAAGTAACGGAGGCGCCCAAAGGTTCCCTCAGAATGGTTGGAAATCATTCGCAGAGTGTAAAGGCACAAGGGAGCTTGACTGCGAGACCTACAAGTCGAGCAGGGACGAAAGTCGGGCTTAGTGATCCGGTGGTTCCGCATGGAAGGGCCATCGCTCAACGGATAAAAGCTACCCCGGGGATAACAGGCTTATCTCCCCCAAGAGTCCACATCGACGGGGAGGTTTGGCACCTCGATGTCGGCTCATCGCATCCTGGGGCTGTAGTCGGTCCCAAGGGTTGGGCTGTTCGCCCATTAAAGCGGTACGCGAGCTGGGTTCAGAACGTCGTGAGACAGTTCGGTCCCTATCCGTCGTGGGCGCAGGAAATTTGAGAGGAGCTGTCCTTAGTACGAGAGGACCGGGATGGACGCACCGCTGGTGTACCAGTTGTTCTGCCAAGAGCATCGCTGGGTAGCTATGTGCGGACGGGATAAGTGCTGAAAGCATCTAAGCATGAAGCCCCCCTCAAGATGAGATTTCCCATAGCGCAAGCTAGTAAGAACCCTGAAAGATGATCAGGTTGATAGGTCAGAGGTGGAAGCGTGGTAACATGTGGAGCTGACTGATACTAATCGTTCGAGGACTTAACCATTTTTAAGGTGAACTCAAAGTTTACAAACTTCTTCTGCATTATCTAGTTTTGAGGGAATGAAACCTCAATTAAATAGTCTGGCAGCAATGGCGAGAAGGTCACACCCGTTCCCATACCGAACACGGAAGTTAAGCTTCTCAGCGCCGATGGTAGTTGGGACACGCGTCCCTGTGAGAGTAGGACGTTGCCAGGCTAGCCCATCTGGGTTATTTTTTTTGTCAACATTTTATCTGGCCCCTTGGTCAAGTGGTTAAGACACCTCCCTTTCACGGAGGTAACACGGGTTCGAATCCCGTAGGGGTCACCATTTTGGAGGATTAGCTCAGCTGGGAGAGCATCTGCCTTACAAGCAGAGGGTCGGCGGTTCGATCCCGTCATCCTCCACCATATTTTGCCGGTTTAGCTCAATTGGTAGAGCAACTGACTTGTAATCAGTAGGTTGGGGGTTCAAGTCCTCTAGCCGGCACCATTTATTTTTTTTGCTTTTTTGAGCCATTAGCTCAGTTGGTAGAGCATCTGACTTTTAATCAGAGGGTCGAAGGTTCGAGTCCTTCATGGCTCACCATTTAAAATTAATATGCGGGTGTGGCGGAATTGGCAGACGCACCAGACTTAGGATCTGGCGCCGCAAGGCGTGGGGGTTCGACTCCCTTCACCCGCACCATTTAATTTTTATATGCGGAAGTAGTTCAGTGGTAGAACACCACCTTGCCAAGGTGGGGGTCGCGGGTTCGAATCCCGTCTTCCGCTCTCTATTTTTGCCGGGGTGGCGGAACTGGCAGACGCACAGGACTTAAAATCCTGCGGTAGGTGACTACCGTACCGGTTCGATTCCGGTCCTCGGCACCACTTTAAATTTAAAATTTTATATGCGCCCTTAGCTCAGCTGGATAGAGTGTTTGACTACGAATCAAAAGGTCGGGAGTTCGAATCTCTCAGGGCGCACTTTAACGGGAAGTAGCTCAGCTTGGTAGAGCACTTGGTTTGGGACCAAGGGGTCGCAGGTTCGAATCCTGTCTTCCCGACCACTCTTTAAAATCATACGGGGTCTTAGCTCAGCTGGGAGAGCGCCTGCTTTGCACGCAGGAGGTCAGGGGTTCGATCCCCCTAGACTCCACCAACAATTTTAAATTGATATTATGGCGGTGTAGCTCAGCTGGCTAGAGCGTACGGTTCATACCCGTAAGGTCGGGGGTTCGATCCCCTCCGCCGCTACCATATATTATTTAAACTTGGACCTTTAGCTCAGCTGGTTAGAGCAGACGGCTCATAACCGTCCGGTCGTAGGTTCGAGTCCTACAAGGTCCACCACTAGTTTTATATTTAATTTGGAGGAATACCCAAGTTTGGCTGAAGGGATCGGTCTTGAAAACCGACAGGCGGGTCATACCGCGCGGGGGTTCGAATCCCTCTTCCTCCTCCATAAATGTTAACCTATTCTAGTTGTCGCGGGGTGGAGCACGTTCGAACTTGCTACTTCGAATCATCTACAGTGCAACGATTGAGCCGCTGCTTGAATAAGCTTTCTGAAATAGGGGCGGTCAGTAACAAAATATGGGGCATGCTCCAAAATTAATAATTTCTATTATCGCGGGGTGGAGCAGTCTGGTAGCTCGTCGGGCTCATAACCCGAAGGTCGCAGGTTCAAATCCTGTCCCCGCAATTGGTCTGGTAGTTCAGTTGGTTAGAATGCCTGCCTGTCACGCAGGAGGTCGCGGGTTCGAGTCCCGTCCAGACCGTACTTTTATCCCCAGTAGGTAACTGCTGTTGATATAGATTTTGTGTGGCTCAGTAGCTCAGTTGGTAGAGCAAAGGACTGAAAATCCTTGTGTCGGCGGTTCGATTCCGTCCTGAGCCACCTTTTTATATGGAGGGGTAGCGAAGTGGCTAAACGCGGCGGACTGTAAATCCGCTCCCTCAGGGTTCGGCGGTTCGAATCCGTCCCCCTCCACCATGTATAGGGGTATAGTTTAAAGGTAGAACGAAGGTCTCCAAAACCTTTGGTGTGGGTTCAATTCCTACTACCCCTGCCAAATGATTCTATAATGGCGGTTGTGGCGAAGTGGTTAACGCATCGGATTGTGGTTCCGACATTCGTGGGTTCGATTCCCATCAGCCGCCCCATTTATTTATAAATTATTGGGCTATAGCCAAGCGGTAAGGCATCGCACTTTGACTGCGACATGCGTTGGTTCAAATCCAGCTAGCCCAGCCATTTTTATTAATTTTGATAGTGCGGGTGTAGTTTAGTGGTAAAACCTCAGCCTTCCAAGCTGATGTTGTGAGTTCGATTCTCATCACCCGCTCCAATATGGGCCTATAGCTCAGCTGGTTAGAGCGCACGCCTGATAAGCGTGAGGTCGATGGTTCGAGTCCATTTAGGCCCATCATATTGTTCCGCAGTAGCTCAGTGAGTAGAGACGAGCAACGCATCATGAATATGCTGCGAGTTGTACACGCCGAGCCGCTTCTTGCGTTACTTACTGAGGTGGGGACATGCTTGTAACATGACTAAGTTTAGGAAACATTATTAATTATTCCGCAGTAGCTCAGTGGTAGAGCTATCGGCTGTTAACCGATCGGTCGTAGGTTCGAGTCCTACCTGCGGAGCCATAAATGCGCCTTTAGCTCAGCTGGATAGAGCATACGCCTTCTAAGCGTAGGGTCAGAGGTTCGAATCCTCTAAGGCGCATAAAAAACTATTGCCTACATGGCATTTTTCAACCTCTTATATCGTTTAGTCAAAATGTCAATATAACGGTCATGTAAGAAATTACACCGATTATTGACTTTAGTGTACTTAACGATATAGGAGGTTTTTTGTTGCGACCAAAAGAAAAGGAATATTAGATAAGGATGGAATCGAAATGGTATCCTCCTTTTTATTATAATTACATAGCATAATTGTGAAGGATTGCACTTAAGCTAACGGAAGCTGTATAGTTGAACATTGGATTTAGTAATTGCAGTATAAAAAACTGAATCACCTTCCAGAAAAATGGTAATTATATGAATAGGGAGGGGTTTAATGATAGGTCTAATTACCGTAATAATTATATTTAATTTTATTGCATTTAAAATCAATAAAAGACTGACATTCAATCAAATTCTTCATATTTGGACATTTTCGGTAGCATTTCAGAGTGTATTTGACGTTTTTGTGGTTTATAAATATGAAGGATATTGGTATTTCGAAAAAAATCAATTAGAGTGGGCAACTATTCTTCCACATTTGCTTGTAATACCACCTGTAAACATAATGTTTTTGAATTGGTTTCCTTTTGGAAGCAAATTTACAAAACAAATTTCTTATATTTTCTTCTTCACAATAGCTATCTTAATTTATGAGTCAATTACATTACTTCCCGAACCTTGGGGTTACTTTAATAATGGTAAGTGGAAATTATGGCATTCAGCTATTATTGATCCAATCCTTTTGCTTATTTTATTAGGTTATTACAAATTGGTATGTACGGCAGAAAACAAAACCAGGACAAGCTTTTAAAAAAGTTTTTAAGATTTCCCAATATGTGAACGATTGTACTTAGAGTAACGAGTGCTTGAGTTAAAAATGGATCGCAGTGGCGGTCTTTTTTTATTCGACTAACGAGGCAGTTTAGTGGTAAAGGACTAGGTGGGGGATAAAAAGAAGAGAGAAGAATTCTCTCCTCCCTTTATAGACAAGCTTTAATCATTATCACGTTGTTCTGCTCGGGCTTTTCCGCCTTTTTTCCCAATTTCCTGATAGAATTCTTTATCGTGGCTTTCAGAGGTGGCTTCTCCGCCCTTGCGCCCGATTTCCTGGTAAAATTCCTTATCGTGAGTACGTGAAGTCGCTTCTCCGCCTTTACGTCCTACTTCTTCCATTGTCATAGTACCTTTGTTATCGTTTTTGTTTGCCATAATAAGATCCCTCCTAGTGAAATTTGGAATTGCTATTTGACTTACATTTGTTATGTACCCGTTCTAGTTTCTCTTAAACATTTTTTAGTTCTTAAATAAGACGGTTCATAGCAACATTGTGAAAAGAAACACTTAAATTAACGGGGTGCATTACTTTAGAAAAGGATGCCTTATTTTTTGCTCCTTTTTTCTTTTTTAGGTTGAAATTTTGCTGGTGTTGACATCTGAATAAAAACCCTTTCTATACAAACAATATTTGTATAGTACCAGCTCAGGAGGGATTCGTATGGTAAATTTATTGGAAACAGTTATTGATGCCATGAAATCACTGACAGTTCAAGACGAAGACCAACCACTTCATGTCGGAGAAGTGATGTCATGCTGGATTTACTTAGCAGGACTAGAATTAGCTAAAGTATCTGTTCAATCAGGTATAAATACCACAACAGATGATGAACTAAAAGCAATACTTGAAGAAGATATGAAATTAGGAACCAGTCAAAGGGAACGCCTCCATGATTTCATGATTAAGGAAGGAATTCCTCTACCTCCTGCACCTGAAGATATGCCAATATCTGACTCTAAAAGTATTCCACTTGGAGTTAAATTAACAGATGATGTCATAGCAAATGAATTATCTTTAAAAATTGTAAGTTTAATTATGCGTTCTGCTGGTGCTGCATCCGAATCGATTCGTACAGATGTTGGTTTATTATTTATTCAGTTTCAAACAGAAAAATTTGCCTTCGCAACTAGATTAAAACATTTAATGCGTAAACGCGGATGGATTAGAGTACCACCTTTTTACGTTCCACCTGGTTCCCCACAACCTTTAAGTTAGGGGGAGGGTAGATAGTACATTAGATAACAGTGAACAATTAATAAAGAGCTAATTAACGAGTCCGATTCTTCAATATGAAGGTCGGTTTTTTCCTATTCCACAAGAAAGTTTGTGAAATGTTGTACTTAAACTATCTGGGTGCAAGAGTTTAAGATTGGGACTGCTGCGCAATCCCTTTTTCTTTTTGAACTAACGTAAGCAGTTTAGTTGAAGATTGTGTTTATCTTTTGTTCAATAGTTCCATTAAATGGACCAACTGTTTTGGGCTAAATTCGCCCTGCACATAAGTACATTCCCATAAATAGTGCATACGATAATTTGTATAAATCTGTGAAGGGATTGAATAAAATGTACTATACCCCTTGGATGTTTCCATACCCATATCATCCTAATGATTATTGTGCTAATGTCCCAATGTATAATAATTATATAAGACAGCCTTACTACTGGAATATATATGATGACCCAAGAAACAAGATAAAAGATTATGGGCGGAAACCTTTTGTAGTCAATATTAATGAGGCTGCGAAGCAAAACAATACTTATCGAACGGCTTTATGGACAGGAAATCATTTGCAAGTTACATTGATGAGTCTTAAAGTTGGTGAAGACATCGGTTTAGAAATTCACCCTAACGTTGACCAATTCTTACGGATTGAACAAGGTCAAGGGATTGTTCAAATGGGCAACAGAAAAGACAATTTAAACTTTGTACAAAATGTTTATGATGATTTTGCCATTATGATACCTGCAGGAACCTGGCATAATGTTACCAATACAGGTAATATCCCTTTAAAACTTTATTCTATATATGCTCCTCCACAGCATCCATTTGGTACAGTTCATGTAACTAAAGCAAATGCTTTAGAGATGGAATAATCCCAGAATATATCTTTTTTACTTAAGGGGACAATATTGAGGAATTAGCTACCGTCGTCCAGCTTTTTTTAATATAAGATATGCTATAGAATGCCTAATTACGGATTTATATTAGATATTCACAAAAAAGACCAGACGTATGTACGTTGGTCTTTTCTGCTTTATACAATCTATTAATGATTTTCATCCATTTCACGTTCAAGTCTTACAATTTTCTGTTGAATTTTTATTAAATTTTCTTCTGAATCACGAATTTGTTGTAGAACATTGATTTCTTGTTGCTTCATCATTTCTAGTCGTTGAGTGATAGTATCTTTACCATCCATTGACCAATCTACAAACTGTTTAATGTCCTTGATTGGCATTCCGGTATTTTTTAAACATAAAATAATTTCCAGAAATTTAAGTGCATCTTCATCAAAAACTCGGTCCCCTTTTTCGGTTCTTTTGAGAAAGGGGAACAGTCCTTGATTATCATAGTAACGTAATTGAGAAATGGATAAATGATTCAGGTTGGCGACTTGTCCAATAGTGTAATTCATAGTAATTCATTTACCAAGGAATGATCCCATTTTGATTCAGAATTTTACCATTATAAATGGTATTACTTACGGCATAATTAACAATAATTTGTGCACCTTCCGCAGGTGTTTTGCCTCCAGGAGCATTGCCGTTAAGGTCAGTAGTGGTAAAACCAGGTGTAACTCCTAGAATTTCAGGACCGTTTGTCCCGAATTCTTTCCCAAAGGCTAATGTTAAAGAATTTACCGCAGTTTTTGATGAATTATAGCCTAATATATTTAGTTGTCCTGCTTGCCCATTGTCAAACATCGTTTGCGAAGCCATATCAGTAGTGACGTTTACAATTTTTCCACGCGGAGATTTTTTTACTAAAGGTAAAAAGGTTTGGATCATCTGAAATGTTCCAAAGAAGTTAACATCAAATCCTTGACGCAGGGTTTCTAATTTTAATTCACTAGGTAAAATACCGAAATCGAGTGCAATCCCAGCGTTATTGATTAACAAATCTAAGTGATCCGTAACTTCAAGGATTTTAATTTTTGAGTTTTGAATGGATTGAGAGTCTGAAATATCTACTTGAACAAAGGAAACATTCGAAAAGCCTAAAGATTGTACAGCTTTTTGTCCAAGTTCTTCATTACGAGCTCCTAAAAAAACGTGATAATTTTTTTCTGCTAATTGACGGACAATCTCATAGCCAATACCTTTATTAGCACCAGTTACAAAAGCGAATTTTGTCATATTTAAATTCCTCCAATGTTTATATTGATTAAATACATTTAAAAAGATACAACCTAAACCAAAGTTTAGGTCAAGTTTTTTTAGAGAAACGATAAAATCCTTTTTATCAAGTGCATATCTCAAAAAACTTGGTGCCGCTAAAAGAGGATTTCAGGCTTGATTAAGCTCATACTGATATCCCATAATTTCCGGGCAGAATCCTGGTCATTTGCCGCTTCAGTCGTTTCTGTTTCTTTACAGTTAACGAAGAATTTACCGCTAACGCCAAGAACATCAGGGGAGGAAGCAAGATAGACTGGTGTAACCGCACCTTTTTTCGGATTAGCTGAGAACGTTTTGAGTATCGTCCGTAGAATCCAAGGCATGTCATGCATAAGATTAGAGCGGATAATTCCTGGATGCAGGCTGTTAACGGTAACACACTTTCCATCAAGCCTCTTTGAAAATTCCTTTGTAAATAAAATTAAACCTAATTTAGTAGGACCTACTGCTCTGAAAAAAGCATAATTTTGTTTGGTCATAAGGTCATCAAAGTTCATTTTAATTCCGTTGTGCTTGGAGGCTACATTAATAATTCGTCCTTCACCACTTGCTTCAAGCGGCTTCAGTAAGAGGTGGGAAAGGATAAAATGGGATAAATAGTTTGTGGCAAACGTGGTTTCAATTCCATCTTCAGTTTCAGAACGTTTTGCTAAAAAGACTGCAGCATTATTAATTAAAACATCTAACTTGTTATACTTTTTATTAAATTGATCTGCTGCTTTTTTGACTGAATGCTGAGATGATAAATCAGCAAGAAGGAGATCTACTTGGGTATTACCTGTTTCTTCAATAATATATTGAATCGCTTTTTTGCCTCGTTCCTCATTTCTGCATAATAGAACAATTGTTGCTCCTTTTTTAGCTAATTATATGGATGTTGCTTTACCAATCCCTGAGTTACCTACAGTAATTAAACAAATTTTCCCCTTCATCTATTTCTCCCCTTCCCCAAGCAATTTAAAATTATTTTTTTTCAATCTTTCCAAATGTTTTTCCATGGATGGCATTTAATACAGATTCAGATGCAAGAAAATCATGTGGGAACCCCAGGTCAATTTTGCTAGCTTCATTTAATTGGGTAAGATGGGTTTCCGAAAGAAGGAAAGCCAAACTTCCAAGATTGTCTTTCATTTGTTCTTCTCGTTTTGCACCAATTAGCGGAATGACAGTACCAGCTTGTTGACGGACCCAGTTTATGGAAACTTGGGCAGGAGAAACTTCTAGTTCTTTTGCGATTTCTTCCACAACTGAAGCAATAGCCCGGTTGCGTTCATTTAAGCGTGCACTTAGAGGTGATAATCTCCCTTTTTCAGCTGAAGGATTACGGTATTTTCCCGTTAGTGCACCGCCAGCCATTGGTGCCCATGCAGTAACCCCAATATCTAAAGCGCGTGCCATTGGTAATAAATCTCTTTCTGGAGTCCGCTGCAACAAATTGTACTCTACTTGCAAGCCGATAAACGGAGTCCAACCACGGAGAGTGGACAACATATTAGCTTGTGAAACAACCCATGCAGGAGTATCCGAGACTCCAACATAAAGGATTTTTCCGGAACGAACTAAATCGTCAAGTGCACGCATTACTTCTTCAACCGGTGTCATGAAATCCCAAGCATGAAGCCAAAGTAAATCAATATAATCGGTCTGAAGCTGTTTTAAGCTCTTTTCAACGGATTGAACAAGATTTTTTCGATGGTTACCGCCTCCATTTGGATCGTGTGGGCGAGTGTTCAGTGTATATTTAGTCGCAACGACAAACTGTTCACGCTTTTCACGAATAAATTCCCCAACATATTTTTCACTTGTTCCATTCGTATAATTGACAGCCGTATCGATAAAATTCCCACCAGCTTCAACGAAAGTATTGAAGATTTTTTTGCTTTCTTCCTTAGAAGCGCCAAATCCCCAGTCTTCCCCAAACGTCATTGTACCTAAAGCTAATTCAGATACTCGTAAGCCGCTTCTTCCTAACAATTTATAATTCATTACAAGACCTCTTTTCTAAAAGTTATTTTTCAAATGACATACCAGCTCTTAGCACTTTCGAGGACTTGTTCGTTCGTTAAGAAGCGTACTCCCTGTTTCGTAAAAGTGGGCAAGAACCGCATGCCGGTCAAGTTGGCTGTTGCCTGAAATGGTTTGGTTAACTCGCTTATGCTGAAATGATTGTATCCGCCAGCTTGATAAGCTTCTTCTGTACACGTAAACAAAAATTATAAAAAGGTATTTCATTGTAAGAAATACCTTTTTTAAATATTTTTATTAAGCTTCAATTAAGGATGGCTGAAGAACGTGATTTACATATGCTTTTGCATTTTCTTCAAGTTGTTCATCTGTGACATGCATAACACCATTCAGCACAAATAACGGCATAAAACGGGTACCTATGAGGTTGCTTGTTTGCTGTAAAGGAGTTGTTAAGGTCTCCATGGTAAAATGATTATAGCCAGTAGGCTGATAAGAATCTTCCGGTCCAAAGGTTGAAATTGCAAGACCTAGTTCTTTACCGTGAAGCTTGTCGCCGCCTTCGCCATATGCCCAGCCGTAAGAGAGCACTTCATCCTGCCATTGTTTTAACAAAGAAGGCGTGCTGTACCAGTAGAATGGAAATTGAAGAATAATACGGTCATGTGATTTTAATAGGTTTTGTTCGTGTGCTACGTTTATTTTCCCGTCCGGATACGCTTGATAAAGCGTATGAATCGTAATTTCTTCGTGTTTTTTTAATTCCTGCATCCAAGTGCGGTTTATTCGAGATTGTTCCAAATTTGGGTGGGTGATAATTACAAGAGATTTCATTAGTAAGTCTCCTTTTGTATATTTTTTTTCTAGTTTTGATTTCACTTATTGTTGTTCTTTCCCTGAAAATTAAATATTTGTACATACAAATGTAATTTTAAAAAATTTTACTTTTCTTCAAAGATAATTTCTGTTTCCGTTTGATTTTCGTACATACTATAAAATGTATTCGCAATATTTTTAGCTGAGAAATAGGTTCCTTCTTGTACAAACCCATTTATCGTTAATGTTCCAACGTAAATTCCTTTAGGGCTCAATTCTTGATGTAAGCTGTATGCTAAATTGCGAATACCTGCTTTTCCAATTGCTAATGAAGCATAGTCAGCATAGGGGTGAAGAGCTAATCCGCCACCGGTTAACAAAATGGTTCCATTTGGCATATAGGGAATTACTTCTTTTACACTAGTAAGAGCTCCAGCTACACTGATTTTAAAATCTTCTACTAATTGCTCAGCGCTTAATGTTGTTGGTTTGCCTGGTCTTCCTGCAGCAGCATTGTATAAAAGTACATCAATTTTTCCATAAGTTTTAATTACCGCATCAATAGCTGTTTTTATAGATTCTACTGAAGAGACATCCCCTGGAAATCCTGTTGCTTCAATCCCATCATTTTTAAGTTCATTTTCATATTTTTGTAATGACTTCATACTGCGGGAAATCAGAGCAACTTTAAAACCTTCTTTTCCGAATTTCCTTGCTGTATTTAAGCTAATCCCTGATCCAGCACCGACAATTAGCAATATTTTTTCTGACATATTTAATCCTCCTAAATATTTGTATATACAAATGAATGGGTAAAAAAATTACAGTTCTCTTTCTAACTTATTGCTCGCTTCATGAAGAGTTTTACTTAAATCTTTACTGAACTCGCGTCCTAAGATTTCGGAATAACTATTAAACAATTCCTTTAAAGAAACCCGAAACTGCAGGTACACCTTTTCTCCTTCTTCAGTTAAAGAAATCAGTGTTTGTTTTCCATCCATTTTTCTGGTGACCAGCTTAAATTTTTCAAGTTTATCAATAAACCTCGTACTTGTGGAAGGTGCAATAGATAACTTATGACATAGTTCCTTCTGTGTGATTTCCGGATGGAACTTCACAATCATTATCATGTAAAGATATGAAGGTGCAAGGTCACCGAAATCAAATGTCTTTTCGGTTAATTTTGTAATGTTACGAGCAAATCGGCTGGCTGTAAAGTAAAGACAATGAATTAATACCTGTTCTTCTTCATTCATTTAATCAAATCCTTTTAATCATTTGCATATACAAATTAACACGAAAGTACATAAAGGTCAACTAAATCATATTTCTTGTTTCCATTGGAGAGACATGAAGGTAGAAGAAGTCAAAACAACAATTCCCAGTCTAGGAGAGATATTAGTTGAGGTATATGCGGTTGGGATAAATCCTGTTGATTATAAAACATTTTAAAATTTTAAAATGCTTTTCTTATAAAAACGGGGGGATGCTTTATTAAGGAATCACCATTCTTGTTTGATTTATGAAGAAGATTGTAAAGTATTGCACTTAAAGTAATGGGTTCCAAGAGTTGAAATCCAGCAGCTGCTTCGACGGCTTTTTTATTGAACTAAAGGGGTAGGAACAGTTCACTCCTGTAAAACTCAAATTGAATTAAAATTTCAGAACCATCCTGTGTTTCAGGATGGTTTATTTTTGCAATAATGGACTTCTGAATAGAGTTAACTTAGAAAAGTGAATAGCTTTTTGTCTTATTCATATTAACCTATTTTTTCAATTAATTTATAATTAAGAATTCATTAATATAGAAAATGCATTTATTTATCGTGCTATATTGTATTTAAATAAAATTGAAGGATATTTTAACTTTAAGTGGTTTGTTTTATAAAAAAATGGAGGCATTTATATGGCTTATTTAGTTTATTTGAACAACGTAGTGATGAAACCGAATGTACAGAATTAATTTAAACGATGTGAAGTATTTTATTTAATCTATCAGGTACTTAAGTAGAAGATGGGGTTTCGGTGACTATGACCAAGTTAAGAATCTAAATGTTGTTTTTAAATTTAAAAATGCAGAAATGTAGTGTAAACACTTATCCTATTTATAGGAGGACAGATCAATGAATACACGGGAAATCAAGGTCCAAAAACAAGGATTGATTCCTATAAAAGAACGAATATTGGTAATCATAACGATTATTGTCGCTGCTTCGATGATGCTTTGGGAACTTAAGGGACTATTACAGCTTTCATTAAACACTCTGCACAGCAGGCAGTTTGAACATACATTTAAAGGTTTTGGCTCCAATGCAAGAATTGCCTTATTTTTTGTACTTGCTTATTATGTGCTTCTTCGTATTATTAGGCTACGTATGCTGAAAGGTCAAAGCAAGGTTAAAAAGTGGTTGTCCACTTTGTTGCGTTATGCCCGAAGATGGCATACTCCAGCAGCAATTATTGCCATCGCTTTTATAATCTTGCATACAGTAACTGTCTTTATGCATGGTTTCAAATTTGATTTTAATAATATAAGTGGATTGCTTTCCTTACTAGTCCTGCTTCCAGTTCCTATATCGGGACTATTTCGATATCAGAGGATGGACCGGAAGTGGCATTTGCGGTCTGGTGTTGCTTTTGCAATTCTATTTTTAATTCATTCTTTTTTATAACCAACATGTTATAAACCGTATTAGAGTTAGAGAAACAGTGTATTGACGTAAATGTAACAATGGGGGAAATAATAAAGTGATTGCTTCGTGATTTTTTTATAAATGCTTCTTGGGTAACTCCTTTTTTGGAGAACAAGATTGTGAAGAATTATACTTAAACAAACGGGCGCGTTTCTTTAATTATTAAAGGTAGATTCTGAGTCACCAGAATGGTCCCCATGTTCTCCTTTAGGAGGTAAGAAAATTGAAAATATCTTATATTCTTGATGTTATCATAGCGATCACAGGCCCTTTGTATGATTGGAGAAGTATTGATACAAGAAGAATTGATACCCATATCCATCAATTGAATAAACAGCTTTGGTTTCAAGAATTGTATCAGGAAGAAAAGTATCGAAAATTGTTTGTGATGAATTATAGAACACGACGATATTTAGATAGTCCGTTTCGGGTAAAGAGATTAATGAATAGTCCAAAAGCTCAGTTACATTTTCTCAAACTGCTTAATAAACAATTGGAGAAGAAGAAGAGAGATCATGACAAACCATTGTGGTGAGGCTATGGCTTGTTCCTTATGAGTTTAGTTATACCAAAGTATTTGAACATCAAGCTGCCATTGGGTAGCTTTATTTTTTTATGAACTAAAGTGAGCGGGATCATTAAATAAACGGAACTATTATCAGGTAATCACGTCTAATTTAATGGAGGTGGGTTATGAAAATAAAAGGTTTATTTGTTTTTTCTACCGTTCTTTTATTAATGCTTTTAATAGGTTGCCAGCAGAGTGACAATCCAAAAAAGCCTTATCGTTCCGAAGAGGCTATAAAGAATGGGGATATCGTTAACGCACACGGAAAAATAAGCAATTTGGAAAAGTTTAATCTGTTTATTGAACATGTGAATAAGGGTGTTAAGGATAAAGTTCGTATAACAAGTTATACCATAGAAGGGGATCCAATTTTCTATAATTTGGATTATAATGGAAAGGAAATAAAATACACATATGACGCTTCTCAGGATAGTTATGGAGCGTCCGGTAAACAAAGTGCCACTTGTTCTGATATTGTAAGTTCAAATAATGAAAATGGAGTGGAGTACCATTTAAGTAAATGTTCCTCGGATGTCGGCAATACGTTTAACTTTCAAGTTCCTAATAATTGATAGAATGCTGGTGTATTCTTTTATACTCCCGAAGGATTAACACGCATATGCTTAATTAGGATAAAATTGAAGGGAGTTATCCCGTACATGCACAGGATAAAATTTATGATTAAACAATTCCTAACAGAACCTTTGTGGTTTAAACTACTAATCTCTACAACTCTGCTTATTTCAATTATTTTTAGCAGCTCATATTATTCCAAGCATGCCTATTTTCAAAGCATTTCCAAAGCAGCTGCTGCTATTTTTTTTATTGCTTATGGTATTAAGATGAGGAGGAGTCGTGTAACAGCTGTTATCCTATTTACTTCCGCTGTTGTATGTATCTATCTAGCCATCCTGGCAATATAAACGGGGACGGTTCACTGTCCCCGTGGTTCACTCACACACATGTTTTATCGCTTTTAGATGTTGAATGTGTATGCCGATATGTCCAATGCCTATTATAATAGAGGATGCGATTAGCCAAATAACTTTACCGTAAATACCTAATAGCAAAAAAGCCATAACAGGTAGACTAGCACCAGGTACGGGGATGCCATAAAAACTGCGATAAAAATTTTCTTCTGTATGTTCATGGGTAAAATATCTAATCCAACTAATCTCGTAAAGGACCATTAGAAAAAAAAAGGCTATTAGCCACCAACTCCATGCTGAAAATGGGGCAAGGTTATAATCGGTAAAAATCAGTATGATACAAGTACAGCACGCTTGCCCCACACGCTCCAACAATACTAATAGTTTGTTTTCCTTGGTAGTGTTATAATCAATTGGCTTATTCCTACTCCAGATGGTGTTTGGAATCCATAACATCAATAAATAGATCAGACCTACATATGAAAATCCTAAATGTCCTAACATATAGAACCCTCCTGATTAGATTCAATCACCTATTATTACTTATTTCACCATTTGTCGGAGGAAGAAGATTGTATAAAAAAGGAAATTACTGTGAATTTTTTCAACTAAATGAGAGAGGGTGTCAGTTTGTCTTCAATTCTAAATTTTCGTTATGCAAAAATAGCTTTATTCATTCTTTTCATATGCTCGCTTTTAGCTGGCTGCAATAGCAAAGAAACAACACCTTTTGAACATAATTATCAGTTTCACGGTGAGTCAACCCATTGGGCGGCAACTATACTGGTTTCAGGAAAAGGCAAGACGTCCACCCATTATGATGAAGGTCAAAGAAGCTTTTTGCTAGAATATAAAGGTGATTATGCGGATATCTCCCATTCAATTGTCAGTTATAACTATAAATCAAGCGGAGGGTCCGAAAGAGGGTCAGAAAGCCCTCCAGGCACCAAATATATACGGACCAGTTCAAAAGGAACTGGCGGCGATATACAGGATAAGGATGAAATTATCAAGGTAACTGTTAAATGGAATGGTAAGGAAGAAATTATTCCTATGAAACTAACGAGTGATAAATAATGGGTGTATCCTGCTCATCCATTTTGAAAATATCTATAAGCTAATGGTACTGGCATGATGGCTTGCTTAAATTAGATCCCCCCTCCTAAATCTGAGGGGGGGTTTTTGCTATTTCAAAGGTATAAATAGATTCTTTCCACTGAGTTTGGTTAGGCTCGGATCCATTAAGGAAGGTAACTAAAAAGGGGTTTGGCGAAATCCCGCAATTGTTTAGCGAAATCCCAGTCTAAATTGGCGGAATCCACACCTCAGCGATGTACCACCAGGACCGTCCCCATGGTCAGAATCGTTGAATAAATGGATGGTTAAAGGGAATTTTGAGAAGACTATAATAAGATAAAAATAAAAGGAGACTATATATGATAAAACTAGTTTTATGGGCTTTCTTTTTATTACCCTGGCTTTCTTTATTCTTTTTGAACAACTCTGCTCTTCGTAGATATATGCCTGTTGCCTTATTTGCAACGGTGATAAATACAATAATGTACCAAGTTGCTTGGACGTATGATTGGTGGAAGTATAAAGAAACTCTTTTTTCTTGGGATAAAGTTGCACAAACACATACAGTTTATGGTGTTTTTTTGGTTGGGACCATATGGATATTTTATTTTACATTTCGTAAATTTTGGATTTACATTGTTGTTAATTTGATTGTAGATTGTATCTATTCATTTGGTTTCAGGGCTTTATGGAAAAAACTCGACATTACAACCAGTGCAGGAAATTTATCGCCGATTGAAGGGATATTAATAATGACAATAATCTCAATCACCCTTTATATTTATCAAATGTGGCAAGAGGGACTTATTGGCGTAAAAAAGGTTACTTAAATACCGGGTACAATAGTTGAACATCAAGCTGCCATTGGGTAGCTTTATTTTTTTAAAAACTAAAGTAAGTTGGATCATGTAACAAGGATATTATCATTTAAGTTTATTAAATTTATCCCTAGCTGCTAATTTGTGTGCTAGAAAGTAAATTAGCGTATAAAACGGTATGGAATAAATAAATTTCCAATTCGTTGGATTATAAATATTAAGAAGTTTAAAAATTGGTTCACCCACAAAAGCAGTAAGAACCCCAAAAATTAGTCCTATAATCCAAGGATTCCTATTATAAAAGTATTGTATTAAAAACATAACAACTACTGGCATAAGTGCAAAATCAAAAGGTATGTAGGATGGAATAACAGGTGTTACCGGTTTTAGATAGTTCCACGCCGAAAGTTGAACACCTATATTATCTAAGGTACTGAAAGTAGAGCAACAAATATCCCTGCATACAAAAAATGGGTTTGGCGAAATAGTAGTCAAAGTCGGCGAAATCCCGCCGCAGTTTGGCGAAATAACTCCTGAAATTGGCGAAATCCAGCCACAGTTTAGCGAAATTCCAGTCCAAACTGACGGAATCCACATCCCAGCGGTGTGCCACAAGATCCGTCCCCCTGGCACCCTCAAAAACCTAGTTCCATCTATTATATAGTTATTAATATTGTTAACGTTTTCAATGAACAACCCAAATTCCACAAATTGGCCTATATAACAATATTTTAAAATAGATTATGATAGTAAAACTAAGAGACTATTAAAAGGGGAAAAGAGATGAGAAAGTTACTGCAGCGTGTGGCGCTAAGTGCGGCACTTCCTCTGCTGGTGTTGCTGGCCTGGGGTCATACGCCGGTCTTTGCGGAAGGCACGGTTATCACAAATTATATTACGGAAGATACAGTGTTCAAAAAGGAGGGATCCCCGTATTATATTAATGCATGGGTGCAGATTGGCAAATATGCGACCCTAACAATTGAGCCGGGGGTCGAGTTAATCAGTAAGCCCGGGACTGGAAATGGGTTCACTGTGTATGGGAAGCTGAGGGCTCTTGGAACAGCGGCAGAGCCGATTAAAATGCAAGGTATGTATATTAGTGCCTGGACGACATGGACCAAAGAGGCGGCCATTCAGTTGGACCATACCGTGGTCAGCAATGCCAACATGGACATTCAAGACTTACAGGTGACAGTGACAAATAGTGAATTTTCAAAGGCAAATCTCTCACTAAGTGGCACCTTTGCAACAATTGAAAATAGTTTCTTTCACGACCAAGCGAAAATCGGTTTTACCTCTACAGGACTTAAACCAGGGAACTTGAGCGTAAAAGGAAATACGTTTATCAATGACGGCTCTGGCTATACGGATGTTAAGCTTAGCCGCAGGGATACAAGTACGGCACCAATGACGATTACCGAAAACAATTTTTTCGGTACGAATCGGCTTGCGGTGAAACTCGATGGGCCATCACCAGGATGGGCAGCAGATGGTACCAATAACTATTGGGGTACCACCGATTCAACGTTAGTGAACCGTTCCGTTTATGATGGCAGTGATCTTGGTTATGGGGATAGACTCAATTATCAGCCATACGCCTATAAGCCTTTTGCCAATGGCTTTCCGATGGGTGCAATGTTAGCCCCACAGGTTAAGCCGATTTCTGACAGCTCAGCAATGGTCAAAGGAACCACAGATGCTGAAGCAACAGTCAACGTATTGAAAAATGGTACCTTCATTGCAGAAGGGAGCACCAAAGCAGACGGTACGTTCGAAATTCCAATCCCCGTCCAAACTGGGGGAACGAATCTTACAATCAGCGTAACAGACAGCTATAAGCGTACAAGTGAAACAAGCATCATCGTTCAAGATGAAACCGCACCAGAAATGCCGCAAATTAATCCAGTGACAGATCAAAGCGAAGTGGTAAGCGGTACATCCGAAGCGAATGCCCTCGTTACTCTAAAAATAAACGACACAGAATTAACAAGGACATCTGATAACAATGGAAACTTCAGCATTCCAATCAGTAAACAAACGGTGGGAACACTCATCGAACTAACAGCCACAGATGCAGCCAAAAATGTAAGTCAACCGGCAAAAGCAATCGTCTTAGATGGAACGCTGCCAGCTAAACTTGAAATCAATGAAGAGCTGACTGATCAAACCATAATGATTTCAGGAAAGGTTGAGCCAGGAACAACAGTGGAAATGCAAGCCGAAGGCAAGATTATCAGCACAGCGACAGCTGGCACAGATGGTGTGTTCACTCTTAATTGGTCTACGCCAATCAAAGCGGGTACACAAGTGGTTGTCACAGCAATCGATCCTGCAAACAATCGCAGTGACGAGTTAACGATAACAGTAAAAGATAAAACAGCACCAGTGCTTACATTAGACTTCGTTTTTCCACCAACAACGACGAACCCAACAGTAAAGGGGACGTCTGAACCTGGTGCAACCATTCAGGTAGTGAAAAACAGTGAAATCATCGCAACGGGTGTTGCAGTAGACAACGGAACATTCAACATCACGATTCCTGCACAAACAAAGGGCACCATCCTTGAGGTCCAAGCAATCGACAACGCAGGCAATACAAGCAGCAAAACCGTCGAAGTTTTAGAAATTGATACAACGCCGCCACCCGCACCAACAGTGGATGACATCAATATCTTTTCGACCGCTGTAACAGGCATCACGGAGCCAAACGTTACCGTAAATGTAATCATATTAGATCAAACCTATACCGGGGAGTCAGACGATAACGGTCACTTTTCTATCACTATTCCCAAGCAGCCGGTAAATAATTCAGTGTTTATCCAGGCGATAGATCAACATGGGAACATGAGTGAAATGGTGGTTAAGGTGGTAAAATCGCCAATCGGCTGGTATGTCGATGCCAATGGCAGCAAATACTACTTCCATTCAACAACCGGAAAAATGACCGTAGGCTGGCTGTCATTGAACGGCAAACGCTACTACTTTGAAACAGATGGCAAATTGAGAACAAATAGCTTCCGAACCATCAGCTCGAAGGTGTATTACTTTAATAAAAACGGTGAAATGCAAACGTACTGGTTAACACTCAATTTGAAAAAGTACTACTTTGGATCGGATGGAGTGCGCCGTACGGGCATCGTGCAAATAGGCACGAAAAAGTATTACTTTGCTAGCGATGGCACCATGAAAACTGGCTGGATCGCACTAAGCAGCAAGAAGTACTACTTCAACAGCGACGGTACCATGAAAACCGGTTGGGCTACACTTAGCGGCAAGAAATACTACTTCAACAGTGACGGCACGATGAAAACTGGTTGGGCCACTCTTAGCGGTAAAAAGTACTACTTCAACAGCGACGGCACGATGAAAACAGGCTGGCTGAAACTCGGCACCAAGAAGTACTACTTCAACAGCGACGGCACAATGAAAACAGGCTGGCTGAAACTCGGCACCAAAAAGTACTACTTCAACAGCGACGGCACCATGAAGACGGGCTGGTTGAAACTCGGCACCAAGAAGTACTACTTCAACAGCGACGGCACCATGAAAACTGGCTGGTTAAAACTTGGCACCAAAAAGTATTACTTCAACATCAGTGGAGTAATGCAAACGGGCTGGGAAACGATTGGCGGTAAAAGATATTACTTTAACTCCAGTGGTGTTAAGGTAAAATAAACAAGAGGGCTGACTCAACTAGGAGTCAGCCTTTTACTATGACTTCAACCATATTTCGGTTATTTTTCTAGCGTTAGGGAAAAATACTTTTAATTAAAAATATATATGTTCAAGGATGGATAGGGGCGAGTGATCGGCCAATTAGCGCTTATGGTCATCTCACCAGTGTGGGAGGAGTACTATGTATGCATTGTTAACCGTAATCCTAATAGGTATGGCGTTTTGGAAGGGTGATTGGCGGCATTGGCAAAAATATATCCTCACCATGTTTTATGTAAGCACCTGTAACCTGCTTTACAATCTCCTCTGTAAAGATCATATGCTTTGGAAACATAGCCCGGAGGTATTTCCAAAATCTCATACTATGGTGGATGTAGTTTTTACCTTTATCAACCTTCCTGCATTGGTCTTGCTCTACCTAAGCCATTACCCCTATTCAAAACCAAGGAGTAAGCAAGCTCTATATATTATGAAGTGGGTCGTGGGTTCGCTGATTGTCGAATATCCTTTTTATAAAATGCATCTGCTGATTCTAAATAATGGCTATGCGTATTGGATGGAGCCATTCTTTTATACCATTATGTATGTGATGATACGCCTCCATTATACAAGGCCGTTACTAACCTACCCCATCTCAGTTGTTATTATTGTGTTTATGCTTCGCTTCTTTGACATATTACTAAAGTAGTTGAGAAGTTCTACAACCTCTAATCGTAAGCAGTAGCCAGTATAGGAGAGTCCTCAATATGTCAGTAGATTACATATTTATTATGGCTATGTGGGTCAGTGGTGTGGTGGCCTATATGTTCTTAACGCCGAAAAACCAATACAGAAAATTACTATTTTCTCTCCTTACTTGTCAGGCACTTTTATGGATAAATTCGCTGGTGCATGTCGAATTCAACCTGCTTGCCTTTCCGGTTCGTGAATTTCCGAAAGCAACAGACTTGCTGATTACAACAGAGTATTTCTTTTACCCGCTCCTTTGTGGGTTATATATCGCCTATGAGCCAAAACGTTCATTTAAAACTCGATTGATCTATCTATCCGTTTGGATTTCCTTCATCACGGTTTATGATGTCATCCTGGTGAAATATACAAATCTGGTGGAATACGTCCACTATGCCTGGTATTTTACATGGATCGATTTCTTTTGTATCTTTGCAGTCACAAACTTGATTTATCAATGGATTTTTAAAAACAAGGAGCTTTTTCGAATCGAACAGGAGGCAGCTGAATGAAACTGGAATGGTGGATACTACTCGGGGTTTGGCTGTTGGCAGTAGGACTGCTTTTTCTCATTCCAAAAAATAAAATTCGTTTAGCCGTGACTGTCTTTTTATTTGCACAGGCGATCACATGGATTTTTGGCCTATTAGTGGTCCAGTTTGATCTTATTTCCTATCCTGTTAGGCTCTTCGCTGATGTCAACCGTGCGAGCTTCACGTATGAATTCTTTGTCTATCCAACAGTCACTGCCATCTTTAATGTATTTTATCCACACTCCTACAAAAAGGTCGTAAAGTTTCTTTACTATAGTGCCTATTGCACGGTACTGACATTACCAGAGGTAGTGATTGAAAAATATACGGATTTAATAGAGTATCACCACTGGACCTGGTATTGGACATGGAGTTCACTGTTTCTAACTTTTATGATGACACGTGGATTTTGTCTGTGGTTTTTCAGGGGGATTTTAAAGGAATTGGATTAATGAGTGAGGGGAAGAGTGTGTTTCTTTAGAGCTAGAAAATGATAACGCTTTCTAGTCCTTTTGAATCAGGAATTAGGAAATGCTTGTATTGAAATTGCTACCAATTATATATTTTCTCTTCATATTTATGTAAAAAAGGTGTTTAATAGATAGAGTAATAATTAATTAGACAACAAAACAAAATAACTGACAAATTATGATATGATAGTCAATGTTTTGTAATAAATGTGATATAATAGAAAATGTTTTGTAACAAACTTTTAGGAGGACGAAATGGAAGAGACTATTAGTTTAAAAGAGCTGCTCGAGACATTGAAAAAACGATTAGTATTAATCGTGTCGATAACTGTAATTGCTGCCATCATAAGTGGAGTGGTCAGTTATTATTTCTTAACCCCGATTTACCAGGCTTCTACACAAATTCTTGTGAACCAAAAGAAAAATGAACAATCATGGAATGAAGTACAAACAAACCTTCAATTAATCAATACCTATAAAATAATCATTACCAGCCCGAGAATATTAGATATTGTTTCTAAAGAACTTGATTTAAACATGACAGCTGCACAGTTAAAAAGAAAGATTACCGTGGGAAACGAAAATGAGTCCCAAATTGTTAACGTTTCTGTTCAGGATGCTGATGCAAAGGTAGCTGCGCAAATTGCCAATAAAACGGTGGAAGTATTTAAAAAAGAAGTTTTCGAAATCATGAATGTCAATAATGTCACCATTTTGTCTGAAGCTGATGTATCTGAAAATCCTTCACCAATTAAACCAAGACCATTAATAAATGTGGCTATTGCAATTGTAGTTGGTTTAATGGCCGGTGTCGTTCTTGCATTCTTACTTGAGTACTTTAATAACACGATTAAAAACGAACAAGATATCGAAAAGCTTCTAGGTCTTCCAATCTTAGGTGTTATTGCAACGATTGATGATCAAAAGATGCAAGAAAGAAAATCTGCAATAAGAGGTGAGACACTTGGCTCTTAAAAAGAAGAAACTAAATAGTAAAGACGCAAGCCGTAAGCTTGTCACAGCACTCGCTCCAAAGTCACCTATTTCTGAACAATACCGAACAATTCGAACGAATATCCAGTTTTCCTCTTTAGATAAAGAATTAAGAGCGATCATGGTTACTTCATCAGGCCCTGCGGAAGGTAAATCGACGACAGCAGCTAACCTTGCAGTTACTTTTGCACAGTTGGGCAAAAAGGTTTTATTAGTTGATACTGACCTTCGTAAACCAACTGTCCACCATACATTTAATATGAATAACTTATTTGGTTTTACAACGGTGTTAACCAAGCAAAAGACACTAGAAAAGACTGTTCTTGAAACACAGGAAAAAGATTTATATATCCTAACGAGTGGCCCGATTCCACCTAATCCTGCTGAACTATTAAGCTCGAAATCAATGGAAGAATTTATTGAAGAAGCAAAGTCTCAATTTGAATATATTATCTTTGATACCCCGCCATTGTTAGCGGTAGCTGATCCGCAGATTCTTGCGAATCAAGTGGACGGTTCAATTATGGTTGTATATAGTGAGAAAACAGAAATTGACCAAGCGAAAAAAGCTAAGGAATTACTGGAACATGCGCAAAGTAAATTACTTGGTGTCGTCTTGAATCATAAAGAAGTCCAAAATGGAAATTATTATTATTATGGTTCTAGGTAACAAATTTCGACAAATTCCGCCCCTAATCCATGTTACTATGATAAATGTCGTTGAAAAATAACAGTTAATTGGAAAGTGTGTGTGACCAATGGTTGATTTGCATAGTCATATATTACCTGGCGTAGATGACGGGGCAAGGGATTTGTCGGAAAGTGTGAACATGGCCAAGAAGGCTGTTGAGCAAGGGATTCATACGATTGTCGCCACACCGCATCATTTGAACAACCGTTATGAAAATCCAAAACAAACCATTATTGAGAGAGTCATAGAGCTAAACCAGGCTTTACAAGAAGAAAAAATTGATTTAAATGTCCTTCCAGGCCAAGAAACTCGAATTTACGGTGAAATGGTTGAAGGATATGAAAAAGGCGAAATCCTACCAATAGATAACACACAATATGTATTGGTAGAGTTTTCGTCTGGCCATGTCCCGAGATACACGGAGAAGTTGTTTTATGATTTGCAGACAAAAGGACTTATTCCGGTGATTGTTCATCCAGAACGGAACCAGGAAATCATTGAACGTCCTGAAATTCTTTATCAGCTTGTGGAAAAGGGAGCATTAACACAAGTTACTGCTGCAAGTATCTGTGGGGACTTTGGAAAAAAGATTAAAAGTTTTTCCCTCCAATTAATCGATGCGAACCTTACTCATTTCATTGCATCGGATGCTCATAATACAATCAACCGTACGTTTAAGATGAGAGAAGCGTACGACATTATAAAGACCAAGTACGGGACTGAGATGGTTTATTTATTCCGAGAGAATGCTGAATTAGTGATTGAGGGCAGTCATGTTTATAAAGAAGTGCCCGAACGAATTAAAAAGAAGCGTTTTTTTAACATCTTTTAACCGATTAAGCCGATAAGTGTTAACAGGTTATCAATTTACACCCTTATCAGGCTAAATTCGCCTGATCGGCGACGCCTCCTATCCGATATCGATGGGGGCACTCGATTGTGCTGTGGGTTCCTTCTGGGACCTTAGACGCCTGTCGTCAAGAGCATGATGTGAGGCCGGGTTAGATGCCCGATTACTAATAAAAAAAATAAATATCTAATGAAAGAATAAGTGTGAAAGCACTTGCAATTCCATTAGATATTTATTTTTTTGCCCCTTTGCTTTAACAAAGGAAAGAGTTCAGTAGATAAACAAAAGAATAATAGTGGAGGAATTAAAGTGAAAAGAGTAAGAAAAGCCATTATTCCAGCTGCAGGGCTGGGGACGAGATTTTTGCCAGCAACAAAAGCAATGCCAAAAGAAATGCTTCCAATTGTCGATAAGCCGACCATTCAGTACATAGTTGAAGAGGCTGTGGCATCTGGGATTGAAGATATTATCATTGTAACGGGTAAAGGAAAACGAGCAATCGAAGACCATTTCGACAACGCTGTGGAGTTGGAACAGAATTTAATAGAGAAAGAAAAGTATGATATCTTGGAACGAGTTCAGTATGCTACAAATCTAGCGGATATCCATTATATTCGCCAAAAGGAGCCAAAGGGTCTTGGACATGCTGTCTGGTCTGCACGAAACTTTATTGGTAATGAACCTTTCGCGGTCCTTTTAGGAGATGACATTGTTCAAAGTGATACTCCTTGCCTAAGACAGTTAATTAATCAATACGAAGAAACGTTTTCTTCTGTAATTGGAGTGCAGCAAGTAGCTGATAATGAAACAAACCGTTATGGAATTATTGACCCATCAAAAAAGGATGGAAGACGTTATCAAGTTAATAACTTTGTTGAAAAACCAAAACTAGGTACAGCTCCTTCTAATTTAGCTATCATGGGTCGCTATATCCTAACCCCAGAAATCTTTATGTTCCTTGACCGTCAGGAAAAAGGTGCTGGTGGAGAGATTCAACTTACAGATGCGATTCAACGCTTAAATGAAATCCAACGAGTATTTGCTTATGACTTTGAAGGCAAGCGCTATGACGTCGGTGAAAAGTTTGGTTTTGTGAAGACAACGATTGAATTTGCTTTGCAGCATGATGACCTCCATGACGACATGCTAGATTACCTAAAAAATCTAGTTTCTTCATTAGAAAAAGAAAAAGTAATGTTATAGAGAGAGGGAAGGGTCGAAAGTGTCGAATCTAGCAAATCAAGATGTTGCCTATTTAGAAAATCAAAAATCGGTTCATGTAAAAAATGGGAAGAGCTATCTTTTGACAAAACGGTTGGTAGATATAATCGGATCTTTATGTGGAATTATTCTTTTAGGCTTCCTTTTTGTTATTTTAGCAATTCTAATTAAAGTGGAAGACCCAAAAGGTACTATCTTTTTCTCTCAAAAACGTGTCGGGTTAAATGGCAAGGAATTTAGGATGTATAAGTTTCGATCTATGGTATCCAATGCAGAAGAAAGATTGGCGGAACTTCTTAAATACAATGAAATAGACGGTGCCATGTTTAAAATGAAGGATGATCCAAGGATTACCAAAGTAGGAAAGTTTATTCGTAAAACTAGCATCGATGAACTCCCTCAATTGTATAATGTGTTGAAAGGTGATATGAGCTTAGTTGGCCCTCGCCCACCACTTCCTCGCGAAGTAGAGCTTTATTCTGAAAATGATAAACAGCGATTAATGGTTACCCCAGGATGTACAGGCCTTTGGCAAGTAAGTGGTAGGAATAGTCTTGGATTTGAGGAAATGGTTGAATTAGACTTAATATATATTCGCAAAAGGACACTCTCATTTGATTTGAAAATTATCTTAAAAACTGTACTGGTATTGTTCGGCAATAAAGATGCGTATTAATTACCCAATCCGAAGGAAAGTTCTTCAATTAAAGAATGATTTGAATATGTTTTAGCACAAACAAACAATATTTCGAAAAGCATCAAAAATTTGAATATTAAAGTGAGTGAAAACAATCAAGTATGAAAAATATTTTTATTATAGGAAGTAAAGGAATTCCTTCTAATTATGGAGGTTTCGAGACATTCGTAGATAAACTAACAGAGTATAAGAAATCATCCGAAATAAAATATCATGTCGCTTGTATGTCTGATAATTATAACGAGTTTGAGTATAACGGTGCACGTTGCTTTAATGTTAAAGTACCAAACATTGGACCAGCTAAGGCTGTTTATTATGATATAAAATCTTTAGATTTAGTATATCAATATATAAAGGAGCGCAACATCAATGATGCCATCGTTTATATATTGGCATGCAGGATTGGGCCTTTTATGAAAGGCTATAAAAATAAATTTAGCGAATTAAACATTCCTGTATATGTGAATCCAGATGGACATGAATGGAAAAGGGCTAAATGGAATTGGTTAATTCGTCAATATTGGAAACTATCCGAGAAACTGATGATTAAGAATACTGACTTGGCAATTTGTGATTCTAGAGCGATTGAAAAATATATTCAAGAAGATTATAAATCCTATCAACCTAAAACAACGTTTATAGCCTACGGAGCAACCGTAAATAAACCGGAAAACCTGGATGCAAACAAGTACAATGAATGGTTAAAGAAGTGGGATTTAAAGGGGAAAGATTACTATTTAATAGTAGGCCGGTTTGTGGAAGAAAATAATTATGAGCTAGTAATACGTGAATTTATGAAATCAAAGACAAAAAAATCTTTAATTATAGTAACGAATGTTGAGAAAAACAAGTTCTATAATGCTCTAAAGGAAAGAACCCAATTTCACTTGGATCCAAGAATAAAGTTTGTTGGAACAATTTATGACCAAGATTTATTATTCCAAGTTAGAAAAGGTGCATTTGGATATTTCCATGGTCACGAAGTAGGAGGAACAAACCCTTCACTTTTAGAAGCTATGGCCACCACTTCATTGAATTTACTTTTAAATGTAAGTTTTAATAAAGAAGTCGGGAAAGATGCAGCTATCTATTTTACCAAAGAAGCAGGAAATTTAGCTGAAATGATTAAAACTGCTGACTCTTTTTCAGATTCGGATATTAAGAATAAGGAAGAAAAAGCTCAACAAAGAATTCAGGATGCCTATTCATGGGATTTAATTGTTAATCAATATGAAGAGTGTTTCTTAAAAGCAAATGGAGGAATATAAGATGGGTTACAATGTATTATTCTTTCCATGGCGTGATTGGAACGCAATGAAAGTTGATGGTTTTAGAACTAGAGAAGCGAATATACTTCTTTCAATGATCAATAATCCTAATATTGAAAAAATTATTTGTGTAAATAGAGCCCAAATTCCTAAATACATTCAACTTCTTTTAGCATTGAAAAATGGGGAAGGATTTTCTAAGAAAAATAAAGATATAAATAGCGATAACCATGTACATTTTGATCAGGAAAAGTTAATGTACAAGCGGCTTTTTTCACAATTAAAATTGATTAATGAAAAACTAGTTGTTCTTGATATAAATTACCATATTCCTAATCCGAGAGGTAACATCCTAGAGCGAATAAATAGTGTTCAAGATATATTGGAAAAGGAAATTCAAGTGGCCCTAAAAACCTTAGGATTTGAAAATTATATTACATGGTGTTTCGATCTAACTAGAATAGAAATAGCTAGGAGATTTAAAAAGGACGTCATGATTTTTGATGCAATTGATAATCTTTTAGAGCATGATCAGAAAAAAAATGATTTTACCTATCTTTCAGAAATGTATAGATTAGCGAAAGAAAACTCGAATGTCATTTTTACAGTATCAAGAGATTTAAAAGAATCTATTTTCTCGAATCATCATAATACCTTTTATATTCCAAATGCGATAAATTTAAAATCTTATAAACAAAAGGATTTATCAAGACCCGAGGATTTACCTATGGGGAAACCAATTGTTGGATACGTTGGACTTATGCAAGAGAGAATAGATACAAACATTCTTGAGGAGTCGATTGTACAAAACTCCGATGTTAATTTTGTTTTTATTGGCCCAGTTTTATCAAAGTCTCATTTTAAAAATATTCAAAAATACGAAAATGTATTCTTTTTAGGGTCAAAGCACCATTCTATGATTCCATCGTATTTAAAATATTTTGATGTTTGTATCATCCCACATAAAGTGAATAAATTTACAAAGTCAATGAATCCCTTAAAATTATATGAATACCTTGCTTCAGGTAAAGAAATTATTACAACGTCTGTTCCACCTTCTGATGAATATCAACATGTTGTTCATATTTGTGATGGAGAAAAGGAGTTTTCACAACAAATAATGATGTGTATAAAAACTCCTTTTAACCGTTTTGAAGAAGAGGACATCCTTAATGCAATTCAATCGGAAGATTGGAGCGAAAGGTTAAAAGATATGTTGACATTTATTGAAAAAGAGTTGAAGTCATAGGGGTTGGAAAGATGACAAAAAACAGTGTGTGCGTTGTAACAGTAACTTATGGAGATAGGTGGAATATCCTTAAAGAGGTAATGGAGGTTCTCATTGATAATCCCGTGGTAAAGAAGATTATCGTTGTTGATAATGATTCCAAAAATGATTTAACAAATGCTGCTAGACAGCTTTCCGATAAAATACAAGTTATTAAAATGAACAGCAATACAGGCTCAGCATATGGTTATAAGGTAGGTATTTCTAGAGCTTTAGAGGATAAGAATAGTGAATATATTTGGTTATTGGATGATGACAATAAACCAGAAAAAGATGCTTTAGACGAATTAATTGTCCAATATGATCACTTTCAGAATAATACTTCAAAGAATTTACTTGCTCTACTTTCCTTAAGAGATGATAGGAAAGAGTTTATTTTAGCCTCCAAACACCAGGAAGCTGAGAAATTTTTCCCAATGAGGAACAGTTGCTTAGGAGTTCATTATAAAGATTTGTTTAAGAAGGTTTTAAACAAAATTCACAAAAAAAGTAATAATACCTCTGATGGAAATCAGCATATTGTTAAGGTACCATTAGCCCCATACGGAGGATTATTCTTTCATAAAAGTTTAATTAATACCATTGGATTACCTAATGATCAATTCTATTTATATTCTGATGATTATGAATTTAGCAATAGAATTATAAAATCAAGTGGGAAAATCATTTTAATTCCTTCAAGTAGGATTTCTGATATTGATAAATCTTGGTTTATCAAGGAGAATAATGGTTTCTTCTTATCATTATTTAAAAGTGACTCTGAAGTAAGGATTTACTACAGTATTAGAAATAGAATTTATTTTGAAACAAAAGAATTAGTTAATAATAGATTCATTTATTCTATTAACAAAACTCTGTTTTTGACTCTTATTCAACTAGCATCTATCTTCTATAAAAAGAAAGATAGAAAGGATTTAATTAAACGTGCCATGTCAGATGGATTTAATGAGAGATTAGGAAAAGTAGACATTTTATAAAATTATTGAACATATTTAAAGGGGTATATGAATGAAGTTAATTACTTTCTATTTACCACAGTTTCACGCTATACCAGAGAATGATGAATGGTGGGGGAAAGGCTTTACAGAGTGGACTAATACTACAAAAGCCAAAACACTATTTAATGGACAAGATCAGCCAAGAGAACCATATAATGATAATTACTATAACTTATTAGATGATGGGACCAAAAAGTGGCAAATTGATTTAGCAAAAAAGTATGGAATATATGGATTTTGTTATTACCATTATTGGTTTAATGGAAAAATGGTTTTACAAAAACCATTAGAACAGGTACTAGAAAACAAAGATCTTGATTTACCATTCTGCGTATCATGGGCTAACGAGCCGTGGACACGTTCGTGGGATGGTAAAACCAGTGAGGTTCTTTTATCTCAAAAGTACGGAGATAAAGGAGATTGGTTAAACCACTTTAACTATCTGCTACAGTTTTTCAAAGACGATCGATATATAAAAATTGATAATAAACCTGTTTTAGTTATCTATAAGGTTGAGAGTATACCTAATCATCAGGAACTTTTTGAATACTGGATTGAGAAAGCAAAGGAAAATGGTTTAGAGGGATTATATATAGTAGAGACATTAAATGGATTGCAGAAAAAGGAAGTTTCTAACTTATCTGAAGCTGTAATACAATTTGAACCGAATTATACAATACATCATGATCGGCCGGTTATAGATAAAGTAAAGAATAAATTGAAAAACTTATCAATGATCCCGAGTAAGGGGAAATTTATTTACAAAACGATGGATTACGATATAACTTGGAAGAGAATCCTTAAGAGAAATATGGAAGTTAAGGATAAGAAGGTATACTTAGGTGCATTTATTGATTGGGATAACACCGCTAGAAAAGGGGATAAAGCATTAGTTTTTAACGGTGCAACTCCGAAGAAATTCCAAAAATATTTGGGGCAACAAATAAAGAGAGGAAAAGAAGTACACGGAAGTGACTTTTTATTCATAAATGCTTGGAACGAATGGGCAGAAGGAACCTATTTAGAACCTGATAAGAAAAATGGATTTGCCTATTTAGAAGCGGTTAAGGAAGCTTTGAAGCAGAATGTCAAATAAGTAAGAGCTATCTTATTAAATAATATAGCGTAGGTGGTGTATAAGTGAATAAAAAAGCTTTTTGGAGGAAGTAAAGATGTATAATGATATTAAATATTACTTAATGGCAAATCAATCCGGAGGTTAGATGAATGATATATAATGCTAAATTCTCGCGGTTGGAAAAAAGTAGGGGAAAGGGAGTCTATACTTTAGCAGATATATATATTTTTCTTGCCTGTATATGGTTTTTTATTACCGCCCTTGTTAATGGTACTAGAATAAGTGACTTAGGAAACTTTGCCATAATCTTATATCACATTCAACATGTTGTATGGATAGTGGTTAGAGGATTTATTATAGTAAAAGTTATTAAAGAATTACAATATAAGGATTGGCGAATAGCTTTATTAGTTATATTAGGTTTCTTTTCAATTCTTTATAGTGATGGAAACTGGATTGTAACTATATTATGGTTTATTTGTGGAGCGAAACGAGTTGACTTAGAAAAACTGATTCGAAGGTTGTTTATTAGTCAATTACTAGCATACCTGATTATTGTAGCTCTAGCAGGATTAGATATGATAACAAATACATCTACAACTAGAATTGATGGTAAAGTACGATATTCTTTTGGATTTTATCATCCAAATACACTTGCAGCAAGAACATTTCAACTTATGTCTATGTATGTTTGCATAAAAAGTAAAAGATTGAATTTTTTGGATGCGTTTATTTTTGCAATTGTTACATTTTTAAATTATAGAGTTACAGATAGTATGACGGCATCCTTTTTGATGCTTAGCTTAGTTGTTTTGTCCGTATTAGTTAGCTATGCGAGTAAAGAAAATAGGAATAATTATTTGAGGCAGTGTGTGAGGTTTTGTTTAGATAAATTAAAATATACTGTGATAATTATCCCCTTTCTAGCTACATTTGCAATACTGAATATTTCTTCGTTTACTAATAACCTCTCAGATACATTTGCATCTAGAGGAACGCAGGCCTTATTATACTTTCAACATTATGGGATTTCATTATTTGGGGCTAAATTGGAAATTAACAGCGGAGTTGAAGGTTGGTCATTAGTTAGTGATTTATATACCCTGGATAACAGCTTTATTTACTTGCTACTAGGTTACGGAATCATATTTTTTATTCTGTTCATTTTAGGGGAGTTTTTTTTGTTCCGAAGAGTAGTTAAAGAGAAAAACTTTGCACTTTTGACAGTCTTATCTTTATATAGTGTGTACGGTATTACGGAATCAAGTATAATCCAATTGCCACTTAATTTTACGCTTTTGTACTTAGCATATGTATTGTGGGATGATGATTTTCAAAAACAAAAGTCTAAAGTTAGATATGGGAGAAACGTATTGTGAAGATATTATTTATTGGACATGAACCATATTTAAACGGAGCAAGTAAATCAATGCTAAACATTATTGACACGCTTAGAGCGAAACATAAGATTTATGTATTGACGTCATTTCAATCGGGAGATTTTTACGAAGAGTTAATTAAGAGGAATGTCGAAATTCTTTGTTATTCATTTTATAGGTGGTGTTTAAAAAAGGAAAATAATGTTCAATGGGTAAAACATAAATTTCGATGGTATTTTTATGAAAAAGAGATAAACGAAATAACTGCGAAAAAGGTTGCAAAATTTGCAATAGAAGAAAGTATTGACATTATTCATTCTAATTCAAGTGTTATTAATATTGGCGCCCTAATAAAAAAATATAGTGGGATTAAACATGTTTGGCATATTAGGGAATTTGCTGATTTAGATTTTCAAATGTATCCTATTATCTCTAAGAAAAGATATTTTAGGATAATGAATCAATATACAGATCGTTTTATTTGTATATCCAATGCAGTGTTTAACCATTATGACTTACTCGACAAAAGAAAGAAAAGGGTTATATATAATGGTGTAGATAGTAGTAATTTAATTGAACATACAGGTAATATGAAGCATAGTGTAAATTTTTTAATTGCTGGTCGTATTAGTAAAGCTAAAGGGCAGGAATATGCTATTCAGGCTTGTTTGAAGTTGATTCAAAAAGGAATTAACAACTTTCATTTGTATATTGCTGGTTCTGGTGGATTGCAAGAAGAATTACCATCTCAATTGACTGATTTTGTGAGCGTACTAGGCTTGGTAAAAAATATGCCTGAATTACGTAAAGATATGGATGTTGAATTGGTATGTTCTACGGCAGAGGCCTTTGGTCGTGTCACTGCGGAAGCGATGATGGGGGGAATCCCCGTTATAGGAAGTAATACAGGGGGGACTGTTGAACTGGTTCAAGATGGCGTGACCGGTTTTCTTTATGACTACAATAGTGTAGATAATTTGGCTGCAAAAATGCAGAGGATGATCAAAGAAGTAGATTTGCGTGACAGGATGGGACGGCAAGCTAGAGAATATGCAGAGAAGCATTTTAGAATAGAACGATGTGTCGACGAAATACTAAACGTATATAACTTGTTACTTAGTTCTCGGGAAAGCATTGTGAAAAAATAAAGTTATTTAATTATATCAGATAGGCTATAGCTACTGTTACCTAAATATTATTTAAGTTTTTAAAATCCTAGAAGGAGTGTAGTATCTATCACGATACAGATAAAATATGGCTCAACAAAAGTCTTTATTTAAAAATGTTATTTTTAATTTTTTATACACGGGCTTAAATTTATTATTCCCTCTTTTAACTGCTCCTTACGTTTCACGAATTCTAGGTGCGTCAAATTTAGGATTGGTAAATTTTGCTACAGCTGTTGTTAATTGGTTTATACTGTTTGCAGTATTTGGAACAACAACATATGGCGTTCGTGAAGTAGCAAAAATACGCGATGATAAGAATAAGTTAAATAGGTTATTTTCTGAAATAGTTATCATTAATGGGATACTATCACTAATAGTTACAATTGTTTATTTTTTAGTTTTATTTAATATTGAGAAGTTTTATTTGGATTTACCAATATATTTGATTATGTCGGTAAGCATTATATTGAACATGTTCGCAATAGACTGGTTTTTCCAAGGGATTGAGGAGTATCGATATATTACAATTAGAAGTGCGATAGTTAAGTTAATCTCACTTATCTGTATTTTTTTGTTTGTAAAACAGGCAGAACACTACGTTATATATGGTTTAATTAGCGTAATGGCTACAAGTTTAAGTGGTATATTAAATTTTATATATAGTAGAAAATATGTTAGGTGGGAATGGAAGAACGTAAATCCATTTAGACATTTAAAAAGTCTACGTGTTTTTTTTCTTCATGCTTTTATTGTCAATATCTACACAAATTTTGACCAAATAATGCTTGGATTTTACCTTGATACAAAGGCAGTTGCATTCATGAACAGGAGTAAAATGCTTGTAATGATGGCAATGACTGTATCTACAGCAGTTTCTAATGCTACCTTATCTAGAGCGTCGTATTACAAGGAAAATAGCGAAAAAAAGTTTAGAAGTCTTCTATCTGAGATGCCGAATTATATTATGTGGATTACAATACCAATATCGATTGGTTGTTTATGTCTAGCACCAAATATCATGTACATTCTAGGCGGTGTGGAGTTTTTAGAGGCAGGAAAGCTATTACAAGTAATGTCGATAACAATTATCTGTTCACCATTATCTTCTTACCTCCAGTATCAGGTGCTTGTTGCTTCAGGAAAAGAAAAAGTAGGTTTGTATTGTGCAATAATAACAAGTGGATTAAGTTTAGCGCTTAATATTATATTTATTCCTATGATTGGTGTTATAGGAGCTGGTATGGTACAAGTCTTTGTTGAGTTTAGCGCAGTTGGTATGAGATATTACGTTGCAAAAAAGAGATTGGGATATAATGAAATAACATTTATTAACAAGTCCACAATTACTTATGTTATTGCGGCACTAATAATGGGTTTCGTCGTGTCAATTATTAGGTTGTTAATTGGTAACTTAATAATATCATTTGTAGTTGGAGTAGTTGTAGGAACAACCGTTTATTTTGTAGTCTTAATGATACTTCAAGAGAAAGTTACATTATTTGTCTTAAATAAGATAAAAAAAACTAGTAGATTAATATGATCCCCCTTGAACATAGTGCACCTGCTTGATTCTGAAAAGACCATTGGAGGTCGGTTTTGGGATTAGCCTTTCCAAGTGCAGTCTTACCTTGCGCCAATCTAAGGGGGGCATCATATGCCGGTTCGGAACCCTATTAAACTAAACTGGCATAAAACAGTTATCAAATGCGATTCTTTTAGTCCAACACATTATAAAGAAAAAATTATTTTTATTTTGACAAATCGAATTTAATTAGCTTTTAAAAATAAAAAAAACAATGAATGGTGGTTTTTAGATGAAAGGAATTATTTTAGCTGGTGGAAGTGGGACGCGGTTATACCCATTAACAATGGTTACTAGTAAACAACTGCTACCAATTTATGATAAACCTATGATTTATTATCCATTGTCTACACTAATGCTTGCAGGAATACGTGATATTCTAATAATATCAACACCAGAGGATACACCCCGTTTTAAGGCATTGTTAGGTAATGGATCTCAATTCGGTATAGATCTACAATATAAAGTTCAATCGAGCCCAGACGGATTAGCCCAGGCTTTTATAATTGGTGAGGACTTTATTGATGGAGATTCAGTTGCAATGGTCTTAGGAGATAATATCTACTACGGTAGTGGTATGAGAAAAATCCTTCAGAGGGCTGCTAATAAAAATAGTGGAGCAACTGTGTTTGGATATCATGTCCAAGATCCAGAACGTTTTGGGGTTGTAGAATTTGATGATAATGGCAAGGTATTAAGTGTAGAAGAGAAACCAGAATTTCCAAAATCAAATTATGCTATTACGGGACTTTATTTCTATGATAATAGGATAGTGGATATTGCCAAAAAAGTACAACCGTCTGCACGAGGCGAATTAGAAATTACCTCGGTAAATGAAGCATATCTACATATGGGTGAACTTGATGTAGAACTTCTTGGACGTGGATTTACATGGTTAGATACGGGAACTCATCAAAGTTTAATAGAAGCAACTAATTTTGTTAAAACTGTAGAAGAACACCAAGGAATTAAAATTGCTGCACCTGAAGAGATTGCTTATATAAATGGTTGGATTGGTAAGGATGAATTATATAAATCTGGCGAAAGGTTCTCTAAAACGGGTTATGGGCAATATTTACTAAAAGTAGCAAATGGCAGCATAAAGTATTAACAAAGAGGTGAGGCAAGATGAAAGTAATTGAAACTTTATTACCCGGAGTAAAGGTTATAGAGCCCAACGTATTCGGGGATCATCGCGGGTGGTTTATGGAGACGTATAGTGATGCAATTTTTGAAAAAGAGGGAATTGGCATTAAATTTGTACAAGATAATCAATCATTTTCTGCAATAAAGGGGACATTAAGAGGATTGCATTATCAATTAAATCCAAAGGCTCAAACGAAGCTTGTTCGCTGCACAAAAGGAGCAATTTTTGATGTTGCGGTGGATATTAGAAAAGAAAGTCCCACATTTGGAAAATGGTTTGGAATTGAGTTAACTGCAGAAAATAAAAAACAATTATTGATTCCAAAAGGATTCGCTCATGGTTTTATGACTTTGACAAATGATGTAGAGGTTCAATATAAAGTGGATGAGTTGTACGCACCAGAATGTGACCGTGGAATTATCTGGAATGATCCCGCGGTTGGTATTGAATGGCCTATGGAGATTAGCCCGGTATTATCAGCAAAAGATGAAAAAGCTCCACTACTAACAGATGCGGAAAATAACTTTTATTTTGGAGAGTAAACCATGAAAATTCTTGTAACAGGTTTTACTGGTCAACTAGGGTTTGATGTTGTTCGTGAAGGGTTGAACCGTGGCTTTAACATGGTGGGTGTTGGATCCAAAAATTTAGATATAACTAATGAAGAAATGGTTAATCATTTTGTAAAAGAAATTAATCCGGATGCTATCATCCATTGTGCCGCCTACACTGCAGTTGATAAGGCAGAGGATGATCAGGAAAATTGTTGGAATGTTAATGTAAATGGGACAAAGTACTTGGCAAGTGCGGCAAAAGAAGTAAATGCTAAATTTATGTATATTAGTACTGATTATGTTTTTGATGGGACTGGAGAGATTCCTTTCGTTGAAACGGATGAACCTAACCCATTGGGATATTATGGTCGAACCAAACTTGAAGCAGAGAAAGAAGTCCAATCTTTATTATCAGAATCATTTATAGTCCGTATATCTTGGGTTTTTGGGATAAATGGAAACAATTTTGTTAAAACAATGCTGCGCTTAGCGGAAAATCGTGATGTGTTAAGTGTAGTAGGCGATCAAGTTGGTTCACCAACGAATACATTTGATTTATCTCGTTTATTACTTGATATGATTCAAACGGATAACTATGGTATCTATCACGCAACAAATGAAGGGTTTTGTAGCTGGGCAGACTTTGCTAAGGAGATTTTTCGACTTTCAGGGAAAGCTGTTAAAGTGAATTCTATACCAACAGCAGATTATCCTACCAGAGCAGTTCGACCAGCAAATTCACGAATGTCTAAACAGAAGTTGATCGATAATGGATTTGAAGGATTACCTAACTGGAAGGAATCCCTAGAACAATACTTAAAGGCATTAAAACATGAGGTGAAATAATGGAAAAGAAAAAGATTCTTGTAACCGGTGGGGCCGGTTTCATTGGTGGGAATTTTGTACAATATATGGTTAACAAATATCCTCATTATGATATTTATAATTTAGATTTATTAACATATGCTGGTGATTTAGCTAAGCACAGAGATATTGAAAAGAAAGTGAATTATCATTTTGTTAAAGCTGATATTGCTGACCGTGATACAATTATGTCACTTTTTGTTAATGAGAAATTTGATTATGTGGCTCACTTTGCTGCTGAAAGCCATGTGGATCGTTCTATTACAGAACCAGAAATATTTGTTCAAACGAATGTATTAGGAACACAAGTACTACTCGATGCAGCTAAACAAATTGGAGTGACAAAGTTTGTTCATGTTTCTACTGATGAAGTTTATGGTGAATTAGATTTTGATCCAACAACATTCTTTACAGAAGAAACTCCATTGCAGCCTAACAGTCCATATAGTGCAAGTAAAGCTTCATCCGATTTTATGGTACGTGCCTACCACGAAACATTTGGGCTGCCAGTTAATATTACTCGTTGTTCAAATAACTATGGACCGTTTCATTTCCCAGAAAAATTGATACCATTAACCATTTCTCGTGTTTTAAATGATGAAAAAGTACCTGTTTATGGAGATGGTAAAAACATTCGTGACTGGTTGCATGTTATAGACCACTGTGCAGCTATTGACCTAGTTTTACATGAAGGAATAAATGGTGAAGTCTATAATGTTGGTGGACATAATGAGCGGACAAATTTAGAGGTTGTTAAAACTATCATTAAGACTTTAGGAAAATCAGAAGAGTTAGTGGAATTTGTAACCGATCGTTTAGGACATGATAAACGATATGCCATTGACCCAACTAAATTAGAAAAGTTAGGTTGGAAACCGACTTATACATTTGAGACAGGAATTGCTCAAACTATTGAATGGTATCTAGATAATAAATGGTGGTGGGAGCAAATCATTAGTGGAGAATATCAGAATTATTTTAAGAAACAGTATTCATTAGGAAAATAATTTTTTCTAAATTTATAACCCGTATTCACAGTGTGGATACGGGTTATTTATATCTTTTATTAATTCAGAAATTAGTTTAAGTTAGTGTGGGTGTTATCATGAATTTTTAGATTTATTTAGTGTTGTTATAATTGCAATAGTCTCATGAACAATTTGTAAAAATTCCTCAAAATGGTTTTTATGTATAGATACTCATATATACAATTATGTAATCATGTTATAAAATAGGTTTGTTTGTTAATTTAAGTTAACTACTAAATTTAGTATAAAATGATACTTATTACAGATTATAAGATAATCTGTTTTTATAAAATCTAAAATTCTTTTATTAAAGATTCTTAAAGGTGGAATATATAGTGAAAATTGCTGTTGCAGGAACTGGATATGTTGGCTTAGTAACCGGTGTATGTTTAGCAGAAAATGGACATTCAGTTTTTTGTGTAGATATAGATGATAGAAAAGTAGCCTTAATGAGTTCAGGAATCTCTCCTATTTATGAACCAGGTTTAGAAGAGTTAATGGTAAAAAACATGGATAGACTGAACTTTACAACAAACTACAAGGAAGCATATAAAGATGCCGATGTTATCTTTATTGGTGTTGGAACTCCAGAAAAGCCAGATGGCTCAGCGAATTTATCCTATGTCAATGCAGTAGCTGTTCAAATTGCTGAAAGTATTGAGAATGATTGTGTAGTGGTTATTAAATCTACTGTTCCAGTTGGAACCAATGATAAGATTGAGGACTTGATCAAAACAAACCTTGTTCATAATGTAAAAGTAAGTGTTGCTTCGAATCCGGAATTCTTGTCACAAGGTACAGCTGTTAGAGATACTTTAAATGCATCTAGGATTGTAATTGGGGTGGAAGAGCCTCGTGCAGGCGAGATATTGAGCGATGTATATAAGGATTTTGGGGCACCAATATTGGTTACAAATAGGAAAAGTGCAGAAATGATTAAATATGCATCTAATGATTTTTTAGCATTAAAAATTTCTTTTATTAATGAAATAGCTAATCTCTGTGAAATTATAGGAGCAGACATAGAAGATGTTGCGCTAGGTATGGGTTATGACAATCGTATCGGTAATAGATTCTTAAATTCAGGTATCGGCTACGGAGGCTCTTGTTTCCCTAAAGATACAAAAGCATTACATTGGTTAGCCAATTTTCATGATCATGAATTAAAGACTATTAAAGCCGCTATTGATGTAAATGAAAATCAAAAGCTAAAATTAGTAAAAAAATCTCGAAAGTATTTTGATAGTTTGAAAGGTTTGAATGTAGCTGTTCTTGGATTAACCTTTAAACCAGGTACGGACGATTTAAGGGAAGCTCCATCACTAGTAAACATTCCAATTTTGCTTGAAGATGGCGCTAATGTAAAAGCATGGGATCCTGTAGGTATTGAAAACTTCGAAAAATTATATCCTGAGAATATTACTTACTCCACATCAATTGAAGATACTCTTAAAGATGCAGACTTATGCTTTATTTTTACTGAATGGGATGAAGTTAAAAACTTTAACTTATCCAATTATAGCAAACTAATGAGAAACCCTATCATACTGGATGGTAGAAATTGTTATGACCTTACTAGTGCAAAAGATGCGAAAATCATTTATGATTCTATCGGAAGAGAAACTATTAATAGCTTAGAAGTCTCACTAGTTTAATATTTTTTGGTGATTAGATTATGTAAGTTATAATATCCAAAATAAAAAGTAAAAGATTGTTTTAATATTAGGGGGGACATTTGTCCGCCCCTTCTTTTTGCTTTTTGTAGCATTATCAAATAAGCCGTTTATTGCTTCTAGGTACATTTAGGATTTTATAATAGACATCTTAGTGAAAAAGGGAGAATTTTTGATGACTTGGTTAAATAATGCAGAAAAATGGATTTCTTTTAATAAACTAGATCATGATTTAAAAGAAAAGTTACTAGAAATGGATATCATTAAGAAATTATTAGAGGATAGTTTTTATAAACATTTAGAATTTGGTACGGGCGGTATGCGGGGAGAGCTTGGACCTGGTACTAATCGCTTAAATACTTACACGATCCGTAGGGCGGCTGAAGGGCTTGCACAGTACATTGTGGAACAAGGCGAAGCGGTGAAACAACGTGGTGTTGTTATTGCCTATGATTCCCGCCATAAATCTCCTGAGTTTGCGTTAGAGGTGGCTAAAACAGTTGGAAAGCATGGCATCAAAGCGTATGTATTCGACGAACTTCGTCCCACACCTGTCCTTTCTTTCGCGGTTAGGTATTTGAACGCCATTTCGGGTGTAGTAATCACAGCTAGTCATAATCCGCCTGAGTACAATGGCTTTAAGGTCTATGGTGAGGATGGGGGCCAGCTTCCGCCAGAAGCTGCCGATACGATTATTCGTTACGTGAATACAGTGGAAAATGAGTTAACGGTAGAAGTAGCTGACGAGCAGGAACTTCTAACAAGCGGATTATTAACCTACGTAGGTGAAGCGATAGATCATGCTTATACAGAACAATTAAAAACACTTCAATTGAACCCAGAAATGGTTGCAAGTGTGGCAAAAGATATGCGAGTAGTTTATTCCCCATTGCATGGTACGGGTAATAAACCAGTTCGTGCGGGATTAAAAGCATTTGGCTTTGAGCATGTTACTGTTGTTACAGAGCAAGAGTTGCCGGATGCAAACTTCTCTACCGTTAAGTCTCCAAATCCTGAAGAACATGCGGCATTTGAATTGGCCATTGGGTATGGAGAAAAGATCAATGCTGATATCCTCATGGCTACAGACCCTGATGCAGACCGTCTAGGTGTGGCAGTTAAAAATGGTGAAGGTGAGTATGTTGTTTTGACTGGTAATCAGATGGGTGCGTTAATGCTGGAGTATTTGTTATCACAAAAACAGGTAAATGGAACGCTGCCTGAAAATGGAGTTGTCATTAAAACAATTGTTACTTCTGAAATTGGCCGAGCGATTGCTGAGCATTACGGAATCCAAGCATTGGATACCCTAACTGGATTTAAATTCATTGGTGAAAAGATTAATGAGTTTGAGCAAACGGGCGCTTCTACCTTCTTATTTGGGTATGAAGAAAGCTATGGGTATTTGATTGGCGACTTTGTCCGTGACAAGGATGCTGTCCAGTCAGCTATCTTTGCTGCTGAAGTGGCTGCCTATTACAAATCCAAAGGCATGACTATGTATGAAGGGCTTCTGACTATTTTTGATAAGTACGGATTCTATAAAGAATCACTTCAATCAATTACCTTAAAAGGAAAAGATGGGGCAGAACAAATTGCTGGATTAATGGATACCTTTAGGAATGAACGAATAAGTGAAGTGGCTGGAATTGAGGTTGCGATTATTGAGGATTACTCAACTTCTGTAAGGTATGCAAATGGAAAAGAAAGCAAGATCAATTTGCTACAATCCAATGTTCTTAAGTATCATTTAGCCGACGGTTCTTGGTTCTGTTTACGTCCATCAGGAACAGAACCAAAGGCGAAGTTTTACTTTGGAGTAAAAGGTATGTCTATAGAAGAGAGCCAGGAGAAGGTATCTACTCTTCAAAATGCTGTCATGGATAAAGTGAATACTATTTTAGCGAAGTAAATGATGAATCCTCCATGCCCTAAAATCGTAGGCATGGGGGATTATTTGTTTTACTAAAGGGAAGGGGGTTAATAAATGAATAGCAGAAAAGGGTGGCTATTAGCAGCGATTATTTGGATGACATTAATCTTTTGCTTCACACAGCTTCCGTATTTTACTGGAGAAAAAACATCCAAAGCTATTCAACATGTAGTAGTGAAAGAACACAATACTATTCACACATCAAGTGCGGACCATGAAGAGATTAATGTGCTGAACCTGATTGTGAGGAAAGCAACACATGTTACGGTATTCGGGATACTTGCTCTATTATTGTTTAAATCTCTTGAAATCTATCGATATTCTTATATTCTTTCATGGATGCTAACCTTTCTTTATGCGGTAACAGATGAATATCATCAATCGTTTATGCCAGGGAGAGTCTCATCTTTTAGGGATGTCTTGTTTGATTCTCTTGGGGCCTTTCTTGTTTTATCATTAATCTTATTGATTAATAGAAAGAGAAAGCTAATTCATACAACTTAGATTATTGATTTTTACGTATTCTGATCCTTCCTGTTGGTTTTGGGGAGTTTAAATTAGATGGGGAATGTGAGAGTATCGCTTTACATACCTAATATGACTCTATTTCCTCCCTACTTAAGATAGATATTTGAAAATCTATCTTAAGTAGGGAGTCTAGATTTGTAATCTAGTGTCCAAATCTATCTGGCGTAAACTGATCATTATTTTATTCTATTGTTATTTATAATACTAATGAATCATTTGAATTACTAATTTAATCCAACCGAAAAACGCAAACCATAATGGAACACTTAAAGATGTTCCCCACAATAATCCTAATAAAAGATTCCCTTGCTTGTCCATGAAATCCACTCCTATTGTTAGTTGTAGATAAATCTGGTGATGCACGGTTCTATTTTTTAGTATATATAAACGCTTTCAGTTTCTTTTCTATATATAATACCCATATAAGGAAGGCTGTAAATCTATTTTTCAAAATAAGTTCTTTTCATTAAGAACAAAAATTGTTGCTACTTTAATGGAAGATTTTACGTAGTATAAAATAGACGATTACCCATAAAGGATATGATAAAAGGATACCCCAAAGGCAGCCCCTACCGAAATTTCTCCCATCTTCTTTCTCTGCCATATTGATCACTCCACTTCAAAGAAACAGGTTGCTTATCACTATTTAACCATGTATAGAGGAACGGTTATATTTAAATCGTTCGAAGAATAGCTACAAATTATTCTTAGTCATGTCGAAAGGGATCAGAATGAGAAGGCTGGGTATTTCCCACTTTATTAACATATAAATAGGTTATTAGGGCTATTCATTACTAGTAACAATTAGTATACTATCAATATAAGCACATAGTTCGTACGAAAGGGCAAACCCATTGAAAAATGGAGGCGCAAAACTAAAGGGGCTAAGGTTCTCACAACTATGCCAGCCAGCTACCGAATATGATCACCTTACTACGGATTATGAATATACTCTGGGAGGTTACACTATGGTTATCTTTATCGCAGGATTATTTGTTGGATCTTTCTCTATGCTTACAGTAATGAGTCTTATGGTTGCAGCTAAAAGGGGAGACCGACTCCTTGAATCACAACAATAATTGAAAGCGTTTACCGAACAACCTCGACTTTGGGGTTGTTTTTTATTTTTCAAAATATGCTTATAAATTATTTATAATTAATCAAAAACGAAAGGGGAGAACGGGGTGAAAAGGGAAAATGTACTGATTACCGGCGGTGCTGGATTCATTGGCGGGAATTTCGTTCACTATATGATGAATAAATACCCTCAATACAATATTTATAATCTAGATTTATTAACCTATGCCGGTGATTTAACAAAGCATCGTGAAATGGAGGGGAGACGAAACTATCATTTTATTAAGGCTGATATCACGGAGCGTGAGGCAATAAATTCTCTGTTTGAACAAGAGAAATTTGATTATGTGGTTCATTTTGCAGCGGAAAGTCATGTCGATCGGTCGATTACTGATCCGAGTATCTTTGTTCGAACCAATGTTTTAGGGACGCAAGTATTACTAGATGCTGCTCTGAAGGTTGATGTTAAGAAATTCGTCCATGTTTCAACCGATGAAGTATATGGTGAATTGGACTTTGATCCAGCCACTTTCTTTACAGAAGAATCACCATTGCAGCCAAATAGCCCCTATAGTGCAAGTAAGGCATCATCAGACCTTCTAGTAAGAGCCTACCATGCAACATACGGACTTCCCGTCAATATTACACGCTGCACCAATAACTATGGCCCGTACCAATTCCCAGAGAAATTGATACCATTGACCATTTCTCGTGTCCTAAATGATGAAAAGGTACAGGTATATGGTGATGGAAAGAATATTCGGGATTGGCTACATGTCCTGGACCACTGTGCAGCCATAGATCTTGTCATGCATAAAGGTGTTACGGGAGAAGTCTATAATATTGGCGGACATAACGAGCGGAGTAATTTAGATGTGGTGAAGACGATCATTCGTACTTTAGGTAAATCAGAGGAGTTAATTGAATTTGTCACAGATCGGTTAGGGCATGATAAACGGTATGCTATTGATCCTGCGAAGATAGAGAAGCTTGGTTGGAGACCTACTTTTACTTTTGAAACTGGTATTGCTCAAACTATTGAATGGTATTTAAATATCAATTGGTGGTCGGAACAGGTAAAGTTGCTGAATTACCGAAAATTTACCCATTTAACGGAGAACTAAAAAGAGAACTGAAATCAGTTCTCCTTTGATTTGAACTTTATAGCTGTGTGTAAACTTTTTAAACAGTATTCTTAAAAATGAGTGGATATTAAATCTTTGATTTTATCCTGATCAACTACCAGTTGATAGTTATTAGCTTTTAAAATGTCATCATACATTCTTTTTCCAACACCTGGAATCTGGTGATATTCCAATTGTGTATTCGGTTCGAAGTCTTTTGCTGCAAGTCCAAGACTTAACATATCGGAAGTTGACATATTGCTTGCTATTACAAAATCAGGAATGGATTTTACGAGTGAAGGCAGATTATTGATATTACTTGGACTAAGAGCTTTCTTAGCAATTCCTTTTAGTGCTTCTTCTTGGAGTTTTTGACGACCATACTCTCCGTTTTTTAAAGAATAGCGTTCGTGGACAACCTCTGCGACCATTTTTCCATTTAAAGCATGTGTACCAGTACTTATTACTTTATTTTTATTTTCACTATACCAAGGATGGGTTAATTTAACATCAAATGGGACATTCATATCAATACCACCAACGGCATCAACCATCGCTTGAAAGCCGCCATAATTGGTTTCTACGTAATAATTGATAGGAACACCGGTTAATTCTCCAACTGCTTTGACAGCAGCCTCTACCCCTTTTTTGGCTCCTTTTGTTGCCTGCATAATATATTGGACACTCGTAATTTTAGTATATCCATAGCCATCTAAATGGACACGGGTGTCACGTGGAATACTTATTGCATCATATTCATGCTTGGTTAAATCAACATGAACAAGCATCATTGAATCAGAATGCCCTATATTTTGACCTTTTCTTTCATCGGAACCAATTAATAACAAGTTAAATACAGGTTCTTTTATATCTACACTCTTATTTACTTGCTGTTCATTATTCCCAGAACTTACAACTGGAACTGATGTAAAATGATTATCTGGCTGTAATTGATAATATCCGTACCCTACGCCTGCGATAATGAGTAAAAGGATACCCAAAAAGCTAAAACCTACGATTTTCCATTTATTTTTACCCTTTTTTTTCATATTTCCTCCGATGTTGGTAGAGAGATTCCTCTAAATTTACTAGGTTTATAGTCATGAAAATATTTTACTGTTTTTGGATGTTGGATTCAATATAAATTATTGGAAGAAACACGTTTCTTCGAAATAATGCTTTGGTGTTTACCATTTATTAAACTATGATAATAGATAATTGACCATAAGAGGCTGATCCAAAAGAGTCGTCATTCAAAGACCTTTTAGGTCAGCCTTTATAATTTTTTAGAAGTTAAATAATTTTCTATCTTCCTAGAAAAAAAGTCCTGATTCAAATTGAATCCGGACTCTCTTGTTGGTAACTTGATTTTAGTTAAGAATAATTCGGCTGTTTTGTGAGGTTTGCCCTTTACGTACGTATAGGTTTCCTCTTTAATTAATCCCGTCCCTTTTACAAAGTAGCGGTAAACATAATAACCTTGGTGTTTCATTTTAACCTTGATTACACTTTTATATGATTTGTACGGGGTCTTTACAATTTCTTTAATAGAAACAATCTTTGCTGAATAGTTTTTCACTTGGTAATCGCCCTGGACAAGTGTTCCAAACTTTCCTTTCCAGGTTGCGCCCTTTTTAACAGGGTACTTTAAGTAAAGTTTCGCCTCTTTGTCTTTAATCATGCCTAGTACGTCTTCTTTCGTCCAAGCCGCTGTATCAGGTCCATCTACAAAATAAATCCCTTTTTTACTATCTTCGTACCAATGAGAAATTAAGTATTGATCTTGCGGATCTTCCCCTTTTAGGATACTTTTTCCAGCCGTCTTATACTTTGCCTTCGTATAAGTTGTACCAACTTTTTTCCCCTTATCGTTATAATAAGTAGATTTATAGGAGTACAATTTATTACTTTTTGGTAAAAAGGAAGTAACGGTTGCTGCCGAAACTGTACTTACAACTAGCAGAGTTAATAGAAATACAATTCCTAACGATTTGATTAATTTCATAGTTCATTCTCCCTATAGTTTTCTCGTATTTTACCATAATGAAATACATATAGATAGAGTTTATTCTATTTAATAGTGGATCTAATATTAATACGTTGCCGAGAGATAATGAGATAAAACCATGCTGCGGTTCCAGCATGGTTTAACGGTTCAGTGTACTATTCTTCCTTAAAAGCAGCCATCATTTGACGTAGTTCTTTAACAGCAGTTTTAGCACTCTCTTTTTTCTCTTTATGAAATCCGTATCCTGATAAGGAACTATGGCATAGAAGGGAACTATATGCGAAGCTTTTGTAGCCATCAGGAACGGCGAAAATATCTCCGAAATGCCTAACCTCGTGCCAGAGTAAATTTTAATCGTTTCTAATTCATCCCATTTAAACTTTGTTACCACTCTCATACCATGATCCTCTCCGTCCTATAGTAATCGGTTTCATATGCTTCCATAGTCAAGTATAGATTAAAAAACACCTCACGAACCTTTATGGTTTGACTAATTCAAACTCTTTTGGAAGACCAAGGGGAAAGGCAATATTGGCTGGTTAGAGATTTTTTCAAAGTAACCCTACCTTTACTTTCATTTCCTATTCTTATTTTTGAATATCCAGATGTTCTCAGGATGTTGCTCTATTTCTTTTAATATTTCAGAAGCTGTCATATCCAATCCGAGTGCAAGAGCAACAAGAGTATCTAAGCTTGGGTTTTTCTGATTTCTTTCCAGTAGGCTGATATAGGACGGATGTCGATCGCTGCGGTCCGCCAACCCCTCTTGGGAAAGATTCTGTGCATTTCTTAATTTCTTTAATACATGTCCAAAACGATAATTATTCAAAGAGTTACTCCCTTTCTATCAATCATTTAAACAGATTGTATTTTTTATTTATGGTTATCCTCTAAGTTATTAAAATTATAGTTTCCTGTTTTCTCTTTGGTTAACTGATGTCCTTTTGGGGATTCAAGATAGAAAAGAATAGGTCCAGGCTGGTTTCCTCTTTTCATAGATAACTGCATTAATTTATTGGCTTTGTGAATTTTATTATTAAAAGAAGTTAATCTTGAATCAACGATAATCGAGTGACCGTTACTTAATTCGACCTCTGTCTGATATCTTCCCATCGCTCTTGTATTTACAATATGGTCGGGGTTGAACCACATACAATCGGCATTATTTGGTGATTTGTTTGGAAACAGGCAAATACCTTGGTAAGGATTGACGATAATTGGACATCTCGACCTCTCACCAAGAATAAGTTTGGCACTTCCAATGGCCCCTTTTAGGTCAAACCCAATGTACGTTAAGGCATCATTTAATAGTTGTAAGGGTGAGCGACCCACCAGAAAAGACACACCTCCTGCCATAACTCGTGCACACAGCTTGCCATAACCATCATATTCTCCTGTTAGTAAGATCATTTTCTTTTCAATAAAATAGTTCTTTTGAATAAAAATAGTCTTCCTCTCCTTTAAAATCTAATGGATTTGAAAAAGGCTTACCTACTACTATTACTGTCATGTACTGCCCTCGGAAAGGAAGACTGTGCTCTCGCCTATATGTATGGAATATCCCTTACTACCTTGGCAGCGTGCGGGTAAATTGCTCACTTAGCATGTAAGATTCTTTTCCTTATTTGCTCAATTGAGAGTCCATGCAACCAGTAGTGATCGTGTTTGTCTCTCGTATTAATTTAATACTAAATAGGTATTTATTACCACGTACTATAGTGCGTAGATTCTACAAAATATGACTATCTTCGTGACAATCTAGTGACAGGTAACATGGGGACGGTTCTGGAGCAGACTCCCTAAATAGTTAATGATTCTTGTTCAAGCATAGACTAAATTCAATTTTCGCATCACATAGATTATACTTATCCCTGAGTATTTCATGAAATAGCACGCAAAACTTATTCTCTGCGATTCCATAAAAATAGGCGAATGGATTTTTGACATTTCTGCTGAATTTCAGCTTCCTTATGAGCTGCTTAAAGGATTGGATAGCAACATCTTGGATGTGATGGATATCAAGTTCCCAACTATAGCTGGCTGCAGCTAAATTCACCGTTCTCCAATACTCTTCGATGGTCTTTGCTTCAGGAAAAAAGCATTTTACTAACTGGACAAAAGGCTGTGGAACTCGATCGCTCACGTAGGTATGATCTAATTCGGACGATTCTTCTTTACGTTCTTTTATCTTTTGATCTTTTTCAGTTTTTAAAAGATTATTAGTTTCTTTTGGGTGGTCCAAGATTTCCTCTTTAGGTGGTTCATTTGAAGGAAAACGATTAAACGAATACAAGTTACTAGACTGTGAACCATTCTTTCTTTCTGTTTCATGAACTATTAGGATCCCAAATTCCTTTGCTTTTAAGATCATTCGTTTAAAGGTAGAGCGGGATATTCCGTGAGTTTTATATTCTTCGTGAATCGCTTTTAAGATGGTACCAATTTTGGCATTGCATACGCCAGGTATTTTTGCAGAAAAACGAACCAGCCGCTTAAACCCAACTAATTCTCCTCTGGAAAAATCATGCTTGTGGGCCGTCAACCACTTCTCAATATGTATATTCAATTCCTTCAACGAACTAAATTGTGAAAACTTCTCGAATCCTTCAATATTGCCAGACTTTAAACCCGCCATTTCCTAACACCCTCTACCACATAATTTGTGCTTTCTAATCGTCAAATCTACAATTCCTGCACCTTCACAATAGCGGTTTTGGCTGCATGAATCGAACGACTAAAATTCACATTTGGAGCCGTTTTTGTAGTGAAAGGTGTCATTTTGGGGTTCAAATGTGAAATTTGAGGCCGATTTTTGCAATTTCATCCACTTTTCATATCAATTTGTAGACCGAGGGACGGCTGGCCAGGCTCTTTTGGTCCAGGAACTAACTTGGCTGAAAACATGAGAACTGTCCCTCTGAAGAGTGGTTTTTGAAGACATCCTTCGACAATCTATTTGTGCATTTAAAGTGAGAAAAATAAATGTGGAGCGTGCGGAGGCAAATTTTAACCAAACGTTTGTGTAGTTTCGAAAAGTCGGGGTTTTAGTAGAATAATGAAACTTTGGAAGAAACTAATCTTTTTCTGTAGAAAAGTGGGTTATTTCCTGCGGAATTTTCGATCGTGTCTCGACAATGTTCTTGCCTCCTTTGGTGGTGATTGCTTCTGACTCATTACTTGCATCTGATTCAACCAAACGTTTGAATAGTATAGCCTTTTTGTTATTTTGTCGAAAAGGTGTCGGTTGGTGACATTGTAGGGATGTTCGATATTTTGCTCCTAATTATTTACCATTTTTCAACAAATTATTTTTGTTTGGTGCAGGGATGAGGCATATTTACCAAGGGGTGAAGCTGTTTTAATCAAACGTTTAATTAGTAGATTAGAAATTGAAACTAGTCGAATGTACCCTATGAAAGTTGTAGAAGTAGGTCAATTGTTGTAATTAACTTGTTTCAAATAATAATAGATTGAATTATACTAATAGTATAATTTTACATATTTTAGTTGGTGTTGTTAAAGCTTCAGCCACTACATACGGGGGACAGACGATGAAAAGAAAGAGTTTTAGTTTATTTTTAGTTATTTTTTATATGTTTTTTACTAGTTTAGGAGGGATTCAAGCGGTTGCGGATAGTACTGATGGGATTAATTATATCAGTGTCACGAAAAAGAATATCCTTAGCCCGAATGTCGAGACGGTAATAGTTAGTATGATTGATAACTCTGCCGTTAAGAGTATCAAGGCAAATTATCTCATGCCGAATGGGTCTACTACACAGATTCTTTTGTATATGAACGGCGAGGGTGTGTTTGAAGGGAGTGTACCGTCCTATTATTCGACGGAAGGATCATGGAAGGTAACTTCTCTATTTGTGGAGTATCGAAACGGGCAATTCAAGGTTATTGAGGATAATGATTTTGGAGGTAGTTCGGAATTAAACGGCGGTAATTTTCAGGTGTTATCAACTGATACAACCGGTCCTGTTTTTAGCAAGGTCCTGGTCGATAAGACTAGAATCGAAACAGGTGGAACAGTGACGGTAACTGTCAGTGCGGAAGACGATTTGAGCGGGATAAAGAATATTTCGCTGGAATACCTGCTTCCGAATAATAGTTATATGAGTTTTACGGCTGCGAGTATTGGAAACAATCAATATCAATATACGCTGCCATCCACGATTACATCGGGGAACTATGGGGTGGGGAAGTTTGAATTAGTGTCTCTTACGCTTCAGGATTATAGTAATAACGCCACCACCATCTATGATTATAGTTATTATCAGACAGGAAATTTGGATGGCGGAGATTTTACCACCATTACTGATACAGCAGGTCCAATATTCACTAGTGTGTCGGTGGATAAGGCAATGCTAGAACCTGGTGGAACAGTGACTGTTACGGTCAATGCGGAGGATGAGCTGAGCGGAGTGAAGAACGTGTCGCTCGAATATCTGCTCCCGAATAATAGTTATATGACTTTTACAGCCCAAATGACGGGTAAAAATAAGTATCAATACACGATTCCTTCCTCCATAACTTCAGAAAGTCATGGAACGGGCAAGTTTGAATTGGTGTCGCTTACGCTTCGGGATAATAAGAATAATTCTACCTCGATTTATGATTATAGCTATTATCGTACCGGTGATTTGGGTGGAGGTGATTTTACTACCTATATCGATACAACTGGTCCGGTTCTTAATAAGATTTCCGTTGATAAGAACCAAATTGAAGCCGGTGGAACCGTGACGGTGACGGTAGATGCCGTTGATGAACTAAGCAGTGTCAATACGATTACCCTTACCTATAAGACACCGAATAAAGGGTCTGTTACTTATTACGTCCAAAGTATTGGTAATAATCAATACCAATATACTTTTTCATCTGCTTCGACAGCTGAAAGTTATGGAATTGGGAAGTTCGAGTTGGTGATGGTGGATCTGTATGATAGTAAAAACAACAACACGAGGATTTCTGATACGAGTGGGACAGGTTCATTGGATGGAGGAGATTTTGTTACCTATACTGATACAACTGGTCCTGTTTTTAACAAGGTAGCTGTTGATCAAACTAAGACCTTGCCCAATGGAACGGTGACGGTCACGGTGGATGCAGTGGATGACATGAGTGGAATTTCTAGTGTCTCGCTCGAATATTTACAGCCAAATAATAGTTATATCAGTTTTACGGCTCAGAGTGTCGGAAACAATCAATACCAATATACGATTCCTTCCTCGTTAACATCGGAGGTCGGGAAGTTTGAATTGGTATCGCTCAGTCTCATCGATAGCAAGAACAATTTCACAACCATCTATGATTATAGTTATTATCGTACAGGTGATTTAGGTGGAGGGGATTTTTCTGTCATTCCAGAGGGAAATGCTCCTGAAGTCACCTGGGTTTCGGTGGATACGAAGGAAATTACTAGCGGTGACAGCTTGCGAGTCTTGGCCGAAGTAGAGGATGCTTCGGGAGTCGCGAAGGTCAAGGTAACTTTTCAACAACCTAACGGAAACAGCTATACAGCAATTTTGTCCCATTCACATGATCAAATTTTTGAGGGCTATATTCCAGGGGATGTAACGTCCAATGCAGTCGGGAACTGGACGACCACTTTTGTGTGGGTTAGTGATATCTTTGAGAATTCCACCTATATTTGGAGTCAATCATCCTATTGGTGGGGGCGGGATTTTTCCAGTGCAAATTTCTATGTGAAAGAGAAGGATAGTTATCCACCGAGTGTACCATACGTCAATAATGTGGATGAGCACTCCACCGTTGTTTATGGAAGTGCTGAAGCAGGCTCAACAGTTAAAGCAACTGTAAATGGAGTGGAGATTGGATCGGCATCGGTTGATTTGTTTGGGTATTTCCAAATTTATATTCTACAACAAGCGGCGAGTACAGTCATTTCGGTTACAGCTACGGATGCAAGCGGTAATATAAGCTCAGCAACAAGTGTGATTGTTCAAGATGTCACTGCACCGGCTAAGGCGGATGTATATACAGTTTATGATTACGACTATTATGCGACAGGTTATGCTGAACCAGGTTCTTCCGTGTATGTCTATGCCAATGGCTATTATGTTGGAGAGGCTACAACCAATGTGTATGGTGTATTTAGCGTCCCAGTTAACGGGCAGCCAGCGGGCACGTTATTGAGTATTTCTGTATATGATACAAGTGGAAATTCATCGGAACCAACCTATATTACCGTTCAGGATGGAACCGCTCCAGCAAAACCAGAGGTCTCGGTTGTCACTGATCAATCGACGGTGGTGACAGGTACGGCTGAGAAGGGTTCTGTGGTCCGAGTCCTTAAGGATGGAGGAATGATGGGCTCTGCCGTTTCGAATCAGGATGGAACCTTTTCGGTGGGGATTGACAAGCAGCCTGCGGGGACACAATTAGTCGTGATGGCTGAGGACCAGGCAGGAAATGTGAGTGATTCGGTGACTGTGATTGTCAAAGATGCAACGTCACCTGGAAAGCCGATTGTGAATGAGGTTAATGATTCCGATACATTGGTGTATGGACAGGCAGAAGCTGAATCTAAGGTAGAAATTAGTGCAGGTAGTACGGTGATAGGATCAGGGGCGGCCGATTTGGATGGGACTTTTACCGTCAAGATTCCTTTATTGAAAGCAGGCACGAAGTTGATTATTACGGCAACGGACGAGGCGGGCAATGTGTCAACAGCAGCGGTGGTCACGGTGCTTGACCGGACTGCTCCAGAGATTCCTGTTTTATCCGAGGAAATTTCTGATCAATCTACTATAGTTAGAGGACAGGCTGAACCCTATACTACCATCGATGTGATGGTTGGTGATACCACGATTGGTTCTGGAAAAACTTCGGTCACTGGGTATTTTTCGGTAGGCATTCCAAAGCAGCCAGCTGGGACAGAAGTGTTTGTCATTTCAACGGATCTAGCTGGAAATAACAGTGTGAAATCGATTGTTGTCAAAGATAAAACCACTCCAATGAAACCTGTTGTTTCTGACGTGAGCGATAAAGATACAGTCGTGGCCGGAAAAGCAGAAGCCGGGTCGAAAGTTGTGGTTAATGTAGATGACTCCGTGCTAGGTGAAGCGACTGTTGGAATAGATGGGAAGTTTACTGTCGAGATACCTGTATTAAAAGCAGGGACAGAGTTGAGCGTTACGGCTACGGACAAGGCAGGCAATGTGTCAGAGGTGACGATTGTCGTGGTGTTGGATCGAACGGCTCCAGAAAGTCCTATCTTATACGAGGAAGTAACCAATCAGTCCGACCGAATCAACGGCCAGGCAGAAGCAGGAGCTAGTGTGGAAGTGAAAGTGGACGGCAAAGTGATTGGCTCAGGAGCTGCAGATTTTGATGGGGTATTTACTGTCAAAATACCTGTATTGAAGACAGGAACGAAGCTGAGCATTACTGCGACTGACGAGGCGGGCAATGTGTCAGATGCGCTCATTACGGTCGTGCAGGATCGGACTTCTCCAGTCATTCCTGTACTAGACGAGGAAGTGACCGATCTATCAACTGTTGTTATTGGTAAGGCGGAACCTGATACGTTAATTGATGTTGTTGTTGGTGAAACTACGATTGGTACTGGCGCAGCTGATGTAGACGGAAATTTCTCCGTTGCCATTCCAAAGCAGGCTGCAGGGACAGAGGTTTTTGTGATCTCAACAGATGCCACTGGGAATAACAGTGTGAAAGCTGTTATTGTCAAAGATAAAACAGCACCAGTGAAGCCTGTTGTTAATAACGTCACGGATAAAGATACAAGCCTAACAGGTAAAGAGGAAGCCGGTACTATAGTAGAAGTGCATGTGGATGGTACGCTGATTGGTAAAGGAACCGCCAGTGAAGATGGACAATTTAAGGTGACGATTCCAGTGCAAAAGGCGGGAACGGAATTAGTTATTGTCGCTACTGATAAAGCCGGAAACGTAAGTGAGTCTACTACAGTGGTAGTTAAAGACGTAACCGCGCCTTCTAAACCGGTAGTAAATGAAGTAACCGATAAAGATACCAAAGTCACTGGGGAAGGAGAGGCAGGATCTTCTGTTGAAGTTAAGGTAAAGGATTTGGTCTTAGGGAAAGGCACAGTCGGGGAAGATGGCAAATTTAATGTGACTATTCCATTACAAAGGGCAGGAACTGAATTAGTCGTTATTGTTACTGATCAGGCTGGTAATTTAAGCGAAGCAACAACCGTAGAGGTGAAAGATGTAACTGCGCCTGCACTGCCTTCAGTAAGTGAAGTAACAGATAAAGATACTTCAGTTACAGGTCAGGCGGAGGCTGGTTCGAAAGTTGAAGTAAAAGTAAATCGTGCAGTAATCGGAACGGGAACTGTTGGAGAAGGTGGTCAATATAAAGTGACCATTTCCGCACAAAAGGCAGGAACCGAATTAGTTATTATTGCAACCGATAAGGCTGGGAATGTAAGCGAAGCAACTACAGTAATGGTGAAGGACGTAACTGCCCCGGTTAAACCAGAAGTAAATGAAGTGACCGACAAAGATACTACAGTTACAGGACAAGCAGAAGCCGGATCAAAAGTAGAAGTTAAAGTAAGTGGTTTGGTAATTGGTACTGGAACTTCAGGAGAAGATGGTCAATATAAAGTGACAATTTCCGCTGCTCAAAAGGCAGGAACCGAATTAGTCATTGTTGCTACTGATAAGGCTGGAAATGTAAGTGAAACAACTAAAGTAGTGGTAAAGGACGTAACGGCCCCAGTTAAACCGGAAGTAAATGAAGTAACGGACAAAGATACTGCTGTAACAGGTAAAGCAGAGGCTGGATCAAAAGTAGAAGTAAAGGTAAATGGTTCAGTAATTGGCAGCGGAACAGCTGGAGAAGAAGATGGTCAATACAAAGTGACCATTCCAACACAAAAAGCGGGAACCGAATTAGTTATTAGTGTAACTGATAAGGCTGAAAATGTAAGTGAAACAACCACAGTAGTGGTGAAGGACGTAACGGCCCCAGTTAAACCGGAAGTAAATGAAGTAACGGACAAAGATACTACTGTTACAGGTAAAGCAGAGGCAGGTTCAAAGATAGAAGTAAAGGTAAATGATTCAGTCATTGGAACGGGAGCAGCTGGAGAAGATGGTCAATATCAAGTGACTATTCCAACCCAAAAAGCGGGCACAGAATTAGTAATTAGTGCAACGGATAAGGCTGGAAATGTAAGTGAAACAACTACAGTAGTGGTGAAGGACGTAACCAGCCCGGTTAAACCAGTAGTAAATGAAGTAACCGACAAAGATACAACTGTTACAGGTAAAGCAGAGGCTGGATCAAAAGTAGAAGTAAAGGTAAATGGTTCAGTAATAGGTACGGAAACAGCTGGGGAAGATGGTCAATATAAGGTGACTATCCCAACACAAAAAGCCGAAACAGAATTAGTTATTATTGCTACGGATAACGCTGGAAATGTAAGTGAAACAACTACAGTAATAGTAAAAGACGTAACAGTCCCAACCAAACCAGAGGTAAATGAAGTAACTGACAAAGATACTTCTGTCTCAGGTCAAGCAGAGGCTGGATCAAAAGTAGAAGTGAAGGTAAATGGTTCACTAAGTGGAACGGGAACAGCTGAAGAAGATGGTCAATATTTAGTGAGCATTCCAACACAAAAAGCGGGCACAGAATTAGTTATTAGTGCTACTGATAAGGCAGGAAATGTAAGTGAAACAACTACAGTAGTGGTGAAGGACGTAACCGCTCCAGTTAAACCAGAAGTAAATGAAGTAACCGACAAAGATACTACTGTAACAGGTAAAGCAGAGGCTGGATCAAAGGTAGAAGTAAAGGTAAATGGTTCAGTAATAGGTACGGAAACAGCTGAAGAAGATGGTCAATATAAAGTGACCATTCCAACACAAAAAGCAGGCACAGAGTTAGTAATTTGTGCTACTGATAAGGAAGGAAATGTAAGTGAAACAACTACAGTAGTGGTGAAAGACGTAACCGCTCCAGTTAAACCAGAAGTAAATGAAGTAACTGACAAAGATACTAGTGTAACAGGTAAAGCAGAGGCTGGCTCGAAAGTAGAAGTGAAGGTAAATGGTTCAGTTATCGGCTCAGGAACAGCAGGAGAAGATGGTCAATATAAAGTGACTATCCCAACACAAAAAGCTGGTACAGAGTTAGTAATTATCGCTACTGATAAATCTGGTAATGTAAGTGAAACAACTATAGTAGTGGTGAAGGACGTAACCGCTCCGGTTAAACCGGAAATAAATGAAGTAACGGACAAAGATACTACTGTTACAGGTAAAGCAGAGCCTGGCTCGAAAGTAGAAGTGAAGGTAAATGATTCAGTAATCGGCAACGGAACAGCTGGAGAAGATGGTCAATACAAAGTGACTATTCCAACGCAAAAAGCGGGAACAGAATTAGTTATTAGTGCAACGGATAAGGCTGGTAATGTAAGCGAAACAACAATAGTAGTGGTGAAGGACGTAACGGCCCCAGTTAAACCAGAAGTAAATGAAGTAACAGATAAAGATATTACTGTTACAGGGAAAGCGGAAGCTGGATCAATAGTAGAAGTGAAAGTAAATGGTTCGGTGATTGGGACTGGTACTACTGAAGAAGATGGTCACTATGAAGTGACAATTCCAGTACAACAGGCAGGCATTGAACTATCTATCATTGCTACGGATAAGGCTGGAAATGTAAGTGAAGCAACTATAGTGATTGTAAAAGATGTAACCGCTCCTGGGAAACCTTTAGTTAATCAAGTAAGCGATAAAGATACAACTGTAACAGGTCAAGCAGAAGTCGGATCGAAAATCGAAGTGAAGGTAAGTGGTTCAGTAATCGGTACAGGGACAGGAGGAGAAGGTGGCCAATATAAAGTGTCGATTCGAGTTCAAAAAGTTGGAACTGTATTAGAGATTATTGCAATCGATTCTGATGGAAATCAAAGTGAAGGAACCACCATAAAGGTTATCGACAAAACAGCTCCAACAGTCCTAACAGTAAATACGGTTTCAGACAAGTCAAAAGAAGTGACCGGTAAGACGGAGGCGGGAGCGACTGTATCGATCTTAATCGGCACAAAGATTTATGCTACAAAAGCTGATACAACTGGGAACTTCAAAGTAATCATTCTAGCACAAAAAGCAGGTTCAAAGTTAACTGTAACTGCTAAGGACGCAGCTGGTAATGTGAGTGCAGCAAAGAGTATCACAGTTCTTGATAAAACGGCACCGGTTACTCCAAGCGTTACCACTATTTCAGACCAAGCAAAAGTGGTAACTGGTAAAGCAGAAGCAGGCGCAATTGTTACGGTTACAATTGGAACGAAAAAGTACATTGCTAAAGCGGATTCTAAAGGTAACTTTAAGGTAACGATCCCTGTCCAAAAAGCAGGTACAAAGGTAACTGTGACAGCGAAAGATACAGCAGGAAATGTAAGTGTCGCTAAGAGCGTGATTGTTATTGACAAAACCGCTCCATTGGCACCAAAAATCAAAACTGTAGTAAAAAGCACAACAAAAGAAGTGACTGGAACTTCCGAGACATACTCTACTATAACGATCAAAGTCGGAAGTAAAGTCATCGGTACAGCAAAAGCAGATTCCAAAGGAAACTTCAAAGTGAAAATTAAAGCACAAAAGAAGAACACAATTTTAAGTGTGACAGCAACCGATAAAGCGAAGAATGTAAGTAAGGCTGCAACTGTTAAAGTGAAATAATTTCTAAGTCCCCTTCACACTATGTGGAGGGGATTTTAATATCCTAAACTACAGCTAAACACTTTCGGTGATTTTTACTATATTTAATTTGTTAAATCTATTAATTTATTAGTGAATGAAGACTAGATATTTCACACCAATTTACATATGGGTGGTAAAATATTCATAGATAGGTTCGAAGTAGAGGGATGGTGAGAAGGGTTTAACATATTAAGGCGGGACATTCTATTTTTGCTACTAGGTTAATAATGTAGGAATATATTTTTATTGTAGAAATTAAATTGATTTATGGAGGTGGAACTATGAATAAGAAGAGTTTTTTAGTTTTTTTAGTTATTTTTTATATATTCTATATGAGTGCTGGTAGTATCCCTGCTAAAGCAGATGGAATAGATGTATCAAAATCTATTTCTGATGAAGATGGCCCCAATGTTATCGATACTATTTCAGTTGAAAAGAAAAATATTATCGTACCAAATTGGCAAAAGGTAATTGTTACTATTAAAAATAGTAATGGAATGGGCTATATAGGAGGAAGCTTTACAGGGGTTAAAGATATGACTGTTAGTTATAAGTTGCCTTCTGGTAGTTATACTCAAGTGCATCTATCTAAAGATAGTTCGTCAGACTCATCGTTTTATGGTTATATGTCAACATATTATTCTGAAACTGGTGAATGGACTGTTGCGAATATCACTGAGTATTTTTACAACGGCGGATTTAGAGTTTATTTTGATAAAAGTGAAGGTGGAAGTTATGAGTTAGACGGTGGAAATTATACTGTTTACGCATCCGATACGGCAGGTCCTGTTTTTAAAAGTGTCTCCGTTGATAAATCACGGATCTTAGTGGGCGGTTCCTCTACTGTAACGGTAGAGGCAGAAGATATTCTGAGCGGTATCCAAAGTGTTTCACTCGAGTATTTGTTTCCAAATAATAATTATATTAGTGTTACCGCAGAAAGTATTGGTAACAATCAATATCAATTTAGTTTTCCCTCCTATTTAACATCGGAAAATTATGGAATGGGGAAGTTTGATCTTGTCTCAATAACAATCAAGGATAATCTCAATAACGCCACATCCATTTATGACTATAGTTACTATCGTACTGGTGATTTAAGTGGAGGCGATTTTACAACCGTTCAAGATACAGAAGGACCTGTATTGAATAGTGTGTCTGTGGATAAAACTAAAATACTAACTGGTGATTCGGTTACCATTACCATTAATGCGGTAGATGAATTTAGTGATGTAGAAAATATTTCCCTTAATTATAGTTTACCAAATGGGTGGGGTGTTGGTTTTAATGCTCAATATATAGGAAATAATCAATTTCAAGCAGTTTTTCCAAGTTTTATTACAACAGGGGATTATGGGCTAGGGAAATTTGAACTTACATATGTAACCCTTACGGATACAAAAAATAATTCAACTGTAATTTCTGATAGTAAATTTAATCCTACTGGCATTTTAGATGGAGGCGATTTTACTGTAATGCCAGAGAGTGATCCACCCACAGTAAAATCCATATCTGTTGATAAAAAGGAAATCTTAAGCGGGAATTCAGTAAAATTAATTGCAGAAGTTGATGACGCATCAGGGGTTAAGAATGTTAGTGCTACTTTACTGAAACCAGATGGAAATACCTATACGCTAACTTTAACTCACTCTCATGACAATGTTTTTGAAGCAGTCATTCCAGAAAATGAGACAGTAAATGGAGTTGGAAACTGGAGCATATATAATCTGTGGGTAAATGATATTTATGATAACTCAACATATATCTGGAGTAACTTAGTAAATTCGTGGGGAGAAGACCTAACAGGTGCCAATTTCCACGTTAATGAAAGGGATATTACTCCGCCGTATCCACCATCTGCTAGTAGTATTGATGAAAATTCAACGTTACTTTCTGGTTACTCAGAACCAGGTGCCACAGTCTCAGCGACTGTCAACGGTGTGCTAATTGGGTCAGCAATTGCAGATAGTAACGGATACTATGAGTTTTCGATAGTAGAGCAAGCAGCAAAATCTCAAATACTTATTACAGCAACTGATTCAAGTGGAAATACAAGTCAAGTTACTAGAATAATAGTTAAGGACGTGACACCTCCAGCAAAACCAGAAGTAGATGAAATATATGATAACTCCACTTATATAACGGGTCATGCTGAACCTGGTTCGAATGTATATGTATATGCTAACGATCATTACCTAGGTTCTTCAATTACAAACGAATCAGGGGTATTTAGTATAGAAGCTCCTTCACAATCAGCTGGCACGGAGTTGCACATATACGTTGCAGATGACTCCGGTAATACAACTGGACCAACAATAATTGTTGTCAAAGATGGAACCGCCCCTGAGAAGCCTGAGGTTTCGGGGGTAACAGAACATTCAAGTATTGTTACTGGTTCAGCTGAGACTGGATCCCTTGTAGAAGTGAAAAAGAGTGGGGATAGTATTGGTTCTGTTACAGCCGACTCAGATGGGAAATTTGAAATAAGTATTCCAGTTCAGCCTGCTGGAACAAAGCTAGAAGTTACAGCAACCGATAAAGCAGGAAATGTTAGTGAAGGAACCACTGTGGTCGTTAAGGACGTTACTGCTCCTGGAAAGGTTACGGTTATTGATCTTACTGACCAAGATATTGCAGTATCAGGTGAGGCGGAAGCTGGAACAACAGTGGAAGTGTTCGCGAACAGCTCGTTGATTGGCAAAGGAACTGCTGGTATTGACGGCAAATTTTCTATCAATATCCAAAGGCAAAAAGCAGGAACAGAGTTAGTAGTTACTTCAACGGACAATGATGGTAACATCAGCGAAGCAACAACAGTGGTAGTAAAAGATGCGACGGCTCCTGATAAGCCCATAGTTTATGAAGTAACTGATAAAGATACTTCGGTAACTGGCCAAGCTGAAGCCGGATCAGAAGTAAAAGTGAAAGTAAATGATACCGTGATTGGCACCGGAACAACTGGAGAAAACGGACATTATCAAGTGGATATTTCAGCTCAAAAAGCAGGCACAGAATTAGTTGTCATTGCTACAGATACGGCTGGTAATGTAAGTGAAACAACTACAATAGTTGTAAAAGACGCAACCGCCCCTGAGAAACCTGTGGTCAATCAAGTAAGCGATAAAGATACAACTGTTGCAGGTCAAACAGAGGCAGGATCCACTATTGAAGTGAAGAAAAGTGGTTCAGTAATCGGTGCAGGCACAGCAGGAGAAGATGGCCAATATCTAGTGGCTATTCCGATGCAAAAAGCAGGCACAGAATTAGTTATCGTTGCAACAGATGCTGCTGGCAATATTAGTTCAACGGAAACAATTAAGGTTACAGACAAAACAGCTCCATCAGTTCTAACAGTAAATTCTGTTTCAGACAAGTCAAAAGAAGTAACCGGAAAGACGGAAGTGGGAGCAACTATATCAGTCAAAATCGGTACAAAGATCTATGCAGCAAAAGCTGATACAAATGGGAACTTTAAAGTAATCATTCCAGCACAAAAAGCTGGTACAAAATTAATAGTAACTGCTAAGGATGCTGCTGGTAATGTAAGTGCAGCAAAGAGTATCTCAGTTCTTGATAAAACGGCACCGGTTACTCCAAGCGTTACCACTATTTCAGACCAAGCAAAAGTGGTAACTGGTAAAGCAGAAGCAGGATCCATTGTTACTATTCTAATCGGAACGAAAAAGTACATCGCCAAAGCGGATGCAAAGGGTAACTTTAAGGTAACAATTCCAGTACAAAAAGCAGGCACTAAGGTAATTGTGACAGCGAAAGATGCAGCAGGAAATGTAAGTGTCGCTAAGAGTGTGATTGTCATTGACAAAACTGCTCCAACTGCACCGAAAATCAAAACAACTGTAAGGAGCACAACAAAAGAAGTGACTGGAACTTCCGAAGCCTACTCTACTATAACGATCAAAGTCGGAAGTAAAGTCATCGGTACAGCAAAAGCAGATTCCAAAGGAAATTTCAAAGTGAAAATCAAAGCTCAAAAGAAGAATACGATTTTAATAGTGACAGCAACAGATAAGGCCAAGAATGTAAGTAAGGCAACGACTGTTAAAGTGAAATAATTTTTAAAAGAGTAATCCCCTTCACGCGATGGAGGGGATTTTTTGGTGCTACTTTTTAATTCGAAAACCCCCACATCTTTTAGGAAGGATTAATGAATATAATTCCTGTTTTTTTGTCAGATAGTCGTTGGAAAAAAATGTTGTTATGGAAAAAAATTAACAAAAAATTGTCTATTCTTGTTATAATTAGTAGTGATTATAGACTATTAAAAAAGTAGGAGATGGAATGCTAAGATGGCAAGTCGATGGGGGTTCGTCCGTAAGTCATTTATTCTTTTTTTAGTTTTGTTTTTATCAATGAGTGGAATCTTACCTAATTTAGTAGGATTAAACAGGGCCTTTGCAGCATCAAATCCGGATGATTATTTGTTGATTAACGAGTCAACAACGTGGAGTGAAACTAAGACCATTGATCAGCCGGTTATTATTGCTCCAAATGCCACATTAACAATTTCGTCTGGGAGTGAAATAACTTTCAACCAAGATGTTATTATTTATGGAAAGTTATCAAATTATGGAACTATCAACTATGCAACAAATATGTTTGCTAATATGTATGGTAGTTTTATGACAGGGGATACAAGTTATCCTGATAATGGGGTTGTCCTGAATCATGGAAAAATAAGCGGTGCGAATTTAATTGTTAGGGCCGATGAGTATCCAGAACCGCCATTTTCCTATACTCATACTCCTTCAATGGGGAAAGTAACAATTCAAGGGAAAACCGTTCCTGGTTTTGTCGTAAACATCGGTGGTTCCGAGGTCACAGCCAGTTCCAATGGAACATTTAGTCTCGATGTAGATGTAGTGACTGGTTCTAATAATTTTGACGTTAAAGTCCGAAACATCTTTGGTCGGGAGTTTTCGTTAGATCCTATCAATATCCAAGTGGAGGATACATCAGGAACCAATCAAGATACTGTTGCACCGTCATGGTCCCAAGAAATTGAATTGTCTAGTTCAAATAGTACTGAAAGCAGTGTTACTTTGAATTGGAGACAAGCAAGTGATGACAACAGTGTAACGGGTTATTACATATATCAGAATGGTAATCAAATTGATACTGTATCAGCTGATGTAATATCCTATGAAGTTAAAGGATTGGCACCTGCAAATACGTATCAATTTAAGATTGAAGCATATGATGCATCTGGGAATGTAAGTACGTCAGGACCAAGTTTAGAGGTGACAACCAAAGCTTCACCAACTGATAATTCAAGTGAAGGTTCGACAGCAACTTCTTCACCAACTGATAATTCAATTGCGACATCACCATCTTCATCATCTGATAGTGAAAGTCCAAACTGGCCATCCGACGCAAAATTAGAAGCTTCAAATATAGGCGATTCTAGTCTGGTTTTGAATTGGCCTTCAGCAACAGACAATGATAATGTAACCAATTACAAAGTCTATAAAAATGGTATTTTGTTAGCTACTGTTGAGGGATCTGTTCTTTCTTACACAGTAACGGGATTATCCCCTAGTTCAACCTACACATTTAAAATTAAAGCCGGTGATACAAGCGGGAACTGGACTAGTGAAGGACCTTCTCTAGAAGTTGCTACTGCAGCATCGGTACCAACTGCAAAAGTGACCTTCCCGGATTCACGTGTAGAAGATGCAGTTCGATCTTCGCTAGGCAAGCCGGCAGGCGATATTACGAAAGAAGATATGCTTAGATTAACCAGTCTGAGTCTGTACGATATATCAAACTTAGCAGGATTGCAATATGCCAAGAATTTAGATTGGTTGTCGATTGAGAGTTCTTCATATTCAAATAATAAAGCAGTGAACGATACGATTCTAAGTAATCTAACTAACTTAACATTTCTAAGTATATATAGAAGCGGTATGGAAGATCTCTCCTTCCTAAGTGGTCTTACAAAACTTAGTACTCTCCAAGTGTATTATAATAATATTAGCGATCTATCACCTTTGAATAGGTTAGAAAATTTAACTTACTTGTATTTAGTAAACAATCAAATTAAAAGCCTAGCAGGTATAGAATCATTAACGAATTTAAACAATGTGTATTTATATAATAACCAGATTGAGGATATCACACCGCTCATAACCAACATGCAAAACGGCGGAATAGGATCTGGCGATAATGTGGACCTACAAAACAACTACTTGGAATTAAGTGAAACGTCCAAGAGTTGGACGGATATTCAGACTCTAAAGGAAAATGGAGTTAATTTAAACTATTATCAGCAATATGGAAAAGTAACGATTAAAGCAACGGACTTATTTAATCCCGACAAAGTAATAAGCGGTACTTATGTGAACTTATACGGACCGAATGGATCATACGGTTCAGTAGCAGATGAAAACGGGAACTATACGTTTAATGGCGTATCGCCGGGCAATTATACAGTTGAAATCTATCCAGGAGAAGGCTATGAGTATGTTTCAAGAACCATCAAAGTCCTATCCGGCCAAAGAATCAACTTAAACATCGGGTTGACTTCGATACAAACAGACCCCATGGTAACAAATGGAGTTATTACGGGTATTGTCAAGGATGAAAACGGCGTACCGATTGAAGGTGCAAAGGTTTATGCCCAAAATGGAGCAGAAGTTGTTTTTACAGATTATAGCGGCAGTTACATTCTTCCGTTGGCCCAAGGTTCTTATAATATAGTGGTTGAAGCGAATGGCTATGAATCGGTTACCGAAGAAAATCTAGGAGTACTTTCAGGTCATAAATTAACAAAAGATTTCACACTCGTTTCAACAGCGGAGAATCCAAAAGTAACCTTTGCGGATTCACGTGTAGAAGATGCAGTTCGGTCTTCGTTAGGGAAGCCGGCAGGGGATATAACAAAGGAAGATATGCTTGGATTAACCAGTCTGAGTCTGTATGATATGTCTAACTTAGCAGGATTGCAATATGCCAAGAATTTAGATTGGTTGTCGATTGAGAGTTCTTCATATTCAAATAATAAAGCAGTGAACGATACGATTCTAAGTAATCTAACTAACTTAACATTTCTAAGTATATATAGAAGCGGTATGGAAGATCTCTCCTTCCTAAGTGGTCTGACAAAACTTAGTACTCTCCAAGTGTATTATAATAATATTAGCGATCTATCACCTTTGAATAGGTTAGAAAATTTAACTTACTTGTATTTAGTAAACAATCAAATTAAAAGCCTAGCAGGTATAGAATCATTAACGAATTTAAACAATGTGTATTTATATAATAACCAGATTGAGGATATCACACCGCTCATAACCAACATGCAAAACGGCGGAATAGGATCTGGCGATAATGTGGACCTACAAAACAACTACTTGGAATTAAGTGAAACGTCCAAGAGTTGGACGGATATTCAGACTCTAAAGGAAAATGGAGTTAATTTAAACTATTATCAGCAATATGGAAAAGTAACGATTAAAGCAACGGACTTATTTAATCCCGACAAAGTAATAAGCGGTACTTATGTGAACTTATACGGACCGAATGGATCATACGGTTCAGTAGCAGATGAAAACGGGAACTATACGTTTAATGGCGTATCGCCGGGCAATTATACAGTTGAAATCTATCCAGGAGAAGGCTATGAGTATGTTTCAAGAACCATCAAAGTCCTATCCGGCCAAAGAATCAACTTAAACATCGGGTTGACTTCGATACAAACAGACCCCATGGTAACAAATGGAGTTATTACGGGTATTGTCAAGGATGAAAACGGCGTACCGATTGAAGGTGCAAAGGTTTATGCCCAAAATGGAGCAGAAGTTGTTTTTACAGATTATAGCGGCAGTTACATTCTTCCGTTGGCCCAAGGTTCTTATAATATAGTGGTTGAAGCGAATGGCTATGAATCGGTTACCGAAGAAAATCTAGGAGTACTTTCAGGTCATAAATTAACAAAAGATTTCACACTCGTTTCAACAGCGGAGAATCCAAAAGTAACCTTTGCGGATTCACGTGTAGAAGATGCAGTTCGGTCTTCGTTAGGGAAGCCGGCAGGGGATATAACAAAGGAAGATATGCTTGGATTAACCAGTCTGAGTCTGTATGATATGTCTAACTTAGCAGGATTGCAATATGCCAAGAATTTAGATTGGTTGTCGATTGAGAGTTCTTCATATTCAAATAATAAAGCAGTGAACGATACGATTCTAAGTAATCTAACTAACTTAACATTTCTAAGTATATATAGAAGCGGTATGGAAGATCTCTCCTTCCTAAGTGGTCTGACAAAACTTAGTACTCTCCAAGTGTATTATAATAATATTAGCGATCTATCACCTTTGAATAGGTTAGAAAATTTAACTTACTTGTATTTAGTAAACAATCAAATTAAAAGCCTAGCAGGTATAGAATCATTAACGAAGTTAAACAATGTGTATTTATATAATAACCAGATTGAGGATATCACACCGCTCATAACCAACATGCAAAACGGCGGAATAGGATCTGGCGATAATGTGGACCTACAAAACAACTACTTGGAATTAAGTGAAACGTCCAAGAGTTGGACGGATATTCAGACTCTAAAGGAAAATGGAGTTAATTTAAACTATTATCAGCAATATGGAAAAGTAACGATTAAAGCAACAGATTTGTATAATCCCGACAAAGTGATAAACGGAATCTATGCGAACTTATACGGACCGTATGGATCCTATGGTTCGGTAGTAAATGAAAACGGGAACTATACGTTTAATGGCGTTTCACCGGGTAATTATACAGTTGAAATCTATCCAGGAGAAGGCTATGAGTATGTTTCAAGAACCATCAAAGTTCTATCCGGCCAAAGAGTCAACTTAAACGTCGGTCTAACCCCGTACCAGCAAGACCCAACAGTAACAAACGGAGTCGTCACTGGTATTATCAAGGATGAAAACGGCGTTCCAGTTGAAGGTGCAAAGGTTTACGCCAATAATGGAGCAGAGCCAGTTTACACAGATTTCTCTGGTTACTATGCATTGCCTCTTGAGGAAGGCTCATACACAGTTATGTTTGAAGCGCCTACCTATTTGTCCATCAAAAAGGAAAATGTACAAGTCACAAAAGGCAATAAAACAACATTGGATTTACTTTTAGCATCCTCCAGTGACAATGCGGCACCTGAATGGGCATCAGATGCAAATCTATCACTCTCTAATTTAGGAGAAACGAAAGTAACGTTGACTTGGCCAACAGCAAGTGACAATGTGAAGGTCGAAAACTATAAAGTATTTGTCAATGGCAAGCTTCAAAAAATTATACCAGGGACAGAGACTTCCACTGAAATGACGGGCTTAACAACCGGTACGCAGTATTCCTTTAAGGTAGAAGCAGGAGATGGATCAGGGAACTGGACTGCAAATGGACCTGAAACATCCATTCGTACCCATGCCCAGGCTGACTTGGCTATCGATTTTGCTAATGAAAAGGTTTATGTCAATGAAAATAGTTCACTAACCCTAAAAACAAGTCATGCTACAAACTTATATGGATTTGATGTCGAGATAAAGTATGACCCGAATCTAATAAAAGTAACGAATATTAAACTAAATCCGAACTTTGGAGTAAATGGAACGAGCGCTACTTTACTTCAGTCTAACCAAGATGGCGTTATTAGATTAGTAGGAACTAAATTAGGAGATACGCCAGGTATCACTGGAGAGGCAGATTTAGTTGATATTGATTTCAAGACGTTGGATAAAGAGGGAACAGCAGGTTTCACTATTTTAAAAGGATCTTCGGTATCTGATACAGACGATTCCCTTTATGTATCGAATCAGAATGTTCAAGCTGACCTTGCTATTGCTATTCCGGTTGAAGGCATTAATCTCGATCAAACAACAATGACTCTTGATACCTCCAATAACAAGGAGGGAGTATTAGTTGCAACCGTGTATCCGGACAATGCAACCAATAAAGAGATTACCTGGTCTTCCAGTGATCCGGGTGTTGTCGAGGTTGACCAAACTGGAAAGCTGACTGCAATAAGTGCAGGTACAGCGACCATTACCGCAACAACCAATGATAAGCAATTCAAGGCGGAATCAACCATTACGGTGCTTTCATCTGTAACGGGCATTGAATTGGATAAGAAAGAATTAATCTTAGATGGAGCAACAAAAGAAAGTGCAGTATTAACAGCAAAAGTCCTTCCAGAAAATGCGACCAATAAAAAGGTTATTTGGACGTCTAGCAATCCTTCCGTTGCAACAGTTGATCAAACTGGAAAAGTGCAAGCGGTTAGTTTAGGAAATGCTGTGATTACCGCCACAACCGATGAAAATGGATATACAGCCACTACGGATGTAAAGGTAACAGGCATTGCTAATTTTAAGGTAGAAACAAGTAAAGACATTATTGAAAAAGGCGAAACGGTTTCCGTATCATTAAAAGCTACCGATGCTAATCGATTAAACCAATTCTTGTTAGATTTTAATTATTCGCAAGACCTTTTTGATGTTGTGAATATTACGTTCGATCCGGAATTTGGTATTGATGGAGATTCTGCAGAACTCTCATCAACAAATAATCAAGGACAAATTTCTATTAAAGGGAAATTAAAAGATAGCCTAGAACACAGAGGCGGAACTTTAGGATTGGTTAAATTGACTTTAAAAGCAAAAACTAAGACACAGAGTTCCAACTTAATAGTAAAGAGTAATTCAGAATACGTAGATAACAACAACATTACTTATTTATTAAAGAGTAACGTCCAAAAAGGAATTGCCATCACCAATGCTGATGTAACCGGTGATAATACGATTGCTGTTAATGACTTATCAAAAGTAGCAAAGGCATTTGGTAAGCGAGCAGGAGAAGCCGGTTATAATGAAAATTTAGATATGAATAAGGACGGTATAATCGATATTATTGATATTGCTTATGTGGCAAACAAAGTATTGAATAAACCGATCTCAACTTTTGCCTTAAGGTCGTTTGCGATTTCCGCTATACAGCCTACAGCAGTTGTCAATAGTAATGTGAATAGTACTTCTGTTAAACTGGCAGTTGATCAGGATTTAGAGCAATTAACGAAAGGTGAAGTTGTAAACATTAAGGTCAATGCTGTAAATCCAAAGGGTCTTTTCGGGGCTCAATTTACGTTTAAATACGACCCTGCGAAAATCCAACTAGTAGATAATCAGGTACATTTTAATAATAACTTCTCTAGTTTTGGTGGTTGTACTGTTGACACCGTAAATGGAATCGTTAAATGCCCAGTTATTAATTCAGGATCCACCACTTTTACTGAAGACTCAGTAGCAATCGGTTATATTCCTGTTAAAATAATTAAGGCTGGAAAAACTCAAGTATCCTTAAGTGATATTAAAACTGTTAATAATCAAGTGAAAGAAACAAATGAAAACAAAGTAGATACGCTTGATTTGACGGTTTATAACACTTCACTAAATGTAGATGAGATTTCCGACAAAACGACGGTTATTACAGGAACAGCAGATGCAGGGGAAACCATCATAGTTACAATAGGAACCCAAACCTATAAAGGTACGACAGATAGTACAGGTGCTTTTAGAATAACCATCCCACAACAGAAGGCAGGAACAAAGGTAACAGTTACTGCTAAGGATGAAGAAGGAAATGAAAGTAAAGCGATTGAAATTACTGTAAAAGATGTGACACCACCAAGTGTTCCAAGTGTAAATGAAGTAACAGATAAATCAACTAGTGTGACAGGAACAGCAGAAGCAGGTTCAACGATTACGGTTAAGGCAGGATTAAACCAAATAGGAACTGCTGTAGCAAAAGATGATGGAACATTCTCCGTCCCTATTGATTTACAAGAAGCAGGAACAAAATTAACAGTAACAGCTACTGACAATGCAGGAAATGAGAGCGAAGGCATTGAGGTTACAGTAGTAGAAAAAGACGTAACTGTCCCTGAGAAGCCTGATGTAAATGAAGTAACTGATAAGGATACTACAGTTACAGGTCAAGCAGAAGCGGGATCCAAAATTGAAGTGAAGGCAAACGGTTTAGTAATCGGTACAGGGACAGCAGGACAAGATGGCAAATATAAAGTGACCATTCCAGTTCAAAAAGCAGGAACAGTATTAGAAGTCACTGCAACAGATACTGCTGGAAATCAAAGTGAAGGAGCCACAATAAAGGTTATCGACAAAACAGCTCCAACTGTTTTAACAGTAAATACAGTGACAGAGAAGTCTAAGGAAGTAACCGGAAAGACTGAGGCGGGAGCGACTGTATCGATCCTAATTGGCACAAAGATTTATACAGCTAAAGCTGACGCAAATGGGAACTTTAAAGTGATTATTCAAGCACAAAAGGCAGGAACAAAGTTAACGGTAACTGCCAAGGATGCAGCAGGTAATGTGAGCGTGGCAAAAATTACCACAGTTCTTGATAAAACAGCACCAGTTATTCCTACCGTTTCCACTGTGACTGATCTAGCAAAAGTGGTAACTGGTAAAGCGGAAGCAGGAGCGATTGTTATTGGTACAATTGGAACGAAAAAGTACATTGCTAAAGCCGATGCTAAGGGGAACTATAAGGTAACAATTCCAATGCAAAAAGCAGGCACAAAAATAACTGTAATGGCCAAGGATGCATCTGGAAATATCAGCGCAACTAAGAGTTTAACTGTCATAGACAAAACAGCTCCATTGGCACCGAAGATCAAAACTACGGTGAAAAGCACAACAAAAGAGGTTACCGGAACGGCTGAAGCCTACTCTACCATTACGATAAAAGTCGGTAGTAAAGTAATCGGAACTGCCAAAGCAGATTTCAAAGGGAACTTCAAAGTGAAAATCAAAGCACAAAAGAAGAAAACTGTCTTAAGCGTGACAGCAACTGATAAGGCAAAGAATGTTAGTAAGTCGGCGACAGTCAAAGTAAAATAATATTTTAAAAGGAAATCCTCTTCACTTTTAGTGAAGAGGATTTTTATTGAAAGTTAAAAATGGAATTCCGGTAATGTTAAGTTGGGAACTAATTTCTTACAGTCGCTAACCTCGGTTCCTATTTAATAGAGTCATTTTGAAGACATCACTCGACATTCTTTTCGGGTAAATTCAGAGAGAAAGATAGGAATGGAGCGAGCAGAGGTTGCTTTTAACCAAACGTTTGGTTAGTTTCGAAAAGGCGGGGTTTTAATAGAATAATGGAAGTTTACAATAATCTAATCTGATTTTGTGGAAAGATGGAATATTTCCTGCGAAATTTTGAAGCACTTATCGACAATCCTCTTGCATTATTTGCAGAGAAATTATTATTTTCCAGTACTTGCAGCTGTTTCAACCAAACGTTTGATTAGTATAGCTTATATTGAATTTAGTCGAATGGGTGTCGTTTTATCACTATTTTGGTACCATGGGTGAAGTAGATTTGGACGTAAGTTTTAATTAAGAACAAATTAGATTAATAGGTAGAATATTTATAGAATGCATCTGTTTTGTACGGATATAAAATTTTTACAGAAAAACTTAGGTTTTTATGGAAAATAGAGGATATATGCTAGCAAAAGATATATTATTAATCTAAGAAACTATTAGAAAGGGATTTTTATGAGAAAATTATTCAGCATTTTGATTGCAACTGTTGTCTTTCTTGGGATTGTTCCTAGTTACATAGGTGCGGCCGCGACTGCTACAGAGCCACAGGTTCAAGTAAAGTTAGTCAAATATTTAGGTAATCAGTCAAGCATTTCATTAAAAATAGTGGGAAGCTACTATTTAAATGGAAATTCTTCGGATTTATTGATTCCTAATAAAAGCTATACGGTAAAGGTAGAGAATGGCACTCTTAGCTTATATGATGGAAATACTATATTAGCATCCGGAACCGATATTTCGATTACTCCGGTTCAGCACATTGACCATGCTATCATTAACGACCGTGAATATGCAGGTAGTTTTCGTTTTACGATAGAAGAAAATCAATATGTTAGACCTATTAATACCATTAATCTCGAAAAATATGTTAAAAGTGTGGTTCCAGGTGAAATGGCTGGAAGTGGACCGATGGAAGCTCTGAAGGCTCAAGCTGTTGCGGCACGAACCTATGCCTATTATCGTTTGAATAAAACAATCAATGATACCACCTCCTATCAGGTATATGGAGGTGTTACAAGCGAATATCGTGATTCCTCGGATGCTGTTGACGCGACTGCTGGTGAACTATTAACCTACAATGGCAATGCCATTGATGCTGTCTTCTCATCCTCAAACGGTGGAAAAACGGCAAACAAGTTTAATAGCTGGAACAGCAGCACCTTTCCATATTTTAAGGCTCAAACGGATGAGCATGATACGACCATCACCTGGAAGGCTACCTTACAAAAACAGCAAATCGATATCACTTCATTGGACCTAAAGAATCCAGACAGCTGGTGGGATTCAACTAATGAATTAGATGCTGGTTTTTCCAAAATATTAAAGGATGGATGATGCATCATCTCTCAGGTTATAGCAATAAACAAATTAAAATTGTTTCAGTACCCAAAGTCGTCTTTTCCGATCCTACCGAGAGTGGTCGATTTTCATTCGGTGAAATATCGGTCCAATTTTTTATAAAGGATGAAGTTAATCCAAATGGGGAGCTTGAACTTCAAACCCTAAGTACGGGAAAAGACCTTGCAGATATTATCCGTCCGATTATTAGCTCAAAAATGACAAGTAATTTGTTTACTATCGATGAGACCACGGATGCTTATTCATTTTTAGGATCTGGGAATGGGCATGGCGTTGGCTTAAGCCAATATGGTGCATATGATAGGGCTACTGCAGGAATTTTATACAAGGACATATTATCCTTTTACTACCCCGGGACTGTCTTATCTAAGCACTACGCATCCACACCCATTGTAAACGAGATAACAGACAAAGATACTGCTGTGACAGGTAAAGCGGAAGCGGGGTCAATAGTAGAAGTAAAAGTAAATGGATCGATCATTGGATCAGCAAAAGCCAGTACAGATGGAAAATTTACAGTGGTCATTCCGGTTCAAGAAGCAGGAGCAGAATTGGCCATAACAGCAACTGACAGTGCAGAAAATATAAGTAAAATCACCGTAGTAGTGGTGAAGGATGCAACAGCCCCTACGAAACCAGTAGTGAATGAAGTGACAGATAAAGATACTTCAGTGACAGGCGAAGCAGAAGTTGGTTCTAAAGTCGAAGTAAAGGTAAATAGTTCAGTAATTGGTACAGAAACAGTTGGTGAAGATGGTCAATATAGTGTGACCATTCCCGTTCAAAATCCCGGAACTGAACTAGCAGTTATTGCAACTGATAAGGCTGGAAATGTAAGTGAAATAACCACAGTAGTAGTGAAAGATGTAACGGCACCAACAAAGCCGCTGGTTAACGAAGTCACAGATAAAGATATTTCGGTAACAGGCGAAGCGGAAGTTGATTCTAAAGTAGAAGTGAAAGTAAATGAATCTGTAATCGGCACGGGAACGGCTGGGGAAGATGGTCGATTTAAAGTGATGATTCCAGTGCAATTTGCCGGCACAGAAATAGTCGTTTCAGCTACAGATAAGGCTGAAAACGTAAGTGAAATGACTACAGTGATGGTAAAAGACGTAACAGCGCCAGGAAAACCAGAAGTAAATGAAGTTACAGAAAAAGATTATGTAGTTACAGGTAAAGCGGAAGCAGGTTCTAAAGTCGAAGTAAAAGTAGTAGATAGTTCAGTAATTGCTTCTGGTACTGCTGATGAAGATGGTAATTTTAAGTTAAGCATATCAGTACAAAACGCTGGAACTGAACTAGTCATTACGTCAACTGATACAGCTGGAAACGTGAGTGACGCTGAAAAGGTAATTGTAAAAGATGTAACAGCACCTGAACAGCCAATAGTATATGAAGTAACCGACAAGGATACGACAGTCAAAGGACAAGCGGAGGCTGGATCAAAAGTAGAAGTGAAGGTAAATGGTCCAGTAATTGGAACTGGAATTGCTGGAGAAGATGGCCGCTATGAAGTGACAATTCCTGCACAACAAGCAGGCAGTGAACTAGTTATTATTTCTAAAGATAAAGCTGGCAATGTAAGTGAACCAACCACAGTAGTGGTTATAGATGTAACAGCTCCTGAAAAGCCTGTAGTAAAGGAAATAACCGACAAGGATACGTCTGTTATGGGACAGGCTGAAGCTGGATCAAAAGTAGAAGTGAAGGTAAATGGCTCAGTAATCGGTACTGGAACTGCTGGAGAAGATGGACAATATAAAGTGACCATTGATGTGCAAAAGGCAGGGACCGAGTTAGTCATTGTTGCTACTGATAATTCTGGCAATGTTAGTGGAGAAACTTCAGTAGTGGTGAAAGATGCAACCGCCCCTACGAAACCAGTAGTAAGTCCAGTAAGCGATAGAGATACAATGATAACTGGTTTAGCAGAAGCGGGAGCCAAAATCGAAGTGAAGGTAAATGGATCAGTAATTGGTACAGGAATAGCAGGACAAGATGGCAAATATAAAGTGACGATTCGAGTTCAGAAAGCCGGAACGGTAGTAGTGATCATCGCAACAGATGCTGCGGGTAATGTGAGTGCAGCAAAAAGTATCACAGTTATTGATAGGACGCCACCGGCTACTCCAACAGTTTACACTGTTTCGGACCTAGCAAAAGTGGTAACTGGTAAAGCTGAAGCAGGAGCGATTGTTACTGTTACAATCGGAACGAAAAAGTACATTGCCAAAGTGGATGCTAAGGGTAATTATAAGATTACGATTCCTCTCCAAAAAGCAGGAACCAAGGTAATTGTGACTGTGAAAGATGCAGAAGGAAATGTAAGTGCAGCAAAGAGTGTGATTGTCATTGACAAAACCGCTCCGTCTGCACCGAAAATCAAAACTACTGTGAAAAGTACCACAAAAGAAGTGACTGGAACAGCTGAAGCGTACTCGACTATAACGATTAAAGTAGGTAAAAAAGTAGTTGGTACAGCTAAAACAGATTCCATAGGGAAATTCAAAGTGAAAATCAAAGCACAGAAGAAGAAGACAGTTTTAAGCGTGGCAGCAACTGATAAAGCGAAGAATGTTAGTAAGGCTGTAGCTTTTAAGGTAAAATAACACTTAAAAGAGAAATCCCCTTCACAATGTGGTGGGGATTTCTTTACAGACTGGAAGTAGCCTCATTATTCTTTCTTGAAACAAAATAGGCCGGATTCGAACTGAATCCGGTCTCTCTTCGCACAGGTTACTTGATTTTAGTTAAGATTTCATCGGATGCTTTGCGAGGTTTTCCCTTTACGATCGTATAGGTTTCCTCTTTTATTAATCCTGTGCCTTTTACAAAGTAGCGGTAAACATAATAACCTTGGTGCTTCATTTTAACCTTGATCACACTTTTATATAATTTATAGGGGGTCTTTACAGTCTCTTTAATAGAAACAATCTGTGCTGAATAGTTTTTCAATTGATAATCGCCCTGGACTAGTGTTCCATATTTTCCTTTCCAGGTTGCGCCCTTTTTAACAGGGTACTTTAAGTAAAGTTTTGCCTCTTTTTCTTTAATCATACCCAGAACGTCTTCTTTCGTCCAAACCGCAGTATCAGGTCCACTAATGAAATATATCCCTTTTTTACTATCTTCGTACCAATGCGAAATTAAGTATTGATCTTTTGGGTCTTCCCCTTTTAGGATACTCTTTCCAACCTTTTTATACTTTGACTTCGTAAAATCTGTACCAACTTTTTTCCCCTTATCGTTATAATAAGTAGATTTATATGAGTACAATTTATTACTTTTTGGTAAAAAGGAAGTAACGGTTGCAGCCGAAACTGTACTTACAACTAGCATAGTTAATAGCAATACAATTCCTAACGATTTGACTAATTTCATAGTTTATTCTCCCTATAGTTTTTTCTCATTTTACATTGAATTAATCCTATTATTAATCAAATATGGTTGTCGAGCAGTTTTGGGCATTCTTTCCGATTCAGCACGAAGACCTTCATAACTTAATTATCAATACTTACTAGTTTTCCATTTTTAAAATAAAGGAAGGTACTCCAGCCATAAACCCATTGCTCCCAAGTATAATATGCATTAATTGTTGTATTTATATCATCGGGTTTCCCCCACGATGTATCTAACACTTGTGATTTTGTCATACCAATTTTTACATAGTGGGATGTGAAAACCCTTTCGCTATCGGTATCAATAATGCTCCCTAAAGAGTCGATATATTGAATCTTAATAATTTTTCTAGCTTTTTGTTTTGGAATCTTGATTGAGAATTTATGTTTCTTATCAATTTTCCCTTTGTAAACTTTTTTTCCTATTATTGCTTTAACAGTATCACCTTTAATATTCTTAGTTACCTTACCTGTTATTTTTGTCGCTTTTACAGTTACATCCTTTGAATAAACATACGTATCTGCAGGTGTATCTACTGTCTTTTCAACATAACCTGAGGCATTTTTTGAAGCGTCTACTGACCTTACTTTAATTTTTGTATTTAGCTTCTGCTTTGGGATATTTACAGAGAATGTTCCATATTTTGATACAGAATTCGTATAAGTCTTTTTGCCAATCTTCACCTCTATTTTTGTACCGACTTCTGCATTGTTTCCTGTTACTTTTGTGCTTCTAATGCTGATATCATTTACACAATATTCATCGAAATATGGTTTATCCTAATCCTTGGCTAGCTCTGAAATTAAAAATGTCTCATTTCCTTCTTCATCTACAAAATAGAAATCTAATTTTTCATTTAGATTAAAGTTTCTATTACTTAAAATTGTTTCATAGCTACTAAAAGAGTAAATATATGTAGACCCCAGTATCGTTTTTCCACTTTTTAAAACAATTTCTCCATCAAAATCGGTACCCGCGTTTTTTAATGAGAAATCAACAGAATAATCTCCAACAGATATAGTTGAAATGTCTAACACTGGCAATACTACGGACGCCTTTACTCCAGTTTCCATTGTTGGAAAGAACGAAAATAATATTAACAGAAACAAAAATAATTTTTTCATTTACAAACCTCCCTTGATTCTTCAATTACATAACAACCATCAAAGCTTTATAAAAATGCATTTATGGAAATCTCATGATTAAATATTACTATAATTTAGAGAATAATTGGGAAAAAAGTATCGAAAAGACAGAGTCGAAGTCAACTCTCAGTATCTTTGTTCAAAGAGGATAATTAGTTATGTAGGAAACAATGTTGGGAGGGGGATAAATAAAAAAAACAACAATAAATACAGTTAATACAAACCTCTACCACTTTGACAATTTTGTTAAATAGTGTCGTGGTGAATCTGTACCAGATGCAAGGAAGGGAAAATAGCTTGCTGCCAGCACTTTATCACCACCGTTTAAACACTAGTTGTTAGCCATGTAAATGCTAAGTACAGGCTACACACCGATATGATATGATGAAGAAAATAACAAAATATGGGGGTATAATTAATGTCAATTCCAGAAAAGCAAATTGTAGTTAGGACGGTTAGCGAGAAGTATACCAGCCAATTATCAAATATCAAAAGAAAACAAATTATGTATGAAGGGGTAAGTAAGGGAAAAAGAATAGTCCTCTGTACTCCGTCTTCCAGGTTGCATGGTTAGTGGCAAAGGCTGGTTTGATTTAACCACAAAGCAGGTTGACCTGTTGGATGATGCTGATATAGCGATACTGGCAGTTCGATTACAGGGGAATAAAATCTATTATATCGACTTTAAGGAACTTAGAAAGCTAATGACAACGGACATAATGTTAAAGAACCCAAATGAGGGAGAACATTGGAAGTTATATGTTTGGGAGAAATATATTAAAGTCCAAGGGCATGATAAGGAGTTCCATATAGAGCCTGAGTTAGTTACTGTTTAACCAATTTTTATAATCTTAAATTGATAGGAGCTTATGATGAGTCAAGATATGAAACGATAATCCAAATCTCTCACAAAATAAGTTCTTCTTAATAAGAAGTTGAAGATAACCAAGTAAAAATTATATTAATAGAGGGAGTACATATGTCTACGAAAATAGTAAGATGTTTAATCGTTTATATTATGTTGGCATCAAATTTATTATTCAGTTTGCCAACTGGTGTAAGCGCTGATTCCCCTTATCAGATGGATCCTAATAACACAACAGTTCAGCGTTATCAATATGGAGATGATGTACTTACTGGGAAAACTGTACCAAATGCTATTGTTGCGTTTGTGAAAGGAAATCCTGATGGGGATGGAATTAATTGGAGATTCAATTATGCGCATTACGCAAAGGCAGATAGTAATGGAAACTTCAAACTATTTAGTGCCCATTACAGCTCAGGGCAAATATTGGATTTAGACACTTTTACCAGTACTGGAGAAAAGCTTGATTCCGATAAGGTATATGTATTTAAAGGATCCTATCACATGTTAGATTCTATTTATGATACAACACATGAATTAATAGGAACTACGGTAAAAAACACAAAGGTAGAGGTAATCAAAGATGGAACTGTAATCGCATCTGGTGTCTTCAGTAGCTCCATAAAATTGAGTCTGCCAGAGTTACCTGCGGGTACTTTCCTTACTGTCCAATTAACAACAGGAAGCAATATTGATCGATACCAGAAAATGGTTCAATCAAGAAAAATTTCATTGACACCTACTACAAAATGGTCGAGTTTTGTAAAAGGTGAAACAGGCATCCCTAATGCAAAAATAATATTCACAGATGGAAGTTATGATTGGTACTATCGCCCAATGAAAATTAATCAAACCATTCTGGCCAATAGTGATGGCAGCTTTGAATTCTCTTTTGATAATGCAATTACAAGTACCCTATTGAATAATAATACTTTTCAAGTACTTGACCCTGTATATGAAAATGTTTTATACGAACAAAAATTTACACTTAGATCGACAGCGCCAACAATTTCCCTAATTACACAATTATCAACTGCCATTACTGGCACCGCAACTCCAGGAAGCAACATCAAAATTATAGATGGAATGGGCGAAGTGATTGCAGAAGGACAAACAGATTCGAAAGGGAACTATAATATTCCTGTTTCATCTTTAATTGGCGGCGACTTAATAACTGTTCAATCCTATATGCCAAATAATATGAATGAAGTGGCCCAGGCACTAACTGATGTTGAAAAAGTTTATGTCGAGGAGATCAATGAGGTTAATGAAACAATTGACGGAACCAGCACCTTTGGTAATACAGCTGTAGTTGAGGTTACATTCAATAATACGTTTAGTTCTTTGTCCGCAAATACATCGACTAAGAAATACGGGCCATATGCCTTTTCCCCAGGGAAAATGTTCAAGCTGAAAACAGGGATATTGCCAGCTGGGGCAAAAGTAAAAATTACTCTGGCTGCCTATAGTAAAAAGGTTACCCTTCCTGAAATGACAGTGAAACAAGTGGTAACACGGGCGATCTCTCCATCACAAGTAACTGTAGTGAATTACAAAGGAAAAGCAGACCTTATTACAATAAAGGGGATAACCAAAAATTCGATTATCAAGGTCTATAATAAAAGTACAGGCGGGTTAGCGCTTATTAAAAAACAGGCTACCAGTACGCAAGCCACTCTTTCCTTACATCAATTGGGGAAAGTTAGCGGAACCATTTATTTCACTATTACAAGTAATGGTCTTAAGGAAAGCAAAAGGGTCGCTGTAAAATATAAAGGTGAAAAGACAGATTCGTTAAAAATAAATCAAATCAAAATATATAATAACAAGAAGAAAAAGGATGTCATTCTTGTTAACAATCTAAGAAGAAATGATGTTATAAGGGTTTACTCCAAATCTGGAAAATTAATTGGGGTATCGTCTCCATCTAAAGGGAACTCGCTTAAAATAAGTATAAGACAAATAGGAACTAAGGCCGGGAAGGTATACTTAACTGTAACTAGCGGCGGAATGTTGGAAAGTAGTAAAACTGGAAAGACATTCAAAACGGAGAAATAGAATAAAAGTAGTAATATCCCTCAGAGTAATTTGAATAATCTGCTCAAGAGGGATTTTTTTATTTATGGGGTCATATTTACGGGGTCAGACCCATGCTCAGCATTTACAACATTTTTTAACCACTCTTTAACAGTATTTTTTCCACTTTGATCACCTGTTATTTTGTCTACTATTAAAATTGTAAAATACATAAATTTTCCATATAGAATAAATACCGACAAAAACCAACAAATTCCCCCAGGGGTTTAGTGCTATAGTAATAGTGTAAATGTCATAAAGAAGGAACAGTTGGTTGTAGATTGATATTTTAATTCTAAAGGTGGAGGAAAATGAGAAATCTTAAACAAATTTTCACATTAATGATTGTCATCATGATGGTGTATGGATCAATTATACCTAATGTGGTGAAGGCAGAATCAATAGAGGGAGAAAGGGCCATTACCAGTCAGTCTATTGACCAGGATAATTGGAGTGATAAAACAAGTATTTTACATAATTCACCGGAAGCTGATTTGGTAGTAAGAACGGGGGATATTGACAATCTTGGATTTGGTTGGCCGCAAGGGTTTGATCCTTTTTCAGGTCAGAATACGCCTACACATTACTTTCCATGGGCAGTAGACCAGGATGATCCAACGGGGACTGATCGAATTATGCTACTTTCGAGCTATAATGGTTACCCTCCAAATGGTCAGGATGGATACACCTCATCCTCTAGTAGACCTGAAAACAATGTTCAACCTATTTCGCTTAAATTCGATATGTCCGGAATCAGTTTACATTCTGCGAAATTACAAATGTTCGTGGATGATTTCCAAGCACCTACCTGGGGAGCATCGTATCAAGTTACATTAAATGGGGTAAGGGCACCATTTTTGGAAGATGTCATTAATTCCTTAACACAAGGGGGACCCATCGGCAAATTAATAACGGTGCAAATTCCGCAAGAATATCTCCCTCTTTTACAAAGTGGCAGCCTCTCGATCAATATTGATGATCAGGTAACAGGAGCAGGAGACGGTTATGCGATTGATTTTGCAAGATTATTAATCAATCCTAAGCAAACTGCCAATCTATCGAAAATAACAGGAGTGGTTACTGAAAAAGCATCTGGAAAACCTATTGAAAATGCTGAGGTTTCAGTTGAGGGGATCAACCTTGTTAAAACGATAGAAGATGGTTCCTATAGCTTAGATATTCCTGCTGGAATTATCAGAATTAATGTGAGTAAAGACGGATTTAAATCTGAATCGAAGTTAATCGACACAACTGCTAATAGTGAAACACAACTAAACTTCGAATTAGAGGATGGATGGAAATCCGATACGATCAAATTTAAAGATGTTACACCAAACGAAATTGCTTTAAGTGAAAAAGAAAAACAAGTAACTATTTCGGGCCAGGGATTCGACGATTTTGCCGATTTATTAAGAGGAACTTTTAGCCTCATTAATACTGTGGATGGAAAAAAATTCGAAATTCCTTCTTCCTCACTTTCAAAAAAGTCAGATCAAATTTTTACAATGATATTGTCAGATGAGATAGGAGAAGGAAGCTATCAACTTGTTATTCAACATCCTGAATATGGAGAATTTGTATTTGAAAATGCCATTCAGATATTAAAAGACTCAAACCGGGAGAACAGGGATGCGACAACTTTAAAGGTTGGTCAAATTACGATAAAGGGTGAAATTGAACAAGATAGTAAAGAGAAGAACATTTACCATGCTACAGGGGACATAGTATTTAATGACTTTTTGTATTATGCAGGTGAACTAACGGTTGATACAGATACTAAAAAAATTGAAGGAAATGGTAAGTTATACATTCCAATCAAAGAAAAAAGCAGTTATTATGCAGGGCAGATTTCATTATATGACGGGAAATTTTCCATCGATGGATTAACGTCTAAATTGGTGAAATCTGTAACAGGAAAATCACTGCTAACTTATGATGGTTTTTATTTTGATATAAATAATGTTGAAATTACTCTAAATAGTATAAAAGTAGAAGGGGCCATTGATTTAGCAAAAGTATTAAAGGTAGACATGGATCCTACATCTATTACAACGAATATCACGGAAAAAGGTTTGGACCTAAAGGCAAACGTGAATTTACCTGATTTTGAAAAAGGGCCACTAGGGATTGAGAATGCTGAATTCCATTTTGATACGGCAAGTAATAGCTATGGCGGCTCCGGGACAGTAGGGAAAGTCGGAAAGCTTATCACACCGGAGAGAGGAACCATTTCAGGAGAATTTGAAATAGTCAAAGGAAATCTAAACAAAATCTCGTTAAAAGCTAAGCTTATAAGACCGCTGCCGATTGCAGAGAGTGGATTTGGAATAAACGGACTCGGGGGCGGGCTCGATAACATCCAAAAGATAAATAGTAATTACGGTGTGACGCTGTTTGTGTTATCTGATATTGCCGATCTATTTTCTCCGGAGATTGATGGGAACCATTTAATTAACGGAAATGATTTAAAAGTAGAAGCATCTGACCTTCATTTAGGTTTAGGGGCAGGTGTGCTCCAGCTTTATAAATACAAGCTTGGCAGTGCAAGGGCCGAGTGGCTTTTCAATAGAGGATTTGATGCAAGCGGTAAGGCAAATATCGCAGACATCTATGATGCTGGTTTGGATATGAAAAAAATGGATGGGAAACCCTTTAACGGACATTCCTCAGGTGAATTGAAGGTACCTGACAATATCTGGATGATTGGTGGGGAATCAATCGGCTTTGAAGGTGATCTAAATGACAAGAAAATTAGCGGTTCGGTTAGTTTTTGGAAAGTTACCATTTCAGTGAGCTACACATTTAAGGACCATGATTTTGATTTCGATAGTTCTAGTACCTCTAAACAAAATTCCTTAAAGCAGCAATTTACAGAGAATGGAACCTTAGTAACCTTTGGAAGCAATCTATCCCGAAAAGGATCTTATTCTCCTAACATGATGGGAAAATCCGTTTCAACTAACCAAGGAAGTTCTATTAATATTCCCATTGGCCAAGAGGAAGCGGCGATTTTTGAAATTACATGGGAAAATGGCAATCCAAGTTGGGAAGTTCTCCAACCTGACGGAAGCGTTTATCCGTTAAATCTAAACGGGGATCAAACTAATTATATTTTAGAAAGTAGCTCGAAAAAGGCTTATGTAATCTTTTTACATCCTGCTCCGGGAACATGGACCGTCAAAACCGGTGATACGGTCTTGAATCCCAATGTTAAACTCATCTCTATTAAACAAGCACCGAAAATTTCTAATATGGAAGTTGCAGAGGATAACGGCCAGTATCATGTAAATTGGAACACAGACAGTAGCAGCGATACGAAAGTAAGCTTGTATTTTAGCGATAAAAAAGGACAATATGCCGGAGAACTGCTAAAAGATAATTTAGCCCCATCGGGAGAAACAACAGTGACATTACCAAGTTCATTGCCATCGGGCACTTACTGGATTTATGCCAAGGCAGAAAGAGCTGATATTGGGGTTGATTGGAAGTATGCTGATCAACAAATTGACTACAAAGATCCAAAGGCCCTCTCAGCACCGAATGGTCTAGAGGTTACTTCAGTTAAAAATGGATTGATGGAAGTACAATGGAACCCAGTTGAAGGTGCAAAGGGCTATGTACTGGGATATGTAGATGAAATTGGGCAATTTCATATGGACAATAGTGTTTATGTGGAGGATGGAACTAATGCTATTATTTCAAACTGGGAGCATGGAAAAATGTACAATCTTTCCGTAATGTCTATAAAAAGTGAAAGTAATCTTACGGGTGAAATCTTTCACTATAGTTCCATGTCTCCACTGGTTTCAATATTTTTCCCTATACCAAATCCACCAAAGCAAGCAATCAGTTGGGAGCCGGAAGAGGGAAAGGTTGGAACAAAAACAGTTGAAATCAATGGAAATCAGGAAACAGTTCAGTATATTCATTCGAAAAATATAAGGATCAAAGGAACAATCACAAGTGATGATCAACCCAATACCAAAATTTTAATAAATGGGAACGAAAGAAAGAATATCGTTGGGAATAATTTAGATCAAACTGTAACTTTAGATGATGGATACAATAAAGTCGAAGTTGTCTCAACCAATAATAGGGGAGATGAATCTTCTTATGTGGAGGAAATCATTGTAGATAATATTGCTCCCGTACTTTTTATGAATGAGGATTTAAATGGAGCTTTATTAAAGGGCCCCTACGTAAATCTAACTGGCGAAACAGAACCAGGGGCTATATTGACGATCAATGGTAATCCTGTTTCAGTTGAAGATAACGGTCAATTTGCTTATGAACTCCATTTGAATGCGAGTCAAGATAAGGATTTTATTGTCGTCGAATCTTCTGATATTAGCGGAAACATGACAAGATATATAGCTGAAGTAACAGTTCTGGATCATTCAGCCCCTGTAGCTCCTAATGTGAATGTCGTTTCTGATCGCGATTCAATGGTAAATGGAACCGCAGAACCATTGGGAGTGATAGAAGTAATAGTGGGATCAGCTAAGATTGGAGAAGGCAGAGCAGATCAATCTGGGCAATTTAGTGTAAAAATCCCTAAACAAAAAGCTGGTACACAGATCATTGTAACTGTCATGGATGATGGCCGTAATGTTAGCGATCCAACTAGCATAACAGTAGTGGATAAAACAGCACCGTCTGTTCCAATCCTGAAGGGATTATCGGACCGTGATACTCTTGTGAAGGGAACAACCGAAGCCAATGCAAAGCTTTCCGTAAAAGTGGGGGCAAAAGTAATTGGTACCGGAACAGCAGATAAATTTGGAAATTTCCAAGTGAAGATTACAAAGCAAAAGGCGGGTACTAAGGTCAGTGTAACTGCTCAGGATGCAGCGGGTAATGTGAGTGTCGCGAAAAGTATCATAGTTCTTGATAAAACAGCACCAGTTACTCCGACCGTTTCAACTGTTTCTGATCTAATGAAAGTAGTAACCGGTAGAGCGGAAGTTGGAGCCATTGTTACTGTTACAATCGGAACGAAAAAGTGCATCGCCAAAGCCGATGTTAAGGGCAACTATAAGGTAACGATTCCTGTTCAAAAAGCAGGCACCAAGTTAATTGTGACAGCGAAAGATGCAGCAGGGAATATAAGCGTCGCTAAGAGTGTGATTGTGATAGACAAAACCGCTCCGTCCGCACCGAAAATCAAAACTACAGTGAAAAGCAAAACAAAAGAAGTTACTGGGACAGCCGAAGCATACTCTACTATAACGATTAAAGTAGGTAAAAAAGTTATTGGAACTGCCAAAACAGATTCCAAAGGGAAATTTAAAGTGAAGATTAAAGCCCAAAAAAGGAAAACTGTTTTAAGTGTGACAGCAACTGATAAAGCGAAGAATGTTAGTAAGGTAGTAACAGTTAAAGTAAAATAACTCTTAAAGTAGAAATCCCCTTCACGCAATGTGGAGGGGATTTTCTCTGAATTTATCGGTTAAATACCTCATATTTAATATTAAAATCTTTAATTATATTATCTAACTCGTTCCTATCGCTTTTTTGAATCTCTCTTATTGGTGTAAAAGTTCCATTTACTAACTTTGTACTTCCGCACATTTGACATTTTGATGCTGAATTAATGCAAAGATAATAGCAATCATCACATTGCTTCAATTTTATCGACATTAACATCAGTCTCCTATTTAAGTCTTAGTAGCAATACAAATATATATGGATACCATTAAAGGATTTGCATTTTACTCCTTAAATGCTGCCATCAATTCACGTAAATTATTTACAGCAAATTTAGCACTCTCTTTTTTATCCTTATGAATATAACTAGTTATGAAATTGGCAGGTCAATCTCATAGGGAGCATCATGCACCTTTTCTAGGATCTTTCTCAAAGGAAAAGGGGTCCTGTTCTATACTAAGCATCATTTTCCTAAATTGGTCTGCGGTTTGCAATTTATGGTTAAAAGAATAAAGTTTCATAGGAACTGTAATAATTAGTCCGTTCGTAAACTCTATCATAGCCTGTTGATTAGAACTAAACGTTCTTGCAATATGAACCGGATTAAACCATTTTACATCGTTATGTATAGAGGACTTATCAGGAAAAACACAAATCTTATGTATTGGGTTCACCATAATCGGACACATATATTTATTACCAAGAAGAAATTTGGCGGTTTCCATGGCACCTCGTAAATCAAAACCAATGCATCTAATACTGTCATTTAGTATTTCTAGAGGTGATTTGTCTACGATAAAAGTTCTATTCAGTTCCGTTACAATTGTGCAAAGCTTCGCGTTTCGATCAAACTGACCAGCCATATACATAAAATGCGGATTGATAATATACTTTTTTTGAATAAACAAGATTTTCAACTCCCTAAATTAGTTTGATCGGGTACCTTTTGAGACATATACAGATAAGTACCGCTTGTGAACATTCTTAATCGATGCCAAAGGTTTTTTGTGGTATTTCCTATCTTAAAATGAAATTTTGTGGTTATGCACTAAGGAGATGAGTAATCAAGGCAGTATATGTATACGTAGTAAGTGCACTTGATTTTCTATTATGTAGAGTACTGTCATTATAATAAGGCAATAGTTATCATAGATGAGGTTGTTCAGAAGATCAAACGGGTGAATCTGTTCTTTTAACAAAAAATGATGAAACCAGCAACTTGTGAATGAATTGATTTGAATCTCAAGAAATGAATTTATGTAAATAAGTAATTATCTAATGGAGAATGATTTTATTCATCGATGTTTGTAATTTCAACAATTTCACGAATATCGTCTATACATAGTGCTTCGGCAATTTGCTCGATGTGACTGAAGTTAATATTTTGTCTCTTTTGATTAGCTAATTCAATAAGTGCTTCTAATCTCACGCCTGTTATACGGGATAATTCACGCATGGAAATGTCTAAATTACTTAATAGACTATGAATCTTCACAACAACTTTTTTTCTCACTTGGCTGGATCACCTCCTTTATATGCCCTTATTCAAAGTAGCATATATATAGAAACAAGGCGAACACAAAAGCGTCTCAAAATCACCGTTTCGAGGGCACTATTGTAATTATTACTAATTTTGTCATAATTAGATAAACTAACAATAAATTTGAAACAAATTAAGGAATTTTGTCGAAAAAAGACAGGTGTTAGGCACCAGGAATGAATCATGATACTCTGTTCTTTTCTGGCATTAAAAGTGAAGTTCAATTAGAGAAGAGTGCGGAGTCAACTTTTATTTAAAGGATTGTGTATTGGAAAATAAAGGCGTGGATTAGGTGGAATAATGAAAGACTCCAAGAAGCCGATCTGATTTTGTTGAAATATGGGTTATTTCCTGCGAAATTAATAGATGCTCTTCGACATTCTTCTTGTCTACTTTGCAGCGGAAATTCATATACATCAGTACTTGAAGAAGTTTTAACCAAACGTTTGAATAGTATAGCCTATATGGTATTTAGTCGAAAGAGTGTCGTTTTGATGGTCAATTTCTACTGTCTTTAGTTCCCTTGTCTGACACGTCCGTTCAGAATTTTAATAGAAAAAGGGATGGAACCATTCATTCCACCCTTTAAAAATTCGTTCTATTTTTAATTTCATTCCAACAATGAAGGCAAAAGTGTTATTTATAATAGAGAAGGAGTAATTTTTAGTCATGGCAAACTATTTATTCATTTTTTCTACTCCAACTGCTACTATTAAGTGTTATCCTTTTAACACGGATATTAGGTCAATGCCTTGATGGCCCCTACTATCCATACATTATTATGGACAGCTCCTTTTACCAAGTAGGATTAATAGGTGTATTAATATTATTTAATTGTGTGTCGTTCTTTTTATTTTGATGATAAAATTAGGATACTAAAAAAGGAAATGAGAGGATTTTAAATGGAAATATTACAAGTATTTTAGACAGATTACTTGTAATATTTAGTTATATTTTTTGGTAGAGTGGTATTTTTTTGTACTTATAAAGTGATTTTTAAAGGGAGCTTTAAATATGGGAAGGAAAATGAGAAAGTTTTTATCTTGTTTTTTAGTAATTATTTTTTTTATAAGCATAATCAACCCAACAGTATTCGCTGAAGATGCCACACCAAGTATTGTAACAGAAGTTGGTGGTGTTATTTCTAAGAACACTATTTGGACTAAAGAAGGAAGTCCCTACAAACTAACAGGAAATTTACTGATTAGTAAAGGTGCCAAACTTACAATTGATAAGGGTGTAAGAATAATTGGGGATAGCTCAAATGAATTTACTGTTTTAGGAAGAATAGATTCACTTGGGAGCGAAGAGGAAAAAGTAATTTTTGATGGATTTAACTTTATTAAACTTTCTAGTTCTAAAAATAATATAAACAATACGACCTTTTTAAACACCTCATTAGTAATAGCTGGAGATAAAAATGTGGTGTCTAATTCGATATTTAAATATGATTATCTAACTTCAAGACAATATAGTTCAATTACATCATGGGGTGGGGAAAACTATATTGTAAACTCGGTAGTTGATGGTGGCATTGACATTAGAGATACGAGAACTCTTGATGGGTATAATGGATATTCTGAATTTAATGTCATTTCATCATCTGTTAAAAATAATAATAGCACTGCCGTGTCAAGTTCTGGAAATGTTAAAATTTCTGACTCCGTGATTAGTGATTCAAACGTGGGGATCCAAGGAGCAAGTGAAATTGTAAGGACTAAAATTGAAAATAACAAAACCAGCTAATAGTTTGTCAATATTTTTCAATAAAAACCTAAAATTTCTCGTGCTATACTAAATATACGCATGCCAAATAACCTTCATAAATTATGTTTTTGGAAGGTTTTGTGTTATTTAGATAAATTTTTTATTTAAGCTATATCTTGGAAAGGTGAATTGCTTTTTAAAATCGCATATATCCATTGTAAGAGCTTATTGGCACATGCTATAACAGCCACTTTATAAGGCTTTCCTTCTTCACGTTTTTTATTATAAAACTCTCGTAATCTCTTATTACGCGGGATGATTTCATCTGTCGTTTTCTTTTTACGACAATCACGAATGGCACATTTAACAGCCATAAATAAGGCGTGCCGTAACCTACTAGACCCTCTTTTTGTTATTCTGTTTACAGTTCCCTTGAATCTCCCTGATTCAAAGATACTGGGGTCTATTCCTGCAAATGCTACAAGTTTTTTTGGGTGATTAAACCGATCAATCTCACCAATTTCAGAAATAATCGTTGCCGCGATTTTTTCACCGATACCAGGGATTGATTGGATAATCTTATATTCTTCAATTTCTTTTGCTAAAGCATCTATCTCGTCCTCAAACTTTGATAGGTGCTTTTGGTATTCTAAAAGCATTTTAATATACATTTCTAGGGTTATAATATGGCTTTGATACAAGGTATCCTGAAAAGGATTTCGAGCCGCGGCAGCTATAAGTTTCTTTGCTTGTGTATCTGCCCACTTAGAAGAACGACTTTTACATAATTCATTAATTTTAGCTGCTAAAGTTTGTTCACCAGCTACTAAAACATCGTTAGATGTAGGGTATTCTAATAAAGTTAATAAAGAAACAACTGAATATAAGTCCCCAAAAACACCTCTATATTCAGGAAAAACCTGATCCAACACTGCCTGAAACTGTAGTTTCGTTTGAACAAAAATACCTGTTAGATTATCGTGTTGTCTTGTAAGATTACGAAGGTTCAAGAGATGAATCCCACGTTTTTTATATGGCTCTAAATCCTCTTTATAGTACAGCTCGCAGAGATGATTAGCATCAATTATATCCGTTTTTACTTTCCGTAAACTCGAGCTCTTGGCACGATAGGAGATCAGAGGATTAACAATTATTAATAAATAGTCTCTGTCCTCGAAATACTGAACAACAGGAGTATGATAATGACCTGTAGCTTCCAGAACAATTGGAGGTTTAATCCCTGTAACGCTCTCAACTTCTCTAAGAAATTGGTGTAACATATCTAATCCCTCAAGTGTATGTGAAACTTTAAAACTAATTTTGTAACGCTTTTTCTTATCCAAGAAAGCTTGTACCTGACTTTCACCTTTAGCAACATCCAGACCAATGACTGGATTCATTCTCTATCTCCTCCTCATAATAACTAAATTCACCGGTACCCCTAGATCCTTCTTGCAGTATCATAGCTTCGCTTGTTATACGAGATCTAATGTCCCAACCAGCCTCAATCATGTTTCTACAAGTAGGGGGCGAACTGTTTAGTTGACGGGATCCAAGCCCCACGGGTGCTTACGTTCTACCCCGGCTACCGATATCATAAAACGATATAAAAAATGTTCAACCAGAAATATCTGGCTGAACTTATAATACGAAAGTGGTGCTTTATTAGGTAATTATTCATTAATAACTGATAGTGAATTTATTAATAATGATGTGGCGATTGAGAATGGTCAAAATATAACACCTTTTAAGAACAATTCATTCATTAATAACAAGATGAATTTGAAAATGGCTGTTTCCTACAATCCAGCAATAAGTACGTTAGAAGCAGGAAAAAACTATTGGGGATCAACTGATGAAAGTGAAATTAAGTCAAAAATTTACGATTTTTTAGATAACCCAGGAGCAACATATGTTGATTATTCTGATTTTTACACTCAACCCGTACCAATTGTACCTGTTGAAAGTGTAAATTTGCCAAATGATATTGTATACTCGCCTTCTCTAGAAAGTAAAAATTTGAAGGCAGAAATTTTCCCGAAAAATTCAAGTAATCAAACATTAAAATGGAAATCTCTGAATCCTGAAATTGCAGATGTGCTAGCGAATGGGAAAGTCATTGCGAAAGGGACTGGGGTTGCAACGATAGTTATAGAATCTGAAGATGGTTTATTCAGTGATTCTTGTAAAGTTGTAATTGGTGGATCTAAACAAGTAACAAATAATGCTCCGATTAATGGGGTGGTGTCAAATTATTCTAGTATAGGTTTAGCTGATGATTTCCTTGTTTGGAATCAAAATTCCTCTTACGCTAGTACAAATTACTATAATCTAAAAACTGATGAAACAAAAGAGTTAACAGAGAGTAATGAAACTTCTTGGAGTTCTTCTATTTATAAGAATAAGTTAGTTTACAATAAAAATGTCAATGGTATGGATCAATTGTTCCTTTATGATCTTATAACCCATAATACCAATAAATTAACTAATGAAAGCTCATGGGCAGCAGCACCTATGATATTTGGTAATAAACTTGTTTATATAGCATACAGAAATGGAGAATGTGTTATTTTAAAAGATTTGGAATCTGGTGCAGATTCTCAAATTTCTTACAATTTTTATAACGTGGAATCTCCAAGAATTTATAATAATCATATTGTTTATTTGGGTCAAGGCAATGGGTATCAATCAGGTATCTATATCTTTAATACGATTACGAATGAAACAAATATGATTCCTGATACGGCTAACATTAATCCCAAAGATTTTGATATCTATGGAAATAAAGTGTATTTTTCCAATGGTAGAGAAATATTTGTCTATAATATTGATTCCAAGGAAAAATTGAAAATCAAGGATTTAGGCGAAGAGTCTGTTTCTACTTTAAGAGTTAATAAGAATAAGATTGTTTGGTCTTCCTATTCGGGTATTACTCTATATGATACTGAAACAAAATTAACCTCAAAAATTGCAGAGGCTTTTAACACTTCTCCATACTACACGGATGAAATAATGATTGATGATAATAAAGTAGCTTGGAAAGGTGAAGGAAATGGATATCCTCAAATTTATGTACTTGACCTTTTACCTTCACCTGAAGCAAAACCGATGATTTTTAATGTAAATGGTATAAATGACATTTCAGATTTTGTGGAAGGTGAGGCTGAACCAGGGCTTACGATCGAATTCTGGTCTGACTCGCATTTAGTTGGAAATGGAACCTCTGATGAAAATGGTGGATTTCATATTTCAATACCGAAACAAAAAGCTGGAACTGTTTTATCAGCAGTGGCTACGGACGATGAAGGAAATACGAGTGATTCGATTAAGGTAGTTGTTCAGGACGCCACTGGACCTGATGCACCTGTTGTAAATGAGGTCTCAGATAATTCATTGGATGTAACGGGGACTTCAGAACCTGATTCAAATGTAAATGTTTATAATGACTACGGAATCTTGGGTACTGCCGTAACAAATGGAAACGGGGAATTTTCTTTAACGCTTTCAAGAAAACAATCTGCAGGAACAGAATTAATAATAAATGCGACTGATACTGCTGGTAATAAAGGGAAGGATAAAATTGTAACAGTCGTTGATAAGACTCCTCCACAAGTAGGTGTGGGAAATCAAACGGATCAATCAACACATGTTGTTGGAGCAGCTGATCCTGGTTCGACGATTACTATAAAGGTAAATGATGTGGTAATTGCCACAGGTTCTAACCCAGGTCAATATACTTTTGCAATTCCAATTCCACGGCAAAAGGCCGGAACTAAGTTATATGTCTATGCAACTGACAGTGCTGGAAATACGAGTGAACCAGAAATTGTCATTGTGAAGGATGTGACTGCACCTGAAAAACCAATTGTGCATGAGGTAATCGATCGGTCGACTACAGTTACTGGATTTGCTGAAGCAGGTTCATCTATCACAGTTAAGAGCGGTTCCGTTGTTATTGGTTTGGGAACAGCCGATGAAAAGGGGCAATTTAGTGTTTCCATTCAAAAACAAATTTTAGGCACTAAATTGAACGTTTATTCAAGTGATAGTGCTGGAAACAATAGTGAACCGACAGAGACAATTGTACAGGATGGAACTAGTCCTGATGTTCCTCAAGTGGATATTGTGACGGACAAATCAACTGAAATAACTGGCCTTTCTGAGCCAGACGCATTAATAAAAGTAAAAAATAATGACAACATCATTGGTACAACCTATGCCGATGAAAATGGACATTTTACAGTTTCCATTTCAAAGCAAAAAGCAGATACTAAATTGGTTGTAACATCAACGGATTCAAGTGGTAACGAGAGTGAACCATTTAACATTACTGTTTTAGATGCGACGAATCCTGATATTCCAATCGTTCTTGAAGTTACGAATGCCTCTACTTCAATTAATGGTTACGCAGAAGTCGGCTCAACCGTCTACTGCAAATTGGGTTCGACTATTATAGGTAGTGCCATTGCAAACCAACAAGGTGAATTCTCTATAACCATTCCAAAGCAACTAGCTGGTACAAAATTGTCTATTTCTTCAACAGATATTAATGGTAATAATAGTGAATCTGTTGAAATTGTTGTTAGTGATGTTATTTCTCCAGTAGCACCGCAAGTGGATGAAGTATCAGATTTATCAAAAACTGTAACAGGAAAAGCAGAAGCAGGTTCTTTGGTTAAAGTTAAAGTGGGGAATGTGCTTATTGGATCTGCAACTGCGGATGAAAATGGTAGATTCAGTGTAGTAATTTTTAAACAAATAGCAAATACAAAATTGACGATTTCAGCAACTGACACGGATGGAAATGAAAGTGAAAGTTTAGAAATCACAGTCCTTGATAAAACTACGCCAATCGTATCAGAAATTCAGGATGGTGCCATATTCAATCATGATATTTTTATCATATTTAATGAAGGAAAAGCTACATTAAATGGTGGGGCAATTGAAAGTGGAGCAAAAATAACTTCAAATGGAAATTATAACTTGGTTGTAACAGATGAAGTTGGAAATAGGACAACAATTAGCTTTACCATTAAAAAACCTTTTGAAGTCAATTTTCTAGTTGATGGGAGTTTATATGAAAAAGCTTCAGTTTATGATAATGATTTAGTGGTATCTCCAACCGAGCCAACAAAAACAGGTTATACATTTGGTGGTTGGTATAAGGACAACGCTTATACATTAGCATGGGACTTTGCGAAAGACACAGTTAAAGCAAACAACATTACGTTGTATGCGAAATGGACCATCAATAGTTATACCGTGAATTTTGATAGTAAGGGTGGTAGTGCCGTACCTGGCATCAATGCGAAATACAATGCAAAGATAACAGCCCCAACACCACCAACTAAGGTTGGATACACATTCGGTGGTTGGTACAAAGATGCAGCATGCACAACAGCCTGGGACTTTGAGAATGACACTGTCCCTGCAAGCAATATTACGTTGTATGTAAAATGGACAACCGATAGTCATACCGTGACCTTTGATAGTCAGGGTGGCAGTGCAGTAACCGGGATTAATGCAGAATATAATGCAAAGATTACAGCCCCAGAATCGCCGACTAAAATTGGCTACACCTTCGGAGGATGGTACAAAGATGCAGCCTTTACAACGGAATGGGATTTTGAGAAAGACACAGTCTCAGCAAGCAATATCACGTTGTATGCGAAATGGACGATTAATAGTTATACGGTGAATTTTGATAGTCAGGGTGGCAGTGCCGTAACTGGCATTCATGCAAACTACCATTCAAAGGTTACGGTCCCAACACCACCAACTAAAGTTGGCTACACATTCGGAGGATGGTACAAGGATGCAGCCTTCACAACAACCTGGGATTTTGTGAATGACATAGTCCCAGCAAACAACATCACGTTGTATGCGAAATGGACAATTAATAGATATACGGTGAATTTTGATAGTCAGGGAGGTAGTGCCGTAACTGGCATTAATACGGACTACCATTCAAAGATCACGGCCCCAATGCCGCCTACTAAGGTAGGTTACACATTTGAAGGATGGTACAAAGATGCAGCCTGCACAACTGAATGGGATTTTGTGAATGATACCGTAATAGCAAGCAATATCATTCTGTATGCCAAATGGAAAATCAATAGTTATACGGTGAATTTTGATAGTCAGGGTGGCAGTGTAGTAAACGATATAAATGCAACCTACCATTCAACAATCACAGACCCAACATCACCAACTAAGGAAGGTTACACATTTGGAGGATGGTACAAAGATGCAGCGTGCACAACGGTTTGGGATTTTGTGAACGACATATTCACAGCAAACAACATCACGTTGTATGCCAAATGGACAGCTAATAGTTATACGGTGAATTTTGATAGTCAGGGTGGCAGTGCTGTAATGGGATTTAATGCAAATTATCATTCAAAGATTACGGCTCCAACATCACCAACTAAAGTAGGTTACACATTTGGAGGATGGTACAAAGATGCAGCCTTTACAACGGAATGGGATTTTGAGAACGACACAGTCTCAACAAACAATATCACGTTGTATGCGAAATGGACGATTAATAGTTATACGGTGAATTTTGATAGTCAGGGTGGCAGTGCCGTAAACGACATTCATGCAAACTACCATTCAAAGATAACAGCCCCAACATCACCAACTAAAGTTGGCTACACCTTCGGAGGATGGTACAAAGATGCAGACTGCACAACGGCCTGGGATTTTGTGAACGACATTGTCTCAGCAGACAACATCACGTTGTATGCCAAATGGATAACTAATAATTATACGGTGAATTTTGATAGTCAGGGCGGTAGTACCGTAACCGGCATATATGCAAACTATCATTCAAAGATAACAGCCCCAACATCACCAACTAAGGTAGGCTACACATTTGGAGGATGGTACAAAGATGCAGCGTGCAAAACAGTCTGGGATTTTGAGAACGATACAGTCCCGGTAGACGGCATTACATTGTATGCAAAGTGGGATATCAATTCTTACACAGTCTCATTTAATAGCAATGGCGGAAGTGCGGTATCAAATCAAAAGGTGAACTATGATACACTGCTCACATCACCAATTGCTCCAATAAAAACAGGGTATACATTTGCTGGTTGGTATAAGGACAGTGCGTTTGCAACAGAATGGAACTTTACAGAAGATAAAATAACAGCAAACACAACGCTATATGCGAAGTGGATTATCAATTCGTATACAGTTACGTTCAACAGCCAAGGCGGAAGTACTGTTAAATCGATAAAAACGAATTACAATACTTTTATTCAAACACCAGCACCTCCAACAAGGACCGGTTACACGTTTGTTGGTTGGTACAAAGAGTCTTCTGGTGTAAATGTATGGAACTTTACCACACAAAAGATATTGAATAATACAACCCTATATGCAAAATGGGTCACAAATCCGACAATTCCAACTACAGTGAAAGCAGTATCTTCTTCATACAATAGTGTGAAAATAAGTTGGGGAGCTGTAGCTGGGGCATCTGGATATGAAATTTACCGAGCAGCATCAAGCAGTGGAACCTATACGTTATTAACTTCTACAACAGCAACGAGTTATATCAACCAAGGATTAACTACTAACAATATCTATTACTATAAAGTTAGAGCATATAAATTGGTTGGAACAACGAAAGTGTATAGCGGTTGGTCAGTTGTAGTAAGTGCAAAACCAATACCTTCAACACCTGTAGGATTAAAACTAGTAAAAGCAACAACTACTAGTATCAAAGCCACTTGGACTGCAGTATCAGGTGCAACCAAATACGAAGTATGGGCTGCAACAAACAGTACAGGAGTATATGCTAAAAAGGCAGAAGTATCAAGTACTGCAGGAACAATTACTGGATTATCTAAAGGAAAGACATACTACATTAAAGTACGTGCTTATCGTATGATTGGTAAAACAAAGGTTTATAGTGGTTATTCTACAGTGGCAGTGTTAAAGATCTAAACCACTTTAGTTTTCACACGCTTCTAAAAACAAATAAAAAGAATTCAAGACAAAATGGACGACAAATAAGGTACCTAAAAATCCCCTTCATACCATGTGAAGGGGATTTTTCCTGTATGTTTTGCGAATTAACTTGTAACCCAGCCACAACAATTCTTTAATCTTTATATGGATATTCTTCATAAATACGAAGAAAGTCGATGGTTTTACAAGAATTATGTAAGTTTAAGAGAAATCTAGCTGATTCTGTAAAATAGGGGGTTATTTCCTGCGAAATGGATTTTTCCTCTCGACAGTCTTTATGGTTACTATGCAGGAGGAAATCTTATATATCAATCCTTGTGGCTGTTTCAACCAAACGTTTGATTAGTATAGCCTTTTTGTTATTTCGTCGAAAGGGTGTCGCATATTGACTTTTCACTAGGAAGCGACTTGTTTTTTGTTATTTTTCTACAAGTTACTTTTTACTCATATGAGATTGAGGTATATGTACCAAGGGATGAAGATGTTTTAATCAAACGTTTAATTGATAGGGAAATTTGCTGAAAAATGGTTAAGGATGGTTGGTCCTTGCATGGCCAGTGGAGTCAGATCCCCGCTCTGTGATGCGGTTACGAGCAAAAAAAAATAAAAAGGCATTCGAATGCCTTTTATCTACATTCTGAAACCTTCTTAATTAAGAAGGTTTTCATACTATTTATCTATAAAACTTCTTCTAATAACAGTACTTGTATACTATACTATTAATACAATAATTTACATTGTTGCAAAAGTGAAAAAGTTATTTTTAGGGGGGAATACTATGAAGAAATCACTCTTCGCTACTATTTGTACTCTGATGATGTTATCAATCCCTTTATCTGCTTATGCGCATCCAGGTAGAACGGACTCTAATGGGGGACATTATTGTTGGACAAACTGTGAAAAATGGGGACTTTCCTACGGGGAATATCATTATCCCGGTGGTAAAAGTCCAAGTGAAAGCCCAAAGGAAAGTTCAAAAGTAAAGACCATAAGCGTAAAAAAGAGCGGTTGGAAAAAAACGAATGGAAAACGATATTACTATGTTAAAGGTGTGAAACAAAAAGGCTGGAAGACCATTGATAGTAAACGTTATTACTTTGACAAAAACGGTGTAATGAAGATTGGATGGCTTACATATAAAGGTTCTAAGTATTATTTAGACAAAAATGGTGTGATGAAAAAAGGCTGGATCACAGTTAAAGGCAAAAAGTATTACCTTACTAAGTCAGGTGTAATGAAAACCGGCTGGATCACAGTAAGTGGTAAAAAGTATTATCTTGATAAGTCAGGTGTAATGAAAACCGGCTGGATTACAGTAAGCGGTAAAAAATATTACCTTGATAAATCAGGTGTGATGAAAAAAGGCTGGATCACAGTAAGTGGCAAAAAATATTACCTTGATAGTTCAGGTGTAATGAAAAAAGGCTGGATCACAGTAAGTGGTAAAAAGTATTATCTTGATAAGTCAGGTGTAATGAAAACCGGCTGGATTACAGTAAGCGGTAAAAAATATTACCTTGATAAATCAGGTGTGATGAAAAAAGGCTGGATCACAGTAAGTGGCAAAAAATATTACCTTGATAGTTCAGGTGTAATGAAAAAAGGCTGGATCACAGTAAGCGGTAAAAAATATTACCTTGATGGCTCAGGTGTAATGAAAACCGGCTGGATTACAGTAAGTGGCAAGAAATATTACCTTGATGGCTCAGGTGTGATGAAAACTGGTTGGGTTTTAGTAAGTGGAAAATGGTATTATCTTGACAGCACTGGTGTGATGAAAACCGGTTGGTTAGATTTATCAGGGAAAAGGTACTACCTCAATACCGACGGGTCAAGGGTAACAGGCTGGAAGCAAATCAGTGTCAAATGGTATTATTTCAATAAAGATGGGGTAATGGCAGCCAATACAACAGTGGATGGCTATAAATTAGGTGCTGATGGAGCACGAATTCAAGTTCAATATGTTGCTTTAGGTGATTCCTTAGCGGCCGGTATGACACCTTATGGAATAGATAGAATTCCGGTCGACGGAGTAGATTTAGATTGGGGATACCCAAATTATATTTCAGAGAAGTTTACAAAATCCTATCAGTTACTAGATTTTGATAACTTTGGTGTTTCTGGATATAAAACAGATGATGTTATAGCTGATTTTAGTAAAGCAAACGTCCAAAAAGAAATAAAAGAAGCAACGCATTTAACTATTGATATTGGTGCGAATGATCTGCTTGCAGTCCTACCTGCCATTCAAGCAAATCCAGCTCAAGCACCAACAGAAATTGGAAAAATTACTGCAAATTTGAATGCAATTTTAAGCGCAATCGATCAATTGAATCCAAATGTGAAGGTATATGTGATGGGGTATTATAACCCATTCCCATATGTAACTGACGTGCAGCAAAAAGCGCAGTTAGAACAATTATTACTAGCATTTAATGGACAGATTCAAGCTCAAGCTGTACAGAATGGTGATACATTTGTACCAACTGCACAAGTTATTAATGTAGCAAATTTTGCAGATTACCTTCCAAATCCATTGAACATTCACTTGAGTCTCGCAGGTTATCAAGTAGTGTCTGAAGAATTTTGGAAAGTGATGAATTAATCATTGTCAGTTGGACTTATTAATGAAAAAACAATAGATAAGCAATTTATTATATTTGGAGATATGTAGTCAAGTAATTAACTATCCTCCTTTTACAATGCAGCAATGGTAGGACATAAAAAGAATAAACCAACAAATAAGCCTGAATTTTAAGATTACGAAAAAATCTTAGATTCAGGCTTATTCCTTGTTATTTTTCGATCATTTCATTCCAGCCAGGACAATAGCTTCCATTCTATTAAACCGAAAGAAACTAGCTTGCTTGTGTTGACTAGGTAATTAGCTATTAATTAACACTCTAGCTGTACTAATTTCCGCTGGGAAATCAGTGAGTTTTTTTGCTTCATTAAGTAGTTCATGACGCTTTGCAAACAGACTTGGACAGTTAGGTTTCAAGCAACAGGGGCAAGTACCTTTCATAATTCCAATGTTATAGGCGTTGATATTTTCACCTTCTTCACGGCAAAATAACATAGCCTGATTATTATCAGCAAACGTTAGCAGGACGTTAAATGTAGACTTTTCTAGATCAAGATTTTGTACTTTTGCATGTTTAAGTTTCATGGTTGTATAAACTCCTATTCTTATAGATGTAAAGTCATTATATCAAACAAGATACGTTAGTAAATTTACAATTGGTGCAATAACCATCTGTTCTTGTTGAAAGATGGGTTATTTCCTGCGAAATTAATAGATGCTCTTCGACATTTTTCTTGTCTACTTTGCTGCAGGAATTCATACACAGCAGTACTTGCAGAAGTTTTAACCAAACGTTTGAATAGTATAGCCTATATGGTATTTAGTCGAAAGAGTGTCGGATGGTGACGATAACGGCATAAACGACATCTTTCTCCTATTTTTCGTGCATGTTTCACCAATTTATTTTTGCATAATGGCGGACTAAGCTAGATTCATCAATGGCTCAAGTGAAACTAATCAAACGTTTGATTAGATGGGAAACTTGTGGAAGATGGTCGATGGTTGTCACTGAAAAGATTAGTTAATATGGTGCGAGTTTATGATGCTCCACTTCAAAGATGTATTCGTCTCGATTTGCTTTCTCAATATTGCACCTAACATAACAATAGTATATTGTTGTATTCGGCTATATGGTTCATCAAATTAAACCATTAAACTGATCGTTGGAGGTATTTTACTGAATGAATAAACAGGACCAACTAAATATGATCAAAGAGGATTTTATTAATTCTCAAAAAGTACTATTGGCAATTGGTGATGAAACACGTCAATCGATCTTGTTAGTTTTAATGGGAACGGATTGTCAAACAGGACTTCGTGTAGGTGAAATCACAGAACAAACACATCTTTCTCGACCTGCGGTGTCCCATCATTTGAAGGTTTTACGAGATGCCGGTGTCATTTTAATGCGCAAAGAAGGGACAAAAAATTTTTACTATATTAACGTGCGTACAGAATTAGGTTTATTAAAAAAACTAGTGTTGGATATTGAAAAGTTCATGCAAAATTTTTATTGAAATGATGGAAGATAAACATACATTTTTCGGAGGTATAGCCAATGAGAGCAATGGTTATTGATCGGTATGGGAAAGTCCCAATGCGTTTGGCAGAGATGCCCACGCCTGAAATTGGAGAATATGAGGTACTCGCAGAAATTCATGCAGCTAGTATTAATCCTGTTGATTTTAAGATCCGCGATGGGAAAGTGAAATTGTTAGTTAAGTATAAAATGCCTCTTATCCTTGGCAATGACTTTTCTGGTGTCGTGGTAAAGGTTGGCGCAAAAGTGACTCGTTTTAAAGTGGGGGATGAAATATATGCACGTCCACGTAAGAGTAACATCGGTACGTTTGCGGAATATATCGCTATTCATGAAGATGACATCGCCTTAAAACCTAAAAATTTGAGTTTTGAGGAAGCAGCATCGATCCCATTGGTTGGATTAACCTCCTATCAGGCCTTACACGACATCCTGCAATTACAAAAAGGACAAAAGATTTTGATTCATGCAGGGGCTGGTGGTGTCGGTACCTTTGCGATTCAACTGGCCAAATTAATGGGGGCAACTGTTGCAACCACTGCCAGTGAAGCGGGTATGAATTTAGTAAAATCACTTGGTACAGATGAAATTATAAATTACAAGACAGAAAAATTTGAAGATATCCTGAAAAATTATGATGCCGTATTTGATACACTAGGAGGCAAAACACTCGAAAAATCATTCGAAGTGATAAAAGACGGAGGAAAAATTGTTTCCGTTTCGGGATTACCAAATGCTCGTTTTGGTAAAGAATTTGGTTCAGGATTTTTTAAAACGTTGTTGTTTTCTGCGGCGAGTCATAATCTTACTGCACTTGAAAAAAAGCATCATGTTCAATACTCGTTTTTGTTCATGAAGCCAAGTGGAGATCAATTACGTATTATAGGAAACTTTATTGAGTCTGGTAACATCAAACCTGTCATTGATAAAGTTTTTCCTTTTCATGAAGCTCAAAAGGCGATGGAATATGCAGAGTCAGGAAGAGCTAAAGGGAAAATAATTTTAAAAATAAGATAGTGGGGTCAGACCCCCACTCGACTAAAGTTTAAAGCATTAAACCATCTCTTTAGTTAATCGTTCATCTTGAATTCACAAATATTTGGTACTCTCATATGTATTCATTTATAGGGGGAGGGAATGAAATGAATGATATAAATAGAAAAATCGCATTTCCGGAAAATGGAGATTGGGCGGTTGAAGCGCGTGGACTTGTTAAAACATTTGGAGACAATTGTGCTGTTGATGGGGTAGATTTGAACGTACGTGCCGGTACGATCTACGGTGTGCTTGGTCCCAATGGAGCGGGGAAAACGACCACTATCAGAATGCTGGCGACACTTTTACGAGCCGATGAGGGTTCAGCAAGAATCTTTGGGCACGATGTAGTGAAAGAGGCACAAATTGTACGTCAACTCATTGGAGTGACTGGCCAGTACGCATCGGTAGACGAGTCACTTAGTGCTACGGAGAATTTGGTCATCTTTTCTCGACTGTTAGGACTAGGACGTGCAGAATCAAAGCGTAAGGCAAACGAGTTGTTAGAGGAATTTGGATTAACAGAAGCTGCCAAACGTCCTTTGAAAAATTTCTCTGGTGGTATGCGCCGCCGATTAGATTTAGCGGCTAGTCTTATTACACAGCCGCCGCTTATCTTTTTGGATGAGCCGACGACTGGACTGGATCCACGCACACGTAATCAAATGTGGGAGACCATCCGCCGATTGGTAAAGATGGGCTCAACGGTATTGTTAACGACACAGTACTTGCAAGAGGCAGATGAACTTGCAGATCGGATAGCGGTTATCGATCATGGCAAAGTTGTTGCAGAGGGAACTGTGGACGAATTGAAAGCGTCAGTTGGGAACTCATCGTTACATTTGAGATTAGAAGATACAAAAGATATGGAGAACGCTCGTCAAGCGGTTGAACAGGTACTCAAAGTTAAGTCCAGTGTGTCGTCAGAAGGTGTGAAGATTATTGCACCAATGGCAGATGCCAACAAAGTGACGGACTTACTTATCGCCTTCCGTGAGTCTGGAATCCAATTGGCTGAGTTGAGTGTGCAAAAACCGACACTCGATGAAGTTTTTCTGAACATTACTAGTCATGGGGTAGAGGACCCATCAAAATTGCCTAGTAAATCGGGAGAAGCAGCGGAGGTAGGAATATGAGGAACCATACGAAGTCGTTTTCTGGCCGCCAATTAAAAAATAACACGAGCTTTGGTCAGGCAGTCCGTAACTCGTTTACCATGGCCTATCGTGGGTTGTTGAAAATTCGCCGCACTCCTGAACAATTGTTTGATGTTACGCTCCAGCCAATTATTTTCACGCTGATGTTTACTTACATTTTCGGCGGGGCTATCTCTGGGAATGTACAGAACTATTTACCCGTCATTATTCCCGGTATCCTCGTTCAAACGGTGATTTCAACCTCCATTGTCACTGGCGTCCAACTGCGTGAGGACATGGATAAAGGTGTGTTTGATCGATTTAAGTCCTTGCCGATTGCTCGTATTGCTCCGTTAGCAGGCGCATTGCTGGCAGATAACATTCGGTATACCATTGCTACTGTGCTTACTTTTGTTATGGGATACATTATGGGGTATAGACCTGACGGTGGTCTAGGTTATGTCGCCATCGCTGGCCTACTTGTGATTGTGTGCTCTTGGGCAATTAGCTGGATTTTCGCCTTCTTCGGCGTGATCGCACGTACGGCTTCAAGCGTACAAGGAATCTCGATGCTCGTGCTGTTCCCACTTACGTTCCTTTCTAACGCTTTTGTTCCAGTTGAGACCATGCCTAATTGGCTTCAGTGGTTCGTGAAGTTTAACCCAGTTTCGCATCTTGTGACAGCTGTCAGAGAGCTTGCCAATTCTGGAACCATTGGTATGGATGTCGGCATCTCCCTCATTGGGGCTGCTGTCATTGTATTGATTTTTGCACCTATCACAGTACGTGCATATATGCGCCGGGCTTAGACATGAGGCATGTGTAGTGGGATGCACTAAAATAGGACGGAAACCAGAAAATAGCGCTATTTCTTTTAGAAAAAGGCCGATTTAACAAAATTCCTTACTTATTTAACAAAAATCGAGATTTTTAAACAAACCTACAGAATAATTAAACAAACCTACTGCACAATTAAACGAAAACTCCACCTAATTAAACAATTTTTGGAAAATGATTTCCAACTACCAAAAGAGCTGGCCAGCAAAAAGTGGGCCGGCTCTTCTTTATCTTAATTTTGATTTAGATAAGGAGGTGTTTTATCTACATCAGCCTCTCGAAAAGGACAGGCGCCGGTTAGTGAAGTGGCCAAGACCCTAGGGACAGGTATCATGGTCCTCACTAACCAAATTTAAAACCATTTTTAAAATGAAAAAGTCTAAATTCATAAAAATTGAGTATTATCATATTAAGAGAAGGAGGCGATCTGGTGAAATCAATTGGAATCTTGGGTGTAGGTCAAGCAGGCGGTAATATAGCTGAGATAGCAACAACCATGGGCTTTCAAACAGCCCTAATCAATACTAACCAACGTGATGGGATAGTAAACACGAGGGTAGAAAAGAAGTATTTTGTCCCTGGTTATAATGGTGCTGGTCAAGATAGATCATTAGGATTAAGAGCAGTTAAAGAAAATTATCGAGAGTTGATTAACTTTGTAAAGGGGTCCTTTAATAACATAAGGCTGTTATTGGTAGCCTTCTCTACCGATGGCGGTACTGGATCAGGTATGAGTCCTTTATTAATTGAGATGTTATTAGACCATCTGCCTGGCGTCAACATTGGTGCTATTGCTATTTTACCTGAGCGAAACGTGTTAGCTGGAAACCGAATCAATGCTTCTGAATGTATTGAAGAGGTTTCCAAAATCGAAGCCATCTCTTCTGTATTCCTTGTAGATAATGATCAGATGCGTAAGCTTAACCCACAATCCAGTAAACATCTGATCTATCTTTCTTCTAATCAACAAGTCATGGAAGCAATTAACAGTGTCCTGCGAGTCACGCATAAAAGTTCTTTTTATGGTAACTTTGATGAGTCGGACCTAATGAATATTCTTAACACAAGAGGAGTAACGATCATATCTTCTGCCACGATCACAGACGCTAAGACATCGGCTGACGTATCTAGAGAAATTCACCAATCTTGGCTTAACTCCATATTCTGTCCTGTTGAATCAGCAGGCGTCATTCGAGCTGGTTTAATCTACGAAGGGCCAGAGAGTATGTCTAAGCTAATTAATGTACCATCTATCTTTGAAAGGGTTGGAGAACCTTTACAATTATTCGAAGGGACATATTTCTCAGAAACCGACGCTACTATAACAACCATTCTAGCGGGCTTTTCCTTCCCTACCCGACGCCTGCAATCACTAGAGGATTCCCTTGAAAAGAATAAAGATCGTTTACAAAACCTAGTCAACAAGGAACAAAGTCAGAGGTATGAGTCTAAAGTATCTTGGGCATCCGGCCTAAAAGCTAAAAAACCTGAAAAACAGGTAGGATCAGCAGCGTCCAAATTACCGAAGAACCTTAAATAACGAATGTGCAAATATTGGTAATGAAAATGGTCATTTCATAGACAAAATGAAAATCAGACTTGTATCAGGAACCGTATTGTTGGTGTTCTTTTTGCAATAGGCTATTTTCTTATTGACCAATCATACAAAAAGACGAATCCGTGTGGATTCGTCTTTTCTTACTTATAAAAACGGATAGATAGCATTTGCGTATGCAATTGCCCCTTTATTGTTAGGATGACCCATTGAAGCTCGTTTGCAGATTTCAAAGTCTATTCCCGTACAGCCAGCTTCTGTGCAAGAGGCCAGCCGATCAGCAGCGATAAAATCTTGTGGGGACATATCCAAATTAATCCCGAATAAATAAGGATCATTGGTAAGTGCAGAGTGTTCAACACCAATATTTGGATCGGCAAAGAAAAAACGTTTTTCGCCAGTCAAGGCAGCATTTGTTTCATCAACAGCCTGCTGGAGAAACAATTTTGACTCGGTAGCCAGCTGCAGGCTTCTAGCATGGATGATCTGTAGGTGATGTTCAGTTAAAAATCCAGCAACAACACCGCCAGGTAGCCCCTCAGTTGCAATTCCTAAAGCGACAAGTAAGACTTCTACAGCGCTTAAATCACTGTGTTCAGAAACAGGGGGATAGTATCCAGTTACAATTACCTTGGCATTTGGAAAGGTAGTTGCCACTTTAGTAAATAAAGTTTTACTATTTTTAAGAAAGTGAGTCCGATGAAGGGTGCTCAAATCATCATTAATAAAAGGATTCAGGACGGTTCGCATATTAACATCATTGATTCCTCCATCCATAATGATAAGATCTACCTCAGATTGTTCCCCGACAAATAGATCGCACTGCTGTAGGATGGTCGGATAAGAAACAGGCACTTCTCCATCTACTGCTGGAGTGTTTGTATGATCATCTACTCCAATCGTTGCCCCAGAATGTGCAAGCACTTGGGTATAGTATCCGATATTTCCATTTCGGGCTTTGACGGCATTGCCGACAAGGGAATAGTGCTTTTCATGTTCTGGTAACCCTTGACCCCAAGATACTGAATCACCAATGACAAGCATATGAAAGGTATCCAATACTAAGTTGAGGGTATTAGATGGCGTTCCATCTGATAAAATCACTCGCGCTACCGCATGCTCACCTGATGGGTTTTCTTCTATTGTAGATGGTCGAATCAATGTGAACTCTAGCTGGGTCGGGCTTAACAAAGTAACATCCGGCATATCGTGATCATTGATCCGAACAATGGCATTTTCTGAAAATCCACTACCTATTAATGTTACCTTTTGCCCTGGCTTGACTCGCATATGTTCATTTTCTTTATTATCTTGCTGAGCAGAGTCGACCTTGGGCTTAATATACAAAGAGGCTTTATTGGATAATGTTCCATCCGCCTGTTTTACCTGAAGTGTGTGCTGCCCCCCTCTTATAAAAGGAGCCGAAAATTGCAGGGAAGTATCACTGTAAACGTTTGTTGGCACAGGTGAACCATCGATTAGCACTACATCCGATTTCGTAAAACGTTTGCCTTTTAATGTTACGGTTTCCGCTGCATAGGCATAGGCAGGAGTAGCTTCAAAAATTGCCGGTTCTAGAAGTTTTCTCCGAAAATCATCAGGATCGATGGAACGCATACTGATTGGTTCCGGAAGTTTGCCGCCATCGTACCCGCTGGCACCCTGACCGGAGTAAGCACCATCAGGCCCTCTTGATCCAGCAGTTCTTGGTCCAGGTCCACAAACGGCTCCAAAATTTGCTTTAAGAGAATTTCCAACAGGTCCTCCAGGGCCGCCTGAACCGGGATAACCAGGCTGCCCTCCAGCTCCACCGCGGCCGCCATCCACGGTTATGTAAAAGCCTTGAAGATATTGATTGATCACGTTCTGAGGGGCATAAAAAGAAAGCTTTCCACCGTATCCGCCATTGCCGCCATCTCCGCCCGGACCTGCATTTCCTCCAGTTCCTCCGTTGCCGCCAGCACCTGCCCCTGACTTACAGAATCCTGACCAGTCTAATTGGGCAGGTTTTCCTTTTCCTCCTTGGCCGCCATTCCCGCCGTCCTGACCAGAACCACCGGTGGTTCCATCCTGCCCCCTTAAATCAAAAGCAGGACGTCCAATCATATCAAGAACCCATAGTTCTAATTCAGGTGCACTATTTCCATCGGGGCCTCTGCCGCCTTTGTCACCATGTTTACCATTTGTCCCTGTAATGCCTACTAGTGTAGTCGAAGTTGATACTTGAGGTGGTGTTCCTGGTTTCCCAAGTTTAGCGGGACTGGATTTACTTGGCCTTTCCCATGTAAACGTAACATTTTGGCCAACTGTAATTTTTTCAGCAATTAAAATAAGATAACGCTGAGGTTGCTTTAGGACCACTGTTGTATTGTCCTGTAAATTAATTTCTGTTGCTACCCAATAAGCGGTATCTACATTAATCTGTGTGGTAATACCCGGTACGGAGGCAGCAGTTACTGTTCTAGATGGTAATGGGGTTGCTTTCAAAATAGTGGCCTGGCCTCCAACAGGTTGAAGTACGGGTGTGGTTGCCGTGTTCGTTACTTTATACGCCGACTGGAAGTATGCCTGTGTGGTCGTAGCCGCTAAATTAGGGTCAGGCTTTGTAAGCCCTGCTTGAGGTATTAAATTACCTGATAAATTAAGTGTTCCAAGGGATGATAGGGAAGTAATTCCCACGGATTCTAGAACTGCTTTGTGATACTGTAATCGGTCCTGGCTTGAAGTTGAGGCTGAAGTGATGCTGTTAGAACTAATTGAAAAGGATTGTAGAGCAACTGGGATAAATTGTGTTCCTAGAGTTGTAGACATGTGATTCCTCCTGAGATAAACAATGTTTAGGCATTTATCATCCAACAAACCAATGAATTATTAGTAATCCTTAGAATGACACAATATTTCTTTAACTACAGAGAGATTAAAAGTTGTAGGACTTGATAAAAACCCGATTAACAATATATTTGATAACCAATTAAACTAGAACCATATTTTGGTTAATATCTATTTACCATAAAGTATGATAAACCAATGAAGTTAAATGAAATAAGGAAGGAATTCATAGGGGTGAAAAATCGAAGAGATTGGTGCGGAAATATGCTGTATATCAAGGCTAGGGAAAAGGAAGAGTTTAAGACCCGGCTATATAGCCAGATTTTTTGTTTTCCAACAATGGTGATACTCATTTCTACAAAGTATATGTGATAAAATATAGGTGGTTTGATACAAAAAAAGCTTGGGCTTTCAGCAGAAGGGAAAAGTATGAAGTACAAAAATATTCAAATTAACCAAAAGATATATTACAGCACAGTATTAGTGGCGATTGCACTTATGCTACTTGGGCTGTTTGTAGGTAATCCACTTCTTCATCATCTTGGACCAGGCTATATTACGCATGGTGTTTTAGTGTTCCTTTTTTCTATTTGTTTATTAATTTACCCTATATATAAGTCACATTTTCTTAGAATAATTATCATCATCGTAGCCTCTACTTACTTTTATACCATCTTCTATTTATATCCGAATACATGGTCTAACTTTATATTTTTATGCTTTATTCCTGCCATTTCAATTTTATTTTTTGATACAAAACTTTTTCATCTTTCCTTACTATTAAATACTTTCTCCATCATACTTCTTTTTAGCTATATTGCTATAGTTGATCGAGGGGAGCTTTATCCGTATATAAGAGAAGATTTAATCGGAAATATTATTAACTTTTTAGGAAGCCAGGCCATTCTTTATTTTATTTTTTACTTATCGTATGGACGGTTGAAGAAACAGCAGCTCTATTATGAGCAAATTAAACACTCAGAACGTCTGAAAACAACTGGACAGATGGCGGCTGCTGTGGCACATGAGATTAGAAATCCATTAACAGTGGTTAAAGGCTTCCTACAGTTATATGAGAAGGATAATACATATAATGAAAATAGTAAGCGGCATTTCTCGTTAATGATTAATGAATTAAACACGGCAGAACAGGTAATTTCTCAATTTTTATCCATTGCCAAGCCCGATAAAGACACTGAAACTGAACTAGTAAATGTAAAGTCTGTTCTTCAAAGTGTAACGGATCTACTCAACACTTATGGTCTCCTCCATGATAATAAGATTGTGCTAAGTATGGTTGATGATTGTTATATCGCTGCGAATATAATTGAATTTAAACAGCTATTAATTAATATTATTAAAAATGCCATTGAAGCATCAAACGTTGGTGATTCTGTTGTAGTTACCGCTGAAAGTAAAAGGCAGTTGGTTGAAATTAAAGTAATTGATAGTGGACAAGGGATGTCCAAAGAAGAAATGGATTCACTTGGTACTCCATTTTACTCGTTAAAAAGTAAAGGAACTGGCCTGGGGATGATGATTTGCTTTAACATTGCTACAAAGTATAAAGGAACCATCGACTTTGATAGCATAAAAGGTAACGGGACAACAGTTACGATTCGGTTTCCGAAAGTGGGGGTCTGACCCCCACTGCACGAGGACCCGTTCTTATCGGTGGGTGGGGGATCAGGTTAAGCACCCGATCTGATAAATAGACGGAGAATTTCCGCTTAATTAGTAATTAAAAATAGCTTTAATAAGCGGAGAAATTCCGCCTATTGACTCGAAAAGTGTGAAAATGAGGGATTTTGCTTTGTATAACCGGAAAAACTCCGGTTATTTTATCTTCGCTGGTTACTCTGCTGGTTAATTGAGTACAAAAAATGATTTAAGTATTTTTTTAATTTAGTGGAAGGTTACTCTTTTCAAAGAGGGACGTTTAGTTCCACAAGAAAATCAATTATAATTAATTTAGTACATAAATGAGGAGGATATAAGTGGAAAAAATAACACCGTTTTTAATGTTTCAAGATAGCAACGCAGAAGAAGCGATGAATTTTTATATTTCCATTTTTGAGGATTCTCGAATTACAAACATTGTCAGATATGGGGCTAATCAAGCAGGACCAGAAGGCACCGTAATGCAGGCTACCTTTACTTTAAAAGGGCAAGAATTCATGTGTATTGACAGTTTTGTCAAACATCAATTCTCCTTTACGCCTTCTTTCTCAAGCTTTGTGACTTGTAGTAATGAAGAAGAACTTGTCGATCTTTATGAGAAACTTATGGAAGGTGGACAAGCGCTTATGCCATTAAACAATTATGGCTTCAGCAAAAAGTTTGGTTGGGTCAATGACCGTTTTGGAGTTTCGTGGCAACTAAATCTTCCTTAACCTCTGAAGGGTCAGTCCCCCACTGCATTAAAGTAGTGGGGGACTGACCCTTTTTTCTATTATTGTTGGGAGTTGGATTCACTTACAAGATCTTCTTCTTTGAAGTTATTTAGGATGAAAGTTTCTTCTTCTGATTTGCTCATGATTCCATAAGCTTCGCCGACCGTCCCTCCTTGGTAGGTCCAGAAAAAGTTGTGGTCATCATCGATTTCAGAAAAAGTGCCCTTTTTCCATTTGCGTAAAATGGCTAGCAATTCATCTTTTTGTTCAAACTCACTGTTCTCCACAATGTTATAAACTTGATTAATCGTATCGGGGATCATAGGAATGGCTCCCCACTTTTCTTTCGCCTTCACTTTTTGATGTGTCATTTTGTGCATCACTTCAATAACAGCATCTTGTGAACTACTATCATCAATCCCAATATCATATTGAATTCCGCCAATTTTGGCTGTTTGTTGCTTGTCTACTTTCTTTTTTTCCTTATTGTTATTATCTTGAACAGCTTTCGCTTCTACTTTCTCTTGCTTTTTTTCAGGTTCGGCCCCAATATCTACTAATTCAAATCCTCCGTAATTTAGTCCTATTAAAACGGCCAAAATAATCCCAATTACGATTGATACTTTTGTCACTTCATTCCCCCCTGATGGTAGTGGATAGTTCTAACTTAACAAAAAATTCAGAATTATTCTAGTTTATTTAATTAACATAATCCACCCAAAGAAGACAGCTATCGACATTTGATTTAATAGATTGAAAGGATATCGGTTCGGGACAATGGTGGTTTAAATCAATTACTTGTAAGTAATCTGTCAAAGAATTACTATTTAGATAGAATACTGACAAAACAATTTAAGGGAGATCTAAACATGGAAAAGCAGATAATCAAAAAGGAAAGTGGCAACGAGTATATCGTAGGTACTTATCGTATATGGAAACAACCGAGTGGAGGTATCGGAATAAAATTCGATGGAGAAAAGGAGCTATATAGTATCCCTAAAGGTACGGATCTTTATCATAAAATAAATAAGCGTTTTGAAACAGAAGAGTAAATCGATTTTCGTTCTTGTCACGCACGGTAGAGGCCGCTGAAGAGGAGCCCAGGGGAGGGTTCAGTTTGCCACTCTAACCTCCCCTGTGGCGTTTTAAGATTATCTTTCTTTTTGTGAATGTCTAGATTTCCCCTCGGTAATTACACGATCAATATCAAGATAGGGCTTCCCTTTTATTGCGTCATTAGAAACAATTTTGGTATTTTCCTTGTGATTGTCTTCCATCCAAATACTCCCTCCAAAATTTAGAATAATGTTAGTTTGTACAAGCAACAGATATTAAATACTGTATTGGTATACCTAATAAGCTATAAAAACCATGCTGTATCCAGCATGGTTTTAACAATTCTGTATACTATTCTTCCTCATACTCAGCCATCAAATGGCGTAAATCATTGATGGCTAGTTTGACACTCTCTTTTTTACCTTTATGAAATCCGATTCCTGTTAGAGAATCATGGCATTCGTAGGAATTAGTTGCAAAGCTTTTGTAGCCTTCAGGAACGGTGAAGATTTCTACTGTAATGGTTAAACTTTTGCCAGTGTAGATCTTAATAATCTCCAGCGCATCAATTTTAAACTTTGTTACCACTCTCATACCATAATCCTCTCCACCCTTAAGGTAATCGGTTATCCATAGTCAAGTATACGATAAAAGACTACCTCATGAGTTCTCATGATTTGACAATAATCAAACTCTTTTGAATTTGCGAGCTGGTATTTAGTCGAAAGAGTGTCGCGCAATGGGGGACTGACCCCTTTTTATTTGTTTAAATATCTCCATAACGTTGTTCGACTGATACCAAGCTGCTCAGCTGTTAAAGTTTGGTTGCCATTATGTTGATCAAGTACTTGCTTGATTATATCCAAACTAAATTCATGTAATGTTTTGCTGCTGTTTAATGGAATATTCATTCCATCTTCTGAATAAGAAATAGTTTCAACAATTTTTTGTTTACCCAAAACACTATTGACATTATTACTAGTTATATATAGCGATTTAGATAAGTAAACTAATTCGGTTAGAACATGTTTTAATTGTATGAAATTACCTGGCCAATTATATTGCGAAAGAGTAGCCAGAGCATTGGGTTCGTACCCGATAATATCCGTATTATTTTCAATATTTACCTTATTTAAAAACATCGTTAATATAGCCGATATTTCATTTTTTCTTTCTCTTAAGGTAGGTAGAAGGAAACTTATAGAACTCATTCGATTCATTAATTCTTTATAGGATTCTGATGTAATACCTTCAGATGTTTTTTCGCAAATAAAGATCAGTCGATTATTTACGTGTAAGTTAGTAGATTCAATAATAGTCATTAACTTTTCGAAGTTTTCATTTGAAATTTTATCAAAGTGATTAAACTGGATGGTATTACCCACTTCAAGGAAAGGGCCGTTACTAGTGTTTAAAAGATGTTTCCACATTGTATCATTTAGTAAGTTAGAATTAATCGTTACCATTGTATTATTGTTATTATTTTGACTGGTGAATACGCTTTGAGAGACAGTATATTTTCCTGTGCCTCTTTCTCCTAGTAAGATAATTGGAGAATTATTTGAATTCATTTGTTTAATTTTATCCTTAATAACATCTGTGATAATAGGATTTTTATATAAGTTATTATTTAATTGTTGTTCCACTTCTGACTTATCTTCATAGGTAACACCGAATTTAGAATTCATGATAGGTGTTACAGATTTTTGGACAGTTACAATATAAAAAACATCATTTGCCTTATTTGAACTATTTACTTTTAAGTTATATAGAGTGTTGTTTACTGAATGATAAAAAGTATGTGATTCATTAAATGGAGTAGTATCTTTTTTATGAAGCAAATAATTATAGATTGAGTCATTAATTTCTGTATCTAAACTTGAATAAATCAATTCAAACTGACTGGATAAAATTAAGCAGTCCGTTTTAAAATTTTCAATAGCTTCTGTAAGTAAGTTGTTTTGTAGTTTTAATTTTTGAAGATGCATATTTAACTCTATTGCTTGTTCGAATGTACGTTTAATACTTTCACTGCCTGATGTAATAAGGATCGTATTTAAAGAAATTTTTAATGCTAGTTTATTCGTTATTGCATCACAAAGAACTAATTTAATCCCTTTGTTTTTCAGTGATTTTAGCAGACTTAACGTATCACTTGAATCATCTATCGTATATATTTCCACAGAATAGTCTAATATGTCACAAATTAGATGTGCCGTTTCAGTAATACTTGAATAACCTACGATAGCAAATTTAGAAGTGTAGTTATTTGCTAGTTTGATTGCTCCTAGAATGTCATATACGGATATTGAAACATCTATAACCGGTATAGATATATTCTTCCTAATTAACTCAGCTGTACCTCCTCTTGATATGACAATATCGTAATCGTTATGAATTACCTCCAGGGCTAGATTTTTTCCTTCTTGTAAATCACCAGTATACGTATTTAGCAAAATATTAGAGAAAGTAGATCCTACATTTTCCATTGATTTTCTTAACTCTTCGTAAGGTGCGATACCAAGGATTTTTGTTATATTTTGCATATATATTCCCCTTATGTGTTTCTTATTTAGACAGTTTACCACGAATTTTTGAATCGTGTTAACGTTTTCAATAGAAAAGTTTCAAAATGTAACGATAATAATAATTATCTTATTTTTTTAGGTAGAGTATAAAACTATAATTAAATAGTAGGGATGGGTGTCGTTCCTTTGTATTTCCTAGAGGGACAATATGAATCCTCGTAAAGGGGAGTAGCGTCAGGTATATCCTGAAACAAAGCGCAATGGGTTCCTCCATCGGCTTTGTTGGCATAAACTTATGCTTAGCGAGACCTTTGCCTAATTAGCAGGCGAAGGTCTCTTTTATATTTTACTTTTTATACATGGGGAAGATAAATGGAACAGGGCTTCTGACAATTATTGCAATTGATTTGGTAATAGCGTGCGAAAATTTATAGGGAGGAAAATTTATGGAACAACAACTACCTAAAGTAAAACCTTTATGTCCACCGGGGCGTACGCCGCGCTACGAAGATGTTCCCTTTGCTGAGGTAACCCTGGATAATGGGGAGCCATACACTCTGAAAATGGATATCTATCAAGATCTAAACCAAAAAACGCCAGGCCCATGTATCATTTACTATTTCGGAGGGGGATGGATGTATGGAGAATACAAGCAGGTTACTCAAAAAGCAGTATATTGTCGGGAACTTATAAGATTGGTAGAGCAAGGATTTACTGTTGTATCTCCATCCTATCGCTTGGCTAGTCAGTCTGTTTTCCCAGCGTGTATCCACGACTGCAAGGGAGTCGTGCGGTTTTTAAAAGCAAATTCAGTGAAATATCATATCGATCCCGAACGGATTGGCGTGTTAGGGAACTCTGCTGGTGGACATCTAGCCGCAATGGTCGCAATGAGCCCAAATTGCAGTGAGATGGAAGGCGATGTCGGCGGTAACCAAGAATATACGAGTTCAGTAAAGGCAGCAACAATTTTTTATGCGCCATCCGACCTAGTAGCACTCCTCAGGAACGACGCGAATGAAGCCATAAAGAATTTGTCTGGAACCGAAGTCGATCAGGCAGGCAAATCCATAGATCATGTGATAACCCAAATTCTTGGATATAATGAAACTGGAAAATCGTTAGCAGATTTGAATCAATTGCTAGAAAGAGGCGATACTAGTGACCCAGATTGGAAGTATATCGAACTAGCAAAAAAGTGTAGTCCGATTACATATGTAAGTGCCGATTGTCCACCGATGATGATTTTGCACGGTGGAAAGGACCCACTTGTGCCTATTGATCAAAGCGAAAGTCTTTACAAAGCCCTCGTGTCTTCTAATGCGGACGCGATGTATTTATCGGTTTCTCAGGCTAATCATGGCCCAACGATGGGAAATGAAGCTGATCAAATGGCCTATCAGTTCTTAAAAGACAGACTGTAAGAAAACTATCTATTGCATTAGGACAAGCTGACAATAATTAATGAGCAGAAAGAGGTTTTAATAAATGGAGACAGAAGTAATTATAACAATATTAAAAATCATCATGATTGATATTATTCTATCTGGTGATAATGCTGTAGTCATTGCCATGGCAACACGATCATTACCTAAAGATTTACAAAATAAAGCGATTTTCGCTGGTACGGCATTTGCTGTTATTGCCCGTATTATCCTTGCTACGGTTGTTCTGATGATTATGGGGATACCTTACATTCATGCTGTTGCTGGTTTATTGCTGGCATATATCGCATGGGGAGTATTGGACCAAGGTAAAGAGGAAGATGCTCACATAAAGAGTCATAACTCTATTTGGAAAGCAGTTGTTACGATTGCGGTTGCCGATTTAACCATGAGCTTGGACAATGTTGTTGCTGTTGCCGGGGCTGCTGGTGGTCATATGGGTCTATTAATTGCTGGGATTGCTATAAGTATTCCGCTTATGATTATTGGTTCTAAATTTCTTGTTTACTTGATGGAAAAATATCCGATCATTATCTATATTGGGGCTGGTATTCTTACTTGGACCGCTGGAGAGATGATTTTAAAAGATAAAAGTTTAGATAAATTAGTTGATCTTCCACATGGGACTATGTCTTATGCGATTCTAGCTATCGTAACAGCCATGATACTTGGAGCAGGTTTTGTTAAAAACCAAAGAAATGCAAGAAAAGTTAAAGAAAGACAAGCAGCATAATTATTGAGGGAAAGAGTGAAATTATACTCTTTCCCTTTTTCTTTACTCAATTCTTTAAGCGAACCTCCTTATATGTTTCATATTTAAACATTATAACGTGAATCTTTGAATTGTGGTAACGTTTTCAATATAAGAGTTTCAAAATGTAACAATAATTATGAATATCATATTTTTTTAGATAGAGTATAAACCTATAATTCAATTATAAAGTAGGTGGTGAACATATGATAAGGGTACTTATAATGGCTGACGATTTTACGGGGGCACTTGATACTGGAGTCCAATTCTCTAATTATGGTGTTAAAACTGTAGTGACCTCTGATTTAGAGTTTGAATTTGGTGAAACTACAGATCAATTAGAAGTACTTGTCTTCAATACTGAAACAAGATATTTGAAGAAATCTGAAGCCTATGAAGTGATCAAGAAGATCGCCTTAAAAGCCAAAGAAGAAACTATTCCATATATATTTAAAAAAGTTGATTCAGCATTAAGAGGAAATGTAGCTTCTGAGTTAAAAGCTTTGAGTGATGTTTTCGAAGATGTATCCATTCCATTTATACCGGCGTATCCAGAACAAAATCGCTTTAGTCGTGAAGGATTATTACTTATCGATTCAATACCAGTAAGTGAAAGCGTTTTTGGACAAGATCCGTACGAACCAGTAACTGAAAGCCATATCCCATCTCTTCTACTAAAAGAAGCAGATTTAACAACTTATATTACAAAAAAATATGAAATTCCCCCAAAAGAAGAAAGCATTTTGTTAATAGAAACTCACTCTGATGAGGAGATGTTATCTCTAGGGAATGAGCTATTAATGAATGATGCATTAAATATAACGGTGGGGTGTGCTGGGTTTGCTAAAGCATTAGCAAAAATAATCTTTAAAAATAGGGATACCACTCAAAACGATATTAAACTTCCATTATTGATTGTATGTGGAAGTGTGAATCCAGTAACAAAAAAGCAAATCGGATTTGCGGAAGTGAATGGATTTGAAAGAGTATCTTTAACGATAGAGCAACTTTGGGATAAACAATATTGGGATACAGTAAAAGGGCAAGAAAATATCCATCAATATTTAAAAATTGAACAACCTTTCATGTTTGAAACATTTGGGAATGTATCGACAGATCAAGTATATCAACTGCCTGATCAAGGAAACGAACTAAGATTTAGGATCGGACAGTCACTTGGATACTTAGTAAAGAATCTTTTGTCAAATGGTATTAAGCGAACGATTTTATTTACAGGTGGAGATACATTATATCAATCGATGAGAGTATTGGGGCTTACTGAAATTAAACCTCTGAAAGAATTATTCCCTGGAATTGTTCTTGGCAGCATTGATTTTAAGGATGAAGAACATTATGTCATTACTAAATCTGGCGGATTTGGTGATGAAGATCTATTTATTAAATTAGATGCATTGATAAGTGACAAAGGAGATGTGTATTATGTTAAATCAATATAATTTAAAAATGCCAACAAATGTGTTTGCAGGTTCAGATGCCATGCAAAACCTCCATACAATTATCAAAGACGGTGTGACAAAAATTACGATTTTTACAGATAAAGGCATCCTTAAAGTCGGATTGCTAGAGGAAGTCATCAGTATTATTGAAAAGAATGATATTGAGTACGAAATCTTATCTGATATACCAACAGAGCCATCTTACATTGAAGCTCAAGAGGTTGTTGAACATTTTAAAGCATTGAACTCTGATTTTATCATTGCAGTTGGTGGCGGAAGTGTTATGGATATCGCTAAATTAGCATCCGTGTTATCGACTGATGATTATACTGTAAAAGATTTACTAGAGGATCCGTTAGTAGCTAAAAAACAAGTGACAACATTAATGATTCCTACCACAGCTGGTACAGGATCTGAAGCAACTCCTAATAGTATTGTAGGTGTACCTGAGAAGAATTTAAAAGTTGGTATTGTAAATGGTGAATTAATTGCTGACCATGTTATTTTAGAAAGCAAAATGATAAAAAATTTACCGAAACCAATTGCTGCAGCAACAGGTATTGATGCTCTAGCACATGCTATCGAATGTTTTACTTCAAAAAAAGCTAACCCAATCAGTGATACCTTTGCACTAGAGGCATTAGATTTAATTATGAATAACATTATTGAAGCATGCACAAATCCAGATGCACTTGAAGCGAAGCGTAATATGTTATTAGGTTCTTTCTATGCTGGGGTAGCGATTACTTCTTCAGGGACTACTGCTGTTCATGCCTTGTCTTATCCTTTAGGTGGAAAATATCACATTGCACATGGTGTTTCTAACGCAATTCTACTAACACCAGTTATGAAGTTTAATGAGCCAGTTATTAAAGACCTATTAGCTAAAGCCTATGATCGAGTGGTAAAGGAAAAAGATGAAGAATTAACTGTAAATGAAAAGTCAAAATATATCATTGATTTAATTGAAAACATTGTGAAAACACTTGAAATTCCAACTAGCTTAAAAACTTTCCATGTGCCGGAGGAAGATCTTGAAGGATTAGTTGAGGCTGGAATGGAAGTTCAAAGATTACTTGTGAATAATATGAGAGAAGTAACACCAGAAGATGCTCGTAAAATTTATCTAGAAATTATGTAGGAGTGATTCGTGTGCAAAACAAATTAAAAGGAATTATTTCACCAATTGTTACACCCATGTATGACAATGAAGAAGTTAACTATGAAGAACTCGTAAATCAGGTGAATAGAGTCATTGAGTATGGTGTTCATGGTATTTTTGCGTTTGGTACGAATGGGGAAGGTTATATTTTAAGTGAACAAGAAAAAGTGAAAGTCATGGAAACAGTAGTCGATACAGTAGCCGGGAGAGTTCCAGTTTATGCATCCACAGGATTAGTTGGAACTCAAGATACCATTCGCTTGTCACTAGAAGCAAAGCGTGTTGGTGTAGACTACCTATCAATCATTACACCTTATTTTGCAACAGCCACTCAAGAAGAGATCTATACTCATTTTAAAACAGTTGCTGAAGCGGTTGATATGCCAATTGTTTTATACAATATTCCAGCTAGAACGGGTAATTCTATTCAACCTGCGACGGTTGAAAGACTAAGTCAAATTGACAATATTGTTGGTGTCAAAGATAGTAGTGGAAACTTTGATACTATTCTTCAATATATTGAAAGAACAAGAAATAGAGAAGATTTTTCTGTCTTATCAGGTAATGATTCCTTAATATTATGGACGCTGCTTGCTGGGGGAACTGGCGGAATTGCAGGATGTTCTAATGTTTATCCGTTTACTATGGCACAAATATATGAACAATTTATTAATGGTGATATCGAAGAAGCTCGTAAATATCAAGATTCTATCAGAAGTTTCAGAGATTGTTTTAAATTTGCGAATCCAAATACTGTGGTAAAAACGGCTGTTGAACTACTAGGCTATCCGGTAGGGAAGTGCCGAGCACCATTTAATCAAGTGTCTGATGAAGGAATTACAGCATTAAAATCAGTATTAAATGAAAATATTGAATTAGGAATGAAGTAGTTAGTTAGGAGGACATTATGAAAAAAATTATCGGAATAACAATGGGTGATCCTGCAGGTATCGGACCTGAAATTTCAATCAAAGCTTTTCAAAAGAAAGGCTTATATGAGAAATGTAACCCCTTACTAATTGGAGATAAAAGTATTGTCGAGAGATATTTAGAGAACTACCCAGAGATTAATTTGAAAGTAAATGCCATTACTACACCGGAAGATGGATTGTATGAATGGGGAACAATGGATGTCATTGACTTAGCTTCTGTAGATGGAAATGAATTACCGATTGGTGAAGTGTCTAGTGTGGCTGGAAATGCGGCATATCTCTATGTGGAAAAAGTCATTCAATTAGCCCTTGAAGGGAAAGTAGATGCTACCGTTACGAATCCATTAAATAAAGAAGCGTTAAACATAGCAGGGCATCACTTTGCAGGTCATACTGAAATTTATGGAGAGCTTACAAATACGAATAAATTTTCTATGATGTTAGCTGATGGTGATTTAAGAGTGGTTCACGTTTCAACGCATGTTTCTTTAAGACAAGCCTGCGATTTAGTTAAAAAAGAGAGAGTATTAGATGTAATAAACATTGCACATCATGCTTGTTTAAACTTGGGGATCGAAAATCCAAGGATTGCAGTGGCGGGATTAAATCCACATTGTGGAGAAAACGGATTGTTTGGTACGGAAGAAATTGATGAGATCATCCCTGCTATTGAAGCAGCTAAAAGTGAAGGGATTAATGTATTCGGACCATTACCTGCAGATACTGTTTTCTCAAAAGCTCGTGGTGGAATGTATGATATCGTTGTGGTCATGTACCATGACCAAGGACATATCCCATTAAAACTTTTAGGGTTTGTATATGATAAAGAAGAAAATAAATGGAAAGAAGTTTCTGGAGTCAATATTACATTGGGATTACCAATTATCCGAACCTCAGTTGATCATGGAACAGCATTCGACCAAGCCGGTAAGATGACTGCGAGTGAACTTAGTCTTGAAAATGCCATTGATTACGCGGTACAGCTAGCAAATAATGCTAATTAAGAAACGAAGTGAATTGTGTGATAATAGATTTAATAGAAAATTTAGATGAATATAGATCATTAAATCCAAAAATCGCCAACGGTTTAGAGAGATTAAATGAAGTCGAACTAGATTATCATAAGCAATTTGATTTTGATGGTGGTTATTTGTTCTTTCAGGAAGGTACTACGAATCCTATCGATGAAGGAACCTTTGAAGCACATAAAAAATATATGGATATTCAACTTGTTTTGGGTGGTTCGGAATATGTTGCCTGGACCCCCATTAATGAATTAGTAGTAGAGGTTGAATATAATGCGGAAAAGGATGTAGTTCGATTAAACGGCAGTCCGAAAGAAATCATGAAAATTGATAAGGGTATGGCCTATATTTGTCTGCCTCACGATGGACATAAAGCGTTAAAACATATAAATCAAGCGACGAAATATAAGAAAGCGGTAATTAAGATAGAAATTTAATCAGAAAGATAGGGTGATTAGGTGATTAGTATGAGTAATACAAGATTAGTAGTTAACCAGTCAATTCCAAATGGTAAGTTATATCATAATGATTTTACAAATATTGATTTTTCTTTAATTCCATCTGGTCCTTTTCCAACCGCACATGCACCATCTATTATCAAGTTAGACAATGGGGATTTATTATGTGCATGGTTTGCGGGTTCATTTGAAGGCAGTCCCGATATTTCCATTGTATTATCAAAATTTGATCATGAATCGGGGGAGTGGAATGAACCGAAAGTTGTCTCGCAAGATGATACGCGTAGTGAGCAAAACCCATCATTCTTCCAAGCGCCTGATAAATCCATCTGGTTAATCTATACTTCCCAGGAAGGTCGACAACCAGGTAAAGATAATATGCAGTTTACATCCATTATTAAATATCAGAAAACATACGACAATGGTGAAACATGGACAGAACCGGAAGTATTATTTAGCCAGCCAGGTATATTTGTTCGACAAGCGATTCAAGTATTAAGTAATGGCAGATGGATCTTTAGCACGTGGATCTGTGAAGATTCAGAATTAGGTCTTACAAACGATCCTACCGTATTTCAAGTATCAGATGATGAAGGACTAACATGGAAAGAAGTACGCATGCCTGATAGTAACGGACGAGTACATGCCAATGTTATCGAATTAGAAGATGGTCATTTAGTGGCATTTATGAGAAGTAGATTTGCGGATTATATTTATAGAAGTGAGTCAAAAGATTTCGGAGATTCTTGGACAGCGCCTGAGCCAACCATCTTACCAAATAATAATGCGAGTATAAGTGCAATTAAATTGGATAACGGTGCCATTGCTATTGCGTATAATGCAAACGCTGCTAATAATCCTGAAAAAGGGAAAGTAGCATGGCCTGGATTAAGAAACCCGGTAGTAGTATCAGTGTCTGAAGATGGCGGACATACTTGGCCAATCGGTCGAATTATTGAACACGCAGAAGGTTTCATTGGAACAGAGAATAAAACGAATAATTCACAATTTGAATATCCTACTATTTATCAAGATGCAGAGAGACGATTACATTTAGTGTACGCATATAAGAATAGATTATGTGTAAAATATAATAGTTTTTCAGTTGAAGATATATATGGTGAAAAACGTGAAAATGAAGGGGTTTACAATCCTACATCTGGAGAAATCAGTTAGATCGTAAGTTATCACCTGACCGCTTTGGGATAAAACCAATTTAACAAACTATCAAGTTAACTTGGTTATTAAGAGAGGAGAAATAAGATATGACATTGCACATGATTCTTGCCCTTGGTATCTTGATCCTAATGATTGGATTGATTATGTCAGACAAGATGGCCTTTGGTGCACCACCAATCCTGGCCTGCCTTCTGCTAGTAGTCACCGGTTTGTCTACTGTTCAGCAGGCTTTCGCAGGCTTCATTAACCCAAGTGTTATCATGATTGCTGGCTTTATGGTTGTTATGGCGGGACTAATGAAGACTAGCTTGATTGGTAAGGTTCAGGCCTCTATGCTTGCTTTGGTAAATAAAGGCGGTTATAAGAGCTATGCTCTTTTGCTTGTGGTAGTTATGCTTGGTGCCAGTTTACCAGGTGCCGGTGCCACTGGTTACTATGTACTCATTTTATCTTTGATATCTACTATCCCTTACAATAAAAAAATGCCTACGTCTAAACTGATGATGCCTTTGGGGTTTGCTACTAACCACCCTTTGATTCCTTTCAATGTAGCACTCTTCTATGGTGTTACTGTCAGCGTACTGGAAACGGCAGGTTATCATGACGGGCTTTCAATGACGAAATTTGCTGTAGTGAATCTCATCCTGGCTCTTGGGTTCTTAGCATGGAGTTTGGTTGCTTATCGTCTTCTACCAGATCATCCAATTTCGGAAGATTCCGTCATGGATGAGGTGGCGGCTACGGCTGATATGGTGGCTATGCCTGTATGGAAAGAATACACTACCATCGCTCTATTTGTTCTTAGTGTTATTGGTATGATGCTTATGAACCAATTGGGCAATGCTTCCTATGTAATCCCTGGTCTTGCAGGAGCAGTCTTACTAATCATCAACGTACTTGACTTCAAGGAAGTTCGCGACAATATGGGTGCACCTGTAATCCTTATGATGGCCGGTGTGATCGGTGTTGCTGACGCTCTGGCTAACTCTGGATTTACTGCTATGATCGGAAAGGTTGTGGCGGATTCATTAGGTACTAATATCAGTCCATTCATTCTTATCTTGATCTTTGCACTTCTAACTAGTACCTGTGCTACATTTACTGGTTCAAATATGGGTTCTGTATTCATCTTTGCGCCAATCGCTATTGCAACTAGCCTTAGTTTGGGACTTAATCCTGTTGCTGCCGCAGTTGCAGTTGTAGTATCTGGATGGAACGGCGGGTACATGCCAATCGATGGTATGCCTGCAATGATTTTAGGCATGGGTAAATATAAGCTTTCACAGTTCTGGTTGTTCTCAGTACCTATGTACCTGATCCGTATAATTGTGCTGTGTGCAGGTGCTATGCTTATTTTCCCTGTAAACTGATAAAGTGGGATGAGATTAAATGAAATCGCTTTAAAAGTTTCAATCAAAAACCAATAATAGCAAAACACACACTCATTCAGGTAATTCTTGCTGTCTGGGTGTGTTTTTTTGTTGATTCGGGGGTCAGACCCCAGCTTATGAGAAACCTATCTAATTTTGTGGAATAAAGGGATATTTCCTGCGAAATTAATTTATTCCTCTCGACAATCTTTGCACACACTTTGTAGGAGGAATTCTAATAAATCAGTCCCTGTGGCTGTTTCAATCAAACGTTTGATTAGTATAGCCTTTTTGTTATTTCGTCGAAAAGGTGTCGCCTTTTGACTTTTCGCTAGGGAACGACTAATTTTTTGTTATTTTTCTACAAATTATTTTTGGCTCATGCATGATTGAGCGTTACCTACCAAGGGATGAAGCTGTTTTAATCAAACGTTTGATTGATAGGGAAATTTGCTGAAAAATAGCTCTCTCATCCCATAATCCTCTCCAACCAAAGGCTTTTGAAATCATTGGATTTTCACTAACTGCCCCTAGTTTAATAGATAACGGAAAAATTCTGCTTAATTGGTAATTATCATTAGAAATAGCTTTATATAGACGGAGGAATTCCGCCTATTGACTCGAAAAAAGTGAAATTTTTTCTCGGGAGTACCGGTGCCTTGCATTTTTTTGTATAGTAAAATTCTGCATCTAACAGAAAAATCGCAGCTTATTTTACTTTCGCTGGTTACTTAATACTATAAGAGTAAAGTGTGTGGGTGTTACACAATAAGGCAGCCATTGTAAAGGAACATAGACCCGCTCATATAGTTAATTTCGCTGAACCGTTTCCTATTAAGAGACGGTTTTTTTTGATAAATGAATAATTCATCTGCCTTTGGTAAATCAATAAAATTATGTTTATAACAAAGGAGAGAAATATTATGGAAAATTCTAATGAAGTAAAAGGTGAACAGCAGAAAGTGATTGCAGCCCAAAATCTAGCCAATCAATTTAGAAAAGGTGATACAGAATTTTCATTAGACGAAAATGTCCAAAAAGGTTTAGCCAAGAGTCAACAATACCAGGCGGAAAATCAGCAGCCCACATACGAACCCAATAAACCATTTTAGATATTATCTAGTCAAGGAACTTTAGAGCCCCTTCTCATCAACCCTTTGATTTAATGGGATATCAGAGGGGTTTCTATTTGGAAAGACTGCCGAAATTTCCCCAATTCTCTTGTTTAGCAAATTGAGGGTAGGCGGACATAAAATTCACTATTATGGAAGCTTGATCTAGAGTTGGGTATGCGTTGAATAAAAAACGATCGCCGTATCGAATCGCTGTTAACGCAAGCGATAATTCACGCCTAAATATTTCCGTGCGTTTTGCTGCTACATTTTGTTTCAGTTCTCCTTGATCTATATATAAATAAACACAGTAGTGTAAGGAAATTCCGTTTGTTCTCCATTCACCTAATACCTCGTCCCTCAATGGATTGATTTTATCCCAGGAATACTGCTTTCCAATGGCTAAAAATAGTTCCCCAGTTACATCAGAGTGAGTAAGAGTGTAATATCTTGGAATAACAGGTTCTGTAGCCGTAAGACCATCCATGTATTCAACAGATAGTTTTTCTGGAATGAAATTGGCCAAGCCATCAACTCCGATCAGCTTTTTTTATCATTATGCTACTTAGAATTTATTCATTCAGTCTTTCTGCCTAAAATTCACTATGTAAATATAAAAACAGATAGGGTTACCGCCCATTTTGAACACATCCTTTGACATTCTTTACGTGTACTAACTAATAGGAGCTCAGAAATAATGCATGCTGAGGCTATTTCTAATCAAACGTTTGTGTAGTTTCTAAACGGGTATGTTTTAATCGAATAATGGGAGATTGCAAGAAACGGATCTGATTTTGTTGAATAATGGATTATTTCCTGCGAAATTTTCAAGCGAATCTCGACAATTCTCTTGCATCATTTACAGAGGAAATTATTATTTTCCAGTACTTGCAGCTGTTACAACCAAACGTTTGATTAGTATAGCTTATATTGAATTTAATCGAATGGGTGTCGTTTAATGACTTTCCTGGTTGTGCACAGGTGAAGTAATTGTTGTTCTAATTGAGGTTAAAATTTATCCTGTGTTTCTTTCGCAGGCGGCATAAGTATAATTATTACACTAGTAAATGCATCAGATGTGGAAAGCAAAGTAGACATATTTATAATTAACATGAACCCGCGGGTTCTAGTAGAAATGGGCCAACGATTGGAAGGCTTTAAGCAAGAAGTTCATTTTATCGAAGTAAACAAGATTGAATACTTGGCATGGCAAAGTATTGACGTCCTAACGGATACTGTATCGCCTTTTCTTGTTATACGCTCAAAACAGGAACAAATAGTGGGAATAATGGGGTCAGACCCCCACTCAGCTAAAGTTTAACACGTTAGAGGGCGTTAGAGAGGCGAAGGACCTTTCAGTCTTATTAGGAGAAACGAATCCGAGTTTATTTTGGGTTCTTTTTTCATTTAAATAACGGATGATCCTTGTGCCTGTCTCGCCTATGATTTTGTCGAAGATTGATAGTCTTTTTTAGAAGAATAAATTTATAGGGTGAAGTTGCTATTGGCTTAACTACTTTGTGATATATTTTAAAGCATATGAAGCAAGCTGTACTCGATTTTCTAGATTCAGTTTTTCCAAAAGGTTTTTTATATGGTTCTTTACGGTATTCTCAGAAATAAACAGTTGTTCAGCTATTTGTTTGTTTGTTAACCCTTTTGAAACTAATAGAAGTATTTCTTTTTCACGAGGAGTTAAGGAACTAATGGATGGAGTGTTTTGTAAATCCCGTTCTCTAAATTGATAGAGAAGTTTTCCTGCAAAATCTTTAGCAGTTGTATTAGACCCCTCTATAATAGAGCGTAAGTATTGGAGCCAATCATCCGGATCCATGTTTTTCAGTAAATACCCTTGAGCTCCATACTGTATAGCAGTAAATAAATCCTCGATATAATCTGATACGCTTAAAATGATAACTTTTATATATGGGAGTTTTTCTTTTATTATTTTCGTTGCTTCCAATCCACTCAAAACGGGCATATGAATATCTATTAATAATATATCTGGAAGCAGTTTTTCACAGAGCTCAATCGCTTCTTTTCCATTCGTTGCCTGCCCCACAATAGAAAATAGAGAATCCCCCTCCAGCATTTCGGTGATGGCAAGACGTGCATGAGGATGATCATCCGCAATCAAAATCCGGTAATTTTCCATTATTGTTTCTTGACCCCTTTAATTATTATTTTGCTGCCAAGATTTTTTTCAGAGGAAATATCGATGGCAGCTCCTAATTTGGATACTCCCTCTTTCATCATAAGAAGCCCGTATTTGCTTGGCAAAATTTCATTTTCGAAAAATCCTTTTCCATTGTCTTCTATGATTAGCTTCCATTCATTTGGACGGGTTTTGAAGTGAAGGGATGCACATTTTGCTTCGGAGTGCTTTCTTATATTTGTGAATGCTTCCTGTATCAAACTAAACAGCTGAACTTCTTCTGCAGGAGTAAAATAGTTTTCATTTATACTAATTGAAAATTTTAGATCTATACCAGAAACCGTATTCCAATCATCCAGCCAACTCTCAATTCTCTTTGATAGAGTAACGTGTTCAGATGGACTAGTTCTTAAATTGTAAATGGCTTGTCTGAGGTTCGAATCAATGGAATTTACTAACCCTTGTGCATCATTAAGTTTTCCCTTTTTTAAGTTAACATTTAATAAAAATAACGTTTGGGCAATGTTGTCGTGTAATTCTTTTGCCAGCCTTTCACGTTCTTCGTATATAGCACGTATTTCACGTTCTGCAGAGATGCGATGGTTTTGTTCCTTAATCGTCTTAAACATCCAGTTCGAAAAAGCGAAGGAAACGATAAATGTTAAAATTGTAATAAAATAATTTCCTGTCTCCATTGACATGCCTTGAAGGAAAGGGCCGCTGTGCCGTAAAAACTCAAATCCACCAATAAGAATGGTGGGAATTAAAATCGTAATCCATTTAAGATCTCTGTATAACATTGATAATTCCCCTAAAATTCTTGAATTTCTTATCCTAATAGTAACATGAACATAATGTTTAAAAAATCTCTGTCAAAATTATGTCACACTTTTCAAAGAAAATAGCCCTTATGAGTCATATGTAGTTTAACCCTGTCTAATGTAAATTAATATTATCAAGTTCATTATAGAGGGAGTAAAGACATGAAAGTTTTTAAACTAGTAATACCAACCTTTTTAGGATTATTCTTATTTGCAAGTGTAGCAAGTGCCCACGTTACGGTAGTGCCTAAACAATCTACAACAGGTGCGTGGGAAACGTATACAGTTAAGGTTCCGGTTGAAAAGAATGTGCCGACAACAAAGGTTACGATTAAAGCGCCGGCAGGAGTGGAAATCAAATCGTATCAGCCAGTTCCAGGATGGAAATATTCTGATGAAAAAGATGCGAATGGTCTTGTAAAATCATTTACATTTGAAGCTACAGGGGAAGGAATTTTGCAAGGTCAGTTCCAACAGTTTACCTTTGTAGGAAAAAATCCAGACAATGCAACAAAAGCAGCTTGGGATGCATTTCAATATTATAAAGATGGTAGTATTGTAGAGTGGACAGGAGATGAAAGTTCCCAATCTCCACATTCCATCACAGAAATTGTAGCAGGTTCAACTGAAGATCATCATGATGCAAAGAGTACGAACCAAGAAACTCAAAAAACTGAAAAAGTAAAAACAAAGACAGAAAAAACAAGCAACTCTCTTCCTTTAATCTTATCAGGGTTTGCACTTTTACTTTCAGTAGTTGCGAGTGTCATTGCTTTTCGTAAAAAATAATAATTAGAAACAAAGAGCAGTGGTCTTTATATGGCCAACTGTTCTTTTTTTGGGGGGGCAGACCCCCATTCAAAATAATTGACAATAGAAAAGGGCGATTTCTATTTATATTTAGAAATCGCCTCTTTCTATATAAATTTTGACTTGGAAAAGTGTTAAACCACACTATTTTTAACTGCATTGCTATCACTGACATCGGGGTCAACTACGGTATTGGATGAGAGGTTGACAGGGGACAAGTCACCAATTAGTTCTCCGAATGCCTGATTTCGCTTATAGGATATAAATTGGTCAATTAATTGTAATGACCCTGTATTGGCGACTGATCCATTGTCATTGCTATTAATTTTAACACCCAACACATTGATGACCATCGGAGAAATAAAAAACATGTAAACACTCCTAGTTTTTAATATATACCCCCAAGCTTAGGACGATGGAACAAATGGCTATAGGATACTTGATTTTACGGATGAACTATCAACTACATCATTGTCAATCACCCAAGAAGTTGATGACAGAATCGGGCAAAAGTCACCGTTTTGTTCTCCAATTCCTTGGTTTCGCTTATAGGAGACATACAAGTCCAGATGCTGACTTGGCCCTAGATTCACAACTGCACCATGGTCAATGGCATTAATTTTAATCCCCAAGATGTTAAGTGAAGCAGGTGCAAATGTCATAGGCCCACTCCTGGAATTGGAATTTTGGACGTCGAGTCAAAGGTAGAGTTGGAATCCAGTTGATCACGGTCATCCACAAAACTTCTTGTACCAAGAAAGTTGCTTCCGTCTCCCATATTTTGGCCTAAGCCCATATTTTTTTTGTCTGAATTATGCCATTCAGCAAGTAGGTTTTGCCCGACATTGATGGCAGAGGCATTCTCAAAAGAGTTTACCTTTATGATATTGATATTGATGTTGATGTAAGGAATCGGACCAGACATAAAACCCTCCTACGCATTTTTATTCGTTGTTTTTTGTGACGTGCTATCCTGAAGCTCATTATCAATGGTTGAAGAGATGGTGAAAGCCCTCAGTGTACCATCTGCAAATTGCTGGCCAAATCCTTGGTTTTTCTTTGCACTTACATTTTTGTTCTGAATAATGGTTGAATTAAATGATACGGTACTTAAATTATCAACATTATTCAGTTTTATACCTTTTATATTTATAGTCGTTGGTAAAAAGAACATAGACCAGAATCCTTTCTATTCAAACCCGGGGATACTTAAGCCTATGCTGATCCCATGATGATTATGTTAGGACAGTAAGTTTAGAGACAGTAGTAGGAACATCTTTTTGAATTTTTTTAGTAATAATCCATTTTCCATGAATGATTTGATAAATCATAAATACGATGGTATAAGATGAACACGAATAATTGGACCAGCTTTATACTTCTGAGTCTTCTGAGGAGGATCCATACATGGATATGAATAAGATGTTACAATGGATGGATTTAGCGAAGAAGTATCAATCCAATGACTTTTGGAATGGTATTTTTGAGCAGCCCTCCTTTGATGAATTTATGAAAAGTAATTTTGACTTTGGTCAGCCTGGGGAAGCAAATTCAGAACCTGTGAGGGGGAAAAATTTTCCTCCAACCGATATCTATATGACAGACGAAGAGGTTATATTGGTAGCCGATTTGCCTGGTTATTTAAAGGAAGATATTCAGTTGTCTGTATCAGGCATAAAGATATTAATAAAAGGTAGCAAAAAAGAGATCATGAATGGGGAGCTGGTACAAAAAGAAAGAAATAGTGGAGATTTCCAACGGATCATTCAGCTTCCAGAACCTGCCCTGCCCAATCAAGTTCGTGCAAAGTTTAGTAATGGCTTGTTAATCGTTTCCTATAAAAGGCAATATACTAACGAAGAACAGGTGCCAATTGAATGATCAATCTTCAGCATTTCAGACGATGGTTGTCATAAAGGAAAATAAATAATAGTTTGCGAGGATTTACTATGCCTATTAAAGGGATATTCGGCGGAAACAATAAGGAAAACTCGATAAACAGTACAAATGATTACGATAAGCAAATTTTGCGGATAAATGCACTGGAAGTCCAAATGAAAAAATTTTTGGAATTTGAAAAACAACTTCGGCTATCGATGGTTGGAACTGACAAACTTGAGAAAGAAAGAAGATCTTGGACAGAGCAGAAAAAGGTGGAAGCAAATAAGTCTGAACAGGAGTTTCGCTCCAAAAGTAACGTTAAAAATAAACAAGAATTTAATCTGCAAGTACAAAAAATCAATGAGCTGTCACAGAGGATCGACCGCCTTGAGAATATGGTTCAAGAAATTATTTCGTCACAAAAAGCCAGTCAATCAAAAAGAGCTATGGGTGCGAATAGTGAGCGTCCGCGGGAAAATAGGAGCGATGGGCAAGACCAGAATGACTCCCTCTCCTCTCTTATAAACATAAGAGTTCGTGAGCTGGAGAAAAATTATGAAACTGTTAATGAGGTACAAGCTGGGATCATCATTCAAATAGGAGAACTAGTAGAAAAGCATAATCTTATGCTGGAAAAATGGGAGAAAAAAGAAAGCGAGGAGATCCAGCAGAATCAGAATCCTATTATTAAAACGTTATATATTGATAAATTTTATTTAGATAAATATGAACAACACAATAACATTGGCCAGATTGGCATTCATGCGTTGAGCGGTGCCCTCAATATTGGAGCGACCTATGGAAAAGATGTTATACCTAGCAGAATAACGGAGGAAGTACAGGAGGAAATAGAAAAAATAAAGTCCGACATGGAGGGAATGGAAAAACCACCAACTGGTACAGACGAAACGGACAAGCCTGAAGAAGATGAGTCATCTAGCGATTCAACACCTATTCCTGACGAGGGGGAGGAAGACTTCACCGAGATTTGGATTGAGGATTGAAATTAGTGCTTGTCACATCAATTGATGATTTCGGTACGGGCTACTCTTCCTTAAATTATCTGAGGTATTTTCCTTTTGATCAATTAAAAATTGATCAATCTTTTGTAGATAAATAAATCCTCATTTGAATTGGAAATTAGGTTTGGAAGGATTTACCGATATTCCCTAATCAATGGGGGTTTATTTTATGATCAAAAATAGTATAATAGTTTCAGAAAATACTGTAATTAGACCATAAAATTCGATAGAGGCAAACTTACTGAAAGATGAGGGCGCAAAGCTACGGGTCTAAGGTTATAAACCATAACGATGATCGCCGGGTTACCGAATAATGATACGATCTCATCGGCTATTTCTAAAAGAAATAGCCTTATTTTTTTAATACATTTAGATTGGGGTATTCAAATGAATGTTGGATCTATTGCTTCCCTATTCGAAGAAAATATAGTACATAAAATTTTCGATAGCCCAGAACTTACGATTTGGTATAAAGACTTACAAGAGGATACTTTATGGGTTTCTAAAGGTATTGCTTCCATATTTGGGTATCCGCAAAAATATTTCTTCGAGAATCCCCTTATATGGTTAGAGTCGGTTTATCCGGAAGACAAATGGATGATTGAAGATGCAATCAACAGGCAATTAGTAGGGGAGTCAACAGTTGTAGAATATCGAATCATTCGTTCCGATGGTGAGGTTCGATGGGTGCAAGATCGTTCTCATCCAATCTTAGATGAAGTGGGAAAGGTTATCGCCATAAGCGGTTTTGTACATGACATTACTTTACAAAAAAGAGAATCTTTAAAATTACAAGAACAGCTTAAAATGAACGAAAACAATTATCGTTCACTCATAGAAAGTGAGGACCGATACCGAAGTTTAGTAGAAGTTTCTCCAACACCTATTATTGTTCATCAAGAAGGAAGAATAGTTCTTGTAAATCAAGCTGGATTAGAGGGGCTTGGTGCCGTTTATGATGATCAGCTGGTTGGCAGGGATCTCTTTGACTTTATTCATCCGGACAGTAGGCAAATCTTATCGGACCGTTTTAAGGAAGTGTTAGTAAATGGAAAAGTCGGCCCAAGTGAATGTAAATTAATTACCGTAGATGGAAAGACCATAGATGTAGAAGCATCTGGAACCAAAATTCTATTTAATGGGAAACCAGCCATTATGGCGGTTGGAATAGATATTACAGAGAAGAAAGCCTTACTTGAACAATTAGATAAAAATGACCAACGGTATAAATCGCTATTTGAACATAATGCCAATAGTGTATACTCGTTTGATTTAGACGGTAATTTTACTAGCTGTAATAGTGTTTGTGAAGAAGTAACGGGGTATCGTAAGGAAGAATTATTAAAGCCGATCAATTTTAAGGAAATGATTGTCCCTGAAAAACTGGAAGAAGTATTAGATCATTTTACACGATGCATTAAAGGAGAGGCACAAAATTTTAGAACCTCTATATTAGATCGGAAGGGTTCGATCATTCATTTAAATGTGACAATGGCACCTATTTTCGTAAATGGAGAAGTTAATGGTGTTTTTGGGATATCTCAGAACATTACGAAACAAGTGGAAATTGAAATAGCAAATGAACATATGGCCTACCATGATTATTTAACAGGTTTGCCAAATCGCAATAAGTTAAATTCAAGTCTAACAAGCGAACTGGTCAGTGCGGCAAAAAGAAAACAAAAATTGGCTGTTTTATTTATGGATCTTGATCGGTTTAAAGTGGTCAATGATACCCTCGGTCACAATACAGGAGACGATTTGCTTAAAGAAGTAGCCAAACGGCTTACCTTTTCTTTAAAAGATAAAGACATCGTTTTTAGGCAAGGCGGCGATGAATTTATTATCATTCTGAAAGACGCTGATCGAGATGTGGCTGCAAAAGTGTGCAGGAGAATTGTGGATGTGGTGGCTGCTCCATTTAGGATTCAAAATTATGATATCTATGCTCGTCCGAGCATGGGGGTCAGTATATTCCCAGAAGATGGAGAAACGGTGGAAACCTTAATTAAGCATGCTGATTTTGCCATGTACCAAGCTAAAAAGGAAGGGAAAAATCATTTTAAGTTTTATTCATCGAATAATCAGGCTTCCAATATAAATCCCTTGGCATTGGAAATGGATCTTCATAAAGCGATTCAACAAGAGGAATTACTCCTCCATTATCAGCCGAAAATGAGTTTAAAAACAGGAAAAATTGTAGGTGTAGAAGCCTTAATCCGCTGGAATCATCCAGAATGGGGCCAGGTAGCACCTGGAACCTTTATTCCTATTGCAGAGGAAACAGGATTAATTATTCCTATTGGTGAGTGGGCTTTATACACTGCTTGTAAGCAAAATAAAGAGTGGCAGCAAAAAGGATTTACCACCACGATTTCTGTCAATCTATCAGCCAAGCAATTTACACTTTCTAATTTAGATGAAACAGTTGCTAGGATCCTGAACGAGACAAGGCTGGAGCCCCAATATTTAGAATTAGAGATTACCGAAAGCATAACAGCGAATATAGAACGCACCATTACAACCTTACAAAAGCTTAAAAAGATTGGAGTTCGCCTTAGTATTGATGATTTTGGGACAGGTTTTAGTTCTTTGAATTATTTACAAAAATTCCCTTTGGATACTTTGAAGATTGATCAGTCCTTTGTACGGGGACTGCAAAATAATCCGAATGATGAAACGATTGTAAAAACCATTATTTCAATGGCCCATAATTTGAATTTAAACGTAGTTGCTGAAGGAATTGAAACAAAGAAGCAACTAATGTTCTTGCAAGAACATCTTTGTGATGAAGGACAAGGGTTTCTATTCGCCAAACCACTTTCAGCAAACGAATTAGAAAATTCGATCGTTAGCATTCAGAAAATAGTCAAGGATTATGGAATCTCGCAGGATGTTAATGAACGCATGTGGTCCGAAGAATTAGTACGTATCGCCAAAAAAGAATTAAATGAAACGATTCGCCTGCAGCAGGGAATGACCTTTAAATATAAAAAAATAAACGGTAAATTTATTCACACCTTGTGTGATGGTGAATTATTGTATAGCTTAGGCCTTATTCCGAGTATTGTAGTAGGAAAACAGTTGAGTGATTTTCTTCCGAAAGAGATGGCAGAGAATAAGCAAGCATACTACCAAAGAGCGTGGAATGGGGAAGAACATGTTCATTATGAAGAGAAACTTAATGGAATCTCTTATCTAGCCGCGTTAAGACCCATTAAACGTGGTGGCGAAGTAGTGGAGGTAATTGGTTCATGTATCGATATTACCGACCGTAAGAATGCTGAAAAAGCCTTGCTTGAGAGTGAAAGTAAATATCGGTTGATTGCTGAAAACATGACAGATTTAATTATTTTATTCGATTTAAAGGGGAAAGGAATCTATGCATCCCCATCACACGAATCCGTCCTTGGTTACTCACCAGAATATTTTGAAGGAAATAGTACGTTAAATCTTATTCATCCTGAGGATGTGGATGGGGCCATGGACCAATTCGCGGAGGTGATCAGGACTAAATTACCTGCAAAAGCTGAGCTGAGGCTGTTACATGCAAATGGTGAATGGAAATTATTTGATTGTACAGGAACCCCCGTCGTAGATGAAAATGACGAATTTGAACACATTATGGTTGTAGGAAAAGATATTACAGAGAAAAGAAAAGCGGAAGAAATGCTATTGAATGCTGAGAAGTTGTCATTAGTTGGTGAGTTGGCCGCAGGGGTTGCACATGAGATTAGAAATCCACTAACATCTATAAAAGGGTTTATCCAATTATTCCGAGAAGGTTTCGTAAAAAATGAATACTTTGACGTCATCCTGACGGAGTTTAATCGGATTGAGGAGATCATAAAAGAATTTCTTTCACTTGCCAAACCACAAGAAATTCAACCTAAGTTAGTTCAGATCCCTTCAATGTTAAAAGAAATTGAAACACTACTCGAATCAGAAACAATCCTTAATGATGTTGACTTTTCAGTTGAAATGGAACCGAACCTCCCATTGGTTATGTGTGATGCCAATCAAATTAAACAAGTATTAATCAATCTTTGCAAGAATAGTTTTGAAGCAACGGATAAAAAGAATAATGGTTTCATAAGAGTCAAAGCTTTTATCAATCAAGAATATTTCACCATCCAGATAAGGGATAATGGTATCGGAATAAGCGAAGAACGATTAAAAAGACTAGGTGAACCTTTCTATAGCAACAAAGAAAAAGGAACGGGATTAGGGGTGATGACCTGTTTCAGGATTATCAGACAACATAAAGGAACACTGACATTTGAAAGTAAAGAAAATCACGGTACAACGGCTGAGGTTAGGCTGCCACTTGCTTTAGGTGAAGGTCAGTGATCCATATAGTACTAACGGCTGAAAGATTTATGAACTACATGCAATTGAACAGGTAGATAAAGTTAAATAGTATGATTTGATAAAAAACATCACAAAAAAGTATTATTATAAAAAGAAAATTCAATTACCCAAAAAAGGCGACTCGGTTATCCGATTCGTTTTTTTAATCTGGTAGGTGGGTGTTTAAACGCCCTTTGCCAAATTGATAAATAATGTCTATAACAGTATAATTTTCATTAGTGCCTATAATGGAGTGAAGAAGATGAAAATTGGAATTATTGGATTAGGTGATATTGCTAAAAAAGCCTACCTACCTGTTCTTTCCGAAAAAGAAGGTATTGAATTAGTGCTTTGTACAAGAAATCAAGACACGTTAAACAGCTTATCAAGAAAATATAGGATTCAAGAAAAGGTTCAGTCTGTAGAAGAACTAATCATGATAGGCATCGATGCAGCCATTGTGAGTACAGCGACAGAGGCCCATTTTGAAATAGCTGAAACGTTACTAAGAAATGGGATCCATACATACATAGACAAGCCGATTTCGATGAATTTTCATGAAACTGAAACAATTGCCAAGCTTGCAAAAGAGAACGGTAAGATTGCCATGGTTGGTTTTAATAGAAGATTTATACCGAAAGTCAAAGAGCTGAAAGAAAAGGGAAAAGCCAACTTAATTATCATGCAAAAAAATAGATTCTCAGCTCCAGACTTTGTAAGAAGGTTTGTTGTGGAAGATTTTATCCATGTTGTCGATACACTCAGGTTTTTGATGGATACAGAGGTCAAAGATGTCAAGGTAGAGTACCTTAAAAATGGTGAAATGCTTGAACATTTGGTCATCACACTCATTGGAGAAGGATGTACCGTTATCGGGATCATGAACAGAAATAGCGGTGTCACAGAAGAAATCATTGAGTACATGACTGGACATGATAAATACGTCGTAAACAGTCTCGTAGAAACAACTCACTATCATAATAAAGAAATAAATATTTCAAAATTCGGTGACTGGGAGCCAACCCTGTATAAACGCGGCTTTTATCAATTATTAGATCATTTTATTGATTGCGTTCAAAATAATAACACACCGGAACCATCTATTGATGATTCACTGATTACCCATGAAATTTGCGAGAAAATCGTGAAATATATTGATTCAAATGAATGAAGATTTCGGTACTGATTGAATAAAATATTAACAATATGTCCCCTTCACACAAAGTGGAGGGGATTTCTGTGCTTAAAAAGTAAGCATTTTTACGCAAACATCGTTGTTTTAAATCAAAGTCAATCAAATCAAAGCTTCATTTCGGTGTAAATCTGCCCCTTAAACAATAAATCTCATCGTTTTTATACGCCTAACTAGTCTATGGGCGAATTATTGTGTTTAATGAGCGAATTTTAAGCATCAATGAGCGAATTCCGTTGTACAATGAGCGAATTTTCACTCCCAATGAGCGAATTTAAGAAAGCAACAATCCCTTAGAAAAAATTAATAAAGAACAATGGGAATCGACCTAGTAGTGTATCTCATGGAACTACGATATCTCGCTCTCTGAGAATTTTTATAATATTAATGGCATTGCGGTTGGCCGTTCATGAATTGGCAGTGTCATTGGATATAGGGAGTGTCGGCTGGCTTGATTTATCCTCGCCCAATTTCTCGGAAGATATGTTTGACGGTCATATGATATAGAATAGTAATTCTTGCTCAAACCAAGACTAAACTCCATTTCCGCATCAGATAAATCATACTTATCCCTAAGTACTTCATGAAAAAGCACGCAAAACTTATTCTCTGCGATTCCGTAAAAATAAGCGAATGGATTCCTGACATTTCTGTTGAACTTCAACTTCCTTATGAGCTGCTTGAAGGATTGGATAGCCACATCTTGGATTTGGTGTAGATCAAGTTCCCACCTGTAGCTAGCCGCAGCCAAATTCACTGTCCTCCAATACTCTTCGATGGTCATTGCTTCAGGAAAAAAGCATTTTACTAGCTGGACAAAAGGTTGTGGAACTCGGTCACTCACATAGGTATGGTCTAATACGGACGATTCTTCTTTACGTTCTTTTATCTTTTGATCTTTTTCAGTTTTTAAAAGATTATTAGTTTCTTTTGGGTGGTCCAGTATTTCCTCTTTAGGTGGTTCATTTGCAGGAAATCGATTGATGATATATAGATTACTAGATTGCGAACCATTCTTTCTTTCAGTTTCATAAACCGTTAGAATTCCCAATTCTTTTGCTTTTAGTATCATTCGTTTAAAGGTTGAGCGCGAGATTCCATTAAGGTGGTATTCTTCGTGAATCGCTTTTAAGACCGTTCCAATTTTGGCATTGCATACGCCAGGTAATTTTGAAGAAAAACGAACCAGCCGCTTAAACCCTACCAATTCCCCTTTAGAAAAATCATGCTTGTGAACGGTTAACCACTTCTCGATATGTGTATTCAATTCCTTCAGTGAAGAAAATTGTGAAAACTGCTCGAATCCCTCAATATTGCCTGACTTTAAACCCGTCATTTCCAGACACCCTCTACCGCTTATTTTGTGCTTTACAACCGCCAAATCAACAATTCCAGCACATTCATAATAGCGGTTTTGGCAGCACGAATCGAACGACTAAAAATCAAATTTGGAGCCGTTTTTGTAGTGAAAGGTGTCATTTTGGGGTTCAAATGTGAAATTTGAGGCCGATTTTTGCAATTTCAGCTATTTTTCATATCAATTTGAAGAACAAGTGGATGGCAGGAGGTAGCCAAAGTGGTTACTTCTCTTTTTATATAATCCCTGTATTTTTTGTAGAAAAATGCCTATAGAATCTAATGGTCGTGCCGGGAAGGATGTAGTAGTATAGGTATAGCATGGTGTTCTTTATAATGAAAAAACGGAGGGGATTTCGTGCGTAATAAAGGAATTTTGTCGTTGGCTGCAGTAGGGTTATTAGTTTCATCTTTGTCTATTGGTACTGTTAAGGCAGAAGGAAACGAGTATGAGTTATCAAAGAAATTCATTGAACGTCAGGTTGAAAAGCCACTCCAAAAAGGTATTATTAATTCTTATGCGCTAAATCAACTTGAAAAAGTAGTAAAAGGTTCTCCGTCTTATTCAGCAAAAAGCTTTAATAAAATGGGTGTTACGAGTAGTAGTATTCCTAGTAGTGAAGATTATTTGCTTGAAACGGAGCCCAACAATGATTTTGATTCTGCAGATGATACTTCATATGAAAAACCAACAATTGGTCAATTACTTCCATTGTTTGATCTTGATATTCATAAAGTAGTCGTGCCTAAGGATGGTATTTTATTAGTAGCTGGGGCAGCTAACTCGAGTGCTATTGATTTAGGATTCGCTGTAGAGCAAAAAGACTTTGTTGAGAATGATAAATTAGTATATTTAGGCTCGGAATTTGATGCGGCCGGGATTGAATACCAAGCGTACCAAGCTAAAGGTGGTACATACTATGTGGGAGTTCTAGATAAAGATAACTTCTATGATAACTACTTGGACAATAATACAGAAAATGATTTATACCTTATCGGTGCTGCATTTATAGACAATGTTGCGCCAAATAAGCCGAGTGTAAATAAGGTTGATAATAATGATACGGTTGTAACTGGAAAGGCAGAATCCGGATCTACTATTACTATTAAAAGTGGGAATACAGTACTGGCAACTGCCAATACTGCAACAACCACTGGAGCTTTCTCCGCAAAGATCGCTGTTCAAAAAGCAGGCACAAAGTTAGCCATTACAGCTAAAGATAGCGCTGGAAATGTGAGCGCAAGTTTGACAGTAACTGTTGCAGATGTTGTTGCACCAAGCAAGCCAGTAGTGAACAAGGTTGATAATAACGACAAAGTAGTAACTGGAAAGGCAGAGGCAGGCTCTTCAGTTATGGTTAAAAACGGAAGCAAAGTGCTAGGAACGGCGAAAGCAGCCTCTAATGGAGCGTATTCTGTGAAGATCGCTGTTCAAAAAGCAGGTGCAAAATTAACAGTTAGCGCTAAAGATGGTGCTGGAAATGTAAGTTCAAGTGCATCGGTAACTGTTGCAGATGTGATTGCACCGAAAAAGCCAACTGTTTATAAAGTAGATGATAACGATAAAAAAGTAAAAGGGAAAGCTGAAGCGAACTCAAGAGTTACTGTGAAAGTAGGAAGTAAAACCCTTGGCTCAGCTAATGCTGATTCAAAAGGAAACTACTCAGTAAAAATCAAAGCACAGAAAAAAGGAACAACACTTGCTGTAACTGCAAAGGATAAGGCAGGTAATAAAAGTAAAAAGAGAACAATCAAAGTTGTAAGACATTAAATCTAATGAATGAGCCAAGGATTAATTCCTTGGCTTTTCGCATTTTACCTTAGAAATAGGAGGCAAAATAACAGGTTCCATTATTGCTGGGAGCTTACTTCACTTGCAATATCTTGGAGAATAGGACAATCTTTCTTTTTTATTTTTGCTGATAATTCTCAATTGCATCTTTAAGTCTTTTTACTCCTTCCTGAATATCTTCCACTGTTAAACTGCCATACCCCATAATAATACGATTGATGTGGTACCCTTTTTTGATAGCATACCTTTCAACTGGATAGACTATAACACCATATTTTTGGATCCAATTCATTAATAAATCATTAAAGTTTACACCAGAGAATTCAACGACCAGATGCATTCCTGCTGCTTGACCTAAAATAACTGGACTATTAAAATTCTCGTACAAACTAGTTACTAGTGCTTCTCTTCGTTTTCGATAGATTTTTTTCATATTCCGAACGTGTCGGTCTAAATATCCTTCATTAATAAAACGTGCTAATACTAATTGCTCGAGTGATGAGCTATGGCGATCACTATACCATTTTATTTCCCTAAATTTCTCAATTAAATGGGTTGGAAGGATCACATATCCAATCCTTAATGCAGGAGAGAGGATTTTACTAAAGGTACCAACATATATTACACGTTCCCGATCAAGTCCTTGCATCGAATTTACGGCTGTTCCCTCATAAGTAAACTCACTATCATAGTCATCCTCTACAATGTAACAATTCATTTCTCGTGCATATTCAATAAGTTGGATCCGACGCTGAATTGGTAACGTCCCTCCTATTGGAAACTGGTGTGAAGGTATCACAAAAACAAAGCTTGGTATATTTGATTTAGAAAGATATTCAGGAATGATCCCATGTTCATCTACCTGTACCGGCTGGATCTTTGCACCTGCGAAAGAAAAAATATTTCTCATTTCATCGGTAACAGGATCTTCGACTGCTACATAGTTCTCCCTATGCGCTAATAAGTCTGTAATGAGGGAAAGACCCTGTGTTGCTCCAGCGGTAATAAAAATTTGATCTGGGTGACATTCAACACTTCTTGTTCTTGAAAGATAGATCGATAGTACCATTCTTAATTCTTTCATACCTAATGAGCTGTTGTAGCCATATATATAATCCGGCGCTTCAAGACAAACTTCCTTTGCAAGCTTCCCCCATATTTGTCGTGGAAAATGATCCGTTGCAGGATTCCCTGCTCGAAAGTCAATGACTCCCTCATCCTTAATTACTTGATGTTCTTCTTTCAAAATAGCATGTGGAGATTTTCTTTCTCTTATCTGAAAAGACGCTCCTGGAGCTACATATGTACCTGACCTAGGCCGTACAATTAAATATCCTTCTGCAACAAGCTGCTCATATGCTTCAAGTGTTACATTTCTTGATACACCAATGGAGATGGAGAGTTCTCTCGTTGAGGGAAGACGATCATTATCTTTCAATTTTTTCTTTAATATCATTTCCCTAATGTGCTCATATACCTGTTTGGTTAATGTTTTATTATGTGAGCGGTTTATTTGAAACGATAGCATGAGCAATCTCCTTTTAGTTAACTGGTACCATAAATATAATGATTAATTGGTACTAAACCATACCAGTATAGCATGCTATTATATTTTTAATAAATGAGGAGGAGGCTTATGTATGAATGATATGAAAACAATTGGATTAATAGGCGGTTTAAGCTGGGAATCCACTTCAGAATACTACAGTTATATTAATCGTTTTGTAAAAGAAAAATTGGGTGGATTACATTCGGCGAAGTGTTTACTGCATTCATTTGATTTTCAGGAAATGGTGGACCTCCAGCATAATGGTGATTGGGATCAAGCGACAACTCAAATGATTCATGCCGCTAAAACACTAGAAAATGGCGGAGCAGATATGATCGTGATTTGTACGAATACGATGCACAAAATGGCTCCAGAAGTAAAAAATGAAGTAAAGATTCCTTTACTCCATATCGTTGATACGGTGGCTGAAAAAATAAATGAACAAGGCATGACGAAAGTTGGATTACTTGGAACCAAATTTACAATGGAGCAGCCATTTTATAAAGAATATTTAAGTAAACATGGCATTGAGGTTGTTATTCCAAATGAAGAAGATCGAAAAATCGTACATGACGTTATTTATAATGAATTATGTAAGGGAGATTTTCAGGAGGCTTCAAAAGATAAATACCTCCATATAATAAACCGCCTTTCTAATCAAGGAGCTGAAGGAATCATTCTGGGTTGTACTGAAATCCCTCTTCTCGTAAAACAGGAAGATACATTTGTCCCATTATTTGATTCAACATTATTACATGCCAAAGCTGCAGTTGATTTTGCTTTTAAGAAGTGTTAAATAAAAAAGCCGGTCAATGACCGGTGAATTCTTTAAAACATTATAGTCTAACCTTAACCTCTGTACCGTCCTTAGACGTTCGGCTCACCATCCCCATTCAATTTGCCAATTTAAACATAGTATGTCAATTCTGTCCTCAAAATTTATTCATCAACAAGCAACCAAATGGACAAAAGATCACTGTTATATTCAGGGACAGTATTCCATCGGACAACATCGTAACTATTTTAATTATCGTTGATTCCAGCTCCTTACTATTAAATTCTTGATTTACCTTGTAAAAGGATATATCGACTATAGTTATTAATGCCTACAGTCTACGATATTAATAGATACATAGGGTATATTTCGACTTAGGAAGTATAATGTAATAAAACAATAAAGGAGACAATGAAATGGAAACACTTGATAAGATTTTTGAGCTTGAAATAGCGTACCTTGATACCTTTACAAACCGAATGAATACATAGTGGGGATATATTTTTCACAATGAAAATCAACCTTCATATTTTAATGCGAATCATGCCCATATCCATAAGGTTCCACAAAATCCGGAGTCTGTGATCGAGGAAGTGCTTCGATTCTATCAGGATAAAAGTTTAACACCAAGGTTTTATATCTATCGTTTTGAAGAACAAGCAAAGTTGATTGAAGCGTTGCAATCTTATAAGTTTCAGGTCGAGATCTTGGTTCAGCCAGTGCAGGTTTGGAATCAAGTGCGTACCGAGTATCAACCGAATGACAAGGTAACGATTGAGAGAGTAACAAAGGATAATTTTCAAGAAGCGTTAGAAATTGAGTGCAGTATTAAGGAATTTGGCGGTAGAGAAGTAAGGGAGAAGTCTTTTCCGGTAGAGTTTGAACATCCCACCTATACGCATTATCTCCTCCGCTATGATGGAGTTGCCTGTTCAAGCGCCTGCTTGTTTAAACATGAGGATCAAGTTCGTCTTGAGAGTGTTGCGACCATCGAAGAGTACCGAGGCAATGGGCTAATAGGGGAACTTATCTACTTTTTGCAAAAGGAAGTAAGTAAGCTTGGATTGAAGGATTTCTGGGTGTTCCCGATCAATGAGAGAGTGGAAAAGGTCTATTCGAAATATGGATTCCGTACGATAGCGAAACTGACCACAGGCCATGCATTTTTGTTTGGGAGAAGTATTAAGGAGATTCAGGGAAGTTAATGAAACTTGGGGTCAGTCCCCCGCTGCGTTAAAGTGGTAGGGGACTGACCCTTTTTCGACAATCTTTTTGACGATATAGATTGAGAAAACTATGTGTGGAGCGTGCGGAGGCAAATTTTAACCAAACGTTTGAATAGTATAGCCTAAATCGAAAAAGGTCGAATAAAAGCTATCTATCGTGTAGAAATAGGATGTGATTCTAGTTTGAAAGCAACTAAAAGAGGACTGATCATCAGTCCTCCTAGAGTCTCACCTATTAACGCTCACATGCAATTAAATCTTTATCGCGGTCACTTTTTTTATTTTTGTCATACAGTGCTTTTGAAACATAAGGCTTGTACTTAGTTTTTCCACCTTTGTTTTTAACCTTCGATGTACGTGCCACGCCACCTTTGAAGTCCTTATTCAAAGCAGTACAGTTTTTGTAAGTTTTAATCTTTACTTTTGCCTCCGCAGAATCAGTCAAACTGAAAGATAACCCAAAAACTAACCCCAAAGATAGTAAAATAGTAACTAACTTTTTCAATTTTATCCCACTCCTAATATTGAAATCTAATTTCCATAATAGGTTATTATTTGGTAATTATCAATACAAATATTGATTGCAACCTAGGAAGTTATTCAATTCGTACACCTTCTCAGGTAAAGTGCTAGTACTAAATGTTGTGACTAGTTTCGGTGCCTGACACCGTCCGATAATTGCTGAAATTTATGTGAGGATAGAAGGGGAAATGAATAGGTCTGTTGAACTATTGAATATCATTGTTTTTCAACTGCCGTTTTTGTTGTGACAGATGCGGCCAACCCGATCGTTATTGGATATGGAAGAAAGTTAGACAGTGATATTATTGGTTTACAGTAAGGAAATGACCCCCAAAGAGTGAAAAAAGGAATAGATTAGACCGTTGCAATGTTACTTGCAGCGGTTTGTTTAGTATCGTCCCATAGCAATTCGTTTAATTTATGATAAAGGATGGAAGATAGGAAGATGTCTTGTAATGAAATTTCTATAAAAAGAAAAACTACCTATTGTAAAAGTAAACAGGAGGTGTTATGATATGAAAGTTGCTTTTAACGACGGTTTGATAAGTTAAAAGCGAGTGTGAAAAAAGCTAAATTATTATATTGACATAGTAATAGAGAGTTGATATAATATTAAATGTCGCTTCTGGCGAGATAGATTGTTCTTTGAAAACTAAACAAACAAAATCGTGCAAACAAACAATAAACTTTAGTTTCAATTATGAAACTAAGCCAACGTAACAAATGAGCTAATCAACTTTCTTGGAGAGTTTGATCCTGGCTCAGGACGAACGCTGGCGGCGTGCCTAATACATGCAAGTCGAGCGAGACTCTTCGGAGTCTAGCGGCGGACGGGTGAGTAACACGTGGGCAACCTGCCTGTAAGACTGGGATAACACCGGGAAACCGGTGCTAATACCGGATAATCCTTTTCCTCTCATGAGGAAAAGCTGAAAGTCGGTTTCGGCTGACACTTACAGATGGGCCCGCGGCGCATTAGCTAGTTGGTGAGGTAACGGCTCACCAAGGCGACGATGCGTAGCCGACCTGAGAGGGTGATCGGCCACACTGGGACTGAGACACGGCCCAGACTCCTACGGGAGGCAGCAGTAGGGAATCTTCCACAATGGACGAAAGTCTGATGGAGCAACGCCGCGTGAGCGATGAAGGCCTTCGGGTCGTAAAGCTCTGTTGTTAGGGAAGAACAAGTACCGGAGTAACTGCCGGTACCTTGACGGTACCTAACCAGAAAGCCACGGCTAACTACGTGCCAGCAGCCGCGGTAATACGTAGGTGGCAAGCGTTGTCCGGAATTATTGGGCGTAAAGCGCGCGCAGGCGGTCCTTTAAGTCTGATGTGAAAGCCCACGGCTCAACCGTGGAGGGTCATTGGAAACTGGGGGACTTGAGTGCAGAAGAGGAAAGCGGAATTCCACGTGTAGCGGTGAAATGCGTAGAGATGTGGAGGAACACCAGTGGCGAAGGCGGCTTTCTGGTCTGTAACTGACGCTGAGGCGCGAAAGCGTGGGGAGCAAACAGGATTAGATACCCTGGTAGTCCACGCCGTAAACGATGAGTGCTAAGTGTTAGAGGGTTTCCGCCCTTTAGTGCTGCAGCTAACGCATTAAGCACTCCGCCTGGGGAGTACGGCCGCAAGGCTGAAACTCAAAGGAATTGACGGGGGCCCGCACAAGCGGTGGAGCATGTGGTTTAATTCGAAGCAACGCGAAGAACCTTACCAGGTCTTGACATCCTCTGACACTCCTAGAGATAGGATTTTCCCCTTCGGGGGACAGAGTGACAGGTGGTGCATGGTTGTCGTCAGCTCGTGTCGTGAGATGTTGGGTTAAGTCCCGCAACGAGCGCAACCCTTGATCTTAGTTGCCAGCATTCAGTTGGGCACTCTAAGGTGACTGCCGGTGACAAACCGGAGGAAGGTGGGGATGACGTCAAATCATCATGCCCCTTATGACCTGGGCTACACACGTGCTACAATGGATGGTACAAAGGGCTGCAAGACCGCGAGGTTTAGCCAATCCCATAAAACCATTCTCAGTTCGGATTGCAGGCTGCAACTCGCCTGCATGAAGCCGGAATCGCTAGTAATCGCGGATCAGCATGCCGCGGTGAATACGTTCCCGGGCCTTGTACACACCGCCCGTCACACCACGAGAGTTTGTAACACCCGAAGTCGGTGGGGTAACCGTAAGGAGCCAGCCGCCTAAGGTGGGACAGATGATTGGGGTGAAGTCGTAACAAGGTAGCCGTATCGGAAGGTGCGGCTGGATCACCTCCTTTCTAAGGATAAAGCTGGACCTGTGAGCCAGACAAAACAGTTTGTACACGATCTTTGTTTGTTTAGTTTTGAGAGTGCAATTCTCTCAAACCATTCGTTCTTTGAAAACTAGATAATCGTAATGAAGAAGCAAAGTAAACATCGAGTAATCGCCATTTTAGTTTTTCTCTCTTATTTAGTAAGAGTTATAAACCTTTTAGGTTAAGTTAGAAAGGGCGCACGGTGAATGCCTTGGCACTAGGAGCCGATGAAGGACGGGACTAACACCGATATGCTTCGGGGAGCTGTAAGTAAGCTTTGATCCGGAGATTTCCGAATGGGGAAACCCACTGTTCGTAATGGAACAGTATCTTTACCTGAATACATAGGGTATTGATGGCATACCCGGGGAACTGAAACATCTAAGTACCCGGAGGAAGAGAAAGCAAACGCGATTCCCTGAGTAGCGGCGAGCGAAACGGGACATAGCCCAAACCAAGAGGCTTGCCTCTTGGGGTTGTAGGACACTCAACATGGAGTTACAAAGGAACGGGGTAGATGAAGCGACCTGGAAAGGTCCGTCAGAGAAGGTAAAAACCCTGTAGTCGAAACTTCGTTCCCTCCTGAGTGGATCCTGAGTACGGCCGGACACGTGAAATCCGGTCGGAAGCAGGGAGGACCATCTCCCAAGGCTAAATACTCCCTAGTGACCGATAGTGAACCAGTACCGTGAGGGAAAGGTGAAAAGCACCCCGGAAGGGGAGTGAAATAGTTCCTGAAACCGTGTGCCTACAAGTAGTCAGAGCCCGTTCATGGGTGATGGCGTGCCTTTTGTAGAATGAACCGGCGAGTTACGATCCCATGCAAGGTTAAGTTGAAGAGACGGAGCCGCAGCGAAAGCGAGTCTGAATAGGGCGTATGAGTATGTGGTCGTAGACCCGAAACCAGGTGATCTACCCATGTCCAGGGTGAAGTCCAGGTAACACTGGATGGAGGCCCGAACCCACGCACGTTGAAAAGTGCGGGGATGAGGTGTGGGTAGCGGAGAAATTCCAATCGAACTTGGAGATAGCTGGTTCTCTCCGAAATAGCTTTAGGGCTAGCCTCACGTAGTAAGAGTCTTGGAGGTAGAGCACTGTTTGGACTAGGGGCCCTCATCGGGTTACCGAATTCAGACAAACTCCGAATGCCAAAGACTTATCCGTGGGAGTCAGACTGCGAGTGATAAGATCCGTAGTCAAAAGGGAAACAGCCCAGACCACCAGCTAAGGTCCCAAAGTATACGTTAAGTGGAAAAGGATGTGGAGTTGCTTAGACAACCAGGATGTTGGCTTAGAAGCAGCCACCATTTAAAGAGTGCGTAATAGCTCACTGGTCGAGTGACTCTGCGCCGAAAATGTACCGGGGCTAAACGTATCACCGAAGCTGTGGATTGACATCTTTGATGTCAGTGGTAGGAGAGCGTTCTAAGGGCGTTGAAGCTAGACCGTAAGGACTGGTGGAGCGCTTAGAAGTGAGAATGCCGGTATGAGTAGCGAAAGATGAGTGAGAATCTCATCCACCGAATGCCTAAGGTTTCCTGAGGAAGGCTCGTCCGCTCAGGGTTAGTCGGGACCTAAGCCGAGGCCGAAAGGCGTAGGCGATGGATAACAGGTTGATATTCCTGTACCACCTCTTTATCGTTTGAGCAATGGGGGGACGCAGGAGGATAGGGTAAGCGCGCTGTTGGATATGCGCGTCTAAGCAGTTAGGCTGAGAGGTAGGCAAATCCGCCTCTCGCGAAGGCTGAGCTGTGATAGCGAGGGAAATTTAGTACCGAAGTTCCTGATTCCACACTGCCAAGAAAAGCCTCTAGCGAGATAAAAGGTGCCCGTACCGCAAACCGACACAGGTAGGCGAGGAGAGAATCCTAAGGTGAGCGAGAGAACTCTCGTTAAGGAACTCGGCAAAATGACCCCGTAACTTCGGGAGAAGGGGTGCTTTTTGAGGTGAATAGCCTCGAAGAGCCGCAGTGAATAGGCCCAGGCGACTGTTTAGCAAAAACACAGGTCTCTGCGAAGCCGCAAGGCGAAGTATAGGGGCTGACGCCTGCCCGGTGCTGGAAGGTTAAGAGGAGGGGTTAGCGCAAGCGAAGCTCTGAATCGAAGCCCCAGTAAACGGCGGCCGTAACTATAACGGTCCTAAGGTAGCGAAATTCCTTGTCGGGTAAGTTCCGACCCGCACGAAAGGCGTAACGATCTGGGCACTGTCTCAACGAGAGACTCGGTGAAATTATAGTACCTGTGAAGATGCAGGTTACCCGCGACAGGACGGAAAGACCCCGTGGAGCTTTACTGTAGCCTGATATTGAATTTTGGTACAGCTTGTACAGGATAGGTAGGAGCCTGAGAAGCCGGAGCGCTAGCTTCGGTGGAGGCGTCGGTGGGATACTACCCTGGCTGTATTGAAATTCTAACCCGCACCCCTGATCGGGGTGGGAGACAGTGTCAGGTGGGCAGTTTGACTGGGGCGGTCGCCTCCTAAAAAGTAACGGAGGCGCCCAAAGGTTCCCTCAGAATGGTTGGAAATCATTCGCAGAGTGTAAAGGCACAAGGGAGCTTGACTGCGAGACCTACAAGTCGAGCAGGGACGAAAGTCGGGCTTAGTGATCCGGTGGTTCCGCATGGAAGGGCCATCGCTCAACGGATAAAAGCTACCCCGGGGATAACAGGCTTATCTCCCCCAAGAGTCCACATCGACGGGGAGGTTTGGCACCTCGATGTCGGCTCATCGCATCCTGGGGCTGTAGTCGGTCCCAAGGGTTGGGCTGTTCGCCCATTAAAGCGGTACGCGAGCTGGGTTCAGAACGTCGTGAGACAGTTCGGTCCCTATCCGTCGTGGGCGCAGGAAATTTGAGAGGAGCTGTCCTTAGTACGAGAGGACCGGGATGGACGCACCGCTGGTGTACCAGTTGTTCTGCCAAGAGCATCGCTGGGTAGCTATGTGCGGACGGGATAAGTGCTGAAAGCATCTAAGCATGAAGCCCCCCTCAAGATGAGATTTCCCATAGCGCAAGCTAGTAAGAACCCTGAAAGATGATCAGGTTGATAGGTCAGAGGTGGAAGCGTGGTAACATGTGGAGCTGACTGATACTAATCGTTCGAGGACTTAACCATTTTTAAGGTGAACTCTGAGTTTACAAACTTCTTCTGCATTATCTAGTTTTGAGGGAATGAAACCTCAATTAAATAGTCTGGCAGCAATGGCGAGAAGGTCACACCCGTTCCCATACCGAACACGGAAGTTAAGCTTCTCAGCGCCGATGGTAGTTGGGACACGCGTCCCTGTGAGAGTAGGACGTTGCCAGGCAATAAAAAGACAATCAGAGATGGTTGTCTTTTTTTGTATGCATAATTTTGATGCCTGTCACTCCAAGGTTTGTCGCTTTTTTAAGGGGTAAGGTTGAATTAAAAACAAATGCTGCCAAAAGGGCAGCTACGAATCATCATTTGTTTAATCCGGAAATTTTGAAAAAGGTTATTCTTATTTCAAATGTGTTTTTATCTTTTTAGCAATAATGTCCGTTGCTTTTTTCGGATTTAAACGATATAAAAAATACATTATCTTTGCATCATTTCCAGCTAATACTCGGTATTTTTTATTTTCCATTCCTTTAATAATGATCGCAGCAGCTTCATTTGGGCTGAGCATTTTATATGAAAGGGGATAGGGGATTATGTAATTACGCAAAATCCCAATATTGTTTCATTGTTCCACCCTTTTTTCCTCAATCCCCCAAACCTTCCGCAGTTCAGTTGGTATGAGAAAGGGTGTATACTCATAATCGGTCATTGCTAGTGACTGACGCTTAATTAAGGCTAACCCAAGCCGATTGACCATACTTCCAAAAAAGCCTGTATAATCTGAATCAAGAAAAAAGCCCATTAGCTCTTTGAATTTCATAAGTTTTTGCCAATTGGAGTGTGGTACTTCCATCCAGTCTGCTATTTCGTCCCCTACGGTTTCTCGAATTAGAGCAGGGATCATGTTGTCAAACATCTCACCGGGAATGAGGCCTGCGTGAAATTCAAGTAGAGCACGGGTCATCTGGACTCCTTCAGGAGATGGTCCATGGTGTCTTTTTTTAATCATTTTCTCCAACTGCTTTGACTCTTCCATTGTTTCTGGGATAATATCTTTCCGAACTCCTAACATGATCCCGACGATTTTCCAAAAGTAGAGGTAATCTTCCGCTTGTTTCTCTGTTACTTTCATCCCTAAGTGACGAAGCCCATCTATGACGACTTTGGAAAAGGTTAATAGAGTACCAAGCAGATCCTCCTGACAAATCGGGATTCCATTTTCTTTTTCGTCCCATCTGCCGGTCTTTTGAACCAAATGCCGAATGGCTGAGTGCATTAAACGGACTTTTTGAATCGCCTTGATTCCTTGCCCTCCGGATTCAAGACCGCCTGGAGCCATGATATGAAGAACAAATTGCCCTGTTTCCGCTATCCTGCGGTAAGCATTTTGGCCTAAGCGATAACTGAATGTAAGGACCTTTACACCTTTACCGGCAGCGTAACAATTCACAAGTGAGGATGTTGATAATAAGAAGGTGATGGCAATCCCATGCTCCCGAAATAAATCAGTAGCATTTCTTATTCTGGCCCAATCCACGCCTTCTGGGCAAGAGGCGGTATTCTTCAGCCAAAATTCAATGGTATCAGGCAGCTCTTCAGGGTACTCCTGGTCATTGTGCATCAATTGCTTTAACAAATTGTTTACGGAGCCAACCTGACTGTTCTTGAACAATTCTTCGATTATTCGGTCCAGAACTGGATCGCCTTCCATCCGTAAATTCTCCAAAAACTCGTCTGTATATAACATTCATTTCCCCCTCGATACTAACCCTTGGTAGATTAAAAGACTTGAAACATTTTACATATATATTCCTATTAGTATTCTAATATGAAAAGTGCCTGACATCCCCCGCATTTTGTCGAATTCATCGACATTATTTGGGAGTGTCAGGCACTGTTCTTTTAATTACCGTATGGACTGTATTCGACCTCCACCTTATCATTTTCTTGGTAGGGTGCCAGCATAAAGGCCGCTTTAAAGATGGTATCTCCCTTATTAATTAAATAGTGGACCTTTTTTGGCTCCACATGAATAAAATCTCCTCGTTTACATTGGAAAATCTCCTCGTCAATATGAATTTCTAGTTCGCCCTCTAAAATAAAGAAGTTTTCTTCCATAAAGTTATGATAATGTGCCGTAAAATCCTGTCCTGGCTGCAGGACAACGATACCAAAGTTCATTCGGGGTCCTTTTTGCAGGTACTTAGGACCACTATCACCAAATCGGTATTCACGCTCATTCTCGTTAATAACAGTCATTTTTTTGTTTCACTCCTTTAGATGTCTTATAATCCTGGGGCAATCCACATATGGTTTGTGTATCCTTGATCTGCTAGATCTAGTTGTACCTTGTACACAGCCTCCCACTTTTTATATAACTCTTCATAAATGAAGTGATTCGATTCGTTTGGTTCGAAGGTTTTTTCGAATTTAACAACTTTAGTAATGGCTTCATTAAAACTTTCATAAATGCCTGCTCCTACACCAGCACAAATGGCCGCACCTAGAGCTGTCGATTCCTTTACAACTGGAACTTTCACTTTTATATTCAGAACGTCCGCAACAATTTGACACCATAAGTCACTTTTTGAAGCCCCGCCTCCAAACACAATCGATTCCGGTGATTTGTTTGTTATTTTGGAAATGATTTCGATATTGCCCTTTGTGACAAGAGCGGCATTTTCCATAATGGCCCGGTAAAATGTTGCTTTATTATAGGAGCTATCAAATTTAAAATCTATGAAACTTGGTGCCGCATGTTTCCATGAAAAGTAGTTCATTTTATCGGAAAACGTGCAAATCATTCCATTGCAGCCTGCCGGTACATTATGGGCTCTTTTCTCCATTTGGGCATAAATGCTTTCCCCGCTTTCCTTCTGAAGAAAGGCTTCAAGCTCACAAAACGTATCCCTGAACCATCTCATGATCAGTCCGGGAAAGAAGGCGATGGCTTCGTATTGCCAGGTATTTGGGATGGCATGGCAATTCACCCTAACTTTGCAATGATCTTTGATTTCTACATGGTTGGTTGTATATTCATATTGCCAAAAGCTCCCGCCTAAAACAGCTGCATCCCCTTCATTGATGACCCCCATGCCAATGCAGCCTAATTGGGCATCGCCGCCTCCTGCCACAACAATTGTTTGAGTGCTTAATCCAGTAAGTGCTGAGAACTCATTAGTCACATGGCTAATAATGGTTCCGCTTTCATTTACAATTGGAAAAATATCACTTCTAAGACCTACCTTCTCAGCAATGCCAGGATCCCAAACTCTTTTCTTAATATCGAAAAGGCCAGTGGTGCAGCCATTAGAAGGTTCAACAGAGATCACATCGGTCATGCGATATGTAATCCAGTCGTTCAGCATCGTAACGAATCTAACTTTGTTATAGGTTCCAGGGATATTATTTTTTACCCATAGGATTCTTGGAATTGCACCTAATGAAAAGGTCTGTCCAGAGATATGGTGAATGTCCGCTTCGATTGTGTCACTTATTTTACAAAGGTGAGCCACTTCATCATTTGATCTTGAATCCACGTTGGCACAGGCCCATAATTCCTTCCCATTTTCATCGTATAGGACAATGGCTTCACGCATACTTGTGGTTGAAATAGCCACAATGTTTTCAGGGTTAACTTTACTCCTTGCTAAGATTTCCTTTATTAGATTGATGATCATGTCTATATTTTTCTCGATATCAAAGTCCATGGAACCTGGATACCGTTTATCTTCATGATGGGTCCATTCTGATTGTGTAACAAATTGTTCATGGCCAAGTGTGTTAAATAAAATGACTCTGACACTGCCGGTTCCGGCATCAATCGCCATTAAGTACTTTTCCATGCTTTCCAATCTTCCTTTCTATCATTATTGGGATTCATGATCCGGAGCTTTTCATTGGATTAGACTTTTGGCAACTACTTCATCTGTAATTAATACATCGATATAGCCCCCTTTTAGGGCGCCGATAATCGCCTCTCTTTTTTCAACTCCTCCAGCCACGGCAACCACATGGTTAAGTGATTTTAATAAATGAATATCGGTACTAACCAGTTGCTTATGCAAGGGAAGATTTAGAACATGGCCATTTCGATCATAAAATTGGCTTAATAAATCTCCTGCAGCCCCCAAAGATTTATAGATTTCCATTTCATGCGTGCTCAAATATCCTTCCTTCACAAGGGTGGCCCGTTCGTTTACTGCTCCAATGCCAATAATGGTGATCGTAGAGTAAGGGATCATTTCAAAGATTTTCTTGATTGGTCTTTCATTAATCAATTGTTTGGCGAGGTGTTCTGAAGATACTAATAATGGGGCCGGCATAATGTAATGGTTGTGATTCTGATTGATATAATAATCGGATGAAGAATCGATCGCTGTTGGAATGTAGAATTTTACACCTCCTGATAACGAGACGAAGGTGACTTTATACTTTGTGGAGATATTTAAATGTCCCAAGGTTCCTGAAACGGCTTGCCCATACCCAACATTAATCATGGTGTCGCTGTTAATTCGGTCTTCAATATAGTGGGCGGCGGCCTTTGTCAGACTATTTAACGGATTTTCGTTAGAGGCAGGGACAATATAAATATCTTGTAATTGATATTGCTGCTTGATTTGATTCTGCAAATCGATGTTAACCAATTTTTCCAGGTTAATTTTAAATTGGATAATGTTATTGCCTTTCGCGATATCTAGGTATTTAATAACTTTCATTCTAGATAGATTTAAAGACTCTGCGATCTCATTTTGCGTCATTCCTTCAATGTAATATTTCCATGCGATTTTTATGATCAGGCTATTTTCATATGACATGTTATTCACTCTCTACAGTTTATTTTTGAAACAAAAGTTTTATGTTAAAACAATTGTGATACTTTTGCTGTACGTTAAAACAAAAGTAACAGCAGTTACCATTCAAGCACCCTTCTATATTGTAATAAGCATGTAATGAATATTATGCCTAGTTCATATAATCTACGAGGGATCCATTCATTAGGTGTTTTGGTTTATTTTTCAATATAGAAGGTTTACTAGCTAATAATATGTTTCATCGTTAATAAAATGTATGAAACTGTAATACGCTTAATAGTAAGCGGTTACAAAAATGGTACTAAGGTAGGGGATGATGATGAAGGCGCCGAGGAACTTAGTGAGATTGGAGAATATCCGGAAGGCCTTTAACCGAAACATCGTTTTGGAGGAGATTTCATTAGAACTGAATGAGTCAGAAGTAATCGCTATTATCGGCGGTAACGGAGCAGGGAAGAGCACCTTAATGAAAATTCTCACAGGGATCTACAAGGCAGATGCAGGGGTTATTGAGATTGCCGGTGAAAAGGCGGATCATCTAAATCCTTCTTCGGCACATGAAAGAGGCATTTATTTAGTACCACAGGAACCTTTGCTATTCCCAAATATGACGGTTGAACAAAACCTCACGATTGGATTTAGTAATGATAAAAATGGAGTGAGAGAAGAATCGGCAAAGCTAATTAAAGAGTTAGGCTGGAATCTTGATTTGAACCGATTAGCTGTGACATTGAGTATCGCTGAACAACAACAGCTTGAGATCATAAAGGGACTTTTAAGAAAGTCAAAAGTGTTGATTCTGGATGAACCAACCTCTACATTAACGTTTTCAGAAACAGAGTCATTATTCAAAGTGATTAAACAGTTGAAAAATGACGGGGTTGGAATCTTCTATATAACCCACCGTCTTGATGAAGTCTTTCAGATTTCCACCCATGCTGTCATATTACGGGACGGAAAAATAGCGCTTAAAGGAAAAATAGAGGAGTTCACGAAAGACATGTTGATCCAAGGGCTGCTTCCGGTTGGAAATGAAAATCATTACGATGGCCATTTTGAAAAACGAAGGGCTGCTCACGAGGGAGAAGAACCGATCCTTAAAGTTGAAAACATAGTTGGCGATGGATTTAAGAATATTAGTTTTGAAGTTTATAAGGGAGAGGTAGTGGGTCTTGCCGGGCTTGTCGGTGCCGGAAGAACAGAGATTGCGGAAGCGATTTACGGAATTCATCCGATTGAGAGTGGAAAAGTCTATCTTGATGGAAAGGACATTACAAAGTTATCCGTAAATGAAACGGTTGACAGCGGATTGGCTTATATACCAGAAGATCGATTTTTAAACGGTATTTTTTCGATCACTTCCGTGAGAAATAATATCACATCTCAAATGATTAAACGACACGGTTTTTTTACCAAGAAAAAGTTAGAAGAAGAAGCGGCCGATCAATATATTAAGAGATTAAGAATCAAGGTCAATTCCCAGGAGGATGAAATCAAATCTCTTTCAGGCGGAAATCAACAGAAGGCTGTGATTGCAAGGGCGTTATCCATGAATCCTAAATTAATCATCATGGATGAACCAACAAGGGGAATTGATGCGGCTGCAAGGGGCGACATCTATGCTATCTTGACGGAATTAAAAAGCCAGGGATTTTCCATTCTCCTCATTTCCTCTGATTTAGAAGAAATCGAAAGAATAAGCGACCGCATCTATGCTGTCTATCAGGGGACCTGTAATGTTTGCCTAAACGTAGACCAAATCAATGCGGTCAATGTAATGAAGGCAGCTTTTGGAACATTTAAAGGAAGTGATTAGACACATGCCAAGGGTTAGAAAAATTTTCAAACAACGGGAGTTTAGAACTTTCCTATTTTTAGTCCTTCTATTTATTGTTGTGGGTTTTATCAACTCTGACTATTTGTCTTTACAGAATATCGATCGATCCTTGAAAAGCAGCTTGCTTTATATTGTTCTTGCCGTCGGGATGACCTTTGTTCTATTAACCGGGAATTTGGATATTTCAGTAGGCGGAACGCTAGGATTAAGTGCTGCTGTTTGCGGAACGATTCTTCGCGATGGAGGAAATATCCTTCTAGCTGTGATCGCTGCCATACTTATTGGGGCTATCATTGGACTCATTAATGGATTTGGAGTGACCAAGTTAAAAATTTCTTCGTTTATTATGACTTTAGCGATCCTTTCCATTACGAGAGTTGTTCAAGTTATTTATACGGACGGAAAATGGGTAGAAAATATACCTGCAAACTTTAAAGAGCTTTCGAATATAGACATCTTTGGAATTAATTTATTATCTTTCATCGTTATTGTTGGGGTCATATTCGTTCAGTTATATCTATCTAGGAGCAGTAAAGGAAGATATTACAACGCTATTGGTGATAACGCAGACGGAGCCATTTCATTAGGAATTCCTGTGAATAGATATATTGCCTATTCCTTTGTTATTTCTGGTATCTGTGCTTCTTTAGCTGGATTAATCTTTGTTAGTCAAATTGGCTTTGTCTCCACTAATGCTGGAGCAGGAATAGAGTTGACGGTGATCGCAGCTTGCGTTCTTGGGGGTGTGTCATTGATAGGCGGGATTGGAACGGTTGTTGGAGCAGCCTTGGGAGCGATTATTTTAACGTCCATCAACTCTGCTCTGGTTTATATGAAAGTACCGGCCTTTTGGAATGATACGATTTCGGGTTCTCTATTGATCATCATTGTAGTGATTGATGCCCTGCTTGCGTTTCATGCGAATAAAAAGGCAAAAAAGCTAAGATTAAATGCAAGGGTTCTCTAAAAGGTGGTGTAGAAATTTTCATGTTAAATAAAATCCCGAAATGGAACCTTACCCTATTCGTCTTGATCATTGCTGAAATGATCGTTTTTGGGATGATTAATCCAAGATTTTGGAATGTCACGATCTTGTTAAATAGCTTTAACGATTTTATTCCGATTGCCATTATTGGCTTTTTTGTCACACTGGTCGTTATTACAGGAGGAATCGACATATCTGGCGTTTCGATTATTGGGTTAACCTCCGTCGTCACAGGTCTATTGTCGCAAGTGGCTGGGATCAATATCTGGGGCTCCATCCTTTGTGCCATTTTAATTGGCGGGTTATGCGGTCTTCTCAATGGAGTTCTTATTGCTTATGGAAGAGTTCAAGCGATGGTCATCACCCTTGGCGGCATGCTTTTATATAGCGGGATAGCCATTGTGCTCGTGGGATTGTCTGGTGTAAGTACCTATGAAGGGATCTCGGGCTTCCCTGAAGATTTTAGCAACATTGCAAATGGAGAGGTCATAGGAATCCCTCATGCTGTGCTTCTTTTTATTATCATGTTTCTCATTGCTTATATTCTCCTGCACCGCACTAGGTATGGCAGATATATATACTTGACAGGAATAAACCAAAACACAGCTGATTACTCGGGAATCAATACGAAAAGAATCATAGCTAGTTCATACGTTTTGTCAGGGTTAAGTGCCGGTGTTGCAGGGGTTGTATTGACTTCCTATTTAGGCAGTGCAAGAGCTGATTATGGCGCTGAGTATCTAATGCCCATTCTAACTGTCGTTGTGTTAGGAGGGACATTAATCACAGGAGGTAAAGGGGGTGTTGTAGGGACAGCGTTAGCTAGCATTATATTAGGATTTATGCAGATAGGATTGCAAATGGCGGGGGTTTCCACCCAATATATAGGATTAGCTACTGGGGTTCTTCTTATCTTATCTGTCGCATTCTTGGGCATAAATCCAGAGTTCAGATTGAATATGAAAAGGATCTTAACACAAAAACAACATATTGGGGGTTAGGGACAGTGAGAAAAATAAAGTCTATTAAAATAGTAAGTTTGATGGCGATTCTGACGTTTTTATTAGCTGCCTGCGGTTCCAATGACAATGCTTCTGAAGATGGGGGTAAGAAGAAAGATCCGAAAGATATTCAAGTTGTGTTTATTCCAAAAATGACAGGGAACGCCTTCTTTGAGTCTGGAAACGATGGGGCCCAAGAAATGGCCAAAAAGGTTGGTTTTAAAGTGAAGTACGATGGTGCCCCTGAAGGTACGGTTGCGAATCAAGTACAAATTATTAATAGTGCCGTCAATAGCGGTGCGGATGCGATTGCCATTTCTTCCGTCTCTTCTGATGGTTTGAATCAAGCATTGAAAAAGGCATTAGATGCCGGCGTTAAAGTGGTCACATGGGACTCAGATGTTGATCCAAAATTTCGTTCTGTTTATGTAGACCAGGGTACACCAGATATCCTAGGAAAAATGCTTGTTGACATGGCTGCCCAGCAAATGGATAAACCTGATGAGGCTAAGAAAATTGCCTGGTTCTATTCCAGCCCGACAGTTCCTGACCAAAACTCATGGGTTAAGGCTGCAAACCAATATATTAAAGAAAAATATCCAAAATGGGAATTGGTTACGACTCAATTTGGGGATGCCAATGAACAAAAATCATTACAAGTGGGAGAAAGTATTTTAAGTTCTTATCCTGATATTGATGCGGTTATTTGTCCTGACTCAACCGCTCTTCCGGCTATGGCACAAGCGGCTGAAAATAAGGGATTAAAAGCGGATGATGTCATTATAACAGGATTTGCTTCTCCAAATTCAATGAGACAATTTATTGAAAATGGTACCATTAACAACCATGGTTTATGGGATGTAAAAGATCAAGGTGCCCTTGCCGTATACGTCGCTTATTGGTTAGCACAAGGAAAGGAACTGAAAGTTGGAGACTCTTTGGAGGTTCCTGATATGGGTTCTGTTAAAGTAGAGCCAAACACCATCCAAGGCTATGATTACACAGCAGATGATTCAGGCATTATTGTTTTACCTGAACGGATTGTATTTACGAAAGACAATACGAGCGACTACGATTTTTAATAGTCAAATAGAGTACTTGTTATAAAGGAGTGATAGAAGTGGCTGATAGAGATGGCAACAAAAATGCAAAGGATTATTCTGAGAGTATACCGTTCGCAAACAATGGGAATTACCATGTAAAAGGTGCAAACAATTATGATTGGGGAATGAAGGATCGGTTATCCAGAATCTTCAAACCGGACACTGGTAAAACGGTCATGTTAGCGTTTGATCATGGTTATTTCATGGGACCTACGTCAGGGCTAGAAAGATTAGATCTGCTTATTCCTAGATTAGCCAATTATGCCGATTGTTTAATGGGGACTAGAGGGGCTATTCGAAGCAGTGTCCCGCCGACCTTTAATAAAGCGATAGCCTTACGAGCTTCCTCTGGTTCCAGTGTTCTCCAAGATGACCTGAGTCATGAATCCATGGTGGTAGATATGGAGGATGCGATTAAGATGAATGCAAGTGCAATCGCCATTCAAACATTCATTGGAAGTGATGGTCAAAAGGAAACCATCGAAGAGTTAAACCGAGCTGTTAACCTTGGCTCAAGATACTCCATTCCAACATTGGGCGTTGTAGCGGTTGGTAAAGAAATGGCGCGCACCACTAGCTTCTTCTTGTTAGCGACAAGAATGCTGGCTGAATTTGGTGCACAAATTGTTAAAACGTATTACTGTGAAGATTTTGAAAAAGTTGCCGCAGCTTGCCCAGTCCCATTAGTCGTGGCAGGCGGTAAGAAATTACCAGAAAAAGATGCCCTGACTCTAGCCTACAACTCTATTCAAGGCGGAGCAGCGGGTGTAGATATGGGAAGGAATATTTTTCAATCTGAACACCCCGAAGAAATGATTCAAGCGGTTATAAAGGTCGTTCATGAAGGGTTTACTGATATAGAGGCTTTTGAGTTTTACCAACATCTCATAAACTAAGTTATATTATTTTTACAGTAAAGCTTCTACATATAGTAGATGCTTTACGTTTAAAATCATAAATAGACACAGGTATCATAAAGCGTCCCCAGGCTTTGAATAGCCTGGGGATGGTCTACGTGTATGATTACTTTTGGTCTGGTCCACGGGGAGTGACAGGCACCGTTCTTTACGCCTCTACGGCTGTAAAAAATTGTGGTAAGTATTCTTTATGTGCTTCTAACATATCATCTAAAATTTGTTTTGCAATCGTATCAGAAGGTACAAGTGGATTGATGGTCATTGCCAGTAGAGCCGTATTATAATCTCCGGTTACGGCAGCTTCTGCAGCTACACGCTCAAATGATTTAATTTGCTGGACAAGACCTTGTACTGCGACAGGAAGCTCACCTACTGAAATTGGTTTAGGGCCTTCTTTTGTAATGATACAGTTTATTTCAACTGCAGAATCATCTGCTATATTTGCAATCGCGCCATTATTTCTTGTGTTTACTGGCTGGATGTCACGTCTATCGTTATAGATCGAATTTATTAAGTTGCAAGCGGCATCACTATAATAAGCACCACCACGTTGTTCGAGTTGAGGAGGTTTAATCGCTAGATTTTGATCCTTGTAAAGTTCAAATAGTTCCTTCTCGACTTGCTTTACCACTTCTGCTCGAGTGCCTTCTTCATTAGCTGCGCGCATCTCTTCTTCTAACATTTCACTTGTTTTATAATAATAACGATGATATGGGCAAGGAATCGCGTTTAGCCCACGAAGGAAATCAGGCTCCCAATCGATGGCCTTGATATTTTTCATGCTCATAGAATTTTCGGGGTCCGCCATTTTTTCAATCACGTCACCAAGTACACTTACTCCATCTACATAAACATTTAATCCAAATACCATATGATTAAGTCCAGCGAAGTCGATGTTGACTCTTTCAGGAGCCACTTCTAGCATCTCGGCTGTTCTCATTTTTATGCCAACTGGAACATTACAGAGTCCCACTACCTTTTTAATATTACTATAACGGAGTACAGCTTCCGTTACCATGCCCGCAGGGTTTGTGAAGTTTACTAGCCAAGCATCAGGGCATAGTTCTTCGATATCCTTACAAATTTCCAAAATGACTGGAATGGTACGTAAACCTTTAAATAATCCACCTGGTCCGTTTGTTTCTTGGCCAATGACATTATATTTTAATGGTATTCTCTCATCCTTTGCACGAGCATCGAGTAATCCAACACGGAATTGAGTGGTAACAAAATCTGCGTCTTTAAGTGCTTCACGCCGATCAAGAGTTAAATGTACCTCAATTGGGAGTCCGGCTTTTTCTACCATCCGTTTGGCTAGAGAACCGACAATATTTAATTTTTCTTGTCCTGCTGGAATATCAACCAACCATAACTCGCTGATTGGAAGTTCATCGTATCTTTTAATAAAACCCTCTACAAGTTCAGGAGTATAACTTGAACCTCCGCCTATTGTTACAATTTTAATCCCTTTTTTCATGATTGTGCACCTCCGGATATTTTCAAATACTGTATATCAATGAAGTTTTTCTGCTCAACGAAAGTGTACCTCCAAATAATGCCGGTGGAAATAGAAGGGAAGGTTTTTGTAACAGTTGTCGTTAAAAGTGATTTGTTACTTTGTGAAAACACTATGTTTTTCCAAACATGTGGTATGATAATCCCAATCATAATAGTTCGAATATGGTCAACTGAAGGGGGGATTATTTGTTTTCAAATGAAGTGATCAGCACTTTTAATGATCTGGAAATGTCTTTATATAATTATGTTATTAAAAACAGTGATAAAGTGATTTATATGCGGATAAGGGAATTGGCAAAGGAGACGCACGTTTCGACTTCAACGATCCTACGATTTTGCCGCAAAGTGGATTGTGAAGGATTTTCGGAATTCAAAGTGAAGTTGAAGTTATTTTTAGATAAAGACCAAACCCCCCATTTGAGAAGTTCGCAAGAGTCCTTATCTGAATTTCTGGAACGGACGTTAAAAGGAAATCTCGATTCGTATATCATGGATGCAGCGAAAATTATTGCAGATTCTGATAGTGTTATATTTATTGGTATTGGGAGTTCTGGGATATTAGCAGAATATGGAGCAAGGTATTTCTCAAGCTTGGGTAAATTTTCACTTTACATAAAAGACCCACTCTTTCCAATTAGTGCGAAATATTTACAAAACAGTACGACGATCGCCTTGTCTGTATCTGGAGAAAATCGGTTTACGGTTACGCATATTAATCAACTTAAACAAGAAGGAAGTAAGATTGTCAGCATTACAAACAGTCAACATTGCACGGTTGCAAAACTTTCAGATGTAAATGTACCTTACTATGTAACCGAGGAAAAGTATAATAATTCAAATATAACAACCCAAATTCCAGTTATGTACATTTTGGAATCAATCGCACGTGAAGTAAACAAACATTAAGTGCCTGTCACCACCTCATTTTGTCGAATTTATCGACATTATTCGGGGAGTGACAGGCACTGCTTTTAATCTGCATCTTTGGAGACTTTATCTGCCACTTTTCATTTTTATCTGCCACTTCTAGAATATATCTGCCGCTTTTCATTTTTATCTGCCACTTTTAGAATATATCTGCCGCTTTTCATTTTTATCTGCCACTTTTAGAATATATCTGCCGCTTTCCATTTTTATCTGCCACTTCTAGAATATATCTGCCGCTTTTCCCATTTTATCGGCTACTTCCCGTTTTCCTACTATAATCCCAGGTGGCCAAGGGGACCTTTCTAGTGTTCACTTTAACTTCCTCAAAAAAAGCTAGGAGAAACTGTCCCTCTGGCAAACTTGGCACTTCTTAAGACTAAATTAAGGTTTCCGTTTCATAATGCAGACATGGACTTAGAAAAACATTTAAAAACTGAAAGGAGTCCTTCACATGCAAAAAAAGAAATTTACCTCTTGGGGAGTAAGCTTTGCCAGTCTTGCTCTTGTCGCTGGAATGATGTCATATATGGGAATTACCAATAAAGATACAACAAGCACAACAACTACAGTAGCGACAACACAAAATTCAACTCAGGTCTATCAAAGTGAGAGTAACCAAGATTCATCGATCACCTATGAGGTGCCAAGCCAATCAACTGATACTAGTGCATCAACTGATACTAATGAATCTACAGACACTTTTGGAACTGGGCAGTCAGATGACCAAGCTGTTTCACAAGACCACTCGTTTCCAAGTCAACATAGAGGCTTTGATACGACAACGGGGGGAACCTGATGAAAAAAGTATCAATGAGTACGATGGTGCATTTGAGACTACTATAGGAGGAACTTGAAGATGTATAAGTATAACTTCAATTCAATGAGTACAATGGTACAACTATCAATCAACCAAGAACTATTTGCGAATGATCTCATGCCGATATACAAATTATTTGCCACTGTCGAAGACACCTGCAGCAGGTTTAAGGAAGATAGTGAGTTATCCAAGTTAAATCAGCAGCCAGGGGAAGAGGTCGAGGTATCGGATCAATTATTTAGCATTTTAAAAGAAGCACATAGATTTTACGAAGAAACAGATGGAGTGTTTAATCCTGGTATTTTGTCAGCAATTGAAAACAGCGGTTATACAAAATCGATTGAGCTGATCAAAGGGAGGGAGCTGACAGCTCCGTCCCCTATAGCCCCAGTGTTTACGAAAATGAGACCATATCAATTAGATGAGGATAAACAAACAGTAGTTTTGCATACTCGTATTGATTTAGGTGGAATCGCTAAAGGCTGGGTGGTCGATCGTGCAGCTGATATCTTATCCGATATTGGATATGGATTTGTTAATGCCGGTGGAGATATTCGGATCTTTGGAAGTCTGCCGCGGCACTTAAACATTGGCATTGAAGATCCCTTTGATCCATCCAAAATGCTCTCTTCCATCCAAGTAACTGCCGGGGCTGTAGCGACTTCCACTTCGATGAAAAGAAGATGGACGGTGAATGGAAGTAGTAAGCATCACCTTATTGATGCCACAACAGGAGAACCGTCCGCGAGCACGATTATCTCTTCTACGGTAACGGCGCCTACGGCAGTGGAAGCAGATGTATTAGCGAAAGTAGTTCTTTTATTAGGAGAAGAGCGCGGGAAGGCCTTGCTTTCTGTCAAAAAGAATCCAGCGGTTATCATAAACGAAGTAAAAGAAATTTGGAGAGGTGGCGAATAAAGTGGAGTCTCTTGAATGGTACGCAATCCGAGCTACAGGGATTGTCGCTTATCTATTATTATATTTAGCGGTCTTAACAGGACTATATTCTGCGGTCCAGAAGAAACGGAAAAAGAAAGTGAATAATCTCCTTCATTTTCATGAGGTTTTGTCAGACTGGTCATTGATTATGACAGCCGATCACTTAGGAATTTTGTTGATTGATGCTTACATGAAATTTAGTTGGTCTGATCTCCTGATTCCGTTTAGCGGCAGCTATGAAACGATTTCTATGGGGTTAGGTTCGATTGCGACATATTTCTTAATTTTAACGATTGTCACTTCGAAGTTCCGTAAGAAAATTGGTTACCAAAGATGGCAGAAGCTGCATGCTCTTAACCCTATCCTGTATATTCTAGTTACTGTACACGGGTTAATGAGTGGTACGGATTTCCAAGGGACGGTTTTAGCGGTGGTTAATATCGTACCAGTCGTCCTCATGTTAGGAATGTTTCCTTCTGATAATAAGAAGGTAGTGGAGGGGAATAAAGCAATTTAGAAATGGGTTGGAGGTTTCCCCAATCCATTTTTTTGTGTAGAACGTGCATTTTTAAAAAGGCTATGTTCAGAATCGTATTATCAATAATAGCAATTCTATTTCTAATTGTTTAAACGCCCCCGATATGAATAATACTATTAAATAGTGAAAAACGTTTAGAAGGAGGGAGACACCATGTTACATACAGTTGTATCATACTTAAGATTGGTGCTTCCCTTTATCTATATGATTGGTACCTGGCGGTTTGCAGATTGGAGGAATTGGAAGAATTACTATCCCACCATCCTTTATATTATAAGTGTAAACTTCTTTATCTCTGTACTGATGTACGAATATCCATTATGGACCTTTCGAGGTTCATTCATCATACCCAACCACACCATTGCGGATTTTTCTATAACATTTATCACCTTCCCTTGTCTGACCTTACTTTACTTATCCTTATACCCGTATCATTCACGTTGGTTTAAGCAAGTTTTCTATATTGGCGTCTGGTTTATTGTTGAGGTGATCACGGAATCTCTGTTCAGGTCTGCCAAACTGATTTCCTATTCCCATGGTTGGAATTTTGGCTGGTCATGTGTGGTTTGGATATTTTTGTTTATTGGACTGCGCCTCCACCAGACGAGGCCGCTTTGGGCATGGGGCCTTTGCTTTGTGTGTTCTGTTTTTCTCATCCTATACTTTCATATTCCGGTTACGAAGTTAAGATGAGTTAATTAAGCGTCTAGGATCATGAGGCTCCTCACTTAGCGGTTGGGGAATCGGGGTAAGCACCCAAATTGATAAAATATACTCTTATGACAAACATGCCTGGACCCATGGAATCTGGCCCGATTAGCTCTTAACAGCTAATCGGGCCTTTTAACGCGCAAAAATTACGATTGTCCCCTTAAAAAAACCAGAAGACGGTCCCTATGGACTGGAAAAACCTTAGAGATTATGGAAAAACTAAATCACATTTTGTGCATTCGTTGACGGAGCAATCTGCTCGGAATAAGATGTGAAAAAAAGAGTCAAATGAGAATGACTGACGGAAAAACATCATCGAAGGTAATTTTGACAGCGCTATCATTCTATAGTCCCATTCAGGGAAAAGGGAAGCAAGCTTACATAAGCTTCAATATAAAAAATAGATAGAGAGCGGGGAGAAACAGTGAAAAATGTGAAAAAGGGCTTTTTGTGGCTGGTTTTCTTTTTGGGCATCTTTGTGATGGGGTTATCACCTAACACAAGCTATGCCAAACAGCCAGAATCATCTTATTGGTATCCCGAGCAATTATTGAATTGGACGCCGGAGAACGATCCGGATGCTGTGTTTAACCGCAGCCAAATTCCATTGGGCAAACGGGAAGTGTTATACAAAGTCAATGACAATGCCCAGTCAGATGCAAAGGTAGTAGCTTTGTCTGCACTCAACCCCACAACGAGTGGAGTACCGTCCCAAGGCGGGAAGGAATTTTTGGCGAATACCTTTAGTTATTGGCAATACGTCGACATCATGGTGTATTGGGCAGGTTCTTCCGGTGAAGGGATAATCGTACCGCCAAGTGCGGACGTCATTGACGCTGCCCATAAAAACGGTGTGCCGATTTTGGGAAACGTGTTCTTTCCACCGACCGTCTATGGAGGAAAAGTTGCGTGGCTGAACCAAATGCTGACCCAGCGGGAGGACGGCTCCTTCCCAGCGGCGGACAAGCTGCTTGAAGCGGCACGCTATTACGGATTTGACGGCTGGTTTATTAACCAGGAAACCGAAGGTGGAGATGCCAAAACAGCTCAAAAAATGAAGGATTTCCTTGTCTATCTTCAGCAGCATAAGAGCGAAGGCATGCATATCATGTGGTACGATTCGATGACGAAGGACGGGAGGGTTAGCTGGCAAAATGCGTTGACCAATCAAAACAGCAGCTTCCTGCAGGATGGGGAGACACGTGTTTCTGACAGTATGTTTTTAAACTTCTGGTGGCGCAACCAGCAATCTTCTGTTAACAAGGCTCAGGAAATTGGCAGAAGTCCGTATGATTTGTTTACCGGCATTGATGTGGAAGCAAATGGGACAAGCACCAACGTTCCTTGGGAGGGGATTTTCCCTGAGGGGAAAGCACCATTAACTTCTTTAGGCATTTATCGTCCGGATTGGGCCTTTAAAACGGCAAGCACTATGGAGGAGTTTTATCAAAAGGAAAATGAATTTTGGGTTGGAAAGTCCAAAAATCCTGCTGCAACCAGCAATAACGGGGCATGGAAAGGGATGGCCCACTACTTTACCGCTAAAACCGCGATCGAGGAGCTTCCTTTTGTGACTCACTTTAATACAGGAAGCGGCAAGTTTTTCGCTACAGATGGAAAGGCGGTAAGCAATCAGTCCTGGAATAACCGCAGTCTCCAGGATATCCTCCCGACCTGGCGCTGGCTGAAAGAGGGCGGGCAGGCTGTTGACGTCAATTTCGATTGGGATACAGCCTATTACGGCGGCAGCTCGTTAAAGCTTTCAGGAACAATTGAGGCAGACACCCCAACCCATATCAAGCTTTATAAAAGCAATCTGCCAATTCAAAAGGATACGGAAATCTCGCTGACATACAAAACAGATTTGAAAAAGCCAAACATGAAACTGGGAGTCAGCTTTACTGACAAACCCGACCAATTTGTGTTCTTTGATGTGAAAAAACGAACGGATCAATCGTGGACAACTGATTCATTCAAACTAAAAAAATACAGTGGTAAAAACATCGCAGCCATTTCGCTTTTGGTTGAAAGTGATAAGGATGAGAAAGATTTTACGACCCATATCGGAGAAATCAAGGTTTATAACAAACAGGAAAAGCACCATTCCATCCATGCTCCGAACGATGCAAAGGTAAATAAAATCGAGTTTAATAAAGGAATCTATGCGGACGTTGCACTTGCTTGGATGCTGTCTGATTCCGATGTGAGCCACTATGAAATTTACAGGAAGCTGCCAAACAATGAAAAAGAGTTTGTTGGCGCTACCCCTAATAAGGTGTATTACCTATCCAATCTGAAGCGCAGTGGGAAAGAAAGCAGCACCACGTTGGAAATTTTTGCGGTGAACAAAGAGTTCAAACGAAGCGCGCCAACAACGGTTACCTTCGATTGGCCGTCCTATCCAAAGCCGGAAGCCGATTTCGGTGCCGATCAAACGGTAGCGGCTCCGGAGCAGGAAATTCATTTTCTTAATCGTTCATCAGAAGTAACAGAAGAGGTGGAATGGCATTTTGAAGGTGGAACTCCAGCAATGAGTAATGAGGAAAATCCGGTCGTTACTTATGAAAAAGAGGGCGTCTACTCGGTTACCATGATTGCGAAAAACAGCGAGGGTGAAAGTGTCCTGACAAAAGAAGCGATGATTACCATTTCTGAAGCAGCCAAGGACATTAAAAATGTGGCATTGAATAAGAATGCGATCGCCAGCGGACAATGCGCTCCGACTGAAGCAGCGAAATATGCGTTCGATGGCAAGGACAACAGTAAATGGTGTGCATTGGGGAATGCTCCTCATTGGCTGCAGGTGGATCTGGGCGACCAGTTTGCCCTTTCCAAGTTTGTCATTCGCCATGCACAAGCGGGCGGAGAACCGCAAGCCTTTAACACTCAGGCATTTAGGATTGAAGTAAGCACAGATGGAGTCAATTGGACAGAGGCTGTTAAGGTGACCGATAATACAGCAGCGGTTTCAGAACACAGCATCGCGTTAACAAACGCACGCTATGTCCGTTTGTGGATTGACAAACCAACCCAAGGCGGCGATACGGCTGCGAGGATATTTGAATTTGAAGTCCATGGATTTCTGAATCCATAACCATGACCATGTGGCCATGGGGACGGTTCCGCTGGCTTTTTTCGGTGTACATTTGGCAAAAGCCATGAGAACCGTCCCCCAGGCTTTAATTAGAGGAGGAGCAAGATGAGGAGAAATAGAAGCAAGTTGTTCGGCCGCATTTTATCTGTATCGGCTGCATTCATGTTACTAGGTTCACTGGATGTCCCCGGGGCAAAAGCTGCCGTTAATGGGGACGGGACGGACATCGTCAATGAAAATTATGCGGACAGGCTCAGTCTAAAGCCGCTGGCTCCGGCCTTCAGGGTGGAAACCCTTCTGAACTGGTCGCCTGAAAACGACCCGGATGCCGAAATAGACCGGGCTAGCGTGCCGTTAAACAAAAATCGCTTTAAAGGATCCCAGGTGAATCCACTGGCCAATCCAAAGGCTGGCATCACCTCTGCGGCGATTACGAACTGGAATCATGATGAGGCCAGTTCTGTCGGAGGCAATGATTTTAATGTATATGCTTTCGACAACTGGCAATTACTAGATTCCTATATTTACTGGTCAGGAACCAATGAAGGGATTTTTGCCATCCCTACACCGGATATTGTCGATACCGCCCACCGGAATGGGGTGCCTGTTTATGCTACGCTTGGTTTCCCATGGGGCAAATCCGCTGAGGGAGTCGCTGAAATTGAAAAGTTCACACAGCAGAAACCGGATGGCAGTTTCCCAGTTGCCGACAAGATGATGGAAGTGGCGGAGTACTATGGTTTTGATGGCTATTTTTTCAATCAGGAAACGTCTGGTGTCAGTAAGGCTACAGCTGAACGCATGAATGAAATGATGCGCTATATTAAACGGAATTCCAACCTGAATGTCAGCTGGTATGACGCGCAGGACAATACGGGAGCCATCAACTATCAGGATTCTATCAACAGCAAAAATGACATGTATGTGAAACCGGCAGAAGATGGGGAATATGCAGTTGATGAGTTCTTTTTAAACTATAACTGGACAACCAGTAAGATTAACACCACCGTAGAGACGATGAAAGGTCATAACCGCAGCCCATTTGATGCTTATGCCGGTTTTGAAATTCAACAGAATTCCTATAATACCAAAATTAATACCGATGCACTGCTCGATGAAAAGAATCAGCCGAAAGTTTCCATTGCCCTTTATGCGCCAAACTCGACCATGGGGTTAGCGGCTGATCCGGCTGACTTCCATGAAAAAGAAAAGAATTTATGGACAGGACCACAGGGCGATCCTACCCTTGCCGATGATTCGGCTGCTTGGAAAGGGATGGCGCGTTTTGTTACGGATACATCTGTAATCCAATCCAAGCCATTTACAACAAACTTTAACAGCGGCCACGGAAAACAATACTTTGTGAACGGAAAAATCGCCAGCGGCATTGAGTGGAATAACCGCTCCATCCAGGATATCATGCCGACCTGGCGCTGGTGGATCCGAGGTGAAGGCAGCAAAATCAAGGTTTCCTATGATTTTGATAAAGCCTATAACGGAGGCAATTCGCTGAAATTTAGCGGTGCGCTCGAAGCGGGTTCAGTCAATGACACGATGCTGTACAGCTCCAAACTTCCGGTTACGGACACAACTAAGGTCCGTGTTGTTTATCAAAACCAATCGGGAGCGGATGTGTCATTAGGTGTGGCCTATAGTGAAGACTATGCACAAAGCAACATGAAATACTATCCGCTGCCTAAGTCGGATGATGGCTGGCAGACAGCGGTTGTTGATCTTGGAAAGGATGCTGGGAAAACAGCCTATGCGCTAAGTCTGAAAGTCAACAACACTCAAAAAATAGAAAACTACTCGATTCATTTAGGCGAGCTGTCCGTCTATGATGCTGCAGCGGCCGTGCTGGCGAAACCTGCTGATGTGAAAATTCTAGAAAAAATGCCGAAAACAGCGTTTGAGGCGGAAGCCCGCCTAAGCTGGTCCGAGCAGAAGAATGTCTTGCACTATGAGGTTTACCAGGAGAATGCCGATGGCGTGGAAACACTATTGGGCGTAACACCGAATAACTATTTCTATACACCAAATATTACGAGAACGATTGAAAATGCTTCGGCCGATAACATCACGAAACTGAAAGTGGTGCCGGTCAATCAGGATTATGTACGCGGTCAAGCCGCCACAATTTCTTTTGATTGGGGCATGGGGACGGATGCAACCGAGATCGAGAAAAACCCTACTTCTCCGAATGTGGCGTTAAAGGCCAAAGTAACATCAGTCTCCGCGGAAAATGCGGCAGAACCGGCCTCTAAAGCACTGGACGGAACAGCCCTCGCCAATAGTAAATGGTGCGCAACCAATATGAAAACCGGCTATATGACCATTGATATTGGTGAAGAGAAAACGATCCGCCGCTGGCGTGTAGAGCATGCGGAATATGGCGGGGAAGCCAATAACATGAACACCGTCGATTTTGAGCTGCTTTATAAAAATCAAAATGGCGAATGGGTTAGTGCCAAACGGATTACTGATAATACGAAAGCAGTGACAGATATAGTGCTAGATCAGCCGGTTACGGCAAGGGAATTCAAGCTGCAGATTTATAACAGCGGTACTTCCCCTTGGGGAGCGATCCGTATCTATGATTGGCAAATGTTTGAAAGTGCTGCTTTGCCGAGGACAGAAAACGTGATGATGCATTTTGTAAAGGCGGAAAACAACGCTGGAGCCCAGGATAAGGTAACAATCGAAAGAGTGAAAAAAGGTCAAACCGTTCGATTATATAAGGCTTTGGATGCAAAGGATATTCTGGCAGAAAAGACGGCCGACCATGACGGAACCATCGCCTTTGACCAGTTGGATTTCGGTACTGAAGCTGGAAGAATCTATTATACCGTCCAGCAGGAGGATGAAAGAGAAAGCCTAAGGTATAGTGCGGCTTACTTGAACGAAAAGGTAACCGAAGTCATTCATCTAATCAATGCTCTTCCTGACGTGGATCAATTGACGTTAGCTGACAAGCATCGTGTCAACGACTGCAAAGTGGCCTACAACAAGCTTCATCCAACCGTAAGAAAACAGGTCACAAACTATGACCGACTAGTTCAGTTACTGGATCGGATGGAGGAATTAAAAAAGGACTTTAATAATGGAAATTAAATAAGTGAAGGGGGTAGCCCTCATTGCAGGAAAGCAGTGAGCGGCTGCCCCCATTTTTCATGAACTATTTTTAGATACACTGTAAAATCCATAGGACTTACTTGCAATCTATTGCTCGAAAATCCTGGCTTGTTAAAATGAAATCAAAGAAAATGATAGCGTTTTCGCAAAACTGAAATAAAGGAAAGCGGGTAGGATTCAATGAAAAAAACTGCACATATTATCTCCCATTCCCATTGGGACAGGGAATGGTACTTGCCTTTTGAACAGCACCGTTACTATTTTATAAAGCTGATGAATGAGTTGATCGACCAGTTCAAAAAAGAAGGAAATAGGTTTCAAGCATTTCATCTTGATGGTCAGACCGTTCTTTTGGAGGACTATTTTGCCGTTCATCCGGAAAACCGGGAGATCGTTAAACAATTAATCCAAGAGAAAAAGCTGCATATCGGACCGTGGTATGTGCTGCAGGATGCTTTTTTAACAAGCTCTGAAGCCAATGTCCGAAACCTGCAAATCGGTTTACATGATGCCAAAGCTTATGGGCATGTCTCAAAAATTGGCTATTTTCCTGACACTTTCGGCATTTATGGGCAGGCGCCCCAGCTTTTAAAGCAAGCGGGGATTGATACGGCTGCCTTCGGAAGAGGCGTAAAACCGACCGGCTTTAATAACACGGTGTCCGATTCTCCTGATTATGAATCTCCTTATTCCGAGATGATCTGGAAATCACCGGATGGCTCGAATGTATTGGGCATTCTTTTTGCCAATTGGTACTCGAACGGAAATGAAATCCCGGTGGACGAAGCGGAAGCGAAGAAATTCTGGGATGTAAAACTCCGCGATGCCGAAAAGTATGCGTCCACCAATCAGTTACTGTTTATGAATGGATGCGACCACCAGCCGCTGCAAAAAACGATTCCGAAGGCGATTGAAACGGCAGCTAGTTTATATCCTGATTACACCTTTAAGCATTCCAGTTTTGATGAATATACAGAAGCGTTAAAAGAAGCACTTCCTGAGAAGTTGCAGGTCATTGAAGGCGAACTGCGCAATCAGCGGACCGATGGCTGGTCGACGCTTGTCAATACCGCATCCAGCAGGATTTATTTGAAGCAATGGAACAATCACTGTCAAACCCTTTTGGAAAAAATCGCCGAGCCGCTTGCGAGCATGGCCTTATTAGCAGGCGGGACCTACCCAAGGGAATATCTCCGCTTCATGTGGAAGTCCTTGATGAAAAATCACCCGCATGACAGCATTTGCGGCTGCAGCGTGGATGAGGTGCACCGCGAAATGGAGACCCGCTTTGAAACGGTTTCGCAAATGGGAGAGGTGTTTGTATCGGAGCAGGCGGCAGAGCTTGCTGGTAAAATTGATACCTCGGGCGTACCAGAGGGCGGAATTCCCCTTGTTGTCTTGAATACAACGGGCTGGGATAAAGACGAAGTCGTCACGAAAACAGTTGATCTGGAAAAGTTATATTTTTCGCAAATGCATTTTGAAGAAATTCCAATGTATTTACAGGATAAAGAATTGCCAGCCTACAAGCTGGTCGATCAAGCCGGCAATACCATTGAATGTCACTTGGAAAACCCGGTGATTGAGTTTGGCTATGATTTACCGGATGACAAATTCCGCCAGCCGTTTTTTGCCAAGCGGGCCAAGGTTTCCTTCTTTGCAGAAAATGTACCGGCATTCGGCTACAAGACCTTCTATCTTATTCCGCAGGAACAGCCGTACGGGCAGCGTCCAGAACAAGCGGAGGATGGCGGCATGGAAATGGAAAATGAATATGTTCACCTCCTGTTTCATGAGGATGGCACCTATAATTTAACAAATAAAGCAACCGGCAGGACCTTCCATCGTCTCGGTATTTACGAGGATACAGGGGATGTCGGCAATGAATATATGTTCAAGGAAGCAAAAGGACAGGAGCCGATTACGACAAAGGATGTGCCGGCCGTATTTCGTTTCATTGAAAAATCACCGCTTCGAACCGAGCTTGAGTTTACGCATACCCTAACCATTCCGGTTTCAGCGGACGACCGACTAGCGATTGAACGGAACCGCTTGATTTGGCATAAGGAGAGAGAAGCAGGCAGATCGAAGGAAATGACGACCATTACACTGCGCACGGTTGCCACTCTCGAAAAAGGAAGGAAGGGTCCGGCTTTCAAGCTGACCATTGACAATCAAGCAGCCGACCACCGCCTGCGTGTCCTTTTCCCGACAGGATTGCAGATGGAAACACACCAGGCCGACAGTATATTCGAGATTGTGACACGTCCGAATATACCGGAAAAAGAATGGGAAAATCCAAGCTTCTGCCATCACCAGCAGCGCTTCGCCAGCATTAACGGTGACGAGATGGGCTTAACCGTGGCCACGGATGGACTGCAGGAATATGAAATCCTGCCAGAAGATGGAACGATTGCCCTCACCGTACTTCGTTCGGTTGCCGAACTTGGCGACTGGGGCTACTTCCCGACACCGGAGGCCCAGTGCATCGGGATTCAAACAGCCGAGTGGCAAGTGCTCATGCATGAAAAAGATGTGATTGCATCAAAAGCATTTGTGGATGCTTATCAATATAAAGTACCCCTTCAGGTTATTCAGACAAGCGCCCATGAAGGGACATTGCCAGCTGACTATCAGTTTGTGAACTGGGAGTCCGAGGGCCTTGCGTGGTCATCGATGAAAGTGGCGGAAGAATGTGATGACGTGATGATTCGCTGGTTCAATCCGGCGCCAACTAGTAAAAGTCTTACGGCATCCATCCCCGCCCAGCCGGATTTTACATCTTACAAGAGTACGATACTTGAAGAACAAACCAATGAATCTAGCAATCAGTATGAAGTCACTGGCTATGAAATTATCACACTAGGTTTTCAACATAAACGATAGGAGAGGGAAAAATGACAGCAGTAATTCCAGAATCGATACAAAAACTGATCCAACATGTGAAGGAATGCTTTCCTGGGGACGAAAAATTACACGATATGTTCGAGCAATGCTTTGTTAATACGTATACCACGACGCTGAAAAAGCTGGAAGACGGAAAGACCTTTGTCGTTACCGGCGACATTCCGGCGATGTGGTTAAGAGACTCTGCAGCACAAGTGCGCCCCTATTTGCTTGCTGCAGAGGAGGATGAGGAGCTGGCCGAATTACTCGAAGGGGTGATTCGCCAGCAATTCGCCTTTATCCTGCATGACCCTTATGCCAATGCGTTTAACGAAACGGCAAATGGCAGGGGGCATCAAACCGATCTTACTGACATGACCCCTCATATTTGGGAACGGAAATACGAAATAGACTCGTTATGCTATCCAATCCAGCTTGCTTATCTGTTTTGGAAGTCAACCGGCCGTACGGCTTATACAAAAGAAACGCTCCAAGAAGTGCTGGAGACAATCATTCATGTTTGGAGAACGGAGCAGGATCATGAAAACAAGTCTCCTTACCTGTTTGAACGGGCCGATGCGCGCCAATCCGATACCTTGATCCGCGAAGGAAAAGGGGGGCGTGTGGTTCCGACGGGAATGACCTGGAGCGCCTTCCGCCCAAGTGATGATGCCTGCACATACGGATACCTGGTCCCAGCGAATATGTTTGCCGTTGTCGTGTTAGGGTATGCGGCGGAAATGTGTGATGAGGTGCTAAAAGATTCCTCCATAAAAGAAGAATGCTTAAAGCTTCGTGAGGAAATCAGGCAGGGGATTGAACAATATGCGAAATTGGATCATCCGATCTACGGTGATATGTATGTCTATGAAACCGATGGGGAGGGCCGGGTTAATTTAATGGATGACGCCAATGTGCCAAGTTTGCTTGCGGCCCCGTATTTAGGGTACCAGCCATTTGATAATACGACGTATCTCAATACACGTAAGTTCCTTTTGAGCAGGGATAATCCTTATTATTACGAGGGTAAATATGCCAATGGCATCGGCAGCCCGCACACGCCAGATCACTATATTTGGCATATTGCCTTGGCCATCCAGGGGATGACCGCGGTAAGCGAAGTGGAAAAACTGCAAATTTTGGCTTATTTTACAAACACTGATGGCGGTACGAATTTTATGCACGAAGGCTTTAACGCCGACTGTCCGGAGGAATTTACAAGAGATTGGTTCGCGTGGGCCAACACGTTGTTCAGTGAATTCGTGCTGAGTTTAACCGGTAAAGCTGTAAAAGGAAGTCCGCTTTATCATCATTTGCAGAAAAATAACGGCAAGCTAGTTTAAGTTCATTGGAAAGGGTGGTGCCGAATGAACAAAGGTTCATGGATGATCGTTGTTTGTGAATGGATATGGAGGGCGATCTCAGCAAATATTTGCTGGATTGCCTTTACTGCCTTGGGACTAGGGGTATTTGGCTTTTTCCCGGCAACGGTAGCTCTGTTTACGATTGTCCGTAAATGGCTGAGAAAAGATACCGATGTACCTGTTTGGAAGACGTTTAACCAAGTCTATTTCAAAGAATGGAAGAGAAGCAATGGAATAGGCCTTGTTTTTTACAGCATCGGCCTTTTTCTTTTTATCGATATCAGGATTACAGAGACCTTTATGGCGGGTGTTTTTGCCAGCTTCCTGTTGATCATCCTTTACATCCTGTTGATCATCCTACTATTGGCAGTCGGGCATTTCTTTGCCGTCTATGTCCATTATGAGCTTTCAAGTAGGGAATACATCAAACAGGCCTTTCTCATCGCCTTAACAGGGCTGCCTTCAACTATCTGGATTGGCGCCGGTTTTTTTGTCATTGGCTACCTGATCAATCAGGTTCCCGGCCTCATCCCGTTTATTTCTGCGGTTGCTCCTGCCTATTGGATGATGAAGGTTTGTCTTAACCGGTTTACTCGTTTAGAAGGGCTCTGTTAAAGGTAAAATTGCAGCGATTTCCGATTCACTGATAAAAGTGTGAAATTCGCTGATAAAAGCTCCGGATTCGCTGATAAAGTCAAAAATTCGCCGATAAATCTATCAAACTAGTTTTTTGGATGTAAAAATACTTCGCGTTTTGTAGTTAAAAACAACAAAGCTGACGAAAAAAGCATGAACCAGATTGGAATTCGGAGAAAAAAGGGGAAATTCAAGTGGAACTGTACTTAATGGGGGATATGTCTGCTGTCGCAGATGGTCTCAAGCTTGTTTCAAAACGATTAAAAGTTCAACTTTCTACTGATGGATATCCAATTCACGTGATAAATCAGGAAGGGCCGTTAAGGGTCGTGAATAAAAACGGCCAGGGAGAAATTTCATTCGAAAAGCCGGTTCATTTTTTCCGGGCGATCGGAGTGTGGCTGGAGAATTTTCAAAAAAGTAACGAATTCGATATCATCGAGAATCCCCAGTTTAACATGAGTGGCGTGATGCTGGATGCGTCGAGAAATGCGGTTCCGACCGTTGCTGACGTAGAAAAGCTTCTGCAGCACATGGCTGTCATGGGATTAGACACCCTCATGCTCTATACAGAGGACACCTACGAGGTAAAGGAATATCCTTACTTTGGATATATGCGTGGAAGATATACATTTGAGGAGCTCAAAGCTTGTGATGAATATGCCGCGAAACTCGGAATTGACATGATCCCTTGCATTCAAACCTTGGGCCACTTGCGGGAAGCCTTGAAATGGAATTATGCCGCAACGATCAAAGACACCGATGATATCTTACTCGTAGATGAGCCCCAAACGTATGAGTTTTTAGAGAGCTGTCTAAAAGCGGCTTCGGAACCATTTCGGACCAAACGAATCCATATTGGCATGGACGAGACGTTTCAGCTTGGCCTAGGAAAATATTTGGAGAAGCATGGCTATGAAAAGCATATTGATCTCATGAATAGGCATCTGCAAAAGGTAATCGCTATTACCGATAAGCTGGGTCTGAAACCGATGATTTGGAGCGATATGTACTTACCGCTGTTTGCCGAAAACAGCCCTTATAAGGATGAAAGCGGCACCATTCGGGAGGATATTCTTGAAGGGATTCCGGATGTCGAGCTTGTTTATTGGAATTATTACCGGAAAGAACAAGAAGTGTATGAACAAGATTTTCAAAACCATAAGCTGCTCGGCACAACGCCGATTTTTGCCGGCGGGGCTTGGACATGGAATGGACTGGCGCCGAACTATGGCAAGGCGATTGAGACAACAAAAGCGGCAATGGCTGCCTGTAAACAGGAAGGTATCGGCGAAATCTTTGTCACATTGTGGGGGGATAACGGAGCAGAAACGCCGTTTGCAACAGCTTACCCGATCATGCAATTATTTGCCGAGCACACTTACCAAAAGGAAGTGTCTATTGAAAAGGTGGCCGAGCGTTTTGAATTTTGTGGTGGCGGGCATTTTGCCGATTTTATGAGTTTGAAATTATTGGATGAAACACCGGGTGTAATGAAGGATAACATGAATACCTCGATGACATCGAAAGTGCTGCTTTACCAAGATAGTTTAATAGGCTTATATGATGAGAATGTCCGCGGTCTTTCTTTAGGGGAGCACTATCAGCAGCTGGTACCCGTGCTTGAAAAAGCCAAACAGGAGAATCCTGCCTGGGAAGCTCTGTTTGATTTTTATGAACAGCTGGCAAGGGTGCTGGCTGACAAAGCGGAAATAGGCCTCAAGATCCTAGCGGCGTATCAGAACAACGATTATGAACAAATGAAATCAATTTTACTTACTTTGGATCGAATCAAAAAGAATGTGGACCTTTTAAGGAAAAAGCACCGAGACATTTGGTTTGTGGCGTACAAACCATTTGGCTGGGAAGTGATTGATATTCGTTATGGCGGCGTCATGACTCGGATGGATTCCGCCAAATACCGGATTCAGGAGTGGCTTGAGGGAAGAATTCTCCGGATCGAGGAATTGGAAGAGAAACGGCTGCGCCATGATGGGCCATGGGAAATCGTGGAGGGGCTAGTAGGCGGTAATGTCTATCATCGGATCGTCACTGCAGGCAACTTTTCATTATAAAAACTAGTTATAACGAGGTGAAAGCATGTTCTTAACAGAAAGAAAATTTGAAGAGCGCATCAGGGAATTAGAGGGTTACCGGTACCGAGACCTTAAGGGAATTCATCAATTTATCGCCCAGGAGGATGATGATTCAATTGGTGCCTATCCACCGGCTGCGTATGATGAACAAAAGGTGATGAATATCGGCGACTACTGGAAAGGCCGCGATCGCTATATTTGGCTTCATGCAGAGATTGATACTCATTTGCCATATGCCGATCAGCAGATTGTCGGTCTATTCTCGTTTGGAAAAACGGGCGGGGGCAATAATTCAGGCTTTGAGTCGCTTCTATTTGTCAATGGCAAACCATATCAGGGTGTCGATTCCAATCATGAAGAAGTCCTCTTCGATAACCAAACGGCCAAGGGGACGATGCGTTTGGATTTCAGGCTCTGGTCAGGTCTTGAGGGTGGAGGAGTTCCGACAGAAAATGAATTTAAACTGCAAATAGCCGCTATTGGCTGGCTTGATCAGCGGGTAGATAATCTCTATTACACCCTTTTAGCTGCTTATGAAGTGATAAAAGAAACAAGTGAATCGGATTCCGCCTATACCATTTTGAAAAAGTTGATTTCGGATGCCCTTCATTTGATTAATTGGACCGAGCCCGGCAGCTCTGAATTTTATCAGTCCTGTTATGCGGCGGAGGAAAGCTTGACGGAGGCGATTCAGTCCTTCACCAAAACTTCAGACATCACGATCCACACTGTCGGCCATACCCATATTGATGTGGCCTGGCTTTGGAGGTTAAAAAATACACGGGAGAAGTCTGCACGTTCTTTTTCAACGGTCTTGCATTTAATGAAGCAATTCCCTGAATATTTATTTCTGCAAACACAGCCTCAGCTCTATGACTATATCAAAACGGATTATCCTGAGATTTACGCTCAAATAAAGGAAAGAGTGGCGGAAGGCAAATGGGAAGCCGGCGGAGCGATGTGGCTTGAGTCGGACTGTAATATTCCGAGCGGCGAATCGCTTGTCCGCCAAATCCTGCATGGGAAGAACTTTTTTAAAGAAGAGTTTGGCGTGGATTGCGAGTATTTATGGCTGCCGGATGTGTTCGGCTACAGCTGGGCGCTTCCGCAGATTTTAACAAAATCAGGCATTAAAACAATGATGACGACCAAAATCAGCTGGAATCAGTATAACCGAATGCCGCATGATACCTTTTACTGGAAGGGAATCGATGGTACCGAGATTTTAACGCACTTTATCACGACGCCGGAGCCATGGAACTCTCCGGACTCTTGGTTCTATACGTATAATGGCTTTATTACCGCGAAAACGGTGAATGGTGCATGGAAGGGCTACCGAGATAAGGAGTTATCGAAGGATTTGCTGCTTTCTTATGGATATGGTGATGGCGGCGGCGGTGTCAATCGGCATATGCTTGAAATGCGCCGCAGATTTGATACGCTCCCAGGGATGCCGAAGGTAAAAACGTCGACAGCCGGGGAATTCTTTAACAAGCTTCACGAGAATGTTGCTGAATCGGATGGCTATATTCATAAATGGGATGGCGAGCTGTACCTTGAGTACCACCGGGGCACTTATACCAGCCAGGCGTTTATGAAGCAGATGAATCGGAAATTGGAGCTCTTATACCGACGGGCTGAATTCCTTACTTCATGGCTTTCTGAAAATGGCCAATGGATGGGAACGGACGAGCTGAAAAATGGCTGGAAGATCATTCTGCGCAATCAATTTCATGATATCATTCCTGGTTCCTCTATCCATGAGGTGTATGAGGATGCCAAAGAAGAATACAAGGAAGCGCACGAACTAGTTCGAAACGTGGAATCCTGCATTATCAAGCGCGGAATCGAACAGGATGACCGCTCTGTCGTACTCTTTAATGCCACTCACCATCAGGGAAAGAAAAATGTGGCGGTCCCGCAATTTGCCGATTTTGCCGGAGGCGTTTGGAAAAACAGCAAGGGAGAAATCTTAACCCATCAAAAACGGGATAATGGCTGGCTGATTGAGGTCGACACCCTTCCTTCCTTTGGGGCGAAGACGTTATATTTTGAGCCTGCGGCAGCCGTTCAGGAAACGAATTCGAATTTCAGCTATCAGGACCGGAAATTGGAAACGCCGTATTACCTGGTTGAATGGAATGAATTTGGCCAAATGACGTCCCTCTTTGATAAGGAAGCCGGCCGTGGGGTTCTCGCTGAGAATCAAAAGGGGAATATCCTGCAAATTTTTGAAGATAAGCCGCTTGCCCATGATGCTTGGGATATCGATCTCTTTTATCAAGAAAAAATGGAAGAAATCCGTGATTTAATCAGATTTGAAGTCGTGGAAAATGGGGAATTGACGTTTACAATTCTTGCTAAGTGGACGTATCATCATTCTGAAATCTCCCAGCGGATTGTCTTTTATCAAAATGACCGCCGCATTGATTTTGAAACAACGGTGGACTGGCATGAAAAGAGAAAACTGCTGAAGGCGGCTTTCCCAGTGGATATCCGGGCCACAGAGGCCACTTATGATATTCAATATGGAAATGTGAAGCGCCCGACTCATTGGAATACAAGCTGGGATATGGCTAAATTTGAAACGGTGGGCCATCAGTGGGCCGATCTGTCAGAACCAGACTATGGGGTAAGCCTACTGAACGACTCCAAATATGGCTACGACATTAAAGAACATATCATGCGGATCACCTTATTAAAATCAGCGATTCATCCTGATCCACAAGCAGATCAGGGATCCCATTCGTTCGTTTATTCGCTTTACCCGCATATCGGGGACTGGCGCAAAGCGAAAACGGTGGAGACAGCTTGGGATTTGAATGATCCTGTTGTGGCTTCTGAAGGGAAATGGGCAAAGGAAGAGTCTTTCCTCAAAATCGATTCGGACCATGTTTGGATTGATGCTATTAAGCCAGCCTATGATGGCAACGGCATCATTATCCGCCTTCATGAATATGAAGGACGCAGGGGCAAGATTTCTTTGGATATTCTCGCAGGCATGAACTCATGGGTGGAAACCAATTTGATGGAAGAACCAATCGGAGAAGAATCGGCATCACCTATTGAGGTTGAAATCAAACCGTATGAGATTAAGACTTTTAGAGTTTTATAGGATTAGAATTCCAAGAACAGGATGTTATAACAGTTTCTTCTATGTAATGGGCTCTAATAGTCAATGACTGTTAAAGGAGGTGGCTAATGAGGTTAAAGAAAGTTCTGAATAACAATGCTGTCTTAGTAACCGATGGCGATGGAGAGAAGGTCGCGTTTGGAGCTGGAATTGCGTATGGAATGAGGAAAAATGATTTGATTCATTTTCAGAAGGTTGAAAAGCTGTTTGTCATGAAGGAAAATGAAAAGCTGCAACAACTCTTGAGTCGTATTCCAGAAGAACACTTTATTATTTCAGAAGAGATTATCTCTTATGCAGAACAATACCTTGGCAGCAAACTGAGTGAGCACATTCATCTTGCTTTAACGGATCATGTGTCATATACAATCGATCGAATAAAGCAAGGCATTCATTTAAAAAACGATTTATTAAATGAAATAAAAATCTTATATAGCAAAGAATATGAAATTGGTCTTTGGGCTATAAACCGAATGAAGGAAAAGTGTAATATTGAAGTGACCGTTGATGAAGCGGCTTATATAGCTCTCCATATCCACACAATGAGACTTCAAGAAGACGAGTGATATTAATTCTACTCAACAATTTATATATATTTCCTTATTTTGAAAAAATAGGATTTTCGACCCTATGAACCTTATACACTATTGTCTATAATGCCCCATATAGGGTGAATAACGATTTCGCATGTTACTGACACGATCAGGCAGGGCGACGCTTTGTAAGGAGGACTTCCTCCTTGCTTGGTGTTGTCCTGCTTTTTTTTGTCGAAGCGATGGAAGCGGTTACTGGTAAACCGGAACATCTTGAAATACGAGATTCGTCCCTAAGAATTTCAAAATGATAGAAGAAGAGGTGGCAAAGGTGGCAAAAAGTAAAGCATTAAAGGCGGTTGTTTCAGCCTGTTTGGTATCAGGGTTATTGGTTCCGCTGAATATTCCAGCAGCAGGAAAAGCAAAGGCAAGTGAAACCTACGAAATGACTGTATCCCCCATCCCGAAATCGTTAGAACAAACAGACAAAGGTTTCCCGCTGAATCCAAAAGTAGGATTGGTTACTGAAAAAGGAACCGATCCTGCGGCGCTTGCTGAATTGAAGCAAGCCCTAAAGGAGGCAGGTGTTACCACCATTGTGGAAAGTGATATCAAGAATCCTAATCTCCAGGTACCTGTCATCATTTGGCTGGGGGAATTCTCCGACCCGGACGAGTTGAAAACCATTCAGCAGCACACTGGCCTAGAGGATTTGGAAATGACAAAAAAAGAGGGGTATATTGTCTCCTCCAAGCACGGCACCCAGGATAAAAAACATATTGTTATATCCGGACATGATGAGGCAGGGACGTATTACGGGACCCAAACCTTCGAACAAATCATTGTCAAACGGAAAGGAACGGATTGGATTCCTGAGGTGGAAATTAAGGACTGGCCTACGATGCCGATCAGGGGCTCAATTGAAGGTTTTTATGGTGCGCCATGGTCACACGAGGATCGGTTGCGTCAGATCGCATTTTACGGTGAGCATAAGATGAACAGCTATATTTATGCTCCGAAGGATGACCCTTACCACCGGGAAAAATGGAAAGAGCCGTATCCTGCGGATAAGATAGCGGAGCTTGCCGAACTTGTCCAAACCGCACAAGAAAACCATGTCACCTTTACATTCGCCATTTCGCCTGGGAATACAATCACCTATTCCAGTGATTCGGACCTGAAGGCATTAATCCAAAAGGCCCAATCCATGTGGGATATAGGCGTGAGATCGTTTGCCTTATACCTTGATGATATTGACCCGAGTCTCCATTCCCCTGAAGACAGGGCAATGTTTGGCGGAGATCCGAACCCGCCGGCAGCGGCACAGGCGTATCTATTAAATCGATTTAACGAAGAATTTATTAAAAAACACAACGGTGCGGAGAGCTTAATCACGGTGCCGACAGACTATTATCAGGCGGGAACCACTCCTTACCGTGAACGTTTTGCTGAGCTAGTTCAGTCTGACATTATTGTTCAATGGACAGGAATTGGTGTCGTTGCTCCTACGATTACGTCACAGGATGCCGATAAAATTCATGGGATTTTTAAACACGATTTGCTGATTTGGGATAACTATCCGGTGAATGATTTTGATCGCAACCGCTTGTTCCTAGCGCCGCTGACAGGCCGGGATTCGGATTTAACGCCTGAACATGGTGTGATTGGCTTAACAGCCAATCCAATGAATGAGGCAGAAGCTTCAAAAATTCCACTGTTTACCGTTGCCGATTATACGTGGAACCCTGAAGCCTATGATCCGGCTGATTCGCTGAAGCGGAGTCTGAAGGAATTTGCCGGAGCAGCCTATGAACCTTTAAATCTCTTTGTGGAAGCCTCGTATGCTACGAGTCTCAATAACAACCGGGAGCCGGTGTCGGAAAGAGTAAAGCCGCTAATCGAGCAATTTTGGCTGGCAGAAGAAGCAAAGGACAGTCAGGCAGTTTCCGTGGCTGGCAAGGCCTTGTTACAGGAATTCGGCAAAATGGAGCAGGCCGCTAAGCAGCTGCGGGAGCAGGTGGATAATCCCAACTTCTTGGAGGAGGTCGCCGGGTATTTAAATAAGCTGGAGCTATATGGACAAGCAGGTGAGTCAGCCGTTAACATGGTGCTGGCAGGGCAGAGTGGGGATACGGCTATGGCTGCTGCGAAGCGCATGGTGCTCCAGCAATCGATGACAGCGATAAACGAAATCCCACAGAAGCTGAGTATAGGCGTGGTTCCCACCTTCCTGGAGCGGGCGCTTAACGGGAAAAATATAGCGGAAGGGAAAAAAGCTGACGCTTCTTCGAGTGAAGTCAGCTGGCTAACGCCAAACCTGGCCGTAGACGGGAACAACAATACTAGATGGGCCTCCTTGTACACTGATAATCAATGGCTCAGCGTCGACCTTGGGCAAGTGTATTCCATTGATAAAGTGAAATTATACTGGGAATCTGCCTATGGAAAACAATATAAAATTCAAGTGTCAAACGACGGGAGTCAGTGGACAGATGTTTACACAGAGCTAAACAGCAACGGGGGAACCGATGAAATTCAGTTCCCTGCCGTCGAAGCTCGATACGTTAAAATGCAAGGCATCAAACGTTCAAGCAGCTGGGGCTACTCTCTGTACGAATTCAGCGTCTTTGCATCACAAAACTAAGATATGGTAACGTGGGGGACGGTTCAAGAACCGTCCTTACTGGAAGCGATTTGAGGAGGATAAACAGAATGTCTTTTTTAAAACATGGAAAACAGGTGTTAGCGGTTTGTGTTACGTTCGGGCTGTGTACTCTGTCAGCGTTTCCAAATGGAACCGGACAGGCGTCGGCGGCAGGCAGAGGAGACTTTGCCTTGAATCCAACACCGCAAGAGCTAAAAATATCAGATAAAGGGTTTCCGCTGACACCAAATGTCGGAATTGTGGTAGACAAGAAAACGGATGAACAAGCTATCAACGAAGTTGTTGAGGCATTGGAGGCTGCGGACGTAAAACAGATTGTCCGTATTCATGCAGGGGAGAAGGTAACAACCCCTGTAACCATCTGGGTCGGCGGGCCTTCGGAAAATAAGGATTCAGCCGCTGTCTTAGATCAGATGGGAGTAGTAGGACCTGAATCTTTAAAGGATGAGGGATATGTATTAGTATCCAAGCAAAAAGGAAAGAATCAGATTGTTCTTGCCGGGAAGGACAAGGCGGGAACGTATTATGCGGCCAAAACGTTCAAACACTTGATACAAGAGCGGGAAGGAAGAGATTGGATTCCGGAGGCAGAAATTCATGACTGGCCGGAAATGCCGATTCGCGGCTCCATCGAAGGGTTCTATGGCCCGCCATGGACACATGAGGACAGAATCTCCCAGCTGGAATTCTACGGAGAAAATAAACTGAATACGTATATTTACGCTCCGAAGGATGATCCTTATCATCGCGAGAACTGGCGTGATCCTTACCCAGAAGCAGAATTAGCGGAAATTACAGAGCTGATTGAAAAGGCCAAAGAGAATCATGTGAAATTCACTTTCTCGCTGTCCCCAGGTCAATCCATCTGCTATTCCGGGGATCAAGATTTCGCCTTGCTAGAAAAGAAGATGGACACGATGTGGGACTTGGGTGTCCGCTCCTATGCGATTTTTCTAGATGATATTGATATGAACTTAAGCTGCCAGCAAGATCGGGAAAAATTTGCAGGAGATACAAATCCGGTTGCTGCTGCACATGCTTATCTGTTAAATCGGTTTACAGAAGAATTTATCAATACCCATGAGGGGGCCGAGCGGTTGATAACCGTTCCGACGGATTATTCCGGAAACGGGCCATCTCCTTACCGTGATCGATTTGCTGAATTACTTGACAAGGACACGGTTGTTATGTGGACAGGTCAAAAGGTTGTTTCAGAGCAGGTCGCTGCCGAAGAAGCGGATGAGGTTCACGGAGTATTTAAACACGATATGTTATTATGGGACAATTACCCAGTAAACGACTATGACCGGAATAGCTTGTTCCTCGGTCCTATTGTAGGACGTGATGCTGATTTATCCAAGCATGGAGTTGCCGGGTTAACGGCAAATCCAATGAACGAAGCCGAAGCTTCCAAAATTCCTTTGTACACGATTGCGGATTATACTTGGAACCCGGCTGCCTATGACCCAATCGATTCATGGAAGCGCAGTATTCAATCCTTTGGTGGAGAGGCCGCAGAAACGCTAAAAACCGTAGCGGAGAATATGTATTCCTCACCGATTAATTCAACAGAGTCCCTTACCTTAACGCCATTGATCGATGCGTTCTGGAAGGCCTATGTGGCAGGTGATGCCGATCAAGCAGCAGAACAGTTAATCGCTGAATTTAAAAAGATTCAACATGCTCCAGCTAAACTTCAGCAGGAAATGGACAATAAAAAGTTCCTTCAGGAAATAAAACCTTATGTAGAAAAGTTAAATATCTATGGTAAGGCGGGAGAAACGGCTGTTCAATATGTGATGGCTCAGAAAAATGGCCATACCGACCAGGCATCTGTATATAGGAAACAGCTGATTACCTTGTTCAATCAATCCGAACAGATCCCTCAAAAGGTGGGGCAAGGTGTCATCAAACCATTCTTAGTGAAAAGTGCCTTAGTGGTACCGCCATTAGAACTTACGCTGCAGCCGGTCATTGATCAGTTCTGGAAAGCGTATGAAGGCAGGGGTGGCAGCCAAGAAGCCGAGCAGTTAATTACAGAATTTAAAGAGCTGCAGCAAATTCCAGAAACTATTCGCAAAGACATTGATAATGAAGCCTTTTTAACTGCCATTGACCCTTTCCTTCAGAATCTTACCATCTATGGTGAAGCTGGAGAAGTTGCTTTACACTATTTAATGGCTGACAAAAACGGAAAGACCGATGAAGCTAATTCGTATAAAGATACCTTAAAAACCTTAATGATGCAGGCGTATCAGCAGCCGCAGGAAATTGGAAAAGAAGTTATTAAGCTGTTCTTAATCAATAGCATGTGGAGAGACCTTGATGTGGTCGATTATCGAATGTTAGATGGGGTAAATAAATCTCGTGGAGCTGGTCAGCTGATTCAGTATACGCCTGTCTATTGTGAGACGACCCGAACAAACCCATGGGGATATGAAATCACCGTAATCGATGGGAAAGTTGTTAAAAGAGGGGGGAATAATTCTGCCATCCCGAAAAACGGATATGTCCTAAGCATTCACGCGAATGACTGGCTGCGAGACAATACCACGATCGGAACATCCATTCAAATCGAAAACGGGGTCGTTCTCGTTATATCCCCAGAAGAGAAAAACTAGGAGCAGAAGCTGTTTAGTGGCAAGGTTTCTCTGGAGTGAAGACTTTTCGAGTTTTATAGCACAAAAAAGAACCGACTGGACCGTTTCAGTCGGTTCTTTCATTTTATAGAACTAAATTCTAAGATTTTTGCACTTAATCCCAAATTAGTCAACTATGATTAGGTCTCTTTTCCCTATAAAATAAAGGTATGGAAGTGCTTACATAACATTCGGAGGGAGGAGAAACATGAAAAGGATATTAAGCGATCTCTATAAAAATCGAGTTTGGCTGCTTATGGTGTTACCAGGAACAATTTGGCTGCTCCTATTTTCATATTTGCCGATGTTTGGACAGGTATTGGCCTTTAAAAAGTTCCGAATTGATCCCGATGGATTTTTTGCCAGTGTCATGAATAGTGAATGGGTTGGCTTTGACAACTTCAAATATTTATTCAGTACAAATGATGCCTGGATCATTACCAGAAATACCATCCTCTACAATCTTGTCTTTATCGTATTAGGGCTAGTAACGGCGGTTGCAACAGCTGTCTTGCTCAGTGAGTTAATCAATAAGAGGCTGTCGAAGGTTTACCAAACCTCTATCTTGTTCCCGCATTTTATTTCATGGGTTATCGGCAGTTATTTTGTCTTCACTTTCTTAAGTACGGAACACGGTTTGTTAAATCATATTCTTGGCTGGTTCCATGTCGACCCTATATCGTGGTATAGCGAATCGAAATATTGGCCATTTATTCTCGTATTCATGAGCATGTGGAAGGGCGTTGGTTACGGCAGTATCGTTTACTTAGCCTCCATTGTCGGGATTGACCGGACGTATTATGAGGCAGCGATGATTGATGGCGCTTCAAAATGGAAGCAGATTAAACATGTTACCCTGCCAATGCTCAAGCCATTAATGATTATCCTGACCATCATGAATATTGGGCGGATCTTCAACTCGGATTTCGGATTGTTTTATCAAGTGCCAAGAGATTCGGGAGCTCTATATGGGGTGACAAATGTCATTGATACCTTCGTATACCGAGGTCTTATGAATCTGGGGGATATCGGCATGAGTACGGCTGCAGGTCTATACCAGTCAGCTGTTGGATTTATCCTCGTGATCATTACCAACTACATTGTCCGTAAAGTGGATGAGGAAAGTGCCTTGTTTTAATGTTCATTTCTTTAAGAAGGGAGGAAAAGTCGCCCGGCGGCTAATGATATGCCAAAACTAGAACAAACCCAATCAACGCTTCTTATTTCAAAACCAGTAGAAGAAATAAAAGAGGGGAAGCCTAGGGTCACCAGGAAGAAGTATCGGAACCCTCAACATATGCATCCGGCCGCAAATGCTATTATTAGTGTGCTGCTTGGGATTCTCGCGCTTACGTGTATCTTTCCTTTTATCTATGTCATTATCATTTCGTTTACAAGCGAGGAAAGTATTGTCAGGAACGGTTTTCAATTGATCCCGAAGGAATGGAGCTTGGATGCTTATCATTATCTCTGGGGTATGAAGGAGTCCTTTTTCCGCTCCTATGGTGTCACGATTTTTATTACAATTATCGGTACCTTGATCAGTGTGTTCATGATTACCTTTTATGCCTACGCGATTTCAAGACCGCAATTTAAGTATCGAAGATTTTTCACCTTTCTGGCATTCTTTACGATGCTTTTCAGCGGCGGACTGGTGCCGACTTACATCGTTGTCACCCAGTTTCTGCATTTGAAAAATTCCGTTTGGGCACTAATCCTGCCCCTTGCGATGAATGCGTTTTACATTATCATCATGAGAACCTTCTTCTTAAAGTCCGTTTCTGAATCGATTTTGGAATCGGCAAGAATCGATGGGGCAAGTGAATGGAGAATCTTCTTCCAAATCATCTTCCCGCTTTCCTTACCGGGAATTGCCACGATCGCCTTGTTTAGTACACTGGGTTATTGGAATGACTGGTTTACAGCCTTGCTTTATATTGATAACCCCAATCTGGTGCCGCTTCAAGCTTTACTCATGAAAATTGAGGCAAATCTTGAATTTATGAGAAAAAATATGGATGTCGCTATCATGCAGCAAAGCTTATTTGATACGATTCCGCAAGAATCAGCCAAAATGGCCATGGTTGTTATTGCCACCTTACCAATCGCAGTCTCGTACCCGTTCTTCCAAAAGTACTTTATTAGCGGACTGACGATTGGCGGCGTTAAAGAATAATCAACAGAAAGAGGAGAAGAGGAATGAAGAAAAAGAAGTTAGGTATTATTCTCGCATCCGTTTTGGCAGCTGGAACCCTTCTATCTGCCTGCACCAGCAAAGACAGTGCCACATCAGAAAAGGGCGGTAAAAATGGCGCACCTTATGAAATTAAATGGTACACCATTGGAACCCCGCAAAAAGATACTGAAAAAGTCTTTGCAGAAGTCAACAAGTATACAAAGGAAAAAATTAATGCCACAGTGAAAATGACGCAAATTGACTGGGGTGATTGGGATCAAAAATCGCAAGTGATGATCAATTCCGGGGAACCCTTTGATATTATCTTTACGAATGGTACCTCTTACGTTCAAAATGCCCAAAAAGGTGCATTTAAGGACATTGACGATATGTTAGGAAAAGAGGGCAAAGAACTTAAAGAGACTCTTAATCCTGCGTTGTTAGAAGGAATTAAAGTTAATGGGAAAATTTATGGCGTTCCTACTAATAAAGAGGCAGCTAGACAATCGGTTTATACCTTTAATAAACGCCTTGTAGACAAATACCACTTTGATCTTTCAAAAGTAAAAAGCTTGGAAGATCTTGAACCAATGCTGAAAACCATTAAAGAGAATGAACCTGGCGTCACTCCAATGGCGACATTCAAAGCCTATCTGCCATATGATTATATCTTTAATAATGAAATGCCATTTGCCTTTGCGATGGAAGGCGATCGAGACCATGTGATCAACCAATTTGAATCTGATTTAACGATGAAAACCTATAAAACTATGCATCAATATTATAAGGCTGGATTTCTTAAAGAAGATGCAGCGACAAGTAAAGACAGCTGGCCAATGGATGTAGAAAACTGGTTTGTCCGCATGGGTGATTCTCAGCCATATGCTGATTTATTGTGGTCGCGCTCGGCTAAATATGATGTTGTTTCCGTTCCGGCTGAAGATCCGATTACCATTAATGATTCTGTATCCGGTTCCATTCAGGCCATCTCAGCCACTTCCAAGAATCCTGAGAAAGCAATGGAGTTCCTGACCCTGCTTAACACAGACCCATATCTTCGTAATCTTGTTGACAAAGGGATTGAAGGTGTTCATTACGAAAAAAATGACGACGGAAAGATTAAAGACCTTCCAGCACGTATCGATCGTTATAATGTTCCATCTTATTCACTTGGAAACTTCTTTGTTTTGGATTTGTATGAAAATGATCCTAAAGATAAATGGGATAAATTCGAAGAGTTTAACACATCTGCCAAACCAGCGCCAACCCTTGGTTTCCATTTTAACAGTGACTCTGTAAGATCTGAGCTTGCATCGATTACGAATATTTCAAAAGAATTCTATCCGGCATTGGCAACAGGTTCTGTTGACCCAGAAGAGTACTTGCCAAAATATAATAAGAAGTTAAAAGAAGCTGGAATTAACAAAGTCTTAAAAGAAATTCAAAAGCAATTTGACGAATGGAAGAGCAAGCAATAATAATAACAAAAAAGTCAAGCTGGGTGGAAAATCTCAGCTTGCTTTCATTTGAAACCGTAGTTTCCAGTGGTAGACTAGAAAAAAACAATAAGTATAATTTGAGGACATCAAAATGGGATTAAGAAGACAAGGACGTTTTACTCAAAAAATATTTAATAAACTATTCTTGGCATCATCTATCACTATTATTTTAACCATCATTGTTTTAATCGTTACGATTACAAACTATTACTCCGAAGTGATTATTCAAAAAGAAGTGAACGTCAATACCAGAACGATGGAGCGGGTGGAGGATTATTTTTCCGCTAAAGATGCAGATATTAATCGATCCAAAAGGGATTTTTACGTTAAAGGGGAAGTCATTGATGATATGTCCTTTGCCCTTCAAAACGGGTATGCGAAATATTTGGAATACCGTCTCGATAAATTTTCGGAGGGCAAGTCCTTTGTACCGAATAATATTGATACGTATTTCAATGCCTATTTCGGTCAAGATAGCGATATTAACGCGATCAGTTTACGTTCGTTGGAAACCCCTTCTGTAGAATACTTGCTCATTTTTCAAAATTTACGATGGAATAAAAGCATCATCGATTCTCCCAGGCATTTAGGCAGCCTGTATCTTTCAGAAGAGATTCCCAATCTTGGCGGGGATGGTATTCCACGAGGCAGGCAGCTAAGAGATACCTTTACCAAACAGATTGTCGTTAACAATCCAGTGACCTTGAAAAAAATAGGTGAGATTACTATTTTTTATTCTACTAATCGTCTAGACAAAATGGTCAAAAAGCGCGATGGAGTGCCTGCTTCCTTTTTTATCATGGATGCTGAAGGCAAAATCATCTATTCCGTCAATAAGGGTGATGTTCCCTTAGATATGATCAAACAGATAAAGCCTGAAACAAATGAGAAAAAAATAAAGTGGAAGAATGACCATTTTTATATCAGTACTATTGCGAACCAGGGGGATTATACGTATGTCAGTGTTATTCCCGATAGAGGATGGCAAAAGCTTACGATCGTCAGGGGAACCATGTGGGGCGTCATTATATTCTTCATCATTATTTCCATTTTAATTTCCTATTCCTTTACTCGAAATTATTCAAGGCGTATTAATAAGATTGTTTCGACTATTCGGCAGGTTGAGAACGGAAATCTGGATGCCAGGATACCGGAATCCAAGCATGAAGATGAATTATCAAGGATTGCTGTCAATATCAATTCGATGTTAGATGAATTGAATAATTATATTGAACAATTTTACCTGTTAAATTTAAAGCAGCAGCAAGCGGAATTAAAAGCGCTTCAGGCCCAAATCGATCCACATTTTTTATTTAATACGTTAGAGGCGATACGGATGGTGGCTGTCGTAGAGGGTTCAAAAACTTCTAGTAAAATGATTTTCCATTTATCAAAGCTATTCCGCTACTCGTTAGAATCAAAAGACACGGTGCCTCTATATACAGAAATTGAATATGTCAATCAGTATTTAAAATTAATGCAATTTAAATTCCCAAACAAACTACAGGTTGATATTCATATACCTAGTGATGTGGAGCAAACACCTGTGCAAAAGCTCATTTTGCAGCCGATCATCGAAAATTATTTTGTTCATGGTTTTAGAAAGGATTCCTCTGAAAATGAGCTGCACATACGTGCCACTCAGCTAGGGGAAACGTTGGAAATAACAGTGGAGGATAATGGCAGGGGGATAACGGAGGAGGATCTTGCGATGATTGTCCAGCATCTTAATTGTGAAGACGGGGACGAAATGGATTCAATTGGATTAAGAAATATCCATCAACGTTTAAAACTGAAATTTGGAAACGCATTTGGCATTTCTGTGAAAAGTATCAAAGATAAGGGAACGATTGTGACACTTTCTATTCCAGTAAGAGGGACCAGCGATGTATAAAGTACTTCTTGTTGATGACGAGCCGTTAATTACGATAGGCCTTCAAGCCCTCCTAGATTGGGAGGACGATGGCTTTGAAATTGTGTCGCGTGCCGAGAGTGGGGAAGAGGCTCTTACCTATCTAAAAGAACATCCAGTTGATCTCCTAATTACCGATATATTAATGGGAGAAATGTCCGGGTTGGATTTAATTGAGGAAGCGAAAAAAATCCAGCCGAAGGTGAAATGTATAATTTTAACTGGTTATCAAGAGTTTGAGTATATTAAGCATGGTCTGTTATTAGGGATCGAAAACTATTTAGTTAAACCTGTGGATGAGGAAGAATTATTATCGACCATTCAAAATGTAGGCCGGAAAATGAATGCTGTGTCGGGAGGTAATCAGGCACAGGAACCGTCTACCCTAATGGATAATACCTTATGGCGGTTTTTAAACGGAGAGATTGAGAAGAACGACTGTCTGGAAAGATTGTCATTATATGATCTCCAGTTTACTCAGCCGTATTATGCTGTTTCTATTTTAAGCTTTGAAAACTATTACAGAGTTGAGATTTTAAAGGAAATCAGAACCTTTATTGAGGAACATTGCGCAGCCGTTTGTTTATTTACTCCAAATCAAGACCTGGTCATTATTTTAGGGAGCGAAAAGGAAGAGGAACTATATCGATATAACCAAGGCCTGGTAGAGCAGCTAAAAGATGAAAAAAGAGGGGCCGGTTTATTCTATTTAGCGATGGGAAAGCCGGTAAAAACGGTAGACGAATTAGAAGAAAGTTTTATGAGAGCAAGGGAGTATAGCTTATTGCAGCTATATTCATGCCCAAATGTTCTTCTTTCCGAACATTTGACGATTGATAAGCATGAAGAATTAAAAAAACAGCAAGAATTTAAAGAAACGATTGTCAAGCAGCTATTGAAAGCGGAGGGAGAAGTTTTACAACAGATTGATTCATTTTTTCAGGATCTCACCAAGAATTCCAGCTTTATCTCCCCGCCAGCTGCCAGAAAATATATCTTTGATTTACTTTCTTATATCCATTATTCGCTGCAGCCGAACGATCTCTCCTATCATACAGCTGCCATCGAAAAAATCGTGTATAGCTCTGATATTGACGAGATGAAAGCCATTTTGAAGGAATATTGCCAGGAATTAATTTTTTCAATCCATAAGCAAGTTAATAATCGCAGTCCGATTGTCCAAAATGTCCTTGATTATATCCATGCCCACTATGATGAAGGGATTTCGTTAAAAACATTGGGCCAGCAATTTCATGTCAATGCCATCTATTTGGGGCAATTATTTCAAAAAGAAGTAGGGGCGGTTTTTTCAGAATACCTAAACCGATACCGATTGGAAAAGGCAAAGGAGCTCCTCAAGACCACCCATTACCGAGCAGGTGAAATTGGCAAAAAGGTCGGGTATTCGGATACGGCTTATTTCTATAAACAGTTCAAAAAGAGTGTGGGAACGACACCAAGTGAATGGAGAAAAATCAAATAAAAGAATGGTGATAATCAATGGTTAATAGTTTGCAAGAATATAACCTTACCTATCGTTTTCCAAAAAACTTTTGGTGGGGAAGTGCCGCATCAGGCCCGCAAACCGAAGGCGCAGCGCTGATGGATGGTAGAAAGCAAAGTATCTGGGATTATTGGTACAGCGTGGAACCTGCTTGTTTTCATCATGGGGTTGGCCCGGAACATACGTCGGATTTCTATCATCGGTTTAAAGAAGATATACAGCTGATGAAAGAAACGGGCCATAACTCCTTTCGGACCTCGATTCAATGGTCACGTTTGATTCCGGATGGAACTGGTGAAGTAAACGGGAAGGCCGTTGCCTTTTACAACCAGGTCATCGATGAATTGATTGCTCGAGACATTCAACCATTTATGAATTTATACCATTTCGATATGCCGATGTGCATGCAGGAAAAAGGCGGATGGGAAAGCCGGGAGGTCATCGATGCCTATGTGAATTATGCGGAGACTTGCTTTCGCTTATTTGGCGACCGTGTGAAATATTGGTTTACCTTTAATGAACCGATCGTCCCAGTTGAGGCCGGGTATTTATATAATTGGCATTATCCAAATATAGTGGATTTCAAACGGGGGGCAACGGTTGCCCACCATACCATTGTGGCCCATGCGAAGGCAGTAGAAGCCTTTAGAAAAGTTAATGTGGACGGGAAAATTGGCATTATCCTCAATCTCACCCCATCTTATCCACGGAGTCAGGATGCCGAAGATGTAAAGGCTGCCCATATTTCGGATTTATTCTTTAACCGCAGTTTCCTTGATCCGGTCACAAAAGGCGAATATCCTCGTGGCTTGGTTGATATTTTAAAAGAAAGAGACTTGCTTCCAGCCGTGGAGGCCGGTGATTTGGAAGTGATTAGAAATAATCCGATTGATCTATTAGGCGTGAACTACTACCAGCCGCGCCGTGTTAAAGCGAAAGAGAAGCCTGAGCCGGAGAATGCTCCGTTTATGCCGGAACATCTTTTTGATCCGTATATCATGCCAGGCAGGAAAATCAATCCGCACCGTGGTTGGGAAATCTGCGAGGAAGTGATCTATGATATTATGATTGACCTCCGTGACAATTATAGTAATCTGCCATTCTTTATTTCGGAAAATGGAATGGGGGTTGAAGGGGAAGAAAAGTTCCGTCATGGGGAAGGGTTTATTGAGGATAATTATCGGATTGAATTTATCCAGGAACACTTGAAATGGGTGCATAAAGCCCTGGAAGAGGGAGCGAATTGCTTGGGATATCACCTATGGACATTCATGGATAACTGGTCATGGACGAACGCTTATAAGAACCGATATGGATTAGTGGAAGTAGATTTAAAGAACGATTTAACACGAACGGTTAAAAAATCAGGGAAATGGTATAAACAGTTGTCCGAAAACAATGGGTTTTAACCATGGAAGGGGCAATGGATGAAAATGAGGTGAGTCGGATGAAAGCGTACATGGTATTCGATATTGGAGGCACCTATATAAAATATGCTGTTATGGATCAAGAAGGAAAGAAACTAGAAAGTGGGAAGTTTCCGACTCCTTGTGAAGGATTAGAAAGTTTCTTGCAGAAACTTAGCCAAGTAACAAAAGAATATTCGAATTCATTTGAATTGCAAGGCGTTGCTTTAAGTTCACCCGGTGCTGTAAATGTTAAAACGGGGTTTATTGGCGGTGCCAGTGCAATTCCGTATATACATGGAGTTTGTATGACTGACCTCATAAGGGAACGAACGGGTTTCCCGGTATCGATAGAAAACGATGCCAATTGCGCCGCTTTGGCGGAAGGATGGTTAGGTGCAGCAAAAGGCACGGAATACTATATTTGTATTGTCATAGGTACCGGAATTGGCGGCAGTATCGTCATTAACCAATCAATCTTACGCGGGACTTCGCTCCACGGCGGGGAGTTCGGCTACATGATCATGGGAGCACAGTCTAAAAATCCGCTTGATCAAACCTGGAGCAAGACTGCTTCGACCCATGCTTTAGTGGAGGAGGTTGCCAAGAGAAAGTCACTGGAAAAAGGAATGTTGAACGGTGAAGATGTATTTCTTCTTGCTGATAAAGGTGACACGATTGCCAAGGAGAGTATTGCAGAATTTTATAAACGGCTCGCCATCGGAATTTACAATTTAAAATATGCCTTGGACCCGCAAAAAATCCTCATTGGCGGCGGCATCAGCAAGCGGCAGGAAGTGATGGACGGGATCAATCGTGAATTGAAGAGGTTAAGGGACGACATTTCAACGTTGCGAATAGAAGTGCAAGCCTGTCAATTTGAAAATGATGCAAACCTAATCGGGGCATTGTTTCATTTCCTGAAGGGCGCAGGCCGGTTTAATGAATAATAGAGTAGGAGGAGCTGCGAATGCTTGGTGGAATTGAAGCAGGCGGGACAAAATTTGTTTGTGCCGTTGGAGACGAAAATGGAACAATCGTGGACCGAATTCAAATCCCTACCACTACCCCGGATGAAACGATTCCGAAGGTCATTGAATTTTTTGAAAACTACCCGATTAAAGCGATTGGAATTGGGTCGTTTGGCCCGGTTGATGTTAACCGGGAAAGCCCCACTTACGGGCACATCACATCTACCCCAAAACCAGGATGGAAGGATTATCCGTTTGTGCAAGGGTTTGAGGATGAATTTGGGGTTCCCATCGGATTTAATACAGATGTGAATGCCGCCGCGTTGGGCGAGGCGACTTTTGGTGCAGCTAAAGGGATGGATAGCTGCTTGTATATAACGGTTGGAACAGGAATTGGTGCAGGAGCGCTCGTTCAGGGACAGATGCTTCAAGGGCATTCTCATCCGGAAATGGGGCATATTTTGGTTAGGCGTCATCCGGAGGATCCATATCAGGGGCGGTGCCCGTACCACGGTGATTGTCTAGAAGGATTGGCGGCCGGCCCTGCCATTGAAGGGCGCTGGGGGCAAAAAGGAATGGAGTTAGTGGACAGAAAGGAAGTATGGGAATTAGAAGGCTACTATATCGCCCAGGCACTGATGAAATATATTTTGATTCTTTCTCCGAAGAAGATTATCCTGGGCGGCGGCGTCATGAACCAGAAACAGGTATTTCCTTCTATCTATAAGCATTTGAAGGAGTTTCTCCGTGATTATGTTTCATTGCCGGAGCTGTCAGAATATATTGTAAGCCCTGGTTTAGGCAATGATGCCGGGATTACAGGGGCGCTTTTACTGGCCCATCAGGCATTGACTAAAGAGCAATAAATAATACTAATAGAAGAAACGTGCCACGTCGAAGGGTGGTACGTTTTTTTTGTTGTCAAAAGACTTTATTTTAACCAATGAATCTATGGTTTTGCCAATAGGATGGTGGGAATCGTACTGCTAAAATAATGGAAAGGCTTACATAGATGCCGGTTTATGGCACTAAAGGAGGTGGAATTTATCAAAATTTAGACAACCTAATTAAACGATTTTCGAAATATTTCTAACTTAAATCTATATAAATGTAAGGTATGTAAATTTTTAGGTACATAAGGAGGAAAAAATGTTCGTTTTTAAAAAGTTAAAGTCGTTTTATCTTCCTTTTAAAAAGGATTTTATCTGGTCGTTGCTCTTTATGCTGCTTGTCGCTGCGATTACCGTCATCTATCCAGTCATTTTGCAGGTAACCATTGATGATGTCGTACTTGGGCGGAAATATGACTGGGTCCCGTGGATTGCCTTAGGGTTTATCGTGGTCATGGGGGTAAAAGCCTTCTCTACTTTCATCCAACATTATTTGGCTGATATGTTCGGCATTAAATCCGTGTATGTGCTCCGAAATGCTCTATATGAAAAGCTGCAGCGGCTATCGTTTAGCTATTACGATAACGCAAAGACAGGGGATCTAATGTCTCGTTTGACTGCGGATGTGGAAGGTTTTCGGTTCTTTGTATCCTTCGGCTTTAGCGAGGTCCTTCGCTTTGTCATTGTCGTGGGCACGAGTCTTTGTGTGATGTTCTATTATTCCGTTTCCCTGACTTTGGTCACGATGATGTCCCTGCCTTTTTTAAGTGTGGTGGTTTATAAGTTCGATAGGGCCGTTCATCCTGCGTTCCGCGGGATTCGCGAATCGTTCGGGCGCTTAAATACTATGGTGCAGGAAAACATTAACGGGATCCATACGGTTAAAGCCCTGTCAAAAGAAAAGGAGGAAACGAAGCGCTTTAACTCCTCCAATCAGGAGTACAGGACCAAGCAGCTGGCTACGTCGGTGGTATGGTCGAAATATTTTCCGCTGATGGAGCTGATCGGCAATATTTCCGTTGTCGCCTTGCTGGCCTATGGCGGATTTCAAGTGATCAGTGGAGCTTTAAAGCCCGGGGAGCTTGTCGCCTTCTACAGTCTTGTTTGGTATATTATTTGGCCGATTATGAACCTGGGATTCACCATCAATATGTTCTCACAGGCAAAGGCTTCTGGCGAAAGACTTCTTGAAGTATTGGAAGCAGATGAAACGATTATGGATGGCGATGGCAACAGAAATACCGGCAGAATGGCAGGAAAGGTGAACTTCAATCAGGTCACGTTCCACTATCAATCGGAAGAGGCGGCCGCACTTAAGGAAATCACTTTTTCCGCGCCTCCAGGAACAACCATTGGGCTTATTGGCGCAACAGGTTCTGGAAAAACCAGCATGATTCAGCTTCTGTCCCGTTTTTATGAACCGACGGCAGGAACGATTGTGATTGATGATCAACCTATTCAGGAATACGGGTTGAAAATGCTGCGTTCGCAAATTGGCGTTGTCTTACAGGAAACCTTTCTGTTTTCATCCACTATCAAGGCGAATATTGCTTACGGAAGGCCAGATGCAGCGATGGAGGAAATTATCGATGCGGCCAAACGGGCACAGGCTCATGATTTTATTATGGAGCTGCCTGATGGATATGACACGAAGCTGGGTGAACGGGGAATGGGGCTCTCCGGGGGGCAAAAACAGCGGATTGCGATTGCTCGCGCCATGTGCATGAATCCGGCGATTCTCATATTAGATGATTCCACTAGTGCGGTCGATATGGAAACGGAATTTCATATTCAAAAGGCCCTCCGAGAAGTCATGAAGGGGAGAACGACGTTTATTATTGCCCATCGTATTTCATCTCTTAAGCATGCCGATGAAATTTTGGTGCTGGATCAGGGAAGTATCATCGAACGCGGCACACATGAACAGCTGCTCGCCTATGGTGGAGCGTACCGGCGTATCTACAATATCCAATATCAGGATCAGGCAGCGATTATGCAAAAGGCGGGAGGATAAGTGAAACATGGAGGAACAACGAAAGAAACAACTCATCCTCGAGCGGTTTCATTACTCTCAGGATGAAGTGATTGATAAATCGTTTAACTGGCAACAGATGTGGCGCTTGCTGCAATACTTAAAGCCCTATACAAAAAATTTACTGCCACTTTCGTTTATGACAGTGATCATTTCAACAGCCATCCGTTTAATCATTCCGATTTTAATTGGCGTCTATACCCTTGATAAGGCGATTGTTGAAAAAGATACAACCTTATTGCTCCAGCTGATTTTTATCATTTCAGGGTTGTATGTTTTATCCTATTTTGTCAATTTACTAAGAATCCGCTGGATGAATCAGCTTGGGCAAAATGTCATTTATGATTTGCGGCAGCATTTGTTTACACATGTACAGTCTTTATCACACAGGTTCTTCGACCAGCGTTCGGGCGGGTCGATTCTTGTGAGGATTATGAATGATATTAATTCTCTGCAGGAGCTGTTTACAAGCGGTGTTATTAATCTATTAACCGATTTTCTCCTATTGCTGTCGGTTATTGTTATCTTATTTTCTTTGAATGCAAAATTAACGATTGCAATTATGGTGATTTTGCCGATCATGTTTTTCATCTCCACCAGCCTGAGAAAAAAAATCCGGCTGCAGTGGCAATCGGTTCGGCTCGTCCAGTCGAAGCTCAATTCCCATTTAAATGAAAGCATTCAAGGCATCCGCGTCACGCAGGCCTTTACCCAAGAAAAAGAAAACATTCAATTTTTTAAGGGAGTCAACCAGGAAAACTTTGAAACTTGGAAACAAGCAGTCCATAAAAATGCCATGTTTGGACCGTTTGTCGAGATCACCAATGCTTTGGGGACGGCCATCCTCATCTGGTACGGGGCCTTTCTTGTTTCGGGAAGTGAAAGTACAATCGGGGAATTTGTCTCCTTTGCTTTTTATTTAGGGATGTTTTGGGAGCCGATTTCGCGTCTTGGCCAGCTGTATAATCAGCTGTTAATCGGAATGGCTTCTTCGGAGCGGATTTTTGAGTTTTTAGATGAAAGACCGCTTGTGTCGGATGCCTCCAAACCTATGATTCTCTCTTCTATTAAAGGGCAGATTGATTTTGAAAATGTGGAATTTTCCTATGATGGATCAAGAAAGGCGTTAAATGGTATTTCTTTTTCGATAAAAGCGGGAGAGACGGTTGCGCTTGTCGGCCATACAGGCTCCGGGAAGACGACCATTGCTAACTTAGTCAGCCGCTTCTATGATTCTACCTCAGGTGTTGTCAAAATAGATGGCCATCCCATTCATGAATTGTCGATTGCGGGTCTCCGCTCGCAAATAGGTGTGGTCCTTCAGGACACGTTTATCTTTTCAGGAACGATTATGGAAAATATTCGTTTTGGAAATCCGGGAGCCAGTGACGAGGAAGTGATCGCTGCTGCGAAGGTAGTAGGAGCCGATTCGTTTATTAACCAGCTTGCGAATGGCTATCAAACCGAGGTGGAAGAGCGGGGCAATATCTTGTCGGTGGGTGAGCGCCAGCTCCTTTCTTTTGCCAGGGCCCTTCTCGCTGGGCCAAAAATTCTTATTTTGGATGAAGCCACCGCCAGTATTGACACGGAATCAGAGGTCAAGATTCAAAAGGCATTAAGAACGTTATTAAAAGGGAGAACAGCAATTATGATTGCCCACAGGTTATCAACAATCCGGGAAGCCGACAACATCTTGGTTCTTGATCACGGTAATATCCTGGAGCAGGGAAATCATGAAAATCTTATGGCTAAACAAGGAATCTATTATGAATTAGTGAAAGCCCAATATAAAATGCTTGACCATGGGTGACTTTGAGTGAGCCATGGGGACGGTTCTTATGGCTTTTTCGGGGCCGGGAGAACCGTCCCCGAGGTGTCAAATTTACATCATTAGGAGGAGGCTATTTTGCAGCCATTACTATTAAAACCTGTTTTTAAAGAGAGAATTTGGGGCGGGATGGCATTACAAAATGAATTTGGATATGAAATTTCATCCGAACTAACAGGAGAATGCTGGGCTATATCCGCCCATCCAAACGGCCCTTCGGTCATTGAAAACGGTCCATATGCCGGCATGACCTTGGACAATCTCTGGAGTGAGCATCCTGAGGTATTTGGAAGTCCAAAGAAAGGGGTATTTCCGCTGCTTACCAAGATCTTGGATGCCAATATGGATTTATCCGTACAAGTTCATCCTGATGATGCCTATGCAAAGGTGAATGAAAACGGTGAGCTTGGAAAGACAGAATGTTGGTATATTATCGACTGCAAAGAAGAGGCGGAGATCATCTTTGGACATAACGCCCAATCAAAGGAAGAACTAATCCAGCATATTAATGAGGGGAAATGGAGCGACCTGCTGCGCCGTGTTAAAATCAAGCCGGGTGATTTTTTCTATGTCCCAAGTGGTACGATCCATGCTTTGTGTGAAGGAACGCTCGTATTGGAAACGCAGCAGAGTTCTGACACTACTTATCGGGTTTATGATTTTGATCGCAAGGATGCGGAAGGGAACCTGCGTGATTTGCATTTAGAAAAGGCGATTGAGGTAACGACCGTTCCTCATCAAAATGCCATGAGCTCGCCGCGAGTCGAGAAAGTCGAAAATGCCATGGTTACGACTTTTGTGGAATCGGAATTTTTCTCTGTTTATAAATGGGATATCCATGGGAAGGTATCCTTTTCATTTGATGAGCAATACTTGCTGTTCAGTGTGATTAAGGGCAAGGGATCACTCATCCATAATGGGGAAAAATATGAATTAGGGAAGGGAACCCATTTTATTATTCCTGTTGGGTTTGGGGAGTTTGAGTTGGATGGAGAATGCGAGATCATTGTTTCGCATACTTAATTTTTAAAACAAAGGGGGCGGTTCTTGTGCTAGAACCGTCCCCCACGTTTCCATTTTCTCTTAGTTCCACACATCGTTAGCAATCGAAATCACATGTCTAACTTTATCCCATTGCTGTTCTTCTGTTAATAGATTTCCTTCTTCGGTAGAAGAGAATCCGCATTGCGGACTTATGCAGAGTTGGTCTAAGTCTACATACTTTGCTGCTTCTGCAATCCGCGCTTTGATTTGCTCAGGGTCTTCTAACTCACCAAATTTCGAAGTGATCAGTCCAAGAACTATTTGTAAATCTTTGCGATTGACGTGTTGAAGCGGCGCAAAGCCACCAGAGCGCTCATCATCAAATTCTAAGAACAAGCCATCAAGCTTAAGTTCGCCAAAGATAAATTCAGATGCGTTGTCATAACCGCCACTAGCTGTGTAAGTTGATTTAAAGTTTCCGCGGCAGATATGCATGGTGATGACCATATCTTCTGGTTTGTTGGCAATCGATTCATTGATGGCACGAGTGAATATTTTAATTAATTCTTCTGGGGTATAGCCTTTATCGGCAATTTGCTGGCGGCCTTTCTCAGAGAAGAACACTGCCCAGGAAGTATCATCTAGCTGTAAATAACGGCAGCCTGCCTCGTAAAAAGCCTGAATCGCTTTTTGGTAAGCTTTAATTAAATCATCAAAGAACTCATCTTTGTTTGGATAAGCTGCTTCCTCAATAACTCCTCTAAAGAAAAGCATATTTGGGCTTGGAATCGTGAATTTGGCAACGTGGTCACCTTTGATGCTGTGCAAGAATTTGTAGTCTTCGATAAATGGATGCTGACCGAAGTCTAGTTTACCAGTTACTTTTACTCCGTGTGCTCTTGTTTGAACACCATTAAATTGAATACCTGACTCTGCTTCATAAAGCTCGACGCCCTCTAGTCCTGCTAGGAAGTCGAAATGCCACCAAGCACGGCGGAATTCTCCATCAGTTACAGCGGAAAGACCTACTTCTTTCTGTTTTTCTACTAATCTAATAATCTCTTCATCTTCAATAGCACGAAGCTGTTCCGCTTTGATTTCTCCGTTTTCTTTTTGAAGACGTGCCTGTTTTAGTCGTTCGGGACGAAGGAAGCTTCCGACGTGATCGGCTTTGAACGGTGCTCTAGTAAGTGTTTTTGTCATTATTTGTCTGCTCCTTTAAAAAATATAATTTTAATTATATAGATAATTTTCAAAAAATGCATAGAGGAAAGACCTACTAAAAATTCTCTTTAAACATGTAAGCCCTTGCATTTTTTAGTGGGATTTTTATTGTGCAGAAAATATTGATTTTTTAAAATATTTATTCTAATATATTAAAATATTCATTATTTGGTAAAACGAAATAATTTAGGAGGATACTATTATGGGAGTCATCGAGAAAATCAGCAGCTTTGCCGGAAAGACCTTTACAGTATGGGTATTAATCTTTGCTGTTGTTGCTTTTAATTTTCCAGCTCACTTTGTGTGGTTAGGAGGATATATTGTTCCATTATTAGGAATTGTTATGTTTGGCATGGGGCTGACGCTGGAATTATCAGATTTTAAAGAAGTGTTTAGAAGACCAAAGGAAGTAGCACTTGGGGTCATTGGTCACTTTATCATCATGCCGCTCTTAGCGTTTATCTTGGCAATTGGACTTGATTTACCGAAGGAAGTTGCGGTAGGGGTCATTTTAGTTGGATGCTGCCCAAGCGGAACAGCTTCGAATGTCATGGTGTTTTTAGCAAGAGGAAATGTAGCGCTGGCGGTTGCGATTGCCTCTGTTTCTACGATTCTCGCACCTATTGTCACACCATTACTTATTCTTTTATTTGCAAGTAAGTGGGTGGATGTCAGTGTGGCATCTTTATTCTTATCAATTGTACAAGTTGTCATTGTTCCGTTGGCACTTGGCTTTATTATTAAAAAGTTCTTCGGAAAACAGGCACAAGCCGGTGCAAAAGCATTGCCGCTTGTTTCCGTTATTGCGATTGTGTTAATTGTATCTGCAGTTGTAGCGGGCAGCGCGGCGAAGATTGCGGAAACCGGTTTGTTAATTTTTGGCGTTGTCATTCTTCACAACCTGTTAGGATTCTTGATTGGTTTCTTCTTTGCCCGTTTATGCGGGATGGATCTGGCGAAACAGAAGGCTGTCGCAATGGAAGTCGGCATGCAGAACTCCGGTTTGGGAGTCGCTATCGCTACCGCTCATTTCTCGCCATTAGCGGCAGTACCAAGTGCAATTTTCAGCGTTTGGCATAATTTATCTGGTTCGGTTCTAGCGAATATTTTTAGCCGGATGAAGGAGAAGGGGCTAAACGAGGAAAGTATGAAGCGTGTGGGTTAATTTGAATCATCTCTCAGCCTAATCGGGCTGAGGTTTTTTTTGTTCTGGGATTTTGTTTTCTGAAACAAAGAACAGGGACCCAGTGAGGTACTGATATTAAACCAATGCAAATACAATAAAAAAAATAATAGTTTATTCTTCCGACAATAAGGAAATAATTAGTCCTATTTAATTGACGCCCTGATTGAGTTGGGATTAATAGGAGTGGTACCAATGAGGAAAATAAATAAACTAGCAGACTTATGTTGGGAGGGATTAACTTTAAAACACGTTTCTCACAAAGAGATTGTTATTCCTTATATCCTATTTTTTATCATTACATTAATTTTTGAGCTGTTTTTATCTTTTTTGTTTATCTTATCTTTTTTTCTATTCGGTATGTACGGATATAAACCTAATATTCAATATTATATGAGTGCTGTAATTTTGATTTTAATGTTAGTCATTACAGTTCAATTGCTAATTACAACAATAAGGGTAAAAAAAAAGAAAAAAATTCCCATATATCCCATTTGATAATTGCAGAACCCCTATTTCACCCACCTAAAAAGCCTTGATAAAAATAGACAAAAAAAGAGAATGCCATGTGTGCATTCTCTCTATATTATTTACGAACCTAAACACATTTTAGAAATGTTTATAAAAGGACTTAAGTGGAGGTATACCACTATTGCAATTAAATTAAAAAATATTTGTAAGGCAGCAATAAAATCCTAAATACGTGTTCTCTAAGTAAAGAGTAATAGTCATCGTGATGATTAATAGGTTTAGAATGTTTATTGTCCGATAATATCCTATTATAATCGTTAAGAAGTTTGTCTAGTTCTTGGCTGCAATAGATGGTTTCTTCATTTTGAAGTCCTTTTGTCATTCCTAATTTAATCATTTCGTTTTTTTTCTCTTTAATAGCAGCTTCACACAGGTCAAGTCTCATTACCGATTACACCTCGTAAACTTTTAGTAAAACTTTCAGTAAATTTAATATCTAATAGAATTAAAATGAATTATAGCATTTATTAACTGATATGGAATAGATTCGATAAAACAAGATAAAAGGAGACAAAAATAGACGAGGCTTTCAGTTTTTCGACAAAAGGGTTCGTGAATTAAAATTATTGATTTGTTATTTTGTCTTCCTAACTAACAGGGGAAAGGAGTAAGAAATAAAAAACCATGCTGTTCTCCAGCATGGAATGAAAGCAAGCTCAGCTTTATTTAATGAAATGTGTAGGATGGACAGAAAATGAATTCCGCTCCATTTGCACTAAAGGGTCAGTCCCCCGCCTTTAACGCAGCGGGGGACTGACCCTTTTTTACTGGGCTTTGATAAAGTTCTCAACAACAAAAGCAGAAACACCTAATGCGCTCGAATATTTTCCAAGCCGTGAAAAATCTAAGTGCAACCCATTTTGATGGAGCGCAAGAGTATGTCTTTCAATCGTAGTCCGTATTGGCGACTCAATCCATTCTTTTGCCAACGCTAATCGATTTCCGATTATGACCTGATCGGGGTTAAAGGTGTTAATAATATTATTAATCCCATAACCGAGGTACTGGCCGATTTTTTCAAAGTGACTCTTGGCAGTTTCATTACGACCTTCAGCCAAATTAATCAATGTCTCAAGTGATTCAAAGTCAGCATTCTCCAGCAGTGCATGTTCAGAGGCGTATGCCTCCCAACAGCCTCTGCTGCCACAGCTGCAAGGTTTTCCGTTGATGTCAATAATGATATGGCCCATTTCACCGGAGAATCCATTTTTTCCTTGATATAATTCTTTGTTTAAAATAATCCCAACACCGATTCCGATTCCAGCACTTATATAAATGATGTTCTGGTAATCTTGACCTGCACCGAATTGTTGTTCACCAATAGCCCCAGCATTCGCTTCATTTTCAATTATAACGGGAACATGGTATAAGTCCTCAAGGTCCTTTTTTAATCCAATGTTGGTCCAGCCTAAGTTTGGAGCTAGCAGGACAGTCCCATTTTTGTTTACGATACCAGGCACAGCTACACCAATCCCAACTAGTCCATACCTGCTGTTAGGTATCTCATCCAATATCGACCCAATCATATTTTGGATTTTGCTCATAATCGCAGGGTAAGGGGTTCGGTTGACGCTTTCATGTTTCTCCAACAAAATGGTACCTTTTAAATCCGTCATCACGCATAGAACGTAATTAACACCGATATCAATGCCAATTGCATATCCGACCGCTTTGTTGAAATGAAGGATAACAGGTCGACGACCACCGCTGGATTCTCCGGTTCCGGATTCGTAAATAAGTTCCTCTTCCAATAACTCATTTACTGAAGAGGACACTGTTGCCTTATTCAACCCTGTTATTTGGGCAATATCTGCCCTTGATATCGGCTCTTTTTCAATAATCATTTGTAATACAAGGGCTTTGTTATTTTTTTTTACAGTTTGATGATTCCATGTAATGGTTTCCACTTTATAATAAACTCCTTATTTCGTTGTAAATCAATTTTAACACAAAAATCTTTGTTTATCGATTATACAAACGTACTTAAGCATGGTATAATACTCAATCACACATTTAGGGGTGATTATTGCGAACCTTATCCGTAAGTCCTATGTTCGTGGAGTAAAGCAAGATTTTATGGCTTAAATAAGCGAAAAAGCCCCCAATCATACTCACGTCTGTACTACAGGCATAAGGCAGAGCAAAGGTTGTTCGTAAAAAACGGTCAGCATTTCAAAAAACTTTCAGTATCTTAGTTTATCGGGTAGACAAACTAAGATTATCATGCTATTATTTGATTATCAAAGGTTAAGAGACTCCAATACCCTTATTGTAAGCTCTTACACTTATAGTTATTTTAACCATATACCCAGTAGGAGGAATCATGAATGGCGTATTTTGAAACAGTTAATAAAATTCAATTTGAAGGGGCTTCATCAAAAAATCCTTTCGCATTTAAGTATTATAACCCTGAAGAAATAATCAATGGCAAAAAAGTAGAAGATATTCTTCGTTTTTCTATTGCATACTGGCACACGTTCACAGCTGACGGAACAGATCCGTTTGGAGTAGGAACTGCGATTCGTCCTTGGGACCGTTTTCAAGGCCTAGATTTAGCAAAAGCTCGTGTCGAAGCAGCATTCGAACTTTTTGAAAAATTAAATGTTCCTTTCTTTGCATTCCATGACGTTGATATTGCTCCAGAAGGAAGCACGTTAAAGGAAACTAATGAAAACCAAGATGTTATAGTTGCCATGATCAAAGAATACATGAAGACAAGCAAGACGAAATTACTTTGGAACACGGCGAATATGTTCACAAACCCACGATATGTTCATGGTGCTGCAACTTCTCCAAATGCTGACGTATTTGCGTACTCTGCAGCGAAAGTGAAAAAAGCGTTGGAAGTCGCAAAAGAACTTGGCGCTGAAAACTATGTATTCTGGGGCGGCCGTGAGGGTTATGAAACACTTCTAAATACAGATATGAAGCTTGAGCAAGACAACTTAGCACGCTTCTTCCATATGGCAGTAGATTATGCGAAAGAAATCGGCTTGGACGTTCCGTTCTTAATTGAGCCAAAACCAAAAGAGCCTACCAAACATCAATATGATTTCGATGTAGCAACTGGTTTGGCATTCTTGCAAAAATATGACCTAACAGATTATTTCAAGTTCAACATCGAAGCAAACCACGCAACTTTGGCCGGCCACACATTTGAGCATGAGTTAAGAACAGCTCGTATCAATGGAATGCTTGGTTCAGTCGATGCCAACCAAGGTGATACATTGCTTGGATGGGATACAGATGAGTTCCCGACTGACCTTTACACTAACACATTAGCAATGTATGAAATTCTAAAAAATGGCGGTTTAGGAAAAGGCGGCTTGAACTTCGATGCAAAAGTAAGACGTGGATCATTTGAAGCAGAAGATCTTTTCCATGCACACATCGCTGGTATGGATGCATTTGCCATCGGCTTAAAGGTTGCCAATAAATTAATTGAAGACAAAGCTTTAGATAGCTTCATTGAAGAACGCTACAGCAGCTATACTAATGGCATTGGCTTGGATATCGTAGAAGGAAGAACCAACTTCCGCGAGCTTGAAGCATATGCCCTTCAATTAAATGAAATTAAGAATACATCAGGCAGAACGGAACGACTTAAAGCAATCGTTAACCAATATTTATTAGAAACACTTTCAACTGTAACAGTTTAATTAAAAATATGAAAAAAAGTGCTGGCGGCCTATTACTCCAGCACTTTTTTTAGAAAAGGGTGATCAGGGATGAAATACGTAATTGGTGTTGACCTCGGAACGAGCGCAGTAAAAATCTTACTCGTAAACCAGAATGGTGAAGTTTGTCAGGAAGTATCCAAATCATATCCTCTTATCATAGAGAAGTCTGGTTATAGTGAACAAAATCCGGAAGAGTGGGTGGAAAAAACCACAGCAGGCTTAGCTGAACTCATTCAGCAATTTGATGGAGATGTTAATGATATCGAGGGCATCAGCTTCTCTGGGCAGATGCATGGTTTGGTATTATTAGATCAAAACAATCAAGTATTAAGAAACGCGATTTTGTGGAATGACACAAGAACTACAAAACAATGTCAGCAAATCTATGATGTAGTCGGTCGTGAACGTTTATTAGAGGTAACCAAAAACCCTGCATTAGAAGGCTTTACGTTACCGAAAATTCTCTGGGTAAAAGAAAATGAACCTGAGGTTATTGAACGTGCGAGCGTTTTTTTACTGCCAAAGGATTATTTACGCTATCGGATTACCGGGAATATCCATATGGAGTACTCTGATGCAGCAGGAACTTTACTATTAAATGTAGCAAAGCGGGAATGGAGCAATGAAGTATTAGAAGCTTTTGATCTTTCAGGGGGATTCTGCCCGCCATTAGTAGAATCTCATGCATTTGTTGGTTCTGTATCGGCTGAATTTGCCCAAGAAACGGGATTATCCGAAGCCGTAAAAGTATTTGCAGGCGGTGCGGACAATGCCTGCGGCGCGATTGGTTCAGGGATTTTATCGGAAGGGAAAACCTTATGCAGTATCGGCACCTCTGGCGTCGTACTTTCATATGAAGAAAGAAATGACCTCGATTTCGAAGGAAAGGTTCACTACTTTAATCATAGTGAAGAAAATACATACTATACAATGGGTGTGACCTTGGCTGCAGGTTATAGTTTAAGCTGGTTTAAAGACACGTTTGCGAAGGAAGAAGCGTTTGATGACTTTTTAGCTGGTGTGGAGGAAGTAACGGCAGGCAGCAACGGATTATTATTTACCCCGTATATCGTGGGGGAAAGAACGCCGCATGCTGATTCTACTATCCGGGGATGCTTTATTGGGGCTGATGCTGCCCATGAACGTAAGCACTTTGCCCGCGCGGTTCTCGAGGGAATTACCTTCTCCTTAAACGAATCCATTGAGATTTTTAGAAGCAGCGGCAAGACCATCGATTCGATTATTTCGATTGGCGGAGGAGCGAAAAACGAAACATGGCTGCAAATGCAGGCAGATATATTCAATGTAAAAATTGAAAGGCTTACAAGCGAGCAAGGCCCTGGTATGGGTGCCGCGATGTTGGCGGCATACGGCTGCGGCTGGTATCCATCCCTTCAAGAATGTGCGGAAGTCTTTATCCAAACCGATAAAACTTATGAACCAATTCCGGAAAACGTGGAAGCCTACAAGAAACTGTTTAAAATCTACCAACAGGTTTATACGCAAACAAAAGAACTTAATGAGCAATTAAGAGAATTTAGAAAGTAAATATTTCTTAATAAGGCTAATGAGCAAAATGAAGCCGCTGCTTAGTGGTTTCCATTTATTTCTATACGAAGTGTAAGGAAAGATTACAGATGAATAAATCCAAAAATAACGTTTCTCCTCAATTCAGTCTACTAACCATTACTTGGCCCATTTTTGTCGAATTATTTCTCCAAGTAATTATGGGCAGTACCGATACGATTATGCTGTCGCATATTTCTGATGATGCTGTCGCGGCTGTGGGGGTGGCAAATCAGTTAATCTTTTTATGTATTCTCATTTTTAATTTTGTCTCGTCGGGTACCGCTGTTGTTCTCTCGCAATACTTAGGTGCGGGTTTAAACCAGGATGTCCGAACTGTGACAGCCATTTCCATTACCCTAAACTTTTTAATTGGCTTGCTTATTAGTTTATTAATGGTCATTTTTAAAACTGAACTCTTACTACTTTTTCACCTGCCGGAACAAATTGCCGTATTAGGGGAACAGTATCTTTTGATTGTAGGAGGAACATTATTTATTCAAGCAGTGTTAATCACCATATCCTCCATTTTAAGAGCAAATGGATACACCCGGGATGCGATGATGGTTTCCATCTTCATGAATGTCATTCATTTAGCCGGAAATGGGATCTTAATATACGGTTTATTGGGATTCCCGGAGATGGGTGTGATGGGAGTGTCGATTTCAACGGCCGTTAGCAGAACGATAGCCTTAGTGATTATTATTAAATTAATGTATGATCGAATTCCTATCAAACTACTATGGAAAGATTATACAACAATTGATACTGTGCAAATTAGAAAAATATTAAAAATTGGTATTCCAGCTGCAGGGGAACAGGTATGCTATAATGCCAGCCAATTAGCTATAACCGCCATCATTGCCATTCTCGGAGCTGCTTCAATAACAACTCGTGTTTACGCACAAAATATTATGTCTTATATTCTATTGTTCGGCCTTGCAGTGGGCCAGGGGACGCAAATTCTAATTGGCTACAAGACAGGGGCAAGAGACTTTGATGGTGCTTATCGTCAATTATTGAAAAGTTTGAAGTACAGTTTACTTATGACGGTAGGAATCGCTATATTAATAGCTTTTTTTAGAGAGCCATTATTAAGTATTTTCACGAAAGATGAAGAAATTGTTTCAATGGGAAGTACATTGTTATTGCTCTGTCTCATCCTGGAGCCGGGCAGAACATTTAATTTAGTCGTCATTAATGCGTTACGTGCTACTGGTGATGCAAACATTTCCCTCATAATGGCTTTTATCTCCATGTGGGGAATAAGTGTGCCATTAGCCTATTTTTTAGGGATTCACCTTGATTATGGATTGCCGGGAATTTGGATTGCCTTTATTGTAGACGAATGGTTTAGAGGAATTACTATGTATTTCAGATGGAAAGGCAGGGCTTGGGAGAAAAAAATATTGGTTCATAATCAGGTCAAAATTTCTTCTTAAGATAGATTTTAGTATTTGATAATGGAAGGCCATCCTATTGAAACCAACGATAGATAAAATAGCAGTTGAAAGCAGTTAACACCATTCGTACCTTAGCCATTGATTCAGCTCCTTGCACTTAAAATGCAATGATTCCATTTAACGCAGCTAACTTTTTAGTTTTCTTATTAAATCTCAATGAACTCGCCTCTTGGCGAGTCTTCTTTATAATCTAGGGACAAAAATTAATAGATTATGGAGACGGAAGGAAGATGAAAATGAATGTCATACAAGAGTACGTAGGTGAACTCGGCAGTCAGACGATCTTTTCGTTTACGATTCAAAACGATCATGGTGTTGAAGTGACAGCCATTAATTATGGCTGTATAATCACTAAAATTGTTGTTCCGGATAAAGACGGAAATTTCGAAAATGTCGTACTTGGGCATGATACGCTCAATGAATATGTAAATGATCCCAATTTTCTTGGAGCGATTGCTGGCCGTGTGGCCGGAAGAATTAAAGGCGGCTCTTTTGAACTGGATGGAGAATCGTATACGCTTGCAAGAAATGAAAATAACAATCATCTGCATGGAGGCATAAAAGGGTTTTCCAAGGTCGTATGGAATGCAGAAATAATCGAAAGCGGGGTTCGATTTTCGTATACGAGTTCCGATGGAGAAGAAGGTTATCCAGGGAATCTTACGATTGAAGTCACTTATATTCTTAACAATAAGAATGAATTATCGGTGCATTATAATGCAAGGACAGATAAGAAAACATTGGTCACATTAACGAATCATTCTTATTTTAATCTAAGTGGCAATCTTAAGAGAGATATCTTGCACCACACATTAACAATAAAAAGCGATAAATTTCTTGAACTAGATGATGAATTCATGCCAACTGGCAATTTTATTGAAGTTGAAAACACACCATTTGATTTTCGAAATGAAAGGGTCATAAGCACCGGAACAAGATCATGCCATCCACAAAACATACTGGTAGGCGAAGGGTACGATCACCCGTTTCTTTTACATACACATCATGATTCGGAAATTGTTTTAAAGGACCCCGAAAGCGGGCGGACGCTAACAATTGAAACAAATGAGGCCGGGGTTGTGGTATACTCGGGAAATTCTTTACATTCAGAAGGGGAATTCCGGGGCGTTCAATCCACTAAATATCTAGGAATCTGTCTAGAGACACAGGCATTGCCTGATGCGATTCATCATTCTCATTTTCCATCAGTGATTTTGGATAAGGATAAACTGTATTCCAAGGCGACAGTATATAAGTTTGGGGTTGAAAAGGAATAAAAAATGGGAGATTCCAATATGAATCCACAAGTAGTGGAAATCGAATTGTCGAAAAGATTGCAACAGGCTTTGTAAAAGGTTAAGGATGAGAAGGGCTACCTCACTTATGTGGGTTAGCTCTTTTACCTAAACCTGTAATTATTAGGTATTTTTTCCTAAACTTTGTTTATGCAGTGGACATACTAACTTTCGGGTGATAATATAAAAATATAAATTCTGAATATTTAGAAGGTCTGTTAAAATGTGAAAAATGCAAGGGATTACTAAACTTTTATTAGTAGTATTAGCATTACCTGTGCATGTGAACATCTTGCTTCGAGTTTAAATGAAAGCGTTGATAGTTCCGTAATTCAGATGAAAAACTTAGAATTGGTCTTTCTTTTCTATTTTTGAACTTAGTTTATTTAATAAATATACTAAGTTTTTAGTTAATTATCGAGTAGCCTTAGTAGGCAACAATTTTAAATTTGATATTTTTGTAAACGTCTTCAATAATCTTTTCTACTATTCCACAGGATTACTTGGACTGGAGGCTATGAAGATGTATCCAACTTGATGGTATTGATAGCTGGAACATGACAAAGAATCAAGAAGTCAAAGTGAAAGACCTGCATTAGGAATCTCCCGGTCAATTGGAGGATACTCCGTTAACCAGGTTGATATATTTTTTAAAAGGAGAATTAGTGTATGAGTAAGCTAAAAAAAATGCGTAAGCGAAAAAAAACCTTATCCTTGCTACTCACTGCCGGCCTTGGTCTAAGCTTATTTAGTAGTTTACCAGTTCAGGCAGCTAATGATGGATCAGCAGGTACAAAACAGAATTTTTCAGTTCAGGCTTCTAAGGTTGTATCAAAACAGCCGATTTATCTGGACAAATCTTACTCTTTCCATGAGAGAGCTGCGGATTTAGTTTCCCGCATGACGCTGGAAGAGAAGGCTTCCCAGATGAATAGCAGCTCAGCACCTGCTATACCAAGACTTGGTGTTAAAGCCTATGGATGGTGGAATGAGGCACTTCATGGTGTAGCCCGTACTCAATACAATCCAACCGGTAACGCCACGGTATTGAATAACACAACATCCTATCCTATGGACCTTGCCCTGGGTTCTACATGGGATCCGCAGCTAATGTATAAGGAAGCTACAATGATTTCTGATGAGGCCCGTGAAGTAGCGCCAGAAAACACTCTTATGCTCGATTACTGGTCACCAACTATCAATCTAGCTCGTGACCCGCGCTGGGGAAGAAATGATGAATCTTATGGTGAAGATCCATTCTTAACAACACAAATCGCTTCTCAGTTTGTTAATGGTATGGAAGGTAAGGACATGGATGGAAAGTTGCTGCCTGAGGGCGACGGCTATCTCAAAACGGTAACCACAATAAAGCATTATGTAGCTAATAACAGTGAAGTTAACCGTTTGAACGGTTCATCAAATGTAGATGAACGTTCATTAAGAGAGTACTTTTCTGCACCTTTTAAAGGGGTTGTGGAGAAATCCAATGTTAGTTCAGTCATGACATCTTATAATAGCATTAACGGTGTACCTGGATCAGCCAATGTTCACACAATGGATACGCTCCTTCGTCAAACGTTTGGATTCTCTGGCTATGAGGTTTCTGACTGTGACGCCGTTTATGAAGTTTCAAATCCTACCGGCCATAACTGGACTCCGCCAGGATGGACGCGTCCTGTAAATCAGATAGAAAGAACAGCTTTCTCGATAGGAGCTGGTGAAGATCTCAACTGTAACGCAGGCTACAGTGATGGCTACAGCTTTGGTAACACTGTACCAGCTGCTATTTCACAGAAAATTGTCACTCCGACTGGCACATTCTCAGAAAACGATGTTGATACAGCCTTAATCCGTCTCTTTACTGCTCGTATGCAGCTTGGAGAATTTGATGATCCAAATAGTGTTCCATGGGTTAAAGAAGCACGTGAACGTGTTCCAGAAGGTACATGGACGAACAGTAATGACAATAACGCCATTACGAAGACTAAAGAAAGATTAGACATGGCCCGTAAAGTAGCTGGTAACTCATTAGTTCTGTTGAAAAATAGTGAAACCACACAGAAAGACGGAAGTAAAGGAAAGCTTCTTCCTCTTAAAGTTCCAGCTTCCGGCAGTTTCAAGGTTGCTGTAGTAGGTTATTTTGCTAATCCTGACAAAATGTATCTTGGCGGGTATTCAAGTGATCAGGGCAGTGCAGGTACCGCCAAAATGGTAAATGCTTATAATGGTATCAAAAATGCTATAACAGCTGCTAACCCTAATGCTGAAGTCACTTACTACAAGGGCTTTACTGATCAAGGGACTACCGCAAAAGACCTTAAAAATGTAGATCCAGCCGCTGTAGAGGCTGCAAAAAATGCTGATGTTGTTATTGTATATGGTGGAACTGACAACACTACTGCTGACGAGGCTGGGGATCGTCACGACCTTAATCTTCCTGGAGCACAGGCTTCGTTAATTGATCAAGTTGCTAAAGCGAATCCAAATACAATTGCGGTTATGGAAACAATTGGTCAAGTAGAAATTAATTCATTTGAAAAGGATCTTTCTGCCATGATTTGGAGCTCTTATAATGGCGAGCGCAAAGGTGAAGGTCTGGCGGATGTTCTTTTAGGCAAACATAACCCTAGTGGACATTTACCATTCACTTGGTATCAAAGCAGTTCACAACTTCCAGCAATAACTGATTATACATTAAGACCAACAGGAGATAATCCTGGCCGGACATATATGTATTTTAACGGTCCGACTTCCTATCCATTTGGACATGGTCTCAGCTATTCAACCTTTAAGTATTCAAATCTTGATATTAGCAAGAAAAATCTTCAGGCTAACGACACATTTGATGTAAAAGTTGATGTTACGAATACTGGCAAGACAAAAGGTGATGAGGTTGTTCAGCTTTATGTGAACACCCCTGACGCAAAAGCGGAATTACAACGTCCAAACAAGCGTCTTGAAGGATTCCAGAAGGTTTCATTGAATCCTGGAGAAACAAAGACGGTTGCCATGACTGTTAAAGTTCCTAATCTTGCTTTCTTTGATGAAGCTCAGAATAAATATGTCATTGACCAGGGCCGGTATGGTATTCAGATTAGTACATCAAGTGCTGATGCAGATATTCAACAGCAAGAGTTCGTAAAAGTACATGGCGACTTGAAGCCTGAACTCAGTGTTGTTACCGCAAAGCCTATTCAGGAAGGTGACAAAGAGGCTGATATTCCTAGCCGTGTAATGTATGAAAAAGGCAAAGTAGTCATTCCTCAAGTTACTGTAGCTATGAACGATGATAGTCTATATGGATATATTTACAAGAATAACAGCAAGTCATTACCTAATGGATTGACAGTAAAATACAGCAGTAACCGTCCTGATGTCGTTTCCGTTGATGGTAATGGGGTAATTAGAACTGTTAATGGCGGTGCAGCTACCATTACTGCTACTGCAAGCTATCATGGCGTTAAAAAGTCCACTCAATTTGTTGTGTATGTTAAGCAAGGAGAGTTAGATGGAATCAATGTGGATGGTAAACCGTTAACTGGATTTTCCGGTAATAATTACAATTACTCAGTAAAAGTACCGGATGGAACGAATGCTGTTCCGCAAATTTCAGCAATCAGTCATGATCCGGATGTGAAAGTAAAAGTAACTCAGGCAACCTCCCTTTCGGGTACGGCTACAATCGTTACTCAGGAGGGTGATTATTCACAAACCTATAAAATCGGCTTCGGACGGGCACCGATTTCTGCTGATTTTAAGTCCGGTGCACTAGGAAACCAGTGGTCGATCCTAAATGAAGATAATAATAATTACCGCTTGACCACTGACGGATTGCAGGTCACTACACAGGCAGGCAATATTGCAGATGGATCGATTAAAAATATGTTCCATCAGCAGGCTGGAGGTGATTGGCAGTATGAGACGAATATCAAACTATCAGCCAAACCTACAGGCACACAAGAGGTTGGACTTGGAGTATATGATGATCAGAATAATTATCTCAAGGTAACCTACGGAACATCATATACAGGCCAGACATCTCTCAATCTAATCAGGTCTATCGATGGAGGCCAGATGTTGTTTAAAACAACAAATCTAAATGCAACAAATATTTATTTACGTGTTGTTAAGACAGGCAACCAATATACTGCTTATTACTCTACTGATGGTACTACTTTTAGATTGTTGAATACTGCACCATTATCTTTGGCCAATCCAAAGATCGGCTTAATCGCTGCCAACGGATCATCAAATGCAGCTAGTCCTATAAATGCAGTATTCTCATATCTTAAAAACTATTAATGCGCAGGTAGACTAGTATTACGTCGATTGATCAGCTATTGGCAGATTATCTTCCAATAGCTGATTCATTTAAGTGTAAATTAATAGAATAGAAACCCAGGCAGTTGAGGTGTTCCAAAAATGGCTAATCCAAAACAAGGTTCTAACAATACTTCTGCGAAGGTTTTATTTTGGATCGTCGGTTTAGCGGCAGTCATCATGATGGGCTTTATTTTTTTAGCTCCTCATAAAAGTCAAAATCCAACAAGTCCAAAAGTTGAGGCCAACAAAGGAAGAAGTTCAGCACAGATTGATTATACAAATCAGCCTTACATAGGCAAAAGTTCTGCGCCTGTTTCGATTATTGAGTTTGGAGATTATAAATGTCCCTACTGTAAAATGTTTAATGAAAAGGTAGTACCGATCATTAAACAAAAAGTAGACAAGGGCGAAGCGAAATTATACTTTATCAATTATTCCTTTATTTATCCTGATTCGACTCGAGCGGCAAAATTTGCGGAATCCGTTTATGCTGTACTGGGAAATAAGACGTTTTGGAAATTTCATGATCTTCTTTATCAAAAACAACCTGAGGACAGCAAATATGAAAAAGTGGAAATATATGATGAAAAATTTCTTACGGAGACATTAAAAGAAATTGTCAGTGATGGGGATGTAAATAAGGTTGTTCAATATTTTGCAGCGAAAAAAGCGGATGCTGCTTGGCAAAAGGATATGGATCTTGTAAAAACCCTAAATGTAAACGGTACTCCTACCATTTTCGTCAATGGTAAGTTGGCAAAGACAATGGATGATTTATTAAATATGGTGGAGAAGGCGGCAAAAGAGCAATGAGCTGAATTAATAGAAGACAAGAAAGGAAGGAAAGAAGAAATAAAAAAATTTTAAATACTTAGTTTATACAATGGACAAACTAACGGAGTAATGATATATTATTTTTGTAAATAACAAAAGTTAACTAAGGAGGTAACAAAATGAAAAAGTTGAAAGGTATTATCACTAGCTTATTGGTAGTATTGCTAGTTGGAATGCTGGCTGCTTGCGGTGGTCAGGATCTTGGCAGCAAAAATGTAAGCGGCAACAAGGATGGGAACAAAAGCAGTAAAATTAAAATTGGTTTATCTGTTTCAGACTTAACGCTGGAAAGATGGCAGCATGACAGAGATATCTTTGTTGATGAGGCAAACAAACTTGGTGCAGATGTTGTAGTACAATCCGCAAACGGTGATGAGGCGAAACAATTATCGCAAATTCAAAATATGCTTTCACAAGGCATTGATGCTCTTGTTATCATTGCAATCAACTCGGATTCGTTATCTCCAGTTGTTGACCAAGCTAAAAAAGAAGGTATTCCTGTTTTAGCATATGACCGTTTAATCAATAACGCTGATGTTGATGCATATGTTTCCTTCGATAATGTTCGCGTAGGGGAAATGCAAGCTGAAGCGTTAGTTAAACAAGTACCTAAAGGCAACTACTTCCTACTTGGAGGATCTCCAACAGATAACAACGCAAAAATGTTCAGAGACGGTCAAATGAACATCATTAAGCCACTTGTTGATAAAGGTGATATTAAAGTGATCGGCGACCAATGGGCAAAAGATTGGGATGCCAATGAAGCAATGAAAATCATTGAAAATGGTTTAACTGCAAACAACAATAAAATTGATGCAATTGTCGCTTCAAATGACAGCACAGCCGGCGGTTCAATCCAGGCTTTAGCAGCTCAACATTTAGACGGAAAAGTTGCTATTTCAGGACAAGATGCCGACTTAGCGGCAGTACAACGTATTGTAGAAGGCAAACAAACAATGACTGTTTACAAGCCAATCAAAACCATCGCAACAGAGAGTGCTGATGTTGCTGTTCAACTTGCTAAGGGTGAAAAAGTTAGTACAGACAGTACAGTAAATAATGGGAAAGTTGATGTTCCATTTATCAAGCTTGATCCAATTATGGTCAATAAAGATAACGTCATGGACACAATTATTAAAGATGATTTCCATCCTTATGAGGATGTTTACAAAAACGTTCCAGAAAATGAGCGTCCGGAAAAAAAATAATCCTGTGAAAAAAGAAGATAGGGGGAGCTATAACCCCCTTCTTCTTATTAAAGAATAATAGATTTAAAGTTTTGAAGAAACTATCTAGCTGAGAGCGTCTTTCTCTTTTTAATCAGTTGACACAGGTTTTTGAAAAGAGGTTTTGAAAAAGGCGTTTGTGCTTTTCTTAGGAGGTTACTTGGTATGGAAGCTTTTGCGCTCCAAATGCAAGGCATTACGAAAGAGTTTCCAGGTGTTAAAGCGTTAGACAATGTAACATTTTCAGTGGGTAAAGGAGAGATCCATGCTTTATGTGGTGAAAATGGCGCTGGGAAATCAACATTAATGAAAATATTAAGCGGTGTATATCCCAACGGAACATATAGCGGCAAGATTTTGATAAGTGGAAAAGAAGTTTCATTTAAATCGATTAAAGAATCACAATCGGCCGGTGTTTCCATTATTTATCAGGAATTGGCACTGGTAGGAGAAATGTCTGTAGCGGAAAATATTTTCCTTGGTCATGACTTAATGAGAAGAAAAGTAATTGATTGGAACAAGATTAATACCGAAGCCCAAAAATGGCTCCAATATATTGGTTTGGATATCGATCCTGAAACCAAGGTAAATCAATTAACGGTTGGAAAACAGCAATTAATCGAGATTACTAAAGCATTAACTCACAATACTGATATTTTGATCTTGGATGAGCCGACTGCGGCGCTGACAGAAAGCGATGTTGAAATATTAAAAGGAATCTTGATGGACTTAAGATCTAAAGGTGTTACATGTATTTATATCTCACATAAGCTTGGGGAAGTGATGGCTTTAGCAGATAGTGTAACAATCCTTCGCGATGGTCAGACAATCGGTACATACCCAATTTCAGAGATGAATGAAGATAAAATTATCGCGAAAATGGTTGGAAGAGAACTCACTGAATTGTTTCCTTATGAGCCGCGCATGATTGGCGAAACAGTGTTAGAGGTGGACAATTATTCAGTTTTTGATAAACATACAAACAGAACGATAATAAATAATGCTTCATTTAAATTGAAAAAAGGTGAAATACTTGGTTTTTCAGGATTGATGGGTGCCGGAAGGACGGAGTTATTTACAAGTTTATTTGGAGGTCTTCCAGGTAAAAAGCAGGGCCGGGTAGTGATCAATGGGAAAGAAACCAATATCCAAAAACCTGCCGATGCGATTCAAGCTGGTTTAGCCTATGTTTCAGAGGATCGAAAAAGATATGGACTTGTTCTGGGAATGGATATAGCGAAGAACTCTACATTAGTCGCTCTTAATAAAGTTATAAAACTTAATGTTATTGATAGCGCACTCGAGGTTAAGAAAGCAGATGAAATTACTAGAAAAATGAAGCTGAAAGCACCAAATCTTGAGGCAAAAGTAAGTCAATTAAGTGGAGGAAACCAGCAAAAAGTAGTTTTAAGTAAGTGGATTCTAAATGATCCTAAAATTCTTATTCTGGATGAACCAACTAGAGGAATTGATGTTGGCGCCAAATACGAAATCTACAAAATTATCAATGAACTTGCCGAGCAAGGAGTAGGTATTGTCATCATTTCTTCTGAATTGCCGGAAGTACTTGGAATGTCTGATCGAATTCTTGTCATGTCTGAGGGAGAAATCACGGGAGAATTCAGCCGTGATGAAGCTACACAAGAAAAAATAATGGCTCGTGCTACTGGAGGGATAAAGCTGTGAACAGTCAAGTATCTGTAAATAATCAACCACAAGTAAAAAAAGCAGCTGGAATTAAAATGAAATTTGATATTCAATCCTACACATTAATCATTGCGCTTGTTGTGATAGCGATAATCTTTGGAGCTTTTACCAGTGGTGAATTCTTATCATCACGAAATCTTTCAAACTTATTTACCCAAATGGCTGTTATGTCTGTTCTGGCCGTTGGAATGACATTGGTTATAGTTGCCGGTCATATTGATTTGTCCGTTGGTTCAATCGTAGGTTTAACCGGTGGTATTGCAGCAATGTTACAAGTATGGCACGGTTCTAATACAGTAACTGCTGTTCTAGCAGCAATTATTGTGGGTGCTGTCATCGGATTATGGCAGGGCTGGTGGGTTGCTTTTCGTAATGTACCTGCGTTTATTGTTACACTGGGTGGCATGTTGATTTTCCGGGGGATCTTGATTGGAATCAGTAAAGGACAAACAATTGCACCATTAAGCAGCAGTTTTGGTCAAATTGGGAACAGTTTTATTCCATATGTTGTTGGTTATATCTTAGCCATCATTGGAGTTGTTCTTTTGTTCATTTCAAAAATACGCTCAAGAGCAAAGCGGCAATCCTTAGGTTTAAATCTTTCTCCTGCCTTTCTTGATTATGGAAAAATCACGGTTTATTCCGTTTGTATTTTATTCGTCACTTATATGCTTAACCGCTACCTTGGAATTCCTGTACCAATGTTAATTGTTGTTATCTTAGCTGGAATATTTCTATTTGTATCCCATAAGACATCATTTGGTAGATTCACATATGCAATTGGGGGTAATGTGGAAGCTGCCGCACTATCAGGAATAAATATAAAACGAAATCTTTTATATGTCTTTATTTTAATGGGAGCTTTGGCTGGTGTAGCAGGAGTATTACTAACAAGCCGATTGAATGCAGCAACTGTTAGTGCAGGAACATCATATGAATTAGATGCCATTGCAGCTTGTGTTATTGGTGGTACAAGCTTGATGGGTGGTAAAGGAAAAATCGTTGGTGCCATTATTGGTGCGCTAATCATGACAAGTATTGATAATGGTATGAGTATGATGAACATCGAGGCGTTTTGGCAATATATTGTGAAAGGGCTTATCTTAATTTTTGCAGTATGGATGGATGTATCCAACCAAAAAAGATAATTCATTTTTTAACAATATTTTTAGGAGGGGTGGACATGCGAAAAGTTCGTTGGGGGATTTTAAGTACGGCTGAAATTGCCAGAACGCAGGTAATTCCAGCTATTATTCAAGCTGAAAATGCTGAAGTGGCAGCAATCTCAAGTTCCAGCGGCCGCGGAAGTGAAACAGCATTAGAATTCGGTATTCCCAAATTATACAATAGCTATGAGGAACTGTTAAACGACCCAGAAATTGATGCTGTTTATATCCCTCTTCCCAATCACTTACATAAACATTGGGTAATTGAAGCAGCAAAGAAAGGAAAACATGTTCTTTGTGAAAAACCGGCAGCTTTAAATGCTGAAGATGCAACCGAAATGGTCAATGTTTGCCGTGAAAACAATGTTAAATTCATGGAAGCGTTTATGTATCAGTTTCATCCACAGCATCAACGGGTTAAGGAAATTATTGCTTCGGGGAAAATCGGAGAAGTTAAACTCATGAGATCATCCTTTTCCTTTCTTCTGGAACAAAAAGACGGAAATATTCGAATGGATAAGGAAAAGGGCGGAGGAAGCCTATATGATATTGGAAGCTACTGTATTCACGCGATTCGTTTTATTTTAGATTCAGAACCAGAAGCAGTCGAAGTCCATGGAGAAATGGATTCTGAAACTGGGGTTGATCTGTCAGCGTTGTGTGTATTAAAGCTTGAAAATGGGGTTAAAGCGATTTTTGATTGCAGCTTTGACATGGCTTTTAGAAATGAATATGAAATTATCGGAACAAAAGGTAGAATCAGTGTCCCGAGAGCTTTCCGTCCGGATATTAATGGCGGCGAAGGTATCATTATTGTTCAAAACGATTCAGTTGAAACAATTGAAAGAATTCATGGATATTTATATTTGACGGAAATCGAGCATTTTTCCAATGCCATATTGGAAGATTCGCCTATTATGTATACCGGAGAAAGTATGATAGGAAATATGCGTGTGATTGATGCATGTTACCAAGCCCTAATAAATTAAGATGCTGATTTTCGTTACTATGACAGCCATTATTTATCATGGTGGTCACGAAATCAACATGCGGAACTCACTTTTTGGTATCCCCAAAAAGTGAGTATTTTTGTTTTTAAAATCATTTTTTATGTCAGCCAAAATAGAGCATAGAAATAGATTAAGGTAAAAGAGGGGAAGTATATAGTAAAAAATCGTGTGGAATGAAAAACATTCCACACGATTTTTTCTTTAAAAGATTATTTTTGATTGTTGAAAATAAATAACTAGTTGGATGAATCCCGGTGATCAACTGGGGACCACCAAATTTGGAATTTGCCACTATCGTATAACATTCCCAGCATGTACAAAAGTCCATCATAATAGCGTGCGGTACCGGATGGAATATCAGTTTCCCAGAGCTGATGAACGAATTCCATCTTATTGGGATTCGTTGCTGAGATGGCAGACGTTGCATTCATTGACACGAGACCCGGTGAGTGTACCTGTGGTTCATACCAGACCAAATTTGTATTTATAGGGGTCCCATCGAGATGGTACCGGCTATTATAGGTGTCCATTCCTTGGCTCTCAAAAAAGTTTTGTAGTGTGTTGGAATATTTAGTCTGCCAAGGCTTTACTCCAAACCACGCTGCGTCAACATTTGCATTTGCAATGGCGCGCCAAGCGTCTTCGTTAAAGTTGTCACTATATCCATCGGGGCCTGGCCCTTCCCAAGGCGCCTTAAAAGGTGTTCCGTCGAAATTAGAGTAGCATGGAGCCAACCCCGTCCTCGGGTCTGCCGCATTTTCTAGGAGTTTTTCACCTGCTAAATAGGCTTTCTCCCAGAGATCTTTGTCATTCGGATTTACTGAAGCAAAGATCCTATAGAATGCCGGCAAACTGTATGATGGATCTGTAAATCCGATTGCACCTGGCGGTGAGAATGTAGACAAGTATGTTTTTCTGTCGAACATATCCACTCCATCGGTGTCGGAATTATGCCACATTGCATGCAAAATTTGTTTTGCTTCCTTTTTGTAATTGTATATCCCTTCTCCATTTCCCCAACGACTTGAAGCAAAAGCTAGTGCCGCAGCAATCCATTGGTCACCATCGGGGGCAATACCCTTACTGAGGATGGTACCATCTGGTTTCGTGTGCCAGGCAAAAAAGTCTTTTGTCGGTCCACTTTTAATTTGCATGTATGTTTTCGCATAGTTCCATAAGGCGTTAAATTCTTTTTGATGATTGAGCTGTAATGCAATCATCATGGCATAGCCCATTCCCTCGGTACGGACATCTTGGTTTCCGATATCCTCCACATACGCCATGTCAGGAGTAAGTTGGTAGTATATAGCTTGACCATCATAGCGATTGGGTTCTGATCCAGGATTGCCATTGAACAACTGTTCCCAAGCGGCATTAATTCTTGCGTCAATTTCTTTTTGTGTATATCCTGCTTGGGCAAGCAAATTAGGATACACTCCGGTTTGATAAGCTCCTTGCGGATTGTTTCCGATTCCCCAGGATGTTTTTTGTACTGTGGTTAAATCTGATGCAAATGCATTTGTAGGGACAAGTAAAGCAGCTGCTGAAAGAATTGAAACACCTATTTTGGCTATCTTACGCACGCCAAACACCTCCATAAAATTTTTATTTGTAAAATAATTTAGGTTTTAAATATGAATGATGTAAACTATCACCTCCGACAAAAACGCTTTCATTTTACTTGGTTTGTATAATGTATAAACTAAGTAAAGTACTATATCATTTTAATAATTCTGAATCTTTTTATCAATGGGAAGTTCGAATCATATTCTTTGGAATTCTCATAGTCTAAAAGTCTGGAAAATATTAGAATAGAAGAAGTGCTGCTAGATGAAATATTACAAAGGATTTGAGTTTAGTTGCCAAGGTAAAATAAATAGAGGATCATGGTTCTGCAAACTTTGATTTGGTAAAAGCAAATGGGTCTTGAAAGGATAGTTTTAATGCGGAGGGATTCTCGCTATAAGGGTCGGTAAACACAACAAACCCACTCTTTTTCATTTGAGTGGGTTTGTATTTTTAATAGTATCTATTTGTGACTCACAGTTCTGATAGTTTTTGCTTTGGCACGAGAAGCATCGAGTTGCTTATTGATATCTTCCACGTCTTTATCTGAAAGCGGGTAAAGAGCCATAACAATCATCGAAACAATAGCAAGTGCTGCTGGAATCCAGATAGCTGTTATATTGATCCCGGAAAGCGCACTTGCCGTTTGCTTCGCCGCATTTCCATCAAAACCGTAAGCCGCAAGGAACCAGAGCGGAACGGCACCACCAAGAGTGAAGCCAATCTTAAAGAAGAGACCCATGATTGCGTTGATGATAGCAGCGTTACGTTTGCCAGACTTCATTTCGCCATAAGAGACAACTTCAGGAACGAGTGCCCACATGAAACCAGTTGCTGAAGTAAGACCCCATTGTTTGATGAAGGTTGAAACATAGGCAAGTAGGAGTGAATCATGCATGCCATCTAACGACCATACCCAAGTAAGGATTTCACCAACAACAAACATACCAAGGAAGAAATGGAAGAATCCCTTTTTACCAAAGATTTTCCTCAATTTTGGCCAGAAGAGTGGGAAAGCGATACCAGGAATGGAGGCAATGAGACCTACTGCACCCATCCAGTCTGAGTGATTGACCGTATATTGGTTAAAGAAGCCATTCACTGTATTCATGAAGAACATGAATGTGAAAGCAAGCATAAAGAATAGACCTAGAATAACGAGTGGTTTGTTGTTCTTCAATTCAACGAACAGGTCGGTAGCTTTCACTTCTGCAGATTGTTCCGCAGTTGCGACAACACGTTCTTTTGTAAGACGGTAGCAGAAGAACAGCGCCACAGCACCAAGTACCATGTAAATCATGTAAACGCCAAACCAAGCGTGACTTGCAGAAACATCCGTATAAGTACCCATGTTAAGCTTGAGACCAAAGAAACCTGTGTCCTTGGCCGAACGATCTAAAGGGGCTGCCATTTGGACAAACATTGGAAACAGTGTGTAAACCAAAAGGTTAGCAATGTTAGCCAACATCATACGAGTAGTTGTGATTTTATCTACGGATTCAGGGTCACGTGTGAGTGAAGCATTCAGCGAACCGTAAGGAATGTTAACGACGGAATAAACCAAGTCAAGCAGGAAGTAAGTGATAAAGGCAATTGGTACTGAACCACGAATTGCTGGAATTGGAACAAAGAGCATCGCTGATAAGATAATAAGTGGAATACCCGCAATCAGAAGCCAAGGACGATATTTTCCGTTCTTGAATGTATGTTTATCGACGTAGGTACCAACCATCGGATCCCAGAATACGTTGACGATACGGACAAACAAGAAGATGAATCCAGCTGCTGCCGTACCAATGGCATTAACGGTAGTCAGATAGAGAGCTAGGAATCCTCCGACTGTACCAAATACTAGGTTTTGGGCAAAGTCCCCAAGACCGTAGCCAATCCGTTCAGAAAGGCTGAGCTTATGGTACTCGTTATGTTGAATGTTTTGTGTGTTTTTGTTCATTTGTTTAACTGTTGATTCCATTAAAGCCATGTCACAATCTCCTTTTTAGCCAAATTATAAATCACTTATCCGCTTACATTAGTAGATATTGGTAATATAGTCTCTGGAAAAATTAAGTCTTTTAAATCTTTTTTAGCCAAGGAATTAGCGTTAACCGCTTTCAGAGATGGTTAGAAAATTGGATACCCTTTTTAATGTGAATTGCTGCTTTCACTACCTATCTAGAAGTATTTTAAAAAAAATTATATAAACTTAGTTTGTTTACCGGATAAACCAAGCTTGAATCAATACTAACACATGTTTTTTAAATGAACAATATACAAGTTTAAAAATTTTTTCGAAATAATAAAAATAATTAAGTGAGGGAACAGCCTAAATTCTGAAGACTGCTGTTATCGATATTAAAAAAGCCGATTCAATTTGAAATCGGCGCAATCACTTAAATTAACTTTTATTTTTGTAGATTTCTCCTCATAAGAGATGCAACTTGTATATTATCTTGTTGGGAAGTTCTTTCTAGTTGCTTAATAATTAACTCTTGTCGTTCCGCGGGATGATTTTGACTTAATTTAGCTTTTGCTTCAATTTTTGAAATGTTTATTCTGAATGCTATAATCCCTTTGCTCATTCCTTCGATAAATTGAGAATCTACATCATTTAAATTGTATAAGCTATTTGGACTTTCATATTTATTTACCATGTCATTTAAAGAGTCAAATATTACTTTTGGTTCCTCGACAATCTCCATCTTTCCATATATATGAATAGACACATAATTCCAAGTAGGTACGGCCTTCATCGTTTCGTACCAAGAAGGTGAAATATAACAGTGAGGACCTTGGAAAACCGCAAGAATTTGTTGGCCCTCAATATCCTTCCATTGTTCGTTTGGACGGGCAAAATGACCATATAAGGAACGCTCATCTTTATTTAATGTGAGGGGAAGATGGGTAGCGTAGGGTTCTCCGTTATGCTGGGAAAATAAAGTCGCAAAGCCGTATTTTTCGATAAAATCATAAATCATTTCTTCGTCTTCTAGTTTAAAATGTTTAGGAATATACACGATTAGCTCCTCCTTCATTATTGCTTTGTAATTGGCGGTATTCATATAAAATATTTTATAATGCCAACTGACATATAAAAAGGTACAATTATGAATAAAAGAACATGTCAAGGGTGTATTGTAAATGAAAAATACCATTTTTGCTTTTAAGGATGATTCGCCCAAATACAAACAAATCTACGAGCAGTTTAAATTATTTATTGAGAGTGGCGACATACCAGCTGGTGACCCGCTGCCTTCCATTCGCGGGCTCGCAGACTCCCTGCAAGTAAGTCGGAATACAACATTAATGGCATATGAGCAGCTTGTAGCTGAAGGATATATTCGTGGTGAGGGTCGAAAAGGGTATATTGTGAATGAATTAGAGCCTCTTTTATTTCAAGATGCCATCGTTCTTCCTAATAAAGAACAGACAAAGTCGGTGACACCAGGCCTAATTGACTTTCGAGCAGGAGCCGTAGATCAAAGCCATTTCCCCCTGAAAATTTGGAGGAGAATAGCCAATCGAGTTTTAGCCTTACAGGAGAGCTTTCGATACGGGGAACCCTTTGGTGAACTGTGCTTGCGTGAACAAATCTCCACATATTTACTCCAATCCCGTGGGGTAAAAACAGATCCAAATGCGGTCATTATCGGCAGCAGTACCCAACAAATGCTGATTTATCTCGGACAAATCCTGAAGGAGGAGTTCACTAGCATTATTGTAGAGGACCCAGGTTATGATGGGGCAAGGGAGGCTTTTCAATTTCATAGTTTCACGCTTGAAACTTTACCAGTTTATGAATCAGGTGCTGATTTTTCAAAATTAGAAGAAATGACTTCAAGGTTAATCTATGTAACACCCTCCCATCACAGTCCAATTGGAGTAAGTATGTCTATTCAACAAAGGCAAATGCTTATTCATTGGGCTAATAAGAAACATGGATTTATTATCGAAGACGATTATGATAGTGAATTTCGATATACACAGCAGCCATTTCCAGCACTGGCTTCCATTGATTCAACAAAGGTTATTTACCTAGGGAATTTCTCAAAGTCATTTCTTCCAGGAATCCGTCTAAGTTATCTGGTGCTGCCACAGAAACTTTTAAACCGTTATAAACACCGATTTAAACATTTCGAGAGTACCACTTCCCTTATTAGCCAGCTGACAATGGCTAAATTTATGGAGGAGGGGGAATGGAATCGCCATATTAAACGGATGCGGCTGGTGTATAAGCGGAAAATGCAGTGCTTAGTTTCAGAATTAATCAAGCACTTCAACAAAACTATTTCCATTATTGGGGAACAGTCTGGTTTGTACGTTTTAGTTAAGGTCCGTCTAAATCATTCTGAAGAGTGGTTAATCGAGCAAGCTTCCATTTATGGGGTTAAAGTGTATCCTACCTCCATCTATTTCATAAAAAATCATTCTGATGAAGCAATAATTAAGCTCGGTTTCAGTAATCTTACTTGTGAGGAAATACAATTAGGTGTAGAGCTTTTAAAAAAGGCTTGGGTCAGACCCCCATCATGTTAAAGCAGTGGGGGTCAGACCCATTAGATTAGACTCATGGATTTGTAGGGCTCATATTTTGAATAAACATCTTCACGGCGGGAGCGATCAACAAAGGTAGTGGCGGCACCAGTTTTTCTATTTTTATAGAGTTCATCAATATCAACGGTACCTGTGACTACGGTATGTTTATTTGTCTCGGCTTCTGCCACAATTCCGTTGGGCGTCCAAGCCAGGTCGCAGGGACTTAGTATGGAGGAACGGCCAAAGCCATTGGGCAGGGGAGCTCCAGGCTCACCTACAGTCGGACAGTGAACAAAATATACTTGATTTTCGATTGCGCGTGCCTGTGCCGAGTGGCGTACCCGCCAGAATCCTGCTTCCGTAAATGTGTATGATGGACAGAAAATGATTTCCGCTCCATTTACACTTAAAATTCGGGACACTTCAGGAATTTCCGCTTCATAGCAAACCGCCAGCCCGATTTTAGCAGGACCAATAGAAAATACCTCTAGAGTATCGCCTTCGGATGTTTGCCAATTTGCCTCAGCAGGAAAGATGTGCGTTTTTTTGTGTTCTACATAAGACCCATCTTGATCAAAAATATAGGCGATATTAAAATATTTATCTTCCCGCTTTTCCAGGTGAGAGCCGGCAATGATGATTTGTTGTCTGCTTTGTGCAAGACGACGGAACAATTCTTTATACTGAACTGTGTACTTATCTATCTTGGTTAATTCAGCGGCGGTTAACTGATCTGCATCCGGGAAACTTGCGAGGAGTCCTACTGTAAAAAGTTCTGGGAATAGGACATAATCTGTATCGGCAGGAACTTGATCAATCAGTTCCAGCACCTGTTTTTCAAATGCTTCAAAGGAATCTACTTTTTCTACACGGAATTGGCATGCACTAATTTTTACTTGTTTCAACTTTAGCCCCCCTGGGAAGATTGTGTTTTTTTAACAAAAGTGCCTGACACCACCCGCATATTGTCGGGAGTGACAGGCACTATTCTTATTTATTACTAGGGAATGCAAAAGATAGATCACTATTATCACTTGATGATAACCAGCGTTCTGAAACTGTTTTTGTCTTCGTATAGAACCGTGCTTGGTCTGGGCCAAACATTTGCCCGTCGCCGAATCTTGAACCCTTAAAACCAGCAAAATTGTGAAAGCCTACTGGAATTGGAATGGGTACATTTACACCGACCATTCCTACATCAATTTCAGTAGTGAATTTTCTAGCTGCCAGCCCATTATTGGTATAGATGGTTACACCATTTGCTAATTCTTGCTGATTAATTAACTTGATTGCTTCCTCTAAATTATCAACACGTACAATATTACGAACAGGACCGAAAACTTCTTCTTCATAAATTTTCATTCCTGGTTTCACATGGTCAAGTAACGTTGGGGCGAGGAAGAATCCTTCGCTATTTTTGGTAATCTCTTTATTACGTCCATCACAAACGAGTGTTGCACCTTCTTCTTCGCTGAGATCGATTGCTTTTAGGATGCTTTCTTTTGCTTGCGAGGAAATAACTGGGCCGTAATCTGCGCCGTCTGTAAAAGCTCCTACTTTTAAGCGGTCAACCTTTTCTTTTAAAATTTCTACCAAGCGATCAGCTGTTTCTTGTCCGACCGGCATTAAGGTAGAAATGGCCATACACCGTTGTGAAGCCGCACCATATCCTGCACTGATGAAAGCATTCGCTACTTGTTCTAAATCAGCATCTGGCATAACGACCATATTATTTTTTCCGCCGCCTAGGGCAACCACACGTTTGCCATATTTAGCGCTAGTTTCATAAATATAGTGTGCTACTGGTGTAGACCCAACGAAGGAAATGGCCTGGACTGCTGGGTTTTCTAGTAGTTCATTTACTGCCTCTTTATCACCATTGATTACTGTCCAAATACCATCTGGAAGTCCTGCTTCTTTCCATAATTCACAAATATATAAAGCGGTCATAGGTACACGCTCAGACGACTTTAAAATCACCGCATTTCCAACGGCTACTGCCATGCTTGTTTGCGCTAATGGCACCATGATTGGAAAATTAAAAGGAGAGATGGCGGCCACTACACCAAGTGGATATTTAGCTGAATAGGCATTAATTTGTCCGCCTACATTCACTGAATATTCACCCTTCATAAAATGTGGCGCATTAATTGCTAAATCTACTGATTCTAATCCACGAGTAATTTCACCCATTGCGTCTTCTTCTGTTTTCCCGCTTTCGGTGCAAATTAATTGGATTACTTTATCCTTATTTTCCATTAGTAGGTTTCGGAAATTCAGGACAACTTCTGCACGCTTTGCTACGGAGAGATCACGCCATGCCGGAAAGGCGGCTTCTGCTTTTTTTATAGCATCTTTCACTTCATTGGAGGAAGCTAATGGTACTTTCGCAATGATTTCGCCCGTTGCCGGATTGAACACATCTGAAAAACGGCCGCTCTCACCTTTGATCATTTTTCCATCAATAAAATGTGTAAGTTCTTTCACATCAGTAATGTTTGTCATCTATCCGTTCTCCTTTCGATTTAAAAAGCTATTCCTTGATTCGTTTGGTTATAATGATTCAATTGCTTGAACTAATTTTGCTAGAATAAAATCCTTTTCCTCTAACGTAATATTTAATGGTGGAGATAAGGTTAACACGTTGTTATATCCTGCAACAGTTACACCATTTTTTCCAATAATTAATCCTTGCTCTTTGCACTTAGCAATCACTTGATTGACCTTTTCTACAGCTAAAGGATCTTTTGTCTCACGGTCTTCGACTAGCTCGATTCCAACAAGCAATCCTTTTCCGCGAATATCACCAACATGAGAATGCTGCGAAATTCTAGCTTTTAATTCTTCTATTAAAATCGCACCCATTTCAGTAGATTGTTCAAATAAGTTTTCGCGTTCCATAATTTCTAGATTTTTTAACGCCACTGCGCATGCTGCTGGAGAGCCTCCAAATGTATTGATATGCCGGAAAAAGTCATAATTGCCGTTTTTCGTAAACTCCTCATAAATTTCTCTCTTTACTGCCGTTGCTGAAAGTGGCATGTACGCGCTGGTAAGTCCCTTTGCCATGGTAATAATGTCTGGCTGAACCCCATAATGTTGATGGCCAAAGGCTTTTCCTGTCCGTCCGAAGCCACAAATGACTTCATCGACAATTAATAAGGCACCATGCTTCTCGCAAACTTCTTTTACACCCTTTAAGTAATCATCCGGAGGCATAATAACCCCGCCGCCTGTAATAATCGGCTCCAATATCATCGCCGCAATGGTTTCTGAATGTTCCCATGTCATGATTTCGTCTACTGCTTTAACAGAAGGTAAATCGCTTGGATTCTTAAATCCATCTTCATTGGAGCGATATTGATCGGGCGCTTTTACATGAATAAATCCAGGTGCTAATGGTTCGTATTTATATTTCCGTTCTGCTTGCCCTGTTGCCGCAAGTGCTCCCATGGAATTCCCGTGATAGGCGCGATAACGAGATACAATTTTATAACGGCTGCCTTGACCTTTTTGCTGGTAATACTGCCGAACGATTTTAAATGCTGTTTCATTTGCCTCAGAGCCGCTATTGGAGAAAAATACTACATAATCTCCACCTAATAATTCGCTGATTTTTTCAGCAAGTAAAATCGCTGTAGGATGCCCATTTGTTAATGGTGTATAGTTGTTCTCTAGAAGTTGGTCATAGGCCGCTTTTGCTATTTCTTCTCTTCCATAACCAACATTTACACACCATAACCCCGACATGGCATCTAAATAACGTTTGCCCTCAATATCTGTCAGCCAAGCACCTTCCGCTTTTTGAATGATAGAAGTAGCTTGCGGGTTATACGGCTTCATTGAATGCCAAAGATATTTCTCATCTTTCGTGACTAAATTTTCACCCGTTTGAACATTACCCATCCTGAGTCACTCCTTTACAATTTGTTTCGTCTGTCTTTATTGTGAAGGGTTACGCTCCTATTATCATCAGACATAATGTAAAACGTTTTCGAAAGATGTTTCACATATTGACAACTTTTTTTTAAAAGGCTGTGTCAAAGTGTTTATTTGGCACCCTGTTGATTGGAGCGGAAGGCACGAAGACTCCTCGAAAATGCTATCGCATTTCCTTCGTGCGTGGGCGGATTCGAGGAAGTAAATTCAATGTCCTGCGGGAGGACGGGGCAGGGGAGACCCCGCAGGAGCGCAGCCACGAGGAGAAGGAAAAGCGGAAGCGCCTTGTTCAGCCCCGACAAGCGCTGGAGGGCTTGACGTTGAAGTCGTTCTTTGACTTCAGCGACAGGACCGAAGCGACCTCGAGGGGCTAGGCGCTGTCGCTGGACAGGCTCGCCGGACCGCCCGCGAACCGCTCGTGCCTGGAGCGGAAATCAACAGGCAACTTTAACAGAGCCTGTACGAAAAAAATCCCTCTTTCTTAAGAGAGATTCTCTACATCTGCAGACTGGAAATTAAATTGAGTAGCGAGCAGCATTAATTCAACAACAAGCCGCTTAGGCGGAAGCATATAATCACTGCCTATTAAGCTTTCAATTTTAGACAAACGATGATATAAGGTTTGACGAACAATAAATAGCTTCTCAGCAGTCTCATTTTTCTGACAATTATTCTGTAGATAAACCTGTAATGTTGTAATCAAATTCCCATTATTTTTAGCATCGTATTCAAAAAGGGGCTCTAAATATCTTTTGGCTAAATCCATAATGGCTTTATTTTTTTGCAGCTGAAGAACTAATTGATGTAAGTACAGATCTTCATAAAAATAAGAAAGATGGGCAGCATTACTTCGGATTAACATGGTATCCTGTGCCGTTTCGTAACTTTGATGGACTAATTTATATTGTTTTACAATCTGCCCGACCGCCGTAGTGACAGACATATCTATATATTTATGATTCTTTCTAAAGTCCTTGATTTTCTCAATGCATTCGATAATCCGGTGTTTTAGATCATGTCCATAGATATCCGCAATAATATAAATGAGCCGTTGTTTTTCTTCTAATAGAAATAAGACAAATCCTTTTTTTTCAAAAACATTCCGGGAGTATAATTTGTAATAATTTAAATCATTTTCTTTTTTTGATTTCTTTATCTGATCGATTAATACAAAGTAAGAGCAATTTAATAAATGGTGAAAACTCTGTTCCTTTAGGAATGAAGCGATTACGGAATCTTCAACCGTTCCACCTAACCAAGCCTCTAATAACATGCGAGAGTGCATATTTTGTTTCTCTTCTATATATAAACTGCGTAACAAATATTGTGATAGGGCAATAACCGTTCGATCTAATACTAACAATTCAAATTCATTGATCGTGCGATCCTCGGTGAAAATACAGACTTCCCCATAACGTTCTTCTAATATATTTACTTCACATTTGGCAAAATGCCTTGAACTCCCCTTTGTTTCATAATTGTCTCTTAAGTTCTTATATACCTGGTGTTTTTCATTTGGAATAAAAAATGGCTGCTGACCGTTTATGATAAAGGCAACATTCATGTTTAAAAATCTATTAAGTCTCAATAAAATATGTTCATAATGAGTGATTTTTAAGGTTAATTTGTTGATTTCTTGAGAATAATTCTCCAACCGTTTGATCATTTCATACTGTTGATTAATTAATATACTATGTATTTCTTGTGTTATTTCAATAAAGGGAACGACTTCGCTAAACACAAGAATGGGGAAAAGATGTAAATTAGCCAGTTCGATTACTTGATGTGGTACGGATTGAATATGTTCACCAAATTCAATACATAATCCGGCTGCTTCTTTTTCAATCAGTTGTTTTACAAAATTGAATAGAGTCTTTTCCTCTATGAGTTGAATTCCAGTCGTTAAAATTAATTCGTTGCCCTTTATTAAACTAGTGATCTCTTTCGATTCTAGTATATGAACCCACTTGATTGTATTCGAAACCCCGCCATGACCTGCTATCATTTCCACGTTTTGAAAATGTTTTTTATCAAATAAATCTTGAACCGTTAGCGAATAAGACATTTTAAACCTCCCCTAAAAAAGAGCGCTTACAAAGAATAATATAACATAATGTAAAACGGTTAAGAAAACTTCTTTACATTATGTTCATACCGAGCGGCTAAAAAGCTATGTTATATTTATTTTTGTTATTATCTAAAAATTAAAAAAAAGGAGTGAACCAATGAATCAGACAGCTCTATTAAACGGTGAAGTCATTTCAGTGAATAGTAGAAACGAAGTTTTTGAAGCATGTTTGATAGAAGATAACAAAATTGCAGCAGTAGGAACAACAGAAGAAATTAAAAAACGTATTACCTCCTCAACAAAAGTCATTGATTTGCATGGAAGGACTGTTTTACCAGGTCTGATTGATGCTCATATGCATCTATTTTTATACGGCAATACATTAATGCACCTCAACTGTAAAGAACCCTCGATTCATTCGATTCAAGAGCTATTAGAAAAACTAGCAGGCATTGTTCAAAAGGCGAAAAGTGGACAAGTAATACGCGTTTTTGGATTCAATGAGTTAATGGTAGAAGAACAACGTTATCCCACCATTCAGGAACTTGATCAACTAACAGAAGAACACCCGATCGTCATTACCCGTACCTGCGGGCATATCGGCATTGTTAATTCAGCTGCCTTAAAGTTAGCCGATATTGATGCCGCTACACCTGATCCTCAAGGCGGAACCATAGAAAAAGACAACAACGGCAGTTTTACAGGCCGCCTTATCGAAAATGCCTTTTTACAATTTAATCAATATGTGACTTATAGTGATGAAGAATTGTTTGATGCGCTGACAAAAGCGCAAGAACAATTATTTGCTTATGGAATTACAAGTGTCCATGATGCAGGAGGATTTGACGAAAACACCTTTAGAATCATGCAAAAGGCTTCAAATAAAAAGCAGCTAAAAGTCAGGACTTATGCCGTGATTGCTAGTCTAAACGATTGCGAAAACTTTACGAAAAACATGATAAAGGCTGGTGTCATGACTCATACTGGCAATGACTTTTTCAAAATTGGACCTGCCAAACTATTTACTGATGGCAGCAGTACAGGACCGACCATCGCTACGCGTGAGCCTTATACCAGTGATGGGGACAATTACGGTTACTTGATGTATACAGAAGATGAACTGTATTCCATCCTCTCCGAAGCCCATCAAAATGACTATCAAATTACCGTACATGCCCAGGGAGATAAGGCGATTGAGCAATATTTGGGTGTGATTGAACGATTATTAGATGAACATCCGCATGATGATCATCGCCATCGTGTAGAGCATTTAGGAATATGTCCGCCCGACTTGCAAGAAAAAGCTAGGGCACTAAATGTTATTCCAATTCTCAATCCTTCCTTCCCATATGAATTTGGGGAAAGTTATATCCGCAATTATGGTGAACGAACTGATTATATGTATGCAGCGAAGGACTTAATGGACCAAGGCATCATCACCGCCGCAGGCTCTGATGCACCGATAACAACCGTTAACCCATTCGTAGGCATTTACACGGCCGTTGCCAGGTTGACCCGACAAGGTACTGCTTTTGGACAGCAACAAAAAGTGTCACTAATGAATGCGATCCGAATGTATACGTATAACGCGGCCTATGCAAGCTTTGATGAAAAGAGTAAAGGCAGCATTGAAGAAGGTAAATTGGCAGATTTAGTGATATTAGATACTTCTCTATTAAACAGTCCTATCGAAAAGATAACCGAAATTAAAGTGGATGCAACGATGCTAGATGGTGAAATGGTTTATGAAAAAAACAAGAATAGGAATGGAGTGGGAATTAAGTGAGAAAGTATGCGCAGCTTTTACTGATTATTCCTTTCATTGGAATGTGTGTCCTTTTGCCAGTAGCTGATCGTATTGAACCGTATATATTAGGGTTACCATTCTTACTATTTTGGATTGTATTATGGATGATTCTATCATCGGTTGTTCTGCTCATCGTGTATAAATTAGATCCTGCAAATAAAGGAAGTGAAGTGTAATGAACAGTGCTTTGGTCATTATCTTTCTTGTAGCTATCGTCGCTTTATACTTAGGAATTCGAGCAACCCGTGGAAAAGAAATGAACGTCAATGAATTCGCGGTTGGGAATAAAGGATTCGGCACACTCTTCGTATTCCTGCTCATTGCAGGTGAAGTTTACACAACCTTTACCTTTTTAGGGGGCAGCGGCTGGGCTTATTCAAAAGGTGCAGCAGCTTACTATGTTCCAGCCTATATTTGCTTGGCTTATGTGCTTTCTTATTGGATGGTTCCTAAAATTTGGCGTTTTGCGAACAAGCATGGGGTTATTTCACAGCCTCAATATTTTATGAAAACTTATAACAGTAAAGCACTTGGTTTGGTCGTCGCTTTCATCGGTTTAATCGCGCTCATCCCATATATCGTCATCCAATTAAAAGGATTAGGAATCATCGTATCAGAAGCTTCTTATGGAACTATTTCACCATTAATGGCTTCTACAATCGGTGCAGCGATTGTGACGATTTATGTTACGGTCTCTGGTATCCATGGATCTGCTTGGAATGCCGTATTAAAAGATATCATGATTTTATTTGTGATTGTATTCTTAGGTATCTATATTCCTTATCACTATTTTGGCGGAATCAAGCCTTTATTCGAAGCCCTTCAAACCGCTAAACCGGAAGTATTAACCTTCGCATCTGAAGGCTTCAGTAAGTCATGGTTTATTTCTACCATCGTATTAAATGCATTTGGTTTTTACCTATTACCACAGTCGTTTAGTGTAGTCTTATCTGCTAGAAGTGAGCGTGCATTAAAGAAAAACGCGATCACGCTGCCGTTGTATACGATTTTAATTTTATTTGCTTTCTTTATTGGATTTTCAGCGATTATTCAAGTACCTGGTTTAGAAGGTGCTGATGGTGACCTTTCACTGTTACGTCTCACGATGCAAACATTCGATCCTTGGTTTGTGGGAATTGTTGGCGGGGCTGGCGTACTTACGGCGTTAGTACCGGTATCCGTGATGGTCATGTCTGGTGCAGTCGGGTTAATGACAGGTTTTTATAAGTTAATTAAGCCAAATTCAAGCGATCGTCAGCAACTAACCGTATCTAAATTATTTGTTTTATTCATTATTTTAACTGCTTATATTTTCAGTATTTTCGGCGGAGAAGCTTTGGCTATTCTAAACATCATGTCATATGGTTTAATTACCCAATTAGTGCCTGCGCTGATTTTCGGATTCTTTAATACAAAGTTCATGAATGCGTACGGAGCGATTGCCGGCATTATAACAGGTGTTTCCATCGTATTATTTAATTCAGTCACTGCATTTAAATTAGTCAATATTTTCCCAAATATTCCAAGTGTCATTAATGATATCAACATTGGTTTTGTAGCCATTGCTATTAATATTTTCATAGGAGTAAGTGTAAGTTTACTAACTAACACATTTGTAGCAAGAGAAAGTTCCAAGGTAGTAGAAGAAATGGCAAAATAATTAAAGGAGGAATCCTTGTGATAAAGTGTAATGCGAACCGACTTGAAAAATTAATCGATTTATTTAGTTTGTTTGGCAAAACAGATAACAACGGAGTAACAAGGCTATCATTATCTGCTGAAGATATCGCAGCACGTAAGAAATTCCAAACACTATGTGAAGAAATAGGAATGACCGTAACTTACGATGATATGGGGACCATGTATGCGACCTTACCAGGAAAACGAAACTTGCCGCCTATTGTAATTGGTTCTCATTTAGACTCTGTTGTCAAAGGCGGGCGTTTCGATGGTGTGCTAGGTGTCCTAACTGCTTTAGAGACGGTCTATACGATAAAAGATGAAAATATCGAGTTAGATTATCCAATTACAATTGTCAATTTTACAAATGAAGAAGGAGCTCGGTTTGAGCCATCTCTTATGGCTTCCGGTGTGTTATCCGGAAAGTTTGATAAAACAAAAATGCTCGCTTCAACAGATAAAAATGGCATTACATTTGCTCAAGCATTAAATGAAAGCGGTTTCGAAGGCTCTGAGAAGAATCGGTTAAAAGAAGCTAGCGCTTATATCGAATTGCATATTGAACAAGGACCTGTACTTGAAAGGAAAAACTTAGATATAGGTGTGGTAGTAGGTGTACTAGGAATGGTGTGCTATGAAATCACTGTCTATGGAGAATCCAATCATGCAGGTACCACACCGATTAGCATGCGCAAAGATCCAATGTTCACTGCTGCAAATATGATTGCAGATATGCAAAAACAACTACAAAGACTGGATTCGGATCTTGTTTACACAATCGGAAGGATCAATGCCTATCCAAATATCCATACCGTTATTCCTTCAGAGGTAACCTTTACTTTAGAGGCAAGACATCAGGTTCCTGAGGTTATTGCCGAAGTAAGTAGAATCGTGGAGCATTTACCAAAAAATTTAAATGAATGTTCAATCAAATCAACCCTTCTATGGGATCGAGATACAGTAGACTTTAATGAAGAAGTAATCAATGCTGTTGAATCTACTTGCAAAGAGTTAGGCTATCAAGAAAATCGAATGTATAGCGGCGCTGGCCATGATGCCCAATTTATCGCCTCTTATATACCAACGGCAATGATTTTTGTACCAAGTGTAAATGGCTACAGTCATCGTGAAGATGAATTAACTTCATATGAAGACTGCGCTAAAGGTGCTAATGTTTTGCTTAATAGTGTATTAAAATTAAGCTGTGAAAAAGTAGATATCCTCTAAAAAAAGGTTCAGTCCCCTGCTAGTTATTGTAGCGGGGGACTGAACCTTTTTTTCTTGTTATTAAGTAAGAAATAATATATTTTACTAATATTTTCTCTATATCCAAAGAATTTATGATTATCCCTTACAATCGAAGTTTTGTTTGAGCACTTATTATGTTTTTTCGGGAGAAAACACATATTGATTCAAACGCTTACATAACTTTTAATTGATAATTTTCAGAATTTTAGTTGACTTTATTCGATGGAGTCATTAATATAATGTTATATAACGTTATCAGTTTTTGCGAATATATTAATATTTTATAATAGTAAAAAAATTGAAGTGGAATACTAAGGAGGAAGAGGAATATGAAAAAAGGAATCTTGAAATCAATAACAGGGATGGCATTAGCTGGAGTTCTTACTATTTCATTGGCAGGCTGTGGAACCACTGAAAAAGCAAAGGCAAAGGAAGGACTTGAAGGACTACAGGAAAAAGGGAAAATTGTTGTTGGTTTGATGGCTGCTACACCTCCTTATGAGTTCCATGCGGTTGATGGTGGAGAGGATAAAATTATTGGTTCTGATATTAAATTAATCGACGAAGTAACAAAAGATTTAGGTGTTAAATATGAAATTAAAGATATGGATTTCGATGGTTTATTAGTCGCTCTTCAAGCAGGAAAAATTGACATGATTGTTTCGGCTATCAGTCCAACCGAGGAAAGAGAAAAAAATGCAGACTTCACTAATGTGTACTATAAGGATAGACACGTAATGGTAGTCCGTAAAAAAGAATTGGACAAGTTTACATCAAATGACGATTTGAAGAAAGCAAAAATTGCTGCGATTAAATCTTCTGTACAACAGCAAATCGTTGAAAAGGAATTTCCAAATGCGGAGTTAAAATTATTAGGAAAATCAACTGAATTAGCGATGGATTTAGCAGCTAACAAAGTCGACGCAGTCCTAGTAGATCGCCCAACTGCTACACTTCTTGTTAAGAGTAACCCTAAATTAGCGCTAACTGAACTTCTATTTGATGACGATACAGCTGGAGCTGCGATTGCCATGCCTAATGGTACAGATAAGGAAGTTATGGATACAATTAATAAGACGATTGAAAGAACAAAACCTGATTATGAAAAGTGGTTAACAGACGCAATGACGAAAGTAAAACAAAATTAATATGGCTGCCCCGATAGGATACAAGGATAATCGTTTTTGCTAACACATGTACCCTATCGGTTCGGCACTCGTGAAGCCAGATTCAAAGGGGGGAGTCAATTGAATTTTTCATTCCTTGGAACGTATTATCAATTCTTTTTAACAGGGATCTACATAACGATCATCCTTGCGCTGATTGCGGTAGTTTTAGGAAGTATCCTGGGTGTTGCCTTAACCCTTTTAAGACGCTCCAGATTTAAAACCGTGAAATTTATTGGGGACATCTATGTAGAATTTATTAGAGGCACACCGCTTCTTGCCCAAATTTATATTATCTATATTGGAGTACCTGCTTTATTTAGCGGCAGTGATATTCCTGATTTGGCGGTAGGTGCGATCGCCTTATCGCTTAATGCAGCTGCTTATATTTCTGAAACGATTCGCTCTGGTATTGAAGCAGTTAGCAAGGGTCAAATGGAGGCCGCAAGAAGTTTGGGGATGAATCAAAGGCTCGCAATGTTCGATATTATCATGCCTCAGGCATTTAAAAATATTTTACCTGCCCTGGGCAATCAGTTTATTGGAAGTATCAAGGATTCTTCTATAGTATCTGTTATCGGTGTGGCAGAGCTTATGTATAAAACAACCATCGTTAGAGGAAATACGGCATTAGGTTTGGAACCAATCCTCGTTGCCTCTTTTGGCTATCTAGTACTGACATTTACTTTGTCGAGATTACTAGGAGTTGTGGAAAGGAGGTTGAAGACTAGTGATCATCGTTAAGGATTTGCACAAGAAGTTTGGAAAAAATGAAGTTTTAAGAGGGATCGATGTCACGATTAATAAGGGTGAAGTAGTCGTTGTAATTGGTCCGTCAGGCTCAGGTAAAAGTACTTTCCTAAGATGTCTTAATCTTTTGGAAACTCCAACAGGTGGAAGTATTTTAATAGATGAGAAAGACATTACAGCTAAAAATATCAACATTGACAAAGTGAGAGAAAAAATGGGGATGGTGTTCCAGCAATTTAACCTATTTCCTCACAAAACGGTTCGTCAAAATATTTGCCATGCTCCAATAAAAGTAAAGAAAATGAAGCCTGCTGAAGCAAAGGACTTAGCGGTAGAACTATTAAAAAAGGTAGGCCTGCTGGAAAAGATTGATGCTTATCCATCTTCATTGTCCGGGGGCCAGCAGCAGCGGATTGCTATCGCGAGAGCGCTTGCGATGAAGCCTGAGGTTATGTTATTTGATGAACCTACATCTGCTTTGGACCCTGAAATGGTTGGAGAGGTTTTGGCTGTTATGAAAGACCTTGCCAAAGAAGGAATGACCATGGTCGTAGTCACACATGAAATGGGATTTGCAAAAGAAGTGGGCGATCGTATTCTGTTCATTGATCAAGGAAAGATTTTGGAAGAAAATACCCCGAAGGAATTTTTCGAAAATCCAAAGCACCCCAGGACGATTGATTTCTTATCAAAGGTGTTATAAGTGAGGTTTAATGATGAAAGTAATTGGATTAGGTGACAATGTCGTAGATAAATATGAACACATTCGTACCATGTATCCAGGAGGAAATGCATTGAATTTTGCCGTTTATGCCAAAAGGCTTGGAGTGGATGCGGCTTTTCTAGGAGCATTTGGTACGGACCAAGAAGCAGCACATGTACAGGAAAGTATCCGGCAAATTGAATTGGATATCAGTCATTGTAAGGTTTATGAAGGAGAGAACGGCTGTGCAAGAGTTACCTTAAAAGACGGTGATCGGGTGTTTTTAGGAAGCAACCGCTGTGGTGTATTAAGAGAACATGGATTAAATTTAACAGCTGAAGATTTAAACTATATCAAAGAATTTGATTTAGTGCACACGGGCCTTTATGGATTTACAGAACCGGAATTACCAAGGATTAAAGAGTTAGGTGTTCCCATCGGCTTCGACTTTTCTTCCGATTTTACCGAAAATCAAGTAAATGAAATTGTTCCATTTGTGGATTATGCCTATTTTTCCTGCAGTCATCTAAAGACAGATGCGATGCTTAATCTTATGTTAAAGGTGACAAAGATGGGCTGCAAATTGGTGCTATGCACCATGGGTGAAAAAGGAGCTCTATTATTTGATGGTGCCAAATTCTACGTGCAGGAACCAAAGCATGTTAAAGCAATTGACACAATGGGAGCAGGCGATTCTTTCATCACTTGCTTTATGATGAACTACTTAAGCCAAATCAAAGAAGGAATTTTAAACCAAGATCAAATCATTATAAAGAGCCTGGAGAAAGCAGCTGATTTCTCATCCCAGCAATGCCTGGTTGACGGTTCCTTTGGATACGGAAAGTTATATGTGTGATGAACCATTAATGTAAAGTTTTTGTATAAAAAAGATTATTGGAGGAGAAACAAGTGTCATTAAATTACATCATAAGAGAAATTAAGGAAAAACAGCCAAATATCAAGAGTGTATTTTTTGTAGGATGCGGTGCATCAAAGTCCGATTTATATCCTGCAAAGTATTTCTTTGAAGGAAATGCGAGACATCTTCGTACAAGCCTATATACAGCAAATGAATTTAACTATGCAACGCCAGTTTCTGTTGATGAAACTAGTATCGTCATTACATGTTCTTTAGGCGGAACTACTCCAGAGACCGTAACAGCGACTGCGAAAGCAAAAGAATTAGGTGCACACGTAATCGCAGTTACACATGTTGAAGATTCTGCCCTCACGAAAGATGCAGACTATGTTGTTTACCATGGCTGGGAAGCAAACTATGCAGCAAAAATGGAAAAAATGACAATGGTGTTAGGCCTTGCGGTTGAAATTCTTAACGAATATGAAGGCTATGAGCACTACAACAAAATGCAGGATGGCTTCGCAAAAATTTACAATCTAATTGAATCATCTGTAGCGACTGTTCTTCCACAAGCAAAGGCATTTGCTGATTCTTATAAAGATGAGCCAGTCATTTATGCAATGTCTAGCGGAGCAACTCATGAAGTAGCTTATGCCTTCTCTATCTGCCTACTGATGGAAATGCAATGGATCAACTCCGGAAGCTTCCATGACGGTGAATTCTTCCACGGACCATTTGAAATCGTGGACAAAGGCGTACCATTCCTATTATTGATGAATGATGGCCGCACAAGAGCAATGGATTCAAGAGCACTTGAGTTCCTCAATCGCTTTGATGCAAAAACAACAGTGGTCGATGCGAAGGACTTCGGCTTAGGCTCTGTCATTGCTAAAGAAGTAGTCGATTACTTCAACCCAATGCTGATCACAGGAGTAATCCGTGTTTATGCTGAACAATTGGCAATTGCCCGTAACCATCCACTAACCAAAAGAAGATATATGTGGAAACTTGAATATTAATCTAAATAACATGAGCAAAACAGGTATCGTATTAAACGATACCTGTTTTGTTCATGTTTATATTTTTTTTTGGTAATTGCTGTGATTTTTGATTTTGCGCCACATGTTGGCTGGAGCGGAAATCAACTGGCAAGCTTAAAGCCTTGGTAATAAAAAAACTTCTCTGCCATTGACAGAGAAGTATACAGATCCATTTAAGTTGTGATGGTTAAAGCAATTAATTCCGTCCGTGTTTTAAAGTTAGAAGTATGAATAGGGACTTTGTTTTCATCGTAAACGATTTTATCGATATTAAATAATGTATCACCAATTTCACAATCTAAAGATGCTGCTTCATGACCTGTAGCCGGGACAACTGTAATGATTTTATGGGTAGAACTGGAATTCAGATTAACGTTATATATTTTTTTCAGGACATCATAGGTAGAAACATTCTCAAGAAAGTGACTGGCTAAATCAGGGAAGCGTTCTAAGGAGTAATGTGTTTCATCAATGGTAAAAGGGTAGTCATTAATAAACATTAATCGGACGAGTCTTAATACAGGTGTGTCAATGGGAATTTTCAGGGATTCCGCAATGATAGGATTAGCTTTAATTTCCTCGCAAACAAGAATCCGCTTTGAAGGATTTTTTCCTAGTTGCTTGTTAAAGTCAGTAAAGCCATCAACTGAAACTAGTTCCCTTGCCAGTTTAGTCCGCATGACAAATGTACCTTTTCCTTGTCTGCGCTCTAAAAGTCCTTCTTCCGTCAAATCCTGAATAGCTCTTCTAACTGTTATTCGGCTGACACCATAGATCTCACATAATTCTGTTTCGTTAGGAAGCCTCTCACCTTGTTTATAAACTTCCTGCAAAATAGAATCCTTAATTATTTGTTTTAATTGGTCATATAAAGGTGTTGAAATGGAATTGTTTAATTTCATTATATATGTTCCTTTCAAACGATAAGTCATTATATAATATTATATAACAAAAATGTTTTTAATGGTATAAATTTGATTTGTTATTTCTTAATATTCTTAAAATATATCCTTCCAATTTTATATTCTAATTTTCAGAATTATTGTTGACATTTATAAACTTGGGCATTAATATAATGTTATATAACGTCATATTATATAATATAACTTAATGGAGGATGGAAAATGGAATTAAATTATATCATCTCAGAAATTAAGGAAAAACAACCGGAAATAAAGAGTGTTTTTTTTGTAGGATGTGGTGCTTCAAAAGCAGAATTATATCCTGCAAAATATTTCCTTGATGCTAATGCGAAACAACTTCGTGTAAGTTTATTCACTGCAAATGAGTTCAATTATGCTACTCCAGTATCCGTGGATGACACCAGCATTGTTATTACTTGTTCATTAGGAGGATCTACTCCAGAAACTGTTGCTGCTACTACAAAAGCAAAGGAATTAGGTGCACATGTAATTTCTGTTACGTATGAAAATGGTTCTGCCATTACAAAAGATGCGGATTATGTAGTTTACCACGGCTGGGCAGCTAATTATGCTGCAAAAATGGAGAAAATGACCAAGGTATTAGGCCTAGCGGTTGAAATCCTAAATCAATTTGAGGGATATGAGCACTACAACAAAATGTTAGATGGATTCTCTAAAATCTATGACTTAATCGAAAAGGCTGTATCCTCTGTGGTTCCACAAGCAGTCGCATTCGCAGATGCTTATAAAGATGATCAAGTCATTTATGTAATGAGCAGCGGTGCAACTCATGAAGTAGCCTACTCTTTCTCCATCTGTTTACTAATGGAAATGCAATGGATTAACTCTGGAACGTTCCACGATGGAGAATTCTTCCATGGTCCATTCGAAATCGTAGACAAAGATGTGCCATTCATTTTATTGATGAATGATGGAAGAACAAGGGAGATGGATTCCCGCGCACTTGAGTTCCTAAATAGATTCGATGCTAAAACGACTGTCGTAGATGCAAAAGACTTTGGCTTAGGTTCTGCCATTGAAAAAGAAGTGGTGGATTACTTTAACCCAATCTTAATTTCAGGTGTATTACGTGTGTATGCAGAACAATTAGCTATAGTTAGAAATCATCCACTCACAAAAAGAAGATACATGTGGAAATTAGAATACTAATCTGATATGTTTGTATAATTATTTAAGATACTGGTTAATACCAGTATCTTGCTTTTTTGTAACATAAAAGAAAATAAGCGGAATTTCTCCGGCTATTTATCAGGACAGGTGCTTAACCTGATCCCTCAACCGATAAGTACGGACTCTCTTGAAAATCTTTTTGGCTTACTGTAAATATTCAGGATTAATTTTATGCTTACCCTCAAGTTCCTCAAAAATGCTTGATGGGCTGCTTGTGGCCTCTTGATTCTTAGGAGATATCATCTGGTTTGAATCTAGGGATTTAGCAAAAAAGGTGTTCATTAGTTGTTTAAACTCTCCCGTAGTTAAAGGCTTAGCATCATCATTCAATTCGTACCCAAGTAATCCATTCGGTTCAATCGTTGCATATTTCACATCTCCGATTTTAGATATCCCTACATTTCGCATTCTCATTTCTAATTGATCGACAGTTAGGCGGAGCTTTTTTAAATTTTGCTGATTGATTTCCCCATTCGCAATCACCACTTTGGCTTTACCCGTGATAAATTTTTCAATGGCATTGAATTTGAGTTGTAAATAATCAACAACCAAGACTGTTGCCACAAAAACCGCTGCACCTCCAATTGCCTTTACCATACTTTTTTCAACAATCGGCTGAACAATGATTGTACCAATCGATAGCATAAGGATAGTTTGCGAAAGTGTCATCTGTGCGATTGATTTACGACCGGAAATTCTGATTAGTAAAATACCGGCCAAAATTAAAACGAAAGATTGCCAAATAAATGAAAGATCCACCTAATCACCCTTATTATAGTTTTAAATGTCCTATGATTAGAATGCTAAAAAGTCATTACATTTATAAGTTAAATGATTTGAATATGGTCATCCATCGACATTCTTTTCATCCGTTTGATCGGATATATATAGGAATGGCACGGGTTGAGGTGAATTTTAATTAAACGTTTGTATAGGTTCGAATTGGCGGGAATTAAATAGAATACTGAAAGTTTACGAGAAGCCCATCTTATTTTGTAAAAAGATGGGTTATTTCCTGCGAAATATATTAGTTCTTCGACAATCTTTGTACGTACATTGCAGGGGGGATTCTTATAAATCAATACTTAGAGCTTTTTCAATCAAACGTTTGAATAGTATAGCCTATATGGTATTTAGTCGAATGAGTGTCGAATAATGACGGTAGTAGCATAAACAACATTTTTTTTCTGTTTTTTTCTAGAAAACGTGAACTAGTACAAGACCTACTTAAGGATTGGTTAATTACTTTGTTAAGATATCTAACATAGTTGATGTCGAAAAACAGTTACTTTTTTAAAATTGAATATAAGAAACACAGTTTCTAACTTTAGCTTAAGTAGGGGTTATGAAAATGGAGATTAAAATCGCAAAAGAAATGGATGTTCCTGTTGTATACCGGATTATGCTAGAAGCATTTGAAGAATATCGATCACTTGAAGTTCCTTCGAGTGCCATTAATGAATCGTTAGAAGCATTACAAATTATGGTTAAGAGTAATTCAGAGAAAGCTTTGCTATGTTCGATAAATGGGAGGCCTCTAGGCTCCTGCAGGTTTACCATGAAAGAGGGTATTTTATATTTTTCGCGAGTATCTGTGATACCCTCAGCAAGAGGTAAAGGAATAGCAAAGGCTATGTTATCTTGGCTTGAACAATATGCTTATGACAATTCTAAAAGAAAAATGGCTTGCCGTGTTCGAGTGTCATTACCTAAAAATATTAGTTTGTACCCGGTCTCTGGGTTATTTAATTTCTAAAGAGGAAGTTGTAACGAATCCAAATGGGTTTTTAGTGAAAACTGTTGTAATGGAAAAAACTTTAGGTGTACCGAATAGCTCAATGAATTAAATTGACTTGGAACCTTAGCTACAGGATGTGTAACGATAAAAAAGCCTTCCCGATCAGGGAGGGCATTCTTGTCTTAAATTCAAAATATTTAATAAATTTTAGTAGATTACTCCATCTTTTGCTTTATAATTAAGAAAAAAGAAAATGTTTAGCAGGATGTGGATGAAGTGAAATTTTTATTAAAAGACTTATCACGCAGACCATGCACTTGAAATTATATTTTCTTCTTTGCGCTGGTTTTTTTTAGTAGTGTCAATTGCTGTCTTCACTTTTCAATATGTTGAAAATCCAGATCATATAAAACTTACCTTATTTGTCTCTTTGGTTGTTTTTGGATTCATCTATATGGGTGTTTCAGATTATTATTTACATAAGTCACCTGAAGGGTCGAGGGCGTACACATTTATGGCTAAATGTGGACCGTTCTTTGACTTTATTGCTTTTTCTGCCCTTGTTCCATTAACGGGAGGAATCGAAAGCCCGCTGTTTCCATTGGCGTATTTAATTATTTTACATATTGCTGTTTATTGGAGATTTCTAGGTGGTATCATTGCTGCTATTCTATTTATCTCGGTGTATTCTATCATTTTTTTCAAACAAGTCTCAGATATCTCCTCTTTTGATAGTATCATCAATTATTTCTGCCATGTACTCTTTTTGTTCCTGATCGGTGGTTTAGGCGGAATTATTGTTTCAAGAGAAAGGAAGCATTATTCAGAAAAAAACTTGTTAGTCGAAGTTGCAACTCGTGATTATCTTACGAATTTACTAAATCACCGTTCATTTCAGGAATGTTTGCGAGAAGATTTAGTGAATGATTTAGAATTTTACCTTACTCTTACTGATATTGATAAGTTTAAATGTATTAATGATAAATATGGACATGTGATGGGAGATAAAGTGTTACGTCAAATTGGGGCGATTTTTACTTCTGTTATTCCAGTAAATCATGGGAAAGTTTTCCAATATGGTGGAGAAGAGTTTGCTATCATTCTTTATACCAAGGAACAATTTGAAGTGAACAGGATCCTAGTTCAAATCAAACAATCAGTTGCTAACCATACTTTTTACTGTGAAGGAGAACCCTTTTCTTTAACCATGAGTTTTGGAAGTTGTAAACAAAACGGTGAAAGTCCAGATCAGTTAGTAAAAATGGCAGATAAACTGCTTTATGAGGCAAAGGATAATGGAAGAAATCAAATAGTTTATTCAAATGTTGGGTAGTTAACATGGAGGGAGCGGTAGCAGCTTTTGAAAGGTTTAACAACAGGATGAAAATGGTAAAAATGAATAGGAATGATAACCATTTTATACTGAATTTTGGATTAAATAAAATTAAGGAGGAAGAACGATGACGGTAACCAATCAAAAAATCGTTCCGCATTTATGGTATGACAAGGAGGCAAAAGAAGCAGCCGAATTTTACACTTCCATATTCCCAGACTCGAGAATTACGAATATAACCACCATCCACGATACTCCATCAGGCGACTCTGATATTGTCTCGTTTGAAGTTTGGGGACAGAAGTTCATGGCAATTAGCGCAGGGCCTCATTTCAAACTCAATCCATCGGTATCTTTCATCGTAAATTTTGACCCATCGCGAGATAAGGACGCGGGAGAAAAATTAGATGAGGTTTGGAACAAATTGTCCGAAGGCGGCACAGCCTTAATGCCACTAGATAAGTATCCGTTCAGTGAGAAATTTGGCTGGATTCAGGATAGGTTTGGTTTGTCCTGGCAGTTAATGCTTACCAATCCAGAAGGGGAAGAGCGGCCTCCATTAGTACCGTCACTTTTGTTTGTCGGAGATAATTGCGGCAACGCGGAAGAGGCAATTAATTTTTATTTATCGATATTTAAGAACGCTAAGCAGGGACTTATCGTCCGATATCCTAAAGGCATGGAGCCGGACAAAGAAGGAACCATCATGTTCGCTGATTTTAGCTTAGAAAATCAGTGGTTTTCCGCAATGGATAGCGCACATGAGCACAAATTCAATTTTAACGAGGCATTCTCATTTATGGTTTACTGCGACACACAAGAAGAGATTGATTACTACTGGGAAAGGCTCTCTGCTGTTCCTGAAGCTGAGCAATGCGGCTGGCTGAAAGATAGAGTTGGTTTATCTTGGCAGATTGTGCCGACTGAGATGGACGAGATGATGGGCAAAGGCACTCCAGAGCAACTTGCGCGCCTAACGGAAGCATTTCTTAAAATGAAGAAATTTGATCTTGCGGAATTACGGGAAGCATACAAGGGAGAATGAGGATTATTTCAGAGAAATGCCTCCTTGAATGGATAACAATTTTACATAAGATGTTTATTGAACTTTTAAGATCCGGCAGCCTAGCCGGATTTTTTGTTTTTCAACCGCCCATGAACCATTTTCGTGAAGTCCTGTATGAATGGCTGACATGGATAGTTACTTATTCCATAAATGACAATAAATTACCAATGATTGAATCATCATTTCACCTTACAATAGTAGGGGTGCTGGCTAAAATAATGTTGTCATCAAATAGAACATACTAGAAATGAAATCAACTTTCTAAGCATAAAGTACTTTATTTTCACCTAGAATTTATTAGAAAGAAGGCATGATGATGAAAACAAAAATCATTAAAATCGTTTCAGCACTAACATTATTAGTCGGTCTATTATACGGTGTTTCATCAACAGAGGCAGCAACAAAAGATATGAAGGTTCACTTTATAAATGTAGGACAGGGTGATTCTATTTATATTAAGACGGCTGCTGGTGATGACATTATTATTGACGCTGGTAATAAAGATGGCAGTGATGTAGTATCATACTTAAAAAAGCAAAAAGTAAACGACATTGAGGTAATGATTTCAACTCATCCAGATGCAGATCATATCGGTGGATTGGATGAAGTTCTGAAAGCATTTAAAGTGAAATCAGTATACGCTCCAAAAGTGAGTCATACATCCATTGCATACAAAGAGTTTTTAACAGCTGTGAAGCGTGAAGGTGTCAAAATTAAGACTGCTCAAAAAGGTGTGAAACTCCCATTAAAAGGTGTATCTGCTACCTTTGTTGCTCCAGTAAAAGCGTATAGTAAGAGTGATTTGAATGACTGGAGTGCTGTCTTACGACTGGTTTATGGAAAAAAATCGTTCCTTTTCACGGGTGATGCTGAAGTTAAGTCTGAAACCGATATGATTAAATCTAAACAAACCTTAAAAGCAGATGTATTAAAAGTAGGTCACCACGGTGCAAAAACTTCGACCAGTGATGCATTTCTAAAAGCTGTCAAACCATCTTATGCAGTACTAAGTGTAGGGAAAAATAGTTACGGACACCCTACCAGCACGGTAGTTAATCGTTTAAATGCAATGAAGGTAAAAACATATCGGACCGATAAAAGTGGACATATCATTTTTACTACTAACGGTTCGAAAATTAGTGTAAAGACGGTGAAATAAAATGGTTAAAGGTATCATTGACCGTTTTGAAGGAAAGTTTGCAGTGGTTGAAATCGATGGAAAGACTAAAGATTTTCCTAAATCCATTTTCCCTAAAAGTGCAGCTGTTGGTGATGTTGTTGAAATTAACGGAGAAAAAGTTAAAGTCCTAAAGGACGAAACTGATAAACTAAGGCAAGAGATTGAAGAGCTTATGGACGATGTGTGGGAAGATTAATGGTGAAGTCCTTTTCTATTAAGAGAAGGGCTTCTTTTTTCTTTTTGTGCTAACGTGCATGTTAGCGGAAGGAGGATTATTTAAGGTAGATACTAAAAAAGGGAAGTATAAACCTAAAATGGTCCCTATCCATAGTCCACTTTTGGCTTCATTCTATTTAATTAGACATTCACTTCTACATATTAAGATTGATCGGCTTTAGGCCATTCTAGTGCGGCAGATTTAGATGAGTTTGTATTTTAGGTAACGGAGCGTTAATCTTTAAGAAGGATCAATGCTCTTTTTGTGGAATTAATTAAACGAATGAGCTGTCTAGTCCTTATTACAATGATCAGTAAAATTAAGGGGGAACTAATATGATAAAGACAAATATGGAGTTGTCACTAGAACAACGTGAGGTACTACTAAAAACGTTGAAAGCCCGTTTTGAGAAGCACATGAACCGACATGAAGGTTTTGAATGGGCTGAAGTACAAGCTAGGCTTGAAGTTAATCCTGAAAAATTGTGGTCGCTTAGTGAAATGGAAGGAACAGGCGGTGAGCCGGATATTATTGGCCATGATAAAAAGACAGGCGAATACATTTTTTATGATTGTTCGGCGGAAAGCCCTAAAGGCCGCAGAAGTCTTTGTTACGACCGTGAAGCGCTGGAGTCAAGGAAACAACACAAACCAGAAAATAGCGCAATTGATTTGGCCGCTGCCATGGGCATTGAACTTTTAACGGAAGAACAATACCGGGAGCTGCAGACACTTGGAAATTTCGATCTGAAAACGTCGAGTTGGGTGCAGACACCTGCTAATATTAGAAAACTTGGAGGGGCCATCTTTTGTGATCGCCGCTACGATACTGTCTTTGTATACCACAATGGAGCAGAATCCTACTATGCTGCAAGGGGTTTCCGCGGCGCGCTAAGGGTTTAAATTTGCACTGCCAGCTAAATTAAAAACATCCCCAGGCTTTGGTTAGCCTGGGGATGTTTATTTATCTAAATAACGATTGTACATTTCTAAGCATTCTAGCAGTTCTGTTCGATAAACCATTAATGCTTTTTTTATGGTTTCATTATGATTGTTATTCAGTTCGTGGTTGCATTTCTCTAATTCCAACGACTTAATGGCAGTAAGATCATGATAAATATTTGTTAGATTGTTCATGTCCCCGATACTCCAACTCCTCTAGCAAACTTTTTATGTTTTTCTAAAAGAATTGACACTATTTTTGTTTTTTATACTTGGTTCTGGTGGCATTCTAATTGGTTACAGGACATACTATTTAGATTTATGACATAAATTCGGACACTTATGACATATTTTAAGAGATTAATGACATGTTTCAGGACACTTATGACGTATTTCACGGAACTTACGACATTTGCTGGATATTAACTGGAAAACGCTTCGGACGGGATGCGCTTATGACATATTTTTTGAGATTTATGACATAATTCAGGACACTTATGACGTATTTTACAAAACTTACGACATTTACTGGAAATTAATTAGAAAATAATCCGAAAGGAAACTACAGGCTCCCCCATTCGTTTCTCAAGTTAATTTAATACTGTAGGATCGCATAGCTTCTAAACTTCCCTCATATTCAAAAGCACCTTTTTCGATTAATTTTCTAAGCCGGTATTCCAAAAAGTCATCTCCGACATATTGTTCTATACGTCCATAGACTTCCCCGATTATTCGCATCGCTGGAATAAATACTTTTTTCTTTCGCTTGCCCTGTATTTTTTGGGCCATTTTAATGATAATTTCATCAAAATAATCTTCTGAAACACTCTTTATTTCTCCATTTTTCCATAATCTTAACGTGCCATCGTGTTCCGATAGAGATACCCACTGATTTTCAAATTGATTACGTTCCACCTCTGTTAAAAACAGTTGCTTTTCCTGTCCATATTTGAATAGGGCGCTTAATTCTTCTGAAAGGATCTCCCCAGAAGATAAGGGGGTATATCTTTTTGCTTTCGCTTTAAACAATTCACGATAAAGCTTTGCTGTATTGAAGATGGTAATTTTGTTTGTTCTTTCCTTTAACAAGAACAATACAAAAAGGAGACCGGTTTGTTCATGGGCATTGTCACAAACCCAGATGGTAATGGGTACATCTTTAGGAATAGAGTGAATTTGAATGAAAGCCTTTTGAACTTCTTCTATATATTCATCCATCTCTTCCTCGAGACCACGCAGGCTGCTTTTTATCCATTCATATCTTGTTTTTTGACCACTCTCATTATGTAAATTCATGATTGGTGCGATGGCAAAGTTGTCATGAATCGAAATGATTGGCTCTTCTTCATGTATCCCCATCTCTTTTAAAATTGGCTTTAAATACTGGTATCCAAAAGTGATATGTACATTTTGATAATTCCCTTCACTATTAAAAGTGGTAATGGGGTCCTTTGGATATAAAATATGGTTGTATATTTCTTTCATTTGATTTGAAAACTCGACAGCTGTATATTCTTTACAATCCAATAAACTCGTACTCAAGAGAATATGGTATAAATACGATCTAACTTCACGTTCAGGTAAGTCCTTGATTATTTTTTTTAACTCTTCGATCGGCAAATCCATTTTACTCCTCATTTCTCCTCTATCTTTGTTTCATACTCTTTGGTATATATGATGATCGATTGAGGTCCACTTTATGATTCGTTCCATCCATAATAGTATAAGTTTATTTAAAAACAGGATTTTTTTAATTTTTTGTCGAATATTGGTATTATTATTTATTTAGAGTAGGAAAATATAATTTTGCACGATTGGGATCAGGATTTTAATGGGTTTAATGGATGAGGAGTAGGGAGTGGTATAAATGAATCAATTTCTTCAGATGGGGGCAAATACAGTTTTAAGTTCCCCAAAAGGTAATGTAACTGTTAGTTACGAAATTTCTAATCCAATAGATATATCCTTAACAGCTTTCCTTTTAACTGAATCTGGCAAGGTACAAGGAGATAGCGGGATTATTTTTTATAATCAACCAAAGAGCTCTTCTGGAGTAGCTACCCTTTTATCAGCTGAGATAGTAGGTAATACAAAAGTACAAAAAATTAATTTTGATATGAGTAAAGTCCCTGAAGGTATTACTAAAATAGCTATAACACTTACAGAGGATAATAGCATGGGATTTTCAAATGTAAGGAATTTGAAGGCCGAGATATGTACCGATAATAGTAATATCCAGTTAACCCCATTTAGCTTCAAAAATGAAAATGGAATCGTAGTATTAGAATTATATCTAAGGAACGGTCAGACAAAGGCAAGATCAATCTGGCGTGGGTTTGATTCTGGACTTGAAGGGTTATGTAAAAATTATGGTGTTGAGGTTGAATCTGATGAGCAAAACAAGCCTTCTGATCCTAAAATTATTCAAAAACAATCCCCAAAAGAACCTGATCTGACACTAACTATTCCTGAAAATAAAAATAAACAAAACACATTGTCCTCGATAAGCCTCGAAAAGGTAACGGGGAAGATAAGTCTCGACAAAGGCCAAAAGCCAGTAATCATAGAAAAAACACCAGAAATTACTGCTACGGTATCTTGGAAGACCGGGACAGATTATGATATATATGCTTTAGTCTATACTAAGAATGGTAAGCAGATAGATGTAGCTATGTTTGGGGCGAAAGGAACACCTCCCCTCAGGAGTTTTAGCAACGGAGCAGTGGAACATATGGGAGATGTTGGGAGGAGTAGCTATTCCACTAAGACAGAAGTAATTAAATTAAGGTTAAATAATGATATACTCGCAGTTGTTCCAGTAGTTTATTCTGCTCAGTCAAATGGGACAGGCTCATTCTACAGATACAAGGTGTCCATGAGTATAGATAATCATAGTGGAACCTCCGTTACCATAACCGCCAAGAATGCAAATAATAATGATAGAATTTATTCTTGTGTGCCTGGAATACTTCATAATACACCAGATGGAGTTATAATAAGCCCATTGGAGCTTTATAGTAAACCGAACTCAGAGCATAGGCCTGAACTTAGGATGGGGTCTTCAAATATGGTCGAAGTTTTGATGGATCAAGGACCAATAAATGATTACAAGTAACTAAATTCCCAGCCTGCCACTCCTCGATATTTGTCGAAGATTGATAGGCTTTTTTGATAGATTTAACATGTTATTTCATAACATATTCTAAAAGAAGTATTTATGGCTATTCCAGTGGATTTACTAAACTTCGTTTCTATTATAAAAAAAGTAGCACAATCCAGGGTCCTGGTTTGTGCTACTAATCTTAGTGTGTTAGAAACTTTTGTGGAACTACTCTAAATTTTGTAGATAGAGCACTGATAACAATCATAGAATAGGTTAAGGAATGTTCTTAATCCACTGGATCGATGGAGCAGCCCCAAGAGTTTTCATCCAATTGAGGGTTACGATGATATATTAATGATCGGAAATTTTGGAAGTTCTCCTATCTAATTGAAAAAGCTAGCAAAATATTCAACAATGACTTCAGGCGTCATTAAAAAGCAAAGAGAACCGTCCCTATGGTCCGTCTTAAAGTTCCTTACCATTCGTTTTGATTACATTCTGATACCAATAAAAACTGTCCTTTTTGATTCTGCTCAGATCTTTTAGTTCGTCGTCTGTGCGATTTACATATACAAAGCCATATCGTTTTCGAAAACCGCTCGTTGTGCTAAGCAAATCCATGTACGACCATGGGCTATAGCCGAATAATTGAACCCCATCGTTAATAGCCAACTGGCACTGTTCCAAGTGCTTACGCAGGTAATCAATTCTGTAAGCATCATGAATTTTGCCATCAACGGTAAGTTCATCAATTCCGCCCAGTCCATTTTCGGTAATGATCATTGGGATATGGTAACGATCATGAAGTTCGTTCAATAAGACCCGTAATCCTATAGGGTCAATTTCCCAGTCCCATTCTGTTTTTTCAAGGAAGGGATTCTCTGCACCTTGATAAAGACCTGGAAGGATTTCAAATTCCGTGGAACCTTTCTGTCCATCTTTGTTCACTGTAAAATCACGGCTTGCCATCTCTTTAGGTGCGTATTTCACTACTCTGCTCTGATAATAATTAATCCCTAATAAATCAGATTTGGCTGATTTTAATAGCTCCATGTCCCCAGGTAGAATCGTAGGTTCGCATTCGTTTTCTAGCATATATCGCCAAATATTCTCCCGGTATTCTCCGTATAAATACAAATCTAAGAATAGGTAGGTACGAAAATCATTAGCAACACGGGCAGCCATTATATCTTCCGGCTTACAGCTTGCAGGATAATTCGGTGCCAGGCCGATAGCTGGACCTATTTTTCCGCCTTCAACCAGTTGATGGCATAACTGAATAGCCCTGGCGTGGGCAAGTGTCATAATATGATTCATTTCATATTTCTGCTTTTCCGCACTGATGTCGCTGGATTCATTAACAGGCATAAGGTACGGTAGTAAAAACATATTGCTCTGTTCGTTGATCGTAAACCAATATTTTACACGGTCACCGAAATTTTCAAACAGGACGCGGCAAAAATTCTCAAAGTCATCCAAAATTTTTCTTGATGCCCACCCGCCGTATTCCTGCTGTAACACCAAAGGTAAATCAAAGTGGTAAATCGTAGCTAAGGGTGTTATTCCGTTTTTAAGTAACTCATTAATTAATTGGTTGTAAAAGTCGATCCCTTCATTGTTCACAGGCCCTCGACCATTTGGTAATATACGTGGCCATGAGAAGGAGAAGCGGTAGGCCGTCATTCCCAGCTCTTTCATTAAGGCCACATCTTCTTTGATCCGATGATAGTGATCGGATGTAATACTCGTATCAGCAAAGTTAGGGTTAATATTTACATCTACAATGGATAATGATTTTCCATCCTCAAGAAAAGCCCCTTCTACTTGATAAGCAGCAGTTGAGGCACTCCAAAAGAAATCATCAGGAAAACCAGTCATGTTGTTATATTTCATTGGCAATCTGTCCTTCCAAGTGGCTTTCATTCTGTTCTAGTTCTTTTTCTTCTTTCATTTTTACTCGTTCTGCTACTTTGAAGAATGGAAAGTAAATTAAAACAGATAATACCAATTCAATTGCCTGCCATACCGCTGCCCGCCAATCTCCACCGGTTACTAGGAAACCACTGAATATAGGAGGCGTAGTCCATGGAACAGATACAATTGGCCTTCCGATAATTCCAAAGGACATTAAGAAATAGGTGATCGTAACCAAAATCATTGGTGTCAGAATGTATGGGATCATGATAATCGGGTTTAGCATGATTGGGAATCCAAACACGAGCGGCTCATTAATACAAAAGATACCAGGTGGTAAACAAATTTTTCCTAAAGATCGATATGTCTTACTTTTTGAAAATAACATTAACAACACGAGACCAATGGTACCGCCCGTACCTCCAAACCACATACCAAAGTAGTAAAGACCGTCTGCGATTACGTGAGGGACCGCTTCTCCTGCAGCATTTGCCTCTGCGTTTTCTGCTAAAAAGCCAAGCATAACAGGGTAGTAAATGCCACCAAATATACTATCTCCGTTAATTCCACAAATCCATAATAGTAATGTAAAGAAAATAAGGACTAATACTCCAGGTAATGTATCTAAACCAAATACAAGCGGCGAAATCATTTTTGCAATCAACGCATTAATATCAAAGTTTAATGGAACTCTTATTAACCAAAACCCTATTATCAAGGTAAAGGAAGGGATTAAAATGGTAAAAGAGTCAGAAACATAGGATGGTACTCCGGTGGGTAATTTGATGGTGATGCGTTTCTTAACAAAAAATTCAATTACCTTAGCTGATAGTAAAGCAACAATAATAGCGGTAAAAAGACCAGATGCACCGAAATTAGCTGTATTTATTTTTAAGTCAGGCGGCGCCACTTGCAGGATGAGAAAACCGACTAAGGCTGTTATGGCCGTCCCAATTGCATCAATTTTTAATGCTTTTGCCAGATTGTAAGCGATACTAAGAGTGGCGATAATACCAATCATTCCAAATGTTAAATCGTAACCTACGTTAAAGTATTTAACATAGGGTTCAATCAGGTTCGTCCACCATTTGAAGGGGAAACTCGAAATAATGGTAAATAAACTTCCTACGATGATAAACGGTAGGATCATCATCATCCCGTTACGAATCGCCTGCATATATTTGTTTTCACCAACGGCTACAAAACCATCCATTAGTTTTTCTTGGAAGAAATCAAATAGTTTTTTCAACTTAATCACCCCTTATGATTTGGAGCTTATGCCCCATGAGCCTTCTTATAAAGCTGTTTGGCGTGTTCAATAATCTTTGTCCCATTTTGCAGGGCATAATCAACTGAATTAATGACGTCTACCGGAATGTTGTCCGCTAATGCTTCCTTCTCTAATGACTTTTTCTTATAACGGATTTGCGGTCCCAATAAAACCACATCGTAGTTTTTATAATGATCAAGGAAAAGGTCGTAAGTGATAGCGTTGATAATGTAATTTGCCTTTTCATTTTCTGGTAGTGAGTTCATCATACTTTGAGCTACTAAACTAGTGGATGCGCCTGCACCACAACATAATAAAATTTTCATTTTGTTCACGTCTCCTTATAATCCATTGATTTTCTTTAATTCTTGAATTTCTTTAGTTTGCTCGATTAATTGCTCGATTAATTCTTGTGCAAGTTTCGCTGTCATTAAATGATCCTGGGCATGAATGAGAAGGATCGATATCTTCATATCGTCTCCTTGTGCTTCCTTTTGTAATAATTGTGTTTGCGCTTTATGGGCTTCGATCATGGTGGTTCTTGATTTGTCCAATAATTTTTTAGCTATATCAAAATCCCCCTCTCTTGCATTCTCTAATGCTTCGAAAGCATCGCTTTTGGCATCACCAGCATGGGTGATAATGGCCATAATTTCATTTAACATAGACTCCAAACTCCTTTTTTCTTGTGCTTTACACCTTAATATAATGCAAGAACCATGCCAAACTTTAAAATAGTTATCTTGTAAGCGGTTTAATGTGAATTTATACAGAATACAGAAGAGATTATACACTAACATATACACTAATCCACAATATCAACTACTGTATTTATTAGTGTATAAAATATATTAGACAAATAGTGAAGGGGTCTCTATACTGATTATGAAAAGGGGGAAAACAGCATGAAAATAGAAGACGAAATCATACAGTATATAAAAGACGAGGCAAATAAACACCTAACAACCCCTGATTACCCTGGAATAACAACCAATGAAATTGCCGAGAAATTCTTGATTCAGCGCTCCAATGCAAGTAATATTCTGAACAAATTATATAAAGAGGACATATTATCAAAATCGGAGGGGAGACCTGTTTATTTTAAATTGGTTTCCCATCAACAAACGATTCAATCGCAATCAAGCTTTGATCAACTGATTGGGATTGATGGAATTCTAAAAAAATGTATTCAGCAGGCAAAGGTTGCCATTTCTTATCCACCTAATGGTTTGCATACTTTATTATTAGGCCCAACCGGGGTAGGAAAAACTCTATTTGCAGAATTAATGTATCGATTTGCGATTGAGAACCATTTTATTCAAGAGAATGCTGCTTTTGTTTCGTTTAATTGTGCGGATTATGCGAATAATTCACAGTTTCTATTAGGTCAGTTATTTGGATACAAAAAAGGTGCTTTTACAGGAGCCAGTGAAAACTTTAATGGGGTTGTAGAAAAAGCTAATAATGGGATTTTATTTTTAGATGAAATTCATCGCCTTCCACCAGAGGGCCAAGAGCTATTGTTTTATTTAATCGATAAAGGCGAATATTCAAAGCTTGGTGAAGCAACGGTCAAACATAAAGTCAACTTGTTAATTATTTGTGCCACTACAGAAAATGTAGATAGTGCGTTATTACAGACCTTTTCCAGACGGATTCCGATGACTATTTCGATTCCTGCTTTACGTGAGAGGGGACCAAGAGAGAGATTTGAATTAATCAACATATTTTTTAAGCAGGAGGTGAAACGGGTTAATCGGGCTATTCATGTAAAACGTGAAAGCATGAAGAACTTATTAGCCTATCCTTGTCCAGGTAATGTTGGTCAATTAAAAAGTGATATTCAATTAATATGTGCCAATGCCTTTTTCGATTGTATTTCAAATGGTGGAAGCGATATTGATGTTGAATTAGCGCATTTACCATCCCATGTTAAAAAAGGGATGATCCATTACCGTGATTTTATTGATGATTTTGAAGAGTTATTGGCTGACCAAGAAATCTTCTCCTTTTCTTTTGATCACATTCATCGAAAAAATGAGGTAGGAAAGGAAAAGGCCAATTTTTATGAGAAAATTGAGGCAAGGGTAAGTGAATTAGAAAAGAAAAACTATTCAAACCCAGATATTCAATTAATCATGAATTTGGAAATCGAGAATTATTTTAAAAGGTTTGTCGGAAAATTTGAAGGTGTTGAAACAAATCTAACAAAATTTGTGGACCAAAAACTCATTAATTTGGTGGAAAAATTACTATTAGAAGTTTCAAGCAAGACTGGGACAAACTTTCCTGCAAGAATATTTTATGGTCTCTGTTTTCATCTTCATTCATCGATTGTAAGACTGAAAGAAGGAGGGGAAATTGTTAATCATAACCTTTTAGATATTCAAAGAACGTATCCCTTGGAATATAACCTCGCTAAGGAATTCTGTAAAAGGTTGGAAGAGCAATATCAGGTAAAAGTTCCTGCGGATGAAATTAGTTTTATCACGATGTTCTTAAGTTTTGAAAAAATGGAAGAAAAGAACCAAAGTGCCCCTCCCACGATTATTATTGCTATGCATGGAAAGAGTACTGCATCTTCCATGGCTGAAGTGGTCAACCGTTTACTTGGGATTGATCATATTTTGGCTTATGATATGCCTCTTGAAAAAAGTGCTCAAACTGGGTATACAGAGTTAAAGCAACTTATTAAGACTAATCAAAGTCCATCAGGAGTTTTATTACTTGTTGATATGGGTTCGCTTGCTATGTATGGTGAACTAATTGCGGAAGAGTTAGGAGCCAACATTAAAACGATTGATATGATTACGACTGTTGTTGCTTTAGATATTGCTAGAAAGGCAGAAATTGAACATAATATTGAGAAAATATACCAGTCAATTTCGAATCAACTACCCTTATCGTTGAGCTATGGGTCGAAAAGATATGACTATCTTGCATCTAATAAGGAAACTGCGATTTTGACAGTTTGTACAACAGGTGAAGGTAGTGCAATGAGAATTAAAAGCCTAATAGAAGATAATATTGATATCTCTGGTCACAATACGGAGGTAATTCCTCTTTCTATTAGCAATCGGTTGGAAATGGAAAAACGAATTTCGACCATTTCTAAAAAGAAAAGGATTTTATTAATTGTAGGGACTATTGATCCGAAAATATATGGGATACCATTTATGCCGTTAAGTGATCTTATTATGTATAATCATTACGATAAAATCAATCAAGTATTACAAACCAATCAATCGATTTTTGTTCCGGGGCCAACCGGGGAAGTACATGAGGATCAACTTTCTTTAGAACAAATTCTTGATAGTCTATCTCAAAAGTTACAATATATTAAGACAAATGAATTTCAACCACTATTTGAGGTGTTTTTGCAGCGCGTGAATCATGAATTGGACGTTTCCTTTGATATGGATAAATTAGTAGGCATGACCTTTCATATTGCAAATGTAATTGAAAACACCATTAACAACAAAGTTACTGCAGTCTTTCAAAAAAGGGATCGTTTTATGATTACCCATGCAAAGGGATTACATGTATTAAAGGAAATTTTTGTCCCCCTAGAATTAGCCTATAAAATAAATCTTAGTGATGATTCCATGTGTTTTATTTATCAAATGTTAATGAATTTGTGAGGTGAGACCAGGATACCAGTGGTTACTAAGGTGAAAATCCTATTAAAAAGCCAGTGGAATAGATATAGAGATAGAAGAAAGCGGATTAGACACATGTAAATATGTGTTCTAATTCGCTTTTTTTTAGTAGTTTGACCCCTTTCAATTAGATAGGAGCAATTAACTGGATCCTAAAAAGCCTCTTAAAATGAAATGCTGCTGTCACATCAGAATAATCTGTTTGAAATAATTACCCCCTATAATATGTATGATTGCATGTTTAGAATTTTGGATGTCCTTTACTAAGGAATATTCATTATAAAGGGAGTGTTTAAATGGATTTATGCACAAATTGTGGTGAAAAAGTAAATGAATCTAGTAAATTCTGTCCAAACTGCGGTTCGAGGGTTGTTGCAGTAGATCAAAAGAACATGACCTCCACTCAAGAAACGCGCATTGATATAAAGAAAAATCGTTCAAAAAAGAAATTATTAGTTGTGGTTGGATCACTTATAGGTTTGCTGATTGTCATAAGTGTTACCTTAATCGTTAAAGACTTTTCTAAGCCTGAACCTAAATCGAATGTAACAGTTACAAAAACAATTGATCAATCAAAAGATAAAGTTGTAGAAAATAAAGATCAAGCTAGTCCTGATCACAATTCAACTGAAGAGAATAGTCATGATATTTCCTCTTCAGATTATTTTTTACCGGCGAGTGATAAAAGTGTGATGAGTGAAGAAGATGTTGCTAATCTTACAAAAGGGCAGCTGCGTTTAGCCAGAAATGAGATCTACGCGCGTCATGGATATGTTTTTAAATCGGAGGATTTGCAAACCTATTTTTCGAGTAAATCCTGGTATCAACCAGACCAATCTTTTGATGGCTCTTTAAATGAAATAGAGAAGGAAAATGTAAACTTCATAAAAGCAAGAGAGGACAGTCTTTAGCTCGTAAGATGTCGTGAAAATGTTTTCCTGCATCTTTTTTGGTAGAATTAAGCCAAAAGTAAACCAGGGGGAAATGTCATGCTACTTGAATATATTGCTGTCACGGTTGAGGATGCTGTATTAATTCAAAAATCAGGAGCAGACCGAATTGAACTTGTTTCGGGCTTAACAGAGGGCGGCTTAACACCGAGTTATGGCTTGATTGAAAAAGTAGTTTCCAGTGTTGATATTCCGGTAAATGTCATGTTACGACCGCATAGTCAATCATTTTGCTATTCGAAAGACGACCTCGCGATCATGAAAAATGATATTCGTATTATTCGGTCGCTAGGGGCAAATGGGGTCGTAATGGGAATGCTGGATCTGGAAGGGAATATCGGTTTCGGTCAGCTTGAAGAGCTCTTAACGGAAACAGGCGATATGGAGGTAACCTTCCATCGCGCCATCGATAGTTCAAAGAATCTACTCGAAGCAGCAGAAAAATTGGATCAATATCAAGCAATCAATACGATTTTAACATCGGGCGGATATGGAGACTGGCCTACACGGCTTGAGATGCTAGTAAAGATGAAGAATCGATGTAAGACTACGGATATACTAATCGGGAGCGGGCTGACAAAGGAAAATATCCTTGAAGTCCATGAACTTGTCGGTACCGGTTTCTATCATTTCGGATCAGCCGTTCGAAAAGAAAATAGTGTGTTTCAGCGTGTTTCGTTAGAAAAAGCAGCTGAAATTGTTCATCTTTTGAAGTGATGGTGGACAGTTGTAGTTACTTAATAAAAGAACTGTACGAGGCCGGTGAATAAGTAACCTTCACCGGCTTCGAACCAACCCTATAAAATTTACGCTACCTTCCTCAAACCCACTTCCCGTTGCCGTGTTTCCGGGAAGGTCGCCACCAAAAAGATGTACAAACTAGAGACAGCAATAAAGAAGATCATGGCAGCCGTATATCCGGAGGCACCTAATATAAAGCTCCACACAATCGTCGCAATGGTTTGGCCCGCATAGGCGATTGCCCAGAATAGGCCGAACATGATCGTCAATCTTTGTGGCGTCATCCCTTTTAACTCATGGGGAAGATTCAAAAAGATTGGATACTGGATATACATTGCAAATCCAGAGATTGAAATGAGAGTGTAGGAAAGTAACGGAATTTTATTCGCAAAAACGAGCGCTAGAGCAAAGGCTCCAACCATGACGATTCCTGAAAACAGGAGAATCGGTTTCCGCGCTACCCCTTTATTCCCGATGCGAATCCCTGCGAATGTACCGAGTATGCCAAAGCCTGAGATTAACAAGTTCGTAACCGAGCCGTTTAACAAGGTATATTGATCAAATATCACTTTAAAGCTCACTAGTGATAATACATACAGTGTTAAAAAGGAAGCAAACGCCAAGCCATAGCGCCAAAGAAATCCGTCCTTAAGAGCGTCTTTATAACCATACTTTTCAGCTTTACCACCGGTTTCCTTTGTTTCAAAGGTTTCCGCTTTCCAAAGCCAGCCGATAAAAAACAAAATCGTTAATGAGGCAAAGAATGTTAATGTTAAACGCCAGTTGGCCACCATTTGCTTCGCAAAAACTGTAAACAAGACGGCGACAATAAAGGCACCCACATTATAGGCTACGGTATTGGCCGCATTAATGCGCAGTTTTACATTTGAATTTTTGACATAGTGTGCCACAATGGGGTTCATATAGACAATCACCATCGAGCCACCAACGGCCATGACCATCCGCGCTGCAGTATAGGCCCAGTAATTAGGCAGATAGATCGCAACAAGTCCCATCATTAATAGCCCAATTGCCATCCCTGCAGCTTTTTTCGGTCCTAATTTCATTAGTACCATTGCTGCTAAAATGTTCGCAAAGACACGTGCGGTCGTAATCGAATAATTCACTAATTGAGATATAATAGGATCCACCGGCCCACCGAAAAACGTTTCGGTTATTTGTGGGGTCAATGAAGAGCCCGCCACCCAGTTCATGGCAAAGGTTACATAAGCCAGCCACAATACCGCCATCATAAAATAACCTTTTTTTGTATGATTGATCGTTTCCATATCTTCATCTGCTTTCATTAGTGATTTCAACTTTCCATCGAAAAAATGGAGTGCTTAAAGTATTTCTTAGATTACAGGTTTCATTGTTTCTTTTAATACATTAACAGAGTGGCTAAATTGTTCTTTTTCTTTTTCATTTAGTTCAATTTCAAGGACTTCACGGATTCCGCCGCGGTTAATAACTGCAGGTACCCCGATAAACACATCATTTTGTCCATATTGTCCATCTAGATAAGAGGAAACCGTAAGGATACAGTTTTCATTATTTAAAATTGCTTTCGTGATTCGGACGAGGGACATCCCAATTCCATAGTACGTTGCTCCTTTTCGTTCAATAATGTGATAAGCCGCATCACGGACATTTACGAAAATTTCTTCTAAAGATTCTTTGTTTAGTTTTTCAGCTGGGAGTTCTTCAAGTCTCTCGACACCCACTGCTGCACGGCTCCAAACGGGAAGTTCAGTATCTCCATGTTCTCCAATGATATAAGCATGAACATTTCTAGTATCCATGTTGAAATGCTGGCCAAGCGCAAAGCGGAGACGCGCGGAATCTAGTACGGTACCAGAACCAATCACCCGTTCTTTTGGCAGCCCGGACTCTTTCCAAGTCACGTAGGTTAAAATGTCGACAGGGTTTGTCGCCACCAAGAAGATACCGTCAAATCCACTTGCCATAATGTTTTTTACGATTTGTTTAAAAATTTTCGTGTTCTTTTCTACTAATTCTAAGCGTGTCTCACCAGGTTTTTGTGCCAATCCTGCTGTAATCACAACTAAGTCAGCCTGTGCACAATCTTGATACGAACCGCTCCAAACTTTGATAGGTGATGGAGCAAATGGGATTCCGTGGTTAAGATCCATCGCTTCGCCTTCTGATTTGGCCTCGTTCACATCAATAAGAACTAATTCCTCGGCAACACCTTGATTAATCATAGAATAGGCATAACTGCAACCGACTGCACCAGTTCCAACTAAGACAACCCGGTTTACTTTTTTATTTCTGTTTTCCATGATGATAATCTCCTTTTTAGTGGAATTTTTGATTGATCTAATCTAGTAGTGATTATTTGGTAATTAATAACTTGATGATGTTAGTATAACATCTGTTTGTGAAATATTTCACAATAAATGTGACAGAAAAATGAAGCTTTTACTGAAAGCCTTTACAAAAAGGTGATTTTATGAATGAATACGCTATCATGGCCCAGGGGAAGGGGAATGTGAACTTACTATAAGAAAAAAATACAGGCTGGGTGTTCGTACAACCCATTTTTCTTACTCTAAATAAACTAATTATAAATAAATCTGTTTTAAGGAGGAAAGTGGGACATGGGAAAGAAGAAACATCGTCAAAAACACAGCAAGAGTCATAAAAATGACAACCAAGATCATGAACAACATGATCAACACGACAATCTAGACGATCACGGCAATTGGTGGGATGATAAGGAAAAAGACAAAAGTAATTGCCACTGCAAGAAGGATCATAAAGAGAGAGAGTCCGTCATATGGTGGCCATCTAACGAAAATCACGATAATCACGATAATAAAAAAGACGATCATAAAGAATATAAACGATGCAGAAATCTTGGATGCATGTTTAAATGTACATGTTCGTAATTGTAAAAGGGAGTGTTTCTATCTATTTAGAAACCTCTCTTTTTTGTGACCAGGAAAAAAGAAAAACTTTTTGTTGCATAATTAAATAGATGGTGTTATGATTTAAAAGTTGCTTTTAACGACGGATTAATGAGTTAAAAGTGATGGCGAAAAAAAGTTAAATTATTATATTGACATAATGATAGAGTTTCGATATAATAAAAAATGTCGCTTCTGACATATTGAATTGTTCTTTGAAAACTAAACAAACAAAATCGTGCAAACAAACAATATTAATCGTGTTTCTTCTATTAATATGAAGAACACGAGCCAACGTAACAAAATGAGCTAATCAACTTTCTTGGAGAGTTTGATCCTGGCTCAGGACGAACGCTGGCGGCGTGCCTAATACATGCAAGTCGAGCGAGACTCTTCGGAGTCTAGCGGCGGACGGGTGAGTAACACGTGGGCAACCTGCCTGTAAGACTGGGATAACACCGGGAAACCGGTGCTAATACCGGATAATCCTTTTCCTCTCATGAGGAAAAGCTGAAAGTCGGTTTCGGCTGACACTTACAGATGGGCCCGCGGCGCATTAGCTAGTTGGTGAGGTAACGGCTCACCAAGGCGACGATGCGTAGCCGACCTGAGAGGGTGATCGGCCACACTGGGACTGAGACACGGCCCAGACTCCTACGGGAGGCAGCAGTAGGGAATCTTCCACAATGGACGAAAGTCTGATGGAGCAACGCCGCGTGAGCGATGAAGGCCTTCGGGTCGTAAAGCTCTGTTGTTAGGGAAGAACAAGTACCGGAGTAACTGCCGGTACCTTGACGGTACCTAACCAGAAAGCCACGGCTAACTACGTGCCAGCAGCCGCGGTAATACGTAGGTGGCAAGCGTTGTCCGGAATTATTGGGCGTAAAGCGCGCGCAGGCGGTCCTTTAAGTCTGATGTGAAAGCCCACGGCTCAACCGTGGAGGGTCATTGGAAACTGGGGGACTTGAGTGCAGAAGAGGAAAGCGGAATTCCACGTGTAGCGGTGAAATGCGTAGAGATGTGGAGGAACACCAGTGGCGAAGGCGGCTTTCTGGTCTGTAACTGACGCTGAGGCGCGAAAGCGTGGGGAGCAAACAGGATTAGATACCCTGGTAGTCCACGCCGTAAACGATGAGTGCTAAGTGTTAGAGGGTTTCCGCCCTTTAGTGCTGCAGCTAACGCATTAAGCACTCCGCCTGGGGAGTACGGCCGCAAGGCTGAAACTCAAAGGAATTGACGGGGGCCCGCACAAGCGGTGGAGCATGTGGTTTAATTCGAAGCAACGCGAAGAACCTTACCAGGTCTTGACATCCTCTGACACTCCTAGAGATAGGATTTTCCCCTTCGGGGGACAGAGTGACAGGTGGTGCATGGTTGTCGTCAGCTCGTGTCGTGAGATGTTGGGTTAAGTCCCGCAACGAGCGCAACCCTTGATCTTAGTTGCCAGCATTTAGTTGGGCACTCTAAGGTGACTGCCGGTGACAAACCGGAGGAAGGTGGGGATGACGTCAAATCATCATGCCCCTTATGACCTGGGCTACACACGTGCTACAATGGATGGTACAAAGGGCTGCAAGACCGCGAGGTTTAGCCAATCCCATAAAACCATTCTCAGTTCGGATTGCAGGCTGCAACTCGCCTGCATGAAGCCGGAATCGCTAGTAATCGCGGATCAGCATGCCGCGGTGAATACGTTCCCGGGCCTTGTACACACCGCCCGTCACACCACGAGAGTTTGTAACACCCGAAGTCGGTGGGGTAACCGTAAGGAGCCAGCCGCCTAAGGTGGGACAGATGATTGGGGTGAAGTCGTAACAAGGTAGCCGTATCGGAAGGTGCGGCTGGATCACCTCCTTTCTAAGGATAAAGCTGGACCTATGAGCCAGACAAAACAGTTTGTACACGATCTTTGTTTGTTTAGTTTTGAGAGTGCAATTCTCTCAAACCATTCGTTCTTTGAAAACTAGATAATCGTAATGAAGAAGCAAAGTAAACATCGAGTAATCGCCATTTTAGTTTTTCTCTCTTATGTAAGTAAGAGTTATAAACCTTTTAGGTTAAGTTAGAAAGGGCGCACGGTGAATGCCTTGGCACTAGGAGCCGATGAAGGACGGGACTAACACCGATATGCTTCGGGGAGCTGTAAGTAAGCTTTGATCCGGAGATTTCCGAATGGGGGAACCCACTGTTCGTAATGGAACAGTATCTTTACCTGAATACATAGGGTATTGATGGCATACCCGGGGAACTGAAACATCTAAGTACCCGGAGGAAGAGAAAGCAAACGCGATTCCCTGAGTAGCGGCGAGCGAAACGGGACATAGCCCAAACCAAGAGGCTTGCCTCTTGGGGTTGTAGGACACTCAACATGGAGTTACAAAGGAACGGGGTAGATGAAGCGACCTGGAAAGGTCCGTCAGAGAAGGTAAAAACCCTGTAGTCGAAACTTCGTTCCCTCCTGAGTGGATCCTGAGTACGGCCGGACACGTGAAATCCGGTCGGAAGCAGGGAGGACCATCTCCCAAGGCTAAATACTCCCTAGTGACCGATAGTGAACCAGTACCGTGAGGGAAAGGTGAAAAGCACCCCGGAAGGGGAGTGAAATAGTTCCTGAAACCGTGTGCCTACAAGTAGTCAGAGCCCGTTCATGGGTGATGGCGTGCCTTTTGTAGAATGAACCGGCGAGTTACGATCCCATGCAAGGTTAAGTTGAAGAGACGGAGCCGCAGCGAAAGCGAGTCTGAATAGGGCGTATGAGTATGTGGTCGTAGACCCGAAACCAGGTGATCTACCCATGTCCAGGGTGAAGTCCAGGTAACACTGGATGGAGGCCCGAACCCACGCACGTTGAAAAGTGCGGGGATGAGGTGTGGGTAGCGGAGAAATTCCAATCGAACTTGGAGATAGCTGGTTCTCTCCGAAATAGCTTTAGGGCTAGCCTCACGTAGTAAGAGTCTTGGAGGTAGAGCACTGTTTGGACTAGGGGCCCTCATCGGGTTACCGAATTCAGACAAACTCCGAATGCCAAAGACTTATCCGTGGGAGTCAGACTGCGAGTGATAAGATCCGTAGTCAAAAGGGAAACAGCCCAGACCACCAGCTAAGGTCCCAAAGTATACGTTAAGTGGAAAAGGATGTGGAGTTGCTTAGACAACCAGGATGTTGGCTTAGAAGCAGCCACCATTTAAAGAGTGCGTAATAGCTCACTGGTCGAGTGACTCTGCGCCGAAAATGTACCGGGGCTAAACGTATCACCGAAGCTGTGGATTGACATCTTTGATGTCAGTGGTAGGAGAGCGTTCTAAGGGCGTTGAAGCTAGACCGTAAGGACTGGTGGAGCGCTTAGAAGTGAGAATGCCGGTATGAGTAGCGAAAGATGAGTGAGAATCTCATCCACCGAATGCCTAAGGTTTCCTGAGGAAGGCTCGTCCGCTCAGGGTTAGTCGGGACCTAAGCCGAGGCCGAAAGGCGTAGGCGATGGATAACAGGTTGATATTCCTGTACCACCTCTTTATCGTTTGAGCAATGGGGGGACGCAGGAGGATAGGGTAAGCGCGCTGTTGGATATGCGCGTCTAAGCAGTTAGGCTGAGAGGTAGGCAAATCCGCCTCTCGCGAAGGCTGAGCTGTGATAGCGAGGGAAATTTAGTACCGAAGTTCCTGATTCCACACTGCCAAGAAAAGCCTCTAGCGAGATAAAAGGTGCCCGTACCGCAAACCGACACAGGTAGGCGAGGAGAGAATCCTAAGGTGAGCGAGAGAACTCTCGTTAAGGAACTCGGCAAAATGACCCCGTAACTTCGGGAGAAGGGGTGCTTTTTGAGGTGAATAGCCTCGAAGAGCCGCAGTGAATAGGCCCAGGCGACTGTTTAGCAAAAACACAGGTCTCTGCGAAGCCGCAAGGCGAAGTATAGGGGCTGACGCCTGCCCGGTGCTGGAAGGTTAAGAGGAGGGGTTAGCGCAAGCGAAGCTCTGAATCGAAGCCCCAGTAAACGGCGGCCGTAACTATAACGGTCCTAAGGTAGCGAAATTCCTTGTCGGGTAAGTTCCGACCCGCACGAAAGGCGTAACGATCTGGGCACTGTCTCAACGAGAGACTCGGTGAAATTATAGTACCTGTGAAGATGCAGGTTACCCGCGACAGGACGGAAAGACCCCGTGGAGCTTTACTGTAGCCTGATATTGAATTTTGGTACAGCTTGTACAGGATAGGTAGGAGCCTGAGAAGCCGGAGCGCTAGCTTCGGTGGAGGCGTCGGTGGGATACTACCCTGGCTGTATTGAAATTCTAACCCGCACCCCTGATCGGGGTGGGAGACAGTGTCAGGTGGGCAGTTTGACTGGGGCGGTCGCCTCCTAAAAAGTAACGGAGGCGCCCAAAGGTTCCCTCAGAATGGTTGGAAATCATTCGCAGAGTGTAAAGGCACAAGGGAGCTTGACTGCGAGACCTACAAGTCGAGCAGGGACGAAAGTCGGGCTTAGTGATCCGGTGGTTCCGCATGGAAGGGCCATCGCTCAACGGATAAAAGCTACCCCGGGGATAACAGGCTTATCTCCCCCAAGAGTCCACATCGACGGGGAGGTTTGGCACCTCGATGTCGGCTCATCGCATCCTGGGGCTGTAGTCGGTCCCAAGGGTTGGGCTGTTCGCCCATTAAAGCGGTACGCGAGCTGGGTTCAGAACGTCGTGAGACAGTTCGGTCCCTATCCGTCGTGGGCGCAGGAAATTTGAGAGGAGCTGTCCTTAGTACGAGAGGACCGGGATGGACGCACCGCTGGTGTACCAGTTGTTCTGCCAAGAGCATCGCTGGGTAGCTATGTGCGGACGGGATAAGTGCTGAAAGCATCTAAGCATGAAGCCCCCCTCAAGATGAGATTTCCCATAGCGCAAGCTAGTAAGAACCCTGAAAGATGATCAGGTTGATAGGTCAGAGGTGGAAGCGTGGTAACATGTGGAGCTGACTGATACTAATCGTTCGAGGACTTAACCATTTTTAAGGTGAACTCTGAGTTTACAAACTTCTTCTGCATTATCTAGTTTTGAGGGAATGAAACCTCAATTAAATAGTCTGGCAGCAATGGCGAGAAGGTCACACCCGTTCCCATACCGAACACGGAAGTTAAGCTTCTCAGCGCCGATGGTAGTTGGGACACGCGTCCCTGTGAGAGTAGGACGTTGCCAGGCACAAAAAAAGACAATCAGAGATGGTTGTCTTTTTTTGTGTGAAAATTTGTATGGGGCTTAATTGTGCCCGCATTTATCATGGGGGTCCGCACTTATCGGTTGGGGAAACAGGTTAACACCGGTCTGATAAATAGACGGAAAAATTTCGCTTAATTTGTAAATAGCACTAAAACTGGCTTAAATAGACGGAGAGATTCCGCCTATTGACTCGAAAAACGTGAAAATGGAGGATTTTATTTTGGATAATCGGAAAACCTCCGCTTATTTTACTGTCGCTGGTTACTTAATTAAGTACAGTACTTTCGCAAATGTCGATAAAAAGATGTGCTGGTAAGATCCTAATCAATTCCTCTTGCTTCGACTCGCTTTAATGATCCGTTTCATAATCCACCAACACACCGGAAAGTTTATAAAAAAAGTCATCGCTATAAAGGTTGCCATAGCGATCAAACCATTATTCGATTCATCCCCAGGACTCTGTGAAACTACCGCAAAAAATAACGCATAAATCAGGATGGTAATCAGCAGCGCTAATACCCCATTGGACAACTTCCTAAACATCTTCATTCTATTTTTCCCTAACTCCTTCTCCCTATGGCTCATTTTCAATCGTTCAACCAAACCAAACTTTCTGTATAAGTAAATTTTACTAGAAATTTACCATTTTAATCAATTTCGGTGCCTGACACCGGAGCAATTTTCTAAGTCTTAGGTCGTAGATGAGATTACAGCAACTGCCCGATGTTGGCTCCTAGATGGAAAACCTATAATAAAAAAGGTAAAAAGAACCAAAAAGGGAGTTTAGTAGGTTGAGAAAGTAGTTAAACTGAAAAAGTACTTATATTGCGGAGGGGAAAAGAGAGATGAAATCTTGGATTAAGTTTTCGTTAAAGAATGCGGGGGTTATTTTTATCGCCATGTTGATGGTGATTGCAGGGGGAATTTATTCAGTCAAAACGATGAAGATGGAATCAATGCCAAATGTCGATATTCCTTATATCATCGTGCAGGTTCCATATCTTGGAGCGACTCCTGAACAGGGATTAGAGGATATCGGAAAACCGTTAGAAAACACGTTATCGGGAATAAAGAAACTAGATAATTTGTATATTGAAGCACACAGTAATATGGTCGTGGGAATTCTTGAATTTGAGATGAGTAAGGATATGGATGAGGCGGAAAAGGATGTTACGACCGCGGTTGCTTCGATCCAACTGCCAGCAGGAGCAGAAAAACCTCAAATCCTCAAGGACGGTCCTTCTGCGATGCCGGTTTTTACATTTGCACTGTCATCGAACACAGCCAATCAATCCGACCTGACCGAATACATCAATGAACGCATTAAACCAGCGTTGACTGGAATTGATGGAGTGGGAACGATAGATATTTCGGGTGAAACGGAAAAGGAAGTCGCGGTGAAGCTGGACCCTGAAAAAATGAAGTTGCATGGAGTTACTTATGAGACCGTTAAGCAAACGTTTATAGCGCATCATTTTTCCTTTCCAGCAGGCCAAGTAAATGTCGACGATAAAACCTTGAATGTGCAAGCTGACTATAAGCTGAATTCTGTCGGTGATGTAGAGGATATTCAAATTTTGTCGCAAGGACCAAATGGCATCCAAAAAATAAAGATGGCTGAGATTGCGGACGTTTCTTATAGCAATAAAAAAGAAACGGTTTATACTCGATTAAATGAAAAACCTGCTGTTCTGGTTGAGATGAAAGCACAGGCGGGTTCTAATACCGTTGAAGTGGTCGGGCAAGCCAAAGAAAAGCTGGACGAATTAGACCTTCCTGCTGGATACACCTTAACTAAGTTATATGATACATCTAAAGAAGTGAAAACATCTGTTGATGGAATGCTGCGGGAAGTGCTGCTTGGAACCTTGTTTGCGGTGCTGGTTACGTTTTTATTCCTTCGTAATATCAGGGCAACAATTGTCGCTGTTCTTTCCATTCCGTTATCGATTTTAGCATCCATGATTACCTTGAAATATTTTGGCTATAGTTTAAACATGATGACTCTAGCGGGAATCGCGGTGGCAGTGGGTCGTGTTATCGATGATTCGATTGTTGTCATTGAAAATGTGTACCGCCGCACCTTAACGAGCCCAAAACGGGATGAAAAAATGGTTCTTACGGCAGCCAAAGAAGTGGGCGGGGCAATTACGTCCTCTACCCTTACAACCATTGCTGTTTTCGGCCCGCTTTCCTTTGTTCCAGGTATTATCGGCCGTTTCTTTGCGCCGTTTGGGATTACGGTCATTGTGGCGCTGGCGTTTTCGCTAATCGTTTCGTTGACGGTCGTGCCATTGCTCGCCAAGTTATTCCTACTTCGTATTAAACCGAAGGAGGAAAAGGAAACATTTTTTCAAAAAGCTTATAAGAATACACTCTCATGGGTCTTAAATAAACGGGCTTTAACGATTGTGCTGGCGGTGGTTATGTTTGCTGGATCATTAGCATTAGTCCCGATGATTCCGAAGAACTTTTTGCCGCAGGAAAAAGCGGTCTCGTATCGCTTAACTGCCGATTTACCTGAGGGAACTTCACTGGAAAAAGCAAACCTGATGGCGAGTGATATTGAAAAAATTCTAAAAGAGGAAAAGCAGATTAAATATACCCAAACGATTGTGAATGGGGAACATATTCGTTTTTCGATTGATCTAGAGGACGATACTTCAAAGGGACAGACTAGTAGTTTTGAAAAAAGGGTACGAACTGAAGTAGAGAATCTTAACAGTGAGATACAGGTAGCCCTTGCCCCGGTTGGGATTGTTGGAACGAGTGGTATTGCTTTAATTGTTGAAGGCGGCAATGCCGAAGATTTAGTGACCGCAGGGAAGCTGATTACGGATAAAATTAAAAATATCGATGGCTTAGAAAATGTCGAATCGAATCTGTCTGGTGTGAAGGAACAGCTTCAATTGGATATCAATGATGCGAAAGCCGCTGAAAAAGGCGTAAGCCCGATTATGGTTGCCGGATTTGTTCGGGAACTGATTGCAGGTGACCATGTGGGAGATATGCAAGTAGAGGGAAAAACAACGAGTGTGAATTTGTTATTAGATGGAGGTTCAGTAGATTCTATTGCTGGGATTATGAGTCAAAAGTTGACCAATCCGATGGGGCAGCAAGTCAGTCTCTCCGAAGTGGCCACCCTCAAAAAAGCACCAAGTCCGTCTGCGTTGTACCGCTTAAATCAACAGCAATATGTACAGGTAACGGGGCGAATCACGACGGATAATTCGTCAGGTGTTCAAGCTGAGGTGGATAAACGATTGAAAACTATCGATTTACCAAGTGGCGTAAACGTTCGTTCAGAGGGTCAGGCTCAAGCGATGAATGAAGGATTTACGAATATGATGCTGGCAATGGCGGTTGCCGTTGTGCTCGTGTTTATCGTAATGCTTGTCGCGTTCGGGAATATGTTAATGCCTGTGGCGATTCTATCGTCGCTGCCGTTCCTATTTTCGGGTGGGTTGTTAGGATTATATGTGACGAATCAAGCACTAGGGATGCCGGCGTTAGTTGGATTCTTAATGTTAATCGGAATTGTGGTTACCAATGCGATTGTGTTAATGGAGCGCGTGAAACAGAACGAGAAGAAAGGCATGGAGCTCAAAGCAGCGTTATTGGAAGCTGGAAAAACACGTCTTCGTCCGATTCTTATGACGGCACTCGCCACAATTGGTGCATTATTGCCGTTAGCCCTATCTAGCGAAGGCGGATTGATTTCAAGATCCCTAGCGATTGTGGTTATCTCAGGATTATTAACATCAACCTTATTAACCTTGGTGATCGTACCAACTACGTACCATGTGATGAAGTCGATAAAAGGAAGAATTGGCAAGAAACGCGTGGATGTAGATGGTGAGAGGGAGACAGCGTAAACAACTCAAAATTGTAGGAGGGAAGTGGTATATCACTTCTCTCCTTTTTATTGTTTGCAAATTTATTTTCTCCATTATTGTGTTGCTTCTCTTAAATTCGCCCATTGAATTAATAGATTCGCTCATAATCTTTGAGAATTCGCCGATTAAGTGTCGAGATTCGCTCATTAAACTTAAAAATTCGCCCATTGGGTGACCCTCTGGACGGTTTTGGTGGAATGCCCTAAACTCATTGAACCATGAGAACTGTCCCTGTGGTATTAAATAGGTAACTTATCAGGATTCATTGTTATATACATTTCGCTTATTTTTTCATTTTGGATATAAAAACTAAGGATACTTTGAATTTTGCCATTCATGTAGATTACGATCGCTGGTTGGCCATTGACATTTTTCACTTCAAAATAAGTGTCTTTAGGTGCCTTTTTGATGACTCCGTATAATAAGGCTAAAACATTGGCTACGGATATGACTGGACGGACGGCAGCCGTGACTTTGCCACCGCCATCAGAAAATAGTGTAACATTTTCAGAGATAAGCTCTAATAGGACATCTTTATTTTGCGATTGAAACGCTTCAATAAAGCGATTAACCATTGATTTATTCTTCTCATAGTGTAGGCTTTCGCCCTCAATAAGTGAGAGCTTTGATTTCGCCCTGCTAAAAATTTTCCTACAGTTATCTTCTTTCTTTTCTATCATGTTTGCAATCTCTGCGTATGGGAAATCAAATACCTCCCTTAAAAGGAGGACTGCCCGTTCATCTGGTGCCAAATGCTCCATCATTCGTAAATAGGCGATACTCAATCCTTCTTTTTGTATCATCATTTCCGCGGGATCAAAGGTTAATGTTTCTGGTATTAATGGCTCTGGGTTCCATGGCCCCACATATTGTTCTCGTCTGTACCGGGCAGACTTTACTACATCAAGACAGAGATTCGTCATTATTTTGCAGAGATATGCCTTCTTATTATTTATGTTCGCCCCGCTTACTTGGTATGCTTTTAGAAAAGTTTCTTGGACCATGTCTTCTGCTTCCACTACAGAACCTAACATCCGATAACCTAACGAAAACAACAATGGTTTAAATTGTTGGTAATCTTCTTTCGTAATTTGCACTATCTTTCCTCTCTTCGTTTAAAATGATTTCCGCTGCTGCTTGTTTTCCGCTGCTAACGGCGCCATCTGCCAAAATGGAGTGGGGAGAAGCCCAGTCTCCTGCTATATATAATCCCGGAATTTCTGTTTTAGAACGCTGCAGCTTCTGTTCATCTCCAATTAGCGGTAAGCGTTGGTTCACGATAATGTTAGGGATAAACCGTCGTGTAATCACATATTGCTGCCACCCTGGCTGCAGTTGATCTAAAAATTCTTCAAGTTCGTTTTTAACAATTGCTCGATCGTGTGTGTCATTTGGATGATGATACTTAAATACATGAAGAACGGCGTTCTTTGGATCATCAGAGAGACGGGCATAAGGTGAATGCACGGAATAATAGAGGGGATCAGTGATGCCCATGGCGAACAATCGTTTTGGGTTAGGCAGCTTGGTTAGAGCAACGTCTAATGTGGCCCCTCGTACAGGTGTTATTTTTGAAAAAAAGTGATTTTGTTCCGTTTCAACTAGCATTTCATTTAGTTCGTGGGGGCCGGTTGTACAAATCACATACTTCGCGAGAATTTCTTCGTCATTTGAAAGAACTAGTTTTAAGTGATCCTGTTGGGCGGGTTTCATTTGTTTAACAAGGGTAGGTGATTTAACCTCAACACCTGAGAGGGATGCTTTATTGTGGAGCTGGTCAATAATGGTTTGCCAGCCGCCATCTAGATAAAGGACGCCGCCCATTGCATTTTTCATATTCGCTACGATTACTTTTGCACTTACCATTTCAGGGGCATGACAATAGGTCGCCAGTCTGCCAAGTATATATAGTAATGATTCCACTTTTTTAGAGTGGGCTGTTTGCTTTACCCATTGTTGGAGGGTAAGTTCTGCTAACTTTTCAGGATCAGTATTCATCAGCTTCAACAAAACTGAGACCCACTCAATCCGTTCCTTTCCATTCAGAAGACTTGTTGTAAAAAGTTCGAAAGGAGCAAGGGGAGCAGCATATTCCATATTGTCTTCCATTAAAATACCGCTTAGTTTGGGTGATTTTCCATGAAGATTAATACCTAATTCTTCGAGAATAGACTTGGCTTTTCCTTTTTTATAAAGGGCATGCGGGCCAAGATTCAAGTACTGTTGGTCCATCTTGTTTGTACGAGCCCTTCCACCCACTTGTTTTCCTTTTTCTACTATTAATATCGATAAATTGGTCTTAGATAAATAATTAGCTGCAATATAACCTGCTAACCCACCGCCAACAATGACAATATCCCATTTTTGAGTCATAAGATAACCTCCATTATGTTATTTAAAACTCAAGACGATATTGGGTGAAGAAATGTGACAGGAACGATGAAAAAGCGAAGGAACGGTAGTCAAGTGGGAGTATAGACGTGAGAAGAGATAAAAGGAGGCCGCTTGGATTGCCCGCAAGAGGTCATTTTTCGATGAAATGGTAAATGGAGCCCGCTTTCCTAAATAGTGAAGCAAGACAATATGAAAACATTTGTCCTTTTTGGGCCCTATTTTTTACCTGGTAACAGATGCTCTTTTTGTCTTCGATAAACCTTATTTTCCATGATATGTCCCAAAATTCCTATCAATATTCCAAAAGCAAGTCCATTAAAGACAGGAAAATCTAATAGTTTAATGACGGTATGGTGTGTGATAAAGGTAGAGTCGTGCCAAAATAATCCGAAATCCATACCTAATACCATTCCAAGAAAGAAGCCCGACAAATATGTCCTTTGTTCCGCATCTTTACCAATCATCTTATTATTATTGGCTATGGCAGCATTGAATGCTTGCCAAATGGCATAACCGTATAGGGATGGGTAAAATAGCGCCCATCTATAATCAATTATGTGATGGGCTGAATGCATATCCCCTATAAAGGATTCGATTAGAGATAGGTTTAGATTCGAGTTCAGATTCACTAAAAATTCCAAGCCAATCAACACTGCCCCAACCATATAATCCTTATTGTAAAATTGCCCGAATCCAGGTAAAACACATGACCACAACATTGCTGCGTATGGAGATTTGTATTGTCGGCTTTGTCTCATGGCGGCCTTTCCCCCAATAAAAAATATGTTATAGAATCATAATTTCTTCAAACGCATCTCCAATCCCTCTTTTTGTCCCTTTTTTTGGTAAAAAAGACACGATTGTTAGGTATATATCCTTATATATTCAAACATTAAGATATTCGGATGAGATCAGTACCATCTGGCGTCGCCCTATATCTACGAAAACTGCTCATAAGAATCTGTGGATTTTTTTTAAAAATAGTTTTTCCTTTCACCAAGTTTTCACCATTCTCTATTAATATTCATTACATCAGATAACGAAAGGAGGTAATAAGAAATGAATTCAAAAGTAAAAAAGGGTATTTTCTGGAGTGTCATCGTTACTTCTACTGTACTGGTGATCAACTTACTCCATGCTCTTCTAGGTGGGAGCAGTGCTTTTGCTAGAGGTCCCCATGGACATGGTGCTGGTCAAATGGGGCAGCACGGCGGATTTCGAGGAGGCCAGGAGATGATACATGGCGCTCACCATGGCGGAGGATTCCCTTGGCTCTTCCTTATTATTGGACTAGCTGTTCTAGTTCTTTTAGTAAGATGGCTTAGAAAGAAATCGAAAACTTCATCTATGAAACAGTTTATTGACACCTCTGTAGTAGGTTCGCATATACCGGTCACAAACCAAAATGCTAGCGTTTTGGATCAATGGGAAATTAATATTTTAACTAAAAAGGAGAAGGAATAACATGGGTATTTTTAAAAGATTAAAGACAATTGCAAAGGCGGACATTAACGGATTATTAGATGGGATGGAAGATCCGATTGCGATGCTAAATGAGTATTCAAGAGAAATGGAAAAGGAAATTGTCAAAGGTCAGAATGCGTTAGCACGACAAATCTTTGTAGAGAAAAAACAAGAAGCGCTGATCAATGAAACCAAATCTTTGGTGGACAAGCGTACTCGTCAGGCGAAACTAGCACTTGAGCAAGGAGATGAGTCGATGGCCAAACTAGCTGTGCAAGAAAAACTCAGCAAAGAAAACCAGTTGCAGCTATATGTGGACCAATTAGCGTCGATTAAGGGACAAACGCAAATCCTCATCGAAAAATTGGACCAGCTCAAAGAAACGTACAACCAAATGCAGCAAAAGAAAATCTTGCTGGCATCACGTGCGAATGTCGCTCAGTCAATGAAACAAATTCAAAAAGTAACGGTCGCTTTCAATACGGATGATATATCAAGAGGAGTGGCTCGTGCGGAAGAGCGGATCTTAATGATGGAAGCAGAAGTACAGGCAGGCAATCAGTTTGCGGCTCCGTTAGCTCAGTTTGATGCGGCCTACAATAGCTATGTGAGCGAGGAAGAGCTCACAAAGGAACTCGAAAAGTTAAAAGGTGAAAAAGAGAAAGTGGAAGCATTTTAATTGAATGAAGAGAAGCACCGCCAATTAGGCTGGTGCTTTTCTTTCTATCTGATTGCTATATTTTCGCTATTTATTCTTTCTTCTTATTAACTCATCTCTATCGGATGCCATTGGAGGCTGCTCCATCCAGTGATTTTTTATCATGATATTGGCTCCATCTTCTGCATACATTTGAACCTCTATGGATAGCCTGTTATACAATGAAGCCAGATCTCCTCTGGGACTTAAACTGACGCCTGTACCGTAATATCCAACACTCATAGAAATTAAACCAGAGGTAAAGTACATCATGAGTTTATCAGAAAATGTACGTGTGGTACTGTTTGTTATTTCTGCATCCCATCCCATCGGTGCAGGAAGTTTACTTTCCTCTAACTTCGCTCTAAATAATTTAATGTGTTTATTCCCAATTTCTAAACCCTTTAGAAAGAATTTTTTTACATCCTTGTCCTTTGCAACCTGACTAAATCCAGTAAGCGCAGCAACTCCGATAGCATTTCTTTGCATATTCGCAAATAAATTCTCGACCTCTGATGCGACTAATGGTCTTTTTTCTCCAATCACATCCAACATAAACCATTGCTTTTTTACAAATTCAACCTTCTCTAAATTAGGCAGGTTCGGAGACCTGATCAACAACCCTTTGGATAATAATAATTCCGTTGATTGTTTATATAATTCCATGGTTTCCGTAAGGCAGTCCATGTAATAAGTTTTTATGTCATTTCTTACTGATGATGCTAGAGCCGCTCCATATAAAGTAAGTCCGACCTTCGACATATGGTGAATAAAATTGAGCACAAATGCATCAGAAAAAAGTCTAGGTGCTGTTAAATCTACATCTTCTTCTATAGTAAAACCATGCGGAACTATATTTTTTTCCTCGGTCAAAATAGCTGTAATCGTTTGAATGTGTGATGTAGATAGCTCTAGAGCATATTTAATTATAGGCTTCATTTCGTCATCCTCCGCTTTTTCTAAAAAAAACGTAAGGACACAAATGCTTGCACTATCATTTAAGTATTGCGCCCATAGTTGGGCCATCTCACCTGCAGTTAACCTAATCTGTGTTCCCTTTGCCTCCATAAGTAACCTCCAACGTCTCAGTGCTATAGGATACCTTCCCCATAAATTACCTGTAATATGTATGATTGCTGTCATCACGTGCGAATGTCGCGCAGTTGATGAAACAAATTCAAAAAGCAACAATTTCTTTCAATACAGATCTGCATGGTCATAAATGTTTGTTTGGAAGGTGGATGGAAATCCTTCAAAATGAAATGATTCTTGTTCATTTGAGTATATTTTTAGCAGCGATTCTATTTACACAATCGATTATTTGTGTGATTCAAGTGTGCAAACAAGCGTTCATGTCGCGGAGCAATCCGGGTAGAAAGGCGGCTCTCGTTCAGACGAAGTTTATTCCAGCTGTCATTTTGGGACTCGCACTATTTGGCCAGACCCTATATGCCGCTACTTTTTTGTGCAACATTTTATTGGTTTACCTTTTAGTTTTTACTGTATCCTCTTCCAAAAATGGAAGAGGAATTTTTTTGTTTTTTGAAACAATCAACAAAGATGTCAGATTCCCCTCATAAATTTCAAACCACTTACGAAACTTTATTATTAGCAGATAAATAAATATCTCCATTATTAAGCAACTTTGCCAAACCATAAATTTACATGGGAGAGAAGAAGAATGTCAGAAGAGACCTATCAATCTCGTGAGGAACGAAAGCAAGCGGAAAGGGAAAAACAGAATCAACAAAGAAGCAATCGGAAACCCAAGAAAAAAGGGTCGCTGTTTAAAAAAATAATCATTCTCTGTCTCGTGCTTGGACTTGTTTCAACAGGGGCAGGAGCGATTGCGTTCGCTTCTATGATTAAGGATTCGCCTAATTTGGATGATTCTAAGCTAGTGGATCCACTTTCTACGAAATTCTATGATAAAAATGGAAAATTTCTTTATGAGTACGGGAAGGAAAAGCGAACGAAAATTACCTATGATCAACTTCCAAAAGTGGTGGAGCAAGCGTTTATCGCCACGGAAGATTCCCATTTTTATGAGCATCATGGGATCGACATTAAACGGACGGCTAAGGCCATTTTTGTCAACGTAACTGGAGATTTCGGCTCACAGGGCGGAAGTACGATTACTCAGCAAGTGATTAAAAATTCCTTTTTGACGCCGGAGAAAACATTAAAGCGAAAAGTGCAAGAATGGGAATTGGCCTATCAGCTGGAACAGAAATATTCCAAGCACGATATTTTAATGATGTACTTAAACAAAATCTACCTTGGAAACCGCTCTTACGGAGTTGCTGCTGCAGCAAAGAGTTACTATGGTATCGAAGTAAAGGATTTGAAAAAAATGACGCTCGCGCAGGCAGCCTTGATAGCCGGACTGCCGCAGAGTCCCAATAATTACGATCCAACCAAGCCGGAAAACAAAGAAGCGGCCACGAATCGTCGTAATATCGTCTTGCGATCGATGCTTAGAGATGGTTATATAACGGAGAAACAATATAAGGAAGCTTCAAAAGTTCCCGTTACTGAGGGACTTGTCCCAAAAAGCAACCAACAAACTATTCCTTACGAAGCGTTTTTGGATGCAGTTGTAAAAGAGGTAAAGAGGAAACTGAAGGATGTCGACATCAGTAAAGATGGATTATCTATCTATACTACCCTCGATCCAAAAGCACAGAATTATGCAGATAAAATGTTGAACACCAATGAAATCATTGCCTATCCAAATGCGGCTTTTCAGGGGGCTTTTGTCTTTTTGGATACAAAAACCGGTGAAGTGCGGGCGATTGGCAGCGGGCGAAACGAATATAAAGCTGAATTTTTGGGTAACAACTTTGCGGTCGATCTCAGTCGTCAGCCGGGCTCGACATTTAAACCGATTTTTGACTATGGTCCTGCGATTGAATATTTGAAATGGTCCACTGGTCACCTAATTAATGACCAGCCGACAGCGTATTCAACGGGACAGCCGCTTTCAAACTGGGATCATAAGTATCATGGAATGCTGACCATACGGAATGCACTGAACAATTCTTACAATATTCCTGCGCTTCTCACACTAAGGGCGGTTGGAATGGAAAAGGGAAAGAATTTTGCACAACAACTCGGTATTACATTTAAAGATAACCAAGTATATGAATCCTATGCGATTGGTAGTAATTCCGTTAGTCCTCTAAATATGGCAGGGGCCTACAGTGCATTTGGAAACAATGGGAACTACAATAAACCGCATTTTGTCCAAAAAGTGGTCCTGCCCAATGGTAAAGTCGTTCATTTTAAGGAGAAACCGAAACGGGTAATGCAGGATTATACGGCCTATATGGTGACTGATATGTTACGCTCCGTTGTAACAAATGGGGGTGGTGCAATGGCTAATGTTCCCGGACTATATGTGGTAGGGAAGACAGGGACTACGAATTTTGACGCACCGACCCGAGGAAAGTTTGGATACCCGGAAAACGCCACGAATGATAGCTGGTTCGTAGGATATACACCTCAATACACCATGGCGGTCTGGACCGGATATGCACAAAACGGTTCTGGTAACTTTATGGACGCAACGACGACACCAATTGCAAAGTATATGTTCAAAAACATGATGCAGTCATTTGGAACGGATGCATCGGGTTTTCAGCAGCCAAGCAGTGTCTACCGAGTAAATAATGAACTGTATATTAAAGGGGTTACTTCTGCAGAAGTGCCGCCAAAACCAAAACCTATTATCAACAAAGCGAAACCTGCGATTAATAATGCTAAGAATCATGGTGTACAGAAGCCAAAAAAAGAAGAAAAGAAAAAACAAAAAGAGCCAAAGAAAAAGCACCAAGGGAAAGGTAAAGGAAAGAAGAATCATTAATAGGATGGGTAAGACCAGTGAAGAACCAGGAGATATGCTCATCTCCTGGTTTTTTATTCAACCGAAAACCGTAAGACTTTCCTAAAAAAAAAACTTTTTGTTGCATAATTAATATGAGGGTGATACTATAAGGAAGTCGCTTTTGACAGCAAGTTTTGATTGTTAAAGGTGATTGAAAAAGGAATAAAAAATTATATTGACATAGAAATAGAGGTTCGATATAATTACAAATGTCGCTTTTAACAAACGAAATTTGATTGCTAAAAGTGGTTGATAAAAATAAAATATTATATTGACATCTTAATAGTGAGTTGATATAATAACAAATGTCGCTTCTGACGTAATGAATTGTTCTTTGAAAACTAAACAAACAAAATCGTGCAAACAAACAATATTAATCGTGTTTCTTCTATTAATATGAAGAACACGAGCCAACGTAACAAAATGAGCTAATCAACTTTCTTGGAGAGTTTGATCCTGGCTCAGGACGAACGCTGGCGGCGTGCCTAATACATGCAAGTCGAGCGAGACTCTTCGGAGTCTAGCGGCGGACGGGTGAGTAACACGTGGGCAACCTGCCTGTAAGACTGGGATAACACCGGGAAACCGGTGCTAATACCGGATAATCCTTTTCCTCTCATGAGGAAAAGCTGAAAGTCGGTTTCGGCTGACACTTACAGATGGGCCCGCGGCGCATTAGCTAGTTGGTGAGGTAACGGCTCACCAAGGCGACGATGCGTAGCCGACCTGAGAGGGTGATCGGCCACACTGGGACTGAGACACGGCCCAGACTCCTACGGGAGGCAGCAGTAGGGAATCTTCCACAATGGACGAAAGTCTGATGGAGCAACGCCGCGTGAGCGATGAAGGCCTTCGGGTCGTAAAGCTCTGTTGTTAGGGAAGAACAAGTACCGGAGTAACTGCCGGTACCTTGACGGTACCTAACCAGAAAGCCACGGCTAACTACGTGCCAGCAGCCGCGGTAATACGTAGGTGGCAAGCGTTGTCCGGAATTATTGGGCGTAAAGCGCGCGCAGGCGGTCCTTTAAGTCTGATGTGAAAGCCCACGGCTCAACCGTGGAGGGTCATTGGAAACTGGGGGACTTGAGTGCAGAAGAGGAAAGCGGAATTCCACGTGTAGCGGTGAAATGCGTAGAGATGTGGAGGAACACCAGTGGCGAAGGCGGCTTTCTGGTCTGTAACTGACGCTGAGGCGCGAAAGCGTGGGGAGCAAACAGGATTAGATACCCTGGTAGTCCACGCCGTAAACGATGAGTGCTAAGTGTTAGAGGGTTTCCGCCCTTTAGTGCTGCAGCTAACGCATTAAGCACTCCGCCTGGGGAGTACGGCCGCAAGGCTGAAACTCAAAGGAATTGACGGGGGCCCGCACAAGCGGTGGAGCATGTGGTTTAATTCGAAGCAACGCGAAGAACCTTACCAGGTCTTGACATCCTCTGACACTCCTAGAGATAGGATTTTCCCCTTCGGGGGACAGAGTGACAGGTGGTGCATGGTTGTCGTCAGCTCGTGTCGTGAGATGTTGGGTTAAGTCCCGCAACGAGCGCAACCCTTGATCTTAGTTGCCAGCATTCAGTTGGGCACTCTAAGGTGACTGCCGGTGACAAACCGGAGGAAGGTGGGGATGACGTCAAATCATCATGCCCCTTATGACCTGGGCTACACACGTGCTACAATGGATGGTACAAAGGGCTGCAAGACCGCGAGGTTTAGCCAATCCCATAAAACCATTCTCAGTTCGGATTGCAGGCTGCAACTCGCCTGCATGAAGCCGGAATCGCTAGTAATCGCGGATCAGCATGCCGCGGTGAATACGTTCCCGGGCCTTGTACACACCGCCCGTCACACCACGAGAGTTTGTAACACCCGAAGTCGGTGGGGTAACCGTAAGGAGCCAGCCGCCTAAGGTGGGACAGATGATTGGGGTGAAGTCGTAACAAGGTAGCCGTATCGGAAGGTGCGGCTGGATCACCTCCTTTCTAAGGATAAAGCTGGACCTGTGAGCCAGACAAAACAGTTTGTACACGATCTTTGTTTGTTTAGTTTTGAGAGTGCAATTCTCTCAAACCATTCGTTCTTTGAAAACTAGATAATCGTAATGAAGAAGCAAAGTAAACATCGAGTAATCGCCATTTTAGTTTTTCTCTCTTATTTAGTAAGAGTTATAAACCTTTTAGGTTAAGTTAGAAAGGGCGCACGGTGAATGCCTTGGCACTAGGAGCCGATGAAGGACGGGACTAACACCGATATGCTTCGGGGAGCTGTAAGTAAGCTTTGATCCGGAGATTTCCGAATGGGGGAACCCACTGTTCGTAATGGAACAGTATCTTTACCTGAATACATAGGGTATTGATGGCATACCCGGGGAACTGAAACATCTAAGTACCCGGAGGAAGAGAAAGCAAACGCGATTCCCTGAGTAGCGGCGAGCGAAACGGGACATAGCCCAAACCAAGAGGCTTGCCTCTTGGGGTTGTAGGACACTCAACATGGAGTTACAAAGGAACGGGGTAGATGAAGCGACCTGGAAAGGTCCGTCAGAGAAGGTAAAAACCCTGTAGTCGAAACTTCGTTCCCTCCTGAGTGGATCCTGAGTACGGCCGGACACGTGAAATCCGGTCGGAAGCAGGGAGGACCATCTCCCAAGGCTAAATACTCCCTAGTGACCGATAGTGAACCAGTACCGTGAGGGAAAGGTGAAAAGCACCCCGGAAGGGGAGTGAAATAGTTCCTGAAACCGTGTGCCTACAAGTAGTCAGAGCCCGTTCATGGGTGATGGCGTGCCTTTTGTAGAATGAACCGGCGAGTTACGATCCCATGCAAGGTTAAGTTGAAGAGACGGAGCCGCAGCGAAAGCGAGTCTGAATAGGGCGTATGAGTATGTGGTCGTAGACCCGAAACCAGGTGATCTACCCATGTCCAGGGTGAAGTCCAGGTAACACTGGATGGAGGCCCGAACCCACGCACGTTGAAAAGTGCGGGGATGAGGTGTGGGTAGCGGAGAAATTCCAATCGAACTTGGAGATAGCTGGTTCTCTCCGAAATAGCTTTAGGGCTAGCCTCACGTAGTAAGAGTCTTGGAGGTAGAGCACTGTTTGGACTAGGGGCCCTCATCGGGTTACCGAATTCAGACAAACTCCGAATGCCAAAGACTTATCCGTGGGAGTCAGACTGCGAGTGATAAGATCCGTAGTCAAAAGGGAAACAGCCCAGACCACCAGCTAAGGTCCCAAAGTATACGTTAAGTGGAAAAGGATGTGGAGTTGCTTAGACAACCAGGATGTTGGCTTAGAAGCAGCCACCATTTAAAGAGTGCGTAATAGCTCACTGGTCGAGTGACTCTGCGCCGAAAATGTACCGGGGCTAAACGTATCACCGAAGCTGTGGATTGACATCTTTGATGTCAGTGGTAGGAGAGCGTTCTAAGGGCGTTGAAGCTAGACCGTAAGGACTGGTGGAGCGCTTAGAAGTGAGAATGCCGGTATGAGTAGCGAAAGATGAGTGAGAATCTCATCCACCGAATGCCTAAGGTTTCCTGAGGAAGGCTCGTCCGCTCAGGGTTAGTCGGGACCTAAGCCGAGGCCGAAAGGCGTAGGCGATGGATAACAGGTTGATATTCCTGTACCACCTCTTTATCGTTTGAGCAATGGGGGGACGCAGGAGGATAGGGTAAGCGCGCTGTTGGATATGCGCGTCTAAGCAGTTAGGCTGAGAGGTAGGCAAATCCGCCTCTCGTGAAGGCTGAGCTGTGATAGCGAGGGAAATTTAGTACCGAAGTTCCTGATTCCACACTGCCAAGAAAAGCCTCTAGCGAGATAAAAGGTGCCCGTACCGCAAACCGACACAGGTAGGCGAGGAGAGAATCCTAAGGTGAGCGAGAGAACTCTCGTTAAGGAACTCGGCAAAATGACCCCGTAACTTCGGGAGAAGGGGTGCTTTTTGAGGTGAATAGCCTCGAAGAGCCGCAGTGAATAGGCCCAGGCGACTGTTTAGCAAAAACACAGGTCTCTGCGAAGCCGCAAGGCGAAGTATAGGGGCTGACGCCTGCCCGGTGCTGGAAGGTTAAGAGGAGGGGTTAGCGCAAGCGAAGCTCTGAATCGAAGCCCCAGTAAACGGCGGCCGTAACTATAACGGTCCTAAGGTAGCGAAATTCCTTGTCGGGTAAGTTCCGACCCGCACGAAAGGCGTAACGATCTGGGCACTGTCTCAACGAGAGACTCGGTGAAATTATAGTACCTGTGAAGATGCAGGTTACCCGCGACAGGACGGAAAGACCCCGTGGAGCTTTACTGTAGCCTGATATTGAATTTTGGTACAGCTTGTACAGGATAGGTAGGAGCCTGAGAAGCCGGAGCGCTAGCTTCGGTGGAGGCGTCGGTGGGATACTACCCTGGCTGTATTGAAATTCTAACCCGCACCCCTGATCGGGGTGGGAGACAGTGTCAGGTGGGCAGTTTGACTGGGGCGGTCGCCTCCTAAAAAGTAACGGAGGCGCCCAAAGGTTCCCTCAGAATGGTTGGAAATCATTCGCAGAGTGTAAAGGCACAAGGGAGCTTGACTGCGAGACCTACAAGTCGAGCAGGGACGAAAGTCGGGCTTAGTGATCCGGTGGTTCCGCATGGAAGGGCCATCGCTCAACGGATAAAAGCTACCCCGGGGATAACAGGCTTATCTCCCCCAAGAGTCCACATCGACGGGGAGGTTTGGCACCTCGATGTCGGCTCATCGCATCCTGGGGCTGTAGTCGGTCCCAAGGGTTGGGCTGTTCGCCCATTAAAGCGGTACGCGAGCTGGGTTCAGAACGTCGTGAGACAGTTCGGTCCCTATCCGTCGTGGGCGCAGGAAATTTGAGAGGAGCTGTCCTTAGTACGAGAGGACCGGGATGGACGCACCGCTGGTGTACCAGTTGTTCTGCCAAGAGCATCGCTGGGTAGCTATGTGCGGACGGGATAAGTGCTGAAAGCATCTAAGCATGAAGCCCCCCTCAAGATGAGATTTCCCATAGCGCAAGCTAGTAAGAACCCTGAAAGATGATCAGGTTGATAGGTCAGAGGTGGAAGCGTGGTAACATGTGGAGCTGACTGATACTAATCGTTCGAGGACTTAACCATTTTTAAGGTGAACTCAAAGTTTACAAACTTCTTCTGCATTATCTAGTTTTGAGGGAATGAAACCTCAATTAAATAGTCTGGCAGCAATGGCGAGAAGGTCACACCCGTTCCCATACCGAACACGGAAGTTAAGCTTCTCAGCGCCGATGGTAGTTGGGACACGCGTCCCTGTGAGAGTAGGACGTTGCCAGGCAAGCCCTTATGGGTTATTTTTTTCGTCAATATAATCTGGCCCCTTGGTCAAGTGGTTAAGACACCTCCCTTTCACGGAGGTAACACGGGTTCGAATCCCGTAGGGGTCACCATATCTGGAGGATTAGCTCAGCTGGGAGAGCATCTGCCTTACAAGCAGAGGGTCGGCGGTTCGATCCCGTCATCCTCCACCATATTTATCTTTCATAGATTACGCCGGGGTAGCTCAATTGGTAGAGCAACTGACTTGTAATCAGTAGGTTGGGGGTTCAAGTCCTCTCGCCGGCACCTTTAGTACGAGCCATTAGCTCAGTTGGTAGAGCATCTGACTTTTAATCAGAGGGTCGAAGGTTCGAGTCCTTCATGGCTCACTTTTAAAATTAATACGCGGAAGTAGTTCAGTGGTAGAACACCACCTTGCCAAGGTGGGGGTCGCGGGTTCGAATCCCGTCTTCCGCTCCAACAATGCCGGGGTGGCGGAACTGGCAGACGCACAGGACTTAAAATCCTGCGGTAGGTGACTACCGTACCGGTTCGATTCCGGTCCTCGGCACCATTTAAGTTAATTTAATTCATTTGCGCCCTTAGCTCAGCTGGATAGAGTGTTTGACTACGAATCAAAAGGTCGGGAGTTCGAATCTCTCAGGGCGCATTTTTACGGGAAGTAGCTCAGCTTGGTAGAGCACTTGGTTTGGGACCAAGGGGTCGCAGGTTCGAATCCTGTCTTCCCGACCATTCTTTATTTTAATACGGGGTCTTAGCTCAGCTGGGAGAGCGCCTGCTTTGCACGCAGGAGGTCAGGGGTTCGATCCCCCTAGACTCCACTTTATTCGGAGGAATACCCAAGTTTGGCTGAAGGGATCGGTCTTGAAAACCGACAGGCGGGTCATACCGCGCGGGGGTTCGAATCCCTCTTCCTCCTCCATATTTATCACCATATTTTATTGTCGCGGGGTGGAGCAGTCCGGTAGCTCGTCGGGCTCATAACCCGAAGGTCGCAGGTTCAAATCCTGTCCCCGCAATTTGGTCCGGTAGTTCAGTTGGTTAGAATGCCTGCCTGTCACGCAGGAGGTCGCGGGTTCGAGTCCCGTCCGGACCGCCATTTTTATCCCAGTAGTTAACCTACTGTTTTTTATACATATTTTTAGGCTCAGTAGCTCAGTCGGTAGAGCAAAGGACTGAAAATCCTTGTGTCGGCGGTTCGATTCCGTCCTGAGCCATTTTTTATTTATATGGAGGGGTAGCGAAGTGGCTAAACGCGGCGGACTGTAAATCCGCTCCCTCAGGGTTCGGCGGTTCGAATCCGTCCCCCTCCACCATTATGGCGGTTGTGGCGAAGTGGTTAACGCATCGGATTGTGGTTCCGACATTCGTGGGTTCGATTCCCATCAGCCGCCCCATTAATTTTACTAGTTAGGCAGCATAGCCAAGTGGTAAGGCCGAGGTCTGCAAAACCTCTATCCCCGGTTCAAATCCGGGTGTTGCCTCCAAATTTTAAAATGCGGGTGTAGTTTAGTGGTAAAACCTCAGCCTTCCAAGCTGATGTTGTGAGTTCGATTCTCATCACCCGCTCCAAATTGGGCCTATAGCTCAGCTGGTTAGAGCGCACGCCTGATAAGCGTGAGGTCGATGGTTCGAGTCCATTTAGGCCCACCATATTGTTTATTCCGCAGTAGCTCAGTGGTAGAGCTATCGGCTGTTAACCGATCGGTCGTAGGTTCGAGTCCTACCTGCGGAGCCATTTTTTAAACTAATCGATATTCACTTAATAATAACTGCCTTTAAAAAAGTAACCATTTTTTGAAGGTGGTTTTTTTATTTTTACATGGACCTTGGGGACGGTTCGGACTTCTCTAGGAAACATTAGAAGGCATCATAATAATAATAGATATTTAGGTTCATATAAAAAAGTCAGCATATATGCTGACTTTTTTTATGCAAAATTAGATTAACTTCAGTCCACTTACAAAGATTAGTACAGCAACAACGGTTCGCAGCGGTCTCGTTGGAACCTTTGCAGAAATGCTGCTGCCAATCAATACTCCCGGAATGGAGCCCATAAGTAAATTACCCACAAGCATATAGTTAACATTACCATAACCGATATGAAGCATCCCTGCTACTGTAACCAAGAGAAACGCGTGAGTAATATCGGTACCAACCATCTCTGATGTCTTCATTCGATAAAGGTAGATCATTGCCACAGCAAATAAAGAACCTGACCCTAAAGAAGTGAGTCCGACGATAAATCCAAAAACGCAGCCAATTAAGATTGTTAGCATCTTCTTTTCACTTAAAGGTTTTAATTGCCAGCGATTAGGTCTTAATTTTTTTTCTACAAACGTTCTGATAATGATAGCTAGTGAAACAAATATCAGTATATAACCGAGGGAATGCCTAATAATCTGTTCTTGATTGTGGTAATATGCTTCAAAATAGTGAAGGGAACCAATTGCAATGACTGCACTAGGAATACTTCCCATTGCTAAATACTTTACCATCTGAAGATTAACTGTTTTTTGTCGCCAATGTTGAACAAGTCCGAATAGCTTTGTGATTGAATTATAAACAAGGTCTGTACCTACAGCAATTGAAGGATTAACCCCTATTAAAATTAGCACTGGAGTTAGGAGTGCTGCTCCGCCTACACCCGTCAATCCTACCAAAAAACCTACAAGTAAACCCATCAATGTAATCCCTATACTCATAATCCGCACGCCCTAACAATTCCTAGTATTTATATAGGATTATATACATTTATTCGCATCTTGTAAATAACAAACTAATTATTAGATTCAGATAATTGGAGGATTACTTTATAGAAAAATAACAAGGTGATTGATACAAAACAAAAAACCATGCTGTTTAATCAGCATGGTTTTTAATAGTTTTGTATATTCCCCTTTATAAACCTATGGGGAGATTGCTTAAGAAAATCCTCCGCCCATGATTAGAGCCACTCCTAATAAAATGACTAAGAGTAAGACAACATAACCGATTATACTAATAATCGTAATAATCCAACCAAGCACTTTTCGATTTGTTTTAATTAAGTAAATCCCTAAGGCAATCGCACCAAAAAAGAAACCGAGAATTCCCCAAAGGACGGGGCTTTTACCATGCTTACGAGAATCAATAATTAAATAAATGGTGATGACTACGTTTAAAAGTAATCCAAATGTACCTTCCAAAATACACTCTCCTTATCCTGTTCAAAATTTTATACTAAGAATAAATTATACCAGAAAAATTTAACTAGATTGGATAATTTTATTAAAGGAATAAGCCCAAAAGGTGGGTGTTTTGGTTCGGGAAGAGGAGCAGGGAAGGGTTCACACAACTGCACAAGAGAACCCTCCCAGTGGCTTAACGCATCGATGCTAAGATTTCTTGCATTTTTTGTGTTACGAGCGGGTAAAAATTGTTTTTTGCGTCTGTGGTGGAATTTCCGCCGAAGAATCCAGTACCTGGACACGTTTTAACTGCATGTCCTTCACTGTAATCTAACACTCGTTCTCCTGAATTAATATCCCACCAATGATGATAGGTGATCGTGTCAACAGAAGGGGTTAATCCGTATTTCAACATAAGTAGTGCCGCAACTGTAACAATTGTTTCTTTTTGTTCGGCTGTCATATGTTCTGCATCAAAGTTTCCAACGTTTTCAATGGCGATTGCATCTGCTTCGATTGCGTGCATTGCTTCTTTATTTAGTAATCCGAATGAACCTTCAGGCGCTTTGTTAAAAGATCTGCCTACTACCACGGTTCCATCCGGAAAGGTGGTTAATTGTTGACTGATCTCACTCCATTTCATCCCCGATATATGATACTCCTCCATCCCCTTCATCAATGCGAAATGATTCGACCCATTGAATTGCTGATAAGAGGGTTGATAGGTGTGATGTTGTTGAATTTTGCCCACTTTTCTAGTGAATTTGTGGTTAAAAATCCAATCTTTAAATTCCTCTCGATTCATCCTTATGAACTTTCCATCCATGGTCAGTTGCTGAGGAGGAATTTTTAATTTTTGCCCTACATAAATCTGATCGGAGGAGAGTCCATTCGTAGTAGCTATCAAAGAAACGGTTGAATTAAAGGCTTGTGAGAGTTTCCAAAGTGTATCGCCTCCAACTACTTCATACATGATCGGAACCCTTAGTTTTTGACCAACAAGGATTAAATCCGATTGTAATCCGTTGATTAGTTTTAGGTCTGAGGCAGTTGTCCCATAGGTTTTAGCAATTTTCCATAAATAATCGCCCGATTTCACCTCATATAGATTTCGTGGATTATTAGCTGCAAGTGCCGATGATAAATTAATTTGCAGAAGGAAGAACAAACTAAAGAGAAGTACAGATCGTTTTTTCATGGATGAATTCCTTTCATGATGTGGTCAAGAGCTACCTTAATAGTGTGTAAAACACCGATTAATTTATTCAGTGTGGAATGACCACATATGTAACAAAAAAAACAGACTAGTACCTGCCTGTTTTTTGGTGGTTATGGAATTTCTCTGTAGAATCGCGAGAAATAAATAACTGGTAGATGTAGCTAACAAGTGCAAAAGAAGTAGAGATGAAAAAAATATGTTTTGGCTTAAAATTTACTAATTTGTACATCTTTAGTTTTTGAGCCAACCAAGTGAAAGGGAAGGATAGGAAGGAATCCATCAATACATTAATCAAAGCAAAGAGGCCAAATTTTCCGAATGTCATCCGAAAAATCCAAATCGTTCCAACAAAGTATGGTCCTAATATAAAGCTAAGGTCATTGAATGCTTTAGTTTTGAGTCCGCCTTTTATAGTCCACCATTTAAATGGGATCGATAAAAAGCTTACGATTAGTACCAAAAATGAAGCAAATGTTGCCACAGGCGTATACTTTTTTAACTCATCTTTCGGCATAAAAGGAACGGTTAACCAAGGAATTAAGAGAAGCCCTAGTCTAAGAAAAGTTGCAAGCATTTGTTATCACCCTACCTGTTTTTTTATATGTTGCTTATTTAAGGAAGTTGTATACACTTTTTCTTCATAAAAATGGTTATTCACCATGAAGGAATTTTGTAGAATAGTGGAATATTTCCTGCGAAATTTTCAAGCGGGGTTTGACATGATTCACGCAAGTACGGCTTTGGAAATTTATTTAATTCAAGACTTGTGCCTGTTTCATCAAACGTTTGACTTGTATAGCCTATATGTTAATTAGTCGAATGAGTGTCAGTTTATGTAAGGACAAACCCAAAAAGGTTTGTCCTTGGTCAGACGACCGACTCAAAGTAAAATTTTAAAGACAGTAAGTTAATAACTGGTCTCGCTAATCCCTAATTAACTTTTTCACTTTTTCCCGAGCCCCGCTGCGCCAACTTTTCACTGCTGATAGGGACACCTTTTCTAGTTCGGCGATTTCTTTGATCGATAGTTGATCAAAGACGGTGTACAGGAGCCATTTCTTTTGGTTCGGTGTCAGCATTTCACAGTAGGATAGCAGGATTTCTTTCTGTAATGGCTCATCAGAATCGGAATCTTCTACTAGGTCCCAAAATGGCTCATCTAGGTGTACATTTCGTTCATAATCTTGGTGTGATTTTTTCAATTCCATGAGGAGGCAGCCTTTGATGTAGGTGTAGGCATAGTTGGTGAAGCTTCCTTTGTTAGGTTCGAAGCGTTGACTTGCTTCCCAAAGGGCAATGAGACTGTGTTGATAGAATTCGTCATGGTTTTTGTATAGGTGGAGCGAGTTCATGATCTTGTGGAGCATGGGTTCGTACTGGTCAACTAATTGTTCAAAGCTTTCCAAGGGTGATTCCTTTCAGAAAGCGCGCTTTTCATGTATTCCCGGGTACCTTTACCATAACGGGAAATCAGGTTCCTATCGAATCGACATTATTCAAATTTGGAGCGGTTTTTGGGCTAAAAGAAGGTATTTTTGCTCGCAAATTTTATTTTTGGAGGGGATTTTTGCAGTTTTAGACGATTTTGGGGTGAATTGCATTTCTCAGAATGGTGTCCATTTGTTCTTCAACGATCTAAAAAGGCGGTCCCAATTGGAATCGCCTTTTTTAGATACGTTTTTTAAGATAGGGCCTCGTTTAACCAGTTGTGAAGTGTGAGTGCGATTTCTTTGCGTTTATCGACATAATTATGGTCTGTTTCAAAAACTTCACATTGAAGATATTTTGCGCCATCTTTTTCAAGGATGTTCACGAGCGGGTCATGAAAATATAATTTTGGTAGTTCCTTATCAAAAACAGCTGCAGTTAAGAGAAGCTTTCGATCCTTAAGCAGAGGGGAGAGTAAAAAGGTATTCCATTCATGCTTATGGATACGGACTTCTTCTATAATCGACTCTACAGAAGCACCATTTAGGAAAAAGATACCCTCCTGTAAAACTTCCCTTATTTGAGCCTCGAAGGATGGGTCTTGCTCGAGCATTTGTACAAATAAACCAAAGTTGGCTCCTGAAAGGGAAGCAACGGCTTTGATTGATGGCTCTAAAGAGGCTGCCTTCAGTGCTAAAAAGCCGCCGAAACTGTGTCCCACTAACGCAATTCGTTCGATATCAATTCTATTTTCCTTGGCAATTTCCGTTTGTTTGATGTACTGAAGCGCTGCACGAACATCTTCTAACGAATGGGTAAATGAAAAGCTGCCTTGACTTCCCCAGGCGCCGCGATAATTAATAACCAGGACATTCCAGCCTTGCCGTTGAAGCTCGGAAGCCGTATCAAGATTCATCATAACCCCAGGAAAACCATGCAATAGTACCACCGTGGCATGCGGGCCTACCCCCTCCGCAATATACATTCGTCCAATGATAAGATCTTCTCCACTTGGAATTTTCAACAGATTTAACATGCTTGGATTTTCATTTCTTATCAATTCCATCCCTCAATCTATAGGAAATTTTAGAAACTATGTACATTTTAAACTATCATGAACAATATCGCGAACGAATCAACTCTTCAGAAATGCTCCTTACAAAGTCAATCCCCAAATTTTCCTCCATTGTCAGTATCAATTGTTTGACGAATGTCTTATATTAATATATTATGAGTTCGAGATAACAAAACTAAAGATATCGGAAAAGGAGATTTTAATAGATGAACATATTAGTAGTAAAAGCAAACAACCGTCCAGCTTCTGAGGCTGTTTCTAGTAAAATGTATGAAACATTCATGGAGAATCTTGAAGGCGTTAATGTAACAACTTATGATGTATTTGCAGAGGATATGCCTTACTTTGGCCAAGATCTATTCAATGCTTTCGGTAAATTACAATCTGGTGTAGAGTTAACTGATGTTGAGCAACGTATTATAGCTGCGAAACAAAAAGCAATGGATGCTCTTTCTGCAGCAGATGTTGTTGTATTTGCATTCCCGCTATGGAACTTAACTATCCCAGCAAAATTGCATACATTTTTTGATTATGTAGCTGGAGCAGGTTTCACTTTCAAATACACTGAAGCTGGTGTAGTCGGCTTGATGTCTGACAAAAAGGCTGTGATCCTAACTGCACGCGGCGGTATTTACTCAACACCTGAAGCAGCTCCAATGGAGATGGCAGCTACTTATATTAAAAATATGGTAGGCGGCTTATTCGGAATGCAAATCGTCGATGAAGTAATTATTGAAGGTCATAATGCAGCGCCAGACAAGGCAGAGACGATTATTGCCGAAGGTCTTGCAAAAGTGGCTAAGGTAGCAAAGAGTTTTTCAGGAGTGACTGCCTAAGTCAAAAAAATAGATTATAATTTTTGCTCTTTCCATTTTATCGGAAAGAGCTTTTTGCAGTTAAGGTGCAAAAAAATAAGGAAAGTGCCAAAAGATTTGGCATATTGTTTCCAAAAAAGGTTAGCAAAATAGCGTTTTTAATTTTGGTACAGAAATTGCAAGTTTATAAGTTGAAAATAGTGATAAGCAAGTTCGTATATTTTTTAGGAGATGAAAGGAGTGAATCCTGAAAAAGCAAAAGTAGCAGAGGAAGCAACTTTTCTAGAAGGATTTTAACAGGCAAGGGAGAAAATGTGATAGGTCTAAAAAAATAGTCGTAAGCTCTTTTTTGATACTGAAAGCGCTTCAACATTTTCGAAAATTTAAAATATTCACATTGACATTGTTTATTCTGACCCGTATACTCGTGTTAGAAACATGTTCAGTGGGTTTATGAAAGGTGGATAAGGGCATGCAAGCACTGGAAACAGTGATTGTTACAGGATATGCAAAAGCTCCACAGGGAACTTCCATGTATGAAATGTATAAGCATGCGGGAATTGTCCTCGAAGTAGATCTGAAAGATCATAAGATTATCGGAGCTGAATTCACATTCGTAACTGAACTAACAAAAAATTATTTTCAAAAACTGCTGATAGGCTACTGTCTACAAGACGGTGTTGAGCAGTTGATTAAACGAATTCAAAGTTTTTATTTTGCTCCATCCCAGCAAGCGATCATTGTGGCTCTTCAAGCTGCAGTTCAACGTTACTGGGATAATGTGAAGCAAATTAATACATAACGTTTGGTTATAATAAAGTGGGAGGATGACCTCTTCCCATGGTCTTATTAAAACCGGGCAAACATGAACTCTTTGTAAGGAATGTTCTTTAGAACGACATTCTTTATAGAGATTTATGTTTTGCTCGGTTTTTTATTTTACCGAACTGTTAACATCCACAAAAGTCGATGGAGAGGCAGGGATAAAAAACATGAGCAAGCTGATTACATGCGAAGCAGCTGTAAAAATGGTTAAAAGCGGCTCACGAATTATGGTAGGTGGATTTGGACTTGTTGGAAGTCCGCTTAGTTTAATAGCCGCTTTGGCTCAGTCGGAAGTGAAAGATTTAGAGATTATTAGTAATAACCTTGGTGAACCAGGTAGAGGCCTTGGGGTTTTAGTACGGCAAAAACAAGTGAAAAAAGCGATAGGATCTTATTTTACATCCAACCCGGAGGTGGTTAAATCCTATCAGGAAAAGGAAATGGATGTGGAGCTTCTCCCGCAAGGAACGATGTCTGAAGCTATTCGAGCGGGTGGTGCAGGACTAGGAGGGTTTTATACGCCGGTCAGCGTAGGAACAAAAATCGCCGAAAATAAAGAGGAGCGCATCCTTAACGGTAAAAAATATGTTTTCCAAGAGCCTCTTAAAGCCCACTTCGCTTTCATTAAAGCGAAAAAAGCGGATCAATTAGGAAATCTCATCTACAACAAATCGGCAAGGAACTTCAATCCGATGATGGCAACAGCTGCGGATGTGGTGATTGCAGAGGTGGATGAGATTGTGGAGGTAGGCCAAATTTCTCCTGAAGAAATTGTGACCCCTCATTTATACGTTGATTTTATCGTAGTGAAGGGCGGGAACTAGCTTGAACGTGAAACAATACATTGCTGCACGAGCGGCGAAGGAATTGAAGGATGGCGATATCGTCAATTTAGGCATAGGGATTCCAACGCTGGTGGCTGATTACATTCCATCCGATGTTAAGGTTTTTTTACACTCAGAAAACGGCATCCTTGGTGTAGGTCCTACCCCTGATCCAGAGCATATTGACCAAAATCTTGTCAATGCAGGGAAACTGCCTGTCACAGTATTGGAAGGGTCATCCTTTTTTGATAGTGCTTCCTCTTTTGCGATGATTCGCGGAGGACATGTAAGCGTTTCGATTCTTGGTGTGCTGCAAATCGATGCAATGGGGCGGATCGCCAACTGGGCCGTGCCAGGAAAAAGTGTTCTTGGTGTAGGCGGGGCGATGGATTTATTGGAAGGCTCCAAAAAGGTAATCGTAACAACGATGCATACGTCTAACCAGGGAGAGTCAAAAATCGTCAAAGAATTAACCTATCCGATCACATCGGAGCGAATTGTGGATTTAATTATAACCGATTTAGCAGTTTTCGCTGTAAAGGAAGATGGGCTCCATCTTATTGAGCTGTCACCTGGAGTTTCTCTTGAGGAAGTTCAACAGAAAACGGAAGCACCTTTTCAAATTGCTGAATCTTTCAATAAAGGCAAAGAGGTGACCGCGTAGTGGTTGTAATTGTAAATGCATTTCGGACTGCTATCGGAAGTTTCGGCGGATCATTGGCAGATACGCCTCCAGAAGAGCTTGTATCTCTCATCATGAAAAATAATCTTTCTGCTTCCGGTTATGGCGCCAATATTGTCGATGAAGTCATTGTCGGCCAAACAAAGCAGAGTGCGCATGCACCGAATATTGCAAGAGTCTCAGCATTACAGGCCCATTTTCCAGAATCGATTCCTGCTTATACCGTTCATCGTCAATGCGGTTCGGGTATGCAGGCCGTCATTAACGGGGCGATGTCGATTATGACAGGTCAGGCGGACGTCGTTTTAGCAGGAGGTGTCGAAAGCATGTCACAAGCTCCTCATTATATGATTGGTACTCGATTCGGCCAGAAGATGGGAGATATAACGCTCTATGATTCGAATACGGAGAGTCAGCCAAAATCGCAGCCGGAGGAGATATATGGACGTTTCACGATGGGGCAAACAGCTGAGTGGCTGGCTGAAAAATATAAGATTAGCCGCCGTGAACAAGATGAATTTGCCTTCATGAGTCAGCAGAAAACGAAACGTGCCATTGAAATGGGCCATTTTGAAGAAGAAATCATTCCTGTTCCGGTAAAGGAAGGAAAAAAGGGAATCAGACATTTTGCGGTCGATGAGTACCCAAGATTGACGGACATTGAAAAGTTAGGAACACTGCGTCCTGTGTTTCAAAAGGATGGTACGGTAACAGCCGGAAACTCCTCCGGCAGAAATGATGGGGCCTCGATGCTATTGTTGATGTCTGAAGAAAAAGCCAGACAACTTGGAGTGGTCCCATTGGCCAGGATTCGTTCCTTTGCTGCAGCGGGTGTATCACCAAAAGAAATGGGAATTGGTCCGGTTCCAGCATCCCAAATTGCGTTGAAAAAAGCAGGTCTTCGTTTGGAAGATATCGATTTAATTGAATTAAATGAAGCATTCGCTGCTCAAAGTCTTGCTTGTTTAAAAGAATGGGGCATAAAAGGAGATAACGTAAATGTCAACGGAGGGGCGATTGCCTTAGGCCACCCACTTGGGTGCTCCGGTGCAAGGATCGTCACTACATTATGTCATGAGCTTGAAAAACAAAAACGGCAATATGGCCTTGCGACGATTTGTGTGGCGGGGGGATTAGGATTGGCAATGGTGGTGGAAAGATGGATGGAATAAAAAAAGACTACGTGTTTCATCGGGATTTAAAAAAGGAGTATCCGATTATTACCCACGGTGAAGGTGTCTATCTCATCGATGAGAACGGAAAAAAATATTTGGATGCTTGCTCGGGTGCGGTTGCAGCTAACTTAGGCCATGGGATTACTTCTATAGGGGAGGCCATGGCGGAACAAGCAAAAAAAGCAGCTTTCGTCCATACCATGCGCTTCGAGACGAAAGCATTGCATGAACTGGCTGAAACCATCGGAAAAATGGCCCCAGACCATTTAAATAAAGTGTATTTTACAACCGGAGGCTCAGAAGCAAATGAAAGTGCTTTGAAGCTGGCGCGGCAATATCATCGGGATGCCGGCAGAACCCAAAAACATATGGTGATCGGGCGATGGCAATCATATCACGGGAACACCATCGGTTCTTTATCAGCAGGAGGAGACGTTAAAAGAAGACATGCATACACTCCTAATCTTTTAAACTATGCCCATGTCTATTCTCCGTACTGCCACCGTTGTCCGTACGATCGTCAAAAAGAGGATTGTCTCTCCAAACAAAACTGGACATGTGTGACGGATATTGAAAGAACCATTTTAGAGCTTGGTCCTGAGAACGTGTCGGCATTTATCGCCGAACCGATTGTCGGAAGCCAGCAAGGTGCTGTTCCACCGCCGACGGGGTATTTTGAGAAAGTTCGTGAACTGTGTGATCGTTACGAAATCGTCTTAATTATCGATGAAGTGATGACTGGATTCGGCCGTACGGGTACCAACTTCGCGACAGAACAGATTGGAATCACGCCTGATATCATCACATTCGGAAAAGGGGTATCAGCGGGATATGCGCCGCTTGCCGGAATGATTGTTCATGATCGGTTAATTGACGGGCTCATACAAAACAGCGACGGGAAATTCATTCACGGTTACACCTATAGCGGGCATCCTGTGGCTGTTGCTGCCGGTCTTGCTGCATTGGACGTATATGAGCGAGAGATGGTGCTTGATAACGTCAAAGAACAAAGTTCCTACCTAGTCAAACGTCTTTTGGAACTGAAGCAAAAACATACTTATATATCTGATGTTCGTGGCAGAGGGCTATTAATCGGTTTGGAGCTTGTGAAGGATCGCGGGCAGGATCTGCTGTTCAATCCATCTGAAAAAGCTGCAGAAAGATTGAATGGAATTGCGATGGAACTCGGTGCGGTTTTTTATCCCGGTTCCGGTGCCATTGACGGCACAAAGGGGGAGCACCTCATCATCAGCCCTCCTTTAAATGTTACGAGAACAGATATTGATGAGATGGTAAGAATTTTAGATGAATCATTCACGATATTTAAAGGTCAATTAAGAAAGGATGAGCTATATGAAATTACAAAATAAAACAGAAGATATTCAAAAAAAAGCACAAAAACATTTATCACCGGTTATGACCAGGGTAACGGAGCTTGTCATTGAAAAAGCGCATGGTGCCAAATTTTGGACGACTGACGGAAAGGAATATATCGATTTCGTTTCAGGAGTAGCCGTTAATGCAGTCGGGCATACCCATGGAAAAATGGTAGAAGCCATTAAAAAGCAAGCTGAAGCCTTGATTCATCTTGGATTGAACTATGGTTATTATGAAACGGCAGCGAATTTGGCGGAAAAGCTTGCACATATCACCCCAGGAAACCTAGACACTGTCTTTTTCTCCAATTCGGGAGCTGAGGCTATTGACGGTGCTCTTAAACTAGCAAAAGCGGCCACAGGCAGACCTGCGATTATTGCTTTTGAAGGATCGTTTCATGGCCGTACATTAGGAGCAACTGCCATTACGGCATCAAGCTCTAAATACCGTCGTTATTATGAACCGATTTTAGGCGAGGTGTACCACGTTCCCTATCCGTATCCAGGCCAGCTGAAAAACATTAGAGAAGAAGAAGCGGAAGAGTACTGCTTGAATCAGCTTCAAAAATTATTCGATTTACGAGTGGATCCTTCTCGTGTAGCGGCTATCATCATTGAACCGGTAATGGGGGAAGGCGGCTATTATCCGGCACCGCCAAGCTTTTTGCAAGCTTTAAGAAAAATTACAGAGGAACACGGCATTTTGCTTATCTTTGATGAAGTACAAACAGGATTTGGCCGTACAGGCAAAATGTTCGCGGCAGAGCATGCGAATGTGACTCCTGATATTTTAGTACTGGCAAAAGCCCTTTCCGGCGGCATGCCTCTTGGGGCCATTGTAGCAAGTCGAGAACTTCATGAAAAATGGCCGACGGCCGGTCATGGTTCGACATTTGGAGGAAATCCAGTTTCTTGTGCTGCGGCATTGGCGAACATTGAGGTTATTGAAGAAGAGAAATTAGTAGAACGAAGTGCTAAACTCGGTGCCGAGATTGTCGGCAGGCTTCATAACTCGGTCGGGCATTTACCGGGCATTGTTGAAGTCCGAGGAGTCGGCATGATGATCGGGATTGAATTCGATTCCGAATCTGCTGCTTTATTTGTACCGAAAATTAAATCAAAAGCACTGGAAAATGGCTTGCTCATTATGAACTGCGGTGTAAGCGGACAAACCATCCGATTAATGCTACCTCTTAATATTCAAGAAGATGTGCTTGATAGAGGATTATCGATTTTAGAAGATGTGATAACAGAAACCATCTCAGGAAACTAATTTTGTTACCTCGGATTACCACCAAAAAGGAGGTCAAGTTTATGTCTAGTCAAATCAAAACAGATATTCTTCAGGGAGATCTTTATATCAATGGAAAATGGGTGAGTGCTCCCGATCAGTCCTACTTTGAAAGCATCAATCCGGCAACGGGGGAACTTGTCGGGATATGTGCGGCCGCCACAACGGAGCAAGTGGATGAGGCTGTCACAAAAGCGAATAAAGCCTATTTAAAATGGAAGAACACCCCTATTCCAGAACGAGCGGCTTATTTAACGAAAGCAGCCCAATTGTTTGAAATACGAAAACATGAACTTGCTAGAGTGATGACCATGGAAATGGGCAAAGTGCTGCCTGAGTCTTTAGGCGAAGTGGGAGTGGTCGTCGCGACTGCTCAATATATGGCAGGCGAGGGACGACGCCTCTTTGGAGAAACGGTTCCTGCGGGCTTCCCAGACCGGAATGTAAGAATGGTTCGTGAACCTCTTGGAGTTGCAGCGTGCATTACCCCTTGGAACTTCCCAGTTGCACTTGCTTCCTACAAAATCTTTTCAGCCCTAATTGCTGGTAATACCGTCGTATGGAAGCCTGCTTCAGAGGTTGCGCTATCGGCAAAGATTTTTGTGGAAGTGTTAGACGAAGCAGGATTGCCAGCAGGAGTTGTGAACTTAATTACAGGTTCAGGAAGAACAGTCGGTCAAACACTTGCAGAGCATTCGGATGTAAAAATCATTTCGTTTACGGGCTCAACAGAAGTCGGACAAAAGCTGGCTGAAATGAGCAGTAAAACATTAAAACGTATCTCATTGGAATTGGGTGGGAAAAATGCCGTGATCGTCTTGAAGGATGCGGACTTGGACAAGGCGGCAGACGGAATCGTAAAATCAGCGTTTACAACAACTGGTCAGCGCTGTACAGCGGCAAGTCGAGTAATCGTCGAGCGTCCAGTAAAGGAACTGCTCGTACAAAAAGTAGTAGATTTAACAAAGTCTATGAAAATAGGAAATGGACTTGAGGAAGGGAAACAAGTGGGCCCTCTCGTAAATGAAGACCAGCTTCATACAGTCGAAAAATATGTAAAAACAGCGATTGAAGAAGGTGGAAGAATTGTGTCAGGCGGTCAGCGTGTCAAAGAATTGGGCGGCTATTATTATGAGCCGACCATCATTGAGAATGTGAAACCGAATGATACCATTGCACAGGAAGAAATATTTGGTCCAGTTCTTGCCATCATTGAAGTAGATTCATATGAGGAAGCCATGGAGGTAAATAACGGAACGATTTATGGGCTATCGACTTCCATTTATACTGAGAGCCTTCATTATGCGAACCGTGCGGCAAAGGAAGCGGTAAGCGGACTTGTCTATATAAATAACGGAACGTCCAATGCCGAGATGGGAGTGGCGTTTGGGGGTATGAAGATGTCCGGAAACGGTCACCGTGAAGTTTCCCATCATGCATTTGATGTCATGACTGAGTGGAAGTCCATTTATACGAACTATTAATGAAAAGACAATATCTATTATAAGGTGGGAGAACATGAGAAAACATCGTATTGGTATTGCATTCTTTTACCATGAATCCCACAGTTTCAGCCCGATGAAAACTGAAATCGAACAGTTTCGAAATGAAGGCTACTTTATCGGCGATGAAATTTATGATGCCTATACAGGAACGAAAACAGAAGTGGGTGGGTTTCTGGATGTATTGAAACATGACGAGGACGTAGAAATCGTACCGCTGCTTTGTGCGGCAGCGATCCCATCGGGCGTAGTATCAACAGAAGCGTACTCCATCATTGAAAAACAAATGCTGGAGTCCATCCAGCAGGCGGGAAGGCTGGACGGATTATTGCTTGCTCTCCATGGTGCGATGGTCGTGGAGCACCTCTTTGATCCGGAAGAGCATTTACTAGGAAAAATTCGTGTGCTGATTGGACCGAATGTTCCAATTGCGACGACCCTGGACATGCACGCCAATTTAAGCGAAAAAATGATTGATTACACACCGCTTCATTTTGGATTTAAGACCTATCCGCATATTGATATGTACGAACAAGGCACCCATGCGGCAATCGCTTTGTTAAATCAATTAAAGGAAGGTGTGACTTACTACGCTTCTTTTGAAAAATTGCCGATGATGCCTCCCTCTATCAATATGAGAACGGCAGAAGGGCCGATGCACAAAATGATAGAGTGGGCGAAACAAGCCGAAGAGGAAGCAGGAATTTATAATGTGTCCGTATTTGGAGGATTTCCTTACTCGGATATTCCCGTGGTCGGTGCAAGTGTTCTTGTTGTTTCGCTTGATCCACAAAAAGGAAAAGAGACCGCCCAAAAGATGGCCTCCTTGTTCTGGAGCGTAAGAGAAGAATTTATCATGGATTTGCCCGGTGTAAGAGAAGGGCTCGCTTTGGCGATGTCGATTGAAGACGACAAACCGGTCGTGCTGGCGGACATCTCGGATAATCCTCTAAGCTGCGGAAGCGGGGATACAACAGAGCTGCTTCGGGAGATGGTGAAGATGAACATTCCCGACACGCTGTTTGGAGGACTTTACGATCCAGAATCCATTGAGGCTTGCCTTAACGCAGGAGTCGGAAACAAGATATCGCTGTCCCTCGGTGGGAAAGTATCACCAGAATTTGGGGAGCCCGTTCAGGTTGAAGCAACAGTCGTGGCCTTATCAGACGGTGTATTTCACAATTCTGGGCCATTCAATCAGCATTTAAGAGTTGATTTAAAGGGGGCGGCTCACATTCGCGTTGGCAAGATGGATATCCTCCTTATTGGAAGACCAATGTCAGCGAATGATCCGGAAATGTTTCGTCATATTGGTCTTGAGCCAGCCACAAAAAGAATTCTTGGGCTAAAGGCTAAAAATCATTTCCGGGCAGCGTTTGAGCCGATTGTTGGCCGGATCATTTATGTGGATGCACCTGGTGTAGCATCCAATCGTTTAACAACTTTTACGTATCATTACATTCCTAAGCCAATTTGGCCGCTCGATGATATCCAATATGAAGTAAAACGGAGGGGGACAGAAAAATGGACACATTAAACCAAACCTATTATGTCGAAGTACCAGCTTCATTGAATCCAGAACAGCTAAATATGATGATGGAGCTTGAGCGAGATGCGTTTCCAGGATTAGGAGCCATAGATGAACAAGCCCTTGTCCCACTTACACGCTACGGGAAACTCATTCAATACCGGCAGCAGGATGATCCAAGGCCGATTGCGATTTGCGAAGTGATGAGAGCTTACAATGATATTCATAAAGCCTACATTTTTGGGTTTTATGTCCGCTCCGACCAGCAAGGAAAAGGAATCGGAAAATTATTCCTTCAGGATATTTATCCGATTTTGAAGCAAGATGGATTTCAAAAAGTATGCTTAACGGTCAATGTTGAGAATAAGTCAGCTGTTAAGCTATATGAAAAAATGGGATTTGCTATAAAAGAGACCAGATTCGATGAATTTGGTGAAGGGGAAAATCGCTATTATATGGAATACGCCATTTCTTAATGGCTGTGTTAAAGAATAATGTTGATTTTGGCACTCTGTTGATTGGAGTGGAAGGCACGAAGACTCCTGCGGGAGTACGGGGCAGGGGAGACCCCGCAGGAGCAAAGCGACGAGGAGGCTCCCCGGCACGCCCGCGGAAAGCGCAGTGCCTGGAACGGAAATCAACAGACAAGTTTAACACAGCCTTCTTAATAAACAGAGTATTCATTAAAGATGTCATAAAAAATCAACCAATTTAGGGGGAGTTTAATCATGAGAAACACTTTATTCAAACCGAAAAGACATTGGAAAGAAATCGAGCTTTGGAAGGATGTAACGGATGAGCAATGGAACGATTGGGTTTGGCAGCTGACGAATACAATCAAAAATTTAGAAGACTTAAAGAAAGTAGTCAACTTAACACCAGAAGAAGAGGAAGGGGTTTTAATCTCAACAAAAACAATCCCTTTAAACATCACGCCATATTATGCATCGCTTATGGATCCTGATGATTCAAGATGTCCGGTGCGAATGCAATCTGTTCCGATTTCTGCGGAATTGCATAAAACCAGATATGACTTAGAAGATCCCCTTCACGAAGATGAAGATTCACCAGTACCTGGGTTAACCCATCGTTATCCGGACCGAGTGTTGTTCTTAGTTACAAACCAGTGCTCCATGTACTGCCGTTACTGTACAAGAAGACGCTTCTCCGGACAAATCGGAATGGGCGTACCAAAGAAACAGTTAGACACCGCGATTAATTATATCGCATCGAACCCACAGATCCGAGATGTGTTAATTTCCGGAGGAGACGGGCTCCTTATTAATGACAATATTTTAGAATATATTTTAAAAAGTTTACGTGAGATTCCGCATGTAGAAATTATTCGTATCGGTACAAGAGCACCTGTCGTATTCCCGCAGCGTATTACCGAAAATCTTTGTAATATCTTGAAAAAGTATCATCCAGTTTGGTTGAATACACATTTCAATACATCTATTGAAATTACAGAAGAATCGAAGCGTGCATGTGAAATGCTTGCAAATGTTGGTGTACCTGTTGGTAACCAGGCGGTTATTTTAGCAGGCATTAACGACAGTGTACCGATCATGAAACAGCTTATGCATGACCTTGTTAAAATTCGCGTTCGTCCATATTATATTTATCAATGTGATTTATCAGAAGGGATTGGCCATTTCCGTGCACCAATCAGCAAAGGATTGGAAATTATGGAAGGACTTCGCGGTCATACATCGGGTTATGCCGTTCCGACATTTATTGTTGATGCCCCGGGTGGAGGAGGCAAAATTCCATTGCAGCCGAACTATATCATTTCTCAAAGTGCTAATAAAGTTGTATTACGTAACTTTGAAGGTGTCATTACCTCTTATCCAGAACCAACAAATTATCAGTCAGGCAGTGCAGAGGATTACTACAAAAAGGTATATCCTGAAGTGTTCGAAAAGTTTGAAAGTAATGGAGTCCTATCGATTATTGATGATACGAAATTTAACCTTACACCTGAAGGATTAAAACGATTAGACCGCCGCAAAACGTATAACGAAAACAATGAGCATAGTTCATTAAAAGATAAACGTGAAAAACGTGACGAGTTAAAAGAGAAAAAATTCCAATCACAAATGAAGAAATATGAAACAGTGGGAGCAGGGGAGGAATAATTTTGATTTGTCAATGGTGCGAATCTGACACAGCACGTGAAACGAGCAGCAAAGTGTATTGGGAACTTCCAGATGGAACAAAAGTAATCGAGATTCAGGACACGCCGACCATTCATTGCTTGGAATGTGGAATGACCTATCAAACGGATCAAACGGTGAAAGAAATTGAGGATCAGCTATTTTTAATAGATTGCTCAAAGCTTGAAAGAAGTATGACGTATGAAACACTTATGACAGCTCCACGCTTATTGAAGCGAAACTACTTTGATTTTTCGAAATAATTAGCAAGCCATCTCCCGTTTTTCAATCGTAAGCGGGAGATGAACTTTATTTAGGAGGGGCTAATATGAAGAAACCTATGTTACTCGTAATGACGTTATGTTTCATTTTTATGCTAGCTGCATGCGGCAGTAGTGAGAAAACCACTAGCACTGGCGGAAAGGCTACTAATCAAGATTCCGGATCCCTGGCAGCTATTAAGAAAAAAGGCGTGATGGATATTGGAATCGAGGGTGCGTATCCTCCATTTAACTATTTTGATAAGAGTAATAAGTTAATAGGATTTGATGTCGATATTGCCAATGAAATTACAAAAAGAATGGGAGTTAAGCCTAATTATATAGCGACTCCTTGGGACACGATTATCGGGGGATTACAATCAAAGAAATACGACATTATTATTTCGAGTATGGCAATCACAGAAGAACGGAAACAAAAAGTAGACTTCACGGATCCATACTATCATACCGGTGCCCAATTATTTGTAAATGAGGATTATTCAGAAATTAAAGATCCTAAAAAAGATATTAACGGTAAAAAAATCGGTGTAGCCATTGGTACGACATTTGAAAAGAAAGCCACTGAGCTTGGGGCAACGATTGTGAATTATAAAAGCGATCTTTTAACCTTCCAAGATTTGGCGAATAAACGTGTGGTAGGAGTTATTACAGATAAAGCTGTTGGTTCTAGAATGATTAAAGAAAAAGGATTTAAGGTTAAAGCTGTTGGAGACATGCTTTACAGGGATGCCGCTGGGATCACATTAAACAAGCATGAAGAAGCATTAAAAGCTGAAATCAATAAACATCTTAAGGATATGATGGAAGATGGAACATACGAAGAAATTAGTAAGAAATGGTTCGGTGAAGATATTCGCTAAGGAGAGATAGGATGCTTAATTTTAGTTTAGTTGGCGAGTTTATCCCGTTCTTGGTAAAGGCGGCAATTGTAACGATTCAACTGTCGTTAGTATCCATAATCATAGGCATGATTTTTGGTCTTCTTATTGCATTAATGAGGATTTCTAAAATAAAAATCTTGTCCTATGTTGCTCAATTCTATATTTGGATCATTCGTGGGACGCCCATGCTCGTTCAATTGTTTCTCGTTTATTTCGGATTACCGCAAATAGGAATTGAGCTAACCCCATTTATTTCTTCTGTCATTGCATTAGGGTTGAATGCGGCTGCCTACATTGCAGAAATATACCGTGGCGGCATTATGTCCGTTCCAATTGGACAAATGGAGGCTGCAGAATCATTAGGGATGAGATACCCTACCATTATGAAAAAAATCATCCTGCCACAGGCTCTTCGAGTCAGTGTACCTTCCCTTGGAAACCAAGCTGTCATGATGCTGAAGGATTCATCGTTGGCTTCACTTGTAACTGTATCCGAATTAATGATGGTGTCGCAGCGATTTGCGGCTACGAATTACGCGTTTATTGAATTTTATATTGTCGCGGCTGGTTTCTATCTAGTGATGACAACCATTTTTACGTTTATTTTGAACAAGATTGAACAACGAATGTCCATAAGTGAACGCTAGGAGGAAATGAAGTGGAAGCTAGGAAGATAGAAATGGCGAGCCCATTATCTCCCATTATTCATATTGAAAATCTCCATAAGAGCTTTGATCAATTAGAGGTATTAAAAGGGATTGACCTTCAAATCTATAAAGGTGAGGTCGTTGCATTAATTGGTGCAAGCGGTTCTGGGAAAAGTACCTTACTCCGCTGTATCAATCGACTCGAAACGGCAACTAGCGGAAATGTCATCGTCGACAATATCAAATTGGACAATTCTATAAAAAACATTAGTAAAGTTCGTCAAGAAGTGGGGATGGTGTTTCAGCAATTTAATTTATTTCCACATATGACCGTATTAGAAAATGTAACGGTTAGTCCCATTCAAGTATTGAATAAGAATAAAGCTGAAGCAGAGATGGAAGCGATCAAGCTTTTGGAAAAAGTAGGCTTGAAGGAGAAAAAGGATGTATATCCAAAAAAGCTATCAGGAGGGCAGCAGCAACGTGTCGCCATTGCAAGAGCACTAGCGATGAATCCGAAGATTATGCTTTTTGATGAGCCTACATCCGCATTAGACCCGGAATTGGTTGGGGAAGTCTTGCAAGTAATGAAGCAATTAGCATTTGAGGGCATGACCATGGTAGTCGTTACTCATGAAATGGGCTTTGCGAAAGAGGTGGCTGACAGGGTCATCTTTATGGCCGACGGAGTTATCGAGGAACAAGGTGACCCCAAGGAAGTCTTGATCCAACCGAAGAGTGAGAGACTCATATCATTTTTACGTTTGGTCAGGTAAAAATTGAGTTCTCCATAAATATCTCAAAGGATGTAAACCAATATGAAGGAAGAAATGGATCGTCTTAGTTTATTAAATCTTCACATAGACAAGGAGACTAGTAAATTAGCTATTCAAGCTCGGGACACATATGATCAATTAAAAGATTTTCTTTCAGATCATCCCCATTTAAACCAGAAAAATAGGCATATCACCATTATTGGAGGTGGAATTGTTGGTCTAATGTCCGCCTTTTTTTTGCAAAAAAGTGGATTTACGATCACTATTTTAGAAAAAAAGTCATTTGGTGCAGCAGCTTCTGGAAGAAATGGAGGCGGAGTGCTGTCTTTAGGCAGGGAGTTATCCGAACTTCCTTTCGCCAGGTTGGCCACTGAGATTTGGAGCTCGCTTCAACAAAAAAAGATTGACACGAAATATGTTTCATCTGGTCATGTAATGGTCGCGAGAAATGAAGTAGAACAAGAAAAACTCTTGGCGGCACATGAAATATACACTACAGCGGGGTTAAAAGTTAAGGTTCTTTCTCCAGATGAGTTGAAAGGCATGGTTCCGGATCTAACATCCGAAACAAAAATGGGTTTGTTTAGCAAATCCGATGGGCAAAGCTATCCTTTTACAACGATGACTAGTTTACTAAAGTATTTAAAAGAACATGGAGCTACTGTAATCAATCATTGTGAGGTCCTTGACTTTCAGACTAGTAATCGAACCATAGAGTATGTCATTACGGAAAAAGGAAAGTTTCAATCGGATGCCTTTCTGCTTTGTTGTGGGCCTTGGACAACGGAAGTATGTAAAAAGTTAAACGAACAAGTCATCGTCATTCCAAGACGTTCTCAAATTCTAGTCTCCGAGATTGTTAATAAAAGGAGGATTCACCCATTTGTTACAGGGAATTCTTTATATTTACGGCAAACTCATGCTGGCAATATTTTATTTGGCGGGGGAGGCTCTTGGGAAACGAATGGGTTCGATGTTTCGAATACGAACTATGCATTGGAGTTTCTTTCAAGCAGATTACTAGAACTTTTCCCTGCCTACAGCCATAAACAATTGATTCGGGCGTTTGCTGGGACAGTCGAACTGACGGAGGATCATCTTCCGTATTTTGGGAAATTAAACACATTCGACAATGCCTTTATCTCTGGAGGTTATAACGGTCATGGATATGGTATGTCTGCCGTCATGGGCAACCTCATGGCATATAGCTTAACGTATCAACTTAATGGAAGAGTAAATCCAATTCACGACCCCATTCTTTCTCGTTTTTCAGTAGCCCGGTCGAAAAAGAAGGCAGGAAAACTTAATGTGTAACCATTCTTTCATCATCTGTCGTTGTGAAGAAGTTTCAATAGAAGATATTCAAGATGCCATCGCTGCCGGACCCTCAAATAGTCAGGAAGTGAAAATGTCCACCCGTGCGGGGATGGGAATATGCCAGGGCAGGTTATGCAGACCATTATTGAAGGCATTGCTGCCAGACAATCATAAGGAAAGTGTTCATAGCCCAAGTCAACTAACCTTTCATCAGCCAGTTCGTCCTGTTTCCTTAGCCAAAATAGTGAAAAAGGAGAATTCGATATGAGGATTCAGCATCCTATCCTTCCCTCCCGCTCGACAAAAACCATCTCGTTTTCTTTTAATCATAAATTGTATCAAGCTAGAGAGGGAGAAACAATAGCTATTGCTCTATGGGCGAATGGAGTTAAGACGTTAAGAAATAGTGAAAAGAATCATGAACCTAGAGGCATGTATTGTGGAATCGGCCAGTGCTATGAATGTAGAATCTATCATCCGAAAATAGGGTTACTCAAAGCCTGTACGACGCGCGTTACAGACGGGGATCACTATTTTTCTAAAGAATCGTTTAATGAAATGGACTTAGCAAGAAAGGGGGGAGGAAATGAAGGTTGATGTGGTAGTTGTAGGCGGAGGTCCTGCTGGTTTATCTGCGGCCATTGAGATTGGATCAAGAGGCGGTAATGTCGTGGTTATCGATGATCATCCAACACCTGGAGGAAAATTACTAGGTCAGCTGCATCAAGAGGGGAACCATTCTAACTGGTGGAAGGGATTTGAATTGGCGCAAGAGTTAAAACAAAAGGCCCTAGCTGCCAACGTTTGCATTCTATCTGAGAAGCAGGTTTGGGGCATGGAACCAGGATGGAAGGTGCACATTTCTGATCTGGTCCAGAATGATACAGGAATGGAAATTCAAGCAGATTGTGTATTACTAGCTACTGGGGCGGTTGAAAAGCCAATGCCTATCCCTGGTTGGACATTGCCAGGTGTGCTAGCTATTGGTGCAGCCCAAGTTATGACGAATGTATATCAGGTATTGCCTGGAAAAAAAGTAATTGTTGCTGGGATTGATATTTTATCACTATCGATTGCACGTTCTATGAAGCTAGCAGGGGCGGATGTAGAAGGAATTTACATGCTTCCGCATAGCCCATTCTCCAATTATGCTTCCCCGCTTTTACATCTAGAAACTTTAAACGAGATGACAGATTTTGCTTCTTCTAAAATGATTAGACTTACGGGTAAGTTATTAAAATCTAAAACAGGGCGAAAGCTTGCTGCCCAATTTTACCCTCCTATGGGAATAAAGATGTGGGGCATTCCGATTCACTTAAGGCGCACCATCCTTTCGATCAATGGGACACATGAGGTTGAAAGTGTGACCATTACTAAGATTGACGTTAATGGTAACCCAATTGGAGAACAAAAGGTTATCCAAGCAGATACAGTCTGTATTTCAGGAGGTCTTAGCCCTTTATATGAGCTAGCTGCTACGGCTGGGTGTAAGTTTGTTACGTTGGAAGGATTATCAGGAACGGTACCATTACATAATAAAGAGCTCGAAACAACAGTTCCTAATCTCTTCGTTGCTGGCAATATTACCGGAATAGAAGGGGCAAAAGTAGCTATGGCACAGGGAGCATTAGCAGGTAAATCTATTTGTAATAAATTGAGGATTGGCAACCTTAAAATAGCAGATATGGAGGAAGCGCTCTCTTTTGTGGAACATAGTAGAAAATTATCCGATATTCAATTCCATCCCAAAGTTTCAGAAGCAAGAGAGCACCTGGATGATCTATGGAAAACATTAATTAAAGACGTGAGTCGGGAGGACAAGAATGGGAGCAATCAAAAGCTATACTAATGACCGAAATAATCAGAAATATCAGAATGGCAGAGAAAGTAAAGGGCATATTCAACGCAAACTAAAGGCACGTCACATGACGATGATTGCTATTGGAGGATCAATCGGGACAGGGTTATTTTTAGCGACAGGGGCGTCCATTCAAACAGCTGGACCTGGTGGAGCGTTAATCGCTTATGGAGCCATCGGCATCATGGTCTACTTTTTGATGACAAGTCTTGGAGAAATGGCTACCTTAATGCCGATTTCGGGATCGTTTTCAACCTATGGCAGCCGTTTTGTCGATCCGGCCTTTGGTTTTGCACTTGGTTGGAATTATTGGTTCAACTGGGCGGTTACCCTGGCGGTTGAAATCGCTGCATCAGCAATTATTATGAAGTTCTGGTTTCCGGATGTACCGAGCATCGTGTGGAGTGCACTGTTTTTAGGACTAATCTTTTTATTGAATGCATTGTCGGTTAAAAGTTACGGAGAATCAGAGTATTGGTTCTCCTTAATAAAAGTAGTGACAGTCATTGTTTTCATTGGAGTCGGTTTGCTCACCATTTTCGGTATTCTGGGTGGACAGTTTATCGGGTTTAAAAACTTTACTTTAGGAGATGCTCCGGTTCATGGCGGCCTTATGTCCATTTTAAGTATTTTTTTCATTGCAGGTTTTTCCTTTCAAGGAACGGAACTCGTGGGGATCGCTGCAGGAGAAAGTGAAGAGCCGGAGAAAAACGTACCAAAGGCGATTCGACAAGTATTTTGGCGGATTCTTCTATTCTATATCGTTGCCATTGCTGTCATTGGTCTTATCATTCCTTATACAAGTCCAAACCTGTTAGGCAGGGATGTCGACAGCATCGCTGTCAGCCCTTTTACCCTTGTATTTAATAAAGTGGGCATTGCATTTGCGGCATCTGTGATGAATGCAGTTATTTTGACATCGGTCTTATCGGCAGGAAGTTCCGGTTTATATGCATCGACACGCATGCTTTGGTCCATGGCAAAGGATGGTCAGGCACCTAAGTTTTTACAAAATATAAATGATCGCGGGATTCCGATGAATGCCCTAGTCATGACGACGATTATCGGAGGTTTGGCCTTTTTAACTTCCATATTTGGAGATCAAGTGTATACATGGTTATTAAATGCGTCAGGCTTAACTGGATTTATTGCATGGGTTGGAATTGCAGTCAGCCACTACCGTTTTAGAAAAGCATATATGGCCCAGGGCAGGGACTTGAACGATTTGAAATTTAAAGCGAAATGGTTCCCGTTCGGTCCAATTCTCGCTTTTGCAATGTGTGTCTTTGTGATTTTTGGCCAAAATTATCAAGCTTTTATAACTAGTGAGATTGATTGGTATGGAGTAGCCGTGTCTTATATTGGTTTACCGATCTTTTTGGCATTATGGCTCGGGTATAAACTCGTTCATAAAACGAAGGTCGTTCCACTAAAGGAATGTTCTTTTGAAGAGAGGCCCATATCTAATTTCGATCAGACAATTGATTAACATTAATACTGCTAACAAAAAGGCTTCGCACTTAGTGAAGCCTTTTTGGCATGCTTAAAGTTCTTTTAATGATTACTTAAGAGATGGATAACGGAATTCTGTTCAACTGGAATTTGGATTTTTGAGGTTTACTGTAATGGTTTGTAACATTTTTATCCCTCATGTAAGAATCTTAATATAATTAGCAAGAATGTTACCCATTCTTTAAATGTAATCCCAAACCTCTATGTTAAGATGAGGCAAAGCCACCTTTTCAGAAAGTATTTTTTTGGATATTAAATATAAGTGGCAAAACATTACCCATTCTTATATGGAATGGTTGAATGGATAAAAGGAGGTTTTTTTTTGAAACGAAAATTTCAAGCAATGTTTCTTGCGATGACGATGCTTTTCTCTGTTCCATCTGTCAGCTTTGCAGACGTAGCAGAAGGAGATGTCATTGTTACATTAGGAGAAGACCTAACCAAACAGCAAAAAAATGAAATGCTAGCAGAGTTAGCAGTATCGGAAAACGCACAAATTATTACCGTATCCAATAAAGAAGAGCATGATTATTTAGGGGAGTCTATACCTAAGGCACAAATTGGTTCCATTGCTATTTCATCAGCGAGCATCACAACTGGTGCCAAAGATTCCGGGTTAAATGTTCAAACGAATAATATTACATGGGTTACGGATGAAATGTATAGAAATGCCCTGACTACAGCGGGTGTAAAGGATGCAACGATTAAAATTGCCGCTCCGTTTTCTGTTACAGGTACAGCAGCTTTGACAGGAATTATGAAAGCTTATGAAACGACAACTAATGAAGAAATTCCTGAAGAAATCAAAAAAGCGGCGAATGAAGAAATGGTAAAAACTGCACAGTTAGGTGATTCCATTGGAGCGGACAATGCTGCTGCTCTTATGGGAAAAGTTAAGGATGAAATCGCCAAGAATGAACCGAAAACAGAAGCTGACTTGCGTACATTAATTGAACAAGTTGCCACGGAGCAGGGGATTACTTTAACAGATGCAGAGTTAGATATGTTAGTAGACTTCTTCAACAAACTGAACGCTATGGATATTGACTGGAACCAAGTAAAAGAACAATTAAGGGTTACGACAGAAAAAGTCTCGGCATTTTTGGAATCTGATGAGGGACAGTCATTTTTACATAAGTTGCAAGATTTCTTAAATCGCTTACTTGATGAGATTGACGTCCTCTTTGCTTAATGAAAAAGGTTGATATTGCAAACTAATAAAATAAAATTTTTTGATTTAGGAAAAACGAAAGGAGAAGGATCATGAAGAAAATTATATTTCCTCTTATTGCAGGAATCATGGCTATTACTTTAACAGCTTGTGGTTCAAATGATAAAGGTGCACAATCCAATAATAGTAAGGAGCAAACTAAAACTGCTCAAACCGAGCAACAAGATCAAGAGAAACAGATGAAAGAATTGCAGAAGAAGCTGGATAAGCAAAAAATAGACGACATGAAAACCGTTGCTATCATCAATGATGAAAAGGTTTTAGGTAGTGACTATAATATGGTGTTATCTTCTCTACAAATGCAAATGCAACAAATTGGACAAGATCCTACTTCTGAAGAAGCAGCCAAACAAGTGAAAGAACAAACTATCGATAGCTTAGTTGGACAAACGTTGATTCTTCAAGAAGCAGATAAAAAAGGGTACCAAGCATCAGATGACGAAGTTGAAAAACAATTAGCCAAAATGAAAGAATCGTATAAAGGTGATAACAAATTTGAAGATGCTATGAAACTAGCTGGTTTGGATATGACGACCCTAAAATCTAAAACTGCTGAGAATATCCAATACATGAAGTACATGGCGAAAGAAATACCAGTAAAAGAAGTAACGGATGAAGAAATTCAAGCCTATTATGATCAATCTGCCAAGCAAGGAGATGCCGGAGGTCAGAAACTTCCTAAGCTTGAAGAAGTAAAATCGCAAATTAAGCAACAACTTGAACAACAACAACAACAAAAACAGCTCACTAAACTAGTAGAAGAACTTAAGAAAAATGCTAAAGTTGACATTAAAATCTAAGAACCTCCACCTTCCTCATCCTACAATGATTGTGCAGCGGCTTTTTTATTTGCAATTCATTTAAGCTGTTCATTTTTCATCTGATTCATTTCTGGTTCGTTCAGTCGGAATTTATGTGAAATCGACGGGAATAAATATATATCTATAGCAAAAAACGACTCTCTATTTTATCCTTGAGAGTCGTTTTTAAATAAATTTACATATATTCGATACAGATAACTGTGCTTTTAGAGAACGAGAATAGGAACGTTAGTTCGAAAAAATGCAACTAAAGTAACTGTTTTAATAGATTCTGAATTGTTAAACTATTGATAACTCCCAAGAATATACAGAAAATAATTCTGTCAGGAGGGATACGAATGGAGAGAAGATTACAATTAATTCCGTATCAAGTGAATCAAAAGGTCGAAGTAGTGTCTGAGGTGCCAAAAGGGATTGAGCTTATTGCAGCTCCAAAAATCTGGGAGAAATCGAAAGGTAAGGGAATCACGGTTGCGATCTTGGACACAGGCTGCGATGTCACCCATCCTGATTTGAGTGAGCAAATAATCGGCGGACGGAATTTCACGGATGATGATAATGGAAATCCTGATGTATACACAGACTATAATGGCCATGGAACCCATGTGGCTGGCACCATTGCTGCCGTCCAAAATGGTACAGGAGTCATTGGTGTTGCCCCTGAAGCAAGTTTATTGATATTAAAAGTGCTTAATAAAAATGGATCAGGGCAATACGACTGGATCATAAATGGAATTAACTATGCCGTTGAACAAAAGGCGGATATCATTTCGATGAGCCTCGGCGGTTCTGAGGATGTACCTGAGTTGCATCAAGCGATTCAAAACGCAATCGCTAAGCAAATTCTTGTCGTTTGTGCTGCTGGTAATGAGGGAGATGGACAGGATTCTTCAGATGAATTCGCCTATCCTGGCAGCTACAATGAAGTCATCAGTGTCGGAGCCATTAATCTGCAACGCCGTTCTTCTGAATTTTCAAATTCGAATAATGAAGTCGACTTAGTAGGTCCTGGTGAAGAAATCCTATCCACGTATTTAAACGGTAGTTATGCAATCTTGAGCGGAACTTCGATGGCCACACCGCATATATCCGGTGCACTTGCCCTAATAAAAGATATGGTCAACAAAAAATTTGAGCGAAATCTAACCGAATTTGAGTTGTATGCCCAATTAATCAAGAGAACGGTTCCTCTAGGAAACTCGCCAAAACTCGAAGGCAACGGTTTGCTGTACTTAACTGCAGAGGACTACTTATCGGATGTGTTCAGCAAAAAATTATCTGCTCAAGCGTTGAAAATATAATGGAAAAGCTAGATTTGTTTTACAGTGAATGGGAAACAGCCAAGTCAGACTTTTTATATTATAAAGAAAGACCCTATTATGATGAAAAGAAAGATAAGGAAGTTAGGAATCAATTCTATCAGAGCATTTCATTCACGGATGCTAATCTGTCAGACAGCCTTCATGCATTGCTTGAAAAAACACATACAAATCGGGTAAACTACAGCCCGCACCGTTATGTGTACCCTTGGGTTGATTTGCAGGAAAACGGTTCATTAAAAAGCCTATATTCTGGAAAAGGGATGGATCCACTTTCTGTCATAGAGGAGGACCTTCGGCTCAATGAAATGCAAGCAAAAGGGTTAATCGGCAGCTTTTCGGAAAATCTATTAAACTGTGAACATGTAGTTCCTCAATCATGGTTCGATAAAAAAGAACCGATGAGAGGAGACTTGCATCATCTATTTGCCTGCGAACCCACCTGCAATAGCAGTCGCAGCAACCATCCTTACTATGATTTCCATGATTATGTCCCTGAAGGATGGATTCTAGGAATCAAAGATGGGTGCGGCAAGGCGGAAGAAAGTAAATTTGAACCAGAATATGGCAAAGGAATCGTTGCCAGAGCAACACTTTATTTCCTAATTCGCTATCCAAACACAATAAAAGAAGAACTAGTGAATGTCTCTTTATTGCTAAAATGGCATCAAACCTTTCCGGTCTCGATCTATGAAAAGCATCGCAACCTAGCAATCCATGAACTTCAAGGCAATCGGAACCCATTTATTGATTTTCCAGAGATGGCAGAGAGTATTGTAATATAAAAATAAAGTGATTGATTGGAAACTCATTTGCAATTTTGAATTGCAAATGAGTTTTAATTTGCTTATTTCGATTCTTCAATCCAAGACGTTCAGTTATTCATTAAATCCTCGCAGTACTCCCGGATTAATTTCGATGCTTTCGTCTGGCTTATATCAAGGTCTTTTGCGACTTTCCTGGACGATTTGTGAGTTTGGTAAGCTCTTCTGATTAAGTACCGCTTCGTTTCGTCAATCGCTTTATCGAGTGAAGTGGGGAGAGCGAGCTGTGTGACTTGTTCAACGTTGTCAGTGATCATATCCGGCAAGTCGGCTACCTGGATGATTGAGTCGCTAATGACGACTAACCGTTCAATCAAGTTTTCAAGCTGGCGTACATTTCCCGGCCACGAATAATGGATTAATAGATTCAAGCATTCTTCGGAGATGACTTTGTTGTCCTGGTATTTTTTATTGAATTGGTGCAAAAAGTTGTACGTAAGCGGAATGATATCCTCTTTACGCTCACGCAGCGGCGGCAGGTGGATGTCGATCACATTCAGCCGGTAAAATAAATCTTCCCGGAATCTTTTGTCATTGACCATTTCAATTAGGTCCCGGTTTGTTGCGGCGATGATACGGATATCGACTTTTTTCATTTCGCTGCTGCCGATGGGAATGAACTGTTTATCCTGGATGACTTGTAAAAGTTTTGCCTGCAGGGCGAGTGGCATTTCCCCGATTTCATCAAGAAAAACTGTACCGCCGTTTGCAGCTTCGATCAACCCCGGTTTTCCGGTTTTATTTGCGCCAGTAAATGCCCCTTTTGAATAGCCGAATAGTTCCGATTCGAGCAGCTCTTCCGGAATGGCCGCACAGTTAATCGTCAGGAACGAGCCGCTTTTCCGTTTGCTGATCCGGTGGATGTACTGGGCGAGTACCCCTTTTCCTGTTCCTGATTCTCCCTGGATTAAAATCGTGGAATCTGTTGGCGCCACTTTTTCGCAAAAAGCCAGGATTCGATTGATCTTGCTGCTATTCGTAATGAACTGGCCTGTTTCTTCTTCCTCTTGAGTGGTTTTTGCCTCACTGCTCGTTCCAATTGCTTTGCTCATTTTATATGTCTGTAATTCGGTCGATGTGATGACGACTAGCTCGATTTCACCCTCGTCATTTAAGATTGGAATCGCCGATGTCATCAGTTCAGCCCCGATATATGTCTGCTGCCTCATGTAGCAAGGCTTTTTTCTTTTATATACTTCCGGCACAATGGATGGTTTCCAGTAGCCTTTTTCAAATAATTCGACATTGTATTTGCCGATGACATCACTCGGCTTCAGCCCATAATGGCGCTCACAGACCTGGTTCACATAAAGAATCCGCTTTTCGCCGTCGAGGACGAAAATTTCATCTTTGGAATGATCGAGAATTTTTAAAAGAGTTTGCAGCGTCATCTCAATATTGCCTGTTGCATCAGGACTTTTCATAGAATGATCCTCTCTTTTCTAAAGGTGATGAGTTAATTTTGACAAAAACGCTTTCATATTGAGTTAATTATAACTCAATATGAAAGCATTTTTTATAAAAATCAAAATTTTTTGTGTGTTTACACTGTTTTGAAAAGTTGGCACACTAATTGCATATATAAAATTGTCAGATAGCAAGGTGAGTATGTTGTTAATGTTATTAATTGTTTTACTATTTTAAGCATTCAATGAGAGTCTTTGCCAGCAAGTACTCACTAATCAATTATTTATGAAGGAGAATGAATTATGGCTTATAACGCAGTAGGAAATGCAACAAATCGAACATTTGAAAGAACATTGACGTATGACAAATACACAGATCCCAAAGTACTTGAAAAAGAAATGGATCTTGTATTCTCTAAATCTTGGCAGCTTGTGGGGCATGTCAGTCAGTTAGAAAAAGTAGGTGCTTTCTTTACGACGGAAGTAGCGAACGAACCGATTATCGTGACTCGCGGCCAGGATGAAGTCATCCGCGCTTTTTATAACGTCTGTCCGCACCGTGCGACAAAGCTTGAAAAAAATGAGTCAGGTAAGAAGAAAATTTTACAATGCGCCTACCATGGTTGGACATTTAAATTAGATGGGCAATTAAACAAAGCACCTAACTTTAAAGGGGAAGATGCAGCTTGTGTAAAAGATGCTTGTTTACGCTCAGTCCGCATGGAAATCTTGGAATCTTTAATCTTTGTCAACTTGGACGATAACGCGAAGCCGCTTAGCGAATCTTACGGCGATTTCTTCGACCGCTTGAGCAAATATCCGTTTTTAAGTGAGTTAAAAAGAACAAACCAAACATCACGGGTGATTAAAGCGAACTGGAAAGCGTTTATTGACAATTATTTAGAGTGCGACCACTGTCATGTCGCCCATCCAAGCTTTGTTGCAGCCCTTGATATGGATGATTATCAAATCATTACATGTGAAAATTATTCACTACAAGGATCCATTGTTAAACCGGATAAAAATTATGGGACAGTCGATTTAAATCAGGCGGAAATGAAAGGTGGATCCTTCTTCTGGCTGTGGCCAAACCTTATGCTGACCATATATCCGGGTCCTGGCAATATGGCGACGATTCAATTGGTGCCGATTGATCATGAAACAACTTTGATTCTTTATACTTATTATTTCCGTGATGAGAATTTGACTCAAGAAGAAAAAGACTTAGTTGCTTTTGCTGAACAAGTTCGCCTGGAAGATGTGGAGCTTGTCGAGTTAGAACAAATCGGTTTCCGCTCCCGTGCATTTAACAAGGGAAGATATTCGTCTTCAGAAAAAGCAATTGTACAATTTCATGAAATGGTATTGGAGGCCCTCAATGAGTAATTTAGCGAATGAAGTAAAACCGACAAAGCAGTTTCTAATGATTAATGGAGAAAAAGTAGAAACCACAAAATATGCTCCTTTATACTCCCCGTATTCCGGAGAAGAGATCGCTCAAATTGCGATGGCGGATAAACACCTGACTGTCCAGGCGATTACTGCGGCATACGAAGCACGCGGAGTGATGGTGAAAATGCCGGCGTATCAGCGTGCGGAGATTTTAGAAAACGTGGTGGCGCTTTTAAAAGAGAAAGCGGCCGAAGCAGCTGAAGTCATTTCTCGTGAATCAGCGAAACCAATCATGTTCGCGAAAGCGGAAGTGGCGAGAACAATTGAAACGTATAAGTTTGCAGCCGAAGAGGCAAAAAGAATCCACGGAGAAACAATTCCATTTGACGCAGCTGCTGGAGGCGTCGGCCGAATTGGTTACACGTTAAGAGAGCCGATTGGGGTCATTGGGGCGATTACCCCTTTCAACTTCCCGATGAACCTTGTTGCTCATAAAGTCGGGCCTGCGATTGCGGCTGGCAATACGATTGTCTTGAAGCCAGCATCGCAGACACCTCTGTCTGCCCTCTTTATCGCGGAAATTTTTGAAGAAGCCGGTCTTCCAGCAGGTGCTTTGAATGTAGTAACAGGTCCCGGCGGCACAGTCGGGGATGCGATTGTCGAAGACGACCGCGTAAGCATGGTTACATTCACAGGCAGTCCGAGCGTCGGCATCGGCATCCGGAACAAGGCAGGCTTGAAAAAGACTACACTTGAACTTGGTTCAAACGCAGCCTTAATTATTGATAAGGATATTGACATCGATTCGATTATTGACCGCTGCATCATGGGCGCTTTCTCTAACCAAGGGCAAGTATGTATTTCCTTGCAGCGTGTGTATGCACATGAAGAAGTATATGAAGAATTTGTTTCGAAATTCACTGAAGCTGCGAAGAAGCTGAAAATCGGTGATCCGCTTGATCCGGATACGTATATTTCAGCTTTAATCTCTAGAGGGGAAGCGGAACGTGTACTGGGCTGGATTGAAGAATCGAAAGGCAGCAATGCAACGATAGCAGCGGGCGGCAAACTGCAGGATGGCGTTCTGGAGCCAACGATAATTACCGATGCGGACCATTCATTAAAAATTTCTTGCCAGGAAGCCTTTGCTCCAGTTGTCGTTGTTAACAAAGTACGTTCGGTTGAAGAAGCGATTGAGCAAGTGAATGATTCTCGCTTCGGTTTGCAGGCCGGCATTTATACGAACAATGTGAAAAATGCTTTGTTTGCATCACAGGAATTGCATGTGGGCGGCGTCATTATTAATGACGTGCCGACCTATCGTGTCGACCAAATGCCATACGGTGGTGTAAAAGAAAGTGGGACCGGCCGTGAAGGAATAAAATACGCTGTGGAAGAAATGACTGAATTGAAATTGGTTGTTTGGAACCAGGGCTAAAAAACGAGGGAGATCATTGTGAAGCAGTTTAAAATAGCAGTTATCGCTGGAGATGGCATTGGCCCTGAAGTAATTAATGAAGGGATCAAAGTATTAAAAAAAGTGGCAGAACTTGATTCGGGTTTCCAATTTGATTTCACTTATTTTCCATGGGGATGCGAATTTTACGCAGAAAATGGAAAAATGATGGATGATGATGGTATCGAGCAGCTGAAAGGGTTTGATGCGATATATTTGGGAGCAGTCGGGTTTCCCGGAGTCCCAGACCATATTTCTCTGTGGGATCTATTGTTAAAAATCCGAAAAAGCTTTGATCAGTATGTGAATATTCGGCCTGTAACCCTGTTAAAAGGTGCGCACTTACCGCTTGTCGACGTGAAACGCGAGGAAATCGATATGCTATTCATTCGTGAAAATACTGAAGGTGAATATTCAGGCGCAGGTGACTGGCTGTTTAAAGGGCAGGAACACGAAGTTGTCCTGCAAAACGGTGTTTTTTCCCGTAAAGGCACGGAGCGAATCATTCGATACGCGTTTGAAACGGCGAAAAAAGAAGGCAGGTCGCTGACGAGCATTTCTAAAGCAAATGCCCTTAATTACTCGATGGTTTTTTGGGATCAGATATTTGAAGAAGTGAGCGCAGATTTTCTGGAAGTCAAAACTGCAACTTACCTTGTCGACGCGGCGGCGATGCTTATGATTAAAGATCCAAAACGCTTTGAAGTCGTTGTGACCTCGAACTTGTTCGGTGATATATTAACGGATTTGGGTGCTGCAATCGCTGGAGGGATCGGACTCGCTGCTGGAGCGAATATCAATCCGGAAAGAAACTTTCCTTCGATGTTTGAGCCGATTCACGGATCGGCTCCGGATATAGCTGGACAGCAGATTGCCAATCCGCTTGCCGCTATTTGGTCCGCAAGCCAAATGCTCGACTTTTTCGGCTATGAAGCATACGGAAAACTCGTGTTGGATGCAATCGAACAACTTTTGGTAGAAAATGAGGTTTTGACACCGGATATGAATGGCATTTCTTCTACAGCCGATGTAGGAAACCGTGTCGTTGAACTGATTAAGTCTTTCGTTGATTCCCAACAGGTGAAAAGTTGATAGACTGATAGATTCATCTACGGTATTATGTATTGCATAAAAGGTCTCAAACGGCCTTTTATGTAATCCTCATTATATTTTTGTTTTTAAAATGTAAAGCGTTTTCAAATTTGATGCTAAAATCACTTGTTTTTTAATAGTCTATAATCTACTCTATTAGAATTCGGAATAAGCAAAGAGTATAAAGTCTGAAAATTCATACTAATATCCATGAGGGGGAATTTCTAAGTGAAAGTTTTAATTTGGATCCTTGCAATAATTCCTATCATTGGTGCGTTCACGGTTGTAAACCGGATCGAGCCTTATATATTTGGGTTACCCTTCATTGTTTTTTGGGCGACTGCCTGGCTAGTTTTAACTTCAGTATTTTTATTGATTACTAATATTTTATTAGATAGACAGGAGGAAACTAAATGATCAGCTCTATCATCATTCTCATAGGTACTTTTCTTCTGGCTTTCTATTTAGGGATTCGTGCCCGCAAAGGACAACAACTCGAAGAATGGGCCGTCGGTGGCCGTAATTTTGGTCCAATCGTCATGTTTGTGTTAATGGCCGGTGAAATTTTTACAACCTATGTATTTCTCGGAGGAACAGGAGGAACCTACCGAATGGGAGGTCCCATCATTTATATCTTTAACGCCTTCTGTTATATTGTGCCGTTCTGGATTTTGCCTCCGATTTGGCGTTATGCCAAAAAGCATCGAGTGATTACTCAATCGGACTTTTTTGCAAAGAAGTATGACAGTAAACCACTTGGGTTATTAGTCGCTATTGTCGGGGTCGTTTCAATGATTCCTTATATCGTTTTACAGTTAAAAGGTCTTAAAATCATTGTGTCAGAGGCTTCCTATGGCGCAATTTCACCGAATTTAGCTGTATGTATTGGGGTAGTTGCCGTCACGATTTTTGTGTCATTGTCCGGTATTCATGGTTCAGCCTCAACAGCCATATTAAAAGACATTCTCCTTCTCGGTGTTATTCTATTTTTAGGTTTCTATTTACCGTATCATTATTATGGCGGCATTAAGCCGATGTTTGAAACATTGGATGCGGCAAAGCCGGAGTTCTTATTAATGCCTGACGAAGGCTTAAGTATATCCTGGTATATTTCAACCTGTTTAACGATCGGATTAGGACAATATATGTGGCCTCAATGTTTCGGTGCCAGTTTATCATCGAAAAATGAAAGAACATTGCGACAGAACGCAGCAATTTTGCCTCTGTACCAAATTATATTGGTATTCATTTTATTCATTGGCTTCACGGCACTTTTACAAATTCCAAATTTACAAGGCGCAGATACAGATTTATCTCTCTTTAAAATCGCTAAAGCAACATTCGACCCTTGGGTGGTTGGAGTCATAGGAGCCGCCGGTATCTTAACCGCATTGGTCCCGTGTTCAATGTTATTACTAACGGCAGCGACGATTTTAACGAAAAACATTTATAAATCGATTAAACCGAATACCACCGACGAGCAAATTGGACGCTACACGCGGATGTGTGTCCCAATCGTGGCTCTAATCGCCTTATTTTTCACTTTTTTCGGAGGAAACAGTATTATTGCCTTACTGATTATGGCTTACAGCTTTGTGTTGCAACTATTCCCACCACTGTTTTTAAGTTTATGGAAGAAAAACCCCGTTACTAAAGCAGGTGCAGCAGCAGGGATTATATCCGGTGTCATCATGGTTGCTTATGTGACCCTAACCAGTTCGACTATGGCGACGTTCTTTCCGAAGGCCCCTTCGTTTATAAAAGATCTCGATGTCGGTATCGCGGCCCTTGTCATTAACATTGTTTTCATGTTCGCGGTCAGTTCTATTACTAGAACATCAGTACAAATAGAGAGAGAGATTGATACAAAAGCAGTATAAGTTTAGTTAAAAAAACTAATATAATCTCCAACTAACCTACAAAGGCTTGTTCTTTGTAGGTTTTTTTGAATGTATAGATTTAGAATCAATCAGGAGCAAGAATTGAATAAAAAAGAGCACATTTATACATGACTTAATTTTTAAGGATAGTAAAATCCTCCGATCTAAAAGAATTTTCTGATATTATTATTTCATACTTAAAATAAGAGAATGGAAGGATGCGTGATTCATTTGATGGACCACTATGATGTTGTAATTGTAGGCGCAGGGTCGATGGGCATGGCTGCGGGGTATTACTTATCAAAACGTGGGAAAAGGACCTTATTAATAGATGCTAATGATCCTCCACATAGCTTTGGAAGTCATCATGGAGATACGAGAATCATTCGTCATGCATATGGAGAAGGAAGGCAATATGTTCCGCTTGCGCTTGGGGCCCAAGAATTGTGGCAGGAGTTAGAACAAGAATCAGGAATGGAGTTGTTCTCTCCTACAGGTGTCTTGTGTGTAGGTGCAGAGGGCTCTCCCTTTATCGAAGAGGTAATCAAAAGTGCCAAGGAATTTTCTTTACCACAGGAAGTCCTAACAAGTGATGCGATTAATGATCGCTGGAAAGGCATTTCTCTACCAGAGGGTCTAGTTGGGTGTTTAGAAAAAAAATCTGGGGTGCTTTTTAGTGAAGAATGTATTCGAGCTTATCGCCGGCAAGGTTTAGACAATGGGATGACCTTAGTACCTCATACAAAAGTGGAGAAAATAGAGAAGTTTGCCCAAGGTTCCATCGTACATACAAAACATAAACAATATACGGCTGATTATGTGATTGTCTCTTCGGGAGCATGGACAGGGAAAATCCTTGAGGGAACAGGGGTTGAACTTCCTCTTCAACCGACACGTAAGACCGTCTCCTGGTTTGAATGCGATGAGCGTCTCTATGACTCTAGTCATTTTCCTGCTTTTAGTATGGAAGTATCAAATGAACATTTTTATGGCTTTCCATCTATTAATGGAAGTGGATTAAAGATTGGAAGACATGATGGAGGCGAAATGGTAGAGCCGGATAGTTTCAATCGGGAATATGGAGTGGGTTCATCAGACGAGAATGGGTGTCGAGATTTTATTAAGAAGTACCTGCCTAAAGCCAATGGCCCTCTTATTAAAGGAAAGACATGTCTTTATACACTGACGCCAGATGAACATTTTATCATTGACCGTCACCCTGCATTTTCAAATATCATAATAGCTGCAGGCTTTTCCGGCCATGGCTTTAAATTTTCAAGCGTCATAGGAAAAGTTATTTGTGATCTAGTTACAGAAGGTCAAGCAAATTATGATATCTCGATGTTTGCACTTCAACGATTTTAAAAATATTAAGTCAGAGAGGGAGACTCTTAACGAGATCTCCTTCTTTTTTTGATGGTGAACTCACTTTACAATAGCAATATTGTGCTAATAGTTCGAATGATTATCTAGAGCCTTCTCTATTTCAAAACATTATAATTTAGTTAGCTAAAGTGTAAACGCTTTAAAAAGGATGAAAGGAAGAAAGTTATTTTTTTTGGAAAAATTTTTCAGAAAAATTAAAAAAATTGAAAAGGAGTTTTTTATGAGCAATCAAAAATATTTAATGGATGATGCCCCACTTAATAAATTTCACCTTCGTATTACGGCCCTTACTTTCGGTTCTAACTTTTCGGATGGTTTTGCTTTAGGAATTATTGGAATGGCGCTTTCTTTATTAGGGCCAGAAATGAAACTAGGACCTATTTGGGAAGGTTTAATCGGAAGCTCTGCTTTAATTGGTCTCTTTTTTGGGAGCCTATTTCTAGGAGGATTATCTGATCGGATTGGCAGGCAAAAAATCTACTTAGCAAATTTTCTGATTATAACGATTGCCTCTGCTTTACAGTTTTTTGTACATGACCCATGGACGCTATTCATTTTACGTTTATTAATAGGAATTGCCTTAGGAGGAGACTATGCCGTTGGTTCGACTTTACTAGCTGAGTTTGCGCCTAGAAAGTATCGAGGATTATTGCTTTCTTCTTTAAATGTACTCTGGACTGTCGGGTATGTAGTTTCAAATATCGTCGGTTTTTATTTACAAAAATCAGGGCCGGATTCTTGGCGATGGATGCTTGTGAGTGCTGCTATTCCCGCTTTTATTGTACTAATTTTGCGTATTGGAACTCCCGAATCGCCACTCTGGTTACTTAAAATGGGACGTGCGGAAGAGGCGCGTGCCATCGTAAGAAAATATATTGGCCCCAATGCCATAATGGATGAAACGATTAAAGAAAATTCCAAAACAGCTTTCCGTATGGTCGATCTTTTTAGTAAGCATCTTTGGAAGCGGACAACATTTGGATCTTTATTTTATTTATGTCAGGTTGTTCCGTATTTCGCCATCTATACCTTTCTCCCTACCATATTAAGTAAAATGGGATTTGAAGAAACGTTTAGTGTTGATATGCAGCTGAACCTTTTCCTACTAGTTGGATCCATCGTTGGTGTTTGGTGTACGGAAAAGCTTACACGAAGAGGCTTCACCATTTATACGTTTATCATTCTTACCGTCTCTTTATTTATATTAAGTGTATTACCTAAAGAATCACATACTATAGCAATTATTGTATTTGCAACCTTCACATTTGTGATGTCTGCTGCTTCCAACCTTACGTTAATCTATCCTGCAGAACTTTTCCCTACAGAAATTCGTGGAACAGGCGTCGGCGTTACGACTGCTGTTAGCCGCATTGGTTCTGCAATCGGAACCTTTCTGTTACCTGTAAGTGTTAGTTCATGGGGAATGGGACCATCTATGATTGCGATGAGTGCGATTCTATTGATTGGAACGATTGTCTCAATTGCGTGGGCACCAGAAACCAAGTATCTGTCAATGGGTGAAGTAGATAACCCAGACCTTGAAACGGGGAGCTCTCCAATCATAGATTCTCCGCTTTCAAGTAAAAGAAATTTATCATAAGATTGACAAGAGGTGTTTTAGATGACCAAGAATGAAAACTTACACCCAAAGGACATAAAAGAGGTTATTCTTGGAGATCAGGAACTTTCGATTCATGAGGTGATAGCTGTTGCAAGATATCCAGCTCAGGTTACATTTACAGAAACTTATTGTAACAGGGTGAAAACCTCACGTGAATTAATCGAAAAGTTTTTACAAGAAGAACGCGCGATTTATGGAGTGACGACCGGATTTGGCAGCAATGTAACAAAAGTAATCTCGAAGAACGATGCAGAAATCCTACAACGCAATATTGTTCGATCGCATGCTGTTTCGGTCGGAGATCCGCTGGAAAAGGAAGTGGTTAGAGCTATTCAGTTAATGATCCTAAACCAGTTAGGGCATGGATTTTCAGGAGTCAGTTTAGCGGTTTTAGAATTAATGGCAGAATTATTGAACCGTGACATCTTACCGGTTGTACCTGGTGATGGCTCAGTGGCCTATCTTGCTCCTGAAGCCCACATTGCTTTAGTATTAATGGGTGAAGGGACAGCTTGGTATAATGGAGAACTCCTTTCAGGCTGTGAAGCCTTAGAAAGAGCAGGGCTGGAACCAGTGGTACTAGGCTGCAAAGAAGGACTAGCCCTTTTAAGTGGTACGACTTCAGTTACTGCGTTTGCCGCTCTCGCTTTATACAATGCGATTCAATCTGTGAAGACCGCAGATATTTCGGGGGCTATGTCGTTTGAGTCGTTAAAAGGAACTATAAAAGCATTCGACACTCGCCTTCATTCCTTAAAAAAACATGAGGAACAGAGTAAAACAGCTCGAAATCTAGCAAGAATTCTTCATGGCAGTGAAATTGTTGAACAGTACCAGGATTATCGTTTACAAGATGCACTGAGTCTACGAAGTATTCCACAAGTTCATGGTGCGGTAAAAAAGGTAATGAAAAATGCGTTGGAAAACTTGATGAATGAAATGCAGTCCACTAGTGATAATCCAATCATCTGGCCGGAAGGGAACGATGGAATTGCGTTAATGGGTGGAAACTTCGATAGCTCTTTTGTTGGAATGGATGCAGATTCGATGTGTATCGCGATGGCGAACTTAGCCAAGATAGCGGAACGTCGGATTGATCGCCTAGTGAATTATCATGTAAGCGAACTGCCCAGCTTCTTAGTGGCCAATCCTGGCTTGAATAATGGCTACATGATTCCACAATACACAGCTGCGGGATTATTAAATGAAATCAGAGTTCTTTCACATCCTGCTACCATTGATAATGTCTCGACTTGTGCGAATCAAGAGGATGTGGTGAGTTTTGCCTATTTTGCTGCTAAGAAAGCCTATCAAGTATCCAAGAAGCTTCAATATATTTTAGCGATTGAACTCATGCTAGGCACGCAGGCTTTGGATTTCCACGAATCATTGAGTCCATCACCGGTAACCGGAAAAGTTCATCAGTTTATCCGAGCGAAAGTACCAACAGTAAAAGAGGACCGATTTTTCCATCCTGATATCGAAATCATTTTCCACCACATCCTAGAAGGAGAAATCGTTACATTAGTCGAAGAGTTAATTGGAGAAATAGAATATTGATTGTTTAAGGGGGAAGCCGCTGAAAGCTTCTTCCTTTTCTTTAACTTAGAAGACAGGACGGACGAGGGGAATAATTATGAAGCAAGATTCAAACAGCGCAGCTTTTTCCCATCTTCTACTCTCTGGAACGCTTGTTCATGAAGGGACATTTACAGAATTACAACAAAAATTCGGAATTTCTATTCATCCACATTTAGTAATGGTTATTTCAATCGACCGTTATCCAGATATGGCAAGCGGGAATTCTTTGGAGTGGAAAAAAGAGGTTGGTCAGCAGCTAGTGGGGAAAATTGAGGAAACTGTAAGTATTCCTTTTCTTTGGAATTGGATCGAAGAGGGTGTTCTTGCTCTTCTCTTAGAATTGGAAGAACAGGATTCCGTAAATGTGTTTAATAGAAATATGGTTCATATGGCGAAAGAAATTCAACTTGCTACCAATTGTATTGATCTTTCTGTATCCATAGGTATTGGCAGATATTATCGAGATCCTTATGCGCTGTACCAATCCTTTTTAGAAGCAAGGAAATCGATGTCAGGCCGCTTTTTCCAAGGGAATCAATTAATCTTCCATTACGAAATGAAACGAAATAATGAGGAACCACTAATAAATCCGTTTAATGAAGAAAAGGCAGAATTGCTTGCACTTGTTAAAATTGGAGATATAGAAGGGATTATTCTTAATTTGAAACAACTCATGGAAAAATTAGCAGTCGCTAGTCATTTTAATGAGGATATTTTCAAAACAGAAGTAGTGTCCATCGTCTTATTATTGTCTAAACGGGTGATAGATTCAGGTGCAAATGCAATAACGATCCATTCCAATAATACTAATTTTATTCAAAACTTGTATCATATTATTCGTTACGACAAATGTGTCAAGCAGGTTTGTGAATATGCCGTTTGGCTTACGGAGCAATCAGAAAACACGAATCGAAATGAAGTAACTCCTTTAATTCAACAAGCCATCCGTTATATAAAAGAAAACCATCAGAAGAGTATTTCTCTAAATGAAGTAGCACAATATTGTTGCTTGAGCCGGCATCATTTTAGTCATTTGTTTAAGAAAGAAGTAGGGAGTAGTTTGATTGATTATTTAAATCGAATGAGAATTGACATGTCTTTATCATATTTAGAGATGACAGATTTGCCAATAAGCGAGATTGCAGCAAGAATAGGATTCGATGATGCCAATTATTTTAGCCGCATGTTTAAAAAATATATGGAGTTTAGCCCTTCCGATTATCGTATAGCAAGGAATAGGACAATAAAATAAGAGGGGCTTCCTCCTTTATCAGGATGATGCCCCTCTTTTTGCTATAAGACGTCTACCGAATTCTGAAAAGATAGGATCCAGGCTGGATTTTCACTGCTGCTTAATTCGTGTAACCTGTTTTGCCTGCATGATGTTTTAATCGCATTTAACTAGCAACCAATTATTGTCTGTTCACAGAGTTATGTTTCTCATCATGGACGCTGACAAATACGGGGTTTGAGTAAAACCAAAGATCTTTATAGTTTCGTTTGTTGATTTCGGCAAAACGAGTTTCATTGTCCTCAATATTAGTCATTGGATCGATCAATGGCTCACCATTACTTGTTTCACCAGAGACATTTACTCCTAAATTCGTTCCTCTTAGACGGAAGTATTGGTCCTTACTCACTTTCACTTTATAGGTAATCACATGGTAGCCTTGATTATCCGTTTTCCAGTCTTTGCTTGTAAATCGTTTAATGACTTTAGTCGTATCGTTGGTGTTTTTACTGTATGCAGGTGTGCCTGGTAAGGCTTTTCCTGTTACGTCACCGGAAATAAGATCGACATGATTCACTTGAACCGGGTCGCCATTGTTATTCTTTTCCGGGCTTTTGAATCGGATTGTCAGTTGAACCATTTGTCCCTCTTTTACTGGCAGATTTCCGCCCATTTCTGCTTTGCTGCCTCGGCTTGCTGCATGGAAATCAAGTTCGTTAATTAAGTCTCCAAATACGGAGAAAGATTTCCCTGACTTCATGCCATCAAGAACATCCTGCATCGTGTATCCGTTCACCCACGTATAATTCTTGGAATACTCGCCAGGCCAGTATCCACTAGAGTAAAGGCGATTATTGCTGATTTCGAAATGGGAATCCGAATTGGAAAAGTTCCAGAACCGTCGTCCTTCTCCGAGGAGTGCATCCCAAGTGCCGCCAACCTTCGCAAGCATATAATCAGAACCGCCGTATGTCCGGTTTTCTGGCGTTGTAAGATTTAAGCCGCCTCTGTCGGGCTCCATCTGGTTGCCGGGCATACCTTCAAAACCAAACACGACATCTGGTGCGATATTATTGAAGTCACGGAAATCCGAAATGGTGTACACCCTTTTTCTCGAAGGATGGTTCAAGATGGCATAACTAGTATTCTTGTACTTTTTTTCAAGCCATGTTAAAGCTGTCCGAGCATCCTGAGCTGTTGTGTAGGCTCTTTGCTGCTGTGCTTTCCAGACCGCTGTATCGGCCGGATCAAACATCTTTTCATCCCGGTTTGTAAATAAATACTCAAACTGATTTCCTGCTTTTAAACTTTCCGCTGCTCCTGGGTGGTCTCCCAAAATGCCGATACCGACATGCTCATAAGTAGGCATGTCCCATTCGAATCCTGAAAAGATAATTTTATTTTTATATTTCCCTGCTTCCTGCAGTTGTTTTATCTTTGGAGCCTGATATTGAATGATTCCCTGAGACAGCGGAATGGGACCGCCCGGAATCGGGTTTCCTACATCATCCCGGGAAGACATTCGCAAGTGATCAGAAATGGCCATCCAATCCATCCCATACTTATCAAACGTATTGTCTAGTACTCTTTCAAGCGTCTGAGATCCTTCCGAATCGTCAGATTGAGTGGTATGCGCATGATATTCTCCGCTCAACCACCGGCCGCCTGAATTCCCCTCATTGTTGTCTCTTTTTTCATTAGCATCTACTGACAAACCTTGAGATAAAATTGAAAAGCTGAGCGCCAGGGCGGTTAGTGGTTTCAATTTATGTAACATTTTCTATTCCTCCAAAATAATAATATTTTCCAAACTAATAATAGGAAAGTATTATTAAGCCTTTGTTGAGGGATTATATTATTTTTGTTAAAATCCTATCTTGTTCACTAATTGCCAGTAATAAAAATCCTAAAGAAGCCTGAAAATATAAAACTTCTCAAATGCAGTGAAGAGGAACCCGAAAAATTTATAAATTTTTCTTTAGTATGTTGTTATAGCCCAGTAGGCTGACTACTGGGCCTTAATCTTTTTATGGTTTTTAAAGCTTAAATAGTAAAGTGATAACGATAAGAATTGGACTAGTAAATCTTTATTTGCCTTTTTCATAGATTGGCTTTTCTATAGATTTCCTACCTAGAGAAATACGTATCTGTGTTTTCCTACCCTTTTTATGATTGCAGGGTAAGTGGAGCCGCCACTGATAGCGAATAGCAGACATGCGTAACGCTATAACAATAAGGACAATCAGCGTCAACTGAATGGGGGTGTTCCAACCCAGCCAAATACATATGGCACATAAAATTGTTAAAATTGCATGGATTTCTTCCTTTAAAGCAAGGGGTTTTCGGGCTGCGATGATGTCACGAATCATCCCCCCTCCAACGCCGGTAAACATCGACGCCAAGACCATTACGCCCAAATCATTAGAAAAAACCTCTTGGGCTGACATTGCTCCTTGAAGAGCGAAGGAAGCAAGACCAATGGAATCAAAAAATAAACTCCACCGCTTCCAATGATTAATCCACTTTAGCGGCAATAGTACGATGAATGTCAGCGTTATTAAAACTGTTAAAATGATGGAATGGTCCCAAAGCTCTGAAACAGGGACACCGATAATCAAATTTCGTACGATCCCTCCCCCAAAGGCTGTGGTTAAACCCAATGCATAAACCCCAACAAAGGAATATTCTGCTTCAAGGGCTACAAAAGCCCCGCTTGCTGCATATGAAATAATTCCGATAAAATGAAGGACGATCCAAGACATTCCTTTAAAAACCTCCTGATATCAATAATTTATTTTCCTAATCTTTTCAAACGTAAATACGAACGTAGGAAAATACTTTGCAAGAGAGAAAAACATTATTTTCCATTTTTAAACAAAAAAAACTCCACCACAAGAAATCGTCTCATCAGACGACAGTTTGTGGTGGAGTAATCAATTAGCATTGCCTACTAATAAATCATTCCATTGGAAATAATAAATAGAGTTCTAACAAAAAGTTTTATTAGGGCTCCATCAATAAAATTTGTCTAAATTTTGTCCAACGGCATTGATTATACTCCTCTCAAACAGAAAAACAAGACAAATTTAGGACTGGTTGAATTTTTTGTAGACTTTGTTGTATAGTATCGAGTTGTTAGGAGGAGAGACATGGGGAAAAAGGAAACAGCGTTTAATGATATTGTACGGAAAATGCGGAAAGAGATTTTTGGGAAGGGACCAGAGCGAATTTTTACTCACTTTGTAGATAATATGGCTATCACAACCATGTATGGTATTCTAACTCCAACAGAAAAATTTATTGCACAATCTCAAGAGGGTAAAAAAGTAATTCATAGTGCCCGAACCGAAATGATTCGGGATATATATAAGCAGAAAATACCTGAGGGAATGGAGGAGATCGTAGGTTCAAAACTGCTTCATTTATTTTCGGATGCAAAGATTGAAGAGGATATGGCTGTATCTGTATTTATTTTTGAAAAAACGATTGAGTTATAACCATGGGGGTTTTTTGCAAATAAAACAGAGCATCATTAAAAATGCCAAAAACAATTATTTAGATGATACTATCTGTTATAGGTGTTTATTCTATTAATTTGAAAAACTCATTTAGATATGTCACGGGGAACCTTACCATAAGTAACGGCGAAATTTTTACTTGAATTTATATTAGATAAGCATAATTATAATATTTTTTGCTTATAAGGTTTTAATATTTTAAAAAACTCAGAAATATATTGACAATTATTTAATAGATTGATAAAGTTTAAAAAAATATTTCTTATCCAGAGAGGTGGAGGGACTGGCCCAATGAAACCTCAGCAGCAGGTCTAATAAGACACTGTGCTAATTCCATCGGGTGTGAAGCCTAGATAGATAAGAGCTACGTTATTATTTGTCAGTAACGCACTCATTTATCTGAGTGCGTTTTTTGTTTTTTCTGGATGTAGGAAAAAGGGGACTATGATGGAGAAGAAAAGCAAGCAAAAATTTCAAAGAAAAATGCAGACACGGCATTTAGTTATGCTATCGCTCGGCGGAGTGATTGGAACCGGATTATTCTTAAGTTCGGGTTACACGATTCAACAAGCTGGCCCGTTTGGGACTATTCTGTCCTATCTGATTGGTGCACTAGTTGTTTATCTCGTCATGCTATGTTTAGGAGAGCTTTCCGTACATATGCCTGAAACTGGTGCCTTTCACAGTTATGCGACTAAATATATTGGACCAGGGACTGGGTATACAGTTGCTTGGTTGTACTGGCTAACTTGGACTGTTGCTTTAGGTTCTGAATTTACGGCTGCAGGATTATTAATGCAGCGATGGTTTCCATCCATTAATGTCTGGGTTTGGAGTTTGCTGTTTGCTATTTTGGTTTTTGTCTTAAATATACTGACGGTTAAGTTTTTCGCTGAATCTGAATTCTGGTTTGCGTCTATAAAGGTAATAGCGATTGTTCTGTTTATTGTTGTAGGAGCAGCGGCAATGGTAGGTAGTCTTCCGATGACTCATTTCCCATCGGCACCGTTCTTCTCTAATTTTACAAGTGCAGGTTTATTTCCTAATGGTGCTTTTGCGATTGTCATGACAATGCTTGCGGTTAACTTTGCCTTTTCAGGAACGGAATTAATAGGAATTGCAGCGGGGGAAACAGCAAATCCGGAAAAAACGATACCAAAGGCCATTCGTACTACATTGTGGAGATTGATTATCTTTTTTGTAGGAACGATTGTTGTATTATCTGCATTATTGCCTACTTCAGATGCAGGAGTATTAGAGAGCCCCTTTGTTGCCGTTCTTGAACAAATTGGCGTACCATATGCAGCGGATATTATGAATTTTGTCATATTAACAGCCATTCTATCTGCTGCAAACTCAGGTCTTTATGCCTCTTCAAGAATGCTTTGGTCACTAGCAGATAAGAATACGATATCACCCATTTTTGCAAAATTAACAAAACAAGGTGTTCCAATATATGCAGTCATTTTTAGCATGTTTGGCGGTGGTTTAGCTTTGTTCTCAAGTATTATTGCACCAGATACAGTGTATATCGTACTTGTATCCATTTCGGGCCTAGCTGTGGTGGTAGTTTGGATGAGTATTAGTGCTTCACAGTTTTTATTTCGCAGACAATATATTAAAGAAGGAAATTCCGTAAAGGACTTGGTTTATCGTACACCATTCTATCCTTTGGTACCAATCGCTTCCTTTATCCTTTGTCTTGTTTCATGTATTGGAATCGCATTTGACCCTACACAACGAATTGCCTTATATAGTGGCATTCCATTTATATTGTTTTGCTATGCAAGTTATTATTTAACCCAAAGATTAAAGAAAAGAGGAGTAGGTTATGTCCAACAAAATCAACCCTATTAAGGCTATTTTATCCGAACATTCCATTATGCTACTGGACGGAGCGTTAGCCACAGAGCTTGAATCGCATGGGTGTAATTTGGACGATTCCCTCTGGTCTGCACGTGTATTACTAGAAAATCCAGAATTGATATATCAGGTTCATTCCGAGTATTTTCGTGCTGGAGCGGACTGTGCCATAACGTCAAGCTATCAAGCAACCATTGATGGTTTTTCCAAGCGTGGTATCCAGGAGAAAGAAGCTTTAGAACTAATTAAGAAAACGGTGCTACTTGCGAGAAAAGCAAGAGATGATTTTTGGCAGGAAAATTCACAAACCAATAGACCTAAGCCATTGGTTGCCGCATCCGTTGGCCCTTATGGGGCTTACCTAGCCGATGGTTCAGAGTATGTGGGAAACTACGGTGTTACAGATGAAATATTAATAGACTTTCATCGCACAAGAATGTCAGCGTTGATTGAAGCAGGTGCTGATCTATTAGCATTTGAAACGATTCCTTCCCTGCAGGAAGCGAAGGTATTAGCTTCATTGTTGAAGGAATTTCCAGATACATATGCCTGGCTATCCTTTTCTTTGAAAAATGAGAAAGCGATAAGTGACAGTACGCCGCTGGCAGAGTGTGCGAGAGTGTTTGGTGACAACGAACAAATTGTTGCCATTGGTCTCAATTGTGCACCAGTGACAATCGTGACGGAAGCTATCAATGAGTTGCGAACAAACACCAAAAAACCGATTATTGTTTATCCGAACTCTGGTGAAACCTATAATCCAGAAACTAAAACATGGCATGGTCAAGAATTATGTAATGGGCTCGACTTTAAATCTGAAGAATGGTACCTTGCAGGGGCACGACTAATAGGAGGATGCTGCAGAACAGCACCTCATCACATTGAAGAGATTTCAAAAAAGTGGCGAACTTCTTAATTATTTAGATCGTTACGGAGAACCGTACCATGAATAGTGATGGTTTTTTATAAATTAACATTATTTATGGTGAAATTTGTGATAAGAGTATGAGATTAATCATCTAATCGACATATGGCTTGGAATGTTTCCGAGCCTTTTTTATATTCTTGCTTAAAGCAAGCTGTACATTCGAAAGGTCTTGATAATACTGATACTTTGAATAATGAAATTTAATTGTCAACCATATTGAAAATATGGTTGACAATTAATATGAGATTCATTATTATGATGGTTGTAAATATTACAAATTCATCATTTAGGAGAATTAAAAATGAAACTTAAAGAAATGACCTTCGTTGCAGTGTTTGCTGCCGTTATGGGCGCTCTAGGCGTAGTTCCGCCTATTATGCTTTCTTTTACTCCGGTTCCTATTACATTACAAACTTTAGGTGTGCTTCTTACAGGAGGAGTATTGGGAGCAAGATTAGGGGCGATGAGCCAAATCATCTTTTTATTACTTGTCGCTGCTGGAATGCCTCTTCTATCTGGGGGACGTGGTGGACCAAGTGTTTTTGTCGGACCAAGTGTTGGTTATTTAATTTCATGGCCTATTACGGCTTTTTGTATTGGGTATTTACTATCACGTTTTCAAAATTTAAAATTAAAATATGTATTAATGATTAATTTGACAGTTGGAATTCTATTAATCTATTTAATTGGAATTCCTGCTCAAGCATTTATGATGGACATTCCTGTTTTAGAAGCTGCAAAATTAAGTTTAGTTTATATACCAGGGGATGTGTTAAAAGCTATTTTAGCCTCTATTTTAGTTTACAGACTAAGAAAGCACCCTTTTTTTTCACGCTCATTAGCAACAAGTTATTCCAATAACTTAACTAAAATATCTAAATCTTAAGAGACACCTTGATGTGTCTTTTTTTTAAAGGTGATATATCATGGGAAATATTACAGATTCATATAAGACTTTCGCAAAATTATCCCCCAATCAAATAGCGATCCATACAAATCAACAGCAAATTAGTTATCAATATTGGTATAAATTGATTAATCAAACTGCGAATTGGCTTCACTCTCTTTATTCAGAAAATAAAACAATAGGAATCCTTTTGCCAAACGGTATCCCTTTCCTTCAACTCTTTGCGGGAGCATCTATGGCTGGTTGGATTGCTGTTCCATATGATTTGAAATGGAATATATCCGAATTGGAAAAAAGGGTCATCCTTTCCCACCCTTCTATCATTGTTACAACTAGAGAAATTTACTCTCAAATCAATCAAATCATTCCTAATGTAACGATTTTGGATGATTGTTTACAGGAAATCTCTCAATTTGATCCTACAACTGTAAGAAAAACGGAAGAAAATCTGCCTTTTTACATTGGATTTACTTCTGGTACGACCGGTAACCCAAAAGCTTTTGTTCGCTCTCAAGATTCATGGGTGGCAAGTTTTGATTGCAATCGTTTTGATTTCGGATTAGATGAATCCGATCAAGTTCTTATTCCTGGTGCCTTAATTCATTCTCATTTTCTGTATGGAGCTATTAGCACCTTGAATTTAGGTGGTACCGTTTTTCTTTTAGAAAAGTTTTCTTCTATTGAAGCACTTACATGGATACAGTCCTTACCCATTACAACCATTTATGTTGTTCCGACTATGGTAGAAGCATTCCTGAAAGAAGGGATCCAAATCGATAAGACTATAAAAATTCTTTCATCTGGTGCAAAATGGTCTGAAAGATCAAAACTAGAAATCCGTCATATGTTTCCTAATAGGACCATGTACGAGTTTTATGGAGCTAGTGAATTAAGCTTCATTACGGTACTTTCTGATAGAGAAGGTATTCAGAAAGCAACATCTGTCGGAAAGCCTTGTTATGGAGTTGAGGTACAAATACGGCGTCCAGATCAGAAATTAGCAAAGCTAAATGAGACCGGAAAAATATATGTAAGAAGCAAATTTGTGATAAATGGGTACTTTGATTATGAGGGAAGTACCATTCATTCAATTCATGATGAAGAGGGGTGGGCCACGGTCCATGATATGGGCTATTTTGACGAGGATGGCTTTTTATATATTATCGGCCGTGAACAAAATATGATTTTATATGGGGGAATTAATATTTTTCCTGAAGAAATTGAAAAAGTAATTGCCTTGCATCAAGATGTCGAGGAAGTTGCTGTAATAGGCCTATCAGATTCATACTGGGGTCAAATTGTGGCTGCAGTAGTAAAAGGAAAGGCTAGCCCATCAGATTTAAAAAAAGTTTGTAAGATGCATTTATCTTCCTTTAAAATTCCTCGTAAATGGTTTTTTCTATCTGAAATGCCATATACAACGAGTGGTAAGATAGCTCGTGCTGAGCTTATAAAACAAATGGAAAGTAAGGTGAGCAGTGATTAAAAGGGCAGTAATTGTCAAAGCGAAACGAACACCAATTGGAAAAATGGGTGGAATGTTACGAGACATTCAGCCACATAAGCTTGCTGCTCCTCTCCTCCAACATTTAGCGAAAGGATTGGAAGATAGGATAGATGACATCATTTTGGGAAATGTAGTTGGACCAGGTGGAAACGTAGCTCGAGTTGCTGCTTTAGAAGCAGGACTTCCTCTTTCATTAACGGGAATCACCATTGACCGTCAATGCAGTGCAGGGTTGGAAGCAATTCGGATGGCATGTTACTTTGTCCAAGGCGGTGCTGGCCGTTGTTACATTGCTGGTGGTGTAGAAAGCACGAGTACCTCTCCGTTTCCATCTAGAGCGAGATTTTCTCCTGAAAAAATTGGCGACCCAGATATGGGCGTTGCAGCAGAATATGTGGCAGAAAAATACGCCATTTCAAAGGAAATGCAGGATGAATATGCTCTATTAAGTTATAAACGTAGCTGGGAAGCTTATGATAAAGGATATTTTAATCAAGAGATCATTCAAATTGGTGATTTTCACCAAGATGAAGAACTTTTTAGGAAAAGAAAGATGGAAGTACTTTTAAATAGGGCGAAGCCTATATTTAAAAAGATCGGTACCGTTACCGCAGCCAACAGTTGTGGGATACATGACGGGGCATCGGCTGTACTTGTCATGGAAGAAAACATAGCATTAAATAATGGATTCCAACCCATATTACGATTTTTGGATAGTGAAGTCACAGGTGTACATCCTAATTATCCAGGGGCTGCCCCTATTCCAGCGATTCAAGATTTATTAAAAAGAAACGAATTAACCATTGCGGACATAAACCTAATTGAAATAAACGAAGCTTTCTCTTCCAAGATTGTCGCCTGTATAAAAGAACTTTCCATTGCTTATGACAAGTTGAACGTTTGCGGTGGAGCTTTAACGATAGGACATCCTTATGGAGCTTCAGGAAGTATCATAATCACGAGGCTTTTCTATGAAGTTCAAAGACGAAAGGGTATCAAATATGTATTGGCTGCCATTGGAAGTGGTGGAGGAATTGGAGTAGCGGTCCTATTCGAGGTGGTAACATGAAAACGAAGGAACATGAGATTATTTTTAATAAAGATGATGTGCAACAATTTGTTCAATTGATAGGTGATCGAAATCCTATCTATCAGAGTTCGGAGAGGGCAAAAGACTACGGTTTCGAAACGATTCCTCTTCCTCCAACAATGCCTATGATCGCTTATAAATGGCTTGAAACCCCTTGGGAACTCAAACAGCCTATTATTCATCGAAAACAGAAATGTATCCAGCATCAAAGAATGTATATTGAAGAGATCTACAAAGCGGTAGTAGAAGTTACAGATCAATACCAACGTCACAACCTTACTTTTATGAAACAAACTCTATTTTTATTTAATAGGGATGGAAAACTCTGCTTTGAAGGAATATCTGATTTGACCTTGGGTGGTTTGTCATGAATGCGATTACCTATCAAATTACGGAAAAGGACGTTGAACAATATGCGGTTATTTCAGGTGATAGTAATCCCATTCATTTAGATAAAGAAGCGGCGAAACAACAAGGATTCATGAATAAAATTGCCCATGGGATGTTAACTGTGGCCAGAGTGTTAAGTGTGCTTTCAAATGAAATTCTCAAACCTCATGAGTTTTTGAGTCAGTATGAATTTACCTTTATCGCCCCTGTTTATGTGGGGGATCTAGTAACTCTGACTATCAAACAAGCGGAGCATAACTTAAGAGTAGAAGGAAAATGTAGAGAAAAAATAGTCGTAAAAGGATGTTTGATAGTAGATAGAGGAAATCCTAGATGATCAATACCGGACATTTATGTCATTACAAGAGGAAATATTATTAAAAACCGCCTCTTAAGTTGTTACGGGGAACCATATCATAAATAGGTGGGCAATCGAATAATTTAATAAAGTTAATGTACAAAAAACTGCAGCCCTTGGTACTTAAAGGGATTGCAGTTTTTTGTACATAAATTGAGATCCTCAGGATAGCCGGGTTTTGGCCATGTTAGTTTAATATTTTTACTTTTAATTGTTTTACCCCAAAATTAATTGCATCTTGCTCTGAAGGAATAAAGACATCAATTCGATTTCCTTTAATGGCTCCGCCCGTATCTCCGGCAGTTGCTTCACCATAGCCTTCTACATAAACTTTACTGCCAAGCGGTATAACATTTGGGTCAACTGCGATGACTTTTGCATTTGGATTTGATTTAAGGTCTATTCCAGTAGCCGTAGTACCTGAACATCCCTCACACGAAGCTGTATAGGCTGTAGCTTTCACAGTAATTTCACTTGAACTTGTATTACTAGTTGATGCAGCTTCTACCTCAGGTTCACTTTCCTTTGGTGCCTGCGCTGCAGGCTTTGCAGATGCTTGTGTCACCTGCTTGATTGGTCTTTCTGTTACAACCTTAGTAGTAGTAGTATTTAAACCTTCATAGATTAATAGATTTAATCCAGGATGGATGAGATCGGTAGTTAATTGGTTCCATTCTTTAAGTTGAGGAACAGTTACTTGATAATCCATGGCGATGTCCCATAATGTGTCACCTTTTTTAACAGTATAATGTTTTTCCGGTGCAATGGTTAGTACATCGCCAGGGTAAATAAGGTCCGTAGTTAGATGATTTAACTTTTGGATATTTTCTAAAGAAGTATTATTTGCGCGTGATAGATCCCAAAGGGTATCCCCTTTTTGTACAGTAATCGTTGCAGCTTGTACATTAGCACTTACAGTTACTGAGAGTACAGCAACTGCTAAAATTGATAGAATTCTTTTAAGCATTCTTTTACCCTCCATGTTCTTTGGTTGCTAAGTTTTCTAAATAGTAACATAGAATTTTCTGAAACAAAGAACAGGGAGGTGTTAAATCGTTTACATCCGTGGCATTTATATTGCAATAATATTTCTAAACTAAACGAAAAATCAGAAAATAATAGTTTAATAATAGCCCCATTCGGAGCAATAGCCCATTAGATTCCTATTATTTATATTTCTTTAAATTACACGATTCAATCTCCTTCATTCCTTGGAATTCTATTCCGTAAAAACGTTGTTTCTGGATTCATTAAAAAGCTGTAATATACGTAGGTGAATCATAATTGTATGTTACAGCAAGTCTTTAACGCTCCATTTAGGTATAATGGATAAACAAGCCATGGTGAAAGACTAGCAATAAATAAATGGCAAGTTCGCCAAAGAAAGGGATCCTTTTATGTCAAAACGTAAAAAATCCATCATGAGACCACTTATTTTGTCAATCCTATCTTTCCTTATTATTCTAGTTGTTGTTATTTATGTTTTTGATAAGGACAGGAAAGGGAAACAATCCACAACGGAGAACTCTCAACAATCCGTTGAACCTTCACCCAATACTCCAGCAAAATTAGGTGAAAGCAAAAATCAGAAACTGCATGACTATATTAATGAACTTTTTTCCTTGGCAAAGGAAGGAAAAGTGGTCGGTATCCCTTTCGATTCGGGTAAGGCTAAGAAGCAGGAAGTATATAATAAATGGGGAGAACCGAACCAAACAACAGAAACTGCAAGTGGTAGATACGAAGAATATAAGAATCGACATGTCGTCATAGGATATTTGGGTGAAATTGTCTCTGATATCAGGTCATATAATCCTGAGTTACAAAAAATCCGCCAAAATGACATCAAGAAGGCAGGCGGCGAACCTAATCAGATTCGCTACTATAAAGATGAAACACAAGACCAGATCATTCTTGTTTATCAGGTTAACCCTTTAACAGAGTTAAAGTGGATCTTACCAAAACCAACCGAGCAGGAGCCGAATCCAAAAGTGGACCATATTTCAGTCTATACACAAGTAAAAAATCAAGCCGAGCAACCTGTCCCACCTGACCAGCAAAAGACCATAGCTGACATGAGTTTAGATGAGAAAATTGGGCAAATGATCATCGCAGGTATAACTGGCACCAATATGGATACAAATACAAAAAATTTACTAACGAAATACAAGGTCGGCGGGATTATTTTTTACAAGGACAATTTAATAAACCCAACACAAGCCGTGCAGCTTTTGAATCAAATCAAGTCTGAAAATGACCAGAAGGTGCCGCTTCTATTAGGAGTGGATCAAGAAGGTGGGCGTGTTACCAGGCTCCCGGGTGGTTTGATTAATTTTCCAACCAATAAAGAAATTGGGGCAATTAATAATTCTCAGTTTTCCTATCATGTGGGGACGATGTTAGGGAAGGAGTTAAAAGAATTTGGTTTCAATCTTGATTTTGCTCCTGTACTGGACATCAACAGCAATCCAAATAACCCGGTTATAGGGGATCGATCATACGGGAATAATTCAGAAATTGTTAGTAAGCTTGGTATTCAAACCTTTAAAGGTATACAGTCGCAAAACATTATCCCAACGATTAAGCATTTTCCAGGTCATGGAGATACGTCTGTTGACTCCCATCTGGAACTGCCGATTGTGAATAAAAGCCTTCAGCAACTAAAAGAGCTCGAATTAATCCCGTTTGAGCAGGCAATCAATAGCGGTGCTGATGTTGTTATGGTTGCCCATATCTTATTGCCCAAACTGGATGCAACTTTTCCATCTTCCATGTCCAAAAATATAATAACAGGGATCTTGAGGCAACAGTTGGACTATAGCGGTGTTGTAATAACGGATGATATGACAATGAAGGCGATTATCGACCATTATACAATTGGCAGGGCTGCAGTTGAATCGGTCAAGGCTGGCAGCGATATTATTCTAGTTGGACATGGTTATAACGATATAGTGGAAGCCATTTCTTCTTTAAAAATTGCTGTCCAAAAAGGGGAAATTACTGAACAAAGAATAAATGAAAGTGTCAGTAGAATTTTGAAGTTAAAAAAGAAATATGAAATAAATAATGCCCAAGTGAAAGATGTGAATATAGAGGAAATAAACCAATCAATAAATAAACTCCTGGATGAGTATACAAAATAATTGTTAGTATATTTCAACCATGCAAAAAAACACCGTTTGGACTAGTATTGGTCCAAACGGTGTAACTACATTAAAAGCAATTATTAAGTTATGCCCCTTTTCTCTGGTTTATTTGGACATACTTTGATCGATTAAAGAGAAACTCTTTTACAGAATTCGTTTGATGTTTCGCCTTTGCGGCAAAGAATGGATTTAATAGAATAATGGTTAATAAGTTTGCTGATAATCCCCAAAATCCTTCATAAATTCCATGTGCGCTGTTTGTTGCGTAGACGGTAAAGGTTGTTGTCAAACCGACGAGCAATCCAATCGTTGTGGCCTGTTTCGTTTGATTTTTCCAGAATAAGCTGACAACAATGGCTGGGAAAATTTGAACCATTCCTGACACCCCTAAAAGCTGCAAAGATACGAGTGCGGTAGGGAATAACAAGCCAAATAATAAAGCCAATCCAATAACAACGAATACCATCGAACGAGTAACGAGCGTTAATTTGGCTCCCTTTACATTCGGATTAATTAAATCACGATAGATGTTGTTTGCAAATAAGTTGGACGCACCGATCGCCATTATCGAACATGGAATTAACGATGCTAAGGCGATCGTTGAATACGCTAAGCCTTGTCCAATCCCGCCGTATGAAACTTGAATCAGATTTAAAAAGGCAAACCGTGGATTGCTTCCTTCCGGTAATACATGGAATGCGACAAAGCCAAGGAAAATAACCAGGATTAGGACGATATTATATAAAGGCAGGAATATCGCATTTTTTCGAACAGCATCGGCACTTTTCGCTGTGAATACGCCTGTTGCCCCGTGGGCCCACATAAATAGTGCCAAGGCTGAAACAAGTGATGCGGTCATGAACCATGGAATGCCTTTCGGGCCAGTTGTCGGAATCGTCAGTAGTTGTGGTGATTCCTTGACAAAGGTATCAATCATCGGGCTCCAGCCGCCAAAATGAATAATTGGCAGAGACACGACAAGGAATAACATAATTGCCCAGACCAGAACATCTTTTATGATGGCTGTATAGGTCGGGCCTTTGATTCCGCTAAAAAACGTAAACAGGGCAACTAGCAGGAATGATGTAATCACGACTACCTTGACATTGATAAAACCTGTTCCAGCTACTTGAAGGGTATCTTGAATGCCGGCTAGCTGTAAATCAATATATGGGATCAGCATTAATACGCCGGTAATAGCAATAATAGAAGAAAGAAGTTTACTGTCAAAACGTTCTCGCGCATAATCCGCTAATGTGGTCAGCTTGAATTTATTCGCTACTTTCCATAGTTTAGGAAGGTAAAAGTAAGAAACAAAATAAGCAATGATACAATAAGGAATCGCAAAGAAGGCAAGACTTCCTCCTGCATAGGCGGTACTTGTAAGTCCTAAAAAGGTATAAGCTGTATATAAATCTGCACCTACTAGAAACCAAACTAGCAATCCGCCAAAGCGTCTTCCGCCAACGGACCATTCCTCTACTGAGCTTCGCGCTGTTTTATTGCGCCCTGCTATAAATCCAATTAAAACAACGGTTAAGACAATGAATGCTGTGATTAACAAAGCTGTTAAATTTCCCTGTTGCATTAGTCAAGACTCCCTTCCGATTTATCGAGTTGATAGATTCCTAATGTGCATAACGGTGTTAGGATGATCCATAAAAACAGCCAAAATTGAAGAAAAGGTATTCCTAAAATAATCGGGTCGATTCGATTGACGAAAGGAAGGACCACTAACTGCGAAATTAATGGGAGTATGATTAGTAATGATTTCATGAATTTTCTGCCCATGTAAGAACCTCCTGTTTGATCATTGTTGAGCAATATTCAAATAGTAATATTGTCACACCAATAGTATTTTTAAATAATAATTTATCATGTACGTTATAGTAACAATTTTGGTGGAAGATTACAAGTGAATTTTTTAATAATTTATAAAATTCAAATTAACGGACTATTATTTAATAGAATCATGTACGGGCTAGTTCTACTAATTCCCATAGTCAAACCCGTCATTTGTGAAATAATGACTATCATCGTGATAGGAATGAGTTTTTACAAAAAAGGTTGGTTTATTTAAAAAGTAAAGACCGATTAAGAATGCCTGAGTAATCATACAAAGCGACAAAAAGGACCGGGCGTGGCCCGATCCTTTCATGAGTATGATACAACCAGGGAGATCAGTCTCCTGGTTAACCATTAGTTTTATTAATCTTCAAGCTGGAAAGTTTGGCTGAAATGGATCTTACCGTTTTCATCGCGTATTTCCACGCCTGCTTGATTTTTGGCCGGATCTACATGGAACACACCGAAGTTGAAGAAGTTACCTTCCGCATACAAGCGTTCAGGGCCGAAGGTAGGATCCAATGTGCCAGGCTGGATTTTCACTGCTCCGATTGGACCGCTGATTAATTCGTGATAATCTGTTTTGCCGTCCTGATTTGCATCATATTTGATGACCTCGGCAAAATGGACATCGGTTGTAACAAAATAAACGTTTTTGATTCCTTTTTCGATAATAAAATCAGAGATTTTTTTGAACTCGTTCTCATATCCTGTTACATCATTAGGGTTAACTTGATTTCCATTTGCCCATCCATCCCTGGCAGTTGCCTTTCCGGTTGGAACGGAGATTGGCACTGAAGTCGCTACAAATTTCACTTTGGCATCTGATTCGAGAAGCTGCTGTTCCAGCCATTTTACTTGTTCTTCGCCGAGCATTGTTTTATCAGGCCCATCTGCCATGGTGTTTGGAGAGCGGTAGCCACGGTTGTTAAGAATGATCATATCCATGGCATTACCCCAAGAATACTTGTGATAAAGTTTGTCCGCTGAACTGCGTTCACTGGAAATTGGCCAATAATCCTTAAACGCACGCAACCCATTTGACGTCAACGGCTGGGAAGGACCTGAAAAGTCATTGGTCACTTCATGATCATCCCATATAGCAAACGTTCCTGTTTTCTGTAAAAGGCCGCGTAATCCCGCATCCGTGCGGTTCTCCTTATATTTTGCCCAGAAATCCTGAACGGTTTGAGAAGGAGGGTTAGGTACAGCCGGTGTCTTATTATCAGCATAAATGGTGTCCCCGCTGAACAGGAAGAAGTCCGGATCTAAAGATGACATCGCTTTGAAAGATTTAAATGGCGGAATTTCTCCTTGGCCGCCAGTATCTCCGCCCCATACCACTGTCATTGGTTTTAAGCTGTTTTCCTCTGGTGCGGTTTTAAATGAACCGTTCACAGAATACATGCTGGAAACCGCATGTGCCCGGTAATAATATTTCGTATCAGCCTTTAATCCGGTGACCTCTACATTTACTGTATAATCATCCTCTACATCAGCATGGCCTGTTTTGACGATCGTATTGTCTTTAAAACTGCTGTCAGTAGATAATTCAAATTTAACATTAGCTTTTCCGTTTGTACGTGCCCATAAAATCGCTGAAGAATCGGTTACATCTCCGCTGGCCACTCCATGTGAAATAAACGGCTTGTCCAATAAATCATCCAACAGGTCAGGATTGTTTGTGAACTCTCCGTCTACACCAAGAGAGAGCAAGGATACCATATCATCCTGAGAATTTACGGTCCAAGGATGAACGAGAAACTGGTTTTGATGAGCGGCTTCCATAAGCTTCGGAACAACAAGCTCCTTACTAGGACCTACACCAGAAGCATAGTCAGAGATTCGCTTGAATTCCTGATATACATCCTTACCTGCAAGCATACCTCCTGAATAAAGCTGAATCAGCTTTACATTAGGTGCAAGAGTCTTCAACTTACGAAGGCTTTCCTCGCTAAATGATTCAAGAAATAGTTTTTTGTCATCCAAGACATTGGTTTTTTTCAAGATTTCAATTACTTTCTCTTCCATTCCTGGATATACGCTTGGTGCTTTTGTTTCCATGTAAAGGCCGACTTTGCCATTTCCATGTTTTTTAACAAATTCGATGGCTTCCTCGAGCGTCGGTACATGCTGTCCAATGTATTCTGTTTTTGCCTTATCTGGATAAGCTTTGTTAAACCATGAACCTGCATCGAGACGGCTGATTTCTTCGAGAGTAAAATCCTTTACCCGCCAAGGTGCACGGTCCGGATAAAGTTCCTTTGCATTCGTTGTTCGTGCGAGCGTTTCATCATGCAAAGCGATCAATTGGCCATCCTTGGTCATTTGTAAATCGAATTCCACATAATCAGCCTTCATTGTCATAGCCTGCTTATAGGCTGTCAGTGTATGTTCTGGGCCGTAGGCAGAGGCACCGCGATGTGCGATTACGGCTACATCAGAGGTAAGAGGACGTAAGGTTGTTTGTCCATTGTCAGTAGCTGATGTTTCAATAGGGTGGGCTAAAACAGCATAAGGTGCTCCTGAAGTTACCGCAAGAGATAGACAAGCTAATCCAGCAATCAAACTCTTTTTCATTCTCAATTCATCTCCTATAAGATTATGTATTTCAATTTAAAAGTATAGGAGAATTGTAAAGTCGCAATTAATAGAGTATTAATCTTTAGTAAAGTACACTAAAATAGTACCTTTTTCATAGAATGACCTATTGAAATTAGAACTATTTTACAGGGAAAATTACCTATGATCCAGCAGTAGACTCTTTAAAAACTGTTACTCTTTTAAAAAAGCAATATGGAAGCCTGTTGAAAAAAGCTTAAATGAACCGTAGAAATGTAAACGACAGTTCATTTAAGCTTTTCCGATTTATTCTTTTGTCCGATGGGTGGCCCAGATGATGAGTGCAATGAGGATCATTACGCCCCCTGTTAAACAAACTCCCTGCCATTTCCACCAGTTCCAAGCATAACCGCCAAGGCTTGAACCGAGGGAACCGCCGAGAAAATAACTAACCATGTACACGGTATTTAACCGACTCCGTGCCTCCGGAATTAAACTATAGATTCTTGTTTGGTTGGAGACTTGGGCTCCTTGAACACCTAAGTCTAAGAGAACTACACCAACGATCAAGGCCCATAAGGATGTTCCAAAAAAACCGAAGAATAAATAAGATAATAGGCTAATCCCAATTAACAGACCCACCATTGCCTTGGCGTTGAATCGGTCTGCCAAACGGCCGACGATGGGTGCGCCCATTACACCTACGATTCCCACTAATCCAAATAACCCTGCTACTTCACTGCCATAATGATACGGTTCTCCTTCGAGAAAAAACGAGAGGGACGTCCAAAATAAACTAAAACAGCCAAACAGCATCGCACCGATTAATGAGGCTTCTCTTAAAATCGGCTGGGTCATAATTAATTTCCCGATTGACTTATAGAGCTCCGGATAGGATAAACGGAACTCAGGGTAGCTTTTCGGAAGAAATGTCCGCAAAATGACCGCTAATGCCAGCATCATTACGGCAGCAAGCCAGTACATGGTACGCCAGCCGAGGATTCCGCCAATGAACCCTGCGATGGTTCTTGCTAATAGAATCCCAATGAATAACCCGCTCATGATAGAGCCAATCACTTTGCCTCGTTCCATGGGAGCGGCTAGCTGGGCTGCGAGGGGAAGGATGATTTGTGGGGCTACCGTTGTCACTCCTACAGCCAAACTTGCGATGTTAATCCAGAGGAGATCTTGGGCCGTGGCAACCCCAATGAGGGAAAGCGTTACAGCGATCAATAAAATTACAATCAACTTCCGTCGCTCCTGCATGTCGCCCATAGGTACGAATATAAACATCCCGACAGCATAGCCAATTTGGGTGAACATTGCGATGTTGCTGACTTGATGAGCGGTTGCATGGAATGTCCGACCCATGTCGGCAAGGAGCGGCTGATTGTAGTAAAGATTTGCCACCGCCATCCCACAGGCGATCGACATTAATAAGATTAACTTTTTAGACAAGGGAGTTTGCTCCGACCTCTCAATGTCATCAGTGGTTGTAACCAATCCACAATTCCCCCTTTCAATAAAACTCGGAGTTTAATTGATTCTACAAAAAGATCGAAAAACCTCCAAGGATGCATGCTGTTCCGGTTAAATATTTACTTTCAATCTTTAGAGTACTATTATTTAATTGCTATACGAATTCATCTTCATGACAAGGAGTAGTGGGAATGTTGATAGTTGATTTAATTGGTGATTTGATTGGCGGTCTAATAGAAGCAGTGATTCCTACTCCGAAGTCAAAGCTTGAAAAAAATATTGATGAGTTAAAGGAAGAAGAATGGTTTGCCGATTTGGAAAAAGATGTTCGATATAATTACATCATTTGGCACAACAACAAAGTAAAGCGTTTTTTGAAAAAGCCTGAAAATGTTAAGATTCTTAAAAGCAGTGAATGGGAGCGGGAAAAATTTATTCAGTTGGTGATTAAGGAGCATAAACGATTTGTGGGAATACGCTGAATTTAATTTCATGCTGTTATAATTAGCTCCGAACTTATAAAAGTTAGGGGCTATTTTTATAATGGAATGACCTCTTTTAATTTTTAAGAGGAAATAATTAAATCTCATTGAATTTATAAATATGATCGTCTTTATTCGTTACAATACCAATAGGATATGAAGAACATAATTTTTTTGAGAAGTTTAAATCTATTATGGGACAGGAAGGAGTACAACATGGAAGAAAAGAAGGTTACGTGGTTAGAGCTTTTTTATGATTTGTTATTTGTGGCGGCTGTTGCGGCTGCAACCCATGTTTTACTTCATGTTGAAGATGGATATATCCATACAGAGTTTTTATTTAAGTTTGTGTTAATTTTTATTCCTATCTGGTGGGCTTGGGTAGGGCAAACCTTGTTTGTAAACCGGTTTGGACAAGATTTATTTCATCAGCGATTATTTTTGATCATACAGATGTTCTTTGTCCTAATAATGACATCAAGCTTATCAGTTGATTTTGATCAATATTATCTTTCTTTTTTAATTGGATATATTGGCTTAAGGGCAGTGACAGCGACCCAATATCTTATTGTCCAGCGTATAGAAGAGGGATTTCGAAAAATAGCAGCCCGATATTTGGGAAGGTATTTTTGGATTGGAATCATTATATCACTACTTTCCCTCTTTTTTGATTCTTGGCTTCGTTATGCTGTGTTATATGCGGGTATCATTATTGATATGATGGTTCCAATATCTGGACGGAAGTATTTAGTAAAGGTACCTACAAATACGGCGCACTTATTAGAGCGATTTGGTCTTTTTACCATTATTCTCTTTGGTGAAGCACTTGTCAGCACCCTTGCGGTTATTCAACCTAAACAAGGAAATTGGAATTCAATAGGCTTTTCGGCCATATCATTTTTCCTGCTAATCGCGATGTGGTGGCAGTATTTCGATAATGTGGAGAAGAAAGTTGACAAATCGATACAAACAATCGGCCAAACCATTATTTACGGTCACCTGTTTATTTTAATGTCTTTGAGCATGATAGCAGCGTCGATTAGACTATTGTTTTTACAAGAAGTCCATTATTCATTTATTCTGTATTTCGTTTTTTGCTCTGTTTTGCTCTATTTCATATCAACTACTTTTGTTTTCCACCAATATAGACATAAACACCACAGATTGAAAATTTATCATTTAGGGTTATTTTTGGGGATTTTAGCAGTCTTTTTTATTATTAATTTAATAGTAGTAGTACCATATCTTGTGGTAATAGGGGAATTAACCCTGTTCTTTATCATCTATGCCAAATTAACAACCACTTAAATTATTTTATTAATAAAAATATCTAGGTAAAATAGAAAAGGCTGAATTATATACATTTTATATGTATATAGTTCAGCCTTTAGTCATTAATATGTCTCTTCGGGCGTAAAATGACCAATGCCCTTTAATTCATCGTCAAAAAACTGCAGAATGAGTTTATTTTCCGTTTCAATAGAGTAATAGTTATCAATGTCGGCTTTTCCGCCTTGCAGTATATTTGCAAGTAGAGGAGAAAAAAGCGGTAAATCGGTCAAGCTTAAATGTTTTGCCCCTTTGAAATGAACAGTATAGGCATCTTTGAAGTTTTCATTATTATGTTTGTTCGCAACATAAGTAGAGTTGCTGTCGAGCAGCCCCCAAACATCGTCAGAATATATGTTAAGGAGTGGAGTGGTAAAGGCTTCCTCTCTAGCCACATAATCAGCTATCTCGTTTTTATAAACAAGATCACTAAAGAACGGGGCATCAATATTTACAACGGCATCTATATCTTTACGTTCTCTGCCTAGCCAAACACTTGCTGCGCCGCCCATGGAGTGCCCGAATACACCAATTTTCTTTGTATTAATCTGTTGATAAACTGGGCTATTGTCATTTTTGGCTTTTTTAAGGATTGTATCAATGACAAAATTCATGTCGTCTGTTCGCAGTCTCATCCATTTTTGAATGAGGCCATATTCTTCTTCCTTCGTATAAAAGCCTTCTTTATTGAGATTTTCGATTTCATGGTTATAATCTGAATTGATAAAAGTTCGCGTTCCATCCTCTGAAGCTGTATAAAAGGAGTGATAGGGATGGTCGATAGAAACGACTACATAGCCGTGGCTTGCTAGCTCAGTGTAGGTAGAGCTATTGCTTGCTTTAATACCGTATGCCCCATGTGAGAACACCAAAAGAGGGCATGTTTCCTTTACATTTTTAGGATACCAAAATTCCACATTAACAAATCTGTTATCGCCGTTGTCGGTAAATTCCTCTATCCTGTTTTTATCAATATAAGTGTACGAAGCAGTTTCCACTTCATATTTACCTGTTACTTTTGGTGATTTATGCTGTGGGAAAACTACTGCAGGTGCAAGGGCCAATACCAATGCCAATATCACCATAATGGATTTCCACACAATTTTAGTAGTTTTGTACTTTGGGTTATTCGTTTTGTTGCGGATAAGAGAAACCGTTGCCTTTACGGCTAGTATGAAAAGCAGGATGGCAAGCATGATCCAGCGGAAGCTCCAAACAATCACCGATGAAAGTGTGAGCAGGACAAATGCGATAAATATAGCGATCCTGATCCAATTTTTTAATTTTTTATGGTTTTGTTTAGTTACGATACAGTAGATTGCAAAACCAATCTCCAACATCAAAACGATCAATAATAATAAAGTTCCCATGTGGTTACTCCATCTCCTTCAAAGTCATTCTTTATGAACTCATCATAAAAAATCGCTGAAAGGAAGTATATAGAAAAACAGTAAGATGTATCCACAGGCAAATAAGATGCAAAAAAGAGCGGTAAGCTAGAAAGCTTACCGCCAAATAATCAGTCGTAGACGACTGCAGCCTTATGATTTTACTGACTACTCTTTAATGCCTTTAGTTTTTCATTGATATTTTCTGCTTCTTTTTTATCTTTTTTCCACGACAGCCAACGGACTAGGGTATAGATTATGGCTATTTGCAGTGCAAGTATGATTCCATCTGATCCACTTTTCACAAAACCAAAAGCGCTGCCCAGGGCAATCAATACGATTTCCAAAGTGAAAAAATGAATGGCCATTCTTATACGCAGTTTCTTCTCACTTAGTTCATGAGGAGAATACAAAATAAATCCCATGAATGTACTTATAAATGAAAAACCCATAATGATGTAAATCGACTTTAAATCAAAGGACATATGGGGATAATAGATTTGTCGCAAAATAGTAATAATAATGATGATGGATGCGAAGATCATCAAGAAATCCTTCATAATCTTTTGTATAAATTCGGACATCTTCATATTTATCCCTCTCTTTACAATCCAAGCTTATTTTTAAGGACAGGCACATACTGCCTTGATACAACAGCACGTTCCCCGTTTTCAAGCACCGCTTCGAATCGGCCGCTTATGGTAGGATAAATAGATGAAATTTTAGCTATGTTTAAAATCGTGGACTTGGACGGACGAAAACAGTTCTTTTCTTTGCATAATTCCTCTAACTCATAGAGCTTTTGTTTTACCTCAAACACATCATCCTTGCAGTAACTAAAAACCTTACCGTCAACGGCCTCGAAATAATAAATATCACTAAGATTGATACGGTGAACCCTATCATTTTGGTATCCTAGTACAATCAGATCTTCGGTTTTCAACTTGTTTACGATTTCGTGTATTTCATCATCTACCTCATGACACCTAATGAGGATTTCTTCTGCTAGTTCTTTATTTATTTCTTCTATTGAAATTTTCATTTGATCACCCACGAAAATTCAAATTATTTTTAGGATTATCCTTCGGACCACATCATTATAACACCTTTATTTACCATCTTCATTTACATTTTATCAATTACTTTGAAATCAACACTTCAAAAATATATTAGGTGACCGAACCTTCTTCTATTTTAAACTAAGTGAATCGTCATAAAATTTTTTACATTTTTCCATATAATTTTTTACAAAATTTCAATTTTAAAAAATAATTCTGCAAAATTAACATTAAATATAAATTATTGGGCATTTTTAAGAAAACTGGAAAATAATAAATTTACATTTTGTTCAATTGTTGTTTAACATTTGTTCAAAATATATGTTATATTAGTAAAGTAATTTTTGTCAGTGAAAGCGCTCACGGAGAATAAGTCGTGTTAGAAACTAGAGATGAAAATGCAGTGAATAGGTTAAGGAGGGGAATGTTGTGAAAAATATTTTTCACAGCAATTAATATGAGTAATGTTGGTTTATTTCTTTCAGGTGCAGTTTTATTTCTAAACAGTTTTATGCTATTAGGAAAAGCAGACGCCAAGAGTGTTGGTATCTTTAATATTTTTGTAGGAAGCCTTCAAATAATTATCCCATTTTATTTAATCATCGTTTCGGGCCAAGACCATTGGGAGCTTTATAATTATGCATCTATTTTCTTATTTGGGTTAACTTATTTATATGTTGGATTCACCTCATGGAAGGGGCTTGAAGGAAGCGGACTTGGTTGGTTTAGTCTATGGGTTGCTATTATTGGGGTGGTTTATACCTTAACATCGATTATTCACTTTCAAAATGTTGTCAATGCACTAACATGGGCCATGTGGGCATTCTTATGGTTTCTGTTTTTTTTATCAAGTGCACTTAATAAGAAAATTGACCATTATATTGGATTGGTAGCATTTGTTCAGTCATGGGTAACGTTGACCATACCAGCGCTCCTTTATTTTTTAGGTGTTTGGAATACACCGATTGTTAATCAAATCTGGACCTATGTATTAATTCTAGCTATCGTCTATTTTATTATAAGTTTTTTCAGATTGAAGCTTTCATCTAAAAAAGAGAATAACAGTCAAGTAATTCAAGTAATCAATGCTTTGGAGGTAAAATAATATGTCAATAATAATTGGAATTGTTGGAATCCTTATTCTATTAGGTATTGCATGGTTCATGTCAAACGATAAGAAAAACATCAACTATCGTGCAATTGGTATCATGGCAGTCGTTCAGTTGTTAATTGCCTGGTTTATGCTTAATACTTCAATTGGTCAAAAAGTTCTGCACAAGATCGTAGATGGCTTTAACAAAGTTCTATCTTTCGGGAATGACGGGATCTCATTTGTTTTCGGTGATCTTGCAGGAAAGAATTTATTCTTTGTCAATGTTCTAATGATGATTGTATTCGTAACCGCTTTACTAGGTATCTTAACTTATTCAAGAATATTGCCATTGGCGATTAAATACATTGGTGGTGCAGTAAGTAAAATAACTGGTCTTCCAAAGGTTGAATCATTTGTTGCGGTGAATTCTATGGTATTTGGTGATACTTCCGCAATCCTTTCTGTTAAGTCATTCATACCTAGTCTTTCTGGAAACCGCTTGTTTGTTGTTGTTACTTCTTCACTTGTTGCGGTAAGTTGTTCAATCCTGGGTGCTTATATGCAAATGATTCCTGCGGAGTATGTATTGGTTGCATTACCAATTAACGTATTCTCTGGACTTATCCTATCAACGATTGTCTGTCCTGTAAGGAAAGAGGAAGATGAAGAAATCGATATTAAGGGAATGATTCCTGAGAAGTCTCTTTTTGAAGCAATCGGTAACTGGACATTGCTTGGTGGAAAGACGGCCTTAATCGTAGGCGCTATGCTGATTACTTATGTAGGATTGATCGCGGCTGTTAACTGGATTTTCACTTCAATCTTCGGTATTTCTTTCACTGGCGTACTTGGATATGTATTCGCTCCAATCGCTTGGATAATGGGTATTCCTTCAAGTGAGATTGTTAGAGCTGGCTCAGTCATGGGTACGAAGGTAGCAGCTAACGAATTTGTAGCTATGTTAGACTTTATGAAAATGATCCCTCATATGTCTCATAAGACTGTAGGTATCGTCTCAGCATTCTTGGTATCGTTTGCTAACTTCTCTTCAATTGGAATTATCTTAGGAACGGTACAGGCTATCAATAATGAAAAGGCAAGTGAATTAGCTAAGGTTGGTTTAAAGGTTTTGTTAGTTGCAACAATGGGTTCAGTCTTAACTGGAACTATTGTAGGTTTGTTCTTATAATCTAACGTACACTGTCACGCCCCGCATCATTTTTGCGGGGTTTTTGTCATTATGTGTATGATGATAACCATTTTTGCTTCAATCTTGCGGGAGTTTGGTCATCATTGGCTTGATGATGACCGTTTCTACTTTTATCTTGCAGGGGATTGGTCATCATGGGCATGATGATGACCATTGCTTCTTCAATTTTGCGGGGGATTGGTCATCATTGCCATGATGATGACCATTCCTTCTTCAAACTTGCGGGAGTTTGGTCATCATGGGCTACATGATGACTATTTCTACTTCTATCTTCAGGAGTTTTGGTCATCACAAGTACTTAAGCCGCCTTTTCCTTTAAAAGTTTTTGATTTTGTTTTTTCACTTCGGAATTTTTCAAAAAGTATTGACAGTAAATGACATCCAAATTATTATCATTATTAAGAATGATAATAATTAAGTTAACAGATATAAAAAAAGGGGAGATATAAATGGTAAGTACGGCAACGATTATTTCGATGTTTATCCCTATTGTGGTTTCAATTAGTTTATTTGTCGGATTGATTGTGGTTTATAGAAAGAAAACGGGGATTGCTGTAAAGCCGGTGATCATTGGTGCGATTGGGTTTGTTGTCGCAACACAGATTTTAGAAAAAGTATTGCATGTAGTTGTCATCACAAACTTTCCAAATTATGCGGACTATCCATGGTTATTTGGATTATACGGCGGCATGGCAGCAGGCTTATTTGAAGAACTGGGACGGTTTCTATTATTTATTTGGCTTCTGAAAAAGTTCCATGATTACAAAGGGGGAATCTCGTTTGGAATTGGCTGGGGCGGTACTGAAGCGGTTTTGTTGGTGCTAATGACGGTTGTGCAAAACATGATCTTCGCTTTTATGATTAATTCGGGGACTTTTGAGTCAACCTTAGCAGGGAGTATTCCAGCTGATCAGTTGGCAGGTTTGAAAGAAACGATAGTAAATCAAGGGGTTTCCTTTTATTTATTAGGCAGTTTGGAGCGATTTTTTGCTGTATTCCTGCAAATTGCTTTTAGTTTATTGGTATTAATAGCAGTCGTCAAAAAGAAATTTTCCTATGTAATTTATGCAATTCTCATTCATGCAACAATTGACTTCCCACTCGCATTCTTCCAAACAGGACATTTTAAAAACCTATGGGTGATTGAGTTATATATGGCAATTATCGGGTTATTATCATTTGTCTTTATTAAAAAAGCGAGAAATATACTGCCGAATACGACAAGATAGTTTGATAGATTTTTCAAAAGGAAAGGGAATTGGATTCAGCCAATTCCCTTCGTTTAGAAATTAATTACGGATAAGGTAATCAAATGCACCTAAAGCTGCAGTAGCACCTGATCCCATCGAAATGATGATTTGTTTATAGGCACTATCCGTACAATCGCCCGCCGCAAACACGCCAGGAATGGTGGTTGCTCCATGCTTATCAACAATGATCTCACCAAAGCGAGTCCGTTCAACGGTTTCGCCTAGCCAATCTGTATTCGGTACAAGACCAATCTGTACAAACACACCTTGCAGTTCAACGTGATGCACTAAGCCTGTTTCACGGTCAATATAAGAAATTCCGTTTACTTTGTCAGTACCGGTAATTTCTTTTGTTTGAGCATTCTTTATAACCGTTACATTAGGCAGGCTGTAAAGACGGTCTTGCAGGACAGAATCAGCTTTCAGCTCTGGCGCAAACTCAAGAACAGTTACATGATTGACAATGCCTGCGAGGTCAATGGCAGCTTCAATACCAGAATTGCCACCGCCAATAACAGCGACGTCTTTTCCTGCAAACAATGGACCATCACAATGCGGACAGTAGGCGACACCTTTGTTCTTGAACTCGGTTTCGCCAGGAACACCAATATTACGCCAGCGGGCACCTGTTGATAGAATGACTGTTTTACTTCTTAAAATAGCCCCGTTTTCGAGTTCGACGGCAATAAAATCCTTCTTCTCTAGACGCTTTGCACGCTGTAAATTCATCACATCAACATTGTACTCTTTGACATGTTCTTCAAGACTTGCCGCTAATTTAGGACCTTCTGTATATTTCGTACCGATAAAGTTCTCAATACCCATGGTGTCCATAACCTGGCCGCCAAATCTTTCCGCCACAATACCTGTGCGGATGCCTTTACGTGCTGCATAAATAGCCGCACTGGCACCAGCAGGGCCGCCCCCGATCACAAGGACATCAAATGGTTCCTTATCGGAAAGCTCTGCTGCATCTGTTCCGTTGCCCATCTTGGCAAGGATTTCTTCAAGTGTCATACGGCCGCTGCCGAATGATTCCCCATTAAGGAAAACAGTTGGTACCGCCATGATGTTTTTGCTTTCCACTTCTTCTTTGTAGGCTGCGCCGTCAATCATGGTGTGAGAAATGCCAGGATTTAAAATGCTCATAATGTTCAATGCTTGAACCACGTCAGGGCAATTGTGGCAAGTTAAACTGATATAGGATTCAAAGTAATAGTCACCTTTAATCGCTTTGATTTGATCAATGACGTTTTGATCAACCTTCGGGGCTCTTCCGCTTACTTGCAATAGAGCCAACACTAACGAAGTAAATTCGTGTCCTAGAGGAATACCAGCAAAAGTTATGCCTGTATCTTCGCCGATACGATTTACACTAAAGCTAGGTGTTCTCTCTAGTTCTGTTTTTTCAACCTTAATGTAAGAAGACATCGCAGCCAATTCTTCTACTAAAAGCAACATGTCCCGAGATACTTCATCGGATCCAGCGCTAACTTTGACGAGGATGTCACCCTCCATCATATTAAGATATTGGGATAACTGTGCTTTAATATCTGCATCTAGTAACATGAACATCGTACTCCTTAAATTTTTCCTACAAGGTCAAGGCTTGGTTTAAGTGTTGCTGAACCTTCTTGCCATTTAGCCGGGCAAACTTCACCTGGATTGCTGCGAACATACTGTGCTGCCTTAATTTTATTAACAAGAGTGCTTGCATCACGGCCGATTCCGTCTGCATTAATTTCAACAGCTTGTACTACACCTTCAGGATCGATGATAAAAGTACCGCGTTGTGCAAGACCTTCTTCTTCGTCTAGTACATCAAAGTTGCGAGAGATCTTTTGTGATGGATCGCCAATCATAATATATTCGATTTTGCTAATCGTTTCTGAGTTATCGTGCCATGCTTTATGTGTAAAATGCGTATCTGTTGAAACGGAATATACTTCTACACCTAGATCTTTCAACGTTGCATATTCATTTTGCAAGTCTTCTAGTTCGGTAGGGCATACGAATGTAAAATCTGCTGGGTAAAAGCAAACGACACTCCATTTACCTTTAAAGTTTTCTTCGCTTACAGTGATGAAATCTCCGTTGTGGTACGCTTTTGCTGTGAATGGTTTTACTTCTTTTCCTATTAATGACATAATCAGTTTCCTCCTAAGTATGGATATCTATTTTATATAATTTATTAAATTAGATTAATTCTAATTCAGTAACTATTATTATATAAAACCTATTGTTTTGTCAAATAGAATCTTTCACTTTTTTCAATTTGGTTATTTTTTAAAAAGTAAAAGCCATTTTAATAGAATCGTAAAATTCTGGCTACCCCCATAAGACATTTGGGCTTGTTCGAATAATATTGATATGAATTCACAAAAAAGTACACGAGGGGAATAACATGAAAAAAATATCCAAGGGTGCCCTTGCCATGGTAGTAGCGGGAGCTGTTACGTTTTCTGTCGCCAACGCTTTGTTGGCTGAGCAACCTCTTAAACGATTAGCCAAGGAGATTGCTTTACCTATATCAGCGGACAGGGAAAAAGCGGATGTTATAAAACAAGTAGAAAAAAACATTCCGAAACCAACAACGAATGTAAAAGACCATGGTAATGCCGTTACCCAAGTATCTTTAAAAAATAGCAATCTGGCTGCAACAGCCGTTCAATCAAATACGAAAAAACTCAGCTATAAAACTACAACCAGTGAAACACCAACACCCGTTGCAACAACCGTATCAGTGAAAAGTGCAAAAGCACCGACAACAACGACTACAACCACTAAACCGAGAACTACAACAACAAGCACAGTAACAAAGCCTAGAACGAATACAACAAGTACAAACACAAAGACTTCAGCATCCACAAAACCGGCAACAAGCACAAAGCCTGCAACAGCAACAAAACCGGTGACAAGCACAAAGCCAGCTACATCAACGAAACCAGCAGCAAGCATAAAACCAACAACACCTACGACTACAGCTGCGAAGCCCAATTCTAAGGCAACTACTGCAACTACAAAAAAAACCGCAACCGCAACAAAAACCAACCGTGGACAAGCAGTTTCTCAAGCCGCAAAAGAAAGGGCAGCGAGTCGTAAGGATAAAAAAGAAAACAACGTAAATAAAATGTAATTCTCCCACACGGGTCACCAACAGATGGTGATCCGTTTGTTTTTTTAACAGTCGGTTGTCCCTAGTCAAGACGCGCCGCTTTCCTATAAAAAAAAGGCCTTCCCCCAAATGGGAAAGACCGGTCTTTACATATTTTCATTCATCTTCACAATAGAAGTATCCTGCGTTACATTGCCTTTGCGCTTTAATTTACCCCAGCCAACGGTTACACCCTTGATGGCTGAGAAGATCGATTTTATCACCACATAGGTCATCAGCTGTTTGTACAAGATTCGTTGTAGGAACAATGAACCGAGCGGCTTTGGACTTTCTTTTTCCAATCGAAACGCATAGAGAGAAGTACAGAAATCCAGCAAGTAAAATAGGATAAATCCAATCGCCGCTTTTTCAGGATGCGGGTTAAAAAGGGCAATAATGAACAATAAATCTGCAATAGGCGAAATGGTTTGATAAATATATTGGAACAGCCACATGTTTGGAAGGGCGACAAAACCTAATGAGTTATGTTTTTTATTGAATAAAGCCCCGCGATGTTTCCATAAGCATTGTAAGGTTCCATAAACCCATCGGTAACGCTGTTTTGCCAGACTTTTAAGATCTTCCGGCACTTCTGTATAGGCATACGCCTTTTCTTCAAATTCAATCGTTTTCCCCTGGCGTAACAGAGTAAGCGTGATATCCGTATCCTCTGCGAGGGTATCTTCTTGAAAGTATCCGGCTTCCTCTACCGCTGTCTTTCTCCAAGCGCCGATCGCACCAGGGACAACGGTAATGCAATTGAGGGCAGCGAAGGCTCTTCTCTCAAGGTTAAAGCCGGTAACATATTCGATATGCTGCCAGTTTGTCAGGAGGTTCCCCTTATTGCCGACTTTTACATTACCTGAAACAGCTGCGACATTTTCATTTTTAAAATGGTTCACTAGCAATGAAATCGCATTGTCAGCGATGAGTGTATCCGCATCAAGTGCCACCACGATTTCCCCATTCGCTTCTTTAAACCCAAGATTCACAGCGGAAGATTTTCCTCCATTGGTCTTTTTAATTAATCTGACGAGTGGATGGTCTGAATAAGTATCTTGCACGACAACCGCGGTATCATCCTTTGATCCATCGTCAACAATCAGTATTTCAAACGCTGGGTAATCGCTCGCTAAAATTGAATCGACGGTTTTGCAAATAACTTTTTCCTCGTTATAGGCAGCTATCACGACACTGACATAAGGGGTAAAGTTAGGGTCAATTTCAGTCTCTTTATACCTTTTGACTTGCTTCCTCGAAAGGAAAACAAAGACAACTAGTCGCAGGATTCCGATCACGATAGCAGAGTAGAAAAGAAAGCTTAATCCTAGGTGCCAGCCTTGGAGGACCTTGAAAACAGCCTTGTCATAGACCAAATAAGGGTTGTCCTGATTAGCTTCCGGCATAATCTGACTATCACTTTTTCCAATAAGATCACCAATGGTGGTAAATGTGTAGCCGCGCTGTTTGAGCTCTTTGATTATCATCGGCAAGGCTTTTACCGTGTTAGTTCGGTCACCGCCAGCATCGTGCATTAAAATTACATTACCTTCAGGCAGCTGATTCAATACCCGCTTGAGAATCTCATTGCTAGAAAGTCCTTGCCAATCATCCGAGTCAATTAATTCACCGACTGTCGTATAACCCATTTTCTGAGCTCGCCAAATTGGCTCCAGTTCACTCTTTGTGTTTGGTTCCCCATCTGCTGCATACGGCGGACGGAAAAGGGTCATCGAATGTCCTGTAATTTCTTGATACAAACGCTGATTTGCATTGAGCTCGATCTTTGTTTGATCTGGTGTGATCGTTGCAATATTCGGATGGGTAAAGGTATGGTTGCCAATTTCATGACCATCTTCAAACATCTTTTTCACCAGTCGTGGATGCTGCGTCGCGTTCTCACCGAGGATAAAAAAGGTTGCTTTTATATGGTTCTTTTCCAAGATATCTAATATTTGTGGTGTATAAGTTGGATCCGGACCGTCATCAAAGGAAAGGACAATTTTCTTTGATGACGGTTTACCATACCGCTCTACCACAATAGGGCTTGGCAATTTAACATACGTTTCATTTTGAATCATCCCTTGTCCATCCAGGTGAATCGTTCTGTTCCCATTTTTTGATTGAGCAGCAATTTTTAAAATCTCACCAGCTCCTGTAAAGTGAACAGGCTGAGGGCTGACCAAGGTTTTAAGGGCATTGGACGGATCATTAATTTCCTTTGGTTTATTCAGGTAATTCCAGATGGAAGGATCTTCAGAACCGAGGCGCCAAACCGCTATTCCTTTTGAACCGTGATCAATCGCTGTCTGCATTTGATTATAAAAGGTAGCCCCATCTAAAAACCAAACCGTATGGTTTTTACCATTTAATTTGTATCGTAAATAAGGGTTTCCTGTTTGTTTGTTCCAATGGATTTGGAGGTTGTTGCCTATTCCTAAATTCATGATATCGTCAAACGTCATTGTTTTGGCGGGCTGATTGGAGTTTTCCTCCCAGTCGTACCCGTAGATTCCCAAACTTACAATCAATTTTTCGGAAGGAATATTGAGCTGTTTTAAGTTCTCTTCAACCCAGTCAGTTGGTGCCACAGGCCCAGGTTTACTCATGGCATGGTGTTGGTCATATATCATGACAATCATCCGATCTACATTTGTTGCTAGTGCAGCATAGTTAAAACTATTGTTGTTAGGCGGAACATCCAGTGTAACCATGAGACCATTTTGATGAAAGGCCTCATAAACTTTATCCATAAATTTTGTGAAATTGTCTTTGTCATTTGGATTGATTTCCTCAAAGTCGATATTGATTCCATCAAAGTTGTTAGTTCTCACATAGTCCAACATCTTTTTTATAAAAAGATCTTGCGCACCGGGAGTTGTAAATAAGCGGTGAAGAACTTCGCCATCCCATTTATTATTATTAAAATTATGGACTAATGGGAGAATCTTTATATTATGTGCTTTGGCCTGGTCAACAATCGACTTGTCCGTGCTGGTTTTAAGGGTAAGCCCATGCGTAAGCTGCAGCCACCCCGGTACTAAAGTAGTAATCGAATCAATATTCTTTTTAAAAGATGTGCGGCTGTTTTTGTCCCAATCGACGTAAAAACCATAAACTTCTTGTTTTTGATGCAGCTGCCCGATCTGTTTTTGAGTAGCAAGGGAAGGTGTCGTTTTTTGAACCTGAGTGGCGAGCTGAGCCTCACTGAAACTTGTATTAATTGGCTCAATTCCGCTCTTTGCTGCGCTGTTATCTAGTTGCAGTTCTGGAAACTCTGGGTTCGTATTAAGGCTTTCGATAAAAATAGTCGACACTAAAATAATTAAAACGGCAAAGCCTGCACTCATTCGTTTGATAATGGACCAGCGTCTTTTGGCTGGATCAAGAAAAACATGGTCTTGATTTCTCTCTCTTTTTTTCAACCCTAAATTGTAAAACCAATGGAAGAAAAAGTAGCAAACAAGACCAATCAATCCTCCTAGGACTGCAGGTGCAATAGATTGTGAAAGTTGTATTTTCGATTTTATGGTCGAAATTAGCCAGGTATTTTCTAATCGACTTAAATCAAGGATGGGTAAATGATTCATTTTCGGAATGAAAATAGGAATCAACGTTCCCAGGAATAAGGCGATGATATTTAGACGTAACAAAAGTGAGAGAACCACCAATAGTGGGATTCGTAAAGTATCTAAAGGCAAAAACCCTAAGAAAAAACCAAGTGTGCTTGCCACCGCTCCAGCATTTCCAGTGACAGGAGCAAATAAGGACCTAATAATCCACCTGAAAATTCGATTCACATAGATTCCTCCTATAGGTGTAGTGTTGTTTTATATTAATAGATTGATATTTTAGATAATGTCCTGCAATTAGCGGAAGGAATTTTCGACAAAAAATGACCATCTCCAAAAACTTAGGTTGTCATGTAAAGATTTTGGGGGTAGAGGGGAAAGTTCTTTCTGTTTTTAAATGGTAATTGAGGGTATTTTTTTATATTCGAGGCCGTATGCAGTCACTAGTAACATATTTTACGGAACTTATGACATGTTTTTTAAGTCTTATAACATATGTTTCAACACTTATGACATATTTTCGGACTCTTATTACCTGTTTTACGAAACTAATGACATTGATTGGAAATTAATTGGAAATTTTAGTCTAAATACGTATGTTTTTTACTAAAAATGGAAATTTTAGATGTATTCATACCAAAGGAGTCAACAAAATGGTCGGAATTATTATAGCAGTCATCCTCTTTAACCTCATTGCATTAAAAGTAAAAAAACGGTTAACCAGAAGTGAGATGCTGCAGATTTGGTTATTTACATCGTTATTCCAACTGATGTTTGATTTATTTATCAGTTTGAAATATCACGGGTACTGGTACTTCAACAAAGGTATAGATTGGGGATCTCTGCCTGTTTATTTATGTTTAGTCCCATCCGTTAATATTATTTTTTTAAATATCTATCCTTTAAAAAGCACATTTTGGAAACAAGTTTCATTTTTTTTAGCATGGAATGTTGGAATCGTTCTCTATGAGATCATCACGTTATTACCGGAGCCTTGGGGATATTTCCATTACGGTTGGTGGAAGTTGTATCACTCGGTGATCATCAATCCCTTTCTCCTATTTACCTTATTGGGATTCTACAAATTGGTCCGTCGCTTAGAACATGAGGGTGTTGTTAAACAAATATAATAGGAAATTGGTGAGTTTCTCCTTGCACTGTAGGACGTTTGGTTTATTTTTATCCTTAAGATGGAAACTAATTGACAACATTAACCAGCGGGTGTAGAGTGAAGATTAAATTTATAGGAAGACCACTAGGGGAGCCATTTTTGGCTGAGACGAGATTATCTTGGACCCTTTGAACCTGATCTAGTTCATACTAGCGTAGGAAAGTGGAGTCTGTGTATGGATAAATACAATTATTCTGCCGCTCCATTTTTGGGGCGGCTTTTTCGTGTTTGAATAGTTAGCCGCTCCTTGTAGTGTCTTCCCATAAAACCAATAAGGGGGAGAAATAAATGAGTTTTTCAGCAGAATTAAGAAGAGAAGCCAATCCTATTTTCGGGGCGATTTTTGAGCATCCTTTTGTCCAAGGAATAGCCAATGGGGAATTAAAAAAGGAGCAATTGATTCATTATGTAAAACAGGACTTTGAATACTTGAATTCTTTTATTCGCATCTATGGAATCGCAGTTTCCAAGTGTGAGAATCGTGAAGATATGGATATGTTTAATCAGCAGATTTCATTTATATTAAACAGTGAAATCCACCCACATAATAACTTTTGTCAAGTAGCCGGTGTTCCCTACGAGGCATTACAGGGATATCCGTTGGCACCTTCTGCCCTTCATTACACACGTCATATGCTTACCGTTGCACACGAAGGAACACTAGGGGAGATTTTAGCTGTGTTACTGCCTTGTCCGTGGACGTACTGGGAAATTGGAAAAAGGTTATTATCTGAGGTGAATCCCGATCGCTCTCATCCTTTTTATGATTGGATTAGTTTTTATGGAAATCGGACTGATTCGATTACAACAAAGTTTTGTGCCCGTCTTGATGAGTGGGCAAAGACAGCAACGGAGAGAGAAAAGGAAAAGATGAAGGAGCATTTCTTACTCAGTTGTCAGCTTGAATATATGTTTTGGGATATGGCTTATAGGCTCGAAGAATGGCCTGTGAAAATGGAGGTAGTGAAATGATGACTTGGAAGATGAAAGAAGTTGTTCTAGCTGTAATTCTAGCGGTGGCATGTGGAGTGATCTATTTAGGATGGTCGACGCTTTGGATTCCGATTTCCGCTCTAGTCGGGCCGGTGGGCGCAGGTTTTATGTTTGGCATTTGGGTGATTGCTAGTCCAATAGTCGCGTATATTATCAGAAAACCAGGAGCGGCGTTTATTGGGGAGGTTGCAGCTGCCGCAGTCGAGCTCTTAACAGGAAGTCATTTTGGTCTATCTGCTCTTTTAGTCGGTGTCTTTCAAGGGATAGGGTCAGAAATTGCCTTCGCCCTTTTCGGATATAAACGCTATAACCTTTTTACTTTAATGCTATCCGGGGCTTTTGCAGCGATTGGCAGTATGATTTATAACTTAATCGCCAACGGTTTTGGATTTTACACGACGGAAGTGTTTTTCATTACCCTTGGAATTCATGTCATCAGCGGAATGATTCTCGGTGGTATTTTAGCAAAGGTCATTGTGGACGCACTCGCAAAAACAGGTGTGTTAGAACAATATGAATTGATGAAGGAAAAAAGAAAAAGGGAAAACGTTAATGTTTCTGGGATGTAAGGATTTATCGGTTCGTTTTTATAATTGCTCTGAAAAAATTATCAGTAATATTACCTTGTCAATCAATCAAGGAGAGAAGGTATTAATACTTGGACCTAGTGGGAGTGGGAAATCTACATTGATTTCCACTCTTGCCGGAATCATCCCTGAGCATTTGGAGGCAGAGGTAAGTGGTGAGGTATACTGCCGGAAAAATGCAGGGGTTATGTTTCAAGATCCCGATTCGCAATTTTGCATGCTTCATGTCGATGAAGAAATTGCCTTTAGTCTTGAAAACCGATCGATTCCACGAAATGAAATGGACCAAATGATTTCTGACTTGATGGATAAAGTAGGGCTAATAGTAGATAAAAAAACACCGATTGAAACGCTGTCAGGCGGGATGAAACAACGATTGGCTTTAGCATGTTTACTTGCATTAGAACCAGAAGTCCTATTTTTTGATGAGCCAACTGCTCAGCTCGACCCTAAAGGGCGGAATGAGATCTTTGGTTTATTGAAACAATTAGCCGAAAAAACCAACCATACGATGGTCTTTGTCGAACATGTCTTAGACGGCTGCATCGAATGGATGGATCGAGTCATTATCCTTGATGAGCGTGGACGTATTATTGGGGATGGGAAACCAATAGAGATGCTGCTCCAATTTAATCAACAAATGAAAGAAGCGGGGATATGGCGTCCTAAGTTGTTTCCTTACAAATGGGAAGAGGTCGTTCAAAATCCTTCCCACCCTCTATCTATTAAACTTATTAATAGGATAAAAACGAAACCGCGCTTACAAGGCGATGTTTTACTCCGCACCGAACATGTTGAAATTGGCTATGGGAAGAAGACCGTTGTAAGTGATATAGATGTAAACATCCATAAAGGGGAATGGATTTCCATCGTGGGAGGAAATGGAAGTGGGAAAAGTACCTTTTTAAAAAGTCTAATCCGTTTGGAGCCGCTAAAGAAAGGGAGAATTTACTTCCAGGATAAGGAATTGAAAAAATGGCCAGACCGTCAATTATATGAACAAGCCGGTTTTGTTTTTCAAAATCCAGAACATCAATTCATTACCGATACAGTATTTGATGAAGTTGCTTTCGGGGGCCGGCAGCGGAATTGGCCTGAAGAGCTGGTCCATACAAAAACCATGCAATTGTTAGAGGAGTTTGGCTTGGAATCGTATCAAGATGCGCATCCATTTACCCTCAGTTTGGGACAGAAGCGGAGGTTAAGTGTGGCGACGATGTTATTGTTTGATCAAGCGTTACTCCTCCTTGATGAGCCGACGTTCGGTCAGGATGAAAAAACTGCGAAAGAATTGATTCAGCGCTTAAAGGAGAGGCAGGAACAGGGAACCACGATTGTCATGGTAACCCACGATATGGATGTAGTGGATCGATTTTCTGATCATGTCCTTCTTTTCAACAAGGGACGAGTCACCTATCAAGGGATCCCTTATGGTTTATTTTCTGAGCCAAGTCTTTTACGTGAAAGTGCGTTAATTCCCCCACTCCATTACCAGTTGATGCATACACCAAAGGAGGGTGTTTTGGTATGAAGGCGAACGATTCCTTCCTCGCTACTCTCAATCCTGCCGGTAAGCTGCTTGCTCATTTGATTGTTATGTTTCTTTTAATGGCTGTCTCTAATCCAAAGGTGACTTTATTGATTTGGTTACTTGCTGTTTTTATGGGTATTTTTTTAGGCGGATGGAGTCTAACTTATCTTTTGAAAAGGCTTCTGCCTTATGTAGGGTTTTTTATTCTTATATGTTGGATGATGGCGGCTTTTGGAGAAGGAGAAGAAACACTTTGGAAATGGGCTTGGTTCCATATGACGGTGGAGAGTTTAAATCATGGGTTAACCATCGCCTTACGGATGTTAGCGTTTGTCACGTATGGATTGTTATTCACTTCAACCACAGACATTACATTATTCATTATGAGTTTAATTCATCAATGTAAACTGTCACCTAAATGGGCATATGGGCTTTTAGCGGGGTTTCGCTTTATTCCGCTGTTCCAATCGGAATTAACCCAAATGAAAACGGCTCATAAGGTCAGAGGTTATAAGCAAAAAAATAGTTGGAAAGCGTTTATGAGGTACGCTTTGCCACTGTTTACGCAAGGGATAAGAAAATCAGAACGAATAGCCATTGCCATGGAGGCGCGTGGTTTTACGGGTAAAAGAGATAGAACTTATTACCAAACAACTAAACTAGCAGCGAAAGACTTTGTCTATTTACTTTCGTTGCTGATCGTTACTTGGGGGATTATGACTTTCATTGAATAAGTAAGAGGGGAGAAGTGTTCACTCGCTTCTCCTTTTTGACTTTCCTACAGGTCTGTTTGTTCAACGTTTAGTTCAATGAGATTCCCATCTGGGTCTGCACAGAAGATCTGGGCGAAGCCACTCATGCTCTTAGGTTTCTCTAATATTTCAACATCCTTACTTTTTAACCAATTCAACGTAGCATCGTAATCTTTCACTCGAAGAGCAAAATGACCTTCGCGGCTGCTCAAGCGTTTATTATGGCGAATCGTTTGGGATGTTGGGAGAACGATGAGATGGAGCTGTTGTCCTTCGATATCGTACCAGGCACCAGGAAAATCAAAATTTGGACGTTGGATTTCTTTTAAACATAGGATATTGCTATAAAAATGTTTGGCTTTTTCTAAATTGGTCACCGTTAGGCTCACATGGTGGAGGCATTCATATTGAATCATGGCGGTCAGCTCCTTCATTAATTTATTTCCATCATACCATAGAGAGTCGGACGGATTTATATAAAAAACCAGGCATATAGCCTGGCTTAGGTTTCTAATTCACGATACTTGCGGCAACCTCTTTGTGCTGTTCATCCCCCGATGTTTCAAACTCCTTGATCATCGCAATAAATGGTTCGATGAATTGAGGGTCAAATTGTTTGCCTGAACAGTGGCGTAACTCAGCGATTGCCTCTTGAAAGGTTTTTGTTTTTTGATAGGGCCGTTCTGTCGTCATTGCATCAAAGGAATCAATCACGCAGAGAATTCGCGCCAGTTTCGGGATTGATTTTCCCGCCAGCCCATATGGATAGCCATTCCCATCATATCGCTCATGATGAAGTTCAACGAGTGGAATCAAATCTTCTAATTTCTTATTGGTTGAAATGATATCTTTTCCATAGGTTACGTGTTTTTTCATGAATTCCCATTCATGAGGGTCGAGACTTCCTTTTTTATTTAAAATATCACGAGGGATTTCAATTTTTCCAATGTCATGGACAAGCGCCCCGAGAATCAAGGTTTTGCGCTCATCGACACTTAGATTAAGCATTCTTGAGAAATCGACCGCGTATTGGTAGACGCGCTTGCTATGGCGATAGGTGTAAACATCCTTGGAAAGGAAGATTTTTAATTGGAATTCTGCTTCCTCTAGCTCTTTTTCAAGCGAAAGAGACCGTTGTACCGAGTATTCCGAATGCCCATTGTAAAGCTGGACAAGATTTTTTCCCTGGTTTTTCGCTGCATACATCGCTTGGTCGGCTTTATTAAGAAGTTCAGAAACACTGTAGGTTTCTTTTTCACATTCAGCAATCCCCGATGAAAAAGACAAGCAGCCGTAGGGGAGACCTTCCACCCCTTTATAGTAGGTGTCATTTACTTTCTTCCTCAATTCATTCATGAACGAATAAGCAGTCTTTCGATCAGTATTTGGCATGATGATTGAAAACTCTTCACCGCCATAGCGGGCAACGATATAGTTTGCTGCATCAGAACTGGCTTTCAAAAGGGAACCAAATTCTTGGAGCAGATGATCCCCTTGAATATGCCCGTACAAATCGTTGTACTTTTTAAAATCATCAATGTCCATGATGACCACACACAAAGGCTGTTCATTTTCCTTCGCAGCAGTTACTTCTTTTTCCAAAATTTCTTTAAAGTACCCGTGGTTATTAAGGCCGGTTAAGAAATCTTTATTGGCCTTCTCGGAAATCTCTTTAAATAGATTAAAATGCTGTTTAAATGCTAAAGACAATAAAAAGGCAATAACGGTAAAAAGAGACAAACCGAATAAATGATTGGGTTTCATTAAAATAACAAGAACTAAAGAAAGGACAAGTGTACTAATATATGTGGCGGTCGTTTCTTTAAGAATTTCCTTGAAAAAGTTTATTATGTTTTCCGTGGCTTCTAATACAAAATATACCCCAACTAATAAAAGGTTTAATGAAAAGTAAGTACAAATAGATAGTAAATAAGGAATGATGTTTTTAACACTGATAGGTCCAGTAAATCCATCTATTAAAATAAAAGCATAATAGGAACAAATTATCATTAAAGAATAAACTGAGAAATTAAATAGATGTTTCCACCATGCGATTTTCCGCTGTATTATTGCAAATATAACCGAATATATTAATAAAACAAGTAAAGTTGAATGTAGTCCGAACAAAAAAATACTTGCTAAGTAAATTGAAGAATCCATTGAAAGGGAATTTCCCTTTGGAGGAATCAGTATGGTGTAGTAATTTAATAATAAAATAGATCCGGATAAAGCAAACATAACAATCCAATCCGAATGCTGTGGGATTTTAATTAAGAAGGTAAAAAATAAAAGGCCTATAACTGAAATAGAGAAAAGATATATACTTGCAGGTGTCCTAATAATACGCATACTCATCACTCTCATAAATATATTTAGGAGAAGTAAAAAATTTACCTCTCCCTACTATTTTACTCTTAAACTAATTTAAATCCAGATGTTAAAGCAATAATGATAGAACCGATAATGATTGCATTGTAAAGAATTCCAGTTAATTTAATACCTTTTTTTTGTTCGCTTTTCATCTTTTTTCACCTCCTTTAAGGAGAGGAGATGCAGTTGTTACTGTTTTTGTAAGCGGATGACGAACCATTAAATACTGAATGAAAAAGAAGATTCCGATATTCATAAGAATATCGCCGATACTAATAATTTGTGTTCGTGGATAAGGATCTGAGATGGGAATAATATCACCCAAAAATCCAAGAGACGTTGAAGAATTAAGCATGGTATGTTTAGCGTATAAGCTATCTTTGAGGGCTTCGATGTAACCTGGATCCAAAACGGCGGCTGCCTCTACTGATACTGGCATTCGTCCTCCGTTAATTACCATCACTAAAAAATTTAGAAATACTCCTATTAAAATCAGCATAAATCCTGGGTTTTTACGGTTCATAAATAAAAATAGTAAACCAAGTACATAAACTACTATGTAAATAGATCCGCTTATTTGTCCAAGAAATTTGCTATCATTTTGCAGCATAAAAACGGCTAATTCAACAAGCAGTAGAAGAGGAAAGATCCAGCCCCACTTCAGCTTTAACTGCGCGAGTGCTCGTAAATTCCCTTTTCGAAGAAAGCCTATTATAAATGAAATGATGATGCCGTCAAAAACCATAGTTGGTACCCACCTATGCTAGAATATATGAAAATATTTAAAGATTCACCGAAGGAAAAATATTCCCACAATAATATAATCAAAGAAAATATCCAAATGCAAGTAGTTATTGTGCTGATATTATAAATAATTTGTGTGTTTTGAAAGAATTTTGGGAAAAAGGGGCGAATCTCAACCGAACCTATCTAATTATGAGGAAATATAGGATATTTCCTGCGAAATATTTTCGCGTATTTCGACTATTTCCTACCTAATGTCGCTTAACTTTTCGTCTTTTTTTAAATAGGCAAGTACAATTGTCTTATATAGATTATGATAAAAGTACTGATGATAGGTTTGTAACGAAAATAAGGGGGGATGATTCATGAATACGTTAATCGTTTATTGTCATCCGCATCACGAAAGTTTAAATGGTGCCTTTTTCAAGGCGGTTTTAAAGGGGATAGAAGAAAGTCCCTCTACACATAATGTCCAGGTCCTTGATTTGTACGCAGAAAATTTTAATCCTGTATTGGTCTTTAACAAAGACAAGAAAAGAAGGGACATGTACAAAGATCCTGAATTGGAAAAACATAGACAGCAAATCATATGGGCGGATCGACTGGTCTTTATCTATCCTATTTTTTGGGGACGTCCGCCGGCTATGCTTCTCGGGTACATTGACCGAATGTTTGCCTCTCAATTTGCGTATAAAGATAGGCCAAGATCTCCTTATCCTGAAGGACTGTTAAAAGGTAAGCAAGTTGTCTGTATATCCACGATGAAAGGACCCTCTTTTTATCTGTGGTTAACACTTAATAATAGCCATAAAGTATTAATGAAAAGAGCCTTGTTTAGTTTCGTGGGCATCAAAAAGGTCAAGTTTTTTCAGTTCGGTTTAATGGAAAGTTCAAGGGGAAACCAGTCTAAAAAGATAGCAAAGGTAGAGCACTATTTTTCTAAACCAACTACATAAATATGCTTTTTTAAGAGGTTACTAACGCCAATAAGTCTCAATATACAAGGCATCCTAAGCGAAAATTAGGATGCCTTCTTTTTTCTTACTTCAGCCCATAATTGCTCTCTATTATTATATTTATCCTTGTGCCAATTGAAATTGGCTAAGATGCGAAAATACCGTTGGAATCATCGAGTAACGGTAGTTTAAGTGACCGTCAGGCGGTAAAAGAAGGAGAATTGTAACATTAAGAGTATCACCCCACTCGTGATGTAGATCCTCCATATAAGTGAAAAAGGAGAATCTAGAAACGCAACGAATTTATAAAGGTATTGAAAGAGGTGAAACCATGCTAAAGAAAACCATAAAACACCAAGTAGAGCTAACCTATGATTTTGAAGATGACCTTAACGGATATACCATTATTGACTCCTCAATTGGGCCAAGGGGTGAAATTTGTATTCTTGCGGTGAATAAAGTGCCTGAATATATAGATGGGATGTTCCCACCAGTACAAACAGCGGATGGTCATGACTATAAAGCGATTATCCTCAGCAAAGGGCACAAAAAAGAAGTAATCGTGAAGAATCAAAAATGGAATTATCATTTTATTCAACCCATGGAGAATGATCGCATAGTATTGGTTTGTGCGCGATCGCATTTATATGAAAATGGGGTATTTGATCGAAATGCTAGAGTTTTTGATATGAGTGGAAACCAAGTAAATGCATTCCTGCTTGGAGATGGGATTCAAAATTTTTATGTCACAAAAGGGAATAACATCTGGACTTCTTATTTCGATGAAGGTATTTTCGGAAACAATGGCTGGAACCAACCGATTGGAAGCTATGGGCTTCGAGCATGGGATTCCGACGGTAACGGACAGTATAAGTATCCAAATATGGACCCCCACTTCATTAGTGACTGTTATGCGCTTAATGTGATGTCTGACGATGAAGTGTGGTTTTATTACTATACTGATTTTGAGGTAGCAAGGTATTACAAAGGCAGTATTGATTATTTTAAACCAAATATAGAGGGTTCAGATGGCTTTATAGTGTATGAAGATTACGTTCTATTTAGGGGAGGGTATAGCAAACATGATAAGTATATCCTCACAAAGATGTTTCCTGGCAACAGATTAACAAGAAAGTGCGTCTTAACCTTGATGGATGAAAAGAAAAAAGCCATTAAAGCAGAGTCGATTAACTGCAGAGGGTCACTTCTTTTACTTATGACAGAGAAAAAGGCTTATTTGGCAGATTTGAAAGATATTATAAGGGCATTATAAAGTGTGTTTTTTCATTAACTCAATAATTTTTGTTTTCATACAATCATTTAGGCGATGTATAAGGTTGAAAAAAATAAGGAAGGCCTAAATTCAACTAATCATGGAATGAAAATAAAGCCCTTCTGACTTTAATAAGAAGGGTAAGAAGGGCTTTTAAATCAATTGTGTGAAACAAGATGACTCAGTTGTTTTATTTTAATCCTTTTCGAGCATCTTCATATTTCTCTTCATGCATATGGTCTACATAATCATCTGAAATTTCACCTAAATGAATCATGTCTTCCCCATCTACAATAGCTTCCATTGATTCAAAGTACTCTCTAGGGATGTTAAAATCGATAAGTAGTTCCCCTGAAGTACTATAGACACTGCCAAATAAAGTGCCTGGAGGTTCTTCCATTTTTAGTAAGTCCTTTAAAGTTACAGCCTTACCATCGGCTTTAAAGTTCACTTTTACTTCGTACAGTGCAATGGTTTGCTCTAATAATCGAACTATCTCATCAAGGTCTTCATCACTTAGTTGGGAAGGATCTTCCACAGTCATTAAATTTTCCCACAGTGTATCGTTTGTTGCCATTTGGTCTAGTTGGTCTTTATTTTTTTCTTCTACTTCCGTTAAATAATTGAAAAATCTCTCTGCTTCTGCTTCTGTTATGCCCGTATCCGATAATGCTTTTTCTACTTCCGCCATACTTTTATCGGCATTAATATAAAATTCAACTGTTGAATCCAAATCGTTGATAAACTTATATTCATTTACAGAGTCTCCAAAATGGTCCATTAAGTCATTTAGTTCTTTTTCAGTTAGACCATATTTGGTTAGTAAATCCTGATAATTTTTCGAGTTAATAGGCGGACCCAGGAGTTCTTTCAGGTCTGCCATTGTATATTCGTCTAAAGGAATTTCGTAGTAATCAACATAATCCAGAAATTCTTGTTTAGTCCATCCTATATCGGCTAAATATTGGTTTATTTCATTTTCAAGCGGAGCTGCTTGTGCAGAGGGAACATTGAATAAGAATGGGATTATTAGAAAGCCTATTAGCATAGCTTTTATTGCCATTAGTACCCTCCTTTTTATTGGTGCATTAATAATTTCCCCATTTTGAGCCTTATTAGAAATGCAAATAATTTCTAAAAATATGGTGCTTTATTTCCAAAATGCCATAGAGGCATTCCCTTAATCTGTATAAAACAAACTTGTATCGGTAGTCACAAATTATGACCATTCTGTTCTTGATTTTTGGAAAAATGGATTCATTAAAGTAAAGAATTGGTGTTAAAATGGGATGGGAATATTTAACCTGCATTTACAATGAAGAAAAGCCTGAAAAAGAATAGATATTTTACTTGGAAGGATACCCGCGTATGGAGATGCTTGTATTTTTGAAAGGTTTAGTTATTGGTTTTTCTATTGCGGCTCCTGTAGGACCTATTGGTGTACTGGTTATTAAAAGAACATTAGGTCAGGGAAGAATATATGGAATTATGTCGGGAGTTGGGGCAGCCAGTGCAGATGCTGTATATGGTCTTATTGCTGGGCTTGGTTTGACCTTTATTACGAACTTTTTTATAGGGCAACAGTTTTGGTTCCATCTAGCAGGAGGAGCATTCCTCTGTTATTTAGGAATAAAAATAGCAATATCAGAAGCAACAGAAAACCCGGTACGAGTACAAGGTCAGCATTTATTGGGGGCTTATTCCTCAGTTTTTCTCCTTACTCTCACAAACCCAATGACAATACTATCTTTTGTTGGTATTTTCTCAGGTTTAGGACTCACTCAAGCTAATGAAGGATCAGTGGTAACATTGGTTTTAGGTGTGTTTATGGGTTCAGGAATTTGGTGGCTTTTCCTCTGTTTTGTTGTCGGGCTTTTCAAGGACATGCTCAAAAAACAAATCTTAATTTGGATTAACCGATTATCGGGTCTTATTCTTTTTTTATTTGGAATTTATTCTTTTTGGGGGTTATTGCGCTAAGGTCATTCTTTTGAGGATGGCTTTTTTTTGTAGTTTTTTTCATACATTCGTAGTTACGCGGCAAGCAATGTAAGATCTTAGAAATGTGCAGCAAGCTAATATTTTTTTTATGTTAAGTAAATGTAAAGTTTTGTACTTGTCCAATTCGAGGTTTATTGTTCTGACATAGGATGTAATATCTCGTAATTAAGGTGGTGATAGACTATATCAGATAGATGTGGTGTTAATTTTGCTTATCGTGGTGCTTTTCATCCTATTAATTATTGTCGGTATTTCTATCGTTAAATACTAGTAATAAAATAAACGGAACAAAGTAAGCCGAACTGCCTTAATTGTTCGAAACTATAGGTTCACAAGGAGGAAAAAAGTAGAAACATGGAAATTGAAGTGACGGTCATCATGCCTTCATATAACCGCTATCCCCTTAATCTGCTTAGTCTTTATGCGTTGGAGAAACAGTGCTTTGATTTATCCAAAATGGAAGTGATATTGATCGATGATGCCTCTACCGACCAGACCCCCGAAATAAAGGAATACTGTCCACCCTACCATTTTCAATATATTCGTAACAGTACTAATGTTGGAGTTGCTGCTTCAAGAAATATAGGACTTAGGCATGCGAGGGGAGAAATTATTATCATTTTGGATGCAGAAACCATCGTTTCCCCTAACTATGTTTCCCTTAACCAACAGCATCATCTCACTCACGATAAATCCGTTGTTATTGCAGGAAGCAAACGGGGGCGCATTTATACTTTTTTATCCCCGGATTTTACTGATAATCAAATCAACGCGATTTATAAGTGGAGTGAAAGGAATTCCCTCTTCAACCAACGCCTTAAAGAGGTACTATCGCAAGAACCAACACTTAGTAACTTAACGACTCATATCAGGCATTTACAAGAGCCCCAACAAGTGGTTAAGAGAGAGGATGTTGATGATAATAAAAATTTATGCTCAATTGTAAAATACAGAAGTTATGCTCATCATTTATTAAAATACCTAAGGGAACATTTTTATAGCAGTCCATTGCGTTGGATGGCTTGCTTGGGTTTTCTTTCTATTAAAAGAAGTTTTATGGAGCAAGTCGGCGGCTATGAGGAGAGTTTCAACGGATGGGGACCCGAGGATGCTGAGTTTGCTTATAGATTATATAAGGCCAATGCTAATTTTATTATCGAAGATGATTTAGAAACGTTTCATCAAGAACATCCGCCGTCAAAAACGAAGGAGGAGGATATGAACTTAAATCGTCTGTTGTTTCAACAAAAGCATCCGGTTCTTGATGTATCCATTCGAGCGCTACACTCTATTCATCCGACGGATTATGGACTCATGGAAAAAATTATATTAGAACATCAATGCCTTACTGCAAGATTTCCTTATGAGTTTCATGAATTTAACCAAGCAATCATAACATTACTTCTTCAAATTCGTATAAATATAGCAGAAAACCGTCCCCCTGTTAACCTAGTTCAAAATACCAGGTTGTGCGAAGACCTGATTGCAATGGAACGTATCCTGATCGAGAGAGATCAAATACAATCTTTTGGTAAATACAATCATCTTGTTTGGTTGTTCGATAAACTGAGGACGAACTAAAAGGAAAGGATTGTAGAGAGCTATCCGTCCTTATTGAATTTATGAGTCCGAGAGTTAAAGGTCCGGCTGTCATTCCTGGCGGCTTTTTCTTACTGAAGAGTATTTTATGTAATTTTAATATTAAATAGTTTAAAAACTAGATGATAAAAAAAAGACTGTAATGCGCAGTCTTATCATTAAGAACAATCATCGCAGCAATAAACATTATGACCGTTTAAATCCTTTTCTATATAAATGAAATAAGGTTCATCTTGGTCAATTGGAAGTCCGCAGTGTACACAAAAAATGTAGTCTTCACAAGGTTGATTGCATTGTTGGTCCAACTTATCACCTCCTAAATTGATAATGATTTTAGTTTGAATAATAAAAATTAAGTGCGGCAGTTCAAACTAAGGGTTGTCCTAAACTTCCACGTGTTAGAGTTTGATTTTAGTAATTTTTTAATATTATTTTATGCAAAAAAATAGAGAAAGGAATTTATAAATTTACTAGTTTTTTTATTTTTTTATTAGCGGTGTGCGCATAGAAGAGGTTCTCATGAATTTTTATGAAAGATTTATGCCAGCAGAACCGTCCCACTGGCCTCTGCCCTAAACCCTCCGTTTCTCCTGCATATATTTCATCCATTTCTTCAGTTTATAACTGCAAATAATATACCCCGCAAGCGAGACAGCGGCTACTCCTGCGGAAAGCTGCCAGATGAGGTCGTGTGAGGTATAGAGCCCGGCGGCTATGCCTGTCATTCCGAAGAGGGTTAACTGGAATAATTGCTTTTTGGTATTTTCATAGATAGTGAATTGGAATTGCCTGCGTTGTTCGACTTCCTTTAACTGCTCAAATTTTTGCGGTGCATTCAGGAATTCTGTGACGGAATGAAAGATTTTAAAAATCGGCTGTGATTGGAGCCATTGCCAGACGAACAGCCATTTATTATTCCCTTGTTTGTTTAACCATTCCATAAATACAGGTTTCCCTAACTCTAAAATTTCTGCATCTGGCGCTAAGTTGCGGATAATTCCTTCAATCGTAACAACCGACCTGCCTAAAAAGACAAATCTGGTTGGTATTTGAATGGGCAGCGCTTGAATCATATCATTGATTTCCATCTTAAAAGCAAGAAGATCCATTTCTTTTAATTGAGCTGGCTGGAAGGTGATGAATTCCGCTAAGATCCGTTCAATCGTTCTTGATTCCGCCTCAGGGAGCAACACGCCTAAGTGGAACAAGCAATCCACAGCCTTCGGATAATTTTTGGCGAGAAAGCTTTCAATTAATCCTTGAAAATAACCAGCATCCTTTTTGGAAAGTTCTCCGACCATTCCGAAATCTAGTAAAATGATTTTTCCTTCCTTTGAGACCAGAACGTTGCCGGGATGGGGATCGGCATGGAAGGGACCAGGCTCCATCCATTGAGGGAGAAAGACCTTCATCAGCCGTTGAGCTAGTTCCTGTCGGCTCACGGGTAATTGGTCGATGGTGTCGTTATTGGTCAGCCGTAATCCTTCGACCCACTCCATGACTAGCACATTTGCGGTACTCAATTCGGCATACACCGAGGGAATATGGACGGTATCCATCTCCTTAAAGCGCTCTTTAAAGCTCAGGATGGTGTTCAGTTCCAGGGAATAATCCAGTTCGCGTACAATCACTTGCTTTACTTCTTTAAAAAGAACTTTAAAATTCATAAAACCCTTCGGAAGAGGGACTAAGTGGTCCACAAACCACATCACAATACTTAATATCCGAAAATCCGTGTCGACAATGGAATCAATATACGGCCGTTTAACTTTGATAGCCACTTCGGTTCCATCTTGGAGTACGCCCTTATACACTTCTCCAATTGATGCCGAAGCTATTGCCGCTTTCTCAATCGATTGGAAGTGTTGATGATACAAGTTTCCCCATTCTTTTTCTAAAATTTCCTGAATTTCATTCCATTCCGATGGCGGAACCTTATCGGTCATATCTTCAATTTGGCGGATAAAGGCAGGTGGCAGCAAATCGGCACGTGTACTGAGGATTTGTCCCAGTTTGATTAGCAACCCTTCTAAATCAAACAGAGTTTGTCGAAATCGTTCTCCGATGGTCCCCCACAGTTTTTCCCACTCTGCTTTCGGTTTTCTGCGAATCTTATACCAATAAATTTGCAGGAAAATGCTAAAGGCTAAAGAAAGGACCTTCGACATCCGCACCAGTTTATTTTTCGTCTTCATCTGAATCCCCACAATCCATTTCAGGTTTTATTATTTTTAACGAGTTTGATAGATAGATAGTTTCATTCTAGGAGACCACAACTTAAAATAAATGAAATCTACCAATAATGATTGTCCAAATAATTAAGGTTATTAGCGGCAATGAGATTAGCGTGATCAACCAGGATCGCTCAAAAACGTTATAGCCCTTTTTCTCCGCAAACCATTCACATAATAGAATGAGGAGATACAGTGCAATGAACTGTATCGAGAGGGATAATAATTTATAAATGACAAAATTTAAGAAACCCTGATTGTCCATGCATGATTATCCCCTTTCGCTTGTACATGTGTATTCACTCAAAGGCGAAAGTATTAATAAATATCAGGCACCAGATGAGATGAAGCCGGTCATCACCCTATTTTTAGCTTTATGAACGCTCCTATCGCACAAAACCTCTCAACCCCAGTTACCACAATATACTATATTGACATAATTAACTGAATATAGTAGTCTAATAAATATAATTTAATATTCACCTCACTTTTTTAGTGAGGTAGAGGCGCGGTATTTAACAGTCTTTAGTGGAGTTTGAGAAGCAGTGATGCTAAGGAGAAGGAAATGTCGCCGAAGTTAGTAATATTCTCACTATTACTTGCTGGGTCTGCAGTGAATAATTGCAGGACTGTCTCAATAAACTCCCTAGTTTATTGAGTTGTGCTATCTCACCTGGGAAAAGAGAGGACTTTAGGGCAACTATGCATACATATTGCGACCTGAGTTATCTCAGGTCGTTTTTTGTTGTATTAAAATGCCTGAATTATGAATTAATAGGAGGAGAATACTTTTATGAAAAAAGCATCATTATTTTTCGTATTGCTGCTTTCAGCAATGATTCTATTGGCTGGATGTGGTTCAAGTGATAAGTCAGAGTCTAAATCAGCGGATGATAATACATTTAAGGTCGGTCTTGAAGCAGGCTATGCGCCGTTTAACTGGACGCAAAAGGATGATTCCAATGGCGGTGTGAAAATTCAAGGAACGCAAGAATATGCTGGTGGTTATGATGTTGAAATCGCCAAAAAAATTGCGGACGGCTTAGGGAAAAAATTAGTGATTGTTAAAACAGAATGGGACGGTTTAGTTCCAGCGCTAACTTCTGGCAAAATCGATGCGATTATTGCAGGGATGTCACCAACAGCAGAACGTAAAAAGACGATTGATTTCTCAGATAACTACTACAAATCAAATCTAGTTATGGTGGTTAAAAAAGGCGGCAAATATGAAGGTGCGACTTCTATTCAAGATTTCAAAGGGGCGAAAATCACCGCTCAATTGAATACTTTCCACTATTCAGTAATTGATCAAATTAAAGGTGTAACAAAAGCAACAGCGATGGATAACTTCCCAGCAATGAGGGTAGCGCTTGAATCAGGAATTATTGATGGCTACGTTTCAGAACGTCCGGAAGCGGTTAGTGCTTCCGGTGCAAACGATAAGTTCGCGATGGTTGAATTTAAAGAAGGATTTAAAACATCAGAAGATGATACAGCGATTGCTGTAGGTCTTGAAAAAGGCGATAAAAATATCAATAAGATCAATGAAGTGTTAAAAGGAATTTCAGAAGAATCACGTACACAAATCATGGATGAGGCTATTAAGAACCAGCCTGCAGCAAAATAATGAATTCATAAAACCGGCTGTATCCCTATGCAGTCGGTTTTATGATGATGAGATAAAGGGGGAGAAAAATGAGTATCGATTGGATCGTAAAAATCGTTTCAGAAAACTGGCCAATGTTTCTTCGAGGGGCTGGCACCACGCTCTATATTTCACTAATTGGGACGATATTGGGTGCAATCATTGGCTTATTGGCGGGGGTTATTCGTACGATACCTGAACCTGCACGAGGACCCAAAAAAGTTCTTCTAAAAGTGGTTAATGTTATCCTTTCAATTTATATCGAGTTCTTCCGAGGAACACCGATGATCGTTCAGGCGATGGTCATTTATTACGGTTCTGCTCTCGCGTTTAATATCGATATGAATGTTATGCTTGCGGCGCTCATTATTGTTTCGATTAATACAGGGGCGTATATGGCAGAGATTGTCCGGGGCGGTATCGTTTCGATTGATAAGGGGCAATTTGAGGCAGCTGAAGCGATTGGAATGAATCATTTGCAAACAATGATGAATGTCGTATTGCCACAGGTCATTCGCAACATTTTACCAGCAACGGGCAACCAATTTGTGATCAATATTAAAGATACATCGGTTCTGAATGTTATTTCAGTATCAGAACTTTATTTTTTAACAAAATCAGTGGCAGGGAACAACTTTAGATACTTCGAATCATTCTTCGTCGCTTGCGTTATGTATTTTGTGATGACCTTTATTGTAACGAGAATTCTACTTTATGTTGAAAGAAAATTAGAAGGATCAGACAATTACACAATGCTGGGTGAGGAAATAGAGACAACGAAATAATTTGAGAAGAAGGAGGAGAGAGAATGGAAAACGTCATTGAAATTCAGAATTTAAATAAAGCGTTTGGAAATCATGAAGTGTTAAAGGATATTGAGTTTTCAGTCAAAAAAGGGGAAGTTGTCAGTATCATCGGTTCCTCCGGGTCTGGTAAATCCACGCTCCTACGCTGTATCAATCTCCTAGAACGACCAAGCGGCGGTCAAATCATTTATCATGGCGAAAATATCTTAGACGACAAGCATGATATTTTTGCCTACCGCAGAAATTTGGGGATGGTTTTCCAACATTTTAATTTGTTCAATAATCATAATGTCCTCATGAACTGTGTGGTTGGCCAAATTAAAGTCTTGAAACGCTCCAAAGCGGAAGCGGAAAAAGTAGCGATGAAATACTTGAAGGTAGTCGGAATGGATCGCTATATTAACGCCAAACCAAAACAATTATCAGGCGGGCAAAAACAACGGGTTGCGATTGCGCGGGCGCTTTCAATGGAACCAGATGTAATGTTATTCGATGAACCAACATCGGCGCTTGACCCTGAAATGGTCGGTGAAGTCTTAAAAGTTATGAAGGAGCTGGCTGGAACTGGCCTTACGATGCTAATCGTTACGCATGAAATGGATTTCGCTCGGGAAGTCTCTGACCGGATTGTCTTTATGGATAAGGGCGTGATTGCGGAAGAAGGAAGCCCAGAACAAATCTTCAGCCATCCAAAACAAGAACGGACGAGAGAATTCTTAAAGCGCACTTTAAAAGAGTAATCGTTTCGTGCAAGAATTGTTTAATCGAACCAAGGGATTTTTTTTCCTTGGTTTTTTTTATTACGAGGTAAAGCCTATTCTAATCAGTGTGAATAATAGTAGTATAATAATGAATGAGGTGCTAATCGTATGAAAGATATAACTATAGGATCACTGCTAGAGACAATCGGTGAATTATTTTCAGATGAAATATCCATTGCGGTTTCGAATACAAAAGAATATATCTACTATCGGCCAAGTAAACGAATTGATTTGAAAATTAGCCCTGGCGACCCTGTGAAGGAAGGGACGATTGCCCATAATGCATTGGTGACGAATCAAAAGGTCTCTGAGTTTATTAACCGGGATGTTTTTGGTATTCCTTATCATGGAATGGCGGTACCATTTTTACATAATGGACAGCTTGAGGGTTGTGTAACAGCTATTTATCCTGCTTTAACAGATGGAAAATCGGTCGTTACCGTGAAAACATTGGATGGCTGGATTCCCATTCCTTTTTCAAAGGTCGTTTATTTAGAGGCCAAAGATAAGAAGACTAGTGTTTATTCAGAAGAGGTGTCAGGCACTCATAAATACTCCCTACAAGAATTTGAATATCTGCTTCCGAAGGATTCCTTTATTAGATGCCATCGCTCATTTATTGTGAATGTGAAACATATTAAAGAGATTCATCCTGATACTCATTCGACCTTTTTGCTCTCTATGGATAATGGTGAGCGGGTACCCGTTAGCCAGTCCTACTCTAGTTATTTTCGAAAACTTCTAGGATTCTAGATATTTCTGCTTTAGAGCCTAAATTCGCTGCTTTATCAGAATATTTCGTATCATACTCCATAATTTCCTATCCGGATGATGTAAATAGGTAAAATGATGATAATACCTATTTATGAAGCGAGGGATTTGTTTATGGAGAAAAATGTGGAGCGAATAAGAGATTCTCGTCTAAGAGACCGAGTGGTTACTGCTGAAGAAGCGGCTGCCTGGATTGAAAACGGAATGACGTTGGGTTTAAGTGGGTTTACACGAGCAGGTGATGTGAAAGCGGTGCCAGTGGCGTTGGTCAACCGGGTAAAGGAAGATGAATGGTTTAAAGTCGATGTCTATACAGGGGCCTCCTTAGGGTCGGATGTTGATAAATTATTTGCTGAAGCAGGAATTTTAGGAAAAAGATTGCCTTTCCAAGCCGATGCCACTATGAGAAGAGGAATCAATCAGGGAGACTTTTTATTTGTTGATCAGCATTTGTCCCACACAGCGGAGTTGATTCGGTCCGATGTGATGAATATAGATGTCGCTATTTTGGAAGCGGTTGCAATAACAGAGGATGGAATGGTGATTCCAACCACTTCGATTGGAAATTCCTTATCGTTTGCCTTAAATGCCAAGTCTATTATTATTGAGATCAATATTGCTCAATCTCCACAACTAGAAGGATTGCATGATTTATATGAACCTGGAAAACAAGGATCAAGGCTTCCTATTCCGCTAGTTAAACCTGATGATCGAATAGGAATGATTGGCATTCCTATTGAAGTTGAAAAAGTAAAGGGGATTGTGTTTACAGACCAACTTGATTCACCATCGACGATTGTTCCACCAGATGAAGATACGGAGATCATGGCACAGCATTTAATTGATTTTCTTCGAAAAGAAGTAAAGACAGGCCGATTAACAGAACGTCTAGCGCCAATACAATCGGGGATTGGGTCGGTGGCCAATGCTGTACTACATGGAATGTTAGATTCAGAGTTTGAAGATTTGGAAGTTTATTCAGAGGTGTTACAGGATGCGGTGTTTGATCTAATGGATGCTGGAAAAGTACGCTTTGCTTCCTGTTGCTCAATCACGCTTTCTGAAGCAAAACACCAACAGGTATTTTCCAATTTTGAACAGTATCGTAATAAATTATTGATGCGCCCGCAGGAAATTTCGAATCATCCTGAAATCATTCGCCGCATGGGATTAATCTCCATAAATACGGCTTTAGAATTGGATATCTACGGAAATGTCAATTCCACTCACGTTTTAGGCGCAAGAATGATGAACGGAATAGGTGGTTCTGGTGATTTTGCAAGAAATGCCCGTCTAGCTATCTTTGTCACCAAATCTATTGCAAAAGCTGGTAATATTTCAAGCATTGTGCCTTTTGTCTCTCATGTAGACCATACCGAACACGATGTCGATGTGATCGTCACCGAACAAGGATATGCTGACCTAAGAGGTTTGGCGCCAAGGGAAAGAGTGGAAATGATTATTGAGAATTGTGCGCATCCAATGTATCGTGATCAGCTGCGAGCCTATTACCAGGAAGCATTAACAAGAGGTGGGCAAACTCCTCATGTTTTAGAAAAAGCTTTTTCTTGGCATACGAATTTTGCCAAAAATGGAACGATGCTTGAAGCGGTATTAGAAACGGTATAGGTTTCAAATTTGCGTCGGTTCAAACTGCGGGGCAATATCTATGAAAAAAGCTGAATGGAGAGAATTTCCATTCAGCTTTTATTTACTTAATCTCTAGTTCTGACTTTAATTCCTTTTGAACCCGTTGGATTTCCTCTTCTGAAACCAATCCATAATAGATGTTATCAATCCTTGTTCCTTCTTCTTCTATCTCCATTTGCTCAATGGATGATCCAACATGTTTATAACCTTTTTGAATAGCGACCATTTGATCAAACGTAAGGTTTGTTTTTACATTTTTGCCAAGGACGGCAAATATATCGGAGAACTTGGTTAAGCTGGATAAACTTGCTCCTTCTTTAATTACCCCTTCAATAATTTGACGCTGTCTTGTCTGCCGGCCAAAGTCACCTCGAGGGTCTTGTTTTCTCATTCTTGTATAGCTTAACGCTTTTTTACCGTTTAGCGTCAATTCTCCTTCAGGAAAATGGTATCCATCTTGGGTGAAATCTAAGTCATTATTCACCGTTATACCGCCAACGGCATCGACCATTCCCGTGAAGCCTTTCATGTTAACCTCTATGTAATAATCAATTGGTATATCGAGAAAGCTTTCAACGGTATCTAGCGCCATGGGGATCCCTCCAAAGGCGTAGGCGTGGTTAATTTTATCCTCTGTCCCTTTTCCAATAATTTCAGTTCGAGTATCGCGTGGAATGCTTAGCATTTTTACGGAATTATTGTTGGGATTAACGGTTAATACAATCATAGTGTCAGAGCGGCCCGAGTCTCCTTCCCGCTCGTCCACACCCAGCATTAAAACCGAAAAAGGATCTTTTTCCTTAAGCGAAACTGGTTCCGCACGTTTTTCAGATTTTTCTCGTTCCATCGGCTGATGCATCGCAGCAACAGTATTTTTAAAAGATTTATAGACAGTGGATCCGTAGACTCCCCCGCCAATTAATAGTAGTAGAAGGATTGTGCCGGTCACCTTTACCCATTTCCTAAGTTTTCGTTTCCTTTTTTTTAATCGCATTCATAAACCTCCAAACTATCAAAGTCAGTTGTTCATATCATACGACAAAAGTGTTTGAAAGTCGTCGGTTTTCCATTGCTATTGTCAAAATGTGTCGGAACTCCTATGGGATGTGGTTTTAAAAATGGGACTAAGAACGAATGAAGTCGCTATATTCTGGTTGATTATTACTAGATTATAAAAATGAAGGATTCAGTGAGTTTCTGGAGATCGCATGTTTATTCCAAGCAATATTCATTGATTAAATCCAAGCAATATGATAAATCCTAATGGAGGAAATTTCTAGAAAGTTGTTTTTTCAAGAAAAGATACTACCCGAGATCATTTGGAAAGGAGCATTAATCAATGCGATTAGAAGGAAAGAAAGTACTCAGCCTTGTGCACCATGATTTTGAAGATTTAGAGCTATGGTACCCGATTCTTAGACTCCAGGAGGAGGGGGCCATTGTCCATCTTGCAGGAGAAAAAGCGAATGAAAAGTATATTGGGAAGTACGGCGTACCCGCTGCCTCCGAATTCTCTTATAATGAGGTGCGCGGGGAAGATTATGACGCAATTTTAGTTCCAGGAGGGTGGGCTCCAGATAAAATCCGGCGCTTCCCGGAAGTCCTGTCGCTGCTGCAGCAGATGAATGCGGATGAAAAGCCGATCGGACAAATCTGCCATGCCGGCTGGGTGCTGATTTCGGCCAAAATTCTTGATGGGAAAAAAGTCACCAGTACTCCGGGTATTAGAGATGATATGGAAAATGCAGGGGCTACTTGGTATGACGAACCTGTGGTTGTTGATGGCCACCTTGTCTCCAGCCGCCGTCCACCGGATCTTCCTGATTACCTGCGGGAATTTATCAACGTGTTAGAACAGAAAAAGTAAAGTGTGGAAGCAAGATAGCGGGCGATTGTTCGCTGTCTTTTTTCATTCAGCAATGGAAAAGCTATTCGTGCATGAAACCTTTCCCCCCGACCATACGTATGTAATCATAAATAAACGAACGAGGGTGACGCATGATCCATGGAAACACGAGAAGATTTGTTGAACGAATTAACCGTTATTGAGAAGTGGGAAAATGACCAGAGTGATTTATGGATTTGGGATCGAATCGGCAGACTTCCATTTAAGATTCTTGATAAAATAACCCCCCAATTCATCCACAACAAAGTGGGGAATCTACTAGAAGAAATCGGCTCCTATATTCAAAATGGCGGCAGCTATTTAATTAAAGAACATAATCTCTTTGAAAAAATTGAAAAAGAAACAGGGAAACCAATCACCCAAGTATCGGATATTGAGGATATCCCGTTAGTTACTATGGATAAGTTGAGTCAGGAGCTGACCGGACAACGGAAGAAGTTTGCGGCCATCCAAGGTGCAAGCACAGGAATCGGCGGGATTTTTACCCTTGCACTTGATGTTCCGGCGTTAATGGGCATTTCCTTAAAAACACTGCAGGAAATCGCCATCCTCCATGGGTACGATCCAAACGAAAAAAGTGAACGCATTTTTATGATCAAATGCTTGCAGTTTTCATCCGCCGATATTGTCGGCAAACGAGCGATCCTCAATGAGCTTTCCAGCTATTATCAAAAAGGGAGCAGGTCCAGTGAAATGATGTCGCAGCTCCAAGGCTGGCGCGAGGTGGTTTATACATACAGGGACCAATTTGGATGGAAAAAACTGTTTCAGATGGTACCTATCGCGGGGATGATCTTCGGTGCATTTACCAATCGCTCGATGATTAACGACCTAGCGGAGACGGGAATTATGCTTTATCGGAAAAGAAGGATTCTTGAGCGGTTGGAACAAGAATAGGATAAAAAAAGGGACAGCATTTTTGCTGTCCCTTTTGACTGGAGCCATGGGGCCCGGCCACAACCTTAATTCAAACCTATTAGATGCTAACTAGGCTTTCAGTTTTTTCTTCAAAATATTTATGCATAAGTGAATTAAGTTTGATGGAAAGATTGATGTATTCCGAGCTGCTAGGGCCATCTTGCTTATATATTTCGCTCAGTGTCGTTTTAAGATGAATAATTTCCTTTAAAAGTTCCATATTTTCCATTTGAGTTCGTTCGATTGTTTTCATCATACACCTCGTAAATTTATTTTTTACTGCCTTTGGTTTGGAAGGCATGATGACTTGATTCCCATCTTTTCGTCTTCTTTCTTTAATACAATTCCAATACCATTCTGATAGTAACATAGTGGATTTTCCATGTGAACAGCGAATTTAAAAGTAAAAATATTAGAAAAAAGGTAAATGATATTGGTATATCAATGTATGTAAATAGAGATTTCTAACTGCTTGAAAATAAACGTTCCCTATATTTCGACAAATTATTTCGTTATAACATCAAAAATAAAAATAAAAATATTCAGAAATTTTAAAAAGCAAAAAAAAGAATCCGGCCCAGTGCCAGATCCATACAAAATATATCAAAAGGGGGTTTTGGAAAAAGAGAAAGGTAAATGCTGTCCTCTTCATGTACTTATCATATCTCTAAATCATGAACAAACTATGAATAAACCGTTTATATTTTATTAATTTGTTAATATATTCTTTGGCAGTTTTTTTCTTTTTATAGGGATGTAGAAAAGTGTAAGTTTATGTCAAAAATTGTTTTTTTGAAAGAGCGGAAATGGTAAAATAGATTGATGATGAATTTAGGTCGGTAGTAGGATGCCACGTTTTGTGCTATTGAAGGTACATACATCCGGATAGATTAATACGCTTAAAGGAGTAATATAGATGAAAGTCAAGAATGAAAAAAAAGAGAATCAACAGATCAGGCCCTTTTGGAAAATGAAACGAATCGTTCTAGGGATTCCGTTGCTGCTCTTGCTCGTCTTAGGTACGGTGGGCTACAAGATTGGGATGAACCTGGCTTCTGATAAAATGGTCGACGAGCTGTCGAGTCAAATCACGAAGGAAGATTACGATAAAATTTTAAAAGATCCGAGTATACAGCAAATCATTGACAAAGAAGTTGGGACAGACAAAAATAGTGAACTGCTTAAGAATCTTTCCTCTGACCCTGATCCGGCGATTCAGGAAACGGCTACTCCTGTCCAAACAAAAGTAGATTCAACTAAAAAGGAGAATCCGGCAGCAACCAAAATAGATTCAGATAAGGTAAAAGACACGGTTGCAACAGTTGATACGGATAAGGGCAAGACAGAGACAAAAACAGAAGAGAAACAACAACCCACTGGGGAAAAAGAAGAACCAGGATTACACTTTAATTCGAGTTCAGAAGCAATGAAATTCCTATTATCCAAGTTTTCAATGGGTGAACTCAGCGCATTAGCGAAAAAGGCAGAAGGCGGGGTCACTCCACAAGAGAAAGAAGAGATAAAAAGTACCGTGTTAGCAAGACTTTCAACAGAAGAATACAATGCATTGAAAGTATTCGCTGTTGTCGAAGCAAGTAAAAGAAAATAGTTTTTCTTTTAAAACCTCCTTATTAATAATGGGGGTTTTTGATTTCTGTCTAAATTTTATTTTTCAACAAAAAAACACAACGGGTGTTATACACTCGTTGTGTTTTTTAGTAGGATATTATCTTTTTCCAATTACTGTTATTACCTTTTTGCTGCTCACGTTGTTAGATTTATCTTTTGCTGTAATCGAGATTACTGTGCCTTTCTTAAGGGCCTTGATTTTTACACTGTAGTTTCCTTTTGAAGAAGTTTTACCTGTTCCAATTACTTTTGAACCTTTTTTGATTGTAATGTAGGAATTAGCTTCTGCTTGTCCTCTGACAACTTTATCATTTGAATGAACGTAATATACTCTCGGTTTCGCAGGAGCAATCTTATCAAGTACTTTGGTTGATTTTGCTTTACTTACATTGCCGGCAGCATCCTTAGCTGTTATATAAAGAGTTGAGCCAGCTTTTTGTGCGTTCTTAATTTTGAAGCTGAAAGTGCCTTTAGAAGAAGTCTTCCCAGTTGCAATCGTTGTTTTGCCGTTTTTGATTGTAATATAGGAATTAGCTTCTGCTTTACCTTTGATCGTTTTATCATTATTGTCTACTGCATAAACGGATGGTGCTGCAGGAGCCGTCTTATCAAGTACTTTGATTGAACGTGCTTTACTTACATTTCCAGATACATCTTTAGCAGTTACATAGAGTGTGGAACCGGCTTTTTGAGCCTTCATGGAAATACTGAACGTACTATTGGCAGCTGTTTTCCCGATAGCAACGGTTGTGCTGCCATTTTTGACTGTAATGATTGAGCCAGCTTCCGCTTTACCTTTGATGACAGTATCATTATTGTCCACTGTATAAACAGTTGGGATGGCAGGAGCCGTTTTATCCGGATTAATTGTAATTTCTTTTGTAATAATCGGCTGATTCAAATAGTATGCAACTACTTTTACTTTGCCAGCTTTTTTGGCCACTAGTTTATTGCCAGTAAAGGTAGCGATGGTTGAGTTATTTGTTTTCCAAACGACATCTTTAGTAAGATCTAAAGTCTCCCCCATAAATGGTGCTTTGAAGCTGTATGTAGGTGCCGTATTTCCAATTGTATATGTACTTGCACCATAAATATTTCCGTCTTCGCTTCGAATCAATCCTGAGGAAAGGGCTGCAGAAGCCATTTTCGTCGGATCAACAGCTTTTTCTAAATTTGTTTTCATTGTAAGGAATTCAGTAACTGTGATTCCTAACTCTTGATAAAGTCCATCAAAATTGCTGAATTGCTTTTGAGTATCATTAATTGCTGCGGTTACAAGTTGATCAAAGTTTGTATAGCCCTTTTTTCCATAGGAGTTAATTATTTCAAGCTTTAGGTTAGCTTCAAAAGCATTTAAGATGGAAATGACATCATTAGCCGTTAACTTTCCAGCAAAAATTTGAATATGAGCAGTTTTGAATGCTTCTAATTGGTTTTTGAGGTCAGTAGAATTGGTTTGGTATAGAAGTTTTGAAATATCTTTTGCTAGAACAATAGCTGTTCCATTTGATGTTTTGTCATCGATTTTTTTAATTAAAGTTGGTCCAAGAATGGTTGTGAAGTTTGCTTTTGAGACATTGTTATAGGCAACCTTAATATCAGCAATATCAGAAGCAGTAAGATTTTTGTAGATTTTACTTTGGGCTGCAACAGAGATATCATCAATTCCTGACGCATGTACTGCATTTGGCGCAAACGCTAGGTTAGCAGCAAATGGTGTAAAGGCAATGGTACTCGCCATGAGTAAATTGATGGTGCGTTTACGAAACAGTGTTTTCAATGGTAATTCCTCCAAAATTTATAGTCAAATAGTATTATACTTTAAAGAGTGAAAGTATGAAAGAAAAATAGGATAAAAAAGGGAAAAATGTCGATTTAGGGCCCTCCAAAATTAGAAAAAACCCTATCCGGTTAGAGTAGGGTTTGTTAAATATTGTTTGCTATAAACGTAAAAACTGCGCTTAGTAGAATTGTGCCTAGGGCAATAAAACTATAAGTAAGGTTCTTTTTGAGTTTCTTTCTTTTGATCATCTCTTCAGGGGTTAGCCAATAGCCTTTTGACATGAATGATTACTCCTTCTTGCAATAGAATCTGGGTGAATTTTAGCATCTTAATATAATATGTACATGTTTAGTTTTCCGAAAGTTATTATACTATGAAATTAAAAAGATGGGAAGAAGTGTCCGGGAAATTAGTCTTACAATTGCAACGGGACGGGAAAATTTAAAATGGAAAAGGCTGAATCAAAATGGTGCTCTTACCACTTTGATTCAGCCTTTTTTATGTTACATATCATCAATAACAAAGTAAGGGTGTCAGGCACTATTTGTTTTGAAATAAAATTTCAATAATATTATTAAAAGTGTAAAATACAATAAAATTACAGAGGGGGAATTATTGGTGAAGTATCGACTACTTGCAACGGATTTAGATGGCACGTTATTAAACGATCAAAAAGAGATTGATATAGAAACAATCGAGGCGATTCATGAGTATCGCAAACGAGGTGGTAAGGTCGTCATTTGCAGCGGACGCTCTCCACTATCAACGCAGTGGATTGCCCGTACGATTGGACTTAGTGGCGAGCCGATCATTGCTTATAATGGAGCGATTCTAATTGATGAGAATGGCGAAATCTCCGAGCAATTAGTTTTTCCATATGAGCCACTGATAAGCTTCTGGGAATTATGCGAGACGGAGGGGATCTATGCCCATTTTTACGAGGGGGATACGCTGCTTGTCCCAAGGGTGACAAAATGGAATGAGAACTGGATTGAAAATAACATTCCCACCCTTGAAAAATCAGGAGGAGAGCGTCATCAGTGTCAGAGTGTTCGAGAAAAATGCCAGGTGAAGGTGGTAGACGACTTTTATCGATACTTGAAGGAGCAGGAGCCAAGCATTACAAAAATTGCCGTATTTGATGACGGGAATAAACTCCCTGAGTTTACCCGGCGGCTTAAGGAACAAGTAGTGGATCTAGAAATTAGCAGCAGTTTTAATTTTATCAATTTAGAAATTACCCCAAGTGGTGTGACAAAAGCATCTGCCCTGGTAAAGCTTACGGAGCAGTTAGGAATTCCACTCTCACAAACCGCAGCGATTGGTGATAATTTTAATGATGCTCTTATGCTCTCGGCTGCCGGCCTCGGAATTGCGATGGGAAATGCACCCGAAAAGGTGAGACATTTAGCGGATCAGGTGACTGGAAATAATAATGAAGCAGGGGTCGCAAGCGCGATTCGCCGTTATTTGCTTGAATAAGACCCAGAACCCTTCAGAGTGAAATAGTGTTTTGAAATAAGATTTCACTATTTTTATAAATAACTTGAAATAATATTTCAGGCGGAATATAATAAACGTACGGTAACCGTTTTCACCTTAGAATAGACTTACAGGAGGATAACGATAATGACAGAAAATCTTGAATTATTAACGACAGAATCGCGCAATGAACATACGATGCAGATAGATACAGCAAGTCCGCTTGAGATTTTACGAATTATGAATGAACAGGACCAAATGGTCGCTTTAGCAGTGAACGATGTGTTAACAGATGTGGAGGCGGCTGTTCAATTTGTAGTTGAATCCTTTAAAAACGGCGGGCGCCTCATTTATGTAGGTGCCGGGACAAGCGGGAGATTAGGGGTCCTCGATGCAGTGGAATGTCCGCCCACTTTTAGTACAGACCCTGAAATGGTCCAAGGACTTATCGCAGGGGGAGAAGGCGCCTTTTTGAAAGCAGTTGAAGGAGCTGAGGATCAGCCGGATTTTGGTGTGAACGATTTGAAGGAAATTGGGCTGACTAAAGATGATACCGTGATTGGAATTGCAGCCAGCGGCCGCACGCCTTATGTAATAGGGGCACTACGATACGCACGCAGCATTGGAGCGAAAACCGTTGCACTTTCCTGCAATAAAAATGCGGCGATTAGTCAGGAAGCTGACCAAGCAATCGAAGTCATTGTTGGCCCAGAAGTGCTCACAGGTTCGACTCGATTGAAATCAGGGACTGCTCATAAGATGATTTTGAACATGATTTCAACTTCTTCGATGATCCTTTTAGGTAAGGCCTATGAGAATTTAATGGTTGATGTTCATGTGAGTAACCAAAAATTGAAAGAACGGGCAATCGGTATCATCCGTAAGATTACAGGGGTTTCCTATGAACAGGCGTTGGAAACACTAGAAGCATCCGATCTTCAAGTCAAAACAGCCATCGTTATGATTAAGACGAATACAACGAAACCTGAAGCAGAAGAATTATTATTAGAAGCAAACGGGTATGTAAAAAAAGCAATCCAAAACGTGAAAGAGTGAATTTTTATAAAAGGTGGTCTTTGGTGTGGCAGCAGGCGGTTTAAAAATGATTCAAAATATGTTGGAACAGCTTCCGGCTTCTGAGCGGAAAATTGCTGAATTGATTCTTGAAAATCCTCAAGTGATTTTAAACAGTACCGTCCATGACATTGGTTTGCAGGCCCATACAAGCGGGGCAGCAGTAATCAGATTGTGTAAATCATTGGGTTTAAATGGTTTTCAGGATTTGAAAGTTAGAATTGCAGGAGATTTAGTGAAACCAGTGGAACAAGGGTACCGTGACATTGAGCCGGGTGAAACGTTTTTCTCTATCGCGCAGAAGACAACGAGCAATAGTATTCAGAGCATTCGCGACTCGGAAGAAATGATTAATTATGATGAATTGGAACGTGCCGTCCACACCTTATCGGCTGCTCAAAATGTTCATTTCTTTGGAATTGGTGCTTCAGGCATCATCGCTAAGGATGCACAGCAAAAGCTCCTTAGGGTTCATAAAAATGCAACCGCTTTTACAGATACACACCTAGTTGCCACATTAATTGCCAATGCCAATAAGGATGATCTCGTGTTTGGAATCTCACACTCAGGCGAAACACCTGAAGTCATTAAGGTCATGGCACTTGCGAAAGAACGCGGTGTGAACACGATAAGTTTAACGAAATATGGGCAATCAACGGTCTCTGCGCTAGCAGATATTAAGTTGTTTACTGCTGATTCTGGAGAGGCTCCTTTCCGTAGTGCAGCCACTTCCTCACGCCTGGCGCAGTTATATATCATGGATATTTTGTTTTTATCGATGGCCACGGTCCAATATGAAGATACGATTCAATCCATTGATAAAACAAGAGAAGCGATCCGGTTTATTAAAGATGGGAAATAGTCCTGTTCGGGAGGTGGTGTGAACACTTTCCATTCGTTGACCTTAGGGAAATTAGTTCACTTTTAAAAATAAACATCGGAGAGAAGGGGAATGAACATGGCTGGAGAGAACAAAATTTTAGCAGAAAAGATTCTTGAAGAATTAGGCGGACCAGCAAATATTGAAAATTACACGCATTGTATGACGAGACTTCGTGTGACACCGAAGGATAACTCGATTGTAAATCAAGCGGCCATTAAGAAAATAGACGGAGTCATGGGAGTGGTAGAGGAAGAGACTCTCCAAATTATCCTTGGCCCTGGAAAAGTAAATAGAGTAACAGAAGAGTTTGGTAAATTAATAGAAGCAGCTGGCGGGATTAATCTAAAAGAAAAGGCAGCCAGCAAGAAGGCTGAAATCAACAAAAAGAATGCGACACCGTTTAAGCTGTTTTTACGAAAAATCTCTAGTATTTTCATTCCATTAATTCCGGCACTTGTTGCCTCCGGATTGATTACAGGGATTACCAAAGCAATCGTCCAAGCAGGCTGGTTGGCAGCAGATTCCCAACTGGCGACCATCTTGTCAGTTATTGGAAGCGGTTTATTTGGTTACCTTGGCATTTTAGTTGGTACGAATGCAGCGAAAGAGTTTGGCGGTTCACCCGCACTCGGGGCAATTGCCGGTATTTTAATCATTAACCCAGCGGTAGCAGGAATTAAATTGTTTGATACTGCCTTACTTCCTGGTCGCGGCGGCTTAATCGGCGTATTATTTGCCGCTATCTTTATTGCCTTGGTTGAAAAACGAGTTCGTCGTTATGTTCCACAATCGCTTGATCTATTTATTACGCCAACGGTTGCTTTATTGCTTACTGGTATTGTAACTTATCTTGTCTTTATGCCGCTTGGTGGTTTTGTTTCAGATGCGATTACAAAAGGATTAACTTCACTGCTTGATGTGGGTGGTGTCGTGGCTGGATTTGTCCTTGGGGCGACCTTCCTGCCACTCGTTGTCACTGGTTTACATCAAGGATTAACACCGATTCACTTGGAGTTAATTAATACACTTGGAAATGATCCACTTCTGCCAATCTTGGCAATGGGTGGGGCAGCACAAGTCGGAGCAGCGTTTGCGATTTATTTTAAGACGAAGAAAAAGCGTTTAAAAAGAGCGATTGGCGGGGGGCTTCCTGCAGGAATTCTCGGTATTGGCGAACCACTAATTTTCGGTGTGACTTTACCATTAGGGCGTCCATTCTTAACTGCCTGCTTAGGTGCAGGTGTCGGCGGTGCGTTCCAGGCTGTCTTCCATGTGGCAACCATTGCGGTTGGGGTTTCTGGTTTACCTCTGGCATTTTTAGTAGTAACAGGGCAGGTTCTGCTGTATCTGCTTGGTGTGTTAATCTCTTATGGAGCTGGTTTCTTGTTCACTTATTTATTCGGCTTCAATGATGACATGGCCGGTGAGTTTGATTGATCGGTATTAGTTTCTATTTAAATGACCCTTTAGCAGAAGAGCGGATTAGGTTCGCTGGAAAAATGGGTGTGAGGCGGGCGTTTACGTCGCTTCACATCCCAGAAGAGTCTGGGGATTTAGCGGGTCGTGCTCGCGAGTTGCTTCATGCCGCGAAAGAAGCAGGAATAGACGTTTATGCAGATGTATCTGCCCGAACACCTGCCCATTTAGGATTGGATAATTTATTTTCGTTAAAATCCTTAGGGGTTATCGGTTTACGGCTGGATGACTTTTTTACGAATGAGACGATTTTGGATCTGGCTAAGGATTTCAAGCTTGCGCTTAATGCGAGCATTATGTTTGAGAGAGAGATCCGTGCTCTCCTTGAGGGGGGATTAGAGGCGAGGCAGCTCCTTGCGTGGCATAATTTCTACCCAAGGCGGGAAACGGGATTAGCTGATTCGTTTTTTCAAGAGCAAAATGAGCTTTTTAAAAAATATGGTATTCCGGTAAGTGCGTATATTCCAGGAGACGGTGAGAAACGCGGCCCGCTGTTTGAAGGGCTGCCAACTTTGGAAGATCATCGTGAAGTTGATCCGTATCGGGCTGCGCTGGAGTTGTTCCGCGCGGGTGTGGAGGATGTCTACATCGGCGATCCAGAGGTAAGTGAGGACCTTCTTCTAAAATTAAACGATTTTGATTGCTATCATCGTGTTTCGGTCCGAGTTGAAGGCTTCCAGGAAGGTGAGTTCCGGCTTCGCCCTGATTTTTCCCGTGACGTACTTCGGCTTATGGATACGAGAAGTTCTGATACGGTGGTTGCTGAGAATACAGCAGCACGTCCGATAGGGACAATCACTAGAGATAATGACCGCTATGGACGCTATCGCGGAGAGGTACAAATCACACTTTGTGACCTTCCAGCTGATGAGCGAGTCAATGTGGTCGGAAGGGTCGTGGAAGCGGATTTGCCGCTCCTTTCCCTGCTGCAACCGGGTCAGCTTGTAAAGCTGATTCAGGGATGATATTAAAGTCAAAAACCAAGGGACTTCCCTTGGTTTTTTCGTATCGGCCGCTAGTAGTAACTATTTTTCCATCAGCCACTTCGTAACAATCTCTGATTTTTCTTCATCTAATAGATTTCCAGGCATTTTTTTCGTGCCTTCGTTGACTATTTTCAGGACTTCCGCTTCTGAATACTTACTTTTCAAATTTGTTACTCCCGGTCCTACAGCTCCCTGTAATTTATCTCCATGACAAGCAGCACAACTATCTTTATAGATTGATTCTCCATCCATAGCTGTGCTTGTTTTACCTGATGAACAGCCAGTTAATAATATAAGCACTAATGCAGTAATAGCCCAAAGTCGTTTCACGATGTCTCCTCCAAACACATTAAAATAGTGGAAATGTTCCTTAAATCTATCTTAATAGAGTTTGGGTGGGGAAATTCACCTTAAATATGAACAAAAATTTAAACTTCGGCGTTGTGACGGACAAATCGCTGGAATGATAGGTCATCATGGAATTAGCAGGCGCTTTAAAAGGAAAAATTATTTCCTATGTCGAAATAATTGGAGTGTAATTATAGAAACTGGGGGGAACGAGGATGGCAGGTAGCAAGGGAATTGTAGCAGACGATTTATATCGATTAAAGTCAGTGGTGAACCCACAGTTTTCACCAGATGGACAGTCTTTTGTTTATGTACAGACGACAATTAATCAAGAGAATGACGAATATCAATCACAGATCTTTTTTCAAACGCTTGAAAAAGGTGCGGAGTCTGTCCAATGGACATTTGGAAAAGGAAAGAATCATACTCCTCGCTGGTCCCCTGATGGGACTAAGCTTGCTTTTGTCTCAAATCGGAGCGGCAAAAATCAAATTTATGTGTTGAGTGTATATGGAGGAGAGGCGCGGCAAGTAACGTTTCTACCAAGCGGAGCAAGCAATCCTGTCTGGTCTCCGGATGGATTGAACCTGGCTTTTAACACTTCCTTGAAATCTACTAAAACAGTTACGGATCCAGAGGAGAAGAAACAAGCGAGACCTGTACCGCTGGAAGTAACAAATATGAGATATAAATCGGATAGTGAAGGATTTTGGCAGGGGCAATTCAAACAAGTTGCCGTAGTGAATGTGGAGAACAGTGAAGTAACGCAGCTCACTTCTAGCGATTTTGATGTGCATTTATATGACTGGTCACCGGATGGGAAATTCCTAGCGGTAGGGGCAGATGTAACCGAAGTGGCTGATTTATCATTTAAGAATGATATTTATCTATTAAATATAGAAACGAAAGAATTCACCTCTGTAACAAATGGAACGGGTTATTTTGGAAATGCGTCTTGGTCGCCAGACGGAAAATACCTGGGGATAATTGGGCATGAGCGAGAATATCAAAATGCAACTCTCACAAAAATTTGGCTTTACCAAACAGATATCGGTACATTCACTTGTTTTGCACCTGACTGGGATGTTCCTGTTGGTGATTATATGGTCGGTGATTTCCAGCAAGGAGCATCCTCACCGGGGTTAATTTGGGCAGGGAACAGCCAAGGTTTTTATTTTATTGCCTCAGAGCAAGGAAGTACGAATATTTACTCCGGCGATCTGAAAAATGGAGTGAAGCCAGTTCTTGTCGGTGAGCAGCACGTTTATGGATTGACCATTGATTCAAAATCAGGACAAGCGATTGCAGCGATTAGTACCCCAACAGAAATTGGTGATTTATACTTGTTATCTCTAAACGGAGAGGGAACTCTTGAGAGACTGACCGAGGTGAACGATATCCAGGACGTGGTTCTCTCCAAGCCGGAACCGATTGAATATGAAGGAGCAAATGGCAGGAAGATTCATGGCTGGCTTATGAAACCAGTGGATTTTGAAACCGGAAAAAAATACCCTTTATTACTTGAGATTCATGGCGGTCCGCATGCGATGTATGGAAATACTTACATGAATGAGTTTCAAATTTTGGCCGCAGAAGGGTATGCGGTGTTGTACGTGAATCCACGCGGCAGTCACGGATATGGCCAGGATTTTGTCAATGCAGTACGCGGTGATTACGGTGGGAGCGATTATCAAGATTTAATGCTCGCTGTGGATTATGTGTTAGCAGAATTTGAATTTATTAATGAAACTCGTCTCGGGGTAACAGGCGGGAGTTACGGCGGCTTCATGACGAATTGGATTGTCGGACATACCAATCGTTTTAAAGCAGCAGTAACACAGCGTTCAATTTCGAACTGGATTAGTTTTTATGGAGTCAGTGATATAGGCTATTATTTCACGGAATGGCAGATTGATGGCGATTTCCGCGATGTGGATAAACTGTGGAAACATTCCCCGCTTGCCTATGTAGAGAAAGTAGAGACGCCATTATTAATCCTTCATAGCGAAAAAGATTACCGATGCCCAATTGAGCAGGCGGAACAATTATATATTTCTCTAAAGCGGTTGGGGAAAGAAACAAAATTTGTCCGTTTCCCTGAGGAAAACCATGAGTTATCCAGAAGCGGCAAGCCAAGCTTACGTAAAAACCGGTTAAATTACATTGTGGAGTGGTTCCGGGCGGAGATTTAATATGAGGAAAATGAAAGGAAAGATTCTGCACGTATTGGAATCATTCCTTTTTTTAATGAACAAAGTTACCACACATCCGTATTATTTCTCCTAAGTAAAGCTAGAAATATTCTGTTTTTAATTTTTTGAAAAATAAATATTTTTATATGTATACAAATAAGTATCCACTATGGTATATTTTTAATGTAAAAATATTCAGAAAATAGAGAGGTGAAAAAATGAACTACATGGCAGCTGGTGGGAATGTTGAACAAGTTTATGTTTTGCGGCTAAAACCAGGAACGGATTTAGTTCATGGCATTGAGGAATTCGCCAAAAATAAAGGAATTACCCATGGTGTGATTCTATCAATGCTCGGGACTTTGCAGGACGGAGCGTTCCGAAATCCGAGAGTGGATACAACCCTGCCAATCGTAAGGGAATATGAAGGGGCTGACCAAATTGATACCTACGCGTTTGAACGTCCGGTTGAAATCATTGGGGGAGCCGGAAACATTATTCCAAAGGAAGATAGTATTGAAGCCCATATTCATTTGATTGTTTCTCAGGATGGAGCAAAGACCAAGGCAGGACACTTGTGGCGAGGCAGAATCTGGACGCAGGCAGAGATCTTTATTGCTAAGCTGTCTGGATTAGAAAATGTAATCCGCAGACATGAACATGACACAGGCCTTTGGCAAATTCAGGTTGATGAGAAATAATCCAAATTTTTCACTATAAAATGAGAGGGGTTTCAAAAAATGACAAAAGTAACGAATCTTACCCTGCCACTATATCCGGGCATGCCTGTTGGGAATGTTTGGGCTTGGGATGCCCCGTTCCGACAAGAATCTATTGTTACGTTAGAAGATAATGGTGTACGCATTGATGCTTTATCCCTTCATTCTGAAACAGGTACAAGATTAATGATGGCTGCTACGATTGATGATAATGCACCATCAATTGGACAAATTGATTTACATAAATTTGTCAATCGAGATGCGGTTGTTATTGATATTCCAAAGGGTGCAGAAGAAGAGATTATGCCTGAAGATATTGACCAATTCGTTGTGGATGACCCTGATTATAAAGAAGGGGATATTGTCTTAATTCGAACTGGTTGGGGAAATGGCCGCCGTTATGAAAAAATGGGCGATGATTATGCGATCAGAACCCCCCATTTTAGTGAGGCTGGATCGCTCCGGTTAACAGAGGTGATGAAAGCAAAGGGTAGTGATACAGTTGCTATCGATGTTGCTTATGTAGGTTCCTGCGGTTGGAAACATATGAAAAAAGAGTGGGTGGATCTTCCTAAATGGCAAAGGCCACCATATCCATCAGAGACAGCTAAGATTTACCTTAAAAATTATACGAAAGATAAGTCTTGGCCTGATTGGGCAGCTTCTTGGCCATTGCATGCACATGGATATATTATTGCCGCGTTATGTAACCTCGACCAAATTACGAGAAAGCGAGTTAAACTTACAGCCCTTCCGTTGTTTGCTAGAGATTGTATCGGTGCACCTGTAACGGTGGTTGCGATTGAAGATTAGCATTTTACTAGAAAGACACCTCTTAGAATCACAAGATTAAATGTTTATTAACGGGCTTTTAGTTAAGGCTAGGGGCCCGATTACAAACAAATGATAGACCATTCTTGATAAACATATGGGGGTGCTTTATGCTAAATAATGAGAGCGTTAACATTGAGAAACAAACTGTTAGCAAAGTGACGAAAAGAATTATCCCGTTTATTTTTATCTCCTTCATTATCGCCTATCTTGATCGGGTGAACCTTAGTTATGCGGCACTGGATATGAATAAGGATTTGGCTTTGACAAGTGAGGTTTTTGGTTTAGTGGCAGGAATCTTTTTCCTTGGTTATGTTATTTTCGAAATACCGAGCAACATTGCACTCCATAAATTTGGTGCCAGGAAGTGGATTGCACGGATTTTGATCACTTGGGGGGCAGTGGTTGTCCTAACGGGTTTTGTCCAAAATGCCACCCATCTCTATACTTTACGGTTTTTGCTGGGGATTGCTGAAGCAGGTTTCTTCCCTGGAATCATTCTTTATATTACTTATTGGTTTCGAGCGAAAGACCAAGCCCGTGCCTATGCTCTCTTTTATTTAGCATTACCTGTTTCCAACATTCTCGGTGCACCAGTCTCAGGCTTAATTATGGATAACATTCATTGGGGCAGCTTGGAAGGCTGGCGCTGGATGTTAATTTTAGAAGGGCTTCCTGCGATTGTGTTAGGGGTTATTACCTTCTTTTATTTAACGGATAAGCCAGAGCAGGCAAAATGGCTTGATGAAAACGAAAAGGCATGGTTAAAAAGTGAACTTGATAGAGAAAATGCCATAAAAGCACCTAAACAAAAACATTCAATTCTAGGAGTCTTTAAAAACAAAAGCGTCCTTCATCTATCTCTTGTTTATATTACGATTAACTTTGGATTATATGGAATTGGTTTCTGGATGCCGCAAATTATCAAAGGTTTATCGGCAGACCTATCTGCAACCAAAATTGGCTTCCTAACCATGATCCCATATCTCTTTGCGGGAGTAACTATGACATTATGGGGCATGCACTCGGATAAAACGGGTGAACGGAAATGGCATGCAGCGATTCCGCCGATTGTTGGGGCACTGGGACTGTTAGGATGTGCTATTGTAAAGGATCCAGTAATTTCTCTTGTATTTTTAAGCTTAACAGTTATGGGTCTATTCAGCTTCTTTGCACCTTTCTGGTCGATTCCAAACCGATTTTTAGCCGGCGCATCAGCGGCAGTGGGGCTTGCATTAATCAACTCGATTGGGAACTTCGGTGGGTTTCTTGGACCATATATCATGGGATACACGACCGGATTGACGGGCAGCACAACAAGCGGCTTATTCATTTTAAGCGGCGCCCTCATACTATGTGCATGTTTGGTTCTCTTATTTAAAATGGATCAGTTGAAAAAGGATAAAAACTCAAAATCAAGTAAGAATTTCGGAGCATGATAATTTGATGCCCTCTAGTAGTTAGATGTTGAAAGGAAAAAGTGGGAAGTCCTTCCCACTTTTTATTTTTATAAGCCAATTTTATGAACGATAGGGAGGAGTCTAAGGTGTTTGTGATTGGAATTGATTTTGGCACCGAGTCTGGAAGAGTGCTGCTCATTGATGCAGCAACTGGGGAGATTGTCTGTACGGATCAAACACTGTATCCACATGGTGTGATGGATCGTAATTTTATAGATGGTTCCACCCTTCCAGATGGCTGGGCGCTTCAGCATCCAGATGATTATCTTGAGGTTATTCGCTGTTCGATTCCCAAAGTATTAAAACTAGCGGGCGCGGCACCGGCAGAAGTAAAGGGAATCGGGATTGACTTTACAGCTAGTACCATTCTACCTGCTAAAGCGGATGGGACGCCATTATGTAAAGTGCCAGCTTTGAAAAATAGTCCTCATTCCTACGTCAAACTTTGGAAACATCACGCAGCCCAACCATATGCAGAGGAATTAAATCAAAAAGCGAGGCAAAGAGAGGAATCATTTTTGCAACGGTATGGAGGAGAAATTTCCTCTGAATGGATGATCCCAAAAGTGATGCAGGTATTAAGAGAAGCCCCTGAAGTCTATCATGCCGCAGATCGATTTATTGAGGCTGGGGATTGGGTAGTTTGGCAATTGACAGGCGTAGAAACGAGAAATGCCTGCGCGGCGGGATACAAAGCGTGCTGGGATCGATCAGAAGGGTATCCTTCCAAAAGGTTTTTTCAAGAGTTAGACCCGCAGTTAAGCAACTTCATTGGGACCAAGATTCCTTTAGAAGTGGTTGATGTCGGCTCTTTCGCAGGAACGGTGACACCTTATTGGGCTGAACAGCTCGGGTTATCACCCCAAACGGCAATTGCCGTAGCTACGATCGATGCTCATGCAAGTGTACCAGCGATTGGAGTGAATCAGACGGGGGAAATGGTGATTGCCATGGGGACCTCCTTTTGCCACATGCTCTTAGGGGAGAAACAAATTAGTATTCCAGGAATTCCAGGTGCTGTTGATGGTGGGATCATTCTTGGTGTTACGGGATATGAAGCGGGGCAGCCAGCAGGCGGTGATATGCTTGGCTGGTTCGTTAGGAATCTAATATCGTCTCAATTGGGAACGGATGCTAAAACAAACCATGCCCAAATTCATCAAGTGTTAACCGAACGAGCCGCAATGATTCCTGCTGGCGGGACGGGTCTCTTAGTTTTAGATTGGTTTAATGGCAATCGGTCAGTGTTAATGGATGCTGATTTGTCTGGAATCATTGTTGGGCTGACTTTGACGACGAAACCAGAAGAAATCTATCGGGCATTATTAGAATCAATGGCGTTTGGTACACGTATCATCATCGAAGCATTTGAAAAACAGGGTGTTGACGTTGATGTGATCCATGCGTGTGGAGGAGTGGCGGTAAAGAATTCCTTGTTTATTCAAATTCTTGCCGATGTAACAAGGAAAACCATTTATGTGAATGAAGTGGACTATGCACCAGCTATTGGTGCGGCTATGCTCGGCGCAGTTGCTGCTGGGATATATGAAACTCTTGAAGATGCCTCGAAACAGATCAGCAATTTATCTCGAAAACCATATTCCCCCATTCCTGCCAACAGTGGAACCTATGATGAAGTTTTCAGAATGTACCATCAACTCCATGATAGTTTTGGCTATGGAAATGTCCTTAAAAACTTAAAGAAAATAAAAACGACGGTTAGGGGGTAAAAGGGACCGTGGATCTTCAAAATGAATATTCCCAAAAGAAAGTTTTTGCGGCTGAAATGGCCTATACTGCAATTCGCAAATCGATTATTAATGGTGAACTACGTCCAGGGTATCCCGTCTTAGAGTCTGAATTCTCCGAACGGTTAGGCATCAGTAGAACTCCCATCCGTGAAGCTATTAATCGATTGAAGGCTGAGGATTTAATCGAACGGCTACCCCGAAAGGGAATTTTCGTCAAGGCACTTTCCATGGAGGATTTATATAAAAAATACGAGGTAGCCGAGGGGCTGGAGGGAATGGTAGCGTATCTTGTTGCGTTAGACCCTGCTGGCAATCTCGCCAAACTTCAAAACAGTATTATCGGAATGGAGAATGCCCTTTGTTTAGAGGACACAGAACAATGGATTGAAGCTGATGAAAGATATCACGCTGCCTTACTTAACCTTTGTAAGAATGAACATCTAGTTGATCATCTGAGACGACTAAATGAGAAGCTGCATCTTGCGAGACTCCTTTTGATTGCCCGTTCAGCTCCTGATAAAAATCAATCGACAATGGAGCACAAGGCCGCTTTTGAAGCGATTAAGGCACGAGATGCAACCCTTGCGAGAACAATTACACAAAATCACTGGAAGAGGGTAAGAAGCAGCTATCGTAGTCTGGTATGAATGCTCTGAGTTTAAAGAGGAGCACCTTTATCTGTATACAAATGGAAATTGTCTTGCTATAGTTAAATTATGAAAAATATAACCTCTAATCAAACGAAAAAGAAGAAAATAACGTCGGCAGATCGTGCCTACTCGGCCATTCGGGAAGCGATTGCGAACGGAGAACTACGACCGGGCTATCCACTTTTAGAAACAGAACTTTCAGAACAGCTTGGAATGAGCAGAACGCCCGTCCGGGAAGCCATTAACCGCTTAAAAGCTGAAGATATTATTGAAACGATTAGCCGGAAAGGCATTTTTGTAAAAACACTCTCAAAAGATGAGCTGGTCCAATGGTACGAAGTGGCGGAAGGATTGGAAGGAATGGTGTCCTATCTTGTGGCGTCTGATCCTGAGGCTGAACTTATTGAGCTTGAAAGTAAAATAAAAGAAATGGAGGATGCAATAGCCGAGGGAAACGTAGACAAATGGATCGTTTCCGATGAACAATATCACAAAACTTTGTATTCATTATGCAAAAATAACTTCCTCGTTGAAAATCTACAACGTGTGAATGTTAAGCTGCAACTGGCAAGAATTGTTTTAATTGCTGGATCCATGTCTGATAAAACAAAATCAACAAAGGATCATCGTGATACGTTCGAGGCAATAAAAGCAGGCGATGCCGAGCGCGCAAGACAATGTACTCAAAACCATTGGAAACGGATTCGAATGGCTTATCTAGGTTATTTAAATTAGGGTCCAGGTCTGATGAGTTTATCATTTGAAAGAAAGGCGGAGAGCAAGTCTGATCTCTCTGCCTTTTTATATGTGGAAATAAATGCAATTGTGAGAGGATGTTACTGGTTAGAATTATGCCCGTGCTAGTCACGTCCTAAGTTTGAATAAAGTGAGTGAGGTTTATGAATGATTTTTACCTATGCTATTACACAAGATAACCAATTAATAAAAGATGTAAAGCTGGAGGACCTAAGGTCAGATCGATTCAAATTTTATTGGGTAGATTTTGAGGAACCAACTGATGAGGAAACAAAGTTGTTAAGTGAATTTTATCACTTTCATCCCTTGGCGATTGAAGATTGTCTGCATTTTCTTCAGCGCCCCAATATGAATTATTATAATGGCGTCCTATTCTTTATCTTACATTCATTAAGTAAAACAATAAGGTGCGAGGAGATAGATGTTTTTGTTGGAGAAAACTATGTCGTTTCTTTTCATAAGGAAAAGGAAGAGGCGATAGACGTGGCTAAGCAAAAATTATTAGCAAGTAAGGAACTGGAAATGGTTGGACCGTTATATGTACTTCATAGTATTATTGATGAATTAGTAGATTGCTATTTTCCGATTTTGCATCAAATTGAGGACAAACTAAATGAATATGAAGAGAGAGAAGCAAGCAGCAAAAAAATCATCGAAGAGGTTTATGAGATTCGCAGAGATCTGATTCGTTTGCGGAAAACGATCATTCCGATGAGAGATTTGTTATACCGGATGATAAACTCGAAGCGGATTCAGGAAACAAAGCAAATTCACCATTATTTTTCCGATATCTATGATCACTTGATGAAGTTAACGGATATGATTGCTAATAATCAAGACGTTACTTCTGATATGAGGGAGAATTATATGTCCATTCAATCCAATCGAATGAACTCCATTATGATGACCCTTACCGTTATCACAACCATCTTTATGCCACTTACATTTATTGTGGGAGTGTACGGAATGAATTTTGATCATATGCCAGAGTTACATTGGAAATACGGCTATTTTTTCACTCTAGGAGTTATGGCGATTATCGTTACGGTAATGATATTATGGTTTTACAAAAAAGGCTGGTTATTTAAAAAGTAACTATCAACTAATCGGTTGCAGGGAGAAGTGCTTCATCACTTCTCCCTTTTTATTATTATGTTTATAAAATTTAGTTGCCGATCCAAAAAGGGATAAGGAAGCCATCTACTCTTCATGAGGAATGCTTATTGCTCTTATAAAAATTGCTAAGATTTCACCCGTTCTACAAGTTGTAGAAGCTCGTGGTCTGGTCCATAGAATAAAATCATACGTCCGCCCTCCAGTGTCGGCTTTGGTTCTTCTGATGTAAAATGAATTCCTTTTTCCTTGAAATGGTGGATGGCCAAGGTGATATCTTCGACTGTAAATGCAAGATGATTCACGATTCCACTCTCTGCATATTCTCCAACCGGATTAATATCACGGATCAGCTCAATTTCCATATCGGGCTGTGCCGCAAGATATAAAAACGCCATCTCCCTATTCGCATTGTCTCCCCGAAGGCGAACGTTAAATCCAAGGATTTTTGAATAAAATTCGATCGACCGGTCCATATCCGAAACAATAATGGCCGTATGTTCCATTTTGGAAATCATGTTTTTTCCCCTTTTCACTTAAATAATAAGATCCCCTTTAATCTTAAAGTAAATGAGTTTAATAGAAAAGAAATGGCCTGCAAGAATTATAAAATTAGCACTAAAAGGTCTGAAATATTTGAATTTTCAAACCGAATGATAGATTGTTTGTGCTTTATTTCTCAGTTTAATAAACAGGTCAGATTCCTCAGTAGTACTATCTGAAATTTTCGAACATTTTACTTATATTCACATCTTAAGGGATTAATTGGGTTTTGGCAGCGGTCTGCAGCCAGCGCCGAATATGGCTGGATAGAAATTTTCCGCCTTTTTATATATCGATTAATGTTCCTGCTCGGCAAATCCATCAGGATGACTTCATTGAAACGATTAAACATTCATTAGAAAGGTATGACTTACTGCCTGAACTAATAAAAATTGAAATAACTGAAAGGACTGCGATGACAAATGTCGAGAAAACCTTGAAAACAATTCAAGAATTGCAGGAATATGGGGTTGATATCATTCTTGATGATTTTGGGATTGGTTATTCATCAAAAAGTTATCTTGTTCAATATCCTTTTAATACGATCAAGATTGATAAATCGTTTATCCAGGGTTTAGAATATAAAAACCAAAAGTCCATTTGCCGGGCACTGGTGGCCATGGGCAGAAACCTGGGGATCAATGTGGTTGCTGAAGGTGTCGAGACCACGGAGCAATACCATTATTTATGCAGCATTGGCTGCCATAAAATGCAAGGTTACTATTTTAGCAGACCCACTTCTGTCGAGTTGGTGGAGAAGCTTTTTTAAGAGTGGGATCGTTCCTGTTTTCATCTGTATAAATCTAAGGCTATTTTCATAAAGTGTTTTAAAGGGGTGTGATCAGAATGAACTATACGAAATCGATAATTAGCGGACTTGTGGCGCTGGTGATTATCGTGGTTGGCTTTTTTTCTGGTACTACCGTGGATTCTGGATATCGAGGGGTTTTGTTACAATTAGGGGCCGTTAAACCGACGATTTTAACAGAAGGATTTCATTTTAAGATTCCATTTATTCAAACCGTACAGCCGATTGAAGTCCGAGTCCAAAAAGAAGAAAGTTCACAAACAGCAGCCTCAAAGGATTTGCAAATGGTCACTGCGATGGTGGCTGTCAACTATTCGGCTGACCCAGAAGCAGTGAATAAGCTTTATCAAGAAATCGGCTTGGATTATCGCACCCGAATCGTTGACCCGGCCATTGCGGAGTCGCTGAAGGCGATTACTGCCCAGTATACCGCTGAAGAATTAATCTCAAAACGGCCAGAAGTATCGGCGAAAGTGAAGGATATGCTCGCTGGTAAATTAACAAAATATTATATGATTCTAGAAGATATTAATATTAAAGAATTTGCGTTTAGTGATGAGTTTAATAAGGCGATTGAATCGAAACAAACCGCCGAACAAAATGCGTTACGTGCAAAAAGAGATCTTGAACGAGTCAAAATCGAAGCCGAGCAGAAAGTGGCTCAGGCTGGGGCAGAAGCAGAAGCGTTACGATTGAAAAAACAAGAAGTAACCGAGGAACTGATTCAATTAAAACAAATCGAAGTCCAAGAGAAGGCTTTAGAAAAATGGGATGGGCACCTGCCAAGTGTAACAGGAGGTGCTACACCGTTTATAGATGTGGAGGGGCTTTCGAAAAAATAATTTAATTAATTAACAACCATTACTTTCATTTGTTTTCATAGAAAGTATCTTATATAATTATCCTATTCAAAAGGCGATGGAGTTCGCCATAAACTGTCTTTGTGACTAATGACTCCTACTAGTGATCGTACGCATTACTGGTAGGAGTCTGTTTCGTTTTAAAGGGAAATTTTGTAAGGAGTCGTTTGGCATGAATATTTTCGCAGTTGGGATCGGCGGCTTTTTTGGTGCGATCCTTCGTTATTCGATAGGGAAATTGATATCTCCAACCAATGGATTTCCATTCGGTACCTTGACTATAAATCTGTTGGGTTGCTTATTTCTTGGGTGGTTTTTTACCATTACAGTAAATCGCAGGGATATTAATCCGAATTTAAAATTAGCTATTGGAACAGGATTTACAGGTGCTTTTACCACGTTTTCAACCTTTTCCGTTGAAACATTGAACTTAATTAAAAATCATCAGCCGATTTTGGCCTTGCTCTATGTCCTTTTAAGCACTTTAGGAGGAATCGCACTGGCCTTGTTTGGTGCAAAATTGGCTGGGTTTCAGTCCGAAAAACAACGGAGTAGAGGAGCGAGATAATGTTATTTGTAGGTATTGGGGGAATATTTGGTGCAATTTTAAGATTTCAGCTGGGGAAATGGATTACGAGCAAGACAACATACAAATTCCCACTTGCTACATGGATCATTAATATTAGTGGTTCGTTTGTACTTGGGCTTTTGGCTGTTGTACATCAAGGAGAGGGAATTCCCGATTGGTTGTGGTTATTGGGTGGAACAGGTTTTCTCGGAGCATATACCACCTTTTCAACCTTCGGTTATGAAACAATCCAAATGTTGCAGAAGAGGGAAATTAAACATGCGGTATTTTATGTAAGTACATCCGTTCTTTTAGGTATTCTTTTTGCGTGGATCGGAAGTATAGTGGGTACCCATGTTTGATGTGTATACAAGAAAAGAAAAACACTAGTAAGGTAAAAAGCTTTAGAAAAAAAGAAAGAGTTTTTCCAAGTCGCGGTTAACTCTCTCTTTAGTTGTGAATTTAATTTGGCTCAACATGGACATGTACATCATAGACATGATGTTCTTTTATTAATACATTTTCCACCTTGGTGGCAATATCATGGGCTCCGCGAATATCTAAATCAGAATTTACCAGAATCACAATATCGACTACCACGTTATTACCGTAATTCCGAGCTTTAATGTCTTTAACCCCTTTAACCCCATGACAATCAATGATCGTTTCTCTATATGTTTCTATTTGTTTTTCGTCAAATCCATCGGTCAAATGATGGGAAGCATCCCTAAAAATCTCCCAGCCGGTCTTACAGATGAGTAATCCAACGATAATCGCCGTAATCGGATCGAGCCAGGGAAGATTGAACTGGGCACCGACGATACCTATAAATGTACCGACACTGACCCAGGCATCTGAGAGGTTATCCTTTGCTGCTGCCATAACAGATTGGCTATTAATTTCTCTAGCTAATTTTTTATTATATCGATAAACCAAGTACATAACCAAAGCACAAAAGAGACCGGTCCATGCAGAAACTAAATCTGGGGTCTCATTCCTTCCATTAAATAGACTTGAAATCGCTTCGTATGTTACTTGTATTCCCACAGCAATCATAATAAATGAAGCGACCATGGACGCAACTGTTTCAGCTTTCCAGTGCCCATAAGGATGATCATCATCGGGCGGCCGCTGCGATAATTTAAGACCAATCAGCACGGCTATTGACGCAATAATATCTGTGACATTATTTAAACCGTCTGCTTTTAAGGCTTCAGAGTTAGCTATAAAACCGACTAATAATTTTAATGAAGATAAGATTATGTAAGCGATGATGCTTATGATCGCTCCGCGTTCTCCTCTTCTCAAATCCAAATATCCCTGTTCGTTCATATTTCTATCCCCCGCCATTTCTCTACTTTTATTATGGGATAAAAATTACTAGTGGGTCTAGAGAAACCTTTTGTCTTCCTTCAAACTAAGTAATAACAGTGAAAAAAAGTTTCACTGGGGAAACTAGCAAATCATCTTTTCCCTTCATCACTACTTTCATAAAAATTACTATATAGCCCTGTCCAAAAAAGTTATTCTGCATAATTTTATCTAGAGAGACTTTTTTTAGGGGATGATCATATGAATGAAATGAGTAATATGCAGCCTACTAATCTATGCAGGCAATTTGCTGATATCCTTGGTGCTACACCATCTGTCATTAATGGAGTATGTACTGCGACCAAATCTCGGACAAACCTCCACCCAGTTGTGTTGGGACGTAGAGCAGAATCTTTTATGTTTGTGCCACAAGCATTTTCGTTTGAGAATATTGATAGCGAAGGAAGAGCATTGTGTCTTGGGGAAACTGTTATTCTTCAAGAGGAGATTAATCCGTTTATTTCCCGTTTACGGGCAAACGGGATTATTGTAACGGCTCTTCATAATCATTGGCTGTTTGATCAACCACGCTTGATGTATATCCATTTTGAATCAATCGATGAACCACTTTCTTTTGCAAGAAAAGTTAGAAATGCTCTTGAAGTTTTGACTACTCGAAATGTGGGAAGGGTTATAAATGGTAGAGCCCGTGTAAATAGTCAAGCAGAGGAGTTGTGCGAAGAATTTCATAGAATCCTTGGCGGAATGCATACGTTTGAAAATGGGATTTGTATGGTTATGAGATCACGGACAAATATTATGCCGCAAATTTTGGGGAGACAAACTAGGTCTTTCCTAGCTATTCCTCAGATGTTTACGTTTGAGTCTTTAACCTCATCTGGTAGAGCACTTTGTAGTGGGGAAACAGTTATTTTGCAAGAAGAGATTAACCCCTTCATTGACAGGCTCCGTGAACACAATATCATTGTGACCGCTTTTCATAATCACTGGCTATTTGAAAATCCGAGATTGATGTATATTCATTTTGAAAAGATAGATAATCCAGTAAGGTTTGCACTAGCTGTTCGAGATGCGTTACAGGTACTTACGAATGATGTAGTAAGGCCTTCTTAATTGTAGGTTTTTAAAAATAACAATTACACTTATCTTAAAGAAGCCTGTTAAGGGCTTTTTTTGTTTGTACTATCCCTCATTAATGTGTATCGTCCATCCATCGGTTTCCCATCATTGCATCAGAGCTTTTGAAATAAAATATGGAACCATCTTGTGGATGGGTGATCGTTTTTTACTTTTGAAATTAGTGAATATTTTGTTACATATATTAATTTTCATTGACATTGATAATCATTCTCTACTATAATTAAAAATGTGAATGATAATCATTATCAAATAGAACGACAAAACAAAACAAAACAAAACCGGGGGAAAACAAAATGTCGATTAGATTTAAAGTGCTAGCAGCCATGGCAGCCCTTTCATTAATTTTAGGGGCTTGCGGAAAAGCAGAAGAGACAGAAAGTAAACCAAAAGTGGAGAACAAGGAAAAAGCTTCTGAGAAGAAAGAAGCTGAGGAAAAAGAAGATGCAGCGTATGCTGATGTTTTTACAGAAGCATTAACAGAGCTTGATAAAGCTAAAGAAGGTAAAGAAGTTGATTTTGATAAAGTTACAACGTTATATAATGAAAATTTAAAAGAGTTGGTTAAAAAACGAGACGCAGAATTTGAAGATACTATTGATGATAAAATCACAACAGCACTTACTGCCGGTAAAGACGGTGCTATGGATAAAGTAGTAGTTAGACAAATTTTTGATAAATTAATGCAAAAAGTATTCTATACATCAATTAAACACGATTTTACAGAAGTAACAGAACTATGGGGTAACACTAACGAAGTGAATGGTGAACTAGAAGAAGCTAAAGAATATTATGCAATCCTAAAGACAACTGTTGAAAAGCGTGATGCAGCGTATGGAACAAACCTTGTCAGTGTTATTGATGGCGGATTTAACGAAATTGATGAGGCCGTAAAAAATAATGATCTACTTAGCTTTAACTTAGGAAAACAAGTCGTGGATAAAACGTTAATGAAAACATTCTATCTTGCAACTGGGGCTCTGCCAAACGGATATGCGACAAAAGCGGCAGCAGAAGCGGGAAAAGACGCAGCACTTGCTAAAGTTGAGCAGGCGGAAGGATGGGCATTCTTCCAATCTTTATACGGATATTTCAGTAAGAATGCTGCAGATGAAACTGCCTTTATCGATAAATCATTTTCACTTGAATCAGATGTAAAAGCTTTAGATCCAGCTGCTGTAAATAAAGCATTTGTTCGCGGCTTTGCAAAAATTGCGATGGGTGAATATGAGGAAAGTAAAGAACTTATTGGCAAAGATGATAAAGCCGTTGTTACTGGTTTAGAAGGTGCTTTATTTATCGATATCATCGGTGAAGATATCAAGACCCTTCTAGGCGAAGATGCTTATAAATCACTCAATGAAAAAGCACAAAAATATGTTGAAACTGCAAAAGCGAAAGATAAAGCAGCTGGGGAAGCGCAATTGAAAGAACTTATTTCCACTCTGAATACAATCGTAGAAAAAGCGAAATAATGCAGAGGAAAAACCTTGTTCTAGATGTGCAAGGTTTTTCCTTTTTTCTTGTATATGAGAGAATAGGACTTAATGAATTATTTAGAGGTGTTTTTGATTGAAAATAATCGTAACTGGAGGAGCTGGATTTATTGGTTCCCATCTTACAAGAAGATTGATAAAAGAAGGACACGAAGTACTAATCCTTGATGTACTTCACCCGTATTACTCCATTGAGAGAAAAAAGTGCCACCTTGAATTTGTTAGTGAAGCAGGGAAGTTTCACTTTTATCAAGAAAGCCTTATACATAATGAAGATAAAGTCAGAGAAATATTTATCTCTTTCAAACCGGAAATAGTCATTCACTTAGCCGCCATTCCTGGAGTACCTCACTCTATTGCCGCTCCGAATGAGTATGTAGATTACGATATCAAAGCAACGATCAATGCTCTTCGATTTTCGGGAGATTCCAATGTAAAACAGTTTATTTTCGCATCTTCGTCATCGGTGTATGGAGAACAAAAAAATGTTCCTCTTAAAGAGGAGATGGCAACTGGACGAGTTGTTTCTCCTTATGCAGCGGCCAAGTTTGGTGCGGAATCGTTTTGCCATGCTTATTCATCCTTATTTGACTATAAAGTCTCAATCCTTCGCTTTTTTACGGTATATGGACCATGGGGCAGACCGGATATGGCGATTACAGGGTTTATTAAAAAGCTGTTGGATAAACAGGAAATTACCCTTTTTGGAAATAGGACGGCTAGGGATTATACCTATATTGATGATTGTATTACCGGAATCATTAGTGCTTTTAACCAACAGGAAAAAGTGGGCACATTTAATATTGGCTCTGGCAGCCCTATTTTCCTTGAAGAACTAGTAGATCACCTCAGGCTGTATTTTCCAGATTTAGCAGTTAAGCAGGCGGAATTTCGCCAAGGTGATGTTCATTCCACTTGGGCAGATAATTCGAAGGCAAGGGAGCAGCTTGGATTTCAACCATCGGTTTCTTTTTCAGAAGGCCTTTCCAAGACGATAGAATGGGCAAAAAAACATGAGTCAGAAATCAGTTAATCGTCTACTGATAAGGCTAATGGGGTTCATTCTTGCAGGGATATTTATTGTTCTATCACTGCGCTATTTCCATGTGGAAAATTTATTTAATGCAATGCAGGAGTTTTTTGTAGGAAACCCTTTTATTATTATAGCGGTTACGATTTCTTACTTGTTATCTTTTATTCTAAGAGCCGAAGCATGGAGATTATACTTAGGAAAGAAAGTAAGATTCTATAGCTGTCTGCAGGGGGTGCTCTTAAGCCTTTTCGTGAATCATATTACTCCAATTAAGGTGGGAGATGCAGTTAGAATTGGTGTTCTATCCTGGAGGGAAAAAAACATAAGTCCGGAAATTTCAGCCCATTCCGTTATTGTTCTCCGAGCAATAGATATGTTTTTCCTTCTAATGTTTTCATTTATCGGACTCATTGCCTTTTCAAGGCCATTTGCCTTTCATTATTCACTAGGTTTGTTGTTAATTTTAGTGATAATGATGTTAATTGTGTCCTTTTTCGTCAAAAAACATCGTCCGCGGTTTGTGGAAAAGCATATTCAATTAGTAAAAACAAGCTTAGCTGGGAAGAATTTTGTTTTAATTATGCTCTTAATTGCGTTTAGCTGGGCACTTGAAGGAGCAGTTGTCTGGAGTGTAACTGCATCGATAGGTAATGGTCTGCCGATTTACAAGGCCATTTGGGTTAACTCGATCACGGTAGGGGGTCAAATTTTTCAGATTACGCCAGGTGGAATTTCAACCTATGAATCCGTCATGACTGCTGCACTAGCAAGTTTTCATTATCCAATAAAAGATGGGTATATGGTGGCACTTATAAGCCATAGTTATAAATTTATTTTTTCCTATCTAGTTGGATGCCTATTTTTAATCCGTTCACCGTTAACGAAAATAAGACAAATAAGAGAGATTTTATTAAGGAGGGGAAGACCTGAATGAAAAAAGCATCATCATTTGAAAAATTTGCAGCCAGGTGCTGGAACCTTTTAAACGAGGGAAAGCCATTTACACCGATTTTTACCATTGGAATCATGCTGATCTATTCCATTGCAAAGCTTGGCAATCCTTCATTTTTAGGAGATCTAACCCTTGGGTTTCTCGCAATCCTGCCAATGCTGGTTATTTACTATTTGTTCGATTACCCATTATTCTTAAGAAATTATTTATGGATTCCCTTTACGGTATATCTTATTATCTGGGATCATGTGAATCTCAGTTTGCTGCTTACAGCGGTAGGATTATATTTCTTCTTTACCGTATTTTTTTGGGGAACGTTTTATTATCATTTGAGAATCGGTACGTCATGGCTTAATTTTACGCGCTTCTGGAAGCTTGTGTTAAAAAATAGTGATTCAACAAGCGGAAATGCCCAAGAGCAATTACCTAAGTTTCTTTTATTATTATCTCTTTGGAATTTAGTCACTTCGGAACAGTCATGGACGGGCAGTGAAGTGGGAGTACTCATCCTTTTTTATGCAGGCGTCCTTTTATTCTCATGGATTCTCCATAAAAACCTATTTGATTGGAAGCCGAAAATTATTCCAACCTATACGTCCAATATAGAGGAGCGGACATCTGCCGTTAATGAAAAAGTGATTGTTATGGTCATAGATGGTATGCGGAAAGAACGCTTTGAAGAAGCCAATACGCCGTTTCTCGACTTTTTGAGGAAAAATGGTACGGAGTATACGAATATGGAAACCGTTTACCCTGCAAGAACCGTTGTATGTTTTTCCTCTATGTTTACAGGAACGTATCCCTTCGAGCACGGCATAAAGTCGAATATGGTTTGGAAGCTTGGGATTAAAGTTGAAAGTGTTTTTGATACTCTACGAAAAGTAGGGAAAAAGGGTTCTTTATTAGCTGTAGCGCATCTCGTCGATTCCTTTGGTAAGGATGTTGAGACATTTACTGCTGTTATGAAAAATAATCTAGTGGATCGCGGCATTATTGAACGAGCTAAAAATATCATGGAAGAGCAGGATCCAGACCTACAAATTGTTCAATTAATAAGTACAGACCAAACCGGACACAGCCGTGGTGTTTTATATGATGAATATATTCAAAAGATTGAAGAAGCCGATTCCCTGGTAGAAGAATATTTTCATTGGTTAAAGGAAAGAGGTAAGCTTGAAAATTACACGTTTATTGTTTGTGCCGATCATGGTCAGGCAGATGGGATAGGCGGGCATGGGCATTTGGATGAAGGTGAAAGATTTGTGCCGTTTTTCATGTATGGTCCTTCTATCGAGAAAGGAAAGAGTGTGGAGGAGAAGCATAGTTTAGTATCCCTCGCATCTACCATCTCTTACTTATTGGGTGCTCCATTCCCCGATAAAGCTCGAGGCCCAGTATTAATTGATGCAGTAAGGAAGGATGTTATTGGCTATGAAGCAACAAAAAGTAATAGTTTTTCTGCCAGCCTATAATGAAGAAGACTCAATTACAGAGGTCATTCGAAAAATACCCAGAAATTTTAACTCCCAAGTGGGTGTAGAGGTTTTAGTGGTAAATGACGGTTCTACTGATCGGACAGAAGAACTATCGTGGGCAGCGGGAGCAAATTATGTTCATACGTTTGTTAAAAATCAAGGTTTAGGGGCCGCAGTGAGAAAAGGGCTGGAACTTTGTGTTTTATATGGAGCCGATATTGGTGTAATGATTGATGCCGATAATGAATACCCTGCTGAACAAATTCCAGAATTAATTGAACCCATCTTACTGGGAACTTCTGATTATGTGATGGGATCCCGTTTTCTAGGATCGATAGATGGTATGAAATGGAACAGAAGAATCGGAAATTACTGTTTTACCTTTCTACAAGCACTTCTCCTCCGTAAATGGATCTATGATGGTCAATCTGGTATGAGAGCATTTTCTAGACAGGCCATGGAGGAAGCGGAAATTATCCATGATTACAATTATGCCCAAGTGGTCACATTAAATCTAATTCGAAAAGGGTTTCGTATGAAGGAAATTCCAATTCAATATCAGGTTCGTAAAACTGGTGAATCATTTATTAAGTTTCGATCTTATATGACCTCGGTCTTACCTGCTATTTTAAAAGAAATGAGACGGCCAGTGAAAAAAATAAACACCAAAAAGCAGACCTATCGGACGCAAGGAGGTAGAGTGTTTCCTATCTTAGATAGGAAACAGGATTAATTTGTCAGATAAGTATGATAAATATGTGACAATCTTCATTGCTATATTGACAGCGAGGATGATAATCATTATCATTAACCACAGGAGGGAATTTGGATGAAAAAACTCTCAGTTTTATTTTTTATTGTAACAATAATTGTTAACAGCCTTTCCATCAGTAATGCCCGTGCTTACTCATATGGTGATCCGAATGAAGAAAAGGTTGCTGAAGTATATAAGGAAATGGTCACTAAGCTTGATGAGACCCCTCCGAATTTCACATCTGCGAAAAAGCTTTTTGATACCGTTAAAGAAGAAATCGATATGCATATGGGTCCTGAGCCAGCAAAGCTGATTTTAAAAAATATCGAAGCAGAAGATAAAAAAGCCACTTTAGAAAATATGGAAAAACTTCTTGTTTTAAATATTGCCAGACGTTTGGAGAGTATTGAGAATAACTTTAAGGAATATGACACAACGAAGCGTCTACTTGCGAAAGGATTTGCTACATACGAAGCTTTATCCCCGAAGGTTGAAGCTGAAAACCCTGATAATGATAAAAAAATCCGAACTGATTTTGATCAGGCGTTGGTAGCATTGGGGAACCCTGGCTTGTTTGGGGTAGGAAAAAAAGAAGCAAATTTAGAGGCCTTTAAGGAAAATAAAGAAGAAATTCTTGATAGCTTAAAATCAGAATTTAAATTAAAAAGTCTTGAAGTAGGGCATTTTTCTGAAAGCGCCACAGAACAACAAAGCACTGGGAAAAAGGATTGGACGGATATATCAAATATCCGTAACTGGATCCCACTGATTTTAATAGTTGCAGTTATTATAGCTGTTATTATCTTTGTGATCCGCAAAAGAAGAAAGTAAACGAAGGCACCATGGGGGAGGAGAAGGACTGTGGAAATTCAGGCATTGTTAATCACATTCCGGGAAGTGTTAGAGGCCTTATTAATTGTAGGAATCATTACAACCTATCTTAAAAGAGTAGATCATAAGCAGTACACAAAATATGTTTGGATGGGGGCAGGTCTAGCAGTATTGGCAAGTATCGGAGTAGCCCTATTATTCCAAATTGTATTTACAGGTTTTGCGGCCATGGGAAGCGAAATGTATCTAAAAATAGGAATTATGCTTGTATCTACAGTTTTACTTACCCAAATGGTATTCTGGATGGCTAGTCACAGTCGTGATATAAAAGGGAATATGGAAGGAAAAATGAATAAGTTTATATCCACTGGAAATGTTGTGGGTATGGTCGTCCATTCCTTTCTTGTCGTTCTACGAGAAGGTGTGGAAACGGTATTTTTCTTTGCCGCCATTACTGGAGGAAACATCGGTGCCGCGATGGAAGGCTGGGGTGCGATTACAGGTGTAGTCATAGCTGTTATCGTTTCATATTTGTTCTTTAAAGGAACAATGAGGATTCCATTAAGCAGCTTCTTTAAATTAACAGGAGCTTTTATTATTCTTATTTCAGCCGGACTGTTGGTTCAAGCTATATCCATGATGCAGGATATTAACATCATTGGAAGTGTCCTGCCGCATGTGTATGATCTTACCTGGTTTTTGCCAGAGCATCCTATTGATTATACTCATTATCTTCGTGATACTGGGACAGCACCCATCCTTTCAGGAGATATTGGAGTTTTCTTAAAGGCATTATTTGGTTATTCATCAATGCCTTCGATTGAAGAAGTTCTGGCATATATCGGCTATTTTGTAGCCATTTTTCTGCTAACCTCCTCCAAACCGGCAGAAAGTCAGCGCAAAAAAGAAAATGCTTCACAGAATGCCCCCATTCTTAAGACACAAGTGAAATAACCCTTAAAGAAAAAGTACAAGGCTTTTGCCTTGTACTTTTTCTTTAAAAAAGGCGTGGTGAATGAATGAAATTATCTAATCAGTTAAAAAAAGGCCTATTAATTGGCTTAAGTATTGCAGCAACCATAATTGTTTTTCTTTCACAGCTTCTTTATGTAAATCCTTATACTTCCTCATGGGACCAGGTTGATTTTTCTCTTGCTGTGACACGATTTGATTTAATGGCTATGCAGCCGCATTTTCCTGGTTATCCTTTGTTTATTTTAGGAGGCAAATTCATTCATCTATTTGTGAATGATCCATCAGAGGCTCTGACTATTTTTAACATTCTTTTTTATTCTAGTTCTGTGTTTCCAATTTATAAATTAAGCAGGAACTTTTTAACCAGCAGTTATTCATGGCTATCGGCTGCGATTATTTATTCTAGCAGTTTTTGCATTATCATGATTAACCAACCAATGTCTGAAGGAGCGGCGCTTGCTGCCTTTTGGTGGTATTTGTGGAGTTTGCTTTTTGCTCTTAAGAGGACAAATTCAACATTTATTTTGATCCCCTTAGCCATGTTAAGCCTTATGCTGGGAATTCGCCTTTCTTATCTGCCATTTTCCATCGGTATTCTTTTTCTTTTTTACCTTAAAGTAAAAAATAAAACGATTTCCAGAGTAGATTTAATCTATTACTGTCTGTTTGGCATCGCCTTTCAAGCATGTTGGCTCGTTGCCCTTATTGTTTCAGAAGGTAGTTTGATTGGATTTATCAAGCTATCATTAGCTTTTACAACTGGTCATTTTAATGATTGGGGCGGTGCAATAGAAACATCCAAAATAAGTTTTTTTGAGAGGCTGACGAAATTCTCATGGGGGAATATTGTCTGGACAGGCATCGCTGGCAAATCTATTATCACTGTTGTTATTTTCATTTTTTTTCTGGCAGTCATCCTATTTCGCAGCCATAAAAAGCAGGAACAAAAGCCTAAACACCCCTTTATGAATTTACTTTACCTAATGTTTTCCTGCTATTTTGTTTGGGGATTGCTCGGACAAAACATTGAAAAGGCACGGCACGTACTTCCCTTAATCATTCTGTTAGTCTTCTTCATTTGTATCAATCTTTTTTCGAAAAGTGTATCATATCTTATACTAGGACTAGCGGTAATCCTCTTAGGTCATCAAGTTTGGAAAGATGTTATATTATTAAAGGCAGAAGGAACAGAAAGTCCAGCTATCTATAAGATGGATGAATATATATCGAAAATGAATCAACCTGTGATTCTTTATACATGGGAAGAAACAAGGGTACTCCAGTATATAAATGCATCTTATACACATAAACGACTCGAAACGTTTGATTTTTTTAAGTCAGATTCAAACTATTTCAGAGGAAGAACTATACTCCTAACGGATAAAGTAGTTAAAGGATTCCTCACACAAGGTCATTCATTGGATGGCAAAATAATAAAAGTAGCAAGCTTTCACTCAAATGAACTTTTTGATCCAGTTTATCATGATATTACTTTATATAAATGGGTCGGAAATGAAGCAGTCCATTAAGAATTAGAAGCTATTCGTAAAGGAAGGGAAAAATGCTTTGAAAAAAATAGCCATTGCTGGTACAGGGTATGTTGGACTTGTCACAGGGGTGTGTTTAGCGGAGATAGGCCATGAAGTCATTTGCGTGGATCGTGACCCTCAAAAAATAAATACTCTTCTTAAAGGAGAAGCAACCTTCTATGAACCGGGATTAGAAGAGTTAATGAAAGATAATATTGAGACAGGCAGACTTTCGTTTACAACCAATCCTATTGTCGGTTATCAGGATGCAGATATCATCATGATCACAGTTGGAACGCCAAATGATAAAAATGGTTCGCTTGATCTACAATATATTGAACAGATTTCAAAAGAAATTGGCAGAACGATAACTAGAAATAATATCCTAATTGTAACGAAAAGCACGGTACCATTAGGAACAAATGAGAAAATTAAAGAGTGGATTCAGTCTGAATTCCGTTCACCACTTTGTTTTCATATGGCTGCCAACCCAGAATTCCTTAGGCAGGGTAGTGCCGTTTATGATACTTTCCATGGAGACCGTATCATAATCGGATCCGACAGCAAGGAAGCGATCGATACATTGGAAGAGTTATATAAACCACTGCAAATTCCAATTATTAAAACAGATACAAAAAGTGCGGAATTGATTAAAATTGCCTCCAATTCATTTCTAGCCTTAAAAATTAGCTATGTAAATGCACTTTCTAGTATTTGTGAACAAATAGGTGGGAATATTGAAGAAGTCACCCTGGGGATCGGGCTAGATGCAAGAATTGGAACCTCGTTTCTAAATGCTGGAGTAGGTTTTGGAGGCTCTTGTCTGCCTAAAGATACGAAGGAACTTACTCATTTAGCAAATGAAGTTGGAGAACCAATCAGAATTCTAGATGAGGTTCTGGAAATTAATAAAAGGCAAGAATTAAAGCTAATCGAAAAAGCATTAGATCGGTTTAAAAGTTTAAAGGGAAAAAAGGTCACACTGTTAGGGCTATCATTCAAGCCTAATACTGACGATGTCCGCGAGTCTGTTTCTATCAAGCTGGCAAAAAGGTTAGTGATGGAGGAAGCGATTGTCACTGCCTATGATCCTGTTGCAATAATAAATGCAAAAAGAGAATTGGGAGAGCTAATTTCATATTCTGATACATTGGAGCAAGCATTGATGAATGCGGACCTTGCGTTCATTGTAACGGAATGGGAAGAGATTAAAAATATTCCTATAAATATGTTTTCTGAATGGATGACAGAGCCAGTTATTTTTGATGGCAGAAATTGCTTTCAGCTAGATGCCATGAAAGGTTTCCCTGTTGAATACCATTCAATAGGCAGACCATGTGTGATGGGAAAAGAAAACTTAATAAAAACATTCGGTTTCGGGCTTGGATAGACATAAGGCTCAAATTGAAAAATTAAGGGTATTACACTACAATATGTAATGGAAGGGAGGATGTTAAATGACAATAAACAATTTTCGTTTTGACCAAGAAGGACTTAATCGTTTTTTCGGTCCGCTTGAATCTAAAATAATGGACATTCTTTGGGAAGGCAATGAAAAGAGTATAAAGGACGTTCAACAAAAGTTAGAAAATGAAAAACCGCTCAACTTCAATACAGTTATGACCGTTATGAATCGTCTTGTCGATAAAAATATCCTTACGAAAAGAGTAGAAGGAAGAACATCTCTCTTTAAACCAGTAAAAACTAAAGAGGATTTTATTAGCGACCAATCCAAAAAACTAACAGATAACCTTTTGGACGAATTTGGCGGATTAGTGGTTAATCATATGCTCGATTCTTTAAATGAAGTGGATGACCGGTTACTTCAGAAATTGGAACAAAAAATTGAACAATTAAAAAAGGGAAGAAAGTAACATGGTCTGGAAACATAAATCTACTGCCGTTTTAGGATTAGCCCTTTTCTTTGCGATTATCTTGTTTGTTCAAATGGCTATGTTTCTAGTTAATATCTTATTTGGCCCATTAGAGCTATTTAATATCTTTAATTTTTGCGTTAGTTTATTTAAAAAAGGCACTTTTGCCTACTATGTGATCTTAATAATTGTGAATGCGTATATTTTTTATACAGTTTTCTTGATTTGTAAAAAGGTCGTACAGCAAATCCTAGTTTTAAATTCATTTCAAAGTAAAATTCAACTACTTATAAATAAAGGTAAATCCAAACAATTGAATCAAATCTTTAACAGAAAAAATAATGATATTGTTGTGATCAATCATAACGATCCGTTGGCATTTACTTTTGGTTTTTCGAACCCAGTAATTGTCCTTTCTACTACACTTATTGAAATGTTAGATGCAAAGGAATTAGAAGCAGTCATCTATCACGAGACTTCGCACCAAAGATATTATGATGGAATTAAGGTGTTTATTTTACAAATCATTTCAGAATCGATATGGTATATCCCTCTTACGAGATGGTCCTATCAGAATTATCGGATTATGATTGAGCTAGTTGCCGATGAATATGCGATTAATCGGATGGGTTCAGAACTGGGATTAGGCAGCGCTCTTTTAAAGTTAATCAAGAAGCAGCTGAAGGTTAATTCAAATCTAACTCCAGCTATAGTCCATTTTGCAGATAGTACAATCGATTATAGGCTTCAACAATTAATTAATCCGCAACAATCAATTCCAGTTAAAGTAGACACACGATCAATCGTTATCTCTTTAAATGTATTTATTTTAATATTATTGCTATTAGTTATAGCCTAATAAGGATTGGAGGTTAAGTCCAATCCTTTATTTAATTAAGTAGTTAATAGATTAATTGGTAGAGAAGTAATATCACTTGACCACTTGTAATATGTTACACTACAATTAGTAGTGTTAAGTAGGTTTTTTTCGTGTAAAAGGGAGAATTTGTTACTCTTTTACACTACGGTTTGTAGTGTGATTAAACGGAATCTGAGAGGAGAAAGTAAATTGAAAAAATTAGAAGTTGGGACACTCATTTTAAGAATATTTTTAGGGTTATCATTTTTTATTCACGGTGTTTCAAAGTTTCAAAATGGTATTGAAAATACTGTAGGTTGGTTTGATAGTATAGGAATTCCGGGTTTTATGGGGTACATAGTAGCCATTATCGAATTAGGCGGGGGTCTTTTATTAACCATCGGATTTGGAACAAGATATATTGCTGCTCTGTTTGTATTCATCATGATAGGAGCTATTTTAAAGGTGAAATTGGCCGCTGGATTCATGGGAAATGGACAAGGTGCGGGGTTTGAATTGGATCTTGCCTTTGCTGTTATGGCAGTATTTCTATTCTTAAATTCAAATTCGGTTCTTTCTCTTGATTCAAAATTATTCTCAAAAAACCCACAATAAAGAGATTTAAATACTTAGAGAAATTAGAGGGTGAATAGATGTCTTCAAAGAACAAAAAAACGAAAAAGTCGAATAATCAATCATCTAAATTTATTTTCTGGGTGATTGGATTAATTGCCTTTTGTCTAGTTGGTTTAATATTCTTATCAAATACGGCTAAAAAAGAAGCAATGGACTATGATGGACAGCCAGTTTTAGGGGAAAAGTCTGCCCCTGTAAAGATTGTTGAATTTGGTGATTATAAATGTCCTTATTGCAAAAATTTTAATGATACACTATTTCCAAATATCGAAAAGGATTTTATCGATACAGGAAAAGCTTCGTTTTATTTTATGAATTATTCGTTTATCAATGTTGATTCAACTCGTTCTGCCAAATTTGCGGAAACTGTCTTTAATGAGCTGGGAAATGAAACGTTTTGGAAGTTCCATGAATTGTTATATGACAAACAACCTGATGATCCTAAAGCGGAGCAAATGGATATCTATACAGAAGCCTTTCTTAATGACACTTTAAGTGAAATTGTCTCTGAAGCAGAGGTGAAAAGAGTGGTCAATGCCTTTAATAATGACCAATCAAAAGAGGCATGGGAGAAAGATATGAGTGCAGCTAATAAGTTAAGTATTACAAGCACTCCTTCCATTTTTATTAATGGTGTGAAATTTGAAGGGAATACCTATAATGATTTTAAGAAAAGGGTAGACGAAGCAGCAAATGAAGAGTGATTTCTAAATATTAAATAATTAACTAATAAAACCTTTAATCATACAAATAAGCCATGGCTTCCCAACAGTTTGGGAAGCCACTTTTTGATTCTAATGCTGGTTAACCAGTGTTTGTAAGTTTTTTATTAAGAAAACATTAAATAAAACAAGACAAAATGACTACGGAAATTGATAGAATTTGCCGTTGATTGGAAAAAATATAGATTACTTATTTGAATTTTTCTCTCTACTTAGTTCCAAATTACTGTTATTGATTCACCATCTATTGGCCTCCTTATTATTTTACTATTTACAATCTTCACACTCTATCAATAAACACCATTTATAATCAAAGTCGTGTTTAAGAAATCCTATAATCAGAGGGGGAAGAAATCATGACAAATGAGAGAACTTTGGACGAATTAATTAGGAATTTTACCGAACGGAATTTGAAAAAGAATGTAAATCGCCGCAGTTTTCTTTATGGAGCTGGAAAGATTGCAGGACTGTCCCTAGGGTTGGCCATTGCTCAGTCAATGGGAGGATTTAAAGTTGATGCGGCTCCGAATTTCAGTGAATATCCTTTTACACTTGGTGTAGCTTCCGGTGATCCGTTATCTGATAGTGTCGTTTTATGGACAAGGTTGGCTCCGGATCCGTTAAATGGCGGAGGGATGCCATCTCATATCGTTCCAGTCAATTGGGAACTTGCAACAGATGAAAACTTCCGCAACGTAATCAAACGAGGAACAGAACATGCCTCGCCTAACCTCGCACATTCTGTCCATGTAGAAGTAAGCGGGCTGAAGGCGAACACGGTGTATTTTTACCGATTTAAGACCGGAAATGAACTAAGCCCTGTTGGAAAAACAAAAACCCTTCCGGCAGCAGGTGCCAGCGTAGCAAGCATGACGTTCGCATTCGCTTCCTGTCAGCAATATGAACACGGCTATTATACGGCGTACAAGCATATGGCGAAAGAGGATCTCGATCTTGTGTTCCATGTCGGCGATTACATATATGAATACGGTACGAATGAGTATCTTTCTGCAACGGGCAATGTCCGTGCACACAAAGGCGATGAAATTATCACGCTTGAAGATTACCGTACTCGTCATGCTCAATATCGTTCAGATGAACACCTAAGGGCTGCACACGCTGCATTCCCGTGGGTGGTTACATGGGATGACCATGAAGTGGAAAACAATTACGCGAATGTCATTCCAGAAAAGGACCAGTCAGTTGAAGAGTTTATCAAGCGCCGTGCCGCTGCTTACCAGGCATATTACGAGCACATGCCGCTCCGCATGTCGTCATTGCCCCACGATGGCGGGATGCAATTATACAGAGATTTCACTTATGGTGATTTGGCGAATTTCTATGTTCTTGATACACGCCAGTACCGGGATGACCAGGCGAATGGTGATGGTACGAAAGCTCATACACCGGAATCCTTAGATCCAAAGCGTACTCTTCTCGGTGCTGAGCAAGAACAATGGTTGTTTAACAATCTAGGAAATTCTAAATCTCATTGGAACGTCCTTGCCCAGCAGATTTTCTTTGCACAGCGCAAGTCTGGAACCAGCACGGTTCCAAAATTCAGCATGGATTCATGGGACGGCTATCCAGCACAACGCCAGCGTGTCACAGATTTTATTGCTGGCAAGAACATTAACAACATTATCGTTATAACTGGAGATGTCCATGCAAGCTGGGCTTCTAACCTGACGACTGATTACAACAATCCGGACGCTCCGATTTTTGGAGCAGAGTTTGTGGGAACATCGATTACTACAGGAGGAAATGGTTCGGATTGGCGTGCAGACACAGCCAAATCTTTAGCAGATAACCCGCACATTAAATTCTTTAATAATTACCGCGGTTACGTTCGATGCCAGGTCACTCCAGAGCAATGGCGTGCAGATTACCGTGTTGTTCCGTTCGTAACCGAGCCGGGAGCTGATATTTCCACAAGAGCGTCATTTGTTTATAAGAAAGATCAGACAGGGATCAAGGAAATAGCTGCAACTACAGTGCCTATGGGTATCAAAATGTCTGCAGAAGTCGAAGAAGACCGTCACCTTGCCCACGCTCGCGCGCACGAAAAGCAAATGGAGAAAAAGCGCAAACGCGGAGCCGTTACTAATTAATTTAGTTGAAAGGCTTGGTTTAAAGACATTATCGAATCACCCCTACTGACACTTAGAGGAGATGAACTTATATGCTTTCCAATATTGGTATTCCAGGGTTAATTTTAGTACTCGTCATTGCTCTAATTATTTTCGGGCCATCAAAGTTGCCGGAAATTGGCCGGGCATTTGGTCGTACCTTAACCGAATTCAAAGGAGCTGCAAAGGAATTAGTATCTGATGATCACAAAGAGGAAGAAAAAAAACCTGCACTTTCCGCTGTGAGAAAGGAAAACTAATAGAAAAGAGAGCAGGCGGACTGCCCGTCAGCTCTCTTTCTATGTGTGCCAGGAATGTTGGAGTAACTTACCTAACCGCGTAGGAATAAAAAGGAGGTTTCTAGTATGGACACCAAAGAGATGCGACTGACAGATCATTTAGAGGAATTTCGCCGGCGTTTGATTATGACGGTACTGGCTTTTGTTACTTTTCTGATCGCCAATTGTATTTTTGTGCAGGACATTTATAATTGGCTTGTGAAGGATCTTGATGGAAAACTGGCTATCCTTGGTCCGAGTGATATCCTCTGGGTCTACATGATGATTGCAGCAGTATTTTCAGTCGCTGGAACTATTCCAGTAGCTGCCTACCAGACGTGGCGTTTTGTGGCACCGGCGCTGAATCGTGAAGAAAGTAAGGTGACCTTAAGGTTCATCCCTGGGTTATTTCTGTTGTTTATTGGAGGAATTTCATTCGGGTATTTCGTGCTGTTTCCAATTGTGCTGGGATTTTTAACGAATCTTTCAGCAGGACAATTTGAAACGATGTTCACAGCTGAAAAATATTTTCGATTCATGATCAACCTAACACTGCCATTTGGCTTTCTGTTTGAAATGCCGCTTGTGGTGATGTTTTTAACAAGATTAGGTATTCTAAATCCAATTAGGCTAGCAAAGGCAAGGAAACTCTCCTATTTTAGTCTAATTGTTGTATCCATTTTGATCACTCCGCCTGATTTTCTTTCAGATTTTCTGGTTATGATTCCATTGCTACTACTATATGAACTGAGCGTATCCTTGTCTAAGATTGTTTACAGGAAAAAATTGTTGCTTGAAGCAGCTCTACAAAATGATGGTCTACCGGAAAGCGGATGATTCACAACAGATCATCATTGAAAAGAATTAATATAAATTAGAAAATACTTAAGGATGATACTGAAATGGTTTCATCCTTTTATTTTTGATTGAAATAATCAGTTATTCATTTCTAAAAAAGGGTACGAATAATGAATACTTTGATGTATTTTTGATGAGTGCAAAGAAGTTGAAAATCCGTGTCATTTGATTCAGAATGATGATGTTATAATGAATGGAATGTGTAAAAAAATATTGGCTACTAAGAAAGGATATACATAATGAAAAAATTACTACTCATACTAGTTGGCATGTTGGTCATGCTTCCTTCGATTGCCAGCGCTCATACTGAATTAACAACATCCAATCCAACTTCTGGACAAGTTGTTAAAGAGGACCTTAAAGAAATCGTGCTTACCTATGAAGGAAAGATTGAATCGTTAAGCACAATGACCTTAGTAAAGGATGGTAAGGAAATACCTTTAGTAAGTGTTACCCCGAACGACAATCAACTAATCGGTACTGTATCAACCGCCTTAGAAAATGGTACTTATTCGGTACAGTGGAGTATTGCTGGCGAAGATGGTCACCCTATATCTGGTGAAATTCCATTTACAGTGCAAAAGGTGGTGAAGGAAGAACCGAAGGCTGAAACAAAACAGCCGGTTACTCCAAACAAGGAAGAGCCTAAAAAAGAGAATACTAACCAGCAAAAAACAAAAAATGAATCGACGGATTCCCCATTAATTATGAAGAATATTATTCTAGGCGTGGTAGTCCTCATTTTAATCATAGGAGTATTCCTATTATTTAGAAGGAAGCGTTAAAATGGGGTTCTTAATTCCTATTGCAGAATTCTGTAATTATTTGTTGTATTCGATCCTTGTTGGGCATATGGCTTTACAGTTTGTACCTGAAACAAATAAACCAAAAATAAATATCCCAATACCAGTTTTACTGCTATCCACACTTGGAATTATTATTTTCTCATTAGGTCCTATTGTTCAGACTGTTTCCTATTTTCAGGGGGGAGTGGGTCTTCCCTTAGCCATAAAATCTGTTTTGTTGGACTTCCAGGTAGGAAAAGCATGGATGTTTATTGGATTTATGGCGACATTCTTATATCTAGCAATTTTGCTAAAGGTGTCCAAATATGTGCAAACTATATTGCTGTTACTGATGATATTAGCTGTTGGATATTCCAGTCATTCTGCTTCTCTGTCATTTTGGCCAGGATTGCTGTCACATAGCACTCATTTTCTAATTATTACATTATGGACAGGGACACTTATTCATGTTGCTTGGTTCTCTAAAGAGTGGTCGAATTGGTCTAAATTTTTGCGGTGGTTTACGCCTTTTGCCGTTTTCTGCATCATTATCATAATTATTAGTGGGATTTATCTAATGTTATTTGTAGTTGAACCTAGAGAGTATATACAAACTTGGGTCTTGCCGTATGGACAAATGCTTCTTTTAAAGCATATTAGTATCGTTCCCGTATTAGTTTTTGCCTTAATAAATGGTGTGCTTTCAAGAAAAGCATTAAAACTCCCTAGCTTTAATCCTAAACCGTGGGTAAAAGCTGAAAGCATTATTTTATTGATCGTTTTCTATTTTACAGCCGTGATGGGAACGTTATCGCCACCACATGAAGTTGAATTCACTGTGAAGTCGGAAGGTGCATCTAAGTGGGTCGAATTGTTATTGGGGGAAAATATTCTCTCAACCTTACAGCTGCATATAGTCCCGTCATTTCAATCGGGATTATTAATTATCGTTGCTATCCTATTTTTGGTGCTGATTTTAATCAGTTTTAAAAGGGTAAAACCTATTCTAGGAGTCGTGTTTAGTGTTGGTTTTATCGTCGCATTGTATTTGGGTTTAATACTGTCCATAGCCATATAAGCCCTGACTGACGAATATTAACAAACACAATAAAGGCTGAAATTTGATATTATCCCCTTTAAGTAGACAGTGTAAAAAGCCCATGAAATTAACTTGGGTGTTACACTACTATTTGGAGGGGATTTTTCTATGGCTATAAAGAGACAAACTTTTCAACACAATACGGAAAAATTTAGTTGAAATCAATTGAAATGTACATTAGCGGGGAAGGCACTTATGATTTTCTGTCTAAACATCTGGGATTACGAAGTCCAACACAGTTAAAAAATAATCAGGCTCTTGAATATGCAGTTTGGCTGACAGAGCAATCTGAAAACAAGTATCTTAATGAAGTAAGTCCTGTTATTCAACAAGCTATTGGTAATATTAAAGAACACCATCAGAAGAGTATTTCTCTAAATGAGATAGCACAATATTGCTGCTTGAGCCGGCATCATTTTGTTTAAAAAAGAAGTAGGGATTAGTTTGATTGATTATTTAAATCGAATGAGAATTGACATGTCATTGTCGTATTTAGAAATGACTGATTTGCCCATTAGTGAGATTGCTGAGAAAATAGGTTTCCAGGATGCCAATTATTTTAGCCGTATGTTTAAAAAGTATATGCAGTTTAGGCCTTCAGATTATCGATTAGCAAGGAATTGAATTGTACTATGATTTTCATTTATTTTTCCCCATAATGCCTCAAGGCCGAAATGCTTCTCAAAAGTGGTTCAGCCATTATCTCTGTTTACGGTGCTTCTAGCAGCAACACGATTGGTTCGTGAGAAACTGTCTATGCACAATGGTTAAATAAAAACTTCAAATTTAAATGGGATAGGCAAGCAAGCCTATCCCATTTTTCAAAAGCTAGTTACAATAATACGGTTTGTAATGCCACTTCTATATTCCCTTTCGTTGCCTTCGAGTAAGGGCAAACAGTATGCGCTAGAGCGACTAAATCCTCTGCTTCTTCCAATGAAATTCCTTTAACGGCAACAAACAGTGCAACTGCTAGTTTGAATCCTCCATCTAGATCCTTCCCAATTGACACTTCTGCTGTAACTTTTGATTCAATCCGCATTCTCGATTGTCTTGCCACTAAATTCAATGCACTATCGAAGCATGCAGCATATCCAGCTGCAAATAATTGTTCTGGATTTGTAGCATTTTCTTTTTCTTGTCCACCGAGTGATTTGGGCATGGATAGCGCCAAGTCTAGTGTACCGTCACTACTTTTTACTTTCCCTAATCTTCCGCCCTCTGCTGTAGCTTTCGCTGTATATAATGAATTCATTTTAATGACCCCTTTTCGATTTTGTAAAATTAAATTGTGCAAAATTAAATATCACAAAATCATCTTACCTTCCATGATTATAGAAGTCAACAATTATATTGTGTAAAATTAAATTGTGTTTATTAAGTGGCGATTTGTGTATGATATAAATTAGGAAACGTGAAAGGAACTTAGGGATGGATAATCAGAATTTAAAGCTTGAAAATCAAATCTGTTTTAAAATTTATACAGCCGAACGGGAAATCACAAAGCTATATAGAGATTTACTTGAAGATCTCGATGTCACATACCCGCAATATCTTGTCTTGTTAGTATTATGGGAGAAAAATTCAATCACTGTAAAAGAACTGGGACAAAAGCTATTTTTAGATTCCGGTACGTTAACTCCTATGCTCAAACGGATGGAGGGAAATCGTCTTTTAGAGCGCAAGCGATCCTTAGAGGATGAAAGAAGTGTGATCATTTCACTGACAAAAAAAGGGGAAGAACTGAAACAGAAAGCCGAATGCATTCCTTCGCAATTGTTACAAAACCTATCAACGGATTATGAAGAATTGAAGAATTTAGATCACACCCTTACCACCATTCTTCAACGTATTCAAAAAGTAAAAGAGAATTAGAATATGCATAAAACGGTAAAGTGAGGCGAGAGCGCATGCTCTTGTCTTTTTTGCCTTTATAGTGGTTGACCAACTCATAGAGATTTCAGGAACTTCTGAAAATTCAGTTGACTTATCGCGTTGTTGTTTTAATATAGAAATATAAAACATCGTTTTGCTAGTAAAACGATATATAGGAGGGGACATATGCCATTTTTACAAGTAGAAGATTTGAAGATTCATTTTGAAATCGAGGGAGAGGGACCCCCATTAATAATCTTACATGGAATGGGGAACAACTCTCAGTCCTGGAAAAAGCAATTACAGGGCCTATCTAAGCAATTCAAGGTAATTGCATGGGATGCGCCTGGATACGGGAAAAGTTCGGATCCAGTAGTAGAATTGAAAGAATTTAGTGTGTTTGCTGATGTGTTGAAAGGATTCATCGAAAAATTAAACTATCCATCCGTCACGCTCCTAGGACATTCGATGGGCTCTGCAATTGCACTCGACTTTTGTTACCGCTTTCCAGAAATGGTAGACGCTTTAATTATTTCAGATGCAACCAGAGGAGCGGCGGCCTTGAGAGAAGAAGAGAATGAACGGAGATTAAACAATCGCCTTCGTAACATTGAAACACTAGATCCAAAAGAACTTGCGAAATTACGTGTACAGGAACTTTTATCACCACAACCGGATCCTGAAATAAAGAAAGAAGCAGAAAGAATCTATTCGCAAATCAGACCGATGGGCTTTCGCTCTGTGGCCTATTCGCTTTTTTCTCTGAATCAAATGGATATCCTCTCTGCTATCCATGTACCAACTCTAGTAATTTGTGGAGAATTAGATCGAGTGACACCTGTTAGTGAATCTCAGATATTTCATGAGGGTATTAAGGGATCAACATTTGTTACGATTCCTGGAACCGGACATTTATGTTATCAAGAAGACCCAACTCGTTTTAATGAAATCGTCCGTGACTTTCTAACCTCTTTACCGATAAAAAAATAAGGGAATATCTTTCTTTGCTTAAATTTTGATAAAATAGTAGTATAAGTAAATTAACAATGAGATGGTGAAGTGCTGATGGCAAAAGAAGAAAAGGACAGATATAATGCCAATTCGCTAGTAAGGGGATTGGAAATTTTAAAGTTATTTAGTGAAGAGCGTCCGACATTATCCTTAGTTGAAATTGCAAAAGAACTTGAAGTGAGTCGAACTGTTCCGTTCCGATTATTGTATACACTCCAAACACTTGGATATCTCGATCAGGATGAACACACGAAACGCTACAGTTTAACTCCGAAAGTGCTAGAATTAGGCTTTGCTTATTTAAGTACATTAAAACTCCCGGAAATTGCGCAGCCTTATTTAGAAAAATTAAGGGATGAGACAGGGGCATCTTGTCACTTATCTATTTTGGATGGACAAGAAGTCGTTTATGTCGGCAGTGCACCTGTCCGAGGGGTGTCTGCGGTCAATGTGAATATCGGGTTAAGACTGCCCGCCCATGCGATCGCTAATGGAAAGGTGCAGCTGGCTTATCAACCTCAAGAAAAACTAAATCAAATATTATTTGGCTCAAATTTAAAACCTTACACGGAACGAACGCAAACCGATTATATGGATTTTCAAGAGGAGTTAGCAACAATCAGGCAAAAGGGATATGCGATTACTAAAGGAGAATTCCACCATGGAATTCAGTCCGTGGCAGCACCGATCTTTGAGCGAACTGGTAAAGTAATGGCTGCCCTTAATGTGGTTGCAACTGAGGCTACTTTCAGCCAAGATTTTATTGAAAAAATAGCTGTACCTAAAGTATTGGAAACTTCTGAAATTCTTTCAGGCTTTATGGGCTATCATACAAAAATAAATTAGTGAGCTTGCGGACCATCGCAAGCTTTTTGTTTGTTTTATATACAAAACGCATTTTATCAAATGAAACAAATTGAATAATTACGGTTGACACAATTTTCTCAAAACTTTAAAATAAACTTAGGTAGCAAACCTTGTTTTGTATATAAAACATATTCGTTGCTACTGGAAAATATTAAAGGAGGGATAAAAGTCCGTTTGGGGCAATGAAATATTATATAATTGATAATAAAATCTTATGGAAGCGCATTCACTGGGATTCAAAACAAAAAGGGGGCACTTTTCTTGCTGAAAACGAATAAACGTTGGATTTATATTGCCATGCCTATTTTCTTTTTTTGGTTTTTTGGACAAATTGATAAATTAGGGATTTCGATTATCCAAACCGATCAAGGTTTCTTAACTGATCTAGGATTAACTGGTGCCGATAAGAACGCAAAAATTGGATTGATTACTTTTATCTTTACGATTTCTTATGCCTTATCCAATATCTTCTGGGGATTTATCATAGACAAGCTCGGGGCAAGGAAGACAGGTATCATCGGTCTAATTGTATGGGCGATTACGATGGTGATTGGCGGGTTATCCACTTCCTACGAGATGTTTATCGTGAGCCGTGTCATACTTGGTATCGGTGAAGGAATGATGATTCCAATTTGTGGGAAATTTATTTCCAATTGGTTCCACCAACGCGAACTCGGCAGGGCGCAATCATCATGGCTGGCAGGAAACTATTTAGGACCGGCATGTGGAGCCATTATCTTAACTCTTGTGATTGCTACCTTCCATTGGCAAGCAGCCTTTTTTGTTTTAGCAGCGTTTAATATTTTAATTGTTCTTCCCATGTTTATCTTCCTTACACGTGATACTCCTGAAGAACATCCACGATTGGATCCAAGGGAATTAGATTATATTCGTCAAACAGATTCCAAGGTAACAACGAAAAAACAAAACTTTGCTCAAGATTACCGTTATTGGATTGTTTGGTTCGGCATGTTAGTGTCATCGTTCTTATTTTTTGGGATTAGTATTTGGCTTCCTACTTATTTAGTTGGTGCGAAAGGTTTCTCAAGAGAGGCGATGACTGGAATCACCTCGTTATCTTGGCTCTTTGCCTTGGGATTCGTTCTCATTTGCGGGTATTTGGCCGATAAAACTAAGCGTCCTAGTTTACTTGCGACGATTCTATTTCTTTTGACAGCCACCTTTTTAACAGCAGCAATTCTTTCGCCGCAGCCAGTGATGGCGGGGATTTGCATGGGCTTAGCGATGGGAACGCAAGGGGGAGTATTCCATTTAAGTAACTTATTTATGGTTAAATTCTCGACACCTGAAACAGCCGGCCGTGCAGCTGGATTAATGGGTTTCACGAACATTCTAGGCGGGTTTTCTAGCTATATTATGGGCTTTATGGTTGATATCGCTGGCGGGGACTTTGGACCGTCGATTGTTATGTTGATTATCGCAGCTGCGCTCGGATTCGTTGCGTACCTGTTTACCTTAAAAAGAGAAGCATCTGAGCTCAAGATTGAGAGTGTCCCTCCCAATCGAGTGACAATCTAGTATGTTAAATGTTACGTATATAAAACATAGTTTTAAATATTAAATTTTCTCAATATTTTTAATTGACAATTATAATATTGAGATTTATTATTGGTTTATAAAGAAAACAATGTTTTGCATATAAAACAAAGAGGAGTGTTGAAAATGTCTGAGGAAAAATTTTCGGTAGAAGCATTTGAAAAGAAATATGTGGCGAGGTTAAAGGATCGCACGCTCGATTGGAATGTGCTGAAGTTCCAGGAGGAAATTGATCCAGCTTATCGCCGGGCGCAAATGAGATATATTGGCCGAGGTGCGACAGCGAATAATGATTCAAATGTAATTGCAGCGGAACACTTTACCTTAAGCACGATGGTTTTACCAGCAGGGTGTATGGGACCGCTTCATTTACACGATGATGTCGAAGAAGTTTTCTTTGTGATTAAAGGCAGTGTAACTGCTCTTATCCAAGAAGAGGGCGAAAGCGAAGTCCACGAAATTGTCTTAAATGAGAGAGATTGCATTAGCTCTCCACCAGGCGTCTACCGCGGCCTCCGCAATGATACTGACGAAGAGGCGTTAATGCTTGTCATGTTAGGAGCAGTCAAACCGAATTTACCAACCTATCCAAAAGACAGTCCCCTAGAAGAGCTACGCATCCAGCGTGCTAAGGAAAGAGAAGCAATTATTAAAGGGAAGTAATTTGACAATTAGGCAGATGTTTTAGGGAAACATACTCCCTGATTACTTTGTTGACAGGGATGGTCCTCTTACTTTTTAACGGATCATCCCTGTTTTTTAAAATTGGAGGTGGAGAGATGTTAGGTATTACTCATTTACGGCATATCAGCTTAATTACCCCCGTTCTAAAGGAACAAGCTGATTTTTATGAAAAGATTTGGGGCTTAGATAAAGTGGCACAAGATGAACAATCGGTTTATTTTCGAGGCGCAGGCCCTGAAAACCATATATTAAGCCTTCATGCAGGTGAAAAAAGAGGACTGCACCATATTGCGTTTGGAATGGTGGATAAAAATGCTGTCGATCGTGCAGCGGAAATCCTTGCTTCAAAAGGTGTCAAGATTGTTTCCCCACCAGGATATTTAGATGAAGAAGGAAAAGGATACGGCTTGCGCTTTGTCGATCCAGAAAATCGCTGCATTGAATTATCCGCTTGGGTTGAAATTCATACTTCGATTTGGAACAAGAAAAATGTCGATCCGGTCAAACTGAACCATGTCGTAATGAACACGCAAGACCTAGATATGATTACTGATTTTTATACGAATGTCTTAGGGTTTAAGGTGACGGACTGGAGTGAGCATCAAATGTCCTTCTTGCGCTGTAACCGAAAACACCACTCGATTGCCTTCAATCAAGATGCTCACGCCTCTGTTAACCATATCGCCTATGAAGTGGATACCGTCGATGAGGTGATGAGAGGAATCAGTAATGTAAGAAAAGCAGGCTATCAAGAGATTTGGGGCCCAGGCCGCCATGGTCCTGGTAATAATGTATTTTGTTATTTTCAAGATCCAGGGAAGTTTGTGATGGAGTATACCTGTTATCTAGAAACGATTGAAGATGAATCCGAATGGAGAGCACGTGTCTGGAAGCGGGTCCCACATCTAATGGACCAATGGGGCATTGCCGGACCGCCAAAACCGGAAACGCGAGCAGCGATGGGCGGAGTGCCAGATCCAGGATGGGTCGATGTAAAAACATTGGTATAGCTGAAAAGGGGTGTCATGATGGATCTAGGATTAAAGGGTAAAGTAGCGGTCATTATGGGAGGAACCTCTGGTGTTGGTTTAAAGACAGCAGAGATGTTTCTTCAGGAAGGGGCCCGCGTCGCGGTTTGCGGCAGAAATAGTGAGCGGAAAGATCAAGCTTATGATCACCTCACGAAATTTGGACCAACCACCTCCATTTTTGCCGCAACCTGTGACGTTACCAATAAAGATGAAGTCAATGAATTTATCAGCGGTGCAGCAGACTATTTTGGCGGGATTGATATCCTAGTCAATGCTGCCGGACAAAGTGTGATGGGGCATTTCTTTGATGTTACCGATGAACAATGGCAGCAGCAAATCCAGTTGAAATACTTTGCGATTATTTATGCGGTGAAGGCAGTTCATCCTTATTTGGTTAAACAAGGCGGAGGCCGCATCGTAAATATTAATGCAACCTTAGCAAAAGAGCCGGAAAGGCATATGATTGCCACAGCGGCAACGAGGGCAGGATTATTGAATTTAAGCAAGACATTATCGCAAGAACTTGCGTCCGATAATATTTTAGTCAACTCAGTCAGCTTAGGCTTAATTCGTACTGATCAATGGGAACGTAGAAGATTGAAAAACGCTCCTGATATGAACGCGGAAGACTATTATGCTGACTTAGCCAAAAAACGAAATATCCCTTTAGGCAGAGTAGGGGAAGCAGAAGAAGTAGCTAGCGTGATTTTATTTTTAGCCTCAAATAAAGCAAGCTATGTATCAGGTTCAACAATCGAAACCGCTGGAGCGCTCGGGAAAGCGCTTTAATTCATAGATAAAGGCAGGAATGAATGATGAGTGAAGATAAGCAATTAGAATTTACAACAGCTGACGCAGTGGTCCAAGAACTTATTCGTGCTGGTGTAGATGTAGCGTTTGGAATTGTGAGTATCCACAATATGCCGATTTACGATGCAATTCTCCGCGAAGGAAGTATTCATTTAGTCTGTTCCCGCGGGGAAAGCGGAGCGGCCAATATGGCAGATGGCTATGCGAGAGCGACAGGGAAATTGGGCGTCGTGATCACGAGTACGGGAACAGGAGCTGGAAATGCAGCAGGCTCGTTAATTGAAGCATGGGCCGCAGGTGTACCTGTTCTGCATCTAACGGGTGAGGTGGCATCCTCTTACTTAGGGACGGGCAGAGGATATATTCATGAATGTAAAGACCAGTTATCGATGATGGAAGGCTCTTGTAAAAAAGCCGTTCGGTTAAGAAGACCTGAGCAAGCAGGTGCCGTCGTTAGACAAGCGATCCAAGACGCGTTTGCTTATCCAGCAGGACCCGTGACACTTGAAATCCCCATTGATTTTCAATCGGCCATTATCCCTAAGCATTCGATTGAAGAATTCAGCTATTTAGCTCCAACCAATCAAACCATTCCAACCTTACCAGAAGAGGTAGTAAGCAAAATTAGTCATGCTCGCCGGCCGGTTATTTGGGCAGGAGGAGGGGTGATTACTTCTGGCGCATCCAAAGAGGTGACAGCACTTGCTGAAAAGATTGGGGCAGCCGTGATCACCAGCCAATCAGGTAAAGGAAGTATACCTGAAGATCATCCACAATGTATCGGCCACTTTGCTGCGAATGAATTAACGAAAAACTTGCTGAAAGATGCTGATTTGTTGATCAGTATTGGCGTGAGATTTAGAGGAAATGAAACAGCGAACTGGAAAGTCCCTGCTCCAAAAGAACATATCGCGATTGATGCAGACTGGCAGGCAATGAACCGAAACTATGAAACCAGCTATGGACTTGTCGGCGATGCCAAACATATTTTACAAGGATTAAATCAAGCATTAACTCAAACGTCAGTGGCTCCGGATCCTTCTTATCTTGATGAAGTGCAGTCCGTTCGCGAAGAATTGCGGACCCAGTTACGAGCGACACTTGGTCCTTATGAGCAAATCCTTGATGGCATGCGAAGCGTATTGCCTAAAAACACAATTTTAGTCCGGGATGTAACTGTTCAGGCGAATGTTTGGGGAAGCCGGTTGTTTGAAATCTATGAACCGAGAACATCGATTCACGCATCAGGCGGGGGAATTGGTCAAGGGCTGCCAACGGCGATTGGTGCGCAAATGGCCAATAAGGATCAGTCTGTTGTATTAATGACAGGAGATGGCGGCTTTATGGTTAATGTCGGCGAAATGGCCACCGCTGCCCAAGAAAAACTGCCGTTGATTGTCGTTCTATTTGATGATGCTGGCTACGGAGTGCTCCGAAATATTCAAGATGCGGCATATGGCCGTCAGGTAGCGGTTGATTTAATGAGCCCTGACTTTGTGTTATTGGCGCAATCGATGGGATTTGACGCCGCGCGAATTGGTTCAGCTGGAGAATTTGTCACAGAACTGGAAAAGGCCGTTGCAAGCAAAAAGCCTAGCATGATTGTGGTCGATATGGAAGCAGTCGGACCGATGGCGAAACCATTTGGAGGTCCTCCAGGTGCAGCCGATGCTTTCAAACCGAAAAAGTTGTAGGGAGGAATAAACGTGATTTCAACACATCCTTATGTTTCAGGAAAATACCTAATTGGCGGACAGTGGATTGTATCTGAAAAAACAGCAAAAGTCATCAATCCAGCTCAGACGAGTGAAGTGGTCGGCGAAGTTGCTTTATGTTCAAAAGCGGATGTAGAAGAAGCAGTGGGAACCGCAGCTAAAGCCTATGAAAGCTGGTCGCAAAGTGAGATTGAAGACCGGGCCAATCGGATGAGGCTCGCAGCTGAAGAGATTAAAGCAGTTGTTGAAGAGAATGTTAGTTTACTAGTTCGCGAGAATGGCAAGGTTTTGGTCGAAGCGAAGAAAGATTTGCTTCGTTGTGTCGATATAATGAAACAAGGAGCAGACGAACTACTTGAATGGTGGAAACCTGAGAGCCTGCCAGGGGGTCAAAAGGTGCAAATTCGCAAACGTCCGCGCGGGGTGGCAGCGATCATCTCTCCGTGGAACTCCCCGCTGATTCTTACCTTTAAGCGCGTTATCCCTGCGGTGTTAGCAGGAAATACCGTCGTGGTGAAGCCGGCAACGAGTTGTCCCTTAACAATTATGACTTTTTTAAAAGTGGTAGCTTCCTATTTTCCGGATGGAGTTATCAATGTGATCACGGGTTCAGGCAGTGTGATTGGAGATGCGCTTTGTTCAGACCCGCGGGTTCGCACGATTGCATTTGTTGGCAGTACCGGTACGGGCAAAGAAATTATGCGCGCCGCTGCCGGGACCGTCAAAAAACTGTATATGGAACTGGGAGGGAATGACGCAGCGATTCTTCTTGCTGATGCAAATTTAGATGATGAAGCTGTGAAGCGTCTCAGGTTTGGTGTTCTTCGTGCGGCAGGGCAAGTGTGCTCCGCCATTAAAAGGATTTATGTGCACGAATCTCGTTATGAAGAGGTCGTTGAAAAATTAACGAAGGAATTCAGCCGCATTCGGGTAGGAAATGGGATTCAACCAGATGTGGAGATGGGTCCATTAAATAACAAGTCACAATTTGACTATGTAAACGGCTTGATCAAACGGGCTGCTGATGCAGGAGCAAATGTGATTACGGGTGGAATTCAGCTCGATCCGGAATCGTGGGAACAAGGTTATTTTATTGCACCGACGATTATTACTGGAGTAGAGCAAACTAGTGAAATCGTGCGTGCAGAACAATTCGGCCCCGTGATTCCGATTCTACCGTTCTCAGATGTTGATGAAGTTGTACAACTAGCTAATGACAGTGAATTCGGTTTGAGGGCGTCTGTTTGGACAGAGGACGAAGCAACGGCCGTGAAGTTAGCGGACCGTTTGGAAGCAGGGGCTGTTTTTCATAATAATCATACGGTTTTCCAAGACCTTCATCTTGATTTTCCTGGGTTAAAGGAAAGCGGTCTCTCTCGTGAAACGAGGCATTGCGGGCTAGAATATTTCGCAGATTCTTATGGTTTGGCCAACTAAGGGGGAATCCAGATGAGAATAGGGTTAATTGGGGGAGGAAATATTGGCAAGTTCCTTCTTCAACGCATCAATATCGAAGGTCTTCTTCCTAATGGTAGAATTGTCGGCCTCTATACACGGAACAAACAAACGGCGGAGCAACTTGCTGCTGAGTTTGATACAGAAAACTATCAGGATGTTCAACGGTTAATCGAAGATCCTACGATTGACGTTGTGATTGAAGCTGCGACCATTGAAGTGGTGAAGGAATATGCGGCTGCCATTCTGAGAAATGGAAAAGATTTTGTGTTAAGCAGTGTGGGGGCCCTAGCCGATGAGGATTTTTACAAGGAACTCGAAGGAATCTGTCAAGCAAGCGGCACGAGAATCCATTTACCCGCAGGGGCCATCGGCGGCTTGGATGTCTTGAAAGCGGCTAAAGCGATTGGCGAACTAGATTCGGTTTCTATTATTACGAGGAAACCGCCGCAAGCATTGCCAGGAGCACCTGCTGATCGAGAACAGGTGATGTTCGAAGGCTCGGCGAATGAAGCAATTGAATTATTCCCGAAAAATATTAATGTATCGATTATTTTGTCTTTAGCGGGACTGGGTCCAGATCAAACAGGTGTCAAGATTATCTCTGATCCAACCGTGAGGAAAAATAGTCACTCGATTGAGGCATCCGGTTCTTTCGGAAAACTATCACTTCAAGTGGAAAATGATCCAATGCCAAATAATCCGAAGACAAGTTACTTGGCTGCGCTGAGTGTGTTGTCTGTTTTGAAAAATAAAGATGCGGTTGTTAAAGTGGGATAATGATAAAATAATTTTATTATAGTAAAAAACAGGGGAAACCCGAAGAGTTGATATCATTCTCCTGTGAATATGAGGAAAAAATTAGGGGGATAGGCCTATGATTAAAACGAACATCAATCTTGAAGAAATGTCGCAAAAAGAAGCAATTGAATACTTAATCGAATCCGTTCGACCAGAAGAAGGTTCCATTCCTGCCTCGCTTTTAGGTGACCCAAAGATTTATGACATTGAACACAAGAAGGTATTTTTAAAAACCTGGCTGTTTATTGGTCATGAATCAGAAATCCCCAAAAAAAATGATTTCATTACACGAGATGTAGCTGGTTATTCAGTCATTCTTACACGCGGTGCTGATGGCGAAATTCGCGGACTATATAATATGTGTACCCACCGCGGCATGAAGCTTTGCCGGGCGGATGCCGGTAATAAATCTTCGTTTACATGTCCATATCATGGCTTTAATTTTAAAAACAATGGCGATTGTGTCGGCGTTCCGCTCCAAAAGGATATTTACGGTGAGGGCTTTGATAAATCAGGTTTAGGGCTGCATAAGGTCAGAATCGAAACTTACAAAGGCCTAATCTTTGGTACATGGAATGACGAAGCAGAATCATTAGATGATTTTTTAGGTGATTTTAAATGGTACCTTGATATTCTAGTTGGGCGTGCCGAAATGGAAGTTGTCGGGCCGCCGCAACGATTTATTATTCAATCGAACTGGAAAATTGGTGCCGATAATTTTGTCGGTGATTCTTACCATACGATGGTGACGCATGGTTCGATTGTTAAATTGGGGATGGTTCCAAGTGCTACCTATTCCAAAAAAGGGTATCAAATCCATACGAACCATGGACATGGCTTAAATCTTGGTACGCCTAATCCCGATTTTGCTTTCCCTGAAGAGCTGAAAGATGAATATAGGTCCAATTTAACCGATGAACAATATGACGTCTTGTCGAATTTGAAAAATATGATTGGAAATATTTTTCCGAATCTATCCTTCTTAATTTCTCATACAAAGGTAAAAGGACAGTTAATCTCAAATACTTCGGTTCGTCTCTGGAGGCCGGTGGGTGTCGACAAAATGGAGGTCATTACTTGGTTTTTAGTTGAGAAAAATGCATCGCTCGATTGGAAAAAGCGCTCTCGCGAGTCGTTTATTCTAACTTTCAGCCCGTCTGGAATTTTTGAACAGGATGATACCGAGGTATTTACTGATATTACTGCGGCTGCCTCTGGGACGATGCCTTTAGTGAAACAATTGACCTTTAATTATACGATGGGATTACATCGTCAACCTGTCGAGGACTTTGTTGGACCTGGTGTGGTTTTTGATGATAAATTCACTGAGGCTAATCAACGAAACTTTTATCGTTACTGGCTCGATCTAATGACGACCTGATGTGTAAGAGCCTTTTGAAATACGTGTGAATGATGGGAGGAGTCATGTATGAGTTTAGAGAAAATGCTGGCAACTTATGAATTTGAACAGTGGCTGTATGGAGAAGCCAAATTTCTTGATGATATTGATTTTGATGGCTGGTTTAACCTGCTGCATCCGGACATTTCCTATCAAATGCCGGTTCGGGTCAATAAGGAAGGGATTGAGCGACCTGATTATTCCTTAGATATGTTTGCATTTGATGATGATATTGAATTATTGAAAATCCGCGTTGATCGCTTAAAAACGGATTACGCCTGGGCTGAGATACCGCCGTCGCGGACACGGAGGTCTGTCAATAATGTGCGCCTCATGGAGTACGTTCCGAATGAAAAGGCAGTCGTTCACAGTTATTTAACCATCTACCGCAGCCGCAGTACTGATATCCATCATGATTTGATTTCAGGGGAGCGTCAAGATGAGTTTACCTATGTTAATGGGGAATGGAAGCTATCTAAGCGGGTTTTTATTGTGGATCAAACGACGTTAAATACTAGGAATCTGGCTATTTTTGTTTAGTAGCTAAAATAGAAAGGAGCACCAAGATGGCTCAACTTACAGGAAAATCAGTCTATTTGACCGGAGGTGCCTCCGGGATTGGAAAAGCTGTCACCGAGGCATTTGTGAAAGAGGGTGCTGTTGTCACCATCCTTGATCGGTCTCTAGCCGGATTAAATGACCTCAAACAGCAATTTGGAGAACAGGTTCAATGCCTTGAAGGCGATGTGACCGTCTATGAAGATCATGTCCGAGCCGTGCAAACAGCTGTTGAAACCTATGGGAAATTAGACGTGTTTGTCGCAAATGCCGGTGTATTCGATGGCTTCGCCAAATTTGAAAACGTGACCCCGGAAGCCATGTCCGATGCCTATGACCTGCTATTTACTATAAATGTAAAAGGGTATTTTAACGGGGCCAAAGCGGCTGTTGCGGAGCTTAAGAAAACAGCCGGAAATATGATTTTCACTGTTTCTGGAGCAGGGTTTTATCCAGATGGCGGCGGTGTTTGGTACACGGCGAGCAAGCATGCCCAAATTGGATTAATGCGTCAACTCGCGTTTGAATTAGCCCCAGACATTCGAGTTAATGCAGTCGCGCCTGGAGGAACGTTAACAGCGCTTCATGTCATTCCCCCGCTGCAGCCCTTTGTAAAAATTGTCGATAATGAGACAAAAGAGAAGAGTATTAAGAAACGAAATCCACTTCAAATTGCGATGCAATCGGAAGATCATGTCGGAGCCTATCTCCTGCTTGCTTCTGATCAGGCCCGTGCAATTACCGGTGAAGTGATTTCAAGTGATGGAGGCTTGGCCGTTCGCGGGCTTGGTTGATTTTAGCATGAAATAACGGGGGGAATTTGCATGAATGAGTCATTGACGGAATTAAAGCCGTTAGCTGGAAATAATGTCATTAATCAAATTGCATTTGTTGTTCGTGATATTGAGCAAGCTTCTGAAGCATTTGCGAAACTTCTGGGGATACCGACAACTAAATGGTTTTTAACAGGCGGCCGTGATGTTTCTAAAGTGGTCTTTCGCGGTAAGCCAACCAATTCCCGAAGTAAACTCGTATTTTTAAACACATCAACTGTACAGATCGAATTGATTGAACCTAACTTGGAACCTGGCACCATGCGCGAATTTTTAGATACGGTGGGGGAAGGTATCCATCATATTGCTTTTGATGTGGACTCAATTAAAGAGAAGTTACCCGTTTTTGAAGGGAACGGATTTCCGTTACTGCAGAGCGGGGAATTTACATCTAGTGATGGAAGATATGTATATGTGGATACATTAAATAGTCATAAGACACTATTAGAACTGCTGGAAAGTGCTGAGCCTAGAGATACGGCACCAAATACCGATATCTTCACTCCATTACTAGGAACCAATAAAGTGGAACAGCTGGCCATTGTCGTGAGGGATTTGGACGCCGCTGCTGATGCGTACTGCAGGTTACTAGGTGTCGAGAAGCCGCCTGTAATTCAATCTGGCCCAAGTGAACTTACACAGGTTATTTTTGAAGGAAAGCCAACGGAGGCTGACTCAAAATACATGTTTATAAATACCCCATTACTTCAACTAGAATTAATCGAGCCGGGTGATTCACCAAGCACGTGGAAAAAGCACCTTGAAGCATATGGCGAAGGGGTTCACCATATTTCCTTTGTGGTAAAGGATATGGAGGAGAAAGTGAAATTGTTAGAGGATATGGGCTATCCGGTCATTCAAAGGGGAAATTTCTGGAATGGAAAAGGTCGATATGCTTATATGGATACTACCGCTACATACAAAGTAATCATCGAATTGCTTGAAAGATTTTGATTTTAACACCAGGAATTAACTCTATAGAAGCAGCAGACTTTTTCGTATTAGGAGAAAGTCTGTTTTTTTATTTCTCTTTGACTCCTGCTTTCCTTTCTACTTTAATTCCATGTTAATTCATAGTGCCTGACACCTCCGCTTTTTCAAGGTGTCAGGCACGAGTGAGCCCTAATCGTTACCGGTAAGGGCCTTTTTTAATGCGAACGGTCACAAATAAACGCGAATCGTTTCCCACACTAGATAAAAACCTATTTCTTTCTTTTTCGCTCATTCGATTTTCTAATTTTCATTATTTTCGTGGATGGTTGTTTTCGAATCCACCGAATAAAACTAGATAGTTTTTCATCGCCTCGTAACTCAGGCAGGGTTGTTAACCGTACAGCGATTTCTTCATTCGTATATAGGGCATGAATTTGCTTATGACAGGGAATACATAAATTGGCTGTTCCTCCAAATGTTCCACCCATTTCTTTAGGAAGCAGATGATGGACAGTGGTTTCCACCATCTGCCGCCCACAAAGTTCACATGTCCCCATCATCTTCCCCTCCAAGCATTTTGAAGATATTATTCACTATTCCACTTTTTTCATTCCTGCCCGATTTTTGTCGAAGTTTAAGAGGTTTTTAGCTCTAAAGATAATGATAGAATGAAAAAATAATATACTACCTTTTTTATAGTAGTAACAATATTAATCAGCAATGGGAGGCTAGTCATGCTAGTTAAAGTACTAATTGTTGAAGATGAGTTGGTTGTCCGCAATGGAATCTCAAACTTTATTAAGGAAATGGGTCACTCCTTTGACCTAATCGGTACAGCTTCTAATGGCCTGGAAGCCTTAGAAATGATTCAGTCACATTCCCCGCATATTGTGATTACAGATATTAAGATGCCGAAAATGGATGGACTAACCCTTGCGGAAAAAGTTAAAAAAATGTACCCGGATATAATCATTGCAATCCTAAGCGGCTATGCAGATTTTACCTATGCAACTAGGGCGATGCGTTTTGGGGTGTCCGATTATTTATTAAAACCGATTAATAAGGATGTATTCGGAACGACATTAAACAGGCTTATGGCCGAAGTGGTCAAAGGATCGGTTAAATACTCTCATCTCCTCCAAAATCAACCAAAGTGGGATATGGGGCTAATCCGCTTAGAATCGGAGCTGCTTGATTGTGTGGAAATGGCCAATAAATCTGGACTATCAGATAAAGCACAATTATTTATTGCGGAATTAAGAAAGCGCTACCAAAACGATACTATTCAATCAATTCCTTATCTGACGGACTTCCTGGTCTCACTTAGAAAAAGGATCATCACCAATGATGAACTAAGAGGGTTCATCGAACCCATTGTTGAAAAGACAATCGAATCTATTGTTCCTGAAACAGATTTTACTAGGATTGAGGAAAATATTCACTATTTACTTGATTCTAGTGTTTACATCGTCGGTCAGTATAAAAAAACTACCTCTCCCGACTTAGTCATCAGATGCAAAGAAATCATGGATGCCAATTATAATAAGGAAATCTCTCTACAAGAAGTGGCCGAAATTATTGGTGTATCTGCCGCACATTTAAGCAGAGTTGTCAAAAAAGAGCTCGGGAAGAATTTTACCGAATATATTGTCGACTTACGTATAGAAAAAGCTAAGAACATGCTGGAGTCAACCAATTTTAAGGTGATGGATATTTCTAAAACGGTTGGCTATGACAACCCTGATTATTTTTCAAGGATCTTTAAAAGACAGTGTGGTATCTCCCCTCAAGATTATCGTTACCATTTCCTAACCAAGGGTGTCCGCTAATGAGCAAAGGGACACTCTATCAAAAAATCATTTTCACGCTGCTATTTCTTACGGTGATGCCTTTACTTTCGGTTGGCTATTTAGGGTATGAATACTTTTCAAGCATTCTGGAAGAGAAAATAGTCAAATCAAACACTGAAACCATCGGGCAGGTACAAGCTCGATTGGACAGTTACATTACCGATGTCGACTCGGTTGCTAAAACTGTTGCCAATTATGAAGAATTTCAACTTCTTGCAAGTGAACCAATGGCGGAGAATTATCTCCTTTATACAAAAACACAAAACTTTGTAGCCTTTTCCAAGTTAATGATCCTAACTCATCAAGACATTCAGCGAATTACGATTATCAGGAATGATTTGTCACGAATCGATAGTATGGGAAGATATTTGCCAACAGGAGGCAATCTGAACAAGGCAAAATTTGCGAAACTATTAAAGTTAAGAAAACCAACCGTTCTCTCACCAGAAATAGGCGAACAATCACGCTGGGTTATTCCTTATGTTCAATCTATCTTAGATCCAGAAAACGGCCAGGTAATTGGTGCGGTTATTGTTGATCTTGACCTGCAGCAAATTCAAGATTACTTAAAAGAATCGAGGTTGCTTCAATCCGGATTTATTGTCGTCAAAAATAATCAAGGAGAAGAAATATATGCACCGAAAAACTTTAATAGCAAGAAGCTGTTGGCATCATCATCGAAAAAAGATAATTATTTTCTGAATCGGGATGTGAAGAAAGAGTTGGTGATTCACTCCACATCTTCGTTATCGAATTGGCATATTAGTGGTGTGGTTCCTTATCAAGAGATCACTAATCAATTAAAGAAGACAAGAAATATTGTGTTCCTGTTTGCTTTAATTATTATTCTTGCGGTTGGTGGAGTAGCTTTTTTTCTACGGACGTATCTAGTCAAACCGATTCAACGATTGCAAAAACTAATGCTTGATGTCGAGGGCGGTAACTTAGCTGCAAGGTCAAATTTTAAGCGGAATGACGAAATAGGGAAACTTGGAAAAAGTTTTAACCATATGATTGAACAGATTCAGCAATTGATTAATGATATTCATGTCTCAAGGGTCAGTGAATCACAGGCTAAATATCTGCAAAAAGAAGCTCAGTACCAGGCACTTCAGGCAAGAATTGCCCCGCATTTTCTCTATAACACGCTAGATTCAGTCAGCTGGTTGGCTAGGGATAAGGGAATTCGTGAAATTACGGCAGTTGTCGATTCATTGGCAGGTATGCTTCGCTATAGCTTAGACCGTTCTACTCCCTTGGTCAAAGCGAGTGAGGAGTTCCAACATGTCCTGCTATATAGTGAAATAATTCGTTTTCGTACTGGGGATAGTATAGAGTTTGACTTTCATATCCCTGATGAATTACTAGAGCAGCCGATTCCACGCTTTACTTTGCAGCCACTAGTAGAAAATGCGGTCCAGCATGGCTTAGAGCCTCTTGGGGGAAAAGGAAAGATATCGATTACTGCCATTGTTGAAGCTAATCACCTTTATTATGAAATCTCCGATAATGGAATTGGATTAGAGCCCGAAAAAATAACGGAATTAATGAAGTTTATAACAGATGGAAAAGATGAAAGTCCCTCGTTTGAAAAGATTGGACTAGCTAATGTCCATAATCGAATCAAGATGACGTACGGAGAGAATTACGGGCTGTGCATTTTTGAAAATAAAGAGTTTGGATTGACGATTCAAGTCAGGCTTCCTCACTCTAGAAATCCGAATTATCAAAAAAGTGAAGAAATGATATCAAATCTGACGGGTGTCCCATCTTAAAATTACTTGTCATAATGATAGTAACGAAAACGCTTACAAATTTTCGTAAAAAAGGGGGAAAGGGAATGAAAATTAGCAAGTGGTTACCTGCAGTGGCTGCATCTCTACTGTTGATATCTGGCTGCAGCTCAACAAGTTCAGGTTCTTCCAGCTCAAAAGGTAAGGTTGAAATTTCAATCTATGCAAACAACCAAGGCGGGACAGAATATTTAAACTATCTGCAAAATGATGTCATTAAAGGGTTTGAAGCAAAGAATCCGAACATTAAAGTCAAGCTTGTGAAAAACTCAGATCCCGAAGGCTTGGCTAAACAGCAGTTAGCTGCAGGAGGCGGACCGGATGTCGTTAACTTAAATGGTCCAACTTCCGCTCAGGATTTTGCGGCAGCAAACTATTTGCTCCCTTTAGATAAGTATGCCAAGAAGTATAATTGGGCGGATCGTTATTATCCGTGGGCCTATCAAACCGTTCAAGCAAATGGAAAGCAGGTTGCCCTGCCAGGTACTTATGAAACATTAGTAGTTTACTATAACAAAGATATGTTCAAGCAAAATGGCTGGGAAATTCCAACAAGCTATGATGAACTACTAACTCTTAGTAAAAAAATGGACGATAAGGGTGTTATCCCATTTGCGTTTGGAAGCTCTGACTTTAAGGCTGCCAATGAATGGTGGTTGTCTTTAGCCTTCAATGAAACGGTCGGGGCCGACGACTTTAAAAAGGTATTAACAGGGGAAACACCTTGGAATAGTCCAGAAATGAAGGAAGCGATAACGAAATTAAACAACCTTTGGAAAGATGGTTATATAAACGATAAACAATCCCAAGCAATTACCCTTGATGATGCGACCACCCTGTTTATGAGTGGGAAAGCTGCAATGAAAATGGAAGGGACTTGGATGTTATCGACATTAAAGGGAAGTCCGCCGCCATTTGATTGGGACGTGTTTACTATGCCTTCTTGGAAAGATGGAGTAGAAGCTAATCTGCCACTTGCCTTAGGTGCAGCCGTGGGTATTAACAAAAATTCTAAGCATCCAGATGAAACAGCCAAATTTCTTGATTGGATGCACAGTAATGAAAATGCCGAAAAACTCCTGGAACTTGGCGGATTCCTGCCAATTAACGGCATGAAAGCAGGGAACCTTGAACCGCATGTTCAAAAATCGTTTGATCTATTAAACGATGCGATGGCTAATAATCAAACTGGCTATGCTGCTTGGACGTATTGGCCGCCATCTGCTGAAACCTTTGCATGGAGTAATATTGAATCTGTGTGGTTAGGCCAGATTGATGTCGATACTTATTTGGAAAAGCTCCAAAAAGAATTTGAAAAAGACAAAGAGAAGGGGAAACTATTCAAATTTAATTAGGAGGAATCTTTTCCTCCTCTTTTTTTCTTAATAGAAAGGAGGAACTACTAAGTGAGTGCAGATTTAGCTGTTATGAAAGAGTCGATACACATACAAAAAAAGAATCGTAAAAACTGGAAAAAAGCCATCGTCCCGTGGCTATTCCTTACACCAGCTATGCTGTTAATAATCCTGGTAGTAGCAGGTCCAACCATAGGGACATTAATTTTGTCGCTAACCAATTGGGATGGCATTCAGCCGCCCCAATTCATTGGTCTAGAAAACTACCAATCTCTCCTTTCAGATCCTAACTTCTTTGCGGCGTTAGGGAATAACTTTAAGTGGATGGCACTTTTTTGTACTGTTCCGATCATTTTTGCGTTAATCATTGCCTATATGGTTAGTAAAGTAAAACGGGGTCAAATGTTTTACCGTTCGACGTTCTTTCTTCCCCAAATTGTTTCAACTGTTGTCAGTGCGAAAGTTTGGGCCTGGATTTACAATCCGTTTTTTGGCATTAACACACTTTTAACAAAATGGGGCATTCATAATGTGCCCATGTGGTTAGGAGATCCAGCGATTGCCTTATTTTCCGTTGCCTTAGTGGATGGCTGGAGATATTGGTGTTTCTTGATGGTCCTTATCTTAACGGCCCTTCATCAAACAGATAAAAGTTTGGAAGAAGCGGCGATCGTCGAAGGAGCCAATAAAGTTCAGATTTTCTGGTATGTTATCCTTCCGCAATTACGTCCGACACTGATGTTGATTCTTATGTTAACGATGATTTGGTCGTTTGCTGCCTTTGATTATGTATTCGTAATGACCAATGGCGGTCCAGGGAATGCAACGGAATTAATCAGCACCTACATGTATAAGGAAGCCCTGCAGAATCAAGCACCTGGTTATGCGAGCTCGATTGCTTTAGCCATGGCTGTACTGAGCGGGATTATCATCGCTATTTTCGGAATATTAAAAAAGAAGGGTTGGGATATGTAATGAAAAATAAACCTTTTGAGGTTGTTTCCCGCCACTTCTTCCTATTTTGTGTTTTTCTCTTTGCTGTGGGTCCGCTTATGCTGTTATTGATGAATGCCTTTAAGCCAAAGGAAGAGTTTTTAACGAGTCCGTTTGGTTTGCCTTCAAAAATAACCTTTGAAAACATGATGGCCGCATGGACAGAAGGGCAGTATGGGCAAGCCTTTATTAATAGTTTACTAGTAGGTGTGGCCACAATCATCATTGTTTGTATCAGCGGTGGATTTGCAGCCTATGCCTTATCGAAATATGAATTTAAGGGACAAAGTGCGATTATGGCGTTTTTACTGCTAACCATGTCTGTCCCTATGGGATTATTTCTCGTTCCATTATTCTATGTGTGGCAAAATTTACACCTCATGGATTCCTTGTTTGGTTTAATTATTATCTATAGCGGCATCTTCCTGCCATTTAATATCTTCCTGCTAAGGTCCTTTTTTATCGGGATTCCAAAGGAACTCCTCGAAAGTGCGAGGGTAGACGGCTGTAATGAGTTTCAAGTTTTTATGAAATTAATGGTTCCATTATCAAAACCTGTCTTTTTAACAGTGGCTTTATTGGTCGGCCTTTGGACTTGGAATGAATTTTTCTTTGCAAATGCATTTATTCAGTCGGATGAGTTACGAACCGTTTCAACGAAGTATTTAGCGTTTGTTGGAAGTTTTAGTTCAGATTGGAGCAAGGTTTCAGCAGCTGGTCTAATTTCTACTCTGCCGATGGTCATTCTTTACCTATTCTTACAGCGTCAATTTATTGAAGGTCTTACCGAAGGAAGTATTAAAGGTTAATAGGGAGGAATTTAAATGAGTCAAATAAATGTCAATCCGATCTCAAATGTAAAAAAAGGCAGTCGTATTCCTGCGGATTATATTGAAAAAGTGTACGCTGGATGGCTTGGTAAGGTTATTGGAGTCCGTCATGGAGGGAATGTTGAAGGCTGGTCTTATGAGCGCCTTGAAAGAACGTATGGGGAGATCACTGGGTATTTACATGAATTTAAGAATTTTGCAGCTGATGATGATACGAACGGTCCGATGTTCTTTTTACGAGCGCTCGAAGATTTTACTCATACTAGTGAAATTACGGCTGAACAAATGGGCTTAACGCTCTTGAATTACGCTCCTGATGGGCATGGCTTCTTTTGGTGGGGCGGGTACGGAAAATCAACAGAACATACCGCCTACCTCAATTTAAAAAATGGAATCACAGCCCCTCGGTCTGGATCCATTGAACAAAATGGTCATGCGGTGGCAGAGCAAATTGGCGGTCAAATCTTCATCGATGTCTGGGGGCTTGTGGCTCCTGGAAATCCACAGCTAGCAGCAGAGTATGCCAGTAAAATGGCGAGTGTCACCCATGATGGCAACGGAAAATACGGCGGAGAGTTTATTGCCGCTTGTATAGCGCAAGCTTTTGTGGAAAAAGATATTGAAAAAATCATTGAAGCCGGTTTGTCCGTGATTCCAGCGGATAGCGAATATACTCGGATGACCAGGGATGTGATTCGTTTTTACAAAGAGAATCCATCCAATTGGCGTGACTGCTTTAAGTTTGTTCAAGCGAATTATGGCTATGACCGTTATCCTGGTGTCTGCCATATCATTCCGAATTCGGCTGTTATTGTCTTATCCCTTTTATATGGCGAAGGTGATTTCAGCCAATCGATCAACATTTGTAATATGTGCGGCTGGGATACAGATTGCAATGTTGCTAATGTTGGGACGATAATTGGCGTTCGAAACGGAATCGAAGGTATTGATCCGAGCTGGAGAAAACCAATTAACGATTTTCTTTGTTGTTCCAGTGTCATCGGGTCGCTTAATATTGTCGATATACCATGGTGTGCGACCTATATTTCTAAGCTCGGGTATTTGATTGCTGGAGAAGAGCCGCCGGGTGAATGGAAAGCAATCTTGGAAGGCAAGTCACCGCGCTTTCATTTTGAATATCCAGGTTCTACGCATGCGTTCCGCTTGGAACATCAATCGAAGTTGAATGTGCATATAACTGGTACGCTCCAAAATTCAGAGGAGTACTCCGAAATCGGAACTAGATCTCTAAAAGTTGTTTTTGATAATGTTCAAGGTGGAGATGCGTACCGTGTCTATCATAAAACCTATTACAAACCAGAAGATTTTAATGACAGCCGCTACGATCCAAGCTTTTCACCGATTGTTTATCCTGGGCAATCATTGGAAGCAAAAGTACTCGTTCCCGATGACCTTGGTATCAGAGCAAAGGCCCGTTTATATGTGAAGGATGGAAATAAAGGATCCTATTTTTACGGTGAAGAGAAAATAGTAGAGCCAGGTAAATTCTGCTCGCTTAAGTATGCTATCCCGGCATTACAGGATGTTCATATTGAAGAGGCGGGTATTGAATTCGTACCTGTCGTTGACAGATATTATACGGGCAGCCTAATTGCCTACATTGATTCCTTCGATTTTTCAGGTAGCCCCGACTATGAGATTAATTTTAAAAATGAACGAATGGAGCATTGGACCCCACTTCATTTAGAGGTAAGTCAATTTACCTATCTTCGTGGTATCTGGAGTTTGGAGGATGGAGAATTAAGCGGCAGTTACTTCGGTGAGCCTGCCGAATGTTATACCGGTGAGCGCGAGTGGAGAGACTATCAATTCTCTGCAGAAGTGAAGCCAAAGCTTGGTGCACATCATAATATTCAATTCCGTGTCCAAGGCGGGATACGTTCCTATGCCGTAGGGCTTGCGCCGAATCATGAAGTAGTTTTATATAAAAATGAGAACGGGTACCGTTCGTTAGTATCAACCAGTTACCTATGGGATGACCAGCAGTCTTATCGATTGATGGTTGAAGCAAAAGATAATCATTTCATCGTTTCTGTCAATGGCGACAAGGTGATCGAGTATACTGACATTGATAACCCTTATTTATTTGGCCAAGTTGGGTTCTCTAACTTTAACGGAAGTCATACCCATTATGCAGGGTTTTCGGTGAAGGGGTTGTAGTAATAAAAAGGGAAAGAGACCTGGTTTGAGAGGGTCTCTTTCCATGTTAATCAGATATAAGCGTGACTCGAGCTATACCGGGTGTATCTTTTTAAAATGGGGCGGATAACAATGAATATTCTCGTCGTTGGAAGTATAAATATGGATATTGTTAATCGGGTTGTAAAGCACCCGCTTCCAGGTGAAACGATTAAAGGTTTAGGGACGATGTATGCACCTGGAGGGAAAGGCGCCAATCAGGCGGTCGCTGCATCATTGGCAGGCGGCCATGTGAAGATGCTGGGGGCCGTTGGGAAAGATCCGTTTAGTTTGGAGTTAGTTTCTTCATTAGAGAAATCGAATGTCGATACAAGTGAAATTATTAAAAAAGAAGGAACATCAGGAATGGCCTTTATCACCGTCGACGAGTCTGGAGAAAATACGATTATCTTATCGGAAGGCTCGAATGGAAAACTCTCGATAAAAGATGTAGAAGAGAGATTACAGTTATTAGAAGAGGCGAATATTCTTTTATTACAAAATGAGGTACCGTTAGCAACCACCTTATTCGTTTTAAAAGAAGCCGCGCGGCGTAATGTCCAGACGTATTTCAATCCTGCCCCAGCTTTGGAGATTCCTATTGATGTTTTTCAGTTCATTGATTTTCTTATTTTAAATGAAACCGAAATTGAAGTGGTCACTGGTATACGTGTTGACACAGAGAAGGAGCAAGAGCGGGGGATTAACTTGTTGATTGAAAAAGGAGTAGAGTCAGTCATTTTAACGCTTGGCGAGCAAGGCTCGCACTATTATTCTAGGAATGAAGGAAAGATTATCACAAATGGATTCAAAGTGAACGCAATAGATACAACCGCAGCCGGAGACACGTTTATCGGTGCTTTTGCATCCGCTAAAGCATCCGGAAAGGATACGAAGGACGCCCTATTGTTCGCTACTGCTGCATCAGCGATCACTGTTACACGGGAGGGAGCTCAACATTCGATTCCCGCGCAGAAAGAAATTACTGAGTTTTTAGAAGTGAATAAGGAAGGCATCGATCAGTAAATGCAGAGCATTTTCAATGGGAGTAGCCAGTATAGGAAAAGGAACTAAAACGCTAGTTCCTTTTCTTTTCGGAAAAAAGGGGGGATGTAAAAATGTTTTCATTGTCAGGCTTCAATTTTGCGTTTGGATGCACAGTCGCCATCATTGTTGGATTTCTGCCGCTCTTTTTAATTGGTAAAGGGTTTACCAACACGGAGGTGGGGATTATTTTCTCGACTGGGCCATTTATTTCCCTAATTGCCCAGCCAATTTGGGGGTATATCTGTGATAAAAGAAAAAGTGCTAAATCAGTGCTGCTTATTCTGCTCACTGTTTCCTTGTTAATAAGTTGGGGGCTATTTATGTCTGATAGTTTCGTCATGAATATTGCGTTAATGACATGCTTCATGTTTTTTCTGTCCCCTGTTGGTCCGGTGACAGACAGTATGACGTTCTCCTATGCTAAGCAAAGAGGAAGATCCTATGGTTCCATCCGGTTATGGTCATCGGCAGGATTTGCAGTATCATCCATCGGAATCGGGTTGCTGTTGGAAAAGATTGGGCTTATTTATTTAGACCTATCCTATTATGCTTTAATCATCCTTGCGATCATCGCGTTATTATTTGTTCAGGATACCAAGCTGAATACAGCACCGGTTAATAAAGGTTCGCTGAAAAAATTATTCAAAAACAAAGAGTTTGTTATTTTTTTGGCGGTGGCCGCGTTGGCAGGAATCCCTCACCGGCTGAATGATAGTATCTTAGGACTCTATTTGAACGACCTCGGTGCAACTAAGGGTCAAATTGGCAGTGCCTGGATGTTTGCTTCGTTGAGTGAGATACCTATCTTTGCGATTTCGTTCTTTTTATTTAGAAAATATCATCCGATGATCCTGATTACAATTGCCACATTATTGTTTACCCTTCGTTGGGTTGCTTATGGCTATTTTAAGGACCCAACGATTATTAGTGTTTTACAACTCACCCAAGGTGTCACGTTTGCCCTCTTTTTTGTGGCATCGATGGAGTATATCGGCTTGATTGTTTCAGATGAGGTAAAAGCTACTTCGCAAACTACTTTCGCTGCTGTTTTTGGAGGAATCGGAGGGATCATTGGAAGCCTCGCCGGAGGGATGCTCCTAGATCGACTTGCTCCTAATCTTGTTTATTTCGCGAGTAGTTTTATTTCGCTCTTTTCCATTATTGTAGCTGCCACCATCTTAGTTGGAGTAATGAAACAGAAAAAGCTGGCTCCATCAGAGGTAGTTAGTTAAGAACTAACTACCTCTATTATTCTATAAGGAAATGGTTTTTCTTAATAAATTAATGTAAGCGGGTTAATTTAATAAGCAGATTATCTTCATAAAACTTTAAGCACTTTGGGGAAATTGTTCTTTGTCTGTTTTTTTTAATAATACTCTTCTCAACAATGGTATGGACCAGCGATCCAATCCAATTCTTCCAGCATTTATTCCAGCAATTAAAATAAACATTCCTAGTAAAACCATTTGAGGATTTGTACTGGTGGTTCCAGAGAACATATAAGCAAAGTTCATTGTAAGACCCATAAGAATAGAAAATGACGTGAAAATACCCAAAATTAATCCGAGACCTACTAAAAATTCGCCCCAAGGAACTAATATATTAAAAAGATCGACGTATGGTAATGCTACATCTTTTAAAAAATTCCCCCACCAAGGTTGAACAGCAGGGTGTTCACCAGACATATTTTTAATTGCTCCAAACATAAAGCCGCTGGCATCAAATTTTCCACTAGAGATTTTTCCCCAACCAGCATTTAACCACTGCCAACCTAGATAGAGACGAAGAATTGTAAGCAGCGGTGATACATAACGGTTTTCCTTTAAAAATTGAATAAACATAATACCCTCCTCCAAATAATTGATAATTATTATCAGTGATAACGATTATCATTATCGTTTAAACGAATACCTTAGTCAACAAGTGAAAAGTACTAAGTTTTTTCGATAGGATAGACCAATATCCCTATTAATGGATATGATCGAATGTATTAGCAAAATAAATAATCAAAACTGCTAATCGTTCACCTTGAAAAAATGTAAAATAAGGAAGTGATTCATGGGTAAAAATAAATTAATGAAAGGGGGATGTGTATGGACTTATCAATAAACTGGAAAGGGAAAATGGCTTTTTCGGGGGTCTCCCCAACCGGGCATGAATTTATTATGGATGCAGCACCTGAAGTTGGCGGGGAGAATTCAGGTCCAAGGCCGACGGAACTGCTGTTGCAGGCGGTTGCCGGCTGCACGGGGATTGATATTATCTCAATCCTGAACAAAATGCGCCTTGAACCTTCCGCATTTCAAATGGATGTCAAAGGAGAACGGGCCGAGGAGCATCCGAAGCGTTTTACGACGATTAATATTCATTATGCGTTAGACGGAGAGCTGCCTGAAGATAAGGTGGTCCGGGCGATACAATTGTCGAAAGACAAATACTGTTCCGTCTCCCATTCCTTAAATGCAGAGATCACCGTAAGCTATTCGATCAATGGGGTTAAAGGGGAAAAGGCGATATAACATAAAATAAGAAGTAACAGCTAATTGGTTGTTACTTCTTATTCATAATAATTAATTACCGATTATCCGTAATCAACATATATCTCAATACCGCAGCAAGCCCTGCGCCATGCTTGAATTCGCCTTTTTCAATTAAGGTTTTCACTTCTTGCATCGTCAATTTATGTAATTCAATTTGTTCGCTGGTTTCCAGTCGTTGCTCCGTAGCGTTAAGGCCGGTGGCTGCAAATAAATAAATTTCCTCGCTTGTAGAGCCTGGTGACGGATAAAAACTGCCTAAATCGAGCCAATAGTCAGCTGTATTACCGGTCTCTTCTTCCAACTCTTTTTTCGCAGTTTCGATGGGAGCATCGCTTTCGTTGTCAATCATTCCAGCGGGTAGTTCCCATTCCCAGCTTTTAATCGCATGGCGATATTGTTTTAGGCAAATGATTTCCTTATCCGCCGTGATGGGAAGGATACAGACGCCCTTTGCAAAATCTAAATAGGAGAAGTTCCTTTCCTCCCCGTTCGGGACAATAACCTTTTCAATCACTACACCAAAACGGTCCACTTGTTCTTTCTTCGAACTACTAATCTTCCAAACCATCTTCCTTCATCCCAACCTTTCATTAACATAAACCTATTGTACACTCTTTTTGGTAATTGGCTAATTCTAGCCCGCACGGATAATTATCCCATTATTTGTAAACACTAGCCGAGACATATGTTTTTTAAGGAGGAAAGTACAACAAGTGAATCAAATACCTCCGTTTCGCAGGCAAAGATCTTATCTTTCCCAATTTACCACTGGACAATTACATTTAAAGAATCCCTGGATTGCCGCTTTTTTTTCGTTTTCCTATCCTGGATTTGGACATATCATGCTGCATCGCTACATGGTTGGCTATATTCTTATTCTTTGGGAGACGTTTATTAACGAAAAAGCGAAAGTGAATCTTGGCATTTTATATACGTTAATCGGTGAATTTGAGAAGGCGAAGGACGTTCTGGATCAACGATGGCTAATTTTGTATCTGGCGATGTACATGTTTGGTATTTGGGATAGTTATCGGACAACCGTTGATCTCAATAAGCAATATGTATTGGCCGACCGCGAAGACGCCCCCCTTCTCCACATGAAGATGGGAACATGGGACACCAATTTTTTAGATAAACGAAAACCTGTCAATGCGTTGATTTGGTCCGCTTTATTTCCTGGGCTTGGTCATCTCTATCTCCATCATGTCATAACGGGGTTCTTTATTTTTGTTTATGCCGTGGCAATCACGTATTTGGGGCATATTCCACATGCCATCCATGCCTCGATGACTGGTAATTTTGCTCATGCCAAAGAAATAATAGATATGCAATGGGCTTTGTATTTTCCTTCAATCTACTTTTTCATTATTTATGATTCTTATGCATATGCCATTGAGCACAACAAATTGTGTGAAAAAGAAATGTCAAAATATCTGCGGCAAAGGTATCAAAGTAAAGACTTTATTTTTCCACTATAGAAAGTGAGTGTTATCAAGTGTATGTCATAGCCACTTTCGAGAATTCCTTATTTATTGAGTTAGCTATCTCCGAGATGGAACAAAAGGGGATCCCTAAAGAAAAGATTCTTGCTGCTCCGCTCGATAAACGTTCGGAACCAAGACAATTGTTTGATACGATTCATCGAGCGGATGGTTTGAGTATGTTTGACGGTGCTGCAATGCTGGGGACCTGTTTCATGCTGCTCGGTGCCATTTACGGGTATGTTCTAAAATGGGGTCCGATTATCTGGGGAATTATTGGTGCGGTCAGCGGGTTACTTTTAGGGTTTTTAATCAAAATGCTCCTTGTCAAAAATAAGAAGCGAGGGGACAAGGGCATCACAGCGGAAATTGTTTTAATGATTCGCTGTGAAGAACATCAATGGGAAACCATTGAAAAGATTTTATGGGAAAATACTGCTTTGGGGATAACCAGAATAAATAATGGGATTAGCCCTCAGCTTAGCAAAATTTAAGGAGCGAAGGCACAAATTTTTTTCTTTTTCTAGAACATGTGTCAAGAAAGTGAACTTTTTAGCACAAAGTAATCCAGTTTTCGGCATATTCCGAAAAACGCTTTAGGGTTAATTGTCATAAGCATCATGAAGATGGTATAAACTGTCGATATTTGATGACGAAAACTAGTTACTTGTAGGCGCTTTCAATTGATAAACTTTTAAGTACATAGTTCATATATTAAGGAGTTTAGTGATGATGACTAACGACGATCTTTTTGTACAAATCGAAAATTTGAGAAACAATATGATAAGAGTGGGGCTAACGAAAGGTTTAAATTCAGTGGAAACTGTAAAACTAAGCGAAAGACTTGATAAGTTAATTAACTTACAAATGGGGCTATTTACGAAGATTTCTGCTTGAGTATATAGATGTATTTAGCCGATAAAATAGTATGCCACCACTAATATCCCAGCGTAAAAAAAGCGTACAAGCCCTCTGGAGAGGTCTTATACGCTTTTTTTACTGAGATCTACTAATACGGGGAGCATCCATGGGAATGGGCTGCATGAATTTAATGTCTGATAAGATCCAATCACTATCGTTTTTCCTGCTATAATAATAGGTAAATGATGTAAATGAGGGAGTGGGTTTTTAGCGTATGAAAATAAAGGTCATCATCGCAGATGATAACTCATTTATTCGAGAGGGTCTAAAAATTATTTTATCTACTTACGAGGAATTTGCCGTGCTCGACACCGTGAGTGACGGAAAGGAGGCAGTTGATTACTGTCTAGCCCATGAAGTCGATCTTGCCTTACTCGATGTACGCATGCCCAATATGAACGGGGTGGAAGCAACGAAGCTGATTGCCGAGCAAACAAGCACCAAGCCGATTATTCTAACGACCTTTGATGACGATGAATATATTCTTGAGGCTATCCAAAATGGAGCCAAAGGCTATTTGTTAAAAAATAATGACCCTGAACAAATCCGGGATGCGATGAAGAGTGTATTCCGCGGAAACAGCATTCTTCAGGATGTCATTTTTGAAAAAATAAAGTCCAATTTGTCGACCACTAATAATGCTGCTGAAACAAAGATTGACCTCACCCAGTTTACCGAACGAGAACGTGATATCCTGTCACTGATTGCGAAGGGATATTCCAATAAAGGTATCTCCAAGGAATTATTTATCTCAGAAGGGACAGTCGCGAATTACATTACATCTATTTTAGGAAAGACAGGTCTAGATCACCGAACCCAAATCGCGATTTACTACCTCACCGGGAAAGTCGACTAAGATGGAGATTTGGATTATTTTTACGAAGATGATCTTGCTTGTGTATATCGCGATTCAATGTGCACAAGCAAATGTCAGCCATATCTCCTGGGTGGTCCTTGCGTTTTTGGTTTATTTTTGCGCCAATATTACCATTTATATTTTAAAAAATGCCACGCTGAAAAGGGTCCTGTATGTCCTGTCCATTGGTATTTTGACAGTTGCCTACCTAAGTGTAAATCCTTTGTTTAGTTTGCTGCTGCCACTTACGATAGTCGAGCTGGCGGCCAGTTTTATCGACAAGAAACTTACCGTTTTGTTGCTAGCTTTGCTTCCCATCTTATATTTGAATGCACCGCTGCAGCCGATTTACGGCTTAGCGGCGGGTGTTTCTTTTATGATTTTTTCAATCACATCCATTTATGGAGAGAAATTGATGAAAAATGAAGCTCAAATCGATTCGATGAGAAAGCAGCTCCAGAAACTAACCAAACATATTCATGAAAATAGCGAATACATAAGGCAGTCAGAATACACTTTTAAATTAGAGGAGCGCAATCGAATTTCACAAGAAATTCATGATAAAATTGGCCACTCGATGACGGGTGCTCTTTTTCAAATGGAAGCGGCAAAACGGCTGGTAGAGACAGATCAACATAAAGCAACCGAGCTCCTCCAAAATGCCATCAATATTTCCAAAGATGGGATTGAAAATATCCGCCTGACCTTAAAAAATATGAAACCGCCGACAGAGCAAGTGGGGATTCACCGCCTGAAGCTGTTGATTGATGATTTTAACGCCAAACAACCAATCAAAACGATCGTCACAAATGAAGGCAATCTAGATATCATCGCACCGATTCATTGGAAAATCATCCATGAAAATGTCACGGAGGCACTGACGAACACCATGAAATATTCTCATGCCAGACAAGTGTCGGTCGATCTAAAGGTCCTAAATAAGATGATTCGAGTTGAAGTAAAGGATAATGGGGCCGGAACGGAGATCATCAAAAAAGGTCTAGGCATAATTGGGATGGAAGAGCGGACGGCCGCTGTTAATGGAAAGATCATTGTCGACAGCACCCATGGATTCTCCGTCACCACGCTTCTGCCTCTGGGTCCATCCCTCATTAACGGCAATAAGGTCCCCTAACTGCCCGATTGGTTCAGCTAACATCAGTGGGGATGGTGAAACCCCCACTGATTGAAGTTTCACCTTATGAGCATCTCACGCTGAAAATATGAATATTCTCATATGAAAAGAATGAACGATTGCACTTATGCGCGTTCATTCTTTTTCTATATACTGGAAGAAGATAAACGAATTAGGGGTGAGAGGATGAATGTTTTAGAAATTAAGAACCTAACGAAAAAATTCGCTGACTTTATTGCGGTTGATAATATGAGTTTAACTGTGGCTGAAGGTGAGATCTTTGGGTTTCTTGGTGCCAATGGAGCTGGGAAAAGTACGACGATAAATATGATTGCCGGCCTGCTCCGCAGCAATGATGGAACGATTAATATTCTTGGTAAAAATAGTGCTAAATACAGCCGCTTTGCCAAAATGAATATTGGCATGGTCCCTCAGGATTTGGCGATCTATGAGGATATGACAGCATATGAAAACGTGAAATTCTTTGCCGGACTTTACGGCCTCCGCGGTACCGAACTGAATGAGAGAGTCGAGGAGGCCCTTGAATTCGTCGGCCTCCAGGATAAACATAAAAGCTATCCAAAAAGTTTCTCAGGCGGGATGAAACGGCGACTCAATATCGCATGTGCGATTGCCCACCGCCCGAAGTTGATTATTATGGATGAACCAACGGTCGGGATTGATCCGCAATCAAGGAACTATATTCTTACTTCGGTCCGCAAGTTAAATGAAATGGGCTGTACGATCATTTACACGAGCCACTACATGGAGGAAGTCGAGGAAATCTGTTCACGTATCGCCATCATTGATCATGGGAAAATAATTGCCGAAGGTACGAAGGAGCAGTTGAAGTCGATTATTACCAATACGAAGGATGTTTGGATTGAGGTCAAATCGACTGAAAAGGTGAACCTAGCGGCAATTAAAAGCATTCATGGCGTTGAAACTGTTTCCGTCGATGAAAATATGATTAAAATCAACTCAGATACTGGGGTCAATAACTTAAACAAAATTATTGAACACTTTATGAGCAGCCAGATTGAAATCCGCTCCTTACTAGAAAAGGCCCCGAACCTGGAGACGGTATTTTTAACATTAACGGGTAGAAATTTGCGTGACCAATAAGGGGGATTCACTTTGAATATACTCAATATTGCATGGAAGGGAATTAAAACAGACTTCAGGGACACCCGAACGTTATTTTTCATGTTAGCTTTTCCGATTGTATTAATGCTCGTCCTTGGAACAGCTTTGTCGAACACATTTACGACCAGTCTCCCTGTTGATGATATCGATGTTTTATATAAAGATACAACCAAGGGTGAGTTTTTTCCTCATTTTATTAACGAGGTTGAAAAATCTGGGGTTCATTTTAAAAAAGCAACCGGCACGACTGATGGCGAAAACGAAGTAAAGCAAGGTAACTTTGATGGCTACGTGGAAGTAACCGAACAAGGGATTCAGCTCTATATCAATAATGGGACCAGTATCGAAGGGAATATTCTACAAGGCATGCTCGCTTCGTTTGTCGATCAATACAATATCGCATCCGAAATTATAAAGGTGGCACCGGAAAAGCTGGAGAGTGCCTTTACGCGTGAGAAGCCGGCTGATTATATCAAGGAGACCTCACTGCTTCCCGATAAACAACCTGGGTCGATGGATTATTACGCAATTGTGATCACGACGATGATTATTCTGTACGGGGCAATGTCGGCCAGTTCGTTAATTGTGAGTGAACGTGTGCGAAAGACGGGTGACCGGCTGATCGCTTCGCCGGTTCTAAAAAGCGAAATTTTCATTGGAAAAGTGCTAGGGAGTCTAGTCAGTAACAGCATCTGTATTGTTCTGGTCATCCTTTTTAGCAAACTCATTTTCAAAGCCAATTGGGGCGATCATTTAGGCTTGGTCTTCCTGGTGCTTCTGACAGAAGTGGTGTTTGCGGTCAGCATGGGAATTGGCGTCAGTTTCTTGGCAAAAACGAGTGCGGGTCCAAAAGTGATTATCATGCTATTTGCTCAATTAGCGTCCTTTTTTGGCGGAGCCTATTTTAAAATTGAGAATCCCGAGGGTATTTTTAAATTAATTACTGATCTCTCACCGCTGACTTGGATGAATACAGCGTTGACGAAGATTATTTATACGAATGATTTTGAGGCGGCCATTCCGGCACTCACCATCAATCTAACCGGGGCGCTACTATTCTTGCTCGTAGCGATTATCTCATTGCAACGACGGGAGGGATTATAATGAAGGATATCCTCTGGTTAATTCAGAACACACTCCGAGTAACGTTTCGGAAAAAGAAAAACATTATTATGTACCTGTGTATGCCGTTAATCGGTATCTTAATTGCCCTGCTCGTCTATGGCGGAGATCAAAAGGCGATCCTGCATGTCGGGGTTGTGAACGAGGATAAACATGAGATTACTACGGATACCATCGATTTTTTAAAGGGTTTAGATAATGTAGAAATTTCGACAATTTCAACCGGGCAGGTCCAGGATAAAATCTCTTCTGGCAAACTAGATAGTGTGATTACTTTTGAAAAAGGGTATGCAGATAGTGTTTTGGCGGGGAAGCCAGATTATATCGAACTGACCTCCATCAAGGGGGCTGCCATTACCGCATACGTAAAATCTTATTTACATCAGTATATCGATAATATCGCGACGATCAGTTATGTTGCGGGAGGGAATCAACAGACGTTTGAGCAAATGTATAGCGATTTTCAGCAAAGAAACTATAAGCTAACGACTCATTCTCTCGAAGACGCTTCGAAAAATAAGAACATGACTAACCAAACGATTGGCTTCTTGATCATGATCATGTTAATGTCAGCCGGGAATATGGCTGAGATCATCCTGTTGGAAAAAGAAGGCCGTACCTATTTTCGATTATTATCGACACCGATTAATGCGCGGAAATACATCTTCTCAAATATTGTGGTCAACATGATTGTGATGACAATCCAGGTGTTTATTACGTTAACCATCATGAAAGGAATCTTTCATATTGGTATGAACATGTCGTTTTGGTCAGCAGCCTTTGTGATGTTACTGTTTTCATTAATATCAGTCGGGATCTCGCTAGTGATTGTTTCTTTTTCCAACAACCGCAGTGCCGCTGCTGCCCTGCAAAATTTAATTATCACTCCGACCGTAATGCTTTCCGGCTGTTTCTGGCCGGTGGAAGTGATGCCAAAATCCTTACAAAAAATTGCCGATTTCCTGCCGCAGCGCTGGACCTTGGATACGTTAACAAAGCTGCAGGAAGGAAATGCGATGAGCAGCTTGTATTTGAATGTCATCATCCTATTTGCCTTTGCGGCCGCATTTTTCTTAATTGCCATTTATCGATTCAGCCGAAATCATACGACACAGAATTTTGTCTAGTTATATTAAAATGTGACCGCTCAAAAGGGCGGTTTTTTTGTCTGTTTTTGGATACTATAAACAGAATTAGAAAAAGTTGGCAGAGGTGAAAAAAGTATATGGCAACAAGGAGGCACAAAGTATTTAATTCATCGATAATAATGATTCCTTGGTTATCACTGTTATTTATAGGCAAGCGTAGTTTCAAACGTTATTCTTTTGCTGGCGTTTTTATTGTGATTTTTGAAATCATTAATCATCTGTATGGACACAAGAAACATTGGTGGAAGTTTTATGATGATCGAAGATCCTTTATCAAGGATGAGCTGCCGTTTAGTATTGGTCCTTATATGCCTTTCTCCATGTGGTTACTTAAATTTTCATTCGGAAACTTTAAAAAGTTTGTGTTGCTTAATGTGATTTCAGATGGACTCTTTGCTTTCTTTTTCATTGATGTTCTTAAAAAAATGAAAATCATTCGTCTGAATCGGTTAAATCATTTTCAATTTTTTATCTACTTACACTATAAAGCGTATCTTTTATATGGAGTGCAGTATTTGTTTGAGAAAATAAAAGATATAGATGACAATAAAAATTCATAAAAAAACCTCGAAGCCTGCATTCTTCGAGTTTTTTTTCGACCCTTTCACTGAATTTTCTACATAACATTACAAATTCATTACATTTTCCCTAATTCCATTGTTATTATTCTGTTAGAAAATTAAACTATAAATATATTAAAACGGAAAAATTTTCTTTTAGAAAAGGTGAGAATGGAATGAAACGGAAACTTTTAATATATTCGGTATCGATCGCTCTATTAACTTCGGTCTTTCAAGCAACCCCGACTTTTGCAAGTCCAACTGTAACCCAAGATCAAATCAATCATACAAAAGTCAAAATAACTGAAACACAAAATCAGATTGAAGACATAGAAAATAAGATTCAACAACTAGACGACCGAATCGTCATGGGTATGGAGAAAAGCAAACAATTAAACACTGATATTAAAGTGCAACAAGGTCAAATCGTAAAAACTAAGGCAGACATTGAAAAAGCAAAGCAAGACTTAGAGACGAACAAAACCTACTATTCTGCTAGACTAAAAACCATGCAAGAACAAGGCCAGCAGCCGATGATTACATACGCAGAGTTTATTCTTTCGTCAGATAGTTTTTCTCAGTTACTAACTCGCTCAACTGCTATTATGCAGATTCTTGATAGTAATACAGATATCATGAAGGCTTTATCTAAAAAAGAAGAAAACTTACTCGGTGCGGAACAAAAGTTAGAGAACGAATTAGGTCAATTAAAAAAGAGCCAGGAAGACCTAGCTTCTAAACAAAAGCAAATTGAAGCGGATAAGGCAGAAATTAAAACCGTATTGGCGGAGTCAAAAAATACCTTAAAGCAGCAACAAACGCAACTTGCTAGTCAACAAACACTAAAAATTGCTCAAGATAAAGCGCGTCAAGAAGCGCAAGCAAGAGCCCAACGCGAAGCGCAAGAAAGAGCTGCAGCTCAAGAAAGAGCACGTCAAGCTGCACCAGAAAGAGCAGAGCAACAAGCTCCAAAAAGTCCAAGTCAACCGGAACAAGAATCTCCAGCTAAAAAGCCGGTCAAATCTAATGATGATGATGATACACCGAAGGAAACAGTGATTAATTCAGGAGATGCTGATGAGTTAATCGCCTATGCTAAACAATTCTTGGGCGTTAAATACGTTTGGGGAGGGACAACACCAAACGGGTTTGACTGTTCAGGGTTCACTCAATATGTGTTCCGTCATATTGGAATTTCCCTTCCAAGGGTTTCTCGTGACCAACAGGATATTGGAACTAGCATTTCACCTTATAACGTAAAGAAAGGTGATTTAATATTTAGAGGTAACCCTGCTCATCATGTAGGCATTTATATTGGAGGCGGGAAATATATTCATGCTCCGCAAACGGGTGATGTTGTGAAAATTTCTACGTATAATCCGTCTACGACTACAACTGCAGCAAGAGTATTGCATTAAGAATAAAGATTTGAAGAACAAGGCTTGGAGAAAAACTCCAAGCCTTTTTTGTATTTTTGGGGAAGATAATTACATAGATTAGAAAAGGTGAGAAGACATTTTTCTAGGAAGGTGTTTACCATAACCACAACTGAGGAAATTGCTGCAATCCTTGCCAGTTTGGATCATCCGCTGGCCCCATATTGGTTAAATAACGACTTAATCAAGAGGACAATCGCGACTAGTTATGATTATTGGGTAGAAGATACAGAAATTCCGATGTCACTGGCCGACTTTGTGAGCCAATATCTTGCACATGCCGAATATCTTGGCGGAATTTTTTCAAACATACATGATCCCAGCTAATGGCAGCTGGGATTTTTTTGGTGTCAGGCACCACTGCCGTTCAAAAGTTCGCCATAACATTTCAAACAAAGTGTGAACTTGTCACTATACCCATGTTGTTTATCCGAAAAAAGGAATATAGTGTAAGCATAAAGAACAAATAAAATTTGAAGGGCGGAATCATTTATGTTTAACAAATTTTTAAGAGAAAATAAAATTGCGGCAGCCATCTTAACTGTCTTACGTTTATACCTTGGCTATTCTTGGTTCACAGCAGGTTTTGGAAAATTAACTGGCGGCGGCTTTGATGCTTCTGGATTCTTAAAAGGAGCCATCGCCAACCCAGTAAAAGGTCCAGACGGTGCAGTCGTATTTAGCTGGTATGTAGACTTCTTAAAACACTTTGCGTTACCAAACGTGGATGTGTTCAACGTCATCGTTCCTTGGGGCGAAACATTAATCGGTTTAGGCTTAATCTTAGGCTGCTTAACAACTACAGCAATGTTCTTCGGCCTAGTGATGAACTTCAGCTTCTTCTTAGCTGGTACTGTATCTCACAACCCAAGAGACATTTTCTTTGGCTTCATCATTCTAACAGCTGGTTACAACGCTGGTAGAATCGGTTTAGACCGCTGGGTGGTTCCATTCTTCAAAAAGACTAGCAAAAAAGGTACGGGGCATGAAAAAGCAAAGGTAAGTGCATAAATAATTTGTAAACAAAAGACGATTCGGGCTCCATTCCGAATCGTCTTTTGTTTTAATTTATGCGAGATGGTATTAGTTAATTATCGTTAACAATAGGTTGGTCAAATAGATCAGAATTGACTGCAGTAGTATTACTTTGCCCCGTAAAGGTTGTGATATGGACCCCTGTATTGGAAGAACCAGAGCCATGTGTACTTTTCGTGGCGCTTTTAGGAGAAATAAACAAGGAATTGCCAAATTGAACAATCCCGCCACTGACTGTATCAATTTTCACTGGAATTGGAAACTTTGACATAAAAGAACATCCTTTACGTTTTAATATTTTACTATATGCAAGCATTCTAATCATTGTTCGTATGACCACCATTAGGGGCTGTTCATCAGTTCGCCATAACATTTCAAACATCCTGTGAACTTGTCACTATACCCATGTTGTTTATCTGAAAAAAGGAATATAGTGTAATCATAAAGAACAAACAAAATTTGAAAGGCGGAATCATTTATGTTTAATAAATTTTTAAGAGAAAATAAAATTGCGGCAGCCATCTTAACTGTCTTACGTTTATACCTTGGTTATTCTTGGTTCACAGCAGGTTTTGGAAAATTAACTAGCGGCGGTTTTGATGCTTCTGGATTCTTAAAAGGAGCGATTGCCAACCCAGTAAAAGGTCCAGACGGCGCGGTCGTATTTGGCTGGTACGTAGACTTTTTAAAACACTTTGCACTGCCTAACGTGGATGTGTTCAACGTCATCGTTCCTTGGGGCGAAACATTAATCGGTTTAGGATTGATCTTAGGTTGCTTAACAACTACAGCGATGTTCTTTGGCCTAGTGATGAACTTCAGCTTCTTCTTAGCAGGTACTGTATCTCACAACCCTAGAGACATCTTCCTTGGCTTCATTATTCTAACAGCTGGTTACAACGCTGGTAGAATCGGTTTAGACCGCTGGGTGGTTCCATTCATTACTAAAATGAGCAAAAAAGGCACTGGTCACACTGGTCACGAAAAAGTAAAAGCTTAAGTTTAAGAAAAGCAGAAGCGACTCTAGGGCTCAACTTCTGCTTTTCTTTTTAGCTAAAATAAAGATCCTCAATGAACGAGGAAAATTCGTCTAAAATAGAATGTCTATCGATTACATTAGAATGGATAAATTGAAATACTTCTTCGATTGCTGCCTCTATTTGTTCCTTTGGTAATCGGTGTACATTGGAGGAAGGTCTAAAATATAGGTACATGGGAAACCCGCCATCGTTTTGAACTGACCCAAAAAAGTTAGACAAATACTTTTATGCAACTTTTAAGACTTGAGTTCGGAATTCTACTGGACTCAGGTCTTTTAATTTTGACTTCATTCTCTTGTGATTGTAATAGTAAATATAATCAGCTAATTCCCGTTCAAAATGCTCTAAACTATCAAATTCCTGTAGATAAAGGAGTTCGGACTTTAATAAGCCAAAGAAATTTTCCATGACTGCATTATCAAAACAATTTCCTTTCCGGGACATACTCTGTGTAATTTGATGTTGTTTCAATTTTTTTTGATATTTTCCCATTTGATAGTGCCAACCCTGATCTGAATGAAGAATGACCTTGTCTCCGGGCTTAAGACGTTCAATTGCTTGATTTAACATGTCTCCTACCAATGTATATACAGGACGATTCATGACGCTATAGGCAATGATCTCACCATTACACAAATCCAGGACAGGAGAGAGGTAGCGCTTCTCACCAAATAGGCGGAATTCTGTAACATCTGTTACCCATTTTTCATTCATATTCTCAGCAGTAAAATCTCGATTTAAGACATTCGGAGCTATTTTGCCTTCCTTACCTTTATAAGATTTATACTTCTTCATACGCACCATACATTTTATCCCCATATCATTCATTAAACTATTGATGGTTTTGGGATCATGGTGGAAACCTCTTTTTTCTAATTCTTTCGTGATTCGACGGTACCCATAACGACCTTTATGTTCATGGAAAATCTCTTTAATTGCATCCTTTATTTTTTCATATTTATCAGGCTGATTTAATCGTTTTTCCCAATAATAATACGTGCTGCGTTTCATGTCAGCGACTTCAACTAGATCCACAACCTCATACTTTTGCTTTAGATCAAAAATTACTTGCGCTTTGATTTTGTTTGTAATTTTTCCTGCATTTGAACTAAAGCATTCAACTTTTTTAAGTAGGCAATCTCCATTTCTAAACGTTCAACTTTTGATTGTAAAAACTCCAAAGATTCTTCGCTATGTATTGGTTTGTTGGCTTTTTGTTTCTGTGTTTCTGTTTTCACTGTTTCTTTTTTCATGGATGGACGCCCCTTTTTCTTTAATTTAAGGGCATCAATTCCATGTTCCTCGAACTGCCTGCTCCATTTTCGAATGGTAGAAGGATCAGCTATCTTAAAAATAGCAGCTGTTTCATTCGGTGACGTCCCGTAGTTATTCATATATTTTAGTACGTCTAGTTTAAACTCTGTTGAGAAACTTGTATAGGATTTTTGAAACGCTTCTACACCGTTTATCTCGTATTGCTTCACCCAAGTTTTTATGAGAGAAGAGTGTGCTCCAATGGAATCACCAATCTTTTGATAACTATCATTGCCATTCAAATAGCGCTGAGCAGCAGCTATTTTATCCTCCGAATTAAATTTAGCCATAAAAAACACCCCGTAAATGTTAGAATGGTGTCTAACATTTACGGGGCAGATCATTTGTGGGGAGTTTATAAGGGATATTTAATCTTCTTGCTCCCAATCGTTCGTAAAAATTTATCCGCCGTAACTGTTGTACTCTCGAATCTCCATCTTCTTCAGGTATTTCCACTTCAACAAACGTGCCGATAAATCCGTCCTGCCTTGATTGAATCATTTTCTGAAAAAAGAGGGACCCGTACCCAGTATTACGACAGTGTTGATCAATGGCCATATAGTCGAGCCAAAGCGCCGGGATATGTTCAAATTGATAAATTAAGGCATAGCCCACGATTTCTTCTTGTTGCTTTGCCCAGAGGAGTTTGTATTTCTCGTTGGCTAAAAGCAATTGAAAATGCGAGTAATCTTTTAATTCATTTGCTGGAAAGTCGGCCGATAATCGTTGATAGACGTCCCTTAGCTCACTTAGATTGCCTTCCGATATTTCAATTTCATTGTTTTCCATTTCTAATGCCTGCCTTTATTTTTTTACATTAATATTTATTTTTAGATTCTGTTCAAAATTACCTTTTATTCCATATGCTTTAGGATAAGGGGTGAATGTTATGTCAACTGAACCGTTTGATATCGAGATATTAAAGCACATAAGGAACAAACTTGATTATATTTACTATATCGCAAAAAGCAATTACAACGACAACCCTGAATTAATGGACACGATTGAAAATTTAGCCCAAGTTTCAAAAATGTTTACGAATATTAAAATTCAAGAGCTAAGCAAGCAAGATGAAACACCTAGCCCTCAGGGATACATTCTTTCCAAACTAGCGAACTCCTACTCTAGAATGAAAACATATGAAAAACAAAAAGAAGCGGATTTTCCAACTTGGAAGGATTGAAAGGAGAGAGGTGCTTCATGCACTTCTCTCTATTTTTCACTGGTGCCTGACACCACCCAATATATTTCCAAAATTATTTAGTAAAACTAATATTTTCTTAGAATCAGGTCGTTTGTCGTAGTATAATAGTTTTTATGAGTCTATTCGACATTTAAACTATTATTTTAGGAGGAAAAATGAAGAAAGTTGTCATCTCTGTTTTGTCACTGCTTATTTTTGTTTTAGTTCACCCCTCTTTTATGAGTGCCGCGGGAACGACCTATCCCAAAGTGAATGATTATATCATTTCTAAGAAATTAGTCCCCGCGAAAGTAGAAGATCAGCACAAAAGCATTTTTACAAAATTTACGTATCGGAATGGGTATGGTGAGGTTGAGGGCGTTGTCGCTCATGAAACGGCCAACAGCAGCTCGACGATCACCAGTGAAATTGCCTATATGTCGAGAAATCATAGAAATGCCTTTGTTCATGCGTTCGCAGATGGGTCGCGTGTGATTGAAATCCATAACCCTAATTACGGGGCCTGGGGTGCAGGATATTATGCAAACCAACGATTCGTACATATTGAGTTGGTCAGAGAGAAATCCTTTGACAAATTTGCACGTTCAATCAATAACTATGGGAATTACATTGCAACTGTACTCTATGATTATAATTTACCTTTAAAAAGTGCTGAAAAAACTGGTGAAGGTACCCTCTGGTCGCATGCTGCGGTCACTAAGTATCTTGGCGCCACAACTCATGGCGACCCACATGCTTATTTTAAAAAGTGGGGCTATAGCTGGGATCAATTTGTTCAGTTAGTGACGATGAAATATAAAGCCCTCCCTGATAAAACGGAGAATACGAATCGTTTAGCGCAAATCCCAAGCAGCAAGGTTTTGATTTATAAAGATTATAAAAATACAGCATCCGCCTCACCAGCAGGGGAAACGTATACGAATCAAACATTTTATATTAAAAAATTAGCCTTTGTAAGCGGACAAACGTATTATCTGCTGAGTGAGCAGGCTAGTAGTGTAAACGGTGTAATCGGCTGGGCCAAGGCTTCGGATTTGCTTTCGTATCCAGAATCGAGTCTAAAGTCAACGTCGAAAACGTTGTATTTTACGGGTAAAGGCGCCGCTTATAGCAAAGCCTGGGGCATGAAGAAAGATGTCATTTATTCTTCGCTTGCCATATTTAAAGACCGAGAATTTAAGGTGAACGCAACAGAAACGGTTGGCAATATGGTTTGGTACCGTGGGAATTTGGACGGAAAAACCGTATGGATATATTCGAGCAGAGTGGCACCAAAGGTGGAGCGGTCGACCAGCAGGTTAGGTCAAATCAAAAATAGTACTGTCAAAATTTATAAAACGGTCGGCACCGAAACCGGAGCATTTACAGCTGGATCCACTTACACTGGAACCGTCTATTACATTAAGAAACAAGCAACCATCAACGATCAAACCTATTATTTAATTAGTACACAGTCTAGTAGTGTATCAGGTGTAATCGGCTGGGTAAAATCCACTGATTTGACTAATTACTCCCATACTACCTATGACCAAAATGCAAAAACGATGTATTTAATGGGTAAAGGCAGCGTCTATAGCAAGCCATGGGGCAGTACGAAGGATATTGTTCTTAAAGATCTTTCAAAAAATAAGAACCAAGAATTTAAGATCAATTTAACAGAAAAAGTTGGCAATAACACTTGGTACCGCGGAAGTTTTGCAGGTAAAACGGTATGGATTCATAGCTCCTACCTAAATAAAACGTTGGAAAGTGCGACAAGTCGTTTAGGCAATATAAAAAAAACCAGCGTCAAGATTTATAGAAAGTTAGGTTCGAGTTTCTACTATAAGGCAGGAACTACCTATACCAATAAGGTTTACTATATTAAAAGAAAAGGTAAACTAAACGGTCAAATCTATTATTTAATTAGTATAAGTTCAACCGGTGCAAACGCCATCGGCTGGGTAAATTCCGCCGATATTTCCGATATTAGCTATGCAGTGGTAAGCCAAAAAGCCAAAAGCATGATTCTCAAAGGAACAGGCAGTGCTTATAGCAAAGCATGGGGCGGAAAGAAAGACGTCGTTTATAAAACACTTTCTTCCTACAAAAATAAGAAATTTACGGCAGAGCTCACTGCAAAAGTAGGAAGCACAAATTGGTACCGCGGGAAATTGGCGGGTAAGACAGTTTGGTTGATGCAGTAGGTACCTGGGAGGTTCTCTCTACTCTGGAGCGTTTCATTACAAAAAAATTGAGCAAGATATAAAGGTAAAAGGGGCTAATTTTAGCCCCTTTTTTTATATATTACTATTCAATTAACCGTTTCTTCTTTCACCATATGTGGCAGCGGTTTTTGCTTCTGGCTCAAAAAGAAGAAGACACCGAGCAGGACGAGCACTCCTCCAACAATTTGCCAGGTGACGAGATGCTCATTTAAGAGAATCACTGCTAGGACCGTAGCACCAACGGGCTCACCTAAAATACTCATTGAAATTGTTGTTGCATTGACGTAGTTTAAGAGCCAGTTATTGATCACGTGACTGACCGTTGGAACAGTGGCGAGTAAAAGGAAGATGCCCCATTCCTTTGCTGGATAGCCGGTTAGTGAAACGCCTGTTGATACGTTATAAATGGTAAGAACAATGGCTGCTGAGAAAAATACACAAAAGCTATAAAGCCAATGAGATACTTTTTTAACAATCGATTGCCCAATTAATAAGTAGCCCACCACAGAGATGACACTAAAGAAGGAAAGTAAATCGCCCATAATCGCATCATTGCTTACACCGAAATCACCCCAGCCTATCATCATCGCTCCGATAATGGCAATACCCATCGTCATTAATGCAGACATAGTGGTTCGTTCTTTAAATAGAAGAAATCCGCCGAGCAAGGAGACGATTGGCTGCAAGGCAAGGATAATGGTCGAACTTGCGACTGTGGTTAATTTCAATGACCCGAACCAAAGGACAAAATGCAGAGCTAAAAAGACGCCTGAAAAAAATAAAAACAACCAATCTTTTTTAACAATGTTTTTAAATTCATTTCGTTTATTCCAGACGATCGGTATCATTAAGAGACTGGCAAGCCACATCCGGTACATACTCAAAATCGAGGCTGGTGCGTCCGACCATTTGACAAAAATCGCCGAAAATGAAATGGCAATGATGGAAATGGTAAGGGGCAGCCCGATACCCCTTGAACCTACTTCTTGTTGTTTCATTATATCCCCCTTTGCCTTTTACAGGTCTATTTCAGTAAATACGAACTCTTTCGCCAACCGAAAGTTGTACAAATATTGTTTATTATATCACATGGTGTCAGGCACCAACGCAGTAAAATTTTTCATTATAAATGGTTTGTTGGATTTTGCCTTCATCTACCATTGACGAATGGTGTGCGGTTCTATATGATATGAAGAAGAGAATACCCGTACTGCGGGAGAGGTTCATAGCTGATACCCTCTATAAAAAACTATGGATACATGACTATTAGGCCATGTCCATATTGGACGTGGCTTTTTTGTTGGGTCTGTTAGTTGAAGAGTAGAGCTGTTGCAGTAACTCTTTCTTTTAAAAAGTGTGGGACACATTGCAAGGAGGTTTTTTTATGTCTGGCAGAAGCCATGAGGAAGGTTTAAAGGATTTAACATTATTAGGTAATCAAGGGACTACCTATTCATTTGAATATGCGCCTGAGGTGTTAGAGGCAGTCGATAATCTTCACCCGGATCGTGATTATTTTGTAAAATTTAATTGCCCGGAGTTTACTAGTTTATGTCCGTTGACGCGCCAGCCGGATTTTGCAACGATGTATATTTCGTATGTTCCGGATAAAAAGATTGTTGAGAGCAAATCGTTGAAACTGTATTTGTTTAGCTTCAGGAATCATGGGGATTTCCATGAGGATTGTGTCAATATCATCATGAATGATTTAATTAAGCTGCTTGACCCAAGGTATATTGAGGTTTGGGGTAAGTTCACTCCACGTGGCGGAATTTCCATTGATCCATGGTGCAATTATGGAAAGCCAGGGACCAAGTATGAAGAGATGGCCCATTTCCGTTTAATGAATCATGACATCTATCCGGAGAAAGTGGATAATCGTTAATTAGAAGGGCCGGGTTTCCGGCCTTTTTTTATGATAAGTGTTTAGTAAGGGGCTCATAACACCAGTAAGTGGTGGTTATTCGCTAGTAAGTGACGGCTATCCGCCAGTAAGTGGCGGCTATCCGCCAGTAAGTGGCGGTTATTCGCTAGTAAGTAAAGGCTATCGCCAGTAAGTGAAGGCTATCCGCCAGTAAGTGATGCCCATCCGCTAGTAAGTGGCGCCCATCCGCCAGTAAATGGCTCCCATCCGCCAGTAAGTGGCGCCATCTACCAATTAAGCACACTTAACCTAAAAGCCACGGGCCTGCCGTGGCTTTTTCCTGTGGACTACCATGCGTAATCATCATGTTCTTCTTCTTGAAAGTCATCATCATCATTTAGCCGGTTGACTAGCCACTCATCGTGAGTTATGCCGGTGAACATCATTTCATTTTGAACCTCTTCGCTATTCCATTCATCTGCCAGCATATCTCCACGAAGATTCGGGTCTTTTGTCATCATTTCTTCACCTCCTCTACTATCATTGCCAATTTTTTCGTGACTATAATAGAAGGAGAGTAAAAAATAGGTGACTCAACGATTAAATCGAGGGCCGCTCGATTCGATTCTTTCCACAATTAGAGGAGAGCCCACTTAACATAAGAAGAAAGCCTGGTGTAAACAGTGGATATTGATGGTTTTGATATAAAGAGGAAGTAATTTTCCAATGATTTTGGTCTTAGTGTTTTTGAGGTCGTAGAAATTGAAACGGGCCGGACGTTTATCCTAAGGTTGGTTGATTTTTCGAACAAATCAACGGATTTTAAGAAGGCGCAATGGAACCAATTGCAGAATGAATACCAGACGTTGATCTCCGATTATAGCCATTTGCCGTGTATCGAACAGGCAGCTAAGGTTGATGAAGACCACTTATATTCTCTTTTTGACGGGGAAGAAGGGGAGACCTTAAGTGAAAAAGGGTCACTCGGGCCCGATCAAATCCAACAGCTCATTGCTGCTGTCCGCCATCTTCACGATCATCAGATGATTCATGGGGCGATTTCACCTAAAAACATCTGGATCACCACTCAAGGAAGAGTGATTTTATATGGAGCTGGGGAGGCAAGGGTCCTTGAAGGGAAGACCCGCTTAGGAGCTGTTTCTGATATACGGCAGTTGATTGCGGTCATCCAGCGTTTTTCTACCTTAAGCGAGTCGATATTGGAACGGCTCAACCTTGAAGAACCGATGACGGCTGAGGAATTAGAACAAATTCTATTTCGTACGGAAAGAAAAGAAGGCATAAGTGAGGATAATAAACTGGCCGCCTTTTTTGAAAGAAAAAGCATAACTCAAAAAGCAGAAGCTGCAGAACGCGAACGTAGAAAAGTGGAAAAGGGCAAGCATAGAAGAGCAAACAAGATGATCATTGGCGGCGTCATTGCAGCCATGCTGATCCTTGCTGATTATTGTTTATTTTAATAGAAAAATGCGGTTCAACCGAGATGAACCGCATTTGTGTGTTATCGATAAAAATTTCGTTTCCTCTAAAGGGGCTTTCCGCCACTTAAACTAGTTCATAATCAGTCACGCTGCGGTCGACGACTCTCGCACTTTTGGAAGAGACAAATTTGCCACTGCTTGTAGTGAAAACTTCAGAGGCAATGATCTGTCCCATCGATAGCTTTACGACTTCTTCATCAATAGGTTCTTTGGGATTTTCAATCGTCACACGTGCCGTCTTTCCAAGCTCCGTAGCAAATTGTAATTCTAATGTTTTTGCCATATTCGTTCACCTCCGTTCTCAACTAAAATTCCTATCCTACTAAGCGATGATCTCAGAACTGTCATTTCGCTCTACTTTGTTTAGCATGTCGTTACACAAAACAGAAATAGCTATTGCTGCTTGAAATATCTGATCTGTTGTCGCATCTTTTTTGACATTGCTAAACGTTTTGGCGCGTAGGATGGGTTCGCCATTCTCGTCCATGCCTCCTTCAAACACTAAGCGAAGCTTTGTCCCTTCTAAAAGTGATTGTGCCATCGTCCCTCACCTCCTTTCACCTTCTATATAGAAAAAATTTGGTCAAAAGGACATGGTGGGAAAAAATAAATGGCTGCTTAAAAATTTTGTAGATATTTGTTTGATTAATAATCATTGACATAGTTAAAAATTTTAATTATTCTAAAAATAAGTCAATGTAAGCGCTTTATTAAGTTCGAATTCTCTAACTTCCAGAAATATTGGTTTTCATCTTATTCGAAAAGGTATATACCATTTTGGAAGCAAGAATTTACAAAAGTAGCAGAAATACGATAATCTTTAGATAAGAGTTTGAATTTCTGCATAAACAGGAGAATTAGAGATGAGTAGAATGATAAGTGATGATGAGGCGGTTCCTTTTTACAAACAATTAAAGAAACAAATTCTCGAGGAGATCAAGAGCGGTAAACTTAAACATGGGGACAAGCTTCCTTCGGAACGCGAATTGGCTGAGCAGTTTCAAATCAGCCGGATGACAGCAAGACATACCCTGTCGATTCTGGAAAGAGAAGGTGTAGTGGAACGGCGTGTTGGTGCAGGAACCTTTATTAATTATAAAAAAATTGAAATGGATTTTGTCACGTTTAACAGTTTCACTAAAAACATGCTAAGTAAGGGATTAACCCCGAGTACACAGATTTTGTCCATACGTAAAATCGAAGCGAATGAAAATCTGGCCCAAAAACTAAAACTGGAGTTGGGTGAAGGGATGATTGTTATTAAGCGGCTTCGACTTGTTGACGAGACTCCAATTTCGATTGAAGAGTCGTTTCTGCCCGAAAAACTTTGCCCGGGGCTAGATGAAATGATTACCGACAATGATTCCCTATATGAAATTTTAGAGAGAGAGTACGGAATTGTACTGGTCATGGCAAAAGAATATATGCAGGTGACCTTGTCGGATGAAGGTGAAAGTAAATTGTTAAAAGTACGTGTGGAGAGTCCGTGTATTCTACAAGAATCGGTTGCATTTGATAAAAATGAAAAGGAAATTGAATTCTCAACATCGCTAACAAGAAGCGATATTGTGAAATTTTATTCCGAATTAAAACTGAAATGAGAAAAATCATTTCAGTTCCTTTTTAGAACAAATGGTATATACCAAATTGATTATAAGGAGGCTTTTTCATGAGGGTAATCGGCGTTGGTGATAATGTGGTGGATAAATATATGTATAAAAAAACGATGTATCCAGGTGGAAATGCGTTGAATTTCAGTGTTTATGCTAAGCAGTTAGGGATTGAAGCAGCCTATCTTGGTGTGTTCGGCAATGATCGGGCCGGAGAGCATATTATTGCCACCTTAAAAAGGTTGGATGTCGATATTTCTCATTGCCGGCAGCATGAAGGTGAGAATGGCTTCGCGGCTGTTGATTTAGTGGATGGTGATCGGGTATTCATCGGTGGGAATGGGGGCGGTGTTCAAATCGACCATCCGATTGTCCTTAGCCTAGAAGACCTGGAATATATTAAAAGCTTTGATATTGCACATAGCAGTATCTACAGTGATATGGATTCAGAGTTACATAAATTAAAAGAATTTGGCATTCTAGTATCCTATGATTTTTCAAGTGATTATACCGATGCATTACTTGAGAAGAATTGTAAGAATATTGATATAAGTCTGTTAAGTTGTGGCCAATTGGACGACGAGGAAGTAGCAAATCTATTAAAACGTGTATATTCCTACGGGAGTAAATTAGTGCTGGGTACTATGGGTTCACGCGGCTCGATTGTGTTTGACGGCCAATCCTTTTACCGCCAGGAGCCTCACTTTGTTCAACCGGTTGATACGCTAGGTGCCGGAGATTCCTTTTTTACAGCATTTATCTTACATTATCTATCTGGAAAAAAGGAAAACCCTGATATTCAGGAAGGCTTCCTTTTAAAAAACAGCATGGAGGAAGGGGCGAAGTTTGCGGCAAAAACATGTCTTGTTGATGGTGCCTTTGGTTATGGAATTCCCTTTTAATTTCTTAAAGGCATCGAAATAATAGAAGGTTTGGGAGGTGAGGGGAGTCTAGTTTGTTTAGGTTGATGTAAAAAATAAGGAGGGTCAATGAATGAGAACGAAAATAAATGTATTATTTGCAGTACTGTTGGTGTTCGCACTCGTCCTGACGGGTTGCTCCAGTTCCTCATCCACTAATGAAGAGTCGGGGAAAGTCGTTTTAAAGTTTTTGCATAAGTGGCCACAGCCAGAATACGCTCCTTATTTTGAAGAAGTGGTCAAGGCTTTTGAAAAGGAAAACCCAGATATCAAAATTAAAATGGAAGCGATTGCAGATGAACCAATTAAAGACAAACTCCGTGTGATCCTAGGCGGTAAAGAAGTTCCAGACATTATGTTTTCCTGGTCGGGTGAATTTGCTCGCAAATTCGTTCGTGCGAATGCAGCCTTAGATTTAACTCCCTACTTAAATGAAGATACCGCTTGGAAAAACAGTTTTATTCCGGCATCCCTGCAGCCTTTCACATCCAACGATAAAAATTACGGTATTCCTCTTCGCTTCAATGGTAAATTCTTTGTTTACAACAAAAAGATTTTTGATAAATATCAACTGCAGGCACCAACTACTTGGGATGAATTTTTACAAGTCCTAGAAACTTTGAAAAAAGGTGGAGAAACGCCAATTATTCTTGGTAACCAAAGTCCTTGGGCAGCAATTCATTACTTAACAGGCTTAAACCAAAAAATAGTGGCACAGGATGTGAGAATGAAAGACTATAATCCAAAATCAGGTGAGTTCACAGATCCTGGTTATGTTACCGCAATGCAAATGTTAGCTGACCTCAATAAAAAGGGTTATTTTATGAAGAATGCTAACTCTAGTTCTCATGATATGGCAAATCAATTATTTGCAGCTGGCAAGGGAGCCATCATCTATGTGGAATTAGAAGAGTTCCAAACAATCGAGAATAATATGAAAGGAAACTGGGGCTTCTTCCCAATGCCATCCATTGCAGAAGGTAAGGGCAGTCAAAGTTTCATCACTGGAGCACCAGATGGATTTATCGTTTCCTCCAAATCAAAACATCCGGAAGAAGCCATTAAATTCTTGAAGTTTTTAACTAGTAAAGATAACGCCTTAAAGCTTGTGAAACAAATTGGCTGGCCAAGTCCAATTGACGGAGCAACAAATCCAGATACTGCCCTGAAGGAAGTAGCTGAAGGTGTTGAAGTCATGAAGAAGGCAGAAGGTATGGCCGAGTGGCTTGACACAGATGTCCATGCAAAAGTAGCGGATGTGTATCTATCTAATATCCAGTTATTGCTAGATGGTTCTAAATCACCAGAAGAAATTATTAAAGAAGTCCAAGACGTAGCGAAGCAAGTACAAAGTGAAGTGGAATAAGAATAGCGAAAGTGCCCGTTTAGCGGCGTATGGAATGGAGCACTTTGACTTTTCGCAGGGAGAAGAGCGAGTCCAATAGCCGCTGCAGCTAGACAGTAATCTAAGTTAAATCATGCAATACTTTATAAACGAGTAAGGGTAGGCAGGCACTGCTTACCCCCTCCTAGGAGGAAGTTGGGGATATGACAAGAACCTTTCGAAACAGCCGAACCGCCATACTATTTATTTTACCAGCACTCCTTTTCATCCTGTTTTTTGTATTTTTGCCGATTGTGTTAAACCTCTATAACAGTTTGTTTCGGTGGAATTCCTTTGATGCGGGAAGAGTTTTTGTTGGCTTCGAGTATTATGGCCGATTGTTTAAGGATCCAGTCTTTTTTACCGCATTAAAAAATAATTCTCTATATGCAGTTATTTCGTTGGTGTTTCAGGTAGGTCTTGGCTTAATCATAGCCGCCCTTTTAGAAGATAAGTTGATTAGAAAGTTTCAGCCCTTTTTCCGAACTGTCTTTTTTATCCCTTCAGTTATCTCGATCGCAGTGGTTGGTTTGTTATGGCAGCTTCTCTATAATCCAGAAGTGGGTTTAGTTAACGGGGTATTAAACGCAATTGGCCAATCGGAATGGGCCATGTCTTGGCTGGGTGACAGTAAAACAGCCATTTATGCTGTAGTTGCTGTTTCGCAATGGCAATACACCGGTTATATGGTGATGTTATTCTTGCTCGCAATGCAAAAAATTCCTTTTGAATATTATGAAGCGTCAATGATTGATGGTGCTTCTAAGATAAAAACATTCTTTTTTATCACCTTGCCGCAGATGAAGGAAATGATCCTTGTTGGTACGGTAATCACCGTAATCGGTGCATTCAAAGTATTCGACGAAGTCTATGTTATGACAAATGGTGGACCAGGCCGTTCTACGGAAGTGTTAGGAACCATGCTCTACCGATCAGCCTTCCGAAATGATGAAATGGGCTATGCTTCCACAATCGGAACAATTATTTTTGTCATAACCCTTACCCTATCCTTAATTCAGCTGAAAATAGGCAAATCCGGAGAGGAGGCGTAACCAATGGCCAATCATACAAACTCAGTGGTAAAGACAAATCAGATCAAAGAAATCGGGACAGGAAGTTCCAAGCTGACGCTGAAGGTTAAGAATCGAATTTTTCAATCGGTTGTGCTCGTGTGGTTTAGTCTCTTTGCTTTGGTCATCATTTGTCCAATTCTTTGGCTCGGCTTGAGCGGATTAAAGTCTAATGCTGACTTTTTCTTAAATACTTGGAAGTTGCCGGAGGAATGGCTTTGGAGTAATTACCGGGCTGCCTGGGATGCCGGGATTGGCCAATTTTTTCTAAATAGTGTGTTCATTACGGTGGTATCGGTCGTAGCGGTATTACTATTCGGATCAATGGCAGCTTTTGGGTTGAGCCGCTTTCAGTTTAAGGGGCAAAACATTTTTCTTGTTATTATCCTAAGCGGTTTGATGCTTGCACCCCAGGTCAGCTTAATTCCACTTTACAAATTATTGCAGGCGGTTGGGCTTTATAATACCTACTGGGCGTTAATTCTTCCGTATGTTGCTTTTCAATTGCCATTTGCGATTTTCTTAATGCGCTCTTATTTCCTGTCAATCTCTAAAGAACTGGAGGAGTCGGCGATTATTGATGGGTGTAATATCTTCCAGGTGTATTGGCATATTATTGTACCGCTGGGTAAACCGATCATTGCCTCGTGTGCTTTATTAGCAGGGATGAACGTATGGAATGAATTTATGTTTGCCCTAGTATTTGTGGAAGATTCTGCGCTGCGGACAATTCCTGTAGGTCTAATGAATTTGCGGAGCCAGTTGAACACGAACTTTGGAATCCAATTGGCTGGATTAGCCATTTCTGCACTACCAATGATTATTGCGTACATCGTTTTCCAAAAACAATTTGTCCGTGGTCTCTCAGCTGGAAGTGTAAAAGGATAATCAAACTTGGAATGTACCTGAGTGAGGATGGAATAGGATAGGGGTGGTCACTTTCCTATTCCATGTTCATTCCCTTCGGTTACTTATGACTGGTTTAAATGGTATATACCATATGGTTTTTTATCATACCTTATGTAGTTCATTTGTATGAATCTTCACTGAGCAGGAGGGATTAGATGGGCAAAATCAAACGTTCGCAAATAACAGGGATGAATTTTCACTATCTGCATTTCCCACTGGACTATTTTTTAGATGCGATGGTGAAATATGAGTTCGAAAAAATTGAACTGTGGGGTGCTGCGCCGCATCTATATGTGGAAGATTTGTCTTTAGCTGAGATTCATTCAATTAAGAAAGGGATCGACCAGCGTGAATTGGAAGTGGTTTGCTTTACGCCAGAACAGTGTATGTACCCAATTAATCTGGCAGCAAAGGAGACTGAGATTCGCGAAAGAAGTATCGCTTATTTTAAAAAATCAATTGATGCTGCGCTTGAATTGGAAGCGCCTATGGTGTTAGTAACGGCGGGCTGGGGTTACCGGAATGAAGACAGGCATGAAGCCTTAAATCGCACCCAAGATTCGTTAGCGCAGCTTAGCTCCTATGCCGAGAAACAAGGAATTATTCTCGCTCTGGAGCCATTACAAAAAATTGAATCCAATCTAATTACCACTCTGCCTGAGTTAAAAGAAATGCTTGGGGCTGTCTCTTCACCTCATTTAAAAGGAATGGTTGATACCATCCCGCTTGCGGTAGAGGGGGAGGAACTTGCCAGTTATTTTGAACAATTACAGGATGACTTTGTCCATATCCACTTTATTGATGGGAACCCGAGCGGGCATTTAGCTTGGGGGGACGGAAGCCTGCCATTGGAGAAATATTTGAAAACCTTAGGAGACTACAACTACAATCGCGCCCTTACGTTGGAGTTTACATCATCACAATACTTGATTGACCCTAACGAGGCAGTTGAAAAGTCCCTGCGAAGTCTTGCTCCTTACTTGGTGTAAGGGACGGAGGGGGGTGTTTTGAATAGGGTGACTAATTCAGTGGTATAAAGGAGTTTTATCCTATGTCTATTTGGAGGAGTTATCCCAAGAACTTAAAGGTTTTATTAATCGCTATGTTGATCAATTCCACAGGTATGGCTTTTCTTTGGCCCTTGCACACCATTTACATAACGCAGGGGATGGGGAAGACCCTGTCGGAAGCAGGTTTTGTCTTAATGCTGCATTCAGGAGCAGAAATTGTTGGCAGTTTCCTTGGCGGCTATCTGTATGACCGTATTCGGGGGAAGCGAACCCTTCTCCTTGCGGTTCTATCATCTGCCTGTTGTATTTTTATTATTTCCGTCGGCTTGGCGTGGCCCGTGTATATTCTGATGATGATCCTGCTTGGACTAGCGATTGGAACAATTTTTCCTCCCATCTATGCTCTTGCAGGGATTGTTTGGAAGGAAGGCGGCAGAAAAAGCTTTAATCTCATTTATCTGGTTCTTAATTTCGGTGTGGCAGTAGGTACCTCTCTCGGCGGAATCGTTGCTCAATTTTCGTTTCAATATGTCTTTTGGATTAATGGATTCACCTATGTTGTCTTTATCTTCATCGTTTGGTTCGCGCTTGAAGAACCTGAATCAGTTATTGAGACTGCGAAGATTAAAGTAAAGAAGGATCCAGTCCTGGGACCAAAACAGGAAATCCGCAGTGCACAAAGCTTTCATTCCTTAATCATTCTTTGTCTAGGATTTATGTTCTGCTGGGTTACTTATATTCAATGGCAAACGAGTATTTCTAACTATATGCACCAGTTAGGATTTCCGTTATCGGCCTATAGTTCTTTGTGGACCATCAACGGGTTCCTAATCTTGCTGGGGCAGCCTTTGATCCAATGGTTTATGGCCCGCAAAAAAGTACCGATGAAGTGGCAGCTTTTATCAGGAGTATTCTTTTTTATGGCTACCTTCGGCCTCTTGACACAAAGCCATGCTTACGTCGGGTTTGTAGCGGGGATGGTGATTATGACCATTGGGGAAATCCTTATTTTTCCGGCCGTGCCAGCGATTGCGGATCGACTGGCACCCAATGATAGAAGAGGTATGTACCAAGGTTTAGTAAGTGGTGCGGCCAACGTGGGGAGAACAATCGGCCCCTTACTAGGCGGGCTCTTGTACGATGGCTTTGGGCCGACGGTGCTGTTGTATGTATGTATTTTCATTGGTGGATTTGCCTTGATTTGTTTTTTTACATATCAAAGGTTCCAATATACGCAAAATGAAGTTTCATCTGTAAAAGTAAATAAATAAAGGAGGATAAAAAATGTTAGCTGACGTACAAAAGGCTTTGGATATTTTTAAAGAAAGGGAAATCGATCGGGTATATTTCGTAGGGTGCGGTGGCTCTTCCTCTCTGATGTATGCAAGTAAATACGTATTAGACCGGGAAAGTGCAACGATCGATTCTGACCTGTATAGTTCCAATGAGTTTGTGCATCGCAACCCGCGGAAACTCAATGAGAAATCGCTGGTGATTTTGTGCTCCCACTTTGGAAAAACACCGGAATCTGTTGAAGCTGCCCGTTTCGCAAGGGAAAAAGGTGCAATTACCGTCTCGTTAACCTTTGACCCAGAATCTCCGCTTGCCGAAGCTTCTGAACATGTCATTGTGTATGAAGATGGGAAAGAAGCGAAGTATGTGAATGAGTCACCGGCCGTGATGCTGGAACTTGTTTTTGGACTACTGGCTGCCAAGGAAGGAAATGAAAAGTTTTCCGATGTGGTTTCCTCTCTAGAGAATTTAGATAAAATTTTGGTTCAAGAGAAAGCCAAGTATTTAGATCAAGCAAAGCAATTTGCTCAAAGTTATAAAGATGAAAAAGTGATTTATACAATGGCAAGCGGCGCCAATTATGGAACTGCCTATTGGTTTGCGATTTGCCTGCTGATGGAAATGCAGTGGATTCATTCCCACGCCCTCCATGCCGGAGAGTATTTCCACGGACCGTTTGAAGTCTTGGATAAAGATGTGCCAGTGATTCAGCTAGTAGGTTTAGACGAGACACGTCCATTAGAAGAACGCTCATTGGAATTCACCCAAAGATATGGCGAAAGGGTGGTTGTTCTTGATGCAAAGGACTTTGATCTAACGGGTATAGCAGAAAGCGTCAAAGGCTACATAGCCCCACTCGTCATGCAAACCATCCTGCGCCAATACGCAGAAGAACTAGCAACAGCCCGAAATCATCCACTAAGCACCAGAAGATATATGTGGAAAGTTCCTTACTAAAAGTGGTGTTGGTGTCAGGCACCATGAAAAATACCACTAAATATTGTAGTCCCAATAATTCTAATATAAATTTGGAGGAATGAAACATGTTAAAATTTGATGCTGAGCAATATTTACAATTAGTTGGTCAAGAGGCAATTGCAAAGAGGGAAGAAATTGAGAAAATTGTTGATGGAATTTCGGCTAAAGGATTTAAAAATATCTTCTTAATTGGTTCCGGTGGGACGATTGCGATGATGTATCCCTATGAATATATTTTAAAGTCCAATTCCACGCTCGAGGTGCATGCGGAGATAGCGGCAGAGCTACTTGTCATGAATAACCGTCACCTGACCAAGGATTCTGTTTGTATCTTTTCATCTGTTACAGGGACAACAAAAGAAACAGTGGCTGCTGCTGAGTTCTGTAAGAGCAAAGGTGCGACAACAATTGGATTAGTAGCTGAACAAGGCACGCCATTGGCTGAAGCCGTTGATTACTGTATCTCCACTGGTCATGAGAAATACTCATTTGATACCTTCTTTTTACATTTGCAGTTGCTAACGTTCCGCTTTATTCATAACAATGATGAGTTCCCGCAATATGATCAATTTGCGAAAGAAATTGCCCTTTTACCACAAGGTATCGTTGATGCCTTAGAGCAGTTTGACTCACAAGCTGAGCAATTTGCAATCAAGCATAAAAATACTGGTTACCATATGCTGGTTGGGGCCGGGAACCTTTGGGGGAATACGTATTCCTACGCAATGTGTATCTTAGAAGAAATGCAGTGGATTAAGTCCAAATCTATCCATGCTGCTGAATTCTTCCACGGCACGCTTGAGTTGGTTGAAGAGGATACAAGCGTGATTCTATTCAAAGGTGAAGATGAAACTCGGCCATTGGTGGAACGTGTTGAACGATTCGCAGAAAATATCACCAACGAATTGTTCATAGTAGATACAAAGGATTATCGCTTGGAAGGAATTAGTGAGGAATTTAGAAAGCACTTTGCAATCTGTCTGAATTGGGCCCTAACCGGCCGAATCAGTGTTTATCTTGAGCGTGAAAGAAATCATCCGTTAGAGACTCGCAGATATTACCGTAAAATGGCTTACTAGGAGGCAGTTGTCATGTTTAACTTTGATGTGGAAAGATATGTAACCATTCAAACTGGTGCCTTATCTCTTAAGGATGAATTCGATCAGGTGATTGATTCGGTGTTGGAAAAAGGGTTGGAAAATGTATTTTTTGTAGGAACTGGCGGCGCAGCCATCCTGATGCGTCCGGCTGAATATATTTTAAAAACACATTCCACCTTACCTGTTTATACAGAAATCTCCTCGGAGTTGATGTTGATGGATCATCAGCACCTGGGTGAACATTCATTGGTCATCTTGCCTTCTTTGTCTGGTACAACCAAAGAAACAGTGGAGGCAGCGGCGTTTTGTAAGGAAAAAGGTGCGGTAACAATCAGCTTGGTGGGGCATGCTGCTACACCGTTAGCGAATGGAACTGATTATACTTTTATCAATTATGCGGCTGATGATACTTCCTGTGAATCGTTCTATATCCAGTCTTATTTACTAGCGTTCCGTTTGATGTATAAGCTGAATGAATTTCCAGACTATCATCAATTCGTTGAGGAAATGAGACATCTGCCCGAGGCGCTCCTTAACGTGAAGGAAGCGGTAGAACCGCGGGCAGCGGAGTTTGCCCGCAAGCATAAAGAGACACCGTACCATATCCTTTCAGGGGCAGGGATCGATTGGGGTCAAACCTATTACTATGGCATGTGTATTTTAGAGGAAATGCAGTGGATTAAAACACGATCGGTTCATGCCTCTGATTTCTTCCATGGAACATTGGAATTAGTGGAAGAAGACACGAGTATAATCCTCCTAAAAGGGGAAGATCGATCCCGTCCGCTAACGGAGAGAGTCGAGCGATTTGCTGAATATTACTCGAAGGAGTTAACTGTTTTTGATACGAAGGATTATCAATTAGAGGGCATTTCCGAAGGTCTGCGAAGTCTGGTTTCTCCGATTGTGTTTGCGGCGTTACTTGAGAGAGTCAGCTGCCACTTGGAAGAGCAAAGGAATCATCCGCTGACAACGAGAAGGTATTATAAAAAAGTACCATTTTAATAGAATCATTGGTTTGGGAGCGGCCTTCATAATAGAGTTGGCCGCTTCTTAATTGATGCAGACCAAATGATTGTTGATTTTTTTTGGGGGGATAATCTTCATAATTCAAGTGATGAAATGGCTAAACCCTAAAACTAAACCTATTATTAAAATCGAGGGCTAATTTGGTTTTCCATCAAAGATGGGTTTGCTTTGATTGAGGTGTTGTAAACAGACTTTTTGAACCTGTTGCTAGTAATACCCCGATTAGATCGATTGCTATATCAAAAATTCTCCCATCCCGAGTGAAGAATAATTGAAGGATTTCAGTTAAAGAAGCAAAGGAAATAGCCAAGAATAGAATCCATGCTTTGGAGCGGAATTTGGTTTGCAGCAATATGGTCAGGAAGAGAAAAGCAAGGGCATGGCCGCATTTTTGGAGCAGAAAGTCACGGGTAAGTTCGAGCGGTAATGGGTCTAGAAGTTCCGAAAAGTTGGGATGACTGTCCCATTGAAAATGAACTTGGCCAGACTCTATTAATTCTGAAAAACTAGCGGTGCATGTAAAAATAAGGATGGCTAGAGCCCATAATAAAATAAAAAATTCACGCATACAACGACCTCCTGTTTCCGTTCATTGTAGTCCTATTTTTTTCGTAATATACTTCGAATGGGAGGAAATCAACAAGCAAACAGGAAAAGACCTCTTTTTTATGATTAAAAGAGGTCTTTCGTAGGGGGAAGTGTCAGGCTTTGGGAGATGAATGGAGTTTTTGGATAGACTATCCAATCCATTAGACAGAATGAATCATTTTTTGATAAAGAGCAAGAATGGATTGCCCATAGGTTGTACCTGGAACAGCCCATTTTCCGTTTAAAGCGGTCCATGTTGGAGCAGAACCTCTATCGACAAGATGGAAGCGGGGATCAACTAATGGATATTGATTTGGCAGTGGCTTGGTTGTCGCATACGCGTATAGGTGCTGAAGCTGTGCAAGGACACCTTCTTCTTCACTTTCAAACCGTGCACCACGCGTATCTCCTCCAGTTGCTCCAATTCCTGCGAAGTTGTTCTGTTCAGGATTGACGACTCCGGTAAACCGAAAATAGTCTGTTTCGTGAATGGCTTGTGCAAAGGCTACATCCCCGCGAATCCCGTAATATTTTCCGAGGGTTTGATAAAATTCACCTAATTCCGGCGCTTTTGGATTGACCTTTTTCACAAATTGGTCCATCTGTTCAGGTGAAAGGAAGGTCGGACCTAAAATAGTAAACTGTCCGGGGTCCGTGATGATGGGGATTTCATTGTTAGTGTTGTTTGGAGTCGTAGTTGGATTCGTGCTCGTAGCGGGTGTGGTGGTTGCTGGTTTACTAGTGTTTGTGGTTGGTGTGGTGGTTGCTGGTTTACTGGAGCTTGTGGTCGGTGTTGATGTGGCAGGTTTAGTGCCTGTTGCAGGCTTTGCTGTTGTACTGGTGCTTGCTGCAGGCTTTTTGGTTTCTGTTTTAGTTGTCGTTGTAATAGTTTCTTTTTCCGTAATAATAAAGGCATCATCGTAACCTGCTTTTTCAATTGCTTTTAGGCGTTTTTCTGCATTGGCATTGGTCGTATAGCTCGCTACTTTCACTCGGTACCAGGTAGCTCCAGATATTTTTGTGGTAACAATGGATGATTTAATGCTTTTTTTCTTCAATTCTGCAACCCTATCTTGGGCATTTTCTTTTGATTTATAAGAGCCGACATAAACCGTATAGACTGTTTTTGTAGTTTGGGTAGTTTTGGGTGTGGTTGTTGTTTTCGGTGTTTCCTTCACAGCCTTTCGCTTCAGGCCAAAGGCTTTGGCAATCCCGTTCACGTGGCCTTGGGCCACTTTTTGCTGCCAGGCCGAGTCTTTTATTAGTGCAGCATCATGTTTGTTGCTGATAAAGCCGTTTTCCGTTAGAATGGAAGGCATTTTCGTTTCTCTTATGACGTGAAAATTGGCCTTTTTTTGCCCGCGGTCTTTCAGTTGATTCACTTTGATGACCTCTGCATGGATGATATCCTGGTATTTTGCTGCTTTACTAGTATTAGATGCTCCATCATAAATAAAATCCTCATATCCTTGGGCGGAACTGTCAGCAGAATTGATATGAATAGCCAAGAAAAAGTCTGCGTCCCATGCGTTGGCGGCGCTTGAGCGCTGAGCTAAGCTTCTGGTCGTATCGCTTGTACGACTCATCTTAACTTGAACATTTTCATAATCATTGAGGATGATTTTTCGTATTTTAAGTGCAATAGCTAAGGTAATATCTTTTTCATTCAGCCCATTCCCTTGGGCACCGGGATCCTCACCGCCATGGCCTGGGTCTAAATATAGCTTCATACTTACTCCTCCATTTCATTTAAAATACGTTCATCTATATGTTATGGCAAATCCAATCTTGTGGACTCAATTTGCCTTACATAAACACAAAACCATACAAAAGACCTCCGTACTATATGTGAATAGGAGGTCTTTTGTAGGGTATTTATTCTGCAACGAGGAATGCATCGTTTATTCCGGCTTTTTTTACTTCTGTTAAACGATCTTCTGCATTATCACGGCTGGAAAATGCTCCAGCTTGGACTCGGTACCATGTTACACCAGAGATTTTTGTGGTATCAACAAAAGATTCAATGCCTTTTGACTTGAGTTGGTCGACTCGTTCGTCCGCATTTTCTTTGGATTTGAATGAACCAGCAATCACTTTGAAAAGTGTTCCGTCATCAGGTGGATCAACTGGTTTACGTATCAGACCAAAGGCTTTGGCAATTCCGTTGACGTGACCTTGTGCTACTTTTTGAATCCAAGATGATTGTTTCATTAATGCGGCGTCATGATCGTTACTGATAAATCCATTTTCGGTTAAAAGTGCTGGCATATTTGTCTCACGTAATACATGAAAGTTCGCCTTTTTCTGGCCGCGGTCTTGTAGCTGATTCACTTTGATGACTTCGGCATGGATGATATCCTGATATTGTGCGGCCTTTGAGGAGTTCGACAGACCGTTATAAATATAGTCCTCATAACCTTGGGCGGAGCTTGGCCCAGAATTGATGTGAATCGCTAAGAAAAAATCAGCTCCCCAAGCATTGGCCTCGCTGGAACGCTGACCTAAGCTTTTAGTAGTATCGCTGCTCCTGCTCATTTTTACGTCAATGTTTTCATAATCATTTTGTAAAATGGAACGTATTTTGAGCGCGATCGCTAATGTTAAATCCTTTTCATCCAATCCATGACCTTGAGCACCAGGGTCTTGTCCGCCATGACCTGGATCTAAATAAAGCTTCATTTCATCCTCTCCATTTCTAAAATTGATTATAATACATGCTATGTAGAAGTGGACAAGTATGTGCGGGTGCTTGTCACGGTAATTGTTGATGCATCCTAAACCATTGATTCTCTATCGTTTAATGGAACAAAAAGAACAACCCTTACCTAATATCCAGGGGTTGTCCTAAGTATTTACATTCTTTCCTTCATGCGCTCGGGAAGATTTTGAATCGAGGTGACGACCATATCCAATTTTGATTCAATGCGGTAAAGCAAATAAAGGGTCACGACGATGGGAAAACCAACCTCGCTTATGATCGGAATGAGCTGCTCCACTTTTTTCACCTCCTTTGTAAAAAAAGGCCATCCCTAGGTGGAATCGGCCTCTCCGTTATTAAACTAGTTCATAATCCGTTACATTTCGGTCAACAACTCTGGCCAATTTGGCCGTCACAAATTTTCCGCCGGGAGCAGTAAAGATTTCAGATGCAATAATTTGAGCCATCGATTGTTTGATGACAGCCTCATCAATCGGTTCCTTTGGATTTTCAATTGATAAACTCACCGTTTTACCAAGTTCTGTATTAAAGTGTAATTCTAAGGTTTTTGCCATTTATCCCACCTCCTTTCGATAAATTAATTGACGAGCTTATTAGGCAATGATTTCTGAGCTGTCATTCCGTTCCACTTTGTTAAGTGTGTCCTTGGATAAAACAGTAATCGCTTGGGCAGCTTGGGATAACTGATCTACCGTTGCATCCTTATTCACATTGCTGAACGTTTTTGCACGGAGAATGGGTGCTCCATCTTCATCCATGCCAATTTCGAAATGCAACCGAAGTTTTGTTCCTTCTAATAATGCTTGTGCCATGATTACTCACCTCCTTTCACCTTCTATATAGAAAAAAGTCGGCCAAAAGGACATGGTCAGAGAAAATAAATATGGGATGGTTTATATAAATCAAGTTAATTAATGCTATACTTGGGGAACGATTTAGTTCGTGGAAGGGGTTCATCATTTTATGAAGTATTTAAAATCACAAATGCAGCAGCTAATTAAAGATAATAAAGAATTGCATACACGCTTGAAAGAGTTAAAGGTGGAACATGGCCTCGAGAAAAACACGGCCCTAAAAGCCTTGTACCATTCAGAAGTGGCAGACGGTGGGAAATATCAATTAGCCTATCAAGCACTTGATCAGCCGAAAAAGTAGGGAACATAAAAAGAGTGTCAGGCACCGCATTGGTGCCTGACACTCTTTTTTGTCTTTTAATGCTGTAAAAATGCAAGTTGGATAAAGAAGAGGACAGCGAATACATAAAGTAATGGATGAATTTCGCGCCACTTCCCTTTTACCAACTTCAGAAGCGGATAGCTTATAAAACCGAGAGCAATCCCCGTTGCAATGCTTGATGTTAGCGGCATGCTCAGGACTGTCAAAAAAGCAGGGAAGGCTTCATCCAGCTCATTCCAGCGGATTTTTGCGATACTTCCCATCATTAGACTGCCGACAATGATTAATGCTGGTGCGGTAATCGCTGATATCCCGGAAACTGAACTGACAAGCGGTCCGAAAAAGGCTGACAGGATGAATAATATCGCAACCGTAAGCGACGTTAAACCCGTCCGGCCTCCGGCTGCTACTCCTGACGATGATTCGATATAGGCCGTTGTTGGGCTCGTCCCAAACATGGCACCGACTGCCGTACCGATTGAATCTGCAAGTAAAGCCTCTCTCGCTCGCGGCAATTTGCCATTTTTCATTAAACCGGCTTGATTAGCAACACCAATCATCGTACCGGTCGTATCAAAAATGGTTACTAAAATGAAAGAAAAGACAACGGCATAAAGGCTGTGCTGAATTACATCGGTCAATGCTGTCACTGGATTAGCGATAATTAGTCCCTCAGGCAGAGTAGGCAGGGACATAAATCCTTGACTGAACTCAAGCTGGCCGGTAAAGAAAGCGATCAGTCCAGTAATAACCATTCCAAAAAATATTGCACCATTGACTCGGAGTGCCATCAATACAAGTGTAATCGCCAGACCCACTATTGCTAAAAGAGCAGATGCTGAATGAAGGTCGCCGAGACCGACAAGATTAGTGGGATGAGCTGTAATGATTTTTGTAAGGCGAAGACCGATGAAGGCAATAAACAAGCCAATCCCTGCAGTAATTCCGTGTTTAAGGTTTTCCGGGATTGCGTCAATTAATTTTTCCCTAAGGGGCGTTAACGATAAGGAGACGAAGATAACGCCAGCGACAAAAACGGCTGCAAAGGCCGTTTGGTAGGTAATCCCTTGATGTCCGCCTACAACAGAATAAGCAAAAAAAGCGTTGAGCCCCATTCCTGGGGCAATGGCGATTGGATAATTAGCAAAAAGTGCCATCCATAATGTTGCTACGACAGCGGCAATGATGGTTGCGGTGAACACCTGCCCGAACGGAACCCCTGCGTCAGCAAGAATGACCGGATTTACAACCACAATATAGACCATTGTAAAAAAAGTTGTAAACCCCGAAAGTAGTTCCGTTTTTGTATTTGTATGATTTTCTTTTAGTTTAAACATAGTTGTTCCTCCAAAATACGAACATTTTAATAAGACCTAAACTATAATATTCGTTTTTAGATAAAAACACAAGAGTTACCTTCTATTTTGTTCTATGATAAGAAGTATAAGTTTTTGAACTTAGATTACTGTCTAGCTCCAGCGCCCTAGCGGCTAGTGTCCTTCGCTCTCCGCCCTACGATAAGTAAGCACGAATGCGCCTCCGGCTCTTCGTGTTGTCTAGCTACAGCGCCTAGGGGCTCGGGGTCATAAGCCAATCCGTCAAGAAGGTTAAAGAGCAACCTTCTCGCCTGCTCGTCTTATGCCTGTCGCCCCTGGGCAAGGCGCTTCCGCTTTTCTGCTTTCCTTTATCTCAGTTGGAGCGCTCCACAAGGAAGGCTTCGGCAGCATAAGCATCGCACGAAGAAAGAGCGTTAGCTCTTTCGAGGAGGCCATACGCCGCTGACCAGGGCGCTTGCGCCTTTCTTGGTTATTCTGGTGCCTCACACCAAAAAAAGAACCACCCCGTGCCTAAGGGATGGTTCCATTAATCAGACTATATTATTGACTTTTGCATTGCAGATGGGAGGGAGGTGTTTTTTCTTTTGTGTTCGGCTTTTTCCTTGTACATCTCCTGATCGGCCATTTCAAGAATTTCCTCAGGGGTCATGACAGTTCCCGGTTTATAGTGATAAAAACCGTAACTTGCGGAGATAGAATAAGGTTTTTGCTGCGTGATATTAATCTCCTCGAAACCTAGTTTGATAGTCTTTATTAACTCACGCACATCATTCATTTGCTTGTGAAAGAACACAATGATAAATTCATCGCCGCCTAGGCGGAATAAAATATCCACATCTGTGATATGGCAGTTGATTGTGTCACAACAAGTCTTGATGAGGTCATCACCAATGGAATGGCCGAATCGATCGTTTGTCTTTTTTAAATCGTTAATATCGATATAGGCGACAATAAATTCTTGAGATTCTGGACCAGCGGACAATTGCTGGTTAAGGATCTCCATACCGCTTCGTCGGTTTAACACCCCCGTAAGCATGTCAATCGAAGCATGTCTAAATAGCTCTTCCTCATTTTTTTTCAAGTCGGTGATGTCCGTAACACCGATCAAGATACAAGGTTCATCCAAGTAATCTACCAATTCTAAACTCAGCATCACCCATTTTTTTATCGTAGGCGTGATTTGCTGCTCCATACAATAGTTTTTTATGCTTTGCTGCTCGATTAGCCGCTTAAGGATATCGTGTTTTTCCTCCTGATTTTGAAATAAGAATTTTCCGTCGAGGTGAGCAAGGTTGTTAGTATGCAAATGGTAGTATTCAAGCGCATGTTTGTTCATGAGCAAGATTTCATTATTATCTAGCTTTGTAAGAATGAGTGGATTGGGATTAAGGTTGAATAGGCGCCTGAAATTTTCCTCATTCTGTCTAAGTTTTAATTTATTCATAAAATCATTTTTTCGAAATGAATAGAAAGATAAGGCAATCATAAAGGAGATGACAGCTGTCCCAGTCGAGTTAATCATCTTTGATAAAAATGCGAAGTGGTCCGGTTCAAAAAAATAAAGCCCTATGATAAAGAAAATATGAATAACCAAAAATAGCATGAGTAAGTGTTTTGGCTGGACCGGTAAAAATACAGCAACCCCTAATATTATAATGATATAGGCGTAAATATTCCCGGTAAATAATTGGCTATTAATAGAAGAGACTGCACCGATCAACAAATAAGTAAGGATATAACTAGTGACAATGACTCCTTTAGGAGCATTTTTATACATATGATAAATGAATAGAAATAGAAGGGAGACAACAAGTCCTGTGATGTGTATGGCAGAAAGATTGAATTTAAAAGTCGGGCTGCTCAGTTTATTAAACAGGAAAAAGTCTACGATGAAAAAACAGGGATAGGTAAAAGTTAACATATATGAAATTAGTTTAATTCGCTCATATAATTCAACGTAGTTATGATGTATAAACTCACGCCTAGTAATAGAATTCATCATCTTTCTATTAAAAAGATCGAATGCAAAGGTCCTCAATTATCCCCCCCCTTTTTTACCATTACCTCAGGTATTTTAACATAATTTGGGATACCTGTCACAAAAAAATGGGTGTCAGGCACTATAAAAAGATTGGTGTCAGGCACTAGTGAAAGACACCGGCATTGAAACATCGAAAGAGCCCATTTCTGGCTGATGAAACTGTCAGAACGGGGCTCTTTTTTAGTTAGTACTTAATGGTTTATTTTTACTTCTACTGTTTGTTTTTCGCCGTAAATTCCTTTTGATTCAAGAAATTGCTGGATTCTTTTTAGGGCTTCTTGCAGCTGCGGCATTGAAGCTGCGTATGAGCAGCGGATGTAGCCTTCGCCGCTTTCCCCAAACACATTGCCCGGTACAACGGCCACCCTTTCCTGCATTAGCAGTTCTTCGGCAAATTGTTCGGAGCTGAGGCCGGTTGCCTTAATGGATGGGAAGACATAGAAGGCTCCTCCAGGTGTATGACAGTCCAACCCGATTTTATTCAAGGTTTGCACAACGTAGTTCCGTCTCATCCGGTAGCTTCGTTTCATTGCTTCCACTTCTTGAAAAGTATTCTTAAGTGCTTCGAGCGCGCCGTATTGGAGCATGGTCGGTGCACACATGGTGGTATATTGAAAAATTTTCAACATCACTTCAATAAATTCTTTCGGGGCAGCGAGCATCCCTAAGCGCCAGCCGGTCATCGCAAAGCCTTTTGAGAAACCATTGATTAATATGGTTCGCTCGTACATGCCTTCAATCGCCGCGAAACTGGTATAGGTTTCTTCGTAGGTTAACTCTGCGTAAATCTCATCCGAGATGACGATTAAATCATGCTTTTCAACAATTGCAGCAATTTCCATTAGTTCTTCTCGATTTAAGGTGCTGCCAGTTGGGTTGTTTGGTGAACAAAACAAAATCGCCTTGGTTTTTTCCGTAATCGCCCCTTCGAGCTGTTCAGGCGTTAATTTAAACCCGTTTGTAGGTGAGGTGGAAATTGCGACAGGTGTCCCGCCGGCAATCGCTACCAATGGAGCGTAAGAAACGAAGGCTGGTTCCACAATCAGCACTTCATCGCCTTGGTTTAAAATGGCCCGAAAGGCGAGGTCGATTGCTTGGCTGGCTCCAACCGTAACAATAATTTGATTTTTGGGATCATAGTTGACAGCGAATCTTGTACTAAGGTAATTAGAGATTTCCTGTCGTAATTCTAATAATCCTGGATTTGCGGTATAGGCAGTATAGCCTTGTTCCATCGATAAAATGGCTGCCTCACGAATGTTCCAAGGCGTGATAAAGTCTGGTTCGCCTACGCCTAAAGAGATCACGTCTTTCATACTGGCTGCTAAATCGAAAAACTTCCTAATCCCAGATGGCTGTAATTCAATAGCGGTGTTAGATATATAGTGGGAATAATCCTTTTTCATGGTGTAATCACCATTCTCCGGTCTTTATCATCACTACTGCCAAAAACCACCCCATCGTGTTTGTATTTCTTTAACATGAAATGCGTCGTGGTCGAGATGACATTTTCAATCGTTGAGAGTTTTTCCGATACAAACGTCGCGATTTGATTCATCGTTTGCCCTTCAATGGTGATCGACAAATCGTACGCACCACTCATGAGGTAGAGAGAGGTTACTTCTGGAAAACGATAAATTCTCTCAGCAACTTCATCGAAACCTACACCGCGCTTGGGTGTTACCTTTACATCAATCATTGCAACGATATTTTCCTGACCTTCAACTTTGCTCCAATCGATGAGCGCTGGGTAACTGACGATTACTTTTTCTTCTTCTAATTTTTTAATGGTTTTTCTGACTGATTCTTCACTGCTCATTACCATTAAAGCAATTGTTTCCTCAGAGATTTTATGGTTTTCTTCGATAAGCTTTAATATTTCTAATTCTTCATTCGTTAATTTCATAAGGTGCCTCCTGATTTGAATTTCATACTATTGATTTTATAGGAGGACGGCTTCTAACTCAAATGTAAGTGTTGGGATAATTCTCTCTTTTTTGACAGTTACAATAGCACCATTTAAAAACTGAAGGTGTCAGGCACCACGCTTAGGTTTTTGATTATTTATAATTAACTGATTATAAGAAAAATATATTGACGGTAAACCTATACGTGTTATATAGTGTAACAATAACATGTTAGGTTATATAACATGAAGCGAGGAGCCGATTCTCTTGAAAAAAATAGAAGCAATTATTCGACCGGAACGACTCACAGAGACGATTAAGGGTTTGAAAAATATGGGTATTTTAGGTTTTACGGTTTCACAAGTAGTCGGCAGAGGAAAACAAAAGGATACACAGGGAGTCTATCGTGGGAAAAATTATCAGGTAACTCTGCATCCTAAAGTGAAACTGGAGATTGTCCTCTCGGATTATTTGGTAGAATCCACGATTCGGACGATTGTGGATGCGGCCCAAACGGGTGAAGATGGGGACGGTAAAATATATGTTTACCCGATTTTAGAAGCCTATAACATTCGGACTGGGACAATAGATTATGATATCGAGGATTTAGCAAATAAGGAGGGATGACTTGTGGAATTAATGTATATAAATACCGTGTGGGTCGTCCTAGCAGCCGCGATGGTATTGTTCATGGAAGGCGGTTTTAGTTTATTAGAGGCCGGGTTGGTACGAACGAAAAATGCCGTAAATGTGACAATGAAGATTTTTGTCGACTTGACGATTGGTGCTTTAGCGTTTTGGCTCATTGGCTTTGGGATCATGTTTGGAAACGATGCGTTTGGATTCGTTGGGACCAGCCTATTTGGAAGCCCTGAGAAAATTGCTCTTTCGATTGAACTGCCAAGTGTGGCTTTCGTGCTTTTTCAAATGGGATTTGCAGTGGCATCAGTCTCGATTATTTCAGGCGCTGTCGCGGAACGAATGAACTTTAAAGCCTATGTGGTGACAGCGGCACTCATTTGTATTATTATTTACCCCCTATCGGGTCATTGGATATGGAATAGTGATGGATGGTTAGCCAAATTAGGAATGAAGGACTTTGCTGGATCTGCCGCGATTCATGCCGTCGGTGGCTTCGCTGCTTTTGCAATGGCAAAACTATTGGGCCCAAGAAAAGGAAGATTTAATTCTGATGGAAGTTCCAATGTGTTTGCCCCTAGTAACATTCCGTTAGCTTCTGCCGGTGCGTTTATCTTATGGTTCGGGTGGTTTGCGTTTAATGCGGGGAGTACATTGGATGCTTCCAGTTCTGCATTAGCACCGATTGCCATCAACACCATGCTAGCGGGAGCAAGTGGGGGAGCGGTGGCACTGTTTATGACAATGAAAAAGTTTGGAAAAGCCGATCCAAGTATGACGATAAATGGAGTGCTGGCTGGACTGGTTGCAATCACAGCAGGCTGTGCCTTTGTTTCGGAGTGGAGCGCCGTTCTCATTGGCGCAATAAGTGGTACTCTCGTCATTTATACCACCCTTTTTGTCGATTATTTAAAAGTGGATGATCCGGTCGGTGCTGTTGCGGTCCATGGTTTCAGCGGGGTGTTCGGGACGATCGCGGTTGGATTATTTGATAACACGCAAGGATTATTGACAACGGGTCATGCCTCATTATTAGAAGTGCAGCTTTTAGGCGCTGTTGTTGTGATTGTTTGGGGGTTACTCGGCGGTGCTTTTATCGCAAAGGTATGCGAAAAAACAGTCGGTTTCAGAGCAACAGAGCGGGAAGAAGAAGAAGGCTTGGATATGTCCTATCACGGCATTCCGGCTTACAATGAATTAGAGCGGTTTACGGATTTGCCAACTAGCCTGTTTAATTTTGAAGAAACCACAGGAATTACGGTTGCTTCTCCTGCCAGCCGTAAAGAAAAGGTAGTTTGAAGTAACTATTAATGAAGTGATTATTACTTCATCATGCAAAAAGTCGAAAATAGATTAGTTCTACTTTAGAACCTTTCTATTTTCGGCTTTTTATTTTGGTTTTTTATCTCAATCAATGCACCCAAACGGTAAAAAAGAAAGGATGAAATGAACTAGTCAGTTTTAATATTTCGCTAAATTTTTATAAAAATTGTAAATAATTGGTTAATGATTGTAAAGAATGAGTGATTCATCTTCTTTTTCTCGCGAATTTTTATATCATGGGATTGTACCAAATTTTGAAACAATCAAGGAGGATGAAAAAAATGAAGGATTTAAAAAAATGGATGTTAGTGTTAATGGCGTCTTTCATGTTGTTAGGAGTTGCCTCAGGTTGTAGCAATACAAAAACAGATGCGGATACAGAGCAAAATCAAGATAGTGGCAATACAGATTCCCCAGACAGCGGATCTGATCAAGGTACAGAAGACTCTGGGGAATAATATAAAAAAGTAATCAATTAGAATTGTTAGCAGCTTTATTACTAGAAAGCAAATATCACCTGCCTAAGAAGGTTGGTGATATTTCTATTTTTAAAGAAAGCTAGATTTTAAGAAGAAACCGACAAAAGTTTACAAACAACATCAAATCTTTACAAAACTATACAAAGCATTAATACTCACTTAACAAAAAAGGATTAATCTTATACCTGTAAACAACAACAATAATAATTCTTAGGGGGATTCAAACAAATGAAAAGATTGAAAAACTTAAGCCTTCTTACATTGCTAGCTGCGTTAATGGTTTTCATGGCTGCTTGCGGAGGCGCAGCATCTACAGAGAAGACAGAAGGAACTGCGAAGAAAGAAACGCCAAAGACTGAAGAAACGAAAGAACTTTCAGGCTCATTAACTATTTCTGGCTCTTCGGCAATGCAACCTCTTGTGGCAGCTGCAGCTGAAGAATTTATGGCTACTAACCCTAAAGTTGATATACAAGTAAACGCGGGTGGATCTGGTACAGGCTTATCACAAGTTGCTGAAGGATCTGTTCAAATTGGTAACTCTGACGTTTTTGCTGAAGAAAAAGAAGGAATTCCAGCTGATCAGATTGTTGACCATAAAGTTGCTGTAGTAGGTATGACTGCTGCTGTTAACCCTAAAGTAGGGATTAAAGATATTAAAAAAGCGGATTTAATTAAAGTTTTCACTGGAAAAATTACAAACTGGAAAGAACTTGGTGGAGCAGACCAAAAAATCGTTCTTGTAAACCGTCCTGATTCTTCTGGAACTCGTGCAATATTTAATAAATTTGCTCTTGATGGCGCAACACCAGCTGAAGGAATCACGGAAGATTCTTCAAACACAGTTAAAAAGATTATTAATGAAACAGATGGTGCGATTGGTTACCTTGCATTCTCATATTTCACTGATGAAACAGTAACACCTCTTGCAATTGACGGTATTGAACCAACTGCAGAAAATGTACAATCAGGTAAATTCCCAGTTTGGGCTTACCAACACTCTTATACTAAGGGTGAGGCAACAGATCTTGCAAAAGCATTCCTTGATTATATGATGTCAGATGATGTCCAAAATACTTTATTACAAGAGCAAGGATACCTTCCTGTAACAAAAATGCAAGTTGAACGTGATGCACAAGGCAATCAAAAAAATCTTTAAGACTAATAGTTAATTAACATGAAAAAGCCTTCATTCCTTTTGTAAAGGAATGAAGGCTTTTTTGTGATTTTAACAAGTTTTCAATAGCTTTTTCTTGAATAAATGCTCTATTTCAGCAGCAGGAAGTGGTTTACTGAATAAATATCCTTGGCCATTTTCTTAAGGATAACTTAAGGAACGGACAAGATAATAGGCTCATCAAATAAATCATTTTCCTGCTGGCTGAGGCGTAATGGCAGTGGGGAGTAAAGGAGTCGAGATTGTTGAAGAAAGTGATTTGGATACTTGTAAGTGTTGTGGTCATCGGGTTTGTCGGGTTTCAATATTATAAATCGAAAACGGTTAGTACTGAGGCGGCCACTCAAACTCGAACAGCTGTGGTTCAACAAGGAAAGCTCGAAGTTAAGATAAGCGGTTCAGGTACGGTTGCACCGGTCACTAGTGAAGATATTAAAGCAACAGATGATAATGATGAAATCGATGAAGTGTTGGTCTCAGCTGGTGACAAAGTAAGTGAGGGGGATGAATTAATTACCTTCACGGATGATAGTGATCCGATTACAGCTCCTGCTGACGGGACGATTACAACGGTTTCTGTTTTAGAAGGAGAACGGGTAACAAATGGTCAGGTGGTCGCCCATCTAACCGATTACAAGGATCTACAAACGGTTGTTTCAGTGGATGAGTTAGATATTACAAAAATTAAAAAGAAGCAGACGGTCAGCTTAACTGTAAGTGCGTATCCTGACACTTCTTATACAGGAAAGGTAACGGCGATTGCTGCTGAGGGAACTTCTGCGAATGGAACATCGACTTTTGATGTCACCATCCACATTGATAAACCTACAAATTTAAAAGTCGGGATGAGTACGGAAGCTAGTATTTTAACTCAAAGTAAGGAAAATGCTCTTTATGTTCCTGTCGATGGAGTTTATACAAACAATAACGAGAAATATGTGATTGTGACTGCGACTTCAACGGATTCAAGTTCTGATGCATCGGCAGGCACAAGCCAGCAAAAGACGGTTAAGACAGGAATTTCTACAGATGAATATGTAGAACTAACAGAAGGAGTTACCGCAGGTGAAACGATCCAATTACCGGAACTTGCTACAAGCAGCTCGTCTAACAGCCAAGGCGGTATGATGAGAGGTAACATGGGTGGCATGGGAGGTATGACTGGCGGAGGCATGCCACCGGGAGGAAATGGACAAGGAGCGCAAAGCGGAAAGGGTGGCAATTAATGAGTACACCGATCATTCAAATAAAAAATATGATGAAAACCTATCGGCTTGGCGGTGAAATGGTCCATGCCCTCAATGATGTATCATTAGAAATCCAAAAGGGTGAATTTTTAGCCATCATTGGTCCGTCTGGGTCAGGGAAATCGACCCTAATGAACATGCTGGGCTGTCTTGATCGGCCTAATAAAGGGACTTATCACCTTGATGGCAGAGATATTGGAAAAATGGATGACAATAGTTTAGCAACGATTCGGAATCGGAAGATCGGGTTTATTTTTCAAAACTTTAACTTATTAGGTAAGCTCTCCGCACTCGAAAATGTGGAATTACCATTGTTATACGCCGGCGTACCTACACGTGAAAGGCGTGAGCGGGCATTAGACGGATTGGATAAGGTCGGCTTGAAGGATCGCGCCGGCCACCTGCCGACCCAGCTATCGGGGGGACAACAACAACGGGTGGCGATTGCGAGAGCCTTGGTTGGCCAGCCGTCGATTCTCCTCGCCGATGAACCAACCGGTGCCCTTGATAGTAAAACTAGCAAAGAGATCCTCCTTTTAATGAAGGAACTGAATGAATTAGGGCATACGATTATTTTAATCACTCATGATCTAGAAATCGCAAAACAAGCAAAAAGAATGGTCAGTATTCAAGACGGCCAACTCTTTGAGAATGGAGGTGTCCTCCTTGGGAATGTTGCAATCCATTAAAATGGCGCTGCGGAGTATCAGAAGCAATAAACTCCGGGCGGTCTTGACGATGCTTGGAATCATTATTGGAGTTTCGTCAGTTATCGTCCTAGTTTCGATTGCCCAGGGATCGGCGAAAAACGTCACGAGTCAAATCAATCAATTGGGAACCAACCTATTGACGGTAAATACCTATAGTACCGATATTGAACTAACAGAGGATAAAATTAGTGAGTTAAGTGAGATCGATGGTGTGAAAGCTGTTGCGCCGGTTGTTTCTGGCCGGGTCTATGTGAAAAAAGAGCGGACTTCCTCTCAGATTACCTTAACAGGAACAAATGCGGCCTATTCATCTGTTCGTGATGCGAAGGTCACTCAAGGGCGCTTTATTACCGATTTAGATGTCGAGTACCGCCAAAAGATTGCCGTACTCGGTTCGGAAACAGCTAGTACCTTTTTCGGTACAGAGAATCCGATTGGACAATACATTCAGGTGTCAGGCACCTCATTCAAAGTAGTCGGAGTACTGGCTTCGAAAGGAAGCTCTCTCGGGCAGAGCGGGGATAATGTGGTCATTGTCCCATTGAGCACGGGTCAGCGTTTAGTTGGCAGTACGACGATTAGCACTGTTTATTTGCAGGGCAAAAGCGAGGATCAGATGGATTTCGTGATGAACGAGGTTAAAATGGCACTCGCCAGTATGTATCCTGGGAAAAGCGATTATTATGGTGTAACAAATCAGCAGGATGTGATGGACACGATGAGTTCCGTTTCTGACACCATGACCATGATGCTGGGCGGAATTGCGAGTATCTCCTTGCTAGTCGGCGGAATTGGCATCATGAATATCATGCTTGTGTCAGTGTCAGAAAGAACAAAAGAAATTGGGATTAGAAAAGCAATTGGCGCCAAACGTCGAGATGTGCTCTTACAATTTTTAATTGAGGCTGTGGTGCTAAGTTCGATGGGGGGCTTGATTGGAATTCTGTTTGGGTTAGGGGTAGGAAAAATGGTCTCATCTCTGATGAGTTTAAGTATCGCCTTTTCACCAACCGTAATTCTGTCATCGTTCCTATTCTCACTCGCCGTGGGTGTGGTCTTCGGAGTATTCCCAGCCAATAAGGCATCTAAATTGAATCCGATTCAGGCACTTCGCTATCAGTAGGATTTCAGACAGAGTAGAGCACACTTTAAACGAAATAGTCAAAACAAAGCTAAAAAACGAGGAGAATGTATATGAAAAAAACAAGAAAAGCACACTTATGGATCGGTTTAATCTGCTCTATCTTTATTTTAATCGAGTCGGTAACGGGATTGTTGATGAATGAACCTTGGCTGATTGGCCAGACCCAAATGGAAGGAAATAAAGGTAATTTCCAGCCAGGACAGTTTAATCGAGAAGCTATGCCACAAGGAACAACAAGCAATTCAGGACAAACCCAAGGGCAGGCTCAAGCACAAACTGGAACAACCGCAAACGGTCAAACAGGCCAAACTGGTCAAGCGGCAGTGCCAACTCAATTCCCAGGCCGACCTGGAGCCGGCGGTGAAGGAGGAACTACTTCAATCACAGGGATTATCAGGGGTCTCCACGAAGGAAAAATCGGCACAACGAATGTAAAATGGCTGGTCGACTTAGTGGCGATCGCGTTAATCTTTTTAACCGGTTCAGGCATTTACCTATCCATGAAAGTCCTCAAAGCAGATAAAAAGAGAAGAAAACGTAATACTGAAGGGCAAGTAGCGTAATTCAGGAGTACAGTTAAGGTTGGGTGTCAGGCACCATGTGAAAAAATTGAGGTGACCCCCAAAAGTTAGAGTTTTATATTAAGCAGCTAATTGGCTGGTATGGATACGGTATTGAACCGGACTCATGCCTGCCAATTTTTGTTTTATTCGTTTGTTATTATAATATTGGATATATTCTTCAATTCTCTTTTTTAATTCCTCAAATGAGCACCGAGGTTCCCCATAATACATTTCTTGTTTCAGTAATCCGAAGAAGTTCTCCATGGGCGAATTATCTAAACAGTTCCCTTTACGTGACATGCTCTGGAACACATTGTTATCCTTGAGGGTCTTTACCCATTTATTATGCTGATAATGCCATCCTTGATCAGAATGTATAGTCGTTCTAAACTTTGAATCTTTTACAATATTTAGTGCTTCCTCGAGAGGTTTTATCGCTAATTCTAAGGTTGGACGCATGCTAATCCCAAACGAAAGAATTTCTCCATTGAACATATCCATAATTGGATTTAGATACAGTTTTATACCATCCGAACACTTAAATTCTGTTATATCTGTGGTTAATTTTTGATGACACACGTTAGTGTGAAAACGACGATTGATAAGGTTCTTGGCAACTCTTCCTGTCGTACCTTTGTAAGAACTATATTTACGTGATTTTCTACTAAACTTCTCCACTTTGATTCCGAATTTATTCATGATGCGTTGCACCTTTTTATGATTCACTTCAAATCCAAGATTGTTAAGTTCTAATTTAATACGACGATAACCATAATTTCTGTTATTTTCTTCGAAAATGGTTTGAATAAGTTCTTCTAACTTTTGGTCTGGATTCTCCTTTTTCATCATTTTTATATGATAATGGTAGGTGGATTCTGGAATTCCGACTCTTTGTAAAACATCTTTTAGTTTGAAGGTTTCTCTGAGTTCGAATGATAGCGCTGCTTGTGCTCTTCGAGATAGCCCTCCGGATCCATCTGAAAAGCTCGCAACTTTTTTAAGTATTCTACCTCTAAACGTAGAAGTTCATTTTCTCTTTCTAATTTTTGTTCGTACGTCATTTCTGCTTCTTCTAGAGGTTTTTTCCTTTTTTTGTTCTTTGCTTCATCAGACATGGAAGACCGTCCTTTCGATTTATCCAGGGCTTCAGGACCACCTTCCAAATAAGCCTTCTTCCACGGACCTATTGTAGAATGGCTGGTTATCCCAAATTGAATGGCGGTATCCATTTCTGAAGAACCTGTTCTCTCCATGTATCTTAATACATCTAGCTTGAATTGAGTAGAATAAGTTTCCTTATGGTTCTTACTCATTAATCCTTCTGCTCCGAATTTCTCGTAAACTTTAACCCATCTCTTAATTGGCGTGCTGTCTTTCATACCATACTTCTCAGCTAAAAGCTTATATCCCAATTTACCTTTTTGATACTCTTTTACTAACATTAACTTAAACTTTTCACTATATTTAGTCATAAAAATACACCCCAAAAGTCAGATATCACTCTAACTTTTGGGGTGCAGTACAAATTCATATGGTGCCTGACACCCTTTTTGGCCACTCCGCTTTTCAATGCATTTGCACAAATTATGTTGTTTTTTCGACAAAATGCTATAATAAAGATAGTAATTGAAATTCTAGCTAAGGGGAAATGAATATGATTCTCGTCGTTGGCGGAGCAGGTTACATTGGTAGCCATCTTGTGAAGGAATTAGTTGAAAAAGAAGAAGTGGTTGTCCTCGATAATTTATCAACCGGTCACCGTGAAGCTGTCGATAGCCGTGCGGTTTTTGTTGAAGGTGATTTAGGTAATGAAGAGGATTTACAAATGATCTTCAAAAGTTATCCCATCAAGGCCGTAATGCACTTTGCAGCCTTTAGTTTGGTCGGGGAGTCTGTTGTTGATCCGTTGAAATATTATGAGAACAACGTGGCGGCTACGCTTACCTTGTTGAAAGTCATGAACAAAAACAATATAAAAAACTTTATTTTCTCTTCCACTGCTGCTACCTATGGAATTCCAGATGTGGAACTTATTGATGAAACAACTCCAACCAGACCGATTAATCCTTATGGACATTCCAAACTGATGATTGAACAAATCCTATCTGATTTCTCGAAATCCTATGGACTAAACTATGTGATTCTAAGATACTTCAATGCAGCAGGAGCCCATGAATCAGCAGTAATCGGCGAGAGTCATGACCCAGAGACTCATTTAATCCCAATTGTCCTTCAACAGCTGTTAGGGCAGAGGGAGAAGATATCTGTTTTCGGATCTGATTATGATACGGCTGATGGTACATGTATTCGTGATTATATCCATGTCACTGATTTAGCGAGTGCGCATATCCTTGCCCTAGAAGCATTATTAACCGGAAAGAAGTCAACTGAGATTTATAATCTTGGCAACGGTCTTGGCTATTCGGTAAAGGAAGTTATTGAAACATGTGAAAAAGTAACAGGTAAAGAGGCGAACGTCGAAATGGCCGACCGCCGTGCCGGAGATCCAGCCATGCTTGTCGCTTCCTCCCAAAAGATCAATTCCGAACTTGGCTGGAAGGCTGAACGGAACTTAGAACGAATCATTGAGGATGCCTGGAAATGGCACCAACAACAGCAGTTTTAAATCAACATTGGGGCCACTGAGGTAGGTTCATTTAAGACACTAACCAAATTAGAATATTACAGGTGCAAAACCTATTAAAAAAGATTTGCGTCTATCAGAATTTCAAAAAGACAAAAATCATACTAAGAACAAAAACAAGGTAACTCTCTTAGGTGAAGAGTTACCTTGTTTTGTATCAATATGGTTATTTTTTCTTCAAACTCACTAACTCCATGACTGTTATTCCGTCTCGAACCGTTTTTACTTGCCCGATATTTTTCGCATAGTAGTAAATATACCCAGAATCTTCCTTTACCTCGATACAGTTTTTAAACGTACCGGCTGGTGTTTTCACGGTCTCTTTTATGGAAGTAATCCGTGCTTGTCCGTCTCCTTCATAGCCGATATCCCATTTCTGGCCGACCTTCGCAGGATATTTGATATCGATATAATATTCGGAGTCAATATACCCGGTATAGAGTCCTTTACTATCTTCGCCGACAATGAATTTTTGCTTATCAGAAGAAGTAGCGTAGTACCAAATGTCCCACGAATCATATTTTTTCCTAGTAGGGATTAATTGATAGGATCCTTCCGTCCCTTTATAAGTATAGACCTTGGTTTTATCGAGCAGGAAGCTTGCCCGTTTGGAGATGAACTTCAAATACTTTGTGGAAACATACGCTGTTTTGGATTTGTATTTAATTTGTGACCAGCCTGTTTTGGTTTTCGAATAAACCGTTACTTTGGTGCCTTTTTTAAGGACGCCTTTTTTCTTGGAGTGAGTTGTAGGCTTTTCACGTACATTTAGTGCTTTCGTATTTACGGTTGCAGAAGATGTAGAAGCTGCGTAGGAAACCGTTTGAAAGGGCATGAGGATCGTTAGGAACAGTGTTAGTGCGATCAGTACTTTTGTGAATATTTTCAAAATAATCCCTCCGTTTCTATCTTAATTGTATGGAAGTGGAATCTATTAATAAATGAATATAAATACAAAAAAATAGACAATATCCGCGCTTGCCCACGTTTAGAATTTGTAGAATTATAGGGGATGCGGCTTTTTTGTTGAATTATGTTTGGTTAATAAAATTCAAGGTTTAGACTTAATTGCTCATTTACCTGTGTACCTAACTTGAAATCGCAGACGCGATGCTGAAAAACACCAATGGAACGATCATCACGAACATTAAATTTAAAAATAAATCCCCCAATGGCTTAACAAGTGCAGCCTACGGTCCAAATATCAAACCTGCCGCCCCCCTGCAATAATGGTAGTTAGCAGGATAAGTGTAAATCGAAGTTTTATAGAATAATTTCAAACCTTCCACAACCCTTCAATATGTCCCTGTGAAAAGCATACCCAAATATGAACGGAATGAAACGGCTTGGAAAAATCATGGGCAGCATTCTGGTTGTTTTCCTGGTGACGGCCACTATAGCTGCAATCCGTGGCTTAACAGGAGCCTTCATTATCCATCCGATTGAAAATGCTGATATTTCCTAAATTCAAGAGTGATGAACAACTCATCAGTTGAGACAGATCTTGGGAAATTATCATTTTCTCGATCATCTTGTTGCCACATTCACGGTTGGGGAAAAAGCGAGACCCGTGGCAAGCTTTTTGTCGGCAGCAACAGCAGTAATGATGATGAAGATGGTCAGTATAATAATTTACTATGCTGGCTTCCCGCCAGAAACCTTGCCGATTATTGCCGTAATCAGCACGATCATTGATGCACCAGCAACCCTGCTCAACTCCACAGGAAACACCGTCTCCGCGATGCTTGTCACACGATTAGTCGAAGGGAAGAACTGGCTCGACCGATCTTTTAAAAGCGAAGAACTTGGTGCCTGACACCATCAAGTTGTTAAAAATGCTGTAAGAATGTATGTATTCTTGCAGTATTTTTTTGTTTTTGGGAGCACAAATGTGAATTGATGGCTATTAATTCTTAGGGTAAGATAGGTCATATGCGGTACAAATAAAGGATGGATTTTTTATGAAGAGGACGTTAAAGGATATTTTTTATATTTTACTAGGAGCGCTCATTTTTGCCTTAGGGGTTAATTATTTCACGATTCCTAATCATCTTTCAGAAGGCGGTATTTTAGGGATAACGATTATTACCCACTATTTGTTTGATTGGTCGCCCGGTATTGTGAATTTTGTCTTGAATGTGGCGCTGTTAGCAGTTGGGTACAAATTTTTTGAAAAAAGAACCTTTGTCTATACACTGATTTCGATTGCCGCCTGCTCGTTGTGTTTGTATTTAACTGAGGATGCTGGACATCGGCTCACCGAGGATACATTTTTGGCATCCATGTTTGCGGGTTTGCTGGTCGGTGTAGGGCTGGGATTGATTTTTCGGACAGGAGGAACCTCTGGAGGGTCGACGATTTTAGCAAGATTGGCCAACCAATTGTTAGGCTGGAGCATTGGTAAGGGTATGTTAATTATTGATATTTTAGTCGTAGTTGGGTCGATTTTTATCATTGGCTTAGAAAAAGGAATGTATACGTTATTGATTGTGTTTATTGGGGCGAAAGCGATCGATTTCATTGTCGAGGGATTGGATGAAAAGGTAGCAGTGCTGATTATTTCGAATGAGCCTGAGCAGGTGTTGGCCAACATTACGAGCCAGATGTCGCGCGGGCTGACAGTACTCGACGGCCGTGGCGGCTACACAGGACAGAACCGAGAAGTTCTATACATCGTCATCAATAAGCAGGAAATCGTTCAGCTGAAAAGTATTATAAAAGAAACAGATAAACACGCCTACGTCACCGTCCACAATGTCCACGAGATGATCGGGCATGGTTATAAGGCAAGTTAAAAGTTAGTGCCTGATACCCAAGATGGTGTCAGGCACCATTTTTATCTTTTTGATACACTTACACGCCCTGAGAAGAAGGTGGCGCCGCCGCCCATATCGGCGATACGGTCGGGAGTGAGTGCATTTACTAGCTGTTTCGAGTCGTCTGTATCAGCCCAAAGACCTTGCGTCACCACGACTCCTGGCAGGACTTGGTCCCCTACAGAAACCTTCAGTTCGCATTCACCGCGCTGGTTCCAGATTCGAACCGTATCGCCATCTTCAATACCCTCCGTTAAGGCATCAAGTTGATTCATATAGACTTTCGGCTCTTTTTCCAACGTCATATGCTTTTGATTGTTTGAAAAGGTAGAATTTAAGAAATTATGATTTGGGCCTGGAACAAATTGGTATCGGTGGTTTCCATCATCTTCTAATGGTACGTAGGTTGGCAATGGGGGGTACCCATTTTCTTTCATCTTTTCAGAAAATAACTCAATTTTTCCACTAGGGGTTTCAAGTGTGCCAGGGAATATCGGTTTTACCTGGGCTTTCATGAATGTCTGTTCCACTAAAGATTCATAGCTAATCCCGTTTAAATAAGGATTGCACGGATTATCCAAGGCTTGTGTAATCATCACCGCTTCCGTTTCCTGAAAAAGTGGTTCCGTGAAATCCATCCCCTTGGCAAGCAATCGGAACACCTCAACATTGGATTTTGACTCAGCAAATGGTTCAATGATCGGCTGCTGCAACTGAATGTAATGATGCCAATACGATGTGTACATGTCAGTGTTTTCAAAGGAGGATGTCGCAGGTAAAACGATATCCGCATATTTGGCCGTTTCTGTTAAAAATAAATCATGAACCACCGTAAATAAATCTTCACGCGCTAGACCTTTTCTGACCTTAGTGGAATTAGGTGCGACTACGGCAGGATTAGACCCGTACACATAGAGTGATTTCACGGGTGGGTCTAGTGAGAGCAACGTGTCGCCCAGTACGTTCATGTTAATCACGCGGGTTTGTTTATTTTTCAATAATTCCGGTCGTTGTAAGTGCGCGGTATTCGGTGCCAGATAGGCCGAATTTCCTTTGATTGCGCCGCCTCCTTTGACAAGCCATTGGCCTGTAAGGGCTGGAAGGCAGGAGACAGTCCGGACGAACATGCCGCCATTGTCATGATGCTGTGGTCCATTTCCGATGCGGATAAATGCTGGTGATGTTTCACCGTACATTCGGGCCAGTTTGTATATATCATCTACTGGGACACCTGTGATTGCTGAAACGGTGCTTGGGTCGTATTGGATGACATGCTCACGCAGTTCCTTGTGACCGATTGTATACTTTTCTAAAAAATCTTGGTTGACCAGGTTTTCGGCAAATAGGATGTGCATCATCCCCAAAGCGAGGGCACTGTCCGTGCCAGGTAAAATCGGAATAAACCAATCTGCTAATCTACCAGTTTGATTTTTGAGAACATCAATAACGATGATTTTGGCACCGTTTTGTTTACGGGCTTTTTGGGCAAGGGCGACTTGATGCATGTTGGTGCTGGCGGCATTAATCCCCCAAAATAGGAATAGCTTGGAATGAATCGTATCTTCCGGGTCGATGCCAATGCTGCCGCCCATCGTATACTTATAGCCTACAGATCCGGCTGCAGAGCAGATCGTTTGATCCAAGCGGGAAGCCCCGAGGCGATGGAAGAAGCGGCGGTCCATACCCTCAGCATTAAGCCGGCCCATATTTCCGTAAAAGCTGTAGGGAAGGATGCTTTCCGGTCCGCTAGATTCTATTAAATTGGTCCACCGGGAGGAAATGGTCTCGATGGCTTCCTTCCAACTGATTCGTTCGAACTTGCCTTCTCCTTTGGGGCCGGTCCGTTTTAGCGGGTATTTCAAGCGGTCTTTATCATAGATTCGTTCCGTCATATTCCGGACTTTGTTGCAAATATGCCCTTTGGTGACCGGGTGCTCTGGGTCTCCTTCCACTTTAATAATCTTCCCATTTTCCTTATGTAGAAGTAAACCACACTGATCCGGGCAATCCAGCGGGCAAACCCCATGAAAAACACCATCTCGTTCCTGAATATAAGAACTCATAGCCTTATCAATCTCCTTTCGTGTTTGGTGTCAGGCACCGCTTATCGACAACTGTCCTTATATGAGAGACAGCACCTCCCAATATGTTAAATGCTAATTTCTAATATTGTTACTATAATAACATCAAATTCTTTGGTATAGGCAAATATGGTGAGCTAATTTTCGAGGCAATGAAGAGGGGGGTTTTTATGAAGAAATAGAGAAGAGTGCATAAAATGAAATGGGTCACATCGAGAAGTTCCTTTCAATGTGACCACCTTAAGATATTACTTGAACTGAGGTTTTGAATTAACTATTACTGACCTAGTTGTTTTATTTGATCAAGGATGTTGCTTATTTCTTGGACACTTTGAAAAATTTCTGTGTTTTCAAGGGTAGAAGGGTCGAGTAATCCATTCTGGATATTTTTTAAATATAGATCTATGCCAGCTGTTAATTTGTTGTTTTGGTCAACAAGTTGCTGATGTAAGTCGGCTGCTATTTCTGGTGCTTGGAGTTTATTGAATGTATTGATTTCTTGTTTCATTTCCTGGAGCATCTTTTTTAGTTCTGCGGTGGCCTGCTGGTCGCTTACGGCTTGTTGCGCAACAGATGGAGCATCATTTGCAAAAGCTGTCGCTTTATTTAGATAGTCCGTTGCATCATTCACATACGAGAGAGTATCTTTTGCATCATTTAGTAAAGAACAACCACTCAGGAGAAATAAAATTGCAGCAGCGAATACTAATACCTTCTTTTTCATGTAGAAACCTCCGTTTTATCAGTTTTTGAGAAGCAAAATATGCTGATGAAGGGGCCGAACGTGATGTTAATTGAATCCACGTCCATGAAAAATCCTATCATTATCATATGGATAAAAATTTGTTTTGTTGCTAATGCATAAGCAGTTCAGTAAGTTAATATCAATAAAAATAATAGGAACTTTGTTAAGTTAGAAGTTCCACATACTTCTTGAAGCATCCCCTAATCCATTCTTTCTAAAAGTATAAAATTCTAAACGGTGTTAGGCACCATTGTTGATATTTTCATAATGTTTTTAGGGAAAAGTACTCAATAGTAGGCACCCGAGAGTCTCGTTTCACGTAGGATATTTTTGAGAGAAAACGGGGAGGTTTTACTATGTATCCGTACACGAATTATTACGATGCTTTATATAGACAAAATAATAAACTGATTAGAGAAGTTGAAAAAGCAATTAATGGTGAGTACAATGCCATCCATTGTTATAGTAAATTAGCAAAATTAGCTACCAATGAGAAGGAGAAAAGTCAAATCCTTGAAATTCGCCAAGATGAAATAAAGCACCATAAACAATTTGAACAGATTTATACTCAGCTGACCGGAAGAAAGCCACAACAACCAAAGCTCAGTGAAGAATGTCCAGATGTTTACTTAGAAGGATTAGAGTTTGCTTTACAAGATGAGCAAATGACGGTGGATTTTTACCTGGAAGTTGCTGATGGTGCTTCGGATCCTTCCATAAAAGAAGCATTTCGAAGGGCGGCCGCTGATGAGCAAAATCATGCAGTCTGGTTTTTGTACTATTATTCTAAAAATAAGTAAACCCAGATGGTTAACGGGCAAAAGTTCACCCTTGTCTCTAAAGGCAAGGGTATTTTTATTTGTGTTTATCAGTGGTCATTAATCCCCGCCGCTGTCTCCACCGGAATCTCCTCCAGAATCCCCGCTGGAATCGGTATCGACATTGTTATCGGAGTAGTCTGTATCATTTTGATAATCGTTGCTATAAGATTTTTTTGGTCCTTTTCTAATACTCGGAAAGATAAAAAAGGCAGCAATTATAGCTAAGGTTCCAAAGAACTCCTGTACTCCAAAAATAAGATAAATCCCATAGATGAGAAGCAATCCACCCAACAGCCATTGAATTATTCTTACCGCGTTCAGAGACATCCACCCCCAAATAATAAGTAAGAAAAATAAAGCCACACAAAATAAATATTACATCCTAGGTCTTTTTATACATCTTTTTAAGAGTCTTTACAGTTAAGGTACTGTTGGAAGAGCTTTGTTAAGAGTTATGGTTAGGATATCAGGTTGCTATTGAGTTTAAGCAAAGGCGCCATCGTATAAACCATAGGAGGTGTATGATGCCCGTTCAAGCAAAAAAACAGTGTGAACGGTAACCATAGGAAGTGTATGATGCCCGTTCAGTTAAAAAAACAGTGTGGACGGTAACCAAAGGAGGCGTATGATGCCCGTTCGAGCAAAAAACAGTGTGAACGGTAACCAAAGGAGGCGTATGATGCCCGTTTAGGCAAAAAAACAGTGTGAACGGTAACCAAAGGAGGTGTATGATGCCCGTTCAGTCAAAAAAACAGTGAGAACGGTAACCATAGGAGGTGTATGATGCCCGTTCAGTCAAAAAAACAGTGAGAACGGTAACCATAGGAGGTGTATGATGCCCGTTCGGCAAAAAAACAGTGAGAACGGTAACCATAGGAGGTGTATGATGCCCGTTCAGTCAAAAAAACAGTGAGAACGGTAACCATAGGAGGTGTATGATGCCCGTTCAGTCAAAAAAACAGTGAGAACGGTAACCATAGGAGGTGTATGATGCCCGTTCGGCAAAAAAACAGTGAGAACGGTAACCATAGGAGGTGTATGATGCCCGTTCAGTCAAAAAAACAGTGAGAACGGTAACCATAGGAGGTGTATGATGCCCGTTCAGTCAAAAAAACAGTGAGAACGGTAACCATAGGAGGTGTATAATACCCGTTCAATAAAAAAACAGTGTGAACAGTAACCATAGGAAATGTATGATGCCCGTTCAATTTGAAAAACAGAGTTATAGAAGCTTTTGTATTCCTTAAATGGTCATTGTGGACCAGTTATATGCCAATCTAAGCCACCGGTGAGATCCATACATTTCTACCTTCTTAGTCTCAGCTTAATATTTTCCCAATGGGCCAGAAAAATGAAGAATAAGATTCCTAATGCTGCAGCAAAGCATATCCAATCATAATCTAAGAATAATAGAAAAACGGGAATGAAAAGGAATGCCCCTAGGCCTGAAAAGGTGAAACTCTTAGTAAAGGGAAAAAGGACAAGAAATACTCCGGCAATCACGAAAACAAGAAGCGGTTCAAACATGATGATCCCGCCAATAAAGGTTGAGATCCCTTTCCCTCCCTTAAAGTTCAACGTAATTGGTTTCAAATGTCCTAATATGGCCAAGCCTAAACCAACAAGTTGAATCTGGGCAGAGAAACCAAAATAGCGAGCGATCAATATAACGAGAACCCCTTTTAGAGCATCACCTAGAAATATCAACACAAATGCCTTTTTCCCATGTAGGCGGCCGGCATTCCTGGCCCCAACATTTCCACTCCCTTCACGGCGGATATCCTTATGAAACAATGTTTTTGTAACAAGAAATCCAAACATGAAGCTTCCAATTAAGTAGGATAAAACAAAATACAACCAAATCATCCGTATCACCTTCAATTACAATTTTGGTGTCAGGCACCAAAGCTTAATCCGATTGAAAAATTTTTCACCTTGAAATTTTAGAAGGGATTTACTTTTTTAAAATATCGTTAATGAGTAAATGAACTCCCGACTTTCAAGTGATCACTTCTAGAATGCCTATTACACAGTAGTTCTACTTTCTTGAGTGTAAAAGAATCCATATTTGCAGGGAAAATGGAACTGTAGTTTATGTGAATAATTGTTATCATATTATTATCCTATTTTAAAGATACAAAATTAATTGTAAATTTTTATAAAAAACGTTCTTGCCTACATTCATAAGCGGTGATATTATCAATTTATAAAAATCTAAACGTTTACATTTTTATTAAAGATAGAAAACCTTTCTAAACTCTTTAAAAGAAGAGATGTTGTTTTAGAAAATCTAAACGTTTACATTTGGGATTTTATATTTTAGGAGTTTACATATTATGGAGTACAAACCAACAATTGAGGATGTAGCTAAGCTTGCAAAAGTTTCAATAGCAACTGTATCAAGGGTAATAAATAACCAAGGTGGAGTTCGGAAGGTAACTGAAGACCGGATTGTAAGCGCTATCAGTGAACTTGGTTATATCCGTAGTGCTGTGGCGAGGAGCATGAAAAGAAAGGAAACAAACACCATTGGTATTATTGTGCCTGATATTACTAACCCATTTTTTCCTCACGTAGTTGCTGGAATTGAACAGAAGGCAAGAGAAAAAGGATATTATACTATACTTAGCAGTACCAACGAATCCCCAATTATTGAAGAAGAGATTGTGAAAATCTTTATTGAAAGAGGGGTAGATGGAGTCATCATAACAACTGCAAATGAAACAGGGGACCATATCAAGTTGTTACAAGATCAAGGAATCCCAATTGTTGCGGTTGACCGGGCAATTAAGAATTTTGAAGTGGATACGGTTTTGGTTGATAATGTCAATGGAGCCTACCAGGCTGTTCGCCAATTAATTTTGCAGGGACACGAGAGCATTGCAATTATTTGCGGTCCACAAAACACAACGCCAGGTCGGGAACGTTACCTTGGTTATAAGAAAGCGCTCGAGGAATATAATATTCCCTTTGACCCCAGTTTGGTTTATCAGGGGGATTTTATGGAAAACAGCGGCTATAAGGGTGCGTTGCAATTGTTTTATTTAAAAAATAGACCTACTGCGATATTTTCATCGAATAACCAGATGACGATTGGCTGCGTTAAAGCACTAACCGAGCTGGATTGGAAGTTGGGGGAGGAAGTCTCCTTTATCGGTTTTGATGATGTTGAAATAGCTACCTTCATCAAACCAAAACTATCTGTTGTTTCACGTCCGATGACGACCATTGGTGAAATTGCCTTTCAATTGGTGTACGAACGTATTCATTTTAAAGAAAACCTTCCTAAAAGGGAGTATTTATTGAAACCAGAATTAAAAATTCGCGAGTCATGTCATAAAATCTAAACGTTTACATTTATCAATTTTAGGAGGAAGAAAACTATGAAAAAGGGTGGTATATTAAATCCCAAAATAAATCAATTAATCTCTGAAACTGGTCATACTGACTACGTCGTGGTGACAGATGCTGGTTTACCGATTCCTGAAAATGTGACCCATCGGATTGATTTAGCGTTGAAAGAAGGCCTGCCAGGTTTTTTAGAAACGCTTGATGCGGTACTAACCGAGCTGGAAGTGGAAAAAGTCATTTTAGCCGAAGAAGTTAAAACGGCCAGTCCTGGGATGCATGACCAAATCGTTAGCAGATTCCCAAATCTTCCGATTGAATATGTTCCACATGTGGAATTTAAGCAGCAAACAAAACAGGCAAGGGGATTAATTCGAACAGGTGAGTTTACCGGATATGCGAATGTCATCTTAGTCGCTGGTGTCGTTTATTAATAATTTGACCTCATTCAAAGGGGGAGTGGCAAGTGAGTACAGCATTGCTGGAAATGAAAGATATATCGAAGGAATTTCCTGGAGTGAAGGCACTTGATAAAGTATCTATCCGCGTAAACCAGTCTGAAGTTCTTGCCTTGCTTGGTGAAAATGGTGCCGGAAAATCTACTTTAATGAAGGTGCTAGCTGGTGTTCACCAGCCAAACAATGGGAAAATCTACATAAATGGAAATCAAGTAACAATCGAAGGGCCAAAGCATTCACAAAGCCTTGGAATAAGTATCATTTATCAAGAATTTAACCTTATCCCGCATATGAGTGTTGCTGAAAATATCTTTATCGGGCGGGAGCCACGTAAAACAAAAGGTATCTTAGATCGCAAACAAATTAAGCAGGAAACAAGGAAGTGGCTGGATCGGGTTGGTTTGACTAAGATCTCCCCTGACGCATTAATCGCCGATTTATCAGTAGCCGAGCAACAGTTGGTTGAAATTGCAAAAACACTGTCGTTTAATTCGAAAATTATCATTATGGATGAGCCGACGGCAGCTTTAAATGATGAAGAAACAAATAAGCTCTTAACCATTATGAAAGAATTGAAGCAACAGGGAATGGGTGTCATTTTTATTACTCACCGGTTGGAAGAGGTACTAGTGGTTGCCGATTCGATCGCAGTTTTAAGGGATGGAAAGTATATTGGAAGTGCTCTGGTGAAGGACGTTACAAAGGATGATATGGTGACAATGATGGTTGGACGTGAGCTGACGGAATTATTTCCTGAAAAAAGTAAACCATCTAAGCAACTTTGCCTGGAAGTGAAAGATGTTTCGGTGCCAGGTATCCTTGAAGGCATTAATTTCACCGTGAAAAAAGGTGAAATCCTCGGAATTGCTGGTTTAATGGGGTCCGGCAAAACGGAACTTTCGAAGGCGATCTTCGGGATGTATAGGAATATGACGGGGTATGTGAAGGTTGATTCGAAACTAGTAAACAGCCCTAGAGGTGCGATTGATGCCGGAATTGCATTAGTTACAGATGATCGAAAGCAGGAAGGTCTTGTTCTTGGGTTATCAGTCTATGAAAACTTACTGTTACCCACTTATCGGAAAATTTCCAGATTTGGTATTCAGCAAAAACGCAAGAAGGACGAGATTGTCAACCGATGGGTAAACGATTTAAAAATAAAGGTCCATGATCCAAAAGTAGAGGTAAGAACCCTGAGCGGAGGTAACCAGCAGAAAGTGGTTCTTGGGAAATGGCTCCAAATGAATCCAAAGGTGCTCATTTTGAATGAACCAACAAGGGGTATTGATGTTGGCGCAAAGGCCGAAATTTATCAAATTATGAAAAGGCTTACAGATGAGGGTATTTCGATTATTATGATTTCATCCGAAATGCCGGAATTGCTTGGATTAAGTAACCGCATCTTGGTGATGAATGAAGGTCGAATTACCGCTGAGCTAAGCCAAAATGAAGCGACGCAGGAAAAAATCTTTTATTACGCATCCGGAGGTGTAATGAATGCCTAGTACAACATCAGTTCAAAAACAAGTGGAGAAAAAGGCGGAGTTCAATTCGCTCTCCCTCATTGAAAAATACCGTGTACTATTAATTTTTATCGTGTTATGTGTAATTGCAGGATTTCTGTCTGATGTCTTTTTTACGATGAGTAACGTAATGAATGTGCTTCGGCAGGTTTCTATTATTGCGATTATCGCTAGTGGAATGACTCTTGTTATTTTAATTGCGGGAATTGACCTTTCCGTTGGTGCTGTAATGGCTTTTTCTGGTGCGATTTTAGCTGGTGCCTTAACCGCTGGCTGGCCGCTTCCACTTGCATTACTGGCCGCTCTTGGAGTTGGTCTATTATTTGGTCTTTGTAATGGTTTCTTTGTAGCAAGATTTGGAATTCCTTCTTTCATTGTCACATTGGCAATTATGGTTATTGCACGCGGAATGACCTTGGTTTATACAAAGGGATATCCGCTGGTTGTTAGTAATGAAGCTTACCGTTTTATTGGAAGTGGACGGATTTTTGGTATCCCAGTCCCCATCATTCTCATGTTTGTCATCTTTGGAATTATGTATTGGATGTTAAAATACACCAGCTTTGGCCGTTACATTTATGCCATCGGTGGCAATGAAGAAACGGCTATTCTGGCAGGGATTAACGTTAAGGCTATTAAAATAGCTGTCTTCGGAATTGCTGGTTTGCTTTCAGCCCTATCCGCTATTATTTACACCTCACGATTAATGTCAGCACAGCCAACTGCGGGAAATGGAATTGAGTTAGATGCTATCGCAGCAGTTATTATTGGTGGGACAAGTTTGGCAGGAGGAAAAGGAGCAGTTACCGGAACGCTGATTGGTGCTTTGATTATGGGCGTTCTTGATAATATTTTGAATTTGATGAACGTGTCTCCCTTTTACCAAAGTATTGCTAAAGGTCTCGTTATATTAGTTGCTGTATTAGTTGATAGTAAGTTTTCAAAAATTAAAAAATAAGAAATTGGGGGTTTTACGATGAAAAAAATTATTTCATTGTTGGCAATGTTTATGGTCATTATTGGTCTTGTTGGATGTAGTATGGATGAAGCGTCTAGCACGAAACCAGATTCAAAAGCAAAGGATAACGGTAAGCTAAAAGTTGGTTTATCCATGAATACGTTAAACAATCCTTTCTTTGTTGCAGTGAAAGAAGGAGCAGAAGCACAAGCCAAAGAAGATAAGGTTGAGCTCGTTATAACAGATGCGCAAAACGACCCTGGTAAACAACTATCTGACGTAGAAAATCTTTTACAACAAAATATCAATGTGTTAGTCATTGACCCAACGGATAGTGACGCGATTGTCCAAGCAGTTAAAAAAGCAAACGATGCAGATATCCCTGTTTTTACAATCGACCGTTCTTCTAATGGTGGAGAAGTAATCACTCATATCGGTTTTGATGCACTTAAGTCTGGTAATATTGCAGGTACTTTCTTAAAGGATGCACTTGGAGGTAAAGGGAACATCGTTGAGATACAAGGAATCTTAGGAACAAACGTAGGACAGTTAAGAAGCAAAGGCTTTAATGAAATTATGGATGCTAATTCTGGCTTTAAAGTTGTAGCTAGACAAGCAGCAAACTTTGACCGCGGTGAAGCGATGAAAGTAATGGAAGATATTCTTCAAGCAAACCCTAAGATTGATGGAGTATACGCAGCAAATGATGAAATGGCACTTGGCGCATTAGCTGCAATTGAAGCGGCAGGCCGTTTAGATGAAATCACGTTAATTGGCTGTGATGCCATTGACCCATCGATTGAAGCCATAAAAGCTGGTAAATTAGAAGCAACAATTGCTGAGCCGCCGTTCTTCCTTGGAAAAGAAGCAGTGATTACTGCTCAAAAAATTTCTAAGAAAGAAAATGTTGAAAAAGAAGTCATTCTTGATTCTACACTTGTTACAAAAGAAAACGTGAATGAAGTTAAAACGAAATAATCATAGTTTATAAGGTAAAAACGCAATCGTATTGCGTTTTTACTTTTATATTCTTCAAAAATATAGTAGAGGCGGGGAATTATATGTCAAAAGTTGTTGTTGTCGGGAGTTATGTTGTTGATTTAATGAGTCGTACTCCTCATCTTCCGAAACCGGGGGAAACAGTTCTTGGCGGGCCATTTCAAATGGGGCCTGGCGGGAAAGGTGGAAACCAGGCAACTGCTGCTGCTCGGAGCGGTTCTGAAGTGACGTTTTTAACCAAATTGGGTGATGATGTATTTGGAAGAGAAGCATTGAAGCACTTTACGAAAGAAAATGTGAATACGGAATATATTAAAGTCGATCCGAATCAGGCTACAGGGGCTGCTTTAATTGAAGTAGATGAAAAGGGCGAAAATAGTATCGTGGTTGCTCTGGGGGCATGTGGAACAATAACGGAAGAAGAGGTAGTAGAAGCAGAAGAAAAAATAAAGGAAGCAGATATTGTGTTGATCCAATTAGAAACAAGCATTGAAGCAATTGTGACAACAGTGAAATTAGCTAGGAATCATGGCGTACCAATCATTTTAAATCCAGCCCCATATCAAGAGTTTCCTAGGGAAATTCTGCGGGATGTTGCTTACATCACTCCAAATGAAACTGAGGCCTTTGAGTTGACAGGGATTGAAGTACGAGATGAAAGTACGGCACTATCAGCCGCACAAATAATTCATGGACTGGGAGTTAAATCAGTTATCATAACCTTGGGCAGCAAGGGAGCATTCCTTTACACCGGAGGAGAAAAAGGGGAACTGATTCCGAGTTTTACGGTTGAAGCGGTCGATACAACGGGAGCAGGAGATGCCTTTAACGGTGGCTTTGCCCATGCGATTAGCAATGGTTATTCGGTTAAAAATGCCATGGAATTTGCTAACGCTGTTGCTGCCGTATCCGTCACAAAAATAGGCACAGCACCGGCCATGCCATATAAGCATGAAGTAGAAGCATTGCTGGCTAAAACTCTAAAATAAAGAGGAGTTACGGTATCAGGTACCATGTGAAAAATACACATGGTGCCTGACACCAAAAACACCACCAACAGACTTTAGACTCTCATATGAATAATAACAGACTGAGGGCCATTACTGCCATCCCGCCAATTAATCCGTAGATTGATAGATGTGCTTCGTCATATCTTTTTGCGGCAGGCAGTAATTCGTCGAGGGAGATGAAGACCATGATCCCCGCCACTGCTGCAAAAATAATCCCAAACATGATTTCGTTGAGAAACGGCATTAAAAAGAGGTAGGCGGCTAACGCCCCAACCGGTTCAGATAAACCAGACAAGAATGATAGTTTAAAAGCCCGCTTCTTATCACCAGTCGCAAAGTAGACAGGTACGGAGACGGCGATGCCTTCTGGTATATTGTGAATCGCAATCGCGACGGCAATGGCTATCCCAAGTGTAGGGTCTTGCAACGCCGAAGTGAAGGTGGCAATCCCTTCCGGAAAGTTATGAATTCCGATCGCAAGAGCTGTAAATGTACCCATTTTTAATAAATCGGGCTTTTCCCCTGTACTCGTACTTCCTCCCGTTGTCATGTCCTCAACTTTCTTTAGTTCATGGGGGTTGCTTTGCTTAGGAATAAATTTATCAATGCTAGCAATTAACACCATCCCAGCAAAAAATCCACCAACCGTTAACCAGTTTCCTAATCCAATGCCCAAGGAATCAACAAGAGCTACCTTGGCCTTTACAAAAATTTCAACCATTGATACATAGATCATGACACCTGCAGAGAATCCGAGAGTTACGGATAAAAATTTAGTATTGGTATGTGAGGTAAAGAAGGCAAGAATGCTGCCAATTCCTGTGGCCAGCCCTGCAAACAATGTTAATCCAAAGGCTAATACCAAATTTTCAGTCATTGTGATCACTCCTTCATGAACTGAATCCGTATGATAGAAAGGGGACGTAGTTTCCGCTACATCCCCTTGTTCTATCGGTTTTATCTCAATATATTATATTGGTGTCAGGTACCACATTATTCCTCGTCTTTTTTCTGCTTTTTCTGTGCCTCTTGGAGGGCAAGGAGGATGTCTTGAACGTCGATTTTTCCATCGTTGTTAAGGTCGGTTAGTGTATTTTCTGGCTCTGCTTTCGGCGGTGCCAGAGCAACTGCTGGCTGCTTCGGTCTAAAAGCAAACGTAAACAACAGAAGAATGATGATGAGAACGCCAGAAACACCGTCCACTATATAGAAGATTGTGGCGTAATCCGACCAGAGTGTCTTACTGTTGCCCATCCTTTTCTCAGCGTTTGCGATATATTGTTTGATTTCAGAATGATTTGGGTAAATCCGCTGAACCGCCTCAAATTTTTCTAACGCATGCTTATAGTAGCCGCCCCAGTATAGATTAAGTCCTTCTTGATAAAGCTTATCCGTTTCGCTCTTCGCATTTTTCGCCCCAGCTTGGTTTACAAATTCTTTGACGGTATTAACAGGAACGGCAAAGTTAAACCCTTGAACTTCTTGGCCATTGACTGTGTCCCCCCTAAAGGTGAGCAACCCAATGATTTCACCGTTTTCATTGATGACAGGTCCACCGCTATTCCCATGGGTAGCTGCAGCATTAATTTGAATGACCGGGCTTCCTTGGTCTGTCTTTTTAGAAGTTGCTGAAATTTGACCAGCATTCATTGAAGAAACTAACGATGAATCAGGAGATAATAGATCCGAATCAGCAGCGGCTGGATATCCGCTGACCCAAATATTATCTTGGTTCTGGATATTATCTGAATCTCCAAGCGGTAAAGTCGGTAAGTTTTTTCCTTCAATTTTTAGAACCGCGACGTCTTTTCCTTCATTAATAGGAGCCCCGTAGCTTTTCACTTCGCCATCAAGGACATCTCCGCCGGGTAAAATTACTTTGATTACTTTTTGAATTCCAGAGTATTGCGTGTATTGGACCATGTAATTATAGGCTGTATCATATTCTACCTTAAAATAGTCTGCGATGATCGTTACTAGTTGTTCAAATGCGGCATTGGCAATTTCCTCATCTTCCTGTTGAGTCGCTTCCACCACATGTGCATTTGTGACGATATAGCCGTTAGAGCTGATAATGGCCCCTGAACCTGAGCCGCCTACGATAGATTGGTTATTTAGCTGTTCTAATATGGCAATGACTTCTGGATCATACGGATTATTAAACTGCCATTGTACAACAGCATAGTCGAGAATTCGAACCACTGCTGGCTTCGAGTATTCAGCAAGTTTTTGGGCTTGAGCAATTTTCCCGGCTGCTGGTTTGAGATTCATTAGGAAAATGGAAGCCACCATGACCGCAATAAGCAGCAAGGTGATAGGTATGGTAATAAGGGCCCTTTTTTTCAAAATATTATTCACTCCTAGGTTGGATATTTTTCAAAATATACTATGCAATATATTCGCCCTGACAAGAAAAGTAATATTGTACAAAGGAATATTTAGAAAATATCAAGATGACATTGGAAGTGAAGGAATATGATTTTTTCATAATTGAGCAATCTTTGGTATCATGTTAGTGAATGAAAATTATATTGGATGGAAGAGATCGTTGGAGGCCGCTATGGAGAATCAATTGAAGGTAATGACTGTATTTGGAACGAGACCGGAAGCGATAAAAATGGCTCCCTTAGTAAAAGAATTAGGGAAATACCCTGATCACATTAAGCCGATTGTTACGGTTACCGCGCAGCACCGGGAGATGCTTGATCAGGTGTTGCAAATTTTTGAAATTACTCCTGATTATGATTTAAATATAATGAAGGAACGACAAACGTTGCTAGAAGTAACAACCCGGAGTTTAGAAGGGCTCAATCAAGTTCTTGCCGACGTTAAGCCAGATATTGTCCTGGTCCATGGTGATACGACGACCACCTTTGTCGCGAGCTTAGCTGCTTTTTATCATTCGATTCCGATCGGACACGTTGAAGCTGGACTCCGGACTCATAATAAATATTCCCCGTACCCGGAGGAAATGAACCGTCAGTTGACGGGAGTGTTGGCGGATCTTCACTTTTCGCCAACCTCCCAATCGAAGCAAAACCTTTTGTTGGAAAATAAGCGGGAAGAATCCATTTATATCACTGGAAATACGGCCATCGATGCGCTAAAAACAACAGTAAGGGGAAATTATTCACATCCTGTTTTAGACCGCCTTGGGAGTGATCGATTAATTCTCATGACGGCCCATCGCAGGGAAAACACAGGGGAGCCAATGGAAAACATGTTCCGTGCGATTCGACGATTGGTTGAAAAGCATGAGGATGTTCAGGTGGTGTATCCAGTTCATATGAATCCTGTCGTTCGCGAGATTGCCAATCGTGTGCTGGGCGAACATGAAAGGATTCATCTTATCGAACCTCTTGATGTGATCGATTTTCATAACTTTGCCTCAAGAGCCTATTTGATTTTAACGGACTCTGGCGGTGTCCAGGAAGAGGCGCCATCCTTAGGTGTACCGGTGCTAGTGTTGCGTGATACCACCGAGCGCCCTGAAGGAATTGAAGCGGGCACACTTAAACTTGCTGGAACAGATGAGGAAACGATATTTGATCTTGCAGATGAGCTGCTTTCAGACCGAGCCGCCCATGACAAGATGGCTCACGCTTCCAATCCTTACGGAGATGGCTACGCTTCTGAACGCATCGTTAAAGCCATCCTCCACCACTTCAAAAAAGAAGAACGGCCATCGGACTTAGGAGAATAGAGTGGTGTCAGGCACCATCCGTGGACACTTTGATGTGTTGTCCGTTTGGAGGGGGACATGTTAAGTTTAAATGGAACCACTTGTCTCTGGACAAGCGGTGGTTGTTTGAGAATGATTGATTAAGGGGATATGGTTAGATGAAGTTAAATAAGATTCATCATGTGGCGGTCATTTGTTCGGATTATGAAAAATCAAAGGATTTTTATGTGCGAATTCTTGGGCTCACTCCCATAAATGAGGTATATCGGGAGGAACGAGATTCCTATAAGCTTGATTTAGCAGTGAATGGTCAATATCAAATTGAATTGTTTTCGTTCCCGACCCCAGCTGAACGGCCAAGCTATCCTGAAGCCGCTGGTTTGAGGCATCTTGCTTTTGAAGTAGATGATATCGTAGAGGCGGTTCAATTTATGACCAATCATCAAGTGAATGTTGAAGACGTTCGTGTTGACCCAGTAACAAACAAGAAATTTACCTTCTTCGCAGACCCAGATGGACTGCCGATTGAACTGTATGAACGGTAGTTTTACCTAATTCAGTACCCAAATTAAATGCCAAAAGAGCAGGACCCGTGATCTTGCTCTTTTTTTAGATGTAAAATGAGTGGTGTTTTGTGCAAAAACTAAAAACTACCCAATCCCTGCCTTGGACTTGGCAGGCCATATTCGCTTGGAGACCATGTTCCATAGCCGCTTAAACTAGGAGCTGGTTGGAAAGGCTGGCCGTACTTGTTCATATGAGGTCCAACTCCTGGGTAACCCGGGCTGCTGCCAGTCGGATAGCCTCCGCCAAGCCCGGGACCATATAGATTATAACCTTGACTAGGTCCTCCAGGGTATCCTCCGAATCCACCGTATCCAGGGAAGCCGCCATAACCACCGCCCAATCCATAACCTCCTGGATTAGTTGCATTTGCCAGCCCCGCCCCACCTAAATACCCTAATCCAAGCCCGAGAAGGCTTGAACCTAATGATCCAAGATTAAATCCTGAATGTCCGCCATGTCCGCCATGGTTGTGGTGCTGTCCACCATGGTAATGTTGCACACCGTTATTGTGCTGCTGACCGCCATGATGATGGTGCCCGCCATGATTATGCTGCATCCCGCCACCATGATATTGTCTTTGCAGATTCAGCTGATTTACTACACTATTTTGATACTCAAGCGGCATATAATAAGGATTATACATATTTCTTCTCCTCTCTCCTCACTATCCTATCTATCCTATGCATCTTACTAACCTACTCTTGGGCACAAGCCCACATAATCGAGGCTACCGCACCCACACGTATGAAAAATACGTCTCAAGTCCTAGAATTCTTTCCGTTTGAGGTCTATGGCGAGGAGGAGTTTTTTCATGTATTGTGGAAGTAGTAAATGGAAATAATTTTCTTTTTGACATATATTTTGGAGGGAAATGAAACATTCCATTGCTTTCAATCGTAGGAATATAAAGATGTCTTAAGTCAGGAGTCGATCAAATATGAACCCGGTTTTGTCGTTTCTTATCCGCTCATCTGCAGCCGTCCCAATAACTTTCTTAACGTGGCTAATCAGCTATTTCCCTTTTGACCAAACCTTTTGGGGAGCAACGGGAATCGCATTAACCGCAGGGTTTCTCACCCATTTCATTCTCGGCATTGTGATGAACACCCGCTTTTTAAAAAAGCATCAGATATCCAGAAAAGAATATCGGTACATAAGGAAGAACCTTATGGAAGCCAAACAGAAAATCAATCGCTTGAATAAAAATCTTTTCTCAATTCGCGATATTTCATCTGTCAAACAAAGAATTGATCTCCTTAGAATTACAAAAAAAATACACAAGATGACAACCAAAGAACCGAAGCGATTTTACCAAGCGGAGCAATTTTATTTTTCCCATTTGGACTCCATTGTTGAACTTACCGAAAAATACAGCTTCTTATCTTCCCAGCCGAAAAAGAACATGGAGATGGGCCAATCTCTCATTGAAACCCGCCATACTCTAGATGAACTAACAAGGGTAGTGGAAGAGGATTTATACAAGGTGATTTCCGATGATATCGATCACTTGAATTTTGAAATTGACGTCGCGAAGCATACTCTCAATAAGGAAAAGGACGCTAAATTCCCGGAAGAAAATAGGTGGCTAAAATGAACGAAAACAACCCGAATCAACCAAATAAAACTGGTAATTTATTAGATGATATCCTTGCTGATCCTTTTGGCGAGAACCTAGAGTTAGCCAAAAATCCAGTTCAGCAAACAAGCGATGCGAAACCTGTTAAATTAATTGATGTAATCCCGGAAGAACATCGGGCCAAAGCTTATCAGATTGCTGAGCAAATCGATCCGACAAATCATCAGTCGATGATTCAATATGGTACCCAGGCCCAAGGAAAGCTGCTGTCATTCTCACATACCATGCTTGAACATGTGCAGAAACAGGATGTGGGTGAAATCGGGCAGATCATTAGTGATTTAATGAAGCGGTTGGATGAAGTGAATCCCGATGATTTGAAGGATGGGAAGCCATCCTTATTTGCTCGTATGTTTGGAAAAATTTCAAGCTCGGTTCAAGAAGTACTCTCCAAATATCAAAAAACAGGCGCCCAAATTGACCGAATCAGTGTAAAACTGGACCGCAGCAAAAATGTCCTGATGTCCGATATTAAATTGCTCGAACAGTTGTATGAGACGAATAAAGATTACTTCCATGCCCTGAATGTCTATATTGCCGCTGGGGAGATTAAGCTGGAGGAAATGCAGGAAAAGACGATTCCTCAGCTGAAAAAAGCAGCGGAACAGACCAATGATCAAATGAAGTTCCAAGAAGTTAACGATATGATTCAATTTGCCGATCGGTTGGATAAACGTCTGCATGATTTGAAATTAAGCCGAGAAATTACGATTCAAAGCGCACCTCAGATTCGTTTGATTCAAAATACGAATCAGGCGCTTGTGGAAAAAATTCAATCTTCAATTATGACGGCGATTCCATTATGGAAAAATCAAGTCGCGATTGCCTTAACTTTGATTCGCCAGCGTCATGCCGTCGAGGCGCAAAAGCAAGTTTCGAAAACAACCAATGAGCTGCTGTTGAAAAATGCAGAAATGCTAAAAACCAATACCATCGAGACGGCGAAAGAAAACGAGCGTGGCATCGTTGATATTGAAACCTTAAAGAAAACACAGGAAAGCCTGATCACAACTCTCGAAGAAACGATGCGAATCCAAGAGGAAGGCCGCCATAAGCGCCGCCTAGCCGAGCAGGAACTGGCATCAATGGAAAACGATCTTCGATTAAAACTACTAGAGATTAAAGGGAAATAAAAAATAGGCCCTCGATGCAACCAATTAAGTGCAGCGAGGGCCTTTTATGGTGTCAGGCACCAAAGTCATTCAATTATTCACAACGGTTGCATCCACGTATTCTTCAAGCGTGATGCCGCGTTCCATGATTTCTTTGGCGATTTCTTTGCCGACGTAGCGCAGATGCCATGGTTCGTATTGATAGCCGGTGATCTCATCTTTGCCTTTTGGGTAGCGGATGATAAAGCCGTAATCCGCGGCATGATCCTCGAGCCAAACCGCCTCCTCAGTTCCTGCAAAGCAGTCCTCAGCGGCACATTTACCATCACCACCCGTTACATCAATCGCAAGGCCGGTTTCATGTTCACTCGTTCCAGGTATGGCACTATATTTTCTTGCTGCCTCGTATCCATCTTGGTTCACATAGTAGTTAAACAAAGCTGCTTGGGAAGCATGGGACCTGTAGGCCGACACCCCTAATAGATTCACGCCCTGTTGTTTAGCGCCTGCAAATAATCTTTCAATCGCTGCACCTGCATCAGCTCTCATTTGCCGCTTTTCTGATTTTTGATTAAACATAAAGGGGATATCAGGATAAATTAAATCGCTTGGCTGATATTGATCTGGCAGTTTATTGCTCTTATTCACAAGAACAGGTATAACTTCTTGCGAGGAAATCGATTGGCTGCTAGTATCCTTATCCTGTTGTTGAACTTCAGCACGAGGAGAACTATTCTGCGACAAGTTCCCTTCATTCTGAAAAAAGTGCAATTTCCCTGTGCAGCCTGCTAATAAGAGTGTAAACACAACTAGAAATAAAAAAATAAACCGTATCTTAATCATAATTAAAAATTCACCCCAGTAACATCATGGACAGGAACATAGATTTTAAAACGTCTTTTCCGCTCTGTTCCATAGGGATCCTATACGGAGTGAGAATTTTAAGATGCATTAACCGGCTAATCTAGCATTTATTTGCAAACAAAAAAGAAGTATAACTTACCAACTGTTGATAGATAGTGGGTCCAAAGGCACTTTTATTTTATAAATTAGTTGCTTATATTCTAAATAAACACATAAATCGTACGAAACGGCAAAGCCATTGAAAAGTGGTGACGCAAAACTACAGGGGCTAAGGTTTTAAGAACGATGCTTGCCAGTTACCGAACACGATCACTCCTGCGATTTATGTTAATCACTAGTGAGGGGGATTTTTTGTGTTGAAAATGTTTATAAAAGGCAGATATTACTATCATTTAATCCAGCACCGCCACAATGAACTTTTAAAGCAAGACTGTCTGGATGAGGAATTAAGAGCAAAGTTAAAAGTAAGAGCCAGTTATCATAATAGTAAAGCGGTTGAATTTTCTTTAAAAATGTAAGCGAAACCGTATTTGAAGAAAGCCAGTATATTAATACCGGCTTTTTTTACGTATTAACGTATAAAATATTTCCATAGGACAACCATTACAGGTAGAAACGTTAATGACTGAGAGGGGATTATCTAAATGTACAATCTGACAAAATTTAAAATCATGAAACCAGCGAATGAAGTGTTTGAAGCTTTTGTGGATCCTGCAAAAATCAAGAATTTCTGGTTCTCATCAGCTGCAAGATGGGAACAGGGCCAGACCGTTACACTTAGATATGAGGAATATAATGCCGAAGTAGTTATCGAAGTCATCGAGGTATTGCCCAACAAGAAAATTGTGTACCGCTGGGGTACAGATGGACAAGGAAATATTGTAACGATTTTACTTGAAGAATTGGATTCTTCGAGCACCATCATAGAAATCACCGAAGAAGGATTTAGAGAAGATGATGACGAGTTAATGAGTAATCTGCTCGATAATAAAGAAGGCTGGGTTTTTATGCTGACCTGTTTAAAGGGATATTTGGAGTTTGGCATTAACCAATTAAGAGGGGCCATCGTAAAATGATGGAAGGAGCTTGGTCAAATCCAAGCCCTTTAATTAGAACAATTCCGTTGATTCGCGCCTCTTTTACTCAAATCTTTGAACAAAATTACAATTTGAGCAGGCTCGTCCAATCAGTTGATTGGCAGTTGGGCATTCATAATATATTTCTTCAAACCCGCAAATGGAGCAATCGATAATATGGAAAATTTGTCGTTCCACCAATATGGCATCTAACAAGCACTCAAAATACATGAGATTGCCCTCCAAATGATGATTTTCTTCTAAGATAGCAAATAACCACCCGGAAAAAAGAAGAATCCTGTCAGCCTTGACCAGATTGTTTTCGACATAATTCTTCCAGAAATAGTTTCAATCAACATCGGGCATCCTATAAAAAAAGGGGGTGCCGTGATGAAGCAGAATGAAGATAATACTAGTGAAGGCTTAAATGAAATTTTTGAAATTATTAATGCAAAAGGCGACACGGGCGAGATAAAGGAAATTGTGGATCGATATGACAGTGAAAACCCGGCAGAAGACTCGAATAGATAATGACAATGGCCTAGCCATCTCGCTAGGCCATTTGTAATGTGGAAAGTGGATAATATTCATCAATAATGTGGATATATTAATACGAATTGTGGGTAAACTTGTTAATTTTGTGGATAAAACTGTGGGTTTTGTGGATAATTTCATCCATTGATTAATATATTGGAAAAATTCAAAATTTATTCACATTATCTGTGTATAAAATTTGAAAAATTGTGGATATTTCTGAAAATCATGTGGATATAATCAGTATTAATGTTGATAACGTTGTTAATATCTGCAAATTTCTCCCATTTGGCTACAAACACCTTTTGCGGTCCTCAAAAACTTTCTCTATTAATTCTTCGCTATCATCAAAATTTCCTGATAAAGATGACATTTGTCTCCTCATATTGGTGACAATGCTTACTACAAATTAGACACAAAAACCGAACCGAAGCCGCCGGCATCGCCAAACAAAAAGGCTGGATTTAAAGAGTAGTAAAATATATTTATGATGCGGTCCCACGTAGTGGGGATCAGCATACGAATTAGGTGAATACTATCAAAGTTCCCGTTTAATCGGCCTAGACATCGGCATAACCAACTGCGGTGACCACTGCATCATCGAAGCAAACCTCAAACCAAGCAGGGCATGGGCTGTTCAAAAAACTTGAGCAATATTAAAAGCGATACTTCGATGGTATCGCTTTTAATATGCCGTTTATTTTTGATTTTGAAGTACGAGCTGCAGGCCAAGGCCAATATAGATTGATCCGACAACTTTCCCTTGCCATCGTGCGAGTTTGCCATTTTTGTTTGCGAAAAATCTTTCTCCTAAGGAACTTGTTAGGAATGCAAGAAGGGTAGTGTACAAGATGCTCATTAACACGAAAGTTAGCCCTAGAGTAAGCAACTGAATGACAACTGGGGTCCCATTGTTGTGAACGAACTGCGGTAAGAAGGCTAAGAAGAAAAGAGCTGTTTTCGGATTGAGTAATTCAATTAATAAAGCCTGACGAAACGAAGTGACAGAAGAGCTTTTTTTCACGACAGGCTGCTCTTGTTTCTTGGACTTTTCAAGGAGCGCCTTAATTCCTAAAAAGATTAAATATGCCGCACCTAAATATTTTACGATTTCAAATGCAAGAGCCGAAGTCATCAAAATGGCTGAAAGTCCGAGTACGGCAGCAACCGTATGAATCAGGTCGCCTACAGCAATCCCGATGCCTGTGATGATACCTGTTTTTCTTCCGCCTTGAGCCGTTTGAGATATGGTAAGTAAAACCGCTGGACCTGGAATGAGAAATAATACGATTACTACTAATATAAAAGAAAGCAATTTTCACACCCCTTTAAATGCTTAAAGTTTATCTCATTCTATCATAATATATAAAAGATAATTTATCCCCAATAGAAGTAAGTTTAAAATTGGGGAAAATTTTTGTTGCCTAATTATCTGGGAGGTGATAAGATATAAAAGTTGTCAGCGGGACACTAAATATTTCAAAGAAGTTGTTGACAACATCGTTTAGAAAATGTTAAAGTATAAAAGTTGTCATCGAAACTATTAATCTTTTTAAAAAAAAGCATTAAAAAATCATTGACATCACTATTAAAAAGTGATAAGATATAAAAGTTGTCTTATCGTATTGTTCTTTGAAAACTAAACAAACAAAATCGTGCAAACAAACAATAAATTTTAGTTTCTTTTAAGAAACTAAGCCAACGTAACTTTATGAGCTAATCAACTTTCTTGGAGAGTTTGATCCTGGCTCAGGACGAACGCTGGCGGCGTGCCTAATACATGCAAGTCGAGCGAGACTCTTCGGAGTCTAGCGGCGGACGGGTGAGTAACACGTGGGCAACCTGCCTGTAAGACTGGGATAACACCGGGAAACCGGTGCTAATACCGGATAATCCTTTTCCTCTCATGAGGAAAAGCTGAAAGTCGGTTTCGGCTGACACTTACAGATGGGCCCGCGGCGCATTAGCTAGTTGGTGAGGTAACGGCTCACCAAGGCGACGATGCGTAGCCGACCTGAGAGGGTGATCGGCCACACTGGGACTGAGACACGGCCCAGACTCCTACGGGAGGCAGCAGTAGGGAATCTTCCACAATGGACGAAAGTCTGATGGAGCAACGCCGCGTGAGCGATGAAGGCCTTCGGGTCGTAAAGCTCTGTTGTTAGGGAAGAACAAGTACCGGAGTAACTGCCGGTACCTTGACGGTACCTAACCAGAAAGCCACGGCTAACTACGTGCCAGCAGCCGCGGTAATACGTAGGTGGCAAGCGTTGTCCGGAATTATTGGGCGTAAAGCGCGCGCAGGCGGTCCTTTAAGTCTGATGTGAAAGCCCACGGCTCAACCGTGGAGGGTCATTGGAAACTGGGGGACTTGAGTGCAGAAGAGGAAAGCGGAATTCCACGTGTAGCGGTGAAATGCGTAGAGATGTGGAGGAACACCAGTGGCGAAGGCGGCTTTCTGGTCTGTAACTGACGCTGAGGCGCGAAAGCGTGGGGAGCAAACAGGATTAGATACCCTGGTAGTCCACGCCGTAAACGATGAGTGCTAAGTGTTAGAGGGTTTCCGCCCTTTAGTGCTGCAGCTAACGCATTAAGCACTCCGCCTGGGGAGTACGGCCGCAAGGCTGAAACTCAAAGGAATTGACGGGGGCCCGCACAAGCGGTGGAGCATGTGGTTTAATTCGAAGCAACGCGAAGAACCTTACCAGGTCTTGACATCCTCTGACACTCCTAGAGATAGGACTTTCCCCTTCGGGGGACAGAGTGACAGGTGGTGCATGGTTGTCGTCAGCTCGTGTCGTGAGATGTTGGGTTAAGTCCCGCAACGAGCGCAACCCTTGATCTTAGTTGCCAGCATTCAGTTGGGCACTCTAAGGTGACTGCCGGTGACAAACCGGAGGAAGGTGGGGATGACGTCAAATCATCATGCCCCTTATGACCTGGGCTACACACGTGCTACAATGGATGGTACAAAGGGCTGCAAGACCGCGAGGTTTAGCCAATCCCATAAAACCATTCTCAGTTCGGATTGCAGGCTGCAACTCGCCTGCATGAAGCCGGAATCGCTAGTAATCGCGGATCAGCATGCCGCGGTGAATACGTTCCCGGGCCTTGTACACACCGCCCGTCACACCACGAGAGTTTGTAACACCCGAAGTCGGTGGGGTAACCGTAAGGAGCCAGCCGCCTAAGGTGGGACAGATGATTGGGGTGAAGTCGTAACAAGGTAGCCGTATCGGAAGGTGCGGCTGGATCACCTCCTTTCTAAGGATAAAGCTGGACCTGTGAGCCAGACAAAACAGTTTGTACACGATCTTTGTTTGTTTAGTTTTGAGGGAGCAATTCTCTCAAAGCTTTTTTTAATCGTTCTTTGAAAACTAGATAATCGTAATGAAGAAGCAAAGTAAACATCGAGTAATCGCCATTTTAGTTTTTCTCTCTTATTTAGTAAGAGTTATAAACCTTTTAGGTTAAGTTAGAAAGGGCGCACGGTGAATGCCTTGGCACTAGGAGCCGATGAAGGACGGGACTAACACCGATATGCTTCGGGGAGCTGTAAGTAAGCTTTGATCCGGAGATTTCCGAATGGGGGAACCCACTGTTCGTAATGGAACAGTATCTTTACCTGAATACATAGGGTATAGAAGGCATACCCGGGGAACTGAAACATCTAAGTACCCGGAGGAAGAGAAAGCAAACGCGATTCCCTGAGTAGCGGCGAGCGAAACGGGACATAGCCCAAACCAAGAGGCTTGCCTCTTGGGGTTGTAGGACACTCAACATGGAGTTACAAAGGAACGGGGTAGATGAAGCGACCTGGAAAGGTCCGTCAGAGAAGGTAAAAACCCTGTAGTCGAAACTTCGTTCCCTCCTGAGTGGATCCTGAGTACGGCCGGACACGTGAAATCCGGTCGGAAGCAGGGAGGACCATCTCCCAAGGCTAAATACTCCCTAGTGACCGATAGTGAACCAGTACCGTGAGGGAAAGGTGAAAAGCACCCCGGAAGGGGAGTGAAATAGTTC
>NZ_CP126107.1:3867500-5195000 GCF_030123365.1 Neobacillus sp. SuZ13 | reverse complement strand
CACGGAAGTTAAGCTTCTCAGCGCCGATGGTAGTTGGGACACGCGTCCCTGTGAGAGTAGGACGTTGCCAGGCACGAAAAGGACAACTTGAAAAAAGTTGTCTTTTTTGTGTTTTTATCTAATTTGCATATTCGCCAATAATTGAGATATTTTCGCTGAACTTCTGATTTATCCTGCCAAACTTAGAACTATTTCCGCCAACAATCTAATATATTTCGCCAAGTTCACAATTTATTTCGCCAAGTTCACAATTGGAGAGACATATGAGCGATCCATTTCTATAAAACGCAACATTCTTATAGATCAGGTCAGAGGCATTAAAAAAGAGCACCCATTGGGAATGCTCCATTAAAACTATTATTCATTTATTGATTCCACAAACCTTTGTCCTTCCTTTAAATACTCGTATCTAAGCTCAGGTTCTGCTTTGGATAATATTAGTTTATTCCCCGCCAACTGGACATCAGCCTTTGCCTTTTGGACAAGTAGAGGTGTGAGTGGTTCCCCCACATTATGTGTTCCATCTAAAGAAAAAATCCAAATATATGATTCTGCAAAATTGTCACTTGCAGCAAGGACGACCTCAGGTTCCCCATCACCTGTAAAATCATGTTCTGTACTTGAGAGGGAGAAACCCTCTTTCAGGATCATATTCTCATCAAAGGGGCTTACTTCAAATGGGACTGTCAGGTCTAACGGGTAATTTATGTCCAGATTATCCGTTAATAAAATACTTTGCTTACCGTTCTGAACTTGTCCATAAATAGTTTTAGCTCTTTTTCCTTCTATATCTATGGAGAAAGTATGTCCTTCTGTTCCCAAATTGGTAGGTTTGAAGGAATCTAAGGTCACTGTACTTTCAACAGGTGTATTATTCTTTTCCTTTAATGATGCGTTCTGTTCGGCCTCCGTTGTTTTTACGACAAGTGCAGGCGTTGTGTCTTTACTGAATAATTTGTTTACCCCGTACCAGGCTCCACCACCAACACCGCCAAACAGTACAAACACTACCGAGAGTTTCAGGCCATACTGTTTTAAAAATTTCACTAGAGGGGCGGCGGTTTCAGTTTCCACTTCCTTCAGTAAATTTTTTAAACTGTAGTTTTTAATTAATTTAAGTTCTTTTTTAAGTGCTTTATTTTTCCAAATGGAATCCGGATGGCTGATTAGATACTTTTTCAACGATGCTCTAAAAAATGGGTACAAGTCAATTAGTCGCGTACTGGCACGAATAAAGGCTAGAATTGTTGGGGCATCACAGTTTTTAATTAGGTATTCCAATAAACCTTGATAGTCTACCCCGCTGACCTCCGTCTCAAAAGCCATGAATAATAGCGGAAAATACTCAGGATTAGACTGGCCGCGCAGGACATGTTTAAGCGTGTCTCTTAGTTTAGATCGGCCCGCTCCGCTTAAAGCACCAAAATTATACGTATCTGCATGAGCGGGATGGCTGACTACCTCGTAAAGGGCATGGATGATCTGATAATTTTCCCTTACCTTTGGATCTTTCAAATCTCTAATATTTAGTCCCTTTGTAAAAATCTCACCAAAGGACATAATTTCAGTTACTGTCAGTTCCTCCAGACGAATAGAACGCAATAAGATGATGATTCCATTTGCAAGCAATACCATTTTAAAGTGTTTAAATTCAGTGCTTTCCCGGTCGATGGAAAAGTTCTTAATGGCTAAGATATCCTTGAACGAATGATAGGTTATCGCCGAAGAAAGCTTTTTTATGGAAACAGCTTTAAATGTTTCATTTTCTAAAAGAGAGGACACTTCCAATATTTGTTGTAACTCGGAAAGAATCTCGTCTACTCCAGCGGCCTTTTTTAATCGTTCCATCAGATAGCCTTCAAGGAGCCCATTATTATCAGGATGGTTAATCATAAACTGGACGATGGATTGATAGGTCTCTTTGTCCTGTTCAATTTCCTTCCATAACTTATAGAAAAGCGGATCTCTTTGATAATAGTTCAATGTCTCGAGTATAAAGAGGGTGGCTTCATCACATCTTAGGATTGAATTTAAAGAAACAACGGATTGGATGTAGTCGAGAGCTGTTTTCGGATCTGCAGCCATTTTTTCCTGATGAAGCAGCTTCAAAAAGAGATCCACTAAATCGGCTTTCTCTGCACTATTTACCTGCAAGAACTTTTGTAAACTATGTAAAAAACCAAGTTTATTTTTTTCATAGAATGATAGATCTAGCTTTGATAAAGTTAAAAACAAGGCAGTCAGCTGATAGTAGCTTGATCGTTCCAGTTTTTGTTCTTCAGGTAATCCATCTAACGCCTGGTCAGCAAACTCAAGGAATGAATCGATTCGTTCTGATCTGGAAAAATGTTCGAGCACATAATCCAAAAACTCATGCGTCTGGCCGCCAATATCTATACCGGAGATTCGTTCAGCGGCAAAGTCAAAAATAAACTGTTTTTCGATGCTGCGATCGGCTTTATTTAATGTTCCCGGCTCAAAAAATGTGACATGGATATAATTCTTGCTCTCAGGTGCGCTTGTAAAGGTAATCGCTCCAAGTTTTCGGCGATAAGCATAGGGCAAATACACCGAAATTAGCTCTAAAAGTAATAGAGCGTAGTTCGTATAGTCTTGCAGCGGTACATCCAGTGAAATGAAAACCTTTTTCTTTCCTGCTATGGAGGTCATTACAGCAAATAAAAGCTGTTTGAATTGATCCTCGCTAATCGCTAAGCGGACTAACAATTCATCTTTCACAGCGAGAATATCAGTCGTGTTATATTCAACTGCCTCTACGTCAGGCAGGACCATCCCTGATTCGATATCATAAGAGGTGCGAAATTCGTTCCATTGAAATAATCTCTCAGGCTGTTTGACCCACTCATCCTTCAAACCCGGAGGAATAATATAGTTATGCATAAAATACGTGCTGCGGCTCCCAGTAAAATCTGCCGGGACAAAAACGGCCTGACCTATGACTAGGTCACCGGTTTCAGGCTGAAACAGGGTCACAGATTCTGGATAGAGAGTAGGATCCTTTTCACCGCGTTCTGTTAGGGGCTTTGGCGCATGATACATACAAAAGGGATGTAAGAATTTTTTTACAAAGGCTTTATCAAGGCTCTCGGAAATAGCAATGGTATCATATCCGTCAGTAGCATGAAAAACGCCGCCCCGTTCGCGTGTGTACATTTGCTGTGCGATCAACTTGCCGGTCACTTCTCATTTCTCCCTTCTATATAGCCCAACTTATAAAGCAGCCAAATAAACGGTTCATCGACACGAATCGGACTAATAATCCCACTGACCTGTTGATCGATAGGATTGCTGCCCAGGGCAGATACGGCAAAATAGGAGGTATCCCGAAAGTAAACATCAAGCGCATTCACAAAAGGGGTATCTACCTTTGTTAGGAATCTTCTAATTTCTCCATTAATATTCTCGTACTCATCTAAATTTAAGTAACCACGATGAATCACATGGCGAAACACATTACTATTTGACCGGATATAGTCTCCATCATCGTGTTTTAAGGAATTTAGGAGATCGCTCTTTGTTAAAACAACTGCCGTTGGAATATCCGTTTTGCTGTCTTCGAGATGGGCAATGAAATCTCCAAACAGGGAAATGACCACCTCGCGCGGCTCATCGCCTTGACCTACAATTTTTCCAGGATTTTCACCCATTTGATGGATTAGCTTTTCACGGATGGCGCGGATTTGCATTGGGTCCACTAAGAATAAAATCCCAGAAGAATTTTTGATATGTGCTGCATGAAGCTTAATATAATCCATGTCTGTCATTCCCTCGCCTGCTACATCGAAAAAGACGAGCGTTAAGGGGGCTTGTTCATCATCCTTAAAGATGAATTGAAAAATAAACGGCTCCTGGCGGTTCGCTTTTTCGGTTGATTGTAATAGACTCCCATTTTCGAAGAGTGGAATTTCATAGTTCACCCGAAATCGTTTACTAATTTCGTTATCAAGCGGGATACATGCGGCATCGAAATTATTAGCCGTCACATGCTGAAGGGTATGAATCAGCGATGTCATATAAACAGATTTCCCCACCGATGTAGCACCGACAATGGAAACGATGTTACTTGGATGTTTCCCCGCAGTGACGGGAAGATCATTGTGGCAGGAGGAGCATAGGCGATTTCTCGTCACAACGGAATATTTATCAGATACGCCCATAAGAACACGGTTGGCATAAATTTTATTTTCATCGGGAATCATTGAGGGATTGATAATCGCCTCGAGTTCATCTATGGGGGCAAGCCCGAATTTTTCCCGGTAATTGTTTAACAATTCATCTTCTTGAAGGGCTAATGTTTCATCATCGTCGCGATGATGGGCGGCTCGAAAAACAACCTCTTCATGATGAAATTTTGAAAAGCAATAAGGACAAACAATATCATAAAATGGCAGCCTTTCCTTGGCCGGTTGTTTTTTTTCAAACATTCGTTTAAGCAGTGCAAACATGCGGATAGTCTCCCTTATTGTGGAATTAACTCATAGCTTTGCGCTGATTTCTTCCCATCGCTAAAAAAGATGCGAATATACTCATTTTTATCGATTTCAATCTCTGGAGACACGGTTTTTCCAGAGGGGAACTCGCGGACAAATGGATAGACGGTTCCATCTTCAACCGAGACAGGATCTCCGCCGTTTTTTTTCACATATACTAACAGATCTTTTTCGAGTGGCAATTCGGTCATAATAGACATCTGTACTTTTTTGCGTGCCTGGAAGAGCTTATTTTTATAGGAAATGGAATAATAAATTCTTGCTTTTGAACCTGAAATATAAATGAGATTATGATCATTTTCCTGGTTGAAAACAATCAATTTACCCTCCCGCTTTTGGCATGGAAAAATACGATACGCTGTTCGGCCAATCCCATCAATCCTGCCAAGATAGCCTTGATTTGCCTTATATTCCTCCCGTGTGTAAAGCTTTAAGTCCTGTAACTTGAGCTCCTGGAGCGGCTTCATATCATCAGTAGATGTTTTGTAGATGTAGACAAAGTCAACATCCTTCGACCAAAACCATGTTAAATGAACCTCAGAATCTCTTATTGTCTTTTTAATATCTTTTATTTCATGATCAGGAGAAGAAATGGTTTCCCAATTCACCAACAATCACCCAATTTCTAGTAGAATATTTTCGCGAAGCGGAGTGTGCGCCGCCTTGCTTATAATCAAAACCCCTTTTTAAAGGTCTCCCTTGTCGGGACTGAGCTTCTTTGAGATAAATCAGGTACACCACTGCTGCGACTCGAGCGGCCAATAAATTTTTCACGAATGGGAATGATCATGGTCCCCAAGCCCGTTAACGCGGTTAAGAGAATGTCAGCCGTGACCCGATGGGGAAATCCGCCCAGCATATTGTTTTTAGATCCAAGTTCCAGTACTAGTCCTGCAAGGATTCCTGCAATTAGCCCAATAATCAAATAGCTTTTTGCCAAATAGCGGTTGTCAAAAATAATCCCCAAGGCAAGCCCGAATAAGGCACCGATTAATGTAAGGAAGACGACGCGGAGAACAGAAAGATAGATACTGTCTTGAAACAATCCATGTCGTTCTGTCACAAGGAGCCGGTCTTGGTTTTCAAGGTAAATCTTTTCAAAAACATTCGTTAATTCGTTCGTATTTTTCACATCAGAGAAGGAACCGCCTGTACTTGAGGCAATGGATTGCAGGAGTCGGGCGCCGCTTCTATCAATCTTACTCATCCCAATCGTATTAATAATAATGTCCTTGTTCTGATAGGGCTCTACAACTTCGTTCAGATCCAGTTCGCTGTATCCATCCGAAAAAAGAATCACCATGGGTTTGCGGCCTGTTTGATGATGGATGTCAATTTCTTGAATCGCAGTATCCAAGGCGTTGCCAATATCGGTGCTGCCGGAGGCCGTTAACTCATTGATTTGCTTGAGGGCATCCAACCGTTCCTCTTTATCGCTAATGTTAAACATCGATTTGGTAATCACCGCTTTTTCGTTAAACGAGAGGACCGAAGCGCGATGATTTGGCTTCATCCTGGTAATTAGTTTTCCCGCCGCCTTTAAGCTTTCATGATGTGGGTCGGTTTTATTCATACTATCCGAAGTATCAAGTACCAGGACAATATCATCAGGCGGTTTTATGTTTGAAAAATTAAGTGAGTACAAGAATTGAAAGAGAACTCCGGCAGCAAACAGCATCACGAAGGTTGCTGGGTAAAGAATCCTCCATGAGAATCCCGAGTATTCTAAGCGCCAGCTGCGCCCATTAATAACTGGTGTAATCAACTCAGCAGCCAAGCAGAAAAGTCCAAAGATGAAGGCTAATTGTGCAAAGTAGACTCCCATTAACAGGATATTAGGCCAAACACCATAATAGGATGCTATGAGCCATTCACCCACCAATGCACCAATCAATCCGGCAAGGATACTAAATACAAAAAACAGAAAGCTAAATTTTCGGACAGTCATCTTCAATACTCCTTATGATATAGAGTTGCTAATAACGGATTGCGAGTGGAATTCAAATCCCTCTTCGCAATAAGCCCTGTAGTATTTTTCACCATTTCGATAGTACATTAAGTCCGTTAAATGAAATCCACCCATAAGGGTGAGCTTTTCTATCCCGCTTGCTTTCTTCTCATGGGCACAACCGACTTTGCATTGTCTGGTATCATGTTCTTTTTCTAAGGCGAACTCCATGAATTTGCTGTAAAAATCACCAAAGAAGTATTTTTCCTCATGACGGTGCTCCTGAGTGTAATTAAACACTTCAATGTGTATCGGTGATTGGTCATCGAGGCGGTTATATAATTGCTTAAATAATTCACTTTTCGAGAGGACATCTTTGTTCTCGTAATTAGTGATCACATTGGCGCGTTCTAGCAGTTCATCTTCAAAACTGCGGTGAAATTCCTCTTGGGTAAGGACCTCGCGGCTGCAGACATCCAGGACCCGTTCCAGCAGCGGCTTGCCTCCGGTTTCAAGCAAACCTAGCAAGTTTCCAAAGAAGCGATCGTCAGAAAAGAAGTGAGCCCCGCGTTTCTCCCTAAACTTTGCTGTAATACCTGCAATAATCTCTTCATAATATTCGGAAATATTTTTATCTAAATAATCATCAGCCTCATAAAGGCTTTCCGCCGCTGTCTGTTTTAAATAAGAACCAATCTGGCCGAGATGTTCCAGTTTGGTGCGCAATTTCAGGTGATTTTCTTCCAGTACCTCTAAGTACAGCTTTAAAATCTCCCGCTTCACATCAAGCTTGATCATTTCATACTTGGTGCCATATACCGCCTCAAATAAGAAATGCAGAAAATTTTGCATGTTTTTACGATCCGAAAAGGGAAGATAACTCTTTTTAAAATCACAGCTATCGACCTGTTGCTGATAGTAGTGCTCGAGTCTTGCTTGTTTTTCTGCTTGTTCATGTTTCGTATCTTGGAGCATTCTATGAATCTCTTGGATGACACTTATCGCTGAATCATTCGAATCGGCAGTCCAGATATAGGCACAATATAAACCATATTGTTCATGCTGTATCACATTCTCATCAAGATAGCGCTGGACTTGTAATTTTAGATTCAACTGCTCTAGGCGCTCACGGACCGGCTCTTTGAAGTTGGCGGCGAAGAATTGTTCCGCTCCACTATCGAACAAGTAATCCTCCGCATCCCTGACAGACATATATTTCACAGTTTGATAGGAATTCGTCGCACTGATTAATCCACTCATGTCCACAAGCTTATCAATGGAAGGAAGACATTTAGTATAGTACTTTTGAAAGGAACTCTCTGACAGGGCAAATAAGCTGAGAACTTTATCCTTGGGCAGGGAAATGGGAGCTTTCAATGCTTCCATTAGTTCATTGTAAAAATGGCTTGCCGCATAAAGTGCAATCGCTTTGTTCGGACGACTTACCTTGGAAAAGCCTGCTGAGGCGTACACGGGTTTCTTTGAATTTCCGCGAATCCCCTTTCGAAAAGCAGCATGATTATAACTGTCCATTTTTTCATGGTAATCCGTGATCATCTTGCGGTTTTTTAAAAGATTAAGATTACTGATTATTTCATAGTTTTGAAGCACGGCTTCACTTGATAATAAACCATCTTCATTTTTATCACTTAGTAAATACACCATGTCAAAGAGTGGGGAGGGAGGATGACTTACCGGCAGCCGCAGGTGATCTTCTGTCAGCTGGAGGTCTTTAAGAAAGGTGTATTCATCGCTTTGATAGCAATCTAATTCTTTGAAAAAGCTCATCCCAAGCGAGGTTGATAGGGCAAAATTATTGCCATCCTGTTTTTCCTTTATTAATCCATAAAGGTCCAGTTCGACCAATCGGAATGATTCTTGAAGAATACTTTTTAACAATAAGGTAAATTCTTGAATAAGAATATTCGCAGGGTCTTCAATGGCTGTGACCACGCACAGGTTTACTTTTTGAAGGGAGGAATACACTTTCCCATACTCTGCTATTTTGGATGTAAGCAGTCGATAAACTTTATTCAGTTCAATCAGTTTTTCTTCATCACGACAAAAAGCTTCATATATATCTTTTCGTTTGGTCTTACGTTCGAATCCCTGGTCTGGAAGTTGAATCGATATGACGTTTGGAATCGTGATTGTCTCTGTTTGATAGGCATGAAAATAAAGTACACCTGAACTGTTATTCCATTTTTCTTCATTAATATTTATGATTGATTTAAGGGCATCCAAAACAAGGTCACCCAGGAATAAGAAGACAACCGGATGGTTCACACTCCTCTGTTCATTTACTTCTAGCGTCATTTTTTCTAGTTGAATGGAAAAAGTGTGTGCATACGTTTGTAAAAGGTCTCTCAAGTTGTATTCCCCCTCATCAGAAAAAAGTAGGAGTATTCTACTTTGAAAATTGTCCAGCTCCAGCACCCTAGCGACTAGAGTACTTCCCTCACCTCGCTTCGATAAGTCAAGCACGAATGCGCTATCGCTCTTCGTGTGGTCTAGCTCCAGCGCCTAGGGGCTCGGGTCATAAGCCAATCCGTCAAGAAGGTTAAAGAGCAACCTTCTCGCCGGCTCGTCTTATGCATGTCGCCCCTGAGCAAGGCGCTTCCGCTTTGCTTTTTTCCTTTATCTTGGTCGGCTCAGTCCAGCCCTTACGTCGCTGACCAGGGCGCTTCCGCTTTAAAACGGGCCACAAGCAAATCCTGCATGTGGCCACATCATTTCTAGCTTCTTATCAGGCTGTTATTACGATTTTAATTGGCGTAGCATATCTTGAACTTTAATCATTATTTCTTTATAGAAGCTGTACAATTCTTCACCGTTCGCAAAATCCTTGTAGTCATAATCAAGGGCTTCTTTTTCCTTTTGATATGAAGCGGCCATTTCTTCTAAGGCAGCAATAAGTTCTGTCGCCTGTTCTTGATTAATCAAGTCACTGCTTCGGCGCTCTGATTTCTTTTCGAGTTGGGCCATTTGTTTAGGATTTAACGATTTGAAAGCCTTATAGATTTCATAATCTACAAATTTTGTCGTCTTCATCAGGTTTACGAAAGGTGCCCAAGCATCTTCCTCAATCTCTTTATCGTAAACATAGAGAGCGCCTCTCTTCCGAATCGTTTTTGTATAAACCGCCTGGATAAACTGATTCAGCGAAACCTCTCTGTCTTTCTGCGATTCGATCCATTGCTCAATTTCAGCAATCTTTTCTTGGATTAGGCGATGTTTTCTTGCTTCTATTTTCACCTTTTCAATGAGCTTTGGTGAGCGAATGAAGTTTTCTTTGGCTAATTCTAAGTTCGTGCTTCCGAAAATATCACTTATACCATCCCACTCCATCCCGCCCGAAGACATGTCTTTGAGCTTCGTAAGCACATGTTTCAGATTTCCGAGACTTGCCTTTTCAATCTGATTCGGATCAACTTCATACTGCGCAAATAAATCTGGAAGACTAATCTCTTTGGTAAAATGGCATTGGAAACGTGCGCTTGTATTATGATCCGCATTTTTTTCTGAGATACATTTGAATCCGACAGCCTCATCAAATAGGGTACGAACACTGGCATTGTATTGCTTGACACGCTCATTTTGGTACGTATCTCCCCATGACTTTTCCGGAATAGGTGATGGGAGGTAGGCCCAGTTTTCTTTATCCGTTTGAACGAGATGGCGGCCGACGCCTTCTTTTTCTAAGATGGTCTTTTCATAGGAAGTTTCGTAGATAGCTAGTGGCGAATAAGCGAACAACGGAATCCCATTTTTCGTATTCAGCCAGAAGATCCGGTTCTTCAGCTCGCTTTCCTTAATGGTGAACCGCGAATGGCTCAAGGAATGCTTTTCGAAATTTTTAATTCCATTGAAAATATTTGGTGCCTTTACCGGAACGGAGACAAAGCCCCATTGTGGGAAGTGCAGCTGTCCGTTGCTGTTGGCAAGATGGAATACAGGCAAGGCGTCCCGGTCCAGTCGTGCGGCAATTTTATCTTCAATAATTTTGTCGATCGGTTGATCTTCGCCATATTTCATTCGTAAAAAGTCTTCCATTGATTTGGTTATCAATTCGCCGAACTGGTCAGTTAAGAATTCAGACACCGTGCCGACGACATCCACATCTGATTCCTTGACCCAATAGGTTGATTTTTCTAGTAGCATTTCAGACCACTGCTGGACCAATAATTCGCCGTCTTTGGAATCAAACATCCGCTGAATCTCACGGGCAACATCTGGTACACTAACCAAATGCCAATAATAGGTAACATCATGATCGTGTTTGACTTCCTCACCATCAACCAGGATATCCGCATTCTTCTCAAAGATTCCCTTTAGCGTTTCAAGGATTTCTTTATATATTTCATAGATTTTGTTGTTTTGACTATTGAGCAGTTGGTATAGGTCCTCATAAAATTCAATCATTTCTTCGAGTCGGACCTTTTCTGCCCGGGCATCATATTCATTCAGCTTGGCCTCAATATAGGCATTCTTTTTGCGATCCTTTGAGATAAAGGCACTTCTCGCATCTTCAAGTTTATTTAAGGCATATTCCTGTTCAGACTGTATCGCTCTAGGCAGACGCTCTAAGCGGTCACGAAGTCCTTCCATATATGCCTGCAAGGTTTTTAACAGACAGAATCCATCATTTGAATAGATGAGACGCGATGCAAAAATTGGCCCTTTTTTCGGGTGAAGGAACAAGCGCTCAATTTGACGGCGAAATTCTTCCATAATTTCACCAGGGAGCTGTTTCTTGCATTTTCTGTACTGTTCTTGTGCTTTTAGTAAAAATTCACGATCTAATTCGTCATCAATATTAATGACAGATGTTTTAATCACGTTGTTGTAAGAAAAGCGGTCACTATTTTCAAAACCGGATAAAGGTTCTGGGACTCGTTCGTTAAAGCGGTGATGGACGGAATCCGGATCTATCCGTAGTTTTTCTAAAAATTGCTCGACCTCTGTTTGATCGGGACCGGCATCGAACATGCTGTTCATCTTTTCAAACAGCTTATAGCCGATATAGGTGGTCATTTCTTCAAGTGGAATTTCTGCCATCGATGCACCGATAATGTTGTATTGATAGTTGGCGGCATATGGCTTTGGCATTTGGGCAATATTGGTCCGGATATTACTAATATAATCATGGATTGCGAACTCTTCACCCGATTGCTTTTCCTCATTGGCCATGAAGTTTGTAATATTTTCTGCGGTGACATTCATGCAGTAATCATACGCGTTCTCGAGCCATTTCCCCTCCAAGTTTGTCCCTGAGATTAAGTGACAGAGATTGAACGGCGGCATGGGGGAATTTACCTCCAAGAGGCTGCCGTACCTCTGCTTGAAGCGTTCATTTCGTTCATCGGCATTCATCCAGTAATCGAGTTCTTTTAAAGCAGCATAGCCATTTTTCTCAATGTATTCAACGGTGTGCGAGCTTAAACCGCGTTTGGATAAATTCACATCTGGTGTGAATAGGTAGCCGAGAATACTGACTTTATCCACGCCGGTCGGGCCGAATTTTCGCTCCATAATCCCGCGGGTGATGTAGGAAATATCAAGATAGCAGCCACTGCCGGTACCGCCGGACAAGCCGGTTAGAATGAAGACATATAACCGTTTATTAGTCCCTTCAAGGACCGCTTCGATTTTCCGTTCAATCGTTTGGACAACCTGGTTGATTTTGGTGAATAGAAGTAATCTGCCGGCTTGGCGAACTCCCGAGGCCCCGCTGATCCCATCCGTAATAAGGAGTTCAGGTGAGAGCCATTCTTTTATATAGGGCTCAATCGTACTGCGATTTTGGAGCAGGCCGCCGATTTCTGGGTTGGAGAGGAGGACGAATTCCTTGTTTGGATCAAGGCCGATTCCCTTGTACTTTTTATTTTTGTCATATTCATTTGTTTCAAAGGCTAAGAACTCAATATTATTGGGCTTATCCTTTTTCTTTTTGGATAAAGGGTCTTGCGGGAGCTTGAATCGTCGATTGACTTGATATTTCAAGCGTAGTAGGGCATCGATGCCTGTGCCGCCAAGGCCAATGACGAGCATTGGATTATCTATGGTATCAACGCGGATTTTCTCTGAAATAATCCCTCCGCCTAAGGAAACATCTAACTGCTGAATATGCTCTCTCACACTTGCTCTCATGCAAAAATTCCTCCTTGGCTGTAAAAAGTTCAAACTTTCTCTTCTATATGACGAAAAAGAATCTCAAAAAGATTCAATTTAGGGTGCCAGGCACCAAAAATGGTGCCTGACACCCTAAATTCTTTTTGTCTAGCTGCAGCGCCTAGGGGCTCGAAGGTCTACAGCCAATCCGTCAAGAAGGTTAAAGAGCAACCTTCTCGCCGGCTCGTCTAGACTCACGCCCCTGGACAAGGCGCTTCCGCTTTTCGTTTTAACTGATATACTCAATATATACTGATTTATTAACCCTTTTTAGAACGATCCGGAGACGGTCATTTTTCTTTATTTCGAAGCCTTTTTTGGCATCAATGGCGCGTCCGCCTTTTTCGACGGTACTGTCAGAGTTATTAATGAGCAGAAGCTTGTCACCGGCAGATGGTTTGAAAATGATTTGCTCGGTTTCGGCAAATTCAGGTGCTAGTGCTAGTAACTGATGCATCCGAAATTTCCCTGTAAAGCTTTTTAATTTTTTGTATTGCGGATTGCTGCGTTCACCTGTATCTTCATCCTTAATTTCCACGACGATTTGCCCGCTGAAGCCGCGCTTGGCTTGTTTCAATTTTGCTAAAAGGGTGTAAGCAAGGGCTGCAACCAGAAGGACGCCAACAACAGCCGCTACAACATACAGCCATGGAAAAGGATCCTCATTTTCTGTATTAGCCGGTTTGACAGCTGCAGAAGAATTCGCTGTTTTTTGTACAGTTATCTTTAGCGGTGTGGTTTCCCGGAAAAAGCTGTTGTCTTCCGCTTTGACTACCACCTCATAACTAGAGGCATTCCCAAGCTTGAGTTCTCCTGTAAAACCCTGACTATTTGAATTTAGAGCAACTTCCTTAATTTTTCCTTTATCGAGATCTTTTACAAAAAGTCCAGCTTTCATTGATTGATAGATTTCTTTATCAGAAATAGCTGTTCCATTATCCTCAAAAAAGGCATTAATCTTGACGGTGTCACCTGCTTTAAAGGTTTTCTTGGCTAGTGGAGCCAGCTTGAGCTGTAAATCATAGTTAAAAATGAGATTAACATCGATCTTATCCTTATCCACCCCTTTAACCTTCAGCGTCCAATCTCCTTGGGCAGGCTTTAGGAGCTTTACCATCGAATAGGTCTTTGATTGGGAGAAAAGGACTTGGTCTGAAGGGATGGGAAGTTCATGGCCGGATGGATTAACGAGTTTTACCTCGACTGGTTTACTAGAAATTAATGAAATATTGGCCTCTAAAACATTTTCATTCGGGACATGGATGCTGATATCCTGAAACTGACCGTTCCCGACCATTTGATCGAGGGGAACAATTTTTAACTTTAGGTGGTTAGCAAAGATTTCACTAAGAATGCCCGGCAGCTGATCAGCTGATCTTGCTTCGAAGAACTTACCGTTTGTGCGATCCGCAACATTGGTGAGAACATCCTTGTTTAGCTTGCCATTTGCGTTCAAGCCAATCGTATAAATCGGATAACCTTTTGCCTTTGCGGCATCGATGGCTTTTTCCAAATCGGTATTGGCCTCTTTCAGAGTTTTAGACTTCTTGGGATTTAATTCATTATTTCCGTCGGCAAGAAGGACAATCAGCGGGTAGTAGTTCTGTTCATGGCTAGAATCCAGCACCTTTACTGCCTCTCTCACCCCGGTAGATAAATCAGTATATGTGTATTTCTCCAATGAATCGATGAAATCTTTAAGATCCTTTTTATCCTGAGTCGATCTGATTTTAACTAATGCTTTTTCACGCATTACGGCATCGGAATAGGAGATGGCACCAATTTTATCACCATTAATGGAGGCCATATCAATGAACATTTTCATCGCTTCATTGCTAATATTCTTTGGGTCGCTGCTTTTCATTGAATTACTTACATCCACGACCAGCATCCCTTCAATTCGGGAAGTGGAATTTATTGGACTAGCGGCACGTACACTATAATAGCTCATGCTGAAGAAAAGACACGCGATTACTATAAAACTACTTATCCATTTTTTTAACATTTGTGTGCAACCTCCAAAAGTAGTTTCCATTTTCGAGCAAAACTTACAATTTTCCGCATTATACTCCCATTTTACCATCGTCCCCATAATTTTCCTAAACATATCCTGCCTTTAAATATTAAAATATAAACCTTATAATAACCTTAATGAAATTTTTGGAAAATGAACGATTTTGATAGAAAATGTTCAAAGAAGGGAGACAGCATGTATAATATTGTATTTACGAGTATACTAGTTATGATTCTTGGCTGGAAAACCTATAAATTAGTTAAGAACAAGCGGAACAGCGGGAATTTCGACGATATCGATGATGAATTAGTCATCATGTTGAATAAAGGTGATTCTAATGGCTAAACACGCCATCCAGCTATCCAAGAAAAAAAGGACGAAATATCGCTTCCAAAAGCTAAAAATGTGTAAAAAGTGCAATCGGTACTCTGTTCTAAAGGACAAGGCTTGCCCAGAATGTGGTTCCACTTTTATGGGTATCGAAGGTCTGGCTCATTCGATTTTTAAAAAGCGTTTATTTACAGAGGCCATTAGAATACTGATTCTGGTTTGTATTGGAATTATTGCTGCACCAACGGTAAAGGCACTCTATCTTTCGCTAATCGTCGGGATGATCTTTGTGATAGTTTATATCATTCTCACGTTTGCCTTTATAAAAAGTGAATATTTTACTGAGCTGAAAAAGCTTTTGCGCGTGGACCTTCGAAAAATTGGAGCTGGTATTCAGTTTGACAGCGACCTTGCCCTAGAGGATGTCAGAGAGGAAAAGCTGGCTGCTGCTTATGAAAAACTACGTGAGATTGGTGATTTGATCTATAGCGATCAAGTTAAAATGCGCCGAGTCATGGTCTTAAATGATATTGTCCTTAGAAGGGATATGGAGCTTGAACTGGAGTCTTTGATTCCATCATCTTATGATAAGGATTTTGTAAAATATGCCCTAGAGGTATTAAAAATTAATCGGGCCCTGTTTACTAAAAAATGCATTGCTTATTTTATTCACTATCGTGATGCCGTTATCAGGGATTTTGGGATTGAATCGCTTAGCGCTGTGGCTGGGACTACGCTGCGGATGAAACTGTATATTCTGGAATTTTCAGAGTTCATTGAGGAATTTCTCGAATATTTTCCAAAGGACCGATTTTTAAGGCTTTGCAATATCCTCCAAGCAAACCCTGATACCGATTGGGGAAGTCTAGAGGAAAGAGCGAAGCGTTTAGTTGAAATGAAGTATCATTATGATCCAGATTTTAAGCGGTTTGTGTCGTAGAAAGGATCTAATACTACATGTTTAAATTTACCGTTTATCGAAAAGTAAATATGTCGAAAAACTTCTTTCTGCTGATCCTTGTTATTTTGCTGGCGGTTGTTAGCGTAAAAATCATTATGGCCCATCAAAAAATTGCCACTTACAATGAAGCCGTTCGATTATATAAGTCAGGTCAATTAGTTGCCGCGGAGGAAAAGTTCCATGACGCAAAACTAAACATTTCAGTCTCTGACCATAACAAAGACATCAATTTGATGTTGTCGATACTATCCCCAATTCGTGAAGTCATGGAAGATATCGATGGGAAAGCAGCTGATTATAATAAAGAAAATGACCTCGAGAGCCTAGTATCGATGTATGAGCGCTGGCAGGAAAGTCAGAAAAAATGGGTGTCAGGCACCAGTGTCCAAAAAGATATGTACGGGGAAATGGTTGCGTTGACGCAGATAGATCAGGATATGAAGGGATATTTTTCGTCGATTAAGAACTCCTATCTTGATAAATTAGAGAATGGTACTGTTGATGGTATTTCTGTAGAGGAGGAGATTTTCAACCTCCTCAACAAGATTCCAACAGAATACTACGGCAAGGGCCTAAACGCAAAGACAACTAAAATCCAAACTGCTTTCCAAAAGTATTACGAAGCGAAGATAAATAAAATGGTTGCAACTAAGTCCGTTTCAGCGATTGTAGATGAGGGGAACAGACAATTTAGTGCACTTAGGGGATTGTCGATGGATTCTGACTGGCTCGAACATGTACTTGATAAAAACCTGTTAAAGGTTGTAAAAGCTTCGATTGATAAAAAGGATTTTAACGCATTTGCAGAATCAGCAACTACTATCAAAAAGTTAGAAGCGAATATGAACGGTACTGATGTATTTACTTATATCGAGGAAGCAACGTCTGAGGTATTAGCCAAAGCGGAAAGTCTTACAGCAGCCAATAAATACGAGAATGCAATCAGTATTTATGAAGCATTAAAACCCTTGGAGGATACAGCAGAATTGATTGCGAAAGCAAATCTTGCATGGGATAAATATGAACCTATTCGTGTCTTGGAGAGATTATACCCTGGAAAAGAGTTTTCGAACATGGTCAAGGAGAGCAACAGGTGGGAGGCTGATAGCGTTGTTGCTGCAATCTCCACCGACGGCGGCATTTATTATGGAAGACTAACGGGTGAGGAAGCGATGGCGGTAACAGAGGGATCGGTCGAAGGAGCTCCCGTCATCAATAAGCTCGCTTTTCAAGGCAGTTTGAGTACTTCTGATTTTCCAGTTCTTTATATTGATGCAAAGTCATCAGAGAGGAAGCATCATTATTTGGCTTATGAAGTCCGAGCTGGGTCAATGGTAAAAATCCTCGATGTGGAAGCCGATCAGCTAACAGTTGACTCAAATCATGTTTTAGTCGTCGATAACCCATTTGGGGAGGGCGAGGGAGAGATTGCATATTTCGAACCCGATGGTAATGGACAATATCAGTTTACTGAAATTAAACTAGATTATGTTAATATTGAAGTTGAAGATATAGCAAACTATTTTGGAAAAAAAGTTCGCTTCACCGCCTTCGCTGATACCTTACAAAATGGCGGAGCGTTGGTAACCTTATCAGAAACATTTAATGATAGCACCGGACAATGGGAGAAAACGTATGCCTTATTAAAAGGAGAGACCCATTTCATCGTCTATCAAAATTTTACAGTCATTGGGATGTTTAATAGCTATGAAGATATTATTGACGAGAATGGCGAATCCGTCCGAGTACCAGTTTTTCAAGTGGAAGAAGTTGAATAACGAAAAAAGACCAAACGAGGGAGTAAGCCCAATGTTTGGTCTTTTGTTTAATCTTTGTCATTCAGAATTTTTTATCGTAATGAATTTATTTAATATACCAATTGACGTAACTTTTCCAAATCCCACTTCAGAAAAGTCAGTTTTGTAGATAGAGAATATAATATAGTCCTTATGTGTGGTTCCTGCATCAAAAATGGATTCCCCTGCTAAGGATAAGACTCCTTTTTCAATCAGGCTTGAGGATTTATCCATGGTTTTGTGATTAACCCAGTCGATATAGGCAGATCGATTAGGATTTGTGGCTGATAAAAGATAGAGAACTGCGATTAAGATAATGATAGGAACAAGACGTTTCATTTAACATGACTCCTAACTATTTAGATTAATCGATTGCTTGTACAATCATATGTATGCTTGAGTTTAAAAATCACAATAATTTTCTTATCTCTGGAAAGATTATAGGGGTGATTATTAACTATTAATATGCTAAATTATTACTAATATAATTCTGAAAAAATGAGGGGATCCTTTCGTGTCGAGAAAATGGATGTGGACGTTTTTCTGTTTCTTGTTCCTGCTTTTTATGAATGCGGTTGGAATTATTATAGTAAAGATTTTAGGCAGGTAAGGAGGAAACTGAATTTCTCCGCGAAATTTTTCAGGTAGGGAATGATGGAGATGATAACAAATTTAACCAAACCGATCTCAAAGAAACTGCTATTTGCCATGTTTATTGTCACATTTGGTGCGGAAATTCTCCTCTACCTTACGCGTTACAGCGTTTTGGCTGGCACATTATACGATGCTGTTATGGTAGGCTCGTTTTTTATCGGCTGGAAACTTTACCGTAGACTTGGAGGCAAGCTGCCACATACAAAAAGCCCGCGCCAGCATATGCTTCAATTTACAGGAGCCTTTCTGATTTTTTTCATGGGAAGTACGTTTGTTAATGTATATTCTAGTCTCACCTTTGAGGATTTTAACGAGGATTATGATCAATATGTTCAAGATTACACGGAGTCGCAAGTCTTTGAAGTGGACGAACCGGAAGTCCCTGCCTTTCAAGAGCAAACGATTGGGAATCTTTTTGAAAAAATAGATTCGATTGGTTCGGATATTTATAATGATTTATTGGCAGGACTGGAAGAGGTTTGGCGGCTTGCTTATATGATTCTACTACTTCTAGTTTTTAAAAAGGTTTTTCGACGGCGCTGGGAGAGTGGGTCAAGGGATGTATTCCTAATGGCAGCCTTGTTTATCACTTCTATTCTCTTCGGAATTGACCATACACTTGATACCGAGCAGCCATGGGCGATTCGAATTGGGGCCATTGTTACCTTCGCGAATATGGGATTTTTGTTTGGAGTGATTCTATTATGGACGCGGAACCTTTGGCTAACGGTTATTGTCCATGCTTTATACGATATTACGGCTACACTCTCATGGTACTATATCGATTATGCAGTGGAATTTTTCACGTTGGGTATTTTAATTCTCCACATCTGTCTCCATATGTCTGAGAAAATAATTCATAAACGATTCATGCAACAGAAATATGACAGTTCAGCCAGGTCAACGAGAAGAATGGACGCATAAGATGGAATAAATGAAAGGGCTGCCGAAGCTTTCGGCAGCCACTTTTATTGTTTCGCTAGATAGGATTGGTTGTTTATCCAGTATTGAATGGTCCCATTCTCTTTCCGTTGATACTTAATCTTTTCCCTATCAAAACCTTTGATTAAACTATCCGCAGCAATTCCTGCTTCACACTAAGTTCGAATAAAGATTGACTTAATTGAAACTGGTCGGAATGTGTGGGGCCCTCTAGGTATTTCATCATGTCTAGATGGTGTTGGATTACAGCTATTAAATCCTGTATAGGATAGTTTGAAACTATTACTATCCTACTACAAAAAGATACATAAAATTCATATTTTCTCTATTTTTTTCTAAATATTTAATAAGAAAGGTTGTCAGTCAATGAGAAAAATGCTGTTATTTCCCGAGAAATGACGAGATAACTGTAGTGGTAGCAGCACGATAATTCGAGCTATGTAACTATATTAGTCTGTGAAAATCAATTTTAAGTGTTCTTTTTGTCGACAAATTGTTTGAAAAATTTGTAATAAATTGCCGAAATAAATATAAGGTTTATCTGTTTCTATTAAAACATTAATTATGGTATTGTATTAATATTGTAATATTGTAGTAATAAAATGGAAAATACAGGGGGGTTCACTTGTGTTAAGGCGTATTTTGATTGGATTTATTATTTTATTTTTAGGTTTTTCAGTTTTTCCTCAGTCTCAAAAAGCAGAGGCTAGCACTATATCAAAGAAACAATTGATCATTATTAACAAAAAGGTTAATAAACTTGCATTTTATGAGAATGGTAAATTAGTAAAAACATACAATGTTGCAACAGGCAGAACATCTAAACTTACACCAGAAGGAACTTTTTACATAAGGGAAAAGATTAAAAATAGACCTTATTATAAACATAATATTCCTGGCGGCGATCCTCGCAATCCACTTGGAAAACGCTGGTTGGGGTTAAGTAAACAAGAGAATGGCGGCTATCCGTACGCAATACATGGTAATAGCGATGAAAGTTCGATTGGGAAATATATCTCGGGTGGATGTATCCGGATGCATAATAAAGAGGTAATTGAACTATTCGGTAAGGTAAAGATTGGAGCAAAAGTAGTTATTACTAGATCAAGCAAGACCTTTAATCAGCTAGCAGCTCCATATTACAAAAATATCGACATCAAAGCTCCTACTTTCCCAACGGTTAGCATTGTTTCTGACAAATCAAATGAAGTGGCAGGCGTAACAGAAAAGGGAGCAACGGTTACTGTAAAGATCGGCTCTAAAAAATACACAAAAAAAGCAGATTCTAAGGGAAAATTTAAGGTGAAAATCCCTAAACAAAAAGCCGGTAAAAAACTATATTTATCAGCCAAGGATAAATCGGGGAACATCAGTAAAACGAAAACAGTGGTTGTAAAGGACAAAACAGCTCCAGTATTAAGCGGAGTAACTAATAAGAAGACTTACAACAAGAATGTTACGATTTCTTTCAAAGAAGGAAATGCAACATTAGATAAGAAAGCAGTTAAAACAAAAACCGTTGTGAAAACAGAAGGAAAGCACACAGTTGTGTTAACAGATAAAGCTGGCAACAAAACAACAGTTGTGTTTACCATTGATAAAACAGCACCAGTAGTTAGTGGAGTCAGCAATAATGCTCTATATAATAAAGATGTTAAACTCACATTTAACGAAGGAACGGCAATGTTGAATGGAAAAGCCGTTAAAACAGGCTATGTTGTTAAAGAATCTCGAAAACACACTTTAGAGTTGAAAGATGCAATTGGGAACAAGAGAACGGTAGTATTTACGATTGATAAAATAGCACCAGTAGCACCAAAGGCAATCACTGTTCCTGATAACACTACAACAGAAATTACTGGGACAGCAGAAGCGAAGTCAACTATTACGATTAAAGTAGGTACCACTGTTATAGGGACTGGAATTACTGATCAATATGGTAAATTCAAAGTTGCTATCAAACCTCAATTAAGCAATACTAATTTAATCATTACTGCAACTGATGCTGCAAAGAATGTAAGTGCAGAACTGACTGTTACAGTTAAATAAATGTATAATACAGCACCTAATTATTCGTGATTAGGTGTTGTTTTTTTTAGTTTAGTAGAGGAAAGCATGGTAAATATCTATTTATACATTGAAAAAAGCCCCAAGTAAATGAACTCACTTGGGGCTTAGATTTGATTATTTTAATATTTGCACTTTCACTGTTTTTCTTCCCCATTGAATTGCTTTCTTATAAGAAGGAACGAAGATATCAATCTTTTTCCCTCTGATCGCTCCGCCTGTGTCACCGGCGATCGCGTAGCCATACCCTTCAACATAAACCTTTGTACCAAGCTTGATGACTTTAGGGTCAACAGAGATTACTTTAAGTTTTGGATTTTTCTTAAGGTTTAAACCTAAAGCCGTGATGCCAGAACAGTTCTTACAATTTGCTGTATAGGCAGTCGCGCTAACAGTAATTGTTTTTACTACTTTTGGCTTCTTTGAGCTCGTTGTAGTAGTTTTTGCCTTCTTTGCGACAGGTTTACTAGCCGTTGTGCTAGATACCTTTAACTTTTGATTTGGGTGAATCGTATTTGATTTAAGGTTATTCCATTTTTTTAATGTGTTTACCGAGATTTTATATGTTTTTGCAATACGATAAAGTGAATCTCCACTCTTAACTTTATATGTATTGGATGCTGCGGATGCTCCATGACTACTTCCAAGTAATATCATACCTGCCAAACCAAACATGACGAGGAATTTCTTCATAAACTAAAACCCCTTTCTACTGTTATATAAAAGTTACCACAATAATATTACATAAATATTTCAATAGCTTACTAGTTTCATGACAAATCCATGATAATAAGGTGTCAGGCACCACTCATGGACAAAATTACATATTTGTCCGCTCAGGATGGACGTTTATGCTAAGTGGAATTATTTTACAAAACCAAATGAATAAGTTTGCTAGTTTTTAATAGAAAGCTTGAGAAAGGAAAGTTAAAAGGGGTTTATGGGAATGTTAACATGACCTATAAGACCTTGAAAAAAAAGCAAAAAGGGAAAGTAGGGCAATCTGAAGCATATCTTTTCTATAATACGAAAAATGCTTATTACGGATTCTTTTATGGAAATTCAGACACCAAAATCTCATCGGGACAAAAAGTTGTTTTGATAACAAAAATGGTTTCAACAAAAGTTACGGCTAGCCAAATGAAGAAATATTTTGGTAAACCCGTCGCATGGCATACATACAAAGCGGGAAAATATTATGTTCGCTACGTGAATATGCAAAAGGGTAAAGTCGAATTTCAACTGGGTACCAACGCCGGTCTGAATGCCTACTACAGTACTGATGAAGATGGAACCTTAACTATTAAATAACCACATGCAAAAAAATCTAATAAAAAGAGGAAATCAGCCCATTGCCGATTTCCTCTTTTCATATTAGTGCCAACAAAATAATATTACTTCTAATGCACCCTAATCTACCTACAAAATGATAGAATAGATTAATAAAATAGAATGACATTTTACGAGAAATATAATGGGGGATAACTAGTGAAATATATTTATTCACTGAGCTTGATGGTGCTCAGCTTACTTTTTATGTCTTCGGATGCCAGTGCCGATGGGATCAATGCTCATCCAAAGAAAATCGATCCAGATGTCTTGTTTAAGGAGAAGACGGAATATATTGCCGAAGAACTAATCGTCAAATTTGCGTCAGATACAACACAAACAGAACGGGAGGAATTGCTTAAACAAGTAGATATAAGAGAAGAAACTCCATTAGACGACAAGGATTTCTCCTTAGTTAAAGTCACGCCCGGTGCGAATTTAGCCGCGATTGCGAAACAGTTATTAACGAATAAACAAGTGCTATTAGTCGAGCCAAACTACAAATACAAAAAGACATATGTACCCAAAGAGCCGAGCTATAGTCGGCAATGGTACCTTACCAAACTCCATCTGCCAAAAGCATGGGACAAAACAAGGGGTTCTTCGAAAATTACCGTTGCGGTAATCGATGGCGGGGTTCAGAAGGATCACCCTGACCTAAAAGGAAAGATTGTCAGCCCCTATAATGCGGTAAATGGTTCTTCCAGTTATGATCCCGATGAACATGCTACACATGTTGCTGGCATTATCGCAGCAAGTTTTAATAAGTTTGGGATCGCTGGGATTGCTCCAGATGTAAAGATCATGCCAATTAACGTTTTTCAAGGAAATCAGGCAAGTGCGGATACAGTCATCCGAGCTATTTATTATGCCGTTGCCCACCACGCTGATGTTATCAATATGAGCCTTGGTGATGATAGCTATAGTTATTTACTAGAGTCTGCTACAAAATATGCTAAATCAAAAGGTGTCGTCCTTGTGGCTGCAGCCGGTAATTCTAGTACATTTTTCCCGATGTATCCTGCCGCATCTGAGGGTGTGTTGGGTGTAAGTGCAATTGATCGAAATGATAGAATTGCCAGCTTTTCAAACTATGGAAATTATATTGACCTTGCTGCTCCAGGGGTGGATATTTATTCATCGATATCGGGAAGCACGTATGCCTCTTATGACGGGACATCCATGGCTGCACCGATGGTATCAGGAATTGCTGCGCTCGTCCGGGCAAAGAACACTTTTTTAAGTGCCAGCCAAGTAGAAACCATTCTTAAAAAATCAACAGTCGATCTTGGCAGCAGGGGATGGGATGAAGATTACGGGTACGGAAGAATTGATGCATATAAGGCGCTTTCTAATACACCTGCCCCAATTTCAACCATCACCGCACCGAAAACCTATAACATGACAGGGAAAAACAAAGCAGCATTTTCTTTTAAAACCACGAGTAAAACCAAGGTCTCTTTATCGATTAAGGATGCACACGGAAAAACGGTCAGGAAAATACTATCGAATAAAACCTCAACAGGAGCAAAAATCTCCGTATCTTGGGATGGGAAATCAACAAGTAAAAAGTTTGTTTCGACGGGGTCCTATAAAGTAGAAGTGAAAATCAGCGACGGGTCCGACAGCTTTTATAAAAGCACGATGATGAAGGTGGTTAACCATACAAAACCAGCCATTTTGGTGTCAGGCACCTATTCCTACTCTCCGAATGTAAGTGGAAAGGTTACCATTCCTTATGAGTTGACACAAAAAGTGAAGGTATCTGCTATTGTGACGGATAAGACTGGTAAAACGGTAAAGAAAATTCTTTCCAAAAAGACCATCTCAGCGGGGAAACATTTACTAGCATGGAATGGGAAAACCACCAAAGGGCATCTAGTCAAGGATGGGACCTACCAGATTGTCTGGTCATTTACAGATAGTCACAATAAAAAAGGGAAACCCAAAAAGGTTCAGCTAAAAGTAGACAGTGTCCGTCCAACAGGGAAAATCACGCTATCATCCACACTCTTTAAAATGAATACAAAAACCACGAACACTATAAAAGTGAATGTAAAAGAAACCAGTTATATGGTCGTCTCTGTTGTCAATGAAAAAGGGACCATGATAAAGAAGTTAGTTAATAAAAAAGTGAGCGCTGGAACAATCACTGCTAGTTGGAAAGGGAAAAATGATAAAAATCAACTGGTCCCTGAAGGCACATACCGATATTTCGTTCAGTTAAAGGATATGGCTGGGAATTTAACCAAGATGAACAGCGCTTCGCTGATCCTGCAGGACTGGCGTGTACCTTCTATTGCGACGGGGAAAGATTATTATTTAAAAACAAAAGGGACCATGACCATCGGCTATACCTTAAACAAGCCTGGAAAGGTGACAATTGGAATTTATCAAGGCGGTAAACGACTATCTACTATTAAAACAGATGCAGCCGAATTAGCGGGGCAGCACTCGTTTACATGGAATGGGACGGATGATACCAACACCCAGCTTAACGATGGTCTATATCAGTTTAAAATTAAAGTCGTTGATAAGTATAATATCACTCAAATCTACTCGGGAAATGTACATGTCGAGCTTAATAAAATCGAAATAAGTTATCCTGCTGTCGTCATGTTTTATCCAGGTGAAGGCAGTGAGGTACATTACAAACTATCACGGGCAGCAAATGTGACAATTGAAATTTATAATCAATCAAATCAAAAGATTAAAACCATTGACCAAGATAAAGCAGTAAATGAAGGCAGCCAATATTTTAGCTGGCTTAGCAGCGAAGAAAAGGATGGCACATATTATTATGTCATCACCGCTAAGAATGCCTACGGGCTTAAGTCTGTTAAAGGGAAAATGACGTCAACAGGTAATCCAGCGTGGCTAATTTCACATAGTTTTGGCTTTCACTTAGCTTCCGATCAAATTTATAACGATCAATTACAGTTGAAAATTAACACAACGCAACAGGTTACGGCTACCGTTCATGTTTATAGCTATGAGGGCAGTCCGCAAGTTGCCCAAAAGTCATATACGGTGAAGTCAGGTTCTAATACGTTTGTCTATACCAAGCCTTCCAAATATTCCTGGTATTATTATTTGATTGAATATCGTGATTCCTTAGGAAATGGATATTGGTATGAAATGAATGAATAATGACAATAAAAAACAGTCTGCCAAATCTTCTGGCAGACTGTTTTTTTACCTTAAGTAGTTTCCAACTGTGTTTTCATTTCTGTCTGTAGTCGCTCTTTTTCGTCAGAGGGAACGACAAAGTAATAGATGCCGTTAATTCTTGTTCCATTGCCTTTGATGGTCATTTGATCGATGTTACCACCGACACTTTTGTAGTTCTTTTGAATAGAAACCATTTGATCAAAGGTGAGATTTGTTTTTACGTTTTTTCCGAGTGCAGAGAAGATATCACTGTAATTGGCTAGTGATGATAAACTTGCACCTTCTTTTATAACCCCTTGGATAATTTGACGCTGGCGTATTTGGCGGCCAAAATCACCGCGCGGGTCTTCTTTCCTCATTCGAGTATAGGCAAGAGCCTTTTTGCCATTCAAGGTTACTTCCCCTTTAGGAAAATGATAGCCTCCATAAGAAAAGTCCAAATCATTATCCACCGTTATGCCGCCAACGGCATCGACAATATCTTTAAAACCTTCCATGTTCACTCTTACAAAGTAATCAATGGGGATATCTAAAAACTGCTCCACTGTGTTCATCGCCATTTCTTCGCCGCCGAATGCATAGGCATGGTTAATTTTATCTTCTGTACCTTTACCGACAATTTCCGTACGTGTATCTCTTGGAATACTTAGCATCTTAACCGAATTAAGCTTCGGATTAATTGATAAAACAATCATGGTGTCTGAACGGCCTTTATCCCCTTTACGCTGGTCAACCCCTAAAAGTAAAACGGAAAACGGCTGCTTGTTTTGCAAGGATACTTCCTCAGTCCGCTTTTCTGATGTACGGTCGACAGGATGATGCATGGTTTCGACAGCATTTGTTAATGAATTATATACTGAATAGGCATAAACTCCTATTCCGATTAATAGTAAAATTAACACAATTCCAGTTACGCGGAGCCACGTTCTCTTTTTCTTTTTATTAGCTCTCATCAAGTTTTCCTCCACAACGGTATTTTGAACTATATTTTAGAATATCAGAATTTATCGAAATTTAATACATATATTTGAAAAACTTACATATTTTTTAACTGGATTTTTTGGCAATAATTCTTTCATGAATTATTTATCAGAAATTGGATAGTTCCCTTAAAACAATAGATTAAAAGGATGAATTCTCAAAAAATATTATTGTAAATAAATGATAAATTTTTAAAAAAAGGTCTATTATTCTTTTGGAAAAGTTAGTAGAATAGTCATGCAATACTAATTATTTTGTCGAAGGGCGGAAAAAGTGTGAAGAGACAGATAAAAAGAAGCATGAAAAGACGTATGCTTAATACTTCTCTAGCAACAGCGTTAGCGCTTACAACAGTTCCATTGAATATTTTCCCACAGGCTGCAAAAGCTGAAGGAACAGTGAATACGGCTACACTACGAATCTTAGAAACTACGGACCTGCATTCTAATGTATTGCCGTACGATTATTTCAAAGATGCACCTGTAACAAATTATGGTTTAGCAAAAACAGCTACTTTAATCAAACAAGCTAGATCTGAAGTCGACAACTCTATGCTATTTGACGCTGGTGATACGATTCAAGGAAATCCACTTGCAAGTTATGTAGCAAAAGTAAATAAACTTGGACCAAACGATACTCATCCTATTTACAAAGCAATGAACTATTTAAAATATGATGCAGGTATTGTTGGGAACCATGAATTCAACTATGGTTTAGACTACTTAAAAGACGTACAAGAAGAAGTACAATTTCCAATTGTAAACGCTAACATTTATAAAGACGACCACGATTCCGACTCAACAAATGATGTTAACTATTTCACTCCTTATAAAATTGTAGACAAAACGATTAAGGATGCTGGCGGCAATGAACATGTGATTAAGGTTGGGGTCATCGGGTTTGCACCACCGCAAATCATGCAGTGGGATAAAGATAACCTAACTGGTAAAGTCATTACTAAAGATATTGTTGCCCAAGCAAATAAATTTATCCCGCAAATGAAAGCTGATGGAGCAGATGTTATTGTCGCAATTGCTCACTCGGGCTGTGATATCGCTGCCGAAGGTCAAGAAGCTGCAGAAAATGCCGTTTACGATTTAACAAAAGTACCTGGCATTGATGCCATGCTATTTGGACATGCACACGTAAACTTCCCAGGTGATGCATCATTTACAGGCAAGACTGGCATTGATAATACCAATGGTACAATCAATGGAGTACAAGCGGTCGAAGCAGGCTTCTGGGGAAATAACCTAGGTGTCCTCGATTTAGCACTTATACAAGATGCAAATGGCAAGTGGACTGTTGATAAGGCTAATTCTAAATCGGTTAACCGTCCAGTTTCTGCTGACACTGCATCAGACTCAACAATTGTTAGTGATGCACAAGCCGTTCATGAGCAAACACTTGCTTATGTACGTGGAAAAATCGGTACGACAGAAATTCCAATGCACAGTTTCTTCACCCGTGTCATGGATGACGCTTCCACACAAATTGTTAATGCAGCACAGATGGATTACGTGAAAAAGGCGATTGCAAACACAGAATATAAAGATTATCCGGTCCTTGCAGCAGCAGCTCCATTTAAAGGCGGCCGTGGTGGCGTTGGCGATTATACAAATATTGCTAAGGGCGATGTAACCATTAAGAGTGCCGCGGATTTATATTTGTTTGATAACACATTAAAGGCTCTTGAAGTTACAGGCGATCAAGTGAAGAGGTGGATTGAAGAATCAGCGAAACAATTCAATACAATTGACCCGAATAATGCAGAACCGCAAGATTTACTTGATTACGATTTCCGCCCATACAATTATGATGTCATTGATGGTGTGAAATACGACATTGATGTGACGAAACCAAAAGGTGAACGTGTTGTGAACCTAAGAATGATGGATGGAACTCCTGTTAAAATGGACCAAAAATTCATCATTGCGACTAATAACTATCGTGCTGGCGGAAGCGGTGGTCTACCTGAATTGAAGAATTTAAAACCTGTTGTAGATTCTCCATTCGAAAACCGTCAAATCCTTATGGATTATATCAGTGCGCAAGGTAACATCAATCCTGTGGCAGATAACAACTGGAAGATTGCACCGATTGGCGGCGTAGCAAAGGTTGTTTTCCACTCTGCTCCAGATGCAAAAGCATACCTTGGGCAACAACCAGATGTAAAAGATCTTGGTGCATCAACCACTAAAGCAGGATACGAACTGTATGAATTAGACCAAAATATACATGTTCAATTATTAGGTATCAATGACTTCCATGGTCAGCTTGATACTTGGAGATCTGTCAAAGACTCTACTGGTAAAGTTGTTGATTACTCTGGGGGTGTCGAATGGTTAGCCGCTTACCTAAAAGACAGAGAAGCAGTAAACCCTGCTAATACTCTAATGATACAGGCTGGTGACCTTGTTGGAGCAAGCCCGCCAGTATCTGCATTATTACAAGATGAGCCAACTATCCGTATGATGAATGAAATCGGAATGGATGTTGGTACAATCGGTAACCATGAATTTGACGAAGGCGTAGCAGAAATGAAGCGTTTAATTCACGGTGGAGATCATCCGAAAACTGCGCAATATGAAGAGAAATATGGCAAGTTTACTGGTTCAACAATGGATTACGTTGTAGCAAACGTAGTCGATGAAAAAACAAATGAAACAATTTTACCTCCATATGCTGTTAAAGAAGTAGATGGCGTTAAAATTGGCTTTATTGGTGTTGTAACAACTGAAACACCAACAATTGTTACTCCAAAGGGTGTAGAGGGTGTTAAATTCACTGATGAAGTAACTGCAGTGAACAAATATGCAAAAGAATTAACGGATCAGGGCGTTAATACGATTGTTGTAATGGCACATGATCCTGGAACTTCAAAAACTGATGGTTCAGAAGCAACTGGTAAGGTTGTTGACATGGCTAAAGCGATTGACCCTGCTGTTGACGTTATCTATGGTGCACATGATCATAAATATCTCAATACAAATGTTGATGGAAAAGTATTAGTTCAATCTTGGTCTTATGGTACTGCCTTCTCTGATATTGACTTAACCATTGACCCTACTACAGGAGATGTGATTAAGGATCAAACAAAGGCTGAAGTGGTAGACACACTTCATAGCAAAATTACAGCAAATGCAAAAATTAAAGCAGAACTTGACGGCTATCAAGAAGATATTAAACCTGTTGTAAGTCAAGTAGTAGGTACTACATCTGCTGCAATTACAAATGTGGCCAATGCTTCTGGTGAATCTGCACTGGGTAACTTAATTGCTGATGGTATGCGCTCCGTAACAGGCACTCAATTAGGATTTATGAATGCTGGCGGTATTCGTAACCCACTTCCAGCAGGAACAATCACTTGGGGCGATTTATTCAAGGTTCAGCCATTTGGTAATGATCTAGTAACAATGACTGTCACTGGGGATCAAATTAGAACCTTATTAAATCAACAATTCCAAGCACCACCAAGCTATAATAAAATCATGGCAATATCAGGTCTGAAATATACTTGGAGTGATAATAAGCCATACGGCAGCAAGGTGCTTGATATCTATTTAGAAAATGGTACACCATTAGATCCAACTGCAGAATACACAATTACAGTAAACAACTTTATGGCAGACGGCGGCGACGGCTTTGCGGTCCTTAAGTCTGGTAAAAATCGAGTAACAAACGTTGTGGACTTAGACGGATTTGTCCAGTATTTCAAATCCTTACCACAACCAGTTGCGGCACAAATTGAAGATAGAATTATACTTGATAAAGAAGTAACTGCATCAGTTAATGAAGTAACAGACCAATCAACAACTGTAACTGGTAAAACAGAAGCAGGGGCAACTGTTGTGGTAACAGCAGGAGTCGTTAATAAAACTACTACTGCCACTGAAGATGGAAGCTTCTCTGTAGACATTCCAGTTCAAAAAGCAGGAACTGAAGTTGTCGTTACGATTACGGATAAAGCACTTAACCTAAAAGAAGTTCGGTTAACGGTTAAAGACGTAACTGATCCAAATGCTCCTGTATTTGACCCAGTTACTAATATGTCTACTGAAATTAAAGGTCATGGTGCAGAACCAGGAACACATGTCTATATTACAAATGGATTCAATTTGAAGGTCCACTTAACAGCTGATGAAAACGGTAATTTCAGTGTTCCATTAATGGCGCCACTTAAAGAAGGTACTCTGTTATTCGCATTCTCTGTTGATTTATCATTCAACTTAAGTCCAATTGGATCTACATTCGTTCTTGACGTTATTGCTCCGAATAAAGCTGTCGTAAATGCAGTAAGTAACAAAGATAAAGTGGTTTCTGGAACAGCTGAAGCTGGTTCTACAGTTACTGTATCTAACAGCAAAGGTATTCTTGGTACTACGACTACTGGTGTAAATGGCAAATTCTCTGTAACATTACCAGCTGCACAATATGCGGGTACGGTTTTAAAAGTAGTTGTGGCAGACCGAGCTGGCAATAAGAGTGAAACAACAATTAAAGTTCTAGATAAAATTGCTCCAGTAGTCAGTGGTGTAGTTAATAATGGTCTTTACAAAAGAGATGTAGTTATTTACTTTAATGAAGGTAAAGCTTTATTAAATGGAAGAGCTATTGCAACGAAAACAGTTGTGAAAACAGACGGAAGCTACACATTAGTGGTATTTGATGCTGCCGGAAACAAAACAACTGTTCAATTTGCGATTGATAAAAAAGCTCCAAGCACACCTTCTGTTGATAAAATTACTGTGAAAACTACCAAAGTAACCGGTAAAGCAGAAGCCTATTCAAATGTCGTTGTAAAAGTGAGCGGCAAAGTGATTGGTTCTAAAACGGCTGATAAATATGGCAAGTTCTCGATCTCAATTAAAAAACAAAAAGCTGGCAAAGTGGTTGAAGTCACAGCAGTAGACAAAGCTGGCAATGTAAGTAAGGCTAAGAAAGTAACGGTAAAGTAATTAGTTAACAAGAAAAACCCCTGAAAGAATTTTTCAGGGGTTTTTTCGGTTTAATAAAATTCTATGAAAAGATTCGTTCCATTAGCCAAATTGCTCCTAAAATAAATATGATTGATGAACCAATTTGGATGAATCTACTTGAGATCTTTAATCTAAAAATATACGTAAGTAATGGCACTAGTAAAAGAACAATCGCTAACTGCACCGCTTCAATACCCAGATTAAAATTAACTAATGCTACAGCAAGATGGCTTTTAGTAATCTCCATTTCTTTTAAGATACTCGCAAACCCAAGCCCGTGAATTAAACCGAAAAGAAAGGTAATACTCCAGCGGTGTCTGATCTCCTTGCGGAAAATATTCTCTAAAGCCACGTAACAAATACTAAAGGCGATGGTTGCTTCAACAAAAGGCGAAGGTAACGTGATCCAACCTAATACGGCAAGGCTAAGGGTGATGCTGTGTGCCAATGTAAAGGATGTAACAATAGATAAATACTGTTTGAGGGTTTGTTTTCTTAACAACAAGGCAAATAGAAATAATAGGTGATCATAGCCAGTAATAATATGGAGCATCCCTAATTTGAAAAATGAAAACCAAGAAGAAGTGGTTGTTTGTGGTTCTGGCGCAGTTGCATTGGGTTGATCTTGTTCCGTACTAGGCGCAGGCTGGGTGGTTTGATCCTGACCTTGTTCCTGCTGTACCTCAGTTAAAAGAATGGTCCAAGTCCGTTCCTTTCCCTGTAATACGGCCTCACTCGTTTGGCCCATAAAAGATGCCGAAATTAAATCAACATAATTCGTCCCCGTATCATTAAAATAAAAGCCATCATTATAAACGATTGTATCCCCAGCGGAAAAGGCCGGAAAGGTCATCGTCGTGGAAAGAAACTCTTTGTTTTCTTTTTTTACTAACTTCATTGTTTCTACTTTAGGAGTAACTTCTTTGTTGTTTTTGTCCAAGGTCAAACCTTCAGTAATTAATTCTTCAATATGATGCTGCTCTTTTTTTACTTCAGATTTTTCAAGTACCCAGTTTTTATTTAGGTCAATATCGGGTAATAGTTCTATAAGGGATAAAGTATCAAGGGTGAATACTAACTCAGTTTTCTTTTCATCCATTGTTATTTTTGTATAACTAGCACTATATGCATGGGCATTGGCGAGTTTAGGGAAACAAAGTAAGGTAATAAGAAGGATGGATAGTAAACTACAGAAATAACGGCTTCTATCAAAATAACTCACAATTTGTTGAATTTTGAGGGAAAACGAAAGCACGAATGAACCTCCTGAATATTTTTTCGATAAAATAACTAAATTTTCCAATAGGAATAATAAAGGTAAAACCTCCTTAATATAATCACATTTTATGTGAATTTGTATACAGTATTGAAAAATTATTTTGGCTATTTAGAAATAATTTGTATAAATATTTCTATATCCAAAGTACTGAAAATTTTATAGAATTATAGAGTAATATATTCCCTTGGTGTGAAAGAAATGTAAGCGTTTTTTACTAGGGTAAAATAAATTACTACAAAGGGTGGTAGATGGATGAAAGCAAAACATAGGGAGTTTAAGCGCTGGACGAGCATGTTCATGGCAGCACTTCTATTGATCAGTACCTTTTTGCCAAGTGGTCTAAGTATTAGAGCACATGCAGATATGGCTGATCATATTGTTATCTCTCAATATTTTGGCGGGGGAGGTAACTCAGGGGCACCATATAACAAGGATTTTATCGAGTTATATAACCCTACCAATCAAGATGTTGTTCTTGACGGATGGTCTGTTCAATATGCTTCCACAACAGGAACTACTTGGCAGGTTACACCATTAGCAGGGACAATTAAAGCACATGGCTACTACCTAATTGCTGAAGGTGGTGGGGCAACTGGTGCAAATCTACCAACCCCAGATGCAACGGGTGCATTAACAATGGCTGGCGGTGGTGCAAAAATTGCCTTGTTCAAGGACAAAACAACAGCTGCATCAGGTGCAAAACCAGCGGATACTGTTGATTTCGTTGGTATGGGCGGAGCAACTTCATTTGAAGGTTCTGCTGCAACAAAAGCTCCATCTAATACAACAAGTGTTCAACGTCGTCCATATGCGAACGTTGATCCGGCTCCAGGTAAAGGGAATGCATGGGATACTGATGACAATGCTGCCGACTTTTACACTGGTGCTATTACTTCTGTAAGAAATACTGCTAGCACACCAGAAACTCCAATGGTTCCAGTAACCAGCTTGCAGCCAAAAGGAATTAATATTCAAGTTACCCAACAAGGTACTGAAGTAACAGTAAAAGGTGCTGCAGATGCGGTTGCGGCAAACTCTGTTATTAAAGTATATGAAAGTGCCACTAAAGGAACTGCTCTTGCTACAGGTACAGCAGCAGAAGATGGAACCTTTACAATAAACTTCACGACGGATAAAACATTCACATCTTTATACTTTGCAGCAACACAAGCGGATATGGATGAAAGTGCGGCCATTCAAGTGAATATTGCCACACCTAGTGCATCTATCACAGGTGCAAAATTAAATTATGCCGTTATTAATGGTCAAGGTAATTTAACTGGAAATACAGGTGCTGCTGTAGCAAACTCTACGATTAATATTTATCCAAATGATACAGCTAATCCATCTGAAAGATTAAAACAGTTAAAATCAGGTACAGCAGGTGATTTTTCAACAACGATCGCGGATGCTCCTGATACCGTTTATGTAACACAAATTACAAGCTCCGCTAAAGGAATTATGCTAGAAAGTACGCCTGTAGCAGTTACAAAAGCTGATTTATCAGTGGTGACAAAGCTTGCAGATGTTCGTGCTTCTGATGCAAATGGAAAAACGATCAACTTAAATAAGTATTTTACTGTTGAAGGGGTTGCAACAGTAGACAATCAAATTCTTGGAACACAAAAGCAAAACTTCTTTATCCAAGACGACACTGCAGGCATTAACGTTTTTAATTCTTCCTTAGTTACACCATACAATGTGTTAAAAGGTGATAAATTAAGAATGACAGGAAAAGTCATTGTGTATAATGGTTTAGCTGAATTTGAACCAGTATCCATTAAGAAAATCAGTGAAGGTAATTCAATACCAAATCCTACACAATTAACGATCCTTGATTTAAATACGTATGCAACTGCTGAGCCGCTTGAAGGAACGCTGGTTACAGTAACTGGTAAAGTTTCTGCCGTAGCTGCTTCTGGTGCAAACTATAATGTAACTTTCGTAGATGCAAACAATAAAAGTACAACGATAAGGGTTATGAGTCCAACAGGAATCGTACCTGATACAGACCTTGTGATTGGTAAAAGCTATACAGTTACAGGTGTATTAGGTCAATTTTCTTCAAATGTTAATCCGCAAAATGGATACCAAGTTTTCCCGCGAGAGCTTAGTGACATCGCGCCAATTCTTGGCATAACACACACAGCATTAACATCAGTTTACAAAGGTGTAAATGTAGAATTTGCAGCCAATGCGGATGGTGCAGAATCTGTAACAACTTATTACAGAGCTACTGGTACGACTGATTACACTGCATTACCAATGGCTAAAGGCAGCGAGGGCCGCTATACAGTTACGTTAGAAGCTGCAAATGTACCTCAAGATGGCTTCGAATATTACATTGAAGCTAAGGCAGGTATTCAAGTTCAATCAGCAGGAACAAAAGAAGCACCGTTTACCGTAACATTAAAAGAAGATACTGATGCTCCGACAATCAGCGGTGAAAAACCACAAAATGAAACGAGAGTGGAAAGTCCACACCCTGAAATTACTGCTTTAATTAACGATCCAAGTGGAATTGAAGAAGGGTCTGTGCAAATGTGGTTGGATGGTAACGAGCTTACAGCTCCTGCTGCAACAATCAGCAAAACACAGGTTAAATACACACCTGAAGAAGAACTTGCACTTGGCGTTCACACTGTAAAGGTGATAGCTAAAGACGTAAAAGGCAACGAGGCTGTGAAAGAATGGACCTTTGAAGTGGTACCTCGTTTCTCTGGTGGTAATCATTACCGTGGTACAACACACAATCATACAAACATCTCTCACGATGGTGCTGGTACTCCAGAAGCTGCGTTAATAGCTGGTAAAGCGCATCATTATGATTGGTTTGCGTTCTCGGATCACTCACACGATATCGACCCTGAAAAGTTGGGAACTGATACGGTAGTTCGTGATAACATGCAAGAACGTACTGGTGGAGACCAGTGGCAATTAACGAAAAACTTAGCAACTCAATATACAAAGAATGGTGAATATGTAGTATTCCCAGCATTTGAAATGACTTCAACAACTTGGGGCCACTCAAATATCTTTGGAACTCAAAACTTTATCGATAGAAACATCAATGGAAAGCAATACCAAGACTTGAATCAATACTATGCATGGGTTATGACATATGATGATATCGTGGGTCAATTTAACCACCCAGATATGTCTTCCAATGCCTTCAACAATTTTAAACCGTACAATTCTGATGTAGACAAATTATTTACAATGTTAGAGGTTGGTAACGGATCAGGACATTATGGTTATGCCAATGCTGAAAACAAATTCTTCTCAGCACTAGATTTAGGCTGGCATGTTGCCCCTACTTATGGTGAAGATAACCATGAAGGAACATGGGGAGAAGTAAACGCTCGTACGGTAATCGTTGCGGATGATCTTTCAGAAGCATCACTACTTCATTCGATGCGTAATATGCGTGTATACATGGAAGAAGATCCAAACTTCACGCTAGATGTTTTAGCAAATGGCTATTATATGGGTTCAACAGTTGATAGCAAAAAATTAAACTTTAAAATATCGGGTAGTGACTTAGTAGCAGAAGCGAAGAATAGTACAGACTATAGCTATCTTCCAACTACTTATAAGTCAGATGATAGAATTTCTAAAGTTGAATTAATTACGAACGGTGGACAAGTAGTTGATTCTATTACACCAATGGAAAAAGACTTCACATGGACACCAACTTATACAGTTTCCGGCGGCCAGCAATGGTTTGTTGTTAAGGTTACGCAAATGGATGGCGAAAGAATTTATTCTTCACCAATCTGGTCAAAAGAAGAATCTGTTGATGTAAAAGTAAACGGAATTGATATTGACGGTGATGTGATTGTTGGCGGCAACCCAGCAACATTAAAGGCAACTGTGGCTAACAACGGAACAGAGGTTGTGAAAAACTTAAAGGTAGACTTCTATTACGATGAAGTGAATCCTGAGAATTTCATTGGAACAAATAATATTTCTTCTATTTTAACGAAGAACTCTGCAACTGCAACAGCAACATGGGCAAGTCCGATCAAAGGGGACCATCAATTAATTGTCGTAGTAACATCAAATGAAGGTCTAGACCTTGGAGATGTAAAATATTCATTACCAGTAAAAATTAAAGAACCACTAGGTATTAAAGTATTAATCGATGCCAACCATGGTAACGAAAATACGAGCAGTGACAGTGGAACATACAAAAATAACTTAACTGCATTTACGCTTATGCTTCAAAAAGAGGGCTACACAGTAGCTGAAAATAAAGTTGCCCTTACAGATGAAGTTTTAGCAGATGTAAAAGTATTAGTACTAACAAATGCAAGAATTGGCTTAACTGCTGAAGAAAATGCTGCTGTTGCGAAATTCGTGAAAAACGGCGGATCTTTATTAATGGCAGGAAAGAGCAATAACAGTGCAGACCCTACTATTAATAATGACCTATTAGGTAATATCGGTTCTGCTATCCGTATGGGGAATGATGGAGTATTTGACTTAAGTAAGAGCGGTAACTTCTGGAGTGATCCAACGGTTAGCCCTTATGCAGTCAGAGTACATCCAGGACTTGTATCCAACCATATTACCGACAGAGTATCTTTCATTGATTACTATAGCGGTGGAAGTTTGTCCGGTGTAAATAATGGTAAGCTCACAGAAACTGGTAAGGTGACAATTTTAGCAAAAGGTAATGAAACAACGTACCAAGGAAATATCCAAGGTGGATACACTTATGATGCAGTTTCTGACACATCAGGCGGCTCAGAAATTCCATTAATCGCATCAGAGGAAATTGGTGAAAATGGCCGTATCATTGTTTCAGGAATGAATATTTTTAACAACAAACAAATGGATGAATCGTATGAACCGAAAGGTAACGATGAATTTACGTTCAATGCTGTAAACTGGTTAGCACATCGTGAAATGAAAGTGGCAAACATAGCTGATGTTCGTCAATTAGCTGATGAAACAGATGTAGTAGTAGAAGGAACGGTAACTACTCCAGCAGGTAATTTCTTTGATGCTTTCTATCTTCAAGATGCTACAGGCGGTATTATGGCGTTCCTAGAAGTACCAGATGGGTCATTGAAACTCGGCGACAAGGTTCGTGTTTATGGACATATTAAAACATTTGAAAATAACAAAGAGTTAGAGTTTACTAGCTTCGCGAAAGACGTTATTAAACTAGGATCTAGTGAACCTGTCCAGCCAAAACTGGTACCAACTGGGGAAGCAACATCTGCTTTAAACCAAGGTCTACTTGTTAAGGTAAAAGGTAAAGTCGTATCTAAGTATGACGAAAATTCTTATGTCATTAATGATGGAACTGGCGAAGTGTTAGTATTTACGGATGGTTACATCGTGAATCAGAGCGGTTCAGTACCTGTTCTCAAAAAGGGTGACACATTAGAAGCAGTCGGTTTATCAGGTGCATTTGCACAAGGTGAACGTATTCGTGTAAGAAACACTACTGAATTAGTAGGCACTGATACTGCAAGTCCTGATGTAACAGGAGTAGAGAATAACGGAAGCTATCATCAAGATGTAACAATTACTTTTGATGAAGGTACAGCAACATTAAATGATCAAGAATTTGCTAATGGAACTGTAGTAACTGAAGAAGGAAGCTACACATTAGTGGTAACAGATGCAGCTGGCAACAAAACAACGGTAACATTTACAATTGATAAAACCGCTCCAGTTGTAAGTGGAGTTGAAGATGGAATTTACAATCAAGATGTAACTATCACGTTTAACGATGGGACGGCAACATTAAATGGTAATGAGTTTACAAGCGGAACTACGGTGTCTGCTGAAGGAACTTATACATTTGTTGTAACAGATGCTGCAGGAAATCAAGTCGTTGTGAATTTCACGATTGATAAAACGGCTCCAGCAATCACTGGTGTATCTGATAATGGCATCTACAATCATGATGTAACGATTACCTTTGATAATGGAACAGCTATATTAAATGGTAATGAATTCACAAGTGGAAAGGTTGTAATAGAAGAAGGAACCTACACATTAGTAGTAACCGATCAAGCAGGCAACAAAGCAACCATTCATTTTATGATTGATAAAACAGCACCAGTGGTAATTGGTGTTAATGACAATGGCATCTATAAAAAGGCTGTTATCCTAAAATTTAATGAGTTAGGTGGATTATTAAATGGTAAGCCAGTGGAATCAGGCACTGTAGTTCCTAAAGAAGGAGTATACACTTTAGTAGTGTCAGATATGGCAGGTAATGTAACATCTATTGTATTCACTATCGATAGAACACCTCCAGTCGTAACTGGTGTTAAGAACCATTAAGATTTTACGATTTACTTTAACGAAGGTTCAGCGAATATGGCAGCTTCCGTTTTCCAATTTCCAAGCAAAGTGATGGAAACGAAGCATGTAACTGTATAAAAATAAGTTATTTGATACCCCCGAGCTTAAGCTTATCGGGGGTATTTTTATGAAATTTAATAGTAGAAAAGTACCTAAATACTAGAAAAATATTTTAATAGGATAGGATATATATCCCATTTAATATGGTAAAATATTTATTGGATAAAAAATTCCAATAGGGGGAAGGAACCGAAATTGAAAAGGATATTTATTACTTCAATTATTTTAATACTGTCATTTACCTTTTCTTTAAACATTGCCTTTGCAGAGAAGTCTGATGTAAAAGCTGGGTTTAAGAAACAGGACAACCAAGTAGTAACAGAAGTGGAACCAAATGATACATTTGAGGATGTAAATCAGACCATTCACTCCCTAGATGAAGTTCAAGGGACTATAAGTGAAGAAGACAAAGATCTTTACAAAATAGAAATGCAAAGAAAAGGTGAGTTTACGTTATACTCATTTTTAGGCAATGATGAGTCTTATGATAACCACTATTATTATGATGAGTATGCTATAACAATCTATGATGTGAACGGTAATACCGTAGCCAGCAGTGATTATTTTTATGATGATGAATCTGACTATTATTATAGGTACTTGAATACAAAATTAGAAAAAGGAATCTATTATATCTCTGTAAATGCAGATGAATATTCCTACATAGGAAGCCAGCCTTATTACCTCTGGCCTGAAGTATTATATGACGCAGATTTCACTATCGATAGTCCGACTGCTAATCTACAATCCCCTCAAATCGAACGAAAAACGATAACATTTCAAACAAGTGCAAGTAAAACGGGGCTTCAATACCAATATTCTATTCAAAACAAAATTGTCAAAACTTTCAGTACCTCAAATGCCTACCAGTGGACACCAACAGCTCCCGGTACATATAAGATAAAAGTTGAGGTAAGAGATCCCGCATTTCCTAGTGCAGTAGTGGTAAAGGAAATATCATATACAATTACAGCCTATAAACCTGATTTTGCGATTACTTCGTTTGCACCAAATATTAAATCTCCCTATTTGAGTGGTAAGACGATAAACTTATGGGCGAAGACCAATAAAAGTGGCCTTCAATATCAATTTTCTGTTAATGGAAAGGTTGTCCAATCTTTCGGCGCAAAAAACTATTATTCATGGAAACCAACACGTTCAGGAAGATATAACCTGAAAGTGGAAGTTCGCAGGTCACAATATCCAAACCGAATCGTCACAAAGCAAATAAGTTATGACATTACCGATGGCAAGGTCTATGTAACTTCATTAAAGGCGAATATGTCCTCTCCTCGTCCGACTTCTACATCGATTAAATGGTCGGCAGCGGGAAAAGGCGTTAACCTTGAATACAAATTTAGTGTCTACCAAAATAAAAAGTGGAAAACCATTCAGAACTATTCAGCCAGAAACTACACCTATTGGAAGCCAAAAAGTGCCGGGGCTGCAAAGGTACAGGTAACAGTCCGAAGCAAATTATCAAAAAAGACAGCAACGAAAACAGGCAATTTTACCATTTTTAAGCCATCGTACTTCTCGACACCAACGTTAAAATCAGATATTAGTACAAAGCAGGCTGCAGGAACATACTTTTACTTTACGGCAAAATCGAAAGGTTCTTATTTAGAGTACCGCTTTAGAGTCTATCGATACGGCTACTGGTACACGGTCCAGGATTACTCCAGCAATAAATCATTATATTGGGCGCCTTATTATGATGGGGATTACAAAGTGGCTGTAGATGTACGGCAAAAGGGCACCAAAAAAGTCAAAACAAAAAAACTTTCCTTAGATATTCGTGAGCAGCCAAGCTATTATTTCTCGGCCAATTATAATATTTACTATAACAATGGCTATCTATATGTAAACAACCGTGGATATAGCAATCTAAAAGTAACTAAAGTACAGCAAATTAATAATGGCAAAGTCATTTACTCGTATTCTCCGAAGGACTGGATTACCACTGGACAGTCGTGGCAAACTTACTATTTCTACCCGAAAAAACCTATTACCTCTTTCGGCTACTATACGTATTGGAAGGTTTATTATACATTTGATGGTCTAAGTTATTCGACATATTTAACTAAATAGACCAATGTACACGTATTTCATGAAGATGAATTACGTGTGCATTTTTATGCTAACCACTTGATTTTCATTAATTTAATATGAAAATCATTTTTTTAAAAGGTATATAAAAAATGGATATTCTTGTTAAAATTAGTATATTGTTAGAATTTTGTGAAGGATGGGGAAAGAGTTGAAGGCAGGACGTTTTTTAATAGGAATAATTATTGCTATTTTCGTATTTTCCATGATTATACCGAGCCCACAGGCTAGTGCAGCTGAATTAACAGCGCATCAGGATTTTACTAAGAAGGTATCGGTTGAACTAAACAAGTACATAAAAAAATCTGGCGGTCTGGTTATGCTCCAGTATCAGGATTTGGTTACAGGGGAAACGTTTCAAATTAAAGGGAAGACCTCTAGCCGTGCGGCAAGTACGATTAAACTGCCGCTTGCACTCTATATTATGGAGCAAGCAGCTAAAGGCAAGATCAATTTAAATCAGAAGTTGAAATACAAGAGCTATCATTACTATGGCGGCAGTGGCGTCATTCAAAAAGATAAGGTTGGAACGTCCTACACGATTCGAGATTTGGTTAAAAAAGTGATGATTTATAGTGATAATATTGCCTTTATCATGTTAAAGGAACGAGTCGGACAACAAAATTTTATTAAATATATGAAAAGCGTGGGCGGCAAGTATGCCTATCCGAATGGGCAAAATTTAACTTCGGCAAAAGATTTAACGATTTATGCGAAAAGGCTCTATCTATTCTCGAATAAAAGCCCGCTAGGAAAAGAACTTGTCGGCTATTTGAAAAAGACCGTCTATAATACAACGATACCGCGTGGGATTAAGGGCACAGCTGTTGCCCACAAGGTAGGGATGATTCCAATGGATCGAATCTATAACGATGCAGCGATTGTGTATGACAAAAACCCTTACGTATTAGCGATTATGACAAGAGGTATTTCCTATGAGAAGTCACAAAAGGTCATTGCTGGGTTAGCAGCTATCGTTAATAAGCATCATAAAGCGAAGGCTTCCGCTCCATATTTTAAGAGTAAAGCAGATGTAACTATCTATCAAAATAGCAGCAAAGCATTTGCGATTGGAACATTGAAAAAATACCAAACTCTGAAAATTATCTCAAGTAAGGGTACTTGGTTTGGCGTCAAATTTGGGAAAGGAACCGGTTATATCGAAAAGAAATCGGTGGTTTCCTTAAAGAAAGCAACGGTAAGCGGCTGGGCTACAAATCTTCCCCAAATTGGCATTATTAAAATGAAGGCAAAAACACCTGTGGTCGACAAAACCACTTCAGGTAAGGTCATTGCCTATATTAATAAAAATCAAGATTACTATTTTTTCAAAAGGGATAAAGATTACTATGTTGTTGATATCGGTGGAAGAGTTGGATATGTCGCTAGTAAATATATTACCGATCTTAGTGTAAGCATGTAACTTTATCGTCTTAGCTAGGGAGCATCCACCCCTAGCTTTTTTACATCATTCTAATAGGAGGGGTTGAAAGAAATGAAGAGAATCAAATGGATCGTATCTTTGTTTATTTTGCTGCTTTTGGCAGCCAATTCGGGTAAGACAGAGGCAGCCACTGGCGTGATTGATAAAACTCCGCCGAAAATACCTACGGTAAATAATCTGACCAATAAATCCTTTACGATTAAAGGGAAGGCAGAGGCAAATTCAATCGTATATGTAAAAAGGAATTCAAAATATTATTTAAAGCAAGCTGCGGACAAAAACGGGAATTATTCTTTTCCAATTCCACAGCAAAAAATTGGAAGTATATTGGAGATTTATTCAGTAGATTCAGCAAAAAATAAAAGCTTATCAAGAAAAGTCATCGTCAAATCACAGAAAAGACAAAAAAAGAGAATACTTAATGTACCGATGGTTAAACAAATGCCCGAATTACCACGTGGGTGTGAAGTAACAAGTATAACAATGTTATTGAATTATACTGGTATAAAAGTAAATAAAATGACACTCGCCAAACAAGTGAAAAAGGACCCGGCCACACTGAAACGAAAAAATGGCAAAATCTATTTTGGTCATCCTAACTATGGGTTTGTCGGCAATATGTATACCTTCAATAAACCGGGATTCGGCGTGTTTAACAAACCCATTGAAGCTTTGGCTGAAAAATATAAACCAAATCGAATTAAAAATCTGACTGGAAAATCTTTTGATACGATTTTAAGCTATGTTAGTGCCGGTCATCCAGTCTGGATCATTAATACAAGCTGGTTCAGCCGTGTTCCTAATTCTTATTGGCAGACATGGTATACCTCACATGGAATGATTCGAATTACCTATAAAGAACATTCGGTTGTGATTACTGGTTATGATTCCAAATATGTTTATTTCAATGATCCATTAGATGGAACAAAGAATAAAAAGCGCCCGATTAAATCATTTGTTGAGGGATGGAAACAGTTTGGAAGTCAAGCAATTAGTTATTATTAAGACGTTCCCATCCTCGTTCTTTTGAAAAATGGTATATGAGCCAGACGGATTATGAAGTTTATTCCGATTGAAACCATGATGGTTAAGATAAACACCCAAATCACGATTAGAGTTGAATAGTAAGGTGCAAAGCTCATTTCTTGAAAAAAGTAATAAATAAAAAAGGTATGTGTCAGCCAAATAATCGTTGAGTGTTTCCCTAATTGTAGGAATAACCACTCTAGAATGGTGATATTTTGAACTAGTTTCACAAACGAGAAAATCACCATAGGTGCTAGAATAAAATCTGAGTAGTTAAAGATTCCTTCTATTTCAGGGCCTCTTGTTTCAATAATAAATTTGAAAGAGTATTGTCTAAAATAAAAGTAGAGAACAAGAAGCAGCATAAACACGATTTTATTATTTAAGTGTACTTTAGAGAAAAATGCATCCATTTTTTCAAATAAAGAATATTTGGAAAAGTAGGTCCCGGTAATGAACATGATTTGCCATTGAAATAACGTACCTAAATGGTTGATTGCAATCTGAACTAATTCCAAGTTAGAAAAAAATTCATCAACGTGTAAAAAGAAAGCAGAAAGAAACAAAAAAATAAATGAGAGGTAACTTGTCAAAGTTGGCCATTTTTCAACCAATTTTACAATCACAGGGAAAAGCAGTACCAATTCAATATAAACAGAGATGAACCACCACTCGCCATTATAGGTATGAATCAGGGCAAATAAATTATAAATAAAAAGTTTAGAGTTCCACGCATACCTTACCGTATCATCAAAATATTTGAGGCCAATCGGAATAAAAATAAAAAAGACAAGCCAATAAAGTGTAAAAAAGTTGATTGCTCTTTTGAACCCCTGGCGAAAGGTGAATTTATGTTTTGATTCGAAGCTTTTATAAAGACCCAATCCGCTTAAGAATAGGAAAATTGCCACACATAGTTTCCCAAATTCACCAATGAGCTGGTCTAAAGGTAAGTTATCAACCATCATAATCGGCTTATAATCGACAGCAGCAATACGGTTGGGAAAAGCAAATAAATGGTGATAGACCATTAAGACGATGGCAAGTCCCTTTGCAATCGCGGTCATATTTCTAGAAAAAATAAATGGTTTATCTTCCATATATCATTCACCTCAGGAAAACGATCTAATTGTATCCATAGGTTGTTTGGAATAATGCAGGATTATTCATCATTGAGGATTTTTCTTTTGCACGGGACTTAAGGAAAAAAGGAAAAGTGTCAATTGCATATCTTAGAATAGAAGATTTAGAGTTTTTTATTTTAGAGGGGGAAAAAGATATGTTAAAAAAAACAACCACGGTCATTCTAGCGATGTTGCTGCTGCTTAGTACCTGCCTTTTTTCAACAAATAAAACATACGCAAACGAAAAAAAAGCTAGTAAGGTTGTTTATCTGACCTTTGATGATGGACCAAATCAATACACGCCTATAATACTTGATATTTTGAAAAAGAAACAAGCGCATGCGACCTTTTTTATGATTGAAGGTAATATTAAACGGAATCCAAAAACCGTTAAGAGGATGATTAAAGAAGGGAATTATCCAGCATTACATAGTGTTTCCCACAGTGTTAAAAAATTATATCGTGGAAGTTCTAAAAACGTTGCAGTTGAAATGGAAAAAACACGGCAAACTTTGTTAAGAGTTTCAAAGTTTAATAGTTTGTTAACCCGCGCGCCTTATGGAAGCAAACCCTATATGAAGAAACCATTACGGGATGCATTAGCGAAAAAGGGCTTTAAGATGTGGGACTGGGACATTGATACACTTGATTGGAAATATAATCGAACAAGTCCCAAAACGATTACATCAAGAGTTAAATCAGGACTCAAAGGTAAAAAGGGACCAATCGTGATTCTATTCCATGATTCAAAAGGAACAGCACAGCAGCTTCCAATTATTATTGATTATCTGCGTAAAAAAGGCTATACATTAGAGGTCTATAACCCGCAAAAACATATAGTAAAGAATTTTTGGAAGGACAAGCGATTATAATCTTACCATTTAATAAGGTTTAAAATGTATTTGACCGCGATACCATTAAAATTTACTTACAATAGTAGAACACAAAAAGGGCTGCCGCAGAGGCAGCCCTTTTGATGTGGTTAGGGTATCAGCTTATTTAAAAGTGGCAGCCTTTTAATGACATAAACCACAAGTGTGCTGATGATGAGGATGATGATAATGTTGACTGGTACGGATATCAATGGGTGAATCTGATTACTATCAAGGAACAGCGAGTAATCCTTAAGTAAGTAGATAATTAAAGCATGGACAAGATAGATTCCAAAACTATAGATGCTGAGTAAATTAAGCACTGGAGGAAGTGCCTTCTTCATGTTCAGCGACTTCATCCCTAAAAAGATCCCCATGGAAACCAACACGACATTAGGCGCAAAGTTGGAATACCAGTACGTATCAAGTTGACCATTGCTATTTTTTGTATACCAATAGGTCAAGATAAAGGTCAGCACGAACCCGATTAAACCCGCTATGTATATACTTCGTTTTGCTCTTTTTGTGAAATCAAAATGGTCAAGGTAATAGCCCAGCACAAAAAATCCAATACTTCCAGCGACATGGTTCAGTTCTAATTTATAGGTAAATCCGAAGAAATACCTGACAAATGCACTTACCACTGTTGCGATTCCCCATAACAGTAAAAAGTATTCAATTTCTACCCGTTTGGCATTTTTGATGAAAATTGCAAGAATGGGGGTAATCAAATATAGACCTAAAATCACATACATAAACCATAAATGGTAGTTAGTTTGATCAGTTAATAAATAACGGAAAAATTGCGGCACTGAAAACTCAAAGGTTCCCTTCGAAACTTTGTATAAATAATAGAAAAAACTCCAGCATACTAAAGGGACTAAAATTTTACTTGTCCTTTTCAGCAAGAATCCTTTAATCTGAAGATCCTCTCGTCTGCCCAGCATGAGGGCACCGCTAATCATGAAAAAAATGGGAACGGCATAGCGTGAAAGTGTTTCATAAAGATTTCCAGCCAGAAAAAAGCTAGAGTTATGCTTAAAAAGGTTAATTAAAACAACGCCAGCACTAACATGAATCATTACGACTGCAATAATTGCATAAACACGCAGCCAATCTAAGTAATACTTTCTCATATGTTGGATCCTTCTCCTTATGGTGTCTATCTACAGTATGTCCCCAATCATTTTACTTGATTTTCTGTTATTTTCATAACACAAATAAATTACAAACAGATTAAATTGTATGAATTAACAAATTCTATACATAACAATGATTAATTGTTAAAATCTAATAGGAATATTGTCGAAATTTCAGGGAGTGTGACAGAAAAAGTATGTATACTAAACAAAAAGCGACGGTATCAATCATAATCCCGTATTATAACTCCATGGAATTCATCGGAGACTGTTTAAATTCCGTATTATCACAAACCTATATGAATTTGGAGATTATTATCATAAATGATGGTTCGGATGCAGAAAATACAGGATACATTGAAACGTTGCAAGACGACAAAAGAATTGTCTATTTAAAAAATGAATCAAAACAGGGAGTAGCCTACTCACGGAATAAAGGCTTGAGTTCTGCGACAGGGGAGTTTGTGTTTTTTCTAGATAGCGAAGACATCCTAGCAGAAGAAGCGATTGAAATCCTTTTGGCTCATATTGAGGAGGCACCTGCGATTGCAGGGAGAACCAAAAGATTATTGAGGCCGACGGATTTAGAGGTTCCACAGCCGTTAGAAGTCATCGTGACCCCTAAACCAAGTCAAAAAATATTCCATAGCGGAAGTATTTTGAATGTATTGATTCGGAGCAGTTTTATCAAAGAACATATGGTTCGCTTCTATGAGGGAACAGAAGGCGCCACAGATATATCAGGGATCATCCCGTTTCTCTTATACGTCAAAAGTTTACCAAGCTTAAATATCCGTACATATTTTCAACGTGTTCGTAATGACCCGATTTCTAATCCAAGTCTCGTTCAACGTTCTATTCAAGAGAGAACCCGTGATTTTATCAAAGTCTATATGGAAATGAATCAGCAGTATGGAACGTCTCAACCAGTTAAGGAATATTTGGACGGGCTCCTTCTCAGGTTTTACCGACGACAGGTTATTAATATCTTTAAAGATCAAAAACACCTAGATGAATTCTTTAACTTATTGTCGTCCGCGATGAAAATACTTAATCCAGCGAGCATTACTTCCCAGCCTAGTCATATTAAAAGGGAAGTGAACCAGTTACGGGCTGGAAATAAAAATAAATTCATCAAAGGATATAGATTCCATGTAGAAGCAAGGGATTTTAAAAATGCGATAAAAGGGTTCACTAGGCTTAAAAGGTACATCTATAATAAATTTTTCTTAAGATTCCCGATGAAAGATAATTACATTATTTTTGAAAGTTTCTTAGGAAAAAACTATTCGGATAGTCCCCGTAATATTTACGAATATATCATTGAAAACAATCTTGATTATAAATGTATTTGGGTATTTAATGATAAACATCGTCAAATCCCTGGGAATGCAAAAATTGTGAAACGATTCAGCCTTGCCTATTACTACTATTTTGCGGTATCAAAATACTGGATTAATAATATGCGGCAGCCGCTGCATCTTGTTAAACGCGAGGGAAATGTCTTTTTAGAAACCTGGCATGGTACCCCGCTTAAAAAATTGGTTTTTGATATGAAGGATGTCTATTCAGCCAATCCAAGATATAAGCGGGATTTCTATATGCAGTCACGTGCCTGGGATTATTTATTATCGCCGAATCGCTATTCTTCGGAAATTTTTCGAAGCGCTTTTAAGTTTGATAACGAAATGCTGGAGTTCGGCTACCCAAGAAATGATGTTCTTTACTCACCGCAAAAAGAAGAAATTGTGGCAAGAGTAAAGAAAAACATTGGAATACCTGACAACAAAAAGGTAGTACTATATGCACCAACTTGGCGGGACGATGACTTTTATGAGCCTGGCAAGTATAAATTTCAACTGCAGCTGGATTTACACAAAATGAAGGAAACCCTTGGGGATGACTATGTGGTCGCACTAAGGATGCACTATTTTATTGCGGATGATATTAATGTGGAAGGCTTGGATGGCTTTGCGTTCAATCTTTCAAAGTATGATGATATTGCTGAATTATACCTGATTTCGGATATTCTCATCACTGATTATTCTTCTGTATTTTTTGATTACGCCAATCTTAAGCGCCCGATTTTATTCTTTACGTATGACCTTGATAAGTATCGGGACCAATTAAGAGGGTTCTATCTGGATTTTGAAAATGAAGGCCCAGGGCCATTGCTGCGGACAAGTGATGCTGTCATTGATGCAATTGCGAACATTGCTGAGATAAATGAGCGGTACTCCGATAGATACGCTGCATTTTATGAACGATTCTGCAGTTGGCATGATGGGAAATCTACGGAGAAAGTAGTCAAAAGAGTCCTGCTGGGTGAGGACCCATCCTTTCAAAAACAATCAGAGAATTACGGAGGATAAAAATCGTGCTATTTAGTTCAACCGTATTTTTATTTTTATTTTTACCTCTCACGTTAACTTTATATTTTTTGGCACCCCGAAAGTTAAGGAACACCATCTTACTATTGGCGAGTTTGTTCTTTTACGCCTGGGGTGAACCAAAGTTTGTGTTATTTTTGTTTCTCTCCATTGTACTTAATTATGTTTTTGCCCTGTTAGTTGATCAAAATAGGGAAAAACATGTCTTGGTTAAGTGGGTAATGGGGGTAACTATTTTTGCGAACCTTTCCATTTTGATTGTTTTCAAATACGCCAATTTTATTGTCGATAACATTAATGAACTGTTTGGAACAACGATAGAATTAGGAAATATCCCTTTCCCATTAGGAATCTCCTTTTTTACCTTTCAGGGACTAAGCTATGTGATTGATGTGTACAGAAAAGATGCGAAAGCGCAAAAAAATCTCATCAACATGGCAATGTATAAGGCGTTGTTTCCACAGCTGATTGCTGGACCGATTGTCCGCTATGTCACAGTGGCTCATCAAATCGATGAACGGAAAGAATCGTTATCGAAATTTGCGTATGGGACGAAACGATTTATCATTGGCTTAGCTAAGAAAATGATTCTAGCCAATAATTGCGGCTGGGTCGCCGACCAAGTGTTTTCTATGCCTGCAGGTGAAATGTCGGTGGGGATGGCGTGGATTGGTATCATTGCTTATTCATTACAAATCTACTTTGACTTTTCGGGATACTCCGATATGGCAATCGGCTTAGGCAGAATGTTTGGCTTTGATTTTCTTGAGAACTTCAATTATCCGTATATTTCGCGTTCCGCAACGGAATTTTGGAGAAGATGGCATATTTCCTTGAGTACCTGGTTTAAGGATTATTTATATATTCCTTTAGGTGGAAACCGCGGTGGGACATATAAAACCTATCGTAATTTGTTCATTGTCTGGCTTGCGACTGGGATTTGGCATGGTGCCGCCTGGACGTTCATCGCCTGGGGTGTTTATTACGGAGTGTTAATCATGTTAGAAAAAGCATTTTTATTGAAATGGATCAAAAGTATTCCAAGGGTATTCCAACATCTTTACGCCCTTATTGCCGTGATGATTGGCTGGGTATTCTTCCGTGCCGAAACATTTACGTATGGGTTTAATTATTTAAAAGTGATGTTTTTTGCGAATGGCAACCCGATATGGGATCAGCACGCAAGCTTTTACCTATCCCAATATGGAATCGTCCTATTGATTGCTATTATTGCGGCCACGCCTGTATTCCAAGTTCTCAAAGACCAAGTTATAAAACCGGGGACATCAGGAATCGCCAGCGGCAGAGATATTGTGGTCACAGCAAGTTATGCTGTTATTTTCTTTTTAACGCTTGTTAGCGTGGTATCGTCCACCTTCAATCCATTTATTTATTTCCGGTTTTAATGAGTATGGAGGGAATTATGAAAAAAGCTAATGTACAAGGCCTCGCCGTCATAGCTATTTTTTTGTTAACGATCTTCGGTTTCTTTATTTTTACATTTGTGACCCCATCGAAGTCCATGTCGTTACTAGAAAATCGAAAGCTAGCGCAAAGGCCTGATTTAAATAAGGATAATTTACTGACTGGGGAGTATTCCAAGCGTTTTGAGCAATATTACAATGATCAATTTCCGATGCGTGATTCATTTATTGAAACGAATGCCTTAATTAATAAGAATTTCTTCAGACAAAATATTATTGAGGATGTCTATGTGGCGGATGATGGGTATCTGTTATCACAAATTGCCGAGGTCACCCCTGCTGATGCGAAACAAACAGCGGCAAGAATTAATGAACTTGCGACAAACCTTGCTAAAAAGAACATCAGTGTGTATACCGCATTAATGCCGAATAAATCAACCATGATGGAGGATAAATTTCCTGCCTATTTTCCAAGCTTTGGTCAAAAAAATATGAACCTTCTTTATAAAGAGCTTGGAAAAGCGTCCCATCCGATTGACTCCCGTAACGCCCTTGCTAAGCATATGAATGAAGACTATATGTTTTTCTATTCAGACCATCATTGGCAAGCAAAAGCTGCCTTTTATGCGTATCAAAATGTCATGTCTGAGATTAATGCGAATGAGCAAACCGATAACCAGGTTTACCAATATAACGATTACACATGGAACTTATCTGGAAAACCGTTTTTGGGTTCCGATGCTCGGAAAACAACAAGTGCCAATGCTAAGAAGACTGATACGATTTTAGTGGCCCAGCTGAAAGAAAAACATCAGCCGTATACGATGAAATGGGGAAATCGTACAAGAAGTGGATTATATAATATGGATTTTTTAACAATGGAAGATCCCTACACCAACCGTTATCAAGCTTATTTAGGTGGGGATTACGCTCAATTGTTAATTACCAATCCTAATAAAACAAACGGAAAAAAGGTATTAGTGATAAAGGATTCTTATGCCAATGCATTTATTCAATTTCTTGTTCCACATTATAAAGAGACGCATGTATTAGATCTACGTCATTACAATAAAATGCCCATCGAAAAATATGTGGAGAAAAACAATATTGACCAAATTGTCCTGCTATATAATATCAACTCAATATTTGTAACTCCTGCATTAACAAATTTTAAACATCCAGGGCAGGGTGAAAATCAATAAACTTGATGTTTGCCCTTTTTCTAATCTATTCTTTCGGAGGTAGTAAATTTGGAGCCAGAAAATCGGTCTTATAATGATTTTTATTTTTCGATCATTATGGCGGTGTATAATGTTGAAGATTATTTAAAAGAAGCTGTCGAAAGTATTATTAACCAAACGATAAACTTCGACAAGCATATTCAATTGATTTTGATTAACGATGGAAGCATAGATGAAAGTGGGAAACTATGTAAAAAGTTTCAAAAAAAGTATCCGAATAATATCGTCTTTATTGATCAAGAAAACCAAGGGGTAAGTAGTGCGCGTAATGCGGGGTTAGAGGCGGCAAAGGGGAAATATGTTAACTTCCTCGATCCAGATGATAAATTATCATTAAATGCCTTAGAAAAGGTCTATAACTTTTTTGAAAAGCAGGGCAAAGACATCGATGTTGTTTCCATACCCATCTTTTGGTTTGACCAAGCTAAAGGTGAGCATCTACTTAACTATAAATACGCATCCAATAAAATCATCAATATTCTAAAGGACCATCGCTTTATTCAAATGTCTGCATCAAGTTCGTTTGTTCGAAGGACGGCAATTGGCGAGCAAAGATTTAAAGAAACCCTAAAATATGGGGAAGATGCAGAATGGTTAAATCGGATTATTTTAAAGAAGTGTGAATATGGTGTTGTAAAAAAGGCTAAATACCATTACCGTAAACGAAGCACCAATACTTCTGCGACCCAGCAGGCCTTACAGGATAAGGACTATTATTTACACAGTTTGAAGAACTTTTCGTTTACGTTTATTAATATGTCATTGGAGATTTTAGGATTTGTCCCTAAATATTTTCAATATATGATAATGTATGATTTGCAGTGGCGTCTTAATAATAATGATTTAAATGTACTCATGACTGCAGAAGAAACGGAAAAGTTCCTCAAAAAGCTTAGAGACCTGCTAAGCTATATCGATGATGATATCATTCTGGAACAGAAGCATTTAAATTTGTATCGGAAAAATTATTTGTTACGAATTAAGTCCGGTCAGAATTCTACTGATTTTTACCAACCATTCTATTCGCCTAATAATGCGGTCTTATTACACGGCGATCAGGTCAGGGATGCTTTGGACCAGCATCAATTTGCGGTAGAGTTAATCAATATTGAAAGTAAGCAGCTTTTTATTGAAGGTCATTTTACTTCTCTTTTTGAAAATAGTGATACAAAAATTGTTGCAGCGGTTAATGGTGAAATGATTGAGGCTCAAATTGTCGAACGTTTTTATAAAGATATTAATGTCTTTGGGAAAAACATAAAAAAGGCCATAGGGATTAAATTCAACTTTCCATTAGCTAAAATAGGAAAACAGAGTAAATCACTAAAAATTTCTTTTTATGCGATCGTTCATGAGAGTAAAGTAAAGTTAGATGTGTTATTTAGCGGGCAAAGCCATTTAAAAGATAATAGTTATTCTTATTTTAATAAAAATGGATACGTAGTTATTTATCAAAAAAAGAAGAAGCAATTCCTGGTTAGAAAAAGTGAATTTACATTAATCCGCGGGAAAGAAATTGCTGTTCTTAAAACTTTATATAAAATGAATAAACCAGGCTCCAGAAGGGCGTTATTGGTCAGGTTAGATCATTTTCTTCAAAAGCATTTCTTTCAAAAGAAGCCCATCTGGTTATTTATGGACCGGGTAAACAAAGCCGATGATAATGCGGAAGTCCTGTTTGAATATGCGACAAAGCAACAAGACGGAATTCAGAAATACTTCGTTATAAATCAAGATAGTGAAGATTTTAAACGCCTTCAAAAGATTGGCAATGTTATTCCGTATGGATCGCGCCAGCATAAACGTTATTTATTACTTGCCGACAAATTGATTTCTTCTCATGCCGATGAGTTTATTGTCAATCCATTTGGGAAAATGAAAAAGTATCTTAAGGATTTATTTACATATGATTTTATTTTCCTGCAACACGGTATCACTAAGGACGATATTTCAAGTTGGTTAAATAAATATAAAAAGAATATTCGTTTATTTATCACGGCGGCCAACCAAGAATACGATTCGATTGTAAATGGCCATTATGATTACACGGAAAATGAGGTCTTATTATCAGGGTTTCCGCGCTTTGATAAATTGCAAAATGATGATAAGAAGCGGATTCTCATCATGCCGACATGGCGCAGCGATTTGGTAGCAAAGCTAAATCCAATCACTGGAACGCGCGAATATAATCCTGTCTTTAAGGAATCGGAATACTTTAAAGCCTTCAATGATCTGCTGAACAATGATAAGTTATTAAATGCGGCAAAAGAAAAAGGTTATAAGCTAGTCTTTTTCCCACACCCTAATATCAGGCAGCAGTTGAAGGATTATCAGATTGATGATTCGATTGAAGTGGCGGACATGAATAGCAGTTATCGTGATAATTTTAATCAATCCAGTTTACTGGTTACGGATTTTTCCTCGGTCGCCTTTGATTTTGCTTATTTAAAGAAACCGGTGGTTTATTATCAATTTGGAATGAACCATTTGGCAGAAGGGTATTTTGATTATCAAACAATGGGGTTTGGTGATGTCTTGACTGAAAGTGAGCAGGTAGCGGACAGAATTATACAATATATGAATCAAAATTGCCAAATGGAAGCATCGTTCCAGGAACGTGTGAATCAATTTTATTCCTTTACGGATCAAGATAATTGTAAAAGGGTTTATGATGCGATTCGCCAAATAAATCAACCTAAAAATATAAAGTAATCTAGGACAAGATTCAAAAGAGCTATTTTCCAATTTGGGAATAGTTCTTTTTTTTGTGGTTGCGAGATAAAAGTCCCATAAAATGTCGTTTTTGGTATAAGTAATTTGTCGTAATTTGTAAAAATAGATTAAAATTCTATAACTATATTGTTACAATAGAAAATAGTTCGTCTACTGAAATATGTTCTTGAAGTTTTACATTTGGATTTTGCTAGATTTATAGAGAACACGATGATTCTCATTTCAAGGTCAAACTTTGTAGAGGACTGAGGGGTCAATTGGTCTCTTAAAAAATTATTTACCACTTTTAGGGAGGTATTATGGAGAAGGTTAGAAAAATTGTTGGGCATGCCGCTATCGCAGGCTTATTGTTCACAACAATGAGCCCTTTACCTGCGTTTGCAGAGGGGAGTCCGACGGAGGCAGCAATAACTGCTGTCGAGAAAGATCAGGATACTACAGCTACGATTAACCAGAATCAAGTAATGGAGGATACAAAAGCTGCGGTTGAAGAGGAATCTGTAACTGAAACAACAGCTGCTCCAGTTGAGAAGGATCAAGTAACAGAAGAGAAGCATCAAGTAACAGAAGTTAAAGAAACCACAATGGTGGAAAAAGACAATGTGACGGCGGAAAAAATTGCGAATGTAGAGGTCGAACTTACAGGGATAACGATCCTGCCAGTGACTAATGTCTTTGCCGAAACTTCTACGGACTCAACCAGCCTTCAGACATATACAGAAGGTACTTTAGTAAAAGTATATGATTTTTCAGCTGATTGGTATGTTACTACGGTCAATGTCGATGGAGCCGAGCAATCAGGTTACATTCCAAAAAGTGCGATTGATTTAGTTACATCCACCCCGGTAAAATATGAAGGGATTGCGTTAAAGGATCCGACCAACTTATACGCCTCACCAACAAAAACGTCTAATGCGGTAAAATCCTATCGCCAGGGTTCATTCTTACTCTATTATTCTTATACATCACAATGGTTTAGGACGAGTGTGAATGTCAATGGTAAATATCAAACCGTTTATATCCATAAGGATGATATTGAACAAGCTGAAAGCAATCCTGAAAAACAAGAGGGAATTGCGATCAAGGCAGAAACCAATTTGTACGCCTCACCAATGAGAAGTTCAAAAGTAGTAAAGATTTATAGTGAAGGCTCACTACTTAAATATTATACCTATACATCGGGTTGGTATAAAACCAGTGTAAATGTTAATGGTGTGCAACAAGCCGTCTACATTAACAAGGATGATGTGGAGCAAGTCATCTCTAATCCAGTTAAACAACAAGGTTTTACCACAAAGAACCCGACTAATATGTATGGCTCACCATCAAGAAATGCGCAAGTGCTACGAACGTTTGCCATAGATTCCTATTTATCTTTTTATACTTATACTTCTGAATGGTTTAAATCAGTAGTATCTGTGAATGGTCAGCTTCGCACAATTTATATTCATAAAGATGATATTGAAAAACCAACAACTAATCCTGTGAAACAATCTGGGATTGCGGTAGCAAATCCAACAAACATGTACTCAGCACCATCAAAAGGTTCAAAGGTTTTAAAAGTCTATCCTTCGGGTGCAAGGTTATTGTATTATACCTATTCATCCAATTGGTATAAGTCGACTGTGACTTATAATGGGGTTCCAACAGTTGTCTATCTTGCAAAAGATCAAGTGGACCAACTGGTCGATAAGTCGGAAAAAGAAGAAGGAATTGCTTTAAAAAATCCGACCATGATGTACGCTTCTCCAACAAGGGGTGCGAAAGTATTGAAAAGCTATAAACCAGGAACCATTTTGAAATATTATTCGTATTCTGCTCATTGGAAAAAGTCGTATGTAACGGTGAATGGGAAAGTTCAGACGGTTTATATTCATAAGGACGATCTTGAGCAAGCTAACTTCTCGAATACTACTTTACAAGGTCTGACATTAAGATCATCTACTCATGTTTATTCATTGCCTTCGAGAGATTCGAAGATTCTAAGAGATTATCCGCAGAATATGATTTTAAAATTTTATAACTATAGTGAAAATTGGTATAAATCCTATGCCACGGTAAATGGAAAAGTTGTGATTTGCTATATTAAAAAGTCAGATATTGGTGAACAACGAAAAACGGTCTATGATTTGACTTTAGATCAAGCGGTAAATATGCAAAAAAATGCTTCGCCAGTAACCGATAAAGATGCAGAGTGGTTGTCCGCTACATCCGAACAAGTCGAATATTATCTGGACCCTCTAAACTTCCAATCCAATTCGGATACGTATTTGCAATTCTTAATCTTGTCGCATCCGGCAGGGACAAATGCAACCGAGTTGAACAACCGGATTCTTTATGGTAAAGGGGTTTTAGCTGGTAAGGGAAGTTCCTATATTAAAGCAGCCAACACTTACCATATTAATGAAATCTACCTTATTAGTCATTCTCTCTTGGAAACTGGTAATGGTAAAAGCAAGCTCGCCACTGGTATAAAAGTGAATGGTGTAACGGTCTATAATGTCTATGGCGTGGGTGCCTATGATAGCAACCCTGATTACTATGGTGCCAAGTTTGCCTATGAACAAGGCTGGACAACTGTCGAGAAAGCGATCATTGGCGGTGCCAAGTTTGCTGCTGAAAAGTATATTCATGCAGGACAAGACACGCTCTATAAAATGCGCTGGAATCCAGAAGCGATGGATACCTATGGTTATGCATCCCATCAATATGCAACTGATATTGGCTGGGCTGTTAAACAAACGACGAGAATGTCACAGATGTTAAGTACGCTAACACAATTTACGCTGCTATACGATATTCCTGTTTATCAATAATGAAAAAGGGGTTGATCCAATAATTGGATCGACCCCTTTTGTTTTAATCCAGCTCTAATTCTTTCAAGTTTACTTTGTTTAACATGTATTTTCTGCCGGATTCGGTTTCTAGGCCGAATTGTAATTTATTCCGATAGAAGGGTAGACTCGTTTCAAAACCAGCATGCTCGTAGTTTCGGACGACGGTTCCCCAGATAATCCGCAGTTTTCCTGGAAGTTCGGCTTTTGGCAAATACGTGATCTTGTCTTTCGCCTGGATAAACAGCCGATCATTTTCCTTCATAAAATAGACTTTATTCATGAAGTGACCTTTTATTGTCCACTTTAAAGCACGGTGATGACATTCAGTTATTACAACCTTTTGTTTTTCAATCTTCTTGGGAGTTATATTTTCTTTGTACGGCCAGCCATTTTCACTTAGGTTTAACAAATAGGTTTTATAATAAAAGGGCATGTCCTGTTCCTTGATGTATTTCTGATCAAACAGTTGAATTAACTTCACAAATTCCTCAAAAAACTCCTCTTGTTCTTCTTTGGATAATACTTCATAGATAATAGGGTTGTTTTTAGGAAACAGGTACAACCGGATATGATACGTGATTAAAAACTGCACATATGGAAGGATCTCGTTATAGTGACTCCTTGATTCGTTAATCAGTGTTAAATAGCAGCGTCTAATCATTTCCGTGTATCTTGATTTTTGATACCAAGCGTTACTAACGAGTGAATCCTCATCGACACGTCGGCGGTAATGATATTTTGCTTCTGAGACTACCCCGTATTGCTTGTGTTCAAGTAAAAAGGTATTGATAAAGAGGGCATCCTCCCAAAATTTGATATCGGTTTGAAATCTCAAATCAGGATTAGCAAGGAAATGTTTCGCTTTAAAAAAGCATCCGCCAATATGAAAATGAATCCCCGTATACTCCTCAAGAATATTAATCACCCGGTCCCCTTGCTCAAAGCGATAGTTCAATCGGTGCGGGGTATCGATTCGTTCAAAATGGTAGAGGGGAATTACTGCTAGTTGAACATCCTCATGCTGAGAAAAAAAAGTGCCCACTTTTTCAAGTGAATCCTCGGACAGAAGATCATCGGCATCTAGGAAGCCAACGTAATCTGAATGCGCTGAAACATGATTGAGACCAGTATTCCTTGCGCTGCCTGGGCCGGCATTTTCGCGGTAGACATATGTAATATTGTTAGGATACTGGCTGACGTAGGTTTGACATATATCCTTTGATTGATCGGTACTACCGTCATCAACCAAAATAATTTCGACATTTTGTTTAAAGTCCACTGTTTGATTAATAAGGCTTTCAATCGCTTCAGGTAAATATTTTTCTGCATTATAGACAGGAATGATCATCGAAAAAAGCATGTTGTAACTGCCCCTAACTGTATTTGTGATTGGTCTTGTATCCATTATAGTAAAGTGGCTGGGTTAGTACAATGTCCTAGGCCAACAGAATTCGACAAAAATACAAACCAATGCTGGATACATGGTATCCTCAAGGTATAGTTTGTCATCTTAAAATATGCTATAATTTTTTGGAAAATATATGTATTTTTTCATCAACGTTTCGTCGGATAGGGGGCTGTTCCATGAATCTGAAAGTGTTGAAAAGAAAAATCAAATTTATCATTAATCCGATTTATCATTATTTTGCCAAGTCAAAATACCGCATCAATTATCAATATACACAGTACTATGAAAGATGTACTGTAAACGACAAAACCATTTTATATGAAAGCCGCGATGGAAAAAGTTTAACAGATAGCCCCTATGCTATTTTTAAATACTTACTGCATAATCCTGAATATAAGGATTATAATCATATTTGGTCAATTAGCAACTTTGAAGATTTAGAAACTATCATTTCTGCATATCAACGCCTAGATAATGTAACATTCGTCAAACGAAACTCCAAAGCATACCTCAAAGCACTCGCATCTAGTAAATACTTAATCAATAATTCTACCTTTCAATCTTTTTTTATCCGCAAACATGAGCAAATTTATATCAATACCTGGCATGGAACTCCCCTGAAAAGTATGGGGTTTGATATCCCAGGAAACCCATCCGTTTCCCAAAATGTTGTCCGCAATTTTCTTAGTGCCGACTATTTAATTAGCCCGAATGAACATACAACCAACATGTTCCTTGACAGTTATAAGCTAAAAGGGATTTATAATGGCGAAATTATTGAAGAAGGCTATCCCAGGATGGACCTTACTTTCCATACGGAAGCAAATCCATTTTTCGACTACTTAGCCAAAATTGGGTTGAAAATTGATCGGACCAAAAAAACAATTTTGTATGCACCTACCTGGAAAGGGACCAATGTCTCAAAAGCAAAAAATGATATGTATCAAATTATTGCGGATATGACCTATTTAAAACAACAGGTCAGCAAAGAATACAACATATTAATCAAAGTTCATCCATTTTTATTTGCAGAGGCTAGAAAATTTACGGAGATTAAAGATGTCTTAATCCCTGACATTGTCGACACGAATGAATTATTAAGTGTGATTGATCTCTTAATCACCGATTATTCTAGTATCTTCTTTGATTTTCTCGTCACGGATAATCCCATCCTTTTCTATGTCTGGGATTACGATGATTATAAGGAAACAAGGGGACGATACTTATCAGATGACGAGCTGCCAGGTCCGGCATTGTTTACGATTAATGAAGTGGCAGATGCTGTACAGAATATTGAAAAAGTACGCGATAATTATAAAGAAGTATATCTTATAACAAAACATAGATTTGCCCATTACGATGATGGGAATGTAACAGAGCGAATCGCTGAATACATTTTTAAGGGAAAAAAGGCTCCGTTAAATGTAATCAAAAATTGCGACACCGGCAAAAAGAAAATCCTTATTTATCCAGGCGGGATGATGAACAATGGGATTACCTCTTCTTTCATTAATCTGATGGATAACATTGATTTTACGAAGTATGATGTGAGTATTTTTATGAAAACACCTACTTCAAGAGAGACACTTCATAATATGGCGAAGGTAGATAAACAAGCGAGATTCCTTTTCCGAAATGGACTGGCTGTCTTTAGTATTGATGAAGTTTATCGTGATAAATTCGTGCATAATCGCGGGGCGCATAGCAATGTCACAAAAAGACTTTATCCCGAAGACGGCTATCTTCGCGAAGTAAAACGACTTTTTGGAAAGTCACATTTTGATTATGTCATCGATTTTAGCGGGTACAGTTTATATTGGGCAAAATATCTCCTTGCTGTCGATGCGAAGAAAAAAATCTGTTATATGCACAATGATCTGCTGTCAGATAGTGAACGAACCATTAATGGCAGGAAACCACACCGGATTAACTTACGAGGACTTTTTTCCGTCTATCATCGCTTTGATAAACTAGTCAGCGTATCGGTTGGGACCATGGAACTGAATAAAAAGAACTTGTCGGCCTATGCAGCTGAATCGAAATTTGATTACGTGATGAACTCCATTAATACCGAAAAAATCTTAACATTAAGCAATGAGGGGGCAGCGGATCAGTCCGATGAGCACTCAAAAGACCATTCACAAGCAGGAGGACTGATTAGCAACATCCCTTTCAAAGCCCGAGCATTTATTAATCAAACACAAGATTATTTTATCTGGAATCGGCCAGTAGGTTTGGAAGGGGCGAAAAAAACAGCGCTGGCTGATAGATTGTTAAAGAAAGAGGTTACTATTTTACAGGAAGCTCAAACCAACACAAGTGTATCTTTTAAGATTAGTTTGGAAGAACGGATCATCGGCTGGATTGATCAAGCTTGTGTAGAATTGCTTCCAGACAGCATCCTATACGAAAAAAAGGTTAAAAATTCTGCTGTTCTACAGAATGTGTCTGGCAATGATATCTGGAATCAACCCTATAAAACAGAAGGTATTCAAAAAATATCATCAAGTAAGGATTATAAAGGGATTTTAGTGGACGTCGATTGTGAAGCTAGAACGCAGCACGGGATCTATAGCCGATTTTCAATCAATGGCACCCTCATTGGCTGGATCGATTCTTCGGCATTAGTAATTAGGTATGATACAGACACCAAGCATAACGTAAAATATTCAGCCTTTAAAAGGGTGAATAATCAAAAGTATAAAAGTTTTATCCAGTCACTGGACAATCGCACGCTGGAAGAACATAACCTATACGAACTAGCTGTTATTGATCACCCCAATGATTATGTCGTTTGGACGAAACCATACCCAAACATTGGCTGCCAAAAAATAATGGATGCAAGTGAATTACAAGATTCAAAGGTGATTGTGACAAAAAGTAATAAAACTCGAGCCGGGACATTTTATTTCTTTTATCACAATGGAAAACAACTAGGCTGGCTGGATGAACGTGCTTTCTCTATTATCGAAGGTGCAGAGATTGTCAGTGAAGAATCAGCCATTCCCGAGCCGGTGAAGGAAAACTACAATTTCATAAATATGGGTCGATTATCACCTGAAAAAGGACAAGATCATTTAATTAAAGCCTTTGCAAGGTTTCATCAAGGGTTCCCGAATTCTAAACTTTACATTTTAGGGGAGGGACTCCTCCGGAAGGATTTAGAGAACTTAATTGGCGAACTTAAAATGGAAAAGTCGGTATTCCTAGTTGGACAGGTTGAAAATCCGTTTAAAGTTATGAAAAAATGCGATTGCTTTGTGCTTTCCTCGCACTATGAGGGTCAGCCGATGGTGTTATTGGAAGCGATGACTCTTGGCATGAAGATTTTAGCCACTGATATCATTGCGAATCAAACTGTATTGGAAAATGGAAGATATGGCTTATTAGTAGATAATAGCGTTGAGGGGCTAGAAATAGGACTCAATCAATTGGCGAAAAATGAACTTGAACATACACCTGACGATTTCCGGCCCGAAGAATATAATCAAAAAGCAATGGATACATTTTATAAGGTATTACAGTAAGAATGATAGGCAGTTTTAACAAGCAAATTGATGACAAGGAAACTTGTTCATCGATTTGCTTATTTGTTGTTTAGAAAAAGTAGATTGTCAGCTCCGTACATATAAAGCATCAAAGATGGTAAGAATAACTAATAAAAAATTATAAGAAAGTGAACTGGTAAGGGAGCTGTAGATTTTCATGAATAAAAAGGTTTTAAAAAGAAGAAAAAATTTTATCGTCGAACCACTCTATAATTATTTCAAAAAGGCAAATCATCGCAGAAATTTCCAATATAGAAGGTTTTATGAAAAATTAAATGTAATTGATGATACTATTTTTTATGAGAGCAGAGACGGAAAAAGTATAACAGATAGTCCATATGCCATCTTTAAATACCTCTTACATCACCCCGAATATAAGCATTTCAAACATATTTGGTCTATAAATAGTTCAAATGAGTTAGAAACGGTAATTGCAGATTATAAAGGATTGAAAAATGTAAAATTTGTAAAACGTAATTCAAAGGAATATCTCAAGTGTCTAGCTACTAGTAAGTTCCTAATTAATAATTCAACCTTTCAGTCTTTTTTTATTCCTAAAAATGACCAAGTATATATTAATACTTGGCATGGAACGCCCCTTAAAAGCATGGGATTTGATATCCCTGGTAATCCAGCACATTCCCAGAATGTGGTAAGGAATTTTCTAAGTGCGGATTATCTATTAAGTCCCAATGATCATACAACAAACATGTTTCTTGATAGCTATAAATTGAACGGTGTCTATAACGGAGAAATTATTCAGGAAGGCTATCCAAGAATCGATCTTACCTATCATACAGATTCAGAGGTGTTTAAATCTCTATTAACTAAATTGGGGTTAACCATTGATAAAACAAAACAAACGATTCTATATGCACCCACCTGGAAAGGGACCCATGTTTCCAAGGCGAAAAATGATATGTTTCAAATTATTAGTGAGATGACCTATTTGAGGAATCAAGTGGGAGAAGAATATAACTTATATATCAAAGTCCATCCATTTTTATATGAACAGGCCAGGAAATTTGACGAAATAAAAGATATCTTAATACCGGATTTTGTGGACACGAATGAGTTATTAAGCATTGTGGACATCTTGGTAACTGACTATTCGAGTATCTTTTTTGATTTTCTAGTAACAAATAAACCAATTTTATTCTATATCTGGGATTACGATGATTATCGTGAAGAAAGAGGTATGTATTTATCCGATGACGAACTACCAGGTCCGACTCTGTTTACCATCCAAGAAGTAGCAGGTGCTGTTCAAGCGATTTCAAAAATAAGTGAAAACTATAGGTCTGTATATCAGGCTGCAAAAAATAAATTCACAAAACATGAAGATGGTAATGTTACTACAAGAATTGTCCAATACGTATTTAATAAGAGTAAGTCGCCAATAAATGTCATAAATCAATTAGACAGGGATAAAAAGAAAATTCTCATTTATCCAGGCGGTTTGATGAACAATGGCATTACATCATCCTTTATTAATCTGATCGATAACATTGATTTTACTAAGTATGATGTTAGTATTTTTATGAATACACCAAAATCGAAAGAAGCATTGAATAATATCGCGAAGGTAAATAAGAAGGCTAGGTTCCTTTTTCGGAATGGATTATCGGTATATAGCCTTCTTGAAGTCTATCGAGATAAATTTGTTCATAATAGAGGGGCACATAGTAATGTCACAAAAAGACTTTACCCTGAGAATGCATATCGGAGGGAATACAAAAGATTTTCAGGGAAATCACAATTTGATTATGCAATAGACTTTAGTGGTTACAGCTTGTATTGGGCAAAATACTTGCTCGCATCTGATACGAAGAAAAAAATATGTTTTATGCATAATGACATACTTACAGATAGTGAAAAGGTCATCAATGGCCGCCGGCCGCATCGGATTAACTTAAGAGGACTTTTTTCTGTCTATAATAGGTTTGACAAGCTAGTAAGTGTTTCCCACGGAACAATGGAGCTTAATAAAAGTAATTTAACGGAATTTGCCGAGGAATTTAAATTTGATTTTGTCATGAATTCGATTAATCCTGAAAAAATTTTAAAACTAGAGAGTGAAGAGAGCATTGGCCAATTAATGGACCACTCAAGGAATGGTATGCAAAATGATCAGCAAATGAGTAATATTCCCTTTCAATCACGGGCCATTATAAACAATACTAAGGATCATTTTATCTGGAATAGACCAGCGGTGTTAACAGGGGCTGAAAAATTAGCACCTGCAGATAGCCTTTTAAATAAAGAGGTAGCGATATTACGTGAAGCACGGGTTGAAACAAATGTTTATTATAAATTCAGTATCGAAGATCGTATTGTTGGCTGGCTTGACAAAGAATGTTTTGAACTTTTACCCGACAGAATTATATATGAAAAGCAAGTAAACAAAATAGCCATTTTAAAGTTTGTACATGCCCGTGATATTTGGAGTAAACCATATAAAATTGAGGGAGTTAAAAAAATTTCCTCAAGTAAGGATTATAAAGGTGTGCAAGTTATGGTGGATTTAGAGGCTAGAACGCAGCGGGGAATTTATAACAGGTTTTCAATTAATGGAACTGTCATCGGCTGGATTGATTCTTCGGCATTGTCGATTATTAAAGAGTACGATAATAAGAAACGAATCAAAGGGAACATCAAGATATCTCTGTATAAACTGGCTAATTCAAAAAAGAGTAAACAAATAATCAATCATCGAATACTAGAGGAAAAGAACTTATTTGACCTGGCTATGATTTCAAATCCAGGAGATTACGAAGTATGGTCAAAACCGTATCCTAATTTAGGCTGCAGAAAAATCATCGATGCCCAGGCATTAAAAGGTGAAAAAGTAATCGTGACGAAACGTAATAAAACTGTAAAAGGGACGTATTACTTTTTTTATCATGATGGGAAAAAAATTGGCTGGCTCGATCAAAATGCCTTTTCGATGATTGAGGAACCGGTTATTATTTCAGAAAAGACAATAAAGAGGGTAGCTACGATCAACTTAGCAGATGAAAATGTAATCATGAGGACAGTGAATGGACTTGAAGGTGCGAAGGAAATAAATGATTTACGAAAGTATAATGGAAAAACAGTAACAATTATTAAAGAAGCCAGTACCCTTGATGAAACATTCTGTTATTTTGCCTATGAAAATGAAGAAATTGGCTGGTTAAATAAACGTTGTTTCCAAATCATCAAAACTTTAGGAATACAAAAAGGAAAAGTTTTTTTCCCTGAGCCATCGAATGAATATTATAATTTCATTACGATGGGAAGATTATCTCCAGAAAAAGGTCAAGATAATTTGATTAAAGCCTTTGCGAATTTTCAAAAAAACTTCAAAACCTCTAAACTTTATCTTTTAGGTGAGGGTCCATTAAGGAAAGATCTAGAGAATTTAATTACAGAACTCAAACTCGAAGAGTCAGTTTACCTCGTGGGACAATTAGACAATCCGTTTGCATTAATGAAAAAATGTGATTGTTTCGTATTATCTTCTCATTACGAGGGACAACCGATGGTTTTATTAGAAGCGATGACACTTGGAATGAAAATTCTCGCAACGGACATCGTCGCCAATCGAACTGTATTAGAACAGGGAAGATATGGCCTTTTAGTAGAAAATAGTATTGAGGGTCTGGAAAAAGGTCTCAATCAACTGGCTAAAAATGAGCCCGCTTACACCCCGGATGAATTTATTCCAGAAGAGTACAATAAAATAGCAATGGGAACATTCTATAGGGTATTAGAATAAACATTTAAAGCAAATTGGTTGCAGGAAAACATCCTGTAATCCATTTGCTTTTTATTTTTTCTAAAAAAGGTAAAAACCAGTATCAGATGCTTCGAAATTATCAATACTTACATATAACGACTTAAAGATGGAAAAAATAGTTACCAAAAATAAATAAGTAAGTTGAATTGATAAGGGAGTTGCAGGTTTACATGAAAAAGCGGATAAAGTTTATGATTGGACCAATCTATAATTATGTTAGAAAGGCAAGTCATCGAAGGCGTTATCAGTATCGAGGATATTATGAAAAATTGAAAGTGATGGATGACACTATTTTTTATGAGAGCAGGGATGGAAAGAGTTTATCAGATAGTCCCTATGCCATCTTTAAATACCTTGTCAATCACCCTGAATATAAACATTTCAAACATATATGGTCGATCAACAGCTCAGGCGAAATAGATAATGTGGTGGCACCCTATAAAGGGCTGAACAATGTCACCTTTGTGAAACGCCATTCCAAGGAATATCTTAAATGTTTAGCAACTAGTAAATATCTAATAAATAACTCTACCTTCCAATCTTTTTTTATCCCTAAAGATGAACAAGTTTATATTAATACCTGGCATGGGACACCACTTAAAAGTATGGGATATGATATCCCAGGTAATCCAGCACAATCACAAAATGTCATAAGGAATTTTCTTAGTGCTGATTATCTGTTAAGTCCCAATCAACATACCACCAATATATTCCTTGAAAGTTACAAACTTAAAGGTCTCTATCATGGGGAAATTATCCAAGAGGGATACCCACGAATCGATTCTACCTACCATACTGATCCAGGTGTGTTCAAATCACTCCTAGCAGAATTAGCACTAAGGATTGATCCAAACAAGCAGACCATTCTTTATGCTCCGACTTGGAAAGGGAACAGTGTTTCCAAAGCGAAAAATGATATGGATCAAATCATACGTGATATGTCCTATTTAAAGCAGCGAGTGGGTGAAGAATATAATGTATTCATTAAAGTACATCCATTTTTATATAATGAGGCTAGGAAATTTAGTGAAATCAAAGATTTATTAATACCTGATGCAGTGGATACAAATGAGTTATTAAGTGTCGTGGATATTTTAATAACCGACTACTCTAGTATCTTTTTTGATTTCCTTGTCACAGATAAACCTATTTTATTCTATATCTGGGATTATCAAACATATAAGGAGGAACGTGGCGTTTATTTAAGCGAGGATAAATGGCCAGGACCTACTCTTTTTACGATTCAGGAAGTGTCAGCGGCAGTTCGGGATATCTCAAAAATAAGCGACGATTATACGCCGGTATATCAGGCAGCTAAAGAAAAATTTACCGCGCATGACGATGGAAATGTAACACCCAGAATCGTCCAATACATTTTTAATGAGAGTAAAACACCTTTAAATGTCATTCAACCATTAGAGGCGGATAAAAAGAAGATCCTGATTTATCCAGGTGGTTTGCGGAATAATGGAATTACCTCTTCTTTTATAAATCTTACTGATAATATCGATTTTAATAAATATGATGTTAGCATCTATATGAATAGACCCACCTCTGATGAAATACTAAAAAATCTCGAAAAAGTAAATAAACAGGCCAGGTTCCTTTTTCGAGATGATTTTGCGGTTAATAGCCTTTATGAGGACTATCGCGATAAATTCATTCATCATAGTGGCGCCCATACTGCCTTTACCAAAAAGTTGTACCCTGAAAACGCATATAGGAGAGAGTTTCGGAGGGTTTTTGGCAGAACAAAGTTTGACTATGCAATTGATTTTAGTGGATATAGCCTGAATTGGGCTAAATATATCCTCGCTGCAAATGCGAACAAAAAATTATGTTATATGCATAATGATTTACTATCTGATAGTGAACGAGCCATCAATGGTCGGAAACCGCATCGAAGAAATTTAAGGGGTTTATTTTCCGTCTATCACCGCTTTGACAAGCTTGTAAGTGTTTCTTCAGGAACAATGGAGCTCAATAGAAATAATCTATCAGAATTTGCTGAGGAGTTTAAATTTGATTATGCCATGAACTCGATTAATCCAAAGAAAATCCTCCAATTAGGAAGTGAGGATTATACTTTACAATATAATGAAATTAATAAGGTCGGTATCCAGGAACCATTACCCAATAACTTAAATTTCGTTACGATGGGGAGGCTATCCCCAGAAAAGGGTCAAGATAACTTAATAAAAGCTTTTGCTCAGTTTCATCAAGGTTTCGCAAATTCTAAGCTATATATCATTGGTGAAGGTCCGTTAAGGATGCATTTGGAGAAATTAATTGCAGATTTGCAGCTTCAACAGTCAGTGTTTCTAGTTGGACAATTGGAAAATCCGTTTCCATTAATGACAAAATGTGATTGTTTTGTGTTATCCTCTCATTATGAGGGACAACCGATGGTATTATTAGAGGCAATGACCCACGGGATGAAAATTATTGCGACGGATATTGTTGCGAATCGAACGGTATTAGAGAACGGGCGGTATGGATTATTAGTGGAAAATAGCATTAATGGTCTTACAGATGGGCTTAATCAAATGGCAAGGAATGAATTAAATAATAAACTTGATGAATTTATCCCAGAAGAATACAATAAAAAGGCAATGGAAACATTTTATCGAGTATTAGGAAGGTAAGTGAACTAGTCCCACTTTTTATTTGACCACTAAGATGTAATAGTTATATATAGTGATTAGGAGGCACACATGATGAGTAAAGTCAAAAAGGCGATAATTCCGGCAGCGGGATTGGGCACAAGGTTTTTACCTGCTACGAAAGCAATGCCTAAGGAAATGCTGCCAATCGTTGATAAACCAACGATTCAATATATTGTGGAAGAAGCAATCGAATCAGGAATTGAAGATATTATCATCGTAACAGGTAAAGGGAAAAGAGCAATCGAAGATCACTTTGACAGCGCATTTGAACTGGAAGAAAATTTAGCTCGTAAAGAGAAGTTCGAGCTCCTCGAAGAAGTTCGTAAGCCTGGGAATGTTGATATTCATTACATAAGACAAAAAGAACCTAGAGGGTTAGGGCATGCGATTTGGTGTGCGAGAAAGTTCATTGGCAATGAGCCATTTGCTGTGTTATTAGGGGATGATATTGTCCAAGCAAAGGTGCCTTCTTTGAAGCAGTTAATGAACATGTATGATAAAGTAGGTTCGTCCGTTATCGGGGTGCAGCCCGTTCCAATGGAAGAAACAAACCGTTACGGGATTATTGATCCGAGCCGGCAAGATGGACGCATGTATGAGGTAAGAAACTTTGTTGAAAAGCCGCCCGTCGAGTTAGCGCCATCGAATCTTGCCATTTTGGGAAGATATATATTAACGCCTGAGATTTTTGATCTCCTTGAAAATCAAGAAACAGGATCAGGCGGCGAAATTCAACTAACAGATGCGATTCAACGCTTAAATGGTTTTCAAGATGTATTTGCCTATGACTTTGAAGGAATCCGCTATGACGTGGGCGAGAAATTTGGTTTTATTAAAACAACCATTGAAATGGCTTTAAGCAGAGAGGAACTTAGGGAGCAATTGCTTGAGTACTTAGTAAAGCTTGTTGAACAAGAAGTAAGAATTAATAAATAGGTTTTTGAGTAAACACACGAGGCTGCTGAATTTTTCAAAGCAGCCTTATCGGTGTTTCTTTTAACATGGTTAGGAGAGCGGTTTCTAGTGGTTGCATCGTTAAAAGAGTTAGTTATTTGGGCATACAAATATTTATTTCAATTTATTTCCATCCTCCCAGCGAAGAAAAATCTGATTATGTTTGAAAGCTTTCTTGGCAAGCAATATAGTTGTAATCCTCGGGCGATTTACGAATACCTGCAAAGAAATCATCCTGAATATGAACTTATTTGGAGTGTTGATCCACGGTTTGAAAAAGGCTTTATTGAGAAAGGAATTCCTTTTGCACGACGCTTTTCGGTAAAATGGCTGTTTTTGATGGCGAGGGCAAGATTTTGGGTGACTAATAGCCGGATGCCCCTGTGGATTCCTAAACCAAAGCAGACCATTTACTTACAAACATGGCATGGGACCCCTTTGAAAAAGCTGGCCCATGATATGAAAGAAGTGCTCATGGCTGGTACAACGACTGAGCAGTATAAGCAAGAATTTTATCTTGAATCACGGAACTGGGATTATTTAATTTCTCCTAATCGGTATTCAACAGAAATCTTTAAGAGTGCCTTTAAATTCGATAAAGAAATGATCGAATCAGGTTATCCGAGAAATGATATCTTTTATAAACAAGGTCATGAAGAAATTGCAAAGGCATTCAAAAAGAAACATCAACTGCCTGAAGATAAAAAGGTGATCCTTTATGCGCCAACGTGGCGCGACAATCAATTTCATCAAGAAGGTAAATATAAGCTTGATTTGCAGTTGGATTTGGAAAAACTTAAGCAAGAACTCGGGGAAGAATATATTATCATTCTCCGGATGCATTATCTAGTCGCTGAAAACTTTGACTTGGAGGCGTATAAAGGCTTTGCTTGGGATTTTTCCAAGCATGAGGACATCCAAGAACTATACTTGATCAGTGATTTACTAATTACGGATTATTCGTCTGTATTTTTTGATTATGCGAATCTAAAACGGCCAATGATATTCTTTACCTATGATCTTGAGGAATATAAGGACGATATTAGAGGTTTTTACTTTAATTTTGAAGAAAAAGCACCAGGACCGCTCGTCGAGACAACAGAAGAAGTGATTGCTGCTATAAAAGACTTAGTAAATTCAACGGTTTCAAATGAACGGATGAATGAATTTTATCAACAGTTTTGTTACCTAGAAGATGGGCATGCGGCCGAAAGAGTGGTCAATGAAGTCATTTTAAAAAATTGAAAATAAACCGAATCGAAAACACCCAAGGTTGGAATTTGGGTGTTTTTGTCGTTTTACCCACATAGGTCAGCGATTGCTGACAAATTCTCCGAAAAATCCCCTTATTTCATATGAGTAAATATACCTATTTTTCTTGATTGCAACAAGTATTTATTGGAAACTATTTAAAATCAATAGGTTATCAGCGATAATAGGAATTGATATCGTTATATTTTCCCAGATTTAATGGGTGAATGGAACATTCGGCAAAATCTGAGTTTTTTTATATTTGTAGAAAAATGCATCATCTGAAATCCGACAGGGAGGTGTGTCAATGAGAAATATCGGGAAAGTTCTTCTCTTATCTACTAGTTTATTAGTGGGAGAAGTTGTCACCCCAGTTATTCCATCAAAAGTGCAGCTGGCATATGCCTCCAGCACCATAAAATTGGCTAATATCAGCTACCAAACAATTGACAATGTTAATTTGCGAACGGGACCTTCGACAAAATATAAGGCAATCTTCCTAGTCCCTAAGTCAAAAACGATCAGAGCCACTGAACAAAAAGGCACCTGGGTAAAGGTTTCCTACCAATACACCCTGAAAGGGAAAAGAGTCGTCAAAACAGGTTGGGTTAGCGCCTCTTATATCAAGAAAATTTCTACAGCACCAAAAACGGTTAAATTTGCAAAAACAACGTATCAAACCACTGATAACGTCAACATCCGCTCGGGAGCCAGCACAAAATATAAAACATTACTAACAATTCCAAAAGGCAAGACAATCATAAGCGCAGAGAAAGTAACGGATTGGTATAAGGTGACCTATACCTATTCTTCCAAAGGGAAAAATGCAACAACCACGGGCTGGGTAAAAGGTAATTTTTTAAAGGAATACTATAAATATAATGCAATTAGCGGCGGCTATTATTTTACAAAAAAGACAGTGAAGCTATACTCTACTCCAGATACAAAGAAAAGCGGGATATACAGCCTCGCAAGCGGCAACGGACTTTATTCTGCCTATCATGCAGTTAATAGCGTCGGACAGGTCTGGTATCGGGTGTCTTACAATGGAAAAACACTGTATGTTTATAGCGGAGAGGTAAGCAAAGCAACATTGACTTCCTTTGCGGCAGCGGAGTATCAAGCCAAACTAGATACCTATCTGTATGTATCCTATGGAAAAGCCTATACAAAACTAGTGAAGATTCCAAAACAAACGATCATTTCTTCTAATCAAAAAATCGGAGATTGGTATAAAGTCTCCTATAACGGGAAATCTGGCTATGTCTATAGCGGCGATATTACGAAATATACTAAGCCTGCCGAAACGCCCGATACGGTAGGAACAGACAACGGAGAGGTCAAAAATCCTCCAACCGACACCATTACCGAGCAAGCCGTAACGAAGACGACCTATGCGGTTACGGATCAGTTAAATTTAAGACAAGCTGCGGCGACAACAGCTGCTATTTTAACCGTGATTCCTAGAGGATCAATCATTATTCCAACCAGCAAAACATCTAATGGCTGGTATAAAGTCAGCTATGCAGGGAAAAGCGGCTATGTATTTGGAACGTACCTGCAACAAGTAATATCGGGTGATCCAATGGGCAGTAGAGATACCTACCAATTTATTGATTTAAGGACTCCATCCCTTGTAACCGCCAGTCAGATTAATAACTACATTGCTGGCTATGTAAAAAGTACGGGGAAGTCGAGCGTTTTAACGAATAAAGGACAGGTATTTATTGATGCCGGGAAGAAATATGGGGTCAATCCCCTTTACTTGGCGGCCCATGCCATTCACGAAAGTGCCTATGGGACCTCTAGTATTTCGATTACCAAGAACAACTTGTTTGGCTTTGGTGCCTATGATGCAGCGCCATTTGTAGCTGCCTATCGTTTTGCAAGTGTGGAATTATGTATTGACTATATTGCCCGTGAAATGAAATCGACCTACTTAAATCCGGTCAATTGGAAGTATCAAGGGGCATATCTGGGTTTCAGTACTAAAACATTAACGAATGAAAGAATTGATGCTAGTAGTGAGGGCATGAACTTTTTTTACGCCAGCGATCCAAATTGGGGAAAAGTGATTGGCCAGCACATGGAAAAGATTCTTTCCTATGATAAAGCTTATTATGCAAAGGCTGATACCAATACCGATGTCCCAACGAGGCCGTCCATTCCCGATGGCGGAGATGTGTTTCCAGCTGATATCAAGACAATTGTCACACTCCCTGCGGATAAACAAATTGTCCTTAATAGTAAAAAGGGCGTACACGATTCAGTAAAAACGCTGAAAAATGGAAACTCCTTTTATATTCTGGAAAAAACCAATGACTTTTGGCTGCGGGTGAAAGTGGACAATAAAGAATATTGGACCAATGATGTGGACTTTAGCAACTTTAAAAACTACATATCTGTTCAAAATCTAGGAAGAGTGACAGTTTCGGAGTTAAATATCCGAACGGGTCCATCAACATCTAATTCCTCGCTAGGAAAGCTGCCGTTAAATGATTATGTTTCTATTGTCATGAAAGCAGATGGCACATTAACGATTGATTCTACGAAAGCATGGTATCAGGTAAAAACAGCCAATGGAAGCAAAGGCTGGGTTAGTGCGGCTTATATTTATACGAGGGATTTAAAATAGATATTTTGCTATTTTTAAAAAATTAGTAGCATTATAGAGAGAGAGAAGGTTGCTGGGCATTGAAAAACATGGGGAAAGTCATATTGTTATCCACCGGGTTATTAATCGCTGGTTTAAGCAGCGGGGGGCCCATCCCGATCACACCAATCGGCATCGAGCATGCCGACGCTGCCAGCCTTGTTCGAATTAGTAAAACATCATTTCAAACAACAGCCAATTTAAGATTACGATCAGGGGCCAGCACAAAATACAAATCCATTCTGACAATTCCTAAAGGAAAAGTCGTGTATGCCACCGAGAAAAACGAGAGTTATTACAAAGTTTCCTATACATACAAATCAAAAGGTAGAAATACAACGAAAGTTGGCTGGGTAAGCGGCAGTTTTTTAAAGGAATACAATTTATATACAAAAACCAGCGGGACATATTATTTTACTAACAAAACAACCAAGCTTTACTCAAGTCCAAATACGAAGAAAAAAGCGATTGCTAGTCTTGCTAGTGCAAACCGATTATACTCGACACAAAAGGTGATCAACAGTATCGGTCAAACTTGGTATCGGGTAACCTATAAAGGAAAATTAGTGTACATATATAGCGGGGATGTCAGCACATCTTCACCCGTAACAAGTACAAATAAACCTACCGTAATTACAACGGCAGGAACCACCTATCTCATTACAGGGGATGTGAATTTTCGGCAAGCAGGTGAAGGAACAAAAGTTTTAGCTGTGATTCCAAAAGGAACTACTGTGGTCTCGAAGGGAAAACAAAATGATGACTGGTATCAAGTTACCTACCAAGGAAAAACTGGGTATGTTTCAAAAAGCTATGTAAAGTCATATGTAAAATCAAATGATTATCGGTTTATTGATTTACGGACCAAGTCGACGGTAACCGCGAAAAAAATTAATGATTATATCGCCACCAATGTCAAATATATGAATAAACCTAGTGTGCTGCTTAATAAAGGACAAGCATTTATTGATGCAGGGAACAAGTATGGCGTCAATGCCCTTTACTTGGCTGCTCATGCCATTCACGAAAGCGGCTTTGGAACTTCTAATATATCTTTAGGTAAAAACAACTTATTTGGTTATGGTGCCTACGATTCCGCTCCATTTGTTGGGGCCTACCGTTTCGCCACTGTTGAGTCGTGTATCAATTATGTTGCCCAAAAAATGAAAGCTGATTACCTAAATCCGAATGGGACACATTTTGAAGGAGCCTTCCTTGGACAACTCACAAAGGACTCCAAACAAAAAAGGATAGAAAGTAAAAGTATTGGCTTGAACTATTGGTATGCGAGTGACCCTTACTGGGCAAACGGGATTGCTAAGCACATGCAAAAGATCATGGCCTTCGATCAAAAATATTATGAGAAGGCCGCAATTCAGACAAAAGTTCCGGCCATACCGGGAATCCCAGTTGGAAAAGATACCTTTCCAGCAGGAATACAAGCGAAAGCAGCAAAAGATTTATCGAGCGAGATTAAAAAAGGTTCAACGTTTATTTTGCTTGAGAAATCAAATGATTATATGCTCAAGGTCAATGTTAATAACAAAGTTGATTCGCTTAAAATTGCTTTCTCAACGTACAATAATTATTTTTTCGTTCTTAACTTAGGAAGGGTTACAGACACGGATTCTGTCAATGTTCGACCGGAGCCCTCAACCAATAAGAAGGAAATCGCTAAACTTACTTTAAATACTTATGTCCATTTGGTCTTGGATTCAAAAGGCAACATCGTCATGGATAAAACAAAAAAGTGGTACAATGTCCAATTAGCGAATGGCCAAAAAGGCTGGGTAAGTAAAATGTATATTACTCGAGAACTGAAATAGTGTTTGGGGCTGACTTGTTGATCAAGTCAGCTTTTTCAACAAACGTAGTAATTTGTGGTATTTGTTGGAAAAACTTCAGTTCTTATTTGAATTTTAAGTTTGATAGTCTTATAATGATTTGGTGAAGTCAAATACATTGAAAATGAGAAATAATTTCTGATATTGAATAAATATTACCGCTTTTTCCGAATACTAATAGAAGGAGGAATTACTCTAATGAAAAAGGTTTTAACATATGGAACATTTGATTTACTACATTTTGGACATATAAATTTACTTAGCCGAGCAAAAGACTTAGGTGATTATTTAGTGGTCGGTCTTTCCACAGATGAATTTAACAAGGGGAAAAACAAACAAGCCTACCACAGCTTTGAAAACAGAAAGTTAATTTTAGAATCCATCCGCTTTGTGGATGAAGTGATTCCGGAAAATACATGGGACCAAAAAATTCAAGATGTAATTAAACATGATATTGATGTTTTTGTGATGGGTGATGATTGGAAAGGAAAATTTGACTTTCTAAAAGAATATTGCGAAGTGGTGTACCTGCCAAGAACCATTGGAATCTCTACTTCACAAATAAAAGAAGATTTAAATGCTGTCACAAATGGTTAGGGAACTAGCCATTTGTTTTTATTTACTCATCTTTAAGTGTCTATTTTCCATCTTTAGTCTGTGGCCGCTTAGAAACAAAACCACGTTCGTGGTCAGTTTTGGTGATAACACCCAGTATGTGTATGAAGAAATTCTCCGGCAGCGCATTCCAACTGAAGTGGTGTTTCTCTGTGAACAAAAGGCGTTTCCTAGGTTTAAAGGTGAACAAGGGGCCACGACCATTCTCTTTGAGGCTAAACATCTCTTGAACTGGATGAAAGCTGTGTTTCATTTAGCCACTTCCCGCCGTATTTTTATCGATAACTACTTTGGCTTCCTAGCTGCCGTGTCCTTTAAGAGAGAAGTCAAGTGTATACAGTTATGGCATGCTTCGGGAGCAATTAAAAAGTTCGGTCTTGAAGATGAATCCATCAAATCGAGAACAGTTCGAGCAAGAGAGCGCTTTTTACAGGTATATAGTAAATTTGACCGAGTAGTGGTCGGTTCGGATGTGATGACAGAGATCTTCATGAAGTCCTTTCATTTAAAAAAGGAGAATATCCTGCCGACAGGCGTTCCGAGAACTGATTTCTTCTATAATAAAGAGGCGAAACAAAAAGCAATCGATACATTACTACAAAAACATCCGAGCTTGAGAGATAAAAAAATAATCCTCTATGCCCCAACCTATCGAGACCATGAGTTAGAACATTTTAACCTTGTCTTAGAGGTTGAAAAAATGGCGCGTGAGCTAGGACAAGACTATCGGTTAATTCTAAGGTTACATCCGGCAATTGTTCACAAGGAGGATTTTGCAACAAGATCGTTAGATTTCGTTGTCGACCTTTCCTCAAGCCAATATGATATTAATGAGCTGCTAGTTGCCGCCGATTATCTGATTACTGATTATTCGTCGATTCCATACGATTTTTCACTTTTACATAAACCAATGATTTTTTTCACCTATGATTTAGATGAATACAAACAACAGCGTGGAGTCATGGAAGGATTTGAAGAGCACCTGCCAGGACCTTTAGTGAAAGATACGGAATCGATTATTGAACTGATTCAAAACAACCGTTTTGATTTAAGCCAAGTCGAATATTATTCTGAAAAATGGAATCAATACTCTAAGGGCTGTTCAAGTCAAAACCTTGTGCAGTATTTATTTACTGAAGAGTGGTTTAAAGCAAAGAGTACAGGGTATTAATTTAATAAATGTGACAAGCTTCGATATTTTCATGTCGAAGCTTTGTTTTTATTATGTCCCTTTGGAGAAATTAATGTATAATGAACAAGGTTATTATTAGCGATAGGAAGGACAATTTTCATGAAATCGATGATTACGATTGTAAAGGAGCAAATCAGTTCCTTTTACTTGATCCTGAGGTTATCTGCCTTTGAATTGAAAAGTGCGAATACGAATAATTATCTCGGCAGATTTTGGGAAATACTGAATCCAATGATTCAGCTGACTATTTATTGGTTTGTATTTGGGGCCGGAATTCGGAAAGGCCGAGAGGTTCCGATGGATAATGGTATAGATGTTCCGTTTTTTATTTGGATGGTCACAGGAATGATTGTCTGGTTTTTCGTCAATCCCGCGATTTCTGCTTCATCACGATCGATTTATTCGAGAATCCAATTAATCGCAAAAATGAGTTTCCCGATGAGCGCAATTCCTTCTTTTGTCATCATGGCGAATTTTTATACCCATCTCATATTAGTGGCCGTTGTCACTGTCTTTTTACAATTTACTGATTTTAAACTTAGCATCTATTTTTTACAGCTGCCTTATTTTATGATTGCTACGTTATTATTCTTGCTTTCCCTTGCCCTGGTTACGTCCACACTGTCAACCATTGTTAGGGACGTCCAGCAGGTCGTTCAGTCCGTATTAAAAATGTTATTATATTTAACACCACTCTTATGGCAAACAGATCATTTAATGATCAATGGAATCGACTTTGTTTTTGTATTAAAATTAAATCCTTTGTATTACATTGTTGAAGGGTACAGAGCGGCCTTACTTGGAACGACATGGTATCCAGCTGAATATCCACAATTAACATTGTATTTTTGGATTACTGTTGTCGTGTTATTTTTCATCGGTTCTGTCCTTCATTTGAAATTTAGAAACCGTTTTGTTGATTACTTGTAAATTGGAGTTGATTTTTCGTGAGTGAAACGGTGATAGTAAAGAATGTCTTTAAAAAATATAAAATGCATCGATCACCAAAAGAAAAGCTTCTAGATGTCGTTTTACCGGGTGGGTATGGCGAGGATTTTTATGCGCTTCAAGATATATCCTTTACTGCCCAGAAAGGGGATGTCATCGGACTTGTCGGTGTCAATGGTTCCGGAAAATCGACGCTGTCTAACATTATAGCAGGCGTGATCCCGCCCACTTCAGGTGAGGTTACCACGTTTGGAACCACCTCGATTATCGCAATCTCCTCTGGTCTGAATAATCAATTGACAGGCCGAGAGAATATTGAGTTAAAATGCTTAATGCTCGGTTTTAAAAAGAAAGAAATCAAAGAGATGGAACCTGAAATCATTGAATTTGCCGATATCGGAAAATTTATTGACCAACCAGTAAAAAAATATTCCAGCGGGATGAAGTCTCGGCTTGGTTTTGCAATTTCGGTCACTGTTAATCCAGATATTCTAATTGTCGATGAAGCCTTATCTGTAGGTGACCAGGTTTTTGCGCAAAAATCAAAGAACAAAATGTTTGAGTTTAAAGAAAAAGGGAAAACCATTTTCTTTGTCAGTCATTCGATGGGTCAAATTAAAGAGTTCTGTGAAAAAGCTGTTTGGTTAGAATATGGGGAAATTAAAAAATTTGGACCTGTTAAAGAAGTCATTCCCGAATATGAAAAATTCCTAAAAGAATATAAGACAATGACTCCGGAACAGCAGAAAAAATTCCGTGAACAGGTCATGCAAAAACAAAAAGGCTTAGCTGCAAAGGGTAGTTAGGATGAAAACAAACTTGGTTACCATTTTAGGAATAGATTTTGTGAACAAACGCTTTGATCAAGTGGTCGAGGATCTCTTTTTAAGAATAAATAATAAGCGTAAATCCTTTATTGTCACTGCTAACCCGGAAATTGTCATGTATTCACATGAACATACTGATTATAGAAAAATTGTCCAATCGGCCGACATGGTCGTTCCAGACGGATATGGAATTATTCTTGCATCGAAAATATTAGGTACTCCTATCATGGAAAGAGTGGCTGGTTATGATCTTACAGTCCGCCTGCTTGAACTTGGAAGTAAGAAAAAGTTGAAAATTTATCTCTTAGGCGGGCGCGAAGAAACCAATCAAAAAGCGGTAGACAATATTCACAATACCTATCCTGACATTCAAATCGTCGGACGTCATCATGGATTTTTTGATTGGGAGAAAAGTCAGGTGGCTGCTGAAATTAAAGCAGCTAACCCTGATGTCGTATTTGTGGCATTAGGATTTCCTAGACAGGAACAATGGATCGCTAAGCATCTCGACCAGTTTTCCCATGGGCTATTTATGGGGGTAGGAGGCAGTATCGATGTGCTTGCCGGTGAGGTCCAGCGTGCACCGCATATCTGGCAAAAGTTGAATCTTGAATGGTTTTATCGCTTGATTAGCCAGCCAACCAGATGGAGACGAATGTTGGCCATACCACGTTTTATCATACAAATCTTTAAATTAAAATTGCGCAAATAGCCTACTGTCTATTTTGCTAAAAATACTTGTAACCTTTTGGAGCGACCAATCGTCTTACATGGTGAAAGTAGTAATTACTAGCATCGTGATGTTAAGTTTGAATATTCTGATAATTTATTAACTTATACCAAAGTAAAATTGGGTGTGCTATAATATGTTCGTTGTAGTGTACTTAGAAATATGTGCCTGTTTCTAAAATTTATTAATGGGGCATTATACTAATAGGGAGGGTCTTCATGTTATATCTGACCTTAATATTATGTTTTTTATGCTCCATTTTAATTACACCAATTGTCAAAAAATTGGCTTTTAAATTAGGAGCAACAGACAGTCCTAATCAGCGTAAAGTACATTCTAAGATTATGCCGCGTTTAGGCGGGTTAGCGATTTATATTAGTTTCCTTTTCGGTCTACTGATTCTGCAACCAAATAGTCCCTACCATGCAGCCATTATTGCTGGGGGCGTTATTATATTACTTACTGGTATGTTAGATGATATCTATGAATTGTCAGCCAAAATAAAATTTGCTTTACAAATCCTTTCTGCACTTATCGTTGTTATGTGGGGCGGTGTGGAAGTAGAGTTTATTAACTTACCGTTTAACGGCTACTTAGAATTTGGGGTTTTCAGTATTCCAATTACGGTCATCTGGATTGTGGGCGTTACCAATGCTATTAATTTAATTGACGGTCTGGATGGCTTGGCCGCAGGTGTTTCTTCCATCGCCTTTATCACTATTTCTGGGATGGCGATTGTGATGGGGAATGGCTATGTAGTCGCAATGGGGACAATCCTTCTCGCCAGCACGTTAGGATTTTTGATCTATAATTTTCATCCAGCTAAAATTTTTATGGGTGATTCCGGTGCACTTTTTCTTGGTTATATGATCTCGGTTCTTTCCTTGCTCGGTTTTAAAAATGTAACATTAATCTCGTTTGTTGTTCCGATCATTATTTTAGGTGTTCCCATTTCGGATACATTTTTTGCTATCATCCGCCGTATATATAATAAGAAATCATTAGCAGCTCCAGATAAATCCCATTTACACCATTGCTTACTAGAACTAGGTTTTACGCATCGCGAAACGGTTCTGTTAATTTATGCAATGAGTGCCATGTTTGGTCTTGCAGCCTTTATTTTTACGATCACAACCGTATGGGGTTCGATCTTAATCATGACCATAATCGTTTTGGCGATTGAGCTCTTTGTTGAAACGCTTGGATTAATCAATAAAAATTATCGGCCGCTTCTCCGTATTATGGGAATTTTGAACAAAAACAGATAATATAATAGTTACTATTAAAAGGGTGAATCACAACAGTGGATTACCCTTTTATTGTTTTCTATTACTTGAAATTTATGCAAAAAAAAAACCCGGATCCTTTAAAGATCCGGGTTTTTTTGTTTATTCTGTTTCTGTTGTACTTGCTGTTGTTGTTGAGTTAAGATGTGCCTTCAGTTTAGACTTTGTTTCTTCTAAAGCAGCTTCGTCAAGTTGATAATAATAAACATGGTCAATATAGGAATCGGATCCTTTTAGTGACATCGATTCAACATCAATTCCAGATCCAGCCTGAACATAGCTGATAAATGATTTCATTTGATCAAACGTTAAGTCTGTTGACATATTTTTTCCGACTGCTTCCATGACATCGGTGTAATTAGTAATCGATTTAAGGGATGAACCCTTTGCGAGAATCGCCTTAAAGATTTGCTGCTGGCGAAGACCTCTTTGAATATCACTATCAATTTTTCTGGTCCGTGCAAATGCAAGAGCTTCTTCACCATCTAGTTCTTGTAAACCTTTTTTCAAGGTAATAGCTTTGGCATGGTCCTCGGAATCTTGTTCAGAAAAGGTGAACGGGACGTCTACTTCGACACCATCAAGGGCATTAATGACATCAATAAACGCGTTAAAGTTCATTTTCACATAATAATCGACAGGAACGTCTAGTAATTCTTCTACTGTTTCAAGCGTAAGTTTCACGCCGCCGTACGCGTGGGCGTGAGTAATTTTTGTATATATATCCTTCTCAGGAATATGAACATAGGAATCACGTGGAATACTTAATAGTTTAATAGATTTTTCTTCTTTATTAAAAGTAGCCAGCATCAACGCATCGGAACGAGAACTGCCGCTCTCCTTCCGTTTTTCACTGTCATCTACACCAATAAATAAGATCGATGTATTTTCAAGTTTAACATTGGTTTTTGTTGACTTTGTATCGCGTTCAATCGGCTTATAGGATTTATTCATGACTGATTCAGCTTTGTTATATAGAAATCCTCCGTATGCAGTTGCACCGATAATCAATAATAGAATCGGCATGATGATCCATAGCAAAATTCGTTTTCGCTTTTTCTTACCTTTTTTCTTATTTTTATAAACTTGTCTATTGATAGACATAGATTGCCTCCTAGTATCAAAGTAGAAAAATGTCAGCTTTTGTTGAAAATCTACTCTATTTTATAATATTTATGGAGATTGGTAAAATGAAATTTTTTGTAAATTGAAATTTCCTGCATTTGGACAAAGTGAGAGAAAAGAAATGCCTAAATATCACATTCTAGATAGGTCATTTCTCCTTTTGTGATCTGAGCCTGTCCATTTGTTAATTCGATCATCCATTCGGTAAATGCCTGCTGTTGCACCTCTTCCACAAATACTTCAAATTCGACATTTTCTTGGTACTGAATATCCTTAAGTATATAATTGGATGATCTTAATTCGTTTTCAATCTTTCCAAGCCAAGAATAATCCATTGTAATATGGAAGATCTGCATCAACTTTCTTTCGACGATTCCGACTGCATCCAGGCCTTCTGATGCAGATTTCCCATAAGCACGGATAAGACCGCCGGCCCCTAATTTGATTCCGCCAAAATAGCGGGTAACGACAACTGTGGTATCTTTCAATTTTCTTTTTTTCAATACCTCAAGAATAGGTACTCCTGCTGTACCACTTGGTTCTCCGTCATCATTGGCTTTTTGAATATGATCATTCTCACCAATGAGATAGGCAGAACAATTATGGGTGGCATCCCAATACTTTTTTTTCAAGGATTGGATAAATTCTTGAGCTTCCAATTCAGTTTCCGTTCTTTGGACATGGGCAATAAATCGTGATTTTTGTATAATAATTTCATGTTCACCAGCTTGTTTTACGGTATTGTATCGAGGCAGCATTCAGTGCACTCCTTTCTAAATTTCATAATGGTGTAATATAACTTTAATATGGCAGTAAAATATCCATGTTATAATAAAACAGATAAAAGTAGTGGAAACCTGTTTTATGGGCAGATAGTGGCATTCCTATTATACTACTACTTTTTACTTAAATTAATGGTAACGTGTATGATAAGATTAGCAAATTGATTCAATCCAATGTAAAATATGTTACAAGACATTTAGGTAAAATCCAAAGATAATGAAATCATTTGTTTGAAATTAGTATATTGTTTAACCATAGCGTTCAAACGCTTATTGCTTTTCTTATCGGAGGAATGTGTATGAAGATTAAGCAAATCAATATGAAATCAATTGATGAAATTCGTGAAGAAATGATTGAAACCGTTACTTGCTCAAAAAGTGACATCTTCCAGATAGGTGAGCAATGCCGTCAAGATTATGAAAACATGATCAATGAGTTAGACAATATTAAGCAGATGATGGTAAAACTCACTACTGAAGGCGAGGGACTTGAAAAACAAGTCCTTGAAGCAAGGAGCATGCTGTCAGAAGTCAGTATGAATTTTAAAAATTATTCGGAAGAAGAGGTCCGTGATGCCTATGAAAAGGCCCATCAATTGCAAATGGATCTTTCTATTAATTGGCAATACAAAAAGCAACTTTTGGATAAAAGGGCAGACCTTGAAAATCGTCTGGTAGGGTTGGACGAAACGATTGATCGTGCCGACCAATTGATATCGCAAATTTCTGTTGTGATGAATTACTTAACTAGTGATCTTAAGCAGGTTGGCAAAGTACTTGAACATGCTAAAGCCAAACAGGATTTTGGATTAAAAATCATTGAAGCACAAGAAGAGGAACGTAAGCGGCTTTCACGGGATATCCACGATGGCCCCGCTCAAATGCTAGCTAATGTCATTATGCGTTCTGATTTAATTGAACGTGTCTATAGGGAAAAGGGCGCGGATGAGGCTTTTTCTGAAGTCAGCAGCTTTAAAAAAATGGTCCGTTCGGCACTTTATGAAGTCCGAAGAATTATCTATGACCTTCGTCCGATGGCATTAGATGATTTAGGTCTTGTTCCTACCCTCAGAAAATACCTGCGAACCATCGAAGAATATCATAACCAATCGAAAATTGATTTTGTGAATATCGGACTAGAGCGCCGACTTCCAACTAAGTATGAAGTCGCGCTTTTCCGGATGATACAGGAATCAGTGCAAAATGCATTAAAACATGCCAATGCCTGTGAAATCAAAGTACGGTTAGAAATAACCAATGCATCAGTTACCGTCTTAATTAAGGACAATGGTATTGGTTTTGATATCACAGAAAAGAAACCTGAGTCATTTGGCATGATCGGAATGCGTGAGCGGGTTGACCTGCTTGAAGGGGAACTTACCTTTGACTCAAAAATAGGTAAGGGGACCGCTGTACTGATTCGAGTACCACTAATTAACTAGAAAACTATGAACCTACCGTCAATGGAGAAAATTTCGAAATTAGAAGGATTAGGAGGCGTTACAATTGACTACGAAAATTGTCATTATAGACGATCACCAACTATTTAGAGAAGGCGTTAAAAGAATACTAGAGTTTGAAAAATCGTTCCAAGTTGTCGCTGAGGGTGATGATGGCTGCGAAGCTTTAAGATTAGTAGAAGAATTCAGACCTGATGTGGTGATCATGGATATCAATATGCCACAAGTGAATGGTGTCGAGGCTACGCGTGAATTAGTCGATAAATATCCTGACACGAAGATTATTATCTTATCCATTCACGATGATGAAAACTATGTGACCCATGCCTTACAAACCGGTGCCATTGGTTACTTATTAAAAGAAATGGATGCGGATGCCTTAATAGAAGCAGTCAAAGTTGTCGCTGACGGCGGATCATATTTGCATCCAAAGGTTACTCATAATTTAGTAAACGAGTACCGCAAACTGGCAGCGGGCGTCGCTCGCAGTGGCGGGGCTTACCTGCAAACAATGGAAATTCGCCGCCCGTTGCATTTATTGACACGACGCGAATGCGAAGTTCTTCAAATGCTTGCCGATGGAAAAAGCAACCGTGGTATTGGCGAAGCTTTATTCATCAGCGAAAAAACAGTTAAAAATCACGTCTCCAACATCTTACAAAAAATGAACGTCAATGACCGCACCCAAGCCGTGGTTGTCGCCATTAAAAATGGCTGGGTCGAGGTAAAGTAATCGGGTTTTTAAGAGCATGCTTTTTAAAAGTATGCTCTTTTTGTTTGACCAATTAATGCAATTTAGCTGTGTTTCAGATAAAATACCATATAGTAGGTAAAAAGATAAGGATGGTATTTTGTTATGAAGACAGCTGTCGTCACAGATAGTACTGCGTACATCCCAAAGGATTTACGTGATAAATGGAATATACATATGATCCCGTTACATGTCATCTTTGGAAACGAGGTTTACCACGAAGAAGTGGATATTACTTGGAGTCAGTTTTATGAAGAGGTTAAGACAAAAGAGCTGCCAACCACTTCCCAGCCACCCATTGGCCAGTTTGTTGAGCTTTTTGAGAGCCTTGCGAAGGAGCATGATGCAGTCATTAGCATCCATCTTTCCAGTGGAATCAGCGGTACATTTCAGGGGGCGGTCACTTCTAGTTCGATGGTTGAGGGCATTGAGGTGCACCCTTTTGATTCGGAAATCAGCTGCATGGTGCAAGGTTTTTATGCTATTGAGGCAGCAAAATTGGCATCTAAGGGTGAGGATCCTGAAACGATTATGGCTCATTTAGAAGCATTAAAAATGACGGCACGGGCCTATTTCATGGTGGACGATTTAGCTCACCTGCAACGAGGGGGACGCCTCTCAAGTGCTCAAGCCTTTATCGGCAGCCTCCTTCAGGTGAAACCACTGCTCCATTTCGAAAACAAAGTCATTGTCCCATTTGAAAAAATCCGCACGCGTAAGAAAGCGATGAAGCGAATCGTTGACCTTCTTGATGAGGATGCCTCTAGCGGCAACAGCTATCAAGCTGTCATTATCCATGCCAATCGTGAGGAAGAAGCCAAGGAGTGGAGAGACGAGCTGGCAGCCAAGTATCCTAACGTCGAATTTACAATCAGTTACTTCGGCGCCGTCATCGGTACCCATCTCGGCGAAGGAGCCATGGGCCTGGGCTGGATGAAAAAATTAGATAAGTAAATAAGTGAGTTGCCATTCCGTCTTTTGGGCCGGAATGGTTTTTATTTTTGGGGGTGGAAGGATTGGTGTTGTTGTGATCCTTTATAATGGGGATTGGCGAAATCATTTTGGTATTCGGCGAAATAAGTTCTGAGATCGGCGAAATCCCTTCCCGGTTTGGCGAAATAACTTCATAGGTGGCGAAATCCAGGGCTAAGTTGGCGAAATCCACTCCAGCTAGAGCAAGCTGAAAATCAGCCCGGGTATATGACTCGAAGTCTCTAAAATAGGTAATCAAAAAGGGGATTGGCGAAATCATTTGGGAATTCGGCGAAATAAGTTCCGAGATCGGCGAAATCCCTCCCCTGTTTGGCGAAATAACCCCGATAGTTGGCGAAATCCTGGGCCAAGTTGGCGAAATCCGCCCAACCACATGAGCAAAGACATCAAACTGACACATATCCAAAAAAAACTTCCACAAATAAGCAGGAAATCATTCAAAATTTGTAGAAATTTCTCAAAAACGATAAAGGAGCTGATCGATACTTTGATCATGAAAAAGCTAATCCCACCCCAAAGACTATTTTTAACAGAAATCTTAAAATTACGTCTCATCATCGGCCACAGAAAATATCAAGAAATTGAAAAAGACCTAGCGAAACGATGGGCTGGATACTGGGGAGAAGTTGCCTTAGCAAACTACGTTAAAGAACTTCCACAAGATAAATACCACATCTTCCACGACCTTCAACTTCAATACAATAGTATCCACTTCCAAATAGACACCCTTCTACTTTCTCAAAGGTACATCCTTATCATCGAAGCCAAAAACATCCTGGGTACGTTAACATTTGATAATACCTTCAAACAACTGATCCGAACACATGAAGATGGAACAGAGGAATCCTTCGAGGACCCGCGCGTTCAATGTCAACGACTTCAATCCCTCCTGCGCAATTGGTTGATCAAAAACCAGTGCAATCTACTCCCGGTTGATACTCTAATTTTTTTCAAAAGCACTAGTACAATCTTAAAAGCTAATTCCGGAGACAAATTAGATTTTTCCAAAATATGCAAAGGAAGAGACCTCTTTAATAAGATTGATGGCATGGAACAACGATATAATCACGAAAGGATTGATCCTGAGACAATGACTAAAATAGGAAACTTACTCTTAAATCAACACAGCCCAAAGCCTATTAACATCTTAAAAGAATACAATCTAACAGAAAAGGATATACGCAGTGGTGTTTGCTGTCCCAATGAACAATGCAACTATATTCCGATGAAGTACAAAAGAGGGAGATGGAGCTGCCCCGCTTGTCATACTATCTCGAATGATGTCATTCTAAAAAACCTTAGTCACTATTTCTACCTCTACAAGCCAACAATCACTAACCAAGAGGCAAGAGTATTCCTTCATCTCCCAACTATTCATACCACACAAAAACAACTTCATAAACTAGAACTGAAAACAACAGGGAAAACAAAAGATCGACTATATTATTCCGTCCAGAGAAGGTGACCCAGTGCGATTTATTATAAAAAACAACCTATTAATACCAACCGCCACACAAGAAGACTCATTTCCAATTTCAAAACTGCCCAGCATCCCCCAGCCGCCGCTCAATCCATCCTTCTCTTACAATCCTGACCTGCAGCAGCTTCTCACTGGCAAACAGCTCCTCCCAGATGATATCCCCATACCCTTCACTGAAATCCAAACCCACTATGAAAATGGCTATATCACCTACCGGAAAGGAATTCACTATGTAGCGAAAAAGCCAGTTTGTGCCCGATGCGGCAACAAAGAGCCGCACTGGTTTGCCTCCTACCCATGCTCAAGATGTGGAGAAACTTGCCTCTATTGCCGTCATTGCATCATGATGGGAAGGATCAGTGCCTGCACCACGCTCATCGGCTGGAATGGTCCGGTGCCTGACACCAAACTTCCAGCAACCATCAAACACTGGCAGGGGACGCTCTCTAAGGGGCAACAGATGGCATCGGACCATGTAACCAGTGCTATTCAGCAAAATCAAGAACACTTAGTCTGGGCCGTTTGCGGGGCAGGGAAAACTGAGGTCCTTTTCGCTGGGATTGAAACGGCACTTGCTGCTAAAAAAAGAATCTGCATTGCCACGCCACGGACTGATGTCGTCTTAGAACTTACACCCAGATTGAAAGCCGCCTTCCCGGAAATAAAAGTTGCCTCTCTTTACGGTGGAAGTGAGGACCGCCATGTCTATGCTCCCCTCACTATTGCAACCACACACCAGCTGCTCCGCTTTTACGAGGCCTTTGACGCTATTATATTAGATGAGGTCGATGCTTTTCCGTTTACAGTCGAGGAATCGCTTCAGTATGCCGCTATCCAGGCTCGAAAGACGTCCTCCGCCATGATTTACCTTACTGCTACACCTAATCAAAAATGGCAAAGAGAATGCCGGACAGGAAAACGAACATTTACCACGATTCCAGCACGTTTCCATCGCCATCCACTCCCAGTCCCTGAATTTGAATGGTGTGGTAATTGGCAAAAGCAGCTGCAAAAGAATAAGCTTCCGAACAACGTCCTCCGCTGGATAACTGAGCGGATTCATGCAAACAAGCAAGCCTTAGTGTTTTTTCCACATATCCCTTTAATGGAAAAAGCTCTCCCTATCTTACGGCAATTGGCTACAACCATAGAAGCAGTCCATGCCGAAGACCCTGACCGCAAAGAGAAGGTGCAAAGAATGCGTTCCAAAGATATCCCATTGCTTTTGACGACGACTATTCTTGAAAGAGGGGTAACTTTCCCCAACATAGATGTCGCCGTGGTAGGAGCAGAAGATGCTGTTTTTTCAGAAAGTGCCCTTGTCCAAATTGCTGGAAGAGCGGGGAGGAGCAAGGATTATCCAGAGGGGGTAGTGACTTATTTTCATTATGGAAAAACCGAGGATATGGTAAGGGCAAGAAAGCAAATCGTCAGAATGAACCGGGAAGGGATTAAAAGGGAATTACTCGATAGGTAAAAAGGAGTTTTAATAATGAATTTATTCCATCAAAATCGATGTCTAATCTGCCATGAATTGATTGTGCCAAGCATCGGATGGCAAGCTATTTTCTCCATTGATAGGGACCATCATATTTGCCCTGTCTGTGAAGGAAAATTAGAACCAATTCAAGGGGACCAATGCCGAATATGCTGCCGGCCGTTATCCCAAATAAATGATCAATTTCGTAATGGGGATGTGTGTCATGATTGCTTCCGCTGGGAGGAAGACCCAAAATGGCAAGGAAGCCTTGAGAAAAACCATTCCTTTTTCCTCTATAATGATTTTTTAAAAGAAGTCATTGCAACGTTTAAATTTCGCGGTGATTATGTATTAGCAAAGATATTTTCGGAACTTTTCAAGGGTAAAATAGGCGAATTATCCCCCGAACTGCTGGTGCCTATCCCATTAAGTGGCGAACGGCAATATGAGCGGGGATTTAATCAAGCAGAGTCACTTCTCATCGAAGCAGGCTTTTCCCCTGCACGTTTCCTCAGCCGGGTTCACTCTGAAAAGCAATCGAAAAAATCCCGGACGGAGCGAATCCATCTCCCGCAAGTCTTTCAGGTTCATCCGGATGTCAATGTAATAGGAAAAAAAGTGATCCTAATCGATGATATTTACACAACCGGCTCCACACTAAGGCATGCTGCCAAACGATTGAAGGAGGCAGGCGCAGCCAGCATTCAATCGCTGACAATTGCTAGATAGTTAGATAGTGAATCATCCAATTCGGTTGAATGTTCAATTTACTTTGTTGTGAGCTTCTGACTGGATAGTTGTTCCAAGAAAGATTACAATAATAGTGAATAACCATTCATTTTAGTAAAAATCACCTGTTGATGTCAAAGGTCATGTAAAACCTTGTCACTATATTACCTTTGTTTTTGTCAATAAATCGACAAAATTTTTGTTCTGATTTAGCAGGATAATCATAGGGTAAAATAGAAATGTTAATACATAGCCTTAACTAAAGGAGGAATCCACAAATGAATTATAACGTTCGTGGTGAAAACATTGAGGTAACTCCAGCAATTAGAGAGTATGTAGAAAAGAAAATCGCAAAATTGGAACGCTATTTTACAGAAGCACCTGATGCAAAGGTAAATGTGAATCTAAGATTCAATCAAGATAAAACTTCTAAAGTAGAGGTAACGATTCCGCTTCCACAACTTGTTCTTCGTGCAGAAGAAACAAATGTTGATATGTATGCTGGGATTGACTTGATAACTGACAAATTAGAGCGCCAAATTCGCAAGCACAAAACAAAGGTAAACCGCAAATTCCGCGAAAAAGGCGACTTTCCAATTACATTTGCAACAACTGAAAACACAGAAGTGCATGAATTAGATGAGGATGATTTAGAATTAGTTCGTACAAAGCGCTTCGACCTTAAGCCAATGGATAGTGAAGAAGCTATTTTACAGATGAATATGTTGGGCCATAGTTTCTACGTATTTACTAATGCAGACACACACAGAACAAACGTTGTTTATAAGCGCCGTGACGGCCGATATGGTTTAATCGAGGCACACTAAACATATATAAAGAAGAACGCTGCTCTTAAACGGAGCGGCGTTTTTTTATATGCGCATAAATTTCATTATTCTAATTTACTAGCTACTTACTTGTTTTTTCTTTATAAAATTTCCTATTGAAAGTTATCCCCATGTGGATAACCGAGAATTACTGAAATTCACGCACAATTCCGTGAATAATATCCACAATTTTCAGAAGATATCTACAAATTCCGGCTACTTATCTACAATTCCACCAGTTGCCACTAATTCCTAATAATAAAAAAGCCAGCGATACATGATCGCCGGCCTATCAAAACAAAATTTTATTTTCCTGCCCCGCAGCAGTTCTTGTATTTCTTGCCGCTGCCACAAATACATGGATCATTACGGCCTACATCAAGTTGCTTAACTTTTGGCTTTTTCTTAACGGCTTCCCCGTCTTCTTTTGGGTTCACCGCTTGACCTTTTGCCACTTCTTGACGCTCAAGATTATTGCGGATTTCAGCCTTCATGATGTACATGGCCGCTTCATCCTCAATCGATTGAACCATCGCTTCAAACATCGCAAATCCTTCATGCTGGTACTCACGGAGCGGATCGATTTGACCATAGGCACGTAAATGAATCCCTTGACGAAGCTGATCCATTGCGTCAATGTGATCAATCCATTTGGAATCTACCGCACGCAGTGTTACAACCTTTTCAAATTCGCGCATCTGCTCAGGGAAGAGAATCTCCTCTTTTTCATCGTAACGTTCCTTCACTTTTGCAAAAATCGTATCGCGGATCTCGTCAGGTTCTTTTCCTTTCAAGTCATCCACTATAATGTCACCCTCTTGGAGAAGGGAGGCATTCACAAAATCGATGATAGCTTCAAGATTCCATTCTTCTTCATCCTCATGACGTGATGCATGAGCATCGACATTTCGCTCGATGGAGTTTAAAATCATCTTTTGAACGATGTCACGGAGATTTTCAGACTCTAGTACTTCATCACGCTGGGTGTAGATAATTTCACGCTGCTGACGAAGAACATCATCATATTGTAAGAGTTGTTTACGAGCATCAAAGTTGTTGCCCTCAACACGTTTTTGTGCCGATTCAACCGCTCTTGATACCATTTTACTCTGGATTGGCTGTGTATCATCCATGCCAAGTCGTTCCATCATTGCTTTCATATTATCTGACCCAAAGCGGCGCATCAGTTCATCTTCCATGGATAAATAAAACTGAGTAATACCTGGGTCCCCTTGACGTCCAGAACGGCCACGCAGCTGATTATCAATCCGTCGGCTTTCATGACGCTCCGTTCCAATGACAGCAAGTCCTCCTAATTCTAATACCCCTTCACCGAGCTTAATGTCCGTCCCACGTCCAGCCATGTTCGTTGCGATGGTGACGGCCCCTTTGTGTCCAGCTTCGGCAATAATCTCAGCTTCACGTTCATGGTTTTTCGCATTCAACACATTATGGCGAATCCCTTTTTTTACTAAATAATTGGAGATAAGCTCAGACGTTTCGATTGCCACCGTACCCACAAGTACAGGCTGTCCTTGCTGGTGACGGACCGCGATATCCTCAACAACGGCACGGAATTTACCGTTCATAGAAGAATAAATTAAATCTGGACGGTCATCACGGGCAATAGGGCGATTCGTAGGAATAACAATAACATTCATGTTATAAATATTACGGAATTCTTCTTCTTCCGTTTTTGCAGTACCGGTCATCCCTGCTAATTTTTCGTACATCCGGAAGTAGTTTTGGAACGTAATCGTTGCCATAGTCATACTTTCGTTTTGAACTTCGAGGCCTTCTTTCGCCTCAATCGCTTGGTGCAAGCCCTCGCTATAGCGGCGGCCTTTCATTAAACGACCGGTAAACTGGTCAACAATGACAATTTCGCCGTCTTGAACCACATAGTCAACGTCAAGATGCATGCTGACATTTGCTTTTAAGGCTTGGTTAATATGATGATTTAAGGTTACGTGGGACATATCGAAAAGGTTATCAATGCCAAAAGCTTTCTCAGCTTTACTAATTCCTTCTTCGGTCAACATTACGCCCTTCGTTTTTTCATCGTACGTATAATCTGTTTCTTTTGAAAGCATCTTAACAAAGCCATTGGCCTGAATATAGAGGACAGCCGATTTTTGTGCTGACCCTGAGATAATTAACGGTGTACGTGCTTCATCAATTAAAATAGAGTCAACCTCGTCAATCACTCCGAAGAAAAGTGGTCGCTGCACTTTTTGTTCCTTATATAGGACCATGTTATCACGCAAGTAATCGAAACCAAATTCGTTATTCGTTCCATACGTAATATCAGCAGCATAGGCTGCTTGTTTTTCTTCCTTATCCATACTATTTAAATTTAAGCCAACCGTTAAACCAAGGAATTGATACAATTCACCCATTTCGGCGGCGTCACGACTTGCTAAGTATTCGTTGACAGTAACAACGTGAACACCTCGACCAGAAAGTGCGTTCAAATAAACCGGCATGGTCGCAGTTAACGTTTTACCTTCCCCTGTTTTCATCTCCGATATGTTCCCTTCATGAAGAGAAATCCCCCCCATTAACTGAACATGGTACGGATATAAACCGAGTACACGCTTAGCACCTTCACGGACAACAGCAAATGCTTCAACCAGGAGATCATCTAAAGACTCCCCGTTTTGATAGCGGGACTTGAACTCTTCCGTTTTCTCGCGCAGCTGGTCATCGGTCAACCTTTCTGTTTCCGCAGCCAGCGCGTCAATTTTCACCGCAAGCTTGTCTAGGCGCTTCAGCTCACGCTTGTTCAAGTCAAACACTTTATCTAAAATCCCCATATCTGATGAACGCTCCTTTTTATCGAGACTAATACACTATTTTAAAAAAAATCCATTCAAGAATATTCGCTATTTTCCTTTTTTATCTTACCATTTCCACAATACAGTGACAACAATCATAGAAGGAAACAAGATTCGTACAATCATCTATTATATTTCCTTCCAAGTCAATCACTTCAGCTTGGACTTCGATAAGTTCGATTTTTCGTCATATATGTCAGAAATATGACGTGATTTTGAGAATGTATTTTCAACTAGAAATTCAAAGCTCGAAAAAAGCTTGAAAAATGTATAAAAAATTACGAAAATGAATAAATACTCATTTGTATGCAAAATAAACAACATTAACATAGTATTAAATATCATTGTGATAACAACATTTATGTGTTGTTTTTAGTAGAAATTACTCATTTCGTTTCTTTGAAATATTATTCACAAATTGTACATTGGAATATACTCTTACAATGTTAGATACTACCTTTAGAGAGGTTGATATGGAAAATATAGAGAGAGAAAGAATCCAAAATGGGAAGGGTGAGTTAAGTGGCCATTTGGGGGAAAAAAAATAAAGATAAAGATCCCGAAAGTAGAGAAGATAGAAAAAAGGCTGGCCTGATTCGAGGATTATGGCAAAAGTTTCGAGGGATTGACTGGAAGAACCCAGTGAACAGGTGGAAATTACTGTTTGTTTCACTTGTTGGCTGTATTGTTGTTTTTGGGGGAGGATATGGAGTTTTAACCATGACAAACTCCCCGACTTTCTGTGCGAGTTGTCATGAAATGGCACCCGAATATTCAACGTTTACTGCAAGTGCCCACAATCAGATTTCATGTGTTCAGTGTCATATCAAGCCTGGCTTTACGAACATGATCACACACAAGATGAAATCGGTGAAAGAAGTATATTATCACGTAACTGGAGTACCTGAACAAATCGTTCAAACTGAAGAAGAAGCAGTTTCAAACGAAAACTGTTTGCAATGTCACTCGAAGAACCGTCTAGTTACAGCGTCTGGTGACTTAAAGGTTAATCACAAAGGCCATATCGAGAAAGATATCCCTTGTATTACTTGTCATGCTGGTGTTGTTCACGCAAAAATGGCAACCCGCGGAATCAACGTTGAAGAAGTACGTGGTGAATGGACAAAGGAAAGTGCTGAAAAGTTAATGGAAAAAAAATACTTGAGGCCTAATATGGGCACTTGTATTGACTGCCATGACAAAGTAAATAATGGCGAAAAGCCTTGGAAAGAAGCTGCATATAACGTTCCGCCAAATCCAGAAGAATTAGAGAAAAAACTCGAAGAAAAATCAAAAGAAGCAACAGCTAAAGTCTCAACTGAAGCCACAACTGAAGGAGAAAATCCGGAAGCAGTTGCAGCAGAGCATGATGTAAAAACACAAGAAATCATCTTACAAGCGATTGGTAAACAAAAGAAAGACGTTAAGATTTCAATGGAATGTAAAACCTGCCACAAGCAAACGGAAATTCCAAAAACACACCAAACTGTTAATTGGAGCAATAATCATGGCAGGACCGCAGTTCAACTGCTAGATAAGTGCGTTAACTGTCACCAAGATTCTAAATGGGTTAGAGCAATTCCGAAAGAAGATATTATGTCCCTTCTAAAAATGGGCAATCAAAAAGTTAAATACACGCCAAACTTAACACTTGTAAAAGATCAAGCACGAACAAATAAATTCTGTAGCGCCTGTCACGCTGATCGCCCTTCGGGACATGGTGAAAGTGATCAATGGCTGACAGCACATGCTGATAAGGCAAAAACAGCAACCCAGAAATCTGAATGTATGGTCTGTCATGATCGTGAAAAACCAAAAGCAGGCCCGACTGATGCAAAAGCGCCTACAGATGTTTATTGCCAATACTGCCATAGAACTGGCTTTAAATCTGATGGAAAGTAATTAATTAACAATCTGGAGGGACGCTTTTATGGAAGAGGAAAAGGAAATGCGATCGGCCCCTCCTCGTTATCGGTATAAATTAATTAAGTTTATGACTCTTGCACTGTTTTTTATAGTAATCTTCCTTGCACTTGGGTTCTCTGGGCTAAAGGCTACTTCTAGCTCAGGGTACTGCTCATCATGTCATGAGATGAAACCCGAGTACTATACGTGGAAAGCCTCCACGCATAGTGAAGTGGATTGTGTTAGCTGTCATATCCAGCCTGGGGCCAAGAATCTAGCAAAGAATAAAGCTAACGGGGTTGTCGAGTTATATAAAAAGACGATGAACACCTACTCAGCACCAATTCAAATGCCAAAAAATATACCAAATTCAGCATGTGAATCATGTCACAATATGGAAAAACGAGAAGTAACACCTTCTGGGGATATTATTATTCCACATGATAAGCACTTAGCCAAGGATGTTAAATGTACTCAGTGTCATAGTGGCGTTGCACATGGGAAAATAGCAGAACGTCAAGTAACCTTCAAAACAGACTATGGAAAATGGGATGACTCACTGGGAAAATCAATGATGAGTGATTTGAAGTTTACTAAGACTAAAATGGAAACTTGTGTGGAATGTCATGAAGTACGTGACGTATCTACCGAGTGTATAACTTGTCATACCACTGGTGTGTTACCGAAATCCCACAAAGAGTCGGATTTTAAAACTGGTAGTCACGGAGAGTTAGCTAAGATAGATTTAAAAAGCTGTAATAAATGTCATTCATATATGTCCGAAACTGAAATAAAGGGTTTTGTAGAAATCCCTGCTTCACAACAATTTTTAAGTAATACAGACTCGAAAACAACCCAGATTTCAGCTCAAGATTATGCTAAGGAAAATACGTTTTGTAAAGATTGTCATACGACGAAACCAAAAAATCACGTTAAAGGTTTTGTCAATCTTCATGGTGCTAAAGCTAAGGTGAGTACGGAAACATGTCTTGCCTGCCATGATAAACAAAAGACTGGATTTAATAAAACGAATAATGTTACGTGTAATAGCTGTCATCCAGCAATGCATGCTGACAAGAATTTTAAAGAAAGACATCCAGTTAATATTCAAGATGCAACAAGACCAACTGATTTTTGTTATACCTGTCATAATAAACCTAAATGTACATCATGCCATAAAGAAGATTAGTAATTTATTAGATTAGGAGGGCTAATATGGAAAGTCAAGTTAAGCCTGATGCCCAGGAACAATCCAGAACAGAAAATATTAAAAAGGTCAAGAAAGACCGCTTTACATGGTGGCAATCGCTAATTATTCTTGTTGTGACCTTAGCGATTTGTCTCTCTGCAGGATATTATGTAAGTGCTAAATACCTGTGGAATAAAAATGATGATGAAATCGTCAAGCAGATAGAATATAACAAAGCACTTGTTGAACAGAAACCTAATGATGCAAGTTTAAGAGTGCAATTAGGTTATAGTTACTTTTTAAAGGGTGACGATGACAAAGCTATAAAAGAATATCAGACAGCGAAAAGCTTGGATAAAGATTATTATGCTGCCTACTTGAATTTGGCTATTGTTTATGACAAGCAAAAACGCACTGACGATGCACTGCAAATGGCTAGTAAGGCATCTAAACTTGCTCCGCAAGATTATAAAAGTCTTTTATTAAAAGCAAGAAGCCACCGTAAATTAAAAATGTATGATAAAGCAACTGAGGCACTGGAAACAGCCAATCGTTATAAACCAGGAAATACAGATGTAATCTATGAAACTGGTTTAGTGGCAGAGGACCAAGGAAAACTTAAAGATGCAGAAGATATTTATAAAGAATCTCTTTCTTATGATCCAACATTTAAGCCAGCACTAGAAGCATTAGAACGTCTAAAGACTAAAAAGAAATAAGGAAGGAGATGGGATCCGTGAAAAAAAAGACAACGTATATATGGATGGGAACCATTGTCGCACTTAGTGTCATTTTATTCGCCGTGATTTACTTTTTCAATCTTCAGGATAATGCTATAAAAGTGGCTAGTAAAGTGGATGCAGGTGGCCCTCCAACCTTGAGTTATTACATTCAAGGGGACATGAATGACCCGCTTGAAAAACCAATGGATGTTACGAAAGTTGGACAATATGTCTATGTAACAGATACAAACCACAAGCAAGTTCAAGCTTTTGATACTTCGGGTACGCCTATTTTCAAATTTGGTAAGGAAGGATCCGATAAAGGTCAATTTAAATTTCCATACGGTATTGCTGGTGATAAAGATGGTAATGTTTATGTCGCTGACCTATACAATGGCAAAATCTCCATTTTTACTTCAAAGGGAAAATTCATTAAATACTTTGAAGTTGCCAATAAAAAGGACTCATTAAAAGGTCCCGGCGGTTTACGAATTTACAATAACAAACTATATGTAACAGATATTCCGAAAAACAAAGTAAATGTCTTTGATCTTACAGGGAAAAAATTACTTGAAATTAATACCGCAACAGGGAAAAAAGATGCTCTCAATGCGCCAAACGCAGTTACTGTTGACGATGATAATAATATCTATGTTTCCGATACAGGTAATCAACGTCTAGTAGTTTATGATCAAAACGGAAAGTATAAGCGGATTATTAACGGTTCAGCAGATGGCAAAGGCAGTTCTAAATTCGTTAATCCAAGAGGAATTGGAGTTCAGGCTAATGGAACTTTATTAATGGTCGATAATATGACTCATTATCTCTATGGATACGATAAGGAAGGAAAACAAGTTTTTCAAATTGGTGGAATTGGCAGCGAAAAAGAGCAATTTTATCTTCCTAACGGATTGTTTGTAGATGATAAGGGAGAGGTGTTTATCACCGATACCGTTAATGCAAGAGTTGGTCTTTATTACTAATAACTTTTTAACATTAAAGGAGGTGGTGCATTAATAGAGGGAGAGATTAGTATTACAAATTAGAAAAAGAGAGAAAGAGAAAAAGAGAAAAAGAGAAAAAGAGAGAAATAGAGACAGAAAAACTGGGAGGTTTTTTGGAATGAGTAAGATGAAACTTAGCTTCTCACTAGTCTTAACGATTATTCTAGTGGGAATACTTAGCACCTCAGTATTTGCAAGAGGAGCTTTCTGGGGCAGTTTGACTGCAAACGGCACAGGATATGATTTTAAGTTTATTAATACTAGTCATGATTCTTCGAAAGACTTTAGCGTAAAGGTATATGAGAATCAAGACGGGGAGTATGCAGAAGTATATACATCTGCTATGCTAAGCGATGTACCTGCATACCCGGAACCAACAGGTGCAGCTGCTGAGTACAAAACGATCAATATTCCTTATTCAGCTGATGGTTCTGCTGGTGTTAATTTTGAACAGAAAGTAATTTACAAATTTGTTCTTATGGATGGAACAACTGAGACTGAGACAAAATATGCAGTAAATTGGACTCATGAGAATCCAAGCTTAGCCTCAATTGCTAATGACCCTGAAGGACTTTTAGATGTTGATGGTTCAGGTCTAGTTAATGCCAACCATACTGGCGTACCTGGAGCTGCTAGTAAAGGCGGTAATAAACACGGTTTCTATCAAAACAACACAAACTCTTGTGCTGCTTGTCACCAAACTCACACTGCTGCTGAAGGTGAAGCATTATTATTCAAAGACGGCGTATACAGCACATGTTCTGCTTGTCATGATGGTACAACTGGTGCATACAACGCATTTGCATCAACTACTGAAGAAACAACAAAAGAAATCGCTGGTACATTTAACGTTAAACAAGATACTACACACAATGGTTCCCTTCACCAATCTGACGGTTCCATTAATGTAAGTGCGGCTCCTGGAGGAAACACCAAAGCAGCAGGCAATAACACAATCTGGGGAAACGAATTTAACTGTGCTAGCTGCCACGCACCACACGGATCTGGTTCAACAATGGAAAACAACTTGAACATGGATCCACTCGGCTGGGGTGGAGTTGCTTATGACACATCTACATCAGACGGAAAAAATGGTAAATTATTCAAAGATCTTACTATCATTAACTTAGATACAGCTTCATTACCATCATCAATGACTACACCGTATATTGTTGCTAAGAAAACTGTAGCAGCCGGTGATCTTTCTACAGATAAAACAAAAGAAGGTTACATGTATAGCCGCGAAGGTGTTGTAGTAGGTCAAAAGGTCATCCAAACCTACAGATGGACTGGAAAATCATATTCTAAAGACTTCTCTCTTTGGTTAAGAGGTTCTAGCCGTGAGGCAGCTAATACTGTCTTAACTGGTGCTCCTACAACCCTAAAAATTGTCTGGAGAGATGGTTTTGCAGTTGGTACTTCTGCAGATGTTGATGCAGTTACTAAAGCAACAATCTCTTTAGGTATTGATGTTGAAACTACTACTAATATTAGATCTTTATTTGATAGTACTTATGCAAACTATGTTTATGATAGTGGTACAGAAATGAGTAAATATTGTTCAGCTTGTCACACTGACTATTTGTCTAATACACGTACTATTAAAACTGGTACTTATACTCAAGCACACCGCCACACAACTGGAAAAGACAATCTTACTTGCGTACGTTGCCACTACGGTCACGGTACAGATGCTACAATCATGAAGGACTCTAACGATGAGTCTTATTACGAAGGAGATCACGCAGGAAACTTAAGTTATTATGTTGATCCAAACCCATCTTCTGCATTAAAACGTTACACTGGTATGTCAGTATGTTACGCTTGTCACGGTTCTGGCGGTCAGTTCATTAATAACGTAAACAACGACCGTCTTGATGGTCCTACTAGTGCTATTTACGGCAGTCATTCAGGTGTTAATGATGCTGGAGTTGGCATAGATGACGGTGAAGCCCCATTAAAGCCAGGACAACCAGGAACTAGAGAATAGTTCAAATAAAAAAGCCAACAAATAGCGCCACTACTTGTTAGCTTTGAAGAGTTGAAATGTCATTTTTAGAGAGAGCAAGGTAGCAATTGATGTTACCTTGCTTTCCTATTATTATCTACTATTTGACACAAAATTGTCAATATTAAAGACACAAAACAGACAATAAATTGCTCAAATTCCGCCCTATTTTCCTCCGAAATCACTGCTATAATTGATTTGTAACTCCTATATAAAAAAATAACTTTAATAAACATAATTAAATTTACAGAAAAAGAGTTGAATTGAATGAATCCTATGTTGAGTCATAATAAGGTATTTCTCAGTGGTCTGTTACTTCTTTTTTTATTGCTAACCTTATTCAGCTGCACAAGTATGATAGTTTTTGCTGCAGATCTACCGTTAATTAGTATTACCAAACCAGATAGCACAACAGATTCTGAAGCATTACTGAATGATACGAAAGTTATTGTTAAAGGTAGTTATGATAATGTTCGGGCTAAAAATCTACTATTAACAGCGTACGAAGTAGGTGACCCAGATAGAAAGATATCCAACTCTGATGACAATCCTGCCGAATGGACTATCAATACAACAGAAAAAACATGGACATTCTCTAAAAGACTAAGCGACGGAGCGCATCAAATTAAAGTGGTAATTAAAGATACAGCTGCTGATGTTATAGAATCGGATAAAGTAAAGTTTTATATTTCCGGTACGGGGATTGTTCTTCCAAATAATGTAGTCCTCTATGGGGATGATTTAACAAGTACTCCTAAAAACGCCAAAATAAAGTTTACTATTGTGGACGAGTATCCTATTGCTCAAATTGATCAAGACAAAGCAGTCAAGGTGATGCAAGGAGACACTGAAATTAAAGGAACCTCAACACTGAAAGATCTTGAAGTGCCAGGCATTCATGCTTACAGTATTACTTTTACACCAGACGAAAAACTCTCTTTATATAAGTCTTTTACTGCTAAGCTAGTTCCCAGTGCTATAGGAGATGTAACTCTTAACAAGGTCAATGCAAAATCATTTAAGTTTACAACAAGAACAAGTGCAGTAAATTGGGATGACTATGATGATGAGACCCATAAGACAAGTAGCAATCCACATGGGCATTATTCAAACAATACTAATATGTGCGCCACATGTCATAGCTCACATAAAGGTTCAACTGATAAACTCGAATTAGAACCTGGTGATGATTCAACCAAAAACTATTGTTTGGCTTGTCATGATGGAACCACGAATGCACCACTTATTGATAATAGTGATAGTAAGAATCATCACACTGCTGGATTAGATGCAAAACAACAAGAGTCCTGTACGACATGTCATAATCCACATTTAGATTGGACTGTGGAAAATCCTAACTTATTAAAAGACCACTATGTATATAATCATAAGACTGCTGATTTAAATCAAAGAGGATTAACAACATTGAGTGTGGATAGCTTAGAAACAGATTGTGCTACCTGTCATGAAGATAATACGGCATTGGATACTGTTTCAAACACAAATAAGAGTATTTTCGATAGTGAAACCTTTAAACAAGGATATTATGAGTATCTTAAATATAATAAATCTTTAACATCTAGTGGGGCCATGGAAGATTATTCATTATGTCTGTCCTGTCATACGAATATAAAAAAATTCTATAAAGTTAAAGAAACATCACAACACTCGATTACATCAGATGACGGAAGGAAATTGAATGGCTTCATGCCTTGTGCTGAATGTCACGAAACCCATGGTTCTAACAATTCCTTCTTGTTGAGAAGCCAGTTTGGCCATGATAATCCAGCGTCAACTTCATTCTCGTTTACTGGTGATATTAAAGGCTGGGATGTTAGTACAGAGAGACGTTTTTGTCTGCAGTGCCACAATGGTTCTACTTCGCTTTATGGTGTAACGGCAAAGGCATTAAGTCCAGAATATCATCCAAGTCAAACAGCGGCATGTTCCCTATGCCATGGTACAGGTGGGTTGGCTAGAGACAGAATATTAAGTGCTGCACATGGACCAAAATACGTTCCAATTTCTGAACCAGAACCTGTAACAGAAAGTTTACCAACAGCACCTAGTTCGACTGAAAATACAAGCGAAACAACAACAGATACGAGTAGTCCAACAGAAAAGCCATCTGATGCCACCATGGAGGAAAATAGTTCAACTACAAATGAAAATAGTTCAACTACAACAGAAAATAGTTCAACAGCTACTGATAGTAGTCAAACAACTACAGATTCTAGTACTACTGCTTCAGATGAAACTGGAACTGATGTCGACAAAAATAACATTGTTGATACTCCATAAAAGAGAGGTGTGTATATTTATGATTTATACATCCCTCGTTGCCTGGCATCCAAGTTAGGATCTATTTAAAATTTCCAGCAGTGAATTTCATCATCGTGAAATCTCACTGCTTTTTTATGTGACTAAGCTGTTAGCTTCAAGTATGATCCAAATTCAGGCTTAGTAAGTTATACTCCAACAGAGTCATTGGAAAATGAGGCTTACCATACTGTTTATATTGCTGCTTCCGACATTTCAGGTATTTCAATAAGTGAAGAGTGGAAATTTTACACCAATACTTACCCTGACATGAGGGATTCAAATATTTCCAGCTGTACTGCCTGCCATCCATCAAATAGCTTTACAGGCAGCAACGGCGATTTGGAAAATGTCCATAGTAATAAACTATATTTCCACGGAACACATTCCAACAGTCGTTGTGATAATTGTCATAATTATATTTCTGTTTCCGCGGGATGCAGTCAGTGTCATGATGATCCGGATGGACAGTTCGCTTATGCACCACATGGATCTACACCTACAATTTAAATATCAGCCAACCAATGTTGATCCAAAAATCCAATCAGGATAACGGAAAATCGTGAAATGAATGATTGTATTCTCTGCCACCAGCCTGGATCCCAGGTAAAAGGTTATGTAGGATACCAAGCGACACCCACGAGACTTCTGAATCACCACGACATACCGGAGCTTCATAAAGCAAATGAACCAGACTGTGCAGGATGCCATGCAAAATCACTTACCCATGAACATGCCCGTGACGGCAGAATTGATGCAGATGGTAATCCGATCACATGTAATACTTGTCACAAAAGTACTAATCCTGTAGTCGTCCAAGCCGATAAAAGATAAAAATACATCCTGCACGACCTGCCACTCCAAGGATACCGCCCATAAAGAGGTGCATGCGAAGTGTGCGGACTGTCACTCAAAAGGTAGTTATGAAGAGTCACGAACTGTACATTAATATACATTCAGGGAAATAGCCTAAGCATAAGGGGCACCAATAAGTCATTTAGTCGACTTTTTGGTGCCCCCTAATACATGATTAAGGGAAATATCGTTATTATCATGGACCTATCTCATATTTCCGTTGCCCTTTTTTAATCCAAACTTTGAAATTTACCCTGCTATCACGCTATAATGGTTAAGGTACTGAACGTTGATTTCGGAATAAAATACGATATAGGTAATTTTTATAGAGGTGAAAATAATGGAATTAGCAGAAATTCGTAATGAACTTGAAAAAACAGCTAAGAAATTAGCGGACTTTAGGGGGTCTCTTTGACCTTGAGAATAAGGAAGCAAGAATTGCTGAATTAGACGATGAGATGCTTCATCCTGATTTCTGGAACGATCAGCAAGCAGCGCAGACCGTCATTAGTGAAGCAAATGGATTGAAGGATCAGGTCAATGAATTTTATGATTTGAATAGCAGCTTTGAAAATTTGGAATTAACCTACGAACTTGTTAAAGAAGAAAATGATGAAGAATTACGTGCTGAGTTGGAAGATGAACTCGTGCAGTTAACAGCGCGTTTGAGCCAATTTGAACTTCAGCTTCTCCTTAGTGAGGAGTATGATAAAAATAATGCAATTCTGGAGCTACACCCAGGTGCAGGCGGAACAGAATCACAGGACTGGGGCTCGATGCTGTTACGGATGTATACCCGCTGGGCGGAAAAAAAGGGCTTTAAGGTTGAGACCCTCGATTACTTACCTGGTGATGAAGCGGGGATTAAGAGTGTAACACTTGCGATTAAAGGTCATAATGCCTATGGCTATTTAAAAGCGGAAAAAGGGGTTCACCGTTTGGTAAGGATTTCTCCATTCGATTCCTCAGGCCGTCGTCATACGTCTTTCGTTTCCTGTGAAGTCATGCCTGAACTTAACGATGACATTCAAATAGAAGTCCGGACAGAGGATTTAAAAATTGATACCTACCGTGCGACAGGTGCGGGCGGACAGCATATTAACACTACCGATTCGGCCATCCGGATTACCCACCTGCCAACTGGTGTAGTTGTTACATGTCAAGCAGAACGTTCGCAAATTAAAAACCGCGAGGCGGCGCTGAAAATGCTCAAAGCCAAACTGTATCAACTTGAAATTGAGCGTCAGGAACAAGAACTTCTAGAAATTCGCGGCGAGCAGAAGGAAATCGGCTGGGGAAGTCAAATCCGTTCTTACGTTTTCCATCCCTATTCGATGGTGAAAGATCACAGAACTAGCACAGAAAGCGGGAACGTTCAGGCTGTGATGGACGGGGATTTGGATCAGTTTATTAATTCGTATCTCAGATCGAGAATTTCATAAATTGTATTTATAGCCTGTGCCGACTAATTCGGCACAGGCTTATTTTTTATAAAACCTTCGCCTTCTATACTAAACCATCGCTAACCTCTCTAACGTCTTATAAAAACCAGTTAACTGGCAAATGCTAAGGAAAATTTTAATCCTTTACCACGTCAACTTACTGCCATTTACACCAATATTTACGCATGCTATACTCACTTTCAGCTAATAGAAAGTATCTAAAATTTTGAGGAGAATAGCTTTATGAATATCTTAAGTAATTTAACACTAACCTATCCTAAAACGAGAATAGCAATCGATTATCTTTTTGTATTAATTGGTGCAGCAATCATTGCTTTAACCTTTAATGTTTTCTTACTTCCGAACCAAGTGGCTTCAGGTGGAGTAAGTGGTATTAGTACGATTCTAAAATCAGTGCTTGGGTGGGAACCGGCCTATGTTCAGTGGGCTTTTAATATCCCTTTATTTGTAGCTGGTGTAGTTTTATTAGGAAAGCAGTTTGGTGTGAAAACCCTAGCGGGAACGATTTTTTTACCATTAGTAGTGTTTTTTACTAGGAATTTAGATCCTTGGACCAATGACGCCCTCCTTGGGGCTTTGTTTGGGGGAATTGGTGTAGGACTTGGACTGGGCATAGTCTTTAGGGGAAGAGCATCGACGGGCGGAACGGACCTGGCAGCCCAAATTATTCATAAATATACAGGGTTTTCGCTGGGACGATGCGTCGTCATAATTGATGGTTTAATCGTGCTTGCTGCTGCGATTGTATTTGATATCGAAAAAGGTTTGTATGCATTGATTGCTCTTTATGTAACAAGCAAAACAATCGACCTGATTCAGGTTGGTTTCGGCCGTTCAAAAATGGCAATGATCATTACTGGTAAACAAGAAGAAGTTCGTGCCGGAATTTTGAATAAAATAGACCGTGGTGTGACAAAACTATCAGCATATGGTGGATTTACTGACCATGAACGGCCAGTTCTTATGTGCGTTGTAGATCAATCGGAGTTCACAAAATTGAAACAATTGGTTAAAGCCCTTGACCCATCTGCATTTGTCGTTGTCATGGATGCAGCTGAAGTGTTAGGTGAGGGTTTCAAACGGGCATAGGATTGGTATAATAGGGCATTGATGGTAATATTTTCTGAAGGGGGTAACAACGTGAAAAAGAAGTGGCTTACAATGTTGATGGGAACTGCATTAGTAATGGGTCTTGCTGCCTGCGGAGGCGGGGATAAAGACACAAGTAAAGACACAGGAACTGACAAAGGAACGGAAACAGCCAGCAGTGATACGGCGGCGAAGATTTTTGATCAAAAATGCTCCAGCTGTCATGGCGGTGATTTGACAGGTGGTATGGGTCCAAATCTTACCAAGGTTGGCTCAAAGTACTCTAAGGACGAAATATTGAATATCATTAAAAATGGTAAAGGGCAAATGCCTGCAAACGTAATAACTGGCGATGATGCAAACCAAGTTGCTGAGTGGCTTGCAGCGAAAAAATAAAAATACTCGGAAGCGTTCTGTTTGTAAAAACAGAGCGTTTTTTATTTGCGCCAAAATGAGAAATTTGTCGGGTTTTGTAATTCTTTGAAAAGAAACTGTAATATTTTTACCGCTTTTTTTAACAATTTATGATGTTATAATAGGATTATGCGAAATTATGCACATATTTTTTTTGTTATCCTAGTCCATTTTGCAAATAAAAAAAGATAATTGTCGAAAAAATTCGAGATGTCTTTAAATAAAGGTGATAAAAAATGATAGAACTACAAGATGTTTATAAAAAGTACCCGAATGGAGTTTCGGCCATTAATGGAATAGACGTCCGGATTAACCAGGGCGAATTTGTCTATGTCGTCGGACCAAGCGGTGCCGGAAAATCAACATTTATAAAAATGATGTATCGTGAGGAGGTTCCGACTTCTGGGACCATCACTATGAACGGTGTAAACCTAGCAAAATTAAAAATGAAAAAGGTTCCTATTTTCAGACGGAATCTTGGTGTTGTCTTTCAGGATTTTAAGCTGCTTCCGAGATTAACTGTTTATGAAAATGTAGCTTTTGCCTTAGAGGTTATCGAAGCTCAGCCGAAAGTAATAAAAAAACGAGTGATGGAAGTTCTTGATCTTGTTAACTTAAAGCATAAGATAAAAATGCTGCCGTCTGAGCTATCAGGCGGGGAGCAGCAACGTGTTTCGATAGCTCGTTCGATTGTCAATTCACCGAAAGTAGTAATTGCGGATGAGCCTACCGGAAACCTTGATCCCGAAACATCTTGGGAAATTATGAAAATATTTGAAGAGATTAATTCAAGAGGTACGACGATCGTTATGGCAACCCATAACCGCGAGATTGTTAATACATTACAGCATCGAGTGATTGCCATTGAAGGCGGTAAAATCGTGCGTGATGATGAAAGAGGTGAATACGGTTATGAAAATTAGAACAATTGGCCGTCACTCACGAGATAGTTTAAAGAATATCAGCAGAAATGGCTGGATGACTTTTGCTTCGGTAAGTGCTGTTACCGTTACCTTGATTTTAGTTGGTGTCTTTTTCGTTATTATGATGAATCTTAATAGAGTAGCAGAAACAATTGAAGACGATGTGTCAATTCGCGTTCATATTGATGTAGCTGCAAACGCTCAAGATCAGCAAAAGCTTAAAACTGAGATTGAAAGTATTCCTGAGGTAAAAAGTGTCACATTTTCCTCCAAACAGCAGGAACTAGACAATTTAGTAAATAGTCTTGGCGAAGAAGGAAAGTCCTTTAAACTTTTTGAACAGGATAATCCTTTAAACGATGTCTATATTGTCAAAACGAAAAAACCGACAGATACGATGCAAGTAGCTAAACAAATCGAAAAATCCACTTATGTTGCCAAGGTCAAATATGGCCAGGGCAAGGTGGAAAAATTATTTAAGTTCATTAAAGCAAGCCGAAACGTCGGTATTGTATTAATTATTGGCTTATTCTTTACAGCTATTTTCTTAATTTCTAATACAATTAAAATTACGATTATTGCTAGACGTAGAGAAATCAAGATTATGAGGTTAGTAGGTGCCACAAATACGTTTATCCGTTGGCCGTTTTTCTTAGAAGGTCTATGGCTGGGTGTAATTGGATCAATATTGCCAATTATCCTGATTTCCATTGCCTATTATCGTGCTTATGATTATATTGGTCCGCGGCTTGAAGGAACTTTCATTAAGGTACTACCATTTGACCCGTTTATGTATCAGGTTTCCGGAATTCTTATTCTAATGGGTGCTCTGATAGGAATTTGGGGAAGCTTAATGTCCGTTCGAAAATTCTTAAAAGTATAATCCAGATCAGGAAGGATGGTACCAGTGTCCTTCCTGATTTACTGTTATCCGACCTATAACTAGGATGGACGCATATGTCCTTCAGAATGTTACGTACACCAGCATTCGTCACAAACAGGAATTGATGTACCTGTACATAGAGAGATAGGAGGAAAATTCGAAAATGAAGAAATCAGTAATCACCAGTGCGGTTGCACTAGCGGTCGGACTAGGAACAATATTTGGTGGAGTTTCTGTTAAAACAGAAGCTGCATCACTCTCTAGTCTAAAAGGTGAACAAAATAAAATCCACGATAAACGTACTAATATACAATCAGGTATCAATCAAGCAAATGATAAGATCAATACCTTAAAAAGTCAGCAGGCTGATGTAAAGAGTGAAATGAAGCGCCTTGATTTTGCGATTGAAGATACAACCACAAAAATAGACGATAAATCCAAAAAGATAAAAGATACCAAAGCAGAGGTTACGAAACTTCAAGCTGAAACAAAGGTGATCAAAGAGCGAATTAATAAGCGAAATGTGCTTTTGAAGGACCGGGCACGCAGTTACCAGGAAAATGGCGGCATGGTCAATTATTTAGATGTGTTAATGGGATCAACCAGTTTTAGCGATTTCATTGACCGGGCCAATGCAGTTGCTACGATCGTACAGGCTGACCAAGATATTATTAAGCAGCATGAGGCTGATAAACAGGAACTGGCACAGAAGCAGGCAAAAGTAGAAAAAGATCTTGCTAGCCTCGAAAAGATGTTAGCAGACTTAAAAACTATGAATCAGCAATTGAATGTACAAAAGAAAGAAAAAGATAAAATGTTAGCTAGCCTTAAAGACCAGGAAGAAGAAGTCCATGAAGGTATGATGGAGTTACAAGAAGAGGAGCAAATTCTTGCTGCTCAAGAGGCGGCGATAAAGCAAGCTATTCAAATGGAAAAAGAAGCTCAAGCTAAAGCAGCAGAAGAAGCGAAAAGAAGAACCACGAGCTCTAACAATGGAAATGATAGTGGATCTCAATCCAATACCACACCGAATGTTTCGAGTGGTGTTTGGACCCAGCCAACAACGGGATATCGTAGTTCTGGTTTTGGCGGTCGTGGTGATGGGAATCACTATGGTGTCGATATTGCCAACGGGACGAAGGTGCCAATCGTTGCAGCAGCTAATGGAGTGGTAATCAGATCCTATTATTCTAGCACGTATGGAAATTGTATTTTTGTTTCTCACTCGATTAATGGACAAGTGTATACAACTGTTTATGCTCATATGACCCAACGTTATGTTGGCAGCGGGGCAAGAGTGAAAAAAGGTCAAAAGATTGGTCTGATGGGGAATACTGGTGCCTCAAGAGGACAGCATTTGCATTTTGAACTTCATAAAGGTCCATGGACACAGGATAAGCGTTATGCCATCAATCCTGTCGGCATAGTTCCATTACCATAATAATTGGAGAAGCTTTTTGCTTCTTCTTTTTTTATACCTATCAATCATCATAACTCGTCCACTCTTTACATATATCTTAATAATCGGGCAGGAATTTGGTGCCTTTTTAGAAAAATAGAAAGGACAGGCATTTTTAACTTAAGGAGGACCTTAGATGAATCGTAGATGGATTGCCCTTTTGATGACGGGTTCGCTCCTGACTGGGGCGGGGGGCACATATGCAGGCATGCAGCTATTAGATCATAAAAATGGCAGTAATAAACTCGAACTGGTGAAACCCTCAGATAATAAGGGATTCAGTTCGGCGGAAAATGCTGTAGATTTAGAAAAAGTAGAGAATGCCTATGATCTTATTTTAAGCAGATACGTTGAAAAGGTAGATCAGGACAAGTTGGTAGAAGGCGCAATTCAAGGGATGTTATCTGTTCTAAAAGATCCGTACTCTGTCTATATGGACAAGGAAACCGCCAAACAATTTACACAAACTTTGGAATCCTCATTCGAAGGGATTGGAGCAGAAGTTGGCATGGTTGATGGCAAAATTGTAATCGTCTCTCCTTTTAAAGGTTCTCCTGCTGAAAAAGCAGGCATTAAGCCAAATGATCAAATTCTAAAGGTGGATGGGAAAAGTGTAGAAGGGCTGGACTTGAATAAGGCAACACTCAAGATTCGTGGTAAAAAAGGGACGAAGGTTCAATTATTAATTGCGAGAAAAGGGTTAAAAGATCCGCTGGCGATTGACGTTACCCGCGATGAAATTCCTCTTGAAACAGTCCATGCTTCAATTAAGGAACATGACGGCAAAAAAATTGGCTATATCGAACTAACTTCTTTTTCAGAGGATACAGCTGCTGATTTTGAAAAAGAATTATCTGCCTTAGAAAACGATCATATTAAAGGGCTGATTATTGATGTGCGTGGAAACCCTGGCGGTCTGCTCGACAGTGTTGGTGAGATCTTAAAGGAATTTGTCCCAGAAAATAAGCCATATGTCCAAATCGAGCAGCGGAATGGTGAGAAAAAACGATACTTCTCCAATCTTTCGGAGAAAAAGGATTATCCCGTGGTTGTCCTTGTCAATAAAGGTAGTGCCTCTGCATCCGAAATTCTCGCCGGTTCACTTCAAGAAGCGGATGGTTACCAACTTGTTGGAGAAACTACCTTCGGAAAAGGTACCGTTCAACAGGCTGTTCCGATGGGGGATGGAAGCAACATCAAGCTGACGTTGTTTAAATGGCTGACCCCAGATGGCAACTGGATTCATAAAAAAGGAATCGAGCCAGATGTGGCCATTAAACAACCAGCGATCTTCGCTACCCATCCGATTCAAGTCGAAGAGATATTGGAAGAGGATATGAACAATGAGCAAGTGAAAAACGCCCAAGAGGTGTTAGCTGGCTTAGGATTTGCACCAGGCCGGACGGATGGTTATTTTAGTAAGGAAACTGCCATGGCTGTTAAAGGGTTCCAACTCCAAGCGAACTTGGAGCCAACTGGAAAAATTGGCCCAGAGACTGCAGCTAAACTTGAAGAAGCAGCCATCGCGGAAATGAAAAAAGAGAAAAACGATCTTCAGTTACAAACCGCATTGCGATTAATAACCAAAGAGTAAAGCAGGGGCTTATGCCTCTGTTTTTCTTTTATATCAAATTATATAATTAATTGTAGATAAATTGATATAGTTCTCTGAATCCAGCTCCAGCGCCCAGCGGCTAGTGTACTTCGCTCTCCGCCCTACGATAAGTCAACATCGAATCGCTAACGCTCTTCGTGTTGTCTAGCTCCAGCGCCTAGGAGCTCGGGGTCATAAGCCAATCCGTCCTGAAGGTCAAAAAGCAACCTTCATGCCGGCTCGTCTTATGCCTGTCGCCCCTGAGCAAGGCGCTTCCGCTTTTCGTGTTTCCTTTATCTCGGTTGGAGCGCTCCAGTCCATACGCCGCTAAACGGGCGCTTCCGCTTTTTGTAGTGATACAATATTTTTACCATTTTCTAAAAACTAGCAATATGTTTTATGGCGGCAATTTGGTAAAATACTCTTTAGGAGACTTTTCCCTAATAGACTACTAGAAATTTTTAATAGAGGCAGGTGGCAGGAATTGGTGCAAATATGGCTTGTAGAACTTCTTAAAGGGACAGGCAAGTTATTTCTTCATCCTGTTTTATACTATCTCGTTTTCCTGGCTGGAATTTTAGGTGTAATGAGGGTGAAACGTGAAAGGAAAAATTTTCATATTCGGGCACATGATGCCTATTTTGAACTTCGACAGTTATTTCCACCCGGCATTTTGATCGGACTTGTACTTTCGGTAGTTGTTATTGCAGCAGGGATCACGGTTCCATTCGCAAGCATCCTGCTTATTGCTGGATTTACTTTTTTGTGGTCACTAACGACAAATGTTCGCTGGATCTCGCCTGCCTATACGATGGGGGCAGCCTTTTTCTCTATCATATTGATAGCGGAAAATAATTGGACAATCCCGCCCTTTTCGAAGTCGTTCCAGGCATTGAGTGACAAGATCTATCCTTCTATAGTCGTTTTGATGGGGTTGATGCTAATCGCAGAAGGGATGCTAATCCTTAAAAATGGCAGTTATGGGACATCCCCTAAACTAGCTAAAAGCAAACGCGGTCAAAATGTAGGATTGCACGAAGGAAAGCGTCTCTGGATGCTGCCGATTTTCTTACTTATACCAGGCAATGCGTTACAGCTTCCATTCGACTGGTGGCCCGTTTTCCATTTGGGTGCCAAGGAATACTCGCTGATTTTTGTTCCATTTGCGATTGGATTTCATCAGCAAGTTAAAGGAATGCTGCCTAAGATTGCGATTGAGCTTCATGGCCGCCGGGTAATCCTGCTTGGAGTGTTTGTTACACTTCTTTCTGTTCTAGGCTATTGGTTCCCGCTCAGTTCGATTGTAACCTGTGCTCTGGCTGTTCTCGGCCGTGAGTTTATTATTTTACTCGCTGGTATGAAGGATGATAATCTCCCGTTTTATTTTTCCAAAAAGAATCAAGGTCTGATGATTATCGGGGTTATTCCCGAGTCACCCGCAAGTAAAATGGATTTGCAGGTGGGGGAAGTGATCACGAAAGCGAATGGTGTCTTGGTTCGTGATGAAAAGGTGTTTTACGAAGCACTTCAAAAAAATCGTGCCCACTGCAAACTAGAGGTTCTCGATACAAATGGAGAAATCCGTTTCGTCCAACGCGCTCTATACGAAGGTGACCACCATGAACTCGGTATCCTCTTTGTACAGGACGATCGTAAATATGATGTTGGTGCCTGACACCCAAAACCACTTAGCTAGTGTGCTAAGTGGTTTTTTTATGTGTTTTAGAATAATTAATAATATCTTTGCAAAATCTAAAGTTAAATCGATTGACAAGAAAACATAAATATTATAAAATTACTTTGAATTAAAGATATATTAATTAATAATATTTAATTTATTAATATTTTAATTGATAATATCTTGGTGAGTATGTTTGTAGGAAGAAATCCTGCAAAGAAACGTTTTGTTTATTCATGAACACTACGTAATTTTTATATAAAAAATTTTTATAGGTGGTGTTGAAGTTGGGTTTTCTAGGTAGACTATTTGGTGAATCAACGAAGGAGGAAAAAACAATGACAAAATTAAACATTGGGATTATTTTAGGTAGCACACGTCAAGGACGTGTAAGCCCACAAGTTGGGGAATGGGTGAAAGGAATTGCTGACAAACGCGGCGATGCAAACTATGAAATCGTTGATATCGCAGACTTTAATTTACCATTCTTAGGCACAACAGACGGTTCAGAACCAGGAATTGCACAATGGAATACAAAACTTGCGGAATTAGATGGCTTTGTTTTCATCGTGCAAGAATACAATCACAGCATCACAGGTGCCTTAAAAAATGCGCTTGATTTTGCACGTGAAGCATGGAATAACAAAGCTGCCGGGATCGTAAGCTATGGTTCAACAGGCGGAGCACGTGCTGCTGAACATTTACGTGGAATCCTAGGTGAGTTAAAAGTAGCGGATGTTCGTACACATCCAACATTATCATTATTCACAGACTTTGAAAACGGCAGTGTTTTCAAACCAGCAGAATTACACCTTACAAATGTAAATGCTATGCTTGATGAAGTTAACCAATGGAGCGGAGCATTAAAAACAATCCGATAAGAATAACAAGGGAGAGATGAATCATTGATCATCTCTCCCTTTATTTTTAATAAGATTGAACTTAGAAAACAGTCTAGTTCCAACACCCAGCAGCTAGTGTACTTCGCTCTTTTCCTTACGATAAGTCAAGCACGAATGCGCTAACGCTCTTCGTGTTTCCTTTATCTCAGTCAAAGCGCTCCAGTCCCTACGCTGCTAAACGGGCGCTTCCACTTTATAGTTTTCGATACTTTTTCAATGAGAAGATATTCAACACAATGAAAATCGCTGCGAAGATAAGTAAGGCCAAGAGGTCGCCGCTAATCTCACTAAAACCCAACCCTTTATACATCACACCTTTTAGAGCGTCCCCTGCATAGTACATCGGTATAACCTTTGCAACTGCCTGTAACCAATCGGCCATCCCTTCCAGCGGAAAGATTCCTGCGAAAAATATTTGAGGGATAACGGCAATTGGGATAAATTGAATCATCTGAAACTCAGAAGCAGCGAAGGTTGATAAAAGGATTCCAAGGGAGAGAGCTACCAACGCGAGAATTAAATTGATGAGAAGCACATTCCCAATCGATCCGACCAGAACGATATCTAATACATTAATAGAGTAGAATACCACGATCATAGTTTGGATGACTGCAAAAATACCATACCCCACCAAGTACGCCGTAACGATTTCCCATCTCCGTATCGGTGTCGACATCAACCGTTCTAGTGTTCCTGTTGTCCGTTCACGTAATAATCCAATTCCTGAAATAATAAAGACGAAAAAGAAAACGAAGAAGCCAACTAATATCGGGCTTAATACATCAAAAAAGACGGTATCAGCATCTCCATACACATAATCAATATCGATGCTTTGCTGGGCCAGACCTGCCGCTGCTTTATTTTGCTGAATTAACTTAGCTTGACTTTGGGCCGCGACCGCTTGGCTGACTTTCATTTGCAAGCCTTTCGCTTTTGCTGGGTCGTTATTTTGTAATGTTAATTTTAAACGTCCATTCTCTTGTTCTAACAATCCATCAAGGTCGTCATCTACCACCGTTTGAGAATTGACTTTTTCGTACTGTTTCACTTGTATGTCTGCCTTTTTCAATCCGCTGACAAGATTATCATCCACACCAGTGACACCTAATTTAGGATCGACAGTGTTGCCGTTGAATAAAAAATACATCAGGGTAAGAATGAGCAGTGGTGCCACAAACAGCAAGGCCAACGTACGTTTATCCCGAAACATCTGCCGGAAGATTCGTTTAACTAACGCGAACACTCTCATGATTGTTTCACCCCAGCTTTCAAGAATACCTCATCGAAATCGTCGGTTCCGTATAACGCCTTTAATTGATTAGGCGTGCCGCTTGTTAAAATCCGACCATCGCGAACCATGGCGACATAATCGCATTTCACTGCTTCATCCATGACGTGGGTGGTGACGATGATGGTTTTTTGCTCTTCATTTTTCAAGCGCAGGAATTCTTTCCAGATCGACAATTTTAGTTCGGGGTCAATGCCGACGGTTGGCTCATCAAGGATTAAGATTTGCGGGTCTTGAATTAATGCGATTGCCAAGGATAAACGTCGTTTCATCCCTCCCGAATAAGCTGCTACTCTTTTGTTTAAGTCATTGGTGAGGTTGACTAAATTGGCTACATACAATAGCCGTTTTTTCTGTGCTTCTTTATTCAACCCAAATAGAGAAGCAAAAAACTTTAGATTCTCCTCTCCCGTTAACTCACCATACAAGGCATCTGCTTGGGCCATATAGCCAATGTCTTGAAGTAAGGAAAGGTTCGGCATTTTTTTATTTAATACATGAATGGAACCTTTATCCGCCTTTTCCATACCAACAATCATTTTGACAAGGGTGGTTTTTCCGGCACCAGATGGTCCAATCAATCCAAATAATTGCCCCTTCTCGATCGTTAAGTTGACCTCATTTAAGACGGTTTTTTTTCCAAAACTTTTACTGACGTCTTCTACATTAATGGTTGAATTCATCAATCAATCATGCCTCCTAAGATGGCTGTTATGATTTCATTTTACAGCGCAGGTGGATTTAAGCAATAAACAAAAAGCAACAATGTGTTGATTTACTCTTAAAAAAAGGATGCCTGTTAATAGGGCAATCTAATTTTGTTTAAAACCAAGAGCATTTCTGGGTCCTAAAAATGTGATTCGCGATAGGATCATTGCTATTTCGCGTGGAGATTTTTCCATCCCGCTTTCTAACCAATGTTGAATCACCCCGAGGTGGGCGGAACTGACATAAGCAAACAGATAGTCCACCGGGACAAGCAAATTATCTTTGTTTATTTTTGACATGATATTTTGATAAAAGGTCTGTTTAATGAAATCTTTCAATTTCCCTTGGAATGATGCGTCTCCTTTCGGACCCAGTATTACTTTCATGAAGTTTGAATTTTCTTGGAAAAGTTCAAATAAGGTAATAATGAAAGGAAAGGGCTCATCTTCCCGATTAAAGTTTATGAAATCAAGGGGGTTTATTTCTTGTGCGATTTTTTGAATTTCGATTAAGATCTCCGCTTCGCTCTGCTCCAATAAATCATATTTATCATGGTAGTGTAGATAAAATGTTCCCCGATTAATCTCTGCCTTTTGTGTTAAATCTCGGACGGTAATACCTTCAAACCCTTTTTCCTCCATTAACTCTGTGAGAGCATCACGAATCAATCGCTTTGTCCTTACAATTCGTTTATCAGTTGATTTTTCCGACATTCCTATTCCTCCGAATAAATTTTTTTTAGAAAAAATAAACGTTTCATTCATTTGTGTCAAGTAATAGACAGATAGCTTTTTATTGTTGATTGCCTTTATTAATAAACGAATTATAATATACACCATGAACATTAATCAACATTGTGTCCGATTATTATAGGAAAATAAGAGGAGGATTTCCATGAAATTATTTAAAAGTAAATTGGCTTTTTTATCACCGATCATTGTCTTAGTTGTGGTGCTTGTTTTTGGCTTAACGCTCATACCATCCGTCCAACCTACTCCAAAGAATTTACCGATTGTGTTTGTTAATGAAGACCAAGGAGTGGATATTCCTAACCAGGGAAAAGTGAATATGGGGAAAACCATTGCAGACATGATTCAGAAAACATCCCAATCTACTTCAGGTGAAGAGCCTGCCGTTAAATTTATCTCTGTCTCAAGTTATCAGGAAGCGAAGAAAGGGTTAGATCATCGTGATTATTATGCAGCATTAGTCATTCCTAAGGATTTCTCTAGTAAGCAAGCCTCGCTTCGCGGTCCTAAACCTATATCCCCTGAAATTGAAATAGTGGTGAATCAAGGGATAAATACGGCTGGCTCGACAATGGCGGGTACAGTTCTAAATGGAATGGTCGATCAAATCAATACGAATGTACGAACCCAACTATTAAAAGCATTTGAAGTACAAGGGGGGACAGTGACTACCAAACAGGCTGCGGCCCTTGTGTCACCGATCACGAAAAAAGTAATTAATGTTAATGAAACCGGTACAAATAGCATGAATGGAAATGCGCCTGTTTCCTTATTCCAGCCGCTTTGGATGGCAAGTATTGCTGGAGCGGTGATCATTTTTTTAACCCTGTCTAAAGTAAGGTTTGCAACTCGAAAGGAAAAGTTTAGTGCACTAATCGCTCAAGTATTGATGGGAGCAGTAATCGCCCTTGTAGCAGGATTTGGATTAACCTGGATGGCCGATGCAATCGGAGTTCATATTTCACAATTTGGAGATACGGCACTTTTCTTATCCCTGGCGTGTTACAGTTTTTTCTTAATGATTTCAGCAGTACTTTCCTGGACCGGAATCAAGGGGGTTCCCATTTTTGTGATCATGCTATTCTTTGGAGCGCCCCTATTAGCGATGGCACCAGAGTTCATGTCACCCTTTTACCGCGATTGGATCAATCCCTGGCTGCCGATTCGGTTTTTAGTCGAAGGACTCAGAGACTTGTTCTTTTTTGGGAAGAATTTCAGCTGGAATCATCCGACATCAGTTTTAACATGGATTGGAGTCGGAAGTATCGTATTGATATTTGCTTCAGTGGTAAAATTCCGGTCAAGACAGGAGGAAAAATCCGCTGCAATGTAAATAAGCACTTTCACAAGTTTGAAAAGCACAAAACAGGAATTTTTTTGTATATTTGGAAGCATGGCTGTTAAACCTAAAGTGGGAAATTCTTATCCATGAAAGGTGGTTCAGCCATGATTATTAATTTGCTGAATGGAATTGAGTTTCAAAATCCTGATCTTTTTAATCTTGAAGAAGCTGCCGCGCTGATTTTTTATTTCACCGTTTATTCGTTTTTAGGCTGGCTCCTTGAAAACAGTTATAACTTTTTGACGAAACGGGAATTCTTTAAGCCGAATTTTTTATTTGGGCCATTTAAACCGATGTACGGCATTACCCCTGTACTTTTGGTCTATTTGATTTCACCAGAAACAAATGGGGGAGTAGTTATTTTTCTTTGTTTCTTCATCCCAACTTTGGTCGAATATGTAACAGGAGCGCTTCTGCAAAAGCTTTTTAACCGGAAATGGTGGGATTACACCGATACACCCCTGCAGCTTCATGGTCATATTTGCCTGCCCTTTTCTTTATCCTGGATGGTCCTGTCGCTCCTATGTATCAAATGGATCCATCCTGTCATTGTCTCAACATACGGAGCAGTAGAACCATTTTGGGCCTGGGTCTGGTCAGCGATAGGATTGTATTTCCTTGCCGACCTAGTCTTAGCTATTCGCAAACATACGCTGCAAGAACTAATGCCAGAAAAGGCAAATAATCAAATTCAATAGGTGCCTGACACCAAAATTTTATAAAAAACTCCTTCCACAAAAAGAAGGAGTTTTTGTCGTTAAACTCGTAACATTACACAACCTAGTGTATGAACGAAAGATTAAAATTCAATGAAAAAAAGAAAACTAAGCAAAAAACATGCTAAATTGAATGAGATGGGTTCACAGAGAGATATAGATTGTTATATAAAAACTTACAGTTTGCTGCTAAGTCTAAGAGTGAAAAAGGAGGGATGACGATGAAACAGCGGATTTTGGTTGTAGAGGATGAAAAACAGATTGCCAAGATATTAAAGATTGAACTCGACTATGAGGGATACGAAGTAATGGTGGCATATGACGGAAAATCAGGTTTGCAGGCAGCCCTAAGTGAAAAATTGGATTTAATTTTATTGGATGTTATGTTACCCGAAATCAATGGTATTGAGGTATTAAGAAGAATAAGAAAAGAGAATAACCTAATACCTGTTATTTTATTGACCGCCCGTAATATGACAATCGATAAGGTAGCAGGACTCGATCAAGGGGCAAATGATTATATAACAAAGCCATTTGAGATTGAGGAATTATTAGCAAGAATTCGCTCATGTCTTCGTCAAAGTTCCATTGCAATAAAAGCTTCATATACCGATGATTCCCTTTTAGAAATAAGGGATTTAACCGTGAATATTGATACGAGAGAGGTCAAAAGGGGTGAGACTTCGATCACGTTAACTCCAAAGGAATTCGATTTACTCGTGTATTTGCTATCGCAAAAAAATAGAATTGTCACGCGGGAAAGCATCCTTCTACATGTATGGGGCTATGAATATGAAGGAGAAACAAATGTCATTGATGTATTTATCAGACATTTACGTAAGAAGATTGAAGAAGGTTTTTCTGACCCGACGATTATTCAAACGGTGAGAGGAATCGGTTATACCGTAAGGGAGAATTAAAGAAATGAAGATTACCACAAAAATTAATCTAATTACAACGGCTTGGATAATTTGTGTGTTACTTGCTGTGAATGCTGTGGTCTTTTTTTCATTTATGAAGATTACTGTCAATATGGAAGATAGTGAACTGTTTCAAAAGGCTGATTACTTGATAAATGAAATAAACAAGGAAGATTCCCAATCTGTTATTAAAGAAAAATTAACCCCCTACCTAACGAATCAATCTTTTATAAGGATCGTTCAACCGGATGCGAAAATTATTAATCAAGTAACAAACGACCAGCAGCTGGCTTCTAAAATAAAACCTAAATTCACGAGCGAAAAGGGTACAGAAAGGCGTACCATTCGACTTAATCATCAAGAAGAACAAATTGCAATTGTCAGAGTGCCGATTCAAGCACATGGACAGGTTGTTGGAACACTGGAGTTCGGGGAGAAATTAGTAGGATTGGAAACTGGAAAAGACTTATTACTATCTATTCTTACTTTTTGTACGATACTCGGAGCGGTATTATCGCTGTTGGGCGGCAGATGGTTATCCAATCTAATTATGAGGCCTATTTCTAATATGATTAACACCATGGAGGATATTGAAAAAAGTGGGATTCCGAAAAAAATCGTCATCCAACATGAGACAAAGGATGAATTGCAAAAATTGGCGGTAACATTTAATCGGATGATAGGCAGATTAGAGGAAAATCTCGAAAAACAGAGGCAATTTATCTCTGATGCCTCCCATGAATTAAAAACCCCGCTCACGGTAATCAAAAGCTATGCAGACCTCCTTCTAAGACGTGGGTTACAAAATGAAGAGGTTGCCCATGATGCGATTGAATCGATTCATTTAGAAGCAACAAGAATTCAAAAGATGACTGAACGGTTTCTGGATTTAGCTGATACAGAATCAGGAAATCGTTTAGAAGCAAAATCAATTAACGTAGTAGCCTTGTGTGAGCTTATTTTTAAGCAGCTTAAGAGTGCCTATAAAAGAGAAATCAGCCTCCACTATCAAGAACCTGACATCTCCGTTGTAGCCGATGAAGTCAAATTAAAACAAGCAATTATTATCTTGATTGATAATGCCATCAAATACAGTAAAGATAAAATCGATGTGTATTTAAAGGAAAAGGAACAGTGGACAATCATTTCCGTAAAGGATTACGGAATCGGCATACCTGAGTGTGAAATAGAAAATGTTTTTGAACGTTTTTACCGGGTGGACAAGGCCAGAAGCCGAGAGACAGGCGGGACGGGTCTAGGATTGTCGATTGCAAAAAATATCATGAAACAGCACCAAGGCGAAATCATCGTAAGAAGTACGGAGGGAGTGGGGACAGAAGTGGAGTTGTTCCTACCTAAGGGAAGATGGAAAGGAAATGTTTTTGAGTGATTAAAATAATGATTGTGAGTTTTATGCTTTTATTCATTTTGTTCCTGATCTATGCGATATTACCCACCATACTCATTCGTATGAGCGGACGGGAAATCGTTAAAAGGATAAATGACCATGCTATTGCCTTAACGTTTGATGATGGTCCCAATCCCGAATACACGCCACAATTGCTTGATCTTTTGAAAAAATATGATGTAAAGGCCTCCTTTTTTGTAGTGGGCAGCAAAGTGGAAGCCTACCCTGACATAATCAGGCGGATGAGTCAGGAGGGACATACAATTGGCATTCATCATTATAACCATATTTCAAGCTGGATTCTCTCGCCTTTTCACTTAAAGAGACAATTACAAATGACGGAACAGGCCATCCATCAACTCACAAATGAAAAAGTAACCTTCTATCGACCACCGTGGGGGAGCTTTAATCTTTTCAGCTTATTTTTGAGTAAGCGATTTAAAGTGATTATGTGGTCACATATCTTCGGCGATTGGAAGGCAGCGAAAGGCAAAAGTGGTCTGCTTAGCCAATTGCTGCAAGCGACGGAAGCAGGTTCCGTGTTGTTGCTTCATGACTGTGGGGAAACATGGGGTGCAGATAAGCTAGCGCCCTATTATATGCTAAAGTGTTTAGATATTTACTTACAGGAAAACGTTAAAAAGGGAACAAAATTTATCGCATTAGAAAAAGTTAACTTTTAGAGGCTGCTATGAATGTAGAGACAATAATAAATTATATTAATATATATGGTTACTTTGTCATTTTTCTTTTTTTATTCTTTGGGATTGTTGGTATTCCTGCACCGGAAGAATCGCTGCTCTTTTTAATCGGAGTGCTGAGTTTTCATCATCAGCTCTTATTGGGGCTATCCATGCTGTGTTCCATTCTTGGAGCGTTTATTGGAATGCTGACTGCTTATTCAGTCGGAAAATTTGCAGGGGCCCCATTTATTAAAAAGTTCGGCAAGTATGTCGGGATTACTGATGACCGCTGGGAAAAGATAAGTGGCAAATATACGAAAAACGTTCGTAAAACCATCCTGATAGGTTTTTATCTGCCAGGTATCCGGCAAATAAGCCCATATTTTGCCGGGATCAACAACATTCCACTTCGGAGGTTTTTGGTTTTTTCCATGATAGGCACTTTCCTCTGGACCATTCCTTTTATTGTAGGAGGCTATTTTGCAGGGAAAGTATTCCATATAAATCCAGACTATGTTCCATATGTAGGAATTGCATTTTTCTTTCTTTTTTCGCTATATATTATCTTTAAGTATATAAAAGGAAAAAGAAGGAATTACTTAAATAGGCACACTAAAAAAACCTGAAAAGATATCTTTTCGGGTTTTTTAATATTTGGCTGTGTTAAACTTGTCTGTTGATTTCCGTTCCAGGCACTTCGCTTTCCGCGGGCGTGCCGGGGAGCCTCCTCGTCGCTTTGCTCCTGCGGGGTCTCCCCTGCCCCGTACTCCCGCAGGAGTCTTCGTGCCTTCCACTCCAATCAATAGAGTGCCAAAAAAAACATTAACCTTTAACACAGTCGATTTAACAATCAAATTAAAAAAAAGCTGAAGGGAAGATTAAAAATCCATTAAAAATCCAGTTTTTCTAGAAATGAGTGTTACATTGAAAGGGTAGTTTAGAAATTATTATTTTTAAGGAATGATTTCTAGTAGAACAGGAGATGGAATAAGTGAAGAAGATTTTGTTTTTACCACTCTTACAAATGCAGTCAGGACATCATCAAGTCGCTGAGGCATTAATGGACCTTTTAAAAAATCATACAGACGATCTAACTTTGAAAAAAATTGACTTATTAAGTTATACGAATAAATCGTTAGAAAAAGTGATTACAAAGGGCTATCTTAATTGGATTCGATACGCGCCAGACACCTATAATCTCGCTTACAAGAGCTTTTTTTACGTACCGCCAACAAAAAAACATTCCTTTAAATGGTATGAACCGCTCTTTTTGAAGAAAATGGAGCAATTAATAGCAGAGGAAAAACCAGATTTACTTGTTTGTACGCATGGGTTCCCGTCCTATCTTCTAAGTAAGTTAAAAATGAAGGGGAAATGCGACATACCGATTATTAATGTTTATACAGATTTCTTTATTAATAGTGTTTGGGGAAAAGAGGGGATCGACCTCCATTTCCTCCCTAGTCAAGAGATCAAAGAAAGACTAAGCACAAAATATCAAATCCCAGACCAACAGATGATTGTCACGGGTATTCCTGTCCATGAAGAAATTTCGAAAACCGTTAAGCGGAAACAATACAAGGATGGTCGTCCCAAAATCTTATTATCTGGAGGGAATAGTGGTTTAGGTGGGCTGTTAAAGCAAGCTGAGGAATTAAAATGCTCTTCAAACTTAGATTTCGTGGTTCTGTGTGGAAAAAACAAGAAGCTTTATGATGAAATCCTTTCGTGGGATTTAAATCATATTAAACCCTTAACCTATCTTACTTCCAGATCAGAAATGAATTTACTTTATGAAGAAGTTGATGCGATTGTCTCAAAACCAGGTGGGGTCACCATAAGTGAAGCAATCAGAAAAAGGCTGCCGATCTTTGTTCATTCCGCACTTCCAGGACAAGAGAAAATAAATCTCCAATATTTAAAACGTAAAAAGCTCGTATTTGAGCTTGACCATCAATCTTCATTGGAAAAGCAATTGCTAAGTGTGTTAAAGGATCAGAATAGAATGAATAATTGGGAGCATGCGATTGATTATTATCAGCAGGAAATAAAGCTAGACAAGCCGGAAAAAATTGTGGAATTGTTAGAAAACTTACTAGACCAAAAAAAGAGTGTCAGGCAGTTGGGATTCGTTAATTATTCTTCTCCGTTACGGATATAAGATTGTTGGAAAACATGAATCAGGAGGTTAAGTTAAATTGTCTAATTTAGACTATGGAATCTTTCAAATCATCAATCACCTTGCAATCAGTGAGCGATTTTTAAATCCATTGATGATATTTTTAGCAGAAAAAGCAGAGTATTTATTTTTCGCAGGAATCATTTTTTATTGGTTTTATCGTAAATCACAAAATCGAAAAATGGTCGTTGAAGCCATTTTGGCCGCTTGTGTTGCACTAAGTATAAATGGAGAAATCGGTCACTTCTTCTATCGTAATCGTCCTTTTGTCACCCATCATGTAAACTGGCTAATTCCTCATGTAAAAAATGCCTCGTTTCCGAGTGACCACGCGACAGCAGCCTTCGTAATTGCAACAGCGATTTGGATTTGGAAAAAAAGTGACGGCTGGATTTGGTTAGTTTTAGCTGCAGGAATTGCTTTGTCACGCGTTTGGACAGGAGTACATTATCCTTTAGATGTGGTAGCAGGAATGTTGATAGGTGCAGGCGTGGCATTTGCCATCCATTTCATGCTAATTCGATTCAAGGAATTAAACAAGGTTATCATTTGGTTAATTGAGTTTTATGAGAAAATTGAAAGTAATTTTTTAGAAAAGACAAACCTTGCAAGAAAGCGATAGAAAGGAAGAGCCAAATGGTTCTTCTTTTTGTCATATATCAGCAAAAAAATCATAAAATCTAAAGTTATCTGTTCGCTTTAAATAGTGTAGGGAGGGGATTTCATGTTCTATGCGATGTGGCTGGAAGGTCAATTGTTGTGGAATATGCCATTATTAGCCTGCCTAATTTGCCTAGCCGCCATATACGTATATGTAGTAGCGTCTTATACAAATATCAAATTTTATCAAAAGCAGCCCCTGCTATATTTCCTCAGTTTAGGCATCATGTACTTAACCTTTGGCAGTCCATTTGAAACAATTAGTCATCTGTCATTTAGCTTGCACATGCTTCAAATGAGTATTTTATATTTTATCATCTCACCTTTATTTGTATTAGGTATCCCAGATGTTTTAATCCAATCCATTCGAGAACATTCTCTAACAAAACGAGTCAGCATGTACATCTTACCGTCGAAAGCCGCCTTATATGCGTTTGGGGCCATGTTCTTGATGTACCATTTTCCAATCGTGTTAACATCCCTAGCCCAAACCGCCTTTGTTCATAATGGATATTTATTTGTACTACTGCTCCTATCTTTTCGGATGTGGCAGCCGATAACGGTCCCTGACCCGAAGAGGGATCATTCACAAGAACAGAAAAAGCGTTATCTTTTTCTTAGCGGTTTAGTCATTATGCCTGCCTGTTTGCTATTTATTATCACTGCATTCATAGGTGGAATGAATAATCCTCTTCTTTCTGAACTCACCGCAAATCTCTGTATCTCACCTTCCCAACTAAGCCAATTAAGTTCCCTTGATATTCTACCTTCTTCATTTAACACAAGACTTGATCAAATGTTTGCGGGAGTCCTAATGTTAGGAATGCATAAATTTGGAGTAATCCTGACCGTTCGTCTTGGCAAAAAAACAAAAGGCGGGGCTGTGGTGGGGGTTGTGGACTGAACTCCATAGCCTCTATTTACTGTGGATAAAGTGATGATACTTTCCAAAAGTGTTCAATATATTCCGCGATAATTTTGGGAATGGTATGTAAAGAGAGAATTCATTTAACAGGACGGCAGGGGGGATTTATATTTATAAAAAACAAGAAAGGAAGCTCATTTGGCTGGCCTTTATTGTGGCCTCCATTATGGGACTATCGATCATTGGACGGCTGTTTTCAGGATAAGAAAGGTGGTAAGTGAATGGGAAATGAAGAGGCCGTATTTTTTAGCCGTGTGCTGACAGAATTAACCTTGTCCTTTCACATCATATACGCAACCATCGGCGTCGGCATTCCGCTGATGATTATGATTGCTCAATGGGTCGGGATCAAGAAGCAAGACGAACACTATATTTTATTAGCACGAAGATGGACAAGGGGATTTGTGATTACCGTAGCTGTTGGTGTTGTAACTGGGACTGCAATTGGTTTACAGCTTTCACTCCTATGGCCCAACTTTATGCAGTTAGCTGGAAATGTCATCGCCTTGCCGTTATTTATGGAGACCTTTGCCTTCTTTTTTGAAGCCATTTTTTTAGGTATATACATATACACATGGGATCGGTTTGAAAATCAGAAAAAACATTTGCTCCTGCTAATCCCGGTGGCATTAGGAGCCTCATTTTCAGCTGTCTTTATTACGATTGTGAATGCATTCATGAATGCTCCGCGGGGCTTTGATGTAGTTAATGGACAGCTCGTGGATGTGAGTCCCATTCTGGCAATGTTTAACCCGGCTATGCCAACAAAAGTTGCTCATGTGGTTGTCACCGCTTATATGACATCCGCTTTTGTTCTTGCTGCGATTGGAGCCTTCCGGTTACTGAGAGGTTCCGACTCTACGTACCATAAAAAGGCGTTGTTTTTAACCATGAAACTAGGATTCATCTTTTCAGCAGCCACCGCCCTTTTAGGAGATTTCTCTGGAAAGTATTTAGCCGAGTACCAACCGGAAAAATTAGCGGCGGCCGAATGGCATTTTGAAACAGGGAAAGGGGCTCCTCTCGTCCTTTATGGTGTACTTGATAATGGAGAAGTGAAATATGCTCTAAAAATTCCCTATGCACTTAGCATTTTAGCGCATGAAGTCCCAAGTGCAGAAGTGATTGGGCTTGATCAATTTCCGAAGGATGAAGTGCCGCCGCTCTATATCCACTATCTGTTTGATACGATGGTTACCATCGGTATGTGGATGACCATGCTTTCCTTCGTGTACATCCTAGGTATATGGCGTCACTGGCGTTTTGTATTATCTAGATGGTTTGGGTGGCTGATTGTACTGGGAGGTCCTCTTTCTATTCTTGCGATTGAAGCAGGCTGGTGGTTGGACGAGGTTGGGCGTCAACCGTGGGTTTTACGAGGGATTTTACGTACAGAACATGCCGCAACGACAAGCGGCCAAGTCGATCTAATGTTGGTGTTATTTGCTGGGCTTTATCTTGTCCTCGGTGTGGGCAGTGTGGTGGTCCTATGGCGGATGTTCCGAAAAAATACAGTGGAACAGGAACTGGCCGACCGTGCTTCAGAGAAAGCAGGTGATATATTTTGACACTTGAAATCATTGGCATCAGCGCATTAGGGCTGTTTCTTTTTGGATATATCATCATCGCATCGATCGACTTTGGGGCAGGCTTTTTTAACGCATTTAGTACTTTAACGGGGAAACAGCATATTTTGACGAAGATTATTCAACGCTATTTATCGCCTGTCTGGGAAGTCACCAATGTGTTTTTAGTATTTTTCTTCGTCGGCATGGTTGGTTTCTTTCCAAAAACAGCTTATTACTTTGGGACCACCCTGCTTGTACCAGCTAGTATCGCGCTTATTCTTCTGGCGATTCGAGGGGCGTATTATGCGTTTACCACTTACGGAGGGCTCAAGCATAAGCGGTACACCATTTTATACGGGTTAACGGGATTATTCATTCCTGCGTCGTTGTCGAGTGTATTGTCCATTTCGGAAGGCGGCTTCGTGAAAATTGAAAACTCGGCACCGGTCCTTGATTATTGGGCATTGTTTACCAGCCCATTATCATGGAGCATTGTGGTCCTTAGTCTGACGGCTGTGTTATATATATCCGCAGTATTTTTGACTTGGTATGCCCATCATGCTAAGGATGAGGAAGCAACGAACCTATTGCGGAAATATGCGCTTAGCTGGGCCGGACCAGCAATTATCACTGCCGCAGGAATTATTTTTGAAATGAGGACACACAACCCTGAACATTATCAGCGATTACTCGACCTCTGGTGGTTGTTTGGGTTGTCGGTCGTATTCTTTGCGGGAACTGTTTTTTTCATTTGGAAACGTCGTTCCTATGGTTTGGCATTCTGGCTATTGGTAGGACAATTTGCACTTGCCTTCCTCGCCTACGGCGCGTCCCATTATCCATATTTACTGTATCCATATCTCACCCTGTACGACAGCTTTACGAATCAATCAATGGCAATTGCCCTGATTGTGGCCTTTATTGCAGGGCTGGGATTACTCCTCCCATCTTTGTACCTGTTATTAAAATTGTTTTTGTTCAATAAAGAATATGTCCAAGGTAATCGGAATGATGAGCATGCTTAAGGGGGGAATGTAATGGATGATTTTTTGCTATTTTATGCCCCATTTCTGGTCATGTTTGCATCGATTGGCGTGGCGTTTTGGGTGGCACTAAAGGATGATTCAGTGGGAAAATAAGAAAACGGCTGAGAAATCAGCCGTTTTTTGCGCTCTAAAATCACTTTAAACTACGTTTTAAAAAGGCTTGCGTTCGTTCATTCTTAGGGTTCGTAAACAATTCGACCGGCGAACCGGATTCAACAATCTCCCCGTTGTCCATAAAAACAACTCTGTTTGCTACTTCCTTGGCAAAGCCCATCTCGTGGGTTACGACAATCATTGTCATATGTTCTTCCGCCAAATCCTTCATTACTTTCAGCACCTCACCCGTCAATTCTGGGTCTAAGGCAGAAGTCGGCTCATCAAAGAGTAGAATTTCTGGATTTAACATGAGTGCTCGGGCGATGGCTACTCGTTGTTTCTGTCCGCCTGATAATTTTGCAGGATAGGCAGCGGCCCGGTCAGCAAGACCAATTTTCTCAAGAAGCTCACTGCTTCTCTTTTGTATAGCAGCAGCCGATTCCTTCTTCAACATTTTGGGGGCAAGTTCCAGATTCTCTTTCACGGTAAGGTGCGGAAAGAGGTTGAAATGCTGAAAGACCATCCCCATTTTTGCGTTAATCTCTTTTAATTCTTGCGGATTTGCGTAGATACCATTTTTGGCTAAATGCTTTCCGGAAACAACAATACTGCCGGCGTCAATTTTTTCAAGTTGGGCCAAACTGCGGAGCATCGTACTTTTTCCTGAACCAGATGGACCGATTACCGCAACGACATCATTTTTATGAACATCAAATGTAATATTTTTTAAGACATCTAAGTTGCCATATGATTTTTTCAGGTTAGATATTTCAATAACAGGCATCTCCACCACTCCTTCTTATTCAAATTTGAACCGTTTTTCAAGCCCTTTAAAGACCATAGTTAACAGGAGCGTCATGATTAAATAAATAACCCCTGCCACAAAGAAAGGGACAATGGTGAAGTCACGATTGACCGCTGTTTGCGCAAAGTGCAGCAATTCCGGTACAGCAACGGCATAAAGGAGGGCGGTATCTTTCACTAATGTCACGGATTCGTTCGCAACAGATGGAAGGGCAATCCGGAACATTTGCGGCAGGATAACTCTCGTTAAGGTCTGCCATTTATTTAATCCGAGAACTTGCGAGGCTTCATATTGCCCCTTATCAATCGCAAGCAGCCCACCGCGGAAGATTTCAGCAAAATAAGCCGCATAGTTCAAGATGAAACCGATACAGGCAGCCACAAAGCGATCCAAAACTAAATATTCACCAACTACTGGAATCATCGGCAGCCCGAAACAGATAAATAACAACTGGAGTAGAAGTGGTGTTCCACGCATGACATAAATATAGCCCTCTGCAAGCAAGGAGAGTGGTTTAAAACGGCTGCCGACAGCTAGAGTTAAAACAAACCCGAGGGGGATGGACACGACAATGGCAATCAAAAACAAGAAGATGGTCATCTGTGCCCCTTCGAGCATAGGTTTTAGTATGGAAATTAGATAATCAACAGACATTTGATGTTCCTCCAAAAGCAAAACAGGCTTCCCTATGGAAATCCTGTTCGCTATATATTCATTATTAGTTTAAAACCTTATTTTCGCCAAACCACTTTTCCGAAATTTGGGAGGCTGTGCCATCCTCATTCATCTCGTCGAGAGCTTTTTGCAGGTTTTTCAGTAAGTCATCGTTTCCTTTTTTAACACCAATACCGTATTCTTCAGGAGCTAGTGATTCATCAAGAATCTTGAAGGCTTCTTTTTCTTTCGACATGTAATAATCAATGACAACTTCATCAATAACTACCGCATCCAACCGGCCGCTCTTTAAATCGGTTAAAGCCTGGACATTATCCGCAAACTCGGTTACTGTCTTTATTTTTGCTTTGATTGGTGAAGCATCTAAAGCATCAGCTGCTGAAGATAGTGTTTGCAAGCCGACTACTTTACCCGCTAAATCGTCTAATTTAGATAGCTTTGAATCAGCCATGGTCACAACCACTTGGGCATTTTTTAAATATGGCTTTGTGAAAAGAACTTTCTTTTTTCGTTCATCTGTAATAGTGTATCCGTTCCAAATAAGGTCAATTCTTCCACTGCTAAGTTCCGCTTCTTTTGTACTCCAATCGATCGGTTGGAACTTTACCTTTTTCCCCATTTTTTCTGCTGCTGCGTTGGCATAATCAATATCAAAACCAACAATCTTGTTATCTTCATCTCGGAACCCCATTGGAGCAAATTTATCATCAATCCCAATGACCAACGTGTTGTCCTTTGCTTCAGATGTCTTAGAAGAACAACCCGTAAGGATGGAGAATAGTGCTGCTATTATTAGAACAATCGTTGATATACGTTTCATATTCAAACTACCACCTTATCTATTATTAATTTACTTTAGTACGTTACCGTATTATTACTCTAACATATTATAACGCTATAATATTATGGAATACAATAGTTTGATTAATAATGGGAAAATTAAAAATATTAATTAAATAAATGAACGCTTTCTTTTTGAAAGAATAATGTATAAAAAGATTGACACTCAAACCATCACTTGAATATCATATAATCAAACGAACCTTTGAATGAAGACGGCCTCTTAGGGCTGCGATACCTGCCGTTTTGAGGCAGGGTATCGAAATATTAAGATTAGAAAACACTAGCCTTAATCGTAATATTTTCGGTTTAGAAACAGATAAATAATTGAGCCGCTCTATCCAGAGAGCTCTGGGGGGATTAACATGGGTCATCACCATCACGGCCATTCGCATGGTCATTCACACGGGCATTCACATGGACATTCGCATACGAGTAATAAAAAAGCTTTGTTGAGTTCCTTCCTATTAATTGCTGCCTTTATGGTAGTTGAAGTAATTGGTGGTCTGTTAACAAATAGCTTGGCGCTTTTGTCAGATGCAGGTCATATGCTGAGTGATGCTGCCGCACTTGGGTTAAGCTTTTTTGCCATCAAGCTCGGGGAGAAACAGGTATCGCCGGAAAAAACCTATGGCTACAAACGATTTGAAATTATCGCTGCAGCCCTGAATGGCTTAACTCTTGTGGTTATTTCCATCTATATCTTTTTTGAGGCTTTTCAACGCTTCTTCAATCCTCCAGAGGTGCAAAGTACTGGAATGCTGATGATATCTGTAACGGGGCTGATCGTTAATATTATTGCTGCATGGATATTAATGAAGGGTGACAAGGATGAAAACTTGAATGTCAGGAGTGCTTTCTTGCATGTTCTTGGAGATATGCTGGGATCGGTGGGCGCGATTGTTGCCGCATTATTGATTATGTTTTTCGGGTGGGGAATTGCAGATCCGATCGCGAGTGTCATTGTAGCTGTCTTGATTCTCCTAAGTGGGTACAGGGTTATGAAGGACTCGTTTCATATCTTAATGGAGGGTGCGCCATCACAGATTGATATCAGTCTTGTGAAAGAGGAACTTAAAAAGATCCCATTGGTGAAGGAAGTCCATGATTTGCACATTTGGACAATTACCTCTGGATATCCCGTATTGAGCTGCCATATTACCATATTAGATAGCGGTGTTCATGATGAAATCCTCTCACAATCCCAAAAGATCCTTCACGACCAGTTTCACATCGAACACAGCACCATTCAAGTAGAAAAAGAAGCAAACGGCTGCCCTAGCCCGCATGGGACATGTAATTAATTAAAACATCCATCCATTAAGCCTATCCGCAACAGATAGGTTTTTTTCTTTGCTCATTTTTTCTTTTTCCGCTAGGATTAGGTTGGTTATTTTTTCTTTATTGGTTAAAAATAACCTGAATATGTTAGAGTGTTTTTAGCTAGGAGGAAGACAATGAAGAAAAGTGGTTATCCGCGGGACAAGCGTTTCAAAATTGCTCACAGGGAAGCTGTGATTGGAATAATCCTTGTTTTGATTAATTTTCTTTGGTGGTACGGCTTTGCCTATGGGCTCGGTTCAGCCAAAGTAGAAAATTACACATACATATGGGGGTTGCCTGCTTGGTTTTTTTATAGTTGTATTGTAGGTTTCATTGTTATGGTGATTCTCGTTATTTTTACGGTAAAGGTATTATTCAAGGATGTTCCCTTTGAAGAGGAAGAGGGGGAAATCAAATGAATTGGGCCGTCATTACTCCGCTTCTTATTTTCTTATTCATTATCTTTGCAGTTGGCATGTGGGCAAACAAATTTGTTATTAGATCTCACTCATTCTTAGAGGAGTACTTTTTAGGGGAACGTCAAATGGGCGGTTTTATATTGGCGATGACGATGGTGGCGACTTATGGCAGTGCCAGCAGTTTCATCGGTGGTCCAGGTATCGCTTATACGCAAGGATTAGGCTGGGTCCTCCTGGCCATGGCCCAATTAGCCACTGGATATTTTACATTAATGGTCCTAGGCAAGAAGTTTGCGATTATTTCTCGTCAATACAAAGCAATCACCTTGATTGACTTTTTAAAAGAGAGGTACAAAAGTAAAGCAGTTGTGTTGATGTCAGCTGCTAGTATCATCATCTTTCTATTTTCATCGATGACCGCACAATGGATTGGCGGAGCACGTTTGGTAGAAAGTTTAACAGGTTTACCATACACCACAGCTCTACTAATCTTTGCCTTTTCGGTTCTCGTCTTTGTTATTGTCGGGGGCTTTCGAGCGGTTGCCATTACAGATACCATCCAAGGTATTGTTATGTTTGGAGGAACATTAATCCTTTTAATCGCAACGATTAAGGCCGGTGGCGGAATCCCAAAGATTATCTCCGACTTGGCCGCAGAAAATCCTAATTTAATCAGTCCCTTTGGGGCTGAGCGGAGTTTGACACCAACCTTCGTTTCCTCTTTTTGGATTTTGGTAGGGATTGGTGTCGTCGGCTTGCCGCAAATTGCTGTCCGAGCGATGTCTTATAAAAATTCAAAGGCGATGCATAGTGCAATTATTATTGGAACCTTTGTGGTCGGTTTTATCATGCTTGGAATGCATCTTATTGGCGTGTTTGCCAGACCCGTTCTGCCAGGAGTGAAAATTGGGGATACGGTTATGCCGATGTTATCAATGAAAGTGCTGCCGCCATATGCTGCAGGCATCGTTCTGGCTGCACCAATGGCTGCCATTATGTCGACTGTGGACGCTTTATTGATTCTGGTTAGCTCTGCTTTAGTAAAAGATGTCTATTTAAATTACATCAAGCCGGATGCAGGGAACGATCTTGTGAAAAAGGTTAGTTTTAGCGTAACGGCGATTATAGGAATAATTGTCATAGTGTTCTCTTTAAGCCCGCCAGATTTGATTGTTTGGTTGAATCTGTTTTCTTTTGGAGGGCTTGAGTCTGTCTTTATTTGGCCGGTGGTTTTAGGCTTATATTGGAGCAGGGGCAATAAATACGGAGCCATCTCTTCGATGATTTTAGGAATGGGATCATACATTTTATTGGATCAACTTTATCCAAATCCATTTGGTTTTCACACGGTTGTCTTCCCGATCCTACTTTCACTTTTTGGATTTGTAGTAACTAGTCTATTTACTCAGCCAAAAGACGGGAAAATGCATGTTAGTATGCAAAAATAAGCTTTGGAATGGCAGTTCCATCTATCCTTTTTGTTGCAATTTTGTGAATTAATTTCTAGAATAAATAAATAGTATGAAATAAATGAGGTGTACTCATTGGAAACGGTTATTCGATATTTCTCAGCGCTTATTCTTCCAGGGCTGCTCGTCTTGCTTTTTACACGGGTCACCTACAACCGAGTGATTGGGCTCATCTTGACCGTGGCTCTAATTGCCACTTCGGTATATAAAGGGTATACCAACACGTTTATGTTGATCGTAGTGGATGCATTCTCGTTAACTGCCGGTTTTTGGATGGCTGAAAAAATGAAGCAGAAGGCATTGAAGAAGACCTAAGAATTGAAACTATTAAAAGTCTGTCAGTAAAATGGCAGGCTTTTTTAATGAAATCGAATATTCGTTCGCATATTATTGGTTTGTTTTTAGGTGAATGTGGTAGAATGTTAATATGAATTTAGAGGATATACTTTCCAGCACCATCCCGGTCCATTATTAGGTACATATGCTGAAAAGTAATTGATTTTACGGGAGGGAATTTTTCGTGAAGGATCAATTTGAATTAGTGTCAAAATACTCGCCCCAAGGTGACCAGCCGGAGGCGATCAGTCAATTAGTTGACGGGATCAAGAATAATAAAAAAGAACAGACATTGCTTGGTGCCACAGGTACGGGTAAAACATTTACGATTTCAAATGTAATTAAAGAGGTAAATAAACCAACGCTTATTATTGCTCATAACAAAACCCTTGCTGGACAGCTCTACAGTGAGTTTAAAGAATTTTTTCCAAATAATGCGGTTGAATATTTTGTCAGTTACTATGACTACTTTCAGCCAGAGGCTTACGTGCCACAGACGGATACATTCATTGAAAAAGATGCAAGTATCAATGATGAAATTGATAAATTACGCCACTCAGCGACATCTTCTCTCTTTGAACGAAAAGATGTAATTGTGATTGCCTCCGTTTCCTGTATTTATGGTTTGGGTTCTCCTGAAGAATATCGAGAAATGGTTTTATCGCTCCGAACAGGAATGGAAGTTGAGCGAAATCAGCTGTTACGTCGATTAGTCGATATCCAATATGACAGGAATGATATCGATTTCAAGCGGGGAACCTTCCGCGTCCGTGGCGATGTTGTCGAGATTTTTCCTGCTTCTCGTGACGAGCATTGCCTTCGAGTGGAGTTTTTTGGTGATGAGATCGATCGGATTCGCGAGGTTGATGCGCTCACAGGAGAGATTATGGGTGAACGGGAGCATGTTGCCATTTTCCCAGCCTCCCACTTCGTTACACGGGAAGAAAAGCTGAGAATAGCCATTGAAAATATTGAAAAAGAACTAGAAGTACGCCTCGAAGAACTGCGCGAGGACAATAAATTACTCGAAGCCCAACGGCTCGAACAAAGGACACGCTATGACCTGGAAATGATGCGGGAAATGGGCTTTTGCTCAGGGATTGAAAACTACTCTCGCCATTTAACCTTAAGAGAAGCGGGCTCCACTCCATATACCCTGTTGGATTATTTTCCAAAAGACTTTTTGATGGTGATTGACGAGTCACATGTAACTTTGCCGCAAGTCAGGGGTATGTTTAATGGCGATAAAGCACGGAAACAAGTCCTTGTAGATCACGGCTTTCGTCTCCCATCAGCGCTTGATAACCGGCCGTTAATGTTCGATGAGTTCGAAAAGCATATCCACAATATCATTTATGTTTCGGCCACACCTGGACCGTACGAGCTGGAACATACACCGAAAATGGTTTCACAAATTATCCGTCCGACAGGACTCTTAGACCCTACGATTGAGGTTCGTCCAATTGAGGGGCAGATTGATGACTTGATTGGTGAAATTCACGAAAGGGTACGGAGAAATGAACGTGTCCTTGTGACCACCTTGACGAAAAAAATGTCCGAAGATCTAACGGATTACCTGAAGGAAATCGGCATTAAAGTTCAATACCTGCATTCTGAGGTTAAGACGCTCGAACGGATTGAAATTATTCGAGAATTGCGTCTCGGCAAATATGATGTTCTCATTGGGATTAACCTGCTTCGGGAAGGTCTCGACATTCCTGAGGTTTCTCTGATCGCGATCCTGGATGCCGACAAAGAAGGCTTCCTTCGTTCGGAACGTTCGTTAATCCAAACAATCGGCCGTGCCGCCCGGAATGCCCAGGGACATGTCATCATGTATGCAGACAAAATTACGAATTCCATGGAATTAGCGATCACTGAAACAAGGCGCCGCCGTTCCATCCAAGAGGAGTACAACCAAAAGCACGGAATCGTCCCAATGACAATTCAAAAAGATATCCGTGACGTCATCCGTGCTACACATGCGGCTGAGGAGCAGGAAGATTACAAACCAGCAGCTTCATTTAGTAAGATGAACAAGAAAGAAAGAGAAAAATTAATTGCCACAATGGAAAAAGAAATGAAGGTCGAAGCCAAAGCGCTTAACTTTGAACGTGCTGCTGAGCTTCGTGATTTAATTTTGGAATTGAAAGCGGAAGGATGACGTAAAAATGGCAATGGAAAAACTGATTGTGAAAGGCGCTAGAGCCCACAATTTGAAAAATATCGATGTCACCATTCCGAGAGATAAGCTTGTTGTCTTAACGGGACTTTCTGGATCTGGAAAGTCCTCACTTGCCTTTGATACGATTTATGCCGAGGGGCAAAGACGCTATGTCGAATCCCTTTCTGCCTACGCACGGCAATTTCTTGGCCAAATGGATAAACCGGATGTTGATGCAATTGAGGGTCTCTCCCCGGCAATCTCCATTGATCAAAAAACAACAAGCCGTAACCCCCGTTCGACGGTCGGTACGGTGACAGAAATCTATGATTATTTGCGGTTATTATTTGCAAGGGTAGGGCATCCAACATGCCCAATCCATGGGATTGAAATCTCCTCACAAACGATTGAGCAGATGGTCGACCGGATTTTAGAATACCCGGAGCGGACCAAAATGCAAATTCTTGCCCCGGTGGTGTCAGGCCGGAAAGGATCTCATGTGAAGGTGCTCGAGGATATTAAGAAGCAAGGATTTGTCCGCGTTCGTGTCGATGGGGAAATGCTCGATCTTGGTGATGAGATTGAGTTAGAGAAAAATAAAAAGCATTCGATTGAAGTCATTATTGATAGGATTGTCGTCAAGGAAGGGGTCTCAGCGCGGATTGCTGATTCTCTCGAGACAGCACTAAAACTAGGCGAAGGAAAAGTCATCGTCGATGTGATCGGTCAGGAAGAATTGTTGTTTAGTGAAAATCATGCCTGCCCGCACTGTGGCTTTTCGATTGGAGAACTGGAACCACGGATGTTTTCTTTTAACAGTCCATTTGGTGCCTGCCCTGAATGTGACGGACTTGGTTCTAAGCTCGAAGTCGATGTCGAACTTGTCATCCCCAATCGCGACTTGACACTGAAGGAGCATGCAATTGCGCCGTGGGAACCGACTAGTTCACAGTACTATCCACAGCTGCTTGAGGCAGTATGTGATCATTTCGGAGTAGATATGAATATCCCAGTGAAGGATATCCCGGAACACCTTTTGGAAAAAGTCCTTTATGGAGGAGGTCGAGAAAAAATCTATTTCCGCTATGAAAATGATTTTGGCCAAGTTCGTGAGGGGAATATTGAATTTGAGGGTGTCATCCGCAATGTGGAGCGTCGGTACAAAGAGACGAGCTCCGATTATATCCGGGAGCAAATGGAAAAATATATGGGTCAAAAGCCATGTCCAACCTGTAAGGGCTATCGTCTGAAAAAAGAAACGTTGGCCGTCCTTATTAATGGCCGCCATATTGCCCAAATCACCGACCTTTCCATTGAAGAGGCCAATCAATTTTTCGCAGAATTAACGCTTTCTGAAAAAGAAATGCAAATTGCTAAACTGATCTTCAATGAAATCAGTGAGCGGCTTGGCTTCTTAATTAATGTCGGTCTCGATTATTTAACACTGAGCCGGACTGCTGGTACGCTGTCAGGCGGGGAGGCCCAGCGGATTCGCTTAGCCACACAAATCGGTTCTCGTTTAACTGGTGTCTTATATATCTTGGATGAACCGTCAATTGGATTGCATCAACGGGATAATGACCGCTTAATTGGAACGCTGCAAAACATGCGCGATATCGGCAACACCTTGATTGTGGTTGAGCATGATGAGGACACGATGATTGCGGCCGATTACCTGATTGATATCGGTCCGGGTGCCGGGGTTCATGGCGGGGAAATCGTTTCTGCGGGAACACCAGCCGAAGTCATGGCAGATCCAAATTCATTGACGGGTCAATACTTGTCCGGGAAGAAGTTTATCCCTCTGCCCTTAGAACGCCGCAAGCCGGATGGCCGCTTTATTGAAATCAAAGGCGCATCGGAAAACAATTTAAAAAATGTCAATGTGAAGCTGCCGTTAGGGATGTTTATTGCGATTACGGGTGTATCTGGTTCTGGGAAGAGTACTCTCATTAACGAGATCTTACATAAATCATTGGCGCAAAAGCTGCATCATGCAAAAACAAAGCCTGGTGAACATAAGAGTATTAAAGGCATTGATTATTTAGAGAAAGTTATCGATATCGACCAGTCGCCAATTGGCAGGACACCACGTTCGAATCCTGCTACCTATACTGGGGTTTTTGATGATGTTCGTGATGTGTTTGCCAACACAAACGAGGCGAAGGTCCGCGGTTATAAAAAGGGACGCTTCAGTTTTAATGTGAAGGGCGGCCGCTGTGAGGCATGCCGCGGCGATGGAATCATCAAAATTGAAATGCATTTCTTACCGGATGTCTATGTACCATGCGAAGTCTGCCATGGCAAACGGTACAACCGTGAAACCCTCGAAGTAAAGTACAAAGGGAAAAACATTGCTGATATTCTTGATATGACAGTGGAAGCGTCGGTAGAATTTTTCGAAAACATTCCAAAAATCAGCCGTAAACTGCAAACTATCTTGGATGTCGGCCTTGGTTACATCAAACTAGGCCAGCCTGCAACAACTCTATCCGGCGGGGAAGCCCAGCGTGTCAAATTAGCTTCAGAGCTGCACCGCCGGTCGTCAGGCAAATCCTTCTATATTCTCGATGAACCGACAACGGGTCTTCATGTGGATGATATTTCCCGTTTGCTCGTTGTGTTGCAGCGCTTAGTTGAAAATGGTGACACGGTTCTTGTGATTGAGCATAACCTCGATGTCATTAAGGCTGCCGATTACCTTGTTGACCTAGGACCTGAAGGCGGCGATAAAGGCGGAACAATCGTCGCAACTGGAACACCAGAAAAAGTCGCAGAAGTCCCTGAATCGTACACTGGTAAATACTTAAAGCCAATCCTTGAGCGTGACCGCCTTCGAATGAAACAGCAAATTGAAGATAAGAGTGCCATAAAAGCATAAGTAGAGAAAAGAGCCTTAGGCTCTTTTTTTATGGCCTTTTTCGGTCAAGGAAAGTCTGTGAATTTTGCAGTTGGCGGAATTATGGTGCCAATCGGCGAAATCCGCTCCGAGTTTGGCGAAATAAATTGAAAGTTTGGCGAAATTCCTCTTCAAGTTGGCGAAATTCCAGCTTCAATCGGCGCAATCCCCCCGACACCCTTTTTCAAAATATTCTTGTTTTGTTCCTAATTAAAAAACTACGAAACTAATCAGCTTCCTTTTTCGTAAATAATAGATAAAGGATAAAGATAATCATTTCTGAATATGCATAAAGTGACACAAATTTTTAAGGCTGGGGTGGGTAATAATGAAAGAGGAAAAAAAGCGGATATTAAAAATGGTGGAAGAAGGAAAATTGACCGTTGACGAAGCAATCACCTTGCTGGATGAATTAGAAAAAGCACAACAAACGATGGAGCAGAGGCAAGAGGAAATCGTGAATGAGCTTTCTACAGTTGTAAATTTTGAGGAAGCAAAGAAGGAAGATCCTTTCCAGGCGAAATTCCAATCGACCAAGGCGAAGATTTTTGACTTTGTCGATTCTGCCTTGAAAAAAATTAAAGATTTTGATTTTGATTTGAACTTTGGTCAATCCGTTGAGATCTCCCATATTTTTCACCAGGGTGATGCGGACCTGAAAGAAGTCGATATTGACGTGGCGAATGGTTCGGTTAAATTGGCGGCCTGGGACCAACCGGATGTGAGAGTTGAATGTCAAGCAAAGGTATTTCGGGTTGAAAACTCAGACCAAGCAAGGCAGAACTTTTTAAGAGATACTATTTTTTCAGTAGAGAATCAAAAATTGCGTTTTATGACGCAACAAAAATGGATGAAGGTAGACTCAACCATTTTTGTGCCAAAAGCTCAGTATGACCGTATGCGCATCAGAATCTTTAATGGCGCTGTCAGCGGAGAAGACATCAATGTAGCTGACCTAAGAGTCAAAACCGCTAATGGAAAAATAAACCTTGACCGAGTTCAGGGCAATAAGGCAGAGGTTGAAACGGCAAACGGGAAAGTCAAAATTATCAACAGTTTGTTCGACGACCTCGAAGCGGAGACAATTAACGGAGCAATCAAACTCGACGGTGATTTTAAAAGGGTGGGAACGCAGTCTTTTAATGGGAATATCAGCTGCAATATCAGCGGAAATCGCACCGAGTTGATTCAGGTAAAAGCGACAACTGGCGGAATCGATCTCTACATCCCAGATAATCTGCCAGTAAATGGGGAATTGAAGACGAATCTTGGTGGATTTAATGTGGAGCTCATTGGTGTTCAAGTACTTGAAGAGAAGAGCGAAATGATTCAAAAGTCGCTTCGCTTTAAATCTATTAATCATCCTGATAAAATGATGAAAATCTACGCAGATACAAAAACGGGATCAATCACAATTCACAAATCACAAGAATAATTATTAGGAGATGCCGAAAAATGAGATGGCTGATTGGGTGTTTGATTAACGCGGTGTTGTTTATGGCACTAGCAGGTTATTTTCACGAAAGCTTTCAATTAACAGGATTTATGGCCGCACTTCAGGCAAGCATTTTATTGTCCATCTTAAATGTTTTGGTACGACCGATCCTGATTCTGTTTACTTTGCCAGTAACAATTGTAACGTTGGGGTTGTTCTTATTAGTTATCAATGCGATTACGCTAGAGCTGACGGATTATTTGATGGGAGAAGCCTTTGAGATTTCTGGTTTTGGGATGGCCCTCTTTTTCGCTGTACTCATGTCATTCGTAAACGTGATTATTCAAAAAACGCTGCTCCAGCCAGCAAGGAAATCCAAGGATTAATATTAAATACCAGGGTGCTCGCTATAAAAAGTGGGCATCCTATTTATATGGTAGAAATACCCAAGTGGCTGTATTCTAATTTTTTAGACATGAAAGTATGGTAATTTAATAAAAAATGCTAAAATAAGTGGAAATGGAATTTTTCTATGTTTTTAAATTTTATTACTGTCTAGCTCCAGGCGCCATCGGCTCGAGGTCAAAAGCCAATCCGTCATGAAGGTTAAAGAGCAACCTTCCTGCCGGCTCGTCTTTTGCTTGGCTACATAAAGCTAACGCTTTATGTACGCATTAAGGGAGACTATGTCTCTGGCAACGCTACGCTTGCCATCGAAAAGTCTCCCTATATCGCCGATAAGCAGGCGCCTTACGCTTTTCTAGTTGAGGAGGATGTTTCCTTGCCAAAAGTACGTACCAAAGATATAGTCGAGAAGTTTAAACTTGAATTAATTAGCGGCGAAGAGGGAATTAACCGCCCCATCACCATGAGTGACATCTCACGCCCTGGAATTGAAATGGCAGGATATTTTGAGTTTTATCCAGCTGAACGAATTCAGTTATTAGGTAAAACGGAACTTTCTTTTTTTGAAATGCTGTCTGATGCTGAACGTGCTTCAAGAATGGATCGTTTATGTACCGATATTACTCCGGCGATCATCGTCACGCGAGATATCGAGGTACCGAAAGAACTGATTGAAGCGTCCGAACGTGAATCCGTTCCTGTATTACGAGTGGGTATGAAAACCACACGTTTTTCCAGCCGCCTCACGAATTACCTAGAAAGCAAGCTCGCACCTACAACTGCTGTCCATGGCGTATTGGTGGATGTTTACGGGATTGGGGTATTAATTACCGGAAAAAGCGGCGTCGGTAAAAGTGAAACAGCCTTAGAGTTGGTTAAGCGCGGCCATAGGCTGGTGGCGGACGATTGTGTTGAAATTCGCCAGGAAGACCAGGATACATTAGTCGGAACGTCCCCTGATTTAATTGAACATTTACTAGAAATCCGCGGCTTAGGAATTATTAATGTGATGACGTTGTTCGGTGCGGGAGCCGTCCGCAGTAATAAACGTATCACTCTTGTTATGAATCTAGAAACTTGGGACTCAAAAAAGCAATATGACCGCCTTGGGTTAGATGAAGAAAAAATGAGAATCATTGATACAGATGTTCCAAAGCTGACAATCCCTGTTCGTCCAGGACGAAATCTGGCTGTAATTATCGAAGTGGCAGCAATGAATTTCCGGCTAAAAAGAATGGGTGTAAATGCGGCGCAGCAATTTACTGAGCGTCTGTCCGATGTGATTGAAGACGGGGACCATGACGAGATTTAAGGGGAAGAGGAGATAGAGAGATGAACGAAACTATTCAACCGCTGAATCCGATTGCCTTTTCACTTGGACCGATTTCAGTGCATTGGTATGGAATTATTATTGGTTCAGGTTTGGCTCTTGCTTTGTACCTTGCCATCAGGGAAGGAAATCGCAGAGGATTAGAGAAAGACACGTTTGCAGACTTAATGTTATGGGCCATCCCAATTGCAATCATTTCTGCACGTATCTATTATGTTATTTTTGAATGGAAGTATTATGTCAATCATCCGGCGGATATCCCGCAAATTTGGAATGGCGGGATCGCGATCCATGGTGCCCTGATTGGCTCGGTACTGACCACATATGTATTTGCCAAAAAACGCGGGATTTCCTTTTGGAAAATTGCCGACATTGCCGCACCAAGTATTATTCTTGGACAAGCGATTGGCCGTTGGGGAAATTTCATGAACCAGGAAGCGCATGGCGGGGAAGTAACCAGAGCATTTCTTGAAAACTTGCATTTACCGGAATTTATTATCAATCAAATGTATATTAATGGAACCTATTATCACCCAACGTTCCTTTATGAATCGCTCTGGGACTTTGCAGGCTTTTTCCTATTACTCTTCCTTCGCCGCGTCAATTTCCGCCGCGGGGAGATGTTCCTTACGTATGTGATTTGGTATTCAGTTGGCCGCTTTTTCATCGAGGGCCTGCGAACCGATAGTTTAATGCTTGGCAGCCTTCGAATGGCACAAACGATTTCGATTGTATTAGTGGTGGGTGCTCTGGCCATTCTTATCTATCGCCGCACGAAACAATTGACAGATAAGCGATATTTAGATCAAGAAAATAGTTAATCGTGTGAAGAAAGGAAGCAACCAATGACTAACAAAATAACGACCGTTCTTTTTGATTTAGATGGGACATTAATTGATACAAATGAATTAATTATTACTTCCTACTTACATACATTGGATAAATATTATCCAAACAAGTACAAGCGTGAGGATGTATTGCCGTTTATGGGGCCGACGCTCCATGAAGCTTTTGGCACCATTGATCCAGATCGCGTGGAAGAAATGATTTTAGAATATCGTGACTTTAACATCAGTAACCATGATAACTTGGTGAGGGAATTTGCTGGGGTCTTGGAAACTGTGCGGACTTTAAAAGAAAAGGGCTACAAATTGGGGATCGTCACAACTAAACGTCATGATGTGACGATGAAGGGACTTCGCCTTATGAATCTGGATGCTTTTTTCGAAGTCATTGTTGCATACGATCATGTCAGTAAGACAAAGCCAGATCCTGAGCCTATTTTTAAGGCACTGGAACAACTGGATTCTACTCCGGAAGAGACGATGATGGTCGGTGATAATTATCACGATATTTTAGCAGGAAAAAATGCTGGTACCGTAACGGCCGGTTGTGCCTGGTCGATTAAAGGCAGAGAGTATATTGCCAAATATGAACCCGACTATATTCTTGAGAACATGGCTGACCTATTACCGATCCTCGGAGAGTGAGAAAGATGAGGAATACCACCCGCTACCCGGTTGAGGGGGCGAACTCTTTATGGCACGTCTACAAAACAGTGCCTTTTTGGAAGGTTGTCAAAAATTTTATTGTGATTCAATTAGCCCGCTATACGCCATTTTTAGGGATGAAAAATTGGCTGTATCGGGTGTTCCTCGGGCTTAAGGTGGGCGAGCAAACATCCTTCGCATTAATGGTCATGCTCGATGTGATGTTTCCCGAAAAAATCAGTGTCGGCCGAAATACGGTGATTGGATACAACACGACCATCCTTGCTCATGAATATTTAATTAAAGAATACCGGCTCGGTCCTGTGGTGATTGGCAGTGAAGTGATGATTGGTGCGAACTCCACCATCCTTCCAGGGATTACGATCGGGGATGGGGCCATCGTCTCAGCTGGGACCCTTGTCCATAAAGATGTTCCTCCAGGGGCGTTTGTTGGCGGCAATCCTATGCGGGTCATTTATACAAAGGAAGAATTGGCCGAGCGCTGGGCCGATGATTCAATTTATGGGATGAAAAAATAATATAGTACAATTTTTTTAAGTCTGGTTTTCGCAACCAGGCTTTTTTGTAGTAAACTAACTATTAAAATGTCGTTTCGCGGAAAAATTCAGAAACTTGGCGAAATTCCCTCTCGGTTTGGCGGAATTCCTCACTAGGTTGGCGGATATACGCCGAGGTTCGGCGGAATCCTACCACAGATTGGTGGAATCCTACTCTCAAAAGTTTCAGATTTTTTCATTGACGAATAGTTTTTCTAGGGGTAAACTAAAACTACTTTAATTCATTATCACATTAGCAGACTAAAGCGTTTTGAAAATTTTAAAATAACGTAATCTAAAATAAAGGATGAGCAGGATGAGTCGCTTGTTTATGTTTGAAAAGCCTTTAGGCATGAGAGATACGCTTCCAGAGTTATATGAGAAAAAACACAGCGTTCGCACTTTAATGGAAGACACGATCAAACTTTGGGGCTGCCAATTTATTGAAACACCAACACTGGAATACTATGAAACAGTTGGATCGGCATCTGCCATTCAAGATGCTCAGTTGTTCCGATTGCTCGACAAACAAGGGCATACACTGGTTTTACGACCTGATATGACAGCACCAATCGCCAGAGTCGCAGCATCCAAACTTTTACAGGACGATATGCCATTAAGGTTAGCCTACTCTGCTAACGTGTTCCGCGCTCAGCAGCGCGAAGGCGGCCGTCCCGCTGAATTTGAACAAATCGGTGTGGAATTCCTAAATGACGAAACCGTTTCTTGCGATGGTGAGGTTATTGCCTTGCTTATTTCCTCTTTAAAAAAAGCCGGATTATCACAGTTCCAAGTATCGATTGGTCATATTGGTTTTGCCCAGGAACTGTTTTTACAAATCCTTGGGACCGATGAACGGGCAAATTCGCTACGAAGATTTTTATATGAAAAAAATTATGTCGGTTACCGCGAGCATGTAAACTCGTTATCACTATCATCAATTGATAAACAAAGACTTCTTCAATTCCTCGATTTAAGGGGAGGAATCGAAGTAATCGGTAAGGCGTTTGATTTAATTGAAAACGAACAAGGCAAGCTTGCTCTCCTGCAGTTAAAGGAACTATGGGATTGTCTGAACGACTATGGGGTAGAGGATCAAGTGAAATTTGATTTTACCAACGTCAGCCATATGAGCTACTATTCTGGGATATTGTTTGAAGTTTACGCGGGGAATGTTGGCTTTCCCATCGGTAATGGCGGCCGATACAGCTTAATCGAGAAGTTTGGCAAAAATGCAAGTGCCACCGGGTTCGCGGTACATCTTGATCGGCTTCTCGAGGCACTTGGCAATATCGACCTCGAAAACGCAGTTACCTGCATCTTTTTCAGTCAGGAGCGCCGAAAGGAAGCCTTTCAATTAGCCGAACAGATGCATGAGGAAGGAAAAAGGACTGTGCTCCAGGATATTAATGGCGTCAAAAACCTTGATGCCTATACAAAGAAATTTGCGGATACTACCTACTTACTCGGAGGGCGTGCCGATGAATAATATACTTACAATTGCGATGCCAAAAGGGCGGATTTTTGAAGAGGCGGTCGAATTGCTTCGGAAAGCTGGTTATCAGCTTCCGCCAGAATTTGATGATTCACGTAAACTAATCATCGAGGTTGAAAATGAGGGACTGCGCTTTATTTTGGCGAAACCGACCGATGTTCCTACCTATGTAGAGCATGGGGTCGCCGATATCGGTATCGCCGGCAAGGATGTCATGCTGGAGGAAGAGCGCGATGTTTATGAACTCCTCGATTTACGAATAAGTGCTTGCTACTTAGCAGTGGCCGGTCTTCCCGGAACAAAAATGAATGATGTGGCACCTAGGGTCGCAACAAAATATCCAAATGTGGCTGAAGCCTATTTCCGTGAGCAGGGAGAACAGGTGGAAATTATCAAATTAAACGGTTCCATCGAACTGGCTCCAATCATTGGTTTATCGGACCGGATTGTCGATATTGTTTCGACGGGCCGGACGATGAGGGAAAATGGTCTTGTTGAGTATGAGAGAATCGTTGATGTCACATCCCGCCTTATCGTTAATCCCGTTAGTTACCGCATCAAGGATACGAAGATTGACGAACTGGTAACAAGGCTTAGTAAAGTCGTCTCTTTGGAGGGAAATTAACATGAAAATAATAAAAGTAAATGACCTCGTTTCGTTAAAGAGATCGATCGAGTCAGGTACCTCTGAGCAGGTAACCGTGGTCAAAGAAATTATCGCAGCGATTCGCACACTTGGTGATGAAGCATTGCGGGAATATACCGAGAAATTCGACCGTGTACACTTATCTTCTTTTTCCGTCACTGAAAAAGAAATAGAGGAAGCCTACGCGCAGGTAGATGAGCGTTTTCTCTCGATCGTCCGAGAAGCAGCGGAAAATATTCGCTCATTTCATGAAAAGCAGCTGCGGCCTTCATGGATGACGACTGAGGAAAATGGAACCGTTCTAGGTCAAAAAATCACGCCGCTTGATTCCGTCGGGGTATATGTGCCAGGTGGAACTGCAGCTTATCCTTCCTCCGTTCTTATGAACGTCCTTCCAGCGAAAGTTGCTGGTGTGAAGCGAATCGTGATGGTGTCGCCGCCTGACGATCAAGGCCAATTACCAGCAGCGGTCCTGGTGGCTGCCAAGGAAGCAGGCGTCGAGGAAATCTATAAGGTGGGTGGTGCCCAAGCGATTGCGGCACTTGCCTATGGAACCGAATCAATTAACTCCGTCGATAAAATTACCGGTCCGGGAAATATATATGTTGCGTTGGCAAAACGAGAGGTTTTCGGGGATGTTGACATTGATATGATTGCCGGCCCAAGTGAAATTGCCATTTTGGCAGATGAAACAGCAAGAGCGGACGAGGTAGCGGCAGACCTGCTATCACAAGCAGAACATGACCCACGGGCCTGCAGTGTTTTGGTTACACCTTCAAGTGTCCTGGCAGAGGCAGTCAGCATGGAAGTGGAAAGGCAACTCGAGCTGCTGCCACGAAAAGACATCGCCTCACGCTCAATTGCGGATTATGGTGCCATTTACATAACCGATACGATGGAAGAAGCCATCGAAACTGTTAATCAATTAGCACCTGAACATTTAGAAATTATCACGGAAAATGCGATCGAACTGCTTGGGAAAATCCGACACGCAGGTGCCATTTTTATCGGCCGTTATAGCTCGGAACCGGTTGGCGACTATTTCGCTGGTCCTAATCATGTTCTTCCGACAAACGGGACCGCACGGTTCTCTAGCCCGTTGAATGTCGATGATTTCCAGAAGAAGTCCAGCGTGATCATCTACAGCCAAAAGGCGATGGTAGAGAATGGTGCTAAAATTGCTGAATTTGCCCGGAAGGAAGGGCTTGAGGCTCACGCACGGGCTGTTGAATTCCGATTGAAAAACGATGGAAAATTATAAAAATATCGTACTGCACAATATATAGGGGGGCCCATTACATGGAAAGAATCGCAAGTATTGAACGGAACACGAATGAAACACAAATTCAATTAACATTAGATGTGGATGGTGAAGGGTTGTCCAATTTAGAAACGGGTGTACCGTTCATGACCCATATGCTTGATTTATTCACAAAGCATGGACAATTCAACCTGACAGTGAATGCCAACGGGGATACAGAAGTTGACGACCATCATACAACAGAAGACATCGGTATTTGTCTTGGACAAGCCTTACGCGAAGCATTGGGAGACAAACGCGGGATTAAGCGTTACGGAAATGCCTTTGTTCCGATGGATGAAGCGTTAGCACAGGTTGTGGTTGACCTTAGTAATCGTCCGCATCTAGAAATGCGTGCCGAGTTCCCAGGACAAAAAGTGGGCACATTTGACACCGAGCTAGTTCATGAATTTTTATGGAAACTAGCACTCGAGGCCCGGATGAATCTTCATGTCATCGTCCATTACGGAAAAAATACACACCATATGATCGAAGCCGTCTTTAAAGCACTCGGGCGTGCCCTCGACGAAGCAACAACCATCGACCCGCGCATCAAAGGCGTTCCATCGACCAAAGGAATGCTCTAGTAGTTCTAGATGAAAGTAGTGTAATGGTGTCAGGCACCATGTGAAAAACATAACTAAGGTGTCAGGCACCATGATAGGCACCGTGAAAGGATGTTTTATAGATGATTGGCATTGTTGACTATGGAATGGGAAATCTGTTTAGTGTTAGCAAGGCGTTGGAGCGGCTCGGTGCTGAGTATTTTATTTCGGCTGATAAGGGTAAGCTGCTGGCTGCGGATGCCCTGCTTCTTCCAGGGGTGGGCTCTTTTCGGGATGCGATGGAGCGTTTGCCCGTTGAGACGATCAAGGAATTTGCAGCATCAGGTAAACCGCTTCTTGGCATTTGCCTAGGGATGCAGCTTCTGTTTGAACGAAGTGAAGAAAATGGACCGACGGAAGGGTTAGGATTGCTGCCAGGCAGTGTCTATCGTTTTCCGGGGAAAACACCAGAAGGACAGACCTATAAAGTTCCGCATATGGGCTGGAATCAGCTTGAATTTGTCCAAGAATCCCCTCTATTAAAAAACTTAGAAGAGGATTACGTTTATTTCGTCCATTCCTATTATGTAGATGCGGAAAACTCGGACGTGTTACTGGCAAAAGCGAATTATCACGAGCAAGTATCTGCGGTTGTAGGCAGAGATAATATATTTGGGATGCAATTTCACCCTGAAAAAAGCAGCAAGCTGGGCATGGCCCTTTTAGCAAACTTTCTACAAATGGTGGAGGAAAGGAAGGCAATCCGATGAGTTTAACGATTTATCCAGCAATTGATATGCGCGGCGGCAAGTGCGTCCGACTCCTCCAAGGGGACTACGATCAAGAAACCGTTTATGGTGACTCGCCATTTGATATGGCCAAAAGTTTTGCCGCAGATGGCTCCGAGTGGATTCACATGGTGGACCTTGACGGGGCAAAGGATGGCAAGCGAGTCAATGACCGGTTTGTGATTGAAGCTGCACAGAAGTTAAATGTAAATATTCAGATAGGCGGTGGCATTCGTTCGGAGGAGGATATTCTCCACTATCTTGAGAATGGTGTAAACCGTGTTATCATTGGCAGTATTGCTGTATCAAACCCTGAATTTGCCATTGATATGATTAAAAAATATGGTGCGAAAATTGCTGTCGGCATTGATGCCAAAAATGGCTATGTGGCGACACACGGTTGGTTAGATACTTCAGAACTGAAGGCCGTCGACCTCGGCAAGCGCTTTGCTGAAGCTGGAGCCGAGACGTTTATTTTTACTGATATCGCTACGGATGGAACACTAGCCGGTCCTAATATTGCCGCTGTTTGTGAAATGGCCGAAGTGACGGGGAAAAATGTGATAGCATCCGGCGGAGTGAGCAGTCTAGCAGACTTACAAGCGATTGCATCCCAAGGGATTCAAGGAGCAATCGTCGGCAAAGCCCTTTATGAAAACCGATTCACCTTAAAAGAGGCCCTGAAAGTGGGTGGCTCCCGATGACCCTAACAAAAAGAATCATCCCATGCCTTGATGTAAAAGATGGCCGAGTGGTCAAAGGAATCCAATTCGTGCAACTGCGCGATGCCGGCGATCCTGTTGAACTTGCACGATTTTACGATGAGCAGGGAGCGGACGAGCTTGTTTTTCTAGATATCTCCGCCTCTGTTGAAGGTCGAAAAACAATGGTTGAAGTCGTCAAGGCTGTCGCGTCTGAGTTGGCCATTCCTTTTACGGTAGGCGGGGGCATAAATGCGTTGGATGATATGAAAAGAATCCTCCGTGCCGGCGCGGATAAAGTGTCCCTGAATACGGCTGCTGTCCTTAACCCGGAACTGATCAAAGAAGGTGCCAGCTACTTTGGTTCACAATGCATCGTTGTCGCAATTGATGCAAAATATGATGAAGAAGTTGGGACATGGAGGGTATTCACGCACGGCGGCAGAACGCCCACAGATAAATTAGTTGTTGAGTGGGCTAGAGAAGCTGCCCGTTTGGGTGCGGGTGAAATTTTGCTAACGAGCATGGATAGTGACGGTGAGAAGAATGGATTCGATCTGGAGCTCACAAAGGCAGTAAGCGAAGCAGTAACCATTCCTGTCATTGCTTCGGGCGGGGCCGGGAATTCGGAACATTTCGAGGAAGCGTTCTTAGCCGGAAAAGCAGATGCGGCGCTAGCTGCATCCATCTTTCACTATAAAGAGACATCCGTTCATGAAGTAAAAAGCTATTTACGGGAAAAAGGAGTGACGGTTCGATGAATGTACGATTTGATGAAAAAGGGTTAGTGCCAGCCATTATTCAAGATGCTGGAACCAAAGAAGTATTAACGCTTGCTTATATGAATGAGGAATCGCTCGCAAAAACGATTGAAACGGGCGAAACATGGTTTTACAGCCGTTCTCGTAAGGAATTATGGCATAAAGGTGCAACAAGCGGTAATACCCAGACCGTTGTAAGCATGAATTATGACTGTGACCAAGATGCGTTATTAGTCCTTGTATATCCGAAAGGTCCTGCTTGCCATACTGGAGCGGTAAGTTGTTTTTCCGAAAGAGGCTATACCGGGACTTCAAGTCTGGCAGACTATCAGATCTTACAATCGCTTGAAAAAGTCATCGTTGACCGCGAACGAGAGCGTCCAGAAGGGGCTTACACCACCTATTTGTTTGAAAAAGGCGTCGATAAGATCTTGAAAAAAGTTGGGGAAGAAGCGGCAGAAGTAATTATTGCAGCGAAAAACCGCGATGCTGAGGAACTACGTTGGGAAGCAGCTGATTTGCTTTATCACTTGCAGGTATTGCTCGTCGAACAAGGCCTTCCATTCAAGGAAGTTTTGAGAACTTTAGAAGAGAGACACAAAGACCGGTCGTAATTCGACTGGTTTTATTTATTTGGAACTACATTGCAAAGAGAATTATACAAAATTAAGGGCTAATTTTACAAAACAGGCTGTATTTTTACAAAACTGAGAACTTATTTTACAAAGCGCAGCAATAATTTTACAAAAGTAAGATTAATTCAACAAAAATTGTAAAAATCCTTCCATTTCCCCGTATCTCCTTAAACCAAACCGAAATTCCCCCCAATACTAGCCCTTCTCGAACAACTCCCTAGTGTGGTATACTACCTTAGTTATGTTAAAAATGTGGAGGACTTCATGGGTAAAGACGCGAAAGCAAGAAAGCATATGGGAAAATTACTTACATTTGTTCCTACGGGGGAATATTATTTCACGAAGGGTTTAAAGGCATACCATCGCCGTGATTTTATAAAAGCAAAAAAATATCTTGGGCGAGCGATGCAGCTTGAACCGGGTGAACCGATGATTATATGCCAGTTGGCGATTGTGTCAACAGAACTTGGCGAGTTTGAACATTCCAACCGGCTCTTGCACCTCATCCTTGAAGAACTAGATCAAGAAATGGTGGAATGCCATTACTTTTTGGCCAATAATTATGCCCATATGGGATTTTTTAAAGATGCGTATCACCACGCTAAACTGTATTTACAGCTAGATCCAGATGGTGACTTTAGCGAGGACACTGAGGATTTACTAGATGTACTTACATTGGAAGCAGAAGATCTTGAGGATGATCTGTATCAACAGGATGACCTTATCGTTAAACAAGAACAGGCTCGTGACCTGCTTGAGTCAGGATACTTTCCAAAAGCAATTGAACTTCTAAAAGATGTCGTCAAGGATTATCCGGAGTATTGGTCTGCGTATAACAACTTAGCGCTCGCCTATTTTTATTTAGGAAAGACAAAAAAGGCGGAATCCATTTTAGATGAGGTATTAGAGCGAAATCCGGGTAACCTTCATGCCCTATGTAACAGGCTTGTTTTTGCCTATTATCAAGGGCAGGAGAGAGATGTTTCCGGTATGATTGACATCTTAAAGAAAATTCAACCGCTTCTAAGTGAACAGCAATTTAAACTTGGGGCATCATTTGCTTTAGTAGGAGAATATGAGCAAGCCTATTTATGGCTGAAAAAACTATATAAGCACGGCTTTGATGGTGATAGTCCGTTTTACTACTGGCTTTCCTATTCAGCCTACTTCACAGGCAATGAAACGTTTGCGAAAAATATCTGGAAAAAAGTGCTGGAACTTAATCCTGATAAAGAAGGCTCCGAACCATGGAACAAAGAAAATGCACCTGCTAACGGTTTTGAAGACCTTTCGGGTTCAATTTTTCAAAAACTGGACAGCGACTATGTAGAGGAGCGCTTATTTGCTCTTTTTCTCACGACTGTTTCGAGTAAAAAGGAAGAAATCATCACCTCCAAACGGCTGATTCAAAATCAAAAATTCACGCCTTTGGAAAAGGAATATATCTCATTGATTCGTTCGGGTAGACCTTCTGAGACGTCCGATGCACAGGAAGTTGCCGAACTCTTTTATGAAACCTTTCAACCAATTGGTACCATAGAGTCCGGGTTATATTTGATGTGGTTTTCTGTGTTTGTCGAGGTTTCTAAAGACAGGCTCCAATTGAAAAATAAACGTGCCTGGGCGGGCGCCGTCGAGTATATTTGGCACAAACTGCGTAGTGAAAAGGTTTCTCAGCAAGAGGTAGCCGATCGTTATGGAATTTCCTCCGCAACCATTGGTAAATATGTGAAAATTGTAAATAACTATTTGAATTAAGCATATTGGTGGACGATAAAACATTTGTTATATACGATTAAGTAAGGGAACAATAATCTTACTTAATCGTATTTTTTTAAGGAGTGACCACAAAATGTCAGAAGAAAAAATTTATGACGTTATTATTGCCGGCGCTGGCCCTGCGGGGATGACTGCGGCTGTTTATACATCGAGAGCAAACCTATCCACATTAATGATTGAGCGCGGGATGCCGGGCGGACAAATGGCCAATACGGAGGACGTTGAAAACTATCCAGGTTTTGAAAGTATTTTAGGACCGGATTTATCAACAAAGATGTTCGAGCATGCGAAAAAATTTGGTGCTGAATACGCGTATGGCGATATCAAAGAAATCCAAGACCATGGCGATTATAAAATTGTTGTCACAGGCTCAAAGCAATATAAAGCCTCTGCTGTTATCATTACAACGGGTGCAGAATATAAGAAAATTGGCGTTCCAGGGGAAAAAGAACTGGGCGGCCGCGGTGTATCCTATTGTGCGGTTTGTGATGGAGCCTTCTTTAAAGGAAAAGAATTATTTGTCATTGGCGGAGGGGATTCGGCTGTTGAAGAGGGTGTGTACTTAACCCGCTTTGCTTCCAAGGTAACCATCGTCCATCGCCGTAATGAATTGCGTGCTCAAAAAATTCTTCAAGATCGTGCCTTTGCCAATGAAAAAGTGGATTTTATTTGGAATCACACAATCAAGTCCATTAATGATAAAGAGGGCAAAGTAGGCAGTGTCACACTTGTTTCGACCGAAAATGGCGAAGAGCAAGTATTACCGGCTGACGGGGTCTTCATTTACATCGGAATGGTACCGCTATCGAAACCATTTACGAGCCTTGGGATTACTAATGAAAATGGATATATTGAAACGAATGACCGGATGGAGACAAAGGTACCGGGAATTTATGCTGCAGGTGATATTCGTGAAAAAACACTGCGCCAGATTGTAACAGCAACTGGAGATGGCAGTATCGCGGCCCAAAGCGCCCAGCATTATATTGAGGAACTTAAAGAGGGAATGAAACAAAAAAGTTAGGCTGTGTTAAAGCTTATTGTAAATTTTGGCACTTTGTTGATTGGAGTGGAAGGCGCGAAGACTCCTGCGGGAGTACGGGGCAGGGGAGACCCCACAGGCGCTAAAAGCGCCGAGGAGGCTCCCCGCAACGCCCGCGGAAAGCAAAGCGCCTGGAACGTAAATCAACAGACAAGTCTAACACAGCCAAAAGCTTAAAAAAGAAATATTGCGGCGGGGATTTACAAAAACGTAACTCTGTTTTAATTCTTCTGTAACAATTGTGCAATATAGTTACGGTATGATAGAAACAGTAATTGACCCCCTTTAAAAATATATTTCTTTCATGCACAGGCCCGTTGCCTGTGCTATTTTTTTGAGCTAGACCTGCTCATCCCTCTATATTTTTCCAAAGTACAAATAATTAACATAAATATCAAATTTGAATCCATTGTGACTGTATCCTAAAAATAGTATAATAATAAGAATGAATTCAAAGTTATAGTAGGAAATATAGCCATGTCTCAAGAGAGCTTGTATAGAAAAAGACCAAGCTTCAAGGGAGAGTTGTTAAATGGCAGATGCTGTGTAAAAGAGGGTGAATGCTGTGCAACGAGTCACCAATTGTGTATTGATTAGAGACGGAAAAATATTGCTGCTGCAAAAGCCACGCCGCGGCTGGTGGGTAGCTCCTGGCGGGAAAATGGAGCCGGGCGAATCTGTCCGGGATTCTTGCATTAGGGAATACCGTGAGGAAACGGGGATCTATTTAAAAAATCCTCAATTAAAAGGGATATTTACAATGATTATGAAAGAAAATGACCAACTGCTTTCGGAGTGGATGATGTTTACATTTGTAGCCACAGATTCGGATGGGGTCGATTTAGACGAATCCGAGGAAGGTAAGTTGGAATGGCAAATGATTAACCAATTAAAAAATTTGCCAATGGCCGCTGGCGATTATCATATTCTTGATTATATGATTCATGGAAAAGGAATTATTTACGGTACTTTTACTTATACAAAAGACTTTCAACTAATAAGTTACCGATTAGATCCAAGCTAATTTATAGGGGGAATAAATCATGAGTACCGGTGCAGTAAATGACATACAAATGGTCATTATTACAGGGATGTCTGGTGCAGGAAAAACTGTAGCTATTCAAAGTTTTGAAGACTTAGGCTTCTTCTGTGTTGATAATTTGCCTCCGACGCTGCTTCCAAAATTCCTCGAACTTATGAAGGAATCCGGGAATAAGATGAATAAAGTTGCTCTCGTGATGGACCTGCGGGGCAGAGAATTCTTTGAACATCTTTTTAAAGCATTAGATGAGCTGGCAGAAACATCCTGGGTAGCTCCGAGGATCTTATTTTTAGATGCAGATGATTCCACATTAGTGCGCAGATATAAGGAAACAAGGCGGTCACATCCGCTCGCACAGACAGGTCTGCCGTTAGAAGGAATCACGCTTGAGCGCGAGCTTCTTGAGGAACTAAAAGGCAGGGCTCAGGTGATTTACAATACTTCCCAGATGAAACCGAGGGAACTTCGTGAGAAAATATTAACGGAATTTACCGCGAATAAACAATCAATCTTCACTGTCAATGTCATGTCATTTGGCTTTAAGTATGGAATTCCTATTGATGCGGATCTAGTGTTTGATGTGCGCTTCTTGCCTAATCCCCATTATATCGAGCATATGAGACCTAAAACTGGGTTAGATGAAGACGTTTCCGGCTATGTATTAAAATGGAATGAAACGCATAAGTTCTTAGAAAAAGTAACCGACCTGCTCTCCTTCATGCTTCCGCATTATAAGCGAGAAGGAAAAGCGCAGCTAGTTATTGCGATTGGCTGTACAGGTGGACAGCATCGTTCAGTAACACTAGCTGAGTATCTTGGTAAATTTTTCGAAAAGGACTATAAGACATGTATTTCTCATCGTGACATTGAGAGGAGAAAGGAAAAAACTACATGAGCATTTACGGACAGCCACGAATTGTCGTCATTGGCGGGGGAACAGGATTGCCAGTTTTATTGCGTGGATTAAAACAGTATCCTGTCGATATTACCGCCATTGTGACTGTCGCGGATGACGGCGGCAGCTCAGGACGTTTGCGTGAGGACTTGCATATACCTCCTCCTGGCGACATCCGCAATGTCTTAGCATCATTATCGGATGTGGAACCGCTCGTAGAGGAAATGTTTCAACATCGATTCAAAACATCGAATGAACTTTCCGGACATTCGCTTGGTAATTTAATCCTGGCGGCGATGACTTCGATTACGGGTAATTTTGTTCATGCCATTCAGGAAATGAGTAAAATTTTAAATGTTCACGGCAAAGTCCTGCCTGCAGCCAATCAAAGTGTTGTCCTCCATGCTGAGATGGAAGACGGAACGATTGTCTCAGGGGAATCGAAAATTCCCTACTCAGGTAAAAGAATTAAAAAGGTATTTATGACGCCGGAGAATATTCGTCCATTACCAGAGACCATTCAAGCGATTCGTCAAGCCGATTTAATTATCATTGGGCCAGGGAGCTTATATACGAGCATTCTGCCTAATTTGCTGGTTCCAAAAATAGGGGATGAGTTGTGCCGTTCACACGCCAAAAAGGTCTATATCTGTAATTTAATGACCCAGGCGGGGGAAACACATGGTTTTTCAGCAAGCGACCATGTAAAGGCCTTATATGATCATATGAGCTGTGCGTTTATCAATACCATCCTTGTTAATAATGAAGAAATTCCACAGGACATCCAGCTCCGTTATAATGAAGAGTTGGCCGACCCTGTTGTTTACGATTTGCCGCGCCTGTTTGAATTAGGGCTCGAAGTGGTTCATGCTGATATTGCCTATCAAGAAAATGGCGCATTACGTCATGACCCGAAAAAAGTGGCGAAAATATTATATAATTTGCTTTTAGTTGAAACCAAAAAGCGTTATGAAACGTAATAATAGTAATTATTTAAAAACGCATGAGACTAGTGTGTTTTTAGTATGGAGGGGAAAGGGATGTCTTTCGCTTCGGAAACGAAAAAAGAATTAACTAACTTAGAAGTGAAAACGTGCTGCATTCAAGCAGAGCTATCGGCTCTTATTCGGATGAATGGTTCCCTTTCATTCTCAAATCGTAAGTTAGTTGTTGATATTCAAACCGAAAATGCTGCGATTGCCAGAAGAATTTATACATTAATAAAAAAGAGTTATGATGTCCAAGTCGAGCTGCTTGTTCGGAAGAAGATGCGTTTGAAAAAAAACAATGTCTATATTGTCCGTTTATCCCAGCAAGCAAAGGAAATTCTCGAGGATACCAAAATTATCGGTGAAGGTTTTACGATCATTCATGATATTTCACCAGAACTTGTAAAGAAGAAATGTTGTAAGCGTTCTTATCTCCGCGGTGCTTTTTTAGCTGGCGGATCCGTCAATAATCCAGAAACATCTTCTTATCATTTAGAAATTGCTTCGCTCTATAAAGAACACAATGATTCTTTATGCGAATTGATGAATACATTTGGGCTAAATAGCAAAACACTTGAACGCAAGAAAGGTTACATTACCTACTTAAAAGAAGCAGAGAAAATAACCGAGTTTTTAAATATTGTTGGTGCCCATAACGCCCTTCTCCGCTTCGAAGATGTTCGAATTGTTCGTGATATGCGCAATTCAGTCAATCGACTTGTAAACTGTGAGACAGCCAATCTTAATAAAACGATTGGTGCGTCAATTCGGCAGGTAGAGAATATCCGCTACATCAATCAAACGGTTGGTTTGCAAATTTTACCTGAGAAATTAAGAGAAATTGCAGAACTCCGCTTAAACTATACTGATGTGACACTTAAGGAATTGGGTGAAATGGTTTCTGGTGGTGCGATCAGTAAATCTGGAATAAATCATCGTTTGAGAAAAATTGATGCTATTGCTGAAAGGCTTCGTTCAGGGGATATGATGGTAAAAGAATAGAAATTTCTTGAATAGGTAATTATGTGAAAGCCATAACATGCGCTCGTAGTAAATTTTGTGAACAAGCTCCAAGAAATATAGACGATAACCATGAGGAGGAATTGTATAATGTTAGTGAAACAAGTAGAAGTAAAATTAAAAACAGGTCTTCAAGCACGCCCTGCAGCTCTTTTTGTCCAAGAAGCAAATCGGTTCTCTGCGGATATTTTTCTTGAGAAAGATGGAAAGAAAGTCAATGCGAAAAGCATTATGGGCTTAATGAGCCTTGCGGTTGGCTCTGGTGTCATGATTGATATTGTGGCTGATGGAGACGATGAAGCATCCGCGATTGAAGCATTGGCTGATTTTATTCAAAAAGAACAGTAATATATTTGCGGCCGGCTCCATTTGGAACCGGCCTTTTTATTTTTTTGAAGAATAAAAGCAACCGGTCGATACCGATTGCTTCCATGTTACTTATTATTTTTCTTTTCATCATCAATTAAATTACGAGTGATAATGTGGTCGATTAATCCATATTCTTTTGCACGTTCTGCTGTCATGAAGTTGTCGCGGTCTGTATCTTTAGCGATTACTTCAAGAGGCTGGCCAGTCCGTTCAGATAAAATTCCGTTTAATTTTTCACGAAGGAATAAGATCCGTTTTGCAGCAATCTCGATTTCAGTTGCTTGTCCTTGAGCACCGCCTAGTGGTTGGTGAATCATAACCTCCGCGTTTGGAAGGGCATAACGCTTTCCTTTTTCACCAGCAGCAAGTAAGAATGCACCCATGGATGCTGCCATACCAATACAAATCGTCTGAACTTTAGGTTTAATGAATTGCATCGTATCATAAATTGCCATACCAGCTGTGATGCTTCCGCCTGGGCTGTTGATATATAAAGAAATATCTTTTTCAGGATTATCTGCTTCAAGGAATAATAATTGTGCTACAATGCTGTTAGCTACATGGTCATCAATGGCGCTTCCCAGCATAATAATCCGGTCTTTTAACAAACGGGAGTAAATGTCATAGGCACGCTCGCCCCGGTTTGTTTGTTCAATAACTGTAGGGATCAAATTCATTTTTCTTCCTCCTTTGATTGTAAAGGTAATAGTAATATGTATAGTTATCATACACTGATGGTCAATAAAGGTCAAACAATTTGACTATAAAATTGTTCGACAACTTTCCCTAATCCATCATAACCAATTCTGACTATTTTAAACCAAATCTTTGCTTGCATTGTTAGAGAAACTGGCATATAATATGTAAGTCGTTACAATTTAGCGCTCGTGGTGCAACGGATAGCACGCAAGCCTCCGAAGCTTGAAATGCAGGTTCGATTCCTGCCGAGCGCATCACCAAGGCCCCCTGTTTACTGAAACAGGGGGCTTTTTATTGGATAAATTCAGTTTAATAAGTCACCGAACTTCATAGTTTATCATTTTCCATTCCCGAATTTCCCTCTATCGTGTAAAATAGAAAACAGGGGGGATACGAATGAACTTAAAGGCTGGTTTATGGCAGCAGCAGACATTAAAATTGGCAATGACACAGGAGCTATCTCAGGCCATTGCATTGTTGCAGTACTCTGCCCAAGAGTTAACTGCTTTTTTAGACGATAAGGCACTTGAAAATCCCCTGTTACAGGTTGAACATAGCAATATTAAGCCAATGAATCCACTTATTGACCGCAATCGCCGGAAAAACCAAAAGGTGGAAAAGGATTGGATTGAGCAAATTGCCGATAAACCCTTTTCACTTGAAGAGTATCTACTTTCACAATTGAAAATAACGAACTTATCAGCAGAGCAATTAACTGTAATTCGCCATCTGATTCAGAATCTTGATGAAAACGGTTACTTTACAGGTGACCTTAACGAAATCGCCCAAAAGCTAAGAGTAATGGAAGATGTCGTAGAGGAATGCTTGGCCATCATTCAAACACTCGAGCCGGCCGGGATTGGTGCAAGAAACCTGCAAGAGTGCCTATTGATGCAAATCTATTATCTAGACCCAAATAATGAATTAGCTCAAAAGATTGTCTCTGAATATTTTATTCCGTTCGCCGAAAAAAAGTGGAAGCCTATCGCAAAAGAATTAAAGGTGACCCTTAAAGAGATCCAAGATATTTTCGACCAAATTCAATCCTTGAACCCAAAGCCGGGAACCATTCTAGGAAAAGAAACCACCACATATATTATTCCGGACGCTATCATTGAACAATCGGGTGAGGGCCTAACTGTCAGGATGTCGGATGAATCACTGCCAAGAATTAGTCTAAATGAGCAGTATTATCATAAATTCAAAGACCAGGACCAACAGGTGAGCCGCTTCCTGCAAGATAAACTGCAAGATTATAATTGGATTCAAAAAAGTATTGAGCAGCGGAAAGAGACACTCACTAAGGTAATTGCAAAAATTATTGAAAAGCAGGAAACATTTTTTCAAAAAGGATCAAACAATTTAGTACCGATGACGATGAAGGAAATTGCAGGAGAACTGGATATCCATGAATCTACGGTAAGCCGAGCGGTACGAGAAAAATATGTGCAAACACCTTACGGGACCTTCCCGCTAAAATCATTTTTTACAAGTACAATTCAAACCGTTTCGGACGATGAAAATACCTCATCCACACAAGTAAAGAAGAAGATCTCCACGTTAATAGAAAATGAGAATAAACAAAAACCTCTTTCGGACCAAGATATTGTGGAACAATTAAAAACAGAGGAAGGTATGGTAGTTTCACGAAGGACCGTCGCTAAGTACCGCGATCAAATGGGCATTCCTTCTTCTGCAAAAAGAAAAAGGTTTGATTGAAAGGAAACCAAATGATGGAGCAAACAATAATAACGTTTTACACTAGGAAAAGCTGCCCGCTTTGTGAGAAAGCTAAGCACACACTGCACGAACTAAGCAAAGAATGGGATTTCGCTTTAGAAGAAATTGATATTGAATCCAGTGATGAATTAACCGAACAATACGGTTTAATGATTCCAGTAGTTCATATTGATGGAGTAGAAGCAGGTTTTGGTGTCATTAACAAATTTGACATAAGTAACCGTTTGCATGAAAAAAAAACCAATCTTAACAGTTGAAATAGGTTTTCACTCCTGTTACAATAAAAAACGTAGCAGGGGTTATTTTTTTGGATGTAGCGGGACATAATATGTCTATGGTGGACATTTTAAGACCAACTACATATAATAAAGGAGCATGAGATTCATGCAGTCATTAATCGATATCCAGAAAAGACTATTACCCGATCTCCTTCAAGTCCTTCAGAAGAGATATTCTATCCTAAGATATATAGGTTTTATGCAACCGGTAGGAAGAAGGAGTTTAGCGGTTAGCCTGGGATATACGGAAAGAGTCCTTCGAGGCGAAGTAGATTTCCTAAGGGAGCAAAATTTAATTTACACAAATAATGTGGGAATGAGTTTAACGCCTGAAGGGAAAAATTTGCTCGAAGACTTAGAAGGCTTTATGCGTGAATTAAAAGGTATTGATGTGATGGAGTTGGAATTAAAGCACCGACTCGGTATAAAGAAAGTGATCATTGTGCCAGGCGATAGTGATGAATCGCCAATGGTAAAAGGTGAACTTGGCAAGGCATGTGCAGTGTGCATGAAAAAGTTGCTCAGCGGAAAAAATATCATTGCTGTAACTGGCGGTTCAACGATGGCTGCTGTCGCAGAAAGACTTTCACCCGACCATACCCAGAAAGAACTACTATTTGTCCCAGCAAGAGGCGGAGTAGGTGAGGATGTTAACAATCAAGCAAATACGATTTGCTCGATCATGTCGAAAAACACCCATACCAAACATCGAGTGTTCTATGTACCTGACCAGGTTAGTACCGAAATTTATGAATCACTCATCAAAGAACCTGACATTCATGAGGTTTTAAAACTAATTAAATCAGCAAGCATGGTTCTTCATGGGATTGGGGATGCTATCACAATGGCTGAGCGGCGCAAAACGAACTCTGAAGTTTTGCATAAGCTAGAAAATCAACAAGCTGTAGGTGAAGCATTTGGCTATTATTTTAACGAACAAGGAGAAATCGTTCACAAGGTGTCAACGATTGGCCTGCAGTTAGAAGATCTAGTTCACATTCCCAATGTCATCGCTGTTGCCGGCGGGGGCTCAAAAGCAAAAGCCATCAAAGCATACTTAAAACAAGCACCGGAATCAACAATATTAATCACAGATGAGGGTGCAGCAAAAACGTTATTAAAAGGGTAAATCCTTTTTAAAATAAAAACATCCTTACCCAATTAAAGGAGGAAATTTATTATGTCAGTAAAAGTTGGTATTAACGGATTTGGACGTATCGGTCGTAACGTATTTCGTGCGGCATTAAACAATAGCAATGTTGAAATCGTTGCGATTAATGATTTAACTGATGCAAACATGCTTGCACATCTTTTAAAATATGACACTGTTCACGGAACTCTTGCAGAAGACGTAACTGTTGATGGTGAATACTTAGTAGTTGGCGGACACAAAGTGAAAGTTATTGCTGAGCGTGATCCTGCACAATTAGGCTGGGGAGATCTAGGTGTTGACGTAGTAGTTGAATCTACAGGCCGATTCACAAAGCGTGAAGATGCTGCGAAACATCTTGAAGCAGGTGCGAAAAAAGTTATCATCTCTGCACCAGCAGATAACGAAGATATCACAATCGTTATGGGTGTTAACGAAGACAAATATGATGCTAACAACCACCATGTTATTTCTAATGCTTCTTGTACTACTAACTGTCTTGCTCCGTTTGCAAAAGTATTGAATGATACATTTGGTATCAAACGCGGTATGATGACAACTGTTCACTCTTACACTAATGACCAACAAATCCTTGACTTGCCACATAAGGACTACCGTCGTGCGCGTGCAGCTGCTGAAAACATGATTCCTACTTCAACTGGTGCTGCAAAGGCAGTTGCGCTTGTTTTACCTGAACTTAAAGGTAAATTAAACGGTATGGCTATGCGTGTTCCAACTCCAAACGTATCTGTTGTTGACTTGGTTGCAGAATTAGAAAGAGATGTAACAGCTGATGAAGTTAATGCAGCATTAAAAACTGCAGCTGAAGGCCCATTAAAAGGCATTTTAGCATACAGCGATCTTCCTTTAGTTTCTACTGACTACAATGGTGCTACTGTATCTTCAACAATCGATGCATTATCAACAATGGTTCTTGAAGGCAACATGGTTAAGGTATTATCTTGGTACGATAACGAAGTTGGTTACTCTAACCGCGTTGTTGACCTTTGTGACTACCTTGCACAAAAAGGACTTTAATATATCTGAACGGACGATGATTGATTTTTCAATCATAAGAAGTTAATCATACAAAGGTTTTCCAAAGGGGAGCGGGGAGTATATGCCCCCCTCCCTTTTTTACTGATTTTATGCTGAATTTTCAATACTCTAGGAGGTCCTTATGAATAAGAAAACGCTTAAAGATGTCGATGTAAAAGGGAAACGCGTATTTTGCCGAGTTGATTTTAATGTTCCAATGCAGGATGGAAAAATTACCGATGAAACACGAATTCGTGCAGCACTTCCAACGATTCAATATTTAGTTGATCAAGGTGCTAAAGTTATTCTAGCGAGCCACTTTGGCCGTCCAAAAGGGAAAGTAGTCGAAGAAATGCGCTTAACTCCAGTCGGTGTCAGACTATCTGAACTGCTTGGTAAAGACGTGAAGAAGGCAGATGAAGCGTATGGTGATTCTGTGAAATCATTGATTGAAACGATGACCGAAGGCGATGTTCTGCTTCTTGAAAATGTCCGTTTCTATCCTGGCGAAGAAAAGAACGATCCAGAGTTGGCAAAATCTTTTGCTGAATTAGCAGATGTTTATGTGAATGATGCCTTTGGTGCAGCACACCGTGCCCATGCATCAACTGAAGGGATCGCGCATCTTTTACCAGCAGTTTCTGGACTATTAATGGAAAAAGAATTAGATGTACTTGGTAAGGCACTTTCTAATCCAGAACGCCCGTTTACAGCGATTATCGGTGGAGCGAAGGTTAAGGACAAGATTGGTGTTATTGAAAATCTACTAGAAATAGTTGATAACTTAATTATTGGCGGCGGACTTGCTTATACTTTCGTGAAAGCACAAGGCCACGAAGTTGGAAAATCATTACTAGAAGCAGATAAGATTGATCTTGCAAATTCGTTCATTGAAAAAGCAAAGGCAAAAGGTGTGAATTTCTATATGCCTGTCGATGTTATTGTTGCCGATGATTTCTCAGCAGACGCTAATTCCAAGGTAGTCTCTATTGAAGAAATTCCGTCTGATTGGGAAGCACTTGATATTGGACCAAAAACAGCAGCGATCTACCGTGACGTTATTCAAAAATCAAAACTAGTAATTTGGAATGGACCAATGGGTGTATTTGAAATTGATAAATTTGCCGGCGGAACAAAAGCAGTTGCAGAAGCACTTGCTGAAGCAGAAGGTACATATTCAGTCATTGGCGGCGGAGACTCTGCAGCAGCCGTTGAAAAATTCAATTTAGCAGATAAAATGAGCCACATCTCCACAGGAGGCGGCGCTTCCCTTGAATTCATGGAAGGCAAAGCACTCCCAGGAGTAGTTGCATTGAACGATAAATAATTTACTTTATAATAATAGAAAGTAAAGGTTATTGAACTTAGAAAGCTATCTAGCTCCAGCGTCCAGCGGCTAGTGGACGTCACTCTTCTCACTACGATAAGTCAACATCGGATCGCTTCGCTCTCCGTGTTTCCTTTATCTCGGTCGAAGCGCTCCAGTCCATACGCCGCTAAACGGACGCTTGCGCTTTAATTTTGAAAGGATGTGCCAGTATGCGTAAACCAATTATTGCAGGAAACTGGAAAATGAACAAAACACTTTCTGAAGCAAAAAGTTTTGCAGAAGAAGTAAAAGGACAAGTACCTGCTCCAGAAAAAATGGACTCTGTAATCTGTGCACCAGCATTATTTTTACAAAGCCTTGTCGAAGTAACTGAAGGAACGAATGTCAAAATTGGTGCTCAAAACATGCACTTTGAAGAAAGCGGAGCATTTACAGGCGAAATCAGCCCTAAAGCACTTGCTGACCTTGCCGTTCAATATGTAATCATCGGACACTCAGAACGCCGTGAAATGTTCAATGAAACAGATGAAACAGTGAACAAAAAAGCTTTAGCAGCATTTAAATACAACTTAACTCCAATTGTATGCTGCGGTGAAACATTAGAGCAGCGTGAAAATGGGGAAACCAATCAATTAGTTGGCGATCAAGTGGCAAAAGCCCTTCAAGGTCTATCAGCTGAGCAAGTAAAACAAACCGTCATCGCTTATGAGCCAATTTGGGCGATTGGTACAGGTAAATCTTCTACTTCAGCCGATGCGAACGAAGTATGTGCACATATCCGTCAAGTTGTTGCACAGCAATTCTCGCAAGATGTTGCCGATGCGGTAAGAATTCAGTATGGCGGCAGTGTGAAACCAGAAAATATTAAAGAATACATGGCACAACCAGATATTGATGGTGCATTAGTAGGCGGAGCAAGCCTTGAAGCACAATCCTTTTTACAACTATTGGAGGCAGGCAGCTATGAGTAAATCTCCCGTTGCTCTAATCATCCTTGATGGTTTTGGATGCAGGGGCGAAACAAAAGGGAATGCGGTTGCTCAGTCAAAAAAACCTAATTTTGACCGTTTCTGGAGCGAATATCCACATTCTCATTTAACAGCGTCTGGGGAGGCTGTGGGTCTTCCTGAAGGACAAATGGGTAACTCTGAAGTTGGACACTTAAACATTGGTGCTGGACGTATCGTGTACCAAAGTTTAACTCGCGTAAACATTGCGATTCGTGAAGGTGAATTTGAAAAAAATGAAACCTTTACAGGTGCGATGGAGCATGTCAAGAAAAATGGTACAGCCCTTCATTTATTCGGTTTATTGTCAGATGGTGGTGTTCATAGCCATATTCAACATATGTTTGCCTTGCTGAAACTGGCAAAAGAAGAAGGCGTGGAAAAGGTTTATGTACATGCCTTCCTCGACGGCCGTGATGTTGGTCCGAAAACAGCGACGAAATACATCCAAGAGACATTGGACAAAATGAAGGAATACGGAGTAGGTGAATTTGCAACGATTTCAGGGAGATACTACTCTATGGACCGTGATAAGCGGTGGGAGCGTGTCGAAAAATCGTACCGTTCGATGGTTTATGGGGAGGGCCCTACCTACACAAATCCTTTAGATGTTGTGGAAGATTCTTATTCTCATGGAATCTTTGATGAATTCGTAATCCCATCCGTCATTACAAAAGAAGATGGTCAGCCTGTTGCCACAATTCAGGACAATGATGCTGTTATTTTCTACAATTTCCGTCCTGACCGTGCCATTCAGATTTCGAATACATTTACGAATGATGATTTCCGTTCTTTTGACCGCGGGCCAAAGCATCCGAAGGATCTGTTCTTCGTCTGCTTAACTCATTTCAGCGAATCGGTTGATGGATATGTTGCTTTTAAACCAACGAACTTAGATAACACCATTGGTGAAGTCTTATCCCAAAACAATTTGAAGCAATTAAGAATTGCTGAAACAGAAAAATATCCACATGTCACATTCTTTATGAGCGGCGGCCGTGAAGAAAAGTTCCCTGGCGAAGAGCGGATTTTAATCAACTCTCCGAAAGTGGCAACCTATGATCTTCAGCCTGAAATGAGTGCCTACGAAGTAACGGATGCACTCTTAAAAGAAATTCAAGCAGATAAATTTGATGCGATTTTACTGAATTTCGCGAACCCTGACATGGTCGGGCATTCAGGTATGCTTGAGCCTACCATTAAAGCGATTGAGACAGTCGATGAATGCTTAGGAAAAATCGTTGATTTAATTTTAGAAAAAGGCGGTTCTGCCATTATTACCGCTGACCATGGAAATGCCGATGAAGTAATTACACTAGAAGGCGAACCAATGACGGCACATACAACGAATCCGGTGCCGGTAATTGTGACAAAACAAGGAATTCAGCTCCGTGAAGGAGGAATTCTTGGGGATTTGGCGCCAACTATGTTAGACTTATTGGGTGTTGAAAAGCCAGTTGAAATGACTGGTACATCATTATTAAAATAACCTAATTATTAAGGAGAGATTTTACATGCCATTTATTGCAGACGTATACGCTCGCGAAGTATTAGATTCCCGCGGTAACCCTACTGTTGAAGTTGAAGTTTTTACAGAATCAGGTGCCTTTGGCCGCGCTATGGTTCCAAGTGGTGCTTCTACTGGTGAATATGAAGCAGTTGAATTACGTGACGGTGACAAAGAACGTTATCTTGGAAAAGGTGTTCAAAAAGCTGTCGACAACGTAAACGAAATTATCGCACCACATCTTGTTGGTGAAGAATTCAGCGTTTTAGATCAAGTTTCTGTTGACCAAGCTTTAATCGAACTTGATGGAACAGATAACAAAGGAAAACTAGGTGCTAACGCTATCCTAGGCGTATCAATGGCGGTTGCTCATGCAGCAGCAAACTACTTAGATATTCCTTTATACCAATACCTTGGCGGTTTCAACTCTAAGCAGCTTCCAGTTCCAATGATGAACATCGTTAATGGTGGGGAACATGCGGATAACAACGTTGATATTCAAGAATTCATGATTATGCCTGTTGGCGCTCCAAGCTTCAAAGAAGCGCTTCGTATGGGTGCGGAAATTTTCCATACTTTAAAATCAGTTCTTAAAGGCAAAGGCCTTAACACTGCAGTTGGTGACGAAGGCGGTTTTGCTCCAAACTTAGGATCCAACGAAGAAGCTCTTCAAACAATTGTTGAAGCAATCGAAAAAGCTGGATACAAGCCAGGTGAAGAAGTTATGCTTGCTATGGATGCTGCATCTTCTGAGTTCTATAACAAAGAAGACGGTAAATACCATCTTGCTGGCGAAGGTGTCGTAAAGACATCTGCAGAAATGGTTGACTGGTACGAAGAACTTTCATCTAAGTACCCAATCGTGTCAATCGAAGACGGTTTAGATGAAAATGACTGGGAAGGCCACAAGCTTTTAACAGAACGCCTTGGCAAAAAAGTTCAATTAGTGGGTGATGATTTATTCGTTACCAATACTCGCAAACTTGCTGAAGGTATTGAAAAAGGAATTGGTAACTCAATCCTTATCAAAGTGAACCAAATCGGTACCCTTACAGAGACATTTGATGCTATTGAAATGGCAAAACGCGCTGGTTACACTGCAGTAATCTCTCACCGCTCTGGTGAAACAGAAGACAACACTATTGCTGATATTGCAGTTGCAACAAACGCTGGTCAAATCAAAACTGGTGCACCATCTCGTACAGACCGTGTAGCAAAGTACAACCAATTGCTTCGTATCGAAGACCAATTAGGTGAAACAGCTCAATACCTAGGTAAGAAAACTTTCTACAACTTAAGCAAATAATTTTATTATCAAAGAAGGCGCACATTTTCTGATGTGTGTCTTTTTTGTTTCATTGGCCTCGAATGTTACAATGGGACTATTGTCTTAAGCGACAAAATATGATAAATTTAATATACTGTGAATTGTGCGACTAACAGGAGGTGGCCTTTATGCATACATTTTTAGTGATTTTATTAGTAATCGTAAGTATTGGACTTATTGGTGTTGTCTTACTTCAATCTGGTAAAAGTGCTGGATTATCTGGTGCCATTTCTGGTGGTGCAGAATCTTTATTTGGTAAGCAAAAAGCACGCGGACTTGATTTGATTTTACACCGTATTACGGTTGTCTTAGCAATCTTGTTTATCTTGCTTGCTATTGCAGTGACTTACTTTAAAATTTAATCATTTACACACGAACCTGGTCCGAGTGACCGGGTTTTTTGTTTGTTGAAAAAAATTATTATCAGAAGCGTGAGCCATATTTCTGGAATGTTCATCATGGCTTTGCTAAAACTAAACTAAATGAATTGAAATTAAGGGAGTTTTTATGATGAAACTTGTTTTACCGAAACCATTTACATTTGAAGGAGGAAAAAGGGCTGTTCTACTCCTACATGGATTTACCGGAAACTCAGCGGATGTCCGGATGCTGGGGCGTTTCTTAGAGAAAAAAGGCTATACTTGTCATGCCCCGCACTACAAAGGCCACGGAGTACCGCCCGAAGAGCTCGTTCACACGGGGCCAGAGGATTGGTGGCAGGATGTCCTTAATGGCTATGAATTTTTGAAAAATAAAGGTCACTCCGAAATTGCTGTGGCTGGATTATCACTTGGTGGCGTATTTTCGTTGAAATTGGGATACACTGTACCTATAAAAGCGATTATCCCGATGTGTGCGCCAATGTATATAAAAAGTGAAGAGGTCATGTACGAAGGAATTCTTGAATATGCTCGTGAATTTAAAAAACGTGAAGGAAAATCAAACGAGCAAATCGAAATGGAAATGAATGAGTTTAAGAAAACACCAATGAAAACATTAAAGGCCTTACAGGCAATGATCGCCGATGTGCGTGAAAATGTGGATATGATTTATGCACCCACGTTTGTCGTTCAGGCACGTCATGACAAAATGATTAACACTGAAAGTGCGAACATTATTTATAATGAAATCGAATCAGTCGAAAAAGAATTGAAATGGTACGAAGAATCCGGTCACGTCATCACACTCGACAAGGAGCGGGAGCAATTACATGAGGATGTTTATAGCTTTTTAGAAAAGCTGGACTGGCGCGATTAACTCGGAAACTACAAAGGAGGATTAGTTTGGAAGATAATATACAAAAGCATATAGACAAGGTATTACAATACATGAAGGATGAGGCGTACAAGCCATTAACCGTTCAAGAATTAGAAACAGCCTTTGGTATCCAGGACTCAAGTGACTTTAAGGAATTTGTTAAAGCATTGGTCCAAATGGAAGAAAAGGGCCTAGTGGTGAGAACGCGTAGTAACCGTTACGGACTTCCGGAGAAAATGAATTTAATTCGCGGAAAGCTGATCGGTCATGCCAAAGGGTTTGCCTTTGTCGCACCAGATGAACCTGGAATGGATGATATTTTCATTCCGCCAAATGAAACAAACACCGCGATGCACGGGGATGTAGTCTTAGCTCGTGTCTCCTCTGAAAGCACGGGGCAGCGCCGGGAAGGAAGTATTATCCGCATCATTGAACGCGGAGTACAGCAAATTGTCGGAACCTATGTGGAAAGCAAAAGCTTTGGCTTTGTAATTCCAGATGATAAAAAGTTTGCTAGTGATATTTTTATACCAAAAGCGGCTTCAAAAGGAGCAGTCGAAGGCCATAAAGTAGTTGTTAAGCTAATCACCTATCCAGAAGGACGGAAAAGCGCAGAGGGTGAAGTAATTACCGTTCTCGGCCATAAAAACGATCCGGGCGTGGACATTCTTTCAGTCATACATAAGCACGGGTTACCAATGTCCTTTCCGGATGAAGTGTTAAGACAAGCAAACGAGGTGCCTGACACCATTGATGAAAGTGAATTGGCCAATCGACGCGACCTAAGGAACGAAACGATTGTTACAATTGACGGGGCTGACGCCAAAGACCTAGATGATGCGGTAACTGTTACAAAGCTTGAAAATGGCAATTATAAGCTTGGTGTTCATATTGCGGATGTCAGCTATTATGTCAAAGAAGGAACTCCGATTGATCTTGAAGCGGAAGAACGGGCGACAAGTGTGTACTTAGTTGACCGGGTTATTCCAATGATTCCGCATCGTTTATCAAATGGAATCTGCTCTTTAAATCCAAAAGTGGACCGGCTCGTTTTATCCTGCGAAATGGAAATAACTTCAGAGGGCGCCGTTGTTTCGCATGAAATTTTTCAATCAGTCATTAAGACAACAGAGCGGATGACCTATCATGATGTGAATCTCATTTTGGCTGAACATGATGAAGAAACCCGTGCCCGGTACGAACCGCTTGTGCCAATGTTTGAAATGATGGAAGAATTGGCTGCCATCCTAAGAAACAAACGGATGAAGCGTGGTGCGATTGACTTTGATTTTAAAGAATCAAAGGTGCTCGTGGATGAGGAAAGTAAGCCGATCGATGTCGTTCTTCGTGAGCGGTCTGTAGCCGAAAGATTAATCGAAGAGTTTATGCTTGCAGCTAACGAAACAGTAGCTGAGCATTTTCACTGGATGGAAGTTCCTTTTATCTACCGAATTCATGAGGATCCAAAAGAAGATAAGCTGCGGAGATTTTTTGAGTTCATTACGAACTTCGGATATATTGTAAAAGGTACGGCAAATGATGTGCATCCACGAGCCCTTCAGGAAATTATTGAAGAAGTTCAAGGAAAGCCGGAAGAGATGGTGATTTCCACTGTCATGCTGCGTTCGATGCAACAGGCAAAATATGATCCGGAAAGTCTTGGTCATTTCGGATTATCAACCGAGTTCTATACTCATTTCACTTCACCGATCCGCCGCTATCCTGATACGATCGTTCATCGCTTAATTCGTACCTATTTAATTGAAGGAAAGCTGGATTCGACCACACAGGAAAAATGGAATGCACGCTTGCCTGAAATCGCTGATCATTCTTCAAAAATGGAGCGCCGTGCGGTAGATGCGGAGCGTGAAACCGATGAATTGAAAAAAGCGGAGTATATGGAAGACAAAATTGGCGTTGAATATGACGGAATTATTAGCTCTGTAACGAATTTCGGAATGTTTGTCGAGCTGCCAAATACGATTGAAGGACTTGTTCATGTTAGCTATATGACCGATGATTATTATCGTTTTGACGAGCGTCATTTTGCCATGATTGGCGAGCGAACAGGGAACGTCTTCCGAATTGGCGACGAGATTACGGTCCGAGTAGTTAAGGTGAATAAAGATGAACGTTCCATCGATTTTGAAATTGTCGGTATGAAAGGGACACGCCGGGAACGTGTTGAGACTTCAAGGGTTTTCCAAACAGGCAGCGATACCAAAAAGCCGCGCCGCAATAAACAGCAAGGCAACGGACGAGGTGGTCAAAGCGGCAATTCTAAGTCTGAAGGCGGTAACGGCCAAGGTAATAAATCGAAGAAAAAACGCAAATTTTATGATAATGTGCCAAAAAATAAAAGTAATAAGCGGAAAAACAAATGATTTAGGTAGGGGGCCTTTTGTAAGGCTCCTTTTCATTGTCCTATTTGTTCTGTTCTGCTAAAATAAAGCCAAAGAATGAGGTGAAAAAGAGATGCCAAAAGGTGAAGGAAAAGTAGTTGCCCAAAACAAAAAGGCTTACCATGACTATTTTATTGAAGAAACCTACGAAGCGGGAATCGTTCTCCAGGGGACCGAAATTAAGTCCATTCGTGGGGGAAAAGTGAATCTTAAGGATGCCTATGCAAGGATTCAAAATGGTGAAGCCATACTTTTCGGGATGCATGTCAGTCCGTATGAACAAGGTAACATTTTTAATCATGACCCATTACGAACTCGAAAGCTATTACTCCATAAGCGTGAAATTAATAAACTAATCGGTGAAACAAAAGAAGCAGGTTATGCGCTTGTTCCATTAAAGCTTTACTTGAAAAATGGTTTTTGTAAAGTGTTAATCGGGCTTGCGAAAGGTAAGAAGAATTACGATAAGCGTGAATCCTTGAAGCAAAAAGAAGCTAAGCGTGAAATCGAGCGAGCTTTCCGTGATCGTCAGAAGATGTAGTTGGATGAATTGGAAATTATTTTACAGATACTTGCAATTGAAATATGCGGACAGTATGTTATAATAAGTTTGTCGCTAAGTTAGCGATGAGATACTTTGCTCAAGGACAATTGTCTGAGCATCCTAACGTCTACAGCTTTAATCTTTCATTAGATTGCAGCTCCTTTTATTATGGGGACGCTACGGATTCGACAGGGGTAGTTTGAGCTTAGGTCGCGAGTCGAGGGGATCGGCCTCGTTAAAACGTCAAAGCCATAACTGGCAAAACTAACAACAACCTCGCTTTCGCAGCTTAATACTGCATAGCGGTTCCTCCCTCCATTGCCCATGTGGTAGGGTAAGGGACTCACTCTAAGTGGGCTACGCCGGATTCCACCGCCTGAGGATGAAGGAAGAGAACAACCAGGCTAGCTGACCGGACGCCGGTCGATAGGCATATGGCTTCAGCGAAACACCAATATATCGACTACACTCGTAGAAGCTTAAGTGGCGATATCTTTGGACGTGGGTTCGATTAGTTATTAGTCGCCTTGTGTGGTAACACACGAGTGAAAATCTGGCTTTATCGGTGAAACCTAAGTCACTTCATTGTGATAGGGCAATGCCGAGCGGTATGTGGAGTAATCCAACAGCCGTGTATCGACTTATAGGCTGCCACAGAAAAGGTAGTACTAGGATGCGAAATCCCGCCTTGAAGAGGTAAATTTATGATTCGCATAAGACGCCAGAGGACCTGTTTGATGACAGGTTCAAGATATAGTCAGTGCCATGACGAAAGCATGGAAGAGCACGTCCCACCGTCTCCACTACATAGTGGAAAAAGAAAAGAGATCAGCAGAAATGCTGGTCTTTTTTTATATCTCAAAAAATGTATTTTCGAAAGCAATTTTCTTTTCTAATAGTGCTTTGGTGTATTTCCCATTTCTTGATGTAACCATTTCATAGTTGTTAAGTATCCATATTGCTCGATTTCTTTTTTTATCAACTCTTAAATAGGGTGTAACATGATTTAATAAAGACAGTACAGTTTCCTTATTTTTTATACTCAGTGTGTATGAATCCTTATGCCGGTCAGGATTGTAGTTCTTCTTATTATTGATGGTTCCTTCTGTTAATAGCTGAAGATAAATTAATAATTCCTTATCGGTGGATGCAATAGTAATACATGGGCGCCGATGTTCCTTTTCATGCATTCTTGTTAATGTAATTGTCCCTTCTCCATCAAAAATACCTGCAATATAGGCAGCTTCCCAGGATTCCATTTAAACTCCCCCTTAAGTTTGTTCTACATATATTTGAAACATATGTTCTATTTTTATTTTACTAATTGCAATTGCTCTTTTCAAATATAAATAAAAAAAGCTATCCCGTTTAAGGATAGCTAGCTAAATCTTCTTTCACATATTCCAAAGTATTTAATGATTCATATTAGAGTTCATATTCATAGTTGCATTCATATTCATATTGTTTGCTTGTGGCATTCCTTGTGCAGGGGCGAAGGCATTAAGCAGTTGATTCATATCCTGCTGGGCCAGCTGAGGTACTTGATAATAATGATGCTTATTCTGATAAATAGAGATTTCATAAGCCATTTCTATGCAATTCGGAACCGAGTCGGCTAGTACACGACGTACAACAGGGTTTGTCACTTCTAAAGCGGCCATTGTCTTCATCGAAGCACCTGATTTTACACAACCAAGCATCATGCTGGAAACGCACTCATCTGTAAGCTCGGAAACAGATTGCACCGGCTTTTTCGGCTGGGACGGTTTTAAGCCGTAAACAAAGTCATTTCCTTGATTCATCTTATAGCTCTGTGTTGGTTTGGAAGGATTTTGCCCCGTGCTGAAACATTCTAAAGTAATGTTATATTCATCTTGCATAAATTGATATTGGCGATCCAGAATATCGAGTAATTCTGGGTCTTTTACATGTTGGCGTAACATTAAGTATTGATCCAATGTCCCAATGGTTCCTGAAAGCACTTCATGGACATCAAATACTTCATGGCCACCGTGATTTAATTGTTGAGGTACATTTCCTGTATGCATATTTTGGTGCATTGGGCCCTGTTGATTTTGCATCATTTTGTATCTCCTCCTAAAGGTATTGGCATAACCATATTTATTATGTTTCAAGAAAGGAGAGTTATTCTCTAAAATACTGTCCATAAACCGAAAGAGGATTGTTAAAATTACTAATAAATAGGTATTAAAAGCACTCGCTAGCGTCAATAATGACTGTAGTTAAGAAACTAGGGGTGCTTAAGATGAAAGAGGAATTAAAGATTTTTTATCAAATTTTTACAACAACTAAAGATGCGATTGAAAAATTTATGAATATGCTTGACCCGGTCATTCAAAACGCCACTGATGACCATGAACGGCTTTATTATCATCATATTTTTGAAGAAGAGGAGCAGCGGCTTTCTCGTTTAGTTGAGTTAATTCCGCTTATTAGTAAGTTCGAAAACGAAAAGGAAGAAAAGGATTTTGCACCGACCAATAATGAGTTCAATCGACTTCTCCAAGAGCTGAATCTTGAAAAATTCGGGTTACATAATTTTGTTGAGCATTTAGATTTGGCTCTGTTTCGATTTACTGACGAGGAACGAAGCACCTTGCTGAACCAATTGCGGGAGGTATCTTATAAGGATTATCAGCAAGTTAAAGCGATGTTGATCGACATCAATAAAAGGTTCGATAATGACTACGTCGACCCGCATGCCCATCATGATCACGACCATGATCACCTAGACCGGTCCGTTACTACATCAACTGCTGCTGCCGTTACGACTTCTGCTAAATATAAAAAGGGGTTTACTGTGGGGAGTTTAATTTAGGCATTTATTACATAAGAATTAAAACGAGTTTGGTGTTTGGCGAAATTAATGGTGAATTTGGCGAAATCCCTCTCAAGATTGGCGAAATAATTCCTAGACTTGGCGAAATCCACGCAGAAATCGGCGAAATTCACGCTAAAACCGGCGATATCCCGCAAGGTTCACCCCATCGAAGTTGCAAACGGCGGAATTTTTTCCATAGTTTGGCGAAATAAATCTTAAACTTGGCGAAATCCACCTAACAATCGGCGAAATCCAATCAGATCTAAACACCAATCATCGGACATCGCCTACCAAACCCAATTCGAAAAAATGACCACTTGAACAAGAGAGGATAGACAAATGAATAAATTGCACTTATATCCAGATTCACCGTTAAATGAACTAGAATTCAGCCAATTAGATCAAACCGTCATTGAGTCAGCACGCAGACAGTTAGTTGGCCGGCGCTTTATTGAATTATATGGTCCGCTTGGACGAGGCATGCAGAGTATCCCTAATGATATCTTTTTAGAAAATATGGAAGCAAAAATGGATTTCCAGGGCTCCTTTGAGACGATTGTTGAATCCAGCAAACGTGTAAATCACACGATTCCCTTACTTTATAAGGATTTCGTCCTCTATTGGCGTGATATCGAACAGACCAAGACGCTCGATATTCCGATTGATTTTTCACCGGCTGCCAATGCTGCCAGAGACGTAGCAAACCTGGAGGATCAGATGATTTTTCATGGCGCAAGGGAGTTTGATATCCCGGGATTAATGAACGTCCAAGGACGGCTGACACACTTGATTGGGGAATGGTATGAATCCGGAGCAGCTTTTCAGGATATCGTCGACGCTAGAAATAAATTGCTCGAAATGAATCATCATGGTCCGTTTGCACTTGTCCTATCACCAGAACTCTATTCTCTAATCCATCGGGTCCATAAAGACACCAATGTGTTAGAAATTGAACATATCCGAGAGTTAGTGACTGATGGAGTGTTCCAATCACCCGTTTTAAAAGGGAAAACAGGTGTCATACTTAACACTGGACGAAACAACTTAGACCTTGCTGTTTCCGAGGATTTTGATACAGCCTACTTAGGCGTGGAAGGAATGAATCACCCGTTCCGTGTATATGAAACAGCAGTATTAAGGATTAAGCGACCTGGTGCTATTTGCACACTAGAAGCAATAGGGGATTAACTGGTGAACTATCGAACTTTTACGGTTGGCTCTCTTATTCCAGGAAAAATCGCGCCAGTACCGAAGTCTCCCGATATAGTCGAAAGTCCATTATTTGAAAAAGAAAGACCAAAAGAGCCATACACTGCAATTAAAGAAGTTTCTACTCCTAAAAAAATAATTGTTGTACAGAGTGAGAATAAATTCGAAATTTCACCTGCAAAAGGGAAACTCCTTGATATAGCACTTAACCAAGGCATGCCCATCAAATATAAATGCCAAAAAGGAACCTGCGGACAATGTATGGTCCAAGTCTTGCAAGGTCCAGGTTTATCGAAACCAAATGAACAAGAACATAAAAAACTTGGCAATGAACTAAACAATGGCTATCGATTAGCCTGCCAAACAGTCATCCTATAGACACAAAAACGAGGTCCACTTCGAAAGTGTGACCTCGTTTTTCTATGCATATAATTGCACTAATTTATCTTCAACAGGGAAAGGAAGCGAGATGTTGTGGTTTTTTAATTCTTTCACACTAATATCACGCACAAGTTTCAACGCTTCTTTTTTGAAAGAGTTGGTGACAAAACCGTTATTCACTTCACAAAGCTTTTGTAAATATTTTAATGTATCATGTACTAAGTATTGCTTAATATAAGTATTATTTAGCTGGCAAATTAATTTGTGCTGCAAACCTTTGATTACAGCAATCTGATCAACATGTGCAATCACATTCGCACCATCTTGGTCAATAAAACCAACAGATACATAATGACCTTTTGAGAAATCAACATTCGTAAACACGGGGTTTAGATAGGTTTCACCCGATGATAACCGAATCGAATCAGCTTCAGCCGCACCGCCGATTTTCCGTTGATTAGAAATAACCGTGTGAATATCCTTCAACCCATATAACATGTTAAACATGTTGAATCCCCCTCCAATTTAATCTCTGTAAGTTTATATTATAGATAATGAGAATCATTGTCAATGGGTGTCAGGCACCAATTTGTGGAGGTTTTTTGAACAAAACAACTGAACTCTGAGTTTTTAAATATAAGAATACTATCCTGTAAATTGATTTGTAATATTTTCATAGTTTGGTAACACTTTGGTCAAAACTTCGTCTATAATGGAGGTAGTAAATAAAAAACATCAAAGAGGGATTGATCAATGGGGAATCTGAAGAGCAGTTGGTCGAAGGGAACATTAATTGCCGTCATTGTTGTTACTTTTTTGTTTGCAGGGATATTCGTTAGTAATTATTTTAAAGCAAAAGCATCAAGCGGTGAATCTAATAATCACCAAAAAAATAAAGTTACTAATCTGTCTGTGAAAAAAAATGTAAGCCCGGAAACAATTGTGCGAAATACGAACGACTTAAAGTTGGAAAAAGAAAGAATGCGAAAACAGCAAGAGGATGCTTTGCACCAGAGAAACGAACAAGAACGTGAGATTAGTAAGGTGCCCAATAAACGTACTCCTGTTACGGCGGCACAACCCACCACAAAAGATAATACTTCTTCTCAACCACCGTCAAAGAAATCTAATGCAGCTCCGACTAAACCAAACATTACACAACTAAGCGAAAGTGGAAAGAAAATAGTGTATTTAACATTTGATGATGGTCCTGCACCCTTTTCCAATCAGATTATCAAACAACTGGAAAAGTATCAATTTAAAGCTACTTTCTTCATGATTGATGGGAATATTAAGAGATATCCTGAATCGGTCAAATTAATGGTCAAATCAGGCGAAACGGTTGGATTACATAGTGTATCTCACAGTACAAAGAAATTTTATAAATCTAAAAAAACAGTACTCAATGAACTAAACCAAAACCGGAACACTTTAATGAAGGTATCAGGTGTCAATTCTTTTATCATGAGAACCCCTTATGGCAGTGCCCCAAACATGACAAACGAGTATAAAAAGGCTGTGAAGGAAAAAGGGTACATTATGTGGGATTGGAATATTGATAGTAAGGATTGGTATTATAAGGATAAGCGCTATGTAAATAGTGTTATTGAACAAATTAAACAGATGAAACACCATAATGGACCGCTTGTCATCCTTTTACATGAGCGAAAGGAAACACTTGCCCATTTGCCTAAGCTTCTAGACTATTTAAAGGAACATGGGTATGAAGGAAAACCAATTGAAAAAACAACTGCGCCAATCCAATTTTAAAACAGACAATATATCTGTAGATTTGGTATAATCAATATATTGTTATAAAATTTTCATGTAAATATAGCTCAATATAATGGGGATCGATAATAGCCTATGATCAATAAACTTTTGCAGAGTACAGGTTTTAAGAGAATATCTATTTTTGTTTTAATTGCTATCTTAATTTATGCCATGAAGTCAATGATCAATTTAATTTTGTTAACTTTTATTTTTACTTTTTTAATGGATCGGTTAGTGCATTTTATTGAAGGAAAAATACCGGTTAACCGAAAGTTGATTGTTGTGATTTCCTATGCAAGTATTGTTGGTTTGCTATCATATGGCTTGGTCATGTATCTGCCAATGATTGCAGGTGAAATCACAGCATTAATCAAGCAGTTGACTGCTTTTTATACAGCAAAACACGATAACTTGGTGCTGAATTATATTGTCAGTCGCTTGGAAGAAATTAAAATCTCAAGTTACTTAGAGCAAGGTGTTACCTTTGTATTTAAGTACTTTACGGATATTAGTAAAATTGGTTTGCAAATTTTATTAGCCCTGTTAATGAGTCTGTTCTTCTTATTAGAAAAACCGCGCTTGATTGAATTTACAAAGAAATTTAGAACTAGTAAAGTTGCACCTATTTACTCTGAAGTTGAATTTTTTGCACGGAAGTTTGTGGGAACATTTGGTAAGGTAATTGAGGCCCAACTGATCATTGCTGTTGTGAACTGTATTTTAACCACCATATCCTTATGGATACTGGACTTTCCACAGCTTGGCGGACTATCCATTATGATTTTTGTTTTGGGACTGATCCCAGTTGCAGGTGTCATTATTTCATTGATTCCACTTACCATCATTGCCTATAGTATTGGCGGCATGGCCACTGTTCTTTACGTCGGCATTGCAATTATGATTATTCATGGCATCGAAGCTTATATTTTAAATCCAAATTTAATGAGTTCAAAAACAAATCTCCCAGTTTTCTATACATTCCTTGTATTGATCTTCTCTGAGCACTTTTTTGGTGTGTGGGGTTTGATCGTTGGGATTCCCGTCTTTGTTTTCCTATTGGATGTTCTAGAAGTAACTGAGAGTAAGAAGGTTAAATAAAAAAGCCCATGTTAAGGGCTTTTTTGTTTATACTAAAGGTATGAAGGATAAGGGGGAAATCACATGAGCGAATGTAAACTTAACCATAGCCATGAAGATGTAAAAAGTAAGTATGAATCACAAGCGTCCTTTCTTCCGGAAGAGATGAAGCCATTATTTAATCAGTTCTTTGAAAAAGAACATACACAGGACCTCTTAAATGAGGTATTTCATTTGCTTAAAAAGTACGATTTGGCTACAAAGGAAGAACAAGAAAACAGAAATAACCGCTTATTTTTGGTACTGAAGAATCTATAATTATTGAGGGCCCTATGAAATAATAGGGCCCTGATTTTTTAACAAATACATGTTTTTCTTTTGACTCCAATTTTATTGCGGAGTTCGATTTTTTTTATGTAGTCATTGGCGATTGGGACTTTACAAGCTGTTTGACCGACATTCACATGAACCTTACCGATTTTTTTTGCGACTGTGACTGCTTCGTTATACAATGCCGTCACATAGGCACCTGTACTAATGACAAACCCATTCATTACATAGCGGACACGGTTTTTTTCTTCATGAATTGTGCTTTCAATTTGTTGAAGGAGGCCACGAATTTCCTCCATGTCGAGATTTTCGTCTGGTGTAATTGATATATAATTGGCATACGTATTCCAACCGCAGACGGCAATCATTTCTTCATTGGATTTCATCCATTCTCTTGCTAGATCTAGGGCATAAGGACTTTCAGCGGCAACTCCTGCTACCGTATATTCAGCAAGCATATACCAGTTTGCTTTCTTAACCCAATCTTGGAGTGTTTCTTTTTCCATCAACTTTGGATTCACAGAAAGACCTGCTAAATACATGGCATCATAGTTCCCTGTATTGTATAAGTCCAAAGCTAACTGGTGATCTTTTTTTACAAACTTAACGAGCTTTTTTAAATCACCTATCTTTACCCCAAACAAAGTACCCTCCTTTGCGCCGTGATTGATAAACGTTTTTTTGGTTTGTTCGGTCCCCAGTTCAGCAAGTTTCCACATGATTTCATCTAATGTCATTTCTCATCCTCCAATGGGTTGTTTATTGTATCATTTTATCATCAGTTTGGAACAATTTCCCTTCCTCGTTTTAAAAAGTTAGTTATAATGAAATAGGTTATTTTTGAAAATATTAAAGAAAATCAAACTTTATTTAGGAAAAGAGGATATAATGAGCGAACTTCTACAATTACTAAAACGCGGCAATAAATCTGCCTTATTGGCAGCAATCATTAATACGATTATTTCCATTATCAAAGGAATCGCCTTTATGTTTACAGGCAATGTTGCGATGTTTGCAGAAACGATGCACAGCCTTGGTGATGCTGCAAATCAGTTTTTTGTGTTTGTCGGCTCGGCCTTAAGTAAGAAGGCTCCAACCGAAAAATATCCCAATGGATTTGGCCGCTTAGTCAACCTTGTTCTTTTAGGTGCCGTATTAATCGTTGGAATTATGGCGTTTGAAACCATAAAAGAAGGGTACCACCATGTCATCCATCCGACAGAGTCTGGCGGTTTTATCATTAACCTGGTCGTTTTAGCTGTTGCCACCCTTCTTGAAACATTTGTTTTATTTAAAGCAATGAAAGAGATTTTACATGAGATTGACGTTGAAGCAAGTGGACTTCAAGTGTTTTCAAAAAGCTTTGCCAATTTGGGAAAAGCTAAACCTGCAACCAAACTGGTTTTTATGGAGGATCTAGTTGCCACCTTAGGTGGATTGTTAGCGATTATTGCCGTCGTTATTTCCCACTTTACAGCATTCCATCAAATTGAGGGACTCGCCTCCATGCTGATTGGAGCGATGATGTTCTTTGTTGTCGGAAAGGTCTTTTTAGATAATGCAGCAGGGGTCCTTGGTCAAGCAGATGAAGAAATGGAAAACAAAATTGGCACGCTTGTGATGGAAGATCCTGATGTTAAGGATATTCAAGGAATCACCGTCATTAAAGAGGGTGAGGACCTTCATGTGGAATTAGAAATTGAAGTAGATCCAAAATTAACGGTGGCTGCAGCTGATGATATTAAAGATCGATTAGAAGAAAAAATCATGGCAGAAAAAGGCGTCGTTGATGTGACGATTGAGATTGACGAGGAAGATGAAGTCATGACTTGGAAGGAACGCAGTGGATCAGCCGCAAATTAGAGATGCCTTGTAGTTAAATTATATGAACCTTCTTGCATCTTAACAGGACGAATAAAGCAGTTTTTAAGTGGAATTCTATTCTCTAAGGCTAATTTAGGGGGCACAAAGGGTGGAACACAAAATACGGTTAACTAGTGCGGAAATCGGAGGATTATGGGCTACGTATATTCTGGAGAATATGTCTGTTTGCTTGCTGATCTATTTTCTTCATCACAATCAAGATGAAGAGATAAAAAAAATTCTCCAACAGGCATATGAAATATCTGAAAGTCATATTCAGAAAATCACGGCCATTTTGAATGAGGAAGGCATTCCTATCCCTGATGGATTTTCTGAAAAAGATCTAAATTTATCAGCCCCGCCATTATTTTATGATATGTTTGGTCTAAGTTTTATTTATATGATGAGCCGCATGAGTATGATAAATACAGGATTTATAACAGCAAACGTAGCTAGAAAAGATGTGATGGATTTCTTTGTTACGATGGTCCAGCAAACTTCATTGTTATATCAAGAATCCACAAATCTTATGCTTTCGAAGGGAATCTATGACCGCCCGCCGATGATACCCTATCCGAATGATGTAGAATACATTGAAAAACTGTCTTATTTAAGTGGATTCGGGAAAAAAAGGCCGTTAAACGTGGCTGAAATTACAGAAATTCATTTTAATACGGAGCGGAATTATTTTTCAATCCTCCTATGTATGGGGTTACTACAAGTGGTATCAGACAAGGAGATTCATAATTATATTGAGGAAGGCAAGAAAATATCAGAAAAGCAAATAAAAACCTTCAATAATATCCTTATGAGAGAGGAGCTGCTCGGGAACGTGGCAACAAGTATGGAAGTGACGGATTCTACGGTTTCTCCTTTTTCAGAAAGGCTTGTGGTCACACTTTTCCATTCATTGAATGCTATAGACATTACCCTTATTGGGCATGCATTGTCATTGGCAATGAGAACAGATCTGGCTTCTTATTATCAAAAATACATTATAGATATAATGGTTTATTCAACTAAAGGTTTCAATCTTATGGTTGATCGTGGCTGGGCCCAACTGCCACCGCATGCACCAAGTCGAAGGGATCTCCAGAAATTATAAGGTTCGCGAACTTCGCGAACCTTTTTTGTGCTCATTCCCAAGGTTTATGTACTGTTAGTACGCTTGCTAGTTCTTTACTACTTTTTCTGTGTTCCTTCCGTTTGGCTGCTCTTTCTTTTCCCGTTTCAAACAGCTTTTTTTCTTCTTCTGTTTCTGGGATGATACTTGGGACCTTTGTCGGCTTGCCGTTGTCATCTAGTGCGACAAAGGTTAAAAAGGCGGTGGCGGCAATTTTTCTATCGCCTGACATGAGATTCTCCGCAATCACTTTGACGAAAATCTCCATCGATGAGGTTCCTGTCGAAGAAACAAACGTTTCAATGCAAACAGAATCCTTCGGTGTAATCGGACTAAGAAAGTCGACCGAATCAATTGAAGCCGTCACACACTCTGCCCGTGAATGTCTAACCGCAGAAATGGAGGCGATCATATCGATATCGCTGATTAACTTCCCGCCAAACAAGGTATTATGGTTATTTACATCATTAGGAAATATCCGGCTCGTTCTTACCACCCGAGACTCATTACATGTTTTTGCTTCCATCCTAATCCCTCCTGAATTGTCACTGTTAATTTACCCATTTTACTATTTTCTCACCGATTTAGTGAAATCTAAACATTTGTGGTACATTAGTTAATATATCGATTGTTTGTCAGGAGGTACAGTAATGAGTTTACAAGCACAGATTATGAAGGATTTAAATGTCAGTCCGACCATACAACCGCAAGAGGAAATTAGGAAAAGGATCGATTTCTTAAAAAATTACCTGTTAAAGACAAAGGCCAAGGGTTATGTGCTAGGTATAAGCGGGGGGCAGGATTCGACACTGGCTGGGCGGCTCGCCCAACTAGCAGTAGAAGAGCTGCGTAATGAAGGGACCGATGCTATGTTTATCGCTGTTCGTCTCCCATACGGTGTCCAGCAGGATGAGGAGGATGCTAAACGCTCGTTAGCCTTTATTCGCGCTGACCGTGAGACAGTCTTTAACATTAAATCCGCAGTAGATGAAGTCCAAAAAGAATATGATAACACCTATCAAGGCGCACCGTTAAGCGATTATCAAAAAGGAAATGTCAAGGCAAGGTTGAGAATGATTGCTCAATATGCAATTGGCGGCATGGAAGGTCTGCTTGTGATTGGCACGGACCATGCGGCGGAAGCAGTAACAGGATTCTATACGAAGTACGGTGATGGCGGGGCTGATATTCTTCCTCTGAGCGGCTTATCAAAGCGGCAAGGGAAAGTCCTATTAAAAGAGCTCGGTGCTGAAGAGTCTTTATATTTAAAAGTTCCTACAGCAGACCTTCTCGACCAAAAGCCTGGTCAGGCCGACGAAACAGAATTAGGGATTACCTATGATGAACTCGATGACTATTTGGAAGGGAAATCCGTTTCAAAAGAAGTCGCTGATAAAATAGAAAAGCGCTACCTAATGACAGAACATAAACGGCAACTGCCAACAACGATGTTCGATGAGTGGTGGAAATAATTAAAGACGGGAGACTGCTAAATAAGCAGTCTCTTTTTATATTCGAAAAATTTATGAGATGTTTGACTAATTCACCACTCTAATACTTTATTAGAATAAAATTTCCATTGACACAATCCTTTACTGGTTCTATATTTATAAAGCAAATTAATATTTATTCAACAAAATACTAAAAAGCATTATTTTAAAATAAATAACACGGATTAGAGAGAGGGATTACACCATGGGGAACGCTAATAAATTAGGATTTTGGGTATTAACCGCACTTGTTGTCGGAAACATGGTCGGGTCAGGGATATTTATGCTGCCAAGCTCACTTTCTGAAGCAGCTAGTCCTGCTGGTGTCATCTCAGCATGGCTAGTAACAGGACTTGGTGTATTAATGACCGCTCTTGTATTTGGTAATCTTGCGATCAGAAAACCAAATATAACGGGCGGTCCGCAAATTTATGCTAAGGAACTGTTTAAACCAGGATCCCATGCTTCCACTTTATCAGGTTTTATGTCCTCTTGGGGTTACTGGATTGGTAATCTCGCCGGGAATGTTGCGATGATTACAACCTTTGCGGGGTATCTATCAACCTTTTTCCCAATCCTAACAAGCCAAGCTAACTGGTTTACGATTGGCGGCTTTACACTTAAGGTCGGTAATGGATTAACGTTTCTTGTCTGTTCTCTGCTGCTTTGGGGAACTCACTTCATCATCCTGCGAGGAATCGAAAGTGCTGGGAAGATGAATTTTGTGGCAACAGCCGCTAAAGTTGCCGGATTTATTCTATTTATTCTTGTTGGGTTATTTGCCTTTGAAAAAAGCAATATTCTTCCGTTAATGGCTGTTAGAATGGACGAGGCCGGCCATGCGGTGGGAATGTTGAGTCAAGTGAACGGTGCTGCTGTAAATACATTATGGGCATTTATTGGGGTTGAATCTGCGGTCGTATTTGCTTCTCGTGCTCGAAAGCAAACCGATGTGAAAGGCGCTACCATCCTTGGATTATTTATTGCACTTGGTATCTACATCGGTATTAGTACTTTGACGATGGGAATGTTAGATCAAAACACTCTTATCCATTCAGATAAGCCCCTAATTGATGCTATTTCTTCTTTCTTAGGACCTATTGCCGGGAAAGTTTTAGCAGGGATTGGGTTGATCAGCTTATTTGGTTCAACGATTGGCTGGTTAATGCTAAGTGCAGAAGTCCCTTATCAAGCGGCAAAGCAAGGATTATTCATACCTGCTTTTAAAAAAGAAAACAAAAAGGGTCTGCCATTGTTTTCTATGATTGTCTCTAATGGTTTAGGTCAACTGTTTATCTTTTCAACGGTTTCAAAATCCATTTCTGATGCCTTTGGATTTGTCATAATCATTGCAACGTTATCTTACTTGGTACCTTACTTTATCTCCTCCATCTATCAGTTGAAATTAGTTGTAACCGGGGAGACATATAAAGGGGATCGTTCAAGAATTACAGACGGAATGATTGCCTTGCTTTCAACTATTTATTCAGTTTGGGTGATCATAGCAGGAACGGCAGATATTAAAACCTTCACCTACGGAATGATATTACTGGCGAGCGGCCTCCTCTTTTATGGACCACTGTTTAGACGAAAAAAGGAAGTAATTTCCGAACGTAAAAAAGCTTTATCAGCATAATATTATTTAACCTATCAGATCGCCTCTGATAGGTTTTATTTTGTAAATTAAGGGTAAAATAATGATAATTTCATTTAGGGGGTTACATCAATGAAAAAACTTACCATCATTTTTGCACTATTATTAAGCTTTATGTTAGTACTGTCAGCTTGCGGCAAGGATAATACCGATAAAGACACGAACAAAACTGACAACAAGAATAATGAAAAGGCAGAGAATGATTTATTGAAAAAGGTAAAAGATGATGGAACATTGTTAATTGGTACAGAAGGTACATACCCGCCATTCACTTACCATGATCCAAGTGGCAAACTAACTGGATTTGATGTGGAACTTGCGACAGAGGTAGCTAAACGAATTGGGGTAAAACCTGAATTTAAAGAAACACAATGGGATGCGATGTTTGCAGGACTAGATGCAAAGCGTTTTGATATGATTGCTAACGAAGTTGGAATTCGTCCTGACCGTCAGGAAAAGTATGATTTCTCTGATCCATATATTACGTCTGCAGGTGTATTGATTGCTCATAAGGATAACGATAAGGTGAAATCATTTGAAGATATTAAAGGATTAAATGCAGCTCAATCGTTGACAAGTAACTACGCGGATATGGCCAAGAAATATGGTGCTAAAATCGTTGGAGTGGATGGTTTCCAGCAAGCAGTTGAGCTCCTTGCTCAAAAACGTGTGGATGTGACGATTAACGATAAGCTTTCATTTTTAGACTATAAAAAACAAAAGCCGGATGCACCAATCAAGGTTGTGGCAACTGCTAATGATGCTTCTTCAAGCGGGTTCATGTTTAGAAAGAAAAGCGACACACTCGTAGACGAAGTCAACAAGGCGCTAAAAGAAATAGTTGACGATGGCACCTACAAAAAAATCTCTGAGAAATGGTTTGGTGAAGATGTACTTAAATAGTATTTTTGCTGACCCAGAAAGAATGGACAGGTTAATTGAGATTGCAAAGACTTCCCTCCAGCCACTGCTGGAGGGTGCTGTTATGAATACCATTCCATTAACCATCATTTCATTTATTATTGGGATCATTTTGGCTGTGCTAACCGCACTTGCCCGAATTTCTCAAGTAAAACTATTTCAAGGAATTGCCAGGGTATATGTTTCAGCCATTCGCGGCACACCATTACTTGTTCAGTTATTCATTATTTTTTATGGACTTCCTAATATAGGAGTTACCTTAGATCCCTTTATTTCCGCAGTCATTGGTTTTTCCCTAAGCGTTGGGGCCTATGCTTCAGAAATTATTCGGGCTGCGATTATCTCCATTCCGAAGGGACAATGGGAGGCAGCTTATTCGATTGGAATGACCTACACCCAGGCATTGAAAAGAATCATCTTGCCACAGGCAACAAGGGTATCTATACCGCCATTATCGAATTCTTTTATTAGTCTTGTAAAAGATACTTCTCTTGCATCAGTTGTCCTTGTAACAGAGATGTTTCGCCGGGCCCAAGAAATTGCTTCAACCACTTATGAATTTTTATTGGTATATGTAGAAGCAGCGTTAATTTATTGGGTTATTTGTTTTTTCCTCTCGATCTTGCAAGGGTCCTTGGAAAAGAGAATGGACCGGTACACGTCTTAATGAGGGAGTTATTCAATGATTTCAATTAAAGGATTATATAAGCAATTTGGTCAATTAGAAGTCTTAAAAGGAATTGACCTTCTCGTTGAAAAAGGAAAAGTGGTTGTTGTCATCGGTCCATCCGGCTCAGGTAAGACCACGATGCTGCGTTGTTTGAATGTTCTCGAAACTCCGAATCAAGGAGTCATTTCCATAGAGGGACAAAGCTTGGACTTCTCGAAAAATGTACAAAAAAAACAAATCGCCTCGTTTCGGCGCCTAACAGGAATGGTTTTTCAAAGCTATAATCTGTTCCCACACAAAACTGCTCTTCAAAACGTTATGGAAGGGCCGATCATTGTCAAAGGGGAGAGTAAAGAGGATGCACGGAAAAAAGCCCAGGCACTCCTTGAAAAGGTTGGACTAGGTGATAAGCAGGATTATTTTCCCGCACAACTTTCCGGCGGTCAGCAGCAACGTGTGGGTATTGCCCGGGCACTTGCGATGGAGCCGGAAGTGATGCTCTTTGATGAGCCAACTTCAGCACTTGACCCCGAACTTGTCGGTGAGGTGTTAAAAGTCATGAAAGACCTGGCAAGAGAAGGAATGACGATGATTGTGGTGACCCATGAAATGCGTTTTGCCCGTGAAGCGGCAGATGAAGTTATTTTTATGGATCAAGGTGTGATTGTCGAGAGGAACAAGCCAGAAGAAATCTTTACCAATCCAAAAGAAGAACGAACGAGGAAGTTCTTGAATATGATTCAATAAGGTGTTGTAGCTAAATGCTATGGCACTTTTTTATTTTGTAGAACAATAGTCTGTTTTGCTTGGCAGGATTTTCGACAAGCATTATCAAAATTATAAGTGAAACAGGAAAATTTTAGTAAAAAATGAAACTTTTTCATTATTCAACCGTATGAAAGGTAGATACATAAGAAGGGATGGATGCATATGGATGAGGAGTGGTGTTCGTAAAAAAGAACTTTAAATGAAAAAGAAGGATGGATGCGCATGGAACCATTCAGTATTCCTTTAGAAACGATTTATTTATATGGATTAATTATCTCGGGAGTAATCACAGTTTTATATGTTTTATTTGCCGATGTTTTTCATTTTCATGGGGCTGGAGATGGATTCGATTTTCTAAATCCTGTCTTAATTTTTGCTTTCATGACCATTCTGTCAGCAAGCGGTTATCTGTTTGAACGGCTCTCATCTATTCACTATTTACTGATTTTAGGCATATCCGCCGCGATAGCCTTCATTGTTGTGACATTACTAAATGTCTTTGTGCTCATCCCGCTCTCGTCTGCCGAGGAATCGCTTGTTTATAAAGAATCAGACTTGCGGGGCCGAGTTGGGACGGTCATTACGACTATTCCTGTTGACGGCTTTGGCGAAGTGATGATTGACAGTACCAGTGGCAGAATAGCGAAGCCGGCATCAAGTTTTGATGGTGACCTTATCGAGAGTGGCACAAAAGTGTTGATTGTACAGATAGAAAATGGCGTCCTGCAAGTGACGGTTCATCATCAACTAGAAAGTTTTTTATAGGGGGGTTTTAAAAGATGGAATTCAATATTATATGGGTAATCATTGGAATTGTTGCACTTATTCTTTTAGCTTTAATTGGCGTTTTTATCACAAAATACAGAACGGCCGGACCGGATGAGGCCTTGATCGTGACAGGCAGCTTCCTTGGCAATGGAAATGTCCACGTTGATGAGTCTGGGAATAAAGTGAAAATTATCCGCGGCGGCGGTACGTTTATTTTGCCAGTTTTCCAACAGGCAAAACCGCTAAGCTTACTATCTAGTAAACTGGAAGTAACGACTCCCGAGGTTTATACTGAGCAGGGTGTGCCCGTTATGGCCGATGGGGTAGCTATTATTAAAATTGGCGGGTCTATTAGTGAAATTGCGACGGCCGCAGAACAGTTCCTCGGCAAACCAAAGGAAGACCGTGAGAATGAGGCAAGAGAAGTCCTAGAAGGACATCTGCGGTCGATCCTTGGCTCGATGACCGTAGAAGAAATCTATAAAAACCGTGATAAATTCTCTCAAGAGGTCCAAAGGGTTGCCTCACAGGATCTTGCCAAAATGGGCTTGGTGATTGTGTCATTTACGATTAAAGACGTCCGGGATAAAAATGGTTACTTGGACTCACTTGGTAAACCGCGGATTGCTCAAGTGAAAAGAGACGCGGATATCGCAACAGCGGAAGCAGAAAAAGAAACTCGTATTAAAAAGGCAGAGGCAGCTAAAGAAGCCAAACGCAATGAATTAGAGCGGGCCACAGAAATTGCCGAGGCGGAAAAAGTCAATCAGTTAAAAGTGGCTGAATTTAGACGTGAACAAGATATTGCCAGAGCACGCGCTGACCAAGCATACGATTTGGAAACAGCTAGGTCCAAACAAGATGTCATGGAACAAGAAATGCAAATTAAGATTATTGAAAGACAAAAACAAATTGAATTAGAAGAAAAAGAAATTCAACGCCGTGAACGTCAATATGATTCGGAAGTGAAGAAAAAGGCTGATGCTGACCGTTATTCCGTCGAACAATCGGCCGCTGCAAATAAAGCAAAAGAAATTGCCGCAGCTGAGGCCAATAAGTATCGGATTGAAGCCATGGCAAAAGCAGAGGCTGAACGGATTCGCTTGGATGGTTTAGCCAAAGCAGAAGCGGAAAAAGCACAAGGGGCGACTGAAGCAGAAATTATCCGCCTCAAAGGTTTAGCTGAAGCCGAAGCGAAAGAAAAAATCGCTGAAGCATTCGAGCAATTTGGTCAGGCCGCAATCCTAGACATGATTATCAAAATGCTGCCAGAATATGCAAAGCAAGTAGCAAGCCCTCTGTCCAATATTGATAAAATTACCGTTGTCGATACCGGTGGATCTGGTGAAAATGGCGGTGCAAACAAAATTACAGGCTATGCAACGAACTTGATGGCGAGTCTGCAGGAATCATTAAAAGCCTCAAGTGGGATTGATGTAAAAGAACTGATTGAGAACTACTCTGGAAAAGGAAATGTTAAAAAAAGCATTGAGGAATTAACTGATGAATTTAAGAAAAAAGCTGAATAATTAACTCAAAAAAACCTTATCAAAATGATGATAAGGTTTTTTTTTGATGAGTTTTTCATTTTATAAGAGGAATTAAATATATTGGTAGGTTTCGATAGGTCTTTTTACTTAAATTTCGGTTGCCGAAACTTACGTTTTCTGTAGTGATTTTCAAACGACATGAAAAATAAGGATGAAAGGCATATTTAATAACTCTTTTTCTGGGTTTAAATGCGTATTTAAAAATCCTCTTATTATATTTATTAGGTACAATATAATGGTTAATATAAGTATTTTTCACTAAATTAAGACTATTTACAATTTTCGCGCTAATTTGATAAACTAGCAAAGCACCGTTCATAGAGTAGAACGATGTAAATATAAAAAAATTAGGGGGTTTAAGATTTGAAAAAGAAAACCACTTTAAAGGTCTTATCCAGCCTCGCTGCTAGTACAATGGTAGCTACTACCATGTTCGCGGGCGCATTCGCTGGAAGCACGGTTGCACCAAAACCGGCATCTGCAGCAACAACAGTTGCATCAGCTCCAATCGATTTAAATATTGTTGATATCGATCGACTAGGTGCAGCTTTGCAAAAAAGAGGACTTATTGCGAAGAATGCATCTAAAGAAGAGATTACAAAAGCAGCAAAAGCCTACATAAAGAAAAAGCAGGGTGAAAAGCCAGGTAAAACTGATAAAGCCCTAACCAAAGAACAAAAAGCTTTTGATAAAAAAGCAAAGGACTTTGTTACAAAGCAAAAGGACAAGCTTGCTAAGCAACTTGCAAAAGGCCATGAAAACTTTAAAAAGGGTAAGCCAACGGGAGCTGTGAAAGTAGATTCTGCTAAACAGGCTGGTTATAACGGCGATGTTAGAACAGATGAAGTACTAGTGCTTCTAGTAGAGTATGCTGACTTTAAGCACAACAATATCGAGCAAGAACCAGGATATATGTATGCAGATGACTTCAACAAAGAGCATTACGAAAAGATGTTGTTTGGTGACGAGGATTTCACCCTTTTCAATGGTGATAAAATTAAAACCTTTAAACAATATTATGAAGAGCAGTCTGGTGGAAGCTACACAGTGGATGGAACTGTATCTGATTGGCTGACAGTACCAGGGAATGCAGCGGATTACGGTTTAGATAGCGGCAGCGGACATGATAATGCAGCTGGAACAAAAGGGCCACGTGGTCTTGTAAAGGATGCACTGAATGCAGCTGTTGCGAAAGGAATCAATTTAGCAGATTATGATAAATTTGATCTTTACGATTTAGATGGAGACGGTAATCAAAACGAGCCGGACGGCTTAGTCGACCACTTAATGGTACTCCATGCCGGTGTTGGACAAGAAGCTGGCGGCGGAGAATTAGGCGATAACGCAATCTGGTCACACCGTTGGACATTAAATGGTGTTTATCCAGTTGCCAATACAACTGCATTAGTAAATTACTGGGGCGGTAAAATGGCTGCCTACGACTACACAATCGAGCCAGAAGATGGAGCAGTCGGAGTATTCGCTCACGAATTTGGTCATGACTTAGGTGCTCCTGATGAGTATGACACTCAATATACTGGTCATGGTGATACTGTTGAACAATGGTCAATCATGAGCGGCGGAAGCTGGAGCGGTAACATCGCCGGTACCCAGCCACCAAGCTTCTCACCACAAGTGAAAGAATTCTATCAAAAAACAATTGGCGGAAATTGGGCTAATATAACTGAAGTAAACTATGAAGATATCGATAAAAATGGTCTTGCAGCTGTTATCGACCAGAGTGTAACAAAATCTAAGAATCCTGGTATTGTAAAAGTAAACCTTCCTAATAAAAAGGTTCCAGGTATTACTCCTGGGTTTGGTGCAAAGTACTATTATAGTACTAAAGGGGATGACCTTGATACAGTACTAGAAACCCCAGTGTTTGATTTAACAGGTGCTACATCCGCAACATTCGATTACAAGCAGTGGTACGAAGTCGAAACTGACTATGATTACCTAACTGTAAATGCAGTAACTGAAGATGGGAAGAGTGTAGAACTTGACCTCATTGGTGATGAAGACACTGAAGGCGGTTTAGATACATCAAAAGGCGAATGGCTAGGCAAATCTCTTGACCTAAGCCAATTTGCAGGTAAAAAGGTAAAATTAGTGTTTGAATATGTTACAGACGGCGGGCTTGCTCCAAACGGATTTGCGCTTGATAATCTTCAATTAACAGTGGATGGCAATGTGACATTCTCTGATGATGCAGAAGGTGAAGCAAAAGTAACATTAAACGGTTTCGAAATATCTGACGGCTGGATTAACAAGCCTCACTACTACTACCTGGAGTGGAGAAACTATGCTGGTTCTGATACAGCACTGCAATTCTCTCGTGGAGTAAAATATAATACTGGTTTAGTAGTTTGGTATGGTGATGACACGTTTACTGATAACTGGACTGGCGTTCACCCTGGTGAAGGATTCCTAAATGTGGTAGATGCACACCCTGAGGCAATTATCGGTACGTTAGCTGGCAAACCATCTATTAATCAAAGTGTAAGATACCAAGTTGCAGATGCAGCCTTCTCACTAGATAAGGCACCTGCATGGTATATTGATTCTCCAACTCGTGGAATCTATGATTACAAAGGTCTTCCAGGTGTAACGGAATTTGATTCAACTAAGTCTTATATCAACACAATTATTCCTGATGCTGGTGTTAAAGTTCCAGCACAGTACCCAATCAAGTTCCAAGTCATTGGCGAAGCAAAAGACAACTCTGCTGGTGCGGTTTGGATCCATAAATAAAGACTAAGAAAGACACCGGGCATGCCTGGTGTCTTTTATCTGTTATAAAGTAATCTCAAATGAAGTCCCCATATTCGGGTTGCTCGTTACCTTTATCGTACCTCCATGTGCCTCGACTAACTGTTTGACGATTGAGAGTCCAAGACCCGTTCCGCCAAGGGCACGCGTTCTTGATTTGTCGACACGATAAAACCGTTCAAAAATACGTGGTAAATCTTCCGCCGGAATGCCTTTTCCTTCATCTTGAATTCTAATTTGAACTTTTCCACTGCTATTTGTGACCTCCATACGGATGGTTGTATACGGTTCAGAATACTTTCGTGCATTATCAATGAGATTGAGAATGACCTGCTCGAATCGTATGGGATCAAGAGACATATAAAGGGAATCTGAGCATTCAAGCACTAGTTCCATTTGAAGTTCTTTAAGAGCAGGAGTTACTTTTTCAAGAATGCTCTGAAGATAAGGACGTAAATGAACCTCTACCTTCTCAATCGAAAAAGAATTTTCATCCATTTTTGCGAGATGGAATAGCTCCTTCACTAATTTCGATAGTTTGCCAGTTTCCTCAACAATAATACTTAAATATTTCTCTCTGTCCTCATGAATCGTTTCTGGCCGGCGGGCAATGTCCGCATATCCCTTAATATAGGTTAGCGGTGTGCGGAGTTCGTGCGAGATGCTGGCGAGAAATTCATTTCGTTCATTTTTTAGAATTTCTAAATCGCTTGCTAATACCTTAATCGATTCCCCAAGTTCACCGATTTCGTCCTTGCCAATCTTCGGTAGAGACAAGGAAAAATCGCCCTTGCTGATTCGTTTGGTGGCTTCACTCATTTGAATCAGCGGTTGGGTGACATACCTTGTTAAAGTGAAAATGATAATAATCATGAACATCAGGGAAATCAGACCAGCAATCAGGAAATGCTGGTTTAATCCCGAAATCAACTCTTTGATTTTTTGGGTGTTTTGAAACATATAGACATATCCGGTAATCGTATGGTCAACCATTACTGGACTAATTGACGCGATATAGGCCGCATGTTTCCAATCATCTTCTAAAATTAATCCGGCGTGCGGAACTTGTTTTTGCTTAGTACTCATAATCCTTTTCATATCATCTGTCACTCGATTGGAAGACATATAAATGGTTCCATCCGGTTTGGTTAAAATCACCTGTGTATCCGTCCGCGCCTCCATCATGGCAATGTGCCGCATCGTTTCATCATGAAAAGAAGCCTCAAGGATTTCGCGGTGATTATTTCCGCGTGTCTGGAGGGAAGTTAGCTCGTCATGCACCCGGGAATGAATGATATTATTATGCAAAAAAATCATTGAAATGCCTTCTAGTATAAAAATCGCTAGAAAGAAAAGAACGCCAATCTTGATTGATATTTTATTCATAAAAACGACACCTCACTCCTATAGCATACTATAACGTTTGTATTAAAAGAGCTTCATATTGTAGCAAATTTTTTAAATAAAAAAAGGAGGCGCCCCACCGTTGGGACGCCCGAACTATATAAAAAAGAGAGGTAAAATTTGGGATGAGTAAGATGGCTTTGAACCATGTACTTCATCAAAGAGGCGATCACTACAAACTTGGGAGTCCTTCTAGTAATCGCCTCTTCCTAACTACACCCCCATCTTACAAAGAAAAATTGAAGATGTTATGAAGAACTTGTGGTGAATTTGTGAAGTTACAAACATCACAGACTCGAAATGATATATTTAATATGTGGGGAGTGGTAAAAGTGAAAATACTATTAGTAGATGATGAACGTAGAATTATAGAAGTTCTTGAAGCCTATTTAGTAAGAGAAGGTTATGAAATTCATAGCGCCGATAATGGAATTGATGCGTTGAAAAAAGTAAAAACAGTAACCCCCGACTTAATTATATTAGATTTAATGCTGCCGGACATTTCTGGTGAAGAAGTCTGCCGTCTCGTGCGAAAAGAGTCAGATGTGCCGATTCTCATGTTGACAGCCAAATCAGCAGAAGATGACCGGATCAACGGAATTGTAATGGGGGCGGATGATTATTTAACAAAACCGTTTAGCCCGCGCGAAGTCGTTGTACGCGTGCAAGCAATTTTAAGACGTGTAAAAAAGACAGAGAAAGTGGAACGACTTGAATTCAATCGCAAAAAGCTGGTCATCGACTTAATAAAAAAAGACGTGACCGCAAACGGAGACTCGATTACTTTAACACCAATCGAATACAAGCTACTAACTAATATGGCGGTGAATCCAGGCCGGGTATACAGCCGGATGGATTTGCTCGAAAAGATACAGGATGAAGGCATGTATTATGAAGGCTATGAACGCAGTGTTGATACCCATATCAAAAACCTCCGGAAGAAAATCGAACGAGATTCACGACAGCCAGATTTTATCGTGACTGTTTTCGGAATGGGCTACAAATTTGGAGGGGTATTAGATGCTGCAAACGCTCCGGTCTAAGATTCTTTTTTACTTACTACTTATCTCGATGATTGCGATCGTCATTGTTAGCTTTTTTATCCAATATGGATTTGAGGAAAGTTTTAACAGCTACTTGGATCGAAATCGGGAAAAAAAGATTGACCGAATTATTACGGAAATTGAAAAGGATTATAAAAAAAATGGCCACTTTACCAGCGATCCCGTATTTGGCCTCTTGCATGAACATGCTATGACCGAGCAGCTGTATTTCCAACTGTATGACCACTTAGGCCAATTGCAAATGGATTCATCCAACATCCGCGGCATGCTCAACAGCTTCGGGTTAACAGAACCTGCTCCAAATGGGGAAGAGTGGCATTCTATGACCTATACGCTGAGGGTAAATAATCAGGTTATTGGAAAACTTGTCGCTATTTATCCAAAGGGGTTGATTGATGATGAAAATACGTTTATCCAAACGATTCAATTATACATTTATGCAGCCGTTTGCTTGACGATTGTGTTAGCGATTGTTTTTAGTATGCTGTTTTCAAAAAAGCTCACCTCAGGGTTACAAAAGTTATCGTTTGCGGCAAATGAACTGCAGCATCATAATCTTGATATTCGGATTCCATTATCGGGATTGCCAACCGAGGTAAAGGATATTGCAATCTCCTTTAATAATCTGGCGGTGTCGTTAGCAAAAGAAGAAAACCTAAGAAAGCATTTTACCGGTGATTTGGCCCATGAACTCCGTACACCGCTTGCGACTTTGAGAAGCCAAATCGAAGCATTTCAGGACGGGATTTGGGAGCCGACACCGCAGCGGTTACAGACCACACATGAAGAATTAATGCGCTTAGTTAGACTGGTTAATGAATTAGAAAAATTGCTTGCAGCTGAAAATCCGCAGATGAGGCTGGAGAAAATTGAATTAGATGCAGGAAGTGTGTTGGCGGCTTTATATGAGATGTTCTTGCCCTTGTTTAAAGAAAAGGGCGTTTATCTTCAAATCATCCAACCTGCCGAGGACGAATTATTTGAAGCAGACAAGGATCGCTTAATGCAAATCTTATCTAACATCCTTAATAATGCCCTAAAGTATACACCGGAAGGAAAAAATGTCACCCTTTCAGTAAAAACGGAAATGGACGGCTATGTCGGCTTTTGCATCCAAGATGAAGGTTCAGGAATGGCAGAAGATGATATTCCGCATATCTTCGAACGTTTCTATCGTGGTGATAAATCACGTGATCGTAAAACCGGAGGGGTAGGGATTGGGCTCTCGATTGTCAAAGCTTTAATGGATGCGCATAAAGGTGTCATTAAAGTAAAAAGCAGGCTGAATAAGGGAACGGGCGTTACCTTGTGGTTTCCGCAAGAAGATTAGCACAAACCATAAAAAGGCCTCTGCATCATGCAGGGGCCTTTTGTGGATTTCCCACTTTTATTAACGGGCAACAGGGTAAAACTTTTTCCATTCGTTTAAAAAGGGAGCAGTGGAGGAATTGGGTTGTTCTAGAACACGCTGCGTTGGTCCTACTTGCTTCACTTCCCCATTAACAATAATCGCCAACCGGTTGGTAAGATAGTTAATCTCCATCAAATCATGGCTGACAAACACTGCGGTGGTTTGTGCAGCTTCGATAATTCCCTTAAAATCCTCCATCAATTTAATTTTCGTTGGAAAGTCTAATGCAGAAAAAGGTTCATCCAGAAACAAAATTTCCGGTTCTACAATCATTGCCCGTGCTAGGTTGACCCGTTGTGCTTCACCGCCTGATAAATAGAGGGCATTTTTTTTCGCAAGATGACTAACTCCAAACAAGTCCATCCATTGTTCCACTTTTTCTTTAATAATCGATTTAGGTACCTTCCGTAAGGTTAAACCAATCGCAATGTTTTGAAAAACCGTTCCGTCTAATAGTAAGGATTGCTGAAGGGCAATCGAGAATTTCCTCCGTAATTCCAGCGGAGCATTTCCCTGCGGAACTGCTTGTCCTCGGTAAAAAAGGTCGCCACTTGTTTGTTGATCTAGAAAGGCCAGCAATTTAAGCAGCGTACTTTTTCCAGCGCCATTTGGTCCCATAATGCCAAGGAATTCTCCCGTCCCAATCTGGAAGTTAGGAATATCAAGAATCGTTTTACTTTGCGCTTGATAGGTAAGATTTTTCAACTCGAGTAACGGGCTCATGATATTCGCTTCCTTTGCTGTAAGTAGGTTAATGCTGCTGTAATTAAGAGGGCAACCGATAATAAAATAAACGATAGTGCTAAGGCAATATCGAAGTTTCCTTTTGAAACCTCCATCACAATCGTTGTTGTTAAAATGCGCGTGTCCCCTTGAATATTACCACCGACCATCATCGCGGCACCAACCTCAGCAATGACCCGGCCAAAGCCAGCCATAACCGCCGCCAATATCGCAATTTTTAATTGTTTGATGAGAATCATTAGGGTTTGCAGTTTTGTTGCGCCAAGTGCTTTAATCTGGAGGAGCATTTTTTCACTGATTTGTTGAAAAGCGGAACAGGTCAAGCTTGTGACGATGGGCAAGCTGACGAGCACCTGAGCCATAACAATCGCTGTAGGTGAATAGAGCAGTGTGAGGTCGCCTAATGGGCCTGAGCGCCATAACAGCATCGTAATCCAAAGGCCGGCAACGACGGGTGGCAGCCCTAATCCAATATTGATGAACAGCAATAGAACTCTGCGCCCTCTGAATCTAGTTAATCCAAGAAATATACCTAGCGGCAATCCGATCAGGGTACTAATCAGAATGGAACATAGACAAACTTTTAGCGTCAGCCAAGTAATCGCTAATACTTCGGGCTCACCAGAAAGGATCATGTCAATTGCTTTTTTTAGTCCATCAATGAGTAATTCCATCTCAAGTGCCTCCAGGTTTAGCTTTAGCTGCAAAAACAGAAGGACCCTTGTAAAAGGGCCTCCATGTCAACTACTCTGTATATTTTTTGAATAAGGATTGGCCAAATTCTTTCTTACCGAATTCTTCAATCACATCTTGGGTTTTCGGATCTACCATAAATTCTACAAATTTTTCAGCATCTTTGCTATTAATTTTATCATGTTTTTCTGGATTTACTTGCATTACATGATAGATGTTCATTAAATCCTTGCCGCCTTCAACGACGATTTGAAGGGTGTCTAAATTTTTCTCTTGGGCAAGCCATGTAGCGCGGTCGGTTAAGACATAACCTTTTTTCTCTGCGGCTACTTGTAAGGTTTGACCCATCCCTTGTCCTGTTGACACATACCATTCGCCAGCAGGTTTAATGGCATTTGCATCCCAAATTCCAAGTTCTTTCTTGTGTGTACCAGAATCATCACCGCGAGAAACAAACGTAGCTTTAGATTCAGCTAATTTTTTGAAAGCCGCGTTGATGTTATCACCGCTAACGCCAGCTGGATTTTCCTTTGGTCCTACTAAAATAAAATCATTGTACATGACGCGTTTATAGTTAATCGCATCGCCTGCATCGACCACTGCTTTTTCAGCTGCTGGAGCATGAACTAGAAGGGCATCTGCTTCCCCTTTTGTCCCCATTTCTAATGCTTGTCCAGTCCCTACGGCAATTGTTTTAACTTTTACGTTATTTTCTTTTTCGAACATAGGAATGATTTCGTCAAGTAAGCCGCTGTCCTGTGTGCTTGTAGTTGTTGCTAGAATCATTTCAGTTGGTGCAGCTTTAGGTTCTTCTTTTTTTACTTTTTCTGCTGAATCTTTTGAGGCAGCATTTCCGCAGGCTGCTAAAACTAATAGTATCATCGCGAATAAGAAAGAAAGATAACGATTTTTTAACATGTGGTTGTATCCTCCGTTTGACTAGTTTGATAAGTGATTTTACCTAATTCAGAAATATCGTATCCTTCTAGATTCGTTAAACTATCTTTGAAACTAGTTGATTGTAAATACTGAATGAGGTCTGTTAAGCTTTGTTTATTTTCAGCGGTAAAGCGGAAAACCAAATCAAAATTTTCTTTAGCGACAGGGATAAAGTCCAGTCCTAAATGGCTGGCAGCCGACTGAATTCCAAAGGCTGTATCTGCCATGCCCCTGCTTATATAGGAAGCGGCAGATAAATGGTTCCATTCTTCCGTACTATAGCCATTGATTTTACTAGGATCAATGCCGTAACTAGAAAGCTTTGAGTCTAGTAAGAAACGTGTACCTGCTCCTTTTTGGCGATTTACAAATTGAACATCACTTCTCGTTAAGTCAGGAAAATCCTGAATGTTTTTCGGGTTGCCATTCGCGACAATAAAGCCTTGCTGTCTTGCTGCCAATCTAAGCACGAGAATGGATTCATAAATAAACAATTGATGGATAAATGGTAAGTTATATTCTTGTGAGTTTGGATCCAAAAGATGTATCGCAGCAACATCACATTGACCCCGGTATAACATCATTAACCCTTCGAGGCTGCCAATGTAGGATGGCTGAATTTGCAAGTTTAAGGTAGTTGCTGCTTGTTTCGCGAAATGTTCAACGAGAAAATCGTGACTGCCAGATAGTCGGATTGATGGGGCCGGATTACTGGGTGCCCCAGTTGGTTCTGTTGGATTTTTTTTAGCAGGAGCTTTTGTATTGTTTTTAAATCTTTCAAGCTCTGCATGTTCAATTCTCATTTTGTTGCCAATCTTGAATGCCTGGAGTTCACCTCTCTTAATTAGCTCATAAACCGTATGTTTTGAGATTTGAAAGAGTTGGGCCACCTCATCGGGAGTATAAGCTTTTTCTTCCATAAGACACCCTCCTTTTTCCATTTTTTATTTTATAAAAAGAATAGCATACTAAAAGTGACTTTTGTTAAGTATTGTTAATTTTCGTTAAGTTTTGTTTGGAATTGTCAAGATTTGTTCAATTAAGCAGGCAGTTTTCACATTAAATTCATAAATTTCACGGATTGTTCATTCGTGAGCAAAGAAGTTTATTGTACTATAGAAATAGAAGAAAATATTGTAGGGTAAGGAAAGGGGATCTATATGTCGAAGCTTCTATATATTACGGCAAATCCAAAGAATGATATAAAACTTTCAAAAGGGATGCAAATCGGGGAAGTATTTTTAGAGGAGTTCAAAAAGGAACAGCCAGATGTGGAAATTGAACATATGCACTTATATAGCATGGATATCCCTGAAATAGACATGGATTTATTATATGCACGTGCAAAATTATCGTTTATGGGCTATACAAAAGAACAACTTTCCGAAGATGAGAGGACCAAACTTGAAAAAATGCATGCCCTTGCTGACCGGTTTATAGCTGCAGAATACTATGTGTTCGTCACCCCAATCTGGAATCTTGGTGCACCAGCCATTTTGAAATCCTTCATGGATTGTTTATTTATTGCCGGGAAAACATTTACTTACTCTGAACATGGGGCAGAGGGTCTCCTTACTGGCAGAAAGGCAATTCACATTCAAACCCGCGGAGGCATTTACTCCACTGGTAAGATGGTCGATTTTGAGATGGGCGATCGTTATTTAAGCAAAGCACTTGAATTCCTCGGCTTTGATTTAATGGAAACCATTTATGCAGAAGGAATGGACCATTTTCCAAAACAAATTCCTGAAATTATGGCAAAAGCGAAAGAACAAGCAGCAGAAGCGGCCAGAGAAATGGCAAAATTACCTGTTTCATTGTAAAAAAAGAGCGGCTCGAGTGCATCGAGCCGCTTTTTTAGAATTTACCTGTAAATTGGAAAAATAGTACGAGTACCCCTAATGCCCAAACATAAATAGCAAACGGTTTTAATGAGTGATTCTTCAAATAGCCAATCATCCACTTAACCGCAACATATCCAAACACTGCAGAGGCGGCAATCCCAACGAGCAATGCCGATAGGGAGATTTCTTCCCCTTGACCTTCAAGTAAATCCTTCGTTTGCAAGACAATCGCACCTACAATTGCAGGAGTGGATAATAAGAAGGAAAAATACGCAGCTGTTTCGCGGTCTAATTTTCGCCAAAGTGCCGCAACGATCGTCATCCCTGAACGAGAGATCGCTGGCATAATTGCGACGGCCTGGAAAGTACCAATAATTAGGGCATCCTTATAACTGATATCATCCATCTTTTTATATCCATTTTTTACTGAATCAGCAACCCACAAGAAAATACCCGTAATTAAAAACTCCCAGCCAATCGTCACTCCGGTTTTCGAAATTTCATCGATGTAATCTTTAAACGCAAGTCCAAAGATTACCGCTGGGATCGTCCCAACGATCAACAAAAAGGTTAACTTGCTAAACGGATTTTTAATGATTTTAATAAATTCATCCTTGTAAAAAACAAAAACAGCCAGCAATGTTCCGACATGAAGCATGGTATCCAGCATAAGCCCGGCTTCTTGAAGTCCGAATAAATTTCTTCCTAAATAAAGATGGCCTGTACTGCTAATCGGTAAGAATTCCGTTAACCCTTGAATAATCCCAAGAATAAATGCTTCTAATTTTGTTAACATAAATACCCTCACAATCTAAAGAAATGGTAAGCCTGTACCTTTTATAGATATGCTAAAATTAGCTACTTCATGAAATTCTCCTCTATTTTAGGATTTAATTACCAATTAGGTCAATGAAAATATCAGTGATGTAAACAAAATAAGTGCAATTGGAAGGCGTTCTCCCATAAAATAGAATTATACTGTTTCGAGAGGAGAAACGCATTTGGAAAATTCACATCTACATTTTAATACGTCGATCGGTGTTCAAAAGCCTGAGAATATACGAAACAAAGACCAGGCCTGTCCATTTTGTGAAAGAGATCAACTGACCAACCTTATCGCAGTGGACGAACCAATTATTCTTTTGAAAAATAAATATCCCGTTTTAGAACATACCTTTCAAACAGTATTAATCGAAACGGATGATTGTCATGGTGAATTATCCATCTACTCAAAAGAGCATTTACATAAATTGATGAGGTTTGGCATCAAACATTGGTTGGATCTGGAGGCAACCGGCCGCTATCAATCGGTGATTTTTTTCAAAAACCATGGGCCATTGTCCGGAGGCACGCTCTCACATCCGCATATGCAAATTATTGGCCTGGATGAAATTGATTATAAAGAAAAGGTAACCCATGATATGTTTGAAGGGATTGTGATTGCCGAGGAGGAAGGGGTCCGGTTTACCTTGTCGACTAAGCCGCGCGTGGGCTTTTATGAGTTCAATGTTGAAATGGATGATTCCAGTTACCAGGAACGGTTCTCCGATTATCTGCAAACGGCTGTTCATTATATCTTGAACAACTTTCCATTTAAAGCAACGAGTTACAATCTGTTTTTTCATCATATCGAAAATAAAATCTATGCCAAGGTTGTATCGCGCTTTGTGACCACGCCGTTATATATTGGCTACGGAATTCCACAGGTGCCAAGTAATCTCGAATGGATGGCAGGGGAGCTGCAGCGGATTTATTTTAAAGAATAGGACTTTCTTATGTAATTTAATCCATTAACGGTTTAGAAGTTGTGATTTGTTGATATTAAAAATATAATGAAGGAATGTAGTATTTCTTAGTAAGGTGGAACCTATATGACTTCAAATACGAACAAAACTTCAAAACTCGATTATAATCTTGTTTTTATCTTAATATTACTTTTTCTAGCCAGCTGTTTAGCGATTTATAGTGCCCAGGCGAGCGGACAATACAAGGAGAACTTCTTAATTAAGCAGATTTTTTGGTATGCGGTGGGCAGTGGGATTATCACCGGTGTTATGACCCTTGATTCGGATCAATTACGAAAGCTAACCTGGTATGCCTATGGGTTCGGACTTCTGATGCTGGGATTTTTAATTGTAGCGCCGGAGAGTATTGCGCCTGTCATTAATGGGGCGAAAAACTGGTTTAAAATACCTGGTGTGGGAACGATCCAGCCATCAGAGTTTGTTAAAATCTTCATTATACTGGCTCTTGCACGTGTAATTGAAGATCATCATCAAAAGAACCAGATTAAGACGATGCAAACCGATTTCTGGCTGTTAGTGAAGATCGGGATTGTCACCATGGTCCCGTTAGCGCTGATCATCAAGCAGGATTTAGGGACCTCGCTTGTGTTTCTTGCTATTATGCTCGGAATGATATTTATTTCAGGGATCTCGTGGAAGCTTTTGACCCCGCTATTTACCGCCGGGATTGCACTTGTTGGGACGATTTTTTATTTTGTATTATGGAAACCGGATTTATTGGAAAAGTATCTTGGAGTGGGTGAGTATCAGCTCCGTCGAATCTACTCATGGCTTGATCCCTATAGCTACCAAGGATCGGACGCTTATCAGTTGACCAAATCCCTGCTAGCAATCGGCTCAGGACAGACGGGTGGTAAAGGTTTTGGAAACCGCGAAGTCTATTTACCTGAAAGCCAGACCGACTTTATTTTTAGTGTCGTCGGCGAAGAATATGGCTTCATCGGGGCCAGTGTATTAATCAGTTTATTCTTCTTATTGGTTTACCATATAACTAAGGTCGGAATGGAAACAAAGAATAATTTTTATACGTATATTTGTGTCGGGGTCATCAGCATGATTACCTTTCACGTCTTCCAAAATATCGGAATGACGATTGGCGTGCTGCCGATCACAGGTATTCCATTACCGTTTATCAGCTACGGTGGTAGTGCCTTAATGGGGAACATGTTCGGGCTCGGCTTAATCTTTTCAATTCGTTATCATTATAAAAAATACATGTTTTCAACATCAGCATAAAAGTTTGAAAAAAGAGAGCGGCATATCGGTCGCTCTTTTTTTGTGCTTGAAATGGGTGGTTGGCGGAATCTATTTTGGTTGTGGCGGAATTCTGGTTTGGTTTGGCGGAATAAATGGAGATGTTGGCGGAATTCCGGACCAGTTTGGCGAAATAATCCAGGAAATCGGCAGAATCCCATCAGCTATAGTGATCTTGAACAGTATTTTGAGTCGTTCCCAATTAGGTTTGGCGAAATAAAACAGAGAGTTGGCGAGATTCCGGATTAGTTCGGCGAAATAAATCAGAGAGTTGGCGAGATTCCGGATTAGTTCGGCGAAATAAATCAGAAAATCGGCGAAATCCCAACCCAGTTTGGCGAAATAATCCAGAAAGCCGGCGGAATCCCCTGGTAAAGCGATCTTGAACAGTATTTTGAGTCGTTCCAAATCAGGTTTGGCGAAATAAATCAGGGAGTTGGCGAGATTCCGGATTAGTTCGGCGAAATAAATCAGAAAATCGGCGAAATCCCAACCCAGTTTGGCGAAATAATCCAGAAAGCCGGCGGAATCTCCTGGTAAAGCGATCTTGAACAGTTTTTTGACTCATTCCAAATTAGGTTTGGCGAAATAAATCAGGGAGTTGGCGAGATTCCGGATTAGTTCGGCGAAATAAATCAGAAAATCGGCGAAATCCCAACCCAGTTCGGCGAAATAATCCAGAAAGCCGGCGGAATCCCCTGGTAAAGCGATCTTGAACAGTATTTTGAGTCGTTCCTAATTAGGTTTGGCGAAAAAAGTCAGAGAGTTGGCGAGATTCCGGTCCGGTTCGGCGAAATAAACCAGAAAGTCAGCGGAATCCCAACCCAGCTTGGCGAAATAACCCGAAAAATCGGCGGAATCCCCCTTATCCCAAATCAAAAAAACAAAACAAAAAGAGCAAGGCCATGGCAAGCCTTGCTCTTTTCAAATATAAAAAACTGGGAGGTTTTTTATAAAAATACTTATTTCTTAAGTAAGATTTTCTCTAGGTCATCGAGCATAATATTGGCTGCGAGAACGCCGCCTGCAGTGTTCCATGTTGCGTCGCTGACTTCATACACATGGCCGCTCTTCACTGCATTTAAATTTTTCCAAAGTGGATCATTTGTCCATTCTTTTGCTGTATCTAAGGCTGCTTGATCACCTTGTGGTGCATAAGTGAAGTAGAAGAGAAGGTCTCCATCCATTTTAGGAATAACTTCCTTGCCAACCTCTACAGCAAGCAAACCAAGCTTATTATCTGGAGTAAACAGTGCTTCCTGCTGGGCAGCACGTTTGAAGCCTAATTTATCGAAAATCACACCTGAAAAAGAATCTGTGTAGTAAATACGAGATTTACCAGCCATAAAGCGAACAACTGAAACTTGTTGATTCACTTTATCACCGAGTTTCCCTTTTAAATCTGCAATGTGTTTATCAAAATTACTTAAAACTTGGTTGCCCTTTTCTTCAAGATTCAAAGCTTTTGCATATAATTTAAAGTTATCTTGCCAATCACCTCTGAGTGTTTCGGAAAATACTGTTGGAGCAATGGCGCTTAATTGGTCATATATCTTTTCGTGACGAAGCTTGTTACCGATAATTAAATCAGGTTTCAATGAAGCAACCTTCTCTACATTAACTTCACTTTCAACCCCAACAACCTCTACGCCATCCATATCGGCTTTAATATGATCATACCATGGATCTCCAAGCCAAGACTGAACAGCACCCACAGGTTTTACACCTAAAGCAAGCAGTGCTTCTGTTCCTTCATTTGTAAGAATAACGACTTTTTTTGGAGTACCTTTAATGGTAGTCGTTCCCATCGCATGTTCTACTGTATAAGATTTTTCTGCAGTAGTTTTTGTTTCTTCACTCGTTTTTTCCTCATTGCTGCCGCATGCCGCTAATAAGAAAAGGGTCATGATAGAGAAAAGAGTAAGTATGGTCTTGATTGCCTTCATTGTTTATGTAGCCCCCTTAGCTAATTGTTAATGATAATCATTTTCAATGATAACTTAATCATAAAATGAGAAGTACCCCTATGTCAACGCTTTAATTGAAAATGATTTTCAAAATCACTAACTTTTTTTGTGAACATATGAATCTTTTTAAATGAAAATGATTTTCAAAGTCATTGACAATCATTATCAATTGGGGATAGACTTAAATTAAATAATAAGGTAGAAAGGTTACCATGAGATGCTCTTAAAAAGTACTGCATTTAAATGGATTGGATTCCTAATTGCCGTCGTGGTGATGGTGTTAGCCATGTGCGCCAGTATCATATTTGGGTACACCGATACCAGCTGGCACACAGCAGTTGATGCATTTACCAACAATAACGGATCCAATGAACATATCATTATTCAAACCGTAAGGCTGCCGAGAGCCTTAATCGCTTCCGCCGTCGGGGCTAGCTTGGCCATTGCCGGTGTCCTGATGCAAACCTTAACGAAGAATCCACTCGCGTCTCCTGGTATATTTGGGATCAATGCCGGTGGCGGATTTGCAGTTGTCGTTGCAATGACTGTTTTTTCCGTTAATAGTTTACAAGCATTTAGCGTTCTTGCTTTTATCGGTGCTGCTGTCGCAGCCATAAGTGTTTATGCATTCGGTTCATTTGGTCGTGAGGGGTTAACATCAATGAAACTAACATTAGCTGGCGCTGCGATGTCAGCGATGTTTGCCTCTTTTACACAAGGGTTGCTCGTGTTAGATGAAGTCATGCTTGATCAAGTATTATTTTGGCTGGCAGGCTCTGTCCAAGGTCGAAAATTAGAGACGCTTGTATCTGTATTACCTTATATTGGGATAGGCTGGTTAGGTGCAATGTTCATTGCTGGAAAAATGAATATCCTGTCCATGGGGGAAGATGTGGCCAAGGGGCTTGGTTTAAACACCGGACTTCTCAAAATCGCGATTGGTGTGATTGTTATTTTATTAGCAGGCGGATCTGTCGCTGTCGCCGGTCCAATTGGTTTTGTTGGAATTGTTGTTCCCCACATTACTAGGTCGATTGTAGGAATCGATCATCGCTGGGTCATCCCATTTTCAGGTGTGTTAGGGGCGATTCTCTTAATCGCTGCTGATATTGCTGCTAGATACATGTTCATGCCGTCTGAGGTGCCTGTTGGAGTCATGACAGCCATCATTGGAACTCCATTCTTTATTTACATCGCAAGAAAGGGGTTCAACGGTCGATGAGTAAATATAAAAATTTCCGCCTCTTTAATGGCAAACTGTCCTTTTTAATGGATCGAAAAGCTGCCATAACTTTCACGATTCTTCTCGTCATTGCTTTCCTTGTTTTTGTCGTTAGTACGGGAAGCGGTGAAATGAAGATTAACCCGCTTACTGTTGTAAGTGTATTATTCGGCGGCGGCCCAGAGATGGAAAAGCTCATTATTACATCCTTTCGCCTCCCGAGAATTATTGTCGCTTTAATGGTTGGAATCTCTTTAGCGGTTGCAGGCGGCATATTACAAGGAATGATCCGCAATCCACTTGCTTCTCCGGATGTATTGGGGATTACTGGTGGAGCGGCGGCCGCCGTTGTTAGTTTTTTAGCAATGTTTAGTGATAAGAATCATTCCTTAACTGTCAGCATTGCTTGGCTGCCCTTAGCTGCTTTTATCGGTGCAACAGTGATAGGTTTTTTAGTTTATTTTCTGGCTTGGAAAAATGGTGTGTCACCAGTCAGGCTGGTGTTGATTGGGATTGGGATCTCTGCTTTAATGCAAGCGATCACCACCTTAACGATGGTAATGGGTCCGATTTATCAGGCGAGCCAAGCGAATATCTGGATTACCGGAACCGTGTATGGCTCCAATTGGAAAAATGTAGCCATTCTTGTTCCGTGGACGGTTATCTTCGTAATTATTGCTTTGGCCTTAGCCCGGACCATTAATATCCAAGAGCTCGGTGATGAGGTAGCAACTGGTTTAGGCGGCAAGGTGCAAAAACAACGGTTTCTCTTATTAATGATTAGCACCGCCTTGATTGGTGGTTCGGTTGCCTTTGCAGGCGGAATCGGCTTTGTCGGCTTAATGGCTCCGCATATGGCGAGAAGGTTAGTCGGCTCCTCGTTTGGAGCATTGCTTCCTGCGAGTGCATTAATTGGCGGCATTCTTGTCATGGTCGCTGATTTAATTGGCAGAACCCTGTTCTCACCATTAGAAGTGCCAGCGGGCGTATTCACTGCTGGTATCGGTGCACCGTACTTTATTTACCTGCTATTTAAAACTAGAAATTCATAAAAGGAGCTGTCAGATGATGAATGCGATTGAAACGAAGAATTTATCACTTTCCTACGGGGATACACTCATTATTGATGAATTAGATTTGAAGATTCCTAAGGGTGAAATCACTGTGTTTATTGGTGGAAATGGCTGTGGAAAATCAACGCTGCTTCGCTCAATCGCTCGTCTCTTGAAGCCCAAATCTGGTGCTGTACTGCTCGAAGGGAAAGCGATTGCCAAGTTGTCCACAAAGGACATTGCCAAAAAAATGGCGATTTTACCACAATCGCCTTCAGCACCGGAAGGATTAACAGTCCTTCAACTCGTTAAACAAGGGCGCTACCCACACCAAACGTGGTTAAAACAGTGGTCTGAGGAAGATGAGAAAAAGGTTCATGATGCCTTAAAGGCTACACGATTAGAGGACCTGAAAGAAAGAACGGTTGATTCACTATCAGGCGGGCAAAGACAGCGTGCTTGGATCGCGATGACGCTGGCCCAAGATACGGATATTATCCTCCTTGACGAACCAACCACTTACCTGGATATGACCCATCAAATCGAAATCCTCGATTTGCTGTTTGAACTAAATGAAACGAAAAAACGGACGGTTGTCATGGTGCTTCATGATCTTAATCTAGCTTGCCGTTATGCACATAACGTTGTTGCCATCAAGGATCAGAAAGTATATGACCAAGGGAAACCAGAATACGTCATCAACCGCAGCCTTGTTAAAAATGTGTTTGGCATGGACTGTGAGGTAACGGTGGATCCACTATTTGGGACTCCGCTCTGTATTCCTTATGGAAAGGGCAGATGTATCCTCGAGAAGGCGGTAGCGGTCAATGGATAAATTATTCACGGTCAATCAATTGGAAAAATACCGTTTCAATCCCAGCTTGGAGCATACTTTCAATGTGGCTGATCTTTTAGATGAAAAGCACCTTAGAAACTTTTTGGAAAATTTATCCGTTACGATAGGAGCTCCTTCGGAAAAAATAGCTGCTTCGATTTTTATTAAACGATATGCCTTTTTGGCTGTGATGTCACTTTATGCAATGACGGCTTTGAATAAAAAGCTAAATGTATCGTTGGATAATATAAAAATGGAAACAGCTATACAGGGGAAAGATTGGCTGCCAGGGATTTCTTTAAAGGATGCTGACCTACAGGGCTGGGATGGAAACGACCGCGCTGAATGGCGTACAAGAGTATTGAAAGATCTGTTTGCAAATAATGTTTATCCACTCATCTCTCAATTGGAAAAAACTTTCGGAATATCGAAGTTAATCCTGTGGGAAAATATTGCAGTCTACCTATTTTGGCTCTATGAAACCGAGCTAATAGATTATGAACAGGCTGCAGAGGATTTTCGTTACTTACTTTCAGAAGCAGAAGGGAAGTTGTTTGGCCGCTACAACTTAAATCCTTTGCAAAAGTACTTTGCTGAAAAGACGTATTTGGAAGAATGGGATACAGAGGTAAGAGTAAGAAAGACTTGTTGTTTTACATACCAAATGCCAGCAGGTAAGCGCTGCAAAACTTGCCCATGTACCCATATTGCTAAGGACAGAAGGTGCCATGATGGAGAAAACATTTGTGAAGCAGTTCGAAGCTTTGCTTGAAAAATATAGTGAACTAATGGTGGGGGAATCCACCGAGGAAATAAAGGAGAAGGTAAAGATGTGGGCATTGTACTCCCATATTGCCAAGTCCATGCCAGCCTTGGCTAAGCATTGGAATGGTCTATACCCGGATGCGAAGGAAGAAATGAAGCAAATAATCAATGAAATTAAAGTCATGAATGAACAGCATCGTTCCTCTTCTCAAAAATAAATTTCATACAAAAACCGGAAGCAGCCGATGCCTCCGGTTTTTGCCATTATTGAAGGGTACCGCCAGATGGTAACTGGTTCGTATATCCTTGAAACTGCTGATACGATTGCTGCAATTTTTGCTGGTCAGCAGCCTCGATCGCATACCAGCCCTTTTTAAACATCAGGTCATAAAGATTGCGCTGGCATTGTTGGGTCTCCGAAAAAATCTGCATTATGTCCTGATATAAGCCTTCATGGCTTGCTTCATGCAAGGCCATACTATAAGCACTTGTCATATATTTCTCTGTTGTCAATAAATCATTGATAAAATCACGGTCATTCATTTGCGGGGTTTTTGGTACTTGCGTTTCAGGGTTTTGAATCTTTTGTTGTTGATTCATTTTAACTTTCCTCCTTATTTATTGTTGTCTAGCTCCAGCGCCTAGGGGCTCGGGTTCATAAGCCAATCCGTCCTGAAGGTCAAAAAGCAACCTTCATGCCCGCTCGTCTTATGCCTGTCGTCCCTGAGCAAGGCGCTTCCGCTTTTCTTTATTGCATATTGTTTAAGGGCTGCTGCTGGCTGGCATGCTGGCCTAAGTGGCCTAGAATCTGTTGATAGTGGCGCTGATGCATTTGGGCTACTTTTTCGGCTTCCGCTTTGATTTCAGTGTCCTGACACTGTCCCGCAAAAAAGTGAGCTTTCTTCGCGGACAATAAGTTCCAAGACATCATATCGGTTAAATAAAGAGCATCCTTTGTTGACACGACTCCGGGAGGCTGTTGCATGGTTGCTTGTTGATTTTGCATATTCATATTGGGCATATTCATATTTTGTTGCTGCATAATAACCCTCCTAATTCATGTAATCTTTACGACTTTATGGTCTCTCAAACAGGAACTTTTATGCAAAAAGAGAAACAGGCTGAAACAATCAGCCTGCTTTCCTTAGCGCTTATATTGATTATTCTGGCTGTTCTTTTTATCAAGATGAGCCTCTTCATTGCCTGGCCCGCCATTGCCTTTCACACTTGCCGCACTTACCCCAGCTTTGGAAGGGTCTTTTTTCATTTTCGCCATCGTTATCACCTCTGATAATAGGATGCCCTTTTAGGTGAAAATATTTAAAAATTTATTTTTCAAAAAAAATCCAAAATTCCGCGTTTAATGATTGCACAAATTTTCAAAATATTCTATAGTAAGTAGTAACAAGACTCATTCAAATGTGAATTTTTTTTGGTTAAAAAATGAATGAGTATTCATTCAAGGTTTGAAGGGGGAGACAATGTTGAACCAAGTAATTAAAAAAGCAGCTGTCCTAGGATCTGGTGTGATGGGGTCTGGAATTGCTGCCCATCTCGCAAATATCGGCATCCCAACAATATTATTAGATATCGTGCCACGTGAACTTACGAAAGACGAAGAGGCAAAAGGACTGACACTACAAGATAAACAAGTGCGTAATCGAATTAGTGCAGCTTCCATCCAAAAATTATTGAAGCAAAAGCCTGCCCCATTGGCAGTGAAAAAGAATTTAGCCTTAATTGAAGCAGGCAATCTAGAAGACGATCTATTCAAACTGAAGGATGTTGACTGGGTCATTGAAGTGGTCGTTGAAAACCTGAACGTTAAGAAACAGGTATTTGAAAAGGTTGATCAATACCGGAAACCGGGCAGCATTATCAGCTCCAATACATCAGGAATTTCAGTAGAAGCGATGGTCGCAGGCCGTTCCGAAGATTTCCAAAAGCATTTCCTTGGTACCCACTTTTTTAACCCGCCGCGCTATTTGAAATTGCTTGAAGTGATTCCTACTCAATATACGTCTCCAGAAGTCCTTTCATTCATGAAAACTTTTGGTGAAGACGTTTTAGGAAAAGGTGTGGTGGTTGCAAAGGATACACCAAACTTTATTGCGAACCGGATTGGAACTTACGGACTTCTCGTAACTGTTCAGGAAATGCTAAAGGCGGGCCTTAGTGTCGGCGAAGTCGATTCAATCACTGGCCCACTTATTGGCCGCGCAAAAAGTGCTACCTTCCGCACACTTGATGTAGTCGGCTTGGATACTTTCTATCATGTGGCTAATAACGTTTATGAAAAAGTCGAAGGCAAAGAAAAGGAAGTATTCGAAATTCCTGCCTTTTTGAAAAAGATGGTAGAAAAAGGGTGGCTTGGCAGCAAATCCGGTCAAGGATTCTTTTTGAAAAAAGGTAAGGACATTCTTGAACTTGATCCAAATACATTAGAATATGGTCCGCGTAAAAAGCTGTCCACACCTGCGGTTGAGTTAGCAAAGCAGGAAAAAGGCACAGCCAATAAATTGAAAGCGCTTGTATACGCAAATGACCGGGCTGGACAATTCTTATGGAATACGATGGCACAGTCATTTATATACTCCGCCCGGTTATTAGGCGAAATTGCAGACGATATCGTTTCCATCGACCGTGCAATGAAATGGGGCTTTGGCTGGGAAACAGGTCCTTTTGAGACATGGGATGCCATCGGCGTCGAAAAGTCTGTTCAGAAAATGAAGGAAGCCGGTTTAGAAGTTCCAGCTTGGGTAACAGAAATGTTGGAAAAAGGACATTCATCCTTCTATTTAGAAGAAAACGGAGAAAAGTTTTACTATGATAACGGTCAATATCGATTAGTGGAAATCAACCCGAAGGCCCTCGACCTTAAGAAGATCAAGAACCAAAAGGGTGTCATTAAAAAGAATAGCGGTGCAAGTCTGATTGATATCGGTGATGGTGTTGCGCTGTTAGAATTCCATTCACCTAACAATGCGATAGGTCTTGATATCGTGCAAATGATTAACTATGCCGTCGAAGAAGTGGAGAAGAACTATAAGGGACTTGTCATCGGTAACCAAGGAAAGAATTTCTGTGTTGGTGCCAATTTGGCGATGATGCTCATGGAAGTACAGGATGACAATATTTATGAACTTGATATGATTGTGCGTCATCTTCACAGTGCTTTACTAAAAGTGAAATACAGCTCGAAGCCAGTGGTCGCTGCTCCATTCGGCATGACACTTGGCGGCGGAGCAGAGGTTTGTTTGCCGGCTGCACATATTCAAGCTTCAGCCGAAACGTATATGGGGCTTGTTGAAGTTGGTGTCGGCTTACTCCCAGGCGGCGGCGGAAACAAAGAGCTTTATATGAAGCATTTAGAAAACCTGCCAAACGGGGTTCCGTTTGACCTGCAAACGATCGCCAATAAAGTGTTTGAAACGATTGCGACCGCAAAAGTTTCTACTTCCGCAGAAGAAGCACGGGAAAACAATTTCCTAAGTAAGTCTGATGGCATCAGCTTTAATAATGATCATCTGCTCTATGATGCGAAGCAGGCTGTTCTAGCGTTACATGAAAGTGGCTACAAGCCTAAGGTGCGCCGTAAAGTTCCAGTCGTTGGTGAAACAGGTTATGCCACCCTATTACTCGGTGCTGAAGCGATGCGTTTATCTGGTTATATTTCAGAACATGATTTAAAAATTGCAAAGAAAATTGCCTATGTTATTGCTGGCGGCAGGGTGCCGTTTGGTACAGAAGTAGATGAGCAATATTTATTGGATCTCGAAAGGCAGGCATTCTTAAGCCTTATTGCGGAGCCAAAATCACAACAGCGCATGCAGCATATGCTTGTGAAAGGCAAACCATTAAGAAACTAAAACAAAGGGGCTGACCCCTCTGTCAAAGGCTTTATTATAGCTAGTTTAGAATGAGGGATCAGACCCTAAGATAATATTTTTCTATTTTGATAGAAAGTGAGGGAACTTACATGAGAGAAGCGGTAATCGTTGCCGGAGCGAGAACCCCGGTCGGAAAAGCAAAGAAAGGGTCGCTTGCCCATGTTCGCCCCGATGATTTAGGGGCATTGGTGGTAAAAGAGACATTAAAGCGAGCTGGAAACTATGAAGGAAATATTGATGATTTAATTATTGGCTGTGCCATGCCTGAAGCTGAGCAAGGCAACAATATGGCCCGCAATATCGGGGCATTAGCAGGACTTCCCTATACTGTTCCTGCTATCACAGTCAATCGTTTTTGTTCTTCAGGATTACAGGCAATCGCTTATGCTGCACAAGGAATCATGCTTGGCCACACCGATACAGCCATCGCTGGCGGGGCTGAATCGATGAGTATGATCCCAATGATGGGTCATGTTGTCCGTCCCAATATTAAACTAGCAGAAACGGCTCCGCAATATTATATGGGAATGGGTCACACGGCAGAGCAAGTAGCGATGAAATATGGCATTTCACGTGAGGATCAAGACGCTTTTGCCGTAAGAAGCCATCAAAAAGCCGCTAAAGCAATTGCAGAAGGAAAATTCGTCGATGAAATTGTCCCAGTTGACGTGACGATTCGGACCGTCGGCAATGACAATAATCTCGTTGAAAAAACAATTCAATTCTCAATGGATGAAGGTGTTCGTCCAGATACGAACTTAGAAACATTAGGTAAACTCCGCCCAGCCTTCTCGGTGTCAGGCACCGTAACAGCTGGTAATGCTTCACAAACAAGTGACGGGGCGGCAGCACTGATGGTGATGGACCGCGAAAAGGCTGAATCACTTGGACTTAAGCCATTGGCGAAGTTCAGATCGTTTGCTGTTGGCGGTGTCCCGCCTGAAATTATGGGTGTTGGTCCGGTCGTCGCGATTCCAAAGGCGGTCAAACTAGCTGGTCTCGAATTATCGGATATTAATTTGTTCGAACTGAATGAAGCGTTTGCGTCACAATCACTTCAAGTCATTCGTGAACTTGGTCTAAACGAAGAGATTGTCAATGTCAATGGCGGGGCGATTGCCCTAGGACATCCGCTTGGATGTACAGGTGCTAAATTAACACTCACACTTATTCACGAATTAAAACGCCGCAATCAACAATTTGGTGTCGTAACGATGTGTATCGGCGGTGGAATGGGCGCTGCTGGAGTATTTGAATTACTGTAACTGTCCCAAACATATAAATTTAAGAAAGGGGCTTCAATGATCCCCCCTTTCTAATCAAGATTAGGAGGAATAAATAATGACAAACCAAACAGAAAAAGTCATTAAAGGCGGAAGCTTTTTGATAGAAGATATTTCATATGAGCGGCTATTTACTCCAGAGGATTTTACTGAAGAGCATTTAATGATTGCGAAAACGGCAGAAGACTTTGTGGAAAAAGAAGTGGTCCCACAGCTGGAACATTTAGAAAATCATGAGTTTGATCGTACGGTAAAACTTCTTAAAAAAGCAGGCGAACTTGGCCTTTTAGCGGTAGATGTACCTGAAGAATATGACGGCTTAGCCTTAGATAAGATTACTTCCTCTCTTTTGACAGAGAAAATGGCTGGAGGGGGCGGATTCTCCCTCTCACACGGAGCACACGTCGGAATTGGCTCGCTGCCAATCGTGTTATTCGGAAATGAGGACCAAAAGCGCAAATATTTACCTGCACTTGCATCAGGCGAAAAACTTGCTGCTTATGCCTTAACAGAACCAGGGTCTGGTTCGGATGCCCTTGGTGCTAGAACAACGGCTAAATTAAATGCGGCAGGCACGCATTATATTCTAAACGGGGAAAAACAATGGATTACCAATGCTGGTTTTGCAGATGTATTCGTTGTTTATGCCAAGATCAATGGCGAGCAATTTACTGCTTTTATCGTTGATAGAGATCTCCCAGGCGTTTCTACTGGGGCGGAAGAGAAGAAAATGGGCATTAAAAGTTCTTCCACTCGGACGCTCATTTTAGAAGATGTTCCTGTACCTGTTGAAAATTTATTAGGCGAAATTGGTAAAGGTCATGTAATTGCTTTTAACATCCTAAATATTGGTCGTTATAAGTTGGCGGTTGGAAGTGTCGGCGGCTCTAAAAAAGCATTCGAATTAACCGTTAAATATGCTAATGGCCGTCAGCAATTCAAAACACCGATTTCGCAATTCAATTTAACAAAAGAAAAATTTGGAACGCTAGCCTCTGAAATCTATGCGGCGGAAAGCTCGGTTTACCGTACGATTGGTCTATACGAAGACAACCAAGGCAAACTGACAACTGAGCAAGAAAAGGACATTAAATTAGTTGCGAATTCGATTGCCGAATATGCGATTGAATGTTCACTGAATAAATTCTTCGCCAGTGAAGTATTAGCCCATGTAACAGATGAAGGTGTTCAAATACATGGTGGATATGGCTTCATGCAGGAATATCCAATTGAAAGAGCTTATCGTGATGCACGGATCCAACGTATTTTTGAAGGGACCAACGAAATTAACCGTCTGTTGGTGCCAGGCACCTTATTGAAAAAAGCCTTCAAGGGTGAGCTGCCATTATTCCAAAAAGCGATGGCCCTGCAAGAGGAATTAATGATGTTAATGCCAGAAGAGCCTGGTGACGAACCGCTTGCACAAGAAAAATACCTTGTGAGAAATGCGAAGAAAATCGCTCTATTAGCAGCTGGTTTAGCTGCCCAGAAATTTGGCAAAGCACTTGAAAAAGAGCAAGAAGTGTTAGCCAATATCGCTGACCTAATTTCTAACGTGTATGCAATGGAATCCGTTGTGCTTCGTACGGAAAAAGCAATCGCGAAAACTGGATTAGAGAAGAACAAGCAAAAACTTCTGTATACACAAATCTATTGCCAAGAAGCTTTTAATCAACTTGAAGCGATTGCGAAAGAAACATTAGTTGCAGTCGAACAGGGCGATACCCTCCGGATGATGTTATCGTCACTTCGCAAATTTACGCGTCATACTCCGATTAATGTGATAGCGAAAAAACGTGAAGCAGCCGATGTGATCATCGAAGCAGAGCGCTATATCGTGTAATGAAACCAGGCTCCCTTTCGATTAGAAAGGGAGCCTAAATTTTTATTGTAGAATAGGAAGGAATTTTAAAAAATTAGTCGAATTTTATTAAGTGGAACATTTTTTTTGCATTAGGATTTTGAAAAACGTTATGATAATATTCAAGTGACGTTTAGACAAGTCAAAGATTTTTACGGGAAAGGGCGGTGATAATGAATGTCACTGACTTTTTATTGGTATCCAAAATGCGGCACATGTCGAAACGCGAAGAAATGGCTGGATGCCCATCAGCTTTCCTATGAAGAAGTACATATTGTGGAACATCCTCCAAGTCGTGAGGTGTTGCAGGATCTTTATCAAAAAAGCGGACTGGAATTAAAGAAATTCTTTAATACAAGTGGTATGAAATACCGTGAATTAGGTATAAAGGATAAAATGAAGTCTGCAACTGAGGAAGAACTGCTCGAATTACTTGCTTCCGATGGCATGTTAATCAAACGCCCAATTTTAACGGATGGCGAGCGTGTCACCGTAGGTTTCAAGGAAGAAGAGTTTGAAAAAATGTGGCGATAAGCCGGCTCTTCATCACTATGGAAATCGATTTATTTCGATGATAGATTTTTTAGAAAAAACAATGGAGGGATTTAGCGATGAGTACACCAAAAGAATTACGTTATTCAGAAGAGCATGAATGGGTAAAGGTTGAAGGAGAAAAGGTCCGCGTTGGGATTACTGCTTTTGCACAACATGAACTAGGAGATATCGTTTTTGTTGAGCTTCCAGAAGTGGGCGATGAAGTAACTGCTGACGAACCATTTGGAAGTGTTGAGTCTGTAAAAACGGTTTCTGAGCTTTATGCACCTGTCAGCGGTAAAGTCGTGGAAGTGAATGAAGATTTAAGCGACAGCCCTGAATTTGTAAACGAATCACCATATGAAAAAGCATGGATGATCGTAATTGAATTATCAGACAGCAGCGAACTTGATAAGCTTATGACAGCTGAACAATATGAAGAAATGATAAAAGAAGACTAATTACTAGGGAAAGGCACCTTGTCAAGGTGCTTTTTCTCTTAATTTCCCACTTTTTCTTCTACTATTTTTGGGAAACTTATAATAAATATATTGAAGAGGGTGGGAGCATGACATTAAAGCAGCAAAGAATAGACGTAACCGACCGGGTAATAGGCAAAATGAAAAATGGAGAAATGGAACTGTTTCTAGATAATACGCCAATTGGAAAAATGAAACTGACAGACCACATGCAAGTGGAATTAGAACATCATTTTGAAGTAGAACAGCAGAAGATCTATCAACATGTGACATCAACAGAAGGCTCGGATGCTAAATATACTGATTGTGATGATGGCGGCTGGTGCTAACTATATAGCTTGAGTCTATAGTCATAGGCCTATTTTTTCAAAAGACAATAATGATAAGGTTAACATAGTCAGAAGAAGGCACACGTAATCAATATTTTAGAATATGTTAACATAAAACAACTTCTAATACAGGTGATGGATGATGAATGATTCGTATGTTGACAAAGTTCTTATTGTCGAAGGAAAGTCGGATAAAAATAAAGTGAAAAAAATTGTGAAGGAACCCGTTGAAATCATTTGTACCAATGGGACCATCAGTATTACAAAATTGGATGAATTGATTGATTTTCTTGAAGATAAGGATGTCTATATTCTTGTCGATGCTGACTTCTCCGGTGAGAAACTTCGCAAGCAATTAAAGCGCGAATTACCGCAAGCTGAACATTTATATATCGACAGGATGTATCGCGAGGTAGCGACCGCACCAGTGCACCACTTAGCCACCGTTCTATTAGGTGCAAATATTGATGTGCATACTGAATTTTTAGAAATGAGTTAAAAGATATATGAACGAATGGAATCGAAGCCAATTATCTGCCTTTATTGAAGGGAAGGCAAATGGATTAGTGTATTTCTACACACCAATGTGCGGGACCTGTCAGGTTGCTTCAAAAATGCTCCAGGTCATCGAGGAACTTGTAGAGGTAGATATGGGTAAAATGAACCTAAACTTCTATCCAGACCTTGCTAGGGAATATGAAATTGAAAGTGTTCCTTGCCTGTTATTGGTCGAAGCTGGAGAGGTAAAGGAAACACTCTACGCCTTTCACTCTGTTCCATTTTTGCTTGAAAAAATAAAGCAGCAGATATTATAAGAGCAGATGCGAGATGCATCTGTTTTTTTATGGGAATCAAGCTTTACGGACAAGCTTCTCTGTCCATGCATCAAACATAACCTCGCCCTCATACCCCGTCACGAGGTTATGATAGCGGTGTTTCTCTTTACTTGTTAATTTCATTCGCAAATTTAAAGATCTTAAAATTTTTATTTCATCCGATTCAATCCGAGGTTTATAACACATAATCCACATCCTTTTCATCTAGAATAAATAAATATTACAAAATTCCACCCCCTTTGAAACCAACCAGTTATGACCAATTTCCAACACTTTCAAAAACACCATCCATCCGACATATTTCTCAGGAAATCCTCTCACCACTGCCTTACCAAAGTAGATAATTGTCGACTAATTTAAAGAGGATTTCAGGCCTATGTCCTGTATAGTAAATATAAGAGCGTAGACCGGAGTGGTGGAAATGATAGAGGTATTGGAAACCTTTCAAATAGCAATCAAACAGCAAGGACATTTACTGCCGTTACTTGAGCATATTCAAACAAGAGTGAATTTAATTTGTGAACAAAATACCTATCAAATCATCATAAAGGATAGAGAAGTTTTCATTCTTTATGATAGCGTGGAGACACCTGCGAGATCCGAAATTCGTGGGGACCTTCATGCCATGAAGCAGCTGCTTACAGGAGAAGAAAGGCTGCGAGCACTTGAACGCAACGGCCTTCTAAGTATATCGGCCCCCATCCGCACAACATTATTGCTAGAGTCTATCTTCTATTTAACAAAAACGCAGGGTAATATTGCAAAAATTACAAATTTTTAATCAAACCTATTGACTCGGAATTAAAATTTAGATACCATTGGAATTAGAATATTTAACCAATTATTACAACTTAATCTATACATTCTTATCGAGAGTGGCGGAGGGACTGGCCCTTTGATGCCCAGCAACCGGTTTACTATATAAATAACACGGTGCTAAATCCAGCAGAGCAAACAGCTCTGGAAGATGAGGAGAGTGAACCCCCTCTTCTACGAAGCGGGGTTTTTTGTATGGTGTGTTGTCAAAAAAGGAGGAAGCAAATTGAGTGAAAACCAGAAGAAGTATCGTTTTGAAACATTAAGTGTCCATGGTGGCTTAACTCCAGACCCGGTAACAGGGGCTCGCGCTGTGCCGATTTATCAAAACAATGCTTACCAATTTAAGAATACTGAACATGCTGCAAACCTCTTCAGCTTAGCAGAAACTGGATACATATATACACGAATACACAACCCAACGACCACTGTATTTGAAGAAAGAGTCGCATTATTGGAAGGCGGTGTTGGGGCCCTAGCGGTTGCGAGTGGAATGGCTGCTATTACTCTTGCCATTTTAAATATTGCTGAGGCAGGTGATGAAATTGTTTCGGCTTCCAACCTCTATGGCGGCACCTATAACTTATTTGCAGTGACCCTTCCGAAATACGGAATTAATGTGAAATTTGTTGATCCGGAAAATCCAGAAAACTTCCGCCAAGCCATCACTGCCAAAACAAAAGCTGTTTTTGCGGAAACGATTGGTAACCCAAGCCTGCGCATCCTCGATATTGAAAAGGTAGCTGAAATTGCTCATGAAGCAGGTGTTCCACTAATCGTTGACAATACTTTTGCCACTCCATACCTTTGCCGGCCAATTGAACATGGAGCAGATATTGTCATTCATTCCGCTACAAAGTGGTTATTAGGGAACGGAACGACAACGGGCGGAATTATTGTTGACGGCGGGAAATTCGATTGGAATTCTCCTAGATTCCCGGGCTTTACAACACCAGACGCAAGCTATCATGATCTTGTTTATGCAGAAGCCTTAGGTGCAGTCGCTTATATTATCAAAGCTCGTGTCCAATTGCTGCGTGACCTGGGACCGGCATTAAGTCCGCAAAATTCCTTCCAGTTTGTTCTGGGGCTTGAAACACTACATGTCCGTATGAAAGAGCATGTCGCGAATACTAAAGAAGTCGTCAATTACTTAACCAATCATCCTGCAGTTGAATGGGTTTCCTATCCAGGGCATCCATCCCATCCAGATTATGAACTAGCGAAAAAGTATTTACCAAAAGGTGCGGGTTCTATGGTGGTATTCGGAATTAAAGGCGGAAAAGAAGCAGGGGCTAAATTAATTGATTCCATCACACTTTGGGCGCATGTGGCCAATGTTGGCGATGCAAAAAGTTTAATTATTCATCCAGCTAGCACCACTCATCAGCAATTAGATGCCCAAGGCCTGATAGCTGCAGGTGTAACAGAGGATTTAATACGCCTATCCATCGGTATCGAGAATGTAGAAGATCTTATTGAAGACCTAGAATCGGCGATTGTTTCTGCAACAGGTTTAACTTCATTAAACGTTAATGCCTAAAACTTATTTTTCCCAATATGAAATTATTTTCATTGACACTCCTTTTTATCCGTGATACGATAACTTTTGTAATATAGTTACTTAAATAAATTAACGTGTTAATTGAATATAGGAATTGATACTCTTATCAAGAGAGGTGGAGGGATGTGCCCGATGAAGCCCGGCAACCGTCAATATTTATTATTGAAATGGTGCCAATTCACACAAAGCGTTTGCTTTGGAAGATGGGAGAAAGGATTATTATTTATGATGCCTTTCTGCCTGCGCAGAAAGGCTTTTTATTTTGATGAAATAGAATCTTTTCGTTAAAAAAGTCAAACCCTATATTAGAATAAATGGTATATTACAAGAAAAATCTTTCAGAATTTTAAGGTAAATTGGATAAAAAGCAGGTGATACAATGATTTCTATAAAAAGTGTTCAGAAGATTTTTCCTTCTAAACAAGGTCAGTTAAGGGCCGTTGATGATGTTAACCTTGAGATTCAAGAAGGTGAAATTTTCGGGGTAATTGGTTACAGCGGTGCTGGTAAAAGTACATTGATCAGAATGTTAAACGGTCTGGAACTGCCAACCAGTGGAACCGTAACCGTTGCTGGCCGCGTGGTTTCAAAAATCAAAGGTGCTGAACTTCGAAAGGCTCGGCAAGAGATCAGTATGATTTTTCAGCATTTTAACTTACTGTGGTCAAGAACCGTTAGTGAAAATATTGCTTTTCCATTAGAAATTGCAGGCATCAAAGGTCCTGAGCGCCAAAAAAGAGTAAGTGAACTAATTAAATTAGTCGGTCTGGAAGGAAGAGAAAATGCTTATCCTTCCCAGTTAAGCGGCGGTCAGAAACAGCGTGTCGGGATTGCCAGGGCGCTTGCCAACAATCCGAAAGTACTTCTTTGTGATGAAGCTACTTCTGCCCTCGACCCACAAACTACCGATTCTATTTTGGAGTTGTTAGTTGATATTAATAAAAGACTCGGTCTGACCATTGTTCTCATCACCCATGAAATGCATGTAATCCGTAAGATTTGTCATCGGGTTGCCGTCATGGAAAGTGGAAGGGTCGTCGAACTTGGACAAGTATTAGATGTATTCAAAAATCCACAGCAGTCGATTACGAAACGATTTGTCCAGCAGGTGACTGAACCAGAAGAAACAAAAGAGACAGCGGAACATTTAATAGAACGTTATCGTTCCGGTCAAATTGTTCAATTAACCTTTATTGGGGAATCTGTTGAACAGCCGATCATTACAAATGTCATTCGCCATAATAACGTGACAGTTAATATCTTGCAAGGGAAGATTTCGCAAACCCAAAGCGGGTCCTATGGAACCTTATTCATTCATATTGATGGGGACGAAGCAGAAGTCAATAAAGCAGTCGACTATATTCGTTCACAGCAAGTAGGAGTGGAGGTGGTTACAAGTGAATAGTAAACCGTATTTCGAAGATTTTGATTGGCCGGCGATGTGGGAAGCAACCAGACAAACACTTTACATGACAGGGATTTCCGTTGTTGCCACATTTATACTGGGTATCCTGCTGGGGTTGTTGTTATTTCTTACCTCAAAAGGAAGCCTGTGGAGTAATAAACCCATTAATGTCGTCATTAGCGGCGTAGTGAATATATTCCGTTCCATCCCATTTATCATATTAATTGTATTATTAATCCCGTTTACAACGATACTTTTTCGAACCATGATTGGTGAAAATGCTGCATTGCCAGCATTGATAATTGGGGCTGCGCCATTTTATGCACGGATGGTGGAAATTGGCCTCAGGGAAATTGATAAAGGCGTTATTGAAGCAGCAAAGTCAATGGGTGCCACAACTGGGACGATCATTTGGAAGGTTCTTTTACCAGAATCGATGCCAGCGCTGGTCTCTGGGATAACCGTAACCGCGATTGCTCTTGTTGGTTACACAGCAATGGCAGGTGTAATTGGAGCAGGAGGTTTAGGAAGTCTCGCTTTCCTCCAAGGATTTCAACGCAACCAAAACGATGTAACCTTAGTCGCAACCATCATCATTTTAATTATTGTGTTTATCATTCAGTTTATCGGTGATTTTATCACTTCAAAATTAGATAAAAGATAAAGGAGAGGTCAAGATGAAAAAATTATTAAGTTTATTGTTAGCATTATCGATTGTGTTTGTTGTCGCAGCTTGTGGCAAGTCGGAGGAAAAATCAGAGGGTACTACTGGTAACGAAGCAAAAACAACTAAACTAGTTGTCGGAGCATCTAACGTTCCCCATGCTGAAATCCTTGAACAAGCAAAGCCGCTTTTAAAAGAAAAAGGTATTGACTTAGAAATCAAAACATTCCAAGACTATGTGTTACCTAATAAAGCCTTAGCTTCAAAAGAACTTGACGCTAACTATTTCCAACACATCCCATACTTGGAATCACAAAATAAAGAGAATGGTTATGGCTTTGTGAACGCTGGCGGTATCCATATCGAGCCAATTGGTGTTTATTCTAAAAAATATAAAAAGCTAAGTGATCTTCCAAAAGGTGCACACTTAATCATGAGCAACTCAGTAGCTGACCACGGCCGTCTTCTTTCTTTACTTGAAAAAGAAGGAGTTATCAAATTAAAAGAAGGCATTGATAAAACAAAAGCAGAATTGAAAGATGTTGTTGAAAATCCTAAAAACCTAAAGTTTGATACAAATTATGAAGCAGCTTTACTACCAAAAATCTATAACAATGGCGAAGGCGACGCTGTACTTATCAATTCTAACTATGCGATTGATGCTGGCTTAAACCCTGTTAAAGATTCCATTGCCATTGAAGACAAAGAATCACCATACGTAAACGTGATTGCTGTCCGTAAAGGTGATGAAAATAAAGAATCAATTAAAGCATTAGTTGAAGTTCTACATTCAAAAGAAATCCAAGACTTCATCCTAAAGCAATACAAAGGTGCCGTTGTACCGGTCTCTGAATAAGTTATAAGTAGGAAGAAAGTCAGTGTGGAAACACTGGCTTTTTCTTTGCTGCTGTCTAAAGCGGTATACATTTATAACGTTTCATTGGGTAAAAATAGAAAGACCATTAGACCTGAATTCCATTGGCAAAAAGTAAAAAAATGAGGTATGATTTTACTCGGGTGAATTCTTCCTAAATAGAATTAGTCTGAATTTTCATTAAAAGTCACTTTTCATTCTCATTTGGTACTAGCTTAATGAAAACAGATGTTATGTTTTTACTGTTTTAGAGTTGCTAATACATTTCATTTGTTATAAGATTGGAATGAGAATAAAATGAGAATAGGGTTATCAAATGACCCGATTACATGATACAACACTTTCTCTTTGGAGGTATAGATATGGCTGGATCAACGTTAACGATTAAAGATTTACATGTAGCAATTGATGGGAAAGAAATTTTAAAAGGTGTTAACCTTGAAATAAAGGGTGGAGAAATCCACGCAATCATGGGACCAAATGGAACAGGTAAATCCACTTTATCTTCTGCTATTATGGGCCATCCAAAATATGAAGTAACAAGCGGATCTATCACTCTAGATGGACAAAATGTCCTTGAAATGGAAGTGGATGAGCGCGCGCGTGCTGGACTATTCTTAGCAATGCAATATCCAAGTGAAATTAACGGCGTGACAAATGCCGATTTTTTACGTTCAGCACTAAATAGCCGCCTAGGTGAAGGAAATGAAATTTCATTAATGAAGTTTATCCGTAAAATGGATAAGCAAATGGAATTCCTTGAAATGGACCTTGATATGGCACAACGTTATTTAAACGAAGGCTTCTCCGGCGGTGAGAAAAAACGTAACGAAATCTTGCAATTAATGATGTTAGAACCAAAAATCGCGATCCTAGATGAAATTGACTCCGGATTAGATATCGATGCTCTAAAAGTAGTCTCAAAAGGAATCAATGAAATGCGCGGCGAAGATTTCGGATGCTTAGTGATTACACACTATCAACGACTTTTAAACTATATCACTCCAGACCATGTGCATGTAATGATGCAGGGCCGTGTTGTAAAATCAGGCGGACCTGAACTAGCACAACGCTTAGAAGCTGAAGGATATGACTGGATCAAACAAGAACTTGGAATTGAAGATGAAACAGTTGGGCAAGAAGCGTAAGAGAGGGTTAGGAGGATTACAATGACAACAGAAATCAAATTATCATTTGATCAGGAAAATGTTCGCTCTTTTTCAAAAGAAACAAGCGAGCCTGCTTGGTTTGAGGAGCTCCGTCTTAAGGCATTAGCTGATTTTGAACAGCTTCCAATGCCAAGACCTGATAAAACAAAGATTGATAAATGGAACTTCACCCAGTTCACTCAACATACGGTAACAAGTGCTCCCATCACTTCTCTTGCTGAATTACCAGAAGAAGTAAAAGCCTTAATTGACATGGAAGCCGAAAATAAAAATTTATATATTCAACGCAATCAAACTCCAGCTTTTTTATCTTTATCTGAAGAACTAAAAAGCCAAGGTGTTATATTTACAGATATTTTTACCGCTGCGAAAGAACATGGTGACGTCCTGAAAAAGTATTATCTAACTCAGGCCATCAATGCCGATGAACATCGCTTAACAGCTCTAAATGCGGCCCTTGTTAACGGAGGAGTTTTCTTATACATTCCGAAAAATGTAGAAGTTTCTGAACCTATACAGGCAGTGTTTGTGCAAGATGATGCCGAGGCGAATTTGTTTAACCACGTAATTGTTGTTGCTGAAGATAATAGTACGGTGACATATGTTGAAAACTACATTTCAACTGTGGAAACTTCTAATGCATTAGTTAATATTTTGACTGAAGTCATTGCGAATGTTAACGCGAGCGTAAGGTACGGTGCTGTTGATACCTTGGCTAAAGGTATTACTACGTATGTAAATCGTCGCGGCGTTGCTGGCAGAGATTCCAAAATTGAATGGGCCCTTGGTTTAATGAATGAAGGGAATACTATTTCAGAAAATACGACTAACCTACTTGGCGATGGTTCGTCGGGCGATACAAAAACAGTGGTTGTCGGACGTGGCGACCAAACACAGAACTTTACCACAAAGGTAGTTCACTTCGGAAAACATACCGTAGGAAATATCTTGAATCATGGTGTTGCTAAGGATAGTGCTACATCGATTTTTAATGGAATTGGTAAAATTGAGCATGGTGCATCTAAATCGGATGCAGAGCAAACATCCCGTGTTCTGATGCTAAGTGAAAAAGCACGTGGCGACGCCAACCCAATTCTTTTAATTGATGAAGATGATGTTGTAGCTGGTCACGCAGCATCTGTAGGTCGAGTTGATCCTGTTCAACTTTATTACTTGATGAGCCGCGGAATTCGTAAAGAAGAAGCTGAACGCTTAGTTATTCATGGATTCTTAGCTCCAGTAGTTAATCAACTGCCGATTGAAGGAGTAAAGAAACAGTTAACTGAAGTAATTGAAAGGAAAGTGCGCTAATGAATATCAGGGATATTCGCGCACAATTTCCAATCTTAGATCAAGAAGTCAATGGGAAGCCATTAGTATACTTGGATAGTTCTGCAACATCTCAAAAACCCATCCAAGTAATCGAGGCGATTGAAAAATATTATCGTGAAATCAATTCCAATGTCCATCGTGGTGTGCATACACTAGGAACAAGAGCAACTGATGCTTACGAAGGTGCAAGGGAAAAGGTTCGTAAGTTTATCAATGCCAAGTCTATTCAAGAAGTGATTTTTACAAGAGGAACAACAACCGCTCTTAATACCGTAGCAGCAAGCTATGCGGCGGCGAATTTAAAAGCAGGCGATGAAATCGTCATTACGTATATGGAGCACCATAGTAATATCATTCCGTGGCAGCAAGTTGCGAGACGAACTGGTGCTCAATTGAAATACATTCCATTACAAGAAGATGGAACCATTTCACTCGATGACGTTCGTGCAACCATTACTACCAACACAAAAGTAGTCTCTGTTATGCAAGTATCCAACGTCCTTGGCGTCATTAATCCAGTGAAAGAGATTGCGCAGATTGCCCATGAAAACGGAGCAATTATGGTCGTCGACGGAGCACAAAGTGCGCCGCATATGAAGATTGATGTTCAAGATTTAGATTGTGATTTTCTTGCTTTTTCAGGACATAAAATGTGCGGTCCAACAGGCATTGGAGTCCTTTATGGAAAAAAACATCTGCTCGAAAATATGGAACCAATCGAATTTGGCGGCGAAATGATTGATTTCGTGCAATTGTACGAATCAACATGGAAAGAACTGCCGTGGAAGTTCGAAGGCGGTACACCAATCATTGCTGGGGCCATTGGTCTTGGCGCTGCCATCGACTTTTTAAATGAAGTGGGCTTAGACCAGATTGCCGAGCATGAACATCAACTTGCTGCATATGCTTTAGAAAAAATGGCAGCAGTTGAGGGAATGACTATTTATGGTCCACTTGACCCAGCGAAGCGGGCAGGACTGGTTACCTTTAATATCAGTGATGTTCATCCTCATGATGTGGCAACTGTTCTAGATGCAGAAGGAATTGCGGTTCGTGCTGGACATCATTGCGCCCAGCCGCTAATGAGATGGTTAAAAGCCTCAGCGACAGCTCGTGCCAGTTTTTACCTGTATAATACAGAAGATGATATAGATAAACTTGTTGAAGGACTTGTTAAAACAAAGGAGTATTTCAGCGATGTCTTCTAATTTAGATAATCTTTACCGTCGGGTGATAATGGACCATTATAAAAATCCACGTAATCGTGGCGTTTTAGATGATGGCAGTCTGACGATTAATATGAATAACCCAACATGTGGGGACCGGATTCAACTGACTCTTAAGGTGGTTGATGGAATCGTGGTTGACGCAAAGCAAGAAGGCGAAGGCTGTTCGATTTCCATGTCATCCGCATCAATGATGACCCAGGCGATTAAAGGGAAAACAATTGAAGAAGCGTTAAAACTTTCAACAATCTTTTCTGACATGATGCAAGGCAAAGAGTATGACGAAGATATCGATTTAGGTGATATCGAGGCACTTCAGGGTGTAGCTAAATTCCCAGCCCGCATCAAATGTGCAACCTTAGCTTGGAAAGCAATGGAAAAGGGATTGAAAAACGAGGAAAAAGAATAAAATGAAGAAAACGCGGTTGGGAGAGGGCCATGATTCAGCCTCAGCGCCTGAAATAAAGGCGTTTCCGCTTTTCTAAGAATGGAGGAACACGACGATGGCGAAAAAAATGCCGGAAATCGGTGATTATAAATATGGTTTTGCCGATAAAGACGTTTCCATATTCCGATCTAAGCGTGGTTTAACATCTGAAATAGTAGAAGAAATTTCTAAATTGAAGAATGAACCACAATGGATGTTAGACTTCCGTTTGAAGTCGCTTGAGCATTTTTACAAAATGCCAATGCCACAATGGGGCGGCGATCTGAACGCATTAAACTTTGATGAAATTACTTACTATGTAAAACCATCTGAGAAATCCGAGAAGTCTTGGGATGAAGTACCGGAAGAAATCAAGGCTACTTTCGATAAACTAGGAATTCCTGAAGCGGAGCAAAAGTACCTTGCTGGGGTATCTGCTCAGTATGAATCTGAAGTAGTTTATCACAATATGAAGGAAGAACTTGAAGATTTAGGTATTGTCTTTAAGGATACAGATTCAGCTTTAAGGGAAAATGAAGATATTTTCCGCGAACACTGGGCAAAGGTTATCCCGCCAACAGACAACAAATTCGCAGCTCTTAATTCGGCTGTTTGGTCTGGCGGCTCGTTCATCTATGTACCACCGGGTGTGAAAGTGGATACGCCATTACAGGCATATTTCCGAATTAACTCAGAAAATATGGGTCAATTTGAACGTACGTTAATCATTGTTGATGAAGGCGCCCATGTGCATTATGTTGAGGGTTGTACAGCACCAGTTTATACAACCAACTCTCTGCACAGTGCCGTCGTTGAGATTGTGATTAAAAAGGATGCATACTGCCGTTATACAACGATTCAAAACTGGGCGAACAACGTCTTCAACCTGGTTACTAAGCGTGCGGTTTGTGAAGCTAACGCGACAATGGAATGGATTGATGGCAACATCGGTTCGAAATTAACCATGAAGTATCCAGCCGTTATTTTAAAAGGTGAAGGCGCACGTGGGATGACACTTTCTATCGCGATTGCTGGTAAAGGTCAACACCAAGATGCAGGTGCAAAAATGATTCACTTAGCACCAAATACATCATCAACGATCGTTTCGAAGTCCATTTCTAAGCATGGCGGTAAAGTAACTTACCGCGGTGTCGTTCACTTCGGTCGTAAGGCAGACGGTGCCCGTTCTAATATCGAATGTGATACATTAATCATGGATAACAAGTCGACATCAGATACGATTCCTTATAATGAGATCTTAAACGATAACATCTCACTTGAGCATGAAGCGAAGGTTTCTAAGGTTTCTGAAGAGCAACTCTTCTACTTGATGAGCCGTGGGATTTCAGAACAGGAAGCAACTGAAATGATCGTTATGGGCTTTATCGAGCCGTTTACAAAAGAATTACCAATGGAATACGCCGTTGAAATGAACCGTCTTATCAAATTCGAGATGGAAGGCTCTATTGGTTAATAGTTTTAATTAAAAACCCGCTTGCCAAGGATGGCAGGCGGGTTTTTTGTGCTGGTGATTGGGGAAACTCTCAGATAAGGTCAATTTACTCTCGATAGCCACATAACTTGCGAAAGGCGTGACTTTACTGGCGGATGGCGCCACAACACTGGCGGAAAGCGCCACATTACTAGCGAAAGCATAAAACACTTGGAGGATATCACCCCAATACTGGCGACAATCATCTTTTCAAAAATTACCACCTTTCAAAAATGGTTATGCTATTATTAATAGTTGGAGGTGAGTTTTTTGATCTATATTGGCGTAACGGGCTGGGGCGATCATGATAGCTTATATCCAGGTCAGATATCCTCACGGGATAAGCTAAAAGCCTATGCAGGCCATTTTCCGATTGTTGAAGTAGATTCGGCATTTTATGCGATTCAGCCGAAAAGAAATGCGGAAAAGTGGGTCAATGAAACACCGACTAGCTTCCAGTTTATCGTCAAAGCCTACCAAGGAATGACCGGACATATGCGCGGAGAAATTCCGTTTGAAAATAAACAAGCGATGTTTAGAGCTTTCAAAGAATCGCTCGAGCCTTACATAGAAACCAATAAATTAGCCATGACCCTCTTTCAATTTCCACCCTTGTTTACGTGTACGAGAGAAAATGTCCAATACCTAAGATGGTGCAAGCAGGAAATGGGGGATATCCCATCTGCATTAGAATTCAGACACCAATCCTGGTTTGCCCCCCAATATCGTCAAAAAACCATTGAGTTTATGACGGAAGGAAAATGGATCCATAGCATTTGCGATGAACCACAATCAGGAGAAGGGTCCATCCCAACGGTCCTGCAATCTACCACCCCTGAGAAGGTCCTCGTCCGCTTTCATGGCCGTAATTTTCATGGCTGGCAAAAACGAGTCGGAGTGGATTGGCGCGAGGTTCGGTATCTATACCGCTATAACCAAAAAGAGTTAGAAGAATGGGCAAACTCCATTCAAGAATTAGCCAAAGAATCGAAAGATATCTATCTCCTTTTTAACAACAATTCTGGCGGAGATGCAGCTGATAATGCAAATGAAATGATCAATCTTTTGCAGCTCGAATACAAGGGGCTTGCTCCACGCCAGTTGGATCTACTATAAAAAGTTAGGAGAAGGAATAACATGGAATGGATCATAATCGTAATTATCGGTATACTCGGAAGCTCATTAGGCTCGCTCATTGGTTTAGGTGGCGGGATTGTAATTGTTCCCTCATTACTTTATTTATCAACACTGTCAGCCTTTGGGCATGTAACACCACAGGTCGCGGTGGGAACCTCCCTTTTTACGATGATTTTTACAGGACTTTCTTCCACCTTAGCGTATATGAAACACAAGACCATTGATTATAAAAGCGGCTTGATTTTCTTGATTGGCAGCGGTCCCGGAAGTATTTTGGGCGCGTGGGTAACAGAAGGATTACAGATGAAGGCCTTTAATATCTTTTTCGGATTATTTATTATTTTTGTTTCGATTATCTTATTACTAAAAGATAAATTAAAGCCATTACCATATAAGAAGGACCGGGGAATCGTCCGTACGTTTACCGATAATCGAGGGAATACCTTAGAATATGGATATAATCCAGTTATGGCCGTTCTGATTGCCTTTGTTGTGGGTTTTATATCAGGGATTTTCGGGGTGGGCGGCGGCTCCTTACTGGTTCCAACGATGATTTTGGTTTTCTTTTTTCCGCCTCATGTAGCTACGGCAACATCGATGTTTATGATATTACCAACCTCATTACTTAGCTCGATTACGCACATTACCTTAGGAAATGTTAACTGGATGTACGCACTGGCATTAGTTCCAGGGGCATGGATTGGAGCTCAAATAGGTGTTTATTTAAACACAAGACTTAAGAGTAAAACGATTGTCTTAATTTTACGGACGATCCTCATTGTTGTTGGGATTCGTTTAATTTATCAAGGAATTTTTGGGTAGGTACAGAATGGAAACCATACATATTTATCATACAAATGATGTCCACAGTCACATAGAAAATTGGCCGCGTATTAAGCAATTCCTAGCTGATAAAAATGAAGTCCATCAGAAAAAGGATGAGGATGTGTTTCTCTTTGACATTGGCGATTTTATTGACCGTTGGCATCCCTTCACTGAGGCTACTAAGGGAAAAGGAAACATCGACCTTTTAAATGAAAGCCAGTATACAGCGGTAACAATCGGGAATAACGAAGGTGTTAACCTTCCCTATAACGACTTAAATACGCTTTATGAACATGCTCAGTTTGATGTATTATTAGCAAACCTTTATCAGCCCAACGAAGGATATCCTACCTGGGTAAAGCCATATAAGGTATATCATACGAACAAGGGAACGAGGGTGGGGGTCATCGGTCTAACCGCACACTTTGCCCATCTGTATGGATTATTAGGATGGAAGGTGACCGAACCAATCAACGAACTAAAGAAATGGCTGGAACCATTAAAAGCTGAATCGGATATCATTATTCTACTTTCCCATCTCGGTCTGAATGAAGATGAATCGATTGCAACTGAATTTCCTAATATTGATGTCATCTTAGGCTCACACACCCACCACTTTCTTGAAAAAGGAAAGTTCGTAGGTAATACCCTCCTTGGAGCGGCTGGAAAGTATGGACAATTTGTGGGGCACATCACACTCAGTGTAAACGAAGAAAAAACAATTACAAATAAAGAAGCCATTCTTTATGACACGGAAGAACTGCCAATGGTTCACAATGAGCAGGAACTAATAGACGCATATCTTTCCAAAGGAAAAGCCTTATTAAATCAAAAAGTAACGACCTTAAAAACACCACTTAAAACCGACCTGTTTCAGGAAACGGAATTTTCCCGAATGCTCAGCAGGTCGTTAAGGGAATGGTGTCAAACCGATTGTGCGATGATTAACGCGGGACTCCTCTTAGGCTCTTTAGAGGATGATGTTACGGTATACGATTTGTTAAAGATCTGCCCGCATCCGATAAATCCATGTGTAGTTGAACTGACTGGTCTTGAATTAGAAAAGGTATTGTGGGAATCAAAAAATGAAGAGTTAGTCCATAGACACATTAAAGGTCTTGGATTTAGAGGGACCCTACTAGGAGTATTTGTCTACGACCAAATTAGCTTCCATGATGAAATCATCCTCGTAAATGGAATGCATTTGGAACATAAACGCAAATATAGTTTGGCTCTTCCGGATATGTTCACATTTGGCCACTTTTTCAAAGAGGTACTGCCATATAAGGAAAAGAAATATTTCTTACCGGAATTTCTTCGCGATATCTTAAAGTGGAAATTACAAAGGTAATCATAGCCCATAAACACGCTTTTTCATTTCTAATCATAATGTGATAGAGAGGAAAGGAGTGTGGGGAATCTGTGGTTGATCTTTTACCCATTAATATAAATGGACATATGTTTATCGGTGTTTCAGTTTTACTTCCGAAAACAACCTTGCTATCGGTCTCAAATGATAAAGGGTATATCATGTGTGGCGCCTTAGACGTAGGGCTGTTAAACGAAAAGCTAAAGGACCGCAAAATAATTGCAGGCCGTGCTGTCGGAGTAAGGACCATTGAACAGCTTCTGAATGCCCCGTTAGAGTCTGTTACTGTTGAAGCAGAGGAATTAGGCATTCACCCTGGCATGATTGGCAGAGACGCATTATTAAAAATGATCTAAAAAGCTTGCTAGAGACAGCAAGCTTTTTTCTATTGTTGCCATTACCCAATATTTTTAGGTACATTTTTAGGCTAGTTCCTCTTTTTAAAGCATACATATAGCTTGAAGGGGTGATTTTCTTGGCGAAGTTTCGCAGACGGCGACCTAAAAAGGGACCGTTGCCTTTCCGTTATGTCATGCTATTGACGTTTGTTTTTTTTCTGTTTTCTACCGCGACTGGATTATGGCTTGTAAATAAGGGTATTGAACCTACCTTGATGAGAATTGCTACTTCTGAAACCCGAAATATTGCTTCATTAGTCATCAATAAGGCGATCACAAAACGGACAACTGATACAGGGGAAGACAATGAAGTCATTGTGATTCTGCCTAGTGAAAATGGAAAGGCGTCAAATGTGAAGCTCAATACAGTTTATATAAACCGGGTCTTAGCGGAAACAACCGCACAAATTCAAAAGAACCTGAAAGCAGCCAAAAAAGGTGATCTTGCCTCACTGGAGCAGTTAACCGATGTAGAAATAGAAACTCAAAATTCAAATAAGGAAGACGGGATTATTTGGTACGTCCCGCTTGGCCAAGCAACCAATATTTCATTATTAGGAAATATAGGACCGAAAATTCCGGTTAAGTTTCATGCAATTGGTGAAGTGGAGCCAGATGTTAAAATTGAAACGAAAGAAGTAGGGATTAATAATACCTGGGTCGATGTTTCGATTCATATTGAAGTCTCTGTCCAAATCATCACTCCGTTTGCTACAAAGATCACCAAACTGACACAAAGTATCCCCGTGGATGGTTCGCTCATCCAAGGAGATGTTCCGCAATTTTATAATGGCGGCGGCGGGATTACCCCATCAATTCAACTTCCTGATAAACAGGCAGACGTGAAGAAATCAGATACGAAAAAATAGGACGTTCCACAGTGGAAGGTCCTATTTTTTACGTGCATTCATCCGTTCCATCCGCTTCCATTTGGCTAAATGCGGGTAAGGATCAAAAGACCATTCGGTGACACCGTTGTCTTTGTACATCCCGTAATGTAAATGGGGAGGGAATTTTCCTGAGGTTCCAGGAGGGCCATAACCAGAACTTCCTACACCGCCAATTAGCATTCCTGGCTCAACCACTTGACCGATTTTTAAATCCTTAGCAAAACCGCTTAAGTGGGCGAAGTAATGATACGTATTATTAATATCGCGAATACCGATTCTCCAGCCACCAAACTTATTCCAGCCTTTCATTTCAACAATCCCATAGTTTGTTGCTCGAACAGGAACGCCGTAACCAGCAAAGATATCAGTACCTTCGTGTATCCTTCGGCCGCCCCAGCCTCGGGCAGACCCCCACGTGCTCCGGTAACTGTGATTACTGCGAATTGGGACAGGAAATACTTGAGTATCTAAGTCAATCCGACCGAAATGCCGATATATTTTTGCTTTTCCAGCAATGATACTAACCGTTTTATCACGATGATAGTAATTCCATAAGCCGATTTTTATATTATCATGATCGACACCGTATGATAGGAGATATTTTGCAAACGCATAGAGGACATCCTCATCATTTTTAGCACTTGCCTTCCCATCCCCATCTCCATCTACACCTTTTCCATCAAAAAATTGAATCGTGGCTGGGTTTTCTTCCAAAGGATTTGGATTGGTTAATCCAGACCATTCTTCTGGGCGAAAATAGATGCCGATCACACTATCTGGTTTAGGTAAGTCTTTGCGGACCTGGCGGATGCTTCTTTCGTATTGATCAATGGCCGCTAAATAGTACCAAGGAATTTGTGTAACGGTTTCCACCTTCTTATAAAGCTTCATTCGTTCTTGGTATGGATTCGGTTCATTTGCCGCGGCACAAACGTCCGTAACAGCCAATGAAGTGCTAAAGAATAAAAGAAAAGTTCCCAATAATAGAACAGCCCGCACAAGAATCCTCCTTCCAATTAATGTACAAGGTTAGTTTATGTTTTCTAAACCATTTCATTATGGTTAATAAATGGTAAACAATATTTTTTGCTGATGGAACAGTTCATCATGATAATATAACCCGATATGCTTGTCGTTATTTTTTTAGTATGTTAAAGTGACAATGAGGATCCATTTCTAGCTTCAAGGGGTGTAGCATTAATGAGTAAGAAAGAAGATATTTTACGAAAACCGGATTGGTTAAAAATAAAACTGAACACAAATGAGTCCTATACGGGCTTGAAGAAAATGATGCGTGAAAAAAACCTTCACACGGTTTGTGAAGAAGCACGCTGCCCTAATATTCATGAATGCTGGGCAGAGCGACGTACGGCTACTTTCATGATCCTTGGTGATACATGTACACGCGCATGCCGTTTCTGCGCAGTTAAAACTGGATTGCCAACAGAGTTGGATTGGCAAGAACCTGAAAGAGTGGCGGACTCCGTTCAATTGATGAACTTAAAACATGTCGTGGTCACCGCAGTAGCCCGTGATGATCTTAGGGATGGCGGAGCAGCTGTTTTTGCCGAAACAGTCCGAGCTATTCGCCGCAAAAATCCATTTACAAGTATTGAAGTTCTTCCATCTGATATGGGTGGGAAAGAAGAAAATTTACGTCTGTTAATGGATGCAAAACCTGATATCTTAAATCACAACATCGAGACGGTTAAACGGATGACCCCTAGAGTAAGAGCTAGGGCGAAATACGATCGTTCCCTTGAATTCCTCCGTCGTGCTAAAGAAATGCAGCCGAATATTCCAACAAAATCGAGTTTAATGGTTGGACTTGGGGAAACAAAGGAAGAAATACTTGAAGTGATGGATGATTTAAGAGCAAATCACGTCGATATTATGACTATTGGTCAATATCTACAGCCGACAAAAAGTCATCTCAAGGTTGAAAAATATTATAGCCCAGATGAATTTAAAGAATTACAGCAAATTGCATTAAGCAAAGGCTTTAGTCATTGTGAAGCAGGCCCGCTAGTTCGGTCCTCCTATCATGCTGACGAGCAAGTGAACGCAGCAGCGAAACACAAGCAAATGCTTGGGGAAGAAAATGCTCAAGAAGCTTAAAAAAAAGAGTTCAGTCAAGTCGACTGAACTCTTTTTTTATCGATTGTCTCTACCGATATTGTCGTCCGCAGTTCGCCCATTTTCATCCTCACTTGCATTTATCCGCTGCCCCTGCGGTGATTTTTTCATCTGTGTGATTAGCCCATTGACCAGATTACGGGCATTTCGGCTTGTGGAATCAACGTTTGCCAAATTTTCTACATCTCTCCTTAACACTGTATTGTCAGTAACATAGACATGGTAATACCTTGGAACGACGGACATTGCTGTTTTTTTCACTTGATCTGCAGTCAAATTACGGTCTTTTGAATCGGTATTATAAGCAATTAACACTTCTTGGTCTGTGACAAGTGTGGATACATCACTTACATTGGGAATATCTGTACTTAATTTACTTATAATATTGGCCGCTTGTTCACGGTCTAATGCAGAATAATGGTCATTAGCCGTATTATCGTTCATTAGCGGACTTTTTTGATGACGGACAAAGCCGTAATTGTTACTCACATTACGCATCCCACGGCTTGCTCCTTCATTGTAGAGGTCATGCCTTTTATTGTTGACATTAATGGTATTTCCGCTTTCTTCATAGACATCTCGGTTGCTCATATCCTTAGTACAGCCTGTTAGGGCCGTTACCGTGCATAATCCCAAGATGATAACTAATTTTTTCATTTGAAACACCTCCTTTTCTTAGAATAGCCAATAAGGTGATTTTTTTTCTTAGTAATTGATGGGGAATCGGTTATAATGGGTAGTAGGAATTAGCTGGCAAAAGAGGTGAAATATCTTGATAATAATGAACAACGCCGTTTATGAAATCGTCCAAGAACACCGAAACGGATTTAACGAAGAAGCCCTTAAAGCAAGATTTAGTGATATTTTAACAAGATATGATTATGTAGTGGGGGACTGGGGATATGGACAACTCCGATTAAAGGGGTTTTTCGATGACCAAAACCAAAAAGCTACATTCGATACAAAAATTAGCACGCTAAGTGAATATCTGTATGAATACTGTAATTTTGGCTGTGCCTATTTTGTCTTGAAAAAAGTGAAAAAATAAAAGAAGGGCCAAGTTGCTGGCCCTTCTTTATGTTGACTCTGTATAAGGCGGCTGTTGATCTGTTTCTGAATCATCATGGGTCGGATGCGCCCCGTCCATTTGCCGAGGAAGATCTTGATGAAGGGTTTTATTTTCATAATTAAAGGCACTGTAAGGCCGTTGCCCTTCTTTCCATGGTGTGCTTTTGTTCTCAACTGGTTCGTCTTGACGAATGGCTGAACCAAAAGGACCTTCTGGAAATTCTTCCGCTGTAAGAAAGTTCCTTTGTTTTTCAACATTGGATAAATCCGTGTACTTTTCTTCTTCATTTTTTGTCATGCTTACGCCCCCTTTAGCACTATTATTTTCAAAGGGAGCGTAATTCATGACGAACCATTACACTAATTCCATTAAAAAGGATCTTAATTCCTCCGCTTCTTCCTCATTTAATTGAAATGCGAATTCTAAATATCCTTCCTCTTGCAAATCATCTAAGCCAATAATTGCAAAACGGCTTCCTTGCATATCAAGAACTAGATGTTTTCCATAATGACGGTCACTTTGAACAATCGCTAAATCAAAGCGCTGATTTTCACCAACGAAGCTGACAAATCTTGTTTTTGTATTTTCTGTATCATCGTATAAGAAAAAGCGTTCTTTCATTTAATGGTCTCCTTTAATAAAAATAGATATTTTTAGACATCTTCTATATAGTAACAAATAAAACCAATCAAGGGGAGTAAAGATTTTTACACAATTTTCAAAGTTTTTATCAATCGAAAAACGCGAAGGCTGTCAAATTATGTTACAATAAATTTGAATTCTCGAAAGTTGTTACCGAGAGGAATGATTGAATGATCCGTCGTTACATGGAAAAGGTCAAAAATGTAATGCAATGGGGAAAGATTTTATTACCTCTTTCGTCTATACGTTTTTATCCTCCTCCATTCATTTTACGTAACCCTGTATTGGAAGGGGTAACATCTGCCATGAACAATGGACATGAAGTGGCTGTGATGGTTTTTAATTTAAAGGATATGAACGAAATATCAGCACAATTGGGTCAATATAAGTATGAACAATTGCAAAAGCGCATCAAAAGACTCTTTCGGATGACCATTGAACAGCAAATTGACAAGGAAGATATCATTACGCTCCATGATCATTACAATGAGGGCCTGACTCTGTTTATAAAGATTGGATATATTCAGCAGTCCCTTTCTGAAATTAATACGATCATGGGTAAAATAATACATAACGTGGAAAAAAGCCTTCATCCACTTTACCCGTCCCTCGAGCCTGAATTTGAATCAGGATATATGTTTGTTGAAAGGAAGAACTACTCTATCATGCATTCGGTCGAAAGTGCCCGGCGGCAGGCTTTTGCCATGTCAGAAAAAAGGGTTAAATTGGGATGGAATGAGATGGTTTATTCTATGAAACAAATTATTTCAAAGAAGGAAATTAAGTTATTAGCACAGCCAATAATTGATGTGTCTACAAAAGAAGTAAGGGCTTTGGAAATGCTCACACGAGGACCTGCTGGAACGATGTTAGAGAACCCGGGATTGCTTTTTTCAGTTGCGAGGCAAACTGGAATGCTTTATGATCTTGAACTGCTTGTCATCGAAAAAGTATTCGAGCAAATCAAGGCAACCAGATGCAAACAGAATATCTTTATCAATTGTACTCCATTAACACTTGGGAATATTCGATTTACAGGTGATTTAAAAAAACTAATCCAGCAATATCCTAGGATTTCTCCCCAACAGATTACAATTGAAATAACTGAAAATGATTCAATCGACGGCTTAAAGAATTTTATCTATAATATAAAGATGCTTCGTTTAATGGGATATAAAATTGCTATGGATGATACTGGGTCGGGGTATTCTAGTTTGAGTAGTATCAGTGAAATCATGCCGGATATTATTAAAATCGATCGTTCAGTTATTTCTAATATTGATAAAAATTCAGTTAAAGAATCTATGTTACAAGGGTTAATGCTGATTGCGAAAGAAGCAGGGTCACTCGTGGTCGCAGAAGGCATTGAAAACGAGGAAGAAGCATCAGTGCTAAAGAGAAATAATGTTGACTTAGCCCAAGGATTCTTCTATGCCAGGCCATCCGCGCTTGCAAAAATATAACATCTTAGAAAAATGGAGAGTGTGCTCAAATGTATTTTGTTGATCGAGAAAAAATTGAAGAGATACTGAAATTTTTAGAAATGCAAATTCAACTATTCTTAAGCCAAAAAGAGTGGTCCAACCCACTTGAAAAGGCAGCTCTAGAGCGTGTAAACCATATGATGATTGAGTCCGTTTTGGATGTCGGAAATGCAATGATTGATGGGTTTATTATGCGCGACCCAGGCAGTTACGAAGACATCATTGATATCTTAATGGATGAAAGAGTTATTTCATCTGAAACGGGAAGTAGTTTGAAAGTCCTGATTCAATATCGGAAAATGCTTGTCCAATCTTATACGAATGTTAATCATCACGAACTTCAAGAGATGTTTACAAAGCATTTACATGAGTTAGGGAATTTTGCTTCCAATGTTCGTGAATATCTTACCACCGAGTTAGGACCAGTTTCAGCGTTTAGAAACTGATAAAATATTAAGACCGTTATGCGCGGTCTTTTTGTTATATATGGAAAAAAACTTTTTGGAGTGAGAGATATGAAAAATTACAAAGGTTATTTAATTGATTTAGATGGAACCATGTATAAGGGATCAGAGAGCATTGAAGCCGCATCTGACTTTGTGAAGAAACTTCGGGATCAACAGATACCCTATCTTTTTGTTACAAACAATTCCTCAAGGACACCAGCACAGGTTGCTGATAAGTTGACTCAGTTTGACATCCCAGCGGAAGAAAAGCAGGTATTCACAACAAGCCAAGCGACGGCCAACTATATTTATGAACGAAAGAATAATGCGCGCATTTATGTGATTGGGGAAGAGGGGATACGGACAGCAATAGAGGAAAAGGGGCTGCAATTTGCAGGAGAAGATGCTGAGTTTGTCGTGGTAGGAATTGACCGGGAGATCAGTTATGAAAAATTGACAGTTGCCTGTTTGGCCGTCCGCAACGGTGCGACGTTCATTTCCACTAATGGAGATATCGCAATCCCTACAGAGAGAGGCTTGGTTCCAGGGAATGGTTCACTAACATCCGTTATTACCGTTTCTACTCAAACCAAACCGATTTTTATTGGCAAACCGGAAGCAATCATCATGGAACAGGCTTTAAAGGTACTTGGAACACCGAAAGAAGAGACATTGATGGTCGGGGATAATTATGATACGGATATTTTAGCAGGCATGAATGCCGGGATGGATACATTACTAGTACATACAGGGGTAACGACAAAAGAACTGCTTTCCGGCTATGACCGGATGCCAACTTACACGATTGATTCCTTAGATGAATGGGAAATTTAAAAGCGGAAGCGCCCGTTTTGCGGCGTATGGCCTGGAGCTAGACAGTAATCTAAGTTCAGAAAATTATACTTTCCTTTAACTCAAAAAGGATGGGGACTCCCATCCTTTTTCTGCTTATTTCTTTTCACTTTCAGCCCTAGCAGCCCGGTGTGCGAGTCGGCTCGATGCGGCAGCTGCAATTGCCCCGACGATATCATCTAAAAAAGTATGGCACTCGCCTGTTGATTTATCATTTAAATGCGCTAATATTCCAGGTTTTAATTTATCGATATATCCGTAATTGGTAAAACCGATCGAACCATATACATTTACAATCGAAAAGGCTAGAATTTCATCGACTCCATAAAGACTTTCATCTGTTCCGATAATGGATTGGAGCGGTTCCTCAAGCATTCCTTTTTCGGCAAGTACATCCAGCTGTATTCCTGTTAAAATTGCGTTCTGAACCTCACGCTTGGAAAGAACGCGTTCCACGTTTGCTAAACAGTCTTCCATTTTCAGGTTTTCATGATATTTTTCCTGCAAAAAGAAAACTAAATCAGCGATGTCCTGTACTTTGACGCCTCTTTCATTCAGCCATCTGCGTGCAGTTACTTCGGTTAGATTTACGTTTTTGTCGTCTGCCATTCCTCTGATCACCTTTTCTGTGGATTTTCACTATATATATACTGTATTGTTCTAACTTATGCAAAAGAATCCTAAAAATGAGCATGGTTAAAACCTTATATTCTCCTTCATTTTTCTAAGCTATTCAGGAACAAGTTTTCTTAACCTAAAACATATATATGAGGTAAGAAATGGGAAAGAAATGAGGTGGACAAATGCTTCAAAAAATGCTGGAAAACCAATATGGCGTTACGGTCGATGAATATGTAAAACTGGAAAGGTTTGATGCGTTAAGAGGAAATGGCTGGCTCTATTTAATCTCCAAACCAGCGGGTAAGGAAGAAGAAGATATTGCAGAACTTGAGAAAATAGCGGAGCATTTACGAAATTATGGTGATCATAATGTTCCCGTCATTCTACAGTCCAAAGAAGGGCATTTAATTACGGAATGGGAAAAAAATAAATATTGTGTCCTTGCAAATCGGCAACCGGAAGAACAGAAAAAAATTAAATTGGGCAGGAAATTAGCAAAATTCCATGAACGTGGCAGGAGAGTTCCCTTTCAAATAGAGAGGTCTAGCCGGATCGGACAATGGAAGTCCTTATGGGAAAAACGGCTCGAGCAGATGGAAAAGGTGTGGAATGGTCTTCTATTTCAAACACCTGAAGATGAATTTCAGCGGATGTTTATTGATTCCTTCCCCTATTATCTAGGCTTAACGGAAAACGCTATTCAATATCTAGTGGATACCGAGATTGATGATGAACCACTTGAAACGGATAGCGGTACGGTTTGTCATGAACGTTTTACGCAAAAGACTTGGGGACCGCTCAATAATTATATGATCAAAAATCCGTTTGACTGGGTATTTGACCATCGCAGCCGTGACATAGCTGAATGGACAAGGGAAAGATATCTTCACAATTCCCAGACCTATGATGTGGAATTAAAGCGCTTTTTTGAAGAATATCAAAGTGTTGCTCCTTTGTCGCCATTTTCCTGGCGATTATTGTATTCCCGGTTAATTTTCCCACTTCATTACTTTGAATGTATTGAAAGTTATTATATTACCACATCAGAACAGGACAAAAAGGTATTGGAAGAAAAGTTAATGAGAATTTTACGACAGTCCGGAGAATATGAACAATTTTTGGCGGGTTTTTATCAACTTACGGACGCTCCAATCAAGCGTTTAAATCTGCCTTTATTGGAATGGCTGTACTAAAACATGTTTTCATTAAAAAAGTGATTGCCTATGAATGGCAATCACTTTTTTAATAATTAAAATACCTGCTCTACTTCCACAATCCCTGGTACTTCCTCTAAAAGTGCTCTTTCGATACCAGCTTTAAGTGTGATGGTTGAACTAGGGCAGCTGCCGCATGCACCTAAAAGGCGAAGCTTGACAATACCTTCTTCAACATCTACTAATTCACAATCTCCGCCGTCGCGAAGAAGAAATGGACGTAATTTATCTAATACTTCTTGAACTTGTTCAAAAATTTCTTGTTCTGCCAAATTAATCGACTCCCTTCCTATACCTATATTATAATGTCATCATCGTGAAAAATCCATTATCAGAAATTAGGAAAACACACATTAATAGACATTTTCGTGGTTAATATCGTAAAAATGAGTTAACCTGAAATAAAAAGGCGGGAATGATTAGATGAAATCAGAAGTAGAAATTGTTGTTTATGGTGCGGAACAATTGTGCCCGAGTTGTGTGAATTTACCATCTTCCAAAGAAACGTATGAATGGCTAGAAGCAGCGATTGCGAGAAAATTTCCAGACCAACCATTTAAAATGACCTATGTGGATATTTATCAGCCAAGTGGGGAGAATGAAAAGATTGCATTTGCAGAAAAAGTGATCGAAGAGGATATGTTTTATCCAGTGGTTGTCATCAAAGACAAAATCGTTGGCGAAGGGAACCCAAGATTGAAAACTATTTTTTCCGAACTAGAGAAACATGGATATACAGCTATATAATTGGAAGAAGCATTCCACAAAAATGGAATGCTTCTTTTTTGAATCCAGCTCCAGCGCCTGTTCAAGGCGCTCGCGCTTTTTATATTACCCGTTATGAAATTTATACATCCACAGAATCCCGGATTTAAGCAAACGGGCGACACGTCCTGTAATAGCTCGGTCTGCCATCATCCCAAATCCATGCTTTTTCCCAAGGGAACCAAGGATCCCCTTTAATTTAATTTGCGGGAAAGATGTTGGAGGCTCTTCGCCTTTCCAACGTCTTTTTAATACTTCAACAATTTGTTCCGCCTGACCTTCCGCTAATTGAGCACTTGGTGCATGAGGAAGACTTGCGCAATCGCCGAGAATAAAGACATGTTCATCATTGGGCAGGTGGTGAAGTGGGCTTATCACTAGTCTTCCCATTCCATCTTTATCCCCGTCCATAGCGCGGACAATTTTATTGGCCTGGATTCCTGCTGTCCAAACGATGACATCACAATGGATCGGCTGGTCGTGATTGTATAATAAGTTTTCTTCCACCTTGGTAATATTCGAGTTGTTAATAATTTCGACATTGTTTTTTACAAACCAATTTTCTACATATTTGCTTAAACGTTCCGGGAATGCAGAGAGAATATGTTTTCCCCGATCAAATAATTTGATGTTTAGGTCTTCGCGACTTTCGCTTAATTCACTTGCTAGCTCCACACCACTTAGACCAGCGCCCACGATACCAACCACTGAGCCAGGTCCCAAATTATTTAAAACGGAGTAGGTAAGTCGAGATTTTTCAATAGACTGGATACTGTAGGTAAACTGATCGGCCCCTGGAACATCATGATACTTGTCCTCACAGCCCAGACCAATGATTACATCATCATAGTCGATAGGCGAAGCGTCCTTTAGAGTGATCTTTTTTTCAGTTGTTTGAATCCCGGTTACCTCACCATACACTACTTTTAATCGTGGGTGCTCCGGAAATGCAACTCTTACTTCTTTGTCAGAAATCGTTCCTGCTGCTAATGCGTAGTATTCCGTCTTTAAGCAGTGATAAGGTACACGGTCCACTAGTGTAATCGTCATATCCTCTGGTAAATGGTTGGGGAGAATTTCATTTAGAATCTTCATCCCACCGTAGCCGCCACCAAGAATTACAAGGTTTTTCATTTTTATTTCCCCTTTGAATATCCCGTTTTCATATTTAAAGTTGGCTGAAGTGTCATAAAAAAATTGTAGAAAAATAATTCCGTTCCTTTAACACATTCGAGTATAGCGGAATTATGTCAAAATAACAACAATTTTCATGATTTTCTTGACATCGATATAGTATACATGGTATTTGACGGAGTGGATGAAATGGAGTAGGATAATTAGTTGTGGAGAGGTGAAAGCAATGATTCAACCCATCATCGAATTTTGTATAAGCAATCTTGCGAATGGTGCACAAAAAGCACTTGAGAAATTAGAAAAAGATCCTAATTTGGATATTATTGAATATGGATGTCTTGGATATTGCGGTAAATGTGCGACTACGTTATACGCTCTTGTTAATGGAGAAGTAGTCACAGGAAAAACACCTGACGAATTGGTCGATAACATTTATCAATACTTGGAAGATAATCCAATGTTTTAAAATAGGGAGCACTGCCGCTCCCTTATTTATATATATTTCATAGGATAGTACAAAGGAATCGTATTATTTGAGTAGTTAACCATACGTGTATATAATTAATTTAAAGCCTCATTTAGGGAGGGTATTACAATGAGTAATGATATAGTTATTTTAACAGAAGCGGCGTCACTGCATATTAAAGAAATGATGAAGCATAACGAAGAAGAAGGCGCATTGTTACGTGTCAGCGTAAAAGGCGGTGGATGCAGCGGTTTATCTTACGGGATGGGCTTTGATCATACAGCAAATGAAGATGATTTGAAACTTGAACAATTTGGAATTAAAATCTTAGTCGATAAAGAGAGTGCAGCGATTTTACAAGGAACCAAGATTGATTATAAGGAATCAATGATGGGCGGCGGCTTTACCATTGACAATCCGAATGCAATCGCATCATGTGGATGTGGGTCATCGTTTAGAACGGCTACAGCTACTGGTACACCGGAAGAATGCTAATATAAATAAGAAAAAGCGTCCATACAAAGGACGCTTTTTCTTATTTATTGAACATTGAAGAACTGTGTAATGGCTGAATTTTTGCCTTCGGATCAATGAAGGCCTTAGCGTTGTTAACAGCTGTTGGAGCTTCACCAAAGCCGCAGGCAATTAATTTCACTTTTCCTTCATAGGTACAAATGTCTCCAGCTGCATAGATTCCAGGGATGCTCGTTTCCATTTTAGAATTGACGACAATCGAATTCTTTTCGATGGCTAAGCCCCATTCCTTAATTGGTCCAAGGGAAGAAACGAATCCATAGTTACAAATGACAGCGTCGACATCTACTGTAACCTTCTCTTTACCATTAACGGTTTCAAGAACAACCTGTTTAATTCCACTTTCATCACCAACTAATTCTGCAGGAACATAAGGTGTCTTCACATATACTTTGGAATTATATAAGTTTTCTACACTATGCTCGTGAGCACGGAACTTATCTCTGCGGTGGACAATCGAAACTTGCTCAGCAATTGGCTCTAACATCAAGGCCCAGTCAACTGCAGAATCGCCGCCGCCAAAAACAACTACTTTTTGACCTGCAAACTGATTTAAATCCTCAATGAAGTAATATAGATTTTTACGCTCATATTGAGCGGCACTTTCGAGTTCTAAACGACGTGGTTGGAAGGCACCATTGCCGGCTGTAATAATAATCGTTTTAGAAAAATGAACTTCTTTGTTTGTTGTTAATTTAAACGTTCCATCTTCTTGTTTCTCTAACTTTTCAACTGATTGCTCTAGTGCAACCGTAGGTTTGAATTTGCTCATTTGTTCTTTAAGATTATTTATTAGTTCTTGTGCACGGATTTTTGGAAAACCAGCAACATCATAAATATACTTTTCCGGGTAAAGGGCTGACAGTTGGCCGCCCAGTTGCGGTAAGCTCTCAATAATCTTCACCGAGGTTTGTCTCATACCCCCGTAAAAAGCCGTAAATAAACCGGTAGGACCTCCGCCAATGATGGTAATATCATAAACCTCTTGCTTCTCCTGCACTCCGCATCCCCCCAACCTGTAGTAACAGACTCCTTTATTTATATTATCATAAAACTAAAAATTCTCACATCTTTAAGCGAGAATATTCACAACTGTGGCAATTTTTAAAACATTGTGTATTAGTCAAATCCAATTAATAATCTATAAAACTTAGAGAAAAATTTATGAAAATTGCTTGATAATCGTGTGAAAGTAGCATAAGATGTATTGAGGATAGATTGTTAATTTTTTGTGACATAAAAAGTACATTTTTATGTCAGATAGTAAAAAATCACATTCTTAGCAAATACCTTGCTTGACCTATATGAATTTCAAGTAACTCGTTTTTTTTAGCCTTATTCGTGAATTATATCACATACATTTTTTTATTATATAAAATAAAAATGGTCATAGCAGTGGAAACTAAGAAAAAAGGGATTATCTAAAAAATAAAGGGTGGAAGTGATCACTTTGAGAAAGCCTAAAATTGTTATTCTCGGTGCTGGTTACGGTGGACTAATGACAACAGTTCGCCTACAGAAGTTAATCGGTGTGAATGAAGCTGACATTGTTTTAGTAAATAAAAATGACTATCATTATGAAACCACATGGCTGCATGAGGCTTCTGCTGGCACATTGCATCATGACCGTGTACGTTATGATATCCGTGATGTAATTGACCGCAGTAAAGTGGATTTTGTTCAAGATACTGTAGTAGAAATTAACAAAGAGGACAAGAAGGTTATTTTGGAAAAAGGGGAAGTCGACTATGACTACCTCGTTATTGCTCTTGGTGGTGAACCAGAGACATTTGGGATCAAAGGATTAAAAGAATATGCTTTTGGAATCTCAAATGTAAACTCCTCTCGTCAATTGCGTGAACATATTGAATACCAATTTGCGACATACAATATGGAAGAAGAGAAAAACGACAATCGTTTGACTATTGTTGTCGGTGGTGCTGGTTTTACGGGAATTGAATTCCTTGGTGAATTAACAAATAGAATTCCTGAATTATGCCATGAGTATGATGTAGATTCACATAAAGTAAAAATTATCTGTGTCGAAGCTGCTCCAACAGTATTACCAGGTTTTGATCCTGAACTAGTGAATTATGCCGTATCACAATTAGAACGAAAAGGTGTTGAATTCTTAATCGGAACAGCGATTAAGGAATGTACGGAAGAAGGCATCTTTGTCGCTAAAGGTGAAGAGGAAGCACGTGAAATCAAGGCGGGTACTGTCGTGTGGGCCGCAGGAATTCGCGGGAATTCAATTGTTGAAAAATCAGGCTTTGAAGCAATGAGAGGCCGGGTCAAAGTTCAGCCGGATTTACGCGTTCCAGGCTTTGACAATATCTTCATGATTGGTGACAGTTCACTAATGATTAATGAAGAAATCAACCGTCCATATCCGCCAACTGCACAGATTGCCATGCAGCAAGGGGAAGTTTGTGCCCGCAATATCGCGGCTTTAGTTCGTAATAAATCAGAGTTAGAGACTTTCAAGTTCGATAATAAAGGGACCGTTTGCTCCCTTGGCGAAGATGATGCAATCGGGGTTGTTTTTGGTAAAAAACTAACTGGTGCAAAAGCATCCTTCATGAAAAAAGTAGTCGATAATCGCTCACTATACATGATTGGCGGCGCCGGACTTGTATTGAAAAAAGGAAAATTTAATGTTTTTTAAAATTATTATAGATAAAAGGGCAGAGAAATATCTGTCCTTTTTTTGTTATGATTAAATAAAGTAATACTTTGTCAGGGGGAGTTTAAGTGAGTAATCGTGAAAAACGGGGCAAGGTTTGGTTAGCTGTTGCAGGGGTTGTCAGGTCAAATGAGGGGAAATGGCTCGTCGTAAAGAAACGATATGGCGGCTTGAAGGGCCAATGGTCACTGCCCGCAGGATTTGTTGAAATGGGAGAAACAGCGGATGAGGCTGTTATTAGAGAAGTATTAGAAGAAACTGGCATCCAATGTCAGGTGAAGGGACTTATTGGCCTAAGAACTGGTGTGATTAAAGGAGAAATTAGCGATAATTTACTCCATTTTCTACTTGAACCGGTGAATGATCAGGTGGTGAGTCATCAGGATAACGAACTTTTTGAAGCGAGATTTATGGAACCAGAAAAACTACTCCATGAAAAAGATGCATCTATCATACTCCAATATTTAATTCGAAATGATATTACCTTCTCGAAGCAAGCGATTGATAATCTAAACCCAGGAGACCAGTTTGGATATACAGCTTATAAATTATTTTTGTAATTTTTAGAAAATTTGAGTAACGACAAGTAATTGTAAGAAAACTTGACATGTATCCGCTTTCTCGTTTAAATTTGCCGGATTTCCGTCCTTTATTTTTTAGAAAATTCTTGGTATATTATCAGAAAATTAAGTTAATTATAAGGGGATGACTAGGGATGACGGTAAAGATCGTAGATTCAAAAACATGTGATTATTGTTCCGGGAAAGGCTATTTTCAACTAGTTTTAGGGGGATCAGAAACCTGTAGCTGCTGCGAAGGAACTGGCAAGAAAAAAGAATAAATTGTATTCATTCAAATGCTTCTTCGAATTATTCGAGGGGCTTTTTTCTTGTATGTAAAAAGAAAAATAGTCGTTTATATTGACTCCTTTTTCGACATTCAGTACACTAAGTGTTGATGTATAAGGGGGAATCTCGGATGCAAATGAGCATTGTTGTCTTAATCATATCGATTTTACTTTTCTTTGTTTTATTTTTTGGAATTGGATTTATTCTAAATATGCTGCTACGTATGTCGTGGGTAATGGCTGTAGTTTATCCTATTGTGGCAATTTTTATTGTAGATAAAGTGAGTTTTAGTGAGTATTTTACAAATAGTAAAATGGCGTTTAGTGAGTTGGGCCAGAGGTTTACTTCGTTAGCCACTGCTGATATTCTTATTTTAATTAGTGGACTAGCTGGTGCGGTTGCTGCTGGTTTCACGATTAAACTGTTACGGAAAAATGGATACCAAATGTTTTAAGGCTTTTACCAAGGGGAAAGACAGACCATTCCTCCTTGGTAAGAGCCTTTTTTTATGATTTGCAATAATACATGTAAAATTTCCCTTTTCCTATTTTGAATATTTTCCTGCAACTTGGGAATGAATATTTTGGGAGGAGTGAAAATTTTGATGAACAAAATGAAACATTGGAGTAGGCGATTAGCCATGGTTTGTCTCTTCTTAATGGCTGTCTTTGCGACCTTCCAATCAATCTCTGGAGTGAATGCACAATTGTTCTTAAACCAATTTGGGTCTGTTCTTGCATCGACTGAACCTGTTTCAGGAACCCAAAGGTCCTTGGAGAACGAAATCGATTGGTCGAAATATCCTAAACAAACGGTTACCGCCACTGGTTATACAGCAGGAGTAGAATCTACAGGGAAAAGTAAAGGCCACCCTGAATATGGGATAACTTACTCCGGAGTAAAAGTAAAACGTGATTTGTTTTCTACGATTGCCGCAGACCTAAATGTATTCCCCATTGGAACGATTCTCTTTATTCCTGGATATGGGTATGGTGTGGTTGCCGATAAGGGCGGGGCTATCAAAGGGAATGAACTAGACCTTTATTATGAAACAGTTGAGGATGTTTATAATAAATGGGGGAAAAAGAAACTTGATATCTATGTGGTACAAAAAGGTAATGGAAAACTCACAGAGCAAACACTTAAGTCATTAAATGAAGACAAATCGATGCAAGTCTTCCGCGGGCAGTATATAAGTTCTGAGAAGAGATAAAAGCAGGCTGCAGGCCTGTTTTTTATTTTTAGGCTGTGTTTAAAGCTTATTGTTTATTTTGGCACCCTGTTGATTGGAGCGGAGTGCCTGGAGCGGAAATCAACAGGCAAATTTTATAATAATTAGTTGCTCGAAATAAACACTGTTATTCGCTATAATTAAACACGAATAATATGGAGGTGAAGTAATTTGTTTGATGTTAAAAAAGAACTAGAACTATCAACAGAGCATGAAGGTTTAGTAATTGGACTCTTTGATAAACCTGAAAAATTCACAGGAATATTAGCATTGCTCGATGAGGCATTCAATGGCCAATTAAAAGAACTTGTAAAATCAGGTGACATTTCAGCTAAGTTAAAAAGTATCAATAAAGTACATAGTTTGGGGAAAATCGGCTCAAAACGAATTTGGTTTGTTGGCCTGGGGAAGGAAAAGGAGTTTACCTTTGATAAACTAAAATCTGCGTTTGGAAGACTCTTTAAGGAAGTGAAGGCAAATAAACTTGAAGAAGCAGCCGTTTATTTAGATTCCTTTACGACTGAACAAGTGGATGGTTTGGACGCTGCCCATGCGCTGAGCGAAGCCTTTGTCCTCTCAACTTATCAATTTGAAGGGTACAAGCAAAAATCGAACGAGCCAGAGAAAAAGCTGGATCATCTAACGATTTATTGTGACAGCCTTGATGGAGAAGAAATCCTAGCTTCTTTAACGGTAGGACATGCGTTTGGTAAAGGAACCAATTCGGCACGAACGCTCGTTAACATTCCGGGCAACATGTTAACCGCAACAGATATAGCTAAATATGCACAGGAACTTGGAAGTAAATATGCTTTCGAAGTGGAAATCCTGGATAAAGCTGAAATAGAGAAGCTTGGAATGGGAGCTTTCCTTGCCGTGAACCAGGGATCAACTGAGCCTCCTAAAATGATTGTCCTTAAATATCAAGGGAAAGATGAATGGAAAGATGTTATCGGTTTAGTTGGAAAAGGCATAACCTTTGATACAGGCGGTTACTCCATTAAAACGAAATCAGGGATCGTTGGGATGAAAACTGACATGGGCGGGGCAGCCGCGGTTCTTGGTGCCATGGAAATCATCGGTGAAATTCAGCCCGAGCAAAATGTGGTCGCGGTTATTCCTTCTACGGATAATATGATTAGCGGCCATGCCTTTAAGCCTGATGACGTGATTACCTCGATGTCCGGTAAGACCATTGAGGTTTTAAATACTGATGCTGAAGGACGGCTTGTTCTAGCGGATGCGGTAACCTATGCGAAACAGCATGGTGCAGACTATCTTGTCGATGTCGCCACTTTAACAGGTGGAGTAATTACAGCACTTGGTCTCCATACTACGGGAGCCATGACTAATCATGGTCCACTATATAATCAAGTCTTGGAAGCTTCCCTAGAAGCGGGCGAGCAAATGTGGCAGCTGCCATTGTTTGAAACAGAGATTGAACGGGTTAGAAACAGTAAAGTTGCAGATTTAAATAATTCCCCTGGCAGTGAAGGCCATGCGTTGGTTGCTGGGGCTTTTATCGGTGAATTTGCCGAGGGGACACCATGGGTGCACCTAGATATTGCCGGGACGGCCACCACAGCCAAAAACCATGATCTAGGACCTTCAGGTGCAACCGGAGTCATGACTCGGACACTTGCCTTATTTGTTGAACGCTTTGAACCCATAGAGAAATAATGATTTGAAAAAGCCTCACGAGACATTCGGAGGCTTTTTTGTGGTATATAAAATTATTTATAGTTAAACAGTGATATGGTTCTCTGAATCCAGCTCCAGCGCCTAGCGGCTAGTGTACTTCGCTCTCCACCCTACGATAAGTCAACATCGAATCGCTGTCGCTCTTCGTGTTTCCTTTATCTCGGTTGGAGTGCTCCAGTCCATACGCCGCTAAACAGGCGCTTCCGCCTTTTGTTTTTGCCCACTCCAAAACCCTTCATTTCGCATATGAAATAGTGTAGGCAAGTATAGAAGAAGGAGGTTTTGCTGCATGTACCCTTATTATCGGAACCCTCATCAAGTTCAAGATCAACGATTTATTGGTTTCGGGTTGCCATTACTTGGAGGATTTTTAGGAGGCTTATTAGGAGGCGCATTAATTAGCCGGCCATTTTATGGTGGTTACGGATATCCTGGCTTTTATCCCCCGCCCCCGCCGCCCATAGGCTACCCTGGGGCTTTTTATCCCGGCTTCGGTGCTCCTTATTATTACTAAATTGAAAAAACAGCTCTTGGGCTGTTTTTTTATGCGGAAAATGATGAATTAAAGGAAAATTAGTTAAAAAGGCGAATAGTTTATATAGATAACAACTGTTTACATATAGGAGGAACTTAAATGATTGAAAATACATTGCTACATTCTCTTGGAATTGAGATTACCTTAGTCGAAAAAGGAAGGGTTATGGCGACCATGCCTGTGGATGAGCGGACTCGCCAGCCATTTGGATTATTGCACGGCGGTGCATCTGTTGCTTTGGCTGAAACAGTGGCCAGTGTAGGAGCATATGAATTGGTAGATAAAGAAGCGGAGGCTGTCGCGGGTCTAGAGATTAATGCCAATCATGTTCGGCCAAAAACTGAGGGTGTGGTTACAGCGATTGCAACTGTTCTATATCAAGGGAAATCAACTCAAGTCTGGGATATTAAAATTACTGATGAGCAAGACCGCATGATTTGCGTGTCAAGATGTACGATGGCTGTCATTAAGCTAAAAAAATAATGATGTTCTTTTTTATCTGATTATTGATTTAAAATTTAAAAAATTAAATTTAATTTCGTGTTATAATATAAGAAAAAATAGAAAAAAAGCACAATTTTTTGTACATGTTTCTTTATATAATGTAGTAAGAGTAAACGTAAAGGTGGTGAAATTGATGAGGGCAAGGCGGCAACATTTATTTATCGATTTTGAGTTTACGATGCCTGAACGGAATGTTCGCATGAAGGATTTTTATGCGGAAATTATCGAAGTTGGAATTGTTGCGGTCGTAGATGATCAAGTAACAGAACAGTTTTCATCCTTTGTTACTCCACTTAAATTCCCAAAACTAACTGAACGCTGTAAATCCTTTTTACATATCTCTCAGCAGCAGGTAGACAAGGGTTTATCTATTTTTGAACTTGTTAAAAAATTGGAGGAATTCAATAAGCATAATTATGAAACAACCATTGTTACTTGGGGAAATATGGATATGAAGGTGCTTCGTCATAATTGTTTAAAGGCAGGTGTTGCTTTTCCGCTAAAGGCTTCAGAGCTGGATCTTTCTATGGAATATAAGCGATTCTTTGGTGACCAAAATCAAACGGGACTTTGGAAGGCAGTTCAGGAATATGGGAAAGAAGGGACAGGCAAACATCATCGTGCACTTGATGATGCGTTAACTACCTTTAATATATTCAAACTCGTTGAAAAGGATAAACGTTATTTAGAAAAACCAGAACCAACGACCATTGGGGATCGGATTGATTTCTCAAAGTTATTAAATGAATTCGCATAAAAGGCCAAATCATTCAAACTGATTTGGCCTTTAGCGTTTTTATATTTTATAATCTTTTTCAAGCGATTCCAAGGCTCTAAGGCTCATCTCAGCCCATTCTGAATGAGTTTCTGCTAATTCCAGTTTTATCTTGGCTAACGCCTCTTTTAATGATTCCTTATAATCGGGAACCTCAATCTCAAAGGGTTTAACCATTTTGAGGGGAATATTTGCTTGCTCACGATAGCTGAGTGCTTTTCTCTCATGGAAAATAAGTACATCTGCATCTTTAGGGCTATGTAAATCTCCTTGCATGGGATGTTTAAGTACAGCTAGAACTCGTACTAAATAATGCTGCGGGCGTACCTCTGTTATTTCACCGATATATTTCCCTGTTTTATAAATAGCTGTTACAATATTTCCAATTTGTAATTCTGACACAAAAAACACCCCTCACTGTCTAGTTCCAGCGACCAGCGGCTAGTGTACTTCGCTCTCCGCCCTACGATAAGTCAACATCGAATCGCTATCGCTCCTCGTGTTTCCTTTATCTCGGTTGGAGCGCTCCAGTCCATACGCCGCTAAACGGTCGCTTCCACTTTTCTCTTTTATTTTAATATGAAACATAGTAAATTAAAAACAATGTGTGAAATAATTTTATTTCGGTTAAAGTGAAAAAATTGGAGGAATGATATATGAGAAAGAATCTGCAATTCTTACTAACATTATTTACAATAGTTCTAGTTTTGGCAGCATGTGGGACAAGCACGGAGAAAGAAGATGCAACAAGTAAAAAGACCACGCCAAAAACGGAACAGAAGGAAGGGGACAAAACCGTGTCAAATGCTGTCTATCCTCAGCTTTCAACAGAGGTGCTGGATAATGAAAAAGTCGTTGAAATGGAAACATCAATGGGTAACATAAAAATCAAATTGTTTCCTAAGTATGCCCCAAAAGCAGTTGAAAACTTTATTGAACATGGTAAAGAAGGCTACTATGATGGACTTATTTTTCATCGGGTCATTAAAGATTTCATGATTCAGGGCGGTGACCCGAATGGTAATGGTACTGGCGGGGAAAGCATTTACGGCCAGCCTTTTGAAGATGAATTTTCAAAAAACCTTTATAATCTCCGCGGTGCCTTATCAATGGCTAATTCTGGCAGTAATACAAACGGAAGTCAGTTTTTTATTGTGCAAACCTCGTCACTGGATCCAGCGATGAAAGAACAAATGGAAAAAGCAGGATATCCAAAAGAAATTATTGAAGCATATGACAAAAACGGTGGTACCCCGTGGCTTGATCATCGTCATACTGTTTTTGGACAAGTGGTTGAGGGCATGGATATCGTGGATAAAATTGCTAACACACCTGTTGGTGCCCAGGATAAACCTGAAAAAGATGTAATCATTAAGAAAATAAAGGTGATAGAAGAATAACAGTTATAGATAATTTGAGAAAGTGGTATGAAATGTTTTTTGTTGCTATAATGAATTATTAGTGCAGTTCCTTTAAGAAAGGGAGAAGAAAAATGTTTCATCCATCGGTACTTTCATTGTTTTTATACTTTCCGGAAGATAAATCGGAATATATACCTGCTGCGATCACCTTTTTGATTTTCTTAATTGGAGCCTTTCTAACGATGCGCGTCATCATTTTAGTCTCAAAACGCGAGGCTAAAAAGGCAAAAGAATTAGAAGAACAATTGAAAAATCAAGAGCACTTTCCAAGGAACAGTTAACCCAATACTGTTCCTTTTTCATTGGATAAAGGAGCGAGGGATTGTTCATACTAAGGGCAAATTGTCTTAGTGTGGGGGTATACATATGAAGAAAAGCTGGATGATCATTCCACTGCTCATTCTAACTGGATGTACGGAAGAGAATATTAAAAAGATTGATGTGGAGATGTATAATGCTGTAGGAGATTCCCTTGGCAAAATAAAGGTAGCTGAGCAATCTAGCGGTGTAAAATTATCAGTAGATTTAAAAGGTCTGCCAGCCGGAGAGCATGCGATTCATATCCATGACAAGGGAAAGTGTAAAGCTCCTGATTTTAAATCAGCAGGAAACCATTTTAATCCCGATAATAAGGAACACGGGCTTCTTCATCCAAAAGGTGCTCATGCAGGCGATCTGCCAAACCTAATAGTTGAGGATGATGGGGCTGTTAAAGCAGATTTAATGGCACCCAATGTCTCCTTAAAAGACGGTAAGAAATCACTTTTTACAAAAGAGGGGACCACAATCGTCATCGATGAAGGAAAAGATGATGGCATGACACAGCCTTCGGGAGACTCTGGAAAACGGATTGCCTGTGGTGAAATTACAAAAGATAAAAAAGCGGGTCAATAGAAGTGACGGGATGAGAGATAATGTTATTGAAAGGCTATCAGCTAGGTGTGATAGCCTTTAACATTGAATTTTTTTCTTATAAATAGGTAAGAATCTATGCTTATCCTAATAGTGGACATACACTAGCATGGAGACGGTATAGGAGGCGATATTATTGGAAAAAAGACAATTCTTTGGCGGATTTCCGGGACAACCTGGTTACCAGCAAATGGGCTACCCACAAATGGGGGGGTATCCACAAATGGGAGGCTATCCGCAAATGGGAGGATACCAGCACCCGGGCTTTTCACATATGATGGGCGGTCAGCACTCAGGATTTCCTCAAGGCATGGGTGGTTTTCCGCAGATGATGGGTGGCCAGCAATCAGGCTTTCCGCAAAGCGGTATGATGGGGGGTCAGCACTCAGGATTTCCACAAGGCGGTATGATGGGTGGCCAGCAATCAGGCTTTCCGCAAAGCGGTATGATGGGGGGTCAGCACTCAGGATTTCCACAAGGCGGTATGATGGGTGGCCAGCAATCAGGCTTTCCGCAAGGCGGTGCGATGGGCGGCCAACAGCAAACTGGTTTTCCCCAAGGCATGGGCGGTTTCCAACAAGGTGGACAAAAACCACCAACGATGCCTACTTCATTTGGACAGCGTAAAGAAAAGAAGTAATTAAGTCACATTTGAGTTAGAATAAACTGTTCCTCAATTAAAGGAGGAGCAGTTTTTTGTTTGCTTGCTTTATTTTCCTTTTTTTTAGACAATGAGTTCATAATTATATATTGGAGTGACCACAAACATGGAGAACAAGAACAAGCTGTATTATCAAGATCCATACATACAAACTTTTAAAGCAAAAGTGGTAAAACAAGAAAAAGACCCAACTGGCAACTGGTATGTTGTATTAAATCAAACGGTCTTTTATCCAACCGGCGGCGGGCAGCCGCATGACCTTGGAACAATTGCTAACAAGACGGTAATGAATGTGGAAGAAATCAAAGGAGAAATTCGTCATTACCTTGAAGGGCCAATAGATGATACAGGAAAAGAAGTCAGAGGGACTATCGATTGGGATAGACGCTTGGATCATATGCAGCAACACGCGGGTCAGCATCTATTATCTGCAGCATTTGACAACTTATTTGGATACAAAACAATCGGATTTCATTTAGGGGCGGAAATGCTCACCATCGATTTAGAAACAGAACATCTTAGCCAGCAACAAATAGAAGATGCAGAGGCACTTGCAAATCAAGTCATCCTAGAAAACAGACCGATTGAGACGAAATGGGTCACAGAAGAAGAATTGTCTCAATTTAATCTGCGAAAAGAGACAAAAGTGAAAGAGGATATTCGCCTGGTTATTATTCCCGATTTTGATGATAACGGGTGCGGCGGGACACATCCAAGAGCTACTGGGGAGGTTCGAGCAGTAAAAGTATTAGATTGGGAACGTCAAAAGAAGAAGATCAGGGTTCAATTTGTTTGTGGGAATCGAGTAGTTACACAGCTTGGAAAAAAACAAACAGTACTCCTTGAATTAACCAAAATCCTCAATGCACCTGAAAAGGAAATGGAACAGGCTGTCCTTCGTCTCCTTGAAACGAATAAAACATTAGAAAAGGCCTTTGAACAAACTCAGGGAAAGATCCTTCATTATGAAGCAAAGAACCTACTAGGAAAAAGAATTCAAAATGAGAGGCTGCTCGTATGTGAAGTATTTCAAAATCGGTCCATTCAAGAACTGCAGAATTTAGCACGAATCATCACTACTGAAGATGAAGCAGCTATTGTTTACTTTGTATCAGAAAATGATAAGCGATTGCAGGTAGTTTGTGCACGCGGACAAGCTGGAACGGAGAGTATGAAGAAAGTAATCGCTAGTGTCCTACCGCTAATTGATGGAAAGGGTGGAGGAAATGATTTGTTTGCTCAGGGTGGTGGCGAGGCGAAAATCTCGGGAGAGCAAATGCTTCAGCAATTATTGGAAATAAAAGGATAGTTGGTTGGCTCCAATCTTTTACACCTCACCCTTTAAGAAGTATACTAGAATCGCACCAGGGCAATATAAAAGTGCTCAGGTTAAGCCGAAATTTGGGAGTAAAAACAATGAGAAAAGAACTGCAAACTAATTTGCAATATGTGGATCTATTAAATGAATGGGACCCTTTCAATTTAACTAATGGAGGATATGACACAGAAATCGCTGATACCATTCAGGCCATCCATGAACTAGATGATTATGATGAGTTGGCCAAAAGAATACAAAGCATTTATGATTTTTCATTTGAAAAAATGATTCCGTTAGAAGAGTGCTTGAAGATAGCAAAAGAATTATTAGTCATTAAAGCAAATGATGCTTGTTCTATTTAACGATTTAGAACAAAAAAAAGGACATACCATGATGGATGTCCACTTCAAAAAGGGGGGAATACTAGAAAGCCTTATGATATAAGGTTACCCAGTATTCCCTTTTTTATACATTAGAAGAGAAAAAAACTTTACTGTTATTATTGTTTTTTTAATTCTGTAGCAGGAAGATCTAATACAGTTGATAATTTTAATAATGTTTGTGTGCTTGGAATTTGTTCCCCAGATTCGTATTTCTCAATTGTGTGAATTCCAACTCTTACTTTTTGTGCCAGCTCCTCCTGAGACATATGGAGCATTTCGCGGGCATTTTTAATGGTTTGGCCGATGGTATTCATACTGGTTCACCTTCCCTTTAAAAATAGGTTTCCTCACTATTAGTTTATCACGTTTGGTAAATATTTCTTTCGACATCCTTGAACATTATGTTAAGAATTTTCAACAATCCCAATATGGTAAGCTTTATTGACAGTTTATTTTTCAATCTTTTTTGATTTAAGGCGTTCTTTGTGGTAGAATATTATAATGCGTATATATGGGATAAAATAATTATTTACTTAGGAGTGTTTTCATGTCAGAAAAGATCGAAACTGGAAGTATTTTAACAGGTAAGGTAACAGGAATTCAACCATACGGAGCGTTTGTTGCGCTCGACGATAATACACAAGGCCTTGTCCATATTTCTGAAATTACACATGGCTATGTTAAAGATATTAACGAGCACCTTAAAGTTGGGGACGAAATTAAGGTGAAAGTATTATCAGTGGATGAAGGTGCAGGCAAAATTGGTCTTTCTATCCGTGCTACAGAAGAAGCTCCTGTTCAGCAGGCTGCTCCTAAAGCAAAGAAGCCTCGTAAACGACCAGTTGCTCCGATTATTCCAGAAGTGGAAGGTCAGCAAGGATTTAACACATTAAAGGATAAATTGCAAGAGTGGATTGACCAGTCACAACGTGAAGATTTAATAAAAAAATAAATTCAAGAAAAGCCTAGACCCAATGCTATGATTAGCTTGGTGCTAGGCTTTTTTTTACATAATTAGAGCTTTTTCAGTGATAAAGTTTTAATGCGGTATTCATTCTTTTTTCATGCTCGGCTACAATAGTACTATATGTACATAATATTACAATGAAACGGGGGTTTATTTATGACAGCAAATGTAAATACGAATGAATTAATTGCTAAAACAGAGAAATATGGAGCTAATAACTATCATCCTCTCCCAATTGTCATTACAAGGGCAGAAGGTGTTTGGGTAGAGGACCCAGAAGGCAATAAATATATGGATATGCTTAGCGCCTATTCAGCTGTGAACCAAGGGCATCGTCATCCAAAAATTATTCAAGCGTTAAAGGATCAAGCTGATAAAGTTACATTAACTTCCCGGGCATTTCACAATGACCAACTTGGTCCGTGGTATGAAAAAGTATGTCAATTAACCAAAAAAGAAATGGTATTGCCTATGAATACTGGGGCGGAGGCAGTGGAAACGGCTGTGAAAACGGCACGCCGCTGGAGCTATGATGTAAAAGGAGTGGCCGAGAACCAAGCTGAAATTATTGCTTGTATAGGGAATTTTCACGGCAGAACAATGACGGCTGTTTCCCTTTCATCAGATGACGAGTATAAACGCGGGTTTGGACCCATGCTCCCAGGGATCAAGCTAATCCCTTATGGAGACATAGAGGCATTAAAAGCTGCGATTACGCCTAATACAGCAGCATTCTTAATTGAACCGATTCAGGGAGAGGCTGGTATTGTTATTCCGCCTGAAGGCTTTATGAAGGCGGCCTATAATTTATGTAAAGAAAACAATATTTTGTTTATTGCTGATGAAATTCAAGCTGGATTGGCCCGGACAGGTAAAATGTTTGCCTGTGAGTGGGAAGGGATTGAACCGGATATGTATATTCTTGGTAAAGCACTAGGCGGCGGTGTGTTTCCGATTTCATGTGTTGTCGCTGATAAAGATATTTTAGGTGTATTTAACCCAGGATCACACGGCTCTACCTTCGGGGGGAATCCAATGGCATGCGCAGTTTCCATAGCTGCTCTTGATGTGTTAGTGGATGAAAAACTTGCAGAAAAAACGTTAGAACTTGGCGAGTATTTTATTAGTAAATTAAAAGAAATAAAAAATCCAATCATAAAAGAAATTCGCGGCCGTGGCTTATTTATCGGTGTAGAACTATCTCAGCCGGCACGCAAATATTGTGAGCAATTAAAAGAGCAGGGGCTATTGTGTAAGGAAACCCATGACACGGTGATTCGCTTTGCGCCGCCGCTGATTATTAGTAAAGATGAACTGAATTGGGCTTTGGAGAGGATTAACAACGTACTTGGATGAAAGGTAAAAAATACTAGGGGTGCAAAAATGGGGATATATGATGTAACAAATAGTGGCGGTGATAAGAAAATAGAGAAATTAGACCTGCTCACATCAACACAGATTGTTATTCATGATGCATTAAAAAAGATGGGCTATAACGAAGAAATGTTCGAATTGTTGAAAGAACCATTAAGAATGTCAGATGTTAGAATTCCCGTTCGGATGGACGATGGTTCGACCAAAATATTTAATGGGTATAGAGCTCAGCATAATGATGCAATTGGACCGACCATGGGCGGTGTTCGTTTTCACCCTAAGGTCACTGCAACTGAAGTGAAGGCATTATCGATGTGGATGAGTTTGAAGTGTGGAATCGCTGACTTACCATTTGGCGGGGGAAAAGGAGCGGTTCTTTGTAACCCGCGGACGATGTCATTTGGTGAACTTGAACGATTAAGCCGTGGTTACGTTCGTGCAATCAGCCAAATTGTCGGCCCGACAAAGGATATCCCAGCACCCGATATGTACACTAATTCTCAGATCATGGCATGGATGATGGATGAATACAGCCGTCTCCGCCAATTTGATTCCTCTGGTTTTATTACCGGCAAACCACTTGTACTTGGAGGCTCTGAGGGCCGGGAAAAGGCAGGAGCAAAAGGCGTAACCATTTGTATTGAAGAGGCAGCCAAAAAACGGGGGATTAGCATTAAGGGATCCCGTGTTATTATTCAAGGGTTTGGAAATGCAGGCAGTTATGTGGCAAAGTTTATGGATGAAGCAGGAGCGAATGTAGTTGGGATTTCAGATGTTTATGGAGCCCTTTATCATCCTGATGGATTGAATATAAATTATCTGTTGGATCGACGGGACAGCTTTGGCACAATTACTACTCTATTCGAAGGGACAATCACCAATAAAGAATTGCTTGAGCAGGAATGTGATGTTTTAGTACCGGCAGCGATTTCAAATCAGATTACCGCTGAAAATGCCTACAATATTAAGGCTAAAATTGTCGTAGAAGCTGCAAACGGGCCGACCTCGCTTGAAGCAACCAATATTCTTACCGAACGTGGTATATTGCTTGTACCAGATGTTTTGGCTGGAGCAGGTGGTGTTACTGTCTCCTATTTTGAATGGGTTCAAAATAAGCAAGGGTTTTATTGGAGTGAAGAGGAAGTAGAAGTGAAATTGCGCCATAAACTGGTCAAATCGTTTGAGGATGTTTATCAACTTGCTCAATCTAGCAACGTGGATATGCGATTGGCTGCATATATGATCGGCGTCAGAAAAATGGCAGAAGCCTCCTTGTATAGGGGATGGGCATAAAAAACTTCCTTGCATCCGAATGGTGCGAGGAAGTTTTTTTGCAAAAAGAACCATAATAACTAATAATGAGTAAGGAAAAGGATGGTGTATGATGATGGAAAATTTTACTTTTTTAAATCCGACCAAATTGATTTTTGGAAAAGGTGAGTTGGAGCAACTAAAAACTGAAGTACCTCTTTATGGTAAAAAGGTTTTGCTTGTCTATGGCGGCGGCAGTATTAAACGAAGCGGCTTGTATGAAAATGTGATAAATTTATTAGCAGAAATTGAAGCGGAGGTTTTTGAACTCCCAGGAGTGGAACCGAACCCGCGGATTACTACCGTACGAAAAGGGGTAGAAATCTGTAAACAAGAGGGAATCGAATTCTTATTAGCAGTTGGCGGCGGAAGTGTTATTGATTGTACCAAACTTATTGCTGCCGGTGCGAAATATGCAGGTGATGCTTGGGATCTAGTCATTAAAAAGGCAATTGCACAAGATGCACTTCCATTCGGGACGGTGTTAACGCTCGCAGCAACGGGTTCAGAAATGAATTCAGGCTCGGTCATTACTAATTGGGAAACAAATGAAAAGTATGGCTGGGGAAGTCCGGTTACCTTTCCAAAATTCTCGATCTTAGACCCCGTTAACACATTTACGGTGCCAAGGAATCAAACCATTTATGGCATAGTGGATATGATGTCACATGTACTTGAACATTATTTTCATTTAGAAGAAAATACAGATTTTCAAGACCGCATGTGTGAATCTTTATTGATTACTGTAATGGAAACGGCACCTAAGTTGCTTGCTGATCTAGAAAATTACCAGCACAGGGCAACCATTCTTTACTGTGGGACGATGGCTCTCAATGGAATCTTAAATATGGGATATCGCGGTGATTGGGCTACACATAATTTAGAACACGCTGTATCGGCCGTATATGACATTCCGCATGGCGGCGGGCTGGCTATCCTCTTCCCGCATTGGATGAGGCATAATCTAGCGGTGAAGCCAGAACGCTTTAAGCAACTTGCCGTTCGGGTGTTTGGGGTAAATGTAGCGAACAAGAGTGCAGAACAAATAGGTCTCGAAGGGATTCAAAAATTACGTGAGTTCTGGAATAGTATTGAAGCACCGTCCAGTTTAGCTGATTATGAGATTGATGATTCGAAAATTGACTTAATGGCAGACAGAGCAATGGAAAACGGCGAGTTTGGGAATTTTAAAAAGTTAAACCGTGAGGATGTTTTAGCTATTTATCGCGCATCACTATAAAATAAAGGATTAAAAAGAAATTTGTCGAAATTGGGTGCGCTTTCAATGATGGACCTGCCTTGATAATCATCCCATCATTCGTTAAAGTGGTTATGTAAATAAAATTATGGAGGATCATGCATGACACACGTTCGTTTTGATTACTCAAAAGCTTTAACATTTTTTGGAGAACATGAACTTACATATTTACGTGATGCCGTGAAAGTAGCTCATCATTCACTACATGAGCAAACCGGTGCAGGTAATGACTTTCTAGGGTGGATTGACCTCCCGACTAACTATGATAAAGAAGAGTTCTCACGCATTCAAAAATCTGCTGAGAAAATTAAAGCTGATTCTGATGTGCTTCTTGTTATTGGAATTGGGGGATCGTATCTTGGAGCAAGAGCTGCGATTGAAATGTTACAGCATAGCTTCTATAACGTCCTTCCCAAAGATAAGCGAAAAACACCACAAGTGATTTTTGTAGGGAATAATATTAGCTCCACTTATATGAGAGATTTGATGGATCTCCTTGATGGAAAAGACTTTTCTATTAATGTCATTTCCAAATCGGGAACTACAACTGAACCAGCAATTGCTTTCCGCATTTTCCGTAAGCTGCTTGAAGAAAAATACGGTCAAGATGAGGCGCGCAAGCGGATTTATGCCACAACAGATAAAGCAAGAGGAGCCCTCAAAACTTTAGCAACAGAAGAAGGCTATGAAACGTTTGTAATCGCTGATGACATTGGTGGACGTTATTCTGTTCTAACAGCAGTTGGTTTGCTTCCAATCGCAGTAAGCGGGGCAAACATCGAGAAGATCATGGAAGGTGCTGCAGTGGCACAAACAGACTTCGGTCATTCCGAACTCGAAGATAATGCCGCTTACCAATATGCTGCTGTTAGAAATGTGTTGTACAACAAAGGTAAAACCATTGAAATGTTGATTAATTATGAGCCAGGCTTGCAATATTTTTCAGAGTGGTGGAAACAGTTATTTGGCGAAAGTGAAGGTAAAGATCAAAAAGGTATTTATCCTTCTTCAGCGAATTTTTCAACAGATCTTCACTCACTTGGACAATATGTTCAAGAAGGACGCCGTGATTTGTTTGAAACAATCATTAAAGTGGAAACTCCTCGTCACGAGCTGAAAATTGAAGCTGAGGAAAATGATTTAGATGGTTTGAATTACCTTGCTGGTCAAACAGTAGACTTCGTCAATAATAAGGCATTTCAAGGGACGATGCTTGCCCATACCGATGGAGGCGTGCCAAACTTAATCGTGACAATTCCAGCCATGGATGAGTATACATTAGGGTATCTTGTCTACTTCTTTGAAAAAGCCTGTGCCATGAGCGGCTACTTACTAGGAGTAAATCCATTTGACCAACCAGGTGTTGAAGCATACAAAGTAAATATGTTCGCCCTTCTAGGTAAACCAGGATACGAAGAGAAAAAAGCAGAATTAGAAAAACGTTTATAAAATATAGAAAAGAGAACTGATGGAATCATTCAGTTCTCTTTTTTTTATTGAAATGAATGGATTTGGAGAAACTAATGGTATCGAAAATTAGGGGGTAAGGTTAATGATTGAGTTACCATCGAAAGTGGAAGGAAAACAGTTTGACTTATATGAACTTGAACAAAAATTAAAACCAATCGGCTATTCGATTGGCGGAAACTGGGATTATGACCATGGTGCCTTTGACTATAAACTTGATGATCAGGATGGCTATCAATTCGTACGGCTGCCATTTCAAGCCGTTGATGGGCAACTAGATGATAACAATTGTACGGTAAGGTTAGGAAGACCATTCCTCTTGTCTCATAAATATGAAGCAGGTCTTGATGACGAAGGGAGCACAGGAACCTTTTCAGGTACCCTAAATCAATTTCAGGAACCTGTCGATAAGGATGCGAGCATTCCCGAGAAGTATAGGGAATCTGGAACAGCGTTGGTACAAGAATTGGAAATGCTTCTCCTTCAGGATTAAGCTATTTAAAAATTAATAATTGGTCATTTTCTTCAATAGGCAAGGAGTGGGATGGATTCAGTAATGTTTCCTCCCCTCTTTGAATGCCAATCAGGAGGTAGCCTTTTTTTAATAATAAATGACATACATCGCTGAATGGCTTACCAATTTCAGGTTCCTCAACTGGATATGATGACAATCTGCTTTCCTGTAACTCATGAACGACGTTTGACAACAGTCCATCCCCATTGGAGTGCAGGCTGTTAACCATGAAGACACTTGTTAATTTATTTGATTGAATCACTTCATCAGCACCGGCTCGATAAGCATTTATTACTTGCTCTCTAGTTAATATTTCCACGATGCATTTTACTTGTGCACATATTCCTTTAATAGTGAGCAGAGTAAGAATGCTATTCATATCTGCCTGTAGTTCATCGTTTCCGCGATCTGCAGTAATTAGCACCTTCTCCGCATTCTTGATATCACTTTTAACGATGGTTTCATCTACATGACCTTTCCCTTGAATAAAGTGCACAAACCTTGACTTTACTGGGTTTGCATCAAGCGTTTCGTCAATTAATACTATCATTTGTTGATATTTTGTAGTTGTAAGCTTACTTATTAACTCTTTCGATCGTTCATTCCAGCCGATAATGATGATATGACCTTCACCTTTATAAGGAATTCGCCCTTCGGACAGGGCATCTTGTTTTGTGACGGCAGCTGCGGCCAATGTTCCAAAATAGGAAGAAACAAATGCAACACCGAATAGGATTAGGATTAATGCGGTTAGTCTGCCTAAGAAGGAGTGTGGGACATAATCGCCATACCCTACCGTTGATGCAGTAATAATGGCCCACCAGATACCATCAAAAATGGTGGGAAAAGTGGTTGGTTCTAAAAAGTGAATAGATATTCCAAATGAGAGAAACACAAGCAATGCCATTAATAGAATTCGGACGAGGAGCGGCAAACGTAAGAAACTGATATACACTCTGTTCGGCATAATTGTCACCTCTTTCTAGTGTCTTTAGCTCCACCACTTAGATTAGGTGCTGAAACAGTTATTTCTATTATTAACGAAAACGGATTAATCTAATAGGACCATTAAACGATTTTACCAATAGGTCAATGTTCACAAGAGATACTTTTATTTTTCTCAAAGCTACTTGTTTTTAATGCCCAAAACTTTTAAATTATGGTTACAACCATTAATATAGTTACAACATAGGAAGAGGGTTAGTCCATGGGGACTAGATTAAACTCGCTATTATCAAATATTGAAAAAACAAGGGGTGAAATGATTGAATTAGCTCATCGTTACGGTTACTCTAATCCTAATGTAGTCCAATGCAGTCAGAAGCTCGATTCCCTATTAAATGTCTATAATAACTTTGGAAAGAAATAATGTAACTAGATTCAGCGCCTAGGGGCTCGGGGGAATAAGCAAATCCTCAAGAAGGTCAAAGAGCAACCTTCCCGCCGATTCGTCTTATGCTTGTCGCCCCTGGGCAAGGCGCTTCCGGTTTATTGTGTATCTTCAATTCGGTAACTTAACATGACAAAAGCATACTTTGACTTTTTATTTAACTCCTCTTCTGTTAGCTTTGGAAGACTTGAATCCTCGAAAATATGCTCCTCAACAGGTTCTTCCCGAATTGCCTTCATCATTCGTCCATGGGATGTTTCCCACTCTTTTCCGGTCAAAGTAGGTAAACTAATCATTAAATTAACTTGCTTTCAAAGTCCGGCTTGCCTTTTTTAGATACCAATGGGCAAGAGTGATTATTAGCCCTTCTAAAAACATCTATAAAAAATAATTGAAGAATATATTTCCTATAAATGCAAAATTTATAATGGAATTGCCCGTTTTTAAGTCTTGACCTATGAGGTGAAGAAAATGCTAATTAAAACTAAAAAAGAGCAGAGATTCATTCTCTTTGCTTTGCTTGTTATAGCGGTCTATCTTTCACCACTTTTTATTCTACAGGAAAACGCGCATATAAGAGTCCATGATAATCTGGATTCTAACCTGGCTTGGTATAAGGTTTTAGCGAGAAGTGGAGAAATGTTCGGCACAGTTAATGCGACCATTCCTCAAATAATTAATGGACGATTATCGAGAAATGCCTTTGGGACCGAATACAGTATTATTGTCTGGCTCTACGCCCTTTTCCCAACAATGATCGCATATGGTTTAAGCCAAACTCTGACCAGAATAGTAGCTTTTTTTGGAATGTATTGGCTCTTAAAAAAACACTTTTTACCTGGTGAAAAGTGGCTGTTTTTACAAATTGCAACTGCTCTCGCCTTTGCCCTTACTCCGTTTTGGCCGTCAGGGATGCTGAGTACAATGGGGATGCCGCTTGCACTTTGGGCAATCCTTAACATTCGCAACGGTGAGAGAACTTGGAAGGAATATTTGGTGCTCGCCCTATTACCTTTTTATGCAAGTATTGTTTTAGGCTTTTTCTTTTTCTTAACTGCCATGGGAATCTTATGGTTAACTGATTGTTTTAGAGGGAAGGGATGGAACCCGGGCTTTTTCATCGCAATAGTTTATATGACAATGATTTTTATGTTAGTTGAATATCGGCTCATTTTTTCATTTCTAGTAATTGATGAACCAAATAGTCGGGATGAATATATTTATGCGACCCTGCCTTTTTGGAGATCGTTAAGACTTGTTTTAAAAAATTATCTGCTTGGCCACACCCATGTGATGACGGTTCATACTCTATTTGTTTTACCTCCAACCTTTATTGCGATTTATCTTGTCTATTTGAAAAAGCTTTGGAAGCAGGAAAAGCTTTTTGTATTTTTATTCATTTTAAATATTTTGTTATCGATTTGGTATGCCTTTTGGTTTTATGAAGGATGGATGCCTTTGGTGAGGCGGTTCCATTTTCTGGGCACCTTTAATTTCGCCCGGTATCACTTTTTACGACCAATGGTGATCTATGCAGGCTTTGCTCTTGCATTAAAAATCCTTTTGCTTCAAGGAAAGAATTGGGCAAGAACGGCTAAGTGGTTTCTCGTCCTGCAGCTCCTCTTATTAGGGCTGTTTAATGATGAAGTCATTTATCGAAAAAAGCCCACTGTCAAAGAATTTTTTGCTGTGGAATTGTTTCGGGAAATAGAGGAGTATATCGAACTTCCAAAGGAAGAATATCGTGTGGCCAGTATTGGAATACACCCCGCTATTTCTCAATATAACGGGTTTTACACGTTAGATACCTATAATAATTTTTATCCATTAGCTTATAAACATCAGTTTAGGAAAATAATTGAAAAAGAATTGGCGAAAAATAAAAGGGTCCGCAAATATTTTGATAAATGGGGAGGTCGTTGTTACATTTTTACCGCTCAACTTGGAAAACATTATATGATCAAAAAAAATTCTAAACAGCATTTGAAGAATTTAGAATTGAATACGGATGTCTTTAAAAAAATGGGCGGCCGATATATTTTTTCAGCACTCCCTATCGATAATCCAAAGGAAAATCAATTAGTGCTTGTTAAAGTATTCGAATCGAAAACATCAGCATGGAAAATATTTTTATATAAGACATTGTAGACAGCGGAGGATTTAAATTGATAATGGAACCAGTTCTTACAATTGTAGTTCCTTGCTATAACGAGGAGGAGGTTTTACCCGTAACCATCTTCCAGCTTCAAAACTTGTTGAAGGAACTTATTACCGATGGGTTTGTTTCGAAACAAAGCAAAATCTTGTTCGTCGATGACGGAAGTCAGGACCATACATGGGAATTGATATATAAAGAAGGATTAAGAAATGAATATGTTCGGGGCTTAAAGTTGTCAAAAAATGTAGGCCACCAAAATGCATTACTTGCAGGTTTATTTATAGCAAAGGATCATTCTGATTGTATTGTTTCCATTGATGCCGATTTACAGGATGACATCAAAGTAATTCGTGAGTTTTTACTGAAGTTTCATGAAGGGTATGAAATTGTTTACGGTGTGCGGAAGAGACGTGATACTGATACTCTCTTCAAACGAACTACTGCCTTGGGATTTTATAAGATCATGGAAAAGATGGGGGTTGACCTCGTGTTTAATCATGCTGATTTCCGATTAATGAGTAAAAGAGCAGTACAAGAGTTAGAACGATTTAGCGAAGTCAATTTATTTTTACGCGGAATTGTTCCGCTCCTCGGCTTTCGTTCGGATGTAGTCTATTATGACAGGCTTGAGAGGCATGCGGGGGAAACGAAATATCCTTTAACAAAGATGCTTGCCTTTGCTTTTGAAGGAATTACCTCCTTTTCTGTTTCGCCGATTCGCATTGTATTACTATTGGGATTTGTATCTTTTTTCTTGAGCCTATTCTTTGGAGTCTATTTTTTAACGCTAAAGTTTTTTGGGGAAACTGAGACGGGTTGGACGTCGCTGATTACTTCGATTTGGCTTATTGGGGGCTTACAGTTAATTGCGATTGGCTTGATTGGTGAATATATTGGAAAAATTTACAAAGAATCAAAGCGGCGTCCAAAATATATTGTTGATATTGATTCCTATAGTCTGTCAAAACCTAGGAATAACATACTTAATCAAACAGCAGAGGATGAATTTTATCATCTTGACCTTAGACAAATATCTGAAACCAACCACTAGTTCACTTGTTCGTTTTCTCCTTGTGGGCATTGTGAACACATTTATTGGTTTAGGTTGTATGTTCTTTCTTCTTAACATTATGAGATTATCCTACTGGACATCCACGTTAACAGGAAATGCAATAGGTGCATCTGTAAGCTTTTTATTAAATAGGACTTTTACGTTTAAAAGTAATGTTTCTTTTCATAAAGGTGTGCCTAGGTTTTTCCTGATTATTCTTATTTGTTATTTTTCAGCTTATTTCTGTAGTAAGAAATTAGTCGAATTAACAAGTCAATATTATCTGCTTAGCACCTCTAGTGAGGAAAGTGCTTCCGTTCTATTAGGTAGTACTTTGTATACAATAGCCAATTATCTTGGACAAAAGTATATTGTTTTTAAGAATAGCTCCTTACGTAAACTTTGTTGATTTATATAAAATCAGTGCGAGAGTTTCCTTGATGTTAAGGAGGCTCTTTTTATTTTTTGCTCTGTTAAACAGGCCAGTGATTTCTGTTCCAGTCCCGTGCTCCCACAGGACATTGAATAAGCTTCGTCGAATCAACACTGTACGAAGGAAATGCGCTAGCATTTTCGAGGCTCTCGCACCTTCCCCTCCAATCATCAGGATACCATAATCAACAATATTTCCTAACCAAGCCTATTTTTAGTGGTACAAACCTATTTCTCTGAATAAAAATTATAGACAGGCTTCTACTTATTTATTAGGGAGAGATATGGATGAATGTATTTTTGAGCTATATACTTTTAGGATTATCGCTGGCTGCTCCGATTGGTCCGATTAATGCAGCGCAGATTGACAGAGGCATAAGGAATGGATTTATGAATTCGTGGCTTATTGGAGTCGGGGCTGTTATTGCAGATGGCGTGTATATGCTTGTTGTTTATATAGGAGTTGTCCAGTTTCTGGAAACAGCATTTATGCAAACGTTTCTTTGGTTTTTTGGCTGTTTTGTCCTGATGTATACAGGAATAGAAACCTTCATGAACGCGGGGAAAATTAATTTAGAGCAATCCAGAGGGAAGGAACCACTGATAAAATCTTTCTTCTCAGGATTTCTTATGTCGATCTCTAATCCCTTAACAATTCTATTTTGGTTAGGGATTTATGGGTCCGTCCTTGCAAAAACAGCTGCATCCTCAAATCCGACTCAATTAGTTCTGTACAGCTGTGCGATTTTTATTGGGCTGTTGATTTGGGATATTGCCATGGCAAGTGTATCAAGCAGTTTTCGTAAATTCTTAACTCCCCGATTACTTGTAGGTATATCTTGCCTGTCCGGTCTTTCATTGATTGGATTTGGGATTTATTTTGGAATGCAAGCTTTTAATAATTTATTTTAGAAATACCGATCCCTATAAATAATTCGGATTATTCATACAATTTATTGACAGGTAAATCCCTTTCCAATTAATATTATGTAATATACACGGTAAATAATAAAACATAATGTTGTTTATCGGCTACTATACAATACTATTGATAGGAGAGGAAATATGGATCTAATAGCACAAAGAAGTGAATTAATCGAAGTAGCTAAGGGAATCCGCCCTGCCGATTTATATATTAAAGGCGGAACGGTGATCAATGTTTATTCTGGTGAATTTTTAAAACAAAATATTGCTGTTTATAAGGATTCCATTGCTTATATTGGTACAAGTGAAGCCTCAATCGGTGAACATACAAAAGTAATTGATGCAGAAGGAAAGTACGTATCACCAGGATTTATCGAAGCACATGCCCATCCTTGGGTATTTTATAATCCCGTAAGTATGACAGAAAAGGTTTTGCCGTTAGGAACCACTACCACCGTGAATGATAATTTATTTTTTTATTTACATATGGGAGCAAAAGGGTTTAAAGAAATGGTTAAGGATTTGAAACCATTACCAGGCAACTTTTTTTGGCTGGCCCGGCTTGTATCACAAGCGGATTATCCGGGTGAACGGGAGTGGTACAACCATAAGGATATTAGAGAACTGCTGGAACTTGATGAAGTGCTAGGATCAGCGGAAGTAACTAGATGGCCGTTATTATATAACGGTGATCCATTTTTACTTGATACGATGAATTTTATTAAGGAGCTTGGCAAGGTCTCCGATGGGCATACAGCAGGCTGTTCTTATGAAAAATTGAATGCTGTTGTTGCATCGGGTGTAACAGCTTGTCATGAAGCGATTACAGCAAGTGAAGCCTTTGACCGGCTTCGATTAGGAATGTGGACAACACTTCGAAACAGTTCACTTCGTCCGGATTTGCAAGAAATTATTAAACTGATTACCGAGGGAAATGTAAATACAAGCAGAATTCTTATGACGACAGATGGCCCGCATCCTTCATTTATTGAAAAAGAGGGATTTGTTGATGGTCTGGTGCGGCAGGCTGTGGAACTAGGAGTCCCTGTGATGACTGCGATTCAGATGGTCACTATCAATGCTGCCACCTACCTGCGATTGGATGATTATATTGGCGGCCTTGCACCGGGGAGAAAAGCAGACATTCTACTATTACCTAATCTAGAGGATTTCCGTCCCGAAATCGTGATTGCATCTGGAGAAATCGCAGCGGAGAAGGGAAGGCTAACTGTTTCATTGCCTGAAATAGATTGGCATCAATATATTGTTCGTCAGCCTTTTGCCTTTTCTAAATCACTCTTAGAAAATATCAATCTTTATCGCTATCCACATCCAGCCGAACATGATCCAGTTCCTGTTGTTTATTTTAAAAGTAACGTCATTACTCAAAGAAAAGATACGGAACTTCCATCCGTTAATGGTTATGCAGACCTTTCTGGTCATGAAGGACTAGTACAGGCAGCATTAATTGATCGTAATGGAGAATGGGTGAGCAAAGGGATTTTGGAGCGATTTGCAGTAAATTTAGATGGGATGGCTTCTACGTATAATACCACCACAGAACTTTTAGTAGTGGGGCGGGATCCTGAAGCAATGGCCAAAGCGGCTTGTAGGGTTCATGAGATGGGGGGAGGAATTGCAATTTTGGATGGAAATGAAATTGTAGTAGAAATCCCTCTGCCGTTTACAGGAATGATGACAACAAATACAGGATTTAATGCTGCAGTGGAGTATCATGATCAATTGTTATCTGCCTTACAGGAACGTGGGTTTCCATTCCATGATATTCTTTACACTTTATTATTTTTAACATGTGACTTCCTCCCAGGACTTCGATTGGTCCCTTATGGTTTGTACGAGGTAAAGACGGATGATATTTTGTTACATGCTTCCCCATTGGATACCATGAGCTATCAGATTAAAAATTAACCAATAAAGAGGATCATGCCTTTGACAGCATGATCCTCTTTTCTACTTTTCCAGCACTGAATAATTCCAAATGCCTTGAATAAGTTCTTTTCCGATTCTTCCGCTAGCTTCTAAGTAATCTAAATGGCCGATAATTTCAGACATGACAAGAGAAAATTGCTCGTAATAGGTATTTTTGTAATAGGACTTAGCAATATCACTCCCAGTTGAACATCCAGATTGAATTAACTGAAGGAGACTTTCAGCTTTTGCATTAATTCGATTCAGCCGTTTACTAATTAATTCGTTTGGCTGTTCAATGATTGTTCCGTGTCCAGGGAAAACGAAATCCACGTTTAAAGCTATGCATTTCTTTAAGGAATCTATAAGTTGCAGGAGTGTGGGGATTCTGTTTCCAAATAAATCGGGTTCAATCAAAGCGTTGCTAGAAATATGTTCAATCAATAAATCACCGGCGAATAACCAGTTATTCTGTTTATCATGAAAGGAAAGCTGGTCGGGTGAATGCCCAGGAACCTCGATAATAGTAAAATTGAGGAGCTGGTTGGTGGTAATTCCCATGACATCTGCTTGAATAGCGTTTTGTTTATTCCGCTTGACAGCATCTTTTAAATAAACGACCTGCTTCTCCCCGTTTTCACCACTTCCCATTTCTCGATAAAACTGTGAATAAAACTCTATTCTCATCTCAAGAAAGGCGGGGTCCCTTTTTAAACGGGGAATAGACTCGGGATGGGAAAAGACTGGAATGCGATTTTCAGCGGTAATTCGATTGACTAATCCAATATGGTCAATATGATGATGAGTCAGGATAATTTCCGTTATGTCCTTCATTGTGAATCCATTCTTTTGTAAAGTTTCGATTAATCCATCCCAGCATTCCTCATTATTCCAACCTGCATCTATCAATGAAAGGGAATGTTCCTGCTTTACTAGAAAGAAGTTAACACTCTTTAATGAAGAACGATCTGGAATAATGATCGGGAATACCTCACAGTCTGCTTTTTTCAAATCATACAAAGTTTACACCTCACAAAAATATTTTCCTGTTCTACTTTTCAAAAGATTTTGAATTTAGTTTTTATTATATCAACCGATTGAAGGCTAAGCAATTATTTCATTACTCGAATTTATTACGGTTGTCATAAAAGGATAATATAAGTGAAACATTTTTTATGTTTTTACTATGGTGATGTGAAAAATATTAAATGAGAGAAAAAGGGAGAATGACTAAGATAATCAAAGAAAAGGATAGGTAAAACGGTGAAAATAGTCAAATTTCGAGTATTGCAAATAGTTAGAAAACTATATATATTATGTATTAACAACGAAAGAGATTAATTCGTAATAAAAACATTGAGGAGGATTTAAAATGACAACAACAGTAACAGAGGCAAAAACACTTACAGTTAAAAAATTAAATGGTGTGGCAGAGGTACATATTCATGTCAATAAAACCAATGCCTATGACTTGGAATACTACAAGGAATTAAATGCAGCTATTGATGATATTCGTTTTGATAGCGATATTAAAGTAGCGGTATTAATGAGTGACATGCCTAAATTCTTCTCAGCTGGAGCAAATATTAATTTTCTAAAAGCGGCGGAGCCACGCTTTAAAACACAATTTTGTTTATTCTGTAATGAGACATTAGATAAAATTGCCCGTTCACCGCAAATCTGGATTGCATGTTTAGAAGGTCATACAGTTGGCGGAGGATTAGAAATGGCCTTAGCTTGTGACCTGCGCTTCATGGGTGATAATGCAGGAAAAATCGGACTGCCTGAAATTACTCTAGGTGTTCTTGCAGGAACTGGTGGTACACAACGTTTAGCGCGTCAAGTAGGGCACTCTAAGGCACTTGATTTGAATCTCACAGGAGAAACGTTAACACCACAAGAAGCTTTGAACATTAAATTAGTGGATCGGGTCTTCCCGCAGGAGGAAACAAGAGAAAAAACTTTAGAATACGCTCAGAAAATTGCTAGTAGCGCTACGTATGCGGCTTCGAATATTAAACTATCTATTATGAATGGAAAAGAAATGCCATTAAATGCAGCGATTCGTTATGAGGGAGAACTTCAAAATCTATTATTCCGTTCTCAAGATGCGAAAGAAGGACTAAGTGCTTTTATTGAAAAACGCAGTGCTGATTGGTCAGGTCAATAATATAAAAAATGGCGATATCGATTATCGATATCGCCATTTTAATCAACGAAGTAGAAAGGGAGGGACCCTTAAATATGCGGTCAAATGAACTTGAAGTGTTAGTCAATTGGGGTGATACCGATAAAGCGGGTATTGTCTATTATCCAAACTTTTTTAAATGGTTTGATATAGCAGGGCACCAATTTTTTAGGAGCTGTGATTTAGCTCCTGCCAAATTGGAAGAGCAGCGAGGAATCATTATCCCGCTCTTAGATGTCCAATGTACCTTTGAAAAGGCCCTGCTTTATGATGATCTTATTTCCATTCATACAAATGTGGAGGAAATCAACCGAAAGACGATTAAATTAAAACATAATGTGTATCGGGAAGGGGAACGTGTCGCACACGGCTATGAAATTCGCGGCTGGGTCCAACAATCATCCGAGCAAATCAAAGCAGTCATCATTCCTGATGACGTTAAATCAATTCTAAGTGAAAATATTCATACGAAAACCGATAAGAACAGGCCAAGGTTTAATGCATAAATCCCGACGTTCCTCTATAATATAAATGTCTTTGTAGAAAAGACATTTAATGTATTTACCAATAATTAATGGATGGTGGCAATGATGAAGCCGAGATCACTAATGTTTACTCTATATGGAGAGTACATTCAATATTATGGGGGAGAAATCTGGGTTGGGAGTTTAATTCAGTTAATGAATGCCTTTGGGATATCAGAATCCTCTGTGCGCGGGGCCATTTTAAGGATGGTTCAAAAGAATCTATTGCAAGTTAGAAAAAAGGGGAATAAAAGCTACTACTCTATTACAGAACAGGGAAGAAGAAGAGTCGAAGATGGAGTAAAAAGGGTCTATGCCGCCCCTCTTACTGCATGGGATGGCAAGTGGAGAATACTAAGCTATTCCTTTCCTGAAGAAAAACGGGAACTAAGGAATGAAATTCGAAAAGAGCTGACCTGGACTGGATTTGGAATGCTTTCTAATAGTACCTGGATCAGCCCCAATCCTCTTGAAAATCAAGTAATGGAAATGATTAAGAATTATCAAATTGAAGAAAATACCATGTTATTCAGTTCCTCCGATGTCATCTCACATACGAGTGAAGGGATTATTGAAAAAGGCTGGGACCTGGAGCAGGTTTCTGATAATTACAATCGATTTATGGAGAAGTATTCATCAGAATTTGAAGAATTACGTGAAAAGGCGTTAACAAACACATTAACGGATGAAGAATGCTTTATTAAACGAACGTCCATCGTCCATGAATACCGGAAGTTCTTATTTCAGGACCCTGGCTTTCCAAGGGATTTACTGCCAGCGGAATGGGCTGGAACAAAAGCAAGAGAACTCTTTTGGAAAATTCATCAATTAATATCTATCCCATCTATTCGCTATTTTGAATCTATCTATGAATCAGCCCCAGACCAAGATATAAAACCGGTACGAGACAAAGCAATCAATCCTTTTAAGGAAATCTATGTATAACAATTTTCATGGAAAGATTAAATCTCTAACAAGGAAGGGATCGATTTGGAAAAAGTTATCTTAAGTATAGAAAAACATTTAGCGGTTGTTACAATTAATCGCCCTGAACAATTAAATTGCTTTGATTATGAAACGCTCACTCAGTTAGATGAAATTGTAGACAAACTTAAATTAGAAAAGGATATACGTGTCGTCATTATTACTGGCGCGGGAGAAAAAGCATTTAGTGCTGGTGCCGATTTACGGGAAAGACGGATGCTGAGTGAAAAAGAAGTCCGCAGGAACGTAAATATGATACGCGATGTCTTTACAAAAATCGAAGAATTGCCGCAGCCAACGATTGCGGCTGTCAATGGTTACGCACTTGGCGGCGGGCTTGAGCTTGCCTTGGTCTGTGATTTCCGGATTGCTGCCAAAGAAGCAACAATGGGGTTAACAGAGGTAAGTTGGGGGATTATTCCTGGGGCAGGAGGAACACAGCGTTTAAGCAGATTAATTGGAACATCAAAGGCGAAGGAATTGATCTTGACTGCAAGAAAAATAGGTGCTTTCCAGGCTTTTGATTTGGGAATCATCAATCAAGTGGTCGAAGGAAGCCAATTACTAGATACCTCGCGCGAATTAGCCGCAGAAATCATGAAAAATGCACCGTTGGCTGTGACACAAGCCAAGTATGCGATCAATTATGGAAGCAATGTAGATGTAAAGACAGGGTTAGCGATTGAATCCAAGGCGTATGAGGTTATTATTCCAACGAAAGATCGCATCGAAGCATTAGAAGCATTTAAGGAAAAACGCCCGCCAAACTTTAAAGGGGAATAGGAGGCGGATGATGAAAGATGTTCAAAAAGGGTGAATTTGTGACGATTGAGCAGATTGAGTTAAATGGGTATCGGATCGGTATCCCTATCCCTTTTCCAATGAAGTTTGTCTATTGTTATCTTTTTAAACATGATAGTCATTACGTATTAATCGATGTTGGCTATAACAATAAGCGTGGCAGAGCTGCTTGGGAAGAAGCCTTCCAAGAGCTAAACATCCATCCTAATGAAATTAAAACGATTTATTTGACTCACTTTCATCCGGATCATGCCGGTCTTGGCAGCTGGATGCAGCAATTGACAGGTGCGCAGCTCTATATGCACGAAATTGATGCCCAAATGATGGAGCACGTCTGGGGAGATGAAAGCAGACAGGCGGAAAATATTAAGGAAATGGTACTAGAGCATGGGACACCCCTTGTATTAGCTGATGAGATTGAGAGACAAATGGAGTTATTGATTGACCATATTCGACCGCTCCCGTCCATTTCAATCATTGCCAAACAGGTCGAGTTCGCAGGAAAGGAATGGCAGGTTATTCACACACCTGGTCATAGTACGGGGCATATTTGTTTTTATCAGGATGAAGAGCAAATATTAATTTCCGGAGACCATATTCTAGATAAAATCACCCCAAATATTAGTGTGTGGCCTGGTGCAAGCCAGACTCCTTTACATGAGTATATAAATTCTCTCCATCAAATCAGCCAACTGCCCGTAAAGAAAGCGCTCACGGCACATGGAATCCCTGTTGATCACGTAAATAAACGGATAGACCAATTACTGGATCACCATGAAATGCGTTTGTCAGCTATGGAGGAAATGGCACATGGTTGTACAGCTTTCGAAGTAGCTGAGGCAAGTTTTGCTCATAAAGAGTTAACACCACATCAATGGCGCTTTGCGATTGCTGAAACAATCGCTCACTTAGACTATTTATCTATTGAAAACCGGATTAATAAAGTGATAGGTTCTCCAATTAAATATCAAAGATAAACGGACGCTACTAACTTTGAGCGTCTTTTTTTCTGTCAAAAACAAGTTTAATTATGTTTTTAATATTATCAACATAAAAACATAATAAACATATTGACAGATAATTTAAAATAATCTATATTATCTAATATAGACGATAATATAAAAAACGTAATAAGGTGAGGCGATAAATATGAGTCAGGCTGAAGTTTTAATCGAGAAGATTCAAAAAGGATATATGCTTGAATGTAAAGAGGATATGAATGAGGAGTATCTTCGTGCCTTAAAACAAACGTTAAGGATTGTTGGTGACACAGAACTATTAAGTGTTCCTCCCCTGTTAACCGTGTATAATGAAGCCCCAAATCTTAACTATAAAATTACGGCATTAGCTGTTATACAGGATGAAATAGGCCACGCACATATTGCCTATCGTTTACTGGAGGATCTAGGGGAAGATGTTGAGGAGCTCCTTTATAACCGGCCGGCTAATCGTTGGAAAAACCCGTACGCCTTTGATTTCAAATTAGACAATTGGATTGAGCTTGGCGTATTTAATGGACTGTTTGACCGTTCTGGTTACACCCTGCTGGGTGATGCCTATCAAAATACATCCTATGGTCCGTGGAAACGCGCATTAGTAAAGGTAGACAAAGAAGAGCTTTTTCACTTGCGAAATGGTGAAATCATCATGAAAGCAGGCATGAAAAATCCGGAAACAGCTAAACAAGTTCAAGAAGCTGTTGATTGGATGTTCTTAATGGCATTAGAGTTTTTCGGAGTGGCCGACAGTCTTAAGAGCCGTTCCGCCCAGCTGGACTACAAGTTAAAAGGAAAGACCAATGATGAACTTAGACAAAAATGGTTATCCACGGCAGTTCCGTTTTGTGAATCGATTGGTGTAAAAGTTCCGGCGCACTATGATGAGGCACAAGGGAAATTTGTAATTGATGTTCCTTTCCCGTGTAAATTTGATGTAGAAAATAAAAAGTGGCTGCTCGATCAACCTGATACATGGCAGGGAGTGATCGAACGTTTTAAAAAACGCGGACCACAAAATCAAGAGTTTGTTAGAAGAATTCAAAAGGGATTCTTCGAATTAGAAGTACTGCGAACAGAGGAGGTTATTTAGATGCAGTCAACTGTAGAGACTGAAAAATATTGGAATGCTTTAACAGAGGTTATGGATCCTGAGTTTCCAATTAGTGTAGTTGATATGGGGTTAATCTATGAAATTGCCAAAGAGGACGAAGGAAAAGTAGCCGTAAAGATGACTTATACTTCAACAGGCTGCGGCTGTATGCAATGGATTGAAAGCGATATCAGAGAACGGCTTCTTAAAGAAGAAGAGATTAAAGAAGTGAATATTGAAGTCGTTTGGAGTCCGCCATGGACCATCAAAAATATGAGTGATAAAGGAAAAGAAAAACTCAGAACCTGGGGTGTTAGCTCATGAATGAAAAGAAACAAAAATCAGAATATCTTCTTTTTACCCGGATCAATCGAGGCGATGATTTGATTCAAGTTGGGTCATTTCAGGCGGAGAGTGATGAACTGGCAAAAGTTTATTCCCAGTATATTTACGATGAGGAAGACTGGGTAGAAATGCAAGTTGTCCGAAAAGATGCATTCATAACTGTACGCCTTCCTGAACCATTATTTGAAAAAGAGGGTGTAAATTAATATGAGAATAGTAAACAATGTATCTCTTATCGAACTAGCCGAAACAATTGCCGATAACAAATTTATCTTAGGTGACCGTTTGGTGGAAATTGGTATTAGCGGGCCAAATTTAGAAGCGACGCTATCATCGATTGCGATGGCCCAAGCTGAACTTGGTCATGCAAGACTAATGTATAAATGGGCAAATGAATTACAGGGGATAAATGGAAGTAAAATTGAAATTAAAAACCAAACAGGAAAGGCCTTTCCAGCGGCTGTAAATACAAATAATTGGATTTCCTTAATTGCCGGCGTTTATGCGGTCAATGTTGCGGTTAATCTCGTCATAAACGCAATAATCCTTGCCGAGAATCCCGAATTAAATGCCCCATTTAGTAAGATGCTTAAGGAACAAGAGGAACATCTCCTGTATTCGAGAAGTTGGTGTAAACAATTGCTTAATGATCGAGGGGCTGTTCCAAAAACACTAAAAGAAGAACTAGAAAAAGTATCACAAGAAGCTTTGCAATGGTTAATTCATGTGGAAAATGACAATCTGTTAACCTCTGAAAAGATCATCTTGAAAAATAGTAATCTTGTAAACGCATACAAGGAAACAATCGAAAAGTTGACAACCCTTGAGGATGTTCAGCATGTCTAATCAGATGAAATCCATCCAATGCTCCTTTTGTTCTTCGGAGAATGTAGAAAAGATTTCTTCGTTTGGGACTGCTCAACTAGTAAGACAGTACTATTGTAACAGTTGCCGTACGGTCTTTGAATATATCCGCTGGCAAGACTCACAGCCACATACTGAGAGGTGTCTAGTTCCTAATGAGGGAAATTGAAAAAATTGGTATAGTTGGTTCTGGAACAATGGGTGCGGGGGTTGCCCAGTTAATGATTCAGAACGGATATACCACGATTATGTATGATATCGACATGGAAACAGTAGGCCGGGCCCAATCAGCCATAGAGTCTAGATTAGATCGTTTTGTTGAGAAAAAAAGAATCAGTACTGTTGAAGTAAAGACAATGAAAGATCATTTGAAAACAACAGCAAATTTATCAGACTTCCATGATTGTCAGCTAGTCATTGAAGCCTCCCCAGAGAACTTGGACATCAAGCGAGCCATTTTTAAAAGATTAGAAGAGGTTTGTTCCGAAAAAACAATCTTGGCTACGAACACCTCATCCCTATCGATTACAGAAATCTCAGGACAAATCCAAACTCCAAAGCGAGTGGCCGGATTCCACTTTTTTAATCCAGCCCCAGTCATGCCATTAGTTGAAGTCATCCATGGTTTAAAAACTGATGCTGAAACAGTAAATACATTGGTGGTGTTTGCTCAGAAAATCGGTAAAAGTCCAGTGGTTTGTAAAGATACCCCTGGATTTATCGTCAATCGTGTGGCCCGTCCATTTTATGGCGAAGCCTTAAAAATAATGAATGAACAAGTAGCAACGGTGGAACAAATTGACCGCATTATGAAAAAGGCGGGAAATTTTAAGATGGGACCATTCGAACTTCAAGATTTAATCGGAATAGATATAAACTTTGCGGTAACAAAATCCGTACACAGCAGTTTTCACGGTGAGACCCGTTTCCGCCCGCATTACGTTCAAGAACGCATGGTGCAAGCGGGCAGCTTGGGAAGAAAAACGAAGGGAGGGTTCTTTTCATATGACACCTAAAGGAATTGTTGTTATAGGTGAAAACTTGTTAGCAAAAGAACTGGTTCATTCCTTTCGAAGGCGTGGGTTTAACAATGTAGTGCTCAATGATTACCAAGCAGTCCATGACGTGGATGCGGTAATTGAAACTAGTAATCTTAATTTAGAACAAAAAAAGAGGAATCTAAAAGAGATTGAAGCAAATGTACCGCCCGAGGTGCTGATATTATCTACCACGCTTGCTTTAACGGCTACTGAAGCAGCATCCTGGCTAGAGCACCCTGAAAGGCTAATTGGGTTTGGGACCTTTTCTAATTTCCATGAAGGGCAACTGATTGAAGTAGCTCCAGCCTTACAATCTGATCCGTATTATTTAAAAATTGTTGAAGAGCTTTTTCGAGCCATCGGACAGGAAACAGAAGTGGTTCAGGATGAAGTCGGCCTTGTCTATCCACGAATTCTTTCCATGATAATTAATGAAGCGGCCTTTTCACTAATTGAAGGGACAGCTTCGGTAGAGGACATTGATGAAGCGATGAAAAAAGGAACGAATTATCCCAGCGGACCATTAGAATGGGCAGAGAAGATCGGGATCGATGATGTTTATGCGGTTCTATATGGGCTTTATCGGAACCATGGAGAGGAAAGATACCGTCCTGCCCCGTTAATCCGTAAATTGGTCCATGCTGGTTGGACCGGGAAAGAATCTGGGAAGGGATTCTATTACATGCAAAATCGTCTAGTTAAGGAGTATTCCATATGAGGGATGCAGTCATAGTTGATGCCATTCGGACACCAATTGGAAAAGTAAATGGAGCGCTAACAAATGTCCGAGCAGATGATTTAGCCGGGCATGTCATGAAACAGTTACTAGCAAGAGTAAATTTGGATCGGTCTTTAATAGAAGATGTTTACTTCGGATGTACGAATCAAGCGGGGGAAGACAATCGTAATGTAGCAAGAATGGGATTATTACTAGCCGGAATTCCCGAGTCTGTGGCTGGAGTGACGATTAATCGATTATGTGGATCGGGTTTGGATGCAGTCAATCAAGCATCCGCGGCCATCAAGGCAGGGGTTGGAGATGTCTTTATAGCGGGTGGAACAGAAAACATGACCAGGGCTCCATATGTCATGATGAAACCCCACTTGTCAAACCCAAGAAGTAATCAAACGCTGTATGACACAACGATTGGCTGGCGCCTTGTGAATCCTAGCCTGGCGAAGGAATATCCTCCCATTTGTTTAGGAGAAACCGCGGAAAATGTAGCGGAAAGGTATAACATTTCCAGAGAAGAGCAGGATGAACTAGCGCTTAACAGCCAATTAAAAGCAGCCGCAGCGATTAAATCTGGACGATTCCGTGATGAAATTATTCCAATTGATATACCGCAGAAAAAAGGAGAACTGCTTGTTTTTGAAACAGACGAACATGTGCGTCCTGCCACCACTTGGGAGACACTGGCAAAGCTTAAGCCTGTATTTAAGGATGGCGGAACTGTTACGGCTGGTAACTCATCCGGAATTAATGATGGCGCAAGTGCCCTGTTAATGATGGAAAGGGATCTCGCAGAAAAGCTGGGCTTAAAACCATTAGCGCGAATCGTAACTTCTGCAGTCGCAGGGGTGGATCCTGCTTACATGGGGATTGGCCCGGTTCCTGCAACTCAGAAGGCCCTCAAAAGAGCCGGATTATCGGTTAACGATTTGGATTTAATCGAAATAAATGAAGCATTCGCTGCTCAATCTGCAGCATGCATTAACGAGCTGGGGTTTGACTTGAGTAAGGTAAATGTGAATGGAGGAGCAATTGCGCTTGGCCACCCGCTTGGCTGCAGTGGTGCCAGAATATTAACAACACTAGTCCATGAAATGCAAAAGCGTGATTGCCGTTATGGTCTAGCCACGATGTGCATCGGGGTTGGTCAAGGGATCGCCACAATTATTGAAAAAATTTAAAGGGGTTATCTAAATGTTAAAAACATCGACGTTGAAGGAAGAATACCAGTTATTAATAAATGGTGAATACAGCAACAGCAGCAATGAACAATTTTTTGACACACATAATCCTGCTACGGGTGAAGTAATAGCAAAGGTGGCAAAAGCCACGAAAGAGGATGTGGATCGTGCTGTTGATGCAGCAAGGAAGGCATTCGATACAGGTAAGTGGCCAAAACTGACACCGGCAAGAAGGGCAAGGGTTCTCAATAAAGTGGCTGATATCATGAGAGCGCGCTTCAATGAGCTAGTGGAGGTTGAGGTGTTAAATACTGGAAAAACAGTTACTGCTGCCCAAGGGCAAATTGGCCAGGCAATTGAGGATTTTGAATTTTATGCTGCGGCGATTTCTACTCATGGCGGTCGTACAAACCCAGTGCCAAACGGATTCTTTAACTATACCGTAAAGGAACCAGTTGGGGTATGTGCCCAGATTGTTCCGTGGAATTATCCACTAATGATGGCTGCATGGAAGGTAGCCCCAGCATTAGCTGCAGGCTGTACGATTATTTTAAAACCGGCAAGTTATACACCGATAACGGCATTTATGCTTGCTGATATTTGCCATGAAGCAGGAGTCCCAGCCGGTGTAGTAAATGTATTAACAGGAAGCGGCTCAGAGATTGGACCATATTTAACTGAACATCAAGGTGTCGATAAAGTAGCCTTTACTGGCGAAACCGAGACGGGGAAAGACATTATGGCACGTGCATCACAAACTCTTAAACGTGTGACCCTAGAGCTTGGCGGAAAGTCACCGAGTATTGTTTTTGATGATTGTGACTTAGAGGCGGCAGTTGCGGGGTCAATTTATGGAATATTCTACAACTCGGGTCAATCCTGTGAAGCACGTTCACGGATTTTCGTGCATGAAAACGTTTATGATGAGTTTTTAACAAGGTTCATAGAAAAAGCAAGAAAATTAAAAGTAGGAGATCCGTTTAATAAAGAAACCCACATGGGCGCATTGATATCAAAAAGCCATGAACAAACAGTCGACGGCTACGTTAAACTGGCAATCGAAGAAGGCGGGGAAATTCTGTTTGGCGGCGGCCGTCCCGAAGGACCAGAGTTTGAAAAGGGCTATTGGTATCAACCGACTATTATCGCAGGTGTCACGAATGATATGAGAATTGCTCAAGAAGAAGTATTTGGTCCTGTCGTTGTAGTGATGAAGTTTAAGGATGAATCTGAAGTCGTAAAACAAGCAAATGATTCAATCTTTGGCTTGGGTTCTGCAGTATGGACAAAGGACAATGGAAAAGCTCATCGTATTGCTGCGGGAATCCGTGCAGGAATTGTCATGATTAATAGTCCAATTTCTGCCTTCCCAGGAACACCGTTTGGAGGTTATAAACAATCTGGCTTCGGCAGGGAATTATGTATCGAAACGCTAGATTTATATACAGAAACAAAAAGTGTTGTTTCCTATATTGGAGCAAAACCACTAAATATTTTCGGAATTTAATAAAAATTTAAATAAAATTTATTGGAGGAATTAAAATGACAAATGTCCAATTAGAAACTAAGACGTTAACAGTGAAAAAAGAAAATGGAATTGCTGAGGTTCATATTCACGTCAATAAAACCAATGCCTATGATCTTGAATATTACAAAGAACTAAACGCTGCTATTGATGATATTCGTTTTGATAGTGATATTAAAGTTGCTGTTTTAATGAGTGATATGCCAAAATTCTTCTCAGCTGGAGCGAATATTAATTTCCTTAAAGCAGCAGAGCCGCGGTTTAAAACGCAATTTTGCTTATTCTGTAATGAAACATTAGATAAAATCGCCCGTTCTCCGCAAATTTGGATCGCTTGTCTTGAAGGCCACACCGTTGGTGGCGGACTAGAAATGGCATTAGCATGTGATCTGCGTTTTATGGGCGATCAAGCAGGGAAAATTGGACTGCCTGAAATTACCCTTGGCGTATTAGCGGGGACAGGTGGTACACAGCGTTTAGCCCGCCAAGTTGGCCATTCCAAAGCACTTGATTTAAACCTTACTGGGGAAACATTAACACCGCAGGAAGCATTGAATATCAAATTAGTAGACCGCGTTTATCCACAAGAAGAGACACGTGCAAAAACATTAGAATATGCTAGGAAGATTGCTTCTAGTGCAACATATGCTGCTTCTAATATTAAGCTTTCGATCATGAACGGCAAAGAAATGCCATTAAATGCAGCGATTCGCTATGAGGGTGAATTACAAAATCTATTATTCCGTTCAGAAGATGCAAAAGAAGGGCTATCAGCCTTCATTGAAAAACGTGAAGCTGAATGGGCTGGTAAGTAAAATAAAACTCGCAGGGGTTGACTCAATCGATGGGTTAGCCCTGCTGTTACGCAAATCAATAGAAGTTGTTTCCCTACTAGATTCGGCAGAAGGAATACCTGGAGTATCGAGTTCCAATTTTTCCTTGGGGGTTATAGAATGCTAGAGTCAGTTCAACAATTAAAGGGTATAAAAGATAATTTTAATAGTGCGTATCGTTTTGTAGAGGAAAATGTCCAAAAAGGTCTAGGAAATAAAGTAGCAATTTATTGTGAGGATGAGCAGGTCACCTATAGTGAGATTCTTAACAAAGCGAATAAATTTGGAAACGCTCTCAAGGAGATAGGCGTGGAACGGGAAAATCGGATCTTGCAGGTAGTCAGTGATTCACCTGAGTTTATTTACTCCTTTTTTGGTGCCGTCAAAATAGGGGCTATACCAATACCAGTAAATACTTCAATGAAACCACAAGATTACGAATACTTCCTAAATCATAGTCGTGCCAAAGTGTTGCTCATTCAAGAGGAAGTCTGGAATACAATCAAGTACGAGCGAGACCGCTTTATTTTTCTAAAAAACATCATTGTCATCTCAGAGACAGGCTATCGTAATCCCGATGCAACTGACTACTACGAGTTTATTGCTCCTGCTTCGTCTGAATTAGAGGTTGAACGAACCACTTCGGAAGATCCTGCTTTTTGGCTTTACAGCTCTGGAAGTACGGGTAATCCAAAAGGAGTTGTCCATATTCAAAGAAGTATGGAGGTAGCGTATAATAATTATGCGAAAAATATCCTTGGAATCAACGAGGATGACCGAACATTTTCTGCTTCCAAGTTATTCTTTGCTTATGGAATGGGGAACGGGATGTATTTCCCATTGGGAGCAGGTGCTTCAACCGTATTATTGAAGGATCGCCCAACACCAGAAAACATTTTTGCAACGATTGAAAAACAAAAGCCAACAATCTTTTTCGGCGTACCTACATTGTTTGGGGCGTTGATTCAATATGTTGAAAAAACGGGAATCATTCCAGACCTTTCATCTGTTAGAATTTGCGTATCCGCAGGTGAAGCGCTGCCAGCAACCTTTATTAGAAAGTGGAAGCAGTTGTTTAATTTGGATATTTTAGATGGCATTGGTTCAACAGAAGCCTTGCACATTTTTCTGTCCAATCAAATGGGTCAAATTAAAGAAGGAAGTACGGGGATGGTTGTTCCGGGATACAACGTAAAAATCGTCAATGAAGAATCGATGCCAGTGGCTGTAAATGAAATTGGCGACCTTGTTATTAAAGGTGATAGTGTTAGTATTGGTTATTTTTGTAATTTGGCTGAGAATCAAAGTAAATTCCACGGTGAGTGGATGTATACAGGGGATAAATATTTTCAAGATGAAGAAGGATATTTTTGGTACTGCGGCCGCTCAGATGATATGTTGAAGGTAGGCGGAATTTGGGTTTCACCGATAGAAATTGAAACTACCCTGTTCCAACATGAGAAAGTTCAGGAGGTTGCAGTCGTCGGTGCTAAAAATGAGAATAACCTTGTTTACCCGAAGGCATTTATTGTTTTACGGGATGGGGTCGAGCCGTCCGATGACTTAAAGACAGATCTCAAACTCTATGTAAAACAAAACCTAGCACCTTATAAATATCCTAGGGAAATCGAATTTATCTCAGAATTGCCTAAAACAACAACGGGTAAAGTCCAACGGTTTAGGTTAAAACAAGCATAAAATTATATATTGTCACTAAATAGCCAGTTAAAGTTCCTGGCTATTTTTTTGTCTTTTGGTATGTGAAGGTGGTAGTAATAAATGCCTGATATATAATGTGAATTTTTTTCGTTAGTAATAAAAACATAAGTGATTTATCAAAGATAATTATGAAAAAAACTGATAAATACGTAAAAAATTCATTATGAAATATTTATTAGTGTAAAAAAAAGGTATTGTAAATAAACGAGGTAAACAATATAATAATATTAGAAATGTTCAAAATATTTGAAATAAGGAGGATAAATATTTATTTTTGGAAGCGTTAACAAAAAACAGGGGGTAATTATGAAAAATTTTAAAAGAAATGGATCTATTTTGATTCTATTAGTTCTATTACTTTCGGCATGTAGTTCTGGTGCTATTAACACTTCTACTTCCAAAGAGAAAACAAAAGGGAAAACCAATGATAATTCTCCAATCAAAATCGGGGCATTGCTTCCTTCCACAGGTGTTTATGCATCTCTAGGTGAAAATCTATTAAATGGTATGAACCTTTACTTTGAAGAAAAAAACTTTGAGATTGCAGGCAAAAAGATTGAGATAATCCATGAAGATACAGAGGCAGATCCACAGGTGGCGTTAAGAAAGCTTAGAAAATTAACGGATCAAGATCAAATCGATATCTTAACAGGACCTGTTAGTACGGCTGTTGCGTATGCTATCCGTGATGAAGTAGACAGCAAAAAACTTCCGTTTCTTGATTCCCATGCTGGAGGGAATGATCTAACTAGAGCCAAGCGAAGCAATTACATTTACCGCTCCTCCTTTAGTTCATGGCAAATTGGTCATTCTATGGGTGAATGGGCATATAAAAACGTAGGTAAGAAAATCTATGTTACCGCAGCAGATTATGCATTCGGTCACGAAGTCGCAGAGGCCTTTAAGGAAGCGTACACAAAAGCGGGCGGTCAGATTGCTGGGGAAGTGTATCCACCACTAGGAAACAATGACTATTCTTCTTATCTGGGCAAAATGAATCAGAAAGGTATTGATGGTATCTATGCCTTCTATGCTGGTAGTGATGCGGTTCGATTTGTTCAGCAATATGATCAATATGGATTAAAAGGGAAGATACCGCTAATTGGCTCAGGCTGGCTTACTGCCGAAGATACTCGTCCGCAGCAAGGCACTTCACCGGATGGAATTAAGGCCTCGATTTTCTGGGATTACAGTATAGATACGCCAGAAAATAAGGCATTTGTACAAGCCTACGAAAAGAAATACAACAAACGTCCAAGTATTGAATCAGCTGAGGGATATGATGCGGCTATGATTCTGGCGGAAGCCATTAAAAAGTTAGATGGCGATGTTTCCGATCCAGATAAGTTGGTTGAAACAATTTCTGAGATTAAAATTAACAGTCCTAGAGGACCGATTAAGTTTGATAAAGAAACGCATAATGTGATTCAAAATCTTTATATCGTTGAAACAGGTATTGTTAATGGAAAAACAGAGAATAAGGTAATTGATACCATTCCTCAAGTCGTAGACCCAGGGAAATAAAATTAAATAAATCAATAGAGATGATGAAAGAGGCAGGAAATCCTTTGCCTCTTTCTTTTAAAAATTGGCTGTGTGTTATAGCAAGTTGATTGGAGCGGAAGGCACGAAGACTCCTGCGGGAGGACGGGGCAGGGGAGACCCCGCAGGCGCATGCGCCGAGGAGGCTCCCCGGACCGCCCGCGGAAAGCGAAGTGCCTGGAGTGGAAATCAACAGTCAAGTTTAACAGAGCCTAAAAATTAGGGATAAGGAGGCTAAACATTTGAATGCTCTTCTTCTACAATTGATGAATGGACTAAGCTATGGAGTATTACTTTTTATTATCACAAGTGGGATTACCATTGTTTTTGGTATATTGGGTGTCTTAAACCTGGCACATGGTTCTTTGTATGTACTAGGTTCCTATATAGGATACTCGCTAATCATGGAAGCAGGCTTGCCATTTTGGGTTGCCTTAATGGCAGTACCGATCCTAATTGCCATCATAGGCTTAGTATTGGAAATTGTTATGCTCCGGCCTACATACAAGCTAGGGCACCTTTCTCAGGTGTTATTAACCTTCGGATTGGCATATATTTTTCACGACATTTTTTCAATGATGTGGGGAAAAAATATTCTAGTTGTCAACCCGCCGGAAGCACTTAACGTTTCAGTAGAAATTGCCGGTAATGCCATTCCAGCATACCGCCTCGCCTTAATTGTGATTGGAATTGTATTGGCTATTCTCTTATGGTACACCCAGGAAAAAACTAAATGGGGAGCAGTGATCCGAGCAGGATTGTCTGATAAAGAAATGGTTGGTGGATTAGGAGTTAACATTCATTTTGTGTTTACTTGCGTCTTTTTCTTAGGAAGTTTAATGGCAGGTTTAGGCGGTGTCCTTGGTTCACCGATTTTAGGAGTTTTTCCAGGAATGGAGTTCCAAATTCTCATTTTGTCTCTGGTTGTACTTGTAGTTGGCGGACTAGGTTCGGTCATGGGAACGTTTATTGCCAGTTTACTAGTAGGCTTTGTTGAAACTTTTAGCCGTTATTTCGTACCTGAATTAAGTTTAATTATTACGTTTGCGTTAATGGCATTGGTACTAGTGGTTCGCCCGCAAGGTCTTACCGGCAGGAGGGTGGCGTAATGAAGATGGGTCCAGTCAAAGGAACACTATTATTTTTGTTAATGGTTCTTGTTCCATTCTTTCTATCTATTTATTACGTAAATATTTTATCAGAAATACTTATTCTTAGTATTTTTGCTGTTAGCTTAAATATTTTAGTTGGGCAGACAGGTTTGGTTTCATTAGGTCACGCTGCTTTCTTCGGTGCTGGTGCGTATGCAACGGGCTTAGCTGCACTAAAGTTCAGCACCAACATTTTTATCACAATTGGAATAGGGCTTATATTTGCCCTTTTATTAGCACTCATCATTGGCCTGCTTTCTACTAAAGCACATGGATTTTATTTTTTAATGCTCACACTTGCCTGTTCACAAATCTTTTACTCTATTGTTTATCAATGGACAAATGTTACCGGGGGGTCGAACGGATTATCAGGTATCGCACCGGTAGATTTAGTTGGCGGCCTCAGGCTTTCAAATCAAGTGTTTGTCTACTACTTTATCCTTGTTGTGATTGCCATTCTTCTATTCATTTTGAGCCGATTTTTACATTCCCCATTAGGAACTGTTTTTATTGGTATTAAAGAAAATGAAGAACGGATGAAATCAATTGGTTATAATACGGCGTTATATAAGAACATTAGCTTTTTAATTGCTGGTACCATTGGCGGGTTAGCTGGAGGTTTATACGTTGTATTTAACGGATTTATTTCGCCAAATGACGTTTATTGGACGGCATCTGGGTCTGTGTTAATCATGGTATTAATCGGCGGGGTTGGAACGTTATGGGGTCCAGTCATTGGAGCAGCCTTTATCGTTATTTTAGAAACCATTATTAGTTCTTATACAGAAAATTGGATGATGATTATTGGGGCTGCCTTTATATTATTTGTTATATTTGCCCCTAATGGGATTGTCGGTATTTTTAATAGTCTAAAAAGAACTTTATTTAAACGCCAAAAGCTTGAACATGAGACATCGAAAATAATCCAAATGAAGCAAGAAACTAAAATGGATGGATAGGTGAAGCTGGATGAAGAAGGAAAAGATTCTTTCGCTAAAAGGCCTTTCAAAACATTTTGGCGGAATTAAGGTGATCGAGGATGTTACATTAGAAGTCAGCAGAGGTGAACGAGTGGGGCTGATTGGACCCAATGGTGCTGGTAAATCAACTTTATTTAATATGATTGCCGGAGATTTAGAACCTTCAGGGGGAACGATTAGCTATTTTGAAGAACCGATTAATCGCTTGCCTAATTATAAACGGACAGAGCAAGGAATTGTCCGGACATTCCAAAAAAACAATTTAATGATGGGTTTAACTGTTAAAGAGAATTTGCTGCTAGTTTTACAGCGAATCAATAAAAAACATACCCAATGGTGGAAACAAGTTAATAAGAAAAATTATCCTTCCCTATTTGAAAAAGTAGATAAACTCCTGTATGAGTGGGGATTGCAAGAATATAGCCATTTGAAGGTCAAAGATTTATCTTATGGTGTCCAACGGCAAATTGAGATTATTATGGCCATTGCGGGTAAACCCAAGCTGCTTTTATTGGATGAGCCGACTGCTGGGATGTCTCAAGTGGAAACGGATCAAATCATTGCTTTAATTAATAAATTATCGTCAGAGGTAACAATTATGATGATTGAACACGATATCGAGGTGTTATTTGGTAATATGGACCGAGTGATTGTGCTTCATGCCGGGACATTAATAGCGGATGGAAGTCCAGAAGTGGTAAGGGAAAATCCTCTTGTAAAAGAAATCTATATGGGAAAGGAGGAAATGATCAATGCTTAGCTTACAGGGTGTTCATAGTTACTATGGTGCCAGCCATATCCTTCATGGAGTCAACCTAGAGGTGAAAAAGGGAAGTGTGGTAACGCTGCTTGGCAGGAATGGCATGGGAAAAACAACGACTATTCATTCAATCATTGGTTTTGTCACCAAAAAAGAAGGTGATATCGTATTTGAAGGAGAAAATGTTATAAAATTGAAAAGCCACCAAATTGCCAATAAAGGCATCGGGATTGTACCTCAGGGACGAAGAATTTTCACCAACCTGACCGTACATGAAAATTTAAGTGTTTTCGCTAATAAAAACCATGGGGACTGGAGCTTGGAACGAATTTTTGATCTATTCCCGCGGTTAAAGGAAAGAGAAAAGACTCATGCCGGAAATCTAAGCGGCGGTGAGCAATCCATGCTATCCATTGGCCGGGCGTTAATGAGGAATCCAAAAATCCTCCTCCTTGATGAACCCACAGAAGGGCTTTCTCCGCTAATGGTCGGAGAAGTAATGGATGTTCTTTTAAAATTAAAGGAAACAGGTATGTCGATGCTTTTAGTCGAGCAAAACATTGCTACCGCCTTAAGTATTGCTGACGATGTTTATATTCTTAATAAAGGTGAAGTTGTCTATCATGATCATCCTAATGAACTTAGGAAAAATATGAATATTGCTTACCACCATCTGGCTATAAGTTAAGTTCTGTTCTCATAAACGGAGGCCTCCTCAAAAGGTCATTAAGTAATGAACTTTTGAGGAGGCCTTTTCTATGACTTTTTGTTGTTAATTTCTACGCAGTAGGCCATGGGCTAAGCACTTTTTTCTTCGACTTTTTCCATTTAAACTGCATGAATAAAGTAATCACTCCTATGATGCCAAGAAAGGCCAGGCTAATAAAAAAGCCAGGTCTGCTTGTTTCATGAAAAAGAGTACCGCTGACGGCAATTAAAATAAACAAGGCGCCAATGGAATACATGATTTTTTCCTTCAGCTTTAACTCTAAGATTTTTCGAGAGGATGCCAGTATAAAGAGCCAATTATAAAGGAGCATTAAGGCGGCACCTGTGGTAACCCACTCATAAATTTTATTAGGCAAAACCAAGGCTGAAACAACCGAGGCAGTTATTCCTAACATGGTAATAAGCAGCGATGCCAGCGGGACCTTTAATTTCCCTGGCTTTGAAAAACATGCAGGTGCATCACCCTCTTCTCCAAGGGTAACTAGCACGCTTGTTACGCCATAAAGAGAAGCAGTCATTGTTGAAAATCCTGCAATAATTAATGTTGCATTAAAAAAATGAGGAACAAAGGAAAGATGGTATGCATTTAAAGCGACAACAAAGGTACTTTCCTTTGTGTTAAAATGATTCCAAGGAACAATAATGACTGCAAGACCAATCGATACTACATAGATGATCATAAGTGTAAACAACATGACTTTTCCTGCTTTTGGAGCTTCCTTGGGATCCTTTAAATTGGTTGCCATTAATCCAAGAATTTCGATGCCCCCGAAAGCATAGAAAGCAAAAATGACTGCTGACCATAAGCCTTTCAAACCATGGGGCATAATTTCTTTTTGTGTATTCGGATACTGAATAGGGCGATCACCATCGATCACCCCAAAAATGGCGAGAAATGCAATCACAATAAACATTAATATTGCTGAGATTTTTAAGACTGCAAGTATATTTTCTAGCTTATTTAAGACCTTTACTCCAATTAATATCACTACTAGTCCTAAAACTGCGTAAATAGTAGCAAATATCCATAAGGGGATTTTTGGAAGCCAAAATTGGGAAAAAATCGAAAGCGCCGTCATTTGGCTTCCCATGATTAACACTTCTGATGACCAGTAGACCCAACCGCTGCTGAATCCGGCCCACCTGCCATAGGCTTTCTTCGCATACGACCGAAACCCGCCTTGTAAGGGTTCTTGGGACGTCATTTTGGATAAAGCATCATAGACGAAATATGTCCCAAGGGCAGCAACTATAAAGGCAACTAAGATCGATGGACCTGTCATTTTAATTGCTAAGCCTGAGCCAAGGAAGAAACCTGTTCCAATCGTACAGCCCACGCCAAACAAAGAGAGTTGCCACCATTTCATGTCACTCTTCTCATTCCCGCCGGAATTGGATTTACTCATCGACATCCTCCTTTTTCTCTAAATATCTCTACCCGTCGCGCCTGGTGATTTGTCGGTATTATCTTGATTATTATATTCTGCATCATTAAGCCCAGGCTTTTGTTTCCTGTTCCCGCCTAAATAGGTTGATTGATGCTCCTTTTGCTCTTGTCTGAATTTGTCAAAGTTTTCATTAACCACACAATCTCCTCATTTCTCCTAGTTAAGATATTTCTTAAGATATACTCCTGTCCATTTCTTATTCAGTTAATAAACAATCCTGCAGTTAGGTTTTTGATGGAATTAAATTTTCATTACATAATCAACCACGAAAAAAATGAAAATAGAAGAGAAAGATAAAAACAATAAATATAAAAGTGAAATAGATGGAGCAAGATACTTAGCGCTTTTCATTGAAAGGGGTTTAGCACATGTTATCGACACAGCAACTTGCTGAGTTACGTTTACAATTGTTACAAGAAAAAAGTGAGGTAGAAGAACATATAGAACAAAATGATCACTTTGGATTGGAAAGAGGGCATTTTCATGAGTCGATGGGGGAGTTATCCAGCTATGATAACCACCCAGCTGATGAGGGAACAGAATTATATGAACGTGAGAAAGATATTGCTTTAAATGAACATTATCAATTTCAACTCAGAAATATCGATCACGCTTTGGAGGCAATGGAAAATGGCACTTATGGAACCTGCGAAGTATGCGGTAAGGAGATTCCTTTAGAACGTTTACAGGCATTGCCAAATACAACCTATTGTATTGAGCACAGTCCCGATCAGGTTACTTCACACAAGCGCCCCGTGGAAGAAGGCGTTTTGATGCCGCCCTTTGGTAAGTTTGATATGGACGAAAAAGATGAGAACGTTGCTTTTGATGCAGAAGATTCTTGGCAGACTGTTGCCGCGTGGGGCACATCCGAGACTCCTTCCGATTTAGCCTTTCCACAGGATAGTTATAGTGATATCTATACTGAAGCAGACGAAAACATTAGCTATGTCGAGGACTATGAAAATTTTGTTGGAAATGACATGTATGGAAATAATATCAAGGTTTATCCAAACCCGCAGCATGAAAGTTACGAAGATGCCCTTGATGAGGAAGGCATCATGACCAGTTTTGGTGATTTACCCGCCTTTGAACACGATCCTTACGTTGATGATGATAAATAATGGGGACACAAAAAGAGAAAACAGCTTCCATAGAGAGCTGTTTTCTCTGATTTTATTATTTATCGTAGCCTTTTTGCGGTATTGGTATATCCTTACCGTTCACATCATCAATGACCGCTCCAATTTCACCTTCAGTATAGGTGTCACTGGCTTGCTCATGCGTAGTTGCTATCCCGGCAGATAGATCATCCGTTTCTTGATAATAACTGGGATGATAGAAACTGCCTGCCAATTCTTTCTTAGGATTTGCTTTTTGATTCTTATTGTCCATCCTGTATTCCTCCCTTTCAATGTTTGATACAAGGGTATTTTTTTCTTTTTTCCACAGGATTACTCCTAATAAAAAATAAATCTAACTGGAGGTACCGTAATGAACAAAAAAGATGAGTTTCCATCACGAGAAGAATTAGATGAGGCGTTTCATTTTCTTCATGATCAAATTAACAAAATATCTGTAGTTGAAGAAGTGGAAATGGTGAAGGGAGAAATGGAAGGCCAGGAAGGATAAGGACATACATATTTTGACTGGCTGCAACATAGCTTGAAGCGGGTAAGACTTTTTCTCTAGACCCATCATGGATGCATTTGCTATGATTTCTAGAGGTATTTTTAAAGGTGGTTTACATATTATGGAAATGAGAGAAACTTTGGCTAAAAAAGTGGCCTGGATTAGTGTAATTAGTAACATTATTCTTACATTAGGAAAAATAATCATTGGATTGGTTGGAAATAGTGACGCAGTTTTCGCAGATGGGATACATTCAGCAGCAGATGTGTTTGCATCAGTGATTGTATTATTAGTTATAAAAATTGCTAATAAGCCAGCCGATGATGAACATCCATATGGACATGGAAAGGCAGAAGTCATTGTTTCTGGGATAATCGGGATCTTGCTCTTTCTGGTTGCCATTTATGTGGTTTACGAAGGGATTAGCGGTTTCTTTCATGAAGTGGAATCACCGAGCTTTTTGGCGATGTGGGTGGCCCTCTTTTCTTATGTGACTAAAGTTATTCTGTATCGAAGTTCATTAAAAGTGGCAAAGGAAAATAAGAGTAAAGCCATTGAGGCCATTGCATTTGATCATAAAGCAGATATTGTGGCATCAATTGCGGCTGCAATCGGGGTGCTCCTTTCGATTACAGGCAGCCGGTTTGATATTCACTTTTTATTATACGGAGACAAAGCCGCAAGTATTTTTGTCGCTTATTTGATTTTTAAAATCGCTAAGGAAATGTTAACAGAGGCATTTGATATCTTACTGGAACGGAACATTGATACAGAGACATTACAAGAATACGTTGCAGTTGTGAAGGAATTCAATGAAGTAAAACGAATTGACCGAATTAGAGCGAGAGAACTTGGTCATTATGTATTGGTGGATTTGCGTATCTCGATCGATCATTATAAAACCATCAAGCAGGGACATGATTTGGCAAAAGCGATCAAACAAAAACTGATGGATAAGAACGATAATATTCAGGAAGTTTTGATACATTTAAATCCTTTTTTTGCAGAAGATGAATAAATTCAGAAAAACTCCTTTGTACTTTCAGTGATTAGGGTTTATGATAGGATAGGAAATAAAAATAGTTAGAGGGAGTTGATATTTTTGAGTTATTCCGTAGACCCGGACCCAAGTAGTAGGTGTGGGGAAGTCAATGTGATCTTTGAATGGATTGAAATGAATAGCAAGAATATCAACTCTAGAAAAGGTTGTTGGCTTCCTCGAACAAAGTGAGTGAGGAGGTTAAATCATGCTGGAAATTTTTAAAAGTACAGAGACAAAAGTTTTAGAAACAGTTAATGTCATATCAAAAGGGTGCTGGGTTAATATGTATTCCCCAACCCAAGAAGAAATCAATAAGGTGTCAATGGAAGCCCAGGTCGATGTAGATATCATTAAAGATGCACTCGATGATGAGGAACGTCCGAGGATTGAACGAGACGATGGCCGCGTGTATATCATTGTCGACTTTCCTTATATCGTTCATGATGAAAATGGATTTGCAGGATATGAGACCATTCCGATCGGTATTATTCTAACAGATGACTGTATCATTACGGTTTCATTAAAGGATACCCCCATATTAGAAGAATTTCGGAAAAACAGAGTAAAAGAGTTTTTCACGTTTAAAAAGACACGTTTTGCTTTGCAAATATTATTCGTTATTTCTTCGTATTATTTACGTTATTTAAAACAAATTAACAAGAAAACAAATGAAATTGAACATGTCGTTCATCAGTCATTAAAAAATAAAGAATTGTTCGCCTTTCTAGCATTAGAGAAAAGTTTGGTTTACTTTACGACTTCCCTAAAGTCGAATAAAGTTGTCCTCGATAAGATCCTGCGATTTAATTATTTAAAAATGTACGAAGAAGACAAGGACTTATTAGAAGACGTTATTATTGAAAAAACACAGGCGATTGAGATGGCCGAAACCTATCGTTCCATTTTAACCGGAATGATGAATGCTTTCGCCTCCATTATTTCCAATAACCTAAACATCGTCATGAAGTTCCTAACTTCGATTACGATTATCTTATCCTTCCCAACAATGGTGGCGAGCTTTTATGGGATGAATGTGGATATCCCTTTGCAGCACGCTACCCATTCGTATGCCATACCACTAGTAATCTCGGCATTTTTAACGAGTTTAACAGCTTTTATTTTTTGGAAAAAGAAATATTTTTAGAAACCAGTCCATCATTGGACTGGTTTTTTTTATTAAAAACTAAAAATTTTCCCAACTTTTTAGTTTGGCTCGTTTGATATGTAACCGAGATATTTTGAATAGTATTAAGAATCAGCGTTGGCTTTTATTCTGGTTGGAGGAGGAGTTTTTTTATTGAAGAAAAGGAGAATCGTAGGATCTGTATTACTTAGCTTCATCATGGGAATTTCGATGTTTGCCACCGGAGCATTCGGACAGCAAACAAATGGCCAGGAAACTTATCGGGTGTTAATTCAAGGTCCCGCTTCTGAAAAGGCAAAAGCGAAGGCGAGCTTCGGAACCCGCTGGGATTTCGCAAGCAAAGGGTTTACTACCAACGTAAATGCACAACAATATCAAGCCCTATTAAATAACAAGAATTTATCTATTGAGAGAATACCAGAATTACAGTTCATATCTAAGACAGATTTAGCGGCAAAGCCGGGAGGGACAGCAGTTACAGGTCCTAGTGATCAAACACCATGGGGCATTCAAGCCATTTACAATGATCCAGCGATTGCAAGAACTTCAGGTGGAAACGGAATTAAGGTAGCGGTCCTTGATACGGGTGTCAATGTAAATCATGTGGATTTAAAGAGCAATGTTGAGCAATGTAAGGATTTTTCCCAAAATAAAGTCTCATTGGTTGAGGGAAGTTGCGCGGATGGAAATGGGCACGGGACGCATGTTTCCGGAACGGTTTTGGCCAACGGCGGTACTGGTCAGGGAATTTACGGGGTAGCACCTGAAGCTGAGCTCTGGTCCTATAAAGTGTTAAACAACCGTGGCAGTGGATACTCCGATGATATTGCAGCGGCCATTCGAAAAGCAGCAGATGAAGCAACACGAACTGGATCACATGTGATTATATCGATGTCGCTTGGGTCTAGCGTAAAAGATTCTCTCATCTCAAGTGCAGTTGATTATGCCTATGGAAAAGGTGTATTAATTATTGCTGCTGCAGGAAATGACGGACCTGGAACCAACACGATAGGCTATCCTGGTGCACTAGTAAATGTAGTTGCAGTTGCCGCCCTGGAAAACGTTCAGGAAAATGGAACCTACCGTGTAGCCGATTTTTCATCGCGTGGAAATCCGAGTACTGATGGTGACTTTGTAATTCAAGAGCGGGATGTGGAGGTTTCTGCACCAGGTAGGGCAATTGAGTCTACTTGGAATGATGGAAGTTACAACACTATTAGTGGCACATCGATGGCAACACCGCACGTATCTGGGCTTGCTGCAAAGATTTGGTCAGCTAACCCTACCAAGTCCAATGATCAGCTTCGCACAGAACTCCAAAATCGTGCAAAACTATATGATATTAAAGGCGGTTCAGGGGCAGCAACAGCTGATGATTACGCATCAGGATTTGGTTTTCCAAGAGTCAAGTAAATCTTGAAAGGGGTCATCAGGTTGTTTTGACTGATGACCTTTTGGAATTGAAGTCTAAATCTTTAAAATAGTTAGAAAAGTACTGTTGGAAAAATACCATTTGATGTAAAATAGGAAAAAAAGAAAGGTTTGTCTGGTGGCAATATGGAATATGGAGCCCTGATTAAATTTTATCGAACGCAAAGAGGAATAACACAAGCAGAGCTTTCAAAGGGAATATGTTCTGTCCCGCATTTAAGTAAAATTGAAAACAACTCAAAAGAAGCAAATGAAGGGACGATCTCTCTTTTACTAAAGCGTCTAAATATTGGCCTCGAAGAGATGGAGGAGCAGGAAGAAGAAATTAAATCCTTATTAAAAGGACTTGACGAGAAGATTAATTTTTATCTTAGAAATGAAATAGAAGAATATTATCAAAAACTTATGGAAATTGAACATCTGATCCCATTCTCTAAATATATTTATATTTATGAATTGTATAAGTTCCGCTATTTAATTTTTAAAGGCCAAGTGGATGAAGCTGATGGTCAAAGAGCACTTTTATATAAGCAAAAGAAAAATTTTTCCCAACATGAAGACCATTTATTTCGCTATTATAATGCGATATTCTTAATGTGGAAGGGTCAATATCAAAATGCAGATGAAATCCTCGATGCCTTACATACAGAAAACAATAAAGAAACAACCAGTGGTGAATTTCTGTACCATCGATCTCTTGTAAAAAGTTCACTAGAGCTTTCAGGACATGCCATCCATTTCGGAAAAATGGCACTGCAAATATTTATGAATCAGCACAACTTCATCAGAATACTCCACACACTTATGCTGTTAGGTATTAATTATACCCATTCCAATATTTACGAAGAAGCCCAAGAGTGTTTTCAACATTTAATCCGCAATGCAGAATTACTAAGAAAAGATAAGTTACTTCCCCAAATCTATCATAATATGGGCCATTTGCAATTTAAAATGAAAAATGCAAAGGAAGCACTATTCTATTATGAAAAGAGTTTGGCCCTGCAGCCAAACAAAAACCAGCATTATCTAGTAACTCTATATGCAATTGGGGAGCTTCACCATTCTCTCAAATCATTTGAGAAAGCGAAACTTTGCTTCCAAGAAGTGAACCTACTTTCAAAAGAACTATCCGTAAAAAAATACCGAATCTTAGCAGACTATTATCTCCTTCATCTAGCATCTCCTGTAAAAGCATTCAAATATTTAGAAGCGAAGGTCATTCCCTACCTGGAAGAGGAAAATGAACATAGCGAAGACTTAACGCATTTTTATAAAATGCTTGCCGACTATTACACTCAAAAGGGTCTGGTTATTGATGCAGTAAAATATTTAAATAAAATAATTTAAGGTTTAGGAGGCAATTTTAATGAAAAAGTTTGTTGTCCTATTGTTTTCGATCTCATTGGTTGCACTTTTCACTACTGCAAAGGATGTGAAAGTGTCAACGTCAAATAGTGATGTGGCCATTTCCACAGAAGATAATGTATTGAACCATCCAATTCAACCTCCGATCGGCTGATTGTAAATCCCTGAAATTATCAGGGATTTTTTTATGATTTGAATGTTTTCAATAATTACGGAGACAATACTAGGAAAATATGATTATGAAGAGGTGCGTAGTATGAAAAAGGGGGAAAAAAAGCAATCCCTGACGGAATATGAAAGTAAATCCTCCCAAGACCTTTATGGACTTGAGCCAAATATGAGTCTACAGTCAGTGAATTTTGCTCCAAGTGAAAATCCACTCCTAAATGAGCATACTGAATTAGAAGATAAGCATTGTGATTAATACTGTTTTATAAATTTTAAGATAGAAAGAATGAAACCAACTAGGAGTAGGGCAAGATAAAAGCATGTGTTGTTTTATTTCTGTGAAGTTTTAAGGAGGAAATCATGAAATCATTTGTTGTCGGATTCCATCAAGAAGATAATGTAGATAGTATGCAAATTCAAAAACTAAGCCAGGCCGATTTTACGAAAGCAACGGAAGGTGGGACTAGGCATTTATTCGAGCTCGACACGAACATTGGCCTATTTGTGTTTTTTGATGCAGAAGATGTGGACGGTGACCTGTCTTATATGGTCTTGCACTATGAAGAAGACAATGAAGATCCAGTCGGCTGCTATTCCTTCCAATTGAAGGACTTTTATGAATTTATGGCGTTGTTCTTAAATGACATGGAATTTAACGAGGAACCTGATGATGAAGACCAAGAAGAATATGGCCCAATTCATCATTTAGCCCATTTATTGTTCCATGTTGTTGAAGAAGGGAAGGATATTGCGGTATAAATAGCTGAGTTATTGATAGAGGACACCTAAATTAGGTGTCCTTTGTTGGTTTTTTTTCTGAAATGGGAACTCTAAGAGTTATATTTTTTAGCTTATGGGCGAATTTCGTTGTTTAATGAGCGAATTTCATCAATCATCGAGCGAATTTTCATGTTCAATGGGCGAATCTAGATACTTTATGAGCGAATCGTTATTTACCATGTTAGAAAATAATTAAAAACTCACCAAGGGAAATTCTTAGGGGCATAGTATCGTGCTCTGTACTTTCCAAGGCATTGAAGATTACAAGATAGAAGTATTCTTTTTACTACATCACGTGATTTTATATGAGCAAATTCCCGAAACTGCTTATTGGTTATCGTCGGTCCAAATAGCAGAAAATAATCCTTCAGTGCGTTAATATGTGCGTCTTTTGAAAAAGCATCGCAGGAAGGGCAGTACCAATTCTGTTTTTTACGAATTAGGGAATGATTAGAGTTGGTAGGACAGTGGACACCACTTAACAAGTCTGATGTGTGAATATCATATTTTTTCAATACATAGCTTGTCGGAACGGTGTTCATCTTCACTAGGAGGCGGCAAAGCTTCTTGATTTCCTTGGAGGTCAAAAGCGGTTTCGAATATTGTTTTTCTAAAAGGGTAATTTTGTTTAAGAAGACATCGGACTTACAAACTCGGGGTTTAACTTTGTGGGCATTTTTTCCTGTAACAGCATAGGAAGTATAACTATTACTGATCACCACTAAATATTCAACCGGAATGGGAGGAAAATGATGTGCAGCAAGTAGTTTCTGTAAGTACTTCTGATGTCTTTCTGCCTGCGCAATCGGATAGGGGTATCCTTTTTCAATACCATTGTTGATCTGAATAAACTGTTCATTATCCGTATCAAATATTAACTTTCCAGCCATATTTTTGACATCAATCGCAAGGGCGAATTCAGGTGTTAAAAGCAGGGTGTCAATTTGGCAGTTGTAGTCGCCATCAGGAAGGTTTAAATCGTGGAGGATCATATATTTTTGATGAGGCAATTCGCGATAATAGTAATCGAGCGATTTCTCACCGATGTAACCTGCTTGTCTCCTTCCGTGCTCATCTAGTATCTGTTGGTACTTTTGGTGACTGCAGGGAAGACGCCGCAGTAAAGCTTCTAAAATAAGCATAATTAATGGTTTTGTCCTTTCTTTGATTATCAAAATAATCACTCCTCTCGTTTTAAGAATAAATTCTAATAATAAGACTGAATATCCTGCCGAATTTTATCGATTCTTGTAAAATATTTTCCGAAAATAATTTTACAAGCCAATGTTATTATTGAACGGGCGAATTTTCAGAGTTATTGAGCGAATTTGAGTTCCAACGGGCGAATTTCGGTGTTTTGTGAGCGAATTTCAGCATTCAATGAGCGAATTTCAACGTTTAACAGTCGATTCGCCATTTTCGCTCATTTCCGAAGTTTTAAATTTGATAAAGCATTTCAATAACGATACTATTATCTTGATTTACTAGGGGGATAGAATATGAGCGAAATTCTTCAAAGGGGTATTGAGCGTGTTTGGACCGTTCAGCATCACCAACATAGTTCGATTTACACTGCAGGAATGGTATTAGATCCCCAAAAAATGAAGGAGTCTGATCCTTTCCTTTTTCTCACAGAGGATTTTTTTAAAAAAGGTACGTTTGATTTTGACCCGCATCGCGGGATTGAAACCGTGACCTATGTGATTGAGGGCAAACTGGAGCACTAGATAATAAATCGGGCCGAGGCGAACTTGAGCCTGGTGATGTCCAGTGTTATCTATAGTATTAAATATACAAAAGACATTAAAGTATTTTGATGAAGATCGATTTAACTCTTTTTTTAATGCATCAATTGCTTGTAAAACTTTTTGTTTATGATCATCGTTGTTCATTTTATTTCTAGCGTGAAGGAGGACGGGTCTAACAGACTCTACAGAACGTCCTAATTCATACATCCACTCATAACGTGGGACATACCAAGTATGAAAATGATGCGTTGTATCTTCGTTGTAGAAATAATATACATATTCGATTCCAAGTACAACTCTTTGAGCTTTTCTAATTTTTGTATGTAAATTATATAATCCATTTTTTCCAAACGAACCATTTGTATGACCAAGAAGACCATCGATAACTTCCTTGATGTTGGACGATGAGTCTTGCTTTTGTCCAGTTTTCCCCATTATCCATACTGATTTCAACTTTCGAAATATAATCCATTCCAGTTCAAGAAAATACCTTTGATTAAATGCTTTCCCTTTCCAATATTCCTGACTTATCGCACCTTTTCTCCATTGTTCTCCATATACTTTAGGTTTGAATAATTCCCGCTTGTCACCAGAACATTCTAGGACCACTTTAATTTTTTTTGAAGGCAGGTTGATCTCTTGCATGGAAAACAAAATGGGTGTTCTAACGAAACCATTGATCGTCAGCAAATAGTTTGAATAAAGTGAGTAGCTTCTGTAAAACTCTTTATGATCCATTATGTCAGTTTGAATTGAATGGGTGTTTCTTTATTCTCTGGATGCAGACCACGAGTAATAAGATTCGGTTTTACGAAGGGAGTGACATTTTTCCCTCCTAAGGAAAAAACGTTAGTACTGATATCTATACTATGATATCCGAGTATTTAAAAATAAAAATTATTTCACTTTCCGAAACAATTAGGAATTTATAGATTTTTCTGAAAAAAATATTGAAATCGCTTTCAAAATCTATTAAAGTGTAATTGAAATCGATTTCAAGAAATAGATTTCAACATTTAAACCATCTTTAATAAAAGGAGGGGGAAGGGGGATTTTGTTTGGCCACGATTGCGGATGTAGCAATAAGAGCAGGGCTTTCAAGAGCGACCGTTTCAAGGGTGATTAATAACCATCCAAATGTAACTGAGGATAAGAAAAGGTTAGTTCGTGAAGCAATGGAGGCTTTGAATTATGTCCCCAATACCACTGCTCAGCGGTTACGGAATCAAAAAACAGATACGATTGCCATATTAGTTCCAGTCATGACAAATCCGTTTTTTGCGTATCTAGTGGAAGCAATGGATACGGTTGCAACTCAAAACAATCTTCAGTTACTCATTTGCCAGACGAGATATAGCAAACAGAAGGAACTGGATTTTTTGGAGCTGTTAAGAACAAAGCAAGTAGATGGGTTGATCCTTACATCATATGAAAACGAATGGAATATGATTGAGCCCTTTACAGAGTATGGTCCAATGGTTTTTTGCAATGAATATGAAAGAAATACAAGGGTGCCAATTGTCCGTATGGATCAATTTGAGGCGAGCTACATAGGGACATGCCACTTAGTTGAACAAGGCCATAAAAGAATTGCTTGTACCAGTGGTGATAAAAGTAATTTAGCCAAGGATAGGCAGGCTGGATTCAGAAAGGCTCTCGCAGAATACGGGCTTCCGTTTCGTACTGAATGGATGTTTTCAAATGTATTCGACCTAGATGACGGTAAAAGAATTTTAAGAACGATTTTAAACATGAAAGAAGCCCCCACTGCTGTTTTTACAGGAAGTGATCAGGTAGCAACAGGAATCATTATGGCCGCCAAGGCCATAGGCAAAAAAGTGCCGGACGAATTCGCCATCATCGGTTTTGATGATCAACCGATTGCCAGAGTTGTAGAACCGGCTCTGACAACGATTCGACAGCCCATCGAAGAAATGGGAAAGACAGCAATGGAAGTGATGATAGAATCTATTGCCCATAAGAAAGAAGTAGCCAATCACCTAGAAATTCTATTACCTTTTGATTTGGTAATTAGAGATTCAACCATGTCAAAATTGAAAACGATTTCAAAATAGGGGGAAAAACATGAAAAAGTCGAAGAAAGCCAAACTTTTAGCTGTATTTGCTACATTATCACTTGCGCTTGCTGCCTGTAGTTCGGATACTTCAAGCACGAAGGAAAAGCCGGCGGGGGACAAAACCAAGACGACAACAGAGCAAAAGGTAAAACTGATTTATGCTCGTGGTAAGGACGTTACTCAGGGAACTGCAAAAATGGTGGCAGCGTTTGAAGCAACTCATCCGAACATTGATGTAGAGTTTCGGGAAATGCCTGCTGACACTGGTCAGCAACATGATGCCTATATTACTGCATTTAACGCGAAGTCTTCTGAAATTGATGTTATTGATATGGATGTTATTTGGCCGGCGGAATTTGCTCAGGCTGGATATGTACTTCCGCTAGACCGTTTCATTCAACAGGATGGAATTGATTTAAACGAATATAACCAGGGTGCTTTAGGTGCAGCTCAGTTTAACGGAAAACAATGGGCACTTCCTAAATTTGTTGATGCCGGTCTACTATTCTATAGAAAAGACTTAGTTAAGCCAAATGAAGTACCAAAAACATGGGATGAATTATTAACAAAAGCGAAGGCAGATAAAGGTAAGGGCAATACAAAGTTTGGGTATGTTTTTCAAGCGAAACAGTATGAAGGGCTTGTCTGTAACGCTGTAGAATTTGTTGCATCCTATGGCGGAGCGTTCATCGATAAAGATGGTAAGGTAGCCATTAATAGTCCGGAGGCAATCAAAGGATTAAAGAAAATGGTTGAAATTGCTAAGTCAAGTGTTGTTCCTGGTAATGTAACAACATTTACAGAAACTGAATCAGACCAGGCGTTTATTGAAGGTCAAACGGTTTTCCTACGTAACTGGCCTTATGAATATGCAAGTGCGAATGACAAAACGAAATCCAAAATTGCTGATAAGGTTGGAGTAGCACCACTTCCTGCAGGTGACAAAGGATCAGCGGCGGCGCTTGGTGGCTGGATGGCTGGTATCAATAAGTATTCGAAGCATCCAAAAGAAGCATGGGAATTTCTGAAGTTTATGGCTGGTGCAGAAGGACAAAAAATCGATGCGATTTACGGTGGACACGCACCTACAATCACAAAGTTATATCAAGATCAAGAGATTCTTAAAGCGAACCCAACATTTGCAGATAAAGGCTTTGTTGATGGCCTAAGTGCAGCTGTTTCTCGTCCAGTAGCTCCAAACTATCCTGAAATCTCTGAAATCATTCAAGTAAATGTATCAAAAGCAATTGCAGGTCAACAAACCGTTGAACAAGCAGTTCAAAATATGGAAAAAGACATGAAAGAAAAACTTGGACAATAAAAATTGATTGAGATGTGATTAGTCTTCACTCATGAAGGCTAATCCATTTCATCCAAGAAACAGAGGGAGGGATAAGCCCTGAAAATAGAAACAGAATCAAAAAAAACTTCTATTATTAAGTATGATTCGGTACCAAAGAAGAGAAAAAACTTCTTTACAGAAAAAACGGCGGGGTATTATCTCATCGCTCCAGCCATGATCTTGATTTTTCTCATTGCGATTTGGCCTGTTTTGCAATCATTTTACTTTAGTCTTTTTGATTTGAGGTTAAGTGATCCTACGAAATCTGAAGTCAATTTAAGTTACAATATCGATCTTGAACGATATCTTAATAATTATCCATTTTTAATAAGTGAGATTGACATTGAAATTGGCAAAGGGAATGCCTCTGACAAACTTACCTTATTAAAGAAAAACCTTCAATCGATAGACAAAAAAATTCAAAGCAATGCGGATATAAAAAAGAAATATAATTCAGTTAATGATAAATTAATGAGTTTTAAGCAGGTGACCAGTGATCTTAGCATTGCCAAGATCGACCAAAAAACGGCGGAAGATTTAAAGAAAACAGGAAAAACAACAAGCAATGAGTTGATAAAAATCTCCCAATCTGTCAAATTTGCTCAAGAGAAAAAACTACTTGGATTGGCCTCTGGATATGGTGACGCTGTCATTGAGCCGAATTTTATTGGTTTACAACATTACAAGGATAATTTATCCGATAGACGTATGTGGAAAGCAATCGGAAATACAACCACTTTTACGGTCATTTCTGTTTTTGTGGAACTCGTTCTAGGACTGGCCATTGCGCTTTTGATTAACAAAGCATTTGTTGGGCGTGGGCTTATTCGGGCTAGTATTTTAATCCCTTGGGCGATTCCAACGGCTGTTTCTGCCCTAATGTGGAAATTTCTATATGATGGTCAAAACGGTGTGGTAGCCAAGTTATTTGAAAATTTTGGACTAGTTGACAAGATGGAAAAACTGCTTGTGACCGATACGGGAGCCATGTTTTCGGTTATCTTTTCTGACGTTTGGAAAACCACTCCTTACATGGCATTGCTGCTATTGGCCGGGCTGCAAACTATTCCAGCTTCCCTCTATGAAGCGGCCGCCATTGATGGTGCTAGTAGATGGAAGCAATTTATCAAAATTACTTTACCGCTCATAAAGTCCAGCCTTCTTGTTGCCCTTTTATTTAGAACACTTGATGCATTCCGTGTCTTTGACTTAGTTTACGTGTTAACCGGTGGAGGTCCTGCTAACTCTACTGAAACCATTTCACTCCTTGCTTATAAAGTGATGTTCTCTCAGACGAATTTTGGTGACGGTTCTGCTCTCTCTGTCATTGTATTTATCTGCGTTGCGATTATTTCGATGATTTATATCAAGTTTTTGGGTAGAGATCTGCTAAATGACAGATAAGGGAGATTTATAGGAACACCAATTTTCGAGGGAGGAAGTTTAACATGCAGAAAAAAGCGAGTCCATTCTTTTATGTGTTTCTCGTCATATTTGTATTTGTTGTGATGTTTCCATTTTTGTGGATGCTAATAAGCTCGGTAAAACCAGCTACAGAATTGTTTGGCGAAAGGGCATTTACTCCCTATACCACGCATCCGACATGGAAGAATTACATTTCAGTTTTTGCTGAACATCCGTTTTTACGATATTTATGGAATAGTACGGTTGTTGCCAGCGTGACGACAGTTTATACAGTGACTGTTGCTTCGTTTGCTGCATATGCAATCGCAAGGCTTCAGTTTAAAGGAAAAACCTTTATTCTTGGAATTGTGTTATCCGTTTCTATGTTTCCGCAAATCGCAACGATTACACCTATTTATATCTTCTTAAAGAATATAGGATTAACTAACTCTTATTTAGGATTAATTATCCCATATACAACATTCACACTTCCGCTTTCTATTTGGATTTTGGTGACATTCTTCCGTAAAATTCCGTTGGATCTTGAAGAGGCGGCCAAAATAGACGGTGCTTCCTTAATGCAAACTTACTGGAAAATCATTATGCCACTTGCAGTACCAGGGATATTTACAACCGCTATCCTAGTATTCATCGCAGCTTGGAATGAGTTCTTTTTCGCGCTTACCATCAATACAGATGAAAAATATAAAACCGTACCGATTGGGATTGCGATGTTCCAAGGGCAGTTTACGATTCCGTGGGGGGAAATTGCAGCAGCTACGGTCGTTGTGAGCGTTCCTCTAGTAATCATGGTCCTTGTTTTTCAGCGTAGAATTGTATCTGGTTTAACATCTGGTTCTGTTAAAGAATAAAAAATGTTTGGAGATGAACGAAAAATGAGCAAAGTCACAGTTTGGAATGAAAACCGACATGAGCAGAAAAATCCAATTGTAAGAGAAATTTATCCGAAGGGAATTCATGGGGCGATTGCAGGATTTTTAGAAGAAGCTGGATTTGATGTAAGTACTGCAACTTTAGATGAAGCTGAACACGGGCTAACTGACGAGGTCCTTAGGAACACCGATGTTCTCGTGTGGTGGGGACATCTTGCCCATGGGGAAGTAAACGATGATATCGTTGAAAAAATACATCAGCGTGTATTGGATGGGATGGGATTGATCGTTCTCCATTCTGGTCACTTCTCCAAAATTTTCAAACGTTTAATGGGAACCTCCTGCGATTTAAAATGGCGGGAAGCAGACGATAAAGAGCGGATCTGGGTAGTAGATCCAAGCCATCCAATCGTAGAAGGCCTTGGTGAATACATTGAGCTTGAGAAGGAAGAGATGTATGGAGAGCACTTTGATATTCCAGTCCCCGATCAATTAGTATTTGTTAGCTGGTTTGAAGGCGGAGAGGTTTTCCGAAGCGGCTGCACTTATCGTCGCGGCAACGGCAGGATTTTCTACTTTAGACCCGGTCATGAAACCTATCCAACCTATCATCATCAGGATGTCCAAAAAGTAATCACAAATGCGGTGAAATGGGCACAGCCGGTAAATCGGAAACGACCTGTTTATGGTAATGCACAGTCTATTGAACCGATTTCGATAAAATAATTTATTTGGAGAGGAAAAAATTATGAGCAAATTAAAAATAGCCGTCATTGGCTGCGGTAGTATTGCAAGGCACCGCCATCTACCTGAATATGCAGCAAACGTAAATGTTGAAATTGCTGCTGTTTGTGACATTGTGGAGGCAAGAGCAATCGAGTTCGCTGAAAAGTATAATGCGAGAGCTTTTACAAGTTATGAAGAATTACTTGCCCTTGAGGAAATTGATGCCATTTCAGTATGTACCCCTAATTACCTGCATGCTCCTATCTCCATTGCAGCGCTAAATGCAGGAAAACATGTCCTATGTGAAAAACCGATGGCAACGAAAAAAGAAGAAGCACTTTCAATGATTTTGGCAGCAAAAAAGAATGACAAAAAGCTAATGATTGGTCATAATCAACGATTTGTAAGTTCTCATGTAAAGGCAAGAAAGCTCATTGAGAATGGTGATGTTGGAAAAATCTACAGTTTCAGAACCGCATTTGGTCACCCAGGTCCAGAAAAGTGGAGTGCGGACAGGAAGGATAGCTGGTTTTTCAAAAAAGAACAGGCCTTTATAGGGGCGATGGGTGATCTCGGTGTTCATAAAACAGATCTTATTCGCTATTTACTTGGGGAAGAAATTGTCGAAGTTGGTGCCTTTGTAGAAACGAGCGCAAAGACTAACACTGATGTGGATGATAATGCGGTATGTATACTTAAGACGGAATCGGGAATTGTGGGTACACTTGCTGCAAGCTGGTCGTATGTGTCTAAAGAAGATAATTCTACTATTATATATGGAGAAAATGCGATCTTGCGGCTTGAGGAAGACCCGAATTTCTCGCTTATTATCCAATACATAAATGGGGAAACGGTGAAATATGAACTCGGAAACATTCAGTCGAATGAAGAGGCTGGGCAAAAAAGTTCTCATGTAATAGAAAACTTTGTAAATAGTATTCTTTTAAACATTGAGCCTCCAATCACCGGGGAAGAAGGCATGAAATCGTTAAATGTTATTCTAGCAGCGCTTGAATCGGATAAAACAAGGCAAATTGTTAAAGTCGATACTAGAGAAATTTCACATGCCTAGGTATGAGGTGTTGTCATGAGTAAAATGCGGGTTGGTTTGATTGGAATAGGAGGGATTGCTCAATCTAGGCATATTCCTGCCTTCCTACAATTGGAAGAATTAGTATCGATTGTAGCCGTTCATGACATTGACCATGAGCGAGCGAAGGAAGTAGCTACAAAGTTTGGTATTCTAAAGATTTTTGAAACCTATCAGGAAATGTTCAATGAAGTCGATGCGATTGTGATTTGTACACCGAATAAGTTTCATGCTGAAATTGCAATTGCGGCGCTAAAAGCAGGGATTCATGTTCTTTGTGAAAAACCGATGGCTCTCACAGCCTTTGATTGTAAGGCTATGTCTGAAGCTGCAAAACAATCTGGAAAAGTCCTATCCATTGCCTACCATTACCGTTTTATGAAGGAAGTTCAAGCGGCTAAAAAGGTAATGTTAGCCGGTGAGATTGGTAACCCGCTTGTTGTCAGGGTACAGGCAATGCGCCGCCGGAAGGTGCCTGGCTGGGGCGTTTTTACCAATAAAGAATTACAGGGAGGAGGCAGTCTAATCGATTATGGCTGCCATCTCTTGGACCTGTCACTGTGGCTATTAGGCGATTGTGAACCGATTGAAATAATAGGCTCTACCTACAATGTCTTGAGTAAAACGGAAGGTCAGGTAAATCAATGGGGAAAATTCGACCCAAGTGCATTTGATGTGGATGATCATGTTACAGGCTATATTAAATTTTCAAATGGAGCGTCTATGCTTCTTGAAACCTCTTGGTCTAATAACATTAAAGAAGATGTGATTGAAAACGTCAGTATTTCTGGAGACAAAGGTGGTTTGGAGGTATTTCCATTCAGTCTGAACTACGCCAAACATGGTATGTTGATTAATAGCCAAGCTACTTGGATGCCAGGGGAAGAAAAGCCTGATCTTCCACAAGCGAAAAATTTTGTGAATGCTTGTCTTGGTCTTGAAGAACTTGTAGTAAAACCAGAAGAAGCAGCACGGGTTTCAAAAATTATGGAAGCGATTTATGAAAGCAGCCGGATAGGCAGCAGTGTAAAATTTAAGATTGAAGGTATTGTGGGATAGTCTATGAAACTCGGGGTATTTACCGTTTTATTTGCAGATAAGTCTTTAGAAGAAATGCTAGATTATGTGAATGCTTCCGGTCTCACCGCAGTAGAAATAGGTACTGGAAACTATCCAGGAAATATCAAGGGACTCAGCAGCTGAGTCCCTTAATTCATTTTCCTATCCTAGAGCTATCGTTGGAAAAACTCGACCTTTTCACCATCAGGGCCTTGCACAAAGAAATTACGATATCCGTTCGGGAGTGTCACGATCTCATCACTAATGAAAACTACGTTGACGCCCTTTAAACGATCGAATTCCTCTTCTATATCATCCACCAAGAAGGCGACGTGATTGACTTTCCCTTCTGCAGGAAGATCTCCATTACCACCATATACTAATTCTAATTCTGTCTCGTCTGAACTTTGGAATCCAAGGAAGGCTAACGTTATGGTACCATTTGCAATCGTAAATCTGTCTTTTAACGCCAGACCAACTATTTCTTGATAAAACCGAAGTGAGGCATCAAGGTCGTTTACCATGACCCCAACATGGTCCATTTTCTTAACAGCCATTTGTCTTCCTCCTTTTATGTAACCTTTTTTAGGCTTTTAACACATCATGGTCGACATAGCGTACACCGTTAATTTCACTGATAACATTTATGGCTACCTTGGCACCGTCGCCAGCAGTAATAATAGTGTGCATACTCACACCAGCAACTGTCCCAGCAGCCCAAATGCCATCAATATTTGTTTTACCAGCAGCATCAACGGCCAATACTGTCTTGATTCTTGGTTCTGTTCCTGGCTTTGTTGTTAAGCCAGCCGCTTCAGCAAGATCAACAGACATGCCTGTAGCAAGGATAACATGTTTAGCTTCAAATTCCCCTTGTTCAGTTTCAACTTTAAAACCAGTCTCCGTTTTGCTGATGTTGGATACCGTAGCTTGAACGATTTCAGCGCCAAATTTAGTTGCTTGTTTTTTTCCAGTTTCAACAAGATCTGGTCCAGTAATTTCTGCCACACCATAATGGTTTTCAATCCAGGCTCTCTTTGTCACGCTCTTATCATTATCAATAACCACTGTTTTCTTTCCAGCTTTTGCAGTAAAAAGAGCCGCACTTGCGCCAGTAGGTCCAGCACCAACAATTAGTACATCAAACATATTATTTACCTCCCATATATTGAAAAATTGATTTCAAAATAAGATTAGCGTAAATAGAAACATATGTAAAATCAACTGCCTATATTAGTAGAAAATATTTGAATATTTATAATAAATAAATTTTATATCGCTGTCTGCCAAAAAAAAGAACCATCATTTCCTGTTTGGGATTGATGGTTCTTGTGTTTAAATTGATATAAATGGTCTTTTTTAGATTTTGTTATCCTTGTTCTCATATCAGTAAAAACAAACGGGCTTCGCTTTTCTGCTGGATTCATTCGGCCTTCACGGGTCAGTTTTTCACGTAACTTTTTGGCTTTAGATTTCGCCAAAACAATCACTCCTCTAATCATAGTTAGAGTTCCATTATATAACAAAAATACAGATAGTACACTACGCCTTTCAAAAATGGGTTTGAAATGAATCCATTTTTGAAAGGTGGTAGCAATCATTATGAGTTAAGGTTATTTAACTCTGTCTGTTTATGTTCTTTAAACGATACTTGTTTCCGGGTATGAAGGAAATAATATAGTATAATCCCGATTAGAACATAGAAGGAACTAAAGAAATAAAGAGAACTATAATCCATTTTTGCGGCTGCTAACCCGACCACAAACGAGCCAAAGGCGATCCCGATATCATAGATTGATAGGAAAGTAGCTGTAGCTAATCCTCTTTTTCGAGGCGCAGCGTCTTGAATCGCAATTGTTTGGAAGGTTGGAAACAGCGTTCCCCAGCCTAAACCAATCATTCCTGCTGAGAGAAGAAAGCTTAACGCGCTGCCGCTTTGACTTAAGACAAACATTCCTATTGCAAATAATAGGATGGATGGGAAGACAATCACATTGGGACCATACAGGTCTAACCATTTTCCAGTAAAAGGTCTTGAAATTAATAAAACAATCGCATAAACCACAAAGAAAAGGGAGGAAACCTCTGCAAGGTGTATCTCCGTTGCGAAAACAGATACGAAAGAAAGAAGTGCTGAATAAACGATGGCAAGAAAGCCACCAACAATTGCGATCGGAACGGCTGAAGGCTCAATTAAGTTTTTGAATGAAAAGGTAGACTGTACAATCGGAAGGACTGTTTCCTCTGTTCCTTTAACTTTTACACTTAACCCAGTGATCAGGGCCCCGAAGGCAACAATGACACTAATGATGAACAGGGTTTCCGCACCCCATTGCTGGATGGCAGTTAAGCCGATAAATGGTCCTAATACCATTGCCATATTCGTCGACATGATAAAATAGCCCATTCCTTCACCACGGCGCGAAATTGGAATAAGGTCTGCCACGATTGCTCCTACAGCGGTTGTCGCCATCCCAAAACCAACCCCATGTAACAAACGGATGGCCAAGAATCCCATGATTGTTTTTGGAAAAAAATATAATAGCGAGGCGCCTGAGAAAACAATCAGCGCAGTAAGCAGTACTTTTTTATGGCCAGATTTTTCAAGCCATTGGCCAGCAACCGGACGTGATATAATCGCTGATATCAAAAACACGGTTGTCATTAAACCCGCTTGTGACGCATTACTGTCAAACTCCTGTATTGCATAAATAGGAAGTGTAACGAGTAAAACATAAAAGGTTAAAAATAAAAAAAAGTTACTTAACGAAATACTGATAAAATTTTTCGTCCATAATTTAGGTTTATTCATATGATCGCTCCTTTTTATAAAAGCTTTTGTAACCAGCTTTTTTGAAGATGAAAAAGCTCTTCCTGTGATGATTCTGGAAGATGCTTCAATAATGATTGATTATTTTCCATGACGGTTTTTTCCCACTCAGGATACATCGACAATGCCATATCTGTTAATTGAATCAGTTTCTCGCGCTTGTCCTTACCAGGCTCCTGACGTACGTATCCTTGTTTAACAAGCCGTTGAATGGTGCGGGTCATCGGTGGGGCTTCAACGAATAAGTATTCACAAAGCTCTTTTTGGGTTAATGAGCCTTTGGTTTGTAAAACAAAAATGACGGACCATTGTGACCCGTATAAACCTAAGGGTTTTAATGCTTCATTAAGTGTATTGGTCAGATGACGTGAAAGCTGATGGAGCGTATGGAATAATTCGTGGCTATTCATTTATGTAGCACACCTCAAACTTCTTTTTGTTAATTAGTTACCTAGGTAACTATAGTGTATTTGTTTTTAAATGTCAAGGTAGGTGCACACACAAAAAAATTCCGCAGAAGGTAATAACCTCCCGCGGAATCCCAAAAACATCCCTATCTCAACACATTAAAATACCTAGCTTCCGGATGTGCAAATACGATTGCTGAAACAGAAGCTTCAGGTTCCATCATACAGCCTTCTGTTAACTGAATGCCGATTTCCTCCGGCTGTATCAACTTAAATAGCTTCTTTTGATCCTCCAATTCTGGACAAGCAGGGTAGCCAAACGAAAAACGCTGACCTTGATATTTAGCCGTAAAACGGTCTTGCATTGTGAAATCAAGCGGATCTGGGAAGCCCCAGCGGTCGCGCATTTGACGGTGAATTAACTCCGCAAAGCCTTCTGCCGTCTCTAATGCCAGCGCTTGGAGAGCGTGAGATTCTAAAAAGCGCCCATCTTTTTTAAATTGCTCCGCTTTTTCTCGGATTCCCCTGCCGGCTGTAACCGTAAAGAAGCCGACATAATCTTTCTCACCGCTGTCCACTGACTTAAGGAAATCAGCTAAACAAAGATGTGGTGCCGATTCCTGACGAGGAAAGTCAAATGTTTCAATGACCTCGTCTTGATTTTCCGGATTGAAGATCAAGACTTTATTGCCATCCGCTTGTGCTGGGAAAAATTGATAAGCTGCAGCTGGAGAAATCCAGCCGTTTACACGCGCATCAGTCAATAATTGGTCAACGACCTCTTTCACCTTAACTGCTTTTTCATCCTTTGCGGCTAATAACTTGGCGATTTTCCCTTTCACACCAAGATGGTGACCAATTAACATTTGCATATTGATATATGGTTCAATATGAGAAAGGGAATATGATTTAAGGATATGCCTCTTTGTATCCATTGGCGTAAAGACAGGAACCTGGGTCGACACCGCTGGCTTCGGTTTTACAGCAACGGAAACAGATGAGGGGCGCTCAAACTCCCTAGGAATAGCTAAAGAGGCCAATTTTTCATTTTTCTCAAGCATTAATTTTTGAACTTCCTCTTCCGAATTCAATTGATTCGCAATCGAAAGACCGGTCATCGCATCTTTGGCATAAAGGACAAGTCCATCATACTCTTTGGCAATCTTCGAATCAGTGAATTTCCGAGAAAGGGCTGCTCCTCCAACCAGGATAGGGATTGCAATACCGGATTCCTTCATATCCTGAGCTGTTAATACCATTTGCTGTGCAGACTTTACCAGTAAGCCTGACAAACCAACCATGTCTGGTTTTTCACGCTGAATCGCCTGAACTAAATCAGTTGGATTGACCTTTATCCCAAGGTCGATTACTTCATAACCATTATTGCTGAGGATGATATCGACGAGGTTTTTCCCAATATCATGAACATCGCCTTTCACCGTGGCTAAAATAATTTTCCCTTTTGTAGCAGAAACATCGCCTTTTTCCATGTGTGGCTCTAAATGCGAGACAGCTGCTTTCATAACCTCAGCACTTTGAAGAACCTCGGCAACGATGAGTTGGTTGTCGTTAAAGAGACGGCCGACTTCCTTCATCCCTTCCATCAATGGCCCATTTATAATATCCAGCGGGGCAGGGTAGGTTTCAAGGGCTAGGTCTAAATCTGGTAGTAATCCTTCCTTTGTTCCCTCCACCACGTAATAGGCGAGACGCTCGTCTAGAGTCATATTTGGAACAGTGGATTTCGATTCTTTCTTTTTGCCGCGATAAAATTCAGTAAAGGTTGCCAACGTCTCATCAGTTGTATTAAATAAAAGAGCTTCTGCTAATTGAACTTCTTCTTTAGAAATGGAAGCAAACCGCTCTAGTTTTTCCGTATTAACAATCGCATAATCTAGTCCTGCTTGGGTACAGTGGTATAGGAATACAGAATTAAGAACTTCTCTTCCGACAGGTGGAAGCCCGAAGGAGACATTACTAATTCCGAGGATTGTTTGTACCTCTGGTAAATTTTCCTTAATTAACCTGATTCCCTCAACCGTAGCCTTGGCGGAACCGATATATTGTTCATCGCCAGTCCCAACAGGAAACACGAGCGGATCAAAAATGAGATCTTGTGGTTTTAGACGATATTTATTGACAAGCAGATCATAGGACCGTTTCGCAATGGTTAGTTTTTGCTCGGCAGTTACCCCCATTCCTTCCTCATCAATGGTCCCGACAACCACAGCTGCACCGTAGCGATGGATTAATGGGACCACCGCTTCAAAGCGTTCCTCGCCATCTTCTAGATTAATCGAATTGATAATGGCTTTACCTTGCGAATATTTAAGCGCCCGTTCAATAACCTTTTCATCAGTAGAATCGATAACAAGGGGAGCCTTTACTTTCTTTACCACTTCTTTAATAAAATTTTCCATATCAACCATTTCTTCACGGTCAGGGTCGGCAAGGCAGAGGTCAATGACATGCGCGCCGCCTTTGACTTGGGCACGGGCAATCTCTGCTGCTTCTTCAAATTTTCCTTCAGTGATTAAACGTTTGAATTTACGTGAGCCAATTACATTTGTCCGTTCACCGACCATAATTGGTCGTAACGTCGGATCATCATAAATGAATGGTTCAATACCTGAAACCATATGAACGGCATTTGGCTTAAATTCTCTCGGCTGGAATTCCTTCATCGCATCTGCGATTGCTCTGATATGAGAAGGAGTCGTTCCACAACAGCCGCCAACAATATTCAGCCAGCCATGAGCAGCAAAATCAGCCAGCTTTTTCGCTAACGTTTCAGGTGTTTCATGATAATGTCCTTCTTCATCAGGCAAACCAGCATTTGGATAGCAGCTGACAGCTGTAGATGCCAAATCTGCAAGTGAGCGGACATGGTCCTGCATGAACTCAGGACCTGTAGCACAGTTAAGTCCAACAGCAACAGGATTCATATGCTCTACTGAGATAAAAAACGATTCGATCGACTGTCCGGCAAGGGTTGTTCCCATTGGCTCAATCGTTCCAGAAATAAACAATGGCAGTGTTTTACCCGTCTTTTCGAACGCCCGCTCAATTCCAACATAACCTGCTTTTACATTCAACATGTCCTGACTTGTTTCAAGCAGTAGTAAATCAACACCGCCATCAATGAGACCAATCGCTTGTTCTTCGTATGAGGCTGCAAGGGCATCAAAGGTAGTTCCGCCTGTAACACTTAATGTTTTTGTCGTGGGACCCATCGACCCGGCCACATATCGGGGCCATTCATCTGTTGATATCTTGTAAGCTTCTTTCACCGCAAGGAAAGCAGCAATTTTATTAATCTCATAGGCTTTATAACCTAACTCATATTCATCGAGAACAAGACTTGTCGCCCCGAACGTATTTGTTTCAATGATGTCTGCACCAGCTTCTAAGTATTCACGATGAATATTGGCAATGACAGAGGGGGCGGTTAACACTAGGTTTTCGTTACAGCCTTCATACTGCTCGCCACCAAAATCTTCCGCTGTTAGATTTGCTTCTTGGATCATCGTTCCCATCGCCCCGTCCATGACGAGGATTCGTTTTTTAAGTTGTTCAGTAAATGGTGTTTTCGGCATAGTTGCTCCTCCTCAATTCACTTGCACGCTGACGAGCATATAACGCCAATTCAGCAGTCATTTCATAGCGTAAAAATGGTGTAATCAAATAAATTCCGTTAAATAAATCGAGTGCAGTGTCTATTAATGATTTAGTAATTTCAATTCCTTCACGCGCTGCCTGCTCAGGGTTATCGTTGAACATTGCCATTCGGTTCCGGATTGAATCAGCAATTTTGATTCCCGGCACTTCATTATGAAGGAACTCGGCATTTTTACTGCTTGTCAGTGGCATAAGGCCAATATAAATAGGTGCATCAAGATGTTTGGTATTTTCATAGACTTCGATTAATTTTTCCTCCGAAAAAACTGGCTGGGAGATAAAGTAATCAGCCCCGTACTGTATCTTTTTCTCTAACCGCTTTACAGCTTTCTCAACAGAGCGAACATTTGGGTTAAAGGCTGCGGCAATACTAAAAGACGTTTTTTGCCCCAAATCCTTTCCAGAAAAGGATAAGCCTTCATTTAATTGCTTAATCATCTGGATCAACTCAAAGGAAGAAACATCATAAACAGAAGAAGCACCAGGGAAATCTCCTACTCTTGCAGGGTCACCTGTAATTGCTAAAACATCATTCATCCCAAGCGTATGAAGCCCCATTAAATGGGATTGCAAGCCAATAATATTTCTGTCACGGCAAGCAATATGAATCAGCGGACGCATTCCTAATTTTTCTTTCACCAAATATCCTAAAGATTCGTTTGAGATACGAACGGTTGCAAGAGAATTATCCGCTAAGGTAATTGAATCAATGCCTGCTTCTTTTAGGGCTTTGGCGCCTTCGAAGAACTTTGTTGTATCTAGTTTTCTAGGCGGATCTAATTCTACGATCACCGATGGCCTTTCTTTCACGATTTCTTGAAGGGGAGTGAACTCCCTTTGTGGAGAAAGTTGATCAACGATAATTCTCTTTGGTTTTAATTTTACTATTTTTTCAGTAATCGGGACACTATTCTTTAATTCAGCGGCAAAGGCTTGAATATGTTCTGGTGTTGTCCCGCAGCAACCCCCAAGCAATCGAACGCCTTGGCTGCGGAAAGCCCGTGCTGAATTTCGAAAATAATCGGCATCGCCCTCGTAATGAAATTTACCATCCGTATAGGCAGGGAGACTAGCGTTTGGATAGGCTGATAGGAAAGCATGTTCAGGTAGTTCGACCTGTTCCAAGGCTAATAACATATGATGGGGACCGAGTCGGCAATTAAGTCCAACGACATCAGCACCAAGAGCTTCTAGTCGTCTTAAGGCGTCATTAACAGGTGTACGGTCCTGTAAAAATCCAGGCTCCTGATGGGAAACCTGAGCAATGATTGGCAGTTTCGTTTCCTTTCTAGCAATCGATAGAACGGTCTCAAGCTCTTCAAGATTATAAAAGGTTTCGAACAATAGGCCATCTACTCCTTCTAGAAGGAGACAATACAATTGTTCACGGAAACTGCGTTTTAATTCGTCAATCGAGACTGAATCTGGTTTAATTCCACGATTGCCGCCAATCGTCCCAAGGACGAACGTATTGGATCTGGAAGCAGCTTGTTTAGCCAATTGGACAGCAGCACTGTTAATTTCCTTGACAGAATCCTCTAAACCATACCTTTGCAGCTTAAGATAGTTTGCTGCATAGGTATTGGTTTGAATCACATCAGCCCCTGCATCAATATAGGCTTTATGGATGGAGCGGATGTGGTCTGGCTGGGAAAGATTCAATTCCTCTAAACAGCTATCCTTACCGTAGGAATACAATAGGGTTCCCATGGCGCCATCAGCGATTAAGATTTGATTTTTTAATTTTTCTAAAAAGCTCATGATGATTCTCCTTGCTGTAATACCAAATGATTCGTACGAACGTGCTCTAGCGCCTGCGAAAAATCCTTAATCAAATCGTCAGGATTTTCAAGTCCAACTGATAAGCGAACTAGACTATTGGTAATCCCGCGCTTTTCTCGTTCTTCTTGAGGCATCGCAGCATGGGACATTTTTGCCGGATATGAAAGAATAGATTCTACCGCTCCAAGGCTGACAGCAAATACAGGTATTTCCACGTTCGCTAGAAAGGTTCGAAGAGCATCTTCATTTGCCAATTCAAAGGATAGCACTGCTCCAGGTCCAGCAGCTTGATTCTTCTGAATGTGATATTGAGGGTGACTTTCAAGCCCCGGATAATGGACTTTATCAACCAGCGGGTGGGAATCTAAAAACTCTGCTAGTTTGATAGCCGAATTTTGAGATTGTTCCAAGCGAACGTGCAAAGTCTTGATTCCTCTTAAAACGAGCCATGCATCTTGAACGCCTAAGATGGCACCAAATCCATTCTGCAAAAAGCCTAATCTTTTTGCCAGGTCTTCGTCATTGACGACCGCAAGCCCAGCAACGACATCACTATGGCCAGATAAAAATTTCGTCGCACTATGCAGGACTACATCTGCTCCTAGTTCTAAAGGTTTTTGGTGAGAAGGAGTAAGAAACGTGTTATCAACGAATGTTAATGCGCCCGTTTCCTTTGCAATGTTGCTTATTGCTCGTATGTCAGTCACTTTCATTAATGGATTCGATGGTGTTTCCACATAAAACGCCTTTGTATTCGGCTGAATGGCTTCTTTTACTTCCTCTAAATTAGTCATATCAACAAAAGTATGGTCAATTCCGAGTCGCGTAAGGACTTGTGTGACCATCCGAAACGTACCACCATACACATCCTCAGTAATAACAATATGATCCCCTGCAGACAGCAGGAGGAACGCTGTTGAAATGGCCGCCATACCAGATGAAAAGGCAAATCCTTTGATTCCGCCTTCGAGTTCTGCAATAACATCTTCGAGTGCTTCTCTTGTCGGATTTAAACTGCGGCCATAATCATACTTGCCAAACTGATCGAAATCCGATTGATGGAAGGTTGATGCATGCTGAATTGGTACACTAACTGCTCCAGTTACAGGATCAATTTTATGCTTATTATGAAGGAGTCTGGTTTCAAAAGTATATTGATCGTGTGACATTAGGCAATCACTCCTTCTTGAACATGGACAAACGCTTTTTCCAAATCTTCTATTATATCTTGTGAATCCTCAAGTCCTACGGAAAAACGTAATAACCGATTACAAACGCCTGCTTGAATTCGAACTTCTTCTGGAATATCCGCATGTGTTTGTGTTGCCGGATAGGTAATAAAGCTTTCTGTACCACCTAAACTTTCTGCAAAACTAATTAGCTGTAAACCTTGTAAAAATGGGTTAACCCATGTTTCGTCTTTGATTCTAAAGGAAACCATTCCGCCTCGACCAGGGTAAAGGACATCAGTGACCGCATCATGCTCGGAAAGAAATTCGACGATGTTTTTTGCATTTTTTTCATGTCGTTCCATCCGAAGGGACAATGTTTTCATTCCGCGCATTAATAACCACGAATCAAATGGACTTAGCACCGCTCCAGCACCGTTATGGTGGAAGGCCAAGGCTTCACAAAGTTCTTTTCCAGTTGCAACAACAAGACCGGCAAGGACGTCATTATGTCCTCCTAGGTATTTCGTTGCACTGTGGATGACAATATCCGCGCCAAGGGTAATCGGCTGCTGCAGGAGTGGAGTGTAGAAAGTGTTATCGACGATTAATAATAATCCGTGCTGCTTTGCAATTTTTGATACCGCTGCAATGTCAGATTCCTGCATAAGCGGATTGGTTGGTGTTTCTAAGAAAATAGCTTTTGTTTGCGGGGTGATCTTCTTTTCAATCTCTTCCGGACAACACGTATTCACATATTGAGTGGTTAAGCCCCATTTTTTATAGCCCTTTTCTAATAGACGGTAGGTACCTCCATATAAATCTTCACTAACGATCCATTCGTCACCAGATTCAAATAGTGCAAGGATAAGTTGAATGGCAGCCATACCAGAGCTGCATGCAAATCCCTGATCAGCATTCTCTAAATCAGCAATTGTTTTCTCAAGGAGCTGGCGTGTTGGATTTCCTGTTCGCGTATAGTCAAAGCCAGTTGATTGGCCAATTCCCTCATGGCGGAAGGCCGTTGAAAAGTATACAGGTGGATTAACCGTTCCAGTAGTTGTTTCACTGCGGTTTCCAATTTGGGCAAGTTTCGTATCAATTTTGTACATGATTACCACTCCTTGTGTAATATAAAAAATATTAAAATAAAAAAAGCCATCTTTGTAAGAAGATGGCTTTTGTACGTACGACCAAAAAGTCATTCTTCTTATCTTGCAAATTAGCAGCTAATTTGCAGGACTTAGCACCTTTTCAATGAAATAGCCATTGATGGTTGCTGAGGTGTCGCAGGGCCTTTCCCTCAACCTCTCTTGATAAGAAAACAATTATTTAGATTATTTATAAAATTTACTACAAGTTAGTACGTGTAGTCAATAGTTTTGTTAATCTATTTCATTAAATAATAAAACCTGTAATTTTTTCTGGCTATCGATTGTGGCAAGTAATATATTTCTTATTTCAACCTGATGAAGGTTCCTAAGTGTTTGAACAAGCCAGTCTTCCATTACATTTAATTCTTTAAGGGCAGTGTAATCTAACTTGCCTTCCTTTATGATTGTTTTTGGAAAATCAAATGGCTCAACGGTCATTTGAGAAATTGCCGGTGTCAGTGCAGTATATTTTGGTTCTAAAAAAATCGAGATTTTCCCATCAGATTCCCACAATGCCAAAGCTACTTTTTTCACATTCTCTACTTTTTCTTTTCGTAACTCCGCTAATAAATGATTAATAGAAATTCTCGCTTTCTTTAAGCCCTTATAATTGATTTTCCCATTCTTAATAAGTATGTAAGGTGCCGGGTCGAGAAACTTTTCAATGCGGTTTGATTTTAGTGTAAGTATTAATCCCCCAGAGTACAAAACCACCAATACAACAGTTGTAATCATAGAACCTTTCATCCCAAGATGTTCATCTGATAAGGGATGGGCAATAATATTTCCTAAGACCAAAGCGATAACAAAATCCAATAACCTTAACTGTGAAATGGCGCGCTGACCCATGATTTTTGCAACAACTAGCAAAAAGAAAAAGGCAATCACAGCTCTGACTATCCACTCAAGTGAACTAAGTGATTCTTGGCTATGAAAAAAATCAAACAATGGGGACACATCCTTTACAAAAAAGCATCCCACTTAGTATTAACTTAGAGTACATTGGTTTATTAAAAAACAGGATAAGTTCATCACTTATCCTGTCTTTATATTACACATGTAAGAATTTGATACAAACCGGATACGGAACCTCAATATCAGCCTGTATTAATGTTAGTTTTCCAGTGTTTTCATCACGTGAAAACAAGACGAGGTTACTGGACTCTTGGTTCGATGCCACAATGAATTTCTCCGATGGGTCTAACATAAAATCCCTCGGCCAATCCCCTTCAGTTGATGTACGATCAACAAAGCTAAGCTCTCCCGTTTCTTGATCTACACGGAAAACCGCAATACTGTTATGGCCACGATTACCAGCGTATACAAACTGTCCATCAGATGAAATATGAATGGCGCTGCCTTGATTATTCTCGTTGAAATCGTTAGGCAGCGTAGAAATATATTGTTTCTCTGTGAAATGACCATTTTCAGAGTTATAGGTTAAAACAATCACTTCAGAGCTAAACTCAGTCATGATATAAGCAAATTGTTGATTTGGATGGAAAACCAAATGTCTTGGTCCGCTTCCAGCTTTTAATGGAAGAACATGCGCTTTTGAAAGAGTGCCATCACTGTTAACTGCATAAGTGATTAATGCATCAATACCCAATTCAACAACCGCTAGATAATTCTCATCAGGGGTGATGCCAGCATAATGGGTATGTGGTTTCTCTTGTCTTGGATCTGGTCCAGAACCTTCATGCTTTATCACTGATGCAGCTGGTTGAACCGATCCATCTTCCTCGTTAATTAGATAAGATTCTACGGATCCTTTATGATAATTGGCACTGAATGCATAGCGGTTCTTACTGTCTACACTCACGTGACAAGGGGAAGACCCTGGAAGCATCTGACGATTAAGTTCAGTTAATGCGCCATTTTCACTAATAGAAAAAGCAGCAACGCCACCATTGTCACCTTCTTTGGCAACAGAGTAGAGGTAGCGATTGTCATTACTAATGGTTAGGTATGTAGGGTTTTCTAACTTAGCAGCAATTGTAATATCGGTGATTCTTTTCTCGCTTGCATCTAGTGTAAAGGAATAGATTCCTTCGCTGCCACCCTTCGTATACGTTCCAATAAAACCAAAATATTTTTGATTGTTTGTCATTTTTTTACTCCTCATAAAATGTAGTCTGTTTATTTTATCAAAGTTTCAGTTTATTACTCAAATATTGCAACTATGGTGAATGAAATTTTATTAATATGATATAGTTAGCGTATCAAAAAAAATATAGGGATGAGGAAAACTACATGATCTACCAAGCAGCCGAAAATCGGTATGAATTTATGAAATATAATCGCAGCGGCCGTTCAGGATTAATGCTGCCGGCCGTCTCGCTGGGGCTTTGGCATAACTTTGGCGGAGTAGATCCCTATGAAAATGGACGGGCCATGCTCAGAAGAGCGTTTGATTTGGGGATTGCCCACTTTGATTTGGCCAACAATTATGGTCCGCCGCCAGGTTCAGCTGAAGAAATGTTTGGTCGAATCTTAAAAACAGACTTTGCTCCTTACCGTGATGAAATGATCATATCTACAAAAGCTGGCTATACGATGTGGCCAGGACCCTATGGGGATTGGGGCTCGAGAAAATACTTAGTATCTAGTCTAGATCAGAGTTTAAAACGAATGGGCCTTGATTATGTGGATATTTTTTATTCGCACCGGCCAGATCCAAATACACCGCTTGAGGAAACCCTGGGAGCATTAGATTCTATTGTTCGTCAAGGTAAAGCCTTATATGTTGGAATTTCTAACTATAGTGCCGAACAAACTGCTGACGCAATTAAAATATTAAATCAATTAGGAACACCTTTGTTAATCCATCAACCCAAATATTCCATGTTTAACCGTTGGATAGAGGACGGCTTACAGGATGTGCTTCAGGAAAACGGGGTAGGTTCGATTGCGTTTAGTCCGTTAGCACAAGGTTTATTAACGAATAAATACCTAACAGGGATTCCAGCCAATTCTCGTGCAGCAAGCTCTACAGGGTTCTTGCGTGAGGAGCATGTAACTGCTGAAGTATTGGCTCGAGTTCAAAAATTAAATGACATTGCAACAGAGCGTGGTCAAAGTCTTTCACAAATGGCCCTTGCTTGGGTTTTACGGGGTGGAAGGGTTACTACTGTCCTAATTGGTGCGAGCAGAGTGAGTCAAATTGAGGAAAACGTTGCCGCGTTGAATAACCTTGATTTTTCAGAGGAAGAATTAGCAAGGATTGAGGATATTCTTAAAAGCTAGTGTAGACGAATTGTGAAAAATGCCATTTTAGGATGGCATTTTTTTATATGTAAGAAGGCCCTTTTATTTGCATTATTCAGTGGGATAAGTGATATTTATACTAGCTATGAAAACTCACATCTATAAAAAGGAGACTATTATGGCAAATAATAATAAAGATAAGAAAAAAGAAGCAAAATCATCCTCTGCTTTTACTTTTTGGATGGTCGGCTTGGTTGCCGTTTTTATTTTAGGTTTCATTTTTTTAGGCAATCACTCCAAACAACAAGATAAAACCACATCCACAAAAATTGATTATAGCAATCAGCCATACTTAGGTAAGGAATCAGCTCCCGTTTCGATTATTGAATTTGGTGATTATAAATGCCCGAATTGCAAAAACTTTGGCAAGGATGTTGTACCAATTATTCAAAAGGAACTTGTTGATACCGGCAAAGCAAAGTTTTATTTTATGAATGATTCGTTCATTAACGTTGACTCCGAACGATCAGCTAAATTTGCGGAATCCGTTTTCGCGGAACTTGGCAATGATACGTTTTGGAAATTCCATGAGCTCCTTTACGAAAAACAGCCCGAAGATAGCAAATATGAGAAAATGGACGTTTTTACGGAAGAATTTTTGACGAATACCTTAAAAGAAGTGGCTAGCGCTAGCGATGTTGACAAGGTCGTAAAGAATTTCGATGCTAAGAAATCCAATGATGCTTGGCAAAAAGATATGGATTACGCTCAAAAATTAGGTGTTACAGGAACCCCAACCATTTACGTTAATGGGGAAAAGTTTGATGGACAAACCATCGATGACTTAAAAGACATGGTTGAAAAAGCTGCGAAGGGTGATTAAGCATGAATAAGTCCTTACTTCTCGCCTGGATAGCAGCCATCATTGCCACACTAGGCAGTCTCTATTTTAGTGAGGTGATGCATTTTATTCCATGTACACTTTGTTGGTATCAAAGGATATTTATGTACCCGTTAGCCATCATCCTCGGAGTGGCAGTTTACCGAAACGACCAAGGCATCTATAAATATGCTCTGCCATTGTCTATCGTTGGTCTGCTAATCGCTGGATACCATACGTTATTACAAAAAATACCGTATTTACAGCAATTTGAAATGTGTACATCTGGAGTGCCCTGCTCAAAGGATTACATTAACTGGCTTGGCTTTATTACTATTCCTTTATTAGCTTTCATTGCTTTTATGATTATTACTGTTTGCTTAATCATAATCTCTCGTGACAAAAAGCAATTATAGTACATAAAAAAGAGCGGCGAAACCAATAGGTTTCCCGCTCTTTTCTGTCGGCACTAAGCCTCAATTAGTAAATAAAGGATGCACCAACAATGATCAATAGAATAAACAACACAACAATTAAAGCGAAGCTGCTGTTATGTCCATGTCCCATAGCAATCACCTCCTGCATTGCTGAGTTATTATAATGTATGCCAGAAGGGAGAAGATGAAATGGACAAACGTTGACTCCTAGAAAAAGAAAATAATTTATTTAGAAAAATCGTTGAAGTAAATTTAATAAATAAACAATTTTATAGAACCTGTTGTTATAGTATAATAATATACAGTTATTTGGATTAATGGAAAAGGCAGTCATTTTATTCAGGAGAGGTGTTAGGCAATGGCAAAAATTTTAGTAGCAGGTGAGATCCCGCAAAAGGGGCTAGAGTTGTTGATAGAAAATCACGAGGTTGAAGTATTTTCAGGCGAGAAATTGATTTCTGATACAGAATTAAGAGAGCGAATCAAAGATAAGGATGCTCTTCTCAGTTTATTATCTACCCCTGTAACAAAAGAAGTAATTGACCAAGCCCCTAACTTAAAGATTATTGCAAACTATGGAGCTGGATTTAATAATATTGACTTTGAATATGCCGCATCCAAAGAAATCCCAGTTACAAATACACCTATAGCGTCTACTGCTGCAACAGCTGATCTGACTATGGCCCTTTTACTTGCCTCAGCAAGAAGAGTAGCTGAAGGGGATGAAGTCTGTCGGACGGTTGGTTTTAATGGGTGGGCCCCTCTTTATTTTCGAGGCCGGGAAGTAACAGGAAAAACCATCGGTATTGTTGGATTTGGTCAAATTGGCCAAGCAGTTGCGAAAAGAGCGGCTGCCTTTGATATGAAGGTCCTATATACAGGTCCGAATCGAAAAAACCTAGAAGTTGAACAGGCACTTAATGCCACCTATGTATCGTTTGATGAGTTAGTTGCAGAATCAGATTTTATTGCGATAAATTGTTCTTATAATCCAGCGCTGAAACATATGTTTAGCACAAAGCAGTTTGAAATGATGAAATCAACTGCCTATTTAATTAACTGTGCCCGTGGACCAATCGTTGACGAGGCGGCGCTGATTAAGGCCTTAGCAGAGAAACAGATTGAGGGAGCAGGAATTGATGTATTTGAATTCGAACCTGAAATAAGCGACGGTTTGAAAAAGCTGAAAAACGTTGTACTAACTCCACATATCGGAAATGCTACTTATGAAACGCGTGATGCCATGGCAATTATGGCAGCAGGAAACATCGTTAAGGTGTTAAACGGTGAAGCACCGTCGTATGTGGTTAATGGGGTGAAAGCAACAATCCTCGTTTAAAACTAATGATTAGCAATAAAAAAGACGGCAGCTGCCGTCTTTTTTTATGAATACTGTGGGCGGAGTTTTGACCGTTTATTGACATGCTGCTCGGCACTCAAAGCTGCAATTGCCCCGTCAGCTGCTGAAATAACTGCTTGTTTAATCGGTGTTCTTCTGGCGTCGCCGCCTGCAAAGACTCCGTCAACATTTGTGCGTAAGTACTCATCTACTAAACAATAGCCTTCTTCATCGCGGATCACCGCTCCTTTTAAGAAGTCTGTACCTGGCATCATACCGCCGAGATATAAGAAGATTCCATCCACATCCCATAACTGCTCTTCCTTTTTATCGGTAAGCACAACAATTTTCTCCACACTATCTGTCCCAATAATTTCTCTTACACGATGACGTTTATAAATTTCAACATTAGAGTTATTTTCCAATACAGAAAGATCTACATCGCCCTTTAATTCAGTTGGAATTAACAACTTTACTGTTTTACAATACTTGGCCAAAGTTTCTGCCTCGTGGATGGCTTCATCATTATCACCAACAACAGCGACCACTCTGTCTTGATAAAAGGCTGCATCACAGGTTGAACAATAGCTAACACCACGTCCTGTGTATTCTTCTTCCCCTTTAATCTTACCGGAAGGGGCTTTTGCACCTACAGCAATAAAGACACTTTTAGCTTTAATGGTACCTTCGGCTAATTCTATCATTTTGATTTCATTTGAAAAATCAACAGATAGGACAGTTGAACGAACGAATTCTGCTCCAAAATCCTTCGCTTGTGCTTGCATTCTTGTTAAAAGTTCAAGCCCGGTAACTTCTTCGCGTACACCTGGGTAGTTCGCGATTTTATGTGTGATGGCAAGTGTGCCAGCTTTTGGGGCTTTATCAATCACGAGTGTTTTTAACTTGCCTCGGGCTGAATAAACAGCTGCAGATGCTCCGGCGGGACCGCCGCCGATGGTAACAAAATCATAGACTTCGTCAAGAACATTTTCATTGACTGCTTGAAAAATAGTATCAGCATTTGCATTGCTAGTTTCAGTCTTTGCAGAGCTAAGCACAGGAACTTGGTCATCCGAGAGTCCAAGTAATTTATTTAATTTTTTCTCCTGAAAGCCAAGGACTAGTTTTCCATTAATAAGCGTTGCTGGTGTTCCATAAATTTTCCGTTCCTTTAATTGATCAAAATATTCCTTATGTATGGAAGCATTCCGCTCTTCGAAATCAATGTGGCGATCTTTTAAGAATGATTTTACTTTTTCACAATAGGGACAGCCGGAACTGCTATAAACGATCACTTCAGGTTTAGACAATTTTTCCAACCTCCAATTATTTGATAATTTAATAATAATATAAATATTAAGTGAAAGTCAATCCTTTTTAATAATTATTATAAATAAGAAAACAGTCCAACCAATGGTTGGACTGTAGTGTGATTCTAAATGGATCTGCCTAAGAAAGCCGTTAGCATCCAAACATGTTTCTCAAGGCCAGAATGAATCGCAAGCAGCATATCTCCTGTTGTTTCATCATTATTTTCTTCGGCAAAGCTCATGCCTTCTTTCAATTCGCCAATAATAATTGAGAAGTCGTTGATAATAGATTCAACCATTTCATCCGCAGATTCGTTACCTGACGCTTCTTTTATTGATGAGATCTCAAGGTATTCCTTCATGGTAGCTGCAGGTTTTCCACCAATGGATAGCAAACGTTCTGCTAGTTCATCGACATGAAGACCCGCCTCATTATAAAACTCTTCAAATTTGACATGTAAGGTGAAAAATTGTCCACCTTTTACATACCAGTGATAGTTATGTAACTTCGTATACAGTACAGACCAGTTTGCAATCTGTTTGTTAAGTACACTGACTAACTGATTTTCCATAAAAATAGCCTCCTTTATCACTTCACTTATATTATTACCAAAGATTCAGCAGAAATCCTGTATGTATTTGAGGAATTTGTTGTCAATTTAGTGAAAAATTCATTGGTTTTAAAGAGCGTTACACTCTATTTGTATGTTACAAGCATGAAACAATTTGTAATAATTTAACCTATTACTTCCACAATGTCCATCTAATGGAATGAATATATTAATGGAAGATAATTCTATTTAGTAGACAAATCCCTTTATGCTGGGCGCTATTTAAGCATCTTATTCGTTACCATTTTTTGGGCAATGAATCCGATTGTAACAACTGTTAGCCTTATTAGTATGACAAGCGCGGAACAAATATTGGAGGTAATAAAATATGAATAAATTTAAAAAATTACTAATTGCGACTGGACTTATCTTATCAATGTCAGCTTTTACGTTAAATGGAACAACAGAAGCGGCAACGACCACGCATAAAGTACAATCAGGAGAAACTTATTGGAAAATAGCCGTGAAGTACGGTGTAACTGTTAATAATCTAAAAAAGGCAAACAATAAAACTAGTAATCTTCTTTATGCAGGATCTAATCTAGTAATCCCGAATTCTACCATTACGGCAGCAGAAAAAGATTTAATGGCTCGATTAGTTCGTGCTGAGGCAGTGGGGGAGCCATATGCAGGGAAAGTAGCCGTTGCAACGGTTATTCTTAACCGTGTATCCAGCCCTGATTTCCCTAATACCGTTAAAGGTGTTATTTATGAAAAGTCGAATGGGTACTATGCCTTCACGCCTGTAAAAAATGGAACAATTAATCAACCAGCTGATGCTGCTTCAAAGAGAGCAGTGAATGAAGCACTTGCATTCAGAGGCCAGGGAAATGGATCATTATTTTTCTATAATCCAAAAACAGCTGTAAGTAAATGGATTTACTCACGTCCAGTAACGGTTACCATTGGTAACCACCGATTTGCGAAATAAAAGCTATGTTAAGTAGTATTTCATAACAATTGTACTCTAAACAAAAAGCAGTGGTTTCCTAAAAATGGAATCACTGCTTTTTTATATTGAACTATTAACCTTGTTTAATTTTTAGAGCAACGAGACTAGCAAATTCATGGATAATGGTGGCAGCAAGTAATGATGTAATCTGAGTCGGATCATATGGTGGCAAGACTTCAACTAAGTCAAAACCAATAAAGTGAAAATCAGTTAGAGATCGAATGATTTGCAACGTTTCAAAACTATTTAAACCACCAACTTCTAGTGTTCCCGTTCCTGGTGCGCATGAAGGATCAACAAAATCAATATCAAAGCTTAAGAAACAAGGAGTATCACCAATTTTTGCTTTCATTTCATTCAAGACATTTTCAATACCTCGTTGCTTTAGCTCAGGCGTTGTTATCACGTGATAGCCTAAATCCGTGCTGGCGTCAATATCACCGGGATGGTTCAGAGTTCCTCGAATTCCTACTTGGAAAACCTTATCAGGAATGAGGAGATTCTCTTCGTATGCTCGGATGAATGGTGAACCATGCCAATACTTTTCTTCATAATATGTGTCCCAAGTATCTGTATGAGAATCAAAGTGAATTAAGGCAACAGGACCGTGCACTTTTACTGCGGCTCGAAGATGGGCTAATGTTACAGAATGATCTCCCCCTAGTCCAATAGGAATAATCCCTTTTTCCATCAAGTCCCCCATTGCTTTTTCAATCACCTCATAGCTGCGATGGATGTTATGTGGAATGACAGATATATCACCGATGTCAATGGCATTACATTCGTCAAAAGGATAAACCTTGTGAATCGGATGATATGGGAATAGAGTCATTGACGACTGACGAATAGCCTGAGGAGCGAACCGAGCACCAACACGAAAGGAGGCTGCAGTATCAAACGGGACTCCAACAATGGCCAATTTAGCATTTTCCCTGTGGGAGGGTAACCTCATAAAGGTCCCGGTGGTACAAAATTCTGGTTTAACATCCGGTGATAATGGATAGTGCATTTAAGATTCCCCCATTTCTTATTTTCATATATGGTAAAGTGCAAGAATTGTGCCAGATGAAATAATGAGAGGAATCGTAGTGGATGGAGCGAGAAACTATTTAATTGGGAATATTGTATGCATAGATGAATAATTCAAAAGACTTTAGGTTGACTATATTTGGCTCCCCTTTGAGATTAAGGTAAAAAGTAAATAGTTTGGCACGGAATTTGCAAGTATATATTTGAATTTTCAAAAAAGTGAGGGGGAGTTAAAAATTTTCAGAAGTCAAAGGGGTTATTTCTTTTATGAAAGCGTTTTAATCAAAAAGGAGGTATGATATGTGGAGAATGGCGTAAAGCTGAAAAGATCGTTAAAGTTGTGGCAGGTCGTAATCATGGGGTTAGCTTATATGACACCCATGGTGGTATTTGACACATTTGGCATTGTTTCGGGTGTAACCGAGGGGCATGTTCCAACAGCCTATATTATTGCATTGATTGGGATGCTGTTTACTGCGTCAAGTTATGGGAAGCTTGTTAAGGTTTTCCCACAAGCTGGCTCAGCCTATACGTATACCCAAAAAGCGATGAACAGGCACCTGGGTTTTCTAGTTGGATGGTCTTCGCTGCTTGATTATTTGTTTTTGCCAATGGTAAACGCTTTGTTAACAAAACTGTACCTCAATGCATTGTTCCCATCTGTGCCAGATTTTATTTGGGTAGTAGTGTTTGTAGGAATTGTTACCTTCTTAAACCTGCGAAGTGTAAATGCCCTGGCAAATTTTAATACATTATTTGTTCTCGTTCAAATACTGATCATGGCTGTCTTTATTATCCTGGTGATTAAAGGTTTACATTCGGGCGAGGGAACAGGAACTGTTTTTAGCTTAAACCCATTTTTTGTTGAAGGCATGAACCTGCCAGTCCTTATTACCGGTGCAACAATTCTTTGCTTTTCTTTCCTGGGTTTTGATGCTGTTACAACATTGTCTGAAGAAACTCCCAATCCACAAAAGACGATCCCAAAAGCAATAATGCTTACAGCTTTATGGGGAGGGGTTATTTTTATTACCACATCGTTTTTTATTCAATCCTTTTTTCCAGATATATCTAGATTCAAAGAACCTGATGCCGCACTTCCAGAAATTGCTCTATATGTAGGCGGTAAGCTGTTCCAATCGATTTTCTTGTGTACAACCTTTGTTAATACACTAGCCTCCGGACTTGCATCACATGCTAGTGTATCCCGACTCTTGTATGTTATGGGGCGGGACAAGGTATTCCCGGAAAAATGGTTTGGATACGTTCATCCAAAATGGCGGACACCAGCAATTAATGTTTTAGTCGTGGGTGTCATCTCATTGTCGGCCTGGTTCTTCGATCTAGTTACGGCGACTTCGTTAATTAATTTCGGTGCGTTAATGGCCTTTACGTTTGTTAATCTTTCTGTTATTAATCACTTTGCCGTTCGTCAAAAGATGCACAAGACACCTAGAGGTTTTTTTGATTACATTATAATGCCTTTAATTGGTGCGGGCGCGGTTGGGATCCTTTGGATTAATCTAGAGGTCAGCTCCTTGATTATGGGAATTCTTTGGTTCATGGCTGGGTTTACTTACTTGCTTTTTCTAACAAAGGCATTCCGAATAGCGCCACCCCAATATAAAGCGGAGGAAGCATAAACGAATAATTTTTTTATGAAAGCAGCGGATTCTGCGGATAGAATCCACTGCTTTTTTTGTTCAATGATAGGAGAGTATAAATTTTTGAAATTAGTTTTCTGTCTAGCTCCAGCGCCCTAGTGCTTTTCTTATTCAAACCTGAGTAGGTTATGCATTTTTTCATAAAAAATTTTGATCAAAGATAAGATTTAAAAAGAAAGATGATTGGCATGAAAATTGCAACTATTTTAAATAGTTAGATTAGTAGGTAAAATGGAAGGAGGAGCCGATCTACAATTATTGTGGTGTTTTTTAATATTTAAGTTCTTCATTGCTAAAACAAAATGAAAGTGCTTACAAATCCTTGCTAATAAACAGATATAAAAGGAGAGATGGTTAAATTGGAGAATACTACTCTTAAGCGTTCACTTGGGCTATGGGCAATCGTTATGCTTGGATTGGGCTATATGACACCAACGATCGTGTTTGATACATTTGGAATTGTCTCTGAAGAAACGAATGGGGTTGTCCCACTCGCATACCTCGCAGCACTAGTGGTAATGGCATTTACCGCAATTAGTTATGGGAAAATGGTCAGAGTGTTCCCGAGTGCGGGTTCGGCTTATACGTATACACGAGAGACCATGAGCCCGCATCTTGGGTTCCTAGTCGGCTGGTCAGCGTTGCTTGATTATATATTGCTTCCTATGGTTAATGCATTAATTATTCGTATATATATGGTTTCAGTATTTCCAATGGTGCCAGCATGGGTTTGGGTTGTCGCATATGTTGGTATCGTCACGGCGATTAACGCTTGGAGCATGGGGAAAACATCGAGCTTAAATTCACTGCTTGTCATTTTTGAAGTGGTTTTAATTGCGGCATTTATTGTTCTTGCCTTTGTCCAGCTCTCCAAAGGAATGGGACAAGGAACCATTTTCACCACAGCACCCCTCTTCCATTCTGATATTCACCCCGGAGCCATTTTGACAGGAGCTACGGTAGTTTGTTTCTCCTTCATTGGTTTTGATGCAGTAACCATGTATGCAGAAGAAGCTATCGATCAAAAAACGATGCCGAGAGCGATTATGTTAACGGTCTTTATTGGCGGAGCCATTTTCTTCATGTGTAGTTATTTCGCCCAAGCTCTATTTCCGGATGTGTCGGGCTTCAAAGTAACCGATGATACACTACCTGAAATCGGATTGTTTGTGGGTGGAACCATTTTTAAACTAGTTTTCCTTTCCGGTGCTTTTGCAGCCACTGTAGCTTCCGGGCTAGCCTCCCATGCAAGTGTATCCAGGCTTTTGTACGTTATGGGACGAAATGGTGTTTTGCCTAAAAAGGCTTTTGGGTATGTTCATCCCAAATTCCGGACACCGGTTTTTAATGTCATCTTGGTTGGGGTCGTCTCATTACTTGCGATTTCACCTAGTTTAGAGCTCATTTCTTCATTTATTAATTTCGGCGCATTAATTGCTTTTACATTTGTTAACCTATCTGTCATCGCTCATTTCATTTTTCGCCAGAAGAGATATAAAACAGCGAAAGATATTTTCTCCTATCTCATTATGCCAGTCATTGGAGCAGGATTAACAGGAATTTTGTGGGCGAACTTACAATTTGATGCTCTCATTGGCGGAATTGTATGGATCGTTATTGGTGCAGTGTATATGCTTTACCAAACAAAATTTTTCCAAATCAAAATAGCTGATTTAAATATCGATGATGCGGAGAAAACCTCTTCCTTATAAAAATTAATTGAGCCAGGCGATATCGCTTGGCTTTTTTACTGTTCAAAAGAGTTGGTATGCAGAATTGAATAATTGACTCATTTCTTCATAGGTCTTCTTTCTTTTTTACTAGGTTACCTATTAAGAACGGTGTTGCTAAGTTGGCATGAAACTTGCTTTAACTTTAAGTAACAATAAAAAATGAGGTGTTAGAATGACAGTCGAATCTCTAGACATGAAGAATATGAAAGGAATAGAACAGGATAATTCCCTTGTTGAGTTTCAAGAAATATTAAAAGAAGCAGTGAACATCCTGAATTACCCACCCCAAGTATTCGAATTTCTAAAGAAGCCAATGAGGTTTTTAGAAGTAAGCATCCCTGTTCGAATGGACAATGGTCAGACAGAAATATTCCAAGGGTACCGTGCACAACATAATGATGCTTCAGGTCCAACCAAAGGAGGGATCCGGTTTCATCCAGATGTCACGCCTAATGAGGTAAAGGCTTTGGCCGGATGGATGAGCTTAAAATGCGGCATTACCGACCTTCCTTATGGCGGTGCTAAAGGAGGCATCATCTGCGATCCTCGTAAAATGAGTTTAGATGAATTGGAAAGGTTGAGTCGTGGCTACGTAAGGGCTGTTAGTCAACTTGTCGGTCCCACAAAGGATATTCCAGCACCTGATATGTATACAAATTCGCAAATTATGGCATGGATGCTCGATGAATACGACCATATCCGTGAATTCGACTCTCCCGGTTTTATCACCGGAAAGCCACTTGCTCTCGGGGGATCGAAGGGAAGGGAAACAGCAACATCAAAAGGTGTTTTATATACGCTCCAAATGGTCTGTGAATTAAAGAAAATGCAGTTAAAAGATACACGTGTCATCATTCAAGGGTTCGGTAATGTCGGCAGTTATCTTGCCCAGTATTTATATGAGATTGGAGCAAAAGTAATTGGTATCGGCGACATGCTTGGCGGTGTATATGATGAGAACGGACTAGATATACCATTTCTTCTGGAAAATAGAGATTCCTTTGGTATTGTTTCTAATCGCTTTAATAGCTCCATTTCTAACCAAGATTTATTAGAAAAAGAATGTGATATCCTTATCCCTGCTGCAATCTCAGGAGTAATCAATAAGTATAATGCTAGTAAACTTAACTGTAGCATTATTATTGAAGCTGCCAATGGACCGACCACAAAAGAAGCGTTAAAAATTCTAGATGATCAGCAGATCCTTGTTGTCCCAGATATCCTCGCCAATTCCGGTGGTGTCATTGTCTCTTATTTTGAATGGTGTCAGAATAATCAAGGCTATTACTGGACCGAGGAGATTGTGGATGAACGTCTCAAGGAGAAAATGACAGAAAGCTTTTTAAAGGTTTACCATACCTCCATTAGATTTGGTGTAAATATGAAAGTTGCTGCTTATATTGAAGGAATTCAAAAGCTAGCAGAAGCTTCAAGACTTCGTGGCTGGTTGAAATATTAAAAATGAAACAGCAGAAAAAAGGAGGAAGTTTAATGAAGCTGGATATATTAGCCGAACAAAAAGAACAGCAGCTGTTACATTACTTTTGTTTAATTTCACATAACCACCGCTACGATTTGATGATTGGCTATTCAGAGCAATTTTTTGGGAAAGCGATGGTCACTTCGATTCAGTCAGGGAACATGGTTTTACTTTGTCAAGAAGACACTTTATCAGATGATCATTGGGCAGATAGATTGGGAATCGAGGCAGAGGATATCCCAGAATTTCAAGAATTTTTTAGTCAAGTATTACAGACACGACCTTTTCACGAGCAATATTATTAAACGAAAAAGGAGAGAGATTCCATGTATTATGGTGTTGTTCTAAGCCCATGTTATGGTAAGGTGGAAAGGATTTCAATTAAAAATGAGTCGAGAATTTATGAGTGGGAAACCCTATTTATCATTACTTCCGAAGCAGGAAAAGAGGAAACGGTTCAGACATGTTTAAGTGGTGAAGTAGAATCGCTCGAAGTACAGGAAGGAGATTATGTTATACCCGGGATGGTTCTCGCGTATATAAAAGAAGATTTATTTGTTACCGGTAGTGATTAATGGCAAGAAAAAGAAGATGGGTCGCTCATCTTCTTTTTTATGTAATATTTAATTTAAAATATTGCAAATAAAATGATAGTATTAGATAGATAAGGTGTTGAGGGGGAAGTAAACGATGTTTTCTGTTGCAAAAGAAAAAGTAAAACCAATTATTTCAGTGGACGTGGATGAAAGTGAAGTAGTTCTTCGATCAACCTTTAATAACCTTAAAGAACCCTTTTTGTTTTTAAAAAGACAAAATCATTTATTTGCGTATGTCATGCTTGAAAACAATAATAAAGAGCATGTCTCGATTGAATCATTACTTGAACAAGCGAAATCTTTAGATAGTATCTGCCATCTTAGTGAACAAATCTCTTTGCCTGCGTTGTTCCAAATTATTGGCGAACCTTTTGCGATTATTAGAGATGTGGATGCTAATCCAGCTGGTTACATTAGCAGAGAAGATGTTCTTGCTGAGCTTTTTAAACAGGAAAATAAAAGTGTCGACTTACTTAAAATTATTCTAACCTCGATTCCGATGGGCATTTTCGTATTGGATAAAGAAAAGCGAATTATTAATTATAATGAAGCTGGTTTAAAAATGATTAGATCGACCGCAGAAAAGGTTATGAATCTTCCAGCAGGAGAAATTTTTAGCCGTACCCATCTTGAACAGGTATTTTCCACCGGAAAGACGCTTCTTAATCATTTGGTCATAAAGAATGAAATTGGGATTCTCGTCGATTATAGCCCTATCTTGAACTATGAGAATGAAGTAGATGGAATCATCATTGTTGCCCAGGACTTGCCAATGGTCGAAGAAATGGCTATGGAAATAGAATATATTAAAGATTTAAATATGGACCTGCATGCGATTTTGTCTAGTATCTATGATGAAATTCTCGTGGTGAATAACAAAGGAGAGCTAATCAGGTTTAGTGAAAACATTATCCAAGATTTCTGGAAAGTCGATTTAAAAGAGCTGATTGGCAAGAATATTCTTGAACTTGAAGACCAGGGGCTGTTTACACCTTCGGTCACAAGACTTGTATTAGAGAAAGGAAAAAAAGTCTCTGTTGTTCAAGAAACCAAAGCTGGGAGAAAAATTCTTGCCGTCGGAAATCCCGTCTTTAATGATCAAAATGAACTTGACCGGATTATCATTGCATCACGCGATATTACCGAAACCACACGACTAAAAAGTGAATTACAGGAAATGAAAAAGATTTCAGAACAATATAAGAAGGAATTGGATGATTTTAAGAGTAAAGACCGCTTTTTGAAAAAACTTATTTATTGTAGTCCTAAAATGGAGAAGGTTATTAATCAGGCAAAGAAAATAGCTGATTTTTCTTCCACAGTACTTTTGAACGGAGAATCTGGGGTCGGAAAAGAGGTAATTGCTCAAGCAATCCATCAATTAGGCAGACGCCAGGCGAAGCCCTTCCTTAAATTAAATTGCGGGGCAATTCCGGAAAATTTACTCGAAAGTGAACTATTTGGTTATGCGAAGGGATCTTTTACCGGTGCTGATAAAAACGGAAAAGAAGGCTACTTTAAACAAGCAGATGGTGGTATTTTATTTCTAGACGAAATCGGTGAGATGCCAATCCATTTACAGGTGAAACTATTACGAGTTCTACAGGAGCAGGAAGTTATTCCGATTGGGAGTACTACCCCTATTAAGGTGAATGTGCAGATTATTGCGGCTACGAACAAAAAATTAGAGAAAATGGTTGAGGAAGGGACATTCCGCGAGGATTTATTTTATCGCTTGAATGTCATACCGATACACATCCCGCCCTTAAGGGAAAGGACAGAGGATATTTCGCTGCTTGCCTTTCATTTCCTCCAGCAATTGAATGAGAAATATGAGCGAAATTATCATCTAACCCCTGATGCTATTAATGTACTAGAGTTTTACCCTTGGCCGGGGAATGTCAGGGAACTTCAAAATATTATTGAAAGATTAGTAGTCACGGCCGAAAACCCTTCGATTGATGCGGAGTTCGTCAGCCAATTTTTATCCATGGGCTTTGAACATAAAAAGATGAAGCCAGTCATTACAAGGGTCATCCCATTACAGGAGGCTATCGACCATGTCGAGGAGCAGTTAATTGTGATGGCAATGAACCAATACAAAACGACAACAAAAGCAGCAAAAGCCCTAGGAATCAGCCAGTCATCTGTTAGTAGAAAGTATCAAAAAATATTAACTGAGAAAAATATAAAAATGGAAAACCTATCACCCTTTTAATTGAGCTGCTTCAGGTCTAATGATCTGAAGCAGCTTTTTTTAATTAATCGCTAAATATGGGGGTAATATTTTCTCCTATTCAATCAATCATAGGGTTATGCAGATTTGAATAGTATTCATTCAGATTTTTTGAAAGATCATTATTTTGGTAGGTTTTATTCATTGGCACGCTTCTTGCATATATTGTTAGTGAGGGTGAATAAGGGAGGAATTTAAATGGTTGAGATAAAAAAACGAGTGGTAAATTTGAAAATGTTTATTGATGGTGAATGGAAAGATGCCGAAAATCAAGAAACACGTCCAGTAATTAATCCTGCAAGTGGTGAGGTTATATCATATGCGCCAGAAGGAACAAGGGCTGACGCCCGTGCAGCCATTTATGCAGCACGCAGGGCTTTCGAAGAAGGTGTTTGGTCTGGGATTTCAGCACAGGAAAGATCCTCCTATTTATTAAAGATTGCTGACAAAATTGATGAATATGCCGATGAATTGACCCATCTGGAAACGATGGATAATGGGAAGCCATTGAGAGAAGCGGGCTTTGACGTCGGTGATGCTGCCGCCTGTTTTCGCTATTATGCAGGACTGATTACAAAGCCTGATGGACAGACCTATCATGTCGCTGATCCAATGCAGGCCATGGTAGTCCGCGAACCGGTAGGAGTATGTGGTTTGATTGTTCCTTGGAACTATCCACTGTTAATGAGTGTGTGGAAAATTGCCCCTGCCTTGGCTGCAGGAAATACAATTGTCTTTAAACCGTCCGAAGTGACACCAGTTACACCGAAAATACTTTTCGAAATTTTTGAAGAGGTGGGTTTGCCAAAAGGGGTAGCCAATCTGGTGATGGGAGCTGGAGCAGTTGTCGGAAATGAAATCGCTTCCCACCCTGAGGTTGATATGATTTCATTTACCGGCGGTACGAAAACAGGCAAGCATATTATGAAAATAGCAGCTGACACGATGAAGAAAGTCTCGTTAGAGCTGGGCGGTAAATCGCCGAATATCATTTTTGCTGATGCTGACTTTGAAACAGCAGTGGATTATGCGTTATTTGGTATCTTTGCAGGTTCTGGTCAAGTATGTTCCGCTGGTTCCAGGATCCTTGTTGAAGAAAGCATCTATGATCAATTCGTCCAGCGCTTTGTGGAACGTGCAAAGCAAATTCAAGTTGGACCTGGTGATGATCCTGCAACAGAAATGGGCCCGCTTGTCAGTCAGGAACACTTAGAAAAAGTTCTTTCCTACATTGAACTAGGTAAAAAGGAAGGTGCGAAAGTAGCTTGCGGTGGAAAGCGGATGGTCGCAAACGGATTAGGAAATGGTTATTTTGTGGAACCGACGGTTTTTGTCGATGTCACCCAAGAGATGAGAATTGTTCAGGAGGAAATCTTCGGTCCTGTTGTAGTCATCCAGAAGTTCAAGGACGAAGCAGAAGCTATTAAACTAGCAAATGGTACAGTTTATGGGTTAGCCGGTGGTGTGTTTTCTAACAATGGTGCAAAGGCACTAAGGGTCATTAAAAAGCTGCGTGCAGGGATTACTTGGGTAAATTCCTACCATCCTACTTATAACGAAGCACCGTGGGGCGGCTATAAGCAAAGTGGAATTGGACGCAGTCTTGGTACATTTGGACTTGAAGAATTTCAAGAAATAAAACAGATAAATATTAATTTACAGGTTGAACCAATTGGCTGGTTTTCTAATTAATCATTTAATAGGAGGAATAAAATTATGAGTATTGATATAAAAAATGAATTAATAAGTGAGCAAAATCAAAATGTAAGTGAATATATTAATAAGGTTTTAAGCTTAATAGAAAAAGAGGAAATTAATGAAGTGGAAGCGGCTTGGATTACCAAAGAAACAGTTGAAGGCTTCCGTGAACACGTAAATCCGGGATTCCTAGAATACCGCAAAACAGTTACTGAAGGCGGCCAATTTGCAGCAGTGGAATGGTCTGATAATGGATCTTGCTTTAAGGATGTCAATGGCAAAGAATATATCGATTGTCTTGGCGGATTTGGTATCTATAATGTAGGTCATCGCAATCCTAAGGTGGTTAAAGCGGTAACTGATCAATTAAAACGGCAAGCGCTCCATAGTCAGGATTTGCTAGATCCACTTCGTGCGATGTTAGCAAAAATTTTAGCCGATATCACTCCTGGGGATTTAAAGTATGCCTTCTTTACAAACAGTGGGACAGAAAGTGTGGAAGCATCCCTAAAACTTGCGAAAATGTACAGTGAGCGGACAACATTTATCTCTACGACTCGTGCATTCCATGGGAAAAGTTTAGGCTCGTTGTCAGGTACCGCGAAAGGGATGTTCCGTAAACCCTTCTTACCATTAATCCCAGGCTTCCGTCATGTGCCATTTGGCGATATTGATATGATGAGAAAAACCTTTGAGGTCTGTGCCTCTGTTGGCGAAGATGTCGCTGCTGTTCTATTAGAGCCGATTCAAGGTGAAGGCGGTATTATTCTTCCACCGGAAAACTATTTAAAGCAAGTCCGTGAGCTTTGTGATCAATACGGCTCCTTGCTCATATTTGATGAAGTGCAAACAGGAATGGGCCGAACGGGGAAAATGTTCGCCGCAGAACTATATGAAGTTGTTCCGGATATTATCTGTCTAGCAAAAGCATTTGGCGGCGGCGTGATGCCAGCTGGGGCAGTTGTAGCTAGTGAAAAAGTCTTCAAGAGCTGGTTTGATAATCCGTTTATGCATACAACAACTTTCGGAGGCAATCCGTTAGCTTGTGCCGCAGCGATTGCGACAATTGGGGTTTTAATAGAAGATAAGTTACCAGAGAGAGCAGCGGAAGTGGGCGCCTATTTCCTTGCAGAACTGAAAAAGGCAGCAACAGGCCATGAAGATAAGGTCCTGGAGATTCGTGGTCAAGGCTTAATGATTGGCATTGAATTCCATCAAGATGAAATTGGCTACGAAGTCTCAAAAGGGATGTTTGACAGAGGAGTCCTTGTAGCCGGGACATTAATTAATTCAAAAACCATTCGTATCGAACCGGCATTGACCATAAACTATGAAGAGGTTAATAAAGTGGTTAGCACCTTCAAATCCGTCTTAGAACATTTAGATGCATAACGATTTTTTTGAAAGGGGGAGCACAGAAGTGGAAAAGAGATATGTCAAGCTCCAAACAGAGATACCCGGACCGAAATCGAGGGAAATTTTGGAGCGAAGAAATAAATATGTCCCAAAAGGAATTAGCAATAACTGCCATTCCTTTGTTAAAAAAGCACAAGGAGCTTTGGTAGAAGATGTGGACGGTAATTGTTATATTGATTTTGCTGGTGCTATTGGAACGATAAACGTTGGCCACTCGCATCCTAGAGTGGTTAGAGCTCTTCAGGAACAAGCAAGTCAATTTATCCACACCGGTTTTAATGTAATGATGTATGAATCGTATATCAACTTAGCCGAGCGGCTTTGCCAGCTTGCTCCGGGTGAATTTGACAAGCAGGCTGCTTTTTTTAACAGTGGTGCAGAAGCGGTGGAGAACGCCGTAAAGATTGCCAGGAAATATACAAAGCGCCAGGGAATCGTTTCGTTCACAAGGGGGTTCCATGGCCGAACATTAATGACCATGACGATGACAAGTAAAGTGAAGCCGTATAAGTTCGGCTTTGGACCATTCGCTCCAGAGGTTTACAAGGCGCCATACCCATATGCGTACCACCGACCTGAAGGAATGGATGAACAGCAATATAGTGCCATGATGATCGACCAATTTGAACAATTTTTACTGGCAGAAGTTGCACCTGAAACGATTGCTGCAGTTGTAATGGAACCTGTGCAAGGAGAAGGCGGATTTATAGTGCCGGACACCGCCTTTGTTAAACGGGTTAGAGAAATCTGCACACAGTATGGTATCTTGTTTATTGCCGATGAAATACAAACTGGGTTCGCGCGGACAGGAAAGTACTTTGCGATTGATCATTTTGGAGTGGTACCTGATTTAATTACGATTTCGAAATCAATGGGTGCTGGCGTTCCTATCAGCGGCGTGATTGGCAGGGCGGAAATTATGAATACTGCCGAGGTTGGTGAAATCGGTGGAACCTACGCGGGAAGTCCACTAGGATGTAGGGCAGCACTGACAGTATTAGATATTATTGAAAGTGAACAACTTAATGACCGGGCAAGAAAAATAGGTAATCGCGTGCTTGAAAAAATGCATCTTCTTTCAGAGCGGTTCGAGGGGATTGGTGATGTCCGCGGTCTAGGTGCAATGTGTGCGATGGAAATAGTGAAGGACCGACAATCCAAAACACCAGATAAAGAAGCGACTGGAAAAATTGTAAAAGCTGCCGGGGAACGCGGCCTGATGTTACTTAGTGCTGGGATTTACAGCAATGTGATTCGCCTTCTCATGCCAATTACGATCACAGATGAGCAACTGGAAGAAGGTTTGCAAATTATGGAGGAAGCGATAGAAGCAGTATATACAAATGATCCTGCCTTATCGGTTGGAGGGGAATAAAAATGGATATTGTAAATAAAAATTATCAAATCTATCCCATGTATATTAATGGGGAATGGGTTGGCAATGATTATGAGGTTTTAACTGAAATTAATAATCCAGCTACAAAAGAAGTAATTGGTGCTGTGCCAACAGGTGGTGCTTATGAAGCAGAACAAGCGGTGGATGCTGCTCATAAAGCCTTTAAAATCTGGTCGAAAAAAACTGCGGATGAGCGGTATCAACTCTTGATGAAATGGTTTTACTTAATTGAGGAAAACAAGCATGAAATTGCTCGAATCATGACAATTGAACAAGGTAAACCACTTAAAGAAGCGCTGGGTGAAGTTCAGTATGCAAATGGCTTTATCTCTTGGTATGCCGAAGAGGGGAAACGGGTATATGGTGAGACGATTCCAGCAACACATCCACATAAAAGAATACTAGTTAGAAAAGAACCGGTTGGTGTGATTGCAGCGATTACTCCGTGGAACTTCCCGGCTGCCATGATTACGAGAAAAGTAGCACCTGCCCTAGCAGCAGGTTGTACGGCTGTTGTGAAGCCTGCAAACCAAACGCCGCTTACAGCATTAAAAATGGCTGAGCTAGCCCATGAAGCAGGCATTCCTGCAGGGGTGCTGAACGTGATTACTGGAAGGTCGTCGGAAATTGGTGAAGTGTGGCTGAAGGATTCGCGCGTGACAAAGATTACCTTTACAGGGTCAACCGAGGTAGGAAAGACGTTAATGCGTGGTGCCGTTGATACTGTCAAAAAGGTGTCCCTCGAGCTTGGCGGGAATGCCCCATTTATTGTGATGGATGATGCAAATTTAGCGAAAGCCGCTGAAGGACTTGTCCAATCAAAATTTCGAAATGCTGGTCAAACCTGCATTTGTACGAATCGTGTTTATGTACAAGAAGGGATTGTAGATGAATTTACTAAGCTTTTTCAAGCAGAATTAGAAAAGCTAAAAGTCGGCAACGGACTGGAAGCGGGAACGGATATTGGTCCATTAATTGATCATGCCGCTTATAAAAAAGTAGATGGGCTGGTTAAGGATGCGGTTGAGAAAGGTGGAAAAGTCATTTATAGCGGGCTTACCCCAGCCGAAAATAACGGATATTTCTATGCACCTACAATTTTGACCAATATTAATGATGAGATGGAATGTATGAAAGATGAGATCTTTGGCCCACTCGCTCCGATTTCCACTTTTAAAACCGAAGAAGAAGTTATTGAACGTGCCAACAACTCTTGTTACGGATTAGCTGCCTATGTGTATACAGAAAATTTAAGCCGTTCATTTAGAATAACGGAACAGCTAGAGTACGGCATCATTGGCCTAAACGATGCCCTGCCTTCAGTCGTTCAAGCACCATTCGGGGGCTTTAAGGAGAGTGGTCTGGGACGTGAAGGTGGACACTACGGCATTGAAGAGTTTTTAGAAGTAAAATATATATCGATAGGTTTGGATTTATAATAGCGTTTTAAAAAAATGCCAGCGAGACGATCAGAGTTTTTGTTTTTTTCTATTGATTGTTTCGCTGGCTTTTATTTTGGAGAAGTCCAGATGATAGATTTGCTTCCTTTTGTCTCTAAATAGAATCAATTTATTAATTTACTAATTTGAAAGAAAGGAGACAGAAAAATGGCAGGGCCGCTCCACCGATTAAAAATTGTAGACTTATCGCGCGTGCTAGCAGGTCCTTATTGCACGATGATCTTAGGCGATATGGGGGCTGAGGTAATCAAAATTGAAAGTGTCGATTTTGGAGATGAAACACGGGGCTGGGGACCGCCCTTTCTAGAAGGAGAGAGTGCCTATTATCTGTGTGCTAATCGAAACAAACAGGGGATCACTTTAAACTTAAAAACACCAAAGGGCCTTGAAATCTTAAAAAAGCTCGTTTGTGATGCTGATGTTGTTGTTCAAAATTTTAAGCCAGGAACCCTCGACAGATTAGGGTTCGGATATGAGGAAATGAAGAAAGTTAATGAAGGAATTATTTTAGCCTCAATCAGTGGCTTTGGCACTACCGGTCCTAATTCCCATCTTCCTGGCTATGACTATATGATTCAAGCCATGTCAGGTTTGATGAGCATTACAGGTGAAAAGGATGGACAGCCTGCAAAGGTCGGTGTTGCCATAGCAGATGTACTCACTGGTCTTTTTACTTGTATCGGTATTTTAGGAGCCATTCAGCACCGCAATCAGACTGGAGAGGGGCAGGAAATAGATATTTCATTATTTGATTCCCAGTTGGCTGCATTAGTGAATGTCGCTAGTAATTTTTTATGCTCTGGGATGATCCCTGAACGGCTGGGTAATGCGCACCCCAATATAGTTCCATATCAATTGTTTGCCGCAAACGATGGCGACTTTATCCTTGCCGTTGGAAATGACCGACAATATCAGAAACTAGCAATCATGCTTGAAGATGAAGTCCTTTTAAGTGACCAGTATAAAAAAAATTCAGGTCGCCTGCAAAAAAAGGATGACCTGGAAAAAATCATTGCAGCAAAATTAAAGACGAAATCAAGGGCGGAGTGGAAAGTGTTACTTGATGAAGCAGGAATTCCCAATGCACCGATTAACAATGTGAAGGAGGCTTTGGATTCTGAACAAGCGATCGCAAGGGAAATGGTTGTGAAGATAGAGCATCCAACGATTTCTGACTTAATGCTTGTGGGTTCACCATTAAAGTTTTCAAAATCGCCAGTAAAAATCGATAGGCATCCGCCTTTGCACAGTGAGCATACAGATGAAGTCCTGCTTAAACTGGGTTATTCCAAGCCTGAAATCGTAAAAATGAAACAAGATTATATTATCTAGGGGAGGAACTTATCATGAATTTTTCTTTATCTGAAGAGCAAAAAAGCGTTAGAAAGGTGGTTCGATCATTTGTAGACCGAGAAATTCTGCCCTATATCAAGGAGTGGGATGAAAAAGGGCATTTTGAAATTAATATTTTAAAACGATTAGCAGAATTACAGTTAATGGGAGTATGTATTCCCGAGGAATATGGCGGAGTGGGAATGGACTATAATACCCTCGCAATTGTTTGTGAAGAACTGGAGCGAGGTGATACGGCTTTCCGGACCGCGGTATCAGTACATACTGGTTTGAACAGTATGACATTATTGCAGTGGGGTACAGAGGAGCAGAAACAAAAATACCTTCTTCCGCAGGCGAGTGGTAAAAAGATAGGTGCCTTTGGATTAACAGAACCGAATGCTGGCTCCGATGTGGCTGCCATGGAAACGACAGCAGTCAAAGATGGAGATTACTATATTTTAAATGGATCAAAAACATGGATCTCCCTATGTGATGTGGCTGATCACTTCTTAATTTTTGCAAAAACAGACACGAAAGCTGGTCACTATGGAATCTCTTGTTTTATTGTAGAACGGACATTTGCAGGGCTTTCTACTAAAGCTATAAAAGGAAAACTGGGAATTCGGGCAGGAAATACGGGGGAGATATTCTTAGATCATGTCAGGGTTCCAGCAGAGAATTTGTTGGGCTATGAAGGAGAAGGCTTTAAAATTGCTATGTCCGCCCTCGACAATGGCCGCTTTACAGTAGCCGCAGGTGCATGTGGTACAATTATGGCTTCGCTGGAAGCTAGCGTCAAATATTGTGAGGAGCGGAAGACCTTTGGCAAAGAAATTGGCAAGCACCAGCTTGTCCAGCAAATGATTGCAAAAATGTCCGCTAATCTAGAGATTTCACGTTTGCTTGTTTTTAAGGCCGGCTGGCTAAAAAATAAGGGCAAACGGAATACCCAAGAAACGTCCTTAGCCAAATGGATTTCCTGTGACGCCGCCTTTGAAGCTGCCAACGATGCGGTCCAAATTCACGGGGCGTATGGCTTCTCTAATGAATTCCCAGTGGAGCGTTATTTAAGAAATGCTAAAGCTCCTGTAATTTATGAAGGAACAAGAGAAATCCACACCATCATGCAGGGAGAATATGCCCTCGGCTATCGTGAGGACAAACCACTAAGGAAAATGCTTCCAGCCTGGCCGTTTGAAGAAAGTTTAATTAAAGGGTAAATTTATTAAGAGCAAGCCAGGTGTAGGAAAACCTACGTAAATGGCTTGTTTTTTTAGCATTTAAAACAATATAATGATTGTTTCAATGGAAGACTATTAATTGTTATATTAAATAATTTACTTCAAATTGTTTGTACTACTGTGTTACGATAACGTAATAAAGTAAGAGGAAATGAGGGTGGGGAGCTTGATTAAAAACATTTTATTTGACGTTGATGGGGTACTATTAAGCGAGGAACATTATTTTGATGCTTCTGCTCTAACCGTTTGGGAAATGCTGATCAGCCCAAATTACTTGGGGCTCGAACCTATGCAGTTTAAAACGGATTATAATGATGAGGAAATCCAGGAAATAAGAGCTTTAGTATTTGAAAACGATAAAGTTCTAAAGTTTATGAAATCACGCGGCCTAAACGCCAACTGGGACATGATCTACCTTTCATTCTGCCACCAGCTAATCCATCTGCTCTCGCAAATCAAAGATACTGAATCGGAAAAAATTAATACCTGGTGTCAGGCACCCATCAATCGTGAAACCCTAGTTGAGATGGGCAAGGTGTTAAGTAACTATTCTGTAAGGATGAACTTCGATTTGTTTGTGAAGGAGTTTGCTCGCTCTGAGGCATTGAAGCAGGAGTTGTTCAGTTATTTGAATGAGCTAGCCTCTGAGAAAATGGGGGTAGAAACTTCGATTTTTTATAAGGGTGAGCTCTGGTCCGTTTGTGAGCATGTTTCCCAAGAGTGGTATGTGGGGGATGAACATGTCTTCGCTTCAACTGGAAGGCCATCTGTTCAACATGGGAAAAAGGGCTTCTTGGCAAATGAAACAACATTAGCCCCTAGGCAGGAAATTGACGAGTTATTCCAATTCCTGAATTCATCAGGATACATGATTGGTATTGGGACAGGCAGGCCAGAACTTGAAACTATTCAGCCATTTCAGCATTTAGATTGGTTGAAGCATTTTAGTGAAAATCGGATCGTAACTGCTGATGATGTGCTAGAGGCGGAATTGGAGCTTCCAGAACGAATGTCGCTATCGAAGCCGCACCCATTTACATATATTATGGGGCTGCTTGGGAAGGAGACACCAATTCAAGAGTGTTTAAATACGAGATTACCGCTTGAAAATGCTGAGTCAGTTTTAGTTGTAGGCGACTCTTTGGCGGATTTATTAGCAGCAAGAAAACTTGGCTGTCAGTTTGCAGCCGTTCTAACCGGCCTTTCAGGAAAAGATGCGAGAAGTGACTTTGAGAAACATAAAGCAGACTACATTCTTGATACGGTGCTCGATTTGAAAGGTATATTATGAAAAATAGAAAAGGGATTGCCTCAGTGCAATCCCTTGTTTCTTCGCTAGATATTTTTTATCTTCTCTAATTCCACACGGCCAGGTTCAAATGTATCCACGTTCGATAACTCCAGAACTTGTGCTTCTTCTAATCCATCAATTAATTTTAAGACGTGAATGACGTCGGCATTTAATGTTTTATCCACAGTTAATACCATGATTGCCTCACCGCCTACTTCCGTACGACCAACCTGCATCGTGCCAATATTGATTTGATGGTCTCCCAAGAGTGAACCTACTTTGCCAATCATACCTGGAACATCTCGATGTTTTATATATAATAGGAACTTTTCGGGTTTAACATCAATTCGGTATTGGTTGATTTTTAGAATTCTCGCTCCATACCCGTTTAAGACGGTTGCCCCAATTTTTGCTGTTTCAATATCATTGGAAACACTTAGTTCCATATAATTAGCAAATCCTTTATTTGTTGCATTTTTAACGACATTATACGAAACTCCTTGCTCCTTTAGTAAGTGCAAAGCATTAATTAGATTAACAGAATCGCTTAAATGATAGGACAAGACACCTTTTAACATGGTACGTGTCAACAATTCTGTATCTTCATCAATTAAATTCCCATAATAATTGATTTCTATTTTAGCAGGAGCCTGCTTATTTAATAATTGAATAACGAGCTGCCCCATTTGGTCCCCAAGAAGTAGGTACGGCTGTAGTTTCGCTTGTGTTTCTCCTGACATTTGCGGCATATTAACAGCGTTTTGAATCGACTGTGATTCAAAAATCTCAATGATTTCCGCGCTGACCTCTTGGGCTACTTTTTCCTGTGCTTCTACCGTTGAAGCCCCGAGATGTGGTGTTACAATGATATTTGGATTCTGCAATAATTCTGGGTCGGAAACAGGCTCTTTTTCAAATACGTCAAGCGCAGCACCTGCAACATGGCCGGACTGAATGGCTCTAACTAATGACTTTTCGTCGATCACACCACCGCGGGCACAATTGACAAATCGGACGCCTTTTTTTGTTTTTCGTAAATACGCATCATTAATCAGTCCTCTTGTGTCATTGGTAAGAGGTGTATGAATGGTAATAAAATCTGATTCTTGTGCAATTACATCGAGGCTCGCTTTCATCATTCCAAGTTTTTTTGCCCGTTCTTCGGTCAGGTATGGATCAAAACCTAAAATGTTCATCCCAAAGCTTTTTGCCCGTTTGGCTACTTCAGTTCCGATTTTACCCATGCCAATCACGCCAAGAGTTTTTTTGTATAATTCCACACCCTTAAAAGAGTTACGGTCCCATTGCCCTGATACGGTCTTATGGTGGGCCTGAGGAATTTTCCTCGCCAGTGATAGCATCATCGCTAAGGTATGCTCTGTTGCTGCAATGGTATTGGCGCCCGGGGCATTGATGACAATGATCCCTTTTTTCGTTGCCGCATTCACATCAATATTATCGACACCGACACCTGCTCTAGCAATCACCCGGAGACGGCCGGCTGCTTTGAGCAGTTCTTCACTTACTTTTGTTTGGCTCCGGACAATCAGGGCGTCGTATTCTCCAATTATATTTTTTAATTCCTTTGTCGGTAGTGTTGGCTGGCGATCTACGGTAAAATTAGGGTGTTCAATTAAACATTTCAATCCGGTGCTGCTAATTCCATCGGTTACAAGTACCTTATACATATTCGTAATCCTCCTTTAATTTTCTAATAAAAAACGCCCCTCATAACAGACTGATTTGTCTTGTTATGAGGGACGTATATAAATAGTGGTGCCACCCTCGTTTGCTGAGTCATATTCTTTATGTCGTCTTCGTCATATATAGAAATGTAAAATTAATTGAATATTCAAAAATAAACTAAATATAGGGATTATTCTACAACCAAACCTTAAGGATTGTAAAGGGAAAGAAGATAAAATTATTAAAATTAATGATAAAAAATTTTGTTCAAAAATTGTTATCCTTCTATGACGCGGTGGTAAGCGTTTACACAATAGAATAATAGAAACATATCTATTGTAAAAAAATTCAGAGAATAATATAATGTCTACATTAGAAAAACAAATGTGCGTCATACAAGGACATATATAGGAGGGTAAAACATGAAGGCAATCACGATTGGATTATTAGGTTTAGGTACTGTTGGTTGTGGTGTAGTGAAAATTATTAAAAAAAATCAAGATAAATTAATCCACCAAGTGGGGTGCCCGGTTGTTATTAAAAAGGTCCTTGTTAAGGATTTACATAAAAACAGACCAGTAGAAATAGATACAAACCTTTTAACCTCAAATGCAGACGAAATTCTTTATGATAAAGAAATAGATGTAGTGATCGAGGTAATGGGCGGGCTCCAAGATACTAAAGATTACTTAATTACTGCACTTAGACAAGGCAAGCACGTTGTCACGGCCAATAAGGATTTAATGGCTTTACACGGATCTGAACTGTTAACAGTTGCTTCAGAACACGGCTGTGATTTGTTTTATGAAGCCAGTGTAGCAGGGGGAATTCCAATTTTGAGAGGATTAGTCGATGGACTTGCCTCTGACCGAATTAAACAACTTATGGGAATTGTAAATGGAACAACCAATTATATACTAACTAAAATGAGTGAAGAAGGACGTACCTACGATGAGGTCCTTAAAGAAGCACAAGAGCTTGGCTTTGCTGAAGCTGATCCGACCTCAGATGTAGAAGGACTGGACGCTGCTCGTAAAATGACGATCCTAGCTACATTGGGCTTTTCTATGCATATTGATTTAGAAGATGTCCAAGTTTCAGGGATTTCGAAGGTTACCGACGAAGATTTACGCTATGGTAAACAATTGGGATATACTATGAAACTAATAGGTTATGCTCATCGTGAAGGGGAGAAAGTTGAAGTTAGTGTCGCACCAACTTTCCTATCCAATAATCATCCGCTGGCATCGGTTCAAAATGAGTATAATGCCGTTTATGTCTACGGTGAGTCGGTAGGCGAGACCATGTTTTATGGTCCTGGTGCCGGAAGTTTGCCAACAGCAACGGCCATCGTGTCAGACTTAGTTGCGGTAATAAAAAATCTAAGGCTTGGGGTAAATGGAAGAAGTGCAGTGACGCCACAATATCCAAAGCAATTGAAAGATAATGATGAAAAATACTCTAAATACTTTTTAAGAATCCATGTACAAGACGAAGTGGGTGTTTTCGCTGACATCACCACCATTTTTGCAAAATATGGGGTCAGTTTTGAAAAAATCTTACAGCTTCCTGTTAAGAAAAATGAAACATCAGAAATTGTGCTTGTCACTCATCGAGCATCATTATCCAATTATGATAAAATATTACTAGAATTGAATGATCTCCATGCGGTTAAGGAAATAAAAAGTGCCTATCGAGTGGTAAGAAAATCGTTATAAGTTGGCCAATATTATTAGCCTAAAATCAGTCACACAACATATACGAGGAGTTGTCCATGGGTGACCCTAAATGATCGTTTTATTATAAAAGTACCAGCAAGTACAGCAAATCTAGGTCCAGGTTTTGATTCGATGGGCCTAGCTGTCGATTTGTATTTAACATTAGAAGTCGAGAAAAGTGACAAGTGGAACATTCAATCTGTTAGTGATGAATTGAATGCCTTCCCTACAGATGAGACCAATTTTATCCTACAGATTGCCATCAAAACAGCTAGTAAATACGGAATCGATCTACAGCCTTGTCAAATCAAAGTTGCCAGTGACATTCCTTTGGCTCGTGGTCTAGGTTCAAGTGCCGCAGCAATTGTTGCAGGAATTGAACTTGCGGATTCAGTAGGTAATATCGGTTTAACTCAGCAAGAGAAATTGCTTATTGCGACAGAAGTGGAAGGCCATCCCGATAATGTGGGTGCCTCACTGTTTGGCGGATTATTCATCGGCTCTTATCAGGACAATGAAGTAGACATGCTCAGCATCTCCAACATTTCTTTTGAGATGGTGGCCGTCATTCCAGATGAAATTCTCTTAACGAAGGATTCTCGCGGGGTCCTCCCAGCAGAATTTTCTCGTGAATGTGCGATCCAAGCTTCTTCAAAGGCTAATCTGTTGGTCGCAGCCCTCTTAACCCAAAACTGGGGGTTAGCAGGGAAAATGATGGGCCAAGACCTTTTTCATCATCCATACCGAAAACCACTTATTCGCGCCTATCAGGAGATAGAGGAAAGGGCTAAAGAACTTGGTGCGTTCGGAGTGGCACTAAGTGGTGCAGGACCAACTGTTCTTTGTTTTACAGAGAAAGGGAAGGGGCAGTTTGTCGAACGAGGCTTGAGAAGTGAGTTTTCAACGATGTCTACAAAAATCCTGACGATTGATTATATTGGAAGCAGTGTTAACCCAGTGGAGAGATTTGTGAGATAATCTCTCCACTTTTATTTTGAATTTCTTTGAAGAAATTGCTCAAATTCTTCTTTATTTAAAGGTTTACTGAATAAGTAACCCTGCATTTGTACGCAGTTTTTCGATAGTAAGAATTCTTTTTGGTACTCTTCTTCTACCCCCTCTGCGATTACATTAAGATGGAGACTGCGTGCAAGATTAATGATCGCTTCAGGAATCTCCGAATTTACATAATCCTCATGAATATCTTGAATGAAAGATTTATCAATTTTTAAGATATCAATCGGTAAATTCTTTAAATAGTTTAAGGAAGAATAACCTGTTCCAAAATCATCAATGGAAATCTTAATCCCCATATTCTGAAGGGTTTTTAATGATTCGACAATTTCGGAAGAATTATTTAAGAGAATGCTTTCTGTAATCTCTATTTCAAAATTGTTAGGACCCAATTGACTCGCAGCAAGAATTTCTTTGACCTGATTTACCATATTGCAAGGTTCTTGAAATTGCCGGGCTGAAAAATTAACTGAAACAGATAGTGGGAGGGAACGTGTTCGATTCCACTTACTAACCTGTTGGCACGCCTCATTCATTACATATTCCCATAAGGGATGGATTAATCCAATATCTTCAGCAATTGGAATAAACAATTCGGGTGAGACGTATCCTAATTCTTCATCTTTCCATCTTATCAGGGCCTCTGCCCCAAAAATCACTCCTAATTCAACATTAACCTTTGGTTGATAATAAACATCCACACTTCCACTTTCGATTGCCTTCCGTAACCGCGCTTCTAGTCTTGGTCTTTCGATATTCGATTGAATTAATTTCTCCGAATAAACGATGGCTTTATTTCCCCCCAGCTTTTTAGCGGAGTACATCGCAAGGTCTGCATAAACAATAAGTGTATCCATATTGTCCGTATGTTCCGGAAATAAACTAATACCACAACTTGCACTAAGATAAATTTCGTTGCCATCTAAAAGATATATTTTTTTAAGATTATTGACGATTTTTTCTGCTGCGGCCTTTGTTTCCATTAGACTATGACTTAATAACAAAATTATAAATTCATCGCCGCCTTGCCTAGTAATAATTGCATGATCACTAGGTATACTTGCGATAATCCGTTCAGCAATGATTCTAAGAATTTCATCTCCTTTGTTATGTCCAAAAGAGTCATTCACTTGTTTAAAACGGTCCATATCGATGAATAAAACTGATAGGGTGTCACTAGTTTGATTGGCCTGCAGGATAAATGATTCTAACTTTTCTTGTAAGAATCTCCGGTTTAGCAAACCAGTTAATGGGTCATGATATGCCTGATATTCGATGAGTTCTTTGCTTTTGTTTAAATCATTTACGTAACTCTGCAAGTCTTTCGATAAGGCGTTCACATTTTCTGTAAGCAAACCTAATTCATCTTTTCTATTTAGATGCAGTATATTTCCAAAGTTACCTTGTGCAATATCATTAACCTGCTCAACAATATACCCAATTGGCTGTGTAATGGAACGGGAGAAGATCAAACTGATAATAAAGACAATCAACATAACGATAAAGGAGAGTAGAACATGAACCATAAGTTCATGTATGAGTTCCTTATTAATGAGTCCATAATCATAGGCAAGTCCAATGACAAATGGTTCTGATGTGGAATAAACAGGAACGAAGGTTTTCATCAAATTTCTGCCCTGAATATCATCTTCCTTATAGGATTGTACTTGTTTTGAATTTATCGCCCGTTTGATATAGGAGGCATCTACTTTTTCGTTACGGTACTTATATGAGCCATACCATATTTGTTGAGCAGATATCCGAATATAACTATTTCCGTTTAAATGGACAATTTCTTTCTTTTTGCCAAAGTTTTTGGGATTGAAAACAGTGATTTCTAAAACCCCGCGTTCTTTTGTAAAACCTTTAATCACCTGTCCTGGACCAAACCGTCTCTCATATTCTAATACTTCATTGTCACGAAAGTATGGATTAATAATATAGTTCGTCGTCCCGTCAAAAAAATAGCCCCATTTATCGGTATGATCTGGATTGGAAGAGGCAACCTCAATCGGACCAGACCAAAAATGGGGCAGGGTTAAACCTTTTCCAACAGAAACAGGGGTTAAATTCAATAGTTGCCCGAAGGCATCATACCAATATCCCCACCCCTTTGTAGACATATTAATTTCTTTTGGATCGGACGATCTGACTCCAACAATATCATCTGTTGTTTTCGCTAGCAGGGTTATATGTGATACTCTTACTTCCTGGGCCAGTTTTTTTAGCTGCTCATTTGTAATATCCTGATAATTGGGTGGCAGGGCGTGCTTAATCGCCAACGAAGCCGTCCTTAAATCCCTGCCAAGAATATCTTCAACATACAATGAGCCCTCTCTTATATTTTCAACTTGGAATGACACTTCTTTAGTGATCATATCAATTTCTCTTTCATTATTTGAAAGCAGCTGATTTTTTGAACGAAGAAAATGAATTGTATTATTAGATACTAAAATTAAAAAAACTAACAAGCAAAAAATCAGTGGCATCTTTTTCTTGATGGACAATGACGCAACACCTCAGGTTAAGCTGTGACCCATAGGATATTACCAGAATGAGTCACAACCGATTTGATATGAACTTTACCCTTTTAAACCTTCGAGCCATTCTTGATAGCATTCATTACACAATGATTCATCTCTTTCTTTGTTTGAAGAGATAAAGGATACATAGTGCAACTGTCTTTCTTCAATATCATTGCTGCAATAGAAACACTTTTCAGGCATTGGAATCCCCCTCAAATTTGTCTTAGTACTATAGTTTTTTCCAAATATTATTTTTATTGCATAGAAAAAATCTCCATGTATGTTTTAACTTAGTTTGACACGTAAAATATGATTAAATACAACTAAAAGAAGGGGAGTTGAGAAACAATGGAATTTTTAAATGACGTGATTATTGTAACAGGCGCAGCCAATGGGATTGGACGAGGTGTTGCGAGTGCTTATGCCAAAGCGGGGGCTAAAGTTATTCTAGCGGATGTTGACGAAGAAATAGGTAATGTAATCACGGAAGAAATTCGAAGTCTAGGAGGGGATGTTCTATTTGTAAAGACGGATGTTAGAAGCGAAGAAGATGTTATGCGGTTAGTTGACGTAACAAAACAGAAGTATGGAAAAATTGATGTTCTAATTAATAATGCAGGTAAAGGGGTGTTTAAGTCCCCCTTAGAGTTAACAATTGAAGAATGGGATGATGTGATTCATACGAACTTAAGAAGTGCCTTCCTCTGTTCACGGGAAGTGGCAAAATATATGCGGGAGAATGAATCTGGCGGATCAATTGTCAATATCGCCTCCACACGGGCACTTATGTCAGAACCTAACTCGGAAGCTTACGCTGCTTCAAAAGGAGGAATTGTTGCGATAACCCATGCTTTGGCTGCGTCCTTAAGTGAATATCGAATTACCGTTAATGCTATATCGCCTGGATGGATACACAATGGGGATAAATCACAATTAACAAAACTCGACCATGAACAGCATTTCTCAAAACGTGTTGGCGAGCCAAGTGATATTGCTCGTGCATGTTTTTATTTAACTAATCGTGAAAATAATTTTGTAACAGGGATTAATTTAGTAGTAGATGGGGGAATGACGAGAAAGATGATTTATGAGGAATAGAACAAAAGGAAATAGGTTTGTTTACTCACGTGCTGACATTGGATCAAGCGAAGCGCGGGTATGAAGTATTTGATACGAAAACAGAAGATTGTATTAAAGTGATTCTAAAACCATAAACACAACAAACTGGGCTCGAGGAGGAACATTCTCAGCCCAGTTTGCCGTCAACTAAATGGACAGCACTATCTATAAATAGTTTTGATAGAAGGGATTGTGTTTTATTAATGTTATAGACCAAATAAAAATATCTTTCGTCGTCAAATCCATATATCGCATGCATCTTAAGCATGTTGTTAGAGGAATATTCTCTTGCTGCGATTTCGGAAATGATGGAAATACCAATGTCTTGTATGACAAACTGCATCAAGCTTTGTCCGCTTTCCGTGTAAGCAATGATATTTAATTGCTCCTTTTGAATGTTATTTTTTTTAAGAACCCGCTCCAAAAGGGCATTTGTTCCTGAGCTTGAATTACGCATCACAAATGGATAATTTAAGATATCGCGAATCTTTACTGGACCAACCATTTCGTTATGGTTCGATGTAATTAGGACTAATTTTTCTTTTACTAGCGGAATATAACGAAGTTTATCGTTTTCATATTTTTCACCCAAGATACCGATATCAACAGATCCGTTTAACACCTTTTCGGCAACAATTTTTGATGAGGATTGGTTGATATGAAATGTCACTTCAGGATAATGTTTCCTAAATTGTTTGACCATGCGTGGAATCATAAATTGCCCTGGAACGGAACTGGCTGCAATCCGAATCATTCCCCTCAGGTCAGTCATCCCCTCTTTTATATCGAGCAATGCTTGGTCTTTAATTAATAAGAGTTTAAGGGCCCATTGATACAAACGTTCTCCCTGTGGAGTAAGAATACTCTCTCTTCCGACTCGATCAAATAGCTTTATATTAAGCATTTTCTCTAATGCCTGAATGTGAGAACTAACCGTTGATTGGCTTAAAAATATCTCATCTGCTGCCTTAGAAAAGCTTTTGTGCTCGACCACCTTTGTAAAAACAAACAACTGATGCAAATCCACGTTTATCATCTCCTTATATATATAAAATCGATTAATTTATATTGGTAAGATAGATAAATAATTCGAAGTCATTATATCATTTACTGTGCATGAAGTGATTCTAGCAATCAAATAAAAAGAAGGAGTGAAAGCTTTATCACTCCTTCTAATACTTTAAATATTTAGAGAATGCTTTTCCTCCGCCAGGCATAAATCTAATATCCATGGCCATTTTCCGTGTCCTGACTGTGTATTTATGTGACCTGCATTAGGGATAGTGATGGAAGGAAAGCTAAGATTTGAATAGCTTATTGCATCTGCCAAGCTGCAATAAGGATCATTAGATGAGTGGATAAATAATGTATTTTCAGCTGCTTTCTCTAGATTGTTTCCATCCAAAGGGACAGGGTAGAATGATTTTGCTTCAGTGATAATGTGGTTTGGAGAAGGCGGTGCGACTAAAATCACCCGGTTGGCAATTGGTTTATTTAGAGTAGAAGCATAATGAAGCCATAATAAGCATCCTAGACTGTGTGTAATGACGGTTAAATCATTTCCTTCTGGGATCATCCGAAGTGTGGCAGCTAATTCCTTCAGCCAAACGCTTTTATTAGGCGAATCAAAGTTTGTGAAGGTTGGATACTGTACATGATAATTCTTTCTGGTTAATTCTTGTGCCAGCCAAGTTTGCCAATGATCAGGTCCACTACCGCCTAATCCATGAATGATAACAAAACTTTGTTGGTTCATTTAATCCCCACCTAAATTTTAATTTTTACTATTCCGATGAAATAAGTTGGTTTTATTGAGATTATAGTTGTTTTAAACGAAAAAGGCAATCAATGTCTTAATATTTATTAATTTTTTGGATAAACGACTGAAAAGTATATTTGCAATTGTATTGAAAAACAATCAAAATAAATTAATTGGTTAAATAGAAAGTAGGGGTATTTTTGTCAGATTTTTTATCATTAGGTATTTCAGAACCACTTGTGGAAAAATTACGTGGTCATGGTATTGCTAAACCAACACCGATTCAAAAACAAGCAATTCCATTAGTAATGGATGATATCGATATAATTGCACAGGCACAGACTGGAACAGGAAAGACGTTCGCTTTCATCCTGCCAATATTAGAAAAGATTAATCCTGGAGCAGAATATGTTCAAGCGCTGATTGTAACGCCAACGAGAGAATTAGCTCTGCAAATAACAGAGGAAATTGAAAAACTAATTTCTGATCTAACAGGTATCGATGTTCTAGCCGTATATGGAGGTCAGGATGTTGATAAACAACTGAAAAAATTAAAAAGGGGAATGCAGATAGTAGTAGGAACACCCGGACGACTCTTGGATCATATTAGAAGGGAAACCATTCGTTTATCAGAAATAGATTACCTTGTGTTAGATGAAGCAGACCAAATGCTCCATATTGGGTTTCTCAATGAAGTGGAAGATATTATAAGAGAAACACCAGCAAGCAGGCAAACGATGCTTTTTTCAGCAACAATGCCGCCTGAAATTCGCACACTAGCAAAAAAACATATGCGTGAACCAGAATATATTCAAGTGGAAAAAACCCAAGGACCTGCTGAAACAGTGAAACAAATTGCGATTCATACGACTGATCGTGGAAAACAAGGCACGCTTATTCAACTAGTAGAAACGTATCGTCCGTTTTTAGCGGTTATTTTCTGCCGGACAAAACGCCGTGTAAGTAAACTGTTTGATGTACTGAAGGCAAACGGATTTTCTTGCGATGAATTACATGGGGATTTGTCTCAGGCAAAGAGAGAGCGGGTGATGAAGCGGTTTAGGGATGCAGAGGTACAATTGCTCGTTGCGACAGATGTGGCAGCAAGAGGACTTGATGTTGAGGGGGTTACCCATGTGTTTAATTATGATATCCCTCAAGATACTGAAAGTTATGTCCATCGCATTGGCCGGACAGGAAGAGCTGGGATGACTGGTCTGGCAATTACCTTTTATACTTCGACAGATCGACCTATGCTTGAAACAATTGAAGCTGAGCTAAATATCACGATTGCAAAACAAAATATGGGAAATACCAAAGAGGGCAGTGAGAGCAAAATAAACGATAATAGAGAGCACAGTACTCAAAAAGATAAACATGGAATTAGAAAAGCAAAACCAAGTACACCACGAAATCGAAACGAATCAGGCAGAAGAGAAAATAGAACTGGTCGAAGTGGAGGATCTGAAAGAAGGTCCAATACCATTAAGTCTAGAAGTAACAGTTCGAACAGTGGTGCCGGAAGAAAAGGAAAAAAATAAATTTCTTAGGAAAAGTTCATAAGGACAATGAAAATGGGACTGAAGCAATTCAGTCCCATTTCTTTTTTATATGATAAGTTTTTGAACTAAGATTACTGTCTAGCGCAAGCGGCCCTAGCGGCTAGTGTCCTTCGCCCTCCGCCCTACGATAAGTCAAGCACGAATGCGCTAACGCTCTTCGTGTTTCCTTTATCTCAGTTGGAGCGCTCCACAAGGAAGACTTCGGCAGCATAAGCATCGCACGAAGAAAGAGAGTTAGCTCTTTCGAGGAGGCCATACGCCGCTGACCAGGGCGCTTGCGCTTTTCTAATTTAGCCACCTATGTTAATGCCAGTATTAGACTTAACCAAAACTTCTTCATATCTTTTCACATCGGCTTTTTGACTAGAGAAGATCGTTCCGAGGTACCCCGCAATAAATCCTAGTGGAATCGAAACAATTCCAGGGGTTGTATATGGGAACCATGGTTCGCCAACAAAAATGGCTTTTCCAACTTCAGGACTGAAAACATTCGGGCTGACAATCACCAAACCGATGGCTGAAATAAGCCCAACCACCATCGCCCAAATAGCACCAGTTGTATTGAAGCGCTTCCAATAAATGGTATAAAGAATTACCGGTAGATTAGCGCTGGCTGCGACAGCGAAGGCAAGTGACACAAGGAAGGCAACATTTAGGGTTTGTGCCCCTAAGGCTAGAATAATAGAAATCACCGAAACGCCCACTGCTGCCCAGCGAGCCATACCAACTTGCTGCTTTTCTGTTGCTTTTCCTTTTTTTAGGATAACGTTATAGAAATCATGAGCAAATGCAGAGGCAGCCGTCAATACAAGGCCAGCCACAACAGCTAATATCGTTGCAAAAGCAACTGCTGAAATGAAAGCAAACAGCATGTTTCCACCAAGAGCTTGTGCTAAAAGTGGAGCAGCCATATTACCTGCCGGATTTGCAGCTACAATTGCACTATTACCAACAAAGGCTGCGGCACCGAAGCCGAGGAAAATAGTCATAACGTAAAAGATCCCAATGATCCATGTGGCATAAACTACCGAAGAACGAGCAGTTTTGGCATCCTTTACTGTAAAGAAACGAACAAGAATATGTGGCAGACCAGCTGTTCCAAGAACTAAGCCCATATTTAGTGAGATGGTATCAAGGCCAATTTTGTATTTTACACCAGGATTTAAAAAGGTTTCCTTTAACGGAGTGGCAGTTTTCATTTGCGCAAACATATCCGTAATACTCCAGTTAAATTTGGCAAAAACAATAATTGAAATAACTAAGGTACCACCCATTAATAGAACAGCTTTTATAATTTGTACCCAACTTGTTGCATGCATACCGCCAAAGATAACATATACAGTCATTAGGACCCCAACGATTAATACGGACGTGGTATATTCTAAGCCTAATAATAATTTAATAAGTGCTCCTGCACCAACAAGCTGTGCAATCATATAAAAAATAGAAATCGTAACCGTGTTCATAGCAGCGAAGCCACGGACCTTTTTAGCATCAAAACGGGCAGCAATCATATCAGCAAATGTATATTTTCCAAGGTTCCTTAGTGGTTCAGCAACTAAATAAAGTACAACAAGATAGGCTACAAGGAAACCAATACTATAAAAGAAACCATCAAAACCCGTTAAGGCAACTGCACCTGCAATTCCAAGAAACGAAGCCGCAGACATATAATCCCCAGCAATGGCAAGTCCATTTTGCCATCCGGTTAGACCACCGCCAGCTGTGTAGAACTCACTAGCATTTTTTGTTCGTTTTGAAGCGTAATATGTAATAACTAACGTTACAAAAACGATACAAAGAAACATCGTAAAAGCAGCTGTATTCATTAGTTATTCCTCCCTTCTTGGATGACTTCATTAGCCAATTCATCGAATCTTGCAGCTTTTTTCGAATAAATCATACATAAAGCCCACGTCATAACGAATTGTAAGAAGGCAAAAACCCATGCCCAAGTAATACTGCCGATAAACTTGTGATTTAACACGGTAGAATAAGAAGTTAGTACTGGTAAAGCAAAGTAAAAACAAAAAAAGAATATAGTGACCGGGATGATGAATTTTTTCTTTTCGGAGAGTAATGTTTGAAAAGATGATGACTGTACAATTGAGGTGTAATCGCTTTCAGAATAAGTCTTAGTTTTTTTGGCCTCCATGGAAGCTCCCCCTCTCATATAAAACCCTTTGTTCAAATTGAGGTCAATAAAGACAATGCTGATTGGTCGTTGGTTGTAGAAAGAATAAATCGAAGCATGTTGATGTATATATTTTTAAAAATCCCCCTTTATATACAGATTTTTCTAAATTTTTAAATTACAAATATGATTTTATTATAGTGATAAGGTTATATGCAATAGAAAATTCGAAAAAAGGTAAAATTGCCCATCGGAGGCAGTTTCTGCTATACGATTTATAACTTTATAAAAAAATTACAGGAGAGGCCAATAAGAAGAGTTTATAAATCCGTCTGATCTAAAAAATCAATGAAAATAGTAATAAGAAACGTATTCTCGAGTCCAGTTACTTTATGTAGGAAAAAATGAAATTAACATGCTAACAAAAAAAGAAAACCTCTGCATCGCAAAGGTTTTCGAGATAATGGAGAATAGGGGGCTCGAACCCCTGACCTCTTGCATGCCATGCAAGCGCTCTCCCAGCTGAGCTAATCCCCCAAATATTTGGTACAAGAAAATTATATCTGTATTATTAAAATCTTGCAAGTGAAAATTTTAATAAGGATAAATTTTTTAACTAATACTTTCGATTTCTACTTTTTGAACACCTTCTAAATTAGAAACAGAGGCATACACATCAGTTGTTTTTTCGCGATAGTCCACGGCAACTAATATTTGAACGAGATGGTCGCCATTATCTAAATCCTTAATCTTAAGTCTACGAACGATATAATTTTTTTCTAATAGGAAGGAAATAGCTTTTTCAATTTGGCCTTGATCCCTAATAAATAGTTGCAGCATAATTTCTTTTTCCCTTAATTGTTTCGGCCCAATGATTTTCATTAAAAATGGGACAAATTCAACACTAAGTATAAGTAGTGCTACCCCAGCGAATGCTTCTATGAAAAAACCAGCTCCCACTGCAATGCCAATTCCTGCAGCACCCCAAATCATTGCAGCAGTAGTTAAACCGGATATACTATCATTTCCCCGTCTTAATATTACACCTGCACCTAAGAAACCAATACCTGAAACAATTTGTGCAGCTAAGCGAAGAGGATCCATAGTAATTTTGACATCATCTGAATCAGGAAACATGTACGCCGATTCAATTGATACAATCGTCAACAGGCAACTTACAACAGAAATAACTAGGCTTGTTTTAAGGCCAACCGGTTTCCTTTTTAATTCACGTTCAAGACCAATAATAAGTCCAAAAACTGCAGAAACACCAAGTTTAACTAAAATTTGCATATCGACACTGCTCATTTTAAATCACGTCCATTTATACAGTCGTTGACTGAAATTTTGATTCTTAGAAAAAATACCGATAATAAAAGATAAATATAGAATTCCTTTCTTTAATTCTACACATAAACGAGTATCTATGGGAAGATGCATATAAATGTTGTTTGCTTAACTATTTAGAAAGTAGTTTCGAAAAAAAATAAAATTATATTGCAAACATTTATTTATCATGTTATATTAAATCTCGTCCTCATCAAGCGGTTCAACAAATGAAAAAAGAAATTAAAAAAGTTGTTGACACCACGATGTGAGGTGTGATAAATTAGTGAAGTCGCTTTCGAGCGGTTAATTGAAATCCAAGTGACTTGTTCGCTTTATGGAAATTGTTCTTTGAAAACTAAACAAACAAAATCGTGCAAACAAACAATAAATTTTAGTTTCAATTGCGAAACTAAGCCAACGTAACAAATGAGCTAATCAACTTTCTTGGAGAGTTTGATCCTGGCTCAGGACGAACGCTGGCGGCGTGCCTAATACATGCAAGTCGAGCGAGACTTTTCGGAGTCTAGCGGCGGACGGGTGAGTAACACGTGGGCAACCTACCTGTAAGACTGGGATAACACCGGGAAACCGGTGCTAATACCGGATAATCCTTTTCCTCTCATGAGGGAAAGCTGAAAGTCGGTTTCGGCTGACACTTACAGATGGGCCCGCGGCGCATTAGCTAGTTGGTGAGGTAACGGCTCACCAAGGCGACGATGCGTAGCCGACCTGAGAGGGTGATCGGCCACACTGGGACTGAGACACGGCCCAGACTCCTACGGGAGGCAGCAGTAGGGAATCTTCCACAATGGACGAAAGTCTGATGGAGCAACGCCGCGTGAGCGATGAAGGCCTTCGGGTCGTAAAGCTCTGTTGTTAGGGAAGAACAAGTACCGGAGTAACTGCCGGTACCTTGACGGTACCTAACCAGAAAGCCACGGCTAACTACGTGCCAGCAGCCGCGGTAATACGTAGGTGGCAAGCGTTGTCCGGAATTATTGGGCGTAAAGCGCGCGCAGGCGGTCCTTTAAGTCTGATGTGAAAGCCCACGGCTCAACCGTGGAGGGTCATTGGAAACTGGGGGACTTGAGTGCAGAAGAGGAAAGCGGAATTCCACGTGTAGCGGTGAAATGCGTAGAGATGTGGAGGAACACCAGTGGCGAAGGCGGCTTTCTGGTCTGTAACTGACGCTGAGGCGCGAAAGCGTGGGGAGCAAACAGGATTAGATACCCTGGTAGTCCACGCCGTAAACGATGAGTGCTAAGTGTTAGAGGGTTTCCGCCCTTTAGTGCTGCAGCTAACGCATTAAGCACTCCGCCTGGGGAGTACGGCCGCAAGGCTGAAACTCAAAGGAATTGACGGGGGCCCGCACAAGCGGTGGAGCATGTGGTTTAATTCGAAGCAACGCGAAGAACCTTACCAGGTCTTGACATCCTCTGACACTCCTAGAGATAGGATTTTCCCCTTCGGGGGACAGAGTGACAGGTGGTGCATGGTTGTCGTCAGCTCGTGTCGTGAGATGTTGGGTTAAGTCCCGCAACGAGCGCAACCCTTGATCTTAGTTGCCAGCATTTAGTTGGGCACTCTAAGGTGACTGCCGGTGACAAACCGGAGGAAGGTGGGGATGACGTCAAATCATCATGCCCCTTATGACCTGGGCTACACACGTGCTACAATGGATGGTACAAAGGGCTGCAAGACCGCGAGGTTTAGCCAATCCCATAAAACCATTCTCAGTTCGGATTGCAGGCTGCAACTCGCCTGCATGAAGCCGGAATCGCTAGTAATCGCGGATCAGCATGCCGCGGTGAATACGTTCCCGGGCCTTGTACACACCGCCCGTCACACCACGAGAGTTTGTAACACCCGAAGTCGGTGGGGTAACCGTAAGGAGCCAGCCGCCTAAGGTGGGACAGATGATTGGGGTGAAGTCGTAACAAGGTAGCCGTATCGGAAGGTGCGGCTGGATCACCTCCTTTCTAAGGATAAAGCTGGACCTGTGAGCCAGACAAAACAGTTTGTACACGATCTTTGTTTGTTTAGTTTTGAGAGTGCAATTCTCTCAAACCATTCGTTCTTTGAAAACTAGATAATCGTAATGAAGAAGCAAAGTAAACATCGAGTAATCGCCATTTTAGTTTTTCTCTCTTATGTAAGTAAGAGTTATAAACCTTTTAGGTTAAGTTAGAAAGGGCGCACGGTGAATGCCTTGGCACTAGGAGCCGATGAAGGACGGGACTAACACCGATATGCTTCGGGGAGCTGTAAGTAAGCTTTGATCCGGAGATTTCCGAATGGGGAAACCCACTGTTCGTAATGGAACAGTATCTTTACCTGAATACATAGGGTATTGATGGCATACCCGGGGAACTGAAACATCTAAGTACCCGGAGGAAGAGAAAGCAAACGCGATTCCCTGAGTAGCGGCGAGCGAAACGGGACATAGCCCAAACCAAGAGGCTTGCCTCTTGGGGTTGTAGGACACTCAACATGGAGTTACAAAGGAACGGGGTAGATGAAGCGACCTGGAAAGGTCCGTCAGAGAAGGTAAAAACCCTGTAGTCGAAACTTCGTTCCCTCCTGAGTGGATCCTGAGTACGGCCGGACACGTGAAATCCGGTCGGAAGCAGGGAGGACCATCTCCCAAGGCTAAATACTCCCTAGTGACCGATAGTGAACCAGTACCGTGAGGGAAAGGTGAAAAGCACCCCGGAAGGGGAGTGAAATAGTTCCTGAAACCGTGTGCCTACAAGTAGTCAGAGCCCGTTCATGGGTGATGGCGTGCCTTTTGTAGAATGAACCGGCGAGTTACGATCCCATGCAAGGTTAAGTTGAAGAGACGGAGCCGCAGCGAAAGCGAGTCTGAATAGGGCGTATGAGTATGTGGTCGTAGACCCGAAACCAGGTGATCTACCCATGTCCAGGGTGAAGTCCAGGTAACACTGGATGGAGGCCCGAACCCACGCACGTTGAAAAGTGCGGGGATGAGGTGTGGGTAGCGGAGAAATTCCAATCGAACTTGGAGATAGCTGGTTCTCTCCGAAATAGCTTTAGGGCTAGCCTCACGTAGTAAGAGTCTTGGAGGTAGAGCACTGTTTGGACTAGGGGCCCTCATCGGGTTACCGAATTCAGACAAACTCCGAATGCCAAAGACTTATCCGTGGGAGTCAGACTGCGAGTGATAAGATCCGTAGTCAAAAGGGAAACAGCCCAGACCACCAGCTAAGGTCCCAAAGTATACGTTAAGTGGAAAAGGATGTGGAGTTGCTTAGACAACCAGGATGTTGGCTTAGAAGCAGCCACCATTTAAAGAGTGCGTAATAGCTCACTGGTCGAGTGACTCTGCGCCGAAAATGTACCGGGGCTAAACGTATCACCGAAGCTGTGGATTGACATCTTTGATGTCAGTGGTAGGAGAGCGTTCTAAGGGCGTTGAAGCTAGACCGTAAGGACTGGTGGAGCGCTTAGAAGTGAGAATGCCGGTATGAGTAGCGAAAGATGAGTGAGAATCTCATCCACCGAATGCCTAAGGTTTCCTGAGGAAGGCTCGTCCGCTCAGGGTTAGTCGGGACCTAAGCCGAGGCCGAAAGGCGTAGGCGATGGATAACAGGTTGATATTCCTGTACCACCTCTTTATCGTTTGAGCAATGGGGGGACGCAGGAGGATAGGGTAAGCGCGCTGTTGGATATGCGCGTCTAAGCAGTTAGGCTGAGAGGTAGGCAAATCCGCCTCTCGTGAAGGCTGAGCTGTGATAGCGAGGGAAATTTAGTACCGAAGTTCCTGATTCCACACTGCCAAGAAAAGCCTCTAGCGAGATAAAAGGTGCCCGTACCGCAAACCGACACAGGTAGGCGAGGAGAGAATCCTAAGGTGAGCGAGAGAACTCTCGTTAAGGAACTCGGCAAAATGACCCCGTAACTTCGGGAGAAGGGGTGCTTTTTGAGGTGAATAGCCTCGAAGAGCCGCAGTGAATAGGCCCAGGCGACTGTTTAGCAAAAACACAGGTCTCTGCGAAGCCGCAAGGCGAAGTATAGGGGCTGACGCCTGCCCGGTGCTGGAAGGTTAAGAGGAGGGGTTAGCGCAAGCGAAGCTCTGAATCGAAGCCCCAGTAAACGGCGGCCGTAACTATAACGGTCCTAAGGTAGCGAAATTCCTTGTCGGGTAAGTTCCGACCCGCACGAAAGGCGTAACGATCTGGGCACTGTCTCAACGAGAGACTCGGTGAAATTATAGTACCTGTGAAGATGCAGGTTACCCGCGACAGGACGGAAAGACCCCGTGGAGCTTTACTGTAGCCTGATATTGAATTTTGGTACAGCTTGTACAGGATAGGTAGGAGCCTGAGAAGCCGGAGCGCTAGCTTCGGTGGAGGCGTCGGTGGGATACTACCCTGGCTGTATTGAAATTCTAACCCGCACCCCTGATCGGGGTGGGAGACAGTGTCAGGTGGGCAGTTTGACTGGGGCGGTCGCCTCCTAAAAAGTAACGGAGGCGCCCAAAGGTTCCCTCAGAATGGTTGGAAATCATTCGCAGAGTGTAAAGGCACAAGGGAGCTTGACTGCGAGACCTACAAGTCGAGCAGGGACGAAAGTCGGGCTTAGTGATCCGGTGGTTCCGCATGGAAGGGCCATCGCTCAACGGATAAAAGCTACCCCGGGGATAACAGGCTTATCTCCCCCAAGAGTCCACATCGACGGGGAGGTTTGGCACCTCGATGTCGGCTCATCGCATCCTGGGGCTGTAGTCGGTCCCAAGGGTTGGGCTGTTCGCCCATTAAAGCGGTACGCGAGCTGGGTTCAGAACGTCGTGAGACAGTTCGGTCCCTATCCGTCGTGGGCGCAGGAAATTTGAGAGGAGCTGTCCTTAGTACGAGAGGACCGGGATGGACGCACCGCTGGTGTACCAGTTGTTCTGCCAAGAGCATCGCTGGGTAGCTATGTGCGGACGGGATAAGTGCTGAAAGCATCTAAGCATGAAGCCCCCCTCAAGATGAGATTTCCCATAGCGCAAGCTAGTAAGAACCCTGAAAGATGATCAGGTTGATAGGTCAGAGGTGGAAGCGTGGTAACATGTGGAGCTGACTGATACTAATCGTTCGAGGACTTATCCTAATTTTAAGGTGAATTCGAGTTTACCACTTCTTCTGCATTATCTAGTTTTGAGGGAATGAAAAAAATAAATTTTCCTCTTGAAAAATATGAAAAAAACATTATAATAAAATAGTGTCGAATATATGGTCTGGCAATTATGGCGAGAAGGTCACACCCGTTCCCATACCGAACACGGAAGTTAAGCTTCTCAGCGCCGATGGTAGTTGGGACACGCGTCCCTGTGAGAGTAGGACGTTGCCAGGCTGTAATTACGGAGGATTAGCTCAGCTGGGAGAGCATCTGCCTTACAAGCAGAGGGTCGGCGGTTCGATCCCGTCATCCTCCACCATATTTACTTTAATACTTTTCCATACTACTTGCCGGGGTAGCTCAATTGGTAGAGCAACTGACTTGTAATCAGTAGGTTGGGGGTTCAAGTCCTCTCGCCGGCACCTTATGTATGAGCCATTAGCTCAGTTGGTAGAGCATCTGACTTTTAATCAGAGGGTCGAAGGTTCGAGTCCTTCATGGCTCACCATTTAAATGAATATGCGGGTGTGGCGGAATTGGCAGACGCACCAGACTTAGGATCTGGCGCCGCAAGGCGTGGGGGTTCGACTCCCTTCACCCGCACCAAAGTATTTTGCGATAGCAAAATAACTTCCCATGATATGCGGAAGTAGTTCAGTGGTAGAACACCACCTTGCCAAGGTGGGGGTCGCGGGTTCGAATCCCGTCTTCCGCTCTCTACTAATGCCGGGGTGGCGGAACTGGCAGACGCACAGGACTTAAAATCCTGCGGTAGGTGACTACCGTACCGGTTCGATTCCGGTCCTCGGCACCATTTAAATTTATTAAATTCATATGCGCCCTTAGCTCAGCTGGATAGAGTGTTTGACTACGAATCAAAAGGTCGGGAGTTCGAATCTCTCAGGGCGCACTTTTACGGGAAGTAGCTCAGCTTGGTAGAGCACTTGGTTTGGGACCAAGGGGTCGCAGGTTCGAATCCTGTCTTCCCGACCATGCTTCTTATAATAAATGGGGTCTTAGCTCAGCTGGGAGAGCGCCTGCTTTGCACGCAGGAGGTCAGGGGTTCGATCCCCCTAGACTCCACCAATAATTTTAAAATAATAGTTTGGCGGTGTAGCTCAGCTGGCTAGAGCGTACGGTTCATACCCGTAAGGTCGGGGGTTCGATCCCCTCCGCCGCTACCAAAAATTCATTGATTTTCTAACTTGGACCTTTAGCTCAGCTGGTTAGAGCAGACGGCTCATAACCGTCCGGTCGTAGGTTCGAGTCCTACAAGGTCCACCATTAGTTTCATCATTTATTTGGAGGAATACCCAAGTTTGGCTGAAGGGATCGGTCTTGAAAACCGACAGGCGGGTCATACCGCGCGGGGGTTCGAATCCCTCTTCCTCCTCCATATGTATCACCTATATTATTGTCGCGGGGTGGAGCAGTCTGGTAGCTCGTCGGGCTCATAACCCGAAGGTCGCAGGTTCAAATCCTGTCCCCGCAATTGGTCTGGTAGTTCAGTTGGTTAGAATGCCTGCCTGTCACGCAGGAGGTCGCGGGTTCGAGTCCCGTCCAGACCGCCATATGATGGCTCAGTAGCTCAGTCGGTAGAGCAAAGGACTGAAAATCCTTGTGTCGGCGGTTCGATTCCGTCCTGAGCCACCATTTTTGCTTTAAATCTATATTGTTATGGCGATTGTGGCGAAGTGGTTAACGCATCGGATTGTGGTTCCGACATTCGTGGGTTCGATTCCCATCAGTCGCCCCATAATAAAATATAATATGCGGGTGTAGTTTAGTGGTAAAACCTCAGCCTTCCAAGCTGATGTTGTGAGTTCGATTCTCATCACCCGCTCCAATATGGGCCTATAGCTCAGCTGGTTAGAGCGCACGCCTGATAAGCGTGAGGTCGATGGTTCGAGTCCATTTAGGCCCACCATATTATTCCGCAGTAGCTCAGTGGTAGAGCTATCGGCTGTTAACCGATCGGTCGTAGGTTCGAGTCCTACCTGCGGAGCCAAACGGGGAAGTACTCAAGTGGCTGAAGAGGCGCCCCTGCTAAGGGTGTAGGTCGGGTGACCGGCGCGAGGGTTCAAATCCCTCCTTCTCCGCCATATCTTATGGCCCCTTGGTCAAGCGGTTAAGACACCTCCCTTTCACGGAGGTAACACGGGTTCGAGTCCCGTAGGGGTCATAGAAAACTGATAACATATTTGTTATCAGTTTTTTTATGTTTGAATTGGATCGATTTTAGTCAATATTTAACTTGGCTGCTAAACATCTATCGATACCATGAAATTTCTACTTCAGCTAGAAAATCTCCTCCTTAATTCCTGACATTATAACCGCTTAGATTTTTAAACCACACACCAGTGAACAGAAAACATCCCATTAAGAAGTGTTATATCGATATAATACTTTCGCTCTTACTTTTTTTTGAAAATCTACTGGCAACGCTTACATTTCCGCATTTTAGGCTTATTTTGAATTATATAGAAAATAACATTTTTGGGCCTAGAAAGTTATAAAAGACAAAAATTTTTTATAATTTTTTGACGATTCATGATAGATATATTGAAGAATGGTGTCGAAATATGACGAATATTAGTTTTTCATGGCGTACTGTATCGATTATTGTCAGAAAAGATAAAAAAGTTTTATGAGGAATATTGATAAAATACACTTATAATTGGTTTTTGAAATACATATTTTCATTGAGGATGAGGAGAGCCATGACAGTGAATACGTTTTTTCCGACTGATTATCAGTTGCATTTATTTCATGAAGGAAATTTTTTTCAAAGTCATCAGCTTTTTGGCGCTCATATCTTTAAGAATTCCGATAAAATATATACACGATTTTGCGTATGGGCCCCTAATGCTTCGGAAGTTAGGCTTACGGGGGATTTTAATAACTGGAATGGTGAAGGGTATGAATTGCAAAGGGTAAACGATGAAGGAGTATGGATTCTGATTGTAAACAGGGATCTAACAGGAAAGCTTTATAAGTATGAAATTTTCTCACAAACAGGTGAAAGGTTGTTAAAGTCAGATCCATTTGCTTTTTATTCTGAATTAAGACCCAATACAGCTTCGATTGTTTATTCGTTAGAAAATTATAAGTGGCAGGACAATCAATGGATGACTCGAAGAGGAAAAAAGCCCCTTCTTTCAGAGCCAGCCGTGATTTATGAAGTGCATCTAGGGTCTTGGAAAAAGAAAGAAGATGGGGAGTACCTAACCTATTTAGAACTGGCAGCAGAACTTATTCCATATGTATTGGAACATGGTTTTACCCATATTGAGATATTACCGCTTGTTGAGCACCCGCTGGATGCATCTTGGGGCTATCAAGGAATTGGTTACTTTTCGGTAACATCCAGGTATGGGACACCGGATGAATTTAGAGAATTTGTTGATCAAATGCATCAACATGGTATTGGAGTCATTCTTGATTGGGTTCCTGGTCATTATTGCAAGGATGCGCATGGACTTTACCGTTTCGATGGGACACACATTTATTCCTATTCAACCGAAAGTGATCGAGAAAATGCTGTATGGGGAACAGCAAACTTTGATCTTGGAAAAGGTGAGGTACAAAGTTTCCTTATCTCTAATGCCATATTTTGGATTGATTATTTCCATATTGATGGTTTTCGGATGGATGCAGTAGCAAATATCATATACTGGCCAAACGCAACTAATGAAAGACGAGAAAATCCATTTGGCATTGATTTCTTGAAAAAATTAAATAATCAAGTTCATGAGCATGATCCAAATTTTGTAATGATTGGGGAGGACTCAACCGAATATCCAAATGTTACAACCCCAGTTAGTTACGGTGGACTTGGCTTTGATTATAAATGGAATATGGGCTGGATGAATGACATGTTGGAGTACATGGAAACACCACCGTTTCTTCGGTCTCATGTTCACTCCAAGGTAACGTTTTCATTTTTATATGCCTTTTTAGAGAACTTTATGCTTCCGTTTTCTCACGATGAAGTGGTTCACGGGAAAAAGTCATTATTGGATAAGATGCCAGGTGATTATTGGGAAAAATTTGCACAGCTAAGGCTTTTGTTAGGTTATATGTTTGCCCATCCAGGAAAAAAACTCCTGTTTATGGGATTTGAATTAGGACAGTTTGCTGAATGGAAGGATAAAGAGCAGCTTGATTGGAACTTATTGGACTATGAAATGCACCAAAAATTAAATGCTTATGTTAAGTTCCTAACGAAAGTTTATAAACGATCAAAAGCTCTCTACGAACTTGATTATTTACAAGACGGATTCCAATGGATAGATGCAAATAACAGTGAACAATCTATTTTTTCATTTATAAGAAAAGGGAAAAAGGAAGATGAAACTTTAGTTGTTATTTGTAATTTTACAGGCGTTAGTTATCCTGTCTATACAATTGGGGTTCCTAAAAGTGGTGAATACCGCGAAATTTTCAATAGTGATCATGAAGAATACGGCGGAGCTGGATTGGTTAATAAAAAAACAATTATTGCAGCAGAAGAGCCATACCATGGCCTGCCGCATTCAATCAATCTAACAATTCCTGCGTTTGGATTTCAAATTATCAGACCGGTTAAAAAGCGAAAGGAGCGAAAAGGTAATGGCAAAGAAAAAGTGCGTAGCCATGTTATTAGCAGGAGGAAAAGGGAGTAGGCTTAATTCGCTGACAAAGGAGCTAGCGAAACCTGCTGTTCCTTTTGGAGGGAAATATCGAATTATTGATTTTCCATTAAGCAATTGTGCTAATTCTAACATTGATACAGTTGGGGTTTTAACACAATACCAACCATTATTATTAAATTCTTATATTGGGATTGGCAGTGCCTGGGACCTTGATCGAAAGGATGGAGGCGTAACTGTACTCCCTCCATATGCCGAATCTTCTGAAGTAAAGTGGTATACTGGCACGGCCAGTGCCATTTATCAAAACCTAAATTATCTTAAACAATACCAGCCAGATTATGTGTTAATTCTCTCAGGTGACCATATCTACAAAATGAACTATGAGAATATGCTAGAGTACCATATTGAAAAAAGAGCGGATGTTACGATTTCCTTGATAGAAGTTCCATGGAATGAAGCCAGCCGTTTTGGGATCATGGATACGGATGAGGATTTAAGAATTACCGATTTTGATGAAAAGCCAGACAATCCGAAGAATAATCTTGCTTCAATGGGCATTTATATATTTAGCTGGAATATACTTAAAGAATATCTAGAAATGGACGAACGAAATCCTGATTCAAGTCATGATTTTGGTAAAGATGTAATCCCGATGCTTTTAGAGGAAAATAAGAAGTTATTTGCCTATCCGTTTAAAGGATATTGGAAAGATGTGGGTACAGTTAAAAGCCTTTGGGAAGCTAACATGGATTTGTTAAGTGAAGATTGCGATTTAGATTTATTTGATCACGGTTGGAGGATTTATTCTGTCAATCCAAACCAGCCGCCGCAATATATTTCTTCAGATGCAATTGTAAAAGAGTCACTTATTAATGAAGGGTGTACGATTGAAGGAGAAGTTGACAAATCTGTTCTCTTTCAAGGTGTGACGGTCGGTAAAGGAACAATTATTAAAGAGTCTGTCATCATGCCTGATGCGATCATTGGCAGTAATTGTTTGATTGAGAAAGCGATAGTTCAAGAAGATGTAAAGGTTCCAGATGGGACCGTTATTCGCTCGTTTGATGATGAGATTATTTTAGTTACTAATGAAATGTTAAGCGGGCTTTATCCTGCTTTTTAATAAAATCCAGGAGGGACTTTGATTGAAAAGAGAGCTTTTAGGTGTAATTGACGCCACAACATATCATGACGATTTAGAGGATTTATTAACGCATCGCTCACTCGCTGCTCTGCCTTTTGCAGGGCGTTACCGGATTATTGATTTTGTCTTATCCAATATGGTGAATTCAGGTATTCGTAGTGTGGCTATATTTCCAAAAATGCAATACCGTTCACTTATGGATCATTTGGGTTCAGGTAAGAATTGGGATTTAAACAGAAAAAGGGATGGTCTTTTCTTTTTCCCTTCTCCAATCGTTGATTTTGATGGAAATAAAATCGGCTCGTTTGAAAATTTTGCAGCAAATTTAGACTTCTTTTATCGCAGTACTCAAGAGTATGCAATCATTACTAATTGTAATACCGTGTTCAACATGAACTTTAGACCAATCCTAGATTGGCATAGTCGTTCTGGCTGTGACATCACCGAAATCCATCACAAAGATGGCGGTTCAATGGAGATGTATTTAATTAAAACATCTCTCCTAATTAAGTTAATTGAAACACGAAATGAAACAGGGTATACATGTATGAATGATGTGGTTAATGACCTTCAGAATCTTTACTCTGTTTGTCACTATGAATATGACGGTTATGCCGTGATGATAGATTCAATTGAAAACTATTTTTCTACTAGCATGAATTTATTACAGTCCGAAGTATGGCAACAGCTATTTCCAAAGGATCAGCCAATCTTTACTAAGGTTAAGGATGAACCACCAACGAAGCATGTAAAGGGGTCTGAAGTAAGAAATTCAATGATTGCCAATGGCTGTGTAATCAATGGATCGGTAGAAAATAGTATTATTTCCCGAGGAGTAAAGATTGGCAAAGGTGCTGTTATTAAGAACTGCATCATCATGCAAAAGTGCCAAATTGAAGAGAACTGTTATCTTGATTCCGTAATTTTAGACAAAGACGTTAAAGTGGAGGCCGGAACGCATTTGTCTGGCACAGCACAATCACCATTTGTGATTCGTAAAGGGACCCAACAAGGAGCGTTGATGAACTCGTGAAAGTACTATTTGCAGTTTCGGAATGTGGACCATTTGCAAAATCGGGAGGATTAGCCGATGTTGCAGGTTCCCTTCCAAAAGAATTAAAGAGTTTAGGAACTGATGTTAGAGTCATTCTTCCAAAATACGGAACCATTGCAGATGAATTTAAGAGTGAAATGAAACAGGTGAAGGAGTTCACCGTTTCTGTAGGCTGGAGAAATCAATTTTGTGGAATAGAGGAACTTACCTATCAAGGAGTAACCTTCTATTTTGTCGATAATGAATATTATTTCAAACGAGAAGGTTTATATGGATATTTTGATGATGGGGAAAGATTTGCTTATTTTAATAGAGCAGTTTTAGAAACAATCGCGGAGCTTAATTTTTACCCCGATGTGCTGCATTGTCATGATTGGCATACGGCAATGATTCCTTTCCTTTTACGGACAGAATATCATAAACGAAAAGGATATGGTCACATACGAACGGTGTTTACCATTCACAACCTGCAATTCCAAGGGATTTTTCCGAAAGAGGTATTAGGAGATTTGTTAGGAATGGATTATAATTCTTTTCATTCCGGTCACTTAGAGTTTTTCGGAAATATTAATTATATGAAGGGTGCACTTGTCGCAGCGGACAAAATTACGACAGTAAGCCCAACCTATAAAGAGGAAATTCAAACACCTGCTTATGGTGAAAAATTAGATGGTTTATTAAGAGCAAGAAAAGAGGATCTGATTGGAATTCTAAACGGGATTGATGAAGATTTCTATAATCCTGCTAAAGATCCATTAATTTTTCAAACTTATACGGTTAATCATCATCAGAAAAAGGCAATAAATAAAAGTGAGATTCAAGATCACTTTGGATTGCCTCAGTCGTCACGTACACCTTTATTAGTGATGATTACACGACTGACAAGGCAAAAAGGCCTTGATTTAGTTAAGTGTGTACTTCGTGAAATTTTGCAAGAGGACGTCCAGGTAATTGTCTTGGGTACAGGGGATTATGAATACGAAGAACATTTAAGACAGGCGGCGCGGATCTATCCCGAAAAATTAAAAGTTCATACAGGTTTCAATGAAGGGCTTGCCCATAAACTTTATGCAGCTGCGGATTTGTTTTTAATGCCTTCCCAATTTGAACCTTGCGGGCTTGGACAATTGATCGCAATGAAATATGGAGCTATCCCGATTGTTAGGGAAACAGGCGGTTTAAATGATACAATAAACTCTTGGAACGAATTCACAGGAAAAGGAAACGGATTTTCCTTCTCCAATTTTAATGCCCACGATATGCTCTATACGATTAAACGAGCTCTAAGTGTTTACCATGATTCAAAATCGTGGAACTCCATTGTAAAACAAGCAATGGAAATGGATTATAGCTGGGCACAGTCAGCGTATAGCTATAATCAATTATATGCAGAGATCGTTGCAAGGAGTGAAACACATGTTTTCTAATGCGGTCGAATTTAAAGAAACCTTTCTAAAAAGGATTGAGATGGTATGTGGAAAGAGTTTCGCAGATAGCTCAGCCAGAGACCATTATCAAACACTTGGTACGATGATTAGTGAATTTGTTAGTGGTGATTGGATTACTACAAACGAGAAACATCTAGCTGCAAAGGGAAAGCAGGTTTATTATCTCTCCATTGAATATTTATTGGGGAAATTACTTAGACAAAATCTAATCAATCTCGGTGTGGAAGAAACCGTTCAAGTTGGTTTGAAGGAATTAGGTATAGATTTAGGTGAACTAGAGGAATTTGAGGCAGATGCAGGCTTAGGAAATGGCGGCTTAGGAAGATTAGCCGCCTGTTTTCTAGATTCATTAGCTTCACTAAGTCTACCTGGCCATGGCCATGGAATTCGTTATAAACATGGTTTATTTGAACAAAAGATTGTTGATGGCTATCAAGTCGAATTACCGGAGCAATGGTTAAAAAACGGTAATGTCTGGGAAATACGTAAAACTGACAGTTCTATTAAAATTCCTTTTTGGGGTAAAGTAGAAGCGAAGATGGAAAATGGCCGTCTTGTTTTCCATCATCTAAATACTGAAACGGTTACGGCTGTGCCTCACGATATGCCTGTCATTGGGTATCAATCAAAAACAATTAATACATTAAGACTCTGGAATGCCGAACCATCCCAATATCCCTTACATAAGGATATCTTAAAATATAAGCGGGAAACGGAAATGATCTCGGAGTTTTTATATCCTGATGATACCCATGATGAAGGAAAGATTTTACGATTGAAACAGCAATACTTTTTAGTATCTGCCAGTATACAATCTATTTTAAAGACCTATCGAAAGCAGCACAGCAGCTTGAAACAACTTCATGAACATATCTGTATTCATATCAATGATACGCACCCCGTATTAGCCATTCCAGAACTAATGAGGATTCTGCTTGATGAAGAAGGCTATGATTGGGAACAGGCATGGAATATTACCAAACAAACCATTTCCTATACGAATCATACGACATTGTCTGAGGCTTTAGAGAAGTGGCCGATACATATTTTCCAACCGTTGCTTCCCAGGATTTATATGATTGTAGAAGAAATCAATGAAAGATTTTGCAAGGATTTGTGGGAACAAACTCCCGGGGACTGGGATCGGATTAGGGAACTCGCCATTCTAGCCGACAATTATGTGAAAATGGCTCATTTAGCCATTGTTGGAAGTTTTAGTGTTAATGGTGTGGCAAAACTGCATACAGAAATTTTAAAGAAGCGTGAGATGAATCAATTTTATCAACTGTTTCCTGAGAAATTTAACAATAAGACAAATGGAATTGCCTATCGGCGCTGGCTGTTAAAAGCAAATCCAAAGTTATCTTCATTCATTACAGAAACAATCGGTTCCGATTGGACCTATCAAGCAACAGAACTTTCCCAATTGCTTAATTATCAAAATGATCCTTCGTTTTTGGAACAACTGTTAAAAATAAAAAATGAAAACAAACAAACACTTGCGAAAGTTATTCTCGAGAAAACGGGAACTGCGGTGGATACTAATGCTATTTTTGATGTGCAAGTAAAGCGCCTGCATGCGTATAAGCGGCAGCTTTTAAATGTTTTACATATTATGCATCTGTATAATCGACTCAAAGAAGATTCAAGTTACCCTGTTGTTCCTAGAGTGTTTATTTTTGGTGCAAAAGCATCGCCAGGCTATTACTATGCGAAGAAAATCATCAAATTAATAAATTCTGTTGCGGAAAAGGTAAACAATGACCCAGTAATCGGCGATAAAATGAAAGTGATCTTTCTAGAAAATTATCGTGTTTCGCTTGCGGAAAAAATCTTCCCTGCAGCAGATGTGAGTGAACAAATCTCTACTGCAAGTAAGGAAGCCTCCGGGACAGGAAATATGAAATTTATGATAAATGGAGCATTAACGGTAGGAACACTAGATGGTGCCAATATTGAAATTCGGGAATTAGTCGGTAATGACAATATATTCACGTTTGGATTAACGGCTGATGAGGTTCTAAACTACTATCAGTACGGCGGCTATCAATCCGATGAATATTACCACCATGATTATCGGATTCGTCAAGCAGTAGATCAACTTGTTAACGGATTTTTTCCTGGGGCTAATAATGAATTTGAACCAATATTTGATTCGCTCCTTCAGGAAAATGATCAATATTTTGTCTTAAAGGATTTTGCATCCTATGCGGAAATACAGCGTTCAATTGGTGAAACATTTACTGATCGATTACGTTGGCAGCAAATGAGTTTGAGAAATATTGCCCAAGCAGGTTACTTTTCAAGCGACCGCACCATTAAGGAATACGCTGATGATATATGGGGGATTAAGCCTATGCATTAAAAAAAGCTTCTGCCATCGCAGAAGCCTTTTTTTATAGATAATGCCCAATAAATATTCCAATCGCTAATAAAAATCCAAATATAGTATTTGTTTGTGCAGTAGCTTTCATAGCTGGTGCCATTTTAATTGGAATCGTGTTGTTAATAAAGCCTTTAGTTGCCTTAATAGCCTTTGGCGCACTAAGGATCACAAGTGCTGTCCAAACTGGCAAAATACCCAAAATGATAAGTCCCAAGACCCAAAGAAATGAAAAAGTGAACATCCCTGTTAATAAGTAAATGGCACGTTTTTTCCCTAATAGAATGGCCACTGTTTTACGCCCGTTTTCTTTGTCGCCATCAAGGTCCCGGATGTTATTTGATAACATAATCATTCCAACCAATATCATACTTGGAACAGAGACGAGAATACTCGTGGTGCTGACTGTTCCAGTTTGAATAAAGAAAGAGATTAAAATAATCAGCATTCCCATAAAGAAACCGGAAAGTATTTCACCAAATGGTGTATAAGCAATCGGAAAAGGACCTCCAGTGTAAAAATACCCCACGGCCATACATATTAACCCCACAGCTGCTAACCACCAGCTGCTATTGGCACAAATATAGATCCCTAATAATAAGGCAATTCCATAAAAGACAAATGCTAGATTTAGGACTGTTTTTGGCTTTATTCCGTCACGGACAATGGTGCCACCAATTCCAACGGATTGAGCAGTATCCAGCCCGCGCTTGAAATCGAAATATTCATTAAACATATTGGTTGCAGCTTGAATCAATAAACTTGCTATAAGCATAGCAAAAAATAGACCAAAATGAATGTTCCCATGTTTAAGTGATAGGGCGGTACCAAGCAGAACAGGTACGAATGCAGCAGTTAATGTATGAGGACGGGTCATTTGCCACCATACTTGAAAGCCGCGGTTTGATTCAACTACAGGTTCAGAATTCTTCTGTATAGTTGGTTGCATATTCTTCTCTCCCTTTTTTAGTTTCTTTCTCTATATAAAAGGTTAGGTTCGATGTAAAAATGGGCCGTGCCCAAAACTAAGTGTATGTAATTCAAGGAATAGTGTCAATTAATTTTTCCTATCAAATCTAGAAGATTATACCTGTTTGATTATTATTGAATGGTTGGTGGGAAAATGATAAAAATGAAAAAATCAATGATCGAGCTGATTTTATCAATTAGGTGAAATCTTAAGATATAATAGGGAATGGAGCAGGTTTGCTAGTGACAAGTATTACTGACTTCTTTACAATGAAGGTAGTATGCTAAAAATTGCTTTAATATGAATGGATAACAGTCATTTCGGCTGTTTTGGAGGGATTTGTTTGATTACCATTCAAGAATTGGAAATAATGGAACGAGGTCTTTTGGCTGTCAAACGCGCAAAAGAACTAGGCCGGCCCATTTTAATTAGTGAAGTTCATAAAATGGACACGATAAACCCACTATCATTTTTTAATATAGGAAAAGAACAATTCCGCGGTGAACGATTCTTTTGGAAAGACCCAACGGATGAAACTGTACTTATTGGACTCGGGATTTCTAAACAAATTCAGTCGGATCAGGCTTCTGACCGCTTTTTTCATGTTGAAAAAGAATGGGAAAAATTTTTAAGGGATAGCCTTATTTTTAATCCATATACCGAAATGGGTGTAGGGCCAGTCATGTTCGGCGGCTTTTCGTTTGACCCTTACAAAGAAAAAACCGACCTTTGGTCGGAGTACGCAAATTCTTTGTTCCATCTGCCGAAATATTTATTGAGTATTATTGATGGTCAAACGTTTTTAACAACAAATACAGTTTGTACTCCTCAAGAGGATCCTTACTTATTTAAAAAAGTAAGCGAAGAGAGAAATGAAATTTTAAATGCTCTCCATCAATATGACCCCAAAAAGTCGGCTGCTGCACTTCAGGAAATGAAAGAGATTGGACCTGAGATGTGGAAGAAAACTGTTGATGGAGTTGTGAAGGAATTAACAGATGGTCGCCTAAAAAAGGTTGTGCTTGCTCGTGAATTGAGGCTTGTGTTTGACGACCAAGTTATGGCAGAGGACGTCCTAAATAATTTGTATATGCAGCAGCATGAAAGCTTTATTTTTGCATTTGAATCAAATGGTGATTGTTTTATTGGCGCCTCCCCTGAAAGACTAGTGAAAAAGCAAGGAAATGAAGTGTACTCAACGTGTCTTGCTGGTTCCATCTCACGAGGCAAAACAGAAGAGGAAGACATAAAATTGGGTCAGATGTTATTAAATGACCAAAAAAACCTGAAAGAGCATGGTTTTGTGGTGGAAATGATAAAAGAAGCTCTGGAAGAATCATGCCAAGAAATTATTTTGCCTAAAAAGCCACAGTTAATGAAGATAAGAGATATTCAGCATTTGTATACCCCTGTGGTCGGAAAATGTCATAAAGATGCTTCACTGATGCTATTGGTCGAAAGACTGCACCCAACACCAGCCTTGGGTGGACTTCCGAAGGAGGAAGCAGTTGTTAAGATTAGAGAAGTAGAACAACTGGATCGTGGTTTCTACGCTGCTCCATTAGGCTGGATGGATTATAGGAAAAATGGTGAATTTGCTGTTTCCATTCGCTCTGGACTCATTCAGGGGGAAGAAGTTTCGTTGTTTGCAGGATGTGGAGTAGTGGCAGATTCTGACTCAGAAAGTGAATATTTGGAGACAAGTTTGAAATTTAAACCCATGCTCCGAGCTCTTGGAGGAAATTGATATGGATCATCAAGAATCATTAACAGCCTATATAGCAGCTATTGTTTCAGAACTTATCTTCACGGGAGTAACCGATGTGGTTGTCAGCCCTGGTTCTCGGTCCACTCCAATGGCGATGATTATGGCAGAGCATCCGGATCTTAATGTTCATATACATGTGGATGAACGGTCAGCTGCTTTTTTTGCTTTAGGAATAGCCAAGTCTTTAAATAAGCCAGTTGCAATCCTTTGTACTTCAGGTACGGCCGCAGCGAATTATTTCCCTGCAATTGTTGAAGCGCGGTATGCACGTGTACCTCTGATTGTGTTAACGGCAGATCGGCCGCATGAGCTCAGAGAAGTAGGTGCACCACAAGCAATCGATCAAATCCATTTATATGGGAAACATGTAAAATGGTTTTCTGAAATGGCTTTACCTGAAAAAAGTGATGAAATCATTCGTTATGCTCGAACTATTTGTGCACGAGCGGTAGCCATTGCAAAAAGTGCGCCTTCTGGTCCTGTCCATTTGAATTTTCCTTTTAGGGAACCATTAGTACCTAAGCTGGACGATGAACTCTTCCAGCTTCGTGAACGTCCGAACGGCTATGTGAAAGTTCATACTGGTGACTTAACAATGGCGGAGGAACAATTTAAAGAAATTGCCGGAAAACTGTCAAAAACAAATAGAGGAATTATTGTTTGTGGAAATATTGTCGATGATATTTTTCCTGAAGCTGTAACACGGCTAGCTGAGAAACTTAATTTCCCGATTATTGCTGACCCCTTGTCACAGTTAAGAAGTGGGCAGCATAGCCTTGAGAATATCATTGAAGCCTATGATACCTTTTTAAGAAACGACGATGCAAAAGCCTTTTTAAAGCCGGATGTTATTCTTAGATTTGGAGCAATGCCCATTTCTAAAGCATTAACAATTTTTATAAAAGAAAATGGAGACGTAGAACAATATGTAATTGATGGCGGCGGTGGCTGGCGTGATCCAGCATCATTATCAACAAATATGATTTTCTGTAATGAAACGTTATTCTGCGAGAAACTAGAAACATATACAGTTGAGAAATCTTCTGCCGATTTTCTAACAGCTTGGAAAAGAGTTAACCAACTATCAAAAGATACAATGATATCGCTTAGCGATATAACAGATTTAAGTGAAGGCAAGCTGTTCTATCAATTAGCGGAAATGCTCCCTGAAGGAGCTGCATTATTTGTAGGAAATAGTATGCCAATCCGCGACCTAGATAGCTTTTTCCTTAGCAATCATAAAACAATTAAACTAATGGCAAATAGGGGGGCAAATGGGATCGACGGTACTGTTTCTACGGCTCTGGGTGCTGCATTAAACACATCTTCCATGTACCTTGTCCTAGGTGATTTAACCTTTTTCCATGACTTGAATGGGCTGATTGCAGCAAAACTGTACAATATAAATATTAATATTATACTAATCAACAATAATGGTGGCGGAATCTTCTCCTTCCTCCCGCAATCTGAGCATCCGAAAAACTTTGAACTTTTGTTCGGCACTCCGATCGGAATTGATTTTGAGCATGCTGTTAAAATGTTTAATGGTAATTACATAAAGATTGAGGATTGGGATCATTTTGGAGCAGAAATGAGGAAATCCATCAATTCGACTGGGATAAATGTATACGAAATAGTGACAAACAGAGAGAGGAATCGTGACGAACACCGCGAATTCTGGGGTTATGTTTCCCAGGAAATATCAAACTTTGTCAAAGGTGAACAATAAATGTATATCGTTATCGATGAGAGTCGTTACTATGTCGAAGTTTGTGGTGACGGCCTTGTTCCGCTTGTTTTGCTTCATGGTTTTACGGGGGACTCTACCACTTGGGCTCCATTTCATGAAAGCTGGGGAAAGTCAACAAAGTTGATTATCCCTGATATTATTGGACATGGAAAAACAGAGTCTCCCGAAGCACTAAATCGATATCAAATGGATGCCGCTGCTTCTGATTTAAACACGATCCTTGTTCAAATGGGGATTGAGCAAGTAGATCTTCTTGGTTACTCCATGGGTGGTAGACTTGCATTAACCTTTGCCCTTTTGTATCCAGGGCGAGTCCGAAAATTGATACTTGAAAGTTCTTCTCCGGGTCTGGCGATGGAGTCCGAAAAACAACATCGCCGTATGAAAGATGCCGAACTTGCTAACTTTATACAAGAACAGGGAATCATAGCGTTTGTGGATTATTGGGAAGAAATTCCCCTTTTTTCCACCATGAAGCGCCTCCCATGGGAAACTCAGAAAAAGATTAGGAAACAGCGTTTGAAAAATTCGCCCATTGGTTTAACCAACAGTTTGCTAGGGATGGGAACGGGTTCCCAATACTCTTGGTGGGGTAGATTAAGTGAACTAACTTGTGAAGTTTTATTGTTAACAGGTGCAGAGGATCATAAGTTTTGTGCGATTGCAAGACAGATGATGAAGGAGATGAAAAATAGCTCCTGGGTAGTGATTGATGGCTGTGGTCATGCAATTCATGTGGAAGAACCTGAAAAGTTTGGTACAATAGTAAGTGACTTTTTGTCGAATGTAAATAAATAAAGGAGGAGATTATATTGACAGTAGAATGGATTGCAGGACGCAAATATGAAGAAATCTTATATGAAACATCCAATGGTATTGCTAAGATTACCATTAACCGTCCACATGTACATAATGCATTTACACCGAGAACAGTTTCTGAATTGATTGATGCATTCGCGTATGCACGCGATGATGCAAGTATTGGGGTTATTGTCTTAACCGGTGCAGGAGATAAAGCATTTTGTTCAGGTGGAGACCAAAGTGTACGCGGCCATGGAGGATATGTTGGGGAGGATCAGATTCCACGTCTAAATGTCCTTGACCTTCAACGCCTGATCCGTGTGATTCCAAAACCTGTTATCGCGATGGTAAAAGGATACGCGATAGGGGGCGGCCATGTTCTTCACGTTGTTTGTGACTTAACGATTGCGGCTGATAACGCGGTGTTTGGGCAAACTGGACCAAAGGTAGGAAGTTTTGATGCAGGCTATGGCTCTGGTTATCTTGCAAGAATCATTGGTCATAAAAAAGCTCGTGAAATTTGGTACTTATGCCGTCAATATAATGCCCAGGAAGCACTTGATATGGGCTTAGTTAATACGGTTGTTCCACTTGAAAAAGTAGAAGAAGAAACGATTCAGTGGTGTAATGAAATTCTTGAGAAAAGTCCTACAGCCTTGCGCTTCTTGAAAGCAGCAATGAATGCAGATACAGACGGCTTAGCAGGACTGCAACAATTTGCTGGGGATGCAACCCTGCTTTACTATACAACAGATGAAGCTAAAGAAGGACGCGATTCCTTTAAAGAAAAACGTAAGCCTGACTTTGGGAAATTCCCACGTTTTCCTTGATCGTTTTAGTAAACGATAATTTAAGTTTTTGAACGAAGATAACTGTCTAGCTCCAGCGCCCAGCTGCTAGTGGACCTCGCTCTTTTCCTTTCGATAAGTCAAGCACGAATGCGCTCACACTCTCCGTGTTTCCTTTATCTTAGTCAAAGTGCTCCAGTCCATACGCAGCTAAACGGGCGCTTGCGCTTTTCTATGCAGCTTGATGGTTTCCATCAAGCTGTTTTTAATCGAAATGGGTCTTTAAGCTAGATAGATTAAGAAAGGTGAACCATTATGCAGAATGAAATGATGCCTAATTTTTTGAAGAAAAGAGCGTTTTTAACTCCTAAACGACCTGCGATTTATTTTCAAGAAGAAGTAGTAACCTTTGAAGAACTTTACCGACTTTCTTACCAGGTTGCAGGGAATCTACAAGGAGTTGGTTTTCAAAAAGACCAATATGTGGGTGTTTTATTAAAAAACAATATTGATACAGTTGTTATATTATTTGCCCTTCAGTTATTAGGAGTTAGATCCGTGATATTGAATAATCGCCTCTCTCCATCAGAACTTTCCTGGCAGCTTAATGATTCAAAGGCAGTTTCATTAATCCTTGATGCTTCTTTTTTTGAAACAAAATCCATCATAATGGAAAGAATTCCATCGCTAAAAATTTTAACAAAAGACGATGTATTTTCCTGTGCCACGCACGTGCCGAATATCATTGAAGAAATATCGCTTTCCGATATATGCACCATTATGTATACATCAGGAACCACAGGTAATCCCAAAGGGGTAATTCAAACCTATGGAAATCACTGGTGGAGTTCCGTTGGTTCAGCCTTAAATTTAGGCTTTATGGAAGGGGATTGCTGGCTCTGTAATGTGCCATTGTTCCATATTAGCGGCTATTCCATTCTCATGCGCAGTGTCATTTATGGCATGCCAATTGTTCTTCATGACCATTTTGATGTGGAAAGGATAATTGCTGATATCAATGACAAGAGGGTGACGATTATGTCTGTTGTTGGAACCACCTTGACAAGAATCGTTGAAGCTCTTCAAGAACGGCGCCTTCCAAAACAATTCCGCTGTATGCTACTTGGAGGTGGACCCGCACCATTACCATTACTTCAAGCATGTGTCGAAAAAGATATCCCTGTATTCCAAACTTATGGCATGACCGAATCTTCTTCACAAATAGTTACCCTTGCACCTGAATACAGTTTGACAAGGCTGGGCTCTGCAGGCAAACCTTTGTTCCCCTCACAAATCCAAATCGTAACTGAGGATGGTAATGTGGCGCTACCGGATATTCCGGGTGAAATTGTCATTAAAGGCCCCAATGTTACTCCAGGCTATTTATTTCGACCGGAAGTTTCAAAAGAAAAGTTTAGGAATGGTTGGTTTTATACCGGTGATATTGGGTACCAGGACGAAGAGGGATTCTTATATGTCCTCGACCGGCGTTCAGACTTAATCATTTCAGGGGGAGAAAATATTTACCCCGCAGAAATAGAAGCTGCCTTATTGTCACACCCTGATGTGAGTGAGGCAGGTGTGACACATGCAGAGGATGCGGAGTGGGGGCAGATACCAATAGCCTTTATTGTGACAAGAAACGGAGCTAACCTTTCGGGAGAAGAACTTAAACAATTTTGCCAACAGAAATTAGCCAAATATAAAGTGCCAAAAGCATTTTATTTTACGAAGGAACTGCCCAGAAATGCCTCGAAAAAACTGCTACGACGGGAACTCCGTGAGTGGATAAAGGAGGGCATCACCATTGATTAAGTTAAACTCCATCGAGATAAATGTCATTGAAATGCCATTAAAGGACCCATTTCTGACCCATTTAGGGACGGTAGAGGTGCGTGAGGGAATTATCATTAAAATAAATAATTCAGATGGTGTTTCAGGATTCGGTGAGGGTGTTGCTTTTTCGACTCCATGGTATACAGAAGAAACAGTTAAAACAAGTTTACATATGATCACTGATTTTCTCATACCACTTCTTCAAAAAAATCCAGTCGATCATCCTCGGCAGGTGTCGCAGCTTTTTAGTTCGGTACGAAGGAACAATATGGCTAAAGCTGCTTTAGAAACGGCTTTATGGGATTTATATTCAAAATGTCATTCACAGCCATTGTCAAAAGCCCTTGGAGGCATATATTCGGCAGTTGCAGCAGGTGTGGTGGTGGCGACAGATTCTACTACAAACGCACTCAGGCAGATTGATCAATATCTTCAGGAAGGGTATCAGAGAATTAAAGTGAAAATTAGTCCAAAACTAGACTATTCCCTACTGTCTGAAATCCGCCGTGTTTATCCAGACCTTGCAATCATGGCTGATGCGAATTCTGCCTATACATTAGCTGATATGGATCGAATTAAAGCTCTCGATGAGTTCAATTTAATGATGATTGAGCAGCCGCTCAGCGTTGATGATATTCTTGAACACGCGTTACTTCAAAAGGAAATCAATACGCCCATTTGTTTAGATGAAAGTATTAACAGTTTTGATGATGCACGAAAAGCAATCGAGTTCGGAAGTTGCAAAGTGATTAATATTAAGGTGGGCAGGGTCGGAGGTTTGAATGAAGCGAAACGTATTCATGATTATTGCTATGAAAAGGGGATACCCGTCTGGTGTGGAGGGATGATTGAATTCGGTATTTCCAGGGCCCATAATATTTCACTTGCTTCTTTACCAGGCTTTTCAATCCCAGGGGATATTTCTTCTTCCAATCGCTTTTGGGAAGAGGATATCATAACTCCAGAGGTAAAAGTTCAAAACGGTTCTGTTGCCGTACCAAAGAGTCCTGGGATCGGCTTTGAAATTAACGAGAAAAGACTACAGGAAGTTTTGCAATGGAAAGAAACCATTGTTTTTTAGAAGTAAAAGATGGTAATAAAAAATGAACCAGTTATAGACTGGTTCATTTTCTCATCTATTTAATTGTTTAAAGCTGTTTTTAATGATTCAAGATTTTGATTCATTAATGTAAAGTAAGTTTCATTATTTTTAATATTTTCTTTCGATAAAATAGCAAGGTTGTGAATTGGTAATGCTTTAGCCCCAATTTCTTTTTGAACGATTTTTCCAAGTTTCGATTGGACATTTTGTTCGAATAGCATATAGTGTAATCCTTCATCTTCAGCAATTGTAATGATTTTTTCTAACTCCTTTTGGGTAGGTTCATTGGCAGTCGAAAGTCCTGATATACTAATTTGTTCAATTCCATATCGTTTTTCCCAATAACCAAACGCTGCATGTGTAACGATGATCTTTTTATGCTTTGCCTTTGTAATTGTCTGTTCATAATTGGTATTAAGTTCATCTAATTTAAGGGCAATTTGTTGGAAATTTTTATTGAATAAATCTTTGTGCTCCGGCATCTGTTTAATTAGTGCATCACGGATGACAGCTGCCATTTCCTTAGAATAAATAGGGTCAAGCCATACATGTGGGTTAACATCTGTATGTGTGTCTGTGTCATGGTGCTCTTCTTCTTCATCATGTGTATCCGTCGATTTTGGGAGATTAATGTCCTCTGCGGTAGGTACTAGTTTGACATGTTCATTTTTCAATGTTTCTTTTGATTTTTCTACAAACCCTTCAAGCCCAAGCCCGATGTAGAAAAATAAGTCCGAATCAGCTAGCCTCATCATATCCTTTTGGGAAGGTTCAAATGTATGTTCATCTGCCCCAGGTGGATAGATCGTGTTAACATTTACATATTTTCCACCGATTTGCGAAGTAAAGTATTGAAGTGGAAATACAGTGGTATAAATGGTTAATTGGTCCTTCTTTTTTTGGTCTTGTTCTTTACCATTTGAACACGCAGACATCAGCAGACTTAATGGTAATAGAATAGATAAGATAAGGATGATTTTTTTCATAGGAACTCCTTCATATGTTTATAAATCGGATTTATTACGATTTATTATCGAAAATTTTTTTGAATTCTGAAAAATAATAACTACATAATACGGAACGATTCCGATTACCATTAGTATCTTACAAAAAATTTTCTTCAAAAGCAAGTATAAAATTTTGTTTCTTCATCAAATATTATGTATGCTTAGATAGAAAAAAGGAAGGGTGGTTAACTTGAATAATTCAAAATTGCTGAATGAGATTCTAGACTTTAATGAAAAATTTGTGGAAGACCATGAGTATGAAAAGTATGAAACAACCAAATACCCGAATAAACGAATGGTCATTCTAACATGTATGGATACAAGGCTGCTCGAACTATTACCCAAAGCATTGAACTTGGGAAATGGTGATGCAAAAATAATCAAAGATGCTGGTGCCTTAATCTCACACCCATTTGGCAGTGTGATGAGAAGTATATTGATTGCACTTTATCAATTAAAGGCTCAAGAGGTTTTGGTGATTGCTCATTATGATTGCGGGATGAGCGGTATGAAGGCAGAACCAGTAATTGAAAACATGAAAGAGCGGGGAATATCGGAGGAAACGATCGATACGCTTACATATTCGGGGATTAATATAAAAGAATGGCTGCATGGGTTTGACAATGTAACCGAAAGCGTAGAACACAGCGTAGGAATTATAAAAAATCATCCGTTAATGCCGAAGGATGTTCCTGTCCATGGCTTAGTCATTGACCCTAAGACAGGAAAACTGGATCTTATTGTGGATGGTTATAAGAATTAATGTGAATCCTTTTCGGGAACTGGATCTAACCCTCCCGGATGAAACGGATGACATTTTGATATCCTTTTAAGCGTAAGCCAGCCGCCTCTTAAGGCACCAAACCGTTGAATAGCTTCTACCCCATAATGAGAACATGTCGGATAAAACCGGCAGGTGGGTGGTTTTAATGGTGAGATAGCAACTTGATAAAAACGAATAATTGCAAGGAAAAATTTTTTTACCATTCGGATCACTCCTTTATGACAATTATCTACAACATACCATAAATTAATAGTAACGTCTAAATTGTTAAATAAATGTAAGTGGATGAAAAAACTCGGAATTTATTGTATGATACTAGTAGATAAAAAAAGGAGTGATTTCGATGCCTTCAGTTGAAAGCTTTGATTTAGATCATAACGCTGTTAAAGCCCCTTATGTGAGACATTGTGGTGTTCACAAAGTTGGTAGTGACGGTGTTGTTAATAAATATGATATTCGTTTTTGTCAGCCAAATAAACAAGCAATGAAACCAGATGTGATTCATACATTAGAGCATTTGCTTGCTTTTAATCTTCGTAAGCATTCTGAGAAGTATGACCACTTCGATATTATCGATATTTCACCAATGGGCTGTCAAACTGGTTATTATCTAGTTGTTAGCGGCGAACCTACAGTGGAAGAAATTATTGATCTTATGGAAGATACAATGAAAGATGCCCTTGAAATTATTGAAATTCCTGCTGCTAATGAAAGACAATGCGGTCAAGCAAAACTGCATGATCTGGAAGGAGCGAAGCGTTTAATGCGTTTCTGGCTCGAGCAAAGCAAAGAAGACCTCAAGCAGGTTTTTGCATGATTATTTTAAAAAAATTCCTATTCACGTGAATAGGAATTTTTTTAAGCTTTCTCTTCATCCTGATTTTTTTCCTGTTCAAGATGCGGGTTATTTTCTAATGGGTCTACAGTATGTTTATAGGTGTAGGCTTTAGAAGTGGTGCCCACGGCTAGAATTAGAACTACGATAACAATAAGGATACAAATTACGGCTACTACATACATTTCTGTAGGCTTCCTCCTTTTTTACTATATTGTAACATGATTTGAAGCTTTGTTGAGAAAAGAAAAAGGGAAGCCATCTGTTTTGGCTTCCGTTTCTACACTATTATGTATAATCAATGAATATTTCGAGGATGATAAGTATTCGTGCGATGCTGGCCGTACTCTTCTTGGGCAAATTTACCTTTTAAACTTTCAATTAAATAAATGCCCATTAGATTATATAATTCCTGTTTATCCATGTCTTGAATTAATGCAAGTAAATCCTCATGTGACATTTCTTCTAAGAAGGCAAATGCCAGCATATCAATATCCTCTTCGTCACCGGTTAACTTATTACGGTACATTTCATACAATTCATCGACTAATTTCATTTTGTACACCTCCTTGTTATATTCTTTTCCCTTTTAAGAATAAAATAATTCTAACTTTCGTTTTTGTAAATTGACAGAAAAGTCTGTTTCTTTGGTTGTATGTTTATTATACAGTATTTGTTTCTAAAAAATGAATCGAAATTTGGCAGAGAATAAATTTTTTCTATTTGCAAATTACTAATGAGTAAAAGGGGATGAACATAATGGATGAGCAAAAGAAAACCTATTATATTGATGTAGGGAGCGGAGAAATTTCGCAAAGTGCTACAAGTTCAACATGGAGTTATAAAATCCAGGCAAATGATGAAGAAATTACTCAACTGCGTGAATTATTTAATCAAAATTATTCAACGGAATGGAAGAACTTCTTTCGAGCCCATGTTCCATATGTCGAGTATCATTACGACCGTGAAAACGATGCTTATGATAGTACACTCCAACAAGTGTATGGAATGCTGCATAAACTGGGTGATGAAGAAGCGAAAAACCACATTGAGAGCATGAATATTTTACCAAAGTAAATAAGTTTATTTAGTAGAAAAATCCTTCCTTTAGGATTTTTCTTTTTTTGATTATAATAAAAGCAATAAATGTTGAGGCGGAATATAGGATGATGCATTTTTTGGATGAAAATGGAAATCAAGTTGAACTGTCTTTTAGACCAAATTCTTTTCAAGAGAAAGCAAATCATGTGTTAGTCATCTGCCAACATGGGGATGAGTGGCTTTTGACGAACCATAAAAAAAGAGGACTTGAATTTCCAGGTGGAAAAAGTGAGTTTGGGGAATCACTGGAAGAGGCAGCAAGACGAGAAGTATTTGAAGAGACAGGTGCAATTTTAGCTGAACTAAGATTTTTGGCTGAATACAAAATTTCCGAACCTAACAGGTCATTTGTAAAAATCGTCTTTTGGGGGAAAGTTAAAAGGATAGAGAAAACGTCTGGTTACTACGAAACCAATGGTCCCGTGCTAGTTCAAGGTGATATTTTATCGAAGCGATTTGGAGATACATACAGCTTTATCATGAAAGATCAGGTTGTGGAGCAATGTTTGAAACTCATACATAAATTAAAAAGTGAAAGGGAATAGCAGAGAGGCTGCTATTCCTATTCCTTGATAAGCTTTTTCTCGAATAATTCTACGAGTTGGTACATAATAGTGGCAATTACGGCAATAATCAAGAGTGATAAGAAAACAAGGGTGAAATTAAATACTTGGAAGCCATAAATGATCATGTAGCCCAGCCCTCTCGAGGACACAAGGAATTCCCCAACAATAACACCGACCCATGATAAGCCGACATTTACCTTTAAGGTAGATATAATCGTCGGAAAACTAGCAGGGAGAATCGCTTCTTTGAAGCATTGCAAACGGGTGGCTCCGAATGTTTGGAGTACCTTTAGATAGTTCGGATCTACCTCTTTGAATGAGGTATAAACAACGATTGTGGTAATGATAATCGAGATAATCGCGCCCATGGCAATAATTGATGGATATCCAGGACCAAGAGCCACAATCAATATCGGCCCTAAAGCGACTTTGGGCATAGCATTAAGGATGACCAGGTACGGATCAAGCACTTTTGAAATCATTGGTGACCACCAAAGAATAGCAGCTAATATCGTACCAAGAAGTGTGCCAAGAATAAATCCTAGCACAGTTTCTGTTAAGGTCACCCCAATATGGCTGACTAATGTTCCATCGTTAATCTTTTCCAGAAGCAAGTTCCAAATTTTCGACGGAGAACTAAAAAGAAGCGGGTCAATCCACTGTTTTTGACTAGTAAATTCCCAACTAGCAAAAAAGACGACAAAAATAATCGCTTGATAAAATCTAACCCATCTTTTTTCAACCTTTAACGATTGAATATAGTTTCTATGGAGGAGTTCTACCTTATTCTTTTTCTCGCTCAAGAGACTCCAACTCCTTCCATATGGTTTGAAAGATGTTTGAAAATGCTTCATGATTTCTTGCTTCAAACGGGGAGATCTTTCTTAGTTCATCGGGCATTGTAAATATTTTATAAATCTGGCCTGGACTTTGTGAAAGCAAATAGACACGGTCACTCATAGCAATTGCTTCACCAATATCATGTGTCACGAGAATGGCGGTTTTGCCAAAGTCATCTAATGTTCGTGAAACTAGGTCTTCAAGTTTCAATTTTGTTTGATAATCGAGAGCTGAAAAAGGCTCATCGAGCATTAGCAGTTTTGGTTCAGTGGCGAGGGTCCGGACAAGCGCTACCCGTTGCCTCATCCCACCAGATAACTGCCTAGGCAGTTGTTTTTCCACCCCGCTTAATCCGATTTGCTCTAAAAGGTTAAGGGCAGTCGCTTTTGTTTGGTCATTCAACTGTTTCGATAATTTCAGACCTAACAGGATATTCTCTTCAATCGTTTTCCATGGAAACAAATAATCTTGCTGGAGCATGTAACCGATTTGGTTTTTGGCGGTAGTTACAGGCTTATTCTCCAACAAAACAGTACCTTGTGTTGGTTTAAGCAAACTAGAGATAATGGAAAGCAGAGTCGTCTTACCACAGCCGCTAGGGCCGAGAAGGGAGACAAACTCTCCCTCCTCAATGGTTAATGAAATATCGGAGAGGGCCGTGGCAGCAGAGGCTTTAGTAAAATAGGTGTGATGAATATTTTGAACGGACAAAAAACTCATGGAAACGGCCTCCCTTTCTTTTATTCGTTAATAATCTTTTCTGCTACCTTTGTGTTTACAAGTGTTTGATGATCTACTTCTTTTGGAAGTTCTCCCGCTTCATTCATGATGTTCTGAAGATTATCCCATTCCTCCTGGTCGAGGATTGGATCTGTGGCAAAGGAACCTTGACTTTTATAACGATCCACAACGGTTGTCATAATGGCTAAGTCTGTGTCCGGGAAAAATGATTCGACCGCTTTGGCAATTTCTTCGGCACTATGGGATTCTACCCACTGTTGTGCTTTGTAAATAGCCCTAGTAAACTTTTCGATGGTTTCTTTATTTTCATTCATATAGCTTTCCTTTGACATAAACGTGGTATATGGAACATGGCCAGATTCTTTCCCGAAGGATGCAACAATATGACCTTTGCCTTCTTTTTCAAAAATACTCGCAGTTGGTTCAAATAATTGCACAAATTCGCCCGTTCCTGAGGCAAAAGCATTGGCAATATTAGCAAAATCAATGTTCTGGATTAAGTTCAAATCATTATGTGGATCAATGCCATGCTTCTTTAAAACAAACTCACCAACCATTTGCGGCATGCCCCCTTTACGTTGACCTAAGAAGGTTTTTCCTTTTAACAGATCCCATGAGAAATTATCTATTTTTTCTCTAGAAACGAGGAATGTACCATCTGTCTGAGTTAATTGGGCAAAATTAATGACCGGATCATTTGAGCCTTGTGCGTATACATAAATCGAGGTTTCTGATCCAACAAGAGCGACGTCAGCCCCTCCGGAAATTAATGTAGTCATGGTTTTGTCGCCGCCTGGTGTTGTTGTCAGTGTCACATCTAAGCCTTCTGCCTTGAAAAATCCTTTTGATAGAGCAACATATTGCGGAGCATAGAATATGGACCTAGTAACTTCAGCGATACGAACCTTTTCAAGCTTCTTCGTTTCATTTTTTGAGGTGCTATTACAAGCTGCTAGTGAAATCATAAGTATAGTGATGAGAAGCAAGGAGAAACTGAATTTTAATGATTTTTTCATGAAGCAAGCCTCCTTATATTTAGAAAGAATCTGGGCTAATAACCTAAGATATCGTATGAAGTGGAAAAAAATGTGTGAATGCCTATGTGTTATAATTTTTACAAAAAGAGGAAGATGTGTAGATGAACCAAAGCCTTGAAGGAAAAATTATTGAGATAAGGCGTTTTCCTTCCCCAAATCCAAAAGTTGAATTAAAGGTCATCACCTACCTTTCCAATGGTTTAAGAGTCAAAGGAATGTTGGCGGAGCCTATCGGAAAAGGTGAGTATGATGGATTCCTTTATTTGCGAGGAGGCATCAAGAATGTAGGCAAAGTTCGACCAGCAAGGATTGCCCAGTTTGCCTCTGAGGGGTTCATTGTTTTCGCGCCTTATTATCGTGGCAATCAAGGCGGGGAGGGAAATGAGGATTTTGCCGGGGACGACCGGGAAGATGCATTTGCGGCGTTTTTGCTGTTAAAATCTTTGCCGAGGGTTCTGGACGTACATATTTTTGGGTTCTCGCGCGGTGGAGTGATGGCGCTTTTGACTGGGATCAAGTTCCCTGAGACTGCGTCTTTAGTCACCTGGGGAGGAGTTAGTGATATGTCCCTTACCTATATGGAACGGAAGGATTTACGAAGAATGATGAAACGAGTGATTGGCGGGACTCCACAAAAATATCCAGAACGTTATCATGATAGAACCCCTCTATATACCTTAGAGAAACTAACCGCTCCAGTCCTAATTATCCATGGTGTAAACGACGGTAATGTCTCAGTGGAGCACGCCTATCGCCTGGAAAGAAGGCTGAGAGAGATAGAAAAGCCAGTCGATTGTTGGTATTTTAGTGAGTATACACATTACTTTCCACCAGAAATAAATAGAAAAGTCGTTTCGGATTTATCAAAGTGGATGAAAAGTCAGAGTAAAAGATGATAATATATAGATAAAACAAGCAGAGGAGCGGATTTAAGATATGGGTATGCCTCTTGAGTTAAATACGATGATCGTGACAAAAGGAAGAGAGAAACGAGTAGAGGAAAATGTCTTTACATTGGAAAAAGAAGGGTACAGGCTTTATCCCATCGAAATTCCGATTGATGTAAGAAAAACAATAGATAGTGATTCAAGTGGTACAGCAGTCATTAAAAAAGTCGAGCTGCAGAATAACAGCACGACCATCACCTATCAATTAATTTCATTAAATTCAACGAACTAAGCAGGGGATTTGCAACCTGCTTTTTTTTTATGAAGGCTATGTTAAGCAATTTGTTAATTTTGGCACCTGTTGATTGGAGCGGAAATCAACAGACTAGTATAACACAGCCTTTTAAAAAAATATTATTAATGTGTAATAAACTTTCGATACATACGTCTTATTAGTAGATTTATAGGATTAAGGTTTTGGGAAGGGGGATTGGATTGGAACGCGGCCATCAAATAGAGAAATGGTTTATTCAATATGAGCAGGATGTTACCAATTATCTAGTTTATTATACAGGTTCGGTGGATGTTGAGGATTTGGTTCAAGAGACCTTTTTACGGGCATTTAGAGCCTTAAGTCAATTTAAAAATGATTCAAGCCCGAAAACATGGCTGATATCAATTGCAAGAAATACAGCGATAGACTTTTACCGAAAAAAATCTGTTTGGAACAGACTTAAACAGATTTTAGATTATGAATCCCCTAAGCTTCATGAACAAGATACAGGGGAAAAAATTGTTAGGAAAATGGAATATGCCTATTTGTATGAAGCAATTAATGAGTTAAAGCCTACCTATCGTGATGTGATTTTATTAAGAGGTATTGCAGAACTTTCATCCCAAGAAGCAGGCCAAGTCCTTGGCTGGACGGAGAATAAAGTGAATGTTACTTTTTTTCGGGCAGTAAGAAAACTAAATGAGCGCTTAAAGGAGGGGGAGTATTTTGAGTCAATTAAAGGATAAAGAATTACTGGATATGATGGCCGATTTTCCAAAGCATGAGTTAACTGCAAAGCAGAGAACCGCTTTGCTTAAAGCAATTAGTGAGGCAGGGTCTCAGAAACAAAGCAGGCGATTTAATTTTCAAAGACTAGCGGCATTAGCAGCTGTGTTTATGTTGGCAATAATTGCTCCACTCCTTTATTTCACAAGCCATGGTAAAGATTTAAGCAATTCGGGGTCTGTAAAGACAGAAGTTGTAAAAAAAGGCGAGTTTTTTGCTTTAATTGATAAGAGTGGGACCCCATATTATCCTGATAGCAATTTTGGTATACCAAACAAAGTTAGCCTGCTTGCTCCACTTGAGTGGATAGCGAAGGATCAAAGGAGTGTTTCCAAAATAGCAGTCTATTTATGGGGTGACTATGATAAAGATTTTGCCAATAAACCTTTAAACATAACGGCAACCCATGTAAAAACAGGAGTAAAAGAACATCTTGCAACAACTGTAATATCAGGGGGGATGTATGGGGCAGATGGTCATGCAATGACAAGTTTTAACCCATTTACTTTTTCTGGTGAATATAATCTTGAATTTATGGCCGGCAATAAAAAGGTCGGTGAGTTTTCAATTTATGTAATGGAGCCTTATATCAAGATAGGTGATTCCACTCTAATGATTTCCCAAGAAGTTTTATATGCAGGTTTCTATGAAGATGCTGCTATTGAGGTAGAGGGGGAAAACCTTCCACCTGAAATTGAATTAGAAATATTTGACTTAGAAAATGCTGATGTAACAACCTTTACCTTTAAAAATAAAACAGATTATACCACCACTGATGGAAAAAAGATTTCCATTTATAAGGGAGATTTCGACCTGAAAAAAAGCGGCAAATATCGGTTTACTTTATTAAATAAATCAGAAACGGTAGAAGTAAGAAAGCCCATATCGAAATGATATGGGCTTTTAGAATATAAAGGACACTTTTCGCTTACGCAATTGGTCCGCCTTTTTGTTCTATTTCTTCTGAGACGTTCGTGAATTTTTTGAAGTTTTCTCGGAACTGTGTTGCTAATTCTTCTGCCTTCTTCTCATATGCAAACGGGTCAGACCATGTTTTACTAGGTTGAAGAACCTCATCTGGTACTCCAGCAATATGAAGAGGAATATTTAAGCCGAAAATTTTATCCTTGGTAGTTTCTACATGATTAAGTTCCCCTTCAAGCGCCGCTTGGATCATAGCGCGGGTATAGGAAAGTTTCATCCGATTACCGACTCCATATTCACCGCCGGTCCAGCCTGTATTCACAAGGAATACATTCGCATTGTGCTCAAGAATCTTCTCTCCTAACATTTCTGCGTATCGGGTTGCAGGCAGCGGCAAGAATGGTGCACCAAAGCAGGTAGAGAAGGTAGCTTGTGGTGAAGTTATTCCACGCTCTGTTCCAGCTAGTTTTGAAGTATAACCACTTAAAAAATGATACATTGCTTGTTCTTTAGTTAGTTTTGAAATAGGAGGCAATACACCAAAAGCATCAGCAGTCAAGAAAATGATAGTGTTTGGATGACCAGCAATACTTGGTTGAACAATATTATCAATCGCATCAATCGGATAAGCGGCACGTGTATTTTCTGTTAATGTGCCATCATCATAATCAGGTATTCTGGATTCCTGATTCAAAGTAACATTTTCCAATACCGTTCCAAAGCGAATCGCATCAAAAATTTGTGGCTCTTTTTCACGAGAAAGATTAATACATTTTGCATAGCAGCCTCCCTCGATATTAAAGACACCAGTAGATGACCAGCCGTGCTCATCATCACCAATTAATCGGCGATTTGGATCCGCTGATAAGGTGGTTTTTCCAGTTCCGGATAAGCCAAAGAATAATGCAACATCGCCTTCAAGGCCAACATTTGCAGAACAGTGCATGGAAAAGATATTATTTTCAGGAAGTAGATAGTTCATGACCGAGAAAATAGACTTCTTCATCTCGCCGGCGTATTCCGTTCCTCCGATTAAAACAATTCTTTTCTCAAATGAGATAATAACAAAGGCTTCCGAATTCGTACCATCGATTGCTGGATCGGCCTTGAAATTAGGGGCAGAAATAACGGTAAAACCAGTATCATGTTCAAGCAGCTCTTCTGCAGTCGGGCGAATAAATAACTGGTGTACAAATAAATTTTGCCATGCTAATTCATTTACAACCTGGATAGGTAAACGCGATTTTTTATCGGCACCAGCAAAGCCTTTAAAAACAAAGATCTCATTTTTCTGTTGTAAATAATTAATGACCTTTTGATAAAGCTTTGTGAAAACCGGCTCTGAAATTGGTTGATTGGTTGTGCCCCATTCAATTTTATCTTTAGTTGAATCTTCTAAAACAATGAATTTATCCTGTGGAGACCGGCCAGTATATTTACCAGTAGCTACACTAATTGCTCCCGTAGAAGTTAGCGCTCCTTCATGACGAGTTAAGACTTTTTCTACTAACTGTGGAACAGATAATTGCACATGAACATTACTTTCATTCAACAATTGATTTAATTCATTAGGAGTATCAACAGAATTCATTTAATGAGACCGTCCTTTATTTAAGTTTTATGTTGTTAATAATACAAAAAGTATAACACATTAGTTGAATTAATGTATCTTATTCAACTGAATTTATATATTTTAAAACTTTAATTGAAGATATAAAAAATATTTATAAAAGGATACTTAACTTGCTCCGTTTTTTCCTATTTTATAGAGGAAGACATTTCTAAAAAAATTCATTGACATTGTTATCCAGTATGTTATTATTCTAAGATGAACGGATACTCTCTTATCCTGAGCTGGTGGAGGGACAGGCCCAATGAAACCCAGCAACCTGCAGTATGAAAAGATTAACCACTTTAAAAGGTCCTTTTCAAATGCGAAGGTGCTAATCTGACGCAAGGCTAATGCCTTGAACGATAAGAGCGAAAGGCCCGAAAACAACCTTTCCTCTATGGTAAGGTTTTTTGTTTTGTATAAGTCCTTTTATGAAATGAGTCTCTAATAAAAATCCTTTGTTTATTACATACTAAGGGAATGAGTACCGTATCAAATTCTCGAGGTTTAAGAAGTATACCTGTAACCTTCGAAAAAAACCTCGTGATCTCATAATATAGGAGGAATTCAGATGTCAACAAAACGTCGTTTGTTCACTTCTGAATCAGTTACTGAAGGTCATCCTGATAAAATCTGTGACCAAATTTCTGATTCCATTTTAGATGCTATTTTAGCAAAGGATGCTAATGCTCGTGTTGCGGCTGAAACTTCAGTAACAACTGGATTAGTGTTAGTTGCAGGGGAAATCACGACATCTACATATGTGGATATTCCAAAAATCGTTCGTGAAACGATTAAAGGGATTGGTTATGACCGTGCGAAATACGGTTTTGACTCCGAGACATGTGCTGTTTTAACATCTATCGATGAACAGTCTCCAGACATTGCTATGGGTGTTGACCAGGCTTTGGAAGCACGTGAAGGTCAAATGTCTGATGAACAAATCGAAGCAATTGGTGCAGGGGACCAAGGGTTAATGTTTGGTTTTGCATGTAACGAAACGAAGGAACTAATGCCGCTTCCTATATCACTTGCACACAAGCTTGCTCGGAAATTAACAGAAGTCCGGAAAGATAATGTTCTTGATTACCTTCGCCCAGACGGGAAAACTCAGGTAACAGTGGAATATGATGAGAACGATAAGCCGGTACGAATTGATACCATTGTTATTTCGACTCAACATAATCCAGAAGTGACATTAGAGCAAATTCAACGTAACTTGAAAGAATATGTCATCAACCCTGTCGTACCAAAAGAACTTATCGATGAGAACACAAAGTATTTTATTAATCCAACCGGACGTTTCGTTATTGGCGGACCACAAGGGGATGCAGGCTTAACTGGCCGTAAAATTATTGTTGATACGTATGGCGGATATGCTCGTCATGGCGGCGGTGCTTTCTCAGGTAAGGATCCAACAAAAGTGGACCGTTCCGCTGCATATGCAGCACGTTATGTTGCTAAAAACATCGTTGCTGCAGGTCTTGCTGAAAAGTGTGAAGTTCAGCTCGCTTATGCGATTGGTGTGGCACGACCTGTTTCGATTGCTGTTGATACGTTTGGTACTGGCAAAGTAACCGAAGATACATTAGTCGATCTTGTAAGTGAAAACTTTGACCTTCGCCCTGCTGGGATCATAAACATGTTGGACCTTCGCCGTCCAATTTACAAACAAACTGCAGCATATGGTCACTTTGGCCGTACAGATGTAGACCTTCCTTGGGAGCGTACAGACAAAGTAGAGGCATTGCGAGCGCAAGCAAATATATAAATAGAAAGAGGGGAGTTACATACGACATGTAACTCCCGTTTTTATTTGTACGTCTATATACCTGTACAATGAATCGATAATTGCATAAAATGAAATGTTTATACGGGCCAAAAGAAGTAAAAAATGTGGATAGTAAATTTACCTATTGTTCTCAGTGCATTTTTTCAAAAAAAAGTGGTAGTATTAGAGAGTATGTTTTTTGGATTAAATCCTTTATATAGGGATATTTAGAAGAGGTGAGGTACATAATGTGTGGCTTTATAGGTTGTGTACACGATACAACACAAAACTATAGTGAAGTACAAAAACAACAATTTAAAAATATGAATGATATTATTACTCATCGTGGACCAGATGACGATGGTTTTTATTATGATGATCATATTCAATTTGGATTCCGCCGTTTAAGTATTATTGATATCGAGAGCGGTCATCAACCGTTAACCTATGAAAATGATCGCTATTGGATTATCTTTAACGGTGAAGTTTATAACTATGTTGAGTTGCGTGAAGAACTATTATCTGAAGGTTTAACGTTTGCAACAAGTTCTGATACGGAGGTTATTATTGCCCTTTACAGTCATTTAAAGGAAAAAGCCGTTGAAAAACTGCGTGGAATGTTCTCTTTCGTGATTTGGGATAAACAAGAGCAAAGCCTTTATGGGGCACGCGACCCATTTGGAATAAAACCGTTCTTTTATTTTGAAGATGGTGATAGAACCTTTTTTGCGTCTGAGAAAAAGAGTATCTTGTTAGGCCTTGAAAATGATGTGCTTAATTATGATTCCTTGCAGCATTATTTGACCTATCAATTTGTTCCGGAGCCATACACATTGTCTGATGGTATAAAAAAATTAGAACCAGGTCATTATTTTACTAAAAAAATTGGCTCTCCAATGGAAATCAAAAGATATTGGAAGGCACATTTTAAACCTGTTCAAAAATCAGAGTCTGATTTTATAAAAGAAATTAAAGATGTCCTCTTTGATTCAGTTAAAATGCATATGCGCAGTGATGTTCCGGTTGGTTCGTTCTTATCAGGCGGTATTGATTCTTCGATCATTGCATCGATTGCTAAAGAATTTCATCCTGCTATTAAAACCTTCTCAGTTGGCTTTGAGCATAATGGATTCAGTGAAATAGATGTCGCGAAAGAGACTGCAGAAAAGCTTGGTGTTGAAAATATCAGTTATGTGATTTCACCGCAGGAATACATGAATGAAATTCCAAAAATCATGTGGCATATGGATGACCCGCTTGCCGATCCTGCTTGTGTCCCGCTTTATTTTGTTGCTCGTGAGGCAAGAAAGCACGTAACAGTTGTACTGTCTGGTGAAGGCGCAGATGAATTATTTGGCGGTTACAATATATATCGTGAACCACAATCCTTAGAGGTATTTAATAAAATTCCAAGAGCAGGTAAGGTCCTTTTAAAAGGGATCGCGGGTATGATGCCTGAAGGAATGAGAGGGAAAAGCTTTATCGAACGCGGTGTAACGCCAATGGAAGATCGTTATATCGGTAATGCAAAAATGTTTATGGAAGGAGAGAAACGCGAACTATTAAACGTCTATCGTGAAGGATTAGATTATAAGGATATTACAAGGCCTCTTTATGCGGAATCACGGGGCTATGATCCAGTTGATCGGATGCAATATATTGATATTCACACGTGGATGCGCGGGGATATCTTACTGAAGGCCGATAAAATGACAATGGCTCATTCATTGGAATTGCGCGTTCCATTCCTTGATAAAGCCGTTTTCGAGGTGGCATCCAAAATCCCAACCAGCCTAAAAACAGCTCATGGGACAACGAAGTATATCTTGCGTAAAGCCGCTGAAGGAGTCGTGCCTGCCCATGTGCTAGACCGGAAGAAACTAGGCTTCCCTGTTCCGATCCGACACTGGTTGAAGGATGAAATGAACGAATGGGCCAAAAAAATCATCCGTGAAAGCAACACAGATCATTTGATTAATAAATCCTATGTACTTCAATTGCTTGAAGATCACTGCCAGGGCAAAGCAGATAACAGCAGAAAAATCTGGACTGTACTGATGTTTATGGTATGGCATCAAGTGTATGTAGAAGATGTCTACTCCTTTCAGAAAGAGTATGCACTAGAAAAGGCATTGCAAACATCCAAAAATTAATGAATAAAGCACCCAAGTTTCCTTGGGTGCTTTATTTAATGATAAGAAAGTATAAGTTTTTGAACTTAGATTACTGTCTAGCGCAAGCGGCCCTAGCGGCTAGTGTCCTTCGCTCTCCGCCCTACGATAAGTCAACATCGAATCACTATCGCTCTTCGTGTTTCCTTTATCTCAGTTGGAGCGCTCCACAAGGAAGGCATCGGCAGCATAAGCATCGCACGAAGAAAGAGCGTTAGCTCTTTCGAGGAGGCCATACGCCGCTGACCAGGGCGCTTGCGCTTTATTATTAAGGTTGAATGGACTTATAATATTGTCCCTTCTCCGCATATTCTGTAGAGATTCTTACCATATCTTTAATGTCGTCAGGTGTTAATTCTCTAATAACTTTTGCAGGTCTGCCAAATGCTAAGGTATTAGGGGGGATTTTCTTTCCTTGGGGAACCAGACTGCCGGCCCCAATAAATGCACCTTCACCAATCTCAGCATTATCAAGGATAATCGATCCCATTCCGATGAGTGCTTTTTTTCTTATAATACAACTGTGTAAAATTACCTGGTGTCCAATGGTCACTTCATCCTCTAAAATTAGCGGGTTATTGGGACTTTGGTGTAAGATAGAATTATCTTGGATATTTACTTTTTTACCAATAATGGTTGGGGCTACATCCCCTCTAATGACAGTATTGAACCAGACACTTGATTCTTCACCAATTACAACATCACCAGTAATTGTCACATAGTCGGCAATATAAGCAGTATCCGCTATGTGAGGATACTTATCTTTATAAGGATAGATCATTCTTCTCGCTCCTTTTCCATGATGATATTATTTTATCGGAAGTAGGAGGCGATTAAAAATAATTCGTCTTTTTTGAATTAGTGAAATTTAGGAACATTGGAAATTCATTCACTAATTGGTTATAACTACTATAGGGGGGAAAACTATGTGGAAGTGGGAAGCAGAAGGAGAAGCGAAAGCAGTCATAGTGATGGTCCATGGTGCGATGGAACATCATCGCCGTTATGGCTGGCTAATTGAAATGTGGCGTTCAGCTGGATTCCATGTGATTATGGCAGACCTTCCAGGCCAGGGGATGACAACAAGGGCCAACCGCGGTCATATTCATTCCTTCGATGATTATATCTTTGAAGTAAAGGATTGGATTCAGGCGGCATACCGCTATAATTTACCAGTATTCCTACTTGGTCACAGTATGGGAGGATTAATTTCAATCCGACTCTTACAGGAAGAGAGACTGAATGTTGCTGGAGTGATTCTTTCATCTCCGTGTTTAGGGTTAGTTCACACCCCGTCTAAAATTCTTGATCTTCTTTCGCATGGTCTGAATGTGGTTTTTCCTTCACTTCGGATAAATTCTGGATTATCGGTCCAAATGGCCACAAGAAACGAAGAGGTCCGTGAAGCGGATTCAAATGATACCCTTTATGTAACGAAAGTATCGGTTCGATGGTATCGGGAATTAGTGAGTGCCATGAAAGAGGCTTTTCAAGCACTTGAAAATACACAGGATATCCCCATGCTTGTCATGCAAGCTGGAGATGACAAAATAGTCAATAAAAGTACCGTAAAAGAATGGTTCAATCACGTACCTCTTTCTGAAAAAAGATTTAAGGAATGGCCAAAATGCTACCATGAAATTTTTAATGAACCGGAGCGGGAAGAAGTGTTTGAATACGCAAAGGATTTTGTTTATAGTCAATTAAAAGCAATCGGTTATATTGTTTAGAAAGGTTGTCGGTTTCAATGATGCCAATCACCCTTATGTCGAGGGTATACAGTAAAATACTTCCAGCAGTACACAAAGAATTGGCTTATTGGAAAAGCCGTGCAGAAAAAATCCCGAATGAGGAACTGAGGACTCAAGCCCTTGCAAGTATCAATCATAAAACATTCCATTGCGAGGGTGGGGCGATCCTTGCACTAACCGCAAAAGAGGATTATAAAAAAGCGATAAAATTTATCGTTGCCTATCAAACGATTAGTGATTATTTGGATAATCTTTGTGACCGGTCTACCTCACTGGATCCTGAGGATTTTGCAGCGCTCCATGAATCCATGGCAGATGCGCTTGTCATTAAGGCAGATAAGAAAAATTATTACCGGCTCCGCGAAGACCAGGACGATGGTAATTATTTAAATGATTTATCGGAGACCTGTCGCTCTGTCCTAAGAGATATTAAGAATTATGAAGAAATTAAAAATTATTTGCTTGAACTATGCCAGTACTATTGTGAATTGCAAATTCACAAACATGTCATTCATGAAGAGCGGGTACCACGCCTTGAAAAATGGTTTCAAAAAAACCAACACCACTTGCCGGAAATGGAATGGTATGAATTTTCAGCTTGTTCGGGTTCTACCTTAGGGATTTTTTGCCTTGTGTCCTACGCTCATCGTGATGATTTTCAGTTGGGTGATGCGGATAATATTCGAAATGGATACTTTCCATATATACAGGGCTTACATATTCTTTTAGATTATTTTATTGATCAAGAGGAAGACCTTATAGGGGGAGATTTAAACTTTTGTACCTATTATGATAATGAGGAAATGCTGTTTCAACGGTTGAACCATTTTGTCAGGGAAGCCGATCGACACACGGAATTTCTTCCTCATAAAAATTTCCATCGCTTGATTAACCGCGGACTGTTAGGAATTTATTTATCAGATTCCAAGGTTCGCAAACAGAAGAGCGTTAGGAAATTAGCCAAAGGTATGATTAAAACCGGCGGTTGGATTAGCTATTTCTTCTATTTCAATGGTCTTGCCTACCGTTCAGTGCAAAAATCAGTACCGGCTTTTGTCACAAGATTAATCTCAAAATAAAAACCAGGCCAATTTTTAGGCCTGGTTTTTATATTTTCTCGATTGCAATGATAAATGCTGGATTGTTCTGTTGATTAATAAATTGGTATTGAAGCACATGTGCCGTTTTTTGATCAATCTTTTGGCAATAATCAAGCAGGGAATCACGCTCTTCGGCCCCGCCCTTGTGGCCATGATAAATAACAAGTACGATGATTCCTTCAGGAACAATCATTTCCAATAGTTGTTGCAGGGCAGCAATCGTTGTTTCAGGTCGAGTAACAATTGTTTTATCGCTGCCAGGCAGATATCCTAAGTTGAAAATTGCAGCCGTTACTCTACCTTGACAGTTGTTGGGGATCATTTGGGAAATGTGTTCGTGCCCTGATTGAAATAGTGTAACTTGCTCTGACAGGCCTTTCTTGATCACCCGTTCTTTGCTTGCGGCAATTGCTTCTTCTTGAATATCAAATCCAAATACGTGGCCTGAGGCTCCAACAAGTTCTGCCAAGAAAACTGTATCATAGCCATTTCCGACTGTCGCATCAATTACGACATCGCCTGGATGAACCGCTTTTTTGAGTAGATTTTTCGCAAACAAAAGAATCTTGTCTATTTTCATGATTACTTCACCAATAGTCCTTGATAAAATTTCCCCTGCCAGCTTTCTCGTTCCTTCAGTTCCGAATCAATGGCATTTAAGACTTCCCACTTGTTCACACTCCACATCGGTCCAACCATTAGATCAATAGGACCATCACCTGTTATCCGATGAACAATCATCTCGGGTGGTAAAATCTCTAATTGGTCACATACTAATTTTACATAGTCTTCCTGGGACATAAACTCGAGCATTCCTTTTTCATATTGCTTGACCATGGGTGTTCCTTTTAACAAATGGAGCAAATGAATTTTTATTCCTTGAACATCCAATTTGGCAACTTCATGAGCAGTTTCCATCATCATGTCATAGTTCTCTAGTGGTAATCCATTAATAATATGGGAGCAGATACGAATGCCGTGCTTTCTTAGCTTATTTACCCCATCTTTATAACACTGAAAATCATGGGCACGATTGATGAGTAAGGCTGTTCGTTCGTGAACTGTCTGGAGACCAAGCTCAACCCATAAATAGGTACGTTCATTCAGTTCTGCTAAATACTCGACCACATCATCTGGCAGACAATCAGGACGCGTAGCAATCGATAAACCTACAACACCGTCATGCTTTAGTACGGATTCATATTTTTCACGAAGTACATCTACTGGTGCATGGGTATTTGTAAATGCTTGAAAGTAGGCCATGTATTTGCCATCTTTCCATTTCGTGTGCATTTTTTCTTTAATATTATTGAATTGAGTTTCTAGGGGTTCGATTCGATTGCCGGCGAAATCACCAGACCCTGACGCACTACAAAACGTACAGCCTCCGTGCGCAACCGAGCCATCCCGGTTCGGACAATCAAAGCCGCCATCAAGCGCGACTTTAAACACCTTATGACCAAATTCTTGGCGTAAGTGGTAATTCCAAGTATGGTAACGTTTATCATCAGAAGCATATATAAAAGGTCTCATCTGAACCAATCAGAAAACCTCCTTTTAAAAAATTAAAAAGCGCATAACAACAATTTTATCATGATGTGGCCAGCTAATCCAAACGTAATTATTTACGGAACTGGCTGGTAATAATTATTCAACTGTTTATGTTATAGGAAAGAAAATGGAGAACAAAATAAGAAATGAAGCATTATGCTTCTTACACGGGGATTCCAGTTATTATAGAAGGGGGTTCTTAGATGGCTACTCGCGACTCTATGGACGATTTAATGCAACAGGTTGAGGACACAGTTCGCTTTGCACAAGAACAATACAAACAAAGCAGTCTCCAAGAGCATTATAATGATGATGATTACACAAAGGCGCTGCAGCAGGTTGAAGATACTTATCAAGACATTGCCAAAATGGCACTTAGTGCAAACTCGCAGCAACGGGAACAGCTCCATAGAATGAGACTCCAGCTGCAGCAGCTTCAGAATACCATGATTCTAGAGGGGGAAAACCTTTGAAAAAACGTTCTAAACAACAAAATCCTGAACAAAAAACACGAAATGGAATAAATAATCAAGATTTAGAACTTGGGCAAGATTTCGATCTTGTTAAGCAATCCAAGAAGAACTATGAAAAATCAGGTGGGCAGCCCGTAAAATCTAAATTCCACCAAGAAAAAGGTCAGTCCTCTTAAAACAAGGAAGAATCCCTCAATTTTTTTTCATTGAGGGGTTCTTTTTTTGAAAATTAATTTTTCGAAAAATACATAAAAAAGTGCTTATAACCACTTGGCATTACAATTTTACAATAAAAACACCTTAAAAATAGAAGGAAAACTCCGTTCACAGTTTGGTAACAAGTGTTAATTTATATGTGACGTACGTCACAGTTTGCGCTTTCAACTCATGGTTTAAATAAGATATGGATAAGAAATTTCAGCTCAGAAACCTCCACTCTATGATAGATGTATCATGGAAGAAATGTTCATCTAACCCCTTTTTTGACTATTATGTGAACGAGTTCACATTTCATCCACATCTAATAAAGGAGAAAATGAATGAAAAAGTACCTATTGATTGTCAGCACATTCCTTACCTTTTTATGCCCATCACATAGTTTCGCTGAAGATACAAATATTTTAAGAATGGAAGAGCTATCCATTCAAGTAATGCCCGAATTTGCCTACCATCCAAACGATCACCAGAAGGACCATGTACCACTATTAATTGGATATCAAGGTACAATGGTTAACAACTCGAGCCAGCCACAAACAGGAAGAATTGAAATTCCCCTTCCAATGAAAGATAAGGATTTTCGGATTGGCTATGTGGCAGATTACTCTAGTAATTTTAGCAAGACTTATGAAATTGAATACATAAATGATCTTGAAAAAGGGACCATCTCCTGGACAACCAGTGAAGTAATTGCACCTAACGAACGTTATAAATTTGTGATTGAGTTTTATTCAGACGGCATCCATGTAAAAAAAGATGTGAAATCTCTTCAGTACCAATTTAAAAGTTTTGCCGATATTAATTTGGTGAATGTAACCTTTACTGAGCCATCTGGGGCAAAAAATGTCAAGCTTATACCCGCATCTGATAAAGCACAGAACCATGGCAGTGAGGAAAATACCCATTCCTATCTATTTCATGATGTAAAAGCTGGTGAAGTAAAAACCTTTACCCTATTCTACACACGCAGCGAATCGAAACCGACATCTGAACTGATGAATGCACAATCCATTGAAAAGACGACGGATTATAAACCAACCAATCTTGCAATTGGAGCAATTAGTGGGATTGGAGTCCTCTCAGTGGGTGCACTAACATTTTTGATAAGGAAGAGAAAAAGGTGATTCATTGGGATTAAAGTACAAAAATGTACTTTAACTATAAAAAAGAGAGAAGAGATATTCTATGGGAGGTGAAGGAATGGTTAAAAAATTTCTGAAAATGGACAAAAAGTTTTTAATTGTGTTGGCACTTCTAATTGGTGTGTTTTTATCTTTTTCAACTGTAAAAACAATGGCCTATTTGGATTCGCCTGGTTTTTGTCAAAACTGTCATACGATGAAATCCGTGCATAAGTCATTTATGGGTTCTACGCACTCGGATTTACAGTGTAATGACTGCCATCTGCCACATAAAAGTGAAGTGGGGAAATTATTTTTTAAAGGCCGCGCTGGGATGACACATATTTATTTCAACACACTCGGAACAAAGAAGATTCCGGATGTGATTGAGGCCACCGATCGCACTGAAAAAATCATGAATGACAACTGTAGTTCTTGTCACAAGAGTACGCTAAGTAATGTATCTCATGATGCAAAGGAAAAGTGTATATCCTGTCACAAAACAGTACCACACGGGAAAGGCTTTAAAGATGACAGTTATAATAAGCCACCTGTTTCAGGAGAGTTAATAGAAAATAAGGGAGGGTTTTAGAAATGGGAAGGTTTCGATATGGGGCATATCTTCTCCTGCTAGCAATTGTTTTGATTATTACTGGGTGCAGCCACGAATCCAGTGAGAAAACAGCCTCTGCTGCGGGTAAGAATACAACAGGCCTCTCAGCCGATGAAATTAGCAATGAAGCGTTTAAGGACTTATTTCCACTTCAATATAATAGTTACAAAAAAAATGAAAAGATGGAAGATACTACTTACGGGGGTTCTGTAAAGCACAGTAAGTATGAGGCAGATAAAGAGCCATTGTTACCCATCCTTTTCAACGGATATGGATTTGCGACCGAGTATAATGAGGAGCGTGGACATACATACGCTTTAGAAGATATTCGCAGCGTTAAACGGATTACAGATAAATCGGTTGGTTCTTGTTATACCTGTAAATCAACAGCTGTTCCAAAAATGATTGAAGAAATGGGCGACAGCTATTGGGGGGCTAATTTTAATAAAGATATTTGGCCAAAAGGTGAAGCGATGGGACATTCCCCAATCGGCTGTTCCGATTGTCATGATCCAAAAACAATGGATTTGCGTGTGACTCGTCCAAGCTTTTATAAGGCATTGAAAGCGAAAGGTGTAGATATATCCAATCCAACCAAGAACGATATGCGCAGTTATGTTTGTGGACAGTGCCACGTAGAGTATTATTTCGCGGCTGATAATAGTGAAGTAACTTTCCCGTGGACAAAAGGATTTAAACCTGAAGAAATGTATGAGTATTACAGCACCATTGCTAAAGAAAAGGGATTTGAAAAAGACTGGATTAGTAATATTTCTGGGACACCGATGTTAAAGTCGCAGCACCCCGAATATGAAACCCATTCGTCAGGTACGCACGGTAAAGCGAATGTTTCCTGTGCTGACTGCCATATGCCATATGAGCGCGTCGATGGGAAAAGAAAAATCACATCCCACTGGTGGACTTCACCACTTAAAACTATGCAAACTTCTTGCGGTCAATGTCATGGCGACCGTGATTTAGATAAATTGAAGGAGCGTGTCCTTGAAATTCAAGAAGCGAATGTCAGTGCATTACACGAAGCACAAGACATTTCAACAACATCACACTATTATGTAAATAAAATGATTACAACTGGTGTAAGTCAAGAAAAAATCAAGCAAGCACAAGAATTTGTCCGTAAAGGTCAATGGTTCTGGGATATTATCGCAGCTGAAAACTCTGCCGGTTTCCATAACCCCCAGGGTTCGATGGATTCACTAAGAGAATCAGTTGTCCAATCGAACAAAGCAGTCCGGCTTGCCACAGAAGAGCTTGTTAAAAAAGGCGTTAACATGGAAGAGGTAGACAAGGAAATTGAAAAAGTGAAAAAGGCTGTTCTCGATGAAAAGGATAATGAGAAGAAAAAAGATGCCGCTGTGAATAGCTACTTCCCTGCGCAAGCACCGGTAGTGCCGGCAGTGCCGAAGAAATAACCCTAAATATTGTGGTCAGGAAAACACTGTTGCTTTTATGTGGACAGTGTTTTCTTTTTTCCCTAATTCGTTAATTTAAGGGGAAAATTGAGTTTGGCGGAATCAATCATTAATTGGGCGGAATCCTATCACACTTTGGCGGAATTCTGCCCAAGTTGGCGGAATAAACTAGAAAATCAGCGGAATCCCGGACTAATTTGGCGGGAACGCCAAATCTTCATCACATCCCCTACACCTACTCCCCACTGGAAAACAAATAACATTGCGCCACGCTAGAAAAAATAATAGAATATATCCTTGGTAATTTAAATTGTAATATGTAAAGGGGCGTTTTATATATGCCACGTGCCTTATGGCTCTTAATAATAGGGATGGTCGTTAATGTCACAGGCTCTTCATTTCTGTGGCCATTAAATACAATCTATATCCACGACCATTTGGGTAAATCACTATCGGTTGCCGGGATTGTTTTAATGTTAAATTCAGCAGCTAGTGTGATTGGAAACCTTTATGGCGGCAGTCTATTTGATAAAATAGGCGGCTACAAATCTATCATAATAGGAATTAGTATTACCCTTGCAGCACTCATCGGTTTAACGTTTTGGCATGGATGGCCCGAATATATTGTATTCCAAATCATCATTGGATTTGGTACCGGTATTATTTTTCCATCGATGTATGCGATGGCAGGGTCAGTTTGGAAAGAAGGTGGGCGTAAAGCCTTTAACGCCATTTATGTTGCCCAAAACCTTGGGGTAGCCTTGGGTGCTTCCCTTGGCGGGATTGTTGCCGCTTACTCCTTTCAACTCATCTTCCTTGCCAATACCATTATGTATATCCTCTTTTTGCTTATAGCGCTATTTGGCTATAAAGGAATTTCAGTGGAGTCTGGAAAACAGGCAACCAACGATATAAATGTTCCAATCGTTAAGAATAGAAAAAACCTGTATGCCTTATTAATACTATGCTCAGGCTATTTGCTGTGCTGGGTTGCCTACGTTCAATGGACAACCACGATTTCTTCCTATACTCAAGAAATCGGTATTTCATTAAAGCAGTATAGCTTATTATGGTCGATTAACGGAGCTTTAATTGTCGTTGCCCAACCACTCCTAAATAGTGCCTTGAAGCGCCTTTCTGCGTCACTTAAACTGCAAATGATGATTGGAATAGGTATTTTTATTGTTTCATTTATAGTTGCAGGAAAATCAACTGCGTTTTCAGGTTTCCTTGTCGGAATGATTATCTTAACTATCGGAGAAATGTTTATCTGGCCAGCCGTTCCAACTGTCGCCTTTAACTTAGCACCAAAGGGCCGTGAAGGCTTCTACCAAGGAATCGTCAACAGTACCGCCACTGGCGGCAGAATGATAGGACCCTTATTAGGTGGAATGATCGTCGACATCTATAACATGTCAGCATTATTCATTGTATTGATTGGGCTATTCCTAATCGCCATTGTAACCACATTACTTTACGATCGAAGTCTAAAAACGAAAATGGTGTCAGGCACCATACGTGGACAAATCTAACGTTTGTCCACGTGAGGTGGACAAAGTGATGAGCTAAAGTGGAGTATGTAGTAAAAAGCAAAGTTCCAAAATATAGGAATTTTGCTTTTTACTTGCTTTTGTTAAATGAAAAAGCAAGAGGTTACTAAGTGAGGCTACTATTTTTAACACATTTCAACTTTTTTTATTTTAATTATTGACATCGCTAAAAACAGGGTAACACACATCCAAACAAAATTTCCCCTCCGTTAACCCTACTCCTACCCGAGCTACTCTTATTGATTCAGCATCATCAATTGTTGCAGAGATTGTATTTCCAGGAGGAATGGTGAATTGAAGAGGATTTCCTACAGTTCTAATCACCATAACTTGAATGGCTGCAGAGTTCCTTGCGCTATTGAATACGGAAATAGTTACAGTAGCTTCTGGCTCAATGCTCTTTCTCCAAATCTCCAATTTTGAAACCTGGTCGTTCAATAACAAATTCCCACATATATTATTACATACCATCTCGCTTATTTCCTGGTCTGGGGATAAACAGGAGCCAGAATTAGAGCCAGAATCAGAGCCAGAATCAGAGCCAGAATCAGAGCCAGAATCAGAGTCAGAATCAGAGGCAGAATTGGTATCGGTATTAGAATCAGAAAAAGACTTGAAAGGTTTACTCCAACTATAAAACGTAGGTCCCATAAGAAAATCATTCCTTTTTAATAATATAGAATGTAAGTTAACAGCTCTTTGCTTGGGGAAAAGCCCTAATTATTTAACCTTACTTGCATATTCATTAAAAATTTATTACAATTACCGTAATAGTTTATATTGAAAAGACTGTGATTAGGAGTAGTAATGGTTAATACCCGTGCGATAGAGAGTTGACGGCTGGTGGAAGTCAACCGGGTACATCATGAACTCGCCTTTGAGTTGCAAGCGTGAAGGAATAGTAAGGCTTGCCGTTTTCCGCGTTAAGGATGAATGAAGCGAGTGTTTAAAACACTAATGTGGGTGGTACCGCGGGAAGATACATACAATCCTCTCGTCCCTTTTTGGGATGAGGGGGTTTTTTATTTTTTTTTAGGAGGAAGAGCAGTATGAGTTTCGATCATAATCACATCGAACAGAAATGGCAAAAGAAATGGGAAGAAGAAAAAACATTCAAAACAAGCGAAGAATACGATAAAAGAAAATTCTACGCTTTAGATATGTTTCCATATCCATCAGGTGCAGGACTACACGTTGGACACCCTGAAGGTTATACTGCAACCGACATTCTTTCCCGCTTAAAGCGGATGCAGGGATACAATGTGCTTCACCCGATGGGCTGGGACGCGTTCGGCTTACCGGCAGAGCAGTATGCATTAGATACGGGGAACGACCCAGCGGAATTTACTGAACAGAATATCAACACTTTCCGCCGCCAAATTAAATCATTAGGATTTTCCTATGATTGGGATCGGGAAGTTAACACTACTGACCCTGAATACTACAAATGGACCCAATGGATTTTCTTAAAGTTATTCGAAAAAGGCTTGGCTTATATTGATGAAGTTGCGGTAAACTGGTGTCCGGCTCTTGGAACAGTTCTCGCAAACGAAGAAGTCATTGATGGCAAGAGTGAACGCGGCGGGCATCCTGTTGAACGCCGTCCGATGAAGCAATGGATGTTAAAAATCACTGCTTATGGTGACCGTTTACTTGAAGATTTAGAAGAACTGGATTGGCCAGAAAGCTTAAAGGAAATGCAGCGCAACTGGATCGGCCGTTCTGAAGGTGCTGAGGTAACTTTCTCGATCGAAGGGCACGAAGAGACATTCACGGTTTTCACAACACGTCCCGATACCTTATTCGGTGCTACGTATGCGGTGCTTGCTCCTGAACATGCATTTGTTGATAAAATTACAACAACTGAACAACGCGCTGCGGTTGAAGCTTATTTAGATAAAGTGAAGACAAAGAGCGATTTAGAGCGTACTGATCTTGCAAAAGAAAAAACTGGCGTATTTACTGGCGCCTATGCCATCAATCCTGCAAATGGTGAGAAAATGCCAATCTGGATTGCTGATTATGTATTAGTAAGTTACGGTACAGGTGCCATTATGGCAGTTCCTGCTCACGATGAGCGTGACTTTGAATTCGCAAAAGAATTTAACCTTCCGATTAAAGCCGTTGTCGCGGGTGGAGATATTGAAAAAGAAGCCTACACAGGCGATGGGGAACACATTAACTCAGAATTCTTAAATGGCACGGATAAAGCTGAAGGCATTCAAAAAATGATTGCTTGGTTAGAAGAAAAAGGAATCGGCACAAAGAAAGTAACCTTCCGCCTTCGTGATTGGCTGTTTAGCCGCCAACGTTATTGGGGAGAACCTATTCCAATTATCCATTGGGAAGATGGCACAATGACTGCCGTTCCTGAAGACCAGCTTCCATTAATGTTACCGAAAACGAAAGAAATTCGTCCATCTGGAACTGGTGAATCACCACTTGCGATTATCTCCGATTTCGTCAATGTCGTAGACCCAGAAACAGGTAAAAAGGGTCGCCGTGAAACCAATACGATGCCGCAATGGGCTGGCAGCTGCTGGTATTATTTGCGATATATTGATCCGAAAAATGATCAGGCACTTGCTTCGGAGGAAAAATTAAATCATTGGTTACCTGTTGATATCTACATTGGCGGGGCCGAACATGCCGTACTACATTTACTTTATGCGCGCTTCTGGCATAAATTCTTGTATGATATTGGGGTTGTTCCAACCAAAGAACCATTCCAAAAGTTATTTAACCAAGGAATGATTTTAGGTGAAGGAAATGAAAAAATGAGTAAGTCAAAAGGGAATGTCGTAAACCCTGACGATATCGTTGGCAGCCACGGTGCTGATACCCTTCGCCTTTATGAAATGTTCATGGGGCCGCTTGATGCTTCGATTGCCTGGTCGACAAATGGGCTGGATGGTTCCCGCCGCTTCTTAGATCGTATCTGGCGTTTATTGGTGGAAGAAAACGGGGAATTAAATCCAAAAATCCAAACAAATGAAGAAGCCTCTACTTTGGAAAAAGTGTATCATCAAACGGTGAAGAAAGTGACAGAGGATTATGAGGGCTTAAGATTTAATACAGCAATTTCTCAAATGATGGTATTCATTAATGAAGCCTATAAAGCAACCGTTCTTCCAAAGGAATACATTGAAGGATTCGTTAAAATGCTTGCTCCTGTTTGCCCGCATATCGCTGAGGAGCTTTGGGAAAAGTTAGGTCACAATGAAACAATTTCTTACGAAGCATGGCCTGCCTATGATGAGGCAAAACTAGTGGATGATGAAGTTGAAATTGTGGTCCAGGTTAATGGGAAAGTAAAAGCAAAACTAATGGTACCTACAGATGCAAGTAAAGAGTCACTTGAAGGTATCGCCATGGAAGATGCCCAAATTAAGGAACAAATTGAAGGAAAAACAATTCGTAAAGTTATTACTGTTCCTGGGAAACTTGTAAATATCGTTGCAAATTAATTAAAAAGAGCAGCCCCTTTTCTGGGGCTGTTTTTCCTAAAGGGGATGGATTTGATGGAAGAAATTCAAACGATTACACCAGAAGAATTACAAAAAAAGCTTGAGGCAGGGGAAAAACTTGAGCTGGTTGATGTAAGGGAAGATCATGAGGTTGTATTCGGGATGGTCCCAGGGGCAAAGCATATCCGTATGGGTGAGATCCCTGATAATCTCGACTATTTTGACAAGGAAAAAGAGTATATCTTTATTTGCCGCTCCAGTGCACGAAGCGGAAATGTCTGCCATTATTTGCAGGATCAAGGATATAAGGTTCGTAATATGGTTGGCGGGATGCTGGCATGGACTGGAGAGACGGAATACACAGAATAACTGATTCCTCTAGGGATACCAACAAAAGTAAAAGGAAGGAAGACCACCGGAAAAGCCGGTTGTGTCTGTCCTCCCTTTTGTTATAGAGGATTAAGCGAAAACACGCTTGTACAAAGTGATGCAAAATCTGCCTCTATCTTCTGCACCTAAAGTAACAATCAAGCTAACTGGATTATTCGCCGATAATGATACAGTGCTTCCTGGTGGTACAGTTAAGACAACGCCATTTACCGAAAAAATAAATGGTGAGTTTCCAGTGTTAGTCACTGTGAAAGTACCTTGAAAATAGTCACTTGGTGTAGGTGCTGTCCACACCGCCTGATCAATCGGTCCCTCAAGGTTGCCACAAATTTCTTCTGTAAAAATCTCTGCCTCTGGGCAGCAAAATGATGTTTTATTATGAGATCCACACATATAAATCCATCCTTCCGTTGTCTAATTTATTTTTTATTTCTGTATATTAAATGCTACTTGTCCGGGAGGTGCTATATTACAAATGCGGATTTTTGTCCTTTATTCTGGGAAAAATAGAGTCACCACAGCAGCGGTTTTGTCAGGAAAATACGGTTTACAACGCTAAAGAAGTTTCCACCCCATTAAAAAAGCCGATTTCCTGTACATTAAGGAATCGACTTCAGTAGGTATATGGTTATTTTAAGGTATCCATCAGGTGCCACCAGTAGTTGTATCAAAGCCGCCATGTTGCCCCATTCCAGGACCGCCGCCACTTGAGAATTGCCCTTGTTGATTGTTATTTCCATAGAATGGATCATTACCTGTTGAGGGTTGTTCATTATAATTAAAATTATTGGTTGAACCATCAGTTTCCGATGAGCTATCTCCTCTCATAGATTGGTCGAAACCATGTCCATGTCCGTTGCGCTGTTGTGTAGAAAAGCCATCCTGTGATTGCTGAAAGGAATTATTATTTGCCGCTTGCCCTTGATTAAGCGCTATTTGATTGCTAGATTGATTGTTGTTAGGTATTCCAAAATATGAGACCAATCCGGCTACTAATGCTAAGCTTCCAAAACTAACGCCCCATGAGATTCGTTGTTTTTTATACATGTTTATTCTCCTTTCAAAATGAAAAACAGTTTTTCTAAAAGGAAGTTTACAAGCTTAAACTTAAAATAAACTTAACTTTTTACGAAGAATAGATTTTTAAAATTCAGAAAACTGGTAAGAATAGTAGTAAAAAAGAGAGGGAGAGAACATGATACAAGTGAAGTTGTTTGACCGGGAACATGAGAAGGATTTGGAAAAGGAAATGAATCGTTTTTTAAAAGGGCTGGATGAAACAAGTCTGCTTGATATTAAATATAATGTGGCCGCAATGGCAGAGGAAGAAGAAGAGGAGCAGATTTACTGTTTTTCAGCGATGATTATTTATAAGGCCTGACAACTTGTCAGACCTTATTATTTTTTGCAGATAGGGCTGCATTAGTTCCAGCTAATCTTCCCGTTACAAGTGCAGAGGTAATATTATATCCTCCTGTGTACCCGTGGATATCTAGGATTTCACCGCAAAAATATAAACCATTCATTAGTTTCGATCCCATCGTTTGCGGTTCAATTTCTTTTACAGACACACCGCCGCCAGTGACAAACGCTTTTTCAAGAGGTAGGGTGCCGTTGACTTTAATAGGAAAGTGCTTGCAGCTTTTTGTAAAACTACGAATTTTTTCATTAGAAATAGTACTGCCTTGTTCAGATGGGTCAATGCCGTTATGCTCTAAAAGAAACAGGAGGTAACGTTCAGGGACGAGCCCTTTGAGTGTATTTTTAATGCTTTTCTTAGGCTCACTTTTTACAAGTGATAGAATTTCTTGAAAGACTTCTTCCTCTTTCTTATCAGGCAAGACATCAAGACTCATGGTTACTTCGTTTAACTTCCACTTTTTCATTGCTTTCACCACGAATTGGCTGCAGCGAAGGACAGCAGGACCGCTTAGTCCAAAATGGGTAAAAATCATATCCATTCGATGCGAGATGAGGGGCTTTCCTTTGGGATTTAAGACACTCAAATCGATATCTCTTAACGACAATCCTTGAAGGACTTTGTTTTTTATAAATGGTTCCTTCGATGTCACTGGAACTTCGGTTGGAAAAAGTTCAGTAATAGTATGACCCGCTTTTTCAGCCCATGCATAGCCATCACCTGTAGAACCTGTATGAGGGACAGACTTTCCACCGACCGCAATCACAATTGATTTAGCTGTAATTGTTTGACCGTCCTTAAGAGAAACAGCCGAAACTTGCCCATTTTCATAGATGAGTTCACGGACAGGGCTATTTTTAAAGACCCGAACATGAAGTTTTTCTAATTGATTTAGTAATGCGTCCACAACGGACTGTGCTTTATTAGAGACTGGAAACATCCGGCCGTGATCTTCTTCCTTTAAGGCAATTCCTAATTTCTCAAAGAATTTAATAATATCTTCATTACTAAAGATAGAAAAGGCACTATATAAAAATTTCCCGTTTCCCGGCAAGTGCTTAATGATTTCTTCAATCGGCAGGCGATTGGTAACGTTACAGCGTCCGCCTCCGGATATCGCTAGTTTTCTGCCAAGTTTGTCACCTTTATCTATTAAAAGAACTTTTGCGCCTTTTTCACCAGCGGCAATAGCCGCCATTAAACCTGATGGGCCACCGCCGATGACAATTACATCATATTCCATATATACACCAACTTTTTATTAATCCATCACTCCATTATAAACATTTATCATCAAAATAAAACGAATGTGCCCATATTTTCATAAATTTCACTTGGTTGTTAGTAGCGTCCGGGAGCAAGAAGTTGTAAACTACTATAGTGTGCAAAAAAAGTCTATTAATTTTTGTGAAAAAGCGCACGTATTTCTTCGGGTAGGAAGGGATTTTATGCAGTCTAAGCTTTTAAGAGGAACATTTATATTAACGCTAGGAACGATACTTTCAAAGGTGATCGGCTTAATTTATGTTATACCATTTTTTCAAATTGTCGGTCGGGAAGGGACTACGCTTTATCAGTTTTCCTATGTGCCGTATACGATTTTTATTAGCGTTGCAACAGCTGGTGTGCCGCTTGCCGTTTCGAAATTTATTTCAAAATATAATGCTCTTGAGGAATATGCAGTTGGCAGGAAGCTGTTTAAATCAGGGTTAGTCATTATGATGTTAACAGGGGTTATGGCTTTTTTAGTGATGTATCTTGCGGCACCGACATTAGCGGAAATGAGTGTTGGTGATAAAAAGGCAAATTTAGATAGTGTCACAACGGTCATGCGAGCTGTAAGCTTTGCGCTAATTGTTGTTCCATTCATGAGCCTCATTAGGGGATTCTTTCAAGGGCACCAATCGATGGGCCCCTCTGCACTGTCTCAAGTCGTGGAGCAAATTGTCAGGATTGCGTTTACCCTTCTAGGGGCCTACGCCGTCTTGCATATTTTTAATGGCAAAATGGTAACAGCCGTAAGTGTGGCGACGTTTGCTGCCTTTATTGGGGCTATTGGAGGTTTATTCGTTTTATTTTGGTATTGGTATAAACGAAAGCCGTATTTAGACGAACTCCTTATACATGATAAGGGCACAATTGATATCTCTCTTAAGGATATATATAAAGAAATTCTTGTTTATGCTTTTCCCTTCGTATTAGTGGGAATTGCCAACCCTTTATTTCAGGCGATTGATCAATTCACCTTTAGTCAGGCAATGGCAGAAATCGGGAAAGCGAAATTTGCAGAATCCTTTTTCTCTATTTTGAACTTTGAATCCCATAAAATTGTTATTATTCCAGTTTCGCTGGCAACAGGATTTTCGTTAACCCTTGTACCAAGTATAACGAGGGCCTTCGTTGAGGGTGAAGGAGCAAGCCTAAACCAACAGTTAAATCAGACATTTCAGGTCCTGTTATTTTTAACGTTACCTGCAGCTATCGGTCTTTCGTTATTGGCAGAACCTGTTTATACAGCATTCTATCAGCATGATGTAATTGGTACGGAAGTATTAAGGGCATACGCACCTGTAGCCATTCTTTTTTCCTTATATTCTGTGACTGCAGCCATATTACAAGGGATCAACGAACAACGATTTACGGTGTTAAGTTTACTTGTCGGATTATTAATTAAACTGTCTCTAAATATTCCGTTAATAAAAATGATGGAAACAAGAGGGGCAGTATTGGCAACAACACTTGGATATGTTGCAGCCATTCTCATCAATTTTATTGTTATTAAGGCATATGCCCGTTATCCATTCCGACTTGTTTGGAGAAGGAGCTTGTTAATTGTCATCTTTGCTGGATTCATGTGGGTGGGCACAGAATTAATGTACAAACTATTATTGTTATTTCTTTCTCCGGCATCAAAAGTTCAATCTGTTATAATGATTGTTATTTGTGCGGCAGTGGGCGCTGGAATTTATTTTTATCTTGGCTTAAAATCTGGACTTGCCAGCCGTTTATTTGGAGATAAACTTGATCGAATCATGAACAAATTAAAATTACCTGGGAGGAAGAGAAGCGTTGAGAATTGACAAAATGCTTGCAAACCTAGGCTATGGAAGCAGAAAAGAAGTTAAGCAACTGTTAAAAAGCAGTGCGGTTAAAGTAGATGATGTGGTTGTAAAAGATGCCAAACAGCATGTGGATCCATCCTCACAAACTGTAACCTTAAACGGAGAAATTATCGAATACAAAGAATTTATTTATTTGATGATGAACAAGCCCCAAGGTGTGCTATCAGCCACAGAAGATAGCTCCACCGAAACAGTCATCGATTTATTGGAACTCGAGGACCAAGTCTATGAACCGTTTCCCGTTGGTAGATTGGATAAGGATACAGAAGGGTTGCTGCTAATCACCAATGATGGTCAATTAGCCCACCGCTTGCTTTCACCGAAAAAGCATGTTCCGAAGACGTATTTTGCAGTCATTGATAGTGAAGTGACTCAGGACGATATTGAGGCGTTTGCTAATGGCGTTACCTTGGATGATGGCTATGAAACCAAGCCAGGTGAATTGAAAATTTTAAAATCTGGCATCCGTTCTGACATTGAATTAACAATTACGGAAGGGAAATTTCATCAGGTCAAAAGAATGTTTGAAGCCGTTGGAAAAAGAGTAGTCTATCTCCAACGGATTTCAATGGGGCCATTGCCACTCGATGAGACACTGGAATTAGGTGAATATCGAGAATTAACTGATGAAGAAGTGGAGTTACTCCGAAATTATCAAGTGAAATAGCATTATATGAGAAAAAGCAGCCTCATTGAAGCTGCTTTTTCTCTTTTTATAGTACCAGGTATGGCTATTTTCATGAATGTTTATTTTTATCGGCGAATTTTAAGGTTCAATCAGCGAATTTTCACATTCTATCAGCGAACTTATAAATTTAATATAGGAAGAAATCAGTTTTATCCCATGAAAAAAGGACAAGCCATAAGCGTTGTCCTTTTTCATTTACGGGTTAAGCCTGTAAAAAAGCTTGCAACATCCAGTTATGTTTGCTGAGTTTTCCCACTAAACCTAAAAACATATCACTAGTGACTTCGTCATTATTTTGGTCAGCGACCTCCATCCCAACTTTTAACTCATCAATGATTAAAGAAAAGTCATGTACAATTGCTTGTACCATTTCCTCGGCTGTTAGTGTTTCGTTTGTTTCTTCAATCGTTGAGAGTTGAAGATACTCTTTAAGGGTAGAAACAGGACGGCCTCCAATCGTTAATAATTGTTCTGCAAACTCATCAATTGTGGCGGCTGCTTCTTCATATAATTCTTCAAATTTTGCGTGCAAGGTAAAGAAGTGAGGACCTTTCACATACCAGTGAAAACGATGTAATTTAGTATATAGTACATTCCAGTTGGCAATTTGATGGTTGATTATTTGTTCGACTGTCATTTAGCATTCCTCCTAATTTCTTATCTGAATTAATTATAACACATATCAATTAAAAGTAAATATTAAATTATAATTATTATAAATAAGGTAAAAAATAATTAACTATACGGATTTCTGGGTATCTTAATAATATTTACTTGAAATGGATAACTTAATATTAAGGGGGAACTGTCATGAAACTTACTCACGAGCAGGCAATTGAGTTACACGGCTTTAATAACTTGACGAAATCGTTAAGCTTTAATATGTATGACATTTGTTTTACGCGAACGAGGGAAGAGCGTGAAGCTTATTTAAAGTATATTGATGAACAATACAGTGCGGACAGGCTGCAAAAAATATTAAAGCATGTATCGGATATCATTGGTGCCCATGTATTAAATGTCGCGAGCCAAGATTTTGAACCGGCTGGGGCGAGCGTGACTTTATTGGTTTCAGAGGGACCGGTTGCGAATGCACCAGATGAATCATTTGAAGAATCACCTGGACCATTGCCAGAATCGGTAGTTATGCAGTTAGATAAGAGTCATATCACGGTTCATACATACCCGGAGTTTCACCCTGATGAAGGTATCAGTACGTTTAGAGCGGATATTGATGTTTCCACTTGCGGGGAGATTTCGCCGCTTAAGGCACTTCATTACTTAATCAGATCGTTTGAAACGGATGTAATGACGATTGATTACCGCGTGCGCGGGTTTACACGGGATAAATCGGGGCATAAGCTCTTTATTGACCATGAAATCAATTCGATTCAGAATTATATCCCGGATGATGTTGGCGAACTATTCGATATGATTGACGTCAATGTCTATCAGGAGCATATTTTTCACACGAAATGCAAACTGCGTGAATTCGATTTAAATAATTATTTATTTGGATATACCAAAGACACTTTAACACCTGATGAACATATTGAAATCACTGAGCGGTTAAAGATTGAGATGGATGAAATTTTTTATGGGAAAAATATTGTTCAATAACAGGAAAAAGAACAGATATATTAGGTTACTCTGAACAGAGGTGTAGATCGGGTCTACTTGACCCAAACAGTAATAGAATCAATACTAGGGTCACGTAGAAGGAGTCTACGTGACTTAAACAATGTCAGCATCAAGATTAAACTCACGTAGATGCAAACAGCCTAAAAAAAATCTGCTTGACGTGCAACCATATGGTGTTATATAGTCTTCATATGAAACCGAATGGTTTCGTAAATTAAAAAAAGATCGCAGAAAAATTCGAGGAGGCAATTATTTTGAGTAACGATTCACAGGCAACATTAGAGGATATAAAGTATACCTTAGTTTATAATGCCCCAATAAAAAAAGTATGGGATGCAGTGGCTACAGCAGAGGGTCTAAGTGCCTGGTTCATGCCGAATGATCTTCAGGCAGTTGAAGGTCATGAATTTCATTTAAATGCAGCCCAATTCGGTATGTCACCATGTAAGGTAACACAAGTTGATCCTCCAAACCGTCTATCCTTTAATTGGGGTAAGGATTGGACACTCACATTCGAACTAAAAGAACTAGATGATAAAACGGAGTTAACATTAATCCATGGAGGCTGGGATGCCAATAAAGTCACTGAATTTGGTCAACCGCATACTCCAATCCGTGAACATATGAATCAGGGCTGGGCAGGTCTTGTGAAAAAATTACAGGGATATGTTGAGGCATAAATGGCAGCTTCCTCGGCAAAGCATGATGTCTTTCAAGCCATCGCTGATCCAACAAGAAGAAAGCTATTAAAACTGCTTAGCAAAGAAGAGATGCCTGTCACGGCAATAAGTGAACATTTCCCGATAAGCCGTACCGCCGTCTCTAAGCATCTTCGTGTATTAGCAGAGGCAGGACTGGTTAAGGAACGGAAAGCAGGCAGGGAAACAAGGTACAAACTGGAGCCGGAACCGTTATATGAATTAAAAGATTGGCTCCAATATTTTGAATTGTTTTGGGAAAATAAATTGTCCGCGCTTAGGCTTTTTGTTGAATCGGATGGAAGAGAAGTGGAACATCAACAACACCCAGCAATTCTTAAACCAGGGGACAATAAGGAATGAAAAAAGTGATACCCATATTATGTTGGGTATCACCTTTTTTCGTTTCTAATTAATGAGAGGTCTCCACGGATTGTTTTGAATGTTGAAGATGACTTGCCACCCAACCAATACCACCAGCTACTACTAGGTAGAATAGTAAGATTAGTATTTGCTGTTGTAGCCCAGCCCAGTCCCTTAGAGAAATCACATCTTGGAAACTGCGTAATGAATGGGCCATCGGTAAAATGCTGCCAATTTTGCTAAGAAGAGGATTACTCAATTCACCAGGGAATGTCCCACCGCAGGTTGCTAATTGTAAGACTAATAATGTGACGGCCATAAATTTCCCTGCAACACCAAACAACGTCACTAACATGAGGATGAACGTCATAAAGGTTAAAGAGACAATGATACTTGATAAAATAAACAATGGAACGCTTGCTACATGTACTTTGAATCCAAACATGACAACTAAATCTACAAATACCACCTGTATTAATGCAATCAAATACTTAAGCCCTAGTTTATTAATAAAGTGCTGTGTTCCATTCACCATTAAGTCTTGTCTGCGTCCTAATGGTAGAATGTTGGCTGCCATAATTCCACCTACATAAAATGCTAGAGATAGAAAATATGGCATTATTCCAGTACCATAATTCGGTACCTCTGATAAATCTGATTCTACTAATTTCACTGGTTCTGAAAACATGGAGGTTAATTCGTCATTATTATGGATACTAGACGTTTGTTTCGCTGCATCATTTAATTTACCAGCAAGTTCATCTGAACCCACTGCTAATTGACCTAAGCCATTTACTAACTGATTCGTGCCGTGGTCTAATTTTTCTCCACCGTTTGCTAAATCAAATATTCCAACGTTTAAAGAGTCAAAACCATTTTTCCATTTAGAGAAACCATCGGAGAATTGAATCGTGCCCTCAGACAATTTTTTTGCCCCGCTGGCAGCTTCTTCGATTTTTTCACCAAAATTCTTCATTCCATCGTGGACTTTTGTTTGTCCTTGGACTAATTGGTGTGCCCCTTCAGTAAGTTGGGCTTGACCATTGCTCAATGAATTAGCTGCATTTGATAAGCCGGTCGACATAGCTGCAATTTGTTGGAAAGTTGGGTCATCTTGCATCTCAGGGTGATTTTTAATAAATTGTTCCACAGTTCTCCTTAAATCATCTGTCGTATTTTCCATCCCTGCTTGACCTTGCGATAATTTTTCACTACTCAAAGCCAAAGTTTGCAAGCTTTCCGTTAATTGTTCCGTCCCAGCTTCTAAATTGGTATGACCTTCAGAAAGCTTTTCAATGCCTGTCGAAAGTGATTGTGATCCCTCTTTCAAACCGTCAAGCCCTTCAGTTAACTTTTGTTGACCTTTTGAAAGCTGCTGACTTCCATTCTCTAGCTTTTCTGCACCATCATTTAAGCGATTGACACCATTTGAAAGCTGAATCATTCCATTCTTGGCATCGATCGTTCCTTGATTAATTTTTGACGCACCGTCGCCGGCAGCACGTAACCCGTCTACTAATTCAACAAAATTTGAAAATACGCCATCCGCGTAAGATTTCGTGATGCTAGCTGCTATTTTAGCTTTCATTTTTTCCGTTGCGGTAGTACTAATTTGAGATGCAACAAAGTTTTTCCCTGGGTTTATTTTAAATTTTAGTTTAGCCTGTTCAGGATGTTCATCCATTAATGTACAGACTTTTTCTGAGAAATCCTTTGGAATCGTCAGGACCATATAATATTTCCCATCTATTAAACCTTGGTTTGCGGTCTTTTCAGAGAGAAAAGAGAATTTAAGATCCTTGTTTTGTTTTAAGCTTTTGACAAATTCCTGTCCTGCCTCAATCGATTTGTTATCCATCATCGATCCTTGATCTAGATTTACAACAGCGACAGGTAGTTGATCTAACCGTCCATAGGGATTCCAATAACCCGCTAGAAAGAAACCGGAATATATTAACGGAACGATCAATAGAAACACTAAAGCAATCCTTCCATGCTTATGATGCCACATCATCTTTAAATCTCTAAATATCAAATTAATACCCTTCATAGTTACCCCTTTGAATGTGAATTTTGAACATAAACACTATGATAAATAATTTTTTTTATATTGTATAATATATAATTAGTTATCAATTAGTAGCTTTTAAGCTATTGAAAGGGGCGTAATCCATGGAGTTTTTACAATTAAAATACTTTCAGACCGTTGCCAGACTTGAGCATATGACCAAAGCTGCTGAAGAACTTCAAATTGCCCAACCTTCTTTAAGTAAAACCATAGCTCGATTAGAGGAAGATTTGGGTGTTCCTTTATTTGATCGGAAAAATCGTCAACTTCGACTAAACGAATACGGAAAGATGTTCTTAGAGCGAGTCAATAGGATATTTTTAGAATTAAATGAAGGGAAAAGGGAAATTGCAGAAAAGGCACATCAGGGAAAAACTCAAATTACTTTAGCGGTCAGTATTCCAAGAGTCCTTCCTGAGTTAATAAGTTCTTTTCTAAAGCATTATCCCGAGGTGAAATTTCAACAAGTCCTCGAGTCAACTTCCTCTATGAAAAGCCAACTTGAAAAGGCTGAGATTGATTTTTGTATTTCATCGGTGCCTATTGAGGGCACAGATATTGTTTGGGAACCGCTAATGACAGAAGAGGTTTACTTAATTGTTCCGCCCGAACACAGGCTTGCGAGGAAAGAGAAAATATTTCTTCATGAAGTAAAGAACGAGCCTTTTATCAGTATGAATACAGGTTATGGATTTAGAAACCTAACCGATGAATTTTGTCTACAGGCAGGCTTTGTTCCAACCATAGCTTTTGAAGGAGATGAGCCAGGGGTAATAGGAGATTTGGTAAAACAAGGATTAGGAATTGCTTTCATTCCAGAAATTTCCTGGAACCATGGTACAAATCCCTTTCCAAACAAACTCAGAATAATCGAACCAAAATGTCGAAGGACAATAGGGTTAGGCTGGTCAAAAAGGCGTTATTTATCAGATGCGGGACAACAATTTCGTCAATATGTGATTGAATATTTTTCGAAAATTTCTTCTTGAAATAGCAAAAAAGGCCGCCAAATAAATGGTCGGCCTTTCTGTATTTATCGGACGGTAATTTCATTCAATCCCTTTTTTTTTACAATAAATGAGAGGACGATGAGTAAGCCAATCGTTGCCAAACTAACCGATGAACCAATAATATTATTTGGATTGAACACAAATCCAATAAAGATAATACTTAAAGATACAATCGCAAAAATCGTCGTATATGGATACCATTTTACTTGAAAAGCCGGTTGATTTTTATAAAGCGGCCTTAGTTTTAAATGTGCGGCACAAATACTGATCCAGAGTAACATCACAGTAAACCCAGGAATGGTCATGAGATAGCCGATTACCTGACTAGGTGTTAAATAGGCTAAAAAGACAGCTCCCAGTATACATGCACTCGTCAGCATGATTCCTGTTAATGGGATTCCCTTTGCAGAGAGTTTTGCTAAGCCCTTAGGTGCAACACCACTTTGTGCCATTGAAAATAGCGTTCTTGAAGTCGCATAAATTCCTGAATTTGCAGCCGATAGGACAGCTGTTAAAAGGACAAAGTTCATAATATGTGCAGCTCCAGGTAACCCGGTTGCGCTAAAGACCTGGACGAAGGGACTGTCTACACCAGTAACTTTATCCCAAGGCATGAGTCCGCAAATAATAATAATTGGTAAGATATAAAAAATAATTACACGCCATACAGCGCCTTTAATAATTTTAGGCAATACTCGCTCGGCATCTTTTGTTTCCGTAACAGCGATCCCGATTAATTCCGCACCACCATAAGAAAACATGACGACTAAAAAGGCACTGAACGTTCCACCTATTCCGTGCGGAAAAAATCCGCCATGTGCTGTATAGTTTGAGAGCGGATCCTGAACCGAGCTAGGAATGATACCAAAGAGGAGTGAAAAGCCTAAGACAATAAAGGCCACTAGTGCAATGATTTTAATTCCTGCAAACCAAAATTCAAGCTCCCCATAATTTTTTACTTGAGTTAAATTGATTCCTACGATTACAACCGCACAAAGGAAACTTAGCAGCCATAAAGGTATCGTAGGAAACCAAAATTGTAGAAAACTTCCCGCTGCTAATAATTCAACCACAGTAACAAGAACCCAATTGATCCAGTACAGCCATCCCACGATATAAGAAACTTGGAATCCAAATGCTTTGTTTACTAAATGCTGTACATTTAAATTTGGAAAAGCAAGCGCCATTTCCCCTAGGGCAGCCATTATGATAAATAGTATTAGACCGCCAATTAAATAGGCAACGACTACACTAGGTCCAGCAATGGCTAATGTATCGGAACTGCCTTTAAATATCCCCGTCCCAATCATACCAGCCAAAGCCATAAACTGGACATGCCTTGGTAATAATCCTTTTTGTAAATTCTGATGCTTTTTTTTCATGTCTTCTCCCACCAAACTTTTTCACTTAGACGCTTTTAAGCGCTAAAGTATTTTTCTATAATAGTATATTACCATACTATTAAAAACTGTCAAATGGAGTTGAAGACTGAGAGGATAAGCATCTACCTGTTTGCCATGGATTGTCGCATGATTCTTTTAGAATTTGTCACAGGTTAAAAAATTAACCAAAAGAATTTTTTTTGGTTGAAGGAAACTTTGTTTGAAGTGGCGAATATAAATAAAGTAAAATAGGAGGATGATTCATATGTTCATAACCCCTCGATTGCAGCGGAGAATTTTCATGTATTCATATGTTTTTAGAAAGCTCGGCATCTTAAGTGAACAAGAATATAATAAAATCACTAATTATGTACATGGCCAGCCTGATCAATAGACACAAACAAAAAGCACCGAGAGAATCTCGTGTGCTTTTTTATGCTATCCTGTTAAGTTACTTTTCGTTTTAAGAAGACATTTTAACTTTTTTTTGTGTAGTCGTCCATTTTCCGCGGCTTGGGCTTATTACCAAGTCATTATAGGCTAAGACATTTAAATCTCGTTGTATGGTGCGAGGAGTGATACCAAATTCCTCTACAAGTTCCTGCGTTGTGACAGTTCCATTATTGCGAATAAACATGTAGATACATTTGATGCGGTTTAACATCCGGTTAGTCGAAGGTTTCAAAGAACCACTCCCTATCCTTTTTTCAAACCTATGGCTTAATCCCTCTACCGACAGCCTGTTTGAAGATTCCTCTTCAATAATATGTAGTTTTCTTTTCCGCGCAGACAACTCCTTTTTATGGATGATAACTGTGGATACTTAGATGTTGTCCATCTATCCTTATTGTAACCACAAAATCTGAAAATTTCCACCAATATACTTTATTTTACAAAATAATCTTCAAAAATTAACAAAAATTGTTCGGATATTCGCCCTCCCTTGTAGTACTCTTACTATAGGTTATGGGTTATAATGTATGGATTATGACAAATTATTTGAATTTTTAGTTAAATTATTATTCTTAATTTTGCATAATAAAAAAATCAAAGCTAAATTGATAACAGAATTAGAATAATGATATGGTTATTTTAGTAACGATTTAAATAAAAAATAGAGAGGAAATGGGAGAATGAAATTTGCAATCTTGGATGGAAAAATAATTGAGCGAAGAGAGGCAAAGGTAGATGTAGAAGACCGTGGCTACCAATTTGGGGATGGAGTGTATGAGGTGATCCGTGTCTACAACGGAAAAATGTTCACAGTAACCGAACATCTAAATCGTTTAGTGAAAAGTTTAGATAGTATCGGAATCAAACTCCCATACACGATGGATCAATTAAATGATTTGCTGGAAGAACTGATTGAGAAAAATAAACTTCAATTAGGAACGATTTATATGCAAATTTCGAGAGGAGTCGCCCCTCGTAATCATGCTTTCCCAACAGAAAATGTGAGGCCAAGTCTAGTAGCATATACGAAGGAAGTTTCTAGGCCGTTAGAGAGTTTGAAGATGGGTGTAAAAACAATCGTTACAGATGATATTCGCTGGCTGCGCTGTGATATTAAAAGTTTAAATTTACTAGGCAATTTATTAGCAAAACAAAAAGCTGCCGAAGCGGGCTGCTTTGAGGCAATTCAACATCGCAGCGGGGATGTGACGGAAGGAAGTTCATCAAATATCTATATGATTAAAAATGGCAAGGTAATTACACATCAGTCGGATAACTTAATTTTAAAGGGAATTACAAAAGATGTGATATTGCAGGTCTGCGAAAGAAATAACATTGTTGTAGAGGAACGAACATTTACACTTGATGAACTTATCGATGCTGAGGAAGTGTTCCTCTCAAGTACGACGGCAGAGGTAATGCCGATTATTGAAGTGGATGGGAAGCGTGTAGGGGATGCTTTGCCTGGTCCTGTCACCAAATTACTGCAGGAATGGTTTGAGTTAGAAATTGAAAAACGATGCGGAGCACTTAATGATAAAATTCTTTTTTAAGGATTAAAGACGTGAACACAGAAGTGTCCACGTCTTTTACTTAAAATTGAAATAAATCACTAGATAAATACCGTTCCCCTGTATCACAGGCAATACAAACAACGACATCATTAGGGGTTAATCGTTTGGCAACTTCTATCGCAGCAAAGCAAGCCCCACCCGAGGATGGTCCGACAAGAATACCTTCTTCTTCAGCCAATCTGCGTGCAATATCATAGGCATCTTCATCATTGATTTGATGGATTTCATCATAGACATCCTGATTAAGAATGTCAGGAATAAATCCTGGGCTTGTACCAACAAGTTTGTGCTTGCCAGGTTTTCCGCCTGACAAAACAGGCGAGCCTTTTGGTTCCACGACGTGGACTGTTATATTTTCAAAATGTGCTTTTAAGGTTTCACCTGTACCCGTAATCGTTCCCCCCGTTCCGGCAGTGGCAACAAAGGCAGCAAGGGGTTTGCCAAGTTCGTTCATGGCTTTAATGATTTCTACAGCAGTAGTATGACGGTGTGCATCTGAGTTCGCGTGATTTTCAAATTGCATCGGAACAAAGCTATTGGGAATCTCGTTAGCTAATTCAAGGGCTTTTTTGATGGCACCTGGCATTTTTTCATCCCCAGGTGTAAGGACAACTTCCGCACCGTATGCCTTTAAAATACTGATTCTTTCTTCCGTCATTGTATCAGGCATGACGATAATCGATTTATATCCTCGTGCAGCGGCATTCATGGCAAGGCCAATGCCTGTATTTCCACTGGTCGGCTCGATAATAGTGGAACCTGTTATTAATTTTCCAGCCTTTTCAGCTTCAACAATCATATTATATGCTGCACGGTCTTTTACGCTCTTACTAGGATTAAAGTATTCCAACTTTAAATAAACCGATGCCCCATCCTTGGGTGCTAATCGATTTAGTTTAACGAGTGGTGTATCTCCGATTAGTTCAGCAATATTATTGACTACTTTCAAGCGGCCCCGCGTCCTTTCTATCCTTTGAAGTAAATACGTAATAATTCGTTTCCTATCTAATAATAAATAAATATTAACTCCTTGTAAAAAAATCAGCTAATTGTCTGTCTACTAATAGATACATTTAGGACAAAATAGACTAGAATTATTTATAGAAGGGAACATAACTTATGGAAAAACGATCCCATTATTTCTTTGCTGTAAGAATACCAGAGCATACAAAATTAGTCATGAGAGATCATATGGAAAAAATTAAGGAAATGATTCCATTTAGCCGGTGGGTACATTATCAGGATTTACATATTACCCTAGCGTTTCTTGGCGGTGCCCCGCCTGATAAATTAACAGAAGCAGATAAAAACGTTAGAAATGCCCTTAGCGATGAGACTGCACTTAAATTGAACATCAACAAACTTGGTTTTTTCGGAAGTGTTACTTCACCCCGCGTTTTCTGGGCAGATACAGAGGAAAGCACACATTTACAAACCATCAGAAAAAAGGTATTTTCCGCTTGTGAACAGGCAGGGTTTCAACTGGAAACAAGACCATTCCGTCCCCATATTACTCTTGCGAGAAAATGGATGGGGGAACATCCTTTTCAAAACGATATGCTTAAACTGTGGGAGAAACTCCAGCCTATGCCCCTTTCATTTGATGCTATTGATGTGGTGCTTTATCAAACACACCTGAACAAAACACCAAAGTATGAAGCCATAAATATTTATCCTTTAACCCACAAACACATAAAATAAAATAAAATAAAGGTTGGTATTATGAAGCAAATATACTTTATTATAAATCCTAAAGCGGGCAACGGTCATTGCTTTAAGATATGGGAAAGAGTGGAGCACCAACTAAAAGCTAATCATGTAAAGTACCTTGCATTTTTTTCTGAATCCCCTGGACATGCCAAGATTCTTGCAACACAAATCGCGCAAAAGAATTTTGAGCAAAAGATTGTTATTGCCGTAGGTGGAGATGGAACGATGCACGAGGTGATGAATGGGGCAATCAAGAATAATAACATTATACTTGGATTTATTCCTGGCGGGTCTGGAAATGACTTTGCTAGAGGCTTTCAAATTCCAGGTGATCCTGTAGAAGCATTAGCCGTGATACTCCGTCTAGCAAAACATAAGGGTTTGCCAATCGATATTGGCAAAGTTACATTGGCTGAATCAAATCAGCACTTTTTTATTAATAATATGGGTGCAGGATTTGATGCCATCATTTCCTATGAAGTGAATCAATCCCGGATGAAAGCCATATTAAATAAACTTTCGTTGGGCAGAATGGTTTATGTTTATTTTTTGCTAAAAAAATTATTTACTTATAAAACCTCAACAATTGATTTATCAATTGACGGGAAAAAGCATATATTTGAACAGACATGGTTTGTAACTGCTTCCAATCAACCATATTATGGCGGTGGGATGAAAATTGCCCCTGCCGCTGAACCAGATGATGGCCTTTTTGACATTACCGTGGTTCATCAATTAACACGATGGAAACTGCTCCTAGTTTTTATTAGTGTATTTTGGGGAAAGCACATCCATTTTAAAGAGGTGAAAACCTATACGGGCAGGAGTGTTTCTATCCATTCTCCAACAAAACTTTTTGTTCATGCCGATGGGGAGCATATCGGGTTTACACCCTTGAAGATAGACCTTCAAGCAAGCGCTCTGGAAGTGTTAATAAGAAGAAAATGTCCGAATGAAGTGGAGATGAAAGAGAGGGACTCGAATGATTGCTACTGACCGAAATTTCTTCGCCTATCTAGATGAGATGAAGATCATTACGATTCTTCTTCCTCTTTCCTATCATCACGGATTGTCATCCTCCTTTTCGATTACAAGTGATTTTCAAGAACATCCATTGAAAATCATCGAGAAGGTACAAATAGAAAATAAAATGAAATATATTTGCGAATTTTCAAAGGATTATGCCTTTGAAAAGCAATATGTGATTATTGATGAGCATGGAGGGAAAACAGACCTCCAAATTGGTGCCGTAATTCGAACAGAAGAATTTGATAAGAAATTTTATTATGACGGAAATGATCTCGGTGTTACCTTTCAACAGGGGCTAACCCGGTTTAAGCTTTGGGCACCCACTGCTACTCAGGTTAAATTAAAGTTACGTCCATCTAACAGCAGTTTTTCAGAAATTGTAAAAATGAGACGAGAAGATCGTGGTATATGGTCCGTTGCTATAACTCGTGATATAGAGCTCTATCAATATAGCTTTCTTATCTTAGTCAATCAAGAATGGCGTGAGGCAGTGGATCCTTATGCAAAAGCTGTGACTCTTAATGGCGAACTTGGAGTGGTTGTAAGACTTGATAATACCCAGCGATCGCGCCCTAACTTACCTGAAATTGAAAATTCAGTGGATGCCATCATATATGAGACCCACATAAGGGACTTAACGATTCATCCTAAAAGTGGTGTAAAGAATAAGGGGCTGTATTTAGGTGCTGGCGAGCAAAATACAAAAGGAATGGATGGGGAACCTACGGGGTTAGCATATGTTAAAGACTTGGGTGTTACCCATATTGAATTCCTGCCTTTTCATGATTTTGCTGGTGTGGATGAACTGCATCCAAATAAGGAATATAATTGGGGATACAATCCACTTCATTTCAATGCCCCTGAAGGAAGCTATTCAACGAATCCTGCCAATCCATATTCAAGAATTATCGAATTAAAGCAGTTAATTGATCAAGTTCATAGTCTTGGCCTCAGAGTAATCATGGACGTGGTATATAATCACGTATATGTTCGTGAGACTTCATCTTTTGAAAAGGTGGTTCCTGGTTATTATTTTCGTCATAACGAGATTGGACTTCCATCAAATGGTACGGGGGTTGGAAATGATATTGCCTCGGAACGCAGGATGGTCAGAAAATACATCGTGGATTCCATTCAATATTGGTTGGAGGAATATCATATTGACGGATTTCGCTTTGATTTAATGGGGATCTTGGATGTGGAGACGATGAAAGAGGTAAGGAAAGTTTGCGATAGTCTTTTAAAAGGGACAATAATCATCGGCGAAGGCTGGAACCTCAACACACCACTTCCAACAGAGCAGAAAGCAACAATTGGAAACCAGGCAAAAATGCCACATATCGCTCAATTCAATGATAAATTTCGTGATTCTATCAAGGGAAGCTCATTTAACTTATTTGATAAAGGCTATGCCTTGGGTAATGAACATTACCTCGGGGCAGCTAATGAAGTCATGACTGGCAGCATCGGTTATACGAAACAGGGGCCGGGTACTTTTAATGAACCCTTTCAGTCAATAAATTATGTAGAATGTCATGATAACCACACGATGTGGGATAAACTTCTAGCATGTCTCCCCGATGCAGATGATACATTACGAATAAAGTATCATCGACTCGCCACAGCGATTGTTTTGTTGTCTCAGGGAATCCCCTTCCTACACAGTGGCCAAGAGTTTTTTAGAACAAAAAAGGGGAATGGGAATAGTTATCGTTCCTCTGATGAAATCAATCAACTGGACTGGGAAAGAAAAATTATTTATAAAGATAACGTAGAATATGTAAAAGGACTTATTCAAGTACGTAAGGAATTTGCTTGTTTCCGAATGAGAACTTCTGCAGAAATCCGATCAAATATTCACCAAATGCCATTAGCTTCACCCCTGTTGGGATATTGGTTTAAAGGTGAAAATGAACTAATCTTATTAATCAATCCCACCACAAAAAAGCATATTATTACGTTACCAGACGGGGATTGGACGGTCTTAGTTGATCATGAAAAAGCAGGCATCACTTCCAATGGGATTTTGTTTGTGGAAGAGATGAGTATCGAACCAGTCTCCATAAATGTTTTGCTAAAAAAATAGTTTCTGCAGATATACTTGACGAAAAAAGGTAATCCGAGATAAAATTTAATAAGATGGCTATTGTGTGCAATGGTTTCAATAGCTTTTTTTTTATTTTAAAAAAATAAAAGCTGTTGATGAAACTGTGGTAAAATAAGACCTTCCGGCAACGCAGGTTATACCTCTGATATAGGGGAATAAGCCCATAAGAACGGCATAAATTGAAGGTGAGCAATTTTGGATCATATACTAGGACAAGAGTGGGAAATTACCCCTGCTGGAGGCAAAACAGGTGAAGCCTTTTATGCAAAATATAAAGACCAAAGGCTTTTTTTGAAGCGGAATTCGTCTCCGTTCCTTGCTGTACTCTCAGCAGAAGGCATTGTCCCAAAGCTTGTTTGGACAAAAAGGTTGGAAAGTGGAGATGTAATTACTGCACAGCAGTGGCTTCCCGGCAGAGAACTAAAGCCGTCAGAAATGAATCAAAAACTCGTTGCTAGACTGCTAAAGAAGATTCATTGCTCAGAGCCAATGCTGGGTATGTTAAGCCGGATAGAGACCTCTCCTTTACATCCAGAGCCTATATTGCAATCGGTGGTAAACGAGTTAGATGAACAGGTACTTTCCTTGCCTGAAGTGCAAAATGCAATGAGCTTTTTAAAAAAGGAAGCATTAAATGTCTATTGCGATGAGAAAGTGGTTTGTCATGGAGATGTTAACCATAACAACTGGCTGCTTGCTGAAGACAACCAGTTGTATTTGATTGATTGGGACGGGGCAATGATCGCGGACCCCGCCATTGATCTAGGATTGCTCCTTTATTGGTATATTCCAAAAGAAAATTGGCAGGATTGGTTAAGCATGTACGGCAAAGAGCTGACCGATAACCTAAAGTTACGAATGAAATGGTATGTTACCATTCAGACGCTTTCGTCAATTCAATGGTATAAGAATAAAAATCGCTTGGAAGAAATGAACAAGTGGATAAAGTTCTTGGATGAAATTTGCTAATCAGGAAAATTGATCAATATTACTTACCCAACTTGATAAGTTTGCTTGGTTAGATAAAATATGTTGATCCAAATCAGCTGTACCAACGCCATGGTGGCTATACTGATATACTTCCTGTAAGATATTCTTAACATTTTGATCAACCTCTGTGTTTACCATTAGAGATTTCACTAATCGCTCCAATTGTTCACATTCGGCAACAGACCCACAGCAATCGGTTTGATGATTGTTTAATATATCTTTTAATAAAGTGACTTGGTCATCATGACTTAATGGCATGAATGTACACCCTCTCAAGTGTTTTTTAAAAACAAGAATTCACACTGTTAGGTTGTGAATTCTTTTTTTGTTTATGCATGATCTTATTTTCCATTAAGTTAAACTTGTACTGAAAAATGGTGCATGATATATGTAACGAACAATATTATTTTTAGGAGTGTCATAAATGAGAGTTAGACATAAACCTTGGGCAAAGGAAAAAATCGAGCAGCATCCTCAATATATTGTTGCCAATCCTGAAGAATATAAAGGAAAATGGCATGAAGTATTTAATAACGATCAACCGCTTCATATTGAGGTGGGTACAGGCAAAGGTCAATTTATTACGGAAATGGCTAGAGCGAATCCGATGATAAATTATATTGGTATTGAATTATATGATAGTGTTATCATTACTGCTTTAGAACGATTAATTGAAGCCGATTTACCAAACCTCAGGCTCCTTAATGTAAATGCGGTGGATTTGCCGAAATATTTTGCCAAAAATGATGTGGACCAGGTCTATTTGAACTTTTCTGATCCATGGCCAAAATACCGTCATAGAAAAAGAAGATTAACATATAAGGACTTCCTAAAGCTTTATGAGGATATTATGGTTGATGGTGGAGAAATCCATTTTAAAACAGACAACCAAGGGTTATTTGAACATTCTCTAATTAGCTTTTCGGAGTACGGATTATTATTAAAGTACATTAGTCTAGATCTTCATAAAAGTGATTATGAAGGAAACATCATGACAGAGTATGAAGAGAAATTTTCAGAAAAAGGAAGCCGTATTTATCGCTGCGAAGTAAAATATCAAAACTAGTTTTTTCAGGACAGTTCATTAGTGAGCTGTTCTTTTTTTATTTCTTCAAGTACATCCACAATGTTAAAATATAGAAAAAGTGTTAAAGGGGGAAGAAGGGTGGAAACAGTAAAAATTGGCGGTGTCACCGTAACATGGTTATCTGGAGGTGTCACAAATTTAGATGGCGGGGCTATGTTTGGGGTTGTACCGAAAGGATTGTGGTCAAAGAAATACCCATCCAATGAAAGAAATCAAATTGAATTACCAACGGATCCGATGTTCATTCAAATGGATGGGAAAAATTTCTTAGTTGAAACTGGAATCGGTAAAGGGAAATTATCAGAAAAACAATTAAGAAATTTTGGTGTAACGAAAGAATCAGAGCTGGATGAATCTTTAGATAAGTTAGGTTTACATGCAGAAGATATCGACTACGTCTTGATGACTCATTTGCATTTTGACCATGCAGGCGGCCTGACAAAGCTAGAGAATGGACATTACGTTTCAGCCTTTCCTAATGCAAAAATCATTACCTCACAAGTAGAATGGGATGAAATGCGTAACCCTAATATTCGCTCGAAAAATACATATTGGAAAGAAAACTGGGAAGCAATTGAAGCGCAGGTAGTTCCATTTGAAGAAAAATGGAACTTAGGGGCGCTGACCATGGTTCATACTAGCGGTCATAGTAACGGACATTCAATCCTTTTTATAGAGGACCGCGGAGAATTGTTAATTCATATGGCTGATCTGATGGCAACTCATGTCCATCAACCTGTGTTATGGGTGATGGCTTATGACGACTATCCTATGACCTCGATTGCAGCAAAGGAAAAATGGATTCCATACGGTTTACATAAAAACGCATGGTTTAGTTTTTATCATGATGCTTTTTACCGGGCAGTGAAATGGGATTCGGAAGGCAAGCAAATTGTTGAAAGTATTAAAAGAGAAAATTAAGCAAAGAAATAGCCGTAACCTCTCAGTTACGGCTATTCTTACTATGAAACAAGTTCGTTGGACAAAGACCGAATATCCAAAAGGGTCCCAGTTTGGGCATCGGCAATGAATTCGAATTGCTCAGTTGTACCATCATTGTTTTTAGAAATGCCGCCTTTATAGACGAGGTAATTGATGTGCTGCTTTTCATACGGCTCTGCTTCCATATGTATCCATGAACCATTGATTGGTCCATTCTTAGTAAATTGCTTCTTTACTTGTTCTAATACTTTTTCGGGCGATACATTTGTTTTACTATAAATGATTTCTTTGGCAGCATACCCGCTAATCAACCCGACCGCTGCACCGAGGAGAAATGACTTCCAATTCATAAAGGACCTCCCAAAGTTAAATTTGGAAAAGATAGGATTCTCTTCTCAGTATATCGTATTTATGGAAAGGAACATACTATTACATATATTAAATTCAATTGATGGAAAGAGAAACCAAAGTTCTGTAAAATTAAATATATACATAAATTAACCCGAGAAACCTAAAGGAGCTCAAAAAAATGAACGATCAAACCTTAAAGCTTTTTCAAACATTAACAGAACTTCCCGGTGCTCCCGGAAATGAACATTTAGTTAGAAAATTTATGAGGGAACAATTATCTCAATTCTCAGATGAACTTGTTCAAGATAACCTTGGCAGTATTTTTGGGGTGAAAAGGGGAGCTGAGACGGGTCCAACTGTAATGGTAGCAGGTCATATGGATGAAGTAGGCTTCATGGTGACTGCGATTACAGAAAATGGAATGCTTCGCTTTCAGCCGCTTGGTGGCTGGTGGAGTCAAGTAATACTTGCCCAGCGTGTCCAAGTGATGACCAATAATGGTCCTGTAATTGGAGTCGTTGGTTCGATTCCACCACACCTATTAGACGATGCAAAGCGGAATAAACCAATGGAAATAAAAAATATGCTGATCGATATCGGTGCGGATAATCGTGAGGATGCGAAGCGGTTAGGGATTAAGCCAGGGCAGGCAATTCTGCCAATTTGTCCATTTACACCAATGGCCAATCCCAAAAAAATATTAGCAAAAGCATGGGATAACCGCTACGGTTGTGGCTTAGCTATTGAATTACTGCAGGAATTAAAAGACGAAAAATTACCAAATACGCTTTATTCAGGAGCAACGGTCCAAGAAGAAGTTGGTTTACGTGGTGCTCAAACTGCGGCTAATATGATCAATCCAGATATCTTTTTTGCACTCGACGCAAGTCCTGCTAATGATATGACGGGTGATAAGAATGAATTTGGCCAATTGGGGAAAGGGGCATTGCTTCGAATCCTTGACCGGACAATGGTCACACATCGCGGAATGAGAGAGTTTGTTCTCGATACTGCTGAAACACATAAAATTCCTTACCAATATTTTGTTTCACAGGGCGGAACAGATGCCGGCCGGGTCCATCAATCAAATGAGGGTATTCCAAGTGCGGTTATTGGTATTTGTTCACGTTATATTCATACCCATGCCTCGATTGTACATGTGGATGATTATGCAGCAGCGAAAGAACTAATTGTTAAATTAGTTAAGGCTTGTGATCAAACAACAGTTGATACGATTAAAGCTAACAGTTAAGTGATTTTTTTAGGGGGCATTTTATGCTCCCTTTACTTTGTCAAAAGGAGTACATATCATCATGAAAATAATTATTGGGTCAAAGAATCCTGCTAAAATTACTGCGGTGAAAAATTGTTTTACTGAGGACCATGAGTTTGTTGACTTAGACATCCCATCGGGCGTTAATGAGCAGCCGTTTTCAGATGAAGAAACAATCCAAGGAGCTATTAATCGGGCAAAAGGTGCCTTAAAGCTAGGAAATGGTGATATTGGGATTGGACTTGAGGGCGGTGTACAAGAAACGAGTTATGGTTTATTCATATGTAACTGGGGAGCACTTGTATGCAATGATAGGGAACCGATAATTGCCGGAGGAGCAAGGATCCCTCTTCCGGAAGAAGTAGCAGACCGATTAAGGGCTGGTGAAGAACTCGGACCGGTTATGGAAGATTATGCGAAAAGTAAAAATGTAAGGAAACAAGAGGGAGCGGTTGGTATTTTTACTAACGGAATGGTGAATCGCTCTGAAATGTTTACTCATGTTATGAACCTGTTAGTGGGACAATACAAAAGGAGCAGATGAGTGGACTGAAAAGCAGTCTAACTGCTATGATTTCAGAAGAAAGCATTGTAAAGTGAAAAGATTCTAACGGAGGCGTTGATTTTGAAGAATTTAGAGTCAGTAGAGCAATTTGAACAGCTGCGTGATCATGGAAAAACAATTTTCATGTTTTCAGCAGGCTGGTGCCCAGATTGTCGAGTTATTGAACCGATTTTACCAGAAATTGAATCCAAATTTAATGAGTATACATTTATTCATGTTGATCGAGATGAGTATATCGATATATGCCAGCAATTAGATGTCTTCGGAATTCCAAGCTTTATCGCATTCGAAAACGGAAACGAACTTGGCAGATTCGTAAGCAAAGACAGAAAAACACAAGAAGAAATAGAAAACTTTATTTCAGGTTTAAAATAATATTTTACTTCTGTTGATAGGAGCGGAAATCAACAGACTAGTTACCAGAACCAGAAAACTATTAAGAACTCTCCATCACTTTGAGATGGAGGGTTTTTCATGTACAATAGACAAGCAGCTCCTAAAATGGAGGAATTCAAAATGAAAATGGATAGCAGAAAAATGAAAACCGAATTAGAGAGACGCCTGTCTCGTAAAGATCGGGTGATCTCCTATGATCGAGAGAAGGACCAATTGCGCATTGAAAGTAAAGAATCAGGAAAAGGAATAACAGTTGCTTTACCTGGGATTATTGCCAAATGGCATATTCAAAAGGAAAAAGCCATCGATGAAGTTGTTTATTATATCGAAGAAGGACTTCATGCGATGGAGGACGCAGTTCAGTTAACCGACCATGAGAAAAAAATCTTCCCCGTAATTCGCTCTTCATCCTTCCCTAAGGAAGCAGAGGAGGGAGTGCCATTTTTAATTGATGAGCACACAGCGGAAACCAAAATTTATTATGCCTACGATCAAGGCAATACCTATCGGTTAATCGATTCTCGTATCATGGCGAAAGAGGGCTGGGAAGCAACAAGAATTAAGGAAATTGCTTTATTTAATGCCAGATCCCTTTCTACTCCACTAAAAGAGGATCAAGTCGCCGGCAACAGCTTTTACTTTTTAAACACAAATGATGGATACGATGCAAGCCGGATCTTAAATAAGGTGTTCTTGAATGAATTCGAAAAGAAGATTACGGGGACGATGGTGCTTGCTGTTCCACACCAGGATGTGTTAATTATTGCTGATATTCGTAACGATCGAGGATATGATATAATGGCACAGATGGCCATGAGCTTTTTTGCAAACGGGCATGTACCAATTACAGCCTTATCATTTTTATATGAAAATGGTGAATTAGAACCTATTTTTATTTTAGGAAAAAATAAATAATTAAAAATAGAAAAAGGATCACAATCACAGTGATCTTTTTTCATTAATCAATTGTCAGAGTGTATTTTGCCTCATTTAAAAGAATTATGTCGAAAAAATCTAAAAAACTGATAAAATAAAGTGATAGATTTAAAGTAGTTAGTAGAAAGAGTGATAGTTTTGAGCTGGTTCCAAAACCTATTTCAAAAATTAAGAAAAGAAGATGATGATGATGATGAATTTGAAGGTTACATAATACATAAACCAGAAGGACTGCCGTTTCTAAACAAAAATGAAAGTGTAAAGGATTTAGAGACAAAGGTGTCCTATCAATACCCAAAAGGCAGTAATCATCCTTTTCATCCGCCAAAACTTAAGGAAACACCTAAGCCAAAAGAACAAACATTACGACAAAAAAGAAAAAATTCGCTGCCAGAACCTGATCAGAGAATTATTAGGGAAAAACCAGAAGTTAAAATGGTTAAACAGGAACCGCCTAAACTAAAAAAAGAACCAACTAGTAAGAAGAGCGGTCCCTTCCAACCGACAGAAATTCCTTCTCCCGTTTTTGGGTTTAATCGGCCAAAGAATACGAAGATAATTGTCGAGCATGAATTAAGCCACTTTCTAGAAGAGGATGAAAAAAATCTGATTGAAAGTCTAACTCCTTCAGAAAGGATGACAACTGAAGTAGAAATCATTAAACAATCAGAAATTGAAATGGATATCATCGATGTGGAAACAACACATGGAGAAACGATTCAGAAAGAATTCATGGAACTACAGGATAAAGACTCATTTGAAGCGGTAAAAGAATTAATAGCAGCAACAAATGATGTGGTAGAGGATTTACCAGAATTCAAGACTACATTAGAACCAGAGCCAATTTTAGAACTAGATTCCTTATCAGAACCAGAGTTCGTTTCAGAACCAGAGATCATTTCAGAACCTATGATCGTTTCAGAACCAGAAACTATACCTGAACCCACAGTACCAAAGCGTTCCCATTTGCCATTTAATGTGATGATGTTAAAACAAGATAAACAAAAATGGGAAGAGCGGAAGAGAAATAGGACAGTGGAAGCACAAGTTATGCAGACACAAGAAAATGTTCAGTCGGAACAGAATAACCAAGTGATCGATCTATTCCCAAGAATAGAAGAGATCACCCAGGATGAACCAGATGATGGTCATTATGTGTTCCCAACATCTAGTTTGCTAAACCCTCCTGTGACAGTAGGGAATGATACAAAATGGTTATTAGAGCAAGAAGAAATTTTAAACGAAACCTTACAAAACTTTAATGTCGGCGCCAGTGTTGTTAATGTAACACAAGGTCCTGCGGTTACTCGTTTTGAAGTTCAACCGGAGCCAGGGGTCAAAGTAAACAAAATTACCAACCTAACTGATGATATTAAGTTAAGTCTTGCCGCAAGAGACATCAGGATGGAAGCTCCAATACCAGGAAAGCATACGATTGGGATTGAAGTACCAAACCAAAAGTCACGTCCTGTATTCATTAACGAAATTATTCAAAGCAGTACATTCAAAGAATCTACCTCTCCCTTAACAGCCGTGCTTGGCCTGGATATTGCCGGAAAGCCGATTGTCACAGACTTGAAGAAAATGCCGCATGGTTTGATTGCTGGTGCGACAGGATCAGGGAAGAGTGTCTGCATTAACACTATTTTAGTTAGCTTGCTTTTTAAAGCCAGCCCTGAAGACTTAAAGCTATTATTAATTGACCCAAAAATGGTCGAACTCGCACCATATAACCGTATTCCACATCTTGTCAGTCCTGTTATAACGGATGTTAAGGCGGCAACAGCTGCATTAAAATGGGCGGTTGAAGAAATGGAAAGACGATACGAATTGTTTGCTCATACCGGTGTTCGTGACATTAATCGCTTTAATGAACTGGCAATAAAGCATAAACAATATGCAGATAAACTTCCATTTATTGTTATTATTATCGATGAGTTAGCCGATTTAATGATGATGTCCCCAGCAGATGTGGAAGAAGCTATTTGTCGAATCGCTCAAAAGGCAAGAGCATGTGGGATTCATTTAATTGTCGCCACACAAAGACCATCTGTTGATGTAATCACGGGCTTAATTAAAGCCAATATTCCTACGCGAATTGCCTTTTCTGTTTCTTCTCAGGTGGATTCACGTACAATCATTGATATTAGCGGGGCAGAAAAGTTACTTGGCCGCGGTGATATGTTATTTTTAGAAAATGGTTCATCTAAACCTGTCCGTTTGCAAGGAACGTTTGTCTCGGATGAAGAAATTGATCTGGTTGTAGGTCATGTAAGGGAGCAGCGCGAACCGGATTACTTGTTTGAGCAAGAAGAATTATTAAAAAAAGCTCAAGTAACGGAAACAGAAGATGAACTTTTTTATGAGGCATGTGAATTTATCATTGACCAGGGCGGAGCATCAACATCAAGTCTGCAAAGGCGTTTTAAAATAGGCTATAATCGTGCGGCAAGATTGATGGATATGCTTGAGACTAGTGGCTATATTACTAGTGCAAATGGAAGCAAAGCGCGTGAAGTATTAATTACCCAGGCAGATTTAGAATCCATTCTAGAGGCTAATGCAAATAATTAATTGAGAGTATTCTTTCATTACAAGGATAAATAATATATAGTGAATAACTAGTCAGAATCTAAAGAATTTGTTTGCAAATAGTTTTTCGGGCTGATTAATGATATAATTATTAAATATGTTTTTAGAGGTTATTGAAGTTATAGTGTACAATAGTCCTCTGTTTTCTTGTTAGCAAATACAGACAGATGTCATATACTGTTTTACAGATAGACGTTGTTGGAGGTTCTTCTATGACTATTTACCATTTTGTCGGTATAAAGGGGTCTGGGATGAGTGCACTCGCACAAGTTCTGCATGATATGAAATTTAAGGTGCAAGGCTCCGATGTCGAAAAGCGCTTTTTTACACAACTGGCCCTTGAGCAATCAGGGATTACCATTCTTCCTTTCCAAAAGGAGAATATCAAGCCAGGAATGACGATTATTGCAGGAAATGCTTTTCCAGATACACATGAGGAAATTCAAGAGGCGATGAAACTTGGGCTTCCTATTGTTCGTTACCATCGGTTTTTAGGTGACTTTATGCAAAACTTTACTAGTGTAGCAGTTACTGGTGCGCACGGAAAGACTTCTACAACAGGCTTACTTGCCCATGTGATTGAAGGAGCTAAGCCAACATCATTTTTAATTGGTGATGGGACAGGTAAAGGAAAAGAGGGCTCAGAATATTTCGTATTTGAAGCTTGTGAATACAGAAGGCACTTCTTATCCTACTTTCCTGACTATGCGATTATGACGAATATTGATTTTGATCATCCTGATTATTTTGCAAATATTGATGATGTCTTTTCAGCGTTTCAAGAGATGGCGATTCAAGTGAAAAAAGGCATATTTGCTTATGGTGATGATGAACAGCTTCAGAAAATTCAGGCAAAGGTTCCCGTCTTGTTTTATGGTTTTGGCGATGAAAATGACTATCAAGCAAAAAACCTTGTGAAGACAACTACTGGAACGACTTTTGATGTCTTCATTCGTAATACATTCTATGACACATTCACCATTCCAACCTTCGGCGATCATAGCGTATTAAACGCACTTGCCGTTATTGGTCTATGTCATTATGAAGAAATTAGTGTGGAAGCAGTCAAGGACCAATTAATTACTTTCCAGGGTGTAAAGAGAAGATTTTCAGAAAAAAGAATCGGTTCCCAAATATTAATCGATGATTATGCCCATCATCCGACTGAAATTAAAGCAACGATTGATGCGGCAAAGCAAAAATATCCTGACCGTAAAATTGTGGCTGTTTTCCAACCACATACCTTTTCACGGACTCAAGCGTTCCTTGAAGACTTTGCCAAAAGTTTAAGAGAAGCAGATAAAGCCTATTTATGTGAGATTTTTGGGTCTGCTCGTGAAAATCATGGAAAACTAACAATCAAGGATCTTCAGGCAAGAATTGAAGGTTCCGAAGTCATTACAGAAGAACATACTTCAGTATTAAATGACTATGACAATAGCGTTATTATTTTTATGGGTGCTGGAGATATTCAAAAATTCCAGGAATCCTACGAAAAACAGGTAGCGAAATAATAAAGAAAGGATGCCAGCAAGTAGTTGGCATCCTTTCTTTTTATTTTGGCTGTGTTAAACTTGGCTGTTGGTTTCCGTTCCAGGCACAAGCGGTTCGCGGGCGTGCCGGGGAGCCTCCTCGTCGCTTTGCTCCTGTGGGGTCTCCCCTGCCCCGTACTCCCGCAGGAGTCTTCGTGCCTTCCACTCCAATCAACAGAGTGCCAAAATCAACATTAACGTATAACACAGCCTTTATTTTAAGTTTTCCGGATTTAAAACATCTAACTCTGGAAGAACAAATAGTCCATCTTTTCGAATTAGAACATCGTCAAAATAGATTTCTCCACCGCCATACTCCGGCCGCTGAATGTTAACCATATCCCAATGGATATTGGAATGGTTGCCATTAAAGGCATCATCATAACATTGTCCAGGTGTAAAATGGAAGCTGCCAGCAATTTTTTCATCGAACAAGATATCTTGCATTGGATTAAGGATGAACGGATTAACGCCAATGGCAAATTCTCCAATATAACGTGCACCTTCATCGGTATCGAAGATTTTATTAATCCGGCTAGAATCATTTGATTCCGCTTCAACAATCTTCCCTTCTTTGAAGGTTAATTTCACATTTTCAAACGTAAACCCTTGGTATGGTGAAGGAGTGTTATACGTAATTACGCCATTGACTGAGTCGCGTACAGGAGCCGTATAAACCTCACCGTCAGGAATATTTAATCGTCCGGCACATTTTATGGCCGGTATATCCTTAATGGAAAAGGAAAGGTCTGTTCCTGGACCTGTGATTCGAACTTTGTCTGTTCGATCCATTAGCTCTTTCAAACTATCCATTGCTTTATCCATTTTTCCGTAATTGAGGTTACAAACATCAAAATAAAAGTCTTCAAATGCCTCTGTACTCATTTTAGCTAATTGAGCCATAGAAGAGGTTGGGTAGCGAAGGACAACCCATTTTGTCTTTGGAACACGAATGTCGCGATGAACTTTTTTACCAATCGTATTGCCATGGATTTTCATTTTATCATCCGGGACATCAGATTGTTCACTGATGTTATCACCGGAACGAAGACCTATGTATGCATCCATTTTACTCATTACATTTGCTTCGAACTCGGCCATCATGTTAAATTGCTCTTCTTGTGCACCGAATAAGAGTGAGCGGTCTACCTGATGGTCCTTTAACAGCACAAAAGGGTACCCCCCGGCTAAATAGGCTTCCTTTACGAGGGCGGTCACAAGCTCACGCTGCAGCCCAAAGTTCTCGATTAAAACCTTTTCTCCTTTTTGAAGCTGGACCGAATAATTAATTAAGTTTTTTGCTAGTTTCTCAATACGAGGATCTTTCATTTTTTACGCCTCCAACAAAAAATTATATCCTTACTCACATATTGTAACCGAATCAAGCCTTAAAGTTGAAAAATAAAACATTTGTGACCATGTTGTTGAAACTTTTTAAAAGAAACAGCAGGAAAAGAGGACAAAAATATGGAAGTAGTATAAGATAATTAGCGAGGTTTATATCTATCCGTGATGGGATATACATATTGATAGGATTTAGGCGGAGGTGCACGATGCAAATAATTTTATACTTAAGCGTAGCCTTGATAGCAATCGCATTTTTTGTGCTTGTCATCTTTTTATCGACAACACTCAAATCATTTCAAGTTACACTTACAAGTGTTTCAAAAACATTAGCTGGATTAGAAAAACAGTTAGATGGCGTAACAGCTGAAACGACCATACTTTTACAAAAAACAAACGCATTAGCTGATGAGCTCAAAGAGAAAACTGAAAGTTTAACAAGTGTTGTTGATGCCGTCAAAGACGTAGGTACAACAGTCACTAAATTTAATGGAACACTAAAAAATATTACAAAATCAGTGGATACCCAGGTTGAGGAAAGCAAAGAAAAAATTTCGCAAATTGTGCAATGGAGTAATGTCATTCTGGAATTAAAGGATAAGTGGCAGGCAAGAAAGCAAGAAAAAAATGAGATTAGCTTAAATCAGGGTAAGAAGGTTAGATCACACTAGAAAATAGAGGAGGAATTTGAAGATGTCAAATAGGGATTTTGATTCAAGAGAGACGAATCAAGCTCGAAATGAAGAGTCATCCAATAGTTTTCTACTTGGTGCAATTATCGGAGGAGTAGTTGGTGCTGCTACTGCACTTTTTCTGGCTCCCAAATCGGGAAAAGATCTTCGGAATAGGTTTAGTAACCAAGCTGGTTCCATTATCGGTAAGACATCGACAATAAGAGATAATGTAATTAGCAAGAGTAATGAATTAGTCTCTAAAAGTTCCTCCCTGTCCCAAGGGATTGTCCTGCAATCTACTGGACTATTGGATAAGGTAAAAGGAAAAATAACAAATCAGAGCGAACAGGTAGACGAATCAGAATCAACCTATATTCCCATTCAGCCCTTAAAAGAAAAAAGTAAAGCAAAGAAATCCATCGAAATTGGAACCCTAAACAGCACTGAAATAAGAAGAAAAATTGAAGAAGCAGAAAAGGCATTAGAAGAGGAAGAAAATAAGGTTAAACTTTAAAAATTGATGAGTTGAATCAGTTTATTTGTGATAGAAACGGTGGAGTGATAAAATTACTTCACCGTTTATTTCATTTTTGGAGGAATGTACACATGTTAGAAAAAATTGATACCGTAGAACAATTTGATGAAGTATTAAAAAAGGAGAGTAAGTTTTTTCTTTTAAAGCACAGTTTAACATGTCCAATTAGTCATGCGGCTTACAAGGAATATGAAAAGTTTGCAAATGAAAATCAGTCTGTACCTACTTATTTCCTAGCCGTTCAGGATTCCCGTCCACTATCTAATGAAGTGGCAGAAAAATTCCAAATCAAACATGAATCGCCGCAAACGATCCTGTTTTCAAATGGGGAGCCATTATGGAATGCATCCCACTGGAAAATTACAAGCCGTTCCTTAACAGGTGCAGTTGGTGAAAATCAATAATTCTATTTAGGTTTTCGTTAATGGACAAGCTGATTTCCTTTTAGTATCACATAAAATACTTTAGCGCTTAAAAGCGTTTAATCATTAAAGAAAAAATTAGTGACAAATAAAAACATATCCGATATAATAAGCCTAATTATAAAAATGTAAATATTTGAGTTTACACGTTTAGCTTTTCACAAAAGAACATATATGCAATCAGAACTTTTTCAAAAGGTGATCTGTTTAGCAAAAGAAAAGGCGGGGACGAAGGATGGGCAAAAAAATCGAATTAGAACAATTGAGGGCACGGGTTGATGAGCTAAACTTAGAATTGTTAAGGTTAATTAATGAGAGAGCACAGCTTGTTTCAGATATTGGCCGGGTGAAAGAAAACCAAGGTGTATACCGTTACGACCCAGTGCGTGAAAGAAAGATGCTAGATAAAATAAAAGAGCATAATGATGGTCCTTTTGAAAATTCGACGATTGATCATATTTTTAAAGAGATTTTTAAAGCAGGTCTTGACCTCCAACAGGATGACCATAGTAAGGCGTTGCTTGTCTCTAGAAAAAGACAGCCTGAAGATACCATTGTTCCATTAAAAGGTGAAAATATTGGCGATGGAAAGCCACACTTCGTATTCGGTCCGTGTGCAGTTGAATCCTATGAACAAGTGGCAACTGTGGCGAAATCCATGCAAGAAAAAGGCTTAAAGCTTCTTCGTGGCGGAGCTTATAAACCAAGAACTTCTCCTTACGATTTCCAAGGGTTGGGGGTAGAAGGCTTAAAAATCCTAAAACGTGTAGCTAAAGAATTCGATATGGCAGTAATCAGTGAAATTGTCAACCCTGTTGATATTGAAATGGCGATTGATTATATCGATGTCATTCAAATTGGGGCACGTAATATGCAGAACTTTGAATTGTTAAAAGCGGCAGGTTCTGTAAATAAACCTGTATTGTTAAAAAGAGGGATTGCGGCAACAATTGAAGAATTTATTAATGCAGCCGAGTACATTGCATCACAGGGGAATAGCCAAATCATTCTTTGTGAACGAGGCATAAGAACTTACGAACGCGCCACAAGAAACACTCTTGATATTTCAGCGGTACCAATTTTAAAGCAAGAAACACATTTACCTGTCATGGTTGACGTAACACATTCTACTGGTAGAAGAGACCTGTTATTACCATGTGCGAAAGCTGCTATTGCAATTGGTGCAGATGGTGTGATGGCTGAGGTACATCCAGATCCAGCTGTAGCGCTTTCCGATCAAAAGCAGCAAATGGACCTTAATCAGTTTGATAAATTTTATAACGAACTGCTTGCATCCAATTATGTTCGGATTTAATTGGAAGTAAAGATGATTTAAACCTTCTGCTTTTCATTGCAGGAGGTTTTTTTAATAATATTTAGTAATTATGCAAAAAATGTTGACAAATGTAATTGCGGCTTTTCCCTTCTTATCGTATGATTAAATACATATTAAAGATTGTTTACGTTCTCACAAACAAAAACAAAAAACAAATGATTAAGTTTATACAACCTGTTGTAAAATAATGAAAACGATGATCGTTCTAGGAGAGTGTATTTTAGGTGAATATTACAATTTATGATGTCGCAAGAGAAGCAAATGTTTCGATGGCTACGGTTTCCCGTGTAGTAAACGGAAATCCGAATGTTAAACCAGTAACAAGGAAAAAAGTGTTAGAAGTAATTGAAAGACTAGGATATCGTCCTAATGCTGTGGCAAGAGGATTGGCTAGTAAAAAAACAACAACTGTCGGGGTCATAATTCCTGATATCTCAAATATCTTTTTTGCAGAATTAGCTCGCGGGATTGAAGATATTGCAACGATGTATAAGTACAACATCATTTTAAGTAATTCAGACCAAAACAAAGATAAGGAATTACATTTGCTCAATACAATGCTTGGCAAACAAGTGGACGGGCTAGTATTCATGGGTGGCAATATTACTGCAGACCATGTCGAAGAATTTGAAAAATCACCTGTACCGATTGTGCTTGCGGGTTCGATTGAAGAATCGAACACGATCCCTTCCGTGAATATTGATTATGAGGAAGCAGTATATGATTCCATCAAGGAATTTATCGAAAAAGGTCATAAGAATATTGCCTTTGTGGTGGGTCCACTTCATGAACCTAAGAATACAATCAAGAAATTGAGAGGGTATCAAAGGGCATTACAGGAATCTGGTATTGCTTATAATGAAGAACTTATTGTGGAAGGAGATTATACTTACGACTCTGGGATTGAAGCAATCGAAAGACTTCTGGAAGTCTCTGCTAGACCTACGGCGATCTTGGTTGGATCTGATGAAATGGCTCTTGGAGTTGTCCACGGTGCAGAGGACAAAGGATATAAAATCCCAGAGGATTTTGAGGTAATCACATCTGATAATACAAGGTTGTCACTAATGGTGCGTCCGCAATTAACAACCATTGTTCAGCCGTTATACGATATTGGTGCGGTTGCGATGCGTCTATTAACCAAATTGATGAACAAAGAAAAGGTGTCAGACCAAATTGTGGTTCTTCCACACCGGATTGAACACCGTCGATCAACAAAATAATTGGTAAGATGGGTTGACCAAATTAGGTCAACCCATCTTTTTATATGGATTCACTTTTTTGCTGGCTTCGAATCGGGTAGAGTGCTTTTTCAAGAGTTAATAAATTCTTTTCGGTAATCTCTGCTTTTCTTGGGATGGGGGTATATAAATTTTCTGTATCGTCCCATTCCTTTGGTAATCCTACAGGGGATTCTTTTTGCCAAGCATCTAGCCATTCCTGTGGTAAGCTGCCATAACAGTTTGAGTTTTCAGTCATCTCAAGCCAAATGAGAGCCCACGCTCTCGGCACCACCCGCCAGATATCATAACCGCCGCCGCCAACAGCAATCCATTTACCATTACAATATTGATGGGCGATTTCATGGGCTAGTCTAGGTATTTCACGATAGGTTTTCATGGTTGAAGAAAGATGTGTTAGTGGGTCCAAATAATGAGAATCTGCACCGTTTTGGGTAAGAATCACATCGGGTCTAAAAAAATCAGCTACTTCTCTAAGTGCATGTGTATAGGCGTAAAGCCAAGATTCATCTTCGGTAAAAGCATCAACGGGTATGTTAAATGAATAACCATAGCCCATGCCTTGTCCCCGTTCGTTCACATTGCCTGTGCCAGGGAATAGATATCTTCCTGTCTCATGAATGGACAGTGTGCATACCTTTGGATCATCGTAGAAGGACCATTGAACCCCGTCTCCATGATGAGCATCTGTGTCCACGTATAAAACACGAGCATTATATTTTTCCTGTAAATATTTGATGGCGACTGAACTATCATTATATACGCAAAATCCTGACGCTTTTCCCCTGAATCCGTGATGTAATCCACCGCCTAAATGGAGAGCATGCTGGGCCTTTCCCGTCATAACTTGATCGACAGCTGTTAGTGTCCCCCCAACAAGCAGGGCGCTCGCTTCATGCATGTTAGGGAATATAGGGGTATCTTCTGTACCGAGACCATAGTTTTCTGCTATATCTTGAGACAATTGACCATTGCCTGCCTTTTTGACTGCTTCTATGTAACTCCGATCGTGAATTAAGGCTAACTCTTCATCAGAGGCTATTCTTGGCGGGATGACATTTTCTAAATGAAGCGCATTCAACTTTTCTAATAAGTCCACTGTTAATTTAAGCCGGAATTGGTCAAAAGGATGGTGATTGCTGAATTTATATTTCAGCAGCTCATCTGAAAAAACGAAGGAACACTTATCACTCATATTGAAATCCCCGGAAGATTAGGCCAAAGCACATGAAAACCTGCCTGTTTGAGGTCTTGAATCAACACAGTGGGATTCATTGTCTGTAATCTAATCACAAGTATTTTGTACTGATCATCCAGCCTATCAGGATAAACGAGGACACTCAGAATATTTGCTTTCCGATTCTTAATCACAGTGGTTATTTCACTAAGTTTACCGGCAAGATTCGGGACTTTTATCTCAATTTGAGAACCTGGCTGATGGGCACCTGTTAATTCCACCATTGTCCGAAGTAAATCTGTTTCTGTCACGATTCCAACCAATTCTCGGTTATTTATGATGGGAAGACAACTGATTTTATGCTCATAAAAAAGGCCAGCTACTTCTTCAACAAAATCTAAGGGATGCCCGGTAATAACGTTTGGCTCCATAATTGCGTTAAGTGGTTTTTTCATATCTTCTGGATGCTCATTCGCATGGAAAATTGACGGTGTTGCTTCATGGATTTTTGCCACTGTGACAAGGCCGACTAAATGTTTTTCATGGTTGATAATAGGGATATGGCGTATTTTTCTTGACTCCATTAATTGAATGGCATCCGCAATTGTATCTGTCGGAAGAAGTGTGGCGACATCTGTTTTCATGATTTGTTCTATTATCATTGGACATCCTCCTTAGCTTAATCATTTATCATGAACAAAGATTAAGTTAGTACATAAACCGGTTCATAAATCTGAGGCGGTCAAATTTTTGGATGGTTTCTCGATCGAGTCTTTTCCCCATCCGAGCCATGAGACAGTTGGCTGGGTGTGAGCAAATTTCAGGATCATCGGTTGCATACCATTCAAGACCACCCGCATTCATCATCTTTTCCATGATCTTTCGGTACTCCCACACATTCAGATTGGTACCTTTTAAATCCCAGTGCCAATAGTACTCAGTCGTGATGATGAGGTAATCTTCCATCGCATCATCCATCATGCCGACAATAAGAAGATTTTTACCAACAGAACAGCCTCTATATTTTGGAATGACTTCGATTGCACCTAATTCGATTAAATTTTCAATTTTGCCCTCTGACCATCGTTCAAGCGGATCAGGGTATAGAAAGGTTACATAACCCACAATGGTATTTAGATGTCTGGCAATAATAATTCTGCCTTCTGGAAGGTTTGCTATTCCAATTAAGGCCTGATGCTGCTGCCTGGGCTGGCGGAAGGCAATAAGGTCTTCATGGAAATCGAAGCTTGCTAGTTTATCTGCAGTAATAGGTCCTTCAACGATTATAGAACCATGAGGTGTTTTTAATTGTTTGGCATTGTATGTCTTTTTGTGTTCCATACGGTCACCTACCTTGGGAAAATCAATCCATATTAATTCTATTATACATAAAATCTATCAATGATAAGTAACTTCACAAAATTTTCTGTAAGATAAGAATAATATTTTCTAGGCATTTAGTAAGTAAAAATAAAAAATGTATATAATTTACTTTTTAAAAAATTGCGAATAGTATATATTTGTACTATAGTAATTTTAAAATAAGGTCAAAGGGGGAGATTAAATGAAAGTGGAAGCGTTACCAGTCGTACAAGGGGATCATAATCTAGTAAATTATCAAGAAAAGTATAGGGACTTTGATTGGAAGGAAACGGAAAAGGAGTTTACATGGAGCGAAACTGGTCTTGTCAACATGGCTTACGAGGCCATCGACCGTCACGCGAAAACCTTCCGGAAAAATAAAGTAGCTCTATATTATCGAGATGGATCTAGAAATGAAAAGTATACTTTTAAGGAAATGAAAGAATTATCAAACAAAGCGGGCAACGTGTTAAAAACATTCGGTGATGTCGATAAAGGCGACCGTGTCTTTATTTTTATGCCGCGCTCTCCTGAACTTTATTTTACAGTATTGGGTGCCATTAAACTTGGTGCGATTGTTGGTCCTTTATTTGAGGCATTCATGGAAGGGGCTGTCAGGGACCGTTTGCAAGACAGTGAGGCGAAAGTTTTAGTTACCACGCCTGAACTGTTGGAACGTGTACCTGTTCAAGAGCTGCCAGCACTAAAAACTATTTTCCTTATTGGCAGCAATGTAGATGAGCAAGGACCATATATTGACTTTCTGAAAAAATTTGAATCTGCAAGTAAAGAGCTTCAAATTGAATGGGTTGACAGGACCGATGGTCTCATCCTGCATTATACATCTGGGTCAACTGGGAAACCAAAAGGCGTACTGCATGTACATAATGCCATGCTTCAGCATTATCAAACAACAAAATGGGTGCTCGATTTAAAAGAAGACGACGTATACTGGTGTACAGCAGACCCAGGCTGGGTAACAGGTACCTCTTACGGTATCTTCGGGCCATGGTTAACAGGAACATCGAATGTGATTGTAGGCGGGCGCTTTAGTCCGGAATCTTGGTATCAAATGATTGAAGACTTCGGGGTAACAGTTTGGTATAGTGCACCAACGGCGTTCCGGATGTTAATGGGTGCAGGTGATGAGTTAGTTAAGAAATTTAACCTAAGCAGCCTCCGTCACGTCCTAAGTGTTGGAGAGCCTTTAAACCCAGAGGTAGTTAAATGGGGGGTAAAGGTATTCAATAAGCGCATTCATGATAGTTGGTGGATGACAGAAACTGGTGCACAGCTGATTACTAATTATCCTTGTATGGAGATTAAGCCTGGCTCCATGGGTAAACCAATTCCAGGGGTACAAGCAGCGATTGTTGATAATCAAGGAATCGAGCTGCCTCCATATCGAATGGGGAACCTAGCGATTAAAAAAGGCTGGCCTTCCATGATGCATACGATTTGGAATAATCCTGAAAAGTATGAATCTTACTTTATGCCAGGTGACTGGTATGTCTCAGGCGATTCAGCGTACATGGACGAAGATGGCTATTTCTGGTTCCAAGGACGTGTGGATGATGTCATTATGACTTCAGGAGAGCGAGTCGGGCCGTTTGAAGTAGAAAGCAAACTTGTCGAGCATCCTGCTGTTGCTGAAGCAGGTGTCATAGGGAAACCAGACCCTGTCCGCGGGGAAATCATTAAGGCATTCATTGCACTGAGGGACGGGTACTCGGCAACGGATGAACTAAAAGAAGAAATCCGCCAATTTGTCAAAAAAGGACTGGCCGCCCACGCAGCTCCACGTGAAATCGATTTCCGTGATAAACTGCCGAAAACAAGAAGCGGTAAGATCATGAGACGGGTACTAAAGGCATGGGAACTAAACCTTCCAACTGGTGACCTTTCTACGATGGAAGATTAAAAGGATCATTTTTTATTAAGGAAAATAAACACGAAAAAGCCAGGCTATACGGCCTGGCTTTTTCGTGTTTATTTAGGAGAGTGTTGAGTCTTTTGGGGAGGAGGGAAAGAGGAAGTGGCCGATAAGATGGTCAAAGTGGCAGATAAAAATCAAAAGCGGCCGATAAAAAGTTAAAGTGGCCGATAAAGTTGTGAAAGTGGCCGATAAAATCAATTCTTCTGGAATTCATTACATTTCACACTCAACTTTATAAATTCTGGGTAAATGAATGTGGAATCATTCTAAAAAAAGAAACCCACATCGAAACAATCAATTTCGATGCGGGTTTTTGGCTTTATGGGGTTGTTGCTGGATCTGTCGGTTGATTTGGCTGAGTTGGAACGTTAGGGTCATTCGGTACGACAGGATTAGTTGGAACCGTTGGTATGATCACACCTGCATCGACTAAATTCGATGGAGCAGACTCCTTACCGGCTATATCAACTGCTGTTACATAGAAAGATCCAGTCCCCACTTTAAATGAACGCTTAGAACCATTTACTACACTTCCTACTTTTTTAGCGCTTACCCCACCTTGATAGATGCGGTAACCAACGACATCCTTATCCTCTGAGGCTGACCATGATAAGGAATTTCCTTTTGCTGTTACGCTAACACTAGCAGGGCTTTTTCCGTTATCGGACATTCTTGCGGTTGAAACAAGAATTTTTCCCCAACGATCCTTCTGTGGAATCAGTTGACTATAATTATGGAAGTTACTTCCAACAATTCGTTTGATAAAATCAGGATTTAATACGAGACCAAATTGGGAAAACTCTTTTGGTGTTGAGTCTAAGGCTAAATATTTTTTGTCACCTACCGTGACATAGTTTGCTTCAATTAAGCTATCGTCTACTTTTGTAGGTACATTATTCACATTAAAGTAATCACTTTCGATTAAGCCCGCTTTTGAACAAGCTTCAGAAGGAAGCATTCCTGAAACAGCACAATAGGAGCGTTTCACGATTCCTTTTGGCATTTTAAATGACTTGTCTGGATCAATTAAATCTGGTCTAATTTTATAGGCAGCGTTCATTAACTTTGCCCATAAGTTATTGGTCCGTGCACTATATGACATTCCAGATGTCTGGAGCGATTTTGGTGTATCATATCCTCTCCAAAGACCAAAGGTGACATTAGGGTTTGAAGCAACAAACCAGGAGTCAATATATTGATTTCCTGTCCCTGTTTTCCCTGCCCAGTCGCTGCTAAAGTTTAATTGGCTTCTAACACCTGCAGCCGTCCCCATTTTAACAACGTCTCGCATCATATCAATGGTTAAATAAGCTGTTTGCGGTTTAAAGACTTTAACAGGTGTTACTTGATGCTGATAGATGACCTTGCCGTTTTTATCAACAATTTTATCAATCATATAGGCATCAACAAATTTTCCCTCGTTAGCAAAGGTGCTGAATGCATTTGTATTTTCTTCAATCGTTACCCCATTTGTCATTGAGCCAATCGAAGTAGCTAGATTTGTATAATCATCTTTTCTTAAAGAGGTAAATCCCATTTTTTCAAGATACTTGGCAGGACGCTGTTCAACGATACTCTTGTAAAGTTTAACAGCTGGAACATTATAGGACTTCGCCAGGGCATATCTTGCTGAAACCAGTCCACTGTAGCGATAGTCATAGTTTTGCGGCCATGGATCACTTCTGCCGGGCGCTAAAGCTAACGCTACGTTTGGAAGTGGTGTGCCTGGAGCTACTTTTCCTAACTCAATCGCTGGAGCGTAGACTAGAAGTGGTTTCATAGTTGAACCGTTTTGTCTAATTGCACTGGTTGCATGATTAAGCTGTTGATCATCATAATTCCTTCCAGCCACAAAACTTATAATCTTTCCAGTTTTATTTTCAATCAATTCTGCTCCAACCTCGGCGGGTTCCATAACCGTTTTAACTTCACCAGTTTCAGGATCCTTTTTTTCCTGAGGTTTATCAGGTCCGTAATATTGATAATTATCTTTTACCTTTTGCATGGCATCATAGATTTTTTTGTCAATTGTCGAATGGATCTGGTATCCATTCTGACGCAAAGCATTTCTAGCTAAGATTTGATATTTGTAGGCTAGATTATCATCGTTCTTTAACTCTTTTTCTGAAATCCCATCATCTTTTGCTAAAACAGTAGTTAAAACCTCAATAGAACGCTTTTCAATTTCAATCGTTAGCCACGGGTATTTTTCCAGTGGATTTGGAACGGGTTTGATAAAATCCTTTTTAATATCGTAGGCAGAAGCCTCAGCATATTGCTTTTGAGTAATATAACCACCGTCAAACATTCTCTTTAAGACAGTTTTCATCCGTGTAAGACCTGGTTCAAGATATTTTGGTTCTTTTATCGTACCTTCTCTTGTGAAAGGCGTATATCCGAATGGGCTTTGAGGCAATCCGGCAATGAAGGCCGCTTGTGGTAATGTTAAATCACTTGCCTTTTTACCAAAAATTCCTTTTGCTGCTGCTTGAACACCAGCAATATTTCGTCCAGACGAATTTCTCCCTAACGTAGAAACGTTCAAATAGGCTTCCAAAATTTCTTTTTTATCAAAAAATTTCTCTAACCGAAGGGCAAGTAAAATCTCACTCGCTTTTCTTTGAAATGAAACTTCATTAGTTAAGATTTGATTTTTTATTAATTGCTGTGTTAGTGTACTGCCGCCGGATTGAACTGCGGAATTTGTCACTTCTTGGAAGACAGCCCGAAATACGGCTTTTGGTACGACACCTTTATGTTTGTAGAAGTATTCGTCTTCTGTTGCAACAACTGCGTTTACCAAATAATCGGATACATCGTCTAGTTTTACTTCTTCCCGTTCTAAATCTGTACGGAGTTTTCCAAGATATTTATTATCGGCAAAATATAACGCAGAGGTTTCTGTGTAGTTATAAATATCCTTTTTCATGCTATCATAGGAACGGACAGGTTCATCTTTAACAAGTGAGGCAAAATAACCAGCACCGACACCTGTAGCAAATGATCCACCTAGAATTACCACTGTTAGTACAAGGAGAAACAGATTCCAAACGACTTGATATGTGATTCGTGCACTTTTAACCGTTTTTCTATGGGTAAATATATTCAGTACGGACTTTGCTTTTTCGATCCAGGCTTGTAATTTTTCAACCATCTATAGTATCACCTCATCTAAAATCACATACATTATAGCATATCAAAGGTATAAAAACTGACAAAGTTCTACATTTATCTGAAATTTCCAGTTATGTTGACAAGGAACTATAATTATGGTAAAAAAAGCTATACATTAATTTAATAAGTATGCTGTGAAGGGAACCAACTGTAGTTCTTCTATCCCTGTTTGAAGAGAGTCAGCGGTGGTGTAAGCTGATACAAATAGAAGAATGAATTACGTCCTGGAGCTTTCTCTGTGAAAATTGATTGCTAGTAGCGGAGAACGGTCTTAACCGTTAATTTTTTGAGTTGGAGGAACTATTCCTCAAGCTGGGTGGTACCGCGTAATTTTTACGTCCCTGCATTTATGCAGGGGCGTTTTTATTTTTTACAAAATTGGAGGAAATATTTATGGAACTATTACAAGATTTAGCATGGAGAGGGATTATCTATCAGCAAACCGATGAAGAAGGTTTGAAGGATACATTAAGTAAGGAGCCAATTTCCTTATATTGCGGGGTTGACCCAACCGCAGATAGTATGCACATTGGCCATTTACTGCCATTCTTAACACTAAGACGATTTCAACAACACGGACATCGTCCGATTGTATTAGTTGGCGGAGCCACAGGATTAATTGGTGACCCAAGTGGAAAAAGTGAAGAACGAAAGCTGCAGACTCTTGAAACTGTTCAAGATAACGTAGCGGGTATTAAGAAGCAGCTTGAATCTATTTTCCAATTTGAAGGCGAAAATGGGGCTATCATGGTTAATAACTATGATTGGGCAGGTTCTATGGATGTTGTTACCTTCTTGCGTGATATTGGTAAACATATCGGTGTGAATTATATGCTTGCTAAAGACACCATTGCCAACCGTCTTGAGACAGGTATTTCATTCACAGAATTCACATACACCATTTTACAAGCAATGGATTTCCTTCATTTATATGAGCATCACAATTGTAAATTGCAAATCGGAGGAAGTGACCAGTGGGGGAATATCACTACAGGGTTGGAATTAATCCGTAAAGTTCAGCCAGAAGGCTCGAAGGCATATGGGTTAACGATTCCACTTGTGACAAAAGCAGACGGTACAAAGTTTGGGAAAACGGAAAGCGGTGCGATTTGGTTAGATCCTGAAAAAACAACACCTTATGAGTTCTACCAGTTCTGGATTAATACAGCGGATGCCGATGTTGTTAAATACTTAAAGATTTTCACATTCCTTTCGCACGAGGAAATTGAACAATTAGAAAAAGCTGTTCAGGAAGAGCCTCATCTTCGTAAAGCACAAAAGGTATTAGCTGAAGAGATGACACGGTTAATACATGGAGAGAATTCTTTACAACAGGCGATTAAAATCTCTCAAGCGTTATTTAGTGGGGATGTAAGCAGTCTTTCAGCGGCGGAAATTGCGCAGGGCTTTAAAGATGTACCAGCATATACTTCACAAAATGAGGAGAATTTGGTCGATCTATTGGTTGCAGCGAAAATTTCTCCATCTAAGCGTCAAGCACGGGAAGACATCGCAAATGGTGCCGTCACAGTTAATGGTCAAAAAATCACTGACACAACTTATGCTCTAACGGAAACAGATCGGATTGAAGGGCAGTTTACGATTATTAGACGAGGAAAAAAGAAATACACATTAATAAATTATTAATAAAAAGGGGCTTTGGAGTAATCAAAGCCCTTTTTTTGCTTATAACTAAATTCCTGTAACAAGGTGTTAAATACATTCGTCTAATATACAAAGAAAAGAGCATTCCGGGGGTGAATTGAGTGAAATTTTTATTGCACTTCCTATTTATCATTCTCATCGCATTAGTTACATTTTTCGGATTAGGTCCTGTGTTATTCGCAGACGGGGTTTTACAAGAAAGACTTTGGACTGCTGCTATTGTCATCGTTATCTATATCATACTATCGTATTTATATCGGAAATCAATCCATTGGGTCAATCGACGATAGAAAAAGATCCTGTACCAACAACTATAAAAACCAAAAAGGCACAACTAGCTATTATTCACTAGTTGTGCCTTTTCCAATAGGACAGCTTATGCAGCTTGTTCTTCGATGTGTTCTTTGACTTTATGACCTTCCCATTTTGTGATTACAATAGCAGCTAGTGAGTTACCAACAATGTTTACACATGTACGGGCCATGTCCAGCAGCCTGTCTACGCCTAAAATAAACGCCAAGCCCTCGACTGGAATACCGACACTTCCTAAGGTTGAAAGCAGGACGACAATTGAAACACCAGGAACACCTGCAATCCCTTTTGAGGTAATCATTAAAATAAGGACTAATGTAATCTGTTGTCCAATGCTCATATGAATGCCATACATTTGAGCGATGAACAGTGCTGCAATCGCCTGGTACAAGGTTGAACCATCGAGATTAAAGGAATAGCCAGTCGGAATCACGAAAGAAGTAATCCCTTTCGGACAGCCGATTCGCTCCATTTTTTCCATAATTTTCGGAAGGACGGTTTCCGAACTTGCTGTGGAATACCCTAAAATTAATTCGTCTTTCAAGTAAGCTAATAGCTTAAAAATATTATAGCCGGCTATTTTCGCAACGATGCCAAGAATGACAATAATAAAGAATATCATTGCGCCATAAACGGTCATAACCAATTTTCCAAGCGGTATTAATGATTCCAACCCAAATTTTGAAACCGTAACCCCAATTAAGGCAAACACCCCAAAGGGAGCAATCTTCATAATTTGATTGGTTACATAGAACATCGCATCAGCTGTACCCCTAAAAAACGCGATAATCGGCTTGCCTTTTTCACCGATTGCCGCAACGCCAAGTCCAAACATTACGGAGAAGAAAATAATGGCCAGCATGTCCCCATTTGCGAACGCCTGCACCACATTAGTCGGTACGATATTCACAATTGTATCAATATGGGAGTGTGACTCCGTTGCTTTTTCAGTCGTTACATAGGAGCTGATGTCCGATTTAACGAGTTGTGAACGGTCCACGCCTGTACCCGGATGGAAAACATTGGCGATTAATAACCCAACAATGATTGCGATTGTTGTAATAATTTCAAAATAAAGGAGCGTTTTTCCGCCGAGCTTCCCTAACGATTTCATATCGCCCGTACCTGCCACGCCGACAACAAGGCATGAAATAACAATCGGGACGACAATCATTTTAATTAATCGTAAAAAGATGTTTCCAATCGGCTGTAAAAATTCCTCAATATGTGGATTTCCGTAAAATATGGCACCCACAATAATCCCAAGAATTAAACCAATAAAAATTTGCCATGCTAAACTAATTTTTTTCACTCGCTTCTCTCCCATCGATCCCTTTTTTTGATAGTATTATAGTAGAATATAGTTTGTAAACGTTACCAACGTTTTCATCATACTTGTAGTACTACGATAAACTACAAAAAACTACAAAAATGATTAAAAATATTTTTAAAATTGATAATATTTTTTTTACAATAGAAAGGGAGTAATTGTATTCGCGATAAATTATTAGCGTATTTATTTATGATGATTGCTGTGCCCATTACTGGAGAATTAAAGTTTTACCCCCTAAACGGAGCTGATTTAAGATTCAGCATGAGTACGACTGTATTCTTCTTCATTTTGTTATGGTCACGAAAAATCCATCCCGTTTTAGCCGGCTTTTTAACGGGAAGTGCCGTTGTTTGTTTTCGGATGATTCTGGACAAATTACAGGTTGGCTCATTCGATTTCCCTATCCATTTTCCCGTGTTTTTTTATTACATGGTCTTCGGCATGTTTTTCCATATTTTCAAGGTAAAGAAATTGTATCATCGGCCGCTTCTCATTGGTCTGCTTGGCATGGGGCTCGAAATCATGGGGAATGTTACCGAAATGACCATTCGCCATTTTACAACCGATATGAAAATGACAACTTCGAGCTTCTTAATTATTATAGGGGTAGCGATCATCCGCAGTTTCTTTGTCCTTGGTTTTTTCAATACCATCTTAGTACGGGAAACTAGGTTGGCTGAAGAGCAGCAAAAAAAGCGGACCGAAGAGGTTTTACTATTAGTCTCAAATTTGTATGTAGAAATGTTTCAATTGGAAAAATCAGCGAAAGATGCGGAGAAGTTAACCAGCGCCTGCTATGCAATTTATCGTGATTTGAAAGCTCTAAACAATCAGAAACAAGCGCAAGCGATGCTGAAAATCGCCGGGGAATTACACGAGATTAAAAAAGATAATCAACGTATATATGCCGGTTTGTCCAAATTAATGGCCAAAGAAAAATTAGATGATTTTATGAACATTCAGGAAATCATTTTTGTTGCAACCATCTCGAATAAAAATTATAGTGAGTTGCTTGGGAAAACGATTGATTTCCAAGTAAGAATTTCCGGTGAACATCCGGAGTACCGCACTTTTATCCTCCTTTCCCTAATTAATAATCTTGTCGCCAATGCTGTGGAAGCTATCAATCAAGAGGGGCAGATTGTGATAACGGTTGAAAAGGTTCAAGACCTAGTCAAAATAACTATAAAGGATAATGGAAACGGGATTTCTAACAAAAACAAAGTGTATATTTTTGAACCAGGCTTTACGACGAAATTTGACCAAGCCGGAATCGCTTCTAATGGAATTGGTTTATCCTACACAAAAAATGTCATTGAAGATCTTGATGGCAAAATTAACTTGATTGAGTCTTCAAAAGAAAAAGGAACCACCTTTGAAGTTCAGCTTCCGGTTGTGAATTTAACGAAAAAGGGGTGATTTACAGTGAAATTTTTTATTGTCGATGATACCCCAACTATCAGAGGGATGTTATCCAATATTATTGAAGAAGAGGGATTGGGCTCGGTTGTGGGGGATGCAGCTGACGGGTCTGAGGTAGATGCACATACCCTCGATATACAGGAAGTTGATATTCTAATGATTGACCTGCTCATGCCCATCAGGGACGGGATTGAGACTGTCAGAGAAATTGCTCCCTCCTTTCGGGGAAAAATCATCATGATCTCCCAAGTCGAAACGAAGGATATGATTAGTGAAGCGTATTCCCTAGGTGTCGAGCATTATATCACAAAGCCGATTAACCGGCTTGAGGTGGTAAGTGTCATTAAGAAAGTAAGTGACTATCTTTTACTGGAAAAATCACTTCATAACATTCAAAAGTCATTAAGCTTTTTAAATACGCATAATACAAAAAAACGGCTGTTTGAGAACACTCTCTCAAGTAAACAACCTTTGTTTCCGTCCTCTGCCAAAAGCATCTTGCTTGAACTTGGAATTGTTGGCAAAAACGGTGAAAAGGATTTGCTGGATCTTCTAGAAATTTTACATCAATGGGATATGGAGGGAAATCGGGAGCTCCCGCCTATGAAGGATCTTTATGAGCAAGCGGCTAAAAAGCGGCTTGGTTCGTCTGTCTCTCCGGAGGAAGTAAGAAAAGAAGCTAAGGCTGTGGAACAACGGATCCGCCGTATCCTCCAACAGGTGCTCGAGCATCTTGCTTCACTGGGATTAACCGATTATGCCAACCCAACATTTGAGTACTACTCATCCAAATTGTTTGACTACACCCAAGTAAGAATGAAGATGCTCGAACTGGAAGGAAAAAACCACACCACAACTACCCGAATCGACATCAAAAAATTCCTCTATGCTTTGCAAATGGAGTCAAAAGACAGACTGTTCCATAGGTAGATTGCTCTCGTTCAAACGAGTTTCCTCTTGGCAAAAACAAAAAAGGGCCAGGACGGCCCTTTTAAATGTGCTTTAATTCCTATTGAAATAGAATGATATAATCGTTATATAATAAAAATAAATAAGTTATCATGACTAGAATGGAGAATTGAAGTAGATGTTTAAAAAAGGATTTGCAATCTTTGTTGCAATGTTTGTTTTATTTACAGGATTTCATGCGGTTAAACCGGTTCATGCTGCGACAAGCGTAACAAAATATGTCACAGCGACTGCATTGAATGTCAGAACTGGACCGGGAACGACCTACAAAGTGGTAACAACTGTTAAGAAAAACCAAGCTGTAAAAGTTTCACAAACTAAAGGGTCTTGGGATAGAGTAACTGTTGGTGGTAAAACAGGTTGGGCATCCAATCAATACCTAACGACTAAAAAACCCGCACCTCCTAAGAATTTGGCGGCAGGTTTAAAGACAGTAGGAAGCAACAAACAGTTAATTCTTGTCACTTCTAATGGGTACAATACCCCTAATGCTCAAATTCGTACATTTGAAAGAAATTCCCAAGGTAAATGGATTCCTGTTTTAACCACAACAGGCCATATTGGTAAATATGGATTTGCCTCTGCAGCAAATATGCATGAAGGCGGTAAAAAGTCTCCAATTGGAAAGTATTCAATTGGTACAGCATTTGGACGTTATGGAAATCCGGGTACCAAAATGCCTTACCGAAAAATCACAATCGATGATGTTTGGGTAGATGATCCAACTTCAAAACTTTACAACACTTGGCAATCAAGAAGTAAAACACGAGGTCAATGGAAGAGTGCTGAAAACATGAATATCTCAGCTTATACCTACGGTTTCGTTATCAACTACAATACACAACGAACTCCGTATAAAGGCAGTGCTATCTTCTTCCACATTGGAAGTGGCTACACGCTCGGATGTACCTCAACTTCTCAAAAGAATGTTGTAAACATCTTGAAATGGTTGAATCCTAAAAAGAATCCAGTTATCATTCAAACTCCGATTAAGGAGCTAAATAAATACTAATTCTACACAGAGAAAAAACAGAGTATTTTTCGTGTTTTTTTGTCAGTGGAATAAAAACATTTGAAAGCACCCTATGTGGTGCTTTTTCATTTGCTCGAAAACGTTTGCGTTGAGCTTTTTCTTTATGTCCAAAATAAAGGAGTACAAAGAACCTTCTTTGAGCTTTATACTAGTTTAAAGAGAACTTGAACAGTTCGAACCACTTAACAAAAAGAACGGTTAATCAGTTTTTCTGTATAATTGTACTGAAATCGCTAACAATCCAAATAGCTCCACACAAAACTTACGATACTAAAAAGTTATAAATATAGTTAAAGATATTAAAATGATTCCGTCATTTTAAGTGATTAGTAAATCTCATCTTTTAATCTTTAGAGAGAGGTTTGTCAAGGGGAATGGTTTGATCACCTCCCTGTTTATGGGGGAGATAAAGCCGCATTTAATTTCGCAGATTATTTTAAAAAGATAGAGGTGTCTACTTAATGAACAATATACTCGTCATTGCCCCCTATGAAGCCTTAGTAGAGCAAGCCGAAAGAATGAATGAAATTTGTGATATACCCTATGCCGTTATTCCAGGGAATCTCAAGGAAAATCTTGATGAAATCAGATCTTATATCAATCAAGGTGTAGAGATCCTCATCTCTCGTGGGGGAACAGCCCAAGCTTTACGAAATTCATTCGATTTACCTGTCATTGAAATACCCGTTACGTCTGTCGACATTTTAATGGCGTTAAGTAAGGCAAGTGAGCAAGGTTTTAAAAAAATCGCCTTTATCACGACGTTAAATATTTTATTTCAAGCTAAGCATTTTAATAACATTATGGACATAGATTTGCAAATTTTGCCCTGTCAAGATGCTAACGAAATACCTGCGAAGGTGAAACATCTTATTGAAGAACAGGGAATAGATGCAGTAGTGGGTGATGTAGTAGCCACACAACAAGCAATAGAGCGTGGAATCTATGGATGTCTTTTAGAATCGGGTCCTATGTCCCTTCAAATTGCCCTTAGTGAAGCCGCGACAATTTTAAAATCAATGGAAAAGGAGAAGGCTCGTTTAAAGCAACTTGAAGCGATTCTTAATTTTACAACTGAGGCAGTTCTTACAATAGATAATAACGAGAAGGTTACCGTTTATAATGCATCAGCTGAGAGAATATTTGGCGTGCCAATAAACCAGGTACTCGGGAATAAGTTAACTGAGTGCTTACCCGAAAGTCTATTGAATAAAGTTTTATCCGAACATGATGAGGAAAAAAATATCCTTCTTAAGATTAATGGAAAGAAGATTGTTTGTAATCGGATTCCTATTATCATTCATGGTAGATTCCATGGAGCAGTGGCTATTTTTCAAGAAATTGGTGAAATTCAAAATTTAGAAATGAACATCAGGACTAGGCTTAATGAAAAAGGATTAGTGGCCAAGAAATCCTTCAATGATATTCAGGGTGATAGCCCAGAAATGCTCAAATGTATTCAACAAGCCAGACAGTATGCTAAATCTAACGGTACAGTTTTAATTTATGGTGAGACGGGGACAGGAAAGGAACTCTTTGCACAGAGCATTCATAATGAGAGTAAGCGGGTTAAGGGACCTTTTGTTTCCGTTAACTGTGCTGCATTGAGTGAAAATCTACTCGAAAGTGAACTTTTTGGATATGTCGAGGGTACTTTTACAGGGGCACTGAAGGGAGGTAAGATGGGGCTTTTTGAATTAGCCCATGGAGGTACATTATTTCTCGATGAATTAGGGGAAATCTCCCTTAATTTTCAAGCGAAACTCCTAAGGGTATTGCAAGAAAAGGAGGTTCGACGTGTTGGAGGAGATCGGGTAACTCCGATTGATGTTCGGATCATCTGTGCTACGAACCGGGAGCTGCGTGAAGAAGTTCGATTGGGGCGTTTTCGTGAAGATCTTTATTACCGGCTGAGTGTATTGGAGTTACAATTAATACCACTTAGGCAGCGTAAAGACGACATCGTCCCTATGGCTATATCCTTTTTCAAGAGCGAATGTATAAAAGAGCAAAAGGTTTTGTTTTTGCCGCTGGATCAACTTTTTGATTGTCTAAAAAGTTACGATTGGTTTGGTAATGCGCGGGAATTGCAAAACTTCATCGAAAGGTTAGTCATTAGTACTGAGGAGGGTGAAGAGTTAACAGAACACAAGATTTGTGAGCTGTTGGCTGAGAAGAAAGGGAAGCTTTACGACAGAGGGGGACAAAATCAAAACGAGTTACAAGTCGCCATTTCAAATCGATTTGAGGACATGGAAAATCAGCTCTGGAAGCAGCTTCTTGAGCGTTATCATGGAAACAAGGATAGACTTTGCAAGGATTTTGGAATAAGTAAAACCACCCTTTGGCGTAAGTTGAATTTTCATAAATGAGTTGCATCATTTTATATTTAACTATTATACAGGCGTTGGTTAAGTTGTTACAGTTGAAATGGAGAGACTTGTTAGATGAACGAAAAGATTTATTGAAGAATAGAAAAAAAGAAACAATTTTTTTTACAAGGGAGGTCATGCAGACCCCCTTGTTTTTTTATACTTTAAATTAGTCTTCAATCTTTCATATTTGAAATATGAATTTCAAATATGAAAGATTTGAAGTGAATAAGTAATTAAATTAAATAGTTTCTTGTTCTTTACTGAATAGGAGTTATTTTTGTTAGAGCATGACAAACCTTGATTTGATAGGTAGTTTGGTGTTTATTTTTTTAAAAAATGAATTCATCTTTCTTTTTGGCACGAAATTTGCACTTAAAATTAATGAGAACGCATGAAAAATTTAATTGGGAGGGAAACAACCATTTAAACGCTGTAATTAATATTTAAAAGGAGGACTATATGCGTATTATTTCTTATTTAAATGAAAAGTCAGTTCCAGTTCTTGCTGCTTTAACAAATGAGGGGCATATCTATTCACTGCCACAAAAAGATTTCTTTGAGTTAGCTCAGCAAGCAAAAGATCAAGATACTTCTCTTCTTCACTTTGTTGAAAACGCTATCTCAACCTTAGATCCAATATCACAGTCTCTTGAAAAATTATCATTGCTCGTTCCGATTGAAGCTCCTGAAGTGTGGGCGGCTGGTGTTACATATGAAAGAAGCAGGGACGCCAGAAACTTCGAATCTATTGATGGTATAAACGGTTTAACCACTGTCTATGACAAGGTCTATGATGCCAAACGTCCTGAAATTTTTCTTAAATCCACAGCCGCAAGGACAGTGGGTCCAAATGATAAGTTATATCTTCGAAGTGATTCTAAGTGGCAAATCCCTGAGCCGGAATTAGGGCTTGTCATTAATAGCGAGGGAGAAATTTTAGGTTATACCATTGGAAATGACCTCAGCTGCCGTGATATTGAGGGGGAAAACCCGCTTTATTTACCCCAGGCAAAAATCTGGAGAAATTCTTGTTCTATTGGTCCAGCCATTCTTCTATCTGAAGCGGTTCTAGATCCTTATCAATTTGAAATTACCTGCAGAATCTATCGGAACGGCGAAAAAGTGGTGGAAGGGAGCGCTAATACCCGCCAGTTAAAGCGGAAATTTGACGAGCTTGTTTCATATCTTCTTAAAGATAATCTGATTTTTAACGGCACTGTTTTATTGACAGGCACATGTATTGTTCCCCCAAATGAATTTACGTTAGCAGATGGAGACCAAATAGAAATTGACATATCTGATATTGGGGTTTTACAAAATACTGTCTATCTTGCAAAAAATGTTGTACACAATTTGTAAACCATTCTCTAACTATTTATAAGAAGTCCAATATAAAGCAGGGGAGATTTAAGATGAGTACAGCTTTTAAAACGGTGATGATGAAGCCGAATGATAAAGTGGCTGTGGCTTTAGAGGGTATTCCAGCAGGGAGTCATGTCAAGGTCACATGCCAGGGGAACAGCTTTGACGTTAAATTAAAGGAAAAAATTGAATTCGGGCATAAGTTCGCTGTCAAGTCGATCTCCAAGGGGGAGGATATTCTTAAATATGGTGAAGTGATTGGTTCAGCCACTACAAAGATTGATATGGGTGAACATGTTCATATTCACAATCTGGAAGGAAAAAGAGGACGGGGGGATAAAGTTGAATAGTGGAAAGAAGTTTTGGGGATATAGGCGCCCAAACGGTCAAGTAGGGGTAAGAAACCACGTGTTAATCTTGCCTACGATTACTTGTGCAACCCAGGCAGCAAAACAAATTACCGAATTAGTGCAAGGCACGGTCTCTTTTATACATCAGCATGGATGTGCACAGGTAGGTGTAGATTATGATCAAACATTCCGTACTTACGTAGGAATGGGGGCCAATCCCAATGTTTATGGCGTGGTAGTTCTAGGGCTTGGCTGTGAAACCCATCAAGCACGCAGTGTTGCAGGAGAGATAGCCAAGACAGGAAAGCCGGTTGAAGTGGTTTCCATTCAGGAGCACAATGGAACACTTGGTGCCATCGCTGAAGGATCTAGAATAGCAGTGAAAATGGTGCAGGATGCTTCCGCCCAAATGAAGGAACTCTGTGATTTCAGTGAGCTCATTATCGGGACCGAGTGCGGCGGTTCAGATGCATGTTCCGGTCTATCAGCCAATCCAGCCGTAGGGGTCGTTAGCGACATGCTTGTTGATCACGGAGGTACTGCGATTTTAGCCGAAACGACAGAACTAATTGGTGCTGAACATTTATTGGCACAACGTGCAGTCGATGACAGGACAGCCAAGCGAGTATATGAAGTAATCGGTGCTATGGAAAATCGGGCCATCATGATGGGAGTAGATATCCGTACAGGGAATCCAAGCCCTGGAAATATCAAGGGAGGGTTGAGTTCTCTCGAAGAAAAATCGTTAGGTGCTTCCAATAAGTCTGGCAGCAGCCCATTACAAGAAGTGATCGATTATGCACAAGTCCCATCCAAAAAAGGTCTGGTTTGGATGGATACACCGGGACATGATATTGAACAGCTAACGGGGATGGTGGCTGGTGGAGCCCAAATCGTTTTGTTTACTACAGGAAGAGGTACACCGACCGGATCACCTATTGCTCCTGTTATAAAAATTGCAACCAACACTGGAATTTTTGAAAGAATGGGAGATAACATCGATTTGAATGCCGGAGCGATTATCGAAGGCATTGAATCAATAGAGTCGGTTGGCCAGCATATTTTTGATGAAATTGAGCTTGTTGCTTCTGGAAAGCTGACGAAGGCAGAAATTCTGAAGCAGTATGATTTTGGTATTTGGCGCATTGGCCCTACATTTTAGGAATATGGAAAGGAGTTTTATTCATGACCACTTCAGTTCAGGTAAAAACCCATCTTAACTATATTAACGGTGAATGGGTATCATCCCTCAGAAATAAAGTCGGCGCAGCTATTAATCCTGCCAATAAAAATGAAATCGTCGGCTACGTACAGTGCTCGACAAGGGAAGATGTTGACAGGGCTGTGGATGCAGCCAAGAGAGCGCAAAAAGAGTGGCGCCGTCTTTCAGGAGCAGAACGAGGTGATTATCTCTATAAAATAGCAAATAGTCTGGAAAGGCGGCTTGAAGAGGTTGCCGAAACGATGACAAGAGAGATGGGTAAAACGTTCCCTGAAGCAAAAGGTGAGACAATTCGTGGGATTGCCATCCTCCGTTACTATGCTGGTGAGGGGATGCGTAAAGCGGGTGATGTGATACCATCCACTGACAGCAAGGCGTTAATGTTTACGACACGCGTTCCGCTTGGAGTCATCGGTGTAATTTCCCCTTGGAATTTTCCGGTAGCCATCCCGATTTGGAAGATGGCCCCTGCCTTGATTTATGGGAATACCATTGTGTTTAAACCGGCACAGGAAGCAGCTGTTACAGCAGCAAAGATTATGGAGTGTATGCATGAGGCCGGCATCCCAGCAGGTGTAGTCAATATGGTTACAGGGGCTGGATCCGAAGTCGGCACAGCAATCGTTAACCATTCAGACGTAAACGGCATTACGTTTACAGGCTCCAATGCCACTGGGAAACAAATTGGTCAGGCAGCTCTGGCCCGTGGAGCAAAATATCAGCTGGAAATGGGCGGGAAAAATCCTGTCATTATTACAGCAGATGCGGATTTAGATTTGGCGGTAGAAGGAACAATTAACGGCGGTCTTCGTTCGACAGGACAAAAGTGTACTGCTACAAGCCGGGTATTCGTTCACGCAGAGGTATACGATGCATTTAAAGAGAAGCTGCTTGAGCAGGTCAAAGAAATTACAATTGGAAACGGCATGGAAGGCAATTCATGGATGGGACCATGTGCCAGTGAGAATCAGATGAAAACCGTTCTCTCTTATATTGAAAAAGGGAAAGCAGAGGGTGCAAGATTGATATACGGCGGTGAACGGTACACGGAGAACGGAGGCGAAAACGGCTTTTTTATCCAGCCTGCCATATTTGATGAGGTTACGAATGGAATGGTCATTGCCCAGGAGGAGATTTTTGGTCCGGTGCTGGCACTTATTAAAGTGGAATCAATTGAGGAAGCGTTAACGCAGGCTAATGATGTCGAGTACGGGCTTAGTGCCTCTATTTATACAAAAGACATCGGCACCATGATGTCGTTTATCAACGACATCGAGGCCGGACTTGTGCGGATTAACGCGGAAACTGCTGGTGTTGAATTACAGGCACCATTCGGCGGCATGAAACAGTCCAGCTCGCACTCCCGTGAGCAGGGCCAGGCTGCGGTCGAATTCTTTACTGCAATCAAAACAGTATTTGTAAAAGCATAAAAAGATAGATTCCATTAAACCCCTAAAATCTTCTTAGATTTTAGGGGGACGGCATTAAGTTATAAAAGTTCATTTATTAATTTTTGCGATCGTGTTTAAATGATTAGAAATAAAGCAGAAAATGGTAAGACTCAGAATTTTATCCTCTATAGACTTTGCACGATGGCTATCTATCAATTGGTTAACCAAGGAATGCCTGGAATTGTTATAATATTCTTAATTTAATTTGGAAGCGATTTCTATTATAGGAGGCTTTAAAATGAGAGAAATAAATCAAAAAAGAACGAAAGTTCGATGGAAGATTGCCATCTTCATGTGGGCAGCTATAGCCATTAATTATTTGGACCGTACAGTCCTGTCTGCTACCACCCCGACTATAATGAAAGAATTTGGACTAAATGCGGCACAAATGGGGATTGTCATGTCTGCTTTCTTTTGGACATATGCGTTATTTCAGATTCCTGCTGGTTGGCTGGCCGATAAAGTTGGACAACGATTCTCTCTTGCTTTAAGCGTTGCCTGGTGGTCCATTGCCACCGCATTGACAGCTGTTAGCCAAGGAATGAAATCCCTCCTCATTTTTCGAACCCTATTAGGAATGGGGGAGGCAGGAGCATATCCAAGCAATGCTGGTGTGACAGCAAAATGGTTCCCTGATCGAGAACGGACAAGAGTTTCTGCTATTTTTGACAGCGGTTCTAAAGTGGGTACGGCGCTAGCGATGCCCTTTGTTGTTTGGTTAATGACTGCCTTTGGCTGGCAAGTTCCATTTATCGTATCTGGTCTGTTAGGATTGGTTTGGGTGGCCATTTGGTGGGCTTATTATCGTGATCCGGAAAAGCATATGTATGTAAACAAAGAGGAACTAACCTATATTCGTGATGGACAGGTCAAAAAGGATGGCATTGAAAATACCCAGCCGATGAAATGGTATCAACTTCTTAAATACCGTAATATTTTAGCAATGTGTGTAGGGTTTTTCATGTTAAACTATGCCATTTATTTCTTTATCACTTGGTTCCCAACGTATCTTGTACAAGAACGAGGCTTCCAATTGATGAAAATGGGTTGGGTATCCATGATTCCTCCACTCTTTGGTCTAGTTGCTGAACTTTTAGCGGGCTGGTTTTCCGACCATCTTTATTCAAGAGGCTATTCCTTAACCTTTGTTCGTAAATTGAACCTAGGTGGAGGTATGTTATTGGCAACCTCGATAGCTTTTGCGGGGCTGGTTAATTCAGCTGTTCTATCTATCGCTTTACTATCGATTTCCTATGCGGGTTTAACGACTGCTGCTTGTGCTATTTGGTCACTTCCTGGAGACGTAGCCCCTGTAAATATGACTTCAGTTGTTGGAGGACTTCAAAACTGTGTGTCAAATATGGGTGGCATTTTGGGTCCAATTGTAACCGGTTTTATAATTTCTACTACCCACTCATTTACCCCTGCACTTATAGTGTCAGGAACTGCCACCTTAATCGGGGCATTAACCTATCTCTTTTGGCTTGGCAAAGTTGAACCTATTGTTCCTAAAACAAGCAGGAATCTAGGAAAAATAGATAACCATTCTATAAACATTTAAGAATCATAAAAGCTTATAAAAAATTGAAAATAGAGGTTTTCATGTCCACGAATACTTAAAAATAACATAAATAAAAAACCCTAGAAACGTTGATATAACGCAGTTTCTAGGGTTTTTGTGATTGCTAATTAATAAGCAAATCAATTAACGAGAGTAGAATTCAACGATAAGAGCTTCGTTAATTTCAGCAGGTAATTCAGAACGCTCAGGTAAACGAGTGAAAGTACCTTCTAATTTGTCAGCATCAAAAGTTAAGAAGTCAGGAACAAAGTTGTTAACTTCGATCGCTTCTTTGATCACATCAAGGTTGCGTGATTTTTCACGAACACTGATTGTTTGACCAGGAGTTACGCGGAATGATGGAATATCAACGCGTGAACCATTAACTAAGATGTGGCCGTGGTTAACTAATTGACGTGCTCCACGACGAGTACGAGCTAAACCTAAACGGTATACAACGTTGTCAAGACGTGATTCAAGAAGAACCATGAAGTTTTCACCGTGGATACCAGCTAATTTGCCAGCTTTATCAAAAAGATTACGGAATTGACGCTCAGTTACGCCATACATATGACGAAGCTTTTGCTTCTCTTGTAATTGTAATCCGTATTCAGAAAGCTTTTTGCGTTGGTTTGGACCATGTTGTCCAGGAGCGTAAGGACGCTTTTCTAATTCTTTACCTGTGCCGCTTAGAGAGATTCCAAGACGACGGGAAATTTTCCAGCTAGAGCCAGTATAACGAGCCATGAATGACTCCTCCTTCGTGTTTTTATTTTGGTAAAATAAAAACCGTTATGAGCCTCTTTGACAACCATTTTATTTTCATGCACCTTCGCCCTTGCAGCTAAGGGTTACGAGATACACCATCATTTAAATATGAGGAATAAAATGAGACTATTCAAAGTGAACACAATAGGCTGCAATATTTTACACAAAAAGTATTATATAATTTTTATTCCATCAAAGTCAAGAATATTTTTTTAGAAGTGCGTTTAGAAGAATTTTGTCGAAAATATTATTTTAATAAATGTTAATAATTTATACAAATAAATATCGCCAAAGTGTCTGAAAATTAACTATAATTAAGGGGCGATGTATATATCTGGAATTAGATCGGGTGAAACCTAAATGGATATTCTCGAGTGTGATTTACAGTGGCAAATAAAAAGGTACAAACAATTAATAGAGATTACAGAAACACTTCATTCATCTCTGGATGTAGAGAACCTTTTGGATGAATTATGTGTTACTTTGAAAGAATTATATCCTGACTCCTCCTTTTCTCTATTGCTTTCACAGGATACATATAGTCACAATGAACTTCCCATTATTGAACTTGAATATGATAGTGAAAATATTGCAGCTATCAAAGCTTATGGATCAGGAGAAATTCAATTTGAGTATTCCGCTACTGGTGACCATGCCATTATTTATGCCCCCCTAAAAGGGAGAAAAGTAACCTACGGTGTTTTGCAGGTTGTGGCAGCAACAGCGGTTGAATTCCATGAGTTTGAGGTAGAGTTTATAAGTTTACTGGCGAGTGCTGCAGGTAGTTCTTTGGAAAATGCCTATCTCCACCAACAATCAAAGCAGGAAATCTTCAATTTACAATTAATTAACGAAACTTCGCATTGCTTAAATTCCAACTTGCGACTAGCTGATACGATGACATACATGTCAGAACAAATCATCTCTTCCATAGATGCACAAGAAGTTGGATTTTTCTTATTCACAAACGAACATGTTAAGGTAAAAATACTCCCAGGCTCAACACCCTACTTTTACACACCACAAGCCCAAATTTATATTGATTATTTAAAGAGAAAAATTGAACGAGAAAGAAATCCTTTATTTATTGGAGATTTCACCCTCCAAAACATAAAAAATACACCAAGATTTCATTCGATACTCGCAGTTCCAATGATTCATAGCGAAAAATTAAAAGGTTTTTCCATTGTAATGCATCAAAAGCCCTATTTCTTTTCTTTTGATACATTTAAACTCCTTCAGTCACTTATTCATCATTCATCGCTTGCACTAACCAATTCAATGCTCAGAGAAGAGTTGGAGCATATGATTATTACCGATCACCTAACAAAGCTCTATTCACGTAAATTTTTGGATGAGAGAATCCAGGGGTCAATGAAAGAGTCCGGAGAGGGTACTTTTATCCTGCTTGATATTGATAATTTTAAAGAAATAAATGATACATATGGACATCAGGTGGGGGATCAGGTTCTTGTACAGGTGGCAAACCTGATAAAAAACAATATCCGCGGAGAAGATATTGGCGCCAGATGGGGCGGGGAAGAGCTGGCTCTTTATCTTCCGGGAGTCCCCTTAGACAAAGGAGCTGCTGTAGCTGAAAGATTAGTGAAAAAAATAGCTGAATCCTCTGAACCGCATATTACAGTTTCTTGTGGTGTTTCTTATTGGAATAAGGAACAGGTCGATGCTTACAACTACTTATTTAAACGGGCAGATGAAGCACTGTATATTGCAAAGGGGACTGGAAAGAACAAGGTCGTCATTCAAAAGCAAAATATAAGAGTTAGTTAGGGATGGGCACTCATATTTAAGAGTGCCCTAACGATATTTACCTAACTGACATATTATAAACTAATTAAATGTAAACGTTTTCAAAAAAGGAGGAATCCAGTATGGGGAAGAAGAAATCACGGTTTGAAACGGAAGTTATTCATTCAGGCTACAAGGCGGATGAACATCAAGACAGTTTAGTTCCCCCGTTATATCAAACATCCACCTTCACTTTTGCCAACGCCGAACAAGGGGAAAGAAGATTTGCTAGTCAGGAAGAGGGATTTATTTATTCACGCTTAGGAAATCCAACGGTGAAAATATTAGAAGATAGGATTGCAGTTCTTGAACAAGGTGAAGCGGGTTTAGCGTTTTCGTCTGGAATGGCGGCCGTCAGTGCAGTATTAGTGGCCTTAACAAAGACTGGGGATCATATTCTTTGTTCACAAGGAGTGTATGGTTGTACATTTGGATTGTTAGAGTTATTAAAAGAGAAATATGGAATCGACCACGACTTTTCATTAATGAACTCGGCGGAATTATTAGAACAAGAAATCCGTCCAAACACCGCTTGTATCTATATTGAAACGCCGATAAATCCTACAATGAAGCTGGTAGATTTAGGATTAGTGGCGAGGGTAGCGAATGAAAAAGGGATTCCTGTTGTGGTTGATAACACATTTTGTTCCCCTTATATTCAAACTCCTTTAACAATAGGTTGCGATGTTGTCATTCATAGTGCAACCAAATATATCTGCGGACATGGAGATGTCATTGCAGGGCTTGTCATTGGGAAGAAGGAATTTATTAGACAGGTCTCAAAGACGACCCAAAAAGACATCGGTGGGATTATCTCACCTTTTGATGCTTGGCTATTATTAAGAGGAATGAAAACACTGCCACTTCGCATGGACCGCCACTGTGAAAATGCCAGTAAATTGTTTCGTTTTTTGAAAGACCATCCGAAAATCGAAATGGTTTACTTTCCTGGCGATCCGGAACATCAAGATTTTTCAATCGCTAAAAAACAAATGAAGCAACCCGGCGGGCTTATATCTTTTACGATCAGAGGAACAAAGGGGACGGCACAACAGTTGATGAATCAGCTGCAATTAATAAAAATTGCTGTTAGTCTCGGTGATGCCGAGACATTAATCCAACATCCTGCAACGATGACCCATGCCGTAGTCCCAGAAGAGGAACGAAGAAAAATGGGCTTTGATGATACCTTGCTAAGGCTATCAGTTGGTCTAGAAGCATGGGAGGATCTTCAAGAAGACCTCGAGCAGGCGCTGGATAAGATATAATAAAAAAGAGCACAAAGGAAATTTCCTTTGTGCTTTTTTCTATATGTGGTCAACAAGAACAGCCACAAACTCTTCTAGTTTTTGTTGATCTAACTCATCAAACCGGTTCTTTTCGGGTGAATCAATATCAAGAACACCAAAAAGCTCCTCATCTTTTATTATCGGAACGACAATTTCTGATTGGGAAGCGGCATCACAGGCAATGTGACCCGGAAACAGATGAACATCATCGACTAGAACCGTTTCCTGTTTTAAGGCAGCTGTTCCGCAAACTCCCTTGCCAACCGGAATTCGGACACATGCTGGTAGACCTTGGAATGGTCCCAGAACAAGTTGTTGGTTTTTATCCAATAAATAAAATCCAACCCAATTGGTTCGATCAAGAAATTGGTTCAGCAGGGCACTTGCATTGCTGAGGTTGGCGATTGGATTTTCCTCATCATGGATGAGAGCATGCAACTGCTTTATGACAAGATTATAATTTTCTTCGCGGCTTCCTGTATACATTTCGACGTTAAACATGATATTTCCCCTTTGTTTCAACAATTTAATATAAGTATTTTATCAAATTCACAAGAATATAAGCGGACTTTGTCGATATTTTTATAAAGGAATCTGTCGTGTAACAAAGAATTTTTAAGTAAGGGGATTATCGGGTATTCCAGAAAGGGGCCATTTTATGAAGAAAAATGCTAAAGAGGCTATTGTAAAGGCTGCTATCACATTGTTTAAGTCCAATGGTTACACAGGAACGTCCATTAGGGATATCGCCCGTCTGGCTAACGTAAATACGGCAACGATTGCCTACCATTTTGAAAACAAACCAGGTTTATTAGAATATTGCTTTACGCATTTTTTTGAACAATATATTAGTAAGATGGAAGAAGCCTATGCATCCATCGAAAAGGGAGCAAAGGAATGTTTAAAACGAATTGTCGCGGATTTATTACACTATCAATGTGAAAATAGTAAATTGGCTAGTTTGGTCTACCGAGAAATGTCGATGGACTCGCAAATAGTTCGAGAGATTATGTCAACATACTTACTTAAAGAAAAATACTATTTTCAATTAATCTTTGAAAGAGGTTTTGAATGGAATGAATTCCGCCCGCATTCGATTCCGTATTTAATCATCCAGTTAAAAGGATTACTCATGATGCCATTTATGAATACTCACTATATGAGGGAAGTGCTGTACGTATTTCCTAATGAACCATTTTTTGAGCAGAAATATTTAAAGGATATTAATTCGTGGATTGAAAAAACTTTATGCTCAGATGTGCCGATGAAAATGGGTGCAGTCGTCAAATAGCGGCAATCGCTATTTTTTTTTATTTTACAAAAAAAATGAAATTAATAGTCAAAAAATGTCGTTTACATGGTATCATAATAGCATTGAACAGAACATTATAAGATTCATTTAAAATAGATGTACGATAACTGCATTTGGAACGAATGTTTTTGGAAATAGGGGGCTTACTTGTGAAATTTTTCATTGGATTTTTTATCCTAATACTGGCCTTATTTGTAGTAGGGTATCTAATTAAGAAAAAGTACTTTAAGGAAATGGATCGATTGGAAGCATGGAAAATCGATTTAATGAATCGTCCAGTACTGGATGAAATGTCAAAGGTTAAGCTGCTTAATATGACAGGTCAAACTGAAGAGCTTTTCGAACGCTGGCGAAATCAGTGGGACGAGGTTGTTACGGTGCAACTTCCTAATTTAGAAGAAATGCTTTTTGATGCAGAAGAGTACATAGATCGGTATCGTTTTAATAAAGCCAAAGGTGTTCAACTTGCCATTGCTGCGAAGTTACAAGAAACAGAGGATCAGATAAAAAGTATTTTAGAAGAGTTACATGAACTGGTTGGCAGCGAGGAAAAGAACCGTGTTGAAATTGAAGAATTAAAAGAGCAGTATCGGGAATCAAAGAAAAGGCTGCTTGCCCACCGCCACAGTTTTGGAAGCTCAGAAAAGTCTTTAGAAGAACATCTTAATGGTGTATCACAAAAATTTCAGGAATTTGATGAAAAAACGGAACATGGTAATTATCTTGAAGCCCGTGAAGTAGTTTTGTCTATTCAAAGTCTACTGGGAACGATTAAGAAAGATATGGACCTAATCCCGCAGTTATTAATTGAATGCCAATCTCTTCTACCGAATCAGCTATCCGATATCCTTGAAGGGTACCGTGAAATGTCTAGCCAAGAATATTACTTAGAACATATCAACGTGGATGAAGAGCTTAAACGCTTAGAGGAAAAGCTGTCTGAGAATTTAGTACTCATCGAAGCGACGAAAATTGACGAGGCAGTGGAAGGAGTAACAGAAGTAAAGGAAAGAATCGATATCCTTTTCGATCTATTGGAAAAAGAAGTTCACGCTAAGCATTTTGTCTTGAAAAATGAACAAATTGCAAGTGATCTTCTCCTATCCGCCCATGAGGAAAATAGTCATCTATCAAGTGAATTCCTTCATGTTCAAGAAAGTTATCAGGTGTCCGATAGTGATTTTGAAACACAGCGACATCTGGAAAAGGAACTTTCCACTGTCTATAAACATTTTGAAATCCTTATAGAAAAAGTAAAATTAAACGAAATCGCACAAAGCGTCATAAGCGAAGAGTTAGCTCAGATTAAAGAACAGCTGGATATTATCCGTGAGGGACAGCAAGATTTTGCTTTAAAACTCCAAGCCCTTAGGAAAGATGAATTTGAAGCCAGAGAAAAGCTAAAAGAACTTACTAAAAAGGTGGGCGATACCGTTCGTCTCGTGACGAAAAGCAACGTCCCAGGCTTACCAGAGGATTATAAGTATTTGTTTGAGGATACAAATGAGAGTATTCAAAATGTTAAATATCAACTTGAAGAAAAACCGCTTAATATTTCCGCTCTGAATCAGTATTTAGAAATAGCTGTTTTAACAGTGGATAAACTTACTAATTCAACGATTGAGCTATTAGAAAATGTGATGCTTGCCGAAAAAGCCATTCAATATGGGAATCGATATAAGAGCAAATTCCCAGAAGTTGCTAAAGGCTTAACAGAAGCAGAAATCGCATTTAGGCACTATGAATACCAAGTGGCTCTAGAGCAAGCGGCAGCAACACTAGATATTATTGATCCCGATGCATTGAAAAAAATAAAAGCCTCTTTTGTTAGTGAATAAATAACAAAACCGATCAGCACACTTTGGCTGAATCGGTTTTTTGTTTTTCCTTTTATATGTCTTTATGATAAGATTTATTTTTGTAAGTTCAATGGTTCGGAAGTTCGGAGGAGAAAAAATGATTTATTTAGATAATAGTGCAACGACAAAACCGTTTAAAGAAGTGTTAGATTCTTTCGTTACGGTGTCTAGTGAATATTATGGGAACCCGTCCTCACTACATAAGATGGGGGCGCAAGCAGAAAAGTTGTTATCACAAGCACGGGAACAAGTAAGCAAGCTCCTAAAGGTGAAGCCCTCCGAGATTTATTTTACATCAGGTGGCACAGAAGGAAACAACTTAGCAATTAAAGGGACTGCGTTATTGCATAAAAATAAAGGACGCCACTTGATTACATCAAGTATAGAGCATCCATCCGTACGATCTGCGATGGAACAGCTTGAACAGGAGGGGTTCGAGGTTACCTACCTGCCTGTTGACCAGCATGGAAGAATTAGTGTCGCCGATCTTGAAAGCGCGATTAGGAAAGATACCATTTTAATTTCGATTATGCATGTGAATAATGAAGTAGGAACGGTTCAGCCGATTGAAGAAATTGGCGAACTATTATTAAAACATCCTGCGATTTTATTTCATGTTGATGCTGTTCAAAGCATTGGGAAACTTCCCCTTTCACTTAAGGAAAGTAGAGTGGATTTTTGCTCCATTTCTGGCCATAAATTTCATGGTTTAAAGGGTACTGGTGCCCTATATATTCGTGAAGGTACAAGACTTGCTCCATTATTTTCTGGTGGAAATCAGGAACGAAAACTCCGCAGCGGTACTGAAAATGTGGCAGGAGCTGTTGCGATGGCAAAAGCACTTAGAATGACATTAACGAAAGCTGAAACCGGTTTAACAAGAATGAAGAGGATCCAAAGCATGCTCAGGAACGGATTAACTGAAATAGAGGATGTTCAAATTCATACGCCACATGATAATGCTGCCCCGCATATCATAAATTTTTCATTAAAAGGAATTAAGTCGGAGGTATTTATCCACTCGCTTGAGCAGAAGGGCATCTTTGTTTCAACAACAAGTGCATGTTCCTCAAAAAAGAAATCGCCAAGTAAGACGCTTCTAGAAATGGGTGTTCCGGAGACATTAGCCGAAAGTGCCATCAGAATAAGCCTTTCTGTTGAAAATAGTATAGAAGAAGCAAGTACGGCTTTAGAGGCCTTCAAAGAATCTGCAAACCAATTAAGGAAGGTAATGAAATAAATGGATTATGAACGAATACTAATACGTTATGGAGAAATCTCAACAAAAGGCAGAAATCGCAATAAATTTGTAGATAAGTTAAAAAAAAGTGTAAGGATCGCGCTCGTTTCTTTCCCGAATGTGAAAGTGGAAGCAAGCCGTGACCGGATGTATGTCCTATTAAATGGTGAAGACTGTGCAGAAGTAAATGATAAATTAAAGAATATTTTTGGAATCCAGTCTTTTAGCCCTGCGATAAAGGTAGAAAGAGGTTTAGAGGCATTAAAGGAGAATTCGCTAGAATTGGTTCGGTCCCTATATAGAGATGGACAGACCTTTAAGATTACTCCTAAAAGATCGGATAAATCGTTTGAGTTGGATACAGATGGAATCAATCATACCATCGGCGGCTATTTACTGCAGAATATCCCGGGGTTGAAAGTTAATGTGAAAAATCCTGATATTAATTTACGGATTGAAGTTAGAAAGGAAGCCATTTACCTATCCTGTCAAACCATACAAGGTGCTGGCGGACTTCCGGTTGGGTCAAGCGGAAAGGCTATGCTCATGCTTTCAGGCGGAATTGACAGCCCTGTTGCAGGCTATTTGGCAATGAAAAGGGGAGTAGAAGTGGAAGCAGTCCATTTTTTCAGCCCGCCATTTACGAGTGAAAGAGCAAAAGAAAAGGTCATTGATCTTTCACAAAAACTAGCTGAAATTTATGGCTCACTGACCTTACACATTGTCCCGTTTACAAATATTCAGCAAACGATTCGCGAACAAATACCAGAAAATTACTCGATGACATCAACAAGAAGAATGATGCTGCGAATTACAGACGAAATTCGAAAAAAACATGAAGGTCTTGCGATTATTACCGGTGAAAGCCTAGGTCAGGTGGCTAGCCAGACATTAGAAAGTATGTTTGCAATCAATGAAGTAACGAATACGCCAATTTTGCGTCCGTTGATTACAATGGATAAAACGGATATTATAAAAATTGCTCAAGAAATTGATACATTTGAAATCTCAAACAGACCTTTTGAGGATTGCTGTACCATCTTTGTTCCTGCATCTCCAAAAACAAAACCAAAAAGGGAAAAGGTTCAGCATTTTGAAAGTTTCTTTGATTTTGAACCTCTTATTCATGAAGCAGTTCAGAAGACAGAAAGAATTGTGATCAAACCGGATAACAAACAGCGATCAGAATTTAGCGATTTGTTTTAAAAAGGTAAAATTTGAACACTTTGTGAACAATTACCAATTGGATTATAGAATGAAGATCTTAAGTTCTACACATTCTATACTCACAAGGAGGTGATATCACATGGCAAACAACAACAACTCAAATCAATTATTGGTTCCTGGTGTTGAACAAGCTCTTAGCCAAATGAAATATGAAATTGCTTCTGAATTTGGTGTAAATCTTGGAGCTGACACTACTTCACGTGCCAACGGATCTGTTGGTGGTGAAATCACAAAGCGTCTAGTAGCAATGGCTGAATCTCAATTAGGCGGCGGATTCTCTCGTTAATAAAAAATTAATACGATGGCTACAGAGAGCGTGGGGTTTCCCGCGCTCTCTTTTTTGTTTCTATTACATAGAAAACAATCCAGCTCCATCACCCTGCGACTAGTGTACTTCGCGCTTCTCCCTTCGATAAGTCAACATCGAATCGCTCCAGTCCATACGTCGCAAAACGGGTGATTCCGCTTTTTAGATAATAATTTAAAATTATCTAATAATTTTGTATAATTAAAATTGTAGGATAAAAATAAAATATCATTAGGGGGAGAAGCATGAAGCGGGAAGATTTAATTGCACCAGAAAAGTATAATCTAGTTTCAGAAATGGAGCGTTTTGCTAAGCAACCGAACAGAGTGGCATTGAAGTGGGAGAATGAGGCAGGAGAAACCCAGCATGTTACATACGAACAATTAGTAAAAAAAGTGAATCAAGCGGCAAATGTGTTAGCTAAGAATGGCCTAGATAAGGGAGATGTGGTCCTTGTCATCGTACCGCGTCTTATTGAAGCATATGTCGTTTATTTGGCCGCTTTAAAAGCGGGGATGGTCGTTATCCCAAGTTCGGAAATGTTAAAGGAAAAAGATCTGCATTACCGGATTACACACGGCGATGTAAAAGGTGTGATTAGTTATTATCCCTACGTGGATCAATTTGAAAATATCAGCAAATCCCAGCCATTGGTAAGATTGACGATCGGTGGAACTGAACCGGGCTGGATTGACTTGGAAACAGAGATGGCAGCTGCTTCCGAAAGCTTCGAACAAGCGGACACCCTTAGAGAAGATATGGCCTTTTTATCCTATACGTCTGGAACAACAGGGAATCCTAAAGGGGTTGTCCATACACATGGCTGGGCATATGCTCATTTAAAAACAGCTGCTCCACAGTGGCTTTGTATTGAAGAAGGTGACACGGTTTGGGCAACTGCCGGCCCTGGCTGGCAAAAATGGATTTGGAGCCCATTCTTATCTGTTCTTGGCTCCGGTGGAACAGGATTAGTTTACAACGGAAAATTTGAACCGAAAAAATATTTGAGTCTCCTCCAAAAATATAATGTAAATGTCCTTTGCTGTACACCGACGGAATATCGACTAATGGCGAAGGTAGATAATTTAGCTGATTACCAATTACCAAATCTTCATAGTGCTGTCTCTGCAGGTGAACCTTTAAATCGAGAAGTAATTGATACGTTTAGAAAACATTTTAATATTGATGTCCGTGACGGTTATGGACAAACAGAGAATACCTTACTTGTAGGGGTTACCAAAGGTATGGAATTGAAATCTGGGTCTATGGGCAAGCCGACCCCTGGGAACAGGGTTGAAATCATTAACGAAGAGGGCCAGGTGTGTTCAGTCGGTGAAGTGGGCGATATCGCCGTCCATGTTGAAACGCCAGCTTTATTTAAAAACTATTATAAAGATCCGGAAAGAACTGCGATGCAGTTCCGCGGTGATTATTATGTAACCGGTGATAAGGCAAAAATGGACGAAGAAGGCTATTTCTGGTTTGAGGGCCGTGGAGATGATATTATTATCAGCTCTGGGTATACGATTGGACCATTTGAAGTAGAGGATGCGCTTGTTAAACATCCTTTTGTTAAGGAATGTGCAGTCGTGGCGAGTCCGGATGAGATTCGCGGCTTTATTGTCAAAGCATTTGTTGTCTTAAAAGACGATGTGGATTCCACCGACCCTGAATTAACAAAAACTTTACAGGAACATGTGAAAACCCTTACAGCACCATATAAGTATCCACGGAAAATAGAATATATTACTGAGCTTCCTAAAACTACCTCTGGGAAAATTCGTCGGATTGAACTTCGGAAAAAGGAACTTGAGGGAGCGAAACAAGCATAAGGCAAGTTAGAGAGTAAGCAGGCGGTCAAGCGTCTGCTTATTTTTATTGGATAGGAAATTATAAAATATTTAATTGTGTATAAATTGACTTAGATCTCTGAATCCAGCTCCAGTGCCCAGCGGCTAGTGTACTTCGCTCTCCGCCCTACGATAAGTCAACAGAGAATCGCTAACGCTCTTCGTGTTGTCTAGCTCCAGCGCCTAGGGGCTCGGGGTCATAAGCCAATCCGTCCTGAAGGTCAAAAAGCAACCTTCATGCCGGCTCGTCTTATGCCTGTCCCCCCTGAGCAAGGCGCTTCCGCTTTTCTATTTTCCTTTATCTCGGTTGGAGCGCTCCAGTCCATACGCCGCTAAACGGGCGCTAGCGCTTTTTGTTCTTGGAAGTAAAAAATTCCCCTTTTTATATAATTTCGCGTTATAATAGAAATTATTTCGAAACTAGAAAGAATAGGGGCTCGTACAAATATGAAAAAGACAGAAACGCAAAAAGGAGTCATTCATGCCGGCTTTTCCTATTTACTTTGGGGATTATTGCCAATCTATTGGAAGCTATTAGACCATGTTAATGCTAAAGAAATCCTAGCCAGTCGTGTTGTTTGGTCGTTTATTTTTATGGTCGTCGTTCTTCTCCTAACCAAAAAATGGGGACTTTTTCTTAGCACAATTAAAGGTTTTGCGAAAAATAAAAAACAAATGGGCGCTTTGACAATTGCTTCCCTGTTAATCAGTGTGAACTGGTTCATTTATATCTGGGCGGTTAACAGCGGTCATATGATTGAAGCGAGTCTTGGTTATTATATCAATCCATTAATCAGTATTTTATTAGGGATGATTGTGCTTAAAGAAAAATTAACGGTTTACCAATACGTATCATTCGTCTTAGCAGCAATTGGGGTATTAATTATTTCTATTTCCCATGGGCAGTTTCCGTGGATTGCGATTGTGTTAGCTCTTTCCTTTGGATTATATGGATTAGCGAAAAAGTTGATCAATGTGGATTCTGAAGTAGGGCTAACCTTAGAAACTCTAGTGATTACACCGATTGCTGTTATATATATTGGATTTTTATTTATTAGCGGCACCAATGACTTTTTAAACGCTGGGATTCCAACTGACCTGCTATTAATGGGTGCTGGGGTTGCAACGGCAGTACCGCTCCTTTATTTTGCAAAAGGCGCACAAAAAATCCCTTTATCATTATTAGGTTTTTTGCAATATATTGCTCCGACATTAACTTTACTTTTAGGCGTATTTGTCTATCATGAACATTTTTCAAAAATACAATTACTATCCTTTATCTTCATTTGGTCAGCATTAACGATTTATTCTTTATCAAAAACAAAGTTGTTACCTTCACAATCGTTCCATTTACGAAAAGAGAAGGGCACTAGCATATAATGAAAAACCTTATCCGCTTCCTTGGATAAGGTTTTTTTGTGAGTAACTGTCTCTTTTTAAAGGAAAGACCGCTTTACTTTTTCCCAGAAAGAATTATCTTTTAGTTTAAGTGTTTTTAACTTTTTATCGCTTATTTTTATGCTGATTTTCTCCACGTGACGGATGCTTAATGCCTCATTATCCATGCCCATTGTTGGATGGTCATTGCCTTCAGATATTACTTTAAGCGTAAGTGTTCTTTCACTGCCAACAATAAAGGACGAACCAAGTGTTCGATAATTATTGGTATTAACAGAGGCTACTTCACTCACCTGCATGCATGGAAGAAGTGGATCAACTATCGAACCATTCACCGATTTATTATAGCCAGTACTACCAGTTGGTGTTGCGACAATAAGTCCATCACCACGGAAGGTTTCTAAGTGAAGCTGGTCAATGTAGACATCTACTACCAGTGTCTTGATGATTGAAGAGCGAATGCTGAATTCGTTTAAGCAAGGAAACGTCCCTTGACCATCAACTTCTACTTCAATTAACGGATAACGGCGCACTTTTATATTTTCATTGGTGATAATCGCATCAATCATTTTAGATCTATCATTAATTCGGAAATCACAATACATACTCAAGGTATCCTCAGTTGAAATCCCCGTATAAAGGCAATCATCCCGGAAGCCAGTTTTTCTAACTGCTTGTAGAAATGTTCCATCATCACCAACACTGGCAATGATATTTGCCTTTCGGTAATCAGTGACAATTGTAAATCCATATCGATTTGCTATATCTATAAGCGGAGCAACTTTTGAAAGCATGTCCGAATCTCGTTTGTGATAAAAGTAAATATTGCGTCTATTCTCCATATTATCTACCTCCCTGGTAAATGAGATCTATGTAACATTATCCCCATCACGAAAATATTCTCTAAGAAATAATGCTAGTCTGAAATTAGTTTAGCATTTTATTGAGACAATATGAAATAGGACTTAATTTTAAGATGAACAAAAAAGGGGGACATACGTATTTATGAATGGAAAACGGTGGGCCGCACTAGGGATTGCAGCAGCGTTATTTTTCTTCTCGGTGGTCATTAATTTTTTATCCTCTTTTGCCTTTAAAGGATGGGAAACAAATTTCACTGATTTTATGGCTTCGGCGGAGCAGCCCTTTACAGAAGAGGTGGTCAATGAAGGGAATGAATTAAAGAAGATAGTGATTCTTGATGTAAATGGGGTCATCCAGGATACAGGGGAAACTGGCTCAATCCTGCAAAGTTCTGGCTTCAATCATCAGGACTTCATGAAAAAGTTAAACTATATTAAAGACGATGATTCGGTAAAAGGAATAATTATTAAAGTCAATTCTCCCGGAGGCGGAGTGGTTGAAAGTGCAGAAATTCATGATAAACTAACTGAAATTCAAAAAGAGACTAAAAAGCCAGTCTATATCTCAATGGGGTCCATGGCCGCCTCGGGAGGATATTATATTTCAACAGCAGCTAAAAAGATTTATGCCAGTCCCGAGACAATGACTGGCAGTCTCGGTGTGATTATGGAAGGGATCAATTATAAAGGGCTAGCTGATAAATATGGTGTTGACTTTGTTACGATTAAAAGTGGAAAGCATAAGGACATTATGAGCCCAACAAGAAAAATGACCGAGGAAGAACGACAAATCTTACAGTCGATGATAAATAATTCATATCAAGGATTTGTCAAAGTTATTTCAGAGGGAAGGAAGCTCCCAATCACGCAGGTAAAAAAAATTGCAGATGGACGTGTCTATGATGGCCGCCAAGCCAAGGAATTGCAGTTAATTGATGGTTTTGGCTACTTAGACGATGTGGTGAAATATATGAAAAAACAAGAGAAACTTAAAGGTGCACAAGTTGTTCGTTATTCAGACTCACTTGGGCTGGGATCCTTATTTACAATGCAGGCAAAGAAATTAATGGGTATAGATATGGAAATGGCTGGCTTATTGAAGGTCCTATCAAGACCAAATTCTCCGCGACTTATGTACCTATATGCGGAATAGGGGGGAGTATCCATGGAAATGAATGAGTATCAAGAATACTCGAACGACAGAAAAGAGGAACCTTCCTTTCGATATGCGGGCTTCTGGATGCGCTTTTGGGCTTATCTTCTTGATTTGGTGGTAGTGGGAAGTATTGTTAGGATGTTGATTAAACCAGTTTTTCGAATGCAGGATTTTTCTTTATCGGAATCGTCCATGTTTGCTCCAGCTTCAATCGCATCCGCGTTAATCTTCTATTTTTATTTCGTGTTAATGACAAAGTATCTAAATCAAACTTTAGGAAAAATGGTGTTTGGTTTGAAAGTAGTTGATTTAAAAAGTAATCAAATGACATGGGGAACAATTCTCTTTCGTGAATGGATTGGTCGATTTATTTCATCAACGATCATCATTGGATATATAATTATTGCTTTTTTACCTAAAAAACAAGGCTTGCATGATCTGTTCACCGACACTTCAGTCATACATGTGGAACGGTGAGCATAAACCTATCAACATTTGTTGGTAGGTTTATTTTTTTATGGAAAAGCAAATACTACCCGCTGAAAGGTTGTGATTGAAATTGTTCTGGGTGCTTGTAGTTCTGTCGATTCTATTGCTCTTTTTCATTCTCATTCTTTTTACTAAATTAACAATACTAATTAATTATTATCATCATAATGACAATGATGATTTAAAGGTAAAATTTAAGATTTGGTTTGGATTAATAAAATATACAATTACCGTTCCGTTAATAAAAGTGGATGATAATTCTCCTAGCATTGTTGTAAAAAGTAAAACTAGTATGGGTGATTCCTCAGCTGAAGCAACTAGCGGAGAATCCAAGCAATTCACAGCTGAAGATGTTGAAGGTAATTTTTCGAATGCAAAAAAATTACTGCATCATGTGTTTGGGTTACACCGGATTGTAAGGAGTTTTTTTCGAAAAGTTACTTTGAAAGGCTTTGAGTGGAATACTTTGATTGGTTTAGGAGATGCAGCACACACTGGCACGATAACGGGTGCCATTTGGGCATTTAAAGGGAGCATTATAGGTCTTATTAGTCATTATTTAAAACTGAAAGAAATGCCAAAAATAACGGTGACTCCACACTTTCAGGCGGCCGTTATTCAGACAAGAATAACATGTATTATTCAGTTTCGTATCGGGTATGCTATTCTAGCAGGATTAAAACTATTTAAATTCTGGAGGGGCGGACTTCCGCACTTTAAAAAGAAAACAAATTTTGCAAATGATAAAACAAAATCCATTTGAAAAAGGAGGAAACAACCATGTCTGACCATCCAATTCAAGGTTTGATGACAACTGCAATGGAAAGCCTTAAAGAAATGATTGATGTGAATACGATTATTGGTGATCCTGTCGAAACCCCTGATGGCAGTGTTATTTTGACTGTATCGAAAGTAGGTTTTGGATTTGCCGCAGGTGGTAGTGAATTTAAACTTGAGGGATCTCAAAGTCAAGGGCAAGGCCAAGGTCAAGGTCAAGGTCAAGGTCAGAGTAAAAGTCCATCCCATCCATTTGGGGGCGGGAGTGGGGGCGGTGTCTCAATTACCCCAATTGCCTTTTTAATTGTCAACTCTCATGGCGTTAAAATGCTGCATTTGGATGAAAGCACTCATTTGTATGAAAAAATATTAGAGCTTGCTCCACAGGCGATAGATAAAATTCAGCAAATGTTCTCAAAAAAGGACCAAGGCCAACACCAAAATAGTAATCAAGGATCGAAAGTCGAGCATAAGCCAAAAGAAGAACTTGAATTATAGCAGAAAAGGTTAATCTTCCAGAAGATTAGGAAGGTTAACTTTTTTCATGTGATGTGTGAAAATTCAAAAGCTTATTAATTGCAAATTAGATTTTGAAAAGATATATTTACACTGTACATATTTGAAGGGAAGCGGTTTTCTACAATCCGCTAGAACTTGAACAAAACAAAGGAGGATGTAAAATGGCAAATGTAACATTTAAAGGGAATCCAATTACACTTTTAGGCAATGAAGTTAAAGTAGGGGACAAAGCACCTAACTTTACTGTACTGGCAAATGATTTGTCACAAGTTACCTTAGAAAGTACCAAAGGTCAAGTACGTTTAATTACTTCTGTACCTTCTTTAGATACTGGTGTTTGTGATGCTGAAACACGTCGTTTTAATGAAGAAGCAAACAGCTTAGGTAATGTGAAAATATTAACGGTAAGTGTTGACTTGCCTTTCGCACAAAAACGCTGGTGTGCTGCTAGCGGAATTGAGAATGTGCAAACATTATCTGATCATCGTGATCTTTCATTTGGTGAAGCATTTGGAGTAGCTATCCAAGAATTAAGACTACTAGCACGTGCCGTATTTGTTGTTGATTCTAACGATACAGTTACATATGTTGAATATGTAAGTGAAGCAACAAACCACCCGAACTATGAAGCAGCACTAGAAGCAGCTAAGGCGGCAAAGTAAGATAAAGATTTAGAGGCTTCTGCATTGCAGGGCCTTTTTCTATGCTTAAAACTTGTATAATATGTCGATACTCATTAAAATGAATAAGGAAATTAATGAGGGCGGGGATCAAATGAAAGTTTCTCCAGTGGAACAATTGTTTACGTTATTTAATGAAACTGCACTTCTTTTGCAGGAAGAATTAAACTGTACATATTTAGAGGCTCTCGCTGAGACGGGAGAGAATTTATTCCAAGGCTCTATCCTGCAAGATGAGGTCAGCGAACTAACAGAAAAAAGAATGAAGAAACAATATGGACAAATTAATTTAGAGAAGTTTTCAAACGATGAAATTCGGAAAGCCTATCAACTGGCTATTTTAAAAGGGATGAACGATAATGTTCAGCCGAACCATCAAATGACCCCTGATTCTGTGGGGATACTTATTGGCTATTTAGTAGAGAGATTTATGAAGCAGCCTTCATTTCGTTTGCTTGATCCAGCAGTGGGGACGGGCAATTTGTTAACAACTGTTTTAAATCATCTCCAAAGAAAAATTGACTCAGTCGGCGTTGAGATTGATGATCTTCTTATTAAGTTAGCCTATGTTAATGCCAATTTACAAGCTCATCCTATTCAACTCTTCAATCAAGACAGTCTGGAGCCGATGTTTATTGATCCTGTTGATGCAGTAATCGCAGATTTGCCGGTGGGCTTTTATCCAAATGATGTCAGAGCGGCAGATTATATGGTCAAGGCAAGTGAAGGGCATACCTTTTCCCATCATTTATTTATCGAACAAAGTGTCCGCCAAGCGGTGCCAGGCGGTTATTTATTCTTCCTTATACCGAATGGATTATTTGAAAGTGAGCAAGCACCACAATTACATGAATTTTTTAAAGAGCATGTTATTGTTCAAGGATTGCTGCAATTGCCAATAAGTATGTTTAAAAATAAAAATTCAGCGAAAAGTATCCTTATCTTGCAGAAAAAGGGAGAAGGAGTTCACCCGCCGAAGCAGGCATTGCTTGTTGAATTACCTAATCTTTCAAGTGCTGTCGAGATGGATAAAATACTATCTAAGATGGATAAATGGTTTCAAGAGAACAAAGGATGAACCGAGATTATTCTCTAGGTTCATCCTTTTTTTAATATTGTAAAATAAGAAATATCAGAATACACTTTCATTTGTAATGTAATCGCTGCCATGAGAATTTTGCCTTGAAATATAATATACACAATGATTCAATTAAGGATGGAAATAATCAAGAGTGGTTTGAGCAAAATAATGTTGTACTACTTAAAAAAAATGCCAAACCAGTGTTGTTATATAAAAGGAGCGGTAACGATATGTCAAAAATTATTGCAATAAATGCGGGGAGTTCTTCCTTAAAGTTTCAATTGTTTGAAATGCCAAGTGAAGATGTCATTACAAAAGGATTAATTGAAAGAATCGGTTTAAATGATTCGATTTTTAATATAACGGTTAATGGTGAAAAAATTCAAGAAATAATTGATATTCCTGATCATGAAGTCGCTGTAAAGATGCTTTTAGATAAATTAACGACATTAGAAATTATTAAATCACTTGATGAGATTGTTGGAATTGGACACCGTGTTGTTCATGGTGGAGAAACATTTACCGATTCTGTACTGATTACTGACCAAGTGTTAAATAAAATTGAAGAATTATCTGAACTTGCTCCATTGCATAACCCAGCCAATTTAACAGGAATCAAGGCTTTCAAGAGCGTACTTCCTAATGTTCCAGCAGTAGCTGTATTTGATACGGCATTCCACCAAACGATGCCAGAAAGCTCTTACCTATACAGCTTACCAATGGAGTATTACGAAAAGTATGGTATTCGTAAGTATGGTTTCCATGGAACTTCTCATAAATATGTTTCACAACGTGCAGCAGAACTTCTAGGCCGACCTGTTGAACAATTACGTCTAATTTCTTGTCATTTAGGAAACGGTGCAAGTATTGCAGCAATTGAAGGCGGTATGTCAATTGATACATCCATGGGCTTTACACCACTTGCCGGGGTGACCATGGGTACTCGTTCAGGTAATATTGACCCAGCATTGATCCCATATATTATGGAAAAAACCAATAAAACGGCTGAGGAAGTACTTGATGTCCTTAATAAAAAGAGTGGTATGCTGGCCATGTCCGGTTTCTCAAGTGATTTACGTGATATTGAAATTGAAGCGAAAAAAGGCAATGAGCGTGCGAAGCTTGCCTTGGAAGTTTTTGCAAACCGAATTCATAAATACATCGGTTCTTATGCTTCACGTATGAATGGTGTCGATGCTATTATTTTCACAGCAGGAATCGGGGAAAATAGTGACACAATTAGGGAAAATGTTTTAAGAGGTCTAGAATTTATGGGTGTTTATTGGGATCCAGCTCTTAACAAAGTTAGGGGCGAAGAAGCATTTATTAACTACCCACATTCACCAGTTAAAGTATTAATCATTCCAACAAACGAAGAAGTAATGATTGCCCGCGACGTTGTACGTCTTGGTAACATTCATTAATCGATAATATTTAAAAGGCAAAAGCTAGGAAAGCTTTTGCCTTTTGCCTTTTTATCCAGGTAATTCTTTATGATATACTGGAAACAGAAAGCCTTTGCCGTGAGGGGGAATCAAACATGCCATTAACAGATCGTGAAGCAATGGTCTTGAATGAAATACAGGATTGGGAAAGAAATTTATTTGAATTCGAGCCGAATGATTTCCAATTAACCTATGAAAAATTTCTGCAACAATCATTTTCATTATTACCTGATAAGGTTCAAAGCCAATTCTTTTCAGTGATTGATAGCTGGCTGTTTCATTTACATAGCATGATCCAAGGCTCTCAACTGCAAATGGATGCAAAGGATAGAATTCTTTCATCGGGGCGAATCTTTCATAAGGACCTAGAAAAAATTGAAGATCTAAAAAAATTAAGCATTGAACAATTACAATATATTGCTGAGCAGCAAATTTCCCGTCATCGTTTTTATTCCTTTGCGCAAGGGGGATTAGCCGGGACCGGTGGTACATTGCTATTAAGCACGGATATACCAGGGATAGCAGTGATTAATTTAAGGGTTGTCCAATTAATAGCGATGACTTACGGGGTGGAAGTTAATACTCCATTTGAAATGATGACCTCTCTGAAGGTCTTTCACACGGCTACATTACCCCCAAGACTGCAAGGAGCAGGCTGGACCTCCCTGATGGAAGAATTGGAGGAGCAGGAAGACTTTTATTTTTATGAAGGAAATGAAGAAATAACTGATATAACCTGGCTTGAACAACCGGTTCAACAACTTATGAAAGCGCTGGTCATTGCGCTGTTCAGAAAAAAAACGATTCAAGGAATTCCGCTAGTCAGCATGGCCATTGGGGCTGGTGCTAATTATCAGTTAACTAGAAAAGTAACGGATGTGGCTCATAAATATTATCAACTACGTTACCTACGAGAAAAAGAGGAGTTAATGGGATGAGTACTCAAGAACATAAAAAGGCTGCACCTAGAATAGTTAATTGCAAAGTTATAACAGTTAGTGATACAAGAACTAGGGAAACAGATAAAAGTGGAAAGTTAATGATCGACCTACTCGAACATGCAGGACACAAGATTGTTGATTACGTCATTGTAAAAGATGAAGCAGCGCCCATCCAAGATGAAATCGTAAAAGGATGTGCAAGAGAAGATATTGATGTCATTTTAACAAATGGCGGAACGGGTATTGCCAAGCGGGACGTAACGATTGAAACGGTAGAAAAATTACTTGATAAAGAGATTGTCGGTTTTGGTGAAATATTCCGGATGTTGAGTTTTCAAGAAGATATTGGTTCTGCAGCCATTCTTTCAAGGGCCATAGCTGGTGTGGTGAAAAATAAAGCAGTATTCTCTACCCCAGGCTCAACAGGCGCCGTGAAGCTCGCAATGAATAAATTAATTCTGCCTGAAATAGGGCATGTAGTAAGAGAAATACAAAAAGACCTCTAAATAGAGAAAACTCCCTTTTTCAATGGAAAGGGAGTTTTCTATTGGTGGACTTTTGTTGAAAGAACTTCGTTTGCTCGGTACCATAGCCATAAATCATTAATAATGGAAGCGAGTTCCGCAATTTCCGTGTTCAGTTGACAAGAACGAGGAAAATTACTTTCATTGGAGAGAAGTGTTTGTTTCAAATTAATTTCGGTTTCAATTTCACTAATCCGGTCAGGAATCGAACCGCGGACTTGTTCCCAGTAAAAGAGAATCTTTTGTTGTGTTTCCTCGTTGTATTGGTCCCATTCCAAAGTTAATTCGGGCACTGGAATACCAAGACGATGATCAAAAGAAAAATATTCTTCCATATGATTGCCTCCAATCTGACTGACTACATTTTATTTTACTATACAATTACCACCCATTCACTAGAAATCTTTGTTTAATATTTATGGGCTGTGTTAAACTTGTCTGTTGATTTCCTTTCACAGCCTATCTGTAAAGAAAGCACGAAGCTTCAATCCGCTGCGTGCTTTTGATTCTATCTTAGGCTATATCTTTTTCTGTACGAACAATGAGAACGTCACAATGTGCATAACGAGTAATATGTTCAGAAACGCTTCCGATAAAAAACCTCTCGACAACATTTAATCCAGTTGCACCGCAGATAATCAAATCTACTCCGTGTTTTTTAGCTAAATCTCTTGGGATACGAATTTTTGGAGAACCATAATCAATTTCATATTGCACTTTAGTTATGCCTGCATCTTCGGCTTGCTTTCGGTAATTTTCAAGCATATCTTTTGCCAGCTTTTCTGCTCGATCTCCAATTACAGTATCATAAGCCTCAATTAATGCAAATGTTCTAGTGTCAATAACGTGGACTAATAATAGGGTGGCATCATTTCTCTTGGCGATTTCAATCCCTTTTTTAAAAGCCCAATCAGCTTCTTTTGAACCATCAATAGCGACTAAAATATTTCTATATTTAAGTCCCATGATTAATCATCTCCTTACTTAAATTATACATTATTTAACAAGGGATAACTGTTGCAACTTTTCGAACAATATAGAGGTAACCTTCAATGGAAAGGAGATTTGAATGATGGGAAAAAATGAACAAAACAAAAAGTTTGTATTTGAATTTAATGAGCATGGGGCCAATGAAGTAAGCCAACAAATATTGGATTCATATAATAGTGGATTTATTGGCGAAGGCACAGCAATTGCTGATAATGCCGATTTTGCTGGATCCGAGAGCTAATATTGTTGATGGTATGGAGGGACTGTCCTTATATGGGATAGTCTTTTTTTGTGGACAAATATCATGGATTTTTTGTAAATAAGGGCCAATACCCAAGAATGTGCATTTACTTATGCATATTCTTTAGTGTGTCTATTAATAAAAATGAGGAGGAGAAACATGAGTACAGAAATGTATGTAGCGCCTAATAACGTAGATGTGAACTATAATATGGTGGATCCGGCAGATGAGAGGATACATGGATTCCACGGAGGATTTGGCCACTTTGGCGGTTTCGGCCGTCCGGGCTTTGGTTTTGGCGGTTTTGGCCGCCCTGGATTTGGATTTGGTGGTTTTGGCCGCCCATTTGGTTTTGGCTTTGGCCGCCCATTCGGCTTTGGCTTTGGCCGCCCATTTGGCTTCGGTTTTGGGATCCCATTCTTAACGGGATTAGCAGCAGGTGCCTTATTAACTCCAGGTTACGGATACGGGTATCCTTACTACCCACCATACCCATATTATCCTTACCCATACCCATACTATCCTTGGTATTAATGAAAAACAAAGGCTTTGCCATATCGGCAAGGCTTTTACTTTATTTTTTTGTCGAAATCAAATATTAATAGTAAGGGGCAACGAGGTTACATCTAACTTATGAAAAAGGTTATAATAAAATTGCGCCTTGGTTAATTCTGCTAATTATAAATATACTTGGAGGTAAACACATGCGAATCGGTGTACCTAAAGAAATCAAAAATAATGAAAACCGTGTAGCTATGACACCAGCTGGAGTAGTAAACTTGGTTAATTTTGGTCATGAGGTTTTTATTGAAAATGGAGCTGGGCTTGGATCTGGTTTTTTAAATGAGGATTATAAATCAGCAGGTGCGAAATTAGTAGATTCAGCAGAAGAAGCATGGTCCATGGAAATGGTGATGAAGGTGAAAGAACCGCTTCCAAGCGAATATAAATACTTTCGTGAAGGATTAATTTTATTTACATATTTACATCTTGCACCTGAACCAGAATTAACAAAAGCATTAATTGATCATAAAGTAATAGGCATCGCTTATGAGACAGTTCAGTTGCCAAATAGAAGTTTACCGTTGTTAACGCCGATGAGTGAAGTTGCTGGAAGAATGGCACCGCAAATTGGAGCCCAATTTCTTGAGAAAGTCCATGGGGGAATGGGAATTCTACTATCTGGTGTCCCAGGGGTTCAAAGAGGAACGGTTACTATTATCGGTGGAGGTGTGGCTGGAACGAATGCCGCTAAAATGGCGATTGGTTTGGGAGCCAAAGTGACCATTATTGATTTAAATCCAGATCGTCTCCGTCAATTAGATGATATTTTTGGGTCAGATGTGACGACTCTTATGTCCAATCCTTATAATATCGCAGAAGCAGTGAAGGATTCGGACTTGGTGATTGGAGCCGTTCTAATTCCAGGAGCAAAAGCCCCGAAACTCGTAACGGAAGAAATGATTCAAACGATGAAACCAGGCAGTGTTGTTGTAGATATTGCAATTGATCAAGGGGGGATTTTTGAAACCACTGACCAGATAACCACGCACGACAATCCGACCTATGTGAAACATGATGTAGTCCACTATGCAGTTGCAAACATGCCGGGTGCGGTCCCAAGAACCTCTACCATCGCCTTAACAAATGTAACGGTCCCATATGCCGTACAAATTGCCAATAAAGGCTATAAACAAGCTTGTCTCAGCAATGAAGCATTGTTAAAAGGAATCAACACACTAGGCGGCTACGTAACCTATCAAGCCGTCGCAGAAGCACATGGGCTAGAATTCTTAGATACAAAAACATTGCTTGAAAAATAATAATATTACGGAGGAGGGACAGGGTGTTCCTCTTCTTTTTTATAAGAATGGCTATGTTAAAGCTTATTGTTTATTTTGCACCCTGTTGATTGGAGCGGAAATCAACAGGCCAGTTTATCAGAGTCATAAAAAATAAAAACCAGCTCCTAAAAGGAACTGGTTTGAAATACATACTATGTAGCCGCATTTGCCGTATTAATATAAGAAAGTTTTAAACCACCACTCCTCAAAGTGGGTGTTCTCAGAAACCCTTCCTGCATGTCCTCCAAGTCTTATAGACAGAGGCTTGTCATTCCAGTTCCAATGGTTAAACTCCCTTTTACAGCTTAAAGGTTAAAACTTTATTATGAGTACGAACAACGCAGCTTGTATAAGTATAATATATCATTTCTTCCTGAATTTCAATGTAAAAAATTACAAATTACATTATTTTATGATCTGTAATTCTTTCGGGAATTTTGTAAGAACTTTTGCCCCGTCTGAAGTAATATATACATCATCTTCAATCCGAACACCGGCCACATTTGGTACATAGATCCCTGGCTCAATCGTGTAGACCATACCTTCTTCAATAATGAGCTGGTTTGTTTCTGTTAGTGACGGGTACTCGTGGACGCTTATTCCGAGGCCGTGACCGAGTCTATGTGGAAAATAGTCTCCATAGCCTGCGTCTGCAATAATTCGACGGGCAGTCAAATCTACTTCTGCCGCTGTTACGCCTGGTTTACTTGCTTCAATAGCAGCAAGCTGTGCTTTTAATACGGTGTCATAGATTTCCTTTTGCTTGTCATTAATATCTCCGTAAGCCACAGTCCTAGTGATATCAGAACAATACCTGTCAACAACCACACCCAAATCAAATAAGACAAGATCCCCTTTTTGAATTTTTGTTTCTCCTGGGTTTCCATGTGGAGAAGCGGCATTGGCTCCGGTAAGAACCATTGTCGAAAACGACATTTTGGTAACACCCTTTTGTTTTAAGGCGTACTCTAGGGCATTTAGAATTTCTAACTCTGTTTTACCTTCCTTAATTTCACTAGCCCCGAATTCAACGGCGAAATCGGCAAGGGCACAAGCCTCTTCAATAATTTTTAATTCCTTGGCGTCTTTAATCATTCGAAGCATCCGTAATTTTTCTTCAGCAGAAACAAAAGATGCTTGTGGGAACAATTTAGAGAGATTTTCATAGCGTTCTACATTCATATGTTCTTTTTCAATCGCTGCTTTCGATACGCCCTTTATTCTTTTATTAATAGAATTTAAAATCATTTCCCAGGGGTTTTCGATATCACTGTAACCAAGAATTTCATGGTCCCAGCCTGACCGTTTGGCATCAGGCACTTCCATTGCAGGGCAGACAAGGAAAGGCTCTTCCGTCTGAAAGACTGCTAGTGCGAGCAGCCGCTCATGTGGATTGGTGTAATATCCGCTTAAATAAAATACATTCTCAGAAGAGGTTAGAAAACTAACTTCTATATCGTTATCCTTCATCCATGATTGAAGTTTCGTTAATCGTTGATTCATGTTAACTCCCCCTATGTAATTCATATCCTATTTGAGATTATCAATTAAAACATGAAAAGTAAACTTTCGATGCATTTAATTCCTCTTGCTTAAATTCGATTTTTCAGGAATATACTAGAGATTATGGAAGGGATTCCAGTTATTGTATTGAAATAAGTAATAGAGGAAAACGAGAGGAGCGATTGTGATGAAATTATCTTATCACGGACATTCAGTAGTACAAATCCAAACAAATGGAAAGAAAATCTTAATTGATCCATTTATTAATGGTAACCAATTAACAGACTTGAAAGTGGCTGAAACAAGACCTGATGTCATTATTTTATCGCATGGACACAACGACCATGTTGGGGATACGGTCGAGTTAGCAAAGAAAAATAATGCCCTCGTTGTAGCAAACCATGAGCTTTCAACTTACTTAAGCTGGCAGGGAGTGAATACCCATGGGATGCATATTGGCGGAGCTCATCAATTTGAGTTTGGCAAAGTTAAATTAACACAAGCCTTTCATGGTTCAAGCTATACAACAGAAAATAATGAAATTATCTATTGTGGGATGCCTGCTGGGATTTTATTTATGAATGAAGGAAAGACCATTTATCATGCTGGAGATACGGCATTATTTTCAGATATGAAGCTGATTGGTGAACGTCATCCTATCAATGTTGCCTTCCTGCCGATAGGTGATAATTTTACCATGGGTCCTGAGGATGCAGCATATGCAGCTAAACTGTTAAAAGCTAAAACAGTTGTACCAATTCACTTCAATACCTTCCCGCCAATTAAACAGGATCCTTTTAAGTTTATCGAACTGCTTGAAGATAAAAATGGTAAACTACTTCAGCCAGGCGAAGCGATCGAAATTTAAATGTTCTAGGTGATTTACATACTTTTTTCCCTTCCCTATGCATAAATATGGAACAAGCAGTCTTTTTAGGGGAGGAAATTAAGATGAAAAAGAACAGATATTTACTTTGCTTGTTACTATGTGGCTTCTTACTTTATTACGGAGCACCGCGCTTATCGATTCATGCCGATGGTGCCGAAGGGATATTTTCATTAGCTTGGCTCGCATTTGCGTTAATGGTCATTGCCGGAAATCTAACAGGTCTGCTTTATAGTCCAAAAAGGCAAGGACAGAAACCTCAATTAGATCGACGAGTAAAGAAGAAATCCAGGTCCTTTCATTGAGAATTAGGGTCAATGTGAGAATCCGCATTGAATCAAGGCTTTTAACACTCTATAATAAAATTTATATGTAATCCAGATTATTCGTAACTGAATGATTGGAAGTTAACTATAAAAAGGGTGAAGGTCTTGGCCACAAAGCATGAACAAATTTTACAATATATAGATGGACTCCCAATTGGGGAAAAAATATCTGTCAGGCAAATTGCTAAGGCGATGACTGTAAGTGAAGGTACAGCCTACCGAGCGATTAAGGAAGCAGAGAATAAAGGATATGTTAGTACCATTGAACGTGTTGGAACAATTAGAATCGAACGGAAGAAAAAAGAAAACATTGAAAAGCTGACTTTTGCAGAAGTGGTAAACATTGTTGATGGACAGGTGTTAGGCGGAAGAACAGGGCTGCATAAAACATTAAGTAAGTTTGTGATTGGTGCGATGAAATTAGAAGCCATGATGCGCTACACCGAAGCAGGCAACCTTTTAATTGTTGGTAACCGGACACAGGCACATGAACTAGCCTTAAAAGAAGGTGCCGCTGTACTCATTACCGGTGGATTCGATGCGGAAGAACATATCAAGAAACTGGCTGATAAACTCGAAATACCGGTAATATCAACAAGCTATGATACTTTTACTGTTGCGACAATGATTAACCGGGCGATTTATGACCAATTGATAAAAAAAGAAATAATCTTAGTTGAAGATATCTTAACACCACTTGCCGATACTTTTTATCTAAAAACGACGGATAAGGTATCCAAATGGCACGAATTTAACCAACAAACTGCCCACAGCCGCTATCCTGTTGTCGATCAAAACATGAAAATACAAGGGATGGTTACAAGTAAGGATATTTTAGGTCAAGGTATGGATACTTCTATCGATAAGATTATGACCAAACACCCAATGTCTGTTAATGGGAAAACAAGTGTGGCCTCAACGGCCCATACCATGGTCTGGGAAGGGATTGAAGTTCTCCCTGTTACAGATGACGCTAATCGACTAGAAGGAATCATCAGCAGGCAGGATGTATTAAAGGCCTTACAAATGAACCAACGACAGCCACAGGTTGGGGAAACCATTGATGATATCGTTACCAATCAAATGGTATTAATGCAAGGGAGAGCAAAAGGAGAAGAGGTTTACTCTTGTGAAGTAACACCGCAAATGACAAACCAGCTGGGAACCATTTCGTACGGTGTTTTTACTACCATTGTCTCAGATGCTGCGAACCGAGTCTTACGATCCTATAAAAAAGGTGACCTTGTCGTTGAAAATATGACCATTTATTTTATTAAACCAGTTCAGATGGAAAGTACATTAGAAATTTATCCAAAAGTACTTGAAGTAGGGCGCAAATTTGGAAAAGTGGATGTTGAGGTTTTCAATGAAGGCGTATTAGTCGGGAAAGCGATGATGATGTGTCAACTGCTGGATAGAAGTTAGAAAGAAAAGCCGAAGCGCCTAGGCGCTGGAGTTAGACAGTTATCGGTATAAAACAAAGCCGCTTCATAGAGAAGCGGCTTCACATTTTTTATTTTTGTAGTTCAAAATTTTTTGCTTCCTCGATTGCGAAAGGAAGGTAATGTTTGTATTTCTTGAAACCAATCCAGCTGAATATTGCTCCATAAACTATAAATACTGCGGCAACAATATACATAACCGTTGTTTCGGAAATAAATAGCAGGTGATTGACTCCGAATAAAAAGACAAAAAGCCCTAATGCAATATTTGATTTAGCCGCAAGCCATTTCTTTTCTACTAAACGGTTGCTTCTGATGTATTTTGTTTTATAAAATAGGTAGAAAGCAAAGAATATAGCAATTAATATAACAAGTACAAACATATTATTTCCTCCAAGCATAGAAAATCTTCTATTATTGTACCTGTAAAAACAAAAAAATACCACCATGGTTTATGAGTTGGTAAAGGAGAAGCGCCCATGATTGAGCAAATATTAGCAGAGATTGAAAAATATGAAACCATTATAATTCATCGTCACGTCCGTCCAGATCCGGATGCATATGGTTCACAAGGCGGCTTAGCAGCCATTTTACAAGAATCCTTTCCGGATAAAAAGATTTATGCTGTTGGTCTAGAAGAACCAACTCTTCATTACATGCGCAGGCTGGATGTGATTGAAGATGAAGTTTACAAGGGTGCATTAGTAATCGTTTGTGATACTGCAAATGCGGAAAGAATTTGTGACAAACGCTACACTCTTGGTGATAAATTAATAAAAATTGATCACCACCCGAATGAAGACCCATATGGTGATTTACTATGGGTGGATACAAGTGCAAGCTCATGCAGCGAAATGATTTATGAATTTTATTTGAAGGGACAAGCCAAAGGGCTAAAAATGAACGACTCAGCGGCGAGACTTTTATACGCTGGAATAGTCGGCGATACGGGCAGATTTCTATTTCCAAGTACAACAGAAAAAACGCTAGGCTATGCGGGAGAATTGATCCATTATAATTTTTCTCGTACCGAGTTATTTGACAAGATGTATGAATTAGATCTCAATATCGTTAAATTAAACGGATATATACTTCAAAATTTTGAACTTCAGAAAAATGGTGTTGCGTCAGTTAAATTAACAAAAGAACTTCTCAAAGAATACAATGCAAAACCAGCAGAAGCATCACTGCTTGTCGGAATATTAGGGAATGTAAAAGGGATTAAGGCATGGGTATTCTTTATTGAAGAAGACGAGCAAATAAGAGTTCGTCTGCGTTCCAAGGGCCCGGTGATAAATGTAGTTGCAAGAAAGTTTAAAGGAGGAGGACATCCACTAGCGTCCGGAGCCTCCATCTATTCTTGGAGCGAAGTGGATGATGTATTGAAAGCACTTGGTGAGGTTTGTGAAAACTATTCTTTAAGCAAATAAAAAAATCGGCCCTCATCCGGCCGATTTTTTTATATACTTAGAAAGTATAAGTTTTTGAACTTAGATTACTGTCTAGCGCAAGCGGCCCTAGCGGCTAGTGTCCTTCGCTCTCCGCCCTGCGATAAGTCAACATCGAATCACCTCCGGCTCTTCGTGGTTCCTTTATCTCGGTTGGAGCGCTCCAGGCCATACGCCGCTGACCAGGGCGCTTGCGCTTTTTTATTCAAATTGAATCTCTAGTTGAATGGAAAGGTTCGTATAAAAAGCCATTTCTTTAACCTTAAGTTTATACCTTTTATCATTTATTTTTACTGGTTTATTTTCAATAATCTTTTTCAGAAGGTCTTTACTTTTATAGACTGTTTCAATATCTTTTGCAAGCATCATACTAATGTCATCCTTCACTGAGTCTTCTGTCTCTAATACACTTAAGGAATCAAGTTTATATTTTTCCCAATTTGTAATTCGAATATTGATTTTCTGTACCGTAAGTTGTTCAATGTTCCGCTTGTTGATTTCTTTATATTCATCCTGCCAAATTTTTTTCTCCTCGTTTAAGTCAACAATCTCCTGTGCTTGTTTCCGGATTAACTCGGTATTCTCTTCCTGCCAGACTCCATAAATATATAAAAAAATACACCAGCTAATCGCTCCCCCAACGGCCATTCCAGCAAAAAAACGCTGCCAGGCAGGTTTTCGATATAATGGCGGGATTCTCATGATGAGATATGCTCCTGGGTTAACCAATTAATAATCAGAGCTCCAGTCTGGGCACCGCCAAGGGCAGAGAGGATTAATAAGAATTGTTTAAAAAGATCCTTTGTATCTGCGTTAAATAAACCCCTTTCAAACGTATAAACTGCGTCAAACGTTCCACCAATGGCGGATACAATGGCCCAGATTCTAAGTGCTGAAGATAAGCGATATACCGTTGTCAACGGCGGCTGACCAGTTAGGAATGAAGCAATTCCCCCAATAAGTGATCCGCCGAGTACGACTCCCAAGGCAATAAAGTAGCTTTCAATAAAAGCAGGAAAAAAACCAATCTCTTTCATCATGTCAACCGCCTCTACGCATAGTCAATACCTAATACTCATGTATATGGACAAACATGTGCAAATATGTTTTAAGAATTGTCTAGCTACAGCGCCTAGGGGCTCGGGGTCATAAGCTTATCTAGTTTCGGCTCCTTGGGACTCGAGTCATAAGCCACCCCCTGAAGAAGGCAAAAAGCGCCTTCTTTCAGTGTTCGTCTTATGCCTTCGTCCCAGGACAGTCGTCTCCACCTTTAGTTCAATCCGTCATGAAGGTTAAAGAGCAACCTTCACGCCGGCTCGTCCAGACTCACGCCCCTTAACAAGGCGCTTCCGCTTTTCTAATAAAAAAGGGAACATATTTTCTTTTTTAGCTTTCTCGTTCTATAATAGAGGGAGAGATTATCGAATTAAGGGTGTGACAATTATGTCTTTTATTCACCTGCATGTATATAGTGCATATAGTTTATTATCAAGTACGGCTTCTGTCCCAGATTTAATAAAAAATGCACAGACAAAAGGGTTTTCTGCCATCGCTTTAACGGACAGAAACGTCATGTACGGAACCATTGAATTTTATAAGTTATGCAAAAAAAATAATTTGAAACCTATTATCGGTATAACAGTAGATGTGGAAAGTGAGTACACCTCAAATGAATCCTATCCTCTAGTCTTACTCGCTGAAAATGATCAGGGTTATAGAAATCTTTTAAAGATATCTAGTACCGTTCAAACTAAAACGGAGCATGGAATCCCATTAAAATGGCTGAAACATTATTCAGACGGTCTCATTGCAATTACTCCTGGTCTCGAAGGAGAAATTGAACAGTTACTTATAAATGGCAACGAGGAAAAGGCTAAAGAAGTAATTAGAAAACTAGATTCCATTTTTGGCAACGATAACTTTTTCCTAGCGATTCAAAACCACCAACTCGAACAAGAAACAAAAATTAGAAACAAGCTTGTTAGTTTGTCAAATGAACTGAATGTCCCAATGGTGGCCACAAATCAGGTCTATTATTTAGAAAAAGAAGATATGTTTGCTCATGAGTGTTTGTTAGCCATTAAAAATGGTGATAAATTGCAAGATGACCACAGAGAAAAGTTAGAAAACGACCAGTTCTATTTAAAAACTGCAAGTGAAATGGTCGATTGCTTTTCTGATATCCCCGATGCATTAGAAAACACAATCCGGATTGCCAACAGATGTCAATTTAACATTGAGTTAAATAAAACTTACTTGCCTGCATTTCCAACGGAAAAAGGGATTCCTGCTGAGGACTACCTCGATATGTTATGCAAACAGGGATTAAGTGAACGTTTTTCCTCGCCTTCACAGGAACATTTTGAACGGTTGTCCTATGAATTGGCAGTTATTAAACGGATGAAGTTTAGCAATTATTTTTTAATTGTTTGGGATTTTATGAAATACGCACGTGAAAATGGGATTTTAACTGGCCCAGGAAGGGGTTCTGCAGCGGGTTCACTAGTTGCCTATGTTTTGTACATTACAGATGTGGATCCATTAAAGCATAATCTACTTTTTGAGAGGTTTTTAAATCCTGAACGAATTTCTATGCCGGATATAGACATTGATTTTCCAGATCATCAGCGTGATGATGTGATTAACTATGTAGCTGAAAAATACGGGGACCTGCATGTCGCACAAATCGTTACTTTTGGAACGCTTGCAGCCAAAGCAGTACTTAGAGATATTGGAAAGGTATTCGGATTAAATTCCAAGGAGCTTGAACATGTATCAAGGATGATCCCGTCACGATTAGGAATCGACCTTAAAGGTGCCTATAAAGAATCAGAATCCCTTAGAAAGTTTGTTAATGAAAGTCCTATGAATAAACGCCTTTTTGAAACAGCTTTAAAACTAGAAGGACTGCCGCGCCATACTTCCACACATGCAGCAGGTGTAGTAATAAGTGAGAAGCCGCTCATAGATTTAATCCCCATCCAACGAGGGTCTAACCATGTATTTTTAACACAATTTTCAATGGAACATCTGGAAGAAATCGGCCTCTTGAAAATGGACTTTCTTGGCTTACGAAACCTTACATTGATCGATTCAATAGTATCCTCGATCTCACGTAAAACAGGGAAGAAAATAAACATAGGTTCGATACCATTAGATGACACATTGACCTTTAACCTGCTAGCCAAAGGTGAAACAACGGGTGTATTTCAGCTTGAATCAGAAGGAATGCGCAAGGTTCTAACTCGTTTAAAGCCTTCCCGATTTGAAGATATTGTTGCAGTCAATGCTTTATACCGCCCAGGACCAATGGAAAATATCCCGCTCTTTATTGATAGGAAACATGGTAATCAGAAAGTTGAATATCCACACCCTGATTTACGGCCAATTCTTGAGAATACATATGGTGTTATTGTCTACCAAGAACAAATAATGCAAATAGCTTCAAAGATGGCTGGATTCTCATTGGGTGAAGCCGATTTATTAAGACGGGCTGTTGGGAAAAAGAAAAAAGATATTCTTGATAAAGAGCGCAGTCATTTTGTTCAAGGGGCCCAAAAAAAAGGGTATGAACATACCTTGGCTAATGATATTTATGATTTAATCGTTCGCTTTGCTAACTATGGCTTTAACCGAAGTCATGCAGTTGCCTATAGTATGATTGCCTATCAATTGGCTTTTTTAAAAGCAAATTATCCGGTTTATTTTATGGCAGGCCTGCTTACCTCGGCAATAGGAAACGATACGAAAATATCACAATATGTGATGGAAACGAAACAAAAAGATATCACAGTCCTGCCACCATCCATCAACTACAGCAGTTACTCCTTCCAAGTTGAGCAAGAAGGAATCCGTTTCAGCTTGGCAGCGATAAAAAGTGTAGGGGCTGCTGCATTAAAAGAAATCTTTCAGGCTAGGAGAAAGAAAAAGTTTGTTGACTTATTTGATTTTTGTATTCGGGTATCTACTAAAGCCATCAATCGAAAAACGCTCGAGTTCCTTGTTCATTCTGGCTGCTTTGACGAATTTGGTGAAGATCGAGCCGTTTTGCTTGCGAGTTTAGATGTGGCACTGGAACATGCACAAATATTTAAACCAGCTGACAATAACCAATTTGATTTATTTGAGGATGAGTTCATGCCTAAGCCGAAATATATGCAAGTCGATCCGATCAGCCAGGAAAATAAGCTGACATTTGAAAAAGAGGCACTTGGTTTTTATCTTTCTGACCATCCGGTATCTATTTACGAAGAGCAGTTGAAGCGAAGTGGTGCACACTCCTTATTTGGAATAAATCATAGCAACCAGCGAGTATCTTCTGGAGTATATATTACTTCAATGAAATCAATACGTACCAAAAAAGGTGATTCGATGGCCTTTTTAACAATAAGTGACTCAAGCGGTGAAATGGAGGCTGTTGCATTTCCTAATGTATACAAGAAATATTCGCACTTATTAGGCCATGGAAAGTTTACATTACTTGAAGGGAAGATCGAAGAACGTGATGGGAAACTGCAATTTATCATTCAACAAGTTTTTCAGATAGAAGAGTGGCTAAAAACAAAAATACGTAAGCAATCAGTATTATATTTGAAAATAATAGAGGAAAAACAAGATGATAAATTTCTTCTTAAGATTCACCAACTACTTAAAGAAAATCAAGGAACCGCATCAGTCATTTTACACTATGAAAAAAGCCGAAAAACAATAAAGTTAGGTGATGAAAATAATATCAATCCAACCCTTGAATTATTGCAATTATTACGAGAGATGCTAGGCCCGAAAAATGTCGTTCTGAAGGAATAATTCTTTACAACTATCACAGATATGTTATAGTGATAATGAGACAAGTGTGGTCTGACCACCAAAAATAGCGGGCTGCATAAGTGGGATGTTTGTATATTTTTTGTAAAAATTTGAGGGGTGGATATCTTGACATTACGTGAAGAAGCATTACATATGCATCGAATTAATAAGGGAAAGTTAGAATCGAAATCCAAAGTTCAAGTCCGAAATGCACATGATCTTAGCTTAGCTTATTCACCAGGTGTTGCAGAACCATGTAAGGATATCTATGAGAAACCAGAATTGGTTTACGAATATACCATGAAAGGGAATATGGTTGCCGTCGTTTCCGATGGAACAGCCGTTCTTGGACTGGGGAATATTGGACCAGAAGCAGCCCTTCCTGTAATGGAAGGTAAGTCAGTATTATTTAAAAGTTTTGCTGGTGTTGATGCGTTTCCAATTTGTTTAAACACAACCGATGTAGACAAAATTGTTGAAACAGTGAAATTGCTTGAACCTACATTTGGTGGCGTTAATCTAGAAGATATTGCTGCTCCAAATTGTTTCGTCATTGAAGAACGATTGAAAAAGGAAGCAAACATTCCTATCTTTCATGATGACCAGCATGGTACAGCTATAGTTACGGTAGCAGGGCTTGTTAACGCACTTAAGCTAGTTGGCAAAAAAATGACTGAAATTAAAGTAGTTGCAAACGGTGCCGGAGCTGCTGGTATTGCAATTATTAAATTGTTATATAGTTATGGTGTAAGGGACATAATTATGTGTGATACCAAAGGAGCTATTTATGAAGGGCGTCCACAAGGTATGAATTCCGTGAAAGCAGAAGTTGCAAAGTTTACAAATCGGGATAACCTATCAGGAAGCCTTGAAGATGTAATCAAAGGTGCTGATGTATTTATTGGGGTTTCAGTTGCAGGTGCACTTTCTAAAGAAATGGTTGCATCCATGAATTCTGATTCTATTATTTTTGCAATGGCCAATCCGGACCCTGAAATCATGCCAGATGAGGCAAAAGCTGCTGGAGCAAAAGTGGTGGGAACTGGTCGTTCAGATTTTCCAAACCAAGTTAACAATGTTCTAGCCTTTCCAGGAATTTTCCGTGGTGCACTCGATGTTCGCGCTACACATATAAATGAAAAAATGAAAGTTGCGGCAGCAGAAGCTATCGCCAACCTGATTAGCTCAGATGAACTTAATGCTGATTATGTTATTCCAGGACCTTTTGATCCAAGAGTTGCACCTGATGTAGCCGCAGCTGTGGCTAAAGCAGCGATGGAAACAGGTGTTGCCCGCATTAAAGTTGATCCTGAAGAAGTAAAGGAAAAAACAAAGAGGCTCGCTATTATTGGTAAAAGTGAGTGATACGTAAGTGGTAAACAATACTAAGGTCTATTTAGAGATTGTTAAGCAATTACGAGAAATGATTACCATTGATGGTTTAAAAACTGGTGATAAAATTCCTTCTGAACGAGAATTGTCTGAGCGCCTGAATTTCGGGCGCTCTTCCGTTAGAGAGGCCCTTAGAGCATTAGAACTGCTTGGATTAATTGAAACTAGGCGTGGTGAAGGGACGTTTATTCGGGATTTTAGGGGGAATCATCTCGTTCAGTTACTAAGTACATTTATTTTACAAGATGAAAAAGCGAAACGAGACGTGTTTGAAACAAAGAACTTTATTGAGATGGATTGCCTTCGATTAGCCATTCATAAAATCGATGATCAAAGTATTGTGAACTTAAAAAAGTGGGTGAATCAGCAAGGGATTATAGATGATAATGATTTTTTTTATCAAATAGTTGAAATAGCTGATAACCACCTCTTCGCTAGAATTTGGTCCATTTTAAAGGATTATTACCATTCTTTGGATTCAAGTAGGATGATCTATTCACGTGAAGACTATGTATTCTTACTTGAGGCATTAGCCGAAAAAAATGAAGCAAAAATATTAACTGCTTATTACAGGTTACGGAATTTGTCAGTATTTAACGACAAATACTAACAGACTTTGAACACATTTTATCTTATAGTGAAGGTTATCCAAGCCCAAGAAAACAAGGTGTTTTTTAACTATTAGTGGTCTGACCACCACTGGGAAGCTAATAGGTATGAAGTAAAGCTATAATAGAAAAACTTTTATTATGTAATAATTGGAGAAACATGCCATTTGGCGTTACCGTAGCACAAAGGAGGTAGAATTTTTGGCGCTTAAAGATCTTTTTTCAAAAAACCAGACAAAAAAGAAGAAATACGCTCAAATACCGACGGAAATTGCAAAACATGATGTTCCTGAAGGCATAATGACAAAGTGCCCTTCATGTAAGAAAATCATGTATTCAAAAGAATTGTTAAAAAATCTAAAGGTTTGTTTGCATTGTGGACATCATTTTCCAATGAACTCCAGGGAACGTTTAGACAGTTTCATTGATGAAGGAAGCTTTGTAGAAATTAATGAAGATATGATTTCTAAAAATCCTTTAAATTTTCCTGACTATCTTGAAAAGCTCGAAAAAGATCGGGAAAAAAGTAAGTTAAATGAGGCTGTTGTAACTGGAATTGGAACAGTTAACGATTATAAGATTGTTCTTGCCATCATGGATGCTTCGTTCCGAATGGGGAGCATGGGCTCTGTTGTCGGCGAAAAAATTACACAAGCTATTGAAAAAGCAGATGAGTTAAATGTTCCTTTTATAATTTTTACTGCATCAGGCGGGGCCAGAATGCAGGAGGGTGCACTTAGTTTAATGCAAATGGCAAAAACTAGTGTTGCGTTAAAGAAGTTTAGTAATAATGGCGGCCTAATCATTTCAATTATGACACATCCTACAACCGGCGGGGTTTCTGCGAGTTTTGCGTCATTAGGTGATTTCAACCTTTCCGAACCTGGTGCGCTCATTGCTTTTGCTGGAAGAAGAGTAATCGAGCAATCCATCCGTGAAGAATTGCCAGAGGATTTCCAAACATCCGAGTTCCTTTTAAAACATGGGCAACTGGATGCAATCATTCATCGGACGGAATTAGTTGAGAAAATCACCAATATTCTAGAAATCCATCAACCTGGAGGTGTGCTCAGATGGTAGGAGAATTAGAATTTGAACGCCCCGTAATCGAATTAAGGAAGAAAATCTCTGAGTTACAGGAGTTCACCAAAACAGCTGATGTCGATTTAAGTTCAGAAATTGAAAAATTAGAAAAAAGACTTGAAAAACTTGAACAGAGCATATATGAAAATATTAAGCCATGGGACCGAGTACAAATCGCTCGTCTTCCTAACAGGCCGACAACATTAGATTATATACCCTATTTGTTCGAGAATTTCTTTGAATGTCATGGAGACCGTACCTTTGCTGACGATGAGGCAATCGTAGGCGGTGTTGCTAAATATAGAGGATTACCAGTTACAGTCATTGGTCACCAGCGTGGAAAAGATACAAAAGAGAATATTCGTAGAAATTTTGGAATGCCACATCCAGAAGGATACCGGAAAGCACTTCGATTAATGAATCAGGCGAATAAATTTAATCGTCCGATTATTTGTTTCATTGATACAAAGGGTGCCTATCCTGGGAAGGCCGCGGAAGAACGTGGACAAAGTGAAGCAATCGCACGCAATTTGTTTGAGATGGCTGGTTTAAAGGTTCCTGTAATTTGTATCGTGATTGGTGAAGGCGGCAGCGGTGGTGCTCTTGCACTTGGGGTAGGTAATCGGATATATATGCTCGAGAATTCAACTTACTCAGTTATTTCTCCGGAGGGTGCAGCAGCTATTTTGTGGAAAGATGCATCGTTAGCAAAAAACGCAGCCGAAACAATGAAAATAACTGCTCCTGATCTAAAGGAACTAGGTGTCATCGATGATATTATTCCAGAAGTTAAGGGTGGAGCTCAAAGGGACGTCATGAAACAAGCTGAGGAAATCGATCATGTATTGAAGAAAGCCTTGGAGCAGCTTCTCAAGCTGTCAGAAGAGGATCTTATCGCTGATCGTTATAATCGTTTCAGAACAATAGGTGAATTTGCAACAATTAATGATTACATTGGTGTTAATTAATATAATGTGCTCATATTTATGGGCACTCTTTTTTTGACCTTTTCACAAAATGTTCACGAGAATTCCATAAAAAAACCAATGTTCACGCTTACATAAAGGAATGAAACGTTTTCAGTTTACTGACTATTCCGTCTCTTATATTTACTATTACCATAAGGTTGTTATAGTTATTTCTTCATGTTATTTTATAAATATTCGCGGGTTTTATGTAAATAATAAAAGAGGTAATTTATAAAACTCATTGTTCCTTTATTTTTACAGCATTTGGATTTTATACATAATTTCCTAATTAAATAACTGAGGTGATAGCTATGAAAAGAATAGGAGTTCTTACAAGTGGTGGAGATTCTCCAGGGATGAATCCAGCAATTCGTGCTGTTGTACGGAAGGCCATTTATCATAATTTAGAAGTGTATGGTATTTATGGAGGGTACACGGGGTTAATATCTGGTAATATTAAAAAACTTGAGTTAGGCTCGGTTGGTGATATTATTCAACGCGGTGGAACCATGCTTCAATCGGCTCGCTGTCCAGAATTTAAAACAAAAGAAGGACAACAAAAAGGGATTGAACAGCTTAAAGCTCATGGAATTGAAGGACTAGTGGTTATCGGTGGCGATGGTTCTTACCGTGGGGCGAAGGCTTTAACGGAACATGGCTATCCGTGTGTGGGGGTTCCTGGTACGATTGATAATGATATTCCTGGAACAGAACTTACAATTGGCTTTGACACAGCATTGAATACCGTAATTGATTCATTAGATAAAATTCGGGATACCGCTACATCTCATGAAAGAACCTTCGTCATTGAGGTAATGGGACGAAACGCGGGTGACCTTGCTTTATGGGCTGGTCTTGCGGGTGGCGCAGAAACAATTTTGATTCCTGAAGAAGGTTATGACATGGATGATATTGTCGACAAACTTCGAAAAGGGAATGAACGTGGTAAAAAGCATAGTATTATTGTGGTAGCAGAAGGTGTTTGCAGTGGTGTAGAGTTTGGTAAACAGGTAGAAGAAGCAACCAACTTTGACACTAGAGTTTCTGTCTTGGGGCATATTCAACGTGGTGGCTCACCAACAGCGGCAGACAGAGTCCTAGCTAGTAGATTAGGAGCCAGAGCAGTTGAGCTTTTAATTGAAGGCAAAGGCGGTCGTGCGGTAGGGATTGAGAAGAATCAACTGGTGGACTATGACATTATTGAGGCTCTTGGTCGTGAACATAAATTAGACCTTGATTTATATAAACTTTCGATGGAATTATCAATTTAACGATTTTATATTTAAAAAAAACTTTAAGTGCTTTTTTAATATAGGAGGAAATCACGGATGTTACGAAAAACAAAAATTGTTTGTACAATCGGTCCAGCAAGTGAAAGTGTGGAGAAACTAACTCAATTAATTAATTCAGGTATGAACGTGGCTCGTTTGAATTTTTCACATGGTGATTTTGAAGAACACGGAGCACGAATTAAAAATATCCGGGAAGCAGCAAAACTAACTGGTAAAACAGTGGCAATCCTGCTTGATACAAAAGGTCCTGAGATTCGGACCAATAATATGGTTAACGGCGCAATTGAGCTTGAGGCTGGAAAAAATATAATTGTCTCTATGACAGAAGTTGAAGGAACAGTTGATAAGTTTTCTGTTACATATGCTGGATTAATTGATGATGTTCATGTTGGATCTAAAATTCTTTTAGATGACGGCTTAATTGGTCTAGAAGTTACGAACGTAGATAAATCAAATAAAGAGATCCATACGAAAATTTTAAATAGTGGTACATTGAAAAATAAAAAAGGTGTGAACGTACCAGGTGTATCGGTTAACCTGCCAGGTATCACAGAAAAGGATACACAAGATATACTTTTTGGAATTGAACAAGGAATTGATTTCATTGCTGCCTCGTTCGTGCGACGTGCTAAGGACGTAGTAGAAATCCGTCAGCTTTTAGAACAGAATAACGCAACCCATATCCATATTATCCCTAAAATTGAGAATCAGGAAGGTGTCGATAATATTGACGAAATCCTGGAATTCTCAGATGGTTTAATGGTAGCACGTGGTGATTTAGGTGTAGAAATTCCAGCTGAAGAAGTTCCACTAGTTCAAAAAATGTTAATTAAGAAATGTAATGCGAATGGGAAGCCTGTCATTACTGCAACACAAATGCTTGATTCCATGCAAAGGAATCCACGCCCTACTCGCGCTGAGGCAAGTGATGTCGCGAATGCGATTTTCGACGGTACCGATGCGATTATGCTTTCCGGTGAAACAGCTGCTGGCCAATATCCAGTCGAAGCTGTCCAAACTATGCACAATATTGCTTCTAGAGCAGAATCAGCATTAGATCACAAAGAAATTCTCTCAGGTCGCAGTAAAGATACAGAGCATAATCTGACCGATGCAATTGGACAATCTGTTGCACACACTGCGTTAAACCTTGAAGTGAAATCCATTATTACCCCAACAGAAAGTGGACACACGGCAAGAATGATTTCTAAATATCGCCCAAAAGCAGCGATTGTTGCGGTAACTTCTGTTGAGCAAGTTTGTCGTCGTCTTTCCCTTGTATGGGGTGTTTACCCGCAGTTTGGCAATATTGCGACCACAACTGACGAAATGCTGGATAATGCGGTTGAAGCCAGCTTAAATAGCGGTATAGTAAACCGTGGTGATTTAGTAGTTATTACAGCAGGCGTGCCTGTCGGTGAAGCTGGTACCACGAACTTAATGAAAATTCATGTGGTTGGAGATATCATTACAAAAGCACAAGGAATTGGCCGTAGGTCTGCATTTGGTAAGGTGGTTATCGCACATGATGCCAAAGAAGCTTTAGATAAGGTAAAACCAGGTTCCATTTTGGTAACGATCGGTACGGATCGTGACATGATCCCGGCGCTTGAAAAATGTGCTGCTGTGATTACCCAAGAAGGTGGATTAACTAGCCATGCGGCTGTAGTTGGTCTAAACCTAGGTATCCCTGTGGTTGTAGGGGTAGATAATGCTTTTGGTTTGTTAAAAGAAGGTCAAGAAATAACCGTTGATGCAAAACAAGGAGTTATTTACAACGGTCATGCTAGCGTCCTATAAACTGTTTGTATAAAAAGAAGGGGAAACCCTTCTTTTTTTTCTCTGATAAGAAAGTATAAGTTTTTGAACTTAGATTAATGTCTAGCGCAAGCGGCCCTAGCGGCTAATGTCCTTCGCTCTCTGCCCTACGATAAGTCAAGCACGAATGCGCCTTCGGCTCTTCGTGTTTCCTTTATCTCAGTTGGAGCGCTCCACAAGGAAGGCTTCGGCAGCATAAGCATCGCACGAAGAAAGAGCGTTAGCTCTTTCGAGGAGGCCATACGCCGCTGACCAGGGCGCTTGCGCTTTTCTTATTCCTGTCAAAATGATCCCCATTCGTAATATAATGAAAAAATAAGCCTTATGGAAAGGGGACAATCTATGCGATTTTTATTTCTATTAATCATATTAATTCCAGCTCTGGATATTGGCGTACTGCTATTAACAGGCAAGACAATTGGTGTATGGCCTACCATTACTCTAATTATTTTAACGGGAATCATTGGGGCTTATTTAGCCAAAAGAGAGGGCTTGCAGACGATCCGAAGGGTGCAAGAACAATTGAGTTATGGACAACTTCCTGGAGATGCATTATTAGATGGAATATGCATATTAATCGGTGGAACATTGCTTTTAACTCCTGGATTTATTACAGATGTAACCGGCTTCTTATTCCTTTTTCCACCAACCCGCAAGCCAATAAAATTTTTAATCATTAAAATGTGGAAAAGAAGGATTAATAAAGGCAATATCAAAATAATAAAATAAAAGTCAGCTTCCGTTTAGGAGCTGACTTTTTTCCTTAAAACATTATATTTCTTTCCCCATAATAAATCCCCATAAATCATGAAAAACATTGGCCCGATAAAGAGTACTAATAATTACTAGAGTGACAGGGCCAACAATTAATCCTAATAATCCAATTAATTTAAAACCGACGAATAAGGCAATCAGTGTGGCTAATGGGTCGAGGCCAATATTAGACGATAGGATTTTTGGTTCCATAATCTGCCGTTGCACGAGAACAACAATGTAAAGAACGCCTAATCCAATGGCAAGTCCCATGTTTCCACTAATCGCAGCATAAATAATCCAAGGGACAAAAACAGCACCTGTTCCCAAATAGGGAATAATATCGACAATGCCAGTAACTAATGCAATCGTTATTGCATAATCAACTCGAAGAATAAGCAAACCTATTAGAATAATAACTGTAGTAATTGAGATTAATGTTAATTGGGCTTTAATAAAGCCAAATAGCGCCCTTTTTAAATCCAAAAAAACAGATCTGCTGCTTGTTTTTGCTTTCTCGGGTAAGAGTTTGCCGCCCAATTTCGAGAATCGGTACCAATCTTTACTAATAAAAAATGTAGCCAATAAAGAAAAGATTAAAACTGTTGCTGCATTCGGAAGCCAAGCAATAATATTGGGAATAATCCCGAATAGGTTTTGAATAAAAGTGCCAACAGTTGTGCCAATTCTAGTCCCGACATTCTGAATATTACTAATAATGGTATCCTGCTGCCCAGAATCCAGTTTTTTAAAGACACTGGATAATTGCTCATATATTGGCAGGATCTGCGCTGTGAAATAATTCTCTACATACTCTATTAGCGTATCAAGATGTTTTGGTACCACAGTAGATAAATAATTCGCACCTGATACAATTTCGGCTATTAGGAGAGTAATAAGTCCTGCAAATAAAGCAAAAATAATAATAAGGGCAATAAAAACAGCTAATGCACGAGGCATCCTAGCTTTTCTTTCAAAAATATCAACTAGCGGATTAATTAAAAAGGCAATAATTAAACCAATTAAAAATGGATAGATTAGTTTTGATAAATAAAAACAACACAACAGTCCCAAAACAATTGCTCCAATGACAATGATAAATCGTATCGTCCGGTATATATACTTTAGATTCAAAGACAAACCTCCTTGTATCGGCAATTATCTTAATTCTAGTTTAACATTTTACGAAATAATCTGCATATTTTTCCAGATAATTATAATAGTGAAAGTATTACAATGGTTTTTTTTAAGAAACATTCCAAAATGATTAGACCAGAAAGCTACTGTTTACATAAATTTCACTCTAAGGAAGATGTTATGTTACGATAATTTCGAACAGGAAGGGTGAAAACATGCTTAACGAGTCAGTCTTATTTTTACTATTACTGCTAGTTATTGGTTTTATCGCGAAAAATAGTTCTTTACTAATCGCAATTGCTGTTCTCCTTGCTTTAAAAATTGGAGGATTAGATACCAAAGCATTCTCAATTATACAGTCGAAAGGGATCAACTGGGGAGTAACGATTATAACCATTGCTGTATTAATACCAATTGCAAGTGGAGAAATCGGTTTTAAGGACTTAACAGGAGCATTTAAATCTTCTTATGCGTGGATTGCCCTTATCTCGGGAATGATTGTGGCTATGCTTGCAAAAGGGGGGGTAAAATTATTAGCCGATGACCCCCAGATTACTACAGCATTAGTACTTGGAACAATTCTATCTGTTTCTATTTTCAAAGGTGTAGCAGTTGGTCCATTAATTGGCGCTGGAATCGCTTATACCGCAATGAAAATTTTTAGTTTTTTTACTTAGATTTTTTGTAAAATAATATTTTTTTACACTTTTCGAAGCCTTTTCATTCACAAAAATCTGATAATTGTTTATAATAGGCTTGTAAGCGTTTCTTTTTTTACATAAACCACATAAAAACGCTGATTTGTTTATTAACTAATTTTTTCCTAAAGGAATAGATTCTAATTGTTTGCTTTTGACCCGAGCAATCGCTCAGTTAATTTTATGAATGTATAAGGGGAATATTTTTGTTTTACTGGTATGGGGAAATTTAGAATGAGAAGGAGAGATTTAGTATGACAGTAACACGCGGTCTTGAAGGGGTAGTGGCTACAACATCCTCCATCAGCTCAATTATTGATGATACGCTTACTTATGTTGGCTATGACATTGATGATTTAGCTGTGAATGCTAGTTTTGAAGAAATCATCTATTTATTATGGCACCTTAAGCTGCCTAATGCAGAACAATTAGCTGAATTGAAAAAACAACTTTCTGAAAATGCCGCCTTACCAAAGGAAGTAATCGCGCATTTTAAGATGTACCAAATTGATAAGGTACACCCAATGGCAGCACTTCGTTCAGCCGTTTCTCTTTTAGGTTTATATGATGAGGAAGCAGATTTAATGGAGCCAGACTCAAATTACCGAAAAGCGATTCGCCTGCAGGCAAAAATGCCTGCGATTGTTGCAACATTTGCTCGTGTAAGAAAAGGATTAGAGCCAATTGCACCTAAACCAGAATTAAGCTTTGCTGCTAATTTCTTATACATGTTGACTGGGAAAGTGCCAGAAGCAATTGCTGTTGAGGCGATTGATAAAGCGCTTGTATTACATGCGGACCATGAATTAAATGCATCTACATTTACAGCACGTGTATGTGTGGCGACATTATCTGATGTTTATTCTGGAGTTACTGCCGCAATTGGGGCCCTTAAAGGACCTTTACATGGTGGAGCAAATGAAGCAGTCATGAAAATGTTAAAAGAAATTGGTACGCTCGAAAATGTTGAACCATATGTACGTGGTAAGCTTGAGAAGAAAGAAAAAATCATGGGCTTTGGTCATCGTGTTTATCGAAAAGGAGATCCACGTGCCAAGCACTTAAGAGCAATGTCTAAAAAATTAACTGAACTAACAGGCGAACCACAATGGTATGATATTTCTGAAAAAATTGAAAGCATTGTAACCGGTGAAAAGAATCTACCACCTAACGTGGATTTCTATTCTGCTTCTGTTTACCACAGCTTAGGGATTGACCATGATTTAATGACACCAATCTTCGCAGTAAGCAGGGTATCAGGCTGGCTTGCACATATTCTTGAACAGTATCAAAACAACCGTTTAATCCGCCCACGTGCAGATTATACAGGTCCTGGTATGCAAAAATATATTCCAATTGAGCAACGAGGTTAATTATTTACTTTTGTCGCAATAATTGGTCTAATAAGAATGTATGATAAGGTTAGAGACAAAAATCTCTAACCTTTCCATAAGTCATAACGTAGCTTTTTTACATAATAGGAGGGAAAATCAACTATGCAAGGCGAAAAAATTACAGTTACTAACGGAGTATTAAATGTACCAAACAATCCAATTATCCCATTTATTGAAGGTGACGGAATTGGACCAGATATTTGGGCTGCTTCTGAGAGAGTTTTAAATGCAGCTGTAGAAAAAGCGTACAAAGGTGAACGCAAACTAATTTGGAAAGAAGTTTTAGCTGGAGAAAAAGCATTCAACCAAACTGGCGAATGGCTGCCATCAGAAACACTTGATGTAATTAATGAATATTTGATTGCTATTAAAGGACCATTAACTACTCCTGTAGGCGGAGGAATTCGTTCATTGAACGTTGCTCTTCGTCAAGAGTTAGATTTGTTTGTCTGCTTACGTCCAGTAAGATGGTTCGAAGGTGTTCCTTCACCAGTTAAGCGTCCACAAGATACTGATATGGTTATTTTCCGTGAAAACACAGAAGATATTTATGCTGGTATTGAGTATGAAAAAGGTTCAGAAGCTGTTAAAAAGGTAATTGATTTCTTACAAAATGAAATGGGTGTTAACAAAATCAGATTCCCAGAAACTTCTGGTATCGGTATTAAGCCTGTTTCTGAACAAGGTACTTCGCGTCTAGTCCGTGCTGCAATTAACTACGCAATTAAAGAAGGCCGTTCGTCAGTTACACTTGTACACAAAGGTAATATCATGAAATTTACTGAAGGCGCATTTAAAAACTGGGGCTATGAGCTTGCTGAGAAGGAATTCGGCGATAAAGTATTTACATGGGCTCAATATGACCGCATTAAAGCGGAACAAGGTTCAGAAGCTGCTAATAAAGCTCAAGCTGATGCAGAAGCAGCAGGCAAAATTATCGTAAAAGACGCAATTGCTGATATCTTCTTACAACAAATTCTTACACGTCCACGTGAATTTGATGTTGTTGCAACAATGAACTTAAATGGAGATTTCATTTCAGATGCACTTGCAGCGCAAGTAGGCGGTATTGGTATTGCACCAGGCGCTAACATCAACTATGAAACAGGACATGCGATTTTTGAAGCAACACATGGTACTGCACCTAAATATGCAGGTCTTGATAAGGTGAATCCTTCATCTGTTATTTTATCAGGTGTGTTATTACTTGAGCACTTAGGCTGGAACGAAGCCGCTACTATGGTTATTAAATCAGTAGAAAAAACAATTGCTTCTAAAGTTGTAACATATGATTTTGCTCGATTAATGGAAGGCGCAACAGAAGTAAAAACTTCTGAATTTGCTAACGAGCTTATTAAGAACATGGAGTAAAGAATTGATGCAGATGTGGGCTGTTCTTTAATAGCCCCGCCTGCATTTTAAGGTTCATGACCAACAAAAACGTTTAAAGGGGAGAGTTATAATGTCATTAAAACGTAAAAAGGTTTCTGTAATCGGCGGAGGATTTACTGGAGCAACTACGGCATTTTTACTAGCTCAAAAGGAACTTGGAGATGTAGTTTTAGTAGATATCGCTCCAATGGAAAACCCTACAAAAGGTAAGGCATTAGATATGCTTGAAGCAAGTCCAGTTCAAGGTTTTGATGCTAATATTACTGGTACTTCAAACTATGAAGATACTCGTGATTCAGATATCGTCGTGATCACTGCTGGTATTGCTCGTAAACCTGGTATGAGCCGTGATGATTTAGTTCAGACAAACCAAAAGGTTATGAGAAGTGTAACTCAAGAAATCGTGAAGTATTCCCCTAACTGTACAATTCTTGTTTTAACCAACCCAGTTGATGCAATGACATACACAGTATTTAAAGAATCAGGATTCCCTAAAAACCGTGTAATTGGTCAATCTGGTGTTCTTGATACTGCTCGTTTCCGTACATTTGTTGCTCAAGAATTGAACCTTTCTGTTAAAGACATTACAGGTTTCGTTTTAGGTGGTCATGGTGATGACATGGTTCCCCTTGTACGTTACTCATATGCTGGTGGAATTCCATTAGAAACATTAATTCCTAAAGACCGTCTTGAAGCAATTGTAGAACGCACTCGTAAAGGCGGCGGTGAAATTGTTAACCTTCTAGGTAATGGAAGTGCATATTATGCTCCTGCTGCTTCTTTAGTTGAAATGTGTGAAGCAATACTTAAGGACCAACGTCGCGTTCTTCCATCTATTGCTTATCTTGAAGGTGAATTTGGTTACGATGGCATCTACCTAGGTGTACCAACAATCCTTGGTGCAAATGGCATTGAAAAAGTCATCGAGCTTGAATTAACTGCTGACGAAAAAGCTGCTTTAGATAAATCGGTTGAATCCGTTCGCAATGTGATGCAAGTATTAGCGTAAAAAGAATAAAAGAGAAATTCGGGGTTACAATGGTTCCCCGAATTTCTTTGTATTTGATTGAAATCGCTTACATGGAGGTGGAGTCTTTTGCTTTTAGGTAAAAAGAGAAGGTTAGGACGTAAAATTGAAGAAATTACTGTCGGTGAAAAACTAACTATGACTGAAAAAATAGAGGACAAGGATCTGCTTCTTTATTTAGGATTAACTGATGATGCAAATCCCCTCTATATACAGCATGATTATGCATCACAGACTCCTTTTAAAAAGCCAATCGTTCCGAGCATTATGCTGACAGGTATGATTACCTCAGCCATCTCGAAATATTTACCCGGTCCTGGAAGCCATATTTTAAGTCAAGAAATCAGTTTTCCAAAACCTGTTTATCATTATGGTGCAGTTGAGCTCTTATTCGAAGTGGTTCAAGTAACAAGGGAAGAGCATACCATTGTAATTAATGTGGCAGGAACCAATGAAAAGGACGAGACAGTCATTCAAGGCAAGGTCAAGGTTTGTCCGCCACACCGATTGGAAGAAATTCATGGCAGGGCTTTAGAGAATTTTTAATAAAGGAATTAAGAAGGAATGTGATTTGTTCACATTCCTTTTTTTTGTTAAAGTTTTGTAAAGCTAGAAAATACACAAACTTTATTATTATAATGGAGGTAACTAATTAAGTGGGGGTTATTATGAAAAATAGAGTGCTTGTTGTCGATGACGAACAGTCAATTGTTACTTTACTACAATATAACTTGGAGCAAGCGGGGTTTGATGTAATAACAGCAATGGATGGTGAAGAGGGGAAACAAATTGCTGAGGCACAATCCCCTGATATCATTGTTTTAGATCTTATGCTGCCTAAAATGGATGGAATGGAAGTTTGTAAGCAGTTGAGACAAAACAAGATTATGACTCCGATTCTAATGTTAACAGCTAAAGAGGATGAATTCGATAAAATCTTGGGGCTGGAACTTGGTGCAGATGATTACATGGTGAAACCTTTCAGCCCAAGAGAAGTAATCGCTCGTGTCAAAGCCATCCTTAGAAGGACTCAAATTCAAACAGAAGCTGGACAAGTAAGTGGAGAAGAGACGGGATTACTACAAATAGGTAATCTAAAAATCAATTCTGACAAATATGAGGCTTATTTTAACGACAATCTGTTGGAGTTAACCTTAAAAGAATTTGAATTGCTTCTTTACCTCGCCCAAAATAAAGGACGTGTTATGACTCGTGATCAATTACTAAGTGCTGTTTGGAATTATGACTTTGCTGGCGATACTAGAATAGTCGATGTGCATATTTCACATTTAAGAGAAAAAGTTGAAGCGGACACAAAAAAGCCGGCCTATATTAAAACAATTCGAGGCTTGGGCTATAAACTGGAGGAGCCTAAGGGAGAATGACCAAATTCCGAAAAGGACTGCTAATATCACTAATCATATTAATTATTATTGTATTAGTTGGGGTAGGAATTTTGTTAGGCCAATTTTTTAAAAGCTATTACCTAGAGTCACTAACTCAACATCTGAAATTTGAAGTCTTATGGGTTCTTTCCATTTGTCTTGGGATTGCCATCATTATTATTCTTTTTCTATGTTTAAGAATTACCTCAAAGTATACAAAACCAATTGAGGCTGCAACAAATGTTGCCATTGAACTGGCTAAAGGAAATTACCGTGCTCGAACTACAGTAAGTAGATTAGATGAAACGGGGATGCTTGGGTCATCAATCAATATGCTGGCCGAAAACCTGCAAGAGCTCACTAAAGCGCAAGAAATGCAGCAGGACCGGCTCAGTGCACTAATTGAAAATATGGGCGCTGGTTTAGTGTTAATTGATAGTCGAGGGTACATCAACCTAATCAATAAAGGATTTATTGATATTTTTCACGTCAATTCTAGCGATTATTTAAATAAAGTTTATTATGAAGTTATTGAATATGAGGAAATTTGTCAGTTAGTGGCTGAAGTTTTTCGGACGGAAAAGAAGGTTAGCAAACAAATACTTGTTCCACTATTCATTGAACGAAGGTACTTTGTTGTTTATGGTGTTCCGATTCTTGGAACAAACAATGTATGGAAAGGTGTATTGCTCGTATTTCATGATATTACTGAAATTAAAAAACTCGAGCAAATGCGCAAGGATTTTGTGGCCAACGTATCACATGAATTAAAAACACCGATCACTTCTATTAAAGGATTTACTGAAACACTGATGGATGGTGCCATGAATAATAAAGAAACATTGGAAGCGTTTCTTTCCATTATTCTAAAAGAAAGTGACCGACTCCAAACCCTCATCCAAGATCTATTAGATCTTTCAAAAATAGAACAACAGGGGTTCAGATTAAATATTCAGGAACTAGATTTGTACGAGCTATTAAAAGAAGTGATTACGATTCTTAGTGGAAAAGCCCAAGCAAAGAATATCCGCATTAACCTTCTTTGTAAGCAAAATCAAGTGATGATCCAGGGTGATTTAGACCGTTTAAAACAAGTGTTTATAAACGTGATAGCCAATGCTATGAACTACACTCCGCCTGAAGGGGATGTGGAAATTATCCTACTCGAACACGGTGAAAAGGTACGAGTACATGTAAAAGACACTGGGGTCGGAATTAGTAAGGAAGAAATTCCGCGTATTTTTGAACGATTTTACCGTGTCGACCGAGCGAGAAGCCGGAATTCTGGTGGGACTGGATTAGGACTAGCGATCGTTAAGCATTTAATTGAAGCCCATCATGGAAATATAAGTGTTAGAAGTGAATTGGGTGAAGGAAGCGAGTTTATAATTGAATTATATAAATATTTAAGGTGATTTTGGAAGGTGGATACAAATGGAAAAGAAGAAACTTGTCCTTATAGATGGTAATAGTATTGCTTACCGGGCATTCTTTGCACTACCCCTGCTTAATAACGATAAAGGAATTCACACGAATGCCGTATATGGCTTTACGATGATGCTGATGAAAATACTTGAGGATGAAAAGCCAAGCCATATTCTTGTTGCATTTGACGCCGGTAAAACGACCTTTCGACATAAAACCTTTAGTGAATATAAAGGCGGCAGACAAAAAACTCCGCCTGAGCTATCGGAACAATTTCCGTTCATTCGTGATCTTCTAGATGCCTATGGAATCTCTAGGTACGAACTTGAAAATTATGAGGCCGATGATATCATTGGTACTTTGTCATTAAGTGCTGAACATGATGGGTACGAAGTAAAGGTGATTTCTGGAGATAAAGATTTAACGCAACTTTCTTCACCAACGACTACCGTAGGAATTACTCGCAAAGGTATTACAGATATTGAGGAATATACCCCTGAACATGTCGCTGAAAAATATGGACTTACACCAGAACAAATCATTGATATGAAGGGGCTGATGGGAGACCCTTCCGATAATATTCCTGGTGTACCCGGCGTTGGTGAAAAAACAGCTATCAAACTTTTAAAGGAGTTTACTACGCTTGAAAATTTATTAGCCTCCATTGACCAGGTTAATGGTAATAAGCTAAAAGAGAAGTTGGAAGAATTTAAGGATCAAGCCATAATGAGTAAAGAGCTGGCAACAATTGAAAGGCAAGCACCTATTGAAGTAAATTTAGACACGATCGCCTATGAGGGTTTTACGCGCGATAAATTAGTCGCTCTCTTTAAAGAATTAGGCTTTCATTCGTTATTGGAAAAGCTGGGAGAAGGTCCAGACATGGCTGATGTGCCAGAACTGGAAGAGATTGAGTTTCAAACTCCAGAAGAAATCACGGAAGAGATATTCGCAGATGATAATTATTTTTATGTTGAGATGTTAGATGATAATTATCATTATGCGGAGATTATTGGTTTCTCCCTTGTCAATAAAAACGGTCATTTCTACTTCCCCACGGAACAGGTAATAAAATCTGAAGTTTTCAAAAAATGGGCGGAGGATGAGAGTAAAAAGAAGACGGTTTATGATGCCAAGCGTTCTGAGGTCTCTTTACGAAGATATGATATTCATTTAAAAGGAGTCGATTTTGATATTCTGATGGCCTCCTATATCATCAATCCTTCGGAAAACATTGAAGATCTCGCCGCGATTACAAAACGATATGATGTACATACAATCCAAACCGATGAATCTTTTTATGGGAAAGGGGCGAAACGAAAGGTCCCTGAAGTAGCACAACTTGCAGAGCATCTTGTCCGTAAAAGTCTTGCTATGTCTGATCTAAGAGGAAAACTAGAGGATGAATTAAGGGAAAATGAACAATATGAGTTATTTACCGAACTAGAAATGCCGTTATCGCTTATCTTAGCGGATATGGAATCATGTGGAATCAGAGTTGAACAGGAACGCCTCCAGACAATGGGCAAAGAACTAAATGAAAGACTAATTGAAATTGAAGAAAAGATATGTGATTTAGCAGGCGAAAAGTTTAATATCAACTCACCGAAACAGCTCGGTGTTATTTTATTTGAAAAATTAAACCTGCCTTCATTAAAGAAAACAAAAACAGGTTATTCCACGTCAGCGGATGTTTTGGAGAAATTAGCGGAGGATCATGAAATTATTGAATACATCCTTCTATACAGACAATTAGGGAAGCTCCAATCTACCTATATCGAAGGATTGTTAAAGGTGATTAATCCTAAAACCGGAAAAGTCCATACAAGATATCAACAAACCTTAACAGCAACAGGGCGGTTAAGTTCAATTGATCCCAATTTGCAAAATATCCCGATTCGATTGGAAGAAGGTCGGAAAATTCGTCAGGCCTTTGTTCCTTCTGAGGAAGGGTGGATCATTTTTGCTGCTGACTATTCCCAGATTGAACTTCGCGTTCTTGCTGATATTGCTGATGATGATAAGCTTATTCAAGCATTTAAGGAAGATATGGATATTCATACGAAGACCGCGATGGAGGTTTTCCACGTCAATAAAGATGAGGTAACCTCGAATATGAGACGTCAGGCAAAAGCCGTTAATTTTGGAATTGTTTATGGAATCAGTGATTATGGACTATCCCAATCCTTAGGAATAACCAGGAAGGAAGCCGGTCAATTTATTGAACGCTATTTAGATACTTACCCAGGTGTCAAAGAATATATGGATGATATTATTCACTCTGCTAAGCAAAAGGGATATGTTTCAACTCTTATGCAAAGAAGGAGATATATTCCTGAAATTACTGCGCGAAATTTTAATATCCGAAGTTTTGCCGAAAGAACGGCTATGAACACGCCAATTCAAGGCAGTGCTGCGGATATCATCAAAAAAGCAATGATAGATATGGACGAGGCATTGAAGGACATGGGGTTAAAAACACGGCTTTTACTTCAGGTTCATGATGAATTAATTTTTGAAGCACCTGAGGAAGAATTGGAAACTTTAAAGAAGTTAGTCCCAAATGTGATGGAAAATGCCCTCGAATTAAAGGTGCCCTTGAAAGTGGATTATGCCTACGGTCCAACATGGTTTGATGCTAAATAAAAGGAGTGGGCTATATTGCCAGAACTTCCGGAAGTAGAAACCGTTCGAAAAACATTAAAAAAACTAGTGGTTAATAAAACAATCAAGGATATAACTGTTTATTGGCCAAAAATTATAAAAACCCCACTAGAAGTGGAACAATTTGTCGATGCCTTGATTGGGGAGACAATTATTGATGTAGGAAGAAGAGGGAAATTTTTAATTATCTATACAGGAAATTTCGCTCTAGTTTCCCATTTAAGAATGGAAGGAAAGTATGGTCTATTTCCTAAGGATGAGCCCTATGATAAACATACACATGTTCTCTTTCATTTTACAGATGGGACCGAATTAAGGTATCGGGACGTTCGGAAATTTGGAACCATGCACCTCTATAAAAAAGGGGATGAATTTTTAACGGAGCCCTTAATAGGACTGGGCCCTGAACCTTTTTCAGAGGAATTTACCGTCCAGTATCTGGCGGAAAAGCTGAAAAAAACAAATCGAAAAATAAAAACCGCTTTATTAGACCAAAAAGTCTTTGTGGGATTGGGTAATATCTATGTGGATGAAGCGCTTTTTAGGGCCGGCATCCATCCAGAACGTATTGCCAACACACTTGATATAAATGAACTTACCCTCCTTCATCGTGAAATCGTGGCAACCTTAAGTGAAGCAGTTAAAAAAGGGGGAAGTACGATTCGATCGTATGTTAACTCACAAGGTGAAATTGGTATGTTTCAGCTTGAATTATTTGCTTACGGTCGAAAAGGTGAAGAGTGTAAACGGTGCGGGACACCTTTAGAAAAAACAACTGTTGGCGGAAGAGGAACCCATTACTGTCCACAATGTCAAAAGATCGAAGCAGAATAGAAAAAGTAAAAGGTGAAAATAGAATAACATTAACCATGGATAGGCTCCTGCCATATACTATCGTAATGATTTTGGTGGAAGGAGCCCTAGACATCATGGTTCAGTTGTTATCACTTCTCATCCTCGCTTTTGCACTTAGCCTTGACAGCTTTAGCGTAGGATTTACCTATGGACTAAGGAAAATGATCATGCCGCTTAGGTCAATAATTATTATTGCAAGTTGCTCTGCGATTTCCTTAATGATCGCTGTGTCAATTGGACACGGACTTGAGAAAGTTTTATCACCAAGAATTACGGCAAGCCTAGGGGGAATAATCCTAATTGGTCTTGGTGCTTGGGTTTTGTTTCAATTTTTTCGGCCAGAAAAAGAAAAGGATGTACTAGATTGTGAAAAGACAATCGTAAATTTTGAGATCAAGTCCCTAGGATTAGCCATTAATATATTGAAAAAGCCGATGTCGGCTGATTTCGATCGATCTGGTACGATTACTGGAATTGAGGCGTTAATGTTAGGTTTTGCCTTGTCACTGGATGCTTTTGGAGCTGGGATTGGAGCAGCAATGCTTGGCTTTTCTCCTTATTATTTAGCGTTTACTGTCGCGATTATGAGTTCGTTATTTGTACTATTAGGAATAAAAAGTGGAACTTTTTTTCATAAATTTGATTGGATTCAAAAGTTCACCTTTTTACCAGGGATTTTATTGATTATTATAGGGATTTGGAAATTATAAGAACTAGAAAGAGGATCTTGGGATGTCATTAGTTATCGGTTTAACAGGTGGAATTGCCAGTGGAAAAAGTACCGTCTCTAACTTTTTTAAAGAAATGAATATCACTGTGGTTGATGCAGACATTGAAGCACGCCTTGCGGTAACCAAAGGTGAAACGGCTTATTTTAAGATCCTTGCTGAGTTTGGCGAAGATATATTATTAGCCGATGGAGAAATCGATCGGCCTAAACTGGGCTCGATTATTTTCCATCAAGTCGAAAAACGACAAGTATTAAATGACATCGTTCACCCAGAAGTTAGAAGAAGAATGAAGGATAAAGTCGAAACGGCGAAAAAGAACGGTGAAGAAGTGGTTGTTCTCGATATACCGTTACTATTTGAAAGTAAACTTACGTATATGGTGGATAAAACATTACTAGTGTTTGTTGACAATGAAACTCAATTGAAAAGATTAATCGCGAGAAATAACCTATCTGTTGAGGATGCAGAAGCAAGGATTCATTCTCAAATGCCATTGTCTGATAAACTCAGGCTCGCGGACGCTGTAATTAATAATAATGGTTCGGTTGAGGATACAAAAAAACAGCTTCTTGAAATCTTAGCGCAGTTTGGCATCAATAAAAAATAAGATGAAATAATTAAGGAGAAGGAGCCACCTTCTCTTTTTTTATATTATTAAGTTGTCTAAATTATAAAACATTTTAAAAATCCGCACTTTATTCATCACAATTCCACCTAAATATGTTATACTAATTACAACAAAACAAGTATTAAGTATGACATTAATACAGAAGGGGTTGCAAAATGAAGACAAAAGTTGCGATTAATGGGTTTGGGAGAATTGGAAGGATGGTTTTTAGAAAAGCGATCCTTGAAAATAAGCTTGATGTTGTAGCCATAAATGCTAGTTATCCTGCAGAAACATTAGCCCATTTACTTAAATATGATACAAATCATGGACCATTTCAAGGAGAGGTTATCCCATTAGATGATGAGCTTCTTGTAAATGGAAAAAGGATTAAACTATTGAGCAGTCGTAATCCAGAGGAACTTCCATGGAGAGAGCTCGGGATTGAGATTGTGATCGAAGCTACTGGGAAGTTTAATGCCCGTGAAGCGGCAGCATTACACTTAGAAGCAGGGGCAAAGAAAGTGATCTTAACTGCACCAGGAAAAAATGAGGATGTTACAATTGTTATGGGTGTTAATGAGGAAATGCTGGATATTCATGAACATGAAATTATTTCCAATGCATCATGTACAACCAACTGTCTTGCGCCAGTTGCAAAGGTATTAGATGATAAATTTGGAATTGAAAGCGGATTAATGACGACCATTCATGCCTATACAAATGATCAAAAAAATATAGACAATCCTCATAAAGATTTACGAAGGGCTCGTGCATGCGGTCAATCAATCATTCCAACGACAACAGGGGCAGCGAAAGCAATATCTCTAGTCTTACCACAGTTAAAGGGGAAATTACATGGTATGTCACTTCGCGTACCAACACCAAACGTTTCACTGGTTGATTTAGTCGTGGATCTTAAACAAGATGTAACGGTTGATGAAGTCAATCAAGCCTTTATTGAAGCAGGAAATGGCCCATTAAAAGGCATTTTAGATTTAACGATGGAACCGTTAGTATCTGTTGATTTTAATACGAATGAACATTCTGCCATTATTGATGGTCTCTCCACAATGGTGATGGGGACAAGAAAAGTAAAGGTTTTGGCATGGTATGATAATGAGTGGGGTTATTCTTCACGAGTGGTAGATCTCACACTGTTAGTAGCTCAGAAAATAGCAGAATCCTCCGAGCTTAAGGTTGGGTAAAATAAAGCACAAAAAAAGCTGTCGATTGACAGCCTTTTTTTGTGTGCTATCTTGTAACATTTGGTGTAAAAAGGCATAAAATAGCTTTGTTGAATTTTTTTATAAAGTGATGAAAAAGCCCGTCCTAATAAAGTTTTTTATATTGATAGGTTGCAAAAAAAATATAAACAAAGTATACTAGTCATCGTGAACTTCTTGAAATTGGGTAGCGATTAATTACTTAAAGGGTTAGGACCTCTCTGGACTAACTTTCCCCCGTGGTAGTTATAAGATACCGTCAGTACATGATTTCAAGAAAGAACAAAAAGGTTAGAGGGGGAAAAATGAATATGGAAACAATGGGACGTCACGTGATCTCTGAGCTATGGGGATGCGACTTTGAAAAACTTAACGATATGAATTTTATTGAAACGACTTTTGTTGAAGCAGCTCTTAAATCAGGAGCGGAAATCCGTGAAGTAGCATTTCATAAATTTGCTCCACAAGGTGTGAGCGGTGTCGTCATTATTTCCGAATCACATCTAACTATTCACAGCTTCCCGGAGCATGGGTACGCCAGCATTGATGTCTTTACTTGCGGCGATTTAAATCCTAATGTTGCAGCTGATTATATTGCTGAGGCATTGAATGCCCAAACACGTGAAAATATAGAAATTCCACGTGGCATGGGTCCTGTCCATGTAAAACAAGCAAAAGTTCTATAATCTTTATAAAAATAATTAGTGAAGAGGTGTATCTTAACATACACCTCTTTTTATATTTTGTCTGTGTTAAAGCTTATTGCTGATTTTGGCACCCTGTTGATTGGAGCGGATGGCACGAAGACTCCTGCGGGAGGACGGGGCAGGGGAGACCCCGCAGGAGCGCAGCGACGAGGAGGCTCCCCGGACCGCCCGCGAACCGCTCGTGCCTGGAACGGAAATCAACAGGCAACTTTAACAGAGGCTATATTTTAAGCGAAAATGTTGTACAATAAGACAAAAGACAATTGGGGAGGAAAAGTATGGCTATGTTAGGTAACTTATTTGTTCGATTTAAGCAGCAAATTGAGACTTCAGACCGAATTGCGGATGATTCTTTAAAAACACATTATTATAAGGCGAAATTTAATCAAGTTTTCGATTCAGTTGAAAAGTTATTTCAAGATGATGCTGATTGCCAAGTAACAACCGTTTCTAAAGATCATGGAGAAATTGCTGTTGAAATCAGTAGACCAATTAAATGCTTTCTGATTGTTACCATTGTGTCTGTAAAACCAATGGAAACAGCTGTGGATTTTAATATATCATCTGAAAAATTTTCGATACTCGGTTCCTATCCTGCTTTAAAAAAGCGAATTAATTCTTATTACGAACGAATTAATCAATTACATACCTTTGTTGGAATAAAAAACTCCTAATACTTACTTGTATAAAGATATTCTTTTTTATAAGATGAAAGTAAGCGTTTAGTTCGGGTTATACAGTGTAGATTTGGAGTTGATTACAATGAAATGCCCTTCTTGTCAAAATTATGGTACACGTGTCCTTGATTCCAGGCCTGTTGATGAAGGCCGGGCCACACGGAGGAGACGCGAATGTGAAGAATGTGGGTATCGTTTTACTACGTTTGAGAAGATTGAAGAGATCCCGCTAATTGTAGTCAAAAAAGAAGGTACCAGAGAAGAATTCAGTCGTGATAAAATCTTACGAGGCTTGATAAAAGCTTGTGAGAAGCGGCCTGTGGCCTTAAAGGAACTAGAAGATATAACCCATGGTGTTGAAAAAGACCTGCGCAGTCAGGGGATTTCTGAAATAAAAAGTGAAGCCATAGGTGAAATGGTAATGGACAGGCTAGCACACGTGGACGAAGTTGCTTATGTCAGATTCGCATCTGTCTATCGACAATTTAAAGATATCAATGTATTCATTGATGAATTAAAAGAATTAATAAAAAAAGAAAAATCTTAAGAGCTAAAGAGGTTTTTGGCTCTTTTTGACTTTATAACAGGGGAAGGTTGTAGTAATATGGCGCAGCATTGGCAGGAAATTCTTCCTATTGACCGTTATATCGTAACTGCTGATGGGCTACTGCATGATTATGACCGTAAAGTGCTGACGTTTTTATATCAGCCCTTGATTGGTTCAACTTGCTTTAGTTTATATATGACTCTCTGGGCAGAGGTAGAGGAAAACCGGCTTTGGTCTGAGTCCTCCACACACCATCTGTTGATGAATCTCTTAGAGATGAACTTAAAGGACATTTTCGAAGCAAGATTAAAGTTAGAAGGCATAGGTCTGTTAAAGACCCGTGTCAAAACAGATGAAGGTGGACGGTCTTTTTTATATGAACTTCGTCCTCCACTAAGTCCCGAACAATTCTTTTTAGATGGGATGCTAAATATTTATCTTTACCGTAAAATTGGAAAAAATCACTTTTCTCGGTTAAAACGCTTTTTTAGCGACCAACAAAAGCCGAGCGATGATGAGTATGTCGATGTTACCAAAGCCTTTCAGGATGTGTTTGCTTCAGCGGCCCCAGGCAGTATGCAATATATACAAGGGATTTCTGAAGAATTACATGAGGAAGAAAATCAGCAGTTTATCGGACGAGCGGAATCAAATCCGATTCAAATTGGTGTGGACACGTTTGATTTTGATATGTTAACTGCAGGGCTGAATGAATCACTCGTTCCGAAAAAAGCATTAACACCAAAAGTGAAAACTGTGATTAGTAATCTTGCATTTCTGTATCAAATCGCACCATCAGAAATGAAAAATTTCATCTTAGGTGCTATTAACGAACATGATGAAATTGATATTGAAGACTTAAGAAAAGGTGCTCGTGATTGGTATCAGTTTGTTAATTATGACCAGTTGCCAAGCCTTATTAACCGAACCCAGCCTATTGTTCACCAAACGCAAATAACTGAACCGAAAACCCAGGAGGAAAAATTAATTCGTTCTTACGAAACGACCCCGCCGCTTATCGTTTTTAAAGAATTCTCAGGCGGAGTAGAGCCTTCGAATGCCAATTTGAAAACATTAGAAGAAATTATGATTAAATATAAACTGCCACCGGGTGTTGTCAATGTTTTAATTGAAGTGGCAATGAGAAAAACGGACATGAAATTTACCAAGGGTTTTGTGGAGTCGATTGCTAGTCATTGGGCAAGGAAGCAGGTTAAAACGGTGAAGGAAGCAATGGAACTTGCGAAAAATGAAGAACACAAGGCAGCTGAAAGTAAAAAAACGGGGAAATCAGTTAGTAAAAAGCCGATTCGGACAGAGTTAATTCCTGATTGGTTTGATGAGGGCAAACAGGAGACAAAGAAAGAGCCTTCGCAGGGAACGAACAATGAGGTCGAAGCAAAGAAACGGGCGATTGAAGAAAAATTAAAAGCGTTCCGCAAATAGGGGGTGCCGTAGTTGGAGAAAATCAATAAAACCTTAAATAGATTGGCTTCAAATGAAAGTTTTCAAAAACGCTATGAACAACAGCGAATGCAAGTCCTGCAAAATCCTGATGTTAAAGCATTTCTATCACAGAATAAAGAGTCTATTGATTCTGTGATGATTGATAAAAGTATGAGTAAACTGTATGAGTACATCAATCAGAGCAAGGATTGCAATAAATGTGATTCCCTTGATGGCTGCATCAATTTTATGAAGGGGTATCACCCTGATTTGGTTCTAGCTCGAAATTCTATCGATGTTGTTTATAAAAAATGTCCTCGGAAAATTATGGCTGATGAAAAGAAGAAAAATGAGAAGTTGATCAAGAGTTTATACGTCCCTAGAGATATCTTGGAAGCCTCCTTTGAGGAATTTGAAGCGGACACAGGCCGACTTGATGCCGGAGATCAGGCGGCAACGTTCTTAATGAATTATGAGGCAGGAAAAAAACCAAAAGGTCTTTTTCTTTATGGAAAATTCGGGGTGGGAAAATCTTATTTATTAGGGGCAATTGCCAATGAATTGGCGAAGAAACAAATTTCTTCGATGATTGTCTATGTGCCTGAATTGTTGCGAGAGATGAAAGGGTCAATCGCGGATTCCACATTGAATGAAAAAATTGAGGCATTAAAAAAAGAACCGATCCTCATGCTTGATGATATTGGCGCTGAAGCTGTATCAAGTTGGACAAGGGACGAGGTACTTGGCCCTATTCTACAATTTAGAATGCTTGAGAGTCTTCCTACATTTTTCACATCAAATTTTGACTTTAAAGGCCTGGAGCATCATCTAACCTACAGCCAGAGGGGCGAAGAAGAGAAAATGAAAGCAAGACGAATCATGGAGCGAATTCGTTCCTTGAGTGTGCCTGTGATGGTCGAGGGTCCAAACAGAAGGTAATTTAAATCAAAGAAAGAAGTTTTAGGATTGTCGTAAACAAGTCGGCAGTCCTTTTTTTATACTTTTTTTCTGTAAATAACAAAAGCATGTACCAGCTAACTTCTATTTTAGCCAAGTCCCCCATATATATTAATACAAAGATTGGTTTAAAGGGGGGATTTGGTTGGCGGAAATCATCTTCCAAAGCAAGTTGGATGCAGAAAAATTTTATGACCACTTGCTGAAGTACTTACCAAATAATCATGACAAAGAAACTATTCTTCTAATTGAAGATCGACATATAGTTAAATTTTCAGGTAATATGATATCGTTAGAAATTTCCAGAATTGTTAAACATGCATTTTTCGAATTCATTACCAATATTAAGCGGGATGATTGGTTTAGAGAAATATTAAAAAGCCATTATTTTTACGATGAATTTGAAGAACAGCAACAAATTATCGAAATTATTGATTCTATTCTCGAGGGTCAAAGAGAAGACTTGTCTATTTTCTTGAATAATGCAAATGAAGAGACACAAATTAAATCTGCCATTGAGCATATTTTCTTGGATAATATCTCGTTTTCGTTTGATTCGTTTCTCAAATTTAGATTGCGTCCGTACTTTCAGTCGCTGCAGGGGTATGTTGAGATTGCTATTGATGAATATAAGATGGAGCAAGAATATCAAATATTTGTGCAAATGCTCCGGGAGTTTCTGATGAATCGTGAACCGAAAATGGAAGTGCTCCATTTATTGTTCGACGAGGAAATTACTTTTTATAATGAGCAGTTTGTTGAAATGAAACGTGCTGAATTAACAAGATTGATTGACCGTAAATTACTGGTTAATCATCCTGTCTATGTCGACTCTGCATCGATTGCCCCATTATTATCACTTGCGCCTACAACTATTTTTTTGTATACAAAGGACCCAGATGAGCCCTTAGTAAGGACCATCAAAAATATTTTTGAAGAAAGAGTAACGATTAAATCATTTGCTGCACTTAGAGATGTGGATAAATGGGCAGAGGATCATCAATCTTCTGAAAATCAGGCTTGAAAACAGGAATTGTGTGAAAATTTGTCTTATTAGGATGATGTCCCTTGATTTTTCAAAAATTAATCATTATAATTGCATACATAGTATAGTCATAGTAAAAGTAATGATAAGGACAATAGTATTTTTTACGGTTTCTAGAGAGGGAGATCATGGCTGAAAGTCTCCTAACACGAAAATAATACTTACCACCTTTAAACTTCAGCAGTGAACGCTTCATGCCTTATGAGGTTAGTAATTGTCTGACGGCTCTCGACCGTTAACAGACCAAAGTCATTTTCAAATTGTTATTATTTGAAATTGAAAAATTGGGTGGAACCACGTGTTTATTAAAACTCGTCCCTTTTCCAGGGACGGGTTTTTTTTATTTTTCAAAAAGCGGATTTTTGGGCAAAAATGACCCCGAAACGCTTAATTCAAAGGAGGAATTACCATGTCAGACGTTGTTAAGATTTCGTTTCCAGATGGGGCAGTAAAGGAGTTCCCACAAGGAACAACAACGGAAGATATTGCCGCATCCATCAGCCCAGGCCTAAAGAAAAAAGCGATTGCCGGCAAATGGAACGGTCAGTTGTTTGATCTTCGCCGTCCAATTAATGAAGACGGTTCAATAGAAATTGTCGTACCAGATTCCAATGATGCGTTAGAAATTTTACGCCACAGTACTGCGCATTTAATGGCACAGGCTGTAAGAAGACTCTATCCTGGTGTGAATTTAGGTGTAGGCCCTGTAATCGAAGGTGGATTTTATTATGATATGGACCTTGAGGAATCATTAACTCCAGAAGATCTTCCAAAGATTGAAAAGGAAATGGCCAGAATCGTTAATGAAAATATTGAAATTGTTCGCAAGGAAGTAAGCCGTGCAGAAGCGGTACAGCTTTTTAAAGAAGCCGGTGACCCATATAAGCTAGAACTAATTGAAGCGATTCCTGATGAGGAAACAGTGACAATCTACGAACAAGGTGACTTTTTTGACCTATGCCGCGGAGTCCATGTCCCATCAACAGGAAAAATCAAAGAATTTAAGTTATTAAGTATTGCAGGTGCTTATTGGCGCGGGGATAGTAAAAATAAAATGCTTCAGCGCGTTTATGGAACAGCCTTCTTCAAGAAAGAAGATTTAGCTGAACACCTTCGCTTACTTGAAGAAGCCAAAGAGCGTGACCACCGCAAAATTGGTAAAGAATTAAACCTTTTTACTAGCAATCAATTGGTAGGTCAAGGATTACCGTTATGGCTTCCAAAGGGTGCAACTATCCGTCGGGTGGTTGAACGTTACATTGTGGATAAAGAACAACGTCTAGGTTATGACCATGTATACACTCCAATTATGGGCAGTGTCGATTTATATAAAACTTCAGGTCACTGGGATCATTACCAGGAAGATATGTTCCCAGTAATGGATATGGATAACGAGCAATTAGTTCTTCGTCCTATGAACTGTCCGCATCACATGATGGTGTACAAAAACAGTATCCACAGCTATCGCGAACTTCCAATCAGGATTGCCGAACTTGGAACAATGCATCGTTATGAAATGTCTGGTGCACTTTCAGGACTACAGCGTGTTCGTGGAATGACTTTAAATGATGCACACATCTTTGTTCGTCCGGACCAAATTAAAGATGAATTCAAACGGGTTGTGAACCTCGTTTTAGCAGTATACAAAGACTTTGATATTAATGATTATTCCTTCCGTCTTTCTTACCGTGACCCGCAAGATACTGAAAAGTATTTTGACGATGACGCGATGTGGGAAAAAGCACAAAGTATGCTGAAGGAAGCAATGGATGACCTTGGTCTTGATTATTATGAGGCAGAAGGAGAAGCAGCCTTCTACGGTCCTAAGCTTGACGTTCAAGTGAAGACAGCTCTAGGAAAAGACGAAACACTATCAACAGTGCAATTAGACTTCTTATTACCAGAACGTTTTGATTTAACATATGTAGGTGAGGACGGCAAACCGCATCGTCCAGTCGTTATCCACCGTGGCGTGGTATCAACAATGGAACGTTTTGTTGCCTTCTTAATTGAAGAATACAAAGGTGCTTTCCCTACTTGGCTTGCTCCGGTCCAGGTTCAGGTCATTCCAGTTTCTCCAGGTGTCCATTACGATTATGCGAAACAAGTTCAAGAACAGCTTCAAAATGAAGGGTTCCGTGTCGAATTGGATGGCCGTGATGAAAAAATCGGTTATAAAATCCGTGAAGCACAAATGCAAAAAATACCATATATGCTGGTTGTTGGGGATAAAGAGGTCGAAAATCAGGCTGTTAATGTCCGCAAATATGGCGAGCAAAACTCAGAAACAAAGCCATTCTCAGAGTTTTTAACTTCATTAATTGCTGAAGTGAAAAGAGGATAAACAGTAGAAAGAGAGGTTCGCCTCTCTTGTTGTTTGAAAAAAACTATTGAATAATTATTTATTTCTTGCTAAAATAAATTTCGTTGTCAAAGAAAATAGTTCGTTTGACATTATATCTTTGCTTATGTTATATTTACTAAGGTGAAAAATTGAATACTTGTTTTTGGGAAAAGAAGAAGCACCCGCTTCTCACCTGATTGACGCAATAGGCAGTTGGCAGGTTTTACTTGAACTTTTTGGTTTTATTACTTTTGTTCTGTAAAGTGTGGGTGCATTCATCCGCACTTTTTTGTTTGTGCAATAATAGCACTGCTAAAAAGTTTTATACCTGTTGATTCTTGTGTAGCGTCTTACGTTTAGGTTTGAAAGGGCTTGTTATGATTTTCTTGACCAAGATGTTGTATTCTTGATAAAACCTTGGAGGTGGCTAATTATTAGCAAAGACATGTTGTTAAATGAGGGCATTCGCGCTCGCGAAATTCGCCTAATTGATCAAAATGGCGAGCAGTTGGGGATTAAAACCAAAACTGAAGCCTTAGAGATTGCCGGAAGAGTGAACCTTGATTTGGTACTGGTAGCACCAAATGCAAAGCCTCCAGTCGGCAGAATTATGGACTATGGCAAATTTAAATTCGAGCAGCAAAAGAAAGAAAAAGAAGCTCGTAAGAATCAAAAAATCATCACCACTAAAGAAGTTCGTCTCAGCCCGACAATTGATGAGCATGACTTTAATACAAAGTTACGCAATGCAATTAAGTTCTTAGAAAAAGGCGACAAGGTAAAAGCTTCAATCCGTTTCAAGGGCCGGGCGATTACCCATAAAGAAATTGGTCAACGTGTGTTAGACCGTTTTTCAGAGGCGTGCAAGGAAGTTGCAACGATTGAATCACATCCAAAAATGGATGGTCGAAGCATGTTCCTAGTTTTAGCACCTAAAACCGAAAAGTAATAAGGAGGATATCCCAATGCCAAAAATGAAAACTCACCGTGGCGCTGCAAAGCGTTTTAAAAAGACTGGTTCAGGTAAATTAAAACGTGACCACGCTTATACAAGCCACTTATTTGCTAACAAATCTACTAAAGCAAAGCGTAAGCTTCGCAAAGCATCACTTGTTTCTAAAGGTGATTTCAAACGCATTCGTCAATTATTAACTTACATGAAGTAAAAATTAAGTGATCGATTTATATATTGGAGGGAAATTAAATGCCACGTGTAAAAGGCGGTACAGTTACGCGCAAACGTCGTAAAAAAGTTCTTAAATTAGCAAAAGGTTATTTCGGTTCAAAACATACATTATATAAAGTAGCTAACCAACAAGTTATGAAATCTTTAATGTATGCTTTCCGCGATCGTCGTCAGAAAAAACGCGACTTCCGCAAACTTTGGATTACTCGTATCAATGCAGCAGCTCGTATGAACGGTCTTTCTTACAGCCGTTTAATGCATGGCTTAAAGCTTGCTGGTATCGAAGTAAACCGCAAGATGCTCGCTGAATTAGCAGTAAGCGATGCAAACGCATTTGCTGAATTAGCAAACGTTGCAAAACAAAACATCAACAAGTAATTAGAAAAGCGAAAGCGCCCCTAGGCGCTGTAGCTAGACATATCAAAAGCCATTCTCTTATGAGGATGGCTTTTTCTATAAGGGGGATACGGGGGATGGTTAAATGGGTAGTGGCTTATTTGATTATGAATATAGCAGGACTTGTGATTATGTGGGAAGATAAGAGGCGGGCTAAAAAGCATAAATATCGAATCAGTGAGCGGACCTTATGGCTAGTGGCGTTATTTGGCGGTGCTATAGGTGCGACAGCAGGCATGCAACTTTATAGACATAAAACGAAGCATACTTCTTTTAAGATTGGTTTTCCGGTCCTTGCAGTGATTGAATTCGTTCTGTTAATCAAGTTTTTACTATAAAAGCTGCATCTGGGCGGCTAAGCAATGCATGCGTTATCAATTAAGTTACATAAAAATTTCTTGAAACGAGGTTCGAAATGGAATATCAATTGAAAGTTAAATTAATAGACGATGATGCTGTATTACCCCATCGAGCATATGAAGGTGATGCTGGATTAGATTTATTTTCTATTGAAGAAAAAATAATTAAAGCAGGGGAGGCGGGCTTAATAAGAACGGGTATACAAATTGAATTACCTAAAGGAACGGAGGCACAGATTAGACCAAGAAGTGGACTAGCCTTAAAACACTCTATAACTGTGCTTAATAGTCCGGGGACTATTGATGAAGGGTACCGAGGGGAAATAAAAATTATCCTTATTAATCATGGGAAAGAAGATTTTACAATTGAAAAACAAATGAGAATTGCTCAAATGGTTATTGCCCCAGTCTTAAAAGTTAACCTTATCGAAACAGAAATAGTAGCGGATACGGGTAGATCAGAAGGTGGATTCGGTTCTTCCGGTAAATAAAAGTATGATTGGACATTCGTTACTCCATTAGAATTTGGACTTTGCAGCTTCAAATTTCTTTAAATGGGTGAGAATGTCCTCTTCATATTATTTGAGTCGATAATGTTTTGAAGATAAAAATGACCTTTTATACAAAATTATTAGATAAATGATTGAATAACTACCACAATACTCAATGCTAAGCCAATTAATGAAAGAATAGAAAAAACAACCAATTCTTTTATTTCCTTTTTTCGTATTAACCGTAAAGCTTCCCAGGAAAAGATTATAACGAAGATAAAAATCATCAAAAAAATCTTAAACATTTTCCATTCCTTTTTATGAAGTATTTCTTCACTTACTTAAGCCGATTCTTCTTATATAAACCTTTGAATTGATATTTACATCTACTTGTGAAAACTCATGGTTCCAATTCTTTTTATAAAATGTATTCCATGCTTTTGGATATTCTCTGTAAACGGCTTGGCCAAATCCAAATATGTCTGATTGAAATTCTTTTTGAGCCTTATTAACTACTAATTGGATTCGATCTTTAATCTCCTTTTCAATATTTTTTTGGATCTCTTCGATTACTTTTGGATTAAATAATTCTAGCTTTGAAGCATTTTCAATTGCACTCATTTCTGAGGTAACATTAACTGTAATTTTCATTTGTCCATGTTCATGATGAGGAAGGATTTGGGTTTTTGATCTAATAATATCAAAACTAATATTTCCCCCGCCTTTTTCCTTTGGGATTTTAATAGAAATGACTCCTCCTTCTATTTCATTACGAAGCCATAAAATTCCCCGGGTTTCAGTTTCATCCATCCAACCTATTAGCTTGTCTTTTTTAAATACAGCCGCCCCATTAATAGTCTGTACTTTTCCTGATTCATTTTCTGTATCTACTTCTAATGAAGTTAATTTATACTGAGGGGCATATGGTTCTACTCCGTCTGTAAGAAGCATGTTTAAAAAATCCCTGACATAAACCTTTAAACCTACACTTAGCTTTGCAAGTTCCTTCGTTTCCTCTGCTGAAACACTTTCTAAATTTGGTATGTTTTTAATAACTTCTGAAGCCGCTTCTTCTGTGAACATAATAAAACTATTCATTCGAGGTTGTTGGAACCTTGTATAAAAGTCAATAATATTAAAAATTCCCTTTCTAGCTAAAGACTCACCGATTAACAAGATCCTGCTTTGAGAAAAGAATACACGTCTCGATAGCTTCATTTGTAAATTTCGGTACGCTTCAGAAACAGTGACACCCTTCTCTGAAATGACAAATGTACTGCGTTCTTTTCCTCCTCCACTACTTCCTCCAGTTGGTCCTAGTTTAGTTGGTATGGCCACTTGTAGGGTTAAGCGAATCATATTGTCTTCAACAAGATCTAATCCAATCGCAGTAACAATGGCAATATCATTCACTTCAATTCGGTTCCAACAACCTGTAAGCAAAAAAACGGTTATGACTCCAAATAGCAGTCTTCTAATCACCTTCATAATCCCATCCCGTCCTTTTAAACGAACTAGTTTTTACGGTTGTGGGGACGTAATCTCCTCAAATTCCTTTTTCCTGTTTGTTCTGGCCGTTCATTCATCCTCCACCAAGGAGCACGAACAAAAACATCTTTAAGGTTGTTAAAATTAAGTGGGGCAACAGGGGCCAAATAAGGAACACCAAAGGAGCGCAGTTGAACAAGGTGTACTAAAATAAAGAAAACTCCTAATAGGATTCCATAAAAACCTAATGTTGCGGATAAAAAAATCATTAAAAATCGAAGGATCCGAATAGCTCCAGTTAGGGTATAACTAGGAAACATAAATGATGCAATGCCTGTAGTGGATACAACAATAACTAGTGGAGCGGAAACAATCCCCGCCTCAACAGCAGCTTGACCGATTACTAAAGCTCCAACAATACTAACTGTTGATCCAATGGGCCGCGGCAATCGTAAACCTGCTTCACGCAATGCTTCAAAAGTTATTTCCATTAATAGGGCTTCGATAACCGCTGGAAAGGGCACCTTTTCCCGTGAAGCTGCAACACTAAACAAAAGATTGGTTGGCAGTAATTCCTGATGGAAGGTAGTCACAGCGATATAAATGGAGGGAAACAATAGTGCAACCAATAAAAATAGATAGCGGATGAATCGAATAAAGGTTGCCATTATAAACTTTCCATAATAGTCTTCTGGGGAACTCATCATTTGAAAAAAAGTAACAGGAACAACAAGAGCAAAAGGGCTATTTTCAACAATAATCCCAATTCTCCCTTCAAGAAGGTTACCGACCACTCGATCAGGCCGTTCAGTTTGCAATATTTGCGGAAACACCGAGAAAGGATGATCCTCAATAAGCTCCACAATGTAACCGCTGTCCTCAATCGCATCAATATTAATCTGGTTTAATCTGCTGCGAACTTCTTCTATGATTGAATGTTGTGCAATCCCATCAAGATAGGTAATGACTACTTCAGTTTGGGAAAGGTTCCCAATCTGTATACTTTCGAATTTAAGCTTTGTTGTTCTTAATCGTCTTCGAATCATACTTGTATTGGTTCGGATATTTTCAGTAAAGCCTTCTCTTGGTCCTAAAACGACCGCCTCAGATAGGGGCTCTTCAATGGAGCGCTTTTCCCATGCTTGTTCACTAATAAAAAGGGATTGTTTAAGTCCATTAATCAATAAAACAGTGTCACCTAACAAAATATGATTAATCACTTCCTGGATTGTTTCCCCTTGTTTTACTTGAGCTGAACTTAGTTCTTCTAGGATAGTCTCAATTGTCGGTTTAGGGTTATTTAGGAATGCATCATTGTTTTTGAGTAATGGAGTGATGACGTTTAATTCAATTCTTTCTATACCCACTAATCCATCGAGATAAAAAATCATAGCCGAATATGTAGAGTTGATTTCGAGTTCACGATATCTGAAATCTGAAGCCCCTTCAAAATAATGCTTTACCTGTAAAAAATCTTCCTGAAGAAATCCTGATAATTGATCGTTGCCTTTTTCCTCCTGCGTTTTGTCTCGGTTTTGATTTTGGAAAGTCGAATATAATTTTTTAATCCGTCTTAAAGTTCTCAATGAACGTACCACCCTTATTGATTAAATGAGACTATAAAAGGCCCAATTTTTTACGAATCATTGCGGTGAAAAGTAATAAAATCGGCACAATGATTTGTAATAGAGTTAAAAAATATGGAACAAAAAACTTAAATCCAAAATCTATATGTTCAACATAATTAGATGAGGTTATGAGTGATAATGGGGTAATAATTAACCCTAGTGATATCAGTACGGAACGAGTTTGTTTTAACTTGAATAATTGAGATATGGCAATGGAAGCACCGAATGTAAATCCGCCCACCTTAAAAAATACTCCTGCTACCATCATTAAAATAACAAGGGCATCAAACCGCTCAAGAAAATCTGCAACAGAAACCATTTGAGTTGCAGCAAGCAAGGTAAAAAGATCTCTGCTGTAAATTTCCGGTCCTAGCGTAGAAAGCATCATAATAGAATTAACTGTTAATAGGATTCCTCCAATTACTAGAGCAGACAATCCTATCTTTCTTATTTGTTTTTTATTGCTTAAAAAAGGAAAAAACATCATAATGACAATGGTTTCGCCAAATGGGAAGTTTATGGCAGTTGGAATTGCTTTTTTCAATAAAGGTTGTACTCCATTACCTAAAACAGGAGTTAGATTTTTTACATCAAATGATTCAACACTAAATAAGAGAAACCAAATCAGGATAAGTGCAAAAATATAGATAGGAAAGATGATTTCCGCCATTCGCCCCAAAGTCTCTACTCCGCCCAGCAAACAATAGATCATTAACACCATAAAGCTTCCTATTACCACTAAGATGGGGGTTTCAGTTAAGATGGTTGTGACAATCAGATCCCCCAATTCTCTGCACGCTCTTGCGGCAGAATAGGTAAAATGCACAATATAAAGCAGGATGACGGGAAAGGAAAGAAACCTTCCGATTATCTTTGGCAGCATCTGAACGAGTGTATCCCCTGAATAATAGGTTGATAATTGAGTATAAACAACCATTAATATTAGACTGGATACCATGCCAATTAGGATATAGATCCATGCATCCTGCTTCGTGTCAGCCCCTAAACCCAGAATCATCGCCGTCCCTAATACATAGCCTGCCATTAAATAAACAAGCTGGATTGCACTAATTTTTTCCTTAATCATTAATTTATCTCCCTTTTGCAGTAAGAAAAGCTTATGACTTACAAAACAACCCGTTCCTTACAAAGTATTCCTTTTTATTTAATATTCTCCATAGAAATACATGTTATCCATGAAGCCTAGATTCCATGAACTTCTTAAAGATTCAAAGGATGCTGAGTGATTTCAACTAATTAGGCGAAATTTGTAACTTTACAATATACTTCGGTATAATAAAAAATGTACCTATATAAAGGGGGCGAAATAATGGCAAAACTAGATGAAACCTTGACGATGTTAAAAGAGTTAACAGATGCCAAAGGAATTCCTGGTAATGAGCGTGAAGTTCGTGAAGTTATGAAAAAATACATAGAACCATTTGCGGATGAACTCACAACCGATGGACTTGGCAGTTTGATTGCCAAAAAGGTAGGTAAAGAAGGCGGCCCGAAAATTATGGTCGCAGGTCATTTAGATGAAGTTGGCTTCATGATTACCCAAATTGATGATAAAGGTTTTCTTCGTTTTCAACCGGTTGGCGGCTGGTGGGGCCAGGTTATGCTCGCGCAACGCGTGACGATTGTTACGAGAAAGGGAGATGTAACTGGGGTTATCGGTTCCAAACCACCGCATATTTTATCACCAGAAGCACGCAAGAAACCTGTTGAAATTAAAGACATGTTTATTGATGTAGGTGCTTCCAGCCGTGAGGAAGTTACGGAGTGGGGCGTTCGACCGGGCGATATGGTTGTTCCATATTTTGAGTTCACCGTTATGAACAATGAAAAGATGTTATTAGCTAAAGCTTGGGATAACCGGATTGGCTGTGCCATTGCCATCGATGTGATGAAGCAGCTTAAGAGTGTAGACCATCCTAATGTTGTCTTTGGTGTCGGAAATGTTCAAGAAGAGGTTGGTTTGCGTGGCGCCAAGACGGCAGCGGCAAAAATTAACCCAGATATCGGCTTTGCGGTTGATGTCGGTATTGCCGGCGATACACCGGGAGTCTCTGAAAGAGAAGCCATGAGTAAAATGGGTAAGGGACCGCAAGTTGTGATTTATGATGCCTCTCTTGTAGCCCATAAAGGGTTGCGCGATTTAGTGACCGACACAGCTGATGAATTGGGCATTCCCTATCAGTTCGAATCGATTCCTGGCGGCGGTACGGATGCTGGGTCGATCCATTTGACCCATAATGGGGTTCCGGCGTTACCAATTACTATTGCAACAAGGTATATCCATTCCCATGCCGCGATGCTCCATCGTGATGATTACGAAAATGCTGTGAAGCTGATTGTTGAAGTCATCAAGCGTTTAGACCGCGAGACGGTTAATAAAATTACATTTAAATAACTTATTGTGGGGTCCCCGGTAGAACTTTGCCGGGGATTTTTTATTCGAGTTTTTGAATCGCTGATAGAAAGGTGAAATTCGCTGATTGAGCATGGAAATTCGCCGATTGAAAGGTGAAATTCGCCGATTGAGCATGAAAATTCGCCGATTGAATGCCCAAATTCGCCGATTGAACCCAAAAATTCGCTTATTGAGTGCCTGAATTGTTGTTAGAAGTTAATTATTGCATCTATTTTTGCTGAAAGTTTAAATCTTTACAGAAAAAAGCTGTCAACCTTAACCAATTGACAGCCCCTGAACAAACATATGACTACTTTAACCCACTTTCAAGAGTAGCGAGCATTTCTTTTTTCTCTTCTTCGGATGAATTTTTCCAAATGATTTCAAATAAAACACCGAGACCCGGGAGCATTTTTTCTTCCCCGTTTTGAATCGCATCAACAATCGTATCTTCTAATTGATCTTGTGTATTCCCAGCAACATTGTGAACAATCGCGTTACGTAAATTTAAATTCATGTATATGCACTCCTTTTCAATAAATAATAAAGTCTAAAACTCTGAACCTGGAGAACTGTCTAGCTACAGCGCCTAGGGGCTCGAGACATAAGCCAATCACTTCGGAAGGCAAACGGCGCCTTCTGTCAGTGCTTGTCTTATGCTTGTCTCCCCTGGACAAGGCGCTTTCGCTTTTCTTTTTATATGTTTTCTATTTTTGGTTTTATTATGTATTTTTATTAGGCTATAATATAAAAATCATCGTTATTGTAAAAGGAGAGCGGGTTTTGAAGCATATTGAATCAATAAATAATCCGAGAGTTAAACAATGGAAAAAGCTGTTAACGAAAAAAGAGCGGGATAAATCAGGGACTTTTTTAGTGGAAGGCTTTCATTTAGTGGAAGAAGCCCTGAAACAGGGAGAACAAATTTTAGAAATCATTGTTTCTGAAAAGGTGGATTTACCTTCCCGATGGGATGCTGGATCCACACCAGTAACACAAGTTACTGAAGAGATATCGAGTTCACTATCTGATACAGAGGCACCGCAAGGAATTTATGCTGTGTGCCGAATCGCAGCTACGGAAGTACGTAATGCAAAAACCTACCTGTTCATTGACGCAGTTCAGGACCCAGGCAATCTCGGAACTATGATCCGCACAGCAGACGCAGCCGGGATTGACGCTGTTGTGGTTGGACGTGGAAGTGTAGATATATATAACTCTAAGGTTCTTAGGTCCGCACAAGGAAGTCACTTTCACTTGCCGATCATTAGAGGGGACCTTCACGAGTGGATTGACAAACTGCAAGAAAAAAATATTCCTGTTTACGGTACAGCACTTGAAGGTGCTTCTGCATATACTGATATTTCCATAGGTGACTCGTTTGCCTTAATTGTTGGAAATGAAGGAAATGGTGTCGGTAAGGATATTCTTGCTAGTACAACTGCCAACCTTTATATCCCGATTTACGGGAAAAGTGAGTCATTAAATGTAGCCGTGGCAACAGGGATCCTCCTTTATTATTTGAAAAAATAGGCGTAAACTAGTTTGACCTTGCATGGAGAATTATTATATAATAATGAACAATATGGAATATAAAATGACGATGACGGAGAAAAGTATCTTATTTTTAAAACCATTTAGGGAGAAAGTGCCGCGACTGAAAGCACTTTTATGGTAAACGATAAGAGAAGTTCACCTCCTGAGTTGGCATCGGGACCACGATAAAAAGCATAGCTGTCCGGCTACTCCGCTTTTCGTGTAAAGATGCGCCGGCATAAGCCGTTATCCGAATGAAGCGAACACAATGTGTTTTACATAACGTGTTTACAAGGGTGGTACCGCGAAACTTTAACCTCGTCCCTTTCCAGGGATGGGGTTTTTTTGTTTTTTTGGTGCCTGACACCAATTACCGATTATTATTAAGGAGGAATTGACATGCAAGAACGTTTAAAGGAATTGCAGGAAGAGGCTATTCAAAAAATTGAACAGTCCGGAAGCTTAAAAGAATTAAATGACATCCGTGTTGCCTACTTAGGAAAAAAGGGGCCAATTACGGAAGTATTGCGTGGCATGGGTAAACTTTCTGCTGAAGAGCGTCCAGTTATGGGAGCACTAGCAAACGAAGTTCGTGAAGCGATTGCTGAAAAAATTGAAGCCAAACAGAAGGGATTAGAAGAAGCTGCTGTCCTAGAAAAGTTAGCTTCTGAAAGTATCGATGTTACTCTTCCAGGCCGCCCAGTGAAGGTTGGAAATCATCATCCGCTGACAAGAATCATTGAAGAAATTGAAGACTTATTTATCGGTATGGGTTACCAGGTAGCAGAAGGTCCGGAAGTTGAGCAGGATTATTATAACTTCGAAGCTCTTAATTTACCGAAGGGCCACCCAGCCCGGGATATGCAAGATTCTTTCTATATTACAGAAGACATCCTTCTTCGTACTCATACCTCTCCAGTTCAAGCCCGGACAATGGAGAAGCACCAAGGCAAAGGTCCGATCAAGATTATTTGCCCAGGTAAAGTGTACCGCCGTGATAATGATGACGCGACACACTCCCACCAATTTATGCAAATCGAAGGTCTAGTTGTCGGTGAAAACATCCGGATGAGTGACCTAAAAGGAACTTTAGAAGTGTTTGCGAAAAAAATGTTCGGGGAAGATCGTGAAATCCGCTTACGCCCAAGCTTTTTCCCTTTCACAGAACCATCTGTTGAAATGGACATTTCTTGTAAAATTTGCGGCGGCCATGGCTGCAGCGTTTGTAAACGCACAGGTTGGATCGAAATTCTTGGAGCAGGAATGGTCCATCCTAACGTTCTAGAGATGGCAGGATACGATTCTAAAAAATACACTGGCTTCGCCTTCGGTATGGGACCTGAGCGGATTGCAATGTTAAAGTACGGTGTCGATGATATCAGACATTTCTATACCAATGATGTTCGTTTCTTAAAACAATTTTCAAAACACGAGTAAATTGGAACGCTTCAATCCGTTGAAGTTGAATAAAAAAAGGAGGATGACGACATGTTCGTTTCTTATAAATGGCTCCAAGATTACATCGATTTAACTGGAGTAACTGCTGCTGAATTAGCAGAAAAAATTACAAAAAGCGGTATTGAGGTTGAGGGAGTCGAAATCCTTAACGACGGCATTCAAGGCGTTGTTGTTGGTCATGTTCTTGAACGTGAACAGCACCCAAATGCGGATAAATTAAGCAAGTGTCTTGTCGATGTTGGAGGAGACCAACCGGTACAAATCATTTGTGGTGCGCCAAATGTGGCTCAAGGGCAAAAGGTTGCGGTGGCAACAGTAGGTGCAGTATTACCAGGTAATTTTAAAATAAAACGCGCAAAACTTCGCGGTGAAGAATCGAACGGAATGATCTGTTCACTGACAGAGTTAGGTATGGAAGGAAAGGTAGTTCCGAAAGAGTATTCAGAGGGGATCTTTGTTTTTCCAGCGGATGCAGTAGTAGGCGTTGATGCACTGGCTGAGTTAAATCGAGATGATGAGATTCTTGAACTTAGCTTAACACCTAACCGTGCCGATTGTTTGAGCATGCTGGGTGTTGCTTATGAAGTAGCAGCGATTCTTGGCAGAGACGTTAAACTTCCTGAAACGAACCTGCAAGCTTCAACTGAAAAAGCATCAGATTATGTAAAAATTACGGTCGAAGCAAAAGAGGATAATCCATTATATGTAGCGCAGATCATTAAAAATGTAAAAATCGGACCATCTCCGCTCTGGATGCAAACTCGCTTAATGTCAGCTGGAATTCGTCCGCACAATAACGTTGTCGATATTACCAATTACATTCTGCTTGAATATGGTCAGCCGCTTCATGCATTTGATTATGACCGCTTAGGTTCAAAAGAAATCCTTGTCCGTCGTGCAACAGATGGGGAGAAATTTGTAACGTTGGATGACGCAGAACGCACGTTAACATCTGATCATCTTGTTATTACTAATGGAACCGAACCTGTAGCACTTGCTGGTGTCATGGGCGGAGCAAATTCAGAGGTAACTTCAGATACAACAACTGTACTACTTGAATCCGCTTATTTTAACGGGGCAACTGTTAGAAAAGCTTCGAAAGACCATGGCTTAAGAAGTGAAGCGAGCGCGCGTTTTGAAAAAGGTGTTGATCCTAATCGTGTTCGTGCCGCTGGAAATCGAGCTGCCTACTTAATGGCAAAATACGCTGGCGGTGAAGTACTAGAAGGTGCAGCAGAGGCGGATACAATGACAGTTGAGCCAGCTGTAGTTTCTATCACTTTAGAAAAAATCAATCGAGTTCTTGGTACAGACCTAGTGATGAATGACGTAAAAGATATCTTTGATCGCCTTCAATTTGGTATCAGCATTGAGGAGGATACCGTAACTGTAACGGCGCCAACTCGCCGCGGTGATATTAAAATTGAAGAAGATTTACTAGAAGAAGTGGCTCGTCTTTACGGCTACGACAACATCCCTAAAACATTGCCAATTGGTTCAACAACCCCTGGAAGGTTATCTGAGTACCAGAAGAAACGCCGTATGGTTCGTCAATACCTTGAAGGAGCAGGATTGTACCAAGCAGTAACTTATTCCCTTACTAGCGAGGAAAAAGCAACTCAATTCGCGCTTGAAAAGCGAGATACCATCCGTCTTTCAATGCCAATGAGTGAAGAGCGCAGTATCTTGCGTTTAAGCATTCTGCCACAGTTGTTGGAAGTTTTAAAATACAACAGTGCACGTCAAAATGATAGCTTAGGTGTGTATGAAACTGGGGCTGTATTCTTAGCGAATGGCACAGAAACTCTTCCATCAGAAAAAGAACACTTAGCTGCCGCTATTACAGGGCTATGGTCAAGTCATTCTTGGCAAGGAGAGAAGAAGGCAGTCGACTTCTTCGTGATTAAAGGAATCCTAGAAGGAATGTTTGCTATGCTTGGTTTACTAGAACAGGTTCAATTTGTTCAAGCGCAAGTAGATGGCATGCACCCAGGCCGTACGGCTGAGGTACTCTTAAACGGTGAGAAAATCGGCTTTATCGGCCAAGTCCACCCAACAGTTCAAAAAGAGCTAGATTTAAAGGATACCTACGTATACGAGCTCTCATTGAAAGCAGTACTTGAAGCAGAAACACCAGCATTACAATATCAGGCCATCCCACGCTTCCCGTCCATCACAAGAGACATTGCCCTTGTGGTAAACAGAGAAACGGTGTCAGGCACCCTAAAAGAAATTATCGTAACAGCGGGCTCGCCGCTTCTTAAGGAAGCTGAAGTGTTTGATTTATATGAGGGAGATAAGATGGAGGCAGGCAAGAAGTCTATTGCATTCTCTTTAAAGTATGTTGATCCGGAACGTACGTTAACGGATGAAGAAGTAACGAAGATTCATAATCGAGTACTTGCAGCGTTAGAAGAAAAAGCGGGTGCGGTTTTAAGGGGTTAACCAAAAGAAGCTAGTTCGAAGATTGTCTTCGAACTAGCTTTTTTGATTAGGAAAACGAGGTTTCCACAGATTAACCTCGTTTCATTTCCCTTACTCTTATATCTTTTCATAAATCGAGTCATAGTTATTCGCTAAAGTGATATCCAAATCAGTTAATCCCCCGGCATTCCATGAGGTTAATCGCAGTGTTACTAGTTTATAATCAATCGCAATGAATGGATGATGATTTTTTTCTTCTGAAAGCTGCGCTATGACATTCACAAACGCTACGCCTTGTAAAAACTCACGAAATCGGTATTTTTTCACAATGAATTTTCCGTCCAATTTCCAGCCCTGTAAGCTCGCAACAGCTGCAGTTATCTCCGCTTCACTTAATCGATTTGCCAACCTAAATTCCTCCAAACGCCATTTTTATATATCTATTCCTAGAACAGCCCAAAAAATCATTTCAATTTCGTTTTTTATTAACAAGGGCGATCGCTTTATCGGTATTGGCAAAGTGGAGCTTCACATAAGAAGGAAGGATGTCACGGCCTTTGCTCATAATTAGCTTTGCTGCAGCTATATCCACCTGTGCTCCTGCACCTTTTGGAATTTTGAAGCCAGCAGACTCGCTGAGTTTATCAATATATTGGATGAAGGCATATCGTGCGAGAATACTTGCTGCCGCAACGGCAAGATGAATGCCTTCTGCTTTCGTACTAAAGCAAACATTTTCTTTGGCCACTGCTTTTTGGCCTTTAATATGCTGAAAATAGGTACTGCCTTGCACAAATTGGTCGATAAGAATCGCTTCTGGCTTCTCAGGCGAAATTTTGCTTAATACATTTAAAATCGCTTGATTATGGAGGATCGCTTTCATTTTTCCTTGCGACATTCCTGATTGTTGAACCTGATTATATTTTTCGTTTTTTAAGGTCATTAAACTAAATGGAATAATATCTTTAATGACCTTTGCAATCGCAATGATTTTTTCATCGTTTAAATCCTTCGAATCCCGCACGCCTAATTCTTTCAACAATGGAATATTTTCTTTTTTTACATAGGCTGCCACGACTGTAATTGGACCGAAAAAGTCTCCCGTCCCAACTTCATCTGAACCAATCACTGACATTTGACTAATCCCAACCGGCAGGTCGCCTTTCGCTGGTGATTTCGATTTAGTAGGAGAGGAAGGCTTGTTTGAGGTGGCACTTCCCCATTTACTAGCCTCTTTTTCACTATCGTTCCCTTGGAATAATACTTTGCCAGATTTATAAGCTGTAATCATGCAGGCAGACGTTTTTGCGGCAAACACGCTCCCGGGAATGTTTTTATCTAATAAATTTTTACCGTAGTAGTTTCTCATTTCCATGATTTTATTTATTTCTAGATTTAATACAACATTACCCATACTATACACACCACATTTCTAAATAAAGATAAAATACGCTTTAACTTTTCCACAGATAACGGTTCATGTTATGATAGAGAATAGGATTCTCTGAATGGAGGCATGACGTTGTCGAATAATCAAAAAAATAGAACAACCGTAGAAATATACGGACAACAATATGTTATTGTGGGTTCCGAAAGTCCAAGTCAAATCCGGCATGTGGCCTCATTAGTTGACAATAAAATGCGCGAAATCAGTTATAAGAATCCCACTTTAGATGCAACCAAACTCGCCGTTTTAACAGCTGTAAATGCAGTCAATGATTTTCTTCAAATGAAAGACGAATTAAATCGGCTGCAAAAAGAACAACAAAAGGAAAAGGACTAAAAGACCATGTTGGATATAGCAATTATCATTTTTTTAATTATTGGATTCTTTGTAGGCTTGAAAAGAGGCTTTATTTTGCAGCTTTTTCATTTAATAGGTTTTATTATTGCATATGTAGCGGCATATTCATACTACGAACAGTTAGCACCGAGGTTAACATTATGGATTCCTTATCCGAACTTTGGTAACATGTCTACACTAAAAATCTTAGGTGACAGTAGTAATATGGAAGCCGCCTTCTATCGTGCGATTGCCTTTGTCATCATCTTTTTTGCAGCAAAAGTGTTATTGCAAATTATTGGTTCCATGCTCGACTTCGTTGCTCATCTGCCTATCTTACGGCAATTGAATGTTTGGGCAGGAGGAATTCTAGGTTTCGTTGAAGTGTATTTAGTTATCTTTATTTTATTATATATTTCAGCCCTTGTACCAATAGAATTTATGCAAAATGCTTTGGATCAATCGATCATGGCAAAAGCAATTGTGAATAGTACTCCGATCCTTTCACAGCAAATTAAAAGCTTGTGGATTGAATATACAGCTGCTTTAACTTCTCTGTAGCAGAGAAGTTTTTCTATTCATGCCATAAAGTAGGCTAAAATGAAAATGCTAATCAGTAGGTAGGTGACTTATTAATGGAAGTAACTAAAAAAGATTTATTACGATTATTAGAAACGATTGCCACTTATATGGAGTTAAAAGGAGAAAATCCTTTTAAGGTTTCTGCTTTTCGAAAAGCTGGAAATGCCTTGGAAACAGATGAACGAGACTTAACAGAAATTGAAGATTTTACAACGATTTCTGGGATCGGTAAAGGGACGGCCGCTGTCATAGATGAATACATAAAAGAGGGTACTTCTTCTGTTCTAACGGAACTAAAGGCGGAAGTTCCAAGAGGATTAATCCCATTGCTTCAGCTCCCTGGTCTAGGCGGTAAGAAAATTGCCAAACTATACAAAGAATTGAAAGTTGTGGATGTTTCCAGCTTAAAAGAAGCTTGTGAGGAAGGAAAAGTTCAAGCACTCGCTGGTTTTGGCAAGAAGACAGAGGAAAAAATCCTCAGTGCCATTGCCAATGTGGGTACAAGGCCTGATCGGCTGCCATTAGCCTACATGCTTCCAATTGCAGAGCAGATTGAAGCTACACTAGAGAATTTCAAGGATATTGACCGATTTTCACGTGCGGGAAGCCTGCGCAGAATGAGAGAGACGATTAAGGATCTTGATTTTATCATTGCAACCAAACAACCTGAACATGTGCGCGAACAGCTATTACAATTAGCAAACATCAAAGAAGTGATTGGAGCTGGAGAAACGAAGGTTTCCCTCGTTTTTGCCTATGATTACGATATTTCAGTCGATTTCCGTCTGGTAAAACCCGAAGAATTTATCACAACCCTTCATCATTTCACTGGATCAAAAGACCATAATGTCCGGATGAGACAACTTGCGAAAGAACGCGGTGAAAAGATTAGTGAGTATGGTGTGGAAATCATCGAGACGGGAGAAATTCTCACATTCTCATCTGAAGAAGAATTTTTCAAGCATTTTGATCTTCCCTTCATCCCTCCAGAAATAAGAGAGGACGGGAAGGAAGTCGAAACATTCAGTGCAACTGAGGAGTTAATTGAGTTAGCAGATATTAAAGGTGATCTTCACATGCATTCCACCTGGAGCGACGGTGCCCATTCCATTGAACAAATGGCTGATGCCTGCCGGGCAAGAGGTTATCAATACATGGCCATCACTGACCATTCACAGTATTTAAAAGTGGCTAATGGTCTTACACGGGAAAGACTTCTTATGCAAAGAGAAGAAATAAACAGACTTAATCAAAAGTATGATGATTTCCTTATTCTAGCGGGTGTCGAGATGGATATTCTTCCAGATGGCAGTTTGGATTATGATGATGAGTTGCTAGCTGACATGGATTTCGTGATTGCCTCCATTCATTCTGCCTTTTCTCAACCACGGGAAAAAATCATGGAGCGTCTAAAGACAGCGTTAACAAATGCCCATGTGGATTTAATTGCTCATCCAACTGGCAGGAAAATTGGGCGCCGCGAAGGATACGATGTAAACATTGATTTATTAATCCAACTTGCCAAAGAAACTAATACAGCCTTAGAACTAAACGCAAATCCAAACAGGCTTGATTTAGCAGCGGAGTATTTACGTAGTGCACAGGAGGCGGGAGTAAAAATCCTTATCAACACAGATGCCCATAAAATGGATACATTAAAGCATATGGAAATCGGTGTTTCCGCAGCCAAAAAAGGCTGGATTAAAAAATCATCAGTGCTAAATGCACTGGATAAAAATGACCTGCTAGAATTTTTACATAATCGAGAATAGGAGGTTATCTCCATGCAAGAAAAAGCTTTAAAAGTACTAGAATTTACTAAAGTTAAAGAACAGCTGTTAGAACATGCCGCTTCTTCTCTTGGGAGAAGAAAAATACAGGACTTGGTGCCGTCTACTGATTTTGATGAAGTGGTTAAACTTCAAGCAGAAACAGATGAGGCTGCAACAGTGTTTCGGGTAAAAGGGAATGTTCCACTTTCAGGTGTTCATGATATTACTGCACACATCAAACGTTCGGTCATTGGCGGTGTGTTAAGCCCGAATGAACTCATTCAAATAGCTAGTACCATCCATGCAAGCAGACAAATGAAACGATTTATAGAGGAGTTTGCTGATGAACGAACAGAAATTCCAATTTTGTCTGAACAGGCAGGACGAATTATTCCGCTCACAAACCTTGAGCATTCGATTAAACATGCCATCGATGATAACGGAGAAGTATTAGACAGCGCAAGCGACCTGCTACGTTCATTGAGGAACCAACTAAGGTCAAATGAATCGCGCGTACGGGAAAAACTAGAAAGCATGATTCGTTCATCGAATGCCAGCAAAATGCTTTCCGACGCAATTGTCACGATTCGAAATGACAGGTTTGTCATTCCTGTTAAACAGGAGTATCGCGGCCATTACGGCGGGATTATTCATGACCAGAGCGCATCAGGACAAACTCTTTTTATAGAACCGCAAGTGATTGTCCAATTAAACAATCAACTCCAGGATATTCGTGTGAAGGAACAACTCGAGATCGATAGGATTCTAACAGAGTTATCGGCCGCAGCGGCTGAACACGAGAGTGAACTTAAGATCATCGTCGAGGTCCTTACCAATTTAGACTTTATTTTTGCAAAAGCAAGGTATGGAAAACGTATAAAAGCATCCATGCCAATCATGAATAATGAAGGAAGAATTGCCTTATATAAGGCAAGACATCCACTTATTCCAATCGATGAAGTCGTAGCCAACGACATCATGCTTGGAAAAGAATTTACAACGATTGTTATCACGGGTCCGAATACAGGTGGTAAAACGGTCACCTTAAAAACACTTGGATTGTGTACATTGATGGCCCAAGCGGGTTTGCAGATTCCGGCTTATGACGGTTCAGAGTTAGCTGTTTTTGATGCAGTTTATGCTGATATTGGCGATGAACAGTCCATCGAACAAAGCTTAAGTACCTTTTCATCCCATATGGTTAATATCGTGGATATCTTAAATCGAGTCGATTTTAATAGTCTTGTACTATTTGATGAACTCGGGGCAGGCACCGATCCGCAGGAAGGTGCGGCCTTGGCGATTTCCATTTTGGATGAGGTCCACAAGCGGGGCGCAAGAGTCATTGCCACGACACATTATCCTGAGTTAAAAGCATATGGTTATAACCGTGAGGGTGTCTTGAATGCGAGTGTCGAGTTTGATGTGGAAACATTAAGCCCTACCTATAAATTGTTATTAGGAGTTCCAGGGCGGAGCAACGCGTTTGAAATTTCCAAACGCCTCGGCTTAAATGAACGGGTCATCGAGGCGGCACGCTCGCATGTAAGTGAAGATACGAACCAAATTGATAAAATGATTTCATCTCTGGAAGACAGTAAACGACTGGCAGAAAAAGAGCAAGAGGAAGCTCGCGATTATTTAAAGTCTGCTGAGAAACTCCATCAAGACTTGCAAAAACAACTAATGGAATTTTACGAGAAAAAAGACTCTATGCTTGAAAAGGCAGCAGAAAAAGCTGGAGAAATCGTTGACGAGGCAAAGAGTGAGGCAGAACGGGTCATCCGGGATCTACGCAAAATGCGCACGGAAAAGCATGCCGATATAAAGGAACATGAATTAATTGAAGCAAAACGGCGCTTAGAAGAGGCTGCACCAGAAATACCAAAATCCGCTGCTAAACTCACAAATAAAAAAACGCAGAAACATACGTATATGCCGGGCGATGAGGTAAAAGTACTTACCTTTGACCAAAAAGGTACACTGGTTGAAAGAGTTTCTTCGAATGAATGGCAGGTACAAATTGGAATTCTCAAAATGAAAGTAAAAGAAAAAGATATGGAATATATGAGCACCCCGAAACAGGTTGAAACCAAGCCGATGGCAATTGTAAAAGGTCGGGATTCATATGTTAAACTAGAATTAGACCTTCGCGGGGAGCGTTATGAAGATGCTCTTCTTAAGGTGGAAAAATATATTGATGATGCGCTGCTTTCCAGTTATCCACGTGTATCGATCATCCATGGTAAAGGAACGGGTGCGCTGCGACAGGGCGTTCAGGAATACTTAAGAAACCATCGATCTGTTAAAAAAATTCGCTTTGGAGAAGCTGGGGAAGGCGGATCAGGCGTAACCATCGTAGAGTTTAAATAATGTCCGGGGAGTTTTGGCAATGGACCAGTTTTGGGAGAACGAATATATTCAGATAGCTGCTAATTATAGTGTAGTCATTTTATGTTTGGTCGTCTTTTTAGCTATTTTTGAAATGGTGACGAAATATAAAAATTGGGAAGAAATCAAAAAAGGAAATGTGGCTGTGGCGATGGCAACTGGGGGGAAGATATTGGGGGTGGCCAATATCTTTCGCTGTACAATTGAGCAGAACAATTCGCTTCTTTCCATGATTGGCTGGGGGATTTATGGATTTTTGTTATTAGTAGTTGGTTACTTTATCTTTGAATTTTTAACGCCAAAATTTAAAATTGACGAAGAAATTCAAAATGATAATCGGGCAGTTGGGTTGATTTCATTGGTGATCTCGATTGGCTTATCGATTGTCATTGGTGCAGGTATTACGTAAGGGGAGAATAAAAAGTGGAGACATTAGCTAAGATACTTCTCGGATTATGCGGCTTGTTTTTGCTAATCGGTTTGATCTATATGTTATTTTTTGCATAAGTCAAAATCACCGCTGAGGATCATTCAGCGGTGATTTTTTTAACTTTATCGTCAATTGTTTAATGCGAAGCACTGTAATATAATAGAAGAGAAGTTTGAATTTTTACAATTATCCACATAGAAAAGGGGGATATTATGTATGAAGCAAAACCTTGGCTAACACTGTATCCAAAAGAAATACCAGCCACACTCGAGTACTCCAAAGAGCCTGTTCAGCAATACTTAGTGAATTCTGCAGAGCAATACCCTGAAAAAATAGCGATTCATTTTATGGGAAAAGATATCACGTATAAACAGCTTTATGAAGATGCCTTGAATTTTGCCGGTTACTTGCAGGAAACCCTTGGCATTTCAAAAGGTGATCGGGTCGCGATCATGCTTCCTAACACACCACAGGCTGTGATTAGTTATTTTGGGGTACTAATAGCAGGCGGAATTGTTGTTCAAACGAACCCGTTATATACCGAACGTGAATTAGAATACCAGATGAAAGATTCAGGCGCAAAGGCAATTATTACACTCGACATCCTCTACCCACGCGTATCTAAAGTGATGCCGCAAACAGATTTACAACATATTATTGTAACCGCTATCAAGAACTACTTACCATTCCCTAAAAATCTAATTTATCCCTTCATCCAGAAAAAACAATATGGAATTGTCGTGAATGTAAAACACGGAGGAAGTACACATTTGCTTTCGGAAATAGTAAAAATGAAGCGACAAAAAGTGAGGCATGTTGAATTCAATCCTGAGGAAGATGTTGCACTCCTTCAATACACAGGAGGAACAACAGGATTTCCGAAAGGCGTCATGCTTACCCATAAGAATTTAATTGCAAATACCAAGATGTGCCAGGCCTGGCTTTATAAATCCAAGCCAGGAGAAGAATCCGTTCTTGCAATCATCCCGTTTTTCCACGTGTACGGCATGACAACTGTGCTTATTTTATCGGTGATGCAGGCCAATAAAATGATCTTATTACCTAAATTTGATGTTGAGACAACATTGAAGACCATACACCAACAGCGCCCGACAGTGTTCCCAGGTGCACCAACCATTTATATTGGAATCTTAAACTATCCTGATTTGAAAAAGTATGATTTATCATCGATTCATTCTTGTATCAGTGGCTCAGCCGCACTTCCAGTCGAGGTACAAGAGAAGTTTGAAGACGTTTCTGGAGGGAAACTTGTAGAAGGCTATGGGCTAACGGAAGCATCTCCAGTCACACATGCGAACTTTTTATGGGATGCCCCTCGAGTAAAAGGCAGTATTGGTGTGCCGTGGCCAGATACAGAAGTAAAAGTTGTATCAACAGACACAGGTGAACCGGTGCCTATAAAGGAAATTGGAGAAATCGTGATAAAAGGGCCGCAAATCATGAAGGGGTACTGGAATCGTCCAGAGGATACGAAGGAAGTCTTGCATGATGGATGGTTATATACGGGTGACCTTGGCTATATGGATGAAGATGGCTATTTTTATGTAGTTGACCGCAAAAAGGATATGATTATCGCTGGCGGGTATAATATCTATCCAAGAGAGATTGAGGAAGTATTATATGAACATCCGGATGTGGTTGAAGCAGTCGCAGCAGGAATTCCCGATCCATACCGCGGAGAAACGGTTAAGGCTTATATTGTCTTAAAAGAAGGTTCATCGGTTACGGAAGAAGAAATGAACCAATTTTCACGAAAATATCTTGCGGCTTACAAGGCACCGAGATACTATGAATTTAGACAAGAATTGCCCAAAACTGCTGTAGGGAAAATTTTAAGAAGAATGCTAGTTGAAGAAGAGAAACAAAAAAGAGAAGAAGAAAACCAAAAACACGCATAAGTGTTACCTCTTTTTTTTTGACAGATTAAGCCTGTCCATATCCCAGATTAAGAAAAAGGTAATGAGATATCTTGACAGATCAAGAGTTAATTACTATTATTAAAATATGAATGATTATTCATTCATATTTTTCTTTTTTAATAATAGGCATAGGCTGTGTTAATGGTTAATACTGATTTTGGCACTCTGTTGATTGCAGTGGAAGGCGCGAAGACTCCTGCGGGAGTACGGGGCAGGGGAGACCCCGCAGGAGCAAAGCGACAAGGAGGCTCCCCGGCACGCCCGCGGAAAGCGAAGTGCCTGGAACGGAAATTAACAGACAAGAATAACACAGCCTAATAATATTAAAAGTATTAACTGATCGAAACTTTTCTTTCAAAGGAGGGATATAGTTGAAAAAAAGCAGGCCAAAATACATGCAAATTATTGATGCTGCGGTGATTGTAATCGCGGAAAATGGCTACCATCAAGCACAAGTTTCAAAAATTGCTAAGCAAGCTGGAGTAGCTGATGGAACCATTTATCTATATTTTAAAAACAAGGAAGACATCCTTATCTCTCTCTTTGAAGAAAAAATGGGAAGTTTCATTGAAAAAATAGATACATTGATAGCAGGAAAAGGGACAGCGGCAGAGAAGTTATTAATGATGGTAGAAGCTCATTTTAGTATGCTTTCTGAAGATCATCACATGGCTATCGTGACACAGCTGGAGTTACGGCAATCGAATAAGGATTTGCGGCTCCGAATTAATAATGTTCTAAAAGGTTACCTGCAGGTAATTGATAAGATTGTTATTGAAGGTAAAAAAACCGGAGAGTTTTCCAGCGACCTCGATATTCGATTGGCCCGGCAAATGATTTTCGGTACTATCGATGAAACTGTGACATCGTGGGTGATGAACGAGGAAAAGTACGATCTAGTTGCACTGGCATCTCCAGTCCATCGCCTCTTGATTAATGGCTGTGGAAGCCGGTAAATATTAAAATAGGGGGAATTCCAATGGAATACTTAAAATGGTCTTTTCAGGACAGTATTGCCACAATCACTATTGATCGTCCACCGGCAAACGCCCTTTCCTCAGGACTATTAAGGGAATTGTCAACTGTGCTCGATGAAATTGAACCTAATCGCGAGATCAAAGTGATTGTCATTCATGGCGAAGGGCGCTTTTTCTCTGCTGGTGCAGATATAAAGGAATTTACTACGGTTACTACTTCTGAAGGATTTTCTAATCTTGGGAAGTTTGGACAAGACTTATTTGACCGGATGGAAAAATTCCCGAAACCGATTATTGCCGCTATCCATGGAGCAGCGCTAGGTGGGGGGCTAGAACTAGCAATGGCATGCCATATCCGCTATGTTAGTGACAAGGCCAAACTAGGTCTGCCTGAATTGCAGCTTGGTTTAATTCCAGGATTCGCCGGTTCGCAGCGCCTTCCTAAATATGTGGGCGTGGCAAGAGCTGCGGAAATGCTGTTCACCTCTGATCCAATCACAGGTGTTGAAGCAGTCCAATTTGGTTTAGCGAATCGAGCCTTTCCCGAAACAGAAGTAGTCGAGGAGGCGTTAAAGCTAGCAGGAAAAATCGCCAAAAAAAGTCCTGGGTCCATTAAAGCAACGATTGAATTATTAAATTATGCAAAAACAGACGAGTTCTACGTAGGTTCCAAAAGAGAATCTGAGTTATTTGGTGAAGTGTTTATTTCTAACGATGGAAAAGAAGGCATTCAAGCCTTTATTGAAAAAAGAGAACCAAATTTTAAGGGTGAATAAACATATCTTTGCATGTATAATTGTAAAGGAAGCCCTTTTTTTTATAAGAAATTTTCTTAATCTTTCAAACTGAGCGAATGCTCGAAATCTTATTAGGAGGGAAATCATGAATATTTATGTATTAATGAAAAGAACCTTTGATACTGAGGAAAAAATTTCGATTTCTGCTGGAAAAATTAATGAGGATGGTGCTGAATTCATCATCAATCCGTATGATGAATATGCAATTGAAGAAGCAATCCAGGTACGCGATGCTAAGGGTGGAGAAGTTACCGTTATTTCTGTTGGAACTGAAGAATCAGAAAAGCAATTACGTACTGCGCTGGCAATGGGTGCAGATAAAGCAGTCCTTATCAATACGGAGGATGATGTTGAAGGTGGAGATCAATTTACTACAGCAAAAATCCTCGCTGAATATCTAAAGGATAAAGATGCTGATTTAATTATTGGCGGGAATGTAGCGATTGACGGTGGAACAGGCCAAGTGGGACCACGTGTTGCAGAACTGTTAAACATCCCTTATGTAACAACTATTACTAAGTTAGAAATTGACGGAACAAATGTAACCGTTACCCGCGACGTTGAAGGTGATTCAGAAGTTATTGAAACTAGCCTTCCGCTCTTAGTTACAGCCCAACAAGGTCTAAACGAGCCGCGCTACCCATCCTTACCAGGAATCATGAAAGCAAAGAAGAAGCCGCTTGAAGAATTAGAATTAGATGACCTAGACCTTGAAGAAGACGATGTGGAAGCAAAAACAAAAACGATCGAAATTTATTTGCCGCCTAAGAAAGAAGCAGGCCGCGTTTTGGCTGGCGATTTGAATGATCAAGTAAAAGAACTTGTTCATCTTCTTCATACCGAAGCAAAAGTAATCTAACTGGTTAAATACAAATTTTGTTCTCAGGAGGTATATGGAATGTCAAGAAAAGTAGTAGTTTTAGGAGAAGTTCGTGACGGTTCATTACGTAATGTATCATTCGAAGCGATTGCAGCAGCAAAAACAATTGCTGAGGGCGGAGAAGTTGTTGGTGTTTTAGTGGGCGATTCTGTAAGCGCTCTATCGACTGAGTTAATCCAATTTGGTGCGGACCGTGTGGTTGTGGTTGAAGATGAGAAATTAAAACTTTATACATCGGATGGTTATTCTCAAGCACTTTTAGCGGTGCTCGACCAAGAGAAACCAGAAGGATTGGTTATTGGTCATACCTCATTAGGTAAAGACCTTTCCCCAAGAATTGCCGGCAAATTAGCATCAGGTTTAATTTCCGACGCCACAGATGTTGAAGTAGCAGGTGGTAATGTTGTGTTCACAAGACCGATTTATTCCGGTAAAGCCTTTGAAAAGAAAATTGTTACAGAGGGCTTAATTTTCGCAACAGTACGACCAAATAACATCACCCCATTAGAAAAAGATGAAAGCAGAAGCGGCGATGTAACAACCCTTTCTGTAGAAATCAAAGACCTTCGTGCAATTATTAAAGAGGTCGTCAGAAAAGCGAGCGAGGGTGTTGATCTAAGTGAAGCAAAAGTGGTTATTTCGGGAGGCCGTGGTGTAAAAAGTGCGGATGGATTCCAGCCGCTTAAAGAACTTGCAGCCGTGCTTGGCGGAGCGGTAGGTGCTTCTCGTGGTGCCTGTGATGCTGACTATTGCGATTACTCGCTGCAAATTGGCCAGACTGGTAAGGTTGTCACACCAGACCTTTACATTGCCTGTGGTATTTCTGGAGCTATTCAACACTTAGCGGGAATGTCCAACTCAAAGGTAATCGTTGCTATTAACAAGGACCCAGAAGCAAATATTTTCAAAGTAGCAGATTATGGAATCGTCGGCGACTTATTTGAAGTAGTGCCTTTATTAACTGAAGAGTTTAAAAAATTGAAGGTACACTCATAATAATAAGAGCGGAAGTGCTTAGTTGCTATAACTAGACTATAGAAAAGCGAGCGGAAAGTATCCGCTCGCTTAATTTTTCGGATACTTAGGTTCATACTTGGGAAGAATTAACGATGTGGCTAAGCAATTTATTAGCTTGATTTTTCAAACTTTGTTATACTTTCGATAGTAACTCAGTAATCATTAGGAGGGCAATATAAATGGCAATTTCACATTTAACTGATCAAAACTTTTCGGCTGAAACTGGTTCAGGCCTTGTTCTTGTAGATTTTTGGGCACCATGGTGCGGACCTTGTAAAATGATCGCTCCCGTTCTTGAAGAACTTGATTTAGAAATGGGCGATAAAGTAAAAATCACTAAACTTGATGTGGATGATAACCCGCAAACTGCAGCAAACTTTGGTGTAATGAGCATCCCAACTTTATTAGTGATGAAAAATGGCGAAGTCGTTGATAAAGTTGTCGGCTTCCAACCAAAAGATGCACTAGCAAGTGTTTTAGAAAAACATGTGTAAATAGAATGGAAAATGCCTTAGCTTGGAAATAACCGAGCTAAGGTTTTTTTACTGTATAGGAAATTATAAAATAATTAATTGTTGATAAATTTAATTAGTTCTCTGAATCCAGCTCCAGCGCCCAGCGGCTAGTGTACTTCGCTCTCCGCCCTACGATAAGTCAACATCGAATCGCTATCGCTCTTCGTGTTTCCTTTATCTCGGTTGGAGCGCTCCAGTCCATACGCCGCTAAACGGGCGCTTGCGCTTTTTATTCTTTTTCCAAGAGACTACTACTTTCAATTATGCGCAGTTTCCTTTAATATTTTAACAGTAGAATATATATAAGACGGGAGGGGAGTGGCCGGAATGAATGAAACAATTAAGCAAAAACTGACGCTGCTGCCAGATCAGCCTGGCTGCTACTTAATGAAAGACCGTCAGGGGACGATTATTTATGTAGGAAAAGCAAAGGTACTAAAAAATCGTGTCCGTTCCTATTTCACTGGATCGCACGATGGGAAGACACTAAGACTTGTCAATGAAATTGAGGACTTTGAATATATTGTAACCTCTTCGAATATTGAAGCACTTCTGCTGGAACTTAATCTAATTAAAAAGTATGATCCGAAATACAATATCATGCTGAAGGATGATAAAACCTATCCGTTTATAAAGTTGACAGCGGAAAAGCATCCCAAACTTATTATCACAAGAAAAGTAAAAAAGGATAAAGGGAAATACTTTGGTCCATACCCCAATGTGACAGCTGCGAATGAAACCAAAAAGCTTCTAGACAGAATCTACCCTCTCCGCAAATGTTCAACACTGCCGGACAGGGTCTGTTTATACTATCATTTAGGACAGTGCCTGGCACCATGTGTGAATGAGGTTCAAGAAGAACAGTATAAACAAATGACTGATGAAATCACCCGCTTTTTAAATGGCGGGTATAATGAAATAAAAAAAGAGCTTAAGGAAAAAATGGCTGCTGCGTCAGAGGAATTAGACTTTGAACGAGCAAAAGACTATCGTGACAAAATCATTCATATTGAAACGATTATGGAAAAGCAAAAAATTACGATGACCGATTTTACGGACCGTGATGTTTTTGGCTATGCAGTCGATAAAGGCTGGATGTGTGTGCAGGTCTTTTTTGTCCGCCAAGGAAAACTAATTGAGCGAGACGTCTCCATGTTCCCTGTCTATAATGAGCCAGAGGAAGAAATCTTAACGTTCCTCGGTCAATTTTATTCTAAAGCCAATCACTTTAAGCCGAAAGAAATTCTCATCCAAGATGATGTCGAGTTGAGTTTAGCTGAACAACTGTTAGAAGTTAAAGTGCTTCAGCCGCAACGAGGACAAAAAAAGGATCTTGTGCAATTGGCGATTAAAAATGCAAAAATTGCACTGAATGAAAAATTTTCACTGATTGAAAAGGATGAAAATCGAACCATTAAGGCAGTCGAGAATTTGGGAGAATTACTGGGAATCTATACGCCGCACCGGATTGAAGCTTTTGATAACTCTAACATCCAAGGGGCCGACCCTGTATCAGCGATGGTTGTTTTCATTGATGGCAAGGCGAATCATCGAGAATACCGTAAATACAAAATTAAAACTGTTCAAGGGCCGGATGATTATGAATCGATGCGGGAAGTAACAAGAAGAAGGTACTCACGTGCGTTAAAAGAGGAACTTCCTCTTCCTGATTTAATCATCATCGATGGAGGAAAAGGCCATGTTGAAGCTGTACGTGATGTATTGGAAAATGAATTAGGTTTAGATATTCCGCTGTCTGGGCTTGTAAAAGACGAAAAGCACCGGACATCACAATTGCTGTATGGCAATCCATTAGGAATTGTTCCGCTCGGACGAAACAGCCAAGAGTTTTATTTACTGCAAAGGATCCAAGATGAAGTCCATCGATTTGCGATCACCTTCCATCGACAACTGCGCGGAAAAACTGCGTTTCAATCCTTGCTTGATGATATTCCGGGAATTGGGGAAAAACGGAAAAAGTTATTGTTAAAACAGTTCGGCTCGGTCAAAAAAATGAAAGAAGCAAGTAAAGAAGAATTCATAAATATTGGAATTCCTATGAATGTTGCAGAAGAATTAATCAAAAAACTTCAATCCTAGTGATTGTCAGAAAAAAAGGAACATGCTATAATTAGTGAAAATTTAATTTACTATCACTTTTACGTATTAAAGTGAAGGTAGAGGTGCGAGCTTCAAGAGTAGTGGTTCTGAGAAGGATGAGCTTCTGAGAGGGATCATGAAAGGGGATGTTCGCCGAAGTAAAGATGGTCTCATAACTTTCTTTGCTGGTCCCGTATTGAATAAATGCTGGATTGTCAAGACTAATGTCTTGGAGAGCTATCTTACATTGTAGGTGCGAGAATTTTTTTCGTGTTTTTAGCAATGAGATGCCCTTCTCATTGCTTTTTTGCGTTTAATTTGGGGAAAAATATGAATTACTTCTAGAGAAGGGGAAAACAAACATGGGGATAATTGTACAAAAATTCGGAGGCACTTCGGTTGCTAATGTAGAAAGAATTTTAAATGTCGCGTCATGTGTAAAAGGTGAGGTTGACCGGGGAAATAATGTGGTTGTTGTTGTTTCTGCAATGGGTAAATCGACGGATACACTCGTCGGTTTAGCAAAGGAAATTTCATCGCAGCCTAATAAACGAGAAATGGACATGCTGTTATCGACTGGGGAGCAAGTAACGATTTCGTTACTGTCCATGGCTCTCAACCAGCAAGGGCTTGATGCCGTATCCTTTACAGGCTGGCAGGCAGGTATTATGACAGAACCAGTCCATGGGAATGCCCGGATTTCTAATATTAAGACAGCAGCGATTGAATCACAGCTTGAATCCGGCAAGGTGGTTATTGTTGCAGGATTCCAAGGAATTACCGAAGACGGTGAAATTACCACACTTGGCCGCGGCGGTTCCGATACTACAGCCGTTGCTCTCGCTGCAGCCCTTAAGGCGGATAAATGCGACATTTATACTGATGTAACGGGAGTTTTTACAACGGATCCAAGATATGTGAAGAGTGCTCGCAAGCTATTATCAGTATCGTACGATGAAATGCTCGAGTTAGCTAATTTGGGTGCAGGTGTACTTCATCCACGAGCAGTAGAATTTGCGAAAAATTATCAAGTTCGGCTTGAAGTTCGTTCGAGCATGGAGAAAACAGAAGGAACAGTTATTGAGGGGGAAGCAGCAATGGAACAAAACTTAGTAGTCCGCGGAGTCGCATTTGAAGACGAAATAACAAAAGTAACAGTATTAGGATTGGCTAATTCATTAACCAGCCTATCTACCATCTTTACAACACTTGCTGAAAATCATCTAAATGTGGATATTATTATCCAGAGCACAACAGAGGGTGGTTCTGCGAATTTGTCATTCTCAATTCATACGGATGATCTATTAGAAACTTTAAAGGTCCTAGAAGACAATAAAGCAGTACTTAATTATGAGCAAATTGATGCTGAAAACAAATTAGCGAAGGTGTCGATTGTCGGTTCGGGGATGATCTCCAACCCTGGTGTCGCAGCAAAGATGTTTGAGGTACTCGCTGCAAACAACATCCAAATCAAAATGGTCAGCACATCAGAAATTAAAGTTTCAGCCGTAGTAGAAGAAATAAATATGTTAAAAGCAGTAGAAGCTTTACACGAAGCATTCGGACTTGCAGTTCAATAAAAAAGAATGGTGTCAGGCACTATTCGGTGCCTGACACCATTTTCAATTAGTTTTTTTCCCATTTCACTGTGAAAACAACTTTATTTGATTTTTTGACTGGATGTTCGAAGGTTTCGGCGTTGGCTTCTTTTTGCATTTCAATTTGTTGAGCTAGGAATCCTGCTTCGAGTTGGAAAAAGTGTTCAGCCTTGGACTTAACACGTGAAACAATGAGCGGACTTATTAATTCAAATTGGAAGTCTGTTTTATTTTCTTTTACAAGTTCCAACTGCCCCCATGAGGCCTTATCGAAGAAATCAACAATTTGTTCTATATCCAGTAATGGATATTTTCGTGCAAGTCGTTTTCCGGCCCAATATAAAATTTCAGGTGTATCTTTCCCTAAAATCTCAGGCAAAAGAACTTCCCTGATTAATTCATAGCCGAAGATGGATATGGTTCTTGGTTCATCAGTATCGATCATTTCATTCATAACTGTACTATTATTCACAAGCTTCCCCTCTTTCTATCATTCTATTATATACACTTTTGGTTAAATTTCAGTACAGTTTTTCTAGTTATTATGAATCAAATTTAGCTTGATTTTTTTGTTATTTTGCAATATCTTACCTTGTTTTCCATGATAATTATCATTCCCGATAAAGAAATAATAACAACCGTTTTTTCTTGGTAATTAATTGAAGGAATTCAAGAAATGTTAAGAAAAAACCCATTTTTTTAGCGAGTATATATAATTTATTATAATATCAATATATTTAAAAAATTTTAGTTTTCATGCGAGTTATGTGTATCCGTTTTCTTGACGCTCTTAGATGATGGGAGTAAAATGAACATGTCACATTATTGTCACAGTGATGCTAGGTTTCAAACTAAGGGGATTTATATTGATAGAAACTGAACATCATTTTTTTTAAACATTATAGGGGGGTAAATTTATGGCAGGTAATCGAGAGTTTGTTTATCGGAGATTGCATTCGTTGCTTGGGGTTATTCCAATCGGGATTTTTGTCATGCAGCATCTGATTGTGAATCACTATGCAACAGAAGGGGTAGAATCCTTCAACAAAGCTGCGAACTTTATGGGGAATCTTCCATTTCGCTATGTTTTAGAAACTGTAATTATTTATTTACCGATTTTATTCCATGCAATCTACGGGCTGTATATCGCTTTTACAGCTAAAAACAATGCAAGTCAATATGGTTTTTTCAGAAACTGGATGTTTTTACTACAACGTGTGTCTGGTGTAATTACATTAATTTTCATCACATGGCATGTGTGGGAAACTCGTATCGCTGCCGCTTTTGGAAATGAAGTTAACTTCCAAATGATGCAAGATATCCTTTCATCCCCATTCATGTTTGGTTTTTATGTTGTTGGTATCATTTCAGCAATTTTCCACTTTGCAAATGGATTGTGGTCATTCTTGGTAAGCTGGGGCATCACTGTATCGCCTCGTTCTCAAGTAATTTCTACATACGTGACAATCGTGATTTTCTTGGCTCTATCCTTTGTTGGTGTAACGACATTATTAGCTTTTGTATAACTAATGAAATGATTGAACGGAAAAATATTGGATTTTGGATTAAGGGAGTGAGTCACGAATGAGTAAAGGTAAGGTTATTGTAGTCGGCGGTGGTTTAGCTGGCTTAATGGCAACGATAAAGGTTGCAGAAACAGGAACACCAGTAGAATTATTTTCTTTAGTGCCTGTTAAACGCTCTCACTCTGTTTGTGCCCAGGGTGGTATTAATGGAGCAGTAAATACAAAAGGTGAAGGCGATTCCACATGGATTCACTTTGATGACACTGTTTATGGTGGAGATTTCTTGGCTAACCAGCCGCCAGTAAAAGCAATGTGTGACGCAGCACCTGGTATTATTCACTTAATGGACCGTATGGGAGTTATGTTTAACCGTACTCCTGAAGGATTACTTGATTTCCGCCGCTTTGGTGGAACACAGCATCACCGTACTGCATTTGCTGGAGCAACCACTGGTCAACAGTTACTTTATGCATTAGATGAACAAGTTCGCCGCGAAGAAGTGGCAGGTCTTGTAACGAAATATGAGGGCTGGGAATTCCTAGGTGCAGTTGTTGATGACGATGGTGTGTGCCGTGGGATTGTTGCTCAAAACTTAAAAACAATGGAAATAAAATCCTTCTCAGGCGATGCCGTAATCATGGCTACAGGTGGCCCTGGTATTATTTTTGGGAAATCAACTAACTCTGTTATTAATACAGGTTCTGCTGCATCAATCGTTTATCAGCAGGGCGCTTATTATGCGAATGGAGAAATGATTCAAATCCACCCGACTGCGATTCCTGGCGATGATAAACTTCGCTTAATGAGTGAATCCGCTCGTGGTGAAGGTGGCCGTGTTTGGACATATAAAGATGGAAAGCCTTGGTACTTCCTAGAAGAAAAATATCCTGCCTATGGAAACCTTGTACCACGTGATATTGCAACACGTGAGATTTTCGATGTATGTGTAAATCAAAAACTCGGAATCAATGGCGAGAACATGGTATACCTGGATCTTTCTCATAAAGATCCACATGAATTAGATGTTAAACTCGGTGGTATTATCGAGATTTACGAAAAGTTTATGGGTGATGACCCTCGTAAAGTACCAATGAAAATCTTCCCAGCTGTTCACTATTCAATGGGTGGCCTTTGGGTTGATTATGATCAAATGACAAACATTCCTGGGCTATTTGCAGCTGGTGAATGTGATTACTCACAACATGGTGCGAACCGTTTAGGTGCCAATTCCTTGCTTTCCGCCATTTACGGTGGAATGGTCGTTGGTCCAAATGTAGTGAGGTACATCAAAGGTCTTGAAAAGAGTTCTGATGCCGTATCTTCTACAGTATTTGACCGTCATGTTAAAGAACAAGAAGATAAGTGGAATGCCGTTATGTCTCTAGATGGAAATGAAAATGCTTATATTCTTCATAAAGAGCTTGGCGAATGGATGACGGATAATGTAACCGTTGTTCGCCACAATGACAGACTATTAAAAACGGACGAGAAAATTCAAGAACTATTAGAACGTTACCAAAACATTAACATTAATGATACATCGAAATGGAGTAACCAAGGGGCAGCCTTTACTCGTCAATTACAAAACATGCTGCAATTGGCTCGTGTTATTACGATTGGTGCATACAACCGGAATGAAAGCCGCGGTGCTCATTATAAGCCTGACTTCCCTACACGTAATGATGAGGAATTCTTAAAAACAACAATGGCGAAATTTGTTGACAGCTCATCCGCACCGGCTTTCCATTATGAAGATGTTGATGTTTCATTAATTAAGCCACGCGAACGCAATTACGCAAAAAGTTAAGGGGGAGTAGAAAAAATGTCTGATACTAAAATGGTGAAATTTATTATTTCACGTCAAGATAACGAAAACGCTGCTCCTTATGAGGAGGAATTTGAGGTTCCTTATCGCCCGAATATGAATGTTATTTCAGCGTTAATGGAAATCCGTAAAAACCCTGTCAATGCAAAAGGACAAGCATCTACCCCAATTACTTGGGATATGAACTGTTTAGAAGAAGTCTGCGGAGCTTGTTCGATGGTCATCAACGGCAAACCGCGCCAATCTTGTTCAGCACTGATCGATCAATTGGAGCAGCCAATTCGATTAGCGCCGATGAAAACATTCCCTGTGGTGCGTGACCTTCAGGTTGACAGAAGCAGAATGTTTGATGCCTTGAAGAAGGTAAAAGCATGGATTCCTATTGATGGGACCTATGATTTAGGACCTGGTCCACGTATGCCTGAGACCAAGCGTCAATGGGCATATGAACTTTCTAAATGTATGACTTGTGGCGTATGTCTTGAGGCTTGCCCGAACGTTAATAGCAAATCAAACTTTATTGGTGCACAGCCGCTTTCACAGGTTCGTCTTTTCAACGCACATCCAACGGGCGCTATGAATAAGGCGGAACGACTTGAGGCAATTATGGGCGATGGCGGACTTGCTAACTGCGGTAATTCACAAAACTGTGTTCAATCTTGTCCAAAAGGTATCCCTTTAACAACCTCTATTGCTGCATTGAACCGTGATACAACCATTCAAGCTTTCAGAAGCTTCTTTGGCAGTGACCACGCATAATAAGGCGAAAAACCTTCTTTTCTCATGTGGGAAAGAGGGTTTTTTGTCGTTTATGGGCGAATAATTGCTTGGTTCTTTCGGTTGGCTGTTTGTTATACTCATATTAATGCAAAGCCTGTTAGAAAAGGATGGTTATTAGAGGTGAAATATAAATTTCCGCTGTTTATTATTTTGACAGGACTCGTTTTAGTAGGGGTTGGACTCTGGCAATTTATCAATGTGAAGACGCAAACCCATGCATCTCTCCAGGAAGCAAAGGAACTAATCGCCGATCAGCCTGCGGTTGTTGCTCCTAAAAAGAGGGTTGAAAACAGTCCGCCTCCTAATATGGGAGAAACAGTCGGACTATTAGCCATTCCAAAAATTAAGGCAGAGTTAGCTATTGTTGAAGGAACAGATCCAGATGACCTCGAAAAAGGCGTCGGTCATTATAAGGGTGCCTATTTTCCTGGTGATCAAGGGCAAATTGTTTTATCTGGACACCGTGACACCGTTTTTCGTAAATTAGGAGAGTTAAAGCTTGGTGATTCGCTAAAAATGGAATGCCGTATGGTTCATATACATATGAAATCATTGATACCAAGATTGTTCAGGCTGATGATACTAGCGTTATTACGCTCCAACACGAAAAAGAGGAATTAATATTAACAACTTGTTATCCGTTTAGTTATGTAGGGAATGCACCAAAGCGATATATTATTTATGCAACACTCAAAAGTTCCTAGGGATTAGGAGCTTTTTTTTTCAAAAATCAATCTCCTTTCAGTAAATATAGTCACTACATTTGTATTGTTCACATAAGATATGTTGACTAAATATATACCCACCCCGTGTTCATAACTGGCGAAGGCAAGGAGGGTTACAGTACTTGAAGGAGAATGTTTATAATCATAAGCCGTTACTCACCAAACGTGAAAGAGAAGTATTCGAGTTATTAGTACAAGACAAAACAACGAAAGAAATCGCTGGTGAATTATTTATAAGCGAAAAAACGGTTCGGAATCACATTTCAAATGCCATGCAAAAGCTTGGTGTCAAGGGGCGTTCACAAGCAGTTGTAGAGCTCCTTCGAATGGGAGAGCTAGAACTTTAACATTGACCGGCATCCTTCTTGGGAGGCCGGTTTAATTTTGAATAGATAAACATAAAAAAGGTAAGCATACTCGAATCGAGATGCTTACCTTTTTTGTTACAATGCGGATTAATGATACTTGAAAATACTTCTCTGCTTAATTAAAAGCAGGTATTCTTACCATCCTTTTAAACCATGAGGATAGGTTATTTAATAAGAATGCCGCTCTAAACCCCAAAATGAGTATGGTTGAAAATAAGCCGTAAGTTATATTCAAAGTAACCCCTCCACATTGAAGTTTTAGTGTTAATAAGTAACACTAGGATTATTGTTAATCTGTAAACTAATTTTATTCGTTGAACTGTATTTTTCCCCTAATTTTGCGACTGCGACTTGGTGTAACTATATTCTACTTCATCCCTTTGTGCATTGTAGTCGACATGCAAATCATGTTGATTGAAAAACCACAAATCCCTTTCTTCAATATAAAATAAAAAACCTTCTGCTTCGGATTTCACAATGATATCAATAGGATCATTATCCACAGTGAAACCAAGCGAAAACCCTTCTTGGACAGGGCTGTTTCCATATACCTTCGGATAAAACTTTACTTTATCCCCTTTTTTTAATTCGACCTCTTCTTTAAACCAGTTTAGTGCCGACTTGCTAATCACAATTTCCATTCTATTCTCACCTTTGGCTTAATATTCAAATTCCCACTTTATTATACTCCAAAGTGTGGCAAACTAATATTTTTCTAATAGTTTCAACTTGAATTTTTAGAGAAAAAAGTAGAAAATAAGAAGAAACATGAAGTACGACAATGAGGAACAAGATTTTTATATAGATTAATGTTTCAGGGAAAGAAAGCTTTTTATAGGAGTGTTTGAGATGAAACTCGAGAATTCACAAAGAGCAAATGGGGAAATTGTTGCAAATATTGAAAAGGATTTACGCTACATTTCTGGCATCATCAAGCAAAAAGGAAGAGAAATGTTAAGTACTTATACGATTACACCTCCACAATTTATTGCCTTGCAATGGCTATTTGAAGAAGGAGACATGACAATCGGGGAACTTTCTACTAAAATGTACTTGGCGTGCAGTACGACGACAGATCTTGTTGACAGGATGGAAAAAAATCTCCTCGTAGAACGGGTGAAAAATCCAAATGACCGTCGTGTGGTGAGAATACATTTGCTTGAAGAGGGCAAAAGAATCATTGATGAAGTAATTAAAAAGCGTCAAGTTTACTTAGAAGAAGTGTTGGTTGATTTCACTCCGGAAGAAATTCAGGTTCTTCAAAGAAGCTTAACGAAATTGCATCAGGAAATGCGATAAAAGAGGCGATACGTTTTGAAACAAGCAATTGGTGTGATAGATTCGGGCGTTGGCGGGTTAACAGTTGCCAAAGAGGTGATGCGCCAGCTTCCAAATGAGAAAATCATCTATTTGGGAGATACAGCGCGCTGCCCATATGGCCCGAGAACAACGAAGGAAGTTAAGAGGTTCACATGGGAGATGACCTCTTTTTTACTAGAGAAAAAAATCAAAATGCTCGTCATTGCCTGTAATACGGCTACAGCTGCGGCATTAGACGAGATTCGTAAGGAATTGCCAATCCCGGTCCTAGGGGTAATTAATCCAGGAGCACGAGCGGCAATTAAGAAGACAAAAAATTATCGTGTCGGTATTATTGGCACTGAGGGCACTGTGAAAAGCGGGGCATACGAAAGAGCGTTAAAATCGTTAAATAGCAGGCTTTTTGTAAAAGCACATGCCTGTCCTAAATTTGTTCCGCTTGTGGAGAGTAACGAGTTTGCAGGTCCGATTGCGGAAAGAATTGTCGACGAAGCCCTCAAGCCGATGCTCAATGAAAAATTGGATACGCTGATTTTAGGCTGCACACATTATCCGCTGTTAGAGCCCGTGATAAAAAATGTCATGGGTGAGTCTGTCAGCGTTATTAGCTCGGGTGATGAGACAGCACATGAAATAAGTGCAATCCTTCAATACAATGGTTTATTAGATACTTGCGAGGAAGATCCAGAGCATGAATTTTACACCACTGGTTCAAGACGAATATTCTCAAAAATCGCCTCACAGTGGCTGGGATATCCAATTACCGATGTCAAAAAAATAAAACTATAAAATCAAAGGTGTCAGGCACCACTCGTGTACATTTGTCCACGAGCGGTGCCTGACACCTTTTAATTTTGTTCTATTTTTTTTCATAAGTCGGTCTAATTTATCATAAGGCTCGTATATATGTTAGTACAAACTGTCTTAGGGGGGAAATAGTTATGTCTAAAAATAAAGCAAAGATCCTTGTGTCGACTGTGCTGACATCATCAGTTCTACTGTCAGGTTGTGGATTATTTGGGACTGAAACAGAAAAGAAAATCGATCCGCCAAAGAGTGTGACGATCAAAGAGGAAACAACAAGTAAGAAAACGAGCGCTACAGAAGCAAGTAAGGAGGCACCGGCAAACACCGTCAAAACAGAACTATACCTGGTTGATAAAGACGGCTATGTCGTTCCGCAAACATTGGATCTGCCGAAAACCAGTTCGGTCGCTAAACAGGCACTTGAATATTTAGTGGCAAATGGTCCAGTGACTGATTTACTCCCAAATGATTTCCGGGCGGTTCTCCCTGAGGATACGGAGCTTTCTGTAAATATTGATAAAGATGGCGTTGCAACGGTTAATTTTTCAAAAGAGTTTAAGAATTACCAAGCTGAAGATGAGATGAAAATTCTCCAATCTGTTACTTGGACATTGACACAGTTTGATAATGTGAAAACTGTGAAGCTTAAAATGAATGGACATGACTTGACGGAAATGCCTGTGAACGGAACACCGATAAGCGAAAATCTTTCCAGAGCAACCGGTATCAACCTGGATACAACGAATGTGACGGATATTACTAATACTAAACCTGTAACTGTATACTATATTGGCGGTGAAGAGGGCTCCTATTATTATGTACCTGTCACACGCCGGGTGAGTAATAACGAAAAAGATAACTACGTAGCTGTCGTTAATGAATTAATTAAAGGACCAAGTGAAAAATCAACTCTAGTATCTGAATTCATGTCAGATGTAAAGCTTCTTGAAGCTCCAAAATATGAAGATGGAAAAGTCACCTTGAACTTTAATGAGAATATTTATGGAAGCTTTAAAGAAAAGGAAATTTCACAGCATTTATTAGATTCACTCGTGCTGTCCTTAACTGAGCAAGAGGGCGTAGAAAAAGTAGCTATTCAAGTTAAGGGAAAGGCAGACATTAAAAATGATAGCGGGAAGAAATTAACTGAACCTGTAACTCGTCCAGAAAAAGTCAATACAGGTAGTTTTTAAAAAATAATATTTGTTATACTATATAGTGACAATGAAAGAGGTTGGCTTGGATGCCGCCTCTTCTTTATTTGGTATTTAAGAAAAATGAATGTACCAATTCAAAAATAAAAGGAGGTAGTAATGGTGCGTGTTGATGGTAGAGAGCCGTTACAACTAAGACCCATACATATTGAACCCAATTATTTAATGCACCCGGAAGGATCTGTCCTTATCTCTGTAGGGAATACGAAAGTGATTTGTGCTGCGAGCATCGAAGACAGAGTGCCTCACTTTATGAGGGGGGAAGGCAAAGGCTGGATTACTGCCGAGTATTCTATGCTGCCCCGAGCAACAGAAACAAGAAACATTCGCGAATCTTCAAAAGGAAAGGTTTCTGGTCGAACGATGGAAATTCAGCGGCTAATCGGGCGCGCCCTTAGAGCAATTGTCGATTTAAGTGCTCTAGGTGAGAAAACAGTTTGGATCGATTGTGATGTTATCCAGGCGGATGGTGGTACTCGAACAGCCTCGATCACAGGAGCATTTGTTGCGATGGCCCTTGCTTTAAATGCCTTTTCCGAGAAAAAGTCCTTCGCTAAATTCCCGATTACTGATTATTTAGCGGCGACAAGTGTCGGGATCCTGCAAAATAATCAAACGGTCCTTGATTTAAACTATGCTGAAGATTCTAAGGCACAGGTGGATATGAATGTAGTCATGACGGGCAATGGAGAATTTGTTGAACTGCAAGGGACAGGAGAGGAATCGACTTTCTCCTACGAACAGCTTCAAGGCCTGCTTAGTGCTGCTCAAGAAGGGCTTATGGAACTATTTGAACAGCAAAAAGCAGTCCTGGGTGAAGAAATTACTAAAAAGATTGAAAGTAGAAGGCAGAAGTAAGGGATCTATCCTTTCGGGACGTAAGAGGGATGCGTTACTCTCGGATAGGGTGGCGTTACACTCGATACGAATGAAATACTCGCGTTTTTCTATAATAATCTGATCAAACTAAATTTTTATTGGCTGTGTTTAAGGTTAATGTTGTTTTTGGCACACTGTTGATTGGAGTGGAAGGCACGAAGACTCCTGCAGGAGTACGGGGCAGGGGAGACCCCGCAGGAGCGCAGCGACGAGGAGGCTCCCCGGACCGCCCGCGGAAAGCGAAGTGCCTGGAGCGGAAATCAACAGTCTAGTTTAACACAGCCTTTTTATTAAATAATAAGAGGCGATTGAAATGAAAGAAGTTATTATTGCAACTAAAAATCCAGGAAAAGCGAAGGAATTTGAACATATCTTTTCATCAAGAGGGATCACGGTTCGCACCTTACTGGATTATCCTGAAATTCCTGATGTTGAGGAAACGGGTACAACCTTTGAAGAAAATGCAACTTTGAAAGCGGAAGCGGTCTCCAAAGCTCTTGGGAAAATGGTCATTGGCGACGATTCAGGCTTGATCGTGGACGCCCTTGAAGGGAGACCAGGCATTTATTCAGCGCGTTATGCGGGGGAACCAAAGAATGACCAGAACAATACGGATAAAGTATTGTCTGAACTAGAAGATATTCCCGAGGAGAAGCGGACAGCTAGGTTCTACTGTGCCTTAGCAGTCGCGGTTCCGGGTCAAGAAACAAAAACGGTGTCAGGCACCTGTGAAGGACGTATTCTTGAAGAGAGAAGAGGTACCAATGGGTTTGGTTATGATCCGGTTTTTTATGTGCCTGAGAAGGGCTTAGCGATGGCCGAGCTATCATCTGATGAAAAGAATAAGATCAGCCATCGTGCGAATGCCTTGAAAAAGCTAGATGTAGTATTGGATTCTATTTTAGAAAGTGCGGAGCAGTAATGAGTAAGGTTTTAATTGTTAGTGATAGTCATGGATTAACAAAGGAGCTCCGTGTTATAAGAGAAAGGCATCTGAATGAGGTCGATTTAATGATTCATTGCGGTGATTCAGAACTATCCCCAGATGATCAAGCGATTTCTGGCTATTTAACGGTAATGGGAAATTGTGATTTTGGTGGCGGATATCCACTAGAGACCATTTCTGAAGTGGCTGGGTGGAAGTTTTTTATTACCCATGGCCACCGGTATTCGGTTAAATCCACATTGATGAATTTAAAGTACAAAGCACAGGAAGTAAACGCGAATATCGCCTGTTTCGGACACTCACATGTCCTTGGTGCAGAAGTGATTGATGGAGTCTTATTTTTAAATCCAGGCAGTATCCGTTTGCCGAGGGAACGCTTTGAAAAAACTTATATCATTCTGGATTTGCAGAATGAAAAAATTAAAATGTCGGTGTTTGAAGTAAGTGGCCAGGAGGTTACCGAACTTGCCCGTGAGTTTGTCCTATCATAATTAAGAGGGAGAATTCCTCTCCCTCTTTTCTTTTTTAAAAAAATATTAGAAAGTGTGTTGACTTTCTGATATTAAGATAATATAATAAATCTTGTCTTAAATAACTAATATGTCCCAGTAGCTCAGCTGGATAGAGCAACGCCCTTCAAGAAAATAGGAGCCTTTATAGGGAAACAAGAACCTATAAAGTGGACGACACTATATCGGTGAAGCCTTAACAGATTATGCTGATGGTAATACCGAGGAAACTTACGCCTTTCACAAGGAAGAGAAATCTTGAATGACTGACAATGTCAGTGGTAGAGGTTTTAAAAGATAATCATTTTGATTATCGTGAGGTTCCGTAGAGACTACACGTGTCGCACCTGAAATGGTGAAGATATAGTCCAGACCACAAACAGCATTGTTTGGTGACGAAAGTCATAGTGGTAAGCTAAGGCGTGGGTCGGGAGTTCGAATCTCTCCTGGGACGCTATACTACATACTAGAGAAAAAAACTCACTTTTATAAGTGGGTTTTTTTCTGCTTTATTACATATAGAAACAATCCTCATTCATCATTTTGCAAATGGAAGAAGGGTGGAGATTTCAATGAAACACCATACTAAAAGTAAAGGGGACCTAGGTGTTTTAAAGGCTCAGGTTGATCTTTATGAAAAGGGGTTTATGATTTTACTCCCTCATACAGAGCATGCTCCATTTGATTTAGTTGGTTATAAAGATCAGATTTTTAAAAGAGTACAGGTTAAATATAGAAATTTAAATAAAAAAGGAATTTTAGAAGTTAGATTTAGTTCTTCTTATAGTACAAGCCAGGGTGTAATGACCAAGTTCGTAGACAAATGTGAAATAGATATTTATTGCGTCTATTGTCCACAAACGGATGAATGTTATTACTTTAATCCAAAATCCTTTCAAAAATCAATTAGTTTAAGGGTTGATACACCAAAGAATAATCAAATGCAAAATGTAAAATTTGCAAAAAAACTATCGAGAGGTTCCTTAACAAGAAAATTGGTAACTACACAATTGTACACTACTTAGCCGCATCATTATTTTTTTTTGCCCTTAATTTATGCTAAACTAATTCCCATGACAATCCTAAGGACGGTTTTTTTATGAAAAAAAGGGAACCTGTGAAACGAATTGATAATATAGTCTTTTTTCCCGGACTTGAAAAAAGATTAACCAACAAGGGTCTCGAAAGCCTTGAGAAGAAAAAATTTAACGAAGCGATAAATCTATTGGAGGAAGCAAGAGAATATGACCCTGACAATGATGAAGTCTTGATTGGGCTGGTTCTTGCTTATTTTGAAGCTTCTTCCTTTCAAAAAGCGAAAGAACTCGCCAAGGAAATGCTCCATAAGGGGATTGGTGACTACCTCCAAATGGTCGACCTTTATTTGACAGTATTGATCCAACTCCATGAATATCATGAAATCGTGTCAACCGTCGAAGCACTCTTAGAAGAAAAAGAGATTCCGCCGGAAAAACATGATCATTTCCTAACGATCCTTCAATTCAGCCGAAGGATGGCAGATAATCGTCAACTAGATCTTGAGGAAATCGAACCAGAGGAAAAAGCGGTCCAAAACTTAAACCTATTTGCAAATGATAATCTAAACGAACAACTGCTCCTCATTTCAAGTCTAGCAGAGAAAAATATTCGCCCCTACCTCCATGAAATTACAGATTATTTAGAAGCGGAAGCCGGTCATCCATTTTTAAAAACCATTCTCTTAACTCTTTTAAAAGAGCAAGAAATTGATAGAGAACTTATTATCAGGAAATTTGGCATGAAAAAGAAAGTTATTCCAGCACAACTTCCCGAGGTTAGAGAAGAACCAAGAATGCGAGAGGTAAAAGCGCTTGTCGAATCTCATCTGGAAAGCGAAAACCCTGGTCTTTTTGAAAACACGAGTGGAATGGTTGAACGTAATTTTTTTATAACCTATCCGTTTGAACTAGAGCCAGAGAGTACTCATGCATGGGCTGCAGCTTTCCACCACTTGGCACAAGATTATATGGGGATGGATACAAGAATGGATCTTCTTTCCAGCGAATACGGTGTATCTGTGAGTGAAATTGAAGAAGCAATCGCAAAAATTGAGGTAATTGAGAAAATTTCTTATCCTAATATATAGGCTCGCTGTTGAAAGAAATCAATCCTATGTTATAATGTAGTGGTTGCATTGTGTAAAAAACTATATTTTACATTTAAAAAAAGGAAATTGGCTTTGATAGAAAGTGATTTCCAAACTACTCAAATTCGTTACGAATGATATGAGAATAGATTGTTGGAGGGAAAATGTATGTCAGCAAAATGGGAAAAGTTAGAAGGAAACCGCGGCGTTCTTACTGTTGAAGTAAGTGCGGACAAAGTAAACGAAGGTTTAAACGCGGCATTCCAAAAGGTTGTAAAGCAAGTTAACGTTCCAGGTTTCCGTAAAGGAAAAATGCCACGTCAAATGTTCGAAAAGCGTTTTGGTGTAGAGTCTCTTTATCAAGATGCATTAGATATTCTTCTTCCAGAAGCATATGGAAGCGCAATTGACGAAACTGGAATCGAGCCAATCGACCGTCCAGACATCGACATCGAGCAAATGGAAAAAGGCAAAGAACTTATCTTCAAAGCTACTGTTCAAGTTAAGCCTGAAGTAACATTAGGCGAATACAAAGGTTTAGAAGTAGAAGCACTTGATACAAACGTAACTGACGAAGATGTTGCTAACGAATTAAAAACTCTTCAAGAGCGCCAAGCTGAGCTTGTTGTAAAAGAAGAAGGCACAGTAGAAAACGGCGATACAGTTGTTCTTGATTTCGAAGGATTCGTTGATGGCGTTGCTTTCGAAGGCGGAAAAGCTGAAAACCATTCACTTGAAATCGGATCTGGTTCATTCATCCCAGGTTTTGAAGAGCAATTAGTAGGACTAGCTGCTGGTGAATCTAAAGACGTGGAAGTAACATTCCCTGAAGAGTACCACGCTGCAGAACTTGCTGGTAAGCCTGCAGTTTTCAAAGTAACTGTTCATGAAATTAAAGGAAAAGAACTTCCTGAATTAGATGACGAGTTTGCTAAAGATGTGGATGATGAAGTTGAAACATTAGACGCTCTTAAAGAGAAAATCAAAACTCGTTTAGAAAACAGCAAGAAGCACGAAGCTGAGCATCATTTACGTGATACTGTTGTTGAAAAAGCTGCTGCAAATGCAGAAGTTGAAATTCCAGAAGTTATGGTTACTAACGAAGTTAACCGTATGCTTCAAGAATTCGAACAACGCTTACAAATGCAAGGTATGAACCTTGAACTATACTTCCAATTCTCAGGTCAAGACGAAAATGCTTTACGTGAGCAAATGAAGGAAGAAGCTGTTACCCGCGTACGTGTAAACTTAACACTAGAAGCGATTGCTAAGGCTGAAAACCTAGAAGTAACTGACGAAGATGTCAATGCTGAACTTGAAAACATGGCTGGCATGTACAACATGACTGTTGATAGCATTAAACAAGCTTTAGGCGGACTTGAAGGCATCCAATCAGACCTTAAACTTAAAAAAGCAGTAGACTTTCTTGTTGAAAACAAGAAGTAATTAACCTGTTTATTGCAAGGCACGATTTAAATCGTGCCTTGTTTTATACTTTTTTTAAAATACATATTATAATAAGATTTAACAATGGGCAGGAAAATATCTAAGACATAGCGAAATAAATATAAAATAATTTCCAGACAGCATTAAGATTTATTTTTATCAGAATGGTTAAGATTAAAGAATACATAAGAGATTTAAAATGAACTACACAAACAAAGGGAAGCCTATTTACCTTAAGCTTTTTATTTCCAGTCCATTGGCATTCTGTGTTACAATGCAACATACATACTATTCAATAATTAGAGAGAGACTTGACTTTTGTTTGTGTAATTCGCTGCTTCGCATAAGATACTAACATGATTTAAGGGGTGAAAGGATTTGTTTAAATTTAATGATGAAAAAGGTCAATTAAAGTGTTCCTTCTGTGGTAAAACACAGGACCAAGTTCGTAAATTGGTTGCCGGGCCTGGAGTTTACATATGTGACGAATGTATTGAACTTTGCACCGAAATCGTTGAGGAAGAACTTGGAACAGAAGAAGAAGTAGAATTTAAAGATGTACCGAAGCCGAAGGAAATTTGTGAAATTCTTGATGAATATGTTATCGGTCAAGATCAAGCGAAAAAATCCCTTTCTGTGGCAGTATACAATCACTACAAACGCATCAATTCCAATAGTAAAATTGATGATGTTGAACTTGCAAAAAGTAACATCTGTATGATTGGACCAACAGGAAGCGGTAAAACATTACTAGCCCAAACATTGGCACGTATTTTGAATGTACCATTTGCAATTGCCGATGCGACTTCACTAACGGAAGCTGGGTATGTTGGGGAAGATGTTGAGAACATTTTATTAAAATTAATCCAATCTGCTGATTACGATGTAGAAAAGGCTGAGAAAGGGATTATTTATATTGATGAGATTGATAAAATTGCCCGTAAATCAGAAAATCCTTCGATTACAAGGGATGTTTCTGGTGAAGGCGTTCAACAAGCTTTATTAAAAATTCTTGAAGGTACGGTTGCAAGTGTTCCGCCACAAGGTGGAAGAAAACACCCGCATCAAGAATTTATTCAAATCGATACAACCAATATCCTCTTTATTTGCGGTGGAGCATTTGATGGTATTGAACCAATTATTAAGCGCCGTTTAGGTCAAAAAGTAATTGGCTTTGGATCAGATATTAAGCAGCAGGATGTTGCTCAGAAAGAACTGCTTTCTAAAGTATTACCAGAAGACTTACTCCGCTTTGGATTAATTCCCGAATTTATTGGACGTCTTCCAGTAATTGCGAGCCTAGAGCAGTTAGATGAAGCAGCATTAATTGAAATTTTAACGAAGCCGAAAAATGCGCTTGTTAAACAATATCAAAAAATGCTTGAAATTGACGATGTTGAGCTTCAATTTGAAGAGGGTGCTTTGACTGAAATTGCCAAAAAGGCAATTGAACGCAAAACTGGTGCGCGTGGTTTACGTTCCATCATTGAAGGAATTATGTTGGATGTTATGTTCGACCTTCCTTCTCGTGATGACATTACCAAGTGTGTCATTACCAAAGAAACAGTCATTAACAATGGTGTTCCAAAACTATTATTAGAAGATGGAACCGTCGTTGCTGAAGAAAAATCTGCATAAGATTATTCAAGACCCGGCTTATAGCCGGGTCTTTTTAGTAAAATCGGATAATTTTTCAGTTTTGCTTTTGGGTTATCATTGATTTTTAGAGGATTTTTCCCGGGAAAATCATGCCAATCAGCGGATTTTTGCGATCAATCAGCGAATTCCATAGTCCAATCAGCGAATTTTGGCATTCAATCAGCGAATATCCCCGTTCAATCAGCGAATCCCATTCCCCCCATTTCCTAAACAGTTTCTTAGGATTAGTGGTTTATTCCACCCAACTGCAGGAAATACTTATTAATATATATTTAGTAAAAAGTTGAAGTGCAGGAGGGAAATGTATGAGTTGGACGGGGATTGCCTTATTTATACAGCTATTCTTCGGAATCATTATTGGGCTGTATTTTTGGAATTTGCTTAGGAATCAGCGTACACAAAAAGTATCCATTGATCGGGAATCCCGGAAAGAAATGGAACAACTTCGCAAAATGAGATCTATTTCACTTTCAGAACCATTAGCTGAAAAAGTACGGCCTTCAAGCTTTCAAGATATTGTCGGCCAAGAAGATGGAATCAAATCATTAAAAGCAGCACTATGTGGACCAAATCCCCAGCATGTGATCATTTATGGACCGCCTGGAATTGGAAAAACAGCAGCTGCACGCCTGGTTTTAGAAGAAGCGAAAAAAAATCGCAAATCACCCTTTAAACCTGAATCTGTTTTTATCGAACTAGATGCAACGACCGCACGATTTGATGAAAGAGGTATTGCCGATCCGTTAATCGGTTCTGTACATGATCCTATTTATCAAGGGGCAGGGGCAATGGGACAAGCAGGAATTCCGCAGCCGAAGCAAGGGGCGGTGACCAATGCTCATGGCGGGGTCCTTTTTATTGATGAAATCGGAGAATTGCATCCGATTCAGATGAATAAGCTTTTAAAGGTATTAGAGGATCGGAAGGTTTTCCTTGAAAGTGCGTATTATCATGAGGAAAATAACCAAATCCCAACCCATATCCATGATATTTTTAAAAATGGCCTTCCAGCCGACTTCCGATTAATAGGGGCTACCACAAGGACACCAAGTGAAATTCCCCCTGCGATTCGGTCCCGTTGTATGGAGGTTTTCTTTCGGGATTTAACACAGGAAGAAATCGTGGAAATTGCGAATAAGGCTGCCCAAAAAGTGAACCTGCAAATCAACGAAACAGGCGTCAATACGTTATCAAACTATGCAAGAAATGGGCGCGAAACAGTGAATTTAATTCAAATTGCGGCAGGACTTGCGATAACGGAAGAACGCGATTATATCAAGGATGAAGATATAGAGTGGGTCATCCATGCGAGTCAAATGTCACCGAGAATGGAACGTAAGATTAATGATTTATCCCATGTGGGTCTTGTTAATGGCTTGGCAGTTTATGGGCCAAATTCAGGTGCGCTTCTGGAAATTGAAGTGACCGTCATCCCTGCAAAAGATAAAGGGACAATCAATATCACAGGTATTGTGGATGAAGAAAGTATTGGCGGACAAGGCAAATCGATTCGCCGAAAGAGCATGGCGCGCGGTTCCATTGAAAATGTAATTACGGTTTTACGATCAATGGGTGTTCCAGCTAACGACTTTGATATCCATGTGAATTTCCCGGGCGGTGTTCCAATCGATGGCCCATCGGCAGGAATTGCGATGGCGACAGGCATTTACTCTGCCATCTATAAAATTCCAATCGACAACACGGTTGCCATGACAGGAGAAATAAGTATCCATGGAAATGTTAAACCGATTGGCGGGGTGTATCCAAAGGTAAAAGCTGCGAAAAAAGCAGGCGCAAAAACAGTGATTATTCCAGAGGAAAACATGCAAACCATTTTAAATGAGATTGATGGAATAAAAATTGTTCCCGTTTCCCACCTACATGAAGTATTCGAGATTGCGCTAGTAAATGATTATCAAAAAATGGATGCAATCCCTGCATCGATTGAGCTATCTAAAAAAGAGAGTATCTAATTAAAACTTCGGTTTGTGGTCCATCTGCAAGCCGAAGTTTTTTGCCTATTTTATCAAAAGTTTTCTACCATCTTTATAGAAAGAAATCGGAATGATTGGGGAAAATAAACGTATGCTGAAAAGAGAATCAACCCTCTTTCTCTAAAAATAGACACTTAAAAATAAATAGGATAGAATTGTACAAAGACCATTCTGATTTTGAATTGAAAAATTGTTTGCATGTGGAGGTGCAGTAATTTGACGAAAAAGAACGAATTGATCGTCCCCCTCCTGCCGCTTCGAGGATTGCTCGTCTATCCGACCATGGTCCTGCATTTAGATGTTGGACGTGAAAGATCAGTACAAGCACTTGAAAAAGCAATGGTAGATGACCATTTAATTTTCTTAACCACTCAAAAGGAGGTTTCAATTGATGACCCTTCTGAAGAGGACTTATACACGATAGGAACATTAACAAAAGTAAAACAAATGCTTAAACTGCCAAACGGCACGATAAGAGTCTTGGTAGAAGGATTAAATCGCGGGGAAATCACTTCATTTCATGATGAAGAAGACTACTATGCGGTTACAATCGTTACCTATGATGACCCAGATACGAAGGATGTCGAAGATCAAGCCCTAATGAGAACCATGCTTGACTATTTCGAACAATACATAAAATTATCGAAAAAGATTTCTGCAGAGACCTATGCATCTGTTGCAGATATTGAAGAGCCTGGCAGAATGGCAGATATCATTTCCTCCCATTTACCGATCAAGTTGAAGGAAAAGCAGGAAATCCTGGAAACAACGGATATCAAAGAAAGAGTGAACAAAGTAATTGATATCATCCATAACGAAAAAGAAGTTTTAAATTTAGAGAAAAAGATTGGTCAGCGTGTTAAGCGTTCAATGGAACGGACACAAAAAGAGTATTATTTACGAGAGCAAATGAAAGCGATACAAAAGGAATTAGGCGATAAAGAAGGCAAAACCGGTGAAATTGCCGAGCTTACGAAAAAAATTGAGCAAGCAGGCATGCCTGAACATGTGTTAAAAGCGGCACAAAAGGAATTAGACCGGTATGAAAAGGTACCAACCAGTTCAGCAGAAAGTGCTGTGATTCGAAACTACCTTGATTGGCTTATTAGTCTCCCTTGGTCGAATAAAACGGAAGATGACATTGACATTAACCGTTCAGAAAAAATCTTAAATCAGGACCATTATGGTCTTGAAAAGGTGAAGGAACGTGTCCTCGAATATTTGGCGGTTCAAAAGCTGACCAACTCGTTAAAAGGACCGATTCTTTGTCTAGCAGGACCTCCAGGGGTTGGTAAAACAAGTCTGGCTCGTTCGATTGCGACGTCGCTCAATCGTCATTTTGTTCGTGTTTCACTTGGCGGAGTGCGTGATGAATCCGAAATTCGCGGCCATCGCAGGACCTATGTGGGTGCGATGCCAGGACGAATCATCCAGGGAATGAAAAAAGCAGGAACCATTAACCCTGTCTTTTTACTCGATGAAATTGATAAAATGTCCAGTGATTTCCGCGGGGACCCTTCGAGTGCCATGCTGGAAGTTCTAGACCCAGAACAAAATAGTAATTTTAGCGACCATTATATAGAAGAAACCTATGATCTCTCTAAGGTCATGTTTATCGCAACGGCCAACAACCTATCAACCATTCCAGGACCGTTATTAGACAGAATGGAAATAATCACAATTGCTGGGTACACTGAGCTTGAAAAGGTTCATATTTGTAGAGATCATTTGCTTCCAAAACAAATGAAAGAAAATGGTCTTTCTAAAGGAATTCTTCAGGTCCGCGATGATGCGATTCTAAAAGTCGTTCGTTACTACACACGGGAAGCTGGCGTTCGAAGTTTAGAACGTCAGATGGCAACTCTTTGCCGGAAGACCGCAAAAATTATTGTTTCCGGTGAAAAGAAACGCGTCATCATTACCGAAAAGAATATCGAAGAGTTTTTAGGAAAAACAAGATTCCATTATGGAATGGCAGAAAGCGAAGATCAGGTCGGAGTAGCAACTGGGTTAGCCTATACAACTGTGGGTGGAGACACACTCCAGATCGAAGTATCTTTAGCTCCAGGTAAAGGGAAACTTGTATTAACTGGAAAGCTTGGCGATGTCATGAAGGAATCTGCGCAAGCAGCGTTTAGTTATATCCGTTCTAAAGCGGAAGAACTAGGTGTTGAAGAAAATTTCCATGAAAAATATGATATCCATATTCATGTGCCAGAAGGTGCCGTTCCAAAGGATGGACCATCGGCAGGAATCACCATGGCAACAGCACTGGTATCCGCATTGTCGGGCCGGCCAATTCGCCGCGAAGTTGGGATGACGGGAGAGATTACATTAAGAGGAAGAGTCCTTCCGATTGGCGGTTTGAAAGAAAAGACGCTTAGTGCCCATCGCGCTGGCTTAACGAAGATTATTCTTCCAAAAGATAATGAAAAGGATATTGATGATATCCCAGAAAGCGTAAGGAATGAACTAGATTTTGTCCTTGTTTCCCATGTGGATGAAGTCTTGAGGCATGCCCTTTTGGAAGGTGAAGTACAATGAAGGTAGTCAGTTCAGAAATAGTCATCAGTGCCGTAAAGCCAGAACAATATCCAGAAACAGATTTACCTGAATTTGCGCTTGCCGGCCGTTCCAATGTTGGTAAATCATCTTTTATTAATAAAATGCTCAATCGAAAAGGTTTGGCGAGAATCTCTTCCAAACCGGGAAAAACACAAACGTTAAATTTCTACTTAATAAATGAAATGCTTCATTTTGTGGATGTTCCAGGTTATGGGTATGCGAAAGTCTCTAAATCAGAGCGGGCAGCGTGGGGAAAAATGATCGAAACCTATTTTACATCACGCGAGCAACTAAGAGCAGCGGTACAAATTGTTGACCTTAGACATCCACCATCAAAAGATGATGTGATGATGTATGATTTTTTAAAGCATTATGAGATCCCGTGTATTATCATCGCAACAAAAGCTGATAAGATCCCAAAAGGGAAATGGCAAAAGCATTTAAAAGTTGTTCGAGAGACATTAGACCTTGATAAAAATGACCAAATGATTCTTTTCTCTTCAGAAACTGGACTTGGGAAAGAGGAAGCATGGTCGGCACTTCAGAGCTATATGTAAAAAAAGAAACGCCTGGCAATTGCGCCAGGCGTCATTTTTTTCTCTTCAGTAAAAAATAAATACCAACAACGATAAGCAGGGCGGGCCAAAACTTCCACACTAAACTCATTCCGTTTTGGAGTAAGTCAAAATATGCTGTAATTTTATCATAAAATAAGAGGAGAACAGCTAAAATAAGAAAAAGGAATGCTTGAAATAAACCGGAATTGGTCTTTTGAAAGCGCAGGAAAAAACCTACAGAAATAATTAATATTAGCATTCCAATCGTGTTACTTGGCCAAAAGGACATCTTCCCGACCAAATGAAAATGGAGTCCAAAGCCAGCCATTATGACCCCAGGAAGAATTGCCTCGTACTCGTGTGCAGAATACCCCTGACCTAAAAAAGCAATTCCGACAATAATCAGCAGTGTCGGCCATGTGAAAAATTGTTGAAAGATAGTTATGCCGGATTGCTGCAACAAAAAGTAAGCACCAAAGCCGATAAGAATGATCCCAGGAAAAACTCGTTGATTCTTCATTAAAAACACCACACTTCCAGTAAGGTTCTCTTGAATCTTGTCCATTTTTTTGGTACTGTACATAAGGAAGTATTTTAAAAAAACATTTATCATGATTAAGAAAGTCTAAAGGAAACTTTGATAAACTGTCCCTATTGGGATTGTTAATCGGCGACTTTACTTTAATATATTACCATATAGTTTCGTTTTCTGTTCACATTTTAGGAGCAAAAGTCGAAATTGCTCATGATATAATCATACTAGTTAAGTTGTAATATCTATTGGGGGTGTCCATACAAATGCATACATTAGTGATCGGTATAAACTATAAAACTGCCCCTGTTGAAATTCGCGAGCGGTTGTCATTTAATGAAGCCGACCTTTCCGATGCCATTAAAAAGCTGAATACAAAAAAAAGCATCCTAGAAAATATCATCTTGTCTACATGTAATCGTACGGAAATATATGCGGTTGTAGATCAATTACATACAGGCCGCTATTATATTAAAGAATTTCTGTCAGAATGGTTCGGACTAGAACAAAAAGAATTTTCTCCGTTCTTATTTGTGTATGAAGATGATGGGGCGATTGATCATTTATTTAACGTGACTTGCGGACTCAATTCCATGGTTTTAGGAGAAACACAAATCCTTGGACAGGTTCGTACGAGCTTCATGTTAGCACAGCAGGAAGCAACAACTGGTACGGTATTTAACCACTTGTTTAAACAAGCGATTACCCTTGCCAAACGTGCTCATTCAGAAACAGATATTGGTGCCAATGCCGTTTCTGTCAGCTATGCAGCCGTCGAATTGGCCAAGAAAATTTTTGGCTCACTTGCTAACAAACATGTGTTAATTTTCGGAGCAGGAAAGATGGGAGAATTAGCGGCTCAAAACCTTCACGGAAATGGCGTGAAACAAGTTACGGTAATTAACCGAACGTATGAAAAGGCGATCGATTTGGCGAATCGATTCAGCGGTAAAGCGAGAACATTGGCTGAATTAGAGAAAGCAATGGTGGAAGCTGATATCCTTATCAGTTCAACTGGTTCGAAGGACTTTGTTATTTCAAAAGAAATGATGGTTGGCGTTGAGAAAAAACGCAAAGGGAAGCCATTATTTATGGTTGATATTGCTGTACCACGTGACTTAGATCCAAGAATCGGTGAACTTGAAAATGTCTTTTTATACGATATCGACGATTTAGAAGGTATTGTTGAGGCCAACTTGCAAGAGCGCAAGAAAGCAGCTGAAAGAATCATGCTCATGATTGAAAAAGAAATCGTGGATTTCAAGCAATGGCTTGGAACGCTTGGAGTGGTACCAGTCATCTCAGCATTAAGGGAAAAAGCCCATGCGATTCAATCTGAAACGATGGTAAGTTTGGAAAGGAAATTACCAAATTTATCAGAACGTGACTTAAAAGTTTTAAATAAGCATACAAAGAGTATCATCAACCAGCTCTTAAAGGATCCGATTTTACAAGCAAAAGAATTGGCTGCGCGCCCTGACGCAAATCAGGCAATGGAATTATTCATGAAAATTTTTAATATTGAAGAGCTTGTCCAAGAACAACATTCGAAAGCAGCCGAAACCAATCAAATACCGGTTACAACACCGCGGGCTTCCTTTCAGTCATAAGGGGTACATTCTATGTTTAATGTCTTTATGACAAGGCTTCACGAATTAACCGTTGTTCTCTACGCCTTTAGTGTGTTGTTATATTTTTTCGATTTTCTACACCATAACCGGAAGGCAAACCGTATTGCTTTCTGGTTACTTGCGTTTGTATGGGTTTTGCAAACCGTCTTTCTCGGAATCTATATGTATAAAACAGGCAGATTTCCGGTATTAACGATTTTTGAGGGACTTTATTTTTATGCTTGGATATTGGTTACATTATCCATTGTGATCAATCATTTATTACGGGTTGATTTTATCGTTTTTTTCACGAATATCCTTGGCTTTACGGTAATGGCCATTCATACATTTGCCCCAATGCAATATAGTTCGCATATCATGGCGAAGCAGCTGGTTTCCGAACTGTTGTTGATTCATATAACGATGGCTATTCTATCATATGGTGCATTTTCCCTATCCTTTGTTTTCTCATCATTATATTTGCTTCAATATGATTTATTAAAAAGGAAAAAATGGGGAACTAGACTCATAAGAATTGCCGACTTAGATAAACTCGAAAAATCATCCTACATATTGGCTGTGATCGGTGTGCCAATGCTGCTGCTGAGTTTGATTTTAGGACTGCAGTGGGCCTTTCTTAAGGTTCCTGGGATGCCATGGTATGATATGAAAATCGTTGGATCATTTCTGTTATTAATAGCCTATAGTATCCTTTTATATTTGCATATTATGAAAAATTTATCTGGCAGAAAATTGGCCATTTGGAATACAGCGGCATTTTTAATTGTCTTAATTAACTTTTTCCTATTTGGTAGATTATCATCTTTTCATTTATGGTATGCGTAGTGCATAACCACCTCAGGAGGCACATTCATGAGAAAAATCATTGTAGGTTCTAGACGAAGCAAACTGGCTTTAACACAAACGAATTGGGTGATGGACCAATTGAAGAAGTTGGATCCTCGTTTCGAATTTGAAGTGAAAGAAATCGTCACAAAAGGGGATCAAATTCTTAACGTTACCCTTTCAAAAGTTGGCGGTAAAGGATTATTTGTAAAAGAAATCGAGCAGGCTATGCTTGATAAAGAGATTGATATGGCCGTGCATAGTATGAAAGACATGCCAGCTGTTCTACCAGAGGGACTGACAATTGGCTGTATCCCATTCCGTGAGGATCACCGAGATGCGCTAATCTCCAGAGGACATGTAAAGTTAAAGGATTTAAAACCCGGTGCGATTATCGGGACAAGCAGCCTGCGCCGCAGTGCTCAGTTATTAGTGGCGCGTCCAGATTTAGAGATTAAATGGATCCGTGGTAACGTAGATACAAGATTAGCAAAATTAGAAACGGAAGAATACGATGCGATTATTCTAGCAGCTGCTGGCCTTTCCCGCCTTGGCTGGGCTTCAGATGTAGTTACGGAATTTTTAGATGCTGACCTTTGTATTCCTGCTGTGGGTCAAGGCGCATTATCGATTGAGTGCCGTGAAGATGATAAAGAACTTTTAGAACTATTTGAAAAATTCACTTGTAAGAAAACAGAAAGAGCCGTTCATGCCGAGCGTGCCTTCCTTCAAAAAATGGAGGGTGGGTGTCAGGTACCAATTGCCGGCTTCGCCTATGTGGCTGACAATGATGAAATCGTCCTAAATGTGTTAGTGGCTTCCCCAGAAGGACATGAAATCATTAAAGAAGAAGTGAGAGGACATAACCCAGAAGAGCTTGGTGTTCAGGCAGCTGACCTTTTAATCAAAAAGGGTGGTAAGGACCTGATTGAGAAGGTAAAACGGGAGCTTGAAGGTCAATGACCCAAACGTTACCTTTGCTTGATAAGACCGTTCTTGTACCAAGAGGCGAAGGTCAAGCAAAATCCTTTTCACAGCTTGTTGAAAGGTACGGAGGGATTCCAATCGAAATCCCTCTTATTGCCTTTCGTCCGATTGAAAAAAATCAACGCCTGCACAATGCTTTGATGACACTTGATACATATGACTGGATTATCTTTACTAGCAATGTCACAGTTGAAACCTTCTTTTCTTTTTTTAAAAAGAAAGAGGCGGGTCATTCTTTTCCGAGAATTGCTGTGATTGGGAAAAAGACAGCAGAGGTTTTGGAAACAATGGAATTCTCACCTGAATTTGTTCCGTCCGCTTATGTGGCAGAAACGTTTGTGGAAGAATTTAGCCCATTATTGGATAGGGGTGCACGGGTCCTGCTTCCGAAAGGAAATCTTGCCCGAGAATATATTGCGAGGTCCTTAACAGAGCGTGGTGCACAGGTGGATGAGGTTATCATTTACGAGACATACCTGCCAGATGAAAGTCGCGATATGTTGGCTCGAAAGCTAGCGGATCAACAACTCGATATTCTTACCTTTACAAGCCCTTCAACGGTGGATCATTTAATGGCTGTCGTTAAAGAGTACGGATTGGATATGCAGCTTGGCAACTGCCTTATTGGCTGTATTGGTCCAGTTACCGAGAAAAAATTACATGACTATGGATTAACGGTCCATGCGTCACCGAAAGAGTATACCGTAAAAGAAATGATTAATAGTATGATTGCTTATATAGAGACGGAGGAATAATAAATGGAACTTCAATTTAAACGTCATCGCCGCTTACGCTCGAGTGCGAGCATGCGTTCACTTGTTCGTGAAAATCACCTCAAAGCAGAGGACTTCATTTATCCACTTTTTATTTATGAAGGCGAAAATATCCGCAATGAAGTATCATCCATGCCGGGTGTTTACCAAGTATCGATGGACCACCTAGAAGCAGAAATGGAAGATATCGTGGCACACGGAATTAAGTCGGTTTTACTATTCGGCATTCCGAAAACAAAAGACGCATGCGGTGAGCAAGCCTATCATGACCATGGGATTGTTCAGGTAGCTACTCGTTTTATCAAAGAAAAATTCCCTGAAATTATTGTCGTTGCAGATACGTGTCTTTGCGAATATACAAGCCACGGGCATTGTGGAGTGGTTGAAGGGGAGAAGATTCTTAACGATCAATCGCTTGAATTGCTTGTAAAAACGGCTATTGCTCAGGCAGAAGCAGGGGCAGACATTATTGCCCCATCTAACATGATGGACGGCTTTGTCGCCGCTATTCGTGCGGGATTGGATGAAGCAGGCTTTACTGAGATTCCTATTATGTCTTATGCCGTGAAATATGCATCAGCGTTCTATGGTCCTTTCCGTGAAGCAGCGGAGGGTGCACCGCAATTTGGTGATCGTAAGACCTATCAAATGGATCCTGCGAACCGGATGGAGGCATTTAGAGAAGCTGAATCTGATGTCGCTGAAGGGGCAGACTTCCTCATCGTGAAACCAGGTATGCCGTACCTAGACATCGTCCGTGATATGAAAAATACCTTTAATTTACCGATTGTTATATACAATGTAAGCGGAGAATATGCAATGGTGAAAGCGGCAGCACAAAACGGCTGGATTGATGAAAAAAACACCGTGCTTGAAATGTTAATGGGCATGAAACGTGCGGGTGCAGACTTGATCATTACCTATGCTGCAAAAGATGCGGTTCGCTGGTTAAGGGAAGACCAATAATTTGAAAAGAGGGAACGGTATGCGTTCGTATACAAAGTCGATAGAAGCATTTAAAGAAGCCCAAGCTATTATGCCTGGCGGAGTAAATAGTCCGGTACGTGCTTTTAAATCAGTAAATATGGACCCGATTTTCATGGAACGAGGAAAAGGGTCAAAAATCTATGATATTGATGGCAATGAATACATTGACTACGTCCTTTCATGGGGACCGCTCATCCTTGGTCATACGAATGACCGTGTAGTAGAAGGCTTGAAAAAGGTAGCTGAACTTGGAACAAGTTTCGGTGCACCGACATTAATGGAGAATAAACTTGCTAATCTTGTGATTGAACGTGTCCCATCCATTGAAGTCATTCGAATGGTATCCTCAGGAACAGAAGCGACGATGAGTGCCCTTCGCTTAGCTAGAGGATATACAGGCCGGAACAAGATTTTGAAATTTGAAGGCTGTTACCACGGTCATGGGGATTCCTTGTTGATTAAGGCCGGTTCTGGAGTGGCTACACTTGGTTTGCCAGACAGCCCAGGTGTACCTGAAGGGGTAGCCTCAAATACCATTACAGTCGCTTACAATGACCTTGAAGGCGTAAGATATGCATTTGAACAATACGGTGATGATATTGCATGTATCATTGTTGAACCTGTTGCTGGGAACATGGGGCTGGTTCCACCGCTTCCTGGATTCTTAGAAGGTTTACGTGAGATAACGTCAGCGAACGGTTCATTGCTAATTTTTGATGAAGTTATGACAGGCTTCCGTGTGGGTTATAACTGTGCTCAAGGTTATTTCAATATCACTCCTGATATCACTTGTCTTGGTAAAGTAATCGGGGGCGGACTTCCGGTTGGAGCCTATGGTGGTAAAGCAGAAATCATGAAGCAGATTGCCCCAAGCGGTCCAATCTATCAAGCGGGTACTCTTTCTGGTAACCCACTTGCGATGACAGCAGGTTATGAAACACTTAGCCAATTAACTCCAGAGCATTATGAAGAATTTATCCGTAAGGGTGATCTATTGGAAAAAGGTTTCAAGGCAGCTGCTGAAAAATATGATGTTCCAATCACATTTAACCGTGCAGGTTCAATGATTGGCTTCTTCTTTACTAATGAAGCTGTAATTAATTATGATGTAGCGAAATCATCCAACTTGGAATTCTTCGCAGCATATTATCGTGAGATGGCACTTCAAGGGATCTTCTTACCGCCATCACAATTTGAAGGCTTGTTCTTATCAACAGAGCACTCCGATGAGGATATCGAAAAAACTATCCGTGCAGCTGAGATTGCCTTCTCGAAACTTAAATAAACTATTTCTTGGCACCCACCTGGTTTGGTGGGTGTTTTTTGTATGGTTAGAAGCTTTATTTGTTGTTGGGCCAGTCTGTGTGAAGAGGAAGGTTAATAAATGGGTTTGGCGAAATAAATTGGAGTTTTGGCGGAATAATTGTCAAAGTTTGGCGAAAAAAAGTTTCGGTTAGGCGACATAATATAGGGATTCGGCGAAATCCCCCGCCTCCTAGTAAAGGCAGACCCCCAGATAATACAGCGGTCGGGGCCTGAGCAGTCATTAAAATAGGTAACTAAAGAGCTGTTTGGCGAAATAGTTTAGAGTTTAGGCGAGAAAAAGATCATAGTTGGCGAAATAAAGTTCCATTTTGGCGAAATAATCAAGTTAACCGGCGAAATCCCCACTCAACTTGGCGAAATCCCCCTCCGCATCCTAGTAAAAGCAAGATTCCCAGATAATACAGCGATCGAGGCCTGAGCAGTCATTAAAATAGGTAACTTAAAAAGCTGTTTGGCGAAATTGATTGGAGTTTAGGCGAAATAATGATCAAAGTTGGCGAAATAAAGTCCCAGTTAGGAGAAATAATCAAGTAAACCGGCGAAATCCCCACTCAACTTGGCGAAATCCCCCTCCGCCTCCTAGTAAAAGCAAGATTCCCAGATAATACAGCGATCGAGGCCTGAGCAGTCATTAAAATAGGTAACTAAAAAGCTGTTTGGCGAAATAATTTAGAGTTTAGGCGAAAAAAAGATCATAGTTGGCGAAATAAAGTCCCAGTTAGGCGAAATAATCAAGTAAACCGGCGAAATCCCCACTCAACTTGGCGAAATCCCCTCCTCTCCTAAAAACATAAAAACCTCATCCAAATCTCTAAACACGAAAACTACATTTCTTTTCCACTCAAAACAACACTTTTTATCATAAAAAAAGCCCTTGGGTCATAGAGTGTAAGTGACATAGTGATTTTGCGTGAAGGAAACGAAAGGAGGAGTCGCTTTGTCCCAAGAGAACCAATCGTGCCTACGCTTTTCCTTGGAGGAGTCTTTGTGGTTTAGAAAAGGACAGGAAGTCGAAGAGCTTATTTCCATCTCTTTAGACCCGGACATTACCATCCAGGAAAACGACCAGTACGTAACCATAAGAGGTTCGCTCGAACTCACAGGCGAATATAAAAGTTACGAAACTAACAGTGAAAACGAAGAAGAAGGTGTAACATCACAAAAGTTTGTGGAAAGGGTCGATAACCGGGAGGAAGGAACCTGTGAATTTTCGCACCGATTCCCTGTCGACATCACCATCCCAAATAATCGGATACAGAGTATTTACGATATTGATGTTCTCGTTGAATCGTTTGACTATTCGATTCCTGAACGCAGCTGCCTGAAGCTGGCAGCAGAACTAACGATTAGCGGCTTATATGCCACCGAACAACAACAACCGCAGGAAGAGGCTACTGAAATTGAGGTCGTCCATCGTGCTGAATCTGAATATGAAGATGTAGAGGAAGTAGAAGTTGAATTGGAAACAGTTCAAAGCAGTTACCAAGATAACTTCTTATTTGAAGCAGAGGCAAGAAAACAGCAAGAAGAAGAGAGTGTAGAAGTTTTACCTAAATTTCCTACCTTCAATTACCAGCCGCAGGAAGAAATTGAAGAAGAGGAAAACGAACCTACATGGGATTTACAGGAAGCAAGAAATGAAGAAATCCAACCAACATGGGAGTTACAAGAGGCCAGAAATCAGGAAAACCAACCATCATGGGAATACCAAGAAGCAAGAAATGAAGGGTACCATTCATCTTGGGATGTAGAAGAAGTAAAAAGTGAAGCTAGTCAGCCAGCGTGGTTTTTCCAGGAAGAAAGAAGTGAAGCAAGCCAGCCAGAGCCAGTGCAAGGGGTCGGTGTTGAAGCAGAACCACAACCAGCAGAGCATGTTGAAGAGGAAGTCAGTCAGGTAGAAGAAAGCTCTTCGTCACCGGAGGAAGAACCACCAAAGAATATTAAAAAGAAAAAAGCGGCCAAAAAGAAAAGCATGACGTTAACCGAGTTCTTTGCTCGAAAGGATGATAATGCGGATCAAGCAAGAGTTAAGATTTGCATCGTCCAAAAGGGAGATACCGTGAGCAGCGTAGCAGATCGATATGATGTATCCGTACAAAACCTCCTTCGAGTCAACAATCTTGAAATCAATCAAGATGTATACGAAGGTCAAGTATTATATATTCCTAGCAGCTTTGCAAAAAAATAACTAAAAGAGATGAGCGGGTTCTTTTGACCTGCTCACCTTCTTTTCATGAAGAAATATCGCCCTCCAAGTGGCGATTACGCTTTTCCATTGGAAAGAGAGTTGAGTTTTCATGAATAGCTCCAATCATCTAGCCACACTTGCACCGATCTTAAAACAATATCTTGTTGAACCTCAATTTGTAGAGGATTTTGGCAGCGTCCTCAAGGTTTATTCAAATAAAGGAACCTTTGCTTTAAAAAAAATTGACCCGTCGGCTGGGACAGATTTCATTCGCCATGTCCATCTTCTTTACCAAAAAGGCTTTAACCGTATCGTTCCAATTTATCCTACCATGGACGGCAGGTATGCAGTTTTACATGAAAATAATCTCTATTACTTAATGCCATGGATGTCAAATGAACAAAAGGAAGACCGTGAGCATAGAAATCAACAGCTCTTTCGTGAACTAGCACGCCTTCATACTCTATCCGCCAAAGAAATCACCATGAATAAAGAAGAAAGAACCGAGCACTATGAAAAGACTCTTCAACAGCATGAAAAACAACAGGAATTTCTCGATGGCTTCATCGACGAATGTGAAAAAAAGACCTACATGTCGCCGTTCGAATTGCTATATTGCCTCTACTACAATGAAATCAGCCAAGCGCTGAAATTCTCGAAAACCAAATTTGAAGAATGGTATGAAAAAACGAAAGACAATGAAAAGGCGCGTATGGTGATCACGCACGGAAAATTGTCACCCGAGCATTTTTTATATGATGATAAAGGATATGGATATTTTATAAACTTTGAGAATGCCCGCTATGGCTCACCGATCCATGATCTCCTGCCATATTTATCAAGAGCCTTAAACACTAATCCAAAGCGAAGCGATACAGCCGTCGATTGGGTATATCATTATTTTAAATACTTTCCATTTAGAGCCGACGAAAAATTATTATTCTTCAGCTATTTAGCGCTCCCGATTCCAATCATCCAAGTAGCAGAAAGCTACTATCGGAAGCAGCGTCCCAAAAATGAGTTAAAATATGTACGCCAGCTGCAGCACCGCTACTGGCATTTGAAAAATTCAGAGTATGTCGTCATGAGAATGACCGAGATTGATGCGCAGGCAGCAGCAAAAGAAGGAGCCCAGCAGCAGTAACCTTGCTACAAGGGCTCCCTATACGATTTCAAAATAGATCGACACAGCAATCGCGACAAATAAAGTTAATAAGACGATATCAAAGAATGTTGGAATGATTAGTGTTCGAATGAATTGGAAGACCACAAACGGAATAACTAATTGCGCTGCAACCCTCCGACAAGTCCGAAACCAGGGTTGGTATTTAAACTTATTCAAATTTCTCTTCACCAAAAACCCCCCCTTTTTTATTTTCTTTATGTATATTCCACAAGAGCGGAGAATTCTCCAAAAAAGAAGCATATAGTATAAAAAATAAAAAAAGTGGTTATCATTATTGACGTCAAACCCTTTTTTTCGGTAGTATAACAATATAATTTAATTATTAAGCAACGACAGGGAAGAGTACGATATAAACCTGCTTTATAGAGAGGGAAATCAATAGCTGCAAGATTTCCTAAGCAGACAGTCGGAAGGTCGCCCACGAGCTTCTTCTGCGAACGGATCAATAGAATCCTATTAGTTGAAGACGGACTAAATCCGTTATCTACATAAGTGCCAATCAGTTTTTTGATTGGAAAAAAGGTGGTACCGCGAAGCAAACTCCATTCGTCCTTTTATGACGATGGGGTTTTTTATGTTGAAAAGGAATCAAAGGAGGAACAAAAATGGAAACAAAGGAACTAACAATGCCTACAAAATACGATCCACAAACGATTGAAAAAGGTCGTTATGAATGGTGGCTGCAAGGTAAATTTTTCGAAGCAAAAGATGATGAAAGTAAGCAACCATACACGGTTGTCATCCCGCCGCCAAACGTAACGGGGAAACTTCATTTAGGCCATGCTTGGGATACGACTCTTCAAGATATCGTAACCCGTATGAAGCGGATGCAGGGGTATGATGTTCTTTGGTTACCAGGGATGGACCATGCGGGAATTGCTACCCAAGCAAAGGTAGAGGAAAAACTTCGGAACGAAGGTAAAAGCCGCTACGATTTAGGCAGAGAAAAATTCGTTGAGGAAACATGGAAGTGGAAGGAAGAGTATGCTTCTCATATCCGCCAGCAGTGGTCAAAACTAGGCTTAGGCTTAGATTACAGCCGTGAGCGTTTCACACTTGATGAAGGTTTATCTGATGCCGTTAAAGAGGTATTTGTTACCCTTTATAAAAAAGGTCTCATTTACCGCGGGGAATATATTATTAACTGGGACCCATCCACCAAAACAGCTCTATCAGATATCGAAGTTATTTATAAAGATGTTCAAGGTGCATTTTATCATATGAGCTATCCACTTGCTGATGGTTCTGGACATATCGAAGTGGCGACAACCCGTCCGGAAACAATGCTAGGGGATACTGCGGTAGCCGTTCATCCAGAAGATGATCGTTACAAGCACCTGATTGGCAAAAATGTGATTCTCCCAATCGTTGGCCGCGAAATTCCAATTGTTGCTGATGATTATGTCGATATGGAATTCGGATCGGGTGCGGTTAAAATTACACCTGCCCATGACCCAAACGACTTTGAACTTGGTAATCGTCATAACTTAGAACGTATTCTTGTTATGAACGAAGATGGCTCGATGAATGATAAAGCCGGCAAATATAAAGGTTTAGACCGTTTCGAATGCCGCAAGCAAATCGTGAAAGATCTGCAGGAACAAGGTGTTCTTTTCAAAATTGAAGAGCATCCTCACTCCGTAGGTCACTCCGAGCGAAGCGGAGCAGTAGTTGAACCGTATCTTTCTACACAATGGTTTGTTAAAATGCAGCCGCTCGCAGATGAAGCGATTGCTCTGCAAGATAAAGAGGCGAAAGTAAACTTTGTTCCAGACCGCTTTGAAAAAACCTACCTGCGCTGGATGGAAAATATTCGTGACTGGTGTATTTCGAGACAGCTTTGGTGGGGTCACCGAATCCCTGCTTGGTACCACAAGCAAACAGGTGAGGTATATGTAGGAACAGAAGCACCTGCAGATGCAGAGAACTGGGAACAGGATAAGGACGTTCTAGATACTTGGTTCAGTTCGGCATTATGGCCGTTTTCAACGATGGGCTGGCCGAATACTGAAGCAGCCGATTTCAAGCGTTACTTCCCAACCGATGTGTTAGTGACTGGCTATGATATTATCTTCTTCTGGGTATCCCGTATGATTTTCCAAAGTATCGAGTTTACAGGAGAGCGTCCATTTAAAGATGTTCTCATCCACGGGCTTGTTCGTGATGAGCAAGGTCGCAAAATGAGTAAATCACTTGGAAACGGCGTAGACCCAATGGATGTTATTGAAAAATACGGTGCTGATGCGCTAAGATATTTCCTTTCAACAGGAAGTTCTCCAGGGCAGGATTTACGCTTCAGTTTCGAAAAAGTAGAGTCGACTTGGAACTTTGCCAATAAAATTTGGAATGCTTCCCGCTTTGCGTTAATGAATATGGATGGCATGACCTATGATGAAATTGATTTTAGCGGCGAAAAATCTGTTGCTGACAAGTGGATTCTAACACGCTTAAATGAAACGATTGAACATGTGACACGTCTTTCTGACCGCTATGAATTCGGGGAAGTGGGCCGTGCCCTGTACAACTTCATTTGGGATGACTTCTGTGATTGGTATATTGAAATGGCGAAATTGCCATTATATGGTGAAGATGAAGCTGCAAAGAAAACCACTCGTTCGATTCTAGCACATGTATTGGATCAAACGATGCGTTTGTTACATCCATTCATGCCTTTTATCACCGAGGAAATTTGGCAAAACCTTCCACATCGAGGAGAATCGATTACGACGGCACAGTGGCCTGAAGTAAATCCAGCTCTTTCTGATGACCAAGCAGCCCAAGAAATGAAACTGCTCATGGAAATGATTCGTTCTGTCCGGAATATTCGTGCTGAAGTAAACACACCAATGAGTAAGAAAATCAAAATGCTAGTGAAAGCGAAGGATGAAACAGTTCTTAAATCGCTTGAGAATAACCGCAGTTATATTGAACGTTTCTGCAATCCTGAAGAATTGCAAATGGGTGTGGAACTTGAAACACCAGAAAAAGCCATGACAGCTGTTATTACTGGCGTTGAAATCATCTTGCCACTTGCAGGCTTGATTAACATTGACGAAGAAATTACTCGTCTCGAGAAAGAATTCGACCGCTTAAATAAAGAAGTTGAACGAGTTCAGAAGAAACTAGGCAATGAAGGCTTCATGAAAAAAGCCCCAGAAAGTGTTGTAGCTGAAGAGCGGGCAAAAGAAAGTGATTATCGTGAGAAGAGAGCGATTGTGGAAGCACGAATTAAAGAATTAAGAGGGTAAACTAAATGGTGAGGCGAGTCCAGCAATGGAGTCGTCTCATCTTTATTACACATACAAAAAGATGGGGTGTCACGGATGTTTACTACATATAAAGAAGCCCTAGAATGGATCCATGCAAGGTTAAGACTGGGCATCAAACCAGGTTTAAAGCGGATGGAATGGATGATGGATAGACTGGGTCATCCAGAAACAAAAATGAAGACCGTTCATATTGGCGGCACCAATGGAAAAGGGTCTACAGTTACCTATCTTCGTTCGATTCTTGAAGCAGGGGGTTATACGGTCGGTACTTTTACCTCGCCCTATATTGAACAGTTTAATGAACGAATTAGTGTTAACGGCAAAGCAATTAGCGATGCGGATTTGCTTCAGCTAACAAACATCATCCGGCCATTAGCAGACGAATTAGAAGAGACAGAATTAGGCGGTCCGACAGAGTTTGAAGTGATTACCGCCATGGCGTTTCATTATTTCGCAAGCCTGAATAAGGTTGATATCGTTATTTTTGAAGTAGGGTTAGGAGGTCGCTTTGATTCTACCAATATCATTCAACCCTTAGCTTCCATCATTACCAATATTGGGCTAGATCACACTAATATCCTTGGGTCTACATACGAGGAAATCGCCTTTGAAAAAGCAGGTATCATTAAAAAGAATACGGCCCTTTTTACAGCTGTAAAACACCCTGGTGCGCTGAAGGTCATTGAGGAACAAGCTCAAATGAAAGAGTCACCACTTTATCGCCTAAATCAGGAATTTTTAATTAGCGGCCATAAATCCTTAGTGAAGGGAGAAGTTTTTAACGTTGTTACACCGTATCAAACCCTCGACCAGCTGGAAATCAGCATGATTGGCCAACATCAAACGGAAAATGCCGCTCTTGCTGTTATAGCCGCCCAATTTTTGCATCAAAAGGGCGAGTTTATCCTAACCGAACAAGCAATTCGAGCAGGATTAAAGAAGGCTTATTGGCCAGGTAGATTTGAAATGCTGTCAGAAAGTCCATTAGTCATCATTGACGGGGCCCATAATGAGGAAGGGATTACGGCTCTCACACACGAACTATCAACTCGATATCCAAATCGCAAAATCCAGATTGTCTTTGCTGCGTTAACGGATAAAAAGCTGGACGAGATGATTGGGAAACTAGATAGCATTGCTACACAAATTACTTTTGTTAGCTTTGATTTTCCGCGTGCGGCGAAGGCAGAGGAATTACTGAAAATCAGCCATTCAGCCAACAAACTTGCCATAGATGACTGGGGTTCGTATCTTTCAGAGGAAATAAAATCACTGGATAACAATAGCATATTAGTCATAACAGGATCACTTTATTTTATTTCAGAGGTAAAACCATTTTTAGTTAAATATTTGAAAAATAAAACAATTTCTTTATGACATGATATTTTTTCGATGGTAAAATAATTTTATCACTATAAAAATTGAGAGAGGAGGATAAGCATGAAGGTAAAACCATACATCAAGAATTTGATTTTTCTGACTTGGATTTTAATGGTTCCAGCTGGAACATGGTTCACCTATAAGACTTATCCTCCAAATATTTCCGGGCACTGGATAGATATCCTTGCCTTTTTGCTGTTAACCTGTGTGGTGGCAACTATGCCCATTGTCATAAATAATATGTTTATTTTCTTAATCCAATGGGTGGCGCTTGCTACCTTTTTAAGATTTGGTTTATTCGTTGAAATCATTTTTGCACAAATAGCCGTTCTTGTTTTACTACTAAAGTTACGGATCCTCCGCAAAGGTGAGCTATTTCGACTGCCGCTTAACTTGATTATGTTTTTTCTTGTTTCCTTGACGAGCGGTCTGGTTTATCACTGGCTTGGTGGAGAGACACGCCCTAACTTTACTGAAAACTCAAATTACTTATACTTGGCTCTCTTATACGCCGTGGTAAGTTATTCCATGAATCAAATCATTGTCTCGTTCAATCTCTATTTTATTTATAAAAGCAAAGAATCCTATTTTGGAAAGGATTTTGTTGTTGAGACCATAACCACTTTCATCACCTTCCCGATTGGCTTTGTACTTTATATCCTTTATAATCAAGTTGGCAGTTTAGCCCTGTTGTTTGTGGGGATTCCTTTTGTCAGTTTATCTATGATTTTCAGACTTTATTATTCTAGTGAAAAGATTAACGGGTATCTACAAAAGGCTGCCGAAATCGGTCATCAATTGGCCGAACGCTTAAATGTCGTTGATGTAGTTGAGTTATTGATTCAAAAAGTCAGTGAAATGCTTCCAGTGGATTATGCCTATATCCTTGAAGTAACGAAGAATGATGAACTTCAAGTCATTCGCGGACTGGAAGATGGCATGCCTAATAGTTTACCACCTGTAGAGAAATACGAAGGAATTAGCGGGATGGTATGGGGCGAGCAAAAGACGTTCTTATACACAGCAAAGAAAGAGTGGCAGAAATATGCTAACGGCCATTTACCTGATGATGCAGAGAGTATCTTAGGCGTACCCATCGTTCGAAGCAAGAAAGTAATTGGCGTGTTATTACTTGCTTCCAAGCGAAAGCGGGCATTTGAAAAATTCCAGTTGATGATCATCGATATCCTTTGTTCCCACTTTGCGGTTGCCATTGAAAATGCCAAGCATTATGAGATGACAAAAATGCAAAGTGAACGGTGCTCATTAACAAAACTGTATAATTATCGTTATTTTGAAAACATGCTAACTGAAGAATTTGAGAAATTAACAAGATTCGAACGCAGGACATTATCGTTAATTATTCTTGATATTGACCATTTTAAACAAGTCAATGATACGTATGGCCACCAAAGCGGAAATGAAATCCTGTCTGAGCTTGCCAGCAGACTAACAAAGCTGATTGGGCATACGCGAGGAACCGTCGCTCGTTATGGCGGGGAAGAATTTGTCGTGCTTTTACCTGATACCTCCAAGGCAGAGGCCTACCAAATTGCAGAACAAATAAGGCAAATGATCGCCAATTGGCCATTTACACTCAAACAGTCTATGGTTTTAGACAAAATGCAGCAGAAGGTAATGATAACCGTCTCGATTGGAGTGGCAACAGCACCTGAGGATGCAGAAGATGCATTGGCGTTGATTCGCCATGCGGATCGAGCGCTTTATGTGGGGGCAAAGAGGGCTGGGCGGAATCGGGTCGCGGAGTATTCGTCGTGTTAAGCAGTTGATATAAGAGGTCTTTTCTTCGAAACTGAGTTTATATGGAAAATAAAAAAGTACACATTCTTGAGAATTTTCATGAATGTGTACTTTTTTTATCTTTTTAAAATAATGTATACTAAAATAGACAATATTACTAGGTTTATAGAACCGTGGGGAGATGACAATATGATTCAAATGTTAAAAAATAAGATTCAAGACCAACGTGGATTAACATTAATTGAATTACTCGATGTTGTAGTTATATTAGGCATCATTGTTACAATTGCGGTATGATTATCTTGCTCCAATTTGTTATTTTTCTATATGGTATAACGCTAGGATCATTCTACAACGTAGTTGGCCTTCGAGTTCCAATAAAGCAGTCAATTATAAAACCAAGATCAGCTTGCCCAACATGTGGGCATCAATTAAAAACATTTGAACTCATCCCTGTGGTTTCTTATATAATTCAAGGTGGGAAATGTCGCGGCTGTCAGTCACAGATTTCTCCTGTTTATCCAACTTTTGAACTACTTACAGGGGTTATGTTTGTCACTGCACCATTAGTTATTGGATGGTCTAGTGAATTGTTAGTTGCCCTCTCACTAATTTCGATGTTTATGATTATCATTGTTTCAGACATTCACTATATGCTCATCCCTGATAAAATTCTAATTTGGTTTGCAGGGATTTTTTTATTGGAGCGTATATTCTTACCGCTTAGCCCATGGTGGGACAGTATTCTCGGTGCCGTGACAGGTTTCAGCCTTCTTTTACTTATTGCTATTGTCAGCAAAGGTGGAATGGGGGGAGGGGATGTAAAACTTTATGCACTGATTGGCTTAGTCCTTGGGTTTAAGCTTGTCCTCTTATCTTTCTTTCTATCAACATTATACGGTGCAGTAATTGGTGGATTAGCGTTACTTCTTAAAATCGTCAAGAAACGTCAACCAATTCCATTTGGACCGTTTATTGCCGCAGGTACTTTAACCGCCTATTATTGGGGAACAGAAATAATTGACTTTTACTTGCGTTTTTTAAATAGGGGAAATTAATTAAGGGGTTTTTTTATGGCTTTTTCCTCTTTTTTCATCCAAAAACCGAATGATCAACCTGGTGGTCAATGAACATTCGATTTGTTTTCTTGAGCAAACGAATCCCTGACATACAAGGATTTAGAAAAGTTTATTGAAACAATTGAATCGTTACAAAGGATTGTTGTTGTCGAAGCGATTACTTATTCAGGTGAACAAGAAATAACTAGTTTGTTGCAAGATGAACTGCCAATAAACTACAGTCTTACGGTTTCAGCTTTTTAATGTCTTGCCTAGAAGCCCTGGAAGCTGAACTTCCAGAAATAGATGCACCAGAGCCTGTAAATAAAGAAAACCGACTTAGCCAGTTTTTCGATACAACAGGATCTAATTAACACCATGTCAAACTAGTAAATAATTTGGCGAAAGTCTACGATAACAAGACGACAAAAGTCTTGTTATTTTTTTTTGTCTTTGTGATAGGATGAAGCCAATGACCCATCGGAAGAGAGAGGAGTACGGTTTAGTGGACAAGCCTAACAAAGGCAATACAATTAAGATCAAATTAAATGCAGAAAACCCGCCCATTCAAGAATTACCTCCCGAAAAAGAGGTTGGACCTAACAGCGACCCTATTCCTAGAGTAATAAAAATAAATACGGAGCAGACAGAATCGGATGTTATTAGTGAGACGGCGGCAGCACAAGAATCGGTTGACGAAAGTTTTGATTGGATTATTCCTGAATCCTCCGACAATGACATTGAGGAGTTTAAAATTAAACCGAGTCAAACGAGTAAAAAAACGTCCCTTCCCAAAATAACAACATTCACATCGAATATCAAAAAGAAAAATGGCCGCCCCTTAGGATCCATCTTAATTTCTGCAGCCTTCGCTATTTTAATCGGAATAACAATTGGTATAGTGATGCTGAAGTTAGTCATCACATCTCCATCTGACAAAACGGTGACAACAATACCAACTGAGGTCACGGACAAGCCAGCCAGCAGCGCCGGAACGAAAACAGCAGAAGCCAAAAATACTTCTGCAGCTTCCATTTCCCAGTTAACGACCTATGTCATTCAAGGCGGTGTTTTTTCGTCAGATTCTGGAGCTAAAGAAACTTCGGATAATCTATCCTCGAAAAATGTACCAACCAAAACAGTAGAAATGGATGGCAAGTATTATTTATTTCTAGGTGTGGCTGACTCCATCGAAGGTGCTAAAGCCTTAGGAGCCCAATATAAAGAAAATGGTATTGATGATGTATTTGCAAAGCCTTTGTTATTAGAGGAAAGAAAGTTTTCTAATATTACAGATAAAGAAAAGACCTTCTTAAAAGCAGTACCAACCATTTATGAAACGCTCTCACTTACCACCTCCAATGCGGTAGTGACCAAGGATCTTTCGGAGGAAGCTAGTAAAGTTCTTACAGAAATTGAAACACCATTGAAAACTAGTGTGAAAAATGAAAAGATCAAAGATCTAAAAGCAGAATTGGTCAGTGCAAACGAAAAAGTAAAGGCATTTCAAGAATCAAAAGACGAGAAAAATCTTAGTGAAGCTCAACAGCATTTACTAAACTTTTTATCGATATTTTTCTCAAAGTAATTTATATCGACACTCCTCGATATTTTCCGGGAAATAAGGCCTATCAAAAACTTGATAGGCTTTTCGTCTTTCCAAAAATAAAAAACCTCTGCATAATTTTACAAATTCCATCAAATTTTAATTATATAAAAATTGTTTGCTACTGTAATTTCTGATAGGATTGAATTGTATCTCCCTAATACGTACCATAAAGGTAAGGTGATCGAATGCAGAACCTCATTTTAGCCTCTTCTTCTCCACGGCGAAAAGAACTTCTAGAAACTCTCCGTTTAACATTCGCGATCTCAAGCAGTGAAGTTGATGAAAGTTTTGATCCAGCTCTCGCTCCTAAAGATGTAGTGATGGAGTTAGCCGACCGAAAGGCACAAACCGTTTTTAAAGAAAACCAGGATGCCTTTGTGATAGGCTCGGACACCATTGTTGTTGCGAATAATCAAATTTTAGGAAAGCCCGCAGATGAAGCAGAAGCGTTTACCATGTTAAAAAGCTTGTCGGGTCGTCAGCATGAAGTATTTACAGGTGTTTCAATTGTGTCGAAAACAGGTACAACAAAGTTTTATGAAAGAACAGAAGTTTGGTTTTGGGAGTTAACGGACGACTCAATACGGGCGTATGTAAAAAGTGGTGAACCGCTTGATAAAGCAGGTGCATATGGCATTCAGCAGCTCGGAAGCATGCTTGTCAAAAAAATAAATGGAGACTATTTTGCGGTTGTCGGACTGCCTGTTTCGCGTTTGGTAAGAGAATTGAAAAAGGCAGGCTACAAGTTGCCGTATTAAACTTTTTTGTTCATTAACTCCCTTAAAAAGGGAGGAAAAAAAGTGTCCACCAATACATTAATGATCCGTGATTTCCCTCAAGATGAAAGACCGAGAGAACGGTTTGTTCAACATGGCCCACAAAGCCTATCGAATCATGAACTGATCGCTATTTTGCTGCGAACCGGAACAAAAGACGAATCGGTCCTGCAATTATCGAACCGGCTGTTGACTCATTTTGAAGGGTTACGTCTTTTAAAAGCAGCTACTTTAGAAGAAATGACCGAGATCAAAGGGATTGGTTCTGCAAAGGCCATCCAAATCCTCGCTGCCGTCGAAATTGGCAGAAGGATTTCAAACCTCAACTATAAGGACCGTTATGTCATCCGCTCCCCGGAAGACGGAGCAAAGTATGTCATGAATGATATGCGCTTTTTATCACAAGAGCATTTTGTTTGTTTATACCTAAACACAAAGAACCAAGTCATTCATAAACAAACCATTTTCATCGGAAGCTTAAACGCCTCGATCGTCCACCCAAGAGAGGTGTTTCGCGAGGCGTTAAAGCGGTCTGCCGCCTCGATTATTGCAGCCCATAACCATCCTTCCGGAGACCCGGCTCCAAGCCGTGAAGACATTGAAGTCACGAAAAGGCTCGTCGAATGCGGAAAGATTATTGGAATTGATCTCCTCGATCATTTGATTATCGGCGAGAATAAGTTTGTGAGTTTGAAGGAAAAAGGTTATTTATAAACTATGATTTTATTTGACGTTGAGTTATAATAATGGTTATGATTTTTTAGGACTTCTTAAAGATTAAGCTAGATAAATATTAGGAAAAAAGACATGATAGTAAAGTGAATATCTATCTATTGGAGTTTTTGCATTACGGTTCAGAAAGGGAGATACAAAACTATGTTTGGAATTAGAGCAAGAGATCTTGGGATTGACTTGGGGACTGCAAATACCCTTGTATATGTAAAAGGAAAAGGAATTGTACTGCGCGAGCCATCCGTTGTGGCAATGCAGACTGATACAAAAAACATTGTCGCCGTTGGTAATGACGCGAAAAATATGATTGGACGGACGCCGGGGAATATTGTTGCAATGAGACCGATGAAGGATGGCGTCATCGCAGATTTTGAAACCACTGCAGCCATGATGAAGTACCATATTCGTCAAGCACAAAAAAGTAAAAACGTGTTTACCGGGAATCCTTATGTTATGGTTTGTGTGCCTTCTGGGATTACCGCAGTTGAAGAACGAGCTGTCATCGATGCAACGAAACAAGCTGGGGCTAAGGATGCGTATACGATTGAAGAGCCATTCGCAGCAGCAATTGGTGCCAATTTACCAGTCTGGGAACCAACCGGGAGCATGGTCGTTGATATTGGCGGGGGAACTACCGAGGTTGCGATCATTTCATTAGGTGGAATCGTTACAAGCATATCCATTAGAGTGGCTGGCGATGAAATGGACGATTCGATTATTACTTATATTAGAAAGAATTATAACTTAATGATCGGGGACCGTACTGCAGAGACGATTAAAATGGAAATTGGCTCGGCTGGGGAAGCTGAAGGCGTCGACAATATGGAAATTCGCGGTCGAGATTTATTAACAGGCCTTCCAAAAACGATTGAAATCACGGCTAAAGAAATTGCTGGTGCATTAAGAGATACCGTTACTGCGATTGTCGAGGCAGTCAAGAATACATTGGAGAAAACTCCACCTGAACTTGCGGCAGATATTATGGACCGCGGGATTGTTCTAACCGGCGGCGGTGCACTACTCCGTAATTTGGACAGGGTTATTAGTGAAGAAACGAAAATGCCAGTGCTGATTGCTGAGAATCCGCTTGATTGCGTGGCCATTGGGACAGGAAAAGCATTGGACCATATTCACTTATTTAAAAACAAATCAAGAGATTCGCGTTAGTTTAGATTGTGCTAATTGGCACATATGGAATATTCAAATTAAAAACGATACTTTTTATCTAGAAAAATAGAGGTGTATAATCATGCCACAGTTCTTTCTGAATAAACGTCTGATTATCTTGCTTGTCAGCATCATTGTTCTCGTGGCATTGATTGGGTTTTCTTTAAGGGAGAGAAGTAAACTATCCTGGCCGGAGCAATTTCTAAAAGATACCACCGGCTGGGTTCAATCCCTGGTTTCAAAGCCTACTCATTTTGTGACAGGCTTTTTTGAAAATCTCCAGGATTTGCAAAATACATACGATGAGAATAAGGAATTAAAATCGCGGGTCGAAAATCTTGTCAATCTTGAAGCACAAGTACAAGAGTTGAAACAAGACAATAAAGAATTACGTGACATTCTCGGTGAAAAAAGAACCCTGAGAGACTTCAAACCATTACCAGCTACCGTAATTGGCAGAAACCCTGATCGTTGGCATGAAATGATTATTATCGACAAAGGCAAATTAAATGGCATCAAAAAAAATATGGCTGTTGTTACGGCAACCGGCTTGGTAGGTAAAGTCAAAAATGTAACCCAATTTAGTTCAACCATTCAGCTGTTAAGTGCTATGGATCCTAAAAATCGTATATCAGCTGTTGTGCAGGGCAAGAAAGATGTCTATGGATTTGTCCAAGGATTTGATGACAAACGAAAACTACTTTTAGTTAAAGCCATACCATCGGGGGAAAAAATTGAAAAAGGGCAAAAAGTAATCACGTCTGGCCTAGGCGGAGTTTTTCCGAAGGGACTGCTGATTGGAAAAGTGGTTGACGTAAAGCCCGACCAGTATGGATTAAATCAAACGGCTTTAGTTCAGCCTGGTGCAGACTTTTATGATATTGAAAATGTTATTGTCATTAAAAGATTAATGACTCAGCCAGTAGATATGCAATCAACTGATGGGAAGGAGAAAGATTTTTGAGAAAATTCCTTCTTCCTCTTTTATTTTTGTTGCTTTTTATTGTTGAAAGTCTTTTTGTGGAGTATTTACCCGAGAAGGTTTTCGGGTTTGAACGAATATTTGTCCCTCACTTTCTTTTTATTGCTATTTTGTTTTTAACGATTTTTGTCGGAAGAAAACATGGAATTATTTATGCGGCCATTTTTGGACTTTTATTTGATGTCGTATATGTTGAAATTATCGGGATCTACTTTTTCTTATTTCCATTTATCTCTTATCTGATATATAAACTATTGCAGGTTTTGCAATCCAATATTATTACGGCGTTTCTTGCAGCGGTTCTCGGTGTTTCACTATTAGAGATTGGTGTTTATGAAATGAACTATTTAATTCATGTAACAGACCTTGATTTTATCGGTTATATGAACTTGCGTTTTTACCCAAGTCTTATCTTAAATGCAGGTGTTACACTCATTGTTGCCTACCCATTAAAGTGGCTTTTTGAAAAACATTCGGAAGCAATAAGAGCCGAATGATTTTTCATTAAAAAAGAGGAGAATGGACGCATCGTGTCGAAATTTTATTAGGATAGTATGACTATTGATTCGGAATAGGCTAGAGGGCCCGTATTCCTCTCGAACTGGCTTGTTTCGAAATTGCTTTCTTATTATGAGGTGAAAAATTCTCCATGAAAAAACGGCAAAATGTAACAATAAAAGGGACAAAGGAAGGACTTGTCCTTCATCTTGATGATAGTTGTTCCTACGAAGAACTAAAAAGGGAACTTGATCATAAACTTTCAGCCAACTCTAGTACACAGGATGAGCGTCATTTAACCTCTGTCAAAGTGGAAATCGGTAACCGCTATTTAACGGAACCGCAGCGGGAAGAACTAAAAGAATTAATTCGTCAAAAAAAGAATTTTGTTGTGGATGAAATTGAATCGAATGTAATCACGAAGGATGAAGCTGAGGAATTATTGGCCGAAACGGAAGTAATGACTGTTTCTAGAATCATTCGTTCGGGACAAGTCCTCGAAGTCCCAGGTGACCTGTTGTTAATTGGTGATGTCAATCCAGGCGGAACGGTCATTGCAGGCGGAAACATCTTTATCATGGGAACCTTAAAGGGAATAGCTCATGCGGGCTGCTATGGGAATGATGAAGCAGTCATTGCCGCATCCAGCATGAAGCCATCTCAGCTTCGAATTAGTGATTGTTTAAATAGTGCATTAGACAGCCTTCAAAGCAATGAAAAGCGGGAAATGGAATGTGCTTACATCGATGAAAACCGTCAAATCATTGTTGATAGATTACAAGTGTTAATCCAATTAAGACCTAATTTAACGAGATTAGAAGGGGGACATTAAAGTGGGAGAGGCAATCGTAATTACATCCGGTAAGGGCGGCGTAGGAAAAACAACAACTTCTGCTAATATCGGCACATCATTAGCCCTTCAAGGTAAAAAAGTATGTTTAGTAGATACTGACATCGGTCTTCGTAACTTGGATGTCGTCATGGGACTTGAAAACAGAATTATCTATGATCTTGTCGATGTTGTTGAAAAAAGATGCAAAATCCATCAAGCCCTTGTGAAGGATAAACGTTTTGATGGCTTATTATATTTATTGCCCGCTGCACAAACGGTTGATAAATCAGCCGTGAAGCCAGAGCAAATGAAAGAATTAATCATCGAACTAAAGCAGGACTACGATTATATTATTATCGATTGCCCAGCAGGTATTGAGCAAGGATTCCAAAATGCGATTGCTGGGGCTGACAAGGCGATCGTCGTGACAACACCAGAGGCTTCTGCCGTCCGTGATGCTGACCGGATAATTGGTCTCCTTGAGAAACAACCGAATATGGAGTCGCCAAAATTAGTCATCAACAGGATTCGAAATCATATGGTCAAGAATGGGGATATGCTCGAGATTGATGAGGTAACACAGCATCTTTCCATCGAACTCATCGGCATTGTCGCTGATGATGATGAAGTGATTAAAGCTTCTAACCACGGGGAACCGATTGCCCTCAATCCGAATAACAAAGCATCAATTGCCTACCGAAATATTGCGAGAAGAATTCTTGGTGAATCAATTCCATTGCAGTCACTCGAAAATGCAGACAAGGGAATGTTTACGAAAATTAAAAAGTTTTTTGGTGTCCGTTAAAAAAAGCGCCGCTATAAATCAGCCTGTCCACTCACTTGTGGACAGGCTGATTTATTTTAAAGTCATACTCTTTCATTCCTCTTCATAGACTTGTACAAATTAGTGTGAAAAGGGTGGATGGAAATGGCGCGGTCTACACCGGAAGAAATTCGGCGACGAATCGCAAAGCGAAAAAATGATAAAGGAACAACATCTGTAAAAAGTCCCGACCGCCAAATTGCTTGGCCTAGTGACGATGAAAAATATGGTTTTAATCAGTATACTCCTCCAGGGGGGAGTGATAGTGAGGACGGGCATCCTTTATTTAAGAAGGAAGTTTTCTTTTTCAAAATTTTGTCCTCTATCCTCCTATTTTTAGTGATTGCTATATTATTTCGGAACCATTCCACTACCTTTGACCCTGCAAGAGCCTTGGTGACTAAAACAATGGACCAGGATTTTAAGTTTGCAACCGTATCAAACTGGTACGAAAGTAAATTTGGAAAACCTTTAGCCCTGCTGCCTTTTTCGGATAAAGATCAAACGGAGAAAAAAAAGGTGGCTGAAACTGAGTTTTCCGTCCCAGCAATGGGGAAAATCCTTGAAAACTTCGAAAAGAACGGGCAGGGAATTATGATTGAAACGGGAAAAGGGGCGTCCGTCCAAACGATTAATGAGGGATTTGTTATGTCTGCGGGTGTAAAAGAAGGTCTTGGAAAAACAGTCGTCGTTCAACATGCAGATAAAACGGAAACATGGTATGGGAATTTGGATGAAATCGACGTTAAATTATATGAGTATGTCGAAAAACGACAAGTAGTTGGCACCGTCTCTGGAACCACAGGTGAAGATAAAAGCAAAGGTAAATATTACTTTGCCATTAAAAAAGACGATAAATTTATCGATCCCATTCAGGTGATACGCTTTGAATAAAGCCATAAATTTACTTCGACTGATTAGTATTCATCCATTATTATGGATTGTCATTGCCATTTCAGTTGCCACAGCTCATTTCCTTGAGGTTTGCTTATTACTTGGAATTATTTTCATCCATGAATTGGGGCATGCGGCTGCGGCTTCTTTTTTTTCATGGAGAATCAAAAAAATCACCCTGCTGCCGTTTGGCGGGGTTGCCGAAATGGATGAGCATGGCAATCGCCCGTTAAAAGAAGAGATGATTGTCGTACTAGCAGGGCCGCTCCAACATGTGTGGATGGTGGCCTTAGCGTATGGATTGGTTAGCATGGACCTGATATCTGTGGACCTTTTTCACCTATTTTTTAGCTATAATCTGATGATACTCGTATTCAATCTATTTCCTGTTTGGCCGCTTGATGGCGGGAAACTGGTATTCTTACTGCTTTCATTAAAAAGTTCCTTCCCAATCGCCCATCGCTTAACGCTTATCCTTTCCTTGGTAAGTTTGTCGATCTTTTCGCTGGTTATTGTTGTAGCAGCCCCAACTCATATCAATGTCTGGGTCATCATTGCCTTCCTTTATTTCTCGCTCTACCATGAGTGGAAGCAGCGCCGCTATATCTTTATGAGATTTTTATTGGAGCGCTATTATGGCAAGAAATCAAGTCTGCAAACATTGAAACCAATTGAGGCCAATGAAGAGGAATTACTTATTCACGTTTTAGAAAAGTTTCAACGCGGCTGCAAACATCCAATCATTGTCGAAGCCGATGGCAAGGAAAAAGGGATGTTAGATGAAAATGAACTCTTACACGCCTACTTTACCGAAAAACGCTTAACCGACAAAATCAGCGACCTTCTCTTTTCTTATTACTAAGGTATAATAAAAAGAAAAGCGAAAGCGACCGTTTAGCAACGTATGGACTGGAGCGCTTCGACTGAGATAAAGGAAACACGAAGAGCGAAGTGATTCGATGTTGACTTATCGTAGGGAGAAGTGCGAAGTACACTAGTTGCTGGGAGCTGGAGCTAGAAAGTAGAAAAAAGTGAGGTCGCTTGTTTGGAAACGTTAATCATTAACTACAACTCACGGGAAAAGCGATTGGCTTATATAAAAGATAACCGTGTAGAAAATATCGTCTTTGACCGGCCAGAACATCGATCACTGGTCGGTAATATTTATTTTGGGACTGTGACGAAAGTATTGCCCGGCATGAATGCCGTGTTCATTGATATAGGCGAGGAAAAAAATGCGTATTTACACCGGGATGTGCTTCCTTCCTATCTCTTTTCACAAGATAAACAAAAAAACGTCAGCTCGTTCGTTCATCAAGGAGAAAAAATGCTTGTGCAAGTCGATAAGGACGCGACTGGCACGAAAGGTGCCCGAGTTACGGGGATTATTGAAATTTCGGGGCCCAATCTCATTTACATGCCCAAGGGTCGTTATGTGGCCGTTTCAAAAAAAATTGCGGATGATAGGCAACAAGCAACACTACGCCGAATCGGCAGTCACTTAAAAACAGACGAAGAAGGGATGATTTTTCGAACTTCCTCCCTTTCAAGTACCGAAGAAGAAATACACTCTGAACTAACAAACCTGCGCGAGCAGTATCAACAACTGTTGCAGAAAACGGCAGGCCTTAAAAAGCCAGGGATTATTTTTCAAAAGGACACTTTCATCGAAATGGTCTTGGATAAGGTGGGGAGAATGAAAGACGGAGAGGTAATCGTCGATGACCTACCACTAAAAAAGCTTTCTGAGGAGCGAAATAATCAGGTCAAACATATTTACTACAATGGAAAAGAGAATATTTTTTCAGTACATAATATCGAGCATGAAATTGATAAAGCCCTCAAACGGATTGTCTGGCTTGATCACGGCGCCTACCTAATATTTGATGAAACGGAAGCGCTGACGATTATTGATGTGAACACCGGCAAATTTTCTGGAAAGACGGATTATCAGGAAACGGTGTTAAAAACCAACCAGTTGGCTGCAAAGGAAGTCGTGCGTCAGCTCCGTCTGCGTGATATTGGCGGAATCGTCCTCATCGATTTTATCGATATGAAACGTGAAAAGGACAAGCAGGCTATTCATGCTCTTATCGAATCGGAATTAGCCAAGGATCAAAAAAGAACAAAGATTATTGGCTTTACCCCGTTAGGCATTCTACAACTAACACGAAAGAAAACGAAGGTTACTCTTTCAGAGGCACTCGAGGTGAAATGTCCTGTCTGTAATGGGACGGGCCGGATTCTTAGTCCAGAAACGGTTGGTTTTCGGCTTGAACGAGAGCTATTAGAGCACCGCTATTCTGAATTTGAGGCTGTCCTGGTGGAAACGACCACTGAGGTAAAAGAAAAGCTGCTAGGGCCAAATGAAGCCCACCGGGAAGCCTTAGAAGAGCTCTTACATCTTAAGTTGTTTTTTTCGATTCAGCCGTCTAACCGCCATTATTATGTTATAAAGCAGTTTGGCAATGAAAATGAGATTGTTCAAAAATGATTGGATTGAAAATGATCTTCCTAAATTTCTATTGACACTTTTGCCTAGAATATGTTAGGATTTTAATGTTATGTTTGTAGCGCACCCGTGCTACAACCGCACAGAACAGGTCCTAAGTCTTTAGCATATGCTTAAAGCGCCTGTGTATGGCGAGTCTGAGTTTATAAGGAGGTGCAGTTCATGTACGCAATTATCGAAACTGGCGGTAAGCAATTGAAAGTTGAAGAAGGCCAAGCTATCTACATCGAAAAATTAGATGTTGAAGCTGGTGAAACAGTTACTTTTGACAAGGTTCTTTTCGTTGGCGGTGAAAACGTAAAGGTAGGTTCTCCTGTTGTTGCAGGTGCTACAGTTACAGCTAAAGTTGAAAAACAAGGCCGTCAAAAGAAAATCATTGTTTTCAAGTACAAGGCGAAGAAAAACAACCGTAAGAAGCAAGGTCATCGTCAACCTTATACTAAAGTTGTCATCGAAAAAATCAACGCGTAAGGTGTTGGATCATAGATGATTAACATTACGATTTATCGTACGAAGTCCGGAACGATTCAATCATTTGAAATGAGCGGACATGCATTGTTTGCAGATCGTGGGAAAGACATTGTTTGTGCAGGCGTATCAGCCGTATCTGTAGGTGCGATTAATGCGGTGCATGAGCTAACCGGTGTCACTCCTGATCTTGAACATCGAGCAGATGGTTTTCTCCGCTGTGTGATTCCGGAAGATCTTCCAGATAACACGCAAGAGAAAGTGCAAATTCTTCTTGAAGGCATGGCTGTTTCATTACGGGCGATTGAAGAAGAATACGGAAAGCACATAAAGATTACCTTCAAAAAGCAGGAGGTGGAATAAATGTTATTAAAATTAGATCTTCAGTTGTTTGCATCTAAAAAGGGTGTAGGTTCTACAAAAAACGGACGTGACTCTATCGCAAAGCGCCTTGGTGCTAAGCGTGCAGACGGACAATTCGTAACTGGTGGTTCAATCCTTTACCGTCAACGCGGTACAAAGATTTACCCAGGTGAAAACGTTGGCCGTGGAGGCGACGATACACTTTTTGCAAAAGTTGACGGCGTTGTGAAATTTGAACGTGTCGGCCGTGATCGCAAAAAAGTGAGCGTTTATCCAGTAGCTCAAGAAGCTTAAGGATTCTTTGAAAACTCTAACCTGATTGGTTAGAGTTTTCTTTTTGCCAGCGAATTTTTCCTTCCATAATATACTTCGGGAAACGCTACGTAGATGCTTCTTTTTGCCTCTAATTAACTTTCATCACAAAATAAGCTTACTCATGGTTCATTTTTTGATATACTATCAGCAAACTAGTGTTGTGACACTTAATGTGGGAGTGTACGTATGGAGAAAGATTGGGATATTGTTGAAGTGCTGCGGCATGCTCGTCATGATTGGTTAAATAGGCTTCAACTAATAAAGGGGAACTTGGATTTAAATCGAATCGACCGGGCAAAAGCGGTCATTGATGAAATCATTATCGAAGCGCAGCATGAGTCAAAGCTTTCAAATTTGAAAATGCCTTTGTTTGCCTCACTATTGTTAAAATCAAATTGGGAGAATCCTTCCTTTAAACTTGAATATGAGGTCCTTCATGATACGAAAGTTGATCCAATCAATGAGGACCTGTTGACAAAGTGGACATCCCATTTATTTAAAAGTTTAAATGAGACGATTGAAGCTTTTCAAGAAAATCATTTATCTGTAACAATTGACCCGGAATTAAAGGGGATTCGTTTCTTTTTTGATTTTAGCGGGATAATAATTAAAAGCGAAGTAATGAATGAATTCCTTTCAGAACCATTTAGTCTACTCGACATCGTGGTCAAGGACTTCTCAGAAAGCGAATTCGCATTAGAAGTTTATTTACCTTATCAAAAAAAATAGGAAAAGCTAAGACTCTTTTCGTGACATTTTTTGATTTGAATTGCAGACTGGAGGAATAAGATGTTTGTTGATCAAACGAAGATTTATGTAAAAGGCGGAGACGGCGGTAATGGTATGGTCGCGTTCCGTAAAGAAAAATATATACCAAAAGGCGGTCCAGCAGGTGGGGATGGCGGGAAAGGTGCCAATGTTGTTTTTGAAGTAAATGAAGGCTTACGTACATTAATGGATTTCCGTTATCAGCGTCATTTTAAAGCACCGCGCGGCGAGCATGGCATGTCCAAAAACCAGCACGGTGCCGGTGCAAAGGATATGATTGTCAAGGTACCGCCTGGAACAGTGGTAATTGATGCAGATACGAAAGAAGTGATTGCTGATTTAGTTGAAAATGGACAACAAGCAATCATCGCCAGAGGCGGCCGTGGCGGGCGCGGAAATTCACGATTCGCCACCCCTGCAAACCCTGCACCAGAGCTTTCTGAAAATGGGGAACCAGGTCAAGAGCGGGAAGTAATCCTTGAATTAAAACTGCTTGCTGATGTTGGTCTAGTTGGATTTCCAAGCGTAGGGAAGTCAACACTGTTATCCGTTGTATCTTCGGCAAAGCCGAAAATTGCTGAGTATCATTTTACAACGATTGTTCCGAATCTTGGGATGGTCGAAACGGAAGATGGGCGCAGCTTTGTCATGGCAGACCTTCCAGGTTTAATTGAAGGAGCAAGTGAAGGTGTGGGCTTAGGACATCAATTCCTGCGTCATATTGAACGGACGAGAGTGATTGTCCATGTGATTGATATGTCTGCGATGGAAGGCAGAGACCCATTTGAGGACTATCAGACCATCAATCGCGAATTAAGTGAATATAATTTGCGCTTGACCGAGCGTCCGCAAATCATCGTTGCCAATAAGATGGATATGCCGGAAGCTGAAGAAAATTTGAAAAAGTTTAGAGAGCAGCTCGAAGAGGATTATCCAATCTTCCCGATTTCAGCCGTAACAAGAAAAGGTCTTCGTGAATTATTGTATGCTGTTGCAGATAAGATTGAGGAAACACCTGAATTTCCACTTGAGCACGAGGATGAGGAGGAAACAACGGGTGTGCACCGTGTTCTTTATAAGCACGAGGCAGAACCGGAAGCATTTAAAATTACAAGAGAACCGAATGGCACATTTGTCGTCTCTGGTGAAAAGACAGATAAACTCTTTAAGATGACAGACTTCTCGAGAGAAGAATCCGTTCGCCGTTTTGCACGTCAACTTCGTGGTCTTGGTGTAGATGAAGCCTTGAGGGAAAGAGGAGCAAAAGACGGGGATATTGTGAAATTAATGGAGTTTGAATTTGAGTTTATTGAGTAGAAGGGAACGTGTCCAAAAGAGAGTAAGGTAGAGTGATAAAAATGGATAAGAAATTTTACTTAGTGCGTGAAGATGTTTTGCCGGAAGCAATGAAGAAAACGCTTGATGTAAAAGAAATGCTGGAAAGAGGTAAGGCCGAATCTGTTGCGGATGCTGTTCAAAAAGTAGATTTAAGCAGAAGCGCCTTTTATAAATACCGAGATACTGTTTTTCCTTTTTCAACCATAAAAAAAGAAAAGATTGTCTCGCTTTTCTTTCATTTGGAAGATCGCTCTGGTACGCTGTCACACTTGCTCAGTGTTGTAGCAAACTCAGGCTGCAATATTGTTACCCTTCACCAAACGATTCCGTTGCAAAGCAGGGCAAATGTAACACTCTCATTAAACACTTCAAACATCACGATGGAAATAGATGAGTTACTTGAGGAACTTAGGAAGCTCGAATTTGTAGAGAAGGTAGAAGTGCTGGGAACAGGTGTGTAGGACAAACTACACCCGGTTCTCAGCTCTCTTTTTATAAAAATAAGGAGTGGGGAAACAGTGAAAGTTGGATACTTAGGACCAAAAGCTACATTCACAGAATTAGCCGTAAAAAAGGTATTTCAAGGATATGAACATGAGCCCTATCAAACAATTCCTGCTAGCATGGATGCCATAGTTGATAAAGAAGTAGAATTGGCTGTTGTTCCAATTGAAAATGCGCTAGAAGGCTCTGTGAACATTACACTCGATTATTTAACACAGGAAGTCCAAATACCAATAATTGGTGAAATAACCTTGCCAATCAAGCAGCATTTAATGGTACATCCTGATAATCAGGAAAAATGGCAGGATGTTAGTAAGGTGTATAGCCACTCCCATGCGATTGCCCAATGCCATAAATTTCTACATAACCATTTAAAAGGTGTCCCGTTTCAAAGCGTCTCATCAACAGCAGCTGCGGCATTAATGGTAATGGAACACCCTGATTTGAAAATTGCAGCTATTGCCAATGAACTTGCTGCGCAGGAATACGGGTTATCGATTGTCAAAAGAAATGTACATGATTTTGATTATAATCATACTCGGTTTGTTGTTCTTTCCAAGAAAGAACTTGATTTTCAGGCGATTAGCGGATCAACTCATTATAAAACAACACTGATGGTTACACTCCCATCGGATCGCGCTGGTGCTCTTCATCAGGTATTATCCGCCTTTGCTTGGAGAAAATTGAATTTATCTAAAATTGAATCGAGACCGATGAAAACCGGAATTGGCAATTATTTTTTCATTATTGACCTCGAAATGAAAGTGGATGAAGTGTTGATTCCTGGAGCAATAGCAGAAATAGAAGCATTAGGCTGCGGGGTTACAATACTAGGCAGTTATCCATCTGTTATGGTGAGTTTAGATTAAACATAAAAAGGACCCAATTCGGGTCCTTTTTATGTGAGGTTTTACTAAAATTACTGTCTAGCTCCAGCACCCTAGCGGCTAGTGTCCTTCGCTCTCCGCCCTACGATAAGTCAACATCGAATCGCCTTCGGCTCTTCGTGTTTCCTTTATCTCAGTTGGAGCGCTCCAGGCCATACGCCGCTGACCAGGGCGCTTGCGCTTTTCTTATGACTCAATTAAAAAGCCTTCTGCTTTTAAAGCTTTTTCAGCTTCATCTAAGACTTGGATGCTTGATGCTGAGATCGTATGAAGGTGGATTCCCTCGGTTAGTTCCGATAATAAAGAGGCTCCGGTCTTTTGCATGTTTGCCATGAATTGTTTCACCTCTTGGCGATTAGAAACCATGATTGATGCCGTCAAATCTCCATAAACCTTGTGTTCAATTTTGACATCCTTCACAAATACTCCATGGTCAACGAGCAAATTCAGCTCTTTTTCAGTGTCATTAGGTGAATGCCTGCAGGCAATCGTTCTTTCAAAGGAATAAGTGCTGGTGTTTTGCTTTAAATAAATATAACCTTGGCTCGTTGCAATAATGGGTTCATTCTTTGCTTTAAGCAGCGTAATATCACCGACTATCACCTGCCTGCTTACATTGGTTCGATTAGCCAATTCACTTCCTGTCACCGGGACAGGACTGTCTTTTAGCAGTTGTAAAATGAAAGACCTCCTTTCTTCTCCTAATATTTTTTTTGGCTCTACCATATAATTCCTCCTATTTTCTATTGCTGTTTCCCTATTTTAGCATAGTTTAATTTTTTTATATAACTGCAGTTGCCTTGAAGGCATGAACGATATTCACGATCCTCTCACCCAGGTCAACCACATCTTTCAATCGAGTGGATTGACCAAAAGAAATACGGATAAACTCTTTTGCTTCATCAGAGGTTAAACTTAGTGCCTGAGCCACTTTTGCCGGGGATTGCATACCTACTTGGCAGGCACTTCCGGTTGAAATAGCAAATCCAAGCCGATTGCATTCAAGCATCATCCATTGACCCTGAATACCAGAAATCCTGAGCCCGATGATATTAGCGAGCTGTTGAGAGGCATCGCCCGCTTGATATATTTTCACCTGTTCTTTAATTGGCTCAAGTGTCTCAATAAAAGCTTTCCGCAGTAATCCATATCTATTTGTATCCTCTGGCAATTTTCCGATTATTTTCTGTGCAGCAACTGTCATCGCAGCAATAGCCGGAACATTGACTGTACCTGAACGAAATCCGCGTTCATGAGAACTTCCTGGAAAAAAAGGCTCCCATTTAAGTTGAGGATCGACATATACTCCGCCAATGCCTTTTGGACCATAGATTTTATGACCTGAAAAAGTAAAACTGCTGACAAGTGAAGCTAGTCTTTTTACATCTATTTTTCCAAACGACTGAACAAAATCACTGTGGAAGTGGATTTCGTTTTCTCTACAAATCTTTGCAATTGTATCGATTGGCTGGATGGTGCCAATTTCAGAATTTACATGCTGCAGGGTGAGTAAAATGGTTTCTTGCTTAATTGAATGGACCAGCTGTTCTTGATCAATCAGGCCGTTTTCATTAAGCGGAAGCAGGGTGATTTCATATCCAGCTTCCTTTAATCTCGATAGGATTCCATGGATGGATGAATGCTCCGCCATGCCTGCGATTATATGCTTACCCTCTTTTTTATTAGAGGATAACAAAGCCTCGATGGCTAAAAAATTCCCCTCTGTCCCACCACTAGTAAAGAACAGCCCATTTTTATCAATTCCCATTAGACTGGCCAATTCTTCGCGGCAATTTTCCAGTAAGGCAGCTGATTGTCCACCAATATCGTGGAGACTGCTGGAATTACCATAGTATTCTGTTGCCACTTTTAAATACACCTCAGCTGCTTCAGGGTCTAGTGGAGTGGTCGCTGCATAATCAAAATATTTCATGATCCTTCTCCCATTCAATTTTTTTAAGGACGGGCGATTCTACTTTTCTATAAAAATACTTGTTTTTAGTTTAATTCTATGTAAATATATATGTCAAGACACCTGTTATGTCAGGAGGGTCAACATGGCAAATGATGATGTATTAATAATTGGAAGTGGAATAGCCGCCTTACAGCTGGCTGTTCAGTTATCTAGCAATTTAAATGTGAGGATACTCACAAAGGAAAAATTAAGAACAGCCAATTCTTATCTAGCTCAAGGTGGGATCGCGGCTGCACTGGGGGAGAACGACCACCCCTCTAAGCATGTGGTCGATACACTTGAAGCGGGAAGATTTCACAACAATCAAGAGGTGGTTCAGGAAATTATTACTGCGGCGCCGGAACTTATCAAGAACCTGGCACGACAAGGAGAGATCTTTGATAAAAATCAACTTGGCGAATTGTTTCTTGGGATGGAAGGGGCACACAGTGAGAAAAGAATTGTCCATGGCGGCGGTGATGCTACAGGTAAGAACGTCATGGAGTACCTGATCACTGAGCTTAAGCAAAAAAGAAATATCACTGTCGAGGAAAATGTCTTCGCTTATGAATTACTCCTCAATAGCGAACAGAACATTTGCATTGGTGTTAAAGCGAAAACAGCCGCGGGTTCCATCCAAAGATTTTATGGACATCATGTAATCATCGCAACGGGGGGCTGTGGTCAGCTATATACTTACACTTCTAACGCCAAAACTGTCTCGGGTGATGGGATTGCAATGGCTTATTTAGCCGGCGCCGACATCGTTGATATGGAATTTAATCAATTTCATCCTACACTCTTATATATAAACGGAGAAACAAACGGCTTAATTTCTGAAGCAGTAAGGGGAGAAGGTGCCATTCTCGTTACAGAAGATGGGACCCGAATTATGGAGGGGGTTCACCCGTTAAAGGATCTCGGACCAAGGCATGTCGTCTCCCAAAGAATCTATGAATACTTGAAAAAAGGAAAACAGATCTATTTAGATATAAGTAACATTGAAGATTTTAGGGTGAGATTTCCTTCGATTACAGCCCTATGTGAGGAACATGGGATCCAAATTGCGGATGGGAAAATCCCTGTAGCTCCAGGCAGCCACTTTTTAATGGGCGGAATTAAAACCGATTTAATCGGACGATCTTCCCTAAATGGACTATATGCGATCGGCGAATCCTCTTGTACAGGTTTACATGGTGCCAATCGTCTAGCAAGTAATTCCTTGTTAGAGGGATTATTTCAAGGAGAACAGTTATCGAAGTGGATAAATGAAGGATGGAAAAGTCCCCAAATAGAACCAAAACATTCGGATTCTCATTTTACAAAAGAAAAAGAAGTTTATTTACCGCATGTCCAACAAATTAAGGATTCGATGATGGAACGGGTGGGAATTGTTCGTAATGAAGTGAATTTGAAAAAACAGCAAGCTTGGTTACAGCAATTCAAGGCCGAAACAATCCATTTAGATACGTGTACCACTCAACAGATAACAAAGATTTTTATGCTGGTCACTGCCAAGCTAATGACAGATGCAGCATTAAAACGGACAGAAAGCCGGGGCGGGCATTTTCGAAGTGATTGCCCAAAAGAAGATGATCACCATTGGTTGCGGAAATCAATTATTCATAACTATAAACAAGGAAGGAAAAAGTCTAATGAACACATTGAAACTGCGCTCGCAACTTGAGAAGTTTTTTATTGAAGATATCGGGGAACAGGATATTACCACTGATTTAATCTTTGCAGATGAAACAAAAGGAGAAATTGTTTTTCTTGCCAAAGACAAAGGGATTTTTTGTGGAGAGGAAGTTATAAAGACAGGGTTCCAGTTGCTAAATAACGAGATTTCCACACGTGTGTTTGTGAAGGATGGCCAAGCAATAAACTATGGTGATAAGTTAGCTCAAGTTTCCGGAAAAATAGCTGATTTATTAAAAGGGGAAAGAGTAATCCTGAACCTGGTCCAACGTATGAGCGGGATTGCCACGCTCACAAGAAAAACGGTCGAAACCCTTGATAGCGGCCATACGAAAATATGTGATACCCGGAAAACTACTCCGGGGCTTCGCATGCTTGAAAAGTATGCCGTTCGCTGTGGAGGGGGATTTAATCATCGCTACGGTTTATATGATGGGGTCATGATCAAGGATAACCATATTTCATTTGCTGGTTCCATTTCGAAAGCAGTAGAAGCGGTTCGGAAAAAGGCAGGTCATATGGTGAAAGTGGAAGTCGAAGTGGAATCGGAAGATCAGGTGTTAGAAGCGGTAAATGCAGGGGCAGATGTGATCATGTTTGATAACCGGACTCCGGATGAAATTAAAGAATTAATTCAATTGGTTCCTGCGACGATTATTACTGAGGCCTCCGGCGGAATCCAATTGGCTAATATTGCTGATTATCGCGACACGGACGTTGATTATATTTCCCTTGGGTACTTAACTCATTCTTACAAGGCACTAGATATCAGTGTAAAAGTGCAATGGAATAAAGGAGATGAGTAACATGAATTTAATAGCCACGTTACAAAAAAATATGATTCCTGAAAAATACAAACATATGTCGAGAGAAGAGCTCGAAAATCGGGTCATAGAGGCGAAAAAGGAGCTTGGTCCTCGTCTGTATATTCCTTGCCATCATTATCAAAAAGACGAGGTTGTACAGTTTGCAGATGCCACCGGTGATTCCTTACAACTTGCACAATTATCAGCAAAAAATACAGACGCCGAATTTATTGTGTTCTGTGGTGTTCATTTTATGGCAGAGACAGCCGATATTTTAACGAACCAAAACCAAAAGGTTATTCTGCCTGATATGCGCGCGGGCTGTTCGATGGCTGATATGGCTGATCTTCAGCAAACAGAAAGAGCATGGGAAAAGCTCCAAGAATTGTTTGGAGATACGATTCTTCCATTAACCTATGTTAACTCAACAGCAGCCATTAAATCGTTTGTTGGTGCACATGGCGGGGCAACGGTTACTTCTTCTAATGCCGAAACGATGGTTAAGTGGGCATTTGAAATGAAGGAACGAATTTTATTCTTACCCGATCAGCATCTTGGCCGAAATACAGCGGTCGAACTAGGGGTGGGCTTAGACGAAATGGCGGTTTGGAACCCAATTACGAATGAATTGGAATTTGAGGGTGACACTTCAGAAATTAAAGTCATCCTTTGGAAAGGTCATTGTTCGGTTCATGAAAATTTTACGGTGCAAAATGTGATTGATACTCGCTATAAATATCCTAATATGAAAATCATTGTTCATCCTGAATGCCGCCGCGAAGTGGTAGAATTGGCCGATATGGCAGGGTCAACGAGTTATATTATTAAGGCTATCGAAAAGGCGGAACCTGGAACAGCTTGGGCAATTGGTACAGAAATGAATCTTGTCAATCGCTTAATTCAAAACCATCCGGATAAAAACATCATTTCGCTAAATCCGCATATGTGTCCATGTCTAACGATGAACAGGATTGACTTGCCGCATTTGGTTTGGAGCCTTGATACACTTGAAGAGACAAATAATATTATTAAAGTTAGTCCTGAGGTTGCCGAGAATGCAAAATTAGCGCTTGAGCGGATGCTAGCAAATTCATAATATCAGTTAAAAAGATGCAATTTTCCCTAATTGCATCTTTTTATATTTTATGCGGGATTCATATTCTATTGAGAAAATGCATAAGTTTTTGTGAAGAAGGATAGCACTTTGCCCATTTTCACATAGACTATATGGACTTATGCCATAGGAGGGGAAATCAGAGTGAAGATCCATATCGTACAGAAAGGGGATACTCTTTGGAAGATTGCCAAGAAGTACGGCGTGAATTTTGAAGAGCTGAAAAAGATGAATTCACAGCTCAGCAACCCTGATATGATTATGCCCGGTATGAAAGTAAAGGTCCCAACTTCAGGTGGAACTATAAAAAAAGAAGCACCAATGGGAACTAAACCCGGTACAAAAATCACTTTAGGAACGAAGAAAGAACAGCCGCTTGCTGAGCAGCCGTTAGTCAAAGAGAAACCCATAAAAGAAGCACCGATAGCGAAAGAAGTACCGATTAAACAAGCACCAATTAAGGAAGCACCAATTAAGGAAGCGCCGATTAAAGAAGCGCCAATTAAGGCGGCGCCAATAAAAGAGGCTCCAATCAAGGAAGCACCAATAATCAAAGAAGCACCTATAGCACCCTATACTCCAAAAATGCCCATACAAGTAGTCCCGGAAATAGATATTAACAATTATTACATGATGAACATGCAAAATATGACAGTACAACAACCACAATTGCCGCCTAAACCTACCAATATCCTGCCAGAGATTAAAGAAGTACCAAAGAAAGAAATGCCAATTAAAGAAATGCCAATCAAAGAAGCACCAATCAAAGAAGCCCCAATTAAAGAAACACCCGTTGTTCCTGCACCGCCTCCAGTGATGGAAGCACCTGCAGCGGTGGCACCGCTACCGGATAATTGTGTTCCAGTTACTCCAATTATGCCAGGGCCTGGATTCTGTCCCCCTTTTGGCGGATTTCCGATGCCTATGCACCCATTTGTACCTTACCCACACGTTCAAGGTGGTGCAATACCAATGCCGCCTGCCATGCCTAGTGGGTTCCCAGGAAATCCTGGGGCAGCGCCATCTGTTGCAGGAACATCGTTTGTTGCACCGCATTTTGATGAGGAATCATCCTTTATGCCGCAATTGCCTGTTATGAACCCAGCGTATAATCCGGGGGCAGTAATGGGTGCTCAATCACCACAGGCGCCAATGGGTTACCCTTACATGGATCCGTCAGCATTCGGCCAAATGCCACAAGGATTTGGTCAGCAAATGCCGGCAGGCTTCGATCAAATGCCACAAGGATTTGGTCAGCAAATGCCGGCAGGCTTCGATCAAATGCCACAAGGATTTGGCCAGCAAATGCCAGGAGGCTTCGACCAAATGCCACAAGGATTTGGCCAGCAAATGCCAGGAGGCTTTGGACAAATGCCACAAGGAGTTGGCCAGCAAATGCCAGGAGGCTTCGATCAAATGCCACAAGGAGTTGGTCAGCAAATGCCGGCAGGCTTCGATCAAATGCCACAAGGATTTGGCCAGCAAATGCCGGCAGGCTTCGATCAAATGCCACAAGGATTTGGCCAGCAAATGCCAGGAGGCTTCGGTCAAATGCCACAAGGATTTGGTCAGCAAATGCCAGGAGGCTTCGGTCAAATGCCACAAGGATTTGGTCAGCAAATGCCAGGAGGCTTTGGACAAATGCCACAAGGATTTGGTCAGCAAATGCCAGGAGGCTTTGGACAAATGCCAACAGGTTTCCCAATGGAAAGTCCTTCAGGATTTGAGACCGCACAAAATCCAGCTGGCTTTGCACCATCTCAGGTAATGCCTGGAAGCATGTTCGGAAATCCTGCGATGGGAAATCCGTATGGAATGGGTGTACCGTATGGTCAAATGCCATTTGGCTACCCGCAAACGAGTGGTCCAATGGGTGTACCTGCTAATTTCGAATCTCCAGAAATGACTGGACATGGTTCATTCATGCAACCACCACAAGGTTTTCCAGTAGGTGGTGGTGGTGATTGCGGCTGTGGAGGAACACCAGCAGGAATGCCAGTGGGAATGCCGGCACAAATGGCGATGCCGCAGCAAGCACCAATGCAACAACAGGCACAAATGTTTCAGCGAGAACCAATGACTCCGGACTTTGAGCCGCCAACCCCGCCAATATACAGTGCACCATATACAGGGCCTGTTAATGCAGCACAGCCTCCTTATATGAATCCATATGGTATGGGTCCGGTAGGAACAAGTCCTTATGGGATGCCGGGTTACCAAGATGAGAGCCTTTAATACACCAAATCATAAAAAGGGAGACGATGATTATTTTAATCGTCTCCTCTCTTATTTTCAATCACAGTTCTATGAGCGAATCCTTCAGATGGTTCCGATTCGAAAATCTGTTATTTATTTAAGAACAGATAGAAATACTTACGTTTTAAAAGGGTATCATACCAACAATAGGCTAAGACTCCAAGAAGCCTTTACGGCCACTCTGAAAAAAGAAGGATTTACAAAGACCTATTTATTTTTGACTTCCCCTGTGAGAGAACAGCTGTTTTTTGAAGGAACCTACTTTGGATGTATGGAGTACATACCTCCAAATAAATCGGTATTTTCGTTCCACTCACATAAAAATCGTCAAGAAGGAATTGAGTTATTAGAACAATTTCACCAAACCACGGCATCGTTTGAAGCACGCTATCGAACCTTACTTCCAAAAGGACATCTCATCGAAAAATGGTCGGAACGATTAAATGTATTTTCCAATAACCTTCCCTATATTGACTATTTTATCAATGAGCCAGTAATCAAGGAAATGCTTGCTTGGGCAAACTGGTCACTGGAAGGGATGGAAAATAACCGGAGTTTCTTTCAAACTGAGCCCACTCTTATTCTCCATGGGGATGTAGCCCATCATAATTTTTTAAGGGACACAGGGGGACAATTAAATCTTATTGATTTTGATTTAATTAGCATTGGTCCTGCTTCCTTTGATTATTTACAATATGCTAACAGGATTTTACCGTATATTGATTGGTCGTTTGAAAAACTTTCAAGTCTGAAACAAATAAAGAAATATTTACACGAAGCAGCTTTTTTATATGCATTAGCCTATCCAGCTGATATTTTTCGGGAATGGAATCGAATGATTCGTGAAAAATCTTATATGGACCATATGAAATATAAACAAGTAATGGATTTAACAATCAGTCAGTTTTATGCTAGGAAAAAATTTATTGACTATTTAAAGGAGTTAGTGGACTAAACGGAGTTGGAATTTTCCGTCTGAATGAAATCCCCTCAAAAATAACACCCTATTAATGAGCATGGGTTTTACATGCTCAGGATGTTAATGGAGGGGGTTTTTTCGCTTGAACAAGAAACAGTGGATGATTCCTCTTTCAGCCACATTAATGTTGGGGCTGGCTGGATGTGCAAGTAATAATGATCGTGCAGGGGTTAATGATAACAATAAAAATTCTTTAAATCCGGTCGGATATTACTCCAATGAAAACCACCCAACCTCGGATAATCTTTTTAGAGATGATGATGGGGCAATTACGGAAATGATGGATCATTCTCTAGGGGATGAGGATCAAGTTACGAACGAAAACAGAAGAAGGCAGCTTCAAACCAGAGATGGAAATGGGAATCCAACGAATCCAACAAAACCTCTAGCTTCTCATGACCGTAATTTCTTTCAACGAGATAATCGCTTTAGTACGAGTGATATGAATTATCACGGTCATTTAAATGTTAATACCAGAAATACTGGGGTGGCTACCGACCCCGACTTTCAAAATAATGTTACGAATAAAATCAGAAACAAAGTAGGTGCGGTTCCGAATGTACAGGCTGTTCGATCCGTTTCCTATGGAAATACGATCATTGTTTCTGTAAATTTAAATAACCATGGCAAAGCTGCAGCTACCAAAAGAGCGATTCAGAAAGCTGTACAGCCATACGCAAATGGAAGAACGGTAAAGGTCATCATTGATGAGGGAACCCTTGGCCGCGACCGAAACTTTTATAATGATAGTCAGCAGGAAAAGGGCGGAAGATAATTTCTTCCAGGGTTGAGGGTAAAGCGATTTAGCTTTACCCTTTTTAACATGTAATGGAGGATAAAAAGGCAAAATAAGGCTAAACTATTACTGGATAGAATGTTTAATTTTTAACAATAAGAGGTGAGTAGCATGAGGTATCATTGGATGGCATGGTGTAGGTATATGTTCGCCGGAATCGCTGTTCTTCTCTTCATGTTTATTTTTAATGCCGAGGAAATGACCATTATCGGCTCGGCCGCTCCTATGGATAACCATCAGAAAGAGGAAAAAACTGAACCTCTAAATATGAAGGTTATTTTGGAAAGGGTTTATTTGGATGGGGAAATAAGTCAGGAAGTGGTCAATGAGACATGCTGGTCCATGGAAAACTTTTGGGCTAAGTATGATCAATGGCAGCTGATTGACATTGACGGATCGACATTGGTTTTTCAAAAGCAGGTCAATGACATATCACCATTGCTAAAAGCAAATGGCTTTTTTGGAATTACCGAAGATGGTGTTCTGAGCATTTTTAATGGAAAACCTGGCCAATTAAGAATTATACAATCATTTTTTCAAATAGATATTAAGAAGCTGGAAAGCACAAAGCAAGAAGAATTGATTCAAGGCATTCCAATCAAAAATAAGGATCGATATGTAGAAGTTTTAGAGACATTTAAGCATTATTCTTTAAAAAAAGAATAGAAATATCTATTAATCAGACTGAAGCCGCCCATTCAGCCTGGTTTTTTTTTGAAAATAGGTCAATTAGGGAGTTCTGAAGTTCTATGAGCGAATTTCATATGTTAATGAGCGAATTCCATAGTTTAATGAGCGAATTCCGGACTTCGATGAGCGAATTCCATTTCAATCAGCGAATTTCAAACCTCAATCAGCGAATTTCAAACTTCAATCAGCGAATTCCACATTTCAATCAGGGAATCCATATTCCGAATAGTTTGATGTTTCTCCCAATAGTTATTTTCTATAACTAACTCAAAATTGTGTGGTAGAATGAAATACAGTGTAAAACTAGGGGAGAGAATTCAAGTGTACGAATTTATTAAAGGGACCGTCGAATTTGTCGGGCCAGAATATATAGTGATTGAAAACAACGGAATCGGCTACCAAATTGCAACACCCAATCCGTTTATCTATGCAGGTAAAATGGAAACAATGGTAACAGTGTTTACCTACCATTATGTTCGTGAGGACATCTTCGCCCTCTACGGTTTTGAAACAAGAGAAGAAAAAAAGCTTTTTACAAAATTATTAAATGTCTCTGGAATTGGTCCCAAAGGGGCACTGGCCATCCTTGCTTCTGGTGAAGTGCAGCAGGTGGTTACGGCTGTTGAAAATGAAGATGAGAGTTTCCTTGTCAAATTCCCAGGAGTAGGTAAAAAAACGGCTCGTCAAATGATTCTGGACCTAAAAGGAAAATTGCAGGACATTGTTCCAGACTATTTCCCCAACTTATTTAATGCCGACCAACTAGAGCTCCATACACAAAAGGGGAATTCAAATTTAGAAGAAGCCATTCTTGCCTTGAAAGCATTAGGTTATTCCGAGAAAGAAATCAAAAAGATAACACCTGAGTTAAGAAAAGAACAAATGTCTACGGACCAATACATTAAAAAAGCCCTGCAGCGGCTTTTAAAATAGGTGATGATTCATGGAAGACCGGATTATATCTAGTGAAGTTAACGAGAGCGAGATGAGCATAGAACAAAGCCTAAGGCCTCAAGTTCTCAGTCAATATATAGGACAAGATCAAGTAAAAGAAAATCTTGATATTTATATAAAGGCTGCAAAAATGCGGAAGGAAACGTTAGATCATGTGCTTCTTTATGGTCCGCCTGGATTGGGGAAAACGACACTTGCTGTCATTATCGCCAATGAAATGGGAGTAAATATCCGGACCACTTCAGGACCAGCAATTGAAAGACCCGGTGATTTAGCTGCAATTCTTACTGCACTTGAGCCTGGAGATGTATTATTTATTGATGAAATCCATCGCTTGCAACGGACAATTGAAGAAGTTCTTTATCCAGCGATGGAGGATTTTTGTCTTGATATTGTTATCGGCAAGGGACCAAGTGCGAGGTCTGTCCGCCTTGATCTCCCACCGTTTACTCTGGTTGGTGCGACAACGAGGGCTGGTTCCTTATCGGCCCCATTACGCGACCGGTTTGGAGTTTTAAGTCGTCTCGAGTATTATAAAGAAGACCAATTGAAAAATATTGTCCTGCGAACAGCCGAAGTGTTCGGGACCGAAATTGATGGCCTATCTGCAGCAGAAATTGCTCGGAGATCACGGGGGACCCCGAGGATTACGAACCGCCTCCTTCGCCGGGTAAGAGATTTTGCCCAGGTAAGAGGGGATGGAACAATTGACCTAGATCTGGCACGGGAAGCGCTGGAACTCCTTCAAGTCGATAAACTTGGCTTAGACCATATCGACCATAAATTGCTGAAGGGCATTATCGAAAGGTTCCGCGGTGGACCCGTCGGCCTGGATACCATTGCAGCTTCAATTGGAGAAGAATCTGAAACCATCGAAGATGTTTATGAACCATACTTATTACAAATTGGCTTCTTACAAAGAACTCCACGTGGCCGAGTGGTAACCCCGCTGGTCTATCACCATTTTGGTATAGAGGTTCCTCCCCAGAACTAAGCGGATATACGCTTCAGTTCCGTCCAAGTGGTAGAGGAATTAAGCTTTTCTTATTAAAAAATAGATTAGGGTGTCATAATATGAAGGTAGATTTATTTGATTTTCATTTACCGGAGGAGTTAATTGCGCAGGTCCCATTACATAATCGTACCGACAGCCGCTTAATGGTCCTTGATAAACATTCCGGTGAAATAAAGCATGAAGTATTTAAAGATGTGATTGAATATTTGCGTGAAGGAGATTGCCTTGTCTTGAATGATACAAAGGTACTTCCTGCACGTCTTTTTGGTGTCAAAAAAGATACAGGTGCCAAAATTGAAGTGTTACTCTTGAAGCAGCTGGAAGGAGACAGTTGGGAGACACTTGTCAAGCCAGCAAAAAGAATAAAAGAAGGAACCGAAATCGATTTCGGCGATGGATTACTTACGGCCGTTTGTACTGGAACCTCAGACCATGGCGGGCGTGTCTTAGAATTCAAATATGAAGGTATTTTTTATGAGGTGCTTGACCAGTTAGGTGAAATGCCGCTCCCACCATACATAAAAGAGCAGCTAGAGGACCGGGATCGGTATCAGACAGTGTATGCGCGGGAACCTGGTTCAGCCGCAGCGCCAACAGCAGGTCTTCATTTTACAGACAGCTTATTAGAAGACATTAAAGCAAAAGGTGTCCATATTGCCTTTATTACCCTCCATGTCGGACTGGGGACTTTCCGTCCTGTGAGTGTAGATGATGTCTTAGAGCATGATATGCACTCAGAATTTTATATGATGACAGAGGGGACAGCCCGGTTGCTAAATGAGGTTAGGAGTAATGGGGGCAGAATAGTTTCAGTAGGGACAACCTCCACTCGCACCCTTGAAACCATTGCCTCAGCAAATGATGGACATTTTATAGAAGGAAGCGGCTGGACAAGTATTTTTATTTATCCCGGCTATGAATTTAAAGCAATTGATGGCATGATTACTAATTTTCATTTGCCAAAATCAACCTTGATTATGCTTGTCAGTGCGTTAGCAGGCAGAGAACATGTGTTACATGCCTATGAAACTGCGGTTACTGAGCGGTATCGTTTTTTTAGTTTTGGTGATGCGATGTTGATCATCTAAGGATTGCATTAGGAAGGAGACAAAATATTGACTGCTATTCGTTATGAATTAATTAAGACATGTAAACAAACGGGGGCCCGGCTAGGCAGAGTCCATACCCCGCACGGATCATTTGATACGCCTGCATTTATGCCTGTTGGTACACTTGCTACTGTAAAAACAATGTCACCTGAAGATTTAAAGGAAATGGGTGCGGGAATCATTTTAAGTAATACCTATCATCTATGGCTCCGACCTGGACACGAAATCATCAAGGAAGCGGGCGGATTACATAAGTTTATGAACTGGGACCGGGCAATCCTTACCGATTCAGGTGGGTTTCAGGTATTTAGTTTAAGTGAATTCCGTAAAATTGAAGAAGAAGGAGTCCATTTCCGTAACCATATGAGTGGTGAAAAATTATTTTTATCACCAGAAAAGGCGATGGAAATACAAAATGCCCTTGGTTCCGATATTATGATGGCCTTTGATGAGTGCCCGCCATTTCCTGCCACTTACGAATATATGCAAAAGTCTGTGGAGCGAACATCACGCTGGGCGGAGCGTTGTTTAACAGCCCATAGCCGGCCAAATGACCAAGGCTTATTTGGAATCGTTCAAGGTGGAGAATATGAGGAACTTCGTAAACAGAGTGCTAAAGACCTTGTTTCCTTAGATTTTCCAGGCTATGCTGTTGGAGGTTTGTCAGTTGGTGAACCAAAAGATGTCATGAACCGTGTCCTTGAGTTTACGACACCATTGTTACCAACGAATAAACCACGTTATTTAATGGGAGTGGGATCACCAGACTCGTTAATTGACGGCTCGATTCGCGGAATTGATATGTTTGACTGTGTATTGCCAACACGAATTGCCAGAAATGGAACATTGATGACCAGCACAGGCCGTCTTGTCGTGAAAAATGCACAATTTGCCCGTGATTTTGGTCCGCTTGATGAAAATTGTGATTGCTACACTTGCCGAAATTACAGCCGTGCATATATCCGCCACTTAATAAAATGCGATGAAACGTTTGGAATTCGCTTAACGTCTTACCATAATCTTTATTTTCTGTTAAGATTAATGGAGAAAGTCAGACAAGCGATCATGGAAGACCGGCTTGGTGATTTCAGAGAAGAATTTTTTGAACGTTATGGTTTTAATAAACCGAACGCGAAAAATTTCTAATAGATGTTTATTGAAAGGAGGGAAACAGGATGTCTGGAGGAATTGGTACAATCATTCCATTAATATTAATGTTTGTGTTATTTTATTTCCTATTAATTCGCCCGCAACAAAAGCGCCAAAAAGCGGTTCAGCAAATGCAAAACGATTTAAAAAAGGGTGATAAAATCGTCACGATTGGCGGACTACATGGTTTTATAGATTCAATTGATGATAATAAAGCCGTTATTAAATGTGGTGACGGAAGCCGTCTTACATTTGACCGTAATGCTATTCGTGAAGTCACTGCTGATGCAGGCGAAAGCGTTAATCTTTCAAAATAATAACAAACAAAAAAGGAAGCCGCGGAGTTGGCTTCCTTTTTTTAACCTTTTTTAGATTATGCAGATCTTCGAGAATTGTTTGTAGAAATATTTACCCCTAAAATGCCACCCATCATCGCAATTAATGTGTAGCAAGTATGATAAACTACTTGTTCGGCATTAAACAAGCGATCATATCCTAGGTACTGGAACAAAAAGACTATGACGGAGTAGATTATTCCAGTCACTCCCCCAATAAGCCAGCCCTTTTCTTTTCTTTTTCCTCCAGATAAAAAACCGCCTCCGAATAGCCCGATAAATGATAATGCTGTAATTACGTATTGGAGTGATACCTCACGTGCAGACGTGAACCTAAGAATAAACGCAAATATTAGGCTGCTAATTACAGCAAAAACGAGAATAAAAATTAATCCGTACAGAATGGAAGTGCCAAAGCTTTTCGATTCGATTTTAACTCTCCCCCTTCAATTGCCCTCTAGGCTGGCATTTATATAAACGCTTTAGTGCCGGCCTCTAAATAAGTTTCTTCCTAGTACAAGCGTATTCGGACAAGAGGAAAAGTAGAATTAAAATTTCGTTACTTTTGACGATTGAGATATTATTGGCAGTTTATTCCGCTCATTTTTTTTCAAGTAATGCAAACAATACAATTGAATGTAAATAAAGGGGCGACAGTTGTGGATAATTATGTAACGATTGTGTTACGAACGCTATTATTCTATTCCTTAATCCTATTCATTTTTCGTATGATGGGAAAAAGGGAAATTGGGGAATTAAGTATATTAGACCTTGTGGTGTTCATTATGATTGGTGAGATGGCCGTGGTAGCAATTGAAAGACCAAATACGCCTTTATTTCATACCATTATCCCCATGCTGTTATTGATGTTAGTTCAAATATTGTTAGCCATTATTTCTTTAAAAAGTAAAAAATTTCGTAATCTCATTGATGGACAGCCGAGCATTATTATTAATCGGGGGAAAATTGATGAGAAGGCGATGCGGAAGCAACGGTACAATTTTGATGATTTAATGACACAGCTCCGTGAAAAGGATATTCGCAGTATTGCCGATGTTGAATTTGCGATTCTTGAATCCTCGGGAAGTCTGTCAGTCATTGAAAAGTTAAAAAATGATAACGCAGAATCTGAGCAAGGAGATATTACGATCCCTTTAATATTAGATGGGAATATTGATGATGAAAATTTAAAAAGAATTAATAAAACAAATCTCTGGCTGCGTCAGGAGTTGAAAAAACAGGGCTATCGGGATGTTAAGAAGATCTCTTTCTGTAGTTTTGAAAACGGAAAGTTCTTTATCGACTTAAAGGATGAATGAACAAAAGACACGCGGATGCGTGTCTTATTTCTAATGATAAGAAAGTATAAGTTTTTGAACTTAGATTACTGTCTAGCGCAAGCGGCCCTAGCGGCTAGTGTCCTTCGCTCTCCGCCCTACGATAAGTCAAGCACGAATGCGCCTCCGGCTCTTCGTGTTTCCTTTATCTCGGTTGGAGCGCTCCAGGCCATACGCCGCTAACCAGGGCGCTTGCGCTTTTCTTATTAGGCAAATAAGTTTCCAATCCAAGGAATTCGTTTTAGTTCATCCCTTTTAATTAGACCTAAGATAAGTACCAAAACAATATAGGAAACAGTCATAACTAGTAATGCTAATAGGACTCTTATCGTTAACGGTTCATTTAGGAATAGATGGGCAAATGTCCAATAACCAAGCCAGCCAGACCCGCCCATAACCAAGAATCCCTTTAAATAATCGCGAACATAAAACGAAAAGGAAATCTTTTTTAGTACAGTGGCAAAGTGAAGAACGGTCACTAAAACAAAGCCGACGAGAATCCCAATTGCCACCCCGTTAATCCCAAAGGAAGCTTGGGATGCCAGTAAAAAAATGACCGCTGTTTTAACGATGGCACCAATCAGACTATTAATCATAGCTGCCCGGGCAAGATTCAATGCCTGCAAAACTGCTTGTAATGGTCCTTGATAGTAATAGAAAAGGAAGAAAGGAGCCATCAAACGGATAAAATAAGAGCCCTTTGCTGAGCCATACATAAGTTGCATTAACGGGTCAGCCAATACGTAGAGAACAACAACAGCCAATCCACCAGATAAGAAGGCAAACCTTAAAGCTTGCTGTAATCGGTATTCAATTAATTTTTTGTTGTTTTGGGTATTGGCTTCACTAATCGCTGGGACGAGTGAAGTGGCTAAAGAAAAAGTGATAAATGATGGTAACATCAATAGCGGCATGGCAAAACCGGTTAAAGCACCATATTGTTTTGTGGCTTCGACGGTGACGACACCTGCAAGGGCTAAGCTATGGACTACAACGATTGGTTCAAAAAACCATGCCACGGACCCAATCATCCGGCTTCCCATGGTCGGCAGGGCAATATCCATTAAGTCTTTAAAAGTTTGTTTCCCACTGTGAACAAATTGAAAGAATTTTTTCCGGAGCCTAAATCGTTTTTTTAATTTAAAAGTTGTCATTAAATAAATGAGTGAGACAAGTTCACCGATCACCGAAGCAATCATGGCAGCAGCGGCTGCATATTCAATTCCATATGGCAGGAACGCTTTTGTCATAACTGCTATCAGGGAAATACGTACAAATTGTTCTAAAATTTGTGAGATTGCAGACGGACGCATCTGTTGTCTCCCTTGAAAGTACCCTCTTAGCACCGAGGAAATAGCAATCACGGGAACTACTGGAGCTATGGCGATTAATGGATAGAAGGTCCGTGGGTCTGTAAACAATGTTTTCGAAAGCAGTGGCGCAAGTAATAATAGTGCCGGGGTAAAAATAAGTGATAGTGAAATCGTTAGCGCTAGGGAAACAACAAGAATTTTTTTGATTTCTGCAAAATTCCCTTTCGCTTCTGCCTCAGCTACATTTTTTGAAATAGCTACAGGCAGCCCCATCTGAGTAAGCGTCACTACAAGGATAAAAGTAGGAAACGCCATCATGTAAAGGCCCACGCCTTCTTCTCCTATACTTCGAGCTATAACAATTCGATTTATGAAACCAAGGACTCTTGTGATAAGGCCTGCGATTAATAGGATAAAGGTCCCTTTTAAAAACTTCGACATGCGGATTCCCACCTTCTCAAATAAGAAGAATTCATATACAATTAACTATATGCGTAAGGGTGGACAAAGCATGACAAGTTGTAACAGCTTTTTGGCAAGGTTCAATTAAAGGGGAGATTTTCCAAGGAGGCAGTCGTAATGGATGAAAGTCACAGATTCGAACATTTTCGCCCCCAGGTCCAGCCGGCCGTAGCGAGTAAACTTTTAGAGTTTCAGTTGCTAGGGCTTGATTCGGTATCAGAGCAGGATTTTTGGGATTTTTTAATTAAGAAAAAGTGGAAAAAAATCAAGGAAGATATGAAACTGTACGTAATGATCCAAGAAATACTGTCTGTTAAAGCTAGTGATTATCTCAATTTCGCGACGATAGAGGCTTATAAAACTTCTGAGTTCTCCATGGATGATGAGGATGAATTAAAGGAACTGTTAAAATAGAATTACTATATATTTTTGATATTATTGTAAATTGACAGCCAATCCATCTTCTTTCATAATGAAGGAAGTGACTTTTTTCTTAATTTTATATAAGGATGAGACGGAACAGTGCTGTTGCACATGCATTAAGGAGGAACAATACATAATGGTAAAGCGCAGTAGAATCGTTGCTTTCTTACTTGTGGTCTTAATTATCGGAAGCACAATGGGAGCAACTACCAAGAACATATTAAACAATATTAAACTCGGGCTAGACCTGCAAGGTGGATTTGAGGTCTTGTACGATGTTAAACCAGCGAAAAAAGGACAAAAAATTGATAAAGAAGTAATGGCTAGCACAGCTGAAGCACTTGACAGACGGATCAATGTCCTTGGTGTAAGCGAACCGAATATTCAGATTGAGGGGAATAACCGGATTCGTGTTCAACTAGCGGGGGTTACCGATCAAAATCAAGCACGTGAGATTTTATCTACCCAGGCAAATCTAACTTTCCGAGATGCTAATGATAAATTGATGATGGATGGCTCTGACTTAAAACAAGGCGGTGCTAAGCAAACCTTTGATGAAAATGGAGCTCCAAGCGTTTCCCTTACATTAAAGAGTGCGGATAAATTCCGTAAGGTGTCCGAACAAATTATGAATATGGCTCCAAATAATGTCCTTGTTATTTGGCTTGATTTTCAAGAAGGAAAAGACTCTTTTAAAGAGGAAGTAACAAAAGAAAACCCAAAATACTTATCAGCACCAACAGTAAAACAAATTTTCAATCAAAACACCGTTTCGATCGTTGGTAGTTTCACAACTGAAGAATCGCAAACTTTGGCTTCGCTCTTAAATGCGGGGTCGTTACCAGTTAAGCTTGATGAGGTATACTCCACTTCTGTTGGGGCTAAGTTCGGGGAACAGGCATTAAATGATACGGTAATAGCTGGAATCATTGGTGTCATTATTATTTATCTGTTTATGATTTTCTATTATCGTTTTCCAGGACTTATCGCAACCGTTACCTTAACTATTTTTACTTATCTAGTTTTATTAATTTTCGATTGGATGAATGGAGTTCTTACTTTACCGGGAATTGCCGCGATTATTCTCGGAATCGGTATGGCAGTTGATGCCAATATTATTACTTATGAACGGATTAGAGAAGAACTAAAGGTAGGCAGAAGCATTAAATCTGCATTCCAAGCTGGTGAGCAACATGCATTTACAGCCATTTTTGACGCAAACTTAACGACAATGTTAACAGCGGGTGTTTTATTCTTTTACGGGACAAGTTCTGTAAAAGGCTTTGCAACTATGTTACTTGTGAGTGTACTTATGAGCTTTCTTACCAATGTTTATGGTGCAAGGCTGTTACTAGGGTTATGGGTCCACAGTGGTTTATTAAATAACAAACCAGGATGGTTTGCTGTACGCAAGTCCCAAATTAGATCTATTAATGAAAATGTAGATACAACCGAACTGCCGACTCGATTTGATAAAATTGATTTTGTTAAACTTAGGAATAAAGTATTCATCCTATCGGGAGTTCTCATTGTTGCTGGTATTATTGCTATTTCAATATTCCGTATGAATTTAGGAATTGATTTTTCAAGTGGTACACGTGTAGAGGTTCAATCAAAAACACCTTTAACAACTACTCAAGTTGAAAATGCTTTTACTAAACTAAATTTAACACCAGATGATGTTGTCATTTCTGGCGATAAAAAGGAAATTGGGGCAGTCCGAATGATTGGGGTCCTGTCAAAAAATGAAATAGCCACTTTAAAAGCAGATTTTAAAAAGCAATTTGGCTATGAGCCGAATGTTAGTACTGTTTCTCCTACTGTTGGAAAAGAACTAGCGAAAAATGCCTTCTTTGCTGTCTTGATTGCATCAATCGGTATTATTCTCTACGTTTCAATTCGATTTGAAGCATATATGGCAATCGCAGCGATTGCGGCCATCCTTCACGATGCCTTTTTTATGATTGCTGTTTTTAGTATTACAAGACTTGAAGTAGATTTAAACTTTATCGCGGCGATTTTAACTATTATTGGGTACTCAAACCATGATACGATTGTTACTTTCGATAGAGTTCGTGAGAATATGCAAAAGAAAAAGCGGCTTAAAACAGTTCAGGATATTGCTGATGTGGTAAATGTAAGTATTCGTCAAACATTAACTCGGTCATTTAATACTGTTTTAACCGTCCTTATTACGGTAGTATGCTTAATGATTTTTGGAAGCCCGTCGATTTTTAACTTCTCCATCGCTTTATTTGTTGGATTAATTGTTGGTGTTTACTCTTCCGTCTTTGTCGCGGGTTCTTTATGGTATGTTATGAAATGTAAAGAACTGAAGAAGAAGGGCGTTATTAAAACGGTAAAAGAAAAAAGAAAATATTCTGATCAACCACAAGTGTAAGTTTCTGAGAAAAACCGCAGACCCTCTGCGGTTTTTTCTTTTGATTGAATCCTGTCCTGCACTCCTGTATAATGAGAAAGTCTGAGGGGTGAACATACACATGTTAAGTTCGAAAACTAGATGGATTGTTCGGAAATCCGATGAGCAACTTATTAAAAAGCTTGAAACTGAATTAAAAATTACGCCTCTTGTCGCTTCACTGCTTGTTAACCGTGGCTTTGATACCGTTGAATCAGCGCGGTATTTTTTATTTGGAAAGGAAGAGTTTCACGATCCTTTTCTTTTAAAAGGAATGGATATAGCAGTTAATAGAATTAGTCAAGCCATTGAACAACAAGAGCCGATTCTTATTTTCGGTGATTATGATGCAGATGGTGTAAGCAGTACATCCGTATTAATGATTACGCTTCGAGACCTTGGTGCCAATGTTCAATTTTATATTCCTAACCGCTTCACTGAAGGATATGGTCCGAATGAGACTGCATTCCGGCAGGCTGCGGAAAATGGAATAAAATTGATTATTACTGTGGATACTGGAATATCGGCTGTCCATGAGGCAGCCATTGCCGAAGAGATTGGATTGGATCTAATTATTACTGATCACCATGAGCCAGGTCCGGTATTACCAACAGCACTTGCAATTATTCATCCCAAGCTCCCTGATAGTACCTATCCGTTTCGTGAGTTGGCTGGAGTAGGTGTAGCCTTTAAATTAGCCCATGCCCTCTATGGAGAAGTCCCAGAGCATTTGCTAGAAATCGCTGTGATAGGAACGATTGCTGATTTAGTCTCTCTAAAAGATGAGAATCGACTGATTGCAAAAAAAGGACTTGAAAGGTTAAAAACAACTAAAAATATTGGCTTGAAAGCCTTATTAAAACAGGCAGGGGTTGATCCACTGTCAATAAATGAAGAAACGATTGGTTTTACACTCGCACCAAGGATTAACGCCGTAGGCCGTTTAGAAGATGCGGACCTTGCCGTCCAGCTTATCTTAACGGATGATCCAATTGAGGCGGAGACCTTGGCAGCGGAAATGGATGACCTTAATAAGTCAAGACAGGCAATTGTTAATGCAATTACAACAGAGGCGATGGACGAGGTTGAATCACACTTTCCAATTGATACCAATAAGGTTCTTGTTATCGGTAAGGAAGGCTGGAATGCTGGTGTCATCGGTATTGTCGCCTCCAGGCTGGTTGAAAAGTATTACCGTCCGGTGATTGTTTTAAATTTTGACCCAGAAAAGGGAGTAGCTAAGGGTTCTGCCCGTAGTATTGCTGGATTTGATCTCTTTAAGAATTTATCAACCTGCCGTGAAATTCTGCCTCACTTTGGCGGGCATCCAATGGCAGCAGGAATGACCTTAAAACTAGAAGATGTTGCTGAACTTCGCACACGGTTAAATACACTGGCAGAAGAGCAGCTTACCGATGAAGATTTTATTCCGGTGACCTATCTTGATGAGGAAATTCAACTTGAGCATGTTAGTTTATCATCATTAGATGAGATGAGTCTTTTAGCCCCTTTTGGTATGGACAACCCAAAGCCAAAGGTTTTAATAAATAATGTTGATATTACAAGTATCAGAAAAATTGGCAGTGAGCAAAACCATTTAAAGCTCCTTGTAAAAGAAAAAGATGCAAATCTAGATGGGGTCGGTTTTGGGTTAGGCCACTTGGTGGACCATATCTCACCTTCATCAAAAATTTCATTAATTGGAGAATTATCTGTCAACGAATGGAACAATATACGTAAACCACAAATTTTTATCCATGATATCGCAGTAGAGTCATGGCAATTATTTGATTATCGGGGACAAAAGCGAATCAACAGTCTTTCAAATACAGTCCCAGCAGAAAACCGGAAATTTATTATCTTTAATGAAGAGCATCTTGGAAAAATAAACCCTAATTTGATGGCGGAGACCATTCTAATTCAGGATATAGAGGCAGCAAAGTCTTTCGATGGAAAAAAGGCGAATATTGTTCTGGTTGATTTTCCATCATCGAAAGAGATTCTTAAGGTTTTATTTAAAGGAAAACAACCTGCTAGGATTTATGCTTATTTTTATAAAGAATCAAGTGATTTCTTCAGCACGGTTCCGACACGTGATCATTTTAAATGGTTTTATGCTTTCCTCTTAAAGAAAGGGCCGATTGATCTTAAACGTAATGGTGATGAACTTGCTAAACACCGCGGTTGGTCACAGGAAACCATTAACTTTATGTCAAAGGTGTTTTCTGACCTAGATTTTGTTACAATAAACAATGGATTTATCACTTTAAAAACTGGAGCGCAAAAGCGTGACTTAACGGACTCTCGAACCTATCAGTTAAAACAAGCACAATATGAACTTGAAAGAGAGTTATTGTTTTCGTCCTTTCAAGAATTAAAAGGCTGGTTCGATCAAGTAATTCAAGAGTCGGTTGAATTTGAGGAGGCAATTACAGAATGGACTTAAAGGAATTTATTACAATTGTGCCTGACTGGCCAAAAGAAGGAATTAAATTTAAAGATATTACTCCTTTAATGAATAATGGAGAAGCTTATAAATATGCAACAGACCAAATCGTTGCTTATGCCAAGGAACGTAAGATAGATATTATCGTTGGACCTGAAGCCCGTGGTTTCATTATTGGCTGTCCTGTGGCTTATGCCTTAGGGATTGGTTTTGCCCCTGTTCGTAAAGAAGGAAAGCTTCCTAGAGAAACCATTAAGGTAGGTTATGGTCTTGAATATGGGAAAGATATTCTAACCATCCATAAAGATGCTATTAAGCCGGGGCAACGCGTCCTTATTACGGATGATTTGTTAGCTACCGGCGGAACAATTGATGCTACGATTCAATTAGTGGAGCAGCTTGGCGGTGTAGTTGCCGGTATTGCGTTCCTAGTTGAGTTAAGCTATTTAGAAGGCAGACAAAAACTTGATGGTTATGATGTTTTAACATTAATGCATTATTAAACCATTAGTGAGGGCACTCGAAGCGCGAGTGCTCTCTTTATATAATTAAAGACTATGTTAGAGGATATTATTTATTTTGTCACTCTGTTGATTGGAGTGGAGGGCGCGAAGACTCCTGCGGGAGTACGGGGCAGGGGAGACCCCGCAGGCGCTAAAAGCGCCGAGGAGGCTCCCCGCAACGCCCGCGGAAAGCGAAGCGCCTGGAACGGAAATCAACAGTTAAATTAACAGAGCAGAATAAAAAAACTTCTCAATCCCTTTACAACTTGGCTGATTTTTTCGATAATAGAAACAATCATTCATATTCAAGAAACTAATTTTTAGCGAATGACATTTATATAAATAAAATGAGACGAAAATAAAGGTGATTTCATGGCGAATGATTTAGTGTTGACTGCCGACCAAGTCATCGACAAGACTCGGAACTACTTAAATGAGGAACATGTTGAATTAGTAAAAAATGCATACGAATTCGCAAAACATGCTCATCGTGAACAATATCGAAAATCAGGCGAACCCTACATCATCCACCCCATCCAGGTTGCGGGTATTTTAGCTGACTTGGAGATGGATCCTGCTACGGTTGCAGCTGGTTTTCTTCACGACGTTGTTGAAGATACGAGTGTATCCTTAAAAGATATAGAAACAGCTTTTAATGACGAAGTGGCGATGCTTGTCGACGGGGTAACAAAATTAGGGAAAATTAAATATAAATCTCACGAGGAACAGCAAGCAGAAAATCACAGAAAAATGTTTGTGGCCATGGCTCAGGATATCCGGGTTATTCTGATTAAGCTTGCCGACCGTTTGCATAATATGCGGACACTTAAACATCTTCCTTTAGAAAAGCAGCGTCGGATTTCAAATGAAACACTTGAAATTTTTGCACCTTTGGCACATCGTCTGGGGATCTCTAAAATTAAATGGGAACTCGAAGATACAGCATTAAGGTATTTAAATCCGCAGCAATACTATCGAATTGTAAACTTAATGAAAAAAAAGAGAGCCGAACGCGAGCAATATTTAGAGGATGTCATTGAGGAAGTAAAAAGCCGAATGGGAGAAGTGGCTATTAAAGCAGAGCTTTCTGGCCGCCCTAAGCATATTTATAGTATTTACCGAAAAATGGCTTTGCAAAATAAGCAGTTCAGTGAAATTTATGATTTACTAGCCGTACGCATCGTCGTGAACAGTATTAAAGATTGCTATGCTGTCCTAGGGATCATTCACACCTGCTGGAAGCCGATGCCTGGCCGTTTTAAGGATTATATTGCGATGCCGAAGCCGAATATGTATCAATCGTTACATACCACGGTAATCGGGCCAAAGGGAGATCCACTTGAGGTTCAGATTAGAACGAAGGAAATGCATCGGATTGCGGAATTCGGGGTTGCGGCTCACTGGGCATATAAAGAGGGCAAAGAAGCAATCAACGATAGCACTACTTTTGAACAAAAATTAACCTGGTTTAGAGAAATTCTTGAATTTCAAAATGATACTGCCAACGCGGAAGAGTTTATGGAGTCATTGAAAATCGACTTATTTTCCGATATGGTGTTTATATTTACGCCAAAAGGTGATGTAATCGAGTTGCCATCTGGTTCTGTTCCTATTGATTTTGCTTATCGAATTCACTCTGAAATTGGCAATAAGACGATAGGTGCAAAAGTGAATGGCAAAATGGTTACCCTTGACTATCGACTTAAAACCGGCGATATTATTGAAATCCTTACATCGAAACATTCATACGGCCCAAGTCAGGATTGGTTGAAGCTCGCGCAAACCTCGCAAGCGAAAAACAAGATTCGAGCTTTCTTTAAGAAACAGCGCCGTGATGAAAATGTTGATAAAGGTAAAGAGTTAGTTGAAAAAGAAATTCGTAATATGGAATTTGATATTAAAGAAATATTAACCACAGACAATCTGAAAAAAGTTGCTGAGAAGTTTAATTTTTCCAATGAAGAAGATATGTATGCAGCGGTGGGCTATAATGGTGTAACGGCCCTACAGGTGGCAAACCGTCTGACTGAGAAATGGCGTAAAAAGAGAGATCAAGAACAGAGCTCGAATATTACCAATGCCATAACGGATTTAAAAACCTTCCCAGCAACGAAAAAGCGTGAATCCGGTGTCCGTGTTTCTGGTATTGATAATTTACTGATTCGATTATCTAGATGTTGTAACCCTGTACCTGGCGATGAGATTGTCGGTTTTATTACTAAAGGACGCGGGGTATCTGTTCATCGTTCGGATTGCACGAATATTGATTCCAATGATGCCCAGTCAAGGTTGATCCCGGTTGAATGGGAATCTTCTTTAAATGACCGGAAAGAATATAATGTTGACATTGAAATTAGCGGCTATGACCGCAGAGGGCTTCTGAATGAGGTGCTCCAAGCAGTAAATGAAACGAAAACCAATATCTCTGCTGTTTCTGGTAAAACAGATCGAAATAAAATGGCTACAATTAACATGTCGATTGCAATCCATAATGTGGCGCACTTACAAAAAGTGGTCGAGCGCATTAAACAGATCCCAGATATCTATTCAGTACGTCGAATGATGAATTAAGGAGTTTCAAAATGCGTGTAGTTGTTCAACGAAGTAAAAATGCCAGCGTAACCGTTGCAGGGGAAGTAACGGGGCAAATAACCAAAGGGCTTGTCTTACTTGTCGGTGTTACCCATGATGATAAGGAAGAGGACGCGGCCTATCTAGCTGATAAAATTGCCAATCTCCGTATTTTTGAAGATGAAGATGGAAAGATGAATTTCTCTTTAATGGATGTTGGTGGTGAAATTCTCTCAGTATCACAATTTACCCTTTACGGTGATTGTCGAAAGGGAAGAAGGCCTAATTTCATGGGAGCGGCACGTCCAGACCAGGCTGTTGAACTTTATGAGGTTTTTAATAGTATGCTCCGTGAAAAGGGAATTCGTGTTGAAACCGGCATATTTGGTGCCATGATGGATGTTGAATTAATCAATGACGGTCCCGTGACGTTGATTATTGAAAGTAAAGCATAAAAAGGGCTTAGCACTTAAATTTAGTGCTAAGCCTTTTTGGTTATGGATTTTCTTTAAAATATCTGGCCAATCCATCAAATAAACCTGAAGCCGCATTTTCTTGGAATCCGGCAGATTTTATCATCATTTCTTCAGCCGGATTGCTTAGATAACCTAGTTCCATTAAAACAGCTTTTTGACTATTTTCACGGATGACATGGAAATCACCAAATCGAACCCCACGACTTGTCATTTTTGTATGGCCGACGGTTGATGCAAAAATGGATTCAGCAAGGGTTTGTTGATAGGAGTGATAGTAATAGCCAGTCATACCATGGATACTTGAATCTACATTGCTATCGTAATGAAGACTGATAAAGGCATCGGCATTGTAGCTGCGTGCCATATTCACGCGGGAGGCAAGTTGTAAATAAGAATCATCTTTTCTCGTTATGTAGACATTAGCCCCTGCTGCCATTAATTTATCTGACAAAAGCTGTGCCGTCCGAAGTGTGAGGTCCTTTTCATAAATACCGCTGACTCCAGTTGCCCCTTTATCCGTACCGCCATGCCCTGGATCAAGGACAATTGTTTTATTATAAAGATAGCCTTCAGCACCTGTTTTTTTAATCTGTGGTTTGGTTCCGTTAATGGAGACCAGCCAGCCAGCAATATAACCAATTCTCCCATCCTCTAACTTAATTTCATACCAGTCATTGATGATACTTTTCACTGTATACGTTGCGCCTGTATTGGTCCGTTCGATAACATCTGATTGTACATCCGGTCCTTTGCGGATATTTGTCCCGTTATTTATTATCGTAATGATATTTTTCTTCACGGCTTGTCCGGTTTGAGATCTGGAGGCCACTTTCTCAAGAAACCAACCGGCTACCCACCCGAAACTACCAGACTCGTACTCTATCTTCGCCCAATTATTCATTTCTTCTACGATCGTAAAACTTTCCCCCATGGTTACAGTCCCAATGGTGTTGGAATTCAATGAGGCACTCGAGCGGACACTAAGGCTGTCAGCTGTTACTGTTCCAATCATGCCACTCTTTTGTGCAGTATCTGATGTTGAGGAACCTGTCGCTTGGCCGTCAATAAACTCAGAATTAACCCATCCTCTTAAATTAGAAAAACCAATTTCCAGCCAATTGTCTTGTTTCGAATACATGGTTACGCTTGTCCCATAGGTAAGTTTCCCAACAACCGGACTGAATGCAGAAGGTTCCTGGCGCATATTTAAGGTATCAGCATTCACGATACCGTAATTAGTTTTTATAGCCGAATTTGCTGTGACACCAGTGTTATTTGAACCTGTTTCTTTGGTGACGAGCCAATTAACGAGCCAGCCCGTTTGACCATTGGCAAGTTCAATTTCAATCCAATCGTCCTGTTCTGTCACGATTGGATACGTTTCGCCCCGATTTACTGTTTTTACAAGAGGGTAACTCAGACCCGGACCACCGCGGACATTGACAAAATCGGTGGAAATCGTAATGGACTCTGTTGCTGCCACACTTTTACTATGAGGAAGAAAGGCCCCAATAATAAGAATAATAGATAATAGCAATAAACTACTTTTTTTGACCATAACACCCTCCTTTTCTATTTATTTTATTTTAGCGTATAAAAAGCTGAAAATCATTCCTAAATTGCTAATATTGACCAATTTGGTGAGAAATCCCTATCAAGGATGCAAGTTTTTCACGAATGGTGGAGATAATATCAGTAATGAAGAAAAGGCTGAGGTGATTAGTAATGAGAGCAAGTGAAAAAGGAATGAACATCCAATCGATGGATGGACGGCTTTTCGGTGTTGATTTTCATGATTTTATTCAAAAGGAACAGCATGCAACCTCGTTTGAACTTGCATCAGAATTCGGAATAACAATTGGTGATGTCAGAAAGTTAAAAAAACATTTAGAAAGATCATAAATGGCTATTGACAATACCTGCGATGCTCCGTAATATTAATTAAATAAAATGACATATTGTGATACACCAATGATGGAGCATAGTAATTAAGCAAACTCATGAATAGAGAGGAAATGTCCTGGGCTGAAAGCATTTCTACATGGAACTTAATGAATGAACACTCCGTAGGCTTCTCTCTGAAAAAGGGTACCCTCTAGTAGGAGAAGAACGTAGCAGGCGTTAACTGTTAAAGAGGAAGGCATGTTGTTTATGCCTTCAACTAGGGTGGCACCGCGGGATTAATCAAACTCTCGTCCCTTGTATTCATACAAGGGATGGGAGTTTTTTGTTTTTTAATGGAAACAAGTGATGCATCCTGTCTACTTACATAAGAAAAAATAAGGAGGTTTTCCACTATGTCCATAAGCATTCCTCGAGGAACGCAAGACATTTTACCCGGTGAGGTAGAAAAGTGGCAACTGATTGAAGCTAAAGCCCGTGAACTTTGTGAGAAATATCAATATAAAGAGATTCGCACCCCAATTTTCGAACATACAGATCTTTTTTCAAGAGGCGTTGGCGATAGCACGGATATTGTTCAGAAAGAAATGTACACATTTGAAGACCGCGGCAAACGAAGTCTTACACTTAGACCAGAAGGTACCGCAGCTGTTGTCCGCTCTTTCGTGGAGAAAAAAATGTTTGGTCTGGCTAATCAGCCAGTTAAGCTTTACTACATGGGACCAATGTTCCGATATGAACGTCCACAAGCAGGACGCTTTCGCCAGTTTGTCCAATTCGGAATTGAAGCATTAGGCAGTAATGACCCCGCCATTGATGCCGAAGTCATTTCCCTAGCAATGAACTTATATAAAGAAATGGGTTTAAAAAAGCTGAAGCTGATTATTAACAGCCTTGGTGATAAGGAAAGTCGCAGTGCTCACCGCGATGCACTTGTAAATCACTTCAAACCAAGAATCGGTGAGTTTTGTCATGACTGTCAAAATCGCCTTGAAAAAAATCCACTTCGAATCTTGGATTGTAAGCAGGACCGCGAGCATGAATTGATGTTAACAGCACCTTCGATCCTTGAATTCCTAAATGATTTTTCTAAGGAATATTTTGAGAAATTACAGAAGTATTTAACCCAATTGGATATTCCTTTCGAAGTTGATGCCAACTTAGTTCGTGGACTTGATTATTACAACCACACGGCGTTTGAAATTATGAGTAATGCCGAAGGGTTTGGTGCGATCACTACGTTATGCGGCGGCGGTCGTTATAATGGTTTAGCTGAAGAAATTGGCGGGCCTGAAACACCAGGTATCGGCTTTGCCTTAAGTATTGAACGCTTTATTGCGGCTCTTGATGCAGAAGGGATTGAACTTGCATCAAACGAGGGCATTGATTGTTACCTTGCCGCACTCGGCGAAGAAGCTAAAGATTATACTGTTGGATTGTTACAGCAGCTGCGGCGGGCAGGTTTTTCAGCAGAAAGAGATTATTTGGATCGAAAAATTAAAGCTCAATTTAAAGCAGCTGACCGTCTGAAAGCTAAGTTTGTAGCGGTTTTAGGCGATGAAGAGCTTAAAAATAATAAAATCAATGTAAAAAATATGGCTACAGGTGAGCAAGTAGAAATTGATTTAGCAACGTTTATTAAGCAATTCCAAGAGTTGCAGGATTAAGAGGGGGATAATTATGTTTGGCAGAACATATTTTTGTGGGGAAGTACCAGAATCAGCAGTCGGTGAAAAAATAACCTTGAAGGGTTGGGTCCAAAAAAGACGCGACCTTGGCGGATTAATATTTATTGATCTTCGCGACCGTTCAGGGATTGTTCAAGTAGTTTTTAATCCGGATTTATCACAAGAAGCATTGCAAATTGCTGAAAAAATCCGTAACGAGTATGTTTTAGATATAGTTGGAACTGTTGTAGCGCGCGAGGTAGCTACCTTCAATGATAACCTGAAAACTGGAAAAATTGAAGTGCAGGCAGAAAAAGTAACAATCATTAATGAAGCCAAGACACCGCCATTTATGATCTCTGATAAAACGGATGCGTCTGAAGATGTTCGTTTAAAATACCGCTACCTTGATTTCCGTCGTCCGGTTATTTTTGAAACCCTTAAGATGCGTCATCAAGTGACCAAGCAAATCAGAGATTTTCTTGATGGAGAAGGCTTCTTAGATATTGAAACACCTATTTTGACAAAAAGTACTCCTGAGGGGGCGCGGGATTATTTAGTACCTAGCCGTGTTCATCCTGGCGAGTTCTATGCCCTGCCACAGTCACCACAGCTTTTTAAACAATTGCTTATGGTTGGCGGCATTGAACGCTATTATCAAATTGCTCGCTGTTTCCGCGATGAGGATTTACGTGCAGACCGTCAGCCAGAATTTACCCAAATCGATATCGAAACAAGCTTTTTAAGCCAAGAAGATATCATGGGCATGATGGAAAAAATGATGAGGCAGTTAATGAAAGAAGTAAAAGGTGTAGACCTGCCTGAGTCATTCCCGAGGATGACATATGACGAGGCAATGAGCCGCTACGGCTCGGATAAACCTGATACCCGTTTTGGATTAGAGCTAGTTGATCTCTCCGAAATCGTTAAAGACTCAGGCTTTAAAGTGTTTGCATCGGCAGTGGCAAATGGCGGCCAAGTAAAAGCAATCAATGTGAAAGGTGCAGCTGACAACTACTCACGTAAAGACATAGATGCCTTAACAGAGTTTGTTGCTGTATATGGCGCGAAGGGGCTTGCGTGGCTTAAAGTTGATTCTGAAGGGCTAAAGGGTCCGATTGCTAAATTCTTCTCAGAAGAGGACGCTCAAGCGCTTAAAGCGACCCTTGAAGCAGCCGAAGGAGATTTACTTCTATTTGTTGCCGACAAGAAAAAGGTTGTCGCTGATGCATTAGGGGCCCTTCGTCAAAAGTTGGCAAGAGATTTAGATTTAATTGACCCAAGTTTATTCAATTTCTTATGGGTAACAGACTGGCCGCTCCTTGAGTACGATGAAGAAGAAGGCCGTTACTATGCCGCACATCATCCATTTACAATGCCGTTTAGGGAAGACCTTGAATATTTAGATTCTGATCCTTCCAAAGTGCGTGCCCAAGCATACGATATCGTCTTAAATGGATATGAGCTTGGCGGCGGATCACTCCGTATATTCGAACGTCCTATCCAAGAAAAAATGTTTAACATTCTTGGATTTACACCCGAACAGGCAAATGAGCAATTCGGTTTCTTATTAAATGCGTTTGATTATGGAACACCGCCACACGGGGGGGTCGCGCTTGGATTGGACCGATTGGTTATGCTTCTTGCAGGAAGCACAAACCTAAGAGATACCATTGCATTTCCTAAAACCGCTAGCGCAAGCTGCTTGTTAACGGACGCTCCGGGTGAAGTTTCTGAGGCCCAATTGAAGGAATTATATTTGTCACTAAATGTTAAAAAATAGCAGGAATTCGCTTTCATGAAACCTTGAATCAGCTTTTTCAATATGCTATTATAAAAGCAACAAAGAAGAGTCCTGAGATGTACGTTGCGTTGCCTGAAGTTTTGACCGAACATTAATTATCCGGGAGTCTAGAGTTTCCTGATTGCGTAAATGCCCCACTCTTACACGGGTAAGGGGACTTACAATTTCGGGAACAGGGCACCCCCCTGCTGAATGCGGGATCAAAACTAAGGATGTTAAAAGTGACGGCATAATTGGGACTCTTTTCTATTTGCAAAATGATCAACCTCCTGGACAATTCGGGAGGTTTTATTTTGCTTTTTACTTCATTATTCCTATCAAGATACTTGTTTTTGATGGAGTGTATGATATATTTTTAATCGGGAAAAAGAAACATAACGAATTTAATAATTGGAGTGAAATTCATGCTGCATCAATTTTCACGTAACGAACTTGCCATTGGTAAGGAAGGCCTAGAAATTATGAAAAACAGTACGGTCGCCGTTTTAGGTATCGGCGGTGTCGGTTCTTTTGCTGCCGAGGCACTAGCTCGTTCAGGCGTCGGCCGGTTAATTTTGATAGATAAAGACGATGTAGATATTACCAATATCAACCGCCAATTGATTGCTTTGCTTTCCACTGTTGGAAGGCCGAAAGTGGAAATAATGGAGGAGCGGATTAGAGATATTAATCCTGACTGCGAAGTAATTTCCTTAAAAATGTTTTATACAGAAGAAACCTATGAGCAAATTTTTAGCCACAAATTAGACTTTGTGGTTGATGCTTCAGATACGATTGTTTATAAAATTCATTTAATGAAGGAATGTTTAAAAAGAAATATTCCCATCATTTCAAGTATGGGAGCAGCCAATAAAATGGACCCAACCCGTTTTAAAATTGCGGATATTTCAAAGACCCATACGGATCCGATTGCCAAAGTCATTCGTACGAAACTGCGTAAGGAACGAATCCACAAAGGAATTCCGGTCGTGTTCTCTGATGAAAGCCCGATTGTGATTCGTGAAGATATTAAAAAAGAAGTAGGAAACGAAAATGCACCGATCCGCAAAGCGCAAATGCCGCCTGCATCAAATGCTTTTGTCCCATCAGCAGCTGGTTTGATCATGGCAAGTTATGTGGTGCGACAATTATTAAGCAGCATTAAAATTCAACGTGTATCGGATGAGAAATAAATGTTTTTGTTGGCCCTGAACTTTTATTGGTTTGGGGCCTTTCTTTTGTTAAATAGTTTTAGGAGGTAAATTTTTCTATAATACGATAAACTAGTGTGAGAATACATAGAGAGGAGAGAGAGTTTGGAAAAAATTGTCGAGTTGAAGAACGTAACGAAAGTCATTAAAGGACGAACGATCATAGATAATATTAGCTTTCAGGTAAATAAAGGAGAGGTATTTGGCTTTTTAGGTCCAAATGGTGCCGGAAAAACAACAACGATTCGAATGATTGTAGGTTTGATGGCGATTACATCCGGAGACATTGAGGTTGGCGGTTCCAGTATTAAGACTAATTTTGAAGAGGCTGTTCGTCATATCGGTGCAATTGTGGAGAACCCGGAAATGTATAAATTCTTGACGGGGTACCAAAATTTAATTCACTATGCAAGAATGGCAAATGGTATTTCCAAAGAGAAGATTGCTGAAATAGTAGAATTAGTAGGATTAACTGATCGGATCCACGATAAGGTAAAAACCTATTCTCTTGGAATGCGCCAAAGACTAGGATTGGCTCAGTGTCTCTTACATGACCCTCAAGTCTTGATTTTGGACGAACCAACAAATGGATTAGATCCTGCTGGTATCCGAGAGATTCGCGATTATGTCCGTCTCTTAGCACGTGAAAAAAATCTCGCTGTGATTGTTTCTAGCCATCTGCTTTCAGAAATGGAAATGATGTGTGATCGGATTGGCATTATCCAAAATGGCCGCTTAATTGATGTGCATCTTGTCCAGGAACTTGTCCACGGCACTTCTGAAACGATCTATGAACTAGAAGTAGTCCCCGCGGATAAAGCCTTAAATCTGATTGGAGTTCACTATCCCAATGTTCGAGCGAACCGTTCTAGGAATGGAATAACTATTGAACTTCCAAAACAACAAATCCCGATTCTAATTAAACAATACGTCGCTGAAGATATTCAGGTTTTTGCGGTCAAAGAAATTGCAAAGACGTTAGAAGATCGTTTCCTTGAATTGACAACCGAAAAGGGGGTGCCAAGCCGTGGTTAATTTAATTAAAAATGAATGGATGAAAATTTTTAAACGGCCTGGGACCTATGTAATGATTGCCATTCTAGTAGTCATCACTGCGATCTTCGGTATTTTTCACAAATATCAAGAAAAGGATTTCAACCTCGATAAAAATTGGGAACAGACATTAGTGCAGGAGAATGAAGCCCTAAAGAAGCAGATGAATCAAAGCACTTCAAAGCTGGAGAAGCAATTTTATAAAGAGGAAATCGCAATAAATGATTACCGCATCAAGCATCATATCCCCTTTAATGAAAAATATAATGTCTGGACATTTGTAAAAGATGCGTCCCAACTGATTATTTTGCCTGGCTTATTTACAATTATCATTTCAGCAGGAATTGTTGCCAGTGAATTCAACTGGGGAACCATCAAATTGTTATTAATACGACCAATCAACCGCAGCAAGATATTAACCTCGAAATATTTAACCGTGATTTTATTTGCGTTCGGGCTGCTGGCTGTTTTGTTCGTTTTCTCGGCTCTACTTGGTACAATCCTTTTTGGAATGCCGGAACAACCGGTGCCATATTTGAATTATTCCAATGGGCAAGTAACGGAACAACCCATTATTATCCACTTAATGATTTATTACGGATTAAGTTCGATTGATACGATTATGTTAGCGACGATGGCATTCATGATTTCATCTGTATTCCGTAACAGTTCCTTAGCTATCGGCTTATCATTGTTTTTATTGTTCACCGGGGCACAATTTACTGTCCTTTTGTCCTTGAAATTTAGCTGGGCTAAATACATCTTGTTTGCCAACACAAATCTTATGCAATATGTGGAAGGAACACCAATGGTCGAAGGGATGTCAATGTCATTCTCAATCATCATGCTGCTCATCTACTTTGCCGTATTCCAACTCTTAGCCTTCACAGTCTTCAAGAAACGGGATGTGGCCTCATAAAAAAGAAAGGGGTGTCAGGCATCATGTGAAGAATTCACATGGTGCCTGACACCCTATTTTTTCCTTGTTAACTTTTCGTATACGATTGCAAGGGCTTGTTCGAATTTTCCTGTTTTCTTTGGTTGATAGTATTGTTTGTGTTTTAACCTATCGGGTAGATATTGCTGCGGGACCCAGCCGTTTTCGTAGTCGTGTGGGTACTTGTAGTCGATTCCTCTTCCAAGTTCCTTTGCTCCTTTATAATGAGCATCCTTTAGATGGTCAGGTACTTCGCCAACGATGCCTTTTTGGATATCTTCGAGTGCAGCCTGAATAGCCAAAACAGCCGAGTTCGATTTTGGTGACAGACATAATTCAATCACCGCATTTGCAAGTGGGATTCTTGCCTCAGGAAAGCCGATTCTCTCAGCCGTTTCAATCGCCGCTAACGTGCGTGCACCAACTGCTGGATTAGCTAACCCGACATCTTCATAGGCAATCACAATTAATCTTCGGCTGATACTTGGCATGTCTCCTGCTTCGATTAATCGGCCGAGATAATGGAGGGCAGCGTTAACGTCGCTTCCCCGGATCGACTTTTGAAAAGCTGATAGAACATCATAATGCCCATCCCCGTCTTTATCGGCAACAAGGCTCTTTTTTTGCAAACACTCTTCTGCTGTTTCTACATCAATATGAATGATCCCATTATCATCTGTATCAGTGGACAATACAGCTAATTCTAAGGCATTGAGTGAACTTCTTACGTCCCCATTGGATCCTTGGGCAAAATGCAGCAAGGCCTCTTCTGCGATTTCTACCTTTATCTTTCCGAACCCGCGTTCCTCATCCTCGAGGGCACGATTTAATGCCAATTTTACTTCATCGGGTGTAGGTGGTTTTAACTCGAAGATTTGACAGCGGCTCCGGATTGCTGGGTTGATAGCATGATACGGATTACTCGTGGTAGCACCAATTAAAACGATCATCCCGTTTTCTAAATATGGTAATAAAAAATCCTGCTTCCCTTTATCTAAACGATGGACTTCATCAAGAAGCAAAATAACTTTTCCAGACATTTTTGCCTCGGCGGCAACAATTTCCATATCTTTTTTATTATTCGTGACAGCATTAAGGGTGCGGAAGGCATATTTGGTGCTGCCGGCAATCGCGCTGGCAATGGATGTTTTGCCTATACCGGGAGGACCATATAAAATCATCGAGGTCAGTTGTTTTGCTTTCACCATTCTTGATATGATTTTTCCATCGCCAACCAAATGCTGCTGCCCGACAACTTCTTCAATCGTTTTAGGCCGCATCCTAAATGCTAAAGGCTTTTGCTGCATGTTACATCTCTCCAAAATTTAATACAATCTAACGATATATAGCCTTACTTTACCATTTTCCATTGAAAAAGCATATTAAAGTAGAATATGATATAATTTTAATGCCTATCAAATTACTAAGGATTTTAATTGATATTTTATAGATAAAAAAAGAGGTGCGATATGAAAATTTCAACAAAAGGTCGCTATGGTTTAACGATTATGATAGAGCTTGCCAAAAAGCACGGCGAGGGTCCAACATCATTAAAAACAATTGCACAAGCGAATGATTTATCCGAACATTATTTAGAACAATTAATTGCCCCATTGCGGAATGCAGGTTTAGTAAAAAGCATTCGTGGTGCATACGGCGGCTATATCTTAACTAACACCCCATCTAAAATTACTGCAGGTGATGTGATCCGTGTCCTAGAAGGACCGATTGCACCGGTTGAAGGGATTGAAGATGAAGAACCAGCTAAGCGGGAATTGTGGATTCGAATTCGGGATGCCATAAAGGACGTTTTGGACAATACTACCTTAGAGGATTTAGCGAATCATAGTAATGACGAAACGCCAGAAGGATATATGTTTTATATTTAGGGTAAAAAAGTAACATTGAGAATTATTTGATAGAAGGTGTAAATGTGGAACGAATCTATCTCGACCATGCGGCTACATCGCCTATGCATCCCATGGTTATTGAAAAAATGCTTGAGGTGATGCAAGCAACTTTCGGGAATCCTTCAAGTATCCATTCTTATGGGAGGGAAGCTCGTCACCTGATTGACCAGGCACGTTCGGTGCTAGCAGGCAGCATTGGCGCAAAGGTAACTGAGATTATTTTTACAAGTGGCGGAACAGAAGCAGATAATATGGCGTTATTTGGAGTCGCTGAAACATATCAGCATAAGGGCAAACATATTATTACCACTGAAATTGAGCACCATGCTGTTCTTCACGCATGTCATAAGTTAGAAAAAATGGGTTTTGAGGTTACGTACTTACCAGTGGACCAAAATGGGCAAATTTCGCTGGCTGAGCTGCGAGAAGCTTTAAGAGAAGATACCATCTTGGTGTCGATTATGTACGGTAACAACGAAGTGGGTACACTTCAACCAATTTCAGAAATTGGACTGTTATTAAAAGATCATCAAGCAATCTTCCATACGGATGCTGTACAAGCATATGGCGTTGAAGAAATTGATGTCAATCATAGCTTCATTGATTTATTATCTGTCTCGGCCCATAAAATTAATGGACCAAAAGGAGTAGGTTTCCTTTTTTCAAAATCAAATATTAAGCTTTCTCCACGTTCCTTCGGTGGTGAGCAAGAACGAAAGAGACGGGCAGGGACTGAAAATATTGCCGCTATTGTTGGTTTTCATGAAGCTGTTTTAATATCAAATGAAAATCGAGAGGCTAAGCGCGAACAATTCCTTGAACTGAAAAGAACGTTGATCAATAAGCTGCGAGAGCTGGATGTAGAATTTGACATAAACGGATTACTTGAAAAATCTTTGCCTCATGTATTAAACTTAAGCTTTCCTGGGACAAGTGTGGAAGCAATGCTCGTCAATCTTGATATAGCTGGAATTGCTGTATCGAGCGGTTCAGCATGCACGGCCGGCTCAATTGAACCTTCCCATGTGCTTGTTGCCATGTTTGGTAAAAACTCAGAACGATTAACAAATTCGATTCGTTTCAGCTTTGGCTATAATACAACCAATGAAGACGTTGTTAAGGCTGCGGAAGAAACGGCAAGAATTGTTGCACGTTTGAAAAAATAAATTTAGTAAAGGTTTTTTGCAATAGAGGGGTGAAATCATTGGAAAGAAAAGATCCGAAAAACACAAGAGTGGTAGTCGGAATGTCTGGTGGAGTAGATTCTTCTGTAGCAGCACTTTTGTTGAAGCAGCAAGGCTACGATGTCATCGGAATTTTTATGAAAAACTGGGATGACACGGATGATACTGGTTTTTGTACAGCAACAGAAGACTATGAAGATGTTATACGTGTTTGTAACCAAATCGGCATTCCGTATTATGCAGTAAATTTTGAAAAACAATATTGGGATAAGGTATTTACCTATTTCCTTGAAGAATATAAAGCAGGACGGACCCCAAATCCAGATGTAATGTGCAATAAGGAAATTAAATTTAAAGCTTTCCTTGAACATGCAATGAATTTAGGAGCTGACTACTTAGCGACAGGGCACTATGCTCAAGTTGAGTATCGGGATGGAGAATATAAAATGCTCCGCGGTCTGGATGAAAATAAGGATCAAACGTATTTCTTGAACCAACTGACCCAGGATCAATTAAGTAAGGTAATGTTCCCTATTGGAAATCTTGAAAAACCAAGAGTCCGGGAAATTGCTAGGGAAGCAAACCTTGCTACCGCTACGAAAAAAGATAGCACGGGGATTTGTTTTATTGGTGAACGGAATTTTAAAGAGTTCTTAGGTCAATATTTGCCGGCCCAGCCAGGGAACATGGAGACGTTCGCAGGTGAAGTAAAAGGTAAACACGAAGGCTTAATGTATCACACAATTGGCCAACGTCATGGCCTAGGAATTGGCGGTTCTGGTGAACCATGGTTTGCAATCGGTAAGGATTTAGAAAGAAATGTCCTTTATGTTGGTCAAGGTTTTCATAATGAAAAACTTTATTCAGACTCGATTACAGCTGTAGGTGTCAGCTGGGTATCTGACCGAGAAAAACCAACTGAATTCAAATGTACTGCAAAATTCCGCTATCGCCAGGAAGACAATCACGTAACCGTTCGTCTCTTGGAAGATAATCAAGTGGAAGTTATTTTCGATGAACCAATTCGCGCGATCACACCAGGACAAGCGGTTGTTTTTTATAATGGTGATGAATGTCTCGGCGGTGGGACCATTGATCATGTATTTAAAAATGGTGAACGTTTAACTTATGTTGGTTAATAGAAGACCTGATTCCTCAATTGGAATCAGGTTTTTTTGTGGGAAGACTCTTGATTGGCGGAAAAAATTAATAGTTGGTGGAATTATGCCGTAGTTTTGGCGAAACACACTTCAAATTTGGTCAGATCCACTGCCAGGTATAGCAGGTAAATTACCTGATTGGCGAAATAAAAATGAAAGTTGGCTAATTCCTTCCAGGGTTTGGCGAAATAAACATTAAAGTTGGCGAAATTCCTCCAGGGTTTGGCGAAATAAACATCAAACTTGGCGAAATCCACCGCCCAGTTTAGCAGGTAAATACAGTTTGGCGAAATAAGAGTGAAAGTTGGCGAGATTCTTCCAAAGTTTGGCGAAATAAGCATCAAACTAGGCGAAATTAAATCTCTAATTGGCGAAATCCCTCCGAAAATCCGCGAGATCCTCCCCTAAACACTCAAATAAAAATCCTCTTACAACTCTTGAAATTATTTTTTTATAAAATATGATATACTTTCTCTTAGATTGGAGTGGTAATAATGGATAAAAACCAATTAGGTGTACAATACATGCAGGAAGGCAACCTGGAAGAGGCGGCAAAGGCCTTTAATGAAGCCATTCAAGAAAACCCAAACGACCCTGTTGCCTATATTAATTTCGGAAATGTCCTTTCCGCGGTTGGGGACGACGAAAAGGCTCTAAACTTTTATCAAAAATCCATTGAAATAGATGAAAACGCTGCGGCGGCTTATTATAGTATTGGAACTTTGTTATTTAGCAAGGACCTATTTAACGAAGCAAAGAATATGTTTGAGACGGCCATGAAAAAGGGTCTGCAATCTAGTGATAATTATTTCATGTTAGGGCTGACTCTTGTTCAGTTGGATCAGGGGAAATTTGCACTCCCTTACTTACAAAGAAGTGTGGAATTAAATGAGAATGATGCGGAAGCTCGTTTTCAATACGGATTATGCCTAGCACAGTTAGAATTAATTGCTGAGGCTGTCATTCAATTTGAAAAATGTATCGAATTGGATCCAGCTCATTCCGATGCTTTTTATAATTTAGGTGTCTCCTACGCTTTTCAAGACAATCCAGCCAAAGCATTAGAAATGTTAAATAAAGCACTCGACATTCAACCTGACCATCTGCTTGCAGGTCACGCGAAAAAATTATTAGAAAGTAACCAATAACAATCATTTTTTTAGAGAAGGGAGGGAGCCAAATGGAAAAGCAAGACACGTTGGATTTATTTGCTGAACAGGGGAAATTCGTAAAGGGCAGACCGATTGTCACCATATTCCACAATGAACAAAACCTTTATACGGTTTTGCGAATAAGAGTCGATGAAACAAATCATCCATATGAGGACAAAGAAGCTGTGGTCACCGGTTATTTTCCAAAAATCCATGAACAGGAGACCTATATCTTTTTCGGTGAATTTAAGGATCATCCCAAGTTTGGTCTGCAATTTCATACCAATCATTTCCGTAAAGACATGCCCCAATCAAAACAAGGGGTCATCAATTATTTATCGGGAGAGATGTTTAAGGGGATTGGGAAAAAAACTGCTGAAAACATTGTTGAAATCTTAGGAGAAGATGCCATCTCAAAGATTCTCAACCAGCCGTCCTTGCTTGATTCCATACCAAAACTCCCTTCTGAAAAAGCAAAAATGCTCTACGATACATTAATGGAGCATCAAGGATTAGAGCAAGTCATGGTGGCTTTAAACCAATATGGCTTTGGACCACAGATCTCCATGCGGATTTATCAAGCCTATAAAGATCAAACGCTTGAAATTATGCAAAAAAATCCTTATAAACTTGTCGAAGATATAGAAGGAATCGGTTTTGGGCGAGCTGATGAGCTAGGTTACCAACTTGGCATAACAGGAAATCATCCTGATCGAATTAAAGCAGCCTGCCTCTACATCCTTGAAAATGAAAGCATGCAGACGGGCCATGTATATATACATGCTGAGGATTTATTAGAGCAAGTAAAGACACTTTTAGAAGAGAACAAACGTGATCAAATTGAATACATAGATATTTCAAATGAAGTCATCAAGCTGCAAGAAGAGGGTAAATTAATTGGTGAAGAGAAACGTGTATACTTGCCATCCCTATATTTTGCCGAAAAGGGGCTGGTAACGAACATCCAGCGGATCCTTGCACAAACAGAATATAAGGACCAATTTCCGGAGTCTGAATTCCTTCTCTCATTAGGAAGTTTAGAAGAGCGACTAGGTGTGCAATATGCACCCTCGCAACGCGAGGCCATCCAAACGGCGTTAATGTCGCCAATGTTGATTTTAACAGGTGGACCAGGAACAGGAAAAACAACTGTTATCAAAGGAATTGTAGAACTTTATTCAGAACTGCATGGTTGCTCCTTAGAACTTAAGGATTACCAGAAAAAAGGCGAACCCTTTCCGTTCTTATTAGCAGCCCCGACAGGAAGAGCCGCAAAAAGGATGAGTGAATCCACCGGTCTGCCCGCGGTAACCATTCATCGTCTCCTTGGATTTAATGGTCAAGAAGGATTTGACCGTGACGATGCAAGTCCGCTCGAAGGGAAAATTATCATCGTAGATGAAACCTCCATGCTCGATATATGGCTCGCTAATCAATTGTTTAAGGCACTTCCAGAAAATATACAAGTCATCATGGTAGGTGATGAAGATCAATTACCATCGGTCGGACCGGGACAGGTTCTAAAGGATTTGCTAACATCTGAACGGATACCTACCGTTCGTTTAACAGATATTTACCGGCAGGCAGAGGGCTCTTCGATTATTGAACTTGCCCATGAAATTAAAAAAGGCTACTTGCCCGCGGATATTACGGTAAAGCAAGCGGATCGTTCGTTTATTAAATGCTCAACAACACAGGTTGCACAAGTGGTTGAGAAAGTCGCCTTTAATGCCAAAAATAAAGGCTATTCGGCGAAGGATATTCAAGTGTTAGCGCCTATGTACAGGGGACCGGCTGGAATCGACCGCTTGAATGTTTTATTGCAAGAAATTTTTAATCCTAATCCTGATGGAAAGAGAAAGGAAATTGCTTTTGGTGAGGTCAAATATCGGATTGGTGATAAAGTACTTCAACTAGTAAACCAACCAGAAAGCAATGTCTTTAACGGTGATATTGGGGAAATTATCTCGATTATCTATGCGAAGGAAAACACTGAAAAACAGGATATGATTTACATTTCCTTTGAAGGTAATGAAGTCGAGTATACCAGACAAGATTTAACTCAAATTACCCACGCCTATTGCTGCTCCGTCCATAAATCGCAGGGTAGTGAATTCCCGATTGTCATTTTGCCAGTGACAAGAAGTTATTATCGGATGTTACGTAGAAATTTAATCTATACAGCCATCACACGAAGTAAACAATCCTTAATTCTTTGCGGCGAAGTCGATGCTCTTAAAATGGGCGTAGAAAGAGCGGATGAACTTTCTCGCCAAACAACCTTGTGCCAAAAGCTGCAAGAGTTAATTTCAGCTACTCCACTTGTTGGTAAAAAGAATGAACCCAATTCAGCTAAAGAAAATAATAACCTTGAAGAAAAAATAGGCTCTGTATTGTCCTACGAAGAAGAATTCATGCAGGCTAATCCAATGGTGGGTATGGAAAACGTTACACCTTATGATTTTATGTTAAATGACTAACACTATGAATGTTCACAGGAGGTGGGACACTCTTTGCGGACATTCTCTTTATTGAAAGGACAGCCTGTTTTTGAAACAAACAGCGGTCAAAAAATTGGCGAGGTAAGTGATTTATGTATCTCGAGCACCGGTAAGGTAGACGGGTTATTGGTAAAAAAAGGCGTTTTTTTCAAACAATCCTTTTTTTTGGATATCCAAAAAGTGGCTTCCTTCGGTGCAGATGGGGTAATGATTGAGGATAGCGACTACTTGGTAAAGCTGAAAGATCCCCAATATACACTTACACATCAACAGCCATTAGACGGGATGATGATGCTTTCAAAAAGCGGAGAATCCCTCGGTTTGTTAAAAGATGTATATTTTCAGGAGGAATTGGGCACAATCATAGGGTACGAAATCACGGATGGCTTCTTTTCGGATCTTACGGAAGGCAAACAAGTCATTCAATCCGGGAAGCCCTTAGCAATCGGAAAGGATGCCATTATCGTAGATGTAAATAATACGTGAGGTGTCTTTTCATGTTAAAGTGTCCCAATTGTCAAAGTAAGGATATCGGTAAGATTGGTATTAACCAATATTATTGTTGGAATTGCTTTATTGAACTTTCAGTAAACAAAGGCCTAATCAATACCCATCAAGTCGAAGAAGACGGGTCACTTAGTTCCTTGGACGATTTGTTTGAAGAAGAAGAACGTCGTTACACCCTTTAAGAGAGAAAAGCGGAAACGCTGAGCTAGATCGTTATCAAAGTGACAGAAACTTATTAACGTCTATTAAAGAGGTGAAACGTATGAATAAAATGATGACGACGATGATTGCGTTTGGTGCGGGAATGGCGGCCTATAATGTTGCCCAAAGAAATAATATGATGTCAGCCCGCAATATGAAAAGAATGACAAAGAAAGTGAAACGAGCGATGTTTTAGAACGAATCCCCCTCAAACCAGAGGGGGATTTTTATATGCATATTTCACCCACGTGTCTCTAACACTAACCTAAAGGGGGCTCGGAATGTGGAAATTCGAATGAAGTGGTATTACCGCATCGGTTTTTTACTCCTTTTATTAATTGCCATTTATGTTTTTCTAAAAATTCGCTTTGTTTGGCTGCCGATTCTAAAAGTCGCTGCCATTATTATTCTTCCGTTTGCAATTGGAGGATTTATCACCTATTTGCTCCATCCAATTGTAGAGAAACTACATCAAAAGGGCCTTCACCGAGGACTTGCTATTTTTCTTATCTATATTCTATTTTTTGGTGGACTCGGCATTTGTGTTTATAAAGGAGTTCCCGCGATCATCGACCAAATAAAAGATCTCTCTGAAAGTGCACCAGTATTAGCAGAGCAATATAGAGAATGGATTACTATGCTTCAATCCCACACACGAGAATGGCCAGATGGTCTACAGACTAGGATGGATGAAGGAATTGATGCGTTTGAAAAAAAATTGGATTCCTTATTAACGGTTATCGTCAATATATTAATTAATTTTCTTAATTCGGCATTAATTATGATGATCATCCCATTTATTGCCTTTTATATGTTGAAGGATTTTCCTTTGATAAAACGGGCATTTTGGTATATAACACCTAAACAATGGCGGAGAAAAGGAACTCAATTTCTTAAAGATGTCGATGAATCCCTTGGCAGCTATATTAGGGGACAACTCTTGGTATGTATCATTATAGGCAGTGTCTCTGCCCTATTGTTTTGGATGTTCCATTTAAATTACCCATTGATATTAGGATTAATAGTTGGGATTACAAATGTCATTCCCTATTTTGGACCCATCATCGGGGCAGTCCCTGCCGTCATTATCGCGGCCACATCATCCGTAAAATTGGTATTGATTACATTAGTCATTGTGTTTGGTCTTCAATTTCTAGAAGGAAACATCCTATCCCCTCTGATTGTCGGGAAAAGTCTTCATATGCACCCCTTAATTATTATGGGTGCATTAACAGCTGGAGGAGAAATTGGTGGGATTCTGGGACTAATCTTGGCCGTTCCGGCCCTTGTTGTGATCAAAGTAGCTATTATTCACGCAAAAAATCATTTTATCCGCCGGAATACAAAAGAACCTTCCACTTAAGCGGAAAGATTGATTTGACAAACTTTTTTCGGGTGTCTATAATTCGTGATATAGAAACATTGTATGAAAATGTTGAAGGATAAAGTATGTTGTAGACCATCTGTATCGCATTTGCGAAGAAGAGAGGAGCTTCCCTAGCTGAAAGAAGCTCTAGATGAAGGACGACAGAAAGCTAATCTGGAGTGCAGCTAATCACTGCCGTATGCCTGCGTTAAGGGATTTTTGAGAGATGGATACGTTTTATTGTATCCATAATCAGGGTGGTACCGCGAGATAAGCTCTCGTCCCTGTTTTTTGGGGATGAGGGCTTTTTTGTATGCTTATTTATAAAAAGGAGGACTACATATGAAGAATTTAACAGGTTCACAAATTCGTTCCATGTTTTTAGAGTTTTTTAGTAAAGAAAAAGGTCACACCATCGAACCAAGTGCATCACTAGTGCCTCATGATGATCCATCACTTTTATGGATTAACAGTGGTGTCGCAACCCTAAAGAAATATTTTGATGGACGAGTTGTTCCTGAAAATCCAAGAATTACAAATGCACAGAAATCAATCAGAACCAATGACATCGAGAATGTTGGGAAAACGGCTCGACACCATACATTCTTTGAGATGCTTGGTAACTTTTCCATTGGTGAATACTTTAAGGTGGAAGCAATTGAATGGGCATGGGAATTCTTAACATCTGAAAAATGGATTGGCTGGGATCCAGAACTTCTATCAGTTACGATCCATCCTGAGGATAACGAGGCATATGACATTTGGCGGAACACCATTGGTTTGCCAGAAGAGCGTATTATTCGTTTGGAAGGGAATTTCTGGGATATTGGAGAAGGTCCAAGTGGCCCGAATACTGAAATTTTTTATGACCGCGGTCCAGAGTATGGAAATGATCCATCAGACCCCGAGCTTTATCCGGGCGGTGAAAATGACCGATATCTTGAAGTCTGGAACCTTGTATTTTCTCAATTCAATCATAATCCTGATGGCACGTATACACCGCTGCCAAAGAAAAATATTGATACGGGGATGGGATTAGAACGTATGGCTTCTGTTGTACAAAACGTCCCTACCAATTTTGATACAGATTTATTTATCCCAATTATTCGTGCAACAGAAGAGATTTCTGGTGAAAAGTACGGTCAAAACAAAGAAATCGATGTTGCTTTCAAAGTAATTGCTGACCATATTCGGACGGTTGCTTTTGCTGTTGGAGATGGAGCATTGCCATCCAATGAAGGACGTGGCTATGTGCTCCGCCGCCTGCTGCGCAGAGCTGTTCGGTATGCAAAACAAATTAATATTAATCGCCCATTCATGTATGAACTTGTGCCGGTCGTGGGTGAGATTATGGATGATTTCTATCCAGAAGTGAAGGATAAAACAGATTTCATTCAAAAGGTAATCAAAAGTGAAGAAGAACGCTTCCATGAGACCCTTCATGAAGGCTTAGCGATTCTTGCTACTGTCATTAAGAAGGAAAAAGAAAAAGGCAGTGATACCATCACAGGTGCTGATATTTTCCGACTTTACGATACCTATGGATTCCCTGTTGAATTAACAGAAGAATATGCAGAAGAAGAGGGTATGAGGGTAGACCATGCCGGCTTCGAAGTCGAAATGGAGCAGCAGCGTGAGCGTGCAAGGGCAGCAAGACAAGATGTTGATTCGATGCAGGTACAAGGTGGAGTCCTTCGTGATGTAAAGGTCGAGAGTAAATTTGTTGGCTACGATGAACTCAAAACAAATTCCACTGTGGCGGCGATTATTAAAAATGGTGAGCTTGTTGACAGTGCTGCAAGTGGTGAGGAAGTACAATTAATTCTTGATGTGACACCATTCTATGCCGAGAGCGGTGGGCAAATTGCGGACCGTGGAGTGATCGTAGGCGAAGGTAGCAGCGTTGCTGTTAAGGATGTACACAAAGCACCTAATGGTCAAAACCTTCATCAAGTCATGGTTACAGCTGGAATTTTAAGAACGAATGACAAGGTGAAAGCTGAAGTGGATGCCGAAAATCGTGTCAAGATTATTAAAAACCATACAGCGACACATTTGTTACACCAAGCCTTAAAAGACGTTCTTGGCGAGCATGTTAATCAAGCTGGTTCCCTTGTAGAACCAGATCGTCTCCGCTTTGATTTTTCGCATTTCGGTCAAATTAAGCCAGAAGAACTTGAACAGGTTGAACAAATCGTCAATGAAAAAATCTGGAGAAATATCGAACTGGACATCAGTTTAAAACCGATTGCTGAAGCAAAAGCAATGGGAGCGATGGCTCTTTTTGGCGAAAAATATGGTGATATTGTCCGTGTAGTAAGGGTGGGCGATTACAGCCTTGAGCTTTGCGGCGGATGCCACGTGCCGAATACATCTGTGATTGGATTATTTAAGATTGTTTCCGAAGGTGGAATTGGTGCTGGAACCAGAAGGATTGAAGCAGTAACCGGCGAATCTGCATACAAGTCACTAAATGAACAGGTTGGTTTGTTAAAGGATGCAGCTGAGAAACTTAAAACCAATCCAAAGGATATCGTTAACCGAATTGATAGTTTGATGCTTGAAATCAAACAACTTCATAGAGAAAACGAATCTCTTGCATCCAAGCTTGGAAATATTGAAGCTGGAAACCTCGTATCAAAAGCAAAAGAAATTGATGGGGTAACCGTATTAACGGCAAATGTTCAAGGTGCAGATATGAACAACCTCAGAAATATGGCTGATGATTTAAAGCAAAAGCTGGGCTCTGTTGTGATTGTTTTGGGTAGTGCTCAGGAAGGAAAGGTGAACTTAATTGCAGCGGTAACGAAGGACCTTATTGAAAAAGGTTACCATGCAGGTAAGTTAATCAAAGAAGTTGCTTCCCGCTGCGGCGGTGGCGGCGGTGGTCGTCCTGACATGGCTCAAGCTGGTGGTAAAGACCCAGAAAAGCTTGATGCAGCGCTTCAATTTGTAGAGGAATGGGTAAAATCCATTTGATATTAAAATAAAGTAGTGTAAAATAAAAATTACTAGAATAATTTTCCTCAAATAAAAAGCGAGGTGCATGCAATGAGCTCATTTGACAAAACGATGCGATTCAATTTTCCTGAAGAACCATTTGAACATGATATTAATGATGTTCTTAATCAAGTGTATGAAGCTTTGCAGGAAAAAGGCTATAACCCGATCAACCAAATTGTTGGTTATCTATTATCAGGAGATCCTGCCTATATTCCACGTCATCGTGATGCCCGCAATATAATTCGCAAGCTTGAACGTGATGAAATTATTGAGGAATTAGTAAAATCCTATCTTAAACAGCAGCGAGAGGGTTAATAATGCGCGTATTGGGTTTAGATGTAGGCACGAAGACAGTCGGTGTTGCTTTAAGCGATGAATTTGGCTGGACTGCCCAGGGCCTCACCACTCTCAAAATAAATGAAGAAAGAAATGAGTTTGGTTTTGAGGAAATTGGTCAATTAATAAAAGAGTATCAAGTAGAGAAGGTTGTCATCGGTTTGCCTAAAAATATGAACGGGACCATCGGACCGCGTGCAGAAGCGAGTATGCAATATGCCACTGAAATTGAAAAGCAATATGCAGTTCAAACAATTCTTTGGGACGAGCGTCTTACAACAATGGCAGCGGAGCGCGTGTTACTTGAAGCCGACGTAAGTCGAAAAAAACGGAAAAAAGTTATCGATAAGATGGCAGCGGTAATGATCCTGCAAGGCTATCTAGATAGTAAAAATTAATGAGGTGAAGAAATGGTAAACGAACACGATCACGAACATGAAGAAGAACAATATATTACCTTAGTAGACGAAAATGGTAATGAACAATTACATGAGGTGCTTTTTACTTTTGATTCTGATGAATTCGAAAAATCCTATGTATTCTTTTATCCAGTAGGATCTTTTGATGATGATGAAGAGGATGTCGACATTCATGTTTATGCCTACATTCCAACAGAAGACGGCGGATATGGTCCGTTAATGCAAATTGAAACGGATGAAGAATGGGACATGGTTGAAGAAGTTTTCAATACCTTTAACGAAGACCAAGAAGACGAAGAATAGAAAAGAGAAAAACCGGCCATTTCCATGGCCGTTTTTTTTGTGGAATCTGTTATAAAATCTGACAAATTTATTGTTAAATTGACATTTTTCTTACTATATGCTGAAATAATTAAGATGGTCTATTTTTTAGTGCGCCGTTCTATGAGTCAAAGGAAAGGGGAGTCAAATGACAACAGACAAGACAGATACAAAGAAAGAAGTTATTCGTAAAAAAATGTTAGAACATCAAAAAGAAGCAAAAGTTGTCAGAAAGATAGTTTTAATTATTTCCATTTTATTGCTATTATTTATACTCTTAATTAGTGGTGGAGGATATTTGTACATAGAATCAGCACTTAAACCTATTGACGCAGGTAGTAAAAAGTTTAAACAGGTTGATATTCCGTTGGGTTCCTCAGTAACTGGTATTGCTGAAACGTTAGAATCAAATGGCATTATAAAGAGTGCTAAAGTATTCAAATATTATGTGAAGTTAAAAAATGAAGGTGGGTTTATGGCTGGCGAATATCAACTAAGTCCATCTATGGATGTCCCTGAAATCGTCAACCGCCTCAAGACAGGAAAAGTACTAGCACAAGCCAGCTTCAAAATTACGATACCTGAAGGAAAACAACTAAAAGAAATTGCTGCTATAATGGCGAAAGCAACTAAACAGAAGGAAAATGATGTTTTTAATAAATTGAACGATCAGGAATTTATTAAAACATTGATGGCAAAATATCCTGATATCTTAACAGAAGAAATCTTAAATTCTTCCGTGAAATATCCTCTTGAGGGGTATTTATACCCTGCAACCTATCCTTTTTACAAAAATAATCCGTCAGTAGAGGAAATGGTTGCTGCCATGCTTACGAAAACGCGGACCGTATTATCAGATTATGCAGAACAAAGTGAGAAGAAAAAGCTTTCGGTTCATCAACTTTTGACAATGGCCTCCTTAGTCGAAGAGGAAGCAACCGAAAAGGCGGACCGTAAAACGATTGCAAGTGTTTTTTATAATCGCATTAAAAAGGGAATGATGCTCCAAACGGATCCAACCGTTCTCTATGCACAAGGGAAACACAAGGCAAGGGTATTATATAAGGATCTAGAAGTGGATTCTCCCTATAACACCTATCAGAATACTGGTTTACCTCCTGGTCCAATTGCAAATGCCGGAAAGTCATCGATTGAAGCATCACTTGATCCTGCTGAAACAGATTATTATTACTTCATAGCAACAGCAGATGGAGATGTTATTTTTACAAAAACACTAGAAGAACATAATAAAGAAAAAGCAAAACATATTACTAGTAAAAAATAATGATTCAACGAGGGAAACATTCGCTTTCCCTCGTTTTTGTATTGAAATTTATGATTGGTTTATGATAAAATAGTTCAAGTGTTTTAAATAAAGGATCCATAGCGTAACTCACAGTAAAGGTATCCTAAGCAGCAATTGCTTGGACGCATGATGGCGGATTTTAACCGTTAAATGCTTAAGATTACTGTGAACGCTATTTTTTCATGTCTAAAGAGCATTATGGATAGAGATAATAAAAGTATTTTACTTAGAGAATTGCTACCCATTGTGCAATTCTTATTTAAGGATAGAGGTGAGGGCAGCTTGTTAAATGAAAAGCTGCATTCTTATATAGATGGTCTTATTTCAGAACGAAATCCGTTATTAACCGAAATGGAAAACTATGCAAGTGTTCATAATGTTCCTATTATGGAACTCTCGGGTATAGAAACCATGCTTCAATTATTACGAATTCACCGTACGGAAAGAATTCTTGAGGTAGGCACAGCAATCGGTTATTCTGCTTTACGAATGGCTGATGCGCTGCCAAAAGCCCATATAGTAACAATCGAGCGTGATGTGGAACGGCTCCAATTGGCAGAAGAATTTATACAACGTTCGGAACATCGTAATCAAATTACTTTGATCCAAGGTGATGCACTAGAGGTTGAGGATGCTGTGAAAGAACATGCATCATTTGACGCCATTTTTATTGATGCAGCGAAAGGTCAATATAAAAAGTTCTTCGAGATATATTCTAAATATTTAAGTGATGATGGAATGATCATTACTGACAATGTTTTATTTAAAGGACTGGTCGCTGAACCAGAAATTGAAACAAAAAGAATCCGTAATCTTGTCAAAAAAATTGATGAATTTAACCACTGGTTAATGAGCCATCCTGGTTATCATTCTGTCATTCTACCCGTAGGAGATGGGGTTGCGATAAGTAAAAGAAGAGGTGAGAGTATATGAAAAAACCGGAATTACTTGTAACTCCGTTAACAGTTGATGATATCTTGCCATTAATTGAAGCCGGTGCGGATGCGTTTGTGATTGGTGAACAACGATATGGGCTGCGGCTGGCTGGTGAATTTACCCGTGAAGATGTAAAAAAAACAATTGAATTAGCACATTCAAAAGGTAAAAAAGTCTATGTGGCCATGAATGCGATTTTTCATAATGAAAAGATTGATGAACTAGATGATTATATTAAATTTGTGTCAGATGCGAAGGCTGATGCGATTATTTTCGGTGATCCGGCCGTTTTAATGACCGTCAGAGAGGTTGCTCCTGACATGAAACTCCATTGGAGTACGGAAACCACTGGAACAAACTGGTTTACTTGCAACTATTGGGGAAGAAAAGGCGCGAAAAGAGCTGTTCTTGCAAGAGAAATAAATATGGACGCCATTGTGGAAACAAAAGAAAATGCGGAAGTGGAAATCGAAGTCCAAGTTCATGGGATGAGTTGCATGTTCCAATCGAAACGTTCCTTGCTGGGGAATTATTATGAGTACCAAGGGAAGGTATTGGAAGTCGAAAACCGCAAAATGGAAAAGAATATGTTTCTTCATGATAAAGAGCGTGAAAATAAATATCCCATTTTTGAAGACGAAAATGGAACACATATTATGAGTCCAAATGATATTTGTATCATTGATGAACTGCAAGAGATGTTGGAAGCGGGTGTAGACTCGTTTAAAATAGATGGAATCTTAAAAAGCGCTGAATATATTCTTGCAGTAACAAAGGCTTACCGTGAAGCAATCGATGTGTTTAGTGAAGATCCAGACGCATATGAAGATAAAAAGGACGAGCTATTAGCTGCAATTGAAGAAATTCAGCCAGAAAATCGTTCATTAGATACAGGATTCTTTTTCAAAGAGACAGTTTATTAAGGAGGGGTTCAACTATGAATACAGTTAAAGATAAGATTTCTGAAATTATCGATGGAAAACGTGTCATTGTTAAGAAGCCGGAACTCCTTGCTCCAGCTGGAAATCTTGAAAAATTAAAAATTGCTGTCCATTATGGTGCTGATGCCGTGTTTATCGGCGGTCAAGAGTATGGACTTCGTTCAAATGCAGACAACTTTACCTTTGAAGAAATGAAAGAGGGTGTAGAGTTTGCTAAGAACTACGGTGCAAAGATCTATGTAACCACTAACATTTTTGCTCATAATGAAAATTTGGATGGATTAGAAGAATATATCTTAGGCTTGAAGGAAACAGGAATTGCGGGAATTATTGTCGCAGACCCGTTAATTATTGAAACTTGCCGTCGTCTTGCGCCGGAAATTGAAATCCATATTAGTACACAACAATCACTTTCTAACTGGAAGGCAGCCCAGTTTTGGAAAGAGGCCGGGGCTGAGCGAGTCGTTTTAGCACGTGAGGTAAGTGCTGACGAAATTAAAGAAATGAAAGAAAAGGTCGACGTTGAGATTGAAACCTTTATTCATGGTGCAATGTGTATCGCTTATTCTGGCCGTTGTACATTGAGCAACCATATGACTGCAAGAGATTCGAATCGTGGTGGCTGCTGTCAATCATGCCGATGGGATTATGATCTTTACCAACTGGAAGGAAGTAATACAGAAGTGGCTCTCTATGAAGAGGGGGACGCTCCGTTTGCAATGAGCCCGAAAGATCTTAACTTAATTCAAGCAATCCCGCAAATGATTGAACTTGGAATCGATAGTTTAAAAATTGAAGGCCGAATGAAATCTATTCACTATATTGCAACAGTCGTAAGTGTATATCGTAAAGTAATCGATGCCTATTGCGCCGATCCTGAGAATTTTGTCATACAGAAAGAATGGTTAACAGAGCTCGACAAGTGCGCTAATCGGGAAACAGCACCAGCATTTTTTGAAGGTGTTCCTGGGTATAAAGAGCAAATGTTTGGTAATCATAGCAAGAAGACAAATTTTGACTTTGTAGGTCTGGTTTTGGACTATAATCCAGAAACACAAATCGTTACGCTTCAGCAGCGCAACCATTTTAAACCAGGTGAAGAAGTGGAATTTTTTGGACCTGAAATTCAAAACTTTACACATGTAATTGATAAAATATGGGATGAAAAAGGTAATGAATTGGATGCGGCAAGACATCCGCTTCAAATTGTACAATTTAAATTGAACAAACCGGTCTACCCTAACAACATGATGCGAAAGGAGAACTAGCATGATGCGAAAACCGGTTGTTATTGGTGTAACCGGCGGCTCCGGCTCCGGAAAAACCAGTGTAACAAAATCCATTTATGAAACATTGAAAGCTCATTCCATTTTAGTATTAGAACAGGATTATTATTATAAGGACCAAAGTGATCTACCATTTGAAGAACGTTTGAAAACAAACTATGATCACCCGCTTGCCTTTGATAATGACTTACTTATTGAACATATTGAAAAACTGTTAAGATATGAAGTCATCCAAAAACCTGTTTATGACTATTCAATCCATACACGTTCAGACAGGGTTATCCCTGTAGAACCAAAAGATGTTATCATTTTAGAGGGAATCTTAGTACTTGAAGATGAACGCCTTCGAAATTTAATGGACATAAAATTGTACGTAGATACGGATGCGGATTTACGAATTATCCGCCGTTTGACTCGTGATATCAGTGAGCGGGGCAGGACCTTTGATTCCGTTATTGATCAATATTTAAATGTTGTTCGCCCAATGCATAATCAATTTATTGAACCTACCAAGCGATATGCAGATATCATTATCCCTGAAGGCGGCCATAACCATGTGGCGATTGATTTAATGGTCACAAAAATTCAAACAATTCTTGAACAAAAGTCATTTTTATGAAACAATAGCAAGGAATAGTCTAAATATAAAATTTCAGACTGGAAAAATATTTTCTGTCGCGCGCCCTTTTAAAAAAGGACGCGCTACTATCTATTATGCTGATTGGCATAGAATTACATAAAGTACATACACAATTAAGGACTAGAAGGAGTGAGGGTTTTGGCTACAGAGAAAGTATTTCCAATGACACAAGCAGGTAAAGAAAAACTAATCCAAGAACTTGAATATTTAAAAGCTGTAAAACGTAAAGAAGTGGTGGAGAGAATTAAAATCGCGAGAAGTTTTGGTGATTTATCTGAAAACTCTGAGTACGATTCAGCGAAAGAGGAACAAGCATTTGTTGAAGGCCGAATTACCACTTTAGAAAATATGATCCGTAATGCCAAGATCATTGCAGAGGCTGCTATGGCAAGTGACTCTGTAACATTAGGTAGTTCTGTTACGTTTGTTGAGCTTCCAGATGGTGATGAAGAAACGTATTCGATTGTTGGCAGCGCTGAAGCTGATCCATTTGAAGGGAAAATCTCAAATGATTCCCCAATCGCCAAAAGCCTATTAGGTAAAAAAGTTGGCGATCAAGTATCGGTTCAGACTCCTGGCGGAGAAATGAGCGTCCGTATCGTAAGTATCAAATAATCGTAATTATAATTATTTTTGGTCTTCCATTTGAATAATTGATTGAAATAAGAAAACCTCGTCAAAACTTTTGACGAGGTGTTTTTTTATGTGGCGAAAACGAGCGATTGGATGGCTAATTATTTCTATAATCGGTTTGCTATTACTTCTAGTACGTTTAATGCAAATACAGTTAATTGAGACGGAGACTTTTTCGAAACATAATGTAAATTTACTAGAAGAAAGTGTAAAACAGCGAACACAGGAACTAGTTATTGATAATGGCAGAGGGAATTTTCTTGACAGAAATGGTACCATGCTCACGCATAAAAAAGTGTCCGTTCTAGTCCTTTTTCCATTTTTAAAAAAAATGGATTGGGATGCTGACAGGGTATCAGACATCTCTGGTATACCTGTGGAGGTTCTTAAAATGGCTGTAGAAGGTGCGAAAAAGCCATTTGCCTATGGCGACCCTGAACCAGTAGAACTTACGACTTCACAAAGGGATAGAATCAATTCTTTGAAAATCCCAGGAGTATTTGCGATAGAAAAAAAGTTTGAGCGATCAGAAGTACCGGCAGAACAATTGATTGGGCTTACAGGAGAAAATGCAGCCGAATTACAAAAGCGGTACCCTGATAAAGAACTAGCGGAGAAAACATTGATCGGTGTATCGGGGCTGGAAGAGAGCTTTGATGAATTCCTCCTTCCGGAAGGAAAGTCTAAGCTGGTTTATCATGTCGATGGAGGAGGGGCCCCCTTGTTCGGAATTAATGTGAAATATGTGGATCCGGCCAATCCGTTTTATCCTGTTAATGTTCGGACAACCCTGGATAAGGATTTGCAGCAAAAAGCGGAGGATATAGTGGACCAATATCAAATAAAAAAAGGAGGACTAGTTCTCCTTAATATTGAGGATAATAGCATTCTTTCCCTTGTATCGCGGCCAACCATCAATAAGAATGACCCCTACAATGGTACAGGAATGACAAATATGATGCTAAAACAACAGATCATGGGCTCAGTATTCAAAACGGTTGTTGCAGCTGCGGCAATTGATCATAATCTTGATAATGCGCAGCGACTGTTTGATTGTAGTAAAAAAATAAATGGTAAACCAGAGCTAAGATATAATTACGGAATGTTGGATTTTACCACTAGCTTTGCGAGAAGCTGTAATCGGACGTTCGGGGAATTAGCAAAGGAATTGCAAAATATTAATCCACATCTTTTAGAAGATTATGCAGAAAAACTGTCACTTACAGGTTCTGTTGGCTGGCATGGTGATATATTTCATACAAATGATTTTAAGCAAATGGCTGATGAAGACAAAGGAAGAGTGTTTCTATCGGATGATGCAAGAAAGGATGCAAATATCGCTGCCATGTCTGGCATCGGACAGCATGAGGTACGGGCAACTCCTTTAGCTGTCGCTAATATGATGGCAACAATCGCAAGAGGTGGAGAAAAGGAGATGGTAAGAGCCGTCTCAAAAATTGAGTATAAGAACGGAACAACAATGGCTGATTTCCCAAAGCAAAACCTAAATGGTGATAAGATCTCGCCATATACCGCAATGAAACTTCAGAGATTACTGCGGGAGGTTGTAGTAAACCCAAACGGAACGGGAAGATGGTTCAAGGACTTACCTTACGAAGTCGCAGGGAAATCAGGGACGGCAGAGACTGGAAAATATCAAGCTGGAATGCAGCTGCATAATAAATGGTTCGCAGGTTATTTCCCTTACGAACATCCAAAATATGTCCTTGTTGCCGTTAATTTAGATGTGCTTGATTCGGAGGGCGGCGTAAATTTGTTATTTGCTGAGATGGTAAAAATGCTGTATCAAAAAGATCATAGAATGCAATAGGAAATGGTTTTTCCTTCAAGTTCTCTTAAAATCATGTTAGAATATTGAGAGTCTATAAATGTCTGGCTCCAATTTGAAAGGGAGCTTCTGTATTTTTATTTAGGAGGGAATAATATTGACTAATGACATTAATTCTAAATCACGTTCAGGTTATCGTGCAAAAAGAAAAAAGACAAATATCGTCTTAAATAGTTTAATCGTCGTTGTGCTTTTACTCATAATTTTTGTCGCATACAATATTTTTGCAACAGGTAATGATAATGCTTCACCAAAAAAGGAAACGACTAAAACAGAACAAAAAGAAACGGTACAAAAGGGTACGGAGCAAACAAAGGCGGAAGATGCTACCTCAACTGAGGACGACAATGTTACTGATCCTGCGGCTAATGAAGACGAACTAAGTGAAGAGACTTCAACAACGGATGAATCTGCTGCTACAGAAGATGCGTCAGCTTCAGAGGAAGCAGATGAATCACAGGAAGTGGTAACAGAGGGTGATGAGAATGGGAATGGAGTAAGAGAGACTGAAGATTCATCATGGCAGCCTGTTGGTACAACTCAAACAGGCGAACATACCGCTAATTATGATAGTTCTTCCGCTGACTGGCAAGAAATGTTGAATGCCATTTCCTATGCCACTGGCTTAGATAAAGCAAACATGACAGTATATTGGCTTGGAAGAGATAAATCTACCAAAAATGGTTCGTTTAGCACAGTCGCTTCAAAAGATAATAAGCAGAAGTACAATGTCTACCTTCAGTGGGTGGATGGCCAAGGTTGGAAACCTACCAAAGTAGAAGATCTATCTGGGAATGGCCAGTAAAAATAGATAGTAAAAAACCTCTCAAATCCGAGAGGTTTTTTTATTTCTTTTTAAAATGGACAACGGCAGTAAAATATGTTTGACCATTTTCACTAACATGCATTTGGTGGGAAACGGAATGGACAGAAAGTAAAATTGCCCGATTTTCGTCAATTTGGGATTCAATTTTTTTTTGTAAGGTTTTTAAATTATTTGCCTCAAAAAATTCCACTTTATCCTCAATAAGTTCAAATTGAAAATTCATAAGATCACCTTCCTACTGTTTGTATTTTAGCTTTTTCCATGAATTAGCACAACGAAATTGCGAAGAACCTGGTAAATAAAATTAGTTGGGAACAGGTTTTTCACTAACCCATATTATACTTATAGGATTGATGCTAAATTTTCAATCGCGGGAAAAATAGAAGAAGTACTTGCTATTTTATTAGCATGCTTTTTTCAAAAACGGTAGAATAGTGTTTGCGGATATGATGGATTAATCCGAGGAAGATTAAAAGCAGAAACGTTACGACCTTTAAACAAAGCAAAAGAGCTATTAGAGGCGTAAAAAAATGAGAAAGAGGTCCAAGTATGAAAATCGCAATCATCGGAGCAATGGAAGAAGAAGTTACCCTACTTAGAGACAATATCGACAATCAAACACAAGAAACCGTCGCAGGATGTGAGTTTACTTTTGGACAAATGCATGGAGCAGATGTCATCTTGCTTCGCTCTGGCATTGGAAAAGTAAATGCAGCTATGTCTACAACGATCCTGCTAGAAAAATATAAGCCTGATTGCATCATTAACACAGGTTCTGCAGGTGGATTTAACCCAGCACTTAATGTTGGAGATGCGGTTATTTCAACAGAAGTCAGACACCATGATGTCGATGTAACGGCATTTGGATATGAATATGGTCAAGTACCACAGTTACCTGCTGCATTTTTGGCTGATGAAAAATTAATTACAGTCGCTGAAACTGCTGCACAAGAGCTTGATAATTTCCAAATCGTTAAGGGCTTAATTGTCACTGGTGACTCATTTATGGAAGACCCTGTCCGAGTTGATTTTGTCCGTTCCAAATTTAATGACTTGCAAGCTGTTGAAATGGAAGCGGCAGCGATTGCGCAAGTGGCCCATCGATTTGGTGTTCCTTTCGTAATTATTCGCTCGCTTTCAGATATTGCTGGAAAAGAATCCGAACTTTCGTTTGATCAATTTATTGATAAAGCGGCGACCAATTCCGCAACTCTTGTAATGAAAATGGTGGCAGCTTTACGATAGTAGAGGTGAAAACATGAAGGTTTACAAAAATGTTCATGAACTTATCGGGCATACACCGATTGTTGAAATTTCACAGTTTCCTTTGCCTGAAGGAGTTCGTATTTTTGCAAAGCTAGAATTTATGAATCCAGGCGGCAGTGTAAAAGACCGCCTCGGGATCGAACTATTACGGGAAGCATTTACTTCTGGAAAATTGCAGACCGGTGGAACCGTGATTGAACCAACGGCCGGAAATACCGGGATTGGCTTAGCGCTTGCGGCTATTAACCAGGGAGTACAAGTGATATTATGTGTTCCTGAAAAGTTTAGCATAGAGAAGCAAGACTTAATGAAAGCTCTAGGGGCTAAAATTGTTCATACCCCAACTGAGCAAGGGATGAAAGGGGCAATTACCAAGGCTGAGCAGCTTCTGAAGGAAATACCTGGTTCGTATTGTCCGCAGCAATTTGGTAACCCTGCGAACCCTGAAACCTATTATAAAACACTAGGACCGGAACTTTGGGATCAAATGGACGGTCAGATTGATATCTTCGTCGCGGGAGCAGGCACTGGCGGAACATTTATGGGAACCTCACGGTACTTAAAGGATCAAAAGAAAGCCGTTAAAACGGTCATTGTGGAACCAGAAGGATCGATCCTAAACGGCGGAGAATCAGGTCCTCATAAGACCGAAGGGATTGGAATGGAATTTTTGCCAGGCTATATGGATCCAGATTACTTTGATGCAATTCATACAGTCCCGGATCAGGCCTCTTTTGCCTTGGTCAAGGAATTAGCTATGAAAGAAGGATTACTGGTGGGCAGCTCTTCAGGTGCAGCCTTTCATGCTGCATTGAAAGAGGCGGCTGCGGCGGAGCCTGGAACAAATATTGTGGTTATCTTCCCTGATGGAAGTGAACGTTATTTAAGCAAGAAGATTTTCGAAGGAGGTATTTAGTTTGAAAAGGAAAACCCAATTGATTCATGGTGGCATAAGTAATGATCCTGCAACTGGGGCGGTTACCTTTCCCATTTATCAAGTGAGTACGTATAAGCAAGAAGGTGTCGGTGGACATAAGGGTTATGAATATTCACGTACCGGAAATCCAACAAGATTTGCGCTTGAAGAATTGATTAAGGAACTTGAAGGAGGCAAAGCAGGATTTGCTTTTGGCTCTGGGATGGCAGCCATGACCGCAGTAATGATGTTGTTTAATAGTGGTGATCATGTCATTCTAACAGATGATGTTTATGGCGGCTCGTTTCGTGTTATGACTAAAGTCTTGAATCGATTAGGAATTGACTCTACGTTTGTTGATACAAGTAAAGCCGAAAATATTTTAAGTGCAATTAAACCAAATACGAAAGCGATCCATTTAGAAACACCTACCAACCCGCTTTTGAAGATTACTGATATTGAGGCAGTAGCGAAGCTTGCTAAAGAACATAATCTGTTAACCATTGTCGATAACACATTTTCGACACCATATTGGCAAAATCCAATCGAACTTGGTGCTGATATTGTTGTGCATAGTGCCACCAAATACCTTGGCGGGCACAGCGATGTTGTAGCAGGTTTAGCTGTTGTTAACAGTGAAAAGCTCGCAGAAGATCTCCATTTTGTGCAAAATTCAACAGGAGGAATCTTAGGTCCGCAAGATTCCTATTTGTTAATTCGAGGGATTCGTACTTTAGGGGTTCGCTTGGAAGAGATGGAAGCCAATACAAAAGCTATTGTAGAATTTCTACAAGGACACGAGAATGTGAAAAAAGTTTATTACCCTGGGATTGAATCACATCCAAATCATCAAATCGCTAAAAAGCAAACAAGAGGTTTTGGTGGGATGGTTTCATTTGATGTTGGAAGTGCCGAAAATGCTGACAAATTACTTAGTAAGGTAAAATATTTTACATTAGCAGAAAGCCTTGGAGCAGTAGAAAGCTTGATTTCAGTACCAGCAAGAATGACCCATGCATCAATTCCCGCAGAACGCAGAGCAGAACTTGGAATCACAGATGGCCTCGTAAGAATCTCCGTGGGCTTAGAAGACGCAGAGGACCTCATTGAGGACCTAGACAATGCATTAAAATCGTAAAACCATTGGGTGTCAGGCACTATGTGAAAATTTCACATGGTGCCTGACACCCTTTTTAAAATTAGGCTTTTGAATTAATTTAAAAAATTTCCATTAAAAAGGTTTACAAAGTAATGGTGTGTGGATATAATTACCGTAGTAAGTAATTTATTCCAAAAAGGAGGTCGAAGAAAATGATGTTAGCTCTAACTGGAAAGACTGTTGCACCAATTGGCATGACTTTAGCATCTACAACTGTATATTTGAATATCAAACATTCGACCCGACTGGAATGGATTGCTTAAGATTACGTTAAGTTACCCATACATATCCATGCCGCAGGGAGAATGACTCTTTGCGGTATTTTTGTGCCTAAAAATCACTGGACCGCAGGGGATATTCTTCTGCGGCCTTTTTGTGCCCTTTTTACGAGCATTTTGGATATGTGCAGCATAAATTAAACTTGTTGCGGCTAGATTATGAAAGTTTTTTAAGGAGGTGGGACCCAATGACCCTGAATATACTCTTCTTCACGATTACATTTAAAAAACGTGAGATCAGTCTTCAAGAGGCTGCAAACCAGGAAATGGTTGAAAAGCTTTATGAACAAAACAAAGATAAACAAATTTCCATGTATCGCTATATGTAATGGAAATACTTAAGGAATAAATTAAGGATGTGAACAGAATGACTCTAAATATAATCTTCTTTTCGGTCACAATTAGGAAACGAAAAGTAAGCACAGATGAATCTATCCACCAGGAAATGGTTGAAAAGCTTTATGAGCAAAACAAGGATAAGCAAATTTCCATGTACCGCTATATGTAATGGAAATACTTAAATTAAAAGACTGAAACAAGGAAGTGAACAAAAATGACTCTAAATATCATCTTCTTTTCGATCACGATTAAGAAAAGAGTAGTAAGTAGAGAAGAAGCTAATCATCAAGAAATGGTTGAGAAGCTTTATGAACAAAACAAAGACCGTCAAGCATCCATTTTCCGCAGCATGTAATTAGTTAAAAATTTGATAAAAAGAAAGGTGGTTTTATATATGAGGTTTTTATTAATGCAAGGTCGGGGTGCAAGTTTCTGGATTATGAAGGATACCACCTAGCTGAACATAAAAATTAGGAGGTAACGAGATGCCGCTGCATATCTTATTCTTGTCGCTATTCTTTATACTAAAGAAAAGAAGTTCAAGATGAGATCATTGTTAAATTTAATTACTAATAGCTTAAAGTTTTTGTTAACGAAATGTTCAAATTTCCCTCCGATAGATACTGTGAAAATATGATAAATTCAAATTAGAAAGAACAGGATCTATCTAAGGGGTGGAGAGTATGTTCATGGTTGTGATGGCAATCGTCATTACTGCGGCGATCGGCTGCGTAATTTCAGCTGAACTTAGTGTTGAATAAAAAGTAAGCATCGACCATTCAAATCGGTCGATGCTTTTATTTTTCTTTATTTATCTGTTAGCATTAAGAATTCATCAACATCATCAAGACAAATTCGAACGGCTTTCTCCCAGAAATCTGGTTGGGTTAAATCAACTTGTAAATGTTTCTTTGCCAGGTCTTCGACTGACATTGATGCTGTATCCCTTAATAGGGCAATGTACTTTTCTTCATAACCTTTGCCTTCCTCTAGCGCCTGTGCATAAATGCCAAGTGAGAAAAGAAAACCAAATGTATACGGGAAATTATAAAACGGAACCCCGGTAATAAAGAAGTGTAGTTTCGAAGCCCAGAATAATGGGTGATACTCTTCTAATGCATCGTTATAGGCCTCTTTTTGAGCTTCAAGCATTAACTCATTTAAACGTTCTACCGCGACAGGACCTTGTTTTCTTTCCGCATAAAAGCGGGTTTCAAACAAGAAGCGTGCATGAATATTCATCAATAAAGCAACTGTTCTTTGAATTTTATCATCAAGAAGAACCAGCTTTTCCTCTTCATTCTTTGCATTTTTCACTGCTGCATCTGCAACTATCATTTCAGCAAAGGTTGAAGCCGTTTCAGCAACATTCATCGCATAATTGCGGTTAAGATGATGGACACCCTTCATAGCAAATGTGTGGAAGCCATGACCTAGTTCATGTGCCAATGTTGAAACGTTTGATGGTGTTCCTGAGTAAGTCATGAAAATGCGAGACTGATTACTTTCCGGAAAGAAGGTACAAAAGCCGCCAGGTGCTTTTCCAGGACGATCTTCCCCCTCAATCCATCGCTCCTCAAAAGCTTTTCGAGCGAAAGAAGCCATTTTCTCACCGAAAATCGCGAAGTTCTGTGTGATAAATTCAGCTCCTTCTTGATAAGTAACCTGTGAAGCCGTTTTTCCATAGGGGGCATCTAAATCGTACCAACTCATTTTTTCAATTCCTAAGAGCGATGCTTTCCGCTCTAAATACTTAACGAGTTTTTGTTTATTATTCGAAATGACCGCCCACATGGTTTCCAGCGTTCCTTTTTCCATACGGTTAATACTGAGCGGCTCTTTCAATATATCCTGCCAGCCTCTTTTCTGGTAAACGCTTAAGCGAAAGCCAGAAAGATGATTAAGGGTTTTGGCTAAAAAGTCAGTCTGTTCTCCCCAAGCCTTCTCCCAATTCGCAAAAATTGCTGCACGGATATCCCTGTCAGGGTTTGAAAATTTGTTAAAAGCCTGACCGACTGACAGCAGTTTCTCTTCTCCGTTTTCGTTAAAAGGAATTTTTATTTTTCCTACGATTAAATCATACAACTGACCCCAGCTATGATAACCATCCACTCCAAGGGCACTAATTAATGCTTCCTCTTCTTTAGAGAGTTTGTCTTTTGCACGTTCACGCCGTTCCGTTAATATGTAAGAAAGTACATTTAGTTGTTCATCCGCTAATAGCTTCGTCCAAACAGCATCAGTGATCGATGTTAATGAACTGTCAAACTTACTAAGAGCTGTTTGGAAGGCAGCACTTAAGCTGGTTACTTTCGCGTCCAGGTTATAAGCCTTTTTATCGTCTGTATTTTGTGCCTGTAAACACCCAACAAAGGCACCTGCTTGACGCAGCTTTTTAGCCGCATGTTCAAAGTCTTCAAGTAATTCTTTCAAGAGTTTTGCGTCCTCAGTGGAATTGAGTGGCGACCAGTTATTCACTTTTGCTTGGAATTGCGCTATTAATTCTGAGGTGAGGATTAAGTGGTTTGCAAATTCTGCGGACTCACTGCCACCTTTAAAAATTATGTCCAGGTCCCAAACATCCAAATATGGAGTGGTTGTCATTCTATATACCCCCTTTATGTATTTACAACTTAATTATATAAATATTTTTCAAAAAATTCTATACACCACGCTTTCCGAAGGATAGATCGAAGCGGTGGAAATTACTATTATCTTCATATTTGTATTAGTTTGTATATAGTATAATTTAATTCTAGATTTCTATTTATGGGAGTGAAAGTTCGTGAAAAAAATACTACTCGTAGACGATGAACCAAGAATGTTAGATTTACTTTCCCTTTATCTAACTCCCAAGGGATATAGCTGCATAAAAATGACAACTGCTTTGCAGGCAATTCATTATTTGCAAGAAGAGAAGAAAGCTGAAATCATTTTGTTAGATGTAATGATGCCTGAAATGGATGGCTGGGAAGCATGCCAGGAAATTCGAAAAAACTGGGACATCCCAATCATCATGCTGACTGCACGAAGTGAAAAAAATGATATTGTAAAGGGTTTAAACATGGGTGCGGATGACTATATTTCAAAACCTTTTGATGAAGAAGAATTACTTGCTCGTATTGATGCCGTTTTAAGAAGAAAAACAGGTTATACAGGAATAATTGGCTTTAAGGGTCTTGAATTGAATGAGGACTCTTTCAGTGTTTCTTTCAATAATCAGCAAATCCCTGTGACACCAAAAGAATTTGCTTTATTAGCGCTTTTACTTAAAAATCAGAATAAAGTGTTTACACGGGAACATCTATTGACATCAATCTGGGGTTATGCTGCTCAGGCAGAGGACCGGACAATTGATTCCCATGTTCGGAATTTACGAGATAAATTACGAAAAACAGAATTTCCAGTTGATGAATATTTGACAACCGTATGGGGACTGGGGTATAAGTGGATGGATAAGGATTCATAAATGAATACCTCATAGTTTAGTATGGAGGGAAAAAAGTGAAGAAAACAATGAAAGTCTTTCTTGCAATGTTGACCGGAATCCTGCTGCTAGTGGCCTCAGGTTGTCAAGGCACAAGCCCAGAAAAAAAGCAGCAGCCACAGCAAGAAAAGAAAGAAAAAGAAACCTATGATATTATTCATGCGAAATCATTAAAAGTAGGACAGATTCTTGGTATTGGTTATCCAGGAAATGATTTTGCTTTGTACGTAGCGACAGATAAGGGCCTAAAAATGTTTAACGGTTCAAATTGGTTTGAAACAACAACGAACCAACATGAATATTATAGTTTTCAAGCTGTAAGTACTGGTTTTATTGCAAGCGGACACCCGCAAAAAGGTTCGGGATTAAAGGACCCACTTGGTATCATTCAAAGTGTCAATAAAGGACAAACTATCAGTAAATTATCCTTCTACGGTCAGTCGCTTTTTCATTTCATGGGCGCAAGTTATTCAGGAAAAGGGCTCTATGTTATTAAAGAAGATCCAAAGGCAAAAACCTTAGGTCAAGGTCTGAACTATTCTAAGGATAATGGGGCCACGTGGAAAAATAGTACACTAAAGAATTTTAATGCGGATTCCTATGGGAGGATTGCCGTTCATCCGAAAAATGGGGATATCATCGCGATGCCGACACGGTCTGGTATTTATTATTCAACCGATAACGGAAATACGATGAAACAGATTACAAATCCATTTATGGTAACGTCTCTTACATTTAGCGGTGATACAGTTTTATTCTCAAGTGTGGAAAACAAGAAAATATTATTAAAAACGATTAATCCTGCAACTGGTGAACAAAAAAATATCGAGATTCCATTCCTTGATTATGAAAATCCAATTACTTTCTTAGCAGTCAATCCGCAAGATCCTAACCAAATAGCCTTCACCACTATAAATAATGATATATATGAATCGATAGATGGTGGAGTTAAATGGAATAATCCGATGCAGAATGGAAAAACAGAGCTGAAATAAACTTTCGGCTCTGTTTTTTCTGTTAAATACAAAATTATAATATAATTATTATGGATAAATTGAAATAGTTCTCTGAATCCAGCTCCAGCGCCCAGCGGCTAGTGTACTTCGCTCTCCTCCCTACGATAAGTCAACATCGAATCGACTTGAGCTCCGTGTTTCCTTTATCTCGGTTGGAGCGCTCCAGTCCATACGCCGCTAAACGGGCGCTTACGCTTTTTGTTCTTACTTTTTCTTTTTTTCTTTCTCAGCCCGATAGAATTCATGGAACATTTTCATTAAGGCGCGTTTTTCAATTCTGGAGACATAGCTTCTTGATATTCCCAATTCTTTCGCAATTTCTCTTTGTGTTTTTTCCTTTTGCAGGTCTAGACCGAAGCGTCCGACAATTACTTCTTTTTCTCGATCATCAAGAACTTCAATGTATTTCTTTACTTTCTCAAGTTCCATGTTCAACTGAATCGTATCAATTACATCTTCAGATTCTGATTTTAATACATCGATTAATGATATTTCGTTTCCTTCCTTATCTTGACCAATTGGATCATGTAAGGAAACATCTTTTTTTGTTTTTTTAAGGGCCCTTAAATGCATCAAAATTTCGTTCTCGATACACCGTGCGGCATAGGTTGCTAGCTTTGTGCCTTTTCCCTCTGAGTAACTCTCAATCGCCTTAATTAAACCAATCGTTCCAATCGAAATTAAATCTTCCGAGTCTTCCCCTGTGTTTTCGAATTTCTTTACTATATGCGCGACCAATCTCAAATTGTGTTCAATTAGCATATTACGCGCATGTGAATCCCCTTCTGCCATTAAGCGAAGATATTTTCTTTCTTCTGCAGCAGATAGGGGTTGTGGAAAGGCATTATTTTTTACATAGGAGACAAGGAATAAAAATTCTTTCATTAAATATCCGAGAGCTGTTAAGATTCCAGACATCCATATCTACCCCCGTCTTTTTTGGCTATTTCGCCTATTATTAATTCCTATGAAGGAAAAGGGAAATTGTGTCTGTCCATAAACTTTTTTATTTGCGAGACATTTTTTTGACGGTAATGTTAATAACTAGTATGTTGATTTCCGCTCCAATCAACAGTGGCAAAAAATCACTTTGGTTTGAAATTATAACCAGAAAAAAAACATCCATCGTTGGTGTGATGGATGCCTTAAGTTCAATAATTAGACTTTTTTCAGTTTAAATGGACTTACCATAAGGAAAGATAGAATGATGGTAATAAATAGGAATGATTGCGATGGAATATAAGGTATGACCAAGTAGCTAAGAGTGGCCAAGCAACCTGCTGCGGTAATAGGTAAACCTGTAAAATATCCATTGCTCTCAGATATATTGAAGCGGGCTAATCTGAAAGCTCCACATCCAATGTAGAAAACGGTAAAAAATGAACCCGGTCCGCCAAATTCATGTAAAATTCCTTGATATAGTAATAGTGCTGGTGCTACACCAAATGATATAATATCACTCATGGAATCTAACTGTTTGCCTAATTCCGATTCGATGTTAAACTTTCGTGCAATCATGCCATCAAAACGATCCGCCAATGCCGCAATAAAAATTAACAGCAAGCTTAATCTTAAATTCCCATGGAGCCCGAATATTATTGCAAATCCGCCAAGCGATAAGTTTGTTAAGGTGAGTACATTTGCTGTTTGCGATTTAAGTTTTTTTATTGTTTGATCAAGTACGTCCAACAAAAACATGCTCCACATCACTCCTTTTTTAAGCCAAAAGGGAATTCAAATTCGTTAATTTATTCTATAATATTTAATTCTAAGCGTTTTATGTCTTTTCGTAAAGAGTATTTTTACACTATTTGGGGGTAGTTCGATGATTCAAGGTCTTTATCGTTTTATGATTGAGTTAACAAATGGCAGGTGGACATCAGTTATTTTAAGAAGATTTGCTCGTTCTTCTGTTAGTCGTTTTATGATACCTTCCTTCGCCAAGATTTATCGCTTAAACCAAGAAGAAATGGAGAAGGAGTTATCAGATTATCCTACTCTTCATGATTTATTTGTTAGGACATTGAAAAGGGAAGCAAGAATAATTGATAAAAGTGAAGAAACAGTTGTCAGCCCTGTGGATGCTGTTATTGAAGATGTTGGTCAAATTAGAAAGACTAGTGATATTCTGGTCAAAGGGAAGACGTATTCCATCGAAGAAATGCTCGGTGACCAAGAGTTATTAGCCAAATATATACATGGTACATATATGATTCTTTATTTAAGCCCAAGTCATTATCATCGCATACATAGCCCAGTAAATGGGATTGTCACCAAGCAATGGACACTTGGCTCTAAATCATATCCTGTCAATAAGTTGGGATTAAAATATGGGGTTCGAACGCTTGCCAAGAATTATCGGGTGATTACTGAAGCTAAAACAGATTACGGGCATGTAGCAATTGTTAAGGTTGGGGCAATGTTTGTTAATTCGATTGAAACCACACACAAAGGATCCGAATTAGAAAAGGGCAGTGAAATGGCTTACTTTAGTTTCGGTTCAACGGTTGTCTTATTATTCGAAAAAGATATTTTTCAAATCGATTCAACCATTCATACCCCGAAAGAAATAAAAGTCGGAGAAAAAATTGGGGTTTTTAGATAGTACGAATAAAAATGGGCAAAAAGAAAAGCCCAATTAGGGCCAAGTTATGAAGACATTTTTATTTTATGGTATAAGGAACGGCGGAGCATTTCTGACTCAATTAGTCCAATAAATTCAGGACTTAGGTTTAATTCTCTTGCTTTAAAATATGATTCAATTAGTAATTCATCTGATAGTTTTCTCACGGCAAATTCCACCTCCGATTTGCAAATAAAGTGTTCTATTATAGGAATGATAAACATAAAATGGTATGTTCAATTGGTGTACCCTAAATCTACCAAATTTATTCCTGTAGAACAATCGTTCCGTTTATCCACATAATCTGGTGGATAACTTGTGATTACTTTGTTTATAAAATGATGAAAAGTGTCTGATTCAATGGGTATAATGTTAATAACTTTATCCACAATATTTGGAAATGACGAAATTTGTCGAAAAATATTTTAATTATTTTTATCCTGTATATGGATTACTGCTCCAAACAAGTGATTTGCTGATGAACATAGAGAGAAAAAGTATTAATCATGTATTACCATGTTTTGATGAATAATAAGTTTAAAACTTCTTTTAATCTTTGAAACAAAGGTTAAAATTGGTTATGATGGTACATGTGAAAAAATAATGAACGAATTTAGATGTCAATGAGGTGTAAGCTTAGTGTTAAAACAATTTTTACCGAATGAGCATGTCAAAAGCATTCTTGATATATCACCAGAGCAGTTAAGTGCCAAGGGGATTAAAGGGATCATTACGGATTTAGATAATACGTTAGTAGAGTGGGACCGCCCCTTTGCTACTCCTCAATTAATTAAATGGTTTGAGGAAATTAAAAGACACAATATCCTCGTGACAATTGTATCTAATAATAATGAAGAACGAGTCAAAGCTTTTTCTGATCCTTTAAAAATTCCGTTTATTTTTAGGGCGAGGAAGCCGTTTGCAGTCGCTTTTCATAAAGCAATTTCACAAATGGGAATAAAAAAAGAAGAAGCTGTAGTAATTGGAGATCAGTTACTGACGGATGTACTTGGCGGAAACCGGGGTGGATTTCATACTATCCTGGTTGTCCCTGTTGCGCAAACGGATGGCTTTTGGACAAAATTTAACCGTTTTGCTGAAAGAAGGATTTTAAATTGGTTTCGAAAAAAAGGAATGCTTCAATGGGAGGATTAATGTGTGAGTGAACATCAACATATATGTATGGGTTGTGGGGTAAAAATTCAAACCGTAAACCCAGAGGAACTAGGATATGCCCCAACATCGGCTTTGGAAAAGGAAATGATTATCTGCCAGCGATGTTTTCGTCTTAAGCATTATAATGAAGTCCAAGATGTCAGCTTAACGGACGATGATTTCTTAAAAATATTAAATGAAATGGGTAAGTCTGATGCATTGATTGTCATGATCGTCGATATTTTTGATTTTAATGGCAGTTGGTTACCGGGATTACATCGTTTTGTTGGAAGTAATAAAGTGCTCCTTGTCGGAAATAAGGTTGATTTGTTACCTAAATCTGTGAAGCATAGCAAATTAATTCATTGGATGAAACACGAGGCAAAAGAACTCGGATTAAAACCGGAAGATGTATTCCTTGTCAGTGCAGCCAAAGGGATGTATGTTCGGGAAACTGCTGCGGCCATTGATGAACACCGGAACGGTAAAGACGTCTATGTCGTGGGTTGTACAAATGTTGGGAAATCAACGTTTATCAATCGAATTATTAAAGAGGTAACAGGTGAAACTGATGTGATTACCACCTCCCATTTTCCAGGAACGACATTGGATATTATCAAAATTCCGCTCGATGATGAAAAGTCATTAATTGATTCTCCTGGTATTATTAACCATCATCAAATGGCTCATTTTGTAGATAAGCAGGATTTAAAAATTATTACCCCTAAAAAGGAAATCAAGCCAAAGGTATTTCAATTAAACGAAGGGCAGACCTTGTTCTTCGGCGGGTTAGCTCGCTTTGATTATATTAGCGGAGGCCGTAGGTCATTTGTTTGTTATGTCTCCAATGAATTAAATATTCATAGAACTAAAATGGAGAATGCCGATGAGCTTTATGAAAAACATGTGGGGGAAATGTTAACTCCACCTCGTATGAATCAAATCGAATCCTTTCCGGAACTAGTGAGACAGGAATTTTTCATCAAAGAAGCAAAAACAGACATTGTTTTCTCAGGTCTTGGCTGGATTACTGTCAATGAGCCTGATGCAAAGGTAGCTGCATACGTTCCTAAAGGTGTACAAGCATTAATTCGGAAATCCTTAATATAAATAGATAATGCTTAATGGGTGGGGGAATACTGGTGAAAAAATTATATGCTGTCTTAGGGGATCCAATCGGACATTCAATGTCTCCGTTTATGATGAATGATTTATTTTCCTTTTATAACATGGATTCCGTTTATTTACCATTTCATGTGAAGGGGGAGAATTTACATGATGCTGTCAAGGGTTTAAAAGCGGTGGGTGTCGGTGGATTTAATGTAACGGTACCACATAAAAGCAACATTATCCCCTTTCTGGATGGTATAGATGAATTAGCCTTAAATATCGGAGCGGTTAATACGGTAGTGAATGAGAATGGTCAATTAATTGGCTATAACACAGATGGTCCTGGTTTTTTAAAAGGGTTAAATGCTATATTACCAAAATTAACTGGTCAAAAAGTTTTGATTATTGGAGCGGGCGGTGCAGCGAGAGCCATCTATTTTACGTTGGCTAAGGAAAACACTCAGAGATTAGACATTGCTAATCGTACAATTGATCGGGCTATTGGATTGATCAATGATTGCCCTTATTCTGTTGATTCAAGAGCATGTTCTTTTGAAGAAGTAATTGAATCATTAGGGGAATATGATTTGGTTATTCAAACAACTTTGATCGGCATGTCCCCAAAAATTTATGAGCAGCCAATCGCACTAAATAATTTAAGGAATCAGTCAGTCTTTTGTGATATCATATACAATCCACTTGAAACACAATTTTTAAAAGACGCACGTCAAAATGGAGCAAGAATCCAAAACGGAATAGATATGTTTGTTTATCAAGGAGCCCTTGCTTTTGAAAAATGGACAGGTATATTCCCAGATGTAGAAAGAATGAGAGATAATGTGTTAAAACAACTAGGAGGAAGAACATGTTAACAGGAAAGCAAAAAAGATTCTTACGTTCAAAGGCTCACCATTTAGATCCTATTTTTCAAGTAGGTAAAGGGGGAGTAAACGAAAATATGATTAAGCAAATCGCTGATGCACTTGAAGCAAGGGAGCTTTTTAAAATCAGCGTTTTGCAAAATTGTGAAGATGATAAAACGGTCGTGGCTGAGCAATTGGCAGAGGGTACAGGAGCAGAAATTGTCCAACTTATTGGGAATACGATCGTCCTCTATAAAGAGTCTGTAGAAAAGAAAACAATCAAGCTTCCATAATCGAATGTATAAGGAGACGAGCGCATGAAAAAGGTGGGAATATTGGGAGGGACCTTTGATCCTCCGCATTACGGACATCTTTTAATTGCAAATGAGGTTCTTTCTAGCCTAGATCTAGATGAAATTTGGTTTATGCCAAATCAAGAGCCTCCACATAAGAAAAAATCGGAATCGATAACAAATGAAGACCGCCTGGAAATGCTTGAATTAGCCATCCAAGGAAATGATGCTTTTCGAGTCGAAACGATTGAACTTCATAGAAAAGGCCCTTCTTATACAGTCGATACGATGAAAATGATCAATGCCCAGTATTCCGACCATCAATTTTTCTTTATTATTGGCGCGGATATGATACAATACCTGCCAAAATGGCATAAAATTGACGAATTAATTAGACTTGTCCAATTTGTTGGAGTTGAAAGACCTGCATATAGCAGTCAAACCGATTACCCTGTCCTTTTCGTAGATGTGCCTGCAATCGATGTTTCATCAAGTATGATAAGAGCTAGGGTAAAAAACAAACAGACCATTCGGTATTTATTGCCGGATTCGGTCATTCAATTTATCGAGGAGAAGCATTTGTATGGAACGTGAAGCGGCATTAAAGCTTGTTAAGAAACAATTAACTGACCATCGCTATCAACATACCCTAGGAGTAATGGAGACAGCAATCGTCCTTGCAAAGCAATATGGCGGGGATGAACAGAAAGCTGAATTAGCTGCCATTTTTCATGATTATGCAAAATTTCGGCCTAAAGAAGAAATGAAGGAAATTATCGCTAGTCAAGGATTCCCAGAGGATTTACTTCAATTTAATTCAGAATTGTGGCATGCACCTGCGGGTATGTACTTGGTGGAAAAGGAAGCGGGCATCAACGATCCTGAGGTGTTAGATGCCATTCGCTATCATACATCAGGAAGACCGGCAATGACGCTTTTAGAAAAAATAATCTATTTGGCCGATTACATTGAACCAGGCCGTCATTTTCCAGGTGTGGATGAAGTAAGAAAAATGGCCAAAGAAAATTTAGATAAAGCATTAATTATGGCAATTAGAAACACAATTAGCTTTTTATTAAAAAAGAATCAAACGGTTTACCCTGATACATTCTATACGTACAATGACCTAATTACGAAACTGGAGGATTGATTCATGGATAATCATGAACTACTAAAAATTGCAGTTAAAGCTGCGGATGATAAACGAGCAGAAGACATCCTTGCATTAAATATGCGGGGGATTTCCCTCATAGCGGATTACTTCATCATTTGTCATGGTAATTCCGATAAACAAGTTCAGGCAATTGCAAGGGAAATAAAAGAAAAAGCGCAAGAACATGGTTGTGAAGTAAAAAGAATAGAAGGCTTTGATGAAGCAAGATGGGTATTAATTGATCTTGGTGACGTTGTGGCCCATGTATTTCATCGTGACGAAAGAAGCTATTATAAGTTAGAACGCTTATGGGGCGATGCACCGATTGAAGATATCCTTAGTGAGTTAAATACATGAGTTATCAACAATTCGCTTATCTTTATGATGAATTAATGAAGGATGCACCCTATCAGGAGTGGGTCGAGTTCGTTAAAGATAGGTGCGTAAAATATCATGTTGAGGGCACCCGTTTACTTGACTTGGCATGCGGCACGGGTGAATTATCCGTCCGCTTAGCTCAAGATGGTTTTCAAGTAACGGGTGTCGATTTATCTGAGGATATGCTAGCCGTAGCCCAGGCAAAAGCTGAGGAAAATGGGCTAAGAATTCCATTTTTTCAGCAGAATATGGCGGATTTGGAAGGTCAAGCGGAATTTGATGTCATTGGTATTTTATGTGACTCGTTAAATTATCTGCAAACTGAGGAAGAAGTTAGGGCAACTTTTTCAAGCGTTATTCAGCATTTGAGCAATAAGGGAATTTTCCTCTTTGATGTCCATTCGATTTATAAAATAGAGCATCTATTCATAAATCAAACCTATGCTTCAAGCGAGGAAAGTGTTTCCTTTATTTGGAATAGTTTTGCTGGAGAAAGTTTAAATAGTGTTGAGCATGAGTTAAGCTTCTTTGTCTTGGACGAACAAACCGATAAGTATGACCGCTTTGATGAACTTCATTTTCAACGTACATATACAGTGCAGCAATATTCAAACTGGTTGGTCGAGGCCGGTTTTGAAGTGCTGGAAGTCAGTGCTGATTTTGAAAACTCAGACCCTCACTCACAATCAGAACGAATCTTTTTTGTAGCAAGAAAACATAAAGAAAGCCAGCTATAAAAAAAGATGGTTTCAGGCTATCGAAAAACTTTCGATAGCTTTTTATTTTACTCCTTTTCTTTAATAGTACACCGCGTTACTTCATTAAATAATTTTAATATATAGGCTTTGCAACAGGTCTGTTGATTTGCACTCCAGGCGCTTTGCTTTCCGCGGGCGTGCCGGGGAGCCTCCTCGTCACTTCGCTCCTGCGGGGTCTCCCCTGCCCCGTACTCCCGCAGGAGTCTTCGCGCCTTCCGCTCCAATCAACAGGTGTATACAATAAAGACCTGCCACTCACATTTAATAATAAAAATAAGTGGTGAATTCAACGTTTAAGTCAGGCAAATGCAAATATCATAAATTTACAAAAGAAGAAGTGGTAGTAGAGACTCAGGATGTTTTGAGGAATTAAACTAGGGTTAAAGCATGCAAGTGAATAGGCTCTCCTTACTGCAGCGAGCCAAAATATAAAATAGATTGCATCATTTTTAGAAAGGGATGTAAAAGTGTGTTGCAATACTTAAGGTTGATTTGCCTCCCTGTTGATTGGAGTGGAGGGCACTCGACTCCTGCGGGATATAGAGGTCACTGGAGACCCCGCAGGCGTACCGCCGAGGAGGCTCCAGGACCTCCCCGCGGAAAGCGAGTGCCCGGAACGGAAATCAACAGGACTTGTCGCATAGAAAATCTTTTTATAATAATCTGTATTTTAGAACAATCATAATAAAAAAATTGCCGAGAAAAATACCCTTTCTCGACAATCTGAAGCCATCTATAAAAAAGATGGTTTTTTTATAAAAAAAAAAGGAATGTTGTCAGTTCTTGGCGAAATTAATAATTAGAGAATTGTGATTCCACTTTATCAAGGTCGTCTTTAAATTTTGCATGTGTTGCCTGGAAGATATGTTCAAAAACGTCCCCGAGTTCATTATCCAATACCTTTATTCCTTCACCTGTAATTCCGCCCTTAACACATACCTTATCTTGTAGTGACGGCAAGGTGTAATGCCCTTGCTTCAATAATTCACCTAGTCCTACAATCATTTCACTAGCCATCGTAGTTGCATCATTTTCATCAATTTCAGTCTCTTTAACTGCTGCTTTAATGAAACTTTGAAGTAAATAACTGAAGAAAGCGGGACCACAACTAACGATATCCGATGCAGCCCTAGTAATTTTTTCATTGATATGGACTGGTACCCCAATTTTATTGATTAATTCCTCAATCTTCCTCTTCCATCGCTCACTGCAATTTTCTCCATAAGTAATCAGCGTTACCCCAGATAAGGCTCGATTTGTAATACTTGGAATTACCCTTGCGACTGAACAGGAAACCTTTTTTTCAATTTGGCTTGTACTGATAGGACTTGTAATCGTAATTACACATTTTTTTGGACTTAACTGTGGTTTAATTTCATTTAAAATTTTATATACATCTAATGGTTTGACACAAACAAATACCAAGTCGGACTCAGCAGCTACTTCTCCTGGATTTGCCCCAACCTTTATTTCCTTATATTTATCTTTAAGCAACAAGGCTTTTGATTTTGTTCTGTTTGTAATCATCATAGAAGCAGGGGAAATGGCTTTTCCTTCAATCATGGCTTCTACCAACATGCTCCCCATATTACCAGTACCGATAATGCCTATATTCATTGTTCCGACCCTCCTCGCATGCAATTATTCTTTTATAACCATATGAAATCAGAATGTGAAATATACCTTTAGAAAGGAAGGATCCAAGTGAAAGACTGGATGATTGAACACAAGATTTCTGTTTTGCTGGGGGCATTATTAGTATTAGGTGGTATTTATTATTTTTATGTTAGTGATTCTGCAACCACTTCCCCCGTTAACACACTTAGTTTGGAAGAAAAGGTTCAAGAGGATGGGAAAGAAATAGGAAGTATTCAATCCGACAAACAACCTGAACTACCAGAAAAAATTATGGTGGATGTGAAAGGACAAATTAAACAGCCTGGAGTTTATCAAGCAAATACGGGTGAAAGAGTGATTGATGTTATTAGCCGGGCTGGGGGTTTAACGGACAAAGCAGACCAGGGCATGGTGAATTTTGCTGAACATGTAAAGGATGAAATGATCATTTACATACCCGCAAAGGGAGAGGCGGGAATTTCAACACCTATCACCTCTCCGGGTAACCCTGGCTTGGCAGTTGGCAGTCAAAAGGAAGCGAAAATTAATATTAATAAGGCAAATGAAACAGAGTTGCAGAATCTACCCGGCATTGGACCTGCTAAGGCAGCGGCCATCATCGAATATAGGAATACAAGTGGCCCCTTTAAAGCGGTCGAAGATTTAAAAAGTATCAGCGGGATAGGGGATAAAACCTTTGAAAAATTAAAGGATTTGATTGCTATTTAAAAATCTTTATTTGACCAAAAAGGACAAGCGCTATTACACTTATAGAGAACGATTCAAAAAAGGAGTGGGAGAAGTGGAGAGAATTTCTTGGGATCAATATTTTATGGCACAAAGCCATTTGCTCGCACTTAGAAGCACATGTACCAGGTTGACAGTGGGTGCAACCATCGTTAGAGATAAACGAATTATTGCCGGGGGCTACAATGGTTCCATTGCGGGCGGTGACCATTGTATTGATAAGGGATGTTTTGTGATAGACAATCATTGTGTCAGGACGGTCCATGCTGAAATGAATGCATTACTCCAGTGTGCTAAATTTGGAGTTCCAACCGCTGACGCTGAAATTTATGTCACCCATTTTCCGTGTCTTCAATGCTGTAAAGCAATTATTCAAGCAGGGATTAAAACAGTTTATTACGCCGAGGATTATAAAAATCATCCATATGCAATCGACCTTTTTAAACAGGCAAATGTTTCAATTGAAAAGGTTGCTCTAAACGAGTCAGTGATTGATTTAAGAATGGTTAAATAATAATTTTCCAAATGGGTGCCGGTTTATGTACCGGCTCCCCTAAATATTTTATAAAAAGAAATTCTTAATGGAGAAAATCGAATGAATGGAAAATATCTTTATTTTGCAATTGCCGCTTTATTTGGTGTTCTATCTGCACTTAATAAGTTCCTTCCTTTTTTTTTATTACAAGTCTTTGCTCTTTATCTTCTATATAAATACAAACGTTTTTCCGCTTTACAACTAACCAGTTTAAATGTATGTTTTTTGCTATTCTTTTTTATAGGACTTCATTCAAATTCAATAAATAAATCTATTATCTCCGCTGCTACAACGACCTTTTCTCTTCAATTTACCCAAGACCCCAAAATCGATGGTGATTTATTACAAGTGCAAGCAGTAGAACAACGCTACAATGAGAGTATCTTAATCCGTTACAATATTCCATCTGAACAGGAAAAAATGAATTTAAAAACGGAAATATTTTATCAAAGATTATGCACCGTATCAGGTACCTTGGAAAAACCGGCGACTGCCAAAAACCCTAATGCGTTTAATTATAGAACCTATTTAGCAAGGAAGAACATGTATTGGATCATAGAAGTACAAGAAAACCCGCTTAAACATTGCACTCCTCTGAAACCTTCTCCGTTAGTGATAATCAAACAACTGCGTTACAAAGGAATTAACTATCTCGAGTCTCATTTTCCCATGGAAATTGCTTCCCTTTCAGCTGCTTTAATTTTTGGTGATAGAAATTTATTTGACCCGGATGTACTATCTGCTTATCAAAAGACTGGTATTGTCCATTTGCTTGCGATCTCTGGTCTCCATGTCTCATTATTAATCGCGATGGTTTTTTATCTTGGGATCCGCTTCGGACTTACGAGACAGTTTATGATTAATTTCCTTCTCTTTCTTCTTCCAATCTATGTGATATTGACTGGTAGTTCGCCCTCCGTTATTCGCTCAGGCCTAATGATATTTCTTGTCTTAATTACTGTGAAATGGCGCACCCGCCTAAAGCTTTTTCCACATGATGCCATTAGTTTGGCTTTTATTGCTTATTTGATTGGTAGTCCAATGGTGGTTTTTGATGCTGGCTTTCAACTCTCTTTTGCAGTGAGTCTTGTCATCATTTTATCTGCCAATAGTATTCTTACAGATTATTCAAGGAATGTAACACGGATGCTTGCGACCTCATTGGTTGCGCAATTAGGGGCACTGCCTTTCTTGCTGTATCATTATTTTGAGGTTTCATTAATCGGCATCATTGCCAATATGGTCTATATTCCGCTTTTTTCATTTCTATATCTTCCGGGATTATATCTTTTGTTTTTTATTCAGTTAATTTTCGGAACAACTCCACTACTACTTACTAAATTCTTTTTAGCCATTATTACTGTCGCTAATCAACTTATTGAATATCTCGCCGATTTTACTTTCTTTCATTTTATTCCCGGGAGACCAAGTTTGATTTTCCTCATCGCTTATATTTTAATGCTGTCTGCTATTTTTTATCTTTGGGAGTCAAAAATGTATCCCGATAGAATGGTTTACCTGATTTTTTTAAGTATCATGCTGATAATTTCACAAAAAAGTTGGAACTGGTTATCTCCATATGGGGAAGTAACAATGATTGATGTGGGTCAAGGGGATAGTATCTTAATCCATTTTCCACATTCAAAAGGGACCTATCTCATTGATACAGGTGGAACCATGCGCTTTGCTGAAGAAAAATGGCGTGAACGTGCTGAAGCCTTTGAAGTGGGAAGGGATGTAGTTGTTCCATTTTTAAAAGGAAAGGGAATAACGCAAATTGATAAACTAATTTTAACACACGGGGATATGGATCATATTGGGGGGACATTTTCGATTATTAACGAGCTTAACGTCAAACAAATCTTAATGCCAGCTGTTGTTGAACCCTCTAGTACAGAACTTGACATTATTAAGGAGGCAAAAAAACTAAATATTCCTGTTGTAAGAGTGTCGGCAGGCGATCAGTGGGAAAATGAAGAAAATCGCTTTTATATTGTTTCCCCAGAAAAGAATTATTCGGGAGAAAGAAACGGCGGGTCCATTGCATTTATTGCTCAATTAGGGGGTATAAGTTGGTTTTTCGGAGGAGATCTAGATCAAGCTGGGGAAGAGAAAATCATACAGCAATATCCCCATTTGCATATTGATGTATTAAAAGCTGGTCACCATGGAAGTAAAACTTCAAGTTCAATTTCTTTTATTAATCAAATAAAACCCAAAGTTGCCCTTATATCAGCAGGTGAAAATAACCGCTTTGGTCATCCCCATCAAGAGGTGCTTGAGCGGTTAGAAAAAACAAATACGATTATCTTTCGAACCGATCAACAGGGGGCAATTACCTATAAATTTTATCATCAGAAAGGAACCTTTTTCCCGTATTTACCATAGGATAAAACATCTCTAATAATTAAAAAAGACTGCATCAACGCAGCCTTCTACCTTACAAATATGTAGCCAAACATTACGAACCGATTACCTTAATGACTGTTGCAACAATAAACATTATGGCAAAAAAACCAAAAGAAACCCCAAATCCTACCCCTGAATCAATTGCGTCGTTTCGTTTACTTTGCACATCTTTTTCAAATTCATTCACAGTCTACCCCTCCTATTTCACAATATAGTATAAGTCATTCTCGGAAAAAAATCCAGCATACTTCAAATTGCTTTCCACAACTGACAAGAGTTGTCAAAATAGTGAGACTGATAAAAGGCTAAACTATATTTACTTAAGGAACTCCGCCAGACAATAGAATATCCTAGGGCTTCTATTGCAGGCGTTCATTATAGATAGGGAATTAGCACTTCTGAAATAGGTGCTAATTCCCTTTAAAATGCTTGTCAAAATGGCCAAGCTTCTTTACCATAGGTATGAATGGAAAGAAGGGGAGCGCTGAAACATGGTAATGGATAGTTGGAAAAAAATTAAACAAAAGGAATTTGCTCCTGTTTATTTATTATTTGGAACTGAGTCTTTTTTAATTAATGAAACAAAGCAATTACTACTCGATCATATTTTGACCGAAGAAGAGAAGGATTTTAATTTTGCTAGTTATGATTTAGAGGAAACACCCATTGAGGTGGCCATCGAAGATGCAGAAACCTTTCCTTTTTTAGGGGAAAAAAAAGTTATCTTTTTACATAATCCTGTTTTTTTAACAGCAGAAAAATCTAAGGATAAGGCGGTACACAACTTATCCAGGTTCGAAATGTATTTAAAAGAGCCCTCACCTTATTCAGTGTTAGTAATTTCCGCGCCCTATGAAAAGTTGGATGAACGGAAAAAAATAACAAAGGAATTAAAAAGACATGCTGAAGTCGTTGAAGCAAAAAAGTTAAATGAACATGACTTAAGGAACTGGATCAAGGGCAGGGCCAAGAACAGTGGGATAGAATTCGAACCAGAAGCGATCGACCAATTATTGGCACTAGTTGGAACAAATATGTTTATGATTACCAGTGAAGTAGATAAATTGGCATTATATGCATCCGGTGAAAAAAGAATTGACATAGGTCTAGTAGAGAAATTAGTGGCACGATCACTTGAGCAGAATATCTTTACGCTAATCGAAAAAGTAGTGCTGCGAAAACTTGATGAAGCGTTAAGGATTTATTACGATTTGTTAAAACAAAATGAAGAACCTATAAAGATTTTGGCTTTACTTGCAGGACAATTTAGGTTGATTTACCAAGTAAAGGAACTGTCGAGGAGAGGATATGGGCAGCAGCAAATTGCTGGTTACTTAAGAACACATCCTTTCCGTGTTAAGCTAGCACTCGGACAAGCAAATAAATTTACGGATGAAGAATTGGCCCATTTAATTGACCTCCTCGCTGAAGCTGATTATCAAATGAAAACCGGCGGCATGAATAAATCTTTATTGATTGAAATGTTTCTATTTCATTTAAAGAAATAAAAAAAACGATTCCTTTGAAAAGGAATCGTTTTTTTTCTCTAAATTAAAGAGCGTTAGTCTTTTTCATTAGACGAGATTTTTTACGAGCAGCAGCATTTTTGTGGATAAGACCTTTTGCAGCAGCCTTGTCTAATTTACTAGCAGCAGTAGCAAATACTTCTTTAGCAGCAGCACCGTCGTTAGTAGAAATTGCAGCTTCTACTTTCTTAACAGCAGTACGCATTGCAGATTTCGCAGTTGTATTTTGAGCGTTACGAGCTTCACTTGTTTTTACACGCTTAATAGCAGATTTAATATTAGGCATTACTTTCACCTCCTACAAAGAATCGAGACTATATGAACTCGACTTAACATTCCTAAAAAATAATTCAGAACATGAAATATTTTATCAAATGGAAGGCTATAATGCAATACTGTTTTCGCAGAAGAATATCATTTGCATGATTTAAGATGGTAAGGGCAAAAATAGGAAATAGTTGCTAGACTTTTGAAAGATTTGATGGGAGTGAATATTAATGGATAAGTCAATTGACTTAAGTCAATATTCTGTTCGAACGGATTTGGCGATTGAAGCAAGAGAGATGGTCCTTACACAGCAAAAAGGGTCAGTCGGGCAAGAGAAAGATCTTTCACAAATTGAAGGCGTGATTATTAAGGAAAAAGATGTCGATGACATAAAGGTTTCTTTGGTCGAAGTAACTGAACAAGGGGCCCACCAGCTAGGGAAAAAAGCTGGTCGATATTTAACTGTTGAAGTACAAGGGATTCGCCAGCAAAACACAGAGGTACAGCAAAAGGTGGAGGAGATTTTTGCTAGAGAGTTCTCCTACTTTTTGGAAGGGTCTGGGATCCAAAAAACGGATTCATGTCTTGTGGTGGGTCTAGGCAATTGGAATGTGACCCCAGATGCCCTAGGACCGATGGTGTGTGAAAATTTACTGGTCACCCGCCACTTGTTTCAGTTGCAGCCCGAAAATGTAGAGGAAGGCTTCAGGTCCGTTAGTGCCCTTTCACCAGGTGTTATGGGGTTAACGGGGATTGAAACAAGCGATATTATTTTTGGTGTAGTGGAAAAAACAAAGCCTGATTTTGTTATTGCTATTGATGCACTTGCATCACGTTCGATTGAACGGGTTAATTCAACCATCCAAATTTCCGATACAGGAATACATCCTGGTTCGGGGGTAGGTAATAAAAGAAAAGAATTGAGTAAAGAAACCTTAGGAATACCTGTCATTGCCATTGGGGTTCCGACCGTGGTAGATGCTGTGTCCATTACTAGTGATACGATCGATTTTATCCTGAAACACTTTGGAAAAGAGCTAAAGGAGGGCGATCGTCCTTCAAGAGCACTTGCACCCGCAGGGATGAGTTTCGGTGAAAAGCGAAAGTTGACTGAAGAGGACTTACCGGAAGAAAAGCACCGGAAAACCTTTCTTGGAATGATTGGTACATTGGAAGAGGAAGAGAAAAGAAAATTAATTTATGAAGTTTTATCACCAATTGGTCATAATTTAATGGTTACTCCTAAGGAAGTTGATGTTTTTATTGAAGATATGGCTAATCTAATTGCCAACGGTTTAAATTCATCACTACATGGTGCTGTTGACCAAGGGAATGCTGGCTACTACACCAAATAAAGGAATAATAAGAGGCATCTTTCAAATCTATTTATTTGAAAGGATGCCTCTTAAGTTAAATTTCGGGTTCTACCAATTCTAGTAGCTTCATATCATTTACTAGAATCAGTTTTGCGAGGTGGAACCATGAAAGCTAGAAATTCAGGAACTTTTGTTATGGTGCAAGGGACAAGTCTACTTAAAGCCGCTGGATTATTGTTACTATTTATGCTATTGATTTTCTCTATTAGTGGGTTATTAACCTCGTTAAAGCCACAATATCGACTTATGTCGTCTTCGGTTAATCAGGCGGCAACAAATGTGAATGGGGAATTGCTCTATCAATTAATGGGTTGGGAAAATCATCATTTCTTATCAGTTGAACATGATTGGACCTCAACTCCTACGTTAACGAACATGGTATTTAAGTTATCAAGTAACATTAACTTAAATGATCCCCGCAGTCTCCTTGGTAGGGAGCTGCCAGGATTTTATCAATTTGATGGTAAAATTCTAGTCGCTGGTGAGGGGACAAACTACACAAATATGCCGATTGAATCTGCCCCGCCCATTGAAATAATGAAAGCGGAGCGAGAGGCATCCTTACAAAATTTAGAGGGCTTAGAAAAGCCTGAGGATGAAAATCCACTTCCTGCACCTAGTCAGACAACAGGCTCACGTAAGGTTGTCTATCTATATTTTACACATAACAGGGAATCTTATTTGCCCTATTTAAAGGGTGTTACCAATCCGAATTTAGCTTTTCATTCAAAAATCAACGTAACAAAAATTGGTGATCACTTAAAGACAAGTTTGGAAGATAGAGGAATTGGAACCTTTATAGATAAAACGGATGTTCAAGCAAACCTCAATAAAAAAGGTTTGACATATCCCAGTTCTTACCAGGAATCCCGCTCAGTTGTTCAATCGGCAATGGCATCGGATCGTGATTTGCATTACTTTATTGATATTCATAGGGATTCTAACCGTAAAGATAAATCAACCATTACCATTAACGGCAAGTCATATGCAAAGCTCGCCTTTATCATCGGCGGTAAAAACCCAAATCATGAGAAAAACGAGAAATTAGCAACCGAACTGCATAAAAGTTTAGAAAAAAAGTATAAAGGTTTAAGCAGAGGTGTTTTCGTGAAGTATAGTGGAAATGCTGTTTATAATCAGAACCTATCAAATAATGCAATCTTGATTGAATTTGGCGGTGTCGACAATACGTTTGAAGAATTAAATCGTTCGGCAGATGCCCTTGCTGATGTGTTTAGTGATTTTTACTGGGATGCTGAAAAAGTTAACAAGGATGTTGAACAATCAACAAAAGAACAATAGATGTAAGGGAGCATTTTTTATGAAGATGTTCATGTTAAAAAGTGTATGCTTGGCTGCTCTCATGTTAATCTCTGTTTTAGTAGGTATGCAATTGGCTAATGATGGTATTCATAAAATGAAAGGCTATGATGATCCAAACTTTCAAAATGCTGTTAGTTTAAATGGGACAGACAGTAACTTGCAAGCTACCTTTTTGGGAAACGAAATCTCAAGTCATGATCTTGAGGCAAAGCAAAAGAAACTAGAAGAAATAAGTGCATATAATTTTTTCTCTTCAATGGGCAAGAAGATGTCTGAGGGGATATCAGGCGCTTCTGAAAAGTTAGTTCATCTTATTGCTGATTAAAATAATCGAAGTGGCACCAGTTTGGTGCCGCTTTTCGATTTTGATTGAATCTTGTTAATCCTATTGATATAATTCAAAATAGTGTATATGTGCGAGTATAGTAGGAGTGAAAGACCATGAACAATAATGAAAGACTCAAACGACAATCAAAAATTAGAAATTTCTCAATTATTGCCCATATTGATCATGGGAAATCAACATTAGCTGACCGGATCTTGGAGAGAACCAATGCATTGACCTCTCGGGAAATGAAAGATCAGCTCCTTGATTCAATGGACCTTGAAAGAGAACGTGGAATTACCATTAAATTAAATGCCGTTCAGTTAAAATACAAAGCAAAAGATGGAGAAGAATATATATTCCATTTAATTGATACACCTGGACATGTCGATTTTACTTATGAAGTTTCAAGAAGTCTTGCAGCATGTGAAGGGGCTGTTTTAGTCGTTGACGCTGCACAAGGAATTGAAGCACAGACACTAGCCAACGTTTATCTTGCCCTTGATAACGACCTTGAAATTTTACCAGTCATTAACAAAATTGACTTGCCTAGTGCAGATCCAGAGCGTGTTCGAGGAGAAATCGAGGATGTCATCGGTTTGGACGCTTCGGAAGCCGTGTTAGCTTCAGCAAAGGCTGGGATTGGGATAGAAGAAATCCTTGAACAAGTCGTTCAAAAAGTCCCTGCACCGCAGGGAGACCCAGAAGCACCATTAAAGGCCCTTATTTTCGATTCTCTTTATGATGCCTATCGTGGTGTTGTCGCGTACATTCGTGTGGTCGAAGGAACCGTTAAGGTGGGCGATAAAGTACGAATGATGGCTACCGGAAAAGAATTTGAAGTAAATGAGGTAGGCGTTTTTACACCAAAAGCAACCATGCGTGATGAGTTAACCGTTGGTGATGTTGGCTTTTTATCTGCATCAATAAAAAATGTCGGCGATACTCGTGTGGGTGATACAATTACCAATGCAAAAAATGGGGCAACAGAGCCGCTTCCAGGTTACAGGAAATTAAACCCAATGGTTTACTGTGGACTTTACCCAATTGATACAGCGAAGTTTAATGATCTGCGTGAAGCACTTGAAAAGCTTCAGTTAAATGATTCTTCACTTCAATTTGAACCAGAAACTTCACAAGCACTTGGATTTGGATTCCGTTGTGGATTCTTAGGATTGCTTCACATGGAGATTATTCAAGAACGGATTGAACGTGAATTTAAAATTGATTTAATAACGACAGCACCGAGTGTTATCTATCATGTTCATATGACAGATGGCTCCGAAATAAGGGTGGACAATCCTTCAGATTTACCGGATCCACAAAAAATTGACCGTGTTGAAGAGCCTTATGTGAAAGCAACGATGATGGCTCCAAATGATTATGTAGGAACCATTATGGAACTTTGCCAACAAAAACGGGGAATTTTTGTAACAATGGAATACTTGGCGGAAAATCGGGTAAGTATTATTTATGAAATGCCATTAGCAGAAATTGTCTATGATTTCTTTGATCAATTGAAATCAAGCACAAGAGGTTACGCATCCTTTGATTACGAGCTCATTGGTTATAAACCTTCCAGCCTTGTTAAAATGGACATATTGTTAAATGGTGAAAAAGTGGATGCATTAAGCTTTATTGTTCATAAAGACTTCGCCTATGAACGAGGGAAGATTATTGTTGAGAAACTGAAGGAGCTTATTCCTAGGCAGCAGTTTGAAGTTCCAATTCAGGCTGCAGTGGGTCAAAAGATTATTGCTCGTTCTACAATTAAGGCTATGCGTAAAAACGTTTTAGCCAAATGTTATGGCGGAGATATTTCCCGTAAACGAAAATTATTAGAAAAGCAAAAAGAAGGTAAAAAGCGGATGAAGCAAGTAGGATCCGTTGAAGTACCACAAGAAGCATTTATGGCTGTCTTAAAAATGGACGATAGCAACACAAAAAAATAAACTAGCTGGGGGTTAGGACAAGCCATTTTTTGGCGAATTCTAGCCTCTTTTTGTTGAAGAATGAGGAAGTGAACGAAATGATTAAATCAGCATATCTCCATATCCCTTTTTGTGAGCATATTTGCCATTATTGTGATTTTAATAAAGTGTTTCTAAAGGGGCAGCCGGTTGATGATTATTTAAAAGCACTTGAGCAAGAAATGAAACTGACTCTAACCCAATTTCCAACAAATGTCCTTGAGACGATTTTTGTGGGTGGGGGTACACCGACATCGTTAAATGAAAAGCAGCTTTATCAATTTTGTGAAAGTATTAACAGAATTTTACCTAAGGGTGAGGATATAGAATATACCTTTGAGGCGAATCCAGGTGATTTAACGGCAGGGAAATTAGAAATATTAAAAGAGGCTGGGGTTAACCGGATTAGTCTTGGAGTTCAAACGTTTAATGAGGAACTACTGCAAAGAATCGGCCGCGTCCACAAAGCGAAGGATGTCTACCAAACAATTGATAACGCAAAATCCTTGGGATTTGAAAATATCAGTATTGATCTTATCTTTAGTTTACCTTCACAAACTCTTTCAGATTTTAAAGAGACATTAAAAGAGGCTTTTTTACTTGATATCACACATTATTCTGCCTATTCGTTAATCATTGAACCCAAAACAGTTTTTTATAATTTACTAAAAAAAGGAAAACTGCCAACTCCCGGTGAGGATGTGGAAGCAGCTATGTACGAATTACTAATGGAAGAAATGGAAAAACATGGCTTCAACCAATATGAAATTAGTAATTTTTCTAAACCAGGGTATGAGAGCAAACATAACCTTACCTATTGGAATAATGATTCCTATTATGGGTTTGGAGCAGGTGCACATAGCTATTTAAATGAGATAAGACGTTCGAATATTGGTCCCTTAAAAAGGTATATGGAGCAAATAAATAAGGGGCTCCTGCCGGTAATGGAAGAACATCAAACTTCAAAAATTGAACAAATGGAAGAAGAAATGTTTTTGGGATTGCGAAAAACTGCAGGTATCTTCATTCCTCATTTTATTGAAAAGTTTGCAAAAGACCCCCTTCAATTATTCGAAAAAGAGATTAGTGAATTAACGGCAAAACAGTGGTTAGATGTGGAAAAAAATCATATATTTTTAACGAAAAAGGGGAGACTGCTAGGAAATGAAGTATTCCTGGCATTTTTAAGATAAGCAAGATTTTAATTATTGTCTTGATTAGAGTAGTTTACTGTTCTTTTTGATTGACACCATCCCCCTTCATTTGATAATTTATTAATATAATTAGCACTCGTTAACTAGGAGTGCTAACAGAGGTGATGAATGTTGCTAACAGATCGTCAATTGTTAATTCTTCAGGTTATTGTTGATGACTTTATTCGATCTGCCCAACCAGTCGGCTCAAGAAGTTTGTCGAAAAAGCAAGAGATTTCTTTCAGTTCGGCAACCATTCGTAATGAAATGTCCGACCTTGAAGAGTTGGGGTATATTGAAAAGACACATACCTCTTCAGGTCGTGTCCCTTCGGAAAAAGGATATCGCTATTATGTGGATCATCTTTTGTCTCCACAGGTATTAAATCAACATGATACATCAATCATTCAGTCGATTTTTGCTGAGAAAATTTTCGAATTCGAAAAAATTATCCAAAGGTCTGCAAAAATATTATCGGACTTAACGAACTACACATCCATTGTTCTTGGTCCGGCTGTTAGTATTAATAAGTTGAAAAAAATTCAAATTATCCCGTTAAACAAAGAAACAGCCGTAGCTATTTTTGTTACAGATACGGGCCATGTAGAAAATAGGACCTTTTCTTTACCACCATCAGTTGATGCCAGTGATTTAGAAAAAACGGTGAATATTTTAAACGATCGTTTATCAGGCGTACCTCTCGAAGATCTAAATGATAAGATTTATAAAGAAGTAGCCATGCTTTTAAGGCAGCATATCCATGATTATGACTTAATGCTGCATACTATCGCAGATTCATTAAAAATGCCAGTTAATGAAAAACTTTTCTTCGCTGGAAAGACCAATATGTTAAGCCAGCCGGAGTTTCATGATGTAACAAAACTGCGAAGCTTATTAACGATGATTGACCAGGAAGAGTGGATTTATAATTTAATCAGAAACGATTCAGCTGGAATTCAAGTTAAAATTGGTACTGAAAATAATAATAGTGTTATGGATAATTGCAGCTTAATCACAGCTACTTATTCGGCTGGTGTTGAGAATTTAGGGACGATCGCCATCCTAGGCCCTACAAGGATGGAATATTCCAGAGTCATTAGCTTATTACAGTTTCTAAGTAAGGATTTAACTGCTGTATGGACGAAATTGTATCAAAATAAATAGCTCGGGTAATATTGAGTAAGGGTGAAATACCTGTTTCACCCCCTTTTCTATGAAAATGAATTATCCTATAAATGACAGCAAATGCTTTAAGGGAGGTGAGTAAGTTGACGAATGAGAATAATAAAACGCTAAATGAAGAAATGGAAGTTGAAAGTACTGATAATGTTGAACTTACCGAAGAAAAAACGGTTGAGACTGTTTTTGACGAAGGTGAAGCAACAGAACAGGCATCTGATTCACTGGTTGATGAAAAGGACCAAGAAATTCAACTGCTGAAAGAAAAGTTAGAGGAAGCAGATAATCGATATCTACGCTTGCAAGCAGACTTTGATAATTTCCGGAGACGGACTAGATTAGATCAAGAAGCGAGCCAAAAATATAGAGCACAAAAACTTATTACAGATTTATTGCCTGCAATTGACAACTTTGAAAGAGCAATGAAAATTGAAGCAGATAATGAACAAACTAAGTCACTTCTACAAGGGATGGACATGGTTTACCGCAGTTTGCTTGATGCTCTGAAAAGTGAAGGTGTTGAACTGATTGAATCTGTAGGTAAAGAGTTTAATCCACATCAGCATCAAGCTGTGATGCAGGGTGAGGATGAGAACTATGGCTCAAACATTGTAACGGATGAATTTCAAAAAGGTTACTTATTAAAAGACCGTGTTATCCGACCTGCAATGGTGAAAGTAAATCAATAAAACTACATATTTTTTTCTAGGAGGAAAAGGAAATGAGTAAAATTATCGGTATCGACCTTGGTACAACCAACTCTTGTGTTGCTGTCCTTGAAGGTGGCGAACCAAAGGTTATTCCAAATCCAGAAGGTAATCGTACGGCTCCTTCCGTAATTGCATTTAAAAATGGGGAACGCCAAGTTGGTGAAGTGGCTAAGCGTCAAGCAATTACAAATCCAAACACGATCATGTCCATCAAACGTCATATGGGCACAAATTATAAAGTGGACATAGAAGGTAAAGAGTATACACCACAAGAATTATCTGCGATTATTCTTCAATACTTAAAGTCTTATGCTGAAGACTATCTAGGCGAGCCAGTTACAAAGGCAGTAATTACAGTACCTGCCTACTTTAATGATGCAGAACGTCAAGCAACAAAAGATGCAGGGAAAATTGCTGGTCTTGAAGTAGAACGTATTATCAATGAGCCAACTGCAGCTGCACTTGCATATGGATTAGACAAAACTGACGAAGATCAAACTATTCTTGTTTATGACCTTGGCGGCGGTACATTTGACGTTTCAATTCTAGAATTAGGTGACGGGGTATTCCAAGTTAAATCAACCGCTGGTGATAATCGCCTTGGTGGAGATGATTTTGACCAAGTCGTTATTGATTACCTTGTAGACCAATTTAAAAAAGAAAATGGGATTGACCTTTCCCAAGATAAAATGGCATTACAACGCTTAAAGGATGCGGCTGAAAAGGCGAAAAAGGACTTATCAGGTGTAACTTCTACGCAAATTTCATTACCATTTATCACTGCTGGTGCTGCTGGTCCGCTTCACCTTGAAGTAACCATGACTAGAGCAAAGTTTGATGAATTATCTGCTCATCTTGTAGAGCGTACAATGGGCCCAACTCGCCAAGCATTAAGCGATGCTGGATTAACTCCTTCAGAAATTGATAAAGTGATCTTAGTTGGTGGTTCTACTCGTATTCCAGCTGTTCAAGAAGCGATTAAAAAAGCGACTGGACAAGAGCCGCATCGTGGGGTTAACCCTGATGAAGTGGTAGCGATGGGTGCTGCTATTCAAGGTGGAGTTATTACAGGAGATGTAAAAGATGTTGTATTGCTAGACGTTACACCACTTTCCCTTGGTATCGAAACAATGGGTGGAGTATTTACAAAGTTAATTGACCGTAATACAACAATCCCTACATCTAAATCGCAAGTGTTCTCAACTGCTGCTGATAATCAGACTGCTGTTGATATCCATGTTCTTCAAGGTGAGCGTCCGATGGCAGCAAATAACAAGACTTTAGGACGGTTCCAATTATCTGATATTCCACCAGCACCACGTGGAATTCCACAAATTGAAGTAAACTTTGACATCGATAAGAACGGTATCGTTAATGTTCGTGCAAAGGACCTTGGAACAAATAAAGAACAACAAATCACAATTAAGTCTTCAACTGGACTTTCAGATGAAGAAATCCAAAACATGGTTAGAGAAGCTGAAGAAAACGCAGAAGCAGATAGACTGCGTAAAGAGGAAGTTGAACTTCGTAACGAAGCAGATCAACTTGTCTTTACAACCGAAAAGACATTAAAAGACCTTGAAGGTAAAGTTGATGCTAGTGAAGTAGCTCAAGCTAATGAGGCTAAAGATGCGTTAAAAGCTGCGATTGAGAAAAACGAACTTGAAGAAATCCGTGCGAAAAAGGATGCATTACAAGAAATCGTTCAAGCTCTAACAGTAAAACTTTATGAACAAGCAGCAGCTGCCCAGCAAGCACAACAGGGAGGCCCTGAAGCTGGAAATACTGCTGGTTCTAAAGATGATGTTGTTGATGCAGAATTTGAAGAAGTAAAAGACGATAAATAGAAAAGCGGAAGCGCCTTGTCCACGGAAAAAAGCAGTTCATTTTTTCCTAGGCGCTGGAGCTAGGCATTTATAAGAGTTTTCACAGCTCAGAAAAAAGTCAAAGTCAGAACTATGGGCTTTGGCTTTTTTATTGCATTAACATTGTGATGAATGATACAATAACCTTTATGTGACAGATTCGGGAGTGGGTAATCATGAGTAAACGGGATTACTATGAAGTACTAGGGCTTAGTAAAAGTGCTTCAAAGGATGAAATAAAAAAAGCCTATCGAAAGCTTTCCAAACAATATCATCCAGATATAAATAAAGCAGAAGATGCGGCAGATAAATTTAAAGAAATAACAGAGGCATATGAAGTATTAAGTGATGACCAGAAAAAGGCTCATTATGATCAATTTGGCCATACAGATCCTAACCAAGGCTTTGGCGGCAGTGATTTCGGCGGCGGTTTTGGAGGATTTGAGGATATCTTTAATACTTTCTTTGGCGGCGGCGGAGGCGGAAGAAGACGTGATCCAAACGCACCAAGACAAGGTGCAGATCTTCAGTACACGATGACAGTTTCTTTTGAAGAAGCAGCCTTTGGGAAAGAAACAGATATTGAAATTCCTCGTGAAGAAACTTGTGGAACATGCAGTGGTTCTGGTGCAAAACCTGGAACGAAACCAGAAACATGCCAGCACTGTCATGGAACAGGTCAGTTAAATGTGGAGCAAAATACTCCATTTGGAAGAATCGTCAATCGACGTACCTGCAATCACTGTAATGGGACTGGGAAAGAAATTAAACATAAATGTTCGACTTGCGGCGGTAAAGGAAAAGTACAAAAACGAAAGAAGATTCATGTTAAAATCCCGGCGGGTATTGATGATGGTCAACAACTCCGCATGTCAGGACAAGGCGAAGCAGGAATTAACGGTGGACCTCCGGGCGATCTTTATGTTGTATTCCATGTAAGACAACATGAGTTTTTTGAAAGAGATGGCGATGATATTTATTGTGAAATGCCGATCACTTTCGTTCAAGCGTCATTAGGTGATGAGATTGAAGTACCTACCTTACACGGGAAAGTGAAATTGAAAATTCCTGCAGGTACTCAGACCGGGAAAAAATTCCGTTTAAAAGGAAAAGGTGTTCCTAATGTTCGTGGATACGGTGTTGGTGATCAATATATTATTGTTCGGATTATTACCCCAACCAAGTTATCAGATAAACAGAAGCAGCTTTTAAAAGAATTCGCAGAGCTTAGTGGCTCTTCTCCGATTGGTGAACACGAAGAAAGTTTTTTCTCAAAAGTAAAACGTGCCTTTAAAAGCGAGTAAGGATTGGAGTTGGTAGATGTGAAATGGTCTGAAATCAGTATTCACACAACAAATGAGGCGATTGAACCTATTTCTCATATTTTGCACGAAGCTGGGGCGAGTGGCGTAGTCATTGAAGATCCATTTGAATTGACGAAAGAAAGACAAGATCAATTTGGAGAAATCTATCAACTCAATCCCGATGATTATCCAGATGAAGGGGTTATTTTAAAGGCGTACCTTCCGGTTAATAGCTTTTTAGGAGAAACAGTGGATGCAATTAAAGAATCCATTAATAATTTGATTATTCATAATATCGATATCGGTAAAAATAAAGTGACAATAAGTGAAGTAAATGAAGAAGAATGGGCAACGGCATGGAAAAAATATTATCATCCTGTTAAAATTTCAGAAAAATTTACAATTGTACCTACTTGGGAGATTTATACTCCGGTCAGCAGTGATGAATTAATCATTGAATTAGATCCAGGAATGGCGTTTGGAACTGGAACACACCCGACTACGGTCTTGTGTATTCAGGCTCTTGAAAGAACTGTTCGTCCTGGTGACCGGGTTATCGATGTTGGAACAGGATCGGGGGTATTAAGCATTGCCGCAGCTATGCTGGGTGCCGAAGATGTTCGTGCATTTGATCTTGATGAGGTAGCAGTAACAACAGCAAGAGTGAATATTAAACTTAATAAAGTTAGTGACCGAGCAGTTACTGCCCAAAATAATCTACTGGATGGTGTAGAGGAAAATTCTGCTGATGTTGTTGTAGCTAATATTTTGGCCGAGGTTATCTTAAGATTTACTGAGGATGCTGCAAGAGTTGTCAAACCTGGCGGATCGTTCATTGCCTCTGGGATCATACAGCAGAAAAAAGATCAAGTCAAAGAGGCCTTAATTGCTGTTGGCTTTGAGATATCCGAAACAATTTTGATGGAAGATTGGGTTGCTATTGTTGCCAAACGGATATAATGGTTGATTAAGAGGGGTAACATACCCCTTTTTTTCGTGCCATGCGTTTAGAACAGACTTTTCTTTAGTAAAATTAAGTGTAAATGGTTTAAGAGAGGGTGCAAAAGTGTGCAACGATACTTTGTTAAACAACGAGCAAACGATGGGCGCTTTTTGATTAATGACGAAGACCGCCATCATATCGTAAAAGTTATGCGCATGCAAATTGGTGACAAAATTATTTGCGTTGATCTAGATGGGAAGCAAGCAGTATGTTCCCTTGCAGAAATTACCGATACAAGTGTTGTTGCAGACGTTGTACAATGGATAGATGGGGTTTCCGAGCTGCCCATTAAAATTACGATTGCTAGTGGACTGCCTAAAGGGGACAAGTTGGAATGGATTATCCAAAAAGGAACAGAACTAGGTGCGTATCAATTCCTTCCGTTTTCAGCAGCTCGTTCAGTCGTTAAATGGGATGAAAAAAAAGCAGCGAAAAAAGTCGATAGGTGGCAAAAGATAGCTAAAGAAGCTGCGGAGCAATCCCATCGTGCCATTTTACCGGATGTCATGAGTGCGATTAGCTTTAAAGATTTGCTATTAAAAAGCAATGATTTTCATTATAAATTAGTTGCCTTTGAGGAAGAGAGTAGAAATGGTGAAACTTCCATTTTTGCTGATACGCTAAAAAAAATCAATAAAGGCGATACACTCCTTATCGTATTTGGCCCAGAAGGCGGATTAACTGATGAAGAAGTTAGGCAATTAAAGGATAATGAATTTGCAGTTTGTGGGTTAGGCCCGAGAATATTACGAACCGAAACAGCTCCTTTATATGCATTATCAGCAATTTCCTATCATTTTGAATTAATGAGGTGAAAAATAATGGCAACAGTTGCGTTTCATACTTTAGGTTGTAAAGTAAATCATTATGAAACTGAAGCTATTTGGCAGTTATTCAAACAAGAAGGTTACGAACGAGTTGATTTTGAATCAATTTCGGACGTTTATATTATTAATACTTGTACCGTAACAAATACAGGCGACAAAAAAAGCCGCCAAGTGATTCGTCGTGCCGTTAGGAAAAATCCAGATGCGGTTATTTGTGTAACAGGATGTTATGCACAAACATCTCCTGCAGAAATTATGGCTATTCCTGGTGTTGATGTGGTTGTGGGAACACAGGATCGGATAAAAATGCTTGAATATATTGAGCAATACAAACGTGAGCGTCAGCCAATTAATGGTGTTGGCAATATCATGAAAAGCCGTGTCTATGAAGAACTAGATGTTCCTTCCTTTACAGACAGGACTCGAGCTTCTTTAAAGATCCAAGAAGGTTGTAACAATTTCTGTACTTTTTGTATTATTCCTTGGGCCCGTGGCTTAATGAGATCACGTGATCCTAAGGAAGTAATTCGGCAAGCCCAGCAATTAGTTGATGCAGGTTACCAGGAAATTGTTCTTACAGGTATTCACACAGGAGGATATGGGGAAGACATGAAGGATTACAATCTTGCCCAATTACTTCGTGATTTGGAAGCAGTAAAAGGACTAAAACGCCTGCGGATATCATCTATAGAGGCCAGTCAGATTACTGATGAAGTAATTGAAGTGATTAAACATTCTCCTATTGTGGTCCGCCATTTGCATATTCCGTTACAATCTGGTTCGAATTCTGTCTTAAAAAGAATGCGCCGTAAATATACAATGGAGTTCTTCGGAGAAAGATTAGATCGACTAAAAGAAGTTCTTCCTGGCCTTGCTGTCACTTCGGATGTCATTGTCGGTTTCCCAGGTGAAACTGAGGAAGAGTTTATGGAAACATATAATTTTATTAATGAGCATAAATTTTCTGAGCTTCATGTGTTCCCTTATTCTAAACGGACAGGAACACCCGCTGCTCGGATGGAAGACCAAGTTGATGAAGAAATTAAAAATGAACGAGTTCATCGCCTCATCACGCTTTCCGATCAATTGGCAAAAGAATACGCTTCAAGCTTTGAGGGTGAAGTTCTAGAAGTGATTCCTGAAGAAGTATCAAAAGAAGAAGCCAATTCAGGTTATCTTATTGGATATACTGATAATTACATGAAAGTTATTTTCTCAGCGTCAGAAGAATTAATTGGTAAAATTGTTAAAGTTAAAATTAACCAAGCTGGATACCCATACAATCGTGGGCAATTTGTTAAGGTTGTGGAGGATTCAATATCCAAGACAGAATTGTTTATAGAAGAAGAAGCTGCCATTTAAGGACCATTTAGGTCCTTTTTTTTTATAGTGTTTAGGTTAAACTATTGACAGCAGCAAATTACTTTCTAAAATTCTTATGGAAATCGAAGGGAGTATGTACATGGCTACTAAAAATATTGCTGCAATGATTGACCACACCCTACTGAAGCCGGAAGCTACAAAACCGCAAATTGAGGCCCTTTGCCATGAAGCAAAGGAATATAAATTTGCTTCGGTCTGTGTAAACCCTACATGGGTAAGCACCGCAAAAGAATTGTTGCAAGGCAGTGGAGTGAAGGTTTGTACTGTAATTGGATTTCCATTAGGGGCGACTACTTCTGAAACAAAAGCATTTGAAACTAAGAACGCTATTGAAAATGGCGCAGAAGAAGTGGATATGGTCATTAATATTGGTGCCCTAAAAGATCATAACGATGAATTAGTTGAAAATGATATCAGAGCCGTTGTTGAGGCTGCAAAGGGTAAGGCTCATACGAAGGTGATTATAGAAACTAGTCTGTTATCCAAAGAAGAAAAAATTCGAGCCTGTGAGCTAGCCTTGAAGGCTGGTGCAGATTTTGTTAAAACTTCCACAGGATTCTCTACAGGTGGTGCGACACCGGAGGACATTGCTTTAATGAGGAAAACAGTTGGTCCGGACATGGGGGTAAAAGCATCTGGTGGAGTGAGAAGTACAGAAGATGTCCAAAAAATGATTGAAGCCGGCGCAACTAGAATCGGGGCGAGTTCAAGTATTGCGATCGTCAATGGTCTTACAGTCACTTCAAATTATTAAGAAAGACGGCGAATGCCGTCTTTTTTAGGTGCTTTTAGATGGCCTATCATGTAAAAATAAAATCATCTTCCCAAATTTCGTTGCAAAAGGTAAAACAATAATTGATGAAACAACATTAAAAATGACGCTGATGTGTGCTAATTGTACATTTTTTGTATCGGCAAGAAGTGAGGCATTTTCAGTAAGTGTTGGTATCAGTGGGATAAAAAGCAATACCCCGAATACATTAAGCCAAACATGCGCAAATGCAGCTAATCTCGATTCCTTCCCCCCGCCAATCGAAGCAATAAGAGCGGTAATACATGTACCAATATTTGCACCAAGGACAATAGCTATACCCGCATCTAGCTGCAAGAGTCCAGTTAATAAAAAACTCATTGCAATGCCAGTCATTGCAGTACTCGATTGTATAATAGCTGTTATAATTGTGCCGGTTAACAGGCTTAAAAGAATATGATCATTTATGGAAAGGATGAAATTATTAATATAATCCATTGATGTTAAAGGGACAGCCAGCATCTCGAAGCCTTTCATAGCTGCGAAAACTGAGGATATTCCAAATAGCAGCATCCCGATACTTCTTGCTTTTTTATTTTTTAATAAAATAAGCATTGCTCCACAAATGGCGAGTGGAACGAGAACCTTATCAATATTAAACGTAATTAATTCTGTTTTAAAGGTTGTACCTATATTTGTGCCAAGAATGATCCCAATTGACTGGGGGAACGTCATAATTCTTGCTGAAATTAATCCAATTGTAATCACCATTACGGCGGTACTACTTTGTAAAAGTGCTGTTATAAATGTCCCCGTTAGCATCCCTTTTAAAGGAGTACTAGTCAGTTTAATCAGCCAACCCTTTAATTTGTTAGCTGATAAATTAAACAGTGCAAATCGCATAATGGTCATCCCAAATATAAATAATAAAATGCACAGAACAAATAATAATATGTATAGCATAATATGGCCCCCTTGCTTCATTGTATGGTTGTACTAAGAGGGACATGCCAGTTTTTAAGGGGAATACAGACAAGTCTACGTTTATTTGAATAAAAAAATAAAAAGCTTGTTTTATCAATGCGAATTTCAGTTGACCTTGTATCAAGGTTATATTATAATTGCAAGGTACATGGATTGAATGTTAGTGTGTTGTGTTTCGGAGGGAGGGAAAGAGAATGTCTAAAACCGTCGTTCGTAAAAACGAATCGCTTGAAGATGCTCTTCGTCGCTTCAAACGTACAGTATCAAAAACTGGTACTTTGCAAGAGGCAAGAAAGCGCGAATTCTATGAAAAGCCAAGTGTAAAACGTAAGAAAAAGTCTGAAGCAGCTAGAAAACGTAAGTTTTAAGAGAGGGTGTAATACATGAGTCTTCTCGAGCGTTTGAATAATGATATGAAACAAGCGATGAGAAACAAGGAAAAAGACAAACTCTCAGTCATTCGGATGGTTAAGGCTTCATTGCAAAATGAAGCTATTAAGCTCGGCACGAAAGAGCTTTCCGATGATGTTGAGTTAACAGTCCTTTCTCGCGAAGTGAAACAACGCAAAGACTCCCTCCATGAATTTGGTAAAGCTGGTCGTGAAGACCTAGTTGATAAGTTGCGCACGGAATTGGCTATTGTTGAATTATATATGCCAAAACAGCTTTCTGAAGAGGAACTGGCAGAGGTCGTTAAAGAAACGATTTCTGAAGTCGGCGCAAAATCAAAAGCAGAAATGGGAAAAGTGATGTCTGCGATTATGCCTAAAGTAAAGGGTAAGGCAGATGGGGCACTTGTAAATAAACTTGTACAACAACACCTTTCATAGTATTCTGACATAAAGACTGCAGGTCACTGGCCTGCAGTCTTTTTAATTTTGGCTGTGTTAAAGGTTAATGTTGATTTTTACACCCTGTTGACCTTCGTTCCAGGCACGAAGACTCCTGCGGGAGTACGGGGCAGGGGAGACCCCGCAGGAGCAAAGCGACGAGGAGAAGGAAAAGCGGAAGCGCCTTGTTCAGCCCCGACAAGCGCTGGAGGGCCTGACGTTGAAGTCGTTCTTTGACTTCAGCGACAGGACCGAAGCGACCTCGAGGGGCTAGGCGCTGTAGCTGGACAGGCTCCCCGGTACGCCCGCGAACCGCTCGTGCCTGGAATGGAAATCAACAGACAAGTTTAACACAGCCTTAATTTTAATAATGAAACTTAATTAATCTACATACGTAATAAGTATAGTCGAGACTAAAGAAAGAAAGGGGGCTCTCGAATGACGCAATTTCTTACTGACCCGATTGTTGTAACCATCCTTCTATCGATTGCGGGAATCGGAATTGTACTGGAGTTATTTTCAACAAAATTTGGTGTGGCAGGATTTATCGGTGTGTTAGCGCTTACTTTATTCTTTTATGGCCATTTCCAGGCGGGTCTTGCAGGCTATGGCACGTTATTATTATTTGTGGCAGGTTTAATCCTTATATTCCTCGAGTTCTTTTTACCCGGAGCGATTGCTGGTACTCTAGGAGTCGCTGCATTAATATTAAGTCTTTTTTTAGCAGGTGAGGATACAATTCAAATCGGTGTCTCCATCCTAATAGCTATTTTCTTTTCCGTATTAGTTTTCTTTATAATGATTAAGATTTTTAATAAAAAGCTTGTTCTATTTAATAAAATGGTCCTATTTGAATCAGCTAGGAAAGAAGACGGCTATGTCTCCAACATTAACAGGACCGATTTGTTGGGAAAGGAAGGATTCGCACTAACGATACTGCGGCCTGCTGGAACTGTTATTATTAATAATGAGCGAGTTGATGTAGTTAGTGAAGGTGGCTTTATCGAGCAGAACGCTCTCGTTAAAGTGATAAAAGTCGAAGGAGCACGTATTGTTGTAAGAGAGGTAAATTAAGAAGGGGGTTTAGATATGATAGCAAGTAATGGAACAATTTTTATCATTGCGGTTGTAGTCGTTGCCTTAATATTATTTGGGATCTTATTATCATTTGTGCCCGTCATGCTGTGGATTTCTGCTTTGGCAGCGGGTGTACGTATCAGTATCTTTACATTAGTTGGTATGAGGCTTAGGAGGGTAACGCCGAGCAGAGTGGTTAATCCCCTTATAAAGGCCCATAAAGCGGGTTTGAACGTTACTACTAATCAACTGGAGAGTCATTACCTTGCCGGTGGTAATGTTGACAGAGTCGTAAATGCTCTAATTGCTGCTCATCGGGCAAATATTGAATTATCCTTTGAACGTTGTGCTGCTATTGATTTAGCCGGTCGTGATGTTTTAGAAGCGGTTCAGATGAGTGTTAACCCTAAGGTCATTGAGACGCCATTTATCGCTGGTGTGGCTATGAATGGGATTGAAGTAAAGGCAAAGGCAAGAATTACTGTTCGTGCTAACATCGAACGACTTGTTGGTGGTGCGGGGGAAGAAACGGTTGTTGCTCGTGTCGGGGAAGGTGTTGTCTCCACCATTGGTTCGTCAGATAGTCATAGCAAGGTGCTCGAGAATCCAGATTTAATTTCCCAAACTGTCCTCTCAAAAGGTCTAGATGCTGGCACGGCCTTTGAAATTCTCTCCATCGATATAGCGGATGTAGATATCGGTAAAAATATAGGAGCAGAATTACAAACTGAGCAAGCAGAAGCAGATAAGAAAATTGCTCAGGCCAAAGCAGAAGAGCGCAGGGCGATGGCGGTAGCTCTCGAACAAGAAATGAAAGCAAAGGTTCAAGAAATGAGGGCTAAGGTTGTAGAATCTGAAGCTGAGGTTCCGCTGGCAATGGCTCAAGCGCTTAAATCGGGAAATATAGGTGTAATGGATTATATGAACTATAAAAATATTTCAGCAGACACTGATATGAGAGGTTCTATCGGTAAGATGACTGGGGACAAAAAAGACGGTCAATAATCCACTTTGGGATATGAAAGGGGTGGAGATTATTGGAAAGTTTCTTGTTTATGATTATCATCGGTATTGTTTCTATCGTTTTCCGTAATGCAAAAGGGAAAAAAGGAGAATCTAGAAACAAAACATTTTCAAAAGGAACTTTTGAGGAAATTCGAAACTTAGTAAAAAAACAACTGGATATTGAGGAATCCCGAACAAATGGCCCATTAAAACCCAAAAATACTCCAACTGTGCCAAAAGATAATCTTGGACATCTTGAAAAAAAATACCTTCAACTAAAACAAGAGCCTGAGGTTAAACGGATCGGAATGACAGTTGCCCAACATAAGTCTGAAAAAGTAAAAGTAAATCCCGGACACGAAGATGGAAGCGAAATCTCCCTTAATCCAGATGAAAAAGCGCTCATTAACGGTATTATTTGGGCTGAGATTCTTGGGGAACCCCGGTCAAAAAAGCCATATCGTCCAAGAAATGGTTAGTGGTAAATCAACTTAGTTAATACGAAAAAGGTGTGCTAGAACGTCCTTTCATTTCATAAATATGAGATGAAAGGGGGTTCTTTTTTTATGGCAAAAAACTGGGCCGGGCGGGTTCGTAACTGGATGGCTGAAAAAATGGATCTTCCTCAAGATGTCATGATGGATTTACCAAGGATTACCATGATTGGGCAAATTCATGTCTATATTGAGAATCACCGGGGGTTGTTGGTATTTACTGATAAAGAACTCCGTTTGCTGTTAAAGCAAGGGCAGTTATTAATAAAAGGTAAATCTTTTGTAATTAAAACAATCTTACCTGAAGAAATTTTGCTAGAAGGGAAAATTGATCAGGTCATTTATATAAATGAAAATCCGGGAGGAAAAAAATGAATAACCAGTGGATCGAATTTTTTAATGGCAGGGTTACTGTTAAAGTAACAGGCAAGGGCACTGAACGATTTATTAATGTCCTGACAAGAAATGATCTTCCAGTCTGGAATATCAAAAGACATGGAACCGAGACAATAACGTTTAATATGAGGCTTAAAGATGCCAAGAATATCAGGAAATATGCTAGGAAAAGTAATTGCTCCATATCCTTCTTACGAAGGAACGGGGTTCCTTTTTTAATCCGGAGAATACTGAAGAATAGTGGTTTTTTGGCAGGTGCAGGACTTTTCTTGTTGCTTTTAATGTTTTTATCCAATGTTATTTGGGGGATTGAAATAAAAGGCGCAAAACCAGCAACAGAGTATCAGATTCGTAAAGAATTGGACAAGATGGGCGTGAAAATTGGAAAGTTACAATTTTTTGTAGATAATGTGGAGGGGATCCAGAGGAAACTGACTAATAATGTCGGGGACTTAACATGGGTTGGTGTGGAGTTAAAAGGGACAACCTTTCACCTCCAAGTAGTTGAAAAGAATGAGCCCAAAAAACCGGAAAAATTATCACCGAGGAATCTAATTGCGAAAAAGAAGGCAGTAATTGTTAATATGTACATTGAAAATGGACAAAAAATGGTGGATATTAATGATCACGTTGACAAAGGACAACTCCTTGTCTCAGGTGCATTTGGACAAGAAGAAAGCCCAGAATTGGTTGCTGCTAAAGGTGAAGTTTGGGGTGAAACATGGTATAAAAGTCACGTTGAACTCCCGTTAGAAACCAACTTTAAAGTTTATAACGGAAAAGAAAAGGAAAAACATTTTATTTTATTTGGCAATTTTGAACTCCCAGTTTGGGGTTTTGGTAAGCCGGAATTCACTAATTATGAAACAGAAGAGAATATTCATAAAATTCATTTCTTGAAGTGGGAATTGCCAGTTTCTTATCTCAATAAGACACTTCGCGAACGAGAAGAGGTGCGGCGTTCCTATACTAATAAAGAGGCACAACAAATAGCAATTGAACTTGCAAAAAAACAAATAAAAGGGCAGTTAGATGAGGATGCTATCATAAAGGATGAAAAAATTTTACACAAAGCAAATAAAAATGGTAAAGTTATACTGGATATTCATTTTAAGGTAATAGAAAATATCGCGGTCGGACAACCGATTTCCAAGGAGACTAGTGAATGACAGAAAAGTTAACTTCCATAAGTGTACAGCTTGAAAATCCTGCAGAAGCAATTAGTTTGCTAGGGAATTCTGATTCCAATTTAAAAATCATTGAACAGGAACTTGGAGTCACAGTCATTACTCGTGGTGAAGCAGTTAGTTTGTCAGGGGACGAAGAAAAGGTTATTCTGGCAGGGCAGATTCTTAATAAATTAATGATTGTGATTCGTAAAGGGATAAATATCAGTCAAAGAGACGTCCTATATGCGGTGCAAATGGCGAATGCTGGGACATTGGAGTATTTTGTAAATTTATATGAAGAAGAAATTGGCAAAAATGTAAAAGGAAAAACTATTCGAATTAAAACACTTGGTCAAAGACAATATGTGATGGCCATCAAAAAAAATGACCTAGTATTTGGGATAGGGCCAGCTGGAACGGGCAAAACCTATTTAGCTGTTGTCATGGCTGTTAATGCCCTTAAAAATGGACAGGTAAATAAAATAATCCTAACAAGACCAGCGGTTGAGGCAGGGGAAAGTCTTGGCTTTTTACCAGGAGACCTAAAGGAAAAAGTGGATCCATATTTACGACCTTTATACGACGCACTTCATGATGTGTTGGGGGCAGAACATACACAAAGGTTAATGGAAAGAGGGACAATTGAGATTGCCCCGCTTGCCTATATGAGGGGGCGTACATTGGATGATGCATTTGTCATCTTAGATGAAGCTCAAAATACAACACATGCACAAATGAAAATGTTTTTAACAAGACTTGGCTTTGGGTCCAAAATGGTTATCACAGGGGATCAAACACAAATTGATTTGCCAAAAGGGGCAAAATCAGGCTTAGTTGCAGCAGAAGCAATCTTAAAAAATGTAAACGGCATATCGTTTATCTTTTTAGAACAAACGGATGTCGTTCGTCATCCGCTCGTTGGCAGAATTATTGAAGCATACGAGAAGAAAGCAGTTCAACAATAACATGTGGGGTAGACCTATAAAGGTTTACCTCTTTTTTCTGTAGGCTGTGTTAAAGGTTATTGTTGATTTTAGCGCTCTGTTGGCCTTCGTTCCTGGAACGGAAATCAACAGACAAGTTTAACACAGCTTTTCTGTAAAATTCCGTAAAAACAAATCTTCTTTTAAAGAAGGTGAAACTTGTACGAAAAACTGTTATCATTTTACATGAAGCAAAAACAGTGAAAATATGACAATTATTGAGAATTGATTTATGAACAAAGTGAATCTTTTTTCAAGGGCAGTGGTTGGAGGGATATAGTTGGGTAAACTTCAGCAATACTTCATACGGATACGTAAGCTGTTGGATATAACTTTCTTTCTGGTACTTTTCTTTATAATGTTAGGTTCTGTATTATTAGCAGCGATGTATAGTAATGTAAAACCTGAGAAATTAGATTTAAGCCTATTTTCAGTTGCGGAAAAAACAATTCGTTCACCAGGAACAGTGGAAGATCGGAAAAGTACAGAAAATAAGCGTAAAGACGCACTAGATCAGGTGCAGGATGTTTATACCTTAAAAAAAGAATACACACAAAATCGAGTGGATTTAATTAGCTCTATTTTTCAAGCCACAGTTGAAGTGAATGATGAAATAAAAGAAGAAATGAACAAGCATGCTGAGTTAGCAACGGAAGAAAAACCTGAACAACCTGAACCAAGTGATTCAGAAAAAATGGACCGGTTAAAAGCAAAATTAACACCGAATGTCTCAAAAGGTCTGTCTGATCAAGTCTTTGCTGCTTTAGTCCAAGCCAGTCATGATGAATTATCGATTGCTAAGGATTTAACTGTAACAGCGATTAATAATGTCATGGCTCAGCGTATTTCAGCTGATGATGTTGAAAATGCCAAAAAAAGGGTTGAGGAAGAATTAAAATATACAACTTTAAATGATGATTTAAGAAGTGGTGTCATTGAATTGGGCAGATATGCTATTATTCAAAATGAATTTTATGACCCTAGTGCAACCGAGGAACTAAGGCAGCAAGCTGTAGAAAGTGTGGAACCTGCTAAAATCCTACAGGGGCAAATTATTGTTGAAGAAGGAGAATTAATTAACCAGGATATTTATCGTCAATTAAAATTAGTCGGCCTCCTTGATAATGAACGATCGTACAAACCTTTTATTGGCTTAATTGTTCTTATAACGATCATTCTATCAACTCTCTATTTTTATTTTTCTCAAATAAAGTCTATTCCAGGAAAACGGCAGACGGACTTGTTATTATTTGGGATAATATTCATTCTTACGATACTTATTATGAAAATTATCAGCATGCTGCAAATTTTTAATTATGCTGGAATCGGCTATTTATTTCCTGCTGCTTTAGGTGGGATGCTAATAAAAATATTAATTGATGAAAAGTTAGCCACTCTAATGTCGATTATTATGGCGGTTTGCGGCAGTATATTATTTAATGAAGGGGTTACAGGGACTTTAAATTTTTCAGAGGGGATCTATATTCTATTTAGTTCCTTAGCGGGTATCCTATTTTTAAGTAAACTCAATCAACGGTCGAAAATCTTTCAGGCAGGCTCCTTTGCGGCACTTGTAAACCTGTTGACAATCTTTGCGTTAATGTATCTGCCGAATGGACAATTTACTGGAATTGAGTATGGATATTATCTTATTACTGCCCTTGTTTCAGGGATAGGTTCAGCGGTCCTTACGATTGGGCTCCTTCCTTTTTTTGAGGCGAGTTTCGGGATTTTATCAACGATGAGGCTAATAGAACTATCTAATCCCAACCATCCATTACTTAGAAAAATTTTAATGGAAGCACCAGGTACATATCATCATAGTGTGATGGTCGCTAATTTAGCGGAATCTGCCTGTGAAGCAATTGGAGCGAATGGGCTTTTAGCAAGAGTAGGAAGTTATTATCATGATATTGGAAAAACAAAGCGACCTAATTTTTATATTGAAAACCAAATGCATCTTGAGAATCCACATGATCGTCTCCCGCCAGATAAAAGCGCGAATATTATTATTGCACATGTAACAGATGGATCTTCTATTTTGAAAAAATACAATATGCCCAAGGAAATTATTGATATTACGGAACAGCATCATGGAACTACCTTGTTAAAATTCTTTTACCACAAGGCTGTCCAAGCTGATACGGAAGTTAAGGAAGAGGATTATCGATATCCTGGACCTAAGGCACAAACAAAAGAGTCTGCAGTGGTTGGGATTGCTGATAGTGTCGAAGCAGCAGTTCGATCTTTATCCCAGCCTACGCCTGAATTAATTGAATCACTAGTTAAGAAAATTGTTGCAGATCGTCTTCAAGACGGACAATTAAACGAATGTGATATCACAATGAGAGAAATTGAAACGGTTTCTGAAGCGTTATGTGAAACTTTAAAAGGAATTTTTCACTCTAGAATTGAGTATCCAGAACTGATAAAGAAGGTGAAGCAAGCATGACATTACTAATTGATTGTATCGACGAAACGGAAACACTTACTGAAGAACAAATGCTTGAAATCGAAAGGGTAATTAACTTTGCCGCAAAAAAACAGGATGTGGAAGAGCATAGTGAGGTATCTGTCACATTTGTCTCAAATGAAAGAATTCAGGAAATTAATCGAGAATACCGCGATAAAGACAAGCCAACCGATGTTATATCGTTTGCAATGGAAGAACTAGGGGAAGGTGAAATGGAACTAGTAGGAGCTGACATGCCGCGGGTTTTAGGTGATATCATTATTTCTGTTCCTAAAGCTATTGAGCAGGCAGAAGAATATGGGCATCCTTTCTTACGTGAACTTGGTTTCTTAGCTGTACATGGATTCTTGCATCTTCTCGGTTATGATCATATGACGCCAGAAGAAGAGAAAGAAATGTTTACCTTGCAGAAGGACATTTTAGACGAATATGGACTCAAACGCTAAACCGGCACAGTTTGGACTTCTAAGGTCATTTTCATATGCATTCGCGGGAATTGCAACTGCCCTGAGGTCCGAGAGAAATATGCGCTTCCATTTTTTTAGTTCGATTGTTGTTTTACTTTTTTCGTATTATTTTTCAATAACTAAAACTGAATGGTTATTTATCCTTGTGTTAATAGGAGGAATGTTTGCGCTCGAAATGGTGAACACAGCGATCGAACGAGTAGTAGATCTCGTTACAGATGAATATCATTTCTTGGCAAAACAGGCGAAAGATTTAGCGGCTGGTGCTGTCTTGGTATTTGCCATTCTATCTGTTGTCATTGGGATTGTGATCTTTTTACCTTATATTTTAGAGTTATTTTAGACGATTTGAAATAGGGATCTGACGGCAATTTGAAATGGAATAATGAATTCGGTAAAATGACTTAACAGCGAAAAAGTAGACTCGCTAATTTATGAGAAAATTCTAATTTTTTGATTTTTTTCGGCATTAAGTAATGATTTAGAATGGATTTTGAGGTAAAATAAAGGAACAGCAGACTTCTGCTGGAAGGGAAGAACACTAGTGAATATCGAACACCTAATTGAAGAAGCAATAGCATGTGTATTTGTTGCATCGGAGGATCTCCATGTTAAATAATGAGTCCTCAAGCAAAGGTTATAAGTCAGGTTTTATTTCTATTATAGGCAGGCCCAATGTCGGGAAATCCACGTTTTTAAATCGCGTGATTGGCCAAAAAATTGCCATCATGAGTGATAAAGCACAAACCACCCGTAACAAAATCCAAGGTGTGTTAACAGTAAATGATGCACAGATGATATTTATTGATACACCAGGAATTCATAAACCAAAGCATAAATTAGGCGATTTTATGATGAAAGTAGCAGTAAATACGCTTAAAGAAGTAGATTTGATTTTGTTTATGGTGAATGCTGAAGAAGGGTTTGGCCGTGGCGAAGAATTTATCCTTGAAAAATTTCAAAATGTAAATACGCCAATCTTCCTTGTCATTAATAAAATTGATCAAGTGCATCCCGACAAATTATTACCAATTATTGAATCATATCAAGAAAAGTATCCATTTAAAGAAATCGTACCAATCTCAGCGCTTGAAGGTAATAATGTGGAACGATTGCTCGAACAGATTAAGTCTTTCTTGCCAGAGGGACCACAATACTATCCAGCCGACCAAGTAACAGATCACCCGGAACGTTTTATTATAACAGAGCTGATTAGGGAAAAAGCTCTTCACTTAACAAGAGAAGAAATTCCACACTCACTCGCTGTTGTTCTCGACAAAATGGAACGACGAGAAGGTAAAGACATGATTGATGTCATGGCGACCGTAATTGTTGAACGTGATTCCCAAAAAGGAATCATTATCGGAAAGCAAGGAAGTATGTTAAAAGAAATTGGTAAACGTGCACGTGCTGATATTGAAAATCTTTTAGGATCTAAAGTGTATTTAGAGTTATGGGTAAAAGTTCAAAAAGACTGGCGTAATAAGATGTCCCAGCTGCGAGATTACGGTTTTAACGAAGATGAATACTAATAAATAAGCCCTAACTAAAATATTAACTTTTATTTTAAATTATGCATGGACACAATTAACAAATATTTCGTCTTATGATTTTTGCGCTGGCAGGCTATGATAAATGTAAGGTTTGGGACCGAATGATAGCTAGTCTAAATATGAAAGGTGGGGTTTTCAATGATGGATTTTACGTGGAAAGTATTCCTCCAAACAGGCAATATTGACACATACCTTCTCATTAAGGAACTAGAGAAGGAAAACCAGGAAATACCCGGAAATCTGAATGATGAGCTAGCACAAATCGATTTTCCCGTTTCATAAGTTTGTCTTCGTGCTACTTTAGAAGGTGACAATAATGCTTCAGAAGTGTGAAGGCATCGTTATTAGAACAACTGATTATGGTGAAACAAATAAAATTGTGACTATATATACTAGGGAATGGGGAAAGGTTGGAGTGATGGCTCGTGGTGCAAAAAAGCCTAACAGCCGCCTTTCCTCCGTCACACAACTGTTTACACATGGTTATTTTCTCATTACGAGAGGAACTGGTTTAGGAGGCTTGCAGCAAGGAGAGACTGCTACTTCATTAAGGTCGATTGGTGAAGACATTTTTTTGACTGCATATGCTAGTTATATTGTCGAATTAACGGATAAATGCACGGATGAAAAGAAACCAAACCCTTTTCATTTTGAGTTGCTTTTTCAAACATTAAATTACTTAAATGAAGGCTATGATCCAGATATCCTTATGAATATTTATGAGATGAAAATGTTAAATGTGATGGGATTGAACCCAATCTTAAATCAATGTTCCGTTTGCGGCAGTACAGACGGACATTTTTCTTTTTCGATTCGTGAAGGAGGGTTTATCTGTCATCGATGTTTAGATAAAGACCCGTACCATCTTAAACTATCAGCTGCTGCGGTTAAATTATTAAGGGTATTTTATTATTTTGATCTTTCCAGGCTTGGAAATGTTTCTGTTAAAGAAGAAACGAAAGCAGAACTTAAGAAGGTGATTACTGCCTACTATGAAGAGTATTCTGGTTTGCACCTTAAATCCAAAAAGTTTCTAAATTCCATGGATAAATTTCGCAATCTCTTATAATTGCCTTGTTGACAATGTTTGGAGTTTTCGCTATTATTTTCATTAATAAAATAATTGCCGTGACGGAGAAGAGTACTTAGTCATCCTCTATAAAAGCGAACCTAGGGTAGTGTAAGCTAGGGTATAGGGAACTAACGAAGGAGCTCCTGAGCAATCTTTGTGTTTATAACACGATAAAAGAGGCTGCTTCTTAGCAGCAAATAGGGTGGAACCGCGGGTAACTCTCGTCCCTATGCTAGTCTAGCATAGGAACGGGAGTTTTTTTGTTTGAATAAAATTTATTTAAAGGAGCAATTTCTATGAATGTAACAATGGAACAAATCGTTTCACATGCAAAACACAGAGGATTTATTTTTCCTGGTTCAGAGATTTACGGAGGCCTTGCAAATACCTGGGATTACGGCCCGTTAGGCGTTGAATTTAAAAACAATATTAAGCAGGCCTGGTGGAAAAAATTCGTCCAAGAGTCACCGTATAATGTCGGACTAGATGCAAGTATTTTAATGAACCCGCGTACGTGGGAAGCGTCTGGTCATATTGGGAACTTCAATGATCCGATGATAGATTGTAAAAATTGTAAAGCACGTCATCGTGCAGATAAATTAATTGAAAATGCTCTTGATGAAAAAGGCATTGAAATGGTCGTCGATGGCTTACCATTTGCAAAAATGGAAGAGTTGGTGAAAGAACACAATATCGCTTGTCCAGATTGCGGCAGTCATGACTTTACTGGAATTCGCCAGTTCAACTTAATGTTTAAAACCTTCCAAGGAGTAACAGAATCTAGTACAAATGAAATTTTTCTTCGTCCTGAAACAGCACAAGGTATCTTTGTTAATTTTAAAAATGTTCAGCGGACAATGAGAAAGAAAATGCCTTTTGGTATTGCTCAAATTGGTAAAAGCTTTAGAAATGAAATTACTCCGGGGAACTTCACGTTCCGAACAAGAGAGTTCGAACAAATGGAACTTGAATTTTTCTGTAAGCCTGGTGAGGAACTGAAATGGTTTGATTATTGGAAGCAATTTGCAGAACAATGGTTATTGTCATTAGGCCTTACAAAGGAAAACTTAAGACTTCGCGACCACTCAGAAGATGAATTGTCTCATTACAGTAATGCAACAACTGATTTTGAATTTAAGTTTCCGTTTGGCTGGGGTGAACTTTGGGGGGTCGCTTCAAGAACAGACTATGATTTGAAGCAGCATATGGAGTATTCTGGTGAGGACTTCCATTATCTCGATCCGGAAACAAATGAAAAGTATGTACCTTATTGTATTGAACCATCTTTAGGGGCAGACCGCGTTACGTTAGCATTCTTAATTGATGCTTATGATGAAGAACAGCTTGAGGATGGTACATCTAGAACAGTCATGCATTTCCACCCTGCATTAGCTCCATTTAAAGCAGCAGTTCTTCCGTTATCAAAGAAATTGTCAGAAGAAGCACGTGAAGTTTTCGCCACTCTGGCTAAACATTTTTCAGTAGATTATGACGAATCAGGATCGATTGGAAAACGCTATCGTCGTCATGATGAAATTGGTACGCCGTTTTGTATTACCTATGACTTCGAATCTAAAGAGGATAATATGGTTACAGTTCGCGATCGTGATACAATGGAGCAAAAACGTATCTCAATTCATGAACTAGTTAACTTCTTGCAAGAAAAAATGATGTTTTAAGGAAAAACTCGCCGATTGGCGAGTTTTCTTAATAGATTCAATAGTATATAATATTCCTAATAAAGTAAGCTTTTGAGATAACCCTTTCTAAATGGGAGACAAAGGTGGTGTGGACAATCGAACTGACCAAACGGCAAGAGCATATTTTACAAATTGTTAAAGAAAATGGCCCAATCACAGGGGAACATATTGCAGAGCAATTAAGCTTGACTAGGGCGACACTTAGACCGGATCTTTCCATACTGACGATGGCCGGTTATTTAGATGCGAGGCCCCGTGTAGGGTATTTTTATACAGGTAAATCGGGGACTCAGCTTTTAACTGAAAATTTACAAAAAATATACGTGAAAGATTATCAGTCCATTCCTGTTGTAGTGAATGAAAATATCTCCGTTTATGATGCGATTTGTACAATGTTCCTCGAAGATGTAGGAACATTGTTTGTAGTAGATCAAAACACGATTCTTGTTGGAGTTTTATCCAGAAAGGATTTGCTCCGAGCTAGTATAGGTAAGCAAGAACTGACTACTATACCAGTTAATATTATTATGACAAGAATGCCTAATATCACCATGTGTGAACGGGAAGATTTATTAATTGATATCGCTAAGAAATTAATTGAAAAACAAATCGATGCACTTCCAGTGGTTCGGGAAACAGAAAATGGATTTGAGGTTATTGGAAGAATAACCAAAACAAATATTACCAAAGCGTTCGTTGCGTTGGGTGATGAGTAACAAGTAAGAAGATAACATGTTGAGGGGTTGTTGAGGGAGAATGAGATCGCCAATTATTTATGTAGTATCCGATTCAGTGGGAGAAACCGCTGAATTAGTTACAAAAGCAGCAATAAGCCAATTCAATGGCTCCGGAATGACATTAAAGAGATTCCCTTATGTGGAGGATAAGGAACATATTGATGAGGTTCTTTCACTTGTTTTATTAGATAAAGCAATGGTTGCATTTACACTGGTAAAACCTGAAATGCGTACATATATTAAGAATAGAACTGAACAGGAAGGGATTATAGCTGTCGATTTAATTGGTCCAATTATGGATCAGATTCAACAGTTTAGTGGTAAAACACCATTATGTGAACCAGGACTGGTTCGAAAATTAGACGAAGATTATTTCAAAAAAGTGGAAGCAATCGAATTTGCCGTAAAATATGATGATGGCCGTGACCCAAGAGGTATATTAAAAGCGGATATTGTATTAATAGGAGTTTCAAGGACTTCAAAGACTCCACTTTCACAGTACCTAGCTCATAAACGATTAAAGGTAGCGAATGTCCCGCTTGTACCGGAAGTAGATCCGCCAGAAGAACTCTATAGAGTTCCAATCGAGAAATGTTTTGGTTTGAAAATAAGCCCTGAAAAGTTAAACAATATCAGACGGGAACGGTTAATTTCTTTGGGTTTAAATGATAAGGCAAGTTATGCCACGCTCGACAGGATCAAAGCGGAGTTAATCTTTTTTGAAAAAGTAGTACAAAAAATAAATTGCCCTGTTATTGATGTTACCAATAAAGCGGTAGAAGAGACGGCAAATGTTATCTTAAATTATTTTCATAAAGGGAGCGTTTAACACATAGTCATTGGATTATGTGTTTTCTACTGATAGAAAGTGGAATAATAACAAAAAAAATTATGGTAAAATGATAATAAATGTACTATAATAAAAAATTGTGATAAAAATATATCTTTTTAGGTTTAGACTTGCTTATGAACGAATAAACTATTTATTGTTAGATGTCAAGGGGACCCCCTAAAAAGAATTCGACATAACTCCTTTTACAAAAGTTATTTGTTAAAGAAGGAATATGCGGAGTAATGTAGAATTAATACTTATGTAAAAGGCAATCCGACTATTTATGCCGATGTAGGTTCATGCCAGGTTAAAGCGGAGATTGTCGAAATAGTGTTGAAGGATAGCACCCGTGTTCTTTTTGTTGCTTTCTACGTTCATCATATCAAAGAAGAAAAATCTACATACAGACTGGAAATATGTTGATACGGACAGGCGAGAAAAATGGGAGTTTATGGAAAGGATTAAAACCTATTTAAACTGAAGAACATGAAAAATTTAAGACAGGATTAACAAAAATTTTGTCGAAATTTGCAGGAATTTAAAAGATGCCTGCCGAATACCTGATAGACCAAATGGAGTTGTTTTACATGGCAGAACGTATTGCCGAAGAAAAGATTAATCAAATTCGTCAGTCTGTTGATATTGTCGAAGTAATTAGCGATTATGTTCAACTGAAAAAACAGGGGCGAAATTACTTCGGATTATGTCCATTCCATGGAGAAAGCACCCCATCATTTTCTGTATCTATTGATAAACAAATTTTCCATTGCTTTGGCTGTGGCGCTGGTGGTAATGTTTTTTCATTTCTAATGGAGCTAGAAGGTATCTCCTTCCAAGAAGCAGCCATTAAACTAGCTGCAAAGGCTAATATTGACCTTGAAATCAATTTATCTGGCGGACATGGTGAGAAAAAGTTTTCAGAAGAGCACCAAGCATTTCTAGGTGCTCATGAGCTGTTACAGAAATTTTACCATCATTTGCTAGTAAATACAAAGGAAGGTCAACATGCTTTGGAATATTTGCTACAGAGAGGATTTACTCGAGAAGCAATAGATAAATTCCAAATTGGGTATTCTTTAAATTCATGGGATTATGTTTTTAAATTTCTTTCAAAAAGAGATTTTCCTCCTGAATGGATGGAGAAAGCCGGATTAATTATCAAACGTGAAAGAGATGGGACGTATTTCGATCGATTTAGAGATCGAATTATGTTTCCGATTTTTGACCGGAACGGCAATACGATTGCTTTTTCAGGAAGAACACTTGGGGCCGACGAGCCCAAATATTTAAATAGTCCTGAAACGCCAATCTTTAATAAGAGTAAAATTTTATACAATTACCATAATGCGAAGCCAAACTTAAAAAAATCGCAATTTGCTGTTTTATTTGAGGGATTTGCTGATGTCATTTCAGCAGATCGCGCTGGTGTGGAAAATGGTATAGCCACAATGGGGACTTCCTTGACAGATGAACATATAGCCCTCTTACGGCAAAATGTCCAATCCGTAACCATTTGTTACGATTCTGATAAACCCGGGATTGAGGCAGCATATCGTGCTGGAAACCACCTTAACAATGGTGGGTTTCAGGTAAAGGTTGCGATGATGCCAGATGGAATGGACCCAGATGAATATATAAAAAAGAATGGTCCCGAAAAATTCCGCAACGAGGTTATCGGTGCAAGTCTAACGTGGATGGCGTTCAAATTTCTTTACTTTCGCAGGGGAAAAAATCTGCAACATGAAGGAGATAGACTTGCCTATATCGAAGTGGTAATTAAGGAAATCAGCACTTTGAATAAAGCTGTTGAAAGGGATCACTATTTACGCCAATTGGCGGCTGAATTTTCACTCTCACTAGATGCTTTAAAACAGCAGCAAAAGGAGATATTCTTCGCAGAAAAAAGAAAATCAACTGGAAGTAAGCAACCTGTAAATAAGCCTATTATAGTCCAAAAGCAAGACAATAAACTTAAGCCCAAGCATTATACAGCAGAAAGACGATTAATTGCTCACATGTTAAAGGATCGAGATGTGGCTTATAAAGTGCAGGATTTATTACAAGGTGATACGTTTAATATTGATGAGCATCAGGCAATAATAACCTATCTGTTATCTTTTTATGAAGAACATTTCCAGTCTGATTCAAGTGCGTTTTTGTCCTATATTCAAGATGATAATCTCAGAAGAATGGTTGCAAATATTGAAATGATGCCCATTAACGATGAGTTAACCAATCATGAATTAAGTGATTATATCAAACAGGTGTTGAATTATCAAAAATTGTTAAAGATAAAAGAAAAAGAAGTGGAACAAAAAGAAGCAGAGCGACAAAGTGATTTTACTAAAGCTGCAGCAATTGCAATGGAAATCCTTCAATTGCGTAAATCTCTATAGATTCCATTTTTACTGTCTTTGATTCTGGAAGGAGTGGGACATATGGCTGCTGAAAAATCAGCCCGTTCAAAAGAAGTGGAAAATGAATTCACTTTTGAACAAGTGAAAGACCAGTTAACGGCACTGGGGAAAAAAACCGGCGTCCTTGCCTATGATGATATTGCTGAGAAATTGGCTAACTATGAATTAGATTCCCACCAAATGGAAGAATTCTTTGAGTTCCTCGGTGACCAAGGTATTGAACTAGTTGGCGATAGTGAAGAGGAAGATCCAAATCCTAAGCAATTAGCAAAAGGTGATGATGATGAATTTGACTTAAACGATCTTAGCGTTCCTCCTGGAGTTAAGATAAATGATCCGGTTCGTATGTATCTAAAAGAAATTGGCCGGGTTGACCTGCTTTCTGCTGATGAAGAAAAAAAATTGGCGCTCCGTATTGAACAAGGCGATGAAGAAGCAAAGCGACGCCTTGCAGAGGCAAACCTAAGGCTTGTTGTAAGTATAGCAAAGCGGTATGTTGGCCGTGGTATGTTATTCCTTGATCTTATCCAAGAAGGAAATATGGGATTAATTAAGGCCGTTGAAAAATTTGATTATCAAAAAGGTTTTAAATTCAGTACTTATGCAACTTGGTGGATCCGCCAAGCCATTACACGTGCAATTGCTGACCAAGCTAGAACGATTCGTATTCCTGTGCATATGGTTGAAACGATTAATAAATTAATCCGTGTTCAGCGTCAATTACTTCAGGACCTTGGCCGTGAACCAACACCAGAAGAAATTGGTGAAGATATGGATCTTACACCTGATAAGGTAAGGGAGATTTTGAAAATCGCCCAAGAGCCTGTATCTCTTGAAACACCTATAGGTGAAGAAGATGATTCCCATTTAGGTGATTTTATTGAAGACCAGGATGCCACCTCACCTTCAGAACATGCTGCTTATGAATTATTAAAGGAGCAGTTGGAAGATGTGCTAGATACTCTTACTGACAGGGAAGAAAATGTTCTTCGCCTTCGTTTTGGACTGGATGATGGCCGGACTCGTACACTTGAAGAGGTTGGTAAAGTCTTCGGTGTTACCCGGGAACGTATCCGTCAAATTGAAGCTAAGGCATTAAGGAAATTACGTCATCCTAGCCGCAGTAAACGTCTTAAAGATTTCTTAGAATAAAATAACATTAATAAATAGTTTACTTCATTACTTGAAGTAGGCTATTTTTTTTGTATCAATCTAAAGTAACTGGGTATACCGGGTTGGAAATGTAAGCACTTTCTGTAGCTGTATTTGAATCCATTTTACTGAATTGTCTCTCATTTTGCAAATAGACATGAGAATTTCCTGACATGGTTTTTCATCTTTTATTTTTGTAAAAAAGGGATGAAACTTATTTTCCATTATCAGGATAGTGAAATATTTAGTTATCCGTTATAATTAATTGAATTTTTGTTATATCCATATAATAGATTATTTTTAAAAATTTTTAAGTATTGTGAAATAAAGATAATTCCTCTTATAATAATAAAGAAAGCGCATTCATTTGGTTTCAGATAAGGGGGATGAACATGAATTTTGACTTAACTTCTGAGCAAGAAATGATAAAAAGAACAATGCGGCAATTTGCGGATGAGGAAGTCGCACCAAGTGCGATTGAGCGCGACAGAAATAAACAATTTCCAGTAGAAATATTTAAAAAATTAGCCGAAATGGGAATTATGGGACTGCCTTTTCCAGAGGAATATGGTGGCGGCGGGGCAGATACGGTTAGTTTTGCAATTGTAACTGAAGAGTTAAGCCGGGCATGCGGTTCGACAGGGATTACCTATTCTGCGCATATATCTTTAGGAGGGGCACCCCTGCATTTATTTGGCACCAAGGAGCAAAAGTTAAAATATCTAACGCCGATTTGTACAGGAGAATCATTTGGTGCGTTTGGCCTTACTGAGCCTAACGCTGGATCAGATGCTGGAGGGACTAGAACATCTGCACGTGAAGAAGATGGTATGTTTGTCATAAACGGAAATAAATGTTTTATTACCAATGCTAGTTATGCCAAGCACCTCTCATTGACAGCTATAACAGGAGAGAAGGACGGAAAAAAAGAAATAAGTGCAATTATTGTTCCGACTAGTACTGATGGGTTCTCTATTATTGATAACTATGAAAAAATGGGTCTTCATTCATCAAATACAACAGAATTAGTGTTAGAGGATGTACGAGTGCCAGTTGAGAACCTTTTAGGGAAGCGTGGAGAGGGTTTTAAACAGTTTTTAATGACATTAGACGGCGGACGTATAGGGATAGGTGCAATGGCTGTAGGAATTGCTCAGGGGGCCTATGAAAAAGCTTTAGCCTATGCAAAGGAAAGAAAACAGTTTGGAAAGTCTATTTCCTCTTTCCAAGCTATCCAGTTTAAACTTGCTGACATGGCAATGAAAATTGAATTGGCCCGGAATATGGTGTATAAGGCAGCATGGTTAAAGGATCAGGGAAGACCATTTTCAAAGGAGTCAGCGATGTGTAAACTCTATGCATCAGAAATTTGTATGGAAGTGACTGATCAAGCTGTTCAAATACATGGCGGTTATGGTTATATGAAAGAGTATCATGTGGAGCGAATGATGAGGGATGCAAAATTGCTTGAAATTGGCGAAGGTACATCTGAGGTCCAAAGAATGGTCATTTCAAGGTTAATTGGATGTTAAAAAAATAAAAAACCGAAAAAAATAAAGAACAGGCTAAGTTAGATATTTTCACTAATTTAGCCTGTTTTCTTTTTTTTATTAAGATTATAGTGATAAAATAAGTTTAGGGCTTTTCCTTCGGTTCTTTTTCGAGTAAAATAGTAGTTGTTTGCAGACTATTTTCATATTTACTGACGTTCGTACATAAGGGAGGTTATATCATGAAGCGAAATCCTGTTATTCCTTACGTTCTCATCATGGCTTTTGGAATTGTGCTTATGTTAATTTTGTCTTTCAAAGGTCTTGGTGATAGTAAAGAAATTGCGAAGGATAAAGGAGAAGGCACTGAGAAAACTGAAGTGTCCGCATCAAAGCCAGAAGACATTTACAAGCAAACTTGTATTGGCTGTCATGGCGATCAGTACCAAGGGGTTGTAGGACCATCACTTAAAGGTGTTGGCAGCAAGTATTCTAAAGAAGAACTAATGACCTTTGTAACAAAAGGTAAGGGTACAGGCATGCCAGCAGGACTTGTTCCAGAAGAACAAGCAGCTGCTATGGCAGACTGGTTAGCAACAATTAAATAATTAGAAAAGCGGAAGTGCCCGTTTAACTGCGTATGGACTGGAGCGCTTCGACTGAGATAAAGGAAACACGAAGAGCGATAGCGCATTCGTGCTTGACTTATCGTAGGGAGAAGAGCGAAGTTCACTAGCAGTTGGGCGCTGGAGCTGGACAGTAATCTAAGTTCAGTGCTTAACTTTCGTATCTTTTAAAAAAGGTCCTTTGCATCTGTGAAGGACTTTTTTTATACTATAATAATTACATAAAAAAGTGGTGGTATGATTGAATACAGACAAATTGTCAGCTAGGCTGGCATCGGTTGCTAAATATGTTCCAAGTGGGGCTAGGGTTGCAGATATTGGCTCAGACCATGCATATTTACCTTGCTTCCTAGCGAAAAACAAAGGGTTATCATTTGGGATAGCGGGTGAAGTTGCAGTAGGACCATTTCAATTAGCTGAAAGAAATGTTTTAGCAGAAGGATTGGCTAATATCATTTCGGTGCGAATGGGTGATGGTCTAAAGGTTATAGAAGAAGGTGAAGTCGATTGTATTACTATCGCTGGAATGGGCGGAGCTTTAATTGCAAGTATTTTAGAAAATGGTCGAAATAAGTTATCGTCAGTCAAGCGCCTTGTGTTACAACCGAATATTAGTGCGATTTCGATTAGGAAATGGTTTATTGATAATAATTGGGAACTAATTGCTGAAGAAATACTCGAAGAAGATGGGAAAATATACGAAATTTTAATCGGAGAAAAGGGCGACCCGAATAAGCCGTATAATAAAAATCAAGATCTAGGATTGTTAGTAGGCCCTTTCCTTGTTCAAAAACAGGATGAGACTTTTAAAAAGAAATGGACAGCAGAATTGAAAAACTGGGAACGTATATATGAGGCTCTTGAAAATGCTGCTCAATCACCGGAAACATTAGAAAAAAAACAAGAAATCATCGGTAAAATTAAGCTTGTAAAGGAGGCTTTAACCAATGAAAATTCCTAATGGACATGAAGTCATTCAATTGTTTGAACAGTTCTCTCCCAAAGGCCTGGCGATGGAGGGAGATAAGATAGGATTACAAGTTGGTCGTTTAAATAAAAAAGTTGAGCGAATCATGATTGCACTCGATGTCCTTGAAAATGTAATCGATGAGGCAATTGAAAAAAATGTTCAGCTCATTATTGCCCATCATCCGATTATTTATCGCCCCCTTAAGAATTTATTAACGGATTCCGTTCAGGGGAAAATCATTGAAAAATTATTGAAACACGATATTGCTGTTTACGCAGCGCATACGAATCTCGACGTAGCAACGGGGGGAGTAAATGACCTTCTTGCAGAAGCACTAGAACTGGAAGATACAGAAGTTCTAGTACCTACATTTGAAACAAAACTAAAGAAATTAGTTGTTTTTGTACCAGTCAGCCATGCTGAGGAAATCAGGAGAGTCCTTGGAAATGCAGGTGCAGGATTTATTGGGAACTACAGTCATTGTTCATTTTCAGTCAGTGGTAAAGGTCGATTCTTACCAGGAGAAAATACTAATCCATTTGTTGGTGAAGCTGGCCGATTAGAAGAAGTGGAGGAAGTGAGGCTTGAGACGATTGTCCCAGAATCCATGATCAAAAAGACCATCACTGCAATGATTAAGGCTCATCCATATGAAGAAGTGGCCTATGATGTCTATCCGCTTGAAAACAAAGGAGAAGTGCTCGGTCTAGGCCGAATCGGTAAAGTTCCAGAAATGACATTAGAAGAATTTGCGGAAAAAGTGAAGAAGACATTAGAAGTTTCCCATGTCCGAGTGGTTGGCGATTTGTCTTCAAAGGTTAAAAAGGTGGCCGTGTTAGGCGGCGATGGTAATAAATACTTCATGAATGCCAAATATCAAGGGGCAGATGTATATGTTACAGGGGATATTTATTATCACACTGCACATGACGCAATGATGCAAGGCTTGAATATGATTGATCCAGGTCATAATGTTGAAAAGGTAATGAAAAAAGGGTTAACTGCAACTTTACAAAAGATGTGCCAGGATTCCGGGTTTGCTGTAGAGATATTTCCATCAGAAGAAAATACAGATCCATTCAAATTTTTATAATATGAAAAGAACCGGTCATAGAGGCACGGTTCTTTTCGTTTATTTTAATATGAGAAGAAAGTTTAAGTTTTTGAACTTAGATTATTGTCTAGCTCCAGTGCCCTAGCGGCTAGTGTCCTTCGCTCTCCGCCCTGCGATAAGTCAAGCACGAATGCGCCTCCGGCTCTTCGTGTTTCCTTTATCTCAGTTGGAGTGCTCCACAAGGAAGGCTTCGGCAGCATAAGCATCGCACGAAGAAAGAGCGTTAGCTCTTTCGAGGAGGCCATACGTCGCTGACCAGGGCCCTTACGCTTTTCTTATTATTTTTTTACTTTCGGCAGAATTCTGCTTAACTGGACCTTTTTACTTCGTTCCCATGTAGTTTCATTATTTGGATCAAATTGCTCGAGAAACGTTATAACTTCTTTTGTTATTGGTGTTGGAGTGGAAGCCCCAGATGTGACTGCAACGTTTTTGGCATCTTTAATCCAATCAATTTCTAACTCGGAAATATCAGCAATGCGATATGCTTTTGTCCCAGCAATTTCCTCTGAAACTTGTGCGAGTCGATTAGAATTATTACTTTTTGGATCACCGACAACAATAGTTACATCCGCTTCTGTTGCTTGTTCGGCAACTGCTTCTTGGCGAATTTGTGTTGCATGGCAAATTTCATTATAGACTTCAACATGTGGATATTTTTCCTGAACTTTTTTCATCGTTTCGGATACATCCCATTGACTCATCGTTGTTTGATTAGTGACCAGCAATTTGTCACTGTCAATTGTTAATGCCTCTACATCTTGTGGAGTTTCAACCAAGTACACCATGTCAGGTGCGACACCAACTGCTCCCTCAGGCTCTGGATGGCCTTTTTTCCCTATATAAATGACTTGATATCCTTGTTGTGTTTTTTCTTCAATTAGATCATGGGTTCTAGTCACATCAGGACAAGTAGCGTCGATCGTTACTAGACCTTTCTTTTTGGCTAACTCTCTTACTTCTGGCGATATTCCATGGGCAGTAAATATAACGGTTCCTGTATCTACCTTATCGAGAATATCCTTGCGATTTTTCCCATCTAGGGTAATAATCCCTTCTTCCTCGAACGCATCTGTAACATGTTTATTATGAACGATCATCCCTAATATGTAGATAGGGCGAGGTAATGTTTTATCTAAAGCCGCATTTCGAGCAATAACCATTGCATCAACAACACCGTAGCAATAGCCTCGTGGTGAAATTTTGATGATTTGCATCTTAAAGTCCCCCTAAAAAAGACATTGATTCATAGTTTTATTTATTTATTATATAAAACTAATAGATATAATACAAAGATACATTTTTCCTTAACATTTAAAGGAAAAAAGAATGCTGTTACCAGCATTCTTCATTTAGATATACATTTTAGGAATAGAAGATCCCTTTTGGCGAGAAGTTTTTTTTGAAGAAACTGGCTGTTCATTGTTCTTACGTTGGACTTTCTTTTTTGTACTTTTATTTTCTACTTCATGAGAAGATGATTCAACTGAGGCTGTTTCGGTTTTTTGGCTATTTTCGTTTGAGGCCTCATCCGTATTTTTTGTGGCATTTTTAAATCCTTTATAAATCTTCCACATGGCGGGTATATTTTTTATCATCGGGCCATATTGTTGGACCATTGGACCGAGTTGCTGGGCTGTTTTTAGTACCTGTTGGGTATTATTTAACATGCTTGTTAATCCGCCAGGGTTACTTAACGATTGGAGCAGGCCTCCACCTCCAGATGCTGCTCTACCTCCAGACGCTGCTCTACCTGCTGATTGCATCCCCATAAAGCCGCCTGCTTGGTTACCTCTTCCGAATAATTTCGAAAGGATTCCTCCGCCCCCTGTATTCATCTGATTAGGTCTTCCCATCATTTGCCCCATCATCGGGTTATATCCTCCTCCAAATGGGTTGGATGAGGGACCCATCATTGGGTTCCTGCTGCCAGGGTTAAATCTGGGATTCATCATCTGATTATTCCGCCCAAATGGCACAGCTCCCATTCCCCCCTGCATAGGCATTCTAGATCTTGGTTGCATATCTTAGCCTCCTTTCAAATTGCCTCATGCTTTAAATTATGCATTTATCCTAAATTGGTTTAGGTATTATACACAGGACAAAGACTAAAATTAGTTGTTTAAAAGTTGGCAGAAGGTAGAAAATGATATTAAAACGAAAGAAACTGGAGTTTTGAAGGAATATTGACTATAATTGCATGATGGAATAAAAAGTGTTAATCATGCTGAATAAGAAAAACTAATCAAAGTTTTAATATAAGGAGAAAAAATATGAAAGAAAACCGTTTTGCTCGTTTTACGTTTCAACCATTTATAATAGAAGCTATTAAAGGATTCGGGTTTAGTGAACCGACTGAAATTCAAGAACGTATGATTCCAGTTGTTTTAAAAGGAGAAAGTGCAATTGGTCAATCCCAAACAGGGACGGGGAAAACCCTCGCCTTTGTTCTTCCTATTCTCGAAAAAATTGATCCGAAACGTTCGGAAGTACAGGCTGTCATTACAGCACCGACTAGAGAACTAGCCTCTCAAATTTACCATCAAATTCTAAAAATAACGGAACATTGCAACCCAGAGGAAGCGATAATGACTAGATGTTACATTGGGGGAACGGACAAGCAGCGGACGATTGAAAAGTTAAAAGTCCAACCACATATTGTTGTCGGGACTCCAGGAAGAATCAAGGACCTGATGAGTGATAAAGCATTATTTGTTCATACAGCGGAAATACTGGTCGTCGATGAGGCAGATATGATGTTAGACATGGGATTTATTGAGGATTTGGACAGAGTAGCTGGAAAAATGCCAGAAAATCTGCAAATGCTTGTTTTCTCAGCAACCATCCCAGAAAAATTAAAACCTTTCCTTAAAAAGTATATGGAAAATCCAAAGACAATTCAAATTGAACCAAAAAGAAGGTCAGCAGAAAATTTAGAACACTACCTCCTGCCGTCTAGACATCGGAGTAAGAAGCAACTAGTTCATGATGCACTTGTTGCTTATAATCCCTATTTAGCAATCGTGTTTACGAATACCAAAAAAATGGCTGAAGAGGTGGCTTACTTTTTAAATGAAAAAGGGTTAAAAGTTGGCCGAGTTCATGGGGATTTAAACCCGCGTGAACGAAAACAAATGATGAAGCAAATTCAGGATCTAGAGTACCAATATATAGTTGCCACGGACCTTGCTTCACGAGGAATAGATATTGAAGGTGTCAGCCATATCATCAACTATGAACTTCCTACCGACTTAGATTTTTATATTCATCGCGTTGGACGAACTGCTCGCGCTGGATATTCTGGGATTGCACTGACAATCTATGAAGCATCTGATGAGGATGCGTTAAATCGATTAGAAAAAATGGGGATTCAATTTAATTACGTCGATCTTAAAAATAACGAACTAGTGAAAATTGATGAGCGTAATAAGCGGAAGACTCGTGTAAGACAAGAGGATAAGGCAGACCAAAAGGCCAAATCAATGGTAAAAAAACCAACTAAAGTTAAGCCTGGGTATAAAAAGAAAATGCAGTGGGAAATGGATAAAATAAAAAAACGAGAACGAAGAATCGAACAAAGAAAAAAATAATGAAAGCAGGGAGAGAAAAGGCATGCTGAAATTAGGATCACATGTATCAATGAGTGGAAAAGGCATGCTTCTTGCAGCAAGTGAAGAAGCAGTTTCCTATGGTGCAAACACGTTTATGGTGTATACGGGAGCGCCGCAAAATACAAGAAGAAAAAAAATAGAAGACCTTAATATTGAAGCAGGTCGCAGACATATGGAGCAGAACGGTATTTCTGAAATTATTGTCCATGCTCCATATATAATCAATATCGGAAATACAACAAATCCAGATACATTTGAACTAGGTGTTAGATTTCTTCGATCTGAAATTGAACGAACCGAGGCAATCGGAGCAAAGCAAATTGTCCTCCATCCAGGAGCACATGTTAGTGCTGGAACAGAAGCAGGCATTAAAAAAATTATCGAAGGGTTAAATGAAGTTCTAACTGGGAAAGAGCAAGTGCAAATTGCTTTGGAAACTATGGCTGGTAAGGGTTCTGAATGCGGTAAATCGTTCGAGGAAATAGCCATGATTATGGACGGTGTCAACTATAGTGATAAGCTATCCGTTTGCTTTGATACCTGTCATACCCACGATGCGGGTTATAATATTGTCGAGGATTTCGATGGTGTATTAAATGAATTTGACAAAATAATAGGGCTGGACAAATTAAAGGTCTTGCATATTAATGATAGTAAAAATGCTGTCGGGATGAGAAAGGACAGACATGAAAATATCGGTTTTGGCCATATCGGCTTCAAGGCACTTAATTATATCGTCCACCATCCACAACTTACAGATGTTCCTAAGATTTTAGAAACTCCATTTGTAGGTGAAGATAAGAATAATAAAAAAGCACCCTATAAGTTTGAGATCAATATGCTTCGTGAGCAAAAGTTCAATGAGAACCTGCTGGATTTAATCATGGAGTCATAAGGAAAAAAGCTGTGAGAATTCACAGCTTTTTACTTTTTGGTCAGTTGCGTAAATAATTTATTTACTTCGCGTGCGGTTGTTGGACCCGCAGTTTTGGCAATTTCTTTTATTAATTGCGCTCGTTGTGAATCATCAAAAATATTAACATTTTTCCCTCTTAAGTACTCCGCAATTTTCCCTGCTTGCTGCCTAGTCACTGAGATATTAAACTGTTCTGCGTATTTTAGCAGCTCTTCTGCGGTTATCGTATTGATTTTATGATTTATGATGCTCTGAAAAATTGTCACATTCACCACTCCTCACCTTAATGTATGATGGAGTTCACGGAGTGTGATTAAAGATTTTCTGAAACAATTGTCTAATACAGTGTAGTTGCTTTACAATCCATCTGACCTATTGTATACTACTTGAGGTAAATCGGAATGATTCTTATAATTAAAAGGTGATGTGCAGATTATGCAATCAATTATTGAAATAAAAAAACTTTTTTATCGTTATGAAAAAGATACTGTTCTGGAGGATATCAATTTTACTGTTCCTCATGGTTCTTTTTTGGCGATTGTCGGACCTAATGGTTCGGGGAAATCAACACTGTTGAAGTTGATCTTAGGTTTACTAAAGCCGCAAAAAGGGGAAATCCATTTATTTGGTCAGGAAATAAATAAATTTAAGGATTGGCATAAAATTGGCTATGTTTCTCAAAAAGCTAATTCCTTCAACACTGGTTTTCCAGCAACTGTTTCGGAAGTGGTCGCAAGTGGTTTGACGAAAAAGCTAGGAATGTTTAAATTTTTTAAAAACGAACATGCTCAAAAAGTTCATGAAGCCTTGGATGCAGTGGGAATGACAAAGTTCAGTAATAGAAATATTGGCGAACTCTCTGGAGGTCAACAACAAAGAGTTTTTATTGCCCGTGCCCTAGTTAGTGAACCGAGTCTTCTCATTCTAGATGAACCAACCGTTGGTGTAGATGCAGAGAATGTAAGTAATTTTTATCAAATGCTTGGTGAATTAAATAAAAGTCGTGAAATTACTCTTCTATTAGTTACGCATGATATTGGGACGATCTCAGATAAAGTTTCACATGTGGCCTGCTTAAACAAACATTTGCATTTTCATGGAGAAACAAAGGAATTTGAACAACTCCGAGCAGATGATATGTCTAAAGCCTATGGGCACGATGTTCACCTGCTTGCCCATCATCATGAGCACGGAGGCGTTATAAGATGATTCAGGGAATATTCCATTATGAATTTTTACAAAATGCCTTTATAACTGGGATGATGATCGGGATTATTGCCCCGTTACTGGGTGTGTTTGTTGTTGTCAGGAGATTATCATTAATAGCAGATGCTTTAAGCCATGTGACATTAGCTGGAATAGCAGCGAGTTTGCTTCTAGAAAGAAATGTGGCCATGATGGCAGGTTTGAATCCACTATATATAGGAATGGTTTTTTCTGTTGGAGGATCACTATTCATCGAGAAACTTAGAAGTGTCTACAAGCACTACCAAGAACTTGCGATTCCAATTATCCTTTCGAGCGGGATTGGCTTAAGCGTCATATTTATTTCACTCGCCAATGGCTTTAATACAGACCTGTTCAGTTATTTGTTCGGCAGTGTCTCCGCTGTTAGCAGAACAGATTTATGGGTCGTTTTTATTATTGGAATTTTAGTGATTCTGGTGATTATTTTATTATATAAAGAACTGTTTTTACTATCTTTTGATGAGGAACATGCAAAAGCCTCCGGCATTGCAGCGAAAAGTATTCATTTCATATTTATTGTCATGGTTGCCTTGGTCATCGCTGCATCGATGAGAATTGTTGGGATTTTATTGGTGTCATCACTAATGACATTACCTGTTGCTGCCAGTATTAGGATAGCCAGAGGATTTAAACAAACCATCTTCTTATCTGTTTTATTTGGGGAAGTTTCAGTTCTTGGTGGCTTGTTTACAGCCTACTACCTGGATTTGGCTCCCGGTGGAACGATTGTGATGATTGCCGTTCTCATCCTAATTATCTCCATCTTTTATAAAAAATTCTTAATCCATAAGGGGGGGCAGCCAGGTGAACGTTGATGAAGCGATTCAATATTTAAAAGAAAAAGGATTTAAACAAACTGGTAAAAGAGAAGATATGCTGCAATTATTTGCAGATAGTGATAAATATTTAACGGCTAAGGACGTTTTGGATCACCTCAAAGATGATTATCCTGGTCTGAGTTTTGATACAATTTATCGAAATCTCTCTTTATTTGTCAATATGGGAATTCTAGAGATGACTGAGTTATCAGGGGAAAAGCATTTCCGTTTTTCATGTTCTAGGCAACACCATCATCATCATTTTATCTGTTTGACATGTGGAAAAACAAAAGAAATTGACACCTGCCCGATGAAAGATCTAAGTGAAAATTTAAAAGGATACGATATTTCCGGTCATAAATTTGAGATTTACGGTCTTTGTCCTAATTGTCATTAAAAAACAGCTTGTGGAGGCACAAGCTGTTTTTTATAGGTAGCTGTTAGAACGTTTGTACTAATGGGCGACTTTCCTTCATCCAATGTTCTACCCACCTCTTTGCTTCACTCCAGTTATTAACACGAATTACCCCATTTGGAATCGGGTCTTGATTATATGGTGTATCAAATAAAATGACTGGGATTTGACACTCTTCATGTATCATTACCGCATTATCATGCTTATCCTCAAAAAAGATATCCAAACTGTGTTTTTTAACGGATGCGACTTTGTCGTGTGAACCGATTAATTCGATGTGATCAAAGGTTAAACCATTATCAATAAACCATTTAATTGTAATATCAAGTAGATGAGAACTACGAGCACTGATGAAAAACAATTCATGCTCATTTTCCCATTTTTTTAGGACATGTTCTGCTCCAGTTGCAAGAGGGGAGTTGGCATAGATGGTCGGTTCGTTTTCTGTGAACCATTCAGCAAAAACTTTTTCAGAGACATTTACATATGGCGTATATTCATATTGGGTAACGTCCTCATACGAGATGTTCAGGCCAAATGCTTTATTAATAAAAGGTAGGATTGATGATTTTGGACAAGTTACAGTTCCATCGATATCGATGCCAAATCTTTTTTTCATGTGTAGACTCACTTTCTTATTTCTTTTCCGTATCTCTTTATATTTTACCAAAGTATTGGGTTCAATAAAGTAACTATTTACAATTAATTTTTGAAAATAGAAATAAAAAACTATTTTAGGCAAACATTGACATACTAAAATACATTCGGAAGCAAACAATAATTAATGCTCCTATTACTGAAAGTGAGGGATTAGGATGGCAGACGAAAGAGACACGAAAGTGCAAGAGGCTCTTCAAAGCTCGACTATTGGTCAAGATATACCCAATTCTCCTACATCATTTAGGGAGGAAACCGCATCAGAATTTACTGAACCCATTAAGGCTCACTACACTTTGAAAAAAGAAGAGTCTACACCACGGATTGGTGCTTCGGTTCCGATACGATCTTCTGAATATAGGGAAGAAACAGCTGCAGAGATTGCTGCACCTGTTCCTCTTATTCGCAGAAGGGAAACCGAAGGGGGAAGGGAAAAAGCTGCTGGTGGCACAGGTGTTGGGACGCTTGCGTTAGTGCTTTCGATTTTATCACTATTTGTTATGCCGATACTTTTTGGTGCTGCAGGGATTGTGTTAGGCTTCGTTGCAAGAAGAAGAGGGGCCAATGGTTTAGGTGCATGGGCAATTGGTATCGGTGCAATTTCAATTGTAATCGGTATCTTTATTCTTCCGTTCTTTTAACGTAAACCTGCATAGGAGCAAAAAGAAACCCGGTGATTACACCGGGTTTCTTCATGTTATTGAATGACCTTTTCTTCTTCTGCCTTTTTTTGAAAGTACTCTTCAGCGATTTGGTCGATTTCCTTTTTCAATTCCTCAACTAATTGCGCTTCAGGAACCTTGCGGACAATCTCACCCTTCCTGAATAATAACCCTTCACCACGAGCACCGGCGATCCCAATATCAGCTTCACGAGCCTCACCAGGACCGTTAACAGCACAGCCTAATACCGCTACTTTAATCGGTGCTTTGATTTTTTCAATGTATTCTTCTACCTCATTTGCAATACTGATTAAATCAATTTCAATCCGGCCGCAAGTCGGGCATGAGATCAATGTGGCAGCATTTGATGATAGGCCGAAAACCTTTAATAGCTCTCTCGCTACCTTTACTTCTTGAACAGGGTCAGCGCTAAGGGAAACGCGTAGCGTGTTCCCGATTCCTTTGTGTAAAATAGTCCCTAAACCAGCCGCACTTTTTATGCTTCCAGCAAAAAGAGTACCTGATTCAGTAATCCCAAGATGAAGAGGATAATCAAATGCCATAGATGCCTTCTCATAGGCTTCAATCGCTAGGTTTACATCAGATGCCTTCATAGAGACAATAATGTCATGAAAATCCAAATCCTCAAGTATTTTAATATGATGAAGAGCACTCTCAACCATGCCATCAGCTGTTGGATAACCATATTTTTCTAAAATTCTCTTCTCAAGCGAACCTGCATTTACGCCAATTCGAATCGGAATACCACGTTCTTTAGCAGCTTTAACGACAGCTTCGACTTTTTCACGTTTTCCGATATTTCCTGGATTAATTCTAATTTTATCTGCTCCGCCTTCAATAGCTTTAAGAGCCAATTTATAATCAAAATGGATATCGACAACCAGTGGAATGTTGATTCTTTTCTTTATTTCAGGAATGGCATTTGCGGCACGTTCATCGGGACAAGCCACCCGAACAATCTGACAGCCTGCTTCCTCAAGACGTTTTATTTCAGCAACAGTTGCTTCCACATCATGTGTTTTTGTTGTGGTCATACTTTGGATAAACAATTCGTTACTCCCGCCAATTGTTAAGTTACCTACTTTAATTGGACGGGTCTTTGTGCGATGTATTATTTCACTCACGTGTAATTCGCTCCTTCAAAATGGGATTCGAATAAGGTTTATATAAACAATCCGCCTTTTATTTTATCAGCCTTTCACTATTTTTGACAAGAATAAGCATTATCCTCTTTATTTTGAGTAATCAGGGAAATGATATGTAGAGCCAATTTGAATTTTTTCTGGCGTTTCCCCAGGGTTTAGTTTTCGAAAGTCTTGAATCAAGTCATTAATTGAGACAGGAAGGGGTTTATCCAGTTGATGTTCTACAATTGATATCACGGTTTCTCCAGGTTCCACCTTTGCTTCAAACGAAGGCAGGTCAGATTTCTGTTGTAGTTTTGGTACTTCAATTTTCGCATCGACCTGCTGTGTTAGTGAAGTTGGGAGAGTACCAACAGTTAAGTCAATATATATGACATATATAATTAAAACGGCTAATAAGAAACCAAATAATTTTTTCATCGGACAAGCCTCCAAAATGACAGTTTGTACATAGGTATGCTTGTCCATTAATAAAAAGAACGAGTATATAAAAAAAAAGCACCCGCAATGGGCGCAGTTTAGTTTACTTTTTTGGGTTTCGGAATTTCCTTTATCGCTAAAGATAATACGACAATTACGACAAACCAATTAATCATAAAGCTGCTAGGTACCGTTGTTTTAATGGCAGCCATGATGGTGAAAAAGAGGGTAGGCAATGTTTCGCTGTAAGCGGCCATTCTCCATAATTGCCGGTAATTTAAGTTTCTTCCAATAAGATTTTTAAGTAACAATCCAATTAAAGCCAATACTGTGACTTCAATAAAACTGCCAGCACTTGCAAATAAGTAAATAAATAATGCTCCTACAGGGATGATGATCCATTTCATACCGCCAATTCCGTTAATAAAATCGACGAAGTTCCCTTTTGTTATGGCTACACCTTCTAACATTGAATAGGGGTATGTCTCAACTCTGCCCCCAGCTGCAAATACAAATTGATCCTCCAATAATGCAAAAGCATTGCCTTCATCCTCTACATCATCGTCAGTAATAGCACCTGTTGGGTCGAGAATGATTGTAAAGTCATCCTTATTAATGGTAATTGGAACTTTGGTATCCGCCGTTAAATGTCCGTCTTCAATTGAAAAATCAGGTAATTTATCATTGATAATTGTCTCTGCACTTTCCAATCCAGTGGTAAGAGCTGTGCTTAAATAAATAACGGACGGGAGAATCGAAATAAAGGTTAAGAAAAAGACATATAAGATTGTCTTTCCGATTCCTTGAAACCGAAACAAGGCAATATCCTTTGGAGAATAGATACTTTTATAAAGTTGTTTAAAAATATTCATAATGACCACCTCTACACAAATACAATAAATGCTTCCGCATCTATTGTATCTTTAGTAAAGGGTTTATACAAGAAATGACACTGTCTATTTAATATTTGAAACCAAACATAAGTTTAATCGTATGTAGGAATGTATACATTTAATAATAACAATAAGTTATGAGGGATGAGTAGAATGGAAATGATTTATTGGAGCATCATCATCGTATTATTTATTGTCGCATTTGTTGGTCTGATTTACCCGATTATTCCAAGTGTATTGTTTTTATTAGCTGGGTTTTTATTATATGGAGTCTTTTTTAGTTTTGAACCCTTTCAATGGTATTTTTGGTTGATACAAGGTTTGTTTATCGTCCTTCTTTTTATTGCTGACTACATTGCTAATATGATTGGAATTAAAAAATATGGCGGGTCTAAGGCGGGTGTCTGGGGGAGTACGATTGGTATTTTGGTGGGGCCTTTTGTTATTCCTTTTTTAGGAATTCTCATCGGCCCTTTTATCGGGGCCATTGCTGCGGAACTAATCTTTAACAAAAGAAGTTTCATGGAAAGTATAAAAGTTGGATTTGGGTCAGTGATTGGATTCATAAGTAGTGTTGTCACAAAAACTATTATTCAAATAATCATGGTCATCTTCTTTTTCATCGTCGTACTTTAATAGAAAAAAGCCACCTGTGTGGCTTTTTTCAACTAATTTAATCCACATATTTCAAAGGAGCAGTTTTGGCAGTCGACTTCTTCTTTTAAGTGGTTCAGTTTTTTTATCGTAAATTTCTGATTATCATAGGAAATAATATTCTTTTCGCGCAGTTCTTTTAAAGAGCGTTGAATTACTTCACGTGTTCCGAATGTTAAATTAGCAAGTTCCTGATGTGTTAACGGAAGGTCAATTAAAATACCATCTTCTGTTTTTATTCCATATGAATTACATAGACGGATGAGGATTGAATATAAACCGCCTTTTTTTCCGTTCATAATAAGATCCTGGCATTTCATTTGTGCCTTTAAATAACCTGTACTTAACCATGTAACCAGAGCATTCATTGCCTCAGGGTCTGTCAAAATGAAATCTTCAAATTGCTCTTTTTTTATTAGAATCATTTCACAATCAGTCAATGTTTTTGCATAAAATTGATAATGAGGATTCTCTTTGAAAAGTTGGTATTCAACAATTAATTCTTGATCGTTTAAGATTTTTAAGATAAAATCCTTGCCGCGTAAATGAACTCTTCCAAGTGAGATACTCCCTTTAAGTAATAAGTAGACATACTGGGCAGCATCTTTTTCTTGAAAAAGAACTGAACCAGCTTTTATTTTTTGAATGGGTTCTTTTTTTTGAAAAAAAGCAGCTAATAAATTATATATAGAAGAACGGTTTAATTGCATAGTAAATCACTCCTTAGGTACCACTTCCCTTTGATTTAAATAAATAATTTATTAAGTGTCAATATGTCTAATACATGATTTGGAAGTGACAAAAGTCGGATATGACAAAAACCGTTGACAGATTGCCCTTTAGGTAAAAGGTGACAATTTTTCGAAAAATTACGAATGGATGGCTCAATCCTATATTTTTGAATAATATCCTACATAATGGGAATGGTAATTATGTTAAGTACCTAAGCATTTTATTTGATACAAATAACCAACTTTGGTATCTTAAGGAGGAAAGCTTTAGAAATATTCGAAATTCTAAAGCCATAAAATCATTAATACATAGGAGGAATTAAAATGGCATTTGAATTACCACAATTACCTTATGCAGAAAACGCACTTGAACCACATATTGACAAAGAAACTATGAATATTCACCACACAAGACACCACAACACATATGTAACAAATTTAAATAACGCTTTAGCTGGTAATGAAGAATTACTTTCAAAATCAGTTGAAGAGGTTATTGCTAATTTGGATGCGGTTCCAGAGGCTGCTCGTACAGCTGTTCGTAACAATGGCGGCGGTCACGCTAACCATTCTTTATTCTGGCAAATCCTTTCACCAAATGGAGGCGGTGCTCCAACAGGTGAATTAGCTGACGCAATCAGCAGCAAATTTGGCAGCTTCGAAAGCTTTAAAGAAGAGTTTGCTAAAGCAGCAACTACTCGTTTCGGATCTGGCTGGGCATGGTTATCTGTAAACAATGGTGAGTTAGAAGTTTCTAGTACACCAAACCAAGATTCTCCACTAATGGAAGGAAAGACGCCAATTCTTGGTCTTGATGTTTGGGAGCACGCTTACTACTTAAACTATCAAAACAAGCGCCCTGACTATATTTCCGCTTTCTGGAATGTAGTAAATTGGGATGAAGTGTCAAAACGCTACAGCCAAGCAAAATAATATTAATGAAAAAAGGCAGCCATTTGGTTGTCTTTTTTTTTATGTGAATAAGAAAAACTAGCTTGATAAAGACTACCCATAAGATAAAGGGGAGTTTTTAATGGCCAAAAAATTTAAGATACTGGGTGATGTTAAACTTACAAAAGATTTATCACTATTACTGATTATTGGAGGGCTTTACTCATTAAGCATTGCTTTGTCTAACACCTTTGTGAATATTTATCTATGGAAACAGACGGGGAAATACTCAGATATCGCCTTCTATAACCTATCGATAGTGATTCTACAATTGCTTACATTTATCTTAGCAGGACGATGGGCGAAAAAAATTGACAGGGTAATCGTGCTTAGAATTGGTGTCATTTTTTTAGCTCTATTTTATGTAATGGTTTTAGTATTTGGCACAAATGCTTCAACCTATTTACTTCTCTTAGGAAGTTTTTTAGGAGTAGGGTATGGTTTTTATTGGCTAGCCTACAATGTGTTAACATTTGAAATTACCGAACCAGATACAAGAGATTTTTTTAATGGCTTTTTAGGAATATTATCATCTGCAGGGGGGATGATTGGACCCATTGCTGCAGGAATCATCATTACAAGATTTGAAAAGTATACTGGTTACACAATTGTTTTTGGGCTCTCACTCGCATTATTTGCACTTGCGGTTTTTATGAGCTTTTCGTTGAAACCACGACCATCGTCAGGCAGCTATTGCTTTATGCAAATTCTACATGAAAGAAAACAAAATGAAAATTGGCGTTTAATTACAAATGCTAACTTCTTTCAGGGCTTGAGGGAAGGTACCTTTGCATTTGTTATCTCCGTTTTTGTTTACCTTTCGACGGGAAGTGAATTGTCTCTAGGTACATTTGGTCTCCTTAATTCAGGCGTATCATTTGTAGCCTATTATTTTGCTTCACGATTAATAAAACAAAAAAATCGTAAAAAAGCGATTCTAATCGGTGGGATTATTTTATATGCAGCTGTTCTGATAATTGTTTGGGACGTTAATTTTGTCAAATTGCTAATCTATGGCGGGATGATTGCAATCGCTTATCCGCTTTTACTCGTCCCGTATATGTCAACTACATACGATGTTATTGGAACCGGATGGAAGGCTGCAGAAATGAGGATTGAATATATTGTTGTCAGAGAAATATACTTGAATCTCGGCAGGATTGTATCTATATTATCCTTTTTAGCAGCTATCACTTGGTTTAAAGCTGAAAACAGTATTCCCATTCTCCTTCTCATTTTAGGTGCCGGGCATACATGCATCTATTTTTTTCTTAAAAGGGTACACTTACCAGTCCCGGAATGCGTTGAGTAAATTAATTACTCAGCGCCTTTTTTTCTTTGGCATTTTTACCTTAGAAATTGGTAAGGGTTTTTCATAGAAAAAAGCAGACTTATCCTATAAAATAGAGAAAGTTAAGCTTAAGCCGTGAAAAAGGAAGTGTTTTTATCCCTTGAATAATAAAAAGAAAAAAAAGAAGGAACATGTGCCATTTCGTTTAAACATGTTATTCTTTGTGGTATTCATGCTATTTTCTGTCCTCATTCTTAGACTTGGTGAATTACAAATCGTTTTTGGTGATGATTTTAAACGTGAAATTGAGCGGACAGAAGATGTTACAGTAAATAACCCGGTCCCAAGAGGAAAAATGTTTGACCGTAATGGGAAAATTATTGTTGATAATACGCCATTGAACGCAATTACTTACACGAAATATCAACAAACAACCCAAGAGGAAATGTTGGAAAGTGCAGCGAAATTAGCAAAAATCATTGACAAAACTGAAGATGCAAAGAAAGTTCCTATTCGGGATAGAAAGGATTATTGGATCTTAAAACATCCCGAAGAAGCAAAAGCAAAAATTACTGAAAAAGAATGGGCACTCTATAAACAAGAAAAGTTAGACGATAAGCAAATTTATAAACTTCAGATCGATCGGATAACTGATAAAGAAGTAAAAAGTATTGTTGGCGAAGAGCTCGAAACTCTTGCCATCTATAGAGTCTTTAACAGTGGTTATGCCTTAACACCACAAATTGTTAAAAACAAAGACGTAACACCTGAAGAATTTGCGGTTGTTAGTGAAAACTTAGAAAATTTGCCTGGTGTTGATACAACAACAGATTGGACACGAAAGTATGTTTTTGGGAAGACACTAAAGTCAATATTAGGAGATGTTACTACCTCCGAAGCAGGGATTCCCAAGGAGCAGTTAGAAAAATATATAGCCCGTGACTACAGCCGTAATGACCGAGTCGGAAAAAGTTATCTTGAATTAAAATACGAGGATGTCTTGCATGGTCAAAAGGCAAAAGTGAAAAATGTAACAGATAAGACGGGAAAAATCCTTTCAACAGAAGTAGTTTCGGAAGGCAAAAGAGGAAAAGATCTTGTTTTAACGATTGATATGGATCTTCAGAAGAAGGTAGAAAAAATCATCGAAGAAGAAATGTGGAGTGCAAAGCAAAAACCAAATACCGCCCTTCTCGACCGTGCATTTGTTGTTTTGATGGATCCTCATACCGGTGAAGTCTTATCACTGGCTGGAAAACAAATTAGTAAAGATAAAAAAGGAAAAACAGTCATGAATGACTTTGCTGGAGGAAATATTACGACTTCCTATAACGTTGGGTCTGCAGTAAAAGGGGCAACGATTTTAACTGGTTATAAAACGGGGGCAATTCAACCTGGTTCGACACAACTAGATGAGCCTTTGAGAATTGCTAGTTCCCCAGTTATGTCTTCATGGAGAACATTTGGCCGAATCAATGATTTAAGGGCGCTACAGGTTTCTTCCAACGTATATATGTGGAAAACTGTCATTGCGATGGCGGGTGGACAGTATCGAGCTAATCAGCCATTACCGCTCGATTATTCAGCCTTTGATACGATGCGGCAGTCATTTAGTCAGTTTGGTTTAGGGACGCGTACTGGGATTGACCTGCCTAATGAAATGAGCGGCTTTCCAGGTCCTGAAAAAACTCCTGGTTTACTCCTTTTCCTATCGATTGGTCAGTATGATACGTATACACCAATCCAACTCGCTCAGTATGTTTCCACGATAGCAAATGGTGGTAATCGTATCCAGCCCCATCTAGTGAAGGAAATTCGTGAGCCAGTTATGGAAAATAATGAGTTAGGCCCGATTGTAGAGGAAATCCAACCTAAAGTATTAAACCGATTGGATATGAAGGAATCTTGGATTAAGCGAGTGCAAGAAGGTTTTCGAATGGTCATGCAAGTAGGTGACGGTACTGCTGTAAGTTACTTTAAGAGTGCAGATTATTCCCCTGCAGGAAAAACAGGAACGGCACAGGCGTTTTATGATGGATCTGATAAATCAAAGCGTGGCACAGAAGTTATGAACCTAAGCCTCGTGAGCTTTGCACCATCTGATAATCCCGAGGTAGCCATGGCTGTTGTCGTACCTTGGGCATATCAAGGAAACAGCGGTCCAAGTATTAATAACCTAATAGGGCGAAGAGTCTTGGATGCATATTTTGATTTAAAGAAAGAACGTCAAGAAAAAGAAAAAAAATCAACATCTGAACAAAAGGAAGAAACCACAAGTAACAACGAGTAAACTCAACAACCCAAACACCTGTCTCTCAAGTCGGAGACAGGTGTTTTTTTATACATAATTTACAAAAACTCAACATTCATTTACAAAACCTTTACATTCAATTAAAACTCAGTTAACAGTTGAGGTTTATTCTTATTCATGTAAGGCAGAACAAATAACAAACAAACCAAATTTCACAGGGGGAATTAAACAAATGAAAAGCTTAAAGAAATTCGGCTTATTACTTACTCTTGCCGCATTAATGGTATTTGCAGCTGCATGTGGCGGAGCTTCTACTGATAAAAACGAAGGAACTGATAATAAAGATTCTAAGACCACTGAACTCTCTGGCACTTTAAGCGTTTCCGGTTCCTCTGCGATGCAGCCATTAGTTGCCGCTGCTGCTGAAGAATTTATGGCTGAAAACCCAAATGTCGATATTCAGGTAAATGCGGGTGGATCTGGTACAGGCCTATCGCAAGTTGCTGAAGGATCAGTACAGATTGGTAACTCTGACGTATTCGCGGAAGAAAAAGAAGGTATCCCAGCAGATCAGCTTGTTGACCATAAAGTAGCTGTTGTGGGTATGACTGCTGCAGTTAACCCTAAAGTTGGAATTAAAGATATTAAAAAAGCAGATTTAATTAAAGTTTTCACTGGTAAAATTACGAACTGGAAAGAACTTGGCGGAGCAGACCAGAAAATTGTTCTTGTGAATCGTCCAGACTCTTCAGGAACACGTGCAGTATTCAATAAGTTCGCTCTTGATGGTGCTACACCTGCTGAAGGAATTACCGAAGATTCATCAAACACAGTTAAAAAGATTATTAATGAAACTGATGGTGCAGTTGGTTACCTTGCATTCTCATACTTCACTGACGAATCTGTCACACCACTTGCAATCGATGGCGTAGAACCAACAGAAGAAAATGTACAATCTGGTAAATTCCCAGTTTGGGCTTATCAACACTCTTATACAAAAGGTGAAGCAAAAGATCTTGCTAAAGCGTTCCTTGATTACTTAATGTCTGACGATATCCAAAACACTCTATTAAAAGAACAAGGATATCTTCCTGTTACAAAAATGAAAGTAGAACGCGATGCTGAAGGGAATCAAAAAGACCTTTAGAAATCGGGTTGAATAATGAAAGGGTAAATGCTAGTAGGCATTTACCCTATTATGACGTATTTTAGGGGTGTTTGGTGCATTATGGAAAAGTTAGTACCTGCAAAAGACAGATTGTTAAAGTCTAAGAAAAATTGGCTGGATGGGGAATTACGCGGGAAAATTCTCGTTATCTTGTGTGCTGTCATAATGATATCAGCAACAATCTCGATCACCATTTTCTTGGGCTCAAAGGGTTTGCAATCCTTTATTAAAAATGGTGTAAGTCTTATTGAATTCATAACCAGTACTCATTGGAACCCTACAAATCAAGCGAAACCTGAATATGGAGCGTTACCGTTTATTTTTGGCTCATTTGCGGTAACCTTTCTATCAGCCATTGTTGCAGCACCATTAGGTATTGGCGGAGCCATTTTTATGACAGAAATTGCACCCTCATGGGGTAGAAAGATTTTGCAGCCAGTCATAGAACTTTTGGTTGGAATTCCATCTGTTGTTTATGGCTTCATTGGGCTTACAGTGTTAGTCCCATTTATTAGGGAGCATGTGGGCGGACTTGGTTTTAGCTTGCTATCAGGTACGATTGTTTTATCAATTATGATTTTGCCGACTGTAACAACGATTGCAACAGATGCGATGAGTTCACTGCCTAAAAATCTTCGTGAAGGTTCGTATGCTCTCGGCGCTACTCGCTGGCAGACGATACGGAAAGTATTAATACCTGCAGCATTACCTACCCTCTTAACTGCTATTGTTCTTGGTATGGCAAGAGCATTTGGAGAAGCTCTTGCAGTTCAAATGGTCATCGGTAACGTGAGGGACTTACCAACAAGCTTACTAGACGCATCAGCAACCTTAACGACAATTATTACTTTAAACATGGGTCATACAACATACGGTAGTGTAGAAAATAATACCCTATGGTCAATGGGCTTAATTTTATTAATCATGTCGTTCGCATTTATTCTCCTCATTCGCTACCTATCGTCAAGGAGGAAAATGTAATGAACAGTAAAACTGCAGATCGAATTGCTACAGGCGTATTTATTACAATTGCAATCATAATCATTTCTATTTTAGTTGGTTTATTTTATTATATTTTGGTTAATGGACTTAAACATATTTCTCTTGAATTTTTAACCACTCCATCAAGCAATGTACGTGCAGGTGGGGGAATTCGCGACCAATTGTTCAATTCATTTTATATATTATTTATTACGATGTTAATTGCTCTTCCGTTAGGTATAGGCGGGGGGATCTATATGGCGGAATACGCTAAGCCAGGAAAAATTACAGACATAATCCGTTCTTGTATAGAAGTTTTAGCTTCGCTGCCATCTATTGTTATCGGGATGTTTGGCCTATTAATGTTCGTTAATTTAACAGGCTGGGGATACACCATTTTGGGAGGAGCCTTAGCATTAACTGTTTTCAACTTACCGGTAATTGTTCGTGTCAGTGAGGATGCTATTCGTGCAGTCCCAAGAGATTTGAAAGAGGCAAGTCTTGCGTTAGGGATTACCAAGTGGCATACGATAAAAACTGTTTTATTACCTAGTGCTTTTCCATCTATTTTAACGGGAGCGATTCTTGCTGCAGGGCGTGTATTTGGGGAAGCAGCTGCGCTATTATTTACTGCTGGACTTTCAACACCAAGACTTGATTACGCAAACTGGAATCCATTTTCCGCTCAATCACCATTAAATATCTTCCGGCCGGCTGAAACGCTTGCTGTTCACATTTGGTCCGTAAACACACAAGGGTTAATACCTGATGTTGAAGAAGTTTCCAATGGGTCGGCTGCTGTTTTAGTATTATCGGTATTAGTATTTAACTTACTTGCAAGGTGGATTGGAAGTATGATTCATAAGAAAGTTACTGCATCTAAATAAAAGGCGGGGAGATAGGATGGTTACAGCTTTTGAGGAAAAGGAAATAGTAAACCCAGCTGTTCGGTCAAACAGCCAATTACAAAATGATCTAATATTAGAGGTAAATAATTTAGAAATATTCTATGGAGAAAAACGAGCAGTAAATGGAATTTCAATGAATATAGAAAAAAATTCTGTTACTGCCCTAATCGGTCCGTCCGGTTGTGGTAAGTCGACTTTTTTAAGAAGTATCAATCGAATGAATGATCTCATTCCAGGTGCAAGGGCAGAGGGAGAAATCATTTATGAAGATCTTAATATCTTGTCGGAGCAAATAGATGTTGTTGCTCTCCGTAAGGAAATTGGCATGGTTTTTCAAAAACCCAACCCTTTTCCAAAATCAATTTATGAAAATATTACGCATGCCCTTAAGTTTGCTGGAATTAAGAAAAAAAGTAAACTGGATGAAATTGTCGAAGAGAGTTTGAAAAAAGCTGCATTGTGGGAAGAGGTAAAGGACAGGCTTCATAAATCTGCACTATCCCTTTCAGGCGGTCAGCAGCAGCGTCTTTGCATTGCTAGGACGATTGCAATGAAACCTACGGTCATGCTTCTTGATGAGCCATCATCGGCGCTAGATCCGATATCCAATGCAAAAGTGGAGGATTTAATCGTTGATTTAAAAAAGGAATATTCGATAATCATCGTTACCCATAATATGCAGCAGGCATCCCGTATTTCCGATAAAACAGCCTTCTTTTTGAGCGGTGATATCATTGAATATGATTATACTGAAAAGATTTTTACCAATCCATCTGTTAAAAAGACAGAGGAATATATCTCTGGAAGGTTTGGATAAGGGGGAAAAGTTGTGGAAACTTCAACATTAACCAGACAGGTTTTTGATATAAAAGACCTGAATTTATGGTATGGTGAGCATCATGCATTAAAAAACATCAATTTTCCGATCAACAAGAAAGAGGTTACCGCTATCATCGGTCCCTCGGGATGTGGTAAATCTACATTTATTAAAACACTAAACTTGATGATTAATATGGTCCCAAATGTAAAAATGACGGGCGAAATTAATATTAATGGCCAAAATATTTTAGATAAGAAAGTGGATCTCGTCGATTTACGCAAACACGTGGGAATGGTTTTTCAGAAGGGAAATCCCTTTCCGCAATCTATTTTTGATAATGTTGCCTATGGGCCAAGAGTCCATGGGATCACAAAAAAGAAGCATCTTGATGAAATTGTCATTAAATCACTAATGGATGTGGCGCTATGGGAGGAAGTCAAGGATCGTTTACATGCTCCTGCATTAGGACTATCAGGGGGACAACAGCAAAGGTTATGTATTGCAAGAGCACTGGCAACCAAACCAGAAGTGTTATTAATGGATGAACCTACATCTGCGTTAGACCCAATTTCTACGCTAAAGATCGAAGAGATGATTTTAGAATTAAAAGAAAAATATACGATTGTTATTGTAACCCACAACATGCAGCAGGCATCAAGGGTTTCAGATAAGACTGCATTCTTTTTAATGGGTGAATTAATCGAATTAGATTCAACATCGACAATTTTTTCAAATCCAAGAGACGAACGGACTGAAGGTTACATTACAGGAAGATTCGGATGATGAGGTGTCTACTATGAGTACAAGAGCAATTTTTGATAATAATTTAAAAGAGTTGAAAGATTTGCTTTTAACAATGGCTGAAAAATCGGAGCATGCAATCAAGGAAGCGATGATTGCTCTTATTAATCAGGATATGGAAAAGGCTAAGCAAGTTATCGATGGTGATAATGAAATCGATGATTTAGAATACGAAATAAATGATAAGGCATTATTATTAATTGCAAGACAATCACCAGTTGCGACTGATCTAAGGAAAATAAATGTAGCTTTAAAAGTATCTTCTGAGGTTGAGCGATTAGCAGATATTGCAGTAAATATTGCTAAATCAACATTGCATATAGGTAATGAAAAGCATTTTAAAGAAATAATTGATATCCCAAAAATGATGGAAATGGCCTTGGAGATGGTTTCTGATTCCATAAAGGCCTTTTATTCAGAGGATATTAAGGTTGCAAAAAACTGTGCAGAAAAAGATGATGAAGTGGATAAAATGTTTGGAATTTTAATACAAGAATTGTTAGGCCATATTCCACAAAATCCACATGCGACCAACCAAATTATTCAATTGGCATTTGTTTGCAGATATATCGAAAGAATCGCAGACCATTCAACGAATATTGCAGAACATGTTATTTACCTCGTGACAGGAAACCGAGTTAATTTAAATGCCTAAAGGACAATAGATTTGTAAAAGATAAGGAGTTTTCTGCCTTATCTTTTTTTAGTTATACGGGAAGTTATAGGTCTCAAAGTTTCCAAAAAACGACAATTTGCGTTTATTGTGCGCGTTCGCAACTGGTGGTACGATTAAATTATCATCTATTGAGAATAATTTGAAAATTTGCGCATAAATTAATCAGTTGCAGAAATGGAGGACAAAATGGTTTATGAAACTACTAAGTTAAAAGGAGATGGCAGAAATATAACAAACCATCCATCTACAGACTATCTTCCGCTTAAGAGTAAAATGATTGCTAAGCTAGTTACTCCCCGTAAAATGCTTCTCTTCTGGGAAGTATCTAACATCCCCCAAACAATTATGGAACGCTATTTTCATCTAAGTTTTGATCGACTGAACCCAGTTGTTCGAATTTATGATGTGACAGATTTGGATTTTACCGGTAAAAACGCTCACTATTTTTTTGAAATCAAGGTGCCGTATCAAAATGGACATTGGTTCATTAAAGGGTTAGTCGCAAATCGTAACTACGTAGCAGATTTAGGGATTAATATTCCGGATAAGGATTTTTTGCCACTGTTTCGCTCCAATATCATTCACACTCCAATGATGGAAATACCGAATCGAGCTGATATCAATTATGATCTAATTCAACTGAAGCAATATGAAGAGCATCTTCCAAAATGGATGGATCATAGTAGTATGTATCATTTAAACAAAAGTGTATGTTCTAATATAGCAAATGAAACACTAAATAATGAATAAAAAGGTGTAATTCGATGAATATAATTGAGCAGCTACAACAAAAGAAACCTAGTCTCCAACTTCCACAGGAAACACTTCAGTTTATTCCCGGTTTATGGGTTAACGGAAAATACTTTTGGCTTCAAGATTGTAAGGAAAAGGTTTTACATAACGAAGAAATAATTATCAAAGTGAAACAAGAGCAACCCCACTCCAAAATACGGTATTCAAGTGTCTTTATTAGTAATCACAGCAAGGAAAAGAAAGAAATTAAGCTTTTGGCCATGCATTACTATCCATTGGTTATTCAAGATAATCTTGTCTTTGTATCACCGACAGATAAAAGAATCTTTCATCATGCAAATAATAATATTTACTTGGTTAATGGAGAACATAATGGAGTTGGAATGAAGGAATACACGGCCATGCAGCAATGGAAGGTTTTTACCGACCAAATATGGAGTTCTCTTCAAAAAGGGAGCCTAAATTACCTGCCAATGGCTAAAACGCCTGCTTCTAGTATTTTTTCAATCAAAATGTCGTTAGGTCCGCATGAGATTGGAAAAATGAATACTTGGACGATTACAGGTTCCAATAAAAATGAATTACTCTCAATGGAGCAAGCCCTTATAAAGCAAACAGATTGAATCCAATAATTATCCAAAAAAACATACTAGCATTTCCTTTTAAAAAATGATATTATGGAAAAGTCGTATGAATGAAATGCTTAATTGTTTGGAGGGAAATAAACATGCGCGTGAATATTACATTGGCTTGCACTGAGTGTGGAGATCGTAACTATATTTCAACAAAAAATAAACGTAATAATCCAGATCGTCTTGAGCTTAAGAAATATTGCCCAAGAGAAAAACGTACAACAGCACATCGTGAAACAAAATAAGCAGTAGGGCTTCCTGCTGCTTTTTTTGTTGTTTAAAAATAATTGGTGAGGTTAGCTGTGATGAATAATAAAGTGTCTATTCGTAAAGATATGAAAGAGCAACTTTCCAGGCTTACAAAACCTTTATATGAAGATTATTCAAATAAAATTGCGTGCAGACTTTATGAGGATTCAGATTGGAAGCAAGCACAAGTGATTGGAATAACGATATCGAAATCGCCAGAAGTTGATACCTATCAAATTATTGAGAGAGCATGGGAATTAGGGAAACAAGTGGTTGTTCCAAAATGTGACCCCAAGGAAAAGAGAATGACTTTTAGAAGAATTACTGATTTTTCACAACTGGAAACAGTATATTATGGTCTACTCGAGCCAATTGAAGCATTAACTAATCAAATGAGCGCTGATAGGATTGACTTAATCATTGTTCCAGGTTTGGCCTATACACGAGAAGGCTACCGTTTGGGTTTTGGAGGGGGTTATTATGATCGTTATTTACAAAATTATAGTGGTAAAACCCTTTCACTTGCCTTTGCCCAGCAGCTGGTCCCACAGCTTCATGTGGAGGACCATGATATTCCTGTTTCGAAAATTATTACAAACGATGAGGTAATCAAGATAAGATGATTGAAACCATTATTATCTTCATTTTTATCCTGTTAGGAGCTGCTTCAGGTTATCGCTCTAAATCCTTGACCCGCTCGGGTGCCTTGGCAGCAAGTATTTGTGGACTAGCCGTTTATTTAGGATTCGGTATAAATGGTCTTTACCTGCTTGGTGCTTTTTTTGCCTCATCAACTTTTTGGTCAAAATATAAGAGTAGTTCAAAGTACATAATAGAAGAAAAGTTGGCTAAAGGAGCTACAAGAGACTGGCGTCAAGTTGCTGCGAATGGAGGTGCTGCGGGGCTTTTCAGTATCATTCATTATTTTAATCATGATACGATTTGGTTAATTGGTTTTTTAGTCTGTCTCGCAAGTGCAAATTCTGATACATGGGCTTCGGAAATTGGCAGTTTAAGTAAAAATGACCCCTTATACATACGTACCTTTAAGCGAGTCGAAAAGGGGACATCTGGAGCGATTAGTTTTTTAGGAAGTGCGGCTTCACTTGCAGGCTCTTTACTCATTTCGATTATTGGATTTTGGCTTTTTGATTTAGGTCTATTTTTAACTTGTCTGGTCTTTTTATTTGGTTATCTCGGGAATGTTGTTGATACGTTGATTGGCGCCTTTTATCAGCAGGTATATGTATGTAGGCAATGTGGTATTGAAACGGAGAAGAAAAGTCATTGTCAGTTGCCGACCACTAGAATAAAAGGGATGGTCTTTGTAGATAATGATATGGTGAATTTTATTTCAGGCTTTATTGCTGCGCTGCTTGCAATCGTCATCACGTATTTAAATAAATAACTCGCCTATCACAAATGAACTTTTAATAATATTATTATCATACTTTTACAGGGAGGAATGGTCATGGTAAATCGCCGCGTAAATAGAGTTGCCCTTATTGGAACTGGATTTGTTGGCTCAAGCTATGCTTTTGCACTATTAAATCAGGGGATCACCGAAGAACTAGTTTTAATTGATTTAAATAAGGAAAAGGCAGAAGGAGACGCAATGGATTTAAATCATGGATTACCATTCTCTCCATCGCGAACAAAAATATGGTTTGGGAGTTATCAGGATTGCGGTCAGGCTGATCTTGTCGTGATCACAGCAGGTGCAAACCAAAAGCCAGGGGAGACGCGGCTAGACTTGGTAGAAAAGAATACAAGAATTTTTAAAGGAATCGTGGACGAAATTATGGCAAGTGGTTTCGACGGTATTTTCCTTGTGGCCACAAATCCAGTGGATATTTTAACATATGCGGTTTGGAAATTTTCAGGTTTACCAAAAGAACGGGTAATTGGTTCAGGGACGATTTTAGATACAGCACGATTTCGGTTTTTATTGGGTGATTATTTTGATGTGGACACTCGCAACGTGCATGCCTATATAATTGGAGAACATGGAGATACAGAATTACCAGTGTGGAGTAATGCAGATATTGCTGGAACTTCCATCAGCGATTGGTCAAAAAACAAAACTGGTTTTAAACAAACAGACCTTGATCAAATCTTTCTAAATGTTCGGGATGCTGCTTACCATATCATTGAACGGAAAGGTGCAACCTATTATGGAATTGCTATGGGCCTTGTCAGATTGACCAAAGCAATTCTCCGTGATGAAAATTCAGTACTCACTGTCTCCACTTATCTAGATGGAGAATACGGACAAAATGATATTTATATTGGTGTTCCGGCTGTAGTTAATCGTGACGGAGTTAGACAAGTGGTTGAACTGAATTTAAATCAAGACGAGCAAGCAAAATTCGAGAATTCCGTGAATGTATTAAAGAAAACAATGGAGCCTGTCTTTAAGAACTATTAATCAGAATTTAATCATTTTTATTGGATAATTTATTCGTCATCTTCACAAAATAGATAGAGGAGGGATGATGATGTCTCGCATATTAACATCCATATTAATGATTGGCTCTATAGGGTATTTGGTTTATAAGTACAAATTCCGACTTATTAATGTCCTGCTCGGGTCTAGTTGGATGCGCAGAATTGCAGTAGGCTCAGTTATGAGTTTTCCAGGTGTAAAGCAAAAAATGATGCAAACGATGTTTGGAAGACCATCTGAATGGTGAAAACCACAGATGGTTTTTTTATTTTGATTTTGAGAGTTGGCTGCAAAAATAATCAACTTGTTTAATTATTGTAACGAGAGATTTCGTTTATAATGAAAGATAAGCGAAAAAGACGAATAAAATGAAAGCAGGTTTACCTGAAGCTTATTCTTACATAGGAAGTTGGGGGGAAATGAGTAATAGAGAAGGATTCATTTTTTGGAATTTGGCCAATTTATTGATATCTGGTCATGGTTATCGTATTATTCAATTATTTGAAAATCAAAAAGAATTATGGCTCGAAAAGCTTGAAAATAAAAAAGCACCGATCATTCGCATACTGCATCATAATTTGGATTGGAGTAGTGCCATGCAGCGGGATATTGAGTTTACTGCTGGCAATGGGGAAAGAGTCCGAAAACAAATAGGTCGTCATGAGTTGAGTGTTGTTAACATCTACGTCAGTGAATTTCCACCTGTTGATGAGTACGAATTTCGTCTCACGAAGCCTTTTGTCCATTCAGATGGAAATAAGACCATGGTTACCTCAATTCTAATTGCACAGGGGCAATACGAGGAAGGGTTCAGACGTTTATCAGAGAGGCTTTCGCATGATTTTTCTTTTGCTATAAAAGAAGACTATTCAGAAGAAGATGTTGAGTTAATGAAGAAAGCATCATTGGATTATGCGATAAAAAAAGAAAAGACGGAAAGAGCGATTCTATTAAGTGGTAAACCATTCTTTACTTATATATTCATTGCAATACAGCTAGCTGTTTTTTTCTGGCTTCAAGTTCATGGTGGGAGCACCAATACTTCTACTTTGATAAAATATGGAGCAAAAGTCAATCAATTGATTATGGATGGGGAATGGTGGAGATTTATAACACCGGTTTTTCTTCATATTGGTTTTGTTCATCTAGCCATGAATACATTAGCTTTATACTTTCTTGGTATCGAAGTAGAAAGAATTTTTGGCAGTCTTCGATTTTTAGTGATTTACTTATTTGCCGGAGTTACAGGCTTCATTGCCAGTTTCATCTTTAGTGCGAACTTATCAGCGGGGGCCAGTGGGGCAATTTTTGGATGTTTTGGTGCGTTACTATATTTTGGAGTTATTTATCCGAGATTATTTTTCCGAACAATGGGAGTAAATTTACTTGTTGTGCTCGGAATAAATTTGATGATTGGGTTCTCTGCATCCGGAATAGATAATGCTGGACATCTAGGCGGATTGGTTGGGGGATTCCTTGCCGCGGGTGTTGTCCACCTGCCGAAAAAGAAAAAAATACTGCTGCAAATGTTATTTTTAATGGCATCCGCCTCACTGTTGTGGGGTTCTTTATCATACGGTTACAGTGCATTTGGAAAATCTCATGATGAAAACTCCAGTTTGTTAATGGCTCAGGAATATATAAAGCAAAACAATTATGATAAGGCATATAACGTTTTAAAGGAATCTGAAAAAAATGCAGTGAATGTATCGGAGAAAACTTATTTTCTCTTATCCTTTGTAGAAATTAAGAAGGAAATGCTCTCTGAAGCAAAGACACATCTAGAAAAGGCAATAAAACTTGACCCAAGTTTTGATGAGGCGTTCTTTAATTTAGCACTTATTAACCTCGAACAAAAAGAATTGGAAGAAGCTAAAGAAAATATACAACAGGCTATAAAGCTCAATCCGAATCAACAGAACTATGCTGATTTACTACAAGAGATTAATCGCCAACTCCAATCTTCCAATAATGGGCCGTAGGATTGAAGTTTCTCTAAAACTAAGATTATATTTTCTTGAGGATAGAGGACGGGTTGGGTTATACTTTTTCTTGGATAATATTTTTTCTCCATTAAATCAATAGGAGATATAGGATGAAAACAATTTATGATATTCAACAATTTTTAAAGAGATTTGGAACATTAATTTATATTGGCGATAGAGTTGCCGACCTTGAATTGATGGAAATGGAATTAAAGGAATTGTATCAGTCACAACTAATAGAACCAAGAGAATTTCAAACCGCTTTATTAATTTTGAGGCATGAAATTCAATTTCAAAGAGAAAAAAGTCAAAAATAAGATAGGTGATTTTATTGTCGAAACAATGGATTGTTGGTGTTGACCTTGGTGGTACAACGACTAAATTAGCTTTTATAACAATGGATGGCGAGATCGTTCATAAATGGGAAATACCAACAGATAATTCGAATGAAGGAAAAAACATAACCACTAATATCGCAAATGCAATTGATGAAAAACTAATGGAACATGGACAAACAAAAGATCATCTACTAGGAATTGGTATGGGTGCACCCGGTCCGGTTAACTATGAAAAGGGAATACTATTAAATGTTGTAAATCTAGGCTGGCCCAATAATTATCCTCTAAAGAATAGTCTTGAGACAGCAACTTCGCTCCCAGCTGCGATTGAAAATGACGCCAACTGTGCAGCATTGGGTGAAATGTGGATGGGTGCAGGCAATGGAGCGAAGGATCTTGTTTGCGTTACACTTGGAACAGGTGTCGGTGGAGGTGTTATTGCTGGCGGAAAAGTTGTTCAAGGTATAAATGGTGCAGCTGGTGAAATAGGCCATATTACTGCTATACCGTTTGATGGAGCACAATGTAACTGTGGGAAAAAAGGTTGTCTTGAAACAGTGGCTTCTGCAACAGGAATTGTACGCTTAGCCAGAATGGAACTTGCTAAGGGGATACAAAGTGAATTAACCTCAAAAATGGTTGAGAATAATATGATTACAGCTAAAGACGTCTTTGATGCAGCGCGCAATAATGATCGCTTGGCTCAGACCGTATTGAATGAGGTATCCTTTCACTTAGGTTTTGCGTTAGCTAGTATTGCCAATACACTAAATCCGGAAAAAATTGTTTTAGGTGGCGGTGTTTCTAAAGCAGGCGATATTTTATTAAATCCAGTAATTAGTAATTTTGAGAAGTTTGCTTTTTCAGCAGTCCGTGACTCAACAGAACTCGCATTGGCTACTCTTGGAAATGATGCAGGTGTCCTTGGTGCTGCATGGCTTATTAAAAATAAATTGAATCAATAGTCTATAAAGGAAAATCCGCATTGATGCGGTTTTTCCTTTATTACTTTCCGCAAAATTTGTTATAATATTGAAACATTACAGTTCAAAAAACGTACTATTTTATGAGAGAGAATAAGAGAGGAGGAAATATTGATTAATGTGAAAAGGAATAGTAATATAAATCCCATGTTTCTGGTCCTCTATTTATTTTTATTAATCCTCATCTTAGGTGCATGCGCTCAAAACGAGCAAGTAAAACAAAAAGTGCCTGTTAAAAATGCAAAGCCTAAGTCTCCAGTTGCCACTACTTCTGGAGATAAGTGGAAACTACCGATTTCAATTCCAGAAGGTGAATTTTCAAAACTCGCCGGCTGGCTTTCTGAGAAACAAGTCCTCTATATTACGAATCTAGAACAATCTTCAAGTATATACCGCTACAATCTCTTTACAGGTAAAAGTGAATTAATTTATAAAAGTGAATATCCCATCATCAATGTACAAATTAGTCCTTCCCAAAAAAGCATCCTTATCCATGCTTCGCCATCAGCATCTGAAGGGAAGGTTACAATAATTGATACAAAAGGGAGCGTAATCCTTCAAAAGGATTTTCCATCCTATGAATTAGCCTTTGAATGGAACCCATATAATGAATCTCAGATTTTAGTAACTAAATTTGCAGAGGATTGGAGTTTTCAAGTGTTTTTACTAGACTTGGGACAATCAACCACATCTGAACTTGATGTGCCTCAGCCTTTTATGAAGTGGGTAGCTGTTAATCAGATAGCTTGGATTAATTTGATTGAAGATCAGCCAGCCTTATTAGCACCGCTTAATGGTAGAAATTTAGAAACTGGGATCGAGAAAAATTTGTTTCCATCAGTTATAAATTTTTCTGCCTATCCTGACTTACTAATGACAATCACCAAAAATGAACAAAACCAATCCATGTCTAGTTACTCATTTTTTGATAACAAATTACGTAAACTATTTACTTTTTCTATGCCCCAGTTAACAAAGTATACTGATTGGTTAGTTCCTTTTTATGACTATAATGAAGAAAAAAGCCAATTTATTACCTTAAGGCCTCTATCAGGTGGAGAATCGGATACTTATTCAGAGGGTTTCCAACTTCTAACTTATAATCTTAAGAATGGGCGCAGCAACCTAATCATGAATGGTTTAGAAAACGAGCCAATGATACTTTCACCAACTGGTGATGCTCTCTTGTATGGGAATCGATATGAAAAAATTATCGATCTGAATGGAAAGAAATTATATGAATTGATAAAGGAATGACACGAGTATGGACAGTGTCATTTTTTTATTTTATCTTCTGTTATGATAAAATCACGTTGAATCAAAAACTTAAAGAGGAAGGTATTCAGTCATGGCTATAGTAGATGTAACAGTAATTCCAATTGGAACAGAAACTCCTAGTGTTAGTAAATATGTAGCAAGTATTCAAAAGGTTTTGAGAAAAAATCAAGAGGAAGGGAAAATACGTTTTCAATTAACACCCATGAATACGATTATCGAAGGTGAACTTTCCGTTTTATTTGAAGTTATCCAAGAAATGCACGAGGTACCCTTTTCTGAAGGTATCCAGAGGGTCGCTACAACGATTCGTATTGATGACAGAAGAGATGTTCAGCGGAGTATGGAATATAAAGTAGAGAGGGTAACCAACCTTTTAAATGAGGATTAATATATGGGTGTAGCTGGACACTCCAATCCATTCAAAATAAAAAGACTGCCGGTTGGCAGTCTTTTAAAACTCTTAGTGAGTTCCTGTTGGAAATCCAGAATTGATGATGGTCATGACTGTAAACCAGCCGAAAACCACAAATGATGCTACACCCCAAAATGCACCTAAGAAATTTTTTTTCTTTAGTGCTGAAAATCCACCGAAAGCAGCAAGAATGGTTACAAGAGCAAAAATAATTACTAATCCCATGGAAAACCCCCCTTTTATTATTATAAGCAGGCATACATCAAAACAAATTTAAAAAAATTATGTACCTATATTATTTACATTCGATTCTTATTTTATATTTTTTTCTTTCATTTGTCGAGAGCAAAAAAGAACTCACGTGAATTTGTATTCTTTCTCTCTTCTTAATACATAGTGTAAAATAATAATATCGCAAATTCAATTGGAGGTACGTAATTATGAAATGGCAGCAAATCCCATTGGGAGCACTTCAAACTAACTGTTACATCGTAGAAAATTCAGACCGATCATGTTTAATTTTTGATCCCGGCAGTGAAGGGAAAAAGCTCATTCAATTGTTGAATAATAGAAAACTGAAACCTCTTGCCATTATTCTAACTCATGCACATTTTGATCATATCGGGGGTGTCGATGAAGTAAGGAACTTTTATAAAATTCCAGTCTATCTTCACAAAAAGGAAGAAAACTGGCTTGGTGACCCCGCACTAAATGGTTCACAATTCTTTATGATTCAGGATTCATTAAGAGTCAATCCTGCTGATCAGATCATTAAAAATGAGGGAGGTATGAAAATTGGTGATTTTGAATTTAGCATTTTTCATACCCCTGGTCATTCACCAGGAAGTATCTCTTGTTATTTTGAAGAGCAGGGATTTGTTATCTCTGGTGATGCCCTTTTTCAAGGCAGCATTGGCCGCACAGATCTAAGGGAAGGGAACGCATCACAGTTATTAAAAAGTATACACGATAAGCTGCTTGTATTACCTGAGGAAACGTATGTATTATCTGGTCATGGTCCTGTGACAACCATTGGTGCAGAAATGGATAGTAATCCGTTTTTGAATGGATTTTAGCAACGAGGGGAGACAATATAGAAAAACCCTTCTCCGAAATGAGAAGGGTTTTTCTGGGGGATATTCTATTCTAATATGGGAGGGGATAAAGTTTAAGCTACTAATCTTACAATATTATAAAGTTTTCACTGTGTCAATAGTGTTTATTTGAAAAGGAGCATGTATGAACACATTTTTTAGAACATTATTTTCAAACTCACCCAATGATTTGATCACCTACGAAAAATACATTGGTGCAGCATTGTATCATCCTGAATTTGGCTATTATATGAGGGAAAAACAAAAAATTGGGCGGCAAGGAGACTTCATAACAACAAGTAATATTTCAGATATATACGGAAGTATGATGGCAAAGTGGTTTTCTCAAGTATGTAAGAGGGCACAAATTGACCCTGTTTTTTGTGAAATAGGAGCTGGAAATGGACGTTTTGCCAAAGCATTTTTACAGGAATGGAAGGAAACGATTCAAACCCCATTAACCTATATAATTGTTGAAAGCAGTCCTTATCACCGGAAACTGCAACAAGAATTGTTAATGGCCGATTTTCCCATTGTCCAAGTAGAGAGCATTAACGAAGTTACGTCATTTGAAGGAATGATTTTTTCTAACGAACTCTTTGATGCATTACCTGTTCATGTCATTGAAAAAAAAAACGGGGAACTTCATGAAGTAATGATAGGCGTTCGAAATAATCAACTGTATGAGCAAAAGGTTCCTTTAACCAATTCTGATATCAAAATGTTTTTAAAGGAAAGCCAAATTGAATTAAAGGAAAAGCAGCGGTTGGAGGTCCCGTTAGCCATGGTGGAGATGATAAAGGAAATTTCCCGTGCATTGTTAAAAGGGATTGTAGTAACAGCTGATTATGGTTATACAAATGAAGAGTGGATGGACCCTATAAGGGTAAAGGGGAGTTTGAGAGGTTATTATCAGCATCAGATGATTGATGATATCTTGCAAAATCCTGGCGAAATAGATATCACAACACATATCCATTTTGATTATCTTATTCAAAAAGGTGAACAGGAAAACTTAGAACTTATTTCAAAGCAACGGCAGGATGAGTTTTTATTAAAGGCAGGTATTCTGAAAGAATTAGCTAACCATTATGACCCCAATCCCTTTTCGGAGGTAAGCAAACGGAATCGGGCGATTCGCAGTTTGATTATGCCCTCAGGGATGAGTTCCTATTTTCATGTGGTTATTCAGCAAAAAGGGGTTAAATTAAAATTGAGTGATATCTTCATCGAATAAAGAAAAAACGCCGGAGTTTTCCGGCGTTTATTTCTAATTGTTACTTAATGTCCTGCACCAGGCACCATCATGAACGTTGTCCAATAAGTGAAGCCTGCGAAGAAAACTGTTAAATATGCTCCGAATACCCACAAATACATGCGCTCGGATAGTTTTAGATAGCTAAGCAGAACGAAAAAACCTGTTTGGGCTAAGAATAACATTGCCGTCTTATCCATATCGCCTAGATAAAACATTACTGTAAAAATGCCCGTCCAGAAACCACAAACTCTGAACATGCGATCCATATGTATCCCTCCTTTTACCCTGCGATCCCATCATTACAATATTATAAAGTAAAAGGAGGTACAATGTAAATAATGGTTTCGAATTAGTTTGTTACAAGCGCTTGATATGAACAAGTTTCACATCCAGAAATAATATTATCTTTTTCAATTAACTCAACTGATTCAAAAAGTGCTCCAAACATCCCTTTCAAGAATTCATGGTGCATACTACAAACTGTTTCCGAATGATCTTCTGCCACTTCTTTGAATGGACAATTGAAAATTTGGAAATATATTTTTGTTTTATCGCCATTTGCTTCAAATTCAGGATAAAAACCAGCAAGAGTTGCAGCGCTTTTTAATATTGTGAGCTTTTGGTCAAATTCTAATTCATCTCCAAACGCTCTTTTTGCCTTTTCTTGTTCAATCAGCTCTGTACCAAAACGTTTTCCAGTAAGGAAAAGTGCTTTTCTTCCAGCTTCTCCAAGTGAAATCATGGTTTGGATTGCGACTTTAGATAAGAGCATGTAGTCACGAAATGGAAAATGCAACTGTATTACATCATCTGATAGGCGATACAGTCTACTCGGTCTGCCGCCTTTACCAGTTTTCTTTGTTTCAGACACTAACATATTTACATCTTCAAGTTTTGATAAATGCAATCGTGCAACATTTGGATGAATATTAAAATTTTCTGCCACTTCTTGTACTGTTACTTCTTGATGACGTTTGGTAATGTATTGATAAATATAGTACCGTGTTGGATCTGATAAAACGTTTGTTATCTTTAATGTTTGTTCCATCATTGTTCACCTCGGACCCCCATAATTTATTCCATTATAATACAGCCCTTTAAACATGGGAATGAGGTTAACAATGTTAACACAGTATGTTTAGAAAATGTTCACATTTAGCGACTTTATATTGTAACAATATATTAAAAAGACAACAAATTTCGGTAATAAAACATTTGTCAACAGTAAAAATATAATTATTTTGGAGAAATAAAGAATTAGAGGAGTTACATTCTTCGTCTCTTTTTAACTTCAAAATAGAGGATGTAAGGAAGAATACCGAACCAACGATACCAGAAAGAAGCTTTTGTTTCTTTTCGTTCGATACGCAGACGTTTCCTTTCATCCTTCGGCTGATCTGCATATTTTACAATCGTTTGAGTCATGTATTTTACATAGTCATTAGTTTTCATGGACACACACCTGCCTTTAATTTTCATGAACAAGTATGCCCATATTTAATTAATTCAATTCAAGCCATTTGGATAATCGTTTGGTTCGTGAATCAAAATATCCCCTTCCGTAAGTTGTTATACCATCCGTATTGAGGTGCAATGTGAAATTGACCTTTTGAATATACCCAATTGGTGTTTCGGTTTGGTAATCTATGGTTCCCTTTACAAACGTAATCGTGCCTTTGGCAGGCAAGGTGCCAGTCTTTTGATAAGTTGCTTCAACTTTTTTTACTGACGAGAGGAAATAATACTCCTCGAGCATGATTGAATTTGTTTCGTGTGCAATTTTTCTTTCGGATAACAAAACTTCAATTCGGCTCGAAAGAAATAATAAAAAAATGATTAGAAGGCATAAGGTAAGTGGATAGGTAAAGCCTCTCTCATTATTTATCATGGAACATTCAGCCAATTCCCCATTGAGAATGCAGTAACAGAATATTTTCTTCCCCATAGGTCAGTTACATCGATTTTAACCGCATTATTTAAAAGTGTGAATGAATACTGTGCAACATTTTGGAGAAGTATTTCGTGACCAGTTGAATTCACACGGCGCCTAAGGTTCGTTCCGTACTTTTCATACTGGATGGTTTCAGCTTCTTTTGTTAGAATTAACCGATTCGAGATCACCTCTGCACGGCTGGAAAGCCGGATCTCCTTTTTTATTTGGCTCGAAAAAACATCCCACTCCATTGTCTGTAAAGCTGCCTCCGTATCCTTATTACTAAGAATTATTTGGAATAAAGGTGCCATAAAAAAAATAATTGTTGTAAAAATTGAAAAAGAAATAAGCACTTCAATGAGTGTAAAGGCACCGTCATTCAAGCAGCCCACAGACTTCGACTTCCGGAAGAAACGAATTTTTTTCAACTCTCACACACACCTCCTTTTGTCCCGCCAACTCACTTTCTTTCCAAATGATTTGATATTCAATTCCGTTTTGAATAGAAGTGGAAAACGATGTTCCCCGATTACTGAGTAAATTCGCTTGTAATTCTTCGTACATCAACTGTCGGGCCTTATTTTCTAAATCCAATTGTCTGGATTGTTCTCTTAGTTCGGTCAATAATGGCAGTAAAAACAAACTAAGTATAAACAATGCTGATAAGGAAAGTAGAAGCTCAAGCAGAAAATAGCCTTTAGAACTACTTAACATAAAACCGTCCCTTTCCGATTAAAACGGTCATTTGATAGGTTTTATTATTGGTTTGGATGAGTAAGGTACCAAACTGGTTCACATTTCCATCGTTTAGGAATTTAAAATATAAGGGTAGAGTGCTTGTAGCAAGATTAATATTTTTTGAATAATTACGCATGACGATTGGCGGCAGTTCGGGTCTCAATAGCATGTAATACTTATACTGCGCTGGAAGAATAACAACGGATACTTCATGTTGATGAGATATAGCATATTGTTGTGAATAATATAGGTCTGCTTTTAATTGGGTTAAAAAGGCCTCATCCTCCAGGACTGAGTGCTGCGGTTTTAAGGAGAAAACTGTAATTGAGGAAATAATCATGAAGATTGAAAGGACTAACAGGGACTCAATTAAAGTGAAGCCGTTTTGATCGTTTTTCATTAGTGATTAGTTTACCTTTGCAACTGAGGTTACATTACCTTCAGCATCTATTGCAACTTCGTTACCATTCGGACAACCAGTAGCATCTTGCTTTAAATATCCTTCTGCTTTTAGTTCTTCAATCGTAGGGATCTTGTTCTTATCCATTTCATATGCTTGAACTTGAGCTTGGACCATTTTAACGTAGGCCTCACAACCTTTCTTGTTGATATTTGAATTATGTTTGGCGACGTTAGGAATTGTAATAATTAACAGCACTGAGATTACTAGCATAACAATCATCATTTCTATTAATGTAAAACCTTTTTCATTTTTCATCATTCTAACAACCTCCAATTTTTTTAAATACTATCAAGTAGGTGAAACATGGGTAAAAGGATAGCTAAATACATCGATACCACAAGGAATCCAATAATAATATAAAGAATAGGCTGAATGGTTGATAAGCGTTTTTGAATCATTTCTTCCATGATTTTGATACAGTGCCTACTGAAAAATAGCAACTCCTGCTCCAACTTTCCGTTTTCTTGGCCATGTTTTACAATCATCGGAAATTCTTTTTCGAAGAATAACATCGTTGCTAAAATTGACTCCAATCTTTCTCCGGTAATAAGCTTGCTTTTAATTGCAGTAGCTAAGTGGCTGTAAAAAGGATGTCTGAGATTCTGTTCAAAGAGTAATAGTGCTTCGGAAACGGATAACCCACCGGAAAGTAAGAAGCTTAGTTGAATGGAAAAGTAGTGTGTAAAAAGTAATTTGAGGATTCTGCCAACAATAGGGATGCGGACTAGATGTACCCTTTGTTTTAGGATGGTGAGCTTTCGAAATATAAGCAAGTAATAAATTGCTCCCAAAAGTAGAATAAAAAGCAAGATGCTGATCACAATTGGAAAATAACGATCAAAAGTGTATATGACATTCATGAAAAAATTTGCTTCTAGACCAAGGGACGAAAAAAGACTTGTGAACCTTGGCAGTAATGTATTTTCTACAAAAATAAAAAGAAATCCTGTAATGATGATAAGCACTGCAGGATACTGAAGCAGTTTTAGAAGCTTGTGTAAATCTTTATCCTTAAGTAATGCAAGTTCACTTCCCTCCAGCAGAGCATCCGTAAAGCAGCCATGTTGTTCGGCAAAATAAACATAACCGATTAAGTCCTTTTGGAAGCCCATATTGTTTAAAGCAACATGAAATGGTTGACCTTTTTTCAATTCTTCTAAACAATCTTTAAGTTCCTCGTTTCGTTTTGAGGGTAATTGTAATGCTATGGACTCAATTGCAAGTGCAATTGGATATCCTCTTGCCAAAAGTTCACCAATTCTTCTCAAGAAATTCGCCTGTTCGTTCACTGTCCATTTATGACGATTCATCATCATACACCAATCGATCGTATTCAGATTCTTGAATATAACCAAGGGCAATCCCTTTGTTTATTACATCTTTTAAGGTGCGGTAACGAGTATTTATTTTATCGCCTTGGGCGGCCTTCATTACACCGTGTAAATTTCTCCCTGATAATAGTTCAAACACACTTGCACGTTTCCATCTGCCATATGAATAGCAAATAGGAGTGCAGTCCCCTTCACAAAAAGGGCAGGAGAGTTCAACTAATCTTTGTGCTGTTATGGCAATCAGCGTCTGTTCAACTTCTAACCAATTCACACCAAACTCTCGCAGGCGATAAACCGCTCCCTTCGCATCCCGAGTATGCATCGTGGAAAGGACGAGATGGCCTGTTAAGGCAGCTCTTACCGCAATTTTCGCCGTCTCAGCATCGCGGATTTCACCAACCATAATAATATCAGGGTCATGACGAAGAATAGCCTTTAGACCAGATGCATATGTTACGCCTGCCTTTTCATTGACTTGTATTTGCAGGACGGAGTCATAGTTTTTTTCAATGGGATCTTCGAGTGTGATGACATTTCGGTGAAATAGGTGGGCTGTTTCATTTAAAAGGGAATAAAGGGTAGTTGTTTTGCCGCTGCCAGTCGGCCCGGTGAAAATGATTAGTCCATGAGCATGTTTGAGAAGGGCGAGTAGTTTTCGTGTCATTGACGGGAATAGTGATAGTTGGTGAAAAGGAATTTGTTCTTGCTGAGGCAGCAGCCGGATGACGAGGCTCTCTCTGTTATTCGAAGGAAGGGTGGATAGTCTTAAGCCCATTAATTGTCCGTCAACCTCACAAAAAAATGCTCCGCTTTGAGGCCGTCTTCTTTCGCCGATATCCATATTGGCTGTGAATTTAAAATGTGAGATTAATCTGTCGCATTCATCTTTTGGAAGGGATAGTCGGGGAATGAGATTGTTGGTTAAACGTATTTGAATGAGTGTGTCATTCTTCCTTGGGATAATGTGAATGTCTGTTGCCTGGTTTCGTGCCGCATCTGCAATAATTCGATTTGCTAAGATTTCTATCGCGCTAACAATAGGTACCACCGCCTTTATTATTTTTCATTTGATAATATTCGACAGCGTTCTTGCTTATCCTTTTTTATTTTCAAAAAAATTTTTTATTTTTTCGGCAAAATAATATTAGGGTGTCAGGCACCATGTGAAATTTTCACATGGTGCCTGACACCCTTGGCTTTATATGGCTTTATCGGTTAGATAGAAGAGGCCACCATTTATGAAGGAGATGGATATTTTTGGTTCGTATTGTTCTTTTAGGGCGAGTTTTTCCGTTTCATAGTTTTCGTTTTCTTCTTCGACATCTTCATAAAAATGGTTTAAGAGTCGTAAGTCCTGCTCCCAGCGTTTTCTTGCATCCTCTGCCCAGGTGTGATCCTCTTTCTCAATTACGGCAGTTAGGTATGTTTCAATCCTTGACATCCCACTCTGCGGCCTCACTAATGGTGATAGGGTAAAGGAATAATCAGGTATTTTTGGTGTTAACGGTATTTGTAGAAGCCTGTCATGGAAGTCTTCGACCATTGTTCCGTTAATAAGCTGTAAGCCAATTGACTTGAAAATATCACGTTTTCGGTCACATTGGTAGGAGATTTTAACATTCATACAAAGCCACGGCAGCAAGGGAGTTTGCCTGTTCTGGTAGCGATGATTCTCGTAAAGCCGCATATAGCTGGCTAGTTTCTTTGTCGAAGCAAAAATTTGATGTAGACGAGGAGAACCAAAATGAATGATTTCTCCCTTCATGTTTTCAGGAGCGGCATCCTGATTCGTAATAAAGGTTAGCCTCATTGGATTTGGAATTCCGCCTGTTTTTTCTAAATAATGCCAGTAAAAAGGACGGTTCATTAATTCCTTATCAAGTTCCACTGTTAACTGAACAATTAAATATCCAGGGCCATTCTCCACGATTTCACAATCATTAGCCTGAAAATAGTTCAATAGAAAGTTATGAATTTCCTGCTGCTGCATGGGAATCTCCTTTCTTCATCTCTTGAGCAAATTCAATCATTGATGATAAATTTTCCATTTTTATTCGCATTTCCCCTTCAGTAGAGGATTGTCCGAATATATCTATTAAATGGTCTTCAATATTGCCAAATTCCAACTTTGTTAAAATATCGTCAAGTTCGCCGATTACCTTTTCAAATAAATGGATCTTTTCATAAAGTAGCTTTAAGATATGCTCCTCGACAGTGTTTTTAATTGCAAAGTTATAAATCATTACATCTTTTTCCTGACCAAGACGATGAATACGACCAATCCGCTGTTCGAGCCTCATTGGATTCCAGGGCAAATCAAAATTAATAATATGGTTGCAAAATTGAAGATTGATTCCTTCGCCGCCGGCTTCTGTCGCAATCAGAACTTGAGCATGCTTTTGAAATAATTCCCTCATCCAGTCCTTTTTTCCGCGCTTAAACCCGCCGCGAAATGGCACAGATGTTATTCCATGCTGTTTTAAATACCATTGTAAGTACATTTGGGTGGCCCGATATTCGGTGAAAATAATCACCTTATCATTTACCTTTTGAATTAACTCTAATGCTTTTTCCGCTTTGGAATTTTTCTGAACTGCCTCGACCTTTTTCATTAAATACTGAATTTGTTCTTCGAAAGCTGGTGTCGGGTCTTCCTTTTTTTGCAACATATTTTTTAATGTATAAAACACAGCTTCCCGGCTGCTGCAGGCCTCGCGCTGTAATGTCATGACTGAGAAAGAACTAGTTTGGACCCAATTCCCTTCGCTTTTTAAGTCAGTAATTGACTCGTAAAGATCCTTCTCCTCTGGGCTGCATTCAATTGGAATCGTTTCGACATGCCTTTTTGTCCATTCAATTCCTGTATCCGCCCGCCGGTTCCGAATCATGACCTTGTTTACTAATTCTTTTAAATGCTCATCATCATTTAAGGATCGTGCATCACGCTTGTATTTTTCATAGAATGCCGTTTCGCTCCCTAAATGTCCTGGTTTTAATAACGAAACCAGATTAAAAATTTCCTCGACCCGATTCTGAATCGGTGTTGCCGTCAATAATAAACAAAATTTCTTTTTCAGATTTTGAACAAATTCGTAGTTTTTTGTTTTGTTATTTTTTAATTTATGTGCTTCATCAATGATGATGAGATCATAGTCCTGTTGGTTGATGATGTCTCGATGCGGATTGCGTTTAGCCGTATCAATTGACGATACAACGACATCACATTGTTCCCATACATAGCTTTTTCTTTGGGATATGGCAGGAATGAAAAATTTGCTATTTAACTCGATAGACCATTGTGTAACTAGTGAGGCAGGGACAAGAATTAATACCTTTTTCACCAATCCGCGTATCATATATTCCTTTAGAATTAATCCAGCCTCAATTGTTTTTCCAAGCCCAACCTCATCGGCTAGGATAGCTTTTCCATTCATATTTTCAATTACTTGTTTTGCTGTTTCAAGTTGGTGTGGAAGCGGGGTTAAATTAGGTAAATGACTTGGTGCCAATAGACCATTGAAATCAGGAACGACGAGATGCTTTTCTACTCCAATTGCTAGTTTAAAAAGGTCCCAATTCCCCCATGGACCATCGTTTTCGATTCTATGTAAAAAATCATCCTTCCAGGAGGAATCAAATTCAATTTCGATCGACATGGTGCCAGCTCCTTTTTTTACAATTTTCAACATTTTTCTTTTCTAATAAAGTTATTGCCCAATGTATTATTTTAATGGTAGGATGATAATAGTCTTGAATGTTTTAAATATTTTAATAAGGTAATTTATTTTATAAGTATAATTAGTATGACCAATTTGGATAATATTATAATGCGAATGATAACAAGGGGAGAGACTACCTTTGTAGCGCCGAAGGAGCAAGCAGAAATGTGAATCTCTCAGGCAAAAGAACTCTTGTTTGACGCAGCTCTGGAGAGTGCTGATTAGACTTTTGCAGCCACCAAAGGGGAAAGCCTTTCGAGGTAAACTTTCAGGTGCCAGGACAGAGACCTTCTTACGTTACATGGGAGGTTTCTGTCCTTTTTTATGTTATCCCAAGAATAATATGTGCCAAAGATTGAAGGGGGATTAAGAATGTCTGAATTAAAACGAACTCCGCTTTTTGATGTGTATAAGGAATGGGGAGGAAAAACCATTGATTTCGGAGGTTGGGAGCTTCCAGTTCAATTTTCCAGCATTAAAGAAGAGCATGAAGCTGTTCGCACGCGTGCAGGATTATTTGATGTTTCCCATATGGGTGAAGTAGAAGTAAAAGGCACTAATAGCTTGGATTTTTTGCAAAAAATGATGACGAATGATATTTCAAAAATTAAAAATGGCGGTGCCCAGTACACTGCCATGTGTTATGAAAATGGTGGTACTGTCGATGACCTCCTTGTGTATAAAATTGAGGACAATCATTACCTTCTAGTAGTTAACGCATCAAATATTGAAAAAGATTATAAGTGGCTTGAAGATCATCTAACTGGGGATGTAAGCTTAGAAAACTTATCAGAAAAAACAGCACAGCTCGCCCTTCAGGGACCACTTGCAGAAAAAGTACTACAAAAGCTCGCCGGGAATACAGATTTGAGCGGGATTGGCTTTTTCAAATTCCAGCAAGAAGTAATCCTAAATGGAAAAAAAGCTTTAGTTTCAAGAACTGGTTATACTGGTGAGGATGGCTTTGAAGTATATTGTGATGCAGAGGATGCAGTTAACCTTTGGAGAGATATCTTAGCTGCAGGTAAGGAAGACGGAGTTATCCCTGTTGGGTTAGGTGCCCGCGATACACTGCGTTTTGAAGCGGTATTAGCACTTTATGGTCAAGAACTTTCTTCGGAAATTTCACCACTAGAAGCTGGAATTGGCTTTGCCGTGAAATTAACTAAGGAAGCTGATTTTATCGGAAAAGAAGCGTTAATCCAACAAAAGGAAAATGGCTTGCCAAGAAAATTGGTAGGGATTGAAATGATTGATCGTGGGATTCCGCGTCATGGATACCCAGTATATTGTGGGGAACAATTAATTGGTGAAGTTACAACAGGAACTCAATCACCAACATTAAAGAAAAATATTGGCCTTGCCCTAATTAATTCCGAATTTACTGGCCTTGAATCCGTTGTTGAAGTAGAGATTCGCGGCAAACGCTTAAAGGCTACTGTCGTTCCAACACCTTTTTATAAAAGAGAAAAGAAATAACAGAAGGGAGTTAGGTTTATGAAACATCGCTATTTACCTATGACTGAACAAGATAAGAAGACTATGCTCGAGGCAATTGGTGTTTCCTCTATTGATGAACTGTTTAGCGATATCCCTGAAAAAGTAAGATTTAAGGGTGAATACAATATCAAAGCAGCGAAGTCTGAAACAGACTTAATGAAAGAACTGTTTAAGATGGCTAGCCGGAACGCTGATCTAAAAAGAAATGTATCTTTTATTGGTGCAGGTGTATATGACCATTACATGCCTGTTATTGTCGATCATGTTATTTCTAGATCAGAATTTTATACAGCTTATACACCATATCAACCGGAAATATCTCAAGGAGAACTTCAAGCAATCTTTGAATTTCAAACGATGATTTGTGAATTAACTGGTATGGATGTGGCCAATTCCTCCATGTATGATGGTGGAACTGCACTTGCTGAAGCAGCGATGCTTAGTGCAGGCCATACAAAAAGAAAAACAATCGTAGTCTCTAGTGCAGTACATCCTGAATCGCGCGATGTTCTTAAAACCTATGCTAAGGGTCAGTACCTTAATGTGGTGGAAGTACCTGTGAAAGGTGGGGTTACAGATGTAGATTCATTAAAAGAATTGATTAATGAAGATGTTGCAGCTGTGATCGTCCAATATCCAAACTTCTTTGGCCGAATCGAGCCTTTAAAAGAGTTGGAAGAAATTATCCATGCAAACAAGTCCATGTTTGTTGTTTCAAGCAACCCGCTATCTCTTGGGGTGCTAACACCTCCAGGTAAATTTGGGGCAGACATTGTGATTGGTGATGCCCAGCCATTTGGAATCCCAACCGCTTTTGGCGGGCCACACTGCGGCTATTTCGCGGTTACTACTAAGTTAATGAGAAAAGTTCCTGGACGTCTTGTTGGACAGACAACAGACGATCAAGGCCGCCGTGGGTTTGTATTAACCCTGCAAGCCCGTGAACAGCATATCCGTCGTGATAAAGCGACATCAAATATTTGTTCAAACCAAGCATTAAATGCACTTGCAGCATCTGTAGCGATGACTGCTCTTGGTAAAAAAGGTGTACGTGAAATGGCTGTCGCCAATTTGCAAAAGGCTCATTATGCAAAAAATGCATTTAAGGAAGCCGGCTTTGAAGTGGTTTATGAAGGTCATTCATTCAACGAATTCGTTGTAAAATTAAATAAACCTGTCAAGGAAATTAATCAACAGCTTTTACAAAAAGGAATAATTGGCGGCTATGATTTGGGTCGTGATTATACAGAACTAGTTAACCATATGCTGATTGCTGTAACAGAACAACGCTCGAAGGAAGAAATTGATACTCTAGTGAAAGAATTGGGGGATTTCCATGCATAATCAAGACCAGGCACTCATTTTTGAACTTAGCACACCAGGCCGTATCGGCTATAGTCTGCCAGAAATGGATGTACCAGAACTAGATCTCAATGGGCTTCTTCCTGATGGTTATATTCGCACTGAAGAGCCAGAACTTCCTGAGGTTTCAGAACTTGATATCATGCGCCACTACACCGCACTTTCAAGAAGAAATCATGGTGTAGATTCAGGATTTTATCCACTTGGCTCTTGTACAATGAAATATAATCCGAAAATCAATGAAAATGTAGCCCGCTTTAACGGCTTTGCACATGTCCATCCGCTGCAAGATGAAAGTTCTGTACAAGGTGCTCTTGAACTTTTATATGATTTGCAGGAGCATTTAATTGAAATTACCGGGATGGATGAAGTAACCCTCCAGCCAGCAGCTGGTGCGCATGGAGAATGGACTGGGTTAATGATGATCCGTGCTTACCATGAAGCCAACGGAGATATGAAACGTACAAAAGTAATTGTTCCTGATTCCGCACACGGGACTAATCCAGCATCAGCAACAATTGCAGGTCTAGAAACAATTACCGTTAAATCAAATGAACATGGTCTAGTTGATCTTGAAGATTTAAGAAGAGTGGTTGGTGAAGATACTGCAGCACTAATGCTAACCAATCCAAATACGCTTGGTTTATTTGAAGAAAACATACTTGAATTAGCTGAAATTGTTCATGAAGCAGGTGGAAAGCTTTATTATGATGGAGCTAACTTAAATGCGGTTCTTTCAAAAGCAAGACCTGGAGATATGGGATTTGATGTTGTTCACTTAAACCTTCATAAAACGTTCACTGGTCCACACGGTGGTGGCGGTCCTGGTTCTGGACCAGTCGGTGTCAAAGCAGATTTGATTCCGTTCCTGCCAAAACCAATTATCACAAAACAAGGTGAAGAGTTTGTCCTTGATTATGACCGTCCACTGTCTATTGGCCGTGTGAAGCCGTATTACGGAAACTTCGGCATAAATGTTCGTGCTTACACTTATATCCGTTCAATGGGTCCAGATGGCTTAAAAGCAGTAACAGAGTATGCTGTATTGAATGCGAACTACATGATGAGAAGACTTGCTGAATATTATGATCTACCGTTTGATCGTCATTGTAAGCATGAATTTGTACTTAGTGGAAGACGTCAGAAGAAATTAGGTGTCCGTACGTTGGATATCGCGAAACGACTGCTCGATTTTGGCTACCATCCGCCAACCATCTACTTCCCGTTAAATGTAGAAGAATGTATCATGATTGAACCGACAGAAACGGAATCAAAAGAGACCTTAGATTCGTTTATTGATATTATGATCCAAATAGCTAAAGAAGCAGAAGAAAATCCTGAAATCGTTCAAGAAGCTCCACATACAACTGTGGTCGGCCGCATGGATGAAACTAAAGCTGCTCGTAAGCCAGTTTTAAAATATCAACAAGCTTAATTAATTAGAAAGGTCAGATTCGAAAATGGAATCTGACCTTTTGTATTTTTCAATACAAAAAAGGCTTCGGAATGGATTCCGAAACCTTATGCTTATTGCTTATTTCTTCGTTTTTACTTTGCCTGACCATTTTTTGAACCCGCCTTGTAGTTGGGTTAGGTCTCTGTAGCCTTTTCGGTGTAAGAATTGTGCGGCACGAGCACTACGCATCCCACTTTGGCAGTATAAATATACTGGCATATCAGGTCGAATTTCTTTCATGCGCATTTTCATTTGTGACATTGGGATATTACGTGATCCTAAAATATGGCCGCCTTCGAATTCGTTTGCTTCACGAACATCTATTAGTTGTGCCTTTCTGTATCCCGCACGGAATTCTTCTTCTGTTACCGTTTTAACAATCCTTTTCTGATAGAAATAGGTGAAAACGGAATAGATAATAATTGCTGCAATGATAATTAATAAGGGATAAAGTGAACTCAATTTCTTTTTGCTCCTTTCAAGCTTTCCTGCACTAGTTTATTATATAAGCCAATCTCATAAAGATAAAGATGAATGCTAAAAAATCTTTTCCAAACTGCCTAAATTAATTATAGCAGAAACATCTTATTTTGAATCTATATCAGATTTTGGTAGACTTAAATTCGAAATAATATAAAAAAATGAGGTTTTAATAATGAAAAAAGAAGTTTGGCGTTTTATTGATACTGGAAATAGTTCACCATCTTTTAATATGGCTTTAGATGAAGCGCTGCTCGATTGGCATAGTGAGGGGAAAATTCCTCCAGTAATTCGATTCTATGGCTGGAGCCCGGCAACCCTGTCTGTAGGATATTTCCAAAAAGTGGAAAAGGAAATTGATATGGAAGCAGTCAAAGCTAACCAATTAGGTTTTGTCAGGAGACCTACAGGCGGCCGTGGGGTGCTCCATGAGCACGAGCTTACCTACAGTGTAATCGTTTCTGAGGACCATCCAGAAATGCCAAATTCAGTGACGGAAGCCTATCGTGTGATTTCTGAAGGTATTTTAAAAGGATTTCACCATTTAGGACTTGAGGCATACTTTGCAGTCCCAAAAACAGCGGAAGAAAGGGATGCTTTGAAAAACCCTCGCTCAGCTGTATGTTTTGATGCTCCGAGTTGGTATGAACTTGTGGTCGAAGGCAGAAAAGTAGCCGGCAGTGCACAAACGAGACAAAAGGGAGTCATCCTTCAACACGGTTCCATATTGTTGGATTTAGATGAGGATAAATTATTTAGTTTATTTAAATATCCTAGTGAAAGAGTCAAGGAACGAATGAGAAAAGCCTTTAAGGACAAAGCGGTTGCTATCAACGCGATTAGTCCAAGAAGAATTTCTCTTGAGGAAGCAAAGGAAGCTTTTTATAAGGGATTTGCGGAAGGTTTGAATGTTGACCTTGAACCATATCGATTAACTGAAGAAGAGCTAAAATACGTTGATAAAATTGCTAAAGAGCGCTATGAGAGTGATGAATGGAATTATAAAAGATAAATCGCGACGAATTCGTCGCTTTTTTGTTTTCTGAAAGAAGCAACCTGCGAAATTTGTTAAATTTTCCTGATTTCTGACGAAAATCGACGAAAAGCTTTTGATTACTATTAAATATATTATTTCTTGAGTTTGACAAAATAGTTGTTACTTGTTCCGTACACAATATGTAGTGGTGTCGAAAATATTTTCGGTACTATATATTGATATTTAGTTGATTTATTCTGGGCGGCTATGATAACCTTAAAATACAAACCAACTAGATATAGCATAATGCTGCTAGATTTAGCACAATAGGTAGATATTTACATGAAGGAGTTGTTCTCATGTCTGTAGTTTTTAGACAAACAATGAATATTGATTTTGAAAGGTTGAATGAGGATATCCGCTTATTCCCCCAGGTGCATCCAGTTACCCCAGATATGAAAATAACTCACAAAGGTGTTTCTCGTTTGGTAATGTTGGACCGCTATACCTTTAAAGACACTGCAAAAATTACCCTTACTAACGGCGACTTCGTTGTTTTAACTATTAAAGAGGATCCAAAATTTCCAGCACGCGGCCTTGGATATATCAAGGAGATCGACTGGGAAAAGAAAAAAGCAAAAGTTCTAGTCGAAGAGGAATTTAGAGGAGTACTTGATGATCCTGAAGAAGCTAGCACAGGAGTAATTGTCAGGTCATTAGATGTGATTGAAAAGCCATTGGAGCTCTTCTATGAGCAGATTGCAAAGCGTAATGCTACGGGACTTGCTTCTGTTGAAGAAACGGAAGAGAAGCGAAGAGAATGGACGGAAAAGTTTTATCAAGAACTTGTTAACATGAACTTCATTCCTGCTGGCCGCGTCCTTTACGGTGCTGGGGCAGATACCGATGTCACTTACTTCAATTGCTATGTTATGCCTTTCGTCCCAGACTCACGTGAAGGGATTTCTGACCATCGTAAGCAGGTAATGGAGATTATGAGCCGCGGAGGCGGAGTTGGTACAAATGGCTCAACATTGAGACCTCGTAATACACTAGCTAGAGGTGTAAATGGTAAATCATCTGGATCAGTTTCATGGTTGGATGATATTGCGAAATTGACGCATTTGGTTGAGCAGGGCGGTTCAAGACGCGGAGCTCAGATGATCATGCTAGCTGACTGGCATCCAGACATTATTGAATTTATTATTTCTAAGATGCAAAATCCTAGAATTCTACGATTCTTAATTGAAAATACAAATGATGAAACGATTAAAAAACTTGCTAAAGATAAGTTAAAGTTTACTCCTCTAACTCTAAGAGAAACTGCAATGTATCAAGGAATTGTAAATTATAAAAACATTCAAGGCTTCGGTGGATTTGATGAAAACATCATTGCTGATGCAGAAGAGAAATTATTAACCGGTGGTAACTACACGGTGCACAATTCTGAGTTCCTTACTGGGGCAAATATTTCTGTGTGTTTAACAAAGGAATTTATGGAAGCTGTTGAAAACGATAGTGAATATGAACTGCGCTTCCCATATGTTGAACACTATGATGAAGAAGAAATGAAGATTTATAATGAAGAATGGCATAAAGTGGGTGACGTGCGCGAGTGGGAAAAACTTGGACATAAAGTACGAGTCTATAAAAAGTTCAAAGCAAAAGAACTTTGGAACCTAATCAATATTTGTGCGACCTACTCAGCAGAACCAGGAATATTTTTTATCGACAACGCAAACGACATGACCAATGCAAAAGCCTATGGCCAACAAGTAGTTGCCACAAACCCATGTGGGGAACAACCACTTGCACCATTTTCTGTCTGTAACCTTGCGGCAGTCAACTTGGCGGAAATGGCTGATAAAGAAACAAAAACTGTTGATTTTGAAAAACTTAAGAAAACAGTAGCCGTAGGAGTACGGATGCAGGATAATGTCATCAACGCAACACCATACTTCCTTGAAGAAAACAAAAAGCAGGCACTTGGTGAACGACGTGTAGGGCTTGGAGTAATGGGCTTGCATGACATGCTGATTTATTGTGAAACGAAGTACGGCTCACCTGAAGGAAACCAATTAGTTGATCAAGTTTTTGAAGTAATTGCAACTACTGCTTACAGAACTTCGATAGAATTGGCAAAAGAGAAAGGAAGTTTTCCATTCTTAACTGCTGATACACAAACTGAAACCAATCGATTACGTCAAGCATTCATCGAAACTGGATATATGAAGAAAATGCCTGATGATATCCGCCAATCTATATTAGACAGTGGAATAAGAAATTCTCATTTATTAACTGTTGCTCCGACGGGATCCACTGGGACAATGGTTGGGGTTTCCACCGGCTTAGAGCCTTATTTCTCATTCTCTTACTTCCGCAGCGGACGTCTTGGTAAATTTATCGAAGTAAAAGCGGATATCGTGAAAGAATACCTAGATAAGCACCCTGAAGTGGATGAAAACAATCTTCCACACTGGTTTGTTACTGCGATGGAACTTACGACGGAAGCCCATGCAGATGTTCAATGTGTCATCCAGCGCTGGATCGACAGCTCCATCAGTAAAACTGTTAATGCACCAAAAGGGTATAGCGTAGAACAGGTTGAAAAAGTATACCAACGTTTGTACCGAGGAGGAGCAAAAGGCGGAACTGTTTATGTTGATGGCTCCCGTGATTCACAGGTACTAACGCTTAAAGCAGAAGAAAATAATAATGAACAATTATCCATTTTTAGTGAAAAACCAAAACAGCATGTGGTCCTTGTTGATACAATCAGCGAACTTCGTTCGACAAGTGTTACAATTGGATCTGAAGTCGGAAACACATGCCCGGTGTGTCGGACTGGTAAGGTTAAAGAAATGGGCGGGTGCAATACGTGTACCAACTGCGGAGCCCAATTAAAATGTGGTTTATAATTTGTAAGTAATTAATGGGGGGGAGAGTTTCCCCCATTTTTTTGCGTGATAAATGTCGATAAACCTGATAAATTTAATAAAATACTACAAAATAATTGAATATATAATTGAATTTTTAGAATAAAGTCGAAATTTGTAATATAACTGTAATCTAGCTGTTACTTCGGTGTTAATCTTTTTTTGTATATTAATAGTATCGAAGCACACAGGGGGATTAAACAAGATGTTGAAAAAAATCATTGCAGCCGTAGCTATGACTATTATTCTTAGTTCATTGTTTACCACTTTGGGTGATAAAGCGGAAGCGGCATATTATCATACAAAAGCAATCTCAGTTGCAAAAGCAAATCTCGGAGTTCCATATCGATGGGGCGGGTTATCACCAAGAGGATTTGACTGCTCAGGCTTGGTTAAATATTCTTATGGTAAGGCTGGCAAAGTATTGCCAAGAACAGCGTCTGAAATGTTCTACAAAAAAGGATACCGTGTTAAATCCTTAAAGGTTGGAGACTTAATGTTCTTTTCCCAAAATAAGGCAAGTAAACCTAGTCATGTAGCGATTTACATAGGTGGCGGAAAAATGATTCAATCTTCATCTTCAAAGGGAGTTTCCATTGCTTATACAAATAATAGCTATTGGAAGCCTAGATTTATCGGAGCAAAAAGATTTTAATGAAAAGTTAAGCGGTTTCAATTTTGTTAATAAACCAAGGACATTGTGCAGAAACAATGTCCTTTTTTATTTATAAATTTTCTGCTTGTCTAGAGTACTATTTATTAAAGCAACTGCTTAAAGATGTAAAAATAACTTCATCTTTAGGAGTGGCTGCCATGTATATAGACGGCGTGTTTTCTGGAGGAGGTATTAAGGGGTTTGCACTAATTGGGGCCTGCGATGAAATAGAAGAAAAGGGTATGAGATTTGCCAGGTTGGCAGGAACTAGTGCAGGATCCATCGTTGCCGCCTTTATCGCCGCCGGTTATACCAGTAAAGAAATTTTCCAATTGGTCGACGAATTAGATCTTTCAAAACTACTTGATGCCCGCAAAACAATCATTCCCTTTCCATTTGCAAAATGGCTGCTTGTCTATTGGAGGCTAGGACTTTATAAAGGAAACCAGCTTGAAAAATGGCTTTGTGAAAAACTTGAGGCAAAAGGGTTAAAAACATTTGCAGATTTACCCCCTCAGGCACTTAGGGTCATCGCTTCAGACCTTTCAAATGGGCAAATGATTGTTTTACCTGATGACTTACAGAAGTATGGCATTGCACCAGGCTCCTTTTCCATTGCTAAAGCAATAAGAATCAGCTGCAGTATCCCTTATTTCTTTGAGCCAGTAAAAATGCGTTCAATGGACGGTATGAATGTATTAGTTGACGGAGGAGTTCTGAGCAATTTTCCAATGTGGCTTTTTGATCAGGAAAATGTACAAAAAGTAAGACCAGTGCTCGGAATTAAATTAAACGCTAGTGAATATGAGCATGAAAAACATAAAATTAAAAATGCGGTACAATTATTTGCTGCTTTATTTGAAACAATGAAAGATGCCCACGATTCCAGATATATTTCCAAAAAACATGTAAAGAATATAATTTTTATCCCAACAGAGGGTGTTTTATCTACTGAATTTTCTTTAACAGAGGAAAAGAAACGCGAATTATTCAATTTAGGAAAAGAAAAAGCCAAACAATTTTTGAAAACATGGGGGTATTAATAAATATCTCTTATACCTGTGCAAAAAAATATAAAAAATCGAGCGCCTATAGAGACGCTCGATTTTTCTTTTTCCCCTTTTTGCCGTCGATAACGGTCAAATGTATAGGCGATTTCTTTTTTGTCTTGTTGCTTTTCTTTAATGATGCTAACGTCCCGAGAGAGGAGGTCTTAACAGTTCCTTCCCCACTCTTTTGTTGTAATCGTTTTTTTGATTTTTTTGCTGCTTTTAGAAATGCCCGCTGCTCTTTTTTCTGAGGGCTTGAGCCGGTAAACTTTCGAACTAGGAAATAAACGACTAAAACAACCAGTGCCATGACAGCTATACTTTGAATGAAACCGGCTGGATTAGCTGTAAATGTACTAATAACACCAAGTAATGCAAGAATGATAAGTCCCCCAATAACCACATTAACAAATGTCCGATTTTTCAAGAAAGCCACCTCCCTAAGAGCATCTTAAGCATTTTTATAATCTTTTAAACACGATAAAACAAAGATTTAGACAATTTCTTCACTTTCTTTGGAGAACTCAGTTTCCTTCTCCATTTTTAATAATCGGTTAAAAGAAAGAATCGCTACTTCCACTTGGTCATCTTGTGGTTCCTTCGTTGTTATTAATTGAAGCCAAAGACCAGGTAACCCAAGATATTTTAAGACAGGAACATCTCTGAGTTTGTTAGTCACCTGAAGGATTTCAAAAGCGATTCCTAGAACAACCGGGATTAAAAGGAGTCGATCGACAACCCGTAACCAAAGCGGAGTAGTCGGTACAAACATGTAAACAAACACACCTACAATAACTGTAAATAAAATGAAACTACTGCCACAGCGGTAATGGAGTCGAGAATGAGCCTGCACATTTTCAACAGTTAACTCTACCCCTGCTTCAAACGTATTAATTACTTTATGCTCAGCTCCGTGATATTGAAACACTCTTTTTATCAATGGTGTAAGGGAGACAAAATAAATATAGGATATTAGTAAGATCAGTTTAAAAAAGCCTTCCACTAGCACTTGAGCAAAATCTGAAGGGAAAATTGGTTTTGTTAAAACGGCAAGGAACACCGGAATTAATGTAAAAGCGAATTTACCAAATAAAAATGAGATGACACCAATTGCTGCTACACCAAGATACATGGTTAATTTAGAGACTTCTTTTTCTTTTATGATTTCATCTTCTTTTGGGTCAACATCAAATCTTTCCGTTGAGAAGTTTAAATGTTTAGATCCATTTGCACTCGACTCAATAATGGCAATAATCCCCCGAAGAAAAGGGATTTTTTTTAACATTGTAAAATAAGGATTTGCTTTACGTGGCAAATGAAAATATTCTACAGATTGATCCTTCCTGCGAACCGCAGTTACATAATGATGTTTTCCACCAAACATTACACCTTCGACAACCGCTTGGCCGCCATAAACAGGTTTTTGAGAATTAGACATATACAGAACACCAACCTAATCAAAAGTTGCACAACAGCAGAAGTAGAAAAAATCTGTATGTACTTAATTCTATTCTACTAGAAAAATGAAAAAACCTCTAGGAATGACATAATATTTCCAATTAAAAAGTTTTTTTTTATGCAAGGGATTGTATACCTAAGGACATAATAAAAAATGGAATTTATTATGGCCTTTGTTGACCCTGTTTTTTTAGGACAGTATCACAAGAATAACGGCATATAAGGCATTGAAGAAGCAAGAAGTTAATGGAGGTTGTTATAATGGCAAATGAGCAAATACTAGGTAATTATCCTAAACCCATGTCCTTTCCGGTAATGGTCTTTTGGACAGGGTTATTTGGAGGCTTGTTTTGGGGAACAATTGGCTGGTTAGCTTCCTATTTAAGTTTTACAGAAATTCGTCCCACTGTCATACTGGAGCCCTGGGCTCTAGGCGATTGGAAGCATGAATGGCTTGGTACACTCATTTCCATCATTTTAATTGGAATCTGTTCAGTGGTTGCTGCATTTGTTTACTATGCAGTGTTGAAAAAGTTCACAGGTTTTTGGTTTGGTCTAGGGTATGGTCTGGTATTGTTTGCAGTGGTATTCTTTATTCTTAATCCACTGTTTCCTGGAATAAAACCATTCTTTGACTTAAACCGAGATACAATCATTACTTCCATTTGTATATATATCGTATATGGAATTTTTATTGGATATTCCATAAATTATGAGTATCAAAATAATAAAGTTCAAGAGAAAGAGGAGTCAGCCTAAGTTTCGATTAGTCGGATTTGGTAGGTTGTGATAAAATATTTTTGTCCTCATTTGATTTGAAAAGGAGAGTGGAGAGTCGTGGAAAAAATAGAAAAATTAAGATTGAATTTTTCAACACAGGGAATTGATGGGATTCTGATTACAAGCCCATTTAATCGACGCTATATATCTAATTTTACTGGCACAGCCGGTGTTGTGTTAATCAGTGCAGATAAAGCGCAGTTTCTTACAGATTTTCGCTATATTGAACAAGCAACTAAACAATGTCAAGGGTTTGAAATTATTAAAATAACAGGATCTATCCATGAAGAGGTAGCGATACAAGCCAAGAAACTAGGCATTCAAAAACTTGGGTTTGAAGAAGATTTTCTAACCTATTCCTCTTTTAAAGTATATGATAAGGAAATTGAAGCTGAACTTGTCCCGATTTCCGGGGTTATTGAAAAGTTACGCTTGATAAAGACGGATTCAGAGCTTAAGATATTAAAGGTGGCAGCTGATATCGCTGATGCTGCATTTAAACACATTTTAGACTTCATTAGTCCAGGAAAAACGGAATTAGAAGTATCGAATGAGTTAGAGTTTTTTATGAGAAGAGCTGGTGCTACATCTTCTTCATTTGATACGATTGTTGCTTCAGGTCATCGCTCAGCACTTCCTCATGGTGTGGCAAGTGACAAAGTTATTGAGGCTGGAGATATTGTAACGATGGACTATGGATGTTATTACAATGGTTATGTATCTGATATTACAAGAACCGTGGCAGTTGGTGAGCCAGATGCCAAGCTTAAAGAGATTTATGAAATTGTTCTTGAAGCACAATTACGTGGGATGGCGGGAATTAAACCAGGATTAACCGGTAAGGAAGCAGATGCAATCACACGAGATTACATAACAGAAAAGGGTTATGGTGAATACTTTGGCCATTCAACTGGGCACGGGATTGGGCTTGAGATCCATGAGGGTCCAGGATTGTCGATGAAATCAGATGTCGTTTTAGAACCTGGAATGGTGGTAACATGTGAACCGGGCATTTATATCCCAGGTCTCGGCGGTGTTCGAATTGAAGATGATACGTTGATTACCAAGGACCATAACGAAGCACTTACACACTCTACAAAAGAACTAATAATACTGTAACGATTTAGGAGGATTTTAACATGATATCTGTAAATGATTTTAAAACAGGATTAACGATTGAAGTCGATGGAGGCCTATGGCGTGTTCTGGATTTCCAACACGTAAAGCCAGGTAAAGGTGCGGCTTTTGTTCGTTCCAAACTACGTAATCTGCGGAATGGTGCCATTCAAGAAAAAACGTTTCGTGCAGGTGAAAAAGTAGAGAAAGCACAAATTGATAATCGTAAAATGCAATACCTATATGCAAGCGGCGATAATCACGTGTTTATGGATATGGAATCTTATGAGCAGGTAGAATTACCAGCAGCAAACATTGAATATGAATTAAAGTTCTTAAAAGAAAACATGGAAGTACACATTATGATGTTTAACTATGAAACTCTAGGTGTTGAATTACCAAATAACGTTACTTTAGAAGTAACTGAAACGGAACCTGGAATTAAGGGTGACACATCTTCCGGCGGTACTAAAAACGCTACTCTTGAAACAGGCCTTAATGTTCAGGTGCCTTTCTTCATTAATCAAGGTGATAAATTAATTATTAACACTACTGATGGGTCATACGTTTCTCGTGCATAATCATTATAAAGCCTTAGTCCGAAACTTGTCGGATTAAGGCTTTTTTTTAACAATTTCTCCATAATTTCTCCTAAGTTTCTGCACACTTTTTCACTACATTATAGATGTAGAAAAATTAAAGGAGAAGATGAACATGAATATGACGCATTATATGGGATTATTAGCAGACAATCAACCTTGGAATTTATTAATTTTTATGGCGGTTCCAGTCATTTGTGCAGAGATCCTTGCGATCTCGGAAATAGCTATATTGTTTACAAGAAAATTAAATGGTGCACTTAAAAAATTGAATAAAATAACAGGTATCTTTGCAGGTTTTTATTTTACGGGAATTTTTATTTACCTTATGAAAACAGCTTATATTCCCTTAACTGTTAACGGAGAGTGGAAAGGTTGGATTGACGTTATAGCTGTTACTTTCTATTTACTCGGAATCATCCCATTTCTTGGCATGGCACTGCTTGATTTAGGTCTTATTTATAGAAATAAACCAGAGGAAGATAGGCTGAGAATTCATGCCATCTTTGTAAGTATTTTTCTAGTAGTTGCACACATCGCAATGATTTTTGGGATGATTGACCCATCACTAGGTACCGGTTCAACTTCTAGCCATGATATGATGAATATGTAATGTAATAAGGATGAATAAGCGATGAGGAAAACGTTAATAACTTAAACTACTTAAAAAACTTCACGAAATAGTAAGATTTAGTTACTTTTTGACTAATTTCTTTTTGCTAAACTAAAAGAGTATTTAAAACTATAGGGAAGGGGGGCAACAGATAATGAAACGAATTACATCTCTCTTGTTCCTTGGGATTTTGTTTGCCATTGTTGCAGCTGGCTGCAGTTCCAAACTAAGTTCTGAAACTTGGAAACTTGATAAAAAACATTCGCCATTACCAGATTTCGTTCTAAATACATCTGAAAAAATCCAAGAAACATATGTTATGGCGGCAACATATCCAGAAGTGGTAGCCCAAGTTCCTTGCTATTGTGGATGTGTAAATGATGGTCATAAAAGTAATCTTGATTGCTTCATTAAAGGAATGGGGCCGGAAAATGCGGTAGAAGAATGGGATTCGCATGGTATAGCATGAGACACTTGTGTCAATATCGCCCGGGAGGCGGTAGAAATGCATTTAAATGGTAAAAGCCCTGCGAAAATTTACGATTTATTAACAAGAAAATATGAAGATATTGGGGAACCAACCCCAACGCCCGAACCTAAGTAAGGGGTAACCCATGAAGAAAATATTAATCGGATTTTATATTTTGATTATTATTGGCATTATTGTCTGTATAAGTAATAGCGGCATTTTTAATAGCAAGAAGTCAGAAGCGATTGATGACGGTGAGAAAGTATACAAAAAAAATTGTATCTCTTGCCACGGTGAGACAGGAAAAGGAGAAGGCTCAAAAACTGGGACGGCCTTAAATAGCCAGAATTTTTTAAGCAATGTATCCGATAAAGACCTATATCATTATGTGAAGTATGGAAGAGATGGCACAGTTATGCCTGCCTATGGCCCAAGATTATCAGACAAGGAATTAAAGAATCTTGTTGCATTCATAAGAGACTGGCAAACAAAGGAAATAGAATTTGATGTCCCAAAAACAATTTCTGGTGATCCTGAACGTGGGACGGCGCAATTTAATTTATATTGCCTAAACTGCCATGGTGAAGCTGGTATTGGTAAGGAGAAAATGGGAACGGCGCTTTCTAATCCACAATATTTGAAATATACCACGGATAAACAAATTTGGATTGATGCAGCATATGGTCGTGAAGAAACTCGGATGGGACCTTCATTAAAAGGTTTAGATGGTGCACGTCAACTTAAAGAAAAGGATATTAACGATATTGTTACTTATATCCGTTCTTTGGAGAAGTAATAAAATGGAATAGAGTTGTAAGACCTGAATCTATCAAGTGGATTCAGGTCTTTTTTTACATGAATGACCAAATGTGAACATTATGTGGTGGTTTTTTGACGAAAACGCAACGATTTATATCCTTTAACAAAATGTTCAAGAGTGATTCAACAAATAAGTTCGTATAAAGATTATATTTATTTCAAAGAGGACTATAGTAAAAAATAGTATTTTCTTCAAGTCAAGGAGGATTAAGATGCTAAAGAAAAAGTGGTTGGCATTATTCGTAATTGCATCATTTTTAACGAATTTCATCATCCCAAAGGCTAGTGCTGAAACAGCCTTTCAGGCAGAAAAATTTCCTTTTAAGGAAATGCAGGTTCAAGTAATGCCAGAGTTTGATTATCCCGAGGGTTGGTCACGTGATATTCCGTCCTTATTAATTGGTCAATACGGAACTATAACGAATAAAAGTGGTCAAGATTATGATGGGAAGATTGAGATTGCCGTTCCAGCAATGGATAAAGGTTTTGAAGCTTTCTTGGTGGCCGAATTCCCTGAAAAAGATAAGCCTGAAGTACAGCGTCCGTATGATGTGGATAAAGAAAAAGGACTTATTACTTGGAAGCCGGCAAAGGCGATTAAGAATAATGAAACTTACGAATTTGTTATCGAGTACTATACAAAGTCAATCAATGTGAAGGACAACAAGACTTTTACATATGAGCTTGAAAATAAAGCAAATATCGAACTTTTAGATGTGATTTTTTATGCCCCCATGGATGCTAAGGAAATTGATATTGAGCCAAAAGCAGAGAACAATTCGAAAAATGAATATGGAGAAGAGCTCTATTACTACCAATACAAAAATGTAAAAGCTGATGCAGGCTTAAAATACTCTTTCTCGTATAAAAAAGATGGTACTGAGTCTACGATGGAGGCTATAAACAAAAAGCAGCCGCCAAACGATGAAAACCATAGTGGTGTAACTGCAACAGATCAAGTTGTTAAAAATGGTGGAGCATCCAACACTTCCAAACGTCCTATTATCGGACTTGGTGGGGCAGCAATCATTGGAATGGCGATTGTTATAGCAGGTCTCTTTGTGTTCCTGGGTTTAAAAGGAAATTCGCAATCAGGTTCTAAAGTTACCAAAAAAACTAAAACACAACCCAGGAAACAAACTCAATCGGCAAAAAAGGACAACAAAATAGCAAATTCTGAAGAAAAGAAAGAATTACGCAAAAAGTTGTTAACAGGAAAGATTGATCAGGAAATGTACGAAGAGGAAATGAAAAAATTAATCTAATGAGGTGATGAGTAAAATGAAAAAAAATACGATTGTAATGCTTGGTGGGTTTATTATTGCGGGTGCCATTGTTTTCCTATTGATGGCAGCAACTCCTGGATCAAGTGGTGTTGAGTTAACAATGAAGGAGCTTTTGGCTACTCAAGAACAACATAAAGATGATTTTGTTACGGTTGAGGGTTTACTAATAGAAGATTCGATTAAATGGGATGCAAACAAAATTGAATTGAAATTTGATGTGCAAGATAACGATGGTAATGTTATGCACGTCATTCACAATGGAACTCAGCCGGATAATTTCTCAGAAGGTGTCATAACGATCCTCCAAGGGGCACCAACTAAAAAGAACACATTCGTTGCTGAGACAGTTAAAACAAGGTGCCCATCTAAATACGAAGGAAAAGACATCAAAGATTACGACCCAGAAACACATAAAGATAAGTTAAATAAAACAACGAAAGAAAAATAACAGGCTAACTTAAGAAGGTGACGAAATGTATTTATTTGCCAACGCAACGATTTATATAGGCTTAGCCATTGCGATTTATTCTCTCCTTATTATGACGTTGGGAATTAGCACAAAAAATCAAAAGTTCGTTAACAGTGGTAAAGGTGGATTAATTGCATTATTAGTTTGTTCCTCACTTGCAATGCTCTCATTATTCTACCTATTAGCAACATCTCAATTTCAATATGAATATGTTCATGATTACACAAGCAGTGAACTCCCTATTATTTATAAACTGACTGCACTTTGGGCTGGTAATGCCGGATCGTTGTTATTGTGGACGTTTTTCTTAACTCTATATACCTGTATGATTGCTTTCTCACGGAAGTTGAAGGGGAACCCAATGGTTCCATACATTTCTGCTATCTTACTAGCAAATGCGGTTTTCTTCTTCTTTATTCTAGGCTTTGTAGCAAAACCTTTCATTCTATTAGATGAGATTCCAATCGAAGGTAAAGGCTTAAATCCAATGCTCCAAAACCCTGGTATGATTATTCATCCAGTCACACTTTACTTAGGCTATGTTGGTCTTGCCATCCCATTTGCCTTTGCGATGGCTGCACTGATCTTAAAAAACGTTGATGATTTCTGGATTAAAATGACAAGACGCTGGACGATCATTGCTTGGTTATTTTTAAGCCTAGGTAATATCTTTGGCGGGCAATGGGCTTATGTTGAACTTGGATGGGGCGGTTACTGGGCGTGGGATCCAGTTGAAAATGCTTCCTTTATGCCGTGGTTAACAGCCACTGCATTCCTGCACTCCGTTATGATTCAAGAACGAAAAAACATGTTAAAGATATGGAATATTAGCTTGATCATTGTTTCCTATGCACTTACTTTATTTGGTACATTCCTTGTACGAAGCGGGGTATTGACTTCTGTCCATGCCTTCGCCAATTCAAACCTAGGATTATACTTCTTAATCTTTATGGGCGTAGCGGTCATTGGTGCGCTTTATGTATTGATGAGCCGATACAATCTACTTAAAAGAAGTGCAGGTGAATTTAACTCCTTTGTCTCTAAAGAAAGCAGCTTCTTAATCAATAATTTATTACTTGTTGGAGCCGCCTTTGCTGTATTTTGGGGAACCATTTTCCCTTTAGTATCGGAAGCTGTACGTGGTACAAAAGTTACGGTAGGACTTCCATTCTTTAATAAGGTTGAAGCACCAATTTTATTATCAATGATGTTCATCATGGCAGTTTGTCCGTTGCTTGCTTGGCAAAAATCTACCGTAAAAAATCTTAGGAAAAACTTTATGATTCCAGCTATCCTTGCGATCTTAGCGATGATATTAATGGTAGTGTTAGGAATTCAAAAGGCCTGGGCAGTCATTGGTTATGGAGTTATCAGTCTATTATTAATTACCCATTTCTTAGAGTTTTATAGAGGTGTGAAAGCTAGAAGAAAGATGACCAAGGAATCTCCACTAGTTGCCCTCTATCGTTTAATGATTCGAAATCGGCGCAGATATGGCGGATATATCGTTCACCTTGGAATTGCCTTTATTACGATGGGGATTATAGGTTCACAGAATTATGATTTACAAACTATGAAAACAGTCGATTTAGGAAAGTCAATTGTATTAAAAGATTATCGAATCAACTATGATCGGCTAGATCAGAAAAAAGAAGGAATTAATGACATCGTTTATGCCGATGTAACTGTATTTAAAAATGGTAAAAAGCTGGGCACATATCAGCCTGAAAAGGTGTTCTATGGGAACTGGGAACAGCCATCTTCTGAAGTTGCCATTATTTCCTCACTTAAGGAAGACTTATACATCGTCTTGAGTGCATGGGAAGACGATGGAAAAGCTACCTTTGTTGTAAAAGTTAATCCAATGATGAATTGGTTATGGATTGGATCTTTCATGATTGTTATTGGTGCGCTGTTTGCCGTTTGGAATGGAAAATATGGAAATGTTACTCCGAGATACACAGGAGTTCGCAAAGAGGTGTCATAATATGAAAAATAAAATTTATATTGGGCTTCTCATCATCTTGTTCGTCTTTCAAGGATCATTCCTTCGTGTGGAAGCTGCAAAACAGATTGACTATAAATCTGCCGAATTCAAAGCAGTTGCTCAGCAGTTTGCCTGTACATGTGGCTGCGGTCAGGATCATTATGAATGCGATCCCAATACTTGTAATCTAACAACAGAGTTTAAAGCAGACTTAGTCGAGATGATGAATAAGGGCTGGGATAAGGATAAAATCCGTGAATATTACATCAATATTTATGGTGAAGAGATATTAACCTCACCGGAGAAAAGTGGCTTTAGTCTAACCGCTTGGGTCCTGCCGTTTGTTGTAATCGGCGCTGCTGGAATTGCTGTGTTTTTCATCATCCGTAAATGGGTGAAGAAAAAAGGAACAGAAGAAGATGTGGCGGAATACGAGAGTCCCGAGGATGAAGTAGAAGGAGAAATCCTTTCCTCTATCATTGATGAAGAACGCAAAAAGTATCTTTAGGATGTGAACAATATGCAAGATATCACCGTCATTTCGATGATTTTTACAACCATTTTAGCGCTGGCTTGTCTATTTCTAATCTTATCACCTTTATTTAAGTGGGATAATTATATACAGGTTTCTTCCAAAGGAAAAGATATCAATGCTACCAAAGAAGCACTTTTGACAACTCTTAATGAAATAGAATTCGAGTTCAAGATGGATAAAATCTCACATGCTGATTATAAGCATTTAAAGAAACAATATGAGACAGAAGTGGCTAGTATTATGAAGGAAGAAGAAGAATTAATGCAAACGAATATCGACAGAGAATTAATGGATGAAGTGGAAAAGGAAATTGAAGCTCAGATGAAGACCTATAAGAACAAAAAGGGGGAAGGAAAGTGATCAAAAAAATCACCGTTTTCTTCCTCGGGCTGATGCTGTTAATCCCATTACATAGTTTAGCGGCATCAGATACAAAAGTTTCGATTGATATGCATTATCTCGTGATTAGTCCTACAGAAGACGGTGGGACGAATATGATGAATATGGTTAACTATTCAAATACCGCTGGCCAAGAATTTAAAGGTGACAGAAAAAGTGAAGCAGTCTTAAATGTAACCCTTCCTGTAGGAGCTGAAGATCTTAACTTTTTAGATAATCAAATTGCATTTAAAGAGGTGGATAGGGGGTTTATTACAACCACACCCATCCCAGCCAATCAAACGATGGTATTGCCGTACAGCTATAGAATGGCAAAGGGGAAAGAAATAAGTTTAAAATCTGACTATCCCGTACAAATGATGCAGATTCTTGTTCCAGAAGGACGAGGAAGTATTGAAGTGAAAGGCGCAGAAGCGACAAGTCAAGGCAGCTTCAAATTTGATGACCAAAATTACTTTGGCTATAGTATTGAAGGACTTAAGGCTGACCAGAATTTTACTCTGGTTTATAACAAAGATGTTCAGCCACCAGCAGATGAGACCAAAAAGTCGGAAACAACTAGCGAAAGTGGAAATAATAGCTCGGTTACACATACAGCGCCTGCTTTCCATAATCCTGGTCATTTAAGAATTTGGGCGCAGTCTCCATTACATCGTTTTAACCCACACGTGTTCTTGATTATTTTACTGGCGATTGTCATTGCAGGAATCTCTTATTATATCTATTTTAGAAGGAAAGCAAGAATACTAGACGAACGCCTTGGAGAAGATAAGGAAGAGAAGGCATTTAAACTATTAATGACCAAGCAAAAAGCAATTATGGATAAGATCATTGAATTGGAAGAATCCTTCGGTGATGGGAAGCTTTCAGAGGATGAATATCACGCAAAGCTTGAAGCTTATAAACAACATCTTGTCCAAGTAAAATTAAATCTGCGTAATTTTGTAGAGTAGCAGCTGGGATGGGAGAGACTGCAAATGATAGAAATAAAAAAGCTAACCAAGCAAGCAGATAATAAACTTATCTTGCGTGGTGTAGACCTCTTAATTAATAAAGGAGAAACAGTTGCCATACTCGGACCCAATGGTGCAGGGAAAAGCACACTTCTTAAAGTCCTGGCAACCTTAATAAAACCTACATCAGGACTCATAGAGGTTAATGGTTTGGATTTGAAAAAAAACCATATAAAAATAAAAAAATTAATGGGTTATTTACCCCATTCAAGTTTGCTTTATGATCATTACACACCATTTGAAAATATTGTCTTCTTCGGCAATATTTATGGTGTTAAAAATGTTGAAAAACGATCAACGGAGCTTGTTAAAGAGGTAGGATTATCTTTCTTTTTGAATGAACCTGTAAAGAACTTCTCACGTGGGATGATTCAAAGGATTGCTATCGCAAGGGCAATCGTTCATGAACCAGAAATACTCTTATTGGACGAACCGCACACCGGGTTGGACCAAGGGGCGATTGGGATTCTAAACAACGTGATCCTGTCTATGAAAGCAAAAGGGACGACTACCTTGATGGTAACACATGATTTTAAACAAGCAGCTGAAATCTGCGACAGGATTATTATTGTTAAAAATGGAAAGATTGTCGATGATTTTAGGATTGAAAATCAAAACTTGGGATATGTTTCTGAAAAATATGAACAATTAGTGGAGGGAGTATCATGAACCTTTTTCGAACAGCCCTCTTACTAGCTAAAAAAGATCTATATTCTGAGCTGAAAACAAAGCAGATAATGGTCACACAAATGATATTTGCCGGTCTGGCGATTGTGGTTTTCAGCTTTGCCTTTGACCCTGCTAATAATACAACCAAGGCAGTTATTCCTGGAGTTATTTGGGTAATTATCGTTTTTGCAGGAATATTAGGTCTGAACAGGTCATTTATATCAGAGCAGCGGAATGATACGATGCAAGGATTATTGGTGGCACCAATGGAGGCAGCCAGCATTTATTTAGGAAAGTTTTTAGCTAATTTTACGATGATGCTGATCGTAGAACTTGTTTCGATCCCGTTTTTGTTCCTATTATTTGATTTCAAATTCTATGGAAGCATTCCATATTTTATCTTAGTAGTATTCCTGGGAAGTTTTGGATTTATCGCCATCGGTACCTTCCTAGCTGCATTGGCAGCGAATTCTAAAAGCAGTGAAATGCTGCTTCCGCTGTTGCTGTTTCCGATTACAACACCCATCTTAATCGGTGTTGTTCAAGCAACAAGAATCATCCTAACCAACATGGAGAAATTTTCAAGTGCCGTGGCTTGGATTCAGTTGGTTACAGCATACGATGTTATCTTCTTTGTTGTTTGTTTCTTATTAATAGATTATGTGCTGGAGGTTTAAGTGATGAGTATGAATCTCGAACGGGAGAAGGCAGTGCTTTCTGGAACCGAATTAACTGTTAAAAAGAGCTTGGATCTGTCAAAGATTTTATTTGGTGCGACAGTTATATCTATGCTGGTTGCCCTGTATTTTATCTTTATCTTTGCTGCTGAGGAAGTAACGATGGGAGCGGCCCAAAAAATCTTTTATTTTCATGTAAGCTCTGCATGGCTTGCATTCATGGCATTCTTTGTAACATTTGTATTTAGTATTTTGTTTTTAATCAAGCGGAAAAGAATATTTGACACCTATGCCTATATTTCTGCGGAAATTGGTGTCGTGTTTACAATTATCGTTTTAACGACAGGTCCGATTTGGGCCAAATCTTCTTGGAATACTTGGTGGGTATGGGAACCGCGGTTAATTACAACGTTGATTCTATTTTTCATCTATATTGCCTACATTATGATACGACAAATGGATGGAGTTTGGGATAAAAAAGCCAGGCTGGCTGCTGTATTTGGAATTATCGGGTTTGCTGACGTTCCAATTGTATTCTTCGCAATTCGCTGGTGGCAAACAAAGTTTCACCCAATTGTATTTGGTGAGGGGCCTTCCCAAAAAGGTGGAGGTATTGAAGGTACCATGTTAGTAGCCCTGTTTGTTTCACTTGCAGCATTTACCATTCTTTATTCTTACCTTCTTCATAAAGGTGTTTCTTTTGAAAAAATGAAACTTAAAGTTGAGCGGTATAAAGAGAAATTACGAGAAGACATGGAAAAATAGGAGGAATTAATCATGGGATTTGAATTTATGTATGGTGCGTATTCAGTGGCGTGGGTTGTTATTTTTTCATATATGCTAATACTTGGTAAAAGACATACAAAATTGAAGAAAGAAATTGAATTCTTAGAACAACTCGAAAAATAGTTAGGATTTAAATTAGGGCCTGTGTAGAATTTGCAGGCCTTTTGCATAGAACCTTAGTGGTGTCAGGAGGAAATACGATGAACAAGCGGGTCATTAAAATACTCGTATTGATTCTTATTGTAGGTATGTTTGGTTTCTTTGGTTATAGTTTAGTAACAAAAGGAAAACATACAGATGTAGGGGATAAAGCTTATAACTTTTCATTGCCAAATTTAGATGGAAGTACAACGAAACTCAGTGATTTTAAGGGAGAAGTTGTAATCTTGAATTATTTTGCCTCATGGTGCGCTCCGTGTAAGGAAGAGTTACCGGAATTAGAATCGTTTCAAAAAGAATATGGGGAAAAGTATCATTTTCTAATGATTAATCGCGGCGAGACCATGGATAAGATTAATAAAGTAACAGAGAAAAATAAAGCAGGAATGAACTACATATTCGATTATAATGCCAAGGTCTCAAAAATGTATAATGTGACAGGGCAGCCTGAAACCTTTGTGATTGATAAGCAAGGAGTCATTAGAGAGCATTTTAATGGCCCAGTGACAGAAATGCAATTATATAATTGGGCAAAGAAATACGATAATTAAACTACAAAAAAGGATTGAACCATAAAAATTGGTTCAATCCTTTTTTAATGTGAAGGGGTAAATTTAAAATCTGCGATTACATCTGCTCGGACTTTTATTTGTCCTGGCTCTAATGGAGTGGAAGCTATTCCTTTCACGAAAGTTGCAGACTGATTAAATACAGGCTGGACCGTACTTCCTCCTTCAACGATTAGAATTGGTGTAGGTATTAACGATACATTTATAGTGCTTGCAATGGTTTTAGCTTTTTCAGTGGCATTATTTACTGCAAGAACTAAGGCCTGCTGATAAAATAAATCTTTGTTTTTTGCAGTAAATTGAACATTAGAGACGTAGTTTACCCCGTTTTGAACAGCAGTGTCTACAACGTTTCCGATAATTGATAAATCATCTATGATTACCTTCAAAATATGAGTTATTTTATAGCCGCGAAAAATTTGTTTTCCTTGATCAAAATCATATTCCGATTCAATTCGATAATCGAATGTTTGAATATGATCTTTTGGTATGCCCAGTGCAATAAGCGAGTCGATTACCTTAGTTGCTTCAGCGGAGTTTTGTTGTTGCGCCGTGATTAATTGCTTATCTTCAGTAATAATTCCTAAGTTTACTGAAGCCGAGTCAGGCTGGACGGCTAGTTCTCCCTCACCCGATACTTTAATTAAGTGACCCTTGTGAGAGCGTCCATTGCGGTCAAGGGGAGGGGGATTGTTATTGTACACTTTTAATTCCTCCTTCATGGTTATACTCACCTATAGAATACGATTTACCTTATGATACGTTCCGAATATTAATAAACTTATCAAATTTTCGTCTAGCAATAATCTAGGAAATTGATAAGAATTGACAGATTTGAAAGTCATAATGTGACCAAGCAGGCATACATTTTAAATAATGACAAATACAAATTTGAGGAGGTTGCATACGTGGAAAAAATCCTAAACTTCTTACCCAAAAAAATAGCAGACCTAATCAGCAAAATCCCTCCCAACCAAAAAGAAGAATTAGAAGAAATTCGTATTCGCATCAATCGACCAATTGAAATAACAATGAAAGGGAAACCCAGATTTTTATCCCATATTATCCATCCAGAAGATGCTATTCATCTAATGAATAAAATCAGTCATTTCTCCATCTATACACTTGAAGAGGAGCTTAAGCAGGGGTTTATAACTGTTTCTGGAGGACATCGGATTGGTCTCGCTGGCAAGGTAATCCTTGAGGGTGGCAAGGTGAAGGCGATCAGGGATATTTCCTCGTTTAATATACGGATTGCCAGGGAGAAGGTAGGGATAGCAGAACCGCTTATACCATACATCTTTCAAGGCAGTTGGATGCATACCATGGTGATTGGAGCGCCCCAAACAGGTAAAACGACATTACTGCGTGATATTGCAAGAATTGCCTCCTCAGGATTCGGTGTAAGGGGAGTAGAGTCAAGTAAAGTCGGAATTGTAGATGAACGAAGTGAAATTGCCGGTTGTGTTAATGGGATCCCGCAATTGACCTTTGGTGACCGCTTGGATGTATTAGATGCCTGTCCGAAAGCTGAAGGAATGATGATGATGATCCGTTCTATGAGTCCAGATATATTGGTAGTGGATGAAATCGGCCGGAAAGAAGATAGTGAGGCAATCCAAGAGGCTGTACATGCAGGGATCACTTTGATGATGACCACACATGGGACGAGCATTGAAGAAGTAAAAAACAGACCATCTCTACGATATATTCTCGAACAAAAAATCTTTCAACGCTTTATTGTTCTAAATAGGTCATTAGGACCGGGAACAATTGCACAAATTTTAGATGCAAATGGTAAAGAAATGATTCAAAAAGTGAGAGTGACATAAATGATTAAGTTAATAGGAGCCGTTTTCATCATTGTCGCGACAACCTGGATTGGGTTTGAGATTTCCAGACGCTTTAGTGAACGGCCAAGACAGCTCAGAGCGTTAAGGTCTGCACTTCAATCACTTGAAGCAGAAATCATGTACGGTCATACACCGTTACATGAAGCTGCCCGAAGGTTAGCCGACCAATTATCCAAACCACTTTCGACCTTTTTTGAAGCCTTTTCCAAGAAATTAACGGACACTGAGACAACGGTTAAAGAAGCCTGGGAAACAAGTTTAAGAGATATATGGAGTTCTACAGCACTAAAACAAGGAGAATTTGAGATTATGAAGCAATTTGGGGAAACCCTAGGCCGGCATGATCGTATCTCCCAGCAAAAACACATTATGCTGACACTGACACATCTTGAAAGAGAAGAGGCCGAAGCGATTCAAGCACAAGCAACATACGAAAAAATGGTAAAGAGCCTGGGCTTCTTGTCAGGATTATTACTGATTATTTTATTATTTTAGGGGGAAAAGCAATGGGGTTAGAAGTGGATATCATATTTAAAATTGCAGGTGTGGGAATCGTGGTAGCCTTTTTGCATACTGTTTTGGACCAAGTGGGAAAAAAAGAATACGCTCAGTGGGTAACATTGTTTGGATTCATTTATATATTATTTCAGGTAGCTTCCATTGTAGATGATCTCTTTCAAAAAATTAAATCAGTATTTTTATTTCAATGAAAGGAGGGGCCCTAAGATTGAAATCATAAAAATCGTCGGCATAGCACTCGTAGCAACTTTTCTCGCTTTAATTGTGAAGGAACAAAAGCCTAATTTTGCTTTTCTCTTAGTCGTCTTTGTAGGCTGTGTTATTTTTCTTTTTTTAGTAGATAAAATATATGAAATTATTCATATGCTTGAAAAACTGGCAGTGAATGCAAATGTGAATATGGTTTATATTGAAACGATTCTTAAAATCATAGGAATTGCCTATATTGCCGAATTTGCCGCCCAGATTACCAAGGATGCAGGTCAGGGAGCACTCTCCTCTAAAATCGAGATAGCTGGAAAAATTATTATTCTTGCAATGGCTATTCCAATATTAACAGTATTGATCGAAACAATTATTAAGCTGATTCCAAGTTAATGACATACCCGAAAAAGAGGTGTAGAAAAAATTGAAGCAGCGGTGGCAGTTTATTCCTATTACCATTCTCGTATTCTTTTTTTTATTGATTCCAAGTGTACAAGCTGCTGAAGAGGGTAAAGACCAATCCAATCCTCTTTCCCCCCAGGAGTTAGTTGATGAACAGCTTAAATCGCTCGATATTACAGAACTTAAACAATTTTGGGAGGACATTAAATATAAATACGGGGGATTCCTTCCAGAAAGCCAGAAAGGCAGTTTGTATGACTTCATTAGTGGTGAGAAAAAATTTTCTTTAAAACAATGGGGTTTGGGAATCGTAAAATTTGCCTTTCAAGAATTTGTTGCAAACGGTAAATTACTAGGTTCATTGATTATGTTAACAATTTTTAGTATGTTCCTTCAATCGATGCAAAATGCTTTCGAGAAAAGCGCTATTAGCAAAGTTGCTTATTCGATCGTTTATATGGTGTTAGTCATTATTGCCCTAAATAGTTTCCATATCGCAATCAGTTATACAAATGAGGCAATCGGTTCGATGATTTCGTTTGTGCTTGCTCTTGTCCCACTTTTACTCGCATTAATTGCAGCATCAGGAGGCCTGATTTCAGCTGCCTTTTTTCATCCGGTGGTATTATTTCTAATGAATATGAGCGGATTATTTATGCAGTATATCATTCTGCCACTCCTTTTTCTAGCTACACTTTTGAGTATTGTGAGTACGATGTCCGACCAATATAAAGTGTCACAATTAGCAGCGCTGTTAAGAAACTGGAGTATTGGGTTAATGGGACTCTTTTTAACAGTGTTCCTGGGTGTTGTCTCAGTACAGGGAGCTTCAGCTGCTGTATCAGATGGAATAACGATCAGGACAGCGAAGTTTGTGACAGGAAATTTTATTCCTGTAATCGGCAGGATGTTTACAGATGCGACAGATACGATCGTTAGTGCATCAGTCCTGTTAAAAAATACGGTAGGTATTGCTGGGGTAGGAATCTTACTTATTATCGTAGCCTTTCCGGCTATTAAAATATTAATGATTGCCTTTATTTATAAATTTGCAGCTGCAATTTTACAGCCGTTAGGCGGCGGTCCCATCATTACCTGTCTAGACATTATTAGTAAAAGTGTCATATATGTTTTCGCTGCACTGGGAATTGTGTCACTAATGTTCTTTTTATGTGTAACAGTTATTGTAGCAGCTGGAAATCTGACGATGATGATCAGATAGGGGGGATAAAAATGGATTTCTTAATAGAGTGGGTAACGAATATTATTCTCTTTATCTTACTAGCAACGGTAATTGATATGCTCCTCCCAAATTCAAGTATGCAAAAATATACGAAAATGGTGACGGGGCTCCTCTTAATTGCGATTATTCTAACCCCAATCTTTAAATTGATCTCCAAGGATTTTGAAACTGCACTTGGATCTATCCCTTCATATCAAGCCCCTGGAGAAAAAAATATGAAAAATTCAATAGATTTGAAGAAAAAAGAAATACAAGCATTACAACATGCATATATTTTAGAAGAAATGGCTGTCCAACTGGAAAAGGACGTGAAAGAGGAGTTGATGGAACAATACGGATTGGAGATAGCGAAAATTGACCTAGCTACAAATGAAGAAAGCGACCAAGCATTCCCTGAAAACCTCCAAAAGGTTATGGTTCTTCTGAAACAACCAGAAAACAAAGTGAAGACAGTCGAAGCAATTAAACAAGTTGAAATTAACACAGAAACACCTCTTCCATCTAAAAGCTCAACAGAAGAAACTGAAAAAATAGCCGCTTTTCTTTCGCAAAAATGGAATGTGACCGAAAAAACAGTTGAAGTTTCGATTGAAGGGGGGATTAATAACAAAAATGGATAATAAAAACCAGGGGCCGTTTTCATGGCTTAAAAAGGTGCTGAAAATCGAAGGGAATTCAGAAAAAAAACCAGGAAAATACCAATATATGATTGTTGTTTTATGCATTGGTGCAGCCTTTATGCTTGTTGGCAATATTGTTTTCAAAAAAAACCCGAGTTCAGCAGATATCCCGGTTACAGCCAGTAATAAGGTCGATGCCGAAGATGTACCTGCCTTTGGTCTAAACAAGAGTTCAGGCAATAAGACCGTGTCTGCATATGAAGAAAAATATGAAAGTCAACTTAAAAAAGCCCTCCAGCAAATGTTGGGGGTAAACGATGTTACAGTTGTCGTCAATATCGATTCAACTGATAAAAAGGTCCTGGAAAAAAATAGGGTTTCCAAATCACAAACCACAGAAGAAACAGATCGAGAAGGCGGGGAACGTAAAGTTCAAGAGGCCTCAACAGATGAGCAGCTAGTCATCATCCGGGATGGCGAAAAAGAAGTTCCTATTGTGGTAGAAACGAAAAAGCCAGAAATTCGAGGAGTCCTCGTCGTTGCGAAAGGCGCTGAGAATATTCAAGTTAAAAAGTGGATCGTAGAAGCAGTTACACGCGCCTTAGATGTACCAAGCCATCGGGTAGCAGTAATGCCTAAAAAATAGACTGTGTTAAAGCTTATTGTTGATTTTGGTACCCTGTTGATTGGAGCGAAGTGCCTGGAGCGGAAATCAACAGGCAAGTTTAATAGACCTAAAAAATAAAAGGGGTGTTTTTATATGTTATTGAAAAAACAAACAGTTTGGTTATTAACGATGTTAAGTTTAGTTGTTGTATTATCTGTTTATTACATTACTTCACCAGAGCAGAAGAGTAATGATCTTGCAGCTATACAGCAAGATGCCAAGGAACAAAATAAAGGAAAAACAACAACAAAAACAACGACAAAAACAGAAGCTAAGGATGATAAAACAATTGTATCAACCGTTGCTGGCGATCAAGAGTTTGAAGAACTTCGTATGAAGTTAGATGACCTAAGGAGTCAACAGCAAGAGGATTTAACGACTGAGCTTGCCTCGACTGATCTACCAGCAGTCGAACGCAGTAAAGTAAAGGACCAAATGGATAAATTGAATCAAACAGCACAAAAAGAAGAAATTCTTGAAACCCTAATTAAAACAATGGGCTATGAAGATGCATTAGTCAGAGCAGATGGTGAGGAAGTAAGAGTTACCGTTAAATCTAAGAATAAGCCTTCTGCAACTGAAGCAAATAAAATCATCCTACAAGTGAAAAAAGAAATTGGTGAAACCAACTATGTAGCAGTTGAATTTCAGCCAACTAAATAAGTTACGATCAAAAGGAAAGTCACTGACTTTCCTTTTTTTTTGCTAGAGGTCCATCAAATAGGGTAAAATGAGATGCTGTGATATATCAACTGTCCAAAATTTCCTTTTTGTCCGTAAAAATATTAAGAACAAGGTATAAGACAGAGGGTGGATTTTTCAATGATGAAGATATACATCATTGAATTTTCACTAGATATTATCGTATAGTTATAGTAGTTCGTCATAATTTTGTAGTATGAGGGGTGTAACTCAATGTTAAAAGTTCAAGAAATTCGCGAATTAATAAAATTGGTGGACCAATCTAGTATCGATGAGTTTGTATATGAAAACGAGGGTTCAAAAATTAAAATGAAAAAAAATGTTTCAGCTACATATGTTTCACAAGTTAGTGCTGCTCCATCTGAAATTGAAGCTGTATCAACTCCAGTAGCACCAATCGTTCAAACCGCAACACCATCCGTTGCCGTTCAGGAAGTAAGCCAAGAAGTTCAAAAGCAAGAAACTGTAAAACAAGCCGATACAACAAATCTTCACAAAATTGTATCTCCTATGGTTGGAACTTTCTATGCTTCACCAACTCCAGATGCTGACGCCTATGTGAAACAGGGATCGAACGTAACAAAAGATTCCATTGTTTGCATTGTCGAAGCTATGAAATTATTCAATGAGATTGAGGCAGAAATTGACGGAGAAATTGTTGAAATCCTCGTTAAAGATGGTCAATTAGTTGAATACGGACAGCCTTTATTTTTAGTAAAACCTTAAGTTAGGAGCGATAACAGGATGATAAAAAAACTGTTAATTGCAAACAGAGGGGAAATTGCAGTTAGAATTATTCGTGCATGCCGTGAAATGGGAATTGAATCGGTAGCTGTTTTCTCTGAAGCAGACCGAGAAGCATTACATGTTCAGCTGGCAGACGAAGCCTACTGTATAGGACCAACTTCATCAAAAGACAGTTATTTAAATGTAACAAATCTTATTAGTGTAGCAAAGTTAACAGCTTGTGACGCTATCCACCCGGGTTATGGGTTCTTAGCCGAAAACGCTGATTTCGCAGAGCTTTGCCGGGAATGCAATATTACATTCGTCGGTCCAAGCCCTGAAGCGATTACAAAAATGGGTACAAAGGATATTGCAAGGGAAACCATGCGTGAAGCCGGTGTTCCAATTGTTCCAGGATCAACTGGGATTATTAACGACATCGATGAGGCGCTTGAACTTGTGAAAAAAATCCAATATCCAGTAATTATTAAAGCAACAGCGGGCGGAGGCGGCAAAGGGATTCGCGTTGCCAAGAACGAACAGGAATTAGTAAAGGGCATAAGTATTACACAGCAAGAAGCGATGACAGCCTTTGGAAATCCTGGTGTCTACATTGAAAAATATATTGAGGATTTCCGTCATGTTGAAATCCAAGTCCTTGCTGACTCCTATGGTAACACCATTCATTTAGGAGAAAGAGACTGTTCCATTCAACGCAGACTCCAAAAACTTCTTGAAGAAACACCATCACCAGCATTAGATGGGGAAATACGAGAAGAAATGGGAAGTGCGGCTGTAAAAGCTGCAAAAGCAGTTGATTATTCAGGTGCCGGCACGGTAGAATTTATATATGACTACCGCAATCGGAAATTTTATTTTATGGAAATGAATACACGGATTCAGGTGGAACATCCTGTAACGGAAATGGTCACCGGGATAGACCTCATTAAAGAACAAATCCGAGTGGCTTCTGGAGAGAAATTAAAGTTAAATCAAAAGGATGTAACTTTCACTGGATGGGCAATCGAGTGTCGGATTAATGCCGAGAACCCGGAAAAGAATTTTCTCCCATCAGCCGGAAAAATCAACATGTATCTTCCACCAGGTGGATTTGGTGTACGTATTGACTCAGCAGCTTATCCAGGGTATACGATTCCTCCATATTACGATTCCATGATTGCAAAAGTCATTGCATATGGCGCAAGCAGGGAAGAGGCAATTTCAAGAATGAAACGTGCATTAAGTGAATTCGTTGTAGAAGGTATTCATACAACCATTCCATTCCATTTAAAACTGCTCGATCATGAAAAATTTGTAGAAGGCGGCTTTAATACCAAATTCTTGGAATTGTATGATGTGATGAAGTCTCATTAAAATTTGGAGGTGTTATGAATGAGTGAGTTTAGTGTCTTGGAAATGGAACAAGGCAATAACGGACTTGGAAAAGTTGAAATTGCTCCTGAAGTGATTGAAGTGATTGCAGGCATTGCTGCTTCTGAGGTGGAAGGTGTTGCTTCAATGCGTGGGAATTTCGCAACAGGTGTGGTTGAACGTTTAGGGAAAAAAAATCACGGTAAAGGCGTAAAAGTAGAACTAACCGAATCAGGAATAAAAGTTGACGTTTATTGTATGATGAAGTTTGGAATATCCATTCCATCTGTTGCAAGTAAAGTTCAGGATAATATTCGGCAAGCATTGCTGAATATGACTGCTCTAGATGCAGAAGAAGTAAACATTCATGTGGTAGGCATACAATTTGAAAACCAAAAGAATGAACCAGAGATAATCGACACTGAAGTCTAATATTTGGAAACCAAAGGATTTTATTCCTTTGGTTTTTCTATTTCTAGAATTTAGTTTTAAATAAAAGTGCTTACATATTGGAAAAATAACAAGGTTAGAGTGCGAATCATTTTTAGTTATGCTATTATCGTTAATGTGAATCCTATTTCGTTACTTATTACTATTGATGTGTATGAAAAATAGACAAAATTTAATTAATTTCTCTAAAGGAGTTAAAGGTATAATGAAAAGAAGAACAGCAAGGGAAAAGGCACTGCAAGCACTTTTTCAAATTGATATAAGTAATACAGAGCCTTCCGACGCAATTGAACACGTATTGGAAGGAGAGGCGGGTGACGATTATCTAACTAGACTCGTTCTAGGAGTAATCGAGCAAAAAGCTGAAATTGACAATTTAATCAGTGAAAATCTAGAAAAATGGTCGATGGACCGCTTAGCAACAGTTGATCGAAATTTATTAAGAATAGCTGCCTATGAAATGAAGTTCTTCCGAACGGAAATTCCTGAAAATGTCATTTTGGATGAAGCCATCGAAATAGCAAAAATCTATGGAGATGATCAATCAAGTAAGTTTATTAATGGTGTACTATCAAAGGTTAAACATAAGCTTCTAAATAATTAAGGTATTGAAATAACAAGAGCAAAGGGTGAAGAGAAAATGACTGCTATAATTATAAATGGAAAAGAAATTGCCGAAAAGAAAAGAATGGAAATAGCTGAAGAAGTTAGCAGGATAAAAAAACTTGGGGTTACTCCTGGACTTGCCGTGATCCTTGTCGGTAATAACCACGCTTCTCGAACATATGTAACAAATAAAGAAAAAGCCTGCCAAGAACTGGGGATGAATTCTGTTTTAATTGAATTGCCAGAGGAGATTTCCGAAGAGGAATTACTATCTAAAATTGATGAGTTAAATAGGGATACTAATATTCACGGAATCTTAGTTCAGTTACCTATTCCTCAACATATTGATGAGAAAAAAGTGATTGAATCAATCTCTCCATTTAAAGATGTTGATGGATTTCACCCAATAAATATTGGCAGAATGATGACAGGCCAGAATGCCTTCCTACCATGTACTCCTTATGGAATTATGGTACTACTAGAAGAGACAGGTATTTCAATAGCAGGGAAGCATGTTGTAGTGGTAGGGAGAAGTAATATTGTCGGTAAGCCTGTTGGACAATTATTCCTTAATCAGCATGCGACTGTTACATATTGTCATTCGAAAACAAAAGATTTGCAGTTCCATACCAATCAAGCGGATATCCTGATTGCTGCTGTTGGGATAGCTAACTTTATTAAAGCTGAGCATGTTAAAGATGGAGCTGTCGTGATTGATGTAGGTATTAACCGTAATGAAGCCGGAAAGCTTTGTGGTGATGTTGATTTTGCTGAAGTATCCGAAAAAGCCGGATACATTACACCTGTTCCTAAAGGTGTGGGGCCGATGACAATTACAATGCTTATGTATAATACCCTAAAATCTGCTGCCGAAAGCCTTGATCGCAATTAGAAGTAGGAATTGTCCTTATCTGATTTTTTAGATAAGGACTGTTTTTCGCTAATAGAAGTGTTTTTAATTATTGGGTAAAAAAGGAGTTACATATGCAGGAACAAAGATATTTAACTGTGAATGCTCTAACCAAGTACATAAAAAGAAAATTTGATGCAGACCCGCATTTACGAGATGTGCATGTAAGAGGTGAAATTTCAAATTTTAAACAGCATTCGAGCGGACATATGTATTTTACCTTAAAGGATGAAAAAGCCCGTATACTTGCCGTGATGTTTTCGAGTCATTCACGGACGATGAAATTCACTCCAGAAAACGGCATGAAAGTGATCGTAAAAGGTGAAATTTCGGTTTATGAACCAAGTGGACAATATCAAATTTATATAAAAGAAATGCTTCCAGATGGGATTGGGGAATTGTTTTTAGCTTTTGAACAGCTAAAACAAAAACTTGAAATAGAAGGATTATTTGCTCTTGAAGCAAAAAAGAAAATACCATTGTATCCAAAAACGATTGGTGTGATTACTTCCCCAACAGGGGCTGCTATAAGAGATGTCATTACAACCATTAAAAGGCGATATCCTATTGCAAATATTCTTGTCTTTCCTGCCCTGGTACAGGGGGAAAATGCGGCACCATCGATTGCTAAAGCTATCTCTAAAGCAAATAGCATGACTGGAATTGATGTGCTAATTGTGGGACGGGGTGGAGGTTCCATTGAGGAATTGTGGGCCTTTAATGAAGAACTCGTTGCACGTACAATATTTTCTTCAGACATTCCTATCATTTCAGCCGTAGGACATGAAACTGATTTTACTATTGCAGACTTTGTTGCAGATTTACGTGCACCGACTCCAACTGGTGCAGCTGAACTTGCAGTTCCGCATATTGATGAGTTAATGGAAAGAGTCTTGCAGCGGCAAACTCGCCTTCTTCGTACGATGAAAGGGAAATTTCAGTTAGAAAAAGAACGGTTAACACGTGTCCAGAAATCCTATGCCTTTCGTTATCCACATCGTCTATATGAACAAAAACTAGAACAGGTTGATAAACTAACTGAATTGCTTGTTCGCGGAACGTCTAGGTTGTCCCAAATTAAAAAAGGGCAACACGAAATTCTTCATAAACGCCTGCAGAGGAACCATCCGAGCCAATCTTTACAGGAAGCAAATAAGCGATTAGATCTTACCGATAAAGAAATGAGACGTGCCATGCTCCAAGTATTTTCAAAAAAGCAAACTGAATTTGAACGAATTCTTTCCACCCTTGGGGCATTAAGCCCTTTAAAAATTATGGAACGTGGCTATAGTTTAGCATATTCGGAAGAGAACAGACTGATAAAAAGTATTCATCAAGTGAATATGAACGAGCAAGTTCAGATTCAATTAACAGATGGTAGTCTATTTTGTAAAGTTGAGAATATTAAGGAGAGCGAAAAACGTGAAGACTGAAAATAAACTATCCTTTGAAGATGCAATGACTAAGTTAGAGCAAATTGTGGATAAGCTCGAAGAAGGTGATGTACCTTTGGAAGAAGCAATTATCTTCTATAAAGAAGGTATGGAGTTGTCCAAACTTTGCCATGATAAATTAAAAAGTGTTGAAGACCAATTAACACAGATTATTACGGAGGACGGTCGGACAGAGAGTTTTACTATTGACGAGGAGGTATAAGTCTTGGGAACCGGGTTACTAGATGCATTTGCACACGAACATAAACTACTGCTTGATTCGGAGCTTCGGACTCTGGTTAATAAGCTTGATGCCCCTCCTATCATTAAGGAATCGATGCTTTATTCCCTTGAAGCAGGTGGCAAACGTATACGGCCGCTATTACTATTCGCTACTTTAGACGCATTTGGAGTAGAGCCGCAAAAAGGGCTTCTTGCTGCTTCGGCTATAGAGATGATCCATACATATTCTCTCATACATGACGATTTGCCAAGCATGGATAATGATGATCTAAGGAGAGGAAAACCGACAAATCATAAAGTTTTTGGTGATGCAATAGCTATATTAGCTGGAGATGCATTATTAACTTATAGTTTTGAGGTAATAGGGAAAATCCCCCCTGAGATTGCATCAGATGCAACGAAACTAAAATTAGTGATTGAGTTAGCAAAGGCTGCAGGAACAGAAGGAATGGTTGGCGGTCAAGTGGCCGATATGGAAGGAGAAGGAAAATCTTTAACCTTAGAAGAACTTGAGTATATACACATCCATAAAACAGGAAAGTTGCTAAGGTTCAGTGTTCTTGCAGGAGCGATTATGGCAGGTGCAACTCAAGATCAATTAGAAAACCTCTCAGCATTTGCGCATCACGTAGGTCTCGCTTTTCAAATTCAGGATGATATTCTTGATTTAGTTGGTAATCAACAATTAATAGGGAAGCCCGTAGGCAGCGATACCAACAATCATAAAAGCACTTATCCGCAGTTGTTAACACTAGAAGGGGCAACTGCAGCATTGCATAAACAAATCAATCTGTCAAAGAAATATTTAGGCATGACAGGATTGAATACAAACCTACTTTTGGAAATAACTGATTTAGTTGCTTCTAGAGACCATTAATATATGGAATTTGAGGCATTGAAATAAGTGTGTTATAATTATTTTCATTGTAGAAAACGTTGTCAGTGCCGTTATCACTCAAGTGTTAGCGGCTATTTTTTAATCAAAGTTAAATTTTCTGGATGTGTCCTTTTTACACAGCAACTAAACAGAGAATGCATAAACGTATGAAAGTGAGTGGTCCAAAAATGGATCTATTATCAATAAAAGACCCGTCCTTTTTAAAAGGCATGTCGAATACCGAATTGGAGGCTTTAAGTCAAGATATCCGAAAGTTTTTGATTGAAAAGCTGTCTGTTACTGGAGGCCATATTGGACCAAATTTGGGTGTTGTCGAATTAACTATTGCTTTACATAAATGTTTTAACAGTCCTACAGATAAAATTATTTGGGATGTGGGACATCAATCCTATGTTCATAAAATTTTGACTGGCAGGGCTTGTGAGTTTGATACATTGCGGCAGTATAAAGGCTTATGTGGATTCCCGAAACGAAATGAGAGTGAGCATGATGTATGGGAAACTGGTCATAGTTCCACATCTCTTTCAGCGGCGATGGGAATGGCAATAGCTAGAGATTTAAAAAAGGAAAAATCTTTTGTTATACCTGTCATCGGAGATGGTGCCTTAACTGGTGGGATGGCGTTGGAAGCCTTAAATCATATAGGTCACGAGAAGAAAGACATGATTGTTATTTTAAATGATAACGAGATGTCAATCGCGCCTAATGTTGGTGCCGTTCATAATATCCTTGGCCAATTACGTACAGCTGGAAAGTACCAATGGGTTAAAGATGAATTGGAAGTACTGCTGAAAAAAGTGCCTGCAGTGGGTGGGAAATTAGCTGCAACTGCTGAGAGAGTGAAAGACAGCCTTAAATATTTATTTGTTTCAGGAATGTTTTTTGAGGAATTAGGATTTACCTATCTCGGTCCAATTGATGGTCATAACTTTGAAGCGTTATTTGAAAACTTCAGCTATGCCAAAAAGACAGAAGGCCCAATCCTTCTGCACGTCATTACTAAAAAAGGAAAAGGGTACCAACCAGCGGAAAGTGACAAAACAGGAACATGGCATGGAACTGGACCTTATAAAATGGACACAGGCGCCTTCGTTAAGCCCGCAAAAACTCCACCGCCAGCCTGGAGCAGTCTTGTGAGTGAAACCGTTCGAAAGCTTGCCCGAACTGATGACCGAATTGTTGCGATTACACCTGCAATGCCTGTTGGTTCTAAACTCGAGGGCTTCGCTAGTGAATTCCCTGAGAGAATGTATGATGTTGGGATCGCTGAGCAACATGCTGCGACAGTAGCTGCTGGTTTAGCTACACAAAATATGAAACCTTTTCTTGCTATATACTCAACCTTTTTACAACGAGCCTATGACCAAGTTGTTCATGATATATGCAGACAAAATTTAAATGTCTTTATGGGGATCGACCGTGCTGGATTGGTTGGTGCAGACGGTGAAACCCATCAAGGTGTATTTGACATTGCTTTTCTAAGACATGTCCCTAATATGGTGTTAATGATGCCAAAGGATGAAAACGAAGGCCAACATATGGTATACACCGCTCTAAATTATAATGATGGCCCTATTGCCATGAGATTTCCTCGCGGAAATGGACTTGGGGTTCCAATGGATCAGGAATATCATAATATTCCAATTGGTACATGGGAGGTTCTTAAAGAAGGCGATGATGCAGTTATCTTAACATTTGGAACCACTATACCGATGGCGTTAAAAGCTGCTGAGGTCCTTGAAAAGAGAAGGATATCCGTCAAGGTTGTAAATGCCCGTTTTATTAAGCCATTAGATGAAAAAATGCTCACTGATCTACTTGCAAAAAATTTGCCGATTCTCACCATTGAGGAGGCTGTTTTACAAGGCGGTTTCGGGAGTGCAATTCTTGAGTTTGCGCAAAACCATGGCTTTTATCATTCACACATTGACAGAATCGGAATTCCGGACAAATTTATCGAACATGGGGATGTTGACTCCCTTCTTGAAGAGATTGGTTTAACAACAGAAGAAGTAGTCAAAAGGGTTTCCATTCTAGCAAGAAAAAAACAACAAAGGGCTTAACAAATGAAAAATAAAGAACGGTTAGATGTATTACTAGTTGAAAGAGGTTTAATCGAAACAAGGGAAAAGGCCAAGAGGTCAATTATGGCAGGGCTTGTTTATTCAAATGAAGAGCGGTTGGATAAACCTGGAGAGAAAGTCAAAATTGATATCCCGCTTTCTATAAAAGGAAAAGTGCTTCCATATGTTAGCCGTGGGGGATTAAAGCTTGAGAAGGCCTTAAAAGTTTTCGATGTAAGTGTTGCAGATAAAGTGCTCTTAGACATTGGATCGTCTACGGGAGGCTTTACAGATTGTGCACTTCAAAATGGAGCAAAGATGTCCTATGCCTTGGATGTAGGTTATAATCAGCTCGCCTGGAAACTTAGACAGGATGAACGAGTTGTGGTGATGGAAAGGACAAATTTCCGCTATGTCACACCTGCTGATTTGATTGGAGAAATGCCGAATTTCGCTACAATTGATGTATCCTTTATCTCGCTAACTTTAATCTTGCCTGTTTTAAAAACGCTTTTAGTCACTGGAAGTGATGTAGTGGCTCTAGTAAAACCACAATTTGAAGCTGGACGTGAGCAGGTTGGGAAAAAGGGAATTGTCCGAGATGAGAAAGTGCATCTTCAAGTAATTGATAAAATCATAAATTTTGCGATCCAACAAGGTTATACGATTAAAAACTTATCCTTTTCACCAATTACTGGTGGTGATGGGAATATTGAATACTTGCTTCACTTAAAATGGGAAGGGGAACGGGAAACGGGCGATAATCAATTACCTGTAACGCCGGTTGAAATTGTAAAGGAATCCCATTTAGAATTTAAAACAAAACAAAATTCAGAGGGATAGGCAAATGCTTATCCTTTTCTTCGTATTCAAGGTCTTAAACAACAGGTAAGTTTTTTAAGAAAAAATGTACAAGTTTATGAAAATCGGCTAACATATGGGTAGAAGCACGTATTAGTACATAATACATAGATAAATGTTTCTAATGATTATGGGGTGAGACAATGAATAAAGGCCAACGTCATATTAAAATAAGAGAAATTATTGCAAGTAATGACATAGAGACACAAGATGATTTAGTGGATGAACTGAAGAATGCGGGCTACAATATAACCCAAGCCACGGTTTCAAGGGATATTAAGGAATTACATCTTGTTAAAGTTCCTTTAAGCGATGGAAGGTATAAATACAGCTTGCCGGCTGACCAAAGATTTAATCCATTACAAAAATTAAAAAGATCATTAATTGATGCGTTTGTGCGGATCGATTCAGCAGGTCATTTGCTGGTCATGAAGTGCTTACCAGGTAATGCAATGGCCATAGGCGCATTAATTGATAATCTGGATTGGGAAGAAATATTAGGAACCATCTGCGGTGATGATACCATGTTAATTATTTGCCGAACTCCAGAGGATACTGAAGTTATCACAAATCGGTTCCTAGATATGCTTTAATTGGGGGAATGTTCCTTGTTAGCAGAATTATCTATTAAAAACTTCGCTATTATCGAAAACTTGTCTGTAACTTTTTCGAAGGGATTAACGGTTTTAACGGGAGAGACTGGGGCAGGAAAATCAATCATTATTGATGCCATTCACTTATTAGTTGGCGGGAGAGGATCTGCAGAATTTGTCCGGCATGGGGAAGAGAGAGCCGAAATTGAAGGACTTTTCCAGCTAGAAGATAGTAATCATCCTGTCATTTCTAAAGCTTTAGAATTTGGAATCGACGTTGATGAAGGAATGGTTATTTTACGAAGAGATATTTCCCATTCGGGTAAAAGTATTTGCCGGGTGAATGGGAAGTTAGTGACGATTTCCACACTTAGGGAAATTGGGTCAACACTGGTTGATATTCACGGACAGCATGAGCATCAAGAATTAATGGATGAGTCGAGACACTTAACATTGCTTGATCAATTTGGTGCAGATGATATTTACCCTTCCCAAGGAGAATACCTGCAAGTTTTTCGACGCTATGAGCAAACATTACAAAGGTTAAAAGCATTAAGTGAAAATGACCAGCAGACGGCCCACCGGCTTGATCTCATTTCATTTCAATTGGATGAAATCCAAAATGCAAATTTAAAGATTAATGAAGATGAAGAACTTTTTGAAGAAAAAAGAAAACTAAATAATTTTGAACGGGTGTTTGAAGCCCTGCAATCGAGTCATACGGCTTTACAGGGGGAACAAAAGGGACTTGATTGGATTAGTATGGTCATGGGGCATCTTGAGGATGCTGCTTCTATTGATAGCGCGTATAAGGACATATACGAAGCTGTATCAAATAGCTATTACCAATTGGAGGATGCTGCACGATCCTTAAGAACTGAATTAGATGCATTGGAGTTCGATCCGCAGCGATTGCATGAAATTGAAGATCGCCTAAATGAAATAAATCGTCTTAAACGAAAATACGGTAAAACAATTGATGAAATATTAGAATACGCAGGGAAAATTGAAGAGGAAATTGAAACATTACAAAATAAAGAAACGCATATAAGCGAATTAGAAAAAGAATTAGCCTCGATAAAAAAAGACTTAATGCTTGAAGCAAAACAGTTAACAGAAATCCGTCTGAAATGGGCAGATAAACTTACAAAGTTAATACATAAAGAGCTAAAAGAATTGTATATGGAGAAAACCGTTTTTGAAATTCGCTTTGAATCTAATACCATGCAGTTTACCAAAAATGGAGTGGATCATGTCGAATTTTATATTTCCACAAATCCTGGTGAGCCATTAAAGCCCCTGTCAAAAGTTGCATCTGGAGGGGAATTATCACGAATTATGCTGGCTCTAAAAAGTATTTTCTCCCAGCATCAAGGTGTGACATCGATTATTTTTGATGAAGTTGATACAGGGGTCAGCGGCAGAGTGGCTCAGTCAATTGCCGAGAAAATCTATAAGGTGGCAAGTCTTTCCCAGGTGTTATGTATTTCGCATTTGCCACAGGTTGCTGCAATGGCCGATACCCACTTGTTTATTTCCAAGGTTATTAAAGGTGGAAGAACAAAGACGTCTGTAACTCCTTTGCAGCTTGAAGATAAAATCAATGAAATTGGCAGGATGATATCTGGATCTGAAATAACCGATCTCACTAAAAAACATGCTGAAGAATTATTATATTTAGCCGCAGAGAGTAAGAAAAGTGGAAGCGGAGCACTGACACGACTTAATCGTTAGTTATTTTTCCATTCAGAAAAGCAATAATTACTATATTTTTAATAAAAATTGTAATGCTATCCATATTGGGTAGCTTTTTTATGTTGAACCAAGTTATAAATGATTGTCAAGGAGGCAAAATTATAGATGTAGCCATTTAAGTGTAATGAAAAGACGAGGAGAGTGAAAAAATTTGAAGTTAGAACTAATTAGAAAGATTATTGGTGGAATTCTCCTTGTTTCATTAATTAGCCTTATTTTTTTTCAGCCTATACAGCAATATCTCGCTATACCCAAGACTATTACGGTTTTCGAAGGACAAGACTATACTTTTCAAAAGGCTGTACCGGTATCAGCCTCTTTGGTTTCTCAAAATTCAAATATCACTTTGGATGAAGGAAAAAACTCGGTTTCAATGACAGCATCAAAGAATGGTAAAAATGAAATGCTGTTAGAGTATGCGGGGATTCCGATAAAAAAGGTGGATGTACGCGTTTTAAAAGATTTTAGGGTTATACCAGGTGGACAGTCGATTGGAGTGAAGTTAAATACCGTAGGCGTATTGGTAGTGGGCCACCATTTAATCAATACCATATCGGGAAAAAAATCTCCAGGTGAAATTGCAGGGATTAAAATTGGGGATATCATTACAGAAATAAATGGCAATAAAATAGAAAAAATGACGGATGTAGCACCATTTGTGCAAACTGCAGGACAAGAAGGAAAAGCGCTCGACATGGTTATTAGTCGAGAAAGTGGGAAATTTACTACAAAACTAACCCCATTAAAAGACAAAGGTGAAAACATCTATAAGCTCGGTTTATATATTAGAGATTCTGCAGCAGGAATTGGAACAATGACATTTATTCACCCACAATCAAAAAAATATGGTGCTCTAGGGCATGTAATATCTGATATGGATACAAAACAACCGATCGTTGTAGAGGATGGACAAATTGTCCGTTCAACTGTTACCTCCATTGAAAAAGGGAGTAACGGAGACCCAGGTGAAAAGCTTGCACGGTTTTCTTCAGACCGAGAAATTGTTGGGAATATCCAAAAGAATAGCCCATTCGGGATTTTTGGAGAAATGGTCAAAGAATTAAAAAATGGTGTTATGGATAAACCAATGCCGATTGCCTTATCGCATCAGGTAAAAGAAGGACCTGCCAAAATATTAACGGTTGTAAATAATGACCGAGTTGAAGAATTTGATATTGAAATCGTTAGCACAATCCCGCAAAAGTTTCCAGCAACCAAAGGCATGGTAATCAAAGTAACCGACCCTAAACTCCTTAAAAAAACAGGAGGAATTGTTCAAGGGATGAGCGGAAGTCCAATTATTCAAGATGGAAAACTAATTGGCGCTGTTACACATGTCTTTGTTAATGATCCAACCTCAGGATATGGGGTACACATCGAATGGATGTTAGATGAAGCTGGAATTAACATATATGAAATGCCGAAAAATAAAGCAAGTTAACATTGGGAGCAAAATAGGAATGATCCCTATTTTGCTTTTTTACATAGGCTGTGTTACAGGTTAATTTTGATTTTTGTACTCTGTTGATTGAAGTGCCTGAAACGGAAATCAATAGCCAAGTTTAACACAGCCCTTACATAAATAATTTTCGACAAAACTAACCCAAATATTAGAATATACGCGTTTTTCGTCGAAAAGGAGAGAAAAACAAAGAAAAGATAAGATTTTATCACTATTTTAAGAAATATTAAAAAAATGAGAGGAATTTTTGTTGCATTGTCGAATTTCTAATTTAGAATATAATTAAGACAATACAACTGATTAAGAATATAAGTTGAAATAGAGTTTATGATTTGAACCCTGAGGAGGAACTGGAAGTGAAGAAAATTAAAGTATGTGTCGTTGATGACAATAGGGAACTAGTAGGATTATTAGAGGACTTTATTTCGTCCCAGGATGATATGGAAGTGGCAGGGATTGCTCACAATGGTCAGGAATGTTTAGAAATGTTAGCGCAAACCGATCCTGATGTTCTAGTTTTAGATATTATCATGCCCCACCTAGATGGCTTAGCTGTACTAGAGCGCCTCCGTGAAATTAAAAAAGGAGTTTTGCCAAATGTAATTATGTTAACGGCATTTGGACAAGAAGATGTTACGAAAAAAGCGGTTGAACTTGGTGCATCGTACTTTATTTTGAAACCATTTGATATGGAGAATCTAGGCAGCCATATTAGACAAGTTAGTGGAAATACTAATTCGTTTACCCGAAAATCAACAACCACCACATACCGTACTCAAACTGAACAAAAACCTAAAAATTTAGATGCCAGTATTACAAGTATCATTCATGAAATTGGTGTCCCAGCCCATATTAAAGGGTACTTATATTTACGAGAAGCCATCTCAATGGTTTATAATGATATCGAACTTTTAGGTTCCATTACGAAAGTGTTGTATCCAGACATCGCTAAAAAATATAACACGACCGCAAGTCGTGTAGAACGGGCCATCCGCCATGCGATTGAAGTTGCATGGAGCCGTGGAAATATTGATTCCATTTCCTCTTTGTTCGGATATACAGTGAGCATGTCCAAGGCAAAACCAACCAATTCCGAGTTCATTGCAATGGTTGCTGACAAGCTTCGTCTAGAGCATAAAGCATCTTGAAAATAGGTGTATCAAGGGTTTAGGTTAATTGCTAAACCAACCAATACCTTAAAAATTAACTTAATTTCGGAATTAGAGCCAATAAACTTTTACCATCTCACCCAATGAATCCTTTGATTTGTTGGGTTTTGTATTTGTTGGGATGGGAGTGTAAATAATGAAATTAACTGAATTAGAGTTTTATCTTGAGGACTTTTTATTGGCATGTCAAAGTAAGAATTTGTCACCTAAGACCTTATCATCGTATGAGCAGTCTTTAAAGCTATTTCTAGCCTATTTGAAAGCTGAACATGGTGTAGAAGATGTTCAAAGAGTTAAGGCAGGACATATACGGCAATATGTGGCTTATTTGCAAGAAAGAGGAAAATACACCGTAGTAAATCGAGAAGTATCCAAAACGATTAATCATCCTCAAAATCGTAGGGATTTCAAAAAGACAGTTTCGAATGTAACCATTAATAACTACATTCGAAATATAAAAGTGTTTTTTAATTGGTTGGAACAAGAAGGGGAACTACACAAGAATCCTGTCACCAACATTGGACAAATTAAAACGGAAAGAAGGCAAAAGGCAGGAATCGACCAAGAAGAATTTAATCGATTGCTTTCACAGTTTGACTACACTAAGTTTCATGGGTACAGAAATAAAGTTATTACTATGATTCTTCAGGATACAGGGATGAGAATTACCGAATGTTTAGCTTTAGATGTAGAATCGATTGATTTTAAACATCGAATGATTTTAGTCACCAGAACAAAAGGGAGAAAGGAAAGGTATGTCTACTTTTCTCAAGTTATGGCAAGAGAACTAAAACATTACTTGAAATTTAAAGACAGATATACAGAAACGAATTTGCTCTTCCCTACAACAAGAAACACAATTCTTACTATCCACTCCTTTGAAAAGCAACTTAAACAAGCGGGGGAAAAGATAGGACTTAATATACACCCACATCAAATACGAAATAACTTTGCTAGGCATTATTTGCTTAATGGTGGTGACTTTTACACACTTTCAAGGATTTTAGGGCATAGTTCGGTGACAGTTACAGAAAAAGCCTATATGGACTTAACAAGGGAAGAGATTGCGAAGAAGTATCAACAACATAGTCCTTTGTCTAAATGGAATATTAGATAATACACTTGCGGTAGCTACTCCGTAGCTCCGCATAGACCGCACTCTGTGCGGTAGCCTATGACCTGCTTTGACGATCTAATACTGAAGGTAATACCCTAGACAAACAATTGAACTGAAAAATTGCCCTTAATAAAGCGGGTTTTTTATTATAACGTTGAAAATATGTCAATAGTTATGTAGCGTATTTTTTGACTTTTTTTATTATTTATGGTATAATATTTAGTATAGTCAGGTTTTAAGTGACTATAAAAACACATAACATTAGAACTAAATAAAACATTAGAATAAACAAAATCAAACACAAATTTTCCTCTTTTAATGAGGTTATTTGTGTTTTTTTGTTTTCTAGAACATACGGACAAATGATGTTAAGGGAGTGAAAAAAGAAGTTTAAATTTAAGCGAGCCTTTGTGCTACTTGTGGCTAGGCTTTAAATGTGGAGCGTAGCGGAACATTTAAAGGATGGTGGACAAGTAGCGAGTGAAACCAGATGGTAAATGAAAAGGGAATAGAAAAGTACGTAAAATCGAGTAATAGTAATTGTATATACTATTATACGATTATACGTCCATTTACAAATTCGAAAATTAGAGGAGTATAAACGATGACAGTAGAAAAGACATTACGTGAAGTGGTGGAATTACATGGGACTGAAGAACAAAGGAAATGTGTTTTAGAGGGGAAAAAGTGGAGAAAAGAAAGCAACGACGCTTTAATGAAGGAGCTTGATTCCATTTATGAATCTGTTGATGTAAAGGGTAAAGGTTATTCAAAGAAATTTATCTTTGGTGAAGAGAAAGTAATAAAATCAGATAAAAAAGATAATCGAGTAAATAACGGAAAGGGGCAAGTCCCTTTGAAATATGAGCAAGCGTTTCCGATTATGATGTTGCAGACTTTACTAGAAAGACAAGATGCTACACCTTTAACAGTTATTGGTTGGTTACAAAAAATGGGGTTTATCACAACAGAAATGTTTAAAGCATGTAAAATTAGATATAACGACAAGGTATTAGGAACTGAATCATCAAAGTTAGTGAAGTTGAAAAAAATCAACGAAGGTGAAGATTATCTTGTTAAAGACTATCTTGTTAAAGAAGTCGAAAGACTAAGTAAATATTTCATGCACGTTGTAAAAAAATTAAAGGATGCAAAAATTATCACTCACCAATCGTACACGATGGCTAAATGTGAAATACCAGTAATTAATGAGTATTATGCAGGTGGGCAAATGGTGAGAGATGTAAATCATCAAACTAGATATATTGAGTTGTCACCTTATGTTTTAGAACAAATTTCAACCATCCAAGCAAACCTGCAAAATTCGATTGAATTTAGAGAACTAACGATTACAGATATTAATAAATACAAGAACAAGCCATTGGTAATGGAGTACTGGAAAGAGTGCAAGAAACAATTGAATGAGGTAATAGATGAATCAGGAGAGCGTTTATATATAGAATTAGTTTATGATGCACATGCACTTTTCATAAAAGCAGGTCGAAACCCAATCATTAAATGGTTAGAGAAGAATAATCGTGAAGCAATTGACACATACAATAGCGATGACATGAAATACTTTCTTGAGAACAGAATGGAGTTTCACGAGACATTACATAATTATGTTGTTGAATTAGCAGAGAAAAGACAAAAGAAATTTCAAGAGGATGAAAAAGCAAAAGTCAGTGAATTAGGTGGGAAAATCAATCTTAGGCAGTTTGAAGATGACAAATATAAAAAGGTGAAGGACTTAATGCTTAAAGGGAAATATGTAGAAGCATATCAAAAACTACAAGAATACTATGGATACACTTTTAAATAAAAAATATTTGTAATGATTAATTAATAGATATGAGGTATTGGAATATTTGATTAACCTTATATAAACATACATATAATGCTAATCAAGCATTTCAAACACAAACTTACAGAGAACCCCTATCTAATTAGAAATGGGGTTTTTATATTTTTTTTAATTTACATAACTATTGTGTTGTTACGTATCAAAAATCCTAATATCTTTTCAGACTAAGGTCTAAAAAATGGTGTCAATTTAGATTGTTTTTTGTGCGTAGTATACGTGTTATGGTTTTGAGCTGAGCTATTTTGAAAATAATATTGTTTTGATATACAAATATTGTTACGATGGGGAAAATGTGTAATATTTTAGTATGGAGTTGATTTTTATGATAAAAGAAGTAATATGTTTTGACTGTCTTGATCTTGATAAAACTTTGGCACGTTTAGATATGCCACCATTGGAAAGTGTGAGTAATTACGATAAATATTTAGAAACATATATTGGGGTTTATGACGATGATTTATTTGAAACATTATATAAACATGAAATAGATAAAATTGATTGGAAAAACTACGAAGATAATAATTATGCTAGTGTTAATGTTGAATTAAAATGTTCTCAGTGTAAGACGTCAATCCTCTTCGGATCTCGATTCATAAAAAAAGCTAATATTAATGAGTTTATAACCCAAGTTTTTTCTTTAATTGGTGATAAATTATCTAGATATATTGAATTTTGCTCTAGATGTGAATTAATAAAAGATTTTCTTGTTTATAACAGCATTTTAGAAAGTGAGACTGGAAGAAGCGTAACTGTTCCAGGGCAATCTATTGAGGAGTTTCTAACTAAATTTTATGTGCCTAAAGGATATATTAATAACCTTTTACCTCATCTAGCATGTGAAAACTGTGAATCCATTTTATCTGAAGAAGATAATGGAGATCAGGAACTTAGGATATACAACTATAAAGATATCGATGAATATTTAAAAGTAGATTTAGAGGAACTTACACAATATGCGGATTCATATGGAATAAATATTAAAAAAGTGGAAGTAACTAATTTTTCAAAATTTCTGCAAGAAAATGCCATGCTTGGGTTTAAGCATTCGGTGGGTTTACAATTATTTGAACTATTTGAGATGATTTATCGCAACAATGAATTTATTTCCCTTGAAAACATAAATCTTTATAGAGGAAGGGTCAGAAAAACTGGAACAAAACAGTTTTTAGGGAGTGAAATGTGGAATCCTCCGATTGGTGTTTCTTCTCACGGAAGATATAATCTAGTGGGTTCTTCTGTTTTGTATTTGACAGACAATATACAATATATTCCATATGAATTAAACTATAAGAGTTCTGAAGTGCTTGATATAGCTACATTTCATATTAATAAACCAATTAAGATACTGGATTTAAGTTCTATGTATGGGGAGTTTGGGCGTATACTTTCTACAAGTCCAAACAGTTCTAATGTATTAAAATTAGAATACCTGCTTACCAATTATATAGCTGAGTGTTGTAGATACATTGGTTTTAATGGAATAAAATATAATGGAGTTAAAAAAGGCGAATATAAAAATTATGCTTTATTAAGTTATGATAAGGATATTGATATATGTATTAATGATATTAAAACCTATAGTGCAGAAATAAAGTATTTACTATCTGATTTTATTAGTGATAAAGAAGAGTAGGGTCATTTACCTGCTCTTTTTTGGTTCAAAAGAACTTTATGATTGGAAGGTGTAATAGTACTTCCGCTCCTGCAATCTGATGTAAAAACAGTAACGTGTAAAGCATTAGAGAATACACTTTATTGACAATATTTTAACGTGTGAAAATTGCAAACACTTTCTGTAACGGAAGTTCGAAAAAATAATTACTAAATTAGGGTAATGTAACACACTAAAGTTTACACATATCTATCTATAGAGGTGTGATTTTCTTTAAGAAAATAAAAGATAAGAACATCACTTCAAACACGAATAAACCCATTTAGTTCGGTTTTTTGCTGTATAAAATTCGATTTTTATCAAATGGAATTATTTTATTGCAAAAATTTATCTTCCAAACTCTTGTATTATATTAACAAATTTTTACGTGTTGAATAAGGAGGAAGTTGCGGTCGTTTCCTTTCACTATTTATTCTTTCCATTAAAGAATAGCTCGATTGTTCTAGATTTTATATAATAAAAAACGAGTGTTACAAGTAAAAATTAATTTAAATCTTCATGTACTTGAAGTTAATATTAGTCATTTGTTTAGGAGCGAATTAAATATTAGGAGCAAAAAAGAATGAAAAAAAATAATTTTATTGAACGGTTAAAAGAAGATTCTAAAATTATTTTCTATAATGTAGATCAATTAAAAGAAAAAACTAAGGAAAATAAGGATTGGGTATCTTTTGTTTTTAACACAGTTTCTGAAGAGACAAAAGATTTAATAACTTATTTTGTAGATCTAATTACAAAAGATGAAAATCAAATATACCACATTAAAAATTTCGAGGATGGTTCAGGTTTTCGCTTAGCAATTGGTGCAGTGCTACGACAAAAAGAGAAATTTATTATATTTAGAAATTTCCTTGAGAAAAATCCAGATTTTTACGAACAAGAAAAGACTGAAGAATGGGAAATGAAAGACGAAGAACTTCAGGAAAGTATTAAAGGAATTGGTTATTATTTTAACGAAGTCATGACATTTTTTGAAGTTCAAGAAATAAATAATAATGAGTTATTAACTCTTATGGATAAAGGAAGATTGGAAGTAATTGATAGAACTGAAAAAGAACAGATTATTAAGTCACGAATTGGCCAATCAGTTTTTAGAAATAAATTGTTAAACATTGAAATGAAATGTAAATTATGTGGTGCTTCGGACGAGCGGTTTTTAATCGCAAGTCATATTAAGCCGTGGGTTCATTCAAATAATAAAGAAAGATTAGATGTCGACAATGGCTTACTTCTTTGTCCAAATCATGATGCTTTATTTGATAAAGGTTATATTAGCTTTGAAGATAATGGGGATATTTTGATTTCAGCTAGCATAGATGAGTCAACAAGGCTTTTATTTAACATCAATAACAAGTTTAAGATTAAAATGAACAAAAAACAATTACAGTATATGCAGTGGCATAGAGAGAATAAATTCGTAAAAAATAATATGACAACTGAATTATAAAATTATATTAATAAGAAATTTATAAGTCGTACAAGCACAGTGAAAACGATTGAAAACCCTCATTTTTTATAGGGGGTTCTTACATAAATGAGAAGTTTTATTCATAGTATTGCTATTTTGTACGCTAGTGTGGTAAGAAAAGAGGGGACTACAATTCGTAGTCTCCTACTTTGTTTTTAGAGTTTGAATGTAATTTGTTCAAAGCAGTTTGGACATACAACAATAGCTGTGCCTTCTTCATCAAAATCTGATTCAAAAAGAGGGATTTCACCATTACACTCAGGATTAGGGCATTGTGGTAACATAGATGCTTCATCACTATTAAGTAAAGCTTCTTCCTCTTCTTCAGAGATACCAACTTGATATTCCTCCGAGCAATGCTGGCAGTAAACCCACCAACAGTCATTTTCGTCATCTTCTCTGATTTGCCAATTTTCTACGATGTCTTTTGTAAAACAATTGGTACAGGTGAGTTCAAATTCATCTTCTTCCACAGCATCCGATTTATCATCAAATGTTTCGAAATGAGATTCCATTATTTTCCTAAAGGATGAATACCAGTTCATTAATTCGTCAGCAACCGATTCATCCTTAACAAGTAAAGTATATTCAGTTATAAAGCCATTATCAAAAATTAATCTTACTTCAACATCTCGATATTTTTTAAATAAGAACCTGCCTTCTCGTACATCCTTCTCAATTTTAATTTGGTCGATGGAATAATACATTTCGTCTCCACCTAGTTCAAGGTTATGTGTTTTAATATGAATAACTCCATTATAAAAAGACACTGTAGATGGTTGATTTAATAACACGGACAGTGAAGCTCTTTCGCCATCTTCGATTTTATTTCGAACAGTGCCTGCAAACTCATAAAGCAAACGAGTTGCAGATTGATAAAGATTATAACCTTCCGATTTTGTTTTTTGGAACCAACCGTTTCTTGATAAGAGATGCCTGTCCCCGGAATAGATGCTGTTACTCTGGTTTTTCCATCAGCACCATGACTAATACGCAATCCTTTTGTGCCTGCACTTATTCCTATCCCATTTTTTCCAGCATTTAATCTTACACCGCCACCAAGATTAAGACTTTTTTTATAACGAAATCCCATTTTAATCCCCTCTATCCAAATCTTGTATTTAAATGTAATTATAAGGTTTTTCTTGAGAATAGTCATTAGTGTAGTGGGAAAATTAAGAATTTAACAAAAATTAAACTCTTTGCTTCAATTAAAGTTCGTAAGGTGATTAAGTGTTCTTTTTTTGCAAAATGTAAATGTTTTATTGTGAAACCATCAAAACAGGTCATTTGACATAATTTTCACGTTTGTTAGGAAGAGATTATAATGTTGAAAACATCAATACTTATCTAAGGAATGTAATTACGGATAGACTACACTTTAACGGTAATGAACAAGTGTAAAGGAAACCTAGACGTATCAAGGGTATCAATACTTATATTTATTACCGTTTGAACGTTATTGTAAATTTTAGCTAAGCAAAATTAAAGAAGGTATTAATCTATCTAAATGGTGGGTTTTTACACGAAGAAGTGTTCTGCTCCTCCAACCCTGTTAAAAACGATTGACGTATGAAAGCTACCTAGAACAACCTTATTTAACAGGGTTTTATCGTGTGAATGACCGTGAACGAGAGAAAATAAATCTCATCCATATAATTTTCTAGTATTTTCCTATTCCTCTAGTATACATAAGTAGAATAGGTAACTAGGTAACTTTACATGGTTGGCTTTCTAGTTATACTCGTGGTCAGGAGGTGAGAATTGATGAGCAAGACAAACTCTGTAGAAATAAAATGTACAAATCCAAAGTGTGGCGAATGGTTTCGTTCTCCTATAGGTTTTGGTGACATGGGTTCATTTGATACTTTTATGTTGTTAGGAAATACAGTCCAATGTCCGAAATGCAACACAATGACAGGGTGTAATAAAGAAAACATGAGAGTTAAGTCTGATGATGGTGGATTTCGAGGAAATGACACTTTCTAAAATTTACAATAAACACAACAAATATATCCAATGTGTTGAATACCAAGAACATCATATACATAGAAAAGCCAAATCCTTGATACATGAGGGTTTCGCTTTTGTTTTTATTACTTTTAAATGCAACATAAAGCATGTTTTTGTAGAATTTTACTCAAAGTCGAGTTTCAATCCTTTGATGTGAGCGTTCGCTTGTTACTTGAAGGAAAAAATATTATAAGTTACTTCATAATAATTTTTTACTAAATAATAATGCCACCTATTGTGAATGATTGTTTGAAGGTAGATACAAAAAAACTAGATTTTTTATAGAAAATAAAAGAAGCTTGATAGAAGCTTCTTTTATTTGATAGGTTCTTTTTTTACTTCTATAAATTTTGTAACTTTTTCATAAAGATCTTTATCTCCAGTATGTAGTTTAAAATAATCTTCTGGATTGCTAAGTAAGTAAGACACTAATGCTCTTACTTCGATATCATTTATGGTGTTTAAATCATCAAACTTAGGTGTCGTAGTTATTTTATATCCACTCATTTTTATTTCTCCCTTTTTTATTCTTATTTTATCACAGCAATATTGAATAAATCGAATACTCATAAAATGTAATTATGAATAATAGAAGGGTTTGTCTAAAAGTTTCAACTTTTGAACATCATACTAAAAATGTATAAAAGTTAGTCTGAAAAGGTGTTGCTATTGTCTAGAAGATAGTTTAAAATAAAAATATAAAATATAGTAAACTTTTAGACAAAAAGGAATGGTTAGAATGGCATTGATTGGTTACGCTAGAGTTTCAACGATCGGCCAGGAGAACGGATTAGAAACACAAAAGCAATTATTAAAAGAAGCAGGTTGCAAAAAGATATTCTTTGAAAAGGTAACAGGAACAAGCACAATAAAAAGAAATGAGCTAAAAGATGTTATGGAATTTTTGGAAAATGGTGATACACTAGCAGTAACAAAGATTGACCGGCTAGCACGTTCCATAATCGACCTAAACAAGATAGTCAAAGAACTAAATGACAAAGGTGTCAATATCCGTTTTCTAAAAGAGAATATGGAGTTTAATGCCAATAAAAATAATAATTCACTTCAAAATTTACTATTTAATATCCTGGGTTCATTTGCACAATTTGAAAGAGATATAATTGTAGAACGTACTGAAGAAGGTAGAGCGAGAGCCAAAAAGCAAGGGAAGCACATGGGGCGACCGGCACAAGACAAAAAGGCAATTCAAAAGGCATTAAAGTTATATGATGACAGGAAAACAAACGAAATGAGTGTAAATGATATTTCAAAAATAACAGGTGTGCCAAGATCGACAATCTATGCAGAATTGAAAAAAATTCAAGAGTAGTCATGTTACCATTACCGAGGGTAGTGCTTTTTTGAAATTAAACTATTAAACGTAGAAAGGAAGTTTACAATGAACGGAATATTGGGGGAAGTTGGTAAGGCGTTAATCACCCTACAAGCTGAAGGTGAAGTAGTCATTGAGAGGAATGAAGAACTTTATGTTGATGAAATTGTTTACTATGTTGAAGAAACTTTAAAAGGTGTGAAGGCTTCATATAAAACTGAAGTATTAGAGCCAAATGTGAAGATGAAGATAACGTTACAATAGAAAAATTGGTACAGGATCACCTCGTTTATGTAAAAATGAAAACAACAAAAGAAGTGTCGGTATAAATACCTACACTTCTTTTTAAATAACTTTACTTTTGCTAGTAATGAATCTATAGGAATAGCCACCTATTTTACTGGTTAATATGGGACAGTATTACCTGAGTATGGTAAGTACCTAACTAAGCTTAGGGGTACTTTTCACCAGTAATACTATTTTGATACTCAGTAAAACTTTGAGCTGACCCATCCCCACAATATGATTCAGATTTATTACGTAACTTCTCGAGAAAGTTTCTTACATTGTGTGATATAAAGAGATATATTGGGTTTATCGCTCGGACACTAACTAAAAGTTCGTAATAATAAAGAACTCCAAAAATGATTATGGAGGTTAAAAAGTGACTATGGAAGATACGATTTTAATTAAAATCAATAAATCATATGTTGAAGGAATGTCTGCTGAAGAACTATATAAAGCAACAAGTATAAGCTGGGTAATTAGCGTAGACAAATTAGAAGAGGGAAATTTAAAATATTTTTGTGCAGTGTACCAAAATAATATTAAAGAAGTTTATGAACTACATGGTCATGAGCCTGACCAAAATGAGGGGAAAGAGGCAAGATTTATTCTTATAGGTAGGCTCGCATCAGATGAGATCCGTAATAAGCTTATTAACCTTGACGTAAGCAATTTCCATAAGGGTAAAGGAAATCCAATAAAGTATAATAACCTAGAAACTTTGTTAAACTCCCGAAATAAAAACCAACTGCCTAATATTAAAGAAAATGATGAAGAGATACAAGTAGTAGAAAAAGAAGAAGAGTTACAAAAATTAGATGACATCTTTATTAGTGGTGCAATGCAATATAATATCATTGAATTACTAAAATATAAAAAAAACATTATCCTTCAAGGTTCTCCGGGAGTAGGTAAAACATATATAGCAGAAAAATTAATAAAAAATACTTTTAATATAACAGAAAAACAACTTTTACTGGTGCAGTTTCACCAATCCTTTTCTTATGAGGATTTTATTGAAGGTTATCGTCCCAATAAAGAGGGGAAATTTGAATTACAGGATGGTTTATTTAAACAATTTGTAGTAGATGCCTTACAAAATGCTGAAAGAGATTATTTCGTGATAATCGATGAAATTAATCGAGGAAACTTATCTAAAATTTTCGGTGAACTTTTTATGCTTATCGAAAATGACAAACGAGGGAAGAAGATTAAACTCGCTTATTCAAAAGAAGAGTTTACTGTACCTGGAAATATATATTTTATTGGCACTATGAATACTGCAGATAGATCATTGGCAAATTTAGATTTTGCCCTTAGAAGACGATTTTCTTTTGTTCACATTGAACCTGCATTTAATGGGGAAGCACTAGATAAATTTGTAACTTTTTTATCCAATAAGGGAATTAGCGAACAATTTGTTAATATGATCGTCCATAATATTAATAAAGTTAATCAAGAAATTAGAAATGATTTTCGCTTAGGAAAAGGGTTTGAAATTGGACATGCCTATTTTACAAATGTAAAGGGAGTTCATGAAATAAGTAATTGGTATAATAATATAGTTGAGTATGAATTAGTTCCTTTAATTGAAGAGTATTATTTCGATGATGAAATAAAGTGCAAAGAACTTATTGAGGTGCTAACAAGTGGACGATTCGAAATATAAAGTCCCAATCCGAAATCTATTCTGTATTTTATGTTATGCAAATGAAATCCCAGAGTTGGTACGAGCTATTAATAGTGCTGATAAGGATTTGCCCAATTTAATCGTTATTGCCAAACTATTTATTCAGGAAGCGGATCAAATTATTAAAAGAGACTTATATAAGAGTTATCGAAGTATTGAAGAAGAAACTAGTCAGTTAAGGGGAAAAGTTCTTTTTAATCCATCTATGCAACAAATTATGAATACTAAGTCGTATTTGACTTGTGAAATAGATGAGTTTGATGAAAATAACTTGCTGAATCAGTTATTAAAAACAACACTTTTAAATTTAATAGGCATAAGTCAGTTACCCCAAAAATTAAAAATAAATATTCGCTCACTATTGTATAGACTTTCAAAAGTGGAGACCATAAAGATACAACGTAAACATTTTATCAGTGTTCTGCTAAATAGAAATAATTTTTATTATCGCACAATGTTACTCTTAGCACGTCTTATTTATGAATTACAAAACGTGTCAGAGCAAGATGGTGAAATAAATTTGTTCGAAATATTAAACGATGAAAAGAAAATGCAGAAGATTTTTGAAAAGTTCATATTGAATTTTTATAAATACGAACAAATTGCTTTTCAATCTCGCGTTGAAAAGCTTAAATGGAATCTTGGCATTGGAAACCAAAATCTAGTTCCAGAGATGAATACTGATATTTCATTGTTTAGTAAAGATCAAAAACAGAAGATTATAATCGATGCCAAATATTATTCGAAAACATTAATTGATTACTTTGATGTAAGGAAAATAAGGAGTAGCCATTTATACCAACTTTACTCCTATTTGAACCACAGTCATGATACGATAAGCACACGAGGTATTTTGGTATATCCAACTAATGGAACTTCGATCGATGAAACATATTCGTTACCTATTCAAGTAGGTAATAAAATAATAGATACTACAATAAGAATTTATACGATTAATTTGAATCAAGATTGGGGAAAAATAAGGGAGCAAATGTTAGGGTTGTTAGATAATAAAATTTAGATGTATGTAAAAAACTACAATATTGAATGTAATATAATATAAAAATTCACTTTAACTTCATTTATACAGTTGAATGGAGAGTGATAAAACTGAAATAGAAACAAGACATCACACAAAAAAGAGCGATCAAATTTCGCTCTTTTTTTGTATTATTAAAAGTACACAATTATTACTCTGATTTACTTTTTTCAATAAAGTCAATAAGTTCACTTATTATCTGATCTAGACTTTGTTTAATCTCATGCTCCCATACTCTTTTTATATGCCATTTATTTTTCTTGTAATATTCATTGACTTCATCATCTCTTTTTTTATTTCGACTAAGTTTTTTATCCCAATATTCTTGGTTGCTTTTAGGTCTGCTACCATGTATAGGACAAGCGTGCCAAAAACATGAGTCGATAAAAATTACTATTTTATATTTTTGAATCGCTATATCTGGCTTTCCGAATAATGTTTTTACATTCTTCCTAAATCTAAATCCTTTTTTCCATAGTTCACGCGATACTAAACTTTCTAGTTTTGATTGAGATCGGATTGCTTTCATATTTTTTGTCCTTAATTCTTTGGATAAGTTATCAGCCATTATATACCTCGTGTAAATGGATTTCCTTTATACATTTAGTATTATATAATAATTCTTATTCTGCATTAAAAATATGAAGGGAAATCATTACAATTTTTTCTAGCCTTTTTATTTTTACCCATTTTGGTCTAATTAATTATTAACAAATTAATTAGGACAAGTATGAGAAGTATTGTATTATGAAGTTTCTTTGTAATCCAAAATCCAAATAAAAATATGATATAATTGATCGTTAACAATAAAAAAGGGTGATTATTTTGGATACTGGTTGGGGTGGAGCAAGAAAAGGTTCTGGTAGAAAAGAAATCCCTGAAAACTTAAAATTGAAAGGATATACCTTTCAATTAACAGAAACAGACATTAATTTTATAGAATCCTTTGAGGGAAAAAACAGAAGTGATTCATTAAGAAATCTAATTAAGGAATATAACAACTTGAAAAAACGAATTGTAATTTCAAGTGGAGAATGATAAGATAATTCTATAAAATTATCTTGAAAAGGGAGCTAAAATTGTGAACTATAAAGTAGGTAGTTTATTCGCTGGTGTCGGTGGTATTGATCTGGGATTTCAAAAGGCCACTTTTAAAGAAGACCAGTACGATATAATATGGGCAAATGAAATTGATGAGTACGCAGTTGAAACATATAGACATAATTTCGACCATCAAATGTTTCATGGTGACATTGAAAAAATAGTGAAACCTGAAAGAGAAGTAGATGAAGAAGAAAGAATGAAATATATTCAAATGCAGAAAGATATTCTAGGACAAAGAATAGATGTTTTAGTAGGTGGCTTCCCTTGTCAAGCTTTCAGTATAGCTGGTTTCAGAAAAGGTTTTGACGATGAAAGAGGGAATTTATTTTGGAGTATCGTAGATCTAATTAGATTATTAGATGAAAGTCAAGGCAAACCTTCTGTTCTTTGTCTTGAAAACGTAAAAAATCTTAAAACTCACGATAATGGTAGAACATATAAAGTAATTAAAAACCAATTAGAATATTTAGGCTATACGGTCAAAGAGAAGGTAATTAATACAAAAGATGTAACCCGATTGCCACAAAATCGTGAAAGAATTTATATCGTTGCATTTCTAGATTCAAAAGTTGCTGACCACTTTACTTTGTTTGAGGAAATTGACAAATTTAAACTCACAAAATCAGAAGAACAACGAAGAGAAGATATAAGAAGTGTTTTAGACCTTAATTTAACAAAGGAAGATAGCGAAAAATATTATTATACAAAAGAAAAATATCCATCTTATTTTTTAACTGAAGAAGAGTACCTAAGTATGGATGCGAAAGAAAGAAGAGAACAACGAGTAAATATTGAGGAACAAATCGATGAAGAATACGAGTTTTACCAAGTTAGAAGAGGTATGTATGTAAGGAAAAATAAAAATGGGGTTTGTCCTACTTTAACAGCAAATATGGGAACTGGAGGACACAATGTACCATTAATTAAGGTAAAAGATGGTGTAAGAAAATTAACCCCTGCTGAAACATTTAAAATACAAGGATTTCCAATCGGCTTTGGTTATACATTGCCTACTGAATATAAGGGGAGAGACTTTTCTGATGGCAGATTATATAAACAAGCTGGAAATGCAGTTTCTGTAGATGTTGTTTCATTAATTGCAAAAGAAATACTAAAGGCATTAACTTCTAATAAAGCTGTAGAAAAAGATGTTATTCATTCCTAACTGATAACCTGACAGCTATATCTTTAATAATTTCCCAATTTTCTAGATATCGGGATAGTTCACTTGCATTAATTGGGATTTTATAATACAATCCACATTCACATTGTTTATCTTCACATAAACATCACAGTTTTGAACTAGTAAGAATTTGACCTTGATTACTTTTGGGGGCATGGTCTATACCTTGCCCACCACTTTCTATCTTAAAAGCGAAACTGTTTTGTTTAGAGTATGAGCCTAGTTTTACAATAATAAGTGATACTGAGACAGTTCCTTCTCTTATATGAAATCATTTTTTCACTCTCAATTTTATATTGGGTAAAAGTGTAATTTATATTATATTACAAAAAGTTACAAAAAGTGTCTTTTCTAATTGTATACTAGATTATCGGCTAGACCCCAAAATAAGAGAATTATTGTTATTCAGCTTCAAATAGTTCGTCACGAAAAACTGGCAATCGTAATCGTGGATTATCTTTCTTCAATTCTTCTAATTTGCTACGCAAATCAATCTTCCATTTTTCAAACGCATAAGTTTCAGCTAAATCTATTTTGAAATTTTCATTATCAATTTTAGTTATTTTCAAACTATCAACACCCAAATCATTTAAACGTTTAAGTGTTAAAACTTCTCTAGCCCCTAATCCTAAAACATCATGTAAGATCCATTTACCTAAAATTGATTGTGGATTTGTTTGTAAACTTTTTCCATTTTCTTGTGTGCAACGAGCTTGAATTATTCTTCCATCCGGCAAATGTAAATTAAATCCATCCGAATTTTTTATTTCATTTTTATCGAAAGCATCAATAACAAAGAAACGAGGAAATAGTCTATGTATCCATGACGGAATAGTTGCATAAGCTTCAAATACTGGTCTAGGAGTTAACGAGCCTTTTGTTTTTGGTTTACCATTCCAAGCATTAAATCCTGAATGTTCTTCAACTGTAAAAGACACATCTGAATATAAAGGCAAGTAAATTACTTCCTCTATTTTTTGAATTGTTTTATCTTCAGCAAAATCAATCGTTCGCAATAACTCAAATGGATCATCAAATTGCCTAATAGGAACAGTTGTAATAATATTTGGTTTTGTTGCGTCAAATTCTTCTAACAAAACACTTTTACTTGCATAAAACTTATAATTTCTCAATCCATCAGTAAATGAAAATGTTTTTCCATTTGATGAAATCAATTTCAAGCTATCTTCTTGAACCAAGTCATATTTTGTTTCAATGATATTCATTACATCATCATCACGAGTAATATAATGATAAATATCATCGCCCTCCAGTGTATTATACAAACGCTTATCCAACCAAATACGCTCATTTCTCAATTTGGAAACTTTTGTAATTACTTCTTCAGGAGTGGCATGATCTATCAAAGGCCGAATTTCAGTTGGTGCTAACTTATTAAATTCAGCAACTTTTTGATAAGATAAATCACCAGTGTGAATCCATGTTTTTAATCCCACACCTACTTTCTTATCACCTACGTGAGCCAATGCATCAAAAGCACTATCTTTACGTGTCAAGTCCTCAACATTAAAACAGCGTTTATAAAGTTGTTCATGATTACGATAATAAAGATATGGCTTCTTTGCATTATTCCCCTCTTGATTATCTTTAAATAATCCTGACAACGAACCGAATATTTTCAAAAATCGAATATATTCTTCTTTTTCTTGTTCAGAAAATGTTTGCCATATAATATCTGCCATATAATCTCCCCAATAATTTCATTTTCTTTCATTGTCAATAATTGATTCATAACAACTAGATCTAATATCCACATTTGAAGTATTAAATCCAGCCAATATAGCACGGGATATAATTAAAGTATCACAAAAATTTTCAAGATCTTTATTATAATACACAAATTCGTTAGCAATATCTTTTATTCTGGTCGTACATAATTAACATTCTTAAACCTTTCGATTACTTTATTCCTAATATCCAGATCTTGAATCTCTGTAATAATTTTTTTGTAAGTAGTTTTTAATATCAACATTATTAGCAATTGAAGTAATTCTATTATTGATAGTTACAATGTTTTAACTTACAAATTCCTCCATACTTTCTACTCGTTTATAAATTTTGAGTCTCTCCCTTACTTCAGTATATTGTAAATATGGGTCTATAATAATAACAAAATATTAATTTTGTTTAATAAACCCATAAATTAGAATTTCCACCTATTAATTATTTTTATTGGAAAGATATTAATGTAATTCATCAAACTCTTTATATTATTTTAAAAATTCACTTTGTAAATCAGTGTATAAGTCAAGGCATTTATTATTTTCTAATTTAATATGCTCATACAGTCTTTTAGCAATAACTTTAATTGCTTTTTGCTCTTCATCTGATAGAGCAGGATATTTATATGGACCTTCCTCAATATGTTGTTTAATTTTTGCTTTTCTTTTCTCAACAGAAGGTAAATCACCATTTTCCTCACAAATTTTTACCAGGTGATCCTGCCATGATAAATACTTACCTGCTGAATCTTTTTTTCTGGTATTACAGTTTAAACAACAAGGAACTATATTGCCAGGGTGATGAAGTCCGCATTCTTCTCTGTTAAACATTAATAAATGTTCTATTTGTAGTTTTCCCGTTTTTCCACAGTACGCACATTGTTCGTGGAAGATATTGTTTTTAATATCATTCCAAATTTGTTGCCCTTTTCCATTTCCAGTATTAAATACACTTCCTAAGTAATATTCACCTACTTTTGTTAAAAAAGCCCTTACTGAAGTATTTGCAGAATCTGAAAACGTATTGTAAATTGCCAATTACAAAACCCCTTTCCAAAATTTAGAAATTAAATAATAAGAAAAAACTGGTTCTTTTTACATGTTTTACAACAGGATTTAATCATACGTATGGAATGTCTGTCAATAATTATGTGCCATCAGGAGCATTATAAAGAGCATTTAAAGGATAGGAGAAAAAATAAAGTTCTTTTACTGGTAGTGGGGGTACTTTTCACCATTTTTAATAATGGTGATAATGAATTATGCTATAGCTCTCCCGCTCCCGCAATCAGAGTTGATAACAGTACCGTGTAAAGCATAGGAAATACAGTTATTTGACAATATTTTAACGTGTTAATTTCTTGAATAAAAATATTAAATCGAAGTTGGAATTGATATTATTTAATTCATAATAAAATACTAATATGTCAATTTTACTTCCAATAAATTGAAAGTTTGTTAAAATTACAATATGCACATTTATCTAATGGGGGAATCACTTTATTATGGCGAGAGCAAATGAAAATATGAAAAATAGATTTCAAATAACATCATTGCTTTTTATCGTGGCAGGATTGGTACTTATTATAATAAAAGAAATGTACGTTAAAAGTAATTTGTGGGGGGAAATATTAAATAATGTAGCTGTTGCCCTTTTTTTTGGTGGAATATTTGAAATAATGAATGAGTTTTATTTGAAGGAAAAATTAGTCGATTTAATACTTAATAAACTAAAATTGAAGGAGACTATTGATAAGACAGGAATAACAGAAGTCTTTTCTGATATTAATGACATTGACTATCGATTCTATATGAAAAAAGCAAGTCGGAATATAGATATATTTCATGTCTATGGTAGAACATGGACTAATTCTCATCTAGAAACAATTAAAGATAAATTACTTCGTTCCAACTGTAATGTAAGAGTAATATTGTTATCACCTAATTCTTCATTTATAATGCCTTTGGCTGAACAATTTGGGATGCTTGAAGATGAGTTAAGGACTAACATTATAAAGATGGAAGAAACGTGGAAACAATTATACCAAGCAAAGATAACCGTAAAAAAAAGAAAAACTCAGAGTTCATTAAATCTCTATTATAGTGAATCCTTCCCGGTTTATTCCTTATATAGGTTTGATGATACTTTAATAAATGTACAGTCAAAGCCTTCTAAGGGGAGAACTACCAAGCTTCCAACTATTGTTTGTGTGGATACAAATAAGGGGAATGATTTATATGACATGTATTTGAAAGAAATTGAAGAAATTATTGTCCAATCGCAGGAAGTAGATTTGAATTAAGAATGGTGCTATGAGATTTTTCTTACTAAAAAGGTAATCCCGCCATAGGAAATAACTTGAATTAAATTCCAAGTATGAATATAATTAATGGAAAGCAACAAATACTTTATTAAAAACCAACAAATACATATGAGATGACAAAGTTTATTAGGTCAAAATCCGAACATTTTTTTATCGCTAAAAAATATAACACGACCGCAAGTCGTGTAGAACGGGCAATCCGCCATGCGATTGAAGTTGCATGGAGCCGTGGGAATATTGATTCCATTTCCTCTTTGTTCGGATATACAGTGAGCATGTCCAAGGCAAAACCAACCAATTCCGAGTTCATTGCAATGGTCGCTGACAAGCTCCGTCTAGAGCATAAAGCATCTTGAAAAGAATAACAATGAATGAAAGCCTTCATCGTAGAAATGAAGGCTTTTCTTTTACTTTTAAAATTTGGTTAAACATTTTAGAAATTTATTTCTTTTCGTTCTCCAATTCCATCAGTTTTTGAATAAGAATATGTTGAGGCATATGCATAAGCTGTTCTATCGGAACATTTAATTTTTGGGAAAGCTTTATGGCCGTTTCAGGTGATAACTGTAAGGGTTTCATTTGTAATCCTCCTATATTTAAGTTGGGAAGTGAAGAGATGACTCAGATTTTTGCGCACCGTGGTTATTCCGCTTCTTATGCCGAAAATACACTAACAGCCTTTAAAGAAGCAGAAAAAGCCGGAGCTGACGGATTAGAATTGGATGTACAATTAACTAAGGACGGAGAAATAGTTGTCATCCATGATGAAAAAGTTGATCGAACAACGACAGGGAAAGGGTTTGTAAAAGATTTTTTATATAAAGATCTTAGAAAATTGAATGCAAATAAAAAAAACAACAAAATGGAACCAATCCCTGCATTAACGGAAGTGTTTGAATGGCTATGCACAAATAACCTGTTATGTAATATTGAACTCAAAAATGGACTCATTCCTTATAAGGGAATGGAAGAAAAAGTCATTCAGCTTATTCACAAATATAAGTTAGTGGATAGAATTATTATTTCCTCATTTAATCATTATAGTATCGTCTATTCCTACAGTATAGCACCTGAAATAGAAACAGCCCCTCTATTTCTAGAAGGAATATACATGCCTTGGGTTTATACAAAAGCGATTCGAGCAAAAGGGATTCATCCTAAATATTCTGCGATGTCTGATGAGATTATCATTAAAACCATTGAAAATGGAATTGCCGTACGACCTTATACGGTAAATAAAGAAGTGGATTTGCAGCGTCTTTTTAATATTAATTGTACTGCTCTAATTACTGATGACCCTGTTAAGGCGTTAAAAATACGAAAGCAATTTGAAAAGAGACCGTAGAGGCCTCTTTTTATTTTTGGGCTGTGTTAAACTTGTCTGTTGATTTCCGTTCCAGGCACGAGCGGTTCGCGGGCGTGCCGGGGAGCCTGTCCAGCTACAGCGCCTAGCCCCTCGAGGTCGCTTCGGGGTTGCCGCTGAAGTCAAAGAACGACTTCAACGTCAGGCCCTCCAGCGCTTGTCGGGGCTGAACCAGGCGCTTCCGCTTTTCCTTCTCCTCGTCGCTTTGCTCCTGCGGGGTCTCCCCTGCCCCGTATTCCCGCAGGAGTCTTCGTGCCTGGAACGAAGGTCAACAGAGTGCCAAAATCAACATTATTCTTTAACACAGCCTATTTTTTAAATCTCTTTTGAACTTTGCTTCTTTTTCGATCGCGATGGAAAATAAATCCTGCGACAAAGCCTAGTCCGCCGATAAAAAAGATTAATCCTGTTAGAAATTGAAGTAATAAATTAGGAAATGGTGCTTGTACTATTCCGAATAACATATCACGCATTAATTTAATGCCAATAGCAGCTAGGATACCAGGAATTAATACAATCAAGAGGGCAATAATTCGCTTCATAAATAAATCCTTCCAATATCAAATTTTGCAATGTGAAAGCCTTATTTTGATTATATCTCAAGAAAATATTATTACATAGATATAATTTGTCAATGATTGAGATTGGAGATAAAATAGTTATGAAAAAAGTTGCATGGATTTCTTAAATATTATGAAAAAATTTTCTTATAAGGGGTATTTAAATGCAAAACGTAATGATTGTTGGTGCAGGAAAAGGTGGTACGGCAATCTTAAAAATACTAAAAGAATCTGAAGTTTTAAAGGTAAGTGTTGTCATTGATCGGAATTTAAATGCACCTGGCATTTTGTTAGCACGTAAAGAAGGTATAAACACGGGGATAGACTGGCAGCATTATTTAACTGATCAAATTGATATTATTATCGAAGTTACTGGAGATGAGGTAGTTTTCCAAGAGTTAAGAAATGCAAAAAATAAACAGACTGTTTTGATTCCGGGAAGCGTTGCCTTTCTAGTTGCAAAGATTATGGAAGAAAAGGAAGATCTCATTGAAAAGCACAAAAATGAATCCTACCAGCAAGAACTTATATTTAATGCAACCAATGACGGAATGGTTGTTATTGATAAAAATGGTAAAGTCATCTTATTTAACACACGTGCACAAGAAATTATCGGTGTAACAAAAGAACAGGCAATAGGCAAATATGTAGTTGAAGTTATTCCTACAAGCAGGCTCCCATTCATCCTTGAGTCAAGAAGAATTGAAGCAAATCAAGAAATGGTATTGGAAAATGATCGAAAAATTATTACCACAAGGATTCCTATTATTGAGGAAAATGGCACCCTGATTGGAGCATTTGCTGTCTTCAAAGATATTACTGAAGTTGTTAATCTTGCGGAGGAACTTACAGATTTACGTGAAATTCAAACGATGCTTCAGGCTATTATTCATTCTAGTGATGATGCCATTTCTGTTGTGGATGAGAATGGCAGGGGAATACTTATTAATCCTGCATACTCACGAATTACCGGTCTTACTCAGGAGCAAGTAATAGGCCAACCTGCCACAACTGATATATCTGAGGGCGAAAGTATGCATATGAAAGTGCTGCAAACAAGGAGAGCCGTCCGCGGGGTACCGATGAGAGTGGGACCAAGTAAACGAGAAGTTATAGTCAATGTTGCACCAATTATTGTAAAAGGAAAATTGAAAGGCAGTGTTGGTGTTATCCACGATATGTCCGAGATGAAATCATTAAATAGGGAATTGAATCGTGCACGTCAACTCATTCGCAAACTTGAAGCCAAATATACATTTGAGGATATCATTGGTCAATCCGATGAAATGATGCTGGCAATAGAACAAGCGAAATTAGGAGCAAAAACTCCTGCAACCGTCCTCCTGCGAGGTGAATCGGGAACAGGAAAGGAATTGTTTGCACATGCTATACATAATGCAAGTGATCGGAAATATAACAAATTTATCAGGGTTAATTGTGCTGCAATTTCAGAAACATTGTTGGAAAGTGAACTATTTGGCTATGAAGAGGGTGCTTTTTCAGGGGCGGTAAGAGGCGGAAAAAGAGGCTTTTTTGAGGAGGCTAATAATGGAAGTATTTTCCTTGATGAGATCGGTGAACTTCCAGTGAATACACAGGCAAAACTGCTAAGGGTTCTTCAGGAAAAAGAGATAATCCGGGTAGGCGGGACTAAGCCTATTTCCATTAATGTTAGGATTATTGCGGCAACTAATGTCAATTTAGAAAAAGGTATTGCTAAAGGCTCCTTTCGGGAAGACTTATATTATCGATTAAATCGTATGCCAATCCATATTCCTCCTTTAAGGAAACGTAAGGAGGAAATCCCTCTTTTAAATGAGAGGCTAATTCAAAAAATAAGTCAGGACTATGGGAGAAATGTAGAAGGTATAACCCCAGCGGCACTGAAGCAATTAATGGAATATGACTGGCCGGGTAACGTAAGAGAATTAGAAAATATTCTTGGAAGAGCGATTATTTTTATGAAGTATAATGATCAGTTTATTGATGTTCAGCACTTACCAGAATTAAAAAATAAAAAGAATTTAGCGGAATCATCTGTAAGTAATAGTACTGATTCAATGGTTATGGATCGAACCTTATCAGATATGATGGAAGAATTTGAGGCTAAAATAATTAACCAGACACTTCTTCGTTTAAATGGGAATAAAACATTAACAGCTAAGACGCTCGGATTGTCTGTCAGGAATTTATACTATAAGATTGAAAAATATAATATTGAAAAAAATAGCATGCAATAAATTTCATATAATGAAAAAAAGTGCACACTTAAGTGTGGGTAGTAAAGCGTTTTCATTGAAGGTGGTTTGGCACGGAAATTGCATATTATATTATGGGAGTTGCAGGAAGAGGAGAAAGGGTTGATGACAACTTGTTGCTTGATTCACTTATTGACAAAGCAGCCCAAGTACGTACAAACACCGTTGCAGTTGCTGCGGCAGAAGATTTAGAAGTCATTGAAGCGGTTATCGCTGCATTAGAGCAAAATCTTGCAAAATTTATACTTTACGGTGACGAAGAAAAAATCAAATCCATTATTAAAGAAAAACACCCGAACATCAGCAATCTTAATTTAAAAGTTGTCAATGCTGATTCGAATGCTTTAGCGGCAGAATTAGCAGTAAAAGCAGTTTTTAATAAAGAAGCAAATGTCTTGATGAAAGGTAATATCCCAACCAATATCTTATTAAAAGCAGTTTTAAATAGGGAGTATGGACTTAGGGCAGGAAATGTCTTATCACATATTGCTGTGTTTGAAGTTCCTGGCTTCAATCGTTTTACGATCATTACAGATGCTGCAATGAATATTGCTCCCGATTTAGAACAGAAAGCACAAATTATTAAAAATGCAGTTTCCATTGCAAGGTCTATTGGAATAGATGTGCCGAAAGTGGCCCCTGTAGCTGCGGTGGAAGTGGTTAATCCAGCTATGCAAGCTACTTTGGATGCAGCTGCATTAACGGTAATGAATAAACGAGGGCAAATTCCGGACTGTATTGTTGATGGTCCTTTAGGTTTAGATAATGCTGTATCAGCGCTTGCTGCAGAACATAAAGGGATTCATAGTGAAGTAGCGGGAAGTGCAGATATTTTATTAGTCCCAACAATTGAGGTTGGAAATGTATTATATAAATCATTAATTTATTTTGCAAATACAAAAGTTGGCGCCGTTATTGCCGGAGCAAAAGCACCCATTGTGTTAACATCCAGAGCAGATTCAGCTGAAAGTAAGCTTTATTCACTTGCACTAGCGTTATGCTGTGCTACATCAAATTAGATAGTAAATCATTTGAGGAGGAATTTTACATGGAAATTTTCAAATACCTAGAACAATACGATTATGAGCAAGTGGTATTCTGTCAGGATAAACAATCAGGATTAAAGGCGATTATTGCTATTCATGATACAACTTTAGGACCAGCTTTAGGTGGAACACGGATGTGGACTTATGCATCTGAAGAAGCAGCCATTGAGGATGCCCTCCGACTTGCAAAAGGAATGACATATAAGAATGCGGCTGCTGGATTAAATCTTGGCGGTGGTAAAACCGTTATCATAGGAGACCCAAGAAAAGATAAGAATGAAGAAATGTTCCGTGCATTTGGCCGTTACATTCAAGGATTAAACGGCAGATATATTACCGCAGAAGATGTTGGTACAACGGTGGCTGATATGGATTTAATTCATGAAGAGACAGATTTTGTAACAGGAATCTCTCCAGCATTTGGTTCATCTGGTAATCCATCTCCAGTAACAGCTTTTGGTGTATACCGTGGTATGAAAGCTGCTGCGAAAGAGGCGTTTGGCTCAGATTCTCTTGAAGGAAAAGTAGTGGCTGTTCAAGGTGTGGGAAATGTTGCATATACACTTTGCGAATATCTGCACGAAGAAGGAGCACAGCTGATTGTAACTGATATTAATAAAGAGGCAGTTAACCGTGCGGTTGAAGCATTTGGTGCTCTCGCTGTTGATCCTGATGAAATTTATGGTGTGGAATGTGATATCTATGCCCCATGCGCACTCGGAGCAACAATTAATGACGAAACCATTCCACAGTTAAAAGCAAGAGTAATTGCTGGTTCAGCGAACAATCAATTAAAAGATACCCGCCACGGAGATATTATTCATGAAATGGGTATCGTTTATGCACCGGATTATGTAATTAATGCTGGAGGCGTAATCAATGTGGCAGATGAATTATATGGTTATAACCAAGAGCGGGCAATGAAAAAGGTTGAACAGCTATATTCTACCATTGAAAAAGTTATTGAAATTTCAAAACGTGATGGTATTCCAACTTACGTAGCTGCTGATAGGATGGCAGAAGAAAGAATCGCAAGAATTCGTAATTCAAGAAGCCAATTTCTCCAAAACGGTCATCATATTTTAAGTCATAGAATTTCAAGATAAACCTTTTTGACAAAAAATAGTTTTTGGAAGCGCTGAATGGGAATTCAGCGTCTTTGCCTTTCATGGGGCAATTAGGTTGAAAAATAAAATTGGAGGTCAAATACGTTGCACGATAATGAATATCGGATTCTCGTCATCAATCCAGGCTCGACATCCACGAAAATCGGGGTTTTCGATAATGATATTTCTATTTTCGAAAAAACAATTCGTCATGATACAGAGACAATCAACTCTTTTGCAAATATTATTGATCAATATGAATTTAGAAAAACAACAATTTTGGAAACACTGGATAATGAAGGGATAAATATTTCCAAACTGTCGGCTGTATGTGGACGGGGGGGATTACTTCGTCCGATTGAAGGAGGTACCTATGCAGTTAATGATGTGATGTTAACAGATTTACGGTCTGGTTATGCAGGGCAGCACGCATCTAATCTTGGCGGAATCATTGCTTACGAAATTGCATCTGGTTTAAATATTCCTTCTTTTATCGTCGATCCAGTTGTTGTTGATGAATTAGAACCAATTGCGAGAATTTCTGGCTTTTCTTTAATTGAACGAAAAAGTATCTTCCACGCGTTGAATCAGAAGGCCGTTGCAAGAAGGGTTGCCAAGGAATTAGGTAAAAAGTACAACGACTTAAATTTAATTATTACCCATATGGGTGGCGGTATTACCGTGGGTGTCCATAAGCAAGGGAAGGTCATTGATGTAAACAATGGTCTTCATGGGGATGGCCCCTTCAGTCCAGAACGTTCCGGAACCGTTCCTGTAGGGGATTTAGTGGCCCTTTGTTATTCTGGTGAATATTATCGGGAAGAAATTATGAAAATGCTGGTTGGTCAAGGCGGTCTTGTAGGTTATCTCGGCACCAATGATGCGGTAAAGGTAGAACAGCGAATTGCAGCAGGTGATAAAGAGGCAACGCTTATCTATGACGCAATGGCCTATCAAGTGGCTAAGGAAATTGGAGCTGCTAGTGCAGTTCTCTCTGGAAAAGTGGATGCGATTGTTCTAACTGGCGGTCTCGCCTACGGGAAAGGATTTGTGAAATCAATTACCGATAGAATCAATTGGATTGCTGATGTCATGGTTCAACCGGGTGAAAATGAACTACAAGCACTTGCTGAGGGTGCACTGCGAGTCTTAAGAGGCGAAGAAGAGGAAAAAATTTATCCTGGGAATTTTAAAACAGCTAAAATTTAAGGTTATGGGGAGGAAAAAAGAGTGGCACAAGAATATGATTTGGTAGTTCTTGGCGGGGGGACTGGCGGCTATGTCGCTGCAATTAGGGCCTCTCAGCTTGGCTTAAAAACTGCGATTGTTGAAAAAGGAAAACTCGGCGGGACGTGTCTGCATCAAGGGTGTATACCAAGTAAGGCACTGCTTAGGAGCGCAGAGGTTTTTGCAACAGCAAAACATAGTGAGGATTTCGGTGTTATTACTAGTGATGTATCGATAAATTTTGGTAAAGTACAAGAGAGAAAAAATAAAATTATTGACCAGCTTCATAAAGGTGTACAACATTTAATGAAACAGGGCAAAATCGATGTCTATGAAGGTATAGGCAGAATCTTGGGACCGTCCATTTTTTCTCCTATGCCGGGAACTATTTCTGTTGAAATGAATAACGGTGAAGAAAACGAAATGCTTCTTCCTAAAAATGTGATCATTGCAACAGGTTCAAGACCAAGGACACTTCCAGGTCTTGAGATTGATCGTGAATATGTCATGACATCTGATGAAGCATTGCAATTAGAGTCATTGCCTAATTCCATTATTATTGTTGGTGGTGGCGTAATCGGAATCGAGTGGGCGTCCATGCTTCATGATTTTGGTGTTGATGTAACAGTTATTGAGTATGCTGACCGTATTATTCCGACAGAAGATAAAGAAATTTCAAAAGAAATGCAGCGCTTGATGAAGAAAAAAGGAATAAAACTGGTAACAAGTGCAAAGGTCCTCCCCGAAACCATGGTAAGAGACAATGGAGTAGCGATTTCTGCAGAAGTAAAGGGCACTGTGAAAGAATTTAAAGCAGAAAAACTTCTTGTTTCTGTAGGTCGTCAGGCAAATACAGAAGGAATTGGCCTAGAGAATACAGAAATACAAATAGAGAAGGGGTTTATTGCAACAAATGAATTCTTCCAAACGAAAGAGTCACATATTTATGCGATTGGTGATGTGATTGGTGGATTACAACTTGCCCATGTGGCATCACATGAAGGGATCATTGCTGTTGAACATATTGCAGGAAAGGATCCTTCGCCACTGCAGTATCATTTAGTTTCTAGATGTATCTATAGCAACCCAGAGGTTTCTAGTGTGGGAATAACAGAAGACCAAGCTATAGAAAAAGGTCATAAAGTAAAAACAGGAAAGTTTTCTTTCCGAGCGATTGGGAAAGCACTTGTTTTTGGAGAATCTGACGGATTTGTGAAAATTGTTGCGGATGAAGAGACCAATGATATTCTAGGGGTGCATATGATTGGGCCACATGTAACTGATATGATTACGGAGGCAGGACTTGCGATGGTATTAGATGCAACCCCTTGGGAAATTGCACATACAATTCATCCACACCCAACTCTTTCAGAAGCTATTGGTGAGGCTGCGCTTGCCGTAGATGGAAAAGCGATTCATTCTTAAAAAATTAAAAGTTTAAATCTTTGAAAAAGTGTTAGTGTCTAGCTACAGTGCCTAGTGGCTCAAGACATAAGCCAATCGCTTCGGAAGGCAAAAAGCACGCCTTCTGTCAGCGCTCGTCTTATGCTTGTCGCCCCTGGAAAAGGCACTTCCGCTTTTCGAATTTGGGAGGTAAGAAATAAATGACAGAAAAGCGTCATGATGCTTTAGGTTTAAATGACGGAAAAGTATTGGAAATGTACGAAACTATGCTATTGGCCCGCCGTATTGATGAGCGGATGTGGTTATTAAACCGGGCCGGGAAAATTCCCTTCGTTATTTCTTGTCAAGGGCAAGAGGCAGCACAAGTAGGGGCTGCATTTGCGCTTGATCGTGAAAAAGATTATGTTCTTCCATATTATCGTGATATGGGTGTGGTATTAACATTTGGGATGACTCCGAGGGAATTGATGCTCTCAGGTTTTGCAAAAGCTGAAGACCCTAATTCAGGGAGCCGGCAAATGCCTGGGCACTTTGGCCAAAAGAAAAATCGGATTGTCACAGGTTCTTCTCCGGTAACAACTCAAGTTCCCCACGCAGTTGGAATTGCTCTTGCTGGGAAAATGGAGAGAAAAGACCTCGTAACTTTTGTAACTTTCGGTGAGGGCTCCTCTAACCAAGGGGACTTTCATGAGGGCGCCAACTTTGCAGGTGTTCATAAACTTCCTGTTATTTTTATGTGTGAAAATAACAAGTATGCTATTTCTGTTCCAATTGAAAAACAATTGGGGTGTGAGAAGGTTTCAGACCGTGCGATTGGCTATGGTATGCCAGGCTACACTGTTGATGGAAATGATCCACTAGAGGTCTATAAAGCAGTAAAGGAAGCAGCAGAGCGCGGTCGACGCGGCGAAGGACCAACGTTGATTGAAACCATTTCTTATCGTCTGACACCGCACTCTTCTGATGATGACGACCGTTCCTACCGTGCACCAGATGAGGTTGCTAAAGCAAAAACCCAAGATCCAATTATTACCTTTGGTGCATATTTAAAGGAAACTGGTGTCATGGACGATGCGCTAGAAAAAGAAATAAATGACCGCGTAATGAAGCTTGTCAATGAGGCGACAGACTATGCAGAAAATGCACCGTACTCTGCACCAGAAGATGCGCTGAAATTTGTTTATGCGGACTTGTAAGGGGGATGAAACATGGCGATAATTTCATATATTGATGCCATTACAATGGCAATGCGAGAAGAAATGGAAAGAGATCCAAAGGTTTTTGTCCTTGGTGAAGATGTTGGTTTAAAAGGCGGAGTATTTAAGGCCACACAAGGATTATATGATCAATTTGGGGAAGAACGAGTTATTGACACACCACTTGCTGAATCAGCCATTGCTGGCGTAGGAATTGGTGCAGCGATGTACGGCATGCGTCCGATTGCCGAAATGCAATTTGCCGACTTTATCATGCCGGCAGTAAATCAAATTATTTCAGAAGCGGCGAAAATCCGCTATCGTTCTAATAATGACTGGAGTTGTCCGATGGTGATTCGTGCTCCCTATGGCGGCGGGGTTCATGGTGCACTATATCATTCCCAATCTGTTGAGGCAGTATTTGCTAATCAGCCTGGATTAAAAATTGTTATGCCGTCCACACCATACGATGCAAAAGGACTGTTAAAGGCTGCAGTTCGTGATAATGATCCGGTTTTATTTTTCGAGCATAAGCGGGCGTATCGGTTAATTAAAGGTGAGGTACCTTCTGATGATTACACCCTGCCAATTGGGAAAGCAGATGTAAAGCGCGAAGGAGAAGATATTACTGTCATTACGTATGGTCTCTGTGTTCATTTTGCCCTTCAAGCAGCGGAAAAATTAGCGAAAGATGGTATTTCCGTTCATATTCTTGATTTGAGAACTGTCTATCCTCTAGATAAAGAAGCTATTATTGAGGCGGCATCAAAAACGGGTAAAGTTCTTCTAATTACAGAGGATACAAAAGAAGGCAGTATTATTAGCGAAGTCGCTGCAATCATTGCAGAAAATTGCTTATTCGAATTAGATGCACCAATTATGCGGTTAGCTGGACCAGATGTTCCGGCCATGCCGTATTCGCCAACAATGGAAAAATTCTTTATGGTAAATCCAGATAAAGTCGAAAAAGCGATGCGCGAACTAGCTGAGTACTAAAACGAAAGCCCTGGCAACTGAATGGGGTTAGGCGCCAGTGCTGGACAATAGGAGTGTGTAAATAGTGGTAATTGAACAAATTAAAATGCCTCAGTTAGGGGAGAGTGTAACCGAAGGTACGATAAGCAAATGGCTTGTATCTGTAGGAGATAAAGTAAATAAATACGACCCCCTGGCAGAAGTGATGACAGATAAGGTAAATGCGGAAATCCCATCCTCCTTTTCAGGTGTAATTAAGGAACTAATTGCTGAAGAAGGTGATACCTTAGCCGTTGGGGAGCAAATTTGCACAATAGCTTTGGAAGGTGGTACAACTGAAGAAGGTCCTGAAGCATCTGTTGCAGCAAGCCCAAGCACACCAGCAAGTGCACCAGAAAATGTGGAACAAACTGAACAAGGCAATAAAGCACGTTACTCGCCCGCTGTCCTTAAAATCTCTCAAGAACATGGCATTGATTTAACTAGGGTGTCAGGCACCGGTGCAGGTGGACGAATTACGAGGAAAGATCTCTTAAAACTTATTGAATCGGGTAATATTCCTGAAGCGGGACAAAATGTAGAAGCGATAAATGAGCCTGCCGTTATCAAGGCACCAAAACAAGAGGCTCCGCAAGTTGCCCAGCCAACGGCACCTGCTCAAGCTGTGAATATTCCAGTAGCGGTTGGTGACATTGAAATTCCAGTCACAGGCATCCGTAAAGCGATTGCTGCTAATATGCTGCGAAGCAAACACGAAGCACCGCATGCTTGGACGATGATTGAAGTGGACGCCACGAATTTGGTGGAGTACCGTAACTCTATAAAAGATGAGTTTAAGAAAAAAGAAGGCTTTAATTTAACTTTCTTTGCATTCTTTGTGAAGGCTGTTGCACAGGCGTTAAAAGAATTCCCACAAATCAATTCTATGTGGGCAGGGGATAAAATCATCCAAAAGAAAGATATCAATATTTCAATTGCAGTGGCTACGGATGATGCACTCTATGTACCTGTCATTAAACAGGCCGATGAAAAAACAATCAAGGGGATTGCACGTGAAATCTCTGAGCTTGCTGTCAAAGTGAGAACCGGGAAACTAAGATCTGAAGATATGCAAGGCGGAACCTTCACGGTGAACAATACGGGTTCCTTTGGATCTGTTCAATCAATGGGTATCATCAATTATCCACAAGCAGCTATTCTTCAAGTAGAGTCCATCGTCAAACGACCAGTCGTCATGAATAATGGAATGATTGCTGTTCGTGATATCGTGAATTTATGTATGTCGCTCGATCATAGAGTATTAGACGGCCTCGTTTGCGGACGTTTCTTACAACGAGTGAAAGAAATACTAGAAAATACTTCAAAATCAACGACTTCGATTTATTAAAACAAAACAACCGCTACCAGGCATGGCAGCGGTTGTTTGTTTTTAGATTGCTTGAAATGTGTTTGTACCATAAAATAGTAGTAGGTAGAATTATTTGAATTTTAATTCAATTGAGTCGAGAGGGGGATGAGGAGTTTGAAAAATTTAAAGAATCAGTCTTTTCCTTCAATATCAGAACAAGCATGGACAGAAAAAGCAGAGCAATCCTTAAAAGGAAAATCGGTTGAATCTTTACAAACTATTACATATGAAGAGATTATTTTGAAACCGCTTTACACCCGTCAAGATGAGTGTCAGGTACCGGAATATCCAGGAGGTTCAGATTTTAGAAGAGGGATCTATCCATTAGGTTACTTGAAAAATGACTGGAAGGTTGCTCAACGACTATCCTGCCAAACGGTAGAAGATCTGCAGGCAAAACTCCAACAATCATTTAAAAAAGGTCAATCAGCCATTTCATTTAATGTCTCGAAAAATCTGTTAGGTGGGGATCAAACCCTAGGAAAGGTATTAGCAGATTCATATACTCAATATCCCTTTTCAATCAACGCTAAAGAATACCAATCCACTTTCCTCACTGAATTAGAAGCAATAGTAGAGCACGAAGATGTTAGCGAAAAAATCTGTGGATATGTTGGTTCAGATCCTGTTGCCATTTTTGCTGAAGAAGGAGTTATTTCAGAAGCATTTCTGAATGACTGGGTTAATAACATTAGTAATTCTGCTGTAAAGTTTCCCAACTTGCGTACAATTCTAATTGATACTAGTGCCTATCATAATGGTGGTTCAAGTGCAGCTCAAGAACTGGGGATTGCAATTGCTGAGGGGATATTCTATCTTGAACATCTTCAGGATGCAGGCATGGATCTAGATACGATCTTTTCAAAAATGATTTTCCAATTCTCCATTGGCAGCAATTTCTTCATGGAAATCGCAAAACTTCGCGCTGCCCGTGTCCTATGGAGCCGTGTGAGCAGTGTTTATGGAGCTAATGAAGAGAATTCCAGGATGAATATTGCTGTTGAAACTTCTACTAACACAAAAACCTTACATGACCCGTATGTTAACCTCCTCAGGGCTGGAAATGAAGCTTTTGCAGCCGTGGTTGGGGGCATTCAGTACTTACATGTGAGTCCTTTCGATGATCTCACAAGAGTCACTTCATTTTCGGATAGAATTGCTAGAAATACTCAATTGCTTTTGAAGGAAGAAGCACATCTGCAAAAGGTTATTGATCCTGCTGGGGGTTCTTGGTATGTGGAACATCTAACCAATGAACTTGCTGAAAAAGCTTGGGCATTTTTTCAACGTATTGACGCACATGGAGGGATTTTAGAAGTACTAAAATCTAAATGGTTGCAACAAGAGATAGCGGCGGTCTATGAAAAAAAGATTCATGATATCCAAACAAGAAGGAAAAGTATTGTGGGATCCAATGTCTACGCCAATCTGGATGAAATGGTACCATATAAAAACCCGCCAGCGAAAAATTCATATTTTGCAAATGGTGAAAACTCATTAATAAATATAGAGGCTATTCCAAACCGTAGATTGGCAGAACCATTCGAAGAATTACGAAAAAAGTCAGTTGATCTCGAAGGAAAAGTAGGATCTAAGCCCTCTGTAGGTATGATTTGTCTCGGAGGATTAAAACAGCATAAAGCAAGGCTTGATTTTATGAAGGGATTTCTCGCAGCCGGAGGTTTGAAAGCGCTTGTAAGTAATTCTATTATAACTGTTGAGAATGCCAGACAATTCGTTTTAGAACATCCTGCAAAGCACTATTGCTTATGTGGAACGAATGATCAATATGAAATAATTGGACATGACATCCTAAAGATTCTTAAAACCGAATTTCCTGAGCGGATTTTTTACTTAGCGGGACTCCCAGAAAAAGAAAAACAGGATCTTTGGCTGGAAGAAGGTATTAAGCAGTTTATCCATGTGAAAAGCAATTGCTATGAAACGCTGTTGTCTATTATAAGGGATTTGGAGGTGAGTAAGGTTGAAGAAACAAAAGCCTGATTTTCAAAATATTTCCTTATTTGATGAACAGAAATTTATCACAAAAAAAGAGTGGCAGCAAAAAGTCGATCAAGAAATAAATGGTTCGATCGATGATTTACTGTTTGAGACGAATGAACAAATCATTCTAAAACCGCTTTATACAAAAGAAGATCGTAATGATCTTCCGCATATTGATGATCTTCCTGGGCTCCCTCCTTATACAAGAGGACCGTATCCAACCATGTATGTCAACCGTCCATGGACGGTTAGACAATATGCAGGTTTTTCAACAGCTGAGGAAAGCAATGCTTTTTATCGCCGAAATCTAGCAATGGGACAAAAGGGATTATCAGTTGCTTTTGATTTAGCTACACATCGCGGCTATGACTCCGATCATCCACGAGTAGTTGGAGATGTCGGTAAAGCAGGTGTGGCGATCGATTCCATTCTTGATATGAAGACATTGTTTGAGGGAATACCGTTAGACCAGATGTCCGTATCAATGACCATGAACGGGGCAGTTCTGCCGATACTTGCCTTTTTCATCGTGACTGCTGAAGAACAAGGTGTTAGTCAGGAGAAACTGGCTGGTACCATTCAGAATGATATTTTAAAAGAATATATGGTCCGAAACACCTATATTTATCCGCCTGAAATGTCTATGAAAATAATAGCTGATATCTTTGAATATACGTCCAAACACATGCCAAAGTTTAATAGTATTAGTATTTCCGGTTATCATATGCAGGAGGCGGGGGCACCAGCGGATTTAGAACTGGCATACACTCTTGCCGATGGCTTGGAATATGTACGTACAGGTCTTAAGGCAGGTATTGAAATCGACTCATTTGCGCCAAGATTGTCCTTTTTCTGGGCAATTGGGATGAATTACTTCATGGAAGTAGCTAAAATGCGCGCTGCTCGATTGATTTGGGCTAAAATGATGAAATCATTTTCTCCTAAAAACGAAAAATCATTAGCGTTACGGACACATTCGCAAACATCCGGCTGGAGTTTAACTGAGCAAGATCCGTTTAATAATGTCACAAGGACGTTGATAGAAGCACATGCTGCTGCGATGGGGCATACCCAATCCCTGCATACGAACGCCTTGGATGAAGCAATTGCACTGCCAACCGATTTTTCTGCACGGATTGCCCGTAACACACAATTATTTTTGCAAGAGGAAACGGGGATTACTAATGTCATCGATCCATGGGCAGGCTCTTACTACGTTGAAAAATTAACAGATGAATTGGTTAATAGAGCATGGACACATATTGAAGAGATTGAAAATCTTGGTGGAATGGCCAAGGCAATTGAAACTGGTCTGCCTAAGATGAGAATTGAAGAAGCAGCTGCTAGAAGACAGGCGCAAATTGATTCTGGGAAGGAAACTATTATCGGCGTCAATCGTTACCGACTAGAAAAGGAAGAAGCGATTGATATTTTGGATATCGATAATACAGCCGTCCGGTTGAAACAAATTGAAAAATTAAATACAGTAAAAGCTAATCGCGATGAGAAGAAAGTACAAGATACGCTTACTAAATTAACGAAAGCGGCGGAAACTGGTGAACAGAATCTATTAGAATTAGCTGTACAAGCAGCAAGGGCGAGAGCCACGCTTGGGGAAATTTCTGATGCAATAGAGCAAGTGGCAAGCAGGCATAGGGCTGTGATTCGTTCAATCAGCGGCGTTTATAGCACCGCATTTAGCAATGATGAAGAAATTAATGAAGTAAAAAGAATGACCGATGAATTCTTAGAAAATGAGGGCAGAAGACCAAGAATACTGATTGCGAAAATGGGTCAGGATGGTCATGACCGCGGTGCCAAAGTGATTGCCACGGCCTTCGCTGACCTTGGATTTGATGTCGATATTGGCCCTCTATTTCAAACTCCAGAGGAAACAGCGATGCAGGCTGTTGAAAACGATGTCCATGTGATTGGGATAAGCTCGCTTGCTGCAGGCCATAAGACGCTTCTCCCGCAATTGGTGGAAGAATTAAAATTAATTGGCAGAGATGATATTCTGGTTGTGATTGGCGGCGTTATCCCAGCACAGGATTATCAATTTTTATATGACCACGGTGCTTCAGCTATCTTTGGACCTGGTACAATTATTCCTGTTGCCGCACAAAAGGTCGTCAAGGAGATTTATCACAAACTCGGTTATGAGGAAGTGTCTCAATAATGTCTCTTGATCAAAAGCCGGAATGGATCGATCCAAACGATCCAGATAAATGCTCAAGTGTGATAAGAAAAGGTCAAGAACAAGAGGGTCAAGCATCATCCATCCAACCAAATATCCGCTTTCAAAAGCGCAAAAGTTCTGAACCGACGGTGGAAGAGCTCTATGAAGGAGTAATAAGGGGCGATAGGAGTCTTTTAGCTAGGGCTATTACGCTTGTTGAGAGTAATGCAGAGCAGCATTTTCAAAAAGCACAACAGCTACTGCAGAAACTCCTGCCTAAAAGTGGGAAAGCTATCCGAATTGGAATAACAGGTGTTCCCGGTGCAGGGAAAAGTACCTTTATCGAAACCTTTGGTACGTACCTTTGCAGCTTAGGACATCGTGTAGCGGTTTTAGCCATTGACCCAAGCTCAAGCATAAGCGGCGGCAGTATCCTTGGAGACAAAACAAGGATGGAGCAGTTATCAAGGAACCCTCGTGCCTTTATCCGTCCTTCTCCTACCGCAGGAAAACTAGGCGGGGTTCATCGGAAGACGAGAGAGGCCATGTTAATTTGTGAGGCAGCCGGTTTTGATGTCATCTTAATCGAAACAGTCGGGGTTGGGCAAAGTGAAGTGATTATTAGAGATATGGTAGACTTTTTCATGCTGTTAGTTCTTACAGGTGCGGGCGACGAATTACAAGGGATGAAAAAAGGGATTATGGAATTGGCTGATGCTGTCCTTGTTCATAAAGCTGATGGTGAGAACAAACAAATCGCTGAGCAGACGAGAAAAGAGTACAACCGTATTCTTCATTTTCTTCATCCCGCCACAAAGGGCTGGGCAACTAAAGCCTATACATGTTCTTCGTTGACTCAAGAGGGGATAAAGGATGTTTGGAATGTCATTCAGTCCTTTGAGCAAAAAGGTAAAACATCAGGTGTGCTGTTCGAAAGAAGAAAAAACCAGGCGAAAGAATGGCTCTATTCGCTGATTACTGACCAACTTCAATTTCATTTTTTTCATCATAATGGTGTGAAAAGTATCCTATCAACTTTAGAAAATGAAGTAATCGCAGGAGAAAAGACAGTGGCTACAGCTGTTGATGAGTTATTTACTATTTATTTAGGATAGAAAGTGAAGCAGCCATTAAATTCTTCTAAAGTATTGAGATTCTTCATTTGAAAAAAACATATTTTTACTGTTAATATGTAGGTATAGGCATAAATCTAAGGAGTGAATTTAATGAGCATGGATTTTAATTTCTTTATGAATGATGTTGTGAAACAGGCACGTCAAGAAATCGTGTCTGCTGGATATAAAGAACTGACAACACCTGAGGAAGTGGAAGAAGCTCTTGACCAAAAAGGGACTACTTTAGTTATGATTAATTCCGTCTGTGGTTGTGCTGGCGGCGTGGCACGTCCTGCGGCAGCACATGCCCTGCATTATGATAAGCGCCCTGATCACCTTGTCACTGTTTTTGCAGGGCAAGATAAGGAAGCAACTGAAAAGGCTAGAAGCTATTTCACTGGTTATCCACCATCCTCGCCGTCATTTGCCCTATTAAAGGATGGTAAGATTATTTCAATGGTGGAAAGACATCAAATAGAGGGCTATGATCCTGCAACAGTTGTATCGAAACTTCAAAATGAATTTGATCAACATTGTGAAGAAGTATAATAAACGAATACGAAAAAAGCCAAATCATATATTGATTTGGCTTTTTTTCTTGTCGAAATGAATATTTTGATGTATATTTATTAATTATTTCGCAATTTTAATCATAATATAGAGGAGATTTTCATCATGAAAAATGTATTAAAAAATTATTTAGAAAAAATTCAAAATAGATTATGGGAAATTAGTGATACACTGTATCATCATCCCGAATTAGGGGATCAAGAATTTGAATCTAGTAAACGGTTAATAGAGTTCCTTGAAGAACATAATTTTGTTGTTGAAAAGGGAATCGTTGGCAGGTCAACATCCTTTAAAGCCGTTTATGATAGCAAGAAGGATGGCCCAACGATTGCTTATTTATCTGAATACGACGCGTTGCCTGAGGTTGGGCATGGATGCGGCCATAATTTGATCGGGACGATGAGTGCCGGTGCTGGAGTAACTTTAAGTAAAGTGGTAGATGAAATTGGCGGACGTGTGGTGGTCTTAGGAACACCTGCTGAAGAAACAAATGGTGCCAAAGTGCCGATGGCTGAACATGGCATTTTTGATGAAATCGATGCTGCGATGATTTTACATCCTGCTGATGAATCCTATGAAAGTGGTGAATCTCTAGCAATGGATGCGATTCAGTTCGATTTCCGTGGCAGGACCAGTCATGCGGCAGCTTCCCCAGAGATGGGAATTAATGCTCTGGATGCAGTCATTCAATTATTTAATGGGATCAATGCGCTGCGTCAACATGTGACTTCAGATGTTAGAATCCATGGAATTATTAAAGAAGGCGGAGTAGCAGCGAATATCGTCCCAGATAAAGCCGTAGCTCAGTTTTATGTTCGTGCCAAGGATCGCAGCTATCTAAATGAAGTGGTTCAAAAGGTAATTAGCATTGCAAAAGGGGCATCTTCGATGACAGGGGCAGAGCTGCATATTGAAAATTATGAATTAAGCTATGATAATATGGTGACCAATCAAACCCTTTCCCAGTTATTTACTGCCAATTTGTTAACTACCGGTGTTAAGCAGGTAAAGAAAGCGAAAGACTCATATGGTTCCATTGATATGGGAAATGTCAGTCATGTTGTGCCAGCCATTCATCCTTATATTGGTCTTGATTCGCCTGGATTAATTGCTCACACAAGGGAATTTGCCGACTTAACAATCACTGATAACTCCCACCAGATTCTTTCAAGAGGAGCATTGGCTCTTGCATTAACTGGATATGATTTAATAACTAACAAAGAAGCATTGGAAAAAATGAAAAATGAATTTAGTCAAACAGTAGTAAAATAACTTTTTTCTAAAGGCATCTCTTTCCAAAGAGGTGCTTTTTCAATGTTTACTAATATTATTTTAATATAACCAAGTGCAGAATCTTTAGAAAATTTTTATATTAGAAATATATCTTTTCAAAATAATATCTATGTGTTAATATTCGTTTTGTTGAATAAAAATTCAAATCATATTAAGTCGATATTTTTATCATAGGAGGATACATCATGAAAAAAACAATTTTATTTTTTACGATGATTTTAACATTAGTGGTTTTGGCTGCTTGTGGACAGAGTAATAAAGAAGGAGCAAATGGAGGAAAGACAGCAGATAAGAAAGTATTAACAATGGCTACTTCAGCTGATTTTGCACCTTTTGAATCAAGAGACCCATCTGGTAAGGTCGAGGGCTTTGATATTGATTTAGCTAATGCCATTGCTAAAGAATTAGGTTACACACTAGACATAAAAGACATGAAGTTTGATGGGTTAATCGGTGCATTACAGGCAAAACGTGTGGACATGGTACTTGCTGGTATGTCTGCAACTGAAAAGCGTAAGCAAAATGTTGATTTCTCAACAGCATATAACCATTCAGGTGAGATGTTTATCACGCTAAAAGATTCTAATATTAAAACAATTGATGATCTTAAAGGAAAAACAGTTGGAGTACAGTTAGGAACCATTCAAGAAGAGGGGGCAAAAACTCTTCAAAAAAAGGTTGATTTTACGTTAAAGCCATTAGATAATGCAACAACATTAATTCAAGAGCTATTATCAAATCGTATCCAGGTTGCTTATATGGATAAATCAGTCGCAACCGGATATATAAAAGAACAAGGTTTAGGCGGATTTGATGATCCGACAACAAGTTCTCCTGGTATGGCTGTTGCTTTTCCAAAAGGCAGTGACTTAACTGAAAAAGTAAATAAAGCTCTAAAAGACTTGGAGAAGAATGGAAAACTCCAAGAATTAAAGGACAAGTGGTTAAAAGACCAGCAATAAGCATAAACTGAATTTCAACAAGACTAATGCTGCAAAGAAAATTATAAAGTGAGGTGTAAGGCATGAATTTGGACTTTAGCCAAATTGTGCCTTATATTCCTTTTATTTTAGAGGGAATATGGGTTACATTAAAATTTGTTATTATTTCAATTATATTAGGTTTTATCCTTGGTACAATTTTAGCTCTATGTAAAATATCACGAATCAAAGCATTAAATTGGTTTGGGGATCTATATACATCTATTTTTCGTGGGACACCATTAATCTTACAATTGATGTTAATCTATTTTGCCATTCCGCAATTAACGGGTTATGACATTTCACCATTTTTATCATCTATCCTAGCTTTTGGTTTAAATTCATCAGCTTATGTATCGGAGATAATCAGGGCCGGAATACAAGCAGTTGATAAGGGTCAAACCGAAGCAGCCCAAGCACTAGGAGTTCCTTATCGTCTAATGATGAAGGACTTGATTTTACCACAAGCACTAAAAAATATTTTACCTGCACTTATGAATGAATTTATTACCTTAACCAAAGAATCAGCCATCGTCTCGACGATTGGTTATTTAGACTTGATGCGCCGTGCACAGGTTGTTGGAGCAGATACTTATCGTAATTTTGAACCATTAATTTTTGTTGGTTTCATCTATTGGATTTTAGTTATGGTGCTTACTTTGGCAGGTAAACGGTTTGAACGGAGGCTGAAGTACAGTGATTAAAGTGGAAAACCTCTATAAACAGTTTGGAAATAACGAAGTATTAAAAAATATTTCTACAAGTATTAATAGTGGGGAAGTTGTTTCGATCATTGGACCATCGGGTTCTGGTAAATCTACCTTTCTTCGCTGCCTAAATTTGTTAGAGACACCAACCAAAGGGAAAGTTTGGATTAATAATCAAGAGCTTACCGATAGCAAAACGAATATCATGAAAGCGCGTGAACAAATCGGCATGGTTTTTCAGCACTTTTATTTATTTCCACATCTGTCGGTTTTGGATAACTTAACTTATGCACCGATGAAAGTAAAAGGCGAATCGCGGGAACTTGCTGAGAAAAAAGCCCGAGAATTGCTTGCACGCGTTGGTCTTACTGATAAAGAAAAAGCATTTCCGAATAATTTATCAGGTGGACAGAAGCAGCGTGTGGCGATCGCTCGTGCACTCGCGATGGAACCGAAGTTAATGTTATTTGATGAACCAACATCCGCACTTGACCCAGAAATGGTAAAAGAAGTACTTAATGTAATGAAGGATCTTGCGCAAACAGGAATGACCATGGCCATTGTTACCCATGAAATGGGGTTTGCTCGTGAAGTTTCTGACCGGATCATCTTCCTTGATGAAGGGGTATTATTAGAAGAAGGATCTCCTGATGAATTCTTTAATAACCCACGGACTGGCAGGGCTAAGGACTTTTTAGAAAAAGTATTGTAGAGAATCGCAATCATAAATATGAGACATTCTTGCAAAAGAATGCTTTAATAGGGATATGCTAAAGATGGTCTTAACGATCATCTTTTTATTTTTTGGCTGTGTTAAAAATTGTCTGTTGATTTCCGTTCCAGGCACTTCGCTTTCCGCGGGCGTGCCGGGGAGCCTCCTCGGCGCTTTTAGCGCCTGTGGGGTCTCCCCTGCCCCGTACTCCCGCAGGAGTCTTCGTGCCTGGAACGAAGGCCAACAGAGTGTCAAAATCAACATTAATCTTTAACAAAGCCTATTTTTCTATTTTGGAGAGGTAACTATGAAATTTCGGATTGGATATCGGACAATTAAAACAGCTGTTGGGACAGCCATTTCAATTTTACTTGCTCAGCAGTTAGGACTGCAGAACTTCGCTTCTGCAGGAATACTTACCATATTATGTATTCAGGTGACAAAGCGGAGGTCACTCAGAACGGCATGGGCTCGGTTTTTAGCCTGTGTATTAGCGATGCCTTTTTCGGCCGTCTTTTTTGAAGGAATCTCCTATCATCCGATTGTAATAGGTGTTATGTTATTTTTCTTTATCCCAACCATAGTAATGCTGAAGGCGCCCGACGGAATTGTGACGAGTAGTGTTATTATTTTACATATTTATATGGCCCAAAAAATAACCTTGGCTATTTTTTTTAATGAGCTTGGGGTAATCACCATTGGTATTGGGGTCGCACTACTTATTAATCTTTATATGCCAAGTGTTGAGAAAAAACTAAAGGATTATCAAAGTGAAATTGAGGAGAATTTTAGAATCATCTTCGTTGAAATAGTCCGTTATTTACGTACTGGGGATAGTAATTGGGATGGAAAAGAGATTACGGATGGGGCTCGTTTACTTGATGAAGCGATAGCCATAGCCCTTCAGGATGTTGAAAATCATTTTTTACGAGATGAGAATCTTTATTTTCATTATTTTAAAATGAGACAAAAGCAATTTGAAATTATCGAACGTGTCTTACCAATTGTCACTTCTATTACCCGGACGGTAAAGCAAGGGCATATGGTAGCTGAGTTTCTGGAAGAACTCTCTGAAAATGTCCATCCTGGAAATACAGCTTATATTTATCTTGAAAAATTAAGAGAAATGAAAAAGGAATTTGAGGAAATGGAGCTCCCAAAGACAAGAGAAGAATTTGAAACGAGGGCTGCTCTGTTGCAGTTAGTAAATGAAATGAACGAATATCTGATTATTAAAAGTTCATTTAAGGGAATAAAAACATCAGCAATAGTGAATGAACAGAAGAAGATTGAAGCAAACTAGGGAAAAAAAGGCAGGTGGCTGCTTTGATAAAAATTTTTTCGCCAATCCTGATTGCTTTTTTCATGTCACCACTTTGGCCATTGGGGCCAAACCCTATGCCAGGCGATCCATTTCTTATTGTGAATAAAAGTAAAAATGAAATGGCTTTTATCAATGAAAACAAAGTACAAACGGTTGTAAGTGTCGGAACTGGAAAAACACAAGAGCTGACACCTGAAGGAATTTTTACCATTACGGTAAAGGCCAGAGAACCTTATTTTCGGAAAGGGAATATTCCTGGAGGAGATCCAAAGAATCCACTGGGAGCGAGGTGGATTGGCTTTGATGCAAAAGGAACAGATGGTAGAACCTATGGCATCCATGGAACGAATCAGCCTGCTTCAATCGGAAAATATGTCTCTCAAGGCTGTATCCGCACTCAAAATGAAGTGGTTACCTCGCTATATCCAGTCATTCCATTAGGAACAAAAGTATTAGTAATTTCTTCAAAAAAATCATATGAGACACTTGCAAAAGATCATGGAGCGATGAAATAGGAAAAGGGACTGTTCGTTTGAACAGTCCCTTTTCCTATATCTATCTATAGAAATGAACCAATTCCTATTAGGAGAGTTGAGGCAAGCATAGCAAATAACATTAAATAAACAATGATTTTCCTCGATTTCTTACTATTCAATATGGGTACCTCCCTTAACATTTTAAAACTTTACTTATATTGTACAAGGAAATGCAAAAATGAACAACGGAACAACTAAGTAATTAAGGAAGGATTTATGAACTTTTTAACGAATAAGATTATTGTCGAATAAATTTTAATATTTAGAACAGAGGGGTAAAAATGATTAAAAAAGTCGACCATATTGGAATTGCGGTGAAGTCTATTGAGAAAGCGCTTCCCTTTTATACCGATGTGTTAAATCTGCCTTTGATTGGAACCGAAGAGGTGGATACTCAAAAGGTAAAAGTGGCCTTTTTACAGGCGGGCAGTACAAAGCTTGAACTACTTGAGCCTACATCAGAAGAAAGTGCCATCGCCAAATTTATCGAAAAACGCGGTGAGGGAATTCACCATGTTGCCCTCGGAGTGGACTCGATCGAAGAAAGAATTCGCGAAATAAAGGAACAAGGGATACGTATGATTGACGAGCAGTCAAGACCTGGGGCAGGTGGGGCAAACATTGCTTTCATGCATCCAAAATCGACATCTGGGGTATTATTCGAACTTTGTGAGAAGAAAGGGATGAAGGGGTAAAATGATAGACATCTATGAAAAGATAAATGAGTTGTATGATAAACGCAGAGAGGTTGAGATGGGCGGCGGCGATGAGAGAATCGAGAAGCAGCATCAAAAAGGCAAACTGACTGCTAGAGAAAGAATCGATCTTTTAGTAGACAAAGGAACATTTTTTGAGTTAAATCCTTTCATTGAGCACCGTACGAATGATTTTGGCCTTGATGAACAAAAGGGCCCAGGGGACGGAGTTGTAACTGGATACGGGAAAGTTAACGGTCGTCCCATTTATCTTTTCTCGCAGGATTTTACTGTTTTTGGCGGGGCATTAGGGGAAATGCATGCCAAAAAGATTGCTAATGTGATGGATTTAGCAGCGAAAAATGGAGCACCTTTTGTCGGTTTAAATGATTCCGGTGGGGCGCGCATTCAAGAAGGCGTTGTATCATTAGATGGGTACGGACATATTTTTTACCGAAATGCGATTTATTCCGGTGTCATTCCGCAAATATCGGTAATTATGGGTCCATGTGCGGGTGGTGCAGTCTATTCACCAGCGATTACTGATTTTGTATTTATGGTGGAAAAGACGAGTCAGATGTTTATTACTGGACCTAAAGTCATTGAAACAGTGACAGGTGAGAAGATTTCAGCTGAGGAATTAGGTGGTGCGAATGTCCATAGCTCCATTAGTGGAAATGCCCATTTTCAAGCTGATTCAGAGGAAGAAGTGTTACTAAACGTCCGCAGGTTGTTAAGCTATCTTCCGCAGAATAATGAGGAGAAGGCTCCTAGGTTTGAGGTACAGGATGACGAAGATTATCGTCCAGATTTAATGGATGTTATTCCATTTGATACAGTACGTCCATATGATGTCCGCAAAGTTATCGAGCAAGTGGTTGACGAGAACAGTTTCATGGAAGTTCAAAAGGATTTTGCTAGAAATATTGTTGTTGGATTTGCTCGAATTAAAGGTGAATCTGTAGGTCTTGTTTGTAATCAGCCAAAGGTAATGGCTGGCGGCCTGGATATTGATTCTTCTGATAAAGCGGCTCGATTTATCAGAACCTGTGATTCTTTTAATATCCCAATTATCACGTTTGAGGATGTGACAGGCTTCTTCCCAGGAGTTAAGCAGGAACACGGTGGGATCATTCGCCACGGGGCAAAAATATTATTTGCTTATTCCGAGGCGACCGTTCCAAAGTTAACAGTAATTTTAAGAAAAGCTTATGGCGGTGCCTATGTTGCGTTAAATAGTAAATCAATTGGTGCCGATTTGGTATTTGCCTGGCCAAATGCTGAAATTGCGGTTATGGGACCTCAAGGTGCAGCTAATATTATTTTTGCGAAGGAAATTAACAATAGTGAGAATCCAGAACTGACAAGACAGCAGAAAATTGATGAATACCGCGAAAAGTTTGCCAATCCTTATGTGGCAGCAAGCAGAGGGATGGTCGATGATGTCATTGACCCACGCGAAACCAGAATGAAAATTGTCCAAGGCTTAGAAATGCTTAGAAACAAGAAAGAGTCAAGACCTTATAAAAAGCACGGTAACATCCCGTTATAAAAGAAAATCTCTATCGGTTTGTACTCTCAATTTGATGATATTACTGGTAAAAGGTATACTGAAATAAGAAAAGAGGAAGCGCCTTGACCAGGGGCGTGAGTCTAGACGAGCCGGCTAGAAGGTTGCTCTTTAACCTTCTGGACGGATTGGCTGTAGACCTTCGAGCCCCTAGGCGCTGGAGCTGGACATTAGTGAGTATATAATTGGAGGGTCAATCTAATGGTTAATCAAGAACGTCTATTAAATGAGTTTTTAGAACTTGTGCAAATTGACTCAGAAACGAAATTTGAGACTGAAATTGCCAAGGTATTAAAACAAAAATTTTCAGAACTTGGTCTTGAAGTGTTTGAAGACGATACAACAGCTGTGACAGGGCACGGTGCAGGAAATTTAGTTTGCACGCTAGCGGCAACTAAAGAGGGTGTTGACCCGATTTATTTTACTTGTCATATGGATACTGTTACACCAGCTAAAGGAGTAAAGCCTTCTATAAAGGACGGCTATGTGGTTACAGATGGCACAACAATCTTAGGTGCCGATGATAAAACCGGAATTTCTGTTATGCTTGAAACCATCCGTCAGTTAAAAGAACAAAACCTCCCACATGGTTTGATTCAATTCGTGATTACCGTTGGGGAAGAGTCCGGACTTGTTGGTGCAAAAGCACTTGATTCCTCACTGATAAAAGCAAAATTCGGTTATGCTTTGGATAGCGATGGCTTAGTTGGTAATGTTGTTGTAGCTGCTCCAACACAAGCAAAGGTAAAAACTATTATTTACGGTAAAACAGCTCATGCGGGTGTTGCACCTGAAAAAGGTGTTTCCGCGATTACGATTGCTGCAAAATCGATTGCGAAGATGCCGTTAGGAAGAATCGATCATGAAACAACTGCTAACATTGGACGCTTTGAGGGTGGTCAAGCAACCAATATCGTTTGTGATCGTGTGGATATTTTAGCTGAGGCCCGTTCATTAATCCCTGAAAAAATGCAAGCTCAGGTAAGCAAAATGAAAGAAGCATTTGAAACAGTAGCAGCAGAAATGGGCGGCAGAGCCGAAGTTAATGTAGAGGTCATGTATCCAGGCTTTAAATTTGGCGAAGGCGACCATGTTGTCGAAGTAGCTCGTAAGGCAGCTGCAAAAATCGGCCGTAGTTGTGAACTTCAGCATAGCGGCGGAGGCAGTGATGCCAACGTATTTGCTGGCTTTAATATTCCTACTGTCAATCTAGCTGTTGGCTATGAAGAAATTCATACAACCAATGAGCGTATGCCAGTGGAAGAATTGTATAAACTGGCAGAAATGACACTTGCGATTATCGATGAAGTAGCAAATCAATAATCTAATGAAAGGAGAACCTAACCGAGGGTTCTCCTTTTTGATATACTAAGGGAAGAATATGCGTTAAGGAAGTGCCAGCATGAAGGAAATGTACCCGAAAAACGGAAAAGTCATTTTACATGTAGATATGAATAGCTTTTATGCATCCGTCGAAATGGCCTATGACCCCAATCTTAAAGGGAAACCGCTCGCGATTGCTGGAAATGTAGAAGAGCGCAGAGGAATTATTGTCACCTGCAATTACGAAGCTAGAAAATTTGGTGTCAAAACAACGATGCCGCTTTGGGAAGCGAAAAAACTTTGTCCTCAGTTAATCGTGATGAAACCGAATTTTGAACGGTATCGAGCTGTTTCAATTGGCATGTTTGAAATTCTCAGGCATTATTCAGAACTTGTAGAACCTGTCTCCATTGATGAAGGATACTTAGATATTACAGAAAGTTTTGAATATGGAAGTCCAATCGAGATTGCTCAAAGCATTCAAAAAAGGATATTAGAACAACTAGATATTCCTTGCAGTATTGGGATCGCTCCTAATAAATTTTTAGCGAAAACCGCCTCAGATATGAAAAAGCCAATGGGAATTACCATTCTTCGAAAACGTGATATTCCCAAAGTTCTTTGGCCGTTGAATACAAATGAAATGCATGGCGTTGGAAAGAAGACAGCGGAAAAATTACAGACGATTGGGATTCATACCATTGGTGAGTTAGCAAAAGGAAATGAGATTCAATTAAAAACACTGCTTGGCATTAATGGAATTCGATTAAAAGAACGAGCCAATGGGATTGATCATCGCCCTGTTGACCCGGAAGCAATTGAGGAATTTAAGAGTATTGGCAATTCAACCACTCTTCCTCGGGACGTCAGCAATCAGCAGGAACTTTTTCGTGTATTAACAGCATTAGCTGAAACGGTTTCCGTAAGGCTGAAGCGAAAGAAGGTTTTAGCTGGAACTCTTGGAATAACTATTCGCTACAAGGATCGAAGAACGATTACCAGAAGTAAAAAACTTCCCAATCCTATTAATCAAAATGAGGACATTTCTTCCTTTGCACAGCAGATTTTTCTAAAAGCTTGGAATGGGGACGCTGTTAGGCTGTTAGGAATTACAGGAAATGATTTAGTTGATCATGACCATGCCTTTAAACAGTTAGATTTATTTTCCTATGAAAAGGATGCCAAAAAAGAGCCTTTACTTAATACACTGTCCAGTCTCCGTGCAAAATACGGTAAAAAAATCATTGAAAATGCAGGGGAGCACCAGGCTCCTTCCTCGGATAATATCGGTACTGGAACAAGTTTTAATAAAGATTTTCTCCAATTACCTCCCAATAAAATAAATAAACCAGACTAAAAAGCACCACTTTTGCTATCATAACAAAAGTAGTGCTTTTGAATTTTTTATTTACACATATCTACTTCTAAATCAGTTACTGGCCACCAGAAGAAGCCGTCTTTTTCTAAAAGCTCATCCGACGCTTTCGGTCCCGTGGTCCCGGATTGATAATTAGGAAAGTTTTCAGCCTTCGTGTTTTCCCAAACTGCCGAAATTTTATCAACAAAACTCCAAGAATAGGCCACTTCATCCCAATGGGTAAAATTCGTGGCATCGCCTCGCATACAATCGTAAAGGAGCTTCTCATAGCCTTCAGGAGTATTCATCGCATGGATGCCGGTATTGGCAAAGCTCATTCTTACTTCCTGAGCATCTAAGTGTCCGCCTGCTTTTTTTGCGTTAAGATGTAATGTAATTCCCTCTTCAGGTTGAATATGAATTACAAGGAGATTTGGGTTTAGCATTTTTTCCGTTTGATAATATAAATTCATCGGAATATCTTTAAATTGAACGACAATTTTGGTTGATTTTGTTGACATCCTTTTTCCTGTCCGAATGTAGAACGGAACACCAGCCCAGCGGAAATTATCAATCATGATTTTACCAGCAACAAAGGTTTCTGTATTTGATTCTTTGTCCACCATCGTTTCATCACGATAAGCAGGAACTGGAACATCCTCAACCGTACCCTCACCGTATTGGCCGCGAACAAAATAATCATTAACCTTTTCTCCCTCAACCGACCGAAGTGCACGAAACACACGAACTTTTTCGGAACGAATTTCATCGGTGGAGAGGTTGATTGGTGGCTCCATCGCAAGCAAGGCTACCATTTGCATCATGTGGTTTTGAAGCATATCTCTAAGTGCGCCGCTTGTTTCATAATAACGGCCCCGTTCTTCAACCCCGAGTATTTCACTAGAGGTAATTTGAATATTTGAAATATAACGATTATTCCAAAGCGGTTCAAATATAGCATTGGCGAATCGAATTACTTCTATATTCCGCACCATTTCTTTTCCTAAATAATGATCGATACGATATACTTCTTTTTCTTTAAATGCACTTCTAATTTGTCTATTTAACTCGATGGCAGATTCTAAGTCATGTCCGAATGGTTTCTCAATGACGAGGCGTTTATAACCCTTTACCTCTGTAAGTTTGTCTGATTTTAAGTGTAAAGCAATCGTTCCGAAAAATTCAGGAGCCATGGCAAGGTAAAAGATACGATTGCCTTCTAATTGATAGTTTTGATCAATCTCATCTGCTAAATTTTTTAACAATGCGTAAGAGTTGGAATCACTAACATCATGCGATTGATAGTAAAAATGCGAGATAAAATCATCAATCTTATCTTTATTTCCTAAGGCTGAGATGACCGAGTCTTTGACTGAATGCTGAAATTCATCATTGGATAGCGATCTTCTTGCAACCCCAACCACCGCAAATTTAGTTAATTTTCCTTTCTCAAATAACCGGTAAAGGGAAGGAAACAACTTCCGCTTTGCTAAATCACCAGTCGCACCAAAAATCATAATTAATGAAGTCATGTTTCCAGTTTGCTCCAAAGTAAATACCTCTTTTCTGTTTATGTAAAATTGCATATTACTCTTATGTTTATATTGTTTGATTTTATCTCATTCGTCTAGACTTCGCAAAAATAATACAACGTAATTAGACAATTTCTTTTATTTTTCACATAATAATTCCTGATATTCACTTATCACTAGCTGCCCTTGGAGGAGAAAATAATATTTGTTTGTGCTATATTATCAATATTGGAAACAAAGGAACGGAATTTGAGAGGAGTTTATTATTGTGGATATTTTTTTCCTAGGAACAGGGGCTGGAATGCCGGCAAAACTCCGCAATGTCACGTCTATTGCACTGAAATTGCTTGAGGAGCGGGGGGCTGTTTGGTTGTTCGATGCCGGTGAGGCTACCCAGCATCAAATTTTACATACTTCTATAAAACCGCGGCGAATTGAAAAAATCTTTATTACCCACCTTCACGGTGATCATATCTACGGGCTGCCAGGATTATTATCGAGCCGCTCTTTTCAAGGCGGGGAATCTGAGGTAACGGTTTATGGTCCCAAAGGGATAAAAGACTATATTCATGTCAGCCTTTCGATAAGTCAGACTTATTTGAAATATCCTTTAGTTGTTATTGAAATCGAAGAGGGAATTATTTTTGAAGATGAGCAGTTTACGGTGGAAGTCAGACGGCTTGACCACGGAATACCTTCCTATGGGTATCGAATTGTAGAAAAGGACAGACCTGGAACATTGCTTGCTGATAAGTTGAAGGAAGCGGGTGTACAGCCTGGACCTATTTTTAGAAAAATTAAGAATGGTGAAGCTGTAACCCTGGATGACGGAAGGACAATTGATCCTAAGGAGTTTCTTGGTCCGGAACAGAAGGGGAGAGTTGTTACGATTTTAGGTGATACCCGCTATTGCGAAAATGCAATTTTCTTGGCTAAGAATGCCGATCTACTGGTACATGAAGCGACTTTTTCTGCTAATGAAGAAAAGCTGGCCCATGACTATTTTCATTCAACCACACATCAAGCTGCCGATGTTGCAAAGAAGGCCGGTTGTAAGCTGCTATGTCTAACCCACATTAGCTCTCGTTATGATCGAAATGCTTGGCAAGAATTAGTAGATGAGGCGAAAGAAGTATTCCTGAATACGGATATTGCTGAGGATTTTAAAGAAATAAACCTGCCACTCAAGTAATGTAAAAACGCACTTACCATAAAAATTAGGTAAGTGCGTTTGATTTATACGATTCAAATCCAGCCGCGTTCGTATGGCTTTGGTCCTTCGATACTTACGTTAAGTTCCTTGGCTGCAGTCCGCGGCCAATATGGATCGCGAAGTAATTCACGAGCTAAGAAGACTAAATCTGCTCTTTCATTTTGTAAAATTTCTTCCGCTTGAATCCCTGTAGTAATTAACCCTACAGCGCCGGTGGAAATGCTAGCACCATTCTTAATGGTTTCAGAGTATTTTACTTGGTATCCAGGATATACGTCAATATGGGCGGGGACAACCGCACCAGAACTTACATCGATTAAATCGACACCCTGTTCTTTCATCCATTGACTATAAGTTATGTAATCATTTGGTGTTAACCCTTCTTCGTGGTAATCATGTGCAGAAACTCTCACAAATAATGGACCTTCCCAAACGGTTTTTACTGCATCAATCACTTCTCGGAGGAATCTGTAGCGGTTTTGGGCAGAGCCACCGTATTCATCGGTTCTTTTATTGGATAGAGGTGATAGGAATTCATTGATAAGGTACCCATGAGCGCCATGGATTTCAATCACATCGAAACCGGCTTTTGCTGCACGCTTCGCCCCTTTTTTAAATGCTTCGATTGTTTCTTCAATATCCGTTTTGGACATTTCCTTTGGCGTTTTCATTTTCTCATTAAAAGCTAATGCAGATGGGGCAAGAATTTCACCTTCTAATACGGCTTTTCTGCCGGCATGGGCGAGTTGAATTCCTGTTTGGGCTCCTTGCTCTTTCATTAGACTAACAAGCTCTCTAAAACCTTCTATATGCTCATCGCTCCAGATCCCTAAATCTCTAGTTGAAATCCTTCCTTGAGGTGTTACGGAAGTTGCTTCAACTATAATCAGACCAACCTGACCAACGGCTCTGGTTGTATAGTGAGTGCGATGCCAGTTTTGGATATGGCCATCTTCGTTATGGCTCGAATACATGCACATCGGTGCCATGACAATACGATTTTTAAATGTGATACCTTTTATGGTATAGGGGGAAAATAGTTTTATTGCCATTTAGAAGCCTCCCGAAATCAATAATAAACATTCCTTTTATAGTATAGCAAAAGGAATGTTTTATTGAAAAAACTAAGCTTCTACTCTTTTTCTCTGAGTTCGCTTAACCGATAGGTGGTTCCCCTCCAAACAATACCGCCACGCTTAAAGGTTAGAAGGCTCGCCCGAATAATCGAATATATAAACAACAGGGCAGTGATTGGCAAAACCAAAAACATGAGCGGGGAGAATAGGGTTAATTTTCTTATGACCATTACATAAAGTATTCCGCTTAGCATGATATTTCCAAAGGATAATAGGACAACAGTCTTGTTCCCGGAAAAAATCGTCACAAAGGGCAAAACGTTAGTGATAAAAACCCCGAGGATTGCAAATATAACCATGCTGATTCGGTAGTGTAATCCGGCAAATGTATTCTTTTCTAGGCCGATAAAAGCTTCTTTTAAACTTCCATACCATTCTACTTCAATTAAATGTAATGCAGTTACAATACTTTGTCGATAGCCAGCTTTTTTCATCTTCATCCCGAGCTGTAAGTCATCATCCGGACGCATTTTTATTCTTTCATGTGTTCCAAAAGACTCATAAGCTTCTTTTAAAACTAGATTAAAAGCGCCGATTCCAGTTCCAATCTTTGATTTGGGGTTGTTGGCTAACCACGGACGTTTGAAATATGAAAAGCCAAACAGGAAAAAGGCAACAAATGTTTTTAACCAAAACCGGTTAGCGCTTAAGTTTGGCGCAGCAGTTAGGTGCTCCAAGTCATTCCTTTCAAAATAATGAAGCGCTTTTGCGAATGCTTGTTTTTCAAATTGTATGTCTGCATCAGTAAACAACAGCCATCTACCTGAAGCTTGACGTGCACCCGTGTACAAGGCGTTATTCTTCCCAAGCCAGCCCTCAGGTAATTTTTCAATATGGATGACCTTTATGCGCGGGTCTTTTGTTGTTAATTCCTCCATGATATTACCAGTGGCATCCGTAGACCGATCATTGACGAGAATCCATTCTACATTTTTGTAGGTTTGCTCTAACTGGCTGAGGATACTTGCAGCTATTTGCTTTTCCTCATTACGGGCAGCAACCACTACAGACAACAATGATCCATGCTCTAAGCCTGCTTCTTTTTCTAATGGATCTATTTTTCGCAAACCAATTATTCCGTCTATAAGAAAGATAATCCAGACTAGAATTCCTAAAGAAAATAAGATCGTTAGCATGCCTGACACTTCCCTAGCCTTTTTTCCTAGTTTAATGTAATAAAGGCAAAAAGCCAATTTAGGAAGGTTGGTCAGCAGTTTGAAGCTTAGAACTTAATTCCATTCCCATTTTTTTAGATTGGGCCGTTGCTGCTTTGATACAAGAAATGAATGCTTCTTGGACCCCGTGTTCCTCAAGCACTCGAATCCCAGCTTCTGTAGTTCCGCCAGGGCTTGTTACATCTTTGCGCAGCTGGGTAGAGGACTTACTTGAGTTTTTGACCATTTCCGCTGCACCGAGCAGTGTTTGTACAATCAATTCACTGGCCATCTCTTTTTCTAGACCTACTTCAACAGCACTTTTCTCCATTGCTTCAATTAGATAATAAATATAGGCGGGGCCACTCCCGGAAAGGCCAGTAACGGCATCTAACTGTTCTTCCTCCACAACGGAAGCCAAGCCGACGGTGCCAAATAAGTTTTTAGTTGTTTCTAACTGAGAATCGGTAACACGATGATTCACCGCAACAGCAGTGGCCGATTTTCCAACAGCTGCCGAGGTATTTGGCATCGACCTTACAATCGCAAGTGGTACTCTTGCCAATGTTTCAATGGTATCCATGGATACACCTGCTAAGACAGAGACGATGAGCATCTCCTCTGTTAAGTGTTCACGAATCGAGTGAATGGCAGTGGCGACGTCCTTTGGTTTCATGGCTAACATCACAATGTCTGCTTGATCAAACAGTTCATTCAAATTATAAGTCGTTTGAATTCCATAACGTGTTTTTAAGTTAGCTAATCTTTCTTGATTAGAATTATTTGTGATCCATATATTTTTTTTATCAATAAATCCATTTTCAAGAATTCCTGAAATGAATGCTTCAGCCATCGATCCTGCACCAATAATTGCGATTTTTTTCATGTATGTTCCTCCTTTATTTTCTCAAAAAAAACAAAAGACCCCTCATCCGTAAAGGACGAAAGGTCTAACTTCCGTGGTACCACCTTCATTACCCTCACATCATTTCCATAAGGGTTCACTCGACTCCGATAACGCCGGATATACGTTAGGTTTTCCTAAGTGCTCCTAAGGTAGGTTCAATGATTAAGAGGGCGGTGAAGTCTTTCAGCCGTCGAACTTCACTCTCTTTCGCCATTTCTCATTTACTGGCCTTACTCATCGCTTTAGCGAATTAAATTTTTACTAGATTATGCAAGATAAACAACCTATCTGTCAATAGTTAAATTTAGAGAATTTTTTATTTTTTCTAAAAAATTATGCAGTAATAATGACATTTGGTTAAAATATCGCTACACTTTAGTATATATCATAAATGTCACATAATGTTCATATCTATATCAATGGATTCTTTATTGGAAAATAATGATAAGGGGATTTAGGAATGACAAAATGGAAAGACGGAATAGCAAAAATTACGGTGCCAACTCCTTTTGCTGTTGGGGATGTCAATGTTTATTTGATTAAAGGCGATCGTTTAACGCTTGTTGACGCTGGAGTAAAAACTGAACAGGCTTGGGAGTCGTTTAATGTTCAAATGGGAGATATAGGGTTAAGTCCAGCGGATATCGAGCAAGTAATTCTAACACATCATCATCCAGATCATGTGGGGATGCTTGATTTTCTTCCAGATACCTTAGAAGTATACGGTCATCATCTGAATGAACGATGGATTCAACCAACAGAAGCTTTTTTTCAAGAACAAGAAGAATTTTTTCGTATTCATTTTCTAGAGTTCGGACTGCCTGAGGAATACTTTCCTTTACTTTCAAAATTAAGAAAAACATTGAAATATTCTTGCAACCGCTCATTGACCGGACATCTTGTTGAGGGAATGAGACCTCCTGGGCTAAATGAATGGCAGGTCATTGAAACACCAGGTCATGCCCAAAGCCACATTGCCCTGTACCGGGAAAAGGATGGGATTTTAATTGGCGGAGATTTGATTTTAGCACATATTTCACCCAATCCATTGTTAGAGCCGCCGGCCCCTGGTGAAATTGAAAGACCGAAGCCACAGCTGCAGCATAATGACTCGATGAAGAAGCTGCTTTCGTATCCCATTCAATGTGTCTATACAGGGCATGGGGAGGAAGTTTATAAGTTAGCAGAGTTGGTTGATAAACGATTAGTGCGGCAGCACGAGCGGGCCATGACAGTTCATAGCTGGTTAAAAGAAGAAGAGTTGACCGTATTTGAAATTTGTAAACGCTTGTTTCCGTCTGTTTACCAGCGCGAACTGATGCTGACCATTTCCGAAACCGTCGCACAACTTGACTATTTATCATCTATTGGGGAGATTAGTAGTAAGGGGACAAATCCTGTTCTTTTTCAGGCTAAATTTTAGCTTTGGAATCAACTCAGATGAGGTGTAGAAATGATTAGGGAACAATTAAAAGGTAAAAATATTGTGATAACTGGTGCATCTGGAGGTATCGGAGCGGAAATCGCCAAGCTATGTGCGTCTAGCGGTGCCAATCTTGTGCTATTAGCCCGAAGTATTGGTAAACTCGAACAATTGCGAATGGAACTCCAGCAAAAGCATCCGGTTAAAGTGGTTGTTTATCAGTTGGATGTGTCAGATACAGTTCAGGTACAGAAGATATTTCAACGGATTTTCGATACAATCGGAGATATTGATATTCTTGTCAATAATGCTGGTTTTGGAGTTTTCCGTGAAGCCCATTTGGCGACAGTGGATGAAATCAAGGGAATGTTTGATGTGAATGTGGTGGGGCTTATGGCCTGCACAAGCATGGTGCTGCCGAAAATGCGTGAAAGGCGTTTTGGGCATATAATCAATATTGCCTCCCAAGCTGGGAAAATTGCCACGCCTAAATCAAGTGTCTATTCAGCTTCTAAGCATGCGGTTCTTGGTTACACCAACTCACTGCGGATGGAATTAGCAGATTTTAATGTACTTGTGACCTCTGTGAATCCTGGTCCAATCGCTACCAATTTTTTTAATATTGCTGACGAAAAAGGCACCTATGTTAAAAATGTGCAGAGATTTATGCTTAAGCCCGAGTATGTTGCCGAGAAGGTCGTCAACAGTATGCTTACGAAAACTAGGGAGATTAATTTGCCTCGTTGGATGAATATGGGAAGCGTCGTGTACGTGCTATTCCCCCGACTGTTTGAGCGGATTGGCAGACGGGCTTTTAATCAGAAATAAACATTGAAGTAGTAAGCCTCTTTATCGGGGGCTTTTTTTGTTTTGAAGGTATAAATTAGCCTGTTAAAAATTCATACACCGTATCATTGATGACCTCATATAAGTTTGCGGTTGGTTCGTCCTCTTTTAATTGGAGAATTCGCTTTGTGAGCATTTCCAAATCCTTTTCACCAATAGGCATGGAGTCCGCATCGTAATATTGTTTAAAGCAATTTTTGATCATTTTCACAACTAGTTTTTTATCCATAAACATGCACCTCACTCACATTATACTATTTTTTATCGAGCTTCCATAAATGAAAACATGTTAAAAAATTTCCATTGAATACGAACGCATATTCGCTTATGATAATGAATATAATAAAAAGGAACGAGTGTTCGATATTTAAGTTGTGAGGGATCAGTCATGGTGGATTACAGCGTACTGCCGCAAAATAAAATTTTATGTGTAGACATGAAGAGCTTCTATGCCAGTTGTTCGGCTGTCATGCACGGCCTTGACCCAATGGAATGTTATTTAGCTGTTGTCGGTCAAAAAGAGCGGCAGGGAAGTATTGTCCTTGCTGCTTCGCCGCGGATGAAAAAAGAATTTGGCATCAAAACCGGTTCCCGGATGTTCGAGATTCCCAAAGATCCTAGGATTCAAATTGTTGAGCCCAAAATGGCAACGTATTTGCGCATTGCCACAGAAATTTCCCGTGTATTTAATCGCTATGTTCCAAAAGAAGCCATCCATGTTTATAGCGTCGATGAAAGCTTTATTAAAGTGGATGGTGCGATGAAGTTGTGGGGAGATGCCCACACGATCGCCAAAAAAATAAAGAGTGATATTGAACGGGAGTTTCAGTTGCCATGTGCCGTTGGAATTGGCCCGAACATGCTATTGTCGAAGCTATGTCTTGACCTTGATGCCAAGAAAAAAGGAGTAGCCGAGTGGACGTATGAAGATGTCCAAACCAAGCTATGGAATGTATCGCCGCTTAGAGAAATGTGGGGGATCGGCAGACGCGTGGAAAAAACATTAAATGGAATGGGTATTTTTAATGTTGGTCAGCTTGCCCGCTATGATTTAGAAATGTTGGAAAAGAAATTTGGCATCATGGGAAACCAGCTTTATTATCATGCCTGGGGTGTTGATCTCTCTGAATTGGGTGCACCGCTTATTCAAGGGCAGATTAGCTTTGGGAAAAGTCAAATTCTGTTAAGGGACTATAAAGAGGAAGCGGAAATTAAGACGGTCATTTTAGAAATGTGTGAGGAAGTAGCAAGAAGGGCACGGACGCATCGAAAGGCAGGGAGAACGATTAGTCTCGGAGTTGGCTATAGCCAGGACGAATTTGGCGGCGGTTTTCATCGCTCGAGAACGATCGGACAGCCAACAAATGTGACGATGGAGCTTTATCGTGTTTGCCTTGAATTATTTCATGAGCATTACTCTGGAAAGACGGTGCGGCAAATTTCGATTGCCATCAGCAATATTGTTGATGACCTTGAGCTCCAGCTGGATCTTTTCGACATGGGTGCCTATAAGCGGCGTGAGCTTGGCTATGTGGTAGATACGGTGCGCAGACGCTTTGGCTCAGGTTCCCTGTTGCGCGCTGTTTCTTATACGGCTGCCGGAACCGCTAAGCACCGGGCTACACTTGTCGGCGGACATAAAAGATAGGAAAGAAGGAGAAGTGTATGATTCGTGATCGCGGAAGGATCAAATGGACATCGATGATGCTTCCTGAGCATGTGAAATTACTCAGGGATTGGGTGAAGGAAGATCGGTATGAACAGAAACGAGAGATGGATGAACAGCAGCTGGAATTGATGAATGAGATTTTGTCCGAAGCGATTGAATATAATCAGTACGTAACAATTACCCATTACCGAAATCGGAACTATGAAATCGTGATTGGCAAAATCCATTACTGGGACGAACTGACCCAACGGCTTCATGTACTGGACCGCTTTGAAGAGGTGCACCGGATTCCGATAGATGCCATTGCTGACATCCGGATGACGGAGACTTAAATCCATGAGCAAAGTTAAATCAACCTCACGTAACATGTGGTACAATCACCATATGCTAAACAGAGGGGAGTAATCAACGTGGAGATCAATATAACAGAAGCGGCAGTAGAAAAAATAAATCAAAGAGTTAATGGTCGAGAAGGCTACTTAAAGCTAAAATACGATACCGAAGGCTGTGGTTGTGCGGTTAATGGGGTAGTGGCATTGTGGTTTGTCCCGAATCTAGATTCAGATGATATTGCGATTGAGACAAATGATCGAACAGTTTATGTGGAAAAATCAAAAACAGTTTTTTTGGATGAGCAAATGAAAATTGATTTTTCTAATGCGGCCAATTGCTTTCAACTAAAGAGTCCACAGCAAATTCTTAATGGCCATATGAGTTTACTAATCAAAGAAAAAACAGACTGATCCATTTTGGACAGTCTGTTTTTAGCTTGGTAAGGCATGATCAACATACTTTTGTAAAAATTCATCAATTACCCGTTCATAATCAGCCCGGTTTTCGTTAAAGGACTGAGCGTGGCGGCCATTAGCCGCTAAGTAGAGCATTTTAGGCCCTTTTTTATGTTCAAACAAATCCTTTGTCATGGTCGGAAGAATAAAATCATCCTTTTGGCTATGAATAAACAAAATTGGATGTTTGATATTTTCAATGACCGAAATCGGTGATACATTTCGAATCGAATATTTATCCCGCAGACGTAAAAGAGCATCACCAAGCGGCAATAAAAGGCTAGGGACTAGCTTAAAGTCCCTTTTAATGAGATAGGAAAGCTGCTCCTTAAAATCCGAAAATGGACAATCAGCAATATAAAAATCAGCACCGTCCTCAAGAAGCCCAGCATAGAGAAGCATGGTAGCGGCCCCCATCGATTCCCCGTGAATCCCCAGTTCAAGCTGAGGTCCTTTTTCTTTTTTGAGCCAATCGACGACAGTTTTTAAATCGAATTTTTCATAATGACCAAAGCTAGTGGTTTTGCCCCCGGATTCCCCGTGGCGGCGATGGTCATAAATTAATGTATTAAACCCCCGCGCTAGAAACAGATTAGCGTATTTAATCGAATTAATTTTCGTTTCGGTTACACCATGAGAAATAATGATATAACGATTCGTCTGATGCGGTTCAACGAGTAGAGCTTTAATCATATAACCGAAAGGGGAAGAAATATCTATTTCCCGCTTCGGCAAGGATTCAAATTCCTCAGGATTATATCTGCCAGCCTCTTTTTCCCGTCTTAAAATTAAATCCTCATCCTTCTTTTTCATATACATAAGGCGGTTTGTAAAATACAAACCAAGAGATAACCAGAATAACAACAAGGCAAACAAAGTTCGGAGTGTCTTCTTCACCAATGGCACCTCCCGTGTTTTTTATATAAGGTATGAAAAAATAAGCCCAAGCGCCCATAAATTAACAATTTTAATTTTAGCATAGAAAAAGCCGCTGGCACCAACGAGCGGCTTCCTGAGTTGACAAAATAATTTATTGCTCAGCGTTTTGTCTTTTTGTAGGATGGATTGCTTTTTCGACTTCTTCAGCAGCCATCACTCGCTGTCCTCCACCTGCAGTTTCAGCATAGTTTTTTCCCTTTTGACTGGAACCTTTATCCCGTTTTTGGCTCAAAATAATCAGTCTCCCTTCAAGCTAGTCTCAATTAATAAGATGCATTAGTAGAAGACCGATTATTCACAGAAAGTAAATTTAGACAGTTTGTGCATGCAGACGATAGTATCCGCTTTCAATTTGTCTGGAAAGATGAGGACGTACGACTTCAATCGCATCAATCAACTTATTCAAATCAACCCCGGTATCAATCCCCATCCGTTCAAGCATATACACTACGTCCTCTGTTGCTACATTTCCGGAAGCACCAGGTGCAAATGGACAACCGCCAAGCCCGCCGGCAGAGGTATCGAATCGGTCGATTCCTGCCTGGAGAGAGGCAAAAATGTTCGCAAGGGCAAGCTTTCGTGTGTCATGAAAATGGGCGGTTAAGAGTGTATGAGGAAAAAGACTTTTCAATTGGGAAAACAATGCAAAGCACTCATCTGGAGCTGCCATCCCGATGGTATCGGCAACACTTAATTCATCGACCCCTGCGTCAACAAATTCCTGGCAAAGTTTTATCGTATCACTCTCATTGATTTTTCCCTCATAAGGACAATAAAAGGCGGTAGAAATACAGGCCCGGACAAAATAATTCTTCTCTTTTAATTCAGAGATGATCGGTACAAGTTCCGTCATACTATCTTTTGTTGTTTTATTAATATTTTTAAGATTAAAGCTATTGCTGACGCCAACAAACACAGCAACAGCCTGACAATCGGTAGAGTATACCCTGTCAACCCCTCTACGATTCGGAGCTAGAACAATATTTCTGGCATCAGCATCAAGGCAGTCAGTTACTATTTCAGCGGCATCGCTCATTTGAGGCACCCATTTCGGTGATACAAACGATGTGAGTTCCATTTCTTGAAGACCAGCATTTCTTAATCTGCTAATAAATTGTTTTTTTATAACAGTTGGTACAAATAACTTTTCATTCTGAAGTCCATCCCGAGGGCCGACCTCGATGATCGTGACCTTTTTAGGTAAATTTAGCATTCATTTTCCACCTCCGATAATCATACTTTCATTGTAGTGGTGTTAAATTCAAAAAAGCAAGAATAATAGAAATTTTGACAAAATAAAAGGATTTTTTCGTAATTTACTAGAAATAATAAAGGAAAAAAGGATGAAGGAGGGAAAACAGCATGAAGAAAATTTGTACATCCTTCCAGGAGGCAGTTGCTGATATTCATGATGGGGCTACCTTGATGGTTGGTGGATTTGGGTTGTGCGGAATACCAGAAAATCTGATTTTGGCCTTAGCAGAAAAAGGCGTGAAGGATTTAACGGTCATTTCAAATAACTGTGGGATTGATGAGTGGGGGTTAGGATTGCTCCTAAATAATAAACAAATCAAAAAGATGATTGGATCCTATGTGGGTGAAAATAAAGAGTTTGAGAGACAGGTTTTAACTGGTGAACTAGAGGTAGAATTAACGCCTCAGGGCACACTCGCTGAAAAAATCAGGGCAGGTGGGGCTGGAATTCCAGCATTTTATACACCTGCTGGAGTAGGAACAAAGGTTGCAGAGGGGAAAGAAACGAAGATTTTTAACGGAAGAGAATACCTGCTAGAAGAGGCACTAACGGCCGATTTTAGTCTTGTGAGGGCGTGGAAGGGTGACAAAATGGGGAATCTTGTTTACCACAAAACGGCACGGAATTTTAACCCGATGATTGCGGCGGCTGGGAAAGTAACGATTGCAGAAGTGGAAGCGCTTTATGAAATTGGTGAATTAGATGCTAATTTTATTCATACCCCAAGTATCTACGTGCAAACAATCATCGAAGGAACACAGGAAAAACGAATTGAGAGATTGACAGTGAGTAAATAGTTTTGGGGAAGGGAGAGAGTACAATGGCGAATGAAAAAGTCTCTGTCAGAGAGAGAATTGCAATCAGGGCAGAGAAGGAAATCGAAAATGGTTTTTATGTAAACCTAGGCATTGGTATGCCAACCTTGGTTGCCAATTATATGTCAGCTAATAAACAAGTGGTCTTGCAATCTGAAAATGGTCTTCTTGGCATCGGGCCTTATCCAAGTGTGGACGAGGTGGATCCCGATTTAATCAATGCTGGTAAAGAGACTGTTACAGCGATTAGTGGTGCAGCCTATTTCGATAGCGCTGAATCATTTGCAATGATTCGCGGCGGCCATGTCAATTTGGCGATCCTTGGTGGAATGGAAGTATCCGAAACTGGCGATTTAGCGAATTGGATGATCCCAGGAAAGATGATAAAAGGCATGGGCGGTGCAATGGATCTTGTTCATGGTGCTCAAAAAATAATTGTAATCATGGAGCATGTTAATAAAAAAGGTGAATCAAAAATATTGAAAGAGTGCACGCTGCCTCTTACAGGTAAAGGGGTAGTCAATCGGATTATCACCGAGCGCGCAGTCATGGATGTGACGGACACTGGTCTTAAATTGGTGGAAGTAGCAAAAGGATTTACAATTGAGGAAGTTGTCAACTCTACGGAAGCCGCACTATCAGTGGACGAAAATGTGAAAATTGAAGCTTATTAATAAATAAAAGGTCACAATTGATTTAGCCATTCTGTTGATTGGAGCGAAGCCGCCTGGAGTGGAAATCAACAGACTAGTTAAAAGAGCCAATAATATAGAGGAGCAGGCTGCAAGAAAATATAGCCTGCTTTTTTCTGTGGGCAGCTTTGCTGACATGGTATAATATAAATGAAATATTGACAACGGAGGCGTTTTGATGAAAAAGCAAAACAGACAAAGAAATCAATCGAAACCCAAAAAAGATGATTCAGCGGTTACGCTTGGCGATATGATCAATCCCAATTTATTTAAACAATTAAAAGATCAACAGGAACAGCTGAAAGCAGCAGAAGCAAAAAGAATAGAAGAAGAAGAGCAAAAAAAACGGGAAGAAAGAAGATTAAAAGAAAAAAACAAATCATTTGAAGAACTATTAAATGAAAGCGGCATGAATTGGAAGGAATTTAAATAAAAGGCTGTGTTAAAGGTTAATTTTGATTTTGGCACTCTGTTGATTGAAGTGGAAGGCGCGAAGACTCCTGCGGGAGTACGGGGCAGGGGAGACCCCGCAGGCGCTAAAAGCGCCGAGGAGGCTCCCCGCAACGCCCGCGGAAAGCGAAGTGCCTGGAACGGAAATCAACAGACTAGTTTTAACACAGCAGCCAAATAAAAAATGATAAAAAGGAGAGCGAATAAACGCTCTCCTTTAACGATGTTCTTTAAAGATACTTGCTTTCGTTAATTCTCTAATGAGAGAAACTTCTGCAGCAGAAAGTGGTTGACTTCTAACTGCTTTCGCATTCCTTCTAATTTGCTCTGGACTGCTTGCCCCGGTGACAACAGAAGCAACAACAGGATTTGCGAGATTATACTGAAGGGCGATCTCAGTAAAGGAACGAGAGTCTGCTAGCTTTTCCTTCAGCATTGGCAAGACTTCATTCAACTCGGTTAAGCTATAGTCTTGATAACCCTTATCAGTTACTTTCTCCAGCATTTTGTCACTTAAAAGGCCTTTGGCAAGCGGGCCGCGGGTTACAATGCTTACACCATGCTCTTGTAGTAATGGAAGTGCTTCTTCCTCAGGACGGCGGTCTAGGATACTATATTGCATCATCACTGAAACAAGACTAGATTTTTTCACATATTCCCTAATAACATTGGGGCGAATTGATGAAATCCCGTAATAGCGAATAAAGCCTTCCGATTTTAATTCTTCAAACGCTTCAATCGTTTCCTCAATAGGATCATCAATTGTCCCGCCATGGAGCTGATAGAGATCGATATAGTCCGTGCCCAGTCGTTTAAGACTCTGTTTGACTTCTTCCTTTATATATGACTTCGACGGGTCCCATGACCATCCTTTCTTATCTTGGCTCCAGCGGTTCCCAACCTTGGTGGCAATAATCACATTTTCACGTATACCCTTTAATGCTGCACCGACAATTCTTTCGTTTTCACCAAAATCATATAAATCAGCCGTATCATAATAATTAATGCCTTCCTCAAGTGCGGCCTCAATAATTTTTCGTGCCGTTTTCTCCTCGGTTCCAATTGACATACAACCAAGCCCTAATTCTGTTACATACAAATCTGAATTTCCCAGTTTTCTCTTTTTCAAAAAATCACCCGTCCTTTTTCTACAATTTTAATAAAGAAAAGGACAGACTACAATCGAAAGGCATTATTTTTGATTGACCTTTTCAACCCATTTTGAAACGGTGAGATGATCTTTATTATATTCTTTTAGTTTCTGAACTATCTCCCACCCTTTTCCGACAAGAATGATTCCCTTTTCGTGCACGTACACCTTCATCTCATACCCTCCAATTAAAGTATGGTAAAATGTATGAGCAGATTATTGGAATAGAACAGGAGTGACCCTTATGAGCAATCTTGAAGAAAAAACGCTCCAGAGCGAAGAGATTTTCTCTGGAAAAATAATCAGTGTTCACTTACAGGACGTTGAACTTCCGAACGGGAAACAATCCAAGCGGGAGATCGTTAAGCATCCGGGTGCTGTCGCTATTTTAGCGCTGACTGATGACAAAAAGGTCGTTATGGTGGAGCAATACAGAAAAGCACTGGAACGGACTATTGTCGAAATTCCTGCTGGAAAGCTGGAAAAGGGTGAAGAACCAGCCCTTTGTGCACGCCGTGAACTGGAAGAAGAAACAGGTTATGAGTGTAAGAGCTTAGAGTGGCTCACCTCTTTCTACACCTCCCCAGGATTCGCCGATGAAATCGTACATGTCTATGTAGCAACAGGTCTGACTAAGAAGGAAAATGCAGCCACACTTGATGAAGACGAGTTTGTTAATCTTGAAGAACTAACCCTTGAAGAAGCGGTTCAATATGTGGAAGAGCAAAAGATCTATGATGCCAAAACGATTTACGCTGTGCAGTATTTACAGTTACAAGAGGCGTTGAAAAATAAATGAATCGCTACTATGTAGATTTACATATTCATATTGGCCGGACCTGGACGGGGAAGCCAGTAAAAATCACTGGGGCCAAGTCATTAACGTTTACGAATATCATTGAACACGCACGACATGAGAAAGGGCTTAATATGGTGGGAATCATCGATAGTCATTCACCTGAAGTCATTCTCGAAATGGAAAGTCTTATTGAAAGTGGAGATGTGATCGAGCATCCAGACGGGGGATTAGTATTTGGTGATTTAACGGTAATACCTGGTTCGGAATTAGAAATTTACGATGAGCAATGCAATGGTCCAATCCATCTACTGAGTTACTTTCCGAATCTTTCCGTTATGAGGGAGTTCTCCACATGGCTGTCTGGTCACTTGAAAAATATTCAACTAAGCTCTCAAAGGATTTATGCTTCGGGCCTTACTTTGCAAAGGAAGGTGAAAGAGTTAGGTGGAATCTTCATTCCTGCGCATGTATTCACGCCCTTTAAGAGCTTATATGGGAAAGGTGTCAACCAGTCATTAACTGAGGTATTAGACCCAGATTTGATTGATGCGGTAGAACTTGGATTAAGTTCCGATACGAATATGGCAGATCAAATTAAAGAGCTGCATGATTATACCTTTGTAACGAATTCTGATGCCCATTCCCTTGCAAAAATTGCTCGAGAATATCAAGTTATAGCGATGAAGGAACCAACATTTTTAGAGTTGCAGAAAGCATTAAATAAGGAAGATGGCCGGAAAATTGTCGCAAACTATGGTCTTGATCCATTGCTTGGTAAATATCATAAGACAGTTTGTGCAGAGTGCCTAAATCCCGCAGCAGATGACGATCAAATATGCAGCCAATGTGGGAATACCAAGATTATTAAAGGTGTAGCTGACAGAATCCTTGAACTGAAAACGGCTGATCAAGGGCCAGAGGATCGTCCGCCCTATATTCACCAGGTCCCGCTTGAATTCATCCCTGGCTTAGGACCTCGCTTATTGGAGAAGCTGGTCGATCATTTTGGAAGTGAAATGGCGATTTTACATGATGTTCCATATGAGGGGTTGAAAGAAGTCGTCCCCGAAAGAATTGCCGACCTAATCCTGAAAGCTAGAGAGGGGAAAGTAAATCTAGCAGCTGGCGGCGGCGGGAAATACGGAAAAATTTCAGATTAAATAAAAATAACCCCGGTAGCAAAAGTTACCGGGGCTTATTATTACTGTCTAGCTCCAGCACCCTAGCGGCTAGTGTCCTTCGCTCTCCGCCCTACGATAAGTCAAGCACGAATGCGCCTCCGGCTCTTCGTGTTTCCTTTATCTCAGTTGGAGCGCTCCAGGCCATACGCCGCTGAACAGGGCGCTTGCGCTTTTCTTAGAATCTATTAAAAATTGGTCATAGAAATACTAGACTGGCATACAATGTATTAACTGAATCGAGAATAGTGGGAGGAAACGCAAATGAAAAAACGATTGTACCAGTCCGATGCCGCTAGTTATTTCCGTGAGCATTCCTCAATATTTTTGTTTATTGTCATCTTATTTTTGATGGGAGTAATCTTTGGGGCCATTGTCGTAAATAGTATGAGCATTACCCAGAAGGAAGATTTATTCTACTATTTATCCCAATTTTTTGGCCAAGTCTCAAGTGGGAAAGATGCCGAAGACAGTGATTTATTCTTACAAAGCTTATTCCATAATAGTAAGTTTATTGGGCTTATGTGGATCCTAGGTATTTCAATCATTGGTTTGCCGGTTATTCTCATTCTATTATTTATTAAAGGAATGGTTGTGGGATTTACTGTTGGTTTCCTTGTCAGTCAAATGGGCTGGCAGGGATTTATGCTAGCCTTTGTTTCCATATTACCGCAGAATTTGATTATTATTCCCATCTTTATAATGATGGCAGCATTATCAGTAATTTTCTCACTCCGAATGATTAAAAAACAATTTATGAAAAAATATGCCCAGCCGATCCTTCCTTTTTTTAAGAGATACATTTTTGCCTTGATTATAGCTGTGATATTTATATCTGCTGCATCCGGAATCGAGGCCTATCTTTCGCCATGGTTAATGAAAACCATCGTAACTTCAACTACTTTAAAGTAATTATCTTATGATACTTATTATCAATGATTGTTTATTGTTATTTATAATAATTTTATTTTGATTCTCAATTGTCATCTGTTATAATGAGAATTAACAGTGGCGAGGGAGGGACTTCAGGATGGAAACTAGAATTGAGAGAATAAAAAAACAGTTGCATTCCGCAAGTTATAAACTAACACCTCAGCGTGAGGCAACAGTTCGTGTTTTATTAGAAAATGAAGAGGATCATTTAAGTGCAGAAGATGTATACCTCCTCGTAAAAGAAAAATCGCCTGAAATTGGTTTAGCAACTGTTTATCGAACGTTGGAATTATTAACGGAATTAAAAATTGTTGATAAAATAAATTTTGGGGATGGGGTTTCCCGCTATGACCTCAGACAGGAAGGTGCGGCCCATTTTCATCACCACCTAGTTTGTATTGAATGCGGTGCCGTTGATGAAATTCAAGAGGATTTACTAGAAGATGTAGAAGCCGTTGTGGAACGTAAATGGAATTTTAAAATAAAAGACCATCGTCTCACTTTTCATGGAATCTGTTACCGATGCCAGGATAAAGTGAAAGATGAAGAAAAAACTGATTAACCAAAGAAGTTCTCCTTGAAAAGGGGGCTTTTTTCTTTTTTCCTGTAATACTAATGACTAGGTATAAAAATTGTCTGTTTTGGCATACATTTTACTAGACGACCTGAAAATGGGGGGATGTAGAATGGGCCAATTTATTAAAGCAGCACTAAAAACCTTAAAAGTTTTTATTATATTCACAGGATGCACGATTCTTTTTTATTATGGTATCATGTTGGTAAATGAAGAATATCAAAATTATCATCGCTATGATGAACCGGAAGGAGCCTCTCTCAAGGTTTCGAACACAGTAAATGAGGATAATTCTTCTTTGTTTGATCGGTTGATGTTGTTTTATTTAAATGGGGAGTAAATGCGATGGACGAGCAATTAAAGGATTTTATGCATTACTTAATCGTTGAAAAAGGTTTATCCAATAATACAATTATGGCATATGAGCGAGATTTAAAAAGTTACCTTCATTATTTAAAAAATGTGGAATCGGTCATGACTTTAAATGATGTACAACGAGTCCATATCATTCACTTTTTAAGATTTTTAAATGAACAAGGAAAATCACAGAAAACCTTGGCAAGACACATCGCTTCCGTAAGAGCATTTCATCAATATTTATTAAGAGCAAAGGAAACAGACCAAGATCCTTCCGTTCAAATTGAAACACCAAAGCTTGAAAGATCCCTTCCAACTGTATTGAGTTTAAAGGAAGTAGAATCCCTGCTAGAGACACCACAACCACATGATCATTTTGGAATAAGGGACAAGGCGATGCTTGAACTGTTATATGCAACAGGGATCCGAGTTAGTGAACTAATAGGTCTTGAGATTGATAATGTTCAGTTAATGATGGGATTTGTTCGCTGTAATGGGAATAAAGAAAGAATCATTCCGATTGGGCGAACAGCTTCTGAGGCAATAAAACATTATCTAGAAGAAGGAAGACCGCGTTTTGTATCCACAAAGCATCAGGATCATGCTTTGTTTTTAAACCATCAAGGGAAAAGGTTGACACGCCAAGGGTTTTGGAAAATTTTGAAAAAGCTTACAAAAGAAGCAGGCATCAATAAGGAACTTACCCCACATACCCTTCGTCATTCGTTTGCAACACATTTGATAGAAAATGGGGCTGATTTGCGAGCTGTTCAGGAAATGTTAGGTCATGCAGATATCTCAACCACTCAAATATATACACAGGTTACGAAAACAAAGATAAAAGACGTATATAGTAAATTTCATCCACGAGCTTAATAGAGTAGGAGAATCTAAAAAAACGTAAAATTGTCAAAAAGCTGCCTAAATTTTGGTGGCTTTTTTTCTTGTAATTTCTGAAACATTTAGTACAATATAGATGTCAGACTTCTGACAAATAGATTTTTCATAAACCTAAATAATGAGGGCATCATATTTATGTGTAATTTTTATATTTGCAAACGTTTTCGATAGATAAAGGAGGAAGAATTGAATGGCTGCAAATACATATAAACGAATTTTTATTATTGTGATGGATTCGGTTGGGATTGGAGAAGCACCGGATGCAGAAAAGTTTGGGGACAAAGGTGCAGATACTTTTGGTCATATTGCGGAACGGATGAATGGTCTTAATATGCCAAATATGGGCAAATTGGGTTTAAGTAATATCCGTGAAATAAAAGGAATTGAAAAAGCAGTGAAGCCATTAGCATTTTATACAAAAATGATGGAAGCATCTAATGGTAAAGACACCATGACAGGACACTGGGAAATCATGGGTTTAAATATACAAACACCTTTCCAAGTGTTCCCAGAGGGTTTTCCAGATGAGCTTCTTTCAGAATTAGAAAAGCGTACAGGAAGGAAAATTATTGGGAATAAGCCGGCAAGCGGAACAGAAATACTTGATGAGTTGGGTGAAGAGCATATGAAGACTGGGGCATTAATTGTCTATACTTCAGCTGATTCCGTTCTTCAAATTGCAGCACACGAGGAAATTGTTCCACTTGATGAGCTATATAAAATTTGTAAAATTGCCCGTGAATTAACGCTAGATGAAAAGTATATGGTTGGACGTGTGATTGCCCGCCCATTCTTAGGCGAACCTGGGAACTTTAAACGTACCTCGAACCGTCATGATTACGCACTTAAACCATTTGATCGGACGGTGATGAGTGAATTAAAAGATGGCGGCTTTGATGTCATTGCAATTGGAAAAATATCCGATATTTATGATGGTGAAGGCGTGACTCAATCCCTAAGAACGGTTTCTAATATGGATGGTATGGATAAGCTTGTCGAAACCTTAGATATGGATTTTACAGGAATTAGTTTTTTAAATCTGGTTGATTTTGATGCATTATATGGCCATCGCAGGGACCCTGAGGGCTATGGGAAAGCTTTGGAAGAATATGATGCACGTCTTCCAGAAGTGTTTACGAAGATGAAAGAAGACGATTTATTAATGATTACAGCAGACCACGGAAATGACCCAGTAGCACCAGGTACGGACCATACACGTGAATATGTACCTTTATTAGTTTACTCCAAGGGAATGACGGAAGGTAAGGAACTCCCATTAAGAGAGACGTTTGCGGACCTAGGTGCAACAGTTGCAGAAAACTTTAAAGTCAAATTACCTAACTACGGAAAAAGTTTTTTAAATGAATTGAAATAAAAGGGGAATGAAGAATGAACACTGAAAAAATTCAAAATGCTTCAAGCTTTTTAAAACAGAAATATGCAAATACACCTAAGGTAGGACTAATTTTAGGATCTGGACTAGGGGTATTAGCGGACGAAATTGAGAACCCAGTAAAAATACCTTACAATGAGATCCCTGACTTTCCTATTTCAACTGTGGAGGGTCATGCGGGTCAACTAGTATTTGGATTATTAAGTGGGGTAGAAGTTGTCGCTATGCAGGGACGTTTCCATTTCTATGAAGGGTATAGTATGGAAAAAGTAACCTTCCCTGTTCGCGTCATGAAAGAGTTAGGCGTTGACATGTTAATTGTGACCAATGCTGCAGGCGGAGTTAATGAAAGCTTCTCTGCAGGAGATTTAATGATTATTTCAGATCATATTAATAATATGGGAACAAATCCGTTAATCGGACCAAATGATTCCCAACTTGGTGTTCGTTTCCCTGATATGTCAGAGGCGTATACGAAAGAATTGCGGGTTGCTGCAAAAGAAATTGCGAGCAGACTAAATATCAATGTCAAAGAAGGAGTTTATTTCGGTAATCCTGGACCTGTTTATGAAACACCAGCTGAAATTAGAATGGTACGAGTGATGGGCGGAGATGCAGTTGGAATGTCCACTGTCCCAGAGGTAATTGTGGCCCGACACAGTGGCATGAAGGTACTTGGTATTTCATGTATTTCAAACATGGCGGCGGGTATTCTTGACCAGCCGCTTACCCATGATGAGGTTATTGAAACAACCGAAAGAGTAAAAGCTGACTTTCTTCAATATATAAAAGAAATTGTAAGAACAATCGCATAATAGAAAAGCCGAAGCGCCTAGGTGCTGGAGCTAGACAGTTATAAAAGTTCAAATATATTAACTCTGATTTTAGAAATTTTCGTAAAGTGGTGATTTAGATGAGAATGGTTGACTTAATAGAGAAAAAAAGAGATGGGCAAGAACTATCATCAGATGAAATTAAATTTATTATAAATGGATATACCGACGGATCAATTCCAGATTACCAAGTCAGCGCCTTAACTATGGCTATCTTTTTTAAAGGGATGACTGAACAGGAAAGAGCCGACTTGACTTTGGCAATGGTTGAATCAGGTGACCAAATTGATTTATCGCAAATTGAGGGAATCAAAGTTGACAAACATTCTACCGGTGGTGTGGGTGACACAACAACGCTAGTGCTTGGACCTCTTGTTGCGGCACTTGATGTGCCAGTTGCCAAGATGTCAGGGCGCGGCTTAGGTCATACCGGAGGTACAATTGATAAATTAGAAGCGGTCAAAGGCTTCCATGTTGAAATTGAAAATAAAGAATTTATTGAACTTGTCAATAAAAACAAGATCGCCGTAATTGGTCAAAGCGGAAATTTAACTCCTGCAGATAAAAAACTCTATGCATTAAGAGATGTGACAGCAACAGTCGATAGTATTCCACTAATTGCAAGTTCAATTATGAGTAAAAAAATTGCAGCTGGTGCTGATGCGATTGTTCTTGATGTTAAAACCGGTGCAGGTGCATTTATGAAAACAATAGAAGATTCTCGCGAACTTGCAAGAGCAATGGTGCGAATTGGAAATAATGTAGGCAGAAGAACAATGGCTGTTATTTCTGATATGAGCCAACCGCTAGGTTTTGCGATTGGGAATGCCCTTGAAGTAAAGGAAGCTATTGATACATTAAAAGGTGAAGGCCCGGAAGATTTAACTGAATTATGTTTAACTCTTGGCAGTCATATGGTTTATTTAGCAGAAAAGGCGGAGTCATTAGCAGAAGCTCGGACCAAGCTTGAAGGCGTAATTAAAGACGGTTCAGCGCTAGAAAAATTAAAAGTATTTTTAAGCTCGCAAGGCGGGGATGCGTCCATTGTTGATGAACCTTCGAAAATGCCTCAAGCAAAGTTTATCATTGAACTTGAAGCAAAAGAGGATGGCTATGTATCTGAAATCGTGGCAGATGAAGTCGGAACAGCTGCGATGATTCTTGGTGCAGGAAGAGCAACTAAGGAATCTATCATTGATTTAGCTGTGGGTCTAATGTTAAGAAAGAAAATCGGTGACCAAGTGAAAAAAGGTGAATCCTTAGTAACGATTTACAGCAATTTCGAAAATGTCGAAGAAGTAAAAACAAGACTTTACAACAACATTAAAATTTCCGCAACAAAAGTAGACGCACCAACCCTCATATATGGGGAAATAACCGAATAAATCGAGTATAAAGGGTGTCAGGCACCATGTGAAGAATTCACATGGTGCCTGACACCCTATTTTTATTTTGTTTATGAGGAAATAACTGTATAAAGTTATCAATTTTGGAAAAAATGGATGCTATAAAGAATGGAGGGTTATGCGAATGAAACGATTTGTCTCTTTGATAGTGACAATTTTTTTACTTACAAGTTTATGGAGTACATCAGCATTTGCTGCTGAAGAAAAAAAGAATGCTGATATCGTCAACAATGTAAAATCCGCTATTTTAATTGAACGAGATACAGGAAAAGTACTTTATGAGAAAAACGGGAATGAAGAGTTACCACCGGCCAGTATGACCAAAATTATGACCATGCTTTTAATCATGGAAGCTGTTGATAAAGGAAAACTGTCCTGGAATGAAAAAGTCCGTGCAAGTGAGTATGCAGCATCGATGGGTGGGTCACAAATTTTTCTTGAACCTGGCGAAGAAATGACCGCCAAAGAAATGCTAAGAGGAATAGCCATTGGTTCTGGAAATGATGCATCTGTGGCCATGGCTGAAAGAATTGCTGGCTCAGAAGAAGCATTTGTTGACATGATGAATGACAAGGTGAAAGAACTTGGTTTGAAACATACCTTCTTTAAAAATACAACAGGACTTCCAGTTAGTGGCCATTTCAGCACAGCAAATGATATGGCTATTATGGCGAAAGAACTATTAAAATATGAAGACATTACGAAATTTACTGGTATGTATGAAGCCTATCTTCGTGAAAATACAGACAAAAAATTCTGGCTTGTTAATACAAATAAATTAGTGCGCTTTTACCCTGGGGTAGACGGACTAAAAACAGGCTTTACTGCGGAAGCAAAATACTGCTTAACGGCCACAGCGCAAAAGAATGGGATGCGTGTCATTGCCGTTGTGTTCGGAGCACCTACTTCAAAAGAAAGAAATGCCCAAGTAACAAAAATGCTTAATTATGCTTTTAACCAATATCAAACGCATCCCATGTATAAACGGAACCAGATAATAGCCAAAGCAAGAATAAGTAAAGGACAGGAGAAGTCGATCGAAGCAGTAACAAGTGAGCCGATTTCATTACTTACAAAAAAAGGTGAAAAAACCGAGGATGTCAAACAAAAAATAAAGATTAATAAAAATCTTCAAGCTCCTATTAATAAAGGCGATAAGATAGGAACCATTCAATTAATAAAAGACGGAAAAGTCTTTGTAGAAAGTCCTTTATTAGCAAGAGGAACCGTAAAAGAAGCAGGATGGTGGACTCTATATAAACGTTCATTTGGGATGTTCACAAAGGCCGGTAAATAGAAAAGCGGAAGCTCCGAGGCGCTGTAGCTAGACAGTTTTCTAAGGTACCTAGGTTGTGTCGAATTTTACGAATAAATCACTTCTTTTAGCGAAATGCGACTAGTTTTGTATTTACAGAAGGATATTAACAGCCCGAAAGAGAATTGTCTCACTATACCAGATTAAGGAGGACGGGATAGTGAGTCTTAAAATTGATATGGAAACAAAACATGACGTTCTATGTATTCGTTTAAGCGGTGAATTAGACCATCACACCGCGGATGAACTTCGCGAAAAAGCGATAACCGTAATTGAAAAAAATGAAATTCGTCATATTGTCTTAAATCTGGAACATCTCGCTTTTATGGACAGCTCTGGATTAGGCGTAATCTTAGGCAGATATAAACAAATTAAACAGGTCCACGGTGAAATGGTGGTATGTGCGATTTCCCCAGCGATACAAAGATTATTCGATATGTCAGGTTTATTTAAAATCATCAAAATGGAACTGACAGAAGAATTTGCATTGCAAAGATTGGGGGTGGCCTGAATGAAGAACGAAATGAATCTTCAATTCAGTGCACTAAGTCAAAATGAGTCATTTGCCCGAGTAACCGTGGCCGCATTTATCGCCCAGTTAGACCCTAATATGGATGAGTTGACTGAAATTAAAACAGTTGTATCAGAAGCAGTAACCAATGCGATTATTCACGGATATGAGAATGATCCTAATGGAATTGTTTATATTCAAGTAATCATCGAAGATAGTTTAATTGATCTAACTATTAAAGATGTTGGATTGGGAATTGTAGATGTGGAAGAAGCTCGTCAGCCATTATTTACAACAAAGCCGGATTTAGAGCGTTCCGGAATGGGTTTTACTATCATGGAAAATTTCATGGATGAGGTAGAGGTTCATTCACAGCCAGGTCGAGGAACCGAAGTTAGATTACGAAAGCATTTACAAAACCGCAAAATGCTTTGCAATTAAGGAGACTTGCCAATGGATGTGGAGGTTAAGAATGATAAAGGTCAAACATATTTAAAGGATCATGAAGTAAAAGAGCTCATAAAAAAGAGCCAAGATGGCGACCAAGAATCAAGGGATTTAATTGTTGAAAAAAATATGCGTCTTGTTTGGTCTGTTGTTCAACGGTTTCTTAATCGAGGGTATGACCCTGATGACCTGTTCCAAATTGGGTGTATTGGATTATTAAAATCAGTAGATAAATTTGACCTTTCCTATGATGTAAAGTTTTCGACTTATGCAGTCCCAATGATTATTGGTGAGATCCAGCGATTTATCCGTGACGATGGTACGGTTAAGGTTAGCCGATCATTGAAAGAAATGGGAAACAAAATCCGAAAAGCGAAAGACGAACTATCAAAAGTGCTTGGCAGAATACCAACGGTAAACGAGATCTCAGCCCATCTTGAACTCACACCTGAGGATGTCATTCTCGCTCAAGAAGCCAGCAGAACACCTTCTTCTATACATGAAACTGTATATGAAAATGATGGAGATCCTATAACTCTACTGGACCAAATTGATGATGGTAATGAAGGCAAATGGTTTGATAAAATTGCATTAAAGGAAGCAATCCGAGAATTAGATGAGCGCGAAAGACTCATTGTCTATTTAAGGTATTATAAGGACCAAACACAATCTGAGGTCGCTCTTAGGCTTGGAATATCCCAAGTGCAAGTATCACGACTTGAAAAGAAAATATTGCAGCAAATGAAAGGCCGTATGGATCTCTGATTCATACGGTTTTTTGTGCTGATAAAATAAAGTTTTTTGAACTTAGTTTACTGTCTAGCAAAAGCGCCCTAGCGGCTAGTGTCCTTCGCTCTCCGCCCTACGATAAGTCAACATCGAATCGCCTTCGGCTCTTCGTGTTTCCTTTATCTCAGTTGGAGCGCTCCAGGCCATACGCCGCTGACCAGGGCGCTTTCGCTTTTCTTGGTATTTTTTGGATTTCATGAAAAAAGTGCTTATTACTCATACTATTTATACAGGAAATCATTGTTTGGGAAGTGAATGTTTTGGAAGAAACAATATATATCCGTATGCGGAATCGTGTACAGGCTCCGCCTCAAGAAAAAGTATTGTTAAATGATATTGCCCAAGTCATTGCACCTGACGAAGTTCTTTCACGACTACAAACTATGATCATTCATCAATTAACAGATACAGATCAGAATATCGTCATTATCGATGTAATGAAAGTCATCCACTTAATTAAAAATGAATTTGAAGGAATGGAAATACAAACGATTGGACCTGCCCAAACCATCATTGAAGTCATGAATAAGAAAAAGGGAGTTTACCTGCCTTTTTTCTTTTTAATCTGGTTTCTTTTATTTTTCGGCTCAGCCTTGGCAATTATGAATTTTCATGATGATGTAAGTATGAAAAGTGTCCACGAAAAAATATATACGATCATCACTGGAAAAAAAGATTCAAAACCATTACTGTTTCAAATTCCCTATTCAATTGGATTAGGCATGGGAATGATTCTTTTTTTTAATCATGTCTTTAAGAAACGTATAAATGAAGAACCCAGTCCCCTCGAAGTAGAAATGTTTAATTATCAAATGGATTTAGATAATTACGTAATTATCCACGAAAATAAAGAAAGTATAAAAAAAATCAGTGACGATTAAGATCATATCCATCCTTTTTTTAGGTATAGCAAGTGGACTGGCAGTAGGTTCTGGGTTTGTAGCTTTTCTAACGGTATTAGGGATTATCCCGAGACTGACGCAACTAAGTAAAACAATGAAAATGATCCAGCATTATGAGTGGGCAGTTGTGTTTGGAGCACTTGCTGGGGTAGGTGCAAGTTTGAGAGATCCTATTTTACATATTCCTTCTTTTTCATTAATTCTTCTCGGAATTACAGGTGGGATTTTTTATGGGATGCTGGCTGCAGCCCTCACCGAGGTATTAAACGTTTTGCCTATTCTTGCCAAAAGAATCCGATTGGATGGCGAGATTGTTATATTAATCATGGCAATCGTATTAGGAAAAATTGCGGGGTCAATATTTCAATGGGTTTATTTTGTCCACCATTAACCCATCTTCAACTTGGGCAAAGAAAGGACATCACAAAATGAGCATTCGGAGGCGTGTTATTTTAATTACTGACGGTGATGAATATGCTAAGAAAGCAGTAGAATATGTTGCCAAGGAAGTAGGCGGTAGATGTATTTCTAGTTCCCATGGGAATCCTTCAACCTTAACCGGTGAGAAAATAGTCCAGTTAATAAAAAGGGCCCCTCACGATCCTGTATTAGTGATGTTTGATGATAGTGGCATAGTTGGAGAAGGTGCTGGTGAGAATGCTTTGAAATATGTAGCCGGGCATGAAGACATTGAAGTTCTAGGTATTATTGCGGTTGCGGCAAAATCAAGACATGAAGAATGGTCAAGGGTTGATGTAAGTATTGATCGTGATGGAAATTTAACTCCATATGGAGTAGATAAATTTGGTATACCTGAGCTTGAAATCGGGAGAATAAATGGTGATACAGTATACTGCCTTGATGAATTGGAGGTACCTGTCATCGTAGGAATTGGTGATATTGGCAAGATGGCGAGACATGACTCCTACAAAAACGGTTCCCCGATAACGAAAAAAGCAGTGGAGCTTATACTTGAAAGGAGTGGCTTCCATGTCAAGAAGTAACGAACAAAAATGGCCAATCCCTGAATCAGTAAATGAAATTGAAAACTATATGAAACAACGGGTTGGTCTTGGGAAAAGCTTTGATTTTGGTGTGAGGAAATTAAAAATCCTCAAAAAAGACGTACATATTTACTATGTAAATGGATTATGTGATTCCCGTTTCGTAATTGAATTAATTGAAGAATTAGTTGAAATCAATGACCATGAAAAATTATCATCAGATTTCTTTAAGGTAATTGAAAATAGGCTGATTAATCAATCGGTTGAACAAGCTACAACACTAGATTACATTGTTGATAAGGTTTTGTCCGGATTAGTTGCTGTAGTAATGGAAGGGGAAAATACAGCTTTTGTCGTTGATGTCAGAAGCTATCCAGGCAGGCAGCCTCAAGAACCTGATACAGAAAAGGTGGTTAGAGGTTCCCGTGATGGGTTTGTTGAAAATATTATTTTAAATACAGCCTTAACGAGGCGGCGTATTCGGGATGAACGACTTCGCTTTGAAATGCTAAAGGTTGGAGAACGGTCAAAGGCAGATGTGGCTTTAGGGTATTTAGAGGATGTTGCAGATCCAGATATGGTAAATGTGATCAGGAAAGAAATTCAAGCCATTAAAACAGATGGAATTCCAATGGCCGATAAAACCATAGAAGAATTCATTCTAAAACAGGGTTGGAATCCCTTCCCGCTTGTAAGATATACGGAGCGTGCTGATATCGCTGCAACGCATATTCTGGAAGGGCATGTTGTAATTTATGTTGACACCTCCCCAAGTGTCATAATCACTCCTACGACATATTTCCATCATGTACAGCATGCAGAAGAATTTCGCGAATCTCCTGCAATGGGAACATTTTTGCGTTGGACGCGTTTTTTAGGCGTACTAACGTCTATTTTACTTCTCCCACTATGGATGTTATTCGTATTAGAACCATCCTTATTACCTGAGAGACTCTCGTTTATTGGACCAAATGAAACAACAAATATACCGATTATTGTTCAGATTTTCTTGGCTGATTTTGGGATTGAGTTTTTACGATTGGCCGCTATACATACGCCTACTCCACTTTCGACTGCAATGGGCTTAATTGCAGCGGTATTAATTGGGCAGATTGCGATTAGCGTGGGGCTGTTTGTTCCAGAGGTAATCTTGTATGTTGCAGTTTCAGGGATTGGTTCCTTTACAACCCCAAGTTATGAATTAAGCGTAGCCAACAAAATTGGACGGTTAACCCTATTAATTCTTGTATCATTATTTCATCTTCCAGGATTTGTTATCGGGGCAACAGTATTCTTTCTTTTCCTTGTAAAAATACGTGCCCTTAATACGCCATATCTGTGGCCTTTCCTTCCTTTTGAGCCGAAAGGATTTTTGCAAATCATTGTGCGTAGAGCCATACCAGGTTCGATCCTTAGACCAAGTATTGTTCACCCTAGAAATCGTTACCGGCAGCCTCCTAAAGCAAACGAGAAATAATTGCACTTTTCTAATAGGTATGCTAAAGTATTTTTAATTAAATAAAGGGATAAAGCATGAAAAATAGGCAGTATCTTTTGTAGATTCTGTCTATTTATTATTATCTTTTATAATTGTCCGCATAAACTATAGTGAGCGATTGGGAGAGAGGGAAGGGTATGTATTTTTACGGGACAACAGGCGTAAACAAAAACGGAAATCTAGAAATTGGCGGGATTGATTCTATTGAGTTGGCGAAAGAATATGGAACGCCCCTATATGTATATGATGTAGCATTAATGCGTGAAAGGGCTCAATCCTTTAAACGGGCCTTTGAAGAACAAGAAATCAAGGCGCAGGTTGCCTATGCTAGCAAAGCCTTTTCAACCATTGCAATGATTCAACTCGCAGAGGAAGAAGGATTGTCACTAGATGTCGTATCTGGCGGCGAATTGTATACTGCAATTGCAGCAGGGTTCCCTGTCGAGAGAATTCATTTTCACGGCAACAATAAGAGCCGAGAAGAATTAGAAATGGCATTGGAACATGAAATTGGCTGCATCGTTGTGGATAATTTTTCAGAATTGGACCTTTTAAAAACCATTACCAAAGAGAAAAATGTTCATGTTAATATCTTGCTTCGGGTGACCCCTGGTATCGAAGCCCATACGCATGATTATATTTTAACAGGGCAGGAAGATTCGAAATTTGGATTTGATCTTCAAAATGGACAAGCGGAAGATGCACTAAAAATGGCACTAACAAATGATAACTTTGAAGTCCTTGGTCTCCATTGCCATATTGGATCACAAATTTTTGAAACAACTGGCTTTTTATTAGCCGCTAAAAAGATTGTCGAAAAAATGGAAGCATGGAAAAGAGAGCTTTCTTTCGAAGCAAAAGTATTAAATTTGGGCGGGGGCTTTGGAATCCGCTATACGAAAGAAGATGAACCCATTCCACCTTCTCAATATGTGAGTGAAATTATTCGAGAAGTAAAAAAGTTAACAGATAGCTATTCTTTAACAATGCCGGAAATTTGGATTGAGCCAGGTCGTTCGCTTGTTGGCGATGCCGGAATTACTCTTTATAAAGTGGGTTCATCCAAAGAGGTTCCTGGTGTACGAAAGTATTTAGCTGTGGATGGTGGAATGAGTGATAATATTCGACCAGCCCTTTATCAGGCGAAATATGAGGCTGTCCTTGCGAATAAACCATTAACGAAACCGAAAGAAACTGTATCAATAGCTGGGAAATGCTGTGAATCAGGTGACATGTTGATTTGGGATTTACCGTTACCGGATGTAGGAGAAGAAGATATTCTCGCCGTTTTTTGTACAGGTGCCTATGGCTATTCAATGTCGAATAACTATAACCGCATCCCGCGTCCAGCAGTTGTATTCGTAGAAAACGGAATAGCAACCCTTGTGGTTAAGAGAGAGACATATGAAGACTTAATAAAATATGATTTACCACTTAAATAAAAAACTGCCGCAGAATTTTTCTGCGGCAGTTTTTTTATTTCGATTTAAAGCTCATTGATGATATTGGCAGATGTTGATTGGAGCGGAAATCAACATCCCCAATTTTAATGTTAAGAGAATATCGACTTAATCGTATCAATCAGCCAATTGAAAAATTGTTTTAACTTATCTAAAAAACCTTGCCCTTCTTCCGACTGAAGAAAATTAGAAATTCGATCCTTCGCTTTATTTAGTTGATCGCTAACCTGATTCCAGTCAATGTTTAAATCCTTTAGCTTGTTAAAAAAGTCTATTAGCCGTTGCATTTCTTCATCAGTAAGCTTTACATTTAATTCCTTTGCAGCTTGTTCGATAATATTTTGTAATTCTTGATCATTTTTTGGTTTATTTTTTGCAATTTCTTCTTTAATTTTTGCAATTAACGCGGCCGCATTCTCATCACCAATGGAGTCACCTAGTTTCGCAGTTTCAACCATTTCTTGATTTGCTGCCTGTTTCACTTCTTCCGGAATGGTCTTATCAGCAGATATCTCGTAGGCTTTTATAATCCCTGTTAATGCTGCAGTTCCGGAAACAGTAATCGGGGCTGTTATATAAATTTTTGCGTCCTTTACTCCCGCAGTTATAAGGGCATTGATGTACATCTCGTCCGTAACCCAATTAATATTCTTCGTTTCAACCGTGATACCCGCACCTTTCGGTTGGATGGTGATCGCCGATGATGAAATGGCTTTTGTCCCGATAAGTGATTTTGATACATATTTCCCTAAATACTGGTGTTCTTCCTCGTTTGTGACAGTAACAATCTGAACATCATCAGGAGCACCCATTTCTAATAAAAGTGCCTTCTTCTGATCTTCTGTTAAATTTTGACCTAATGTAACAATCATGTCACCTTCTGCAACATCAGCAAAGGTGCGAACTGGATTGAAAATTAAAAAAGCTAACATGAAGTAAATAAGAGTTTTTTTCATAGTTTCCTCCTCGGAATTTACAGATAATCATCAAAGTGTAGAGACTCTGTTATTATAATATAACCGAATTTAATAATAATAACGTAAATAACAAGCTTGAAGTTTCATAGAAAGTTAAACTTGCTCGAAAAAATGTAGAATATGTAAGTAGAATAGCTTATTTTTGTAAAATAGTGTAGAATGAAGGTCAGTACAATATCTTCAATATTCTTTTGGAGGAAATATTTGAATGAAGAGAAGCAACTGGGTTATATTTTGTATTCTTATTGGTGTGTCGATTTTATGGGGAGTTATCTATTGGATTTTTATCGGACCGAAACACTAATAATTTTCATTGATGATTGATCATTTATTATGTATCATGGTGATTGATGAAACATAATAACTTTTAGTACATATAATGAATAGTGTTTAATATTCAGCTACTTGGTAAAAATATACTATTGTTAAACCATCAAGTTAATCGGTTTATTTAATTTAATGAGGGATCTAAATGTTAATTCGTTATAAGAAAGCTTTCGAAAAAATAGCCATGGGATTATTGTCTTTTATGCCCAGCGAAAAGGACTTAAAAAAGCTTCAGCAAACTATGAAGGAATATGAAACCGAAGAGCAATTGCAGCTGTTTCTTTGGAAAGAAGAAGATATCATCGGTCTGTTAGGTGTCTTAATTCATAATGATACTAATTCTTTAGAAATTTTACACATCTCCGTTAATCCCTCACATCGGTATCAGGGAATCGGTAAAAAGATGGTTAAAGCTCTAAAAGAAATGTATGCTGAAAAAGAAATTACTCCTAATGAAAATACAGCCGCTTTTATCGAAAAATGTGACTTTTGTTAGTCTTACCTTTAAAAAAGGCAGCGAATAATAACTTATTCGCTGCCTTTTCGCGTCTTTAATGACTGCATTCTTTCTTTGATTATACTGGTTCTGTCGCGTAATTTATGACGGTCAATAATGAATTTATTTGTCATATCACTTTGGTTACCCCAAATAAACCCTTTTTGTTCACATGTTTTTTTCGCTAATTCAGTTAAGGAAGTGTCAAGTATCGGGATAGAGATGCTTCGATAGGTTTCACCATTCTGAAGTAACAATACTTGTTCATGTAATAAATGGATAAGCAACTCAGGGTTTACTCCAAGTTTAGTTATAGAATCCGGTTGTAATTCAAAAATTTGAATTGCTTTAGCTAACGTCCGCTGTGCACCGCTAAAATTATTTCGACGATGATGATAAAGAGAAACCGATAATAATATGAAGCCAACCCAGATGGAATTTTTGTTTCTCGAATCTGTCTTTTTCCAATAGTCTTCAAGAAGTTCATGACATTCAAAATAATCACGGTCACCATGGAAATGGGCTAAAAAATGGATATACTCACTCGGGTACAAGCAATTCCCCTCCTTACTAAATAATTATGTATAGTGTATCACAGTTATATGCTGTCTCGGATAAATAAAAAAACCCGTCATGAAAGACGGGTCCAGTAAGTCTAACGTTAATGGCTGCTTTAATGAACTGGTTTTGTAGTAGTTCTTCAGCCTTCCTGCCTAATTAATAAATCCAGGAAGCACCAACAATAATTAACAAGATAAATAGAACTACAATCAAAGCAAATCCGGATCCAAATCCATCAGACATATTCATTACCTCCTAAAAATGATGTTTTGTTCTTTTCCTTGTCATCATATGTAGAATAGTTGTCCGTTGTTATGGGCAAACATCATGATTTGATAATATTCCCTCAGGAAGGTGATTTTTCTATTGGATAACCTTATTTAATCCTCTATACTATTAATAGTCGATGTGAATAATCAACAACTTATATTTAAAGAATTTTGGTGAAGTACAATGCCATACCAGGTGAAAATTGATGCATTTGAAGGACCGTTAGATTTGTTGCTCCATTTAATTAATGGGCTCGAAATTGACATATATGATATTCCAGTTGCTCAAATAACCGAGCAGTACTTAATGTATATTAAGACAATGAATGAGCTTAAGTTAGATGTTGCAAGCGAGTTTTTGGTAATGGCTGCGACATTACTTGTCATTAAGAGTAAAATGCTTTTACCCAAACATGAGGAGGATCCAGGTTATGAGGATCCAGATATTTTATATGAAGAAGACCCTAGAGATGAACTTGTTGAGCGGCTAATCGAATATCGAAAATATAAAGAAGCAGCACATGACTTAAAATCGATGGAAGTAGAGCGTGGGCTTATGTATACAAAGCCGCCAAGTGATCTCTCCGAGTTTACGAAGGAAAGCCAGCCTGAAAAAGCAGAGCTAAATGTTTCACTATATGATATGCTTGCGGCTTTTCAAAAACTAATGCGTCGGAAGAAGCTTCAGCGCCCAATAGCTACAAAGATTGCTCGCCAAGAAATATCGATTGATACCAGAATGACGGAAATTATGGCTGAATTAAAACAGCTTAAAGGTCGGAAAAACTTTAATGATTTATTTCCTTATCCAACTAAAGACCATATTGTAGTTACTTTTTTGGCTATTTTAGAGCTAATAAAAAGAAAAGAAATCGATGCACAGCAACAAGAGAACTTTGGAGATATTTATGTTGAAGCAGTAAAGAAAGGGGCAGAAATGATTGGACATCATTAATTGGAACAGCATTCTAGAGAGCCTTTTGTTTGCTGCTGGAGATGAAGGTCTTTCATTAAAACAACTAGCAGAAGTCCTTGAAGTAAATGAACTAAAAGCAAATGAAATTATCGATGATTTGAAAAAAGAATATGACCGTGATACTAATAGGGGAATTATGATCGTTCAGCTTGCGGGAACATACCAACTTGCCACGAAAAAAGAAAATGCGGCCTATTTAAAAAAGTTAGTTGATTCCCCGCATACATCTACATTGTCACAGGCAGCATTAGAAACGTTAGCGATCATTGCCTATAAACAGCCAATAACTCGGGCTGAAATTGAGGAAATACGTGGTGTCAAAACCGAGAGACCGTTGCATACCCTGATGGCAAAAGCATTGGTCAAAGAGGTTGGTCGTGCGGAAGGGACTGGAAGAGCATATTTATATGGGACGACAAAAGAGTTCCTTGATTACTTTGGATTAAAGAGTATTGAAGAACTACCCAAGCTTCCCGAAAAGGCAGAAGAGGAATTTATTCAAGAAGAGGCAGATTTATTTTTTGAGAGATTTCATGACACGATTAATTCTTAATTTTCAAATACTTATCCGAATTTATGATAAAATGAATCTAAGTAAATTATTCAATTCTTCCTCAGGTGAGTTGATCAGATTTATTTGCCATATTTTCATTGGCCAAGGAGTGAAATTAATTTGTTAATTAAAGAGTGCAAAGGGTTTGAATTAGAAAAAGAAAAATCAAATACTTCTGAGGATTTTTTTAACAGAAGCATCGTTACCTTTTATGAAGATGGAGAGGAAAAAACTCTTCATGTTCTATATGTAAGGTATTTTGATGAAATTCGTCATGAATTTACACCATACCAGCAAGACCCAATTTTTGTTCAGCAAGATCATGAAATAGCCTTTAAAGATATTGTAGCGTTAGTCTGTCTCGTGAAAAACCCAGGCCTGCGCAGCCGGAAACGGCTTTATATTAATTCCAAGCAGGAATTTGCTTCTTATTTTCAAGATATCAATTTTAATAAATTACCTGAAATATTTCTGTCTCTAAATCAAAAAAAATTATATGAGCTTCGTTCTCCGCTTGATTTTATTTTGCAGCCACAGTAAGAATACTAAACGAAGTAAAAAATTTAGGGGGTACACAATGGGTAATACATTGGTAAAAACACAATTAAATGATGTAAAGAGTTTTCTAGGAAAGTCCATTTTAACATTAGAGAATTTTTTAAATGAAGCAACTATTTCACAATTAAACTTAGAGAATGAAGAAGATCGTAACTATAATAAATTGATCTTTGCAAATTTACGAAAATTAGCTGTTTATAGCGAGGAAGGGTTAGATGCATGCTCGGTTATTTTGCAGGGCAGCCCTTTTCAAAAAGCAGCAGCGGAAAAGACTCTTTATAAAATTTACCATCAATGTATTGAAGAGTTTTTCTCACCGAAGAATGATGCATGGTATGAGGACAGCAGGTCAGCTTACACTGGAAGAAATTCCATTAAGTTTTACCGCACTGTATCAGACAATATCGTACAGTTGGTTAAAAGTTTAGAAGGTGACTTTCAACGAATCAGGGAAGAACTTGAGTATTATGAAACAGACTACAGAACAAAAATGATCCAATCAAAATAAAAAGAGGAAGCGCCTTGGCGCTGCAGCTGTACTGTTATTTTTGTTCAAAAACTTAATATTTATATTCTTTAAGCTGTCCTACTAGGGCAGCTTTGTTTTTTGTTCTTATTAAACCGTATCACTCATACCATTTAGGTAGATTACTTTTCAACAACAAGTCAGGAATGAGGGATGGCATGAATAAATTTAGTCAATATGTTAACGAAATGTTTGAGTGGAATGAGCAAATGAAGCAGTTTCTTCAATCGGAAAAAGAGGGCAGCAGCTCAGAGTTATGGGAACAACTGGATAATTTTACAGAGTTAATCGAAAGCACAAGAACGCAGTTATCAAATGAAGAACTATTAACATTACAAGCTAAGGCTGAATATATCCATGAACAAATGGAACATTACTTTCAAAGAAAACAAGCGAGCGGCGACATTTTCCTGGCGGAGAAAAGAGTTCCTGCGGGTGGGCATACACTACCTAACCTCCCCTATCCCTATAATGCTTTGGAACCTTATATATCAGAGGAAATTATGAGACTACATCATGATAAGCATCACCAGGCATATGTTGATGGATTAAATAAAGCAGAACTTAAACTTAAAAAAGCTAGGGAATCAAATGATTTCGCATTGATTAAGCACTGGTCAAGAGAACTTGCCTTTCACGGCTCAGGGCATTTTCTTCATTCAATTTTTTGGAAAAACATGAGCCCGCATGGAGGCGGGAGTCCACAAGGACCTTTGAAAAGTGAAATCGAAAAATACTTTGGCAGTTTTTCGGCATTTAAGAAGCAATTTACTGAAGCGGCTAAACAAGTTGAAGGGGTAGGCTGGGCCATTTTGGTTTGGTCACCTCAAGCAAGACATTTGGAGATTTTACAATCTGAACGACATATGCTTTTGACCCAATGGGATACTATTCCACTCTTGGTATTAGATGTTTGGGAGCATGCTTATTATCTTCAGTACAAGAATAAAAGACCTGAATATGTAGACAATTGGTGGAACATAGTCAATTGGCATGATGTAGAAATGCGCTTTGAAAAAGCAGCAGACATGAAATGGACAGCATTATAATTAGGGAAATGAGTATGGAGCAGACGTCACTATGTCGTCTGCTTTCGTTTTTATTAAGCAAGTTGTCATAACAAGCCTTGTCCTGCATAAACTTGTACAAGAAAAATGAAAAGCAAAATGAGCTTTGACTTAGAAGATAACTTTACAAGGGAACGAGGTTAATCTAATGAGAATGATTTGGAAGCTAATTATGTATTCCCTCATAGTCTCACTATTCATTGCTAACATTCCTCAAAAGGTGGAAGCTTCTGTTTCCGTAAGTGCAGCAAGTGCTGTTTTAATAGAGCAGAAATCAGGGCGTATCCTTTACGAGAAAGATGCCTACACAAAAAGAAGGATCGCGAGTATTACGAAAATAATGACTGCGAAGCTAGCTATTGAATCGGGGAAAATGAATGAATATGTAAAAGTAAGTGAACAAGCAACTCGTGCGGAAGGATCATCTGTATATTTAAAGCCAGGTGAAAAAATTAAACTTAAAGATTTAGTCTATGGATTGATGCTTAGGTCTGGAAACGATACAGCTGTAGCAATCGCCGAATATGTGGGTGGAAGTGTAGAGGGGTTTGTCTATCTAATGAATCAAAAGGCAAAGCAAATCGGGATGTTAAATACCCATTTTTCCAATCCTCATGGCCTTGATGATCATGAAGATCATTACTCCACAGCCTATGACATGGCTGTGTTAATGCGTTATGCCATGCAAGATAAAACCTTTAAAAAAATCTCTGGAACAAAGGTTTATCGAGCGCCAAATCCTACGGAAGATTGGGACCGTGTTTGGAAAAATAAAAACCGCTTGCTAACAAAATATAAATATACCACCGGTGGAAAAACAGGGTACACAAAACGGGCAAAACGAACTCTGGTTACAACTGCAACAAAAGGAGATATGAGTTTAATTGCAGTAACCCTGAACGGCCCTGACGATTGGAATGACCATATTTCTATGTATGAAAGTGGTTTTAAAGGGTTTGATATGGCTGAAGTATTAGCTAAGGGGAAAATTGATGGTATTAAAACTAAGGGTTATAAAAATCACCTATATGTAAAGAAAACAATTGTCTATCCGGTTACGAGCGAAGAAATGGATTTATTTTCTATAAAATATAAGCTGAATAAATCGACCCAAAAATTTGATAATGATAAGAAGAATGATGCAGTTGTGGGTAAGGCTTTGGTTTATTTAGATGGGCGAGTTGTCCAAGAGACCCCCATTTACTATCAAAATGTGCCTGAAAAGAAAGAAGGATTGTTTGATTTTGTAAAGAAAATATTTCTGATCTTCATTGGTGTACAAGACAATGGTTAATTATATCTGGATGTTTATGTTCATTGTTGGTTTTATTTTCGCACTCATCAATGGAACAATGACTGAAGTGAACAAAGCAATTTTTGACGGGGCGAAAGAAGCGGTGACACTTTGTATCGGACTTATTAGTGTTCTGGTCTTTTGGCTTGGAATGATGCGGATTGCTGAGGAGTCTGGTCTTCTAGAGCGCCTTTCTAGACTTTTTCGACCGCTTGTTAAACGGCTTTTTCCGGAAGTACCAGTAAACCATCCAGCGATGGGATATATATTATCCAATATGATTTCTAACATGTTTGGATTAGGGAATGCTGCCACTCCCTTAGGGATTAAGGCAATGGAAGAATTAAAAAAGTTAAATGGGGGAAAGGACTCGGCTAGCAGATCCATGGTTACCTTTTTAGCCATTAATACGGCAAGTATTACGATTATTCCCACTACTGTCATTGCGATTAGAATGAACTATAATTCAGCATCTCCTACCGAGATTGTCGTTCCTACGATCATTGCGACAATTATTTCCGCACTAGGTGCAATCCTAATTGACCGTTATTTCTATTATCGCAGAAACAGAAAAGGATGAAGAGGCATGGAGCTCATTTCGGTAATTTCATTAACTTTTATTCCATTACTCATTGGGATCATACTATTATATGGTACGTTCAAACGCGTCTCTACTTATGAAAGTTTTGTTGAAGGTGGAAAGGAAGGCATAAAGATTGCTGTTTCCATTATTCCCTTTCTTGTTGGTATGCTTGTGGCTATTTCCGTCTTCCGGGCATCTGGGGCACTGGATGCTTTAATGAATTGGATTCGCCCACTCATGAAAACAATGGGAGTACCTGCAGAAATTGTGCCTTTACTTATCATAAGGCCAATTTCTGGGAATGCAGCACTGGGGATGACGAGTGATTTAATTGCTGTTTATGGTCCTGATTCATTTATTGGCCGTTTAGCATCTGTTTTGCAAGGGAGTACTGACACTACGTTTTATGTGTTAACAGTTTATTTTGGCGCTGTTGGTATTAAAAAAATGGGGGATGCTTTAAAAGTAGGACTTCTCGCGGACGTTGTCGGCATTATTGCGGCGATTGTAGTTGTTGCTTTCATTTTTGGTACAAAATAATACTGAATGTAGCATGTTCTTTTGGACATGCTATTTTATTTTTCTGTTATAATATCCGTTACTTTGAAAAGTGAAGGAATTGTGTCATAATTCATAAGGATAGGATGCATTTTTGTGCTGTCTATCGTTTTATATAGATAAATTCGAGGTGGAATAATGGAAAGATTACAAAAAGTAATTGCTCGGGCGGGCATTGCTTCTAGAAGAAAAGCGGAAGACCTTATAAAAGATGGGCGCGTAAAGGTTAATGGAAAGGTTGTTACAGAACTTGGTCTGAAAGTCTCTGCATCTGATAGGGTAGAAGTAAATGAAATTCAGATTGAGAAAGAAGAACCTGTTTATTTCCTTTTATATAAACCAAGAGGAGTTATCTCAAGTGTTAATGATGAGAAGGGCAGAAAAGTAGTCACGGATTTCTTTCCGCATTTAAAAGAAAGAATTTATCCGGTTGGACGTCTTGATTACGATACATCCGGTTTATTAGTGTTAACCAATGACGGGGAATTTGCTAATTTACTAATGCATCCTAAAAATGAAATTGATAAAGTTTATGTAGCAAAAGTAAAAGGAATTCCCTTAAAGGAGAATTTGAGGAAACTAGAAAGGGGTATCCGTCTAGAAGATGGAAAAACAGCCCCAGCAAGAGTAAAATTGCTCTCGGCAGATAATAAAAAACAAACTGCAATCGTTGAAATAACCATCCATGAAGGTAGAAATCGTCAGGTTAGAAGGATGTTCGAAGCGATTGGCCATGAAGTGTTGAAATTAAAACGAGAACGCTACGGTTTCTTAACATTAAGTGGTTTAAGAACAGGTGACGCCAGGGAACTGACACCACATGAAGTAAAGCAACTTAGAGCAATCGGGATGGGATCTGCCAAAAAAAATTCATAAAACCGTCACAAATTTTGTTCTGTGTAAACACTGTGAATATATTGGAAAATGCTATAATTAGACAAACTGTGTCAAGTGGTTATGGGAGGGTTTTTTTATGAAAAAACGGCGATTAGTTATAAGATCCATCATCTTACTTTTACTAGGTGCTGCCGTTGTTTATACGTTATATGCAAATTTTACAAAAGATACGAAGCAAAAAGTTGCGGTGGGTGCACAGGCTCCTGATTTTGTATTGGTCGATATGCAAGGAAACAAGCATCAGCTTTCAGATTACCGTGGACAAGGGGTATTCCTGAATTTCTGGGGAACATGGTGCCCGCCATGTAAAAAGGAAATGCCTTATATTAATAATCAATATCATCAGTATAAAGACAAAGGTGTTCAAGTACTAACAGTAGATATTCAAGAATCTGAACTCGCAGTTAATCAATTTGCAGAGCGTCTAAAACTGGATTTTCCAATTATGATTGATACGGATAAAGAAGTCATGAGTACTTATGGGATTGATCCGCTTCCTGCTACATTTTTGATTGATAAGAATGGCGAGGTCGTAGAGTATTATACAGGTGCACTTACGGAAGAAAAAGTAAGGGAGTTTATGGAGAAAATTAAACCTTAAGGTTGTAGGGAGTTTTTTCGAATGAATGATGTTAAATGTGAATGTGGGCATGTGAATCCCCATGGAACCGTTTTATGTGAAGCATGTGGAAAAGAACTGATCGTTCAAACTAATACAGATCAGCTTATTGATATGCGCTATGAAGGGAGTGCACGCCGTTCACAAACATACAATAAAACGATTATTGATAAAATATGGAACTTTTTTTCATCAGTAAAAGTTGGCGTTTGGCTGATTATTATTACTTTAATTGCCTCGTCGCTTGGTACCATTTTACCTCAAGAAATGTATATCGATTTACCTGCAGATGTATACTACGAGCAAGAATATGGCTGGTTTGGTAAATTATATTACCAATTGGGATTCAATAACCTATATAGTTCTTGGTGGTACCTAGTCCTGATTGCAATGATTGGAATATCGCTAGTCATTTGTAGTCTTGATCGAGTTGTTCCATTATATAAGGCCCTTAAGGCCCAAAGAGTAACTAGGCATGAAGGCTTTTTAAAACGTCAGCGTGTTTTCGGAGTGAACGAAGCAGCGAGTGAAAGCGATTTTTCAACAGTTAAGAAACATTTACAAGAACGACGATACCATATTCGTGAAGAAAATGGCGATATTTTAGCGGAAAAGGGACGATTTTCTCGCTGGGGTCCATACGTAAACCATGTAGGTTTAATTATTTTCTTATTCGGTGGTGTGCTGCGCTTTATTCCGGGGATGTATGTTAATGAAGACCTTTGGGTACGGGAAGGTGAAACGGCTGTTGTTCCAGAGACGGATGGACAGTTCTACCTTCAAAATAACAAGTTCATTCTGGAGCATTACGATAAAAATAAAGATAAGACCTTTGAAAAGGCGATTGATAAGGCCGGGGAAGTTGTAAAAAATTATCAATCTAACGTTGTTCTATATAAACGGGTTGGACAAAATCTCCCTGGTGAGAAACCAACACTAAAGAAGGTTGAAGATTATAAAGTACGTGTAAATTTACCGCTCACATATGAAGGCTATTCGGTTTTTCAAGCTTCATTCAGGAATGAATTAAATAAAATGTCATTTGGTTTGACAAATAAACAGACAAATAAATCCATGGGTGAACTTACAATTGACCTAAGAGACCCAAAGATGAAGTATGATCTTGGAAATGGCTATTCGGTTGAAATATTAAACTATTTTCCTGACTTTGAATTTGCAGACAATGGTGAGCCAACCACTAAATCACGCGTACCCAACAACCCTGCTTTTGTCTTTCGAATGGTGACTCCTGATAAACCAAAAGGAGAAACAAGTTTTGTAGCCATCAAGCAAACAATTGAACCATTTGGTGCTAACCAATATAAGATGTCTTTCAAAGGAATCGAAACAACAAATGTTTCAGGCTTTATTGTTCGTAAAGATTCAACCCTTTGGGTAATTATAATAGGCGGAATCATCTTTATGATTGGTGTTATTCAAGGTGCCTATTGGAATCATCGCCGCATTTGGCTTCAAAACAAAAACGGCGAAGTCTGGATTGCTGCTCACACAAACAAAAATTGGTATGGAATAAAACGAGAAATTGAAGTTGTATTGGCAGATACGAATCTTAAAATGCCAATTGATCAAGCGCAAATAGAAGAATCGGATAAGGGGGGAGTCTAGTTGGCATCAATAAGTAGTAATTTATTATTTATTTCTTTTATTCTATATTTAGTTGCAACCCTATTTTTTGGTGGGTCGATTAAATCAAAAAAGCCAGGTGATGAAAAACAAGGAACCAACAAGTGGGGGAAAATCGCGGTCTTTCTAACGATTGTTGGTTTTATTTCGCAGTTAGGGTACTTTATTACGAGATGGATTGCAGCGGGACACGCTCCAGTAAGTAATATGTTTGAGTTTACGACATTCTTTGGAATGGCTCTTGTAGGTGCATTTATTGTTATATATTTTATTTATCGAACCACCTTACTTGGATTATTTACAATGCCAGTGGCTATTTTGGTTATTGCTTATGCTAGTATGTTTCCGAAGGATATTTCGCCATTAATACCAGCTTTACAAAGCTATTGGCTCCATATTCATGTAACTACTGCGGCAATTGGAGAAGCCATCTTAGCAATTAGTTTTGCAGCAGGTCTTATTTATTTGGTTAAGGCAATTGATCAAACAAAATCCAGTAAACAGACATTCTGGCTCGAAATGGTGATGTTTTCACTAGTTGCAGTCATTGGTTTCGTAGCTGTATCTTCAATCTTTTCTAGTTTGGGTTACCATGAAAAGTTTAATTGGATTGATAAACACGATAACGCGGCAGTGCTTGAATATACTATGCCTGCTCTTTCTGGTCCGCATGAAGGAGAATTAGTAACTAAAGATGGATTTAAACCTTTGTTTGAGGTTCCAGCCTTTATTAATGCGAAAAAATTAAATACAGTTATCTGGTCATTGATGGCGGGTCTTATTATTTATGGCATCATTAGATTAATTTTAAGAAAGCGAATTGCTGCAGCGCTAAAGCCGATTGTTAAAAACATTAAACTAGACTTTGTGGATGAAATTAGCTATCGATCTGTGTTAATCGGTTTTCCTGTCTTTACTCTAGGTGCACTTATTTTTGCAATGATTTGGGCACAAATGGCTTGGTCGCGATTTTGGGGCTGGGATCCAAAGGAAGTATGGGCATTAATTACTTGGTTGTTTTACGCAGCATTTTTACATCTGCGCCTTTCAAAAGGCTGGCATGGAGAAAAATCCGCATGGCTAGCTGTCATTGGCTTTGTCATAATTATGTTTAACCTCGTTGCAGTTAATCTCGTTATTGCTGGGCTTCATTCCTATGCTGGTTAATTTGCTTTAAAACTAATTTTTATAGCCTTCACTTTTATTAAAGTGAGGGCCTTTTTAAAACTCAAATGTTTTATTGTTTGTCAAAATATTGACACAACTTTTAAGGCAAATTAGCAGGAAATTATAGCATAAAACAATAGTGTTTTGTAAAATAAACTCCATGGGGGGATTAATAATGGATAAAGACGTAAAAATTTTAGTGGTAGATGATGAGGAAAGAATTCGTCGCTTATTAAAAATGTACTTAGAGCGAGAAGATTATATAATTGATGAAGCAGAAGACGGGAATGAGGCATTAGCGAAAGCATTTGCTAATGATTACGATGCCATTCTCCTCGACCTAATGATGCCTGGTAAGGATGGAATTGAAGTTTGCCGTGAATTAAGAGAAAAAAAAGCAACGCCAGTAATCATGCTTACCGCAAAAGGTGAAGAAATTAATCGAGTTCAAGGATTTGAAGTGGGGACAGACGATTATATTGTTAAACCATTCAGTCCACGAGAAGTTGTTTTACGGGTGAAAGCCTTGTTAAGAAGATCATCACAAACTAGTTACTTGCAAACAGAAACAACAACAAAAGACGTAATTGTATTTCCGCACCTAACAATTGATAATGATGCACACAGAGTAGCAGCTGATGGTAAAGAAGTTAGTCTAACTCCAAAAGAATATGAATTACTTTATTTCTTATCAAAAGCACCAGATAAAGTTTTTGATCGTGAACAATTACTTAAGGAAGTCTGGCATTACGAGTTTTTCGGAGATCTACGTACAGTAGATACACATGTAAAGCGTCTCCGTGAAAAATTAAATAAAGTATCCGAGCAAGCGGCAAGAATGATTGTCACAGTCTGGGGTGTAGGCTATAAATTTGAGGTTATTAATGAATGACCTTTTTAAGAAGTGTTGTAGGAAAGCTATGGTTAACAATCCTTTTATTAGTTTCAGTTGTGCTATTCATTTTAACAATTATGCTTCTCGAATTTTTCCAAAACTACAATACTCTTGAGATGAAAGAGGATTTAACCAACACAGCCGAGAAGATTGCTTCCGTTTTAGAAGGACATACTAATGGAGAATTATCACTTGGATTAGAGATATCTTGGGAAATTATCGATAAAGTGAATAATGTAGTAATTATCAAAAATGAGAATGAAATCTACTACTCTCCAAACACAGAAAAGACGAAAAGGTTATCATTGGCAGATATTAAGAATGACCCAAATTTATCACAAGTCTTTAAACGAGATGTTAATGTTGAAAAGGTTTCCACACTTACCTTCAATGATGAAGATGGAAAGGGTACTAAGTTTTCGATTATCGGTGTACCTTTGCATCTTCCTGGGGAAGAGCATAGTGCCGTCTTTATATATCAATCAATGGAAGTCATGCAGGAAACAACCCATGAAACAACTAAATTTATTTTACTTGTTGCTGGTGTTGCGATTATTCTAACAACCATTTTTGCTTTCTTTTTATCTACAAGAATTGCTGCTCCGTTAAGAAAGATGCGGGAAGCTGCATTTGAAGTGGCTAGAGGGAAGTTCGATACCAAAGTTCCAATCCTTACTCACGATGAAATTGGTGAATTAGCAACTGCGTTTAATCAAATGGGCAGACAATTGAAATTCAATATGAGTGCACTTAGCCAAGAAAAAGAACAGCTTTCAAGTATCTTAAGTAGTATGGCAGATGGAGTAATTACTTTTAATCGGGACGGTACGATATTAATTACCAATCCCCCTGCTGATCGTTTTCTACAATATTGGTATTATGAGATGGGTGGATTTAGTTCTGATTCTGAGGCAATCCCAACAGAAGTAATGGATCTATTCCAACAAGCAGTAAATACTGAGTCCGAACAAGTTGGTGAAATTTCGTTTCAAGGCAGGCACTGGGTCATCCTGGTAAGTCCATTATATAGTAACCGATTTATCCGCGGTGCTGTTGCTGTTTTAAGGGATATGACAGAAGAACGGCAGTTAGATAAAATGAGACAAGACTTTATTGCGAATGTTTCACATGAACTCAGAACGCCTATATCGATGTTACAAGGGTATAGTGAAGCGATTGTAGATGATATTGCTGAATCTCAAGAAGAGAAAAAGGAAATGGCAAAGGTCATTTACGATGAATCATTAAGGATGGGCAGGCTTGTAAATGAGTTGCTTGATTTGGCCCGAATGGAAGCAGGACATCTTCTATTAACAAAGGAAGAAATTGATATTCCATCATTTATTAATCGGATTATTCATAAGTTTCAGGGATTAGCTAAAGAGAATGAAGTTCAATTGTATGCAGAAATTGAGAATGGAATCACCTCTATTTCGTTTGATCCTGATCGTATTGAACAGGTACTTACGAATTTAATTGATAATGCGATCAGACACACACCTAAGGGTGGTTCGGTTAAATTAAATGTTACATCAGAAGAAATGGGAATTAAGATCCGGGTAAAGGATTCTGGCTCTGGTATTCCCGAAGAAGACCTGCCGTTCGTCTTTGAACGTTTTTATAAAGCCGATAAAGCACGAACTAGAGGAAGAGCAGGGACTGGACTTGGACTTGCCATAGCTAAAAATATTATAGATGCACACCATGGTCATATTTCGGTTCAGAGTAAAATCGGGCATGGAACGACATTTTCCTTCTTGGTACCTCGAAAATAGTAAATTGAACAAGTTTTTTGCCGATTGTTCTTGATTCACGGGGAACAATTAAGAAAAAATTAGTGTTAAATCAAAAGCTCATCCATAATTAGGATGAGTTTTTTTATCGAACTTTTAGGAAATCAATTCCAAATTATACCTTTCATTTTGTCACAAAAAAGTCTATATTTATAGGGTGAAACTTTTATACATATAAATCGACTAATATTATGAACGGGGAGGGGAATTGATGGACTCCGTTTTCGATGAACTTTATCAAAAATACCATCACGACGTTTTTCAATTTCTATTTTATATGGTTAGAAACAAGGAACAAGCAGAAGATCTTGTCCAAGAGGTGTATATAAGGGTATTTAAATCCTATCGGCGTTTTGAAGGGAAAAGCAGCGAGAAAACATGGCTTTTTTCGATTGCAAGAAATGTGGCCATAGACTCTTTTCGAAAACAAAAGGGATGGAAAGAGAGATTACTGGAAAAATTCGATTGGTCAACTGATCAACTGAAAGATGGATATCCGATTCCAGAAGAAATTGCGGTACAAAGGGAAGAAATCAGATGGGTATATACTTGCCTGGAATATTGCACACTTGATCAACGAGCTGTGATAATTCTACGGTATATACAAGATTTATCTATTGCTGAAACAGCCCAAGCATTAGGATGGACTGAAAGTAAGGTAAAAACTACACAACACCGTTCCTTAAAGGTTTTGAAGAAGCATATGGAATTTTCCTATGAAAAGGAGGGAACAGCTAGTGAAAAAGTCAGAGTGGAGCGATAAGCAGCTCGAAGAACTATTAAGGCAGATGCCTAAAATACAAGATGATCGCAATTCTCGTGACATATATCGAAATCTTCCAATAAGAAAAACAAAACCAAAACAATGGCTGGTACCTGGTCTTGCAACTGTTGCTGCCTTGCTCATATTCTTTATCTTAATTCCTAAATTAATGGTCGGGCCACAATACTCAGAGGATAATGCTAGTCAAGAGAAATCATCTGTAGAGCGAGATATACAAACGGCAGATAAAAATTCAACGATTGCGTTAAAAAAGGATGATACAAGTTCAAAAGCAAGAACATTTTCAGGAGCGGATAAGACTCAAACTTTGAAAACGGCTATATATGATGGAGAAGTAGGCAAAGGAAAAGTGTTAACCTACTGGATTCCAGACCCACAAATACAAATTCTTGTACCTGTTTCAACAATTATTAATGATTCAAATGAGAGAACATGGCTGGAGCTATTTAATGAAAATATGGTGAATTTAAAGGAGCAAGAATGGGGGTTAAGTGAATTCTACCCTCTTAATGCTTCATTGAAACTTGATAATAAGAATAAGTCAATTAAAGTGGATTTGCCATTAAACCATCAGTATGGACAAGGTTCAGCGACAGAAACAAATTTTATTAATATACTGCAAAAAGATATCTCCTCCAATAGTGATTTAAAAAAGATAAGATTTTCAACCAATGGTGAACCTGGTATTGAATTGGGGAATTATGGTCATCAGGAAGAAGTAAGCATACAGCAACAAAAGAATCATGCCTTCTTCTTTTACTATTCCGATAGTAATGAAATACCCTTCCTAGTCCCATCTATAGAAAAATATAAAGATATTAAGATGGCTGTTGAGGATATGAAAAAGGATCAGCCCACACTAGGGTTAAAAAGTTCGCTTTTACCTGCACTGCCGATTGATGAGGTGTCAATTAAAGAGAAGACGTTAATTGTATCATTGAAGGAAGATGCAAGCCTTCAAGATGATCAACCGACAATAAACGCTTATGAGTCACTGTTATTAACTGCAAAAGAATTCGGGTTAGAAAAAGTCTTTATTACGAATCCACCAATAAAAAATATTGGACCATTCGACCTCTCAAAAGAGAACAAAGTACCGCTGGCCCCGAATCAACGGAAATTACAATAATCTTTTTTAATCAACCGTTAAAGGTTGATTTTTTTATGAATATTATTTATCGTTTCTCCAAATTATAACAAGTATGCCTAATCACTCCACCGATAAGGAATATGTTCTAAAGGTGAAAAAAACAACATATTGTGTGGAGGAAGAAAAGAATTAAGGAGAGTGACTAAAGAAAATGCGAGATTACATAAAAAGGGTTATTATTGCCCTAATTATGGCGCTATGTGTCAGTTTGTTATTTTTAGGAGGAAAGCATTCAGAAGCCAGCATGAAAATTGATAAAAAGGTTAAGGATGGGTGGATATGGCCTGCAGATGGTATAGTTTCTGATACATATGGAACAAGGATGGGTAAGCATAAGGGGATAGATATCGCTGGAAAATTAAATACACCTGTACTAGCCGTGGCTGACGGGCAAGTGGTGAAATCTTATTACTCTAATACATATGGAAATGTTGTGTTTATTAAACATCCAAGTCATATAGTGACTGTTTACGCACACTTAAACAAGCGAAACGTGTATAAAGGGCAAAAGATTAAGCAAGGAACAGTAATAGGGAAAATGGGGGAAACTGGACAAGCTACCGGGACTCATCTCCATTTTGAAACGCATCAGCAAGAATGGAGATACGATAAGAAATTTGCCTTGGATCCAGAAACGATATTAGGAAAAGCAGACACCGGGGAGACTGTACGCGGAGGTATTGCGGCAAGTAATCACGATGTATTAGAGGCGAGCTCACACATTAAAGAGGATAAAATCAAAGTGACGAACCAACAATATATCGTCAAACAGGGTGATACATTGTATTCAATTTCGAAGAAAAAAAACATCTCGGTGACCCGGATTAAAGAGCTAAACCATCTTTCCACCGATCTGATTAAACCTAAACAAATATTAAATGTCCATTAATCTCGGGCAGTAAGACCCGCAGACTGTTGTCTGCGGGTTTTGTTGTTAAAATCTTTTACTTAACAAAAGAAATGTTCTACAGTATAATTAATATTGTAATTTAATATCGATCTATCTTCGGGGCAGGGTGAAATTCCCGATCGGCGGTATTTGAGTAAATACTCATAAGCCCGCGAGCCGTTTTAGGCAGGATTTGGTGAGATTCCAAAGCCGACAGTATAGTCTGGATGGGAGAAGATGGAGGTTCTGCAGACGTTCAAAAATTATATATTAATGAACGTTTATTAAGCGTGCCTTTGTAAACTCCCTCAAGCAATTATTGCTGAGGGAGTTTTTATTTACATTGGTCTCGTTTGTTTGCTGAACCTCTCTTCCTTAACGCGATGGATCAAAAAAGGAGAGAGGAAGATGAAGAAAATGCAGAAAAAGAGGAAAATGAACGTTAGGGCTTATGTGTCAATAGGAATGCTGAGTAGTATTGCTTTTTTGTTAATGCTAATACAATTTCCATTGCCGCTATTCCCAAATTTCTTGTTTGTCGATTTCAGTGACATTCCAGCCTTAATTGCCACATTGATTTTTGGTCCGATTGCAGGAATTTTAGTTGAGTTTTTTAAAAATGTCCTTAATTATATTCAGACAGGAAGCCAAACAGGAATTCCTGTGGGGCATATAGCCAATTTCGTTGCAGGAATTGTGTTTATCCTGCCAACTTATTTTGTATATAATAGACTTAAGACTAGAAAAGGTATGACGCTAGCTTTAATTATCGGTACGACAATTATGGCGGTAATGATGAGTATTTTAAACTACTTGGTAATTTTACCTGCATATACCGTACTGATGGGCTTTCCAGATATGCGGAATTTAGTGTTGCCAGCAATCTTACCATTTAACCTTTTAAAAGGTGTCATGATGTCAGGCATCTTTATGCTTCTGTTCATACGGATGCAAGCATGGATCATTAAATATACAACTATAAAAAGCGCCTAAGCAGCTGAACAGCAGGGGGAATCATTCCTCCTGTTGTTTATTTTGTAAATAAAAATAAAAGCCCCTCACCTAAAAAGGAGAGGGGTAGTAGCTTAAACATCTTATCCTAAATATTATTCAAATTTAGTTGGATTGCCATCAAAAGCTTCGTCTGCTACTTTAATGGAATCAGTAGGGCAGCCCTCAAAAGCATCCATCATGTCATCGATTAATACATCAGGAATTTCAACAATTCCTTCATTATCATCAAGAGTTACGTATGCGATACCTTCATCGTCGTAATCATAGATATCTGGTGCTGCTGCGCCGCAAGCTCCACATGCAATGCATGTTTCCTTATCAACAATTGTATACTTTGCCATGAAAAAAACCTCCCAGTAAATTAAAAAAATAAGACTCATTTCCATTAATAATATGAAAACGGATAACTCATATCTATTGTAAAACTGTATCGTCAACTTTTCAATAGAAAAATGCCTTTATCCCTTTAGTTTATCCAAGCGATTTTCTAAATCTTCCACATTTTTGGTCATCAAGTTCCCTTATTTCATGGTAGAATAAAGAAGGAAAATGGTGTTTTTGGTCGAATATGCGCGAAATAAGTGGTGGGAGGTTCGTATGCTCCAAATTGAATCCATCATTCTTTACAGTATAAAACAATTAAATAGGGAACGGACCATTTATGCGGTCTATCACCTTCTTAATGGAAAAAAGTCATCGCAAACAATCCAAGATGCCCATTTATTTTCGTTGAAAAGTTTTTTTGGGATTTACGAACAATTATCAAGGGAATCTTTTGAAGAGATCATCCAATCGATGAGTGAAAAAAAGTGGATAAAAAATATCGGAGAACAACGATTTATATTAACTCTTCTTGGAAAAGAACTCCTAGAAAAAAAACAACTCCCAAAGTATATTAATGGCTGGAACTATCATCAAATGACATCCTTATTTTGGGAAAGATTGTCCTTATTAGTGCAGGTGATATCCAATTTAATGTTCGGTGAAACAAGATATATTCCCATCCAAAAAAACAAAGAGGTTCATAGTTGGTTAAAATCTACTCTAAAAAGTATTAATATGCCTAGGATGGAAATGGGGACCACTGTTTATTCAGAATTAGAGGATTGTTTTGACACAGGAAATGGATTTGACCCTGCGATTGTAGTAATTCAGTTAACAGGTTTTCAACAAATTGGCTTGACCCCTCTTCAAGCAGCCAAACAGTTAAATATAGATTTTCACGATTACCAAATTGGGTTTACTAATACACTTCATTATTTAATGCAAAAAATTGAGGAAGATAGTAGTGAGTTTAAAATTTTGCCTTTTTTAGTCAAAGGTCTAATGAAAAATGATGAATTAACGTTATCTACTAGGAAAACACAGAGATTATTAAATCAAGGATATACACTTGATATGATTGCAAATATAAGGAACTTAAAATTAAGTACAATAGAAGATCATCTGGTTGAATTAGCCTTAAATATAGAGAATTTCTCTATTGATACTTACGTAGATATAGAGTTACAAAATAAGATTTTAGAAATTTCACATCAAATTGCAACTAAACAGTTAAAGTTAATTCGAGAAAAAATAGTAATTGCAACATATTTTCAAATAAGGTTGGTATTAGCGAAATATGGTGATAGATAATGGAACTAGAAAAAGTATTAAAAGAACATTTTGGTTTTCAAAGTTTTAAGACAGGACAAAAAGAGGTCATCACATCTGTCTTATCTGGTCAACATACATTGGCCATGCTCCCGACAGGAACAGGGAAATCATTATGTTATCAACTGCCAGGGTTAATGTTAAAGGGGCAAGTTTTAATAATATCGCCTCTTCTCTCACTGATGCAAGACCAAGTGGAGCATTTTAAGAAATTTGGTGAAAAGAGAGTAATTGCTTTAAACTCCTTTCTTAGTGCAGATGAAAGGCAAAATGCACTTCATCAACTTAATCAGTATAAGTTTATCTTTATATCACCAGAAATGTTATTGGTACCTTTTATCCTCCGCAAACTACAAGAACTTACTATTTCATTATTTGTGGTTGATGAAGCACATTGTATTTCGCAATGGGGCTTTGACTTTCGACCAGATTATTCAAAATTAGGTGAAGTTAGAAAAAAGTTTGGCAATCCGCTCACACTTGCATTAACTGCAACTGCAACAAAAAAAGTAAGAGAGGACATCATTCGTTCACTTGATTTGGATGAAATTAATAAAATAGAGTCAACGATTGACAGGCCGAATATCGGTTTTTATGTTAAAGAATTATTAGACTACCGAGAAAAGCAAGGGATTGTCTGTGAGCTTGTTGCTAATTTGAAAAAACCAGGAATTATTTATTTTTCAAGTAAAAAAATGGCGGAACAAATGGCTTCATTATTAGCAGAAAAAGGAATTTGCAGTGCGATGGCCTATCATGGCGGATTGGACCAAAACACAAGAATACTAATTCAACAGCAGTTTCTTTATGGACAATTGGATGTTATATGTGCAACGAGTGCATTTGGTATGGGAATAAATAAAGAAAATATCCGGTTTATTATTCATTATCATATGCCGATGCAAATAGAGTCGTATCTCCAAGAAATTGGAAGGGCAGGTCGAGATGGTAAACCAAGTATTGCCATCCTTTTATATACTCCTGGGGATGAACAACTGCCGCTACAACTTGCCGAGAGTGAGTTACCATCAGAACTCCAAATAGACTGGTTGTTTAAAATGATAGATGAGAAACAGATTTTAAAAGATGGAAAAATTACTTTAGATATCAAGTTAATGGACCTTGGGGGTTTCTCAGAAATTCAATGGCGGATTATTGAGGACTTTGTAATAAATTCGCCGCTTGAAACAATAAGTCTTAAACAATTACAAATTCTTATTAAAGAGTTTGTTCAGGAAAGATTAACAATTAAAAAAAATAATATTTATCGAATGAAAAAATGGGTTGAATCTAAGTTTTGCAGACGTGAAAATATTTTACATTATTTTGATGAAACATTATTAAACAGGGTAAATAAGTGCTGTGACATTTGCGGACTTCAAATAATCGATTACCAAACTAGTAATTCCAGTAATGATACTTTTGTGAAAAAAACGGAACAAAACTGGAAAGAATATCTTGCCAAAATTCTAATCAATAGTGAGTTGAGGGAATGAAAAAGAAGTATTTTGAATTAATAAATGGATTAACTGATAGAGATTTGCTTTTTCATCTGTACATGACACAAGTAATTCTCTGTGTCATCTCATTACTATTGGGGTTTATATTTTTTGACCATTTCTCCTATTTAGAGACAATTATTTTAGATGACTCTCAAATTTTTACAATTGGGATTCCTGCAGGATTAATAGTTGTGATGTTAGATGTCCTCTTAATGAAGTGGCTGCCTTCTTCCTATTATGATGATGGGGGTTTAAATGAAAGAATCTTTAAAAATAGAAATATTTTCCACATTGTACTGATTGCTTTTTTTGTAGCGTTTAGTGAGGAATTATTGTTCAGAGGAATCATACAAACAAAAGTAGGACTGGTTTTAGCGAGCATTATTTTTGCGATTATTCACTATCGTTACCTTTTTAATTGGTTTTTATTTGTGAATATTGTTGTATTAAGCTTTTTGATTGGACTCATTTTTGAATGGACCAATAATTTAGCTATTACAATTGCTATGCATTTTATTATTGATTTTTTATTAGGTGTTTATATAAAATGTAAAAGTCCAACTAGAGAAGATGAACGGGGAGGAGTTCGGCTATGAATAGCGAAGAGCCTTACAGGGACCAGGCGGAACGTTTAAAACAACGAATAGAAAAAATTAATGAGAAAATGGACGTCAAAGACGACTTGCCGCCTCGTGAGCATATACACCGGCAAAAGAAGAAAAAAACAAAGTGGAAGCTAAAGTACCCAGTTATACGGTTATTAGTTTTGTTCTTTATCCTTCTGCCGATCATTATTTTTAGTGTAATTTCGTACCGTGATGGTGCTAATAAAGTTAATGGAGTTCCGAAAAACACTGAGGATTCTGTTGGATATGAAACCATTCATTTAGATACGTCAAATGAGGAAGACGAACCAATAGTTGAAGATTTGGATCAATCGAATGAAACTAATCCTGAGGATAATACAACAGAACAACCTAGCAACGAGGTAAAACAAGCTGAAACCACAGAACCTATAAAAAAAACAACTGAAGTCACTACAGAACCACAATAAAATTCTACTGTAACGCATAAGGTCAAACCAAACGAAAATCTATATAGAATAGCCTTGAAGTACTACCATTCTGCCAAGGGGATGGACATCATTATGAAAGCCAATAATCTTAAGAGTAAACAAGTTAATGCAGGACAGGTTTTGAAAATACCAATAAACAATTAGCCGATCCGAAAGTGATCGGTTTTTTCATGAAAAAAACATAATAGAAGGGACAAGTTCATATGTATATTTATAGAAATGGAGGGTGATAACATGGATTCTCCAATCCAATTACTTGAAAATACGGATCAGGCAACAAAGCAAGCGCTTGAAAATGTAAGGAAAAGGAAAGAAAAGTTTGATCGGTTTAAAAAGCGGCATATCCTTTCAATCTGGGCAACGATTATTTTGGCTGCGGGTTTTTTTGTCTATTTATATCTAACAGTTGCTAGCAACTATTCCTATTCCTTTGCAGCGATGTTTTCTGCCTTTGTCAATGATTCGAATAATTTAACACTGTTAGTCTTTTGTGTAGGCATGTATGGAACGATGAACTTGTTGAAAGAGAAAAAAGACAAAGCAGAAAAAGAATACCATGAATTACGCTGTGAAATTGTAGACCGCAGTAAAGATTACTGGAAGAAGGAAGAAGAATGGAAAAACCGCCATATCGTCTTTGAAATGATGAAATCCAAATATGACATAAATCTATATCATGAAAAGAAATAAGAAGCAGGAAAAGACTGCTTCTTATTTTATATTAAAATATTTTCTTTTTGCCCTGTTCGTCTTTTAAAATTTCTACTGCTTCACGGAAGCGCTGTGAATGAATAATCTCTCGTTCTCTTAAGAACCGTAGACCATCATTTAAATCTGTATCATCACTCATATTAATAATCCATTGATAGGTTGCTCTCGCTTTTTCTTCTGCTGCAATGTCTTCATAAAGATCGGCAATTGGATCACCTTTAGTTGCAATGTATGCAGCAGTCCAAGGAACTCCAGAGGCATTATGGTAAAATAAACCTTTATCATGATTTACATAGTGATCCTCAATCCCTGCTGCTTTTATTTGTTCTGGAGTAGCATCTTTCGTTAACTTATAAATCATCGTCGCAATCATTTCGAGGTGAGCAAATTCCTCTGTTCCTATATCAGTCAGAAGTCCGATTACTTTGTCAGGAATGGAATATCTTTGGTTTAAATATCGTAGTGCTGCAGACAATTCCCCATCTGCACCCCCATATTGCTCAATTAAATATTTAGCCAATCGCGGATTACATGTACTTACGCGAACAGGATATTGTAATTTCTTTTCGTAAATCCACATTTACACCAATCCCTCCTCTAAAATAATACGGGTGCTTCTATACTTGCCATGGCCAAGGGGTATCGTCCCAATTCCATGGATAACTTGAGTAACTATTACCAAATTGCAAAAGAGGTCCAAATTGGCTTTCAAATGCTTTTTTAAGGCGTTTTCTTTCTTTTGCGTAATGATTGAATTGATTGATGGCTTCAAGATCATCATTATGAGTATCCAAATAGAGGGTGAGTTCAACTAAGACAAAGTCAACAGCTTGTAGTTGTTCCATTAATTGGTAGTATTCAGCAGGAACTTGTTTCATTGAGGTAATCCTCCTTTGCCAGGCTCCAGTGGACTAAACCATGGATCATAAAATGCTTTCCAGAGCGTACCAGCTCTAAGTGCTTCTAGTGGTGTAAATTGTGGAAGATTCGGCGGCTGAAAACCCATATATAAATTAGGCGGGGTGGAATAGGACTTTTCAAGAATCGGTTTGCAAGGGTCAAAAGGACTCGCATATGGATGAAAGGTTTTGAAATGTGTATTCATTTTAGCCCTCCCTTTATTCAACATCATTTAATAATATGAAATATTCCTTTTTCTATGACATAATCTTAAATGCAAAAGGGTTTTATCCAAGTCTTATAGAAGTATACTAAATAAAGCATGATTTTATTTCGAGGTGATGGGATTTGTTCGTAAAAAATATTATGATTCCAAAGCATGAATGTATTACTTCCCAAGAAAACACTACGCTTAAAGAAGCTTTAGAAAGTTTGGAAAAATATCAGATTGATGGGCTACCGATATTAAATGGAGAAAAATACGTTGGAGTGGCGACAAGATTCAACATTTATGAGAGCTATTTTCAGTCTGATAAACAAAAGAATGAGTATTTAACCACAACTTATGTAAAAGATATTGCTTCGCATCAAGATAAGTTTCTAGAAGGTGGAGAATTATTTGAGAAAACACTACTTGATTTAAAGGATTTTCCTTTATTAGCGGTTGTCGATGTCAACAAAAACTTCCTGGGAGTAGTTACGCGCTCTGATGTAATTAGTTCTTTCGAAAGTGCATTTGGGGTAAATCGTCCAGGTGTGCGGATTGCCTTTACATCAGTTGAAACCGAAGGACGAATTGCACGTCTGTCTGAAATCGCACATCAATTCCACGAGCATATTATCTCTCTGGTAACCTTTGATGAAACAGATAAACTTGTCCGGAGAATTGTAATGAAGATAGAGAAGAAAGACAATATCGATAAATTCACCAAGAGGCTGGAAGACCATGGCTTCAGAATACTGAGCATCCAAGAAGATGATTAATAGCTGTAGGTAAGATTTTTAAATCCCTCTCATACATTGTATGGGAGGGGTTTTTTATGTTCATAAAAGTAGTTAAGTATTTTGTGATTTTTTTATGTGGATATATACTAATCAAATGGATTTCAATTCCACATCCTTTTGTTTTAGCTGATTTCTTTATAAGCCTTGTCGTAAATCCCTTGAAATTTTTTGCAGCAACATTGGTTTTTTTTATCGGATTTCTCTTAACTGGAAGAGTCCTATCAGAACTTATCGTAGGAACAAAAATAGCTTGGCAAAAACGAAAAGTAATTGGTGTTGACCTTCTCATTGAGTATCTCTATCTTCTAATTGTTTTTTGCCTTCTCTTTTATTTAGGTTTGGTCCAAACGATTGTCTTTTTTAGTTTAAGTCTTTTTTATGGTATTATTTCAATTGAACGTTAGTTAAGAAATGGGGAAAAGAGAAATGGTTATTACATTAGTTTTCTTGTTCATCATTGGTGGATGCCTGCTTTTATACATGATACGAGAAGCTTTTTTAAATAATATCATAGAACATGAATTTAGCTTTCCTGACTTTCCTAAATCACTTGGCAGTGTTTCGATTTTTTTTATTTCGGATATACATAGGCGAACGATTTCTGATAAAGTGGTAAATCCTGTAATTGGAAAAGCGGATATTGTTGTAATCGGTGGTGACTTAACTGAAAAAGGAGTCTCTTTTGAAAAAGTAAAGGCAAATTTAATGAAATTAAAACAAATTGGTCCAGTTTATTTTGTTTGGGGGAACAATGATTATGAAGTGGATTATCATAAATTGGATGCCATTCTCCTAGAATTGGGAATAAAAGTATTAGCTAATACAGCTGTTACCTTTGAATCTGCTGAAGGAGAAAAATTTTGTTTACTAGGTGTGGATGATTTAAGCCAAGAACGAGATCGCCTTGATTTGGCCTTATTAGATGCGGAAGAAAGTGGTTTTAAGATATTAGCAAGTCATTATCCTAATATTACAAATAAGATACTTCCAGAACATAAAATACGCTTGGTGTTAAGCGGGCATACACACGGAGGACAAATCCATATTTTGGGGTACAGCCCTCATGAGCGAGGGAAAATTAAAAAGCTGGATAGTACGATCCTTTTAATTAGTAATGGTTATGGTACAACTGCCATTCCACTTCGGTTAGGTGCACCGGCTGAATGTCACCTGATTACACTGAATGGCAAATCTGGAGAGGAGAGATAAATTTAGACAATTCACCAACAGAACCCTGAGGCATACACTGAAAACAAGAGTTATGTCACGGCAGGGGGCAAAATCATGCGCTTAGAACGATTAACAGCCAATAAAATAAAGATTTTTCTAACCTCTGATGATTTATTTGACAGAGGACTCTCCAAAGAAGATATTTGGAAGGACTCCATTAAATGGAATCAGCTTTTCCATGATATGCTGGAAGAGGCAAGTGAGGAATTTGATGTTGATATTCAAGGTTCTGTTGCGGTAGAGGTGTTTTCCCTCCAGGCTCAAGGGATGATATTGATTATTACCGTTGATGAAGTAATAGAAGATGAAGAAATTTTGTATGATGGTTTTATTGAAATGCAAGTTAGGGTTGAAGGATATGAGGACCTGTTATATGAATTTGATGAATTTGAAGATATTATTGGTCTAGCCAAAAGACTGTCTACTGTCAATATTTTCGGCGGAAGTCTCTATGCTTGGAACAACCGCTACTATTTATTAATGGATAATTTAGAATCGGAAAAAAATATAAAAGCAGCCTGTGTTTTATCCGAATTTGGAAATGCATCTATTCTTAGTCCATATGTGCTGGCTGAGTACGGTAAACGAATAATCGAACAACAAGCGGTGGAAACCATTCTTCATTATTTTAAGTAAAAGGATAGATAAAAAAGGGCGCCCACCGCCCTTAAATGGAAAAAAGATATTGAACAATAATATTTAGCCATTACATTTGTAACCCCTTTAAAAATGCTAATGGCAGCGTTTACATATTTGATTTTATTTATACTTTTCTTCTTGCATAAATGAATGAAAGGTGTATACTTGTGTCTGAAAGATGACAACATTCGTAGCATTTTTTTAGGGAGGATTACAAATGGTAGCCGAAAAAGAAAATGAAAAGACTAATCAAGAGGAAAAGCATGATGTGTTGAAATCGACACAAACAGTTATACATAAGGCCCTTGAAAAGTTAGGTTATCCTGAAGAGGTTTACGAGCTCTTAAAAGAGCCATTACGTTTAATGACCGTTAAAATTCCAATTAGAATGGATGATGGTTCCATAAAAATTTTTACTGGATACCGTGCACAACATAATGATGCAGTGGGACCAACAAAGGGTGGGATTCGTTTCCATCCGGGTGTGACAGAAACGGAAGTGAAAGCCCTTTCAATTTGGATGAGCTTGAAATGTGGAATCGTTGACCTGCCTTATGGTGGTGGTAAAGGCGGGATTGTTTGCGACCCTCGAGATATGTCCTTTAGAGAGCTAGAGAGATTAAGCCGAGGTTACGTAAGAGCAATTAGTCAAATTGTAGGACCAACTAAAGATATTCCAGCTCCAGACGTATTTACTAATTCGCAAATCATGGCATGGATGATGGATGAATATAGTCGGATAGATGAATTCAACTCACCAGGCTTTATTACAGGGAAACCGCTTGTTCTAGGTGGGTCTCATGGGCGTGAGTCTGCAACTGCAAAAGGTGTGACAATCTGTATCCAAGAGGCTGCCAAGAAGAAAGGTATCGAAATTGAGGGCGCACGTGTAGTGATCCAAGGTTTTGGTAATGCCGGAAGCTTTTTAGCTAAATTTATGCATGATGCAGGAGCAAAAGTAATTGGGATTTCCGATGCCTACGGTGCCCTGCATGATCCCGATGGCTTAGATATTGATTATTTATTAGATAGACGAGACAGCTTCGGAACAGTTACAAAGTTATTTAATAACACGATAACTAATAAGGAATTGCTGGAACTTGAGTGCGATATTCTCGTACCTGCTGCGATAGAAAATCAAATTACTGAAGAAAATGCTCATAATATTCGTGCGAGCATCGTTGTTGAAGCTGCAAATGGTCCAACAACACTCGAAGCAACGGAAATTTTAACAGAGCGTGGAATTCTCCTTGTACCAGATGTTTTAGCTTCAGCGGGCGGTGTAACCGTTTCTTATTTTGAGTGGGTTCAAAATAACCAAGGTTACTATTGGTCGGAAGAAGAAGTGGAAGAAAAGCTTGAAAAAGTAATGGTAAAATCTTTTAATAATATTTACGATACTGCTCAAACCCGTCGAGTAGATATGCGTCTTTCTGCATATATGGTTGGGGTTAGAAAAATGGCAGAAGCGAGCCGCTTTAGAGGCTGGATTTAATAACGGCCCCAGGCTAAATATTATACTAAACCATTGAAACATAGAATAAAAACTCCTATCATAGACGATAGGAGTTTTTTTTGTCATCCATGTGATTGTATTAAGGAGTGTACCGATGATGCAAATAGAAGATATTATAATTGTTGGTGGCGGACCCTGTGGATTAGCAGCAGCCATCGCCCTTCAGGATAAAGGAAAAAAACCATTAATCATTGAAAAGGGGAATGTGGTAAATTCCATTTATCACTATCCTACTCATCAAACATTTTTTAGCACGGCAGAAAAGTTAGAAATTGGGGAAGTCCCATTTATTACTGAGAGCTATAAACCAAAAAGAAATCAAGCTCTTGTCTATTATCGAGAAGTCGCTAAACGAAAACAGCTCCGTATTAATTCTTTCGAACAAGTGAATAAAGTTCTTAAAAAGGATGAGATATTTCAAATCTTTACTGATAAAAATACGTATAATGCACGCCATGTAATCATTGCAACTGGTTATTATGATCATCCAAACTATATGAATGTTCCGGGTGAAAATTTATCCAAGGTATTCCACTATTTTAAAGAGGCCCATCCATATTTCGATAAGGATGTTTGTGTGATCGGCGGAAAAAATTCAAGTGTTGACGCGGCCCTTGAACTTGTTAAAGCAGGTGCGAGAGTGACCGTTTTATATCGTGGTAATAAATATTCACCAAGTATTAAGCCTTGGATTCTCCCTGAGTTTGAGTCGCTAGTTCGAACAGGAACAATCCTAATGGAGTTTAACGCCCTCGTTAAGGAAATAACAGAGAATCAAGTTATTTATACAAAAGACGCAGAAGATAAAACTATAAGCAATGATTTTGTATTTGCCATGACCGGATACCATCCAGACCATCAATTCTTAAAAAATATGGGTGTAAAAATAGACGAAGAATCAGGAAGGCCATTCTTTAGTCCGGATTCGATGGAGACAAACATTGAGGGAATATATATTGCAGGTGTTATTGCAGCCGGAAATAACGCAAATGAAATATTTATTGAAAATGGCAGGTTCCATGGAGAGGCAATCTCTCGTTCAATTATAGAAAAAGATGCAAAAAAGGTGGCTAAATAATGAAAAAGGTAGTTTTATTAACGACAGGCGGGACTATTGCAAGCAAGACAAATAAAGATTCAGGAAAATTAGCCTCAGGAGCGATAACGGGTGAGGAATTGGCAAGTATGTGTAATTTGCCAAACGACATCGAAGTGGTTGTTGAATCTGTTTTTCAGAAAGCCAGTATTCATATTACCTTCGATGATCTATTATTATTGAAGGATAAAATAGAAGGCTATTTTAAGGATGACGATGTTTCAGGTGTTGTTGTCACTCATGGAACAGATACGATGGAAGAAACTTCCTATTTCCTTGATTTAACAATTAATGACTCCAGGACTGTGGTCGTGACAGGTTCACAGCGCTCACTGGAGGATGTAGGAAGCGATGTATATATTAATTTACGTCATGCCATTTATTGTGCTTGTGCTGAAGATTTAAGGAATGCCGGAACAGTGGTTGTTTTTAATGAACGAATATTTGCTGCACGTTATGTGAAAAAAGAACATGCATCTAATATCCAAGGATTTAACTCATTTGGGTTTGGATATCTAGGCATTATAGATAATGATCAAGTTCATGTTTTCCAAAAACCAATTAAAAGAGAGTATTTTGAGATTAAAACTTCCATCCCTCAAGTTGAAATCATTAAATGCTATATTGGAGCGGATGGGAAATTTATCAAGGCAGCGCGGGAGGCGGGGATTGCTGGAATTATTTTAGAGGGAGTGGGGCGTGGTCAAGTTGCTCCTAAAATGATGACAGAAATTGAAAAAGCTATTGCTCAAGGAATGAAACTAGTTATAACCACAAGCGCAGAAGAAGGTTCAGTTTATACAACCTATGATTATGAAGGAAGTGCCTTTGACCTATTTAATAAAGGCGTAATTCTTGGAAGTGATAATGACTCTAAAAAAGCTAGAATTAAATTGGCAGTTGCGCTTGCAAGTAATTTGAATGAGATTAGATTTTAAGCTTAACTAACCAAATGGAATAACCTATTAGTAATTGGAATGAATCTTTCATTTTCTTTATAGAGAAACCATGTTACGATTAAGAAAATGGATTTGAAAAGAGGTTCATCATGCTGGGAATATTATCAGCCGGACTTGCCCCCGGACTGGCATTACTAAGTTACTTTTATTTAAAAGATGAATATGAACCAGAGCCAATTTCTTTCGTTTTAAGGACGTTTATGTACGGAGCATTGCTTGTGTTTCCAATTATGTTTATCCAGCATGTCCTTGAAACAGAACATATAGTAAAATCTGAAATATTCAATGCATTCTTTAGCTCAGGCCTGTTTGAAGAGTTCTTTAAATGGTTTATCCTCTTTTACGTTATTTATCAGCATGTAGAGTTTGATGAACCCTTTGATGGTATTGTTTACGGAGTAGCTGTTTCACTTGGTTTTGCTACAATCGAAAATATCTTTTACTTAATAGCGAATGGAATCGAACATGCCATGACACGTGCATTGTTACCTGTTTCCAGTCATGCCTTATTTGGTGTAATTATGGGCTTTTACATTGGAAAGGCAAAATTTACAGAAGGAAGTAAAGCGAAGTGGGTCATTCTTTCCTTGTTTTTGCCATTTATTCTCCATGGAGCCTATGATTTTATCTTAATATCACAAGAAAATTGGCTTATGATTATTTTTCCGTTTATGATTTTTCTTTGGTGGTTTGGTCTAAGAAAAGTTAAGAAAGCAAAAATCTTAAGTGCCAATCATTTGAAAAAACAATATTCTGTCCAAAAAACCCTTCAGTCATAAAGAAGGGTTTTTTATTTATATAATTGGAATAAAAAACCCATTAAAACAAAAAATAGGTTTACTGCTTAAAAGATTTACAATGGGGGTTAAAATTCCATGAAAAAGAAGAAAATCCTAATTAAGTTATTTATACTAATCCTTCTGATCGTGACATCATCGATTTCTGAAAGCAAGGAGGTGCGTGCTTTCTCTAATCAGGTAATTCAAAAGGGGGCGGTTGGAGATGATGTCATTGAGCTTCAATCAAGACTCCAGTATTTGGGCTTTTATAACGGTAAGATTGATGGGGTTTTTGGCTGGAGCACATATTGGGCATTAAGAAATTTTCAATATGAATTTGGCTTGCCGGTAGATGGGCTTGCAGGGTGGCCAACAAAATTAAAACTAGCCAAAGCAAGTAAATACAATGAACAGTTTGTAAAAAAACATATTAATACTGGCAAAAAGTTTACACATTACGGTGGGGTTGATCAAAGTAAACAGGTTGCACCAAGTCCTGCGAAACAGGCGCCAGCTAACCAAGCACCAGAAAATCAGCCGCCAGCTAACCAAGCGCCAGTGAAACAGGCACCAGCAAAGCAAGCTCCAAAACAAACGGTGCCACAAAAAAACACAGCACCCCAGAAAACAGCACCTAAAAAACCGACGGCAGCGAACACACCAAATGGTTTTTCACAAAATGATATTCAGTTAATGGCTAATGCCGTTTATGGAGAATCCCGGGGAGAGCCTTATACAGGCCAAGTTGCTGTGGCTGCTGTTATTCTCAATCGGGTAAATAGTGCCACATTCCCAAATACAGTTTCAGGAGTGATTTTTGAGCCTGGTGCATTCACAGCCGTAGCCGATGGACAAATATGGCTTACCCCAAATGAAAATGCAAAGAAGGCGGTTTTGGATGCGATTAATGGTTGGGACCCAACTGGGGATGCGCTTTATTATTTTAACCCGGATACCGCTACCAGCGGGTGGATCTGGGGACGACCACAAATCAAACGAATCGGGAAACATATTTTTTGCAAGTAGAGAGGTGAATTAAATTGATAAGAGGAATATTAATTGGAGTTCTCGCTGTCGGTGTTGCGGGAACAGCATACTGGGGCTATCAAGAACATCAGGAGAAAAATGCCGTTCTATTAAATGCGGAAAACACGTATCAACGGGCATTTCATGACCTTACCTATCAAGTAGATTTATTACACGATAAAATTGGTACAACCCTAGCAATGAACTCAAGACAATCATTGTCTCCTTCCTTAATTGAAGTATGGAGGCTTACCTCGGAGGCACATAGTGATGTTGGACAATTGCCGCTAACCTTGCTTCCGTTTAACAAGACTGAGGAATTCTTATCTAAAATTGGGAACTTTAGTTACCGTACTGCTGTCAGAGATTTAGACAAGGAACCACTGTCAAAGGATGAATACAACACATTAAAGGTGTTATATAAGCAATCTGGTGATATTCAAAATGATCTCAGAAAAGTACAGCATATGGTTTTAAAAAATAATCTTCGATGGATGGATGTTGAACTGGCTTTAGCATCTGGAAAAGAAACAACAGATAATACAATTATTGATGGCTTTAAAGCTGTAGAAAAGACAGTAAGCGGCTACACTGAATCAAATATGGGTCCTACTTTTGCAAACCTGCAACAAAAGGATGAAAATTTTAACAAAATAGAAGGAAAGACTATTTCTAAGCAAGAGGCTATCCAAATCGCTAAGAAATACATCAAGATTGACGGAAATTCAGAGGTAAAGGTAACAGAGAATGGGAAAGGTTCCGACTATGGTTTTTATAGCGTTTCTATTAAAGATAAGAAAACCGGTGAGGAAGGAAGTATGGATATTACGAAAAAAGCCGGCCATCCAATCTGGTTTATTAATCAACGTGATGTAAAAAAACAAGTTCTTAGTTTAAATGATGCTGATAATAAGGCGACAGCTTTCTTAAAAGAAACGGGCTTTAAAGGTTTAGAAATCTTTGAAAGCACACAATATGACAATATTGGAGTATTCAATTTCGTTTCAACCACTAACGGAGTTAGAATTTATCCTGAATCAATTAAAGTAAAGGTCGCACTGGATAACGGTGATATAATTGGTCTATCAGCAGAAGAATATTTAAAGTCTTTTCAGACAAGGAAAATAGAAAAACCAACTATTTCTGTGAAACAAGCACGAGCAAAGGTAAACCCAAATTTTAAGGTTATGGAAGATCGTCAGGCGATGATTATAAATAACCTTAACAAAGAAGTTCTTTGTTATGAATTTTTAGGAACAATTGATGATGATACGTATCGAATTTATATTAATGCTAAAAGTGGTGTTGAGGAAAAAGTTGAAAAGTTAAAAAATGCTGAGGCCGTTTATGAAGATGTGTTATAAGGAAAAGCATTTGCTTTTCCTTATATTTTTTTCAAAAAACTCCAATAATAAGTATATTAATCAGTGGAGTGGAATTTCATGAAAAAGGTAGAAAGAATCTTAATAAAAATTGTCATCGTTCAATTTATTTTTTTATTTCTAACTCAACTTTTTTTTCATCAGCTAAATATACTTCCCCAAATAAAACAATTGACAAAATATGAAGGAGTAAATGAAAATACATATACTGAAATTCTTGAAACCTTTCAGGGAAAATGAGAAAGCAGGCCAGCCTGCTTTCTTTTGATTGACCAATTTTAACTAAAAAAATAGTTAAAAATTTCATATTTTATCATGGTAAAAAAAGAGGCAATCCAATATCTTGTGGTAAAATAAATAATAGACAACATCTAAGAAACTCATGATGACAAATAGGAGGATTTATGGACAAGAAAATATCAATTGCAATAGACGGCCCTGCTGCAGCCGGTAAAAGTACGGTTGCAAAAATAGTGGCAGAAAAACTTTCCTATATTTATATCGATACGGGTGCAATGTACCGAGCTTTAACATATAAAGCAATCGTAAATCAACTGAATTTAGAAGATGAAGATGCATTATTGGAAACATTATTATCAACAGACATTAGATTACAGCCATCTGATAAAGGTCAGTTAGTTTACGTAGATGAGCGAAATGTTACAAATGAAATTCGTTTTGCTGAGGTTACCAATTCCACCTCGTATGTAGCTAAACACCAAAAGGTCCGTGAAGAAATGGTCAGAAGACAGCAAGCTTTTGCCACGGAAGGCGGCGTTGTGATGGATGGGAGGGACATTGGTACCCATGTCTTGCCTAATGCCGAGGTAAAGGTATTTTTACTTGCTAGTGTTGAGGAAAGAGCAGAAAGGCGCCATACGGAAAATATCCAAAAAGGCTTCCCGTCTGACGTAGAAAAATTAAAAGAAGAAATTGCTCGAAGAGATAAGATCGATTCGGAGAGAGAAGTGGCACCATTGAAAAAAGCGGATGATGCTGTGGAAATCGATACAACCTCTTTATCAATTCAAGATGTTGTAGAAAAAATAATGGTGTTGGTGCACGAAAGGATTGGATAGGCGTGACGTTTTATGACTTTGCCAAATCAGTGGTTACTGGAATATTTAAACCACTTTACAGAGTTGAAGCTATCGGATTAGAACATTTCCCCAAAGAAGGTGGTGTCCTTCTTTGTGCGAATCACATTCATAATTTTGATCCCATTATAGTCGGAATAATGGCCCCGCGTCCTGTTCATTACATGGCAAAAGAAGAGATTTTTTCAGTACCTGTTTTGGGAAATATCGTTAGAAAATGTAATGCCTTTCCAGTAAAAAGGGGATTCAGTGATCGAGAAGCACTTAGAACAGGCTTGAAAATTCTAAAGGATGGTCATGTTTTCGGTCTCTTTCCAGAGGGCACAAGAAGTAAGACCGGCGAACTAGGTAAGGGACTTGCTGGAGCAGGCTTTTTTGCGTTAAGGTCCTCAGCATCGGTTGTCCCATGCGCCATCATCGGTCCTTACCAAAGTTTCCGAAAATTAAAGGTTGTTTATGGAGAACCTATTGATTTAGAGGAAATGAGAAAAGAGAAGGCGTCAGCAGAAGAAGTTACTGAATTAATTATGTCCAAAATTGATAAACTTAGAAAAGAACATCAATAGCTTCTGCTTGACAAAATAGTCTATTTGTAAGAAGTTAATGGAAAGAGTTTTTTTTGAAAATTCACTGCTTTTTTATTATTTTTATATGTGTTGTATGCTGCGTGGCATCCACCAGATCATATATAGAATTTTGAAGTAAATGGATTAAGGAGGAATACATATGTCGGAAGAATTAAATCAAGTAGAAGTGAGAAGCTTTGAAATCGGGGATAAAGTAACTGGACAAGTTACCAAAGTAGAAGAAAAGCAGGTGCTAGTCGATATCCAAGGCAGCAAATTGGATGGAATCATCCCAATCAGTGAACTTTCAAGTCTGCATATTGAAAAGGCGTCTGATGCAGTTGCTGAAGGTGATGAATTAGAATTAGAAGTGTTGAAGGTCGAGGAAGAAGCAATCATCCTTTCAAAAAGAAAAGTGGATGCAGAAAAGGCTTGGGATCACTTGGAAAATCAATTCCAAAGCGGAGAAATTATTGAAACTGAAGTAAAAGATGTTGTAAAAGGCGGTCTGGTAGTTGATCTAGGAGTTCGTGGATTTGTACCTGCATCTTTAGTTGAAGCTCATTTTGTTGAAGATTTTAGTGATTACAAAGGTCGTATTCTTACTTTTAAAATTGTTGAACTTGAAAAGGAAAAGAATCGTTTAATCCTTTCTCATCGAGCAGTGGTAGAACAAGAAAAAGGTAAGCAAAAACAAAGTCGACTTAGTGCCGTACAAGTAGGTCAAATTATTGATGGAACAGTTCAAAGAATCACTGATTTTGGCGCTTTTGTTGATATTGGCGGCATTGATGGTCTAGTTCATATTTCTCAATTATCCTATGATCATGTTGATAAACCATCAGATGTTGTTCATGAAGGTCAACAAGTTCAAGTTAAGGTTTTAAGTGTGGACCGTGATAGTGAGAGAATTTCCCTATCGATTAAAGAAACACTCCCTGGACCATGGTCAAATCTTTCCGAAAAAGCGCCTAAAGGCAGTATCTTAAAAGGTAAAGTAAAAAGATTGGTCTCTTATGGTGCATTTGTCGAGGTATTCCCTGGTGTGGAAGGCCTTGTCCATATCTCACAAATTGCACATAAGCATATTGGTACTCCACATGAAGTATTAAAAGAAGGACAAGAAGTAGAAGTTAAGGTCCTTGATGCAAATGAGTCTGATCAACGTCTATCATTAAGCATTAAAGAACTACTTGAAAAAGAGTATGAGGAAAACCAAGACTATGAACTTCCTGAAGAGTCAAAAGGCTTTCAGCTAGGAGAAGTTATTGGTGATAAATTAAAGAATTTAGGAAAATAATGGTGATATAAGTGTCTAGATCTGAACGAAAATGGGACCATATTCGTTTTGCCCTTGAAAATCGGCAAAATCATTCTTCAGCTTTCGATGATATTAAATTTATTCACCAGGGCCTACCCAATATCGGTGTATTCGATGTTGGATTAGACCATGAAATTGGCGGACTTTATTTAAGTTCGCCTATTTTTATCAATGCCATGACTGGTGGTGGCGGTGAAAAAACATATCGTATCAATAAAGAATTGGCCATTGTCGCTAAAAATACCGGTTTAACGATGGCTGTTGGGTCACAAATGGCTGCATTAAAGGATACCTCTCAAAAATACACATATGAAGTTGTCCGTAAAGAGAATCCCTCTGGTGTTATCATTGCAAATTTAGGAAGCGAAGCGTCTGTAGAAGAGGCAAAAGCCGCGGTTGATATGATAGAAGCAGACGCTCTGCAAATACATTTAAATGTTATTCAAGAACTGACTATGCCCGAAGGAGATCGCGATTTTTCTGGTGCACTTAAAAGGATTGAAACAATTGTAAAAGAGACAAATGTGCCTGTAATTGTAAAGGAAGTTGGTTTCGGAATGGGGTTGGAGACGGTCCAAGCGTTATCATCCGTAGGTGTAAGTGTGGTTGATGTAGGCGGCTCTGGCGGGACAAATTTTGCTGAAATTGAAAATAAACGCAGAGATAAAGCATTGTCTTTTTTTAATCATTGGGGGATCCCCACTGGTGTTTCTATTCTTGAAGCATCATCTGTTTCGGAGCATCTTTCAGTTATTGGTTCAGGAGGATTTAAGTCAGGACATGATATTGCAAAAGGATTAGCACTTGGGGCGAATGCAATCGGCATGGCAGGCTATTTCTTACCAATCCTGATTAAGGAAGGGGTAGAGGTTTTGCAACAAGAAATTGAAGCCCTTCATTATGAATTAACGATGATTATGACTGCTTTGGGAGCTAAAACGATTTCAGATTTAAGGAAGGCACCCGTAATTATCTCAGGAGAAACCTATCATTGGTTACATCAACGTGGCGTCGATACCAAAGCGTTCGCCCAGCGTTCCATCAAATAAAGCTCTCGCAATTTTTTGCGAGAGCTTTTTTTTTATTTTTTACCGTCGTTTAATCCCCGTGCTTCTTCAGGTCCAGATAGCTTCGTGGCACCAGGATAGTGCAACGCCTGGTCACGATCTGATTCTACTCTTCGACTCGCCCGTAACTTTTTTTCTTGTCGGTCTTTTCCCATTCAAACACACCTCCTCTTAATAAGATGATTCACACAGGAAATATTATTCAGGGAAGTATGAAAGTACATAAAGATTACCAATAATGAAAATAATAGGAGGTGTATGAGTTGGAAGGGGCAATCTTTTATTGGGTCTTTTGGGGTTTCTGGATATACTTGACCTTTATTCTGGAAAAGCAAAACCCATATCGATTAAAACTGGCTGCAAATGTATTAATAGTACTAATATTATCTAATGTCCGGTTTGCTGCAGGAGAGTTTGATATACAGGCAAGCGGGTTATTTATGTTAGGAATATGTTATTTTTTTATAAGCCAAGAAAAACGAGGAGCACTTATATATTTTTTCATTTGTTCATTTACCGTATCAATTGCATACGTGACCTTTCATTTATTTGAGATATTTGATCCGATTTGGATTATTTTTAAAAAGGAATGGATGATGGGAATAACATTGTGGTATTTAGCCTTATTATTGCAGAAAACTTTAAAAGGGCGAATACTCATCATTTTTGCTGGTGCCATGCAAGGGGACATTTTATATGCCTTTATTTTAAATAAATTCGAATTTCCGTATGTAATAGGGACCTTTGCATACCTAGATGTTTGCTCATTAACAGTGCTACTGCTTACAGGTTGGACCGCGTTAGAGAATATAGGACCTATTCTCCAAAATCATTTTCATTTTTTTGAAAAAGAGAAGCAAAAATCATCTTGAAAGAGATCCAATATAATTAATGGCAGGTTTTCAGTAATCCACTTTTCGGTTTTTTCCATTGCGGGAAAGGATTAACATTGTTAAAATAACATAGTTAGGCCCTTCTAGATCACAGAAGGGTTTCTTTACTTCATAAGGACTAAAGGGAATAACCCAGCATTATCGTGGATGATGCCCCCCACTGATGTAATTTCACTCTATGCTAACATACTAATAGTATTTAATTATAAGAAAGAAAGGATGGCGATTGTAATTGGTTAAACCTGTTATTGCCATTGTAGGACGGCCCAACGTAGGAAAATCAACAATTTTTAATCGGATTGTCGGCGAAAGAATATCTATTGTGGAGGACATTCCTGGAGTTACAAGAGATCGTATCTATAGTTCTGGTGAGTGGTTAACACATGACTTCAACCTTATCGATACAGGTGGAATTGATATAGGTGATGAACCGTTTTTGGAACAAATTCGACATCAGGCTGAAATAGCAATTGATGAAGCAGATGTAATCATCTTCTTAACAAACGGACGTGAAGGGGTTACAGCAGCTGATGAGGAAGTAGCAAAAATTTTATATCGGTCTAAAAAGCCCGTTGTATTAGCTGTTAATAAAATAGATAACCCTGAAATGCGTGATCAAATCTATGATTTTTATTCATTGGGATTTGGTGAGCCGATTCCCATTTCAGGCTCACATGGGCTTGGTTTAGGAGACCTTTTAGATGAGGCCGCAAAACATTTCCCCAAAAATAAATCAGTTGAATATGGAGAGGATGTAGTGAAGTTTTCCTTAATTGGACGCCCCAATGTAGGGAAATCATCATTAGTCAATGCTATATTAGGCGAGGAACGTGTAATTGTCAGTAATATTGCTGGTACCACTCGTGATGCTGTCGATTCTCCATATACATATAATGGGGGAAAATATGTCATCATTGATACAGCGGGAATTAGGAAAAAAGGAAAAGTCTATGAGAGTACAGAAAAATATAGTGTACTTCGTGCTTTAAGGGCAATTGAACGTTCTGACGTTGTTCTTGTTGTAATTAATGCTGAAGAAGGAATCATTGAGCAGGACAAAAAGATTGCTGGGTATGCACATGAAGCTGGCAGGGCTGTCGTTATCGTGGTCAATAAGTGGGATGCGATTGAAAAAGACGAAAAAACGATGAAAGAACTTGAACAGAAGATAAGGGAACATTTCTTATTTCTTAGTTATGCTCCAATTGTGTTTTTATCTGCAAAAACAAAAAAACGGGTTCACACGTTGCTCCCAATGATCAATACCGCTAGTGAAAACCATTCAATGAGAGTTGAAACCAGCGTACTCAATGATGTGATCATGGATGCTGTTGCGATGAATCCAACACCAACAGACAATGGCAGACGCTTAAAAATATATTACACTACACAAGTGGCAGTTAAACCGCCGACCTTCGTTGTATTTGTTAATGAACCTGAATTATTGCACTTCTCATATGAACGCTTCTTAGAGAACAGAATTAGAGAGGCATTTGGATTTGAAGGAACCCCTATTAAAATTTATGCGAGAGAAAGAAAATAAAGATAAGGTGGGTGTGATGTAAAGTGAAGGATACGAAAACAGCAATAGCCGTTATTGGAGCTGGAAGCTGGGGAACCGCTTTAGCAATAGTGCTAGCAGACAATCGTCATGAAGTTCGTCTTTGGAGCCATAATGAAGAGCAAATCAAAGAAATTAATGAAAAGCACACTAATAAGAAATACCTTCCAGAGATTGATCTTTCAGAATTGATTGTTGGATACTCATCATTAAGTGATGCTTTAGCAGGTGTGGATACACTTATATTAGCCGTCCCGACAAAGGCAATACGTGAAGTAATCGGTAAAATTCGTGCCGTACATGCAGAACCATTGACAATTGCGCATGTTAGCAAAGGGATTGAACCTGATTCATTACTACGCATCTCTGAAATTATTAAAGAGGAAATGCCAAAAGATTTATTAAAGGATGTTGTTGTATTATCCGGTCCTAGTCACGCAGAAGAAGTTAGCCTTCGCCACCCAACAACGGTAACCGTAACTTCAGAGAATATGGAAGCAGCGGAAAAAATACAGGATTTATTTATTAACAATAATTTTCGTGTTTATACTAATTCAGATGTCATTGGTGTTGAAATTGGTGGTGCCTTAAAAAATATTATTGCCCTTGCTGCGGGTATTACTGATGGGTTGGGCTATGGTGATAATGCTAAAGCGGCATTAATGACTCGAGGGTTAGCAGAAATAGCTCGACTAGGTACGAAAATGGGTGCTAATCCATTAACGTTTTCTGGACTTGCAGGTATTGGTGACTTAATTGTTACATGTACAAGTGTCCACTCAAGGAACTGGAGAGCAGGAAACCTATTGGGTAAAGGGAAAACCCTTAATGAGGTTTTGGAGAACATGGGGATGGTAGTGGAAGGTGTTCGAACCACCAAGGCTGCTTATCAGTTAGCCCAAAAGTATGATGTGAAAATGCCGATTACATTTGCCTTATATGATGTCCTATTTAATGAGAAGAGCGCAGCGGATGCTGTAGATGTTCTAATGGCCCGCGGCAAGACGCATGAAATGGAAGATTTGGTTAATGTCTTAGAGGAACGAAATATTGAAGATTAAAAAATGTAGCATAATGGAGAATAGGGACCTTATGTTTTAAAAAGTTTTTCTTAATAAATGGGCGTTCGGTGAAACGCTTTGTGACTAGATTGCATACAATGCAACGAAGCAACCTAGTAGTTATACGCAGGTATGGGTTATTTAGTCGTTAAAGCTGAAGTAAAGAATTCGCCCCTCTTTACTTCAGTTTTTTTTTATTTCGTTCAAAATTTTTCTAGAAAAGTTATCGCTTGTGATATAATTAATCTTCGAAAAAGGGGGAGTTAAGTTTGTCGCCAGCTATGTTTAAAATGTGGGTCTCAATTGCAGGTATGGGTTTTATGTTCCTGGCAATTATCACAATTTATCTAAGTAGATATAAGCTAAAAGGGGTATTCAGAATTGTTACTGCAATAATTGCTTACTTATTAATGATTATTGCCGGAATAACGCTTCTAATTGTTTTTCTAACATAATTGGGATAAATACATAATAAAAGGTGATTGTATGAAATGGAATGTACTCGGTTGTTTTATAGTATTTACTGCTCTTTTCCTAACTGGATGCATGTATCCTGAAGAGGAATTAGCAAAAAATCAAATCCCATATAAAGATCAAATTTTAGCTGTTCAAACAGCAGTAGATACATTTAAGAAGGATAATGGCGGGATTCTTCCGATAAAAACAAAGGAAGCAGAAACCCCAATTTATCAAAAGTATCCGATTGATTTTAAAAAAATAGCACCAAAATATATCGCTGAGCCTCCTGGTAATGCATATGAAAGCGGCGGGATCTTCCAGTATGTCCTTGTTGATGTTGAAACCAAGCCAACTGTAAAATTATTTGATTTAAGATTAACAGAAGCGATCCGTGATATTAAATTAAGAATTAAAACAAAGGGGTATCCTCCCTATAAAGAGCAACTTGCAAAAAATGTTTTTACTCTTGATTATAAACAATTAGGGTATAAAAAAGCCCCTTATGTAACAAGTCCATTTTCAAATCAAAATCTATCCTTTGTCATTACAGGCAGTGCGGAGGTATATGTAGATTATCGCCCTGATTTATATCAAGCCATGGAAAAAAAGGATACGAAGGTAAAACCAGGTGAAGATATTCGCCCAATTTTAGTGAAGGATTCCATGTTTGTGCCTGCATATTCCTTACCATATACCTGGGATTCTAAGGCGAAAGAACCAGTATTTTTAGAAGAATAAATAGTCATAACCCTTTTCCGATGAAATATATTGTAGGAGAAGGGTTTTTTTTGGCTATTCCCAAAAGAAAACATATATTGAAACCCTCCATAATAACAAATGTTCAGACACTACAGATACAAGAGAACCTAGTGAATTTTTAATAAGGGGGTAAAAAAATTTTTAGAAAAGTGTCATAACATAGTAGGACAACATCATAAACATATATTGTCCAAAAATACCTAAAATGGATGTTTAATCCCACTTTACTCTATGATCGGGAGGGGATCACTTGGAAAAGGTTGATATTTTTAAAGATATTGCCGAGAGAACAGGCGGTGATATTTATTTAGGCGTAGTAGGTGCAGTACGGACTGGAAAATCAACATTTATTAAAAAATTTATGGAGCTTGTTGTTTTACCGAATATAAACAGTGAAGCTGAGAGATCACGGGCACTCGATGAGTTACCTCAAAGTGCTGCAGGAAAAACAATTATGACAACGGAGCCGAAATTCGTACCCAATCAAGCAGCAACTGTTCATGTTGATGATGGATTAAATGTCAATATCAGGCTGGTTGATTGTGTAGGCTATACCGTTCCAGGTGCGAAAGGCTATGAGGATGAAAATGGTCCAAGAATGATTACCACCCCTTGGTATGAGGAACCAATTCCTTTTCATGAAGCTGCTGAAATTGGCACAAGGAAAGTGATACAAGAGCATTCAACCATTGGGGTCGTTGTAACAACAGATGGGACCATTGGTGAGATTCCAAGGAGTAACTATATTGAAGCTGAAGAAAGAGTTATTAACGAACTGAAAGAAGTTGGCAAACCGTTCATCATGGTCGTTAATAGTGCACAGCCCTACCATCCTAGCACTGAAACCCTAAGATCCAGTTTAGCAGATAAATATGATATTCCGGTAATTGCCATGAGTGTTGAAAGTATGCGTGACAGCGATGTTCTTAATGTTCTGCGTGAAGCACTTTACGAGTTCCCAGTCCTCGAAGTCAATGTGAACCTGCCAAGTTGGGTAATGGTCCTTCGAGAAAACCACTGGCTTCGTGAAAGCTATCAAGATGCCGTCAAAGATACTGTAAAAGATATCAAGAGATTAAGAGATGTTGACCGAGTAGTACAACACTTTAGCGAGTTTGAATTCATTGAAAGAGCTGGTTTAGCCGGAATTGAAATGGGTTCGGGTGTTGCTGAAATCGATTTATATGCACCAGATGAATTGTATGATGATATATTAAAAGAAATCGTTGGAGTAGAAATTCGCGGGAAAGATCATCTTCTTGAATTAATGCAGGATTTTGCTCATGCAAAAGCAGAGTATGACCACATTGCTGATGCATTAAAAATGGTTAAACAAACGGGTTATGGTATTGCCTCACCAACCCTTTCAGATATGAGTCTTGAAGAACCAGAAATTATTCGTCAAGGTGCACGATTTGGTGTAAGGCTGCGAGCTGTAGCACCATCCATCCATATGATAAAAGTGGATGTGGAATCGGAATTTGCGCCAATCATTGGTACTGAAAAACAAAGTGAGGAACTAGTGAGATACTTAATGCAGGATTTTGAAGATGATCCGTTATCCATCTGGAATTCAGATATCTTTGGCCGCAGCTTAAGTTCCATTGTTCGAGAAGGTATCCAGGCAAAGCTTTCCTTGATGCCAGAAAATGCAAGATATAAATTAAAAGAAACATTAGAGAGAATTATTAACGAAGGTTCAGGTGGCTTAATTGCCATTATACTTTAAGCTATGGACTCCAATTCGGAGTCTTTTTTTCATTGAGAAAAGTGGCAGGAGTAGGGGGAAACTTCCCATTATTTCAAAATAACTACCAAAAAAGGTCAAATTAAGTAGAATTTTGTTGAAACAAAGAAAAGATTACCATAATTTCATGAATTCTTCTTGATAAGCTGTTTTGATTATGATAATCTTTTAACTGAATTACATTATAGCGTTTGAACCCTTATTTCATAAGGGTTTTTCCTAAAAAATAGATTCTAGTTACCAATTTAATTATTTATGTTAATTTTGGTAATAAAACTGCGCTATGACGTATAGAAATTAGAAAAATTGTTTAGAAATGTAGATAAGTAATCTTATTTACGAATCTTGATAATTTCTTTGGGAGGAGGTGAAAGGCATGAACAAGACAGAACTTATTAATGCAGTTGCTGAAGCTAGCGAACTTTCTAAAAAGGACGCAACTAAAGCAGTTGATGCTGTTTTTGATGCGATTTTAGATGCTTTAAAAAATGGTGATAAAGTACAATTAATCGGTTTTGGAAACTTTGAAGTACGTGAGCGTGCAGCTCGTAAAGGTCGTAACCCTCAAACAGGTGAGGAAATCGATATCGCTGCTAGCAAAGTTCCAGCTTTTAAACCAGGGAAAGCGCTTAAGGACGCAGTAAAATAATTACATAAATTTATTGCTATAAGCGAACGCTTAAGCAAAAAGGTCATGGTTATGTCCATGGCCTTTTTTCTATTTTTTTTGCTTGAACTTTAATGATTGTGCTAATATGTATTTGTCATATATACTTGACTGAACATTAGGAGGAATTTTTATATGTCACAAGTAAATCGTGCCCAAATTGAAGATGCGGTACGTTTAATATTAGAAGCAATCGGGGAAGACCCAAATCGTGAAGGACTTCATGATACACCAAAACGAGTGGCAAAAATGTATGAAGAAGTTTTTAGCGGGTTAAACGAGGATCCAAAGATGCATTTTGAAACAATCTTTAGTGAAGACCACGAAGAGTTGGTATTGGTTAAAGATATACCGTTTTATTCCATGTGTGAACATCATCTTGTACCTTTCTTTGGAAAAGCGCATGTAGCGTACATTCCCCAAAATGGTCGTGTGACCGGATTGAGTAAATTAGCAAGGGCAGTAGAAGCAGTAGCAAAGAGACCTCAACTTCAAGAACGGATTACTTCCACGATTGCGGACAGTATGATGGAAAAATTAGAGCCGCATGGGGTAATGGTAGTCGTTGAAGCAGAACATATGTGTATGACCATGCGAGGAGTTAAAAAGCCTGGCTCTAAAACAGTAACTACGGCTGTCCGGGGTATTCTATCAGATGATGCGGTTGCACGGTCTGAAGTACTCACGTTAATTAAGTATTAGTCCTATTTCTAAGAAGATTTGAGGTGTATAAATGGAGAAGCGAGAAAACCAAAACAGTGAGTATGTAGTAATTAAGGCAATTGACGATGGGGTTAATGTTATCGGCTTAACAAGGGGCTCTGATACCAAATTTCATCATTCCGAAAAGCTTGATAAAGGAGAAGTCCTAATTGCTCAATTTACAGAGCATACTTCGGCTATAAAAATAAGGGGAAATGCTAAAATACTTACACACCTTGGTGAAATAGAAAGTGAAATAAAAAAATAATCCTAATCACACTGTTTTCATCTTATTTCATATTAGCTAAAATGATTATTTTATGAAATTCTGCCTTAAGAATACCTTTTATGTTATAATGGTGTCTGCCTTGTTTTTAGAGAATGATTAGGTATTTTTCATTATTAAGGCTAAACGGCATGAATTTTACTATGCAAATAGGAAATAAGAATACATATAGACATTAATAGGGGAAGCAAGGGTGATTTAATTGCTGGACATTCGACAAAAATTTACAAATATTCGAGAGCAGGTCGAACAAAGAGTTTGTGATACTTACCTGCTCAAATATATTGAGATTCCGATTATAGATGAAGATAAACTTCTTATTTTAGTCTCAATTATGGAACGCCTCGAATTGTCATTCAGCGATATGCAAAACTACGCCTTATCAACAATGTTAATACAAATCGCCCTTGATACCCATGAACGTATATCAAATGCATCTGTTGACGAAAAAAATCGTCAATTAACTGTTCTTGCGGGGGATTATTTCAGTGGCCTTTATTATAAGCTTCTTGCAGAATCAGAAGATATTTTGATGATTAAGGCACTTTCTAAAGGAATTAAGGATGTAAACGAAAATAAAATTTCTGTTTATCACCATGAATTGGTTTCTGTAGAGGAGTTAATGACAAGTATTAAGCGGATAGAAAGTTCCTTACTTGCTCGTCTCTCTGAGTATTTTAAAGTAGACCTCTTGAACGAATTTCTTGAAAATTTGCTTCTCTTTAAACGGTTATTGAATGAAAAAAGTCAATTTATTAGCACAGAAAGATCCGTTTTATTCGAGGCTATGACATCAATTGTTTTCCCAATCCATAACTTTAAATTAAAAGAATTATCTAGTGATCAGAAAAGTCATTTGTTCCAATATTGTGACCAGTATATTGAAAAGTCAAAAAAAGTGATAGAAAAAGGACTAGAGCAACTTCCTTACTTAAATGAACTGCTTGAAAATAGAATTATTTCACTCTTAAACCAATACCAGCCATATGCAAAAACTTTTGTGGAAGAAGGGTAATAAAAACATGCAGGAATCGAAAGAACAGCGGGTTCACAATGTGTTTGAAAAGATTTCCGATAACTATGATAAAATGAATTCTGTTATCAGTTTTCAACAACACATCAAGTGGCGGAAAGACACGATGAAAAGAATGGATGTAAAGCCGGGTTCACGAGCTCTCGATGTTTGCTGCGGCACCGCTGATTGGACCATAGCATTAGCTGAGGCAGTGGGACAGGCAGGGGACGTTACAGGTTTGGATTTTAGCCAAAACATGCTTAATGTGGGGATTGAAAAGGTTAAAGACCTGGGATTAAAACAGGTGAAATTAGTACATGGTAATGCTATGGAACTCCCTTTTCCAGATAATAGTTTTGATTATGTAACAATTGGTTTTGGCTTAAGGAATGTCCCTGACTATTTGCAAGTATTAAAAGAAATGCACCGTGTTGTAAAACCTGGCGGTATTGCTGTCTGCTTAGAGACCTCACAACCTACTTTAATCGGATATAAACAGCTCTATTATTTTTACTTTCGCTATATTATGCCGATGTTTGGTAAATTGCTGGCAAAAAGTTATCGTGAATATGCATGGCTGCATGAGTCAGCACGTGAGTTTCCAGGGATGAAGGAACTTGCTAAAATGTTTGAACAAGCAGGCTTCGCAGATGTAAAATATAAACCATATAGCGGCGGTGCAGCAGCTGTTCATATTGGCAGGAAAAATTAATTTATTTGTACATGAAGACAGGATGAAAAGCTGGGTGAATACAAATGAAATTAAAAATGATGTATTCATTTTTGAATTCGGATATTAACTTGATCGAAAAAAAGTTAGAAGAGACCATCCATGCGGAGTCCCTTCTGCTAAAACAAGCTTCTATGCATACATTACAAGCCGGAGGAAAAAGAATTCGTCCTGTTTTTGTTTTGCTTGCTGGTAAATTTGGAAATTATGATATACATGTGATGAAAAATGTTGCTGTTGCACTTGAATTAATTCATATGGCATCACTTGTCCATGATGATGTGATAGACGATGCGGATCTTCGTCGAGGGCAGCCAACCGTGAAATCTAAATGGGATAACAAAATTGCTATGTATACAGGTGACTTTGTTTTTGCTCTGGCGATAGAATTAATGACGAACATTAGAAATCCAATTGCTCATAAAATTTTATCTAATACCATTGTTGAAGTTTCACTAGGGGAAATTCAACAAATAAAAGATAAATACCGTTTTAATCAAAATCTCCGAGATTATCTTCGTAGAATTAAGAGAAAGACCGCTCTATTAATTGCTGTAAGTTGTCAATTAGGAGCAATTGCAGCTGATGTAGAGGAATCCGTTCATAAAAAACTATATCGTTTTGGTTACTACGTCGGTATGTCTTATCAAATTATCGATGATATTTTAGATTTTACGTCTACAGAGAAGGAACTAGGAAAGCCGGCCGGCGGAGACCTGCTCCAAGGGAATATTACTGCACCTGCTCTATATGCAATGGAAAAGGCTGAAATACGTACAGAAATTGAAAAGGTACATGAATCCATGGCTCCTTCAGAGATTAAGAAAATTATCACCATTATTAAAAACTCAGATGCAATTGAAAAATCTATTGCACTTAGTGATCTTTACCTTAAAAAAGCTTTGGCAGAATTAGAAGGGTTACCTGCAAATAGAACAAAAAAAACCCTTCATGACTTAGCAAGATTCATTGGAAAACGAAAATTTTAAATCAACTTGTTAAATTTTCGAAAAAATGATAATATTTTTCATGGATTGTTTTCTAAAAACATTCAATATACATAATAATTTATTTTTAGGAGTGGAATTCATGGAAAAAACATTTTTAATGGTAAAACCTGATGGTGTACAACGTAACCTAATTGGAGAAATCGTTTCACGTTTTGAAAGAAAGGGCTTTCAATTAGTAGGGGCTAAATTAATGAGCATTCCTAATGAACTAGCTGAAGAGCATTATGGTGAACATAAAGAGCGTCCATTCTTCGGAGAATTAGTAGATTTTATTACTTCAGGACCAGTTTTTGCAATGGTTTGGCAAGGTGAGAATGTGATTGCTACTGCTCGCCAAATGATGGGTTCTACTAATCCAAAGGATGCTGCCCCTGGAACGATCCGCGGTGATTTTGGATTAACAGTCGGAAAAAATGTTATCCATGGGTCTGATTCACCTGCAAGTGCTGAGCGTGAAATTGGCTTATTCTTTAAAGATTCTGGGGTAGTAGAGTACAATAAACTAGTAAACGAATGGATCTACTAATTGAAATCAAGAGAGGCATTTGTATAAGAAATTATACAAATGCCTTTTTTTATATGAGAAATTAATTCCCTCTTTTCTGAATAGTTATACTATGTTTATTGCGCAGTATATGGTATATTGATACAAAATTCTTTAATGAGTTGAAGGGGGAAAGTAATATGGGAATGAGATATTTAACAGCAGGAGAATCCCATGGGCCGCAATTAACAACGATTATAGAAGGCCTCCCTGCAGGTATGCCATTATTATTGGAAGATATAAATGAAGAATTATCCAGGCGTCAGAAAGGTTATGGACGTGGAAGAAGAATGCAAATTGAAAAGGATACAGCCCAAATTGTTTCTGGTGTCCGTCATGGGTATACTCTCGGATCACCCGTTGCATTAGTAGTTCAAAACAATGACTGGAAGCATTGGACAAAGATTATGGGTGCAGAACCGCTAGAAGAAGGACAAGAAGATGAGGTAAAACGGAAGGTAACGCGTGCACGTCCTGGTCATGCCGATTTAAATGGTGCGATTAAATATGGACACAGAGATATGAGGAATGTCCTTGAACGTTCTTCTGCACGTGAGACCACGGTCAGAGTTGCAGCAGGTTCCGTAGCCAAAAAGCTTTTATCATTAGTGGGTGTTGAAATTGTTTCACATGTAGTTGAAATAGGCGGAATCAAAGCTAATATTGATCGTTCCCTTTCATTTAATGAATTGAAGGAAAAGACAGAAAATTCCCCTGTTCGTTGTGCTGACTCTAACGTCGAAAGTGATATGATGGCTGCAATTGATGAAGCAAAGAAAAATGGGGATTCGATTGGCGGAGTTGTAGAAGTAATCGCTACGGGGATGCCAGCGGGTGTAGGAAGTTATGTTCATTATGATCGGAAATTGGATGGGAAATTAGCAGCCGCTATTATGAGTATAAATGCCTTTAAAGGAGTAGAAATTGGCATTGGCTTTGAGGCTGCAAGGAAACCTGGAAGTGAAGTTCATGATGAAATTGCATGGGACCAAGAAAAAGGTTATTACCGGAAGTCTAATCGCCTTGGTGGATTTGAAGGTGGTATGACAACAGGCATGCCGGTTGTGGTCAGAGGGGTAATGAAACCTATCCCGACATTATATAAACCTTTAATGAGCGTTGATATTGATACAAAAGAGCCGTTTGCAGCAAGCGTCGAGCGTTCAGACAGTTGTGCAGTACCTGCTGCAGCTGTTGTTGCAGAACATGCGGTTGCTTGGGAACTTGCCAATGCTTTGGTTGAACAATTTTATAGTGACCGTTTTGAGACTTTTGCAGAGGAAATTAATAGACAGCGGGAATATGCGAGGGAATTTTAATGGAAACCATTCAAATCCATACAGATTCAAAAAACTATGATGTCTATGTGGGAGAAGGGGTAAGAAAAGAAATCGGCCCTTTTTTGGCGAACCATTTTGACGGTCTATCTAGAATATTAATCATTACGGATGAAACCGTTGCAAAGCTTCATCTGGAAAAATTATTGTTTGAGTTGAAATCGTTAAACCCTGTAATTTTTACTGCTCCAAGTGGGGAAAAAGCAAAAACATTTGAAGTTTTCTATGCCGCGCTTTCAACAGCACTTGAAAACAAACTAGACCGGAAATCTGTCATTCTCTCCTTTGGAGGGGGGGCTGTTGGAGATTTGTCAGGATTTGTTGCAGCATCCTTTATGAGGGGCATTCCATTTATACAGGTGCCAACTACTATATTAGCTCATGATAGTGCCGTTGGCGGGAAGGTAGCCATTAATCATCCGCTTGGAAAAAATATGATTGGAGCTTTCCATCAACCAGAAGCAGTTTTTTATGATTTAGCATTCCTTAAAACACTACCAGTTCATGAAATTCGTTCAGGTTTTGCTGAGGTTATTAAACATGCACTTATTGATGATATTGATTTCTATAATTGGTTAAAAGATAATGTGCAAGACCTTCAAACCTTATCATTAGAGATGCTATCTGAATCTTTAATAAAAGGTATAAGGGTAAAAGGTAAAATTGTTGGTCAAGATGAAAGAGAAACTGGTATCAGGGCTTACTTGAATTTTGGCCACACGTTAGGGCATGCCATTGAATCAGAGATGGGTTATGGGAACTTTACGCACGGGGAAGCAGTGATGATAGGAATGATTTATGCCCTAAAGCTAAGTAACCAATTATTAGGACTTACTTTCGATATCGAAGAATTTACTAACTGGATTGAAAGACTGGGTTATGAATCAAAAATCCCGGGAAATCTATCCCATGAAAAATTAATCAGCAAAATGAAGCAGGATAAAAAGTCGGTTAGGGATGAGATTCGCTTTGTTCTACTTGAACAATTGGGTCAGCCGACAGTTAAGGAAATATCGGAAACAATACTATACGAACAATTAAACCGTTAATAATAAGGGGGGCTTTTCTTGATTAGAGGGGTAAGAGGAGCAATTACGATTGACCAGAATTCCGAAGAGGAAATCATCTCTGCAACAGAAGAACTTTTTATGAGGTTAATTGAAGAAAATCATATTCAACCCGATCAAGTTGGATCAATTTTCATTTCAACAACCGACGATGTTAATGCAGCATTCCCTGCAAAGGCACTTCGTAAATTTGAGGGGTGGACGTATGTCCCTGTGATGTGTATGCAAGAAATTCCTGTACCCAATTCGCTAAAGAAGTGTGTCCGGGTCATGATGCATGTGAATACAAACAAACCACAAGAAGAAATTATTCATGTATACTTAAAAGGTGCAACTGTTCTGAGGCCCGACCTTGGCAGCAGTCTAGCAAAATAGGTAAAAACAGTAAGGCTGTAATAGAATAACTTATTACGAACGGAGTGAGTAAATATGAGATGGAAAGAGCAGTTATTACAACTGACTCCTTATCAACCAGGGAAATCGATCGAAGCAGTGAAGAGGCAATATAAACTTGACAAGATAGTGAAGCTAGCATCAAATGAAAATCCTTTTGGATGCTCATCTCAGGCCTTGGATGCACTTCAATCAAACCAAACAAGTTTGGCAATCTACCCTGATGGTTATGCAACTACTTTACGGGAGACACTTTCAGCCTTTTTGAAAGTTGATGAAGCAGAAATAATCTTTGGAAATGGCTCAGATAACTTAATTCAAATCATTTCAAGGGCACTGTTACATCCGAATGCTAATACAATTATGGCTACACCTAGTTTTTCACAATATAAGCATAACGCAGTGATTGAAGGGGCGGTTTGTAAGGAAATCCCGCTTGTAAACGGAAACCATGATTTAGATGCCATGTTGGCAGCCATTGATGATCAGACCAATGTCATTTGGCTATGCAGTCCTAATAATCCTACCGGTACCTATATACCAGAATCTAAGTTAAACGCTTTTCTTGAAAAAGTTCCTGCTGATATTCTGGTTGTATTAGATGAAGCTTATTATGAATATGTTGTTGCGGAAGATTACTATGATTCCATCAAATTAGCTCAAAAGTATGAAAATTTAATTGTTCTAAGGACTTTTTCAAAAATATATGGCCTCGCTGCCTTAAGAATTGGATATGGGGTTGCCAATCGGGCAATCATTAAAGCACTTGAACCAGCTCGGGAACCATTTAATGTTAATTCCTTAGGTTTGTTAGCGGCGACTGCAGCCATAAGAGATCAGGATTTTATAAACAACTGCAAAGAAAAAAATAGGCAGGGGCTTGAACAGTTCTATGAATTCTGTAGGAAGTATGAACTCGATTATTACCCATCACAAACAAATTTTATTTTAATTGATTGTAAAACAGATGGAGATTTGGTATTCGAAAATCTAATGCAGAGAGGCTTTATTGTTCGTTCCGGGAAAGCTCTTGGTTTTCCTACTGGGGTTAGAATTACAGTGGGATCATCTGAACAAAATGAGGGTGTTCTCAATGCATTAGGAGAGTTTTTATCACAAAAGTAATATAGTTCTGCTTTGTTTTTAGGGGGAGTTATCATTGAAAGGCCGTGTTTTTGTTATAGGCTTAGGATTAATTGGAGGTTCTCTTGCCCTTTGTATAAAAAAGGAACATGGGGATGCAACGATTGTAGGATTTGATATTAATAGTGAACAAGCAAGACTAGCAAAAATGCTTGGTGTCATTGATGAAATAGCTGAAGATATCCAAAGTGGCGCAATTGATGCTAATTTAATTATTATTTCTGCACCTGTAAATGAAACAGAGGAAATTATCCAGTTCCTTGCGGGTCTCCCTCTCCATCCAGAGGTAATCGTGACAGATACAGGCAGTACAAAAAGCAAGATTGTTGGAGGTGCCAAAAGCCTAAAAGATCGAGGGATTACGTTTATCGGCGGGCATCCAATGGCGGGATCACATAAAAGTGGTGTTTCTGCTGCCAAAGAAATATTATTTGAAAATGCATTTTACCTGTTAACACCGCAAGAGCATATAGAAGATTCAAAGGTTGAACAAATAAAATTATGGTTAGCTGGGACGAAAGCCAAGTTTTTAACCATCACACCAGAAAATCATGATTATCTTACCGGAATTGTCAGTCATTTTCCTCATATCATTGCTGCCTCAATTGTTCGCCAAACTGAAAAGTTAGCAGAAGCAGAGAGTTTAATTCCGCGTCTTGCAGCAGGCGGGTTTAGAGATATTACCCGGATTGCCTCTAGCAGTCCGAAGATGTGGAAGGATATTCTCCTCCACAATCGAGAGATATTAATTGAACTGCTCAATCAGTGGCAAGAAGAGATGAATAGTGTCAAAACGCTGCTTGAAGATGAAAACAGTTCGGCAATATATGACTATTTCCATCAGGCAAAACAATTCCGTGATGGTCTGCCTCAAAAAGATAAGGGTGCGATTCCGGCATTTTATGATTTATTTGTTGATGTACCTGACTACCCAGGGGTGATTTCCGAAATCACCGGTTATTTAGCGAAGGAAGAAATTAGTATCACAAATATTCGAATTTTAGAAACACGTGAAGATATAAATGGTGTCTTAGTAATTAGTTTTCAAACAGAAGAGGACCGGCAAAAAGCTGAACGATGTATCGGCTCCTATTCTAGTTTTGCTACATCTATTGGTTCTTAAAATGATATATAAAAAAGGTGATTTTTCATGACGTCTCTAAAACTGAAGACAAGCATAACACACTTAAACGGAGAAATAACAATTCCCGGAGATAAATCAATTTCGCATCGGTCAGTTATGTTTGGTTCGATTGCTCACGGTGAAACCACAGTATCCAATTTCTTGCTTGGGGAAGATTGCTTAAGCACGATTTCGTGCTTCCGAAAACTGGGAGTTACCATCGAAGAATCTGATGGTCAACTTCGCATTATTGGTAAAGGATTTGAAGGGTTAACCGAACCCAATGAAGTATTGGACGTTGGTAACTCTGGAACAACAATCCGTTTATTAATGGGAATATTGGCAGGTAGACCATTTTTCTCCTCCCTTGTTGGTGATGAGTCAATCGGGAAACGTCCAATGACTAGGGTAACAAACCCATTATCGGAATTAGGTTCAAGAATAGATGGCCGTAACAACGGTTCCTTCACACCCATTTCTATTCGTGGCGGTGAATTAAAACCTGTAAATTATCAACTTCCGGTTGCAAGTGCACAGGTTAAATCCGCATTAATTCTTGCTGGGCTACAAGCAGATGGACAAAGTGTGATTATTGAGCCTGAAGAAACACGTGATCATACAGAAAGAATGATCATTAAATTTGGCGGAGAAATCCACAAGGATAACCAAATGATTATCGTCAATGGCGGTCAAAAACTAACCGGAACACACGTATACGTTCCTGGGGATATATCGTCTGCTGCATTCTTTTTAGTTGCTGGTGCGATAATTCCTGAAAGTGAAGTTGTCTTGAAAAATGTCGGGCTGAACCCAACAAGAACGGGAATTATCGAGGTAATGAAAAAAATGGGTGCTGACTTAGAAATTGTTCAAAACGAGGAATCATCATTTGAACCTATGGGAGATCTTATTATTAAGTCTTCCAGTCTAAAAGGTACAGTTATTGAAGGAGATTTAATTCCAAAATTAATTGATGAAATCCCAATAATTGCCCTTTTAGCCACTCAGGCTGAAGGTACAACAATTATCAAGGATGCCGAGGAATTAAAAGTTAAAGAAACAAATCGAATTGATACAGTTGTTCATGAACTTAAAACATTAGGTGCTAGAATCGAAGCGACTGAAGATGGAATGATTATTCATGGGAAAACCAAATTAAGCGGTGGAACTGTCTCAAGTCACGGCGACCATCGAATTGGAATGATGCTGGCAATAGCAGCACTCCTTTGTAATGAAAGAGCAGAGCTAGAAAACCCAGAAGCCATTTCCGTTTCCTATCCGAACTTCTTTGACCATTTAAATAGTCTAATTTAGTAAATCTGCATTTTAATGCGGCCAGATTGTCGAGAAAGAGTATTCTTCTCGGCAATTTTTTTATTTTGTCCTAGCCTTATAACCGACTTTTATGGAGTTGAAAGTCTCTATAAAAACACTCTGTTGATTGGAGCGGAAGGCACGAAGACTCCTGCGGGAGTACGGGGCAGGGGAGACCCCCCAGAAGCGCAGCTACGAGGAGGCTCCCCGGCACGCCCGCGGAAAGCGAAGTGCCTAGAGCGCAAATCAACAGACATGTGGCAAAGTCTATATATTAATTTTATTTATGTTATATTTCCGAAATAGAACGGCATAGTTTTTAGAATTTTCGCATAGCTTGTCTTAAAGGGAAAAGTGAAAGTGAAAAATAGGACACAATGAAAAGGGTGGTGGATAATGTATATCATTGAAAATGCCAATCTCCTGAAAGACAAGCAAATAAAAACATGTTCACTATTAATTAGTAACAACCGAATCGAGAAGATTGACTCGCATTTCAAACATTATCGGCTCATAAAAATGAATGCCAATCCATATATTATGGCCCCTACCTATGTTCTGTTTAATTCAAATATTCCACAAATAAGAACCTTTCAAGAATTAAAAAAGTGTTTGAGAGAAGATTTTTTGTTGAAAGGTTGCACCACCTTGTTCACCTATGTTAATGTTTCCTACGAAAATGAATTATCCACAAAGATATCTGCGCTGAAAACGGCTCTCTTAAGCAGCCCAATTGACTATCTCATTGGGGTAAGAATACCTGTTCGTTTGATTACTCAATCGTTTATTAGGAAATGTAAGAAGGAAAAAGTACCTGCAATTTTTGTTGACCTTCAATCACATGAAGAATTAGAACAAATTCCCTGGGGTTGGATTAAAGAAGCAATGTTTCCCTTCAACAGTCCGTTAATCCCAATAATTTCTTCAGTTCACAAGAAGGAAGTGAAGAGTGTTTTGTCGAAATGGAAAGGTATCATGAAAAGAGAGAATCTCCCGGCTCTTTATGATGAAATTGAAGAAAATAGCCCATTGGCTGTTTCTGTATTAAATAAAATTGGTGTATATCCGCAAAAAGCAAGTTTAATGTGTGGTACAGAAGTAAGTTATAATTTGTATACAAAAATAAATGAAAGCCAGAATGTTGATGATGTGAATTTATTTCTTTATCATTGTGATAGACTCGTAGTGACTGTCCACAAGGGGGATGTTCTACGAGCAGGTGGTGAAGTGATATTTAAACCTGGAAATGGAGAACATGTTAGGGTGCGACTCCCATCCTATTTTTCTCTGTCAATCTAGGAGAACGAGAGGTAAGTGTCAATGGAACGAGTGAATAAAATTATTAACATGTTAGAAAATGGTCAACATAATGAGGCCTTAACTGAATATAATGATGTATTACAAAATGGCATGCCCGATGAAAAGTTCCTTCTCGGCGAAGAATTGTATCAATATGGTTTCCTTGAAGAGGCAAAGTCACTAATAGAAAATTTATTAGAAACATTCCCTGAGGAAGGTGAGCTTCTAGTCCTGTTAGGTGAAATATTAGTTGAAGCAGGGGAAGACGAAGAGGCAATTCTTGTTCTTGAAAAGATATCAGAATATGATGCAAATTTTGGACAATCCTTACTTTTATTAGCCGATCTTTATCAAGTACAAGGTTTATATGAAGTTTGTGAAAGAAAACTTCTGAAGGCAAAGGAATTGTTGCCAGATGAAATCATTATAGATTTTGCTTTAGGGGAACTTTACAGTGAACAAGGTGAAGTGACCAAGGCACTGGAAGCATACGAAAAGGTTTTAAAAGAAGAAAATGAAATAGCTGGTGTAAATATAGATCAACGGATTGCAGATCTCTTAAGTGTATCTGGAATGTTTGAGGAAGCATTGGTTTATTATGAAAAGGCGATGAATGAAAAATTAGAGATTAACACGTTATTCGGCTATGGTTTTACAGCACTTCAGGCTGGATATTATCAGACCGCTATTGGAAAATTCACTGAATTAAAAGAGCTGGATCCAGAATATCATTCTCTATATTTACACCTTGCTTTAGCATATGAAAGGGAGGGAGAACTTGAAAATAGTTTACTTACCATTCAAGAAGGCATAAAACAAGATGAATTTAATAAGGAGTTATTTTTCCTTGGAGGGAAAATAGCAACCCAATTGGGGAAAGCGGAAGCAGGAGAACAGTATTTCCGAGAAGCTCTTGCCTTAGACCCAGGATTTATTGAAGCAGCACTCACATTAAATAAACTCTTTTTCCTTCAAGAAAGATATGAGGACATCATTGATTTAATTACCGAACTTGATATTAAAGAAGATGAAGAACCTCAACTTTTATGGGATGCAGCAGTAAGCTATCAGAAGTTAGAAAAATTTTCTTACGCATTAGACAAATACGAAAGTGCATATACTTTTTTTAAGAAAAATGAAACTTTTTTACAGGATTACGGTTATTTTCTAATTGAAGAAGGAAAAAGTGACCGCGCCGCCGAAATTTTTAAACAGTTGCTTAATGAAGATCCAACAAACGGGGAGTATATGGATTTACTTGAACGTCTTACAGGGTTGAAAGATTAAAAAAAGCTGATTTGCAGAGGAGGGAAACTATCATGGCAACCCCTGTTTCTGTCAACGAGAAGAAGGACTTTATTCGCTGGTTTTTAAATCATTATCAATTAAAGAGAAGAGAATGTGTTTGGATTCTTAACTATCTAATGAGCCACGATCAACTAATGGAGAAGGTCCATTTTGTGGAGCAGGCACAGTATTGTCCTAGAGGTTTAATTATGTCTACACATTGCGTCGATAAGGTACCATTTAGATTTTATAAAGAGAATGTGATGACAACTGATGCTGAAAAATCCTTTCACGATATTCGCTTAAATCGAGATGAGGATATTTTTATCCAATTAAACTTTCATGCTTCTAATCAGGCACATCAGTATGCTGCGGTTCTCGAAGAAAATTTATTTGTTCCCAAGCATCTGCAAGTGAATGAGAAGGATGGCATCATTGCAGAACAATTACTGCAGCGGAGTATCGAACACTTTCAACGTGAGAAAATCCTTCAATTAATCGATGAGGCCCTTGATAATCAAGATCGAAAGGCATTTCAAATGCTGACGCAAAAACTTAATACATTAACAATGACTGAACAAAAAGGAAGCGTGCGATAAGCAGCTTCCTTTTTGTTTTGAATTTATCTAATTATAGCCCTATATCTTTAATTGTTTCTGTAGAAAATGATATTATAATAATAGTGAAATCAAAAGGTTGGTGCATAGATATGAAATGGATACCTCAAGATATTGAAACGTATTTGAATGCCAAGGAGTATGTAGACACAGCTGTTGTACCGTTACTGGGCGTTTCTGTCGGTGCGGAGATGAAGCAGTCTGCAGCCGGTGCGGAATTTATCACATTGCTAACAGGCCATTTAGAAAGGCAATTTACAGGAAGATTATTATTATTACCTCCCTATACATATCTGAAGTCCAAAAATGGAGAAAATACTATTAGTGATTTGAAGGATTGGGAGGATAGCCTTACAAAGGGGGAGTTTAAACACGTATTTTACATAACATCCGACATTGAATGGAGAACACGAGAAGGAGAACTATCGGGAACTGTGTTATGGTTACCATCCATCCCGCTGGAACATATGAATGATTCACAGAAAATGGCGGTTGTTGATAGTCAAGTAAAACAATTATTAGATCTTTTTACGCAAAAATGGCATGAAAATGAGTAAAACCATCTTTTAAGCATGTTTTTAAAATAGTATGATATTGACCTAACCTGAAGATTGATATATCATTGTTATGTCCTAGTTTTATATGTGTTTAAATTTTGTCCGTTGGACTTAACTTCGTGAATAGAGGGGGGGATATAAGCATGAGTAAGCAACGCGTTTCAAGACGTCAATTTTTAAGCTACACATTAACAGGGGTAGGCGGCTTCATGGCAGCTGGTATGCTAATGCCAATGGTAAGATTTGCTGTTGATCCTGTTTTAAAGGCTGAAGAAGGCGGAGATTTCATCGCAACAAAACAAAAGGTTTCTGAAATAACGGACGAACCAGTTCGTGTTGACTTTACCTTTAAGCAAAAGGATGCATGGTACGAGTCAGAGGTAACAAATACTGCATGGGTTTATAAGAATGATGCAGGTAAAATTGTAGCCCTTTCACCAACATGTAAACATTTGGGTTGTACGGTTAACTGGAATACAGACAAGGAACATCCAAACCAGTTCTTCTGTCCATGCCACTATGGCCGTTATACAAAGGATGGTACCAATGTTCCAGGTACACCACCACTTCACCCGCTTGATGTATATCCATTCAAGGAAAAAGACGGTTTTCTTTATTTAGGTAAAGCTGAACCACGGAAGGAGGCGTAACATGTTAAACAAGATTTACGATTGGGTAGATGAACGTTTAGATATTACGCCTTTGTGGCGCGATATCGCAGACCATGAAGTACCTGAGCATGTTAATCCAGCGCATCACTTTTCAGCGTTTGTATACTGCTTTGGAGGTCTTACATTCTTCGTTACAGTCATTCAAATTCTCTCTGGTATGTTTTTAACCATGTACTATGTACCAGATATTAAAAACGCATGGGAATCGGTTTATTATCTTCAAAATGAAGTTGCTTTTGGACAAATTGTCCGTGGAATGCATCACTGGGGTGCAAGTTTAGTACTTGTAATGATGTTCTTACATACACTACGTGTTTTCTTCCAAGGTGCATATAAAAAACCTCGTGAATTAAACTGGGTAGTCGGAGTGCTTATTTTCTTCGTAATGCTTGGCTTAGGTTTTACAGGTTACTTATTACCATGGGATATGAAAGCGTTATTTGCTACAAAAGTAGGTCTGCAGATTGCCGAAGCAACACCGTTTATCGGAACACAGGTTAAGGTTTTACTTGCAGGACATGAACATATAGTTGGTGCTCAAACATTAACCCGCTTCTTTGCGATTCATGTGTTCTTCTTGCCAGGTGCATTGCTTGGTTTAATGGGAGCTCACTTCTTAATGATTCGTAAACAAGGTATTTCTGGACCACTATAAAATCGGCTCTATTTATTTTATCGATGTTTTTCTACTAACTACGGAAAAAGGAGGGGGATTGCTCGATGCATCGCGGTAAAGGATTAAAGTTCGTTGGTGATTCACGTGTTTTAGCACCTTCTGAACGAAAAAAAATGATTCCGAAAGATTACTCTGAATACCCTGGTAAAACAGAGGCGTTCTGGCCTAACTTCCTTTTGAAAGAATGGATGATAGGAGCTGTATTTCTTGTCGGCTTTTTATGTTTAACTGTTGCCCATCCGGCTCCGCTTGAAAGAATAGCGGACCCTACAGATACTGGGTACATTCCATTGCCAGACTGGTATTTCTTATTTTTGTATCAATTATTGAAATACACATATGCATCTGGTCCATACACTGTGATCGGAGCAATGATCATACCAGGACTTGCTTTTGGAGGGTTATTATTAGCACCGTTCTTGGATAATGGTCCGGAACGACGTCCTATGAAGCGTCCAATTGCAACAAGTGCTATGCTTTTGGCATTAGCTGCTACAGTCTTCTTAACATGGGAATCTGTTGCGACACATGACTGGGCACAGGCAGAACGCCAAGGTAAAATTGTTGCTAAGGTTGATATTGATAAGTCGAGTGCCGGCTATAAAATAGCTAGTGCCAATACTTGTATTACTTGTCACGGTGAAAATCTTTCAGGTGGTGCCGGTGCTCCTGCATTAATCGGTACAGGCTTGAAACCAGAGGAAATTGCGACAATTGCTAAAGAAGGTAAAGGTGGAAAGATGCCAGCCGGAATCTTCAAAGGTACTGACGAAGAACTTAAAACACTTTCAGAATTTATCTCAGGCCTTGGTAAGTAATAATCGAATTATTGAAAAGCTGACGAACGATCGTCAGCTTTTTTCTTCATGAAAAAAATCATGAAAGGAGCTTGCTTGTGAGTTGGATTTTTCCTCTTTTGGCCAATAGGTCAATTATGAAGCTGTTATTATTTATAAATATAGCAGGAACCGTATATGGATATTACTGGTATGGATGGCAACTAAAAGAAACCCCTACAATTTTCCTGCCATTCGTTCCTGACAGCCCAACAGCTAGTCTATTTTTTGTATTCGTTCTGATTGCCTTTCTTTTAAGGAAAAATTGGCCTTTAATAGAGGCTCTGGCGATTGTCACACTTTTTAAATATGGAATTTGGGCAGTGGTAATGAACATTCTTGTTTACTTTGTCCAAGGAGAACTAGATGCAGTTGGCTATATGCTGATATTTTCTCATTTCGCAATGGCTGTCCAAGGTATTTTATATGCTCCATTTTACCGTTTTAAATGGTGGCATTTAATCATTACAGCTATCTGGACATTACATAATGATGTGATTGATTATGTTTTTTTTATGTTGCCAAGCTATCATATGCTTGACCGCTACACCCCGCAAATTGGGTATTTTACTTTCTGGCTCTCGATATTTTCCATCGCGCTTGCCTACTATTTTTCCATTCGGTCCAATCGTTATAAACTTGAAATAAAATAATCCAATATGGTCTAACCTTGTCCACCTCTACATACATTTTATTAGTAATGAAAGGGGGGACAAGGATTGAAAATCAAATGGTTATTTTTATTTGCAATTATCATGATGCTTACTCCCACAACTATTTATGCAGAACAACAATCGCCAATGGAGAAGCTTGATGATATATCAGATGAAGCACTCCAAATGGTTAAGTTTCATAGATATGAAGATGCTAAAAGACTCCTTGATTATTTTTCAGATCAGTTCACTAGTATTGCTGGTACGGATCCACCATTAACCATGGATGAGGTAAGAATAATAAACACCTCCCATGATGAAGCAATGGAAGCGGCAGTTAGTTCCAACATGAAATATGAGGAACGAATAAATAAATTAGTCAAATTTCGACTTGTTATTGATGCGATTGCTACAAGTCATCAACCGTTATGGGTTGAAATGGAAGATCAAATTATGACTGCCTTTCATCAAGCAAAAGATGCCGCCAAAAAAGGTGATTCAGGACACTTTCATACAAACTTCAACTCATTTTTATCTTTGTACAATGTCATCTACCCAAGTATGAAAATTGATGTGTCTGTTGAAAATGTACAAAAATTAGATGCTCGGATTGATTTTATTAATGAATACCGTTCACTAGTAGTCAGTGATTCAAAAAGTCAGCAGGAATTGGACAAACTAGATACTGACTTAGTCAAACTCTTTTCTAACATGGAAGAGGATGAGGCAGATCCTAACATTTGGTGGGTTATTATCTCCACTGGAAGCATTATTATCATGACATTATCCTACGTTGGCTGGAGAAAATATCAAGGTGATAAGAATCAGAAAAAGGATCGATCTAGGGATTTAAAAGATTGAGACGAACAAAAGGCGCAAGCGCCCGTTTAGCGGCGTATGGACTCCTCGAAAGAGCTAACGCTCTTTCTTCGTGCGATGCTTATGCTACCGAAGCCTTCCTTGTGGAGCACTCCAACCGAGATAAAGGAAACACGAAGAGCGACAGCGCATTCGTGCTAGACTTATCGTAGGGCGGAGAGCGAAGTACACTAGCCGCTGGGTGCTGGAGCTGGATTCAGAGAACTATTTCTATTTAACAACAATTAATTATTTTATAATTTTCTATACATTAAAAAGCAATGTCTAACGACATTGCTTTTTAATCTGTTATTGGCATTTTATTTTCATCTAGGGTGAATCCTTCTCCATGAACATCATGGACAATGGTAATAGAAACAAAGGCATGCGGATCGACCGAAGTGATTACATTTTTTAACCGGACGATTTCATTTTTAGCGACAACACAATATAAGACTTCACGTTCACTTTTTGTGTACGATCCATAACCTTTTAAGGCAGTTACTCCCCGATCCATTTCCTCCATAATTTTTGCGGCAATTTGTTCATTTTTTTCAGAAATGATCATTGCGCCTCTTGCAGAATAAGCGCCTTCTAAGATGAAATCGATGACTCTTGCACCTATAAAAACAGCTACAAGTGTATACATTGCCTGTTTATAATTTAAATATGTTATTAGTGATAAGGCGATAACACATGCATCAAATAAGAACATCGTTTTTCCCATATTCCAGCCTGCATATTTTTGGACGAGCCTTGCAATAATATCGACTCCGCCCGTTGTTCCACCATAACGAAAGATTACTCCTAAACCAATGCCTGTTAAAACCCCAGCAAATAATGCGGCTAATGTTAAATCACTTTCAAGTGGCATTTCAATGGCATAGCGTTGAAATATCCAAAGAAAAATAGATACTCCAACCGTTCCTATGATGGTATATAAAAATGTATTCCGTCCTAACAATTTCCAGCCAATAAAAAAAAGTGGAATATTTAAAAATAGATTCGAATAAGACGGATCCCACTTGAACAAGAAATAAAATAAGAGTGCAATACCAGTGAAACCACCCTCAGCCAACTTGTTTTGCATATTAAAATTGACAAGGCCAAACGACATGATTGCAGCTCCTAAAAGGATGAACAATATGTTTTTAAATTTAAGTCCTGATAACATTCATAATCTCCCCTCTGCCATAAATTCTCTTATATGGCGGTTTTTATTATATCGAATTAAAAATGTTAGAGCAATGGTTGTAAAAAAGAGCATTAATAAATGAAAACATTTGTAAAACCGCAATAATTTAGCTAACATTAACAATGAATAAGAAAATGGACATAAGTATGAGTCATAATAACGAGGTGTAGACGAAGTGGCCAAGGAAAAGACGATGAAAGATCTTCAGCAAGAAGTAGATTTGTACATTAGTCAATTTAAAGAGGGTTATTTCAGTCCGCTGGCCATGTTGGCGCGACTTACAGAGGAACTTGGGGAATTTGCTAGAGAGGTAAACCATTACTATGGGGAGAAACCCAAAAAAACTAGTGAAACTGAAAAAGCGATTGAGGAAGAGTTGGGGGATCTTTTATTTGTATTAATTTGCTTTGCAAATTCTTTAAATATTAGCCTCGAAGATGCACATGATTATGTCATGGCAAAATTTAAGACAAGAGACAAAGATCGTTGGACAAGAATTAATGAAGGAAAAATGGAGTGAATGTTATGGAAAAAATAAAAATTATCATCGCAGGTCCCCGCGGCAGGATGGGGAGCGAAGCTGTAAAATTGGTCGCTAATACTGAACACTTTGAACTAGTGGCTGTTGTAGATCATAAGTATGATGGTATCATGCTAAGCGATTTGGAAGGTTTTCATTCAATACATAATGTGCAAGTTTATTCTAATATTGAAACATGCCTGCAGAATGTTCAAGCAGATGTGTTGATTGACCTAACCACACCTGAAGTAGGTATGCACCACGCAAAAACTGCGCTTGCCTACAATGTACGCCCAGTTGTAGGTACGACCGGTTTTACAAATAGTGATTTAGAGGAATTAGAAAGTATTTGTCAGGAAAAGAATTTGGGGTGTATCATCGCTCCGAATTTTGCCATAGGTGCTGTGTTAATGATGAAATTTTCCCAAATGGCTGCAAAATATTTTGATGATGTAGAAATTATTGAATTGCACCACGACCAGAAGTTGGATGCACCGTCTGGAACGGCGGTAAAAACTGCTGAAATGATATCTTCAGTGCGAGAGTCAAAAAAACAAGGTCACCCAAATGAAAAAGAAACAATAGAAGGTGCACGGGGAGCGAATTTTGATGGAATGCATATTCACTCGGTCCGTTTGCCGGGATTGGTCGCGCATCAACAAGTGTTATTCGGCTCAGATGGTCAGACTCTAACAATCAGGCATGATTCCTACCATCGAGGGTCGTTTATGTCTGGGGTAAAAGTGGCAGTGGAATCTGTAATGACACATAATACCTTTGTTTATGGCCTTGAAAATATTTTAGGGTAGGAGGAAAAATAATGAATATTGCTTTAATTGCTCATGATAATAAGAAAAATGATTTGGTACAGTTCGCGATCGCCTATCAGAATATTTTTTCGAAGCATTCTTTATTTGCTACTGGGACAACTGGGCAAAGGATTAGTGAAGCAACGGGGTTGAGTATTACACGGTTCCAATCCGGACCGCTTGGTGGTGACCAGCAAATCGGTGCCATGATTGCCCAAAATGAAATGGATGCTGTTTTCTTTTTCCGCGATCCATTAACCGCCCAGCCTCATGAACCAGATGTTACTGCCTTAGTAAGACTATGTGATGTTTACTCCATACCCCTTGCAACCAATATGGGAACTGCAGAATTGCTAATAAGAGGTTTAGAACTGGGGCTTATTGAATGGAGAAATATAATTAAAGAGAATGGTGGACTTAATGATTAATCAACACCTTGAAGTCCTTGCATTTGGTGCCCATGCGGACGATGTCGAGATAGGCATGGCGGGGACTATTGCAAAATTTACATCTGAAGGAAAACGTGTGGGTATCTGTGATCTAACAGATGCCGACCTCTCTTCAAATGGGAACGTAGAATTAAGAAAGTTAGAGGCAGCGAAAGCAGCTGAAGTGTTAAAAGTTTCATGTAGAACCTCCTTAGGTTTTCCAGATAGGGGTTTATTTCTTAAAGAAGAATACATAAGAGAAATTGCAAGGGTCATAAGAAAAACTAAGCCTCAAATTGTGTTTGCACCTTATTTTGAAGACCGCCATCCAGACCATGGAAATTGTGCTAGTTTAGTGGAGGAGGCAGTTTTTTCTGCTGGAATACGAAAATATGTAACAGAAGGAAATGAACCTGCCCACCGAGTAGAAAGAGTTTATTTTTATATGATTAATGGTTTTCATAAACCAGATTTTGTTATCGATATTTCTCAATACATAGATAAAAAGCTCCAAGCATTAAGGGAGTATAAGAGCCAATTCCAGCAAACAGAAGAAACCTACAATACCCCGCTCGTAAATGGGTATATTGAAACAGTAGAGGCAAGGGAAAGAATGTTTGGCAAGCTCGTTGGTGTTACATTTGCTGAAGGGTTCAAAACGAAAGTTCCTATTCTTTTGAATCGAGATTTGATAGGAGAATAACCATGAGGAAATTAAAAATTGGAATTACTTGCTATCCGACAGTAGGCGGGTCGGGTGTGGTAGCAACGGAATTAGGAAAAATGCTTGCTGAAAAAGGTCATGAAATTCATTTCATTTCATCAAGCATCCCTTTTAGATTGAACAAAATTTATCATAATATCTATTATCATCAAGTTGAAGTGAATCAATATTCCTTATTTCAGTACCCACCTTACGATATTGCTTTAGCAAGTAAAATGGCGGAAGTAGCTAATCGGGAAAAATTAGATTTGCTTCACGTTCACTATGCTATTCCTCACGCGGTTTGTGCTATATTAGCCAAGCAAATGAGTCACCGAGATTTTAAAATCGTCACTACCCTACACGGAACTGACATAACTGTCTTGGGGTATGATCCTTCGTTGACAGATGCGATTAAATTTGGAATAGAAAAATCTGATGTGGTAACTGCTGTTTCGAAAGCGCTTGTGGATCAAACTTATGATCTCATTAATCCTGATAAAACAATCGAAACTGTCTATAATTTTATTGATGACCGAGTCTATAAAAAAATGGATGCACTCGCTTTGAAGTCGGATTTTGAGATAAGGGAAGAGGAGAAAGTGATCATTCATGTTTCCAATTTCCGTCCCGTAAAACGAGTGAAAGATGTAGTGAAATCTTTTGCAAAGATTGCATCAGCAATGCCTGCAAAATTACTGTTGGTCGGTGATGGTCCCGAAATGACCATCGTTTGTAAGTTGGTCAGAGACCTGGGCTTAGAAGATCAAGTCATTTTTCTTGGTAAACAAGAGAGTTTAGAGGAATTGTACTCTATTAGTGATTTAATGTTGTTATTATCTGAAAAAGAAAGCTTTGGACTTGTTGCCTTAGAGGCGATGGCGTGTGGTGTCCCTTGTATTGGGACAAATGTTGGCGGTGTACCAGAGGTTATTAATCATGGTGTCAATGGATTTATTTGTGAAGTAGGAGACATAGAGGATATTTCCAGTCGAGCAATGGCTGTTTTAAATGATGCCGAGCTTCATCAGCAATTTTCTAAACAATCCATTTACACAGCAAAAACAACATTTAAAGCGGACAAGATCGTTGAACAATATGAGCAAATATATTTTAATTTACTGAATTAAGGTGAAGGAAATGACAGACCCATTCCAAACTGCAATTCCTGTCATAAAAAAGCTAGAGGATGCCGGATATGAGGCCTATTTTGTTGGCGGATCAGTAAGAGATTTTCTTTTAAAAAGAATGATTAATGACGTGGATATTGCGACAAGTGCAACACCAGATGAAGTGAAAAAAATTTTTCCGAAAACAGTAGATATTGGAATAGAACATGGAACGGTTCTAGTCTTGGTGAATAATGGGGCATATGAGATTACTACCTTTAGAACAGAATCGGATTATGAAGATTATCGTAGACCGAAAGAGGTTACGTTTATTCGAAATCTAAAGGATGACTTGCAGCGCAGGGATTTTACAATGAATGCCATTGCAATGGACAGGAATAGAAAACTGATTGATCCATTTAACGGATTTTTAGCGATTCAGAATAAAATAATTCAAACCGTCGGAAGTCCAAGTGACAGATTCCAAGAAGATGCTTTAAGAATGATGAGAGCGGTACGGTTTGTTAGTCAACTTTCATTTCAAATTGAAGCGGGAACTGTCACCGCATTAGCCAGTCTTGTTCACTTACTTGATAAGATTGCTGTAGAGAGAAAAAGAACAGAGTTTGAAAAACTGTTAATCGGTAAAAACAAACCCACCGCACTAAATATCCTTCTTGATACAAACATCTATTTATATTTGCCTGGTTTAAAAGGAAATCGGCAAGCGTTAGAGAAAATGATTAGCTTTGAAAGCAACACTCTCAATAGTAATGAAATGTGGTCATTATTAATTTTCTGTTTACAATTAAAAGAAAAAGAGATCGAGGCATTTCTAAAAGACTGGCGGCTTGCAATTAAGGAAATAAGAGAGATTGGGCGAACGGTCCATTTCTTATATAAAAGACTTGAACAAGAATGGTCTATTTATGACCTCTATTCTGCGGGCCGTGATACGATTCTTTCAACAGAAAGACTCTACCTTGTGATTAAACGAATAAAGGATTATCGCTCGATTAAACATTGGGTTAACCTGTATGATTCTCTTCCGATTAAAGAACGGGCAGAAATAAATATATCAGGGAATGACTTAATGGATTGGTACAATAAAAGAGGCGGACCATGGCTAAAGGAAACGCTATTAGATATTGAAAACAGTATCCTATCTTGCCAACTAGAGAATAACAAAGAAAAAATCAAGGAGTGGCTAATGAAGTGCAATCAGAAATAAGAAAAGAATTACTTGATGCCTTTACAAATGCCGGAGATGCCTTTTTGTCAGGTCAACATCTAGCTGAACTCATTGGCTGCTCTAGAACGGCAGTTTGGAAGCACATAGAGGAACTAAGAAAAGAAGGATTTGAATTAGATGCAGTTAGAAATAAGGGATATCGAATTCTGAAAACCCCAGAAAAAATAACAGCGGATGAAATAAGACTTGGCCTTACAACTCACTTCATGGGAAGAAATATCCATTATGAGGAGACTGTTGAGTCTACTCAGAAGATTGCCCATCGCATGGCTTCTGAAGATGCCCCAGAAGGAACGGTCATTATCGCCGAAGAGCAGTTGTCAGGCAGGGGCAGAATGGCCCGTAAATGGCATTCTCCAAAATATACAGGGATTTGGATGAGCATGATCCTGCGTCCCAATATCCCCCTTAGTAATGCGCCACAATTAACATTATTAGCAGCGGTTGCAATTGTTCAAGCCATTGAAGAAATGACAGACTTAATGCCAGATATCAAATGGCCTAATGATGTTCTAATTAATGGAAAAAAAGTCACTGGAATTTTAACTGAGCTACAGGCTGAAGCCGATCGAATTCATTCGATTATTATTGGAATTGGTATCAATGTGAATCAAAAGACAGAAGATTTCCCAGCAGAAATTCAAGAAATTGCCACCTCCCTTTTTATTGAGCAAAAAGAAACTGTCTCGAGGGCGGAATTAATTAAAAGTATCCTCAAGAATTTTGAAAATTTGTATACAATGTATTTGGAGCAGGGCTTCTTACCAATAAAGCTTTTATGGGAGGGCTATGCCAGCAGTATCGGCAAGTACATTAAAGCGAGAACATTAACGAAGACTATTGAAGGTAAAGCACTCGGAATCACAGATGATGGAGTGTTGAAACTAGAAGATCAGACTGGTTTCATTCACCAAATTTATTCAGCGGATATTGAGTTATAAGGCTTGAACTTTTCGAGAAATTTGCTATAATTCATTCCAATGGGCAGTATCCATGGTGAACTGCACCTTTATGTATTAAACAACAATTTAAAAAGGTTTCTGCCTAGATCCGTTTAACGGACCGGGACAGAGGGATGAAGCATGTAATTGAGTAATAGGGATCCTCTGCCTTCAGAAGGATCTTTTTATTTGCTCTTCGAAATCTTCTAATCCCCTCTCCCAACTAAAAGGAGGGAAAAATGGATGAAACAAGCAACAGATTTTATGAAAATGAAGGAAAATAACGAAAAAATTGTCATGTTAACTGCGTATGATTACCCCTCTGCTAAACAAGCAGAAGAAGGTGGAGTTGACATTATTTTGGTGGGAGATTCACTTGGTATGGTTGTCTTAGGGTATGATTCAACCATTCCGGTGACGCTTGAAGACATGATCCATCATACGAAAGCAGTAAAACGAGGTGCTAAAGATACATTTATTCTCGCGGACCTGCCATTTTTAACCTATCATTTATCTGTCCGGGATACTCTTATGAATGCAGGCAGACTCATTCAAGAAACAGGCGCACATGCAGTAAAGCTCGAAGGTGCAGATGATGTATTAGAAAAAATAGCTGCTCTTACGAAAGCAGGCATCCCAGTGTGTGCTCATTTGGGGTTAACTCCACAATCAGTTGGGGTTTTAGGCGGGTATAAAGTACAAGGGAAAGATGCAGAGACGGCCAGAAAATTAATAGATGATGCGAAGAAATGTGAAGAAGCAGGAGCGTTCGCTATCGTACTTGAATGTGTCCCAAAACAATTGGCTGAAGAAATTACACAAAGTCTTTCTATACCTATAATTGGTATTGGTGCTGGGATAGAGGTGGACGGTCAAGTGCTTGTATATCATGATATCCTTGGTTATGGTGTTGAGCGTGTTCCGAAGTTCGTGAAACAATACCATTCTGTAAATCCTTTTATGCTCGAATCTATTCAAGCATATGCAGCAGATGTTAAAAACAAACAGTTTCCTGAAGATAAGCATTCATTCACAATGAAGGACCAGGAACTGAAAGGGCTTTATGGAGGTATAAAATGAGGGTAATCACCACAATTAAAGAAATGCAGGAGTTAATTTTGAAACAAAAGTCCCAAGGAAAATCTATTGGTTTTGTTCCAACGATGGGTTTTCTGCATGAAGGACATTTAACGCTGTTAAATAGAGCTAGACAAGAAAATGATATCGTCGTCCTCAGCATATTTGTGAATCCTTTACAGTTTGGTCCGAAAGAGGATTATGCTGAATATCCACGTGACTTTGAGCGTGACCGTGCTTTGGCTGAAAGTGAAATGGCCGATTTTATATTTTATCCAAGTGTAGAAGAAATGTATCCTACTGACCTTTCAGTTAGAGTTACCGTACAGGAGCGCACAGATGTTTTATGTGGTAGTTCACGCCCTGGCCATTTTGACGGGGTTGCTACAGTCATTACAAAGTTCTTTAACATTATTATGCCAACACGTGCTTATTTTGGGAAAAAAGATGCCCAGCAAGTTGCGGTTATTGAAGGATTAATTTCAGATTTTAATATTCCTGTAAATCTTGTAGCAGTAGATATTGTCCGGGAAAATGATGGACTGGCTAAGAGTTCCCGTAATGTTAATCTCCTGCCGAAGGAAAGGAAAGAAGCACCTGTTCTTTATCAGAGTCTTCAAGCAGCTGCTGCAGCTATAGATGAAGGTGAGAGAGATCCCAATAAATTAATTCATCTGATTCGTGAAGAGATTGGTAAAGAATCATCTGGTGTAATTGATTATGTCCAAATCTACTCTTATCCGCAATTAAAACCATTGGAAAAATTAGAGGGTACAATTATTATTGCGCTCGCTGTAAAATTTACAAAGGTTCGTTTAATAGACAATTTCATTACAAAAATAGATTGATAGGACTAAGTGGAAATGGAGGAAGAGGATATGTTTCGCAACATGATGAACGGAAAGATTCACCGTGCCACTGTTACTGAGGCAAATTTAAATTATGTAGGCAGTATTACAATCGATGAGGACATATTAGATGCAGTCGGAATGATTGCAAATGAAAAAGTTCAAATAGTTAACAATAATAACGGTGCCCGCTTAGAGACTTATATAATTCCTGGTGAAAGAGGCAGCGGAGTCATTTGTTTAAATGGTGCAGCCGCCCGTCTTGTTCAAAAAGGTGATATCGTCATTATTATCTCTTATGCGCTAATTGCTGAAGAAAAAGTAGCTGCACATAAACCAAAAGTGGCGATCATGGATGAAGATAATCGTATTAAAGAACTTATCCATGCTGAACCTGCACTAACGATCATGTAATCCCCGTTCAGGGGATTTTTCTTTTTTACCTAGAGTTTTATATAATATACATAATAAAAATAATCGTAAAGTTTATGGTAGAATCTAGAGCTCCTAGTAGTGTATACTTTTTCTTTTAAAGATTATGTGATACCGTTTTAATGAACGAAGGTTTGGGGTGTTAATAAATGCGAAATAAATTCGTCGTAATCGATTTGGAAACAACGGGAAACATTCCAAAAAAAGGTGATAAAATCATCCAATTTGCAGCTGTGGTCATTGAAAATGGGAAAATCACAGAAAAGTTTTCATCATTAATTAATCCCAAAAAATCCATCCCCATATTTATTGAAGAATTAACTGGTTTAAATGATGATATGGTGAAAGATGCGCCACTTTTTTCTGAAATTGCAGAAAAAGTCATGACATTACTGGACGGGGCTTATTTTGTTGCACATAATGTTTTGTTTGATTTGTCCTTTCTTCAAGAAGAATTAATCCAATCAGGCCAAGAAGGGTTCTTCGGTCCTGTTCTAGATACGGTTGAATTGGCGAGAATCCTTTATCCGACAGCAGATGGTTATAAGCTATCTGATTTAGCTGAGAGAGAAAAATTGAATCATGATCGCCCCCATCAAGCAGATAGTGATGCACAGGTAACAGCTGAACTTTTACTTATTCTTATAGAACGTTTGACTTCATTACCAATCACAACATTAAAACAGCTTGCGCATTTATCAGGGGGATTGAAAAGCGACCTTCAACAGTTGCTTGATGAATTACTTGTTATTAAGGAAGAAACTGTAGAAAACTTATCTGAGACAATTGAGATATTTAAGGAACTTGCTTTAAAAAGAATTCCCAACCATATTAGGCTTCATGCTGAAGATAAAGAATATCGTTTTCCTGCATCTGAGGCAGAAAAAATCGAATTGGTCAGTCAGGCATTTGAAGCTTTCGAGAAGAGAACTGGCCAATTTACCATGATGGATACAGTCTACCAGGCTTTTCAAAATGAAAATCATGCTGTAATTGAGGCTGGTACAGGTGTAGGAAAATCACTTGGCTATTTGCTGCCATGTGCTTACTTTTCTAGGAAAAATAGGCATCCTATCGTTGTAAGTACACATACTATCCATTTGCAAGAGCAGATTCTAAAAAATGAAATACCGCTCTTGGCTAAACTTTTGCCCTTTCCATTAGACACAGTATTGCTAAAGGGAAGAAATCATTATCTTAGTTTAGAAAAGTTTCACCAGACACTAGCGGATGATAACGATAATTACGATACTGGATTAACAAAAATGCAAATTCTTGTTTGGTTGATCGAAACAGAAACCGGTGATCGGGACGAGTTAAACCTTTCAAGTGGCGGGCAAATTTTTTGGAATAAAATAAAGAATGAACCATCAATATTTTTACAAGACGAAGCATGGCAGGAAAGAGATTTTTATTTAAGAGCAAAAAGAAAGGCTGAAGTTGCTGACCTTATTATTACAAATCATTCTTTATTACTAAGTGATATTAAAGGTGAAGCCGCTATCTTGCCTGAATTTTCTTATGCCATTATTGATGAAGGGCATCATTTTGAAAAAGCTGCTAGTCAGTTTTTTGGACATACATTAGATTATTTATCTACCCGTCTCCTATTGGGTCAATTTGGGCTATATGAACAAAAACAGCTCTTTTATGAATTGGAAAAGCTAATTGATTCTATATCAACAAAAAATGAGAGCAGGACCACCTCAACTAAGGTCAATCAACTTATGGCTGATCTTATTTTTGAAATGGATGAATTTTTTCAATTGATTGCTCTTTTTGCAAAAGCCAAGATGGCGAATAAAAAAGGAGTTAATCGTGCCAAAATTCGCTTTTCACCCAATGACGAAGCAAAAGAAAAAAAGGCACTAGTTCACAGTGCTGAGAGATTTGCCTTTTTACTAAAGGACCTTGATTCAGAAATCAGTGAACGTCTTGAATGGATTAAAAATGAAAGTAATTCTTTTTCACGTATAGAAGAAAACAAATTGGAGGAGATTCTTTCATTTCAAATCGAATTAACAAAACTTAGAGATACAGTAATCAATTCCTTTCTGAAAATAACGAATGATGTAAAATGGATTGAAATAGATATACGCTCACCGCAAAATGTAACTACCTTTATGGTACAGCCAACTTCAGTTGCGGGGAAACTATACGAACAATTCTTTCAATTAAAAAAAGCGGTAGTATTTACTTCGGCAACGTTAACTGTAAATAAATCATTTGAATATTTTATAAAGGAAATGGGTTTAGACCCTGTGTCTACAGTACAATTAAATATCCCATCTCCATTTGCATATAATCAACAGGTACAGCTATTAATTCCTGAGGACTTACCAGAAATTAATACCGTATCTTTGGATGATTATGTGATTTCAATTACGGAGCATATCATTACAATAGCTGAGGCAACTAAGGGAAGAATGCTGCTTCTATTTACTGCCTATGACATGCTAAAGAAAACCTATGAATTAATCAAAGAAAGTGGTTTTTTACATGACTACGCAATGATTGCACAAGGGATAACCAGTGGAAGCAGAACAAGGCTAACCAGAAACTTTCAACGGTATGATAAGGCCTTATTGTTAGGGACAAGCAGTTTTTGGGAAGGCGTAGATATACCTGGTGAGGACTTATCATGCCTTGTTATTGTCAGGCTTCCGTTTAGCCCGCCAGATGATCCTTTAACAGAGGCGAAATGCCAGTTAATCGAAAAACGGGGGGGAAATTCCTTTTCTGAATACTCCCTGCCAGAAGCAATTCTCCGATTTAAACAAGGTTTTGGTAGACTTATTCGAACAGAAAGTGATCGTGGTATCATTGTGGTATTTGACAAAAGAATTGTAACCACGAAATATGGGAAGGCATTTTTGAAATCAGTTCCCCCCGTTCCTATTAATCGAGGAAAGATGGATGAATTAGTTGAAATTATCCAGTCCTGGTTGTGATTTGAGGGATAATTAGTCTGGATAAAAATTGGTAAATAAACACATCCTTAATATAGGAGGTGTGTCATGAGAACCTTACTAATTATCTTGTCATTTTTTCTTCCCACGACACTCATGGTAGAGGCATCAGGGCCATCATTAAATAATATTGAAAATATTAATTTAAATATTAAAGACCATGAGGTTGCAGTCACTTTTCTGGGGTTGTCGGCAGGGGAAGCAACACTAATCCAAGGCGCAAATAATGAGAATACCTTGATAAATACCGGAGGAAAAGAAACTGCTGCGGAATTAGAAGGGTGGCTTTTCCTTTATGATGTGAAGGAGATTTCTAAATTAATCCTTACACATAACGGAACAGAACTCTCTAAACAACAATTAAATCGTCTAATCTCGAAATATAATATCAAAGAAATAATTACAACACCTAAATTGTCTGCTCAAATCAAAACAGAGCTAGATTCAAAAAATAAGCCCGCAGTTATCTCTTGGGGGCAGGGTACAAAGAGACCTATCCTGCCTGAGATGAATGCTGAAGTTCAATTTGTGGGAAATGATGCGAATGAAGGTATGGATCTAACACTTGATTTTTTTAATCATCGAATATTCCTTATGACTTCATTCACGCCAAGAGCTGAAGAAACACTCTTGGAGAAAAATCTGGAGAATATTAATGTGTTTAAAATCCCTAATGGTGTACCGGAAGACTCCTTATCTGAGAAATTAATTCAATATCTAAATCCGCAAATTTCAGTCCTTTTTGCACCAGAAGAAGAGGTACATGATCCAGATATATTAGTCGATCTTCACGAAACTTGGTCAGAAATTTATTCAACGAAAAAACATGGAACCATAACAATAAAATTCACCGATTCAAATTATGAGATCATAACCATTCCGATAGAAACGGATGAATAAAATTTTATTAGAAAAATCATAGCATCTTTGACCCGCTTTTTGCTTCCACCTGTTATAATAATGGATAAGATTTATCAAATAATGTAGATATATAGGAAAAAATTGGAGGATAACGGATGGAAAGTAAAATAGAAGTTTTATCAACAGTGAAAATCCAACACAGTCCGGATTTGTATAAAATTGTTGACGCCCTTAATCGAACCTTGAAACAGGAAGACCTTATGTTTGGACTTGCACTGGATCAAGCGAATCAAAATACAGCGATTTTTACGATTTATCGTACATAAAGAAGTGAATTAGCAATGAAAAAGTGGATTATTGTTCTATCAATAATAGTAGTAGCCTTTTGTGGGTTATTGATAAAAGTTTATTTATCAGCATTGGATCCTGTGAAAACAGCAGAGACAAAAGCTGTCTCACGTGCTCAAGAGGAAACCTCACTAAAAGAAGTAGAAGATTTTCATATTTATAATGGTATTGAAACGGTTAATGTCATTGAGGGGAAAAGTAAGAATGGCAACAAAATTATCGTGTGGATGCCTGAGAAAAGTAAGGAAATTTTCGTAAGAAAAGCTAAGAATGGTTTAACCAGGGAAGAAGCTATTCAAAAACTTCAACAAGAAAAAAGCCCGAAGGAGATCATATCTGTTCGACTCGGTATGGAAAAGAATATCCCACTGTGGGAAATTTATTACCGTTCTAATAATAATTTAATAAATTATTACTATGTTCACTTTGATACAGGTGAATGGCTAAAAAAAATTGAAAACCTATAACTAGATGGAGAGCGGAGGAATTGGAATGGTAGTGGAATTAGCTAATCGTGTAAAAGCACTTACACCTTCAACGACATTAGCGATTACGGCAAAAGCAAAAGAACTAAAGGAACAAGGGGAGGATGTTATCGGTCTAGGTGCTGGTGAGCCTGACTTTAATACTCCACAACATATTTTAGATGCTGCATTTCAATCCATGAATGAGGGACATACGAAGTACACCCCTTCAGCTGGCTTGCCTGCTTTAAAGAAGGCAATTATCAAGAAATTTGTTGAAGACCAGGGGTTAGCATTTAATCCTAATGAAATCATTGTGGGAAATGGCGCAAAACACGTCCTTTATACCTTGTTTCAAGTGGTCTTAAATGATGGTGATGAGGTCATCATCCCAACACCATATTGGGTCAGTTACCCAGAACAAGTAAAATTAGCTGGAGGCGTACCAGTTTATATTGAGGGATTTGAGGAAAATCAATTTAAAATCACACCAGAACAATTAAAAAAGGCGATTACGAAGAAGACAAAAGCCGTTATTATTAATTCGCCTAGCAACCCTACAGGAGTCCTATATACAGCTGAAGAGCTTTTGGAAATAGGCAAAGTTTGCCTTGAGGAAAACATTCTCATTGTTTCAGATGAAATATATGAAAAGCTAGTTTACGGGAAAAATAAACATATTTCAATTGCTCAACTTTCTCCTGAATTAAAAGAACAAACAATTGTTATTAATGGCGTTTCCAAGTCACATTCGATGACTGGTTGGAGAATAGGGTATGCAGCTGGTAATAAAAATATTATTGAAGCAATGACAAACCTTGCTAGTCATAGTACATCTAACCCAACAACAACTGCCCAATATGCAGCAATTGCAGCTTACACTGGCTCACAACAGCCAGTAGAAGACATGAGGAAGGCATTTGAAGAAAGATTAGAAATTATTTTTACTAAGCTTGTTGCAATTCCAGGTGTGACATGTGTGAAACCACAAGGAGCTTTTTATCTTTATCCAAATGTAAGGAAAGCAGCAGAGATGACAGGTTACCAGAATGTGGATGACTTTGTAGAAGCCTTACTCGTGGACGCAAAGGTTGCAGTTATTCCTGGGTCAGGTTTTGGAACCCCTGATAATATCCGTCTTTCCTACGCAACCTCTTTAACCTTGTTAGAAAAGGCAGTGGAGAGAATCCACCAATTTGTTGTTTCAAAATCAAGCATGGTCAATAATTAATTACTGTAAAAAGTCTGCGAAAAGCTGCAGGCTTTTTGCTTTTAGTTACCAAAGATGGATGCCTTATACTCTTACTCGGATAGATGCTTCATGATATACTTAACAGGAGGTGTCCTGAATATGAAAACAAACTTATTAGCATGGATTCAAGAAGGGAACATTACCGTTCCTACATTATTATTTTCTGAATATCGTAATTTAAATTTAAATGAATATGAACTTGTTCTATTATTAAATATTCTCACCTATTTAGAAAAAGGACATGAATTTCCTACTCCAGATGAACTTTCAGCAAGAATGACAATAACTATTTCTGATTGTAATGAAATGCTCAGAAGACTGATACAGAGAGGCTTTATTCAAATCACAGATGGATATAATCATGATGGTATTCGGTATGAGAAGTATTCCATTGAGCCTTTATGGGAAAGACTGATAGAACAGTTCTTAAAAAATAATAAAATGAATAAAGAATTGGATAAGAAAGCTGATGAAACAGATCTTTATACATGTTTTGAAAAGGAATTCGGACGTCCACTATCACCGTTTGAATGTGAATCACTTGCAATGTGGATGGATGATGACCATCATGACCCAATGATCATAAAAGCGGCTTTACGTGAAGCAGTAATGTCGGGGAAATTAAATTTCCGCTATATTGATAGAATTCTCTTTGAGTGGAAAAAGAATGGAATAAAAACAATTGAACAGGCCAAAAACCATGGTCTTAAATTTCGTCAAAAGCAAACACAAAAGGGAAGTATTAAAGATGAACCACATCAACCAACAGTCCCATTTTACAATTGGTTAGAACAATAAATTCGATGAGCGAGAGATATTTCTCTCGTTTTATTTCATTTGGCTTTGTTAAAGGTAAATGTTGATTTTGGCACTCTGTTGACCTTCGTTTAAGGTACGAAGACTCCTGCGGGAGTACGGGGCAGGGGAGACCCCGCAGGAGCAAAGCGACGAGGAGGCTCCCCGGCACGCCCGCGGAAAGCGAAGTGCCTGGAACGGAAATCAACAGACAAGTTTAACACAGCCCTTCATTTAAATAGAAGTAGGTGAAAGATATGCTTAATAACAGCCAAATCCGTTATTGCCTTGATCAAATGGGTGAAATGTTTCCTGATGCCCACTGTGAGCTTAACCATTCGAATCCCTTCGAACTAGTCATAGCTGTAGCTCTATCAGCACAATGTACCGATGTGCTTGTAAATAAAGTAACCAAATCATTATTTGAAAAATATAAAACACCAGAGGATTACCTAGCAGTTCCTCTTGAAGAATTACAAAACGATATTCGCTCGATTGGCCTTTACCGAAATAAAGCTAAAAACATTCAAAACCTTTGCCGAATTGTATTAGAAGAATATAACGGTGATATCCCAACAGACCGTGATGAGTTAACAAAACTGCCTGGTGTTGGCAGGAAAACAGCGAATGTTGTGGTGTCGGTTGCTTATAATATACCTGCAATTGCAGTAGACACACATGTGGAAAGAGTTAGTAAACGATTAGGTATTTGCAGGTGGAAGGATTCTGTTCTTGAAGTGGAAAAGACATTAATGAGAAAGGTTCCAAAAGAAGAGTGGTCACTTACACACCACCGCCTGATTTTCTTTGGACGTTACCATTGTAAAGCTCAAAATCCACAATGTCCAAGCTGCCCTTTATTAGAGCTTTGCAGGGAAGGAAAAAAGAGGATGAAAGGGCAGGTTGCAAGCAATGGATAAAAAGGAAGTGGAGATTTCCAACCTTTTGACAGAATGGAAAAATAGTAAAATGCAATTGGAATTATTATTTCGGGAACGTGAGTATAAAAATGCAAAATTGTTGATGGATAAGGGGATTCAGTTGTTTATTCAATTTCTGGCTTGGTCCAATGATTTGCCAGTTACTTTGAATGAATCGCTTAATTTTAAACAGTTAGAGTTTAAGCCGGTTAATGTGGAGGAACGATTGGCCTTCATTACCTCAAGGCCAGCTTTATATCATTCTTATCGACAACTATCAGAGTTGATGATGGAACAAGAAAAATTGTTTGTAAAGAGAAACATACTAAAAAAAGCGTCTAAACCAAATGGTTAGACGCTTATTAATGTTTTCTGATTGCTAGGTTTAGCCAGGAGTTCCTACTGCAGGCTGCTCGCCTGTCCCGTTGTCAACTGGAGTATCTGGTGGGGTGGTTCCTTCTCCATTTCCTTGATCCCCGCCGTTGTCACCTGTGCCATCACCAGTACCAGTACCAGTACCAGTTCCGTTTCCATTGCCAGTACCATTGCCAGTACCAGTTCCGTTATCGTTACCATTGCCGTTACCGTTACCGTTACCATTGCCGTTACCGTTACCAGTACCAGTACCATTACCGTTGCCAGTACCAGTTCCATTTCCATTTCCATTTCCATTTCCGTTCCCTGGCGGGGTGCCTGGTTCGGTACTCGTGCCTGGGTTAGTTTCTTGGGCTGGAATTTCAAGGGTTGTCGTTACAGGGTCGCTTTGTCTATCTCCACTAATCGCAATAATGGTGAAGGAATACTTCGCACCCGGTATCGCTGGAATAGTTAATGACGTTTCTGCTTGAGTATATTGTTTCTGTTCTGTCCCGTTATCCACTGTAATAGAGAAAGTAATATTGGATTTTTTAGAGTGCTTCCAAGATAATCCAATCGTATTACTTGCCTGATCATAATTTGCATTTAGATTTTTTGGAGCAGCTAGTTTGTCATACTTTGTGGAAACTCGATTAGGTGAGTGACCCTTCACAGCATACTCTGTAATAATTTGACTTGATGGTGTGTATTCACTTGCTAAAACTGGAGGCATGGAGCCTCTCTCAATCCTTACTCTTTGTACGCTGCTAGGCATTTTAAAGTCAGGTGTATCAATATCCTTCGATACATGTTCCATTACATTCTTAAAAATTAATTGCGCTATACGTTGATTATTTCCAACCGCATTAATAGGGGTGCTCCGATTTTTATAACCTGTCCAAATGGATGCGGTGTAATTGGTGGTATAACCGGTGAACCATGCATCAGGAACAGATCTGCTGCTTGGAATATCCCATTTTTGAATTTCTTCATCTGTATAGTTAGTTGTACCTGTCTTACCGGCAATGTCAAGTCCAGGAACATCCGCTCTTGTTCCTGTACCAGGATATTCGAGAACACTTTCCATCATACTTGTAATCATAAAAGCAGTAGAGTCTTTCATTACTACCTTCGGTTCTGGAGCAGTGCTTATCACAGTACCATCACGGAGTTTTATTTTCCTAATCGCATGAGGTTTTGTGTAAATACCTTTATTACCAAATGCACTGTAGGCACCTGCCATTTGCAGAGGGGATACACCCGTTTTAAATCCACCAATTGCATAGGATTCAAAAATTTCCTTTAATGGGATACCTAAATTCACTGCAAAGTCTTTTGCTTTATCAAGACCAACTTGTTGCAATGCTTGAACAGCTGGTGAATTTCGTGATAATTGCAATGCCGTTCTAATGGTCATTGCTCCTTTATAGCTTTGGTCCCAGTTCCCAAACTTTTTCCCAGAAGAATAAGTAATGGGTTTATCTTCAATCATTTCATAAGTTCCCCAGTTTAAATATTCAATTGCAGGCGCATAATCAAGAACTGGTTTAATAGTTGACCCAGGTTGACGCTGAGTATCAATTGCATAGTTAAATCCACGTTTGACTTTTTGATTTCTGCCGCCTCCAATGGCACGGATTTCACTTGTTTTTGTATCTAGAAGAGCAACCCCGGCTTGGAAATCATCATCCGGATAGTCAATCACGTCATTTTTATTAAGGATGTCCTCTACATAGGATTGTGCATTCGGATCAAGTGTTGTATGAATCGTTAAGCCATCAGTAAAAATATCAAAATCAGATGTTTCATTCACTTCATCAATGACTGCATCGACAAATGAATCAAAGGGTTTCTCTTTGACCTCTCGCTCTTTTTCATTTAAGACGGTATCTTTAACTGACACTTTTTTCGCATCTTCCATCGCTTGTTTAGAAATATATCCATGCTGATGCATTAACGTTAAGACAATGTTTCGTCTTTTTTCAGCTAAATCAGGATGATCGAAAGGGTTATAATTATTTGGACTTTGCGGCATCCCTGCAATTTGGGCCGCTTCTGCAAGAGTTAAGTCCTTTAATTCTTTTCCATAGAAAATTTTTGCAGCGGTAGCAATCCCATGACTATTTTCAGAAACATATACCTTATTTACATACATTTCAAAAATTTGATGCTTTGTATATTGCTGTTCCAATTGATAAGAAAGCCAAGCTTCTTCAACTTTCCGCTTTAAGGTTTTTTCAGGAGTTAAAAATGAGTTTTTAACCACTTGTTGAGTAATGGTGCTGGCACCCTCAGAACCAAAGCCATGTTGGATATTTGCTAGAATAGCGCCACCTAATCGAATCGGATCAATTCCATGGTGCTTGTAAAAACGATAATCTTCTGTTGCTAAAATCGCATTTTCGACTACCGGCGGAATATCCTTATAGTTTACATATTCCCGATTAACAGCACCCACTTCTGTTACAAGTTTGTCATCTTTATCTAAAATCTTCGAAGGGATTGGATCTTTTAATAATTTCGGGTCAAGTACGGGAGCATCTTTTACTAAGTAAGCGAAAGTACCCACACCAGCCAGTATCCCAACAATTCCAAGAGCTACTAATGTTAAAAAAATTTTCTTTACAAGTCCTCCAGATTTTTTCTTGGCTTTTGGTTTACCTTTAGATTGGAGCTTCTTTCTGCGCTCCTCTCTTGATTGGTATTGTTCAGACATTGTAATATTCCTTCCTTTCGAGCCTTTTCTCAATTGTAAAGCTTATCTATAATTTTAATATAGTCAATTCGGGGTTGAAAACCAAGTGGAATCAGATGTCCCTGTTGTTCTACTTCTTCTTTTGTAATTGATTTTCTGCCTCCACTTGTCATCCGCTCCCAAAAAGTTAACAAGTGTTGTGCTTCAAGTAAGAAAACTTGTTCAAACTTTGTAAAACGAAGGATAACAAAACATATACCTCCTTGATTGAGAACTTCTTCCATATGCTGTATCTGGTGTTGATGAAAATTTTTTAATGGAAAAGAGGTGGGATTCTGCGTTTCTTTTGCTTCGAAGTCAATATACCTTCCTTTATAAACACCATTGTAATCCGTCGTTGATGCTAGTTTGAAATAAGCTTCTTTAATCACAGCTGCACTTCGATTGGGATAATCAACTTGGACTATTTGCACAGGTGTTGGTTTCTTGTGAATAACTGCTAGTTTTCTCTCTCGGTAATATTCATTTGTTTCATTTAAATCTTCTTCTAGCGTCATACCTCTGTTACTATAAGAACTATTTTTCCTTTTTTTACTTGTACTTTCAGTGTCTGTGCCTTGTTCTTTAGGTATGTACCTTTTTCCATTTGGATAGTTAAAATTCACTTTTTTACACCTCTCAAGCTATTCCTTATCATATCAAATCTTAGCAAGATTGGGGTGTATAAAATACTTTTGCATACACAGGCTAATAACAATTGTACCGAGAATGCTGAATTTATACATGATGCATTATTCATAAAAGGAACAAACGCTAAAATTGTACTAATAATCTATTAAAAAACATAAGGGAAGATGAATATGAATCATCTTACAATACAGGAACAAACAATCATTCGTCAAATACGAGAAGAAACGAATAAAAAAAATGCCGATAATATCTCAAGGACAGAAGCATATTTATCTTTTTTTAAAAAAAATCCGGATATCATTTGGGCTTTCTTAGCAAGCATGGTTTCAAGAAATGGAGGATGGAATATGTGTGACCTGCAAGGGTCTATCTTTCCTCATTTGATCACAGACATGACGAGAAAACAGCTTTTTCTAACCTATGAACGGGCAAATTGGCTTATTTTCCATGATGCCTATCCTCAGTTGTTGGTCTATCAATATTCGACGAAAATGAATCGACAAATGTTTCATTTACTTCCTTATTTTCATGTTTCAACGTTTATCCAAAAGGAATGGTATCGATATTGGAAAGAAAACGATAAGAATAGGCTAACTACTTGTTTAATCATAAATGAGCAAAATGTCATTCAAACGCCTGTAATAGAACACCCTGTTTATAAAAAAAAGGTTTTCCAAACAAAGCTTTTTTCATTTCAGGATTGGCTTCATTTCAGCTGTGTATTGTTTCCAACATGTGGAGGAGAATTATACGGTGCTAGTGTCAATGGCTTCAAATCACTTTCGAAAAGAATCAATTTAGGTAAACGACTTGCCAATATTCTTTTTCACCCGCGACTCTTTCCTTATTTTTATGAGTTTGCAGTAAAAACGCCTCATACTGGTTCAAGATATGATTATGAACAATATTTTAAATTAAAAACAGGTCAAAAAACACCGATTTTACGAGCGACCTTTCCAATTATAGAGCATAATCAACATAAATTTGAAGATTGGAGTTTGCATCGAAGGGTTTCCCCTAGGTGGTTATACTTTCCCGTTGACAATCGTCATCCGATTCATTTGACAGATTGGTACTTTACCAAATCAAATCAACTTCAACTAATACTGGCACTCCAAAAGACCTTGCAGTTAAAAAAGTTGAATTAGAAAAAGCAAGGGAAGTTTCCCCTTGCTTTTTTGGGCTTTATTCAGCTGGACGATTTTCACCGACAAGCTTTTTATCACCGTAGCCAGTCTTTTTTACTTCATCGGCTGGTTTTGTTTGCTGATTTTTGTTTTGTTTATTATTTTTTGGCATTAATAGCACCTCCAATAATAGAATGTGCGCTTTTTAAATTTTCATGCAAGTTAAGTTGGTGTCGAACCCTTAAGGGAAAAATGCCATTTTACCACTACCTTTGGCGAATAGAAACTAGTTTTGTCAAGGCAGAAGGAAGCAAAAGAAAGAAAGAGAATTATACTAAATAGAAAATGCTGGGAGGGGTTTGATTGATGAATAAGCCATTGTCCGATAAAGAAAAGTTGATTTCAATGCTTACAGAAATATATGATCAATTAGAAGACTTGGAAGTGGTGCTAGAAGCATCCTTCTCAGACCTGCGAAAAAGTTTGGACCAGGAAGAACAGGATAAGATAAGGGAATCCAAACAAAAATTATTTGGAATACAACAAACAATGGATAAAGTTAACTCTATTTCAAACCTAGAATTAGCCGGTGAGCCTTACAACTTGAATTGGGCTTTTAATTGCCGTTAAAATAACAATATCAATTAAAGTAGCATGGAATAAAAATTCATGCTGCTTTTTTATTTTTGGGAGGAAGGTTTTTTTTCGAGATGTCTGAAGAAATTATTGTTCTAACAGAAAAACTACTAACTTTTAACAGCTTATTCATGAAATATTATCAAGAGGGGCGAACAGCAGGGATTAAGTATGATTTTCATGAAGTCATAAAGCCATTTGCAAATGAAGTTAAGGATATAAATGACCGATGGAAACTGGCTATGAAAAAATGGATTTCAGACTCCAACCATAAATATCTTCATTTAAAGCAAATTGACACTACTTCTGAGCATATTGATCAACTTTCAATCCAAGCCTTTTTCCCAGAGACCAGTAAATCAAGGTTTATTAATGCAAATCGTACGGTTGAATATTTTCTTCTAGAAATATTAAAAGAGATGAAAAAATAGCAAAAGAGATGCAGCTGCATCTCTTTTATCTGTATTAAGAATGTTCGATGAGGGAGTCTTTATGATCCGTTTCAGGTATTACCGCGCCCTGTTTTTCAAGTTCACGGACAAGAAGACGATATTCTTTAATATTAATATCGTTATGAATATACGCTTTCTTAGCAAAATCCATTAATGCATTAACATCATCAGTTGTATAATCCCTGCTTTGAATAAATTTGCTTTTTAATTCGCGAATGTCCATCTCTATTAGCTCCTCCTTCATCCTTTTTTCTATCGTATCACGAAAGTAATGGATTTCTAGTTTTTAAAATATTTAAACTTTAGACAAAATTCTTGTCATTATGACATTGGGAATCTTTTCTGGAGGATTCACCATTCCTTCCTTTTCTTCATAAAGTGTAGTAGATAAAAATGCGGAGGAGATGTTTGCCCATGTTTGGAAAGAAAAGACCAACCAATTACTTCAATAATGGATATCCGGGGCAAATGATGCACCAAGGTCCAGTTGGTCAGTATAGAAATCAGCAGCACTTTACTAGTAATCCACCATACGTATATCAAAGTCCACCTCAAAACTTTGATTGGACATTATACCAACAACAAAATCAACAAAACCCATATTATCAGCAAGCTTACCCGCCCTATATGCAAAACTATCAACAAGGTCACGTTTCTCAAGGTCCTTCGTACAATAGCCAGCCATTTTCACAAACGGATTCGCAATTCCTTTTCCAGAATCCATTACAGCCGCAAGAAAAGATGGTACAAAAACCACAGTACGCTCCAATGAATGGATATCCAGCGATGAATCCATATCCTAAACAAAGTGCAATCCCCAAACAGCCGGGAGGGGTCCAATCCTTTATGAACTCTTTTAAATCCCAGGATGGATCGGTAGATATTAATAAAATGGTTAACACAGCCGGACAGATGATGAATGCTGTTAATCAGGTGAGCTCGCTTGTCAAAGGATTTGGTGGAATATTTAAAGCGTAAAGAAAAAGACGGCTGCTGGTAAGCCGTCTTTTCATGTGGAGAAATATTGTTGTCTACTCCTCAATTTCAATCATTTTCCCTTTTTCCTGTGGAATTCGGACTTTTAATAAACCATCACGATAGGAAGCTTTCACATTTTTCTCGTTAATTGTGTGAGGAAGGGAGATGGTTCTGGATGACTTTTGTTGTAAGTATTTTCGTCGATAAATCTGGTTATTCTCATCTTCGGCTGTTTCAATTTCTCTATTTTCCACAGAAATAGTTAAATAATTACCTGAGATATTTAATTGAATCTGCTCCCGTTTAATCCCAGGCAGCTCAGCTGAGATGATATATTCGTTACCTGTTTCAATTGTGTCAACATGGAAGTTTGCCCCTGGTGGAAATGGACTTTTGAAAAAATCATCGATTGACTGTAAAAAGCCCTTAATCGGTTTTTCATGGAAAAATTCGTTCATCGTTTTCATTAAATCACCAAAAGAATCTGTTCTTGGCTTTTTTGAATTCTTATCATTCGGCACCATAGATGACATATGGATTCCCTCGCTTTCCAGTTTTTCAATTGCCAGTATATGCGAATAAAACTGGGTATGTGCCGCCATAAAATAACGATTTTGAACGATTTATTACAATTGCTTCAGATGTGACCTATATCACATTTAAAGTGTGGGTTGATTAGTATAGTAAAGCAGAAAAGAAATGGAAAGTGAGGAAATAAAATGTTCTGTTATCAATGTGAACAAACTCCAACTGGCGGCTGTAATGTAATAGGAGTATGTGGAAAAGATGAGACCATTGCTAGTTTACAAGACACAATTATCTTTGCTTTAAAAGGAATTGCAGCATATCGGACACACGCAAATCAATTAGGGTATACAGATTCCTTTGTAGATGCGACCACACATGAAGCTTTATACATGACCTTAACGAATTCCAATTTTAATATTCAAGAACATATTGACATGGCGATGAAGGTCGGTAAATCAGTGGTTCGTGTAATGGAGATGCTGGATGAAGCTCATACAACCCGACTTGGAATTCCTGAACCAATCCGGGTCAGCCAAAATAAGATTGAAGGAAAATGCATAGTCGTTACAGGGCACAACTTATTTGCTTTGGAGGAATTATTAAAGCAGACAGAAGGAAGGGGGATCAATATTTATACCCACTCCGAAATGCTCCCTGCTCACGGTTATCCAGCGTTGAAAAAATATGCCCATTTAAAAGGAAACATCGGGAAAGCTTGGTATGATCAGCGTCGTTTGTTTGAAAAATTTCCAGGAGCCATCCTAGCGACAACAAACTGTGTTATGCCCATCAAAGGAAGCTACGCTGACAGAATGTTTACATATGAAGTGGCTGGACTTGAAAATGTAGAGAAGATTATCAATGATGATTTTGCCCCATTAATTAACAGAGCCTTAGAACTACCTGATGCTGCCATAGAATCTGATGAAACATTACTTACCGGTTTCCATCATGAAACGGTCCTAGGCTTAGCACCAGAAGTAATCGATGCGGTTAAAGCAGGAAAAATCAAACGTTTCTTTGTCATCGCAGGCTGTGATGCCCCAGGTCCTGGCGGTAATTATTACCGGGAGCTTGCTACATCACTCCCACCGGAGACTGTAATATTAACAACCTCGTGTGGAAAATTCCGCTTCAATGATGTCGACTATGGAGTTGTGCCGGGGACGAATATTCCAAGGTATATCGATTTAGGCCAATGCAATAACTCTGGATCAACAGTAAAAATTGCACTCGCGCTTGCAGATGCATTTGGATGCGAAGTGAATGAACTTCCAGTCAGCATTGTTTTGTCATGGTTTGAGCAAAAGGCCGTCGCGATTTTACTCGGTCTATTTAGTCTTGGGATACAGGATATTCGAATTGGTCCAAAACCGCCTGAATTTATATCTGAAGGTGTGTTACAGGTTCTACAGGATACCTTTAATCTAAAATTGATTGGTACAGCACAAGAAGACATGCAAGATATACTTAAATTATCATTAACATAAAGTAAACAAAACCGCAGCATCGAGTGGCTGCGGTTTTGTTTATATTAGATGGATCTCTTCCATGAGAATTTCAACATCTACAATCATGTTGCCTTTATCATCTACTTCAATTAATTCATCCTTTTTCATTTTTGTCAGTGTTCTGCTAATGGTTTCCCTAGTTGTCCCTATCATATTAGCAAGATCCTTGTTCGTAAATTCCGATTTTAAGAGGATAGTCCCATCTTCTTGTTCTTTTCCATGTTTTTGCGCAATTCGGATCAGAAGTTTTACAATTTGCTCATAGGTATTATTTAGGATTTGCTCTTCCAAACGGTTTTGTAAATCAACGATTTTTTCTCCCAACACTTTAAACACTTTAATACATAGCTCTGGGTTTTCAATCAAAACGGTTTCAAATTTTGAAATTGGAACAGTAATTAGTGTTGATGGCTCAAGTACTTCTGCATAGGCAGGATAATCACCTTTTCTGAAAAAGCCTACATGGGGGAACATCTCGCCTTTTTGGGCAATAGCAACAATTTGTTCTTTGCCGTTAATGTCGCTTTTGTAGATTTTGATTTTTCCGTCATAAATAAAATAAACATTTTCAAGCGGGTCACCTTGGAGAAATACATGGCTTTGCTTTTTCCATTCTCTGGAGATGGCGATATCAGTTATTTTTGTTAGTTCAAATTCATTTAATTCTCGAAAAAGAGTAAAATCAGAGAGCACCTTTTTTATTTCTTCAATTTTCATTCAATCACCTTCACAGTCATTGTCAGTTATTATCTATTGTAACAAAAATTTAAGAAATAGTTTATGGTATTAATAAAGGTTAAGGAATAGATTGACCTTTTTATAAAAGAGGAAAAAGATACCACTGGAATAAAAGCATAAATTTATCATTTTTACTTTTGTTGCGAACGCTTATTCGGTTAGAATAGAAGTAATGAGGTGAGAGGGCATGAAATTAAGAAAAAACCTACAAGAAATATTAACGGACTTAAAAATAAATGATCAATTCAAGGAAAATATCGTAACTTGGCATACACTCGAAGAAAAGCAGGCTCAAACAGTTCCGCTTCCCAATGACCTTCATCCAGCATTAAAATCTGCATTAAATGGCAGGGGAATAGAACAACTGTATACACACCAAAACGCAGCCTATGAAAAAATTAGGGACCGTAAAAGTATTGTTGCAGTAACTCCGACAGCTTCAGGGAAAACCCTATGTTATAATCTGCCAGTCTTGCAAACAATCCTAGCAAATCCAAGCGCACGCGCCCTTTATATGTTTCCTACTAAGGCTCTAGCACAAGATCAAAAGAGCGAAATCAATGAAATTATACAAGCAGCCGGTATAGACATCAATAGTTATACGTATGATGGGGATACGCCAGCAAATATTCGTCAACGAGTAAGACAAGCAGGTCACGTGGTGATTACGAACCCAGATATGCTACATTCAGCTATTCTACCGCATCATACAAAATGGGTTTCCTTGTTTGAAAACCTTAAATTTGTTGTCATAGATGAACTTCATACGTATCGCGGTGTGTTTGGCAGCCATGTAGCCAATGTAATTAGAAGGCTAAAACGGATTTGTAAATATTATGGAAGTAACCCTGTGTTCATTTGTACTTCCGCAACAATTGCGAATCCACTAGAGTTAGCCGAAACCCTTACAGAAGAAAAAATGCACCTGATTGATAACAATGGGGCCCCTAGTGGTACAAAGCATTTTCTCTTCTATAACCCGCCTATCGTAAACAAGCCGTTAAACATTCGGAGAAGCGCCACGCTAGAGGTGCGGAAAATTGCAGGGGAACTATTAAAAAATAAAATTCAAACAATAGTCTTTGCGAGAAGCAGAGTAAGAGTTGAAATCATCCTAACCTATTTGCAAGAATTAGTGAAAAACCAATTGGGTGCAAAGTCTATAATGGGCTACAGAGGCGGATATCTCCCAACCGAAAGAAGGAAGATAGAAAAAGATCTCCGTTCTGGTGAGATTTACGGTGTAGTCAGCACGAATGCTCTAGAACTAGGGGTGGACATTGGACAGTTGCAAGTTTGTATTATGACCGGCTATCCAGGTACCATTTCCAGTGCTTGGCAGCAAGCGGGAAGAGCCGGAAGAAGGCATAGTGAAGCACTTGTTATTATGGTAGCAAGTTCTAGTCCACTTGATCAATATATCATCCAGAATCCTGATTACTTTTTTAATAAAAGCCCTGAAACAGCAAGAATAAATCCAGACAATCTTATTATCTTAATCGATCATATGAAATGTGCTGCCTATGAACTTCCGTTTAAAGCTGGAGAGCAATTTGGAAGCGTGGAAACAGAGGAATTGCTAGAATACTTAACCGAGGAACGTGTTCTTTATCATAACAGCGGAAAGTGGTATTGGATGAATGATTCCTTCCCTGCACATAACATTAGTTTGCGATCGGCATCACAGGAAAATGTCATCATTGTTGACCAATCTGATGTGGCCAATGTCAAAGTTATTGGAGAAATGGACCGCTTTTCTGCGATGACGCTTCTCCATGATGAAGCCATTTATTTACATCAAGGTACCCAATTCCAGGTTGAAAAACTCGATTGGGAAGAGAAAAAGGCGTTCGTAAGGGAAGTAGATGTAGACTATTTTACTGATGCAAATTTAGCCGTCCAATTAAAAGTGCTTGAAGTGGACAAACTTCAAGAATTAGACGAGGCGGAATTTGGCTATGGGGATGTTAGTGTACGAGCGATGGCAACCATATTTAAAAAAATAAAATTTGAAACACACGAAAATATTGGGTCCGGACCAATCCATTTGCCTGAAGAGGAGCTGCACACCAATGCAGCATGGATTTCCTTAAACCAGCCTTTGTCTGAATTGGGCCATGAGCGACTCGAACAGGGGCTTGTTGGGACGGCCCACGCACTAAACCATATTGCCCCCTTATTCGTAATGGCGGACCCACAGGATATTCATGTTATACCACAGGTGAAGGCAGATCATAATGAAAAGCCAACCATTTTCTTTTATGACCGCTACCCAGGCGGGATTGGCTTAAGCGAAAAAATACACATGGGAATGTCAGAAGTATTTATCGAAACAAAGAAAATGATTAACGGATGTCAGTGTGAATATGGCTGCCCATCCTGCATTGGTACGGACACAATTAGTGAAGCAGCGAAAAAGGATGTTTTAAAAATAATTGAAGCATTTTTAAATTCCTCAATATAGGAGAAGGAAGATTAGCGATGTCGTTAAAAAATAAATTAAATCGTTTAAAACCACATCTTTCTGTTGGGGGATCATCAGAAAAAATGAATACTCCTCTAAAAACAGCTAACATTGAGGTTCCCTTCAAGGAAAAATGGGAACATGCAAACGTGTTTCCGTTTTTTTTAGACGAGGATTACTGTTTAATCAGAGAAGTGAAATATCCACTCTCACATCAGCACGGGCATTACTGTTTTCGGGATTTCCTCACTGCAGTCGACATTTGGAACAAACAACCCGTCAATCATCCATTATCTGCCGAAGGACATCAAGCGGAGGAATTATTCTTTTTTGATACCGAAACAACGGGGCTTGGAGGCGGAGTAGGAAATACCATTTTCCTTCTCGGCTATGCCAGCGTATCGGGCGATTCCCTCATCTTAAGACAACATATTTTACCTAATCCGGGTGCCGAAGTTGCTTTATATCAAAGCTTTCTAGAGAAAGTCAATTATAAAACGCTCGTGACCTATAATGGGAAGTCATTTGATTGGCCGCAGGTAAAGACTAGACATACCCTTGTTCGAGAACATGTCCCCAAGCTGCCACAGTTTGGACATTTTGATTTGTTTCATGCGGCGAAGAGACTTTGGAAGCATAAATTAGAGCGTTTGAAGTTAGCTGTCGTTGAGAAAGAGGTACTTGGTGTGGAAAGAGTCGATGATATTCCTGGCTTTTTAGCTCCAATGATTTATTTTGATTTCATTGATAGTAAACAACCAGATGGGATGATGGGCATTCTAAAGCATAATGAAATTGATATTTTATCGCTTGTTACCTTATACACACATATCACGTTCCAGCTTTGCGGGCTTGATACTGATCAGACCAGGCCGGAGTCTTTTGAGGTAGGGCGCTGGTTTGCAGCTTTAGGTGAAAAAAATCAGGCTGAGAAAGTATTAACCCAACTTGTTAATGGAAGTGATATGACATCCTTTCAAGCTAAATTTTCTTTAGCTTTACAACGCAAAAAAGAAAAAGATTGGGTAAAAGCGGAGAAACTATTTTCAGATGTTGCAGATTCGGGTAATAAACGGTTGATGTTAGAAGCCTGCTTAGAACTTGCAAAAATATATGAACATAGAATAAAAGATTATAAACTTGCTATAGAATACTGTCAGAAAGCGATTATGCTTGTGTCTCAATCGGAACAAACATCCATAATTTCAGGCCACTGCAGTCTAGAACAACTGCAATTCAGGCTTAAGCGGTTAGAGCGGAAAATGGCAAAATAACTAGAAAAATAATTAACTTTTTTAAAGTTCACTTTTTTGTCAAAAAATCTTTGTAATTTGTTTGAAAAACCAGTATTTCCATATTGTTAATTAAAGCTGAAAGTTGTAAAATTTGAAATTGGATTGAAAAAAATGAAATACAAAACATTTGGAGCTGGTTATATGTATAAAGCAATTTTATTTTTATTTTTCGTTGTCGTATGTTTGACTGCAGTTATTTTTACAAGTTTAAAAGATAGCTTTTATTCTTTTCTATAAATAAAACATATGCCTAGAATATTTTGTTTTAAGCTAGGCATATTTATACATATTTAAATAGAAATTAAGGAAATAAACTGTTGCCAAGGAAAAATAGGTATTTTCATTAGTACAAGAGTAATCCCTTCAACATAGGCTGTAATGTAAACAAAATTCTGAAGGGAGATTTTCATATGTATCTTGGAACTAATATTACGCCGCCTGTTATTCATCCGACTCAACAATTTGTGAACCATACGTTTTCAACAACAGTGGTTCCCCATATTCACCCTGTCCACACAACAACGGTGAATCATCATTTGTTTCAACATAAGCATTACTGCCCACAAACTGCTTCATGTGCTGAAGAGGTATGCAATCAGCATATTAACTGCTGTAACCCATGTGCTCCAATAGCTCCACTGCCAGCAACTCTGCCGGCTGCAAATGCTTTACCAAACGCTATGCCAGGAGGCCCAGGTTTCGGTCCAGGAGGCCCAGGATTTGGTCCAGGAATGGTTGGCCCAGGAGGCCCAGGATTTGGTCCAGGAATGGTTGGCCCAGGAGGCCCGGGATTTGGTCCAGGAATGGGCGGTCCAGGAGGCCCAGGATTTGCACCAGGACCATTCATGGGACCTAGACGCTAATAGTTAATAGTTGATTACAGGGGCTTTTTAGCCCTTGTTTTTTATTTATTATTACTACATGATATGCTATTCTTGTCCAAATGTTTATCCATTTTTAAAAAAATTCCTATATTGAGGAGAACATTTTTAGATGAAAGTTCTAGCCATATCAGGTTATAAACCGTTTGAATTAGGGATTTTTAAGAATGATCATCCGTCGGTTTTATTTATTAAGGCTGCTTTAAAGAAATCATTACTTCCAATGATGGAAGAAGGATTAGAGTGGGTGCTGATCAGTGGTCAGTTAGGCGTGGAGCTGTGGGCTGCTGAGGTTGTCTTTGAACTGCAAATGGAATTTCCTGATGTAAAGCTAGCGGTGATCACTCCATTTTTAGACCAGCAAGCATCATGGAAGGAAAATAACCGGGAATGGTATGAGTCGATCCTTGCTCAAGCAGATTTCATTGATTCTGTTTCGAAAAAGGTATATGAAAAACCTTGGCAATTTCGGTTGAAAAATCAATTTTTTATTGAAAAAAGTGATGGACTCCTCCTTCTGTACGATCAGGAAAAAGAAGGGAATCCAAAATTTATTTATGAAATGGCTTTGGAATACCGAAAGAAACATCCATACTCCATTGAACTTATAACATTTTATGATTTACAAATGATTGTGGAAGAAGAACAAATGAAACTGTCTGATTTTTAGGTTTTAGTCATTTTTACGGTGGTTATTCCATATATTGAATTGTTTTAAAAATCATAATACTGACAATACAAATGAAAATTGACAAAACTACATATTTTTGAAAAAATAATAGGTAGTGATTGGCAAATACTGAGGTGAATGGAATGCTGTCAGATAAAGTGAAATTAACAGCGAAGGATATTTTAGAAAAAGAGTTTAAGTCTGGAGTACGCGGTTATAAACAAGAAGATGTTGATAAGTTCTTAGATCTAATCATTAAAGACTATGGAACTTTTCATCAGGAGATTGAAGATCTTCAACAGGAAAATCTTCGGCTCCGGAAACAGCTTGAGGAAACATCAAAAAGGCAGCCAGCAGCTCAACCTGCAGGAACAACAAATTTTGATATCTTGAAGCGTTTATCCAATCTTGAAAAACATGTTTTTGGTAACAAGCTTTATGATTAACAAAAAATAGGAAGATTTCCTGTTAATAACCATTGAATTACCAGCGTGAAATACATATAATAAATTGTATTCATTAATAACGTTCGGGTAATCGCTGTAAGATGCATTTGCTTTCTTGCAGAGGAAAGTCCATGCTCGCACGAGCTGAGATGCTCGTAGTGTTCGTGCCTAGTGAATTCATAAGCTAGGGCAGTTGGGGCTAGCATCCAACTGACGGCCGGGAAAATACCTAAGTCCTTTTTAGGATATGGTATGAATACCTATAAAAGTGCCACAGTGACGTAGCCTTTCCAGAAATGGGAAGGGTGGAACGGGTAAACCCCACGAGCGAGAAACCCAAATAATGGTAGGGGCACTTTCTCTGAGGAATTGAACAAGGAGAAGGACAGGCTCAAATTTGAGCCTGTAGATAGATGATTACCACCTAAGTACGAGACACACCCGTGTCGTTTGTAGTACACTGGTACAGAACATGGCTTACAGAACGTTATTAATGGGAATGTATGCTGGATATAAACGGCTCTCCTAATAAGGAGAGCTTTTTATTATTATTATATGTTTGTAAAGGTTATTGTTTAATTTGGCACCCTGTTGATTGGAGCGGAAGGCACGAAGACTCCTGCGGGAGGACGGGGCAGGGGAGACCCCGCAGGAGCGCAGCGACGAGGAGGCTCCCCGAACCGCCCGCGGAAAGCGAAGTGCCTGGAGCGGAAATCAACAGGACAATTTAACAGAGACATTATTATAGATAAACATATTGCATTCATTAACTAGTTTTTGTCCATAATGAAAGCGAATGAAAGATAATTTTATAAACACAACCATACATACTAATGAAATGAATTAAGGGTGAAAAAATGGGAAAATATCAAATAATAGCTACTGCGGCCATGGGGCTGGAGGCTTTAGTTGCCAAAGAAGTCCGGGCATTGGGATATGAATGTGAAGTTGAAAATGGAAAGGTCACTTACACAGGGGATGAATCTGCAATCGCACGCAGTAATTTATGGCTACGGACAGCAGATAGAATAAAGATAAAGGTCGGAGAATTTAAGGCGTTTACCTTTGATGAACTATTTGAAAAAACTAAGGCACTTCCATGGGAGAAATTCTTACCTGAAGATGCTGAATTTCCTGTGGTTGGTAAATCCGTTAAGTCAAAGCTTTTCAGTGTTTCTGATTGCCAGGCAATTGTTAAAAAGGCTGTTGTGGAACGGATGAAACAACACTATAAGCGAAGTACATGGTTTGAAGAAAACGGTGCTTATTTTCGCATCGAAGTGGCATTACTAAAAGACGTCGCCACTATAACCATTGACACAAGTGGTCAAGGGCTGCATAAACGCGGTTATCGAGTGGATCAAGGTGAGGCACCCCTAAAGGAAACCCTTGCAGCTGCGCTGGTTTTGCTCACTAATTGGAAAGCAGACCGTCCCTTTATGGACCCTTTCTGTGGTTCTGGAACGATTCCGATTGAAGCAGCAATGATCGGGCAAAATATTGCACCAGGCTTTAATAGGGAGTTTGTATCGGAACGATGGAATTGGATCCCAGCGCAAGTTTGGGATGACGCTAGAAATGAAGCGGAGGACTTAGCAAATTATGATCAGCCATTAGATATTTTAGGGACAGATATCGACCATAGAATGGTGAAAATTGCCCAAGATAATGCTTTTGAGGCTGGATTTGGGGACTTGATCCAATTTAAGCAAATGCAGGTTAGAGACATTTCTACAAATAAGCAATACGGTGTCATTGTTGGGAATCCCCCTTATGGTGAAAGACTCGGGGAGAAAAAAGCAGTCGAACAGATGTATAAAGAAATGGGCGTTGCATTCAATACACTTGATACATGGTCTAAATATATCTTAACTTCTAACGAGCAGTTTGAACAATTTTATGGTAAACCCGCGACAAAAAAGCGAAAACTTTTTAACGGCTTTATTCGTACGGATCTTTATCAATATTGGGGAAAGAAACCTCCTCGTCAAGATGATTTAAATCAAGACAAGTAATTCGAATGAATCATTATTTTTGTTGAATTATATGAAAGTTTTTTTGGGGAGGGTACCATGCAAAAACGTATGCCATTTGAGATTGCAAAAACTGAGTCCTTTTATGAAAAATTGGGTGAATGGATCGGGGATTTATTCTATGATATATTGCCCGAAGCAGGATTCGAATTAAGAGATGAACAGATATATATGGCTTTTCAACTAGAAAATGCCTTCAAAGATAAAAAAGTGATGTTTGCTGAAGCAGGAGTTGGAACGGGGAAAACAATTGTTTACTTGCTTTATGCGATCATGTATGCCCGCTATACGAATCGCCCGGCTGTCATTGCTTGTGCAGATGAGACTTTAATTGAGCAATTGGTGAAAAAAGAGGGAGATATCGCAAAATTAGAGAAGGTTCTCGGACTAGATATCGATGTCCGCTTGGCTAAATCTCGAGATCAGTATCTCTGTTTAAAAAAGTTGGATCAAACGAAGAACAATGATTTCTCCGATGAGATTGCAAGTATATATGAAAACCTGCCTGATTTTGTGCATACTGTTGGCTCCATGCAAACCTTTGAAAAATATGGCGACAGAAGGGACTATCCAACTTTATCTGATGAGATGTGGAGTGAAGTTAGCTGGGATGCTGTACAGGATTGTTTTTCTTGTGAGAAGCGTCACCGCTGTGGGCTGACCTTGCACAGAGAGTATTACCGCCACTCTGAGGATTTAATTATCTGTTCCCATGATTTTTATATGGAGCATATTTGGACAAAAGAATCGAGAAAACGTGAAGGACAGCTGCCGTTATTACCCGAACATTCTTCCGTTGTTTTTGACGAAGGACACCTTCTTGAATATGCGGCACAGAAAGCGTTAAGCTATCGTTTTACGGATTATACCTTAGAAACACTGCTTACAAGACTAATGGAAAATGAAGTCCGTGAAAAGACCTTATATACAATAGAAGAGGCTTTATTAGATAATGAAGCATTTTTCGATGGTATTTCACAATTCTCATCACTTTCACAGGGGTCTGAAAAACAAATGATTACTAAGCATCCACTAGTAATGAAGACATGCAGGAAACTTCTGTCCACTCTACAATCATTAGAAGAGGAATTAGTATTTGAAAGTGAACTATATGTTATTAATGAATACGATTTGAAAATTGTTGAGGAATACTTAGAACAAATCACTTATTCTTTATCACTTTTTCTTCAGGAGTTAAATGGAATTACTTGGTTCGAAGAAAAAGGGGGAGAACGGACACTAGTTATTATGCCAAAAATGGTTGAAGAAGTAATGCGGGAAGAAGTATTCACACAGAAAAAACCGTTTATTTTCTCGTCTGCAACGCTCGCAAATCAAAAATCATTCGATTACATTTCATCGAGTCTTGGTGTTGATGACTATCTATCATTCTCAGTGTCATCTCCTTTTGATTATGATGATAAAATGGACCTTTACCTGCCTGCCTTTAAACATGCGGACATGGACGGAAAAATTAACTATATTTTAAAGGCAATTCACGAATCTGAAGGGCGTGCATTAATACTTCTCAATAATAAAGTTGAGTTAGCATATCTTAAGAAAAATCTTTCTGGAGAAGTCCCATACCCTATTTATTTTGAAGGCGATGAAGAAATAAGCACACTTGTTTCTAAATTTCAGAATGAAGAACATGCAATTCTTTGTTCGATCCATCTGTGGGAAGGTTTAGATATTCCAGGGAGGTCGCTTGAAAATGTGATGATCTTTTCGCTTCCATTTCCACCGAATGATCCTGTCTTTACGGCAAAAAAGGCGGGCGTGGATAACCCGTTTGCCGAGGTTGAATTACCGTATATGCTCCTTCGGTTACGCCAAGGGGTGGGACGCTTGATTCGGAGTGAAAAGGATCAAGGGGCGGTCCATATTTTTGTAAATGAAAATATCGACCCAGACTTATTAGAGAGAGTTAAAGAAGTTTTACCTACTGAAGCTAAAGCATAATAAAAAACGGAAGTACCTTAAATGGTGCTTCCGTTTTCATATATTATCTTCCTAATAATTTGAGTCCTTCAGGGGTCATTTTATCTGGAGACCATGCTGGTTCCCAAACCAGGTTAACATCTACTTTTTTTGTTTCTTCCATCCCTTCAACACTGTAACGCACCCCGCTTGTTATGCTGTCATGGAGCGGGCAGCCTGGTGTCGTTAACGTCATTGTAATCGTAACATCATTTAATTCTGTAATTTCAATATTATAAATTAAGCCGAGGTCGACTACATTTATGTTAAGCTCAGGATCGTAAACAGTTTTTAACGCACTAATAATTTTTTCTTTGATATTCATCATAAACACCTCACTATTTTTTTAAAACTCGAAGGATACTGAATGCAATAATAATAAATACAATCGACAGGATGGTCTGACCGACATTAAACAGAACAGTTATATGAAAAGTTAAGGCACAAAAGACTGCCAGAATCGCAACGATAAATATTGAAAACAAGGGGGTAACGATTTTTTCATTCATCATTTCTTTTAAAGAAGGGACCTTGCTTTTTCCTATTTCCTTACTATATTTATATGTCCACCATAGAAATGGAACGATTTTATATAAATAACTAACAATACATAAGACGATCCAGAGTAATAAATAAGCGTAAACAAGCACTCCTATAAGGCTCGTGAATTGGTGATTCCATAGTATGATAAGTGCAGCCAAATGAATCAAATTTCCTAATCCAATCGCAACTAGTGCGAACGTAAATGGTTTATCTAGCGTTTTTTTTAATCGTTTTTTGATAATAAGGCTAATATGCCAGCTAAAAATAGTAAAACCAACGAAAAGTAAAAAGAATCCTATTTTCAATAGCAGATTGTTATTAGTAAAGAATGCAATCAGTGATAGGACTAGACCAGAAATATAAAACGCAAATACATATTTTGCTTGGACCATCGGAAACCCATGGGATAAGGAAAACATCGGCACCATTTTGTAAGAGAATCCGAAAATTAATAATGTAAACCAGCCTGTAATCCCCATTAGCAAATGAGCTTTAAAGATGGCTTGATAATATTCACCAGCAAAACCTGTTTTTAAGCAATATATTAGTGTAATCCCTAAGGAAATGGTAATGAATAAACAAACTAGCGCTGAACCAACAAAAGCAGTAAGAATAGTTGGCTTTGCTTGTGATTTAAGGGTCATAAACATTTGGAATAAGAACATTAAGATCCCAAGCAGCATGAGGATTCCAGGCAGCATCGCATTTTGCGGCGACCAATATAACATCCCTGAAAAAGAAACAATTCCAATAGCCGTTACGAAGAATTGAATAAATCCGAATTTTTCATTCCATATTTTAGTTAGGAAAACAACTGATACCAATTGATACATCGATCCCATGGCCGCCATTAATGACCAGCCCAAAACTAATAAATGGGCTGAAGACCAGATGACAGGAATTCTAAAATTCCCTGAAGCCATTAATTGACCATTGACTAATAGTAAAATTTGCGAAAGTACTAATGCAATTAAACTAAACAAAATAAATGAAAATGGAAGTTTAATATTTGTTTCACTTCCCAAATTTTGAGGAAGCATGATCATTCACCCCGTTTACCGGAAGATTTCAATTTTAAAACTTTCGTCACTTTGTTGTTCTGTTCGTTGTTGATAACCCAATTCCTCAAGTTGCTCATAAAGAAACATGGGTCTTCTATCATTTATGATTGTTAATGTTTCATTTTCTCCTAGGATTTCCAAGGCAGCTAATGTTCTCATCATTGGTTGAGGCGGTTCTAAACCGCGATTATCTAAAATCATACAATTTCCCCTTCTTCCTTAAGCTTTCTTTGTGAAAGTTACTTTCCAATGCATCTTATCAATTTCTTCTTCCTCGTGGGTGAAGCCTTTTGCTTTTAATACAGTGAAGAGTGGTACGGGTTTAAAAGGGGCATGAAGAATAAAAATATCATTTCCTTTTAACTCCTTAATTGCCTCAATAATTTTTTGGAAGGGTTCAATTTTATTCTTTAAATCTTCTCGTACATCTAGTTCAATAATTCTCTGCTCCATAGCATTTACAACTCCTTTTTATATAATCGAGATCAATTTATTAATAGAACAATTCCTGTTGAAGTGCTTCCCGGTCGATCAGATAAAAACCTTGTTCATCAAGCGCAACAAAGTTTTTCTTTTTCACTTGATTAATCGTTCTACTTACCGTTTCTCTTGAAGTACCAATCATATTAGCTAGTTCACGATTGGTGAACTGTGTGGTGAGTCTATAACGACCATCAACCATTTCGCCATTAGATTTACAAAGTCTAATTAGTAGTAAAATAATTTGTTCAAAAGTATTATGGAGTACTTGTGCTTCTAATCTTCCTTGTAAATCTACTATTTTTTCTCCCAATACTTTAAAGAGTTTAATGCAAAGCTCTGGGTAGGTAATTAGGATATTTTCAAACTTAGCAATCGGAATAATAATAAGATTGGCATCCTCCATCACTTCAGCATGGGCTGGAAAATTGCCCTTTCTGAAAAATCCTGCATGTGGAAACATTTCGCCAGGCTCAAGGACGGAAATTAGTTGTTCTTTACCTGATAAGTCTGTTTTGCAAATCTTAATCTTCCCACTATGAATAAAAAAGACTCGGTCAAGTGGATCCTCCTGCATAAAAACATACATCTTTTGTTTAAAAAAACGAGTTTGTGCAATCTTTACGATTGGCTCTAGTTCTTCTGCTGACAGTTCTTTAAAGATAGGGACAACAGATAATCTTTTAATTATGTCCTCTTGCCTCATTAACATCACCTTCGTATTAGTAAATCTGATTTAGTTAGATTTTATCAATGTTTAACCAATAATAATGTGACCTCCATCATAGTTAGCTAGTTTTTATGAAAATTATTCTCAGTTAAACTGGTGTGTGGGTAATATCACAGGAAAACAATGAAATGCTTCACTTTGTGTCGAACTTGTGAAAGTTACAATACGAAAGGTAATGAAACATGAAAGGATGAAGGGTTATGGAAATACAACGAGGAACACCATCAAAAAAAGTGGTGAAGACGAATAAAAATGCATTACTGAAATCTGTATTAGTGATCACGATATTACTCAGCTTCACTGTTTTACTAGTTGGGGGGTATTGGATTTTTAAAGAACAGGCACCAAGACCAGTCGAAGTAACCAATGAAAATGGTGAAGTTCTTTTTACAAAGGATTCGATTATGGGGGGACAGGCCGTTTTTCAGAAGTACGGATTAATGGATTATGGTACCGTTTTAGGTCACGGTTCATATATGGGTCCTGACTATACGGCGGAAGCATTGAAGCTTTATACAGAGGGAATGCAAGACTTTAAGGCCAATGAACAATATAGTAAAGACTTTGCTTCTTTAAATGATGATGAAAAATCAGTAATTAAAAATAAAGTAATCAAAGAAATGCGGAAAAACCGTTATGACTCAAGCAGCGATACTATGAAGTTAACAAATGCACAGGCGTTTGGACTTGAAAGAGTTAGAGAGTACTATAAAGAGGTATTCACTAAAGGTGACGGCTGGGGATTAAAGCCAAACCTAATTAAAGAAGACGACATGCCTAAAACAGATCGTGCTTATGTTGCAACAGGCGACCAAATCACTCAAATATCAGATTTCTTCTTCTGGACTGCCTGGCTTTCAAGTACAGTCCGTGAAGGTGATAAAATTACTTATACAAATAATTGGCCATATTATGAAGACGCGGGCAACCAATTATCCTTTTCAGCAGTTTGGTGGAGCGGGGCAAGCATTACTTTATTTGTATTAATGGTAGGAATTATCCTGTTTGTGTTCTACCGTTATAATTTTGGTATGCAGGAAGCGTATAAGGAAGGTAATTTCCCTCGTATTGATCTACGGAAAATGCCAGTGACAAGCTCACAAGTGAAAACAGGGAAATACTTTGTGATTGTTGCTGCTTTATTCTTTGTACAGTGTATGTTTGGGGCCTTACTTGCTCACTATTATATCGAGCCAGATAGTTTCTTCGGAATGAAGTGGATTCATGATATTCTTCCATTTAATATTTCAAAAGGTTACCACCTGCAGCTGGCTATCTTCTGGATTGCTACAGCATGGCTTGGAATGGGAATCTATGTTGCACCGCTTGTTGGCGGATATGAACCTAAGAAACAAGGTCTATTAGTAGATATTTTATTCTGGGCATTGGTTGTTCTTGTTGTTGGAAGTATGGTTGGAGAATGGCTTGGTGCAAATGGTTATTTAGGAAACAAGTGGTTCTTATTTGGTCATACAGGTTGGGAATATATTGAACTAGGTCGTGTTTGGCAGCTGATTCTCATTGTGGGGATGCTTATCTGGCTGTTTATCGTTTATCGTGGAGTCAAGGCAGGTCTTAAGCGAGAAACAGATAAAGGTGGATTGATTCACCTATTATTCTACTCAGCGATTGCTGTTCCAGCTTTCTATATTTTTGCCTTATTCATCAACCCAGGTACCAGCTTTACATTTGCCGATTACTGGCGCTGGTGGATTATCCACTTATGGGTAGAAGGTATTTTTGAAGTGTTTGCCGTTGTAGTTATTGGTTTCTTATTAGTTCAACTTGGACTAGTAACGAAAAAATCTACCGTAAGACAACTTTATTTCCAATTGATTCTGCTCTTGGGCAGTGGGGTAATCGGAATCGGACACCATTATTATTACAATGGTTCTGCAGAAATTTGGCTGTCTCTTGGCGCTGTCTTTTCTGCATTAGAAGTTATTCCGTTAACATTGTTAATCCTAGAAGCATATGAGCAATACAAAATGATGCGTGAGGGTGGAGTAAATTTCCCTTACAAAGGAACATTCTGGTTCTTAATCTCAGTTGCCATTTGGAACTTAGTTGGTGCAGGTGTGCTTGGATTCTTAATTAACTTACCTGCAGTCAGCTATTTCGAACACGGACAATTCTTAACCCCAGCACATGGCCATGGTTCGATGATGGGGGTGTACGGTATGTTCGCATGTGCAGTACTCCTTTACTCATTAAGAAACATAGTGAAACCAGAAGCATGGAATGATAAATGGATTAAAATTAGCTGTATCCTGTTAAACGTTGGACTCGCAGGAATGGTATTTCTATCATTACTTCCAGTTGGGTTCATCCAAATTAAAGAAGCATTTAATCATGGATATGCTGCTTCTCGTTCAGCATCTTTCCTACAAAAGGATATTGTTGAAACATTATTAACTTGGCGCGCGGTGCCTGACACCATTTTCTTAATTGGTGTAGTGATATTGTTAGTATTCTGTATTAAAGCAATCTTTAATTTACGGAAGCCAACCCACAAAGAAGGAGAAAAACTTCCAGTTAAAGATTTATCAATGGATGAAGATTAATGGTAAAAAAATCCGCAAAGATCAGCTTTGCGGATTTTCTTTGCTCTTTTTCTCAAAACACTCAAAACAATAGAGCTCTTTCTCTTCTGTATGGATCCCGTTAAAAAAACCATCCAAACAATAGATATCTTTACTACAGCATGAGCACTTTCCTATGAGCTCCTTCATTTGTCATACCTCCTAACAAAATTATGTTATTGGTGTGATGCCTCTCACTAAGTTTTCATACAGGATTCAATATAATAAAAGAGAAGTTAACAAATTAATAGGAGTGATAATAATGCAAACATACGCAAAAGTTATCAATGTACCAGACTTCCCGCCACGGGAGAAACATCCTACCATTTTTAATTGTTTTGACGAACTAGCATCTGGTGAAACTATGATGATTGTCAATGACCATGATCCAAGACCATTATTGTATCAATTCATGATGGAAAGACCGGAGCAATTTTCTTGGGAGTACCTTGAAGAAGGTCCAGAAACTTGGAGAGTGGCTATTGCTAAAAAGTAATTCCATTAAAATTTAATTCGAATAATCTTGGTTTACTTAACCATCACTAAATTTTCCAATCTATTTATTTTCCAGGATTCATCCTCTTTTCCCTATATTTCTATTTTACAACAGAATTTCTTTCTGTTGTTTTTTATTCCGATGGAAACAGCCATTCCCCTATTTTTCTGAATAATGTGTTAAAATTTAAATGGAATCTAAAGGGGGATATCGGATGAATAGGGTACTTCTAGAAAAAGAGTTTCTGGAATATGTGAAAAAAATATCAGCATATAATGAGGCATTAGGATTAATTTATTGGGATTTAAGGACAGGGGCTCCAAAACAAGGTGTGGAGCAACGGTCTGAAGTGATTGGAATGCTTTCCTCCGAAGTATTTAAAATGTCAACCTCTGAGGAAATGGCAGCATACATAGCCACTTTAGGAAAACAGCCATTGTCCGAAAGAACTAGAAAAATTCTTGACGAATGCAAAAAAGAATATGAACGAAATAAAAGAATCCCCGCTGAAGAGTATAAAGAGTTTGTCATTCTCCAATCTAAGGCTGAGAGTGTTTGGGAGGAGGCGAAAGAACATTCGGACTTTTCCATGTTTAGTCCTTACTTAGAAAAACTGGTTGCTATGACTAAGAAGTTCGTTAGCTACTGGGGACATGAAAAAAATAAATACGACGTATTATTAGATATGTATGAGCCAGGCATGACGATGAATGTATTAGATCAAGTGTTTGGTGAACTGAGAGAGAAAATTGTACCATTAGTCAAACAAATTTCAGAGTCGTCACACAAACCTAAAACTGACTTTCTGTTTAAAAAATTCCCTAAGGAAAACCAACGTGAACTGAGTTTAAAAATTCTTGAAAAAATGGGTTATAATTTCAAAGCAGGCCGTCTGGATGAAACGGTTCATCCTTTTGCAACAGGATTAAACCCTGGTGATGTTCGTGTGACCACCAATTATAATGAAAACGACTTCCGTACCGCCGTTTTTGGAACAATACATGAAGGCGGTCATGCTTTATATGAACAGAATATTTCCAAATACTTAATTGGTACACCGCTTTGCACGGGAACCTCAATGGGAATTCATGAGTCGCAGTCCCTTTTTTATGAGAATATTCTGGGTAGAAGCTTTTCATTTTGGAAAAATAATTACCAGCTGCTTAAGGACTATGCGACTGGACAATTTGACCAAGTGGAAATTGAAGATTTTTATCGGGCTATTAATGAATCTAAACCCTCATTCATAAGAATTGAAGCGGACGAATTAACATATCCGCTCCATGTTATAATCCGTTATGAAATTGAAAAAGGGTTATTTAATGATGAAATTGATGTGAAGGATTTACCAAAGATATGGAATGATAAATACGAAGAATATTTAGGCATTCGTCCTGAAAATGATGCTTTGGGGGTGTTGCAGGATGTCCATTGGGCGGGAGGCAGCTTTGGGTACTTCCCTTCCTATGCCTTAGGGTATATGTATGCAGCTCAATTTAAACAGAAAATGGTCGAAGATCTTCCGAACTTTAATCAATTAGTTGAAGAAGGGGACCTTATCCCGATTAAAGAATGGCTAACTGCTAAAATTCATCGATACGGTAAAATGAAGAAACCGCTTGAAATCTTACAGGATGTTACCGGAGAGGGCCTTAATCCCAAATATTTAATTGATTATCTGTATGAAAAGTTTGGAAAGGTCTATAGATTAAATTAATAAGCAAAGGCTTCAATCGAAAAGAATGAAGCCTTTGCTTATTATTAATATTTGACTTTGAGAATTGTCTAGCGCAAGCGGCCCTAGCGGCTAGTGTCCTTCGCTCTCCGCCCTACGATAAGTCAAGCACGAATGCGCCTCTTGCTCTTCGTGTTGTCTAGCTACAGCACCTAGGGGCTCGGGTCATAAGCCAATCCGTCAAGAAGGTTAAAGAGCAACCTTCTCGCCGGCTCGTCTTATGCCTGTCGCTCCTGGGCAAGGTGCTTCCGCTTTTCGGCTTTCCTTTATTTCAGTTGGAGCGCTCCAGGCCATACGCCGCTGAACAGGGCGCTTGCACTTTTCTTATTACCATTTACTCCATGTCTGGAATCCTTTAGAGCCTGGAGGTGCATTTTGAATAATATCTATAAATGGAATCGTGTAAGCGAAAAGAATTAGGGCTGCAGCAATTCCTAGCCATAATTTCCAGTTTTCAAAGACCATTGGTGCTTTTTCTTCAAGATTCTCAGCCACAGCTACAGGGAATTCTTCTTCCCCTTTAGGAGCAAAGAACGCAAGATTGATGAATATGATAATCACTAAGATAATTCCTAGGAAAAGAATTGTTCCACCCACTGCTTGAGCAATTTGATATGGAATCCATTCAGCTGCTTGTTTGGCTCCGCCGTAAGTAGAGAAAGCAGAACGTCTCGGTCCGCCTAAAAGGCCTTGGAAGTGCATGGCACCCGACATGAAGGCCATTCCAATGAACCAAACCCAAGCTTGGATGATCCCTAATTTATTCATAGCCTTTGTTAATTTCCGGCCGGTTAAATGTGGAACCAGCCAATAAGAAATTCCAAAGAAGGTTAAGACAACGGATGTAGCAGCCGTTAAATGGAAGTGACCTGTTACCCAAATGGTGTTATGCACAACTTGGTCCATTTGGTTGGAAGCATTAATGATACCACCAGCACCAGCAGGAATAAATGAGGCCATCCCGATAAACGGAACGGTAAACCTGGCATCGCCCCATGGCAAAACTTTAATCCAGCCAAAAAGGCCTGTTGCTCCTTTTGAGCGACCATATCTTTCAAATGTAGCGAATAACGAGAAGGCAGTCATTAACGATGGAATAATAACCATGAATGTTAAAATTACCTGTAAGAACTTCCAAGCAGGGTCAATCCCTGGCTCTGTTAATTGGTGGTGAAAACCAACCGGAATTGAGAAGAGCAGAAACAAAATAAATGACAAGCGTGCTAATGAATCGGAGAAGATTTTCCCACCGATAATTTTTGGGATAATCGCATACCAGCACATGTACGCAGGTAACAACCAGAAATAAACAAGTGGGTGACCAAAATACCAAAATAAAGTCCGGCTTACTAATACATCAACAGTATCTACTAATCCAAGCGACCAAGGAAGTAATTGGAATAAAACTGTAGCTGCAACACCTAATGTAGCAATAATCCACATAACAGTATTAATAACAGCCATAAAACTCAATAATGGACTTGGCTGACCTGGGTTGTTTTTCCGCCATTTTGCATATGTCATAATTTGAGCCGAACCATCAATCCAGCTGCCAACCACTACAAAAGTTAATCCTAAGTAAAAAATCCAATGTGCTTTAAGTGGAGCATAAAAAGTGTAAAGAACGGATGCTTCTTTAAGTAGAACCATGGTTGCAGCCATTAAGGTTCCTACTAACATCAACCAAAAACCGATCCAGCCTGTTCGGCGGGCAGCATTTGAATGACCGCCAGTGGTTCTGCTTACGGCAGCATATTGAAATCCCATAATAAAAAATGTTGTTAAAACTAAGCCCATTAACACACCATGGACGGTTAGGATTTGGTAATAATCAATGCCCCAGGGAAGCTCCCATTTCCCGGAACGGACAAGGGTTTGTAATAGCCCCATTAAACCACCAAGTGCAAGAGCAGAGAAGGCGACAAAAAAATGCGCCATTGAAAGCTTTGCATCACGAGTGTCTACTTTTACTTTCGTTGTTATGGAGTTAGCCATTATTTTTTCACCTCAATCATCGAACTCATTAAATGGTGTCCAGCACCACAATATTCGTTACATACAATTAAATATTCGCCTGCCTTATCAAACGTTGTCGTATATTCACTGACATAACCAGGCTCTAGCATCATGTTAATATTTGTACCAGCCACCTCAAAGCCGTGGACGACGTCTTTTGTTGTAGCAATGACTTTGACCTTTGCTCCAAGAGGTACTTCCACTTTTACTGGATTATAAGAGAAAGCCGAAGCAACATAGACTAATTCATAATCCCAATCTTTGCCTTCAACTTTATGTAATCCTGGTTTATTAAATGGTTTTGTTTGATCGACCTTATCTACATTAATCGTTGTTAAACAGCTTGGCGGCTTGTTGCCAAGATAGAACGCGCTTACACCTACAGTTGTTAAAAATACAACCAATGCGCCAATTCCAAAAGTAAGCCAAATTTTCTCGAATTTATGCATATGCATAATCGTTTCCCCCTTCAATCATTAAAAACGTTCAACAAACAAGTAATAAACACTTACCCAAGTGACAACAATAAAGGCTCCTAATAAGAAAACAGACGCTAATGTCCCTTTAAGAGAAGAGCTGTCTTCGATTTCTGTTTTATTGTTTGTTTTAAGTTCCGCCTTCGCCATCCCCCGCACTCCCTTCAGAGTAATAAAATAAATGATTAGTTCTCTTTCATAATACAAAACAATTGTGATGAAAAAACAACAACTTTCACAGTTCACAAATTGTTCATTCCTTAGGTATCTACTATGTTAATATTATAAAATTGATGTAACAGTGATTTATATCACAATTCCCCTGGGGTATTTGTGAATAAAATGTGAACTATCACAATTCCCCTGTGATTTAAGTAATTGAATAATCCTTCACAAACGATAAAAGACATCTTTTTGGAATCAATGTCACACTCGAGGAGTTCGAAAATATGATAGTAATAAATCTTATTTTCCTCCAGAAAAGAGTGGATTTTTGTGGAAAAATATTATTGTGATCGATGTAGGCTTTTGTATGATAATGTTGAAATTTGTAAGGTTTGTGGAACGGTAGTAAAAAATAAAATTAAAATTGAAGTTCAAAAACAACCTGATAAAAAATAGATCGAGAAAAGCATATTTCTTGCTTTTTGTTTAGAAAGTTGAAATTGGAAAACATTAGCTAATGAACGAATTTAGCATCCATTATATAATTTAAGAGCACAGCAACAACCTTCAAAACGTTTGCTCCCATTAATGTGGAAACTTTGGTTTCTACCTTAAAGGGAGCTTTTTTTTTGTGCATGCATTTATGCATAATAATCTTAAATATGGAAAAAATACCCTTACTTAGCTTGAAGGAGAAAAAACATGCCAACGATTATTTCAGTTGCAGAGGTAACGCCGCCATTTGAAGTAAACCAAAATCAAGCCTCAGAGTTTGCTCGTGAGCTGTTCTCCGATTCCTTTAAGGACATTGAAAGACTTTTACGCGCGTTTCAAAATGGCCAGATTGAAAAAAGGCATTTTGTAAAAAATATTGATTGGTTTAAAGAAGATAAAACGTTTGAAGAAAAAAATACGGCTTATATTGAGTCAGCAGTTGAACTTGGAAGAGAAGCAATCGTGAAGTGTTTAGATAATACTGATTTCTTAACAACGAATATTCCCTATCAGGACATTGATGCTATTTTTTTTATTTCAACCACCGGAATTGCTACACCAAGCATCGAAGCCAGAATTATGAGCTTACTTCCCTTCCAGCCTCACACCAAAAGGATTCCAATATGGGGTCTTGGTTGTGCAGGTGGTGCTGCTGGGTTGTCCCGGGCCTATGAATATTGCCTTGCTTTTCCGAAAGCAAAGGTACTTGTTCTCTCAGTGGAACTTTGCAGCTTAACTTTTCAGCGCAATGATCTATCGAAAAGTAATTTCATAGGTACCTCTTTATTTGCCGATGGTGTTGCCTGTGCGTTAGTTTGCGGTGATGATTCAAATTACTGCAATTACAGGAAGAAGAAGACGTCCCCCTTCATTATTGCAACTCAGTCAACACTTATGCCAGATTCCTTAGATGTAATGGGATGGGATATAAAGAGTAACGGGTTATACGTGGTATTCTCACGTGATATTCCTCTCATAATTGAAAATTGGTTAAAGCCGAATGTAACTGAGTTTTTAAAAGAAAATCATGTAAACCTTGAAACAATAAACTATTTTATTGCCCATCCTGGTGGAAAAAAGGTGATCGATGCATATGTAAAATCATTAGAAATCCCTCCCTCAATGACAGAGGTTTCACTTGATGTGTTAAAACAGTTTGGAAATATGTCTTCAGCGACAATACTTTTTGTGCTGAATCGATTCATGGAGAAAGAAATTCCCGAAGGGGCCCTTGGTCTCGGTACCGCTCTAGGGCCAGGGTTTAGTTCAGAACTGCATTTAATGAGGTGGGGGTAAATGAATGGATTTCTTGTATTCGAAATCATCATTGGCTTAATTGTTGTTCAACGTGTGGTTGAACTAAGAATCGCAAAACGGAATGAAAAATGGATGAAGAACCAAGGTGCTATTGAATTTGGAAAAAATCATTATCGATTTATGGTATTGATGCATGTACTCTTCTTCATTTGCCTTATTGCAGAAGAAGTTTATGGGAGTCGTGAGCTTTCCTATTTTTGGCTGATCTTCTTATCAGTTTTCTTTGGGGCGCAAATCATTAGGATTTGGGTGATTACCTCACTTGGACGGTACTGGAATACGAAAATTATTGTCTTAAGAGATGCAAAGGTGATCAAAAAAGGTCCTTACCTTTATATTAAACATCCAAATTATTTTGTGGTTGCGATTGAATTAGCTGTCGTTCCTCTACTATTTAACTGCTATATAACGGCGTGTCTTTTTACCGTTCTAAATGGAATAATCCTTATGATTCGGATTCCGGAGGAAGAAAAAGCTCTTAAGGAACTGACGGAATATGAATGGACATTCCAGAATTGCAATCGCTTTCTTCCTAAAGTTGTTAAAAAAGTGTGACAATTAGAAAAGGACTATTGAAAATGATTATCACCTATGTTAAACTTTGATTAACAATGAAAATCATTCTCAACAACCTTGATAAGGAAGGTGTTACATATGACTTTTGCTTTAGTTGGCGGAACTGTTATTATTTATGCCTTTGTCATGAAGCACGTTTTAAAAAATGTTACCCATTGAAATGAATATCTATTTTATTGGAGCCAGGGTTGTTAACCTTGGCTTTTTGTCGTTTTTGGGAAAAATTTGTTTTAATCAAATGAAGTGTCAGGATAGGAAAAGTTTGAATTATCGTATAAAATAAATAAATATTACAAAGTTGTTAAGGGGAATAGGTAATGGTAAAAATAGCGAACCAAGAAGAAGCCATCCAGACATTGAAATCGAAGATCGTTTCAATATATGAATATTTAATGGAACAAGAGGATTTTGAAAATGCCAAAAAAATTAAGCAATTAGCCAAAAAGCTAGAAAACAGAGAGTTTTTGATTGCCTTTTGCGGTCATTTTTCTGCAGGAAAATCGACAATGATTAACCAACTTGTGGGTGAAAAATTACTGCCATCAAGCCCGATTCCCACCAGTGCAAATCTGGTGAAGGTAAAAGCAGGCGAAGATTATGCAAAGGTCTTTTTTAAAAATGAAACACCTCGTATTTATTTAGCCCCTTATGATTATGAAATAGTAAAGAATTATTGTAAAGACGGCGACCAAATCGAAGAAATCGAAATAAGTCACAGTGATACCGGTCTGCCTGATCATACTGTCATTATGGATACACCTGGCATTGATTCAGCTGATGATGCCCACCGAATTGCAACGGAATCGGCCATCCATCTTGCTGATTTGATTCTTTATGTAATGGATTATAACCATGTCCAAGCAGAGTTGAACTTTTTATTTACAAAGGAATTAACTGAAGCAGGGAAAGAAGTTTACTTAGTAATAAACCAAATTGATAAACACAAGGATGAAGAACTAAGTTTTCTGGAGTTTCAAAATAGCGTGTTAGATTCGTTTGCTTCATGGGGAGTTAAACCGGCAAGGATTTTTTATACCTCCTTGAAGCATGAAACCCATCCCTTCAATGAATTTACTGATCTTCAAGGTTTTATTGCGGATAAATTGGCCTCTAAAGACCAATTATTAGTTCCATCCATTTTTCAATCTTTAAAGAAAATTAGCCATGATCATATCCAGCAAAGACGGAAATTAGATCAGGAGGAGTTAGCACCAGTCCTTGAGATCCTGAATGAATTATCTGAGGCAGAACAAAGTACATTGACAAATTCGGCTGAAGAAGTGGTAGGAAATCTTAATACATTAAAAGAAGGGGTTGCAGGAACGGAGAAAGAATTTGATCATCAAATAGCCCAAATCCTTAAAAATGCCTATCTGATGCCTTTTCAAACGAGAGAATTGGCTGAAAGTTATTTGGAATCATGTCAGCCAGAATTTAAAATTGGATTTTTATTTTCTAAGCAAAAAACAGCAGAAGAGAGAAAGGTAAGGCTAGAACGTTTTCATCTTGATATCCTTGATAAAACGAAAACTCAGCTTGAATGGCATGTCCGTGAATTTTTACTGAGCACTTTAAAAGAAATAGGTCTTGATGAGGGGGAACTGCAGGGATTGGCACAGTCTTATTCCATCGAAGTTCCGACAAGTCTTTTAACGGAAGCAGTAAAGTCTGGGGCACGAATGTCTGGTGAATATGTATTACATTATACAGAAGATGTGGCCAATGAAATCAAAAGACTGGCACGGATCCAACTCACGAGTTTTAAAGAAGAGTTTCTTAAAGCATTAAAGGAACGAACGGCCAGATTAATAGAGAAATTTGAACAAGAACACAATAGAACAGATCGGTATCTTAAGGCATTAACAGAATTAAAAAAATCTCAGCAGAAAATTACCTTGTTGGAATCAAAAATCGAAAAATTATTAACCACGGATATTGAGCTCAAAGAAGATAGGTATTATCTTTTTGAACAGGATGAAGAAGAATTTGAAGTGGTCAGGGCCCAGCCAACAACTAGCACTCGTGTAACTGCCACCACTACTTCTACGACTGAAACTGTCGATCAATCCATAATTAAGGAACCAGAAGTTATTACATCGAATGACCATTTAATAAAAACAGTAGAACGTCTCAGTCAGACTTCAACAGTAATCAAAGACATTCCAGGATTTCAAAAGCTCTCAGCAGAATTAGTGGAAAAAGCAGAAAGACTTGCAAACAAAGGATTTACTGTCGCATTATTTGGTGCTTTCAGTGCAGGCAAATCTTCCTTTGCCAATGCACTTATGGGTGAAAAAGTTCTACCTGTTTCACCCAATCCTACCACTGCTGCAATTAATAAAATTAAACCAGTTACGGAAAATCATCCCCATGGGACTGTCCTTGTTAAATTTAAAGATGCATCATCCATGCTGGAAGATGTTAATCGTTCGTTAAAAGTATTTGAACTTCAGGTTGCAGATTTAGAAGATGCATCCAAGAAAATAGATCAGATTATGCTGCAAACAGGCCAAGAGGGCGGCGTGTTAGAAAAGACCCATTTTGCCTTCTTGCAGGCATTTATGAAAGGCTATGCATCATATGGGAATATGTTAGGAACTGTTCTCGAAACGGATGTTGCTGAATTTAGCGAGTTCGTCGCAAAAGAAGAAAAATCCTGCTATGTCGAATGGATCGAGCTTTATTATGATTGTGAGTTAACCCGAAAAGGCATCACACTTGTTGATACACCTGGAGCGGATTCAATCAATGCCCGTCATACTGGGGTAGCCTTTGATTATATAAAAAATTCAGATGCTTGTTTTTTCGTTACTTATTACAACCATGCTTTTTCTAAAGCCGACCGTGAATTTTTAATCCAACTTGGACGTGTGAAGGAATCATTCCAAATGGATAAAATGTTCTTTATTATCAATGCAATCGATCTCGCTGAGAGTGAAGAAGAAAAAGAAACGGTGATAGATTATGTTGAGGATCAACTTAGCAAATATGGGATAAGAAATCCTCATCTTTATCCTGTGTCTAGTTTGCTAGCTTTAAAGGAAAAAACGGAACCTAATCCAACATTTAAATCAGGAATGAATCAATTTGAACAGGCATTTTATCAATTTATTACCAATGAATTAACAGAAATGGCTATTTCTTCAGCAGAAAAGGAAGTAACTCGTGTCCATGATTTAATTACAAATCTGATTCAGAGTTCACAAGAAGATCAATCGGTTAAAGAGAAAAAACGTGAGGATATTAGAAATCAGCAAGCGCGTATTCAAGAGTTATTTACAAACCAAACAGTTGGAAATTTACAAAACCGTTTGCATCAAGAAGCAAATGAGCTGGTTTATTACATTAAGAAGCGGGTATTCTTACGCTTCGGGGATTTCTTTAGGGAGTCATTTAATCCTAGCGCCCTAAGGGATGATGGACGTAATTTAAAAAAGGTTTTACAAGGTGCTTTGGATGAATTTCTCGAAAGTCTAGGGTTTGATTTTGCTCAAGAAATGAGAGCTACTACTGTACGAATTGAGCGCTTTTCTGAAAAACAATTGGCTGACTTCCAATCAGGTCTTATTCGGAATCTCCAAGAAATCAATCCTGACCTCTCCTTTTCAGCATTTGAAATGGAGCATGAAGCAACAATTGAATTTCCAAATGCTTTTAAAGATGTAGATAAACAAGTATTTACGAAAGCAATGTCTTATTTTAAAAATCCAAAATCCTTCTTTGAAAAAAATGAAAAGAAACTAATGAGTGATGAACTTAATCAAGCACTGGATTTGCCTGCTGAGGAATATTTAGCAGAAGAAGCGAAACGTTTAAATAGTCACTATAGCGATGAAATCACAACGGAATTCAATCGCTTATTAGAACAAATGATCGAACAAGTAAATGATTTTTATTTAAGCCATCTCTCGGCCTTAGACGGCGGAATCTCAATTGAATTTTTAAAGGATATCCAAACAAAGTTGGCAGATTAGATTTTTAATGGGAAGTAACAGATTCGAGGAGGCTGCACTAGTGAAATTTATTAAAGATCAGGAATGGGTTTTAGAATGCTTACATGAGAGCCACGTCAGGATCATCGATTGCCGTTTTTCGTTAGCTGAACCAGAAAAAGGGAAGCAAGAATACTTACAAGGTCATATTCCCGGGGCAGTGTTCTTTGATTTAGAAAAAGACTTGTCAAGTCCGAAACAAACCTATGGCGGCAGGCATCCAATGCCTGTGCTAGAAGAATTTATCTCCAAACTTGAGAATGCAGGGATCGATGAAAACAAACTAGTTGTTGCCTATGACTATGGTGAAGGCGCGTATGCTGCTCGTTTTTGCTGGATGCTTCAATACCTCGGCCATGAAAATGTCTATGTACTTGATGGCGGATATAAAGGATGGATAGAAGCATCCTATCCTGTAACGAAGGAAATTCCAGCTTTTGAAAAAACTAAATTCCATTTCACGGTTCAGCCACAATTGCTGGCAACAACGGACGAAGTAAAAGAAGTAGTTGAAAAGCAGTTAAATAATAAAATCTTAATCGATTCGCGTGAAGAAAAGCGCTTTTTAGGTATAGAAGAACCAATTGATAAAAAAGCTGGGCATATTCCTGGAGCAATCAATAAGCCATGGATGGAAGGATTAAATGAGAGGTACTATAAACCTGCTGAAATCCAGAAACAAAGGTTCGAAAATCTCGACCCTGCAAAGGAAATGATTGTATACTGCGGATCAGGGGTGACAGCTGCCCCAAATTACTTAGCTTTGAAAGAAGCAGGTTTTGAGAAAGTAAAGCTCTATATTGGAAGCTTTAGTGATTGGATCTCATATGAGGATAATAAAATTGAATAATATTTTGGGGCAACTTATGTTATAATTGAAATCGTGTTGTTTTTAACACCTAACTAAGGAGGTCCAAAATGACGAATCAAAAACCTTCACTGATGCTTGTTGATGGAATGGCCTTATTATTCCGTGCTTTTTACGCTACCGCAGTTACTGGACAATTTATGATAAATTCAAAAGGAACTCCTACAAATGGAATACATGGCTTTGTAAAGCATTTATTCACGGCAGTAAATTCCTTCAAGCCCACACATCTTGCAGTTTGTTGGGATATGGGAAGTAAAACCTTCCGTACGGAATTGTTTTCGGATTATAAAGGGAATCGGGGAGAAGCGCCGGTTGAGCTTATCCCGCAGTTTGATTTAGTAAAAGAGGTTGTTGCCTCTTTTGATATACCCAATATCGGACTAGCTGGATACGAAGCCGATGATTGCATTGGAACAATTGCCAATCAATCAAAAGACTTCGCACATGTATCGATCCTAACGGGTGATCAAGATATGCTGCAGCTGCTTGATGACAGTATTTCCGTAATTTTGTTGAAAAAGGGTTATGGGAACTATCTCGTTCATACGCCAGAAACCTTTTTGGCAGAGAAGGGAATTACCCCTCGGCAAATGATCGACTTAAAAGCTCTGATGGGGGATACGAGTGATAATTATCCTGGAGTGAGAGGAATAGGCGAAAAGACCGCTCTTAAGCTCCTAAAGGAGTTCGACCATGTTGAGGGTATTATCTCCAATTTAGAACGTTTATCTAAGTCCAATAAGACTAAAATTGAACAGGATTTAGAAATGCTCCATTTATCGAGAACACTTGCAGAAATAAAATGTGATGTTCCTGTTAGTTGTGCCTTGGATGAGGCAGGCTTAAGAATCGAAAAAGAAAAAGCATTGAATAAGTTAATGGAATTAGAACTTCGGGGATTACAGCGCCTAGTGCCATTCGACGAAGTGTTTGTTTCCTGAAAAAAGAGGTTGTCCATTTGAGACAACCTCTTTTTTTGGGATAAACTAACTTTGTTGAAACTGGCTGTCAAAAGATTGGCAGTCGGTTTCATGTTTTATCTTCTTATTTTGTATTTTTTTTCTTGGCTGCATTTTCTAATTTACTTTTCGGTTCTTCTGCAAACTCGGCATCTTGACCATATCCTTGAGGATTAACCCCAGGTGCTTTCACGCCACGATTAGCTTGACCATTTTTACCCATAAACGTTCACCTCCCACTATTTTAGTATTTCCCGTTGGAATAATAAAACTCAGGAATTCGAACAATAGTAGCAGGGGTGATTTGATGAACAAAGGTGTTTATTTAGCGCTTTTTAGTATAGGACTAGCACAAGGAATGAAAATTCCGATTCACTATATAAAAGAGAAAGAATGGCGCCCTGAACTGTTCTTTGGAACCGGTGGGATGCCTAGTTCGCATTCAGCCGGGGTTTCTACCTTAACGACCTACATTGCCATGCAGCGTGGCCTGACAACCTTTGATTTTGCCCTTTCCCTTATCTATGGATTAATTGTCATGTATGATGCACAAGGGGTTAGGAGACAAACAGGGGAATTAACCTTAAAGGTAAATTCCATGAATGAGTTAATTGAAAAAATCCATAAAGAGGAAAGCGTTGAATTTAAACAGGACTCTCCAAAAAAGTTAAAAGAGATGTTAGGTCATGAACCGGAAGAGGTTGTTGGCGGGGCCATTCTAGGTGTTTTGGTGGGAGTCATTGGTCACTTATGTACAAAAAAGAATAGAAAATTATCAAAATTTAAGTTAAGATTTTAAAGGGATGTTCAGAGTTTGTTGGGAGAGGGATGGCAAAGTCAGTGGGAACAGTCGAAGATTATTTGCATCACTTGAAAGGAAAGGGTTTTCAATTCCAAGAGGATGCAATTGGGTTTATTTTCTTTGGGAAACACTATACAAACGCTTCAGATGAAATAATTAATACGGCCATTGAAATGACTCTTAAAGCACAAAGAAGTTTTGATGGAAGTTTTTACGTATCATTATTAGAAACCTTAATTTCAAACAAGATTAGCACAAGAAAAGAAGCGATACGATTTGTTAAAGAAAAGGAACTATTAGCGATATAAACATGAGAAAACTCCCTTTTTATAGGGAGTTTTTTCATGAAACTTTATCTTCAATACTTTTACTTCTTTTAAATAAAGTAATTTTTTGGGTTGGAAGTTCAGCAAATATCATGCCTGCAAATATAAGGAAACAGCCTACTAAAGCACTATAGGATAGTCGTTCATGAGCCCAATAAAACCCTGTAATAGCAGCAAATACCGGCTCCATCGCAAAAATCAAGGCCACTCTTGTTGCTGAAGTATACTTTTGGAAATTAGTCTGAATTAAAAAGGCCAGGGCCGTCGCGAACAAGCTCGTGATGATTAAGGCAATGAGCACCTCTTGTCTAAATAGTATCTCGGGATTAAATGACTTCCTCCAATCTTCAAAAAAGAAAGAGGATACAACCGAAAGAAAAGCTACGGTTGTAATTTGAATAACCGTTAACAGCAGTGTAGGATATTTATTGCTAAATTTGCCGGTATAAATAATTTGAAGGGCAAAACTAATCGCACAAATGAAAACAAATCCATCGCCCTTATTTAATGCAGTAATATCAGTCATTGTAAGCAAAAATAAACCAATCGTCGCTGTCAACACACCTAAGACTGCATTTCTGGTTGGAAACTGTTTTAATAACATCATGGAAAACAATGGGACGAGGACAACGTTTAGCCCTGTAATAAATCCAGCTTTAGAAGAAGTTGTATATAATAGCCCTATGGTTTGGGTAGCATACCCAAGAAATAGCCAAAATCCGATGAAAACACCGGATAAAAGTAACTCTCTATCCAATTTTTTTAACTGCTCTTTATCAAATAGGAAAAGGCAGAGAATTAATATTATAGCGGCAGCAAGAAAGCGAATGCTATTAAAGGAAAATGGTTCAAGGAAATCAATAGCATTTTGAACTAATACAAAAGTTGTCCCCCAAATAAGGGTGACAAGGAGCAAACTTAAATCAGCAAATAAAGGTTTTTTCATGAGTTTTATTGCTCCTCGGGAAGATTTTTTCGAATCGCCTGCCGTGCTAATTCATCAGCAACTTTATTTTCAGCACTTGGAATCCATTTCATAAAAAATAAAGGAATTTGTTTGGATAAATGTAATGCGTGTTCAAGTAATGGGGTGTAAAGCTTATTTTTAACAAACTCTTTTTCAACTGCCTGGTTAACTAATTGAGAATCCGTTCTAAAAGACAAAACGGAATCCTGAACCCCTTTTTCTAAACATATTTCTAATGCTTTAATAAATGCATGATATTCTGCTTCGTGATTTGACATGTTTCCAAGTGGAATGGAATATTTTTCAGTAATGCCATTTCCTTTAATAAAAATCCCGGCCCCGCTTGGTCCAGGATTTCCAGCACTTGCCCCGTCAATATAAACTTCAATCAATTCTGTTTCCTCCATAAGTGTACTAATGAAAGTTTATCATATTTCTTTTAAGGCAGAAAATATTTATTCTTATAACAACTATGAAGAAGTGGGTATGATAAGAATATATCAGAATAGGTTAGGATGAAGTGGTAAAATTGCCGAATAGGATCGAATATTTTAAATGCCATTGAATTCTTTAAAGAAAGGTTGAAGACATTGAAATATCGGTTAGAGTGGATGTATAAAACGAAAAGTAATGAAAAGGTTCAGTTTTCCTCTGAATTGGTATCAGGTGAAACTGCAATACAAATCGGAGAAGAGCTTGAAAATACTGGGAAGGTATCGGATTTGTTTTTTTATGATGAGAAAGGAACATCTTGGATTTTAAAGGAAATGAAAAAGTTGATGACTGAAATTGAAGAAGACCCTCATGAAATAACTGTCTACTTTGATGGAGGTTTTCAAAAGGAAACCAATCAAGCCGGTCTCGGAGCAGTTATTTTTTTTAAACAAGGGAAGAAGAAATACCGTATTCGAGCGAATGAACGGATCGATGAACTTGAGACAAACAATGAAGCAGAATACGCTGCTTTTTATTATGCATTGAATATTTTAGAGGATTTAGGTGTCCATCATTTATCCTGTGAATTCAAAGGTGACTCCCAGGTTGTGTTAAAACAGTTAGAAGGAGAATGGCCATGTTATGAAGATACCCTTAACAACTGGCTTGACCGAATTGAAGGAAAAATTAAAGAATTAGGTTTAATACCTAAATATACATCCATTAATAGAAAAGATAATAAAGAGGCAGATAAACTGGCGACACAAGCATTAGAGGGAAAAGAAATATTTGCAAAAACATTAATTCTTTAGGAAATGGGTGTGAAACTCTTGTGAAGGAAATCAACAGAAGAGAATTATTGAGTCATGTAGAATCGTTAATGGCTCAATACTGTGATGGCTGCTTTTTACATCAACATATGAAAAAAGAAGGCGGGCGAAGAGCAGCACACCGGTTTTGCATTTCCCAGTGTACAGTAGGAGAACAACTTCAGGAGTTTGGGAAAAAATTAAGTTAATGGTTGTCACATATTACCTGCAAAAATAAAAAGGCTGACGATATTCGTCAGCCCTAATTGGTTAGTTTAGATTATAGTTTTACAACGTTAGCTGCTTGTGGTCCACGGTTTCCTTCAACGATTTCAAAAGAAACTTCTTGGCCTTCTTCTAAAGATTTGAAGCCTTCGCCAGTGATAGCGCTGAAGTGTACGAATACATCGTCGCCGCCTTCTACTTCAATAAAACCAAAACCTTTTTCATTGTTGAACCATTTAACTTTACCGTTTTGCATTTACTTCTTCCTCCTAAGCCTTTCAAGCCACCCTTATGGTGCCAAAGATAAATATTATCATGTAAACGATCTGCACTAAAATAGGAATGCATATAGTAGATACATGATGCTTTAAATATACAATATTGAAAATTTACAGTCAAGGAAGGACTTAGGTTTTTTAGTTAATTTATCATAGATTCTATGAAAATATTTGGATATCGTTTGCAGGTACTAACATAAAACTACTTTTGCATCATATGTTTAAATAACCAATATACATGCAGGAGGCAGATACCATGTACCGATTTTCCATTGAAGGTGCGGATTGGATATTAAGATTTTCACCTCAAGTTTATATTGATTCAGTCGAAAAACAGGCGATATTCATGGCTCTGCTTCATATCGGTGCTGATTTAAGTAAATATTCTCACGGAAGTGCCTTTATCATTTTTACGAAAAAAATTGGTGCAATAGTTTTCGAAGTTGAGAGAATTCCCTCTTTAATATTAACAGTTTCAAATATTATCCCAGATGACAATTGGTATGATGATCCAGAGCTTACTACTTTAAAACAAATAAAGTAATGATTAGTTTATCCTGGATGGCCATAAAATGGCCATCCTTTTATTTATTCTCCAGCTGACTCATTTGTCATAAATTCGTCAAGGGAAATACTGGATACCCAGTATTTTATCTCTTTACTAACTATCGATTTAATGGGTAAAATGGACATCGGGATGCTTGTAAAAAAGGGAGAAATCATATGAAATTAATTATTGCCGAAAAGCCGGATCAAGGTTCGACCTTAGCATCAATCTTTAAACATAAAAAACAAAATGGTTTTATTGAAATTTTTTCAAATGATGTTTTTCCAGAGGGAGCCTATATAACTTGGGCCATTGGACATATATGCCAATTAGTCTCACCTGAAAAATATCAGCAAGGCTGGAAAAAATGGTCATTAGATCATTTACCAATGATCCCCGAACAGTTTGAATACGAGGTAACAAAGGATAAGGCAAAGCAATTTGCCGTCATTAAGAAATTGGTCTCTGACCCAAGAGTTACTGAAATTATTCACGCGGGTGATGCGGGGCGCGAAGGTGAGCTAATAATTCGTAATATCCTCAGGCTGACAAAATGTCACAAACCTATGAAAAGGCTTTGGATTTCTTCGTTGACAGCCAATAGTATTCGAGAGGGTTTCCAGAAGCTTTTGGATGAACAACAGACGCGGAGTTTATATTTTGAAGCCTATACCAGGGCTTGTGCTGACTGGGTGGTTGGTATGAATGCCTCACGGCTCTATAGCCTCTTACTTCAAAAACAAGGATTTTCTGATGTTTTTTCAGTTGGCAGAGTGCAAACCCCAACTTTAGCCCTGATTGTTAAAAGAGAACTAGAGATAGAGAACTTTAAGTCGGATCCCTTTTGGGAGGTTCTAGCACATTTTATTATGGATGGAAAAAAGTACACGGGAAAATGGCAGAATGATGGCGAAACTCGAGTAAATAAAAAAGAGTTAGCAGATAAAGTCGCGGCTTTTTGCAAAGGTAAACCCGCTGAGGTTAGTGAGGTTCAATCAGAAAGAAAAGAATTTCTCCCACCACTCTTATACAATCTATCGGCTCTACAAGCTGAGGCGAACAAACGGTTTAAATTTTCTCCGAAGAAAACACTAGATGTTATGCAAAAGCTCTATCAAAAAGGAAATGTCTCATACCCTCGTTCCGACTCACGGTATGTAACGAAAGAAGAAGCCAATACTTTCCCAGATATCTTAAACAAATTAAGTCATATTAAGGATTACGAGAGTTTCTTCCCCTTGCCAATAACATCTATTTCAGAAAACAAACGCTATGTGAATGAAAAGAAGGTCACGGACCACTACGCAATTATTCCAACGGAACAAATCCCAAATGTAGAACGGCTTACCCCAGATGAAAAGAAAATATATGATTTAGTCGTAACAAGTTTAATAGCTGCACACTACAATAAGGCGATTGCGGAATATACTACTGTAACTACATTGGTAGATGGCAGGGCGGCATTTATCTCAAAAGGTAAGGTACAGATTGAGGAAGGCTGGCGAAAGGTACTGAAACCAAAAGATAATGATGATGAGCCTGCACTGCCAAAGTTAACAGAGGGTGAGCAAGGTAAGACAGATAAAGTGGAAGTGAAAGAAAGTAAGACTCAGCCTCCAAAACGTTATACCGAAGGTCAATTGATTACGTTAATGAAAACGGCCGGAAAGCATATAGATGATAAAGAGCTTGAAAAAATCCTAACTAAAACTGAGGGTCTTGGCACGGAAGCGACGAGAGCTGGCATTATTACGATGTTAAAGGACCGTTTATATATTGAGGTAAACAAAAATTTAGTTTATGCCACAGCAAAGGCCAAAATCCTGATCGAAGCCATCGGCAAAGAAATTTTAGCTTCACCTGAAATGACCGCCAAGTGGGAACAGAAATTGAAGGAAATTTCAGAAGGATCTGCAGCGCCCAAACATTTCATGGAGCAAACGAAAAAGATGGTTTTTCATTTATTTACGTCTAGTATAGACCAAGCGGCAAATTGGTCGTTTTCAGATGAAATGCGTGAAAATTTTGCACCAGGAAAGCAAAAGGGAAGAAAGCAGTCTACCAAATTAGGGACTTGTAAAAAATGTGAGGGATCGGTAGTGGACAAGGGCAGTTTTTATGGCTGTTCCAACTACCAAAAAAATCATTGTGATTTTACTATATCCAAGAAGATTTTAGGTAAAAACATTACGCAAAAGAATATTAAGCTTCTTTTATCTGAAGGGAAAACAGAGCTGATTGAAGGGTTTGTTAATAAAGAAAAAACTTTTAATGCCCGGCTTTATTTAGACGAATCTGAAAAAAGGGTCAAATTTTTATTTGAACAAAAGCCTCAAAATAAGGAAGTATTTATAGATAAATGATAAAGTTCCTTGTCACTATTTTTTTCTTATAGTACACTTTTAGTTGAGTAATTTTTTTGGAGGGTATGGGATGCCAACACCAAGTATGGAAGATTATATTGAACAAATATATATATTGATTGAAGAAAAAGGATACGCTCGGGTCTCAGATATTGCCGAAGCGCTGTCTGTACATCCCTCCTCAGTAACGAAAATGGTGCAAAAGCTTGATAAAGATGAGTACTTAGTTTATGAAAAATATAGAGGTCTCGTGTTAACAACAAAGGGTAAAAAGATTGGTAAACGACTTGTCTTTAGACATGATTTGCTAGAACAATTCCTAAAAATCATCGGTGTAAAAGATGAAAATATTTATAACGATGTTGAAGGGATTGAGCACCATTTAAGTTGGGATTCCATCGATCGAATTGGTGACCTTGTTCAGTTTTTTGAAGAGGATCAAAAGCGAATTGATGCATTAAATGAAATTCAAAAACAGAATGAAAATGAATAATAAGAAAGCACCTAGCAAATTAAGCTAGGTGCTTTTAATATAAATCTGGGAACTGGTCAAAAGATTGGCTGCTTTCTGGGATTAAAGACATTTTCCCATGTTCTTCCTCTATCGCCTGAACCCCTTGGATTAGACCGTCTTCAGCCTCTTGTAACGCCTTTCGATACGAGATGATTCGCCCCTCGGAAGTAACGAAGTTAATAATTTCACCAAAGTAATTGCGATGAAGTGCAACGATTGATTCCATACAAACTCTCCCCTTTAGATTTTTTATGGAGCCTCTTACTTTTTCTATATTCTTTCTATTTTTAAAAAAAATAAACTTAAAAAAGCATCGGAAGTTATTTTCCGATGCTTTCTGTTAAGCCCAAAAAAAAGGGGTTTCTTGGTAGACATAATAATTGAGCCAGTTTGAAAAGAATAAATGGCCATGGGACCGCCAGCGATTTATTGGCGGTTGGGTTGGATCATTATTTGGGAAGTAGTTTTCGGGAATATGGATTTCAAGACCCTTATTCACATCCCTTTCGTATTCCTGTGCAAGCGAATCTGATTCATATTCTAAATGTCCAGTAATCATTACATGCTTTCTATCGCGAGATGCAATTAATAAGGCTCCTGCATCATCTGAGGCAGCTAATAATTTTAGTTCTGTATTCTTTTTAATCGCTTCGATCGAAACATCTGTATAACGGGAATGCGGAGCGTAAAATTGATCATCAAAACCACGCAGCAAAATATCATTTTGTTCAAAAATCCGGTGGGCATAAATGCCGGAGCATTTTCTCTGTAATTCAAATTTACCAATTCCGTAATGATAATGTAGTGCAGCCTGGGCTCCCCAACAAATATGTAATGTCGAAGTGACATTTTCATTGGCCCAATCCATTATTTCTGTTAACTCTGACCAATATTTCACTTGATCATATTCTAACAGTTCCACAGGGGCACCAGTGATAATCATCCCGTCAAATTTCAGGTTCTTCACTTGTGAAAAGGTCGTGTAAAACTGTTCGAGATGCTGTTTACTCGTATGAGTAGATTCATATGAATTCGTTTTTAAAAAATTAACATTTACTTGTAAGGGCGAGTTTCCTAATAATCGTAAAAGCTGTGTTTCTGCTCTTTCTTTTTCAGGCATTAAATTCAGAATGAGTATATTTAGCGGTCTGATGTCCTGAGCAATGGCACGTTCGTTATCCATGATGAAGATATTTTCTGTTTCAAGAATTTCCCTCGCAGGAAGAAGTTTTGGAATGTTAATTGGCAAGTGACCATCCCCTTTTTCTGGTTTAATTTCATGCGTTTATCTAATACTACATCCATTAATATAACTACTACATACGACATGAAGTCAATGAATATTTATAATATTTAATATTTATATTATAAACATTATTCTAAATTCAGAAAAGATAATAATTTGTTCATAATTAACAAATTGATTGAAAGCGCTTTTTTGATACAATGAAACCGTAGGTCATTTCTAATGCTGAATGCGGGGGATAAAGGTGGTATTAAAAACAATAGTGAAATCAGACATTGAAATTGCACAAGATTCAGAGATGAGACCAATTGTTGAAATAGCAGAAAAAATTGGTCTGGAAGCGGATGATTTAGAGCTCTTTGGTAAATACAAGGCCAAAATTTCAAACGAAGCTCTTGCTAAACTGAGAACGAAGGAAAGTGGGAAAATAATTCTTGTCACTTCCATTAATCCAACACCGGCTGGCGAAGGAAAGTCGACCGTAACGGTTGGACTGGCCGATGCTTTCAATAAAATTGGTAAAAAAACAATGATCGCTATAAGAGAGCCTTCCCTGGGCCCTACAATGGGTATTAAAGGCGGGGCGACTGGTGGTGGGTACTCACAAGTCCTGCCAATGGAAGATATCAATCTACACTTTACTGGAGATCTTCACGCGATAACGACTGCAAACAATGCCCTCGCGGCATTAATCGATAATCATCTCCAACAGGGTAACGAACTTAACATTGATCAACGCAGGATTGTCTGGAAACGGGCGGTAGATTTAAATGACAGAGCCTTAAGAAAAGTAATTATCGGCCTTGGCGGCCCACTCCAAGGGGTGCCTCGTGAAGATGGTTTTGATATTACAGTTGCATCAGAAATTATGGCGGTTCTATGTTTAGCCACAGACTTAAAAGATTTAAAATTACGATTATCTCGGATGGTTGTAGCTTATAATTATGATAAGAATCCAGTGACTGTTGGTGATTTAGGGGTGGAAGGTGCATTAACGTTATTGTTAAAAGATGCGGTTAAACCCAATCTTGTACAAACGATTGAACACACGCCAGCTCTAATTCATGGCGGTCCATTTGCAAATATTGCCCATGGATGTAACAGTGTAATTGCAACAACCACAGCAGCTAAATTAGCGGATTATGTTATTACAGAAGCAGGGTTTGGTGCTGATTTGGGTGCAGAGAAATTTTTACATATAAAATCGAGAAGTGCAGGTATTAAACCGGAGGCTGTTGTTATTGTTGCAACAATTCGTGCTTTGAAAATGCATGGCGGTGTAGTGAAAAGTGAGTTAGCTAAAGAAAATATTCCATCATTAACGCTGGGTTTTGCAAATCTAAAGAAACATATTGAGACCATTCAGAGCTTTGGATTACCAGTTGTTGTGGCCGTTAACAAATTCATCACCGATACCAAACAGGAAGTAGACACATTACTTGAATGGTGTCAAAGAGAAAATGTGGCCGTTGCTTTAACTGAAGTCTGGGAAAAGGGTGGAGCAGGAGGCATCGATCTTGCTAATAAACTGTTAGCTGTCATGGACAGGGAAGAAAACCATTTTAAACCGCTCTATGACTTATCGGATTCGATTGAAAAGAAAGTTCGGACGATTGTTCAAAAAGTTTATGGTGGAAACGAAGTTGAACTTTCATCAAAAGCAAAAAAACAATTAATTGATTTTGAAAAGTTTGGCTGGTCTAATTTGGCTGTTTGTATGGCGAAATCCCAGTATTCTTTATCTGATGATCCATCAAAGTTAGGCAGACCTTCGGATTTCAATGTAACAGTCAGGGAATTTAAACCTTCAATCGGGGCTGGATTTATTGTCGCCTTAACGGGAGATGTCATGACGATGCCGGGATTACCAAAAAAACCGGCAGCCTTAAATATGGATGTCGATGAAAACGGGAATGCAATCGGGCTATTCTAAGAGGAGAGTCGAAAGTTTATGTTTGATCCAACTGCATTTGATAATATGAAAGTAGTGATTGAAGGGGCTCTTTATGATCTGGATATTTGTGGAGAGATAGTTATTACCGATCGAAACGATTCATTTAATATGGCTAAAATGTCACGAACATTTGACATTTCGTTCCGATTACCCGAAAAAAAGGTAAAGGCGACAATCGAATTGCAATCAGGACTTGTTAATTTAGCCGCGGAGCTTTTACCATCCTTCCAATCAGAGGAGCAGGCAGGATGTATGTTAAGTCTGCAATTTCATACAGCTAAAGATGAATTGGACATAGATTTTACCGCACTAAAAGCCCTCTTAGTGGATATTTGGGGGCCGACCAGAACAATAACTCAAAGAGTACTCTATGACCCGTTAAGCATTGATCCAGTGAAAGCTCTTATAATAAAGATTGAATTTGATCGGCTGATTCATGAAGACCAAATCGAGGACTTAGTCGAAATGACGGAGTTTATCATCACTACCCTAAAGAAACTAAACGAGGAAATTCGTTAAAAATCCAAAACCAGCTTTTTTTATTGAAGGCTGGTTTTGTTGTTTTTCTTATAATATTTACAATATTCTAATTTTTATGTACGATTAATTTACATACTAGTTCAAAATTATTATAAGGGGAGATGACGTTGGTCAAAACGGCATGGGTTACAGATAGTACTGCCTATTTAGATGAAGAATTAAGAAATCATCCGGATTTATATACAATACCGTTAACAATTTTACTTGATGGCGAGGAATATTCAGATGGGATTGACTTAACATCTGCTCAATTATTTGATCGACTAAAGCAGCTTAAAAATCCTCCAAAAACATCACAGCCTTCTATTGGGGCATTTCAAGCACTCTACGAAAAATTGTCAGCGGATTATGACCAAGTGGTTGCTGTACTTTTATCAGGAAAGTTAAGTGGTACGGTATCCTCAAGTGAGCAAGCAGCAAAATTGGTTGAAATTCCGGTTACCACGTTTGATTCTAACATTCTTACTTATCCGATGACAGCCTTGCTAAAAGAGGGAATGGCTTTTATGGAGGCTGGTGCTAGTCTTGATTCGGTAATCGACCAACTTGAAAGGATCAAGAAAACGAACGAGACTTATGTCCTTGTTGGAAGTTTAGAACAACTCCACCGAAGTGGCAGAATGTCAGGCTTGAAATTCTTTCTCGGCAGTATGCTTAATGTTAAACCGATTATTTCCATCGTAGACGGGGCATTGAATGTAAAAGAAAAAGCAAGAAGTGAGAAAAAGGCGAAAGAAAGAATAGTGGATTATTTACGATTATCCTACGAGCAGCATCACTTTAAAGAAGTATATATTTTATATGGATTGCATGAGGAACAAGCCTCCAATTGGGAATATGAAATAAGCAAGGAATTTCCTGATTTAAAGATAGTTCGTTGTCCCTTAGGAGCAGTGATCGGTGTACATGCAGGTGAAAATACGCTTGGAATCAGTTGGCACAACGGCTTGAAATAACTTTTTCTTGGATGGAGCATACTAATTTTGCACTTGATTTTAAATGAGAGGAAGATGCGCAATTAGTAAGCAAGGTAGACAAAATGCGAACCAAACGAGAGAGCAAATTGAAAAACAAGACAAACGAAATGATATCGAACTTGGCAGTGAATTTCAGATTGGTAATACCAAATCGCAAAGTCAGAAAAAAAGTGGACGTCAAGCAAATAAAAAATAATCCCGATTCTTCGGGGTTATTTTTTATTTGTTTTTCATGATAAAATAGCAAGGGTGAAAGTGGGTGTTCGTGAAAATGAGAAACCAAGTGATAGAACAAACAGAAAATTATGTCCGCAACGAATTAGGGGAAGACGCTACTGGCCATGATTGGTTTCATGTGGATCGTGTTCGAAGAAATGCCCTACATATTTGCAAGGAAGAAACGACAGGAGATCCGTTCATTATTGAAATGGCGGCCCTTCTCCATGACATAGCAGATGAAAAGCTCAATGAAAGCAGTGAAAAAGGGGAAGAAAAACTGGAATCTTTTTTACAAACCCTTCTGCTGACAGATACTGATAAAAGACATATAAAACAGATTATCGAAACGATTTCCTTTAAGGGTGGACAAAGGACGACACTGTCCACGATTGAAGCAAAAATTGTTCAGGATGCGGACCGTTTAGATGCGATTGGAGCCATCGGGATTGCGAGGGCGTTTGCCTACGGCGGCAAAAAAGGGCAATCCATTTATGACCCAAGCATTTCTGTAAGAAATGAAATGACTTTAGAAGAGTATCGAAAAGGGAAATCAACAAGTATTCATCATTTCTATGAAAAACTGCTTAAATTGAAAGACTTACTAAATACAGATACTGCTCGAAAAATGGCAGAGAGTCGTCAACAAATGATGGTAACTTTTTTAGAACAATTTTACCGAGAATGGGATGGACAGGTATGAAAATGCTCACAGTTGAAAATGTTTCAAAAACATATGGGGAAAAACAACTCTTTAACTCTATTTCCTTTACGATTGGAGAAAAAGAGCGTGTCGGGTTAATCGGGGTCAATGGAACTGGTAAATCATCACTATTAAAAATTATTGCTGGGCTGGATACGCCGGATGAAGGCAAAATCATTACAAGCAAAGATTATTCAATCACATTTTTAAATCAGCAGCCAGAATTAGATGGGGATAAATCAGTGCTAGAGCAGGTTTTCCATGGTGAAGCCCCAATTCTCAAACTAATGCGCTCCTATGAAAAAACATTGCTGGAGCTTACTAGTTCCCCAAATGATACGAAAATCCAAGAAGACCTTTTTCGTTTGCAAAAGCAGATGGATGCGCTAAATGCCTGGGATGCGAGCACAAATGCAAAATCGATTTTAACGAAATTAGGGATTGAAGATTTTACAAAAAGAATTGGTGAAATGTCCGGGGGGCAAAAGAAGCGAGTCGCATTAGCACAAGTTTTGATTGCTGAACCAGATTTACTTATTTTAGATGAGCCAACCAACCATCTAGATTTTGATTCGGTGAAATGGTTGGAAGATTATTTAAGCAGGTATAGTGGTTCGATTTTGCTTGTCACTCACGACCGTTACTTTTTAGACCGAGTGGCAAATCGGATGTTTGAACTAGATGGCGGTCAAATATATAGTTATAAAGGCAATTATGCAGCCTTTTTAGAAGCAAAAGCGATTCGTGAAGAGAATGAGGCAGCGACTTTTGAAAAAAGAAAAAATCTTTTTAGAAGAGAACTTGAATGGATCCGGCGCGGCGCAAAAGCAAGAACAACAAAACAAAAAGCCAGGATTCAACGATTTGAAGAGCTGGATGAGAAGGTTACTAATGGAAAACCAGCCTCTGAAAAACTTGATATTACTTTAAACGGAAGCCGCCTAGGAAAACAAGTATTTGAACTGAAGGATGCTTCCAAGCGATTCGGATCAAGAACAATCCTAAATCACTTTAATTTGTTAGTAAAACCTGGGGACAGAATGGGGATTATCGGGAAAAACGGGACGGGTAAATCAACTCTGTTGAATATTCTTGCTAAACAAATCCCGCTGGATGAAGGGGAATTCATCATGGGCCAGACCGTGAAAATCGCTTATTATACCCAGGAAAGCGAAGACATGGATGAAAATAAGCGGATGATTGAATATATTAAAGAGACAGCCGAAGTTGTAAACACCTCGGATGGGAAAACAATCTCAGCGGCCCAAATGCTTGAACGGTTTTTGTTTCCGCCATTTACGCACGGAACACCAATCCGCAAGTTATCGGGTGGTGAAAAACGACGTTTATACTTATTGAAAATACTAATGACAGCTCCAAATGTGCTTCTATTGGACGAACCTACAAATGACCTTGATACACAGACACTGACCGTTCTCGAAGATTATTTGGAGGATTTTCCAGGAGTGGTGATTACGGTTTCCCATGACCGCTATTTCTTAGATAAGGTGGCAGAGCAGCTTCTCGTTCTACAAGGGGAAGGGGCAATTGAATCCTTCTATGGAAATTACACAGAGTATCTTGAAAAGGAATCGGCATTAGAGGCACAAAAAACAGTCACTGTTACCGCTAAGCCAACAAAGCCAATTGAAAAAGAAAAAAAGAAAAGAATGACCTATTCAGAGAAAAAAGAATGGGAATCCATTGATCAAGACATCGAGACAACGGAAACCCGCCTGGAAGAAATAGCTTCAGAAATGGCAAAGACAGGCAGTGATTTTACCAAGGCACAAGACTTAATGAAGCAAGAAACTGAATTGAACGAGAAACTCGAACATTTAATCGAGCGCTGGTCATACTTGGCCGAACTCGCGGAAAAGGAATGAGGTGATCGTGTTGAAAATTAAAGCGATTGAACCAACGCCAAGTCCAAATACAATGAAGATCATTTTAGATGAAGAACTTCCCATGGGGAAGAGCCATAATTATAAAAAAGAAACTGTTGCTGATGCTCCAGCAATGATTCAAGCCATCCTTCAAATTGATGGTATAAAAGGTGTTTATCATGTGGCAGATTTTCTTGCCATTGAACGAAATGCGAAATATGATTGGAAGGAATTATTGCCGCAAGTACGCCAAGCATTTGGTGAAAAAGTGGAGGAAATTAGCCAAACCAATCAGATCAACGAACATTTTGGTGAGATTAAGGTTGAAATCCAGATGTTTAAAGATATTCCCCTCCAAGTAAAGCTTACGGACGGCACATCAGAAAAAAGGTTTGGAATGCCGGAATCCTTTTTAAAAGCAAGAGAACGGGCACAGCTGCCTGATGATCATTACCTTTTACTTAGAAAATGGCAAAATCAAGGCGTCCGCTATGGAGAGTTTGAGCAGATCGGCCAGGAAGTGGTGGATGAACTTATTGCCGCCTATCCTGAGGTGCGGCTTGAAGAATTGGTTGCAAAAGCACAATCCACTGATCCTAAGCCGGAATTAAAATATAGTAAGAAGCGCAAAAAAGTATCGTTAAAAGAGTTAGATAATCCGGATTGGCAAATTCGCTATCAGGTTCTCGAACAAATGGATGACCCAGAATTAGAGGATTTACCAGTCCTGGAAAAAGCGTTATCAGATGAAAAGGCTTCGATTCGAAGGCTAGCAACCGTGTACCTAGGTATGATCAAGGAAAAGAAAGTATTGCCGTTACTGTATAAGGCACTGAAAGATAAAACGGTGACTGTTCGCAGGACAGCGGGAGATTGTCTATCAGATTTAGGGTTTTCGGAAGCCACAGACGAAATGATGAAGGCATTGCAGGATAAGAGCAAGCTTGTCCGCTGGCGGGCAGCTATGTTTTTATATGAAGCAGGCGATGAAAAGGCACTTCCGGCATTAAAAGCTGCCGAAAATGATTCGGAGTTTGAAGTCAGTTTGCAAATAAAAATGGCGATCGAAAGAATAGAAGGCGGCTCAGAAGCAAAGGGGTCTGTTTGGAAGCAAATGACGGAAGCTAGGAAGAGCGTTGAATAAAATTGCAAATAGGCAGTAGATTAGGTATTCTAAAGTGGATGAACCGAAACGGAGTGATTAAAATTGTCAAATGCATATGAAGAATATATGAAACAAATGGTTTTACCGATGCGAGAAGAATTAACAAGAGCTGGTTTTGAAGAGCTCGCAACAGCTCAAGAGGTAGAACAATTTATGGAAAATGTGAGTGGAACAACGCTTGTTGTCGTAAATTCCGTATGCGGTTGTGCGGCTGGGTTGGCTCGTCCTGCGGCAACGCAAGCTGTCCTAAATAGCGAGAAAAAACCGAACCATATCGTAACCGTGTTTGCTGGACAGGATAAAGAAGCAACCGCAAAAATGCGTGAGTATTTTGAAGGAATTGAACCATCATCTCCTTCAATGGCATTATTAAAGGATAAAAAAGTTGTTCATTTTATTCCAAGACATGATATTGAAGGAATGCCGATGGAATCAGTAATGCATAATTTACTCGGGGCATTCGAAGCCCATTGTTAAAAAGGATGTCAGCCGACATCCTTTTTTTTGTAGTGTTGGACGGAAATTTTTCCAATTATGTGTAAAAGGAAGTATAATATTTTCTATAATAACTAATTTGAGATAATAATAGAAAATTGAATAAAGAATAGGGTGATTAATAATGAACAATTGGGTTCGTAAAACGTTATTTGTACTAGTTTCCGTTTTAACTTTTGGACTTGTTACACCAACACAATTAATAGACCATATAAACGCAGAGAATCTCACGGATCGTGATGCGTTTGAAGCCCCGTCAACCGAAGATTCCTATGGAAAAGTGAACACGTTTGAGGAAACAGCGGAGTTTGATAGAGATAAATTTATAGAGGAACTGATGAAACAGGCAGAAATCCAGTCCTATCAGAAATTTGGTACTAAAATAAAACCTGTCATCGAAAATGAATTCAAAGAAATTATTTTACCGAATATCGAAAGAGCTCTTGAGGAGATGGCCATTCAATTTCCTGAAGAAGATTTAAAAAATCTCACTATTACAGAACAACCCGGGGCAGGACATTCGGAGAAAATATTTAATATTAATAATCGAGGAACCGGTAAAGATGTCCTTCGTTTCCATGTGAGACGGGATAATCCGCCACAAGAAGGCTATTGGTTTAACTTTCATTATCACACCTATCATGATGATTTCCAGAACCACCATGAATTAGGGGCCATTTATTGGGCTAAAAATACACCACCCAAATGGATGAGTTAAAGTGATTTGCTAATAAGCACAAAAAAAAATTATTATAATAATTGAAACCTTTTTATGACAAACTCGTAAATAGACTATTACCTAAAATGGAGGAATGAAAAATGGCAGTAAGTTTATCAAAAGGTCAAAAAGTGGATTTAACAAAAACCAATCCAGGATTAACAAACGTGGTAGTTGGACTTGGATGGGACACGAACAAATATGATGGCGGTAATGATTTTGATTTAGATTCATCTGTTTTCTTATTAGGAGAAAATGGAAAAGTGACGAATGAAACTGACTTTATTTTCTATAATAATCCTCAAGGAGCAAATGGTGCTGTTGTACATACTGGTGATAATCGCACAGGTGCTGGGGATGGTGATGACGAGGGTGTGAAAGTAAATCTTACATCTATCCCTGCTAATATTCAGCGAATTGCTTTTACAATTACAATTCACGATGCAGACAGCAGAAACCAAAACTTTGGTCAGGTTTCAAATGCTTATGCCCGTATCTATAATGAGGCCAACGGAGAAGAATTAATTCGCTATGATTTAGGTGAGGATTTCTCGATTGAAACAGCCATTGTTGTCGGGGAATTATATCGTCACAATGGTGAATGGAAATTCAGTGCTATTGGCAGCGGCTATCAAGGCGGTTTAGCTGCACTTGCCACAGACTTCGGCTTACAGATTGGTTAATTGTTAAATGTGAAAGATCCAGTTTCATACTGGGTCTTTTTACAAAAACTTTCTTAACAACTTGGGAGGAATTATTCTAAATGTCAGTTATTAATCATATCTTGGACACATATGCACAATTTTTTGATTTAGATATGTGGGGTAAGATATTATCAGATCCGGTCAGCTGGGGACTTATAGGGACTCTTATTATTTTAGAAGGCCTGCTTTCTGCGGATAACGCGCTTGTGTTGGCCGTAATGGTTAAACACTTGCCGCCTGAAAAGCGGAAAAGAGCTTTATTCTATGGTTTATTAGGTGCATATATATTCCGATTTATCGCTATTGGAATCGGAGTATACTTAATCAAGTTTTGGGTCATCAAAGCTCTTGGGGCCGCCTATCTTGCGTGGTTAGCGATTAAGTATTTCATCGATAAGCGTAAAGGCGATACTGGTCATGATGAAGAGGAAGCAGAAGGAATTAATCAAGGCGGCTTGCTAATTCGTCTATTTGGTACCTTCTGGGGAACCGTAGCAGCTGTTGAATTAATGGATATTGCTTTCTCGGTCGATAGTGTTCTTGCTGCATTTGGGGTCAGCAACCAAGTTTGGATACTGTTTGTAGGTGGAATCCTAGGTGTATTAATGATGCGGGGTGTTGCTGGTGTATTCCTCACATTAATTGATAGAATTCCCGAACTTGAAACTACTGCTTACATCTTAATCCTGATTATTTCTATTAAGATGGCTCTAACCTTACCGTTATTCAACATTCATATTGAATCATTACATTTCTTTATCATTTTAGCTGTAACATTTGGAGCTACCTTTATTGTTCACTTTATGAATAAGAAAAAAGAAGCCAGTAAAGAAAACCAATCATAATCTATTGAATTAAAAGGGGAGCTGACGAGAGTCCGTCTCCTCTATTTTTTAGCTTTAAAAGAGGAGAAATTGGTTATGGAATTTTTTACATACTTTTACCAGGATGAAATTAAACGCTTCTTCTTTCAAAAACCGCAGACATTTACTAAATACTCTAAGCGTGAACTCCTATCCTATGGTTTAGGAGCTACTCTTTATATGCCAGCGACACGCCCAAATATTCATCAAGAGATATTATCCAAAAAGCATGAAGGATTGACCTCGCTTGTAATCGACTTAGAAGATGCTGTAGGAGATCACGAGGTAACTGATGCGGAAACAAGGCTCATCAATGAATTGGTAAAATTACATGCTGAAATGAGTAAGGGGTTCCTATGCTATATGGATCTCCCACTAATGTTTATCCGAATTCGGAATCTTGAACAGTTTAAACGGGTAACGGCTCAATTAGCTGATGCTATTCATCTCCTGACAGGAGTGGTGCTTCCAAAATTCAGTGCTGAAACAGGTGAAGAACTATTATTAGAGGTAAGTCGAATTCATACTAAGCAGCATCCATTTTATGCTATGCCCATTTTGGAGACAGCCAAGGTCATCCAAAAAGAATCGAGAATGGATGAATTAATAGGCATAAAAAATCTACTTGATCGTTACAAGGAACATATTCTAAATGTTCGGATTGGGGCGACCGATTTTTGTGGATTATATGGAATACGCCGAAGTGCAGACACAACGGTGTATGATATAGCAGTTTTGAGAGATTGCATTTCTGATATAATCAATGTCTTTCAACGTTTTGACAGTCCCTACGTTGTTTCTGGTCCTGTCTGGGAGTATTTTTCTGCGAAAAAAAGAATGCTCAAGCCACAGTTAAGGCAAACCCCTTTTCGTGAGAGATATGGTAATGAAGGGCTGAAATGGCGGGCAAAATTGATTGATGATCATATGGATGGATTAATCCAGGAAGTCCTCATGGATATCGCAAACGGACTAACAGGTAAAACGATTATCCATCCCACACATATCAAAGTCGTTCAAGCGCTAAATGTGGTTTCCTACGAAGAATTCATTGATGCCAGCAATATCATAAAAGCGGCTACAGGGGAAATTGGTGTGATGAAAAGTAATTTTGCAAATAAAATGAATGAGATTAAACCTCACTATTATTGGGCTAAGAAAACCATCTTAAAATCAAAGTTATACGGGGTGCTGCATGAAGAATTCACAACCATTGACCTTATCAAAAAAGAAGTTTACGTATAATATTTTAGACTCGATTGAAACCGAGATAGAAGTGACTGAAAATCCGTATGAATTGTCGATCCAAGAGTTATTTACCATGGCTGCAAGGATTAATAAGAAGCGTTCGTTCCTTTTCGTAAGTAAGGTGCTTGGTAAACACCTACCGATAAATCCCCATAAAGGGCTGTTGACTGCTGCCCTCCTAGGTGCAAGATATTTAGAAATGGTTCAGGGAATTAAATATGTAGAAACTGAGAAACTATTAACCTCATTTTATAGAGAAGAATTATATAAGAGTAAGGCGTTTGTTCCTGAACATGTTTGTCCAGTAGTGATTGGTTTTGCTGAAACAGCCACAGCCCTGGGTCATGCCTTCTTTGATTGTTTTCAAAACGCCGAATATTTCCATACCACTCGGGAAGAAATCAAGCAGTTAAGACCGGAAATTACCTTTGAAGAAGAGCATTCTCATGCAACATCCCACCGCTGCTATGTTCCGTTAGAGATGATTCAAAATGGACGAGAAATTATCCTTGTTGATGATGAATTGACCACAGGAAAAACGGCCTTAAATATTATCGAATCGATTCATAGCAAATTTCCGAGACAAGTCTATACGATCGTTTCCATTTTGGATTGGCGTTCAGAACAGGATCGAAAAAGATTTCAACAGGTTCAACAGGAGCTTGATATAAAAATCAATGTCGTAAGTCTGATAACGGGTACTGTCCAGGTGAAGCAGATTCGAGAACTAGTGAACCATTCACCAATCAATGAAAGAGAAGATTATGCAAAAGCATCCATAGAATGGATTGACCTATCTCCCTTTTTTTCGAACACCACCTTTTCTGTGGATAACCCAATGAATCAATCAGCATTTATTTACGAAACAGGTCGATTTGGTCTTAGTAGTCCAGACAATAATAATCTTCACCATAAAGCCTCCCTAGCTGCAGTAATATTGAATCAAAAAAGATCGGGGCATAAGACTCTTTGCTTAGGAACGGGAGAGTTTATGTATCTTCCCATGAAACTCGCGTCTCTAATGGGCAGTGGGATATTTTATCAATCGACCACCCGCAGCCCTATCTTTACTAAAAACAAAGTGGGTTATGGGGCAAGGTTCGGAGAGTCTTTTCCAAATCCTGAAGACTTATCGATAACTCACTTTGTTTACAACATCCCTCCAGGATTCTACGATGAATTATTTGTTTTCATGGAAAGAAAAGTAGAATTAGAGAGTTTACAGCCGCTTCTGAAAGAACTAGAGAAATTACAAATAAAGATGATTAGGCTCGTCTATTTTTCTAATAATCGAGGGGAACAAAATGAAAAGCACAACCAATAAACCAGCAAGCATCGGAAGTTATAAAGCGGAGGACGTTCAATTTCTATTAAAGGATTTAAGTGAGATTTCTCTAGAGGATACCACAGAGAATCGAGAAATGAAGGTTCAATCAGGTGTTCACTACAGTGAATCGTTACCTATCGAGTACCAGCCGCCAAATGCCTATGTGGAATTATTCTGGTCCACTCTCAAGGAGTATAAGAAAAAAGTGGCCTTATGCATTGGGATTGTGGCCGAACGAATCTATCAATCGAAAGGTGATAAGACTGTGCTCGTGTCCCTTGCACGTGCAGGAACACCGGTTGGAATTTTGATAAAAAGATATATACACATGAACTGCCATGTTTCAGTGCCGCATTATAGTATATCTATCATTCGTGATAGAGGGATCGATGAAAATGCCTTGAATTACATTTTAACTCAACACCCTAATGCTGAAATTCAGTTTGTTGATGGATGGACGGGTAAGGGGGCCATTTCGAAAGAATTGACAAAAGCCTGTCACGAGTACAAAAAAAAATACGGGGTCTCACTGGATGACACATTGGCAGTTATTGCTGATCCCGGCTACTGCACAACATTGTTTGGAACAAGGGAAGATTTTTTAATCCCAAGCGCTTGTCTTAACTCAACCGTATCTGGGTTGGTAAGCAGAACCGTTTTAAATGATCTATATATCGGCAAGGATGATTTCCATGGAGCCAAGTATTACCAGGAATTGATTCCCATCGATGTTTCCAATCAATATATTGATTTGATTAGTAAGGAATTTGGAACCATTTCTGTGGAAGCTGCTGAGGTCACTCGAAACATGGTTGACGAAAGAATAGAAACGGGATTCCTAGGGATGGAGGACGTCAAACGAATTCAAACTGAATTTGGAATTAGGAGCCCTCATTTTATTAAACCAGGGGTTGGCGAAACAACGAGAGTATTACTTCGCAGGGTTCCATGGAAAATTCTGATGCGTGATCCTTCAAGTCCATTCGTCAAACATATTCTTATGCTCGCAGAAGAAAAGGGAGTAGAAGTCGTACCATATCCAAACTTAAAGTATTTATGCTGCGGCTTAATTAAATCGGTTAAGGAGAGTAATGTATGATTTTTGCATCTGACCTTGACCGTACATTGGTTTATTCAAACCGGGCGATTGAGGATCTAGGTAACGATGATCCAAGCCTTCTTAAACCAGTTGAAAGAAAAGACGATAACTGGGTTGCCTATATGACTGAAACATCCTATTCAGCATTAAAAGAGTTAGCAAGGAATAGTTTATTTATTCCAGTTACCACAAGGACAACGGAACAATTTAACCGTTTTCATATTTTTAAGGATGACATTGCAATTAAATATGCAATCACTTCAAATGGGGCCAATATCATTTATCAGGGTATGTTGTTGAAAGAGTGGTCAGCACATATTATCAACCGTATGACGGAGGAATCAGTTACCCAAAAGGAACTGCTTGCTAAGTTAAAAAAGGAAAGTTTTCAATTTGATGGGCAAATGAAGCAGGCAGAAAATTTATTTTTCTATTTCATCTTAAACAGTCTTCCACCTGCTTCTGATCTCCAAGTGATTCATAAAGTGGCAGTTCTAAATGGATGGAGAATCTCCTTACAAGGGAGAAAACTCTACTTTATCCCTAGAGCAATTAGCAAAGGAGACGCACTTGAATATATCTCAAAACGAGAAGGAATGAAAGTAATTGCTGGTGCGGGGGACTCCATACTAGATTGGGACTTTCTGAAAAACTGCCACTATCGTTTTGTCCCGGCCCACGGGGAACTGGCAAGGGTGTCAGGCACCAATGATTATACTCTGACAAAAAATAAGGGGATCGGTGCAGGGGAGGAGATTATCCTGCAATTTCTACAACTGCTTCGTCTTACAGTTTAATCTTTTTCTCTTTTCGGGTAATAACGAAAAAATAAACACAGGAAAATAAACTATACGTTCCTAAGCAGAATAGGACTGACAAGGCTAATGATTGCAATATTGGAGATAGTAGAAACGTAAAGATGAAACTGAAAACAAATAAATCTAGATAAACAAAAACATCTGAAACCATTACATCCATAACGGTATCCAATTCCTCTTGTATCTGCTCCATCCGCGGCCGCTTATATAAAAAACGCATTTGAGTCACCTACTTTAGTGTGAGTACTCAATAGTATGTAAGGACAAGGAAAAAGGTGAAGAATTAGGGAAATACATGTTGTATGAAACATTTTTTAAGGAGTTTCGTATAAACAAATGTACCAATTAAATAACTGTGATATGATGTTATGGAAACCTTACATAATTTTCTAAACGCTTGAAAAAAAAGCTTTCGCTTCTAGAGGGAAGGGATTATGAATGAATCCATCATATAATCAGTTAAAGGCCCAACCTGTCGCCCTTTCATATGAAAATTGGCAGTCTTTGCTGAAGAAGCCACTGCCAGAGCGGCCATTTTATTCATTAGAAAATGGCACCATTCACATTGGGCAAGTAATTGGGAAGTTCCTTGGAATACCTATTGACCAGGACCACTATTATAACCAGCTCTTTGATTATGTGAATATTCCAGAATGGAATCTGCATTTATTAAGTGAAGAGTCACTGGATAAAACGATTAATAACCATCACTTTCAATCCATTCAAAAAGTTATCAATATCCATCGAGAACAAAAGCTGTCCATCAACCGATTTACAGCTTTTCTTGAAGGGGAACAGCTATTGTTGAAATCCAGGGTCCCAGTTATTCATCGGAAACTGCGCGAAGCGATGATTGCAACATTAGAGATGTTCGCGAAGATTGAAAAAGACGGTTTAGTCAACCATGATTTAAGACGGGTCCTGGTTGATCTAGTGAAATGGTCTATCAATCATTTAGAGCCAGTTTTGGAAAAGTGCGATCCACAAAAAGAAATGCCAAAATTTTTGTGGTATGGCGATTTTAAGAAAAGTCATCAATATTTTTTATATTATTTAATAAAGCTAGGCTGTGATCTGGTCATTTTCCACCCAGAAGGTAAAGATATCTTAGAAGGGATGATGAATGAGCCGATATTCTCTCATGGATACCCTAATCGGATCCCTGCAGAACCATTCCCTAAGGCAAAGCGCACGCGTAAAGCAACGGTTGCTTACCGAGCCTCTAAAGAAATTGAGACCATTTTAAACCAAGAGGGTTCTGGCCTTTACAAGCCATGGCAATTAAGGGATTACACACCATCTTCGATTACGTTAAAAACCACGTATGATGAACTTTTTATCCTTGGAAAAGAAATAGCTATGATTCGGCCTGATTTTGAGGTAGGGAACGGACAAGTTAAAATTCCTTCCATCTTTGCTAAGATTCAGGGTGTGAGTAAGAATCGTAAAGAGTACTGGGACCGTTTGCAATCACTGAGTGAATTAGATCATAGTTTACTGATTCGACGCTTGCCGATCACGATGGAAAGCACAAGTGATTTTCGCTTTCATTATCGAAATGCTCACGGAAAGGATGGCTTTATTAATCCTGAAATCATGATTAAGTCACATTATTGGCCTTACTCGTTCCTATCAACCGGCTTACAAAAGGGAATTGCTAACGCGGTGAGAAGAATATGTGATAAACCAGGTTTAAAGCCCCTGCCAACGGAAACGATAGAAGACGTAAAAATGTATTTATTTACGCAGGCCTTGTTTATGCCTAAACCGATTATTCAGTTGATTGAGAAATTTGACTACTCTCAACATGTACCGAAGTTAATCATTTTCAATAATGAATTAGCCGGTATGCTGACAAGATCCGATGCAGCACTGCTTTTACTTTTAAATCAATTTGGGATCGATATCATCCTATATAATCCTCCAGGCCATAATGATATTGAAAATTTTCTTGACGACCGGTTATTTGATAAGCATTGGCTCGAAGATGTTGTTTTTGAATTGGAGTTTAAGGAACCGTCCATTTTCAAAAAAGGGCTTTTCCAAGGAATCTTAAAAAATTTAAGGGGAGATTAATAAGTGAATCTTACGCCTAATCCATCAAGCGGCTTAACGCCAGCAGGTGCAGATGACATCCTCACAGAAACAAAAGTCTCTGACATTAAACTTGCACTTCGGAAAGAACCAGAAATTCAAAATTTGGCCCGTACCATTGATGAACGTGACCAGATTCAAGTGCTAGAGTTTGGGAAGGAACCTGCTGTACAAATTTCCCGATTTTCTGACCAGATCCTAAATAATATGCGGACAACGAAAGTAGAGGACTCAGGGGAGCTACTTAAGCAACTTGGCCGCATCATGGATAAGTTTGATGCAAAGGACTTTCAAAAGACGTCAGGCGGACTTTTCGGAAAGCTCTTTAAAAAGGGTGAAAAGATGGTCGAAAAGCTGTTTGGCAAGTACCAAACCATGGGCTCAGAAATTGACAAGGTATACATAGAAATATCAAAATATCAGCATGAAATGGTTGATTCAACCAATATGCTCGAACAAATGTACGAGCAAAACTATCAATACTATTTGACCCTTGAAAAATATATTGTTGCGGGTGAAATTAAAGTAGAGGAATTAAAGAATAATCAACTTCCACAGCTTGAAGCCCGGACAGCTGCTGGTGATCAGATGGCTTCCATGCAATTGGACTCGCTCAAAAATGTTATTGAGTTATTGGAACAGCGCATCTATGATCTGGAAATGGCAAAAATGGTTGCTCTGCAAACTGCTCCTCAGATTCGTCTTTTACAAAGAGGAAATACGAAACTGATTGGCAAAATTAATTCGGCATTTGTCACGACCATTCCGATTTTTAAGAATGGGTTAATTCAAGCGATGGCAGCGAAAAGACAAAAGCTAGTGGCTGATTCGATGAGTGAATTAGACCGCAGGACAAACGAAATGCTTCTTAAGAATGCGCAGAACATTTCGCAGCAAAGCACCGATATTGCGAGATTAGCTGGTGGCCCAAGTATTAAAATTGAGACCATTGAAGAATCTTGGAACATTATCATAAAGGGTATGCAGGAAACAAAGGCGATTGAAGAGGAAAATAAACGAATGAGGGCTGAAGGCACAAAACGTTTAGAACAGCTGCAAGATAACTTTAAAAAATTGAAACAATCTTAAACTTTATTTAGGAGTGATTGAATTGGCTATTAATTTACAAAAAGGTCAACGAGTGGATTTAACAAAGAGTAATCCAGGATTATCTAAAATCATGGTCGGTTTAGGTTGGGACCCAGTTCAAAGCGGCGGTGGCGGCGGCTTATTCGGAGGTTTGTTTGGCGGCGGCAGTGCGGCTAATGTGGACTGTGATGCCTCGGTTATTATGCTGGGCACAAACGATAAGCTTCAAAACAACAAGGATGTCGTTTACTTCGGAAACTTGCGAAGCAATGATGGCAGCGTACAACACTCAGGAGATAATCTAACAGGAGATGGTGACGGCGATGACGAGCAGGTAATGATCGATTTAAGCCGTGTACCAGCCAATATTCAGAAACTTGTTTTCGTTGTAAATATTTACGACTGTGTTAAGAGAAAGCAGCATTTTGGAATGATTAAAAATGCATTTATCAGGGTCGTAAATCCAGGAAATAATCAAGAGTTACTTCACTACAACCTAACAGACGATTACAGCGGTTTAACTTGCCTTGTGACAGGAGAAATTTATCGTCACGGCAATGAATGGAAGTTTGCAGCAATCGGCAGTGGTACAAATGCAGCAAACCTTAGTGAAGTCGTTCGTTCCTTTAGTTAAGTAAGGTAAAAAGTTCAAATTGAGGTGATTCCTTTTGGGTATTAACTTGTCAAAGGGGCAAAGAATTGATTTAACAAAAACAAACCCAGGCTTAACGAAAGTAGTTTGTGGTCTGGGCTGGGATACGAATCGTTATCATGGCGGAAATGACTTTGACTTGGATGCATCGGCGTTTTTAGCTGATGCGAATGGCAGAGTCGTTAACGATTCGGACTTTATTTTTTACAATCAACTCGTCCACCCTTCAGGTTCGGTTGAACATACAGGAGATAATCGTACGGGTGAAGGTGACGGAGACGATGAACAGATCAAGATTGACTTCAGTAAAGTCCCATCACATGTGCACCGGATCGCCATTACAGTAACCATTCATGATGCAGAGGCAAGATTTCAAAATTTCGGCCAAGTCTCCAACGCTTTTGTTCGCCTAGTTGATGAAGATACGGATAATGAGATATTGCGCTTTGATCTTGGCGAGGACTTTTCCGTAGAGACAGCCGTTGTTTTTTGTGAACTTTATCGTCATAATGGCGATTGGAAATTTAATGCAATTGGCAGTGGTTTTGCAGGTGGATTAGCAGCCCTTTGCCGAAATTATGGTTTAGAAGTGTAACTTTAAGGAAGCTGCCGTTTTGGCAGCTTCTTCCCTTTTTTTATCCAGTAATTCCTTATAATTTTCTGAAACTGCATTCGTGTTCCCATGTTATAATTCAAGTAATCTATGAAATGACAAGGGGATGATAGGGTGCGAAAAACTATCGTTTCAGTAATAATCGCTGGATTATTTCTATCATCAATCACTACTTCGCAAGCATCTTATGATGGTGTTTGGCTTGGAGATTATTCGACGAATTCTGTACTCTACCAATCACTTAAAATAGATCAATCATTATCACTTCTCGATCAAATTATTGTCTTACCTAAGCAAAGTTTTGATCAAAAAGAAGCGGCTGCAATGATTAACAGAATTGATTCAATCCCCGGCTATATTTTAAATAAAGTAAAAAACCAAGGAATCCGTTTGAAACTTTTTACTGGGAAGCTAACAGATAATCCAACAGCAAGTCACCTAAAAGGGAAAATTCCAAGAGGATATACCAATAATGTAACCTGGGATGATGTCCCTGGGATTGGCGGTTCAAAGGTGGTATTGGTTAAAATCGGTGCGAGTGATAAAGGGCATGGCCACGGTTCTGTAAATTTGGAATTACATGAACTGGCACATTCCATCGATCATTATGTGTTTAATGAAATTAGTGGCTCGAAAGAATTTTTGAATATGTTGGAATCGGAACATGAACAATTATTTCCGGGCAACAGTTATTTTCAATATCCAGAAGAATATTTTGCTGAGACTTTTGCAATGTACTATTTAAATACTGAATCGAAAGAACTATTACGGAAGAAAGCACCGAAAACATTTGAATTTATGAAACAACTATCACTTCACTAATTTGTCTTTGATTGTTAAAATAGATGAATATGTGCAGATAAGGGAGTTGTCCGGGTTGAAGCAATATTTAGATTTGTGTAAGCATGTCCTTGAAAATGGAAACGTAAAGGGCGACCGAACAGGTACGGGAACGATTAGCACCTTCGGGTATCAAATGAGATTTAATTTAGCGGAAGGGTTTCCGCTTATGACTACGAAAAAGCTGCATTTAAAATCAATTATCTATGAACTACTTTGGTTTTTAAATGGTGATACCAACGTTCGATATTTACAAGAGAATGGTGTCCGTATTTGGAATGAATGGGCCGATGAAAACGGAGAATTGGGTCCTGTTTATGGTCATCAATGGCGTTCATGGACAGGGGCAGACGGTAAAACTGTTGATCAAATTAGTGAACTCATCGATCAAATCAAAACAAATCCTAATTCCAGAAGACTGCTGGTTAATGCTTGGAATGTAGCAGAAATTGACAACATGGCGCTGCCACCATGCCACTGCATGTTCCAATTTTATGTGGCAGACGGAAAATTATCCTGTCAGCTTTACCAACGCTCAGCAGATGTCTTTCTTGGCGTCCCATTTAACATTGCATCCTATGCTCTTCTGACAATGATGATCGCTCAGGTATGTGACCTTGAACCAGGCGAATTTATCCATACATTCGGTGATGTTCATATATATCAAAATCATCTCGAACAAGTAAAGTTACAAATGGGGAGAGACCCTCGTGCCTTGCCTGTTCTCAAAATAAATCCGTCCGTTAAGGATATCTATTCTTTTGAGTATGAAGACTTTACACTTGAAGGTTATGACCCACATCCCCATATTAAAGGAGTGGTCAGTGTATGATTTCCTTTATTGTCGCGATGGACGAAAATAGAGTAATTGGGAAAGATAATCAACTTCCTTGGCATTTACCCGAGGATTTAAAGTTCTTTAAGCGGGTTACCATGGGCCATCCGATTGCGATGGGAAGAAAAACGCATGAATCCATTGGCCGTGTTCTTCCAGGCAGAGAGAATATTGTCATCACTCGCCAAGCTGATTATCGGAGTGAAGATTGTACTGTTTTTACCTCGGTTGAAAACTTTGTCAAATATTGCCGAAAGCAAAACGATGAAATCTTTGTGATTGGCGGAGCAGAAATATTCAAAGAGACATTTGCATTCGTGGATCGTCTTTACATTACAGTTATTCATGATGAATTTGCAGGCGACACGTTCTTTCCTGAATTTGATCCAAGCGATTGGGAACTAGTGTCTAATGAAAAAGGACCAAGAGATGATAAAAATCCGTATGATTATGAGTTTAGAATTTATGATAGAAAGTCTAAAGTGTAAATCATAATTTATTATTTGACTTCATTACGTTGTAATTGTTAAATTATCAGTAGTAATTTATAATGTGTTAAGCAATACTAAATATCACATAGTTGTTGCTTTATATAGATATTGTGAATTTACTATGAATTATTGATGATAATTTACCTAAAAAGGATTTTTGGTACTATAATCATAGTAGCAATAATAAACAATTAAAGGGGATGTACATCCATGTTTTCTAATATCGGAGTACCCGGATTGATTTTGATTTTAACACTTGCATTAATTATATTCGGACCTAAGAAACTTCCAGAAATCGGCCGTGCGTTCGGACAAACCTTAAAGGAATTTAAAAAGTCCACACGTGAACTTACTGATGATGTCATGAAAGACATTGACATTGATGAAGAAAAGAAAAACTTGACTAAATAAGGTGTGAGATTTCCGTCTTACACCTTTTCTTCTTTAATTTAAGTCTATAAAAAAATTTTGACCATGATTAAGGAATTTTATGGGACATTTCGTATATAATCATAACTAAAGTTGTTTTACTTAGAGTACAAGCACGTGCTCTTTTTTAATCTTTTGAAATTGGCAGGGGAAGTACATGGATGATAGAGAATTAAATTTGGTGGATCATTTAGAGGAACTGCGCAAACGGATTATTATTTCAGCACTTGCCTTTGTAGTTTTTTTTATTGTTGGTTTTATTTATGTTGATGATATCTATAAATGGTTTGTTGGAAATGAAAAACTACTAGTTCTCGGCCCTAGTGATATTATGTGGATCTATTTCATGCTGGCAACCGTTATTGCCGTGGCAGGAACCATTCCAGTCCTTGCTTTACAAATTTGGCTGTTTGTGAGACCGGCCTTGAAACCGATTGAAAGAAGAATAACCCTATCCTACGTTCCAGCTTTATTTTTCCTATTTATTATTGGTTTAGCCTTTGGATATTTTGTCATTTTCCCAATGGTGTTAGACTTTTTAGTGAACATAGGCAAAGATATGTTTGTCACAAACTTCACAGCCGAAAGATATTTTAGCTTTATCTTGAACATGACCCTTCCATTCGGGGTATTGTTTGAACTTCCAGTTGTTGTCATGTTTTTAACTTCGCTGGGAATCATCAATCCGTTTGTTCTTTCAAAAATTCGTAAGTATGCCTATTTCGTACTTATTATAATTGCGATTGTTATTACACCACCAGACTTTATGTCTGATTTTGTTGTAACCGTACCACTTTTACTGCTGTACGAAATCAGCATTAATTTATCGAAATTTGTCTATCGTAAACGGTTGAAAAAGCAGCAAGATGAGGATACAGAAGAGATGGTTGAAGCGTAAATAGGCTGTGATAGCAAAAAAAATGAGCCCTCATTCCATTAGGAATGGGGGCATATTTTTTATCCTTTGTTCTGTTCTTTCATCCATGACTGAAATTTTATGTAGTTGCGATACTCATGAAAGTCTTCTTTCATTAAACCATCCTCAATCGCCTGGCAGATCAAAATCTTCCATTCCTCATCCAGTTCGATGTCCTCATGGATCTTCGGTTTAGACTCCTCTAGCAGGGAGGAACTCTACCAGTTGATGGGCCAAAACTTCCAGAGACTAGAACAAATATGTTTAATATTTTAGTATCCGGAGCGGTGTTAGTTTTAATAGGGTCAATTCTTCAATTCTATATTAAATGACGTAAAAAATTTGCGAACGATTAATAACAGGACCTTGATTTAATTGAAATCCAGAGTCAAGATCTATTTTAAATTTTTAATTAATAAAATTTTTTTAAGCAAAATTAAATTCTCGAATTTAATTAAGATTGGAGTTGCCCCAGATGTACAAGAAACTCTGCCCAAATTGCCAAAATCCATCGGAACGTGGCACTGTCCTACCTGCAACCGTGATCTTACCAAAACCAAATCTCAAGATGCTGAATCGCGTCAAAAAGTGAAACCGCAATTGTTCCTTATCCAAAATGGTTACTCCCACCAAAACAAATCTTCAAAGCCCCCAAGTTAGACCTTATAATTTCAAAACTTCCAAGTAGATAAACAGGCCATTCCACAGGTCCTGTTTTTTGCTGTTTTTATAAATATACAAGTAAGAATAAAGTCATAAATATTTCTCTTACCCAAGCATATTTAGACACATTTCGAACCGCATTAGGTGTATAATATACACAAACGGGTGAAAACGAGGATTGATATTTTGTTATTCAAAAGCCTAGAGTTCAAAAATGTTATTGGACAGAAGGTTAAAATTATTGAAATTCCTGTATTGGAGGAAGATAGCACTTATAAATTTATGATCCAAGCTCGTTTACAGACGTATGTTACGTCGCTCTATGAGGAAAAAAGCTTGAAAAAATGCTATTCCTTTAAAGATTATCTTAAAAAGATCATGAAATGGCCTGATTATGAACGCTTGTTTAAAATAGGAGAATTAAAGAATAACGCTTAATGCATCCAGAGCATCGCCGGGGATCCCCTGCGGTGCTCTTTAATTTTAAAAAATCATCAAAAGTGATGTATGTTATTCCTTTCCACTGCACTTAACTGTATAATACAAAGCAGTACTGGTAGGGAAGTGACTGTTTTGAGCAAAATTAAAATTGTAACCGATTCAACGATGGACATGCCATTAGAAATGGCGGAACAACTTGGTATAGTAGTTGTCCCCTTGTCCGTAACTATAAATGGAGAATCATACTTAGATAGAGTAGACATAGATGTGGCCGAATATATTCAAGTGATGAAACAATCTGAAGAATTACCGAAAAGTTCGCAACCTTCTGCTGGAACCTTCCTTGAAGTGTACGACCGGCTCGGGGATGAAGGTTATGAGGTATTATCGATCCACATGACAGGTAAAATGAGCGGAACCGTTCGTTCTGCTGAAAGCGCTGCACAAATGACGAAAACAAAAGTCACCGTTGTTGACTCGTTGTTTATTTCATTGGCGCTTCAGTTCCAGGTCAAGGAAGCAGCAGAAATGGCAAAGCAAGGAAAGAGTATCGAGGAAATCTTAACACGCCTAGACAAGATACGTGAAAATACCAAACTTTATATTATGGTCGACACGCTTGAAAACATGGTGAAGGGCGGACGAATCGGTAAAGGGAAGGCCTTTATAGGCTCGTTACTAAATATCAAGCCAATTGCCTCACTTGAAGGAGCTGAATACAACCCAGTTGCCAAGGTTCGAAGTCATACCCAAGTGGTTAAATATTTGGCTAAACAATTTTCAGAAGATGTTAAAGGGAAAACCATACTTGGCGCAGGCATTGTTCATGCCGAAGCGTTTCAACTTTCATCAAAACTTAAAGAAGCAATCATGGAATTAACAGGCTATCAAAATATCTCGATTGATTATACCGGTCCTACAATAAGTACTCACACTGGACCTGGTACAATCGCTTTAATGTATTATACGGAATAGCCAAAAAGGATGGTGCCACATTACCGGCCACCATCCTATTTATTTACCATTTACCAACTCGGTGTTAGATAAGGGGATCGAAAGTCCCATCCTGTCTAAATGCTTGCGAATCCCACTGCGTTCCCAGGTTAAGAGAATGTTATTTTCCAAACTTTTTTTCGGATAAAAGATACCGACCTTCGTCAGCTCTTCAAAGGTTAATCCTTGTTGGACGTATTTCTCAATTGTTTCATCGCGCCGATCAATAATCGCCAAGAATTTCTCCATTGCCAGTTTAAACTCCTGCTTCGAAAATATCCCTTTCTGATGCCCTGTAATATAGGTGTCTGCATCAAGTGAAAGCAGGCGTTTGCCTGAAGCAATGAAATCTTCGATATTTCCATCGGTCCCATTATACCAAGGACCAAAGGATGTCATATCATAATCCCCAACAAAGGCTACACCTAATTCAGGAAAGTAGGGGCAGGAAAAGCCGCTTGTATGTCCAGGAGTATGTATAAATATTACCCTTATATCCCCAAAGGTATAGTCCGTTTCATACTCATACGTACCTGAAATTTCCCCCAGATTTCTCACCCATTCCTGTGGAAGCGACTTTTTCCACTTTTCAACACCAAGGTGCCCCCATTCCTGATAGACGCCATTCGCTCGTGCAACCCCTTCAATCGTCAGTGACGTTTCAAATTCAATTGGATTAATTATTTTAGTTGCATTGGGAAACAAATGATTGTGAAGGGTATGGTCGGGATGGTAGTGGGTATTAATGATGAGTTCAATCCCGAATTCACGGTCCACATCCAATAAAGCTTTGGCATCCGCTCCACTATCGACCAACACCTTTTCCGAACAATCGATGAAAAGACTGCGGGAAAAAGGGACTTTACTGTAGTTAGTGCCTTCCAAAATCATAATTGGTCCAATTCGCTCCATTCCTATCACCTCAAAGGATTTTTTATCATAAAAGTTACGTACATTATATTTATGAATGATTATTCATTCATAGTATCACAAATCATTAGATATGGAAACATTGATGGTGCCTGACACCCATTCAGTTTCTTTTGGATAATATTAGATGTTCTGGTAAAGATAAAAAAAATTGATTGGTTAAGGTGTTGCCTATGTTTAAGTGGAAGTCAGAAAATAAACGATCAGAGGATAAGAAGCCGCATAGTTTGAATGTGGATGAACTTAAGTCAGAATTGGAAGCAGAGATAGGGGATTGTTCAGATCTGAATTTTCGCACCCTTAAAAAAAATGGGAAGAAAATTGTCTTTTGCTTTTTAAGCAGCCTCATTGATAAATCTAGCTTTGATGAATTTCTCTTGTCAGCTGTCCAGCAAAGTACACAAAATGAATGGACAACGGAAAGTTTGGCACAGATCTTGCCGATTGCAGAACTTTCTGTTACCAATCAATTAAAAGAAGTTGTTTCCTCTTTAATAGAAGGAAAATCGTATATTTATATCGATGGTGAACCTTATGGGATACTTGCCAATGTCGGTTCAACGGTGGAACGATCGCTTGAAAAGGCTGAAACCGAGTCGCTTGTATATGGTCCTAAGATATCTTTTACCGAGTCACTTATCGGTAATCTAAATATTATCAGGAGTAATTTGAAAGACCCCAACCTTTGTATGGAAGATATCACTATCGGAAAAAGAGTTAAGACCCCAGGAAAACTTGTTTATGTTAAGGATATCGCAGATGAGGAAAATGTGAGTACCTTTCGACAGAGGATTACGGATTTAGAATTTGATTATATACCGGATACGACAGTCTTGGGGCAGTTAATCGAAGATAATAGCTGGACGATTTTCCCGCAAATTATGTCAACTGAACTGCCAGACCGGGTCACTCTTTCCTTGATGAGGGGGCGAGTGGCAGTATTAATGGACCGGTCCCCGTCGGCTATTTATGGTCCAACACCCTTCCTTAGTTTCTTTGAATCAACCGAAGATGTCTATATGCGTTGGAATATGGGCTTTTTCTTACGGATGCTGCGGATTATTTCAATTTTTCTTTCTGTCTTATTAACTCCAGCTTATGTGGCTGTTTTGACCTATCATTATGAGGTTATTCCATCAGCACTGCTCATTTCACTTGGCCAATCAAGGGCAAATGTTCCATTTCCACCAGTCCTCGAAGCCTTTCTCTTAGAATTTGTCATCGAACTTTTAAGGGAGGCGGGCGCAAGACTCCCTACTAAAGTAGGTCAAACAATGGGTATCGTTGGCGGTATCGTCATCGGACAGGCAGCAGTACAAGCAGGATTTACAAGTAATATCTTAATTATCATTATTGCACTAAGTGCTCTTGGGTCTTTTACATCACCTAGCTATTTAATGGGTACTGCCATTCGGATGGTTCGTTTTCCAATAATAATCTTAGCCGGTATTTGGGGGGGGATTGGGATTATGTTTTCGTTTTGTTTTATTCTAGTTCACCTATTAAGATTAACCACCATTGGGAGGCCCTATCTTATGCCCATCTATCCCTTTAGGTGGAAGGACTTAGGGTACAGTATTATTAAATTTCCGACTCAATATTTATCCTACAGGCCAGAAACAAACCGTCCTGTGGACAAACAGCTTTTTCCTAAACATAAAGGTGTTGAAAAAAAGGATGTAGATGAATAGGAGCGGTCAGGATGAAAGTAAATGTGCAGCCAAAAGAAGGATTATTGGTTAATGCATTCCTGGTCATGTTTTTTATACACGCTGCACAAACAGGCGTAGGAATTGTTGGCTTACCTAGAATTGTCTATTTAGCAGCAAAACACGATGCGTGGATCTCTGTTTTTCTTGGAGGATTATTATCGGCTTTTGTCTTAGCAATGATGATTCTCATGCTTAAGAAATATGATAGTGCGGATTTATATGGAATTCAGGTAGATGTGTTTGGAAAATGGCTGGGAAATGCGTTGAATGTTTTTTATATGATGTATATGAGCATTAGTTTTTTTGTTATCCTGATGAATTATATTGAAATTGTTCAAGTGTGGATTTTCCCAGAATTACCCACATGGCAAATCTCGCTTGCTCTGATCCTCTTAACGATTTATGCCGTTAATGGCGGCGTTCGTATCATTGTCGGAGTAGCTTTTATGTCAGTCATAGGGACTCTCTGGATGATTTTTATCTTACTTGTACCTATGGAATATTCAGACCCTAAGAATTTGATGCCATTATTAAACACAGATTTGAAGCACATTATCAATGGGGTCTATAAAACCTCTCTGTCACTTATGGGCTTTGAACTGCTTATGTTCCTATATCCATATATAAAAGATAAAAAAAAGCTTTTCATGTACTCACAAATTGGGAATTTATATACAACGATTCTTTTCACGGCTGTGACAATGGTGTGCATTACCTTCTTCGCTGAAAATGGATTAGCACGAACCATTTGGCCCGTCTTATCGATGTTTAAAATTGTTAGGTTACCTAACTTAGAACGGTTTGAATTTATTGCCGTCTCATTTTGGATGTTAGTTATCTTGCCGAACATGTGCTCCTATTTATGGGCGGCATCTAAGGGATTTAATCGGATTATGAATTGGAAACAAAAAAAGGGGATTTGGATCATTGGTGTCCTTGTTTGGGGTGGCACGTTTTTTATTAAAGCTAGGTATCAAATGAATGAATTGACTGATTTTGTTGGTCAGCTAGGCTTTTTAGCGGCATTCTGTTATCCTGTTCTCCTTTCAATGCTTGTTTTGGTGAAAAAATGGTTCCAAAGGAGGAAGAAGTCTAGTGCAGAAGCTTCATAAATGCAAACTCATTCTTTGGACAATTTGTTTGATGACGATGGTTCTTTGTGCAGGATGTTTACAGCAAAAGCCTCTTGAAAAATTAGGATTAATTACAACCTCAGGATACGATTTAGAAGGGAAAAATAAAATTAAAGGGACAGTCGTCGTACAAAAATTTGATCCGATGACCCAAGCAGCCACGATCGTAATCGAGTCCATAGCAAAAACAAGCAAGGGATTAAGACAACAAGAGAATCTTAAATCCAATCAGAAGCTTGTTTCAGGACAACTACGGTCGGTTGTCTACAGTAGGGAGCTTGCAGAAAAAGGAATTATCCAGCTTGTCGATACGTTAAATCGAGATGCAGCGATTGGAAATATGGTCTATTTAACGATTGCTGATAAATCTGCTTCAGAAATTCTTCAAGTTGAAAACAAGAATAAAGGAAGATTAAATCTTGGGACCTATATGTACAACCTAATTAAACAAAATGTAGAGGGTGAACAAGTTATCTCTCCGACTCTTCATGAGTTTAACCATAACTATTATGATATTGGCAGGGATCCTGTGCTCCCAATCCTTAAAGTTAAAGGTAAAGATGTCATTATTAAAGGGGTGGGTTTGTTCAAAGATGACCGCTTAGTGGATGAACTGAGGCAAGGTGATCTTTTTTATCTGAAAATATTAGCAGATAAATATAATGCGGGTACAAAAGAAATGGGGTTTAAGACGGAACAATTAGAAAAAATCATCTTAAAAAATGAAAATTACACAAAGAAACCTATTTTTAGTAAAATATATGTGACTGTTGATAATATTCGGAGCAAGACAAAAATTAAATTAGTAGATAAAAAAAATCTCCGCTTTAGCGTAAATGTTAATCTGGATTCAAGGGTTCTAGAGATGACTCAGGCCTTGGATTTAGGTAAACCGGCATCCATAAAGCTGCTTGAAAGCAAGTTCGACCACGCAATGAAAAAGAAAATGGAAGAGTTACTTGTTCATTTTAAGGAAATGGGAATTGACCCGATTGGTTTTGGAAATGAATACGAAGCACATCTAAGAGGAAGAACGATCACAAAGAAAGAATGGGACAGGGTATATAAGGATGTAACATTTGATGTGCACGTCAAAAATACCATAGAAAGAACCGGTGTAATCGATTAACAAAAACCAATTCCTTTCTTCTTTTTCAGATCTTTGTTAAACTAATCACGAAATGGAAAAGAATAAAGGTTGCAGGTGATCGTATGAAAGCTAAGTTTTTATTAATTATCGTGGTTCTATCGACTTTGATCATGACGGCGTGTGGACAAAAAGAAATAGAAAATGCCATCGATTGGCCAGTTAAAGATTTTACAGCAACCAATCAAGACAATAAATCCTTTGGTTTAAAGGATTTAAAGGGAAAAGTATGGATTTCAGACTTTATTTTCACCAGCTGTGCAGATGTCTGTCCACCAATGACAGCCAATCTGACGAAATTACAAAAAATGGTTAAGGATGAAGGGTTGAAAAATATTGAACTTGTGTCATTCAGTGTCGACCCTACAGTAGATAAGCCGGAAGTAATGACACGATATGCGGAGCAATTCCAAGTCGATTTTAAAAATTGGACCTTTCTGACTGGTTACTCACAGGCCTATATTGAAAACTTTGCCTTGAAAAATTTCAAAGCATTGGTTAAAAAGCCACAAGAGGGTAATCAAGTCATTCATGGAACGTCCCTTTATTTAGTTGACCAAGAAGGGCATATTCGAAAAACTTACGATGGCTACAAGAATGTTCCATTTGATGAAATTATCCATGATATGAAAGCATTACAATAGACCTTTGGACGGGTCTATTTTTTTGGGCAGGAATAGGATATAGTACATATTGTTTTGAATGATTCTAGCCGTGCTATAATAAAAATAATTTAGAAGGAAGGTGAAATGGAGATGAAAAAGCTGTTCCCCCTTCTAATTCTCTCGGTATTACTCTTATCTTCATGTAATCCAGTTGACCAGTTAAGACTTCATTCTGAAAAGAAAACTGCTGCCCAAGCCTTTGCCCAAGTTCCCGCTGACTTTGTCCCTCGTAAATTAACTGTTTTATCTGCAGGCGATTCACTAACCCAAGGGGTAGGCGATAGTACAAACAAAGGCGGCTACTTGCCATATTTAGAAACGATGCTTGAAAAAGAAAAGGGAATCAAGGAAGTTGATTTCTATAATTATGGTGTAAAAGGCAATCGAACAACGCAGCTTTTAAAAAGATTGAAGACATCAGACATGAAAAGTGCACTCCATAAGGCGGATTTGGTCATATTAACAATTGGCGGCAACGATATTATGAAAGTGGTAAAGGACAATATTGAAAACCTTCAACTCTCCACGTTTACCGCCGAAAAAGCATCATATCAAAAACATTTAACGCAAATTTTTGACCTTATTCATCAGGAAAATCCCCATGCACAGGTTGTTTTAGTGGGGTTATACAATCCATTTTCTAAATGGTTTTCAGAAATTAAAGAGTTGGATGAGATTGTAGCTGACTGGAATAAAACCGGTCAAACGGTCATTGCCCATTATCCAAATGCCTATTTTGTTCCAATCGAAGATATGTTTTTAAATGCAACAGAAGACCTTTTATTTACTGATAATTTTCACCCAAATGACAAAGGCTATGAATTGATTGCACACAGGTTGAACGAAACCTTAGAAGAACAAGTATTACCTGAATTGGATAAGCCGCCATATATGGTTAATACAGAGGAGAATTAGATGAAAAACAAATGGAAAATAGGATTCCTGATCTTGCTGGGAATCAACCTTTTGTTCGCTATTATTATTGTGTCCCTAATGATGTTCCCATCGGAAGGGCCGGAAACTAGCAAAACGAAGGGACTGGTGGGTGAACATGTTTCCTTTCATGTTAAATCCAACAAGAATGATTTAAATCAGTTAATTAATCATTATCTTAAAGAAGAGGCTCTGGGTTCGATTGATTATCAGGTCATTCTAGGGGATGAGGTCGAACTGTATGGTACCATGCCGTTTTTTAGTGAAGAATTAAATATGAAATTAACCTTTAAACCAAGTGCCCTTGAAAATGGTGATTTGGTATTAAAGCAAAAATCAATGACAATCGGGAGTTTACATCTTCCTATTTCATACGTTCTTAATTTTATTAGCGGCAATTATAAAATCCCAAAAGGTGTCGAGATTCGGCCAAAAGATAAACTGATTTATATCAATATGCAGCAATTGAAATTAAAAAGTGATATTAAACTAAAAGCTGACAAATTTGACCTAAAAAAGGATGATATTGGGTTTACGATATTAGTTCCAGTGAAATAGGTGCCTCGTTAATTAGAGGCACCTATTTTTAATCCTTAATTTTGATGAATTGGAATGCTGGTTCATTATTTGCAAGACCAACTAACACAATCGTATAGCTTTCATTTGGTGAAAATTGGACTCTTGGCATCGGTAATAACACGTTTTTTGTCTCTGCCTCCCTAATCTCCAAATCTACTGTCATTGGTGTTAAACCTAAATAATCAGTAGCCTGTTTATACGATACTTTTGGGAAAACCACATCTCTGTCTTTCACTGCAATATCTAAGGGCGGGGTATCTGGTGATAAGTTGATAAAGCGAACTTTCGATTCATTTGCAGGGACCCTTGGTTTATTCTGGAATACTAACAAGCGCATTTTCTTCACAGAGTCAATGGCTGCAAGTGTGTATGATTTTCCAGGTTCAACAGTAATCTTTTTATTTAAAACACTCTCGACCATATTTCCCGCTGGGTAAATATCAATATGATGTTTTCCTGCTTTTAATGATAGGTAACTACTTACATTGTTAAATGGTAAGTCCCTTATCACTCGGTGCCCATCAATATAAATATCAACGTTTGGAGAATCAGGGGAGGTGTGGAGGACGCGAATAGTCGCTTCTCCTTGGACTGGTTGAGGATTTGTTCTCATGAAGTTCATCGCTTTATTCATATATTGGATATGTTTTAGGTAGTAATGCATGTGTAAGTTGGGAAATGAGTATTTATAAAATTGAGCCAACAAATCATACATAGCTGCTTTTTGAAGATAATCGGGTTGAGTTCTTTTCTCGGACATATTATCAACTCCTATCAAATGGATTACACCATAATTTATTCAAGCTTAAATAGGTAGGTGTCTAACTTCTTCTGCTCAAAATTGGAATTTTTACATTTTTTATTTACAAATGGGAATATTACACATATACTTATATCAAATATATTTGAAAGTGGGTGACGTGCAATGTTAATTGAAACAATGAGAGCAATCAGTCAGTTGAATATTGTAAGTTGCACAGCCCAATGTTTACCTCGGTAGGGTTCCTTTGTACATTTATTCCAATAGCGAATAAACCATGGGCTGTGTATGCCTATGGTTTTTTTATTATGTAAAAAATAATATTTCGCTGGAGGAATACAAATGAATTTAGTAATAATCGGGTTAACTGAAATGATAAAACAACATTTTAAAACTATAAATACAAATGAAGAAATGATTCTAGGTCGTGTCGCACTTGAACATAAACATATGTATCGGGTCTGGACGGAGCAGGGGGAATTATTGTGTGAGGTGTCAGGACGACTTAGTTTTAATGCCCTCAACCGAGAGGACTTCCCGGCTGTTGGAGATTGGGTAGCACTTAAGCCGAGAAGCAACGAAGGGAAAGGAACTATTTTAGCCATCATGCCGCGGAAAAGGAAGTTCTCTAGAAAGACAGCTGGACTTACCTTAGAAGAGCAAATAGTGGCCACCAACGTCGACACCGTGTTTCTCGTGAATTCATTAAACGAGGATTTGAATTTAAGAAGGATTGAGCGCTATCTATTACTTGCATGGGAAAGTGGGGCAAATCCTGTAATTGTTTTGAGTAAGGCAGACCTTTGTCAAGATCTTGATCGTAAGTTAGCTGAGGTTGAAGCAGTAAGTATGGGAGTTCCTGTGATTGCTGTGAGTGCAGAAACAGAGAGTGGTTTAGAGAAACTAGAACCTTTCTTGCAGCTGGGAAAAACAATTGCTTTGCTGGGATCCTCAGGTGTAGGTAAATCAACATTAACGAATCGCCTTTTAGGTGAGGAAAAACAAGTGGTTCAGGATATTCGCTTGGCAGATGATAAAGGACGTCATACTACGACGCACCGTGAACTAATCCTTCTTCCCAATGGTTGTGTCTTGATTGATACGCCAGGAATGAGGGAATTGCAGCTTTGGGAAAGCAGGGACGGTTTATCGGAAACCTTTTCAGACATAGAAGAACTAGCCACCTCTTGCCGCTACCGGGATTGTCAGCATATGAATGAGCCTGGCTGTGCGGTGGTGAGGGCGATTGAAGAAGGATTGGTAGCAGCTGAACGGTTAACAAGCTACAATAAACTGCAAAAAGAATTAGCATTTATCGAACGAAAGGCAGATAAACGGGCCCAAGCTGAAGTCAAAAAACAATGGAAAAATTTGAACAAACAAATAAAACAGCAACGGAAAAGCTACTAATGGAAAGCTGAACAAGTTAGGTCGATATCGACCATGACTTGCTCAGCTTTTTTATAGTCTCTGAAATTTTATTTTTACTAAATCTTTATGTATACTTTTAATCAAGAAAATATAGTTAATGGGGTGGGAATTTGGATAAGCAAAATCAAGTTGCAACATTTGCCGGCGGTTGTTTTTGGTGTATGGTAAAGCCGTTTGATGAACAGCCGGGGATAAAAAGTGTTATTTCCGGCTATACAGGCGGAACGGTAGAAAATCCAACGTACCAACAAGTATGTTCAGATACAACCGGTCACTATGAAGCTGTCCAGATTACATATGATCCAGAAATTTTTCCGTATGAAAAATTACTGGAGTTATTCTGGCAGCAAATCGACCCAACCGACCCTGGCGGTCAATTTTATGATCGTGGACAATCGTATCAAACGGCGATTTTCTACCATAATGAGGAACAAAGAAAGCTTGCTGAACAGTCGAAGCAAGCATTACAAGAAAGAGGCATTTTTAGCAAACCCATTGTTACACCGATCTTGCCTGCAAAGACATTTTATCCTGCAGAAGACTATCATCAGCAGTATTATAAGAAAAATCGGGCCCATTATGAGTCTTATCATGTAGGATCAGGACGTGCGGGGTTTATTCAAAGTCATTGGGGGGAGAAAAAGTGAAAAACAAAGAACAATTAAAGAAGGAATTAACACCAATTCAATATGAAGTTACACAAAATAATGGCACAGAACCACCGTTTCGAAATGAATATTGGAATGAAACAAGAGAGGGCATTTATGTAGATCTTGTCTCGGGGAAACCACTGTTCAGTTCATTGGATAAATTCGATGCTGGCTGCGGTTGGCCGAGCTTTACAAAACCGATACAAGAGGAAGAAGTGATCGAGAAAGCTGATTTCAGTCATTATATGACGCGGACCGAGGTAAGAAGTAAATCGGCCGATTCCCATTTAGGACATGTATTTAATGACGGACCAGCGCCGACTGGTTTACGTTATTGTATCAACTCTGCCGCCTTACGTTTTATTCCGAGGGATCAACTTGAAGAAGAAGGGTATGGGGAGTTCAGTAAGCTATTCGGAGCAAAATAAAAGCCGCACTATGCGGCTTTTTCAATTTTAGTGGAGTATAATTGGTCTGGCTGATGACCTATTTGGCTTTTTGTTTAGAAGTAGATGTCATCCCGCCTGAGAGAATAAATTTCATCGCATCCTCGGGCTTAACGTCAATAATTTCGACTTGTTCCTTGGGAATTAAAAACGTGAACCCGGCCACTTGAAAGGTTTGTGGAATATATACGGCCACATGATCTTTTAAGGGAGAATAAAAGTCCTCTAATTGTTCCGAGGTGATAAATCCGAGACTCCGCATCTCGGTTCCTGGAATGACGACAAGAGCAACTTTGGAAAAAGACTTTTTCTCGCCAAGAAAGGATTGAACAGTGTCTTTAATAACGGAATAGATCGTTTTAACAACAGGAATCTTTTCGAGGAGCCTATCAATTAACCTGATAATCTTTCCTGAGATATATTTCGTAGACAGCCAGCCCAATACTGTAATTAATATAAGGGTTGACAGTAATCCAATGCCAGGGATGTAATCCTCCTTTAAATACGGCCTCAGCGTATTACCCAGTAAACCGTCTAAAAATAGAAAGGTTTTGTAAATGACATAGACCACGAGGATAATAGGGACAATCGTTAAAATGCCGTTAATAAAATTTTTCGCTATTGATTTCATCGATTCACCTACAATTTTTATCATTGTCTTACATAATATAGGCGAATGCACATGCGGGTCAAGTACCTACTACATATTGTATCAGTGTTAAGAAACAATTTCGCGAGGAGTGAATGTGCATGTATTACGGACATGGTGGTTTTGGTTTTGGTGGTTGTGGTGTTGGTTGTGGATACCCTGCATATCCAGTAGGAGGCTGCGGAATCGGCGGTGGATTTGCGTTAATTGTCGTCCTCTTTATCCTATTGATCATTATCGGAGCAAGCTGGGGCTGTTAATAGTGGACTAGAGGCTGACTCATATCGAGTCAGCCATTTTCTATTTTTGATGGTTATTTTCACAAAAAAATGGAGGAGCAAAAAGCCCTCCATTCCTGTATGTATTTACCCAATCGTTACTTTTTCCTTCGGATATTTGATCTTTTCCTTACTGCCTTTGCCTCTTAAAATGAGTAAACAAGTAACAATTCCGACTCTCCCAATAAACATAAGGATAATAATAAGAATTTGTCCAAAGGTAGATAGTCGAGGTGTTAACCCCAGTGATAAACCATTTGTCCCGAAAGCAGACGAAACCTCGAAGATGACTTCAAGAACAGTGCCGTTTTCAGTAATCGATAATACTAAAATGGAAAATAAACATAATAGCGCACCTGTCGTGATGACAATAAAGGATTTCAGCACATCCTCACTTAGCAACTCACGTCTAAAGATCTTGATTGAACTTTTTCCTTGAGCATAAAATACAATGGCTAAAATGATAATCGCAAACGTAGTCGTTCGGATTCCGCCGCTTGCACTACTAGGGGAGCCGCCAATGAACATTAATATGGATAAGAACAGTTGGTTGCTCGGTGTAAAGTCATTAATATTCATGGTTGCTAAGCCCGCACTTTTGGTTGTCACCGAATTAAATAACGAGTAGAAAAAGGATTGATGCCAACTTTTATTCGTAAAAAAGTGTTGACTATCAAATATATAGATAAATAAGGCTCCTACTACGGTAAGAAGGACAAACGTTATGGTTGTTAACTTTGTATATAAAGTGAAATGAAATTTCTTCCTCTTATTAAAGTTTATTAAGAATTCATAAACCTCCACCATCACTGGAAAGCCAATCGCTCCCACTATCATCAATACAATGATAACCGACTGTACATAATAATCACCGCTAAATGGACTGAGTGACTCATCCGTCAAATCAAATCCCGCATTGGTCGTGGCGCTGATTGATGCGAAAAATCCATGTTTAAATGCAGATAATATTCCTTCGTAATAATTCAAAAAACGAATCCCTAGTATGATTCCACCCACAAATTCAAACGAGATAAAAATAATTAATATTCGTTTTGCCAATTGAACCAGTCCAGAGAGTTTCGATTGATTTTGATCAATCATAATCAATTGTCGTTCTTTTAAGCCTACCTTTTTGCCAAGCATAATCCAGAGGAATGTACTTAAAGACATGACCCCTAATCCACCCAATTGGAGAATTAAGCATAAGAGAAAGATACCAAAGTTGCTAAAAGTATCTTTAATGGAAATCACACTTAACCCGGTAACACTTATCGCACTAGCCGAGGTAAACATGGCATCAATAAAACTGAGTGTAACATCCTCGCGGTGGGCCATCGGGATTTTTAATAGTAGTGTCGAAATGACTAAAGCAGATAAATAAAAAATAACAATTAATTGTACCGTCGAAATCTCTTTTGTTTTTAACTTTATTTTTTTGATTGCGCTCATCGGATCCATTCCTTCTGTATTCTAAGAGTAATTTTATATGAATCACTATGAAATGTAAAAGTTTCCTTTCATTTAACTGTCTTGGCATCCTCTTTTCTTTGTAAATAACACGAAAGAAACATATAAACCATTCATACAATTTCTATAAGGACTGCCTAATTTAAAAAGGAAGTGAATCCCTTTGGATCATTCTTTTCTCATAAAGCCAATGCTCGATGACATTTATCCCGTCATTGACTATGGCCAAGGAAGTTATTTATTTGATATGGATGGAAAAAAGTATCTAGATGCTGCTTCCGGTGCGGTAACAGCCAATATTGGTCATGGTGTACCAGAAATTATTGAAGCGATGAATGAACAGGCAAAAAAAGTTTCCTTTGTGTATCGCTCCCAATTTACGAGTGAGGCAGCGGAGAATTTAGCGTTAAAAATGGCAGATATGCTTCCTGGAGATCTAAATTGGTGCTTCTTCGTGAACAGTGGTTCTGAGGCTACTGAAACGGCGATGAAAATGGCGATTCAATATTGGCAGGAAAAGGGGGTGCAATCGAAATCTAAGGTGCTTTCAAGATGGGTGAGCTACCACGGGATAACCCTAGGAGCACTATCCATGTCAGGGCATACAGCAAGGAGAGCAAGATTTGTTCCACTTTTAGAGGATTTCCCAGTTATTCATCCCCCATATTGCTATCGTTGCCCATATAACCTCGAGTCAACAAGTTGTAATTACTTATGTGCTCATGAGTTGGAAACGGCGATCAATCGGATCGGCCCCAATCAAATCGCTGCTTTTATCGCTGAACCAGTGATTGGCGCTGCAGGAGGAGCCATAGCCCCACCCCCTGGTTATTACAAGGTCTTAAAGCAAATTTGTGAGGATCATGACATCCTTTTTATCGCCGATGAAGTCATGACTGGCTGTGGCCGAACTGGTACCATGCTGGCTTGTGAACAATGGGGAATCACCCCTGATATTGTTGCATTAGGAAAAGGGATGGGTGCGGGGTATGCACCGATAGCAGCAGCTATCGCAAGTGAAAAAGTCATCGAACCGATATTGGCTGGTACCAAGGCTGTAATGAGCGGTCATACTTTGAGTGCGAATCCGCAGGCATGTGCGGCTGCTTTGGCGGTCCTTCAATTCTTAGAAAAAAACAATATTATTCAGGAGGTTGAACATAAAGGGAATTATTTACGTAGCCAGCTTGAAAATTTAAAGCAACACTACTCGTTTATTGGTGATGTCCGTGGCAAAGGGTTATTGCTAGGAATTGAGTTTGTCCAGGATTCTGCAACCAAAACACCATTCCCTCGAAAAGCGCATGTCACACAAAGAATGGTTGAACTGGCCAAGGAAAAAGGGCTGATTGTTTATCCTGCTGGTGCAGGAGTGGATGGAATTAATGGTGACTCAATTATTATTTCCCCACCACTAACCATTACATTAAAAGAGATGGATGAACTAGTCCAGTTACTAATAGAAACATTTAAAGACTTTTCAGAGTCAACACAATGAATGAAGAGAGGGGGGAACTGAAATGGAAAATCCTTTTAGAAAGGTGACTACATTAGAAGCAGTCATGGAATATTTCCATGATGGAATGACATTGATGTTTGGCGGGTTTGGCGGGGTCGGCTCCCCTCCAGACATAATTGATGGCATTCTTGCAAAAGGAGTTCGTGATCTTACGTTAATAGGGAACGACACGGGATTCCCGCATATTGGCATTGGAAAATTAGTCAGCCAACAACGAGCATCGAAAGTCATCGCCTCTCATATCGGTTCCAATCCATTTGCAGGACAATTGATGCATGAAGGAAAACTAGAGGTCGAATTTTCACCACAAGGGATATTAGCTGAAAGAATCCGTGCCGGCGGTGTCGGCCTGCCTGCGATTCTATCTGATATCGGCATGGATAATGAATTAGTTATGAAAGGCAAACCGTATATTTCTTTAGCAGATAAGAGGTATTTGCTTGAAACGGCCCTAACTGCCGAGGTGTCCATTGTTTATGCAAAAAAGGCCGATGAGTATGGGAATTTAATTTATGACAAAAGTGCCCGCAATACCAATCCGCTTGTTGCTATGGCAGGGGATATCACGATTGCGGAAGTAGAAGAAATTGTCCCGCTTGGCAATCTTGACCCCGACGCAATCATAACTCCAGGAGTGTTTGTGGATTATGTAATTTTATCGAAAGGGGTCAATTGGAAATGGGCATGGGAGTAGATGTTCGAAATCAAATGGCTAAACGAGCCGCAGAAGAAATTCATTCCGGTATGGTTGTCAACTTAGGAATAGGGATTCCATCGCTCGTTCCGAACCATCTTTCAAGCGAGACAAAAGTGATGTTTCATGCGGAAAACGGTATTACTGGGATGGGTCCCAGCCCTAGTAAGGGTGAAGAAGATGAAAATTTATGTAATGCTGGAGGATTTCCAGTTACCTTGAATAAGGGCGGGTCTTATTGTGACAGTGCGATTTCATTTGGAATAATTCGCCGCGGCAGAGTGGATATAACCATATTAGGATCGCTTCAGGTAAGTAATAGCGGAGACATTGCGAACTGGATTGTCCCAGGGAAAAAAGTTCCAGGAATGGGCGGAGCAATGGAACTTGCACAAAAAGCGAAAAAAGTCATTGTGGTTATGAATCACTGTGATAAACATGGGAATCCCAAAATTGTTTCTTCTTGCACATTACCGTTAACTTCATCCGCTTGTGTAGATTTAATCATAACTGAACTAGCTGTTTTCATGGTAACGGAAGAGGGTTTACTTTTAACGGAGTTATTTGCCCCTTATAGCTTAGAAACAGTTGTCAATAAAACTGGCTGCGAATTCAAAATACGGGAAACTGTTCGTATGATTCCATACTAGGCAGAATCATTCTGAAGGAGTGAATCGTTTGAACAATGATGAAATGCGAATCAAACACTGGATTAAAGAGAATCGGGCTCGTGGAGCGAGATTGTTACAAATTATGGTACGAGAAAATAGTACGCGGGGAAACGAAAGTAGTACACAAGCGATTATCATTGAAAAATGCAGACAGTTAGGCTTAACCCTCGATATTTGGGAAATCGGCGGTGATGAGTTAACATCTCACTCAGCATATTGCTGTGATCGTAAGAGTTTCGAAGGAAATCCCAATCTGGTAGCTGTGTTAAAAGGGACTGGCGGCGGCAAGTCGATGATTTTAAATGGCCATATTGATGTGGTCCCAGTTGGGGATGAGTCAAGTTGGAACCATGACCCATTTAGCGGGATAATTGAGTGTGGCAAGCTGTACGGAAGAGGCGCAACAGATATGAAAGGCGGCAACGCAGCGTTATTAATGGCGATGGAGTCATTAATTGCGAATGGAATCAAACTGAAAGGTGATGTGATTTTTCAAAGTGTAATAGAAGAAGAAAGCGGCGGGGCTGGTACCCTTGCAGCTGTTCTAAGAGGCTATCATGCGGATGGGGCCATTATTCCTGAACCGACAAATCTGCGAATATTTCCGAAGCAACAGGGGTCCATGTGGTTTAGAATAACGATCAAAGGCAGGGCAGCACACGGAGGTACGAGGTACAAAGGAATCAGCGCGATTGAAAAAGCGCTCATAGTCATTCAAAGATTACAACAATTAGAGAAAGATAGAAATGCCAGAATGACAGATCCACTCTTTGACAAAATCCCCATCCCAATACCCATTAATATCGGAAAACTTACGAGCGGCGAATGGCCTTCTTCGGTGCCTGACACCGCAGTGATTGAAGGCAGGATGGGCGTTTCTCCGGAGGAAACAATTCAATCTGCACAGCAGGAGATGGAAAAATGCTTGCGTGATTTAGGTGATCATGACGAGTGGCTGCATGAGAATCCACTTAAATTAGAATGGTTTGGTGGAAGATGGCTGCCAGGAAGTCTTGAAAATGATCATCCTTTGATGGCTGAATTGACAAAGAGTTTTATAGAAGTTAAGGGAGATAGCCCAATCATCGAGGCAAGCCCATGGGGGACAGATGGAGGTATTCTTTCAACGATTGGGAATACTCCCGTGGTGGTATTCGGTCCGGGTATAACTGAGACTGCTCACGATGCTAATGAGCATATTGTTCTCGAGGATATGTTTGTGGCAAGTGAGATTATCGCGTTAACACTATTAAAATGGTGTGAGGTTGCAGAATAAATAGCAAAATTTTTCCTATTTATTAATCATATAATTGTCATAATTGATATAGAAATGTCTGGCTTATCAAGGGCCAGACATTTCTTCAAATTGCTAGAAAAATAATCGAAATGAGGTGAGTGCAATGAATCAAACGGCATCCACTATTTTTCTAGAGGAGGATTATTATTTCCTCGAAGTTTATCTTGATCCATTTAATAAACGTATTCGTATTGATGATTATCGTGGCAATACAAAATTGTTGATGGAGAAGGCCGAAGAACTCGTCTTAAAACACAAGGCTGAAAAATTAATTATTAAAGTCCGCCGTGAAGATTACTTCACTTTCTTGGAAGAAGGTCTTCAGCCAGAAGCCGTAGTAGACCGTTATTTTCTTGGCTCGGATGCCTATTTTTTTTCAAAGTTTTATACCCTTGAGCGTAAAAATAATGATCATTGGGTGATTGAGGATGGGATGATCCATAGTATTTATCAATTAGACACTAGCGTTCAAAAGGCATTTCCACCGAAAGAGTATGAATTAAGAAAGGCTGATGACAGTTGCGCCAAGGAACTTGCCGCACTGTACAGGCAGGTGTTTCAAATTTATCCAACTCCATTGCATGAGCCGGAATATATTAAAAAGACCATGAAGGAAGGAACAATTTATTACACTTTCTTCCACTCAGGAAAAATAGTTAGTGCTGCTTCTGCTGAAGTTAATTCTCTTTATAAAAACGCAGAATTAACGGATTGTGCTACATTGAAAGAACATCGAAAATACGGGCTGATGAAAATTATTCTCCAGGAACTGGAAGGGGAATTGCAAAGGAAGGGAATTTATTGTGCCTATTCCATTGCCAGGTCATTATCCTTTGGGATGAATGCCGTCTTATTTCAGTTAGGCTATTCTTACCGGGGGAGGTTTATGAATAATTGTTTTATCTATGATAAGTTGGAAAATATGAATATGTGGGTAAAAAATCTGGCAAACTGCTAAAAATCCGGCTCCTAGTGCCAAGATTTCGGCATCTGTAAGTTGAGAATGAAGGGTAGTGATGGAATGGTGTTGTTAACCACTTTAACACAAGAAGTTCTAACCGCTATTCTAAAGGGCATTGATGAAGGAATTCATGTTGTTAATACAGAGGGGAAAACCATTTTTTACAATGAAGTAGCAGCCATTCACGATGGCATGGACGTGAAGGAAGTTCAGGGAAAGTATTTACTTGACGTCTTTCCCTCCCTTACTGAAAAGTCGAGTACCTTGCTAAAAGTAATTAAAACAGGCAAGCCCATTTACAATCAAACACAGGTCTATATGAACTTGCATGGGACAAGAATCGATACCATTAATACAACTTTGCCGATCTTTCTTGGCAATGAAATCATTGGCGCGGTTGAAATCGCCAAAGATTATTCCCGAATGAAACTGCTCGCGGAACGATTATTAGATTTACAAAAAGGGTTGAATAAAAACAGTAGGAAGAAGACATCAAAACAAGTCACTTATACATTAAATGATCTATTGACTTTGAATCCAGCTTTTCAAAAGATGAAAAATGAGGCTAAGAAACTGGCAAAATCAGATGCTCCTATTCTTGTCTATGGTGAGTCGGGTACAGGGAAAGAATTATTTGTACAAGGCGTGCATCATGAATCCCATCGCTCAAATGAACCATTTATTGCCCAAAACTGTGCAGCCATCCCTGAAACACTATTAGAAAGTATCCTTTTTGGCACGGCAAAAGGAAGTTATACCGGTGCCGTTGATCGTAAAGGGTTATTTGAACTGGCAGATGGTGGTTCATTATTTTTGGATGAATTACATACGATGCCGATTGAGCTCCAGGCGAAGCTATTACGGGTTCTAGAAGATGGGATGGTACGGAGGGTCGGAAGCTCACAAAGTATTTCTGTAGATGTACGAGTGATTGCTGCCATGAATGTATCCCCTAGCAGTGCTCTCCAAGAGCATACACTTAGAGCTGACCTTTACTACAGATTGAATGTCTTTACCTTTTCACTTATCCCTTTGAGGGAACGAAAAGAGGATATTCCTTTTATTACAGAACATTTTATCAATGAATTTAATCAAAAACTCCACAAAAATATAATAGGATATGAGAAAAAACTGGGACTCTTTTTGACGAATTATCAATGGCCAGGGAATGTGCGGGAATTAAAACATACCATTGAATATATGATGAATGTTTGTGAAGCAGGGCAGTTGAGATATGAAGATTTACCGAGTTTATTAAAACATCTTTCAAGCACAGCCATAAGTAACCGCGGCGAACTAGACAATCTATCATTAAGGAAAAATATCGAAAAATTAGAGAAGAATCTGATCATGAACGCCCTTGAATTATCTGCAGGGAATATTAACCAAGCAGCAAAGCTTTTAGAAATTCCTAGACAAACACTACAATATAAATTGAAAAAAATTATTGAATAAGGTGCCGAGTATTCGGCGCTTTTTTTTGCAAAAAACAACTAACGTGAGTTCTACGCCTTTTTATGACATTGGCACATTTCTTGCATATTATTTTAGTGAAGCAAGATGGGAGGAACTTACAATGAAACAATTTTTATATAAACCAAGCAGGCATTGGAAAGATATAGAGTTATGGAAAGATGTGACCGAAGAGCAGTGGAACGATTGGCTTTGGCAGTTAACAAATACGATTCGAACGTTAGACGATTTAAAAAAGGTAATCAATTTAACACCTGATGAAGAAGAAGGGGTAAGAATTTCAACGAAAACTATTCCCTTAAATATTACACCCTATTATGCCTCCTTAATGAATCCAGACGACCCGCGCTGTCCAATCAGAATGCAATCGGTCCCGATTTCAAAGGAAATTTACAAAACGAAATATGACTTGGAAGACCCATTATATGAGGATGAAGATTCACCAGTCCCAGGATTAACGCACCGTTACCCGGACCGGGTTCTCTTCTTGGTAACCAATCAATGTTCGATGTATTGCCGCTACTGTACACGGAGACGTTTCTCAGGTCAAATTGGCATGGGTGTTCCTAAAAAGCAGCTGGATGCCGCCATTTCCTATATCAAAAAGACCCCGCAAGTTCGTGACGTTTTGATTTCAGGAGGGGATGGCCTGCTGATTAATGATAATATCTTGGAATACATTCTTAAGAACCTGCGAGAAATCGATCATGTTGAAATTATCAGAATTGGAACAAGAGCTCCTGTTGTGTTTCCGCAGCGAATTACCGAAAACCTCTGTAATATTTTGAAAAAATATCATCCAATCTGGCTAAACACTCATTTTAATACGTCCATTGAAATTACCGAGGATTCGAAAAGGGCTTGTGAAATGCTTGCGAATGCCGGTGTTCCAGTTGGGAATCAATCTGTTATCCTTGCTGGCATTAACGACAGTGTGCCAATCATGAAGAAACTGATGCATGATCTTGTCAAAATTCGCGTTCGTCCATATTATATTTACCAGTGTGATTTATCAGAGGGGATTGGTCATTTCCGAGCACCAGTTTCAAAAGGACTTGAGATTATTGAGGGGCTTCGCGGACATACCTCGGGATATGCAGTACCAACTTTTGTGGTTGACGCCCCTGGCGGAGGTGGTAAAATAGCCCTCCAGCCGAATTATCTGATCTCCCAAAGTCCAGATAAGGTTGTCCTAAGGAACTTTGAAGGCGTAATCACCTCATACCCTGAACCTGAGAATTATGTCCCGGGTAGGGCAGAGAAATATTTTCAAGAGGTATATCCGGATATGGAAGAGAAGCGTTCACTTGCAGGAATCGCGGGTATCATGAATGATCAGCATTTTAACCTTGTTCCTGAAGGATTAACGAGGCTAAATCGACGCAAAGATTACAACCAAGACCCTGCCCATACCACATTAAAAGATAAACGCAGTAAACGGGATGAATTGAAGGATAAGAAGTTTAAGGCATTGACCCAGAAAGAAGCGGTAGGTCAGAAACCAGCCACCGAAGGCACGTCAGCTGAAAAAATGAAGGATTAGGAGGGGTGTAATTGAAAATTGAATGTGAGTGGTGTAATAGCTCAAATGTGGTGAGATTAACTGATTCTGTGTTTTGGGAATTGCCTGATGGGACACGGGCAATTGAAATAACAGAAACCCCTACCCAGTCCTGCACTGACTGTAAAATGATTTATCAAAGTGAAGCAATCGTAAAAGAGATTGAAAATCAGTTGTATTTAATCGATTGTAAACAGCTAGGAAAAGTGGTCAGCTTTGAAGAATTAATGGCGATTCCAAGATTATTAAAGAAAAATTATTTTGATTTTTCGTCCTAAAGAAGCAGCCTCACTCGCAGGCTGCTTTGCTTTATACTTTATTCATTCATTCCGAAAAGCTGGACGCCTATCATTGAATCCGTTATAGTATTTCTAAGAAATCTGGATGAGAAAGGCGTTTCGATATGATCAAATCCTTTTACCATTTTTTAATGAAATATAGGCATCCAGCTCCAAAGGATAAAATTAGCTTATTTGCGAATCATGCTTATTTAGATCATAGTTTTCCTAAAGTGTCGGAGGACTACGATGAAATCAGTTCTTATCTGGAGCTGAACGGTCATTATTTAGAATCCATGACTGTTTTTGATGAGGCCTGGCAGCAATATTTGTTAACTGAACGCAAAGAATAGGAAATTAGAATCGTCTCTTAATGAGGCGATTTTTTCATTTTACAAATGCCATGCGCTTTTATGTGAACGGTGCATATACTATTGTAATCAAAACTCACGACTTATTATTGAGAGGATGGGAGGAAATGGCAAATAGAAAAAAACCGAAGTTTAAGATCGGTGATACGGTCGTGATTACCATATATGGAACAGTTGGCAAGGTAACAGATGTTAATTTGCTAAATTTACGGTAATACTACATAGCAAAGGAGTGGTAAAACCAAAATGTCTTTGGCTGCTATTTATTTACGACTGTCAAGGAACGAAGAGCAATTAGATATCGAGGAGATTTTAACGAGTCACAGACAGGCTTTAATTAAACTTGCAAAACAACATCAATTAAGCTTTGATATCTATCAAGAAATTTCCAGTGGTGTAAACACGGAAAGACCGGAATTAAATAAATTACTGGATAGCCTTGAACAGTATGATTATATACTTGTGATGGATATTGACCGAATTTCTCGTGATAATGCTTATGCGGAGCAAATAAAAACCATGTTGATTGCCCATGACATAAAAATATTGACTCCGCATGGAGAAATAGATCTGGCACAAGAGAGTAATGAGATGTTATTTTCATTTCAAGCGATGATGGCAAACTTTGAGTATAAGCAAATCAAAAAGCGGTTAGGAAGAGGACGGCTATCTGCTGCAGAACAAGGCAGATGGGTGATGAGTAACAAAGCTCCTCTGGGATATAAAAAAGACGATAATAAAATATTAGTGATTGTGGAGGAAGAAGCAAAAATTATCAGATACATCTTTGAAAAAACAATCGAAAGAGTCTCTGCAAATGAAATTTCTAAACAATTATTTATGCTTGGTTGGAAGAGCAGAAGTGGAAAAGTGTTAACCACCGCCCACATTTCTTCTATTAGAAGAAATGTAGTTTATTACGGTGTTGTGGCTGCTTGCAGAAGAGTCAATGGGAGAGTAGTAGATGAAGTATTTGTTGAAAATGCTCACGATCCCATCATTTCAAAACAGCATTGGTTAGAAGTTCAAAAAATTTTAAATGATAGTTCAAAAGGCAATTACTTTAATAAAAAGAAAGCGACCAGAAGGCTTCAAAATTTGATTTATTGTAATTGCTGCGGTAGAAAAAGATACATTCAAACAGATGGTAGTGACAAGGACTTCATCAAAACATGTTCTTATAAAATAAGCAATAATACTTGTAAAGATAAAGGATTTAAATATCAGTCTGTTGAAGATTTTGTAATCCAAAAAGTTAAGGAGAGAAAGGAAGACTTTCAACAAGCGTTATTAAAATTAAAAGATTCCGATACATCTCTTGAAGAAAAAAAATTAATTGTTCAAATGGAATCCCTTGATAAACAGTTAGAAAAGTTTTACAACAGGGAAAAAAACCTTAAAATAATGCGAATGGATGGAGAAATTACAAAAACCGACTTTTTAGATTTAAACAAGGAAAATGAAGAGAAAATAAAACAAATTAAACAGCAAAAAGAATTATTAGAAATTCAATTAGAAAATTTGAATAATACAGAAGAGGAGCAAGAGCGGTTAGAACAGTGCATTAATACATTATATAATCTTGAATTATTGGAAGCTGAAGAGTGTAATACCTTCCTTAAAACATTCATAAAGAAAATATGGTTCTCAACTAATGCAACAGCAGATCATAATACCAAAAAAGAACCTCCAGAAGTCACAATAGAAATTGAATGGCTTTAATTTCGAAATACAAAAGGAGCGAACAATCGCTCCTTTTCATATTTATTGACAAACCACTAACTCAACATCATGATACTCAAATTCTTCGACGAGAATTTGAATATCGGCTAAATTACGACTGAGCCTTGCATAATCTGGTACTATGACATGGGAAACGTGAGCATTACCTATTTCACTGCGTAAGCGTGTTAATTCCGGTCGGTTTTTTATGTCCATGCCGGAATATCCTTCATCTTTAAATACTTTTATTTTTCTTTTGAGAAATCCCATTTTCTTTGCTAATTTTTCTGCATTGAACATACATTCATCAAGTTGACTGTCTGAAATAGTCCCTTGGGCTGCCCTGGTGTAAATAGCAATATACATGCAATCATCCTTCCGTTTTAATAATTGATTCCTATTATGGCAATATTTGAATATTGTATACTTGTATGGCAGTTAATAGTAGCTTATAATGAAATTTTTTAAAAAACGGTTCAGGAATTGATGTTTACTTTTGGATTTACTTTTTACAAAATGAAGAGGCTGTTAATTTGGTTGTGATTGGCTCTACCAAGGTTAGACTTTTTTCTTGTGGTAATATCAAAATAATTGGCAATTAAAGACCTCATTCGTCTTTTAAAGTGGTTAAAAAAAACTCCCTAGTGGGAGTTTTCTTCTTTTAGTTATTATTATCGTTTCTTACTTTCAATAAATCGCTTTGCATATGTTTCAGCAGTAGTGTGGCTATGAATTATATTTATATTTTCCTGGTTATACATGGCTCTGTTGGTCCAATTGTATGAACCATTTATTATTGTTTTTAGGTCTATTACGCAAAATTTCTCATGTAAAATATTATCTTGAAAAACTCCAAATCCATCTATCCTGTATGTTTCAAAATATGATTCAAAATCAAGACCAGCTCTGGTATTGATATCATCGTTATTAATAATTACTTGCACATTAACTCCTTGTAAAGCCTTTTCTTTTAATTTCTCAAAAAGAACGCTATCAGTAAACCATGTAACGGATACCCAAATGGTAAATTGCGCTTGGTCTAGATGCTGAAGTATGTCCCGTTGTATATTTTCAAAAGATGTTTGTATATCGATTGCTTCATCAGGAATTAATCCTCCTCCTATTATAATAAATTCATCTTGTTCATTTTTTTCGTATCCGTACCCACAATACTTAATAATTTCATTCATCGGTTCAATAAAAACAGAATGGATATCAATGTCAGTTCCGAGGTATGTTCTAGAATGAACGATTTCATTTAAGAATAGCTCAAGTTGTTTTGATTCATTAATTTGAGTTAGTTTATCAAATGTATAATCTTTTCTTGAAGGGAAACCTCTCCCATATATGTCTCTAGAACCAAATCTGTTAAATAATTCTATTAATTGCGGACCTGTACGATAATATACTTCATTTATGAATGGTACTAATTGTTTTAGTGCGACTTCATCTAATTTCAATATTTTTCCACCCCTTTTAATATTAATAATATTATATGTATACTGCTCGTAACAATAGGAAATTTAAAGATTATGAAATCGAAATTTTCGCCGAAGTATGTTTATAAAAAGCGGAATGACGAATTATGGGGTGATGTTATTTATTCTCCGGAATTGATAGGAGCCACTAGTCAAGGTACAGGTTAAAGATTGGGCTAGATGATGTATTTGGAAGTATAATAAGCAACGAATATTAGATACTATTTTTCATGCGATGAATATAAGATCATCCAGGGTGTCTAAAGTTTGAAGTAAAATGGCTTCTCTTAAAAAATAAAAGGAGCGGCTGCTCCTTTTATCTAATCTCATCCCAATTACCACAAACAATATAAAGTCGATTTTTATAAATTCTTTTTTCAATATGTTTTAGAAAACTTAATGAGTGCTTCGCCCCAACTGGTTTTATTATATTTTTTAAATCTGAGCTAAAATAAATCCTAAATCCACGCCGATATAAATGAAAAACCATTTAATAATAATTCTCCCTCGATTAATGATTCATTTGTATAATGTCGTACATTTAATAAGACCAATTTCCATTTATTTAAATTCATTTCAATCATATAGATTCCTCATTTTGTTAGGTTCCTGTCCTTATGAAAAGGTGTCAATCCAGAAAGTAACTCCTGCCGGTAATTCCTTAAGCCAATCAATCACATCAACTATCCCAGAAATACGAGGATTCTTTATTCCCGACACAATGACCTGTGGCTCATTGTGAGTCTTAGCCCACTCTATATAATGGATTCCACTCCCGGTATTATAATGATCACAGTCTCTTTCAAACAGACCACCATAGTCAATATTTTGTTTATCATGGGTGTATTCATTTATATTTCTCCAAGTTAACAATTGTCTTTATAAATCCACACGTACTCTTGCCCCATATAACAGTTTTGAAATAACTTTATTGAATCATCACTCACTTCCTCTTGGTAATAATCAAAATGTTTATCCTTTAAAAATGCTGTATAATTTTCCGTGTTACATTTAGAGTTAATAAATTCATGTTTAACAATAGGGAATGCATTGCGGAATTTAATACTGCCAGGCGAACCACAATGATAAACCTCAAATCGTTCTTCCGGATTTAATAGCAGGATATCTTCAGTGAAAAACAATATTCCGGTATGCTTTAAATTTAACAAATCCAATTTCAATTCAAGTAAGTTTCGAGACTTCGCTGATGCTAACAGCATTTGATATAAAGTGAAACCTTTCAAATAAACACCTCCTCTATCCCAAAGGTAGCAGGGGGAGAGGGGAATATGCAAATGGCATTTAGGGTAGGAAATTTGAGAGAAAAAATAGGAGAATAAAGAGAAAGGAATAGATATGGTCACTATCAAATTTTTAAAATGGAGTTTTTGATATTATTTATTTTAAATTCTATTTTAAACCGATTAAATGTTTTAAAAGATTAAGTATAGTAATAAATTATTTCTTTTTTATGTATAAAAAATAGTTTCGTACATATTATATAAATAGAGATGGAAAATAATTCAATGCCTCCCCATATTACATACCATTTTAAAGAATGGTAAATAATATTATTAAAGTGAGGTAAAATTAAATGAAATTTAAATTAGAAGATTATGAGGTATTATTTGAATTAGTTGAAGAGGATATAATAAATCGGTTAAAATGGCTCAAATCTCAGACTAATAAGAATTATAGGATGTATAATGCAGGTCAAATTAAAGCATTGGAGTATGTTTTAGATATTATTTCAATTGATGAAGTAGACCAGGTAAGTTGAAATTGGATGATCAAGAATAGGATAGGGCTGTTGATTAAAATCAACAGCCCTTAAATTTGTTCTTTCAAAATTAAATAAAACTAACCAGAAGAATTAGCTGAAGTCTAGGATTTAGCAAATGTCTGGCGAGTGTGCCGGAACGGAATGCTACTTCTATTTATTTAAAGATGAAAAAAGGTGTTGCTTATGCTTTTATATATTAGTTGAATTGAATTTAATATATTAAAATAATTTTTTGAAAAGTGGATATACTATATTATGAGGTGAATTAAATGAAACTTGAAGATGCATATTTTATTGATGAGCCAAAATTAGTAAAATATCCATTTAATTTATTAAGTATATGGATAGCTGATAAATTTGTTGCAGCTATAGTTGACGGGGAATATTGTGATGTGTATTTATCCAAAAATGGAAAAAATTCCTGGAAAATAGTTGGTGTATTTCATTCGGCAGGTGAACAACTAAATCTTAGGCACTTAGAAAAACTTATTCTGAAACACAAACGATTAAGATTGCCATTACTAATAGAAGGTTAATTATCAGAAATATTTTAGAAAATTAAACTATTAAAAAATGCAATTAAAAACTATGACATCCAAAATGTTGTTTTTATTGCTTATTAGGAGGCTGATAATAATGGCTGATTTTTTAGCAGAAGAAGTAGAGGATATTCATGAGAGTTTCCTTGTATCAGATGACGCTGTGTTAAATCCTGAACAAATAGCTAACATGTTGGGCATGAATGCGGAAAGTGTTAGGAGATGGTGCCGACAGAACAAAATAACGCATTATTCTTTTGGTGGAAAGTTCATTATTATGGGCAAGGATTTCAAGACGTTCATACGGGCTTCGCGTAGACGGGCAGGATTAAAGAAGTTTTATGAGTAAGGAACGTGTTTCTCTGTCATTTTTTAAAGATAGTAAAATAGATTATTTTTATGACAATAAAGAAAAAACTATCACCTTTCCGTGTTTTAAATGCGAATCACACGCTATCATGAATGTAGTTGATACTTCATGGAATTGCAGCAGCGGTTGCTCAAAGGGAAATATCTTTGAATTAATTAAAACAAGTAAAGAATCCATTATAGAGAAATCTGTGTATAACCCCAAAAAAGAATTTAAACGAATTGAGTATCGCTTCAACAAATTATCGAAGACCGGAAATAAGGAAATTGAAGAATTAAGAGATATTGTTTACGGTCTTATAAACTATTATAAAAGCATCGTCTGATGGCGGTGTTTTTTTGTTTTGAAAAAATATCAAAAAAAAGAGGATTTTTGGGAAAATCCTTATATATAAACAGTAGCGGGTTCAGGAATTTATTTGACCTACCATATGATCTTTTAAAGGATGAAATGATAACCGGATAAATTAATTTAAAGTTCGAATACATAATAATTAATAAACTTTCATTAATTTTGCATAAAATTCCTCTGATTTTCGCCTATCAAATCGACTCGTCAAAAAAACGCACAAACACCTACATTTCTTTCTTCAATATGACAACGCGTTTCGAATTTATTTGTAGGAGTTTGTGTGATTTGTGAGTTTTCCGAAGAGGTATAGAACCCGTAAAATACAACAAACACACAAACACATAATCACACAGATACACACATGTTGAGCCGAAAATATTTTTACAATTCTAAAAAATGTATTATACATACATATTAAAAAATTTGACCACAATGTTTGAGAAAGGGGTGCTTATTATGAAACTATTACCAACTTTAGATGAGCTTAAAAAGCAACATGGAGAATTAATTGGTGTTGAAGAAGTAGAAAAGCAAGTTTCAGTGTCATCTGAGACCTTGAAAAAATATTTTCAAAAAGGTCATTACAATGACTTGGCTTTCAAGGCTGGTGTTGATCTTAAAAATGAATTCGGGTTTGCTAATAAAATATTTTTCATCAAATCGGAGTTGCCAGAGATTATCAAAATTACTGAAAGAGTTAAAGAGTCTAATATTAAAAGACGTGTAGAAACAACAGCAGAGAAAATCTCAGGAATTGTTTTAAAATCCAAAGAAGCAGCATTAGTATTAGGAATTTCCTATGAACGTTTCTTAGTGCAACTTAAAAGAGGAGATTGGGATGAGTATATTCAGGAATATTCTCGAAAATGGGATTATAGCGAGTGGTCGATTAAATATGCGGATTTGGACAAAAGTAAGCTAGAGTATTTAACCCTTCCAGATTGCGCTGAAATGCTAAATGCTACAGAAACAAATCTTTGGCAGTATAAAACAAAGGGGCTCATTACACAGCCCGATCATTTAGAGGGGACTCGTTTTTGGGATTTTAAATTACTTGAAAAGCAGTACAAAGCAGCGAAAGAACTCAGTGAAAAGAAAGCGAGAACTGCAGCCGATTGGGTAAAGAACAATGCGTCGTGGAACTATCTGTCTAAGGACCATCAACTGGATATCATTGATGAATATATAAAATACCGTTCTAAGGATTCAAAAATAAAATGGGAAGAAAAGACATTTTATTCAAAAGGTTTTATTAAGCCTGAAATAACAGGCGTTAATGTTCGGAAAAAATTATCCATATTTTTATTTAGAGCTATTTGTGGTCGTTGTGGCATTAAAACCATGGACGCTGAATCCGGTATTGTTAAAACTTTGTCGGAAGAGCAACTAAAACAATTCGACCCGACGGTTTTGGATCTTCGGTTTTACGATTTAACAGTAGAAGACTTGCGTGCCTATTACAACTCTTTAAAGAAAACCACAATAACAACACAGACTCAAATCATACACCCATTTGTTATGTATCTTTTGATGAGGTTGGAGGAAGAGCATCCAACATGGATGATAGAACATGAAGTAGCGAAGAAGTACATTGTCAAACGGAATCAATTACTCAAAATCGTAAACGAACTTCCTGAGCCGTCGAGAAATCCTTCTAACGAAAAAGACAAAGTCTTTTTATCTAGAAGAGAGATTATGCAAGTCTATCAACGTCTTGATGATATGCACATAGCCGACCAAAGTTACGAAAGCTTTAAAAGAAAAGTATCCTGGATGTTATCTTGCTTACTTGGAATTCGACCAGAGGAAATGGCTAGTTTGAGGATTGAATATTTCTCATTGGGTGATGATGGTTTTATCGCTACTAATAGTAAGGGCTATGGATTTTTACAATTACCTTCTCACGCTTCCAAAATGGCTTTATCAAATTCGCATGAGTTTTTTGGGACATTAATTGTACCAAAGCTGGTAACCTTACTGAACGAATTTTTTGATTATCTTTATAATCATCAAAAATCACGAGGTAAGGGTTATTTGTTTAGACCAAATGTTAAAGATCCGGAGAGACATACAGTTCGGCTTGATTGGATGCGCCGTTTTAAGTGGGAATTTGAATTTCTTTCAGAAAAAAAACGCAAAGGTCTCGAATTAAAAACTGGTCGCCGTTCTTTGCGAGAACTTATTGAAAAAATGCCATTAGAAATGGAGCTTTCAATGGTAAGGAACCGAGCTGGGGAAATTCAAATGCGTCATAACATTAGTCGTAAAGCTGAAGGTGTTAAAGGTAGTTATACCAAAGATATTACCATCCAAGAATATTATAGAGTTATCGATAGAGTGCTTAATTTCCCTTGGAATTTAGATTTGTTAGGAGCTTGGGAAAGAGAAATGGGCTGCTATATCGATTCTGCAATAAAGGAAAAAGAAGAAAACGGAATTCTGGAGTTTATAGAAGTTTCGGAAACAAGCCCAATTAACGTTGAAATTGTCGATGAGTCGATCCTTAAAAGTGTTAAAGAAAGAAATAGACGTATTGAAGATAGGATTGGGATTGCTAAAGAAGGAAAAGAAGAACTCGAACGCAGACTACAGTTTATACGAGGGAAAACAGCACGTGAATTAAAAATGACTACTGAAGAACGGCTAGATTTAATGTCTGATATCAAAGCAGAAATAGCTGCGCTGGATGCTATCGTAAAGGAGGTGAGACAGCGTGACCTATGATGACTATAAAAATGACCCATTAAACACAGGAGATTCCAGCAGGATTCTCCCAACATATTTTCCAAAAATTGATAATCAAGCTGTATACTCACCAAAGGAAATTGCTGATATAATTGGTGTTCATGAAGAAACAATACGAAGATGGTGCCGTAAAGGCGAACTTCGGCACGAGGGATTAAAGCATTATAAAATACGAGGAATTGAGATTAAAAGAAAAATATTTTCTATATATAAAAAAAGGTTCAAAATGTAAACGAATAAAAAAAGTGGTACTTTCCTGTATGCGAAATAAGAAGTACCACACCTGATAGGGTAATTTGAAGTAATGAACCCAAATGGGTTAACTACACGATGACTATACATATTATTTCCAATAAAAAGCAAGGAATCCTTTAATAAATTACTTTAAATTGCCCCTAAAATAAAAAATTAATTTATAAGGGGATTACATCATGATTATCAGAACAGGAAAAGACCCTAGTTTACTAGTAAATGAGGGAACCGGAGAATTAAAAGCAGAAATTAAACCAAACTCTTTAATTATCGATCCCGATGAACTAAAGAAATATAATGAGATAAAAAAGAAACAAGCACAAAAAGAATATGCAAAAGCAAGGCGCGCAATAAGTTATGAAAAAGGGATAGAACCCGAAATATTCATTGCTTGCAAGGTTAATAATATTAAAGAAGTTTCGAAAAAGATGGATATTTATATTGCAACTTCAGTTGTTAAATTGCTCAGTAAATTAACAAGGAAAAGCGACGGGCTGCTGGTAAATAAAAGAGGAAAGGCAATTACACAAGTTGAAATACAACAAGTGCTTGGTCTTGGAGAGAGGAGATGTCGAGACGTTTTGAAAAAAATTGTCGATTTAAAAGTCATTAAGTCGGAGAAGGACCCAAAAGATAGAAGAATAATACTTTATTATGTGGATAAGAAGTTTCATTCAATGGCAGAATCTATTCATGAAAGTTTTGTACAATTAAATAAAAATGAACTCAACAAGATGGTCGAAAATGAAAATCTTGGAAACGCACTTGGTGTACTTTATAAGATCCTTCCATATGTTCATTTTCAAACCTTTTACTTAGTTTGGAACCCAACTCATAATATGTTGTACAAAAGCCAATCCTTGGCAGACAGCCTGCTTGACGAAGAGAACCCAAGTAAATTGGAACACCTTTTACAGAAAGAAATAGCCGAAATTATTGGAGTTCATGAAACAACAATTAACGAATATATAAACATTCTTGAAAAAAATAAAATTATCAAACGAGATATTCAAGGCGATAGTGTTTTACATATGGTGCATCCACGAGTGCTAAAAAGATACGACACACATTACGTTCCAGATGACCAAAATGAATATGCTAAATTCATTGAAGTTCAATTTAAACAACATCAACAAAGAAAAAGCAATAGTGGTCGAAAACCTAATAAGAAATAAAAAGCGGCGGTTTCGCCGTTTTTTATTTTCATTCGTTAACAAAATAATAAATTCTATATATGTGATTCGTGTTAACAATAGGTTTTACATCATCAATTAGTTTAAAGTGCCGGTATTTAATATAAAAGATTGCTATAAATCACCGATACAACTTAGTTTATTCTACTTTTTAGTGAATTAGTTTAAAGTGCCGGTATTTAAATGCAGCTCAGACCTTGTGGTTCTAAGAACGAAACCCATTTTTGAAATGGATGTCCTATTAATATTAGTTATATCACATTTAAAATGATTTACTAAATAATAAAAAGATAATCCGCCTGTAAAGACCGACGTGACGGTAACATTGTTCATATCTAATTCTGCGCGGAAATGAAGTTGTTTAAGTTTTTTAATTGTGCTGTTTTGATAAGTATAGATAAACAAGATGAATCGTATTTCTTATGGTAAAGGCATAATAAAAAGCACTAAAACCAACGAAAAAGCTCAAATTTTTAATTGTTTAAGCTTTTCATGATAATTTCCTTTAATATTAATTAAAACAAGCAAAAATCGGCACTAAAATTCGTACCTCAAATAATTGAATTGGAACAAAAAGACTGTGGAATAACATCTTTCCGTAAAAACACTCGCTAACGCGAGTTGTTGATTTAGACCTTAATCCCAATTATGTATTTAAAAGATAAAAAGTTAGCATTTTTTATTTCTTTTTACAACTTGTTGCATTGCAACCAATATTGTTACAATGTGTTAAACTAGTACGGATTTGTACCAATTATCTGGGACACCGGAATTTTTTAAATAGTCTAATGGGTGCCTTGTTTATGAACTTTGTGAATACCTTCACTTAAACTAACGGGGCAGTATAGTGGAAGAATGATTTTTCTAAAAATTAAAATGCCCGACCGATTGGGAAGGGCATTTTTAGTTATTTTTCTTTTGCAATTTCTTTTCTATTAGGTGCAAGTGGAGGTTGTTCTAACCATTTATTTTGCACCATAATATTAAACCACTTTTTAGTAAGCATAAGATTTTGTAGAATGGTGCTTTCGTAAGTAGATACTAGGTCTGTTCGCATTGCAGATGCTAAACCTGCCCCGTGATACGCTTGTGCAGCTTGGAATAAGAAACCAGTATGATACAGCATTAACTTATCGGAAAAAGGAGAGTCTGTTGAAGTTGTAACTTCAGTCTCCCACGACTTCGGAGCTGGTAAATTATCAGTTTGCATAATTTTTGAAAAATCTTTTATTTGTTGATCAGCTATTTTTTCAGCATACTCTAAAAATTTTCTTACTTCTTTTGTTTGTGTGACTTGACTGAATGCAATTGCAAGAGTTTTTGCCATAATACTTTTTTTTAGGTTGAAAGAAATACTTATGATTTCTGTCGCGGCTAACATTCTACCCTTTCCAAAAAATCCATCTGCGAAATCTTTGCTGGAAACATATTCAGGGTTTTCAGCAGGATAATATAAAGGGTCCCTCTGAAAACTTCCTTTTTCAAGCAATAAATCAATTGTTTGATGATACATCCTTTTCCCATCGTTATCGCACGAGTCGTAAAAAAACCTTAAGTCCTCTCTGACAGAAACACCTAATGAAGTGGAGTGTCCTAGCAAACCGTGTAAAGTCATAATATTTAAATAATTTAAGCAAAAGATGTCAGTGAACAATCTTTCTGTACCTTTATTAAGATCAGATTCAGTAAATCCAATCGGAACTGGAAATCCCTCATTCTCCATAAAAGTTATGATTTGATTCTTTTGTTTTTCAAACGTCTTGATAGCATCCTCAAAAATGGCTTTTATTGACTCATCTTCAATAATAGAAATCATATATCTATTTACAATATCAACGGCTGTTCCATTTACATACTCTCCCCACAAAGTTCCTATTTCGGAAGATGTGAGTTTTAATTTATCCTTTTCCATCCTGTCACCTCTTGGATATTATTTACCAATTCAACAAGAGATATGAATTTCTGATTTATAAAAAGATGATCAGTTTTAAGATTAGATGTAAAGTCTAATTTAGAATAATTTCGATTTTTCACTTGCGATTTTTCCAAGAAGAATTTTACTTTACGTTAAATTAATTTAAAGATTGTGAAGAACTACACTTAAACAAACGGGTGCTTGAGTTGTGCGAAATGTTTCCGGCTTAAATTGAGATTGGTCACAATGCTCAGGTAAAGGTCAGACAGTTCCTGTCGGAACTGAAGGGTTATATCGAAGAATCAAATGATGGGGTAACGCCCTGAAGGGTTCTCTCTAAGTCGAATAGCATTTAATTTAGTAAGAATGATAGTGTTATAAGCTCGGCGAAAAGGCGTGAGAAATTACCGTAGCAGTTCGGCTGCCGAAAGCCTACTCGATGGAGTGGTGTAATTCATGATGCTTGAGTTGAATGAATATGGTGAGAATGCAAATAAACCTACAAGATATGGGTAAGCTGACGAACTTCTGAATGTACGGGTCTACAAGCACAATACATAGAAATGTGTATATCGCCATAGCGTGAGGTTAGCAGTGGATGAGTAAAAATAACTCATATGAAAGTCCATGATATGTTACAGGCATATGAACGGCTAACAGGCTTAAAGGAAGCACCTAAGTTCATTCTATAATAGATATAATTCAACATTGTAAACTGATAACGTGGAGGGCTTACTCCCGACGAAGCGTTGAAAAGAAAAGCGATAATGATAATAGTTGCCGTATAACTTTTCTTTATATCAGTGAAAGTAGTGGCACAGTACCGATGAAATGTCTAATCAACATGGAGGGATAGCCACAAGACTATTGAAGATTCCTTTAATCATGCAAGGCAATTCTTTATCGGTTAATAAGGTTCTCGTATGACTAAAAGAGGTTTACCTCCCACGGGAGGCACCGACTTATTGAAACGGAAGAAATGAAACACATTAAGTATCACAATACTTAACAGTGTTATGGTTAAAGTGGATTGGTATAGTTGGAACGCCGTATGCGGTGAAAGCCGCTTGTACGGTGTGGACGGGGGGAAAAGGGAGCGATAACTTCAAACCCTTACCTATCTGTATTAAGATCAGAGCTGTCATTGATACAGATTTTTCTTGTTGAACTCTAACGGGTAGCAAGAGTTTAACAATGAGTTGCTGCGGCGCTCATTTTCTTTTTGTGCTAATGTGGCAGCTAGTTTAAACAAAAAGACAGTAAAATAGGACACTGATGCTTATTGTCCTATTAACACTAGTACAATGAGGAGTTGTCATTATACCGAAAATAAAATAATAACACATACAAATAGGCAAATATCTATTCCTCTTTAAAAATGGGCACATACACTATTTTTGAAACAATTTGAGGAGGAGATATAAAATGGAAAGACATCTCTTTGGAAGCGGTATGAGCTATGGAGGTTATCCTGGTTATGGCATGGGTTATGGTGGCTGCTGTTAGAGATGGTTCGTGCTAAGCTCTTTAATTAAATATTAATTTAATTTTGCACATGACGTTATTTTAAAAATCAATGTAAAATTAATGGTGGACAATTAATCTTAGACCACCATGAAAAAATGCTTAGCATATTGCCAAGCATTTTTTATTCACCTTATTTGGCTATAGGGAATACTCCCGAATTGTTTCAGTAAACTCATTAAAGAAACCTGAGATTGGTCTACCATTACAAATATCAGAGGCATATTTGGTCATGCAATCATAAAAGTCAGGGTTTTCCGATATATACGTAAACGTTATCAATGAACAAGGCAGTCGCTTTTTGTGTTATTTGTGCAGGTAGGTTTTATATAGAATAATACTATTAAGGTTAGTAGAGGTTTCAGAATATACGCGGGAAAATTAACCTTCCCTTTATTGGTAATCAACACGATACCTATTGTTTTTGCTTTTTTTGATTTTTAAAGTAAAAGTAGTTGACACTGAAAATAAATTTATGATATTATTAGAAATTTGATAAAAAACAATAGGTATGTTAAGGTTAAGAAGGTTATAATATATGGAGGTGGATTATTTGTTTCAAATTGGCGATAACATTGTTTATCCAATGCACGGAGTAGGAATAATTAAAGCGATAGAAGAAAAGGAAATCTCAGGGGAAAAACAACAGTATTATGTCATAAAAATGTTAATCGGTAATATGCAAGTCATGATTCCTACGGGTAAAATATTGAGTTCAAGAATACGCCCTGTTACTGACATAATTGAATTAAAACAGATCATAAACATTTTTCATCATGGAGAATCAGATAGATTACTGCCGTGGAAACAAAGGTATAGAGTGAACACGGACAAAATAAAAACAGGTAAAATACAAGAATGTACTGAAGTTGTACGTGATTTAATGCGTATGAAGAAAGAAAAAGCACTTAATACAAGCGAAAAAAAAATGTTAGATACAGCACATGAATTTTTGATTAGTGAACTGGGATTAATTAATGGGATTACTGAAAATCAAATAAAAAGTTTCTGTTAAGGTTAATTTATGATAATGTTTTACATCTCCCGAAAATATCCTGAATTTTTTGGGAATATTATTAAAAGTAAATCTTTTCAAAGACATTCAACTTCTCCAACTCACCTTTAGAGCATTAACCTCTTTTGTTATTTCTACAACCTCATCAAATAACTCGATAAAATAGTCACTTGATTTTTGCAATCCTGATTCACACTGGCACGGACAAGGAGCCGTAAGGATGAAAGAGAGGTAGGGCTTTCATTGTTTTAGGTATACAATTTATTATTTAAGTCATTATTTCTAGAAGAAAAAATAATCAATCTCACCTCTATCTTTAAGAATTTTTTACATCTACTGAGACAGTGAATAGTAATTGTTTATCTTCTTTACGTAAAAGAGAAAAACGAATTGGTAACACCATATCGTCAACTACAAAAATGGTTTCCAGACCAGGAAACCATTTTTTATTTTATTTACATAACAATAGTAAAGATTACTGGTGATGGTTTTATGTGCAACGCGTACAATTTGATATACTAGAAGGACAACGTGGCTCTCAAGCAGAAAACGTTTCTAAAATTTAATTGATCTCCTACCCCTTTGTAAATATGAACTCTGATCATAGGGGGGACCAAGCATAATCACCGCTTTGTACTTGAGTATACTTTTGTCATTTCCTTTTACTTCAATGTTTTCCCCGAATAATGGGACGAGGGAACAGGTCCCTTGTCCCATGAGACTATTTGTCCAAAACTCTATCCCTACAACTTTTCTCGAACGAGTAAATTGCCATCTAGAAGAACAAAGGAACCACCCACTCTCCACATGAAGATACTATAAAAGATCCCGTATTAATAGATTAATAGTAACTTTTTCTTGTTCCTGTTAAAGGAGATATTATTGATCCCCAGATTTTGATTCAAGATTTCATAATGGATTGAGGTTGTTTGTAAAAGTTACCCTAAATCATGAGACAAATGAAAGCTATGTATCACCGCATCCACTTGCAATTGAATTAGAGGAAATTAGTATCAATGACTATATAGAAAAATTTGTAGCACATGAATGGCGTATTGTTTCAAAAAAAGAATTATTAACCTGTTAAATGAGAAAGATTCACCGCATACCCCTGCATGTTATTGAAATAACGTAGAAGGTTAGATTAAGTACAACCTTTCACAAAGTTTAGAAAAAAAGACGACGTCAACATTTGGAAATCATCAACAGGTTCTACCAATCGTTTGCCTTGGGGTAAGTGCAAGTCAAAATGGATGGAAGAATTCATCGATGAAGAAAAACTGCTGTAGGAAATATGAAGAAGCGCTCATGAAAAAAGGGTATTTTTTTAGGGAATAAAAAGAATAGAACTACCATCTTATGGGGACAGGATGGCAGTTGACAGTAAAAAGTTCCAAGCTTTTGGCGCTCTTGGTACTTTTAACTTGGGTTATTTAAATTTTTTTATACAGAATAAAGTAAAAGAAAGCCAACCTTATTACTAGATGCAGGGTCTACTCTACATCAAAGTATTAATTAGCTCCTATTTTATTATAGCATTTTTTAGTGGATTAATCATATTCTTGGATGGTTTCGTATTAAACATATATACTGAATAAACTTTCATTCATCAAGGTAATAATATGACCATACCAAGATTCCTTAAACATCTTGGTCATGTTACAATCCATCAACAATTGTGTGCAATTTACACAATAGGAGGCAACTAAAAGTGGAAAAAGGTAAAGTAAAATGGTTTAACAGCGAAAAAGGTTTCGGATTCATCGAACGTGAAGGTGGAGACGATGTATTCGTTCATTTCTCAGCGATCCAAGGCGAAGGCTATAAATCACTTGAAGAAGGTCAAGAGGTTACTTTTGACGTAGAGCAAGGTCAACGCGGACCCCAAGCTTCAAACGTTCATAAAGCTTAATTATAAGAAGAACGAATAAGGACAGACTTTTATTTATAAGGGTCTGTTTTTTATTTTAAACCAAAAAAACCTACTGACTAATTCAAGAGGTACTTGAATCGATAAATCAAATGGTAAACTCAGTGTATCATATGTCCTGAAAACAATATTCTTTTTTGGCAGGTCACTTACAGTGGGATGAGTCGACACTTATATCACCGTGATGCCTATTGTCAGTATTTCCCTTGCACCCGATGGGTGTATGCCTTAATTACCTGATTAGCTTGTAAAAATCAGTACAGATGTGCATTCAATCAAGGGTATAGACAATATAAAAAATAGTAAACGCTTAGGAGGGGTTTTTGAGTATGACAACATTTCAGGAAATGGGCATTAGTGAGCCCATAAAAAGAGCGATTACGGATATGGGATTTGAAGAAGCATCTCCTATACAAGAGAAAGCCATTCCCATAGCTTTGTCGGGAAAGGACATTATTGGTCAAGCACAAACAGGTACCGGAAAGACGGCTGCCTTCGCCATACCGATCTTGGAGAAAGTGGATACGAGTAAAAAATACGTTCAGGCGATTGCAATCGCACCTACGAGAGAATTAGCTATTCAGGTTTCAGAAGAGATCAATCGACTGGCTAAATACATGGGTATAACCTCTCTCCCTATTTATGGAGGGCAGTCGATAGATCGCCAAATTAAAGCATTAAAAAAGGGACCTCACATCATTACGGGAACACCCGGAAGACTTTTGGACCACATTAAACGTAAAACGCTAAAATTAGACCGTATCTCATTGGTGGTTTTGGATGAAGCTGATGAAATGTTAGATATGGGCTTTCTGGAGGATATCGAACGAATCCTAAAAGAGACCCCTGAAGAAAAACAAACCTTGCTGTTCTCCGCAACCATGCCTAAACCGATTCAAAATCTTGCCGAAAGGTTTATGAACGATCCAGAGTTAGTAAAGATGAAAGCGAAGGAAGTCACTGCTCCAAATGTAAAGCAAGTTTATTATGAGGTTAATGAACGGGATAAATTTGAAGTGCTTTGCCGTCTGCTAGACGTGGATAACCCAGAATTAGCGGTGATTTTCGGGAGAACAAAAAGACGCGTGGATGAATTAAGTGAAGCATTGAATAAAAGAGGGTATCTTGCTGACGGATTGCATGGAGATTTAAATCAACGACAGCGAGATGTTGTGATGAATAAATTTCGTGAGGGGAACATTGATATTTTAGTTGCGACCGATGTGGCTGCGAGGGGAATTGATGTTTCAGGGGTTACCCACGTCTACAATTTTGACATTCCTCAAGACCCGGAAAGTTATGTTCACCGAATCGGCAGAACGGGGAGAGCAGGTAAGTCAGGGTTAGCTATTACATTTGCTACATCAAGGGAAACCGGACAGATCCGCAATATTGAAAAAGCCTCGAAAGGAAATATCCAGCGCAAATCAATACCAACGGTAGCAGAGGCAAGGGAGTCTATACAGAAAGACGCAGTAGAAAAGATGATTCAATTGGTTGAAGAGGAGCAGTACTCACAGTTTAAGCATGCAGCAGGCGAATTGCTCGATCAGTATGATTCGTTAGCGTTAGTTTCAATTGCCTTGAAATTGTTGTCGAAGGAACAGAGGGATGTTCCTGTTCAGTTAACTTCCGAGACACCGCGATATGCCAGTAAGCCTAAAGTAAAAGTACAAGAGAAATCAAGGAAAAACTATAGAGGGAATAGGGGATTTGGGGGAAAAGCGGGAAATGGTAAACGAAAAAAAACTTCCATGACCTCACAGAAAAAGTAAGGACTGTGAAAATAATGTATGGAGGAGTAGCTATCGTCATCATTGGTTGCCTTTTTTTTCCTCTGGAATTAACTATGTTTGAACAATGTAGCTTAAGGATTAATCGGCGTTAGAAAAAATATTTAATGCAATTAAAATAAACCTCAGACTAAAAAGTGCTAACGATTTTAAAAGAAAATAAAAATAATGTTCTTGCAAATACTTTTCAAAAGTGTTAAAATTTAGAAGAATTATTTTTGTTCGGTGTAAAGGATAATATAAGATTAACTATTCGTCTTGATGATCACTGAGTGCAAGGATAGTAACACATTGTGTGCAAAGCACACAGCAGGAGGAAACAAAATGGAACAAGGTAAAGTAAAATGGTTTAACGCAGAAAAAGGTTTCGGATTCATCGAACGTGAAGGCGGAGAAGACGTTTTCGTTCATTTCTCAGCGATCCAAGGCGAAGGTTTCAAATCTTTAGACGAAGGTCAAGCAGTTACTTTTGACGTTGAGCAAGGTCAACGTGGAGCTCAAGCATCTAACGTGCGTAAAGCTTCATAATAAGAATAAACTAAAGCAGACTCTTTTATAGAGTCTGCTTTTTTATTATTATTCTTTTAAAAACAAGGAGCCCCACTCACGAATGAGTAGGGCACATGTAAACAAGTAAATCAAATGGTAAGCACAGTGTATCACATAATGACGAATTCTCCTAATTACAATTTTAAAGTGCTATTGTAGAAAGTGGCTAAAACTGTGAAGTTTTGTACTTAAACTCCCTCAGTTTAATACGATTTTCTCGCAAATGCTCGCTAATTCGCAGGATTTCTTAACCCTTGGTAGTAGATTACGGTTTAAATGTAATGAATTAAGACCAATATGGCTTCGTGAAGGCATAGTGAAATAAAGGAGTAATAAAGAACTCCACATTTTACCATATGATGTATTATTATTGAATGAATTGGATTAGTTGGAACGCCGTATGCGGTGAAAGTCGCACCTACGGTGTGAACAGGGGGAAAGGGTGGTGATAACTTCAAAGCCTTACCTATCTGTATTAATAAGATACTTCCATTTGTTTAATTGTGTACCTGCTCATGTTATAATGAGGAACTTAGGATAATTACGACTTTAACTCATAATTGAACGGATGCCAAGTAAGCCTCCGACTAGCGATAAAATAGGGGGTGTAAGAGAATGAATAAACGATGGACGATTGGTAAAATTAAAGAATTTGTTGAGAACAATTCGGAAAGTAAGTTGCTATCGACGGAATATCACGGTTTTTCTCAAAAGTTACTGTTTAAATGTGCATGTGGTAGCAACTTTGAAAAAACATTTACGAAATTTAAAAATAATAACCAACGTAAATGTGACGTGTGCCAACCGCCAATAGCGTCACGCTAAACGTATATAACGGGTGCGTTGATCCAATTAGGATTAGCGCACTTTTTATTGAACTTCTTATTGAACAAACGGGGCAGCATTCCTGTAATGAATGAAAATGGAGTTTGAACAAATAAATAACCTCTTGGTAGAATGAGAGAGTCCTAAAGCCAGCACGCGAAAAGGACAAACTCAATAAACCAGGAGGATATAAAATGAATTATAACCAAAATGTAAAGATTGCTCAAATCACTTCTCAGACTCTTATTATAGGTGTTGATATTGCGCTTTTTTGGGGCTGCTTATTTGGTATTTAAGACTATAGAATTAAAATGGAGATTCATTTTAAGCTTGTGAAGAATTGTACTTAAACAAACGGGTGCTTTAACTCAATAAGGAATAAAATTTAAGCTCCTAAAATATGCAAGATTATATGCATTAATTGCGTAATTTTGATTTTTAAAATTCTGATACTGCCATTTTTTATTTGCTAAATACAGGATGTTTTATTTCAATAAGTTCGGATCGCCAATACAGAAAATCTACTAAGTCGCTGCCGGTAACATTCGGTGGCTTTTTTAATTATCAACTTTTTTGGTTGATGTTACCAAAAGGTATCAAATATTTAAATTTGTACCATAATAGCAGTGTTCAAAAAACGTCCGTTTTATTGATAAATTTTCTAACGATTTAAAAAGGGCGCATTTTGGACCAAATTTTTATGTAAAGTGTTCGAAAAATGGTACGAAAAATAAAATGTTCAAAAATAAATGATTTTACCGTTTTTCGTACAGGAATGGAGGAAAAATGAAACTGGGATACGCAAGGGTTTCCACTGACGACCAGGACATGTTAATGCAGTTTGAAGCACTGAAAGCTGCCGGTGTTAAGGAAGATAATATATTTAAGGAACATGTATCAGGGATGAAAAAAGATCGCCCGGAATTAAAACGTATGCTTGAATATGCCCGTGAAGGCGATGAAATTGTAGTTTTTAAACTCGATCGTATTAGCCGCAGTTTAAAACACCTGGAAGAGCTTGTGGAGGAATTTCAAACCAGAGGAATCGACTTCATTTCGCTACGTGAAAAAATCGATACAACGACTGCCATGGGAAAATTGTTTTTCCGTGTGATGGGTGCAATTGCAGAATTTGAACGAGATGTTATTTCAGAACGAACAAAAGAACAATTGGCTGCAAAAAAGAAAAACGGCATAAAGCTCGGTCGCCCAGTTGTAGATAATGAAAAATTAGAAATGGCATTTGCATTGCATGAGTCAAAACGTTATTCAGTTAAAGAAATAGCGGAAAAAGTGGGCATCAGTAGAACCACGTTTTATGATTATTTAAAAAGTCGTCCTGCAAAATAGGACGATTTTTTTAGGATTTGTTTTCAATACATCAGCTTCCGGGAAAGCTGAGAATACGATTTTCAATTTTAATTTGTGAAATTTTGGCACTAATTTTACAATTTTGTTGTTATAAAGCTTATTTTGTAGATATAATTTAATTAAAAATAAAAGGAGATTCGTTTATGGGAGCTAATGAGGAGATTGTTAAAGAGCCAAAGACACTTCATTTAGATGCAGACATTGTAAATGATGAAGCTAATGAATATATTGCTCAACTTGATGAATCAGTTGAGCATAATGATCCGGAGGAACAAGAAACTGGTGAAATCAGGGTCACACGATTAGGAACCTTATCGACTTTTATTAAAAACCAAGTAGATTCGAGAATATCTACTAAAGCAAAATTACTGCTGATGGACCAATTGGAGCAGCTAACCATTATTATGATTAAACGAGCAGATGAATATTCGAAAATTAGAGGAAGACAAACAATATATGATGTTGACCTTGAAAGTGCGTATGAAGAATTATTGCAACCACACGTATTTGTTGATCAAGTAGTACAGACTTTAGAAAAACAAAAGGAAGAATTGCAAATTTTAGCAAAATCATCATTGTTAAGACATATGGAGGTTGAATAATGTCTGAAAAAACATTTTTCTTCCGAAAGGACTATACACTTAAAGAGATGTATGATCGAATTTATGCAGAAAATTTTGTTAATCATTTTAAGCGCTATGCATCAAGTTTTTCTGAAGGAGCAAATCAGAACGAAATAAATAAAAATAATTGTTATCTTGGGTTATTTGAAACCAACAATTATGATCAATCCCAAGTTTATTCACAAATAAAACCCGTATTTGATCAGGAAGGAAGAAAAGGTGACAAACTAAATGTTAAGCTCTTTAGAATCCCTCCTTTTTCTGATGACCTTAGTCAAATAAAGGATAGAATTGAAGAAATTAAAGGGAATAACAGAAATATTAAAGAGATTGATTCACTTTCTTGCGGAATTAAATACGATTTGTTTTTAACAGATCTAAATTTTAATAATGCCTCGTTAGATTTTAAATTTAAAATCGAGACATCAACAATTGTTCATGAACCATTTCCGTCAAGACAAACTAATGCAACCTGGATTGAAACAAGGTTTTATTACAAATCTGGAATTATTGCGGTACACAATCCAGATGGAACCTTTAGTCAATCAAAAGATATTCTTTCGGTTATACATCTTTTATTTCATCAGCATTCATTAAAAATTGAAGAAATACACTTCGATGAAGCACAGTTAATTATGATTCAGTTAAAGTTGAAAGGAGAAGTTTCTAATCCAAAATTTAAATCAGATGATGACCTAAGAATTGATATCTATGGGCTTAATGAAATGAATTATCAACGACCGGTTGTCCAGTTAGTTCAAAGTGACCAATCACTAAGAGTGTATGAGCTTTCAACCATTTTTGTTATTGAAGGGCATCGATTCCGCCTTAGATTGACAGAAGAAGGAAGGATACAAGTTGAAACTTATGTCATTCCTAAAGTTCTAGATCGCATTATTTATGATATCGAGTGGGTGGTCATTTCTGAGAAATTTTATAAAAGCCTTGAGGACCAAGTCTTGGACATTTATAAAAGGAAAATGAGAGCGCCTCTTCGTTCCCAGTTACAAGGAAAAGTGAAAGAGGTAATCAATGATTTAACCCTGTTGTTAGAAGAGAACAAAACAAAGGGCATGAATGATCGTGAAAAACGTTTGGTTTCTACTATAATGTTGAATGTAGGTCATTTTTTATGTGATTCAGAAATTGATAAATATATTAGTGAAGATGTTAACGAGTATACCACTGAAAAATATCCAAACTTATTATCATATTTTTCGGCTTATATGACTATATTTAAAACGATGAACAAAATGCAAAGTGATGAGCTGGCGGCAAAGGTTGTTAAGTTACTTCAACACCTGTGTAAAGTATCAACTGGAGATGCCGTGAATTTAATTGAAGAGTATGAATCTCTGATAAAGGAATGATTTGCGGTGACAGTTAATGATTCTCTTTTAACTGATGTTGAGATTCAGTATCTGGATTTTATCATTTCTGAAATTAGTAGAATGGAAAATCTCCGGAGTCTCTATGATTTTACATTGCTATGGGATGATTTAAAAGCAGAAGATACTAATGGTGTTCTGGAGTATTTGCGGATTAAGGGTATTATTAATCAGAAAAAAACAATTAAGACTAGGGTAATAACTGAATATGAAACAGAACATATTGTCGAAGAGGAAGTTTTATTCGGAACTATTGACCCCAAACAACTAATTATTTCATGGCTTGTCACAGTTTACAATCGATCAGGCAAAAACCTTACTGAAACCTATTTACGTCAATTAGAAAATAAAGCAAATTATTTTACCTTCCCAATCGAAGTTGGAGAAGATAAAGTTAATATTAATTTAATTGTAAAGGATTTGGATGAATCGGAATATGTAAGTAAGCAGGAAAATTCCATATATGTTTCTTTTATCGGCAATTTACCTCTTAAAACTGATTCGTACATTCATTGGTTTTATCCGTTTACAGAGATGTCCGCAGCATTCAGATTTTTTACGTGGATTAATGAACAAAGTAAACCGGTTTTGTCTAAAATATATTCTTTTATTAATATTCCATCAGATTTAGAAAAAGCAGATAGAGAGCAGCTTTTTGTATTGTTAAAAATGTATATTGAAAATTTGGATTATCAAAGGGTCAATAAGCCAGAATTTTTTAGACCTGAAAGCTTAGAGTATCTTTTTGCAGAAAGTGAGATAAAAGATTGTTTTATTAATAATAAGGAAAACAAGAAACTTTTTATTATTTTGAAAAATGATAGGATAGAAATACATTCATTTAGCGAAGGTATTAAATCCTCCGACATGGAAATTTCATATCATCTAGAAAAACTTCAGGAATGGATTGATATGAAAGCAAATTCCAACAGGAAGATATTACATAAAATAAAAGCATCTCTTGGAAAAGACTTATTAAAAATGATCCCAATAATTATCACTATTATTTTGTCAGCATTTGCATCATCCAAATTACTTTTTAGCCAAAATCAAACCTTGAATAATCTGCCGCAAACTAAAATGTGGTTAGCGATTCATGTAGGATTAAGCATAATTTCAATAGCTGTTTTATTTTTTATTGGAATATATCCTCAGGTTCAACACTGGTTTTTTTCATGGAGTAGAGGACTAAAAAAGTATACAAAAAACAATATAAACAATTATAAAAGCAATAGGTCAAAATTAAATTGATTATTGCTTTTATTTTACTTCATAAAAAATTAGCATCGTGAGTGGGCGTTAAACAGATAATCCAAGTCCACAGACCATGGACAATCGCTGAAAACAAGAATTGAGACCAAATATAAAAATGACACCTTATGAAAAGGAGTCATTTTTATGTTTTTATGCAGGAATTATTTTTTTCTTATTTATACATAAAAAGTTTTCAATATGGTGTGGCTCCAGAACTTGTAACTCTTTAGGTAGGCATTCGACCGGAAGATAAGGGTAATTACCGTTATCTGCAAAATATTTCGTATAACGATTTAGTTTTTCCTTGCCGATTAAAGCTACTGCTCCCTCTAATGCACCACAGTGAAGGAATACAACATCTGGATAATAGTTGAATATAGCACCTATTCGAAGTGCTGTATCATAAACACACAATGAACTAAACCCTTTAATCTTTAAGCTATAAACCAGTGAAAAAAAATCATCAAAACTTTTACACCTATCCTTTAATTCATCTAATACAGCCGGATCAAGCAGCTTTTTTACCATTTCATCAAGTACACCTTTATCGATTCTTCGTTGGTGCCCGTCCCTTTTACGGTCAGGTAGATACCCCCAAACTGCATCATTTATTAATTCTTCAATGGATTTCGAACGATTTCTAAAATCGCTTAATTTCCACACCTCAAAATTGGCTTTATTTCTTTTGTAATTACTAATTAAATGCGTAAGTGAATTCATACTATAACCTCCCCGAAACAAATTTTAACGCCAGACAATTTATGTTAAATTCTAGGGATGTATTCCTATTATATCAATAATTTCCAAATCAAGTATTGCAGTTTATCTGTTATGATTATTATGAGGTGGTATAAATGTTTGTTTCACCAATGCTTTTGCAAAAAATTGATATACCTTTTGATGATGAGGATTTTATTACTGAACTAAAGTTGGACGGCATTCGTTTAATCCTCTCCAAATTTGATAATAAAATAAAGCTTTATACAAGACACAACAATGAGGTGACATCCAAGTTTCCGGAACTTTTAACGCTGGATTTGCCTAACGGAATTGTTCTGGACGGGGAAATAGTTGTTAGTGATGAACAGGGTAAGCCTGATTTTGAGGCGATGATGGAAAGATTTATGTCGAGTAAATCAACTCGTAAAATACAATACTGCGTATTTGATGTCCTTTACCATGAGGGAAAGAAAGTAGCACATATGCCACTAGTGGAAAGAAAAGTGCTTCTGGATGACTTGATTGAGCAAAGGGAATTTATCACAAAGGTCCAGTGGATGTACGGCAATGGTGAAGCCTATTTTAATCTTGTAAAAGAGCACGGCTTAGAAGGTATTGTTCTTAAAAGAGCTGATTCCCCGTATCAGGTAAATAAACGCTCAAAAGACTGGCTAAAAGTCATAAATTATCAATATGTCGACGCTTATATTATCGGAGCCAGGAAAGATGAATTTGGCTTACTTCTGGGGCTAGAAGAAGGTAAAAAAATTCGACCAGCCGGAATCATGGAATTTATGAATCCTGTGGCTAAAAAGGTCTTTTATAATACTCACAAAAATTTCATTAAAGATGAAGATAAGAAATTTATCTTCCTTGACCCAAAAATGAAATGCCGGATAAAATTCAGGAATTACACAAAGGATGGAAAGTTAAGGATTCCTTCTTTCGTCGAATATATTTCTTAAAAAATCGTTGATGATTCAACGATTTTTTTGTTTGTGTATATAACGAACGTTTGTTCTAATGATATTAATAATGAGAGTATGAAAGGAGGTAATGAAATGCTGCGTGATCGAGGGAAGATTAAATGGCAATCAGCGTTTTTTATGCCAGAACATGTAAAGATGCTGCATAATATAGGGATAGAGGATTTAAAAGTAGCTAAACCCATTTTAGATGAATATCAAATCGAAGAATTTGAACAGAATTTGCTTTTAGCAATGGAGTATACGTATCAAGTGAAAATAAATGTTTGGAAAGCTGGCTTTATCAACGAATATCACGGTATATTGCATAGGCTTGATGAGTTATAAAAGGAAATTTTTATAAAAAATAAAGATGAAATTATTATAAAACGCGGGTTTGAAGATGTTGTTGGATTTGATGTATTGGATAAATAGAATATTAACAAAATGTACAAATATACGAATGAAAGGGCTTTCTATTAAATGTATGATAAAAATAAATAGCTGTGCTATTTAATCAAAAATGAAGGAGTTCGTGCGAATGGAAATGGGTAATGGAATTTCAGGTGGAATTTGATAATGATTGGTTAGAACAATATCAGATTGAGGACATTGTAAATCGCATCTTTCAATTTCTTTAATGAAGAGAGTAAAAATGAATTCCTTCAACATCTTCCGGAGATGTCGGCGGTGGACTTGATATTTCTTTTAAACTCAAACGATTTTTCATTATACAACTAAACAAAATTCTAATTATTCTTCCTTTTGAATAAAATACTATAAATTACTTGTTCAAATGGGGGAAAATATGAAAATTGAAATAGATTATTCTGGCTGGAAATTCTATGATGACATTGTCAGGGAATATGGCGATTACTACTATTATGATTACGGTGTAAATACGGTTTATGTTGATGATATTATTGGTTTAAGTTATGAAGGTGTTTTGTCCCAGGAAAAATTAGATCGATTATCTAAATCGATAAAGGAAAATGGCTATTATTTTAAACGATATCAAGATCTTCACTTAGTTTTAATGCCAAATGGGTTTTATTCAGTCTGTTCTGGTGGAAATCACAGACCATATCTTGCTAAAAAACTTGGAATTAAAAAGATAAAATGTGCCATGGAAATATTAATACCAAAGAACATTCTAACTGAAGAACAAATTAAAAAATGTGAAGATATTGACCCCGTTAACACAGATCATCCATATTTTCGGCAGTTGTGTGAGGAGTACAATTTACTTCCTAAACAAATGAGGGTTAATTTAAATTACACTCTTTGATAAATTTATAAAGCAATATCTTTGAAAGCGCCGGTTGGCGCTTTTTTTATAATATCGGTTCATTACATACTACTTTTTCATTCATCTCAACTGGTACTGCCACAAGATTAGTAAAATCTGTAATTCACGGTCATCGGCACTCGCTGACATGTTTTTTCTAATAGCAAATTCCTGTATCGGCAGCGCCCTCTATTGGTTGGTTGTAATCACTGTTGGTTTGTTCAGAGAATAATATACCCAATTATGTGCAAAATAATGATAATAATGAATATTAAAATAATCTTAAGGAGGAAAAGCACTCGTATGGTTGAAACAAAAATTTTTATTGCGTTTGATTGAGTAAAAAACCACTTTTAAAATTTTTATATGATGCGTCTGACAAATTATTAAAGACAAGATACCAAATAAGTTCCAAAAGCATATTTTGCTATGAGGTGATCTCATGAAAGCGAAATATGCAGAACGAGGAACTTTTGATGCCGAAAAAGCAGCCAGGGGACTGGTTGAACTGACGAATAAAATGAAGAAGCCGTGTGACAAAGATAAAAAAGGGAATGACAAGATAAAGTAAACTCATGTATCATCTGATATATGAGTTTTTTATTTTTATAAACTTATAAAAAGCTTTTATAACAAGGGTTCAGTTACCTGATAAAAATAGAAAATTAACTGATGTAAAGTGGCTAGATGGGAAGTATGTATATGAGGTAAATAAAAGTGACGGATTGTTCATTGAATCCGCCTTACAGTTACTTTCAGAATTTGAAGGCGTTGTGATGGAGAAAGAACAAATTGACATCGAATATAATTTTTTCTTCGGTGATCTAGTTCAAGTAAGCGGTTATGGCGCGGACTTATTTAAAGTCGTAGGCTTCCGAACAGAAATTTGGCGCTATAAGGAAGATGCCTGGGAAGATGTCATTTATGAGTTATCACGAGTTAGTGATGGTGAATGGCTTGAAGCAGGTGAAGAAGAATTAACACTTGTAGCCGATGCTGAAAATGCTGATACATTCATTCAAAAACTAGGTCTCCTATACTTAGTGAATAAACAAGAAAAGGTAGTCGAAAATCCAAAAGTCCAGAACATGATTAGAAAAGCAGAATTTGAAGAAATTGAAAGAAAAAAAGAAAAGAAGGAACTAATTGATAATTTATTGGACATATTTAATGATTACCGAATTTTATATGAAATGTTTCAGGATCAGGAATATTATCAAGTCATGCGTGTGATTATCAGAAAATTAGAAACTCTTGTCAGTAATGATGGCAAAAGCCATGTATAATTACCACTTTGAAATTACAAATAGTAAATAAACAACAAACGGGATACCTGCCCATTTTATGAGGAAAAACATACCATCTAAAAACTTTTCAATTAATTGGAGAGTAACACTATTCTCCCGATTTACATCATCTATCCATGCCTCTAATTTTACTTGTAAATTTGACATCCGAATCCACCCCTTGGAAAGTTCTTTTCATTCATCCTATGCTTGTCCAATCCAAAAAAGACATCATCTCCCACTTAATTTTCCAAGTTTATTTTAAAAATTTGTTCTCAACCAATGGATATTCCGTTTGCTCCTTAAATTAACTAGCATTAAAACGCCATGTACATCATACATTCACTAAAAAGGGGGCGATGCTATGAGAGAAATTGAAGTTTTTATTGATACCGAAGAGATTGCCGAATTTTTCTTTCATGAGCTTGTAAAAAGGGGATACGTTCCTAGCGAAGAAGAGCTAGAAGAAATTGCAGACATCACCTTCGAATATCTAATTGAGAAGAGTATTATCGATGAAGAAGATGATGATGAATAAAAAAGGAAAAGAAGTTTTCCTTTATCATAGATTAAAACGAAAGACGAGCATTCTATGCTCGCTTTTTGTTGTGTATGTTTTTTTTTATTAATTTTGCATGTAATTGAAACCTTTACTTTAGGGGTTACGTATAACTAGTTACGAAGCAGAGGAGGAGATTGAGTTGTTAAAAAAAATCCTTAGATTGATTTTTGGAAGCAAATCACATCATCACAAGTATAGTTCCTCAAGTGATGCCTGGAAGAAGAGGAATCATTATAAGCACAACAACCTAGGGCATCATTATTATAAAAAGAAATATAAAAGTAGTAGTTTTTTCAGCAGCTAATATAATCGGGTGTTTTATTCATGATGAAGAAAATCGCTTTACTCATATCAAATTTATTGGAAAAACCATTTCCCAAAGATGAACTAATTGCTGAGCGGTACCAGGTGATCACTCATCTCGGAGCAGGTGGTTATGGTCATAGTTATTTGGTGTATGATTTGCAAAGTAGACAGAAGAAGGTGTTAAAAGCCTTACGTCTCCATAAAAGATTGACAGCTTCTGGGAGAGGAAGTTTTGAATTAGAAAAAGAACTGTTAGATTCAATTGATCACCCAGGGTTTCCTAGGTATTTTGAAGAGGGGATCTTTAACAACATACCCTTCTATACCATGGAATTTATTGAAGGCATGAATTTCGAACAACTCATTTTTTCAGAAGGAAGGAAAATCTCAGAAAAAGAAGCCTTTCAAATTGTCAGTGAATTACTTACACCACTAGAATATTTGCACAACCGTAAAATAGTCCATCGAGACATTCGCATACCCAATGTCATTACTGATGGTTCAAACATTAGGCTGATCGATTTAGGGTTGGGTAGACATTTCCATCATGAAAATGAGGTAGCAAAAACAAAGGAAAAGCATTTGCGTAAAGAAATAAATTTCCAAGCGGATTTCTATGGACTAGGACATTTCCTTTTGTTCTTGCTGTATTCTAATTTTACTTTTTCAAAAGACATACTTGAAAAAAGTTGGGAAGAGGAACTGAAAATTTCCAACCATGCAAAACACATAATTAGAAGGCTCTTGCAGATTGAACCAGCATATGAGAACTGTGCACAAATAAGAGCTGAAATAATAAATTTATACTTAATCTAGGAGGAAGAACGATGTCTTTTTTTAACAAAGTATTTGCCAGTGTAGGAATAGGGTCTGCAGCTGTGGACACAAAGCTTGAAAAAGATACGTATATGCCAGGAGAGACAGTTAATGGTGTAGTTGAGATTAAAGGCGGCAAGGTGGAGCAGCAAGTGGATGAGATTTATCTCACTCTAAATACCACATATTTAAGAGAATCAGATGACAAAAAGTATACCGTAACTGCGGCAATTGACAGGTTTAGATTGACCACACCTTTTGTTATTCGTCCAAATGAGAAAAAAGACATCCCCTTTTCATTTCAACTTCCATTCGATACACCACTTTCCATTGGAAGGTCAAAAGTTTGGGTAACAACAGGCCTTGATATTAAAGGCGGTGTCGACCCAAGTGATAAAGATTATCTTAAAGTTGTCCCGAATTCATTGATGTCTGCTGTGTTTGCCGCCATTGATCAGTTAGGATTTAGAATTCGTGAGGCCGATTGTGAAGAAGCACCTCGACGGTTACGAGGAAGATTACCATTTGTTCAAGAATATGAATTTGTCCCAACTTCAGGAGCATTTCGAGGCAAACTAGATGAATTAGAAGTTGTTTTCTTCCCATTAGGGAATGGAAGCCTTGATATTATGTTTCAAGTAGATAGGCGTGCTAGAGGGTTATCCGGCTTGTTCTCGGAAGCTTTAGGGACAGATGAGACCAATGTGCGCCTGTCAGTATCAAATGCAGATATCCCTTATTTACAACAAAAAATTCAAAGTGTTATTCAACGCTATTCATAAAACCAAGGGAAATAGGGCCAAATGGTCCTGTTTTTTTATTTAATGATAAGTTTTTGAACTTAGATTACTGTCTAGCGCAAGCGGCCCTAGCGGCTAGTGTCCTTCGCTCTCCGCCCTACGATAAGTCAAGCACGAATGCGCCTCCGGCTCTTCGTGTTTCCTTTATCTCAGTTGGAGCGCTCCAGGCCATACGCCGCTGACCAGGGCGCTTGCGCTTTTCTTATGTTCCAACGTGATTCGATAAATTTTCACAAGAAACATCCTGTCCGGATAAAAAAAGTGTTATTCGACAAAAAAAGTGGGTTTTCTAAGGAGGATTCGACAAGGGTTATATCTAATTAATTAGAATATACATTAAATTCTAATAATTGGAGGTTCATGATGATCAAAGTATTAACTAAACGAGCTAGCTTGCAATATGATGTAACGATCTTTCAAACTCCAAGGTACCGTGAACATAAGGGACATAAAGAGGTTTATCGAACGATGATTCCAGCATCCAGCCGTAAAAAGTGCTTAGAGGAAACCTTCAGCCGCTTTAATGTGACCGATAGAATCCCTTCTAACTATAAAGGAAGATTTCTTTCTACGGGAGATATTGTTTTAATTGATGAAGGCCGCGGCGGCCAGCATTATTATCAATTAAAACCTGGTGGATGGTTTCCTATAAACAGAATCGTACTCTTGTAACTCTAAAAAACCTAAGGACCATTCCTTAGGTTTATTTTATTCCTTTTAAAGTAAACAAGCTTTTCTTAGTGCTTTCTTCCGCCTGTTGCATTGTGCTCTTTTGCATGTGCTTCGTGTTCAGCTACGATTGCCTCAGCAGGGATATGGTTATTTTTCTTCGGTGAATTAATGCGGCTTCGATGTTTTTTACCCATGAATAATCTCCCTCCAATCTAAAAATAGCTTTCCACAAATTAAAAAATTCATGTCTATTTCGTTGCAGAGTTTCTCATTGGAAAATGTTTATGATATATTGTCCTTGACACAGTTTTAATCATTAAAAACTGTGCGCAGTTCTTGATTGGAGGATTTTAAATGAGTGTACATATCGGTGCAAAAGAAAACGAAATAGCAGAGACAGTATTACTGCCAGGAGATCCGCTTCGGGCAAAATATATTGCTGAAACCTTTTTAGAAGATGCAAAATGTTACAATGAGGTCCGGAATATGTTTGGTTTTACTGGGACATATAAAGGGAAACGAATTTCTGTTCAAGGAACTGGAATGGGCGTACCCTCCATCTCAATTTATATAAATGAATTGATGCAAAGCTATAATGTCCAAAATCTAATTCGGGTAGGAACGTGTGGAGCTATTCAAAAAGATGTAAAGGTTCGTGATGTTATTCTGGCTATGACCAGCTCTACCGATTCAAATATGAATCGACTTACCTTTGGTCATGTCGATTTTGCCCCTACAGCAAACTTTGATTTACTTCGGAAGGCATATGATGCTGGGGTAGCGAAAGGGCTTAACTTGAAAGTAGGAAATATTTTCACAGCAGATTCGTTTTACAATGATAATGCAGAGTTGGAAAAGTGGGCTAAGTACCAAATTCTTGCGATTGAAATGGAAACGACAGCACTTTATACTTTGGCCGCTAAATTTGACCGTAAAGCACTTTCGGTTCTAACTGTTAGTGATCACATTCTAACAGGTGAAGAAACGACAGCTGAAGAAAGACAGTTAACTTTTAATGATATGATTGAAGTAGCATTAGAAGCAGCTATAAAGGAATAATCACCACAAGCCTCTTCCATATTGGATGAGGCTTTAAATTTATTTAGATAACAGGAACTCAACACCAAAATGGAGAATTAATAAAAAACAGACTTCTCTGTGACAAATATCATCGAAATGCGTTTAAATTAGACTTAAATTAAAATAGTATGATTTCGAAATTATTCCTTTGACGAAATATAGGTTCCGGGGGTATTGTATATAGTATTAGAGGTGATTAAAATGAAAGAGCAGCTCAAATTAGATATTACTGGAATGACTTGTGCGGCCTGTTCTACCAGAATTGAAAAGGTTCTAAATAAAATGGACGGTGTACAAGCAAATGTCAATTTGGCCATGGAGACTGCCGCTATTTCTTTTGATACTGAACAAGTTTCAAGTAATGATATTATTGCTAAAATAGAAAAACTTGGCTACGGTGCACGATTTGATGAAGCGGAACAAAAGCAGCAATTTAAAGCAGAGGAATTGCAGCTGAAAAAACGGAAGTTTCTACTTTCGGTCATTCTGTCCATTCCACTTTTATATACGATGCTTGCTCATATTCCAGTGGATCTAGGATTGGCAATGCCACACTTATTGATGAATCCTTGGTTTCAATTGCTTTTGGCAACCCCTGTGCAATTTTATATTGGTGGTCAATTTTATGTAGGTGCTTTTAAAGCATTAAAAAATAAAGGTGCAAATATGGATGTTCTTGTGACTCTAGGAACTTCTGCGGCCTATTTTTATAGTCTTGCTGAAGGAATAAAAACAATTGGAAACCGGGCCTATCTGCCGCATCTTTATTTTGAGACTAGTGCCGTGTTGATTACTTTAATTCTTTTAGGAAAGTTATTTGAAACAATTGCAAAGGGGAAAACTACGATTGCTATTTCTAAATTACTAAGTCTCCAAGCAAAGGAAGCTACAGTGTTCAGAGATGGAAAGCAAAGGCAAATCCCTATTGAAGAAGTGAAGGTTTCCGATCTTTTATTGGTGAAACCAGGTGAAAAAATTCCCGTTGACGGTGAAGTAACTTTAGGGCAATCATCTGTTGATGAATCTATGATAACTGGTGAATCGATCCCGGTCGAAAAAGCTGTGGGCGATAAAGTCATAGGTTCGACCATCAATAAAAATGGAACCTTGACAATAAAAGCAGTGAAAGTGGGTAAAGACACGGCACTTGCCGGAATAATAAAAATTGTCGAAGAAGCGCAAGGCAGCAAAGCGCCAATTCAACGTGTCGCTGATACCATTTCAGGATATTTTGTTCCAATTGTGGTCGCTATTTCGTTGATTACCTTTTTGAGCTGGTATTTCTTTGTCCGCCCTGGTGAATTTTCTTCCGCACTTGAAACAGCAATTGCTGTTCTCGTGATTGCCTGTCCATGTGCACTCGGCCTGGCTACACCGACATCCATCATGGTCGGAACGGGGAAAGGAGCCGAAATGGGAATTCTCTTTAAAGGCGGAGAACATTTAGAAACAGCTCATAAAATCAATGCACTCATCCTCGATAAAACCGGCACAATTACAAAAGGACAACCTATGGTGACTGATTTTATTGCATATCAGGAGGAGAAAAAAGTTCTCCAATATCTTGTTTCCGCTGAGAAGTCCTCAGAACATTCATTAGCAGAAGCAATTGTAAAATATGGGATTGAAAAAAGGTCAAGTACTCTTCCAGTTAAACGGTTTAAAGCTGTACCAGGGTATGGAATTGAAGCGAAAATTGGCGATGATGAAATTTTCGTGGGCACGCGAAAGTTAATGAATCTTAAAAATATTGCCAGCTTAACGGGAGAAAAAGATCTGTCTCGATTAGAAAACGAGGGAAAAACAGCCATGTTTATTGCTATAAATTCAACGATTGTCGGTGTGGTTGCAGTGGCTGATACAGTGAAAGAAACAGCCAAATTAGCCGTACAGCAATTACTTCATTTAGGTATTGATGTGTTTATGTTAACCGGTGACAATGAGCGGACTGCTAAGGCGATTGCACATCAAGTAGGAATCACACATGTCATTGCAGAAGTACTGCCAGAGGAAAAGGCTAAACATGTAAAAGAATTACAGGCAAAAGGACTTAAAGTGGCAATGGTTGGTGATGGCATTAATGATGCCCCAGCTCTTGCAGTTGCGGATATTGGAATTGCAATCGGTACTGGAACAGATGTGGCCATCGAAGCAGCTGATATCACAATTCTTGGCGGGGAATTAACCTTGATTCCAAAAGCAATGGCTTTAAGTAAAAAAACGATGCATAATATACGTCAAAACTTGTTCTGGGCTCTTGTATACAATACAGGCGGAATACCGATAGCGGCCCTAGGATTGTTGGCTCCTTGGGTTGCTGGTGCAGCCATGGCATTTAGTTCAGTATCAGTTGTGTCTAATTCCCTTCGATTGAAGAGAATGAATATATAAATAAAAAAGTGAGGTAATCGTCATGGAGAAAACAACATTACAGGTTTCAGGGATGACTTGCGGACATTGCGAAAAAGCAGTCAAAACAGCACTTCTAAGTGTTAAAGGGGTAAGCGAAGTAAATGTTTCACTAAAGGATGGCAAGGTTGAGGTTGGTCATGATTCCAACAAAGCCCCAATCACAAAGTTAAAAGAAGCCGTCGAAGACCAAGGCTATGATGTAGAATAGATACGAACGGCACTTACTATTTGGTAGGTGTCGTTTTTTGTGAATATCGATTTCCTGTGAATATTAATAATTTCATTAACTTTTCTTTGTTAATTTTAAGTAAAAGATGTTATTCTAATCACTAAGAGTTAATTTTTATGGTGAATGAAAGTGGTGAAGGCTTTGGAAGATGAGAAAATGGGACAAGAAAAAGTGAAAGATACCAATATTGAACAAGATCAGGCAATTGAAAACAAAACTGGATACATACGATTAAAAAGATTTCATTTTATCATGCTATTGTTTATGGTGGTGTTTCTTTCTGCGGGGATTACAACATTTGCACTCGCGTTCGGTGATGAAAAGGTAGTCACTGTAGGAACGGAACGACCAGAATTTACTAAACTTTATGAAGCATTTGATACATTGAAGAGTGGCTATTACAAAGATATTGATCAAAAAAAGGTTATTAATGGAGCAATAAACGGAATGGTGGAGTCGCTGGATGACCCCTATTCAGATTATATGAGCAATGAAGAAGCCGAAAGCTTTCATGGCAGTATTTCTTCTTCGTTTGAAGGAATAGGTGCCGAAATTCAGGAAAAGGACGGACATATTGTTATTGTCTCTCCAATAAAAGGCTCTCCAGCTGAAAAAGCTGGCTTAAAACCTAATGATATGATTATGTCCGTGAATGGAAAAAGCCTACAAGGCATGAATTCAACTCAAGCAGTAACCCTAATTCGTGGCAAAAAGGGTACGAAGGTAGAGTTGTCCATCCAACGACCAGGAACAGATGCACCACCAATGACAGTCCCAATTATTAGAGATGAGATTCCGATTGAAACGGTTTATGGTGAAATGGTTGGTGATGGAATTGCAAAGGTTCAAATTACCAGTTTTTCTAGCAATACGGCAAAGGAACTGGTAGAAAAACTCAATGAATTAAATGGTAAAGGCATGAAGGGTCTCGTATTAGATTTGCGTCAAAATCCAGGAGGTCTATTAGACCAAGCCATCTCAATTTCGAGCATGTTTGTTCCTAAAGGAAAACTTATTTTAAAAGTAGAAGATCGTAATGGAAAGATTAAAGAGTATCCGTCGCAAAATGAAGGAAATCCAAATCTTCCATTAGTTGTCTTAATTGATAAAGGCAGTGCCAGTGCATCAGAAATCCTAGCAGGGGCTGTGAAGGAATCAGCAGGTGTAAAACTAGTTGGAGAAAAGTCTTTTGGGAAGGGAACTGTGCAAACGGCTTCTGACTTTAAGGATGGTTCAAATCTTAAATTTACAACCGCAAAATGGTTAACACCAAACGGAAATTGGATCCATAAAAAGGGGATTAATCCAGATGTAGCAGTTGCCTTGCCTGATTATGCAACCTTAACTATCATTAATCCGGATAAAGAACTAAAACAATCTAGTTCGGGGACAGAAGTACAAACTGCACAGAAAATGTTAAAAGCCGTAGGATATAACCCTGGGCGGACAGACGGATTCTTTGATAAAAAGACAAAAGCTGCCGTCACAGCTTTCCAAAAAGCTAACAAGCTCCCAGCTGATGGAATTCTAAAAGGCGATTCTACCTTGAAATTAATGGACTTATTAAGAGACAAAATTAAAAACAATGATACACAAATGCAAGAGGCGATCAAAGTATTAAAGGGAACGATGAAATAAACGATTGCGGCCCGACTTCCTAAGAAGTTGGGTCCATTTTTTGGTATTACAAACTAGGAGGAGGATACTACAATGAAAAAAGCTGAGGTCTATATTTTATCCGGTTTTTTAGGGAGCGGGAAAACCAGCCTTCTCAAACGATTATTAGAGGATGAACATCGAACAGGAAGAAAAACAGCTGTAATGATGAATGAATTAGGTAAGGTCTCCATTGATTCTGATATAGTTGACGAGGAAGATGTTACTTTAAAAGAACTGCTGGGCGGTTGTATTTGTTGTTCCATTCAGGATAAGCTTGAAGCCCAAATGCAATCATTATTGGTTGAGAAAGAGCCAGAAGTGATCTACATCGAGACTACCGGGGCTGCACATCCTGTGGAGGTGTTAGATGCGATTCTTTCTCCCTTATTTGCAGATAAATTAATCATAAAGGGGATAATCACCACCGTCGATGGCACAAGGTGGTTAGTTCGAAAATCATTAAGTCCACAACTTCAGCAATTGGTTCTTGAGCAGGTGAGACATGCGGACTACATTCTTGTTAACAAGTTGAATGAATTAACAGAGAGTGAGCAAGCGAAGATCACTTTTGAAATTCAGTCGATAAATCCAAATGCAAGATGCCTTTTGACTAATTTTTCACAGGTTTCTGTTGACCAGTTGCGAAATCTTTCTGTTTCAGTTGAAAAGGTTGCTCAGCCAACCCATCTTAATTTAACGACATTTGTTTACCAATTTGAATCGGCAATCAGCCAAACTAAATTTGAGGATTTTTTGAAAAAGCTGCCTGATACGATTTACCGAATTAAAGGCTATGTTAAGTTTGATTTTTCGAAACTCCCTTTTTTATTTCAATTTTCTTATGGCATGCCGTTATATATGAAAGAGGATATGAATATGCCATTAAACCTTGTCTTTATCGGTGAGAATATGGATTGGAACGGAATTAGAACGCAATTAGAAAATCTTGAAAAATAACAAAAATACCGGGATTGAATGAATGATAATTTCCTCTTCAGGTAACTCTTTTAATGTGGCAAAATTTATTTTGTAAAAGGAGGATGCGATGAAGAGGGTAGTTATTTTTTTTGTATTTATTCATATCCTCCTAAATGGTCAAGAGGTTAAAGCAGCATCAACGATTAGTTATAAAATTGAGATGTTGAACTGGAAAGAAGTTAATCAAATTCTACCTAAATACACAAAATTTACTGTTTTGGATGTAGAAACGGGTAAAAAGTTTAAAGTGCAAAGACGGGCAGGTAGCCACCATGCGGACGTCCAACCCTTAACCACCAAGGATACGAAGATCATGAAGAGGATATACGGGGGCCAATGGAGCTGGAAACGAAGGGCCATAATTGTTATTCATAAGGACCAATGGATTGCAGGTTCCATGCATGGGATGCCCCATGGTGCGGGTGCACTGCAGAATAACTTTCCAGGACACTTTTGTATTCATTTTTATGGCAGTACCACCCATCGTACGAACTCAATGGACTTATCGCATATGCTTATGGTACTAAAAGCTTCAGGTAAATTAAATCAGTATTTAGGTAAAGCGAATCCCTATGAAGTCATAAATGCCTATGTAGCAGGATTTAAGCAGCAAGACCGCCGAATTACATCATTAGCCTCACTTCAAAAAATTAATTGGAAGCCCATTTTAGAAAATGTTGAAAATATTAGACTGTCTCGAATCGAATTATTGCCAGCAGAGGATTTAACGGAAGAACTCAGTTTGGACGTACCAGTGGAAATTGACTGGTATATTAAAAATAGAGGCAGACAAACCTTTAGGGGAGACATTCACCTGATTAGATTTTCACCGCTGGACGCTTGGAAAGTGGATTCACAGGATTTTCTTAAGGAAAATAAATTTTAATAAATAAAACAAAAACATCCTTATATTGGACACTCCAATTGGGGATGTTTTTGTTTGAGGTTGAGCTATAACGGCTGTTCTCCAAATTTGATAAAGGTACGTTCATCCTCTATTAAACCGCAAGCACCGCATTGTATTCGGTAATCGGGGCCATTGTAAGGGAGATGAAAGGGCTCTAAATCGTTTTCAGCATACTCTTTGATCACAGCCCCTGATTGTGGGTCGAGTTTAACAGAATGAGATACTTGTTGAATCAAATTAAAACGGCTTCGATTCGTCTTGCAATTTGGACATTTATAAGGTGTTGACATTTAAGGATTCTCCTTCCTCGGTGTTGTTAAAAGTTATTTTTTGCAATGTGGTCAGTAAATATGTAACAATGCAAGTGAAGACAAAAAGGGGGGATTGTTTTTGTCTATTGAAAAGGTGTCCTTTGATCATCTATTAGAAGAATATCGGCTTATTTGGAATCATCGGTTACTTGATACGATGGGGAAAAGCAGTAAGGATACATTGCTAGAAGCAATAAAAAGAGAACTTCTCGATGAAAATTCACACCCGAGAATCAGAAAAAGCAAATTTGAGAAATATTTTTTTGCCATTAAAAGAGTTAGTGATTCAACAGTTTCGCTAGAAGCTAAGGTACATTTAATTAAAATTCACAATAAAGTGATGGAAGAATTAAGATAGGAGAGGGAGACCTTGAAAAAGTTTTTCGTTTTTTTAGTGATTGTTCTTTGTTTAAATATCGTTGTGTCTTGTAATAAAAAAGATCAAGAGGATAATCTGCCGCAAATGGTGGAAGTAGACTTGACCATCAAACCCAATCCAGGTGAACTGAACAAGCCAGTCACATTTGAAGCGAAGGTCACCCAGGGGAAAGATCAAGTGGAGGATGCAGAAGTTATCTTTGAGATTTGGCGTGCGAAAAATGACAACCATGAAAAAGTAGAAATAAAACATTCTGAGAATGGAATCTATCGTCTAGAAAAAGCTTTCAATCAAGAAGGTACGTATTATATCATCTCACATGTTACTGCAAGAGATATGCACAACATGCCTAAAAAGGAATTTGTTGTCGGGACCCCTAGTGAACCTGAGGATGCTAATGGAAAGAGCACTATGGATAACATGGATATGGATAATATGAAGGAATCAAATAAAGATCAATAACAGAAAGGACAGCAGATTTGCTGTCCTTAAAACTTAGTACTTATTGGATTGGTTTAAATTTCCGTAACGTCTATTTGTGAATATTGCAAATCAATATTTTTAGGGATTTTAACTTCAAGCACGCCATCTTTAAAGGTAGCAGTTGCCCCTTTCTTTTTTACTATAGCTGGAAGGGTAATCGTGTGTTTATCTTCATGATGAGGGATATGCTCTAAAATGAGTTGATTGGATGTGTGATAAATTCGAAGCTGCTTAACCCATTCCTCCTGTTTTATTGAAATTCTAACGTATACATAATTATGAGTCTCAAAGGCAGTTGAATGTAAAGGATCGCTAGTGGATAGTGGGGAGGATACCGGTGATTGGAATCCCTGGAACATCTCTGCTGGATTTATTCCCGCTTTCATATTTCCAGGCATGAGTTTCCCTAAAACATCCTGAACATAATTATTAATTTCTTCCGGCTTCATTTTTGTCATCTTTTCCTTTATATTTTTATCAAAAGGGAATATATTCCATGGGAACAATGATCTCACCCTTTCCGTGTTACTTAGATATTTGTATCATATGCTAACACTTGCCCATGCGTTATTAAATCCTAAGTCATTATGAATGAATGTACAAAAATTGCGTATAAACATGTCTAGTTAACATATAGTTAAGGGAGAGATTCTAAACATAGAGAGGTAATGATTGTGATTAAGAAAACGGCTCTGATTACGGGGGGAGCAACTGGTATTGGCAAAAAAACTGCATTATATCTTGCGGAAAATGGTTATCAACTAGCCATAAACTATCGTAATAGTGAAACAGAGGCTATTTCTTTAGCGAACCAATTGACTGAAAGTTTTGGAAACAAAAATATTGTTGTACAAGGTGATGTAGCAAACAAGGAGGATTGCATTCGAATTATTAATGAAACACTGGCAGCTTACCGTACTGTGGATGTTTTAGTCCATAATGCAGGTCCTTACATCCATGAACGGAAAAAGTTGGCAGACTACTCCTTTGAGGAATGGAACTATGTAGTCCAAGGGAATTTAAGCTCTGCTTTTTATTTGACTAAACTCGTAATCCCTTCCATGCGTAACCAAAAATGGGGGAGAATTATTACATTTGGATATGATCGCGTTGAAACTTCACCGGGTTGGATATATCGTTCAGCCTTTGCTGCAGCCAAGACAGGTTTGGCCTCACTTACAAGGACTATAGCAATTGAGGAAGCGGAACATGGGATTACGGCAAATATGGTTTGTCCAGGAGATATCGTTAACCAGTGGAAAGAAAGTAATATTCATGATGCAAGGGGAATGAATGGAAATGCCCCGATTGGCAGGTTTGGAACCGGTGAAGATATAGCAAGAGTCATTGCATTCTTGGTTGACGAAAAATCCGATTTTATTACAGGTAGTATCATCCCTATTACTGGAGGATTAGATGTATTAGGGAAGGTCCATAAGAATTAGTATAATTTTTTGAACTATTTGATTTTCTAGAATGAAAACTGCTCTTTTTGTTGACAATAGATAATAATCATCTATGAAAGGAGCAAAGAATATGAGTTTTAATATGAACAGAATAAATCCTAATCAAACCCAGGTATTTTTTCATGATGGCCGCTTTGAAACATTAACCAATGAGGAACTAGACGAATTTTTGCTCCAAATGGGTCTTAATGACGTGAATGAAACGATTGAACAAAACGTAACGGAATAATATATTGAATAAAATCCTAAACAAAAAGCAATCGGACAAGGCCGATTGCTTTTTTTATGCTTCCAACAATTGTGAATCATCTGATTGAACAGCGCCATTTCGCATTAGGTAGAAAGTGTACTGATCCTTAGGTATTTCATATAAATCATATACGTCACCATTTGCGTTCAATTGTTCATATATAGATTTTCTCGTTTCGTTTGCTTTTATTACATATGGTAGTTTTTCAGCTGCTTTGATTGAGCGAACATTAACCTTGCGTATTCTCATAAAGACGGTCTCGATGCCTAAGTCATAAAAAAGTTCTTTAAAAAAAGCATCTTTAGCCGGGCTATTATATCCTTTGCCATGATAAGGCTTGCCTAGCCAGGTTCCTAAAAAACCAGCGTTGTCCTCAATATCAAACAGATTAATGGTACCGATCGGTGCACCCCATTCATCAAGAATCGTTCGTGAAATCAATTCTCCTTGGTCTTCGGCCTCAATCGTTTGTTTTGTCACAAATAAGAATTCTTCATAAGAATCAGCTTTTTGGCGTACAAAAGGGAAGACATCAGGGTGCGTCATTAATTCGTACAATGTGTGGCTGTCATGAAGATCACGTTTTTTAAGCATGAATAACCCCTCCATTAGGGCATTCCGATCCCATGTCAAAAGAAACGGTCCGGTCCACCCTCGAAATTTTTTATAAAGTTACTAAAAAATTTCGGGGTGGGAATCGAACCCACTAGAACCAGTATAACTGGTGGCGCACCATTTGCCTTCCCTATTTCATTTTTTTGTTAAAAAGAATTTGTTCGTAAACCCCCAAAGTTTTTCAGGTTTTTAACGGCTTCACTAGAGTATAATACAAGAAAAAAGCTAAAAAATAAATAGGTTTTTTGTGGATTTTTCGATAATATTTTTTACCAAATTTCAGCAATATTCTACGCTTCTTGATAGACCATTTCGCCGCCTATCATTGTCCATTTTGGTTTAGCTAAGTAGTGGAAAGGGTGATGGCTCCAAAGCACTAAATCGGCTTCCTTTCCCTCCTCGATACTGCCCACTCGACTGTCTATTCTTAAGTTCTTGGCTGGAAGAATCGTAATCCCTTCTAGGGCTTTATGCTCAGGTAAACCCTCCCTTACCGCGAGGCTTGCACAAATATTTAAGTATTGGATGGGTGTATAGGGATGATCGGTTGTAATAGAAACTTCGACACCGTGATTCGTCAGTTCTTGATAAGTTTTCCAAGTTTTATTCTTCAGTTCGACTTTGGATCTTCGTGTTAAGGTTGGACCGACTGAAACCTTTAAATCAATCCCTGAAAGTTCACTTGCAATAAGATGTCCCTCAGTACAATGCTCAATTCTTAAATCAAGATTAAATTCTTCTGCGAAACGTAGAGCCGAAATAATATCATCAGCACGATGTGCGTGGATTCTAACGGGAATTTCTCTTTTTAGGGCCATGATGATAGGTGCGATTCTAGGTAAGTCTGGATTATCTGCATGGATTGCTTGGTAAAAAGCCTCCCTAAGCATCCCCATAATCCCCATGCGAGTAATGGAATCACTGTTGCCATGGCTATGAATTCTTTTTGGATTTTCCCCTAAGGCAATTTTTAAGCCTGATATCTCTTGGAAAATCATCTTTTTAATATTTCTGCCGGTAGTTTTGATGGTGGATGTTGTTCCTCCAATGACATTTGCACTCCCAGGCATAACATGAACAGTGGTGATACCGCTTTTAACTGCATCAGAAAATGCAGGATCCAAAGGGTAGACCCCATCAATTGCCCGAATATGAGGTGTGAGTGCCTCAGCTGTTTCATTTGCATCATTCCCAGCCCATCCTGTTCCTTCATCATAAAGGCCTAAATGGGTGTGAACATCAATAAAGCCTGGAAAAAGAAATTGGTTCCCACAATCGATGATTTTTACATTTAAATCAGTTGTAAGATTCGTTCCAATTTTGAGGATCTTCCCCGCATCAATTAACACATCTCCATGTGGGATTGGTTTCGATGTAATCGGATATACCGTTGCATTTTTTAAAAGTATTTTTGTCATAATAAAACCTTTCTTCACATTGATAATAGTTATTTTATCAATTTTAACAATTTAGGTGCCTAGGTAGAAGTTTCAACCCGAAAAAAATTTTTATGCAAAGTCGTTTCATTTTGTAAAAGAATTAAGTGGGTCTATAATGACAAGTAGGTTTAACGTTAACAATGAGAGGGCGAGGCAACATGGAAAATCAAGTTGGTTTGGTACTAGAAGGTGGAGGAATGCGAGGTGTTTACACTGCCGGCATCCTTGAATACTTTTTAGAAACTCAATTATTTTTCCCTTATGTAATCGGGGTTTCTGCAGGTGCTTGTAATGCTGCCTCCTATTTGTCGAAGCAAAAAGGAAGAAATAAAACCGTTACGATTGAATATGCTTCTGACCCAAGATACATTTCATGGAAAAATTATTTTCGAAATCGGCAATTCTTTGGAATGGATTTTATTTTTGACGAAATTCCAAATAAACATGTCCCATTCCATTATGATGTTTTTTACAATAGTCCTTCAGAATTTGTTGTGGGGACAACAGATTGTTTGACAGGAGAGCCTGTTTATTTTAAGAAGAAGGATTACGGGGAGGACCTTTTAACCGTGATACGGGCATCTAGCTCCCTTCCATTTATTGCACCTGAAGTCCGTTTTAAAGATAAAATATTACTTGATGGGGGTATTAGCGATCCCATTCCAATCAAGAAAGCACAACTGGATGGGTTTGCAAAAAATATCGTCATTCTTACAAGAAATGTAGGGTATTTGAAAAAGCCCTCCAAGTTTCATTTTCTTGTAGATCGTAAGTATCCCGAATACAAAGGCTTGCAACAGTCCCTTAGGAAGCGATATCAAAAATACAATGAAACGGTCGAATATGTTGAGCAGGAAGAGAAAAAAGGAAATGTTTTGATTATCCGCCCATCCCAGCCATTGAAGGTCGGTAGAATGGAAAGGAATCCCCATAGGCTGGAAGAGCTATACAATCAAGGTTACGAAGATGCCAGAGCATCTATGTCAACGATAATTAACTATATTAAGAATTAAGAGAAGGGACCATTTCGTCTCTTCTTTTTTATTCTAATCGTAATCTCCTATCATTTTTTTTGTTAATAGTAAATAAACTAAGAAAAGAGGAATTGATAAGGAGTTTTCTAGATGAAAATAAATGAATATTACCGGGATACAGCTCATTTAAACTTAAATGGTAGTATTGCTTCTCTATTGCCAGTTATCATAATCATTGCTGGCAACCTTTCTATTTTTAAAACAAAAGAAATCATGTTATTAACGATTCCATTCCTTATCTATAGTTTGGTTAGTTTTCAATTCTATCTTTTTCGAAGGCGGCAGTCGATTTCAATTGACAGACAGATGAGGAAATCTGAGGTCGGAAGAATGTCTTTATTTGAATCACGCCATTTACTCGTGCTCTTTCTGAACACTAAATCTTCTAGACTACTATTTTACTTTCCGAACGGGCATCTTGCTGGAATGATTAAAAGATATCAAGGCAAAGGGACGAAGAAGCTATCTTTTTCAAAAATTTATGCACTCTATTCCATGGAGAACCAGAACCAAGCAATCGGTTACTATAAGGTTAATGGTGGAAAAACGATAAAAATAGAGGTATTTAATCACCGTAGGCAATACTTAGGCAGATTTGAGCGAAGAAAAAAGGATTGGAGTACCTCCAAAAAGGAATTACTAGATTCGAAAGGAAAGTTTATTGGTGCCGTAGAAGGTGCTGTTGCTTTTATGGATGAACAATTCATAAACCACGATCACTTTCAGGAAGCACGTCTTCGACGTGGATGGATGCCATTGGAATGGAGTCCCTTGTTTCCAGAGCCAAATACACCTGTACTTTCCATGAGAGAGACTTTATCTGAACAAGACAAACTCCTTCGGATGTCATTTTTGATTAATGAGTATTTTATCGAAAGATAGAAGTTTCGACAGTTTCCCTCATGGACATTGTTTGGTATGATAAATAAAATACTGATATCAAGGTTGTGGGGGATGAATAATGGAAGTCCAATTAATAAAAGGTCATGGTTCGGGAAATGACTTTCTAATCATTGATGAAATGTCGAATGGATATGCATTTTCGGAAAGTGAACGTGCGGAACTCGCGAAATTGCTATGTAATCGTCAGTCTGAATTAGGGGCAGACGGAATTCTTTTCGTGATGAATAGCGAAAACGCGGATGGTCGAATGCGTGTCTTTAACTCAGACGGGTCTGAAGCATCAATGTGTGGAAATGGATTGCGGCTTGTTGCAAGATATGTATGTGAACATCTTGGCCAAAATAAAGCCGTAATTGAAACAATGAAAGCAAACTTAAAGGTGAGCAAACAAAACGAGCTGTTACCCGATATCCATACTTATCAGGTGGAAATTTCTCCAGTCTTGTTTGAATTAAGGGCTCTTCCATTAAAATTAAATAAACCAACTCTTTTCAATGAAAAAATTGAAGAACTATCTGCAGATTTAAGGTTTACAGCACTGGCGGTTCCCAATCCGCATCTAATTGCTATTGTTGAAGCAGCACAGCTAGAAGGCGACCTTCAAAAACAGCTTAGTGAAAAAGTTAATGTTCCTAATGATTTGTTCCCGGACGGAGTTAATGTAAGCTTTGTTAAGTATTTACAGCCGGGTTCCATTTATGTAAGAACATATGAGCGTGGTGTAGGTTTTACCAATGCCTGTGGGACTGCCATGTCAGCTTCAACGCTCGTCACTTGTTTACAGGAATTAAATGAATTGGAAAGCGTCGTAAACGTTTATAATAATGGCGGAAAAGTCCAATGTGTTGCGCATGAAAGCGAAGGAAAATACTCGATTGACTTAATAGGGAATGCCACCTATCTCTATAATGCTACAGTAAATGTTGACCTAGAAAATCGTTCGTTTACAATTTCATCTAAAACGGACCTTTCTGAACAGGCTTCTTATCAGCAATTGCAAAATGAAGCAAAAACGTTTGTTGAAATGAATATGAAAGGATAGGGGAACCCCTATCCTCAGATTGTCGAGAAACGTTGTTTTTCTCGGCAATTTTTTATTGATATGTGGTATGGTTTCAGCAATCGGGCCTGTTGATTTCCGCTCCAGGCACTCGCTTTCCGCGGGGAGGTCCTGGAGCCTCCTCGGCGCTTTGGCGCCTGCGGGGTCTCCAGTGACCTCTCTATCCCGCAGGAGTCGAGTGCCCTCCGCTCCAATCAACAGGGAGGCTAATCAACCTAATGTATTGCACACACTTTTTCTTATATAAAGGCTCTGTTATTATTCATTGTTGATTTTCGTGTAGGTATGACAATTCATAGGCGGAGAATTTCCGGCTAACGTATATAGAGGAAGATTAAGAAGCAGATATAAGCGGAGAAATTCCGATTAACTGCTCTAAATAAGACAAAATCCAAAGATTTGGATAATATAAACGGAAAAACTTCCTTTATTATTAAGGAAATATGGGTATTTCCCAATTTAAACGGAATTTTTCCGTTTATTTCACAATGATTTCACCACTTAATTTTATTATTTATTAGTTGAGTTGAAGTACTTTATTAAAACACTCTGTTGATTTGCACGGAAAGCGAAGTGCATGGAGCGCCTATCAACAGACCTGTTTGAAGCTATAAACCAATATTATTCTGATAAATTAACGCGGTGAAATTTTGAAGCGATTGAATAAAAAAAGACAGACCCTATCCTCATTTTTTCGCCCCTTTTTTTAACACCTCCAACACAGGTCCGAATGGTTGTATCGATTTTGATTGAAAATAATCTGAAAAAGGATCTCCTTGTTGGCGAATTCGCTTTAATGCATTTTCCATATTAAACGAAACAGGTTTGAGTTTTTCAGTTACTTCCTCCCAATAAAGGGGCGTGGCAACACCAGCATGTTCGTTTCCCCGCATCGAATAGGGGGCAACGATTGTTTTCCCTTCGCTATGTTGAACATAATCAACATAAAGCCTGTTACCGCGGTTTTTCTTCATTCGTTCAATCGTGAAGGAATCAGGATCTTTTGAAATCAAATATTCAGCAATAAAACTTGTAAATAATCTTGTATCGTCATAAGTAAATTCATTCTCCGGCAAAGGCAGGTAGATTTGTAATCCTTTGTTTCCAGACGTCTTAATGAAACCGATTAAATTTAATTGATCAAGGACTTCTTTGATTAACAGTGCTGCTTTTACCGCCAATTGAAAGTGCTCAATAGAGGGCGGATCTAAATCAAATACAATCTCACTTGGTCCCCTGCTATCGGTGGTTTGAAAGGGGATGTGGAACTCAATCGCTAATTGATTGCCAAGCCAAACGAGTGTTTTTAAATTATTGCAGAGGATATAGTCAATCCCATCATCTGTGTGTGTTTGTACAAATTCTGGCGCATAATCTGGACAGTTTTTTTGATAAAACGCTTCACCGAACATCCCGTGCGGATAGCGGATGACGGTTAATAAGCGATTGTTTAAAAAGGGCAGCATATAGGGCGAGATTTCTCGCAAGTAATGAATATAGTCTGCTTTTTTAATCGCTAATTTTTCCCATAATGGTTTATCAGGGTGGGTTATATCTAGGTCTCCGGGCAGGTTTTTTTGTGCAAAGATAAAACGATCATATGTACACTCAGCGGGTTCTAAATCAAAGCGAAATCGATCAAAATGGGGCTCACGCAGTTGGTTTTCATATAGCTCTAAATACTTTACCTCGAGGCATATGGCCGGTTCCACAATCATTAGTTGTCCTTCTTCACGGAGCATATTTTGTTTAATCGTTTGCTGGAGTGCTTGCTTTTCTTCTGGTTTAAATCCGAAAAGGACCTGACCAATTGGATGGATTTTTTTGTCCTTATAAACACTTACATAAAAATATCCATTTGTTTTATCATAGGCGTTGATAAAACAACTTACATATTTCCAATTTTTATACTTTAACCACTGTAAGGAGCGTTTTCCTTCCTCCCAAAGACTGTTTTTTTGTTTGGCAATAATTCCTTCCCCGTCAGATAATACAACCTTTTCCCAAAGCGGCTCAAATTCTTCATGTGCCTGGACAAGTTGAAGAAGTTGTTCGTTGTAAGGGTCAGCATCGAGTGCAAAACCGACTTTTTCGAACAATTTGATGAGTTCCTTTTTGCGTTTTTGAAAATTAAGTGAACGTAAAGATTTTCCAGTGCTCATCAGTATGTCAAACACCATTAGGCGACAAGGGGATTTTCTGGCTTGCTCGCTGATCTTTTTTTCTGATTTTAATCGCCCGCGTACTTGAATCATCGAGAAATTGGCCTTGTGTGTGTTTTCTAATAAGACTAGTTCGCCGTCTAATTGTAAAGGTAGAAACGGTTTAAATTGCTCTTCGTGTTCTAATAAGAATTCCTTAATTTCTGGGAATTGGGGGAGAAGAGATTTTTCATTCCGGCTAATTAGTTCAATTCCATGAGAACTCCATTCTAAAAGGGCGCGAAATCCATCATATTTTACTTCATAGAGCCATTCAGGATGAACAGGGAGATCAAATGTAAGGCTGGGCAGCATCGGCTTCATGGAAATTGGTCCCTTCTTTTTCATATATTTTGTTTAAAAATACTTAGATTCATTCTTTACCAAATGTTTTTAGGAATGTGAATGTCTAAGAAACGCAAAATAATAACAAAAAGATTGGAGAAATACACAATGCATACGATGTGGAAGGGCAGTATCAGTTTTGGGCTTGTAAATATACCCATCAAACTCCATACGGCAACAGAAGATAAAGATATCAAACTTCGAACCCTGCATAACAAATGTCATGCTCCGATTAAATATGAGAAGATATGTTCTGTCTGTGAGGAAGAAGTGAAACCAGAGGATATTGTTAAAGCGTATGAATATACAAAGGGAAAATTTGTCGTCTTAGATAATGAAGAGCTTGAGAAGTTACGTAAAGAAAACGAAGATAAAGCAGTTGAAATTATTGATTTTGTTAAAATGGACCAAATTGATCCCATTTACTACGATCGCAGTTATTATATGTCTCCAAGTGAGGGAGGAGGCAAGGCATATTCCTTGCTAAGAAAAGCCTTACTGGAGTCACAAAAAGTAGGTCTTGCTAAAATTATCATTCGTTCAAAAGAGCAATTAGCAGTCATACGTGTGTATGAAAATGTTTTAGTCATGGAAACCATCCACTTTCCAGATGAAGTTCGAAAAGCGGGTGATGTACCAAGTGTGCCTGCTGAAGATAAGGTGACGGAAAGAGAACTTGATACTGCCATCATGTTGATTGACCAATTGACAACAGATTTTAATCCTGAAAAATATAAGGATGATTACAGAACTGCATTGCTTGAATTAATTGAATCGAAACGAAATGGACAAGAAACCGTATCCGCAGCTACGAAGGAAGTTGCTTCAAATGTCACGGACTTAATGGCGGCATTACAAGCATCCATTGACAGGACTAAACCTCCAAAAACAGCTGCGCCAAGAAAGAAAGCAGCACCAAGAGTCAAAAAACGAGCATAGGAAGGTTTCAAAACCGATTCGAATACACGAATCGGTTTTTATAATTGTTCTTTCACACAATTAAATTGCATATTTTTTAGAAATATTATGTATTGGGGGAGATACAATGGCTATTAATGTGCTCATGATTGCTGATCCAGGTATCGATGATTCTTTTGCCATAATGTATGCCTTACTAAATCCCAAAATTAACCTGGTTGGTATTGTCAGTGGTTATGGTAATACCCCAAAAGAGAAATCGGTTAAGAACACAGCTTATCTGTTAACTTTAGGAGGAAGAGCAGATATTCCAGTTATTGCAGGGGCCGCAGGACCCCTATTAGGTGAACCGATAACCTATTACCCGGAGATACATGGTAAAGAGGGGTTAGGACCAATCAAGCCTCCAGATACGCTCCAGAATGTAAAGGTATATGATATTAACAAAATTCTTGAAATTGTTACGCAGTATAAAGGAAATCTTGTCATTGTATCTGTGGGAAGATTGACCGAGTTAGCATTGATGTTTATCTTATATGGGAATGAAGCGTTAAAGGGAGTAAACGCTTTTTATATTATGGGCGGAGCTTTTTTGGTTCCCGGGAATATTACCTCTGAGGCTGAAGCGAATTTTTATGTGGATTCAATTGCGGCACATACCGTTATGGAAAAAGCACATAATATTTTTTTATATCCGCTCAATGTCACCAATAAAGCCCTCATCACACCCGAAATTATTGACTTTCTCAGCAAAAACAGTCCTACACCTTTTCGCCCATTACTAAAACCAGCATTTGATTATTACTATAAAGCATATCAGAAAAATGTCCCGGGTATTAAGGGAGCACCACTTCATGATGTCGTCCCACTCATGGCGTTAACAGAGCATGAATTGGTAAAATATATTCCAAGACGAGTAAGAGTCGAGGGATTCGGTAATGCCCAAGGTAAAAGTATTGCAGATTTTCGGCCAAAACCAGATAAGGAGCCTGCAGATTCACTTGATCACATTGGCATGGAAATTGATATTCAAAAATTCACCGTCAATTTCATGGAAATTTTCTTACAAGGTAATTTTAATAAAGAATAATGAACCTCGTTTTGAGTTTCATTATCTGCTAGAATGAGACAAGTTTGCCAAGTTATTATTATACTGAAATATATTCTCTGAATTTCCTAGTTTTTGAAATTCAATTGACGATATGGCCAAAATCTGTTAAAATGAAGATACGCTTTTAAGTTAGTTAAATATTTATTTGTTTAGGTAGCCGTAACTGCACGAAGATGTGGGTGATGTCTATAACCCAAACGTGTCAGTACGTCTTTTTTATTTTTTTAACTGAAAATTAAAGTGAACAATTATTTTGGAGGTTATTTCATGAATAACGGTAAAGTTAAATGGTTTAATGCAGAAAAAGGTTTTGGATTTATCGAAGCAGATGGCGGTCAAGACGTATTTGTTCACTTTTCAGCAATTCAATCAGAAGGATTTAAAACTTTAGAAGAAGGCCAATCAGTATCTTTCGAAATCGTTGAAGGTGCTCGTGGACCACAAGCTTCTAACGTTAAAGCAGTTTAATTCTATTAAAATAAAAAGGTGATGCACTAGATTTAGCATCACCTTTTTATCTATAAAGTTTTATATATGAAAAACTAGTTTTAGGTGGCAATGGGACACTGCTAAATGATGTATTTCCATATTATTTAGCTAACAAACAAAATAGTAAAAACAGTCATGCACTAATTATAAGGGGTGATCGTTTTGGCGTTTGGTAGAAAAAATGATGAGGAAATCAAATTAGAAGAAACGAAAATATGGGTATGTAATTCAGCAACTTGTAAATGCTGGGTACGTGACAATTTTAAAAGCACAGATGTGCCATTATGCCCGATTTGTAAAAGTGAAATGAGTTTAACAACTAAAGAATTACAAGTGATTCATAACCATAGTAAAAACTTTATGTAATAAACAAACAGGGAGTGATTATAATCACTCCCTGTTTTTTAATCTGATAAGAATGTATAAGTTTTTGAACTTAGATTACTGTCTAGCGCAAGCGGCCCTAGCGGCTAGTGTCCTTCGCTCTCCGCCCTACGATAAGTCAAGCACGAATGCACCCTGGCTCTTCGTGTTTCCTTTATCTCAGTTGGAGCGCTCCACAAGGAAGGCTTCGGCGGCATATGCATCGCACGAAGAAAGAGCGTTAGCTCTTTCGAGGAGGCCATACGCCGCTGACCAGGGCGCTTGGCTTTTCTTATTCTTTTGCATGCTCTTTGCAATAGGCAAGGACCAATGCCTCTTCATCTTCTTCAAGAGCAAAATCTAGGACAGTTTCACTCCCTTGTTCATAAAGATAAAAATTGGTGATTTTTTCACTATTTTCATCACTAACGAAGATGGTTCTTAGACCAATTCCTTTATCTGAAAATAGCTCATCTTCTTCATCAACTTCTAGTTCTAGGAAAAACTCATAACGGTCACCTGATAATAAACCGAATGGATCTTCTAATTTTTCAACTGTGTGTCCAGTAATGTTCAAGTGTATCATCCTCTACAAAATATTCATCCATACTATTATACACATATTTGTTTCAACAAGAAAAAATTGAATCGTTTTTGATATTTTTAGCGTATTTTTGATTTTTTACATATTAATTTCACACCATTTTTAATTTAATGTGAATAATTTAGAAAAATGGTTTCCATGCATAGGTAAGATTAGTTTGTTTAATAGTGATTATTTTTGAGAAGTAGGTGATTGGTTATAAGTATATTTGTGAAATACGTCACAAAAAGGTGGGAGATAAATGATTACTATGAACGACCCAGTACATATTCAGCTGCAGTCCTTACTAGTAGCAAGAAAAAAATATTATCAACTTCTTCATTTATTATTTTTTGAGCCTTCATGGAGCGAGGCATGGAGCACACAACCCTGCAGTGCAGCTCTTTATTGTAGGTGAGCCTATGTCTCTTTTAGTAAAGTGGCTTGAAAGCATGCATGTTGATTTGGATATTACTAATAAGTGCTCGAGGAAGAGAAATGTACATACCACGTGCGCTGTTTGTTTAGAAACTTGCCCTTTTGCGGCAATATCGATTAATCATCAAACAATAGAAATAAATTTAGAAAAATGTTATTGCTGTGGGGATTGTGTTATTACCTGTCCTTTGTCAGCAATCGAGGGCCCCGCTGTGACGAGGGAATTCGAAAATCGGTCCCTCATATAAGATGATACCTATACACTAACCGTAAAAGAATTGTTGATTTATAAAAGTCGGGGACTGAAATCGGTTAAAATGGAGCAAACTCCACTTAATCTACATTGGGTAAAAGTTATCAAACTTGTAAAAAATGTTAGGATTGTGGACAGTCCTTTTCCTCCTTCCAAACAGAAAGAGAGAAATGTCCGATTTGCATGAACAGAGATCCTGGATGGTTAAGCCCCTATCAATAATATACTTGAAAAATTTAAAAAAGGTATAATCCCTTAATAATGAGGAATTTTACCTTTTTTTATTTTACCCTAATAAAAAAACCTGTTGATTGGAGCGGAAGGCGAAACCCCATGGAGCGGAAATAAACAGCCAATTTAAACAAACAACCTAATTTAAAGAGACTTTTTCAGTGCCATCGAAATCTCTGATGTTTTTTATATATTGAAAAACAGGACAACCTATTTATTAAACTGTGATAATTTAAAAATTTTCATAAAACGTTCAAAAACATTCAAAAATTGATTGTTTTTGAAAGAAAACGATTGATTTCTGCAATCGTTTTCAGTATTATGTAGTTATAGAATAAAAAATCTAGGTGGTGATGACATGTTAACACCAGAACGTCATCGAGTGATCCTGCAATTATTAAAAGAGAAAAATGTCGTTAAAATTACCGAAATTATGGAGTTAACCGAGTCCTCGGAGTCAACTATACGTCGTGACCTCTCACAATTAGAGGACCAAAAGTTTTTAAAGAGAATACACGGAGGTGCCTCAAGATTACAAGGGAAACTTCAAGAGCCTAGTATGATTGAGAAATCTTCCAAAAACCTTCAAGAAAAGCGACTGATTGCAAAATACGCAGCCAGTTTAGTGGAAGAAGGAGATAGCATTTATCTTGACGCAGGGTCAACTGTAATTGAAATGATTGAATTCCTCCCTTTTAAGGATATCGTTGTTGTCACGAATGGGTTTATGCATTTAAAACCATTATTAGACAAGGGAATAACCACTTATTTAATTGGCGGCTTGGTGAAGCCTAATACTAATGCTTTCATCGGAAGAGGAGCCATAGCATGCTTAGACCTTTACCGTTTTGATAAATGTTTCATAGGAGTAAATGGCATTCATCCACAATTTGGGTTTACCACGCCAGATCAGGAGGAAGCCATGGTAAAGCAAAAGGCTATTTCTCTTTCTAGAGAGACATATGTATTAGCTGATCATTCAAAATTTGCTGAAATCTCATTTGCCAAAATTGCAGATATACACGAAGCATCCATTATTACGAATGAATTGGATGACGAATCAAAAAAGCAATACTTAAATAGAACTACAATAAAGGTTGTGACAGCATGATTTATACATTGACGTTAAACCCCTCTGTTGATTATATCGTTAAGCTAGAGAGCTTTCAGATTGGTGAGTTAAATCGAACAGTCGATGAGGCGAAATTTCCAGGCGGGAAAGGAATTAATGTGTCAACAGTTTTGAAGCAATTTGACACAAGCAGTATAGCACTAGGTTTTGTTGGTGGTTTTACTGGTGCTTACATTGAGCAATATCTTCAAAAGGAAAAGATTGAAACAGATTTTGTTCAAGTCGATGAAGATACGAGAATCAATGTAAAACTAAAAACGGGTCAAGAGTCGGAGATTAATGCAAAAGGACCGAAAATTACCGAAGAAAACTTCTCATTGCTAAAGCAAAAAATTAAGCAATTAGGTGCCAATGATTTATTGGTACTGGCTGGGAGTATTCCTAGTAGTTTACCGGAAACTACCTATGAGGAACTGGTCAAAATTTGTAGTGAAAGCAACGCACAATTTGTAGTAGATGCAGAAGGAGATTTATTGAAAAAAGTTCTCCCTTATCAACCATTATTAATCAAACCAAATCATCACGAGCTTGGGGAACTATTTGAAACAACTATTACAACCGCTGAAGAGGTCGTTCCATACGGGAAGAAACTCGTTGATATGGGGGCAAAAAATGTAATTGTTTCGCTTGCTGGCGCCGGGGCGGTTCTGATAAATAGTGAAACAACACTTTTGGCAGAAGTTCCAAAAGGAGAAGTGAAAAATTCAGTAGGTGCAGGTGACTCGATGGTCGCAGGTTTCTTAGCAGCTTACATGAAAACTAGAAATATTGAAGAATCTTTTCGCTATAGTGTGGCATCAGGAAGTGCAACAGCCTTTTCACTTGGTTTATGTACGAAGGATAAAGTAGAAGAACTTCTTCCACAAGTTCATATAAAAGAAATTCGATAAGGGAGAGAATGTCATGAAAATTACTGAATTGTTATCGAAAAATACGATTCTATTAAATATTGAGGGCAATCAAAAAGAGGCAACGATTGATCAACTAGTAAATGTTCTTTATAATGCTGGCAAAATATCTGATCGTGCTGAATTTAAAGCAGCCATTTTAAAACGTGAAGAGCAAAGTACAACGGGAATTGGAGATGGAATCGCCATCCCGCATGCTAAAACAAAGGTAGTGAAAGAAGCAGCGATTGTCTTTGGAAAATCAGCTGCAGGTGTGAATTATGAATCATTGGACGGAAAACCAGCACATTTATTTTTTATGATTGCTGCTCCAGATGGTGCGAATAATACACATTTAGAAGCATTAGCACGGCTCTCTGGTTTGTTAATGAAGGCGGAAGTCCGTTACGAGCTATTAAAGGCAACAACTCCTGAAGAAATTCTTGATACTATTAACCGCTACGACAAAGAAGAAAAACAGGAAAAAGTAACTACTACAGAAACTAAGAAAAACTTAATCGTTGCTGTGACTGGTTGTCCAACGGGTATTGCCCATACTTATATGGCGGCTGATTCTTTAAAAGCAAAAGCAGCTGAAATGGGTGTGGACATTAAGGTTGAGACAAATGGTTCTGGCGGTGCAAAAAATGTCCTGACAAAAGAAGAAATTGAAAATGCAACAGCCGTTATAATTGCCGCAGATATAAACGTTGAAATGGATAGGTTCAAAGGTAAGCATGTGATTCAGGCAGCAGTGGCTGAAGGAATTCGTCGTCCGGAACAATTAATTAACAAGGCACAAAATCAGGATGCCCCGATATTTAAAGGGAATGGCAGCCAAAGCGAAAAAGCAGCCGACCAAAAAGGTTCACGTACAGGATTTTATAAGCATTTAATGAATGGTGTATCTAACATGCTTCCGTTTGTTGTTGGAGGCGGGATTTTAATTGCGATATGCTTTATGTTTGGTTATAACTCATTTAAGCCGGATGATGCTACTTATAATCCTATTTCTGAAGCCTTAATGACGATTGGCGGCGGTAATGCATTTGGACTCATTGTTCCTGTTTTAGCAGGGTTCATTGCTTTAAGTATTGCAGACCGTCCTGGTTTTGCACCTGGTATGGTTGGCGGTATGATGGCAGCAAGTGGTGGAGCTGGTTTCCTTGGCGGTTTGGTCGCAGGTTTTCTAGCAGGATATGTTGTCCTTCTTCTTAAAAAAGTATTTGCTGGACTTCCTAGATCTTTAGAAGGTATTAAGAGCATCTTACTTTACCCGCTTTTTGGTATCGCGATTACAGGCTTTATCATGCTATATGTAGTCAACAAACCAGTTGCTTGGTTAAATGGAACGATTGCTGATTGGTTAACAGGACTTGGGACAGGTAATGCAGTTTTATTAGGTATTGTTCTTGGACTTATGATGTCTTTTGATATGGGGGGACCAGTTAACAAGGCTGCCTATGTATTTGGAACAGGATTATTATCAAGTGGTGTCTATGAGCCGATGGCGGCAATTATGGCTGCAGGTATGGTTCCACCGCTAGCAATTGCTCTTGCAACGACATTCTTCAAAAATAAATTTAATGATCAGGACAGGGACGCAGGAAAAGCATGTTATGTCATGGGCTTATCCTTCATTACCGAAGGTGCGATTCCTTTTGCAGCAGCTGATCCATTACGTGTCATTCCTTCTGTTATGGCTGGTTCTGCCATCGCAGGTGCACTATCGATGGCATTCGGAATTGGTCTCCGTGCCCCACATGGCGGAATATTCGTTGTTCCATTGGTAGAAAATGGTGCCCTTCTTTATGCCCTTGCCATTTTAGTGGGCTCTGTTGTTTCAGCATTATTAATCGGTTTTCTAAAAAAACCTGTAAAATAATAAGAATATATTAAGAGCTGAGGACTAACCTCAGCTCTTTTGGTCTTGTGAATTTGGTTTTATCGCCATCAATGCAACAAAGGCTGCAATAATGCTTACACTACCTAAAAGGATAAAAATCCAATGAGTATCTTGCTTAAGTAACAATGCAATAATTGGTGGCCCTGCCGCCACCCCAATAAATCTCATCGAACTATAAATGGATGTGATGGTGCCTCTTTCTTCCTTTTCAACTCCCTCAGTAATCAAGGCGTCTAGACAAGGAAGCCCTAAACCAATACCTACACCGCTAATAAGAAACATGGTAATTACGTACCAAAGTTTTATCGAAAACCATAAGGCGCCAATCGATAGGGCTGTAGCAATCACACCGCCAAATGTAATCCACTTCATTAGAACTTTATTTTTCTTAATCACTTTTCCGCTGATAAACGAAGATAAACAAAGAGCACCAAGTGGTAAAGCTAGAAAGAATCCTTTCTTGATATCCTTAATACCATATTCTTTTTCAAAAAGCTCAGACAGATAAAACAAAATTCCAAAAAGGACAAACATTAAGATTCCGCCAATAAAAAAAATGGCATATAGCCAGCGGCCCTTTTCAGTAAAGGTTTTCTTCACATTGATGAAAAAAGCTTTAAATGGAATGGGTTTCTCTGTTGATTTTGGACTTTTGACCAGGAACATAATCATCAAAACAGAAATGACACAAAATACCGGGAAGGAAAAAAATGGCATAAACCAAATGAATCCCGCAAGAAAAGACCCTAAAATAGGACTTAATACCTTTCCGAATGTATTCGAAGTTTCTATTAGACCCAGACAACAGCTAACATCGTCCTCATTTTTAAACATATCACCAACCAATGGCATAACGATTGGAGCTGCTCCAGCTGCACCGACCCCCTGAAGGGCTCGGCCCGCTAAAATAATCCAATAAGCATCATCCATTTTCCATGCAGCAAAACCTGAGATCAGCCCGCCAATGCCAGCAATGATAAGGCTTGGAATAATGACCTTTTTTCGACCAATATGGTCTGATAAGTATCCTGCAACAGGTATTAGGAAAATAGCAACAATTGAATAAACGGTTATAACCATACTGGTTTGAAAGGAAGAAATCGATAATTTTTTTTCCATTGAAGGTAGAACTGGTATTAACATCGAATTGCCCAACGTCATGACTAGAGGAATGGAAGACAGTGAGATAATTGCCCACTTCTGATTAGCTATTTCATTCGATCGCTTTTGTCCTGCTGCCGATTGTTTCTTTTTCGCAGCTTTTGGATTTTGGCTTAAATGTTCAATATGCTCCATTAATCTTCAATCCCGCCTTCGTTATTTGCTACTATTACTATTCGCTTATTCACTTTTAAAAAAACATAGTTGGAACATCCTTTAAATGGAATTAATAATTAGGCCAATGATTTAAAGACCGTGGAGGAGGAAAATTAATTTTCAAACTAATTAAAAAATTTCTGAATATTTTCCTTGACTTCAGTGTGAAATTTGCGTAGGATATAAATCAAAGTTAAATAATTAACTCGTTGAACAAGAGGAGTACACTAATTTATTTCTTTCAAGAGAGTCGGGGTAGGTGGGAGCCCGATAAGAAAGGATTTGTGGAATGGACTTGTGAGAGGCGTCTTGAATCTAAGTAGGGATGCACGGGTCTCCACCGTTAAAAGGATAGGATATCGAACAGATTGTTCCGTATCTGAAGAGGAAGCAGGTTGATTAAACAGCTTCAAACAGAGGTGGCACCACGACCATAGAATCGTCCTCTATATGCGTAAATTTTTGCGCATATAGAGGACGATTTTTTTTTTTTATTTAGAAGGGAGTCCTAACATGAAAACTAAAATGGATTTTTTCATAAAGGAAATCAAAGGAGACACGCTTACACCCATTTCCATCTTAAAAAAAATAAACGGGAAAAAGAAATTCCTCTTAGAAAGTTCACATAAGTATAATGATTCTGGCCGATATTCCTTTATTGGTGCAGATCCGGCCTTTGAACTTATTTCGAGGGGCGATCGGAATGAGATTCTTAAGCGGAATGGTGAAAAAGAAGTTTTAACGGGTAATCCTCTAGAAGTGTTAAAGAGACTTATCCCGCCAATGGGCTTTGAAGAGTATCCCTTCCCGTTTATTGGAGGGGCAGTTGGATTTGTAGGCTATGACATTATTAGGCAGTATGAAGTGATAGGAGAGGAATTTCCAAACGGTATGGAAATGCCGGATGTACACTTAATGTTTTATGAAGAAGTAATAGTCTTTGATCATCTTCAAGACAAGGTTTTGATTTGTGGTTGTCCTTTAATGAAGGAGAGCGACACCGCTGTAATTGAAAAAAGAATCGATCGCAGAATAGAAGAACTCAAACAGCCTACTTTTTACCCAACAGAAGAGCCTTTTAATTTTTCAGGCTTTAACTCTGAAACAACAAAAGAAACCTTTATCAAAAATGTAGAAATTGCCAAGGAACATATTTTAGCTGGTGATATTTTTCAGGTGGTTCTTTCGAGGAGGATGAAATCAGCATTTAATGGAGATCCATTATCACTTTATCGCAAACACCGTGCAAATAATCCAACACCCTATATGTTTTATATTGATTTTGACGGCTATACCGTGATTGGCTCATCTCCTGAGAGCTTAATTAAAACAAGAGCACAGACAGTTATTTCGAATCCTATCGCTGGTACAAAAAGACGCGGGAAAACAAATGAAGAAGATTTGTTAATTGAACAAGAATTGAAAAATGATGAAAAGGAATTAGCAGAACATAAGATGCTAGTCGATCTTGGCAGAAATGACCTCGGAAAAATTTGCGAATTTGGGTCCGTTCAAGTCGATAAGTATATGGCAGTGGAGAAATATCGACATGTGATGCACCTTGTCTCAGAAGTAAGCGGTCATTTAAATTCTGACAAGACAGCCATAGATGCGCTTGCTGCCTGTCTGCCTGCCGGGACTGTTTCAGGAGCTCCTAAGGTTCGAGCGATGGAGATTATTAACTCTTTGGAAAAGTCAAAACGAGGGTTATATTCAGGAGCTGTTGGATATATATCCGCCGATGGAAATATGGATTTTGCCCTTGCCATTCGGACGATGATTTTAAAAGAGGGTTCGGCTTATATTCAAGCCGGAGCTGGGATCGTGTATGATTCAAATCCAGAGTCCGAATATCAAGAGACGATAAACAAACTAAACTCTTTCTTGGAGGGTGAGAAATGATTTTACTGATTGATAATTTTGATTCGTTCACATTCAACCTCTATCAATATCTAGGGGAACTAGGGGAACAGATAACAGTTTTTAGGAATAATCAGCTAAACATGGAACAAATCAAGGAATTAAACCCTAAAGCAATCATTCTTTCTCCGGGACCAGGAAAGCCAGAGGATGCCGGAATTTGCATTGAATTAATTCAAACATTTTTTAATAAAATACCAATTTTAGGAATTTGTCTTGGCCATCAAGCGATCGGTGCAGCATTCGGTGGTGAGATAAAAAGAGCAGCCCTAATCAAGCATGGTAAAACATCATTCATTTCGCATCAGTGCGATGGATTATTTGCAGAGCTGCCCAACCCTTTAGAAGTCATGCGCTATCATTCATTAATTATTGAAAAGTGTAGTATTCCTGAAGTGCTCGAGTGCATCGCTCATTCTGACGAGGATCAGGAAATTATGGCGATCAGACATCGTGACTATCCTGTTTTTGGGCTTCAGTTTCATCCGGAGTCGATCGGTACTCCTTCCGGCAAACAAATCCTAAATAACTTTTTAAATGAGATAGAGAGGATGAAGAAAAATGAAGAATTATTTACTCCAATTAGCTAAACGTGAATCATTTTCTGAAAACCAGATGAAAGAAGCGGTTAGTTGCATTTTGGGTGAAGAGGTTTCAGAATCTGAAATTGCTGCCTTCTTAATGGGCTTGAAGTCAAAAGGAGAAACAGTCGAAGAAATTACCGGAATAGTAAAAGCAATGAAAGCAAATACACTGAAATTTAAAGAGAAATTTTCAGGCGTTATCGATAATTGTGGGACCGGAGGAGATGGTTCTTCAAGTTTCAATGTAAGTACTACTTCTGCTTTTGTGATTGCTAGTGCTGGAATTCCTGTTGCCAAGCATGGCAATCGAAGTGTTTCGAGTAAAACGGGCAGTGCCGATGTACTCGAATATTTAGGGATTAATTTAAATCTATCAGCAGAAAGAACAGAAGAAATTCTACAGGAAATTGGCTTATCTTTTTTATTTGCACCAAATGTTCATCCAAAATTAAAGAAAGTCATGACCGTCCGAAAACAATTAAAGATTCCAACGATATTTAACTTTATTGGACCACTTACAAACCCAATTGAGTTGGACTATCAATTGTTGGGTGTGTATCGGAGAGATTTATTGAATGTGTTTGCTGAAGTACTTTTAAAGTTAGGACGCAAGCGGGCCATTGTCATCAATGGAGCAGGCTTTATGGATGAAGCATCGCTTCAAGGGGAAAACCATTTAACCATTTTAGAGGATGGTATCATTACTAATCAGTCATTCTTCCCAGAAGAAGTCAATCTTCCACAATATGATAACAGTTGTATTAAGGGTGGTGACTCCAAGGAAAACGCAGAAATTTTGATCAATGTGTTAAAAGGGGAAAAGGGCGCTTACCGTGACACGGTAATACTTAATTCGGGGCTCGGAATCTTTACAGCTGGAAAAGCAAGTTCCATTAAGGAAGGTATCCACGTAGCAAGAGAGGTCATTGATTCTGGTGCTGCTTATGAAAAATTAACCACTCTGATTGAAAAATCTCAAGCTGCAGGGCAGAAAGAGGCGATATAAGTGGCAACCATTTTAGATAAAATTATTGAACAAAAGAAAAAAGAAGTTCTATTCCTTCGAGAAGGGAACCAACTATTCGAAGAAACAAACCAGCCGAGAAGATCATTTATTCAAAAGCTAAAAACAACCGATCAAATATCGATTATCTCAGAGTTTAAGCGGGCATCGCCTTCGAAAGGTATCATTAATAACTCGATTGATCCTGCCTATCAGGCGGGACTATATGAAGCATATGGCGCGTCAGCTATTTCCGTTTTAACGGACCAAACTTTTTTTAAAGGATCTTTCTCCGATTTAAGAGCAGTTCGGAGTAAAGTAAACCTGCCGATTCTCTGTAAAGATTTTATCATAGACGAATTGCAAATAAAGCTTGCTGCCTCAAATGGTGCGGATATCATTTTATTGATAGTAGCTGCCTTAGATGAACAGAGATTGATTGAACTTTTTCAATACGCTAAGGAGCTAGGTCTAGAAGTATTGGTTGAAGTTCATAATCAGGAAGAATTGGAAATAGGACTAAAGACCGGCGCAAAGTTGATTGGGGTAAATAATCGTGACTTAAAGACATTTCACGTCTCCCTGGAAGTGACGGAGACCTTAGCATTGATTGTTAAAAACTCTGGTGCTTATCTCATTAGTGAAAGTGGAATTCATCACCAAGAGGATGTAGCACGCGTTAGAAATGCAGGAGCTAATGGAATATTAGTGGGCGAAGCATTAATGAAAAGTTCAGATGTGAAACAATCCTTTTTAGACTTTCGCTTGCCGCTTATTGGAGGTGTCATTAAATGAAAGTGAAAATTTGTGGAATCACTGATGTAGAAACTGGGATCGAAGCCGTTCGTTATGGTGCTGATGCTATTGGGTTTGTCTTTGCAGAAAGTAAGCGCAGAGTCACCATTGAGAAAGCGCAAGAAATTATTGGTTATTTACCAGCTGAGGTTCATAAGGTCGGTGTCTTTGTAAATGAATCACGTGAAGAAATTGAGAAAATTGCTTCTATTGTAGGACTTACACATATTCAATTACACGGAGACGAAACAGGACGATTTAGTGAATCGCTGTCCTTGCCAGTTATAAAATCAATAAGTTTTCAAGGAAATGAAGGCTTAGCAGCATTAGCTGATTATCCAAACGAGTTTATTTTATTAGATAGTCCTAAGGGCAAATACAGAGGCGGAAATGGAACTGTATTTAATTGGAATGAGGTTGACCCTAACCTGATTAATAATCACAAAATTATCCTTGCCGGTGGTTTGCATGCAAACAATGTGGAAGAAGCGATTAATATTATTCGACCATATATGGTAGATGTTAGCTCGGGTGTAGAAACCGATGGGAAAAAGGATTTAGATAAGATTAAAACATTTATAGAAAAAGCGAAAAGCACACCTGTAGGGAGGTAAAGGGAATGAACACTTATACATTACCAAATGAGAAAGGCCACTTCGGCATTTTCGGAGGAAGATTTGTCCCTGAAACATTGATGAAAGCAGTAATAGAACTTGGTGAAGCGTATGAAAGCGCGAAAAAGGATCCTTCCTTTCATGTGGAAATTCAAGAGTTATTAAAAAACTATGTTGGTAGAGAAACGCCGTTGTATTATGCAGATAATCTTACAAGACATGCCAGAGGAGCTAAGATTTTTCTTAAAAGAGAAGATTTAAACCATACAGGTGCCCATAAAATTAATAATGCTATTGGGCAAGCACTATTAGCCGTACGTATGGGAAAGAAAAAAATCGTCGCTGAAACGGGAGCTGGCCAGCATGGTGTGGCAACCGCGACCGTTTGTGCTTTATTAAATCTTGATTGTATCGTGTTCATGGGTGAAGAGGACATCAAAAGGCAGGCCCTTAATGTTTTTAGAATGGAATTGCTGGGTGCAAAGGTTGTTAGTGTTACCTCTGGGAGCGCTACATTGAAAGATGCAGTAAATGAGGCGTTAAGATACTGGGTCGAAAATGTTGATGATACTCACTATTTATTGGGTTCTGTAATGGGGCCGCATCCATTTCCTCAGATGGTCAGGGATTTCCAAAGTGTGATCGGTAAGGAAACAAAACACCAATTCCAATTAAGCGAAGGGACACTTCCAGATGCCGTGGTAGCCTGTATTGGCGGAGGGAGTAATGCAATGGGGATGTTCTATCCATTTATCGAAGATGAAGAGGTCAGTCTCTACGGGGTAGAAGCAGCTGGACAGGGTGTTGATACAAAGTACCATGCAGCCTCCTTAACTAAGGGAAGTCCAGGGGTATTACATGGAGCACTCATGTATCTTTTGCAAGACCAAGATGGTCAAGTTCAGGAAGCACATTCTATCTCGGCCGGATTAGATTATCCTGGTATCGGACCTGAGCATAGCTATTTACATGACATTGGTCGTGCAAAATATCATTCGATTACCGATAAAGAGGCGCTGGACGCTTTTCAGCTTTTATCTAGACTGGAAGGAATCATCCCAGCTCTTGAAAGTGCACATGCCATTGCTTTTGCAGTAAAGCTGGCCGCAGAAATGGACGAATCGCAAAAAATAGTAGTTTGTTTATCAGGGCGCGGTGACAAAGATGTTGATACGGTGAAAACACGTTTAGGAGAGGAGAGATAAAAAATGAACCGTTTTGAAAAAACTTTTGCAGCATTGAAAGAGAATAATACAAAAGCGTTTGTTCCATACATCATGGCAGGAGATGGCGGACTGGAATGTTTGGTTGATCGTCTTCAATTATTAGAGAAATTCGGTGCAACGGCCATTGAGGTGGGGGTTCCATTTTCGGATCCAGTGGCTGATGGACCAACCATCCAGCAAGCGGGAATTAGAGCACTTGGAAATGGCACAACGCTTAAGAGCATTATTACAGAATTAGGAAAGGCACGAAAGGAAATTAATGTTCCAATCCTGCTTATGACTTATTTAAATCCAATATATCGCTATGGGATCAATGAATTTGTCCAAGATATACGGAATGCAGGTGTAGACGGGTGTATTATTCCCGATTTACCGATAGAAGAAGAAGGGATTATTACACCGCAGCTAGATGAAGCTGAAATAGAATTAATTCGTCTTGTCACGCTCACAACACCTATTGAGCGAATCAAAACGATTGCAAATAAGGGCAGGGGATTTTTATACACGGTAACAATTAAGGGGATTACAGGTGTGAGAAATGAATATGATTCGGAATTGAATCAATTCTTACAGAATGTAAAAGCTCAAAGTCCAATTCCTGTCTTGGCGGGCTTCGGCATTTCAAGCCAAGAACAGATTGCAGACTTAACAAAGTACTGTGATGGAGTTATAGTTGGCAGCAAAATTGTCGATCAATTTCATAATGGAAAACTGGTTGAGATGGAAAAGTTAATGTCTGTTTTTAAACCAATATCAAAAATGGTATAAGCACACAGGGTAACTGTCTCTCCTTGAATGCAAGGGATGTTTCCTGTATAATAGATACGTAGGAAATTCTAATTTACACTAGTTGACTTTTTTCGAAACTTCCCATTGTGGAAGTTTTGTTTGTTTTCTAATAGATATTTGATTTATTCAATAAGAATTTTTAAGAGGAGCGTAGATGATATGAAAGAAATGACTGTCGAAGAACTTTTTACGATTAAGAATCCTATAATCATTGATATACGCTCACCAATTGAGTTTAATGATGGTGCAATTCCTGGAGCGATCAATGTTCCCTTATTTACAGATGAAGAACGTCAGATAATTGGAACAATTTATAAACAAGAAGGACCATCGCACGCTAAGTGGAAAGCAATGGAAATCGTTTCCCCTAAGATTCCTGTCTTATTACAAACAATAAAGAAGGCCATTTCTAACGATTCGGAGCTGATTATCCATTGCTGGCGAGGTGGGATGAGAAGTAAAGCTGTGGTCACGTTTCTCGAGTTTGCAGGTATTTATGCTAGTAGGCTAGTAGGTGGATATAAAGAGTACCGCCACTATATTCTTGAACAGTTACCAAAAATGCTTCCCGGCAAAGCTATTGTCCTTCATGGACTAACAGGGGTTGGGAAAACAGAGGTCTTAAAGGTCTTGAAAAAAAGAGGATATCCAATTTTAGACCTTGAAGAGATGGCAGGGCATCGCGGTTCTATATTCGGAACAATCGGACTTGGGGATGGTCATAATCAAAAAACATTTGACTCCTTACTATTTAAAGGACTTACCGAAATCAAGGGTGCTGATTACTTTCTCGTGGAAGCAGAAAGCAAAAGAATCGGAAAAGCCGTCCAAACCGAGGAATTAATGGATAAAAAGATGAGAGGGATAAATATCAATCTAAATACCCCGATTGAACAAAGAGTAACACATCTTGTGGCGGAATATGTACTTCCTTACCAGAATGAGCCATGGTATTTTGATAAGATATCAGATGGGATTGAAAAGGTGTTAAGGCGTATTAAAGCTATTGATATCAGAAATTCACTTATCCAAGCGTTATCGGAGCGAAATTACCCGGATATGATTCACCTTTTACTTGAATACTATTATGATCCGCGTTATGACCATGCGAAACAAGAGTATGAAGGGGAATTCTTTGAGATCTTTGCTGATAATCCGGTGGATGCGGCTGACAAGATTGCAGGAAAACTTACTGAATTATCCCTTTATCCTAATGATTTAACAAGTAATGAAATTAAATTGAGATTAAATTGAAAAACCGCTGAATCCTTTCAGCGGTTTTTTCGAGTTAACGATTTTTAAATGGTCTTAGGCCACGGCGTTTGATTTCATCTTTTAATATCTTAATCCATTCTTTTTCCTTGTCAGACTTTAATGCATCCCGATACGAAACAACTAATTGCTCATTACTCATAATTTTCATACTTATGAATGCCTCCTCAAGAAAATGGATTGAATATTCAGTTTTTATAATTGTAATGTTTTTTTGGTCATTTGAGAACCCAAAATTAATAAAATTTTAAAATAGTTCACAATTTCTTAATGTATTGATTTTGTTGCGCACCACCAGCCATTTTGATTATACTAGGAGTGGGACAAAGAACGAAAGGAAGGGTGCACCAATGATTCATCTATCATGGCGTGATCGGGAAACAATAAAAAAAATAAAATGCGTTCATACGGATGCCAAAAAATATCTTGTCAATAATGCCTTAACGGCTGGGAAAGTCTATGATGTAAAAAATGAGACAGAAGAATTTTATTACATTGTTGATAATACAGGAAAAGTAGGCGGCTTTTACAAAGAATATTTTCAGGATGCATAATAGGAGGACTGTGGAGCATAGCCCGCAGTCTTTTCTTATGGTAAGAAAGTAAAAGTTTTTGAACTTATATTACTGTCTAGCGCAAGCGGCCCTAGCGGCTAGTGTCCTTCGCTCTCCGCCCTGCGATAAGTCAAGCACGAATGCGCCTCCGGCTCTTCGTGTTTCCTTTATCTCAGTTGGAGCGCTCCACAAGGAAGGCTTCGGCAGCATAAGCATCGCACGAAGAAAGAGCGTTAGCTCTTTCGAGGAGGCCATACGCCGCTGAGCAGGGCGCTTGCGCTTTTCTTATGAAAAAGGGAGAATGATTTATGGTTAAATTATGGAACGATCTATTTTCGTTACAAGGGGAAACGGTAAAGTTAATTCCTGTCAGTATGGACCACTTAGACGGTTTGTGGGAAGCAGCGGAACCAGAAGAAATATGGACGTATATGGCGACAAAAATTCGCTCAAAAGATGATATGGAACAAATGATAAACGCTGCCATTAAAGCACGTGAACATGGAACAGATTATACCTTTACGGTTGTGGACAACAATAATCATATCATTGGAAGCACACGATTCTTAGATATACTCCCAAACCATAATAGTGCAGAAATTGGCTCGACGTGGTATCATCCGACTGTATGGCGGACCAAAGTAAATACCGAGTGTAAATTTCTTCTATTAAGCCATGCATTTGATGTTTGGAATCTTACACGTGTCCAATTAAAAACAGACGCTCGAAATATAAGATCCCAAAACGCGATTGCTAGAATCGGTGCCGTGAAAGAAGGAGTACTACGGAAAGATCGGATAATTTCTGATGGATACGTAAGGGATACGGTATTTTTTAGTATCCTTCATGATGAATGGGAAGGCGTAAGCACCCAATTAAAAGACAAGTTGTATAAATAATAAAAATGCCAGGCTGATGCGCCAGGCATTTTTTATTTATTTTGACTATTTTGCATTTGGGAAGACTCGACGGATAATATCAGAAAACTCATCCATGAAACCTGAAACAGGTCGTCCATTTCGAATATCTCTGGAATATGTATTCATGCGGTCATAAAAATCAGGGTTAACTGAAATATAAACGTTGTCAATATTTTCATCAACGGATTTGACTGCATGAGCAATCTTATCTTTAATATCTGAGGTCAATTCATTCCGTGATGAACGGTTCAATTTAGCAGCAACATAAGCATTATTATCATTTACAATGATAACTGCATCATCGACTTCGGACAAGTTGATTACTTTATCAACTGCCTTATCCGCTAGTCTTGTGTTGGTTGGATTGTTATTTCCTACGTTATTCCTATTATTATGCTTTCTCGTGCGGTCTAATTCGGGATCACTGGTATCAGCGCTTGAAATCGCAGGTCCGACTTGATGGGGATTATAATTTACACGGGTTATGTCAGTTGCATTTCGTTGACGTGTAGCAACTTCATTATTCATATCATTATTAGCGCAACCAGTTAAATAAAGACTTGGAATAAGGGAAGCAATGATGAATAAGTTGAATTTCATGTTGTCATATCACTCCTTTATCTGAATTCTACAAAATTAGGTTGCCATAATTGTAAAAAACTATCCAAAAAAAGAAGCATCCAAGGACGCTTCTTTTTCAGTCTGATTATTTTTGTTTGACTTGAACTTTCGGTGTCTTATTAGTTTGATAAAGACTTTTACTAATCATTGTTTGAATAATCAAGAACGTACCACCGACTACCCAATAAAGAGGAAGGGCTGCTGGTGCGTTAAATGAAAACATAACAATCATTAATGGGGAGAGTAAACCCATATATTTCATTTGGTCTGCCTGTGCGCTAGGCATATTCGACTGAGAAACTTTAAACTGGAAGTAGTAAATAACCCCAGCAATAATCGTAATAATGATGTCAGGATTTCCTAGACTGAACCATAAAAACTCATGAGTTTTAATCTCTTCGGAACCGCGAATCGCATAATAGAAACCAGTTAGAATAGGCATTTGGATAAGCAATGGTAAACAGCCCATATTTAATGGATTAACCCCATGCTTTTTATAAAGACCCATCATCTCTGCTTGAAGTTCCTGCTTTTTCTTTGGATCCTTTTCGGTTTTCATTTTAGTCTGAATGACATCCATTTCAGGCTTTAACACATCCATTTTTTCCTTCATGGCCATTTGATTTTTATACTGCCTTAACATAAGCGGCATTAGAGCAAGCCTGATAATCAACGTTACAAGAATAATGGACAAACCATAGTTTCCATTAAAAAGTTCAGCTAAATAATGGATAAAAGTTGAAAAAGGTTCGACAAAATAAGTATGGAAAAATCCACTATTGTTGTTTCCATTTTGTGCTTGTGATGAACATGCAGATAATAATAAAGTCGTTAAAGCCAACATTGTAACAATAATTAATGAAGATCGTTTGTTTTTCATATTTCCTCCTAGAATGGTTTATAAATATTTATTAAGAAAAAAGGGAGGAAACAGGTTCTTCAGAATCATCCTGTGAATATTCTTTTCTACGAAAATATATAACAATTCTTTTCAGAATAAAGCTGCCATTTAAACAACTTTTCTTAAGGTAAAGTACCAATGGGTGAATAATATTTGTCCTTGCCGGATCAGATAAGGAACCAACAAAAGAATATTCCACACTCCATGCCCATAATAATTTTAAAGCAATTCCTAAAAAAATACTTACATAAAGAGCGTTAAGTGCATTGATATCTGAACTGTCGATAAGCAATTGAAACAAATATTATCACCTCACTTAAATGTCAATGATATGAGTATATAGGAGATAGGGTAAAGAATCAATTTAATACTTGCCAAAATGCCAGATTATGAAGATATTTACTTATTGCCCAATAGGGTAAGTATCAAAGTTGCCAAATTATGCCCAATATCTAAAAACACTGATTCAATCGAATCAGTGTTTTTGGATGGGTACATTCCAGTGAGCAGTTATTTTCTTATAGGCAAACTCAACGTTTTCTTCTGTGGGTGGCTCAACAGAATGGAGTTGATATTCATTTCCAAGTACTTCCCATTTATAAACACCGAGTTTGTGGTAGGGAAGAATTTCAATCTTTTGGACGTTTTTAAGTGTTCCGATGAATTCACCAAGTTTGGTTAAATCTTCGGGATTATCTGTTACCGTAGGGACGAGCACGTGGCGAACCCAGATAGGAACGTGATGGTCGGATAAGAATGTCGCAAACTCAAGAATATGGTCATTGGCCATTCCTGTTAATTGAATATGTTTTTTCCGGTTAATATGTTTCAAATCCAACAGGATTAGGTCAGTATACTGGAGCAGCTCCTCTAACTGGTCTACAAAAAGCTTTGAATGAGAGAAGCAGCCACCTGAAGAATCAATGGTCGTATGAATCCCTTTCTTTTTACATTCCTTAAACAATTCTGTTAGGAAGGGGATTTGCAGCAGGGGTTCACCACCGCTCACTGTAATTCCACCGCCAGAAGACTGAATGAAAGGCAGATAGGACATAAGATCATCCATGATTTCGGAAACGGTCATTTCTTTGCCGCTGCCAATTTCCCATGTATCAGCATTATGGCAAAACTGGCACCGCAATAGGCAGCCTTGTGTAAAAATAACATAGCGGATACCTGGTCCGTCGACTGTACCTAATGTTTCGATTGAATGAATATTTCCGTTCATGATGATGATCCCCCTAAGTTTACTAGGAGCCCCAATAAAAGGGCCTCTGTTGGTTTAATTATAGTGATTCATGGAATGTTCGATTAATAACGTCTAACTGTTGTTCTTTTGTTAATTTAATGAAGTTAACTGCATATCCAGAAACACGGATTGTTAATTGTGGGTAAAGCTCTGGGTGTTCCATTGCATCAATTAATGTTTCACGATTAAAGACGTTAACATTTAAGTGATGACCTGATTTAATAGCATATCCATCTAGGATTGATACCAGGTTACGGGTTTGGCTTACTTCTTCTTTACCTAATGCTTTAGGTACGATTGAGAAGGTATTTGAAATTCCATCCATCGCATAGTTGTATGGAAGCTTCGCAACCGAAGATAGTGAAGCTAGTGTTCCTTTTGTGTCACGGCCGTGCATTGGGTTAGCGCCTGGTGCAAATGGTTCTCCCATACGACGTCCATCAGGTGTATTACCGGTTTTCTTTCCATAGACTACATTAGATGTAATCGTTAAGATAGATAGTGTGTGAACAGAATCACGGTAAGTTTGGTGTTTACGAAGCTTTTTCATAAAGGTTTTAAGCACTTCTACCGCAATTGCATCGACTCGGTCATCGTTGTTTCCGTATTTAGGGAAGTCCCCAGTAGTTTCAAAATCAACCGCAAGACCGTTTTCATCACGGATTACTTTAACTTCTCCGTATTTAATAGCGCTCAGTGAATCAGCAACAACGGATAGGCCGGCAATACCAGTGGCCATTGTCCGAAGAATCTTCGTATCATGCAACGCCATTTCAATTCTTTCATAACTGTATTTATCATGCATATAGTGAATGACATTTAAGGTATTGATGTAAAGACCAGCAAGCCATTCCATCACAAGATCGAATTTTTGCATTACTTCTTCATAGTTTAATACTTCAGATGTAATTGGCTGATATTGTGGACCTACTTGAATTTTTAATTTTTCATCTACACCGCCGTTAATAGCGTATAGAAGTGCTTTTGCAAGGTTGGCGCGGGCACCAAAGAACTGCATTTGCTTACCAATCTCCATTGCTGATACACAGCAAGCAATTCCATAGTCATCGCCATATTCTGGTCGCATAATATCGTCGTTTTCATATTGAATCGAGCTAGTTTTGATGGACATTTTCGCACAATATTTTTTAAAGTTTTCAGGTAACTGTGGTGACCATAAAACTGTTAAGTTTGGTTCTGGTGCAGCACCTAAGTTATCCAATGTATGCAAGAAGCGGAATGAGTTTTTCGTTACAAGGGACCGACCATCATTTGCCATACCGCCAATTGATTCTGTTACCCAAGTAGGGTCTCCACTGAATAGTTCATTATAATCTGGTGTGCGGGCAAATTTTACAAGACGAAGCTTCATAATAAAATGGTCAACTATTTCTTGTACTTCTTTTTCCGTTATTGTTCCGTTTTGTAAATCTCTTTCTACGTAAATATCTAAGAATGTTGACACACGGCCAAGGCTCATTGCCGCACCGTTTTGTTCCTTAATCGCTGCTAAGTATCCAAAGTACACGAATTGGAATGCTTCAGCAGTATTTTTAGCTGGTTGACTAATATCAAATCCATAGCTGTTTGCCATTTCTTTTAATTCTTTTAAAGCACGAATTTGTTCGGCAAGTTCTTCACGAAGGCGCATATTTTCTTCAGTCATTACTTTGCTTGTGTTCTTTTGGTCTTTTTGCTTTTCTTGGATTAAGAAATCAACACCGTAGAGAGCAACGCGGCGATAATCCCCAATAATACGGCCGCGGCCATAAGCATCAGGAAGACCGGTAATAATCGCAGCTTTACGAGCGAGCATCATTTCATCTGTATAGGCATCGAAAACACCTTGATTGTGAGTTTTACGGAACTCAGTAAAGATTTTTTCAATTTCAGGGTTTAATTGGTAACCATAAGCTTCACAAGCTGCTTTCGCCATACGGATCCCACCAAATGGCTGCATTGAACGATTAAACGGTTTATCGGTTTGTACCCCAACAATTTTTTCAAGGTCTTCGTTAAGGTAACCAGGTCCATGGGAAGTAATCGTAGATACGGTTTCTGTGTCCATATCTAATACGCCGCCCTTTTCACGCTCTTGTTTGGTTAATTCCATTACCTGTGCCCAAAGTTTAGTGGTTGCATCTGTAGGTCCTTCTAAAAATGAATCATCTCCTTCGAAAGGAGTAAAGTTATTAAGGATAAAATCGCGAACGTTAACTTCTTTTGACCAAGCACCTTTTGTAAATCCAGTCCATTGTTCCATGATTAATCACCTCATATTTTTGTATAAAACAATATAACAGTTTGGTTGTTCTTTCTATAAATCGAGTATAACAGATTTCTTGTGAAAAAAGGCACGTATATTAGTATCTAATTGTTAACGTTTTGTGAAGTCTTATTTAATGGGGATAATTAGCATTATTTTCAGATTGTTAATAAAGGTTTTTAGATTCATTTTTGGAACTGTACTATAATTATTCGGATGGGTTGCGAAACTGTTATATATGAAGAAGTTAATAAAAACAAGGTGTTAATAGTGAAAAAAGAATGAAACAGCAATTCTTTTCTCATGAAAAAAACAGGAGAAAGATCTCCTGTTTTAATCTACTACTATATAAGCAATCATTGGACCATTATGTGAGCGATCGGAGTGGACTTCACAAATTAACCGATACGTACCTTCTTTTTCAAATTGTAAGGGAACAACTGTCTCTTCTCCTTTTTTGACAGTCCCTTTTATTTTTGTTCCTTCTATATAAAATGGGTGCTCTTCACCGTTTATTCCGCTAATAAATAACCTTACTTTTTCACCTTTCTCTAAAAATACTGTCCCAGGATCCCAGCGATAAGCCTCCATTTCTTTTCCATTTTTCAATTTCGTACTGAATTCTGCAGTAACCATGTGAATTTCACGGATATCTTTCGAGCCTTGCTGATTAAAAACAGTTATATCCCCAGCCTTTAACATGAACCAGGCTGACAGGGAGAAAAGTACAACCCCTATTGCAACAAAGAATAGGAGTGTTTCTTTTTTAAAGACTAAAAATTTCATTTCGTACCCCCTCGTAAATTTGTCCTACTTTATACTTATGCTAAGGGGGGGAGAAAACTTGTCTATTTTTTTGCAAGATTTTGATTTGTTTTGTTTTTGTTAACACTTATACCTTCAAACATGGTTGAACATAAATAAAAATGTCTAGAATAAGTAGTAACACCCTATAGAGTGAGATAATTTTTCTTTGTTTTTCTATTAGAAAAGTTTATAGTAAAAACAGGAAATGTGTTTCTATGTAAATTAGAAGTTGCTAATTAATTCGCAAATAATTAGGTGGTTAGCTTGTTGGGGATTAGAAAAGAAAGAATATTAAAGACACTAAAATTTATTTTTCCGTTGTTACTGTTAATCTTTGCAATTAACGAAATCAAAAAATTTACTCAAAACATAAATATGCACTTACTCAAGGAAGAACTTAGTCAACTTGATATGGGGCGTCTTCTATTTATATTATTCATCACTTTTATAGCTGTCTTACCCATGTTGCTTTACGATGTGGTATTAGTACGAATTTTAAAATTAAAAGTTCCAACCAGAGATTTATTAGAACAATCATTTATTGCTAATTCGTTTTCAAATTTAATTGGCTTTGGTGGAATAATCGGGGCAATGTTAAGAACGTATTTCTTTCATAAGCACGAACCGGACAAACGTAAACTTTTAGGGGTTATTGCATCCGTATCATTATTTTATTTAACAGGTATTTCAGTGCTATCATGGATCGTCACAAACAATTTTCGTAACTTCCCGTTGTTTGTTGACACAAAATGGCTCTATTTTGCAGTGGTGGGTGTTGGTTTATATTTACCACTATTTTTAATTTTACATATAATAAGGTCAAAAAAAGGAAGTCCTTCTCTAGTTAGTGCCAATAGTACCTTGAAGCTAATTTTGATATCCATAATCGAATGGTTTGCAGTATTTTTAGCCATTTGGATTTTATGCCGCACCTTAGGAATTTCTATCTCTGCTGCAAATCTTTTCCCTGTCTACATTGTTGCTGCATGTGCCGGGATCATTAGTATGATCCCAGGCGGATTAGGTTCTTTTGATTTGGTATTTATTTGGGGGATGCAAGATTTACATATCCCTGAAGAAAAGGTACTTGTATTATTACTATTTTATCGGATTGGCTATTACTTTCTCCCATTTTTTATTAGCCTAGTTTTCTTTGTTAAGCTATATTGGAAAAAGTGGAATCAAACTTGGAATGATCTTCCTAAAGCCGTGGTTCAAAGATTAAGCCATGTCATTTTAACCATGCTGGTTTTCCTTTCTGGTTTAATCCTACTGTTATCAGCTAGTGTGCCTGGAATTATGTCCCGGTTGAAGGTTGCACAAGAACTTTTATCCTTTCCAATTATTAATGTATCGCACCAATTATCTGTTGCAGCTGGGTTTTTATTATTAGGTTTATCTCGGGGGATTGAATATAGCGTAAAGAGGGCCTACGAGCTAACGATGTTCGCTTTAATATTGGCCGCACTGTTTTCTATCTTTAAAGGAATTGATTATGAAGAGGCAATCTTTTTAATTATTGTCGCTTTGTTGCTCCGGATGTCAAAAGGTCAATTTTATCGAGAGAGTTATGTGTTAACTTGGGGTAAAACGATTTTTGATATAATGATTATTCTTGTAATCACTTCTATGTATCTCGTGATTGGTTATCTGAATTTACCGATTTCTAAAATAGAAATACCACCTAAACTTTTGCCCTATGTAATAGTTGATTATCACGATTTATTTATGAGTGCAGCAATTGGGCTTGTTATTGCTCTATTCATTCTTATGTTTGGATATTTAATCAGTCTGCCGAAAAGTTGGAATTTAGAGAGATCTGCAAACCGTGAAAAAGATATTGTTGACCATTTATCGAAGTATCAAGGGAAGGTGTTATCGCATTTAATTTTTTTACATGATAAATTCATATTTTGGAACAGTAAAAAGAATGTATTAATTTCCTTTCAGCAATTTGCAGACAAGCTGGTCATCCTTGGAGATCCCATTGGGGAAAAAGATGAAATATCAAATGCAATAGAGGAATTTCAGGAAATCGCTGATTTACATGGTTTTACGCCCGTATTTTATCAAGTAAGTGATGATATGCTTCCATATCTACATGGGCATGGCTTTGCTTTTTTTAAGTTAGGTGAAGAGGCATTTGTTGATCTGAAATACTTCTCCTTAACAGGGTCCAAAATGAAAGGGTTGCGAGCATTACGAAATAAATTTGTTCGTGCTGATTATTCTTATGAGATCATTACCCCTCCATATTCAAAAGACCTTTTAGAAGAATTAAGAGAGATATCAAATGAATGGCTGCAAGGGAGAGAGGAAAAAGGTTTTTCACTAGGTTTCTTTTCTGAGGATTATTTAAATAAGGCGCCAATTGCGATTGTAAGAAATGAACGTAAGCAGATTCTTGGTTTTATGAGCATCATGCATGTATATGATGATTATCAAACAATTTCTGTTGATTTAATGAGGTTTAAACCAGAAGCCGCATCAGGTGCAGTTGATTTTCTTTTCTTGTGTTTATTTGATTGGGCAAAAGAACAAGGGTATGATCGGTTTAATATGGGAATGGCCCCATTGGCAAATGTAGGACTGTCAAGGTTCTCATTTTTAAGCGAAAAAATTGCTGCACAAATTTTCCTGAATGGCCATTTTTTTTACCACTTCCAAGGTCTGCGAAAATTTAAAGAAAAATATACAAATATTTGGGAACCCAAATACTTGGCCTATCGAAGAAAATCATCATTACCAATAATCATGGCGCAAATTACTATGCTTATATCGAAAAAAAGAAATTAGTCCAATTTCCGGTTGGTGTGACCAGCCGGTTTTTCTATATCTATAAATGACTTTCCAATAGATTTCCTAAATTAATCTATTATTTTGCAATACAATCTGTTAAGATTTAATAGGAAATAATGTAAAAGTTGGGTGTTATTTAATGAAAAAGTTAGTGTCACTTATCTTCGTAATCTTACTCGTTTGTTCGAACCATTTAACTCCTTTAGCAGCTAATAATGGACAACCTAACCTAAAAAGTAAAGGGGCTATTCTTTTAGATTCTGATACAGGTGCCGTTCTGTTTCAAAAAAATGCAGATAAAAAGATGTATCCTGCTAGTCTAACGAAAATAGCCACAGCCATTTATGCGATTGAAAAGGGCAATTTGAATAGCCTGGTTACTGTTAGTGCCAATGCTGTGAGGCAAGATGGAACAAGGGTTTATTTAGACGAAGGGGAAAAAATTACTTTAAAGCAATTGATCGAAGGAATGTTAGTTAATTCTGGAAATGATGCTGCGGTAGCCATTGCAGAACACTTAGATGGAAGTGTCGAACAGTTTGCAATGCATTTGAATACCTATTTAAAAACAACAATAGGTGTAAATCACACCCATTTTATCAATCCCAATGGTTTGTTTGATAAGAACCATTATACCACGGCAAGGGATATGGGGATCATAACTAATTATGCCATCAAGAATCCTGTCTTTGCAGAAATCTTTGGAACGAAAGTACTTAAGTGGAAGGGGAAATCATGGAAAACGAACATCGTAACCCACCACCGCATGCTAAAAGGGGAGTTTGCCTACCCAGGAGTAACCGGAGGGAAAACAGGATATACAGTTAAAGCAAAACAAACCCTGGCTACCACTGCAGCCAATCCGAAAATAAGGCTGACTGCTGTGGTTCTAAACTCTGATCTACCAAAAGATAAATATGATGATACGGCAAGTTTGTTTGATTATGGATTTAAAAACTTTCAACATGCAACACTTTTGCAAAGTGATATTTATAAATTAGGCAATAAAGAATACTTCCCTGAAAAGAATACCTTAATTACAGAATCCACCAAAGGGAGTATGAGGGTATTAAATAATCAGGGAGTACTTGCGATTAAAAGTAATAATAATGGACAAGTAGTTCAGTTCGTTCCACTTAAATACAAAGAGCCAGCTCCTGTGAAGCTCCAAGTAAAAAATGTAACAACCTCTAAAAATAAACAACAACAAGAAAAGCAGTTATTCAATATTAATCTCATATATGGTGTTATAATTATTGCATTAGCAGGGATTATTATTGGTTTAAGAAATAAACTCACTAGGAAGTTTTAGAAAAATGAAAAAGCCATGATAAGTTAGACCTTATCATGGCTTATTTTTGTTTAATATTTGTAACAAATAATATTATAGGAAATAGACAAAAAGATGAAAACAAAAAAGACTAAAGTGTATCCTTTAGTCTTTGAGAGTTGGATTAATTATTGTAGTCTGCTTTCTACTTGTTGACATACTTCGTCAGCGGATAGACCGTTTGCGTCAATAACTGAACCCTTTGTACTGGTATCCTGCATACCCATTACGTTGGAATCTAGTCCTGTAACAACACAACAGTCACAATTCTGGGCGTCCGACTCCTGCTTTAATTCAACTACATCATGTCCCTTTTCACGTAGGGCTTGTTGAACTTGTGTAAGAGATTGTTCTACACCAATTTTTGCCATACAAAACACCTCCTCTTCTAGATTATCTTGCCTCATTTTATCTGAATTATTCGGAATAACTAGCATTAATCCTCCAAAAACTAATAGGGGAGGTGTACAAACATGGGAAAACGTAAAAAGGATCCATCAACAATAGGCTTGGCTTCCCCGCAAGTGGAAGGACAAGGAACAACAACAACTGAGACAGGTTCTAGAACAGAACCTTCATCAAGAAGAAAACAGAAGAGAAGTTAATGAAAAAGGGTCACCTCAATCGAGGTGCCCCTTTTGTCCAATTAACTATTTATACATTTCAGCCAATTGTTTCTGTATTTCATCATTTTCTAGATATTCATCATAACTCATTTCTTTATCCATTAAGCCATTTGGAGTTAATTCAAAAATTCGATTGGCAATGGTTTGAATAAACTGATGGTCATGGGAAGCAAAAAGCAATGAACCCTTAAAATTAATTAATCCGTTATTCAAAGCAGTGATCGATTCTAAGTCTAAATGGTTTGTTGGTTCATCTAATAAAAGGACATTTGCACCGTTTAACATCATTTTAGAGAGCATACAGCGAACCTTTTCTCCTCCGGAAAGGACACTTGCCTTTTTAAGGACCTCTTCACCAGAGAAAAGCATTCTGCCCAAAAATCCACGTAAAAAGCTTTCGCTGTCATCTTTAGGTGAGAATTGACGAAGCCAATCAACTAGATTTAAGTCGCTGTTTTCAAAATACTCGGAGTTATCCTTAGGGAAATAAGCTTGTGAAGTGGTGATACCCCATTTATAGGTACCACTGTCTGCTTCCATTTCACCCATTAGAATTTTAAAAAGTGTTGTTTTTGCTAGTTCATTTGTTCCAACAAGAGCAATTTTATCGCCTTTATTCACAAAAAAGCTGATATTATCAAGGACCTTAACACCATCAATGGTTTTTGTTAAGCCTTCGACACGTAACAAATCATTTCCGATTTCACGGTCTGGTGTAAACCCAACAAATGGATAACGACGAGAAGAAGGTCTAATATCATCAAGAGTAATTTTATCAAGTAACTTCTTCCGAGAAGTAGCCTGCTTTGATTTCGAAGCATTTGCACTAAAACGAGCAATAAAGGCTTGTAATTCCTTAATCTTTTCTTCTTTCTTTTTGTTAGCATCAGAAGTCAATTTAGATGCTAATTGGCTTGATTCATACCAAAAATCGTAGTTTCCGACATAGATTTGAATTTTACCAAAGTCAAGGTCAGCGATATGTGTACAAACTTTATTTAAAAAATGACGATCATGGGAAACAACAATTACTGTATTTTCAAAGTTAATTAAGAATTCTTCAAGCCATTGGATGGCTTTGATGTCTAAGTGGTTAGTTGGCTCATCCAGTAGTAACACGTCTGGTCTGCCGAATAATGCCTGTGCAAGCAACACTTTCACTTTTTCAGAGCCTGTCAATTCCGCCATTGTTTTATAATGAAGATCTTCACCAATCCCTAGACCTTTTAAAAGAATTGCCGCTTCTGGTTCTGCTTCCCAGCCGTTTAATTCAGCAAATTCGCCTTCTAATTCAGCTGCCTTCATACCATCTTCATCTGTGAAGTTTTCCTTCATATAGATTGCGTCTTTTTCCTGCATGACTTCATACAAGCGGGTATGACCCATAATAACTGTCTTTAATACTTCATACTCTTCATATTCAAAATGGTTTTGTTTTAACACAGCCATCCGTTCATTAGGTCCGAGTTGAACAGTTCCAGATTGTGCTTCAATTTCACCAGATAAAATTTTTAAAAAGGTTGATTTTCCCGCGCCATTAGCACCTATTAGTCCGTAGCAGTTACCAGGTGTAAATTTAATGTTTACATCTTCAAATAATTTTCGGTCTCCATATCTTAAACCTACGTTACTTACAGTAATCATATTTAAAACATCCTCCAAAACAAAATATCTACTGATTATACCATTAAAACAGAAGAAGAGCGAATTCTTTTAGTCAATAAAAAGTGTATAAGAAAAATTTTCTAAAAAAATTTCTTTGATTTCACACTTTATTCATATTTTTGTTGTAGAATTGGGGTAAAGAAGCAAGTAAAAGAAGGTGTGAGATGGATGACAAAAAATCAACTAACCGAACTTGTTAACAAGTTAAAAAAGGCTGGTATTAAAGCGAGCTTAACCAAACCAAAATCCAATTACCTCTTGTCACTGCAGAAAATAAAAAATTACCCTTCTTCTGTGAACTAAATAACAAGCATTTGAAAGGGACAAAATCTAGAAAATAAAAAGCGATTAATCCAAACGGACTAATCGCTTTTTTGTTACTCTAATTCATCCATTACTTGATCGTATACTTCTTGTTTGTCAAAGTCTTCTCCCATTGGAAACTTGTCAATAAATTTATTGTTTTCATCTATCAAAAAGGTAAAAGTGGAATGTATGAATTGTCCGTTGCCAGGATCTTTAAACTGAAACTGCATTGCATCGGTCACTTTTTTAATCTCTGCCCGGTCTCTTTTAATGTTTTGTTTATCTCCTGTTAGGAATAACCAATCCTTATTATTTTGAATCTCAAATCCTTGCATATAGTCTGATAATATCTCTGGGGTGTCACGATAGGGATCGATGGTAATTGTCAAAAACTCAATATCCTTCCCAAAAACGCCAACCTTCTCAAAATCCTTTTTCAAGTCAATCATCTTTTGTGTTGTGGTTGGACAAATATCAGGGCAATGGGTATAGATAAACTCAACCAGTTTTAATTTAGTTTTATCCTTACCAAAGTTATAGGAATCACCATTTTGGTCTATCAACGTTACCTCTGCAGGTATTTTAGCATTTGAATCACGAATGAGAAAAAAAGAAATTCCTGCTGCTATACCGATAAACACAGCAAGACTGCAAATTAAATAGATCTTTTTCATATGTATCCCTCCTACATTTAAGATAAAGAAGTTAGTTGAAAAAAGATATGGATAATTTGTGAACAAAATTTCGTGCATTTAAAATGCTGTTCTTTTATATTTTAATATTATCGATTATATTTTTTGAATATTTAAATATTTCCTAGAAAAGGGGGGAGTATAGTGAAAAAAGTGTTAATTTTTTCTTTTCAACTTGCCACTTTAATTGTAATTTATCAAATGGGCAGTCTACTGGTACGTTTTTTTCATTTACAAGTTCCTGGAAATGTTATCGGTATTCTTATCCTATTAATCCTACTCTGGACCCGTGTAATCAAAGTAGAACAAATAGACTTGGCAGCAACATGGCTATTAAAGCATTTAAGCTTTTTTTTCATACCAATCGCAGTTGGCTTAATGACATTGGGACCTATGTTTCTAAATAAGGGCATCCTCATTTTAATTGTCTTGATTATTAGTGCCTTTATTGGACTCATATCTGCGGGTAAAGCAACACAATCTATAATAATGAAAAAAGAAAAGGTAAAAGTGAATTATCATGATCACAGTGTATAGCATTTTTCTAACGATAACTGTCTATATATTTTCACGGAAATTTGGGCAAAGATATTCATCGCCTCTTACCAGCCCTGTATTTTTAAGCACATTAATTATTATTGTTCTGTTAGTAGGTTCACATATTTCATATCATGAATATTCGCCTGCTAAAAAGTTTCTGACTTATCTGCTCGGACCTGCAACGGTTGCATTAGCTGTCCCGATTTATAAGAATCGGACCTTGTTAGCTCAATATTTGGCTGCAGCATGTGTAGGGTTATTAATAGGGACGATTACAACGATTTTATCGGCCCTCATTATTGCTAAATGTTTCTTTTTTTCAAAAATGTTACTACTGCCATTAACGTTTAAATCAGTAACTGTTCCGGTAGCAACGGAAGTTGGCAAAATAATAAAGGGTAATGTTTCTCTCATCGCTGCATTTGTGATAATTACAGGAATGATTGGCGCAATGTTTGGGCCAAGGCTCATGAATCTGTTTAAAATTGATCACCCGTTTGCCCGTGGCTTATCAATCGGAACAATCGCTCATGGCATTGGTACGGCTGAAGCTATCAGAGAAGGGGAGATCCAGGGAGCCGTTGCCGGCGCCGCCATGGGTATCGCAGCATTGTTAATATCGTTTGTCATTCCTTATATCATTCCAATCTTACTATAGTGTAACAATGGATTTTTATTTGCATATTCTATAAAATGAAGAAATTGACAAGTGTTCCCATTTATCATATTCTTAATAAGAATTAAACTTTTCTAAAAACTTAGGTGTTTAAAGGAGTATGTTTTATGTTAGGTGTCGTTCTTAACTAATCCAATCAATTGGATATGTTCATTCCTAAAACCTTTTTCAATTTTTCTTGAATGAAGGCTTATTTAGATATGCTTAGGAATGGAGTTAAGAACAATGGGCATCATTAGCATACATCTTTACCAATGTAGCTGTGTACATCCGTGTAGACAGTTTTTATTTTGGGTAAATATTTTGTATGTAGGATGAGTGAATGAGTTTATTTCATGTAGCCGCAATGACATTGTTCATTGCGGCTATTTTTATTTCTGTTTAACTAGGCTGTTGATTTCCGCTCCAATCAACAATAGTGCCAATTCAACAATCATTAACATAGTCAATTATTTAGGAGGTTAAAAAGTGAATTCACATACTTTTAATACGTTGGAGTTTCAGCAAATCAAAGAGACCATTGCGAATTTTGCCTTAACGAAAGAAGGAAAAGAAAAAATCGAGTGCCTGACACCATCGACCAATTTGAAGCAAATTGAAGCATGGCTTGAAGAAGTGTCTGAGGCTGTCGAGATTTTAAAAAAGAGTGCTAGTGTTCCTGTTCACGGTTTGGATGGGATGGATGCATTGTTAAATAATATGAATAAGGGAGTTGCACTTAGGGCTGACCAGTTGGCTAAGCTTTATGATTTCTTGGACTGCTGTGGAAAGATGCGCAGATATATGAAGGATAAAGTATATTATGCCCCAAGAGTATCTTCCTACGTTGATGGAATTGATGAATTACCGGATCTTGCAAGTGAGATTATCCGCTGTATCCGAAATGGCCGAGTTGATGATTATGCTAGTAAAGAGTTATTAAAATTGAGGAAACAAATAGCGATTCAAGAGGAAAGGCTAAAAGAAAAAACACTTCAGTTGATTCGATCCAATAAATATAAAAATTATTTACAGGAGAATGTAGTCAGTCAGCGAAATGGCCGCTATGTGATCCCTATTAAAAAAGAATATCGGAACAAAATAAAGGGAGTGGTCTTAGATACTTCTGCTTCTGGTTCAACTCTTTTTATGGAACCTGAAGAGATTGCGATGTTTCAAGATCAATTAAATTGGTTATTCGGAGATGAAGAGGTCGAAGTTCAAAGGGTTTTAAATTATTTAACGGGATTGGTTGAAGAAAAGGAGCAGCAAATTCGTATTGCGATTGAAACAATGGTTCATTATGATTTTTTATTTGCAAAAGCAAAGTATGCACGGTCGATCAATGGCTCAAAGGTAAGTATAAACAAATCGGGTGAGTTAAATTTAATTTCTGCAAAACACCCGCTTTTAGGGGAAAAAGCTGTCCCTCTTTCCTTTACTTTAAGTAATGAACAGCATGCATTAGTCATTACCGGACCAAATACAGGCGGGAAAACTGTAACGATTAAAACAGTGGGTCTCTTAACCTTAATGGTCCAATGCGGGCTTCATATTCCGGCTGCACCAGAAAGTAGTATGAATATATTTGAGCGCATTCTAGTTGATATTGGGGATGGGCAAAGTATTACTGAAAATTTAAGTACATTTAGCTCACGGATAGTTAATATTATTGAAATTTTAAAAGAAACCCAGCACTGCACCTTGGTTTTATTAGATGAATTAGGTTCGGGCACCGACCCTGGTGAAGGAATGGGGCTCGCTACAGCTATTTTAGAAACTTTGTATGAAAAGGGGGCAACTATCCTGGCAACAACCCATTACAGTGAAATTAAAGTTTTTGCTGAAACACATCCAGGATTTATTAATGGATCGATGGAGTTTGATTTAACCAGCTTAAGTCCAACCTATCGCTTACACATTGGAAGAGGAGGAGAGAGTCAGGCCTTTGCAATTGCGTTAAAGCTGGGAATACATCCGCGAATTCTTGAAAGGGCTCATATCATCACCTATAAAGAAGAAAAGCAATATACAACAGATGTAACAGATGTCTGGAAGCTAAAGGAATTGGAAAAACAGGTGATTATTAATAAATATAAGGAGATGACCAAAAGAACAAAAATAGAGGTAAAAATCCCTCTCTTCCAACAGGGAGACAATGTGAAAATTTCACCTGCTAATGAGTTTGGGATTATCTTTACAGGTCCGGACCCTCTAGGAAAATATGTCGTACAAATAAAGGGGGAAAAGCAAACAATCAACCACAAGAGAATCACTTTATATATCGCAGCAAAAGAACTATACCCTGATGATTACGATTTCGACATAATTTTTCAATCCAAAGAAAACCGTAAAAAAGATAAACTGCTCTCAAAAGGACATCAGGAAAATATAACAATTGAACATAAAGAAGAAGGAAATCATTAACAAAAATCAAACCCTCAAGCCCAATGGCTTGAGGGTTAGTCTTTTTCTATTCCTTTTTAATAGCAAGATATCTTTCAGCAAGTAATTTTTTTACTTCATTATAGCTCAAGCCAGATTGGCTATTTAACCGTTTTACTTCATTAATATCCGTTCCCACTTTTGTATATCTTTTTTGATTGAGCATCTTTTTAACAACTCCTAAAGAATTCTGGAAATGAAAACCCACTTTTTTGTGCATACTAATAAAAAAGGAGGCGGTTCCCATTTTTTACGGTAAAAGAGCTAAAGAAGAAGAAATTGAAACGGTCCTGGTTAATACTGAAATCTATTCATGCATTGCCGAAGCCTGTATTGGATGGATGAGAAAGGACTTCGTTGCAGATGACTTACTATGCCCAATGTGTGGTAATGAAATGCTTCAAGAAATGAGAGAACTTCCGCAAATTTAGAAAACACTATTCACTAAAGACTGTCATGGATCATTGACAGTCTTTTTTTCTCCTTCTATAGATTTTCATTTTGCTGTTGGATTTCATCACCGCTAATTAAGGTATTTGCTTCCTCCAGATTTCTAAGTTCATCTACAGAATCCCCTGAAACTGTTTTCGTATTATTAATAACAGTCTCTTTTATATTGTTTCTTGTTCGATAACTACGGGTATCAACCTTTTTAACCATGCATATCATCTCCTTATATAAAGGATTTGCGTCAAGAAAAAGGATTATGCCTTCCTAAATCTCTCCTAAAAGGAAAAAATTTAATAATCTTCACACGACATTTAAAATAACAAAAAAACTCTCCAAAGCGGAGAGTTTTTTCAAGCTATTCTTCTTTTTTTGCTAAACATTTTTCACATTCCATAAAATAGCTTTCTGCTTGTTCCTCCATGTGCTGACCACATTCTGAACATTGCTTCTTTGGTAAAGTACGGAAAAACTCAACTGGACTAATTAACATAATAAAACTCCTCCTTTATTAATACAGTTTATTTATATCGTTCTTGTTATAGTACAGTATAGACGAAATAAATTAAAATGTGTAGACTTTTTTTAAAAAATTTAGCCTTTTTTTTAAAATATAAGTCTTTTATCATATAAGTGTTCATTAGATCTTTATATTCATTCATGGATTGGTGTTGTGTAGGTTAAAATAATAGGAAATCGACGTCTCTAAGAATTTTATACTTCCATAACATTTCTCTTTCCATTACAATCATAGTAGAAAAGCAATAGATATGGGGGGATGCTGGTAAATGAATGCAATGATAGGTACTTTTCAACCTTTTTTCATCGTAATTGCCATTGGTTTAACCATCATGGCATCATATACAGCATTAGATATGTTTACTTTAATAAAGTCTACAGAAAAAAATAAGCCGCATCTGTTTCTAGGTGGCACATTTTCAATTGGCATCGGCATTTGGATCATGAATTTTATTGGACTCATTTCCGTAGATACAAACAGGTTTGCCAGCTATCATATTCCACTTACGATTCTTTCAATAATTATCGGAATAGCATTTACAGGAATGGCCTTCCTGTCTTTATTAGCAAAACGAATGACGTTTTATCATTTAATCTTAGGTAGTTTATTTCTAACTTTGGCCGTTTTTGCAATCCATCTAATTGGTTTATATGCTATGAATGTTGTTATTAAATATCATGTAATATTGCTTATTTTTTCAGGGTTATTAATCTTTGCTTCCTTTTTGTTCTCTTTATGGATTATTTTTTCATCGAAAAGTTTTACTCGAAATAACCAGGTTTGGTTAAAACCAATTAGTGCGATCATTATGTCGTTTGCCATTATTGAAGGACATTTTCTATTGAGGCGGGCTTTAGTCACGTCTTTTAGTGAAAGGCTGAATGGATCAAGCGCGGATAGTCCCTTTTTTATTTATTTGGTATTATTCTTATCTATTCTAATTATTGGGGGACTAATTGCATCAAGTACATTAATTAGTAAACAATTAGTAACATCTGATTCAAACCTGAAGGACATTAAAGCAGCACTTGATGCCTCTACCATTGTTGCTATAACAGACCCTAAAGGAAATATCATTTTTGTTAATGATAAATTCGAGGAGATTTCCAAGTATACAAAGGAAGAAATTATCGGTCAGAATCATCGGATTTTAAATTCTGGGTACCATTCTAAAGAATTTTTCAAGGATTTATGGTTCACGATTCAATCAGGAAAGATTTGGCGGGGAGAAATTCGCAATAAAGCGAAGGATGGGTCATTTTATTGGGTTGATACCACGATTGTGCCATTTTTAAATAAAAAAGGAAAGCCTGTCCAATATATTGCGATTCGCTCAGATATTTCGGACAGAAAAAAGGCTGAAGGTCATCTAAAAGAAACCATTAAAGAGAATATTGATATTAAATTTGCACTTGATCAATCCTCGATTGTTGCATTTACGGATGCAAAAGGAGTTATCACCAGTGTAAATGAAAAATTCTGTGAAATTTCAAAATATAATCGGGAAGAATTACTTGGCAGAGATCACAATATTTTAAATTCAGGTTTCCATTCAAAAGAATTTTTCAAGGATCTTTGGAAGACAATTGGTTCTGGAAATGTGTGGAAGGGTGAAATAAGAAATAAAGCAAAGGATGGCACCTATTATTGGGTGGATACCACGATTGTTCCCTTTTTAAATGATCAGGGCAAGCCATACCAATATCTTGCCATCCGTAATGACATAACCGAACGGAAGAAAACAGAGGAAGTCCTGCATCGGCAGGATAAATTGGCCGCAGTTGGTCAATTAGCTGCGGGTGTTGCCCACGAAATCCGTAATCCACTCACTTCAATGAAAGGATACGCGGAATTTTTACAGCTAGATGAAAAGGACCCGGAGCGGATCGAGTTTTTGAGCATTATCCTCGATGAAATTGAACGAGTTAATACTATTGTTGAGGACTTTATGGTATTAGCAAAACCAAAGGCAGTTGAATTAGAAGAAAAGAATGTTGTTCCACTGATAAAAAATGTTGTCTCCTTGCTTGAATTTGAAGCAAGGAAGAAAAATGTACGTTTAACTTTTGATTGCAATCAGGAGATTATTCAAATTGAATGTGATGAGAACCGTTTAAAACAGGTATTTTTAAATTTCATCAAAAATGGAATTGAAGCTATGCCAAACGGCGGAGAACTACATGTTAAAACAATCATTCACGATAATAATGTTCAAATTTCTATTCAAGATACAGGTGTGGGCATTTCTAAGGAGAAATTAAAGAAACTTGGCGAGCCCTTTTACACAACTAAGAAGAACGGGAACGGCTTAGGATTGATGGTAAGCTTCAAAATCATTGAAAGTCATAATGGGAAGGTCTTTGTAGAAAGCGAACCAAATAAAGGTACCACCTTTAATATCTTATTGCCTGCCAAAACTGCTTAAAAACGGGAGAACGATTCTCTCGTTTTTTTATTACTCCATTTTTCAATAAATAGACACATATATTGTGAAAAAAGAATCTACAATTAAAATAAATAGATTATTATTATTATATAGTTACAAATGTTTTTATAGAGGAGTGAACATGTTGGGAGAATCTAATTTAGTCAAAACGATCTGCGGATATTGTGGAACGGGATGTGGCCTAGTCCTTGAAGTTCAAGATAACCGAATCATGAAAATCCGTGGTGACAAGGAAGCACCTGTCAACAAAGGACAAACATGTGTAAAAGGTGCATTTGCCTATGAATATGTACATGCTAAGAATAGATTAACATCCCCATTAATTCGTAAAGCAGGTAAGTTGGTTGAAACGACGTGGGATGAAGCCTATCAATACATTGCCACTAAATTATCAAGCATCAAATCATCATGGGGACCAAATGCAATATCTATGTTTGCTTGTGCACGGAGTACAAATGAATCCAATTATATAACACAAAAATTCATGAGAACGGTCATTCACAGTAATAATATTGATGGCTGCAATCGAACCTGACACGCTCCTAGTGTTGCCGGTCTGGCAACTGTTTTTGGAAGCGGTTTCCCAACAAACACTCTGGAAGATTTTGAGCGGGCAGAAGTGCTGCTTTTGATGGGCTCGAATACGACAGAGGCACACCCAATTATCGCTAATCGCATCAAAAAGGCGGCAAAAGCCGGCCTAAAAATAATCGTTATTGATCCAAGAAAAATTGATATGGTGAAAGTTGCTCATCGTCATCTTCAATTAAATGTCGGTTCAGATATTGCACTGATCAATGCTTTCATTCGGATTATCTTGAAAGAAGGGTTATATAACCCTGAGTTTATTAAACAATTTACGGTCGACTTTGAGAAACTTGAAAAACAAGTTGAATCATATACTCCTGAATTTGCTGCAAACATTACTGGTTTGCAAGCAGAAGATATTGTCGCTACAGCTAGGGAGTATGCTTCAGCAAGCTGTTCAATGATTGCGTATACACTTGGTATTACAGAGCATCACTGTGGCGTTAATAATGTATTTGATATCGCCAACCTTGCTTTATTGACTGGAAATATTGGAAAACCAGGAACTGGAATTATGCCATTAAGGGGCCAGAACAATGTCCAAGGTGCCGGGGATATGGGATGCCTGCCCAACCAATTAGCTGGAGCAATGAGTTTAGCAAATGACGAATTCCGTGCCCGTTATGAAAAAGAATGGAAAGTCGAATTAAACCCGCAAGCAGGCGATACACAAACTCGTACATTTGACCGCTTAGAAATGGGTGAATTAAAGGCTCTTTATATTATTGGTGAAAATCCTCTGCTTGCCGATGTTCATATGAACCATACGAAAAAATTGCTTGAGAAACTGGATTTGTTAGTTGTTCAAGACATTTTTATGACAGAAACAGCCAGAATGGCAGATGTTGTTTTACCAGCGCGATCATGGGGAGAGGTAGATGGTACTTATACCAACACAGATCGAAGAATTCAAAGGGTCCGCAAAGCAATTGAGGCACATCCAAATGTGAAAGAGGATTGGGAAATCCTTTGTGAATTATCGACTTTAATGGGTTATCCTATGACCTATAATAATAGTGAACAAATTTGGGATGAAGTGAGGAAACTTGCTTGGGAGATGTATGGCGGCATATCTTACGGGCGGCTCGAGAAAGAGTATAGCATCCACTACCCATGTCCAGACGAAAATCATCCAGGTACTTTTATTATGCATGAGAGGTTCCATCAGCAAGAAGTACCAACGAAAAAATCACCATTTGTTCCGGTAGATTACACAGCTCCGTTAGAGTTACCAGATCATGATTATCCATTTACCCTAACGACAGGCCGTCGCTATGAATCCTATAATACCCATTCTCAGACTCGTCATTATGCCTCGGGTGTAAAGGTGAAACAAACGGAAGAGACCCTAGATATCTCTCCCGCTGATGCAGCAGCTCTAGGAATTATTGATGGAGAAGTGGTCTGGGTTCGTTCACGAAGAGGGGAGCTTGAGGTGAAGGCAAAGGTTACAGACCAAGTGGTACCAGGTTTAGTCTTTATGAGTTTTCACTGGAGTGAAACACCAACAAATGTTTTAACATTAAATGAATACGACCCTATTTCAGGAACCGCCGAATACAAGGCATGCGCAGTGGCAATCAAAAAGGTATAAACGACTAATATTCATCTTTTAGAACGCAGTTTCGTAACTGCGTTCTTTTTATAAAAAAAGGATCTGTTAAAGATTAGTGTTGATTTTATAGCCAAGTTGATTGAAGTGCCTGGAACGGAGATCAACAGCCTAGTTTAATAGTGCTTAAAATAAAAAAACAAGCCGGGATTACCCGACCTGCTGTGTAAGAGCTTTAGCTGCAGTTGCTTTTCTTTGATAATAATACCAGTTAAGCGCAAAGGATATAACATAAAAACCGATAAAGAAGTAAAAAGCAGTAACTGGTGTGCCAGTAGCTTTAACAGACCATCCGAACAACTTTGGAATAAAGAATGAACCATAAGCTGCAAATGCTGCCGAGAATCCGATGACAGGTGCGGCTTCCTTAGGAATAAAAAGGTTTGGAATCATTTGGAATGTTGAGCCTGAACCAATACCAGATGCTACGAAAAGAACTAAGAAAGAAATTAGGAACCCAGCAAATTGTTTTCCATTTAGGAAGTAAATAACCCCCGCTGCACCAATTCCCATAATAACTAAAACATATGCAGTGACTTTAGCACCGCCAAGTTTGTCAGCCAACCAACCACCTACAGGTCTAGCTGCCGCTGCCACTAAGGCTCCAAGGAAGGCAAGTGAAATATGCTCAGGAAATTGTGATCTTAAAAGGAGCGGGAAGGCCGCTGAATAACCAATGAATGAACCAAATGTTGCTACATAAAGAGCTGTCATAATCCAAGTGTGTTTACGTTTTACGATTACAAATTGATCCGCAACGGATTGTTTTGCTCCAGGAACATTATCCATTTTAAACATCGCTAGGATTGTTAAGATTATAATTGGGATAACCCAGATAAATGCTGCATTTTGTAGCCAAACTTTCTGACCATTTGCTAACACTTGATTGCCGCCAACAAGTGCAAAAGTTCCTGAAGTAACAATTAATGGTGTAACGAATTGAACAACAGATACCCCCATGTTACCTAAACCGCCATTAATACCAAGAGCTGTTCCTTTTTCTTTTTTTGGAAAGAAAAAGCTGATATTCGCTGATGAGGATGAGAAATTACCGCCGCCTAGACCACAAAGAGCTGCTAGAGTTAGCATAATTGAAAATGGTGTCTCCGGATTCTGAACGGCAAATCCAATTCCAATCGCAGGAATCGCTAAGACTGCTGTGGAAATGACGGTCCAGTTCTTACCACCAATCGAGCCAACTGCAAATGTATAAACAAAACGTAGTGTAGCACCAACCAAGCCTGGAATGGCTGCAAGTGTAAAGAGTTGTTCTTCAGTAAAATGGAAGCCGATGTCGTTAAGTCGAACAGCAACTACAGACCAAATTTGCCAGACAATAAATGCGATCATCAATGATGGTACGGAAATCCATAAATTTCGTCGTGCATGTTTTTTTCCTTCTGCTTTCCAGAATTTTTCATCTTCTGGGTTCCAGTAATTAATTCGGGCCATTATTTATTCCCCCTAAAGTGTTTTAAATTTTATTTTCAAAAGTATTTGGTGTTTGTGTTATTACTATAAATCAGATGGTAACATGAATTTTGTGACGTACGTCACAAAAATGGTGAACGAACTGTGAACTCAAGTCAGATGACAAAAAGTTGTAATAATTTGATCCATAAGCATAACGAAAGGAGACCTTCCAAGTGGAAAGGTCTCCTTTCGTTATGCTTATTTAAGATTTTTCGTTATCCTCATAAAACATGCCTACATAGTTTTTTGTTTCTCCACCGTCATCTTTAATGGCGGTAATGGAAAGCCATTCTCTGTAAACCTCATTATTTTTGCGTTTATTCCAAATGTAGCCTTCCCAAACTCCGTTGGTCTTAAGGCTCTCCCACATTTGTTTGTAAAATTGGTTCCCATGTTCTCCAGATTGAAGTACACTTGGGGTTTTACCTATAACTTCTGCTTGAGAATATCCGGTAATTTTCGTAAATGCAGGATTTACACTTTGAATGATTCCATGGACATCGGTTACACAAATGCCATCTAAGGCATGGTTTACGATCTTAGCAGAAATATCTAACTTACCTTGGTAATACAGCCAAACTACAATAACTAGGCTAGCTAAAGAAAACTCAGAGAGGGACATAAACCCAATTGCATAATGTCCAGTCCAATTAAAGAGAATGGTAAGAATAACTGGAGGGAAAAAACCACCAAGCCCCCCAATGGCTGAAACAATACCATTCACAATACCAGCTTGCTTTGAAAAATATAATGGGACTAGTTTAAAAATCGCACCATTACCAATCCCCGCAAAGAAAGCAACTAATAAGCAGCCGAAGGAATAAATTGGAAGAGATGGAGTAAACGACAATAGAAATCCTGCAAACGTTAGGCTAAAGAAAACAGCCATTAAAATAAGAAAAGGATTAATTTTATCGCCCATCCATCCCCCGATTGGTCTAAAAATTGTGGCCAAGGCAATAAAACCAGCGGTCCGGAGTCCTGCATCCACTTTATCCAATTCAAAGTGATTGACTAAGAACGATGGTAAATAAATGGTGAAGGCCACGAAGGAACCAAACGTGATAAAATAAAATAAACTTAGAAACCATAGTTTTGGATTTTTATATACCTCCTTGATTTGGTCAAGTAAGGAAATGCTAACTTTTTGTTCCTTTCTGTCCCCTAATATAAAATTTAAAATTGCAAAGAGAAGTACAACTAACAAGAAGATTTTTATCGTATTTCTCCAACCATATGCGGTAGCAAGAACAGGTGCTGAAAAAGAAGTAATGGCCGTTCCGATGTTACCTGCACCGTATATGCCATTAATAAATCCATGCTTTGATTTTTCATAATATTTTGGAAGGGACGTTACACCAACCGAAAAAATAGCACCGCCAATCCCAAGTAATAATCCGCCTATGATAAGCGTAAGCAAGGAATCAGCATAGCTTAACAATGCAATAGGAATAAGTAGTATAATGAAACTAATTGAAAATAAAAGACGAGCACCATAGCGATTCGTCCAATAGCCAATCGGAACACGAAGCAGGGAGCCAAGGATCACAGGGACGGCTGTGGCCCATGCAATTTGTGAAGCAGTAAGTTGAATATCTGCTTTTATAAAAGGCATTAGTGATGATATAAGTACCCAAACCATAAAACCAGCAACAAGGCTTCCAGTTTGTATAAAAAGTTGTTTTGATCCTTGTTTCATAAAAATCCCCCTTTAATTCCCAAGCCAATTTATTATTTCCTCAATCTTACGTTATATATTTAGAAATCTGTTCATTAGCATTCTTCTTGTATTATAGAGTAATAAGTAATTGACTTTCAGTGAGGTATGACACACTTTTGACACAAACAAATTAATTTTTTAGGAGGAAGGAAGAAAACAATGCTGCGTAAAAATTGGGTTTTGGACTAATTATTCCTTCTGGTACCCTAAGGGAAAAATTACAATTGGGTAGTATTCTGGTTTAATTTTTTACGATTTGGATTGGAGAGATATATAATGAATTTTCTAGAACAACAGACTGTGAATGAACGAATCGAACTTATGAGTAATCTGTCGAAAAAATTCCTATTAAGAGCACATCAAATAGACATTGAAGGCAGTTTTCCTTATGAGAATATAAGTGACCTTAAAAATACTGGATACACTACATTAACTGTACCTTCTAGGTATGGGGGTAAGGAGATAGAGCTTTATGAATTAATTCGTCTCCAAGAAACAATAGCGGAGGGTGATGGGGCAACGGCACTTTCGATTGGGTGGCATATGGGTATTATAATGAATCTTAATGAGAAAAGAACATGGAAGGAGCCTGTTTTTAAGTATCTTTGTGAACAAATAATAAATGGTTCATTAATAAACAGCGCTCAAAGTGAGCCGAAAACTGGTAGTCCTACTCGGGGAGGAAGACCGGAGACCACGGCAGAAAAATGTCAAAATGGCTGGGTAATAACAGGAAGAAAAACATTTACGACCATGTCACCCGTCCTTGATTTTTTTATCGTTAGTGCAACAATAAATGAAACCGCTGAGGTGGCAAATTTTCTAATCCCACGGAACACTAAAGGACTTGTTATCGAGGAAACTTGGGACAGTATTGCATTAAGAGGCACCGGCAGCCATGACTTAATACTGGATCATTGTTTTGTCCCTAACGACCATCTTGTCGAAGAGATTAGTTCCGCTGGGAAAAAAGCAAATGGATGGCTCTTACATATACCTGCTTGTTATCTTGGCATAGCAAAAGCCGCCCAAAGATATGCCATTCAGTTTGCAAAGGAGTATTCTCCTAATAGTATCGTAGGACCGATCATCGATTTACCAAATGTACAACAAAAACTGGGTGAAATTGAACTAAAGATAATGCAGTCAGAGTACTTTTTATATGGGGCTGCCAAACAGTGGGATGTATCAAATGATGAGGATAGAGAAAAAATGGGGGCACACTTAGGGGCAGCCAAATTAACCGTGACCAATTTGGCTATTGCTATTGTTGACTTAGCGATGCGAATCGTTGGGGCAAAAAGTTTGTCATTAGGCAATCCATTACAAAGATATTATCGGGACGTACGCGCCGGACTTCATAATCCTCCAATGGATGACATGACTTTGCAATTATTAGCTAAGTATAGTATTAACAACAACTAACCAAAAGTTGGATAACTTAAATTCAAACTTTTTGGATACCTTAACTGTAAGGAGTGAGGAAACATGCCAAGAGGTAAAGAATTAGAACAACTCCCTATGGCTAATATTGCGCCTGGAGCAGGAAATGATGCTAATAGGAATAACAGAGAGGTTCTTGGTGGAATCGTCCAAGGAGAACAACCTCAACCAAGTGAAATTGAAAAGGAAAATGAAGATATGGTGTAAGGCAGGATCATAATCCTGCCTTTTTATTATGGTTAAATCAGTGGTTACATTTTTAACAGAAGTTGAATTATTCTTCCACCAATTCGCCTATATCAACATTGGATCGTTCTTCTAGTGGCCCACGTAAATGAACTGTAGCAGTTTGCCCATCTTCATGTAGTTGGTCAATCCATACAGATACACCATTATACTTGACCTCAATATCAGCAGATGAGGATAAAATCTGTTTTACTCGATTAACATTCATTCTTTTCACTCCTAGTCAAATTTTGGTTTTGCAAAGGATTTGTAATCGCTTTCTTCTATTATATAATTGCAATTTCTCATTAATAAGGGTAGTCAATATGTACCCCATTGATCGTACCTGGCTCATCAACATCTTCCATGCTATTTAGATAATTATTGAGCTCTACCTGCATTTCCTTTGGTGCACCAGGTTTTAAATGCCAATTTCCTGGTTCATCAACAAAATAGGGACTCTTTGTAAATTCAGGCCTTATTCTGGGCATAAGATTCTCCTTTGAAATTTTCTTCTTTCCTCTGTGTATATACTTTCCAATGTTTACATAGTTCATTCAAGCAAAGGTGACTCCATTTTTGTTAAAGATAAGGCTAAATTCATATTGCTCCCTCATACATTCGGGTTTAATATATGTAGAAATGGTGATTAATGGAACGTATCACTTATTAATAAAAATTTGAAACTAAAATAAAACATATTCGTCTTATATTATTGAGGGTTCGAAAATAGTCATGTCCAACAATTAAATGACATAGAAATAGAAATGACCAAATTATAAAAAGGGCTAAAGAATTAGCAAAGAATGTAGATTTATGTTGATAAGAAATGGAAGATATAACATGAGTTTTGTTTTTATTTTGAAAAGAAATGTGATATAGTAATTGAGGTTCGTTTACCGTAGCTTAATTGGTAAGTGAGGGGAGAAATTTTTAAATGAATAAAATTAGACTAACTAAAACATTAAAAAATAGTCATATTACATTCTTTGCAGCAGCAGTTGTTTTATTTTGGATCAAGACCTATGCTGCATATCAAATTGAATTCAATTTAGGTATTGAAAATAACCTACAAAAGTTTCTGCTTTTGATAAATCCTTTAAGTTCAGCTTTATTTTTCTTTGGTATAGCGTTGCTGTTTAAGAAGCATTCAAAGTTAATAATGATATTAATTAACTTCCTTTTATCATTTTTATTGTATGCGAATATCGCCTATTATCGCTTCTTTAATGATTTCATAACGGTGCCAGTTTTGATGCAAACCAAAACGAATGCTGGACAGCTAGGTGACAGTGCACTTTCGTTAATGTCTCCTTTTGATATTTTATATTTTACAGATACGATTATTTTAGTTGCATTAGCATTAACAATCTTTAAAAAAGTAACGGTATCGAACAGAAAAACCTATAAAATTGTTCTATTATTTTCAATCACTACTTTTCTATTTAATCTAGGTTTAGCGGAAAAGGATCGTCCACAACTACTGTCACGTTCTTTTGACCGAAATTATTTAGTAAAATACCTTGGTGCGTACAACTTTACCATTTATGATGTTATCCAAAATATTAAGTCATCCAGTCAGCGTGCGTTGGCTGATAGCAGTGATATTACCGATGTTGAGAACTATCGTAAAGCAAATTATGCTGCCCCCAATCCAAAATACTTTGGTAAAGCTAAGGGAATGAACGTAATTTATATTTCGATGGAATCCTTCCAAAGTTTTATGATTGATTATAAGATGCCTAACGGACAAGAGGTAACACCATTTTTAAATTCACTGGCACATGACAATAATACCTTCTATTTTGATAATTTTTATCATCAAACAGGCCAAGGAAAAACATCGGATGCCGAATTCTTAATGGAAAACTCACTTTATCCAATGGCACAGGGTGCGGTTTTTGTTAACAAAGCCCAAAACACCTATCAAGCTATGCCGTCGATTCTAAAAGGACAAGGATATAGTTCTGCAGTGTTACATGGGAACTATAAAACATTCTGGAATCGAAATGTGATCTACAAAGCATTTGGCTACGATCAATTCTTTGATGCAGAGTACTATAGCATGTCAGATGAAAATACAAAAAACTATGGAATGAAGGATAAACCTTTCTTTAAGGAATCTATTCCATTACTTGAAAGCTTAAAGCAGCCGTTTTATACAAAATTTATATCTCTGTCTAATCACTTCCCATTTGAAATGGATCCGGAGGATACAAATTTTCCTGCCGGTGATTACGGTGATACGGTTGTAAACCAATATTTCCAATCTGCAAACTATATGGATCAGGCGTTCCAGCAGTTCTTTAATGATCTAAAAGCAAACGGTTTGTATGATAATACCATCATTGTTATGTATGGCGACCATTACGGCATTTCTGAAAACCATAACGATGCAATGGCAAAGGTTATGGGTGTGGACGAAATCACTCCTGCAATCAATGCAAAACTACAGCGTGTACCATTATTTATTCATGTACCTGGTGTAAAAGGCGGAGTTCAACACCAAGTTGGCGGGGAAGTCGATGTTCGTCCAACTGTTCTTCATTTATTAGGTATTGATACGAAAGATTATATGGAATTTGGATCAGATTTACTTTCCAAACAACACCGGAATTGGGCATTATTTAGAAACGGTGACTTTGTAACATCAGATGCCATCCAGATTAATGAGAAATGTTACTCCTCTGCAACAGGTGAATTATTAGAGGATAATACGAGTTGTAAGGATGTTGATAGCAAAGTCAATATGGAACTAAATATGTCTGATGAAATTGTTTACAAAGACTTACTACGTTTCTATAAGCCAGAAGGTTATACACCAATTAACCCTAATGATTATGAATATTTAGGTCCAAAAGGTGATACTGAGACATCAGAAGAATAACACTGTTAAAGAGAGAAGAAACGATAACTTCTCTCTTTTTCTTTTGTTACAATTATTATTGGAAATAACATTAAGGGGAACCTGCAATGAACAAGAGAATTCATCAATTAATCATTTCATTACTTGTCATTATTCCTATTATTCTAACTGGGTGTACTGAGACTGAAATCTCTAAGAATGACACAAAAACAACCTCTATTAATAAAAATAAAGAAGTGAATACGAACGAAACGAGCGATGCTTCACCATCTAAATCAGAAGTTCCAAAGCAGAAAACTGCTAATAAGAAATTATTTCCCGCCACCATTGTAAAGAATGTCGATGGGGATACTGTTGAGATTAATCTTAATGGGAGGGTCGAAAAGGTCAGAATGCTCTGCGTGGATACACCAGAGACACACCACCCCCGCTTAGGTGTTCAACCGTTTGGACCGGAAGCGTCTGAGTATACTAAGAAGATTCTCGCTGTCGGTACAAAAGTCGAAATAGAACCTGGAATTGGCGAAGGTCGAGATAAATATGGCCGTTTACTTGCTTATATTTATATAAATGGAAAAATGTTTAATGAAATGCTGCTTGAGGAAGGTCTTGCACGAGTAGCCTATATCTATGCACCCAATACTCAATATGTTGATGAATTTTATGCGATCCAAAAGAAAGCACAAAAAAAGGGTATAGGCATTTGGTCCATTGAAAATTATGCTCTAGAGGATGGGTATAATACTGATAATGCCAAGAGCACAGATGATAAAGGTGCAATTTCAAACACATCAACCGGAAATATGTATGAAAATAACCCAAATGATGATCAAGAAACTAATTTGGATTGTAAAGGGAAAATTAAAGGAAATGCCAATTCCCATATTTATCATGTACCAGGCGGTAGTTATTACGAATCCACCAAAGACAACATCGTCTGGTTTTGTTCAGAAAAAGAAGCACAGGATCAAGGCTATCGGAAATCGAAGCGATAATATAAATTGTTAGAGGTAGCAGCAGGCATTTTTATGCTTGCTGCTTTTTAAAAATAATGGATGTTTCGAAGGGCAATGATGATAGTATAACTATGTTGATTGGAGCGGAAATCAACATCCCAGCTAAAAAGGGCCAATAAAAAAATAGCCAAGTACCAATTGTTATCATATAATAGGTAAAATATATTATTTTAAAAAAGTTAGGAGAGGGATCGCATGAGAGACGTTACCTTATTGAATATATTTGAACATCATATTGCCCAAAAATATTTGAATCGTTCAGGTCTTGCCCATGCGATTGCGGTTGCCTACCATGCCTTTCAATTAGGGAAGGAACATCAACTGGATGTAGACATTGCTGCAAAAGCAGGACTCCTCCATGACATGGGTCATTATACATGGTATAAAAACGGAAAATGGGATTATGACTTGTACAAACAAAATGACATTCACCCAATCAAAGGGGCGGAAAGGGCACATAAGCTCTTGATTCGCCTTGGTGAAAATCCAATCAAAGCAAAGACAATCGCACTTGCCATTTTATTTCATACCGACTCATTTTTGCCATCCAACGATATTGTCCGGACACCCTTACAGCAAATTGTTAAATGGGCCGATGAAAAGGATGAAGAAGAAGGCGGCATGCATCATTATCGGACGATTGAATATGAACGAGCTAAACAAAGCATTATTCGCTTAGATGAATGGATCGACAACGAAAGTATATAAAGTAAAGGCGGTGCAGAAGCACCGCCTTGTTTCATTCATTTACTGCCTAGTAAAACCCTCTTCTTGTAAGAACATCTCAGCTTCCTCATAGGTATCAAAAGTTGCATCCAGGTTTAATCCGTAATAGATATTCCAGGATTCATTTTCTTCCACTAAAATAAGGACATTATTTTCACTATCAACCCAACGTTCCTCTTTTGAATCTCCAATAATCGCTTCTTCTGCAGCCGTTTTTTCGACTGGAGATAGGGATTGAATCGATTGTTTTAATAATTTACGGAGTTGGTCTTCGGAGTAATCACGGATATTGACCATTCCTTTTTCATCTGTATCATAATTTTCCAACTGTCCGGCATAAATAAATCCATTCCCGTTAGGGTGTAAGTGATAAACAATGTTTTTCTTATCAGAGATACTGCCTTCAAACTGAAAATTGACTCGTCCTAGTGAAACATTTTTTCTTTCCAATTCAGGAAATGATTCGATGATTGCTAATTTTTCATTATATGTAAGCATAGTTTCCTCCAAAAAATTAAATAAGCCTTCATACATCATACAGTTATTTTACCCAAACGTAAAATCTTTAAGAAAAGGATCAATTACAGTACCTTTTTTGTAGAATATATTGGAAAAAATATAAAAATAGTGTAAAATTACACTATATAGAAATTTTTGGTACAACTACCATTTTGGAATGATTGTGGGGAGATTTTATGGATTCAAATATACGAGAAGAGCAACGGAAAATTTTTAGAAAAGAATTATATACATTACGTGAGGGGGGTTACCTTTCTGAAGCAATAGTTGACACAGTTGCAAGGGCACATCACCAATACCATTTAGATTTAAACGAAATGGAGGCAAAACCTTCTGTACATGAAAATGTTAAGCAAGTCCATACTCCAATACCTAAAAAAACTACGATAGTGAAGAAGACACGAACACCAGAAGAGATTCGTGAAAGGAATATTACGTGGTTATTAAACATTGGAGTAATCTTCTTACTTATCGGGGGCTTGTTTGTTGCAACAAGTAATTGGGAATCTATGACAAGTTTCATGAAAAGTGGGTCAATTGCAATTGTTGCTATCTTATTTTATGGAATTGCCTTTTTAACAAAAAAAGTATTGAAAATAGAGAAAACAGCTTTTGCCTTTAGTGTCCTTGGAAGTTTGTTTTTACCAATTTTTATTCTCTCATTGGGATGGTTTGGGCTTTTAGGATCCTATTTATCTATTACTGGAGAGGGGCGTTATTTACTCGGAATGCTGGGTAGTTTGCTGCCTGTTATTGTTTACTATTTATTTGCAAAGAGCTTAGCATCAAGATTATTTGTTTGGTTCACCTTTGTTTCGGTATCTTTAGGTATGGCCTTTCTTTTAGCTAGTTTCCATTTCGAGATTGATTTTTTTTACTTAGGTATGATGATTTTCAATGCAGCCACTATTTTTGTTTATCATCAGGTAAAGAATAAGGAATCAATTAAACTTTTTACGAAGGAATTTATCCCGTATATCCAAGTGAATCTTGTCCTGTCTACATTATTTATGTTGTTTTTATTTGATAACAAGGTCGTATACAGTTTCAATTTGCTGTTAACAGCGATTATATATTTATCAATGATGTATGTAAGCGGCCGAAAAGAATATCATTTCATTTTTAGTATCATGATTGTATATGGTGCTTATCATTTAATTGAGCACAGCTTCCTGGATTATATAGGAGCGATAATTTATGCTTTGGTCGGATTTGGAATGGTCTTTGTTCCAATGGCTTTGAATAACCAGTTTTCATTAAATAAAGCATTTCAATATACTAGTGCAGTAATATCAGGGATGGCCTTTATTTATATTAGTCTCGAAGGAATTCTCCTGCGTGCAGGGAATCCGTCAATTGTGCTTATGCTCGCTTATTTCATCATTACAGTTAACTTTGTTTACTTGTCCCATCACGGTTCAAGAAGGTTTTTTCCGTATTTAAGCGCATTTTTTGCAGCCTCTAGCATTTATGAAATCATTGCATTAATAAGCAAAACTTTTGATATCATAAATTTCTCACTACAATTATCGATCACAGGTTTTATCCTGTTTAGTGTGTTAGGTATTGCTCACCTTTCAAAGTACGTAAAGATCATTCAGACTGCCTCCAGAGATGTCGGTTTGTCGATCATGGTGCTTGCTATAATGACAGCAATATCGTTTTTATTATGGTGGGAGCTTGGTGTTCTCTTATTCCTATTTATGGTTGCGGCCTATTTAGTTTATAAAAAGGAAGAAAGGATTTTCTTAAAAGAAGCCGCTGTATGGATTGCACCTATTTTACTTGGTCTTTCCATTGCCGCTTTTGGAGAAGAAATGAATAGTAACTTTTCATTTTATCTTCATGAATTTGGGTATGGAGTTAATTTTGCTATCGCGGCCATCCTTGTATTATTATCAAGTTTTGTTTGGAGAGCAGTAGGGGAAAAGAGGTTGGATAAAATCTCTTTGTATACATCCCATGCACTTTATACTGTGGCCATTCTCCAAGCATTGTTTAATCAAATAAACTTTGTTTGGGTCCAACCACTTATTTTATTAGTTGGAATTGGAATGTATTATTATTTGTATAAAAAGATTGGTACGAAGTGGGTACCATTTTTAGTCAGTATTGCAGCACTAATTGCGTATTTTTCTATCATCCAAGCCATTTTGCATAGATTTACTTTAAGTCATACCATGAATTCCCTAATCACCTCTACTGGTGCAGTGATTATGCTGCTAATCTCCTATCTTTGCCGGAAAAATGATTTGAACATATCATTTGCATTTGGTTGGGTAGGACACAGCATTTATCCACTGACGCTGTTATTCACATGGTTCGCATTTCAGAAAGACTGCATTTACAGCTTTATCTTGGCGTTGTTTGTCTATGCTATTAGCACAAAGTTGATGACTGTAGAATGGAAAATTAAAGCATTTCTTTATGGTAGTTTTACTTCCTTATTCTTTATAGTTACAACTGTGTTAGATCAAATAATCAATCAATCTTTTGGAAACTATGAGTTTGTGTTTACTAGTGCGCTACTTCTCTTGTTTGCTTTCTTTGCAAAAGATGAATATAAAAAAAGGACTGCTTATTATTTAATCCCATTTTCGATAATTGGAATTGTGTTTACGTTGATTACCTATCCATTTGATTTCCTTCCATATCTTGTCACACTTGCTTATGGATTTGGAACCGTGTTTTATTTGCATAAAATCCAATGGGATGTTCTCGGAATTGTTCCTTTATTTTTAGCCTTTATTGCAACTGTAGAATTCACCTATTCGAGTGACTTAGGTGAACTTGCTAAAATGCTAGTTACTGGAGGGGTAGGAATTGTTCTTTCGATAATCGGACAATTGGTTTACAAAAGGCTTGTTGAATATGGGCCGAAAATTCAGCAATTAAAAATTGACGGTTTTACATTTGTTTCATTCATGTTTTTCGGTCTAATGTATTTGTTCGAGGATCCATTCATCTGGATACATGCAATTCCGGGGGTGCTGATTGCAATTTCATTTTTACTGCAAAGAAAAAGAGTACCAGAAAGGTTATCCGTCCTAATGACCATACTTGGCGGAGCCTATTTATTACAACCATATTATTCAATCATGGCTAAGCTTAATATTCCGCCATTATGGGAGCGGGAAGTGATTGTTCTTCCCTTTATTATTCTTATTATTTTCATTCGACGTTGTTTAAAAGGGCGATATGCGGAGATAACGAAAGCTGTTCAATGGGGAGTCCTACTCGTCGTTTCCTTATTATTAATTCAGGATGGTTTGGCGAGCAACACAATTTATGATGCAATCATTGTCGGGACGCTTTCCTTGTTGTCGCTGCTGGCAGGAATGTTCTTACAAATTAAATCATATTTTTTTGTAGGAGCTGGCGTTTTATTATTAAACGTATTCCTGCAAACAAGACCGTACTGGGGGAATATGCCGTGGTGGTTCTATTTATTAATTGCTGGACTAATCCTAATTACGGTTGCCAGCTTTAATGAATGGAATAAGCAAAAAGCGAACAAAGGAGAAACCACCTTTATTATGGTCCTTAAGGAAAAAGTAATTGCTACAATGAAAAAGTGGGATTGAAGGTTAATATAAATAATGTTATAATATTATTTAATAAAATATCTGTTGTATTTGGAGGAGCCTGTCACCAAGGGATTACTATGTCCCTTGGTTGACGGGCTTTTTTGTATTCAAAAAAGGGTCTGTTAAATACAGACCCTTTTATTTTTTGGCTATGTTAAGGCTAATCTTATAATTTGGCACCCTGTTGATTGGAGTGGAAGGCACGAAGACTCCTGCGGGAGGACGGGGCTGGGGAGACCCCGCAGGAGCGCAGCGACGAGGAGGCTCCCCGGACCGCGGAAAGCGAAGTGCCTGGAGCGGAAATCAACAGGCAAGTTTAACAGATCATATTTAAAAGGAGTCGTGATTGAATGGAATTAATTTTAGAATTAGCAATTATTTTATTTGCCTCAAAGGTTGCAGGAGATATTAGTGTTAAATTAGGCCAGCCATCAGTTTTAGGAAAGTTATTAATTGGGGTTATTATCGGACCAGCCGTCTTGGGACTAATTTCAGAAACGAAAACCATAGCTGACCTAAGCCAAATTGGTGTGATCATGTTAATGTTTATCGCAGGACTGGAGACTGATATCCATGAATTTAGACGAACTTGGAAGGCATCAACCTTTGTGGGGATCAGCGGAATCATCGTTCCTTTATTGGCAGGTTACCTGTCAGGGGTTTTGCTAAATATGACAACCATCGAAGCATTATTTTTAGGATTATTACTATCCGCAACTAGTGTAAGTATTTCCGTTCAAGCACTTAAAGAGTTAAATAAAATTCAATCCAAAGAAGGGACAACAATTTTAGGTGCAGCTGTCATTGATGATGTTCTTGTGATCATTGCTTTAGCCTTTCTCATGAGTATGGCTGGAGACGAAGTGAATTTAAGCATGATGATTATAAAAAAGGTCCTCTTTTTCACGTGTGCTATTTTAGTTGCTTGGAAGTTTGTTCCATGGCTATTAAAAAAATTCGTTCCATTAAAGGTCACAGAATCGCTTGTCTCGGGTGCATTAATTATCTGTTTCCTATTCGTCTATACAGCGGAATTAACAGGTGTTGCGGGTATTATTGGTGCCTATATCGCTGGGGTTGCTATTGGGCAGACAGAGTATAAACCTAAAATATTTAAGAAAGTGGAGACCATCAGTTATTCTATTTTTGTGCCTGTATTTTTCACTTCAATTGGTTTATCAGTAAGTTTTGATGGAATCTCTCAACATTTGGGGCTTATGTTGGGCCTTAGTATTCTTGCTATTTTAACCAAATTAATAGGTGCAGCTGCTGGTGCAAAAATGGCACGCTTTTCTTGGAAGAATTCACTTGGTATAGGCGCTGCCATGGTATCTCGTGGAGAGGTTGCGTTAATTATTGCCACAATTGGTTTAGAAACAAAATTAATCACCCAAGAACTTTTTGCTGTATTAGTGGTAGTTGTCCTAGTGACAACCATTGTTACACCACCAATGATGAAGTACTTTTTCAATCAAGGTGATAAACGAACAACGATGAAAAACACCGCATGATAGAAATAGAGACTTATTAATAGACTAAAAAAATCCAGCCTAAATAGCATTGGCTGGATTTTTATTTTTTTTGAGATTAATTAGAGGGGTACCCCCACTATTTCAATGAAATCGTCGAATGATTTATCAACAATAACAAACTAACATTCAGGAGGTTAGAAATGGGTACTGTACTAATCGATATCGACAAATTACTAGAAGCAACGTCAAATCTAACATCTGAGAAAAATAATCATATCGTTAAAAAAGTTGAAATTGACCTTTTACTTGAAAATACCCGTGATTGGTAGAATAGTATTATTGAAAAAATAATTCTTAGGATGCCTCCATTTAATATGGAGGCATTAAACTTGTCGAGAAAGGGTAGTTTCTCGGCAGTTTTTTATTTTGTCTTAATCAAAAAACGATTAATATTATAAGTTGCTCATGCAACTGGGCCTGTTGAAAAGATAGACAATATAATTATTTTAAACAAATTAACGCGGTGAATTGTTAAAGAAATGTAAATGAAAAAGACTGTCGAAAGTTTTTCGATAGTTTCAAAATGCCTCCACTTAAATGGAGGCATTTTTATTTTTTAGCAGCAAAATATAGCGTATTTACCATGGGAACTATGGATTTAAAATTATGTTGCTTTAAAGCGAAAAATTATTTTTACAATAACTATTGATTTTCTTTCAAAAAAATACTAGAATAATTTCTAATATATTTAATTTTTTGAAAATTGATATTTTAGTAGTTGAGGGGGATTTAGCTAGATGAAGAAAAATGGAAAAGTATTATCTATTGCTTTAGCAGGAATGATGCTTCTAGCTGGCTGTGGAAGTAAAGAATCCGCGGGCGGAACTGAAAAAGGTGGAGCGGATAAGGAGTTCAAAGTAGGTATTACCCAATTTGCACCACACCCATCTTTAGATGCTGCGACAGAGGGCTTTAAGAAGGCCCTAAAGGATAAAGGGATTAAAGTTAGCTTTGATGAACAAAACGCTCAGGCAGACATGAACAACACGCAAACAATTGCGAATAATTTTGTCGGGGACAAAGTAGATCTAATCTTTGCTAATGCTACGCCTAGTGCAACAGCGGCATTGAATGCCACCAAAGATATTCCGATTATCTTCACATCAGTGACAGACCCAGTTGGTGCTGGACTGGTAGAGGCTTTTGATAAACCAGGCAAGAACATTACTGGAACAACCGATAACCATCCAGAGGCAACGAAAAAGACAATCAGCTTTATTACGGACGAAGTGAAAGCGAAAAATGTCGGGGTCATCTATAACTCAGGGGAACAAAATTCCGTTGTTCAGGTGGCAGAAGTTGAAAAGATTGCTAAAGAGAAAGGTGCTAAACTAGTAAAAGTATCAGTTTCTACTACAGCAGAAGTGAAGCAAGCCTCAGAATCATTAGTTGGACGCGTTGATGCCATCTACATTCCTACTGACAACACTGTTGTTACTGCACTTGATTCAGTTATCGCGGTTGCAAACAGCAAGAAAATCCCGTTGTTCGTTGGTGAACTTGATTCCATGAAAAAAGGCGCAGTTGCCGCAAGTGGATTTAGTTATTTCGATCTTGGCTATCAATCTGGTATCATGGCAGCTGACATTTTAAGCGGTAAAAAGAAAGCTTCTGAAATTCCTGTCGAACTTCCTAACAGCTTAAAGCTTGTTATTAACAAGAAGGCTGCTGAAGCCCAAGGGTTAAAAGTCAATGATGCTTGGAGTAGTTTAGGTGAGTTTTACGAAGGTAATTAAATGATATTTTTCAAGGAGGAGCCTTCTTTTAGAAGGCTGCCTCTTTGTCACTACATAAAATATTGCATCTAAGACGGATGCTTTATGATAAAAGAAAGGATGATCTCAATGTTTACAGCCATATTTGGATCATTTGAAGCAGGTATCATCTACGCGATTATGGCACTGGGCGTCTATCTTTCCTTTCGTATTCTGGATTTTCCAGATTTAACGGTTGATGGGAGTTTTGTCACTGGAGCAGCGATTTCAGCAGTTATGATTGCAAATGGTACTGATCCATTTTTAGCTACAATTATGGCACTATTTGCAGGTTTTGCAGCAGGATGTATGACGGGACTTCTGCACACATTTGGAAAGATTAATAACTTGCTTTCTGGTATTTTAATGATGATTGCACTTTATTCAATAAATCTGAGAATTATGGGCCGTTCCAACATCCCTTTATTAAATACAGATACAGCTTTTACGAAAATCAGTGGATTTTTTGAAAAGACAGGAATTGATTCATTCTTCAATAATATTCTTTCCATGGTCGGTCTCGGTGATAGCCTGCCGGAAACATGGGGAATTCTTCTTTTTATGATAATCGTTACATTTGTGATTAAATTCCTGACGGATTTGTTCCTAAAAACGGAAATTGGTCTTGCAGTTAGAGCAACTGGAGATAATAAACGAATGATTCGCAGCCTTTCTGCTAATACCAATCTTCTTGTTGTGTTTGGCTTAGGGTTATCTAATGCATTAGTAGCGTTTTCGGGTGCTCTAATAGCCCAGCAAGGGGGATTTGCAGACGTAGGTATGGGAATTGGGATGATTGTCATTGGCCTTGCTTCCGTTATCATCGGTGAAGCCCTGTTTGGTACAAAAACAATCGCTCGGACAACTTTTGCTGTGATTGGCGGTTCCATCATTTATCGAATCGTCGTAACGTTAGCCTTGCGTGTAGATTTCTTAGACCCAGGTGATATGAAGCTAATTACTGCACTTATTGTTATTATTGCACTTACTGCTCCAAAAATCATTGAAGGGTCTAAAGAGAAAAAGCGAAAAGCCAGACGAAGATCAGAGCGAAGGAATATCATCCAGGCGAATGCTTCAGCGAAGGGGGACAATCATGCTACACTTAAATGAAATTCATAAGATTTTTAATGAAGGGACTCCGGATGAAAAAATCGCCATCGATCATGTGAATCTGAACCTTCAGCCTGGTGATTTTGTCACTGTCATTGGCAGTAATGGTGCGGGGAAATCTACATTAATGAATATCATTTCCGGTGTGTTAATCCCAGATGTCGGTGAGGTTCATATTAACGGGAAAAATGTTACCAATATGTCAGAGTACAAGCGCTCTAAAATGATTGGACGTGTCTTTCAGGATCCAATGGCAGGAACGGCTCCAAGTATGACAATTGAGGAAAATCTAGCGATGGCGTACTCCCGTAACAAAATGAGGACACTCCGCCAAGGGGTAACAAAAAAGCGCCGTGATTATTTTCGTGAGGTATTGGAATCACTTCATTTAGGACTGGAAAACCGACTAAGTGCAAAGGTAGGGCTTTTATCCGGTGGAGAACGCCAAGCATTATCCTTATTAATGGCAACTTTCACAGAGCCATCCATTCTCCTACTGGATGAACATACAGCGGCACTTGATCCGTCAAGAGCGGAATTAATTACAAATTTAACGAGAGAAATTGTCCACAAATACAAATTGACCACATTAATGGTTACACATAATATGCAGCAAGCAATTGATTTAGGAAATCGCTTAATTATGATGGATAAGGGTCAGATTATTTTAGAGGTCAGTGAGGAAAATAAGAAGCAGCTGACAATCGAAAGTTTGTTAACGGAGTTTAAACGGATCCGTGGGGAACATATGGCGAGCGACCGCGCGATTCTTTCCTAATCGAAAAAAATTTTGTGAATGTCTATTATTCTATTGATTAATATTTCCAATATGATTTAATTAGAAACTTCCCGAAACGGGTAAGTTTCTTTTTGTGTTTTTGGGAAATATCGTAAAAATAGTCCTGATTTCTTTAGCACCAAAAAGCGTTATTGCTTTACACCCTATTCTTGATAGGACAAGATTCTTTGAATTAGAATTAATTCTGAATATTATTACATTTAGTTAATGGGGGTTTCTAAATGAAAGAAAATAGAGTAAGAGCAGACCAATTAGCTAATGACTTCTTTCCGGTTCGAGATGTGGATTATATTGAGATTTATACAGGTAATGCCAAACAGGCATGTCACTTTTTCTGTACAGCATTTGGTTTTGAACCAGTAGCTTATTCGGGTCTTGAAACAGGTAACCGTGAAACCGCTTCCTACTGTTTGAAGCAGCGAAATATCCGCCTTTTGCTAACAGGTTCTTATACTGAGGAAGGGTCAGTAGCCCAATTTGTTAAGAAACATGGAGACGGTGTGAAGGATATTGCGCTTTTAGTTGATGATGTCGAGAAAGCGTTTGAAGAGGCTGTAAATCGAGGCGCGATTGCCATTGCGGCCCCATTTGAAATGAAGGATAAAGCAGGGGTGGTTAAAAAAGCCGTTCTTGGTACATATGGAGACACAATCCATACGTTAATAGAACGAAAAAATTATCAGGGAGTGTTCTTACCAGGATTTGAACCATATTCGGCGCCAGTACCTGTTAAAGATACGGGTTTAATTGGGATTGACCATGTCGTTGGGAACGTAGAGCGCATGGAGGAATGGGTAGAGTATTATGCCAAGGTAATGGGCTTTAAAGAAATGAAACATTTCTCTGACAAGGACATTACGACAGAATATTCTGCACTTATGTCAAAAGTTATGCATAACGGTGGGCGAATCAAGTTTCCAATTAATGAACCGGCGGTCGGAAAACGAAAATCACAAATTCAGGAATATCTAGAATTCTATAATGGTCCGGGTGTACAGCATTTGGCCATCTTAACGGAGGATATTGTCTCAACGGTTGCGATTTTAAGGCAAAATGGAGTTGAATTCCTAAAAACTCCTGATACTTATTATGAATCCTTAGGTGAACGGATTGGAAAAATTGATGAAGAAATTGAAAAGCTGCGTGAACTAAATATTTTAGTAGACCGAGATGATGAAGGGTATTTACTGCAAATTTTCACCAAGCCAATTGTTGACCGTCCAACATTATTTGTTGAAATTATTCAACGAAAAGGGGCACGCGGTTTTGGAGAAGGAAACTTTAAAGCTCTATTTGAGTCCATTGAGAGGGAGCAAGAAAGACGAGGAAATTTATAAAGAATATCGACTTAGAGTTTAAAAAGGGAGAGTGTTCTCTTCCTTTTTTAGAGTTCAACTAAGTGAGGTGATAAATGTAATGGAAATCTCCCCGAAAACACTGGAATGGAGAGAGGCATATAAATTATTAGTTGGCTCAATTCTTCCCCGACCAATTGCTTTTGTTTCTACAGTGGATGAGAAGGGCACTGCTAATGCGGCCCCATTTAGTTTTTTCACGGCTATTTGTGCTGACCCCATGCTCATTTGTTTTTCACCAATGAGAAGGGGGACAGATGGTGCTAAAAAAGATACGCTTGTAAACATAGAAACCACAGGTCAATTTGTCATTAATATTGTTAGTGACAGTTTGGCAGAGCAAATGAATGACTGTGCGATCGAATTTAGTCCGGATGTCGACGAAATGGTGGAAGTGGGTTTAACGAAAGAACTTAGTATCAAGGTCAAGGTGCCGCGTATCAAAGAATCGCTTGTCCACCTAGAATGTGAACTAGAACAAGTATTGGATTTTGGTGATAAACCTGGGGCGGGAAGTCTAGTAATTGGAAAAGTAGTTCATTTCCATGTAAACGATGAACTGTTGGATAAGGGACGGATTGATACTGCGAAACTGAAGCCGATCGGGAGAATGGCAGGAAATATTTTTACAGACCCCTTAGCAAAAATGTTTGAAATGAAGAGAAAAACCTAGAAAAGGTGAGTGTCGTGAAATTCGTAACGTTCGAAAAACCGGATGGGACATTCCGAGCAGGATGGTTATTGGATCAAGAATATGCGGTAGATATGCATGAAGCCTCAAGTGGAATACTGCCTAGTAATCTCCTAGATTTTCTAGAAAATAGTGAGTCTAATCTAGAAAAGGTGGCCAGTTTCTCATTTACAAAGGAGCAAAAAGGAGTATATCCATTAAGTGAGCTCCGATTAAAGGCACCGATGCCATTCCCTAGGAGTTTTCGTGATTTTTATGCATTTGAGCAGCATGTAAAACAAGCAAGGGAGAATAGGGGCCTTGGAATGATTCCAGAATGGTACGAAATCCCTGTTTTTTACTTCTCTAATCATCTTGCCATAAAAGGACCGGGTGAAGCCATTGTTAAGCCGGAAGCGAGCAACTGGCTTGATTATGAGCTTGAAATTGCCTGCATCATTGGTAAAGAAGGTAGAAATATTTCTGCAAATCAAGCGGATTTGCATATTTTTGGCTACTGTATACTAAATGATTGGAGTGCAAGAGACCTGCAAAGGAAAGAAATGAAAGTTGGCCTGGGTCCCGCCAAGGGGAAGGATTTCTCAACTTCCATTGGACCATGGATTGTTACAAAAGATGAGTTAGAACCATTAAAAGCAGGAAAAGGCTATGCTCTTTCCATGAAAGCCACTGTAAATGGTCGACTTCTTTCCGAAGGGAATATGAAAGACCTATTTTATTCTTTTGGAGAGATGATTGAGAGGGCTTCGGCGGGTGTTACCCTATACCCTGGTGAGATGATTGGTTCAGGAACTGTCGGCTCTGGATGTATTCTTGAACTTGGTGAACAAGTGCATCGCTGGTTAAAGCCAGGTGATCGAGTTAAATTAGAGATTGATCATCTTGGCGTGTTAGAGAATGAGATAATCGCTGAAGAGAGGTGAAAACATGTATTACCGTCAAATGGGGAAGATACCGCACAAACGGCATACGATGTTTAAAAAAGCCGATGGGAGCCTATTCAGAGAGCAAGTAATGGGGACACGGGGATTTTCAGGAACCCAATCGATTTTGTATCACCACTATATGCCAACTGAGGTGGTGAGAACGGAAATAGTAAGTGGTTACTTGCCAAAATATGAGGAGCAGCAGCCTCTAAAACACCGCCATTTTTTCACCAATAAAGTGCAGACCAAAGGGGATGCCCTGAAGGCTAGGGAGTATATCTTAGGTAATCAGGATTTATTAATTGGAACAGCACATGTAACTGCACCGATGACCAGCTTTTATCGGAATGGTGATGGCGATGAAATGCTCTTTGTCCACTATGGGACTGGAAAACTAGAAACGATGTACGGGACCCTTTCTTACCAGCCGGGTGATTATCTCATTATTCCGATTGGGACCATATACCGTGTCATACCAAACGAAAATGAAGAGACAAAAATGCTGTATGTTGAATCCTTCAGCCAAATCACCACGCCAAGACGGTACCGAAATGAATATGGTCAGCTATTAGAACATAGCCCATTTTGTGAAAGGGACATTCGTGGCCCGGAAAAACTGACCACATTCGATGAAAAGGGTGAATTTGAGGTTTTAACAAAATCAAGAGGGAAGATAACCTCGCATATTTTAGGACATCATCCCCTTGATGTAGTGGGCTGGGATGGATATTTATATCCCTGGGCTTTTAACATCGAAGATTTTGAACCAATCACTGGGAGAGTCCATCAGCCGCCGCCGGTCCATCAAACTTTTGAAGGGAATAATTTCGTTGTTTGTTCATTTGTTCCGAGGCTATATGACTACCATCCAGAGTCCATACCGGCGCCATATTATCATAGCAATGTGAACAGCGACGAACTTCTCTATTATGTGGAAGGTAATTTCATGAGTCGAAAAGGGGTTCAAGAAGGTTCGATTACCCTTCATCCTGGCGGTATCCCTCATGGCCCACATCCGGGGAAAACCGAAGCCAGTATTGGAAAAAAGGAAACGCTGGAACTAGCTGTTATGATTGACACCTTTCATCCATTAAAAATCGTTAAAACCGCACAAGAAATTGAGGATGTTAATTATATGTATTCATGGTATGAGAAATAGAAATAAATTTATTTAGCGAACAATCCAATAAACTAAATTGGATTGTTTTTTATCTTTAGGTAAAAAGTGGTATTGTAATAATAAGTGATTTAAAAATGAAATGAGGTGAAGTCATGGAGTTGGAACCAATTCTATCAAAATTAAAAAACCATACACCAAAGATCCTTGGCAGTGAAAAGTTCTCAAAATATGCTGTTATGGTCCCACTCATTGAAAAAGAAGACGGGATTCACGTTTTGTTAGAAGTTCGTTCCCTAGAACTTAGAAGGCAGCCTGGAGAAATTTGTTTTCCTGGGGGCAGGATTGATGCACAAGATCTCGACGAAAAAGCAGCCGCTATCCGCGAAACCGTGGAAGAATTAGGTGTCAGAAATGAGGAAATATCAAACGTACTCCCATTGGATTATATGATTTCACCGTTTGGAATGATGATCTATCCTTTTGTTGGCTACATTAAAACACCTAATACGATTGTTCCTAATCCTTCAGAAGTCGGTGAGATTTTTACCGTGCCGCTATCATTTTTAATAAAAAGTGAACCAGAGATTTATCACATTGAATTTAAGGCAGAACCCGAGGTGAATTTTCCCTTTGACCTGATTGTGGGAGGAGAAAATTATAATTGGCGTACACGAGGAATCGAGGAGTATTTCTATCGTTATGATGGAAAAGTGATTTGGGGACTTACGGCCAAGATTCTTGCCCATTTTATTGAATTACTACGGCTATAGTTATTAAAAAAGAGAGGATTTCCTTGCCGAAATCCTCTCTTTTTTTGTTTGTCCACTAGAGGTGAACAAATGTCCGTGCATAAAAGAAAAAGCTTGATTATTTTCTGAATATGATTAAAATTAAGATTATATTTTTGAATTAGGGAGATGTAGGGATGAAGGTCGTAAAGTTTGGTGGGTCCTCGCTAGCATCAGGAAAACAAATGGAAAAGGTATTTAAGATTGTTGTTTCAGACCCCAAGAGAAAAGTCGTTGTCGTTTCTGCCCCCGGGAAAAGGTTTGCAGAAGATGATAAGGTAACCGATTTATTAATTGAATGTGGAGAACTATGTCTACAAAATAAGGACCCAAGGGAACAATTTGAGGCCGTCCTAGAAAGATACTCCTCGATCGCTGAGGAATTATCACTGTCAAATGATATTATAATCGAAATTCAAGAAGATTTAGCCAAACGGTTGAGTGCTGATAAAACAAAACCTGATCGTTTTCTGGATTTGTTAAAAGCAAGTGGTGAAGATAACAACGCCAAATTGGTTGCTGCCTATTTTCGTAAGCAGGGTGTAGAAGCTTCTTACATAGATCCGAAAGAAGCGGGGCTGCTTGTCAGTGATGAGCCAGGTAATGCTCAAGCACTGCCTGAAGCTTATAGTCAGTTGTATTCGTTGCACGATCGAAAAGGGATTTTAATATTTCCAGGATTCTTTGGTTATAGCAGGGAAGGTGAAGTGTTTACCTTTTCAAGAAGCGGATCCGACATTACTGGCTCCATCTTAGCCAATGCCCTTAAAGCTGACCTTTATGAGAATTTTACCGATGTGGATGCGGTGTATTCCGTCAATCCCTTCATCGTAAATAATCCGAAGGAAATAAAAGAACTGACTTACCGGGAAATGCGTGAACTTTCGTATGCGGGATTCACCGTGTTACATGATGAAGCACTTGTTCCGGCCTTCAGAGCAGGAATTCCTGTTCAAATCAAAAATACAAATAATCCAAGTGCACCTGGGACAAAGATCGTCTATGAACGAGACAATACAAATGGACCAGTCATTGGTATTGCCAGTGACCAAGGGTTTTGTAGTATATACGTAAGCAAATACCTAATGAATAGAGAGGTAGGCTTTGGACGGAAGCTGTTAAGTATCTTAGAAGACTTTGGATTATCTTATGAACATACGCCTTCAGGAATTGATGATGTTTCCGTGATCCTCCGTGAAAATCAAATGGATGCCGAAATGGAGAAGGCGATTGTTGAACGAATTGAATCAGAACTGCATGCTGATCAAGTGAAGATTGAACACAGTCTTGCGCTTATAATGGTGGTTGGTGAGGGCATGCGTCACAATGTAGGGACAATGGCAAGAGCATCCAAAGCGCTGGCAAAAGCTCGTATTAATATCGAGATGATTAACCAAGGTTCTTCGGAAGTAAGCATGATGTTTGGGGTTAAGGTAGTAGATGAAAAAAGAGCGGTTCAGGCACTTTATGAGGAATTTTTTATGGCAGTTACGGTATAATCACGCTCATTATTATGAAAAAGCAGTTCTAAATTCACTTGTGATTTTAGACTGCTTTTTTTGCTTATTAATCACAGGTACCTAAAAATTAGGAAACAAGAAGTTCAAATTCGAATAGTCTGAATTTAATTTCTATGATATCATTATACTAACCGGTCGGTATGTAGTTCAGAATTTAAAAGAAGAATAAGGAGAATGTTTACGATGAAAGCCATTCAATTTAAGGAGTATGGAAATCCAGAAGTGTTACAAATGGTAGATGTACCGATACCATCAATAAGACCAGGATACGTACTGGTAATAAGTAAAGGCTGCTGGTGTAAATTTCGCTGACATTGCACGTCGCTACGGCCAATATTTAGCAAAAACTCCTCTTCCATATATTCCAGGTGCAGAAGTTGCTGGAGTTATTACAGAGGTATCACCGGAAGTTACGGAGTATAAAAAAGGAGAATGTGTTGTTGCCTTAACAGACGATGGCGGTTATGCAGAATTTATCGCCCTACATGTATCCCAGTTAGTAAAAATACCGGAAAATGTGGATTTCAACCAAGCAGCGGCCATCCTGGGGCAAGGAGTTTCCGCCTATCATATCTTAAAAACATCGGGGCAAATAAAAAAAGCTGATACTGTTTTAGTTCATGCGGCTGCAGGAGGAGTAGGAACTTTAGCTGTCCAGTTAGCTAAAATCATGGAGGCGGGCAAAGTCATTGCAACAGCAAGCAGTTCTAAAAAATTAGAACTGGTCCATTCAATTGGTGCTGATGTAGGGATTAATTACACAGAAGAAAATTGGCATGAACAGGTTTTAGCTGCCACAGAAGGAAAAGGGGTAGATATCATTCTTGAGATGGTGGGAGGGGACATCTTTAAGAAAAGTTTGAAATGTATGGCTATAAATGGAAGACTTGTCGTTTATGGCCGTGCGGGTGGTCAAACCACAAAGTTCGACCCGGCCATTCTTATGCAGCGTAATGTTAGTATTATAGGCTTCTGGTTAATCCATATTCTAAAAGATGTTAAGTTATATAAAGAAAGTGTAATAGAATTATTGAATTATATTGGTGAAGGAAAATTAAAATTAATAATAGGCAACACATTCCCCTTAGATGATGCGAAATTAGCTCATGAACTAATAGAAGGGCGTCAGACAATCGGAAAAATAGTATTAAATCCATAAATAAATTCACTAAGAGTATTTTGTTAAGGTGGGAGGAGAATGGGGATTTTGGAGAAAAGCGAGAAATTAATCGGTAAACCGACTAAAATAAGCTATCGGACCTGTCCACTGTGTGAAGCGACCTGTGGGTTAGAAATTCATACCCAGGAAGAAAAGGTTGTCCATATAAAGGGTGATAAACAGGATCCTTTTAGTAAAGGTTATTTATGTCCAAAGGGATATAGTGTAAAAGAACTCCACTCAGACCCAGATCGGGTTCGAAAACCGATGGTTCGTAATGGGGCAGAATGGCAAGAAGTTTCCTGGGATGAAGCCTTCTCTGAAGTAAAAAAAGGTCTTTGTTCCGTTATCGAGGAGTATGGTAAGAATGCCGTCGCTGTTTATTTAGGAAACCCAAGCGTTCACAATTTAGGCAGTATGTTATATGTTCCAAACTTTTTACGTGCATTAGGAAGCAGGAGCATCTTTTCGGCTAGTACTTTAGATCAGATTCCAAAACAACTTTCATCTGAAATCATGTTTGGAAGTGATGCCAATCTACCCATTCCAGATATCGATCATACAAACTATCTATTGATGATTGGTGCCAATCCCCTTGCATCTAATGGCAGTTTAATGACTGCACCTAATATGAGAGAACGATTGAAGGCTCTAAAGGATCGTGGAGGAAAGTTAGTGGTCATTGACCCCGTTCGTACGGTTACAGCAAAACAAGCCGATGAACATTATTTTATACGTCCTGGGACAGACGCTCTGTTCCTATTCGGACTTATTTATACACTTTTCGAGGAAGGTTTAGTTAACCCTGGAAAGTTGGTTGATTATATTAACGGGCTTGATGAAATCAAGACCCTATCTGAGAATTTTACACCTGAAGTAGTTTCAGCTAAATGCGGAATTCCAGAAAACGACATTCGTCGGATAGCACGTGAACTTGCCAGCGCACCTCAAGCGATTGTTTACGGAAGAATGGGCACATGTACACAACCTTTTGGCACCATGAATAGCTGGCTAGTAGATGTAGTAAATGTTCTAACAGGTAATTTGGACCGTTCGGGCGGTGTCATGTTTCCTAACCCAGCAACGAGGCGTGCATCTTCCAATAGAGTTCGATCGATACGGTATAACCGTTTTAAAAGTAGAGTAAGAAATATTCCTGAGGTCTTGGGTGAAATTCCTGTATCCTGCCTTGCAGAAGAGATTGAAACCCCTGGTCCTGGACAAATTAAAGCATTTGTTTCCATAGCTGGAAACCCTGCGCTTTCAGCACCGAATAGTCAACAATTACAATCTGCTCTTGAAAAAGTGGATTTTATGGTAAGTCTTGATTGTTATTTAAATGAAACATCTCGCAATGCAAATGTCCTGCTTCCTGTTCCTTCACCATTAGAGCGCTCACATTATGATATAACCTTTTACAATCTTGCTATACGGAATATTGCCCACTATTCAAAACCTGTTTTTGACCTTCCAGCAGAACAACTAGATGAATGGCAGATTCTTCTCCATTTAGCTGCAGCCGTTGGTGAGGAAAAAATTGAAGGGGACATCATTAGTAAATTGGATGAACTTGCAATTAAGGAACTGATCAAACATGAAATAAAAAACCCGAATTCTCCTATTTACGAGCGGGACACAATAGAAATTACCGAAATGTTAAAGAATAGAAAAGGGCCGGAGCGTTTGCTTGATTTTTACCTTCGTGTGGGACCTTATGGAGAACACTTTGGAAGAAATCCTGAAGGACTAAGCTTATCTGTCTTAGAGGATCATCCACATGGAATGGACTTTGGAGCCCTTCAACCGAGAATTGACGATATATTGCAAACACCTTCAGGGAAAATTGAATTGTCATCACCAATTCTAACGAAGGATGTTGAGCGTCTTCGACAAACGCTTAATTCGAAAGCCGATTCCATACTATTGGTAGGGAGAAGAGACCTTCGGAGCAACAACTCCTGGCTGCACAATCTCCCGGTCCTAGTAAAAGGTGAAGACAGATGTACACTAATGATTCATACCAGTGATGCAGAAAGCTTAGGACTTTTGCAGGGAGATATGGCGATAGTGAATTCTCAAACAGGAACAATTGAAGTGCCAGTAATAATTACGGATGATATTATGCCGGGGACAGTAAGTCTGCCCCATGGATGGGGACATAACCTTTCAGGGACTCGTCTTGGGGTAGCAAGCCGACATGCGGGTGTTAACGTCAACCTGTTGACGGATGAGCAAATGATTGATCCGATATCGGGAAACGCAGTGCTTAATGGAATACCTATAATAATCGAAAAGGTAAAATGAGTAAGGTAAATGAACATGTCAAATAAAAGGGCTCGCCATTTTAGCGAGCCTGATTTATGCCTTTTTTAGTTTAATTTTCGTTCGAATTCCTGCCCACACTGCAATTAAAAGCCCGCCAATCGTATCAGCAATTAAATCCGTCATTGTATCTTTATTTCCTCCGCCTTGTAAGGTCATATCGAAGAATTGGTCAGAACTAAATTCATAAATTTCCCATAGTACTCCACCGAGTGCCGCAAAGGATAACGTAAATAAAAACACAAACCATGGCGAAATCTTATCACCCGCATTTCGATGGATTAAACGTTCATATAGAGCAATCCCAGAAAAAGCTAAAATGGCTCCACTGATCAAATGCATAAAAGTGTCCCACCAACCAAGACCATACCAGCCTAGGATTGAACCTAAATATTGAGAGCCAACTAAGAAAATTAAATAAGAAATAACAATTGGTAAATTAAATTGTAGTTTGGTGAATAATGCCAAAAATAACGGAATCGCACCGCATACAATACCGCCAATTGCGACGGATCCTTCAAAGGATTCCCCCTTTGAATAGTAATAGACCGCTAAAACAGCCATGAAAAGGACATAGATGGCACTTAAAGTTATGACAAGTTTTCGATTCAACAATATTCACCTCTTTAAACTTTTTGTTTTCGAAAGTAGGCGTAAATGGCAATTAAGAGTCCTCCAGCAAAGCCACATAATAAGTCATACATGGTATCTTTATTTCCCCCAAGCTGCATGATATGCGTGAAGGTTTGATCCCCTGCAAACTCATAAATCTCCCAAAGTACACTTGCTAGGACAGCGAGGGAAAGAACGAAAATAGAAATAATCCAACTAGAGGTATCCTTTCTTACTTCTTCAGGAATCATTAATTTATATAATGTTATACCAACACAAGCGACATATACACCTTTATAAAAATGAATGGTCGAATCCCACCATTTATATTTAAGATAAAAATCCCCTATAGACCCTAAATACGTGGTACAAAAGATAAATAGATAAAAACCAACGATGCTAGGCAGGTTAAATGGTATGTTGTTCTTTAAGATTAACAAAACGGGCAACCCACACACGATTATCCCTCCGAGAGCTACTTGCCATTTTGAAGGTTGCCCTTTAACAAGGAAAAAAATAAATAAGACAATCATAAATAACACAAATATACTGCCTATAATAATAAGTATTTTCCGTTTCAATGACTCACCTCATTAATCATGGTTCATTACAATTATATCCAATAAAAATAAATGAAATCACTCAGAAAATTTTGTATGGAAAACTCGCATAGGCACATACAAAAGAGTATATTGGAAAGGTAATACAATGTTGGAATAGACCAAGATAAAGATGGTAGCGGAGGATGTTATGCAAAAGGTACAAATACCGACTTACGAGCGAATTGCTATAGATTTAGCAAATAGAATATATGATGGGAAATTTAAGGTGGGAGAAAAAATTCATGGGAGATCAACCTTAGCAAGTGAATATAAGGTTTCTCCTGAAACTATCCGAAGAGCAATAAAGATTTTAGAAGATGTAGAGATTGTTCAATCGACAAAAGGTAGTGGAATTGTTATTTCTTCTCGTGAGAATGCTTATAAATATATTCAACGGTTTTCAAATCTCGCAAGCATTAAAGACCTAGAAAAGCAAATGAACTCTCTTATTTCTGAGAGAGATAAGCTCGATGAACAGCTCTTTGATACACTCCGAAAAATTATGGACTACTCAGGAAAGCTACGTCATACGAACCCACTGGCACCCATCGAGGTAGAGGTATTTTCGGATTGTATCCATATTGGAAAAACCATTTCGGAAGTGAAGTTTTGGCAAAATACCGGTGGAACTGTTATCGGGATGAAACGAAAAGGAGAATTAATTATTTCACCAGGCCCCTATGCATTAATACAAGAAGGGGATGTCCTGCTTGTCATTGGTGCTGATGAAACATATGACCGAGTCCTTCATTTTATGGAGGAGTAAGAAGAGTTTTGAAGTTGCAAAAAAGCCGGTTTTTTTAGGACCGGCTTTTTCTTCATGCACTATTTTTCTAATAAACCTTCACTTTCTAAAAATTCCTTTGCAACTTTGGCTGGAGACTGTTTAAGGCTGTCGACCTTATAATTCAGTTTTCGCATCTTTTCATCAGTTAACTTACCTGCCAAGGAGTTTATCACTTTTTCTAGTTCTGGATGTTCCTTTAACGTTTCCTCTTTTAACATCGGTACCGCATAATAAGGCGGGAAGAAATTTTTATCGTCCTCTAATACCTTTAAGTGGAACGCTTCAAGTAAGCCATCCGTTGAAAAGGCATCGATGACATCACTCTTATGGTTGGATAATGCCGTATAGCGCAACCCGCCATCAACGGGTTTCACCTCATTAAATTTCATATTATACGTTTTTGAAAGTCCGATTAATCCATCCTCCCGATTTGGAAATTCGATGGTAGGACCCATGGTTAATCCGTTGCTGACCTTGGCTAAATCAGATATCGTCTTTAAACCAAATTCTTTTGCGGTATCTTGACGAACGGCTAAGGCGTATGTGTTATTAAATCCAATCGGTTTTAATAATTCAAAACCATATTTTTGTTTGAATTCCTTTTGGACAATATTGTAGACTTTGTCAGGGTCACTTTGTGGCGGCTGATTTAAAATATTGACTAGTCCTGTCCCAGTATATTCTACATACATATCAATGTCTCCGTTTTTAAGGGCACCGAAGGCAACCTGACTGCCGCCAAGATTTAGTTTTCTCTCTACTTGAATATCAGTCTTATTTTCTATTAAATCCGCAAGCATATTCCCTAATATCAATTGTTCACTGAAATTTTTAGAACCGATCACAATTTTATCCTCAGCGTTTACCTTTGAATATACAGTAAAAGCACCGGCAATGATGATGACAATACTTGCAAAACTAATCATCAATTTTTTAGTGGTTTTCCCTGTCTTTTTTGCTGAAGTCTGTTTGCTTGTATAGGAAAGTGATGATTCAAGTTTTCCTACGATAAAATCAATAACTAGGGCAAGAATACAGGCAGGAATAGCCCCAGCTAAAATCATATAATTATCGACCGTTTGCACACCGGAGAAAACGAGATATCCTAGTCCGCCAGCACCAATGAAGGCAGCAATTGTCATTAATCCAACAGCGGTAACCGCTGAAATTCTGATACCCGCCATAATCATCGGGAAGGCTAGTGGTAACTGAACCTTTCTCATCGTTTGACTCTTGGTCAGACCGATACCTCTGGCGGCTTCCAGAATATCTCCATCAATATTCGTTAAACCTGTATACGTGTTTTTGACGATAGGAAGCAATGAATAAAGAACGACCATAATAATCGCTGGAGTACTGCCAATCCCAACGAATGGAATAAGAAATCCAAGTAATGCCAAACTAGGTACTGCTTGAATCACATTGGTTGTTCCAATTATCGGTTTTGCAAGCTTTTGCTCTCTTGAGATTAATATACCGAGCGGGATCCCGATAATAATCGCTACTAGGACAGAAATTACACTTAAGTAAAGATGTTGGCCAAGTAGACTGAAAATCTGCTCATAGTTTGTGGTGAAATAATTCATAAATCCACTCATTAAAAGGCCACCTCCAAATCGATTAACTGGCTGCTTAATGCAGAAAGAATGCTACTTCTAGTAATAAGTCCAATTAACTGGCTATGACTGTTCACAACAGGGACATAACCAATTTTATGCTCATTCATTGTTGCTAAAACCGATATCAAATTGGCATCCTGTGATACCGAAAGGACATTTTGTTCCATTACCTGTTCGATTGAGATTGTTCGATTAAGCAGTTGTATACCCTTTAATGTCACTAAACCTTTAAGGACATTATTTTTATCTGTAACCATTAGGCTATCGACTTTTTGATCCTTCATTATTTCAATTGCCTGCAGCACCGTGCGCATTGAGGTGATTTTAACAGGATTGGGGATCATAATATCCTCAGCCATTAATAATTCTGGGTTGTTCCAAACCCGTCTTTTGCCAATAAAGTCCTCAACAAAGTCATTGGCTGGATTTTTAAGAATGTTTTCAGGCGTATCATATTGGAGAATATCCCCGTCTTTTAAAATACAAATCTTATCTGCTATTTTAATAGCTTCGTCCATATCATGGGTGACAAAGATAATCGTTTTGTTAAGTTCCTTTTGCATTTGGAAGAGTTCATCTTGAAGAGAGCTTCTGGTGACAGGATCTAAAGCACTAAATGGTTCATCCATTAAAATGATATCGGAGTTGGTTGAAAAAGCTCTTGCGACACCAATTCTTTGCTGCTGTCCACCGCTTAATTCTTTGGGATACCGATGCAAGTATTCCTTAGGGTCTAAACCGACCAATTCAAGCAGTTCTCCCGTTTTAGTGGAAATGGAAGCAGGGTCTTCTCCTTTAAGTTTTGGAATTAACTCTAAATTTTCTTTAATGGACATATGTGGAAATAAACCAGTATTTTGGATGACATAACCAATATTCCGACGCAGTTCAATTGGATTCATCGTAGAGATATCTGTCCCGTTGACAAAAATTTTGCCCGAGGTTGGTTGTGTCAATTTGTTTATCATCTTCAGTAAGGTCGTTTTCCCACAGCCGCTGGGTCCGATAAAAACAACCAATTGACCAGCCTCAATTTCCAATGAAAAAGGCTTAATAATCGTTTTGGTTCGATACTTCTTAACTATATTTTTAAACTCTATCAATTTCATTCCCCCTTGTAATAAATTGGTGCTGATTAAATGCAACAACTTAATGGTAACACAAAAGTTGTTTCTTTGTCTAATCAAGATCCATTTTGCTTCTTTCCAATTAGAGAGCCATTAAGTACAATGAGGTGAGGAAAATAGCGCTATGAGTAAGCAGGTGTTGGGATGAAAAAAATTTTAATTGTTGATGATGATGAATATATCCGCAATCTTGTAACAAGTCTCCTGATGAAAGAAGGATTTAAAACAATTGCAGCGGAAAATGGGTTAGTTGCACTTGATTTATTACAAAAAGAGCTTTGTGATTTGGCAATCATAGATATCATGATGCCAGTCATGAATGGGTACCTATTAACAACTGAAATCCGAAAAGAGTATGATATTCCAATTATCTTATTAACGGCCAAAAGCCAGATTGATGATAAGGAAAAGGGATTTGAATCAGGCACGGATGATTACTTAATAAAACCCTTTGAACCCAAAGAATTAATATTTAGGGTCAATGCACTTTTAAGAAGATATGGAAAATCTGGTGAAGCGAATATTAAAGTAGGTACCTTATACATAAACAAAAAAAGCTATGAGGTTAAAATCAATAATAAGACCTTTATGCTCCCGTTAAAGGAATTTGAGCTTTTAACCTTTCTAGCCACACATCCTAATCAAGTGTTTAGCCGTGGTCACTTGATTGAAAAAATATGGGGTCATGATTTTGAAGGGGATGAAAGAACCATAGATGTCCATATCAAACGGTTACGCGAAAGGTTCGCGGATATTGACAAGGATTTTACCATTAAAACAATTAGAGGGGTAGGATATTCCCTGGAGGTTCTTTAACTAATGATCATGAAATCTTTGTATAGTAAATTCGCTTTTATTACGATTATGATTATGGTTTTCAGTGGGGTTATTTCTTTTTTTCTTTCCAATGCTTATTACCAAATCAAATTGAAACAGCAAAATGATGAGAAAATCATGAATTTTGCCTTTGAAATAGCTGACTTTGCTAGTAAGCACCCTTTGATAAGTCTACAGGACTATTTTGACCATATAGGTACGATTGGTTACCAAATACTTTTGGTCAATAATGAAGGCGCCAAGCATTATTTTGGCTCGTCGTTTAGAGAAAAGAATTTACCCGCACATATTCCAGAAGAAGTATTAGATGGCGAGGTTTATCATGGGATTCGGAATTTTCCCCATAAAACCTTTGTAACCGGATTTTTTGCCAACGAATTAAAAAACTCAGTCGGTGTCCCTTTTGAGTATAAAGGTGAAGAATATGCCATTTTTATCAGGCCAGATATTAAGCTTATGTTTAACGAGATGCATATTCTTTTTGGCTGGCTGTTAATCATTTCGATTTTATTAAGCATTATATTGGTACTTATTAGTACCAAATATTTAGTCAATCCGATTAGAAAGCTTAATAACGCAACGAAAGCAATTTCGGAAGGAAATTTCTCCATCAAGTTGGATATTACTCGAAGCGATGAACTTGGAAATTTAGCCGGCAGTTTTATGAGGATGACGGAAAAATTAGCAAAAGTAGATTCGTTAAGAAAAGAACTAATTTCTAATATTTCTCATGATATCCAATCACCACTAACCAATATTAAAGGGTATTTAAACTTATTGGAAAATAACAACAAAAGTGAGCAAGAAGAGCAACAATACTTACGAGTGGTTCAATTCGAGGTAGACCGACTCTCTAGGATGACCAAACAGCTATTACTTTTAACCACTATTGAAAGTAAAAAGGATTTAATGGAGGTTAGTCCCGTAGATATTGCAGGACAGCTCAAAGCTGTTATTCATCAATACGAATGGAGCACCTTAGAAAAAGGTATAATGATGAGTTACTCACTCTCTGATACCACGGTTAAAGGGGACCCGGCATTGTTATATTCTGTCTGGGAAAATCTGCTGACGAATGCGATTAAGTATAATCGTGAAAACGGTACAATTGATATTGAATTGGCTGAAACGGATGTAGAAGTTGTCGTGGTTATTAAAGATACAGGGGTGGGATTAAGTCAAAAGGAAATAGAAAGAATTTTTGACCGTTTTTACCGGGCGGATGCCTCTAGAGCACGGTCAGTGGAAGGGACAGGATTAGGCTTATCAATCGTTAAATCCATCGTTGATTTGCACCATGGAAAAATTGATTTAGAAAGCATAGAAGGGAAAGGGACTACTTTTACTGTGCTCCTTCCTAAATTGTAAAGTAACGTTCATCTTCCGTTCATATTCGAACAGTATTCTGTTTGTGAAATGAAAGGGAAGGTGAATTTTTTATGTTCTCATTACCATTTAAGGAAATGACATTTTTTAAGGTGAAATATTTGTTAATCAGTTTTATTCTCTTTTTTGTAGCGATACTAGTTTTTGTCATTAGTGGACTTGCCAATGGCTTGTCGATGAACAATGCTTCTTCGATCATTAACATGCCGGCACACTCTTTTTACCTACAAAAAAGTGCAGAGGGGCGCATTGATCGATCGCATTTAACGGTGGATATAGAGGAATTGACAGCAAGAAGTGAGGCTCAGCCAATTGGAGTTCAAATGGGAGCCATTTCTAGAGTGAATTCAGAGGACAGACTAGATGTTACCTTTATCGCCGTACAGCCTGGCAGCTTCTTAGAACCGGATAGAAAGGATGGAAAGGGTTTAGAAAGAGGCGGGGGAAATTCTGTCTTACTAGACCGCTCGTTATCTGGAACAATTAAGATTGGGATGATCGTAAAAGATGCACGAAGCGGTATAAGTTTAAAGGTAGTTGGGTTCCTTGATGATCAAACTTTTAGCCATACTCCAGTTGCGCTTATTTCCCTTGACACTTGGGAGAAACTCGCTGGCGGCCCAAACAAAAGTGAATATAACGGCATCGCCATAAAGAAATCTGATATAGGATTGGAAAAAAACATTTCTAGCTTAATTAAAAGTGGGGAATGGGTAGAAAAGGATCAGGTGGTCAAAGGTATTCCTGGGTATTCGGCTGAACAAAATTCGCTTTATATGATGTTAGCCTTTTTAATAGTGATTGCTGTTTTTGTTTTAGCCGCATTCTTTTATATTATGACCATACAAAAGACGGCACAGTTTGGCATCTTGAAAGCCATCGGTGCTAAATCGAGTCAATTGGTCAAATCAACTATCTTTCAGGTTATTATGTTAACCGTTGTAAGTATTGCTGCTGCAGTTATCTTTACAAAGGGGTTTATGGCGATTCTTCCCAATAATATCCCGTTTATCTTCGATTTGGTGCAAATTGCCAAATTCTCAGGGATTTTATTTCTTGTATCGATATTTGGTTCATTATTATCGGTATTTAATATTGTGAAGGCCGATCCAATTCAAGCAATGGGGAGAGTAGAATAATATGATGATTGAACCGTTAATTTTAGAGCAGGTTGAAAAAACATTTAAAGACGGCGATAAGGAAAATCAAGTCGTGAAAAACTTATCCTTCGGTCTAAAAACGGGCGAAGTGGTTGCAATTATTGGTCCATCAGGGTCGGGAAAGTCCACGTTTTTATCGATTGCAGGTGCCTTGCAATCACCTGATAAAGGAAAAGTCATTATAAATGGTACCGACATTGCAACCTTTAGCGATGTTGATAAAGCGAACATTAGATTAAATCACCTAGGTTATATTTTCCAAACTTCGAACTTAGTCCCTTATTTGAAGGTAGAAGAGCAATTGAGTCTGGTTTTAAAAATGGCGAATCAGTGGACCAAGGAAAGTAAAAGAAAGATTAACGAGATGTTAGTTGCCGTTGGGATGGTGCAACGATCAAAATTTTATCCACATCAGTTATCGGGTGGAGAAAAGCAACGTGTTGCCATTGCTAGAGCATTTATTAATGATCCTGAAATCATCTTAGCTGATGAACCAACAGCCAGTTTAGATTCGAATCGAAGCATGGCCATTATTGAGTTAATCTCAAAAATCGTTAAGGAGCAAAATAAATCTGCTATTATTGTTACTCACGATGAACAGATTCTCCCGCTATGTGATCGGATTTACGTAATGAAGGATGGGCAACTTATTGAGCAAGGAAACTGAGATTAAATGAAAAGTGCTAGCAATCTGAGGGATTGCTAGCTTTTTAGATTTAAAGTTGAATTATGTAAAAGAATTAACAAAAGATGTTAAAATGGAGATAAATATCAAAAGAGGGGCATTTATTATGAGCTTTGTTCGTGACAAATTCAGTGCGAAGTTTTTCCTTTTCCTCGTGTTTGCTTTTCTGTTGATCCATGTGCCGTTCCTAGGAAACTATGTGAAAGTCATCAATACGCTTATCCATGAATCGGGTCATGCTTTAATCGCTCTTTTTGGAGGGAATGTCGAAAAAATATCGTTATTCATGAATTCCGAAGGGGCAACATATAGTAATCAATCAACATGGATTGGCAGCTTTTTAACTAGTCTTGGGGGATACACCTTTGCATCATTTATGGCATTTCTGTCCTTTTTTTTAATTGGTAAGAAAAAGCAGAATTTACTAATTGACATATTGTTAGGTTTTATTGGCTTGAATCTTATTTTTTGGGTACGGAATCCTTATGGTTTGTTTTGGCTTTGCTCATTTGCGTTTGCTTTTCTTTACTTACTCATTAAAGGGAGTCAAAACTTTAGGGATAACTTATTACTGTTAATTGCTTCGATTCTATTAGTTGATTCCGTCCAAAGTGCGTATGAAATCTTGTATATCAGCGTATTACAGCCACAGTCTGCTGGGGATGCCGCAAATCTTGCTAGGCTTACAGGGATCATTCCGGCGCCAATCTGGGGGATATTCTTCTTTGTTCAGGCACTATGGTTTTGTTATAACGGATTAAAAAGAGGTTATTATAAACTTGGAGGATAGGCTATAAGGGAATTTTTTATCACTTTTAATAAAAAGTTGAGAATTGTTGCATAGGATATTACAGTGAGCAGCTAATATAGAAGGAGGCAAATGAAAATGAATACGATAGATGCGATAAAAACGCGCAGAAACATAAAAAAATTCAAATCCATTGAAATTGAGCAAAATTTAATCCTTGCATGGTTAGAGGCTGCCACAATGGCACCTAATCACCGAATGACAGAACCATGGGAAATTTATTTTATCGGACCTGAAACGAGAGAGAAGCTAAACCATAAAACGAATTTTGGAAATGCACCGATTGTGTTAATGATTTTATCAAAGCAAGGTGCAACCACTGTTGAGACAGAGGAAAACGCAATGGCAACTGCCTGCTTTATCCAAAATTTTAATTTAGCTGCATGGGCAGAGGGTGTCGGGACCTTTTGGTCTTCCATTGGTATTACACCAAAAAACAGAGAAATTCTTCGTGTTCCGGATGGCTATGATATTATAGGCGTTTTGGGAGTGGGCTATCCAGAAGTAATTCCAGAGCCAAAACCACGAACACCCATTCAGAACAAAATAAGTAATTTACCATAAGTGAAAGAGCCAACCGAACAAGTCGGTTGGCTCTTTTAAATAACTAGATTGCTTCACAGTATTCTAATGTAAGCTTGTCGATGATTTGTTGAACAGAGAGAATATCTTGAATTTCGCCCACTCGTGCACCTGCAAAAACAAGTCCATTGTCGACATCACCATTCATTGAAACCAATAGAGAATCCATTGTACAAAAGCGGTAGGAACAATTTTTTAAGCAATCAATGCATTTAGCGATTTTTAATTTGTCAGGTCCACTGATTAATTTTGCAAATTGATTATTAATCGCCCTGCCTTGAAGTCCTACAGTCGTTTTAACTAAGACCAAATCTTCTTTCGTTGCCTCAACATATTTTTGCTTAAATGCTAATGGTGCATCGCATTCCTCGCTTGCGACAAAGCGCGTCCCCATTTGGACACCAGAGGCACCCATGGAAAGGGCTCTCGAAATATCTCCGCCAGTCAGAATTCCTCCTGCTGCAATGACCGGGATGGAAACAGCTCCAACCACTTCTGGCAGAATATCGAACATTGGGCGATCGGTTCCAAGATGACCACCTGCTTCAAAGCCTTCAACGACAACCGCTGCAGCACCCAGTCTTTCGGAAATTCTTGCTAATTTTGCAGATGAGACAATTGAAATTACGGGAATACCTGCTTGTTTTCCCCAGGCATACATATCTCTAGAAATTCCAGCACCCGAGATAATAAAATCAACTTTCTCTTCAAGAGCAGCTTTCATTTTTTCAGCAAAGTCATTCATCGCGAAAAGAACATTAACACCAATATATCCGGCATCTTTAATCAGGCTTTTCGCTTTTCTAATATGTGCTCGCAATTCGTCCGTTGAAATCCCTGTTCCCGAGATAATCCCAATTCCGCCAGCATTTGCGACGGCCGATGCCAATTTACTTAGTGAAATACCTACACCCATACCACCTTGCATAATGGGAACCTTAGGCATCATATGACCTATTTTTAGTTGTGGAAAGTTCAATTTATAACCCCGTTTCATAATTTTTAGTAGAAACTTCTCATGAATCATACCACTTCCATTTAGGCGTGTCTGTGATTACTATCACCAGGTCATAATGGCAGGTTATCGTTTACTAATATGTTAAAATAAACATAATGGTTAATTCATAAGAACTTACTGTATAAAATATTTGATGAAACCAAACGATACGATATGAAGTTAAAAATGGATGGTGGTAATTGCATGATAATTTTTACTGATATAGACCTTGATGGGCTTGGATGCGGTCTGATTGCGAAACTTGCTTTTGGAGAAAAAGCTAATGTATTTTACTGTTCTTACAGGAATTTAAATCAACGAGTTGAAGCCGTTATTAAAAACCCTGAGAATAATAATGTAGAAATTTATATTACTGACTTGGCGGTAAACGAACAGGTCGAAAAAAAACTTGAGGAGCGGTTTAAACAAGGCAAACCGGTTCAAATGATTGATCACCATGTGACGGCATTACATTTTAATGAATATAAATGGGGAAGTGTTATTCCCGAGTATGAAACGGGCAAGAAGACATGTGCAACCTCATTATTCTATGATCACCTGATTACAAATGGAATTATGGAGAGAAATAAGGCTCTTGAGGAATTTATTGAGCTGGTACGCCAATACGATACATGGGAATGGGATGAAAACAATAATGTGACGGCGAAACGCCTAAATGATTTATTTTACATACGGAACAGAGAGCAGTTTGAAGAAGAAATGCTGAGAAGGTTAACGGAAAATACTGAATCGTTTATGTTATCTGAAACGGAGAATATGCTTCTAGATATTGAGGAGCAAAAAATTAACCGATATATTTATTCAAAAAGCCGACAAATTGTTCAAACCTTTGTTGATGATTATTGTGTAGGTATTGTTCATGCAGAGCAATATTTATCGGAGTTAGGAAATGCGCTAAATAATTTATATCCGCATATGGACATGATTATTCTTTTGAATATGAGTGGAAAGAAAATGGGTTTCCGAACTATTCATGATGAAGTAAATGTTGCAAAATTTGCCAAGAGATACGGTGGGGGGGGACATCCAAAAGCATCTGGGTCTGAAATGACAAGTGAAGCGTTTAAGCAATTTGTAGTGGATGTGTTTGAAGTTCTTCCACTTAAACCAGATGCAGATCGGAATGAATATAACGTGAAAACTAGCCATTCTGGGACCGCTTTTCAAAATCAAATGGGCGATATTTCATACATCATTCCTAGCGGTGATAGTGAATATTATATTGTGCACAATAAGAAGAAATTGGATCAAACCTTCGCAGAATTTGAGGATGCTGAGCGTTATCTCAAAAGAAATTATTCTTCTTGGCTTCAATATGACCAAGATTATCTGTATCAGTTATCTGCAGCATTAAAGATGCCAATTGATAAAATAAAGGAAAACCATACTGAGATTATTAGTAATCACCTAGTCGATATAGTTAAGGAATAAAAGAGAGCTTGGGATTCCCAAGCTCTCTTTATGTGATAAAAAGGAGATAACCAAATTAAGGTTTCGTTAAGATGTGAATGGTAGTATAATCGTAGGTATTTGTTAGTGTTATTTCAATATCGTAATTATCGTGAAACAGAAAGTAATTTTGCTAACATCTTCCTGTAATATTCAAACGGTATAATAGTGATAAACACTAAATTTATAATGTTTGGGTTATAGGGATTAATTTGGAAGTAAATTAACATTATCTTAAAATACCTTTTTGATTAAAAATAATGGGGTGATAGGATGGCTTCAACTTCAAAAAGGAGTAAGTATTTTGACAATGCAAAATTTATTTTGATTTTTCTGGTCGTCTTTGGGCACTTAATAAGTCCATTAAAAGAGGAAGACGGGATTCTATTTACTTTATATACCATCATTTTTCTCTTTCACATGCCGGCATTTATCTTTATCTCTGGATACTTTGCAAAGGGTTTTAAAAAGAAAGGCTATATTGTAAAGGCAATTAAAAAAATATTATTGCCTTATTTCATTTTCCAAATCATATATTCCGTTTATTATTATTTAAATGGTCAGGAAGAAATTTTAGAGTTCGATTTCTTACATCCACATTGGTCACTCTGGTTTTTGATGAGTTTGTTTTGTTGGAATTTATTACTCTATGTCTTTGCCAGATTTAGATGGGCAGGATTTTGCTTCTCCATCGGTTTGGGAATAGCCATAGGATTTATTGATGATGTGGGTAGTTATTTAAGTCTGTCTAGAACGTTTGTCTTTTTTCCGTATTTTTTATTGGGATTTTTACTCAATGGCGATCAATTGCAAAAAGCGATTCGTTCCAAATATTCGCGTCCAGTTGGATTAGTTATTATTCTAGGAACTCTGTTATCTTTAGGGTTCAGTTTCCCGCATAACGTCGTGCCATGGCTCTTGGGAGACACTTCCTATGCGAATATGGGACAAGAAGAATGGGTGGATGGACTTTATCGTGGCTTCCAATATATGCTGACGTTAATTGTCGTCTATGGATTTCTCACGGTTATACCTTCCAATCCACTTAAGGTATCGGAAATTGGTGAAAGAACGTTGTATGTCTATTTGTTCCACGGTTTTATTATCAAATCGCTTGAGGTAACCGTTCTTGACAAAAATTTATTTAATATTTCAGGACAATATCTTTTACTGATTATCGTATCTTTCGTTATTTGTTTACTTCTTGGAAGTTACGTCACTAAAAAATATACTCGTCCTCTCGTGGAATTAAAAATTTGATTCATAAAGGGGAAATAAAAGAGCCGAACATACTAGTTCGGCTCTTTTAAATGTTATAAGAAACCAAATAATGAGCTAACAATATTTTTCTTTTTTCGTTTACCCTTACTTGAATCAAATACAATAGGGTCATCTAATTGAGATGGTATATTCACTTTGCTAAGAATCTTTTGAAATTGTTCAAGTTGCTTAGTTAATTCATTTACTTGAGATTGCAAATCTTCTATTTCACGCCTGTGCTGAAGAAGTTGATATGAAGCAACAGAATCCGCTTTGGAATGGAGTTCGATTTCTAGTTTACTAACTTTTGCAGTCAAGTCTTCAAAGGCGTGATGGTTTTCTACAGCCTTAGCAGCACCTTTTCTAGGCACCTTTTTCTCTTTGATTGGAGTGATTTCCTGGATTAGTGTTCCATTTTGGAGTTGTTCATGGATTTTTTTTAATACTTCGATATCCTCACTGTTAAAATGATAATGTCCGCGCTCATTTCTTTCCATTGGTAACTCGAGCTGTTTGACCCAGCGTTGGACAGTACTTGTAGAAACGCCTAATAACTTTGCTACTTCACTAGTATTCATTTCGAATCCCTCCAATGAATTAATTAAATCTTAACCCATATTAAGACCAGAATTTCCACCATTTCTTGTCTTTAGCTGCTGCTACATCTCGATAACTGTTTAACATTTGTTGAAAGGCAATTTCTCGTTGAGTAATTTCTTGTCGGTATTGATTACGCTCTTCAAGGAAGAATTCGCGTTCTTTCGTCATGGCCTCCGTTAAACTTGAAATCTCGTTGTTTGTCACATCTACGTAGTGGGATAATTCCTCTGAAGTTTCTGATAACTGCTTGGAGAGTGTATAAATTTCTTGAGAAGTTTCGATCGACACGTTGGCAATGTTGTTAGAAAGGTATTGTAAAGAGTCTGCCGAGAGTTCAGATGCTTTTTCTAGGGTCTTTGATAAATCTTGGATTTCAGCCTGTGTGTTGGCAGACGATTTATAAATAGAGTCAGAAAGGGACTTAACCGTTGTATAGGTTCCTTTGTTTATTTCCTTTTTTACTTCTTCCACTACTTCTTTTCGCACAACATTACGAATTTCATTTTTTACTTCGCTTAAGAAATTTTCCTTGTACGTATCCATCGCTTCGAAAAACTGATGCGCATCAATAGCATCCTGTATGGTATATGGCGCGGATGGTTCTGAAAGGACCTCAAGTGAAACTTCCGTTAATTCTTGCACTAATTCACTTTCAGGATGCAATTTTTTGTGCAGCATTCCCTTGATTTCTTCCATATTTAATTTATTCTCATACATTTTTTTTATTTCAACTAGTTTGTCAATCTCTAATTCTGTATAAATCCTTGCTCCTTGCTTTGAACGGGGTATCTCGAGTAATTCCTCTAAATCTTTTTCCCACTGACGGACAACGCCTGGTTTAATATTTATTTTTTTTGCTGCTTCTTTTAAGGTATAGGTCTTCATTAAAACAGTCATTCCTTTCTATTTATCTAGGAAATAATTCATCTTGTGTAAGTTATTCACCATTTGGTATTACTTTTTCCTGCAAGATGACAAAAGCTATCAAAACAAGACGGAAAACATGAAATAACAACATTTTTTTTGCGAAAAACATCCCATAGAAAAATATTTGCAAAAAAAAACAATTGAGAGTAACGAAATGGAGGTTTATTATATGAAGTGAAAAAGAAAAAGAGAGAAGGAGCAACATGTGGATAGCAGCGGCCTTTATTACTATGGTTTGCTTCGGGGCAAATAATACTATTTTTAAGTGGAGTACGGGGATGAGAGTCTCGAAGGTTCATATACAATTCTTTTTTTATTTTGTAGCCTTTGTATTAACATTAGGATTTGCGATTGTAAATGAAACCGTCCATCTAAACGTAATGACTATTCTGCTGGGAGCCTTGATTGGTATATTAAATGCAAACGGCAATATCCAAATGTCTAAGGCTTTTGAAAAAGGGCCTGCAAGTTTGACCTCGCCATTAATAGGCACGAATACTATATTTCCAATTGTTTGTGCAGCCTTTGTATTTCATGAACAAATTACACTGATTCAGTGGTTAGGAATAGTATTTATGTTGGGATCTGCCATGGCCATTCAGTACTCAAATGAAAAAAAACGAAGGATCAATTATCTTCCTTGGATGATTCGTGTGTGTCTAGCTATTGTATCCTTTGGAATATTAGGAATATTAATGAAAACAACCTCGTATTTGCATCTCAATTCATTAAATATCCTCATTTCTATGTATGGTGGCGGAAGTATCTATTTAATCATTTGTAGTGTCCTGACGAAGGAAAAATGGCAGAGAGCAGAAGTCAATGTAGGTTCGATTGTAGGTCTAATTAGTATATTGGGCTATAGTTGTTATTTCTATGCGCTTAAATCAGGGACTGCAAGTATCGTCTTTCCAGTAGTAAGTTTAAATTGTCTGGTCGTTGTTCTAGCTGGATTTCTGCTCTATAAAGAAAAACTAAAAAGGTATCAAGTTATTGGAGTTCTTACTGCTATACTTGGGATCATTTTTACGAAATTATAAAAAATGCAGAGCCTTTCAGTTTAATTGAAAGGTTCTACACTTTTTTTATCTAGCTCAAACATTAGTTAATGAGACCAAGCATTTTCAATCCATTAAAAATACCAGAATCAGTGACCTCTGTCGTTTTATGTTTGGCATATTGAAAAAGATCGGGATGTCCGTTTCCCATTGCAAAGCCTTCCCCAACATTTTGAAGCATTTCCTTATCGTTCATTCCATCTCCAAAGGCAATCGAACTTTCCTTATCGATTCCAAGTCTCTCTAATACTACTTGAACTCCAAAACCTTTGTTCACACTATCTTGGATGACATCATAACAATGGCGCATTCCATCTACATTAACTTGGGATAAATGGATTCCTTCTTCATTTTTCTGATAAAGGGAAGGATCCTCTTTTTTTAGATTCACCAGCGTCATCCCTAAGACAGCGCTATTGACTGAAGGTGAATACGGTTCATTTTTATGTAAGTGAAATTTGTGCATAAAGTCAATGATACTCTCCGTTTCTATATTGGTAAAAACGTTTTTACTATTTGTATAAAGGACCACTTCATGATGGTTCTCTTTTGCAATTTCTAAGAATTTCTTAACGGTTGAGCTGTTCATTGGTTTCTGGTATAGGTCCTTACCTTTAAAAATGGCATAGGCTCCGTTATAACCAATGAATGAGTGGATATTCAACTCCTTGCTAAGCTCATCTATTTCATGAAGTGGTCGGCCGGTTGCTAAGAAAACCTCCACCCCTTTTGCTTGAACTTGGGAAATAGCTTCTTTTGTGGAATCCTCAATTGTATCATCCGGTTTCAATAAGGTTCCATCGATATCTAAAAATAAAACTTTGTAATCGGTCACGTCCGCAGCTCCTTCTTCAAAAAATGTTGGGTTTATTCTACCACTTTTCGATAAAGGAAGTACATCCATTTAATTGTGTTGTTTTACAAAGCTTTGAGGAATAATAATGGGGATAGGCATCAATATGAAAAAGTGAGGCAAAAAATTATGAAAAAGATGTTCCTGCTAGTTCTGTCTCTTCTCATTTTAGGACTTCCAAAAAATGTGGCAGCAAAGCAAAAAGTTCCGATTCTAGTCTATCACTCCATCGACCAATATAGTGGTACTGGGTCCAAGGAGCTATATGTGACACCAGAAAACTTTGAGAAACAAATGACCTATTTAAGAGATCAGGGATATACCTTATTAACTTTTGAGCGTTGGCAGGATATAAAATCAGTCCCAAAGCCAATATTTATTACCCTAGATGATGGGTATAAAAATAATCTTCAAGCGTTTTCAATTTTACAAAAGCTGACAAATAGAAATTTTCGTCCGACTGCTACCTTTTTTGTGATTTCTGATTTCATCGGTAAAACAAACCGCTTAACAAATTCGGATCTAAGAATGGTTGTAAATTCAGGATTAATCTCAGTACAGTCACATACATCGACACATCCAGATTTAACCAAAGAGAATAACCTAAAATACGAACTTAAGGAATCGAAAGAAAAAATTCAGAAAATAACAGGGAAACCGGTAATTGCAATCGCATACCCGTTTGGGAATACCAATGAACATGTGGTGGAAGAAACAAAAAAATATTATCAATTTGGTCTCACAACCACGCCAGGTCCATTTTCTCTGACGGGCTTTAAAAACGAACTCTACTATTTACCGCGGATTTATATAAAATATTCAACTACTCTAAATGATTTTGAACAAGCGGTTAAGGTAGAGTAAATAGAGAATGAAAAGACACTGTAAACTGTGCGAAATCTCTATGTAATCAAATAACGTTATAATAGTGAAAACATAATGTAGACTCTATTAGGGCGGGTGTTTATATGGAAGAGACAATGGCAAAATCCTACTTACAAAAGTCACTTGACGAGTGGAAGGATGATATTTCATTAGTTTTAAATGAGATTGCAAATGAGTACGATGAGGTAGCACAGGAATTAAAAGTATATTCCTACAAATATGGGATTACCAAGCAAGTAATTCAATCGACAGTAAATGAAGAAATCATCGAAAAAATCCGCGATATGTACCATAAACCTTTTGAAGAAAGCTACAATCAGCTTAAGGAATACATAAAGGACTTAGAGGAAAAAAGGCGTGTTTTTCAAATGTTTATTCAAAAGATTGAGGAAGTAACCAAAAAAGAATCATCGAAAATTACTACTTATTAACAATACCTACATCCATCAAAAACATACTTAGCAGCCTGATCATTTTGATTAGGCTGCTTTTTTATTTGGATCTAGTTAAAGGACCAGTGCATCCATGTCATGCATATATTGAAGCAAGAGTATAATTGTGAGGTGTGAAACAAATGATTACCGCTACGATTGGCAGCAAAACCTTTCGAATCCCAGATAACCTTGAGGAATATTTTCAACCGTTTCGCTCACAAGTAATTGGGATAAACCAGGAATTTGAATCTCCTCTTGGAAAAAAGAAAATTGTTTATGCGGATTGGACAGCCAGCGGGCGTCTTTATCGCCCCATCGAACAAAAGATTTCAGAGGTATTTGGCCCATTTATGGCCAATACGCATACAGAATCGAATATAACCAGCTTAATGATGACGGGAATATATAATCAATCCAAACAAATTATTAAGGACCATGTAAATGCCGATGAACATGATGCCCTGATACTCGATGGCTTTGGGATGACATCAGTTATGAATAAGTTTCAAAGACTATTAGGAATTAGAGTACATGAAAAGTGGAAAACGCGGCTGGCACTTCCTAAGAGTGAGCGGCCCATTATTTTTATTACGCATATGGAACATCATTCCAACCAAACATCGTGGCTTGAAACATTAGGCGATGTTGTTATTTTGCCTCCGGATCAGGATGGTAATGTGGACTGTAATCAGTTAGTCCGGATGCTTCAGCATTATAAGAATAGAAGAATGAAGATTGGTTCGTTTACAGCATGCTCCAATGTAACAGGGCTGCAAACCCCATATCATCAATTAGCTAAAATCATGCATCAACATGGCGGAATCTGTTTAGTGGATTTCGCAGCATCAGCTCCGTATGTAACGATTAATATGCACCCTGAGGATCCCTTGGAAAAACTTGATGCCATCTTTTTCTCTCCGCATAAGTTTTTAGGAGGACCGGGCACTAGTGGGGTTTTGGTTTTTGATACTCGACTATATTCAAATCACGTTCCAGACCATCCAGGGGGGGGGACGGTGACATGGACGAATCCATGGGGAGGGCATCAATATTATTCTAATGTCGAGCTGCGGGAAGATGGAGGAACGCCAGGAATCCTACAAGCAATTCGGACCGCCCTATGCCTGAATTTGAAAGATCAAATGGGTGTCGACAATATATTGGAACGAGAGAAGGAGCTGTTAAGTATTCTCCTACCTAAATTAGTTGAAATACCTGGTGTTCATTTATTGGCGGGACATAAAAGCAAACGTCTCGGGATTATTTCGTTTTATATTGAAAATATTCATTACAATTTAATTGTCCGACTGCTCAATGACCGGTTTGGAATTCAAGTAAGAGGAGGATGCTCTTGTGCAGGGACCTATGGGCATCATCTCCTTCATATTGATAAAGAATCCTCTTTGCAAATTACTGAGAAAATTAACCAGGGGGACTTGTCGCAGAAACCAGGATGGGTCCGGTTCTCAATCCATCCGATTATGACCAATGAAGAAATTATGTTGTTTGTAAATGCGATAAGAGAAATTACCTTAAACATTAATGAATGGAAGAATGATTATCTTTATGATAAGGCAAGTAATGATTACTTTTATGTCCATCACCAAAGAGAGGACATGGCTCCGCTATTTCGATTTGAATAATGAATAAGGTTACCCACAAACTTGTTTGGGCATATGCTGTCAAGAGAAAGGTGGGGTCTTATGATTCACACAGTTAAGCCAGGGGAAACGCTGGGGATTATCTCTGCAAATTATCGCGTAAGTCTCCAAAGCCTTTATGCAGCTAATCCTGGGGTCGGGCATTTACATGTGGGACAAAAAATTCAAATTCCAGGTCTGCCAGAGCCTTCTACGATTCCATATTCCATTCAAATCTCTGTTGGTAAACGAAGACTTTCATTATACAATAATGGCAGACTAGTGAAAATTTTTCCCATCGCCGTAGGGAAGATGTTGACAAATACACCAACTGGGGATTTCGTGATTGTTAATCGGCAATATAATCCTGGGGGACCCTTCGGCGTATTGTGGCTGTCGTTATCAAAACAGGGCTATGGTATTCATGGTACCAACAACCCAAGTTCGATAGGGAAAGCGGTCTCTCATGGCTGTGTAAGAATGTATAATCGTGATGTTATGCAGCTGGCAGATATAGTACCAAATGGCACGAGAGTTACAATTCTTCCCTAAAAAAGTCCCACCTTCTAGAGTAAGAAGGTGGGACTCATTTCATTACTTATAGATTACGATAGATCCAACAGATTTGTCTTTAGATTGACCGTTTACACGGACTTTTAGTCCATAGTGCGGGATATCGCGACCAGCATCTGGTAAGAATTCATTTAAGTATGATTTGCTGTCATCAAATGTAGATACAGCTGGTTGACTAGGTACATTCAATGTTTGAATACCCGGATAAGTTATATTTAATTCTGAAGTAGGATCTAAGCCAAATGCTGCATCTGCGATTTGGAAACGAGTACTTGCTTTTGCAGTTTTCCCATTAGCTAGAATCCATTGTAAGTCCTTGTCTAGATGGGAGTCTACTACACCTAGGAATCCATTTCCAGGGTGAGTACCTGTCCAGTTATCAGTGTAGCTATTATCAACATACCAAACTACTAACCCACCATCATAGCTCATTAAAGAACTTCCGCGTTTAATATGAGCAAGACCTTGATCTACTCCTTGATGATTACGCCATTCAAGTAAGTAGTAGTGATCTGCGTAGACATTGCCGTCGAACTTGTTGAAGCCATTATGTGTGAAAGCTGAAGTTGATCCTTCACCGTCTTCATTTAATACACTTGTTCCGTCAGCAGTAACCTTTACATTATCAACAAAGAAACCAGTGTCGTTGTATCCCCAGTCAGTAATGTAACGGAACTTAACTTGGATCTTTTTGCCAGTATAAGCAGATAAATCAAATGATTGTTTAGTCCAGCCATTGGAGTCCCCAGTGAAGCCTGGAAGATTTGCCGGAATTGTTGGATAAACACCAGATACTACACGGGAAGTCGTGTTCGCGTTTGAAAGAGACTTCCAAGTTGTTCCGTTATCTTCAGAAACTTGTACGAAAGCATAATCCCATTCATTTTCAATTTTATAGAAAGCGTCGAAATCCAATGTAGCAGAAGTCTTACCCGTTAAATCAACAGAAGTTATCATGTTGTTGTCAGACTCATCGCCAGTGCCACCCCAGAAAGAGAATTTGCCAGCAAACGGATCTAATAGGTGTTTTTTCTTTTGTGGTAAATTTACTCGAATCGCCTGGTTATTTTTTCCTAGTGGTGAATTTGCTTGATCAAGTAAAAACTGTGTTCCTTTTGAAGTAACATCCTCTAAATTAACAACTGTTGGATCAGTCCATTTTCCTCCAAGTGTTGCTTGGAAGTACTGCTTGGCATAAGGGGAGAAACCTGTTGGTTCTGTTCCAGGAACCTTTCCAGCCCATGATCCGCTTGACATAATGGACCAATATTGATTTGGCTCGTCAGCACCAGAGTAGTTTGTATCATATTCATCAGGAAGGCCTAAGTCATGACCATATTCGTGAGCGAATACGCCAGTAGCACCGTCTTCTGGCATTACAGTATAGTCATAGAATCCTGGCAATCCTTTGCCAAGACCATCTGGATCATTGAATACTGCTGAACGATGTGACCAGATTGCGTTATTACCAAGGGAACCGCCGCCAGCTTCTTGTCCCATACCAGCGTGGATGATTTGAAGGTGATCGACTAATCCATCTGGCTCCCAGAAATTACCGTCTCCATCTAAATCATGCGGATCCTCCAAATCATAATCTTGTAACGGTATTCCAGCATCGATAGCAGCTTTGTATGTGTCTCTTACTAATTGTGCGGCACCACCTGGTGTTACGTTATCGTGTCCAGTACCTTTATCGGCACCGTAAAACTTAGCAGTTCCAGGTACTTTTAACCACCCATATGCCTTACCATTAATTGTGTAGGTACCACCAGATTGCTGTTCATAAAATTGCTTTTGAGAAATGAAGTTTTCTCCTTTTGGACCTGTTACTCCGTTAGCGCCAAAAATCATTTCTTCAAAGTGATCAATCGTATAATCCTTGTAATAGTTATCTGTTTGACTTGGCTGAATTTGGTTGTGAGCAAAATCCGAGTACTCTACTACAAGCGTTAAAAGTTTACCTTGTTTAACGACTCCAGGAGATTTTCCTTCTTTTACGTCTTGCCCGTATTTGTTACCGTTTCCTTTCATCATCCCATTATTGTATTCTTTAAACTTTTTTTGCTTTTTCGCGTCACCAGCTTTTACTTTTGCAGCGATTGGGTCATTCGTTTTTACGGTATCTTCTTTACCTTTTTGTACTAGGTAATTATGTAGTGCTTTTTCTTTCTCGGCTTGAGTTGCATCCGGAGAGATAACACCATCTCTAATTAGTAACTCTATCAATTTATCTTCATTTACTACCGATAAGTCTAGTGATCCATAAGATTTTGAAAAAGTAGTCGGACTTTTTGGTAGAGATCCACCTGATGTACTTGCATAGTTGCCCGGGAATCCACCAAACAATGTACCAGCCATGATTGCGGTTGATAGACCTGTTTTTAATAGTTTCTTCATAAAACTCCTCCTAATTTTTTTAGCTTGCTAGTAAATAATATTTCGAAAATTGAAACAAAACAATAGGGATTTCTCTTTGTTTTTCTATTTATTCTGACAATTTGTATATTAGTTCGTATATATACCGACGGCAAATGTATTATTTTTGTTGAATTTTATCGAATCCTAAGGAAAAATAATTCGGAAACCGATTTGCTACTTCACAAATCGTTAATAGAATTCTAAAATTATAGTAGTATGAAACTTTATAATATGATAGATTTCTGCAAATTAAGCCCGCAAAGTTAATAGAATATTATCAGTACGAGGGGGTCTTTTCTTTTGAAAAAAGTATATATCATCCATGAAAATAGCGACTGGACCATTCATCTTACAAAGCGGTTAGACGAATTAGGTGTGCCTTATGAAGAATGGCATTTAGACAGTGGACGTCTGGACCTTTCAAAAGAACCACCAGAAGGAGTTTTTTATAACCGGATGAGTGCGTCCTCACATACAAGAGGTCATCGGTTTGCTCCCGAATTTGCTGGACAAGTCCTCGCCTGGCTTGAAGCGCACGGCAGAAAAGTTATTAACGGAACACGAGCCCTTCAGCTGGAAGTTAGTAAGGTTATTCAATACTTAGAACTAAATAAATACGGAATCCAAACACCTCGAACCATCGCAGCCGTAGGAAAGGAGCAAATCCTTGAGGCGGCAGTTGAATTTATAAATAAACCTTTTATCACAAAACATAACCGAGCCGGAAAAGGGTTGGGTGTTCAGCTTTTTCAATCCTTAGAGGGATTAAAAAATTATGTAGAAGGACCTTCTTTCGAAGAACCAGTGGACGGCGTAACATTAATTCAAGATTACATACAAGCACCAGAGAGTTTAATTACGCGCTGTGAATTTATTGGTGGGAAATTCGTATATGCAGTTAAAGTAGATACGTCTGATGGATTTCAATTATGCCCGGCAGATGCCTGCCAGATTGGTGATTTATTTTGTCCAGTTGGTGAAGAAAAGGAAGAGAAACCAAAATTTGAAATCATTACTGATTTTTCAGCCCCGATTATTAAAAAGTATGAGCATGTACTTGCTGCAAACCATATTCAAGTTGCCGGCATTGAATTTATTCGTAGTGGAGCAGGCGAAATTTATACGTATGACATCAATACAAATACGAATTATAATTCAGAGGCGGAAACAAAGGCAGGTAAATTTGGAATGTTGGAGCTTGCTAAGTTTTTGAAAGAAGAGCTAGATCGATTGATAGTTTAGTTTTTTATATTATTCAAATACAAATATCAGGCGTGAACTCTTTAGTGGATTCACGCCTGATGCCTATTGTATTAACCTTAATTATTCAGCTTTTGCTGCTTGAATTTGAAGGTTGATTTTTACTTTATCAGCTACTAGGACGCCGCCAGTTTCAAGGGCAGCATTCCAAACTAGGCCATATTCAGAACGATTAATCGTACCTTCTGCACTGAAACCAACTTTTTCATTCCCCCATGGATCTTTTCCTTGACCTTCAAAAGTAACCGCAAAGGTTTCTGGTTTTGTCACTCCGCGAAGTGTTAAATCACCTGTAACGTTGTATTCACCATCGTCAGTTTTTTCAATTTTTGTGGAGCGAAATGTCATCGCTGGATGATTTGCTGCATCAAAGAAATCTGCTGAAACTAAATGTCCGTCACGATCCTGATTTCTTGTATTAACACTTGCTGTATCAACGGAAAATTCAATATTTGCTGTTGTTAAATCTGTTGGATCTGCTTCGATTGTCGCATCAAATTTGTTGAAAGTACCTTTCACATTTGCAATCATCATATGGCGAACAGAAAAATCTACACTGCTGTGTGATGCATCAAGAGCCCATTTTGTTTTAGTCATTCTTAAATTCCTCCAGTATGTTTGTTTTTAATCATTTTATCTCGAAATCAAAATAACTTAATTCAAGATAAATTATATGTTGCTGACAAACTTATTGTCAATTAGATTTTATTAATTTTTTTTTAGATTTTTCCAATACTATCTTTATAAGTTAAAATGGCAGATTGAATTTTCTATAAGGGAAAGGTTATAGATTTATCGGGTGCTGTAAAGGAAAATTGACAATAAAAAAACGCCCAAAAGGCGTTTTTGATTCGTAGTGATAATCTTCTTGAAAATGTCGGGGCAGCATGATAAAATGACAGTTGGCATAAATTATTTATTATGTAATTGTTTAAAAAATACCTATTATAACATTAACACAATTAGATTCAATTGTCAACAATTGACCAAAACTTACCTGGAGAGTGGTTGGATGAGCGATTTACTAAGCAAAGATTGGCAAATGGAACAAACAAGAGTCACTTCAGTGGTAAATGAAATTGATAAAAAAATAAATAAATTAAAATCAAATGCAGGAAAAGTAGGTGCAGATGTCCTTGAGATTCGAAAGGAATTTTGGGAAGATGTAACCGTCAATTTAGATGAACCTGATGATGTAATTGAAACAGCAGCGAGTATCAAACAGCAGGTTGAACTCCTCTCTGAACGTGAGCGGACACATAAACAGCTGGATAAACAGCTTAACACCCTGTCAAGATTAAAGTATTCCCCATACTTTGGCCGGATCGATTTTTTAGAAAAAGGGGAAGCCGCCATGGACCAGGTATACCTTGGAATTGCATCCTTGATGGACGAACATGATGAAAACTTCTTAATTTATGATTGGCGCGCACCCATATCAAGCCTCTATTATGACTACTCACCAGGCACAGCTCAATATAAAATCCCAGAAGGAATAATTGAAGGGGAGATGAGCTTAAAGCGTCAATTTATTATTAAAGCCTCCGAGATTAAAGGGATGTTTGATACAGGGGTAACGATTGGAGATGAAATGCTTCAGGAGGTCCTTGGAAACAATGCGAGTACTCAAATGAAAAGCATTGTTGCTACTATTCAACGAGAGCAAAATGAAATTATTCGCAATGAACGTGCAAAAATACTGATCGTTCAAGGAGTTGCGGGGAGTGGGAAAACGTCTGCAGCCCTGCAACGGGTTGCCTACCTGCTCTATCGTTATCGTGGGACTTTAAATTCAGAAAATATTATGTTATTTTCGCCTAACCCGCTTTTTAATAGCTATGTTGCCACAGTTTTACCTGAGCTTGGGGAAGAAAATATGCAGCAATCCACTTTTCAGGAATACCTAAATTCTCGATTAGGGAAGGAATTTGATGTGGAAGATCCTTTTACCCAGATGGAGTATTTGCTAAGTGGAAAGGATGAAAAGGATTATCATGAAAGAGTTGAGGGGATTCGCTTTAAAGCAAGTTTGGACTTTAAGAATATTATCGATCAGTACGCGAAGGGTTTATCTCAGAAGGGCCTAATTTTTAGGGATTTAAAATTTAGAGGCGATGTATTAATTTCTAAAAAGGAGATTCATGATTATTTTTATTCCTTAGAGGATCACATTACCATTCCTAATCGAATGAAGCTTGTTAAAGAATGGTTGTTAAGAGACCTAAAGCGAAAAGTTAGACAAGAGCGATCAAGGAGTTGGGTGGAGGATGAAATCCAATACCTCGAAAAAGAAGATTTTATGGAGGCTTTCAAAAAGCTTCAGGAAAAGAATCAATTTTCCGGGAATTCATTTGATGATTTTGAGCAGGAGCAAAAGTTTCTTGCAGAAATGGTCGTAAAAGAGAAGTTCAAGCCATTATTTACACGCGTAAAAAGTTTACGGTTTGTTGATGCTCCCCGCGTTTATTGCCAGTTATTTAAGCAAGCTGAATATATAGATAAAAGCCTGCCGGTTGAATGGAATAAAATTTGCAGTCAGACAATGGATAAATTAAATGAAAAGATCATTCCATATGAGGATGCCACGCCATATGTGTATCTCCAGGATTTAATTGAGGGGCGTAAGTCTAATACGGCGATTCGGCATATTTTTATTGATGAAGCACAAGATTATTCACCATTTCAGTTTGCTTTTATTCAAACTCTATTTCCTTATAGCAAAATGACATTGCTTGGGGATTTTAATCAAGCAATATTTTCTGGTGCTACGGGTGCGGAAACTGTTCTAACTAACCAAGTCAAAGCAGGGGAGGAGGTCGAATCGTTTGTCCTTACCAAAACCTATCGATCGACAAAGGAAATTGTCGACTTTACCAGTACGTTGATTGAGGGCGGGGAAAAGATTGAACCCTTTAATCGCAGGGGCAGGAAGCCGTTAGTTTCAGTCATTGATGAGGATGGCAGAACAGGATTAATTATAAGGAAAATAAAAGATTTTCAAAATGAAGGACATCGTACTATTGCAGTCATCTGCAGGACCTCTGATGAAAGCATAAAGGCCTATCGTGAGCTTAAGAACGAGATTCCATTGCATCTAATTGAGAAGGGAACAATCTCCTATGAAAAAGGGATTCTTGTCATTCCTTCGTACCTGGCGAAAGGGATTGAATTCGATGCAGTTATTTTGTATGATTGTTCCCAATACAAGGAAGAAAGTGAACGGAAATTATTTTATACTGTCTGTACAAGAGCCATGCATGAGCTGCATTTGCTTACCACATCAGGGATTAGTCCGCTAATGGAAGAAACGCCAAACGATACCTACTCCCTCGAAAAAACAAGTGTAATCTAACAAAAAAGAAACTGTATGTCTCATCGTAGAAACATACAGTTTCTTTAGTTCATAAAAGAAAGTATTTTGTAAGCACCTTTATACATGCTTTCTACCAACAAACTTGGAAACGAGGTATTCGCTTGCTAAAGGAACATCGAAGTCTTATTATTTTTCTCCTTCTTTTCTCTACTGTTCTTATTTGGTCGGCGATTCATCCGCATGATCGTTTTACGTGGTGGCTAGAAGTGATTCCGGCACTAATTGGTGTATTTATCTTATTGTTAACCTATCGTTTCTTTCAATTTACAATACTTGTTTATTTTTTAGTCCTTGTTCATGCTTCAATCTTATTTATTGGCGGTCACTATACATATGCTGAAATGCCGTTGTTTAATTGGTTTAGAGATATTTGGGACTTGGACCGCAATTATTATGACCGTCTTGGCCATTTTGCTCAAGGGTTTATTCCTGCGATTATTATCCGTGAATTATTGATAAGAACTTCTCCGTTGCGCGAATCCAAATGGCTGCCCGTCACGGTGATCTGCATATGTTTAGCCATTAGTGCAACCTATGAATTAGTCGAATTCACTGTGGCTTTGTTGACAGGAGAAGCAGCTGAGGCCTTCCTTGGCACTCAAGGGGATGTCTGGGATACCCAATGGGACATGCTATTAGCCTTAATTGGTAGTCTTATTTCTTACATTACTTTACGTAGCATTCATTCACGCCAGCTTCAAAAAATTGTAACGAGTGATTAAATCTAAACAAATAAAAACCCAGCAGAATCACATCTGCTGGGTTTTTATTATTTCTTCCATTGCTTTTGAACTTGTTCTAATGCAAGTTGGAATATTTCATCCTCTGAAGTTTCACGATTGGCGATAACATTTGTTAAATAGCTTTTTCCCTCAAAAGTTACTGTTACTTCTACTTGTACCATAAATAAAATCTCCTTTTCTATAAATAAAATAATTGGTTTTGTAATGTTATAAAATTACACAACGATTAAACGTATTTAACAATTTAAAAAATTATGACATGAATTGTTCGACAAACATTTCTAAAGTATTAAGTTTTGATATAATCATATTAGAAAAATTATAAAATGGAGGTTTCTAATTTCAATGTATTTTGAAGAGGTTAAAAAAGAAACGTTATATATTGCACTCGAGATGATTAACTCGAATCCCGAATATAATATTTTTGAAAATGGTAGAGAGGCCAGAACACTTGCTGACATGGAAGAAGAGTTCTTAAATCCTAATACAAACAGTGTCTTTATTAAGCTTGATGATACGTACATTGGAATAATTGATTACTTGATAGAAAATCCGAAAGACCATTACCCGTGGCTGGGTCTATTACTGCTGCATGGAGATTATCAAGGATATGGGTTCGGTGCACAGGCATTTGCAGTCTACGAAAATGAAATGCTAAAACGAGGTAAGAAAGCCGTTAGAATTGGTGTTTTAAAAGAGAACATCCGAGCGCAACGCTTTTGGGAAGCATTAGGATTTACCTATTATAATTCAGCAACCATGAAAAATGGAAGTGGTATTTTTTGTTATGAAAAACAAATTGGACAATAACTTCCAACTTGAAAGGTTATACTTCCAAATACATAAATTGCTCCGCAAAGAGTTGAACTTGGTCTTTGTCGATTTGGTTCTTTTTCAGTAGTGATTCTGCGATGACCACATTTGCCTGAATAGACGCATTTCTTTTTAAATCCCGTATGGACACATCTCCGTTTAATAAAAGGATTGCTTTTTCTTTAATGTCTTGATTCTTAGATGATTTGTATAATAGGTAGGCAATGCATGTTACCTTATCCACAATTAACACTCCTCTATAATCAAAAATAACATTTTTTTACTATTTCGACGAGAAGCAACGTTTTTCCTGCTAATATTCTGAAAATTCATCAAAAACTTTGGAGATTATGTTTTTTTTATAAGAATCTTGGATATATGGTCTATTAATCAGAAAATTCAAATAAATTATAATAAAGAATCTTCGCGGGGGCGGTTGTTAATGTTTGAATTTAAGGAAGAAAAACTTTCTGGATTTGAGGTGGTTAAATCAATTGCCAAAAATGGTTTTCACATTAATGATGTCAAATATGAAAGCCCTTTCAAAGGCAAGGTTTCTGCCTTTCTATTCATACCTGATAAACTCGGCCCTCTTCCTGCAGTCATTTATATGCACCCAAGTCAAGGAGATAGAAAAACATTTTTCTGTGAAGCCCAAATTCTAGCTACCAAGGGCTATATTACCCTGCTTATTGAAGCCCAATACTTAAGAGGGAATGGAAATCAAAAGTTACAAGGAAAGAACGAGTTTTCAAAAACCATTGAAGAAATAGCAGATATTCAAAAATACATTCAAACAGTAATGGATATAAAAAGGGGAATCACATTGCTTAGTGAGCTAGGGCATGTGGATAAATCCAAGATTGCTTTTGTCGGTCAAGGCATAGGGGCAGCGTGGGGTGGAATTCTTTCAGGTATTGATCCTCGCATAAAAACTTTTATTCTGATCTCTGGATATGGGCAAGTGTCAGAGATGCAAATGACAAGTGAGCATCCATTAGCCATGCTAATTCGTGGCTTTTTACCTCCTGAACGATTCGAATATTTTATATCGAGTCTTAAGAAATTGGATGCGATTCATTATGTTAAAAATGCTTCGCCAGCATCAATATTTTTCCAATTTGCCGAAAATGACGAATACATCGATCGAGACCAAGCTAGCTCTTTTTATTCAATCGCCAGCTCTCCTAAAAAAATCAGTTGGTATGATACGAATCATTTATTTTCCAACTGTGAAGATGCACTTTATGACCGGATAAAATGGCTGAATGTCCTATTTACTGGACAGAATACTATCTTATCAAAAGAGTCGACAACGAATTAAAAAATTACTTTTAAAACGGAAATCTTGTTGAATATTGCTAATTTGATATGATTTTTATATAATATTGAAGGGATAAAAGAAAAACGATGATAGTATTGTGGAATATTACCTTTCGTCCCAATTGGGATGGAAGGTTTTTTACTTTTTTACATAAGATTTAGGAGGAAAATCAATGAAACAGGCCTTAATTAAGGACTTATACAGAAATACCGAAAGCTATGTTGATCAAAAGGTAGAATTATCCGGCTGGATTCGTACCATTCGTGATTCCAAAACTTTTGGGTTCATTGAATTAAATGATGGCAGCTTTTTTAAAGGTGTACAAATTGTATTTGATGAACAGTTAGCGAACTTTAAGGAAATTGCCAAACTCCCAATCAGCTCCTCTATTAGGGTGAAAGGGGATTTTATTCATACTCCACAAGCAAAGCAGCCTTTTGAAATTAAAGCAACTGACATTGTGATTGAAGGTACGTCTAATGTGGATTATCCATTGCAAAAGAAAAAGCATTCGTTTGAATACTTACGAACAATTGCTCATTTACGACCAAGGACAAATACGTTTTCAGCCGTTTTTCGTGTAAGATCGCTTGCATCCTATGCGCTTCATAAATTTTTCCAAGATAAAGGGTTTGTGTACGTTCATTCACCAATCATTACCGGCAGTGACACTGAAGGTGCGGGGGAAATGTTCCGAGTAACTACCTTAGATATGGACAATCTTCCAAAAAATGAAGAGGGCAAAACAGATCTTAGCAAGGATTTCTTTAATAAAGAAACCAATTTGACCGTAAGCGGGCAGTTGTCGGCTGAGGCGTTTGCTTTGGCATTCCGGAATGTCTATACCTTTGGCCCAACATTTAGAGCAGAAAACTCTAATACTGCAAGACATGCGGCAGAATTTTGGATGGTTGAGCCTGAAGTTGCCTTTGCTGAACTGCCAGATATTATGGATTTAGCTGAAGAAATGGTGAAATACGTAATTGGCTATGTATTAGAACAGGCTCCTGAAGAAATGAATTTCTTTAACAGCTTTATTGAAAAAGGTTTACTAGACCGTTTAAATAATGCCTATACGGCGGACTTTGGCCGTGTGACCTATACGGAAGCTATTGATATTTTACGGGAGTCCGGTGAAACGTTTGCGTATCCAGTTGAATGGGGCCTTGACTTGCAAACCGAGCATGAACGCTATTTAAGCGAAAAGGTATTTAAACGACCTGTATTTGTTACTGATTATCCAAAAGAAATCAAAGCTTTCTATATGAGACTAAATGAAGACAACAAAACAGTTGCGGCAACAGATTTATTAGTACCAGGAATTGGTGAATTGATAGGCGGCAGTCAGCGTGAAGAACGTGAAGAAATCTTAGCAGGTAAAATAAATGAACTTGGCATGACTGAAGAAGATTACTGGTGGTACCTGGAATTAAGGAAGTATGGCGGCACAAAACATTCAGGTTATGGTATTGGTTTTGAGCGTTTAATTATGTATCTAACAGGAATGACTAATATTAGAGACGTTATTCCGTTCCCAAGAACAACAGGGAATGCTGAGTTTTAATTAAAAGGCTGTGTTAAAGGTTAATGTTGTTTTTAGCACTCTGTTGCTCTTCGTTTCAGGCACGAAGACTCCTGCGGGAGTACGGGGCAGGGGAGACCCCGCAGGAGCAAAGCGACGAGGAGGCTCCCCGGCACGCCCGCGGAAAGCGAAGTGCCTGGAACGGAAATCAACAGACAAGTTTAACACAGCCAATTTAAAAGAGAAGACCAGTTTAAAAACTGGTCTTCTCTTTTTTGATATTATTGGTCCTTTAATTCCTCTTCGAAAAAGAATGTTTCTGGGTGTTCTTTAACGATATAAGAATATCTTTTCATGTTTTTTACATATTGTGATTTTAGAATGGTGACGACTTCGCCAGTTTCAATAATATTTACAGATTGTCCGTTTTTGTATAGATTGGTTGAGTTTTTCACTTTAACACCCCTTTACCTATTCCTTAGTTAGTATATCATAAAATCCTTAACCCATTGCTATCTTATTGGATAATTAAACCCAAATGGAATTCTTAAAGCCCACTTCCTTTCAAAACAAAACGTAATGTGTTATGCTTTAAAGAAAGTGAGGTGTCATATTGACAAATTATAAGGCAAGAAAAAGTAACCTCAAAGAATTACTATCCAAAAACGGTATGGACTTGGAAAGTTTGGAAAGGAATACAAATATTCCACAAACTCAACTCAACGACTACTTGTCAAAGAAAGTAATGAGCTTAAATACTGCGATGACCATTTCCAAAGAATTGAATTGCCGCATTGAAGATTTATATATTTGGTCTTCAGAGGAGAAGAAAGCATAGAAGCATAAAAACAGACTCAAACATAGAGTCTGTTTTTTCTTTGAAAAAAATAGTACGCATTTTTGCGTACTATTTCAATTAGAATTATTGGTTTAAGTCACATTCCTTTAAAGGAATTACTTTGGTTTTTTTAGTGAATTTATATCCTAACCATACAAGTAAGAATAATGGCAGGCCGATATACGAGACTAATACTCCATTCCAATCAATTTGATCACCCATAAATGCTGAATAGTTTTGTCCTAAGACAACAAATCCACATACAAGAAAAGCAAAGATTGGACCAAATGGGAAGAGTTTGGATTTATATGGTAATAAGCTTAAATCTTTACCTTGGGCAATAAATGCCTTTCGGAAACGATAATGACATACAGCAATCCCAAGCCAAGCAATAAAGCCAGACATCCCTGATGCATTTAATAACCAGACATATACTGTTCCGTCACCAAAGAATGATGCAAGGAAAGCGAGTGTGCCCACTAAAGTTGTTGCGATTAAGGCGTTAACTGGAACGCCTCTTTTGTTTAATTTACCAAGGAATTTTGGGGCTTTACCTTGACGGGCTAAATCCCAAAGCATACGGGTTGATGCATACATGCCTGAATTTCCTGCTGATAAAACGGCAGTTAAGATTACTGCATTCATGATTGATGCAGCGAAAGCGATTCCTGCCTTTTGGAAAACCAAAGTAAATGGGCTCACAGTAACATCGCCATTTGCTAAATTGTCGTTTGTATAAGGTATAAGAAGACCGATGACCAAAATCGCCAATATATAAAATAATAAAATACGCCAAAACACTTGTTTTACTGCACGTGGGATGGCTTTCTTTGGATCCTCTGTTTCACCTGCTGCCACACCCAAAAGTTCTGTTCCTTGAAAGGAAAAGCCTGCAGCCATAAAGATGCCTAGCATCGACAAAAACCCACCGTGGAACGGTGCATCACCAATCGTGAAGTTTTTGAAGCCAGGTGCTTCGTTACCCATGATACCAATAATCATTAACGTCCCAGTAACAACAAAAATAATAACTGTTACCACTTTGATTAAGGAAAACCAATATTCTGCCTCTCCAAAACCTTTGACAGAAAGGTAGTTTAAGAGAAACATAATCACTAAAAAGATACCACTCCAAATAAATGACGGTGTATCTGGAAACCAAAATTTCATGATCATCGTTACAGCAGCTAATTCTGCAGCAATGGTAATGGCCCAGTTATACCAATAGTTCCAGCCTAGTGCAAAGCCAAGGGATGGGTCGACAAATTTGGTGGCATACGTACTAAAGCTTCCTGCAACGGGCATATAGGCACCCATTTCAGCTAAACCTTGCATCAAAAAGAAAACCATGACACCAATAACAAGATAGGATAGAATGGCTCCGCCAGGTCCTGCACTATGGATGGCGCCGCCGCTGGCAAGAAAAAGTCCTGTTCCAATCGTTCCGCCAAGGGAAATCATAGTGAGGTGACGAGATTTTAACCCTCTTTTTAATTCCGATGGAGCTTTTTGTATTGTTAAATCACTTGTATATTCAGACTCTTTTAATACTCTAGCAGTTTGCATAGTCTTGACTCCTCTTTTCTTCTTTTTTTCGAGAAGGAGTTTGGAATACAAAAAATGCCATCGAGGAATAATCGATGGCATTGTCAATACCCCGCATCATACCTTCCGAAAGATAGCTCAACACGATTAGCTGGTAGAAATAATCGTGACAGTTCTGTTCCTATTTGAAGACAGACCCAGCATGCTTTTTGAAGAGTAAAAGCACACTTCGGCAGTTTTTCCTTTTAAGTAGAGTCATGAATGTCTCTCACATCTCGTCCACTTTACTAATAAAAACCGCGACCTCTACCTCATCGGTTTGATGAGGATTTATTATATGAAATTAAATATATTAATATAGTAAATGAGTTTTTATAGAATTGTCAATATGTAATTTTCTAATCAGTATTTATCAGATAATTTGTTTTTTTTAAATTAATTTTTTTATTTTACTTTAAGTGAGAGTATCGGTATTATTTTGAATTAGAATTGACGCCTGTTCGTATTAGGAGGATTTTTACCATGCAGATTGTTGGAATGATGTTGGGATCTCTAATTATTGTGGTTGCGTTTAACCTTTTCTTAATCCCACATGAAGTATTGAGCAGTGGATTAAGTGGAATTTCAATGATATTAGGGATGATCTCACCGGTGAATACTGGAGTGGCAAATTTCCTGCTAAATTTTCCTTTGTTAATTATTGGATATAAAATGTTAGGAAAAAGATTTATCGTGAATTCGATCTTTTCGGTTATTGTTATCTCGATAGGACTGTATGTAATTCCCGTATTTGCTATCGCAGATGATAGAATTCTTTCATCTATTTTTGGTGGTGCGTTAACGGGCTTAGGTGTAGGAATAGTTTTCCGTTGTTCCGGATCGACTGGGGGATTTGACATTATTGGCATGATCGTAGCCAGAAAAAGGGATTTTCCAATTGGTACGTTACTTTCAGGCATGAATGCGGTAGTTATTATGATCAGTGGATTTTTGTTCGATTGGGATTCTGCACTTTATACCTTAGTATCTATTTTTGTGACCGGTAAAGTAGTCGATGCAATCTATACGGATCATGCAAAATTAACTCTAATGATCATTACTGATAAAGGTGAAGAGATGAGGAATCATTTACTAAAAAATTTGTATCGAGGCTTAACTGTTTTGGACGGTGTTGGCGGATACTCAAATAGCCAGCGGAATGTATTGATAACAGTCATTTCCAGATATGAACTGAATGAAGTGAAAAACTTAATCACGGAAGTCGATTCACGTGCCTTTGTTAATATTACAGAAACGATTGAAGTGATGGGGCTGTTTCATCGGCCAAGTCCATAAAAAAGGCTTGCATCTATTAAATAGATGCAAGCCTTTTTGTTTATTAGTTGTTAATATACTTTTCGAATACATAGCCGAAGTCTTTGACTATATATTGCTTTTTACTGTCTTCTAACCATTGAAAAGCTGCTTGATTAAGCATTTTGAATTGTACAACCAAATTACTGTCTGCACTTGTAACACGACCTAAAGTAGTGGAGGCAACATCTAAGCTTTGTTTAGCAAACTGAAGGGAAATTTCATTTTCATGTGATATTTCTGAAATTTTAATTAGGGCTTTATATAAATCCTTAATTTCCTCAATATGTTTTTTATGTACATCAATGGAGAAAGGTACAGAACCAATTTTAAATTTAATTTCGACGTCAAGGTCAACTGTTCCAGCTGTTTCAAGATAAACGTCTGAGATTCGGTTGGTAGCATAACTATAACGATGGAGCATCCGCTTTTTGCTGGTTGCACTTGTTCCATTTAAATGGATAAGAGCATTGTTGGTAAAGCAATATTCATCTGATTTGGATTTGATAAGAAAATAAATTTTTTCATTGTCTTCATGCATGACATAATCGTCTGCGTCTACCTTGTCATAATTCTCTGGTTTAATAACAGCACCCACATCACTTAAACCTAAAATATCGGCAGCTACTTTTCCAAACATGGATCTCAACCTCACTTTTTTTAGTAATCTTTTCTTTTTACGAATGGGGGATAAGAAAGTTTCATCTGTATCCAAAAAACTTTATGCGTAAAAAAAGTTTGTATACATATGAACTCAATAAAAATTACAACTTGATAGTTCCCCTATTATAATGGAAAATACACTATATACATATTAAAAATGTAATAGAAGGAGTAGAGATTATTGCGGCCGATTATTTTAGGTATCTTAGCGGCTTTCTTTTTTGCATTTACATTTATCCTCAACAGATCGATGGACCAGGCAGGGGGCAGCTGGATTTGGAGTGCATCTTTAAGGTATTTCTTTATGGTCCCTTTTTTACTTATTATTGTCATTGGAAGAAAAAATCTTAAACCCTTGCTTTGGGATATGAAAAAAAATCCAGGTAGTTGGCTATTATGGAGTTCGGTTGGTTTTGGATTATTTTATGGCCCTATTTGTTTTTCTGCAGCATATGCCCCAGGGTGGCTCATTGCAGCTACTTGGCAGGTAACGATTATCTCAGGGTCTTTGCTGGCGCCATTTTTTTACGAACGGGTTATGACTGAAAAAGGTCCAATCCAGCAAAAGGGAAAAATCCCATTTAAGGGCTTGGGGATGTCAGTGATAATCCTATTAGGAATTATCTTGATCCAAATGGAACAGGCCAATCAAATATCAATTGGTGCGATTTCCCTGGGTGTTCTTCCTGTGCTGATTGCTTCATTTGCTTATCCACTAGGAAACCGAAAAATGATGGATATATGTGGCGGACGGCTGGATGTCTTCCAACGTGTATTAGGGATGACCTTAGCTAGTCTTCCATTATGGATTGTTTTATCGATTTATGGGCTATTTACGATTGGCACACCAAGCAAAGGGCAAATAATCCAATCCGGACTTGTTGCTGTAACCTCAGGAGTCGTTGCCACCATTTTATTTTTTAAAGCAACCGATCTTGTTAGAGGAAATATGCAGAAACTTGCGGCCGTTGAGGCGACACAATCTGTGGAGGTATTATTTGCAGTTCTTGGAGAAATATTATTACTAAACAGCACCTTCCCGACGCTTCTATCTTGGTGGGGTATGGGATTGGTCATGGTTGGTATGATCCTGCACAGCTTTTTTTCACATAAAAGTAACCAGAAAAATATTCAGAATGAACAATCGCTAAAAATGAATAGTTAGAAATGATTAATCCTTATCAAATAAGCTTGATAAGGATTTTATATTGCTGCTTTTAGTGAAATTAACCGTTTAAATAAGGACTTAAGACATCTATGGTTTCTTGAATCTTCTCTGCATTACGCTTATACATTGCTTTTGATTTTTCACAATCGGTCTCAAGCGAAAAGATCTCTAAATCAGCCTGAATTTTTTTTAAGGTAGCAAGTAGTAGTGGACGTTGTGCGGGAGCTGGAACTTGAATTTTATCATCATATAGATCTACCGTGAGTTCTCCGTATGAATCCACTTGTCCTAGGAATACATTATCAAGTGTTACATCTAGTTTTTCTAACTCTGAATATAACCAGCCTCTGCCTTGTCCTGCACATCTTAACGATTCATCAACAATATTTCCATCCATGATAACCGTTTGTGGTTCTTTCTCATTCGGCATTTTCATTTTTAAATCTTTGGGCGTAAGTGGTTGGTTTTCTTTTTTTAATAATGCACTTAAATTTCCTCGCGGTTCCAACACTGCGAATTCTACATCAGCAAATTTAAAAATATTCTTCTGTCTAAGAAGAGCCGATAATTCATCGATGGTATATTTTTCTTTTTTTAAGTTTTCTTCTAAAATTTTTCCGTCCTTAATAACGACAGTACTTTTTCCCTCAGCAAAATCACTAAACTTTTTACTTTTTATAGCTAAAAAATTCACTAGAAAAGTTACGAATCCAAAAACAATAAGTGCCAGTGCACCATGGAACATATTACCTTCCAAACCCGTTACGACTTCTCCGGCAATACTTCCAATGGTAATACCTGCAACATATTCAAAGAATGACAGTTCAGATATTTGTTTCTTACCTAGTACTTTGGTGGTAATAAATAAGAGTACCAAGAAGACTAACGAACGGACTATTATAAAAACCCAATCTGGCATCATTTCTCACCTCAAGATTTATGACCCTTTGTATTGGGGTTCATGTCGTTCAAGTTCTAATACACGGTACTGGAGATCCTTCTTTACTTCTCCAACCGTTAACATGGCTTGATTAAATGTAGCTTGTGCTTCAGTGTCTAAAGAGTTTAGCGCGAAGGAAGCCAGTTGTGCTTCGATTCCTTTCATAGTAGCTAGACATTGCTTAACATTTGAAGCGATGGTCACAAGTAAACTTCCTTTCATAAGGGAATCTATATATCAAAAAGGGGTTGGCAAAAATGCCAACCTAAAACTGCATTTTATTGATTATATTGAGGCTCTTCATTGAGAATTTCTTGAAGGCGCGGTTCAAGGCTATCAAGAACAGATTGAGTCTGTTGTGCCGCTTGTTGATAAAGTTGCTTTGCATTTTGGTTATCAGTTGCTAGTGCAAAGGTTTCAAAACTTGCCTGAGCACTTTTTAGTCCTGCCAATGCTTGTTTTACTTGTGTTCCAACTGTCATAAGTAATCCTTCTTTCGTTATATATTTGAAATACAAAAATAGTATGCGGATATTTTCGGTGGTTATGTATTAAAACAATCGGATAAAAATCCCAATTATCAAGATATTAAGGTAAGGAAAATTCCGAATATTCGAGAAACCTTTTTTTGTAGTCTTCGTCAAATGTATACTGGGGACTCATGGAGGGATATTATTGCTATTAATAAAGAAAAAAGAGTCGACTGAGGACAATCATGTAAAACTGATTGCGTATACGATTATTTTGTACATATGCAGCATTTTTGTGCCATTTATTGTGGTGCCATCATACCAAAGTATGGTTTATTATTCTCGATCGCAATGGTTTTTTTCGACGCCATTTTCTGCATATATCACTTTTATGGGTGGGATGATTTATATCGCAGTCATTTTAACTCTCTACCTAATTTTTAGACAGCAATGGGAAGGTATTTGGTTTAAAGTGGTTTTGGGGGTAATGATTCTAGCTAGTATCCCCGCGTTTATCTTAAGCGTTACCAACTATTATTATTTGGATAACGAGGGTATTCATTATAATACATTGAAAAGCCTAAAAGAAAAGGAATATAGATGGGATCATATTTCAAAAGTATATATTCTATACAGAAACCACCAAGGTACAACCAGTTTTTATCAATATCGATTTGAGATGCCAGATGGCAGTGAAATAACGATTCCTAGTAATGATAAATTGGTTGAACATAAATGGCGAGTGGAAAATAAAATAAAAGAAAACAAAATTCCTACTACTGATAATTTTAAAGATCCAATAGTGGATTAATAAAAAAGTCTTCCTTCAAAACCTCTGAAGGAAGACTTTTTTTCATGTAAGTACATGTTCTAAAATAAGTGGCTGCAATGCTTTTGTTTGATCAAAGAAGATAAAACTGTCGTACCGCTGACCCATCTTTGAGGGAACATAATTACCGAAATGTTCATATTCTGGCCTATAAACCACACCTATTGCACGATGACCAATGGTGGTCGAAAACTCATCACGGTTCTGATCGGTAAAAAGTAAATATTTATTAGTCGGACTGGTCTTATGCATTAGGGATTCCCAACTGCCGAATTGAGCAGGAGGTACCTGCATGATTTGAACGTCTTTACCCCATTCAGAAGATGCAACCACCGTACCAGTATAGGTCCCGAATCCGACGATAAATACATTTTCCATACCATTTTGTTCTCTAATAATCTGGCCGACATTTACCATTCCTTCTTCTTTCATGTCGGTTGCTCTGGCATCACCGACATGGGTATTATGCTCCCAGATGATTGCTTTCGCATGATCTCCATAAAAATTCATCACGGAGTTGAGGGCTTCAACCATGTGGTGGTCACGGACATTCCATGATTTCGAGTCACTTTTAACCATTGTCCTGTAATATTCTTCAGCATTTGCGGTGACAAGGGCGTTTACCTCCATATTCAGGCTGCTTTCCTGATTGTCTGCAAACTTCCATTTATTTTTCTGGATGGAGGCTAGAAGTTCGAGTGCTTCTCTCGTACAGTCTTCAGAGAGATATCCAGCCGAAACAGCGTATGATTCATGATTGCGGTTGAAGGGTTCAAAACACGAAAAAGCTTTTTTCGCGGCTTGAAGACTCCTGGAATTCGTTTTTTCTAAATAGCGAATTATTTCATCCATACTTTCCCAAAGACTATAGACATCCAAACCATAAAAACCAACTGTTTGAGAAAGATTAGTTTGTTGATTATAATCCTTCAGCCACTCAATAAGTCCGATCATTTCTTGGTTTGCCCACATCCAAGTAGGCCAGCGATTAAAGCTTTCCAATACTCTCCGAACGTCGTTCGTCGAATGGTTAAAGCCCTTAATGTATTGATTGATACTCTGGCATGAGGGCCAATCACCCTCAACTGCAATAAAAGAGAATCCTTTTTCTTTAATTAATCTTTTGGATAGCTCTGCTCGGAGTGAATAAAACTCTGAGGTTCCGTGAGAAGATTCCCCTAGGAGCACATATTTTGCATCACCAATTGCATCGATTAATGGATCGAGATCATCAGTTGTGTTAAAAGGCTTCGCGTATTTATTAATAGCTTTAAGCATAAGATGTTACGCATCCTTTCCATCATACTTAAAGATAATTTACCCCTCTCTACAAGCACTTAAATATCCAATAATTCACATATTTGACACATACAGTCCGTAAATTCAAAAAATTCCGTGTTATAATTTAATTGTAAAAGATGGAATAAACATTAACCTCTTAGGAGGCTCAACCATACGTGTTCGTTCCGTTTTGTGAACGAGTAGTAAGGTCAATCCTTAACAATCATTTGGCAAGTGGAGCGATTGTTTTCCCTCTATGGAAAGGCGAAATCGAAAAACAAAATCCTTTTATTATTGGTACCTATGTTATCCATAGAAAACCATATCAAAGGAAAATGTTTAAGATTTATCAATGTGAATTAGATTGAAGCCAACCAAAAAGGATAATTGCCAAGAAGCTGAAGAACCCAAATGGTGAAGTAATGAGTCTCTATCGGTAATACCGAAAAATTTGTTTCTTTTAGGAATTTGAATTCCATTAATTCCATGTGAATTAATTCCTTCAACGGAACAAACACACATTAGCTCATTGTTCAATGAACACCTCCATTTTAAGTTTGAAAAAGGCTAGGGGGATTGATAGTTGAAACACGATAGGCTAATGCATGGTTGGGTCTCCTAAGATGTAAATAAAACTAAGGAGTTACTTCATACACTGAGGTAGCTCCTTTTTACTTTTTTGTAAGGAAATAAAAGCATTTGATTATAATAAGCAGGATGAATCCGATATAATATAATTAGGAAATTATTTTTGAAAGGGGCCAGATAATGTCAGGAACGCAAGAATTGACTTTAATCGAACAGCAGGCAGAAATTATGGCGAAGATTCAGCATCGTAGATTAACGAAGAGAAAAATCCTTCAAAGAATTCTATTAATAACACTAGGTGCAGCCTTAATGGCTGTAGGACTAGAAATATTCCTTGTCCCTAATAATGTTATTGATGGTGGTATCACAGGAATTTCTATTATGCTTTCGTACGTAACAGGCTGGAAATTAGGGATGTTCCTCTTTATTCTAAATATACCTTTTTTCTTTATTGGTTATAAACAAATAGGGAAAACCTTCGCCTTATCCACTCTCTATGGAATCATTATACTTTCGATTGGAACCACCTTACTGCATCCAGTGCCAGCTTTTACACAAGATATTCTCCTTGCAACGGTATTTGGGGGTATTGTTCTTGGGATCGGAGTCGGTTTAGTCATTCGGTATGGTGGCTCATTGGATGGTACCGAGATTCTAGCTATTCTTTTTAATAAAAAGCTTCCTTTTTCTGTTGGGGAAATCATAATGTTTTTTAACCTCTTTATTCTAGCGTGTGCAGGTTTTGTATTCACTTGGGACCGTGCGATGTATTCGCTTATTGCCTATTTTGTAGCTTACAAAACGATTGATATTACCATTACAGGGCTTGATGAATCCAAATCGGTGTGGATTATTAGTGATAATGCAAAGCAGATCGGTGATGCAATTATGAATCGTCTCGGTCGTGGCGTCACTTATATAAATGGTGAGGGTGCATATTCAGGAGATGATAAAAAAGTTATCTTTTGCGTGATCAATCGTCTTGAGGAAGCAAAATTAAAGGAAATTGTGACTGAAAATGATGACAGTGCCTTTTTAGCTGTAGCAGATATTGCGGAGGTCCGTGGTGGAAGATTTAAGAAAAAAGATATCCATTAGTTAGAATAATCAATGGAATAAAGAATAAAGAAATATTTTATCGTTATGAGGACTTATTTGTGACGATGCATGTAGTATCTTTTGGAAACATGTCGGTTAATGTGGAATCAACGGGACGGTTAGATGGCAATTTGTCGTACCTTGCGCTTACCTAGGAAATAAAATTACAAAATATGAATTATTTCCAGAAAAGATGGCAGAATATCTGCCATCTTTTCGTTTGGAAAGCGCTTTCTTTCTTGTTTTAGAATAAAAGCTCGAAAACCTCGTTCAATTCATTCGCTCTTTTTTCATCCTGCTCCTCTTTAGCATAATTAATTTCTTTCGGGAGTATTTTATTTAGAAAATTGATTTCTTTTTGGTTTAAATCTCGAACAAAGGACCCTTCAGAGGTATAGTGGCCTTCCGATAATTTACGGTATATATGACCGCCTTCAGAATGATCATCTGTATAATTTGACAAGATTTCTCTTAAGTAACCCAACGTCTTATCCATTGTTTCAACACTCCTTTCATTTAATATTTTTGGGGCCAAACCTTATTTATATTCATCGGAAAAAAGTATAAAAAGAAAAAAGCCACTTCACCTATTGAGGAGAGAGGCCCTATCGTATTACTGTTTGGTGCAGGTTATTATTCGGTAACTTAAAATATCTTGATACTTTAAGACGATATTCCCATGTTCATTTAAAATTTGAAATAACTCAGGTTCGAAATTGTTCGAGAAATGAAAATCAGTGGAATGATTGCCATGACTTATATTCGTATTTTCTGTTTTTAAAACAATATCTTGGAATCCTGCCTGATTAAATAAATTTCGCCAATCTTCTTCCAACAATAAAGAATCCAGAGCATAAAACTTCATTATTTCGGATTCTTCGATCGGACTAAGTTTGGAGTTAATGGTCATTTCGTTGGCTATTAGACGTCCGCCTTTTTTTAAGACTCGAAAAAATTCACTAATGGCAGCGGGTTTGTTAACAAAGGCTAAAACAGATTCAGACAAAATAAAATCAAAAGTAGCATCGTTAAAGGGCAGTTTCTCAATCGACCCTTGAACCAACTTGATTGGTAAATTTAATGCCTGAAATCGCTTTTTTGCTTTTTCAATCATGATAGGGTTAATCTCCACGCCAACTACTTTTGCAAAATAATGCTGATATAAAAATGCAGCTGTTTGGCCAGTGCCGCATCCAGCATCTAGAATACGTGATTTATTTGTTATATCTTCATTCGACAAAATGTATTTTGTTAATGGAATTCCACCGGGATGTGCTCCACCCACACCAAATTTGGCTAAGAAGTCAAAATAAGTTAAACCTCCCATAAATAAAGACACCACCTCAATTATCTTGTAGCAGTTTATGTGAAATATAGGTAAGTGGTGCGTTCGAATTCGTCTTGATTAGGGCGGTGTAATTAAATTTATTATGTAAACGGTAAAGGATCTAACATACCAGTAAATAACTAATTAAGTTCTTATTTTCTTGCTATATCCTCTGTCTAAAGAGAGAAAATAAAGAAATGGAAGGAAGAATCCTTTCCATTTCAATTTGAAGGAGTGCTTTGGATGAAAAAAGTTAAAGCTCAACCGTTTCTCAAAATGTTTGCAAGAAAACGTAAAAGTAGAGGAGCCATGTGGGCGTCTCTATTAGGCATTGGTTTAAGTGCTGCTGTTTTTGGAGTGACAAAGGGAAAACGTAGGGACCTTGCACTTCCTATTCAAAATATGATGAAAAATTTTACACCTAAAACAAATCTTAGTCTAATGGATAATGCTGCATTAACCGAGTTTTCAGAGGAACTATTAATGAGTGCACTAAATAATAAAAAACAATAAGAAAAAAGTCCGCACATTGGCTGCGGACTTTTTAATATGGTGGAGTTGGGACTTTTTTCGGTATGTAATTAATATTTTCAGAAGAGTAAACACTTATAATTAACAAATGGCCTAATGTTCTTGCTCTAATTAATACTGGTTGATTATAGGTATTCTTAAACTCAAAATCGGGCCCATACCAACTAACCGTTGCGTCTCTGCCTGGTGGAATATAAGGAACCTTTCTTGAATGAGAAAAACGTTCCACAATCTTGATGCCTGCATTGTCAACGGCATTATAAAGGGTTGAGGATACTTGGCAAATTCCGCCGCCAATGTCTTCTGAGAATTCCCCTCTCACGATGACTTTGGCACGTAAATACCCCTTCGCAGCTGTCCGTTTACCGACTACTCTGTTAAAAGAGAATGTTTCACCCGGAAAAACCACCTGATTGTTAATTGCTTTTGTTGCCAGTTCTATATTGGTAGATCTTTTTTTATTACTTGGATTAAAAGACGTAACATAACGTCCAATTCTCATACTGCGAATATCACTTAGTAATTCACTATCCACCTTTGGATAAACTGTAAGGAAAGGTAATTCCATGACCTTCGTTTGTCTAGTACTAAAAATATAGGCATAGAATTGCTCTGTAAATGTTTGACGATGGATTTGGGACCCTGCCTTTTCTGGAATAATACCACCATTTTGATCCAAGTGGGCATTTTCCGGTGCAATTGAAAATTGTTTATCTAAGTTATCTAAAAATTCATAGTACTTTTTAGAATTTAATAAGGGCAGGCCCGTTTGGGAAATGGTAAAATCATCACGATTAATGGTGGTAACTGTATGGCCATCCTTTGTAATAGTTAAACGATCTGGCACTGCAGTCACCGGTTGGGTTAAAAGGAAATATCCCATTAACAAAGATAAAATCATACTCAGCAACCCCCTCACTATAATATTGGTAGAAGTAGGCTAATTCATGTAACCATAAAACAGATTCATACATTTTTGAAAAATAATAAAAGTAATTTCCAGTTTTTTTCTTTACAATAATCAAAGAATATAATATTCTCGTTATTGAGAATGATAATAAAATTAGGAGCTAATATTAAAATGATAAATGAATCAGCCGTGGACGTTATATTACATCCCGTTCGTATGAGAATCATCCAGTATTTAATTAATCAACAACTTACAGCGCAGCAATTAAAAGAATTTCTTCCAGATATCCCACAAGCTTCATTGTATCGCAACCTAAAAAAATTAGTTGAAACTGGAGTCATTCATATTGTTGATGAAATTCCAATCAGAGGAACTGTCGAAAAAGTCTATTCCATCCATAATCCAAACAAGGTAACCTTTAGTCCCGAAGACTTAAATAAACTTTCAAGGGATGAACATATGAGCCTTTTTATTAAATTTATGGCAAATTTAATGGGAGAATATGATCGATATCTAGATCAGGACAGAATCGATCTAGTTTCGGATGGTGTCACGTTCCGACAGGCATCCATCCACTTAAATGAAGAGGAGTATGTAGAATTTATAAACGAACTTTCAGCTGTTTATTTAAAAGTAATAAATAACGAACCAAAAGAGGGGAGGAGGAGAAGGACAGTAGCTACAATCGTGATTCCTGAGAGAAAGAAAAGTTCGGAAAAATGATCAGTAGGTACAAGTTGACCATCGTTCCAGGCGGTGAAGACTCCAGCGGGGTCTCCCCGAACCGCCCGCGGAAAGCGAAGCCGCCTGGAACGGAAATCAACAAACTATTTTAATGTAGACAAACAAAAAAGATTGTCGATTTTAAACCCGAAATCCTTCGGATTTGTCGACAGTCTTAAATGGTCGTCAATTTGATGACCATTTTTTTTGATTCTACTGAAAAATTTGTTGAAATATAGTATATTAATAGATGATAACAGAAGGATAGAAAAGTGCTAGCAAATTGCTAATGAATACATAGGAGTGAATAACATGTCTGAAAACGAAAGAATCCAATTAAATGTAAGGATTACAAAAGAAACCTCGAAGTTGCTAGATGAAATTGTCGAATATTACCAACAAGGATTGAAGCTCGGCCGAATTTATAAAGGAGATGTACTAACAGATATCATTGAAAAGTCATATGAAGTAATGAACAAGCAAAAGCGATCCTTTACAAAAAGGTTTTAACTTCTAAGGCCAGGAATTGTTAGTTATCAGCATGATGGAAACGAATGAACCTTTCTGGCCAGCCCCCCTCTTCTTATAATCCACCAACATTTTAAATCCCAATCAACAAATAATTAAAAGAATATTTAGAATTTGATTTGAATATTTAATATTTACAGGTATAATTAGGTGAATAACATACCAACTGGTTAGTATGAGAAAGGGAGTGGAAATAGTGGATTTTTCATATTCTCAAAGAGTGAAAGAGTTGCAGGAAAAATTAACTGCCTTTATGGAAGCAAATGTTTATCCTAATGAGCGTATTTACGAGCAACAATTAAACGAACAAGAAAGCCGTTGGAGTGCCGTTCCACCCATCATGGAGGAACTCAAAGAAAAGGCAAAAGCAGAAGGTCTCTGGAATTTATTTTTACCAGAAAGTGAATACGGGGCAGGGTTAACGAATCAAGAATATGCCCCATTATGTGAAATCATGGGAAGGTCGTTAATAGGACCAGAGGTATTTAATTGTAGTGCCCCTGATACCGGTAATATGGAAGTTATCGTCCGCTATGGGACAGAAAGACATAAAGAACAATGGTTAAAGCCTTTATTAGCTGGTGAGATTCGTTCGTGTTTTTCGATGACCGAACCTGCTGTGGCTTCTGCCGATGCGACCAATATAGAAGCCAGAATTGAAAGAGATGGGGACGAATACATCATTAATGGTCGGAAGTGGTGGTCATCAGGTGCAGGTGATCCTCGATGTAAGATAGCGATTGTTATGGGAAAAACAGATCCTTCGGCGAACCGTCATGAACAGCAATCCATGATCCTCGTTCCACTAGATTCTCCAGGTGTGAAAATCGACCGAATGCTCCCGGTTTTTGGATATGATCATGCCCCGCATGGACATGGAGAAATTACGTATGAAAATGTACGCGTACCTGCTGAAAACATTCTATGGGGAGAAGGAAGAGGGTTCGCGATCGCCCAAGGCAGGTTAGGCCCGGGAAGAATACATCATTGCATGAGATTGATAGGTGCTGCAGAACGAGCTTTAGAAGAATTATGTAAGCGTGTTCAGAGTCGGACGGCATTTGGAAAAACATTAGCAAGCCAAGGAGTCATACAAGAATGGATTGCTGATTCCAGAATTGAAATTGAGCAAGCAAGACTGCTCACCTTAAAGGCTGCCTATATGATGGATACAGTTGGAAATAAGGAAGCAAAGACAGAGATCGCGATGATTAAGGTCGTTGCTCCTTCAATGGCATTACGAGTTATTGACCGGGCCATTCAAGCTTTTGGGGCCGCTGGAGTATCTAACGACTTTACACTCGCGGCACAATGGGCAAATGCAAGAACATTACGATTAGCTGATGGACCTGATGAAGTACACCGTGCACAGTTAGCTAGACTTGAATTGAGGAAGTATCAATAGAATCAAGACAGTGATGAAGGGCTGTGGAGGAAATATGAAATTAGAAGGAAAAACAGCGATTATTACCGGGGGTGGAGGTGGTATTGGCCGTTCGACTGCTATCCGATTTGCGAAAGAAGGAGCAAAGGTTGCTGTAGCAGATATTGACGCAGTTATTGGTGAAGAAACCGTTAGTTTAATAAAAAGAGATGGCGGCGAAGCGATTTTTATAAAAACAGACGTAACTGATTCAGAGCAATTAAAAGCTTTAATCGACACCACGACAAGCACGTTTGGTGCTTTACATATTTTGTTCAACAATGCTGGCGTGGGAAATTCCGAAGTACGAAGTATTGATTTGGCTGAAGAAGAATGGGATCGAGTCATTGATATTAATTTGAAGGGTGTTTTCCTTGGCATAAAATATGCCATACCAGAATTAATTAAAGCAGGAGGTGGAGCCATTATTAACACTTCCAGTTTACTAGGATTAAAAGGGCAAAAATATACGTCTGCCTATAATGCCTCTAAAGCAGGGGTTGTTACACTGACACAAAATGCGGCACTTGAATACGGGAAATTCAACATAAGGGTCAATGCGATTGCACCGGGAGTGATTGACACCCCGATTATTGATCATTGGAAACAAAATGAGCGGAAATGGCCAATTATTTCGCGAGCAAATGCCCTTGGGAGAATAGGAACACCGGACGAGGTCGCCAATGCAGTATTATTTTTAGCATCCGATGAGGCTTCATTTATTACCGGTACAACTCTATCTGTCGATGGCGGCGGCTTAACTTTTTAGACGTATCTAGTTTTATCAAACATTTTGGGAGGAAAATTGATGAGTGAAATGAAAGCCTGGTTGGCTCATTATCCGGATAATATTAATACAAATGTTACCATTCCAAATAAACCATTAAGTCAAATCCTTCAAGAAACGACTGATAAATATCCTAACAATTCTGCGCTCTCGTTCTATGGAAGAAAGTTTAGTTATCAACAATTAAACGCACTGGTCCAAACCTTTACCTCTGCCCTGCAGCGTAATCAAGTTCAAAGAGGTGACCGTGTGGCAATCATGCTTCCTAACTGTCCTCAATACGTCGTTTCCTATTACGGAATTCTAACAGCTGGAGCAATTGTGACCCAGGTGAACCCGATGTCAGTGGAACGAGAACTAGAATATATTCTGAATGACTCCGGTGCGGAAACCATTGTTGTTCTCGATGCCTTATATCCAAGGGTGAAAAGTGTTCAAGCAATGACCAAGCTAAGGAATATTATTGTCGTCAGCCTGCAGCCCTCAGAAAATGAATTTGCACCGGATCGAAGTTTTGAAGGTTTCTTATCTGAAAGCAGCGGAAATGTCCTTCCAATCGAGATAGACCCTGAGCACGATGTAGCCGTCCTGCAATATACGGGTGGCACCACCGGAAGATCGAAAGGAGCGATGCTAACGCATCGAAATGTATTAGCAAACGTCATTCAGAGTTATGAATTCTTTAAAGAAGAAATGGAAATTGGGAAAGAACGTTATTTAACAGTCATTCCACTCTTCCATGTTTTCGGGATGAGTTCTTGTATGAATCTCTCGATTTATACAGCTTCTGAGTCTATTATGCTGCCTCGATTTGAATTGGAGGAAGTATTAAGCACGATTAAAAACGAACAACCAACTGTTTTTCCGGGTGTTCCAACGATGTATGTTGCCATCACTAATCATCCTCGTGCGGAAGAATACGGGATTAATAGTATTAAAACATGCAACAGCGGCAGTGCGCCGATGCCGCTAGAACTGCTCCGCAGCTTTGAAAAGAAAACTGGTTCAATGATATTAGAAGGTTATGGGTTATCAGAAGCCTCCCCAACCACTCATTGCAACCCGCCATTTTCAGAACGGAAACCGGGAAGTGTAGGGATTGGCGTCCCTTCGACTGAATACAAAATTGTAGACATCGCAACAGGGACGATAGAAGTACCTGTTGGTGAATTAGGGGAGGTCATCATTAAAGGACCGCAGATAATGAAAGGATATTGGAATATGCCGGAAGAAACGGCCAATACTCTCCGTGACGGATGGTTATTTACAGGCGATATTGCTAAGGTGGACGAGGATGGTTATTTGTATATCGTTGACCGGAAAAAAGATTTAATTATTGCAAGTGGCTTTAATGTTTATCCGCGTGATATTGAAGAGGTGCTGTACGAACATCCAGCTGTTCAAGAGGCAGTTTGTATTGGAGTTCCAGATCCTTATAGAGGGGAAGATATTAAAGCAGTAATAGTCCTTAAAGCAGCCAATACAGTTACAGATGATGAAATCATCCAATATTGCAGACAAAGCCTGGCAGCCTATAAAGTTCCGCGACTCGTGGAATTCCGCGATCAGCTCCCGAAAACCAATGTAGGAAAAATTCTCCGCCGTGCTTTAAGGGATGAAGTAAAAAATATGTAAGGTCTTTTCGTTCGTTGAGAATGATTACGGAAAACAATTTAGATGGTCGAAATCCTCGTAAGTGCTTAAAGGGGCATTATAGAATATGATATAATTCTCATTAGACATATTAGAGAATGCGAGGACATAATGTGAAGGAAAAAATTACAGCACAAAGCATCAGCCTATTTGAAAAAAAGGGTTTTACTGAAACGTCCATTCAAGACGTTGTTGATTCACTTGGTGTAACAAAGGGTACATTCTACTATTACTTTTCGAGTAAGGAAGAATTGCTAATGGATATCCACCTTGGTTATATCGATGAATTACTCTATAACCAGGAACATATATTAAATGACACTTCAAAATCATTCAAGGAAAAATTATCTGCGAATGTTTATATGTTAATTACGAACATAACAACCCAAGGTGCAGCTGCTAAAATTTTCTTTCGGGAAATGAATAATTTAAGTCCCGAGCATCTTAAATTAATTGAACAAAAAAGAGACCAATTCCGACTTAACATTGAAGGACTAATTCGCTCTGGAATAGAAAAAGGGGAGCTGCGGCCCGATTTAAATGCCCCGATTATCACCATGGGGATTCTTGGTATTACCAATTGGAGTTACCAATGGTTTAATCCAAATGGAAAATGCACTGACGAGGAAGTTGCGGAGATTTTTGTCGAAATGATCTTAAAGGGAATTCAAGACAATTGAAGAAAAAAGGTATAGAGGGGGATTTTGGATTATTAGTTCCCCTTTTATTAAGTGTAGATACTAACCGGTTAGTATGGTTTCGGATTTTTTAATGTGAGAGGAGGAATACGGTGCCCCATCAAATGAGTAAAGATACCATCCCTGTCCGTCAAGGGGAGGAATTAAACCTGTCTGTTCTTGATACGTATTTACAAGAAACCATCGAAAATTTACCCGGTGGACCACTTGAAATATTACAGTTTTCCGCCGGTCATTCTAATCTGACATATCAAATAAAAAAAGGAAAGTGGGAAGCGGTATTACGACGTCCGCCTCTAGGTCCTGTAGCACCAAAAGCGCACGATATGGAGAGGGAATATAAAATTCTATCTGATTTGCACCCGATCTTTCCCGTTGCTCCAAATCCCTATTTGTTTTGTAATAATGAAAAAATTGTTGGAAGCCCATTTTTCTTAATGGAAAGAAAAAATGGAATCGTAATCGATACATCCTTTCCTGAGGGGATTACTGTATCGGATGATATCTGTAGAAGGTTATCGGAAGTAATGGTCGAACAGCTAGTAGAATTACATGCAATTGATTACAAGCAGACGGGCCTGGCTGCAATCAGCAAGCCGGAAGGGTTTATGGAAAGACAGGTACATGGCTGGATAGGGCGCTATGAACGGGCAAAAACGGATGAAATCGATTGTCTTGAACCATTGAAGAAATGGCTGGTGGATCATACACCCAAAATCCATGAGTCTACAATTATTCATTACGATTATAAATTCAACAATGCCATGTTTAATCAAAACCTAACGGAAATGGTTGGTTTGTTTGATTGGGAAATGACCACCGTCGGCGACCCTCTTGCAGACCTTGGTGTAGCGATGGGGTATTGGAATCAAAGCGATGATTCGGAATTGTTAATAAATGGGTTAGGGCAGGCACCGGTTACGGCCGTCCATGAAGGATTTTTTACAAGGAAAGAATTCATCGAACTTTATGCGAAAAAGAGCGGCAGGGATGTTACTAATCTCAATTTTTACTTAACGTTTGCTTATTTTAAATTGGCAGTTATCGGTCAACAAATCTATTATCGCTATAAGAAAGGTCAAACAACTGACATCCGTTTTGCCAATTTTAATTATTTCGTGAAAAATTTAATTCAGCATGCAGCAAATGTTGCAGATAAGAGGTTTTAAAAGGGAGCTGGGTGTGAATGACGAAGATTCACCTTCTCATGAAGAAAGAGGAAGTCTGCGAAGAGAAAATGGCGGATGGAAATAAAATAGCGGTGGTCTTAGATATTCTACTGGCTACTACGACAATCGTTTCGGCTTTAAAAGATGGTGCAAAAGAAGTGATTCCGGTCTTGCACAGCAATGAAGCCATAGAACAGGCAAAATTGTACCAACAGGGTGAATTTATTCTGGCTGGAGAACTGGACGCCAAACCAATTGACGGATTTGTTTATCCTAGTCCCACGTTAATCCGGGAATCGATTAACGGTAAAACATTAATTTTATCGACGACGAATGGTACAGTTGCATTAAGAAAATCATCTGCAGCGAATAAGGTTTACGTTGCCTCCATGCTTAATAATCCAGCGATTGCCGCCGCTATTCAAAAAGTAACGTCGGAACAGACCATTCTGATCATATGCTCTGGTAATTCAGGAGAAACCAGTTTAGAAGACTTTTATGGGGCAGGACACTTAATTGATTGTTTAGTGAAAAATAATGTATATGAATTGACAGATGCGGCTAAAACGGCCCTATACTTCTACCGGGGCCAAACAGATGCATATGAAATTTTACTAGATTCCTATGTTGGCAAACTGCTTGCTAAATATGAACAGCAGCAGGATATTAGGATTGCTGCTTCCAAAGGCATAACTGAGATTGTCCCTATTTTAAAAGATGGAAAAGTTGTGGTCGAAACAATTTCTGTGTAAATCGATTATGAAAGTTAAGTTGAAAGGAAGATGAATATGAGCCAAGGACATTTGTTAGTTGAAAAATTAGGTCCGGTCTTGTCTTTGACATTAAACCGTCCAGAAAGTCTTAATGCGTTTAGCCCTGAGATGATTATTGGATTAAAGGATGCGCTTACTAATGCCCAAACAGATGAAGACATTCAAGTAATTGTGTTATCAGGAGCCGGCCGGTCCTTTAGTGCTGGTGGTGACGTGAAAACCATGGGGCAAGCCGATTCTGGCCAAGTTTATGACCATATCGGAAAACTAAATGAACTCATTCTGTTAATGAAAGACATAGAAAAGCCGATTATCGCCGCTGTCCACGGATTTGCTGCCGGGGCAGGGTTTAATTTAGTCTTAGCCTGTGACTTAATCGTTGCTGCGGAAGATAGCAAGTTCGCCCTTAGCTTTTCCCAAGTAGGTTTAATCTCCGATGGTGGTGGCTCTTATTTACTTCCAAGATTAATTGGCCCGTATTTAGCAAAACAATTCTTCTTTACGGCAGAGCCGATTCCTGCAGAGCGACTCTATCAACTAGGAGTGATAAATTATTTAGTTCCATTAGAAAACCTTCAGGAAGAAACAACAAAGTTTGCGCTAAAATTGGCCCATGGTCCTGGAAAAGCTTACGGAAAACAAAAGAAATTAATTGACCAATCTTTTACCTCTTCACTTGAGGATATCCTTGAGCAAGAGCGCTTGATCCAGACAATAATGGTGCAAACCGATGACCACAAAGAAGGAATTACCGCTTTTAAAGAAAAAAGAAAACCAGCTTTTAAAGGAAAATAGGAGATGACAGTCATGAAAGCAATCCGATTAACAGAATTTGGTGGACCCGAAGTATTACATGTAGTCGATATTGAAAAGCCAGTCCCAGCTGGTCATGAAGTTTTAATTGAAATCAAAGCAATAGGTGTCAACTATGCTGATACGGCAAGGAGAGAGGGGCAGTATGTTGTTAAAACACCGCTGCCTTTCATTCCAGGAGCAGAAATTGCTGGAGTTGTTGCTGCCGTAGGTGAGCAAGTGACGAAAGTGAAACCAGGGACAAGAATTGTGACATTAATTGAATCAGGAGGCTATGCTGATTATGCATTAGCCGATGAGCGGGCACTGATTCCACTGCCAGAACAATTAGATTTCCATACCGCTGTTGCTCTGCCGCTTCAAGGCTTGAGTGCTTACCATATTTTAAAAACAATGGGCAGGTTGGAAAAAGGTGAAAGCGTGCTGGTGCATGCAGCTGCAGGCGGAGTAGGAACAATTGCTGTCCAACTCGCCAAGTTGTTTGGTGCTGGTAAGGTCATTGCTACAGCAAGTTCAGATGATAAGTTAGCGTTGGCAGAGGAAATGGGTGCAGATGTCCTAATTAACTATACAGAGCCGGATTGGGAACAGCAGGTTCTGGAAGCAACAGGCGGGAAAGGGGTAAATGTTGCCCTTGAAATGGTGGGAGGAGATGTTTTTAATAAAACAGTGAAATGCCTTGCCACTTTTGGACGTCTTGTTGTGTTTGGAGCTGCAAGCGGTGAACAAAGCAAATTTTATCCGTCATCACTGATGGCTAGAAATCAATCAGTGATTGGCTTTTTCTTGCCACAGATTATGAGAAAGCAAGAATTGTTGCAGCCAAGTTTAGTGGAGTTACTTACATACCTCGGTGCGGGACAATTAAAGCTCACCATTGGCGGGGTATTCCCTTTAGAGGAGGCTGCAAAGGTTCATACCCTTCTGCAATCCCGGAAAACACATGGGAAGTTAATTCTTGAACCATAAATAGCTGAAAATCAACTCGTGAAATTGCACCTGGGCAACTCATTTTCAAATTTTAGTTAACAATTTGAAAGGGTGAACAAATGATGAAAACAGTTGAAACAGTAACAGGTCCAATTCCAGTTGAACAATTAGGGAAAACACTTATTCATGAACACTTTATTTTTGGTTATCCAGGATACCAAGGGGATGTTACTCTTGGTCCGTTCAATGAAGAAGAAGCACTTGAAGCAGCCATTGGTGTAGCCCGCCTCATGCAAAGTTATGGTGTAGAGACGGTGGTTGACCCGACTCCAAACGAGTGCGGCAGGAATCCATTATTTTTAAAGAAAATTTCCGAAGCCACAGGGTTGCAGATTATTTGTGCCACTGGATATTACTATGAAGGTGAAGGAGCCCCTCCATACTTCAAGATGAGACAGGGCTTAGGTTCTGCAGAAGAGGAAATCTATGAAATGTTTAAAATAGAGATTACCGAAGGGATTGCTGGAACGGGAATTAAACCGGGAATTATTAAACTAGCTTCCAGTAAGGATGAGATTTCTGAATACGAGAAAATGTTCTTCCGTTCTGCCGCTAGAGTCCAGAAGGAAACAGGGATTGTTATTCTGACACATACCCAGGAGGGAACGATGGGACCTGAGCAGGCGAAGCTGTTAATTGAGCAAGGTGCCGACCCTAGCAAAATTATCATTGGCCATATGTGCGGTAACACCAATCCTGACTATCATAAAGAAGTCTTGGGACAAGGCGTAAGAATTGGTTTTGACCGTTTTGGGATTCAGGTTTTGGTCGGTGCTCCTTTTGACCAAGAAAGAGTAGCGACCTTGATGACCTTAATTGATGAGGGTTATGAAAATCAAATTTTATTAGCCCATGATTCGGTCAATATTTGGCTGGGCAGGCCTCCAGTCATGAACGAGCAAGTCACACAAATCATGGAAAACTGGCATCCCGCCCATATTTTTAAAAACATCTTACCAACGTTGCGTGAAAATGGTATCACCGAAAAGCAAATCGACAAAATGCTTGGTGTGAACGCCATCTCATTATTCGCGGGCGAACCTGTTAAAGTGAACTAAAACAATGAAGAGGACTTGAATTTAATTCAAGCCTCTTTTTTGTGGAGAAATATATTAATAAACTATGAACAAACTATTAATTAGTAAAGAAGAATTGTATTTATTGTTGATATGCTTAAAATTTGAGATAAACTTAATAAAAAGAACACTTTAGGTATCAGTAGGAGTTGAATTATTTTGAGAATATTAGTGATCGAAGATAATAAAAGTGTCTGCTCCATGATTGAAATGTTTTTTGCCAAAGAAGGGATAGAAGGAGAGTTTGTGAATGACGGTCTCGAAGGCTACAACCGTATTAAAGAAGGAACTTGGGATGCGTTAATTATCGATTGGATGCTCCCTAGTATGGACGGGGTAACCATCTGCCGTAAAATTCGCCAAGAAAATTACACAGTTCCAATCATCATGTTAACAGCCAAAGACAGTGAGTCCGACCAGGTGCTTGGTCTCGAAATGGGTGCGGATGATTATGTGACCAAGCCATTCAGTCCGTTAACATTGATGGCAAGAATTAAGGCAGTAACACGGCGGTTCCAACCCCAAGTACCAAAGGAAAGTGACGATTTCCTTCAGACTGAACATTTTAAAATTAGTAAAAATACTCGTGAAGTGATTGTCGACGGTTCCCCAGTCACAAACTTAACACCGAAAGAGTTTGATTTACTTTACTATATGGTTGAACATCCCCGCCAAGTATTCTCAAGGGAGCAATTGCTGGAAAGGGTGTGGGGCTATCAGTTTTATGGGGACGAACGGACTGTAGATGTTCATATTAAACGTCTACGGAAAAAAGTTGAAACAACCGCACAGCCATTCTTCCATACTATATGGGGAGTAGGGTATAAGTTTGATGAGTCAATCAAAACGGATGAAGTTTAGATACATTTATCAACAGTTTTTCAGTCATATCAGTATTATTATTGTGGCGTTTTTAGTATTAAGTCTTTTGTTTGCTCATTATGTAGAGAATTTGGTCTATGAGAATAAAGCAAACGAACTTATATCCTATGGGAAGGCGATTCTCTCCGAAATTGATGAAACTCCACAGGCTTCTGGGGAAATTATTAATCGCTATAGTTCAGTGCTTTCAACAAGAAAAATGAGTTTTAGTATGTTTGATCAAGATGGAAAACTATATGCTGTTGGAAAACAGGGTCCAGCTATTGGAGGTTTGTCTGACAAGGATTGGGACCGGATTTCTAAAGGTAGAACTCTTGTGGTAAATAGTGATTTTAAAAGGTTCGGTCAAGAAGGGGTTACCTTTGTTGTTTTACCGTATCTTAATAACGGCACCTTTATTGGCGGAATTCTATTAACCTCGCCGATTAGCGGCTCGAGTGCCATGGTTCATCGCGTCAATCAATTTATCTTGTACACCATTATTATTGCTCTGGTTGTTTCCTTTCTGCTTAGTTGGTTTTTATCAAGGATTCATGTGAACCGGATTAAACGTCTTCGTGAAGCAACCTCCCTTGTCTCAGCGGGAAATTATCATGTCCATGTTTCATCTTCTAATTTTGATGAGATTGGTGAATTAGCAAACGATTTTAATCACATGGTTGATAAAATTAATACCTCGATGGAGGAAATTGAAAGTCTAGAAAATAGGCGAAGACAATTTTTATCTGATGTTTCTCATGAAATGCGGACGCCATTAACCACCATTAGCGGCGTCATCGAAGGGTTGAAAAATGATATGATTCCAGAGGAAGATAAGGAACGAGGAATAAATTTAGTGAGCCAAGAGGCTAAAAGACTTATTCGGCTTGTTAGTGAAAACTTGGATTATGACAAAATTCGATCGAATCAAATCCAGTTATACAGAGAAGAGTTTCAGCTCCTCGAGTTACTTGAAATTATTCAGGAACAGCTATTGCCGCAAGCTGAGGATAAAAATAATCAAATTGTTATTCAGGCAGAACCAGATGTTATGGTTAATGCTGACTATGACAGACTAATTCAAATTTTAATTAATATTACTAAAAATAGCATTCAATTTACCAAGGACGGGACAATTTGGCTTCGAGGAAGAGCGGAGGGGCAGTCGACCATTATTGAAGTGGAAGACACCGGAATTGGTATCGAACCGAGTGAGATTGAAAATATCTGGCGCCGTTTTTATAAGGCTGATATCTCTAGGACCAGTAACCCCTATGGAGAATTTGGGTTAGGTCTTTCGATTGTTAAGCAATTGGTTCTCCTTCATAATGGAGAAATTAACGTTTTCAGTGAAGCCGGAAAAGGAACAAAATTCGTCATTAAACTATAAAAAATTGCGAGAAGCTGCGGGCCGGTGCCTGCAGCTTTTTTACGTAAAAACGATAAAAATTCGTAGATATTTCTAAAAGCCGTTATAGTTTGTTAATAATTTCTTAAGATTTCAGAGGTAAAGTAGAGACAAGATAAAACATGCTTAAAGGAGATTGAATGAGATGGATTATAAAAATGAAAATGAATTCGATAAAAATCAACCAAATACATCTGATATAACAGATATTACAAAAGCCGAAGAACAATCAAATGAATCAATTAATGTCAACCATATTAAAGAAAATTTCAATGCAGTAGATGCGACCTTCACGGTGGAGACAAACAGTTTTGTGAATCGTGAAGATCAAGAAGAACGATCTGAATTTAAACCTTCAACGGAAGCAACAATCACTCCAGGAATGGAACAAACGCGTATTAACAATCAGGTGGATCAACTGAATAAGAAAAAACGAAACGTAAAAGGATTTGCCTCCACACTTGCAGCAGGGGTAATTGGGTCTGTCTTGACATTAACGATTTTGCCTCATACAGACTATATAAAAGACCATTTCCCGAAAGTGGAGACTCAAGATGCAATTAGTTCTCAACAAGAAACTGCGGTCAAACCTGTAGTGGCTCAGCCAACAGCTGCAACTTCTAATTCGATTGCGGATACAGTTGAAAAGGTATCCAAGGCGATTGTCGGGATTGTTAATTATCAGCAACAACAGAATAATTTTTATGGAAACCCAAGCTCTTCACAAAGTGTGGAAAGTGGTTCAGGATCCGGAGTTATTTTTCAAAAAAATAATAATACAGCCTATATTGTCACTAATAACCACGTGGTCGAAGGAGCAACGAAACTAGAAGTATCTTTGTATGACGGTGAAAAAGCAACGGCTGAGGTGGTTGGCACTGATGCTTTAACAGATCTAGCTGTTTTAAAAATTAATGCTAAATATGTGACGGCAACAGCAGATTTTGGTGATTCGTCCACACTTCGTCCAGGCGACCAGGTCTACGCCATCGGGAACCCGCTTGGACTTGATCTTTCAAGGACTGTTACCCAAGGGATTGTCAGTGCAACCAACCGAAGCATTGGCATTACAACCTCTGCTGGAAATTGGGATACCAATGTTATTCAAACTGATGCAGCAATCAATCCAGGGAACAGCGGGGGTGCTTTAATTAACCCACAAGGACAAGTGATTGGCATCAATAGTTTGAAAATTTCCGAAAGTGGTGTCGAAGGTTTAGGCTTTGCAATTCCTAGTAATGACCTAATTCCAATCGTGAATCAATTAATTAGCAGTGGAAAAATTGACCGCCCTTATCTCGGGGTAGGACTTGCTGATCTTGATCAAGTGGCACAAATGTATTGGCAAAATCTGCCTAGCACAACAAAAGGTGTCATATTAACAAATATTGAAGCGAATTCTGTTGCTGCAAAAGCTGGACTTCAAGTAAAGGATATTATTGTTTCCATGAATGGAACAGAAATTACCAGTTCCTCAGATTTACGTAAATATTTATATACCAAAGTAAGCAAGGGTGATGAAATAAAATTTGGAGTTTACCGCGATGGAAAACAAATCACTGTAAATGTGAAACTTGCGGATTAATTGGAGGGAGTATCAAGAAAAATGTCCTTATTAAAGCAAAACAAAATAATGGTAATAATCCTATCAGTACTTATTGTAACGTCGGTAATTTTACTAAGTTTTACCCTTAAGAAGGAGGATACGGTCGCAAAGTTTAATGGTGAGGCTATTAGTAAAGACGAACTTTATAGTAAAATGGTCGAACAGTACGGTTCTGCTACGGTGGACAAAATCATTAGCGAAAAAATTGTGGCTGCAGAAGCTAAAAAACAAAAAGTTAGCGTTAAAGATAGTGAACTGAATCAAGAAATCGAAACTTTAAAAGCATCCTATGGTGGTGAAGAAGCTTTCAATCAAGCACTTGAAACCAACAATACTTCTTTAGCATACCTAAAACAGGATCTAAAAAATTATTTGACGATTAAAAAATTGCTGGAGCCGGAAATTACCATTACCGAGGAGGAAATGAAAACTTATTTTGATAAAAACAAAGATTCATATGCCCAAGCTGAGCAGATTAAAGCAAGTCATATTCTTGTGGCTGATGAGAAAACTGCAAATAAGGTTAAACAGAAACTAAACGATGGTGCTGATTTTGCAGAGTTAGCAAAAGAATATTCTACCGATGAGAGTACAAAGGATGCTGGTGGCGAGCTTGGCTATTTTGCAAAAGGAACCATGGTCAAAGAATTTGATGATGCTGTATTTGGTCTTGCAGTCGGGGAAGTTAGTAAGCCAGTAAAAACGGATTATGGGTACCATATTATTAAAGTAGAGGCTAAAAAGAAGGCAAAAGAAGCAAATTATAATGACAGTAAGGCTAAAATAAAAGAAACATTACTAGATCAGAAAATTGATTCTGAGTACACAACATGGCTAGAGAAAAAGAAGAAGAGTTATGATATTGAGAATAACTTGAAAGAAGTCTAACCAAAGGATCTAGAGGTGAATAACAAGATGAATCGGGTCGGGAAATATGCAGCGAATGATACAGTAGATGATCTTGAACTGATGCATATGGTTTTTGAACTTCCTGAAAAGGATAAAATGATTATGTGGTCAGAAGGCTATATTGATCTTGTGATTGAGAAACTACCTGAGTATGCCCGTGATGTATTGGAGAATCGCAAGGAAAAATGGGAAGATACGAAAGCCTATTATGAAAAGAAGATTGAAGATATTAGTAACCAGGAAGAGTTTAAATTGATGCTAAAGGGCGAACGGAAGGAGTTCGCCCTTTTCGTCATGGATCGGTATCCAGAGTACCAATCATTGCTTTTTTTAATCTACGATGGGAATCTAAAGGAAGATGATTTTAGAAAGTTTGTCTATCGCAGAAGGCAGGGGTCTCGCAAAAAGTACCTTCATTAAAGGGGTTGGCGAAAAAAAGTCTTTAGGTAGCGAAATACCTCTAAAGTTTGGCGAAAAAATCTTTCGGTTTGGCGAATTCCACCCAAGGGTTCGCGATAAAACTGCTCTAGTTAGCGAAATTGAATTCCCAAACTTTAGATTAGTCAGAAAAAATAGGCTTGCAATCGGTATCAGAACTATTTACAATGAAAATAACTAATTTGAAACGGAGGTGGAGAAGAGATGAAACGTTCTATTTTTGCACGGTTACTTTGGCTGGAAGCTCTCAATATTTATCGTGCAATTTTTCATGGTGTAATTTTCAAAGGGAGTAGTCTGCCCTTTTTTCAAAATTACAAAATGAATATGGAACGATAACACATCTCTTTACCCACTTTAAATAGGCAGGAAGAGAGTGCGTCTTTTGCACTCTTTTTTAATGCGGAAATTAACAAAGCTGCGGGTCATTAAAGATGCTCGTGGCTTTTTTATATGGAAGAGAGTGTTCATCTTAATTTTGATTAATAAGGAGATTGAACATGATTATTTGCAGTGTAAACCATATTACCAAATCATTTGGCGGAAATATAATTTTTAAAGATCTATCCTTTGAAGTACAGGAAGGAAACCGAGTTGGCCTTGTCGGCCGTAATGGCGGAGGTAAAACAACGCTTTTAAAACTTTTAGCAAATCAAGAAACGGTCGATGAAGGGGTTATTCATAGGAAAAAGGGTCTGAAGATTGGTTACTTGGCTCAAATACCCGATTTCAAAGAACTAACAGGTAAAGAAGTATTAAAAACAGCCTTTGAGCAATTAATTGCAACTGAAACCAAACTTCAGGAATTAGAGGTTGAAATGGGACATGAAATTGCCCCAGGTGCCTTACAAAGATTAATGGATCAATACGGAAAGCTTCAAGATGAGTTTATCTTAAATGGCGGTTATGAAATGGATGCCCAATTAGATAGGATTGCAAACGGGTTGAATATTACCAACCTGCTTGATAAACCCTTCTCATCATTAAGCGGCGGGGAAAAAACAAAAGTTGGATTGGGTTTGAGTTTATTGAAAAATCCCGAACTTCTACTCCTTGATGAACCGACTAACCATTTAGATATGAAAGCGATTGAATGGCTGGGGTCCTTCCTTAAGGAATATACAGGAACGATTATTCTCATCTCTCACGACCGTTACTTTTTAGATGAAGTTGTCACAAAAGTGCTGGAAATGGAAGATGGAGAAATTGAACTGTACCATACGAATTTCAGCGGTTATGTGAAAGAGAAAGAAGAGAGGCTCTTAAGGGAATTTCAGGAATATCAAGAACAACAGAAGAAAATAAAAAAAATGAAAGAAGCGATTAAGCGTCTCCGCGACTGGGCAAACCGCTCCAATCCACCCAGTGCTGCCCTTCATAAACGTGCTACCAATATGCAAAGGGCACTGGATCGAATTGAAAAACTAGACCGCCCAAAGATAGACGTCAAAAAAATGGCGATTGATTTCGAAGCCAATGATCGAAGCGGTAAAGATGTAATCGTCATAGAGGATGTTGCGAAGAGTTTTGGAGGCAAGAACTTGTTGGACCAAGTAAACATGCTCGTACAGTATAAGGACCGCACTGCAATTGTCGGGGAAAATGGCACTGGCAAATCGACACTTTTAAAAATGATTCTGAAAGAAATTGAACCTGATAAAGGTGTTATCAAGGTTGGGATTAATGTAAAGGCCGGTTATCTATCACAACATGTTTTTACTGATATTGGCGATAAACAGCTGATTGACGTCTTTCGGTCTGAAGTAGTCGTCAATGAAGGAGAGGCTCGTCATATTTTAGCCCGGTTTTTATTTTACGGAACAGCAGTTTTTCGGAAGGTAAGTCAGCTAAGCGGCGGGGAGAGAATGAGACTTAGACTTGCCCAGTTAATGTACCAGGATATAAATCTTCTGATTCTGGATGAACCGACCAATCATCTTGATATTGATTCATGTGAGGTGTTAGAGGAAGCGCTGGAACAGTTTAATGGCACTATTTTAGCTGTGTCTCATGACCGCTATTTTCTTAATAAATTGTTTAAGAAAATATACTGGCTCCAGGATGGGACTGTTTGCTATTTCGATGGGAACTATGATTGGGCGAAAGGCAAATTGGAAGAAACAATCGAGATAAAACAGCCGGAAAGGCCAGTGTTGACGAAAACTTCCCCACCTAAAGCATCAAAGGTGGAAGAAGTGGGGGCAACCTTGATTGAGGAAAAAATTGAGCAAATTGAAGCGGAAATTCAGCTTTTAAAACAAAAACTCGGTGAGGAAAGTGAACTTGAACTGCTGCAAAGAATTTATCTTGAATTAGAGGAGCGGGAACATAATCGTGACCGTCTTTACCAACAGCTAGAAGAAATTATCTAAACAGATATTGCTCCCCAGGGTCAACGGGGAGTGCCAGGTTTAAACAGCATTGTTTTTATCAACCGACTGCGGAAGTGTCTGAAAGTGTTTATAATACGTTTGCGTAACAAGGGAGCCGTATGTTTGCGGCTTCTTTTTTTTAGGGTATAAATTCCTTTTCGTATGGGGTCCTTTTCCTTATAATTAAAGATGTTTCTTTCATAAAGGATGGGTTGGTATGAATATGAATTTTTCTTTAAAGCAAGTATCACTGCTTTTAATCGTTACCTTGACAGGGGTGGTTTTGTCAGTCATATTTCATCATCCGCTTGTCATAGGATTTTTTCCAGGCTACTTCGTACTTGCGTGGTTGGCTATGAGAAAAAATTTACGTTTAAAACAGATTCTGCATATTAGTATTTTTGGTGTGAACAAAACTAGAATCGTCATCTTAATCCTATTTCTGGTGAGTTTTTTACTGCCGTCTTGGTATTTAGCAGGGACTATTCAGCAGATGGTGGAAATTGCTCTGCATTTTATTGTTCCAAATCATTTTTTTGTCTTATCCTTTCTCTGTGCCATGGTATTTTCAATGCTGCTGGGAACAACGGTCGGGACTATAAGCGCGATTGGCATACCAATCATCGGTACGGCCATCGTCCTTAAACTTCCCATTGAAATGGTGGCAGGCGCTTTGGTTTCAGGTGCATTTGTAGGAGATAGAACTTCACCATTTTCGAGCGCCCATCAACTACTGTCCCATACAGTTGAATTGCCAGTAAATAGACAATGGAAAGCGATGCTTTTTACTACGTTAACGGCTATTTTTCTATGCTTTTGCTTTTATGGAGTAGCGGACTATCTGATCTCAGGAACGGCAGGTACAAAGCAGCACCTAGTAAGTTGGAATGATCTTTCAGTCATTAAATTTATCCCGCCAATTATATTAATTACATTTGTCCTTTTAAGGATTAGTATCGTTTATGCCTTTTTCACTAGTATTCTATCAGCCGCATCTATCGCCCTTTTCAGTGGAACTTCATGGTCAAAACTCGTTTTCTCATTGTGGCATGGAATTGAGGGTCTAGGCGGCGGGTTCCTTCATATGTATGAATTGCTCTTATTTCTAGCCTTAGCAGGTGCATATAATGGACTTTTGGAAGAAATGAATGTCATTCAGCCCTATTTAGATAGATGGTTACAATCATCTCGCACTCTAACTGGCGACACTTTAAAAACACTGCTGGCGACATTTTTGATCACGTTAATCGCAGCAAATCAAACGCTGCCGATTATTCTCACAGGTAGGTCTTTCCTGCCCCATTGGTCTAGTAAATATGGAAAAGAAGAGTTAGCCCGAGTTATGGGGGATTCAACCATGCTGTTTCCGGGGGTGGTGCCTTGGAGTGTTCTTGCCATCATGTGCAGTAGCATTGTCGGAATACCAATTATGGCATACCTTCCATTTGCACTTTTTTTATGGATTTTACCCATTTTAACGATTCTAGTATCCTTAGTAAAACAAGCACGAAAATCATCCAAAGAAAAGCAAGCAGTGATAGCTTAAAATGGAGCCCGATGCGACTCCTTTTCACCATTCAGATATGAATCACTCCGAATGAAGTCCTTAATTCTTTCATATATGTGGTAATAAAGAATTTGGACAAGGGATGATCAGATGCTGAAAAAGTTGGCGATAATAGGATTCGGGAGCACGATGATAGCGATTGGTATTAATGGATTTATTCTGCCATTACATATCATTAATGGAGGGTTTTTAGGCATCAGCCTGCTGCTAAAATATATTTTGGGTTTTAAAGTTGGATTGACATTTATATTACTGAATATTCCTGTTTACATGTTCGCCTTTAAATCAGATCCCGAGTATTTTTTTAATGGTGTGATGGGAGCGATCTGTTCCGGTATTATGATAGAATTGCTGGTACCATTGAATGGGATGTTTCATTTGTCCATCCTTAGCAGTGTGTTTATTGGAGCTGTAATTATTGGGAGTGGGGTTGGGGTGATGCTCCGAAATCATATTAGTCCAGGCGGAATGGACCTGCTGGCACTGCTCATCGCCAAATGGTCAAAAGTCAATGTGGGTATCATTATGTTTGTGATGGATGCTTGCATCATTATTACAGGTTTGTACCTTCTTCAAGATGTGAAACTTTTTTATTCGCTGATTATTGTTGCTATTGTGGGACTGCTAGCAAGCCTAATTACCACTAGGAATATTGAGCAGAATGTAATAAAGTAAATAACTCATATTAGGGGTAAGATGAGTTAGTATAAAAAGGTTAGTTAATAAGGAGATATACGATGGAACCTCTCAGAGATCTTCTCAAGGAAAATTTAAAGGTTTTATTTGTTGGTTTTAATCCAAGCATTCGATCTAGTGAACTTGGGCATCATTATGCAAGTCCAAACAATCGTTTTTGGAAGATATTGTACGAATCAGGGTTAACGCCACGGAAATATGAAGCAATGGAAGATGCGAAGCTTTTAGATTTAGGATTTGGGTCTACTAATATTGTTGAAAGGCCGACAAAGGCAGCGGATGAAATTACCAAAGGAGAGTATAGGGAGGGTAGTGAGATCTTAAAGATGAAGATCGATCAGTTTAAACCAAAGGTAGTCTGCTTTGTTGGAAAAGGAGTCTATCAGCAATACAGTGGTTTAAAAGTAATTCAGTGGGGAAGGCAAACCAAGGGTCTTGTACCTGGAGTAGTGGATTTCGTTGCCCCATCTTCAAGTGGTTTGGTTCGAATGAAACTGGAAGAAATTATTGAGATTTATAAAGGGCTAGTCCCTCTCCTATCAGAATAAAACATCGTCGGGTGATGTTGCTCCCCGGCGATGTTTTTCTATGCTTCGAATTTATTTTTATAGTTGGACAAGGTAATAAGAGGGAAAATATAGCGATAGCTGTGATAGTGAATATAAAAACCTCCGGCCATACCTTGCCCCTTCGGATAAGCAGTAGTCCAGTCTTCTTTTTCAAGGGAAGTTAATAAATAGGTGATTCCGTTTCTAATTTGTGATGTAGGTTCTTCTGAAGCAGCAATCAAGGCATCGAGTGCCCAGGCAGTGTGAGTTAACGTGCTATATCCTAATGGCACATAAGCCTTTTTACTATCACTTTGGCATGACTCCCCCCAGCCGCCATCTTTATTTTGGATAGTATGTAACCACTTCACGGACCTTTGGACAGCAGAATGATCATAAGGAATCCCGTTGGCTAATAACCCTGTAATAGCTCCCCATGTTCCATAAAGATAACAAATACCCCATCTCCCATACCAAGAACCATCCTTCAATTGATTACTTAAAAGCCATTCCATCCCTTTATGGATCGCTTTATGGTCACTAGATAGATTCGTGTAATTCCCGAAAAATTCCAAGGTTCGCCCTGTAATGTCAGCACAAGATGGATCTGCTAGCAAAAACTCACCTTTTTCAATAGGGAGGAATTCGAACAACTTTGTATCGGTATTTCTTTCAAACGCCCCCCAGCCGCCATCGTCATTTTGCATTGATAAAAGCCAGTTAAGTCCTCTGTCCCAGGCCTGTCTCTCAAGCGGATTCATTCTCGAAATAGAACGGAGTGAAGCTGTTGTATCATCCACATCTGGATTCATCGTATTGACATCTGAAAATCCCCATCCTCCGGGCATAGTCTTTGGATTATGAATGACCCAATCACCAAATTTGTGATGCTGGCGGTTTAGAAGATATTGATTGGCCTTTGTCACCATTGGATCATCTGTGGTAACCCCAGCCGACTGCAAAGCATAACCAATCAACGAAGTATTCCAGACATTCGCTGTTGTGTACTGCATATGGGGATGGCCGTTGATCTCGCATTTCATCGCAAGCAATCCGTTCACAGCCTTTGTGATTATGGGATCTGTTTTCTTATACCCATGGGCGATTAGGGCAAAAATCATCAAAAAGGTACAGCTATAATAGCTATAAAAAGTGCCGTCAGGTTCGAGGTGATTTAGCATGTATTTCGTAGCCCGCTCGACAGCTAATTGATGGAGTTGCTCTGGTATGCCCATCAATCTTTTGACTCCATCTTTGATAAATGAAAGCAGTGACCGAGATTCTGAGGAGCGAAACCAAAGATTTTCATGATGCCGGTGTAAGTGCAGTTCTGAAAGATTCGGGCTCATCGAAGTTTTAATAAAAAACTTTTTATCGGCAAGTAAAATAATTGGCGTTAGATTGGCTCGGCCGAAGACAGAAAGTGAGTAAAAGTTAATCGGAAAATAGTGTGGTAAAAGTATAAATTCAATGGGAAGAGGAGAAAAATCTGGCCAAATATATTGACCCGTTAAAGAAAGCATCACTTTGGTGAAGATACTTACTTCCTCTAAGCCGCCTTTGGATATAATATATCTTCTCGCTCTCCGCAAACGCTTGTCGTCCTTCTTGGCATACCCTGAATACAACAATGCATAATAGGCTTCAACGGTGGCGGTCAAGTTGCCATCGCCTTCATCATAGAAAAGCTTCCAAGCCCCATTCTCCTCTTGTTTACTAAAAATCCTCGCAACCAAACCTTGAATTAATTCTTCATCATTTAATTCCAATGTCCGCAATAAAATGATCATATAGGCATCTGTTGACAATCCTGTTTCAAAGGGGTAATTCCAGGATCCGTCGGGAGTTTGGTCTGCTCGAAGCCTTTCAACCAGCCTATCGATGCCCTTGCTAGAATTGATCATAAGGGTTTCTCATTCCTCTCCCAGTAAAATATTCTCATTCATACATATTCCATTGGTGGAAGGAGAATTCGTAAAGGAGGTCATGAGCCATATTTTTTACGAGAAATCGCCAGAAGACCCCACTTGAATCAATTAGAGAAGAATTAAAAAATAAGAGCAAACAAGCAGGGATCCCGCCAAAACTAACGAAAGCAGAAGGAACGCTTTTAGAACATATAAGAGAAAGGACAGCAGTGCATAACCTAAATAATGTCACAAGAACAAAAGCCTACTTGGAATTTTACCTCCTTCATCCTGAAATCCATTGGGCATTCCTTGGACATATGGTCTCACGCAATGGCGGTTGGAACATGACCGACTTAAAAGGAGAATTTCTCACCCGTTTGCTCTCGAAAAAAGATAGTGAAACGTTCTTTGCCTTTTTAGAGCGTGGAAATTGGTTGATTTTCCAAGATGTATACCCACAATTTTTGCTGTACCAGGAAAGTTTAAGGCAAAATAAACCATTATTTTATTTGTGTTCTTTTCTCAACATTTCAACCTTCATGGAAACAATTTGGAATCAATTTTGGCGTAAGCAAGAAACCTATATCCTTGCCATCGCCCTGGTTATCAATGAACAAAGTTATTTGGAGAAACGAGTGGTCCAAAACCCACTGTACCAAAAGAGTGTGTTAAATAAATTTGAATATATCCTCCAAGATTTGCTTTCGTTTAACCATATTCTTTTTCCTTATGGAAAAAGGAACCTTGCTGGGCAAACACTGCATCAGTTTGAGTCATTACATGAGCGTATTCTACTTGGAAAAAGATTATATACAATCCTTTTTAAAAACAAAGAGCGGTTAAAACAAGTGTTAGATTGGGCAAAAACCCATCCGCATACTGGATCAAGGAAAGATTACTGGCCGAATATTTTTAATAACGTTAACGAAGGAATCCCAGGCTTTGCCTATCAAACGCGTTTAAAAGCCTGTCAACTCAGACCTCGGGCAAGAAAAATTTATAGTCCAGCCCTTGAATACGCTTGGAAGAATGTCATTCATACGGAGGCTGAAAAAGGAGACTGGTTTGATAATGTTCGTGTGGTCGATTACTTAATTGAGGACCATGAAAAAATGGACGGGGAGATAATAAATGAATACTGTAAAACACTTGAACGACTCGAACTCGCAGCCATCGCGAAAAAAGCCATATCGATTTTGGACTAACCCATCAATTGCAGCCGTGTTTTTAGCTACCTTGCTTGCAACGTATTTAGATTTATTACTCGTAGGTAAAGATATATATAAGTTTCCAATGAGGCCAATCCCAAATATCTTTTCCATTAATATTGGGTTTACACTTGTGGTATTGCCGGTGTTGATTTTCGTTTTCCTGCGGGTTATGGACCAGTTGAACAAATGGGGGAAGGCAGGCTTGATCTTGTTTATCAGTCTTTTAATGCCCATTTTTGAAAGATTAGCGGAAGTGATGGGATGGTTTGAACACGCCGAGAACTGGGAACACCTATATTCGTTTTTTGGGTATTTGCTATTTTTATCGTTTATTTATTCATTTTACAGCTGGATGGCGAAACGAAAAGGTTAACAGACAAAAAGCCGAGATTTTCATCTCGGCTTTTTGCGATGTAACCCTTAGTTACACCTTGCCCCTTCCGTCCGTACAGTGGTTAAGTGTCCCGCAACAAGCGAATGTCGGAAGGGGTACTATTATAATACCACAAGCGTGGTTGAAATATAACCAATCGAAGAAAATTGGGGTCCCAAACTTTCTTTTCTTCATTGAAAAGTGTATGATAAAAATGATTTTTACATAAAGGAGTGTTTTTTAATGGCTAAAAAAGGATACATATTAATGGAAAATGGAGAAAAGATGGAGCTTGAATTTTACCCTAATGAAGCTCCTGGTACAGTTGCGAATTTTGAAAAATTAGCAAACGAAGGTTTTTACAATGGTGTAGTTTTCCATCGTGTCATCCCTGGTTTTGTAAGTCAGGGAGGGGATCCGACGGGAACTGGGATGGGTGGCCCAGGCTACACAATTAATTGTGAAACTGAAGGAAACCCTCACAAGCATGTTCCGGGTTCCTTATCAATGGCGCATGCGGGTAGAAATACAGGCGGCAGCCAGTTCTTCATCGTTCATGAATCACAGCCACATTTAAATGGTGTTCATACTGTTTTTGGTCAAGTGACATCTGGACTTGAGACTGCTCTTAAAATGAAAAATGGTGACAAAATGAAAGAGGTAAAAGTTTTTGATGAGGAGTAATCCTTATAAGAGAGAGCAGCTTTGCTCTCTTTTTTTTGTCTAATTTATGATTGGATAGGGCAAATTAACCTCAAAAGTCAAATTGGGGGTCTTTTATGAAGAAAATTGTTTTCGTGCTTATTCCATTCCTGTTATTTTCTTTTCAACCATCTGCTAAAGCAGAAAAAACAGAAACCAAAAATTTGAAGGCTGCGATTATTATTGACGATTTTGGCGGGGGCACAGGTGGGGTTCGGGACTTCCTCGAAGGAGGTATACCGATTACTGCTGCAGTCATGCCGTTTACCGAGCACTCTAAAGAACATGCGGAATGGGCACATAAATATGGCATTGAAGTGATGATTCATTTATCGATGGAACCGAAGAGAGGAAAAAGATCCTGGCTTGGGCCAAGGCCGATTATGAATGATCTTTCACCTGCAGAAGTAAAACAAATTGTCGAGGATGCCATAAAGGATGTTCCGTATGCCGTAGGGATCAATAACCATATGGGCTCTCTTGCTGTTGAAAATGAACAAATTGTTCGCGCAATCGTTGAAGTGGCTAAGAAAAAAAGATTATATATCATCGATAGTGCAACGAGCCCAAATACAAAATTCCCGATAATAGCCAAAGAGCTAGGTGTTCCCATCCTTAAAAGAGATATATTTTTAGATGACATTTCCTCCTCTTCACATGTATACAAACAAATGATTAGACTAGCGAAGGTAACTGAAATTAAAGGTACAGGAATTGCGATTGGGCATGTTGGTATAACTGGGAAGGTATGTTCGATCGGTGTCTTTCAATCGATGGCCGAATTGGAAAAACGAAATATCAAAATTGTCCCGGCATCTAACCTGTTTTCCGGCAAATTAGCAGAAAAATACTTTATACCACTAAAAAAGGGCAGTTAACCACTGCCTTTTTCTTTCGCATTCATTCTACTTTCACAATTGCACCATTACTGATAAAATGTCTCCTATCAAAACAAATAATAGGCTGTAATAAAGGTTAATGTTGATTGGAGTGGAAGGCACGAAGACTCCTGCGGGAGTACGGGGCAGGGGAGACCCCGCAGGAGCAAAGCGACGAGGAGGCTCCCCGGCACGCCCGCGGAAAGCGAAGTGCCTGGAACGGAAATCAACAGACAAGTAAAAACACAGCTAAATAATATGTAAGCAAGGGAGAAGGAATCGTTAAAAATGAAATTTGTATCATGGAATGTCAACGGCCTTAGGGCGTGTGTGAAAAAAGGATTTTTGGAATATTTTCAGGAAGTAGATGCAGACATCTTTTGTGTGCAAGAAACGAAATTGCAAGAAGGGCAAATTGATCTGGAATTGGATGGTTATCACCAATATTGGAACTATGCAATCAAGAAAGGATACTCCGGTACAGCAGTGTTTACTAAAAACAAACCGCTTTCTGTTCGGTATGGAGTCGGGACAGATGAGTCTGAAGATGAAGGAAGAATACTTACCCTAGAATTTGATGATTTTTTCTTAGTCAATGTGTATACCCCAAATTCTCAAAGAGATTTAGCCCGAATTAATTTTCGATTGGAATGGGAAGATAGGATCCTTCAACATTTAAAAGAACTAGATCAACTAAAACCAGTGGTCCTATGCGGGGACTTGAATGTTGCTCATCAGGAAATAGATTTGCGCAATCCTAAATCAAATCTAGGCAATTCTGGTTTTACGGAAGAAGAACGTGAGAAAATGACTTCATTACTTGCAGAAGGGTTTATTGACAGCTACCGTCATTTTCATCCCGATCAAGAGGGCGCTTATACCTGGTGGTCTTATATGGCTAAAGTCCGGGAAAGAAATATTGGCTGGCGAATTGACTATTTTATTGTCTCTGAAAAGTTACGAGAGCGACTTAAGAATGTGGACATCCATTGTAATGTGATGGGAAGCGACCATTGTCCAATCATATTAGAAATCTATTGATTCAACACAATTAGTTTTTCTTATGGCAAAGCATAAAAAACCTGTCATTTTCTTTATGAAGTAGCATCCTTATAATTAAATATAGATAAGTTGCGGAGAGGGGAAATGACATGGATATTAAAAAAGATGTAAAACAACAGTTTGGAAAAAGTGCTGATTCCTATGTGAGTAGTGCCATCCATAAGGATGGGAATGACTTGCAAAAACTTGTGCAATTGGCGGCAATCACTGGGGAAGAAGAATTACTGGATATTGCCACTGGCGGCGGACATACAGCTAATGCGTTTGCTCCTTTGCTTAAGAAAGTCACCGCTTTGGATTTAACTCCGGAAATGTTAAAAGCTGCAGAAAAATTCATTCGAGGTAATGGTCATTTAAATGTCGATTTTAAAATAGGGGATGCAGAATATCTTCCTTTTTCAGATGGGGTATTTGATATTGTTACTTGTCGGATTGCTCCGCACCATTTCCCAAACGTAAATAGATTTGTGGAGGAAGTCCAAAGGGTTTTAAAGCCATCTGGTCAGTTTTTACTTGATGATAATGTCGTTCCAGAAGAAGATGACTATGACTTATTTTATAATACGGTCGAAAAATGGCGGGACTACAGTCATTTCAGAGCTTGGAAAAAGAGTGAATGGCTCCGTATGCTTGAGGTGAATGGGTTTGAGGTCTATGAAATACATCGTTTTGAAAAAACATTCGAATATGAGTCTTGGTGTAAGCGAATGAATTTATCAGAGAACGAAAAAGATAAGTTATCCGACTACATCCGAAACTCCCCTCAAAAAGTAAGAGAGAAATTCAGGGTTACAATTGAGAATGATCAAGTAATCTCATTCCAAGGTGAAGCTGTTATTTTGAAGGCATTAAAAAGGTAAAAACCCTTTGCAGAAAGAGTGGATTCTCTTTTTGCAAAGGGTTTTTGCAATTTAAACATCGTTAAGTGCTGTTCCAATCACATCAAATTCCGGAATTCTCTCATCCAAAACCGATTGATTTAATTGCTCTTGTTCGCTAGGAGCAACGAATCCATTTTCATCCTCTTTTTTCAGGAAGTCCATACTCACTTTAATGTCATCTCCTTTTGCTAAACACAAGTACAAAAGTATTTTTTCCTATAAAAAGTAATCTAAACCTAATTATTTATCTTTTCTATAGGTATGTAATTAATAATGATAATTGCAAGTCCCGTACTTTCTTCGGAATTGTGCAATTCAAATATAAAAAAATTAAAGGAAGTGGTTGACGTTTGGTTAATAGGATAGTATTATATTCATTGTCGCTGAAACGAAATAACTTAGTTTGATGCCTTGAAAAATATTTCGAAATGAAGTTGACGATGGTTGGTTGTTATGTTAAAATAACAAATGTCGCTAATCGCTCGATTGGCTGACGAAAGATTAATAGACTTGTTCTTTGAAAACTAAACAAACAAAATCGTGCAAACAAACAATAAATTTTAGTTTCAGAAATGAAACTAAGCCAACGTAATAAATGAGCTAATCAACTTTCTTGGAGAGTTTGATCCTGGCTCAGGACGAACGCTGGCGGCGTGCCTAATACATGCAAGTCGAGCGAGACTCTTCGGAGTCTAGCGGCGGACGGGTGAGTAACACGTGGGCAACCTGCCTGTAAGACTGGGATAACACCGGGAAACCGGTGCTAATACCGGATAATCCTTTTCCTCTCATGAGGAAAAGCTGAAAGTCGGTTTCGGCTGACACTTACAGATGGGCCCGCGGCGCATTAGCTAGTTGGTGAGGTAACGGCTCACCAAGGCGACGATGCGTAGCCGACCTGAGAGGGTGATCGGCCACACTGGGACTGAGACACGGCCCAGACTCCTACGGGAGGCAGCAGTAGGGAATCTTCCACAATGGACGAAAGTCTGATGGAGCAACGCCGCGTGAGCGATGAAGGCCTTCGGGTCGTAAAGCTCTGTTGTTAGGGAAGAACAAGTACCGGAGTAACTGCCGGTACCTTGACGGTACCTAACCAGAAAGCCACGGCTAACTACGTGCCAGCAGCCGCGGTAATACGTAGGTGGCAAGCGTTGTCCGGAATTATTGGGCGTAAAGCGCGCGCAGGCGGTCCTTTAAGTCTGATGTGAAAGCCCACGGCTCAACCGTGGAGGGTCATTGGAAACTGGGGGACTTGAGTGCAGAAGAGGAAAGCGGAATTCCACGTGTAGCGGTGAAATGCGTAGAGATGTGGAGGAACACCAGTGGCGAAGGCGGCTTTCTGGTCTGTAACTGACGCTGAGGCGCGAAAGCGTGGGGAGCAAACAGGATTAGATACCCTGGTAGTCCACGCCGTAAACGATGAGTGCTAAGTGTTAGAGGGTTTCCGCCCTTTAGTGCTGCAGCTAACGCATTAAGCACTCCGCCTGGGGAGTACGGCCGCAAGGCTGAAACTCAAAGGAATTGACGGGGGCCCGCACAAGCGGTGGAGCATGTGGTTTAATTCGAAGCAACGCGAAGAACCTTACCAGGTCTTGACATCCTCTGACACTCCTAGAGATAGGATTTTCCCCTTCGGGGGACAGAGTGACAGGTGGTGCATGGTTGTCGTCAGCTCGTGTCGTGAGATGTTGGGTTAAGTCCCGCAACGAGCGCAACCCTTGATCTTAGTTGCCAGCATTCAGTTGGGCACTCTAAGGTGACTGCCGGTGACAAACCGGAGGAAGGTGGGGATGACGTCAAATCATCATGCCCCTTATGACCTGGGCTACACACGTGCTACAATGGATGGTACAAAGGGCTGCAAGACCGCGAGGTTTAGCCAATCCCATAAAACCATTCTCAGTTCGGATTGCAGGCTGCAACTCGCCTGCATGAAGCCGGAATCGCTAGTAATCGCGGATCAGCATGCCGCGGTGAATACGTTCCCGGGCCTTGTACACACCGCCCGTCACACCACGAGAGTTTGTAACACCCGAAGTCGGTGGGGTAACCGTAAGGAGCCAGCCGCCTAAGGTGGGACAGATGATTGGGGTGAAGTCGTAACAAGGTAGCCGTATCGGAAGGTGCGGCTGGATCACCTCCTTTCTAAGGATAAAGCTGGACCTATGAGCCAGACAAAACAGTTTGTTCGCGATCTTTGTTTGTTTAGTTTTGAGAGTGCAATTCTCTCAAACCATTCGTTCTTTGAAAACTAGATAATCGTAATGAAGAAGCAAAGTAAACATCGAGTAATCGCCATTTTAGTTTTTCTCTCTTATGTAAGTAAGAGTTATAAACCTTTTAGGTTAAGTTAGAAAGGGCGCACGGTGAATGCCTTGGCACTAGGAGCCGATGAAGGACGGGACTAACACCGATATGCTTCGGGGAGCTGTAAGTAAGCTTTGATCCGGAGATTTCCGAATGGGGAAACCCACTGTTCGTAATGGAACAGTATCTTTACCTGAATACATAGGGTATGGAAGGCATACCCGGGGAACTGAAACATCTAAGTACCCGGAGGAAGAGAAAGCAAACGCGATTCCCTGAGTAGCGGCGAGCGAAACGGGACATAGCCCAAACCAAGAGGCTTGCCTCTTGGGGTTGTAGGACACTCAACATGGAGTTACAAAGGAACGGGGTAGATGAAGCGACCTGGAAAGGTCCGTCAGAGAAGGTAAAAACCCTGTAGTCGAAACTTCGTTCCCTCCTGAGTGGATCCTGAGTACGGCCGGACACGTGAAATCCGGTCGGAAGCAGGGAGGACCATCTCCCAAGGCTAAATACTCCCTAGTGACCGATAGTGAACCAGTACCGTGAGGGAAAGGTGAAAAGCACCCCGGAAGGGGAGTGAAATAGTTCCTGAAACCGTGTGCCTACAAGTAGTCAGAGCCCGTTCATGGGTGATGGCGTGCCTTTTGTAGAATGAACCGGCGAGTTACGATCCCATGCAAGGTTAAGTTGAAGAGACGGAGCCGCAGCGAAAGCGAGTCTGAATAGGGCGTATGAGTATGTGGTCGTAGACCCGAAACCAGGTGATCTACCCATGTCCAGGGTGAAGTCCAGGTAACACTGGATGGAGGCCCGAACCCACGCACGTTGAAAAGTGCGGGGATGAGGTGTGGGTAGCGGAGAAATTCCAATCGAACTTGGAGATAGCTGGTTCTCTCCGAAATAGCTTTAGGGCTAGCCTCACGTAGTAAGAGTCTTGGAGGTAGAGCACTGTTTGGACTAGGGGCCCTCATCGGGTTACCGAATTCAGACAAACTCCGAATGCCAAAGACTTATCCGTGGGAGTCAGACTGCGAGTGATAAGATCCGTAGTCAAAAGGGAAACAGCCCAGACCACCAGCTAAGGTCCCAAAGTATACGTTAAGTGGAAAAGGATGTGGAGTTGCTTAGACAACCAGGATGTTGGCTTAGAAGCAGCCACCATTTAAAGAGTGCGTAATAGCTCACTGGTCGAGTGACTCTGCGCCGAAAATGTACCGGGGCTAAACGTATCACCGAAGCTGTGGATTGACATCTTTGATGTCAGTGGTAGGAGAGCGTTCTAAGGGCGTTGAAGCTAGACCGTAAGGACTGGTGGAGCGCTTAGAAGTGAGAATGCCGGTATGAGTAGCGAAAGATGAGTGAGAATCTCATCCACCGAATGCCTAAGGTTTCCTGAGGAAGGCTCGTCCGCTCAGGGTTAGTCGGGACCTAAGCCGAGGCCGAAAGGCGTAGGCGATGGATAACAGGTTGATATTCCTGTACCACCTCTTTATCGTTTGAGCAATGGGGGGACGCAGGAGGATAGGGTAAGCGCGCTGTTGGATATGCGCGTCTAAGCAGTTAGGCTGAGAGGTAGGCAAATCCGCCTCTCGCGAAGGCTGAGCTGTGATAGCGAGGGAAATTTAGTACCGAAGTTCCTGATTCCACACTGCCAAGAAAAGCCTCTAGCGAGATAAAAGGTGCCCGTACCGCAAACCGACACAGGTAGGCGAGGAGAGAATCCTAAGGTGAGCGAGAGAACTCTCGTTAAGGAACTCGGCAAAATGACCCCGTAACTTCGGGAGAAGGGGTGCTTTTTGAGGTGAATAGCCTCGAAGAGCCGCAGTGAATAGGCCCAGGCGACTGTTTAGCAAAAACACAGGTCTCTGCGAAGCCGCAAGGCGAAGTATAGGGGCTGACGCCTGCCCGGTGCTGGAAGGTTAAGAGGAGGGGTTAGCGCAAGCGAAGCTCTGAATCGAAGCCCCAGTAAACGGCGGCCGTAACTATAACGGTCCTAAGGTAGCGAAATTCCTTGTCGGGTAAGTTCCGACCCGCACGAAAGGCGTAACGATCTGGGCACTGTCTCAACGAGAGACTCGGTGAAATTATAGTACCTGTGAAGATGCAGGTTACCCGCGACAGGACGGAAAGACCCCGTGGAGCTTTACTGTAGCCTGATATTGAATTTTGGTACAGCTTGTACAGGATAGGTAGGAGCCTGAGAAGCCGGAGCGCTAGCTTCGGTGGAGGCGTCGGTGGGATACTACCCTGGCTGTATTGAAATTCTAACCCGCACCCCTGATCGGGGTGGGAGACAGTGTCAGGTGGGCAGTTTGACTGGGGCGGTCGCCTCCTAAAAAGTAACGGAGGCGCCCAAAGGTTCCCTCAGAATGGTTGGAAATCATTCGCAGAGTGTAAAGGCACAAGGGAGCTTGACTGCGAGACCTACAAGTCGAGCAGGGACGAAAGTCGGGCTTAGTGATCCGGTGGTTCCGCATGGAAGGGCCATCGCTCAACGGATAAAAGCTACCCCGGGGATAACAGGCTTATCTCCCCCAAGAGTCCACATCGACGGGGAGGTTTGGCACCTCGATGTCGGCTCATCGCATCCTGGGGCTGTAGTCGGTCCCAAGGGTTGGGCTGTTCGCCCATTAAAGCGGTACGCGAGCTGGGTTCAGAACGTCGTGAGACAGTTCGGTCCCTATCCGTCGTGGGCGCAGGAAATTTGAGAGGAGCTGTCCTTAGTACGAGAGGACCGGGATGGACGCACCGCTGGTGTACCAGTTGTTCTGCCAAGAGCATCGCTGGGTAGCTATGTGCGGACGGGATAAGTGCTGAAAGCATCTAAGCATGAAGCCCCCCTCAAGATGAGATTTCCCATAGCGCAAGCTAGTAAGAACCCTGAAAGATGATCAGGTTGATAGGTCAGAGGTGGAAGCGTGGTAACATGTGGAGCTGACTGATACTAATCGTTCGAGGACTTAACCATTTTTAAGGTGAACTCTGAGTTTACAAACTTCTTCTGCATTATCTAGTTTTGAGGGAATGAAACCTCAATCAAATAGTCTGGCAGCAATGGCGAGAAGGTCACACCCGTTCCCATACCGAACACGGAAGTTAAGCTTCTCAGCGCCAATGGTAGTTGGGACACGCGTCCCTGTGAGAGTAGGACGTTGCCAGGCGGAAAATTTTTTCCAAATTATATGCCGGTTTAGCTCAATTGGTAGAGCAACTGACTTGTAATCAGTAGGTTGGGGGTTCAAGTCCTCTAGCCGGCACCATTTTTTAAAATTGGATACGCGGGTGTGGCGGAATTGGCAGACGCACCAGACTTAGGATCTGGCGCCGCAAGGCGTGGGGGTTCGACTCCCTTCACCCGCACCAAAGTTTTTTGCGGAAGTAGTTCAGTGGTAGAACACCACCTTGCCAAGGTGGGGGTCGCGGGTTCGAATCCCGTCTTCCGCTCCAAACGTGCCGGGGTGGCGGAACTGGCAGACGCACAGGACTTAAAATCCTGCGGTAGGTGACTACCGTACCGGTTCGATTCCGGTCCTCGGCACCACTTAAATAATTAAATTTCTTTGCGCCCTTAGCTCAGCTGGATAGAGTGTTTGACTACGAATCAAAAGGTCGGGAGTTCGAATCTCTCAGGGCGCATTTTTTATCGGGAAGTAGCTCAGCTTGGTAGAGCACTTGGTTTGGGACCAAGGGGTCGCAGGTTCGAATCCTGTCTTCCCGACCATTCTTCTAATAAATTTCGGGGTCTTAGCTCAGCTGGGAGAGCGCCTGCTTTGCACGCAGGAGGTCAGGGGTTCGATCCCCCTAGACTCCACCAATTTCTTTAAAAATGATATTATGGCGGTGTAGCTCAGCTGGCTAGAGCGTACGGTTCATACCCGTAAGGTCGGGGGTTCGATCCCCTCCGCCGCTACCAATTTAGATTGTTTATTTTTATTATGGAGGAATACCCAAGTTTGGCTGAAGGGATCGGTCTTGAAAACCGACAGGCGGGTAACACCGCGCGGGGGTTCGAATCCCTCTTCCTCCTCCAGTTTTATTATTTGTTTTTATATGTGGAGGGGTAGCGAAGTGGCTAAACGCGGCGGACTGTAAATCCGCTCCCTCCGGGTTCGGCGGTTCGAATCCGTCCCCCTCCACCATTTAGGGGCATAGTTTAAAGGTAGAACTAAGGTCTCCAAAACCTTCAGTGTGGGTTCGATTCCTACTGCCCCTGTTTAATAATGCTTAACTAATATTTCATAGCATAATCTATGGATTTTTTATTATGCCGGTGTGGCGGAATTGGCAGACGCGCACGACTCAAAATCGTGTTCCGTGAGGAGTATCGGTTCGACCCCGATCACCGGTATCAATTAAAGGTCAATGCTTTGTACAATCAAAGCATTGGCCTTTTTTGTTTTTATCATAATAAAAATAATTAAAAAGTTATAAATGTTCAAATAATTGTAATATTTATGATGATTCTGATGTTTATAGCTTGGGTATAATAGAAACAAAGAAAGGTGGAGGAAGGAATGAGAAAACGTAAACTTAGCTTTAAGGAATTGGTAAAGGATAATAAACAGGAAATAGAAAGTGATTTTAAAGCAATGGAAAGAATTGAGACGAAAATTGATGATAAACATTCAAAAAAGTTGAATTATGCATGAATACTAATTAGTAGAGCAACCCGCGGGGTTGCTCTTTTTTTTCTTAATAGGTCAGGATTTTCTTTATCACTAATAGGCTTCTTTTTTGCTTAATGGGGAATTGTATTAAACACATGCTTAATATGGAAGGAGTCATTTGATGCCAGAGCTTCCTGAGATGGAAAACTATAAAATCCTATTAAAACAAAAAATTGCAGGTCAAACGATAACAGAAATACAAATAAATCGGGAAAAATCAATCAATTTAAATCCCGACCTGTTTATTAAAACGTGTCACCATCAAAAAATTATTTCAATCAATCGTCGCGGAAAGCATTTACTCTTTCAACTGCAAAATGGTCAAATTCTTTTACTCCATTTAATGCTTGGCGGCTGGATGTTCTATGGGACAGAAGCAGATAAGCCAAATCGGACAGTTCAGGTACGTTTATCATTTGGTGAACATCACCTATACTTTATTGGCCTCCGCCTCGGATATTTGCATCTCTATAATCAAACAGAAGCAGAGCAGCACCTAGCACATTTAGGTCCAGAACCGTTATCCACTGAATTTTCATTAAATAATTTTTTTAAAAGGATTGGTCAAAAGCATGGCAGATTAAAAACTACAATGATTGATCAAGAGTTTATTGTAGGAATCGGAAATTGTTATTCCGCTGAAATCTGCTACGATGCCGGTATAATTCCTACAAAGGACATTGATGATATGAGCGATTTTGAGCGAGAGAAACTGTATCATTCGATCAGAACAATCCTCCAAAAAGGCATCCAACATGGCGGTTACATGGATAATCCACTTTTTAAGAATGATAAATTAACAGGCGGGTTTAATAATTTGTGTGAGGTGTATGATCGTGAAGGTGAAGAATGTAATAGATGCGGGGCAATCATCATAATGGAAACAATATCCTCAAGGAAAACCTTTTATTGTCCTAATTGTCAGACATAGTTTACAGAATCTCGTCGAATGTGGCGAGATTTTTTTTTGAAAAATAAAACTTTGTTATTTTGTCAAAAAAAATAAAACTTATTGTTTCGATTTTCGTCCTAATGTAATATACTATATACAAATAAGTATAACACATTTATAATAAACCTAATGAATATAACATATTTAATGTGATTAAGGGGGTGGTAATGATTAAATTATCTAAACGCCAGGATGAAATCCTCGAGATTGTTAAACAAAATGGACCTATTACAGGGAAAGACATCGCAGAGAAACTTTCATTAACAAGAGCTGCATTAAGACCCGACCTCGCTATATTAACGATGTCTGGAAACTTAGAAGCAAGGCCTCGGGTGGGTTATTTTTTTAATGAAAGCTATGAAGCAAAGCAGCAAGCGAAGAAATTCATCCATCAAAAGGTAAAGGATTATAAGGCCCTTCCGATCGTGGTTGAAAAATCTACTTCCGTCTATGATGCAATTGTTCAACTATTCTTAGAGGATGTTGGAACACTCTATATTGTTGATTCTAAAGGCCATTTAGCTGGGGTCGTATCTCGAAAGGATTTGCTCAGAGCATCACTAGGAAATCAAAATCTCCATGAATTGCCTGTTAGTGTGATCATGACGAGAATGCCAAATATTATGACAATACATCCCGAAGAAACCTTGCTCGAGGCAGCCAAAAAGATGATTCATAATCACATTGACTCCTTACCAGTTGTAAAAGAAGTAGATGGCCAAAAAAATACATATTTGCTTCTTGGCCGCATCACTAAAACGACGATTACACGAGCATATTTAGAAATCATGGAAAATAAATGAAACGAAGGAGAGTGGCTGTCTTTTGGTACAGAAAGAAGTGGTCTATGTTGTATCCGACTCAGTAGGAGAAACAGCTGAGTTTGTTGTCAAAGCAGTGGCAACACAGTTTAATGGCGGTCAGGTTGAAATTCGTCGTAATTCCTATGTAGATGACTTTGAAGATATTGAGGATATGATTTTATTGGCGAAAAAAGGGCCTGCCATTATAGCCTATACAATCGTTGTACCGGCATTAAAAAATTATTTGGATCGCCGTGCAGAAGAAGAAGGAATTTTGGCAGTCGATCTATTAAGTCCATTAATGAATGCCTTTGAAACGAGCTTTCATAAACAGCCGCACCATCGTCCAGGTTTAATGAGAAAATTGGATGAGGAATATTTCCGGAAAATTGAAGCCATCGAATTTGCCGTCAAATATGATGATGGCCGTGACCCAAGAGGAATTTCAAAGGCTGATATTGTTCTAATCGGTGTGTCCCGAACATCGAAAACTCCTTTGTCTATGTACTTAGCACATAAACGTTTTAAAGTGGCTAATGTTCCGCTGGTGCCAGAGGTGGCGCCGCCAGATGAATTGTTCAAAATACCGCGCAAAAATTGTATTGGATTAATTATTTCACCAGATAAGTTGAATGAAATTCGCAAAGAACGTTTAAAAGCAATGGGGTTAGCCTCACAAGCGAATTACGCTAGCTTTAAGCGTATCCTTGATGAACTAGATCACGCTGAAAAAGTGATGAAACGCGTGGGCTGTCCAGTCATTGATGTCTCAAATAAAGCCGTAGAAGAAACAGCAGGTTTAATCTTAGACGTGTTAAAAAAGGAGAGGGGTTTATAATATGGAGAAATTCGTTTATTTATTTCATGAAGGAAATGGCAATATGAAAGGTTTGCTCGGGGGGAAAGGTGCGAACCTAGCGGAAATGACGCGAATAGGACTGCCGGTGCCTTATGGTTTTACGATCTCTACACAGGCATGTAATGCATTCTATGAAGCTAGCAAAACGATTCCTACCATTGTTGAAGTCCAAACGTTAGAAGCCCTCGCTCGTCTTGAGGAGAAAATGGGGAAAAAGCTCGGCGATCCGGAGAATCCTTTACTAGTTTCTGTACGATCTGGTTCTGTTTTCTCCATGCCTGGTATGATGGATACCATTTTGAACCTAGGCATGAATGATGAAACCGTGGTAGGAATGGCAAAATTAACGAATAATCCGCGTTTTGCCTATGATTCTTACCGCCGCTTTATTCAAATGTTTAGTAATGTCGTCCTTAATATTGATACCTACTTTTTCGAACAATTATTAGAAGAAATTCGTGAAGAAAAAGGCTATTCTTCTGACCCGGAAATGAGTGCTGAAGACTGGAAAGAAGTCATTATTGGCTATAAAGAAATCGTCAAAAAACATACTAGAAAGAGTTTCCCGCAGGATCCTAAAGAGCAATTATTCCTTGCCATTCATGCTGTTTTTAATTCTTGGAACAATCAGCGGGCGATTGTCTACCGCCGTTTGAATAAAATTGCTGACCATTTAGGAACGGCCGTAAATATTCAGAGTATGGTGTTCGGAAACATGGGTAATGATTCTGGCACGGGTGTGGCCTTTACAAGAAACCCTTCGACTGGTGAGCATGTCCTTTACGGTGAATACTTAATTAACGCCCAGGGAGAAGATGTGGTTGCTGGGATTCGTACTCCACAGCCGATCGCCACATTAAAAGACGAGATGCCCGGAGTATATAAGCAATTCACTGAAACTTGTAAGAAACTCGAGTCCCATTATGAAGAAATGCAGGACATCGAGTTCACGGTTGAACGCGGCAAGCTTTTTATCTTACAAACTCGTCACGGCAAAAGGACCGCACAAGCGGCTATCCGCATTGCGGTGGAAATGGTAGAGGAAGGAATCATCGATAAAAAGACCGCCTTGCTTCGTGTCGACCCTGACCAACTTAATCAACTCCTGCATCGACGGATTGACGATAAATTTCAGAAAACAGTGGTAGCTAAAGGATTGCCGGCTTCACCAGGAGCAGCAACAGGTCAAGTTGTTTTTGATGCCGATGAAGCCGAGCAATTAAGCATTGATGGTAAAAAAGTAATCCTTGTTCGTCCGGAAACAACACCTGATGATATCCACGGGATCGTTGCATCCCAAGCGATTTTGACAAGCCGAGGAGGAATGACGAGCCACGCTGCCGTTGTTGCGCGCGGAATGGGGAAAGCATGTATTTGCGGTTGCGAAGCCCTAAAGATTGACTTAAAGGCTAAACAGTTTACAGTGGGTGAACAAGTCGTTAGTTATGGAGATATCATTACGATTGACGGCTCCACGGGTGAAGTTATGCTGGGAGAAATTCCAATGATTGACCCAGAACTATCGGATGAATTTCAGTTGTTGCTAGCATGGGCAGACCAAGAACGTAAACTAGGGGTCCGTGCCAACGCAGATAATCCTGAAGATGCCAGAAAGGCATTCGAATTCGGAGCAGGGGGAATTGGTTTATGCCGTACGGAACATATGTTTATGGACTTGAAACGGATACCAATTGTTCAAAAAATGATTCTTGCTGAAAATTATAATGAAAGAATGGAAGCATTGAATCATCTTTTACCAATGCAGCAAGGAGATTTTGAAGGAATCTTTGAAGAAATGAAAGGATTACCTGTCACTATTCGGTTACTTGATCCGCCGTTGCATGAATTTTTACCAAATAAAGAAGATTTGTTAGTGGAAGTGACGAAACTTCAAATCTTAGATCCTCAATCACCAGAATTAAAATCAAAAGAGCAGTTACTTAAAAAAGTTAGACAATTAGATGAGTTTAACCCAATGCTAGGGCACCGTGGCTGCCGTCTTGGAATGATTTATCCAGAGATTTACGAAATGCAAGCGAAAGCCATTTTCTATGCAGCGGCAACCCTCGCAGACAAAGGTATTGAAGTACAGCCGGAAATTATGATTCCTTTGGTTGGTCATGTGAATGAGTTAAAGGATATGCGTAAATTGGTAATTGATGCGGCATTACTTGTTCAAGAAGAAACAGGAAAGAACTTCAGTTACACAATTGGAACCATGATTGAAATTCCTCGTGCTGCTTTGACTGCCGATAAGATTGCCGAGGAAGCGGATTTCTTCTCCTTTGGTACTAATGATTTAACTCAAACTACATTCGGCTACAGCCGTGATGATGCCGAAGGAAAGTTCTTGCAAGCTTATATCGAAAATAAAGTACTGCCAGAAAATCCATTTGCAGTTCTTGACCAAGATGGTGTAGGAAAGCTCGTGGAAACAGGCGTTAAGTTAGGCCGTGGAACAAAGCCTTCCTTAAAAACAGGAATTTGCGGTGAGCATGGCGGTGAAAAGACCTCGATTGAATTTTGTTATAAAACAGGCTTGGATTATGTCAGCTGTTCGCCATACCGTGTACCACTTGCACGATTAGCGGCAGCTCAGGCAACAATTCGCCATGAAATAAATAAAGCAGAAGTTTATACAACTGCATAAAGAAAGAAAAAGGATGTGTGCAAAATAAAGTGCACCATCCTTTTTATTTTCCCAATGGTATTACGATCCCATATGGGATTAGCAAGCTATTTTCTGCTTATACTATAAAAAAACAAAAAGGGGAATCACAGCAATGGGGGCAATTGAACGCAGCGGGTATCGATTTGTACCAGAATTTAGTGTCATTCAACAGAATGGTGCTATCCATGTATACCATCAAGAAAACTTTATTGAGGAAATTAAATTTCAGTTTTCAGGAAAGTTTCCTGAGCTAGATCAAATCGAAGACTTGGTTGATCAATATTGCAATAACCATCAGTTATAAAACCGAATATTCGTTCGGTTTTTATTTTTATGTTATTATAGACTAAACCACCATTTTATAGAAAAGGAGGGAATTTGATGAACAAATTAACGATAATTTACCCTCAAGCGATTGAACATACAAAAATGAAAATATATGAAGATATTAACCATTATTTCGAAACGAAGGAAACACTGCCATCCTTTGAACAATACCTAGTGGACCGCAAGGATTATGTCGAACAAATTTGGATCAATGTTTGGTTGAATAAGTCGACGAATGATGTCCCACGGAATGAAAAAAAGCAATTATTAAGTGAAAAAGGCTTTGAGGTACAGGGAATCGATCGTAAATTGATCAACAAATTGTTTAGAGATGAAATGCGCATGTATCAACCATTTGATGCGATGGGATGGATGAAGGAAACATTTTCAGGAAAACCAGACTTGTGGCAGAAACAATACCAGGATGCGAAAACCTCTTTTTTCAAGCGAGAAGAACAAAAACAACTGGATGAACAGAAGCAATTGATTAGAAGTGAAATTGAGGATAACGCTGTTGTGTTTTTGGAAGAACAATATGAATGGTTCTATTTATCGTTACGTTACTTCGTGGCAAAACAATTAGTGGCGGATTTAAAAAATAATGTGAAATTCCAATCTGTCGATACTTTTGCGTTAGAAGAAAAATTAATTGATGAAGGTCATTTTAATCCCTCAGCCTACACCACGGTTGCCAGCTTTTTTGAAGAACTGACAGGTGATATCCATAAAACGATGAATTGGGGCAGAAGTTTATATGAATATCAAACCTATTTCTTCGTTTATGAAAGCTTAATTGGTGATTATCTGTCCGACCTTATTCCGGAAAAAATTTTAGAGCAGTTGCCAGATCAACTGAAGAGCGATTTCTTTAAAACCTTTCATGAAGAACTATCGGCTTCCTTTGTAAAAGGAAGTATTGCACAGGTGCTTTATGATATAGAGGGATATTTTATTGAGGATATTCAAGCTGAATACCTAGCTGATTTAATCAGCTTGGCTGAAATTCCTTTTGATGAAAAGGTACATAAGGAAATTTTTGAAAAAGACCTCCAAGAGCGCGAGCGGAAACAAAAGGAAGCTGAAGAAGAACTAAAGCGAAAAAGAGAAGAAGAAGAGCGGATGATGAGGGACATATTTGCAACCGAATACGACCCTTCGCTCCAGCGGCAGATCCGCTATGTCCTTCATATCGGTGAGACTAATACAGGGAAAACACATCATGCGCTTGAAAGGATGAAAGAAGCCTATAGCGGCTTGTATTTAGCTCCGCTTCGACTTTTGGCCCTTGAGGTTTATGATAAGTTAAACGCTGAGGGGACGCCGTGTTCATTAAAAACGGGGGAAGAAGAAAAAATGACGCTTGGGGCCAATCATACGTCCTGCACTGTGGAAATGTTTTATGAAAAAGAGTTCTATGAAGTAGTCGTAATTGATGAAGCGCAAATGATTACCGACAAAGACCGTGGTTTTTCCTGGTATAAGGCAATTACGAAAGCCAATGCAGAAGAGGTACATATCATTGGAAGTCGGAATTCAAAAACGATGCTGTTGCAGCTTTTGGGTGAATCCAATATTGAGATACATGAATACACACGCGATACCCCACTCGAAGTAGAAACGAAAGAATTTCATATTAAACACGTAAAAAAAGGAGATGCGTTGATTTGTTTTTCACGTCGGCGCGTGCTGGAAACGGCCTCACGTCTGCAAAATGACGGACATACCGTCAGTATGATCTACGGAAGTATGCCTCCAGAAACAAGGAAAAAGCAGATTGAGCAATTTAATAAGGGAAAAACAAAAGTCATTGTGGCCACAGATGCGATTGGAATGGGATTAAACCTGCCGATCCGCCGAATTGTTTTTTTAGAAAATGATAAGTTTGATGGAACACGCCGTCGTTTGCTGACCTCACAAGAAGTGAAGCAAATTGCGGGTCGCGCTGGGCGAAAGGGCATTTACAATATTGGCAAAGTGGCTTTTACGAGTGATATCCGAAAAATGCGGAACTTGCTTTTGCGGGAAGATGAACCTGTTCATACCTTTGCGATTGCACCAACCAATTCTGTTTTTGAACGCTTTCAACGTTATTATCATGATTTAGGTACCTTTTTTGAACTATGGGGGAAATTTGAAAGTCCTAAAGGGACGAAGAAGGCATCACTAGCAGAGGAAAAGTCGCTTTATCAAATGATTGCAGGGACGGAAATTGAAGCAAGACTCTCTTTATTGGACCTTTATGGCTTTTTACATCTGCCTTTTTCAAAAAACGAGCCCATATTAACCAGACAATGGGAAGATACCATGTATGCAATTATCCAGGGACGTGAACTCCCTGAACCGATTGTGAAGGAACGCAGCTTAGAAGAATTAGAATTAAGTTACAAAGCAATTGGTCTCCATCTCTTATTTTTATATCGATTAGGAGAGCGAACTACTGCCATCTATTGGGAAAGACTGAGAGAAGAGGTCAGTGATAAAGTACAAGACCGCCTGAAAACAGATATTAAAAAGTTCGTAAAAAAATGCAAAAACTGTGGCAAGAAACTGCCCTGGGATCATTCATTTCCAACCTGTGAGGCATGCTTTGCAGCAAAAAACAGAAGATATCGATATGGTGATGAATATTAATAGTAACCCAGTTTTCTAACTTGAGGAAACTGGGTTACTTTTCTATCTAAAGAAAAATGATGTAAATATGTTAAAATGAAACTAAACTATTGCCAATTGGAAGTGAAGTGAAAAAATGCAGCTATCCTTAACCGTTCGAGGCCAAGGGGCGGAAGCAGTTTCTTACCTTTTAGCCAAAAATCCAAATAATCTCTATGAACGTGGTGACAAAGGGCTATCTGTCCGCCTGGTTTATCCTATTTTTTCAAGAGACGAAGTACAGTTCATCATCTTTGTAAAAACAGACCCAATTGACTTAGTCAAGAACTCACCTGATTTATATGATATTTCTCATTACATAAATGACCGCGAGTTTGCGGCAAGTAGTATATTTGTTACCTCCATCCGAAAAGCACTGGGGACTGCGTTAAATGGGAAACCGAAGGAGGAATATGCCTCATGGGTTGAACATCCCTTTGACATGGAAGTATCTTTTGGGCCGGCAGCCACGGATTTAAACAACCGCGAGTTGGAAGCGTTATTTGCACCGATGGGTTATGCGGTTAAGATTGAATATGGGGAAAGTGCTATCCGAGAAAAAAGCTCAGCAAGGTTTATCACTCTTTCAGGAAAACAAACAATTCAGAATGCACTCAAACAACTTTCGATTCTGATTCCAGTAATCGATAACTATAAGCATTATTTTATTGATGAACGAGAACTAGAGAAGTTTGACCGCTACGGAGAAGGCTGGTTAGAGAACCACCCACAAAAGTCGCTGATTTTACATCGTTCTTTACGGTTTCAAAAGATGATTTCGCAGTCAAAATTCTTCGAAAAAGAAACGAAAAAAGAGGAGGCAATCGAACCGCCGAAAATACGTTTAAATGATCTTCGTTACGAAGCGATTATTAAATATGTCGAGGCCTTAACCAAAAAACAAACCATTGTTGACTTAGGTGCTGGGGAAGGAAAGTTATCTGTCAAGTTAGGATTTATTGAAGGGGTGCAGGAAATTCTTTCAGTCGAGCCATCGAATCGGGCACGGTTAAAGGCATTAGACCGATTTGATCAAGCAAAAGAGAAACGTGGATTTGTGGTGCCTCAGTTATTAGCTGGATCGTTATTTTATTATGATGAACGGCTTATTAACAAAGATGTCATGATTCTTTGCGAAGTGATTGAACATATAGATGAATACCGGTTACCAAGGGTATTCGAGACGATTTTTAAAGACTATCGACCAGAAGTGTTGATCGTGACTACACCGAATCAAGAATATAATGTAGTTTATGATATGGATGAGGCAATGAGACATCATGATCACCGCTTTGAATGGACAAGGGAAGAGTTTACGGGGAAATGTGAAATTTGGGTAAGTTCCTATCCCTATCAAGTACGTTTTCAAGGCATTGGTGAAGAACATCCGACTTTTGGTCAGCCGACCCAGATGGCTATCTTTTTAAGAGAGGAGGGGCAATCATGACCAAAATTCACTTACCATATGCTGGAATTGTCCTATTTGTTGGACCTTCAAATAGCGGTAAAACCACGTTATTAAACCGACTGGTCCATGAAAAGAAGATTCTAGCTTCAGAAGTTGTCAGTTCCGATCAATTCCGGGTCCTTGTCAGTGATGTAGAATTTATCACCTGGAATCAGCGTCCAAAGGATGAAGCGGATGCCTTATTTGATGAATACTACCGGATTTCAAACGAGGCATTTGATGCGATGGAATATTTAATTGGGAAACGGTGCCGTTTAAATAAACTAACGATAATTGATGCGACACACTTAAAAGAAGAGGATCGTGAGCGTTATCTTCACCTAGGTAAAAAATATCATGTCCCCGTGATTGCGATTGTGTTAAACGTAACAGAAAAAGAACTAATTTCTCGTGATAAGGAGCGGGATTTTCCACGCGGGAAGAATCGGCTCAAACAGCAGTACCAGCACTTCAAGCGAACGCTTAGGTTTATTAAGAAGGAAGGCTTTCACCGCACCTATATTTTAGATGAACCGGAGCTTGATACCCTGGATATAGGGCGGCTGGCGAATCCTTTATCCATCGATGTGGGTTATGGCATTGATTTTATTGGGGATATTCATGGCTGCTTGGAGGAGTTTCTTGAATTGCTAACCAAGCTGGGTTATCAGGAAAACGAGGAAGGCTTATTCCTTCATCCAGAGGGTAGGAGAATCCTTTCACTTGGTGACGTAATGAGCCGTGGACCACAGTCGCTGGAAACCATGAAATTTTTCAAAAAACATGTGGATGCAGGAATTGCATACATGATAGATAGCAACCACGGCTGGAAAATTGCCCGCTGGCTGGATGGGCGTAAGGTGAACCTGGCACACGGTGATGAAAAAGTCGAAGCAGATTTTATTGAGTATGAGCGAAAATTTGGTAAAGAATCTACTGAGCAATTAAGAGCAGAATTAAAGGAACTTCTGCTCGCTGCAAAATCGCATTTGGTTATCCAAAAAAATGGTGTCAATGTGGCGGTTGCTACGCATGCCGGGATAAGGGATTGGTATATTGGCAAACAATCGCAGCGGATTTCTGATTTTTGCAGGTATGGAGATTCAGAGGGGCTTGATGAAAATGGCAAGCCGCGGCGAAAAGACTGGACCATTGAACATCAATCACAAGAATTAATTATTTGGGGTCATGATCCCAAGCCGCAGCCACTTTTAGTAAATAACACACTTAACATTGACCAAGGTGTTGTATTTGGCGGGAGGCTTACCGCCTATCGTTTTCCAGAAAAACAATTTGTATCGGTAGCCGCAAAACAGGATTATGCCAATGTTCCTGACAACCCAATTAAGGAATGGGAAAGTAAGCGGATGGCACCGCCTAATCTAGGTAAGTTTGTCAATGGGTTTTCGGTGATAACTGAGCATAATGGGGAGATTTCTATCCATAAGGATGTGGCCAAATCCGCCCTGGACGACTTTTCTCATTTTACTCTTCCTCTTGAGGAGATAGTTTACTTACCGCCGACAATGAGCCCAACTCCAAAACCTTCGAATTTAGCGGGATACTTAGAGCACCCGCAAGAAGCGTTTGACTATTATCAAGCGAATGGCATTGATACGATGATTGTAGAGAAAAAACATATGGGAAGCCGAGGCATTTTGCTTCTTTTTAAAAATAAGGAAGCGGCCAAAGATTATATCGGCAGAGAGACATTAGGTTCGATTTATACGCGGACTGGCAGATCCTTTTTCAAGAAAGAGCTGGAGGAACAAATTCTACAAGTATTACATGCTGATTTGAGTGGTTATTTTGAAAAATACAACACGGAATTTGTCCTGCTGGACGCTGAAATCCTTCCTTGGAATCTAAAAGCAAAAGAACTAATCATGAATCAATACGCCCATGTGGGAGAAATGGCATTGCTTGATCGCAGTAAATTAAAGGAACAGTTGGAGAAAGCAGCTGCTAATGGCAAAGATGTTGCCAGTTGGCTTGCGGAAACCGATGAAAAAATTCACAATGCGAAAGTGTTTAACGAAGTGTATCAAAAGTATTGCTGGGAAACGGAAGGGTTAGCAGGGATTCAAATTGCTCCTTTTCATACGCTAGCACATTGTAATGAAACATTTTTCGATAAACCACATACCTGGCATATGGAGAAGAATAAAGAATTCAGTGTCCTTTCCAAGCTTTTTATGGAAACGGAATATCGGCTGGTAAATGATGAGGACTCAATGAGAGCGGCGATTGCTTGGTGGGAAGAAATGACGGAAGAAGGGCATGAAGGTTTTGTTGTTAAGCCGGAAGCATTTGTGGTTCGTCATAAAGGCAAATTAGTGCAACCGGCTATAAAAGTAAGAGGCCGTAAGTATTTGCATATTATCTACGGCATCGATTACTTACAACCAGAGAATCTGTCCCGGCTAAAGCAGCGAAATGCGGGCAAGAAACAACGCAATGCCTTAAAGGAATTTTCCTTAGGTGTGGAAGCTGTTAAGCGCTTTGTTGGAAGAGAATCATTGGACCGATACCATGAGTGCGTGTTTGGGATTCTAGCATTGGAATCAGATCCAATTGATCCAAGACTATAGGTACAAAAGGGCGAACTTGTTTAGTAGCAAGTTCGTTTTTTCTATGTGTAATAACTTTACATCTCATGCCCATATGATAGTAAAAAAGGAGTGTGAGAACATGGCTGTTCATATTGTGGCTGCTGGTGAAAATTTGCGGATGATATCAACGAAGTATGGTGTTTCGACCCAAACGATAGTCGAACTGAATGGATTGCCATCATCTAATGCACTCGTGCCAGGGCTTGCTTTATATCTTCCGGATAATCTGCCGCCACTGCACTCGTATCGAATAAAAGCAGGCGATCAAATCTGGAAATTGGCTCAGCAATTCAACAGTAAGCCGGCAGACATTCTGGCCGCAAATCCAGGTCTGAATCCAACTCAATTGATAGTAGGTCAAACGATCAATGTGCCATCTCCGATGAAATCAGATCTAGCGACCCTTGGATTTTTAGTTCCTTCCTCCGAAGCTGCCAATCTGGCAACCTTGAATTCTCTTGTGGGGCAACTTACTTATTTGGCAGTAGTAGCTTATTCTTTTACAGATGAAGGATATGCTTTTAAGATGGTCGAGGATGCGCCTCTAGTCGCAAGAAGCAATCAATTGAAGATCGTCCCATTGATGATGATTAGGAATTTGGTGGGAACTGATTTTAGCGCGGAATTGGCTGGAAGGGTGCTCGAGAATCCAACTTATCGTGCCAATCTAGTGGCAAGTATTGTGAATTTAACGAAACAACGTGGGTTTGGCGGCGTGAGCATTGACTTTGAATTTATTCCACCTGCACGACGGAATGACTTTATATTGTTTCTTACGGCTTTAAAAAAAAGTTTAGGTGAATTGATATTACATGTAAATGTTCATGCCAAAACAGCTGATATACCGACAAATCGGATTATCGGTGCATACGATTATGCCGGTATTAGTAATGCAGTTGATTTAGTTGCCGTGATGACAATGGATTATGGTTACCCTGGAGGTCCGCCTGATCCGATCGCCCCGATTCCGTGGCTGGAGCAAGTCATTCAATACTCACTAACGCAGATTAATCCTCGAAAGCTACAAATCGCGTTGGCGTTGTATGGGTATGACAAAATGGTGGGGACGAATCAAACACGTGCCCTATCTGTTAATGCTGCACAAAATCAAGCGATTGCTGTTGGCGAACCGATTGAATTTGATGCTACGGCGAAAGCACCATGGTATCGCTACTGGCCTGGTGGGAAGGAACATATCGTTTGGTTTGAAGATATTCGCAGTTATATAGAAAAGTATAACTTAATGGGTCTTTATCGATTAGCGGGCACGACTTTTTGGCAAATTAGCTTGCCGGCACCTCAGAATTGGGCTTATCTTCGTAAAAATTTTAATGTGGTGAGGAGGATGGTGTAATTTTATACTGGGTTAGGTGGGGGATTTTTACTTTTGTACAATTTTAGGGAAGTTTTGTGCCATTTCGGGATAGTTTTGTGCAATTTTAACTGCCTTTTGTACGAAAATTGGAGTGTTTTGTACAATTTTCAAGGAGGTTTGTACAATTAGACATATTCTAGAAATCTAATGGTTGTCCAAGAAAAAATCCAAAGCTGATATTATTTGCTTTTTTCGGACAAACCCAAAAACGGATAGTTTCATCGGAAACACTAAGAAAAGTTAACTTGAAAGAGCCGTTTCCTAATTCATTTTAATTACATATATATTGGTAATAGAGGGTCTGCATTCAGCGTACACCGTTGGCATTCAAAAGGCAGTTCTAACCAAGGATTGATGATGAAACTAGTGGACGAAAGTATTCGTGATCAAAGTAAGTATTTCCGATCTTCAGATTATACAACTAACCCTGCTCAACGTCCGAAGGTAACCATCCTGTATGTATAAAAAAACTAATTCTTCCCTTAGTCCATTTTAAGATGCAATGGATTTAGAGAAAAAACAATGTCCAAGAAGTTGTATAAATTAATGGATCTTTATCAATTAGCGGGCACAAATTATTGACGATTTAGCTTAACCTGGAAATCTAGTGGTTGTACAATCAAAAAGTCAGATATGATATTATTTGCTTTTTTCGGACAAACTCTTAGGAAAAAGGAAAGGCTGGGACCAAAGTTTGAGTAACAGATTTAAATATTACATTCTTATTCTAATAATGGTGCTTGTTCCTTCTGTTCCCTCTATAAAAGTGAACGCAGACATGTACGGCCACGAAAAAATGGTCCAACAGATGAATCAACTAATCAATAACGATCCATCATTAAAAGGGGCCATTGCTGGGGTTAGTATCCGTTCCGCAAAAGATGGAAAAATCATTTATGCCCAACAAGGGGATGTCCGTTTACGGCCCGCTTCCAACATGAAACTATTAACTGCGGCAGCGGCCCTTAATGTGCTAGGTGAAGACTACACTTTTACAACGGAAATACATACAGATGGTCCGATAAAGAAGAAGACACTTCATGGGAATCTATATATAAAAGGGAAAGGTGATCCAACCTTATTGAAATCTGATTTTGATCAAATGGCTGAAGTAGTTCAAAAGCGTGGTATTAAAAAAATAAGCGGTAATCTTATTGGGGATGATACTTGGTATGATGATGTCCGTTATTCACTCGATTTACCCTGGAGTGACGAAACCACCCATTATGGGGCACAGATTTCGGCATTAACGGCATCTCCAACCAAAGACTATGATGCTGGATCTGTCAAAGTACTCGTCCAACCTGCAGCGAGAAAAGGGGAGAAGCCAAGCGTGAAAATGACCCCGAAAACCAGTTATCTAAAAATCATCAATAAAGCCGTCACCGGCGCAGAGGAAAGTAAAAAGAATATTACGATTGAGCGGGTACACGCAAAAAATACCATCACCATCAAAGGAACAATCCCAATCAAGGCAAAACCGGAACAGGACTGGATCGGTGTCTGGGATCCAACAAGATTTTCTATGTCCCTATTAAAACAATCGTTAACAGAACACGGAATTCAAGTGACAGGAAAACTAAAAACAGGAATGGTTCCTGATACCGCAAAAATGTTAACAACCCATCATTCCATACCATTATCTGAGCTGCTGGTTCCTTTTATGAAACTGAGCAACAACGTCCATGCGGAAATATTAATTAAGGAAATGGGCAAGGTTGTGAAGGGAAAAGGGAGTTGGGAAAACGGACTGAAAGTATTAAATTCAGAATTAGTCAAATTTGGGGTTAACCCCAAAACATTGGTCCTTCGGGACGCGTCCGGCGTATCACATGTCAATCTGATTCCAGCAAACCAACTAACGCAACTGTTGTTTACTGTGCAGAAAGAAAAGTGGTTTTCGAGCTATCTTCATTCATTACCAGTCGCTGGGGCACCTGAAAAGATGGAAGGCGGCACCTTAAGAAATCGTTTAAAAGATCCTCTTGTCAGAGGAAAGGTAAAGGCAAAAACAGGAACCATCTCTACGGTAAGTTCCATATCAGGCTACGTGAAAACCAAAAGTGGACAAACATTAATCTTTTCGATTCTCTTAAATAACCTACTTGAAGATACTAAAGGGAAAAAGGTAGAGGATCGTATGCTAACTATAATAGCCAATCAATAATCCACCTAATTCGAATAGAATGGTCATGCTCAACAAATCCTATTCGTAAAAAGTACGGATGGAGACTAGTGATGATCTATGGCAGTCATGTTAGCATTAGAAACGGATATTTAGGAGCAGCAAAACAAGCGGTTGCAAACGGTGCATCCGCTTTTCAATATTTTCCGAAAAACCCGAGAAGCCTTTCCATTAAGGATTTCGACCATGAAGATGCGAAAAACTGCAATGAATTTTGCCAAAACCATCAGCTGCAATCTATAGCACACACACCATATTCTACAAGTTTAACACCATCAGAAGACAAGCAGGATCTAACAATCGCATCACTTCTCAATGATTTACAAATTGCCAATGCCTGTGGGTCCATTGGGGTTGTGGTCCATTATGGAAGCCAAATTAGCCTAACTGACCCACTAGCAAGTTATCATTTAATGCTTGCGATGTTAAATGGCGTTCTGAGTCAGTGGGATGGAAACTGTTTGATTTTGTTAGAGAATAATGCTGGTACAAAAGGAGCGTTAGGAACAACATTCGAAGAACTGGTCCAAATTAGAAATCTATGTGAATACCCAGATAAAATCGGCTTTTGCCTCGATACCTGCCATGCCTTTGCGAGCGGCCTTTGGACAGGGAAAAATTCAGGTGAACTGCTCGAAAAAGGGGAAAGTTTAGGATATTTTGCCGAGTTAAAGGCCATTCATTTAAATAACTCGAAATACCCAACAGGCTCAAAAAAAGACCGGCACGCAAACATTTTCCACACTAATGGCCTGATCCAAGCCCATCAAATAAAGGAACTAATTACATCGCCTGTTTTTAAGGGAATTCCTTTAGTCCTAGAAACTCCTGATGATGAAGGGTTATCTCATAGAGAAGAAATAGAAATGCTCAAGCAAAAGTGGGGGGAATAATTTCTTGAAAATTTGAAGTATTAATTTTACTATTAATATAATGATAAAGAGTTTCCATGGGAGAGCAAAAGAATATGAATAAAAAACAAGGACAACTTCTTTCGGAACGTTTTGAAGTAGCTTTTAACCAAGTACACGATGCATTGCGGGATATCGTTCAAATAAATGATGATAGGTTCGTCGTCCTCGTGAAGGTTGGCGCCAAAAAATATCAAATGATTGAAACGTATAAAAAAGACTTAGAGCAATATGCTCGGCTTCGTAACGCCATTGTGCACGAGAAAATGGAAATTGGATTTTATATTGCAGAGCCTAACGCAAAGGTTGTTTCTCATATTGAAAAAATAGCTAATGTGTTTAGCCGTCCTAATTATGCGCTGTCGATTGCTACAAAGAAAGTGGTGTTCTTTGATTATCACGACAGTATCTTAAAAGTAACCGCCGCAATTAAACAGTACGGTTATTCTAAGTTTCCGGTTTATAAAAACAAAAAATGTATGGGCTTACTTACATCAAGTTCGATTGTGAAATGGATGGCGCAAAATATGGAAAGCGGTCTTGTCAATCTTGCCAACATTCATGTATCAGATATCATGAATTATGAGAAAGAATACCCAATCGAAATCCTCTCAAAAGAGATTAATATTTTTGAGGTTGAAAATATTTTTGAAAAAGCACATAAGAAAAAGCGCAAGATAGAAGGAATAATCATCACTGAAAATGGCAAAGTGGACGAGACGCCCCTGGGCATGATTACTGCTTGGGATCTAATTCAAATTGATTACACAGTGGAGTGAATAGAATTCATCCTAATGATCAATAAATTCAATTGAAATCGGAAAAACTGTAATAGATGGAATCCCCACAGAAAGGGCAGGGTGAATTTATGCGGAATTATCGATTTCTCATCAATGATCAATTTCAAGCCAACAGCATTGCGGAAGACTTAAGAGTACAATTGGACATTAACCGTTTTAATGACGTAAATATTTTGTCGGTTGATAATCGCAATGAAGTGCTAGTCCAAATTTTTGAATCCAATGGGGCAGCACAAGAAGCGGTTGAAACCTTTATGCAAGATTACCATAAAGGGATAGTGATGGAATAACCAGCAAAGTTCTCCTGTCTTGGAGAGCTTTTATTTTGCATTCAATAACGAGCACACCTCGTAGGCATGCTCGTAGCTATAAGCTGATTTTGCTAAAATTCAAACTCGCTTAATTGATCCATATGTGAGGCGATCATAGCGATAATTGTTGATGCTTCTTCTTTGCTAAAAATGAAATGGGACTCATCTTTGATTAATTCATCGTCTGTGGTCCAGATCCGGTTGACACGTTTGAGGACACCGTCGCCAGTGGCTTGGACCAATCCGAATTGATAAGTTACTTCCACCTCGTCTTCATGTTTAAAGGCTGTTACCTCCGGTGTCGACCAGTCAACATCAATTTCCTCAAAAATGTCGTCACTGTTTACTTGTTCGGCTTCATAATACTCTTCTTCCTCATCATCCACATAGACGGTTTCGATTTCCTCATCCTCATCATCATCATAGACCTCGGAAGTCTGAAGATAGACCCCATCATCTGTATAGTGGTCATCGCCGTTCATGTAATCATGTAAACTGGCGTGAACTTCCTCTACAATGTCTTCTATGTCTGAAAGGATGACCTTCGCCGTATGTCCGGTGTCCACATCGAAGGTATCGATGTAAAATTCCTCATTTTGAGGATCAAAGAACAATGAGCAGAAATAATCACGCTCCAGTTCTTCGGTATCAACATCTGCGGTATCGACATAAAACTCAATCCTCGGATGTTTGGCAGCTCTTTCAATTGTCATTTGACCAACCTGATCGTATTCTTCACAAATAGATTCCAGGTGTTCTTGCAGTTCTCCACATACTCTGTCAAACCATTCTAACGACATCAAACATCCATCCTTTCAATGTTTATCGAGGTTATTATTACCAAATATGAAGAATATATGTCTTTTCATATAACATTGAAGGAATAACAAACATGAAACTCGAACAGAGTGAGTATGTAGATATATTTTATAAAGTAATTGGACCAGAGTAAGGTAAAAACCTTTGAACATTGGTCGCCAACCAAGGATAAGGATTATTCTGAGTTGATAACAATTGAAAGGGAATCGGGCGGCGGCAAATCTTAGGGCACGCTGATTCATGATATTTTTGAAAAAGTAGTTCAAGGTCATGCTATTTCTAATTATATTAAGGTCGGTTTAAGCAAATATAAGCTTCCAATCGAAAGAGAAAAAGAAGTAAACACCTACCTAGAAAACTTTCGAAACTCACCGCTTTGGGATGAAATGCTGATGGCAGAGGAAGTGCTGACGGAGGTTCCCTTTACATTAAAAGTGGAAAGAGAGCATTCTCTTTATTCGTTAATCACAGCAAACCCTGCGGATAAGCATCCTTTCTTTTTGAAAGGAACAATTGATCTCATCTATAAAAAGAATGGGACATGGACAATTGTAGATTACAAAACGGACCGAGCTAAGCAGGTCGAAGACTACGAAAAGCTGCAGGCATTCTATCGAAGCCAACTATCCTTCTATAAGTATGCGTGGGAGGAGTTAACCGGAGAAATAGTAACCCGCGATCTTCTGTACTTTTTGGAGCCCAATAAAATAATAGCTAATTGAATAGTCCATATGAAAAAAGAAAATTCCACAGGTCTCAAACTTGTGGAATTTCTTTTGTAAAAATAGTCTTTAACCAGGCTATCTTATAAGTACTTTGCTATTTTTATATTCTTCTTCAGCTACTTTTTTTACTCTCTCACAAAATTGAACGACAATTTTGTCGCTTGCTAAGAATAAGAATAACTTGAGGAAGGCTTTTAGTGGTTTGTTTGTGCAGGTGTATTTAAAAAGAGTTTTTTGCTCATTGATGGCTTTTAATTCATACAAAGCGGTGATCTCAAACATTTTGGCAAGCGTAAAGCCAACCTTTAATTTCTTTTGTTCTGGAGTATTTTTAAATTCTAATGTTTCAACATCATACTCTTCGACACGTTTCCCTTCTCGATATTTCTGCCGATAGATGCTCCCGACACCTTCATTTGTCACTTTTACCGGTTGATGATCGACTACTTGAGGCATTATCTTTTGCATATCCTCTAATGAACCATCTAACAATCCCCAAACAATATCAATGGGAGCATGGATTTCAATTTCCTTTGACCACTCTTTCAACCAATATCACCTCGAGGTATTTTTTGATTAGTTTACTAATAATTCTCTTTTTAACAAGAAATATCCTTTTACTATACCATTTATGTCGAGAACGGGACTTTTTTCATGGAGATGGTGGTGTTCTTCCTATAAATCTCTGGAACCATAGGACAAAAATAAACATCATCGTGGGGACTATGTATTGAAGGAGGACAGTTTCATGGCCGTGTTCACTGATTTTAAGAATGTCACCCTCTGGAGTGCCTACTAGGCCTAAGAACAAATTTCACCTTGTTCTTAGGTAAATTCAACCAATTTTTCATTGAGCACTTTGGATTGGTTTTCATCCGTCTTGTGTTACTATATTTATTATTAGAATAAAAAGAGGTGTCGATATGAAAATTGAAGTTTGGTCTGATTATGTATGCCCGTTTTGTTATATAGGAAAACGCCGATTAGAAATGGCGCTAGATCAATTTCCTCATAAGGATCAAGTGGAAGTTGAATTCAAAAGCTTTGAGCTTGACCCAAATTCTCCTAAGAATATTGGTCAAAATATTCATGAAGTTTTAGCTGGGAAATATGGTATGAGTGTTGATCAAGCGAAACAAGCAAATCAAGGAGTTGGGCAGCAGGCGTCCACTGTGGGCTTAACATTTAATTTTGATGAAATGAAGCCGACTAATACATTTGATGCCCACCGTTTGGCTAAATATGCAGAGACACTAGGGAAAGAGGCTCTTGTCTCTGAAAAACTTCTTCGTGCTTATTTTACAGAATCGAAGCATATTGGGGATATAGATACACTTGCTGACATTGCAGAAGCATCAGGATTGGATCGTCAAGAAGTGTTAAATGTCCTAAATGATAAAAATGCGTTTGCGGCAGATGTCCGTCAGGATGAATCCCTTGCTCAGCAGTATGGTGTTCGCGGGGTACCGTACTTTGTCATTAATCAAAAATATGCAATTTCAGGTGCCCAACCGACAGAAACGTTTATGGGAGCGTTGCAAAAGGTCTGGGAAGAAGAGTCTCCGGTTCCAGTCCTGCAAGATCTTTCAACAGAGGAAGATGTTAGTTGTGCGGATGGGAATTGTGCTATTCCTGAGAAAAAGTAGAGGTTTATTCATAAGAATGGGAAAGGAAGACAAGTTCCTTTCCCATTTTCTATTAAAAAGAACTTATTAGCGGTTGCGGACTCTCAAATTCCACATGTTGCCGTCTTTCCAACAACGATTGATGATAGTATTGCTTCTTGAACCTCGACGCCATCCTGTCCATCTGCATCTAGAAGTTCTTCTTGAAGTACATCTTCTGGAAGTATTTCGGCGTGATGTATTTCGATTTCTCGAAGTGTTACGATTTCTGGATGTATTCCGATTTCTCGAAGTGTTACGATTTCTAGATGTATTCTGGTTTCTCGAAGTGTTACGATTTCTGGATGTATTACGTCTAGATGTGTTCATCCGTGATGTCATTTGCTGTCTGGATGTTCTGCGTCTAGATGTTCTTCTGCGTGTAGTGCGACGGTCTTGACTAGGATCACGGAACAAAAAGTCCCAAAAATCGCCTCGTCTTACTTCATCTGCGGCTCTTTGAATATCTTCAGCTGAAAAATCGCTCATTGTAACTTAGCACCTCCTTTAAGCTTGAAAAGGGAGCACATAACTAATTGACAAATTTGTCCAAGAAACTCACTCTTCTTCTACTAAATTACGTATGTACAGGTACATTTGAGTGAGAAAAAGGCCTATGAACGAAAAAAAAGCTGTCCAAAAGGGACCTCCTTCCTTCAATTCTCATACGAATATAGGAAGGAGGGATAGAAAAATGGACGAGACAGCACTACTACCGCAATACAAACTATTTATTAGACCAATCGACCTGCGGGAGTTGAAAAGGGACATTTGGATTGATGACCCAATTCCAGCCCAGTTAACGATTGAAGGGAAACGGCTCGATATCGATATTGCCTATCGAGGATCTCATATCCGTGATTTATCGAAAAAGTCTTACCAGGTTTCCTTCTATAAACCGAAAACATTCAGAGGTTCCAAACATATTCATTTGAATGCAGAATTTAAGGATCCTTCATTAATCAGAAACAAACTGTCATTTGATTTCTTTGCGGAGCTTGGTGTGTTATCACCAGAATCGCGTCATATCTTTCTGATTCAAAATGCAAGAGCAGAGGGGGTCTATTTGGAAATTGAGAGTGTTGATGAGAATTTCTTAAAAAGAAGGGACCTGCCAAAGGGGAGCATTTTTTATGCCGTGGATGGGGATGCCAACTTTTCACTGATGAGTGATCTGGACAAAGTAACTAAAAGATCCCTCCGATTGGGCTATGAAAGAAAAGTTGGTACGCCAGAAGATGATTATCATCTACAGGAATTTATCTTTAACATTAATACATTCTCAAAAAGTGAATTTGAAAAGGAGATTCATAAGTTTGTAGATATTGATAAATATCTCCGATGGGTGGCTGGTGTTATATTTACATCAAACTATGATGGTTTTGTTCATAACTATGCTCTTTATAGGAATAGTGAAACACGCCTTTTTGAGATTATACCGTGGGACTATGATGCGACATGGGGCCGAGATGTCAATGGAAAAATGATGGAGTCTGATTATGTTCCGTATGATGGCTTTAATACATTAACGGCGCGATTATTATATGTAGATACTTTTCGTAAGCAATATCAACTGCTCCTTAAGGAAATAATGGAGCAGCAATTTACAGTAGGACATATGATTCCGAAGGCAGAAAAACTGACAGAATTGATTCGTCCGTATGTTCTTCAGGATCCATATAAAAAACAAGATATAGATATTTTCGACCAGGAATTATCGGTCATCACGAAATATATCGAGGAAAGAAGAAAATACTTATCCAGGAAATTAGCAGCGCTAAGTTGAAATGTCCAGAGGAAAAGGAGCCATCTACTTAACTAGGTGGTTATTTTTATTTGGTTTGTAATTGGAAAAATAGGATTTCGTAGAGATTTGTCTAAATTTTAAACTATCTGTTATTTTTGGGAGTTATTCTCAATTTAATGTTATTAATGATGGCTCGGACCCATAATTTGATTATACAATAAATATTGTTGGAGAATTACAATGGAAATTTGATCAAAAGCCGAAAGGAGTATCTGAAGTAATGTCTAAGTCAGTTAAGATAGGAATCACGATCATAATCCTTCTAACAGTGATTCCTGTGTATTATATCTTCAGTCAACAAGATGAGGAAGGAAAAAACCCATCAACAAAGAATGTGAAGTTGGAACAAAAAGTTGCTAAAACAGTAGGAACAGAAATCGAGAGTGAAACAACTGGAACGAATGCATTGACTTCAGAAAGCCAAAATAGCCCAACATTAGAATTAAGCGAACAAGCTATAAAACAGGAAATTAGTAAAGAAGTGCAAGAAACAGCGAAAACGACAGTTGAAGAAGAAAAAGAAGAAGTGCGAAATGACTTCATAGTGGTCATTGATCCAGGACACCAACGACGGGCTAACCTGGGACAGGAGCCTGTAGGACCTGGTGCGTCAGAAACCAAAATTAAAGTAACGGGTGGAACGGCTGGAGTTGCCACAGGGAAGCCAGAGTACAAATTAACGTTAGAGGCCTCACTAATTTTAGGCAAATTGCTTGAAAAAAGAGGAGTAAAAGTCATTTACACTCGAACAACCCATGATGTGAATTTGAGTAATAAAGAAAGAGCCGAAATTGCTAATCAAAATCACGCCGACTTATTTGTGCGGATTCATGCCGATGGATCAACCAATCGGAATGTTAAAGGTCTTTCTGTCTTAACCCCTTCTGAGGATGATCAATATACAAAGGCTATTTATCAAGATAGTCTAAAGGCTTCCCAGCTTATACTTGATGAAACTAAAAAAAATCCAGCTGTAAAAGTAAATGGGATTTCGTATCGTGGTGACCTATCAGGCTTTAATTGGTCGAAAGTGCCTAGTACGTTAATTGAAATGGGTTTTATGAGCAATCCAAGCGAAGACAAGCACTTGTCCGACACTAGCTATCTTACCAACTTACTCACCAGCATTTCCGATGGTATTATAAACTACTCAAACAGTAATAAATAGTTGTTAGTAAAAGGGTGTCAGGCGCTATTGGTGCTTGACACCCTTGTTTTGCTATTAGGTTCAATCTCTTTGTAAGGTAAAGTCAGCTGCAACATAATCAATTTTCCGTTTCGATGTTGACTAAGTCAACAGGAGGGGATAGGATGACACGCAACTAAACGGATCATTGAAAAATTTTGTGAACAGGAGAAGAAACGATTGAAAATGAATTAAGGAGGAGTTGTTAATGGCAATGTAGCTTAGGAGGTTGATCCAAGCTATTTTTTACTTAAGGGGATAAAAAATTTTTTGTCCTTAAAACCATTGAATAAAAATACATATTGTTGTATATTTATAAATAATTATTACAAAAGGAGATACAGAATGGATATTTACCATGCAGTGACAAGTGATGTTAAAGATATTTATGATTTAATCCAAATTTTTGCTGAAAAAGGAATCGTATTGCCTCGTACGTATTTATCACTCTATCAACATTTACAATGTTTGTATGTTATGAAAGAGGATAATAATATACTAGGGGTTGCAGGATTACATGTTTTAGGACAGGACCTGGCAGAGATACGATCTTTGGTTGTTTCTCCCGATTATGCTGGAAAAGGTATTGGTCGCACATTAGTTAATCGTATTATAAGTGATGCACCGAAACTTGGAATTAGCCGTGTAATGTCTTTCACATACGAAACAGAGTTTTTCAAAAAATGTGGCTTTAAGATCGTAGCAAAGGAGACTTTGCCTGAAAAAGTATGGGTGGATTGTATGAATTGTCCTAAGTTGGATTGCTGTGATGAAGTCGCAATGATTAAGTATGTTGGTTAAGGTGTCAGATAGGTTGCATACAGTGATAATAAACTTGGCAGTTTACAAGAGAAATAGGAATGGCGCCATAATGTGGTGCCATTTTATTCGTTGTGTAGGAAATGATAAATTCTAGATTTGTAATTACAATACGACGTACGAGAAAAGACCCAAGTAAATAATCGCCACTTGGGACGTGATTTAAGTCGAGTTACCTATTTTGTTGAAAGATAAGAAAGTATAAAATTTTGACTTTGAGAATTGTCCAGCGCCAGCGCCTATCCTTGGCTCAATACAGCCATTTAAATCGATTATTCTATAAGATGATTAATGGTCTGTTCTCTTATCCATTGTTGTTCCTTAAATAATCGGAAGTCAAAGGCCATTTGGAATAGACCAGTCAGACGATATTAGAAGAAGTCAATTTTTTTGAGTTTCTTGAGTGCTTCCACATAAGAAGAAAGACCAAGCTAACTTGAAAGCAAAATTTGAAAATGTAAGCGTTTTCTATTATAATAGATAATGGGTTGGATGGCATGCGTGGCCGTCAGCGTATCTGGCGTAGGTGGGGCCGATACTAGGGACAGATGTAAATTTGTCTTTGTGGTTATATACTTAACATCATTCCTTAAATCATGTGGAAATCAAGACTGAAAGAAAATTATAAGAAAAACTTGAAGAAGGTCCAGTAAAAAGAACTGGAGCATTAGGATCAATAACTTCTTTTTATACTTGGGATCCAGATTGTGATCTAGTAGAAATTTCTAACTATTAAAATTTTATTTGCTTTTAATTAAATTTACGGGTGCGATGCTTGAAAAACAAGAGCATCACTTTCCTTGTTCAACAAACGGGCGCCATTGCTGAACAATGAGCAGTCGCTTTTTTACTAGTCGGATCTGAATAGTTCTATAATAATTGGATGTAAATAATTAAAAAACCCAGCTAATCTTCTCATGTGAAGGTAGCTGGGTTTTAAAGTTGTATGTGCAAAATAGCACTTAAAAAAGGTACAAAATAAATCCTAAAGTGACAACCTTGTCCAAAAGTAACTTCCAAAAGTGTCATAACTTAAGATTTATAGATAAATTTCAAGTTATCTGAAATTTTGCACCAGGACCTTAAATTTATAGTTTTCCTAACAATCGACATTATCTCTTGAAATGTGTTATACAATTTACGGTTGACAAACTAAATGTGATATACTATTATAATATCAAAGAATATAAATCGCTTACATTTTAAGAGGTTAAAAGTGTCTATCTTATAAAATTCAAACAAAGGGGTTTTTCTAATGGGAACTATCATTTGCCAAATTTGCAATAACACAATTGATCATTTTGAGAATGAGAAAGTATCAACTTTGTACGGACAATGCACTTGCTGTGATAAAAAACAAAAGAAGGCTTCTAAATAATTCAAGATAAATCAATACTATAAAATCCGTCCTCAAATGTTGAGAACGGTTTTTATAGTTAATAAATCATCAATATATGGTGTTTTTTCTCAGGATAATAACCAAATATGTAACTAAAAAAGTAACAAAACCCCTTTTTCTTCAGATAACTTTTTAAAAAGGGTTTGTCTACACTCTGAGATTTCCTTAAAAAGGAAATCTGTTTTTTATGCTATAAAAGACATACTTCCATTCATGGTAATACAGTTTTTTCTTCAACAATCTATTTGACCCTACCTCAACTCCCTTATGTTATTATCTTTAATCATTTAAACTTCATTTTAAATCCTAACCCTCATATACTTGAATAAACCGCTGGTTTAGTTGATGCGGTGAACCGTATCACAAGTGAGATGGACTTTTTTAAGAGAGCACTAAGAGATTCGAAAATGATCCTCAAGGTACCCTCCAACTAAATATGGACTGCGCTAAAATTTTTTTCAAAGATAAGTTGGAACGTCTCAATCTACTCCTGCAACCATCGTATTTACAACAGCATAAAAACTTTATTTGAGCAGTTTTCGGTTGTACCGCAAACCATTATTGCATACTTTATCTTGTACAGTGTTTTATGGATGCCGCTGGATGTGTTTCATACCCCTTTTTGGAAAAGGGCCTTATTTGAAACTTTTATTCTGGTGATGATTGCGATACCGAACTTAAGCCTTCAAGTGGCCAATGAAATGAGGCTGATCGAGAAGGAATCATTTATCGAAGCTTCAAGAACACTTGGAGCGGGTAAAACACGGATCTTTTTTAAACATATTGTCCCGCATGTCTGTGAAAAGTCGATTCTACTATTTGGTCAGCAATTTATTCAATGCTTACAACTGCTTGCTCATCTTGGATTTATGAAGCTTTTTTTGGAGGAACACATTATCCGGATCAAGATACACCGCCACGGACGATTTCTTATGAATGGTCTGGTGTGATTGGCGGAGATATCAGTTATTTATATACACAACCATGGATTGTACTCGTACCCATTGGCTTCTTTATTATTACTGCCATTTGTGTTTCTTTGATAAATTCATCAGTCGCTGACTTCTTTAAAAACAAAACAATAAATCAAGTTCGAAAAATAAATGAAACTTAGAGGTGGGAAAGAATGCTGCGGAAGGTGATTATGGTTACAGATACTGAAGAAAGTGTGAAAAATGCAATAAGAGAAATCTTAAAATCAAAAAATAAAGGACATGAGTATGCACTAGATTTAACCAGAATCAAGGATAAGGAACGTAAAACAGCCATCATGAAGAGGTTAACGAGTTTCTAATGAGAAAAGGGTTGCTTTTTAGAATATTTCCTTGAATAAAATATGCAGCTCTAGAGAGCATATGCGAAATGCATATGTTTTTTTTTATTTTTAGATAGCTAAGGGGGGAATTAAACAGTCAAAACTTCCACTAATTAGCCTATTTTTCATTATTACCATAAAGTCCATATCGCCTGCTTCTTATTATCATATAATTACAAGAAAACTACTTTAACTGGAGTTGAGGTGTTCTAATGAGTGAAAATGTGTTAGTGATTGCCGCTCATCCTGATGATGAGATTCTTGGGAGCGGAGGAACCATTAAGAAGTTAATTAATCATGGCTATAAAGTCATTACTGTGATTGCTGTTAAGGGGCGGAAGGAAGAGGAGCATCATATACAACAATTCATGCTGAAGGCAAATAAACACTTAGGAGTAGATGAGGTCCTTTTTCTGGAATTACCAAATTTATTGCTGGAAACAATCCCGCTTGTTGAAATTAACAAATCCATTGAGAACCTGCTGGACAAGTATAGTCCCGCTATGATATTCACCCATCATTATGGTGATACCAACCGTGACCACCAAATATTGTTTCAGGCCGTGTTAACTGCTGCTCGTCCATTGCCGGGAAAAAAGCCGGTTGAGATACTTTGTTTTGAAACCGTTTCTTCAAGTGAATGGAGTCAGCATACAAACGACAAAGAATTCAAACCCAATTATTTTGTGGATATTACGGATACCATCGACGACAAAATCAAATCTCTTCAATATTATGATGTTGAAATGAGACCATTCCCACATCCACGTTCCTATGATGGTGTGAGATATTTGGCGCGCGTCAGAGGAATGACGGTTGGGGTTGAATACGGGGAAGCATTTGAAATCATTAGGAGGGTATGGAAATGATAAATCAGCAACCCAATGACCAACCTAATATGCCGACCATTTTTCCTCATTTAATTTCTTCATTGGATCAATATTATGGGGTCGATCAACCTTTTGAACAAAAACAAGTAAAAAAAAGAAAGCAAATCCATACATCTGCAATTCAAAACAAAAAATTAAAGATATTAATCACAACATTTTGGGAATTTCCATTGATAGGTGGCTTGCAGCACTATATCAATGCCCTTAAAAACGGTTTGGAAAATATAGGACATAGTGTCGATATAATAGCATTAAACTCTTTTCCGTCAGAGGAAATGAAAGCATTACGCGATCGATATTCTGAGGAATACAAGCAATTTTTTCTCAATCGTTATGGCAGCTTTAATGAAAAAATTCTACACAATATCAGCAAATTATCCAGTTATTATACAATGCTAGAAAATTTTGATCTGTCTCAATACGATATTATCCACCCACAAGATCGATACACAGCTAATGTGCTAGGAATCCTAAACCAAACTTTTCAAAAACCGCTTCTTTTTACACCTCACGGATTTATGACCCAAAACAGACTAAAGTTTAACTTAATTGAAAAAGGATCGGTTGAGGAATTCTATTTTTGGGCCGTTGACAGACAGGCCATAAAAAATGCCAATCAAGTAATCGTCCTTTGCGATATCTTTCGCCCAATTCTAGGAAATTTAGGTGCAAGAGATAATAAAATAACCACTATTTATACAGGGATTGATTTTGGTGTTGAGGATTTTCAGAAGAAAAGCAGGAATAAAACGGTCATAACTTGTATCGCACGACTTCGTCCTCGGAAAGGCCATAAGTATTTATTTAAAGCTTTGGCTCTTATAAAAGACCAGATGAAAAATGTAGAAGTGCGGATTGTAGGCGATGGTGAAATGAGAAAGAAACTTGAAAAACAGGTTAGTGAATTGAGATTAAAAAATGTTTCCTTTTTAGGGAGTAGAAAAGACATACCAAAATTGCTAAGTGAATCAGACATTTTTGTTCTCCCAACCACAAGTGATACGCTGCCAATTTCTATTATCGAAGCAATGTTTAGCAATCAGGCAATTCTTACAACCAATTGTGGCGGCATCCCGGAGATTATTAAAGATAGTTATTCAGGATTTATCGTTGAACCGGCTAACTACAAGCAACTTGCAGACAAGTTATTGCTTCTTTTACAAAAAAAATCATTAAGGGAAGAATTAGCACGAAATGCCTATACATTTGCACAACAAAATTTAACCGTTAATAAAATGGTTCGAAAAATTGAAGAAGTTTATCAATCATTATTATGAAAGGAGGAAAAAAGCATGCGACATGATATTCCAGCTGTTGTTCTTGATTTAAGTGCTACCGGGATAGGAATTGTGAGGAGTTTAGCGAAAAAAGGAATAAAAGTATATGCCTTTGATACAAGAGGTAAATATGAAATTGGTAAAACTCGTTTTGCCGACTGTGGGATTTGTCCGAATCCAGTTAGTGAGGGACCTGCATTAATTTTATTTCTTACCAGGCTGGCACAAAAATTAGGACAAAAGGCAGTCTTGTACGCAGGTTCTGATGACTTTGTTCAGTTTATTTCAAAAAATAGATTTGTCCTTTCCCACTATTATAGATTTCTCTTACCAAAACACACACTGGTTGAAGCGGTATTGGATAAAAGACTAACATACGAATTGGCCCTGAAATCAAATGTACCATGCCCAAAAACATTCGCTATTAATAACGAAGAGCAGTTCGAGGAAATTATTGAGCAAGTTACCTTTCCTTGCATTTTAAAACCAGTTTATTCCTCCCATTTTCGCACAAATATCGATCATAGACTCTATAAAAAAGCGATCGTTGTTGAAGAGCCTTCCAAATTGAGAGAGGAGTACCATTTTTATCGCCCATTCGGTGAACTCATGATCCAGGAAGTCATCCCTGGTAATGAGGATTGCATTTATTCTGTGAAAACATTTTTTGATGAAAATATGAATTTAGTTGGCTTGTGGATGAATCAAAAATTACATCAATTTCCCCCACATTTTGGATCTACAGCACTTGCCCTTAGTATTAGGGACGAAGAAGTTATTCAACTCGCTACGACATTCCTAAAAGATATTCAATTCAAAGGCTTAGCTATTGCCGAGTTTAAACGCGACCCAAGAGATGGGAAGCTGAAATTTATTGAAATCAATTCAAGAATCGGATTAACTCAAGCGTTATCGAGTGCTTGTGGGGTTAATTTGGCTCACTTGTATTATTTATCCCTTACCGGGCAAAACCCTTCACCTGTGACACAGCAGAAAGAAGGGGTCAAATGGGTTTACTTTGTTCGCGATTTTCTATCCTTTCGTCAAAAACAAAAAACTGGGGAAATGAAATTCATTGAGTGGATAAAGAGCTTATCTGGAAAAAAAGTTGAAGCTCTCTTTGCTTGGAATGACCCACTACCATTTGTTCGAAGTTTTGTTTCCCATTTACGAAATTTATGGGGAAGAAAGTAATAAATAATTAAAGAAGGAGGAACTTTCTATTTGAATAGTTTAGAAGAAGTTTTAAGCTGTTGGAAACAATATGATTGGGAAGAAAAGCTAAAAAAAGTCTTTAAAAAAAACGTAAAATTAGTAGATGAAAGAATTGAATGTCTCAAAAATACTCGTGAAAAGACAAGTATTTGGAAGTTGACTCTATCCGATGGGCAGGAGTTCATTCCCATCGTGCTTAAAATTTACAAACAGCCGCTGAAAGAAAATCATCGGTTGGAAATCAATATGTATCAAAAAGCCTATAATATTTATCAAGAGTTTATGCCGAAATTGTATTTGTTGGAACCGAACGTTAATGGGAATGAGACATGGATGTTTACTGAATGTTTGCAGCCATTACGCGGACAAATAAAATTAGCTCCAAAACATTTGGAACAAATTATCCCCACGGTGGCCAAATTTCATGCCATAACATTTGATAAACGATTTTTGCAGCATGCGGATCTATTTGACTCTTCTCTTCCGTTTTTTGATTCTGAGGAAAAGGTAAAGGAACGGACTAAAGGAATCAAAAAGGCAAAGGAAAACCTGGATCTGGCAATGAAAGATCCTAACTTAAAAGAATTGGTAGCTCCAAGGTATAAGATGATCAAAAAAATATTAAAAAAAGGGCCAAATTTTTTTCCGGAAATTACTGAAACCGGACAATGTCTCATCCATGGCGATCTCCATGTCCACAATATTTGCTGTGAAATTGCCAATGATGGAGTAGAGAATTGGAAAGTTACTTTAATTGATTGGGAGTCTGCGAAGCATTATCCATGCTGGTATGATTTGGCCGTTCTTGTTGAATTATTAATAGATTTTCGCTCAGATTGGCAGAAGAGTGAAGAAGAGATTAGAAGAAAATGTGTGCAAGTTTATTGTCAGGAAATGTTAAAATATGGAATAACCTTCAAAGAAGATCCACTAAATCTTCTTAAAAAAGCCTATTTACAGAGAACGCTTGAAAAAAAGCTCTCTAGTCATTTGCAAAAGGTGTTGGATGGAGGAAAGAGCACACTCCTCAAGAGATACCTCGAGAAAATAGAGGTTTGGGGCAAAGAACTGGGATTATATTAGTGAAGATCTCAAAGTCTAAATAAGGATTTATACATGAAAGGAGATTGTTGAGATGAAGGTGCTCGTTACTGGGGGAGCTGGATTCATTGGTTCGCATGTTGTCGATTTATTAATTCAATCCGGTTATGAACCGATCGTAGTAGATAATTTACAGTCTGGTAATAGAAAATTTGTCCCTCCAAACGTTCGATTCTTTAAAATGGACATCTCTTCGCCCCAAATAGAGGAGGTTTTTGCCAGAGAAAAACCGGATGTGGTGATCCATTTGGCGGCACAAGTAGATGTTGCCTACTCGGTAAAAAAACCAGTCGAGGATGCTAACCAAAATATTCTGGGAACGATTCGTTTGCTAGCATGCTCTCAAAAGTTTAATGTAAAAAAATTCATTTTTTCTTCGTCTTGTGCTGTTTATGGGGAAAAAGATGATTGTAGTATAAAGGAAACATTCCCCGTTCAGCCTCAATCCTTTTATGGAATTAGCAAACATTCTTCAGAACTATACATTCAGACCTTTCATCAACTTTTTCAACTTCCATACACGATTCTTAGATATGCGAATGTTTATGGACCGCGCCAATCTTCTATTGGAGAAGGCGGGGTCATCTCGATCTTTTTTAAAAAAGTGCTTAATGGTGATGCCCCATATATATTTGGAGACGGAGAACAAACAAGAGATTTTGTGTTTGTGAAAGATGTCGCGCGTGCCAATGTATTATCCATTGAAAAGGGGGCAAATGGTATTTTCAATATCGGCACTAATTCTAAAACAAGCATTAACCAACTATTTCAAATAATTACTTCACTAACTAATAGTAAACTATCACCCATCCCTATGCCTGAACGCGAAGGGGATATTCGTTATAGTCGATTGGATAATACCGAAGCTGTGAATCTTTTGTCGTGGAAACCTGACTTTGATTTGCAAACAGGATTAAATGAAACATTAAACTATTATAAAAGGATGTTGAAAGACAAATGAAATTAAAGGAGATTAGAAATGAATGATTTTGATAAAATAGCAGCCAAAAATAAGGGCAAAATTACAATACAAGATTTGAACGGTTTTACAATGCTTGGGAAAGGTGCAGATGGGTCCGTCTTTCAATTGTCACCTGAGAAATGTGTCAAAGTATATGTTAATGAAGACAATCAAAAAAAGGAGTTATATGCTCTACAAATAGGACAGTCAAGTTCCGTTATCCCCCGTCTCTATGAATATGGATCCAATTATATTGTAATGGAATTAGTGAATGGTGGTAATCTTAAAGCCTACTTAAAAAAAGAGAAGCAACTACCCAAACTAATCGCAATGAAGATATTATTCATGCTAGCAGAATTACAAAAGGTTGGTTTTACTAGACTTGACACCGAGGTTCGCCACATTTTTTTTAATGAGCTGGGAGAAATTAAAGTAATCGATCACAAAAGGGCAATGACTACTGTAAGGTCTGTCCCGACAAAATTATTCACTGGATTAAAAAAACTTGGCTATTTAGATCAGTTCTTAGGACATGTTAAGGAATTACACCCATCCATATATGAGCAATGGAAAAAGATTAAGTTAATATAAAAATAAAAAGGACATTAGGGCTGTTGTGGTTTGTGAATCACAGCCCTTTTTAATTAGTTGGAAAAATTTATCATTGAACTTTGGATAACTTACATGGTACTATAAGAAAGTTCTCTTCGAGCGTGTAAACATTTTCGAACAATTAACACTTTTAATTTTAAAAAATGTTGACTTATTTGCGAGAGTTACAGTATAATATTTTTTGTCGCTTCATAAGGGAGTGAGTTTGTTCTTTGAAAACTAAACAAACAAAATCGTGCAAACAAACTATAAATTTTAGTTTCTATTTTTGAAACTATGCCAACGTAATATTTATGAGCTAATCAACTTTCTTGGAGAGTTTGATCCTGGCTCAGGACGAACGCTGGCGGCGTGCCTAATACATGCAAGTCGAGCGAGACTCTTCGGAGTCTAGCGGCGGACGGGTGAGTAACACGTGGGCAACCTGCCTGTAAGACTGGGATAACACCGGGAAACCGGTGCTAATACCGGATAATCCTTTTCCTCTCATGAGGAAAAGCTGAAAGTCGGTTTCGGCTGACACTTACAGATGGGCCCGCGGCGCATTAGCTAGTTGGTGAGGTAACGGCTCACCAAGGCGACGATGCGTAGCCGACCTGAGAGGGTGATCGGCCACACTGGGACTGAGACACGGCCCAGACTCCTACGGGAGGCAGCAGTAGGGAATCTTCCACAATGGACGAAAGTCTGATGGAGCAACGCCGCGTGAGCGATGAAGGCCTTCGGGTCGTAAAGCTCTGTTGTTAGGGAAGAACAAGTACCGGAGTAACTGCCGGTACCTTGACGGTACCTAACCAGAAAGCCACGGCTAACTACGTGCCAGCAGCCGCGGTAATACGTAGGTGGCAAGCGTTGTCCGGAATTATTGGGCGTAAAGCGCGCGCAGGCGGTCCTTTAAGTCTGATGTGAAAGCCCACGGCTCAACCGTGGAGGGTCATTGGAAACTGGGGGACTTGAGTGCAGAAGAGGAAAGCGGAATTCCACGTGTAGCGGTGAAATGCGTAGAG
>NZ_CP126107.1:3362500-3865000 GCF_030123365.1 Neobacillus sp. SuZ13 | reverse complement strand
ACCGAATGCCTAAGGTTTCCTGAGGAAGGCTCGTCCGCTCAGGGTTAGTCGGGACCTAAGCCGAGGCCGAAAGGCGTAGGCGATGGATAACAGGTTGATATTCCTGTACCACCTCTTTATCGTTTGAGCAATGGGGGGACGCAGGAGGATAGGGTAAGCGCGCTGTTGGATATGCGCGTCTAAGCAGTTAGGCTGAGAGGTAGGCAAATCCGCCTCTCGCGAAGGCTGAGCTGTGATAGCGAGGGAAATTTAGTACCGAAGTTCCTGATTCCACACTGCCAAGAAAAGCCTCTAGCGAGATAAAAGGTGCCCGTACCGCAAACCGACACAGGTAGGCGAGGAGAGAATCCTAAGGTGAGCGAGAGAACTCTCGTTAAGGAACTCGGCAAAATGACCCCGTAACTTCGGGAGAAGGGGTGCTTTTTGAGGTGAATAGCCTCGAAGAGCCGCAGTGAATAGGCCCAGGCGACTGTTTAGCAAAAACACAGGTCTCTGCGAAGCCGCAAGGCGAAGTATAGGGGCTGACGCCTGCCCGGTGCTGGAAGGTTAAGAGGAGGGGTTAGCGCAAGCGAAGCTCTGAATCGAAGCCCCAGTAAACGGCGGCCGTAACTATAACGGTCCTAAGGTAGCGAAATTCCTTGTCGGGTAAGTTCCGACCCGCACGAAAGGCGTAACGATCTGGGCACTGTCTCAACGAGAGACTCGGTGAAATTATAGTACCTGTGAAGATGCAGGTTACCCGCGACAGGACGGAAAGACCCCGTGGAGCTTTACTGTAGCCTGATATTGAATTTTGGTACAGCTTGTACAGGATAGGTAGGAGCCTGAGAAGCCGGAGCGCTAGCTTCGGTGGAGGCGTCGGTGGGATACTACCCTGGCTGTATTGAAATTCTAACCCGCACCCCTGATCGGGGTGGGAGACAGTGTCAGGTGGGCAGTTTGACTGGGGCGGTCGCCTCCTAAAAAGTAACGGAGGCGCCCAAAGGTTCCCTCAGAATGGTTGGAAATCATTCGCAGAGTGTAAAGGCACAAGGGAGCTTGACTGCGAGACCTACAAGTCGAGCAGGGACGAAAGTCGGGCTTAGTGATCCGGTGGTTCCGCATGGAAGGGCCATCGCTCAACGGATAAAAGCTACCCCGGGGATAACAGGCTTATCTCCCCCAAGAGTCCACATCGACGGGGAGGTTTGGCACCTCGATGTCGGCTCATCGCATCCTGGGGCTGTAGTCGGTCCCAAGGGTTGGGCTGTTCGCCCATTAAAGCGGTACGCGAGCTGGGTTCAGAACGTCGTGAGACAGTTCGGTCCCTATCCGTCGTGGGCGCAGGAAATTTGAGAGGAGCTGTCCTTAGTACGAGAGGACCGGGATGGACGCACCGCTGGTGTACCAGTTGTTCTGCCAAGAGCATCGCTGGGTAGCTATGTGCGGACGGGATAAGTGCTGAAAGCATCTAAGCATGAAGCCCCCCTCAAGATGAGATTTCCCATAGCGCAAGCTAGTAAGAACCCTGAAAGATGATCAGGTTGATAGGTCAGAGGTGGAAGCGTGGTAACATGTGGAGCTGACTGATACTAATCGTTCGAGGACTTATCCTAATTTTAAGGTGAATTCGAGTTTACCACTTCTTCTGCATTATCTAGTTTTGAGGGAATGAAACCTCAATTAAATAGTCTGGCAGCAATGGCGAGAAGGTCACACCCGTTCCCATACCGAACACGGAAGTTAAGCTTCTCAGCGCCGATGGTAGTTGGGACACGCGTCCCTGTGAGAGTAGGACGTTGCCAGGCACGAAAAGGACAATCTGAAAAAGGTTGTCTTTTTTGTTTTTCATGCTTTTTCCTCATATAAGTAAAAAAGGGCAATGAGTTATATTTCATTGTCCTTTACGCATCTTTACATAATGAAATTATCGCTTCAATCGTCGTAATACCTTGTATTCAAAATCATCACGATCGATATCCAATCCCATCACTTCGTTTCGGAAGGTCTTGAATCGCCCATCTTCTACTTCCAGAGTAAAATAGCCTCTTTCACTTAAAAGATTAATATCCCCAATGATATTTTTCCTACGGACAGGGTCAAATAAATTAACTAAGTTAGGATTACTTGGATGTGGCTTGAATTGACATCCTTGTTCCACACAAGTCCTCACGATGTTTTGGACCTTTGGATGGGCAATACTCTCAATTTTCTTGTTTGCTTCGATACTAAGCATTACATCACTCCTTTTTCCGTCTTAAAACGATATGCATATGCTATCACTAATATGCAATCCCTTCTTAGCAACCTACAAGTCCATTCATATATTAGAAGGAAATATGCATTTCCATGCTAAAATTGTTTTATGCTTGTAACTGTGGAGGTATGGATATGATACATATTGTGAATGGGGATATGGTGGGTAATAAGATTGGAAATCTTCCAGGTGATGTTCTGGTTTGGCGGGAAATGTATGATTTTGGTCCACTCTCCCATGAAATTTCCGGTGAAAATTGGATCAGCTGGCGTGCCCATTTTTTTGAAAAAAAGTTAGCGATTCCAGCAGATTTATTCATCCAGAATTGTAAAGATCAAAATCAATCACTTTCTGAGATTCCAAAGGAAACTGAAATTATTCTTTGGTTTGAGCACGATCGTTATGATCAAACGATGTTAATGTATTTACTCAACGAACTATCAAAAAAAGACATGAAGAACTTATCAATGGTGACCATTAATGAGTATGAAGGGGAAGAGCCATTTTATGGCCTTGGGCAATTAGCCTCACATCAATTGGAAGAACTTTTTCATAAAAAGAAACAACTTATTTCAGATGAGCAAATGAAAGAAGCAATTACGGGCTGGAAGGCATATACCTCAAAGAATCCCGTGGAGATTGAAACATGGATTGCTGCTTCAAAACAAAAATTACCTTTTTTAAAACAGGCATTACAATCTCATTTAAGCTTCTTTCCTTCAATACATACAGGTCTAAATGAGGTAGAAACCTTCGTGATTAAATATCTTGATAGAAATACTTGCTCCTTTACTGAATTGTTCCAATCCATTACTCAAAAAAGAAGTAACGATGGTATTAGTGATCTTTATTTTGCGGCTTTGCTAAACGAACTGATGAAAGGGCCCTACCCATTGTTGGAATGTGATAATCCACTTCCTGACTATCAAAACCCAGAACCGATAGCCAAACTTAGGTTAACTTCCAATGGTTTAGAGGTTTTATATGGACTAATAAGGCCCTTTGAATTTTATGAACGTGATTGGTGGCTTGGCGGGGTCTATCTAAAAGAGGATAAATGGTTTTGGAATGGAAAAAGGCTTATTAATAAAGATGAATATTAATTAATACGGGTCAGTCCTTCACAACATACAGTTGTAATGGACTGACTCTTTCTACGTCTTGGGACCGAGTTAAAAATCAAGCTAAGGCGCAATTATGATTACTAAGGAAAAAAGGTAAGATGATATCAAGATAAACAAAGGAGGAAAACGAAATGAAAAAATTTGGCTTACTTTTAGCAGGTGGGATTTCAGCAATCGTCCTGCTCTCAACAATTGGTCCGATGCTAGGTCTGATTGTAAGTGCAGTGCTGTTATATTTTATCTACAAAAAGTTCCTAAAAACAGAATCAACCGGTTGGAAAATTGGCTTAGCGATTATCGGGGGGATTGTCCTAATTGCTTCTCTCCACAATATTCCTGCCATCATTGGTGTTGCAGCTACCTATGTGCTGTACCTAGTCTACAAAAAATGGAATAGCAGCAAGGAGATTTTTGAAAAGGAAGAATCAGACCCATTCATTAATTTTGAAAAGCAATGGAATGAATTAAAAAAATAAAACCATTTGAAAAAAGGAGAGAATAAGATGACAAACTTATTTACAAGAATTAAAAACACGATTACAGCAGATTTACACGAGGTGATTGATCACAAGGAGAAGAAAAATCCAATCGCTCTTCTTAATCAATACCTTCGCCAATGTGAACAGGAAACCGAAAAGGTACGAAAACTGTTGGAACGACAGTATACCTTGAAGTCTGAATTTCAAAGAGAATACCAGCAAGCAGCCGAACTAGCTGAAAAAAGAACATACCAAGCCGAAGTTGCATCAAAAGCAGGGGAAACTGAGTTATATCAGTTCGCGGCTGCAGAGCAGCAGCAATATACCGAACGAGCGAATCGTCTACTTACATCCTTAGAACATGTTAATGGGCAGCTAAGTGATTTAGAAAAAAAATATGAGGAAATGAAGCATAAGGTAAAAGACATGCACCTTCGCCGTTTGGAATTAATGGGCCGTGAAAATGTGACCCGCGCGAATCTCCAAATCAACCAAGTGCTCGATTCCCATTCATACTCTGATAAATCTTACTCAAAGTTCAAGGAAATCGAAAACTATCTTGACCGCTTAGAGCAGCAAGTGAACAGCTCCTTTTACCGCAGTACAATTGATGTGCGCGTCGCACAATTAGAAAAAGAAATGAAAAAAGAAACAATTTCATAAGCTTTTAAATGAACAAAGAGCGGGGCATCATAGCCTCGCTCTTTGTTTTATTCTTTAATGAATTCTTTGGTACTTCTGGTGCTATCAATGGCGACCGGGGGTTATACTCACTGTATTCCAAAGCAAAATTGATTTTTTTGAAAATTTTGAGTTGTGCAACATATTTTCAGATGCTATACTAATCATATTAATTTTTATAATCATGATTATAAAATGGTTTTGATTATTTTTTTAACAACGATTAAAGTTTTTGGAAGGTACTTTAAAGTGATTCTTGTTATGTTAACCTCTTTACAGAGAAGAGGAAGAAAGGGATGTTAAAATGTCAACGGAAAGTAAAGAAAGAGAAATTATCACCAATTTTCCTTATGCGTATCAAGTGATTGAAAACACTTGGATTGTTTTAAAAGACGGTACGAGACTCTCCAGTCGGATCTGGCTGCCTGAAGTTCCGGAAGGTGAAAAAGTACCGGCCATTTTAGAGTACATTCCTTACCGAAAAACAGACGGTACAAGAACAAGAGATGAACCGATGCATGGTTATTTTGCGGGACATGGTTATGCAGCAGTCAGAGTGGATATGAGAGGTTCGGGGGAATCCGATGGTCTGCTAATGGATGAATACTTAGAACAAGAACAAGATGATGCCCTGGAAGTAATAGAATGGATTTCAAATCAACCTTGGTGTGATGGAAACATCGGGATGATGGGTAAATCTTGGGGAGGCTTTAATTCCCTTCAAGTCGCAGCCAGAAGACACAAAAATTTAAAAGCAATTATTACCCTTGGATTTACCGATGATCGATATAACAATGATATCCACTATAAAGGCGGCTGTCTGTTAAACGATAACTTCTGGTGGGGAAACATTATGCTGGCCTATCAGGTGCGTCCGCTTGATCCTCATATTGTTGGTGACAGCTGGCGGGAAAAATGGCTGGAACGACTAGAAAATATGCCGTTATGGATGGCGCAGTGGATGGAGCATCAAACGAGAGATGCCTATTGGAAGCATGGTTCAGTTTGTGAAAACTATGATGACATTGAAGTACCCGTTCTTGCCATCGATGGCTGGGAAGACTCTTATACCAATACTGTATTCAGTTTAATGAAAGGGCTATCGGTTCCTAGGAAAGGGATCATCGGTCCTTGGGCACATGTTTATCCACAGGATGGAGTTCCGGGACCTGCGATGGGCTTTTTACAAGAGGCTGTTAAATGGTGGGATCATTGGCTAAAAGGAATCGAAAACGATTGCATTGATGGACCAATGATCGATGTATGGCTTGAGGAAAGCATGCCTCCTTCTTCTATTAAACCGGTTAGTAAAGGAGAGTGGGTTGGACTAGATTCATGGCCATCCACTGAAGTTCTCACGAAAACTTATCAATTGACTCATGGAAAATTGCTGGAAGCAAGAAATGAAAAAGAAGAAAAAGTGTTATTAAAAACACCTTTAAATCACGGTCTTTTATCAGGTGAATGGATGGGTGCAGGAGTACTTGGGGAAAGTCCATCAGACCAGCGATTAGATGATGGAATGGCGATGGTATTTGAAAGTGATAATCTAGAAAACCCATTAGAAATAGTAGGCTACCCGAGATTTGAAGTACAATTATCGAGTGACAAACCCAAAGCAATGCTCTTTGCTCAAGTTTCAGATGTTGCACCGGACGGAGCCGTTACCCGGGTTTCCTATGGTGTAATGAATTTAACCCATTTAAATGGACATGATCGGGTAGACTTGCTGGCCGTTGATGAGAAAGTAAATGCCTATGTGAATCTCGACTGCTGCGGACATAAATTTAAAGCCGGGCACCGGGTGCGTTTATCGATTGCCACCACTTTTTGGCCAATGTTTTGGACCATGCCGGAGGATGCAACACTTACATTGAATCTGGAGACCGCTAAGTTTTCATTGCCAATCTTTAAAGGCAGCCAGACAGCGGGACCGAATATGAGTCCGGAGAGCGCGCCATTAACTCCGATCACCATACTTTCAGAGGGCAAAGTCGATCGTTCGATTTCATACGATCTTGTCACCGATACATGGACTTGCATAACGGATGGCGTCGGCGGGGTATTTGGCGAAGGGGTTTATCGCTTTGACGAAATTGATGTGACAGTTGAACACAATTTGAAGCGGGAGTTGACATTATCTAACGTTGATCCTCTTTCCGCAAAATATACTATTTATCAAAAAATGAGAATTGGCCGCGAGGGCTGGTGGATTGACGCTAACATAACCGTTACGCAAACTTCTGATGGTGAAAACTTTATCATCGTGGGCGAAATGGATGTAAAAGAAAACGACGAACCGGCATTTCAGAAGAAGTGGGACCAAAAAATTAAACGCGTGGGACTTTAAAAATCCCGCGATTGGGGGATAAGAGATGGAAGGAAGACTTAAGAAAAATATACCTACTTTAATCATTTTAATCATTGCAGGTGAAATGATTTATACATTGCCATATTTCCGGAATTATTATTATGATGTATTTCTAAAGGACTTTCACTTAACCAATACACAAATGGGTTCGCTCGGAAGTGTATTTGGAATTGCTTGTTTGATTTCCTATATTTTTGCAGGGTATGTGGCAGATCGCTGGAAAACGAAACACTTATTGACGCTCTCCTTAATCGTGACAGGGGCTCTAGGCTTTACTTTACTATTGTATCCCCCTTACTCTGTATTGCTCTTAATATATGGAGCTTGGGGAATAACATCCATCATGACCTTTTGGGTAGCGTTAATTAAAGCCGTCCGGTCATTAGCAAATGAAAATGAACAAGGAAAAGCATTCGGCTTTTTTGAAGGCGGACGCGGTGCTGCCAAAGTCGTCGAATCTGCTTTGGTATTAGGACTCTTCGCCTTTGTTTCAAAGCAACTGAGTGACAAGCTGGCATTGTCCACTGTGATTATCTTCTATTCCGTGTTTTGTATTCTTTTAGGGATGATCATTATGTTCATATATAAGGATCCTGAGCAAAACAACAGCAGTGTTCAAGCAAACGAAAAAGATCATACAAAATTTAATTGGGATGTACTTTGGAAGATTCTAAAAATGCCAACAACCTGGCTGGCAGCCGTTCTTATTTTGACGTCTTATGCAATGATCAATAGTTTCTATTATATTACCCCATATGCAACGGCAGCCTTTGGTGCATCCACCATCATTGCAGCTGCACTGGGTTACTTTTCACAATACTGCCGCCCAGTCGGAAGTTTCACCTCTGGCATTATCGGTGACCGAATTGGGATTTCGAATATGGTCATCATTGCCTATAGTTTATTGGCAGCCGGTTTAGCCGCTCTCATTCTTTTGCCTGGAAAGCCTTCTATGATCTTAATGCTGTTAGTCTTTATCGCCGTTGTTTATGTATCCATGTATGCACTACAGGCGACGCACTTCGCGATATTGGTGGAAGGAGACTATCCAGTTGAAACAACAGGAACTGTCGCGATGCCATTAATGATCATCGGGTACAGCGGGGAAATCTTTATGCCAATCATTGCCGGGGCTTGTTTGGACCACTGGGGTGGCACAACAGGATATAAGGTATTATTTGCCATTTTATTAGGCTTGACGATCGTTGGGTTGATTACCGCGGTCATCTGGCAAAGAGTAACGAAAGAAAAACGAAACGAGATTGCCCTTCAAAGGAAAGAAATGAAAGAAAAGAAAGCTGGTTAGAAGGAGCCCCTAAAATGAAAAGAAACTGGCGATAAACGTTTTGTTTTCCGCCAGTTTTTCATTTTGAGCCCGTTCAATTGCAGGTCTTTTTTGGGGCTTCCGAGACAATAGTTTGGTATAATTTTTCTATCATCTTTTTTAGATCTTACTTCGCCTAAGACCGAAATACTTATATTGATATAAAATATGTAAGGAGTAAGCAATGAAAAAAAAGGAAATACAATTGAGCCGCATGTGGAAATACTTTGTGGACGCTACAGCTGAAATTATCGAAGAAGAAGGTTTAGAGAATATAACAATCAGGAAAGTGGCCGATAAAGCAGGTTATAATAGTGCAACCATTTATAACTATTTTTCTGAGATCTCCCATCTGATCTTTTTCGCTTCCATGAAATTCTTAAAATCCTACACAGATGAGGTAGCTGTTTATATTGAGAAAGGAAAAGATCCCATTGAAAAGTACTTGTTGGCTTGGGAATGTTTTTGTATTCACTCTTTTAGACAGCCACAGATTTTTCATGCAGTATTTATTATGGATTTAGGGGATCAACCCGAGAAGCTCCTTGAGGAATATTATAAAATCTATCCTGCTGATTTGATTAACATTCCTGAGGAGTTAAAGATTATTCTTTTTGAACGGAATGTATCTAAACGGGGGCGATCCTTTTTAGAAATTGCTCTAAGGGAGGGATATATTAAAGAGGAAAACGTTGATGCGATTAATGAATTAACCATTTTAATATGGCAGGGGATGTTTACAAATATCCTCAATAATCGCAAAAGCTACGAGTTTCAGGAGGCAGTGAAGATTACTATGAAATATATTACGGAGATTGTTCACAACGCGAATCTATTTCATTTTAAAAAATGCTATGATATGAATCAGCAGTAACTTGCTCATCCTATACCAGTTAGTATTTTTCGTTGTTGTAGTAAATGAGGTCATTATTATAGTATATTTTGGTAATGTCATAACAAATAGTAATCGTATTTGTTATATATTTTGCTCTATATTTTTATAAAGTGATGGAATAGAAAACAGCCTTCTTCATTCAGAAAAAGGCTGTTTAAGGTGATTATTATTAAGTTTTAGTATAATTACTAACTCTTATTTATTACGGCCTCGCTCTTTGTGCTATTCTTTAATGAATTCTTTGGTACTTCTGGTGGTATCAATTGGACGAACCATACTTTCAATTTGTTCTCGTTTGGATTCTAAGAACGGCGGTAAAGATAATTTTTCGCCTAGTGTTTCGTAAGGCTCATCTCCCATAAATCCTGGACCGTCGGTTGCAAACTCAAATAGTATTTGTGGTGCCACTCTCGCATATAAAGAACCGAAGAAGAAACGATCGACGAACCCTGACGTTTGGAAGCCGAAGCTTTCCATATGTCCAATCCATTCTTCTAAAACAGACCGATCTTCGACACGGAAAGCCGCATGATGGACTGTCCCGAAGCCTTGGCGTGCTTGAGGGAGGATCGCATTATACTCGACAACCACTTGTGCACCATTTCCGCCTTCACCCACCTCAAATAAATGAAACGATCCTTCATTTGCTATTTCTTTAAAGAGAAGGACTTTTTCCATCATTTCTTTAAAGTAATCAAAATTTGCGACACGAACAAAAATCGGGCCTAATCCTGTAATCGCATAGTCTATAGGAATAGGGCCTTTTTGCCACGGGGTACCAGCTGCAACCCCTTTATTATTTTCATCTGAAATTAATTGATAATGCTGGTCATCAAAATCCACAAACGACAGGGTCTTTTTACCGAATTGTTCTTTAATCCCTGTATGTTTTATCTCTAAACGATCAAAACGTTTCACCCAATAGTCGATCGCCGCATCACTTGGGACGCGGAAGGACGTTTTTGAAATTTCGTTGGTCCCGTGAACGCCTTTCGGAATCCCAGGAAAATCGAAAAAGGTCATATCGGTCCCGGCGCTGCCAACATCATCAGCAAAGAATAAATGGTAAGTTTGAATATCATCTTGGTTAACAGTTTTCTTGACTAAGCGCATCCCTAAGACATTGGTGAAAAATTCATAGTTTTTTTCCGCACTGCTTGTAATCGCGGTTACGTGATGTATACCTTTTAATCCATTCATTGAAATTCCTCCCATTTCCCTCTGAAATTTACATTTATTGTATTAGTATCTTCTATAAATATAAGGAATATTATCTTGAATTAATTTATCTCTAATTCGAAATAAATATAACACGAAATAATTATGCTGTCAAAAGTTCGTTCTTAAAGTTTTCACAATTAAATTGTTACTAATGATGTTAATCACTAACAAGGATTTTCTGAAGTGGTAAGTTACTAATGAAAACAAATATCAAAAGTATTTTGCCGCAGTGAAGGAGAATCCTATTATGAGTGAAATCATTAATAATCGTGAACAACTGACTAAATCAAATACAGAACGCTTAAGTAAATTAAAACAACTGTTTGTCGATCTTCATCAAGGCCGAAACTTGGACGAGGTTAAAGCACACTTTGATGCCTTGATCGGAAAAATAACCATCGATGAAATTACCCAGCTCCAACATGATTTTGTCGAAGAGGGAAGTATTTCTGCCGAAGAATTTCAGCATACCTATCAACAGCATTCGGCTATTTTTCAAGGAGCGATTGAGGAAGATACACCACAAAACGGAAGCCCAGAAGATCAGCCTGGGCATCCCGTTCATACTTTTAAGCTCGAGAATCAAGAAATTGATAAACTGTTAACTATGAAGCTTCAAGTCCATTTTAGGGAATTTATGAAAGAAGATTCTACAGATAATATTTATCGTCTAATGGAAGATATCAATCTTTTGCTGGATATTGAAAAGCATTATAGCCGTAAAGAAAATTTGATTTTCCCTTATTTAGAAAAGTACGGGATTTTCGGCCCGACCACCAACATGTGGAGAATTGATGATTTCATTCGGGACGCGATTAAGGATTGCAGGCAGAAACTTGCCAATTATCATGGCGACCAGCAAGCAGTTATTGCCGTTTTAAATTATGTCATTCAGGAAGTAAAAGGAATGATTTATAAGGAAGAAAACATACTATTCCCGATGGCCTTAAATAATTTTACGGAAGATGAATGGGTCAAAATAGCCCATGAAAGTGATGAAATTGGTTTTTGCCTGATCGATTCTGCTGAGGTTTGGAAGCCGGAGAGAAAAGCCATAGAAAAAAAGGCCATTTCTGAAGGGTATATTAAGTTGGAAACAGGGATTCTTTCCTTAAAGCAGCTGGAGTTGTTATTAAACCATTTACCGGTTGATATCACGTTTATTGATCAGGATGATGTGGTCCGATATTTCTCACACGGGAAAGAAAGAATTTTCGCTCGGACGAAAGCCGTCATTGGCCGAACTGTCCAAAACTGTCATCCGCCAAGAAGTGTCCATGTTGTAGAGGAGCTGTTGGCAGACTTTAAGTCTCGCAAAAAGGACTGTGAAGATTTTTGGATTAAGTTCAAGGATAAATATGTTTATATTCGCTACTTTGCGGTCCGTGATGAGAACGGAAACTATATCGGTACACTGGAATTTACCCAAAATATCGATCCAATCAAAGCGATTGAAGGAGAGAAAAGAATCCTAAATTAAGTGCAAATATTAAAAGAACTGCCTTTCATTATCGAGATAATCGGCAAGAAATGGCAGTTTTTTTGTTATGGAAAAAATTCAGTTACTAAAATTTCGACAATACTAGCTAATATTAGAGGTTGCGTGCTTTTTGTGTCGATAAAAAAGCTGGTCACTTTCACAAAGCTGTAACAGGTTCAACGGAAAAATGGAAGAAAACGGAGATAATAAAAGTAGAGGAAGATGTTATAGACGTGCATTTAAGGAACAAAATTTTACGAGGAGGGTAACAATGAAAAAACAAAAATGGATTGCTTTGTTATTGGCTGGCGGGAAAGGTACAAGGTTAAACCTGCTGACAAAGTCACTTGTTAAACCAGCAGTCCCCTTTGGTGGGAAGTACCGCATCATTGATTTTGCCTTAAGTAACTGTATGAATTCTGGAATTGAGACTGTAGGTATTTTAACGCAATACAGACCCTATGTGCTGCATTCGCATCTTGGTCATTGCAGCTATTGGAACTTATATAATCGATATGGGGGTTTGACGATTTTGCCACCGTTTCAACGCAATAGCTCCGGAGTAGAATGGTATGAAGGGACTTCGCATGCTGTCTTTCAAAATATTGAGTTTATTGAGCAGCAAATGCCAGAGCATGTTCTCATTTTATCGGCAGACCAAATCTATAAAATGGATTATTCTATAATGCTTGAACAGCATATAGAAACGAACGCGGATTGTACTATTGCTGTCGTTGAAGTTCCGTGGGAAGACGCCGGCCGCTTTGGACTCATAAAAATGGAGAAAGAGAGTTATAAAATTATCGATTTTGAAGAAAAACCGGAACATCCGACGACGAATTTAGCATCAATGGGTATTTATCTTTTCAAATGGCCTGTTTTAAAAGAGTACTTGCTCCAGGAGGAGCAAAAAGAATTTACAAATCGAGACTTTGGCAAGGATATCATTCCTTCAATGCTGTGTGATGGACGAGGGCTCTATGCCTATTATTTCAACAACTATTGGAAAGATGTAGGGACGGTCCGGAGTTTTTGGGATGCTAATTTAGATCTTTTAAATAAGGAGACCAACATTTTTCTGCAAAATTCGGAGTGGAAAATCCATACTGTCGAAAATAATGCGGATCCCTTATATTTGGATAAATCCGCAAAGGCTCAGCAAAGTTTACTAAGTGAAGGCTGTGAAATATACGGCACAATCGAAAAGTCTGTTGTGTTTAGCGGGGTGAAGGTTGGAAAGGGGGCGCGAATCAAGAACACTGTCATCTTGCCAAATACCATCGTTGAAGAGAACTCTTGGATTGAAAATGCTGTCATCGGCAGCCAAACAGTGATTAAGAGTGGCGTCATCCTTGTTTCAAAGGATCCAGACGTACATTTAATAGTTGTTGGAAATAATGTTACCGTGGACCCAGCCCTTCACGATTTAACATCTAAAAACAATGTATTAACAATTTCATCCTAAAAATCGGAATTCTTCCCTTTTAAAATAATAAAAGATTCAGAATCATATATTTTTATTTTGTAAAATGGTAAACTAGTAAAATATATCTTGGACAAGGGGAAGATAACAATGGTTAAAGCGATTTTCTTTGATTTAGATGATACACTGCTTTGGGATCAAAAAAGTGTAAAGGAAGCTTTTGTTGCTACGTGTAAAGTGGCAGAGGAGCGGTATGGGGTTAATGCGGATCAACTAGAAGAGGCCGTTCGCGAAGCTGCGAGAAGCATTTATGCCGGATATGAATTTTACCCTTTCACGCAAATGATTGGCATAAATCCGTTTGAAGGACTATGGGGGAACTTTTTAGATGATCAAGATGATTTTAGAAAGATGAAGGAAATGGTGCCTGTCTACCGGAAAGATGCTTGGACAGCTGGGTTGAAAGCAATGGGAGTAGACGACGCTGATTTTGGCTTGGAGCTCGCGGAACGTTTTCCACAGGAACGCAGGAAATTACCATTTGTTTATGAAGAATCTTTTAAGATTCTCGATAGGTTAAAGGGAAATTATCAACTGCTATTGTTAACCAATGGTTCACCGGATCTTCAAAAAACAAAATTAGAGATCACACCGGAACTTGTTCCTTATTTTGATCACATTGTTATCTCAGGGGATTTTGGCAGAGGGAAACCGGACCCGACCATTTTTGAACACGCACTTGAGTTATTGTCGGTTGATAAGGATGATGTCATTATGGTGGGAGATAATCTCATGACCGATATTCTAGGGGCAAATCGTGCAGGAATCAAGACAGTCTGGATTAATCGACATGACAAAGCGAGAAATGAAGTTATTCCTACTTTTGAGATTAAACATTTGGAAGAACTCTTTCCTTTGTTAGAGGAATTGAAGTCGAAATAAAACACATATCCTAAAAAAGTTGCCGTATTTGTAGGAGGTTTTCCTATATTTATGGCAATTTTTTTGTTTAAGTCGATTTTGTCGAATTTAATTAATTAAAAAAGATGTAACTATGTTCTTCTTTTCGGCGACTATATGTCTAAGACCAACAAATTCTCTTTTGGAAAAGGGGAGGAAAAATGAGAAACATTAAATGGTTACCTATTCTATGTTCAACATTGGTGATTGGCCTTTTAACAGGGTGTGAAACAGAGTCTGCACAAAAGGGAAGCGCAGAAGGTACCAAAACTGAGGTTCCAGAACAGAATGAGATTGCTGCTAAATTTCACGCTACAATCGAAACGAAGACTGAGAACAATTCAACGATTATTAAGTACAATGTTAAAAATCTTTCAGACAAGTCCCAGATTCTAACGTTTCCTAACGGGATAGAGGCAGATTATATTGTTTATGATTTACAAGGGATGAAAGTCAAACAATATTCGGATGAGGTCATGGCAACGCAAGCGATTAAGATACTAGAGTTAGGAAGTAATCAAGAGATAGCTAAGGAATTTAGGATTTCAGATCTTCCTACTGGCCGCTATAAAATCGAGGTATTCTTAACAGCAAAAGAAGAGGAAGCCAAAGTTGTGACCGACTTAATTGTTAAAAATTCGTTTAGCAAAGGGAACGGTGTGCTCGTTGGTCAAATGGATCCCCATACAATTGAAATCGATATCGAAGGCAAAAAGGTAGCCTTTCAGTTAACGGAGGGGGCCATCAAGCAATTACCGCTATTGAAGGAAGGCAAACAAGTATCATTTTTATATACTGAAAATGAATCTGGACAAAAGTTGATTCAAAAGTTTATTATAGAAACTTCATAATTGTAAGAGGTATAAAAAAAGGCCTTTGCCCAAAGGATAAAGGTCTTTTTTATTATTAAAATTGCAAGTGTCAATTATATTGAAATAGTATTTATCTGTTGGTTGGAACAGATTGGTATCTTTTGAAGATTATGAAATAATAGTAAAAATGATATAAAAATATTATTTAATTCCTGTCGAAATTATCTAATTAATCTCAAAAATAGGTTGATATTAAGTTATAAGGATAGTAATATAATTCTCGGAATATATTAAAAAATAAATAAAGTAACATCTAGGTAGGAGTAGCTAATATGCAAAGTAAATTACCATTTTCAAGGTATTTCGTTATAGGAGTTATGTTATTTGCCCTATTTTTCGGAGCAGGAAATTTAATTTTTCCGGCTGCACTTGGTCAGAATGCCGGTTCCAACGTATGGTTGGCCATTACTGGTTTCTTAATTACTGGAATCGGGCTTCCTTTTCTAGGGATTCTCGCAATGGGTTTCTCAGGTAGTAAGAACTTAGAGGAACTGGCAAGCCGTGTCCATCCAGTTTATGGGGTTATTTTTACATCACTTCTTTATTTGACGATTGGACCATTTTTCGCGGCACCAAGGACGGGAGCTGTCGCCTATGATATCGGTATTGCCCCGTTTGTGAGCGAGAGTTATGGACATGTTGGCTTGTTCGTATTCACCTTACTCTTTTTTATTGTGACCTTGTGGTTTTCATTAAATCCAGCTAAGCTAGTGGATCGGGTCGGCAAAATTCTTTCTCCTGCGATCATTGTACTAATTTTTATCTTATTAGTTATGGTCATTGTCAAACCGCTTGGTTCAATCGAAGCGCCACAAGCTGCTTATGCTAATGGCGCATTTATGAAAGGGTTTATGGAAGGTTATAACACGATGGATGCTCTTGCATCACTTGTATTTGGGATTATTGTTATCAATTCAATTCGATCAATGGGTGTTACCACCACTCGAGGAATCCTACTAGCTTCAGCTAAATCTGGGTTGATTGCAACGATTTTTCTTGGAATCATTTATGTAGGTGTTGCCTATCTAGGGGCTACGAGCACAAGTGCATTCGGACTTTTTGATACGGGAGGTCCCGTCTTAGGGAAGGCATCTTCCTATTATTTTGGATCGTTCGGAACGGTGATGTTGTCAGTTATTATCCTGCTTGCTTGTCTGACTACCAGCATTGGCTTAATGACAGCGTGCGGTGAATATTTCCATGCGTTGCTTCCTAAGATCAGTTATAAAATGTGGGTGTTGTTTTTTTCACTCGTTTCATTTGTAATTGCAAACTTTGGTTTATCAAATATCATTAATTTTTCCATTCCAGTATTAATGTTGTTATATCCATTGGCGGTTGCTTTAATGCTGCTGACATTTTTGTCGAAGATGTTTAATCATTCACGGATTGTTTATGCAGCTGTCACCATAGTCACCTTTATGATCAGTATCATTGATGGTTTTAAAACTTTTTGCGATCTGCTTGGAATCGAATATTTCGGCTGGCTGGAGAAGATTGTTAACTTATATGAACGCGTATTGCCTTTTTATCACAATGGACTGGGTTGGCTGATGCCGGTTTTGGTTACGATTATCCTAACAGGAAGTATCGTCGGTCTGCAGAATTTTTCATCGTTACGTTTGAAGAACAAAACTGAAAGTGTATCATAATTTTAAAAGACAATATTTCTTTATAATAATTATTTGCATTTCTAGCAATTCCCTGTTATACTTAGGAAGAATTATTTTTGTTAGTTGTAGGATAATAAGTGCAAAACTTTCTGTCTTAAAGAACTGAGCAAGGATAGTAACACAATGTGTGCTAAGCACACGAGGAGGAAACAACAATGGAACAAGGTAAAGTAAAATGGTTTAATGCAGAAAAAGGTTTCGGATTCATCGAACGCGAAGCAGGAGACGATGTATTCGTACACTTCTCAGCTATCCAAAGCGAAGGTTTCAAAACTTTAGACGAAGGTCAAGCAGTTACATTTGAAGTAGAACAAGGTCAACGTGGACCCCAAGCTACTAACGTTCGTAAAGCATAATTGAACCTAAATAATAAAAGACTCTCTTATGAGGGTCTTTTTTGTGTTTAAATGAAATAATCAAATTTTCAGAGGTGGAAGTGTTGGAATTAAGGCAATTACAATTATTCATTGAAGTGGCTAAGCATAAAAGTATAACAAAAGCGGCCGAGAGCATGCATCTCTCACAACCAGCCCTGAGTAAGTCAATCCGAGCGTTAGAGGAAGAGTTAGGGATGACCTTGGTTATACGCACCAATAAGACAAGTGACCTGACTGATGCAGGGAAAATTGTCTTAGAATATGCGCAGAAAATGGCTGGAATCTTATCTGAAATGAAAACCACCTTAAATGACATCACGAACCTGTCTAGGGGTCAGATCGCCATTGGGCTTCCCCCTATTATAGGCAGTTTGTTTTTTCCTAGGGTAATCGCTAAGTTTCATCATGCTTTTCCCAATATAGAATTAAATATTACCGAGTATGGTGGCGCAAGAGTGGTAAAGAGTGTCGAGGAAGGGGAATTCGAGCTCGGTGTCGCGGTACTGCCAATTGATGAAAAGCAATTTGATGTTTATCCCATTGTTGAAGAAGAAATGAAATTGTTGGTCTTTAAAGATCATCGTCTAGCATCGCGTAAAGTTGTAGACATTAAGGAACTAAAAGAAGAGGAGTTTATCTTTTATCATGAGGAATTTGCATTAAATCAAATCATGAGAAATCAGTTTATTGAAGTGGGGTTTGAGCCGAAAATTTTGTTTCAGAGTTCGCAGTGGGACCTAATGACGGAAATGGTGGCTGCTAATCTAGGAATTACGATTCTGCCTCGATCAATCTGTAACCGTGCTTTTAACCCAGATTTAAGGATCATTGAGCTGAAGGAAGATATTCTCTGGCGACTGGCTGTCATCACGAAGAAAGACCGCTATATTTCTAATGCTGGTCGAACTTTTATTGATTTTATTTTAAAAGATCCATTATAACTTTCAGTTATGTAATTCATTCGATATATGTATTTTACGAATGACAAAAATCAGCGTACTATTACTCTATAATGAATTTCGGAATGAAAAGGAGTCTTTTAGCTCCTTTTTTGCATTATGGAGGGGATTATTTCTATGAAACTTGGGGTGATTATCATCCAGGTATTATTTCTACATGTATTCTTATTTTTAGGCGCGGCGCTGAAAGAAGTAATTCCACTTCCAATCCCTGCTTCGATGTTCGGATTGTGCCTTCTATTTCTCGCGCTTTACATCAAAATAATCAAATTGGAATGGGTGGAAAAAGGCGCAAATTGGCTGTTAGCGGAGCTGTTGCTTTTCTTTGTCCCATCAGCAGTCGGGATTGTAAATTATGATGAAATTCTAAGTGTCGAGGGTGCAGAAATCGTGGGCTTGATAGGGATTAGTACGATAATTGTTATGGGAATTACGGCACTGATTGCTGAAAGAATAACGGGCGGGAAAGGGAGTGAGCAACATTGATGATGTTTTTATTTACGACCATAACGTTTATTATCTACAAACTGTCGAAAAAGGTCCATACCAAATGGAACCTGTTCTTTTTCCATCCCTTATTGCTGGCACCTATTTTATTGATCATCTTGATTTCAGTTGCTCATGTCTCCGCCAATCAATACCTAGAGGATACAAAATGGTTATCACATTTACTCGGACCAGCAACCGTTGCGTTTGCCGTACCGATTTATAAACACTTAAAGATTATTAAAAAATATGTGGGTACGATTATTATCAGTATTACCTCCGGATCACTAGTGGCAATCTTTTCTACTTTTGGTTTGTCGAAATTGTTTCACTTAAAATATGACTTTATCACATCGATGCTGCCAAGGTCGATTACAACGCCGATTGCGATTGAGGTTTCAAAGGAGATTGGCGGTCTGCCTACCTTGACAACTGTTTTCGTCATTTTAACTGGAATTATTGGCAGCATTGTTGGTCCATCAGTGATTAAAGGACTATCCATTAAAACACCTATTGCTAAAGGTCTTGCATTAGGTATGGGCGCACATGGTGCAGGAACAAACAAAGCGTTTGAATACGGGAAACAAGAAGCAACTTTCTCATCCCTAGCCATGATCTTTGCAGCATTAATTACCTTAATTTGGGGGGCTCTCCTCATACCACCCCTAATGCACTTTAATGTCTAAAAACATAAAGGTGTCAGTCACCATGTGAAGAATTCACATGGTGACTGACACCTTTACTAATTATTTGGAACACGTGTTTGTTTTTGATAACCTGTTTTAAGCATGCCTGTTGGTTTTTCCCAAAAGTATGCAAGGTGAGCTGTATTTTGGTTAAATAGTTCAATGAGTTCATGGAAGTTCTTCATCTGATATACATTAAAGGCGATTTCGTTTCCTGTTTTTACCTGGAAATAACATGTGGTAGTATTATTTTCACCTGCCGATTCTTTCTCATAATACAGGGTGTCCGTTACATCCTCCCAAGTATACTCATTAACAAATGTACCTTTTCTTTGGCTCGCGATAGTGACAGTAAACCCTTTTTCATGACAAATAACCGTGGTGTCATAGCCAAAGAAATACATAATTAGAAAAATGAAGAGGGCAAGAATAACGATAATCGATCCAATCAATACGTTGATAAACATAAATCCAATTCCAATAAAACAAAAAATAAGTCCAAAAATACCAGAAGATCTGGATGATGTTTTATTTGCGAATTCTCTTTTCATAAAAAATCCCTCCTTTAGTAAGAAGGGTATGCTTTCCACTATGTTAAATGACTGAACAAGTCTAACAGACCGTAAGAAAATTAACCGACAAATTGTGCACAATCAAATGAAAAAGTAAAATCTTTCATTATAGTATTTTTTCTTCCGCATCCAATAACTGTAAAAGCTCACGGACAGCATAGGAAAATCCATCTTCATCATTAGTTTTTGTAATGATATCGGCTTTTTGTTGAACCTGGGAAGGGGCATTACCCATTGCAACAGACGTGGTCGCGACTTCAAACTGTGCGAGGTCATTACCGCCGTCACCGAAAGCAATAATTTCCTCAAAAGAAAGGTTCATCATTTGCTGGTAACGTAATAATGCTTTTCCCTTATGGGCTTCACTTGAGGTCATTTCCACATTATTTGGAAAAGAAGAGGCCATAGAAATATCGAATTTGCCGGCCAAAGCGACTTTAACTTCTTCGATTTTTTCTACTTGATCAGGATGGACCAATGCAATAAGTTTATAGATTTTAAGATTGTCTTTTTCAAGTATTTCATCATAATTAAATGTTTGAAAAAGACGATCCAGCTCCTCTTTACTTTTTCCATGTAATGGCGGCAATGTTGAGGGAAAACCTCCATAATTTGTATAAACAAGTATACCAACGTCTAGTCCTTTTAGTTTCTCCAAAATAGTTTTATAGGTTGAAATAGGTAGGGTAGCCTCATACATTAGTTCTCTACTTTCTGAATATAATACGGACCCATTGATACAAAAGATCGGAATCTCCATATTTTGAACAGCTTTTAATTTAATGACATCTGCATAAGCCCGGCCTGTATTCAAAATCAGGCAGTGACCTTGGGACTTTAATTCATTTAAAACTTTCTCATTTTCCACAGAAATTTCATGCTGAGAGTTTAATAATGTACCATCTAGATCAATTGAAATACATTTCATAATAGCAAAATTCCTTTCCATTCCATCATAATGACAACTATATCAGATTTTCACACAAAAATGGGATTCCAAATTTTATAGTTAATTGAGAAATAGTGGTGCCTGACACCAATATCACGAAAAAATGCTTGGATATTTAACATTTAAGTTGAAATAACATATTTTTCCTTCTATAATCAATACAATAACCTTATTGGTGTAGTGTTCTATCCCCATTCCTCACGTTACTTTTTCACACATTGTTTTTAAGAATAAGAGATCGGGAGTGAATAGTGATGATTTTGAGAATTAGTGAAATAACTGGATTTCTTCATGACTTTGAGAGATATGCTCACCTGGATGGTACGAAATATTATCTTACATTAAACACGGATAGTCCAAAAGGGACACTTACGATTATGAAGTATCCAGAAGGAAATTTTACCTACCACCGTAAAAATGAAAATTATTGGGACATTAAAGAAATTGATATTGACCTGGATATGTTATCTGATATTATATGGGGTTTTAGAAAGACCATTAACGAAATGTTCCTAGAGGGCACGATGGCACATTAGTGGTTTCTACAATAACCCACGGAGCCTTTGAGCATACAAAGGCTTGTTTTTTTGTAATGATCCATCATTTGAAAAGTATGTTTTCGAGAAATTATGGATACTATATTGTCGAGGTGATGGAATGGCAACGGCAAAGTTAGGCGATACAATTTCCTTTCAACGGGATGGAAAGAACCTTGAAGGTGTCGTTTCTGGGATAAGGGAAAATTCTGTTATGGTCCAATATGGTTTCTCAAAGGAGAAAGATGAGCCACTAACAACCATAGTCAACCATAAAAATTACAAAATTAAGAAGTAAAAACATCGAGTGCGGGATGAACATCTCCACTCGATTTTTTTGTTCAAGAATTCAGGAAAATAATATTCAGAAAAATCAATTTATCAATTGACAAATGGTTATTTTAGGGACGAGAATAGACTTGTGATGTAAACATCAAAGGGATCAATACGCGAAAAAATTACCCATCACTCTCATTAATAATAGAGGAGTTGGTTAAATGTTTTCCCCATTAACCCCGTTAGACTGGAAACGAAGGGCGGTCAAGTATTATCCGAATAAAACAGCCATTATCGATGGAGACAAAGAATTTACATACCAGGAATTCGGAAAGCGCGTCGATCAGCTGTCCGCCGCATTGCATCAAGCAGGAATCAATCAAGGTGATCATGTCGCAGTGATGTCGCCCAACACTCATTACATGCTGGAGTGCTTTTATGGCATTTGCCAGCTTGGTGCGGTCATGGTACCGCTGAATTACCGGCTATCAGCGAATGATTTGGAGTATATCATTCGCCACAGTGATGCCAAAATGTTAATAATCGATGAAGAATTTTGCGAACCCATTGAAAAAATAGTCCATCATCTTTCCCTTGAGCAAATCATTATTGTTTCGGTACCAGGGCAGGAAACATCCTTAAAAGGTATCGATTATGAGGCTTTTCTGAACCATACTTTGGAAACGTTTACACTTCCGGAAGTAGATATCGATGAAAATCAACTGCTAACATTGAACTACACCAGTGGCACGACTTCTAAACCAAAGGGAGTCATGCTTACCCATCGTGGGAATTATCTGAATTCAGCTAATTTCATGTATCATTTAGGCGTCAACTATGATGATGTATATCTTCATACATTACCAATGTTTCATGCCAATGGCTGGGGAGGTGTCTGGGCAATTACCGCGACAGGCGGGACCCATGTTTGTTTAAGAAAGGTGGACCCGTCACTTATTCTTGAATTATTTGATAAAAAGAATATCAGCCTCTTATGCGGGGCGCCGACGGTCGTAAATATGCTAGTTAATGAGCCAAAGGCTAAAGAAATTAACATTACTACTAACCCTCGGATGGCGACAGCTGGGGCGCCACCAGTCACGCTTTGATTCATAAAGCACAAGAAATCCTTGGCTTAAATATGATCCATGTCTATGGACTAACGGAAACCTCTCCATTCATTCTTTATTGTGAGTGGAAGAAGGAATTCGATACAATGCCGGCGGATGTACAAGCGTCCATCAAGGCGAGACAAGGGATTGAACTTGCTTTCAATGGTGAAACCAAGGTTGTTCACCAAGACGGAGAAGAAGTAGCCTGGAACGGTGAAGAATTAGGAGAAATTATTACACGCGGCAACGTCGTCATGGCAGGTTATTACAAGGATCCAATGACAACTGCGGCAGCGATCAAGGATGGGTGGTTCCATACAGGAGATTTAGCCGTTACACATCCAGATGGATTTATTGAAATACGTGACCGTGCCAAAGATTTGATTATTTCAGGTGGAGAAAATATTTCCTCAACAGAAGTGGAGGGGATTCTTTATAAGCACCCAGCAGTCTTAGAGACGGCGGTTATAGCGATTCCTGATGAGAAATGGGGCGAGGTTCCCAAGGCGATAATCGTCTTACAGCCGGAGGCAAAGGTAACCGAAGACGAGATCATTCAGTTCTGCCGTTCGCACCTAGCTCACTTTAAAGCACCGAAGTCGGTAGACTTCGTCGAGGCATTACCAAAAACAGCAACCGGTAAACTACAAAAATTTCGGTTAAGAGAAATGTTCTGGGCAGGTCCAAAGCGAGTCAATTAACATACTTAAATATGGAGTTCTTTCCTCATAGTGGGGAAAGGGCTCTTTTTGTGGCTGGTCGCAAATGGATAGAGGATAAAACAAAATGCATTTGATTGGAACTTATTGGATAAATCGGTTAATCTGTAAAAGTACGTTTTTTGCTTAGGTTAACAGCGAAACTTACCATCATAAAGAAATAAAATAGGATTGGGGGATGGATAGATGGCGATATCAAGAAATAAACAGTCAACGATCGTTGCGCTTTTGCTTGCAGGAGCTTTTATTGCTATTTTAAATCAAACTTTAATGATCACAGCAATACCTCCAATTATGGAAGAAATGCATATCACTGCTAACAGCGCTCAGTGGCTGACGACGGTATTTATGCTAGTCAATGGGATAATGATTCCGATTAGTGCCTTTCTATTAGAACGGTTTACCACGAGGCGACTATTTATCTCGGCAATGAGCATTTTTGCCGTGGGAACCCTTGTAGGCGGAATAGCTCCTAACTTCGAACTACTATTATTAGGAAGGATTATACAATCTGGCGGGGCAGGGATTATGCTTCCGTTAATGACAACGGTATTTCTAATGATTTTTCCTGTCAATAAACGTGGTGCCGCAATGGGATTGGTCGGTTTAGTCATTTCCTTTGCGCCGGCAATTGGTCCGGCACTCTCAGGATGGGTAACATCACAATTTTCATGGAGAGTCCTGTTTTTTATCATTTTGCCGATTGCTCTTATTGATATTCTTGTTGCTTTTTTGCTTTGAAAAATGTAACTGAAGTATCAAAGCCGAAAATGGATGTTATTTCTATCCTGTTATCTACACTAGGTTTCGGCGACTTGTTATATGGATTTACTTGTGCTGGAAATTATGGATGGGCAAACCCGACTACGCTTTTAACATTAGGAATCGGAGGATTGTCACTGGTACTATTTATAACAAGACAGTTAAGACTGAAACATCCTATGCTTGAATTTGGTGTATTTAAGTATTCTGTTTTCCCGTTTGCGATTATTATTGGAATGATTGGCTTTATGGGACTGATAGGGGCAGAGACGATCATCCCTCTATTTATGCGACGGATGCGCGAATTTACGGCAGTGGAGGCAGGAATCGCACTATTACCTGGGGCGCTTATTAGTGGATTGATGGCACCAATTATAGGGAGAGTGTTTGATAAAATCGGTGCAAGATGGTTAGTAATGATTGGTTTAACGATTATGACAGCATCTTCGTTTGCTTTTACAAATTTAGGTCCTTCGACGACGATGACCTATATAACAGTCTTATATGGAATCAGGATGTTTGGTTTTTCAATGGTTATGATGCCAGTCGCAACATCTGCCTTAAACCAATTACCGAAGCAATTAATCCCTCATGGAGCGGCAGTGGATAATACGATGAAAATGATCGCGACCTCTGTTGGGACCGCCATTCTTGTCACGGTTATGACAACGACAGCGGAAAATGCCGAGACGCGTCCTGAGATTTCTTATCCGGATATGTATGGGGCCAATGTCGCCTTTATGGTCGTATCCATCCTGTCACTATTAGCCCTCATTCTTTCCTTTTTTATAAAAAGGATCATCAGACAGATGGCGAGGCTAAGCGACAAAGGAAAGTAAAAGTTAAATTGCAGGAGTAGTTTTATATATTAATTAACCAAGAACTTTGAGAAACAAAGGTAATTTGTTTTTCAGAGTTCTTTTTATTTGGCTCATCGTTAGAACAGAGAATGAACCTTCTGTTTAGGTCCATAATAAAACCAAAAGGAGGGAACAGTGTGGACCAAAAATACAATACAGGCGATGATCGTCGCCATTGAATTAAAGAAAGCCTTGAACAAAAGCCAGCCCAGAAGTAATCCGAACATGAGTGAAGCTGAGCAGAAGTTGAAATTTCCAAATAAGAAAAGCTAACGAAGATAATTACGGTTTTCAATCGGAGGTGAGACAATGCCAAAGAATAACCCAATCGAATATACGGGAAAAGTTCTCGACCAACGAAATGACCTTACCGGTCCAGAGGAAGGAAAAGCTACGTATCCCGAGCGGCCACAGCATACACCGATACAGGATTCAGCTAGCAATAAAGGAAAATAAATGAGTTCAGGAATCACTAAAAAAGGAGGGAGAGTTTCATGGAAGAGTCATTGCACATCGGTGATACAGCCCCAGACTTTACTTTATCGGCTACGACAAAGGAAAAGATATCCTTGTCTGATTATCGCGGGCAGAAAAACATCGTCGTTGCCTTTTATGGGATGGACTTTACGCCTGGCTGAATTAAGGAAATTTCCTCTTGGAAAGAGGATTACAAGAGATTTGAGCAATTAGATGCGGAAGTACTTGGGATTAGTGTGGACCATATCCACTCCCATAGAGTCTTCGCGACTAGTATGGGAACCCTGCCGTACCCATTATTATCCGATTGGTTTAAAGAAACGGTAAAAGTTACTATGTATTTAACGAAAAAGGCGGAACAGCGATTCGTTCAGTCTTCGTGGTGGATAAAACAGGCGTAATAACCTACATAAACACCTCATTTAAAGCGGACAAAAAAGAAGATTATGAGGCCGTATTTAATGAACTTGAAAAGTTAACAAGCAAATAAAAATAAAGGTGTCAGGCACCAATCGGTGCCTGACACCTTTATTTTTATTTAATAATCGGTAACGATAAAACCTCTTTCGAGAAATTCTTCAATAACTTCACTGACTTGAAAGGAAATCTGCGGCGAATCATAATTTTCAAAGGCATGTTCACAGCTGTTTTTGTAGTTCATGGTTTCGTCATAATGGGCCATGTGGCGGGCAATGTCTTGATCATTATCTTGTCGTTCCTTTTGTCGCTCAATAACCGTATCGCGGTCGGCATAGATGAAAAAGCGCATGACACGATCACCGTACATTTGTTTTAATTTTTCGGTTCCTTCGGGATTTAATGTGAGGTATACGAGGTTGTGAGATTCGAATGCTTTAACAATATCCTCTTCGCGAATGCCATAATGGATACCATCGATTTCGACACTTTCAAGAAATTCCTGTTTATCTTCCATCTTTTTGAATGTTTCTTCGTTAATAAAATGGTAGTCTTCCCCATTCGTTTCATAGTGACGAGGGGAGCGAGTGGTGTAGGAGATAACAGTCTCCATATCAAAAGCGGTGGCTACCATTTTGGCAACCGTTTTTCTGCCTGAACCATCTGGACCAGTGTAAATGAATAGCTTTTCCTTATTCTTGATTTTATACATAGATAACCTCCTAAAAAAAGATTATATAAAAAAGAATCTACCTATTGGTAAATGCTTTTTAGTATTACACCATAATATGGTTGGAATGGTAATATTTTAATTATACCAGATAGCTGTCGAAATAAAAGTTTGACCTTTCTGTTTTTTTAAAAGACCATGCTATAGTACTAAATTTCCACAAAAATCACTGAGAGCTCCTACTCACTTGCATTGTCAAAATAGAGTGTGGGCTTTTTTGTTATGCAGTCCAATCGTATCTACGTCTTAAGTCTTAGTGAAAAATCAAGCTAAAGCGCAATTATGAAGGACCCTGAAAAAAGGTAAGATGAAATCAAGATACAGTATGGAAATGCTCAGTGTTCAATTGAAATGAAACGAAGGAGGATAATAACATGAAAAAATTTGGTTTACTGTTAGTAGGCGGGATTGCTGCACTTATTTTACTAAAAACCATTGGTCCGATGGTAGGGTTAATTGTCAGCCTAGTGATTCTTTACTTCATTTATAAACAGTTTTTGAAGGCTGAAAGTACAGGGTGGAAAATTGGGTTAATCATCATCGGCTTAATTGTTTTATCAGCAACCATCCACCATATCCCAGCACTTATCGGGGTAGGTGCAGCTTATGTACTTTTTCTTGTTTATAAACAATGGCATAAAAATAAAAAGCCACCAGTGAACAAGGAGTCCGATCCATTTGAAAATTTTGATAAACAATGGAATGAATTAAAAAAATAATAATCAAAGGGGAAAATGAAAATGGCAAACTTATTGACTAAAATTAAAGATCTCATTATTGCTGATTTGAATGAAGCACGTCAAATCAAGGAAAAACAAAGTCCAATTGCTTTACTTAATCAATATCTTCAAGAGTGTGAGCAAGAGACTGAGAAAGTTGGTAAACTAATCGAACGTCAAGCAAGTTTGAAGGAAGAATTTACGCGAGAATACCTTCAGGCAACAGAACGTGCAGAAAAAAGGAAGTACCAAGCAGAGATTGCTTCAAACGCTGGTGAAACAGAACTCTTTCAATTTGCCTCAGCAGAGCATCAGCAATATGCTGAACGTGCAGAGCGGCTTAAGACATCTCTTGCACAAGTCACTGAGCAGTTAAGTGAATTAGAAAGAAAGCACGATGAAATGAAACATAAGGTAAAGGATATGCATCTGCGCCGGATGGAATTAATGGGTCGGGAAAATGTCACAAGGGCTAATCTCAAAATAAATCAGGTTTCAGATTCAAGTTCATACTCGGACCAATTTTCATCCAAGTTTAAAGATATCGAAAACTATCTTGAACGATTAGAACAAAAAGTGAACCAATCCTTTTTCCACAGCACGATCGATGCACGGATGGAGCAGTTAGAAAAAGAAATGGGTAAGCAGGGCGAACAATCTGTAAAACTATCAAAAGAATAACATGGAAAGGGCAGTGATTTGGGGATCACTGTCTTTTTTGTTGAACGGAATGACCAAGTATATGGTATGTATCTTATTATCCTACGTATATGTAGTATGGAGGCAAGTGCTAAGAAAGGGGAATTTATTATGTGGAATTATCACAATAATATAAATGGTGCTTTTAATATGTATAGTTACTTTGTCGGAGCAAATCCCCCAACATCAACAAATCCAACACCCATTTATCCAAAAATCAATAATACAGTCTTTTTAAGTCCATTCACTTATATAGTAGGCGATGTCACGATTAGAAATAATACGTTTGTCGCCCCTTTTGTCAGTATCCGCGCAGATGAAGGGACGCCATTTTACATCGGAAGCAACTGTAATTTACAGGATGGGGTAATCTTTCACGGCTTAAAAAACAAACAGATGGAGGTAAACCAAAAGAAATATTCAATTTATATTGGTGACGAGGTATCCTGTGCCCATGGGGCGCTGATCCATGGTCCTTGTCAGATTGATCAAAAAGTATTTATTGGTTTTAAGTCTATTGTTTATAATGCCAGGGTCGGAGAGGGCAGTTTCATTGCCTCCGGAGCCATTGTTACCGGTGGTGTGACACTTAAGCCGGGCAGCTTTGTTCCACCAGGAGCTCATGTTGATTCGCAGAAAAAGGCGGATTCCTTATCGCAAGTTCCTAAAAATGAAGTAGAATTCGCCCGCGAAGTCCAACGGGTGAATCAAGAATTTCCTTCTTCCTATTCGATTGTTTTCGGAAAAGACCGTTGTACATGCGGGCTATCAACTTAATCCTGAGATTTATCAGGTGAAAAATAATTTTTAGAAGGTTTTAGAGACTATTTTGTTGAATTAAGAATATAAGAAATTGGGGTGAGGTGGGGAGAATGAACGATATCCAATTTGCGTTTATTGACGAATCAGGTGATTATAGTTTTGATTTTGAAAGTAATAAAGTATCAACCCACTTTATTATCGTTGCTATTCTAGCAAAAGAGTCTAATAAAGAATGGTTAGAGCAGGAAGTCGAGAAGGTTCGACAAAAATACTTTTCAAGTGAAGAAATGCAATCTGCCAGAATCGACGACCCTCATCAAAGAATTCAGCTATTAAATGAACTGAAGGATTTACCTTTTAATATCTATGCGTATGTCGTCGACAAAAGAAAAATTAGAGAAGATAACGGCATCACGTTTGAAAAGACATTCATTAAATACATGAATCGTTTGATTTATGATGACTTACAGCGAACCTTTGATCAACTTGACCTTGTTCTTGTTGAAAAGGGAACGAAAGAATTCATGACTGAATTTAAATCCTATATCACCGAAAAAAGTATTCCAGATTTATTTAACTACTCCACCTTTGGATTCAACAACAATTCATCAGAGCTTCTCCTCCAATTGGCTAATATAATCGCTGGGACGATTGCGAAAGGGTATGATCAAACCCAGTACTCGGAACATTATCCGCATTTTAATAAAATCATTAAAAAGAAAATCATCGCAATGAATTTATGGCCTCAAAACTATAAAAATTATTTACATGATTACATATCTAGGAATCAGGACTCTCAGTTTGATGAGGTTATTTTTCAACAATCGGTGAATTTAACCCTTCATTACCTGGAGAAAAATAAAAACAGTGAAGACATGGATGAAAAAATTAGGATTGATTTTCTCAAATTTTTGCTTTTTAATCTGCGAGAAAACCCAAATGAATATGTCTACACGCAAGAAATTCTCGATAATCTTAATGCCATTCGGGTGAACAAAATCAATCATCATTACTTCAGGTCGAACATCGTCTCCAAGCTCCGGGATAGCGGTCTGTTAATTGCCAGCAGCAATAAGGGCTATAAACTGCCGGTTTGTTTAACAGACGTATACGATTTTGTAAATTTATCAAGCCTGACGATACACCCGATGATTCAAAGAATATCCAAGTGCCGCAATCAAATTCTATTGGCCACTAACAATGAAATCGATATTCTCGAAAACAATGAATTTGAATATCTTAAAAAAATAATAGAGATGGAAAAATTATTAGTTACGGAATAAAAGGTCAGTCCTGGTTCATCTGGGCCAGACCTTTTTTTTGAGGTTGGGCTGACCCGAAAGTTGAAATTATACTCAGGTTTGAATTACGTTAGTATCAAAGTAATGAGAGGAGTCAAATGATGGAATCAAAAGATGTAGCGAGGTGGGATAAGTTTGACGCTAACCCTTTGAGAACAAGTCCATATTGCCAATTCCCTATTGGAGGCTATTTTCGCAAAGAATGTTGTTTTTCGTTAAAGTTCATCAACACGTATAACTATATGGTTCGTGGCATCTTTCCGTAAAAACTATTGCGGAAATTGCCTGCAAACTTAAGTTTTTGACCCTTATTAAGTTCCAAAAAACAACAAAGTTTATGAAAAGAGCCTTATTTGAAGATAAACCATTCATTCCAGAAATATAAAGCTACTAAGCTTGTAATTAATCCAATTGGTATAACGAGTACAGCGACTTTAATATACTGACCCCACGTAAATCTAATTCTATTGCTTTTTAAAATGTACATCCATATTAAGGTGGCAAGAGTTCCTACAGGGGTTATTAATGAACCAATATCACTGCCAAGAACATTTGCCAGATAAGATAGTTGTAAGGTATGCAGGTCTAATCCCATATCAGTGAGTGATAATGTACCTATCATCACAGCAGGTAAATTATTAAATAAATTTGACAAAAACGTTAATAAAATACCCATTGTTAGACTAGCATTTAAATGACTGCTCTCTACTAGGGGTTGAAAGTATGTTACTAAAAAGGATGTTAATCCAACATTCTGAAGACCGTATACTAAAACATACATACTAAAAGCAAAAATGAGTATATGCCATGGGGTTTTACTTATGACATCTTTTACTCCTTTTCCTGCTTTATACCACCTAATCATAATTATTAAAATGGCCCCTGCCAATGCAATCCACTCCATTGGAATACCAAATGGTGTTAAGATAAAGAAACTGGCTCTTACTGCTACAACAATGACCATACATACCCTAAACATCCACCAATCAATCTTTATATTTATTTGGCCCGTAAGCGGATCAGTGAAGTTTTGTGTAATCTTTTTGGGAATAGCCTTCTTATAGTATAAATAAAGCAAGCTTGCAATTGTGACAATACCAATCATAGATGGTATAAACATCATTTCTATATAGCTGTTTAAATCTATCCCAACAATTTTCAATGCAATTAAATTTGATATATTACTAATTGCAATCGGGGCACTGGAAGCGGTTGCGATTAATGCTCCTGAGAGTAAATATGGAATTTTTTGATGGGGTTTAAGTTTGAGGTATTTTGTCATATGAATTATTATCGGAGTAGTAATTAATATACTTCCGTCATTATTAAAAAAGATGGTCGTTAAAAAACAAATTAGGTTTACAAAAATGTAAAGTAAAGTACCTGAACCCTTTGCTTTTTTAACTAAATTGAATGCAACCCAATTAAAGAAACCAATGCTCTCTAATACGATAGACATAATAATCGTTGATAAAATGGTAATAGACGCTCCACTAACGATATCAAGGATTTTATAAATATCATCTAAAGGCACAATTCCTAAAAAAATAGTAATCGCTGCTCCAATAGCTGTAGGGATCCATTCATTGAGCCCTTTAGGTCGCCAAATAATTAAACTAATTACTGATAAAAAAATGATAAACATGAGAATCAATTCTAGGTTAAATATCTTGTTCCACCCCAAGGTTTATTTGGGATCCTTTCATGTCGTCGTTTATCCTCGCTTGTTTTGCTGACTTACTATACTTTGTCGGTGGAACCAAGAAAATGTAGAAAAAAATCCCTAATAGAAAAACAATCAATGTTAATCCCCCCATAAATAACAATTATTAAATATATCCCAGAAGGCATCCATTAAGGCTAGTGATATATGGAGGGTGATAAGTTGGTGGCAAAAAGATAAACTTTTGCCACCAACTTATCACCAGTTATTACCTATTCTCTCCAGTTTCGCAATTAGTCATTTTTCTTCTTTCCCTTTGGAGAACCAGGGCCTTTCTTATTGGCTTGATTATTTTGAGCTTGAGCGTCTGCTCCATCAGCTTGAGCTTGAGAGTCTTCACTATCAGCTTGAGCTTGAGAGTCTTCACTATCAGCTTGCGCTTGAGAGTCTTCACTATCTGCTTGAGCTTGAGAGTTTGCTTCTTCATTTTGGGACTGAGTGTTTGCTTCTTCAGTTTGAGCTTGAGTGTTTGTTTCTTCAGTTTGAGCTTGAGAGTCTTGTCCATCAGTCTGAGATTGATTGTCTTGGGCTTGTACATGTTGATGCTTTTTGTGTGGTTTTGGCAAAATAAACACCTCCTTTTTCTTTTCTTGGTACTAGAGTAATATCAATCGCTCCTGTACCAGGGGATTAATTCATAAAATTGCTATATTTAAATAGCATACAATTTTATATGCATTTTCTATTACATAGTGCGGGCGAGTTTTCTGATTAAAATGCCAATTTTTTCAATTTTTGGTGTAAAGATAGTTAGCGTCAATTAATCCAGTAGAAAAATCATTAGAACAGACAAAAGAAGGTAAGCATTTATTTTTGATTTCTTCATTCCTATTGTTACTATAGTAGTATTCTCTTTAGGGAAAGGAATGAAAATAATGACAACTACTCAGATACCGGTATCTGTTTTAAATTTAGCTCCAATCCGGAAGGGGCAAACTCCTAGCCAAGCGATTGAGTCAATGGTTGAACTTGCACAATCGGTTGAAACGATGGGCTATCAACGCTATTGGATCGCAGAACATCATAATACAGCGACACTTGTCAGTTCAGCGACATCGATTTTAATCAAGCATGTATTAGAACATACAAATACCATTCATGTAGGGTCTGGCGGAATCATGCTGCCAAATCATTCGCCGCTTGTGGTAGCAGAACAATTTGGCACCTTAGCCACAATCTATCCCAATCGTGTCGACTTGGGGCTTGGGCGGGCACCTGGAACAGATATGATGACGGCAAGCGCCTTAAGACGTTCGAAAAATGATTCTGTCTACACCTTCCCGGATGATGTGAATGCACTGCTTACTTATTTTGGCCCAGTAGAACAGCAAAGTTATGTGAAAGCCTATCCTGGTGTTGACACGAACATTCCGATTTATATCCTTGGATCATCGACTGATTCCGCGTATCTAGCGGCAAGCTTGGGACTGCCATATGTATTTGCATCCCATTTTGCTCCAAGATTCATGGAAGAAGCGATGTCAATCTACAGAAGTCGTTTCCAGCCTTCAGAATATTTGGATAAACCATATATGATGGTTTGTTTAAATGTTATTGCTGCTGAAACAGATGATGAAGCCCAGTTTTTATCGACAACAATGCAGCAATTTTTCCTAAATGTTGTCCGTGGAACGCAAAATCCATTGCAGCCGCCAGTTGAAAGCTTGGATGAGATTTGGACTCCGATGGAAAAAGAAATGGCTGCCACGAAGCAGAGTGTGACATTAATCGGAAGTAAAGAAACTGTCCGCCAACAGTGGACTGCATTCCAAGAGAAATATCACGTCGATGAACTCATGGCTGTATCGTATATTTATGACACAGAAAAACAAAAACGTTCGTATGAAATATTGAAAGAAGTAGTTAACGGTAGATAATCATAGTAAAAAAGACCAGAGGGGACATCTCCTCTGGTCTTTTTGAAGTGCAGAAATCTTAACTATTTTCTGATTGGAATTTAATCATGAACTCTTTGAATGCCTGGCAGGCTTCCACTGGAACCGCATTATAGGCTGATACTCGGCATCCGCCAATTGAGCGGTGTCCGTTTACGCCGACAAAGCCTTCCTGTTTCGCTTGCTCGAGGAATTTCTTTTCTAAGTCTTTTGACGCTAAGTTGAATGTAAGATTCATAAGGGAACGGCTTTCTGGTGTGGCATGACCAATGTAAAAACCATTACTTGCATCGATTGTCTCATAAATCAAGTTAGCTTTCTTCTCATTCAGCTTTGCAATGGCATCCAAACCACCCAATTCACGCGCCCAGTTTAGCACCTCTCCAAGCATATAGATGCCGAAAGTTGGCGGTGTGTTATACAATGAATTATTTTTAGAATGAGTGCTGTAATTTAACATCGTTGGGATATTTGTGTTGGCTTGTTCTAGCAAATCCTTGCGAATAATCACAACGGTTACGCCTGAAGGGCCAAGGTTTTTCTGTGCGCCTGCATAAATAAGGGCAAACTTACTGACATCAATTGGCTTAGACAGAATATCACTTGACATGTCTGCGATTAATGGAACATCACCAGTGTCTGGGAAGTCCTTCCATTGTGTACCATAAATCGTATTGTTTGAAGTTACATGGACATAAGCGTCGGTTGAATCGTACTGTAATTGATCAAGTGCAGGAATGCTGCGGTAGTTGCCTTCTTTCGTAGAAGCCGCATGGTAAACCTCACCAAATAGTTTTGCCTCGGTGAAAGCTTTCTCTGACCAAGAACCAGTCATGACATATGCCGCTTTTTTACCCGTTTGTAAAAAATTCATTGGAATCATTGAAAACTGAAGACTTGCCCCACCCTGCAAGAAGAGTACTTCATGCGTATCAGGAATGGACAAAAGCTCTTTTAGGCTGTCAATCGCCTGATTATGTACCTCTTCATAAGCTTTGCTGCGGTGACTAAGTTCCATGACAGACATGCCCGTACCTCGAAAATCAATTAGTTCTGCTTGAGCTTTTTCTAAAACAGAAATGGGTAATGCAGAAGGGCCTGCATTGAAATTATAAGCACGTTGGACTTGCAGTTTCATTTTTATCACTCCATTTTTTCTTTTCTATGACTATACCACACATATAAAATTCCGAAAATAAATTTAATTGTGAAATAGTGAATTTTTAAATATTTTTTTCAAAATAACAAAAAGAAATAGGATGTCATTTCCAGAAATCCTTTTTCTTCTCCTCAGCTTATTTCCTTTATTTTTTGATTACTACGAGACCAGATAACCACTGGAATAAGGATAAGGGAAAGAATTCCACCTGCGAATGAAAGCCCTGCGTAGCTTGTTTGTGCGACCACCATTCCGGATAGGGCTCCCCCAGAGGCCCCTGCTAAAGCAATTAAGACATCTACCGTTCCTTGAGTTTTGGCACGAGTTGAGGGATGAGTGGAGTCGACGATCAGTGCGGTGCCGCTTATTAAACCAAAATTCCAGCCAAGTCCTAGTAAAGAAAGGGCGACGATAAGGAGAAGCATGGAATCTGAAGGTGCGCTGGCAGCTAGTATGCCTGCCGCAAGAAGTGTAGCACCCGAAGCGATGGCCATTGCGGTCCGACCGACTTTATCAACGAGAATACCTGTGACGAGAGAAGGAAGATACATCGCGCCAATATGGAAGCCGATGACCATGCCAACCTCTCTTAGACCATGTCCATGATGTTTCATGTAAACAGGTGTCATCGTCATAATCGAGGTCATGACAATTTGCGTTAACACCATAATGGTAGCTCCGACAATAATTCCTCGGTTATTTATTGCCAAATTACTAGATTGTTTCTCAATAGGCTGACTCTTGTCTATGACTTGACGATCTGCAAGGGCGTTGGCAACAATTAAAGGATCTGGGCGGAGAAAAGCTAAAAGGACTAACCCTGCAAATAAAAAGGCTGCCGCCCCTAGAATAAAAGGACCAGCAAGTGCAGGGATACCAATAGAGACAGCAAATCGGCCCATGACGTCCACCAAGTTTGGTCCTGCCACAGCCCCGAAGGTCGTTGATACCATGGCAATGCTAACGGCTGTCGCACGCTGAGCAGGTTTAGCTAGGTCTACTCCTGCATAGCGTGCTTGTAAGTTTGAAGCAGATCCCGCACCGTAGACGAGGAGTGAGGCAAAGAGAAGATAGATATTACTAGTAATGGCCGAAACAATGACTCCAACTGCACCGATCCCACCAGTTAAAAAACCTCCCGCAAGACCAATTCGACGGCCAAACCGTTGCGAAACGCGACCAATCAGCAGCGCTGCTCCAGCAGAGCCAAACGTTAACAATGCCGCCGGAATGCCTGCATATCGATCTGTCCCTAACATATCTTGGGCAAGGAGTGCACCAACAGTAATACCAGCAGCCAGTCCAGCCCCACCAAAAATTTGTGACATGACGACAATGAACAATGTCCGGCGATATAGCTTTTGCTGCTTTTCTGGTGAATCGACGTAGCTCTGCAACCAAGCTTTTGAATTTTTTTGATTATGTGACACACTTAAACCTCTTTCTTTTTGAAGGTTGATATTTGTTTATTATTTTAACAAGAAAGAAAAGCAGTTTATATAGAATAATGTCGAAAAATTCAAAACTTGTTCACGCTTATAAGCCACATAATTCTAGTTCTAAACATTTATTTCTGTTTATACTCAGCATCATATGAATTTTCACCGGCATGAACTGAAAGCAGGGTGTCAGCATAACCAACGAGCCGATTAATCAGTTCATCCGCAATCGCGTAGACGAGCGGGTGAGCATTAGGTTTATGTAGCGCAGGATCGTCAAAAATCACTGTAGTATTAATAAAAATTTCTCGATTTCCGTATAGATTATAATGAATCATGGCTTTTCCAGCTGCCCCGCCTGATCGTGGATCTTGGTAGCCGGGCAAGAAAAGATACCACTCTTCAGCAGTAGCTGAGCGAAAATTTTTCGTGAAAGTCATATGCATGATAACCCGTTCAATTTCTTGTTGCATTTCTGGTGAAATGGTTTCAATAATTTTGTCTGCCATAATGGTCTCCTTACTCAAGGCTAGTATTTTTAGTTTGCCCAATTTCCTTTTGATAGTAAAAAGTATAAATTTCCATCTAACCTATTCTTTTTAAAGGGAACAATAAATGTTGAGGTGAGATTCGATGAAACGTGATGAACCACGTGATTTTATAACGATCGAAGATAATCAAGGGAATCTTAAAGAATATGCTGTTGAAGCATTGTTTGATATGGAGGATGAATCCTATGCGTTATTAAAGGCTGAGGATGAAACCATCGTTATGAAAATAGAAGGAGAGGAAGGGAATCAAGATTTAGTTGGTATTAATGATCCTTCCGAAAGTGAAGCGATATTGGATGCATACCAAATCGCCGTGGAACATGCTCCAGCAGAATAAAACAAAAGCAGCGAAAGGTACCTCCAGAAAATCGAGGTCCTTTCGCTTGATTTTTTTTCAATAGTAATTAAAGCCAAGATAGATGATATAAATGATGATAGCTGTCATTGCGATAATCCAGACAAGAAAAACTGGATTCAATAAATAAGGATGTCTTTGTGTGCCTTCATTAATTGGAGTATCAAATTCCCCCGATTTAGTACTTACCATTCTACCAGTACCCAATGTAACAACTAACCCGACAATTAAGACTAACAAGACAATTCCGGCCAAAATCAGATGCCAATTATTCATGAGAACCCCACCTTTTTTATCATATAATTTGAGAAAATGTGGCGAAATATTCATTCGTAGGTGTAAATTTCTTCAAGAAAATATGATTGATTATTCATTCATTTTTCGATACAGTTGTAGTAATTATTTAGAAAATTCAAAAAAGGAGGATTGTCGATTATGGTAAACGTGTTTACAAATGAGGACGTTATATGCATAGAGGGGAATGTTCAAAGCTCGGGTATCAAATTAGGAACGGTTTATTCTTTTTTGGTTGATGGAATGCTAATTGATACAGGGACCCAATGCCTTGAAACAGAATTGATTCCAATTTATGAGCAGCATGATTTTGATTTGGTGTCATTAACGCATAGCCATGAAGACCACTCGGGTTTAGCGCCATGGATCCAAAAGCATAAACAGGTGCCAATCTTTGTTCATCCAAACGGTATTTCTATTTGCAATCAGCATTGTCCCTATCCAAAGTATCGACAACTTACCTGGGGGGTGCGAACGGCCTTTGATGCCTTGCCACTTGGGGAGAAAATTCAATCACGCAATCAAGAATGGAAAGTCATCTATACACCAGGGCATGCCGAGGATCATGTCTCATTTTTTCATGAAGAATCCGGCCGGTTATTTTCAGGAGATTTGTTCGTTACAACGAGAACGAAGGTCATTATGGATAGCGAATCTATTCCAGTGATCATCAATTCCATTCGCACACTGCTCAGTCTTAATTTTCAATCGCTGTTTTGTTGTCATAGTGGTTATATTAAGGATGGAAAAAGCAGGATGATACAAAAATTAGATTACCTTGAGAATTTATCTGGCAAAGTAGAAAATCTATACAAAGAAGGCCGCTCCATTGATGAAATTACACAAATGCTTTTTCCAAAAAGGTACCCAATCATTGCTTTTTCTGAAGGAGAATGGAATTCGCGGCATATCATCTCTTCTATTGTCGCCAACAATTAAGTAAAAAAAGCTGAAAAAGGGTACATACCCTTTTTCAGCTTTTTTAATGTAAATTTGTTAATTCGGATGAATGAACCAATTGTATATTATGTAGACTATTGACTTCCTTAATTTCGCAAAATCCCGACGTGTACTTATAAAGGATTAAATATTTCTTGCCATTGTAAAGAACATACTCCATTTTATCTCCATCCTTTGACAATCTTTATATTATTTTATATAAGCCATACATAGTAATCTATGAAGATCAATTGAAGTTTATGTAAATTTTTTTTGAAGTTCTAAATAGTAGCTTTTGCAAAAATACAATCTTATAGAATGATTATGATAAAATAATGATGTTAGCTTGTTAAGGGGGAAAAAATATGAGCAAAAAACCAGTTATCGGCATTACAGGTGCCTATGTAAAACATAACGAATATATGGAAGGTGTCTATGTGCACCATGATTATCATAAAAGTGTTGCTGCCAATGGTGGAATACCTATCGTTCTTCCCTATATTAATCCTGAGATTGCATTAGAAACGATTGCCTTATGCGATGGTATTATTCTCAGTGGAGGAGAGGATGTTGACCCAAAACTTTTTGGCCAGGATCCCCATCAACAATTAGGTCCAACTACTCCAGAGCGAGACGTGGCAGAGATCGCGATGGTGAGATATGCGCTTAAAAACAATATTCCGATCCTTGCCATTTGCAGAGGCGTTCAAATTTTAAATGTTGCCCTTGGTGGTACGTTAATCCAGGACATCCCAAGTCAAGTCAAGGAACCAATCCAACACAACCAGAAAATTGATAGAAGCAGAGATACTCACTGGGTGACCATCGCCACCGATAGTAAATTATTCGAAATGGTCGGTTCTGAACGAGTACGTGTGAATAGTCTCCATCATCAAGCCATTGATAAGGTGGCCAATGACCTTCGAGTTGTTGCTCAATCATCCGATGGGATTGTTGAAGCAGTGGAGTATATCTATCCAACCACATTTACAGTTGGTGTTCAGTGGCATCCTGAATCGATGGCGAGTACGAACCATGAAATGAATAATGTGTTCAAAGAATTTATAAACAGCTGTGTTAAAGTTCCAGTTTCTATCTAAGGGGAGAGGAATAGATCAATTGATGGAAAAAATTTATCTTGATTACAATGCTAGTACACCGATTTCTCCTGAAGTAGCCGAGGCAATGAAGCCATTGTTAGATCAATTTTATGGTAACCCGTCGGCCTTACACTGGGCAGGGTTACCCGTAAAAGAATTATTACTTCAAGCCCGAACACAAGTGGCTGAATTAATTGGCTGCTCTCCTAGAGAGGTTATTTTTACAAGCGGGGGCAGTGAAGCCAATAACCTGGCATTAAAAGGATATTATTTTAAAAATCGGCATAAAGGCAATCATATCATTACTTCTAAAATTGAACATCCTGCGATTATGAATCCTTGCAAATTTCTTGAACAAATTGGGGCAAAGGTCACCTATGTAGACGTTGATCGGGATGGGAAGGTTACACTAGAAGCAATAAAAAAAGAAATTACCGAAGAAACCATTTTGATTTCAATTATGCACTCAAATAATGAAACTGGTACTTTGCAGCCAATAAAGGAGATAGGGGAATTAGCTCAACAATTTGGGCTTGCTTTTCATACGGATGCTTCCCAATCGGTTGGAAAAGTTCCGGTGAATGTGAATGATTTGAAAGTGGATATGCTAACGATTGCCGGCCATAAACTTTATGCACCAAAAGGAATTGGCGCGTTGTATATACGAGAGGGATTCCATCTAGAACCACTTATCCATGGAGCGGGCCATGAGTTTGGCCTTAGGGCAGGTACCGAAAATACTTTATTAGCGGTGGGCTTAGGAAAGGCCTGTGAGATGGCTAAACAACACGTAGAAGATTGTGGTATAAAAGATTTAACCGATTATTTTTGGATACAATTAAAGGAGAAGATAGGCAATCAGGTAGTATTGAATGGCCATCCGAAGGACCGCCTGCCTAATACCTTAAATGTCAGTTTTGTGGGAAGAGTGGGTCAGGCGCTGTTAGATGCGATCCCTCAGTTAGCTGCTTCCACAGGATCAGCCTGTCATGCCGGCAGTATTGAACTATCCCCGGTTTTAAAGGAAATGGGTGTTTCTGAAGAAGTTGGAATGGGTGCCATCCGCTTTAGTTTAGGAAGGTATACGACAAAAGACGAGATTGACCAAGTTGTGGAATCAATTAAACGGATTCTGTAAAATAATGGAAGAGGACTAGCTCAAGGGAGGTAGTCCTTTTTTGTGTGGCGGGGTGGCCGTCCAATTTTACCAAGACCATAATGAATTAGAGGAAGAAAAGTAACCCCAAATAGTGTTTTGTTGGTGGAAAATTCTTCAAGTTGATATAATTATGTTAATACAGACTAAGCCTTACATAAATAAAGGGATCTAGGTTAAAAGAAAGGAAACATGTACAGCATAAATACGTTGTTGTCACAAAGAAGGATAATCATGAGAGGATGGTAAAGGATGCAGAAAAGAATGTTAGGGAAATCGGGGCTTGAAGTATCGGCACTTGGTCTCGGTTGTATGGGGATGTCAGACTTTTACAGCGGGAGGAATGACGATGAATCAATTAGAACGATCCATCGTGCCCTTGAAATGGGTATTACCCTTCTCGATACAGCTGATATGTATGGTGTCGGTAAGAATGAAGAATTGGTTGGAAAAGCCATCAAAGAACAACGAAATCAAGTGGTAATTGCCACTAAATTTGGAAATGTACGAGCAGAGGACGGGGCATTTTTAGGAATAAATGGCCGTCCAGAATATGTAAAAAAGGCATGTGAAGCGAGTCTTCGCCGCTTGGGTGTGGATCATATTGACCTCTACTACCAGCATCGAGTCGACCCCAACACCCCAATAGAAGAAACCGTCGGAGCGATGGCTGATTTAATCCAAGAAGGGAAAGTTCGCTATTTAGGGCTCTCGGAAGCCTCTGCGGCAACAATTCGACGTGCAAATGCTGTCCATCCAATTACAGCTGTACAAACTGAGTACTCTCTTTGGAGTCGGGATGTAGAAGATGAGATTCTGCCCGCCTGCAGGGAACTCGGGATCGGATTTGTCCCTTACAGTCCATTAGGAAGAGGATTTCTTACAGGACAAATACAAAAGTTTGAGGACTTAGAAGTGGATGACTATCGTCGTTTATCACCTCGTTTTCAGGGTGAAAACTTCCAAAAAAATCTGGAACTGGTTCAGAAGATAAATGAAATAGCCCGTGAAAAAGACTGCCAGCCTTCCCAACTTGCGCTTGCTTGGTTACTTAAACAAGGGGATGATATTGTTCCAATCCCAGGGACAAAGAGAATCAAGTATCTAGAAGAAAATGTTGGTGCACTTCAAATATCCTTAACAGCTACCGATATAGAGCGTATTAATGAAGTTGCTCCACGGGGTGTAGCTGCTGGAGAACGCTACCATGAAGCAGGCATGAAAGGCGTCAATTTATAAAAAGTTGTGCTCCATCAAAATTGGGTCGTCAGTCACTATGATTGACGACCTAACTGTCTCCTTCATTTAAAAATCCGGCATCCATAATCTGTACACACTTTGAAGTGTCACTAAATTGAAAATTATTACGGTGGCCAGACACAGTGGAAATGGTACAATAGAAAAATACAAAGAAAAGGAGCCAGAAAGAAATGAACCAAGTGGAAATTATCGCTCGGAGAATACTAGGTTGGAAGTTAAATAGATGGGACAGATGGTTTGATTTTGAAAAGGGGACATTTATTTCAGTTGCTGATTTTCAACCAGAACAGAATCTTGACCATGCGATGCTCATCGTAGAAAAATTAAAAGACTTCGGTTTTACTTATACAACCAATGGGGTCACTGAAGTTTGCTTTAATAACATATGTGAAACGGGCGACACATTAGCCCAAGCCATCACTAATGCAGCTTTCACCATTGCTGATAACAGCTCGATTGCTGAGGGATGGCTGTAATAAGTACATACAAAAAGCTTGTAGATTACATCCATATGGACCCAATCCTACAAGCTTTTATAGTTTCTAGTTACTTCGTAACACTGTTATAAACCCGTCCAAGATCTCATGACTGACCGAAAACCCCTTGCGTTTATAAAATTCCAGTGCTTCATCATTGCCGTTAGAGACAAAGATAAAATAATCTTCAACCTCATCAAATTGTTTTAACCACTCCATCGCCATCTTGAAAAGTGTAGACCCCACCCCATACTTCCGATACTCGTCCTTAATATAAAATTGCGATAAACAACCAACATTTGGTCTATGAACCGAAGAAAGATCAAAAAAGGTAGCAAATTCATTAGAATATGACTCTTTGGGTGAGATATTTGAATAGACATACCCAACGATTTGATTATTATCTTTCACAATTACGATGTAATTGTGAATGGCGCTATTTATCGAAGGAACCATCCGGGTGTCAAAATTCATGCTATCAAACAGTTCAGGTGTTATGGAAGCTTTCGCCTTTTGAAAAGCCATTAGTTCATTGCATAATTCTCGGCAATATTCTATTTCTTCGTCCGGGATTACTTCATATGTTAAATTCACGACTTCTCACTCCTTTTCTCCCATATCAAAACTATAGTAGCGCTCGGTTTAAATTAAACCGAGACGCTCTAATCCGTAGCGGACACCGTCTTCTTCGGCGGAGAGTGTGACCATATTGGCCACTGCTTTCAATTCATCACGGGCATTTCCCATGGCGACTCCCATTCCGACTAGTGACAGCATTTCCATATCATTTAAACCATCGCCAAAGGCAACGGCCTCATCAGGTGCAATCCCAAGTTTTTCTAATAATTTACTAATTCCCACTGCTTTGTTTGAATTAGACAAATTCACATCACACGTACGTGCCCCTGAACTCCATCTGCGGAAATCCAGTTCTGGAACCTTTGACTGATAGGATAATTCCTCTTCCAGATCGCAATGAAGGAAGATTTGATAAATATCTTGGTCTTTCCAATATTGCGGCGGGGCAAGCTCCGGTTTCCATGGGTCATGCTCGTAAGCTTCTACGACGAAGGGATGATCTAAATGAGTAACTTTAAAGCTTGAATCGCCTAAATATGTCAGCGGATGTTGAAAGTCATTGGATATTTGATGGACTCTTTCTAGTACTTGTTTATCAATCGAACTCTTATATATTTCTTTTCCTTCATGGAAGGCAAATGAGCCATTAAAAAAGACCATCGAGTCGACCCCAGTTTCTTGAATAATTGACTCTGTAAAATATGGTGCTCTCCCGGTAGCAATTATCACTTTGGTCTGATTCTCTTTTAACCTCTGAATGGCATCCTTTGTGGCATGACTCAGTGTTTTTCCATGCGGGAGGATGGTTCCGTCTATATCTAAGATGACAACCTTGTAATTCATATAACACGCTCCCAAAAATTCTTTCACAGATATTTCTACAGCAAAGTATAACATGTTCCAAGAAAAACCTAATGCAAAACACACTTAAACAGTAACATTAATTATTGATGGGGATTTATTATATAGTTACAGGATATTCTTAGTCAAATCTGAGTACAGACACACCGTCAAGAAAATATAGGCAAGATTTGCATATTAATTAATTATAATAACATTATGTAAACTTGTGAAAAAAAGAATTCATATAACATGTAGGTCTCGGGCAAAATGTGAAAATGATAATGTTTCTTTAAAGGAATAATCACAACACAGATTAGGGGAGATATTAGCGTGGACCAATTAGAAAAAAAGCGAAAACTACTTCTTGATTATGGCTATCCTGAAAAAGCAATTCCGAGATTAATGGAGGAAATTAGTTCCATGGATTATAGTAGGCTGGAAAAACTGATCTTGCCATATAACGACATCACATCAGAAAAATCCTAATAACTGAAACAAAAAATAAGACTCCACCGCGGGAGTCTTATTTTTTATTCTTAATCATCACTATTTTGCATTCCAGTAAACATGAGTACAAAACGGAGTAATTCTGCTACTGCTACTACAGTTGCTGCAACATACGTTAGCGCAGCCGCATTTAGTACTTTTTTCGCTCGATACTCTTCCTCATTTCTAATCAGACCAGAACCAACCATTACATCCAGAGCTCTGGAACTTGCATTGAATTCGACAGGTAACGTAACCACCTGAAAAAGGACTGCAGCGCCCATAGCGATAATTCCAAGTAATAAAAAGTTGGCAGAGGATAAAAGAATACCGATTAAGATCAAGATAAATGAAAAATTTGAGCCAATATTTGCGACAGGTACCAATGCATGTCTTACACGTAAAGGTACATAACCATCCTTTTGTTGAAAACAATGGCCAACCTCGTGAATGGCAACGGATATCGAAGCAATCGAGGTCCCATGGTAGTTCGTTGAGGAAAGCCTAACACTTCTACTTCTTGGATCGTAGTGGTCCGATAAGTGGCCTCTCACTTCTTCGACCGATACATCGTATAGGCCATTTTGATCCAAGATTCTTCTAGCGGCCTGGGCACCCGTTAAACCCGAAGATGCTCCTACTTTCAAAAATTTAGAGTAGGTACTCCTTAAATACATCTGCACAAATATTGGAATTATCATGATTAGAATAAAATAAACGATAAAACCCATAAAGCATGCTCCTTCTCAAGATGCTATTTTATATACATTATTATACTTTAAGGTACACTTTTTTAGTAATAAAGTGCTTGTTAAAAAAAGGACTAACCAAATTGGTAAGTCCTTTTACGCGAGTATTTTAATTAAATAGCACGCTTAAACGTACTTATTTTTTTCTTAAATATCTTGGTATTTGTTCCAATATAAACACCAGATAGGACAAAGGCTGCTCCAATTCCGTGAGCCAAAGTGAAGGTTTCATTTAAAAAGATGGTTGCCATCAAGACGGCCGATACTGGCATGACATTAATAAAAATCGAAGCTTTTGCCGCGCCAATTTCCTTGATCCCGTAATAATACATGATAAATGCTACCACTGTTACGAAAATACTCATGTGGGCGATGGCTATCCAGGTTGAAATGTCAGCATGCTGTACATCTTTCCATGTGGTTTCCACTAATGCAAATGGTAATAAAAATAATGTACCAAAAGCTACGGCATAAGTAGTGGATTCGACTGAACTAAATTTTTTTAAAACCACTTTGCCAACGACGCTGTACAAAGCCCAACAAATCACCGCACCAAGTAAAACAAAATCGATCGTTTCAAAGCCTATCTCCACCAGAGAAAGTATATGACCATCTGTAATTATAAAAGTTACCCCAATAAGAGCAGTCACCATACCAATAATATGGTTCTTGGTGATCGTCTCTTTTAAAAAGATGCCTGACAAAAGAACAATTAAAACTGGATTTGACGCAATAAATAAGGAACTCTTAATTACAGGTGCATGTTTGGTGGCAATAAAAAAGCAAATATTATAGAGAGCAATTCCAGTTAAACCTAAAACCGCAAACAAGCTATAGTCTTTCAGAGTTGGCCTGATCCGATTTTTTTCAGTTAACCACATCAGCGGGAACAATAGGACAGAAGCTCCTAAAAAACGTAAAAAAGCAACTGTAGCTGGTTCAAAGTCTTGAACAGCAATTTTTCCGGCAATAAATGCACTTCCCCATGTCGCCGTAGCGAAAATCAACATTCCGTATATAAGCCATTGCTTTTTTTTCATTCAGGTCCCTTCAATCTATTTAAAGTAATAATTAGTATTGTAACATTTTTTTCGGATTTCGAAATAATTATTTTTAATAGATTTTTAATTATGCGATAAAAAGGGGAGAGTTTAAAATTATTTCTTTTGTTTATTTCTAAAGGAAATAATATTTGTTTTTAACGATGCATAAGTTCCAATCGCTGCATAACCGTAAAACCAGCCCATAAATATACCGCCAAGCGTATTGTGTTTATGACTAATAAAAATTGAAATTCCTAATCCAAATAGAAGTGCAATGGTTGGCACAAACCACTTCGGTAATTTGAAATATACCTTAATTAATTGAGTTAACACAATAATGATGGGTATCGCAAAAACTGCATCCCAAAAATTTGTTTGAATGGCAGGGAAATCCACAGCAGAACACACCTTTTTAAGCTTATTATGTGTATTCTGCTGATTTTTATTTAGTTCAAACTGATATACCAAGCCAAGCCCCCAATTGCAGCTAAGATGACAATGGCATATATAGCCGTCAACCTTATCGTGTTTTGTTTTGTGGAACTTTTATAGTCCTCATCCGGTTTCCCAGTAAGTGTAAGTGTACCAATTAAGGCACCAATTAAAACAACAATGATAAGAATCATGCCAAACGTCATAGTTTTTCATCCTCACTATATGATAAAATTATTGATTTTTCATTAGACATCGTATGATTCCTATATTAAGGTTAAAGTTATAAAAAATGACCAGCCAATTACTAAAAAAATGGACCATCCACTTTTACTGTCACAAGTGATTGGAAAGGAGTGAGTTGGGTGGATTGGAGACCCGATCGAACAACTAAAAGACCAATTTATAAACAAATTGCCGATTACATTGAACAAGGTATTTCGATAGGCCAGTTTTCTCCGGAAACCATGTTACCTTCAGAAAGGGCCTTAGCTGAAGAGTTGCAAGTGAATCGTAGTACAGTGGTAGCTGCATATGAAGAACTGCAATCGATGGGGATTGTGGAGAGAAAAAAAGGTAGTGGAACGATTGTCAGTACAGATATTTGGGGACTCGAGCATAGACGGATTCCAAACTGGGGTAGATATTTGGAGCGTGGCTCATTTCTTCCCAACCTTCCAGTTGTTCAGAGAATTCGTAAGGAAACACAAGATAATGACCTTATTAATATGGCAAGCGGTGAATTGTCACCTAGTCTATTTCCAAATGAGCAATTCCAACAAATTCTTTCCGAGCAGCCTTTTACAGGCTATCTTGGCTATGACGATCCACAAGGGAATGAAGAATTAAGGAATACGATTGCCGCTCATGTGAATGAGTATAAGAATATTAATACAACCTCTTCTTCAATTCTTATTACTTCTGGTGCACAGCAGGCGCTGCATCTGATTGTCCAATGCCTGCTTAAACCTGGTGACGCTGTGGCCATAGAGGATCCATCATATTGTTATTCCCTGCCCATTTTCCAAACGGCAGGTTTAAAAATCTTCCGATTGCCTGTGGATTCAAATGGGGTAAATCCTGAGGACCTTGTTCAATTACATAAGAAACACCGAATCAGAATGGTATTCCTAAATCCAGATTATCAAAACCCAACAGGAAAGGTTCTTTCCCTGCAAAGGCGTCAACGAATTTTAAACATTTCAGCAGAATTTGGAATTCCGATTATTGAAGATGACCCGTATAGTTTGACCGCCTTTAATGGCGTGGTAAATCCATCGTTGAAATCAATGGATGATAATGGAAATGTGCTATATATTAGTTCATTGTCGAAAATTATTGCATCAGGATTGAGAATCGGTTGGATTATTGGCCCAACAAAGGTCATTCAGCGGCTTGCCGACGCCAAACAACAAGTTGATTTTGGACATAGTGTGTTTCCTCAATGGGTGGCGAATGAATTTCTTGGCTCACAGTACTTTGATACACATATACAATTTTTGAGAAAAGAGCTTAAACGACGGAGAGATCAACTTGTTCAAAGTCTTAACCAATTAATGGATGGAAAAGTTTCTTTCACTATTCCAGATGGGGGGATTCATCTGTGGTGCAAAGTAAACAGAGCTATTGATGAGCAAAAATTACTGGAGGAATCAATCAGGAATGGAATTGCCTTTGTTCCCGGAAATGTTTTAGGCTCTGAAAAAGGGTGTCTCCGTTTTACCTATGGAAGGGCAGAAACAAATTTGATTCATGAGGGAATTAATAGATTTTCACAGGCATTAAATAAGTTAGAAGTAAACAACTAATAGTAAGGGAACACGAAATTATGTAAGGAATTCTTACGCAATTTAAGACAGATCCTGTCCTCCTGATTATAATCCACTATAAGAATTGGTATCTATTCAGGAGGATACACTGATTGACTTGATGCAGCATTTTACATAATATAAAAGAATTTATCGAAATTATTCGACTTTTTGTCCAATGACAGAAAGAAGAAGAGGTTTATAATATAGTATAGAGAAGTAGGTTTTCTTGTCTTATTGCTTTACCTGATACATAGGGAAGGGCAAAAAGGATCCTGATTTCGGGAGTTGAAGGAAAAGGGGGGATGCAATGGTGAGTAGCTAAAAAATGAATTTTTTTAATATTCGTTCAATTTCATCTAGACCAATCCGTATCATTTGAATTTACGTCATCATTGTTTCACTAAATAAGCACGTTAAATAACCAATAAGGGGGAGATTTGTTGAAAACGCAAATTGAACAAAATGGTATTGTTACCCTGACGCCTGAAGCAGCTAATGGTTTAAGTAACAGTGAAATGTGGAATGATGACCTGCGCCCTACGACAATGAAGGAACATTCATGGAAAGGGCTGAACTTCGCTACATTATGGATTGGTATGTGTTTGTGTATTCCTGCCTATACGATGGCTAGTGGCTTGATTTCGTTAGGAATGAATTGGTGGCAGGCCATTGGAACGATTTTTCTTGGAAATGTCATTGTCCTTATCCCTATTCTATTAAATTCCCATGCTGGAACAAAATTTGGAATTCCCTATCCTGTGTTTGCTCGTTTATGGTTTGGCTCAAAAGGAGCGCATATCCCAGCTTTAGCTAGAGCGATTGTTGCCGCTGGCTGGTTTGGAATTAACACCTGGATTGGTACAGGTGCGATTGATACACTTTTATCGGCTTCTTTTGCTGCCTGGAGAAACGTTCCAGGACATACGGCAATTGTATTTGCCTTGTTTTGGGCATTAAATGTGGTTGTTGCCTATAGGGGACCTCAAGCAATGAAAGTTCTTGGCTTAATTGCCACACCAATCGTCGGCATCGCTTCCATTATTCTACTTATCTGGGCATATACAAATGCAGGTGGCTGGGGTCCGATCTTAGATACTCCTTCTGAATTCACGACAACAGGAGCGTTTTTAAAGGTATTTTTCCCTGCATTAACCGGCGTTATTGCCTTCTGGGCAACCCTTGCCTTGAATATTCCTGATTTTTGCCGCTATGCAAAAAGTCAAAAATCACAAATGCTGGCTCAAAGTTTCTCTCTCCCACTTACGATGAGTATCTTCTCCTTTATCGGAATTGCTGTTACATCTGCGACAGTAGTTATTTTCGGGACAGCACTCTGGGATCCCGTTCAGCTGCTTGCGAAATTCCCGCCATTCGTCATTTTTTTGGGAACTTTAATCATAGTTATTGCCTCCTTAACCATTAATGTCGGGGCAAACATCGTTGCACCGGCCCGTGCAATTGAAAATCTAAATCCAAGACGTATTACGTTTGGCATAGGTGCACTAATCACAGGAATATTTGCGATCTTAATGCAGCCTTGGTACATCATGGAGAACTTTGGAAACTATATTTTTGGCTGGTTGGGAACTTATGGTGCTTTACTCGGTCCGATTGATGGAATTGCCATTGCAGATTACTGGCTTGTTCGCAAGCGGCAAATGGCACTTAACGAACTATACGATGTAAACGGCCGTTATAGTTATACATCCGGTTTTAATAAAAACGGTGTATACGCCCTGATAATTGGTGTTGCCGTTCCTGTACTTGGACTTCTCATCCCGGGACTTCGCTTTTTGTGGGATAACGCTTGGACCTTTGGATTATTTATCTCGATTATCGCATACACCTACCTTATGAGAGGGGACAAAAGCATTCTCCAACCAGGAGAATACGAAAAAATTACGACCTTCAAATCGTCCACTCCTGGTAATAAAACAGATTCAGTTGCCCAAAATGAAACAGAATTCTTTTATTAAAAAATGAGTGTCAGGCACCCTTTGGGTGCCTGACACTCATTTTTGCTTTACATTCTAAAAGTAAAAATCCGATTATTTTGAAATATATCGGGAAATGTAGGATAATTACGCATGGTATTTCTTAGATAGAATTTATATACTCAGGCACAGGAGCGGCCTTAGCTTAATAGGAGGGTATTTTTTATGGAAATAGGTGTGAGCACGTTTGTTGAGACAACGCCGGATGTGAAAACCGGGGAGGTGATTAGTCATGCGCAACGGATCCGTGAAGTGGTGGAGGAAATTGTCCTTGCAGATCAGGTTGGACTCGATGTTTTTGGTGTTGGTGAGCACCATCGTGAGGATTTTGCGGCCTCTTCTCCAGCAGTCGTATTGGCTGCTGCCGCATCACAAACCGAACGGATTCGATTAACCAGTGCAGTAACGGTTCTCTCATCTGCCGATCCGGTTCGGGTTTTTCAGGATTTTGCAACTCTTGATGCGATTTCAAATGGTCGAGCCGAGATCATGGCAGGCCGGGGCTCATTTATCGAGTCTTTTCCGTTGTTCGGCTATGATTTAAAAGACTATGATGAATTATTTGATCAAAAGCTAGAGCTATTATTAAAAATACGTGAGTCGGAGAAAGTGACCTGGGAAGGCGGACATCGACCAGCTATACAAAATCTCGGTGTATATCCTCGACCGGTTCAGGATCCTCTGCCGGTTTGGATTGGAAGTGGAGGCAGCCGTGATTCCGTTATCCGTGCAGGTCTGCTTGGGTTGCCACTCGTTCTAGCCATAATTGGCGGGCGCCCACTGCAATTTGAGCCCCTTGTGAGACTTTATAAGAAAGCAGCTGATCACGCTGGTCATGATGTATCTAAGCTTACGGTTGCCTCGCATTCACACGGATTCATTGCGGGGACTAGCGAAGCAGCAGCTGAGAAGTTTTTCCCTTCCACCCAGCTTGTCATGAATAAACTAGGACGTGAACGCGGATGGGGGCTATATGACCGTTCAAGCTTTGATACCGCTCGCAGTTTGGAAGGAGCATTGTACGTAGGGGATTCGAAAACAGTTGCTGAGAAAATCATCTACTTACGTAAGAATGTTGGGATCACTCGCTTTATGCTCCACTGTCCTGTTGGCTCCATGCCTCATGATGATGTAATGAGAGCCATTGAACTCTTAGGAAAAGAGGTTGCTCCAATCGTTAGGGCAGAAATAAGCAGATGGGAATCTGAAAGCGACTAATGGGAATCCGAAGAATCTGAAGGGTGATTTGTTATGGAGGAACTGAAAAGCAAATGCTGGCTAATCAAAAATGCTTTTCAAATTGATGTACAAGCGGTTGATCATCAAATTCAAACGATTTTACACATATCTGATGATAGTGATCCACTAATTATTATTGAAGCCCGAAAGAAAATCTATTTGGAACTTAAAAACTCTTTAGAAAAGGCCCATAAAAAGAGTTTTTGTTTTCATACAGATTCTTTCCGACTATCGTATATTGCCGTAGCGCTGCACAAAGGTGAACAGTTTCAAGGTATGGTTGTCGTCGGACCTTTCTTGATAGAGAAAGTGACTGATCATTTTATTTGGAATGTTATCAGGGAAAATAATCTTGAAAATAATTGGGTAACTGCATTTGAGAAGTTTTACAAATCATTACCCTATTTGGGACAATCCTACATCGCAATTGGTGATTTATTAGTGAATCTATTAGTAAATCCGCGCGTGGATTCCCAATTCATTACGACCAAAAAACATAATGAGCAATATCAACCGGAGTTAGAGCCGCAAGATTATGCCCATGATGGGATGGAAGTTAAGCTAAGATATGAGGCAGAAAAGAAATTATTACATTTTATCGAAATTGGAGATAAAGAAAATGCCATGAAAGCTTTAATTGATTTTACAGGTGACTTTTCATATCGAGTTCCTGGAAATCCTTTGCGGGCGAAAAAGAATCTTGGCTTTTCAAGTAATACAATGAATCGGATGGCTGCTGCTAAGGGAGGGGTCGAACCTCAATACTTACATGCTATTTCGGAAAAATTTGCACTAGAGATTGAGGCCGCGGTAGCTATGTCCGATTTAGAGTCCATAAATTTCAGGATGATCGAAGAATATTGTGATGCGGTGAAGAATTTTGCAGTTAAAGGGTATAGTACGGTTGTAAAGAAAGCGTTAATGTATATAAATCTCTATTTTAAAGAACCTATAAATGTACATGCGATAGCAGATGAAATAGGTTTTAATCGAATGTATCTTGCGAGGAAATTTAAAGAAGAATTGAATATTGGTGTGATTGATTATCTACATAAAAAACGAATAGAAGAAGCAATTTTCCTTATTGAACAAGGGCGTTTATCAATTACAGATATTGGTATCCATGTGGGGTTTAGTAGCTATAATTACTTTTGTAAAGTGTTTAAGGAGTTAATAGGAATGACCACTACAGAGTATAAAAACAGCCATTAGAAAAGAAGGTCATGAATAAACTCATGGCCTCTTTTAATAAAAATATTTATCATTAATGTGCGATTTTATATAAAAGGTAACAATATTGGATGTGAAAACCCACACAAATTGCTAACATGAATCTAGCCCTTGTCCCAAACGATTCTATAAGATGGGATTGGACAAGAATAGGAGGCATTAAATTGAAAGAAAATCATGAACAACCGAATTTAGAAGTAAGAGTCAAGAACATCATTGAAGTGGATGGATTAAAATTTAAAGATTTAAATAATAGTGGGAAGCTAGAACCATATAAGGACTGGCGCTTAAGCCCGAAAGAACGTGCGGAGAATCTAGTCTCATTAATGAATATCGATGAAAAGGTTGGAATGATGCTGATTAATACCCGCCAAATGGGACTTACTCAAAAGGATAAGAGTAAAACAAGTCATGATGGTGTGTTAGATGAAGGTATTGTTGAAAAGGGCGAAACTATTTTTGCTTTGGCAAAAGTATATGGTACAACACATACGATTGAAAACATGCATTTGCGCCACTTCATTCTCAGAGATAACTGGAGCCCTGCTCAAATGGCAGAGTGGGTCAATACCATGAATGAAGTTTGTGAGGGAACACGTCTTGGGATTCCTTGTTTAATCGCATCGAATTCACGAAACGAAAATACAGAATTCATCTTTGGTATGAATGATGCAGCTGGGATTTTTTCTACGTGGCCAGGAACGTTAGGACTAGCTGCTGCAGCTAAAGGGGATATAAAAAATGGCGGCGATGCCTCCCTTTTTAGCCAATTTGCTGAAATAGCCCATGATGAGTGGGATGCTGTTGGATTAAGAAAAGGATATATGTACATGGCGGATACTGTTACGGACCCAAGATGGCAGCGGATATATGGTACATTCGGGGAAGACCCGGAATTTATCTCGGATGCAATCGGCCGAATTATTGACGGCTTTCAAGGGAAGACTCTCGGAAATCATAGTATCTCTATGACGACAAAGCATTTTCCTGGTGGTGGACCAAGGGAAAATGGATTTGATCCACATTATGAAGAGGGAAAATGGAACCTATATCCCACACCTGGTAGCTTAGAAAAGTATCATATGCCTCCGTTTAGGGCAGCTGTAGAACATGGGACTTCATCGATGATGCCATATTATTCGATCCCTAGTATCAAGAAAAGTGCGGAACAAGAATTCGAAGGTGAAAACATTCCATTCGAAGAGGTTGGTTTTACTTTTAATGAGTATTTCTTAAATACGATCCTTCGAGAAAAATTAGGCTTCAAAGGCTATATCAATAGCGACAGCGGCGTTACAAGTAAAATGAGCTGGGGCGTTGAAACCTTAAGCGAAGCGGAACGTTTTGCTAAAGCGATTAATGCCGGAACAGACCTTATTTCTGACACGAATGATATTGAAAACCTTAAAACAGCGATCGAAAATGGCTGGATTAGTGAAGAGCGGATTAATGAAGCGAATGTACGCCTCTTGACTGAAATGTTTGCATTAGGTCTATTTGATGATCGCACATATGTTTCACCAGAGAATGCTGCTGCAGTAGTTAATAATCCTGCTAGCTGGGAAGCAGCATATGAAGCTCATAAAAAATCGGTAACCGTTCTTAAAAATACCAACCAGACGTTACCTTTAACAGCTGATAAACTTGGTACTAAGAAAGTTTATGTGGAAGTATTCCACAAAGAACAAGAGCGAGCAACTTCTTATACTGAAAAAGCAAGACAGGAATGTCAAGAGCTTGGTCAATTTACGTTGACTGATAACCACGAAGAAGCTGACATTGCTATTCTATTCTTAAGTCCAAAATCTGGGGCATATTTCAATGCAACCCCAGGGTTGTTAGAACTAGAAATCTGCGAAGATAAAACGGAAACTGCTCTGGATGGGTCTACCTATCAAGAAACTACTTTAAGTGGAATGGACCATCTAAAAGAAGTGGCTGACAGTATCCATGTCCGCGGCGGAAAAGTCATTATGAGTGTGAATTTCATTTTGCCATGGATCCTTGGAAACGTTGAACCTTTGGCAGATGTCCTAATCGCTGGTTACGATACCTACTATAAGGCACAATATGAGGTGATCGCAGGCAATAGCCGTCCAATCGGTGTTTTACCGTTGACATTGCCTGCAAGTGAATCCGTTATTGCAGTTGACGGAGAAGGTAATTGTGTATCGAGAAATGATGTACCAGGCTATGACAAGGACAAGTATATGCCTGAAGGTCTTACTTATGCTTATAAAGATAGTGATGGTAATATCTATAAGCTTGGTCATGGATTAACATTTTAATATAAAGTAAAACAATCATAAATCAGAAACTCGCCCAAAAAAGATTTGCGGCGAGTTTTTGTATTTCAATTGCTCCAGCTCATACATACCATTAAAGTTTTCTTTTGGTGATGCTGCTAAAATCAATTATAATACTATGGAGAATAAAGATGATTAGAGGACGGATACGATGACTTTTTTAGAAAAAATAGAACCGCATGTAATTAGCAAGGATATCTTAATTCAAGAAATAGTGCTTCATGCCTTACACGATTATCCAAACGTTCCTGAAGAATGGACGATAAAATTATTGAAGGAAGCTTTTACAAACGAGGACAAGCAATCGTCGATCCTAATTTACATTGATAACATGAGGATCAATGAAGAGGCAGTCCAGCTTCTCTTAGAGAATATCCCAAAGATGGACAAGACCCAAATCCACTTGGCCATAAAATTATTAGAACGGATCGAACCAATACTTAGCCTAAAATATAAAGAACCGCTGCAAAAATATTTTAATGAAGAGCATTGGTCCTTAGTTGAACTGATCGTAAATGGGGACGAAGAAGAAGTTTGGGAAGAATATGCAAATACAATCAATGCTCTCGACAAAGCCACAACTTATCAGCATTCACAATTTATTGAAGCAAAAAAACTTGCCGCCTGTATCGTTCGAAATGGCTGGATCACAGAAGAGGGTATTGAGGAAATTCTACATGAAGAATTAAACGAAAAATGGTTTTCATTTCACGGTATCTTGGCTGTATATATGATTGGATTACTGAAACTAGAAAAGCATATCCCCTTGCTAGCCAGTTTGTTGGACCGTGATGATGATATCTTGTTAGAAGAGGTATCATCCGCATTAATTGGTTTTCAATCGGATGATGTTGTGCAAGCGGTAGAACCATATTTGAAAAATTCCGATTCGATTATTTATGCAAGTTCCGTAGTTGAAAATATTAAATCTGACCTGGCAGTACAGGTTTTAAAAGAAGCTTATCGAAGAACAGATGAACTAGACGAACAAGATATGCTGATCGAAGCTCTTTGTCATCAGCTGTCTAAAAAGGCATTACCAGAAATTAGCGATCATATGAAAAAGGAATACTTTTCTAGCCTGGTTGATATCGAACAGACGGTTTATAGCTATTATTCCATTTTAGGCGAGTCACACCCGGAACTATTGGATTGGAAACTTGCAGCACTTGAAAGAGAAATTTATTTCAGAGATGCTAGCAAACAGAGTGGCAATCCCCAAAATGGTCCGATTCAAAAGGAAAATAAAGTTGGCCGAAATGATCCATGCCCGTGTGGAAGCGGTAAAAAATATAAAAAGTGCTGTGGCAAATAAGGAGAGAAGTAGGATGAAGTTTGATAAGGTACGTTGGGGAATTATTGGATGCGGTGACGTAACAGAAGTGAAAAGCGGTCCAGCTTTCCAAAAAATCAATCATTCAGAGTTGGCAGCGGTTATGAGGAGAACAGGGGAACTTGCCGAGGACTATGCAAAACGGCATGGTGTCCCCAAATGGTACGATAATGCCGATGAACTCATTAACGATCCTGAGGTCAATGCAATCTATATTGCCACGCCGCCAGGACCACATAAAGAATATACCATCAAGGCAGCAAGGGCAGGAAAACTTGTATATGTAGAAAAGCCAATGGCCTGCAATTATTCTGAATGCCAAGAAATGATCGCTGCTTGTGAGGAAGCAGGCGTGCCTTTATATGTTGCGTACTATCGCAGGGCACAAGAGCGATTTTTAAAAATTAAAGAGTTATTGGAAGACGGTGCGATTGGAGAAGTCCGTTTTGTATCATCAACCCAATACCAAAAAGCTTCTGAAGACGTGTTGGACCCTCAACATCTCCCTTGGAGAGTACAACCCGAATTAGCCGGAGGAGGACTCTTTTTTGATTTAGCCAGCCATACACTTGATCTATTAGATTTTCTGCTTGGACCGATTATATCCGTTCAAGGATTTGCTTCCAATCAAGCTGGGTACTATTCGGCGGAGGATATTGTAACGGGTACCTATAAATTTGAATCTGGGATCCATGGCGTGGGAAATTGGTGTTTCACTGCTTTTGAAGATGTCGATATGAATGAAATCGTGGGGAGCAAAGGGAAAATAAGCTTTTCAACCTTCGGAAACGAGCCCATCGTTTTGACGACAGAGGGCGGAACGCAGGAATGGAGTTTCGAACGACCAAAGCACGTCCATCAACCGCTTGTCGAAACAATTGTTGCAGACGTAACAACTGGTGGCTCCCAGTGCCCAAGTATAGGAGTTTCAGGTGCGAGAACGAACTGGGTCATGGGAGAATTGGTGAAGAATTATTATTAGTATTGAAGCCCGGTTAATCTGTTGTTTTTAGATATGTCAATTAAACAAGCAAAAGTGTTAGGCCCTTTGAGAAATGGATGGTGCCTGACACTTTTTTTATTTTTATTAAGTGTTTTTCAAGAATGTAAGCGAATACATTGATAGTGAGCACTGGAGGTGATGTTGTTGATCTATCCTTATGGGAATGATTATATTAAGTACTTAAATGATAAAAGTTCACATGGCATCACATATGAACAATGGAAATGTAAAAATGGAAAAAAATACTCAGACAAGTGCAGACAATGCGGACATGGGAAAAACCGCTTTCAACCTTGTCCAAAGTGCAATTATTAAGCGCCTTTAGGCGTTTTTTTTTTTTGGTTTCTAATCGAATTTTTTGAAAATAATAGAATGGAGTGCATTTCTAGGAAGAAGGGAAGTACCAAAATGGGAAATACAATTGAAAAATTACAAAAGCTGCATGATTCTGTACAAAAACTAGAGGGAGTTTTACAAGAAGTTTGGAGCTTGGTTGATGAAATTGGTGAGGATGATCAGTTCACTGACTTTCTAAATAAAGCTAAAAAATATCAATCAAAGAAACAAATGACAGATAAGAGTATGGAGGAACTGGTAATTAGGCTTAATGAATATGAACAATGCATGGAGGAGATTCCTGAAGACGGGACGGCAGCAGTTGATTTTGAAGACGCAATTGCAGAACTGATCGATTGGATGAGAAATAATCAATAATATTGGATTGTGAAACCAGGGGCTAACTAATGAGGTTGGTCCTTTTTTGGGGATTTCACTAAATATCGAATTCGCCGATAGGACATGGAAATTCGCCGATTGGACGTGGAAATTCGCTGATTGGATGTGGGAATTCGCTGATTGGATGTGGAAATTCGCTGATTGGATGTGGGAATTCGCTGATTGGACATGGAAATTCGCTGATTGGACATGGAAATTCGCCGATTGGACGTGGAAATTCGTTGATTGGACATGAAAATTCGCCGATTGGATGTGGAAATTCGCTGATAGAACAAACAAATTCTCTGATAGAACTAGCAATCTATGAGAGATTTCACAATTCGCTCATTGAAGGCGGTAATTCGCTCATTCAGTGTAAAAATTCGCTCATAAAATGCAAAAATTCGCCCGTTTATATCTAAAATTTCAAAACCTCATATAATTGAAGTGGAAAATTATAAAAACTTTACCTCAAATTCCCATAATGAGCCCTTAAATTTCGTTTATTGTCAAAATTGGGGTAACTTTTTCATCTAGATCCATGATATTTTAAGAAAATCAGGATTTAGGAGATACTATTCAAGCAACAAATCAGAACAAGGAGAACATTCGACAAATGAAAGATAAAATCCCTTCGTTATCGTCCAACTCATTTTATTTAGGCATGTTGTTAGCGGTGGTTGGAGGTTTTTTAGACGCATACACGTTTATTAGCAGGGACGGAGTTTTTGCCAATGCCCAAACAGGAAATTTGGTCCTCCTCGCTGTAAAAGCAGCCAATCAGGAATGGCATGGCGCGTTGCTTTACATCCCACCCATTCTAGCATTTATCTTAGGTGTTTTGGTATCAGAAGTCGTCAAAATTCCTCGGGTAAGACAAGTCTTACACAGCTACCGAAGATCTATTCTTATCTTGGAATGCCTAGTTTTAATAACAGTTGGCCTATTACCAAGCAGTGTACCTAACATCGTGGTAACCGTATGTATTGCATTTGTATCGTCTTTACAAATTTCCACTTTCAACAAACTCGACAAGTGGGCCTACAATTCAACAATGACAACTGGCAATCTTCGGACGGCTACACAAGCGGCGTATTTAGCCTTGAAAGAAAATGATATTGAGGCTAAAAAACAGTTCAAAGAATTTTTTGTAATTATTCTTTCTTTTTTTCTGGGCGCCTTGACTGGGACATTTTCCACCACTTACATTGGGAACACATCAATCTGGATCGCCTCGGGGATCTTAGTAATTGCACTTATTTTATATCATCGTGACCGAGGATATGTAAACAAGTCTTTAACATTTAAATAGTCTGTTGAAAGAGGCTGGAATCTAAAGTTCCAGCCTCGGCCTTTAAAAAAAATTATTACTAATCTAGCATTTCTAACGTGTCAATGACCTCTCGAAGTGCTTCCATTTCATCTTCCCCGGAAACTTCTAAGATAATTTCTGCTTGTTTAGGGATCGCTAAAGATAACACGCCGAGGACTGATTTTACATTCACCTTTCGTCCCTTGTACGTTAGAAAGATATCCGCATTAAATAGAGAAGCACGTTGTACTAATTGATTGACCGGCTGAGCATATAAACCTGCGTTTCTGTTGATTGTCACAGTTTGTTGAATCATAATTTTCCTCCCTAGATGAGCTTTTGTATAAGTTCTAAAACATGCTCTTTTCTTATGTATGAAACTACCTCAGAAAAAATGTTCGGTTTGATTCAATATGGGACTTTTGTGTGGTAGTCCTCCTGACAACGGATTTGTCGATTCCTTTTGAATACCATATCATCCTTTAGTTTAATCGATATTTTAGGCTAAGGAGGTTGAATGTCCCAATTAAAATAGGCTCTTGAATCAGTAGCAATACCCACCCAACGGCCATATTTTGAGAAGGAGAGTACTTGAAGTTTCATGTACTGACACAAATTATTGATTTTAAATAGATGGAGGTATGAAAATGAATCCCTTACAAAATGAACTTCAAATGTTGAATGTTGGAGACTTTCAAGCGAGCCAAGCCGTTCCTTTTGACCCAAACCAATATTATCTTGATCAGTCTCGAATTGGTGGTTTGGGCGGAATTGGTGGTATAGGTGGTGTAGGTGGTGTAGGTGGTTTTTTCCGCTGTTTTAGTTGTTTTAGTTGTTTTAGTTGTTTTAGTTGCTCTAGCTGTTTTAACTGCTTTAGCTGCTCTAGTTGTTTCCGGTGCTCTAGTTGCTTTAATTGTTCACATTGCTCACATTGCTCTAATTGTGGCGGCGGGCATCGCTGCGGCGGAGGTCGTTGCCACGGTTAATCGCTCTCTTTTTCTAAAGTAAAACTGGTTGGTTAATGAGAAGGGCTTTAAAAAGGTCCTTCTCTATTAGTTTAGACATAAGGGACAAATTAAGGTACATAGAATTATAGTGATGATAAAGTATGGAGAAAAGTTAAGGCTAAGGAGGAGCGAAATGACTAGTTTGAACCCTTCTATGCGTCTGAAAGTGAAAAGGGATACGTTTTTTCTCCCCGATTCAAACAGAGGTGTGTATTTTCGGAACAATATAAGCTCATTTCGTATGGAAGGCAGTACGATCGAGCAGTGGGTTGAAAAGCTGATTCCCATGTTCAACGGGGAGTATACGTTGGGTAATTTAACAGAAGGTTTACCAGGCCCATACCGTGATCGGGTGTATGAAATTGCAGAAGTGCTGTATCGAAATGGGTTTGTCCGCGATGTAAGTCAAGATCATCCGCACCAATTGGAGGATCATGTTCTTAAAAAGCATGCTTCACAAATAGAATTTGTGGACAGTTTTGTTAATTCGGGGGCGTACCGTTTTCAAACCTATCGTCAGACCAAAGTGTTGGCAGTTGGCTCTGGTCCTTTTTTGGTTTCGTTGGTTTCTTCGTTGATTGAATCCGGATTGCCCAAGTTCAAACTGCTAATCACCGACACGGTACCGACTAATAGACGGCGGTTGCTGGAACTAGTGGAACATGCCCGTAAATCAGACCCTGAGGTGGAGGTAGAAGAGGTCAAATTAAAGGAAGATAGGGTAAGCTTTTGGCGAGAGAGTGTGCAGCCGTTTGATTCGATTTTGTATGTGTCACAGGAGGGTAATCTAGAGGAACTGCGACTTCTTCATACGGTTTGTAGGGAAGAAAAGAAGATTTTACTCCCTGCTATTTGCATACAACAGGTGGGTATTGCAGGTCCGTTAGTAAAACCAGACTCTGAGGCATGCTGGGAGTCTGCCTGGCGCCGCTTGCATCAATCTGTGCTATTCAAAGATCAACAATTATCTGCATACTCTTCGACAGCTGGAGCAATGTTGGCCAATGTGATTGTATTTGAATTGTTTAAAGAGGTGACAGGAGTATCCGAATCAGAACAGAAGAATCAATTCTTCTTGCTGGGTCTAGATACATTAGAAGGAAACTGGCATTCGTTTATGCCGCATCCTCTTGTGACGGGGCGAATATCGACTAAATGGGTTGAAGATTTCGAAAGCCGGCTTGGACAGGGATTAAGCACTCGTGAGCAGAGTGAATTGCTTCTTTACTTCTACCAGTTGACATCAAAGGAGTCAGGGATTTTCCATATCTGGGGCGAGGAGGAATTAAAGCAGCTACCGTTAGCACAGTGTCGTGTTCAGGCAGTCGACCCGTTGTCGGAGGGACCGGCCGAGCTGTTACGTGACATAGTCTGTTCAGGTCTAACACATGAAGAGGCACGAAGGGAAGCTGGTCTGGCTGGGATTGAAGCATATGCTTCACGTATGATAGATTTGTGGGTTACAAATCTACATCCATATCAGAAAGAAGAGGTTAGAATACAAGAATTGGAGGAATTTGTAGGAGTTGGTGCTGGGGAAACGTTTGCTGAAGGTGTTTGCCGTGGGTTGCAAAAGTGTTTGGAGGAAGAAATGAACATTCAACAGCGTAATCAGAAGATATCAGTCTCAGGGGTGCATTTAAGAGCTGTTGAAGATGAACGTTGCCGGTTTTATTTGCAATCGCTGACTACGTTACAGGGAGCACCACATATCGGGTTAGGAGAGGAAGTGTCCGGTTTCCCTGTGGTATGTGTCAATACGAAAGACGGATGGTATCGCAGCGTAGATTTGAATATAACATTGGCGTTACGAAAGGCGTTACAACAAGCTCTTAGCAAAGTACAAAACCCGGAAGTCAGCAATACAGCGCAAGTATTTGATGAATCGACCGTGTGTCTGGAAGAAAAGGTGTCACAAAGCATTGTCATCCCTGCTTGTGAAGAGAGGATACAATCCGAGGACTTGCAGGCCGCTATGGATGTCTTGAAGCAGAATCATAAGCAGCTTTCGGTGTTTGAACAAGAAATTGAACCATTTTTAAAAGAAGGTTTGGCTGGGGTGTTCGGAGTGTTGCTTCGAGAGGAGGAATTTGGGTGAGCGCTGCTGTCGTTTTGGTTATAGGAGAAGGGGTGGTGGCAGACAGTGTGTGCGAAGAACTTTTCGCCGATTACCATGTAGTTCGCCAGACCGAATTCGAGGCGGTTATTCCGAGAAAACCTGATTTGGCTCTGGTTCTTCAGGAAGCCTGGAATCCTTCTGTTCATCAAAAGGCAGAAGAGATATTTCGACGAACAGGGACGCCTTGGCTGCGAGGCTTCCTATCATTTGGAGAGGGTGTGGTGGGGCCGCTAGTTCGACCAGGGACCCCGGGGTGTTCTCAGTGCGCGGATATGAGACGTCTCATGGCTGGACGTGACCGAAAAGAGATGTGGGGGATTCAGCAAAGGCTGAGGGAGTACAGAAGCATGCAGCCGGAAGGATTTGTATCGAACACGGGACTCTCGCAACTTGCATATTTACTCAGGGCGGAGGTTAAACGAATCTTACAGGGTAATCATGCTCTTTCGGACGGCCAGGTATGTTTAATCAATTTGAAAACATTATCGAGTTCTTGGCATCCCTTTCTCCCTGACCCGTTGTGCCCAGTTTGCAGTCAATTACCCGATGATTCGGAAAAAACTGCTCGAATCTCATTGCAGCCAAGTCCTAAGGTCAGCCCCGACAGTTATCGCTGTCGTTCGTTGGAAGATCTAAATAAAGTTTTAACAAAAGACTATTTAGATCAGCGAACTGGCCTTTTGAATGGTAAAATGGTTTATTTAGTCCAACCCTTTGCCGATGTCAGTGTAAATCTGCCTTTGTTTGAGGGGGATGAGGGAACAGCAGGTAGGACAAATTCATATGAGGTAAGTGAGTTGACTGCTATTTTAGAAGGACTGGAACGGTACTGTGGTCTAGAGCCACGCGGGAAACGTACAGTTGTCTTTGATAGTTTCAGCAATTTGCAAGATAAGGCACTCAATCCGATTAAAGTAGGTGTACATGCAAAGGAACAGTATGAGCAGCATGGCTTTCCTTTTCAACCGTTTAATCCTGAGAAACCAATGAATTGGGTATGGGGGCATTCGTTTTTGGAAGAGCGTCCGATACTTGTGCCTGAGCTGCTTGCCTATTACAGCTTGGGTGGCGGGCAGCGTGGATTTGTCTATGAAACTTCCAACGGATGCGCGTTAGGGGGTAGTTTGGAGGAGGCTATTTTCTACGGAATTATGGAAGTGGTGGAGCGGGATTCATTTCTGATGACTTGGTACGCCCAGCTGAAACTTCCGCGACTTGACCCATCTTCTGCTGACGACCAAGAATTGCAGTTGATGATCGAACGTATGCGGGCAGTGGCAGGATATGATTTGTATTTGTATAATTCGACGATGGAGCACGGAATTCCGAGTATTTGTGCGATTGCAAAAAACAGGAAAGAAAAGGGAGTGAATCTTATCTGTGCTGCTGGCGCACATCTTGACCCGGTAAAGGCGGTTAAAAGTGCGGTCCATGAGTTAGCTGGCATGATGCTGACCCTAGATGAGAAATTGGAGTCAAACCAGGAAGAGTATAGCCGTATGCTGCAAGATTCATCTCTGGTCCAACAGATGGATGATCATGGCATGCTGTACGGGTTGCCGCAAGCGGAAGAGCGCTTGAACTTTTTACTTGAAGATAATCGTCCATTGCGAACATTTGCAGAGGAATTTAACTGGAAGTCGAGGCATTCAGACCTTACTGATGATTTACAGGAAATTCTTGAAGTTTTTCGCCAAATAAATCTTGATGTGATTGTGGTCGACCAGACAGCACCAGAATTGAAGCGGAATGGGCTTTTTTGCGTGAAGGTGTTGATTCCGGGGATGCTGCCAATGACATTCGGCCAACATCTTACCCGCGTTACTGGGCTAGGGCGGGTGCTCCGGGTACCGATGGAACTCGGATATTCAAAACAACCGTTGACACTTGACCAACTAAACCCACATCCGCATCCGTTTCCATAAGCGGGGACTAGGAGGCAAGGAGGATGAGTCTAGAGGAGTTTTTGCTCAATCTACATTTTGATATTGATAAGGCAAGCGTACCCAATTGGGAAGTGGATTGGGAAGATGCGCCACTTCCTTATAAGCTTTACAACGGCTTGCCAGAAGTACCATTTTCTCTTGAAGTACCGCTGACACTAGAGGAACAAGAACCACCCACAAAGCCTGATCTTCGCAAAATTGGTCATTTTCTCTGGTATGTATATGGTCTTACGCAAGTTAGCCAGTCAGTCTTTCCCTTGGATCCCACAGCTAAAACAGCGAACCGAGTACAGTCGTTTCGGCGGTTCGCACCTTCCGGCGGGGCATTATATCCAAACGAATTATATATTTATCTTAAGATAGAGGATTTGCCTGTTGGGGTGTACCATTATGATGTAGCTCATCACCGCTTGGTATTGTTACGAGAAGGAAATTTTGATTCATATCTAGCCCGTGCACTTGGGAATCGTTGTGATGTGTCTGCTTGTTTTGGTTCTGTGTTTGTGTCGACCCTGTTTTGGAAAAATTTCTATAAATACAATAACTTTTCTTACCGTCTGCAAGGGTTGGATGCGGGCGTGGTGATTGGACAGTTGTTGGAAGTAGCGAAACGTTTTGGCTTTGCAACGGGGGTTTACTTCCAGTTTCTTGATCGGGCCTTGAACCATCTTGTGGGGCTTTCTGAACATGAAGAGAGTGTGTATGCAGTTATTCCGCTTTCCGTAGAACCAACCATTTGGTCTACTAACGGAAGTAAAATAGACATCACTGCCTCAGAATTGTGCCGAGAGCTACCAGCGATTCAGCCCCATCATTATGTCCGATCAAAAAGGGTCAAAGAGTATCCGATGTTGACCAAATTGAATGAAGCGTCCTTGCTGGATACAACGCAATCGTTTCGGTTCATTGAGGCGACGGAGAGTTTGAATTTTGACGGTCAAGGGGAACCTCTGCCTCAAGTGAACCGGTTATCTTATGATCTGGCGTCAGCCTGTCGAAAGAGATTTTCACTGGATATGGATTTTGTTTTGGGAAAGGTGAGTCAAATTCAACTGGCCACACTTATGCAGGAAGCGACCGCATCCTTCTCGTATCGGAATGATTTGGATAGAACATATCGGAAGAACGAGCCTCGTGTTTCAATATATGGATGTTTATATAATGTTGAAGGTATTCCAAATGGAGCCTATTATTATGACAGCACTACTCATGAGCTGCGAAAGGTAAATCTTGGAGATTATCGACTCCAGCTGCAATCTGGAATGTCGCTAGATAATGTAAATTTGATTCAAGTACCGCTTTGCCTGCATGTGGCAGGAGACAGGGAAACATTCAGAAAAGCACTGGGATACCGAGGATATCGAATCCAACAAATGGAAGCAGGCATGCTCGTGCAACGATTACTGTTAGCGGCGTCAGCTCTCGGAATGGGGGGGCACCCACTCCTCGGATTTGATGCAAACTTGAGTGATCAGATTTACAAGATGGATTCTCAAGGAAAAACCAGTCTAATCCAAGTTCCAATTGGTCCCTATAGACAACGTCCATGGTTAAAAGGTAGTTTGCATAGTTAGGCAGGGTTTATTAAACGGGACCCCGATCTACCTTTTTTAATAATTAGGAATGAAACAATAAAGGAAAAAACCAATTAAATCTAGCTGATTTCTGAATAGCAAAAAGGTAAACGAGACGGCAGCAGCCGTCTCGTTCAATTTTCTTTGCATTAGAATTTGTGCGTTATTTTTGCTTCAGAAGATAGAAAATTTCTATATGTTAATTCATATTGCTTGGCTAATGAATTTTTTTTATTCGGCCTTCGCTCGAGGAGGTAAACGGTTGCTTAAGTTGTTTCACGTAAGTTTTAAATACATCTATGTCAACTGGACCTATTACTCTTTTTGTCCCTTTAAGTAAGACAGTGAAATTGTCCCCGCCGTCCGCCAAGTAGTCGTTTACCGTAACAGTGTATCTTGCTTTTGGATCAATCGCGGTCCCGTCTGTAGAAAAAACACCGTACACTTTACTTCCCGCAGGTTTTGTTCCGTCCCAAGTGTATTTTAAACCGGAAACTTGCAGCATCCGCACTTTGCCCGGCTGCCATTGTTGATTTAAAAGGCTGCGGATTTGGCCGCCGGTCAACGTCATTTTAACGAGTTTGCGTTTAAACGGTTGAATGGTTAACAAATCCTCAATGGTTACTTCTCCTTTATGAAGGTCTGCCCGAATTCCACCTGGGTTCATAAAAGAGAAATCAGAATTCATTACTTTTCTCTGCGAATCGGCAATCAGATTGCCTAAAGCTGATTCACCGTTTTCGTTTCGATTGCTGGAAATGTCGTTTGCAGCCGTTCCGACGACTTCCTTAACATAGGAAGCAACTTCAGCTTCGTACATTTCCACCATATCCTTGATTTCCTTATCCGGTTTGATAGCGTCCTGATAGGTAATGACAATTTCCGCCTTTTTGTTCACGATATCTTTCGTTACTGGATCAATCTCCAAGTTGACAGCGGAGAACGCCGTTCCGTAGGAATAAGCTTGAACAAGGAGCTTTCCATCTACTTCCGTATTAAGATAGGTATGGCTATGACCAGCAAACATCACGTCCACTTCATCGTCTACCCTTTTGGCCATTTTGACAATTTCTCCAGTAGCAGCACCATTTGGAGTGGACTGCCTGCCGTCATTATGCGCCAATATGACGATAGCTTTCACACCTTGCTTCTTAAGTTGTGCCACTGATTTATTAATGGCTTTCACTTCATCAATGAATTTTACCCCTTTTATTCCTTTCAAATTAACCATTGTGGGTGTTTCGTTCAATACAATGCCAATAAATCCGATAGATATGCCATTCAGACGGATAATTTTATAGGGAGGGAGGAGAGGTTTCCGTGTTTTTATATCAATTACATTAGCACAGATATAGGGGAATTGAGCACCATCAAAAAATCCTGTTTTGGAGTGGAACCCGCCATGGATCAACCGCATCATTTCTTTCACGCCTTGGTCAAATTCATGATTTCCCGGAGTTCCTAAGTCAAAGCCAATTGTGTTTAATACGGTAATCGTTGGTTCGTCTTGCAGAAGCGAGGAGACAGGTGCACTTGCGCCAACCATGTCACCTGCATGAACCAAAAGGGTATTTTTGTTTTCAGCTTTCTTTTGCCTCAAATAGGCAGCTAGATACTCAACACTGCCCACATCCCTTTGGTTAAATTTGCGAGTGATGTTTAATTGTCCGTGCAAATCGTTTACGCCGAGTAATTGCACTTGAATGAAACGGTTCTTAGTAATCTCGGTGTTATTGGGTACGCCTGATGTCTCCGGTTCCCCGGAGGCCATAACAATGCCCGCAGCTAAGGTAGTCGTAAGAACTAAAGCAGTTACTGCTTTTTTCATTACGTTCCAATTCAATGTTTCTCTCACTCTTTTCTCGCCTCCAAATCCTCTGGTTGATTACTCCTTTAGATTAAAGAAAGATTGTTAAATCTGTTTTATATTTTTATGAATTTTCAGTTAATTATTAAGGTTATTGAGTCCAGCGCTTAAGAATAATATGAATTGTTTCTAAATATAATTGATTGGATAGAATGACGTAAAGTTGATTGAACCTTGCAATGAATAAAGGTATTCATGAATTTTACTTAAAGATTCTTTTACATATTTTCCTGAGTGCGTCATACAATGGCTTAATTGAAAAGGGGGATGTTTATGGCGGCCGTTGATATAGAACCGTATTTACATGTTCGTTTTGCCCAAAATCCAGTCTATGATCCAATTGGTCACAAGATAAGCTTTATCGCTGACTATACTGGTTTGCCACAAGTTTGGGAATTGAATCTAGGGGAAGGGAATGGTGGATGGCCTGTCCAAACCACCTTTACAAAAGAAAGAATCACCTTTATTAGCTATCTAAATGGCAAATCTAATTTGATTATTGGCATGGATGTTGGCGGGAATGAAAATCAGCAATTGTACTTACTTAAGGAAGATGGAAAACTAATTGAGTTAACAAACTCACCAGACCATATCCACCGTTTTGGCGGAAGTTCTCCAGATGGAAAATGGATCGCTTGGTCGAGTAATCGCCGAAATCCAGCTTTTTTTGATATTCATATTCAAAATCTGGAATCGTTGGATATTCGTCTTTTGAATGCTGGGGATGGGGTATTTTCAGCGGTTAAATGGTCTCCTGACGGTACATCCATTTTGATCCAGAGGTTAAATTCCCCTTTAGATAATGATTTGGGCATCATCGAACTTTCAACAGGGGCTATAAATTGGTTAACAGAACATACAGGGGAAGCGAGTTTTAGAGACGCCCATTTTAATAAGGATGGGGACCATCTATATGTATTATCGAATAAAGACAAAGAATTCTATGGGCTTGCTCTTATAAATATAAAAACCAAACATCTCGAATGGCTAGAGCAGGGAAACTGGGATTTTGAGGATTTAACAATGAATAATGATAAAAATTTGTTAGCTTATTCAATAAATGAGGGAGGAATATCGAAAGGGGTACTTTTAGATATTAATCGAAGTTACCTTTATACGTGGAAAACTCCAATCGGAGTCATTTCAAATTTAAAATTTTCCCCAGATAGCCAAAAACTAGCCTATGTCTTTAAGGGGGCGGCAAATCCCTCGGATATATGGGAACTTGACTTAAAGACTATTCAGGCGGAGAGGCTTACATTTGTATCCCGTTCACCAGTACTGGAACATAAATTAGTGGAGCCGGAACTTATCTCCTTTCGCTCTTTTGATAACCTCGAAATTCCAGCCTTTTTTTCCAGGCCGAAAGATTCCATTGAAAAACCTCCAGTTGTTATATATATCCATGGCGGGCCCGAGAGTCAAGCTCGTGCGGTATACAACCCTATTCAGCAGTATTTACTAAATCAGGGTTATGCCGTGTGTACACCAAACATTCGGGGGAGTACAGGATATGGAAAAAGCTATACACATTTGGATGATGTTCGAAAAAGAATGGACGCTGTTAAGGATCTCATTTTTTTAGTGGAGTGGCTAAAGGTGAATGGGAATATAGATTCTAAAAAGATTGCAATCATGGGTGGGAGCTATGGCGGTTTTATGGTGCTTGCTGCCATCAGTCACTTTCCACATCTTTGGGCTGCTGCTATTGATATTGTGGGAATGTCCAGCCTTAGAACCTTCCTTCAAACAACAAGTCCTTGGCGTAAGAAGCACAGGGAGAGTGAATATGGAACAATAGAACGAGACGGAGAATTTTTTGATAGAATTGATCCATTGAATTATTCTGATCGAATTACCACGCCATTATTAGTTATTCACGGGAAGGGCGATCCGCGTGTCCACATAAAAGAATCTGAGCAAATAGTTGATAAATTAAAGAAACGAAATCACACAGTTGACTTTATTCGCTTCGAAGATGAGGGCCATTCCATCGTAAAACAAAAAAATAAGATAACTGCCTATAAGGAAATGGTAAGGTTTCTCAATCTTTATCTTGGTAACTGATCCTAACTCAAGGACATAAAAGTCCTAATGTAGTGGGAAAGTTCTGAAAATATGCAACCATCTAGTTAAACTGGATGTTCAATAGGTGATATACAAATCGGCTCCCGGAATTCGGGGGCCGTTTTGTATTCGCACAGCTTTTAGTAAACAATTTCCAAAAAGTATATGATTTTAATCTTCGAAATTGAGGGTATAACAAAGTTAATTGGCTTTTAAAGGAGGCAAAAAAATGAAATGGAAAGGAAGACGGCAAAGTTCAAACGTTGAAGACCGAAGAGGAATGGGCATGGGCGGCAAAACCGTGATAGGAGGCGGGTTAGGCAGTATTATAATCGTTCTTCTCTTTACACTGCTTGGAGGGAACCCAGGAGATCTTTTGGGCAACAATCAGACTTCTGATACGGGTTCACAAGCTCCTCCACCTTATCAAGAATCTGCCGGGGAGAAGGAATTGGCGGACTTTGTATCTGTTGTTCTTGCTGATACAGAGGATGTCTGGTCAGATGAATTCAAGAAGAAAGGGTTGCAATACGAAAATCCGAAGCTTGTTTTGTACACCGGCAGTGTCCAGTCTGCCTGTGGATCAGCTAGTTCGGCGGTAGGACCATTTTATTGTCCTGGCGACCACAAGCTGTACATTGACTTAAGTTTTTATCAGGAACTGAAACAAAAATTCCAGGCGCCTGGGGACTTTGCGATGGCGTACGTCATTGCCCATGAAGTTGGTCACCACGTCCAGACTCTTTTGCATACTGGAGACCAAGCTTCCCAGGCACAGAAGCGTTCCAATGAGTACTCGGTTCGATTTGAATTGCAGGCTGACTACTTGGCGGGTGTTTGGGCCCACTACGCGCAGGGGAAGGGTTATCTAGAAAATGGCGACCTTGAAGAGGCAGTGAATGCAGCAAGTGCGGTAGGGGATGATAATATCCAGAAAAAATCACAGGGATATGTGGTTCCGGAAAGCTTTACACACGGAACTTCCGAGCAAAGAAAACGCTGGTTCAATAAAGGATTCAAAAACGGAACCATCGAGGGAGGCGATACCTTTAAAGCAGCAAACCTTTAAATGGCATCAACCGTAAGTATACATTTTTTACATGCAAAAAAAGCCGTCATCGACGGCTTTCAAACTTTATTTTGCAAAAACATGATCACCAATCGTTTTTACAACTGGACGCGTACGAATCCATTGATCCTCTGCAATTTCTGGGTTATAGAAATATACGGAATTATTTAAACGGTCTTTTCTGGTTAGTGCTTTTTCTACTGCTCGTTTCGACTCATCTGATGCGGGCTTATTAATTTCACCATTTTGAACTGGTGAAAAGGCATAGGTACCCCCGACGACTTGATTAATTACACCTGTAACTGTATCTGGAAAATCAGGTGAATCAACTCGATTTAATACGACAGTCGCAACGGCTACTTTTCCTTCATAGGATTCACCTTTTGCTTCAGCATTCACTAGTCGGGCAAATAAGTCCTTCTCTTTATTAGAAAGTGTAACGGCTGGCTTCTCTTTTTCTTTTTTTGGCGTTTTTTTATCTGGTTTGGATGCTTTTTTTTCTGTTGCTTTCGGTTGAATAGGATTTTCCAATTTTTTTTCTATCTCCAACCAATTATCAGGACGATTATTATCTTGTTCTATATTAATAGTGTTTAAACCTTTCTGTTGCCCAAGTTCAATGAGGTTTACCTCTTTTACCACTGGAGATTGTGTAATTGCCTCGGCCGTACTAGTTTGTATACCTATAAATGCAATTGTAGCTACACAAGCTACAACTAAAGTTTTCATGTAATTGTTTTTCATGTTGCTACCTCCTGTAAAATCGTATGTTCCTACTTTAACATGTGCTAGTACACGATTTACAGAACGACTCTGTTACATTTCTTTTTAGTTTGATGAACAACATTACAGGGAAAATAGAATTATGACATAATTCCTGTATAAATGACATATTCAATCCAATTTTACGAATTAGAGGAATATTTTACTGTGGATTTTTTGTAATTTTATGGAAGCAAAAGAAGAAATTTGATTAATATGAATATTCTTTCATGTGGAAAGGGAAATCCAACTTCGTTATTCTAAAAGAATAATTATGAAGGGTGGAATCATGGTGTGGGCAAAAATCACGAAGGTGAAAAATTACAACGAGGCCTAGACAACAGGCATATCCAGTTAATCGCACTAGGTGGGGCCATTGGTGTTGGTTTATTTTATGGTTCAAGTGCAACGATTCAGATGGCTGGACCGTCAATTTTAATCTCCTACTTAATTGGAGGCTTAGTTATTTTTACTATTATGAGGGCATTAGGGGAAATGGCTGTAGATGAGCCCGTTTCCGGTTCATTTAGTTCCTATGCGAATCGTTATTTAGGGCCATTTGCCGGTTACTTAACAGGTTGGACCTATTGGTTTATGTGGGTTGTCGTCGGGATGGCAGAAATTACAGTGGTCGGTGTTTATGTAAACTACTGGTTCCCTGATATTCCGCAATGGGTGACGGCACTGGCTACGCTCGTAGTTGTTACTATGATAAATCTTACTAGTGTAAAAGCATTCGGGGAGTTTGAATTCTGGTTCGCGATGATCAAAGTTGTGGCTATTATTGGAATGATTGTGGTTGGATTAGGGATGATCCTCCTAGGTATCGGCAACGATGGTCAGCCAATCGGATTTAACAATCTTTGGGCTCATGGCGGATTTATGCCAAATGGTATGAAAGGTATATTAATGTCATTGGTGCTAGTAATGTTTTCATTTGGAGGAGTAGAACTGGTCGGAATAACAGCAGGGGAAGCTAAAAACCCTCGAAAATCGATTCCATCAGCCATCAACAATGTGGTCTGGAGGATATTAATTTTTTATATTGTTTCATTAGGAATCATGATGTGTTTATATCCTTGGAATGAAGTAGGTACGAATGGCAGCCCGTTTGTATTGATTTTTGATAAAGTTGGAATTCCTGGAGCAGCCCATATTATTAATTTTGTCGTGTTAACTGCAGCATTGTCTGCATTTAATAGTGGCCTTTTCAGTACAGGTAGAATGCTTTACAATTTATCCCTTCAAAATAATGGTCCGAAATATTTCGGAAAGCTAAATAAGCATTCTACACCAAGACGTGGAATTTTATTTTCATCCTCATTTTTACTAGTGGCGGTTTTTTTAAATTATATTGTTCCGGAAAAAGTATTTATGTATATCTCCTCTGTAGCAACCGTGGCGGTTATTACGAGTTGGACCATTATATTGGTTACACAAATCAAATTCAGACAATCAAAAACACAAGAAGAAGTAAAAAAATTAGCATTCAAAATGCCGTTATATCCAGTTTCATCTTACCTAGCACTTGCTTTCTTAGCAGTTGTTGTCGTGTTAATGTTCTTTATAGAAGAAATGCGAGTCGCATTAATTGTCGCACCAGTGTGGTTTATAGTTCTATATGTAGGTTACCGTCTTAAAAAGTAAAGGTGTTAGGCATCATGTGAAATTTTCACATGGTGCCTGACACCTTTTTTACTATATCCGTCTTTATAACTATCCATAAAACAAGTCAATGGTCGCGGTTTGAATGGGACAAGGTCTGAATAACATGTAAGTAACCCAGAAAATTGCCATATTTATTTAGTTTTAGTTGAGGAGGTCAAGAATGATTGAATTTAAGCAGGTGAATAAGTTTTATGGGGATTTTCATGTTTTAAAAGATATTAACCTCAAAATCTATCAAGGGGAAGTAGTCGTCGTAATTGGACCATCCGGTTCAGGAAAGAGTACATTGCTCCGTTGTATTAATCAACTTGAAACTATTTCGGCCGGGACCCTTACTGTGAATGGAATATCCGTAGGAGATAAAAAAACAGATATCAATAAGTTAAGGCGAAATATCGGCATGGTATTTCAGCACTTTTATTTATATCCCCACAAAACAGTGCTTAAAAATATCACGCTTGCTCCGATGAAAGTGCTGGGCCAATCCGAAAAAGAAGCGACAGAAACAGCCAGACATTATCTTAATAAGGTAGGGATATTGGATAAGGTCAACGCTTATCCTTCCCAACTTTCCGGAGGTCAGCAGCAGCGTGTAGCCATCGCCCGCGGACTTGCCATGAACCCGGAAATTATGCTTTTCGATGAACCCACCTCGGCATTGGATCCTGAAATGATTGGGGAAGTTCTGGACGTCATGAAAGCCCTCGCCAAAGAAGGCATGACGATGGTTGTTGTAACCCATGAAATGGGCTTTGCCAAGGAGGTAGCCGACCGAATCGTCTTTATGGATGAGGGGCGGATTTTAGAAGAAGCAGTACCGGCTGAATTTTTTGCGAATCCGCGTGAAGAACGGGCGCGTCTATTTCTCAGCCGTATCTTAAATCATTAATTGGAGGTAAAGGAATGTTCAAAACAAAAAATTTCATGAAAATGGCGTTAGTAACCACAATGGCTGCTTTGTTTCTCGCCGGCTGCGGTGGGGACAAGGACTCTAAAGGTAGCAGCAAGGATGTCCTTGCCCAGATTAAAGAGGAGAAAAAAATTGTCTTTGGTGTAAAACATGACACTCGTTTGTTTGGGTTAAAAAATCCTTCAACAGGTGAAGTTGAAGGGTTTGATATTGATCTATCTAAAGCCCTTGCAGAAGAAATGTTTGGCAAGGATGTGAAGCCTGAGTACGTCGAGGTGACATCGAAAACTAGGGTCGGACTACTGAATAACGGAAAGGTCGATGCGGTTGTCGCTACCATGACCATCACGGAAGAACGGAAGAAAGAAGTGGATTTTACCGATGTCTATTTTGATGCCGGACAATCCTTGCTGGTGAAAAAAGGAAGTAAGATCCAGAGCATTAAAGACTTAAAGAAAGGAACAAAGGTGCTTGCGGTGAAAGGGTCGACCTCGACGATCAATATTCGTGAGAAAGCTCCTGAAACTACGGTCCTTGAATTCGAAAATTATGCGGAAGCTTTTACCGCGTTAAAGGCCGGTAAAGGGGATGCCCTGACAACGGATGATGCTATTCTTTATGGAATGGCCGAAGAAGATCCTTCTTATGGACTAGTCGGTGGAACATTTACAGAAGAGCCTTACGGAATCGCAGTGAAAAAAGGCAATAAAGCACTTGTCGATGAATTGAATAAAGCATTGAAAAGTCTCAAGGATTCAGGCAAGTACGATGAAATCAAGAATAAATGGATTAAAAATTAATCACATATACCTTGTTTCTCGTCAGGATGAGCAGTAGTCCGGAGGCAAATGACGGGCGTGCTCATCCTGTTTTATGAGGAGGAGATCGATTGTGGATTTTGCGATTCTAACAGATAATATCGAAGCATTTTTGCAAGGATTAAAAATAACGATTATTTCCAGTTTAATCGCTTTATTATCCAGTTTCATTTTAGGTACACTGATTGCAGTCCTGCGGATGGCTCCAATCAAATTTCTTAACTGGCTTGGTACGGCATATGTTGAATTTATTCGTAATATCCCAGTGCTTGTGATTATCTTCTTTACGTATTTGGCTGGTAACTTTGGCGGGTTGACTGCTGGAACGATTGGACTCTCAATTTATACTGCGGCTTTCATTGCCGAAGCGATTCGGGCAGGAATTATGTCGGTTCCAAAAGGGCAAATGGAAGCTGCCCGTTCAACAGGTTTAAGTTATGGTCAGGCGATGAGAATGGTGATTCTTCCGCAAGCTATAAAAATTGTTATCCCTTCCCTTGGCAATCAATTTCTCAATCTAGTGAAAAATTCATCTTTGCTGGCTGTCGTGGCGGGCGGGGATTTAATGTATCAAGGGGATTTAATTTCGGCAAAGACATATGTAACCTTTGATACGTATGTTTTCGTTGCCTTATTTTATTTGATTTTGACAGTCCCGTTAAGTATAGGTGTAGGATTTTTAGAAAAACACATGGCTCGAAGTAATTAAGGAGGTGCTGAGATGGATTTTCTAGCACCGTTCGTTGAAGTATATACCTTGGACCATTTTAAATTTTTGCTGGACGGATTTTGGGTCACTTTAAAAGTAGCAGCCATTTCGATTGTGCTCAGCTTTCTATTTGGTGGTCTCATTGGCACGCTCCGATATGCGCGCATTCCCTTTGTTTCTAAATTATTGGCCCTGGTTGTCGAGACGATTAGGAATCTTCCCTTGCTGCTCATCATTTTCTTTACTTATTTTGCTTTACCCGAAATCGGGATTGAAATGGAAGTAACAACTGCGGCGATTGCCGCTTTGACGGTATTTGAATCCGCAATGTTATCAGAGATTATCCGAGGCGGCCTAAATTCGATTGAAAAAGGTCAAATTGAGGCAGGACGGGCGTCTGGATTGACCTACATCCAGACATTACGTTATATCATCATTCCACAGGCGCTGAGAAGAATGGTTCCTCCAATCGTCAGTCAATTTATTTCATTACTCAAAGATACATCGTTAGCTGTCGTCATTGCTTTGCCAGATTTATTGCACAATGGACAAATTATATATGCACAAAAAGGATCGTTTGTGATACCTATTTTTATCATCATGGCGCTCATGTACTTTATCGTGAATTATGCCTTGTCACTGGTTGCCCGAAGGTTAGAAGAAAAGCAGACGTAAGAGATTCGGCTCAGTAATTGGGCCGGATTTTTATTATTTGAAAATACTACTATAATACATTTTTTGACATAAAAGCGAGAAATTTGTCGCACGAAATATATACTATATATTGGTAGGAAAATATTGTATAATTCTTCTAGTATAGATAATATTTTCTATAAATCTAGTAAAAAGAGGTGCATGAATTGAAGAAAAAAACACTTTTGTCTTTACCAGTTTCCGCCTTTCTGTTAGCATCAACAATTTTCACAGGAACAGGGCAGGCATCTGCACAATCAGGACCTACTAAGGTCGTATCTGGTGAAAATCAGGTTAACTCTAGTAAAATCCTTAGAAAAAGCCAAATGAAAGAAGTAAAAACAGAGAATAAAAAGGTTTCAATTAACAGGAAGACACAAAATAACTTAGTAACAGAGATTAAGGAAAAATTGAATAATGAAGAATCACAAAGTAAGAATAAATATCAAACAGGCGAATTAATCATTAAATATAAGAAAAAAGTGACTTCTGGAGAAATTAGTACACTTCAAAAGAAATTTTCATTAAAATCGACGAAGAAAATAAAATCTTTAAATGCAGAAGTTGTAAAAATTCCTTCTGGTCAAAGTATGAGTGATTACATAAGTTCACTAAAAAAAGATTCAACAATCGAATCGGTTCAACCTAACTACAAATATAATCCTTCCGATATCAACAACACTCCTAACTATTATGATCAATTATGGGGCTTGGACAATAAAGGACAAGCTATCAAAGAGATTAATGGATTAGCAGATAAAGATGTAGATGCACCAGAAGGATGGGACAAATTTAGTTCAACCCTGCCAGAAGTGGTTGTCGGTGTCATTGATACGGGCGTTGATATCAATCACCCTGATTTAAAAGGGAAAATTTGGACCAACACAAAAGAAATACCTGGCAATAATATCGACGATGACCACAACGGCTATATTGACGATATCCATGGATGGGATTTTTATAATGATGATAACACCGTTTATGATGCACTAGAAGGGGATGAGCACGGTACACATGTCTCAGGAACCATTGCTGCGGCCTCAGAAGGAGCAAATATAAGTGAAAATAAAGGTGTCATCGGTGTGGCCCCAAATGTGAAAATTTTACCAATAAAATTTTTAGGTCCTGACGGGGGAACAACAGCTGATGCCATCGAGGCCATTGCGTATGCAAAATCGATGGGAGTAAAAATAACGAATAACAGTTGGGGCGGAGAAGAATATGACCCCTTACTAGAAGAAGCCATCGCAAATAGTGGTAGTTTATTTGTCGCCGCTGCCGGAAATGATGGAATGGATAATGATGAGGGCGGAGCTTATCCTGCTAGTTTTGAAAGTGCAAATATATTAGCAGTTGCTGCAGTTGATAACAAGGGTAAACTAGCACCATTCTCCAATTATGGCTACAATGCTGTTGATGTGGCTGCACCTGGTGTGGACATTTTAAGTACCGTTCCTAAATTCCCACTGGATGAGTTGACAAAAGCATTGAATATTGACAAGCCAGGAGCATCAGCACAAACCACTGGGGACAATTACAAAGCGATTTTTGATGGCATTGGGTATGAAAAAATTTCCGAGACACAAAGGCAAGACGCTTTTGACAAAGCATTAAGTTATTTAGAATTGATTGATCCGTCTAGTAACATTCTGCTTGTCCAAGATGATGAAAGTGATCTTGCAGACTTATTTAAGGACGAGCCTGATCTGCGTGCCCTATTTAAAAACTATTTGCCAATTTATCAAAAACTATTGGCTAATCATTCTTTAGTAAAAACGGTTACGCTTAGTTCCGATTCATCTCTATCTGATAACCTGAATAGTAGTGACTTATCATCCTACGATGGGGTCATTTGGTTTACAGGAAATGGTCTTGGCTTTTTTTCTGAGGAAGGAACAACATTAACCACTAAAGATACCGATCTATTAAAAACTTACCTTACTGGTGGGGGGAAATTGTTGGTATCTGGACAGAATGCACTATCTGGCCAAGAGAAATCACCACTTGTTAAGGATTATTTGCATTTAAATGTTTTTACTGATATGGGACCTGGTTTGGATGTAGAAGGTCTATCTGGTGGAATCTATGAAAATAGTAAATATGATGTGGATCGATTTGATACACCTTTCTATTTTGCTGATTATGTAACTTCCAATGATCCAAAGACGATCATAAATTCTAAGTATGTTTCTGATTATTCACAGGCATATGATTACTATAGCGGAACGTCTATGGCAACCCCTCATACAACAGGAATAGCTGCTACTTTACTAGGATTACGTCCAAACATGTCTCCTGAAATGCTAAAGTTGTATACAAGCACAAAGGGAAAGAGCCAAGAGTCACTAAAAGGTCTAGTTAACAGTGGAAAACTTGTGAGCACATTAAATCTAGATAACTTTGATGATAATGAAACTCCAGGACTTCCGTTAGAAAAAAGTGTATTAAATGACAGTTTGGAAGCTACTACAGATAAAAACGATGTTTTTGCCTTTTCCTTAAAAGAGGGTGAAGCAATATCCCTATCTCTGAATGGCGTTTCAGGTACTGACTTTGATTTGTATGTTTATGACGGTTCAACAACGAGTATAAATAATACGAGTGGAATGATTGCTTTTTCTGAGAATGAAAATACATCTAATGAATCGATTAAGTTTACTGCTCCTAGAACAGGCATTTATTATGTTAATGTCTATGCCTACAAAGGTGCAGGCAACTACAAGCTATTCACTGGTAATTTTGGAGGATCGTATGAGGATGATTCAAACTCCATGACTTTCTTAGGAGAATGGATGCCAGCATTTAATCCAGAGTATTCTGGGGAATCGGCAATGGCCCTTAATTCAAAAGGAGAAGTAAGCTTTTCTTTTGTTGGTTACAGCTTTGAGTGGCAAGGGTTTAAAAATCCTACACAAGGAATTGCCGATATTTATATCGACGGCGTTAAAATTGCATCTCCATCACTGTATTCGAGTACATTTAAAGCAAAACAAACGATCTTTAAAAAGGAATATACATCTTATGGCAGACACACGGTAAAAATTGTCTGGACCGGAAATAGTGATCCTGCTTCGAGAAAAAGTGCTTCTGGGATCAATCTTGATAAATTAATCGTAAGTAGTAATCCTGTGACATTAAATGCCTACTATGATAAGGACAAGAAATCTCCTGTTATTACATGGGCAGCTGTATCATGGGCGGAATCCTACAGCATTTATCGCAAAGAGTCCTCAAAAGCAGACTATGTACAAATTAATACAAACCCGATAACTACCGCAAGTTATACAGATACTACTGCAGTGCCAGGAAAATCATATTCCTACTCTGTCGTCATTAATACAAAAGAGAAAATGGAGACGCCATTTTCAGGAGCTGCCACTTTTGTTTATGATGATGATATAAAAGGAAGTTTACCATTGGCAGGGACCGTGAAGGGAAGTCTAAATCCTAACACCAAAGACGTATATGACGTTTGGTCTAAACGCTTGGATCAAGGCAAAACCTATGAAATTACTTTAACGGGGCCTTCAGGTACCAATTTTGATCTTTCTTTATTTAATATGGGCACATCTACCATTTATGGTACGTCTGCCTTGAAAAAATCAAATGGTACAGCATCAGTTGAAAAGATCGTTTTTAAACCAGGGAAATCGGGACTGTATTATATCGTTCCCGCTGCTGTTAAAGGGTTAGGGCAATATAGTTTAACTGTTTCGGTCCAAACGACAAAATTAGTTGAAAATACAGATTCAACGATTAAATATTCTGGCTCTTGGTCGAAGCTGAACTATTCCAGCGCTTCTGGACACAGTCTAAATCAAACCAAAGGGAGTTCTGGATCCCTTGAATACTCATTTACCGGAACTGGAATCACACTGTATGCATTAAAATATAAGAATATGGGAAAAGCTGATATTTACATTGACGGAGTGAAAGTAAAGCAAATCGACCTGTACTCCGCTAGCCACAAGTACAAAGCGAATGTTTTTGAAACGCAAAGTCTCGCCAATAAGTCACACAAAATTAAGATTGTCGCTACTGGCAAGAAGACCAATGCTGCAAAAGGTGCATTTATAAATATCGATGCGCTAAAAGTAACGGAGTTTACATTAGTTAAATAATTAAACAAAAATCCTGATGGCCATATTGAAGGCATCAGGATTTTTGTTGATAAGAAATATTCAAAAAGAAAAGAAGGTAAGTTTCACCTTCTTCATTCATGGGTATATTTAGATTTAGCTTCGCTGTATCGTAGATGTTGAGAAGCTTTTTACCATCTTTTGTAGGTTTCGATGGCCTTCTCTTAATTTTATTGTTTCTTCGATAATTTTTTGGAAGCCTTCCAAATCCCGATCAGTTGCATTTAATAAAGACTTGGGTAGACCTTCGACGATTTGTTGTAGGGTTAATTCCATATTCAAGCAAAATGACCACCTTTCAACTTATTCGTTAGACATCCGTTTCGTCTTCTTTATTATTTTTGTAACGAGAGGTATTTTTCCTGCTAACACGGTATAAAACTTATCTACAATAATCCTCAAATTTCAATAAGAATAGGAGAATTATTTCTAAATCGGACAAATTAAGACGGAAAATCATAAGGTAACAATGCTATTTGTAGAAAAATTTTAGTTTTAAAAGTAAAATTCAACGCATCATACATAAAAGTTTTAAAGGTTAACGATCACATTAAAATTTGATAAAGAGTTTTTTACCAAAAATGCAACTTTTTTACTTTTATTAATGCTAATTTACAATTCCTTTAAAAATCAATAAATACACGCTCAATCGACAAATTCTTAAAAAATCTCATTTATAATTGCCTATGGAAAGGAGTTGTTAGCCTTCTTATGAACAATATCCAACGAATTTCTGCTCATCAAAAAAGGCAATATTTAATAAATAAACTCATTAGTTTCGGAATTTATAAAAAAAATAATAAACATCTCTATGAATGGACTTTGTGTGAATTAGAAGCTGAGTATCAAAATTTCGAACCAAATGGATTGGAGATTAGTAGCAATCTTCAACTGAAGTAATTAAAAATACATTATTTGGAATTTATGCAAGCAGGAATGTTGTAGAAAGAAGTTTCATTAACTATAGTGAAATATATGGTAATTAATAATACTTCGGAGGTTTATCATGAAAATCGTTACAATTGTAGGTAGTTTAAGAAAAGAATCGTATAACATGCAACTTGCAAAAACAATTCAAGATCGTTACAAGGATAAAATGGATATTGAAATCGCAGACATCCGTTCTCTCCCATATTTTGACCAAGATGAGGAGAATAACCCAACAGAAGCAGTAAAGGAATTTAAGGAGGCAATCGCAAGTGCTGATGGCGTTCTCATCATTACTCCAGAATACAATTGGTCCATTCCTGGTGTGTTAAAGAACGCATTAGATTGGGCATCAAGGGTAGACAAGGTTTTCATTGGTAAACCTGTAATGGCATTAGGCGTAACCCTCGGCCTGCTCGGAACTGTACGTGCTCAAATGCATTTACGTGAAATTCTAGCAGCACCTGGTATTCAGGCTAAGATCCTTCCTCCAGGAGGAAATGAGGTACTGATTGGTCTAGCGAATCAAAAGTTTGATGAACAAACTGGTCAGTTGGTTGATCAAAATACACTAAGTTTCTTAGATAGCAAAGTAGATGCATTTATTGATTTTGTACAATCTGTTTAATCTACCTATTGATGAAGGAACCTTACATGACCAAGATAGATTTAGACATGGTACGTATCTAAACCAAAACTAAATCATTGAACAATCGGCCTTGCTTGTTTCTTTTCATAATAAAACCGACCACTCTATATAGAAGAGGGTCGGTTTTTAAGTTAGCTTCAATTAGGTTTATTAAGATAAACTTTTAACGATTTGAGTTAATCCCACACTAATTGGTGTAACTGGACGTCCAAGGAGTTTCTCCAAATCGTTGCTCTCCACTGCTAATGTACCTTCCCGAATGCCTTTCTGGATATCGACAAGAAAAGGAAGTAGGAAATCTGGTACGCCAGCGCCTTTCATAATGTCAGTGTAAGTGGAATCATCTACTTGATGTACAGGGACTTCTTTACCCAATACAGTTCCAACTGCAGCTGCAATTTCTTCCTGTGTCAATAACTTACCAGAAAGTTCGTAAATAGTGTTTTCGTGCCCGTTACCTGATAAGACCACTGCCGCTGCCTCCGCATAATCTTGTTGCAATGCCCAGCCAACTTTTCCATCACCTGCTGAAGTCACCCAAGGGGCTCCTGCAAGTACGCCCTGAATGCTTGAACTTTCATTCTCCAAGTACCAATTGTTGCGTAAGAAAGAATAAGGAATGCCTGTTTTTACAATCGCTTCTTCCGTTGCCTTATGGGTTGGAGCAAGGAAGTTTTTACTTTCCTTTGCATTGGCAAGACTTGTATAAGCAATAAATTTAACTCCAGCACGCTCTGCTGCTGCTACAGCATCCGTGTGCTGTCTAATTCTGGTTTCATTGTCGCCATCTGCAGAAATAATTAATAGCCGATCAATCCCTGAAAAAGCAGCATCCAATGTGTCAGGACGGTCAAAATCTCCCTGACGAACGTCCACGCCTCGAGCCCGTAATCCTTCTGCTTTTTCTGGGTTACGAACACTAACAGCTAGTTGATTTGCTGGTACAGTTTTCAATAAAGTTTCAACGACTTTGGTCCCAAATTTTCCTGTTGCCCCTGTTACTAATATTTTCATTATTTGTTACCTCCAATTATTTTTAATAGCTTGCCTAGAATCAATTTTTACTTGTATCTAATTTGAATACCTGTATTCATAATAGATACATCTAATGTTTTTGTCAACGATTTTATATATCTTTTTTATTGCCTAAGAATTTTGTATAATAAGTTGTAATCAATTTAAATACATGTAATGTGTATTAAATGTGATCAAATAGTAAGAAGGTGAATGAAATGTCAATCAGCAGCCGATTTTCCGTGGGTATTCATATATTGGCTCTTATTGAATTAAATAAAGAGGGCACCAGCTCGTCGGAATTTTTAGCAGACAGCGTAAATACGAACCCAACTTTGATAAGAAAAATTATGGGGATGTTAAAAAAAGCAGGGTTAATCGTCGTACAACCGGGAATAGCAGGAGCAAAACTAGCAAAGGAACCATCATATATAACATTGCTTGACGTTTATAAGGCGGTAGACGTGGTCCATGAAAAAGAATTGTTTAGTGTCCATGAAAATTCACACCCTAATTGCCCTGTAGGAAGGAACATTCAAGATTCAATTACTCCTATATTGTCAGCAGCTCAATTAGCGATGGAAAAAGTACTCGGAAATGTAACTATTGAAGACATTGTTAAGGATATTGTTGAAAAAGAAAAATTTAATGTCATATAAAATATAAAATATAAAATGAACTAATCATCATTTTAGATTCTTAAAAACGCCAACTCATTGTATCCATCCAATTGGTTGGCGTTTTTACTCTAATTTGGTGAAAAGATGTGAATCATTTTTATCTGTAGACGATAATAATGACTTCAAGTAAAATAAGAAAATATGTAAGTTAAATAAGAAGGTTTTGTGATTTAAATATTCTATTTTTTTCGATAACTATGAAGGAGTTCTTATGAAATTTAAAACAAAACTTTATACAAGTATTGGGTCCTTGCTGCTGCTATTTTTTATTATCGCTATCATTTTAATGAACATGCTCAAACAAACGACAGTTAATATGAACGTTGTTGTAAATGATTTAAATGAAAGAATCGAAATGGCTTCCGAGATTAAATACGAGACTTCAAGAATCGGTCTTGAGCTAACCTCGATATTAACAGTCCATGGAAATGATATCCAATTAGATACAACGAATTCTTGGGAAGATTCCCATACCAATTTACAATCTGCAATTGATTCACTAGAAAAAATGGACAAGCAAGAAAAATCAAAAGAACTAATCGCAAAATATAAAACATTGTATGACCAGTATTTAACTATGGGTCAACAAGCTATATCAACAAAAAAACTAAATCCGGCAATGGAAATTCCAGCTGTCTTTTGGACTGATTCCGAACTGATTAGGCAAAGAATGAATCAAATTGCTGATCTTCTCTATGGATTGCAAGAACAAAAGATGAAAGATGAACTATTAAGATCTAAAGATACATACAACTGGGCTGTCAGCATCATATACATTTACCTTGCCATTGCCTTATGTATTGGCATTGTTTTTACGATTTGGATTATTAGAGGTATTACAAATAACCTTAACAACATAACAGAAGTGATGAAAAGTGCTATCACAAGTGATTTTAGTTCATTACCCCGAATTAAGATTTCCACGAAGGGTGAATTAGGTGAAATCGCTGTCGCATTTAATAAAATGGCACATGCACTAGAGGAACAAAGTAAGCTAGAGAAGCAATTAATAGAAGAAGCAGAAAATCAAAGTTGGCTTAATGCAAAAATTGCTGAAATAGCCACCATCTATCCTGAAGTTGAAAATGTTTCTATGTTAGCACAATTGTTAATTACAAAGCTCGTCCCAATGGTAGGAGCAACTTGCGGAGTTTTCTATGTAAAGGAAGTGGAAGAGAGAGAGCAGTATTTAAGAAAGATATCTGCCTATGCTTCACTGGATAATAAAGATTATATGCGGTTTCGTTTTGGAGAGGGTCTTATCGGCCAATGCGCACTTGAAAAACGTTCTATCTTACTAACCAATGTTCCAGATCATTACGTGAAAATAGGATCAGGAACGGGAGTTGGTTCACCCAAAAATATTATTATTTTACCGATTCAATTTGAAAATGATGTACTAGCTGTCATTGAAATTGCATCATTTGAGTCCTTTTGTCCCCTTCAGGTTAAGTTATTGGAAGCAGTAACTAATAATATAGGTATCAAGATAAACAGTTTTGTTAGTCATATGAATGCAGAAAGATTATTGCAAGAATCACAAGCATTGACAGAAGAACTCCAATCTCAATCAGAAGAACTGCAGTTACAACAAGAGGAATTAAGGACGACGAATGAAAAACTTGAGGAGCAGTATATAGCCTCTGAACAAAAGAACAAGGAAATTGAAAAGGTGAGGGAGGCGCTTGAAGAAAAAGCGCAACAATTAGAACTTAGCTCTCAATATAAATCCGAGTTTCTAGCCAATATGTCACACGAGTTAAGAACCCCACTTAATAGTTTGCTAATTTTAGCGCAAATTCTTGCTGAAAACGGAGATGGTAATCTTACCGTTGAACAGGTAGAGTATATTCAGACGATCTACTCATCTGGTAATGATTTACTTCATTTAATTAATGATGTTTTAGATTTGGCGAAGGTGGAGTCAGGAAAATTAGATGTTAATCCTAAAGAGGTAGATCTTCATGATATCGAAGATTTTATCGAAAGACAATTTTCCCCGCTTGCGATTCAGAAAAATGTCCAGTTTTCAATTAAGATGGAATCAAGTTTAGCAGGGACTTTCTATACGGATGAACAACGCTTACAGCAAATTTTAAAAAATCTCCTTTCAAATGCGTTTAAGTTTACTGAACGTGGCAGTGTATTATTAGATATTCGGAAGGAATTAAAAGACGTCAGTGGGCAGTTTTTTGAGGGAGAGACTCGAGCGCAATCGCTGCTTGCTTTCTCCGTAATCGATACAGGAATAGGCATTGATAAGGATAAACAAGAAACAATATTTGATGCCTTTAAACAAGCAGATGGAACGACAAGTCGTCAATATGGAGGCACTGGATTAGGGCTATCCATAAGTCGCGAAATGGCTCAGTTATTAGGTGGATATATAGAGGTCTCTAGTACGAAGGGAAATGGAAGCACCTTTACTTTATATTTGCCATACGATCAATCCAACAGCAAAATAGTAGAAAATACCGCTTTGGCAGAAGCTGCCATAAGTCTGTATGAGGATGATTCCCTCAAAGATTTAGAAGGTCCAATAAAACAAGAGGGCATTTCTTCTTTGAAAAACAAGAAAATTCTCATTGTAGATGATGATATACGAAATGTGTATGCCTTAACCATCGCGCTTGAAAAGTTTGAAATGGATATAATAGTAGCTGAAAATGGCCGTGAAGGGATTGAGGTATTAATGGAAAACCCAGAAACAGACCTCATTTTAATGGACATTATGATGCCTGAGATGGATGGGTTTGAAGCAATAAGGCGTATTCGCCAAATAACTGAATTCCAAACAATACCAATTATCGCCCTTACAGCTAAGGCAATGAAACGCAGCCGAGAAGAATGTTTAGATGCGGGAGCAACCGATTATATCAGTAAGCCAATTGACTTAGACCAGTTATTTTCCTTAATGCAAGTATGGCTGTATAGTAAGGAGGGGTAAAGAATTTGATAAAAAAACCTAATATTCTACAGACAAATGAGATAGAAAGAATTGAAATCGATTTACTGCTTGAGGCCGTTTTTCGATTTTATGGTTATGATTTTCGAAACTATGCCTTTCCTTTTATCCAAAGGAGAATTAACCATCGTGTTCGTAAGGAAAATCTCCCGAGTATATCTGCTTTACAGGAAAAGGTGCTTCGTGATCCGGTTGTCATGGGGGAATTGCTTTCTGATTTCTCGATTAATGTAACAGAGATGTTTCGGGATCCTTCATTTTTTAAGACTTTCCGAACAAAAATCATCCCATTAGTAAAGGATTATCCTGAAATTCGAATTTGGCATGTTGGCTGTTCTTCAGGAGAAGAGGTCTATTCTATGGCTATTCTCTTGCATGAAGAAGGGATTTACGAAAAAACGAGAATATTTGCTACTGATATTAACAAATGTGTTTTAGAAATGGCAAAGCAAGGGACCTTTCCATTAGACAGGATGCAGCTCTACACTAAAAACTATATCGAGGCAGACGGGAAAAGGGCTTTTTCGGAATATTACAAGGCAGTGGATAATAAAGTATTTTTCCATTCCTTTTTGCAAGAAAATGTGGTGTTTGCCCAGCACAATTTAGTAACAGATCAATCGTTTAACGAGTTTGATATTATATTATGCCGAAATGTCTTAATCTATTTTAATAAGGTTCTTCAAAATCATGTCCATACGTTATTATATAAGAGCCTAAGCCCAGCAGGGTTTCTTGGGTTGGGTATAAGAGAGGGGATAAAATTTACAAGTTATGAACACTGTTACGGAGAATTTGACGCATCAGAAAAACTCTATCGAAAAGTTAACTAGTCCCCAGTCTAATAAGGTAAATATATTAATGGTGGATGATCATCCTGAAAATCTATTAGCATTGAAAGCTGTACTTACATCTCCCAATTATCACCTGGTTAGCGCAAATTCAGGCAAAGAAGCGTTAAAATGTATGCTAAAACAAGATTTTGCAGTAATTTTACTAGATGTACAGATGCCTGGGCTAAATGGTTTTGAAACAGCGAAGCTTATTAAAGCAAGGGAAAAAACCAGACATATTCCAATTATCTTTATAACAGCGATTAGTCTAGCTATGGAACATGTGCATGAAGGGTATTCAGTTGGGGCCATTGATTATATTACGAAACCCTTTAATCCAAAAACATTAAAATATAAAATTGAACAATTTGTGAAAATTCACCAAAATCATCAAGAAAATATCGTTCAAACCGATCGAGAACGTAAAGTGGAACTGAATGAAATAAATAAAAAGTTAGATAGAACCACCTTAAATTTACGTCGTACAGAGGCATTATCTAAAGTAATTGGTGAAACAATTGTTGACACGATCCTTACGTTTGACGATCAGGGATCTATTTTATCGGTGAATCCAGCAATAAAAAGCATGTTTGGGTACAGAGCTGAGGAATTAATCGGAAGCCATGTTGAGGGGCTTTTTCTAGAATGGATGGAAACTCATGTCCAAGCTTCTTCGTTTTCTTTCTTATCCTCCATTAAAGAATCCGTAGGCAAGGTGATAGAATCAGTAGCTGTTCGGAAAGATGAAAGTCACTTTCATGCTGACATTCTAATTGGTGAAACCACCATTGAAAATCAAAACATCTTTGTATGTAGCATTCGAGATGTTACAGAAAGAAAGCAGATAGAGGAGATTAAGAAACTTCAATACAATAATATGGAACAAATAGTAGAAAAACGAACGCAAGAACTGATAAGGGCTAATGAGAGACTTCAAAATGAGATCGAGGAACGAGAAAAAATCGCTAGCCATCTGTACCGTTCCCAAGAAAGATTTCGTAAAATCTTTGAATCTAGTCCCTGTTTAATGGCGATTTTTTCTCAGAAGAATTTAACCTTTATTGAAGTAAATACTAGTTGGTTAAACTTTACGGGTTATAGCATAAAAGAGTTGGAGAAACACAAAATAAATGTAAAGAATTTTATTGATGAATCCACAGGAAAACCTATTAATCTGGATCTGAAAATTCGTAATAAGAAAATTAGCTATAAGACGAAAAACGGCGAAATTCGCGATGGATTATTATCGACTGAGATGATTGATATCCATCCGGAACCATGTACGCTTATTGTTTTAACAGATATTACGGACACCGTTCACTTAGAGAAAGAGATGTCCCGCTTAGACCGTTTGAATTTAATCGGTGAGATGGCAGCAGGAATCGCCCATGAAATTAGAAATCCCATGACTACTGTTCAAGGATTTTTACAATTATCAAGGAATGACAGCGCTAATCTATCAGCAGAGATCATTGATTTGATGTTAGACGAATTAACAAGGGCAAACTCCATAATCACAGAATTTCTTAATCTAGCCAAAAACAAGGTTAGTGTGAAGAAAAAGCAAAACTTAAATACGATACTTGAAGCATTATCTCCATTAATTCAAGCAGAAGCTTTTCGGTCAAGCAAACATGTTAAGCTGGAGTTAAATCAGTGTCCGGATATATTCATAGATCAGAAAGAAATCCGTCAACTGATTTTAAACATTGCTCTAAATGGGCTGGATGCCATGTCGTCTAACGGAAAACTTACCATAAAAACCTATACAGAAAATCAGGCCGTCATTTTAGAAATAAAAGATCAGGGTCATGGCATTAGCCCAGAAGTACTACAAAAATTAGGAACACCTTTCTTTACAACGAAGGAGACGGGAACGGGATTAGGTTTGGCTATTTGTTACAGTGTTGCAAAACGACATCATGCCGAAATTGATATCACAACAGGGGATGAGGGAACTGTTTTCTCGATTCGCTTTCAATTAAACTCCAGTCCTAATCAGTGATAGTTTCATTTCTTAAACGAAAAGAGAGGGGAGGATGTAGTGGTCAAATATGGAAAACTAGTATTTCTTGTTGGAATTGTAATTTTTGTCTTCATAATAATTTTTATACCTAATTCATTTGCAGATGAGAGACCGAAAGTGGTTGTTGTTTTAAAGAATATGGACACACAATATTGGGAAATTGTTAAAGCAGGTGCTGAAAAAGCGTTTAGTGACTTTGGTATGGACGGGAAAGTTATCGCACCACATGATGGTTCTACTAGAGAACAAAGGAGATTATTAGAGAAGACTTATCAAGAAAACCCAGATGTATTAATTGTCGCACCTATTGATTCAACGGTTATACCTTTATTGGATAAGTTTACGAAACAAAAGGAAATTCCTGTATTGTTAGTAGATCAAGATAATCCTTGGCAAAATAAAACTTCTTATATCGGCACCGATAACGTAGATCTAGGAAAAAAAGCAGGCTCGCTTTTAGCCTCGCAACTTCAACCAGGAAATAAAGTTGCCATTATCGGTGGACATTTATCAATCTCAGTATTTAGAGAACGGATAAATGGAGCTAAAATGGCTTTAAAAGATGCAGGGATCATAGTTGCGGCAGACACAGTATGGAATTCGGATGATGCAAAGACAGTAAAAAAAGAAATGACAAATTTATTGCATGATCATCCTGATATTAAGGGAGTCTTTGCGACTCATGACATCTCCGCTTTACTTGTAATTAAGGAATTGAAGGAACATGGTGTTACAATTCCAGTCGTTGGAGCAGACGGAATACCAGATATGCTGAAGTTAATAAACGATGGAACGATTTCTAGTACAATAGCACAAAACCCTTATGATATGGGTTATTTAAGCGTTGAAACAGCATTGAAAGTAACAAAAGGTAAAAATGTTGAAAAAGTCGTTGATACCGGCGTAGATATCATCATTAAAGAAAATGCAAAACAGAGATTAGACTTCTATAAATCGTTAAAATGAGTAAATAGGTGTCAGGCACCATCCAGATTCATGGATGGTGCTTGACATCTTTTTTACGGTTGCCTAAATTAAATGTTTTTTTCTTTTTCATAATTGGGTAATTTACTGTAGTGTGTTAATATGCGGTCTAATACTTTTTCAGTAAAAGGCATGAAGTAATTTAGTATTCCCCCCCCTAAACAAACGGTTATTAAAGTTCCAACGCCAATTGGTCCATCCAATATCATAGCCATTATCAAGAACACCAGGTAAATGAATGTTCTCGAAAAGAATATATTTGTTCTAGTTAATTCTTGTATGATTAATGTTAACCGGTCAACTGGTATGGGTGCAAAATTTGTGTGTAAATAGGTTGCAGTGCCTAATCCTATAACAACAATACCGATTCCAAAACAAATCCCTTTGCTGGACCATAGTTCAGGTGCTATCAAATTGTGCAATAAAAAAAGCCACATATCAATTCCAATACCGGTTATAACTGCAGTTAACAACCCCAAAACTTCTGGTCTTTGTCTTTTTAAAAATGAATTACAACCTATCAATATTAAAGCTATTATTATTTCCCAACTCCCCACAGTAAGCCCCACATTTTTAGACAGTCCTACCAAAACTGCATCAAAGGGTGAAGTACCAAGGTCTGATTTTATAGTTAAGGAAATACCAAGGGTTAATAGTAATATTCCTAATACATAAACAACATATTTAGCTTTACTTGACCTCATCGTCATTATTTAGTAGATAATTCTTTGAACATGAGAATATGTGGGATTCCATCTTCCATAAAGATTGTAGATGATGTCCTAAACCCTAGTTTTCTATAAAATCCTTCTGCCTGAGTTTGTCCATGTAATTTAACTTGCGAGGCTCCCCGCTCTTCCGCAATCTCTTCTAACGCTTGTATTATGATTTTTCCAAGCCCAAATTTACGGTAAGGTTCAAGGATGCAGATTCTCTCCAATTTACCTACACCATCAACAAACCTGATCCTTCCCGTACCGACTGCTTGTTCATTATAGTGGACTAATATGTGCTCGCTAAGACCATTCAGTGTATCAAATTGATCAAATTCATCTTCTAGTGGTACACCTTGTTCCTTCACAAATACTTGTTCCCGAGTAGCAAATGCTGCCTTTAAATCTTCATCCATCGTTATTCTTTTTGCATACATTTATTTCATCCCCTTTTAAATTAATGTGATCTCGATAATTTTGTTGCAAATGCAACAAGATTAAGTTAAATTTAATTTATATCACTTTTATAGTAAATGCAACAAAAAAGTGGCTTAAGGAGAAAATTATGAAAGAAATTTTACGAGAAATTGGAATGATAGCAAGGGCATTAGATTCTATAAGTAATATAGAATTCAAAGAATATGACCTTACAAAAGGGCAGTATTTGTACCTTGTGCGAATATGTGAGAATCCAGGAATCATTCAAGAAAAGTTAGCTGAGATGATAAAAGTAGATCGAACAACGGCAGCTCGTGCTATAAAAAAACTTGAAATGAATGGATTTATTGAAAAGAAAGAAGATGAACATAACAAAAAAATTAAAAAGCTCTTTCCAACGGAGAAAGGATTAAATGTTTATCCTTTTATAAGAAGAGAGAATGATTATTCCAATACCGTTGCATTAGAGGGATTTTCCGAAAGGGAAGTAGAAACCATTTTTACTCTTCTTCAAAAGGTTAGAAAAAATGTAGAAAAAGACTGGGAATTTGTAAAAAAGGGAAACAAGAGAAATTATTGATTATATAAAGGAGCGATATATTTAAATGACTATAAATATAAAACAGTGTACCCTTGAAGATTCACGTATTCTTAAAGAAATTAGTTATGAAACATTTAATGAGACATTTAAGGATCAGAATTCACCCGAAAATATGACTACTTATTTGGAAAGAGCATTTAACTTAGAACAATTAGAAAAAGAATTATCTAATATTTCTTCACAATTCTTTTTTGTATATTTTAACAATGAAGTCGCTGGATATCTAAAGGTCAATACCAATGATGCTCAGTCTGAAGAAATGGGTGATGAATCACTTGAAATTGAGAGGATTTATATAAAGAACAAATTTCAAAAACATGGATTGGGTAAATATCTTTTTAATAAAGCTATGGAAATTGCAATGGAACGTCATAAAAAGAAAATCTGGCTAGGCGTATGGGAAAAAAATGAAAATGCGATTTCTTTTTATAAGAAAATGGGGTTTGTTCAAACTGGAGCCCACTCTTTTTACATGGGTGATGAAGAACAAATGGACTTTATAATGACCAAAACACTCATATAACTTTTTTTGTGGCTGAACTGATGGAATAGAGTTAATTAATCCCATATATGCCCATTTATTTAACCTGGTGGAACTCATCTAGGAGTTTATTACCATAATAAAGTTGAAACAAAGAATGATTTTGTTCGTATGGACCTATTTCAACATAAAAACAAAACATATGTTCCTATTTGTGGGATTACATGATAAAATGAAAGAGCAATAGAGTAGGATTTCTCAAGGGTGATTGGCACATTCCCATCAGAAAGGGGGTGATGCTGATTGACAGTATTTGAAACATTTATGATTATGTTTGGATTTGGAAGTCTAATTGTTGCAGTTCTATCATTTAATCAAAAAAAATAATCCACCCTGGAGTTAGCTGCTGCCCTAGGAGGATTACTTACACTGAATGCTGATTCCCTTGCACCGGAACCTGCTATTGCATGACCGTTAGGTGTTACCAGCACCCGCGGTCATTTTATTTTATGCAATTATATAGATATATTATAACTAAAATACCAGTAAAAGAAAATAGAGTATGAGTTTAAGTTATTAATGAATTTTCCAATAAAAATGTAAGGGCAGTAGATATTGAACTTCTTCTGAAGATTTGGCTCATATTGATGCTGTAAGTCCAAAGGCATTTGGTGGACGTTATCCGGGGATGGAGTAACCGGTCAGTTTGTCCCGAAAATCTCAGGTTGAATGAGTATAGCATACGCTTATGTAAGAAGGAACTTTCCCTAGCGTACGTTTCCCATATCAAGACATCAACCCCCTAATTTTCTTTCTGCTTAGCGTAAGTAAATTAGGGGGTTATTTTCTAAAAAAATGGTGCCATTTATTCTTTTTTTAGTCTTCCGGCCTTTTTAGCAGCTTCTTTTAAAATGACCTCGATTTGAGCGTTGACGCTTCTTATTTCATCCTCGGCCCATTTTTCCAGCACTTCATATAACTTCGGGTCAATCCGAAGTGGAAAGGATTTTCGTTTGCTCATTTATTACACAACCTTAATAGATGCTTCCTGTATTGATAATGGGCTGCGTTCCTTTTTCAGAGACAATGGCGACCATTAGGTTATTGACCATCTGGGCTTTTTTATCTTCATCCAGTTCAACAATTTCTTGCTCTGCGAGTTGGTCAATCGCAGCTTTTACAAGTCCAACGGCACCGTCGACAATCACCTTTCGAGCAGATAATACGGCTTGCGCTTGTTGTCTTTGCAGCATGGCAGAAGCAATTTCAGAAGAATAGGCAAGATGCATAATTCTTGCTTCGATCACATCCACACCAGCTACATCCAATCTTTTTTGTAAATCATACATAAGAACATCTGCGACTTCATCGCTATTCTGACGAAGAGTTAATGGGTTTTCAGCATGATCGAACGAATCATAAGCATATCTGCTTGCAATATGGCGAAGCCCGGTTTCACTTTGGATTTGGATGAATTTATTATAGTTTTCCACGTCATACAATGCTTTTGCTGCATCCCTCACTTTATAAACAACCACAGCTGCAATCTCAATGGGATTTCCTTCTAAATCATTTACTTTTAGCCTCTCACTGTTAAAGTTTGTTACTCGTAAGGAGACACTTCTTTTGAAAGTAAACGGGATGGTTGCCCATAATCCTTGGTCCCTGATGACACCAAGATAAGTACCAAAGAAGGTTAATACTTTTGCTTCGTTGGGCTGCACAATGGTCAAACTTGTTGCAAGGATTAATCCTAAAATTAAAACGATTCCACCAGTAATTTTCTCCGAGATTGTTCCAGTAGTTATTAAAAAGATCCCAAGACCAATACAAAAAAGCGCAATTATCAGTGCAGCAAATCCATTCATTTTAAAAATTGATTTTTCCTTCATTTTGACCCCTCCATTATACTTAAAGTGATATAAAAGTGATATCACAATTATATCATATTAAACTGTAAAAAATGGAAATTATTTTATTTATAATAAACCTTGCAGGGGAGGATAGGTAGGAATATTTCAAGCTTATATAAAATATTTATATAAAAAACTAAACTGTCCCTGTAAAGCTTCTAGAAGGGAGCAAATTTTTTGAATCGAAATCGCAATAAAAATGTGCAATTGACCATTGTATTGCTGGTTTGCTTGCTGGTCATACTTATTATCCATGCGCTTCTTCATATTAGAATTTATTTTGTATACAGTACAGGTCTTGGTCCTATTTTCTTAATAGGATTAATTATCTTCCTTATTGCTTTACTTTATTTCAAAGGGTAAAACAAGTATATTGTATTATCACTTGCTAAATGGTAAAATATAACTCCATTGTGAAAGAAAGCATCTGCAAAAAAATTGTAGATGTTTCTTTTTGTGCGTGTTCCATCGCTATAAACTCTATTGAGAGGTGACGGATTGAGAGAATGAGTTCAAACAAACAAAAATCAGTTCGAGAACATAAAGATTATCAAGAAGAAGTGGAACGCTTAGAATTTACAAAAGAATTTATTAAAAATGTTTTGGAAATGTCGAAGGGAAATAAAGAACAGTTCGTTGAGAATTTGAAAGAAGCCTTTGCAGAACTGGATACATCAGATAGTAGTTTAAGTTACATGACCCTCCTAACGAATGCTCAATTTTTAGAATTGGCTGAAAGTGAATTGGAAAGGTTAGCAAGCGTCATCGGCAAACCGTACTTCTCTCGAATCAATTTTACGAGCAGTGGTGACAGCAACGAAGAGATTTTATATATTGGAAAAGCCTCCTTGTTCGACCGTGTCAATCAGATTCCTATTATTGTCGATTGGCGGTCTCCAATTGCAAATGTTTACTATGATGGCCGTCTTGGGGATGTAACGTATGACGCCTATGGGGAAACACAAAGTGGTTATTTATCACTAAAGCGGCAGTACGAAATCGAGAATGGATTTTTAAAAGACATTAGAGATATCGATTTAACCACACATGATGAATTATTACAAAAATCCTTATCAGGAAAAGCAGACAATCGCTTAACCGAGATTGTGGCGACCATCCAAAATGAGCAAAATGAAGTTATTAGAGCCTCTCTTAAACATCCCATTATCGTTCAAGGAGCTGCAGGAAGTGGTAAAACAACCATTGCTCTCCATCGAATTTCCTACTTTCTATACTCTTCTGGATATCGATTTCCTCCAGAAAAATTAATGATTCTTGCACCTAATAAATTATTTATTGATTATATTTCCGCGGTCCTTCCAGATCTAGGGGTAAACAAGATTAAACAAACGACTTATATTGAGTTTATGAGCAAGTGTTTAGGGATTAAAATGAAATTAATCTCTCCTAATTCAAAATTAATGACGCTCATTAACGGAAACGAGAAATCAAATATGATTCAATGGGTTTCTAGTTATAAAGGATCGCTGGAATTTAAGGAGGTAATTGACCATTATTTAAAAGAAATTGAGTTTAATTTAGCACCCTCCGAGGATTTTATGATTGAAAAATCTCGCCTGATAAGAGGGGGGAGACTCAAAAAACTATTTATACAAGAATTTCAATACTTACCAATCTATAAGAGACTGGATAAAATTAAAAATATATTAGCAAATGATCTAAGATTAAAAAAATCGCTGATCCTTTCTAAAATTAATAGTAAATATGACGATGCTTTAGAAAAGCTTCTTTTTAGCGGCCGGCCGGATTCAGAAAAAAGGAAGGAAAAAGTAGTCAATTTCATGGATTCAAAAGAAAAAAGAATCAGTTCTGTGGAGAAAGAGTCGAAGGTTGCGGTAAAAAATTATATGGCTCCTTTTGTTAAAAAAGATATTTTTTCTTTATACAAGGAACTGATGACTTCGCCCGAACTTTTACAAAAGTATTCCAGTACGCTTTCAGAGAAAGAATGTAGAGCGTTAAGTAAATATTGTCAAAGGAATTTTGATAAAAAAGCGCTAGAACTTGAGGACTTTGCTCCGTTATTCTATATGAAAGCAAAATTAGAAGGCATCGAAGAACAATATAAAATGAAGAGTATTTTCATTGATGAAGCCCAGGACTATAGTTATTTTCAATTTGCTGCACTTAAAGCGGGCTTTGAAACAGAATTATTTACGATTGTGGGAGATTTAGCGCAAGGGATTCATTCTTATCGAGGGTTAAAAAGCTGGGAACCATTAGTAAAGGAAATTTTCCCGAATGCAAATTATCAAACATTACAAAAGAGTTATCGAACCACGGTCGAGATCATGCAGTTAGCCAACGACATTCTTTCGATTATGGATCAAGACTTGCCAAAAGTGGAACCAGTCATTCGCCATGGGGACAAACCCCGTTTTACGAAAATAGACCCTGTCAATTTGGAACAAGTAAAACAGATCCTTGAAGATGATATTCAGTTGCTCAAAAAGGAAGAGCTTAACTCGATTGCGATTATTGGAAGGACCGACAAAGAGTGCCTGCGTATACATAAAATGCTGGAAAATAGCAATCTTCCAATACAGTTATTAGAAGAAAAAGAAGATATGAAAAAGGGCAGCATTGTGATCTTACCTTCGCACCTTTCAAAAGGATTAGAATTTGATGCCGTCCTGATTGTTACCCTGGAAGAATTGTACAGTGACGAAGAACTAGATATCAAATTACTATATGTAGCCATGACTAGACCGATGCATAGGTTGTATCTATATGCAAGTTCACCATCGGACTTGTTATTGGATAGAGTACAACAGGGACGTTTCTAGTGGTCAATAAAAGTGCTGTGGAGTCCAAAAAAAGTGCTTGGAGGAGAAGTAATGCAAAACCTGACTACTTTATTTCATAAAAGAATAGGTTTGCCGGAAGACCAAAAAATTACCTTTGAAAAGTTAGCTGAAGTTCTTGAAAAAACAGCACAAACCATTCCGTTTGAAAATTTATCAATCATTGAAAATAAAACAGGTAAGATTACAAAGGAAAACTTAATTCACAAAATAGTGGAAAGGAATGAAGGCGGCCTTTGTTACGAATTAAATCCACTTTTCTATTTCTACCTCTTAGAAAATGGGTTTAACGCAGTACTTACAGACGGAGTTGTTTATAATCATGCTGCTGAAGAGTATATTCAACTTGGAAGGACGCATGTAACGGTACTTTTAAATCACGAGGGACAGACGTATTTAATTGACACGGGCTTTGGTGGAAATCTACCTTTAAAACCTGTTCCTTTATCCGGTGAGACCATATCTTCTTATAATGGAGAGTTTAGAATAAAAAAAGAAAAACAAGAATTTGGGGACTATTGTTTAGAAATGAAACTAAAGCATAAAGATACCGAGTGGAAAATAGGCTATGCTTTTGATTCTCGGAAATCTATTGAAGTTGCGAACTTGAATGATATTCAAACAATTATTGCTAAACACCCGAAATCTTCATTTAACAAACATCCTTTAATTACCCGACTTACCCAAAACGGAAATATTACCTTAACAGATACCACATTTACCCAATGGGCGGATGGAATACTGTCTAAAGAGACCATTGATCACGTGAAATTCAAAGAGCTGGCAAAGCAACAATTTGGCCTGTAAATAATGGCGAACAGTGACAGTCACTGTTCGCCATTTAAGTTTCATTATGAAGGCTTGATTTCAAATATCAAGCCGTTTGACATACCTTAAATCCCTAATATTTCAGCCAATTTCGCTTGATCAAATCCTAGGATCACGTCTTCACGATCTCCATCTTTGATAACGGTTGCTGGTGTAGCAGCAGCACCTAGCCCAATAAGTTCATGCAGATATTGATCATTTTTCCGGATGTCTCTCTCTTCAAACTCAATCCCGTTTTCTTTAAACCATAATTTTTCAGCATGGCAAGGCGGGCATGTTTCTTGTGAATAAATAATCACTTTTTTCATTTTATGACCTCCATTTCATTAGAGTTATTGTACAACAAATTTTGTTTACATGGGTATTTTCTTTAATAACAAAATCAAGAGCTCTTGTTATGGTAAACTTAAAATTATAATATAATATTATTTGTTAAAATATTTAATATAATCTATATTAAATTTTTGTCGTTTTACTGTAAAGGATGGGGAATCGATAGTGGCTATTTATAACTTAACTGATCAATTAATTCATGAGCTTGGAAAACAAATTATTAATGGAGATATAATTCCAGGAGATACACTTCCTAAAATAGAAACCTTAAGTGAGTCACATGGAGTTAGTCGAACCGTCGTGAGGGAGGCATTTAAGGGATTGGCTACTCGTCGTTTAGTGAAATCCATTCCTAAATTAGGAACAATTGTATCTCCACGTTCGGAGTGGCAATGGTGGGATACAGATGTATTAGCATGGGCATCAGATTCAGGAAATAATCGAAATTTCTTGTTAAAATTAAATGAACTCGGCTTTGCAATTGAACCTGTTGCAGCTAAGTTAGCGGCTAAGAACGCAACGCAAGCTGATATTGAAAAAATGACAGAATGCTATTCTCTGCTGGAAAGGTCTTTAGGGGATAAAGATACATGGGCTCAGACTGATTATGAATTCCATAAAAGTATTTACGAAGCTTCTAACAATGAACTTCTCGTGAATATGTTACAAATGTTGTCTAAAGTTCAATTAGATTATCGATATGCTACAATAGCCAGTATGAATCAAAAACAGTATGCAACAGAAAGATACTTACATTTTCATAAAGAGTTACTAATTGCTATTTGTAACCACGATGAGAAAATGGCCGAGGAAAAAATGTATGAACTACAAGAAGAGCTTGCAGTGATTCTCACTGGTATAAACGATTAAAAAGGTGTTTTTCTAATTATTCAGCTTAAAAAAGTCAACTTCATGAATAATGGTAACGTTCAACTCTTAAATTCACTTGAATTTAGGAGTTTTTTTATTCTGGTTCAAGCAAAAAAATAATATAATATTATTTATCAGAATATTGACAATAAAAAAATAAATAATATAATAATATTTAATAGGAAGACGATGGGGTGATAATAAAATAATTTTTAACTGCTGTGCTGTCTACTAAATTCATATTTTGGAGGAAGCTATGAGAAAGCAAATTAGAGATATTCAAGTTAATGTAGAAGTGAAAGGGTCAGGCGAGGCAGTGGTCTTTGTTCATGGGCTAGGAGGGGACTTGAACATTTGGCATAGCCAGGTAAATACCTGTTCCCGTCATTTTAAAACGGTTACATATGATCTGCGTGGTTCAGGACGGACCGATGTATCACACCCCGATTACTCTATCGAATTATTCGTTGAAGATCTAAAAGCACTACTAGATAGTGAATCGATTGAAAGCGCTCACATTATTGCTCATTCGATGGGCACATTGATTGCTGAACATTTTGCGGTATCCTATCCTGAAGCTGTGAAAAGTCTGACGCTTGTCGGCGGTTTTACCGAACCACCCGAAGGAGCACGAAAAGCGTTATCGGATCGCTCTACTTTAGTTAGAGAGAACGGAATGGAGGTAATTGCCGATACCATTCTAGAAGGTGGATTCTCCAATTATTCCAAGACCAATCTAGCAGTCATGGGTTTAGTTAGGTCTTTGCTTTTGACAAATGATGCGGAAGGATATGCTGCGTCATGTCGGGCCCTAGCGGAGGCTAAGGCAATTAGGCATCAGGAAGTAGAAGTACCAGTTCAGTTGATTGTTGGGGAGGAAGATAAAACCACTCCACTATCAATGTCAAAAGCCCTATACAATAACTTTCCAAACGCTGATTTGGTCGTGCTGTCTAATTGTGGACATTGGGCTACAATTGAAAAGCCGAATGAGGTAAACACAGCAATTTTGGAATTTATCAATAGGATTTAGGAAAGGTAAAGTCCTTCGCAATTGTAGGGGGAGCAAAATCACTTTACAAACTATTAAACTATCTAAGGAGAATTAAAAAATGTATCTTGCATCTTTTTTTCATGACGGGAATTTGAAGTTCGGATTTAGAAAAGCGGATGAAAGTGCCATCATCGATGCTGTTAAGGCAGAAAAACAACTATATTCCCAAGCTATCTTGCCGAATACATTACAAGGGGTTATTGAAAATTCAGAGGCTTTGGCACGTCTTAAGGAAATAAACCAGCGGGAGTCAGAAGTTAACGGAGATGCGATTCTTCCTTTAACTGATGTGTTACTAGAAGCTCCGATTCCACAGCCAAAACGAGATATCATTTGTTTAGGTCTTAATTATCGAGAACATGCAATGGAATACACGACAGCAATGGAAGAGGAACAAAATCTTCCACAATACCCCATCGTATTTACTAAAGCAACTACGACGGTCATTGGACCAGATCAAAAGATTAAAAGTCATCGTCATGTGACAAGTAAAATTGATTATGAAGCAGAATTAGCCATTGTAATTGGTAAAGAAGGAACAAATATATCAAAGGAAGAAGCCTATGATTATATTTTCGGTTATACCATTATCAATGATGTTTCGGCACGGGATCTCCAAAAACAACATAGCCAGTGGTTTCTAGGGAAGAGTTTGGATACATTTGGACCAATGGGGCCATTTCTAGTTACTGAAGATGAAATTGAACGCCCGGTAAAGCTTAATGTTCAGTGCAGGGTGAATGGAGAGGTAAGGCAAAATTCTAATACAAATCTCCTTATTTTTGATATCCCAACTATTATTGAAACGGTTTCCGGTGGTGTAACGCTTAAGCCAGGGGATATCATTGCGACCGGAACTCCCAAAGGTGTAGGACTTGGTTTTGACCCACCTAAGTTCTTAAATGAGGGCGACGTAGTGGAAGTGGAGATTGAAAAAATCGGAGTATTAAGGAACATTGTTTCTTAGGAATTTCGTATTTTTTTATCCGTTAGAAGAAAAGGGGAGTTCTCCCTCCCCTATTAAAAAACTTATTGGAAGGATGGTTGATTGATGTTAGATAAGGTACTTTTAGCTAAAAATACTGTTTATTATTCAGATGAACAATTAGATGCCATTTCTAGAGGCTTTTGCCCAAATTGTTTACCCAAATATTCTCCTTATCGTATTCTAGGAACCTATTATGATGAAAAACTTAAAATAAGCCTTCATCATGTTAAGTGTGATAATCTAGTTGAATGCGACTGGGATGAAGAGGTTCCAGCAATCCGAGAAGATAATGGACTGGAAGGTTTTTTCAATTCTTAGGCGTTAATTGGTTACTAACCTTGCCCTGATGTAATTTTCGGGAACAAGCGTTGAACATACATTTTTTAATTTGAAGAAATGAAAGGGGTTTCAAAAATGAAAGCAAAATTATTAAAAAATGGTTTATTGATTGACGGAACAGGGGCTGAAGCAAAGCAAGGAATCGATGTACTAATTGAACGCAACAAAATCACTGCTATCGGGACGAATCTTTCTATTCCGGAAACTTACGACCTCGATGAAGTAGATATTATTGAATTAAACGGAAAAACCATAATGCCAGGTATGGTTGAGGCACACACTCATTTCACATGGCAGGATTCCCTCTATATTCAAGATATCGATTTTAAACCGATTGAAGAAACCATGATTGGGGCTATTTTGAATGCAGAAACAATGCTTAAAAGCGGCTTTACATCTTGTGTAAGCGCAGCTGCTCGAGGTCGCGTGGACATTGCTTTGCGCGATGCCATTAATCGCGGACAAGTACCTGGGCCTCGAATGCTCGCAAATGGTGCTGAAGTATCTGCAACTGGCAGTTTTGTTGATTTACATCCAAACCATGTTCGAGTTCATGGACTATCCTTTTTAGCGGATGGCGAAGATGAGGTAAGAAAAGTAGTTAGAAGTTTGTTTAAAGAAGGGGCAGACCTTGTCAAGGTTAATGTGAGTGGAGAAAGTTTAACTGCTCACGCAACAGGTGAAATGACACTTTATACCTACAAAGAGGTCAGAGCTGCTGTAGAGGAAGCCCATGCCCGTGGGAAAAGAATATATGTACATGCTAGAACATCAGATGCTGTAAAAATATGTGTAAAAGCAGGGGTAGACATTATCGGTCATGCTGATTTTATTGACGATGAAGCTTTCGACATGCTCGTACACGATAAAGAACGTTTATTTGTTGTGCCAGCCCTAAATTGGCTTATATCAACATTAGAGCATGGTGCTGATTATTTCGGACAAGAAGCACTTGATGCAACAGGATATAAAGAAGGGTTACAAATTGCACTAAAAAATATGAACCGACTTTATAAAGCGGGGGTACGTATACTGCCAGGTGGTGATTATGGGTTCAAATGGTGCCCTCATGGTGGATATGCACGTGACTTAGAGCATTTTGTTAAGTTAGTAGGAATGACACCAATGGATGCAATTGTAACCGCTACCAAATATGGAAGTCAAATTATGCAGATGGAAGATAAAATTGGTACCATTGAAGTTGGAAAACTTGCAGACATCCTCGTAGTAGATGGCAACCCATTAGATAATATTGCAGTCCTACAAGATCACGACAAATTAAATCTTATCCTAAAAGATGGAGAGTATGTTGTTCGCACACTTGAAGTAAGCCGTGAAGTTGAGAGTGCGGCTGTATAAATTTGAAAGCCATCGCTTCTTGCGATGGTTTTACCTTTTATACTCGTGAAATTATGCTGGGAAATTACAATAAATACTTACTAACGAGGATGATTATGGCTCAAAAAATTTTGTATTGTTTTCGTAATAGAACAAACCAAGTAGAAGAGCAGATTAGAAATAAACTTGAAGAAAAAGATATTGAGTGTTCCATCACTCCAACCTATTGTATGAAACTTTGCATTTTCTGCGAAAACTTAAATGTAGTAATCGTAAATCAAGATATTATTATGGAGAAAAATCAAGATCAATTAATATCAAAAATATTGGAGAAGCTAGTGTAGCTAAATAAAACTGATGTGAGGTTAGAAAAAGGACGTTTATGGCTTTTACTCAACTGCGAGATAGGTTAATGAGTTAGTTGAGCAGTAATATTTAAAGATTGATAAACTATAATTAAATAATATAAATCAACTGTTTTTGAATAAGAATCAAAAACAGTTGATTTATTATGAATATTAAGTGAAAATGATTGAGAAAATAGCTGGTGTATTAAAATGGGTTTTTAATCTAAACTATTTGGGTATTCATCAGAAAAGTAGATCGAAACTATGACAAAGGTAAAATTAGCCGTAGTTTATTACAGCATGAGTGGAACAAACTATAATAAGCTCTCTCTTTGTGAACATTAAGGCAAGACATTATTCTTTAAAAAGGAGAAAATCGATGACTACAAAACCATTATTCACATCATCTGCAACAGCTAGTGGAGGAAGACAAGGCAGAGTTGAATCATCTGATGGTAAGATAAAAGTGGATTTAGCAATGCCCGGCTCCCCAAGAGCGAAAGAATTACCAAACGCGACAAACCCTGAACAGTTGTTCGCTTGCGGTTACTCTGCTTGTTTCGATGGGGCTTTACAGCACATCGCAAGGCAGGAACATGTCAAATTCGAATCACAAGTAACGGCAAATGTAGATTTCTTAAAAGATGAGGCCGATCAAGGATTCAAAATTGCGGTAACGTTGCAAATAAAAGGGACTGGTGTGGAAAAGGAAAAATTAGAAGAACTTGTACATAAGGCCCACGAATTCTGTCCGTACTCAAAAGCCACAAGAGGGAATATTGACGTCACTCTCCAGGTTGTTGAATAAATCAATGTAGTGGTTGGAACTAAATTATTTTTAAGCAAGAAAGAGCTAAGACACAAGTATAGACTAATTAAGACTTTATGAATTATATTAAAACGCCTTAGAAAAAAATTTCTGAGGCGTTTTGGACATAAATGGAGCTAGTTATGGTTGGAGGAGACAAGGAAGCATGGGATATTGTCTATCCTATTTTCCGTGACACTGCTGTGGAGAATGGAAAAGAATTCCCTTGTCCGTTACAGTTAATTGAATTCTTCCTTTTGATAGGGCCAAAATTCATTTTACTTTTATAAGTTAAGCTGTTTCTTTTTCCTTTTTTTCAATTTTTCCTATAGTATCATTTTCAATATATCGTGCAATGAGAGAACCAACAAGTAAGGACCAAACGGGCGCACTTATACTTAATAAGGTAATCTTTGATAAGGCAATAATGAAGGCAAATACAGTACTTATTTTCATTGTTTGCTTTGAGAAAGATTGATGCAAACTATTTCCAAATACACCGAGAAGCGAAAATCCAATAATCATTGAAATGAACTCTTTCGGTAAAGCTTGGATTAGTGGAACCAGTTTCCAAGAGAATAAACCGTAAACGAGAAGAAGAGCACCCGCCACTACAGCCCCCATGTATCTTTTTTCTTTTGGACCTGCCTCTTCATCCGCACATATTACTGTTGCCATTCCAGCAATATTTGCAGACTGACCTCCAAAAAAGCTTGTTATGATTGAAAATAATCCGCTAAAGGAAATAATTTGATTGATCGGGGTCCGATAATGATTTTTTTCCAATGCACCGACCGCAACTGCTGCATCGTTGCTTAAAATGAGAAAAGCAAGCGGGATAGAGACAGAAAGGAAACTTACTATATTAAAATCAGGTAATTGAATTTCGGGCATAATCACTCCAGAATTCCATTTAATGTTATTTAATGGATAGAACAGGATCAATAATATAGTTCCAATGACAATCGCTGCAATTACAGGCGGAATTTTTATTTTCCACCAGCTAAAAATAAAAAAGGCCACCAAAGGAATAAACCCAATTAATATTAGCTTGTTGATAGAAATAATAAAATTCACCATATAGTTTGTAATCATTCCTGCCAGCATTGCCGAAATAATTTCTTTAGGCACCAACTTAATCAATTTTGAGAAAAAACCCAGAAATCCAATGAATACCATTAAAATGCCTGAAATAAGATATGCTCCGATTAATACATGGTAGCTAAACTGGGATGTCATCGTTGTCAGGAATGCAACGCCAGTAAGCGTATGGCCGCCAACAATCGGTATCCGACTATACATGGGAAGAATAATGCCAAATAATCCTCCAAATACATAGACTGCAAATATCCATAGAATTGTCTGTGTGGAACTGAAGTTTCCCTTTGTTGCTGCTTCCAATATAAGAGCAGTAGGTCCCGTAATAACGAATATTCCTGCAATCAAACCTGCCGAAATATTTTTATGATTTAAATCCTTATAGGAAACTCTAATCCTGCTATTTCTACACTCTTGAAAACTATTCATGTTTCTCCCCCTTTTTATATGAAGTGCTTGCTTTGTATTCTCTTAAAAATTATGAAATTACATAATTTTAGCTATTCTTTCATAATAAAAGATTTAGCATGCTTTTTAACCCTCCAATCAAATATTTTTATTACCATCCATTTATTTATGAAATATATAAAAATTTATAAAGTGGCTCGCAATAAATCAGTGGATGTGGTTTTTGGGTAACAATTTAAAGAAAAATATTTTCTATAAATTATTAGTAAATGGATGGTTAAAAAAGTTTATAAGTAGATGATGATTATTACCTTATAGTTAATAACCGGTTTCTTTAAGGGACTCGGTCCATGATAGAGTAAAAGCATCCAAGATTTTAGTTTAAAAACAAACAAAATGGGGTCAGACATTGGTCCGACCCCATTTTATCTTGTTTTCATAGTAAAGTTATTCAAATTATTCTTCTAATAACTTTTCCAAATTTTTATCAACAATATAAAGGATTTAACCACACAAAACTAGCGAATGTTATTCTCCGTTATTTGGATGGAATCATTCGCTTTTATTGTTAAGTTTTTTATATTCAGGTTTTACAGGGATTACAAATAATATCTATTGTATTGATTTCACCACCATGCTATGATTAAGTTATCAAATGTGAACAATTTGTGAAATATACATATGAGTCTCTTTTAATCCGAAACAGCGAACCTGTTGATCGGTTAATAGGTGTAACTCATACAACTAGGGTAAAATATTATAACAGTTGGTGCGTAACAGCGAACCTGTTTGAGGCGAACCGTTGTAATGATTCAATTGGGATTCCGCCTTTTTTAAGGAATCTTCAAAGAATCTATTACAATGGTTTTTATTTTTATTCCGTTATATAGTATACTTATAGAATAAACATCATTAACATAGTGATAATATTGAGTAAAAACAAGTGAGTTGAGTCATGTGAATAAATATGAAGCAGAATTCAGTAATATTGTTCGCGCCTATAGAAAACGTCATATGGGTAAAGGCCCTAGTCAAGTTCGAACAAAGTTTTGCAAAAACTGGGCAATTTGTGAATTAGAAGGAAATTTATCTCCAATTGAAAAATTTATTGCTTCCGCTGAAGACGGGAAACAAATGTTACGATCTGCTCGTACTGAAATGGTCAAGGAGATTTATAAAAAAAACTATCCTCAGGAAATGGAAGAACTACTTGGTGTAAAATTCATTCGTGTCTTTGTGGATATTGATATTGAAGACGACATGGGGATGTCAATCTTCGTGTTTGATCAAGATATTGAGGAAAAGTTTAGCTTAAAAAGTTAAACCCAATGAAAACATTATTTCAACTACATATTGTTGGCACTTGACAGCGACCCTGTTAAAGACTAACCACCTAGAGCTATTTATCCGTTTTCACGGATGAATATTATCTTAGGTGGTTTTTTATTGGAAAAATAGCAATTGACATGATTAAGGAGGAAATGAAAATGGGGAAAACGCAACATCCAGGACCACAAAAAAAGGCAAAGTTACCTGCTCCTAAATACTGGGTAAGTCCAATTCCTTTTGGACTAGGGAAGATTAAACCGCAGCATATCCGCGATACGATGAAAATCGCTTGGGATAATAAAGATAATATCGGCTATGCTACACGGATTATTACGAAAGGAGTTTGTGACGGTTGTGCCCTTGGTGTGTCAGGGTTATATGACCAAACATTGGATGGACCACACGTTTGCACCACACGTTTGAATGTGCTTCGGCTTAATACAATGCCTGCGATTCAACCTGAAATTCTGCATGCAGACATTGATGAGCTAAGGAAATATGATAGCACTGAACTTCGTAAGCTGGGTCGGATCCCTTATCCAATGATTCGACGCAAAGGGGAACGTAAATTTTCACGGATTACTTGGGATGACGCAATGGATCTCATTGCAGAAAAAATGAAGAAGTTGGATCCAAAACAATATGCATTTTATTTAACCGCTCGAGGAATTACAAACGAAAGCTATTATGTTGCAGCGAAAGTCGCGCGTTTTCTTGGGACGAATCATATTGATAACGCTTCCCGTATTTGTCACGCTCCCAGTAAAACAGCTTTAAAACGTTCCATTGGTGTGGGAGCTTCTACATCCAATTATCTAGATTGGATTGGAACAGATGTCTTATTGTTTTGGGGAAGTGTCGCTTCGAACTCATCACCTGTATCTTCAAAATATATGCTTGAAGCCAAGAAAAAAGGAACCAAAATCATTGTGGTTAACCCATACCGCGAACCAGCCATGGATCAGTATTGGATTCCTTCAAACCCTGAGTCTGCTTTATTCGGAACAAAAATTGCCGATGACTTCTATCAAGTCAATATCGGTGGGGATATTGCTTTTATGCATGGAATCATGAAGCATTGGTTTGATATGGAGGAAAAAGCATATGGTTCAGCGATTAACCATGAGTTCGTAGAGGGACATGTAAACGGTTACGAAGAATTGAAGGAAAAAGTCCAAGACCAATCTTGGGAAGATATCATCGAATCTTCAGGCGTTTCAAAAGTAAGAATCATAGAATTAGCTGAACTTCTAGCCAACAGCAAAAATGCGGTATATGCGTGGGCACTAGGGCTGACGATGCACTCTTTTGCAACAGACAATATCTCTCAAGTCGCAAACCTTGCACTCCTGCGTGGACACTTAGGGCGAAAGCACGCGGGTCTTATGCCGTTCCGAGGACACTCAAGTGTGCAAGGCAGCGGAGAAATGGGGGCAGACCCGTTTGTTTTACCTGGCGGAGGCTGGGATGAAAAAAATGTAGAGAGAATGGAAAAGCTTTGGGGATTTGACCTGCCAAACTGGCAAGGTGATATCGTGGGTGTCACACTAGAAAACATTGTACTTCCAGAAGATCATGAGCGGAAAGTGAAATTATATTATCTATCTGGTGGTAATTTCTTAGAAACGATGCCAGACCCTGATTTTATTGAACAGGCCTTATCCAAACTGGAGATTCGGGTCCATCAAGATATTATTTTAAACACATCGACATTAGTTGATGCGAAAGAAGCTGTCATCGTGTTACCAGCGAAAACGCGTTATGAGCAAGAAGGAGGCGGCACGAGTACATCAACAGAACGGATGGTTTACTTCTCTCCTGAAATCACTGGGAACAAAAACATGATTGAAGAGGCACGTGCAGAATGGAAGATATATATAGAACTTGCTAAACGTGTGAAACCAGAAACAGCCCAATTGGTTGATTTTGCAGACGGTCAGGCCATTCGTGAGGAAATTGCCAAAGCAAACCCTGATTACCACGGAATTCAGCATTTGAAAAAGCAAGGAGACGTGTTCCAGTGGGGTGGCGCTTGGTTATGTGAAGATGGAATTTGTCCAACTCCGGATGGCAGAGGTACCTTAATTCCGGTTGATATTCCGGATTTAAATAAAAAGCCTGAACAATTTATTATTACCTCTCGCCGTGGCAAGCAGTTTAACTCGATGGTATATAAAGAAGTGGATCCGTTAAATGGTGCCGGTCGTTATGATGTCTTAATGAGTCCTGTGGATGGACAAAAATTAAGCATTGCTGAAGGCGAAGGAATTGTTGTTTATAATGGCTTTGGCGTCTTCCAAGGTACGGCTAAGTTTGTTGATATTGCACAAGGAAATTTAGAAGTTCACTTCCCAGAAGGAAACTACTTGCTGCCACGCGGTCGTTATGAGAAATTTGCCGGTATTCCCGATTATAACATCACCGTAAATGTGGAAAAAGCCGAACGATATAACGCACGGAAAGATACCCAATACCTAGAAAAGCCGATTGCTGATCTTGAAACAGAAGTGGGTTAAGGACAAAAATATCGATGGAAAGGGGCACCGAATTTGTTTAAGGAAATCACTACTTCTCAAAATATTGTCAAGTACAATGGACAAAACTTCATAGAGGAAGAGGATGACATTGCCGTCGAATCTGCCCTAACGATTATATTAGATGGAACGGAGTTTGCGACCATGGTATGTAGCCCTTCTGAACTGAAAGAATTGGTGGTTGGCTTCCTAGCTTCAGAAGGTGTGATTCGAGTCTACCAAGATATTCAATCGATCCACATCGATGAAGAAAAGGGTTTTGCTTATGTCGATTTAGTTAATAAACATTCAATCCAAAAAGATTTCCATTCTAAAAGATTTATTGGTTCTTGTTGTGGAAAAGGGCGGCAATTTTACTTTCATAATGATGTTAAGACAGCTAAAACCGTTATGACAAAATTAACGGTTACACCAGAACAATGCCGTGAGTTAATGAAGCAAATGCAAGAAAACTCTTCACATTTTCAACAAACCGGCGGGGTTCATAATGCAGCCCTATGTACGAAGGAAGGAATTGTGGCAGCACGAACGGATATTGGTCGACACAATGCCCTGGATAAACTATTTGGCTATTGCTTGATAAACCGTATACCTCTAAAAGATAAAATCATAGCTTTCAGTGGCCGAATTTCATCCGAGGTGTTACTAAAAGCAGCCAAAATTGGAGTAGGGATTATTCTTTCAAAATCTGCCCCTACCAATCTTGCAATAAATTTAGCAGAGGAACTTGGAATTACGGCAGTTGGCTTTATCCGAGCTAACGGATTTAATGTTTATACCCATCATGAGCGGATTCAAGGAATAGAATATAATCACTCCTCATCATCCGTTTTATAGGGAATCTGAATAATTCAAAAAAAAATAGAAAATGCTTTTAAGGATTAGCTTTTATTGATTATAGAGAGGGGACCAAGTTATCTTTTGGTCCTCTCTAGTGTTTATTTTTCAACCAGCTAACGACTCCATATATAAGAAGCAGGATCACCCCAATCTCAATAGCATGATCGGCCAAGTTAAGGATTCCACCAGAACGAATGATAAAATCCGTCACCTGCCCAAATAAAAGTCGATCAATACCATTTCCAATTGCTCCTCCGACTAGGAATCCTAAACTACTATCAATGAGAGCACCCTTCATATCTCCGGTTCTGCGAAAATAATAAACACCTATCACGAACAGCACAGCCGCAACACCAAAGAGCCGTGCATAGCCTTGAAATAAACCTCTTGCCATCCCGCTATTTTCGATATGTGTAAGTGGAATTCCCCTTAATGTAAATGTCTGGTTAATGTCAATGTAGGCCCGAATTAGATATTTAGAAAGCTGGTCCATCACAATCACAAGAATTGCAAACATATAAAATAGCATATATAGTCCTTCTTTCTCACATCCTTATCATGAGTATAATTGAAAGCCTAATTCTATTCTATTATGAAGCTCTTATTCGTATATTCCATGTTACTACAATAAAATAAAATCCATCATTTTTCCTCACTATTACAATCTTCATTTTTATTCAAAACTACTGAACTTTCCAACGTGAAAAGACCCAAGTGATTTAATCCTCACTTGGGTGTGATTTTAGGCTTTATTAAGTAGGTTTAACCGTTTGAAGAATCTTATTTATCAAGCTTTCAGCATCATCAGCCTCGATGGTTGTTAATTGAATACGGCAGAACGGTCTTACCCTGCATTCTAAACACCTTCTAAAACAGTCTACAATACTAACATCTACATCATTTTGATAATGCAGTCGAAGAAGGTCAATGACCTTGTCCGCATCGGTTACTTTAATGTTACGCTCACAAAACTTAGCCACTCTCATTCTGTTTTTCCTCTTTTATTGAATAATTCTATTCCTCATCGTAATGGGTAAATTGAATATCCAATGTACGAAGGTAGGTTTGCAGACCGGCATCTTGGATGGGGATGATGAATGCTGGTTCCCCTGATTCATTATGATGAGAGTGCCACAGCCCTGGCGGGGTAACGAAGGCTTTTCCTGTTACCCAGTCAACCCGAATGGGATCAATGATTTGTTTTGTAATAGGGTCTACTTTATCCCCGACTAATGTATAGGTCCCAGGTGCAGCATAAGCAACAAAGTCAAGGGCAACTGATTTATGACTGTGAGGCGCTTGGTTTGAGCCTACAGGAACAATACCGAACATAGCCCATAAAACATGTGTAATGGTTAAAGTTTGCTCGAAATTTTGATTATTTAATAGAATGGAGATACGATTTTTTAAATGTGCATCGGGTGCATTAGCAACCTCATCTAATTTTGCCTTCGCCTGTTCCGCAGTATAAAGTGTCGGCTTAAAACGTGCTTCTGTCGCTTTAGCTCCCAAGTAATCAAGGAGTGGAGTGTCCAAAATATAATAAATGGTGGAATCCTCAGACGCAAAATGACGACTACTTGATCCGGCTGGAAGTGTTAAAAAGTCACCTTTTTTCCAACTGATTGTTTGACCATTGACCTCAGTTGTCCCGACCCCAGAAATAATATAGTATAGTTCGCTGGTTGCATTTGGTTGCGTAGGAATTGAATCTCCTGCATTAATTCGGATAAAATGAGCAAGCAGGGATGGGCTCGTTGCTGGATATTTGGTTTTCAGCTCATTTGATAAGTCCAGTGATATAATCCGAGTTTTCCCCGAATTATATAGTTCAGGTGCAAATTCTTTAGGAGGTATCGGACTAATAATCCCACTGCCAATTGGATCAGCAGCCGTACTATACTCGTAAAAAAGGGCATCCTCGGTCCAGTTTTCGCTTACAGTTCCAACATAAAATTCCCCTGGTTGTACATTATTTGACATATGTAAACCTCCTTTGATATGAAAAAAATTTTGTTCTTATCATTTATATTATAATACCTTTTTAGCTATAATGGTAAATTTTTCTTCCGCCTTTTCTTTACTCTTCTTACATCAATATCTATTAATCAATGGTACTTAAGTGTGCACTTTAATGGCGCAAGGGGGAGCTTGCGCCAGGGAAAGGATAAGAACTAATTAAGATTCATAGAAAAGAAAACCATTCATGCCAATTTATCTGATGAGATTATTTAGGCAGCCAGCTGCTCATATAATCCTCCACTTCCAGAGGGTGAGCATCCTTTACAATATAGAGTGGACGGAAAGTATCAATCATGACTGCAAGTTCGCGTGTCTCTTTTTTACCGATACTTTCTTCGATTTTGCCTGGGTGTGGTCCATGTGGCAGTCCGCAAGGATGAAGGGTAATGGAACCTTCCTCCACACCGCGACGGCTCATAAAGTCCCCATCCACATAATAGAGTACTTCATCACTGTCCACATTGCTGTGTACATAAGGAGCAGGAATGGCCTCGGGATGGTAGTCATATAAGCGGGGCACAAATGAACAGATGACAAAATTATGCCCTTCAAAGGTTTGGTGGACGGGTGGCGGCTGATGAACACGGCCTGTAATTGGTTCAAAATCATGAATACTGAATGCATAAGGGTATAAATATCCATCCCAGCCAACTGCATCAAGCGGATGGAATTCATATGTATAGGAAGTGATCATCCCTTGTGCACGGACTCGAATTTCAAATTCACCTTTTTCATTTTTAGGCTCTAATCTTTCCGGTGTCCGGATATCACGCTCACAGAAGGGAGAATGTTCGAGAAGCTGACCGAATTCATTTCGATAACGCTTAGGAGTTACAATGGATGAATTGGATTCGACAACTAAAAAGCGTGCTTCTTCTGATTCCAAAACAACACGGTAGGTCGTCCCAATAGGAATCACCAGATAATCGCCGGGCCCAAAACTTAACTCCCCAAAAATACTTTCAACTTTACCGGTTCCTTCATGAACAAATAACATTTCATCGCCTTCGCCGTTCCGGTAAAAATAGTCCATCTGGCGATTAGGGCGTGCCACGCCAAACGCTAGATCATCGTTTGCCATGAAAATTTTGCGAGCGGATAGAAAATCACCGCCAACTTCGGTATTCCAAGTACGAAAATGACGATGTTTAAGGGCTCCTCTTTCCTCAAATTCATAACGAACATCACAAATTTTTTCCGCTTTTTTAACTTGTGTCGGCTGATTAATATGATAGATAAGTGATTGGATGCTAGAGAAACCTTTCGTACCCATTAATTGCTCATAATAGAGACTTCCGTCTTCTTGACGAAATTGAGTATGCCGTTTATGGGGGATGCGGCCCATTTTTACATAGTATGCCATATTCTAAACTCCTTTTTATAAAATTATATATTTAGATTTTTACGGCAGCTTGATCGCCTAATACTTTGGATTCAGAATGTGCAGGTAGTACCTGACCGGTTACTTTACCAAAACCAATGCGATATCCATCTCCTTGGCACCAGCCGCTAATGGTCAAGGTATCACCGTCTTCGATCCAGCTGCGCTCACCGCCGCCGTTTAATTGGACCGGTTGTGAACCACACCAGGAGAGTTCAAGCAGACTGCCGCGTTCTTCTCGATTAGGACCACTGATCGTTCCAGATGCCTGCATGTCTCCAGGGCGGATGTTACATCCTGTTATGGTATGATGGGCAACCTGTTGGGCAATAGACCAATACATATAGTTGAAATTGGTTTTTGTAATTCTAGTTTCTTCATTTGTATTTTCAGGTGTTAAATAAACTTCTAGATTAATATTAAATGATCCATTTTTTCCTTGCTGCAGGTAAGGAAAGGGCTCTGGGTCTTGCTTGGGTCCAGCCGTGCGAAAAGGTTCGAGTGCTTCTAACGGTACAACCCAAGGCGAGATGGAAGTGGCAAAATTTTTCGCAAGGAAGGGGCCCAGAGGCTGATACTCCCAAGCTTGAATGTCACGTGCACTCCAATCATTCACAAGTACGAGCCCAAAAACATGGTCTTCCGCCTGATGAACAGGAATAGGTTCACCAAGAGTGTTGCCTGGGCCGATAAACCAACCTATTTCCAGTTCAAAATCAAGCTGGGTACATGGGCCGAATGCGGGATATTCTGAATCCTTTGGTTTTCTTTGACCTAAAGGGCGTCGAACCGGTGTACCGCTTGGAACAATCGAACTAGCTCGACCATGATAGCCAACGGGCAAGTGTGTCCAATTTGGCATTAAAGCGTTATCCTTACTTCTAAACATTGTTCCCACGTTGGTTGCATGTTCCTTTGAAGCATAAAAATCAGTATAATCGCCAATCTCCGCTGGAAGCAGCATGGTTACATTTTCGATTCGATGAAATGCTTGATCACGAAGATTTTTATCATCACGTAAAACTGGAGTGTTTTCATCTAAAAGATATTGAAGTTTAGACCTCACGGCAGACCAGCTTGAACGTCCAAGTGCCATAAATGGATTGAGGGAAGGGGCTGAAAAAATATTTTTCCCCTCCACACCCGTCCCATCTAATAAGCCGGCTTGTTCAATTAGGGATAAATCAAGAACATACTCCCCAATAGCCGTTCCAACACGCGGACTTTCACTATTTACTTGGAATATGCCATACGGTAAATTTTGAATAGGGAAATGTGATTCCGGTTTTGCTTCAATAAAAGATTTTTTCATCTTACTGCCTCCTTCTGAAATAAAACAAGCTCTCCTAGTTCTTCTCTTGGTTCATCAAAACTGCAGCTTCCGTATGAAAGAGCAAAAACATTACGTGCCTTGTTAATCTCTTTAGAACTGACCGTTAAATTCCGCCAGCTGAGTTCATTTGTAGTAAAAATAAAATTTTTCGGGTCATCTTCCAGTAATATTGCTTCAATCGTTTCTTCTGTAATGGAGAGGCAATAAGCCATAATCGATGCAGTAAAAACGTTAACGAATCCATGCATGATGGTCTCTACTTCTTTTCGGTATTGACGAATTGGGTGGTGGAGACCAGCTGTAAATTTAAGTGAAAATCCTAGTCTCTTACATTCATGAATGACGTACGCTGCTTTTTTCGCAGATGGAAACAAATTTGCCGAAATTCCTCCCATACGAAATTTAATCCCTATCGGGCGTGAAGAGTCTTGATTTAGCCTCTTGATTTTATTTAATGAGGATTGCAACTGTTCATTCGTTCCTGCGATTTCACTATAAATTCGATATCCCGATATTAATTGATCTAGCTTTTCGAAGATTCTAGAACTCAATTGAAATGATGGCGAGACTTCAATCGCCTCTATCATTCCTGCCGTTTGGTAGGTTTCCGTAAAAAGCTGAATAGCATCCAAATCTGTGCTAAACTCATCAGATTTGGAAAGAATAATAGAGAGTCGAAGGGGCATCTGTTCATTAAATAAATCTCTAAAGGGTTCTAGTTCTTCTAATCGTGAAGCCGGTATAACAAACGCTCCAAGCATCCAGCTATCCTCTTCTTGAAAGTAAGAATGATAGTTTAAGATCGCGTCTTTAAGAGGAAGTGCTGCAGGTGGGAATAAACCTGCATAATCGATCAGTTCGGTCATGTAATGACTGACCGCATCCTCTTTCCAATTTACCTTTACTTTTGTTAACATTTCACTAGCACCTCCTTTGAATAAGGCCATGACAGCTATGAAACTAACTGCCATGACCCGATTCGATTAAATATTCCCGCGAAGTTCCTGTTCTCGTTCAATGGATTCAAATAGAGCTTTAAAGTTGCCATCCCCAAAACCCAGTGCACCTTTTCGCTGAATAATTTCGATAAACATGGTTGGTCTGTCCACAAGTGGTTTTGTGAAAATTTGGAGTAAATAACCTTCATCATCTCGGTCTACAAGAATATTTAGTTCCTGTAACTTTTTAACATCCTCATCTATTTCCCCAACACGGTTGGCGAGTTCTTCGTAATAGGTCTCAGGAGTAAACAATAATTCCACTCCGTTTGCTCTAAGGGCTGTAACAGTGCCAATGATGTCATTGGTTAATAGAGCAAGATGCTGAACACCTGGTCCATTATAGTAATCTAGGTATTCTTGAATCTGAGACTTGCGTTTTCCTTCTGCCGGCTCATTAATTGGGAATTTAATGCGTCCGGTTCCATTCATCATTACTTTTGACATAAGTGCAGAGTATTCAGTGGAGATATCTTCATCATCAAAATGCTTAAGAACGTTAAAGCCAAAAACTTTTTCATAATAATTAACCCATTCTTCCATTACTTCAACGTTCCCAACAAGATGGTCGACACCAATTAAGCCCGTAGGATTCGCTCCATATATATCTTCTCGTGCTTCAAACCCTGGCATAAACACACCCTTATAATCGATAGGTTCAACAAGCGTATGAATAGTATCACCATATGTACCAAGAATTGCCTTTTTCACTTTGCCGTTTTCGTCTTCTTCTATCCAAGGCTCCCGAATGGCAATACCACCGCGTTCAATCGCACCCTCATAAGTTTTTTCTAAGTCTTTTACCAGAAGGGCTATATCTTTCACACCTTCACCATGGGTTTTAATGAATGCGGCAATGTCCGTTTGATCCGATAAGGTTCCTGTTAAGATTAAGCGAATGGCCCCTTGCTCCAAAACATAGGAAACACGATCTCGGCAGCCTGTTTCCAATCCTCGGTAAGCTACAAGTTTGAAGCCAAATGCTTTTGCGTAATAATATGCCGCTTGTTTTGCATTTCCTGTATAAATTTCAACGTAATGAACATTTTTGACCGGAAATACTTCTTCTTTTTTAACTTTAGTTTTTGTCATCATTTTTTCAGCCATTTGTATCGCTCCTTCAAGTGTTTTATAAATAACAAACAGAATTTTCGAAATTTACTGCCTGTAATGTCACACATCATAATACATAAAAAAAACATGAGCAAACATAGGATTTAACGCGGTTTTTCTTTTTAGTATTAATATTTTAACGCGTTAAAGCTAGCGTGCGTTGCGGTGAGTTCTTGCGAATTTTTTAAATATTCCCATAAAATATGAGCAACAAATAAAGGGAGTGGTACAGGTGAGCATTAAGGTAAAATTTTGTCCATGTAATTTTGAAGATGAGCTTGAAGAAACAAAAGAAAAATTAAGGGAATGCGGGGATTTGGAGGTTATAGAAGACAGATGCCTGTTGTATTGCGGACAATGTTTAATGGAACCATTCGCGCTTGTAGATGGAAAAAATATTGTCACTGATCAACCGGAAAAACTTTATGAAAAAATTAATCAATATGTTACTGAAATGAAGGAAGGAATGGTAGTAAGCAAGTAGGATTCGAGAAAGCATTATCCCTTCAGAACGAGTAAATTTATGGTAAAATAAAAGGAAAGCCCTACGAAAATGGATTGTAGGGCATTCTTTATTTTTAAGGAGTATCGGATGACTGCGTTGATTGGGAAAAAGTTTGAAGATAGTGTGTTAATTATGGCTGATAAAAGAATTACCTATAGGGGAACGGAAAAATTTAGTGACGATGAAAAGAAAATTATTGTGTTAAATCCTAAAGTAATATTTGCTTTTGCTGGTGTCAAAAATGTCATAGATTTGCCCCTGGAAGAACTTAAAACACTTGCAAGGAAAACAAATTCTTTGGAAGAAATAGAAGCTCATGCAAAAAAATTATTTTTGGCCTCTTTGAATGTTTTCAAAACATTACATCCAGAACAGGACTATGCAACAGTTTATATTTTGGCTGGTTTTGCAGCTAATGGAATTCCTCGTGTTACCTATTTCTCTTCTGATGATGATTTCCAAACAGGAAATTTGCTTGAATTTTTTTATAAGACATTTCCAAATACCGAAATGGAGATTTTAAGGAACTACCTGATCAAGGAAGTGGATAGTAACAAGAAAAACATAAAATACTACATACGAAAATTTTCCTCGGCAATACGCCGAATTAACAATTTAAAAGTCGGGAAGAACGCTTATGCCATTTATTTATCTAAGAATGGATTACTTGAAATTGAGATCAATGAGCACGGTAAATTTAATATGGTTCCAATTAGTATACATTCTTCAGTTAATTAACTTTAATGCAGTAGTGTAAAACCACATTAATGCAAAGGTGCTTTGAAGTGTAAGTTTGCATAATTTAAAAAGTGATTATAATATTTAGAAAAATCAGAAATGGTTTTTCTTTTTTTCTTGCTTTAACACTATTATCACAGTAGAATTAGGAGGAATGATAGGATAAAAAATAATTAAACTATTAAGAGTAATGCATGCGAAGAGTTGGAAAGGTTTATTTTGCATACATTATCTGAAAATTCAGACTACGGGTGTGGTAAAGTTGAAATCAAAAATCAATCAGTCTAAAACTCTTCAAAATCACGTTTATGAGTACTTACATGAAAAGATTGTAAACGGATTCATACCCCCTGGACATCGAATTGTTGAAGAACAGGTTTCTCAGGAAACAGGGGTCAGCAGAAGTCCAATTCGTGAGGCAATTCGTCGGTTAAATAGTGATGGATTAGTATCGGTCAGTCCAAGAGGGGGAGTAAGGGTATATCGGCCAACGTTTTCAGATTTCAACTATCTCTATGAATGCCGGTTAGGTCTAGAACCAACTGCCGCTTATTACGCCGCTATACGGATGAATGAAAAGCAGCGTAATCATTTAAAAAATGTAATGGAAGAAATGAACTTGGCGGTGGAGAAGAAAGATCTTGAAAAATTAAAGTATTTTAGTACACAATTTCACTTCTTTATTGTGGAGGCAAGTGAAAACCCTTACTTAATGAAAATGATGAATCAGTTAAACTCGCTAATGTCTTTCTATCGAAATGCGGTATTAAATATACCGATGAGGTTAGAGGATGGTGCTAAGGAACACCAAGCAGTGTGGGAGGCAATTCAAACAAGAAACGGAAGAGCTGCAGAGGAATTAATGAAGGCACATATTCAACGTGATTTTCAATTTTATCTTTCTGAGTATTCAAATAGGCAGAGTGACGAGATCAATACATTATAAAATTCTGTAGAAAATTTTTGAATGGGGGTTCTAAGGTGATTTTTCCTGGAAAAATTCTAATACGAGATGTTTCATTAAGAGACGGTTTACAAAATGAACCAGTGTTTGTAGAAACCAATCAAAAGATTAATAAAATTAAAGATTTAATTGATGCAGGTTTCAGAAGACTAGAAGTGACGTCCTTTGTCCATCCAAAATGGGTTCCTGCCATGCAAGATGCGGATCTTTTAGGCCAAAACTTGCTAATGGTACCTGGAGTTGAATACGAAGCGCTTGTTCCGAATCAACGCGGGTTAGACAGATTTTTACAATCTAAAATCGATAATGCGGTTTTTTTCCTGTCCGCTAGCACGAAGCATAACCAGGCAAATTTGAATAAAAGCTCCGATGAATCTTTAGAAGAAATTAAGAGTTTAGTAGAAAAAACTAAAGTGGAAGATAGAAGGGTGATTGGGGCGATTTCAACCGCATTTGTCTGTCCGTTCGCGGGGCATGTCCCTTATTCTGAAGTAGAAAGGATTGCAAGTAATCTTGTCAGTTATGGAGTTGATGAATTAGGACTTGGAGATACAATCGGTAAAGCAACACCAAGACAGGTATATGACTACTGCAGCCGTTTAGCTGAGAAATTCCCCGATATCCCGATTGGACTTCACTTGCATGATACATATGGATTCGGCTTAGCGAATGTATTAGCTGGTATACAAGCAGGTGTTTATTTAGTGGATGTAGCCCAAGCCGGATTGGGAGGATGTCCATATGCTCCTGGTGCACCAGGAAATGTTCAGGCAAGCCGAGTCGTTGAATTTTTAGAACTGCAAAATATTAATACGGGTCTGGATTTGGAACGATTAAAGCAATTAGACCACTCTTTTTCTCAAGTGGTAAGAGAGGCAGAAGCTTTTACAAAAACTGTCCAAGCTTAGGATGCGGAAGAGATAATTTCTTTGATACTGCATACATTGGTTGAATATTCAGATAATTAAACGAAAGCGACTTAGGCATTAAATGAAATGGAGGAAATCCCATGAGAAAACCATTAGATGGAATTAAAGTTTTAGAATTAGGAAATTTTGTGGCAGCACCCTTTGCTGGAAAGATTTTTGGCGAATTTGGTGCGGAAGTGATAAAAGTAGAGGACCCAAAAAGTGGCGATTCCATAAGGAATTGGCGTGTGATGCATAAAGGTACCTCACTATGGTGGTATGTTCACGCAAGAAATAAAAAATCCATTACCCTAAACCTTCGTGAAGCAGAAGGGCAGGAAATGGTTCGGGAATTAGTAAAAGACGCCGATGTAGTGATTGAAAATTTTCGTCCTGGAACATTAGAAAAATGGGGAATTGGTTATGAAGATTTAAAGAAAATAAATCCAAGTATTATTATGACCCGGATTTCTGGTTATGGTCAAACCGGACCTTATCGTGACAAAGTAGGTTTTGGCAGTGTGGCTGAATCAATGGGCGGTCTTCGCTATTTAACCGGTTTTCCTGATCGTCCGCCCGTTCGTGTTGGATTGGCAATCGGGGATTCGATTGCAGGTCTTTATGCCGTGAATGGAACATTAATGGCATTAAGAGCTAGAGATATAGATCCATTGAAAAGAGGCCAATGTGTTGATGTTGCTCTTACTGAAGCCGTCTTCTCATTGCTTGAGGGGGTACTTCCGGAATATGATTTGAAAGGTATTGTAAGAGAGAGAACAGGTGCTACCTTGGAAGGAATTGCTCCATCTAATACTTACCTTTGTGCGGATGGTAAGTATATTGTTATTGCAGCAAATAGCGACGGCATTTTTAAACGATTTATGGAGGCGATCGGTCGAACGGACTTGGCTGAGGATCCCAATCTCTCAAATAATCAGGGTAGAGCTCAACAAGCGGAACAATTGGATCAGATTATTGAGATGTGGACAAAACTTCATACGCAAAGAGAAGTACAAAGAATCCTGGATGAAGCAGGTGTACCAGTAGGACCTATTTATAGTATTGAAGATATTGTGAATGATGAACAGTTCCAGGCGCGGGATATGCTTCAAACGGTTACTATACCAACTGGTGAAAAGGTATTGGTTCCTGGTATTGTTCCAAAATTATCAGAAACTCCAGGAAGTATTGAATGGATTGGTCCTAATCTCGGACAACATAACGAAGAAATCATCGGTCATATACTTTGTAAACAAAAATAGTCTGGTTTTTTAAGAGAATGATAGTTAAAAAACATGCCTTATAACCTTGGATTGAATGGGTTTTAAAACAAAATTTATGGCAGTAATAATTCCAGGCACCAATGATACCGCATACTATAACGAACATTGGGGAGGAAGAAGTATATGTTGTCTATTTTAGGGTTTTTGATGATTTTTACCTTTCTATTTTTGATTTTGACAAAACGTGTATCTCCGTTTTTAGGTTTAACCATTGTACCGATCATTTATGGTTTAATTGGAGGATATGGATCAGAACTAGGCAATTTGATGATGGAAGGCATTCTAAAGGTAGCACCTACTGCTATTCTATTATTATTTGCGATCATGTACTTTGGAATTATGTTAGACACGGGATTGTTTGATCCATTAACTTCAAAAATCATTCAGTTAGCGAAAGGGGATCCGTTAAAAATCATCGTGGGAACGGCTGTGTTAGCGGGAATCATCGGATTTGATGGTGATGGATCGACAACGATGATGATTGTTGTAACCGCCTTTCTTCCATTATATAAGAAACTTGGAATCAGTCCGATTATTTTAGCTTCCATTACGATCATGCAAATTGGGATTACAACACTTGTTCCTTGGGGAGGCCCTGCTGGCCGGGTAGCTAGTGTACTGCATCTTGAACCTAATCAATTATATCTTAAAATGTTACCAGGAATGATTGTAGGTTTACTTTTCGTTATTGCTATCGCTTATTTTATCGGGTTGAAAGAGCGTGCAAGATTTAAAAGGACAAGCAGCGATTCCATTTCTATTTCGGATGCTGGAATAATTGATGCAGCAATTGAAAGCGCTGTAATAGAAAACATCACACCTGAAAATTTAAATGTGAAACGTCCGAAATTAATTTGGTTCAACCTTATTCTTTCCAGCTTAATAATGATTGCCATTGTTCTAGAATGGCTGCCACCAGCTACCCTTTTTATCCTAGGTACGGCTCTAGCCTTACTAATTAATTATCCGGCTCTTCAAAATCAGCGTGAACGCCTAGAAGCGCATGCCCCTAATGCATTAGCCGTGGTAGTCGTGGTTCTGGCAGCAGGAATTTTTTCAGGAATCTTTAAAGGAACGCCTATTTCTGAATCGATGGCCCAATCGTTGGTATCCATTATCCCTGATGGTCTAGGGCCCTATATGGCATTATTTACTGCAATTGTAAGTGCTCCGGCACTTTTCTTAATCGGTCCGGATGGATTTTACTTTGGTATTCTGCCAATCTTAGCTGAAACAGCATCTAATTACGGGATTGATTCGTTACAAATTGGAACCGCTTCATTATTCGGAACTCCATTTGGTATTATGGGCCCACTCGTAGCGTCTGTTTATTTATTAATTAACATAACAGGGATCAATTTAGGGGATCTTCATAAGCATGCAGCCAAGTGGTCTTTAGGAATTTTGCTTATCTATATTATCGTAGGTGTGATTACTGGAATCATCCCGTTATAGTGAAGTGAAATCGTGCAAAAGGGTAAGGGAGGGGTAGGAACAGTCGCAATGGATAAGTCTTTTAATTAAGAATTTTACTATAATAAGGAACCCACAGTTTTTTTACAAGTGGTATGTCGATGTAATTGATTAACCAAAGCCGGGAAGGGGAAATATCTTTAGGATAATGCCCCTCCCTATAATAAAAAGAATAAGAATCCTAGTTTCTTCTATTATATATTTGTTTATGATTATTTCGATATTCAGTGGAGGCATGAAAATGTATATAAAAAAATTACCCCAGAAACCGATTGATCAACTATTACATGCGATCCTTTCGTTACAATCAAAGGAAGAGTGTGCCGCATTTTTTGATGATTTATGTACGATGAATGAAGTAAAGGCTTTTATGCAAAGGCTTGAAGTGGCAAGATTACTAAAGGAAGGCAATACATATATGGATATTCAAATAGAAACCAATGCCTCATCAACTACGATTACAAGAGTTAAGAAGCTATTAGACTATGGAAGTAATGGTTATCAAACTGTTTTAGAACGCATTGAAGATTGTGTTAAGTCATAAAAAGTCTTTAGGCTATCTAACCGATTTGAGACAGTGATAACACATACTTAATAGTCTGAGGCTTGAGGTTACTTGACTCTATAATAGAAATGCCAGCCAAAAAGTTTGGCTGGCAGTAATTTATCCATTATGCTTTTGTAATAATCCCGCTTAATATCGTTCGAATGAACTTCTGTCCTTCCTCTACAAGATTAAATTCCTCACCAAATAATGCCCAATCGTAGAGTGTTCCTCTCATACAGCGGGTAATTAACATCGTAATTTCTTGAGCAGATAAATCTTTCTTAAATTCTCCCGTTTCTTGCCCTTCTTCCACAAGTGAATGAACAACCCTAAAAAGAGAGCGATCAGTATCAGAAAGGAATTTCGGTTGATTTGGACTTAAGGCACTCATATAAACGGTCCTTATCAAATCCATTCCCAAACTGTCTCTTAAATAAGTCATTTGGGATTGATTTAACAGAAGAATTTTTTCATACATGCTAATTTCTTTCGGAAGTGTTTCTGTGACATTGGCAAAAAACTCGTCTATTTCTTTGAATTTTTCGAGGAATATTTCATATTTCGAATTAAAGTGTACATAGAATGCCCCTTTTGATGTTTTGCTAACCTTTACAATTTCATCTACAGTGACATGATCAAATCCCTTTCTACTAAAGAGATCCAAAGCTGTCTCAATAATTCGCTGCTTCGTTTCCAGGGCTTTTTTTTGACGTAAGGTAAAACGTGACATGTGCAGCCTCCATTACCCTATATTGAAAGGGTTTTCATTTCTATTTTAACTTATATAAGAATGAAGAAACAATAGTTTTTCACTTTATCAGATAAGTTGCATAGTAAAAAAATACTAAATTTTAGTATAATTTAGAATATTTGTAAGAATATGATTGACGGTAATAGAATGGTTCATTAAAATAAATAACAGACTATAGTCTGTGAAATTATTTATGTTTGATTGGTTGTAAGCGCTTAGCAATGAGGTGATGTTTATTCGCAATTTCTTACTTTCCTTTTATTAGTTACACCAAATAATGATTTAAAAGTATTTTATTCCAGCAGATTACTGCTGAAAGGGGTTGTTTTATGAATAAAGGACGCGTTCTATTCGCAAGCGTTTCTGGTTCTGTTATTGAATGGTATGATTTCTATCTATATGGTACTGCCACGGGTCTAGTATTCTCCCATCTCTTTTTTCCCAGTGCTGATCCTGCGATTGCGCTGCTTTTGGCCTTTGCCACATTTGGAGTAGGCTATGCCGCTAGACCAATCGGCAGTCTTATCTTTGGCCATTATGGGGATCGATTAGGAAGGAAAGCAAGTCTTATGCTGACTCTTCTTGGTATGGGCGGAAGTTCCTTGCTTATTGGACTAATCCCGACTTATGAACAGGTCGGACTGTTAGCACCTATTTTATTGGTGCTCCTAAGGTTGATACAAGGTATTGCCCTTGGCGGCGAATGGGGAGGGGCCGTGTTGCTTGCTACCGAATATGCGCCTAAAGGACTCCGCGGACTATATGGTTCGATCCCACAATTAGGTGTGCCAATCGGATTAGTTCTTGGGACGTTTAGTTTCACCTTTATCAGTTCCTTAACGACAGATGCTCAATTTTTAGCCTGGGGATGGCGAGTTCCTTTTCTATTTAGTGCGGTCCTTATTGCTTTAGCGCTTTGGATCCGAAATGGAATCGAGGAGACTCCTGCTTTTAAACAGCAAAAAGAGAGCGGAGAACTAGCAAAGATTCCAGTAGTAGAAACATTTCGTCATTATTGGAAAAATGTATTTCACTTAATTGGGATGAAACTTGGTGATGGGATGTTCAATGTCTTTTCCATGTCTTTTATCCTTGTTTACGCCACTACCCATTTAGGCTATTCTAGAGAAACTGCGTTAACCGCTGTCACAATCGGCTGTGCGACGATGATTATTACCATTCCGGTAGTTGGCTATCTTTCCGATTTTATCGGGAGGAAAATTATCTATATCAGTTCTTTAGTAGCCTTTCTCATACTAGCGATTCCTTACTTTACTATCATCCCTAAGGGGACGGTGCCTTTCTATTTTATGCAGGTCATTGTGCTAGGGATTGCTTGGGGAGCGATCTTCTCGACGCAGGGAACCATCTTTTCAGAACTGTTCCCGGCGAAAGTCCGTTATACAGGTTTATCATTCGGTTACCAGGTTTCTGCCGCGCTTGCTGGTTTCGGTCCAATGATTTGGACACCAATGTTAGAAAAGTTTGGACCTTCTCCCATGGCCTTTGGTGGGTTGATGATGGCAGGTTGTGCTTTATCGCTTATCCTATCATTCTTTGTCCCAGATACTAGGAAGATGTCAAAGTATGATGACTCTGTAATCCCAATGGAAAATAAGAAGATATCAATCTAATATTAATCACTATCAGGCAGTGGATTTTATCCACTGCCTTTTTCACCGTTTATTGGCCAAGCCTTCGGCAGATGTGAAAAATTTGGCCAAAGCAAGATAAAAAATAGATAGGGACTTAGTGAGAAAAATCCCAATGTGGTGTATGTAAAAATGTCATAAATTATTCAAATATCATAGTATTGACAAGCGCATGTATCCTTCGTACAATAAATGAAAATGATTATCAATATTATTTAGGGGGAAACAAGGTTGTTTAGTAAAGTAATTAGTCGCAATATTTTAATAACATCTATGTTTTTTTTACTTTTATCAACGTTTTTACTAGGTTGTACAAATGCTAGTGATAAGGATTCAACGGCAGAGAACGTAAATGACAATATGCTTACGATCGCTTGGCCAAGGGATGTGGGAGAAATGAATCCCCATGTGTATAATCCTTCACAATTATTTGCACAATCAATGGTATATGAACCGTTAGTAAGCTACGGCGATGGGGGAGAGCTAAAGCCGAGTCTTGCTGAGTCATGGGAAATTTCTAAAGACGGAAAGGTATATACATTTCATCTGCGTCAAGGGGTGAAATTTTCTGATGGAACAAGCTTTAATGCAGAAATTGTAAAAAAGAATTTTGATACCATTTTGAACCATATGGAATTACATAGTTGGTTGGGATTCCTTTCGAAAATAGCTAGTACAGAGGCAATCGACCAAAATACATTTAAAATGACATTAACGGAGGCCTATTATCCAACCATTCAGGAGCTAGCTGTTGTCCGACCAGTTCGTTTCTTAGGTGAAGCTGGATTCCCCGAAAATGGTGATACTTCAAAAGGAATTGTGAAACCAGTTGGTACAGGTCCATGGATTTTGGAAGAGCATAAAGCGGATGAATATGCGATTTTCAAACGAAACGAGAACTATTGGGGCGAGCTTCCAAAGGTAGAAAAAATCCAAGTGAAAGTTATTCCTGATGCAGAAACGAGAGTACTAGCGTTTGAAAAAGGTGAGCTAGACTTAATTTATGGAGAAGGTGTAATCAGTTTAGACGCTTTCAAACAATTAGAATCAACTAATAAATATGAAACTAGCATTTCTGAGCCAGTCGCGACAAGACAGCTTGTTATGAATACAAACAGAGAACAACTTTCAGATGAACGTGTTCGCCTAGCGTTACAATATGGATTTAATAAAGAGGCAATGGTGAAAGGAATCACTTCTGGACTTGAAGAAGCAGCAGATTTTATTTTACCTACAAACTTGCCTTACACTTCCGAAATTGATGTGACGAAGATTGGATATGATGTTAAAAAAGCAGAAGCGTTATTAGACGAAGCAGGCTGGAAACTCCCTAAGGGGAAAACAGTTCGTGAAAAAGGTGGAAAACCGCTTGAAATTGAGATGATGTACGATTCAGCAGAATCCATTCAAAAAGTAATGGCAGAAACGCTGCAATCAGAATGGGCTGCCATTGGTGTAAAATTAAATATTGTTGGGGTAGAGCTTGCTGTTCAAGTTCAAAGATTTAAAGATAATAAGTTTGATATTAATTTCTTTAGTAACTACGGTGCTCCGTATGATCCGCATACATTTATAAACATTGTGGGAAAAGAAGGATTTGGATTTAATGAAGCCATTTCAGCTTATCCAAATAAAGCTGAGATAATCCAACAAATAAAGCGAGTTCCTCAAACAACAGACGAAACAGAACGTCAGCAGCTTTATAAAGCTATTTTAACATCACTGCAAGATCAAGGTGCGATTGTTCCTATTTCTTACATTAAGAAAATAGCAATTTATCAAAAAGATGTCACGAACTTCAATTTCTCTGCGAATCGTGACGAAAATCCATTTACAGGAATAAGCATCAAGAAGTAAGCAGTAGGAGGTTTTTCATGGGCACTTTTATAATAAAACGAGTTATGTCCATAATCCCAGTTTTTCTTTTGGCCGCACTACTAACAACTGGGATGATTCACTTTTCACCAGTGGATCCGGCCGAGGCTTATTTAACAGCAGCCCATATCGAACCGACCGATGAAATCTTAGCTCAGAAAAGACATGAATTTGGTTTAGATCAACCATTCTTCATTCAATATGTAAACTCTATTTTGAAGATATGCCAACTTGATTTTGGCATATCTTATGTTTCGAATAAGCCCGTTTGGGACGAGGTAATCTACCGAATTCCTGCAACCCTCCAGCTAGCGCTAGGGAGTTTATTCATCGCGGTGCTTGTCAGTGTCCCTCTTGGCTTTTTGGCAGGTGTAAAGAAAAACAGCGCGATTGATCATTTTAGTCGCTTACTTTCCTTTTTCGGGGCATCGATTCCTTCTTTTTGGCTAGGTTATTTATTGATTTTTTTCTTTGCTGTAAAACTGGACCTTTTCCCAGTCGAGGGGTTTGGTACATGGAAGCATCTTGTTCTGCCTTCCATCACACTGGCACTTCCCTTAATTGCAATGTACACAAGACTGTTGCGTGCTAGCATTCTTGAAAATCTACAAGAACCCTATGTGCTATTTGCAAGGACAAGGGGGATCAAAGAAAAAACGATTATGGCTAAGCATGTCTTAAGAATTGCCATTTCCCCGATGATTACTGGTTTGGGGATGAATCTTGGCAAACTACTGACTGGAACGATTATCGTGGAGACCGTTTTTTCTTGGCCAGGGTTTGGCCGTTATTTTATTGAAGCGATTTTTAACCGTGACATACCTATCATTCAATGCTATGTACTCATAGCCGCTAGTTTATTTATATTCAGCAACCTAATGGTGGATCTGATTCAAATGTTTATTGACCCGCGCATATCCAGGAAAGAAGGACAACAACGATGATAACCAGTATACGCAGGATATTTATAAGTCAAAAAGTGATTCCGATATGTTTCATTGTATTAGGGATTCTTTTTACCATCACGTTATTGGCTCCCTGGATTGCACCCAATGATCCAATTGCGGTCAATTTAACTTATAAACTACAGCCTCCATCCTGGGAGTTCCCATTAGGAACGGATCATTTAGGTAGATGTAACTTATCACGCCTTTTATATGGGGGCCGAATATCTTTAGGCTTTGCCATGCTCATTTTCATTTCTTCTGTAACGATTGGTTTACTGATTGGCACCTTTTCTGGATATAAAGGCGGCTGGGTGGATCAGGTCTTGATGAGATTTTGTGATGGTGTGATGGCTTTTCCAAGTCTTATCCTGATCCTTGGATTGGTTGGTATTTTCGGTCCTGGACTTTCGCAGGTCATTTTAGCGCTGATGCTTGTGCAGTGGGTATATTACGCGAGAATGTTCCGAGGAATGGTTCTTAGTCTGAAAGAACAAAACTTTATTGCAGCGGCGAAAATAAGCGGCTCATCGCAATGGAAGATCATTAAAAATCATATTGTTCCAAATGTGCTTCCTCCACTAGTGGTCATGGGTACATTAGAAATGGGGTGGGCCATCATGGATATATCCGCCATGTCGTTTCTTGGTTTAGGAGTACAACCGCCTACACCGGAATGGGGAGCGATGATTCACGAAGGAAAGTCATATATTCGGACAAATCCTGAATTAATGATTTTACCAGGTTTGATGATTATGCTCGTGATTGTGACCTTCAATTTATTGGGCGAAGCGTTATCCGAACGTTACGGTGTCAAACGTCGATCTTAAAAAGGAATGAGAATATTGGGTATAGAACAATCGAATGTGTTACAAGTGAGAGATTTACATGTACAGGTAAAAACAAAAACTGGTGCTGTCACGCTTGTTGAGGATATCAATTTTGAACTGAAGCGTGGGGAGGTACTGGGTCTTGTAGGGGAAAGTGGATGTGGTAAAACCGTTACGAGTATGTCCATTCTTCAGCTTTTCAATCGGAAAACGACAGCGATTGAAGGCAATATCGAATTACAAGGACGCGAATTAAATGGTTTAGGTGAGAAAGAAATGCGTGAGATCCGTGGCAAGGATATCGCTTTTATTATGCAAAATCCGATGAACGCTTTTACACCTGTTTTTACAATTGGCCACCAATTTATTGAAACCATTCGTTCGCATACACAATGGAATAAAAAACAAGCAACAGAGCTGGCACTTGAGGCGATGAATCATGTAAACTTACCAGATCCTGTGAAACTATTAAAATCCTATCCGTTTCAATTGAGTGGCGGTATGCTTCAACGGGTGATGATTGCCATTGCAGCATGCTTACATCCTGCGGTAATTATTGCTGATGAACCGACTACCGCACTAGATGTAAATAATCAAAAAAAAGTGCTGTACCACTTAGATAAAATTCGCTCAGAATATGGTTCATCTATTCTTTTAATATCCCATGATCTCGGTGTTATTGCTGAAATGGCTGATGAGGTGGCAGTGATGCAGAATGGTCGAATCGTAGAAAAAGCTGGTGTATTCAAACTATTTGATGAGCCACAGCATGCGTATACAAAAAAACTATTAAGTGCACGTTCCATATTACATTCAGGTGAATCTGCCTTCCATATGGCTTAGAGGGGTGAAAGAATGAGTTTATTACAAGTAAATAAAGTAACCCATAGCTATGGATCTCAAACGTATTTCAACTGGAAAGATCGTTCGAAAAAAATACTTTCCGACATATCTCTATCTATTGAGGAAGGAACATGTTTAGGTTTGCTTGGTACGAGCGGAGCTGGAAAAAGTACCTTAGGAAGAGTGATTCTTGGTCTGGAACGGCCGCAATCTGGACAGGTTCTGTTTCAAGGGCAAGATATTTATACCGCAGATAAGCATAGTCGTCAAAAGATTCGTCGTGATCTTCAAGTAGTATTTCAGGACTCCTACTCATCCGTCAACCCTCGAATGACGGCGGAACGAATTATTGCAGAGCCGCTGGAAAACTATGAAAAGCTAACAGTGGCTGAGCAAAAAAGAACCGTTATTGAATTATTAGAAAGGGTAGGGCTAAGTGAAGGGGACTTAAAAAAATATCCGAATCAATTTAGCGGCGGCCAATTGCAAAGGATTAATATTGCAAGAGCCATCTCTCTCAAGCCAAAGCTGATCGTCTTGGACGAATCTGTCAGTAGTCTAGATATGGTGAATCAAACCCTTATTTTAGAATTACTAAAGGAACTAAAAGCAGACTTCGGGTTATCCTATCTCTTTATTACACATGACATTAAAGCTGCCTATACGATTAGTGAACGATTAGGTGTACTAGAAAAAGGAGAATTGGTCGAGCTTCACGATGATAAAAAACAGTTTTTTACTTCAGAACATCCTGTAGTAAATCAGATGAGGGATTCCATGCTGGCCGAGCACCCACGTTTTCGAACGGTTAGACGTGCTTAATTTAAACATTATATTCACTTTTCGAATGCCTCGATTTCATTTACAAAATCGGGGCTATTGTTCATATTTAAATAGATAGAAGGAGGAAATTCCTAATGAATCATCGTGCGTATCTCACATTGGCGATTCCCCTAACGATCTCGACGATGACAACACCCTTGTTAGGTGCTGTAGACACAGCCGTAGTCGGGCAACTTCCCGATTCGGCCTATATTGGAGGAGTTGCCGTCGGGACTCTTATTTTTAATACGTTGTATTGGGTATTCGGTTTTTTACGGGTTAGTACATCTGCTTTTGCCGCACAAGCAAATGGGGCAAGCAATCAAGCGCAAGGAATACTTGCTTTATCGCGTCCATTTTTATTAGCTGTTGTGGTTGGGATGTGTTTTATTCTCTTACAATGGCCGATTGAATATATAGCTATGATATTGTTTTCAAAGGATGCTGATGTCAGTCAGTTTGCTGCTGAATATTTTCGCATTCGAATTTGGGGAGCACCCTTTACCTTGATGAACTATGTGATTCTTGGCTGGCTAATGGGGATGGCAAAGATAAAAGAATCTTTATTTCTACAGGTGTTAATGAATGTATTGAATATGATCTTGGCCATTCTATTTGTCCATGTCTTTTCTTTTGCTGTAAAAGGGGTCGCTGCTGCCGCTTTGATTGCTGAAGTAACAGCCTTTATAGTAGGGATGGTCATTGTGAGGAAGGCATCAATGTTTGAATGGAGGTTACCATCTTTTCAAGAACTTATCGATACACAGTCTTTGAAAAAGATGTTTAACGTGAACAAGGATTTGTTTATTCGGACGATTTGTTTATTAGTCGTTTTTAATATGTTTACAGCAAAAGGTGCTTCGTTTGGAACAGACCTATTAGCTGCTAATGCTGTACTATTCCAAATTCATTACATCATGGCTTATTTCTTCGATGGGTTTGCCAATGCCACGAGTATTCTGGTCGGCAAATCAGTAGGATCAAAGGACAGGGAATTATATAAAAAAACACTTACATTATCAAAGCAATGGTCGGTGATTACGGCAATTGTTATCGCTTGTATTTATGGATTATTTCAAGAACAAATTATTGCTCTATTTACCAATCTGCCAAGGGTAATCGAACTTTCAACTACCTATGGAAAATGGCTGATCCTTTACCCGTTTGCTGCGTGTTTTGGCCTTGTCATTTATGGTGTCTTCACAGGTGCAACTGATATTGCTCCGGTTCGAAACTCTATGATTTACGCAATGATCCTCTATATCCTTATACAATTTACGGCAACGCCTATCTGGCATAATCATGGCCTCTGGCTGGCTTTCATTTTATACTCGTTTGGGCGTTCTGGATTCTTGGTCATGTATACGCCTAGATTAAATAAAAGATTATTATCTATGAAGAATGGAATCTAAAAATTACAGCTACTTCTGAATTGATTTTTGTATGATTGTCATTACATAATGTTCGACATAAAACAGTCTTCAAAACAGTTTGAGAATAGCGTGCCAGGTCTGTTGGGTTCGATTCCCAGGCAGTCCCGCCAATCTACATATTAAAATAATAACCGCACGGTGATTTTTCATTGTGCGGTTTATCATTAGTTGTCCTCTATTAAGTTCTTCCTCATATTTTGTTTAAATTTAAGGCTTCTTGTCGTTTATGCTTTAGATTCCTCATTTATATAACCTAAATTACTATTTCTGTGGTAACACTGTTAAAGGAAGTCGAATGGAAACTCATTTCCCACCCAGTGGCGGTGTCTCTGGATGAATTAGGACAATAGTAAAGCATTTTTTCACTAATCTAAATTTATAAACAACTTTAGACAAATAAAACAGAAAAATATATAATTATTATGAGGAAATAGCAGGAAAAGAGGAGAAATAATGGATATAAAACGTCAAAATGTCGATTTTGGTAATTCAGTCTTTCAAACCCTTGTGGACGGTTATTATTTTGAGATTCCTACAAATGTAGTAGAAATAACGAAGGAAAAGGCAGACGGCCACTTTCCGTCTACTTTCCATGATCCCCAATCCCTTTTACAAAGTTTACTAATTTCAACAACGATAGACGGTGTAGAGAAATATTATCTAGTGGGCGATTCAGCGGAAAAACAAGTGTTAGGAAACATTCATATCAACAAACTTCATGATAAAACGGAATCTGAGATTCCCTATGTAATGTTCCTTGCGTCAGTTGCTTATTACAATGTAATAAAAGGAAACGGCAAAGAAGATAATCGAGTGAACATTAATTATTTTTCAACTATGCTTCCAATTTGGCTGCTTAAGAAAACGAACAAGTTCAGTGATATGCAAAATAAAATGGCAAACCGATTTGAAGGGGAGCATCGTGTAACGATTTTAACTCCAGGATTTGAGAGAGATGTATCCATTCACGTCGAAACAAGCAAATGTCGGATTGAAAGTGAAGTTGCTCGCTGGGCAATTAAAAAAGATTTTGATTTACAAGATCGTGAGGAAGCAAATTCATTTCAAAACTATGAAACTCTAATTGTGGATTTAGGAGGAGGGACCGTTGATCTTGCATTGCTTCAATCAGGACTTCAGGCTCCTAAGAGCAGGGAATCATTGAACTGCTTCGCTGACATTTCGTACCTAAAACACATTGATAAACTAAGAAGTGAAAAGTTACTCGAGTACTTTGATGATGTTCGTTCACTAGAAGAATTCATTATCAATAACATTGATAAAACAAAAATGGAACAAATGGATGGAAATAGCGGTAAAAAGGTTGATCTCACAGAGCAAATCCATGAGTCATTAAGGGAATACACTCAAATTTTAATAACGAAAATTGAAAACACATTTCCTTCTCCTAAAGATAAAGTCTATAAATATGTTTATATTGGTGGAATAGCGAGCATCCTTAAACGATTCATCCAAGAATCGATCGATATAAGGTATGGAGCCGAAATTAGAGAGCAAAATCATATATTCCTTCCAGATACAAGAAAGTTAAATTTATATGGTCTAGAAATTATAAGCAGGCATGAAACAAACGTAGTTTTCGCCTAAGTAGAGGAGGAGAACATATGAGCAACAAAGATTATCTTCATGGTGAAAAGTTGGTTGGCAATTTAAACAATATGTATTCAAATCTAGGTGCACAGATGATTGCACCTTTTTACGCACTTTCGAACTTTTTTATATCCGCTGTTAATCTCCAAACGGATGTGGTTGGATTAATGAAAAAGGAATCAGGAAGAAATGAAGAACCTGTAATGTTAACTTTAGAAACTTCGAAAATTTCTCCAAAGGTGTATTCAATTCTCGAGCAAAAGGCAAAAGCAAATCAGCTGGAGGATTATATTGCGAAGCTAGTTGAGCAAGATGTAGATAAATTGGACAAGGAAGAAGAGAACATAGCCTTAGTTGATACACTACGTAAAGAGTTTTTAGGTAAAATCAACCTACTTAAGCAAGAATTCGCCTCCCGTCTTGTTGTTGATGCTAATCAGAGGGGGGCTGGCCAAGCAAACGAGTTGCGTGATTTTGTCACGAAACTTGGTGAGCAAAAATTAGACAAGCAAGAATTCCAAACTTTGTTAAACTCCCTTCGAAGTGATTTATTAGATGAGATTAGCTTGCTTAAAAATGACCGTGTTTTCCGTCCAGAGGTTTCTCCCAATCCAAACAAGTTTAATCCTGCTTTGGAACCTGCGGAAGAAGTGAATGATTTTAAAGAAGGACAATTGCTCGAAAGTGATCAAGTTAAAGGAACTATTAATGAAGTTATAGATATGGATTTTTAAATATAGTGGATTAATGTTCTACTATGGCTGCAAAACCTACATAAAAGACTACGTCCATATGAACAGGAAGTAGTCTTTTTATGTTGTAGTAGGTCTAGCCGACTTATCTTAGTTAAAGGAATAGAGTGGATTGTTTGGTATTTGGTTAAGCTTTAAAGCTATCCTGCCATTTTAGTAAACGATGTTCTAAAAAGCGGACAATCGAGTCGGATATTTTACCAGCAAGGGCAAAGATGATAATGCCAACAAAGACAGTGTCTGTCTGCATAAATGAACGGGCATCTTGGATCATGAAGCCCACACCCCTATCTGCGCCCAATAACTCTGCGACAACTAAGCACATCCAGGCAGCGCTTAGAGCTAAGCGTATACCAAGTAAAATATTCGGTAAAGAAGCTGGAATCATCAACTTAGTTATTTGCTCTATTCGGCTGTACTCTAAGATTTGAGCAACATCGTATAGTTTTTTATCTACATTACGAATGCCTAAAAAGGTTTGTAAATATAAAGGGAAAAAGGCACCTAAAGCAATGAGTAATATTTTAGATAATTCACCAAACCCTAACCACATGATAAATAGCGGTGTAATCACAAGCAGTGGGACAGTCCGGAGCATTTGGATACTTGGGTTTAAATATTCCTCGGCCCTTTTGTTCATACCAACAATGACACCGATTAATAATCCCAAAAATCCGCCGATACCAAAGCCGAGTATTGCTCGGATTAAACTAATTTGCAAATGTTTAGCCATCTCCCCTGACTGGACTAGCTCAACGAAGCGAGTGACAATTAACAATGGTGAAGAAAATAATTGAACTGGCAAGATACTGAGTGAACTTAACAATTGCCATAAAATCAATACGAAAACAGGTAGGGATAATCCGCGCCACATAGAGTAGCTTTTAGTTAATGGTGATTTTTTTTTCTTAATGGAAATGGCTTTGTTCTGTGCAATTGTTTGTGTAGACATTTTTATCATCCTTTCTTTTTTAAGTTAAATGCTCCAATCTTCTATTTCGTTAACTTGGTGATCAAGGAGTTTCAAGATAACGGTTCGGTATTCTTGGAATGCTTTACTGATCCTTGTTCTAGGATAAGGTAAATCAATAGGGACAATCCCCTTAATTCGCCCTGGCTTTGCATCCATGACGACGACTTTAGATGACAAAAAGATCGCCTCATCAATATCGTGGGTGACAAGCATCATTGTCGTCTGATTTTCCTCCCATATTTCAAGTAATGCTTCTTGTAGATGGTTGCGAGTGAATGCATCTAAAGCACCAAACGGTTCATCTAACAATAACACTTCAGGATTCCGCAGCAAGGCCCTAGCAATTGCTACACGTTGTGACATTCCCCCTGATAATTGGCGCGGATATGCTTTTTCAAATCCTTTCAGTTTTACAAGTGAAATTAATTGGTCCACTTTTGCACGTATTTCTGGATCTTTTAATGACAAGTTACCTGAAATATTTTTTTCTACGTTTAACCAGGGAAACAAACGATGCTCTTGAAAAATAAAGCCGCGATCCTTAGAGGGACCATTCACTGCCTTATCAGCTATCATAATTTCGCCTTCAAAATCTAAATCAAGTCCGGCAATTAATTTTAATAATGTACTTTTTCCGCAACCGCTGGGACCAATAATCGTCAGAAACTCACCATAGTTTACGGAAAGATTAAAATCCTCTAAAACTTTAATACTTTCATTGTCACTGTTAAACGTTTTTCTTACATGATTAATTGTCACTGTTGATACCATAATGTTCATCATCCTTTCTTAAATAAAAAAAGAGATTCGGCGAAAAGACAAATGTGTCTTTTCACCGAATCTCCAGTAGACTAGTCGATTCATTCGAATGAATTAATTTATAACAATTTAACATGGATAATAGTAATAATCAAGATATTAAAACCAACTAAATTTATAGGAATAATCAAAAAAATAATTGACAGACTATTTAGAACCCTGTTAAGATGCATTCATAAGCAAACCACTTTTCCAATTTAGTCCAATTAAATTAAAGTGATAGAATCCACTAGACGACTAGAGATTTAACAAAGAGACGCTTCCAGGCTCGCTTTGTTGAATCTCTTTTTGTTTTTTGATTTTAAACCGACTATATCACTGGGTTAAGTGGGAAATAAAAAGTCAGGAGGCGGATCAAAAGAGATTTGCGTTGGATTTGAAAAAAATAAAACAAATAAATTGGAGGAATTGGAAATGACAGCTTCTCAAACAAAACAATTAAAAGTGGTGCCGCAAGCAGGAAGAATTGGTGCAGAAATTCAAGGTGTTCAATTAGGCGGTGATTTAGAACCAAGTATTTTACATGAAATTAAACAAGCACTAAACGAGTACAAGGTAGTGTTTTTTAAGGGCCAAAATCATTTAACGGATGCAAGCCAAGAAGCCTTTGCAACATTATTAGGCGAACCATATGCTCATCCGACCGTACCAGTAAAAGATAATACGAACTATATTTTTGAGCTGGACTCGGAGGTAGGTGCAAAAGCGAATCATTGGCATACGGATGTTACGTTTGTTCCTGAGGTTCCTAAATACTCTATTTTAAGAGGTGTAACAATTCCAGAGGTTGGCGGGGATACGGTTTGGGCAAATACGAATACAGCGTATGAAGACCTTCCGGATGGCTTAAAAAAATTAGCTGATAAGTTATGGGGAATTCATTCCAATGAATTTGATTATGCGCAGTATAAACGAAGTGATATTGATGTTAATGAAGTTACCAAAAAATATCGTGATGTTTTTGAATCAACGGTTTTTAAAACGAGACATCCAGTTGTACATGTTCACGCCGAAACCGGTAAAAAGCATTTGTTATTGGGAGGATTTGCAGGAAGGATAGATGGTTATACAACAAGTGAATCTGAACGATTGTTGAGTATCTTTGATTCTTACGTCACTCGTCTAGAAAATACCGTACGCTGGAAATGGACGGAAGGGGATGTGGCTATTTGGGATAACTTGGCCACGCAGCATTATGCGGTAGCAGACTACGGGGATCGTCATCGTGTGGTACGACGCGTAACCGTCGGAAAAGACGTACCCGTTAATCAAGAAAATGAGGTAAGCCGATTAATAGGTAAGAAATAAAATCTAACCCATTCAATAAAAAGAGGTTCCGATAAGGAGATCACGCTCATTGCGAACCTCTTTTTTTATCATAGCCAGGAAGCACACATGCAGCGGGTGAAGCCATGTGATACGAGGAGGTTTAAATATGGAGAAATATCGTAAGCACTTATTAGGATTATTATTGGTCATTTCCATGATCTTTTTATTAGCAGGATGCAATTCATCCACAGAAAAAACGGATGCCAAAGGGGCTCCAGTTAAAGTGAATATTGCATTAAATGGAAAAATGGGTCCTCTAGTCATTGCTCGAGAAAAGGGCTGGTTCGAAGAAGAGTTTAAGGCACTGAATGCCGATGTAAAATGGAGTGAATTCACAAGCGGCCCCCCGCTTTTAGAATCACTTGCTTCCAATCGTGTTGATTTATCGTTTTTAGGAGATGGTGCGTTAATCGCAGGTATAGATAAAAAGCTTCCCTTTGAAGTGATTGCCCAAACCGGTACAGGTGAATCGAATGTTCGGATTTTAGTACAAAAAAATGGGGATATAAAGACGATTAAAGAATTAAAAGGCAAGACAGTGGGTGTTCCTCTTGGGACAACGGCACATGTGTATCTAATTAAAGCTTTGAAAGCAAATGGTTTAACGACAGATGATGTGAAACTCATCAATCTTCAACCCGATGATGCACAAGCGGCCTTTGAATCCAAAAAATTAGACGCATGGTCCGCGTGGAATCCTTATTATCTAAATAATGTTGAAAAAGGGATTGCAGTAACTCTAAATGTAAACAAAAAAATATTTGCCCCTGGCGCTATTATTGCCAGGTCAGGCTTTGCAAAAGAACATCCTGAAATTGTTCAGGCCTATTTAAGAGTGTACAAAAAAGCAGCCGATTGGCAAATTGAAAATCCAGATAAAGCATCTGAAATATATTCACGCGCAACCAAACTTCCAGCTGATCTCATAAAGAAAATCATCACAGCGGAAAAACCTAATATTCTTTTTACAGAAGAGTCAATTAACGCACAACAAGATTCCATTGACACATTAGCCGATGTAGGGTACATCCAGAAAGCATTTAATTATGAAAAACAGATTCATAAAGAGTACCTTGATGCTGCATTTAAAAAATAGCATCATAAAGTAAAATAAAAAAAGGTGCCTGACACCATCCATTTTCTTGGATGGTGTCAGGCACCTTTTTGATTGAGACGTTATCAGTTTACCTTCCAGGTTGAACAGTAATTTGAAACCCTCGACAAATATCTACATAAACCTGCTATAATATAACCAATAAAAGAAGGGTGTGAGAATGATGGAAAAAACACTCAAATTGATATTGGACAAACTTGATTCCTTGGACCAAAAAGTAAACACGATTGACCAAAGAATCACTGGCATGGATCAAAAGATAACTGACATGGATCAAAGAATCACTAGCATGGGTCAAAAGATAACTGGCATGGACCAAAGAATCACTGTCATGGATCAAAAGATAACTGACATGGACCAAAGAATCAATGTCATGGATCAGAAGATAACTGACATGGACCAAAGAATCACTGGAACGGATCAAAAGATAACTGACATGGATCTAAGATTAAATACTGAACAAAAAAGACAAGGGGATTTATTACAACAATTAATTAATACAGTAGCAGCCACGAATGTAAAGCTTTCCGAAACAAACGAAAGAATGGATGCAATGGCAACGAAAGTAGACATTGTTATAGATGATGTGAAAGATATCAAAAATTCTATGGCTACAAAATATGACCTTGAATATTATGACCGGATGATTTCCGAACACTCCAGGGAAATTCATAAGTTGAAAAATAGCTAAAACTCTCCATTAAGAATCCTTCATAATAACCTATTTCAATATATTAAAACCTTTAGGGTCAGTCCCCCAGTATGTTAATGCTTTAACGTGCCGGGGGACTGACTCGGATTTTCCATAAAATATAAAACACTCACAAAATGCGTTTAATCAACGTTTGTGGGTGTTTTTTTATTACATTGCAGACTACTTTGATATACAGCTAACTTGATTGCTATGGAGCGAATTAAACTGTATTTCTACTAAACATGGTTTTCAGTTGTTCACACACATTCGATACAAATTCATTTTTCCGAACATGCTATAAAAAAGTAGTTTTTAATAAAAAATATTTCTAAATATTCAAGAAATGATGTATAATAAAAAACAATAAAGAAGTTACTGCAACATTTATAAAAAATGAAGTATTAACTGCACATTTTGGAGGGCCGTATGAAAAGTTTTGAAAGGATTATTAAAGAAAAATATGATACCTTGTCACCTGGGCAAAAAAAAGTTGCCAAACATTTGATAGAAAAACTGGATGAATCTGCTTTTAGCACAGCGATGATGATTGGACGGAAGGTAGAAGTTAGTGAAACCACCGTCATCCGTCTTTCCTACGCATTAGGATTTAATGGTTTCAGTGAAATGCAGAATTACATTCAACAGCAAATCGTAAACAAAAGTTTGCATCCATTTAGTTCAGATCCGCAAGTAGAAAGGAAAGAGGAAGAGCACACGTCTCTCTTTACAGAGATCCTGGAAAAAGAAATTCTTTCCCAGCGGCAAACCAATCATCAACTGAATGAAACAGAACTATGGAAGGTTGTTAATGAATTAATCAATGCCGATCGAATCTTCATTTTGGGAATGGGTGCATCCTATGCACCGGCACACTGGTTTTCTTTCCAGCTCCATTCTCTTCGGGATCAAGTCACACTCTGCCCATCAACTGGAGAAATCTACGAGCGGTTGGGGGATTTAAGTGAGCGTTCTGTTTTATTTATTATCTCGTTTCCGCGCTATTCGAAGGAAACCTTGCATATTGCAGAGTGTGCCAAAAAACAGGGGATTCCTTTAATTTGCGTGACCGATCGTTTATTGTCTCCCATTGGTCGAATCGCTGACCTTACATTAACCACGGAGGAAGATTCAGAATCGGCCGCCCATTCCATTACACCAGCCATTATATTGTTGGATTTTATCATTGCCGGGATGAAGGTGAAAGATTCTCAGCGGATTCAAGCTCGGCAGCAGAAATTAGAAGAGCTTTACACGAATTACCATGTTTTTATTGAATGAACACTTGTTAGGAGAGGAGAAATTCAATGAACCAGCTTATTCATTTTATAAATGAGCAGGAGACAGCCATTTTAAAGACTTATGCTGACCTGCACCAATTGGCTGAACCTAGCTGGCAAGAACAAAAGACTTCCCAATATATTCAGGAAGTGTTAACAAGAGCGGGGATATCATTTAAGACCTTCGCTGGTCACTATGGAATTATTGCTGATATACCAGGTGAAGGCGACGAAATCGTTGCTTTACGCGCGGATCTGGATGCCCTATTACAAGAAGTGAAAGGGAAGGTCCAACCCAATCATTCCTGTGGCCATGATGCCCACAGCACGATGGTACTACATACTGCCTTGGCTTTTGCGGCTTGTAAACCAGAACGATCAAAGCCGGTTCGTTTCATTTTCCAACCAGCAGAGGAGAAAGGCGAAGGTGCACTACAAATGATGCAAGATGGAGCATTGGAAGGTGTCCACTACTTATTTGGTGTACATCTACGACCCTGGATGGAAGTTCCGATGGGGAAAGCCGCTCCTGCCATCGTGCATAGTTCCTGTACCACCATTTACGGAGTCATTAAGGGGAAACAAGCCCATGCATCGCGGCCCCAGGATGGTAACAATTCGATCGAAGCGGCATCTTACGTAATCCAAGCCTTGCAAAACATTCGTTTAAAAAACCCTGATTCTTTTTCGATAAAAATGACGGGTTTACATGCTGGGGGAAATTCCTCCAATGTCATTCCTGAAACGGCAAATTTTATATTAGATTTACGGGCAGCAACAAATGAAGACATGGAAGAGCTGCAGTCCAGAGCATTAGATTTGCTTGAGAAAGTAGGTGCTCTTACTGGGACAAGAATAAGCGCCTCTGTGGAAGAATTTGTTCCAGCCGCAAGATTAAATAATGAAGCGATTAAGATGGCAAAGGAGGCTGCGGCCACTGTCATGGGAGAAGAAAATGTGGTGGACAACTGTATTTCACAAGGGGGTGAAGATTTTCATTTCTATACCCTTCAAAATCCGGGAATAAAGGCGACCATGATTGGACTTGGCTGTGACTTGCGTCCTGGTCTTCATCACCCGGAGATGGAATTTAATCAAGAAGCGCTCCTCTATGGAACGAAAATATTATCATGTCTAGTTTATAAGGCTGCTTCAAATAATCATAAAAATAAACGGTAATGGGGGATTAAGATGAAAAAGTTTATGGCTGGTTTGTGTATAGCGTGTCTAGTCCTGATCATGGCTGCGTGCGGTGGTAGCAAGGATGCCAGCGGTTCAGCAAAAGGAGATACACTTAAGTCGATTAAGGATAAGGGAGAAATGAAGATTGCCCTTGAGGGAGCGTACCCTCCATATAACTACATTAATAAAAGCAATGAGTTAGAAGGATTTGACGTGGATATTGCTCAAGAAGTGGCAAAAAGACTTGGTGTGAAAGCGGTTTTAGTCTCAAACCCCTGGGATAGTATGATCCCTGCATTAACGGGGAAAAAGTTTGATATTATCATTTCAGATATGGCGATTACCGAGGAAAGAAAGAAGAAAGTATCGTTTAGCGACCCTTATTTTACCACTGGTAATCAGTTGTTTGTTCCAAAAGATTCTTCGATAAAAGACCCAAAAGGCATGAAAGGGAAAAAGATTGGAGTAACGATCTCAACTACTGCAGCAGAAGAGGTAACCAAGCTTGGGGCCGACGTGAAACTGTATAAGAATGATTTTCTTGCTTTTGAAGACTTAGTAAATGGACGTCTTGATGGTGTTTCAACAGACCAAGGCGTCGGTGCCAAAATTATCCTCGATCAGAATTATAGTTTAGTAGCAATTGCCGGACTATTAAATACTGAATTAGCGGGCATGACGATTCGCAAAGAAGATAATGATTTCCGTAAAGAAATCAATAAGGTGATCGCCGAAATGCAAAAAGACGGTAAATACGAAGAAATTAGTAAAAAATGGTTTGGAAAAGACATCCGATAAGGAGCGAAAGATATGTTAGATTTTTCTCTTGTAACTGAATACATTCCATTTTTACTCAAGGCATCGATCATGACCCTTGAAATCTCGATTCTTTCCTTAATCCTTGGGTTAGTGATGGGAATTATCATTGTAATCTTGAAGATTTCAAAGTTTAAGATTTTGTCATTGTTCGCCGACTTTTATATTTGGGTCCTTAGGGGGACCCCGCTGTTGGTGCAACTATTTCTTGTTTACTTCGGCCTTCCGCAACTCGGGATTGAACTAGATCCCTTTACCGCGTCAGTGCTGGCGTTAGGAATAAACGCCGGAGCCTATATTGCTGAAATTTTAAGAGGAGGGATCTTGTCCATCCCAAAAGGGCAGATGGAAGCAGCTCAGTCACTTGGACTGGGTTATCCCACAATTATGAGAAGAATTATTCTCCCGCAGGCGCTAAGAGTAAGTATCCCTGCGATTGGAAATGAATCTATCACACTATTAAAAGATTCATCGCTTGCGTCGCTTGTTACCGTTTCAGAATTGATGATGACTTCACAAAGATTTGCGTCAACGAATTATGCATTTATTGAATTCTATATTACAGCTGCCATTCTTTACTTAGTGATGACCACGATCTTCTCGTTTTTCTTAAGAAAAGTAGAATTTAAGTTGTCGATCAGCGAACGTTAGTCAAGGGAGGACCTAATGTGTCAAATCATGTGAAAGATCATCTTCATCCTATTATTGAAATTGAAAAAGTCCATAAAAGTTTCCATCAGCTAGAAGTTTTAAAAGGGATTAATTTACAGGTGTATCCTGGCGAGGTTGTTGCTCTGATTGGGTCAAGCGGCTCGGGTAAAAGTACGCTCCTCCGCTGTCTGAACGGGCTTGAGACCCTGTCTTCTGGTCGAATTACGATTGATGGAATGGAATTAAACTATTCTTCGCGTAGTATTCAACAAATTAGACGGGAAGTGGGCATGGTATTTCAACAATTTAACCTATTCCCGCACCTTACCGTCTTACAAAATATTATAGAGGCGCCTATTCAGGCGTTAAAGAAGTCTAAAGCAGAAGCTGTCGAACAGGCTTTAGTCCTCCTCGAAAGAGTCGGTCTTAAAGATAAAAAGGATGTATACCCAAGGAAGCTTTCCGGTGGTCAGCAGCAGCGGGTCGCGATTGCACGGGCGATGGCCATGAATCCGAAAATTATGCTCTTTGATGAACCGACTTCTGCGTTAGACCCAGAACTAGTTAGTGAGGTTCTCAATGTTATGAAGGGGTTAGCCGAAGAAGGAATGACGATGCTGATCGTAACACACGAGATGAAGTTTGCTAGAGAAGTAGCTGATCGAGTTATTTATATGTGTGACGGTGTCATTGAGGAACAAGGACCGCCACTTCAACTATTCAGCAATCCAAATAGTGATCGTTTAAAAAGTTTTCTTAAAAGTGTCATCTAATCAAGTGCAGGAGGTGCGTTACTCAAGATGGATTTATTAGAACCGATTACGATTCGTATGTTACATTCGGCAGAGGAATTGACTGCCGTGAGAGATTTAGAAAGTCTTATTTGGGCGGATGAAGATCCGGTCCCAGTGAATCATAGCATTGCCGTTGTAAAAAATGGCGGGCTGGTGATTGGCGCTTTTTCTGGCCCACGATTAATTGGATTTCAATATAGCTTTCCTGGATTTAATGGGACAACCATATATCTTTGCTCACACAGTATGGGCATTCACCCAGATTTTCAAAAAATGGGCATCGGTGAAAAATTAAAATTAAGGCAGCGAGAAGAAGCTCTTAGTAAGGGCTACCGATTAATCGTGTGGACATATGATCCACTAGAAACGGTTAATGGATATCTTAATTTAAGCAAATTAGGTGGAGTTTGTACGCAGTATATTGAAAATTGTTACGGTGAAATGCCTGATATTCTGAATGCAGGCTTACCATCTGATCGTTTTTTAGTGGAATGGGACATTGCTGGGGAAACGCCGAAGCTATCGGAAGATTCTGCTAAAGTCGAAGAAGTGCCCCTATTGATTCAAGTGGAAGTAGATGCTCAGGGCTTCCCGGTTCCGAAAGCTGTGTTACTTGATCACGAATGGAATGTAAATGTCCTGTATGTACCTGTTCCGAATCAATTCCAAACCATAAAAGCGAATGATTTAGAAACTGCATTGGATTGGCGTCTGAAAACGCGCGAAGTTTTTACCTATTATTTAAGCAAAGGATGGACGGTTACGGCATTACGAAAGAGTAATCTTCCTTACCTCCATCACTATGTATTAACTAAGAAACATACTTAAAACGAAGTGAGGGATAGATAGAATGGAAATACAACGAATCGTATTACGACATATGAAAATGGATCTTTTACACCCTTTTACAACAGCGGTTGGAACGGAATATGATAAAGATTTTATTTTAGTGGAAGTCCTAACGAAGGATGGCATTTCGGGATGGGCCGAATCTGTTGCTGCGATCGATGCCACCTATAAGGAAGAAACAGTCAAAACCAATTGGCATATGATGGAGGATTTTTTAATTCCCCTTCTTCTGAAAGAGCCGATTTCTCATCCGGATGAGGTTTCCGAACGGTTCCATCATATTCGAGGAAATTACATGGCGAAGGCTGCTCTGGAAGGGGCAATCTGGGATGCATATGCTAAACAGCAGGGAATAAGTCTTTCTGCCGCTCTCGGAGGAAAGTTAGAAAAGATCGAAGTTGGTGTCAGTATTGGCATTCAGGATACGGTCGAAGAACTATTGAATTTGATAGAAGGTAGTCTGCAAGAGGGATATAAGCGCATCAAAGTGAAAATTCAACCAGGATGGGATTTAAATATTTTAGCAGAGATACGTAAACGGTACCCGGATATTCCATTGATGGCTGACGCAAATACCGCTTATACACTAGATGATCTCGATACTCTTAAGGCAATGGACCAATTCAACTTAACCATGATTGAACAGCCATTAGGCTTTGATGATATCATCGACCACGCGCAGCTCCAAGCGCAAATAGAGACTCCGATTTGTCTGGATGAAAGTATCCATAGTGTCGAAGATGTAAGAAAGGCGATTCAACTGGGAAGTTGTAAAATAATAAACATAAAAATCGGCCGTGTCGGAGGACTAACCGAGTCCAAACGGATCCATGATCTATGCGAGGCAAATGGAATTCCCGTCTGGTGTGGAGGAATGCTAGAGTCTGGAGTTGGCAGGGCACATAATATTGCGATCACAAGCTTGTCTAATTTTACACTTCCAGGTGATACAGCGGCCTCAGCCCATTACTGGAAGGAAGATATTATCGACCCCGAGGTAATCGTTGAAGATGGGATGATTACCATTCCCAAACTTCCGGGTATCGGGTATGAACCAAATCGCGACAGGATTGAAAAGTATACCCTGTATAGCCGTACTTTTCATTCAAAGAATATAAAATAACAAAAATGCCAGTCCCCATCATTTGGTAACCAAGTGAGGGGGACTGGCATTTACTTTTTAATAAACTTTATCACCATTAAAGATGGAATTCTTTACGATGACATAGTCAACCGTACGGATGTCTTTTAACTTGTTGCCTCCGGCATAGGAAATAGAGGACTGAAGATCCTGTTCCATTTCGATCAATGTATCGATTAAACGGCCCTTGTGTTCTACGTACATTTTTTTACCTTCAACATTTTTTCGTTCGCCTTTTTGGAATTCCGAAGCGGAACCGAAGTATTCCTTCACACACTTTCCGTCCTTTTCAATTGTTTCCCCAGGAGATTCTTCATGACCCGCAAATAAAGAACCAATCATGACCATGGATGCTCCAAATCGTACGGATTTCGCGATATCACCATGTGTACGAATGCCGCCGTCAGCTATAATTGGTTTGCTTGCCGCTTTGGCACACCATCTTAGAGCAGCTAACTGCCAACCGCCTGTTCCAAAACCTGTCTTTATTTTCGTAATACATACTTTCCCAGGTCCAATTCCTACTTTCGTTGCATCTGCACCGGCATGCTCTAATTCTCTTACTGCTTCTGGAGTTCCGACATTTCCGGCAATGACAAAGCTATTAGGTAAGTGTTTCTTAATATGCTTAATCATATTAATTACAGCATTTGAGTGGCCATGAGCGATATCAATGGTAATAAATTCAGGTGTTAGCTTTTCATCTGCCAGCTGGTTGATGAAATCGTATTCTCCCTCTTTTACACCGACACTAATAGATGCGATAAGTCCACGTCCTTGCATATCCTTTATAAAGGAAATCCGCTTTTCAGGCTGGAAACGGTGCATAATATAGAAGTAACCGTTTTCCGCGAAGAAAATCGCAAGCTTTTCATCTATAATCGTCTGCATATTTGCAGGTACAACTGGCAATTTAAATGTATATCCACCAAATGTGACACTCGTATCACACTCAGAACGACTGTTAACGATAGATTTAGCAGGAATCAGTTGAATATCTTCATAATCAAATACATTATCCATTAATTACACTCCCAAACACGAATATTCTAGTAAAATTAAATCCTATTGTTCGTACATATGTTAATTTACAGTATATTTGTTATTTTGTCAAAACAAATAAAAAATTATGTGGCGAAATGAAAAAATGCCTGCCCCCACTACTTTATAGCTCTTGAGTAGTGGGGGACAGGCACTGAATGGACCGTATCTAAATAAAAGATATCACTAAGATGATCACCAACGGTACGAAGACAATTAGATAACCGATCGGGTTGCCAAAATTGAGCGTCCAGCCAACACCAAATCGTTTTTCAACAAAGATCGATGGATCCTTTCGATTGAAATAAAAGAGGCCGCCTTTCCAATGGGCATCTTCATCATAATCGGTTATTCCCTCTTCAGTTTCATCCATGCCGAGTTTATCTGATCGTCCTACTTTTACAGCAAATGCAATAGTTCCTGCTAATGTAATGACAAGGAAAATGATTGGTGTTGCAGCCATAGTAATTCCAGCAAATAAATCAGGATGAATCGTTTTTAATTGAAAGAAACTAAACATAACCGTCAACAAGAAACTAATGATAAACATAAACCAGCTTGAATTTTTCCTTAAAGAGAGTTGGCGCATGCGCGAAGCACTGGTATTAGTAGCACTTAATTTAATGCCGGATTTCTTGGTCCCACTATGAATGGCTAAAAACATGAACTGCATAATTAAAAATGTTAGCGGCATTAAGATTGCAGACATGGGCGTTTTTTCTGTAAAGTCATCAGCTTCACCGTTAATTCCCCAGTGAGTTGGAATCTGATCCGGCAACAGGTCGTATTGGAGAATGGTGTATCCAAGGACTCCAACAGTTATTACGATTGGCAGTAAATATACATACCAAGGAAGCATTTCATCCAGGGCCCGGACGGATAAATCGGTGACTTTTACTTGTTTTAGGCCCTCTCCCCAGTTATTTTTTGTTTTTAATTGAAGCGTTTTTCCGTGATAGAAAAAATATAGGGAAAGACTGTAAAGAATGATGCCAAATTGAATGATCGTCCCTACCAGCACAGTTTGTTCTTCAGAAGGGTTATTTAATAGTGCCCAAAGAAGATAGCCGGCTAAAACCACAAATGAAAGAAGGGAAACTAGTAGTGCATATCCCTTTTTGTAAGATGTAAGCTTTTCGTTCATTAGGTATTTCTCTGGGACGGTGACCCCAAATATAACGGTCCGTTTGACTAAAAAAGGAACAGCGGTTTGAATTCCAACCAGAATAATTGCAATGATAAGAAAAATGGCCAAAGTCATAGTTATACGCCTCCTTGTTACATGAGATTTTTATTGCTTTTCCTTAAATCTTCAATAATAGAAGTGACAAGTTGATGAATTTGCTCATTGGACATTCCTACTACAAGAGATTCTGCGATAAGTGTTTTATATTCATCCTTTAATCTATCGCTTGAAGATTCATTGAAATCTTGTGGGGAAGAGATCACTGCTCCTGATTTAGGGGCTATGCGGATGATTCCCTTTTTCTCTAATTGGTGATAGCTTTTATTAACTGTATGCATGTTTACGCCAAGGTCTGATGCAAAAGCCCTTACAGACGGCAGGGAGTCACCTGGCTGAATCATTCCTCTAGCGATTCCTTCGATGATTTGATTGGTGATTTGTTGGTAAATGGGAATATCGGAATCAGGTTCAATTTGAATAATCATGTTACTTCCCTCCAATCTGTTCTATATATATTATAACACATCTGTTCTATCATATCTATAACAATGTAATTTGAAAGGAACACGCAAATGCATGGACTTAGTGTTACTAGGCCAGTGGTCCTTTTTATTAAGTGGGAAGTGAGGATTCTCGTCGCCAGATCATCGATGGGTAAAACCGACGTAATGCTTCATTTTGCAAAAATGTCGGGTTGGGCAGGATTTCTGCCACTCGTTTTTTCCATAGAGATGCCTGAAAGGCACCTACTGGGAGTACATTCAAACTTCGTGGAGCACGATTTCCTTAAAAATGCCAAGCATATTGCCAATATGATGAAACGTCGTCTGGAAAAGGAGCTCGGTGTGCCGATCAACAAACGCTTAAAAATGAGATTTCCTGGAATCAGCTAGTCCTTTTTAATAGAATAATGGCGAAAAGAAATGAAAAATGCACAGGGCTCAATTATGCTCTGTGCTTCTTTAACATTGTTCCCTGTTAATATTGTAGAAAGTCCACCAGGCAAACAATGACAGTCACTGTTCGCCAAAGGATAAGGAATTTGCAAAGGAGTTATTACAAAGTCTGGGTCTAGAACCATCATTGACTTTTGTCTGATGAAGATGGGTTTTCATTTTGTCCTTGATCACTTATATCGGAATTTTGAATCACGGTAATAATTATGGATTTAGCAGGTGAAAAATCTCCCATTGAAAAATTAGCACCAAATAATTTTAAGTTTGCAGTATGGCTATTGTGTAAGGTTCTTCCTATATTAATACTTGCATTTTGTGCCATCCCGTTTACGTGCAGGTTGAAAATATTAATTTGATTAGACATAAGAGCCTCCAATTAAACGTAGGTTTTGAATATAATTTAAAATATGTTAAACAAGCATTATAAGAAATGGACAAACATGGAATAAAATATATTTAGTGTTTATCCTATCTCTTCAAATCAATACTGTGGGACGTTCATACAGGAGCTAACTAAATTTATTATGTAAGGATAAACGAATGAAAATTTTATATAAAATTACGATAATTACGCAGAGGTTCATAACGAGTCATAAATTTTGGAAAAGATATCCTTTACATTTTCAAACTATCGTTCTAAATTTTAAATAGGAAAACAATTTTAACACAAGGTAAAGTCTTCACTAATCCCTCACGATATTACACACTGTCTGCACTTTCATTTTCCCTTTTTCCAATCCTAAAGCAACCTAGCTAAAAAAATTATTAAGGAGTGTAAAAGATTATGAATCAATCGATTGCTCGGATGGGGCGTATTACTTCCATTCTCTCTGGAATCCTCCTAGTGTTGGCGCATTCTTTAAACCTTGCCGCAGGTAAACATGATAGCATTTCTGGTACGTTTCTTGTTTTTATGGCTCATTTCCTGCTTGTCTTTGCTTTTTTTGGATTGTATTCGATTCAAGGGGAAAGGAACGGATGGTTGGGTCTTTTTGCTATGATTATAGGGAATGTGGGAAACATCATTGTCACAGCGATTGTTTTTGTAGAAATGGCACAAGCTTCAGGGGAAACAGTCGATCAAGTTTTTACTTCTACTTTTACTGAGCCCATTTATACGTTTGGACCTCTCCTGTTTGTCTTAGGGATGATATTTTTGGGAATCTCGATGATTAGGGGGAAGGTATTTCATCGAATTTCAGGCTATCTTTTATTAATCGGCACTATCGTATTTGCTGCGGCAAGTGTCTCCGGAGACGCCCAGAAGATGATTGAACTCATAGGCGCTCTTGTCACAGGAGCGGGATTTATACTATCCGGATTAAAGTTTAATCAATTAAACAGACTTCCCGAATCAGAGATGGGGAAAAATGTTCCATTGTAGAAACACCCAATTATGTCTATGTAAAAAGCATCTAATTGTCTTTTATTGACCTCAGAAAGATTAATGCCCTCAAAAAAAAACACTAAAAAATCACCAAAACATCAAAAAATGCCTCCAAAAATCAAATTTGGCAGTTCGCTTTACCTTGCCGATCTCGATAGTGTAGAAGTATCGAAGTAAGGGCTTACAGCTAAAACCCTCGCCAAGGACATGGTGATGAAAAGGTGTCATTAAAAATTTCCATTCTAGTGAAAAACGAATGACCTTTTTCTTTATTTCTTTCTATATGAAATATGAATGAACTTTATTAGAAGAAAGGCAGTGGTTGAGGATGGCAAAGTTTAGAAAAGTGCGTATTGATTTTTGGATGGATCCAATGGTTTCGGAGGAAATGACACCAGAGGACATTTACCTTGACAGGGCAAGACTCTAGCTCGAACCCGGTGGAAATCATTAAAAGCCAACATCTTAAAGGTGTAGGTTTTTTTCCTGTTTACATGAAATATTAACTCAACATTTGATAAAGTCATATCGAACAAGAAGAAGTACCGGGATACCACCCAATGTTTCTGAAAAATAAATTGGCAAAGCTAGGCAGTAAAACCTTTTTGGGCTTTCGAAAGATATTAACAAAGGTTTTTTTATTAAAAATATAGATTTACTAAAATTTATCTATTTTTATATTTTCTCCTACTTTAATAATTGTGAATTAGTTTTATAGAATAAAGGCAATATTTCATAATTGAACCCCCCCCATGGATGAATTAAGTGATCTAGTCATCCATGGGGGGACTTCTGTTGGTAAATTAGTCTGCATTAAAAGAAACTTCCGTGGAGTGGACTAGGATAATTTTATATTTGTCCGGCTATTATCTATGACTTGATTTCATTTTATCTATAGTCTCATTTGTAGACCATGAGGCACTAGCAATCATACGAAAGTTTATTTTTGCAGCCTTGTCCCCATCTAAATCATTTATTTTTGCAGCAGCTGTTGCGTCGTGAACCACAGACACTTCAAATCCTTGTTCAATTAGTTCACGCATATGGGATTCAACGCATAGGTTCCCAGACATACCTGCAAGAATGACGCGGGTAATTCCTTGTTTTCGCAGTTGCAAAACCAAGTCATTGGCTTCGGGTCCGTAAATTTTATGCGGACTTGTGATTACGGTTTGCCCATCTTCAATATATGGCTTATATCTATCAAGAAAGTCCGCACCAGAACCTTTAAAGCCTTCAAGCGATAATGGACTTTTTCGTTGATACATTTTAAGGGCGTGCATAGAATGTTCCATTGCTCCCCCAAACATCCATTTTTGGTCATAGGGATAATAGTAATGCGGGGACACAAACACTTTGAAATTATTTCCCTTTGCTGTTTTTAATAATAATTCAATGTTCTCAATCGTATGATTTTCAGCAACACTGTCTTTGACTAAATTCCATGCCACACCTTTTGGGCTTAAAAAGTCATTTTGCGGATCTGTGATCACCAAAGCAGTATTCTTTGGATCAACCTTCATTCCAGGTGTTGGAAGGGGTTTGGTTTGTGCTGCAACTACATTTTGATGAAAACAATAAAGATCAAGATTGACAACAAAAGAAAATAGAAAGAAACACTGTAGAATTTTTCTCATTGAGATCTCCTTAAATAAATTTTTATACGCATATTATGTGATTTTTAAACTGGTAAAATTCATGTTAGGTGATGAAGTTCTTCTTATTGATTAAAGTCTTGGTTCGATAAATAAAAGCCTAAATAATTTAAAAAAATATTTAGTAAATGATGGCTTTGCTAAAGATTGTGAAGAAATACACTTAAACTAACTGATAACAAGAGTGAAAACAGCAACACATTTTCGCCTGCATTGCTATTTTAATGCTAAAAATACTTCCTAAAAATTCCTGTCTGATGCTTCCGCTTAATTGGGCATAAATCCGTAATAAATGAAACGCCATTTCTGAGGTAATTATGTATGTCTGGTGGGCTTAATAATTACATATGCACTCAGAATAAAGTTGAATGGGACAAGTGCTGATTATTAAAGCCAAGCTCCTAAAAAGGTAACGGGTTCTGTTATCGAGTACAAAACATAAAAAAAACTAATTAGCAGTCTAAATTGCATAGGAATTAGACTGCTTCTTTTTGTTGATTTGAAGGGATTATTTAGGAAATTGGGGTTAAAGTTTCAAGGTAATTCGCACTGCTTTTAAAAGGTTGACAGAAGTTTGTGTCACTCTGCTACTTTGAATGTTAAAAAGGTAGACAAACGCTTTACTGATTTTAATATTCATAAAAATGGTTTGGTGAATATTTTTTAAAATTAAGAGAGATATTTTTCAATTAAAGGGGCAGGTGTGCGGCCGAGCATAGGTCGTGTCATATAGCGGGTGGGATTCCCGTCGAGTAAGAACTAGCCATTCGCTCGTAGCGAGTCTTGGAGGACTATAGATAACTATAGTCTTTAAGCGTAGACAGTTAGGTGGAGCAGCCGTCAAGGCTGAGAATCTTAAGGAGTGAAAGTCTCCTGTCATCAATTGGCCGAATTCGGATGACTAGTATATCCAATGCGTGGGGAGGTAACAAGCCACGTTCTGCTTGGAAGTAAAAGTCGCGGCGGTCTATTCTACACTGAGAGAATAAGGTCGGAACAGTCTGTGTGGCGAGCAAACCTAGAGGCCAGAAGGATTTAACGAATACTGCAGTCCCGAAATCTACGCCCCTCTGTGAAGCTGTTTCGAGGGATATATGCTTAGCGTCGACCTTTATCTAACGGGGGAAGACCGATGTCTTACGGGAAGAAACGGTCAAAAGCACCGTAAGGGCAGCCGGGATCCGGGTTCTAGCATCTAGGAGTATGAACTTGAGAAACTAGGAAAGGAAACACTTAAATAAACTGGTACAATACCCTAATTTGGTTATTGCCTATCTAAATCCCTAATTCGGTTATAAATACTATATTAATATATAATTCTCAAAACTTTAATGAACAATATGTTCCAACTTAAAATGCGTACTATTTTTTTGGGGTTTTTATATTCCTCGAAAAAAATGGTCAATTGGAAAAATGATTATTATTTAGAATCGCTGACTGACAAAAACTATTTCAAAAAGGCATGTTACACCATAATGTTTTGCTTAGAATTCTAAATTAGTAGAATCTCAAGGTAAAGAATCCACGATAATTGGGTACATAACAATAAATAGCTAATTAGGAAGTGATTTATATCCGATACGAACGAGCACTATTAATTTATAACGGAAATGCCGGACAAAAGGATATTAAACAGGCTCTCGGGGTTTCTGTCCCGATTCTGTCTTCCGGTATTTCAAATTTAATGATTATACAAACACAAAGAATCAACCATGCAAAGGAGCTTTGTCAGCTATATGGACCGGATGTTGATCTGGTGATTATCCTTGGTGGAGATGGTACGATCCATGAATGTGTCAATGGATTGTCAAAACTGGATCATCGTCCGATGATAGGTATACTGCCTGCTGGTACCTGTAATGATTTTTCAAGGACCTTAAATGTTGACCAGGATATCGCTATAGCAGCGGAGCAAATCATCAATGGTGAAAGTATACCTGTGGATGTTCTCAAAGTGGATGAACAATTCTGTTTAAACTTTTGGGGCACCGGTCTAATCGCAGAAACCTCCAATAATATTAAACAAACACAAAAGGAACATTTTGGTAAGATTAGTTATTTGCTCAGTGCAATCAGGACCATGAAAAATATGGATCCATTTAAATATACATTAGATATCGATGGGGAAAGAATGCAAGGAGAGGCGCTATTGATTTTTATCGCCAACGGGAATTACTTAGGAACAAATATGATGCCTTTTAAAGCAATCAGTTATAATGATGGGGTTGCAGATGTATTTATCATCAAACATACAAACTTGACGCTGTTGAAAGAACTTTTCACGACTGATATTACTATTCAAAATAATGAGTTAAGCCAGGAAATGAACCATTACTCTGGAAAATCAATCTCCATTTATACAGAAGCGGAAATGGATGCAGATATGGATGGAGAAGTGTATACCAAGACGCCAAGTCATATTACTGTTCTTAAACATCATCTTTACATGATAAAACCAAATGAAAAACGTGAGTTTTATTGAGTTGTTAGTTTAAAAAACCTTTAAAGGGGAACGTATATAATATAGAAAAATTTTTTAATAGGAGGGAGACTATGACAACAAGACAATGTATTGCCATGCTTTTGGCAGGCGGCAGAGGAACTAGATTAAAAGATTTGACCACAAAAACAGCAAAACCAGCCGTACCGTTCGGTGGAAAATATCGAATTATTGATTTTCCATTAAGCAATTGCCGCAATTCGGGGATTGATACAGTTGGTGTTTTGACACAGTATCAACCTCACACTCTTCAAAATTATATCGGAGATGGAAAGCACTGGGACTTAGCTCGAAAAGAAGGCGGCGTCACGATTCTTCCACCTTTCCAAAGTGAAAACGGTGGAAGGTGGTATGAAGGAACGGCCCATGCTTTATACCAAAACCTAAGCTATATTGAAAGTTATAACCCAGAGTATGTTCTCGTTATTGCAGGTGACCACATTTATAAAATGGATTACAGAAAAATGCTTGAACAGCACCAAGTAACAAAAGCCGACGCCACTATTTCTGTCATTAGTGTTCCATGGAATGAAGCTAGTCGGTTTGGCATTTTGAACATAAATATTGACACAAAAAGAATTCTGAATTTTGAAGAAAAACCACACCAACCGAAATCCAATTTGGCCTCGATGGGAATCTATATTTTTAATTGGAATATATTAAAAAAATATTTAGAAATGGAGGAAGAAAATCCATTTTCTTCAAAGGATTTTGGTAAGGATATTATCCCAGCGATGATTAATGATAACCATCAGGTGTATGCTTATCGTTTTAACGGTTATTGGAAGGATGTTGGAACAATTCAAAGCCTGTGGGAAGCAAATATGGATTTGCTTTACTATAAAACCAATCCCATCTTACAACATGAAGAGTGGGGGATCTATACAAATGAAACCTCTCAACAACCATTTTATTTGGACGGAAAAGCTTATCTTTACCAATCATTAGTATCTGACGGCTCTAAGGTATTTGGTAAGGTGGAGAATTCAGTTCTTTATCACGGAGTCATAGTGAGTAAAGGTGCTGTAATAAAGGATTCCGTTATTTTACCAAATACGTTTATAGGTGAGAATGCAATGATTAATCGCACAATTGTGGGTAGTGATACTTTCATTGAATCGGGTGTTAAACTGGGAGATGCAAATCCATTTAGTGAGATTACTTTAATTGGGAACAACCAAACAATTTCCAAAACTAAAATGGAAAAAATAAAAGGAAAGTAGTTTATGTTTTATAAAAAAATAGTTCGAAAAAAGTTTGAATATAGTCATATAAAATGCCAGAAACCCTCCGATTAAATGAAGGTTTCTGGCATTTTTATGTTGTTGCCTCACTATTCCTGTTGAGCTCAACCTGTATTAAATAGGGCCGTGTTTAGGCTTTATTTTTCGTCTTACCTGAAATTAGTTTGTAAATTATTACCACGGCAGCAACTACAAGTAGGAGATGAATAAGTCCTCCGGCAATATGAAATATAAGACCAATGACCCAAAATAATAATAATAAACCTACAATTGTCCAAATCAACATAATCCCTTCTTTCTTGGAAAATTAGCTGGATATTTGTATATTACCCAAAATAAATTGACTTTTATCATATTTTCTTTTAATGGGATCTATTCAAAAGCATTTCTCACTGTCAATGAACGAGCGGTTCATTGACTAACAGATGAAAATTACAACCCACGATATTTTTTTACGCTGGAGGAGGTATCTTTTGTATCATGCGGATGCTTTTCTTCTTGTTTTTCCTCGGTTAGGTCTTCCATAGGTATTGGGTCTACAGTTCTCTCACTTTCAAATTTATCAAACAAGCTTTCATTGGATGTTTCATATTGTTCAGGATGATCCATTTTATTAGTTATATGTGATTTGCTGCTCTCTACATTTTTCATCCTACCACTCCTAGTTCATTTTCTACTGTTTACCCCTGCTTACAAAAAAATAACAGTATAATAAAAAAAACCACTAGGAAAAATCCTAGTGGGCAATTTAAATCATTTAATTAGCTTAGTCTTCAAAGAGACTGAAACTGGTTCCTGTTCCATACAATATTCCAACAATACGATTTTTCCTTCATGTTCTAAAGTTTTAGCCAAATTAATTAGATGTTCTCCTTCTTCTGTGGATGAAATAGACGATATTTTCACATTACCGTCACTATTTGTGATTTGATTTAATAGGTCTTGTTTTTCCATTTTCTCAACTCCTATTAATCTAGTTACATTACAATACCCACAAAACTATGGATTTAAACATCCTATTTATAATTAAGCTTTACTAAAGAAAATTAATTGTGACATTCATCTGGAAGATCACTAAGAAACAGGGCCTCACTCAAAAGTTTCAAATCTCATGTATTAGTTCTTTGATATTGGTTGGGTCTTTTTGCTATGATTATAGGAAATGTGGGAAACATCATTGTCACAGCGATTGTTTTTGTAGAAATGGCACAAGCTTCAGGGGAAACAGTCGATCAAGTTTTTACTACTACTTTTACTGAGCCCATTTATACGTTTGGACCTCTCCTGTTTGTCATAGGGATGATATTATTTGGAATCTCGATGATTAGAGGGAAGGTATTTCATCAAATTTCAGGCTATCTTTTATTGATCGGCACCATCGTGTTTGCTGCGGCAAGTGTCTCCGGAGACGCCCAGAAGATGATTGAACTCATAGGCGCTCTTTTCACAGGAGCGGGATTTATCGTATCGGGATTAAAGTTTAATCAATTAAACAGACTTCCCGAATCAGAGATGGGGAAAAATGTTCCATTGTAGAAACACCCATTCATGTCCATGCGAATAGTATCATATTGTTCTCCTAAAACAGTATAAATAGCTTCGTATGAAAAATAAGCTCAAAAGTGACTGAAATTGCAAAAAACGCCTCCAAAAATCAAATTTGGAGGCGTTTTTTGATGTTTAAGCACTAAAAATGGCCTCAAATTTGAAATTTGGTAGTTCGCTTTACCTTGCCAATCTCGATATTGTAGAAGTACCGAAGTAAGGGCTTACACTTAAAACCCTCGCTAAGGACATGGTGATGAAAAGGTGTCATAAAAAATTCTTATTCTAGTGAAAAACATATGACCTTTTTCTTCATTTCTTTCTATATGAAATATGAAGGAAATTTATTAAAAGAAAGGCAGTGGTTGATGATGGTAAAGTATCGAATGGTACGTACTGATTTTTGGAAGAATCCAGTTGTTTCTGAGGAGATGACTCCGGAGGACAAATACTTCTATTTATATCTTCTTACGAATCCACATACGACTCAAATTGGAATCTATAAGATTACCAAAAAACAAATGGCTTTTGACTTAGGGTATTCAATCGAGGCTGTTCATTCGTTAATGGATCGATTCATCGAACACCATAAGGTCATTCGTTACAATCCTGAAACGAGAGAACTCGCGATTAAAAATTGGGGGAAATACAACCTGCATAAAGGTGGGAAACCGGTGATGGATTGTATTTATTCCGAATTAAAAGATGTCGAGGATCTCTCTCTCATCCTTTATGTTTCGGAATCCATTGTTAAACAGGAAATACTCAGCTTATTTGAATCCTTTTGTGAACCAGAAGATATGTTTAAAAGCAATGATATGAGTGATGAAGATGAAAAAAATACATATGTCCATACAGATTTTGAAGAGTTAGATAGTCCGTTCACGCAGCGTGATACGATACGGGGACAAAAAGAAAAAGGTATTAAAAATTTTAATGTAATTAAAAAACAACAAAAAGAACCTTTTCATCCAAATATAGAGGAAAATCCAGATATCGAGAATCCGTTACAGAATGATCAAAGTGATGTGAAAGAAATTGTTGAGTTTTGGGACAACAATGGCTTTGGTTTTTCGAACGTGAATGCTAAACAACAGTTGCTATCTTGGTTAGATGATTCTATCTTTTTGCAACCGAAAGAGGTAATTTTAAAAGCGATGAATATTGCGAGTGCCAATAACAAGCGAAGTCTGAGTTATGTGGTTGGGATTTTGAAAAACTGGAATAATGACTCCTTAAAGACCGTAGAAGAAATTGATTCTTTTTATCAGAGTCAAAATTGCGCACAAAAGCATAGGAAATCATCCGAATCGTTTCCTGCTGGAAGAGCAATTCCAGGCAGATTTAAACTTGACCTGACAGCAGGTGAAGAGGAATGAGCATGGCCGAAAAAGCATTTTTAGGCAGTTTGATGAAGGCGGAGTATTTGCTTAATGATACCGTGATCCAACCGGAACAGCTGGAAAGTACACGTCATAAAGAAATCATGCGAAGAATGGTGGAATTAAACCGGGCGGGTAAGAATATTGATTTAATCTCATTTACCACCTTACCAGACCTCGAATCATTCGGTGGAATGTCGTACCTATCCGAGCTGCTATCGCACGCGGATTCTGAGAAATTCGACTGTACGGAGAAGCTCATTCTGGACATGTGGAAGGAACGGGAAAAGAGAAATATCTTGACGCTTGCAGCCATGAATGATTGGGAGATTGCTAGAGTCATTGCTGAATTGGATAAAATTAACCAAATGAAGATGGAGGATCACACGTCCTTACAGGATGCGTTGGCAGATATTTATGAGGCACCATGGGAAGATCAAGTATCGTTGAACAGTGTAACAACAGGCATCAAAGAGCTTGACGAAGTAACGGGTGGTTTCCAGAATGGCGAAGTGACGATTCTGGCCGCAAGACCCTCGATGGGAAAAACCGATATGATGCTTCATTTTGCCAAAATGGCCGGTTGGGCAGGATTTTTGCCACTCGTCTTTTCTTTGGAAATGCCTGAGCGGTTGATCACCGCTCGATTAATGGCTTCGACTGGGGGCTTTAATCGTTCAAAAATGCGTGATCCAAAAAGAATGCTAAATGAAAATCAAAAGAAAAAATGGTCGGATGTGATAGGTGATCTCACTGAAACCCATATGCAAATCTTTGATGGGGCAGGACAAACCATTGCTGAAATGAGAGCCAAAACCCGAAAGATGATGAGCCAATTTCCATACAGGAAACCCATCCTTTTTATCGATTACTTAACATTAATCCAATCTAGTCAATTTCACGGAGGGAATTCCCATTTGCAAGTAACGGAAATATCCAAATCTCTGAAAACGATAGCGAAGGATTTTGATTGTCCCGTGATATGTTTGGCTCAGCTTAATCGTTCAGTGGAATCTAGAGCCGATAAACGGCCGATGATGTCTGATATCCGAGAATCGGGCAGTGTCGAACAGGACGCTGACGTCATATTGTTCTTATATCGTGAAGCGTATTACGACAAGAAAACGGACAATCATTCCCTTGAAATCATTGTCTCGAAAAACAGAAATGGTCCTGTTGGAATTGTACCTGTAGATTACAACGAGCATACAGGAAGAATTGAGGACAAATAATCTCTATTTCGTAAAAAAAATCGTATATCGAGGTGTGATCACATGATTGTGAAAGAACTATATATGGATTGTTTCCGTTATGAAGAATCATCATTGGCCCATTACATCTACCATTTACTAGCAGAGAAGAAAATTTCATTAGAGGACGACTTTTCCATCAAAGACTTAGATCAAGCGGACCATCAGAAAGTAAAGGAATTGATTCAAAACAATGTATTAGGCTTTCATAAAGTGAGCATCTTCTCACTGAAAATGAACCAGAAGGATTTTGTTTTTATCTTTGCAGCCAACGATCAGGATGTCATCCAATTTTATACCAACACATTTCATCAAAACCCATTGAATTGTCACGAGTATTCGCTAGATTACCAGCTCGATAGAGGAAATGGTGTGATTTCGTTTCGTGACATGAGGAAGGAATTCGAGAGTTTTCCAGCGATCGCAGGATTTTGTGAGAGGGAAAGGTAAGGTAATTATTTAAGCGTGTTTTAGTTGCTGGTATCTATCAAACCGAAACAATGCCAAACACCTACTATTGTAATTGGCTGGTGTGGCACTTTAATGTTGTCTTTCAAGTTTAAATAGTAGCAATTGTCTAATAATTAGAAGGAAAAATAAACAAATCTAATTTATAATATATTTTATAATCTTAAAATACCAAGGAGTCTGGAGGAACAAAATATGTTTCCATTACATGAACTAGGTGTCAACTTTCCTTTTGGCTTGCTATTAGTAGATTTTAAAGGTGAAATCCAATATGCTAACCCCGTATGTGAGGATATTCTAAAGATAAAAAAGCCCTATATGAAATTTATTCAAGAGGTATTGCCAGGGAGCAGCATAATAAAAGTCATTAAAGACGGGAATTTTGAGATTACCGAGTATACAACTAATATCAATCTGTGTCTAATGAATATTTCCTTAGTTCCAGGAAAACTGGGAGGGATTCTTTTTTTAGATGATCATACCTATCATGATTTTATCGACCATTCTTCTAGAGTAATAGACTTAAAGCAGGAATTAGAAGCAATTATGAATTTGAGCGGTGAATTGGTTACGATTACGGATGCCAATGGAAAAGTATTGCGTGTGAATAATACTTGTGAGCAAATCCTAGGTGTTAAGGAATTTGAATTAGTAGGTAAAGTGGCATCGGCATTAGAAAAGAATGGCGTCATTGATACGTCCTCAACCCTACATGTCATTCGGAATAAACGTAGAGTAACGATGCACCAAGTAACGAAATCCGGGCGACGATTGATGGTTGAAGGACATCCAATATTCCATGCTGATGGGACGTTGAGCAAGGTAATTAATATTTCAAAGGATGTAACAGAGATTGCTAACCTGCAAAAAAAATTAGAAGAAACAAAAGCTGTACTCGATTACTATCAACAGCAACTAAATATATTTCAAAAGCAAGAGCAAAGTTTTGTGTTTAAATCAAAGGCAATGGAAGAGGTTTATGAGCTTGCCTGCAGAGTAGCGGATGTAGATGCTACCATTTTTCTGCACGGAGAAACAGGTGTAGGAAAGGAAGTTTTAGCTAGAACGATTCATCATTTGAGTAATAGAAAAGATGCTCCTTTTATTAAGATAAATTGTGGTGCCATTCCTGAGAGTATTATGGAATCAGAACTGTTTGGTTATGCAAAAGGTACATTTACTGGCGGAAATAAAGAAGGTAAAAAGGGGTTAGCTTTAGCCGCTGATAAAGGTACTTTATTTTTAGATGAGGTCGGAGAATTACCGCTTAATTTACAGGCGAAATTACTTCAATTATTACAAGAAAAGCAGTTTACGCCACTTGGAGAAACAAAACCAGTACAAGTGGATGTCCGTTTTATTACGGCAACAAATCGCAATTTGGAGGATATGGTCAAAGAAGGAACATTCCGTGAAGACTTATATTATCGTTTGTTTGTAATTCCTATTATCATCCCCCCATTGGCTGAACGAAAAGAGGATATTCCCTTTATGATTAGCCATTTCTTAGATACATTTAATCAAAAATACCAACTCTATAAAACAATCGATAAAGAAGTGGTGCAGTTTTTTATCGATTACGAATGGAAGGGGAATGTGAGAGAATTACAAAATACAATTGAAAGGCTTGTCCTCACATCTCCATCACAACATATTGAGCTAAAGGCTTTACCAGATAAATTTGTAAAATCAACGACTAAAACGGATGAGTATATTCATGGGAATTTAAAGCATGAAATGGAGATGTTTGAAAAAAAGATGATTCTTCAAGCATTAGAATCGTCTCTCACTATGAAGGAAGCAAGTAAAAAACTTGGGGTAGATCCAGCAACTATTACTCGAAAAGTGCAAAAGTACAATATTAAAATTGCAAAATCGCAATATCAATTGTAATTTTGCAATTTACCTTTCTATCAAACTATTAGGAATTTTAAGAATTGTGAATTACGGTATTTGGTATGATTTTTTACTCTTTTAATTTGACTAAAAATTAGGAATTTTTAGAATGAAGGTGTCGAATCTTTGAAGATTAAATTGCATTTTTGCAATTTTGATAAAAGCTCTACACCAGGAAAGCTATTTTATTAACATTTTCACTTTGGCACAGTTCTTGCATTATTAAGTATAAGTAAATAAAAAGGAGGAAAAGCATTATGAAATTATTTGGCGTTGATGTAGGGGGCACTTTCACAGATGTCATCTACAGTGATACGGAAAGTAGGATAACAGCTATTCATAAAGTGCCAACCACATTAGAAGATCCATCCACAGGTGTTGTTAATGGAATTCTTGAATTGTGTGAACGACAGAATATTAATAAAACAGAAATTGATCACGTATTCCATGGAACGACCATTGCTACAAATGCAATCCTTGAATATGATGGGGCTAAAACAGGTATGATCACCACAGAAGGATATAGGGACATCATACATATCGGACGCCATCAACGTCCGCAAAATTATTCGATTATGCAGGAAATCCCTTGGCAGGATCGACCTCTTGTGCAACGAAGGAATCGGGTGGCCGTCGCTGAAAGAATGGGTCCAGCAAAGGATCAGGTTATTACTCCCTTAGATGAAGATCAAGTACGTCAAGCTGTAGCTGCATTAAAGGAAAAGGGAGTCGATTCGATTATTGTCAACTTCCTATTTTCATATATTAATCCTGCACATGAACAACGAGTGAAGGAAATTATTGAAGAAGATTACCCAGAAGCATTTATTACCGTATCGTCTGATGTTTCACCACAATTCCGTGAATTTGAACGCTTTACCACTGCTTCTATTAATGGTTTTGTTGGACCGAAAGTTAAAAGTTACATTCAAAACCTTGAACAGCGGTTGAAGGATTCTGGAATTCCCGCTGAACTTCATATCATGTGCTCAAACGGTGGAGTGGCCACACCGAAAACTGTTTCAGAAAAGCCTGTAAATACACTTCTATCAGGTCCTGCCGCAGGAATATTAGGCGGAGCATGGGCCGGTGAATTAACAAATCGCGAAAAATTAATCACCTTTGACGTTGGAGGAACAAGTGCCGACATCGGTATCATTACTGATAGCGGTTATAGTGAATCTTCTGCTCGTGACACTTGGATTGCTGGATATCCTGTCATGGTGCCGATGATTGATATTCATACGATTGGAGCAGGCGGAGGCAGTATTGCCCACATCGATGGAGGGGGAGCCTTCAAAGTAGGACCTAGGAGCGCAGGATCTCGTCCGGGACCAGCTTGCTATGGTCACGGAGGTTTAAAACCGACAGTAAGTGACGCGAATGTTGTATTAGGAAGAATTGATGAGCACAACTTCCTTGGCGGAGAAATGAAAATCTATACAAATGCTGCTTACAAGGTAATTGACGAATTAGCTGAGAAATTAGATTTAAGCAGAGAAAGAACGGCTGAAGGTATTCTTCAAATCATGAATAACAACATGGCAAATGCGATTCGTGAAAAAACCATTCAAAAAGGGGAGGACCCTAGGGAGTTTTCATTGGTGGCATTTGGTGGTGCAGGTCCGTTGCACGCTGTAGACGTGGCCCAAATCTTAAATATCCCAGAAGTAATCATCCCGTTATATCCAGGAATTAATTCTGCCACTGGTCTATTAACAACCGATTTAAAGTATGACGTCATCAAAACTGAATTTATGATTAGTACGAATTTGGATTTCAATAGTCTGAATGAAGATTTTATTGCTTTGGAAAACCAACTGATTCAACAATTGAAAGAGGATGGAGTGTCTGAAAAAGATATTCAGATTCTTCGCAGTGCTGATTGCCGATACGCCGGACAGGGATATGAACTGCGGGTTGATTTGCCGAATGGATTGCTTGACCAAGAAACAATTGTTGAAGCATTGGATAATTTCCACGAAAGTCATAAAGGGGAGTATGGACACAACTTCCTTGAAAGCCCGATTGAGTTTGTTAACATACGTGTGACTGGTATGGGCTACATGCCAAAAATTGAAAAGCAAGCCATTCATCATGACTTTGAATTAGAGGATGCATTATTAAAAACGGGTGAAACAACTTTTAATGTGAATGGAAGTCTTGAAAAAGTAGAGACAAAATTTTATCAAAGAGAAAAGTTGCCTGTTGGTCAAGAATTTTATGGTCCATGTATTGTTCTGCAAAAAGATACAACCACTGTTATTCCTCCTAACTGCACGGCTTTTATTGAGGAATTCGGAAATATGATTATCAAGGTAGGTGTATAGTTATGTCACAAATCAGTACTGAAACCAAAAAAATCGATCCGATCACAGTCCAAGTCGTCCTTGGTGCTTTAGAAAATGTTGCAGTCGAAATGGGGCACAAGCTTGCCCGGATGTCTTATTCTAGTATTATTCGAGAATCAGAAGATTTTGGCTGTGCTCTTGTTGATATTAAAGGGCAGCAGTTATGCGAGTCATCACATAGCACTCCGCTTCAATCAGGTCCGATTCCAGGGTATGTAAATGGAATCCGTCAGATTATGGCGGAGCGCAATGATACGTTTAATCCTGGTGATGTCATTATGCATAATTCACCGTATCATGGTGCCTCCCACGGTCCGGATGTTGGATTTTGTATTCCCGTATTCTATCAAGATGAGTTAATTGGATTTTCAGTTACAACCGCTCACCATCTTGATATTGGTGCATCCACACCAGGAAGCTGCGGTATTGTGGACGCTGTAGATGCCTATGCTGAAGGTCTTCAATTTAAGGCGATTAAGGTGTATGAAAAAGGCGTCAAAAACCGATATATTTGGGATATTTTATACGATAACATTCGGGCACCCAAATTGGTCGTTGGTGATATGGAAGCCCAAATTGCCGCAGCTAAAATTGGGGCACAAAGATATATAGAAATCATTGAAAAATATGGGTTAGATACCGTTCAAGCAGCAAGTGAAGAATTGATGAATTACTCGGAAAAGATGATGAGAGATGCGATTAAAAAGCTGCCGAATGGAGAATACACAGCCGAAGGCTTTTTGGATGGATATTTAGATAGTGAAGACCCGGCGAAAAAGGATTTAAGAATTAAGGTAACCGTAAAGGTTGATGGCAGCGATTTAACGGTTGACTTGACAGGGACTGCCCCTCAGGTGACAGATAAACCAATTAATATGCCATTAATTGGAACCGTCGATATTGCCATTTATCTGACTTTACGATCCATTTTATTAGATTCAACTGTATACGGAAATTTCCCGCAAAATTCCGGCTTAATTAGACCGATTAAAATTGTCGCTCCTAAAGGAACATTATGTAATCCAATTTTTCCGGCACCGACCATCGCACGGTTTAACTCTGGAAATATTGTCGCCGATACATTAATGAAAGCATTAGCCCAAGTAGTTCCACATCAGGTCAGTGCTGGTGTAGGAAACCTTCAAGTTGTGGCATTTAGCGGAAAAAATGAGGATGAAAATTACTGGGTGTACATGGATATCATGGAGGGCAGCTACGGCGGACGCTATGGAAAAGATGGCATGGATGCGGTTGATACCTTATACGCGAACACACGAAATAACCCAATTGAAGATATTGAATCCCACTATCCTTTACGAGTAAACCGTTACGAGCTAAGAGATAACGAGAGTGCTCCAGGCAAGTGGCGTGGTGGAATTGGTTCGATCCGTGAGGTCACGTTCTTGGCTGATGGCAGTTTCTCAGTAGAAGCGGATGGGTATAAATTTGCACCTTGGGGATTTAATGAAGGAAAATCGGGTTCAGTCGGCAGTTTGTCCATTCAAGACGGAGAGACCAAAGAAGTAACAAAACTTCCTTCTAAACTACCAAATAGACAGGCAATACAAGGCAGTACGATTCAACTTGTAGGTCCATGTGGCGGTGGATATGGAAATCCACTCGAAAGAGAGCCAGAGAAGGTTCTTTCCGATTACCTGGATGGGTTTATCACAAAAAAACAGGCTATAAGGGAATATGGAGTTTTCATCGGTGAGGATGAATCAATAGATTATCGGAAAACAAGTGAATTGAGGAACCGTTAGTTTAACTTAGTGGAGGATGGCGATGAAAACAGTTACGATCAGTAAAGAACGAATAAAGCTTCATATTGAGCAGTTAGGCGAGATTGGAAAGACCGCTGATAATGGCGTCCAACGTCTGGCATTGTCTAACGAAGATAGAGAAGCGACTATTCTCGTTTCTGAATGGATGAGAGAAGCCGGGCTCACGGTAAGACATGATCATTTTGGTAACTTAATTGGGCGAAAAGAGGGGCAGAATCCCTGCCTCCCGCCTATTATGATAGGTTCCCACATTGACTCCGTGAGAAATGGCGGAAAGTTTGATGGGGTGATTGGGGTCCTTGCTGGGATTGAGATTGTCCACACCATATCGGAGCAAAATATTGTTCATAATCATCCAATTGAAGTGGTAGCTTTCTGTGAAGAAGAGGGTTCAAGGTTTAATGATGGATTGTTTGGTAGTAGAGGGATGGTCGGTAAAATAAAGAATCAAGATTTGCAAAAAGTGGATGATAACCAAGTAACAAGATATGATGCACTTAAGAACTTCGGCTTTGGCATTAATCCTGATCTAATCGAGCAATCAGTAAGAAATAAAGGCGAAGTTAAGCAATATTACGAACTGCATATTGAACAGGGGCCCTATTTAGAAAACAAAAATTACCCGATAGGGATTGTCAGTGGAATTGCCGGGCCTTCTTGGTGCAAAGTAAGGATTATTGGTGAAGCAGGTCATGCAGGAACCGTTCCAATGAGTCTCCGTCGAGACCCGATGGTGGGTACAGCAGAAATCATTCAAGAGGTAGAAAAACTTTGTATGAATGACCCTGAGGCACCTACTGTTGGTACAGTAGGAATCATTTCCGCTTTTCCTGGTGGCACCAATATTATTCCAGAATCTATCGAATTTACCCTTGATATTCGGGATATCGATCTGGATAGAAGGAACCATGTGATTGGAAAAATAGAAGAGAAGATTATTCAGGTATGCAGGACCAGAGGATTGGGATATGAATTTGAAAAGAACATGGCTGCTGCACCAGTAATGTGTTCAGAGAGTCTTATTCAATCCTTAATAGAAACAAGCATGGAACTTGGAATCGAAGCCCCCGTAATGGTAAGCGGAGCAGGACACGATGCGATGTTTCTGGCAGAAATTACCGAAATAGGCATGGTCTTTGTCCGGTGCAGGAATGGAATAAGCCATAACCCAAAAGAGTGGGCAGAAATTGATGATATTTTCACAGGAACAAAACTACTCTATGAAACTGTATTGAAGCATATCTAACTCTCAGTATGGCAGTCCATGTAGACTGCCATGTAAGGGAGTTGTACAAGATAATATTTCGGAATATTTTATATTTTCAGAAACCATTAGAGGAGAAGTGATCCTTTTGAGTTCAAAAACTATCACTATTAGCAATCCAGACCCTTCATTATATAATGAAGATCTTGCGCCTATTCCAAATGAAAAGAGAACATGGGGGTGGGGTTCCTATTCCATGATCTGGATGGGAATGATTCATAATATTGTCTCCTACGAGCTTGCCGGAAGCCTAATAGCGATGGGTATGAGTGTATGGCAGGCATTGGGAGCTGTTATCCTTTCAAATATTGCATTGATCATTGCCATTTGGCTGAATAGTGCTGGTGGTGCGAAGTATGGATTACCTTTCCCCGTTTTGATTAGAGCTTCATTTGGCTATAAAGGAGCACATGTCCCGGTTCTAATTCGAGCATTTGTGGCTATTTTTTGGTTTGCAGTTCAGGCCTATGCGGGTAGTAAAGCGGTAGGAGCTGTAATAACAGTCATATATCCTAAATGGGTTTCACTTGGTGCACACACTTTCTTGGGAATGGGTCTAAATGATTGGATCTCCTTTGGGACGTTCTGGTTGCTTCATGCATGGGTCATTTCTCACGGAATGGAACGTGTAAGACGGTTTGAAATGTGGGCCGGACCATTGGTTATTGTGTTGGGATTGGGGTTAGTTTATTGGGCAGTTAATGTGGCCGATGGCTTCGCTCCTCTTTTTTCAATAGAGTCTAAGTTGTCTGGCGGGGAGTTTTGGAAAAGCTTTTTCCTCTCTGTTACAGGAATGATAGGTGTATTGGCTACCTTAGTGTTAAACATCCCTGACCTAACCCGTTTTTCAAAAAGCCAAAAAGATCAAGTCATAGGCCAGGCAGTAGGTCTACCGATTATGATGACATTTTTTGCCTTTATGAGCATTATGATAACTGCCGGAACAATTATCGCTTTCGGCAAGCCAATCACTGATCCAGTTGAACTATTACTTCAATTCAAGGACCAGCCTATTGTAGTACTAATAGGTGCATTTGCCTTATTAATTGCTACACTGTCTGTTAACGTTGTAGCGAACGTTGTGTCACCGGCATATGATCTTATAAATTTGCTTCCTAGTAAACTTAATTTCGTGAAAGCAGGTATCATTTCCATCGTAATTGGTGTATTTTTTGCTCCATGGCTTTGGTTTAACAATGCTGCAACGATATTTAATATTGTGGGGGCAATCGGGGGAACATTAGGACCGGTGTCAGGAATCATGATAGTTGATTACTTCTTAATTCGGCGCAGTCAATATGATCTTAATAGTTTCTTCGTCAAGGAAGGACAATATACTTACCGAAACGGCTGGAACCTAAGAGCATTTGTTGCAATGGGAATAGGCGTAATTGTTGCCTTAATAGGCTTGGTAGTTCCTAGTCTCCAAACTCTTTATACCTATAACTGGTTTTTAGGGATAGCAGTAGGGGGAATTTCTTATCTAATCTTAATGAATTCAAAACATAAACAGAATGTGTTGCGGCTTGTGGAGGAAAAGGTTTCAATTAAATAGATTTCTCTGACTTATAAAAATAAAAGTCTTCGCAAAAAAGGTGCTGGCTCCAAAGCCAAAAAACCGCCGTTCATAGCAACGGCGGTTTCATCTTGACCCTACTTTTGACCCGCAAATTTTAGTCAGTATAAGCGAATTTGTATATGGCCATAAAGTAGCCCTTCACGATCTCAGGAAGCACATTGGTATTATTCAACAAGATCCATTTGTGTTTTCAGGAACAGTTTTTGATAACATCCGCTTAAATCATCATCATGTTACAGGATGAAATCATTAAAGCAGCAAAATCATTAAATATTCATGCCTTTTTTCGAATGCTGCCGCGGGGATATGAACGATGCTTGGCGAGGAAGGGACCGTATTGTCGGCTGGTCAAATGCAACTGCGGTCTTTTTTAAGAGCCATGATTGATAATAATGATGTCCTTATTCTTGATGAAGCGATAGCGAACATCGATACAGAAACAGAGCAAGCTGTCCAAGATATTTTAATGGAAATGTCAAAGGACCGAACAACGATTATCATTGCTCATCGGCTTTCAACCATCCAGATGCGGATAAAATAATCGTCTTGGATAAAGGAAGATTTGTAGAAATAGGAAATCATCAGCAGCTAATAGAAAATCGCTCCTCTTATTATCAATTGTGTGTAAATCAAAACAAAGAAAAAGTCGTGAGGGAGAAAGTTTAAATGTTCGTAATCCTAGTAATTTACTACTTTTTATTTCTCTTTCAGCTTTTGTTCATCACTAAACTTAGTAGGGGAGACCCCGACAATTTTTTTAAAAATGCGGCTGAAATAGAGTTCATCCTCATAACCAAAATTTTGATTTACCTCTTTGATTCGTTCATCCGAATGAGCGAGAAGTTCTCTAGCCCGATCCAGACGCAAATGTGTTAAATATTCGATTGGGCTATAACCAATATTTTTCTTAAAGAGCCTCGAGTAATGGCTATTGCTTAGACCAGCCATTTTGGCCAAATCTGTGAGAGTGAACGCCCGATGTTAGTGATGACTTATGTAGTCAATCGTTTCTTCAATTACCTGTTTGGTGTCTTTAGAAATGGTTTGCGAATGAAAGTCATGGGATAAATGTTAACAAGAGTTCTTGGAATAAGATTTTTTTCTTAAAGGCAATGGCTGCTTCTCTTCGTTTTGATAGAGAATTGATTTCATCTAATAAAAAGGTAATTCCCGGGCAGTTTTGATTGTATACACTCCTTGCAACGGAAAACTGATTTGAATCACTTCAGGAGAAGGTTCAGTAAGTACGGAAGAAACTGCACATGATAGAAGTGTACCAGACTGAAGATATTAAAGCAGTGATTGAAGAATTGGATGCTGAAAAATCAAAAGCTTTTGTAAAGCATCAAGACGAATTTAAAAAACTACAAATGGAACTGCTTGAAAGTAAGCAATCCTATCTGAAAAAGATGGTGGAAGCAAAGGCAAAATATGATGAACTGGTGGCACCTGAAAGAAAGCTTGATGCTTTGAAAATTAAAATGGGTATCAAGAAAAACTCTTATATTGGTAATGCTTTTGAAACTTTGAACATGGTTTCAGTTGGTGCTGGTTATGAACCCCTAAGGATTGACCAAAAAGAAGTACAAGCTGCTTTGTGGTATGGAAAGATACCTTAACGATTAAACAAAGTGATAACTGAAGAAAAAGAAAAAAGGAGTCTTGAAAATTAACTGAAAAAGGAAAAATGTTTTAACTAAATATTTACAAAATCAAATAAATCAAAAAAAGCCCACTTCATGAACAGTGGGCTAAAAAAATACTATAAGCTAACTACTAATATTCTCTCTTTCCTTTTCAAATTCTCTCTTTACCAATCTAACAGCCCTTTCAGATTCCACAAACATGCTTTCTTTGTTAGTTTTGTTATACCCACATTTAATACAAGTCCATTTATACCTTCCGAAAAAATTTACTTTTTCTTCTAGTTCAGTTTCACATTTTGGGCATCTAGCTGGAGTTAAAGCTTCAAGTGAGTCAATATTAATATTTCTTTCACCATAGCTTCTTATACTGTAAATAGGATTTTGTATGATCCAGATTACGTCACGGAATGGGACTTTTGCAATTTTCTCCCAACCATATGTTGGTGATTGAAAAGAAGTAAAGAACCTATCATTTCTTCTTTTCATCACCACTACCCTTCTATAAATCAAAGATGCAATTAACCATACTATTAGTAGAGAGGTGCTTATAATAAAGTAAGGGCTACTTAACCATTCAAACCATTCCCCGGTTTTAATTCGTGAAACAATAACTGTTATAACTGGGTTTAGTAGGTTCATGATGATGGATATAACAATTCTGCTTAATAAGCTCTTAACAAACTTCAATTGAAACTCCCCCAAATTATTTTATTTTTATAGTATTATTATAGGTGAAAATTTTTCTATTTATACCTATATTTTGATATAAAACACTATTAATCTACATATTTATTATTTAAGTGTCAATATATAACATTCAGAAGTCTACTTAAGGGACACAATTAAAACCATAGAAGTCAGTTTTACTGTTAGATATTGTAAAGGTTTGTATTGAAAACTATTAATATTACTGTATAACATACTGTAGGATTTAACGTAAAATACTAGTGATTTTTCAAGTAAATACAAGTATATAATTCTATTAAACGTTGATTTGACGGTGATTTGAAGGGGTTAAAAGGTTGAAGTTTTTTCCCACAGTCTTCAAAACCGTCTGTGACCTGCGTGCCAGGTCAGGTGGGTTCGATTCCCACGCGGTCCCGCCAACCTTGATTTAAAAGGGTTTATTTGGTTTTTGCTAAAAGTGATTGAAAGGTAAAGTTGTTGGCTAACATCTGAAAGATTATTTTTTGTTACATTTTGGTAACATGGAATTTTTTATCATTTACATAGGTTATTTGATGAGCTGCTCAAATTGATGGGCAGCTTCTTTTTGCATAGTTGGTAACACATGGGTGTATGTGTCATATTATCATATTTTTTCGCATCCGGTCGTTTTTCATATGCTAACTTAAATTAGGTGTGACAAAAGATAGATGTATAGTATTTGGCTATATGGGTTTATTGATATAGTTTTTTATATCCAATATTCTAATAAAAGGTGTAAAATATGTAATAGGAACTATATATTAGGAAAGTTTGGAGGACAGGGATGGCTAGAATAAATGGATTATCTCCGTTTATCAAGGATTGCTTGCTGAGTTAACTGAAAAGTTAGATGTTATTAAAGAATACAGTGCAGGCATGGATATGGGGACTGCCAGCTATCAACGATACATAAGAGATATTGAAAGACAACTTGATACCTCTAAGGAGGAATACACGATAGCTTTTGTTGGCATGTTCAATTCTGGGAAGTCCACAGTTATTAATAGTTTGCTTGGTCCGATGGGGGATGCACGGTTGAGCGGGGAAGATCGTCCTGACACTGCAAAACGCATCCGCATTCGGTACCGGAATTCCGACCAGCAGGCTGAAGCAGTTCTAGAATTTGAAGACGGGCATCTGAAGTAATATCGTGGATGGAGGCAAAACAGCTTACTATTCAAGTCTTTCTTGATGAACATCCGCACCTTAAACCAAAAGCGAATAAGCTTGTTGAAATAAATTATTACTATAAACATTCTATTCTGCAGCTGTGTTTATTTTAGGAGGAAAGAAAAAGTGATAAAAAATATACTAGCGATTGTGTCTATACTTGCTATTGTGTTAGGTATAAGCGGTTTAATTAAACCTAAATGGACATTAATGTGGGGGGAGAAAACAAGGAAAAAAATATTGTTTACATATTTGCCAATCTGCCTAGTAACTTTATTATTACTAGGGACGACAATTGAAACTAAGGGGAAAACAAATAAACTAACAAATGAGGTATCTCAAGAAGAGCTGTTTAACAAGCAAAAAGAATCTATTAGAGTTATAGAATTGGAACTTGATAAGTTAGCAGGAAACTATGCATACTACCAGGATACTTCTGAACTTTTACTCGAACAAACGAATTGGATTAATGAAAAAATAGTTCCATATTATGAAGATATTGAAGGAATTAAAAATATTACAGATATGTCAAAGCATTTAAGTAAGCTAGATATGCTAAAAAAGGTTTCCAGAGTTAGTCCTATAGGAGATCTTTCAGAAACTATTAGTGAAATCATAATCAACATAAAAAAATTACATGAATTTTTGGAATTAAATAAGGCAATAAACAGTTCAATAAACAAAATTAAAACTTTACGTGAGGAATACGATAAAACAAAAGATATAGTAGTTCTTCAAGAAATCAATAAAGAGTTAACTACAAACTATATATATTTAATTGGGGACTTAGAGAAATTAACTAATGAATCGATAGATACTTTTGATACATTCTCTACATTAATTTATCAACAACAAAACATTAGAAAGGTCGCTTCTGATGCGATTGATAAGGTTAATATATGGGACAATTCAAAAAGGGAGACTTCAGAGGAAGAAAATACATTGGAACAGTTAAAGGAAAATAAAAAAAATATAGAAAAAGCTCCCGAAGAAATAGAAAATAGGATGAAGTTAGATTATAAGTATATTCTAAAGATACAATCGGAGACCGAGGTTATCAGTGCATTTAATGAAATTCTTTCTAAGAAATAATTATTCATGTATCTATATTATTAATATATGAATAACCAGAGGGCGTATCTAAAAATTAAATTTAATGCTTGAATTTTCGCTGTTACAACCTTTACGGTGAACTGTATCATAACTAGAAGCGCTTTTTTACAGTAATCGCCTAAAAATTTTCAAGAAATTTTAGGGTCAGTCCCCAGTTTCGTTAAAGCGTTACTTTTCCGAGGCACTGACCCCAATGTCAGGTTAGTTTGTACATCTTTTGAGAAGAATTATCAAAACCCTTTTTGCAATCCTTTTTAGGAAAACACCCTGCATACATCATTACGTTCCTTTCGATCATTTTCATCAGCGCTGTTTGTACCGAACCAATCCGCATACTCCTAATAAACTCCAACACCCGATAATTTATCTATGGGACTGGTTCTGGGACTCTTCCTTCCATTTCCTTGCTTTATTCGTCAACATCTATTTTTTTCTATTGCAATACCTAATACAACTGCTAGGCTAGTCCCCCGGTGCATAAAAACTTTACTTCACCGGAGGACTAACCCTTTTTTCCTCTCTATTATGCAGACTTATCTATTCTCTTCAATCACTCACAAATAAGGTAAATCAACCTTTTGTGAGTGTTTTTTTATTTAGGATAATAAACTTAAGATTTAATTATCACTTACATTAAAAATAGTGGAGCATCTGGCGAAATTAGCTATTGTCTTTAATAGTATAAGTGTAACATTTTTGTGCATTTATAAAACATCAAGTGTTAAAATAAGGTAATAGGAAAATAGTACTGACCGCAAAGTGGATCATAGGAGAGAAACAAATGATAGAAATAATACAGAAAGTATTAGAATTCCGTGATGAAAGAGACTGGAAAAAGTATCATAATGAAAAAGATTTGGCCATTTCAATTTCACTTGAGGCAAATGAATTGCTTGAAAATTTCCAGTGGCGAACTAGTGAAGAAGCGATAGCTGAATCAAAACAAAATATTAAAGAGGAAATGGCTGATATCCTAATTTATCTTGTTCAACTAGCAGATAAGATGGATATTAATCTGGAAGAGGAAGTCTCAAACAAACTGCTTAAAAACGCTATTAAATATCCAGTGAACAAAAGCGAGGAAAAAGTTAAATGATTATTTATAATGAGACCTCTTCAAACTTTTTAAACCATATCTATGAAAATAAAATTGGATACGTTCTAAAGAAAAACGTCTTATCTAAAATGAATAAAGTAGTATCCGGCAGTGAATTGAGGTCTTGGGAGAACTCACTTCCCCAAATGGCAAAGGTACTTAGGGATGCGGACTTAAAAGAGGATACACACGTTTTATTAGAATATAAGCTGCCTTCATCTGAAAAAAGAATCGACTTTCTTGTAGCGGGTCAAGACGAACAGGGTAAACAAAATGCAGTAATCATTGAGTTGAAACAGTGGCAGAAAGCAAAGGTATCTGAAGGAGATGGCATTGTCCGGACTTTTTTAGGAGGAAGGGAACGGGAAACAGTTCACCCTGCCTATCAAGCATCTTCATATAAGAGATATTTGCAAAATTTCAATGAATCTCTGTACAGTGATTCGACTTCGATTCAACTTCACTCTTGTGCCTATTTACATAATTATATTATGGCTAGTGTAGGGGAACCACTTCTGGACAAGCGCTACAGCAGTTATTTAAAGGAATCCCCCGTGTACTTCCAATTCAATGATCGTGATTTGGCAAAGAATATTAGAAAGTTGGTAGCAAAAGGGAAAGGGAAAGAGATAGCAGATACCATTGAAAATGGCAAAATTCGACCTTCAAAAAAATTGGTTGAAACAGTGGGATCGCTAATTGAAGGCAACGAAGAGTTTGTGTTACTAGATGAACAAAAAGTTGCATATGAAAAAGTAGTAAGTAAATATAATCAATTCAAGGCACAAACCGACCAAAAGCATGTCATTATTATTAAAGGTGGACCTGGAACAGGTAAATCGGTCATTGGATTAAATTTAATGAGCTATATGCTAAAATCACAAGCTTATGTTGAGTATATAACTCCGAATCAAGCTTTCAGGGAAGTTCTTCGTAAAAAATTAATTGGTTCTTCAGGTCATGTGGAAGTAAGAGATTTGTTTAAAGGATCTGCATCATATGTACAAACACCTGAAAATTACTTTGATGTCCTAATTTGTGACGAAGCACATCGATTAAAAGAGCAAGGACATATGAAAAAGAAGATAGAAGGGGAAAACCAGGTTACGCAAATTATTAGATCATCACTGATAAGTGTGTTTTTTGTTGATGATTTGCAGAAGATTTCTAAAAAGGATATTGGAAGTGTAAAGGAGGTAGAAAAAGAAGCAGCAAGGTTTGGTGCGGATATACATACGGTTGAACTTGAATCGCAATACCGGTGCTCAGGATCAGGAAATTACATCACCTGGCTGGACAGCATACTGAATAATGATCAAGAACCATTTAATCTTGAAGGGGATTTTGATTTTAAAATTGTCTCCAGTCCTCAACAGTTGAAAGAGGAAATTGTTGATAAACGCGGCGGCAGACTACTAGGAGGTTACGCTTGGGATTGGACTAAAAATATTGTAGATGGAAAGCTTATTGATGATGTTGTCATTGACGAACATAACTTTGCCTTGCCGTGGAATGATCCCAATAGAATTGACTGGGCCATCCATCCAGAATGTGCAAACCAAATAGGTTGTATTCACACAGTCCAAGGTCTAGAAATGGATTATGTGGGTGTGATTATTGGAAAAGACTTGGGCTATGATGAAGAAACGAAAAAGCTCATTGTTAGAAGAGAAGAGTTTAAGGATAAAGGAGCAAAACCAGCCAAACCAAAAAAGGGACAACCCGACCCACTGGTAGAACTTGTTCGGAATACATATAAAACGTTAATGACTAGAGGGATGAAGGGGTGTTATGTTTATTGTTGTGATAAAGGGTTGGAAAGATATATCAGAGCACATACGTAGTTAAAAAAGCAATGTTCTGTGTTCCCCACCACAGTCTTCAAAACTGCTTGAGACCTGCGTGCCAGGTCTGGTGGGTTCGATTCCCACGTAGTCCCGATTACAGAGACCATATATCAATAAAAAATTGCCGAGAAAAATAACGTTTCTTCTAAAAAATGTAAGTGTTTTGCAGTGTCCTCAAATAGAGGGGTTTTTTACAAAAAATCATTCAAATGGTGTCAAAAGAAATGTGGTCGTATAAGATTAATGTCGGTACGCCATGCTCACACGTTAAGTGTACTCGAAGAATAGCATCTCTAGATATTGGAAGGGGTTTTTTCGTAGGGGTGCGTAATTCTCGCCGTGACCACTGGCGAGGCGAAGGGGCTGAACAGGAGCGCAAACTCGCAGCTGAATACCGTGCTAAGGCGGAGAGTTTGCACTTTTACTACCCCTATGTCGGATCTATTCTCGAGGACATTGCTGAGTCTTATGATAGCGATGTCAACTGGCTTGATTCTGAAGCAGACGTAGCGAAAAGGCTACGCGATCGGGGGTAGAATCTTTAACTCGAAAGGATATTACCCCCTGGCCAAGACAGCTCTTGGTAAGGGGGTTAGAACAAGAAATGCGACCCATGCTGCTTTAACAAAGGATTCTCATTTTACACACAGATGTCACATACGTAGATATGAGGAAGGTGTAAAAGTTAACTATAATAAAAATTTATTAAAGCAAATGGGGGGCAATAATAAAATACGTAGAGTTCAATTTTGTAGTTGTTTCGTATTCTTCAATTCTCTGCAAATCATTGATACAGCAAAACAATGCGGACTCAAGAGCAGCATAATTTTTTTGATGACTTTATATTGGGATTCCGGAAAAAATTCACGTGTTATGTGGTGGAAGGATTCGAAAAAAAACAAGGATTTTTCGGAAAAGTCCTGGAAGATGACATCTTTCGTAACCAGCTAAAGGGATATTTGGGAGAACATATGTATCAAATATATAAAGAATCTGGTTTTGAAGGGGCGAACTAACGTCACAAGATGTCTTAAAAAATGCAAAAAAAAGACACTCAAAGTTTTGGTGACCTAGAGTGTCCTTTTATGTAATAGGTAACTGTATTAAAAATCAGAAAATTCTTTTAAGATAGTTTCTTGTGGTTAATCTTTAAGAAATGTAGAATTTACCAATTGAATTGCGGGAATAGTTTTGCTGTAACTGTCTAAGTTTCCATTACCATGATAGATTTCTAATAAATACTAAAATTTCCAATATAATAAACAAAAAGTAGTATAATTGAATTAAGGTATATTGGACTAATTTATTTATTTATTTATTTATTTAAATTGATATCATGATTTGATTGCCTATAAATATATGGAGAAGATGGCGCTGGCAGCAACTGGGGGAACTTTTTGAAATATGGAACATGGAGTACAGTCGTTATAACTCTTCAAAATATGGGGTAATCACGATATGTTGATAATTTACTTATCATTCTTTGAAGTTACAAATGGAAGTTTAATTAAGATTCAAAAGAAAGTAAGATATTAGAAAATTTAGAGGCTAGTAGTATTGAAGAACAAGAGGTTCTTATGTTTTTGTAAAATTAGAAAAAATATATTTTAGATTTAAAGTGATGTTGTTAGGAGATGTAATAATGAATGAGAAAGATAGTTTAAAAATAAAAAAGTTAGTTAAGGAAAATATTTTTTGCTCGGATTTTAAGTCGCTTGATAAAAATAATTTAATAGAATTTGATAGAAATCATAAAATAGCAGTGCTTTATGGTCCTAATGGTACAGGTAAAACGAGTCTAACTAAAGTATTTTCACGAGATGATAGAACAGAATATGAAGTTATATATAATGGAGACAAGTTTACTCATGAGAATCAAAATATATTTCACATAATATGTGATCAAAATGGAAGGAATATTATTCAGGGCAATGAAACAGATTTTCTTGTTGGAGATAACATAAAAAAAGAATTCGAATTAAAAGAAAAACTAGATAATAATTTTAGTGATTTCTTTAATGACCTAAATAAAATTTTAAAGAATGATTATAGTTTAAAGAAAGTTACAAGCAATATTTTTGGCTATTTCGAAGATGAGGTATTAAAAAGTTTTTTAAAAGATATAGTTAATCAAAAAAGTAAAGGGCAAAATCTTAAGTATGAAGATATTCTAAAGTATATTACTGAAAATAAAACTAATGGTGAGAAACAAGAGTTTGATAGCGAGAAGATGGATTTCGTAATTAATAATTTAGATGGCGAATCCTCACTTATAAATACAATCTTAGATTTACAAAAAAAGTTTGATTCAGTCGTACCACAAAATATATTAAAAATTGAAGAAAACACTACTGCTGTTGAAGTACTGAATAGATTTAACTACATAACAGATTGTATTGTTTGTGAAACACATAATATTGATATTGAGAATTTGAAAAATAAAAAAGTTCAGAGTAGTAAAGAAATATTTGAACATATGGATGAAGAATCAAAAAAATTAATAGAAAATGTTTTGAGAAAGCTTATCGATAAAGATCCTTTTATGGTTAGAAAAATTCTTTATAATATTTTAAGTGACGTAGATTTACAATCCTTAGATAAATTAACCGATGAAATTAAAGATTATATCAATATGTATACTGTTGAAGTTAAAAATTCTTTTATACAAAGTGCCTTAGATAAAGAATTGCAAGAGATTTTTGATGAATATAAGAACGTAATCAGTGAACAATTAGAACTAGTTGCAGAGGATATGTTGTTTATTCAGAACATAATTAGCGAAAGTATTGACAAAGAGCTTAAAGTGGAAAAAAATCAAGATAATAAAATAACTATATTAATGGAAAATGAACAATTACTAAATAAGGATAGATCGGAACTACACTTAAGTAATGGAGAGCAAAATTTTATTTCACTTACATTTGAATTGTTAAAAGCGAAAAATACGGATAAAGAATTTATCATGATTGATGATCCAATTTCAAGTTTTGATTCTATATTCAAAAATAAAATTGCATATGCATTAATTAGATTTTTAGAATATAAAAATCAAATTATATTGAGTCATAATGTGGATTTAATTCGATTATTAGAACATCAGAAGAAGGATGTTTTCAATTTGTATTTACTTAATAATACTGAAGGTGAAGTAAATGGAATAATTCCCGTAGGTCAGGAAGAGAAAGAAATTTTATTATCCATACCTAAACTTTTAGAAGTGTTACAAACAAAAATTTTTAACGATGTAGAGGATGAAGATGCATTTTTAATTTCCTTAGTACCTTTTTTGAGGGGTTATTCGCAAATAGTGTTAGATAACGAGTCTAAAAATAAATTAACGCAGTTAATGCATGGATATAACACTGAAAAGGTAAATATAACAGATATTTATTCAAGATTAATCAATCCTACAAAAGTTTTTAGTAAGACTGTTGAAATAAGTGCTCAAGATATTATTTCATTTAATGTAACTAGTGCAAAAATTTTAAAGGATAATAATAATTATAAGATGTTGAATAGAGCTCTATATCATACATTAAATTATTTATATTTAAGGCTAAATGTTGAAAAAGATTTAGTGGACTTGTATGGTATTAATACAAAAAAATACGACATGCTGAGTAGCATTATTTTTAAAGCTTTCTCGAGCAAACAAGTTACGGAAAATATTAAACATAGAGCATTTTTTGCTTCTAAAAAAACATTATTGAATGAATTCAACCACTTTGATGGGAATCTTAGTATTTTTTATCCTGCATTGGATATTACAGATAAAGCATTAGAAAAAGAAAGAGTAGCGATAATTAGTTATTTAGAAAAACTTAAAATAGATGCACTAGTAAAATCATAGAATGTCATATACTTTTTGAAAAACTATAGTAGTTAGAGAACCTTTTTGGAGTTTAATAAATAAAAATAGATGTATTACAAACTTCCAATTTAGTCATGCTTTTCGTTTTTGAAGTTTAATCAAAGTAGCTAGAAATTATTTCAGATCTTAAATTATCATCATTTAATGCTTTTAATAAAATTAAGGATCCTTTATAGATTTTTTATCATAGTACAAACGATTGAGGTATATACAAACACCTTATAATGGATGAGGATTGATGTTTATGGAATATTGGCAACAAGTGCCTCTTCAAGACATAGCTAAAATCGGAATAAAATGCAGTTTAAGTAGAAATGAATATTTTGAAAAGATCCAGGTTGTAAATCACCGTACATTATCAAAGTATCCAGTAATTTCATCGGAGTCCCAAATAAATGAGAAAAGTGATCCGCAAAAACAATATAATTTATATCCTAGTGGAACGATTCTCGTTTCACTAGGCCGTTTCAGTCATGGAATTGGACTGCTAGAAATTGAGGCTTATGTGGAAAAAAGTGTTTGTGCCGTATATGTTAATTCGGAGTATGTTTTACCGGAGTATTTGTTTCATGTCTTGAGATGGCATCAAATGAAACATAAGGAGCGCTGGAATCAGAGATGGCTAAGTAATTTAATAATTACTCTTCCACCGAAAATGAAGCAAAAATATATAATTAATTTGATGTCAAAAATTGACTCAATAAAAAGAAAACATGAAAACCTCATTCTTTTGGCGTCCCAATACACTCTTGCTCAGTATGGAGAAATTATAGAAAAGGGACTTCATTCAGAACCAATAAGTACTCTTGGGCAATTCGTAGAAAAAATTGAAATTGGGAGAAAAGTTCAACCCAATCTTCTTCAAAGTGGTACTTTTGTTTTGAAAGGGAAGCCGAAGAAATATTTCGAAAACTGTTTATTAGAAGTTAAACAAGGGAATGGAGGGTCATTATATCCAAACGTGATAGCTCATAAAGATGATTTATTATGGTATCGATATAGTGATGAGCAAACATTCAAGCCAGTAAGAATTCACAGGTGGGAAATGCCAGTTGCTATTTCAAACGAGTGGATACGCCTCAAACCTTTACAGAAGATTTCCAATGAATTTTTAGCGAAATATTTGGAAGTGAATTATCATCATTCTAAATTTATTTTTCAAAATAAAAGTAGAAAAGAAATAATTGATATTCTTTCAGATCTATCGATTAAAATACCTAGCATACAAAATCAACAAATATTTTCTTCAATAACAGTGAAGGCGAGCAAAATTATAGCCGACAGTAGAATAGCTATAGAGAAAATGCAATTATTGTATGAGACATATTTTGATGAATTTCTAGTCAGGGAAGCTTTAAGGATGGAGTGAGTCAAGATAAATGAATGAAAAATATGATTTTCGGAGAGTAACAGAAGAGTTATGGAAAGTAGCAAGCCAGGATCGCAAATCATCCGATCCTAGTGCAGTTTTAGAGCATCTGTTATACTTGCTATATTTCAAAGTAAGCACTCAACGAAACGATAACTTATGGAATGGTTTGCTTAACATTCTTAAGGATGAAGGGGCTGGCCGGGCCGGTCAATTTTATCAAGAAGAATTGAAACGTACTATAGAGTGGCAATTTGGATTTGATTTGAAATGGTCCTTATACCCTTTTAGTCCTAATGTATTTGAGCGAATAGTCTTTATATTGGACAAGTATTTTGATAATAATTTTGAGTTTCGGTTGGGAGATGTTTTTGAACTCCTAGTGGAAAAAGCATATAGCCAAAATTTTGGGTTTATTTTGACTCCACGGCTCCTTGCTAAATCTATGGCCAAACTTCTTATTGATCATAGAAAAGTACCATATGAAAATATTACAATTTGTGATCCAGCATGTGGAACAGGGACATTACTTGTCTCGTTCGTTGAACAGTTTCATGTACTCTACCAAAGATATTCAAGCGATGTACAGTTTCAGCAATCTTCGAGCTTTGTAGGATTTGAAATAAATACCGGTCTTTCAAGGTTAGCTCAACTAAATTTGTTTCTTCGAGGGCTGCCTTATATGGAGATACATAATGAGGATAGTTTAGCTTTGCCAGAGCTACAGCATCGTGAAAAATTTGATTATGTCATTACTAATCCGCCTATCACTAAAAGATATGGTGATATGGATATCCCAATGTGGTATTCGATGGGAAATCATTATTCCAAAAATGGTACACGAAGTTATGAGTTTATTGAGTTGGCACTTTCATTATTAAAAAGAGAAGGTCGTTGTGCAATTATTGTTCCTGAAGGTATGTTATCTAGCAACATACGATATGATGTAGATTTTAGATCTAATTTACTATTAAACTTTCAAATCGACGGAATCGTTTCTCTACCAGCTGGTATTCTTCCTGGAACTGGAATGAAGACTTCAATTCTACTTATTTCCAATAGAAGAAGTCTTAATAGGCAAATATGGTTTTACGAGTTTGATCAAAAACCGAATCAGGTACGGAATGATGAGAGGTTGTGGGATGACTTAACTGACTTATGGAGAGCTTATGTTGAATTTGAACAAATTCCGGATGCCAACCAAGATCATGTTTGGATTACCTCCTACTCGGAAATTGAAAAGAAGCAATTTCAATTGGCTGCGTCCGCCTATAGAAAGCGTTTGGTCAATAGGAAATATTTTGATCCTAATCGTTTAATAAATGAAATAAGGGAGCTTGAGTGGGGAATAAAGGACGAGATGGATGAACTTTATAGAATGCACTTTAAGGAACAGTCTGAAAATTTCCGAGTAGAGACTGATTTCAAAGAAGTTGTAACAACCACTGCTGAAGCAGATTTAAAGACTGTAAAGAATGTAATAGGGGAACATTTATCAGAAAAACAAAAGGCATTATTCAATATATTTATGGATGCAAAAGAGCCACTAGCCATCCACGAGGCTGCAAAACTTGTGAATAACAATTTGAATAAGAGTACGAAATTGGGTGTGCAAGAAGCTAAGCAAATTACGGAATTATTGAATGCCCTCGGCTTAATTGAATCTGTTTCTTCTAGTGAAATGCTATATCCAAAACAATCCTCCAATGAAAGCAATCGTATAATAAATTTCCAGGACCCTCTAAAAATTGTTTTGTGGAAGAGGGCGACAAACTTGCGGAGGGATTAATTATATGAGATTACAAAAGATTTACATAAAAAAATATAAGCAATTGAGTGAATTTATGATTAACTTCAAAAATATTGAAAGGAGTGTGGGGAAAGATCCTTTTCGATTTTTAATTGGTCGCAATGGTGTCGGTAAAACGTCACTCCTTGAAGCGATTGGTTTGATTTTTACTCGTATTTTGCAAGATGAAATTCCAGGATTTCATTTTGAACTGGTGTACTCAATAGAGTATGATCGAGAACAAATTACAATTGAAGTAGAGCCTAATGTTGATAATATACGATCGATTCAGCAGGATTTTACTGGTAATAGCCAGGACATAGATTTGGAGTCACGATTACAAGTTCATGTGGTGGATTCAAAAGGGATAAGAACACGCCTTGATCTGCGCAAACGTCCCTTCAGTGAATGGAAAGAGTATCATCCTCGACGAATCATTGGATATGCCTCAGGTCCTACTAACATATTTGAAGATGTTTTGTTTCATTCACCGGAGGAATCCATAAAAAGTGATATTTATGATGCTCGATACAGGGATCAAAAAGATCAAGACTATGATTTGCAAATGTTCGAGATTGAACATTCCCTGATTAATTTGAAACGACTTTACGATGATGCCTCGTATTTATATATAAATGGTGAAACATCGAAATTTGTTCTAATTTGTTTAAGTGCAGCTATACCTTCTTTGTACTCTGAAAAAGAACCTCAACTCGATAAAAGATATATTAGTCTTCGAAATAAGCTACTAGATATGATCGGTGGGGTAATACCAATTGGGATTACCTTCGTGGTTGATGAAGAAAAGTTAAAAGAGTTAATTGAAACGGAGCAAGTACCGCCAAGGTTTCAATTGTTAATAAAGTGGATGAGTACACAAAAAGAATTACCCGAAAATCAACAAATTTGCCATGCTTGGAATATTTCTCGAGATAAGAATGAAATAGCGAGCCATGTCTTAACTAAAAGTACAAAGAAAGAGAGAATAGCTTTTTTTCCTATTCTAGGACATGAAAATGACGAATATCGCTGTTACGGGCTAGGGCCTGATATTAACCCATTTGATCTTCTAACCATACTATTAGTTGCTAAACGTGAAGGCTTTCTTGTTGATGCACACCTGATGTTTAAAAATAAACGAACAGATCAACTCTTTCATGAAATCTCCTTGAGTGACGGAGAGTATCTTTGGTTGGGGCGCCTAGGCCTTGTGTTACTTTCCCGTAGTTATGATAATGGAGATGTACTTTTTTTATTTGATGAACCTGATGTCCATTTAAATGAATCATGGAACGAACAATTTGTGGAACTACTTCATCAAATGTCCAAGAATGATGATGGAAAAACGAAGCATGAGTTCATAATCGCTACCCATTCCACACTGTTACTAACGGATGCTGATCCTGATCAACTTTATTTGTTAGAAAGGTCTAAAATAGGGGCCATTCATGTTGCACCATTGACAATCTCGACTTTTGCTGCTAATCGTGCAGATATATCGAAACGTATATTCGGCGTCAATTCACCTATTGGTCAATATTCTATGAGATTATTAAAGGAAAAGTTCAACTCTGATAAAGAAGAAGAGTTACTTGAGCTTTTGAATAAAGTTGGGCCGGGTTATTATCGTTTCCGAATCCACACTCAAATGGAGAAATTGCACCAATCTGAAGAAAATAAGGAAGGAGGAAATAAAAATATTACTCCTGACGAAAAAGACTAATCTAGAAAATGACCTACGCTTGGTAAACCAGTTTATTGAAAAAGTCCTTGGATATATAGCTGATTCAAAGACCCCAACATTTGATGTAAGTGATTTTAAAAAAATCTTTCGCGGTCAAGGAGTGGATTGGTTTATTGATTACCAAGCAGTTAGAGAAGGTATTACAAATATGTGCCGACTAAAGCAAGAATATCGTATAGCACTCCATCTAGCTTTCCAAGAAGATATTGATTTTGTTTCACATTTAAACCAAACGGATTATCGTCTAAAATATCTTGATCTTCCAAATTGCGTGAAGAAAGTGGCAAAACCATTTTTTGAAGCATTATACGATAAGATTTTGGGTGGTTCAACTGGATTTAGAATGGAAGGACTTTCAATACCTCGATTAAGACGTGGGCATGTAAGAAGGGGTTATTTCGAGGTAAATCAAAAACGTGATGGTTCTTTTAATCCGGTATGCCCAGCATGCTTGGGTCAGATTGAAGTTACAGAAGAAGATGGTTATGCGGATTTGGACCACTATTTAACAAAGTCAATTTATCCCTTTCTTTCTATTTCACCGGATAATTTAATCCCACTTTGTAAAATTTGTAATGAGAATATCAAAGGTGCTAAAGACCCATTGGAAAATTATCCTGGAGTTGGTGGACTTTTTAATATATTTTTTCCTTATCATCGTCCAGGTATCAATTCGATTGCGGTAGAAATCGACCAAAATGAACTAGATGAAAGATTTATTATTGGTACCAAGAAAGGGAAGGAATCCGACAATATAAGGGTGGCTAATTTTGAAGAACTATTCAATTTAAATGAACGTTGGTCCGGAAAAATAAATTCCAGTCTGTATGAAACGGTCATGAGTGAAGTAATTAGCGAATTTATAGGTGAAGAAGAGCTTATAACTGAAGAATTAGTTCAGAAAAAGCTAAAAAAGATGTACTATGCGGCAATGCGTTCCTGTACTACTGTTCCCGATAAATACTTACTAGCTCAATATATTTATATACTAAAAGTAAATCGTGATGTTTTCGTTGGATTTTATAAGGAATTCAAGGAGGAAATTAAACTCGAGCTAGAAACAATTATTTTTTATAAGGATGGGACCAAATTCTGAATGAACTGGACCCCAATTGTTGGACACGACTACAATTGGAGGTGCTGTTCACTCTGAAGAATATATAAATTTGCATACAAGTTCACCTTTTTTTATAAGAAGTCCAATTCCAATTTATAATTTAAGTTATCAGGATAGGAAACTATCAATTCATAATTACCAATATCCACGGTTATCAATTTTTGTAATCCATTTAAATTCAATGACTGTAGAATAACGTATACTGTATTTATATAAGTCACTTCTGATTATTAGTATTGTATAATCAGTTGACTCACCATAAAAGAATGGTATGCCTTTTATATCTATATTATTATTTTTCTTTATGTATTCTAAATCATATTCTTTTATTTTTATATTATCAACTTCCTCAGCTGCTTCACTATCTAATGCGTCTATAGTTTTATATAAATAATCTTTCGGAGAAAAACCTATTTTCTTTTGAACGCTTTCCTTATAATCATCTAATCCTTTTATTTCTGAACTAAGAGATATACTCTTTGTTACATTACCATTCCAATTTAGTATTTCCTTATTAAGTGTTAATTTTAATAAATCAAACATTAGTTAGAATTAAATACTATCGATGAAATCATTGTGTATGTTAAGAATGATATAAAGAAACTTAGTATTTGAAACTGTAAACTTGTGTTTAATTACATTGTAATAAATAAAAATGAAGTTCCTATCCCCAAAAACATGGTAACACCATATTGCAGGTGGATCAGGAACTTTTTTAATATTTTCACAACATCTTAATAAAATCTTCTTCACTAATATAGGTCTTTAACAATAGGTTCAGTATGTGTAAGGAGAGTTCAAGAAACAAACATTATTATTTTCAGGTAAAAACTATATTGGATTCATTGGCGTGATGCATCCTAGGTAAGGGAAATGAATAATTGTACAACAATTCGGTGTGTTTATCTCATACCTTGTCTATGTTATTTAGGGAGCTAATGTTCAATAAGTAAGGTAAAAAACAAGAGGTCTAATTGTTGCACAGTACAACGATACTGTGCAATAAAAGTTGGTAGACACTTTCTGACGCTATTGCGGAAAGCTTAACAAAAGCCTAATTCCTCGGTAAAAATAGGAAGATTTGGCTTTTTCAATTCAATATCTCTAAATTTTTTATTGGTAAATGCGTTGACAGCGAGTGGTAAATTCCATGGCAACTGATGGTACTAAACATGGCAGAAGTGGTACATTCTTGTGGCTGTAATCAATACTTGGAAAAGCCAATAAAACCAGGCACTGTAGACAAGAATTTTCAATTGTACCAAGGACAAAAAGGAGATGAAATATAAGGTTCAGTCCTCCAGTGTATTAAAGTTTTACTTCACCGGGGGACTGACCCAAGTTGTTCAAGTTGTTAAAGGTTGCCCCGAACTGCACCTTAATCTGAAAACCGCAACAAATTTACTTGCTGTTTTATAAATAACCTGCTAAATCGCCTATGTTTATTAATATTAGTATAAACATAGAACGTATCAGTTTATATTTAAATAGTGAAATTATACAATAAAGGGAGCAGGATAAAACGAATAAAAAAGGAAGTGCTCGCCTTGGATCAAAAGTTCGCAGGTCATACTTTGTTACAATCTGTACCATTTGGAAATGAAATGTTAGCTAGCCGGTTAGTGATGGCCCCAATGACACGCATGTTTTCGCCAGAAGGAATCCCGGGAAAAAATGTTGCACAATATTACCGCAAACGTGCAGAGAATGGAATTGGGCTTATCATAACTGAAGGGACAGCGATTAATCACCCAGCTGCAGTAATGAGCCCTGATATTCCCCGTTTTTATGGTGAGGAAGCTTTAAATGGCTGGGCAAATGTAGTGAATGAAGTCCACCAAGCCGGCGGCAAAATTATTCCACAATTATGGCATGTAGGTGCTGCCCGAAAAGCAGGCAGTGAACCAAATATTGACGCACCTACTGTTAGTCCGTCTGGATTAACTTTAAGAGGCCAGAGAAATGAGAAAATAAAGGCTTTAACGAAAGAAGAAGTTGCTGAAATGATTGATGCATACGCCGAAGCGGCTGCAAATGCGAAGCGCATCGGCTTTGACGGAATTGAGTTGCATGGAGCACACGGATACTTAATTGATCAATTTTTTTGGGAACTAACGAACAAGCGTACAGATGATTATGGCGGGGATTTAGGAGAGCGAACAAAATTCGCAGCAGATATTGTTCGGGCTTGCCGGAAAGAAGTTGGGCCTGATTTTCCAATTGTCTTTCGTTATTCACAATGGAAAGGAACCGATTATCAAGCTAAATTAGCTAAGAACTCTAATGAGCTTGAACAATTGCTCACCCCATTAGTTGAAGCTGGTGTAGATATTTTCCACTGCTCAACAAGACGTATATGGGAACCTGAATTTAAAGATGAAGATCCTTCATTAACCTTAGCCGGCTGGACGAAACGAATTACCAATAAACCAACGATTGCGGTCGGTTCTGTCGGAATTAACCGTGCCTTTTTGAGCAATCAGGATAATGATCATGTAACAATTGAAGACAATCTCAAAATTTTAGATGAAAAAATCAAAGCAAGCGAATTTGACTATGTAGCCGTTGGTCGTGCCATACTAGCTGATTCAGAATGGGCAGTAAAACTCAAAAATGGTCATCTTAATCAAGTTGTGCATTATACGAAGGAATCTGAGAAATACTTGATTTAATTACATATAGCTTTTTTAGAATAGTAAACAATATAAGTAAATGATCCCTCGTTTGTTCCGAATCAAGGAAGATGGGGGATTATTTTTTTTGTTGCTGTACCTAGCAAGCTGAACGGAACTGGATAGCAATCAGCTATTACCAAACACCTTCAACGGTACTATGAGATTTTTAACGAAAAGGGACATCCTAAAATTATAAATGCAGACATTGGAAGATTTGCTGCATTTCCAAGTAATTTTCTAAAGCTTAAATTAGCTAGCATATGCCGAATCAATATAAAATAAAACTTAATAAAAGTGGAAATCACAAGGAGGAAATCCAGATGAATATCGTTCAAAAAGCAATTAATTTTGCAGCAGTAGCCCATCGAAATCAGACGAGAAAAGCAACAAATATCCCATATATCTCTCATCCTTTTGCCGTGGGGATGCTGTTACAAAAGGAGAAATGTTCGGATTCTGTCATCGCTGCAGGTATTCTTCATGATACCCTTGAAGATACCGATACTAGTTATGAAACATTAGCAGAGCAATTTGGTGAGCATATTGCGAATTTGGTCAGAGCTGCTTCAGAACCTGATAAAACCCTCCCATGGCGTGTAAGAAAACAACATACCATTGATATGTTAAAACATCTATCTATAGAAGAAATACAAGTCATCACTGCTGATAAATTACATAATCTGCAATCCATTAAGGAAGACCGTAAAACGATTGGCGAGATGGTATGGGAGCGTTTTAACCATGGCATGAAAGATCAGCATTGGTATTATGACAGTATTGTAAAAGAATTAGCACCTAGAAAAGAAGAATTTACACTGATACGGGAATTGGAGTTGGAAGTATGCCATGTGTTCGGGTCTCTATAGTTCCCATCACATGATTAAAATACGCACATTCTACTAAGTGAACTGAGGATTATCCTATCTTTAACCGAAAGAAGTCTCTTTCGGTCATTTTTTTGTTTCAATATTGGTGATTATTTGTAATCAAGCTAAATCCTTACCTTACTAACCCGACATCTTTATTTTTTCGGTTCTTTACTTCATCCATTTTTGAATAAAAGCTTTCCTCTAAATCAATTTCAAAGTAATTTGCCATTTTAATAATATAGGCTAAGCAATCAGCAAATTCTTTACCTAAATCCTCCTTGATAGATTCTTTAGCTAAATTAAATGCCGCTTTTTCATCCTTGCCTTTTGATATGTGACTATTTGTCAAATTAAAAGCTTTTCGAAGTTCTTCAGCAACTTCCGCTACTTCTGTTGTTAACAGCATATAGTTATTTAAAAGGGAAGCACGAGTTCTCTCATAATTATCTTTATTAATTTCCCAGTTCATTTCTTCATGATATCCTTTTGCGAATTTCTGTAATTCTTTCACTGCTGCACCTCTTTAAATGTTTATTATCTTAAAATTTCCTAAGTACTAAGTTATATTAATAATTATGAGTTGGTCAAATTAGAAATCTTTCGAAATAGATGACTTCTGTCATTTTTTTATTACAGGAAGTTATTATTAAAGAACCCGGTTAAATCCTAAATGATCGTGGAGTAATTTAGATACAAAAAGTAAACACATATAATATAATTAATGGATGTAAGATTTACTCTATAAGCAGGTGAAGCCCAATAAATGAAAAAATACGAAAATCAATTACCGACAACAATGACGATGGGATGGAAGTCGATGATCAGCATGCTGAGAGATTCTCTCACACGGGCTGCGAATCGGAGACCCAAGGCTGTAATCGATGCGGAAACATTCCTTCCCACTGAGACTCTTTCAATCTCTGATGCTCCACGGGTCACCTGGTTTGGCCACTCGGCTTTTTTTCTCGAAATAGAAGGCAAGAGACTTTTATTTGATCCCATGTTCGGTCCTCGTCCATCCCCTGTTTCGTGGGCAGGTACCAAGAGATACAAAAATAATCTTTTTGTGCAACTGGAGGATTTTCCGACACTCGATGCAATCATTATTTCCCACGATCATTATGATCATCTAGATTACCAATCCATTCGTAAATTAAAGGATAAAGCATCGCGGTTTTTAGTACCGCTCGGTGTTCGTCAGCGTTTAATCAAATGGGGCGTTCCTTCAGAAAAAATTACCGAACATGCTTGGTGGGAGGAGTTGGATTTCAAAGGACTCACACTGGCTTGTACACCGGCAAGACATTTCTCAGGAAGGGGATTATTTGACCGTGATTCTACCATGTGGTGCTCTTGGGTCATTGCAGGCCGGGAGACGAAGATTTACTTTAGTGGAGACAGCGGATATGGTCCTCACTTTAAAGAAATTGGCGAAAAGTATGGCCCGTTTGATTTAACGTTGTTAGAATGCGGGCAATACGACGAGCGATGGTCCAGTATTCATATGATGCCGGAAGAGACGGTACAAGCTCATTTGGATCTTGGTGGACAGCTGTTAATTCCCGTTCATTGGGGTGCGTTTACACTTGCCTTTCATGCGTGGACAGATCCGGTGGAAAGAGTAACAGAAGCGGCATTAAGACACCAGGTCAATATTTCAACACCTAAAATAGGGGAAACAGTCGTGATTACTTCAAAAGATTTTCCAACTAAGCAGTGGTGGAGGATTTAAGTGGCATACCATGGCAATTATTCATTAAGCTTTTTAAAATAATCTGAATATAGATAGAGACGGAATCAATTACTCGTTTGAGGGATCCTTTCTAGAAGATTGGCTGTCTTAAAGAGGCAGCTTTTTTTGTTGTGAAGAAAACTATCTTTGAATGGAAAAAATCTAATTTAAATTAATGAAAAACAAAAGCACTTTGAAAAAATTCATGCACATATTTAAAACATACAGCATATAGTAACTTCTGTGAGAAATTTTTCTAGGAAGGAAGTCGGAACAATGAATAACATTCAATTCAAAACATCAAGGGAAAACGACTGCAAAAATGGAGAGAATGGATACAAAATTGTTGAGATCAAGGTCTCGGATCCAAGTGAAAATTTATTTGCGGTAGTTACGCCTATTAAAAAACAGTAAGAGAGAATCTCTATTTAGTTGAACGGTCCTTTTTAATATACATAGAATGATGGTTTACACGACTAGTCACTATGATATTTATAAAAAGTGAAAAGAAATTCAGATGCAGAGGTTCAGCAGCAAGTGTCTTTTAAAAACTATATATCGCGATCGAAAATAGAGTAGCTCTCGCTGGGGCTACTCTATTCTTGTTTATTATACACGACTTGAACTCATGAAAAGCCTTGAAAATACCTAAATGACAGATTTTGAGGTCAGTCCCCCGTTTAATTTTATGGTTAGTTCCTTTCATTAACTATTGTGCTAAAGTATTATCGTGGTAAAATCTGGAACTTTTGTGTTGACTATTATAATTTACATCACCTATAATTAACATGGTAATAGAATAATAGATTATGAAGAAGGGATGGGAAACGCATGAGGCAGCGTATAAAAATTGTTACATCTTCAAAAATGGGAATAAAAGAGGCTGGACTCCAATTCTAATAGGAATCGGAATCCAGCCTCTTTCTTTATTATACTAAAGTGATAGAGGAGTGGAAGTAATGATAACATTAACAGGTCAAAATTTAACATTGAAACAAATGAAGGAGATTTTATTCGGTAATCAAAAGGTAAGCGCTTCAGAATTGAGTATGGAGGCTGCTAGAAAGAGTCGGGAAGCCGTAGAAAGAATTGTTTCAGAATCAAAAGTAGTCTATGGGATTACAACAGGGTTTGGAAAATTTAGTGACGTCCTTATTGATAAAGATCATGTTCAAGATCTTCAGCTTAATTTAATTCGTTCACATGCTTGCGGCGTAGGTGAGCCATTCCCAGAGGTTGTCGCAAAAGCAATGGTACTTCTTCGTGCTAACGCTCTATTAAAGGGCTATTCTGGAATTAGGCCGCTTGTTATTGAAAGGTTATTAGATTTAGTAAACAAGAATATTATCCCTGTGATTCCGCAGCAAGGTTCCCTTGGAGCGAGCGGAGATTTGGCACCGCTTTCACATTTAGCTTTAGTGCTAATCGGGGAAGGAGAAGTATTTTATAAAGGAAATCGAATGGATTCCCTTGAAGCCTTACAGCAAGAAGGAATTTTCCCAGTAACACTGGAGGCAAAAGAAGGCCTTGCTCTTATCAATGGAACCCAAGCAATGACTGCAATGGGAGTGGTCGGCTATCTAGAAGCAGAACAACTCGCCTACCAAAGTGAGTTAATTTCGTCTATGACCATTGAAGGATTACAAGGGATTATTGATGCCTTTGCTGAAGAGGTTCATATCGCAAGGGGTTATCAACAGCAAATTGATACCGCAGCACGAATCCGAGGTTACTTAAATGATAGCTTATTGACGACGACACAGGGCGAATTGAGAGTACAGGATGCTTATTCACTTCGCTGTATTCCGCAAGTTCATGGTGCCACCTGGCAAGCACTTGATTATGTAAAAGAAAAATTAGAAATCGAGATGAATGCAGCAACAGATAATCCACTAATTTTTGATGATGGTGAAAAAGTCATTTCTGGTGGTAACTTCCATGGTCAGCCAATTGCTTTTGCAATGGATTTTATGAAAATTGCTGTTGCGGAAATGGCAAATATATCTGAGAGACGAATTGAACGGTTAATCAATCCACAGTTAAATGATTTACCGCCATTTTTAAGCCCTGAACCAGGACTACAATCTGGTGCTATGATCATGCAATATGTTGCCGCATCTCTTGTATCAGAAAACAAAACGCTGGCACATCCAGCAAGTGTAGATTCGATTCCTTCTTCAGCAAATCAAGAGGATCATGTAAGTATGGGAACAATCGCATCAAGGCATGCTCATCAAATTATTCAGAATACAAGAAGAGTCCTCGCAATTGAGCTTATTTGTGCAATGCAGGCGGTTGAATACCGTGGAGTTGAAAAAATGGCAAGCCAAACAAAACGGCTTTATGAGAAGGGAAGAGAACTTGTTCCTTCTATTAAAAAGGATCGCATTTTCTCAAAAGATATTGAAAAATCTGCTGAAGGTTTGAAAACAATGAATCTATCAAAATTACTTGAGCAAGTGGAAAGTGTGAAATAAATTTTACCTAACAAATAATAAAATTAAATATTATAAAAAGAGGTGTTATATGCAAAATACGGCACTTAAAGCCCAAGAAACAGTACATGAACACGAGTTTGGCGAACATTTAGAAAGAAAGCTTAAAACACGGCATCTTACTATGATTGCTATCGGGGGAACAATTGGAACAGGGTTATTTTTAGCCAGTGGAACCACGATTCATGATGCTGGTCCTGGTGGAGCTTTAGCTGCCTATATTATCGCAGGAATCATGGTATATTTTATCATGGGCAGTTTAGGAGAAATGGCGGCTTTTATTCCGATTTCAGGTTCTTTTAGTACCTATACCTCAAGGTTTGTCGACCCTGCATTGGGTTTTGCCGTTGGCTGGAACTATTGGTACAATAATGCGATTATTTTTGCTTTGGAATTATCAGCATCGTCATTGATCATGAAATATTGGTTTCCTGATGTCCCAGGTATTATTTGGAGCGCCAGTTTCCTTGTACTAATATTTGGTCTTAACTTTTTATCCGTTAAGGGTTATGGTGAATCAGAATTTTGGTTTTCACTGATTAAAGTTGCAACAATTTTATTATTTATTGTTGTTGGGTTACTCATGATTTTTGGAATTATGAAGGGCCATAGTGGCGGATTTGAAAATTTCACAAAAGGAGAAGCCCCATTTAAAGGCGGCATGTTATCCATATTTAGTGTATTTATGGTGGTGGGATTTGCCTTTCAAGGCACGGAACTCGTCGGGATTACAGCTGGTGAAAGTGAAAATCCTGCGAAAAATTTACCTAAGGCAGTAAAACAGATCTTCTGGAGAATATTATTGTTTTATGTTTTAGCGATTTTTATTATTGGATGTTTAATCAGCTATAGCGACCCAAAATTATTAAGCTCAGATTTAGAGAATATTGCAGTGAGTCCATTTACTTTAGTATTTGAAAATGCAGGTCTTGCCTTTGCGGCGGCTGCCATGAATGCAGTCATCCTTACTTCAGTTCTGTCAGCAGGAAATTCCACTTTATACGCTGCTTCGCGCGTCCTTTGGGTATTGGCGGAAGAAGGAAAAGCTCCGTCATTCTTGAAAAAAGTCAATAAAGGTGGTGTTCCGATTAACGCATTATACATATCAACCCTTGTTGGTATGCTGTGCTTCCTTACCTCCCTTTTTGGTGATGGAACTGTTTATTCTTGGCTATTGAACGCTGCTGGCTTAGCTGGGTATATCTCTTGGTTAAGTATTTCGGTTACCCATTATCGATTCCGGAAAGCTTATGTTGCACAGGGAAGAGATTTCAAAGACCTGCCCTATAAAGCAAAGTGGTTCCCATTAGGTCCTATTTTGGCGACAGTATTATGTTTAATCGCAATGCTTGGAACAAATTACGGGGCATTTATTGGTTCTAAGGTTGACTGGTATGGTGTATTGGTTTCTTATATTGGACTACCTCTATTCTTAATTGGTTATTTAGGCTATAAAAGTATTAACAAAACAAAAATTGTGCCATTAAAAAAGGCCGATTTCAGCAGAGATTAATTGTATATTATTCATCTTTAGCAAAAACACCTTGAGACTTCAAGGTGTTTTTGCTATTTAAAGTTGAGGAGTTTCAGTTGATCAGATAAAAATGATTAGTACTGTATAGCGCCATTCATATTGACATACAGATTTTTTGGGATTGTTTTTTCTGCCAAATATCGAAGTGACCTTTTTAGCTTTGGTTCCAAACGTAACTTTGAAAAGCCTGGGTATTATATTGCGAATGGTAGGTTTCCTTTAATAACAAAATTTAATAATATTTTCCAACAGGGGTAAACTACCAAAAATTGAAAACCGTTGTTTGAACAGACTTTTACCGCTGCATGAAAAGAGGGAAATTGGGTTGAACCAAAAGGTGATTCATTCTACACATATATATTTTCTGCTCATCATGTCCACCGGATTTATGGTCCATGTCTTGCTGCTCCCTGTGATTTTAACCGCATCTAATCGGGACTCGTGGCTCTCTGTAATCGGCAGCGTTGCTCCATTAATCTTTTGGACGGTCATGATTTATTATCTAAATAAAAAGTTTGAGAAAAAAAATATGTTATCTTTGTTATTTTCATTGCATCCCATCATTTCCTATTCGATTCGTATTTTGTTAGGTATATATTTTTTTCTTACAGCCTTTATCACATTCAAGTATACAGGCTTTTGGGCAAAGTTAAATTACACGGCTGACATTCCTGATTTCTTGGCCGTCGTTTCCTTTGCATCCCTTTGCTATTATGCGTCACTGAAAGGAATTAGAACTATTGGGTCCTTAGCAGTTTTCTTTTTGCCTTTGGTTGTGATGTTAGGGTTTCTAGTGGGAATTGGAAATATAAAATATAAGGATTATAGCATGCTGTTCCCCGTTTTTGAACGTGGATATAAAGATTTCTTTTTCGGAATTATGTATGCATGCTCCAGTTCATTTGAAATTATTTATTTTATGTTTATCACTCCCTTTATAAGAGACCGGATCAAAATCAAGCCGCTTATGCTTGTTAGCATCGGCATCTTCTTCCTATCGTTAGGGCCCTTGATGGGAGGAATCGCTATTTATGGTGCGGAGGAGGCAGTAAAGATGAAGGTTCCTGCCTATGAACAATGGAAATTGCTATCAATTGGAGTCAATATCGAACGCCTTGATTTTTTGTCAATTTTTCAGTGGCGCTCAGGGGCATTCATCCGGATCAGTTTAAGTATGTTTCTCGTAAACCAACTATTGAATCGCGGCCAAAAAAAGAGTTGGATTCTTCCTATTCTTTATACGATGCTCATTATCAGTGTGTTAATTCCATGGGATTTCGGTTCCTTTTTTTCAATTTTATATTCCGTTTATTTTCCTGCAAGCCTGGTCTTTCTGCTTTTTATATTTGGGCTGTTGTTCATTCTTAGCCGGATAAAGGGGGATTCTCCGTGAAAAGAAGTAACCTGACGATACTCAAATTGAAAGAGTGGTTCAACGATTCTTCCGATATTGTTGTGCAAACCAAATTCTATCCTAGCAGGATTCTTACCCATTCTCTCGCCTTTTTGTTTTGCCCCAATTTAGTGGACACAAAGGTGATCAACGAAAATATTCTCCCTAACATAAATGAAGCGATGGAAAAAGAGCGAACGCTGAGGATTGAACACATAAACTTTCTACTTGGGGTATCCAAGCTTTCTAATGATGGAAATATCAAGTATGAAATAGAACAAAGGCTTTTTTCTGGAGAATTAGTCATTCTTAATGAGGAAACAAACGATGTATTTTTCATTCCTGTCTCCAATGCACCAAAGAGAAGCCCGGAAGAAACCAATTTGGAATCTTCTGTACGGGGGCCAAGAGACGGCTTTGTTGAAAATATCTCAGATAATATGGCGCTGATCCGTCAACGATTGAAAACATCTACCTTAAAAAGCGTGGATTATACGATTGGAGAAAGAAGCAAAACGAAAATTTTACTACTTTATATAGAGGATATCATCAATCCCTCTATTTTGGATGATGTACAAGGTCGATTAAAATCGTTTACCATCGATGTTTTAAACAGCAGCAATCAATTGGAAGAAATGCTCTATGACAACTCATTTTCCATTTTTCCGTTAATGGATTATGCCGGTAGACCCGATTTAATTGTAGACGCTTTGAATCAAGGGAGATTTGCCATTTTGGTGGATGGAAATCCTAGCTGTTTAATTGGCCCGACAGCTCTAATTCAATTATCGTATTCGCCGGAAGATGTGCACAACAGTTTTTTTTATACTAGTTTCGTTCGTTTACTAAGGTTATCCGCTATAGTCACGACTGTTTTACTGCCGGGCTTTTATATTGCCTTAATCACGCATCAAACCGAGCAGATACCTTATAACTTGCTTGCCACCCTTGCCGCGTCAAGATCGGGACTTCCTTTATCAGGCTCTATGGAAGCGTTTATCATGCTAACATTATTTGAACTATTTAAGGAGGCCGGACTCAGGCTTCCAAAAGCTGTTGGACAAACTGTCGCTGTTTTAGGCGGGTTGATCATCGGAGATGCGGCAATCCGTGCCGGGTTAACGTCTCCGGCCATGCTGGTGGTGATCTCGATTACCGTAATTTCAGGGTATACATTGATCAACCAAAACTTAGGGGGAAATTTGCTTATGATTCGCTATTTCGTTCTTACCCTATCATCCCTTTTTGGAATGTATGGATTCTTTCTTTCCTTTTTCATCATCCTAACACATGCTATTTCGCTTGAGAGTTTCGGGCAGCCCTTTGTCCCTATATTTGCATTTCCAAATATGGCTAACATCTTACAAATGATAATCAAATTACCCCCAAAGCTGTTAAAGAAACGCAATCTTGTTTTTCAACCAAAGGACACAACCAGGCAAAAGGAGTAGCAGTCAATGAGGAACCTGATTTCTTTCATCATCGTAACATGCCTTATATTTCTTTTGACAGGTTGTTTTGGGGCAAAAGAAATCGAAGGCGAGACTTATGTTACCGCTTTGGGAATGGACTATAAAGAGGGAGAATTTAAACTATATATTCAAGGTTTAAATTTTGGGAATATTGCCAAACAAGAAGGAGGTCCCTTAGAACAGCAGCCCATTTTAATCGGGGAAGCGAAAGGAGAAAGTCTCGCGGCAGCAATTGGGTTATTGGAACAACTGACCGCTTTGCCCTTAAATTATGGACATGTTAAAACCATCATACTTAGCGAAAATATCTTGAAAGAAAAAATGGAAGTTGTGATGGATCTAGTAAGTCGTTCGCCATTACTGAGGTACAACATTTTGCTTTTTGGCACAGGAGAGAATCTAAAATCGTTAATGGAAACTCAAAGCTTTTTTAATTATCCACCATTGTTTACGGTCATCCATAGACCAGAAGAGATCATCCATTATAATTATTCACTCCCGATCATTAAATACCATCAATTTACTTCCCGTTTTTCCCGACCGGTTGGAACGACTTTAATCCCGTCGTTAATCATCGACGACACCCATTTTACGGAAGGAAAGAAAAAATCAATCGCCCAGATTAATGGAGAATATGTGTTTTCTAGGCAGCAGTTTACAGGTTGGTTGAGCAAAAAGGACTTTAGCGGATTACGTTGGTTCACTGGAAAAAACCAAGATATGTTTATCCGGCCTGGGAACGAAAACCTATCAGTACGAGTAAGAAACCTTAAAACAAAAATCTTGGTTTTAAAAGGAAAAACCCCTTCATATAAGATCGTGGTAAAAGGGAAGGGACTTCTGATCCAAAATAGCAAAAATAAACAACTAAAAGAAGTGGAAATCGAGATAAATAAAATAATAAAAAACGAAATTTTATCGACTTTAAAGAAAGGTGACCAGCTGAATACAGATGTCTTAAACATTAGTGAGAAATCGTATAAATATTATTTGAACCATTGGAACACCAACACAATTAGAGGATTTAACGAGAAATCGGTAAAACAGATACAGGTCAAGATCAGATTAGAACCGGGGAATTTCAAATATGGAAATGCCAAAAAAGACACGGCATAAAGCTGTGTCTTTTAAATTAGTTTAATCAACTGCATTTGATGTAAACAGAATTTTAGCTATTTTTAGTATGCAGAATCCTAAAATTGCTTAAAAATATTTGTAGCTAAATTATCGTTTTGGGGATTTTTATCCCATTATAATTATAGTACCTTTTGACATTTTACCATTAAAAATTTAAATGGAGGTTTATTTTCCATATTCTTATGTGGCTCAATAATTTCCGAATATTCTATCAATCCGTATTTCCCAAATTCTTGTTTGATCGAGTCAGCATCATAAAAAAACATTTTTATCCCTTCGGTTATCTCGAAGTAGTCTTTACCCAGTTGTTTACCCTTACCAAACATTGGAGCATCTTTTGAAATGGTAGTAAAGATCATATATCCGTTTGGTTTTAACTGATTATAGCAATCTTCAATTAACTTTTCTCTTTCACGATTATTCAATAGGTGAATAAGGGCATAACAAAATATACCATCATAGAGTTTATTATCAAAAGGCATATCGGTAACTGAACCATGAAAAATAGGACTATTAAGCCCATTTTGCCTTGCCAATTCAATCGCTGTTTTTGAAATCTCAATACCTGTTACATTTATACCATTGTCAATAAAAATTTTTGCATTTCTTCCATACCCAATACCGGGAATCAATATTTCCTTAACTTTCTTTTCAAGAAAAAAGTCCGTTGTCATAATTGCGGAGTCTGAAGGTTCAAATCCCCACATCATTTGATTTTTTATAAAACTTGATTCCCAAATTTCTGTCATACCTCAATCTCCTTTTAAATAGCTAAATTATCGTTTAGGGGTATAGTATACCATGCTGGATATTATTAAGGCCTTAATGCCACTGGTATCAAAATCGTTCCCTATAAAACATGATTTTCGTTTTCTTTACAACATTTCTAGTTTCCCCATTAGTATATTAGATATTTCAAATATACCATCAATCAAACTAGAGGTCTGCCCATTTGTCAAACTATGTAAAAGGTTGAATTGTTAAAGGTTATATTTAAGCGAAAGTATTGGTTTTAATCCCATCTTTAGGTGCTATACTTGTAATTAGTTGAGTTATACATAAAAGAGGGATGAAGATGGTTAAAAAAGGAAATCAAGTGGGGTATGCACTAAATCCAAACGGAATTAAGTCATTGCCAGACAGTGAAATTAAAACCATTCTGCGTGGGGCAGACGATTTGATTATGAGTGGCGGCCGGGCAATGCTTGCCAAAATACTTGCAGGATCAAAAGATAAAAAGTTATTGGAACTAGAATTGGACTATAGCCCTGTATACGGGGCATTGAAAGGCATTTCTCAAAAAGAGATCCTCGCAAAAGTAGACTGGCTGATTCTTCATCATTATTTAGCCATCGAGTATGATGGTAGACTTCCAATGCTTGTCTATACGGACAAAGGCTGGGACATTGAACGCGAGACCTATGCAAATGAATTATTGGAAAAGCTTATTGATGCTGCTGAAAATAGAAGATATGAATTTGTTGAAATATTAAAAGATCGGAACCGAAGCTTGATTCTTCTATTATTAGAGAAAATCGCAGATTCAGGCAATAAAGATTTAATCACAATCTTGGAGGCATGGCAAACGATTGAATTTAAAAAAGTTAGGACAAGAATCCAAGAAGTTATTGATATATTGGAGAAAGTAGAAGAAAAACCGAAGAGTGAAGTTATTCTAGAAGTGGTCTCTTTTTCTGCGAATAAAAAATGGCTTTCGATTCCTGTTGAATTCCGGAGAAAATTAGAACGAAATGTTTGGTGCAGTTCTTGTTCTGATGTTGTTAAAATTGAGAAATATACTGTTAAAGAATTTACTGGTGGAATTGTGTTGGAAGGGAAATGTCAAAAGTGTGGTAATGGCGTGGCAAGAGTTATTGACTAAGTGGATGGGATAAATTACCAGAATTATTCTATGAGATTGGTTTTCTCGAACTATATACTATTCACCCCTATCCAATTAAGGATTGGGGTTTTTTTGTTTGTATTTTACTAAAGATGATTTTCTTTCCGTATATGGACAGGCATTTTGAAGAAAATAAGGAAAAATATGTGTTCGATAATTATGGATAAGAATATCATTGTACACTTTTCAAACAAGGAGAACTAAAAATGAATCCGATTCAGACGAATGATGCTTCTACAGAAAAAAAAGAAACGGTCATGAATAAAATTTTAGGAACAGTCAGCGGAAGCTTTGCACCTATTCTAGGGGTACTTGCTGGATCTGGACTAATTTCAGCTTTATTATCGATTTTAACAACAGTTGGATGGTTATCACATGAGAGTGGTGCCTATGCCATTCTTGCAGCAACCGGGCATGCTATTTTTTACTTCTTCCCCGTTTTTCTAGGGATTACTCTGGCGACAAAGCTCGGAGCCAATGGTTATGTCGGCGGGGCGATCGGGGCCGCACTTTTAGAACCTCATTATACCGATTTAGTGGCATCAAAAGCCCAAAACGTGGATTTCTTTGGGATTCCAGTGATATTGGCGAATTATTCTTCCACCGTTTTTCCAATCTTAATTGCTGTTTCCATTTATTCTTTATTAAATAAATTTTTGAAAAAAGTGATTTATAAGGACTTACAAATGTTTATCAATCCACTTATTTCATTAATTGTGATTGTTCCCTTGACCGTCCTTGTTTTTGGTCCATTTGGCACCTATGTTGGCGAGGCATTGGCTGTCTTTATTCAATTTTTAAGTGCAAGAAGCGGCATCCTAACAGGTGCGGTGATGGGAGCTGCATGGTCATTTCTGACGATATTAGGCCTCCACTGGGCTGTTATTCCAATTTTCCTTGCTAATCTAGCAAAGTCTGGCTTGGATCCACTTAGTCCTATGGTAGCTGCAGCTCCTTTTGCTCAAATTGGGATGGGTCTTGGGGTATTCTTCAAAACAAGAGATAAGGACTTGAAAACGCTCGCTGGATCAGGGCTTGTTCCGGGTGCGTTAGCAGGTACAACAGAAATCATCACTTATGGTATATTAGTTCGCTACAAACGAACCATGTTGATTGTTGCCATAGCTGGGGCTATTGGCGGTGCGATTAATGGGGCATTTGGTATAAAGGGGACTGGATTTGCTCTCCCAAGTTTCTTGTCTATTCCGGTGTTTACACCGGTCGGTTTCTATTTAATTGGTACAGGAACGGCTTTAGTTTTAGCGTTGGTTCTTACCCTTGTATTAGGATATGAAAGTAAAAGCGATGCACTTGCCGCAAAAACGGTTAAAGAATTTGGATTTGTGAATGTACAACGAGAAACAATTTCTAGCCCATTAAGCGGGGAAGTTGTGCCATTAAGCAAAATTTCAGATCCTCTATTTTCAACTGAAACGGTAGGAAAGGGAATTGCCATTGAACCATCAAAGGGGGAAGTGGTTTCACCTGTTGATGGAGTTGTAACAACTTTATTTCCAACGGAGCATGCAATTGGAATTACATCAGAAGATGGAGCTGAAATCTTAATTATTGTGGGAGTGAATACGATTAATCTGAAAGGTCAATATTTCACTTCCCATGTAAAACAATGGGATACCGTGAAAAGGGGTGACTTGCTGATTGAATTTGACATTGAAAACATAAAAGCTGCAGGCTATGATGTAAAAACTCCTGTAGTCATCACCAATACCAATCAGTATTTAGATGTTGTCCCAGCTAATGTTGGTAGCGTTCAAGCGACTGATGAATTAATCAGGCTTATTGTATAAAATTAGTTGCCTGCCACTCAAATGGCAGCCAAAAAAAAATAGGCAAAACGAAGTAAGCTCCCCAATTAAAATGGAGAGCTTACTTCGTTTTCATTAGCAATTTGTCTCGATAATTGTTTATTAGCTTTTATGAGATCACTAACACAAAGCATTAGTTCAAACATTAGAAGAATGATGACTACCCATACGCCATCATTTAAGATTGTATCGATCACGATAGATCCAATAAATAAGTGTGTATGGATAAGGGATGTAAAAGTATAAAACATGGCAAAAGTAAATACTCTACTCCACTGCGTAACATCATAAATAAAGATCGCATTTTTAAAGCCCAAGTGTTTAACCCGTTTATAAAGCCTGTAAATTTCAATAGATTCAACCGCTATGAAAATAAGAAGGGCTGCTCTCCAAATCCATCTTATGGTATCAATACTAATGATGCCTGTAACTAAACAAGCAATCCCGGAAATAGACAAAGCCCCATGTAAAATGCAGTTCGTATTGTTCCAATCCAATTCAATTGACCAAGTATTTTTTATGTATCTAATCAAAATAAAGAAAACACAAACGAGATAAAAACAAAATCCTATGACTAGTAAGGATAGGTTAAAGATGTCCGGAAATTTTTTGAAAACAGTGTTAAGTAAAAGGACAATCGATTGTGTGCTAACAGTAGTAAGAAGAAGAATTCCATGGACATTTCGATATGATTTTGTCCTGAAAATTTCTATAAAAGTTTTTAAACTGACGCCAACATAAATAATCCACAAGATGATGTTAATAAAAGCAATAATGACCGATATAAAGCCCCATTGGAAGAATTGTTTATAAAATAAGATGCCGCTGATGGATGTGCCTGCAACCCATGTGCCAATCCCAAAACGATTGATTCGATTGGAATAATGGATGTCTTTAAATCTTCCATCCAGACTGGCAATGATCAGAGAAAGAATAAAGGCAAACCAAAGGGATAGGTTAAGAATGCTTAGAATTTTTCCGAATATGTGTTGGAAGAACTGGATTCCAAAATAATTTAATAGAACACCTTGCGTAACAATCCCAATTGCCATAACCATGGCCATGGTTGAAGTTCTAATATAAAGTTTTTTGAAAGTGAAAAATAAAGTAATACAAACCATGAGGAAAATCAATATCAATAAATAAACCACATTTATCACCATTACTGTAGTAGTATAAACAAGTATACCATCAATATTTCCAGAGGTCTGCACATTTGTTCAGACTAAATTTTCGGTACGGGAGTGATTTGTATGCCACATATAATTATTAGAGGAGTTTCAGTAGATCAGGTAAAAACGATTAGTACATCATTAGTAAAAGACTTGGCAGATTTATGTGCATGTGGAACGGATAATTTCACCTTAGAAATCGTCCAATCAACTTATGTATTTGATGGAAATGAAGTGCCTGGATACCCATTAATTGAAGTAAAATGGTTCGAACGGGGTCAGGAAATTCAAGACCAATTTGCCAACATTGTAACAAACCATATTCAAGCACTCGGAATCCCAGAGGTAGAAGTCGCTTTCAGTACATTCCTGGAGTCCGCTTATTATCTGAACGGAAAGAGTTTTGCTTCTTTGTGAATCTAAAGTTTTGTCTAAAAAATAAATTAGCAGATTGTATAGATTAACATAATATTATTATGTTAACTGATTTTGATTTGAATGACATTTTTTTAGAACGTTTCATTTAGAGCCTGTCCCCCCGCGCTTAACTTTAGTGTGATGGGGGACAGGTACAAATATACGACTAGGCACTTGGGCTGTATACCTATTATTAAACCTCTTTAAGAAACCTACCTACCCATTAACGACTTTTCCACCATTTACATGCAGAATTTGACCAGAAACATAAGATGAATCAGCATTTGATGCAAGGTATACATATGCAGGAGCAACTTCTTCCGGTTGTCCTGGGCGTTTCATCGGTGTGTCCTGTCCAAATTTACTTACTTCTTCTGCGGTAAAAGTAGAAGGGATAAGTGGTGTCCAAATTGGTCCTGGAGCGACTCCATTTACTCTGATTCCTTTTTCCGCAAGCTGAGAGGCAAGAGACCTTGTAAAGGTTGTAATCGCACCTTTTGTAGAAGAATAGTCAAGCAGCTTTGGATGTCCTTGATAGGCAGTAATAGACGTCGAATTAATAATCGCACTTCCAGGCTTAAGATGAGGCAACGCGGCTCTTGTTAAATGAAACATTGAAAAAATGTTTGTCCGGAATGTCTTTTCTAGCTGTTCTGTTTCAATGTCCATAATGCTTTCTTGAGGATGCTGTTCAGCCGCATTATTCACAAGGATATCAATTCCCCCTAGCTCATCAACTGTTTGTTGTACAGCTTCTTGACAGAATTGTTCATCACCGATGTCTCCTGCAATTAATAGGCATCTACCACCTTCCTCCTCAACCAGCTGTTTGGTTTCTAAGGCATCATTGTCCTCGTTTAAATAAACAATCGCCACATTTGCACCTTCCTTCGCGAAAGCTATTGATACAGACCGCCCAATTCCACTGTCACCACCGGTAATAATGGCATTCTTTCCCTGTAGCTTGTTACTTCCTTTGTAGTTCGGATTTTGTGTTTCCGGAAGTGGCTTCATATCCTTTTCAATTCCTGGTTGCTGTTTTTGTTCTTGTGCAGGTAATTTGCTTGGGTACTGTTCATTGTTCATTTGATATTACCTCCAATTAATTTGGGATAATAATGCAGTACCCATTCAACAAAGAGAATAAACTATAAATCTACAACCATGTTGTATTTGAAAAAAATGTAGAAAATTCAAATAAAATGGAAAACGAAAAATGTTAAAATGCTCGAGTGAACGGGAATGATAAAAGTATTAGTAAAATCAAATGCATCTCAGATGAATATTGTTACAAAAAAAGTTGTTTAAAAACTTCTTAAATCAAAACAATACTCTAATGGGGGAATGAAAAATGAAAATCCATAAACCTGAATGGCTTTCATTAAGTAAAGAAATAAAAGTGAAACTTATTCGTTTAGCCATATTGGAAAACCAGAGGAGAAACTCATCACAATGAGTAGCAAAAGAAATATAGGAGACCTTCCTTAGCAGGCCAGTAATGTGGTTATTTATATGGACTATAGTGGAATTATTAATTTTGAGTTATTTTATGTTGACATTATAAACTGTAAATAATAAAATTACATTAATCTTCTTGAGGAGGAAGCATTAAAGTGAATAGTGATTTTACGATAGCCGTCCATAGTTTAGTCTATCTAGCATATTTACCAGATCATATGGCTAGCAGTGAGTCAATCGCTACTAATGTTTGTACAAATGCGGCACGGATTCGCAAGATCATGAGCTGTTTGCGCAATCATGGATTTGTTAAGACAAAAGAAGGTATTGGTGGAGGCTATATTCTCGACTGTAATTCTAAAGAGGTATCATTGGCAGATATTTATCGTACCGTTTCACGCGGAAGCCTAAAACCAAACTGGTGCACAGGTGATCCTGAGCAAAAATGTGTTATCTCGTCTAATACCCAGGTGGTCATGGACCAGATTTTCAATGATGCTGAATTGTATTTTGAAAAATATTTAGAGAATATTACACTTAGTACTGTTTTAGAAAAAATTAAACATTGTCCATGATTTAGTTTTTTCTTTTATTCATACTGTATATTATTTTATTACAGTATAATAAGATGTTGGATATAAACTTTTTTTAAAAACCAAACTGTAACTTTTTTTATAACATTTAAGGGGTGTAGATGACAATGACCGACAATTATCGATTTGAAAATGGGGATTGGATACAGGGTATATCCAGAGATGGAGAACTGATCCACGGGTATGTTGAAACCGTAGACACTACCAAAGGAATGTTACAAATAAATGTGGTTGATAGTGACAATAAAAAAGCGATCGGAAAATCAATTTGGATCGCAAATAAACGGGCTGAAAAGCTGCCCGAGACAACTGGTAGAAATGAAAGTGAGCTTTTAGCTTTAATAGATTTGGCTTTACTATTTAAAGATGAGCAGTGGTTTAGGGAATTATCGGCGAAATTAGTATCTACTAAAAAAAATCATGAAGTGCCGCCTACCAAAAAATCTGAATTTCTAATCAGTGGAAACAGAATGAGGAATTTTGATATGAAAAGGTAATTTTCATATATATGTCAGAGTGAACAATTAAGTTTTTTTAAAAATAAGCCTGTGTTAAAGGACAATTTTGATTTTGGCGCTTTGTTGACCTTCGTTCCAGGCACGAAGACTCCTGCGGGAGTACGGGGCAGGGGAGACCCCGCAGGAGCAAAGCGACGAGGAGGCTCCCCGGCACGCCCGCGGAAAGCGAAGTGCCTGGAACGGAAATCAACAGACAAGTTTAACACAGCCTAAAATAAAAAAATTAAAATGGAGGAAAAAATAATGGCAATTTTACACGTAACAGATCAAACTTTTGCTGCAGAAATGAAAGAGGGATTGGTGTTAGTGGATTTTTGGGCTCCATGGTGCGGGCCTTGTAAAATGATTGCACCTGTGTTGGAGGAAATCGATTTTGAAATTGGTGATAAAGTTGGGATTCTCAAACTGAATGTGGATGAGAACCCAGAAACAACGAGATCATATGGTGTTATGAGCATTCCAACGTTGATTCTTTTCAAAGACGGTGTTGAAGTAGATAAGGTTATCGGCTTCCAACCAAAAGAAGCTTTAACAGAATTAATTTTAAAACACTCTTAATTTATATAGCTTTTTTGCCTATATAACTTAAATGAACACACAGGAGGAGTAAAGACATGAAGAATGAAAAATATGCACCATTATTTGAGTCATTTACGATAGGAAAGGGGATTCACTTAAAAAACCGAATTGTCATGGCACCGATGACCAATTTCTCATCAAATCCTGACGACACTGTCTCAGATGCGGAAGTCAAGTATTATCAACGACGTGCAAAAGGAGTGGGAATGGTCATTACAGCATGTACCTATGTGACCAGGAATGGTAAAGGATTTCAGGGTGAATTTGGTGGAGACCGGGATGAAATGATCCCAAGTTTGAGTCGACTAGCATCAGCTATTAAAGAGCAGGGTGCGAAAGCAATTTTGCAAATTTTTCATGGCGGCCGTCAGGTTCCACCTGAATTAGTGAATGGTGACGTGGTAAGTGCTAGTGCAGTTCCTTCAGAAGGTGAAGGAAAACCCGTTCCCCGCGCATTAACTGAAACAGAGGTCGAATCTATTATTCGCGATTTTGGAGAAACCACTCGACGAGCCATTGAAGCAGGTTATGATGGAGTTGAAATACATGGTGCCAATGGATACCTGATTCAGCAATTCTTTTCCCCTCATTCTAACCGTCGGGATGACCGTTGGGGCGGCACGCTTGAAAAACGGTTAACTTTTCCATTGGCGATTGTGGATGAAGTAAAGAGAGTGGTTGCTGAATATGCGAAGGAGCCTTTCTTGGTTGGGTATCGTTTTTCCCCGGAGGAACCTGAAACACCTGGAATCACGATGGCTGACACACTAGCACTAATAGATTCACTTGCAGAAAAAGACCTAGATTATCTTCATGTTTCATTGCTGGATTTCCGGTCAACCCCTAAACGAGGAGTGGAGGATACACGTTCACGTATTGAAATCATTCAGGAACGTGTAGGTGACCGAGTTCCAGTCATCGGTGTCGGTTCGATATATACAGCGGATGATGCCTTAAACGCATTGGAAACGGGAGTCCCATTAATCGCATTGGGACGTGAACTGATCATTGATCCTGAGTGGGTGCAAAAAGTGGAACAAGGTAGAGAATCTGAAATTGTCACCAAAATAAACAAGAATCATCAGCACGAACTGGAAGTTCCAGATCCCCTGTGGCAGGCAATTATTCATTCGCCAGGATGGTTTCCGGGAGTAGAATAGATTAGTTAAATACTTTAACAAGAAGGAAACTCCCTCAGTTAAAAGAAGGGGTTTCCTTCTTATTTTGATTAAAATTCACTAAAAAAGGAATCCCATGAATACAACGATATGAAGCCACGGGGTCTTGATCTTAGTGGCTTTTCACATTGTCTTGTAATATAAAATACATAGAAGTGGTCAAAAATGGGGGGCCGAACAGGCAGGATGTGTTGATAGGGGAGGAAAATAGATTCTCCTTTTTAGTTTTCTCCTATTTAAACTCTATCCTCCTAATAGTAACAGGGGTGTCCTTGTAAGCCTGTAAGATGCCGTGCTCCTCTATTTGGTCTTTTTTTACAGCCCGATAAGGCAGTTTTACTTCAAATTCACTTTTTAGAGGGGAGAAGGAGAGCGAAACCGTTTCTTGGTTTTTCCAATGAGCAACAATGGGTTTGTCCGTAACAAAAGGAAATAACTGTGGAAATCCATTTCTGAAAAAGGGATGTATCCTGTTATTATTTCCAGGTTCATTTAAACAAATATACAGGGAAAGATAATCGCAAAATTTTAATAGATCTAAATGGTACATTAAAGTTTCATTCTTTTTCTCGTCTCCCACTATTTGCAATTCCTTTAATAGTTGCTCCTGTCTTTGCTTTTCTTCATTCCAAAATTCCCTGACTGTGGGTTCTGTTGCATCCTGAATGAATGATGAATAATGTAAACTGCATAACAGTCCAGCATACTTGCTCATCTTTTCAACTTCATTCAACCCGTTTTTATAAAAAGATATTTTAAGCATGATTGGGTAGTCGATAAAAGAGTACGGCTTTTCCGTTTTATCATTCCATACAGGAGACTTGTCCAGGTCTATCCAGCCTCTGTCATGTTCTTGGATTGCCAGTTGCACTTCTTGGGTTCGTGTAAGATCAAAATAATAATCATCTTTACAGTTTCGGGCGATTTCCCCTGCAATTTTGGCGTGATCATTCTGAGTTACCATAACATAGCTTTGTTCTCTATCCATAATAATCATTTTCGATCATCCTTTCTTTGCAAAACTTCACCAGTTTGTATTTCTCTTGTTTTATATTTACCACTCTTCCGGCAAATTTAATCAATTAATCTTAGTATTGACTGATATTAGCCCGACAAAATATAGTGTACCAATCGCAAAACAAACAGCCATCGCAAGTTTGATGACTGTTTGTTTTGGTTCTTTTTTACATTTTATCAACCAAAATAATTATAGTGGCCTGATTTAGTTGTAAAGAACTTTGACATTAAATGAATGTGCCTGCCCCCGAAGAGTAAAGCGTTACTCCAATCGGGGTCAGGCACTTCATATGTTCAATCATTTTAAAATCCACTTAAATGATGAATAATATTTAAAATAGTTTGAATTGTTAGTCATTTTTGATTATGATTAAATCAAAAATGACTAGGTGATGAAAATGAATAAAAGCATGGATGATTCGATTCTTTTAAACCATATTTTAGAACATTCATTCGATGAAATCTTTATTGCGGATGCAACGGGAATGGTTTTATATGCAAGTCAATCTACTGAAACAGTCTTTGGTATTCCGTGTGAGCAAATCGTTAATCATAATATTTTCGAACTTGAACAGCAAGGACTTTTTTCTCCTTCAGTCATTGCAAGCGTGCTAAGAACTAACAAGGAAGTAACGCTAATTCAAGAAACAAATCATAATAGAAAACTAATCATCTCCGGATATCCGATTTATGATCAATCGGGAATAATAATAGGTGCTACGAGTTTTTCAAGGGATATTACTGAATTTGAGTCCTTACGCAAAGAAAATGAGCAGGTAGCAAGAGCATTACTTAAATTTCAAGAAGAAAATGAAAAATTACGAAAACAGGCAACTCAGCAATTCTTCATAGGTAATGAAAAAATGGAAAAAGTCTTTGAAGTTGTGTCAAAGGTAGCAGATATAAACATTACTGTATTACTCGAGGGTGAATCGGGGGTTGGTAAAAACCATATAGCATATAAAATTCATCAATTGTCATCAAGGAAGGCTGAACCCTTCATTGAAGTAAATTGTGGTGCAATACCTGAATCTTTATTTGAATCAGAGCTTTTCGGGTACGAGGATGGAGCATTTACCGGGTCCAAAAAAGGGGGTAAGAAGGGGTATTTTGAAGTGGCAGGAAAGGGAACTCTTTTTCTAGATGAAATTGGTGAACTGCCCTTGAATCTACAAGTAAAACTATTATCGGTTTTGCAAAATCAAACCTTAATGAGAATTGGGGGAACTAAAAAAATTGAAGTGAATTGCAGAATTATTTGTGCTACCAATCAGAACTTAGAAAAGATGATCAAAGAAAGGAAATTTAGAGAAGATCTTTATTATCGAATCAATGTCGTAAAAGTAGAGATTCCACCGCTAAGGGAACGAAAGGAAGAAATCATTCCACTAATTTACGAGATTACTGAACAGTTGAATCGTAAATATCAATTGAATACATATTTTACCCCAACAATGGCTGCTTGGCTTAGCCAGCAAAATTGGCCGGGAAATGTCAGAGAATTACGAAACTATATTGAAAAGAAGATGATCACATCTAGTGGGAACGAAATAGATCTTGATTGGCGTGAAGAGGAAACAAAAAGGGGTTCCTTAACCCAGTCAACAAAAGAAATTCCATTAAACGATTATATAGAAACACTAGAAAAGGAGTATATTGTACGAATGTATCAGAAATATCCCAGTAGCATTAAACTTGCAGAAATATTGGGAATCAGCCAATCTACTGCAAATCGGAAAATACTAAAATATGTGGAGCAAAGGTAGTCGTTTTTGACTATAACGCTCTCTTAAACGCTGTCTTTATTAGTTGGCATGAAAATTGCAATCTTTAATAATAGAAAACTAAAGGAGGCAATTTTATGTCAAATCAGGATGAAAAGCAATTTTTAAATTTACCTTTTACTGGTATCTGTACTTTTGGTAAATATCCGGTTTGTTCAGATATGAATCAACTAGATGCGGATGTAGCTGTTATTGGAGTTCCAAATGATATGGGTACTCAATGGAAATCTGGAGCAAGGATGGGTCCAAGGGGGATCCGCGAAGGATCTACACTATACAGTTTTGGATTAAATGGTGCTTACGATATTGAAAAAGATATTACGTATTTGGGGCCAAGATGGAAAGTAGTCGATTGCGGCGATGTAGACATGGTTCATGGAGATATGATGCAATGTCATGAAAACACAGAAGAAGCCATTAGAAAGATTGTTTCAAAAGGAGCAATGCCGGTTGTATTAGGCGGAGATCACTCCATTACCATTCCAGTCGGTAAAGCTTTAGAGGAGTTAGGACCTTTTCATGTTATTCAAATCGATGCACATTTGGATTGGGCGGATCATCGTTCCGGGCAAAGGTATGGGCATGGAAGCTGTATCCGTCGTTTATCTGAAATGGACCATGTACAGAAAATTTTCCAATTTGGAATTCGAGGAATTTCCAGCAGTTTGAAGGAAGATGTGGATGCAGCACGAGAATATGGAAGCGTTATCCTATCACCACGCCAAATTAGGAAAATGGGAATTGAAAGTGTGATAGAACTACTTCCGGAAGGAGAAAAATACTATATTACCCTAGATATTGATGGTTTGGATCCTTCCGTAGCACCTGGAACAGGTACCCCTTCACCAGGAGGATTTATTTACGATGAAGTAAATGAATTACTTGAAGGAATAGCTAAAAGAGGAAAAGTGATTGGCTTTGATTTGGTCGAAGTAGCACCGCCATATGATTCAGCTGGAATGACCGGTCAAGTAGGTGCACGACTTGCATTGGATTTACTCAGCTTTGTTTTAAAGGAAAAAGAGAACATAGATGATCGCAAGTTGAATAAGGAAGAAGTTCACTCCTAAGATAAGTCACCAAAATAATATATTTCAGGGGGCAGATCTATGAAAATTGAGACGAGAAGTATTGAGTACATTCCAGCCAATGAACGTCATGGAAAGCCAAGAGGATTGTTTTCAGTTTGGTTTGCTGCAAATATGCATATTACCACACTTGTGACAGGTTCCCTATGTGTCACTTTTGGCTTAAATCTTTTTTGGAGTGTTGTAGCTATTATCCTTGGTAATTTAATAGGAGCTATTTTTATGGCTTCACATTCTGCTCAAGGACCTAAACTCGGTATCCCCCAAATGATTCAAAGCCGTGCACAATTCGGTGTTATTGGTGCCGTGATTCCCTTAATTCTAGTTATTTTCATGTACTTGGGTTTTTTTGCAAGCAGTGGTTTGTTAGGGGCACAAGTATTGAGCAGTGCCTTAGACCTTAATTTAACTTTAAGTATCATTGTCCTTAATATCATCACCTTTATCGTGACAATCATCGGCCATGATCTTATTCATAAAATGCAAAAGTATTTGACATGGGTGTTCTTTCTTGTTTTCATAGCTGCTACGTTTATTGTCTTCCAATTACCCGTTCCACCAGGAAGCTGGTCTCCAGCTGAGTTCAATTTACCAGTCTTTATGTTAAGTGTTAGTGTAGTAGCAACTTGGCAGATCTCATATGCACCATATGTCGCTGACTATTCAAGGTATTTGCCCATTGATACCAATTACTCAAAAACCTATTGGTATACGTATGCAGGGACTGTTTTAGGCACGGTTTGGATGATGGTTTTAGGAGTCTTATTGACTACTGCCATTCCGAATTTCCTAAGTAATGCCGGCACGAATCTCGCTAATCAGTTTGGAAGTTTTTCGTTTCTTTTAATCGCTGTTATCATCCTAGGTCAGTTCTCTATCAATGTTTTTAATTTATATGGCGCCTTTATGTCAACCATATCTACTGTTGAGCCTTTTTCAAAAATAAAAGTAACCCCAAAAGTAAGGATGTCTTTTATCTTAGGAATTGGAACAGTTGGAACTTTTCTGGCTATTTTGGGTCAGGGAAATTTCTTGTCCAATTTTGTCAACTTTATCTTATTTATTAGTTACTTTTTAATTCCATGGACAGCCATTAACCTCATTGATTTTTACGTCCTGCGTCACGGGGAGTATAGTATTAAAGATATTTTTGATTTAAATGGAAAGTACGGAAAAGTAAACAAAATCACTGCAATATCGTTTCTCGTTTCTATTATCGCCGAGGTGCCATTTATGAACACCTCTTTCTATGTAGGAGCTGGTGCGAAAGCAATGGAGGGCGCCGATATAGCCTGGATATTAGGATTGGTGGTTCCATCCGTACTCTATTATGTAATGATGAAAAGAAAATTGCGGGATGCGGACCAGGTACCAATCCCGTATGAAGAGAGTAAAATTAGTTTAGTAAGGAAGTAGAAAATAGATTTTTTTTAAAGGGGTAGGGAGGGGGACTACATGTCCTTTCCTATCTCTTTTTCACTAGAGTTCAGAATTACCGAAATTACCTTAATTAAATCTTTGGATCTGCACCCCAAGAAAAGGGGAAATCTTAATTGGAAAATATTTTTTATGAGAAAAGAGGAATTACGATGAGTAAAAAATTTGAAATTCCTAACCCCAATTCGATGCCCAGATTTTCGGGAATCCGCAGTTTTATGAGATTACCTTACCAGCAGGAAATAGACCAAAAAGATTTTGTCATTCTGGGTGCCCCGTTTGATACTTCGGCGAGCTATCGTTCTGGAGCGCGATTTGGCCCTGAGGCCATTCGCCGTAGTTCTGTCCTCTTGAGGCCAGCTAATGTTTACCATAAAATTCGTCCCTTTGATTTTTTGGAAGGTGTAGACGGTGGGGATGTAATGGTTATTCCCGGCAACACATTGCAAAGCCATCAATACATTACTGAACATGTGAAAGAATGGGCAAAAAAAGGGGCTGTTCCCGTTGTACTTGGAGGCGATCACTCCATTTCATTGCCTGAATTAAGGGCCCTTGCCAGTGTACACGGCCCATTATCACTTATCCATTTTGATGCTCATGGAGATACATGGGATGAGTATTGGGGTGAAAAGTATACACATGGTACCCCATTTCGCCGTGCTTTGGAAGAAGGTATCATAAATCCTTCCCGCTCGATTCAGTTAGGGATGCGCGGTACTGTCTATGATCCAAATGATATCAATGATGCACGAGAACTGGGTTTTGAAGTCATAACCTCAGACGAAATGCGGATTATTGGGTTAAATGAAACGATTCGCCGCGCTCGTGAAAGAGTTGGAAACGATAAGGTGTTTCTCACGTTTGATATTGATTTTCTCGATCCAGTATATGCACCTGGAACTGGCACTCCAGAAATTGCAGGGTTCACGAGTGCTGAAGCACAGCACATGCTTCGCCAACTCACCGGATTAAACTTTATCGGTTTTGACCTGGTAGAAGTGCTTCCGGCTCTAGATCCTTCAGAAGTTACGGCATTAACAGCAGCTAGCATAGTCTTTGAATTTTTAAGTTTATTAGCTGTGGCAAAAGGAGATTCACATAATTAATAATGAAATGATCAGCGGGGATATTGCTTGTATAGATAAACTAGCAAAACCAACATTACTATGTCTAAACGAGCACCAAAAGCGAATGGCAGCAGGCCAGTGTGCAGAAGGGGAACCTTTGTTAATAGAATGGCTGCGATCATAATACCAATTAAAGGTACCACTGCATTTTTAACAGCTTTATTAACCAATAATAGGATTCCGCAAACCATTTCAAATAAAATAACAAGCTTTAACATCATGTGGGGATAGGGCAGTCCTAATTCAAGAAAATGATTCGTTACTTCGGTACCCATTAATTTCATAAGTGCTGAGGTAATAAAAACATAGGCAACTGTAATTCTAATAAATTTATGAGTATTTAAAATAAAAATCCCCCCTTTGTATATCTCTATGCAAAAGGAGGGACAGACCATTACAAAAAACAAACATTCAGTCAGTCGGGGGCAGTTCCCAAGTGAACTAAAGCTTTAACGCACCTGGGGACAGACCCCTTTTTCCTATGAAAATAATATTTGAAAGGGGTTTTAAAAACAAAAGGACCATTTATTTAAATAGCCCTCTTGTGGAATCTATAAAATTTTTTAAAATTAATGTCGCAATCTGTCAATGACAGTACATTCCCTTGCACCTCTGCGGATTAAATTACGTGCAGCTGCTAATGGAATTTCGACTAGAACTGCTTCGTCTGTGTCGTTTTCTACATCAAACACAGCAAATGCCTCTCCGTCTACAATCAAAATACAAATAAACTCTACTTCTACATCATTGGATCTTGGAACGCGAGTTTTAATTTCACAAGGCTTGACTCCTGCATTCAACAATGTCATAGCCTCTTGTCGTGATATACGAATAAACACGAATTCCTCGAATGCAACATTACCTGCTTCCACTTCAATTTCCACTAAAAGAAAAAAGCGATTTCTGATTTGTACAATACAATTTGCACCAATTGAAATAACGTCTTCTATACTCATATAATTTCACCTCCCTTACTACATTAAATGAAGAAGTAAAAGGAAGGTGTGGACAAATTATATTTAAAATTCATTTTATGTATATCTTTTTATGTATATCTTTTTATGGGATATCGTTGGAAACATGCGCTTATATTCTTCGTCGATTTTGGTGGAAGTGCTAAGAGACATGGGTTCGTACCATGTCCCTGATTTTGTTATATCTAACTCGCTAGAATCCTTATGCTTTTTAGATCTTCCCTTTTAAAAGCAGAAAGCAATTGCACCAATTATGATTAATAAAACAAACAACACTATTATTATGATAAAATTTTCACACCCACGAACATTAACACAATGACCTTGAACAGGAGTCGCATATCCATAAGACATCTGAGGCTGGGGAATAGCATTAGAGCATCCACTTATTGTTGGGATTGCGTTAGTATACACTTAAACACTTCCTTTCGATGGTAAGGACAGTAACTAGGCGATTACCCTATATCATATACATTGAGATGAAATTGGAGCCCGTATTAATAAAATTTTTTATGCAAGTGTTGCCATAACCTAACATGAGTTGGTTTGATTGTTATCGAAATAAAAGTTCTCATGTCCCTGTTTTTCTATTAATATGGTCCGCTGTTGAAATTATCTTATTATATTAATTTTGTAAAAAAATAATCTATATTCCAATAATTTTATCTTTTTTATGTTTATCATATGTGTTATATTAACTAGGTGAATTCTATCAATTCTGCATATGAGAATAATCTGACAAAAAAGGGGAGATTAAAATGAAAAAGTTTGGTTTATTTAGTTTGTTTTTAATCCTTACCATCTTTATCGCTGCTTGTGGAAGTAGTGACACAAAAAGCGGGAAAGAGGAAGCAGGTAAGGTGTATAAAGTTGGTGTAGATACGACGTATCCTCCATTTGAATTTAAAGAAGGAAACGAATATAAGGGTATCGATATTGAATTAATCAATGCTATCGCAAAAAATCAAGGATTCAAAATTGAACTTTCTCCAATGGATTTTGGTGGAATCATCCCAGCCATGCAAGCTAATCAACTAGATGTCGCTATTGCAGGAATGAGTATTACAGAAGAAAGAAAAAAAATAGTAGATTTCTCATCACCATATTTTGATGCAGGGTTAACATTAATTGTGAAAGATGATAATTCAACTATTAAATCAATCAATGACCTTAAAGGCAAAAAAGTTGCAGTTAAAAAAGGTACATCTGGTGCAAAATATGCACAAGATAATGCTGCAAAGTTAGGCATTACTGTTGTTCAATTTAATGATAGTCCTGCTATGTTCCAAGAAGTATCGAACGGAAATGCAGATGCACTAATTGAAGATTACCCTGTAATCTCGTATGCAATTGCCCAAAAAGATCTTGGCTTAAAAATCGTGGGTGATCGTTTGAACGGAGATCAATATGGAATTGCTGTCCTAAAAGGAAAAAACACGGATCTTTTGAAAAAAATCAACGACGGTCTTGCTGAGTTAAAGAAAGACGGAACCTATGATAAAATTATTAAAACGTATCTAGGTGAAAAATAAATACGTGAAGATAAGGCGCGCTTAATGCGCGTCTTCTTGTTAAAAGGGGATGAACAGGATGGATATTATTTCTGCGGCTATACCCATGTTATTAAAAGGACTTCAAGTAACCCTATATATATTTGTGATAGCTATTATTCTAGGTTTTTTAATTGGTTTACTGGTCGCTTTATTGAGATTGGCACCGAATAAGATCTTAAATTGGATTGCAAAAGTTTATGTGGATGCGATTCGAGGTACGCCATTTATTGTACAATTGTTTTTCATCTATTTCGGCGTGAACTCTTTACAATTGATCTCCTTAAACAGCACAACCGCTGGGATCGTCACTGTTGCTATTAATGCGGGGGCATACTTTGCTGAGATTATCAGAGCGGGAATTCAATCGATTGATAAGGGACAAACAGAAGCAGCAAGATCGATTGGTTTTACGGGTGCACAAACTATGCGGTATGTGGTCCTCCCACAAGCATTTAGAAGAATGCTTCCTACTATTACGAATCAGTCTATTATTAGTTTAAAAGATACTTCACTTTTATCGGTTATTGGGATAGCCGACTTAACACAGCAAGGGCAAATTCAAGCTTCGGCAACCTTCGAAGCATTCAAGATTTGGCTGGCTGTGGGTGTTATTTATTTTATCATTATATATTTATTAACTATCTTAGCTAATTTCATCGAAAGGAGGATTCAGGTTCGATGAGTATAATTAAGGTTAAAAATCTGCAAAAATCGTTTGGTAAGGTAGAGGTTTTAAAGGATATTAATGCAGAGGTACAAGAAAAAGAGGTAGTTTGTGTGATTGGCCCATCGGGTTCAGGAAAGAGTACGTTCCTTCGCTGCTTAAATCGCCTTGAGGAAATTTCAGGTGGGGAAGTAGTCATTAACGGACAGGATATCACAGACAACAAGATTAATATCAACAAGGTTAGACAAGAAGTGGGAATGGTTTTCCAGCAATTCAATCTATTCCCTCATAAAACCGTCTTAGAAAACATCACGATGGGTCCTATTAAAATTCGCGCTACCGAAAAATCTGCGGCGGATAAATTAGCACTTGAGCTACTCGATAAAGTAGGGTTAAGAGAGAAGGCTAATAGTTATCCTGGCGAACTTTCCGGTGGACAAAAACAACGTGTTGCTATCGCAAGGGCACTCGCAATGAATCCTAAAATCATGCTTTTTGATGAGCCGACATCTGCACTTGACCCTGAAATGGTCGGAGATGTATTAGAAGTAATGAAACAGCTGGCTAAAGAAGGGATGACAATGGTAGTTGTTACCCATGAAATGGGCTTTGCTCGTGAAGTGGGCGATCGAGTTATATTCATGGACGGCGGCTATATAGTAGAAGAAAATGAACCGAATGAGTTATTCAGTAATCCTCAACATGAACGTACCAAGGCGTTCTTAAGTAAAGTGCTCTAAACAATTCGTTAGCTTCTATTGAGTAGGAAAATATACAAGCCATCAAGTACTAGTATTATACATCTAGTATTTGATGGCTTTTTTGATGTAAGTTCTGACTACAACTATCCCCACGACATCAAAAAAACGCTTGGAATGGACCAAGCGTTTCTCTAATCGATTAACGGAAGTCTGCTTTAAATTCACCAGTAATTTTTTGGTGGCCGTTGTTTTCTTCAAAGAATTGCTCTTGTTCTAAGTCGAAACGGTTCATAATTGGTAAATCGTTTACGGAGAAGAGGTAAGAGTCTTCTGATGCAAAGTGTTCATACCAAGCCCAGTTTGGAACAACGAAATAATCGCCTTTTTTCCAATCGAATCGAATGCCATTAATGACCGTGTGACCGGAACCTTGGTGTACTTGGTAAACTTTAGAGTGAGTATGGCGTAATGCCTTTGTTTGGAAACCGTGTGGTAAATGCTGCATTCTTGTGCCGAGTGTCGGGTTCGCCGATTGACCTGTAGATGGATTAATGTATTCGACTGCATATCCATGTTGTGGATTTGGATCGAATTTCATCAATCCTTTAATTCCTTCTACCGTGCGATCCCATTTATAGTTAGCAAGCGGAGCCACTGTGAATTTATCATCACCGACAGGACGAACCATACCGCCGCGATAACGTCTTTCTGTAAAGTTATCCGGAATATCTGGCTGCTGTAATCCATCCTCATAAGGTTCAAAGAATGTACCGCCAATTGCGTAAAGAGTAGGAATATCTAAAGCATCCATCCAATACATAGGCTCAGTGCCTAAATGTGCATGGCCATGCCATAAGCCCTTTGGTGTAATTAAAAAGTCGCCTTCTTCCATAAAAATGCGCTCACCCTGTACAATCGTATAGGCACCTGAACCTTCAGAAATGAAGCGCAATGCACTTTGTGAGTGGCGGTGAGATGGTGCTTTTTCACCAGGCAATAACATTTGAACAGCAGCATAAATGGTTTGCGTAGTAGATCCCCAGCCCCAAGGTTTACGATAAGTTAAGCCAGGATTTTGGAAATAAATCGCACGACGTTCACCACCACGCTCTGGTGTGAAGATTTGAGCGGCTTCGGCCATTTTCTTTTTGATTAATTCATCGCTCCAGAGATAAGCTTCTGCTTGAGGTGTTGGTGTTTTGTGCATAATTGCAGGAATTGCTTCCCAAAGAGGTCCCAAGTTGTATTGTTGAATATCTTTTGTGTAATCGGTTACAATCGAGCTTTTCATAAACTCTTGAACTTCTGGATTTACTTCAGCCATTTCACATTCCCCTTTACTAATTAAATTTTAGAGAGAAAGGGTGAGCAGCATTTTTGCTACTCGACCCCGTGCATCTCCTCATTAAACTGTAGCTGGCACCACCGTTGTTTTTACTTTATTTTCAAGGACACCAATCTGGTCGATTTCAATACGAACGACGTCTCCATCTTTTAAGAATTGCTGAGGGTTCATGGCAACTCCTACGCCCCCTGGAGTTCCTGTTAAGACAACATCTCCTGGCTCTAACGTCATTAAATTTGATAAGAATGATACTAATTTTTGAACGGAGAATACTAGATTGGCAGTATTCGTTTTTTGACGTACTTCTCCATTTACTTTTAGAACAACATCTAATCCAGATGGATTTTGTAATTCATCGGAAGTAACTAGGTATGGTCCCATTGGTGCACTTCCATCCACTGTTTTTCCTTGTAACCATTGAATGGTGCGTCTTTGAATATCACGATAGGTTACGTCATTTGTAATGGTATAGCCTGCTACATAATCTAATGCCTCTTCTTCTGTCACATTGCGAGCTTGCTTGCCAACAACGAAAGTAAACTCTGCTTCATAGTCAAGTTGATCAGAAATTGGATAGTGTGGAATATCGTCTTCTGGCCCTAAAATGGTATTTGCAAATTTTGCGAAAATAACTGGGTTTGATGGGAGTTCCCGACCCATTTCTAAAATGTGTTCGCGGTAGTTGTGACCGACACAAATAATTTTGCCTGGTCGCACGACAGGTGCTTCTACCTTGACTTCCTCGAGAGTGTAAATCACTTTTTTATCAAAGCTTTCAGGATTCGCTAAGATGAAATCGATTGCATTTTGCGCTAGTTGTAGTGATTCTTTACCACCTTGGTATAACTCATCTGTATTATCTGGTACATATGCTTTAGCGATGGCCTCGTATCTGTATTTTCCTTCTGCTTTTAGCTGTGCTTGGCAGGCATAGTTTAAGTCAATTACTTGGTGATCAACGATTGCCCCTGCACGTGTATGTCCAGCGACTGTAAAATTAATAAGTTTCAATGTTTTGTCCTCCTTGAATTCACTAATTATGAAACTAGTTCACTATTTATAAAAATCTTAATAGATTTTGAAAACATTGTCAATATTATTTGTTTTCAGAAAAAATTCATCTCACAAAGCCGTAATATTCTGAAATTTCCTTTGCGACATTGAGAACGTATTGTCCAATTGAATGGTCGGCCGAATTTGGTACGGTCTCGGTAATACCAACAATGGTAATAGCACCGAGCAGTTCATAGTTGAAATTTAATAGAGGAACACTAAAAGAAGAGACATGCATGATAAGTGGCTCCGTCTTTGATGCAAAATGCAGCTGTCTTGTTTTTACTTTTTCATTTTGAAAATGCCGTAATTCGTTTTCATTGAACTTCGATAATTCTTCAACTTCCCAATCCTTCCGATGGACATCTTTTTCAAAAGCAGAAAAAACGACGCCAGTAGAGGAGGAGAGCGGCAAGTGTGTCCCCATTTGTGCACCGATATTAATTCTATAATCGGCACTTAAAATATATGAAATGAACGGTCCTTTTAAAGTAGGGACAGCAAGTAGTACGGTTAGGTTTGTGAACTCTGTGATCTTTTTAAAATAGGGAATAACCACTTCTATTAAAGAAGTTTGTCCTAGAGCAACATTTCCTAGCTGAACTAATTTATGTCCAAGAGTATACATGTTTGTATGAGGATTTCGATTGATTAACCCAAATTGACTTAGTGTGGACAAATATTTATATAAATTACTTTTTGTCATCGAAGCTCGGTTTTGAATATCTGTGAACTTTAGAGGCTCTTTTTCCATTGCTAAAATTTCTAAAATGTTTAACCCCATTTGTAATGACTGAACACCCGCAGTTTTCGTTTCAGTTGTCATCATGATCACCCTAGTTTCAATTAATTTTTGTTTGTATAGCAGAAAGAATGATTTGTCGAACTTTCTAAATTTTATAATTTTTTTGTTGACGTAATAGTAAAAAATGAGATAAAGTTTTCTTATTGGGAACATAGTTCACTATTTGTAGAAGATTATAAAACATTTGGGAGGAATTTACAATGACTAATGTAAGCGACATCATTATTGTAGGCGGAGGAATTGGTGGTTTAGCTGTAGCTCTATCAATCCAAGAAACTGGTAAATCAGTGGCAATTTTTGAGCAAGCACCTGAATTTGGGGAAGTAGGTGCAGGGATTCAGTTAGCACCAAACGCAATTGAGGTTTTAGATCGTTTAGGGGTAAAGGAAGAAATTTTAAAGCATGCGGTATTACCTAAACGACTTGTACTAAAAGATGTTTATACTGCAAATGAGTTAGCAACTCTTGACTTAGGTGAAGGGTTCCAAAAAGAATTCGGTCAGCCATATATCGTATTGCATCGCTCGGACTTACACCGAGTTCTTTATGAGGCATGTCAAAAACGTAATAATGTCAAATTTTTTACCAACCAAACGATCCAAACAGCAGAACAAAATGGTGATACAGTAACAATAGTCAACCAACATGGTGAAACGTTCACTGCTGAAGCAGTGATTGGTGCGGACGGGGTAAAATCAAATATGCGTAAGCTATTTATTGAAGATGAACCAGTAAACTCTGCGTATGTAGCTTACCGTGGAACGATTCCAATTGAAGAAGTGTCCAATAACTCAAACTTAGACTTAGATGATGTGATCATGTGGATTGGGCCAAACCTGCACTTAGTACAATATCCAGTTCGTCGTGGAGAGCTTTACAACCAAGTAGTTGTTTTTAAATCATATGATGCAACTGTAGAGGACTGGGGAAATCCAGAAGAAATGACACGTCGTTTTGAAAATACTCATCCAAAAGTACAAAACGCTTTATCCTACATTAACCGTCAATTCCGTTGGCAAATGTATGATCGTGAACCAATCGATAATTGGACTAAAGGTAACATTACATTATTAGGGGATTCTGGTCATGCCATGCTTCAATATTTAGCTCAAGGCGGCGTTCAAGCTTTCGAAGATGCGTTTGTATTAGGTGAGAAATTAAAAGAACATAAATCTTATGAAGCAGCATTTAAAGCATACCAAGACCTGCGGATTCCGCGTTCTGCGATGGTACAAACAACAGCACGTAAATGGGGGGAAATTATTCACGCTGAAGATCCAACAACCATTTCACTTCGTAACTTTATTTTCGAACAACACAAACCAACAGATTACAAAACTGTTGATTTCTTATATGGCTATCTCAAAAAAAATTATGAGCGTGTCGATTGCTAATTAACAACTTGAATAAAAACGCGTTAGAGATAACTCTAGCGCATTTTTATTCGAATTCCTATAAAACTATTGATCATTTAGGTGAGAATTGGGAGGATGTATGACTATGACTACAGCAGTACTGAATGAAAAATTGGAAACTTTTAAAAAGTGTATTGATGAGATCGTTACGGTAGTGAAGAATACAGAAGAGGCTGCGCTTTACATGAAACCTTCTGAAGAAGAATGGTCTGCCATGCAAATTGTCTCTCATATTATAGAAGCGGTTGATTTTTGGGTGACAGATTTGGAAGCCTTGCTAGTGGTTCCAGGTGCCAAATGGGGACGTAATCATGAACATGTTCGTCGTTTAGCTGCAGTAGATGAAAACATTGTATCTCGTATAAACAAAGGTGTTGCCATCTCTACACTATTAAACTTAGTACCAAAAGTAGACACAGCACTTGCTAAAGTTGAAGAAGAGGATTTAGTAAAAACAGCTCCAAGTTATAATCCAAACTTTGACGGAAAACCGTTATCATTTTTAATCGACCATTTAATCGTTAAGCACGTAACGGGTCATTACGAGCAAATTCTTCGTCATTTAGAAAAAGTTCGTTAAACAAATCGAAATAATACCTTCCAATAAAACTCCTGATTATGCAGGAGTTTTATTTTGTCTAATCTTCCTTGTTCATAACTAACCTCCTATTAAATAAATGGTATAATCTCCCTAAGGAATAAGAATCTCAACTTGGACATTGTGGAGATAAGAGTCTTATAAATAATTGTTTGGGAGGGGGATAAACGGATGCCGCTAGAAATTGTTCGCCATGATATTACTAAGATGAAGGTGGATGCGATTGTCAATGCTGCGAATACATCACTGAGGATGGGTGGTGGCGTTTGTGGTGCTATCTTTCGTGCAGCTGGTGTCAATGAGCTGCAAAGGGCTTGCGATCAAATGGGGGAATGCAAGGTTGGAGAAGCTGTATTGACTGACGGCTTTAACTTAGAGGCGAAATATATCATACATACACCTGGACCGATTTGGCAAGGTGGTTCCAAACAAGAAGCTTTACTGTTAAAGGAATCTTACTATAACTCCTTGGAGCTGGCCATGACCCATCAGTGTGAATCCATTGCGTTTCCGTTGATATCGACAGGTATTTATGGTTATCCCAAGGAGGAAGCATTACAAATTGCGGTTTCGATAATTGGTTCATTTTTATTACAGCATGACATACTTGTTTATCTAGTTGTTTTTGATAAAAGTTCTTTCGGTTTAAGCAAGAAATTATTTACATCGATTCGTCAATATATTGATGAGCATTATGTGGAAGAACTAGAAAGCAAGTTTGCACGTAATAGAGAGGAACCATACATTTGGGAAAGCCAGCAAGATATCGAAATTGTTCAGCAGGATGTGTTTAAAGAAGCTGAGTATTCCTTAGTCAACCTGTTGGACGAACTTGATGAATCTTTTTCTGAACGACTGCTTCGTTTCATTGATGAAAAGGGGATGTCGGATGTGGAAACGTATAAACGGGCAAATATTGACCGGCGATTATTCTCCAAAATCCGGAATGAAACCGATTATACACCGAAAAAGAAAACCACGATCGCGTTTGCCGTTGCTTTAAAGTTAAACGTGGAGGAAACGAGGGACCTGCTAGCTGCTGCCGGCTATACCTTGTCACGGAGCAATAAATTTGATGTAATTATTGATTACTTTATTCAGCATGCAAATTACAATATACATGAAATCAATGAGGCCTTATTTGCTTTTGATCAGCCATTACTTGGCGCCTAACACGCTTTCAATCTTTTTTCTTCCACAAAGTCTTTTTCGTGATGTAAATCACAAATTTAGATTGTAGTTTACACTATAATGGGAGTATTAATTACTTTATTTAAGAAAAAGAGGGTATGGATGATGACGATTGTACTGGATCAGGAAAAAGTGAATGAGTTAGTTGACCAATTTTATGATAAGCTGCTAAAAGATCCCTACTATATTAATATGTTTAATGAAAGAAACACGGATATCGAATTATTGAAAGCTCGGCAAAGAGTATTTATCAACCGTCTGGTTTCCGGTGAATCTGATCAGGGACAAGGGAAGCAAGTCTCACAAGTGAAAGAAAGGCACCCCTTTCATATTGCTCCAGATAGGGCCGAAATCTGGTTCGGTAAATTGAAAGAGACAATGGATGAAATGGAAATGGATGTTAGTGTAAAGAAGCATCTGACTGAGAAAGTAGATTTTTTGCTGAGTAAGATTACAAAATAAGTACCAATTAATTAGTCGTTATTAATTTATGTTTAAGTCCTTGTTAAATTAACAAGGGCTTTTTTAGATTGGATGTTAGAAAATAGTGTGGTGCCTGACACCATTTAATATTTGTTTCGTGTGAGAAATTCAGTAAAATTTTGGTTGCTTTTTATGGTAGGATTAAGCTAAAATTTAAATAAACCGGATGGTCGTTTTTGAATATTTCACATATAATATATTATCAATTATTAATTTTAAAGGCGGAGATAATAATGCCACCGATTGTATCTGATGATTATAAAGAGAAGAAGAAAAAAGAAATCTTATCGAGTGCTTTTGTTTGTTTTGCGAAAAAAGGTTTCGAAGTAGCCACGATCAATGATATTGTAGAACATTCTGGTATCAGTAAAGGTGCGATTTATAATTACTTTCAAAGTAAAGATGATATTTATCTAGAATTAATGAGTACAGAAACGAGTCAAACCTATGATGAACTGAATCAGGAAATATCTAAAAAGACATCAGCCATAGAAAAATTAAACTACTTGTTCGATATATACTTAGACCTAAATCCTTTTATCGAAGAAAATAAAGCTCGTTTTTCTGTTCACTTAGAGTTCAAACTTCATTCTTCAAGAAACAAAGAATTAACAGAACGATTACGTAGTCGGAGGCAAAAATATTTTATTTCTCAGATCACTGATATTCTTAAAGATGGGCAGAAATCTGGTGAAATAAATCAAGATGTGAATCCCGAATTATTTGCAGATCTTTTTTGGTCCATGGTCGATGGAGTGGTCTCGCAGACAATTGTATATGAAGATTATCCATACCATGAGGTATTAAAAGAAATAAAAAAGATGTTTATCCAAAGAGTGTTGGTGCAATAAGGCAAGCCCATTTATTCGGCTTGTTTTTTTGCACAAATGAATTGCAGCTAAAATATCAGGAACAAATTTAGGAATCGATCGAGCAATGAAATAAACCGAACGGTCGTCTTTTATGTTTTTTGTTAAAAGTATTAATCTTATGGGAGGATGAGATAAATAATGAGAATGTATGATTACCAAACTATGATGGGACTTAAACAACAGGAAGTGGAAAAAAATGCCGAGTCTGCATGGATGTATGTTAATAGCTCTCAAAAACAACAGCAAGATGAGACCACGAATAGCAAAAGGTCTTTTAGGAAGAGATTAGAAAATTTGTTGGGATTATCGAATTGAAGGAAAGAATGTAACTGAAAAAATGGTGAGAAAGCTCCTTTTCATTAAATGCTGCCTGGGCTTTTTCTTATATAGTCAAAGGCGAGATTTCCTTTGAGCAACTCAAAGATATTACAATTTTATGAAAACTATTATTCGAACCTAGCTTAAATGAATAGGAATGATATAATTTGAATGTCAACAACCACTCCTGTTTTGATTGCCCTCTTTCTCGACGATTGATTCTACTAATATAGATACTATAATTATTATTCTAATTTATCCTTTCTACATTTTGTTACCTAGAAAATCCCCTTAAATTGGCAATAAACTTATTTTTCTCATTTGGTACCTTTGTCTATTTGATATATGTTTATTTTTTTATGGCTGTGTTAAAGATTAATGTTGATTTAGGCACTTTGATTGTTGGAGTGGAAGGCACGAAGGCTCACCGGTACGCCCGCGAACCGCTTGTGCCTGGAACGGAAATCAACAGACAAGTTTAATACAGCCTTTTTTATAGATTAAAGGAAGGTGGATTAGTATTGTTTTGACATTAAAAATAAGCTGTTTTACAATCAAGTGCCAATCGTTTAAAGTGAATGTAATCTAAGAACGGAGGTTTTGTTTATGGAAGAAAAATTAGATAAAATTCTTTCAGAACTGCAGAATACAAAAGAGATTATAAGTAATATGAAGACGAGCCAAAAGGAAATGACTTCCCGAATGGAAAGTCTCGAGACCGGCCAAGAAGCATTAATAAAGGGTCAAAAAGAAGTGACAACTCGTATGGAAAATCTGGAAGCTGGTCAAGAAGCACTAATAAAGGGTCATGCAGAATTAACAAATGGCCAAAGAGAATTAACTTATCGTATGGAAAACTTAGAGACGGGTCAAGCAGAAATAATAGATATCATAAAACATTCTACTACATTAATAACAGAAAATGTCACTTATGTTCGTAAAGATTTGAGGACCTTTCAATCAGATGTAAATGCAGATATTGAATTGTTTTTTAATGAAGTTGCAAGCGTGAAGCGAAAAGTGAATAAACTTGAGCAATCCAATAAGTAGAAGGGATTGATGTATGATGGGAAAACCAGAAACCGTTGAAAACATAGTAGAGTTAGAACAGACGGTGAACAAAACAAAAAAATTTCGGCCTGACTATCCTGTGTCTGAGGATTTAAGGCAGGTAATGGTAAGTGAAGTATTTAGGGATTTTATGATTTATGCCTTTGACCTATATTATGATAATGAAAATCTGTCGTTACTTAAGGAATTTGTGGAGGAACATAACCCGAAGGCAGAGAAACAGCAAGGATTACTCGATAATTTGTTTTGGTGGCGACTATTGTATGATTCCGGCCCAAATCCAGTTAATAGTTGATTTGATGATTATAATTCCGATAATCATTATACACTCAGGAACAAACCTTTTATTAAATCTTGGCTAAGGGAGTGTAAGAATGTAGTTCCAAAATTCTATTTTATTGGCCATAAATACAATGATCGTACCTTTGTTGCTGTTGATATTCTAACCCATGAATCTCTGGATGTTATTGTGTATGATCCAATTGCTATTCCTCCAAAACAAGGGGAAATCGCCATGGGGACACTAATCCCGTTAGGCGGCGGCCTATTTTTCCCGATTATTGATTTTTATCATTTCGATTATGAGGCAAGAGAAGCAATGGCCAGCTGTATACACCATCATTATGAAAAACATTTAAAAACTTCATCAATGAAAGAGGCATTTTTCCACGTAGTTTCCGTTATGCTGCAAATAGAAAGAATAATCTTTATGCAAAATCAGGAAAAATCAACTTCAAAATAAAATCCCCAATTCGAAAAATCGACTACTCATCTTAGACATTGAGTCCTTCCATTTTTGTAAGAAAAAATAAAATATAAAATTTAACATATCGTTCATAAATTGGTAACATCTCATGGACATCCTATCATCTGTAGACCCAAAATATTTTCTAGGAGGAAGTTACATGATGAGAAAGATGAAGATGACTTGTATTTGTGCCATGGCTTTCTTGTTTGGATTTCTAAGTTCAGTACAGGTTTTTGCGGCAACCCAGGAAAAAGAACAAGTAAAGGTAAATGAGGTACATGGTCGAGGACATTTTAGACACAATCCAGAATTTATTAAAAAGCAGGCAGAATCGCTGGGTATTAAAACAGAAGGCAAAGATACTGAGACCATTGTCAAAGAAGTTCGAGAAGCGATGATTAAAAAGAGGGCAGAGGAGCTTAGGATTGACACAAAAGGAAAGGACCTAGATTCATTAGCGAAAGAAGTCCGAGAAACAGAAATCAAAACAGAAGCGAAAGAGTTGGGAATTTCGACTGAAGGAAAAGATTTAAGGGATGTAGTCCATGAAATCCGTGAAACTCAGATTAAAAAAGAAGCGAAAGAACTAGGCATTTCCACTGATAATAAGGATCTTCGTGAAGTAGCCCATGCTGTCCGAGAAAAACGAATTTTCCAAGTAGCAGAGAAATTGGGGATAGAAACAAAAAATAAGTCAGCAAACGAACTTTTTAAAGAAATCATGACAAATCATGCAGATAAGGTCCAGGAGTTAAATCTTTTTCCACATAGAGAAGGGAAGTTATTTTTCTTTGACCGGTCAAAAGAAAATTAGTGCTAGTAGTTCGGGGTCTTAATGAAAAGCAGGCACCATCCAATTTTTCTGGTTGGATGGTGCCTGTTTTTTTGATTCTTGTTAGAATTTATTAAAATATTTTTAGGATAAAGTACTGAATCAAAGTTAAAAACGCTAAAAAGGAAAAATTATAAATACTGAATTTGATTAAATATTTTTTACTCTCGGTTGGATTTGCCTGAATAAATAGTTTGTAAGAAATTACACTGGCCAATGAGGCAACAATGGTCCCGAGTCCGCCAATATTCACTCCTAATAATAAAGGTTTCCAATCAGTTGTGAATTCTGCCAATAGAATGGAGGCAGGAACATTACTGATAAATTGGCTTAAAAAAATTGAGCTAAAATAGACAGATGTAGTGTCTTTCATGCTTGTATTGGCAAATGCTTGTAATGTACTCGAACTGGATATATTTCCAATAAAGATAAAAAAACAGATAAAGGTTAACAGTAGTAGATAATCAACCTTTATCAATAATTTTACATGTAATATGATCACGGTTATTAATGTAACCACGAATGCGACCTGGTAACTGACCACTCCAAAAATTGATGCAATGATAATTGCTAGTACCAATCCCCAAATAACTGGTTTTTTCCAATCGTTTAATGGCACTGGAGTCAGAACTACTTTCAATTCTCTATTTTTCATTCTTTTTATAAGGAAATAAAGAGAACTAATCCCAAGGGCAGCCATGAATAGGACCGACGAAAAAAAGGGAACTGGCTTGATTCCATAATGCGAATAGATGAACAAATTTTGCGGATTTCCCATTGGAGTTAAACTACTACCAATATTGGCTGCAATGGTTTGAAAGATAATTGTCTCCATCATGGGCATTTGGGTTTTCTTACAGACAACAAGAGTCAAAGGTACAAAAGTAAGCAGCGCCACATCGTTCGTGACAAACATAGAGCTGAAGAAACATAACAAAATCAGTATCGCTGAAACGGAGCGGCTATTATTACATTTATTTATGATGGCAATCGCGAATTTGTCTAGGAATCTTAGTTCTTCGAACGCCTTAATGGTCAGCATCAGGCTAAATAAAATAAATAGCACTTGAAAATTGATATACTCCAGTTTTGGCGGATAAATTAAACAGCTGGTTACTGCTAATATAAGTGAGACGGTAAAGACAATGTCTTTTTTTAGGAAACCAAACTTCAGTTTAAGTCTTTTGTTTTCTTGAATTAATACAGATTGTTTCACAGGACACCACCGGTAGATGATAGAATTTCACAACTATATGATTCTACCATGCCCATTTGTGGTTGGAAATAAGAAATGCCAAAGTAATGAACCCAAAAAGTGCCTGACACCATCAAAGTTGAATGGTGTCAGGCACTTTCTAGTTATTACTATTTTTTATTCAAACCCATTAATTTTGCTTTGCCTTCATGTAAACCTCATCGTAAGGCTGGATTACTACAAAGCCTTCACCTTCGAACTTCATTTGAATAGACTCGCCGCTAGCTCTTCCAAAGAAAGTTTTCAAACTAATATCGGTTTGGAATTTAGGCTGAAGATTGCCAGACCACGCAACCGTTGCGTTTGGATCGGTAATCACAGGATTTCCAGGTGATACCCTTAAAGTGAGTGGTTCGTAATGGGCAGTCAATCAATCCGCTTCCTTCGCATCGAACATTAAATAAGCCTCCTGCCATCATCCCTGCAATTTTCTTCATTAATTTAATTTCCCATTTAATACTTGGTTCAAATGCAAGTAAATCATTTCCGTTAATGTAGATGGATTCGTTTTTTGTAAATTTAGAATGATAATCTTCTTACCATTATCAGCGAGATATAATTTTCCTTTTTCATTGGCTTTCATTAATGAAGCACCTTCTCCAGTCAAGGCCTTTTTGAACGCGGTCCTTAGACCGTGTTCTAACATTCCTTCACGAACAAATTTAATTTCCCCTTGGTAAGAAACCATCGATCCAGCTTTTGCCCATACTTGCCCGTCTAAGTTTACCTCCAATATCCGAGGGGTCTCTAATTCAAAAAATCCCTGCCCCTTATCAACCTGCTCCGGTTGTTTAATAAATTCTTCCATTGAGTATCTGTTCAATGCTCCCACATCCTTCCCTTTATAATAAAACTTTAGCTTTTGTTTTTCTTTAATGTATCTTTAGCTTTTATACATTGATAAATATTGATTGCTAAATGAATATTAAATAATGGTTGACTATCATTCAAGTCAATTAATAGAATTTTCTCAATTCGCTTTAAACGGTAGCTTAAAGTATTGGTGTGAATATGTAAAGAATCAGCCGTTTTCTTTATGTTTTGATTTTGGTCTAAATAAACAATCAGAGTACTTAACAATGCGCCTTTTCTAGATTGTTCATATTGAATAAGGGGACCTAATACTTCTTGAATAAAATCGTTCAATTCTTCCTTTGAGTTTTGTAAAATAAACCTTTGAACGCCAAGGTCTGTATAACAAAGTACTCTATAATCAAAAAGATAGTTTTTGAGAAACTTAATGCACTTTGTGGCTTCTACAAATGACTCATGGACAAAAGTAAGCCCTTGCTTAATTCTTCCAATGCCAATCGATACGTCTAACTCTCTATATTTATTTACCATCTCATGTTGTAAATTCTTTGCAAGTTCTTTTGTTTCTGTAACAATATTGGACGAAGAAACTCTTGAATGAAAGGATAGAAGAGCAACAATTTGATTTTCAACCCTTACTGCCATTACTTGAGAGTTCCTCCCCAGTAATGTCTTATTGGACATATGGAGTAAATTCCTTAAAACGTGTTCGCCTAAAACCTTTTGCTCGTTTAATTTATCTTCAAAATTAATAATCATGGCAACATAGGTCCGGTTAGGGTCAAAATTTAAATTTTTTGCTTTCTGAATGAGTGCTTCATCCATCTGTCCAGAAAAAAGCTTCGTCACGAATTCCCCTCTTAAACGCTGCTGTGTTTCAAAAATGGCTTGTTCTTTTACCAGTTCAAGTGAAATGATCGTACATGCATGTTCAAGAGCAGCGATATCCACTTCACTCATTTTTTGTTTAGAAAGGATTATTAGCCCGCCTAGAGACTTTAGTTTAGACCCAAGTGATAATACAACTATTTGATAAGTTTCATCATTTAATTTTATTTCAGAAACGGTATGTGAATTTTCAAGTGTTAGGATAATTTGTTTGGTATATTGTGTAATATACTCGGTCATCTCAACAGAAAATGAGGAATGGCAGGCAGAAGCCTTAAGTTCTCCTATCTCATTAAAGAGAAACATATGCTGTCCAATTGTTTTATGGATAAAATTCATAATTGATTGAATTCCTTCTCCATTTACAACAAGATTGGCTAAGTTCCTATGTTTTTCTATTGAATGGGAAAGCATCCGAATGAGTTAATTCGGATGCCTTTTGTCTACAATCTGCAATGACCATCTCTTAATGAGATGGTCATTTATATGATCAGATAGATAAATTGTAAAAAAAACTCATTTGCTTATTTATCCAGGAATGTTGAATTTGACTGTTTAAAGGGATTAATGTACTTGTTCTGCAGCTTTGTGCTGCTTCCGTATTTATTGCGTGCCTTGCTTTTAATTTTCTCGCCATTTACAAAATAGTCATAACTCCATGGTTCATTCGATACTACATCACGCCCGGCTTGCTGCACTTCTTCCAGATAAGTATCTTTTATTTGATAAGCAGGGTGCGTTTTATCTGGTAGATACCATTTTAAGACAGAGTCCAATCGATTGCTGTCAAGACCGGAAAAATGGAAGAACCTTAAAGGCTGTCCGTTTACAGTAAAGTTTCTATTGGAATCATATGCGAATCTTCTTTGTGGTAAATTCCAGCAGGCAACATTATAACCAGGGTGTTTAAATAAGTGAACATCAAAAAGGCAGAGTGATAGGTCCACCCATTTTTGATCCACAAACATGCCTTCATAGGTTTTTTCATAACAATATTTTTTAGTTCGATACGCCCACCAGCGAAGAAAGCGCTCTGCTTCGTCCGATCTTCTGATCGCAAGAAAGCCGGTATTGCAAATACCATAAATAAGAGTGGTTAGTTCATTGTCTATGATGCCGTCGTCTTCCGTAATATGAGGGGTTATAAGGATAGGGTATTTGTCTAGTGCACGCATTGCCTCATCAAACGGTCCAAAGATTTTTATATCTGAATCGAGAAAGATGAATTTTTCCTCTTCAGGAAATTGATCAAATAAATGAAGAAAAAGCTTTGCTTTCACAGAAGTCACTGCCTCGAGGGCCTTATATTTAAAAATTTGTTTATAAAAGTGTGTGAATCCTATATTTTTTGCTAAAATCACACGATCGAAATACGGGCAGCTGCTTGCCAAAGGGTGAATGTTTTCTTCCACTAAACAGACCACCACTTTTGAATTCGACATGTGTGCTTTCACGTATTTTGCCATTACAATCGCTTCGGGCAAGTACCGTGTGGTTGTGACAGTACATATTATCATGTGATCCCTCCTTTGTTTGTAAAAAGTTGCTTTCGCAGTCGCTACCATTCGTGCCAATCATTCCTCATTGGAAGCTGTAAGTACCTTGCAAAATTCAGCAACAAACGGTTCAATCTTGTCGCCGGGTTGATAGATATCTTTCAGATAGAGGCTGCTATAGGTGAATTCATCATGAAGCGATGGACCATCAGGGATGACGAGCTCAACTGATTTTTTTAGCTGTTTCTTTGTTACCCTTTGAATTAGTTTTGCAAAAGATCGAATGCTCATGGTATCCGGACCGGGAATATGGAGTAAAGGTACTTCGTGGCATTTAGAATAGCCGTGTTCGATTACCTTACAAATATCCAGTACGGATATAAAATTCCTTGATTGGTAACCAGGCGAACGCAAAACGATTTTTCCGGTGGTAACCGCCTCTTTGCAAAATGCCAACGGAACTAACGTCCAACGCTTGCAATGAGCGAGATCAGCGGGTATGCCAAAGAAATTGCTTGGCCGGATGACTAAACCATTAATTTTATTTAAACGGGTGTACATCCGAACATAATCTTCCGCTTGCAAATGGCTTAATCCGTAATCGTTCATCGGGCAGGGGGACGATTGTTCATTGATAGTTCCTTCAGGTGTTCCAAAAACATGAAAGGTGGATAAGTAAACGAAATTTTTAATGCCGTTTTTCACGCAGAAGTCCAGTGCGGCCTTTGTTCCAGCCACGTTTTGGAATATACTTTGATATGGATTTGATTGACAAGCTACCTCATGGGCTGCTGCTGCATGAATAAATAGGTCAACTTGTTTGTTGATCAAAAGGTTTGCAAAATCTCCCGGACGATCGAGATCCAAGTGCAAATGTGCATCCGTTTGACGACTCGCTGTTACTATATCCCAGTTTTTAGATTGAAAATATTGGCAGGCAATACTACCAAAATAACCATTGCTTCCGGAGATGATCGCTCGCATGTTGGTTGCACCTCAATTATGATCGATTGTGTCGCTAAAACGAAACGGACTTGAGATATGGTCAAATAACGGTAACTGCTGATCTCTTTTTGAAATTATAGGGTTTGGATCTGACCATGGAATCGTAAGGGATTTCCAATGTATTCCGGCATCATGTTGAGGAGAGTGCACACGTGTTGACATATAAACCATAATTGCCGTGCCGGTTTCTACATAAAACCCATGAGCTACTCCTGACGGAATGTATATAATCCCGGGTTTTTCAGAGTCCAACTGAAATATTTCATATTTACCGTAGGTAGGGGATCCGGTTCTAAGATCCACCACAACATCCATCACTTTACCCTGGAGGCAATAAATTAATTTGATATTGTCCCATGGCGGAACTTGAAAATGTAAGCCCCGTAAAACACGCTGGTTCGATATTGAATAGTAACTTTCAACGAAGTTCGTTTCTAAACCGTTTTGTGCAAATTCCTGCTGATGGAAAGTCTTGATGAAACTGCCACGGTTGTCCGTGAAATGCAATGGAATTAACTGATAACAGCCAGGAATGCTTGTTTTCTGTACCTGCATCAAAACACCTCATCTTCATAAGATATATTTATTAAGGTTGGCGGGAGGTAAAAGGGCTTACGAAATCTGACAGTGCTGGCAGTTCACGATCCTTTTTCGAGAGAATGGGATTGTCATCTGGCCACGGGATGGAAAGAGAATTCCAGCGAATCCCGCTGTCGTGAGCAGGGGAGAAAACGGTGGTCATATGGCAAAGAACGATTGCTTGTTCACTTAATACATAAAAACCATGGGCTAAACCGTGTGGAATGTAGACCATATTGGCTTTATCGGATTCCAGTATGAAGGTACTATATTGGCCGTAAGTAGGGGACCCTTTCCTCACATCAACTACGACGTCCATAACCGTCCCCGATACACAGCAAACTAATTTTGTGTGTTCTTTGGGCGGTAGCTGAAAATGCAATCCTCTCAATACTCTTTTGGAAGAAATCGAGTAATATTGTTCTTTTAAGTTGAATTCAAGTTGATGTGCTTTAAAACAAGAGGGAATCACTGTTTTGATGAAACTACCTCGCTCATCTTTAGTGTATGCCGGAATGATTTCATAACAACCCTCGATGCATGTTTTCTCAATACGCATGGAGTCTCCCCCCTTATATTAACTCAGAGAATTCTTCTATTTGCTTAAAACAAACTTCTCTGATGTCGTTTTTTTCATGGTACGCTCGTACCCAATCCATTACTTTTTCAATCGCTTGATCAATGGTCCATTTCGGGTGCCATCCTAATTTTTCCTTTGCTTTCGAATAATCCAGTTTCAAGTAACGAGCTTCGTGGGGATGATTCCTGCTGGCTACTTCGTAATAAGCTTGATTTCCCCATTTTTCGCAAATTCGCTTCACGATCCATTCAACAGGTTTCGCATCGTCGTCCCTCGGACCAAAATTCCATGATTCCGCATATGCAGGTCCTTTGAGGTAAAGTCTTTCAGCCAATAGCAGGTAACCATGGAGCGGTTCCAAGACATGCTGCCAAGGGCGGATAGACTTTGGATTGCGAATCACGATCTTTTTTCCATTTAAAAGCGCCTGTGTACAATCAGGGATCAATCGCCCCGCCGCCCAGTCACCACCGCCTATTACATTGCCAGCTCTAGCAGTAGCTATACCTACTCCATGTTGGTGATAAGTGTTCGGGTTGAAAAAAGCCTTTCGGTAGGAATCTGTAATCAGTTCGCTGCACGCCTTGCTATTGGAATATGGATCGTAACCGCCGAGCCGATCATTTTCCCTGTAGCCCCAATGCCATTCCTTATTCTCGTAACATTTGTCCGTCGTTACGTTAACCAGTGCTTTGATCCTTTTTCCGTTGTTGACGGCCTTTCTGACTGCCTCCAGAAGATAGATCGTTCCCATCACGTTGATTTCATAGGTTTCCTTAGGATCTTCATAGGAATGCCCCACAAGCGGCTGAGCAGCCATATGAAAGATAATATCGGGTTCAGTTTGTAAAATAGTTTCATACAATTGATCAAAATTGCGAATATCGCCATGCACGGAATGAACTAAGTTTTCAATCGAGCATAAATGATACAAATTAGGTTCCGTTGGCGGATTTAAAGCGAAACCGGTAACTTTTGCACCCAGCTGATGCAACCATAAGCATAACCAAGAGCCTTTGAAGCCCGTATGTCCTGTGATAAGCACTTTTTTATTGCACCAGAAACTTTTATTCACTTTGATCGATCTCCTTTTTCCAAGGCGCTTGATTGGAATTCCATAATTCAGATAAATGATTCTTATCCCGAAGAGTATCCATGGGTTGCCAAAAGCCAGAATGCTTGTACGCCACAAGCTGCCCATTCTCGGATAGGGTTTCAAGCGGTTCTTTCTCCAATACCACATCGTCACCGGCTAAATAATCAAAAAATTCTGGCTGCATCACGAAAAAACCTCCATTAACCCATTGCCCGTCACCTTTCGGTTTTTCCACAAATTCCGAGACCGAACCATCCTCCGAGATATTTAAATTGCCAAAACGGCCAACTGGCTGAACGGCGGTTACCGTTGCTATTTTTCCATGGGTGCGATGAGTGTCCACTAATTGCTGGATATTAATATCAGAGAGACCGTCCCCGTATGTCACCATAAATGGATTATTTCCGATATATTTCTGTATCCTCTTGATCCTGCCGCCTGTCATCGTATGGAGGCCGGTATCTACAAGCGTAACATTCCAAGGCTCTACGTTTTGCTGATGAATCGATATTTTTTGTTCTTGAAGATGAAACGTAACATCCGCATGGGACAAAAAATAATCGGAGAAGTATTTCTTGATTTGATCCCCTTTATATCCCAAACAGATGATAAAATCATGAAAACCATAGGATGAATATAGGTTCATGATATGCCATAATATTGGTTTATCACCAATTTCAATCATTGGCTTTGGTTTTAGTATGGTTTCTTCGCTTATCCTTGTGCCGAAGCCCCCAGCCAATATGACAACCTTCATAAAAAACCTCCTAGCTGGGCATTAGAGACGCTATTCTAGGTTTCTCTAATCCCTTGCATGATTTTGATTAAATCTTGTTTAAACTTTTGCAGTTGAAACTCATTTTTGATATATTGCAAGCCATTTTCTCTTAGTCCCATCCACGTTTTCTCATCGGTATAACATTGAATAACTTTTTGGGCAAAATCCTCCGGATCTGCACCAATCAACAAAGTATTTTCATTTAGTTCAAGCTGATCGGCTATTAAGGGAGTCACCACGCTAGGCAGGCCATGGGCGAGACTTCCAATCAATTTCAGGGGGATTCCCGATGCGTATCTTGTTGGAACAACAAATACTTTAGAGCGGTTGTATACATCCCACAGGTCATCCATTTTCCCGCCAACTACGATATTGTCGGAAGCCAATTTCTTGATCGAATGAATATTATCTGAACCAGTCCCCACAATCCATAACTTTGCGCCAAGTGCTTCATAAACTTTAGGATAAATCTCGTTTACAAAATAGAGGATTGAATCTTCATTTGGTGATGGTGAATCAAGAAACGCCCCAACAAAAAGAATATCCTCTCGCTCTTTAAAGGGACTTGAAGTTGGATTGGTATCCATCGAAAAACTGAGCGTTTTTACGGGCTTAATCCCAAAATTTTTGATCGTTTTTCTTTCCCGATCGGATACAGCCACAACCATATCGGCTTTGCTCATTAGATCCAGTTCCCATTGAATGATGGACTTTATCTTATCCTCGCTTAGGTTTTTTCCATACAATTTCCTCCGAAGGATTTCCCGGGCCGGAGAAAAGGTTTCTGAATCATAGATCACTTTTTGTGAAGGATTGACTTTCCTTATCATATCAATGGTTTGACTCATATTGAGGGGACGGCTGATCCAAATCACGTCATAACGATCCTTTTTTTTGAGAAAAAATTGCTTTAAGTTGCTCCTGTCAGGAGTTTTAATTTTTATTCCCTTCTGTTGTAAAAGATCAGTATGTGGTTGTATTTTCTTGGGATTTTGCAAGGGTAATAGAGATACCTCACAACCCATGTCGACAAGGCAATCCAAGACAAGATTGCTTCTAGGATAACCCCATCCTAATTCAGGTGCCGGAATACAATCATCTATGACCAACACCCTTATATTTTCAAGTGAATTAAATCCCATGTAAAGAATTCCTCCTAAGAATTAATTGATCGACGAACCTTTACTGGAAGAGGACAATGTTTGTTTTCTCACGGAAGTGCCCGCAGTGTTAGGTTCATGCTTGGATATAGTATGACAAAACCTGTAGAGAGGATATAATCTAAAAGCCTATAAAATAAAATTGTGCTTTGGGTATACAGAAGTTTTTTAATAGAAATAGATACCCATCCATGCGTTATCTTTATGATCTGCATATGAATATTTAAGGGATGGACATACACATCGAGTAATTATCTTGAACATCTTTGTAAAACTACTAATGTAAAGGATGATTCTTAATAGATGAAGATTATTGTATTATCAGGGGGATCGGGAAAAAGATTATGGCCGTTATCAAATGATTCAAGGTCCAAACAGTTCCTGAAAATACTTCGCAACCCTAAAAATGAGCTGCAATCTATGGCCCAAAGGATGTGGACACAATTAAAGTCTGTTAAATTAGCGGATTTGTGTTTTATTGCAGCCAGCAGAGCACAAGTGGATATTATTCAAAATCAATTAGGCCCCAATATTCCCTTAATTACCGAACCCAGCCGCCGCGATACATTTCCTGCCATTGCTTTAGCCTGCAGTTATTTGTATTCCAAAGTAAAGGTCGATTTAGAAGAAGCAATCCTGTGTGATACCGTGGATCAATTCGTGGAAGAGGAGTTCTTCCACCGCATTAAAGAACTTGAGTCAATAATCAATGAAACTGGCACGTACTTAGCCTTACTGGGTGTACGCCCGACACAACCGGATGAAAGATTCGGATATATCATACCGAAAAATCAAGGGAGGGCAGAAGTAAACTATCTGCATGTAGATCGTTTTATAGAAAAGCCCAATCTGAAACTGGCGGAAGAATTGATCGAACAAAATGCCTTGTGGAACTGTGGAGTGTTTGCTTTTAAGCTAAAGCATATGATTTCTGTCATCTCGAATGAAAAATGGCCGTTAGAGTACCATAAAATGATTGACATATTCGAGAAATTACCAAAGACCAGCTTTGATTATAAAGTAGTTGAGAAGACAGGGAGTTTGATCGTTGTTCCTTATACCGGCAAATGGAAGGATTTAGGCACTTGGAACTCATTAACGGAACAGCTCGATACAAACGTTTTAGGAAAGGGATTCATTAGTCAAGACTCAAAAAACACTCATTTAATAAATGAATTGAATCTTCCAATTACGATTTTAGGCCTATCAAATGTAGTGGTGGCCGCAAGCCCTGATGGTATCCTTGTGTCCGAGAAACAAGCAAGTCCAAGAATCAAACAATTCACAGAAAACAACAATGAAAGACCCATGTAAGAAGAAAGGCGTTGGGGCTGGTACAAGGTATTGGATTACACTTCTTATAAAAAGGAAGATAGCGTACTTACCAAAAAAATTAGGATCCATTCAGGTAAAAATTTAAGTTATCAAACCCACAAAAAGAGAAGTGAAGTATGGACGATTATTTCAGGAGTAGGAGAATTCGCCTTGGATGGAGATATTATCCAAATAAAAGCCGGTGATGTTTTAAAGATACCGATGGGCGCGAAGCATGCCATTAAGGCCATTACTGATGTTGAATTAATTGAGGTTCAAAGAGGAAGCGAGCTCATTGAGGAAGACATTGATCGGCTTCTGTTAAATTGGGAGGAGATAGAGAAACATTGTCAAAGAGTATAGCTGCTATCTTTTTACGCAAAAGTTAAGTTGAATAAAATGAATGGCTAGAACACGCCTTTATTAAAATCCCAAGAAGTATAACTAACGTTCAGTTTGCGCAACAAGAAAAAGGGATCGCTGCATTTGTCAACATCCTCAACGAAGCGTCCCCCTTTTAAATTCAGATAGGTATGGGTTTGATAGACGATATTGTGATCTTTAACTTTATATGATCATACCAAAATATTTTATTGTATATTCTTTACAGTTAATTTGTCCCTTTCAAAACAACATTCTTTCGCATTACATGAAGTACAAGCACTTCATACTAAACTACTGGGGTTTTATTGGCGATATACAGCATGCAGGTGCAAATTTTTTGGGGAGAGATGTAAGTGAAACTGGGGATTATGTGCGGGATGCCACTAAGCGGAAAATCAACATACGCTAAATTGTTACAGAAGCAAGGATGGGTACGTGTATCTCTTGATGATATCAGGCTTGCTTTACATGAGCAAAATTATAAAGTAGAGGCTGAACCAGTCGTTTGGGGAACCGCTGAACTTATGGTCAGGTCATTACTTAAAAGTGGTCATAAAGTGATTGTTGATACGACAAACAGAACCAAAGAACGTCGTAAAAGATGGCTACAGGTCGCTAAAGAATTCGGGCATACTTTGGAAATTTACTATGTTGACACTGACTATGAAACTTATAAAGAACGTAACAAAGCGCAAAATCGGCTATCTAAAAATTATCTAAAGCAAATATACAAAGAATTCGAGAAACCGACTTCTGATGAAGGAACCATTATTATGGTACGTTAGCCATAAAACTATCCAAGATAGGGATAGAATCAATAAATGGACCATACATTTTTATCAAAACGGTACCATTAAAATCATGTCCCTTATTACGATTAATGGATTTCAATTAAAGAAAGTATGAAATTAAGTTTTTACTAAAAAAAGCAACGCGTTACAAGGGGGAGTTAAATGAAAAAATATCTTTCTTTTGATATAGGTGGGTCAAAAATAAAGCATGGACTCTTATTAGAGAATGGAACTATTCTTTCCAAAGATAGCTACAAAACCATGAACAATGATCTAGATATATTTTTAAAAGATATGGTAGAGACCATTAAACTGTACAAAAAAAATAATGATTTAAGTGGTGTTGCTATTAGTTTACCAGGATTTATTAATCCCAAAACAGGTTATTCCGAACGAGGGGGTGCTATATAAAAAAACTAAGGCCCCTTGTGCTACAAGGAATCAGGCTATTCTTTATAGTTAATTCAAAAGTGAGGTGGAATGAATTTGGGAGAAAAAGCGATGTTTTTGACTAGTAGTGATATAAAGTTAATTAAATTGTGGATAGAAGGAATAGGAAGTCAAACATTTAAAAGAAGGGCAAGAATGGCAATGTGGAATTACAACCATTATATAGGACTTTCTTACAATATAATAGGCTTTGGAATGTCCCGAGTCGTATTTGATTTAAACAATGGTTTTGCTTTAAAGGTTGCCACTAATGCAGAAGGAATTAATTGCAATAAAGTAGAGGACGTAATATACAATTTTGCCCCCCCTTCCCTGAAAAAGTACCTTGCTGAAGTCAAAGAGCATGGATATGGGTGGATTATCATGGAGAAGATGAAAAATGTTCCTGATACCGAGGAAAATAGGGAGAAGGTACTCCGCATGAAAGAAAAGTTCAAAAAATACGGAATACATGCCGGTGATATAGTGGACGAAGAGAATAAGCCGAAATGGAAAAATATCGGTATAAACGAAGAAGGTAAAATCAAAGTGGTTGATTACGGCCATTTTAATATATTTCACAATTAGGGAGAACGGAACTAAGAAATATATAATGCTAGCGTTCCTTTCGCTTTGCCTTCCGCACGTTTAATCCCCTTAAACGTCTGAAATAATGAATCTAGATTGTCTGCAGATTTTTGAACTGTTCTTTCCTTTTTCATATGCTTTCCTGTTCGTTTCTCAGCCAAAATAAAAACCCCTCCTGTCGGTTAAATTAACCGAACAAAAAGCGCATAAACCGAGCGCTACCCTGCGATTAAAGCAAGGCATACGTCAACGGAAATAAAAAAGGTAGAAACTCCGTTATATCAACGTCTCTACCAACATGATGACCTGTACAGGGATCGAACCTGTGACCTCAACCCTGTCAAGGTTGTGAAGTGATTCAGATAAAAACATTTATAGAATACAGCATTAAAGGGCTTACTTCAAAATGGAGTAGCCCTTTTTGGTTTTTAAAGACTCATAAGGTTTATTTAAATCCAAAACAATTTTAAGTAAAACTATAACCACTGAAACTTGGTTAAAAAATTTAAGAAAATAGTGAAAAACACAACAATATTGGTTTATCACCTAAAATTAGGAATAGTAAGAGTTTTGATAGAGATACTAAAACCTGTTTGATAATTATTTATTTGGAGGGATTTTTTATGATGGATAAAGAAAATCAGTATGTTGCCGCTTCACTATCACCTAATTTGATAAATGAAATTCAATCACTAGAAGAAAAAATAAGTGAGCAAGCACAAAAAAAAGTAGTGGTTATCGCGTATGAAAATGATAATAATTAGTTAGGTATAAAGACTAGGACTTCCATTATAGAGGTCCTAGTGTAATTAAGGTTATCACTTCAAATACAAATCAGTTGGATATGCACCACTAAAACAGGCGATACAACGGTTGCTAGTATCTGCCAGATCTACATCTACAGCCTCTAATAATCCATCGGTACTTAAAAAGGCTAATGAGTCTGCTCCAATCACACTTCCCATTGCTCGTTCATGTTCATGTTTGTTTGCAAAAAGTTCTTCTTTTGTTGGCATATCCACTCCATAAAAACAAGGATTTCTTACCATAGGGGAACTAATTCGTACATGGACCTCTTTTGCACCTGCTTGACGAATCAATTGAACAATTCGCTTGCTTGTCGTTCCACGTACAATTGAATCATCCACAAGCACGACCCGCTTATCCTCGAGAATTTCACGAACAGCACTTAATTTTAGACGAACGGCCAAGTCCCGTAATTCTTGGGTTGGTTCAATAAATGAACGACCGGCATAGGGATTTTTGATGATTCCCATTTCATATGGAATTCCTGATTGTTGGGCAAAACCCATTGCTGCAGGGACACTTGATTCAGGAACAGCAACGACAACATCAGCAGGTGTCGGATGTTCTTTTGCTAAAATTTGGCCTAATTCTTTTCGGATGGATAAAACACTTCTTCCATGAATCACACTATCTGGACGAGCAAAGTAAACAAATTCAAAGGAGCAAAGGGAAACGTCACCTTTTGCAGCAAATCTGCCGGTTTTTATTCCCGTCTCGTCAACAAGAAGCCATTCTCCCGGTTCAACATCCCTCCAAAACTTAGCATCAACCGCATTAAGTCCACATGTTTCTGACGACGCGACAATGGATTCACCAATTTTTCCGAGACTAAGAGGCCGTAAGCCATGACGATCTAGGGCAATCAGCATTTGTTTATCTGTCATGATCAGCAAAGCAAAGGAACCGTCAATCCGCTTAAGAACTTCAGGTCCAGTTTCATTAAAATATTTTTTACTGGAACGGGCTATTAGGTGAGCAATAATTTCTGTATCAGTAGTTGTCTGAAAGATGGCACCCTGTTCCTGGAGAACCTTACGTTCGATATTGGCATTCACTAGGTTTCCGTTATGGGCAACGGCCAAATCGCCCTCACTGTACTTAAAAACAAGTGGTTGTGCGTTTTGTAGTAAACTTGCACCAGAAGTAGAATATCGTACATGACCGATGGCCATATTTCCGCTTAGTCCATCAAGGATCTCACGTGAAAATACTTGGGTAACTAATCCCATTCCCCTGTGATGCCTGAATGATTTTCCATCACTAGCGACAATTCCTGCACTCTCCTGTCCGCGGTGTTGAAGTGCATGAAGTCCATAATATGTTAAATGGGCTGCTTGGGGGTGATTAAAAACTCCAAATACACCGCATTTCTCTTGCATTTCTGAATCCATATGTGTACTCCTCCCCTTGATTTTATTTCATTATTTTTGGCGAAAGCAGAATTTTTATCCTTTACCAAAATTGTCTAGTTGAATTGTATTAGCTTGAAAACTATAAAAGTATTTTTGATTAAAAAAGTAATTAAGTGCATTTCAGGAAAACCTAAAATTATGAAAAGCTTAAAAAAGGATGAAGGAGGAAAAATGCTTTGAGAGTCATTAAACCCTGCTCAACGATTGGTATCTTAGGGGGAGGCCAGCTAGGAAGAATGATTTCAATTGCTGGTAGAAATATGGGATATCGCTTCATTACTTTGGATCCTACACCTAACTCACCTTGTGGACAAGTGGCAGATCTTCAAATCACAGCTCCCTATTATGAGCTTAAAGCTGTTAAGGATCTCGCCGCTTCCTCGGATGTGATTACTTATGAATTTGAAAATGTTGATTCTAATGTAACCTCTATTTTAGAAACGACCTCCTTTGTACCTCAAGGAAGCGAACTGCTCAAAATAACCCAAAATCGCATCCGAGAGAAATCCACGTTAAAGTCCTTCAATGTGCCAGTAGCTCCGTTCTTGGTCATACAAACTGAAAATGACATTGAAACGGCAATCGTTCAATTGGGATTGCCATTCATAATGAAAACAGCTACAGGGGGCTACGATGGGAAAGGGCAATGGGTTATAAAGAGCAGAGATGAAATTCCAATTGCTATTGAGGCTTGGAATAAGGCAGGGATGGACATGATCATCGAACAATTTATCCCGTTTAGCAAAGAAATATCGGTAATCGTGGCTCGAAATACACAAGGTCAAACAAAGACTTTCCCAGTAGCTGAAAATGTCCATATTAATAGTATCCTGCATCAGTCCTTCGTACCTGCAAGAATTACCGATGAGCAAAGGATTCAAGCGGAAACTACCGCATTGAAAATAGCTGACTCCTTACAAGTAGTTGGACTAATTGCAATAGAAATGTTCATTTCAGATGATGGTGAAATTATCGTGAATGAGTTAGCACCAAGACCTCATAATTCCGGGCATTATTCCATGGATGCATGTATTACTTCTCAATTTGAACAGCATATTCGGGCAATATGCGGACTGCCTTTAGGAGATACTACTCTTTTAAGTCCGATTATCATGGTTAATATTTTAGGTCAGCATTTAAATAAAGTGCTAGATAATATAGAGCAGTTACCACCAACAGCCAAACTACATTTATACGGCAAAAAGGAAAGCGCAGAAAATAGGAAAATGGGTCACATTAATTTTTTAGGTTCAAATCTCGAGCAAATAGACAAGCAAATTAAGGATCTTGGAATTTGGTCATAAGGGAACGTGGTTTAGAGTCGACCTGCTAAATTCATAACCAACGAGTGAAACGAGTGAAAAAATAATGGAAAAATTAGAAAAGCTTTATGAAGGAAAAGCAAAAAAAGTGTACAAAACATCAGAACCAGGAAAGTATTGGATTGAATATAAAGATGATGCTACCGCCTTCAATGGTGAGAAAAAAGGTAAAATTGCAGGAAAAGGAACTCTAAATAATGAAATTAGTGCGATCTTCCTAAGTTTGTTAAAAGAGAAAGGCGTGGAAAATCATTTTATTAAAAAGATTTCATTAACAGAGCAGATTGTACATCAAGTAGAGATTATCCCGATTGAGGTTGTCGTCCGAAATATAGCGGCGGGCTCCCTTGCAAAAAGGCTTGGATGGGAGGAAGGGAAGGAACTACCGGGACCCATTGTGGAATTTTACTATAAGAATGATGAATTGGGGGACCCTTTGATTAACCATGATCATATTTCCATTCTTGGACTCGCTTCAGAGCCAGAATTGGTTGAACTTCGAAAACAAGCCCTAAAAATCAATAAGATTTTAAAAGAGTATCTTTTAAACAAAGATATTATCTTAGTTGATTTTAAATTAGAGTTTGGAAAAACCCCAGCAGGCAATATTATCTTAGCGGATGAAGTCTCTCCGGATACGTGTCGCTTTTGGGATGCCCATTCAAAGGAAAAGTTAGATAAAGACCGGTTTAGGCGGGATTTAGGGAACGTTGAGGAAGCCTATCAAGAAATACAACGGAGAATTGGGGGTAATGTCAATGTTTAAAGCAACAGTATATGTAACCTTAAGAGAAAGTGTACTAGATCCACAAGGGAATGCCGTTCATGAGTCGTTGCATTCTCTTGGATATGATGAAGTTGGAGATGTACGAATAGGGAAATACATGGAACTTGAAATTAATAGCGATGATCAAAAGGCGGCAGAAGAACGAGTAAAGGATATGTGTGAGAAACTGTTAGCCAATACCGTTATTGAAGACTTTCGGTTTGATCTTACCAAGCAGGAAGGATAGGAGGGGAATAAGATGAACTTTGCTGTACTGGTTTTTCCTGGTTCAAATTGTGATGTAGACATGTATAAAGCAGTGTTAGACACGATTGAACAGTCTGTCGAATATGTATGGCATCTTGAAACGGACCTATCAAAATATGATGCAATTCTTGTTCCAGGAGGGTTCTCCTACGGGGATTATTTGCGTCCAGGGGCTGTTGCGAGCTTGTCTCCTGTTATGGAGCAGGTGAAAATAGCCGCTGAAGAAGGGAAATTGATTCTTGGTGTCTGTAATGGGTTTCAAATTCTAACCGAAGCTAATCTTTTGCCAGGTGCTTTACGAAGAAATCAACGTTTAAAATTTCATTGTGACTTCATAGATTTAATAGTGGAAAACAACCAAACTCCGTTCACATTAGACTATCAGGAAGGTGAGACGATACGCATTCCGATTGCCCATGGCGATGGTAATTATTACTGTGATCAAGAGACGTTGGATGAATTAGAAAAGAACAATCAAATCGTATTCAGATATAAAGGGACGAATCCAAATGGGTCGATTTCTGAGATTGCAGGGGTCATCAATGAGAGAGGAAATGTTTTAGGATTAATGCCCCACCCGGAACGTGCGGTTCATAAATGGCTGGGAACAGATGACGGAAAACGTATGTTTTCATCTATTTTAAGTTACTGGAGGAAACAATATGGTACAGCATAAAGAACCAACTCCTGAGCAAATCGCTCAGCAGAAGGTCTATCGGGAAATGGGATTAACTGATGATGAATTTGATAAAGTAATTGAAATCCTTGGGCGGAAACCCAATTATACGGAAACCGGCATATTTAGTGTCATGTGGTCCGAGCATTGCAGCTATAAAAATTCGAAGGTAGTTCTCAAACGTTTTCCGACATCCGGCCCTCACGTCTTGCAAGGCCCTGGAGAAGGAGCAGGTATTGTTGATATAGGTGATAATCAAGCAGTGGTGTTTAAAATTGAAAGCCACAATCATCCTTCCGCCATTGAGCCGTATCAAGGTGCTGCAACAGGGGTGGGCGGGATTATTCGTGATGTTTTTTCTATGGGAGCGCGCCCAATCGCTCTATTGAACTCGCTGCGTTTTGGCGAACTTGATAACCCAAAAACGAAATATATCTTTGAAAATGTGGTCGCGGGTATTGCCGGATATGGTAACTGTATGGGCATTCCAACGGTTGGCGGGGAGATTTACTTTGATGCTTCCTATGAAGGGAATCCCCTTGTGAATGCCATGTGTGTGGGTTTAATTAACCATGATGAAATTCAAAAAGGCGTCGCTAAAGGGATTGATAATCCTGTCATTTATGTTGGAGCGGCTACCGGCAGGGATGGAATTCATGGAGCTACCTTCGCTTCAGAAGAGTTGAGTGAAAATTCCGAAGCGAAACGTCCAGCCGTCCAAGTGGGCGATCCTTTTATGGAAAAATTGCTACTTGAGGCCACTCTTGAATTGATCGCCTCTGGTCATGTGGTCGGGATACAAGATATGGGAGCAGCGGGGTTAACCAGTTCAAGCTCTGAAATGGCCAGTAAAGCGGGAAATGGAGTTGAATTGGATCTTGATCTCGTTCCACAACGCGAAAAAGGAATGAGCGCCTATGAAATGATGCTCTCCGAATCACAAGAAAGAATGCTGGTCGTAGCGAAAAAAGGAAAAGAAGGGGAAGTAAAAAAGATATTTGATAAATGGGGACTCTACTCTTCTGTGATTGGCAAAGTGACTGATGATAACCAACTCCGTTTACTTCACAAGGGAGAGATTGTGGCGGAAATACCCGCGGACAAGCTTGCAGAAGATGCGCCAGTGTATTGTAAGCCATCGAAAGTGGCGCCGTATTACGAACAATCTTCATCATTAGACATTACTGCATCCATCGAAGAGCCAAAAGATTATAATTCTGTACTGCAGCAACTGCTAGCATCACCTACGATTGCCAGCAAAGAGTGGGTATATCAACAGTATGACTATATGGTTAGAACAAATACCGCTGTCATGCCTGGATCGGATGCGGCTGTTGTTGCTATTCGTGGAACACGGAAAGCCCTGGCGATGACAACGGATTGCAACGGAAGGTATGTTTATCTTGATCCGTTTGTTGGAGGAGCTATAGCGGTAGCTGAAGCAGCCCGTAATGTGGTTTGTTCCGGGGCCGAGCCTTTAGCTATTACTGATAACTTGAACTTTGGAAGTCCGGAAAAGCCAGAAATCTTCTGGCAGTTTGAAAAGGCAGCGGATGGAATTAGTGAAGCATGCCGTCAACTCAATACTCCTGTTATTGGTGGGAATGTCAGCTTATATAACGAGACAAAAGGAGAAGCTATTTTTCCAACACCAACCATTGGCATGGTTGGGTTAATTAAGGATATCCAACATATTACAACTCAAGAATTTAAAAAAGATGGAGATTTCATTTTTTTAATTGGAGAAACAAAAGCAGAAATAGGCGGGTCGGAATACCAAAAAATAATGACAGGAAAGATCGAAGGGCGCCCGCCGCAGTTAAATCTTGATTTGGAAAAGAGGATACAAGCTTTTACCCTTAAAATGATTCAAGAAGGATTGGTGCAATCAGCTCATGATACAGCGGAAGGCGGTTTAGCAGTTGCTTTAGCTGAAAGTTGTATAAGTGGGAAGAAAGGTGCCGAAATTCAAGTAACCGAAGAACTTCGAACAGATTTTAGCCTTTTTAGTGAATCTCAATCTCGAATCATTCTTTCCGTTTCTCCGGAAAATGTTGAGAAGATTAAGAAAATGGCGCAACAGCAGGAGGTGCCACTAAAAGAAATCGGTCATGTGAAAGGTCAAGAACTTTCAATTAGGCATAATGATAATACCGTTATTTCTCAACCGATTTCTAAATTGGCAGAGACCTGGCGAAATGCTATACCTAAGATTATGTGTTCGGGATTATTAAAAAAGCTCAACATGCAGGAAATCTCTGCAAGTTTACCGTAAAGGAGAGAAACGATGTGAGTGATGCTTATCGCCATGCTGGAGTCAATATCGATGCTGGAAATGAAGCCGTTGAGCGAATGAAAAAACATGTAAAAAAAACCTTCCGGTCAGAGGTTTTAACGGGATTAGGCGGCTTTGGGGCCCTTTTTAAGCCAAATTTGTCGAAGATGGAAGAGCCTGTTTTTGTTTCTGGTACGGATGGAGTAGGGACCAAATTGAAAATTGCTTTTGCCATGAACAAGCATGATACCATTGGAATCGATGCTGTTGCCATGTGTGTGAATGACGTCATCGTCCAGGGGGCCGAACCGCTTTTTTTCCTAGACTATTTAGCCTGCGGTAAGATCATCCCGGAAAAAATTGAAGCGATTGTTAAAGGGATTGCAGATGGCTGTGTTCAGGCAGGATGTTCCCTAATTGGCGGGGAAACTGCCGAGATGCCGGGAATGTACCAGGACGAGGAATATGATATTGCAGGCTTTACGGTTGGTATGGTGGATCAAAAACATGTCATTGATGGATCAAAAGTACAAGAAGGCCAGGCACTTATTGGGTTAGCTTCAAGTGGAGTGCATAGCAATGGGTTTTCACTTGTCCGCAAGGTTCTATTGGAGGATGCTAAGCTCTCATTAGGTGATTATGTGGAGGAATTGGGGACTGATTTGGGAAAAGTGCTGCTTGAACCCACAAAAATTTATGTGAATTCGGTCCTTTCAACGATACGGAAATTTAATGTCACTGGAATGGTCCATGTAACAGGCGGGGGTTTTTATGATAACATTCCACGAGTTCTTCCCAATGGATTACAGGCTGAAATTAAAGAGGGTTCATGGAAAATCCCGAAGATTTTTTCTTTTATCCAACAAGTAGGCAAAATTTCAGATTATGATATGTTCCGAACCTTTAATATGGGAATTGGAATGATTTTAGTTATAGATGCTGCAGACACCACGGAAGTTATTGATCACCTGCAAACGTTGGGTGAGGAAGCCTACGTAATTGGTACAGTGCAAAAAGGTACTGAAGACGTCGTATTCAAGAAGGAGTAAGTATGAAGATTGCTGTTTTTGCTTCTGGTACAGGTTCAAATTTTGCTGCGATTCTAGACTCCATAAATTCAAAAAAAATCAATAACGTTGACGTGGTTTTACTGGTCAGTGACCGTCCTGAAGCTCTTGCAGTCCGCACGGCTATTAATGAATCAATCCCAGTTTTTTCTTTTACTGCAAAAGATTATCCCAATAAGCAAGCCTATGAAGAAGAGATCCTTGAAAAGTTAACTCTACTGGAGGTGGAGTTTATCGTGCTGGCTGGATATATGAGACTATTAGGTCATGTATTACTGCAAGCATACGATCGGAAAATAATCAATGTCCACCCGTCTTTATTACCAGCTTTCGCAGGAAAAGATGCTATTGGTCAAGCCCTCGATTATGGGGTAAAGGTAACCGGAGTCACGGTCCATTTTGTGGACGAAGGAATGGATACAGGACCGATTATCGACCAGCGTGCCATCACAATTGATTCGGAAGAGACCAGGGAAACATTGATAAAAAAGATTCAGGAGCAGGAGCACAAATTATTACCAGAAGTGATTCAAAGATTGGCGAATATGGAGGCTGCGGAATGACAAGAGCATTGATTTTTAAACACTAGGAGGTAAGACATAATGAAGGTGTTAGTCATAGGGGGAGGCGGCCGTGAGCATGCGATTGTTTGGAAACTGTCTCAAAGTCCTAAAGTTACTCAAATTTATTGTGCGCCGGGCAATCCTGGGATTGCAGAGTTAGCGGAATGTGTTTCCATTGCTGTTTCAGACATTAAGAAATTAGCGGATTTTGCACAAAAAGAACAAATCGATCTTACTTTTGTAGGACCAGAAGAGCCGCTCTCATTGGGTATTGTCAATTTTTTTAAAGAACAGGGTTTAGCGGTATATGGACCTTCAAAGGAAGCGGCATCGATAGAGGGAAGTAAGGCCTTCGCTAAAGAATTAATGATGAAGTATCAGATTCCGACTGCTAAATATGCTTCTTTTACGAACTATGAGGAAGCACTCGCCTATGTCAACTGCGAAGGCGCACCAATCGTAATAAAAGCAGATGGCTTAGCTGCAGGAAAAGGTGTCGTTGTGGCAAAAACACTGGAAGAAGCGGAAGAAGCACTTCAAAGTATGATGAAAGAAGTTTCCTTTGGCTCGGCGGGAGCGAGGGTGGTTGTTGAGGAATTTTTAGAAGGAGAAGAATTGACCTTGCTCGCTTTTGTGAATCGGACTACGGTAAAGGCAATGGTACCAGCGCAGGACCATAAGCCGGTATATGATGGCGACAAGGGACCTAACACCGGTGGAATGGGAACCTATGCACCGTTACCACATATTGATCCATCAATCGTTGAGCAGATTATTCATGAAATCGTCGAACCAACCGCAAAAGCTATGGTAGAGGAAGGCTGCCCATATGAGGGAATTCTCTATACAGGTTTGATGCTGACAAAGTCTGGTCCAAAGGTCATTGAATATAATGCACGCTTTGGCGATCCGGAAACACAGGTAGTTCTTCCTCTGTTAGAAACAGATTTACTTGATATTTTGCTGGCAAGTCTCACCGGAGAATTAGAAAATGTAGAAGTGAAATGGAAAGACAAGTCTGCTGTTTGCGTGATTATGTCTTCTGCCGGCTATCCGGGACCATTCGAAAAAGGCCAAGTGATCAAAGGATTGGAACATATAACTTATCCGACTATTGCATTCCATGCTGGCACCACCGTAAAGGATGGAGAAATTCTAACAAATGGCGGCCGAGTCCTGGGGATCACTGCCATTGGCGACGATTTGAAGGAAGCGAGAGATTTGGCCTACCAATCCGTAGAGAAGGTAACTTTTATAGGTGCTCATTGCCGAACAGATATAGGATCAAAGGCATTTCGTTGACTATTCATTTCTGATTTTAAAGAGGTTCATCAAGGAAGATGAGCCCAAATAGGAAAGCCTGCTTAAAAGCAGGCTTTCCTATCTGTTATTTATATTGTCTATCCTAAATGGACAAATAAATAAAGTGTCTTTTAACAGTGCCTGACACCTATTGAAACTGCTCTAATACACGGAAGAAGTCAATTGCAAATTGGTAGAAGAGGTTTTCAGATGGTGCCAGGTCTCTGTATTTTGGTGTGATGAGGCCGACTGTTCGCTTTACTTGAGGGGAACTTATCGGTATTTTTACGGTAAACCTTGGAATGGAGTCGTATACGGTACTTTCAGGTAAGAGGCATACACCAATTCCTGCTGAAACTAGTCCCTTTAAGGCATCCAAATCCTCTCCCTCTGAGGTGATATTTGGTACAAAGCCAGTTTCTTTGCACGCCTCTATGGCAATTTTTTGAAGAACATATCCCTGTGGGAATGAAACGAAGGAATCGTTTCGTAACTCTTTAAGTTCTATCCTTTTTCGGTCGGCAAGTGCATGGTTGGAAGGAAGCAAAGCAGAGATGTTCTCTGTAAATAGTATCTTTGCTTCAATATCAGGATCTTTAGTTGGGACAGGCCCAATAAACGCTAGATCAATTTCACCATTCTTAACGGCATCGATTAAATATTGATAAGAGCCTTGTCTCAAATGGAAAACAACGTTTGGTTGTTTTGTTCGAAAGGCGGAGATAACGGTTGGCAGCCAGTAGCTTGCTAGACTTGTTGGATAACCAATTTTAATGGTACCTGATTGAGGATCCAAATACTCATCCACTTTTTCTTTTGCCTCATCGATCAATTTTACCGCTTTTTTTATATGGCTTAAAAAGATCATTCCAATCTGCGTTAACTTAATGTTCCTTCCGGTGCGTTCAAATAAACGTACACCAAGTTCATCTTCTAATTTAGCAATCTGAAAACTTACAGCCGACTGTGCGACATTGAGATTATCTGCCGCCTCTGTTACATGTTCGCGCTCAGCAACCTCCATAAAATAACGTAATTGACGTAGTTCCACCTTACACCCTCCATTCATATAAAAATGAGATTGATTTAATCTAAATTATATATTGTTTATATGTATAATAAAACATAAAATTACTATCATACTGATTTATCGGAAAATTAAGAACGGGGGAGATAGTAATGACATTTCATCAACTACCAAAATCACAAGGTCTCTACCGCCCAGAATATGAACATGATGCATGTGGAATTGGATTATATGCCCATATTAAAGGGATCGCATCTCACGAGATTGTAAAAAAAGGTCTCAGCATGCTTTGTAAACTAGATCACCGCGGCGGACAAGGAAGTGATCCATTAACAGGAGACGGCGCTGGACTCATGGTCCAGATTCCGGATGCGTTTTTCCGTAATACCCTTAAAAACATCCAATTACCTGTAAAAGGTCGATACGGCGTAGGGATGCTTTTTTTCTCAAACAATCATTCAGAAAGAGAAAAAATAGAGTCCTATATCAATAAAGTGGTTGAAGAAGAAGGGCAGACCGTTCTTGGATGGAGAACAGTGCCTGTCAATGCTGAAGCCATTGGAGAAACAGCCAAGCAAAGCCGTCCATTCATTCGCCAAGTTTTTATCGGAGCCAAGGAAGGGCTTTTGGATGAATTATCGTTTGAGCGAAAATTATATATTATTAGAAAACAATCAGAACATTGGGCCAAGGAATCTGATTTACGTTTTTACTTTGCCAGCCTTTCTAGCAGAACGATTGTGTATAAAGGATTATTAACACCAGAACAGGTAGACAGATTTTACCTAGACTTACAGGATGAGAGTTTTGTATCGGCTTTTGCTTTAGTGCATTCCCGCTTTAGTACAAATACGTTTCCTAGTTGGGAACGGGCACATCCTAACCGCTACCTAATTCATAATGGAGAAATTAATACGCTTCGCGGCAATGTTCAATGGATGAATGCGCGAGAAAAGCAATTCGTCTCGGAAGCATTTGGTGATGACCTACAAAAGGTGCTTCCAATCCTTGATACCGATGGAAGTGACTCGTCAATTTTAGATAATGCCCTTGAGTTTATGGTACTTGCGGGTCGGAAGCCTGCTCATGCTGCCATGATGCTGATTCCTGAACCGTGGTCAGAAAACCCGCATATGACAAAAGAAAAGAGAGCTTTCTACGAATATCATAGCTGCTTAATGGAACCTTGGGATGGTCCAACGGCTATTTCCTTTACGGATGGAAAACAAATCGGAGCGATTTTAGATCGGAACGGCCTTCGCCCAGCTCGTTATTACGTTACGGATGATGATTATATTATTTTTTCATCAGAGGTTGGCGTCATTGATGTTGAACCGGAAAAAGTATTATATAAGGACCGTTTAAGCCCAGGGAAAATGCTGTTAATTGATTTAGAAGAAGGACGGATTATTTCCGATGAAGAAGTAAAAACGGAGATGGCTGAAGCACTTCCTTATCAACAATGGCTTGATGAACAGCTTGTTCGATTAAATGAAGATAAATCTAACGAAGAAGAGGTACTATCGGATTTACTTGTCCGCCAGAAAGCATTTGGCTATACCTACGAAGATATTTCAAAATACTTGGTTCCAGTAGTAAATGAAGGAAAAGATCCAATTGGGGCAATGGGGAATGACATGCCATTAGCTGTTTTATCTGAGCGTGCGCAATCATTGTTTAACTATTTCAAGCAATTATTTGCCCAAGTAACCAATCCGCCCATTGACTCACTTCGTGAAGAAATTGTTACTTCAACGATGACGTTATTAGGGGCAGAAGGAAATATTTTGAATCCTACTGCATTCAACTGTCGCCGAATTCAGTTAGATACACCCGTTATTACAAATAGTCAACTAGAACAGTTGAAATCATTGGCTTCATCCGGTTTTAAGAGTAAGGTCATTGACATTCTATTCGATGAAAATCTGGAAGGCAGTCTTGAGAGGATTTGTAAAGAGGCAGATTCCGCTATCACGGATGGAGTAAGTCTACTAATCTTATCTGACCGTCAAATGAATAACAAAGAAGCAGCGATTCCGTCGTTATTGGCAGTAAGTGCACTTCACCAGCATTTAATTCGTGAAGGCAGTAGAACGAAGGTAAGCATCATTATTGAATCGGGTGAAGTACGTGAGGTCCATCATTTGGCTGCTCTAATTGGATATGGTGTTGATGCCATCAATCCGTATCTTGCATTCGCAACTTATAAGCAGGCTATCTTAGATGGAAGTTTACCGTTCACCTATGAAGTAGCGGTAAGTAAGTATGTAAAAGCAATGACCGAAGGCGTTGTAAAAGTGATGTCCAAAATGGGGATTTCAACCGTCCAAAGTTATCGCGGTGCACAAATTTTTGAAGCGGTTGGCATTAGCGGAGAAGTCATTGAACGTTATTTTACAGGAACCGTTTCGCAGCTCGGCGGGATTGGTTTAGATACGATTGCTGAAGAAGCAAAAATGCTCCATACAATGGCATATGCAGATTCGTATGATCAAACATTAGATTCAGGAAGTAACTTCCAGTGGAGAAAAACAGGGGAACATCACGCCTTTAACCCTGGAACGATTCATACACTGCAATGGGCTTGCCGAAAAGGTGATTACGAATTATTTAAAAAGTATTCCAATCTTGCAAATGAAGAGAGAATTGGATTCTTACGGAATTTGTTCTCATTTGATGAAACTAGAAAGTCCTTATCCTTAGACGAGGTTGAATCTGTTGATTCCATTGTCCGCCGTTTCAAAACAGGGGCGATGTCGTTTGGTTCGATTAGTAAGGAAGCGCATGAAACATTAGCAATCGCGATGAATCGCTTAGGTGGAAAAAGCAACTCGGGTGAAGGCGGGGAAGATTCAAGCCGCTTTACCTTAGATGAAAATGGTGATAACCGCCGTAGTGCAGTGAAGCAAATTGCTTCGGGACGTTTCGGTGTAAAGAGTCATTATCTGGTCCATGCAGATGAGCTTCAAATTAAGATGGCACAAGGAGCAAAACCAGGTGAAGGCGGACAGCTTCCGGGCAACAAGGTGTATCCATGGGTTGCTGATGTTCGTGGTTCCACACCAGGTGTAGGGCTGATTTCACCACCGCCGCACCATGATATCTACTCGATTGAAGATTTGGCTCAGCTGATTCACGATTTGAAAAACGCCAATCGAGAGGCACGAATCAGCGTAAAGCTTGTTTCCAAAGGCGGAGTTGGAACGATTGCGGCCGGTGTGGCCAAAGGTGCCGCCGATGTCATTGTCATCAGTGGTTATGATGGTGGAACCGGAGCATCTCCAAAAACAAGTATCCAGCATACAGGACTACCATGGGAGCTTGGTCTTGCTGAAGCGCACCAAACATTAATGTTGAATGGTTTGCGTGATCGTGTTGTCCTTGAGACAGATGGTAAATTAATGACCGGAAAAGATGTGGTAATGGCTGCATTATTTGGGGCAGAAGAGTTTGCTTTTGCGACTGCACCGCTCGTCGTACTTGGATGTGTGATGATGCGCGTTTGTCATTTAGATACGTGCCCAGTTGGAATTGCGACCCAAAATCCGCAGCTTCGTCAAAAGTTCACAGGAGAAGCGGATTATATTGTCAACTATATGCGTTTTATTGCTCAAGAAGTTCGAGAACTAATGGCGGAGCTTGGCTTTAGAACATTAGACGAAATGGTCGGCCGGACGGACGTATTGAAAATGAGTGACCGTGCAAAAGCACACTGGAAAGCGAAGGATTTAGACTTAACTCCATTGCTTCATCAGCCAGAGGGTGTTCGTACATTTACAACACCACAAAATCACAAAATTGACGAGTCGCTTGATATCCAAAAAATCTTGCCCGCCGTTCAAACAGCCTTACAAGATCAAATTCCAGTCGATGTGAGTTTCCCAATAACGAATGTGAACCGTGTCGTTGGAACGATTGTCGGAAGTGAAGTATCGAAGCGTTATGGTGAAGCGGGTCTGCCTGAAGATACCATTACTATGAGGTTTACAGGTTCTGCAGGGCAAAGCTTTGGAGCTTTTGTTCCGAACGGAGTGACATTAGAGATTACGGGCGACGTCAACGATTTTCTAGGAAAAGGCTTATCAGGTGGAAAATTGATTGTTAAGGCAGACGAATCTTCTAAACTATCATCAGGTGAAAATGTAATCGCTGGGAATGTTGCTTTATACGGTGCGACGAGTGGTAAAGCGTATATAAATGGCCGTGCCGGCGAACGATTTGCAGTCCGTAATAGCGGTGTGAATGTGGTTGTCGAAGGTATTGGCGATCATGGTTGTGAATATATGACAGGTGGACGCGTCGTTATTTTAGGGGATGTAGGTAAAAACTTTGCTGCCGGGATGTCCGGTGGAATTGCGTACGTATTAGCTGATGATCAAGAGGCGTTCAAGAAGTTATGTAATCAAGAGATGATTGAAATAGAGTCATTGACGAAAAACGATGAGGATGAGCTAATGCAAATGATTCAAACTCATTTCTATTATACGAATAGTGTGAAAGCAAGCTTTGTTCTAGAAAACTGGGAAAATCATGTCAGGAAATTTACCAAGGTCATTCCGAAGGACTATAAACGGATGCTGGAACAAATTCAGAAGCAAAAGGATGCAGGTTTAACAGAAGAAGACGCGGTTATGAATGCATTTTTAGCTAATTCTTCCAAACCGAAAAATACACCTAAACAGCCAGAAGCTGTACTACGCTAAGAAAGGGGAGAGGAAGATGGGAAAAACAACAGGATTTATGGATTACTATCGAGAAAAAGGTAAAGAACGAAATCCCCTTACGCGAGTAGGCGACTGGAAAGAGTATTCCCTGCCTTTTTCAGACGAAACTTTAAGTAGACAAGGAGCGCGGTGCATGGATTGCGCCACTCCTTTCTGCCATATGGGAATGGAAATTCAAGGAGCAACATCAGGCTGTCCGATTCATAATCTAATTCCCGAATGGAATGACTTGGTCTATCGCGGCCGATGGAAGGAAGCCCTTGATCGGTTGCTTAAAACAAATAATTTCCCAGAGTTCACGGGTCGGGTTTGTCCCGCTCCTTGTGAAGGTTCATGTACATTAGCAATCACTGACCCTGCGGTAACAATTAAAAACATTGAACAAGCGATAATCGATAAAGGGTTTGAAAATGGCTGGATTGCTCCTCGAATTCCAGTAAGTAGAACGGGGAAAAAGGTTGCGATTATCGGTTCGGGTCCTGCTGGATTGGCCAGTGCTGATCAATTAAACCAGGCAGGTCACTCGGTAACAGTTTTTGAACGTGCAGACCGTCCTGGTGGTTTACTTATGTATGGCATTCCAAATATGAAGCTTGATAAAGAAGTGGTAGAACGTCGAGTCAGCTTATTAATTAAAGAAGGAATCAAGTTTGTTACGAATACAGAGGTGGGCAAAGATATTACGGCTGAAGAACTGAACGCAGAATTCGATGCCGTGATTCTTTGTACTGGTGCTCAAAAACAGCGTGATCTAGTCATTGAAGGGCGCGAGGCGAAAGGGATTCATTTTGCCATGGAATACTTGACCAAGACGACGAAGAGCTATTTGGATACGAATTTTGAAGATGGTGAATTTATTAATACGGAAGGCAAGGATGTCCTCGTGATTGGCGGCGGTGATACGGGAGCAGACTGTGTAGCAACAGCCCTTCGTCAAAATTGCCGAAGTGTGGTTCAGTTTGGCAAACATCCACAATTACCTGAGACGCGTCCTTCAGGAAATTTGTGGCCAGCCTATCCAAATGTGTTTACCATGGATTATGCCTATAAAGAGGCTGAAGCTAAGTTTGGTGAAGATCCGCGTCAGTATTCGATCCAAACGAAGAAAATGGTTGCGGATGAAAACGGCAACTTAAAGGAACTTCACACGATTCAAATGGAAAAATTAAGAGACGATGAGGGTCGATTCTATTTTAAAGAAATCCCAGGAACCGAAAAAGTATGGCCTGCACAATTTGTGTTTATTGCAATTGGATTTGAAGGAACAGAGCAACCGCTGTTGAGTCAATTTGGTGTAAATGCATCCAATCAAAAGATTGAAGCAGCTTACGGTGAATACCGAACAAATGTTGAGGGTGTATTTGCTGCAGGTGATGCAAGAAGAGGGCAAAGCCTAATCGTTTGGGCCATCAATGAGGGACGTCAGGTTGCTTATGAAGTGGACCGCTATTTGATGGGAAAATCCCTTCTACCTAAATAATAATCTAGTAGATTAAAAAGGCCTGGTTTGGAAATTATCTGGTTCCGTTTTCAAGTTCTATCATTATATATGACATATGCAATGACGTGTGGATTGACACACGTCATTTCGCGTGCAAAAAATTGCGTAAATAAAATAAGAAACACAACATTTTGTTGTGTTTCAATCCTACTATCGAAGTCGGTCCAATAAGAAACCGCCTTTAAATCTTCTTGGCTCATATGAAATAATAAACGCATTAGGCTCGAATTTTTCGACAGTAGCTATTAGTTCATCTTCTCTATTTCTCTTCGTTAATATTTCCATTCGATAACGTTCACTGTCTCGGCCTTCTCCTGTATATAAAGTAACGCCAAAGCCATTTTTTCGTAATGTGTCTATCAAACTACCATTTTTTTCTTGTGTATTAACCGTTACATTTATATAACCAATCGCTATTTTTTGTTCCAATTTCGTCCCAAGTATAATTCCTAACCCGAATCCAACTGCATAAACAATCATTGATATTATACTTTGATCTCCACCAAATACGAGTGAAAGGCCAAAAACATAAATTAACATTTCTGCAATACCTAGAATCGATGCTAACACGGTTATATTTTTAACCAAAAAGATTGTTCGCAGCGTGTAAATAGGTACATAAATCAATTGTAACAGTAAAATCAAAAGAATCTCTTTCACTTTGGCACCTCTATCGTCATTTTTAAATTACTTTTTATTTTATCTCTTTTAATCTAAATAAAATAGTGTTTTTCTTACCATCTCTTCTCAAATCCATTAATTTACGAATCTTTTATTTCCTTTATATTTATATCCATGGGATGCAAAAACGATTAAATTTCTTATGATTGATGAATCCAGGAGGCTAAGTTTTACCGGTAACACTTCTCGATTGACGAATAATAAAAGTCAAAAACTAATTAATGTTCGTTTTTATTTAATTTATCTATTGATATTCCTAATGATTATACGATATTATAGTCAAAAAGCAAACAATTAGGAGTGGATAAGATGTTTAGTTCCTCAAATTCTAGCAAACCCAAAAAAGTGATGTTACTAGGTTCTGGAGAGCTCGGAAAAGAGACAATTATTGAGGCTCAGCGACTGGGATTGGTGACGATTGCTGTTGACCGTTATGAAAATGCCCCAGCTATGCAAGTAGCTGATCATTCTTATGTTGTTGACATGCTTGATGGAGTAGAACTGCGAAAAGTGATCGAACTCGAAAAGCCGGACTTGGTTGTTCCTGAAATTGAGGCAATTGCAACGGAAACGTTAATCGATCTTGAGAACGACGGTTTCTGTATTGTACCAACCGCCAAAGCAACTAATTTGACAATGGATAGGGAAGGAATTCGCAGATTGGCAAGCGAAGAACTGGGAATCCCTACGGCGAAATACGCATTTGCAGACTCTCTGGAGGAATTAAGAAGTGCTGTGAAAGAAATTGGCATCCCTTGTGTAATAAAACCGATAATGAGTTCATCAGGAAAAGGGCAAACCATCTGCCGTTCATTTGAGGATGTAGAATCGTCGTGGGAGGAGGCCATTTCAGGTGGCAGGGGCAAAAAAACTAGAGTGATTGTGGAAGAATTTATTCATTTTGATTCCGAAATCACTCTCTTAACGGTTCGTTCTGTCTCCGGTACAACCTATTGTGCTCCGATTGGTCATGTCCAAAAAGATGGGGATTATATTGAATCCTGGCAGCCACATGACATGTCAGAGGAACAAATAGTAGAAGCACAGGACATTGCTAAAAAGATCACCGATGCCCTCGGTGGATACGGGCTTTTTGGCGTTGAATTATTTCTTTCGGCAAAAGGTGTTTATTTTAGTGAAGTTTCTCCACGGCCACATGATACCGGGATGGTAACGATGGCTACGCAAGATCTATCGGAGTTTGCCTTGCACATAAGAGCCATTTTGGGTTATCCAATTCCAGGGGTTCAGCTGTTAACACCTGGTGCAAGTCGGACGATTAAAGCAGAGAAAGAGAGCAAGGAATATCACATTGATGGAGTTGCAGACAGCCTGTCTTTCCCAAATACCCAGGTAAGAATCTTTGGAAAGCCTGAAACAAAAGTGGGTCGTCGGATGGCAGTAGTGCTCAGTTCGGGAGATTCTGTCGAAGAGGCAAGGAACCAGGCCGAACTAGCCGCCTCAAAAATAAGTATCAAGCATAGCTAAATCGTATTTTTGAGAAAGCACTTTCCTAAATATTAGGTGCCTTGGTAGAACTTGACCAAGGCATCTTCTTTTTTTCGAAGGAAAAATTTAGACAAAAAAATAACCTTTTCCAGGTTTAGGGGTGGGTATTCCTTATTCAGTTTTCATTTGGTGAAATAAAACTGTTAATAAATATGTCTAACAGCTGATAAACGGATGGAGAATAACATTTGTTTTTCATCTTTTAAAGAAAGCAATTGGTCTTTTAGATTTAGGCGATAAACGCGCCCTTTTAAGGTTTGCAAAGCTCCATTTTTATAGTAAACAATTGTAATTAGGCCATTTTGAGTTAGTTTTTTTAAGAACATTCAAATTCTCCTTTAATTGGTATTGGATTGTACAATACACATTATAAAATTCCTATTTTAAGAGACTATGTAGAAGATGTTAATAATATGTTAATTCAAGTTGTTGAATTTATAATTTTGGTTAGTGGAATAGAAATAAGTGAATTATAATAAACAATGAAATGATTAGAATATGGAGGAAAAACAAATGAAATTCCCAAATGATGCGGATGGAGAGGCTTTACGAAGTCTTTATAAAGACGGAGTGAATTTTAAAAAACCACAATCAGTCGAATTTTTTGTGGCCGTGCCTGATCAAGTGACAGGTGAAAAATTATCGCAAGTGTTAAAAGAAGAAGGATTCAATTGTTTCCTTGAGCAAGACGACGAAACGGATGAGTGGGCATGTTCTTGCTCGAAAAGAATGCTATTAAATTATAGTGAATTAATTAAAATACAGAATAAATTAAATGACTTAAGTAAACCACATGGCGGTTATTCTGATGGTTGGGGCGTTTTTGTAGATTAGAATGTAGCGTTGTTAAGTTAGTTATTGATCCCCCTTTGATGGGATTTCGAACTGGTTAATGTAGTCTATATTGCAATTTGGAGATAGATGGTGGAATCCTAGTCCTGCCATTTATGTAAGCAAAAGTGAAGCTAGATAAAAGGAAGTTGTTAATTGGTGTCAGGCACCGTTAACTACTTCTTTTTATTTGGTGCGGGGTCGGACAATTAAGGACACGATGCTTTTCGTGTACGAAAGAAGGATTTTTTAGAGAATTAGGGGGAAGTTGAAAAAATCTAAATATAAACGACTAGCGGTACATTCGTATATCACTACTATCGTCTCTATTTTTCAGATTATTCTTTATATTAAAATGAAAATAAAAGATGAATGGGGAGAGAGAATGAATGCTGCTACAGAAACCGAAGCTTCTATCTAGAAAATTATTATTAGTTTTATTAGTGTTTTTTGTATTCCTTGGTTGTTTTGCAAATGACAAGAGCGTTGAGGCTGCAAAACCAGATCGAATAGCCCCAACTACACCAACAAATCTCCATGCAACAAATATTACAGACACATCCATTTCGTTAGCTTGGAATCAATCTACTGATAATATTGGCGTAACTGGTTATGACATTTACCAAGATAATAGATACATAGGAAATGTTACTTCCACTCAATACGTGGCAAAGAATTTAACTCCGAATTCGTCCTATCGTTTTTTTATCAAAGCGAGGGATGCACGAGGAAATCTTTCGAATGCTAGTAATTCTATTCAGGTTACAACGAATCCAAAGGCATCATTGGACCAATTTAAAACAGTGGGATATTTTGCAGGCTGGGCTACCTATTCGAATTATCAAGTGACAGATATTGATGCAAGTAAGCTTACCCATTTAAACTATGCATTTGCTAATATTTCCGCAGATGGAAAAATAGAAGTGGGAGACCCATGGGCCGATATTGAGCAATCATTTCCCGGTGATACAGCAGATCAGCCCTATAAAGGGAATTTTTATCAATTAACAAAACTGAAACAACTATTTCCACATTTGAAAACCTTAATCTCAGTCGGCGGCTGGTCATGGTCGGACAAATTTTCAGATGTCGCTCTAACAGAACAATCACGAACCATCTTTGCAGAAAGCTGTCTGCAATTTATCTTAAAATATGGATTTGATGGAATCGATTTGGATTGGGAATATCCAGTAGCGGGAGGAGAAGCAGGGAATAGTAACCGGCCTGAGGATAAGCAAAATTTTACACTTTTAATCAAGAAAATCAGAGAAACGTTAAATGCTCAAAGTATTAAGGATGGAAAAACGTATTTATTAACGATAGCCGGAGGGGCAAATAAAGGCTATGTTGCCAATACGGAATTAAACTTGCTTCAACAATATCTGGATTACATCCAGCTTATGACATATGATTTTCATGGATCTTGGGACACCTTGACAGGAATGAATGCTCCTTTATATCGAGATCCGGAGTCTAGATTTTCAGAGTTTAGTGTCCAAGATGCTGTACAGACTTATATCAATAGTGGGGTGCCTGCAAATAAACTCGTTATGGGTATTCCCTTCTACGGAAGAGTCTACAACCAAGTAACCAATACGAATAATGGTTTATATCAGTCGTTTACGGGCGGAGGTTCTGCTCTCAGTTATGGACAATTAGAGGCAAGTTATATTAACAAAAACGCATTTACTCGGTTTTGGGAGCCTGATTCCAAAGTGCCGTGGCTGTATAATGGTTCTCAATTTATTAGTTATGATGATACCGAATCAATTGGATATAAAACATCTTATATTAAGTCGATGGGGCTGGGCGGAGCCATGATGTGGGAACTGAGCCAAGATCCTAATAGGGTGTTATTAAGCAAGATTGCTAATGATTTAAGATAATAATAGTAAGGAAATACCCTAGGCCCAATCATCATCTATTTAGGTTGGTCCTAGGGCTTTTATTTTTTGTATTCAAATACAGGTACTAAAAAAAATCGGAGTTTTTGACCATTTTACGAGTCTTTCTTCTTTTTACTATATTCTATGTGGCGAATGCCGTAATCTTCTTGTAGAAAGTATTCCTAATCGAAGTGCTAGAATGATAGAAATTATCGCAAGGACTACAATCATGGAAACAACACCATGCCAGCCAAAACTACTATAAAATGCACCACTCGCCGTTCCTCCGATACTAGATCCCGCATAATAGAAAAATAAATATAGGGATGATGCTTGTGCTTTGTCATGAGTAGCAATCTGTCCTACCCAACCACTCGCAATTGAATGTCCAGCAAAAAAACCATACGTAAAAATGGCTATTCCAATAATTTTAAACCATAAAGACGAATTTAGTGTTATACATGTTCCTACCAATACAATGAACAGTGACACCATTAATAGTTTTCTTTTCCCATATTGATCAGCTAGCATACCCATCCAGGTAGAGCTAAATGTTCCAACGATGTACACAATGAATATAGAGCCCACTAAGGTTTGACTTAATGAATAAGGTGGAGCCATTAGCTCAAAACCAATGTAGTTATACAAGGATACAAAGCATCCCATTAATAGAAATCCAGTTAAAAATAGATAAAGGAGTCCTGGTTCTTTAAATTGTACAAACAAAGAGGTTGCTAATTTTTTTATTTCAAATTTTCGTGGTTTAAAATGTGTAGATTTCGGTAAAATAGACCAGAAAATAAGACTAGCAAGTAAACTAATAATTCCAATAAAGGCCAATGCAACATGCCAACTAAAATAATCTGTTAAAATTCCACTAAATATTCGACCGCCCATACCGCCAATAGAGTTCCCACTAATGTATAATCCCATTGCCATCCCTAAACTTCTAGGGTCAATTTCCTCACCTAAGTAGGCCATCGCAACAGCAGGCAAACCAGCTAATGAAATCCCTTGTAAGATTCTACATAAGATTAATAAATGAAAATTTGGACTAAACGCAGTTAAAATGGAAAGAATCGATGAAGCAATTAAAGAAATAGTCATGACTGGTTTCCGGCCAAATACTTCTGATAAAGAACCAGCAATCAAAAGACTCACGGCTAAAGCGATGGTAGTAGAGGACAAGCTTAAACTAGAGACAGCTGGTGAAATATGAAATTCTTTCACAATCTCAGGTAGTAATGGCTGTGTCCCCCAAAGGATCGCAAATGTATTAAAACCACCGGCAAATAAAGCGATGTTTACCATTTTAAATGTGTGTGTCCCTCGCTGAATATAGTTCATTATTGAAGAATACTCCTTTAGTTGTTGGTTTTATTAATTATCTCTACCTCATCATACTCCTCTTTTTGCATAGGTTCTAATAAAATACCCTTAAGAAGCTCCATATGGTCCCCATTCTAAAAAATGTCAATTATTCCAACGATTGTAGAAAAAGTATATAATGAATTTGGACGATTCATGTGGTCGGGCATTTATGGAAAAGGGGATAAGATCAATGAGACATATAACTTTTGAAAATATTTATGTTGTAGGAAATGTGGTATTTGAAAATGTTCAATACAAACACATTCATTATCCAGAAATGTTACTTAGATATGATAGTAATTTTATAGAGTTTAAAAGATCTCCATCTTTGTCAGAATTTAAGGGCGCTGGAATTTATTTACGAAACTATCATTTAAAAAAGGGTCAAAAGCATGTTAAGTTTTATTTTCCTCCAAACCAAAAACTAGCAGAGGAATTAGTGGCTTACATGAATGAAGCAGGTTATACTATCGGTTTTCTCGAATTGTACGCCATCCAGCCTAAACAATTTCCTTTGGTGAAAGACAATCCAGATATAGAGGTACATGTTGTGATGGATCAAAACCTTGAAACTTTTCTTGAATTGCAGTATAAACACGATTTGGAGCTGGGTTCTGAATTTGCAAATCAAAAAAGAGAATTGGCTAAACGAAATTATCAAGATAAGAATATTCAACAACTGCTTGCCTATTATAAAGGTGTACCCGCTGGTTCAGTAGATGTAATAATTACGAAAGATACAGCCGAAATTGATGGTTTAGTGGTAGATGATAACTTTCAGAAAAAAGGAATTGGCAGCAGGCTGCAAAAATTTGTTATGGAGAAATTTTTAGATAAGACCATCATCTTAGTAGCCGATGGTGAAGACACGCCAAGAGAAATGTATAGGAAACAAAACTATCAATATCTTGGATTTAAATATCATGCACATAAAGTTTATAAAGATTAGATCTATCTTTTTTTGAGAGTAGGATGAGCTATTTGCATTAGTTGAATATTGAGTTTATACATGGAGGTCCACACATGGAAACAATTCGAAATATGTATGAGCATTTACATTGGTCTAATACAAGAATTCTTGAAACCTTGCAAAATATGGAAAGTGAGAATGAACAAATAAACAGGTTATTCTCACATATCCTTCTCGCCGAACAAGTGTGGTTGACTAGGTTAAAAGGATCAGACAGTTCCAATTTACCTATTTGGGCAGATGTTAGTTTAGAATCTTGTGTAGAATTGGCTAACCAAAATAATCAAAACTATAAAAATTTCCTATCGAGATTAATTGATCCTGCTCTCGAACAAATCGTGTCTTATAGAAATAGTAAAGGCGTTGAGTTTAATAACTCGATCAGGGACATCTTGACCCATGTTGCCCTACATGGTCAATATCACCGAGGACAGATTAATCAACTTTTAAGGGCCAATGATATCGAGCCAGTTATTTTAGATTATATTATTTTTAGGAGATAGATGTTGGATTAAAAAAGGAGTGTTCCATCGGTGTCAGGCACCTGAAACACGCCCTGTTTATTGCGCTCTTTTGTAAAAGATTGTTGCTTCTTAAAATACGCTCATAGAAACACGAGATATGCTCAGGGAAGGGGTGACTCGTTTAAAAAATCATGAATGGTCAATATTTTAGGTGTAATTTTTTACAAAATTTCATTTTTGTGATCTGACTAGTTCCCGTTGAGCTCATATTTCAGCTTCAACGGGAAGTAGTCGCTTCCACTAGTGCCCGTTGAACTCCTTTTTCAGCATCAACGGTCAGTAGTCGCTTCCACTAGTGCCCGTTGAACTCCTTTTTCAGCTTCGACGGTCAGTAGTCGCTTCCACTAGTGCCCGTTGAGCCCTTTTTTCAGCATCAACGGTCATTAGTCACTTCCACTACTGCCTGTTGAATTCCTATTTCAGCTTCAACGAGCAGTAGTCGCTTCCACTAGTGCCCGTTGGGTTTCATTTTCACCCTCAAATGGCATTAGTCGTCTCTTACTGCTCATTTATTTATAACCACATTATTTACGAAGTCAATCTTTTTATTTAGATTTTTCTCTATTTATTTACAGAGTCAATCTTTTTAGTCTCCATTTCCACAAGTTTAGTCTTTATTTCTCTTAAAATAAGATAAAGCACCCAAGGGATACCGACTATTAGAAATCCAAATAGCAGTATGGGTTCCCATTCCAGAACGGCGGCGCCATTTGCTGTTTTTGCGTATACCACTTGCACCACGGTCCAAGTCACGACCCCAAGCTAGAGAAAAAGGAGTCCTGGCTGATTTGGTCCATCGATTTTTCTCCTCTAATTTTTTCTTCAGACATAATGATATCCCAGAGCATGGCAATCGTTAAGATTCACGGCAGCGGCTGAATTTAATGAAAAGCGTAAACAAGGAAAAAGCATTACAATTCAAATAGCATCATAAAAAATAGATTAATAGGTTGAATTCAAAACAGTTGTTAGGGATCTCTCTATCAGCTGTTTTTTTCTTATAGCTAAAAAGTGATGATTCGTTTTGGTTAGTAATGATAAATATATACATATTTTTGCATAAATATTAACAAGAAATCTTCGAAATTTATCGAGAATATAAGGTTTAATCAGACATTTTATGAAAACGCTTACTTAAATTTCAGAATAAATATTCAAAAAATTTATTAAAAATCATTGTCAAACTATTCTTTTTTTATTATAATCATTTTATATTAAGTGATGTAATAAAATATAACATGAAATTGCGAGGTAAAGTGACATGACAAAAACATTAATTTCAAACGCTCCAGGAGCTGCCACTACTCTTGAACAAATTAAAGAAATAATCAACGAAAAAAGTGTTGAACTATTACACTTGCAATTTGTCGATATCGAAGGGATCCTAAAGCACGTTACAGTAACAATTGAGCAATTGGAAGATGTGGTAGAAGGTAAGATGATGTTTGATGGTTCTTCAATTAAAGGTTTCTCACCTATCAATAAGTCAGATCTTTATTTACAACCAGATTTAGCTACATTTGCTGTTCTTCCTTGGACAGTTGAAAACGGATATTCGGAAGCTAGATTCCTATGTTCTGTAAAGAACCCAGACGGATCCTTGTTTGAAGGAGATACAAGAAATGTTCTTAAGAAAACAGTTGATCGTGCCGAGAAACATGGATACACGATTTCAGTAGGTCCTGAGTTAGAATTTTTCCTTTTTAAAACAGATGAAAATGGTTATGCCACACAAGAACTTGGTGATAAAGCCGGTTATTTCGAGCCATCTCCACATGACCTTGGCGAACGCGTTCGTTTAGAAATTTACCGTGCCTTAAAAGCAATGGGCTTCACAATTGAGGCTTCTCACCATGAAGTAGCTGAAGGGCAACATGAAATTAACTTTAAATATGCAGATGTATTAACGGCTGCTGACCTTTCCACTACATATAAATGGGTCGTGAAGACAGTAGCGAAGAAATTCGGAATGCATGCTACATTTATGCCGAAGCCAGTATTCGGAATCAATGGTTCTGGTATGCATGTCAACATGTCATTCTTTGAAGGTAGCGAAAATGCCTTCTTTGATCCATCCGATGAGTTACAATTATCTGAAAAAGCCTATCAATTCATTGCAGGTGTTTTAGAAAATGTGAAGAGCTTTACGGCAGTAACAAATCCGCTAGTTAACTCTTATAAGCGATTAGTGCCAGGATATGAAGCTCCTTGTTATATTGCTTGGTCTGCGTCTAACCGTTCAGCGTTAATTCGTATTCCAGCCAAAAAAGGCCTTGCGACACGTGTTGAATTACGTTGCCCAGATCCATCGGCTAACCCTTACTTAACGTTTGCGGTGATAGCCTCTGCAGGTCTAGAAGGAATCGAAAAAGGACTAGAAGCACCAGCTCCAATTAATGAAGATATCTTCCATATGTCAGAAGAAGAAAGAGCCTTCCGTGGCATCGATAACCTGCCTGGAAGTTTAGCGGATTCAATAAAAGAATTAGAATCAGGAGATATTGCAGCGAATACACTAGGTGAGCACGTATACAACGAGTATGTTTCGATGAAGAAAGCAGAATGGGACAGCTACCGTACAGCTGTTCATGCATGGGAAATCGATAACTATCATTCTAAATTCTAATTTAAAAAGCGGGACAACAGGGCGATAAACAGCCCTAGTTGCCCGCTTTTTTTGTTTAGGAGTACTGAAAAGGACAGCCTCTAATTGAGGCTGTCCTCAAAATATATAAATCCAAGCTGGCTTAATCCTTCATGCTATTTCACTTACAGTGATGCCATGCCTTCTTAAATACGCATAATCCAAAGATAAGGAATGCAAGGAAGCCAATTAAAATGATAAGGAATTTTAGAACGGTAACAATTAAACCAACTAGGCCGATTACTCCAAGCAATGAAGTCACCCACAATAATCCAAACAATAACCAAATGGCACCTGTTAAAAATCCAAGAAAAATTCCAAAAATGCCACAGGAACAATGGTGGTTAGAACCCATCTATTTTCACCTCCTGTCCTTATTTGTTCACCAACATTGTATGCGGTTTCTTTAGAATATGTTTTATGAAAATAGAAAAAAAGGCGAAAGACCTAAATATGTTTTTTAACAAAAACACGAACATTAAATTAAAAATATTATTTATAATTCGTATTTTAGTTAATTTTTTCGCTTGAATTACATAGATTTGTAGGTTAATATAGTCAAATAACAAACAATACATGAGGGGTGGAATTGTTTAAAAGATTAATTTGTATTAAGATATTTATAAAAAATATTATGTGAATGGGGATGAATTGGTCAGATGAAAAATAGATGGCTTATTGCTCTTTCGGCAGTTGGGATTCATATTTCGATAGGATCTGTCTATGCATGGAGTGTATTTACGAACCCATTACAGCAGCAAATGGGCTGGGGATTAAAACAGATTTCATTTACATTTAGTTTAGCAATATTATTTTTAGGATTATCCGCGGCTTTTCTAGGTCATTTTGTAGAGAAGTTTGGACCAAGAGTGTCTGGTACACTTAGTTCTTTATTTTTTGGAGTCGGAGTAGCTGGGGCTGGGGCAGCTGTACACTTTGAATCGTTACTATTACTCTATTTATTTTATGGTGTCATTGCTGGTATCGGCTTGGGGGTTGGCTATATTACACCAGTGTCAACATTGGTCAAATGGTTCCCTGATCGAAGAGGATTGGCAACGGGACTTGCAATTATGGGGTTTGGCTTTGCAGCAATGATCAGCAGTCCGTTAATGAATCACTTAATCCAAACATACGGCATTTCCAACACCTTTTATATTCTTGGCGGCACATATTTTTTAGTCATTTTTTGTTCCGCTCAATACCTTGCTCCGCCAAAAGCGGGTTGGGTACCTAAAGGTTTTGATTCAACCGTTGAAACTTCAGGGAATAAAAAGCTAAAACAGGATCTTAGACAATTAACGGCAAATGAAGCGGTAAAAACAAGACAATTTTGGGCTTTATGGATTATGCTTTTTATCAACATAACCTGTGGGATTGCCATTCTTTCCGTTGCATCACCAATGGCACAAGAGTTAGTAGGTATGACAGCCGCATCGGCTGCGGCGATGGTTGGAATTATGGGGTTATTTAATGGTTCCGGACGTATTCTTTGGGCGACTATTTCTGATTACATTGGCCGACCAAATGTGTATACTCTATTTTTTGCTTTCCAAATTGTTGCCTTCTTTCTTTTACCAAACCTTACAGTGGGTATTCTGTTTTCAATTATTGTTTATATGATCATGACCTGTTATGGCGGAGGATTTTCTTCGATACCAGCCTATATAGGTGATCTATTTGGAACGAAGCAGTTGGGCGCCATTCACGGCTACATTTTGACAGCCTGGGCAGCAGCCGGTTTAGTCGGTCCGATATTCGTTTCATGGATTCGTGAAACAACAGGAAGCTACCAAGGAACCCTTCTTGTATTTTCGGGGATGTTTATCATTGCATTAGCGATTTCACTTTTGATAAGAGTAGATATAAAAAAATTACGGGCTTTGAATGAAACTCCAGTGCTAAATAAAATGGATAATTTGAAGAGCAGCTGATTAAAAGGATAAAGGGACCTGGTTCTTTCATATAGAACCAGGTCCTAACTAATTTAAATGGACCTGCTATTATTAACTACTGGTGCCTGACACCCTATTTGAGGGATGATGGCCCATAATAAAATCATTTTGAAAAGGTCTTTTTCAATACCTGTTTGATTATTCGAGGGCTCATTAGGATGGTCATCGGACGAATTAGGTTCATGACTTTGATGAACGAATTATATATTTCTTGATTTTCCGATGATAAGAGGAAAATCTTTTTGGCGTACCATTGCTGAATGAAAAGACCTGTAGGCTTTTTACCATTGGTCTCGGGATAGCGAAAATCTTCTGTAATCACCATATTCCAAATAGGGGCGATGATTTTTGCTTCTTGTTTATGGAAATTAGTAGTAAGTTTTAGAAGATCATGACTTTCATTCTGAAGGAGTTCTTTCAGCTTTAGTGCCGCTAAAACAGCAATACTCATGCCTTGACCAAAAACGGGATCAATTCTGCAAACCGTATCACCGATCAATAACAGTCCGTCGGGAAGATTCTTAACCCTATTAAATTGTCTCCAGACGATATGTGGTACACGATAGACCGAGGTGCCGGAAAGAGGGAATGCATCCTTTATTTCATGGTAGATATCTAATTTAGGTAATTTTTTTGTTAAGTCTATAAAGCCATTATTACTTTTTACTACCTCTTTTTCGTTTACCTCATTATGATAGCCATTGAGTGTGACAATATAACGATTTCCCTCTACCTTTGAGATGGTCCCACCTATTTTTTCATGTGGCGGGTTAGGATAAACGATTTTAATTTCCCAATCCCTTTCATCGTTCTCAGGCAGTTGAAAAGATTTACTAATGTAACTTAACCCAATTTTCACCTTTTGTTCAGGAATAGAAATGCCACGTTTGTTTAGCCAACTACTAGAAAGACTGCTCACACCACTTGCATCTATAACAAGGTTTGCTGTTAGATTTTTTTCAGAGCCACTGCTATCGATAACATCGACTCCTGCAATTCTATTCTTTTCTTCTTGATAAATATAGTTTTCGACCGTGTGATTATATAGAAAGGTTACGTTCGGTATAGCTTTTATGTATTGGTCAATATGCCACTCTAAATGTGGGCGTGTTTGCAGAGTTGTCGTGTATTCTCCATTAAAACGTAATTTCCAGACACCATGGTGGAACCATGCTAGACCCTGCGTAGAGTTTATTTTCACTGCGCCACTTGAGTGAAATTTCTTTGTTATACCTGGAAACATCGCCTCGAGACCATGCTCACCAGCTTGGAGGAGCGCATGTAAATGTTCACCTTGTGGGGCACCTTTTCTTGGGAATGGGCCTTGAGGTTCGTGATCACGTTCGATAATCAGTACCTCTTTGAAAAAATCAGACACAACACGTGCTGCTAATTTCCCTGAGATGCCTCCGCCAATAATTATTGCTCGTTCAAATCGGGACAAGGGGTGAAACGCCTCCTATTAATAATTTACTTGAATATGATAGCATACAATTCTACTAGATTGTATTGCCATGAATTAAATAGTGTTAATAGACCAGTGACTTTGCACCGGTCTTCAGATGAAAAGAATGAAATATTTGTGATATGTTTCACAAATTGTTCAATTTTAAGATGGTTAGAGGAGGCAAGTGTGTTGTATATTATCACTATATTCATGTTGTTTATATTTACGAGGGGGATTACTGATGAAAAAGATATTTCAGATACTATTAACATTAGGACTTATTATGACACCAATTTTTGCGCAAGCACATGTGAAATGGTTCACAAACGTGGTGCCACATAAGGAGACTATTGAAAATATATTATCACCAATGTTTTTACTCTTAGCTCTTGTGGCAGCAGTTGTATTAGCGTCATTAACATTAATCATTCCAAAAATGGCCCAATGGGGGCCATTGAAAAAAATGGAGGATCGTCTCTCCAGTTTAAGAAAGTATTCTAGATATTTGTTAAAGTACGGAACCGCCGTTGCGCTGATGATACAAATGGTCAATGGAACTCTTTTTGCTCCTGAGTTCCATGTTAGTAGTACGATTGTTACAGTATTAACATGGATGACGATCGGGTTCTTATTGATTCCGCATCATATTTCTACAAAAATTGGTGCTTCGATTTTATTAGGATTATTTATTTATGTGACGATTCACCATGGAATTTTCTATATGTTAGATTACGGATTTTACGTAGCCATTATCGGTGTATTATTGGTAGGAAATACGAAACTAGAGCAAGCTGGATTTCCATTTCTGTATTTAGGGACAGGATTATCGCTAAGCTGGGTAGCAGTTGAAAAATGGGTTTATCCAAGTATGGCTTTAGATATTGTTGCCAACCATCATGTGCCAACATTTGGCTTTGAACCGAGTTTATTTGTTGTTATGGCAGCATTTATTGAATTTGTCGTTGGGTATTTATTAGTAGTCGGTGTTTTAAATCGGGTGTTAGGTTTTGTTGTCACTGCTATTTTCATCTCAACTACGATGCTTTTTGGAATGACAGAAGTCATCGGACATTTCATGATTCACATTGTGTTGATTATCTTTATTATTGAAGGTGTTTCATTCTATAACCCGCCTATTAAAATGCATAAAACAAAAACAGATCAATTTATCTTTGTGTTCTTAAATTTCATTTTTGTGCTAGCAACGTTTTTATTGATTTATTATCGTTTTGCATAATTGAATATAAAAAAATATTAAAGCGGTACTTCATTGGAGGTATCGTTTTTTATATTATGGCTGTTTTAAACTTGTCTGTTGATTTCCGTTCCAGGTGCTTCGCTTTCCGCGGGCGTTGCGGGGAGCCTCCTCGGCGCTTTTAGCGCCTGCGGGGTCTCCCCAGCCCCGTACTCCCGCAGGAGTCTTCGCACCTTCCACTCCAATCAACAGGGTTCCAAATTCAACATTAACCTTTAACAAAGCCTATTTTATTAATGCAATGCATTTATGTTTAGAAGAAAACCATTATTTGTTAGTATTGTAATAAGTCATTATGTTCAAATATCTCTTCAAATATATCGAATAGTAATAATAGTAGAAAAGAGGATTTCTATGAAATTAAACACAAAACTATGTGGAATTTTAGAAATTGATTACCCGATTATTCAAGCGGGTATGGCGGGAGGCCCTACGACCGTGGATCTTGTTGCCAATGTATCGAATGCTGGTGCTTTAGGGACTTTGGGCGCTGCCTATATGAATCCAGAAGAAATTAGATTGGCTATCAAAGAAATTAAGAAACGGACAACCAAACCATTTGCCGTAAATTTGTTTTGTACAAATTTGACCGATCATTATGAAGGAGTAGAAGAGTCACAGAGAGTCCTTAATGAAATAAGGAAAAAGTTCGGTATTGAGCCGGCAATACACCAAGTGAAAACAAACAATTTTTTTGAGGAACAATTTGAAGTATTAATAGAAGAAAAAGTTCCTGTCATTTCCACAGCATTCGGGGTCCTTCCGGAGGATAAAATGGGAATCGCCAAGCAACAAAATATCACCATTACTACCATGGTAACAACCGTTGAAGAAGCACTGCTCGCAGAGGAAAAGGGAGCAGATATTATTATTGCCCAGGGGAGTGACGCTGGAGGTCATCGAGGCACATTTGAAATAGAAAAAAACACCCATGGTGCAACAGTCGGAACTTTTTCACTTGTCCCACAGGTCGTTGATGCAGTTTCAGTGCCTGTTGTAGCTGCGGGAGGCATCATGGATAGCCGCGGCCTAGTTGCTGCCTTAGCTCTAGGTGCACAAGGAGTCCAAATGGGCACCGCTTTTTTAACAACGATTGAGTCAGGGGCTCACCGTGTATATAAGGAGGCACTCATCAATAGCACAGAAGAAAGTACAGTGATTACGAAAGTTTTTTCTGGTCGTCCAGCAAGGGGAATTAAAAATGCATTTATTCAAGCTTACGATCATGCCAAGATTTCCCCAGCTGATTTCCCAACACAAAATACCATGACGAATGATATCCGTAGACAGGCAGCCCTTCAAAATAATCCTGACTATATGTCACTTTGGGCAGGACAGGCGACAAGGCTTCTGCAATTCGAAATACCAGCAAGTAAAATTGTTCATGATGTAGTGACAGGGGCAGAACAGTTACTATCTTCTATTAAACCTATGAATGATCAATAATAATTCCCGAAATAGTACTGATAGGAATGAGTGCGCGAAACCATTTGCGCGCTTTTTTTGATGTTCCATGAATACGATGAATCCTTTTTACAAAAAATTAACCTAGTCATTTTAGGATACTTGGAAAATATAAGTTAGGAGAAAAACAGAATGAATCCCGTTGTAAATCCACCAGCTCTTTTGGTTTTAGATGTTCAAGAAGGTTTTGATGATCCATACTGGGGGAAGCGGAACAATCTCGAGGCGGAGGAAAATATTTTACAATTGCTTACGGAATGGCGCAGACGAAAATGGCCGGTTATCTATTCTCAACATTTATCCCTTTTGCCTCAATCACCGCTCTATTATAAAAATAAAAACGGGACAAAATTTAAAGCGATGATTCGTCCTAAAGCAGATGAAAAGGTCTTTCAAAAAAATGTAAATAGCGCGTTTATCGGTACGGAATTAGAAACTTATTTACGTGATCAGCAAATCAAATCGGTTATCATTACTGGCCTATCGACCCAGCATTGCGTATCTACTACCACTCGGATGAGTGGAAATTTTGGTTTCGATACATTCCTAATCGAAGACGCGATCGCTGCATTTGAACTTACAGACCATAAAGGTATAAAGCGATCAGCCGACGATGTACAAACAATTAACTTGCCACTTTGCATCAAGAATTTGCGACCATTATGACAACAGCTGATTTAATGTCCAAATTAACTAACCAAAATGTGTGATTTTAGAAAAGCTCAAGGATTCTCTATTAAAAGTTACCACTCCGGTGTATTTCCTACCACTATGGTGATTAATATAGTAAAATAAGATGAATCGATAATTTTCTTTAACAAGTAGAAATTCTAACGTGTGGAGGATCTAAGGTGACATATCAACAAAATAAACGATTTAAACTGTTTTCATTGAATTCCAATCAAAAGCTAGCAACAGAGATGGCAGAGCTTTTGGGATGCGAGTTAGGAAGAAGTTCAGTATCTCATTTCAGTGATGGAGAGATTCAAATTCATATTGAAGAAAGTGTTCGTGGCAGTGAGGTCTATGTTATTCAATCCACTTCGTACCCTGTCAATGATAATATTTTGGAACTCCTCATCATGATTGATGCTCTAAAAAGAGCTTCAGCAAGTATCATAAATGTGGTCATTCCGTACTATGGATATGGACGACAAGACAGAAAGGCACGGTCACGGGAGCCAATTACAGCAAAATTAGTTGCGAACCTCTTGGAAAAGACTGGAGCAAGTCGGATTCTTACAATGGACCTCCATACTTCTCAAATTCAAGGTTTCTTTGATATCCCTGTAGAACATCTATATGGTGTTCCAATTCTTGGACAGTATTTTAAGGAACAGGGTTTAGAAGATATCGTTATTGTCGCGCCTCATAATGGCAGCATTGGTCGAGCTAGAAAGGTAGCCAACCTATTACACGTTCCACTTGCCCTGATCGATAAAAGAAGATTTGAAGAAAATGGTCCGCAAACCATAAATGTGATTGGTAATGTCGATGGAAAAAATGCCATAATTATTGATGATATGATTGATACCGGTGCAACCATTTCTTTAGCAGCTAAGGCTCTAGAAGAAAATGGGGCAAAAGCAATTTATGCTGGCTGTACGCATCCTGTTTTTACAGACCAAGCGATTGAAAAAATAGAATCGTCACCAATTAAAGAATTAGTCGTGACAAATACTATTGAATTGTCAGGAGATAAAATCAGTAGTAAAATTAAAACGATTTCTGTTGCACCTCTTCTTGTTGAGGCAATCGACCGGATTCATAATGAAAAAGCAGTTAGTCCTTTATTTGAATAAGAGTTCTTACGAAGCCAACTATTTTTTATAGTTGGTTTTTTGGATTTTATTTAAGACCAGATAATAGTTCTTAGTAGTAGTCGAGGCGAAATAATTTACATAGTTTTATAAAGTGATATTATTATAAGAGTAAATATTACTGAGTATCTAGTGTTATTACCAGGTACTAACCATAAAGATTCAAACGAATTACACTGGGAACCCCAAATCTAAACTACCAAGAATGGAGATTGACAATTGTGGATTTGAAATCATTGATCGCACCAGAGCGCTTTAATTTAGCAAGTGAAATTTCTAAGCATCATTCCGAAAAAATAGCTTTACGATGGCTAAATGAACTTGGAGAAACGAAAACGATCTCTTATGCTCAGTTAATCACAAAAGCCAATAAACTAGCAAATGGGTTAACGAAACTAGGACTAGAGAAAGGTGACCGAGTTGTTGTAATGAGCACTCGTCTCATTGAATCCTATGTTATTTATTTAGCTTGTTTAAAAGCAGGATTAGTCATTAGCCCTACTTCAGAACTTTTACGAGCAAAAGATATACTATATCGCTTAAATCATTCGGAAGCTAAAGCCGTCATTTCTTATTCTGAGTTAATTGAAGAATTTGAAAATATTAAAGAGGAAACTCCTTTTTTACAATTTAAGATTGCTTTTGGTCAGGACGTACCAAATTGGCTTTCCTTAGAAGCGTTAGCCGCGGAGGAATCAGAAATTTTCAGTGATGTCGATACGTTGAGTGAGGATTTTGCCTTTTTAGCTTATACATCAGGGACAACCGGTCAGCCTAAAGGAGTTGTTCACAGCCATGGCTGGGGGTATGCACATTTAAGAATTGCGGCATCAAAATGGCTGAATATTAGTGAGGACGATCTGGTTTGGGCTACAGCTTCCCCAGGGTGGCAAAAATGGGTCTGGAGTCCATTCCTATCGATTCTTGGTTCGGGTGCTACAGGTTTTATCTATCATGGCAGGTTTAATCCGCACAAATATTTACATCTTCTTCAAGATCAACAAGTAAATGTTTTATGCTGCACACCTACCGAATACCGGATGATGGCTAAATTAGATGATCTTTCCACCTTCGATCTTTCCCATTTGCATACAGCTGTTTCTGCCGGTGAAGCACTAAATCGGGAAGTCATCGATGTGTTTAAAGAAGAATTTAAGATCCTGATTCGCGATGGTTATGGCCAGACAGAAAGTACGTTATTGATAGCGAATTTAAATGTTAATGAGAAAAAATTGGGATCCATGGGACAGCCGCTGCTAGAAGAATTTATTGATGTTATCGATGAAGACGGCCATCCGGCACCAATCAACCAAGTCGGTACAATTGCGATTCGAAGTGATTTCCCGGCATTATTTAAACAATATTATAAAAATCCGGTGACCACCGCTTCATCTTATCAGGGTCAATATTTTCTGACAGGTGACCGTGCATTGAAAGACGAGGATAATTATTATTGGTTCCAAGGCCGCAAAGATGATGTCATTATCAGTTCTGGATATACGATTGGACCATTTGAAGTAGAAGATGCATTAATGAAACATAAATCGGTTAAGGAGTGTGCGGTAGTCGCTTTACCGGACCCAATCAGAGGAAATGTTGTTAAAGCATTTGTTGTGTTGAAAGATGGGATTTTTGGAACAGCTGAGTTAACCACGGAGTTACAGGGATTTGTTAAGAAATTAACGGCTCCTTATAAGTATCCAAGGGTGATCGAATATATCGAGGCACTTCCTAAAACGGACTCGGGGAAAATTCGTCGTGTAGAACTGCGAACGCAACGATTAATGGACATTTCTAATAGAAGATAAAAACCTTCACGCACTTCCAATTCGTGGTATAATAAGCCGTATTAAAATATGGTCGGTACCTTTCAAAAAATTCCATTAAAGAAGTGTTGTGTATTGAATAAATTAGAATTGAATATTAGGCACAGAACGGTTTCTTTGTTAGATAAGTATTTTTCTGGAGAATCCATAGATTACAAGAAAATATTTGCTATTATCCTGCCGATTTTCGTAGACCAAGCCTTTTTAATTATCATGAGCTTATTAAACACAGCGATGATAAGTTCGGCTGGAGTGGCTGCGGTTAGTGCTGTAAGTATGGTAGATTCTTTGAATATTTTCCTAGTCAATGTATTTATAGCGGTCGCTACAGGCGGGACTGTGATTGTAGCCCAATATAAAGGGAGCGGGAATGGGGAGATGGTGTCCAAAACGGCGACACAAGCAATAACTGCCGTTACCCTTTTTTCAGTCCTAATCAGCACCCTAGTCATCATTTTTCATACGCCAACTTTAAACCTATTATTTGGTAAAGCGGAAGCGGATGTATTTCAAAACGCTCGGATTTACCTCATCGGCAGCTGTCTTTCATATCCCTTCATCGCGATCTTTCAAGCGGTGACTGGTGCGTTAAGAGGTGTGGGGGAAACGAAACCCTGTTTAAATTTATCGTTAGTAATGAATTTAACCAATACGATTCTAAATCTACTATTGATTACATTTTTTCACATGGGTGTGGAAGGGCTCGTCATTTCCACGCTTTTGGCAAGATTTTTAGGAATGGCAGCTGCTTTGGTGTATGTCTTAAAATACAATGAGACCATCCGCTTTAAGATAAAAAATGCGGTTAGAATCGACCTTTCTATTTTAAAAAAGGTCATGTTTATTGGACTGCCTTTCGCTGCGGAACAAATCTTTTTCAATGGCGGAAAGCTGCTTACGCAAACATTTATTGTTCAGTTAGGAACCCTTTCACTTACTGTTTTTGCAATTGCCAATGTGTTAATGATGGTGTATCAAATCGGACCTAATTCCATCAGCATTGCCATTGTCACCATTGTGGGGCAGTGTATTGGACGAAGGAATATTGCGGACGCGAGGAAATTTATCTTTTCGTTAATTGCTCTTTCCTCACTTATTTTTGTCATTGCCGCATTATTGTTATTACCATTGTTTCCGGTGTTAATAAAAATGTTCAATCCACCAGAAGAAATTGTTCCCACAATCTATACTCTTGTGTTAATAGGTGCCATTGCCCAACCACTACTGTGGTCACCAAGCTTTATTATGCCATCAGCATTACGGGCAGCGGGGGATTCGAACTTTACTTCGATCGCCTCTTTGCTGTCCATGTGGTTGTTACGGGTTATTTTAGGTTATGTTTTAGGAATTACCTTAGGATTTGGGATTGTCGGTGTCTGGGTCGCCATGATTGTAGAATGGGGCACTCGCGGACTCATCTTTGGCTTACGGTTCAAAGGGAAAAAGTGGTATGCACATAAACTAGTTTAATATCGTAAACGATCCTCCTCAACTATTTTCAATTGAGGAGGTTTTTTCATATAATTATCATAGAACCATCATTGAAGGAGGACCATCTTGGTACAAAAAGGAGTTATTTCACTGGGTGAAGCATTTATAGATTTTATTTCAATTGATCAATCGAATACCAAATACCAGCAACTGTTGGGCGGGGCTACCGTAAATGTGGCAGCAGGGACCAAGAGACTCGGGCTTCCTGCTTATTATTTATGTAAACTAGGGACCGATGAAATTAGTCAATTTGTGGAACAAGAATTCAAGAAGGAACAAATTGATACTTCATTTTCTGTCCGCACTTCGAGTAAAAGCATCTGTGGTGTATATGTTCATTTAAATGAAAATGGTGAGCGCTATTTTCATTCATACGTCAATCTTACGCCAGATGAGGTATTATTTGAAGATGAATTGCAAAGGGAAGTTTTTGCAAAGGCAAAGATCTTTTACTTTGGTTCAGGAACACTTTTTCATGAAAAAGCTAGGAAGACAACTGAAAGGGCACTGATCTATGCTAAGGACGCTGGCAACATCATCGCCTTTGACGCCAACCTTCGTCTCAAGCGTTGGGAAAGTGAGGAGTATTGTCGCCAAACCGTTTCTTCCTTTCTTAAATATGCTCATATCGTGAAGCTCGCTGAAGATGAGTTGCAATTTTTAACCGAAACAGATTCATTAGATGCTGGAATCGATCAATTATCTAAATGGCAGATTCCCTACCTGTTTATCACGATGGGAAGCAAGGGGGCATGTGCAATTTTTAACGGGACCAAAGTTTTTGTTCCTGCTCCGATCGTGGAAGCGATCGATACTACCGGTGCAGGTGATGCATTTATGTCAGCCCTTCTGTATAGCTTTCATGAAAAAGGGCAGCCGGAAAGTCTAATCCAATTAGAAGAGTACCTTCAATTAGCAAATAAAGTTGGCGCTGCCGCGACAACGGTCAGGGGTTCGTTGTAGGAATTTTCAAAATAATGATTAACTAATGTGACAAACTAATGTATAATGTCTAAAACAACATTTTGAGAGGTTTTGTGACATGAACGCCTATATAAAAGATCAGATTGAATTATTTCAGGAAAAGAATAAGAACCGGGGGTGTCTATTAGTAAGTTGCCCTGACCAGCCAGGAATTGTTGCAGCGATTTCAAAATTTTTGTATTCCTATAATGCAAATATCATCGAATCTAGTCAATATTCCACAAATCCAGAGGGCGGTACTTTTTTCATCAGGATTGAATTTGAATGCCCAGGTTTAAAGGAAAAAGCGGATGATATGGAAAATAAGTTTGCTGAGATTGTTGAACAGTTTTCAATGGAGTGGAATTTCACCCACGCTTATCATGTGAAAAAAGCGGCAATCTTTGTATCGAAAGAGCTTCATTGTTTGCTTGAACTCTTATGGGAATGGCAAAGTGGCGATTTAATGACCGATATTGCCCTTGTTATCAGTAATCATGAAACCGCTAGAGAGGTTGTCGAAGGGCTGAACATTCCGTTTTATTACGTTCCGGCCAATAAAGATATTCGTGGACAAGCCGAAGCCACCCAACTTAAACTTCTAAAAGAGTATGAAATTGATTTCGTGGTATTGGCCCGCTACATGCAAATCTTGTCTCCAACATTTGTCCAAGAAAATCCGAATAAAATTATTAATATTCACCATTCCTTTTTACCAGCCTTTGTTGGTGCGAGACCTTATGAACGAGCTTTTGGCCGCGGTGTAAAATTGATTGGTGCCACATCTCATTATGTGACCAACGACCTCGATGAAGGACCTATTATCGAACAAGATATCAGCCGGGTCGATCACCATGATAATGTCGATAGTCTAAAAAAGATCGGTCGTAGAATTGAAAGAAGTGTCTTAGCTCGAGCAGTGAAATGGCATATTGAAGACCGAATTATTGTCCATCAAAATAAAACAATTGTTTTCTAGTGAATCCCTCTGAAAGGGATTTTTTTTTTGCCTTTGAGAAATGGTTTTTCCATTTATTCAATAAAAATCTTGAACTATTCCAAAGGTAGGTGAATATACATTTAAGAAAGAGCAGGGAGGGGAGAGACCTGAGTTTTCAAGCCGAACATTTGTCGGAACCAAGAAGAAGAATCGTTCATGCGATTAAAACAAGTGGTGCTTCATCCATGAGCGAACTTGCCTCATTGTTAGAAACTTCCGGTGAGGCAGTCCGTCAGCATCTTCTCCATTTAGAAAGAGATGGCTGGATTGTCAGGATTTCCGAAAAGCAAAATGGCATTGGCCGGCCTCACATCCGATACCGATTAACCTCTGCTGGTGAACATCTCTTTGATAAGAATTATGATCACTTAACAATTGAAGTTCTTGACACGATGGTCAAACATCTTGGAATGAGTGCCCTGAAAAACGTACTTGCCGCGATGGTTGAAGAAAGGGTTCGTGAATGGGAACCGAAATTGTTGGGACTTAGTACCAACGAAAGAATAAAGCTGCTTAAGGATTTTTATGCAAAAGATGACTCATATATGGAATTAGTCAAAAAGGGTAAGGATGATTACTTAATTGAGCGGAATTGTCCCTTTCATAATGTTGCACTCGAACGTCCAATCTTGTGCAGTGTGACTGTTTCTGTACTTACCCGGTTGCTTGGATGCAAGGTGCAAAGAGAACAGCGTCTACAGAATGGTGATGGCTGCTGCGCCTTTCGTATTCAACTAAATGAGCAAGTGAATCATACCACCCCTTGTTTAATCATCGAGGATGAACCCTCCAATACCATGTCAAAGGAATGATGTGTAATGACAAGTGATCAATATCTTTTATTATCTGAGAAGTTCCCAAGCTTGTTTAAACCCCATCAACAGGAAAACCATCGAAATTTAATGGATGTAAATTTTTTTACCTCGGCGATTAGACAATTAATTCAACTGTGTGGGGATGATCCTGATCGAGATGGACTACAAGACACCCCATTTAGGGTACTTAAAGCATTCCTCGAATACACCGAAGGTTATCATGAGGACCCCAAACTCCATCTCGAAAAGACGTTTGATATTCAACATAAGGGACTGATTTTAGTAAAGGATATTGAGTTCTTTTCGATGTGTGAACATCATTTCGCTCCGTTTTTTGGCGTGGCCCATGTAGGTTATATCCCAAATGAGAAAATCACTGGCTTATCAAAAATTGGTCGAATGGTAGATGGGTATGCAAAAAGATTTCAAGTGCAAGAACGGCTTACATCGCAGATCGCCGCTGCGATGGAAGAGGTTTTGGAGCCAGAAGGAACAATCGTCGTCGTTGAAGCTAAGCATATGTGTATGTGCAGCAGGGGAACGAAAAAATCCACCGCGTCTACCACAACCTCGAGCATGCATGGGCTATTTGGTACAGAAGGAGAGTTTCGATCAGAATTTTTTTCATTAATAAAAAACTGAGGAGATGTGATAAGAATGGAAAATCAAATTAAGATTAATGATAATGGTCCATTGCAGGTAAGTGGTGATTTTCAGATATTCGATGCAGAGGGCAAGGAATATCCAAAGAAGGCAAAAGTGTATCTCTGCCGTTGCGGCCTTTCCAACAAAAAGCCGTTCTGTGATGGTTCACATAAAAAGGGAGGATTTGAAAGCAGTCCACGGACCTCCGAATAAGGTGTCAGGCACCAAGTGATTTAGCCAGGATGGGCAACCCCAATCTGGCTTTTTCGTTTTATTGTGTTTCTAGTGATTGCGCTTACGGGAAGGAGTTGATAAGATATTAACAGGTATGTGACAGCATGAAGGAATCAATCTACATATTAAACTCAGTATATGATGAGAGGTGGAAATTCAAATGACAAAAAGCAATTTTGAAAAAATCACTGTACAAACAACTGTTCATGCGCCAGTAGAAAAAGTATGGGAATATTGGACAGAGCCAAAACACATCACCCAATGGAACAATGCTTCAGAAGACTGGCATACGCCAGTTGCTGAAAATGATTTAACGGTTGGCGGAAAATTCCTTACAAGAATGGAAGCAAAAGATGGCAGTTTTGGTTTTGATTTTGGTGGGATATATGATGAAGTGAAAGTAAATGAGGTTATTTCTTATACCTTAGGAGATGAAAGAAAGGTTACTATAAAATTTAATGGGCAAGGAAACGAAACCCAGGTAATCGAAACTTTTGATGCGGAAACAACCAATCCAATTGAAATGCAGCAAGCCGGCTGGCAGGCGATTTTAGATAACTTTAAAAAATATGCCGAGCAATAAATAAATTGAAGAAATCTTTTTCAAATATCATGCTTCAATAAAAGAGTGAGAGTTTAAATATAAAGTGACAGGCAATCCAATAAATGGTTGATGCCTGTCACTTTTTTATATTATTAACGGGAATGAACTTTGACTCCTTGTACCCAAACTTCACGAATGTTTTCTGGGTTGACTAGATACATAATTTTTTGAAAGATATCATGTAAATCTTCATTTGCATGATAAATAGGAAGTTTTGCGTATCCAACTGATGTATCAATGATTTGTACATCCCAAGAATAGTTCTCCTCCAAGCGGCCAATCGGCAAATTTAAACTATCTCCGCCACCAGCGGTTGCGAAATAAAACGCTTCATTTATTGTGATGCGTGAATTAGCTACACCGCGTTCCTCGGCAGAAAGGGTGCCGTTCACACCATCTTCTAACATTCTAGAGACAATCACTGCTTGTCTAACATTATCAAAAAGGCTGGGTGAGAAACCGCCAGAAATGTCGGTTCCTAAACCAATTTCAACTCCTTTGGAAAGCAAATGTGCGATGGGTATGACACTATTGGCAAAATAAGCATTAGAGATGGGACAATGGCAAACAGCAGTACCTGTGGCAGCAAATAAATCGGCGTCTTCATCATCTAAGAAATTACAATGAGCCATAACCGACTTTTCGGTTAATAAACCAAATTGATGTAAAGCAAACGCATCATTCTTTCCGAAGCGATTCTTAACATAACTATGCTCCCAATCACTTTCACTACAGTGCGATTGGACATACGTTTCGTATTTTTTAGCTAATTCTCCCAAACCTTTTAACGCATCATCCGTACAACTTGGAATAAAGCGTGGGGTTACAACAGGATAAACACCCTGTTTCGTGTTCTTTGCTAATTTATTTACTGCTAAAATAAATTCCTCTGTGTCAGCTAAGGCAGTTTGTGTATCTGCGTCACGATAATAATCTGGATTTTGTTCAGGGTTATCCATTACAACTTTTCCGACTAGTCCGCGTTGTCCTTTTTCAGCGCAAATTTCTGCTAGTAATAAACTTGCTTCTTTATGTACAGTAGCGAAATAAAGTGCAGTAGTTGTTCCGTTTGCGAGTAGGGTGCTAACTACATCTTGGTAGACATCTTTCGCGAAATCTAAATCCGAAAATTTCGACTCAAGAGGGAAGGTATAGGTATTTAACCAATCATAGAGTGGAATATCTAATGCCGTTCCAGACTGAGCCCATTGGGGAGCATGTACATGTAAATCGACAAATCCAGGTAAGAAATATTGACCATCAGCTAAGCGATGAAAGTTTTCTTCCTCTTGATAGGCGTCTAATAAAGGCTGGTAGTCAACCTCTTCTGGGGAAACGACTTTTTCAATCATACCATTCTCATTAATACAGAAAAGATGATCTTTTAATAGTTGAATTTCTTTTGGTGACTTGCTGGAAAAAGCAGTCCCTTGGAATACTTGTGTATATTTTTTCATGGATGGCACCCTTACGTTTGTATTTTGAAATAAAATCTAGGTCTCCTATAACTTCCCGTTTATCATATCAAAGCACACAATGTAATTAAAAGTTTAAAGATATCAAGTTTCTTGTGAGGGCTGGAAACTTTTGCATAGTTCATCAGCTTTTGGAAATACTTACAAAGGTAAAAAAGGAGGGTTATAAATGGTCAATCAAGTAAATGGAGAGAATGACAATTCTGAAGAAATACTAACCAACCGACAAGGACACCCTGTTACAGATAACCAAAATGTTCGTACTGTTGGAAACCGCGGACCTATGACGTTAGAGAATTATGATTTTATAGAAAAAATCAGTCATTTTGACCGAGAAAAAATTCCAGAGAGAATCGTTCATGCGCGTGGTGCCGGTGCTCATGGATATTTTGAGTCATTCGGAACGATAAATGGTGAACCGATTTCGAAATATACTAGGGCAAAAGTGTTTACGAATACCGAAAAACAAACACCTGTATTTGTGCGTTTTTCGTCCGTCGTTCATGGCGGGCATTCACCAGAAACATTACGCGATCCGAGAGGATTTGCCATTAAATTTTATACAGAGGATGGAAACTGGGATTTAGTAGGGAATAACTTAAAGATATTTTTTATCAGAGATCCATTAAAATTCCCTGATATGGTCCATTCATTTAAGCCAAGTCCGGTCACGAACCTGTCAGATCCGGAGAGGATGTTTGATTTCTTATGTCAAACACCAGAATCCATGCATATGGTCACCTTTGTATTTTCTCCGTGGGGTATTCCTGCCAACTACCGGCAAATGCAAGGCTCAGGTGTGCATGCGTATAAGTGGGTGAATGAAGAAGGTAAAGCAGTTCTTGTTAAATATCATTGGGAGCCAAAACAAGGAATAAAAAATCTTAGTCAACAAGAAGCAGATGAAATTCAAAGCAAGAATTATAGTCATGCGACTCAAGATTTGTATGAAGCGATTGAAAAAGGTGATTATCCAGAATGGGAACTTTATGTTCAAATCATGGAAGATGGGGAGCATCCGGAACTGGATTTCGATCCACTCGATCCAACCAAGCTATGGTATAAAGAAGATTTTCCATGGCATAAAGTTGGAAGAATGGTCTTAAATAAAAATCCGGAAAATTACTTTGCCGAAGTGGAACAAGTTGCTTTTGGCACTGGTGTGCTCGTAGATGGCCTTGATTTCTCCGATGACAAATTATTACAGGGACGTACCTACTCTTATTCTGATACTCAGCGGTACCGGGTCGGAACCAATTACTTACAGCTGCCTATCAATCGACCGAAAACTCATGTTGCGACAAACCAAGACGGGGGCCAAATGGATTATAGACAGGATTTCGGGAAGTTAAAAAATCCTCATGTTAATTATGAACCATCCCTTATTGGCGGATTAAAAGAAGTCAAAAATCCTGGTAAAGAACATCAGCCATTTGTAGAAGGAAACCTTGTAAGAGAAAGAATCTCTAGGGAAAATAACTTTGGTCAAGCTGGTGAAACATACCGGCGATTTAACGACTGGGAGAAGAATGAATTAATTTCAAACTTATCGGGAGCACTTGCTTCTTGTCGAAAAGAAATCCAAGACCGAATGGTGGATATGTTAACACAATGTGATCCTGATTATGGAAAAAGGATTGCAGAAGGGATAAAAGAGGCTGGGAAAACTGCAGAATCAAAAATGGAAGATGCTGTGAAACAAGCGCAGGAAATGGGAGAACCTTCCGATCCGTATTAATAGTGGTTGAAATAACAAAGGGGGGACCCCCCTTTTTGTTATTTTCAACCCATATCGTGGTCTTAACGCTCCATTAAGCTATAACTCTTAAATTCTAGTTTCTTTGTCGTTTCAAGCTGGATGAATTCTCCCTGTTCTAATTGAATTCTTTTTGAAAATAATGGTCCATCATAAACAAAGGTATGATATTCACCAGCTTCTCCCATGGGACAAATAGTAGTCTTTTGTACATCTCGCAGGAAGTTCTCATTTACCATTCTGCCAAGCCAGGAGTCATCTAGAACATTCTCCCGTACTCGAATCACAATTGCTTCATAACCAGATTGGACAAACCTACCTAGAGATTGTAAAGCTTCAGCTTTATTCATCCATAATGGATACAGGGCTTCGACATCTGCAGCGGCTGCTACTTTTTCCCCCCATTCCCGATGTTCGTCTAAATATAGATCTCCGTAGGCAATCCCCTTAACATTAAACTGATTTTTTAGGTATTGTACTGCTTTGACAAATTGACTTGTATAGCTTTCGTATGTACATTCGATAAAATGAACTGGTATGTTTAGAGATTCACCTTGTAGTTTAATCAGTTCCGTTCGCTCGCCATGTCCAAATGTCCGTCCAAGTTCTTTGGGAACAGTTGTAACCAAGCAGACCACTTCAAATCCCTGGGATAGTAGAGTATCCAGGGCCATACAACAATCTTTCCCACCACTCCACGATAAAGCAATTCTACTATTCAAGATTTATTCACCTCATATAAGATTTTTTCATCGATTGTCATATTGCTATTTTATCATAAAAAAAGTAGCTGAGCCCAAACGGTCTCATCCAAAAAAGCAAAGAGAGGGTATGATGCCTGCTACACCGAATTTTCGGTCTTAGCGGTAATCATAGAGAGGGTATGATGCCCATTGCACCGAATTTTCAGTCTTAGTGGTAACCATAGAGCTCGTAAGATGTCCGTTATATCAATTTATCGGTATTTTTGGTAATCATAGCGTAATAGCATGTCTCTTTTAAAGTTATCACTATGAATGTGAAACCACTACATCCCATTCATTCACTATTAGTGCCTCTTGAATTTCAGATGAAGGATTTTAATTATACAAATTCGAATAATTTATTCAAAAAAGTATAAATTTTATCAATTATCTGATATAACTGTACTATCAAGAGGATTGCCTCATTTTCTATTCAAAAATGAATAAAATATTGCTTGGTTAAGTTCGAGAAGGGAGGGGAATTTGTGAGTGATGAAAAAAAAGTTTGGAATGAAAGTGAAGCCATTCTTCATTCATTACAGGACGATATTTTAGTTACCGACACAGATGGGATTATTTTGAAGGTAAGTGAAGCAACTGAAGGAATCTATAATATGAAGTCCAATGAAATGGTCGGTCGGTCCGTTTATGAACTTGAAAAAGAAGGGGTTTTTACACCGATTTTGACGCCGTTGGTGATTAAAGAAAAAAAGAAAATAACCCTGGTTCAAACAACTAATAACGGGGATAAGTTACTTGTAACCGGGATTCCTGTCTTCGATCAAAACGATCGTTTAGTACGGATTGTCAGTTATTCACATGATGTTACCGAGTTACTTAACATGAAAAAATACTTAACGGACATCGAAGACGAAATGGAACGAGTGAAAAGTGAACTGGAAATGCTAAGAAATCTTCAATTTGATTCAGACGGAATGATTGCAACGAGTACGGAAATGAAAAAAGTACTTCAACTCGCCATGCAAGTGGCTGAAATTGATGTCAATGTGTTGCTGCTCGGCGAAACCGGTGTAGGGAAAACACATATTGCTAAATTCATTCATAAAAAAAGTTCTCGTAAAGACGGCCCTTTTATCGAGGTAAACTGCGGTGCGATCCCCGAAGCGCTGTTTGAGGCAGAGTTTTTCGGGTATGAGTCAGGGGCATTTACTGGGGCTCATTCAAAGGGCAAGATGGGTCTAGCTGAGCTTGCAGAAGGCGGGACCTTATTTTTAGATGAAATTGGTGAGTTATCGTTAGCCAATCAAGTGAAAATCCTCAAATTCATTCAAGAAAAGCAATTTTACCGTGTTGGTGGAACGAAGCTGCGAACCGTTGACTTTCGTATTCTTGCCGCAACAAATAGAGACTTAGAGAAAGCAGTGGAAGAAAAAATCTTTAGACATGACCTCTACTTTCGTTTAAATGTTGTACCCATTACCATCCCGCCATTAAGAAAGCGATCAACCGATATAATCCCGTTAATGGAATACTTTTTAACGTATTTTTCTAAAAAGTATCACCGTGAACGAAGCCTTGATGAAGGTGTTTTGCATCTGTTATTTACACAAGAGTGGAGGGGAAATGTCCGAGAATTAATCAATTTAATTGAAAGACTGGTAGTTACTTCTCCGAAACAACTGATAGAAATCGAAAACCTGCCGCCTCATTTTCGAAGATCTTATCCTCCTGAGACATCTGTTGATGACAATAATCGTTCATTAAATGAGATTCTGGATAGTGTGGAAAAGCAAGTGTTACTTAAAGCTAGGAAACAATACAAAACAACAATAGACATGGCAAAAGCATTAGGGATAAGTCAGCCTTCTGTGTTTAGAAAGCTCAAAAAGTACGGAATAGATTAAAACTGGCATAAAACTTGCATAATTATTTAGGTGTAAGACACAAAAAAGCGACCACACAAGCATCGAAATCCTTATCAAAAGGGGGTCATTTCAAAGCGAAAAAGAAAGCGGTTGATTATATTTATACAACAATAATAAAAGGTAATATTTCTAAATAGTATATTTTATGTATTTTTATAGTGATATTTGTATTTTTACTTGATAATAGAATATTAAGAAAATATATTGACATAAAGTAGACAAGTATTTATATTTAAAGAATATTATTCATTTTTAAATAATTTATAAGGGATTCGAGGTGTAATATGAAAGTAACGGTGGGTCCAGCTCAATATATTAGAAATAGTGGTTTACTAGAAGATACGGGTAGGTACATAAAAAACTTTGGAAAAACAGCCGCTCTTATTGGAGGCCAGATTAGTAGAGGACTAATAGAAGATTCATTAAGAAAGAGTTTGTCAGAACACGAGATTTTATTAAAACATTCGCTTTGGTATGGTGGAGAATCATCTCAGGCGAATATTGATCGATTAGTAGCTGACTTAAAGGATGAACAGATTGATGTTCTTATTACGACGGGTGGAGGCAAAGCCATTGATACAGTTAAAGCTGTTGCCTATCAGCTTAACAAACCGTTAGTAGCTATCCCAACCATCGCAGCAACCTGTGCAGCAGCTACGCCTATTACCATCCTATATAGTAATGATGGTGAATTTATTGGGATTGAGAGAAAGTCGAAGGCACCTGAATTAGTCTTAGTCGATTCGGAAATCATCTTGAACGCACCTGTTCGCTTTTTAATCGCAGGTATTGGAGATACATTGGCAAAATGGTTTGAGACCAAATCCTCTGTGAAAAAAGCGACGCCTAACATATTAAATCAGACAGCTGTTGCGATAGCTGGACAGGTTTATCAAACGCTGCTTCAAATTGGGAAAAAAGCTGTTACATCTGTTCGAACCCAAACAGTGACAAAAGAGTTAGAAGATGTCATTGACACCATTATTTTAGTCAGTGGCAGTGTCAGTGGGTATGGCGGGGATGACTGCCGAACAGCAGGAGCCCATGCGATTTATTCTGGGTTAACGATTTTTCCTGAAGTACATCATACCTATCACGGGGAAATTGTTGCCTTTGGAATCCTTGCACAGTTGTGTATGGAGAATACCAGCGAGGACGAACTGAAAAAGTTAATCAGTTATTACCAGGAAGTAGGACTTCCATTTACTTTAAAGCAAATGGGAATAACGAACTTAACAGAAAGTCAGTGGAAGAAGTTTGGTGAAATTACCGTTACCATCGAGGATATGGCAAATATGCCATTTGAAGTCTCACCTGAAATGGTAATTGATGCTGTTCGCCACGCTGACCAAATAGGGAATGAAATGTTATCCGGTGTCATTCATTCTTAACTCTGTTTAATAGAATAACAGATAAAAATCGTTATATTTTTAAAAACAAGGGGGAATATGAAGTGAAAAAGTGGTTATTGGTTATTTGTTCACTGGTGTTGCTATTTGCACTAGCAGCGTGTGGTAAAAAGGATGTAGCAAGTGGTGCAAAGGATGGCAAGTCGTCTGAGCCATTGAAAGTGACACTGCCAACCTGGACAGGGTACGGTCCGTTATTTTTAGCGAAAGAAAAGGGCTTTTTCGAAAAGAATGGGATTGATGTTGAACTTTCCATTGTAGAAGGATTAGGAGAACGTAAACAAGCATTAGCCAGTGGGAAAATTGATGGGATGGCGACGGCACTGGATGTACAAGTGTCCTTAGCAGCATCTGAAATTCCAGTACAAGTGGTTTGGTTATTGGATGATTCATACGGCGGGGATGGAATTCTCGTAAAAAAAGGAATTAATAGTGTGAAAGATTTAAAGGGCAAACAAGTTGCATTTGAAGTTGGTTCAACTAGCCATATGTTAGCATTACAAGCATTAAAACAAGGCGGATTAACAGAAAAAGATGTACAAGTGGTGCAAATGTCTGCCGGTGATGCAGGTGCTGCCTTTGCCGCGGGTAAAGTGGATGCAGCTGTTACATGGGAGCCATGGTTATCAAAAGGGGCACAAGCAAACGGTAAAGTATTGTTAACAACCAAAGATTTATCTGGAATCATCGTCGATACGGTCAGCTTTAAAGAAGATGTGATCAAGAACCGTCCGAAAGATGTGAAAGCTTTTGTTAAGGCGATGGGCGAAGCTATGACATATTGGAAAGAACATGAAAAAGAAGCCAATGAAATTATGGCTAAAGGTTTAAATATTGATGTCAAGGAATTTGAAGGAACAGTTACTGGTTTGAAATTCTTCTCGAAAGAGGATAATGAAAAGTTATTTGGAACAGAAAGTGCAAAGGGTTCCATCTATCAATCAACTGAAAATGCGATTTCGTTCTATAAGGATCAAAAACTTCTTAAAACCGAGCCAAAAGCAGAAGATGTTATCAACCCAAGTTTCCAATAATGATAAGGTTTAAGTTAGTTTAAGGATTCACTTTAAGCAGCCTGACTTATGAGATGTATTTTGACCTCATCAGTTAGGCTTTTTTACAAAATAGACGCATAAGAAAATAGGTGAAAAAATTGATCGCAAAATTGTTTACTCCTAATAAGGAAATACCCAAAGTGTTTTATACGTCAGCGGGCTTTATCACATTTATTATTTTTCTATTAGTTTGGTCTGTACTTAGTTATGGACAGTTCGTCAATCCTTTATTCCTACCTACTCCTACTGCAGTATTGTCTACCGCAGTGGATATGTTCGTAAATGGTCAAATTCTTTCTGATATAGGGATCAGTTTTACTAGGGTCCTGTTTGGATTTCTTGCTGCAGCCATTATTGGCATACCGCTTGGAATCTTAATGGGCTCACTAAGGATTATGGAGGGAGCTTTTGAACCAATTATTGGTTTCATTCGTTATATGCCTGCATCTGCTTTCATTCCCTTACTGATTCTTTGGATTGGTCTTGGTGAGACAGAAAAAATGAGCGTAATTTTCCTTGGAACATTTTTTCAGCTGACTTTGATGATTATGGACGTCACCAAGAATGTTCAAAATGATTTAGTCGATGTTTCCTATACATTAGGGGCAAAGAAGGCACAAGTGTTTACCAAAGTTATCCTACCTGCTTCTTTACCAGGAATTGTTGATACCCTCCGGATTACGTTTGGCTGGGCTTGGACTTACTTAGTTGTTGCTGAAATTGTTGGTGCATCTAGCGGTTTAGGGTATATGATCATGCAGGCTTCTCGTTTTCTACAGCCAGATAAAATCATCGTTGGAATCTTAATTATTGGTATTCTGGGGCTGATTACAGATATTCTCTTTAAAGCCATATACAAGGCTTCGTTTTCTTGGATGAGAAAGGATGGTTTTTAATGGTAACACCTCAATTGAATGTTAAAGAAAAGGAAAAAATAGTTGTACCAAAACAGAGAGAATCTATTTTAAATATAACTGGAACCCCAAAACTAGAAATAAAAGAGGTTGGAAAAGTTTTTAAAACGAAAAAAGGTGAAACGACCGCATTGGAAAAAACCTCCTTTTCAATTGAGGAGGGGGAATTCGTCACGATTTTAGGACCTTCTGGCTGTGGGAAGTCAACCGTTTTAAGGATTGTCGCAGGGTTAGAAGAAGCTACTTCCGGCCATGTGCTCCTTGATGGGCAGGAAATCCATGGTCCTGGACCTGATCGTGGAATGGTATTTCAATCATACACGTTATTTCCATGGTTATCAGTGAAAGACAATATTACCTTTGGGTTAAAGCTAAAGGGCGTATCTCAAAAAGAGAGAGACGATATCGCTAGACACTACTTGCAATTAATCGGTTTAGAAGGATTTGAGAATCATTTTCCGATTCAGTTATCTGGCGGGATGAAGCAACGTGTAGCGATTGCTCGAGCGTTGGCCAACGATCCAAAAATTCTATTAATGGATGAACCGTTTGGGGCTTTGGATGCCCAAACACGTAACATTATGCAGGAAGTGCTCTTGAAAGCATGGGAAGAGTCGAAAAAGACCATTCTATTCATTACTCACGATGTCGATGAGTCGATCTTTTTAGCCGATTCGGTATATGTTATGACCGCAAGACCAGGGCGTTTAAAGAAAAGGATCCCTATTGCATTGGAGCGGCCAAGGGATTTCAGTGTGAAAGCTTCCGCCCAGTTTGCCGAGTATAAAGAAGAATTATTGTCACTCATTCGAGATGAAACATTAAAAGCGATTAAGTAAAACAGCAATTTTTAGTGATAAGTAATACGAATACGGAGGTTAATGTATGGAGAACAAATGGGATCACTTGGTGAAAAATATGCCAAATCGACTGGCACCTAGCATGGCAAAGGATCATCCAAATTTACCCGTGGTGAAAGAGGAAGGCTGTTATTATTTTGGCGTGGATGGAAAGAAATATCTTGATTTTACCTCCGGGATTGCAGTAACAAATGTCGGACACCGTCATCCTAAGGTGGTCCAAGCGATTAAAGATGCTGCCGATGGATTGATGCACGGTCCTTCTGGCGTAATTATGTATGAGTCCATTTTACGATTGGCCGATGAACTGGCCGAAATTTTACCTGGAGACCTTGATTGCTTTTTCTTTGCCAATAGTGGGACGGAAGCAATCGAGGGAGCTCTAAAACTAGCAAAATATGTAACCAAACGTCCATATGTTATTTCCTTTACCGGTTGTTTTCATGGCCGTTCGTTAGGTGCATTAAGTGTGACTACATCTAAAAGCAAATATCGGAAATTCATCCAGCCATCTGGTCTTACCTATCAAGTACCCTATGCGAATGTTAAAGAGTGTCCAGAAGGTATGGACCCAGAGACCTATGTGATTGAGAAATTAGAAAAAGATTTCGCTTCATTATTTAGTCATCAAGTAACACCGGAAGAGGTGGCCTGTGTTATTTTAGAACCGGTACTCGGTGAAGGCGGTTATGTTGTTCCTCCGAAGGGCTGGTTAAAAAAAGTCCGTGAAATTTGTGATCGACATAATATTTTACTAATATTTGATGAAGTTCAAACCGGATTTGGCCGTACAGGTCAATGGTTCGCAGCTCAAACCTTTGATGTTACCCCTGATATTATGGCAATCGCTAAAGGAATTGCCAATGGCCTGCCGCTTAGCGCAACAGTTGCTTCCGCTGAATTAATGAAACAATGGCCGCTTGGAAGCCACGGAACGACTTTTGGGGGTAATCCGATTGCTTGTTCTGTTGCACTGGCTACTTTGGAAGTGATGAAAGAAGAAAACCTTCTTGAAAACACTAGAAATATGGGGAGTTATGCTGTTCAAGAGCTAGAAAAAATCAAGGAACGACACCCAGTAATAGGAAGCATCCGCGCAGTGGGTTTAATGATTGGAATTGAAATCATTGATCCAGTCACAGGTGGACCGAATGGAGACGGATTGTTAAAAATTCTTGATCTTGCTCTTGAAAAGGGTGTACTATTCTATCTTTGCGGAAATCATGGAGAAGTCATTCGAATGATTCCACCACTTGTCGTCACCAAGGAACAAATTGATGATGGTCTCCGGATGTTTGATGAAGCATTAACGGAGTATGAAGCAACATTGATGCAGCCAGTTAAATAATCAATAATAAATTTGGTCGCCAATTCTTTTTGGCGACCTGTTTTAATTAATGGCTGTGTTAAAAGTTAATGTTGATTTTGTGATTCTGTTGACCTTCGTTTCAGGCACGAAGACTCCTGCGGGAGTACGGGGCAGGGGAGACCCCGCAGGAGCAAAGCGACGAGGAGGCTTCCCGGCACGCCCGCGAACCGCTCGTGCCTGGAACGGAAATCAACAGCCAAGCTTAACACAGCCTAATTAAAAAACACCCCGTTGTGCATTGAAGTTAAATAATAGTCGAGGGCCTTGCTTCTTGCCCTATCCAATTTTTCAGGGTTGTGATATGAAAAGTATTTTAAGATGAAATCACCGTAGCCAAGTTTGTTTATAAGATATAAAACATTATTAGGGATCATCATTTCTTCTGGATTTTCTAAGTCAATCACAAATGAAAAATAGTCATTACTTTTATTCTCTTTACTATAACAAAGAAAACAGGGTTGTTTCCTATCAGAAATCATATACTTTTCTAGAATGTAGGAAGTAATTCTACCTTGGAAATGAATCATTTCTTTGGGGATTAGCGGCAAGTTCTGCCTATTTAATTCTTCTATGGTAAGAGCTAAATTAATATATTCATTGCGATGCAAGTTATATCTTCTTAGGTTCTTGACCTGATTTAGACTAGGATGTAAGTTCTTCCGTCCATAAAATGTGGTGATTTTAAATGCTTTATCAGTGTTTTCATAAGTAAAGACTATATCATTATCAATGGAGCCAATGCCATGGGCGAGTTGATCTATCCTAAAAGAACAATTTCGAAAAATTATTTCCAATGATTTTTGCAAGGAGTCTAGACTGACGATCGGGCCAACTCTTTCGTTCCATCGTTCGAGCGCATGATGGTCTATTAAAATCGGTTTGGACGGACAAAGGATATTTTTAGTGTCTTTATATGTGTTCATTTGTTCATAAAGTATATTTATATTTTTAATCTGCAAGGTAAAAGGATATCCTTCAGCCTTAATGATTTTTATATATTTGGGTTTTAATAAGCGATTAATAATATAATTTCTCATTATGTCCTCCTTTTTTTGATTTTTCAGTCTATTTTAGATACCTTTATTATATCAGACACAATTAACTAATATTGGAATGTAACAAAATAAAAATTTTAATTATTAAAATTACTACCAACCTGCAGTGGACATCTCATCTTTGATGATGTTAGGTTTAAATCAGAGTTAAGAATTACGAAGTTGAGGAGTATTATCAAATGGACAGTAAGACGAAATGGAATTTAAAATATAAAGAACGCATGAATGACTTGAAGGAGCCTGTACCCAACACAAGATTAAAATACCTGTCTGATTACCTTCAGGGTGGAACTGCGCTTGATCTAGCTAGTGGACTTGGAGGGAACAGCTTCTTCCTTGCGCGAATGAACTATCAAGTTCAGGCCGTTGATATTTCGGATGTTGCTATTAACTTTATTAGGGAAGGTGCTGCACAGAATCATCTCAAGATTCAAGCCCAAGTTTGTGATCTAACCGATTTGAATAATCCTATCTGGGCCAGCCATCATTACGACGTAGTTGTCATTTCCTATTACCTCGATCGTAAACTTTTTCCAATCGTGAAGAGCTTGATTAAAGACGGTGGATATTTTTTTATGGAAACCTTTTATCAATCACCGGGGACCAATAGTCCAGGTGTATCTAATCAATATAAACTCCAGCCTAATGAGCTGCTGGCTGAATTTGGAGATTGGAATGTTCTCTTTTTTGAAGAAAGTGAACACGAAGGCCGTCAAACGATATTTTGTCAAAGGAAATGTTAATTTGTTATATCAACTCAGTTACCTATAAATTTATTATGTAAACTTTAATTACATATTTGGAGTGAAGAATTTTGAGCCGTTTGTTTGCCAATTGGTATGATTTTTTTATGAAGCCGTTGGAGAAAAAGAAGTTTAAGAGAATTCGTAAGGAACTCCTTGCGAAGACAACGGGAAGCGTTCTTGAATTAGGGTCTGGTACGGGGATTAATTTTCCTTTATATGAGGAACCTGTAAAAGTAACTGCGATTGAACCAAGTCAGTACATGATTGAGCGTTCATTATCTAAGCATAGACAAGCAGTTGTCCCTATCGAAATAGTACAGGCAAGTGCTGAAGAATTGCCATTTGAAGCGGATACTTTTGACACAGTTGTGGCAACACTAGTATTTTGTACCATTCCCAATCCTGAAAAAGCCATTATAGAAATGAAACGAGTTTGTAAGCCAGGTGGAAAAATTCTTCTATTTGAGCATGTAAAAATGCAACATCGGTTCCTATCCTCACTTCAGAACTGGCTAACACCAGCGTGGAAGAAAATCTGTGATGGCTGTTGTTTAAATAGGGACACCTTAGGGTTACTAAGGAGTAACGATATATCTATTATTCAAATGCAACAATATTTTCGTGATTTATTTATTTTTGCAGAAGCCGTAAATAGGAAATAGGGATTTAAATAAAGGCTGCTGCTACATGGTTAATTAACTAACTGTAGGAGCAACCTTTTACTATTAAAGCACTGGTGTTTACATCCTATTTTTAATCCTTGATATCCACCTGACCATTTTCATCAATTTCGATGGTTGTATAGCTTTTAAAGGTGTTAATATTGGTGATTTCATGCGGAACGACGCTTGCAAAGCTCTCCATGTATGGCTTGTACACTTCAGGATCTTTGACGAGATGATAGAAATTCACTCTTCTTCCATCTTTCAAATCTGTCATCCTCAGTAAAAATCGATCCCCATATTGCCCTTTAAACCACGCTCTTGCTTCCTCATGACTAGTGAATTTAGGTATTTGGTTAGGATCAATGGAATAATTTTGATTCATATACACATGCACCTCTTTCCAATGAATTTCCACTTTTAATATTCCCCATTGGCATAGAAATTATTGTTTATTAAAAGTTTATAGGAAAAATACAACTGACCACATTACTATGGTAAATTTAAAGAGTGAATTTTCGGTATAGAATGATTTAAACAAATGTATGGAGGATAGGTTTATGGTAGTTGTAAAATCAGTGACAATCGATGGTGAAAGTATCCATGTTTTTAGAAACGGAATCTATATCTTTGAATCGAGCTCCGGCTTTACCTTAGAATTGGACCTGATTGTGAGTGAGGTTGTTGTAAAAAAATATAAGACCGTCGAAAACGTCATTGTCGAGATAGAATTAAAGGATGGTAGAATTATCAATTCCATCATGCACGTGAAAATATTGACTGGCGGATTACCACAAATAAATTTATTCTGTGAACTCGATGATATTCATGATTACGAAGGATTTACTCGTGTTGGCGAAAATGATTCTTGGTTTCCGAATATAGAAGATGGCATTACAATAGAAGAAATAAGAAAAGTCGAAATGCCCAATGAGGACGTTAGTATTAAACTAAATTTACCAATCGACCAGGTCGAATGGATTAAAAAACATAAAAAGAAAAGTTTGAATGAAATGTTTCAAAAATTAATCTATGAATATTGGGAAAAACAAGATGCTTAAGGTTTGCATTGGGATGGTGATACAGCATGAAGGAAACAAAGAAGCTGCAAGAAATAGATTTGTATAAACCCATTCAGACCTATTTTGTCCGTGAAGGTTATGAGGTTTACGGTGAGGTGAAAGACTGTGATATTGTTGCAGTCAAGGATGAAGAGTTAGTTGTTGTCGAATTAAAGCTCACTTTAAGTGTGGACTTACTAATCCAAGCAGCCAAAAGGCAGCGGATTACAGATAAAGTTTATGTGGCGATCCCGAAGCCGAAACATCGGATGAATTCCAAGAAGTGGACAGAGAAATGCCATTTAATTCGCAGGCTGGAGCTGGGATTAATCGTTGTTTCAAGCCCTGGAAAACGCGGAAAAGCAGAAATAATATTTAATCCTGCGCCATTTAAGCATAGAAAAAACAAACTAAAGCGTGAGTCTATTATAAAGGAAATTAATGGCCGCAGTGCAGACTATAATGTAGGAGGCAGTAATCGGACCAAGATTATGACTGCATATAAAGAAAATTGTATCCAAATTGCTTGTAATCTTGAATGTTTGGGTCCATTGTCACCTAGGAGGTTAATTCAATTAGGAACGGGGAAAAATACCTCATCCATTTTGACGAAGAACTATTATGGCTGGTTTGAAAGAATTAAACGAGGAACCTATGTGATAACGGAAAAGGGGATAGCAGAAATAAAAGAATATCCGGAGTTAGTAAATTATTATTTAACTAAACAAAGTGATGAGGAAGTTACATAAGACATTAGGCTGCCCCATTGCCCGCAAAAGGGAAAAAAGTGCTGCGCCGGTAAATGAAAGAGCTCTCGATTGCCCGCAAAAGGGAAAAAAGTGCCGCGCCGGTAAATGAAAGAGCACTCCATTGCCCGCAAAAGGGAAAAAAGTGCCGCGCCGGTAAATGAAGTTCCTCCATTGCCCGCAAAAGGGAAAAAAGTGCTGCGCCGGTAAATGAAAGAGCACTCCATTGCCCGCAAAAGCGAAAAAATCACCGCGCCGGAAAATGAAAGAGCTCTCGATTGCCCGCAAAAGGGAAAAAAGTGCCGCGCCGGTAAATGAAGAGCGCTCGATTGCCCGCAAAAGCGAAAAAATCACCGCGCCGGAAAATGAAAGAGCACTCCATTGCCCGCAAAAGGAAAAAAAGTGCCGCGCCGGTAAATGAAGAGCGCTCGATTGCCTGCAAAAGGGAAAAAAGTGCTGCGTCGGTAAATGAAAGGCTGCCCCAAGATTTCTTGGGACAGTCTTTTTACTTATTTAATACATTAAAAGCCTCATTCATTCTGGGTCGGGTTTCTTTAAACCATTGGTAACAAAGAATGGTAATCAGAATCAAATCAATGAGATCGCCGCCATAATACATGACTAATCCGCCCGTTTTGGCTTGGTCAATCGGAACTCCCAGAGGAGGATGAGCATAAATATATTTTGAAAGGATGCCGTGACCTGACATGGCGATTATCAATACACATGAACGGTAGAGATAACTCGTCCGGTGTGGGTGCAGATCCGCTTTAATAAAGGCACCTGTGAAAAGATAGCCTGCTAGAAAAACGTGCAGGTGAACCGCAATTTGAACCAGCCCGTTATGTTCCATTGTCTGATAAAGTCTAGTCGTATATAGTATCCAAAGGCCTCCAACATTCAGGAGAGAGGCCGTTATCGGATGACTGATTAGTCGAATGGGATTACTTTTTAAAATATGGGATAAGGACCGTGCGTGCTTCACGTCTAGTGTTCGAAGAATCAGTGTCATTGGGCATGCCAAGACCAGTAATAGTGGCGCTAACATTCCGAGAAGGAGATGGGCGAGCATATGAGCCGTGAAATCTAGATGAGAACTACTAGCAAGTGGCCCAATAATAGCCGCTAATGCACAGAAAATACCTGTAATCCACATGACAATTCTGTAAGACCGCCATGATTTTTTTCGCCGCTTAGATCGGATGGCTGCGTAAAGATAAATGACTAATGCAATGATAAACGGCACTGATAAAATCAGTTGGAGGCTTAGTCCATGGGTTTCCATCCCAGCCCTATGCTGAAGATGATTAATTATTTGCATGGTTGGTTGAAACTCCTGTTTTACTTGATTTCCTTTTTGAGCGAACGAGGAGAGCAATGCCAATTATGATCATCAAAACTGAGGTTATGTACCAAACTATGTCGTAAGGGACGATATTAACATCGTAGCGAATTTGGTGCAGCCCCATTAATTTATGCTGGATGGTACCATCGTATAATTGAAATCCACCTGCACCAAGTAATAACCCTCCAAACCACCTCATCGGCAGCCAACCACCTTGGCGGCGAAGGTCGGAAAGCATGAATAAGGATCCTACTGTAGCAAACCAACTAAAGGCATGAAAAAATCCATCGGAAACAAGCCCGACCCCTGTCGTGGATTTATCGTAAAAATGATGCCAATGCAGTAGTTGATGAAAAACTGCTTCATCGATAAAAGCGACAAGTCCTATCCCAAAAAGAAAGCCGGACCAGAGATTTTTAGGGTAATTTGTCATGTTATTATTCTCCGCCATTTTCTTCTCCTTTAAGAAACGAATTCTTCTGCCTTTCAATTTACCCTAAATGATTAAACCATAAACAGGAGGCTGGCAGGGTTCCTGTCCTTTGATATTGTTTTTTGAGTTGATTGCTAAATTTGTTGATAAAAATCTTATTTTTAATTTCTCTGTAAATTGTCAAGAATGATAAGCAGAGGGTGATTAAGATAAGGAAGGAGACATATGTATGAATAAACCTTTTGAATACCCGGAAATGTACTATAACGAAGTCATCTATTTTTTAGAAACGAAATGGAAGCGTCGACTAAGTGATCATGAGAGGCATGTTCTCATTGAAGGCTACAGATTCGGCCGGCTGGTTGAGGCAGAAAATGAAATCAGAATTCTCTCAGTGAAGTAATTTTTTTCTGTAGGATATATTCAAATAACAGCTGTTTCTGCCATAATGCTAAATTTATAAAATTTTAAAAAACCTTGCTCACTGTAAGGTTTTTTCTCGTTTTAAGTATTGTATAATAAAGGAAGCGTTTCATTTTTTTTATTGTAGGTAACTGTGTCCTTGGTCAGCACTAGAAGGGAGGGCAGGTGTTAAACAGCAAAGAGATTCGCAGATTCATAAGTTGTAAACCGATGTAAAAGTTTAAGCTACATAAGGGGGAAATGGAAAGATGTCAAACTATGTAAAAATAGGTAATCTTCAAGTAGCGGATGTACTTTATCATTTTATTAACGACAGCGCATTACCAGGAACGGGTTTGGACCGTGAGCAGTTCTGGAGTGATTTTGAAGCACTCCTTGCTGATTTGACACCCCTCAACAACCAACTACTTGCTCGACGAGATGACCTACAGCATAAAATCAATACTTGGCACAGGATCAATAAAACCTTCCATTTTGAAAATTATAAATTATTTTTGCAAGAAATTGGCTATTTAGAACCGGAGACGGCTGATTTTCAGATAGGCACGGAAAATGTGGATGAAGAAGTAGCCTTAAAAGCTGGGCCGCAGCTCGTCGTTCCAGTCGATAATGCCCGTTATGCGTTAAATGCAGCTAATGCCCGTTGGGGAAGTCTTTATGACGCCTTATATGGTACGGATGCGATTAGTGAAGATGAGGGCGCTATGCGTGCAGGGGCTTACAATTCGATTCGCGGAGAAAAAGTTATTGCTTTTGCAAGAGAGTTCCTTGATCAAGCCATCCCGCTGAAGCAGTTTTCACATAAGGACGTAATCAAATATTCGATCGTTAATGGACGATTAACGGTTTTACTTGGCAGCGGCGCATTGGTTGGGCTTCAAGATGAAGCTCAACTCTGTGGCTACCAAGGGAATCCTGGAGAACCTTCCGCCATTTTGCTGAAAAATAATGGTCTCTATTTTGAAATCCAAATCGATCCAGGCCATCCAATAGGAAAAACCGACCAAGCTGGCGTTAAAGATATTTTCATAGAGTCAGCTCTTACTACAATTATGGATTGTGAGGATTCCGTTGCCGCAGTGGATGCAGAAGATAAGGTCCTCGTTTATTCCAATTGGCTCGGATTGATGAAAGGTGACTTAACTGCTGCTTTTTCTAAAAATAATAAGACGATTACTCGATCGCTGAGTCCTGACCGATATTATTTCACTCCTACTGGTGAGGAATTTGCCTTAAAAGGGCGTTCCCTCATGTTTGTCCGCATTGTCGGACATCTCATGAAGAGTCCAGCGATTTTAGATAAGGATGGAAACGAGGTACCAGAAGGCTTAATGGATACTGTCGTTACTAGTTTAATTGCCAAGCATTCACTTTTGGCAAACGGTCCATATCAGAACTCTGCAAAGGGATCGATTTATATTGTTAAGCCAAAAATGCATGGCTCTAAAGAGGTGGCTTTCGCCAACGAGACATTTAATCGCGTGGAAGATATGCTTGGACTTGAGCGGAATACGCTAAAGATTGGGGTCATGGATGAAGAGCGCCGAACGTCTTTGAACTTGAAAAATTGCATTGGTGAAGTAAGGGATCGAATTGTCTTCATTAATACGGGGTTCTTGGACCGGACCGGAGATGAAATCCATACATCGATGGAAATCGGGGCAGTTATTCGGAAAAACGAAATGAAATTTTCTACATGGCTGCAAAGCTATGAAAAATCGAATGTATTTGTAGGGCTGGCAGCTGGATTAAAGGGCCGGGCCCAGATTGGGAAAGGAATGTGGGCAATGCCGGACCTTATGGCCGAAATGCTCAAGCAAAAAATCGGCCATCTTCAAGCAGGCGGGACGACAGCTTGGGTGCCTTCACCAACCGCCGCAACCCTGCATGCGCTGCATTATCATCAAATAGATGTTTCAAAGGTGCAAGCTGAGTTAGCAACGAATATTCAGGATCTAAGAGATCAGATTTTAGCCATTCCTGTTGCTGAAAATACTAACTGGACAACTGAGGAAATTCAACAAGAACTTGATAATAATGCACAAGGAATCCTGGGTTATGTTGTTCGCTGGGTAGAAATGGGGGTTGGCTGTTCGAAGGTACCGGATATTAATCATGTTGGGTTGATGGAAGACCGTGCGACACTCCGGATTTCGAGCCAGCATATCGCCAACTGGCTCCATCATGGAATTTGTTCGAAGGAGCAGGTATGGGAAACCTTAATGAGAATGGCCAAGGTGGTCGACCAGCAAAACTCAGGAGATCCGGCGTATCGTCCAATGGCTCTAGATTTTGAACAATCTGTCGCCTTTCAAGCAGCTTGCGACTTAGTATTTAAGGGTTACGACCAGCCAAACGGCTACACCGAGCCAATCTTACATCAGCGCCGCATCGAAGCAAAAGCCAAATGGGGTGTCAGGCACCACGATTAAGAGCACGAGCAACTACAAGTAACAGATGTAGTTGCTTTTTTTGATGAATGAAACGGTAAACTTATGGGAAAATACCTTTGATACTTTCTTATATAAGGAGTGAAAAGCATGAGTAATAACACCGAACAAAAGGAAACTCCACATATTAAACCAAATGGAGTAGAAATTGCTGAGACAATCCTTTTACCTGGGGATCCTTTACGTGCAAAATTTATTGCTGAAACCTATTTAGAGAATCCGGTTCAATTTAATTCCGTCCGAAATATGTTCGGATTTACAGGGTCCTACCAAGGTAAAAAAGTATCCGTCATGGGAACGGGCATGGGGATGCCTAGTATGAGTCTTTATTCGTGGGAACTGATTCATGTTTTTGGTGTAAAAAATTTGATTCGGATTGGTACATGTGGTGCCATCCAAGACCAGATGAATTTGTATGATATTGTTTTGGCAATGGGGGCATCGACGGATTCTCGTTATGTCCATCAATACAACCTTCCAGGCGAGTTTTCCAATATTGCTTCCTTCTCATTGTTGGAAAAAGCAAAGCAAGGTGCAGATTCAAAGGGTCTTCCAGTTCATGTCGGAAATGTACTTACTAGCGATATTTTTTACAATGCTGACCCTACTGCGATCGAAAAATGGCGGAAAATGGGGATTCTTTGTGTAGAAATGGAAACAGCAGGCCTTTACATGAATGCTGCGTATGCTGGTGTTAATGCGTTAACCATTTTGACGGTAAGTGACCATATTATTAGAAATGAACAAACGACACCGGAGGAAAGACAATTAGCTTTTACGAATATGATGGAAATTGCTCTGGGGTTGGCTTGAACCAACAGTGCTGAATTAATTTTTAGAAAGTAGCGATTTCATGGGTGAAAACCATAAATCAGGAGCATCTTCCTCAAAAGTCTTAACTATTATGAAGCAAGCAATGGCTGTTAATAAGAAGCCATTTCCATGGCTAAAGGCATTTTGTGCGGGTGTTGCTGCTGCTCTGCCTATTACAATTGGACTGCTCTTTGATAACATTGAATATGGATTGTTGGCAGGTATGGGGAGCTTTACCTATCTTTATGTATTTAATATTCCATATGCCCAGAGGGCAAAAAAGATATTTTTTGTCATCCTTGGCATGTGCTTGGTATCAGTATTAGGTACACTTGCTGCTCCTTATCCGCTAGCCATCGCCATTTTAATGGGAATCATTGGTGCCACTGCTATTTTTATTTTTGGTGCTTTACGAATTACGGGACCCTCTGCTATCTTTTTTGTGTTGGTTTTTGCGATGACAACAGGGATGCCGATTCAACCAGAGCTTGCCCCGTTGCGGGCCGGCCTTGTTTTTCTTAGTGGTGCCCTCTCGTGGATTATTGCCATGTTTGGTTGGTTCTACAATCCCCATGGCCCGGAAACAGGGGTAGTCCAAAGAGTCTATTTGGAATTGGCTGCGTTTCTAGATTCCGTTGGTGCAAAGAATTTTAGTGAGGCAAGACATCGCGTTATGTCAGTTTTAAAAGAAGCAGAGGAGACACTAGCAGCGGGGTATATCCCTTGGCGAACAACAGACCTATTTAATCGTTTATACGTATTAAATAATCATGCAAATAAAATATTCCTGTTTGTACTTGACAATTTTTCTAAAGGTCACTCAAACATCTCACCTGAATTGGGACAGACAGTGCGGGAAATAGCCCATTCATTAGGTCATAAGGATAAGAGTAAACGTGTGTCCAAAAAAATTCTTCAGCCAGTTGAGATGGATGAAAAAGTAGTCCACCTATTTACGTTAATTTATGATGCCGATGCTATCATGAATGAACCAACTTCTAAAATAAATCAAACCATTCAAATCTTTAAACCATCACTTAAAACTCTTTTTATGGGTGCTTTTGATAAACAATCAATTGTATTTATAACGTCGATACGGTTTGGCGTGATCACAATTATTGCTGCAATTATTGCCTTTCAGTTTGGATTTATACGCTCATATTGGGTTCCTTTATCCTGTGTAGCTGTTTTGTCAGGTTCTACAATTGTCGCGACTTATCATCGTGCGATTCAAAGGGGATTTGGCACCATCCTAGGTATCTTAATAGCCAGTTTTATTCTAGCTACACATCCTAATGGATACCTAATTGCTTTATTTATTTTAATGTTGACGTTTATTACTGAGCTGTTTATTGTAAAAAATTATGGATTAGCTGCACTATTTTTTACACCGAATGCATTACTTATGGCAGAAAGCACTAGTCAAGAAAGCTTTAGCTTTGCATACTTTGCTTCTGCTAGAATAATCGATGTTGCGATTGGAATTTTCATTGGTCTTATCGGGGGAGGTTTCGTGGGAAGGCGGTCAGCCTCTTGTCGACTGCCGCATTTAACCACTAAAACAATTCGAAGTCAGGCACAATTTTTGTTTATTCTCTTTTCTGATCAAGGAGAAGGTTTTATTGCTTCAACGAGTAGAGAATTGAAAAAAATGCGCACGAATATCATTAATTTAATAACTCTATATAATACAGCAGCGGGGGAGATTCCGGTAAATCAAAAGGCATTGGATCATTATTGGTCCGTTATTTTTGCGATTGAGCATTTGGGGTTTTTACTAGAAAAATGCTCCAAATCTGAAGGGCGTCCGTTTCTTTCAGATGAAGCACTGTCCCAAATGCTTTTAGCTTTTGAAACAATGGCCAATGCCAGCGATCGACAATGTGCACTTAGTTTAAAAAGTGTCCCTGATATCAAAGGTTTTTCTAGTATTACAAGTGAAATAATTCACCTGCAAAGATCTCTTTGTTAATTAACACCGGGTAGTAAATTCCCCGGTGTTTTGTATAATAGCCTTTTAGGCTTTAAGAAGCAAGCATAAGCAGTCTGTCCATTTTCCAGACAGGCGGTCAATTTTCTAACGCAACTTCGATTAAGAAGATTTCCCTACCAGACTGCCATGCCTCATTAAAGATGTTTTCAAAGTCATCAAGTGTACTCGCCCGCATACCATTAATTCCGAAGCTGGCGGCCAATTGGAGAAAGTCCGGGTTTTGGAATGTTACTCCGTAGCTCTCTCCGAACTGTTTGTTCATTTGCGACACTTCAAGCTTTAACATTGAGTCATTTAATACAATAATAATGAACGAAAGTCCGAGCCTTTTGGCCGTCTCTATTTCCGCAAAATTCATTAAAGCACCACCATCGCCGGTAATGCAAATAACTGGGTCATTTGGACAAGCAAGCTTCGCCCCAATCGCTCCGGGAATAGCTATTCCCATGGCAGCAAGCCCATTTGAAATGATTAGCCGATTCGGCTTTTTCGGCTGATATGTTCGCGCTATGGAAACCTTATGTGCCCCTACATCGGATATCACGATCGTATCTTCTGTTGTATGAGATTCAACACAGCGGAGAACATTCTCAATCGTCAAATGAAGAGTGCCTGACACCAGTTGATTGATTTGATAAGCTGCCTTTATTTGGTCCTTCAGTCCGTCTGAAGGAGACCATGATTTGTTTGGGAGGCCTGATTGGTTAAGGAGTTGTAATGTTTTCTTCATGTTTCCGACCAGCTCAATCCCTACAGGATAGTAGTCGTTGATTTCTGCTGGTAATGAATCGATATGTAAGACAGGAAGTTTCTTCCCATTCCAGTCCTTTGGCAGTTTTTCGACAAAGTCAAAGCCAATGACAATCAGGAGATCTGCCTCTTTTAATCCAGTTAACACTTCGTCATTTTCCTTAAAACCAAAGGTGTAGTAGTTAAGAGGATGTTCTTTAGAGAGCACTCCTTTTGCCATAAAACTATGGGTAACAGGGCATTGAAGGGTTTCGACAAAAGTCAGTAGTTCGGGGACTGCCGCTTGCCTGTTTACCCCATTTCCGACGATGACAAATGGTTTTAGATGTTTTTTGATAAAGCTACATGCCGCTTCGATTGACTCTTGAACCGGAACACATTCAGGCAGGGATGTAACGGGTAAGGGACTACCGGCAATCATTTGACTTGAAAAATTTTCTGGTAAAGTAATTGCAACCGAACCCGGTTTCTCCATTTTTGCCATCCTGAATGCTTTTCGAATTTTCTCTGGAACAGTTTGGGATTCATTGATTTGTGTGCTCCATTTTGTTGCGGGTTCGAACATCTTCACAAGGTCCATGTATTGATGGGATTCCTTATGGTGGCGTTCTACACCGGCTTGACCAATGATGGCCACTACAGGTGAATGGTCAAGCTGGGCGCTGGCCATTCCCGTTATTAAATTGGTGGCTCCAGGACCAAGTGTTGACAAACATACACCTACTTTGTTTGACAATCTTCCATATACATCGGCCATAAATGCCGCTCCTTGCTCATGCCTAACATTTACGTATTGAATTTGAGTTGATTTTGAAAGGGAATCAGCGACGTCCAGCACCTCCGTGCCGACGATGCCAAACACATATTCCACCCCTTCATTCTCCAAACAATGGACAACTACGTCTGTTACCTTCATTATGTCCTCCTCGTCAAATTAGTAACATATGTTTACTTTGCCCTAAAAGCGATAAATTCAAAATTATTTCAAAATAACATTGTAATGAGATTGTAATATTTATGAGATGTCTCTGTTACACCTTTCTAGTATATTTGAACTATCAAATCACACTAGGAGGTAACAATTATGCTTAAGAAATTCATCGTAGCGTTTATCATTATCGTTTCTTGTGGCTCTTTGTTTGCTAACATGGGTGATAAAGCGGAAGCAGCATATTATCATACAAAAGCAATTTCGGTTGCAAAGTCTAATATTGGAGTACCCTATCAGTGGGGCGGAATGTCACCCGGAGGATTTGATTGTTCAGGTCTTATTAAGTATTCCTATTCTAGAGCTGGAAAAAACCTAAATCGTACAGCAGCACAAATGTTCTATGGAAACGGATATCGTATTTATTCTTATATACAACCAGGTGATTTAATGTTTTATGCTCCAACTAAGGCAAGTAAACCAACACATGTAGCGATGTATATCGGAAATGGTAAAATGATTATGGCTTCTTCATCAAAAGGAGTCATGATTACAAGCACAAACAACCCATATTGGCATTCAAGATACGTTGGAACAAAACGCGTTTAAAGACCATCCTTCTAGATGGTCTTTTTCTTATACATAAAAAATTTAAGCATTACCTTTGTTTTCACTTCCAACCGTTTGTTATCATCAAATTAGTAAATTAAGGGAGTTGAACGCTTATGACCAAACATACTCGAATTGGGAGAACAGATTTATTTGTCAATCCAATTGGTCTTGGTACCAATGCGGTTGGAGGCCATAATCTTTTTCCAAATTTGGATGAAGAAGCAGGAAGGGAGTTAGTTCGAACCGGCTTGGCTCATGGGATTAATTTCCTTGACACAGCCTTTGTCTATGGCTTAGGAAGATCGGAAGAAATCATCGGGGAAGTCGTGAAGGAGAGTGGGAATCGTTCAGAAATAGTCATCGCCTCTAAAGCAGCACACAAATTGATTGGGAATGAAATGGTTCTTGATAATTCACCGGCTTTTTTAAAACAAGCAGTCGAAGAGAGTTTAAAAAAGCTTCAAACGGATTACATCGATTTATTTTATATCCATTTTCCCGACCAAGATACACCGAAGGACGAAGCGGTTGGGGCATTAAAGCAATTAAAGGATGAAGGAAAAATTAGAGCAATCGGGGTGTCTAATTTTTCAATTGATCAACTAAAAGAAGCCAATAAAGATGGTTATGTTGATGTTTATCAAGGGGAATATAACCTACTTAGCCGCAGTGCTGAGAGGGAATTATTTCCATATGTTACTGAACAGCAGATTTCTTTTGTTCCATTTTACCCATTAGCATCTGGATTATTAACTGGTAAGTATTCTCGTGAAACGAAAATAAATGAAAAGAACCGTAAAAGACCGCAATTTAAAGAAGGAGTTTTTGAACAAAACTTGGAAAAGATTGAGCAGGTTCGTACTATTGCATTTGATAAGGGGGCGGAAGTTGCCCAAGTGATTCTTGCATGGTATCTGTCCCGTCCATGCATCGATGTGATCATTCCTGGTGCCAAACGAGCAGATCAAGTTCTTCATAATTTAAAAACCTTACAGGTACAATTAACAGCGGAAGAGATTCAAGATATTGATCGGATCTTCCAATTTTAAAGGAAACCAATAAAGCCGTGGATAGTGATATTTTATCACTTATCACGGCTTATTTTTTTTCAAGAAAGGAATAATAAGAATCATTCCTTTTTTATAAAGAAAGAGTCGGGATGAGGAAAAATTATCCTTGGTAATTAATGAGTTCGCTTACAATTATCTTAATTTTTCTTATTTTAGTGTTATGATAATGGTATTAGTTATATCGTCCTAAAACTAAGCTATCTAGTCACGAAAATCTGATGTAAAAAGGAAGAATGCATATGAACAAAAAAAAGAAAAAGCATCACATTTTTCAACGAATTGGACGGGCGTTTAAGTTGAATTTTATTAAATTGCTTCGTTCTCCAGGTGGTGCCAAAAAAGTATCTTTGGGATTTGCAATTGGTTTTGGCTTAGAAATGATTGTTCTTTCAACTGCTTCCCTTGTTTATATCGTATTTTTACCATTGGTTCGAATGGCAAAAGGTTCTTTGCCAGCTGCGATTATCGGAAATGTCATTGGGAAAATATCCTTTTTACCAGTTTTGCTCCTGCCGTTAGCCAAACCTATCGGTAAACTGATTTATCCAAATAACGGGAGAATCGGGCATAAAACCCATTTTTCGTTCGAACAATTAATGCATGGAGATTTACACAGTGTGGTCAGCTTACTTCACGGAGGTGTCCATGTTCTAATAGGCATGACAATCTTTGGAATCATCCTTGGTATTATTTCATACTTCCTGGTCCATTATTTTTATGAAAAAGAAAAAAAGAAAAGGCTGATAAGAATTCGCGACAAGCAAGCCCTTCGTAAAAATAACCTTGTCATAATTGATGCGACAAATAATTAAGGCTTAAGTCGCTTGAGTATAATGGCTTCTAAAAGCTTCCATGGCAGCAAATTTTTAAGCCTAAGCATCGTCTTTACACCGGCCCCGATCGGATACCTTAGGTCAGGAGATTGCCGCTGCGAGGCAATATTTGCTGCCAATTTAGCAACCTCGATGGGATTACCATGCTTTGTCTTTCCGCCCTCAATTTCATGTAGTAAACTTTCCATATAGGATAGGTACGGGGACTCAGGATTGACTTCCATCCCGTCCACACTTGCCCAAATATTGGTTTGATAGGAACCAGGCTCAATGAGGGAAACGTCGATCCCAAATGGCTTCAACTCGAGGCGCAGGCTTTCGCTATAACCTTCAAGAGCGTGTTTAGAAGCGACATAAGCTGATAATCCTGGGAATCCTAGTCTTCCACTAATGCTGCTGATATTGATAATTCTGCCTTGCTTTCTTGTCCGCATCGATGGCAGAACTGCCTGGGTGACAGCAATTACTCCGAACAGATTGGTTTCGAATTGACTCCTATACTCTTCAATGGAAAGCTCCTCGCTAAAACCGCCTAGGGCAAACCCTGCGTTGTTTACTAATACCTCAACAACGGGATACTCACGGAGAATATCATGAAAATGTTGAATGGAATCACTGGAAGTAACATCAAGCGGTTGAACATGAATGAGATCCTCGACATTATTTTCTTTAGCAAGAGTTAATAAAGGCTCTGATTTGTTGATATTCCTCATAGTTGCAATCACTGTAAAGCCTTTTACTGCCAATTCAATCCCGGTTAGCATCCCGAAGCCGCTTGATGCCCCCGTAACAATCGCTGTTCGTTGTTTCATGATTTCCTCCTTAACTTCTTTTTCTTTTATTTAAACGTAAAATGGCGAAGTTTGTATACCCAAAATTGAAAAAGGCTGTCCCAAATTCTATGGGACAGCCTTCGATTGAAATCATCTGTTATTGATTTTGATGATTTCTGAGGGTTTGTTCAGCATATGCGACAAGACGTTTTGTCATTTCGCCGCCGACTGAACCGTTTGCTCGCGCGGTCGTATCAGCACCAAGTTGAACTCCAAACTCGTTGGCAATCTCTTCTTTCATTTGATCTAAAGCATTGTCAGCTCCAGGAACCAATAGTTTGTTTCTAGCCATGATACATCACTCCCGACGAAGTTTTTTGAGCAATGAGAAATTGCTCGTCTATAATTTAACCATCTTTGGTTCATTTCATTAACTTGGGGGATATTATTCATGAAAAGATGTTAAAACAATATTTGAAAAGTGAGTGGTGTTTGATATGATTGAATTCCCTAAGAATCTTTATTGTGAAAAATGCGGCAAGGAAACAGAGCATATGGTACGCGAAGATGCTCTAGAGATTGAATATATTTGTTCCGAATGTAACAATGAACAAGAAATTATTAAATCCTTTTTTTAAAAATAATGAAACAGGTGTTTTATGCAGAAAATAATCGTGGTTGGAGCAGGAATTCTGGGTGCATCGACAGCCTATCATCTGGCGAAATTAGGTGCAAAGGTTACAGTAGTTGATCGAATGGATTCCGGACAGGCGACTGATGCCGCAGCGGGTATTGTTTGCCCTTGGCTTTCACAGCGGCGTAACAAAGCATGGTATCAGTTAGCCAAAGGTGGAGCTCGTTACTATCCAGAATTAATTGCTCAACTAGAAGCAGACGGAGAGAGAGACACGGGATACCAACGAGTTGGGGCAATCAGTCTTCATACGGAACTGGATAAACTGGAACAAATGGCGGAACGAGCGAGAAAACGTCGCGATGATGCACCAGAAATCGGTGAGATTACTATTCTATCACCGTCAAAAACAAAGAGTCTATTCCCACCATTATCTGAAGAATATGGGGCTGTTCATGTGAGTGGGGGAGCACGGGTTAATGGAAGGGCATTGCGTGAGGCATTAATACGCGGCGCCACAAAATATGGAGTTACATTTCACCACGGGAATGCGTCCCTCGAGGTGCAGGGGAATCAAGTAGTCGGGATTAAGATTGAAGATAAAATGTATCCTGCAGATCAAGTAATTCTGACTGCAGGTGCATGGTCTAACGAGCTTTTGCAGCCATTAGGTGTAGAGTTTTTGGTCAAACCTCAAAAAGCGCAAATCATTCATCTAGAATTACCCCAGACGGATACAAGTCAATGGCCTGTGATTATGCCGCCTAAAAATCATTACATTCTTACGTTTGAAAATGGCCGAGTTGTTGTCGGCTCGACCCATGAAAACGAAGCTGGATTTGACACGCGTGTAACAGCTGGTGGAATTCATGAGATTTTAAGCAAAGCGCTAGAAACAGCACCTGGTCTAGCTGCATGCACATATCTTGAAACAAGAGTTGGATTTCGGCCGTTCACCCCAGGTTTTTTGCCTGTGATTGGGGCATTGCCACAATTTGAAGGAATCTATTTAGCCAATGGCCTTGGGGCTTCAGGGTTAACGAGTGGGCCGTATCTTGGTGCAGAACTAGCCAAACTAGTGGTAGGTAAACAAACAGAAATTGATCCCCAAAACTATGATGTGGATGGAGCACTTGCACCAGCTAAATAAAAAATCAAAAGCACCCATTTGGGTGCTAAACTTTTAATCGAATCTGCTGGGACCTTTGTGAATAAAGCGCTTTCAAAAAACTACGTGATAATTCCTCTGCGGAATAATTCGCCAATCGCATGGGAACGATTCTGAACACCTAGTTTTTTAATCGCTGTTTTTACATACTGCTTGACTGTTAATTCGCTAATTTTCATTAAATCTGCCATTTCCTTTGTGCTTTCTCCCCAAGCAATTCTGCGCATCACTTCAAGTTCCCTCTTACTTAGAAATTGCGGGTCCTCCACATTGTCGGATTTCTCCAGAAACTTTCCAACTTCTTTTCCATAACGAGTTAAGGAGGAAAGAAGAATTTCATCAATCCTAGCTCCTTTTATAAACTCATTCGTGCAAATATAGCCGATAATTACTGAACGAAAACAGATTGGGACAACCACAACCGAATGTATACTCGATGATGTTATGTATTTACTGCTTGTTTGCTTCAAATACTCAATTCCTGAACAATACTTCGCTTTCTTTTCATGAATCGCTGAGTAAATAATCGGCAGGGAACGGACATCATCCCGAATATCCCCAATATGTACCATTCCATCAGCTGTTAATAAGATAATACCTTCTCCAAGAAAGCCTAACGGGGAAAATCTAAATAAATAGGCATTCCTGACGGGATAAAGCTCCATGTAAACATCAAGAATTTTAAAAAGTCGTTCCTCATGGCATGTTGCTTCCTCTAATTTTTGAATTTGTTGCTGAAAGGTATACTGAGATGTCAAATTATCATCTCCTTTTAGGGGATATAGCACGTCTAAAATTAGGAATATTCAAATTATACAAAAAATTGTAATCTTTAGATAGACTTTTAAGAAATCTTTTCTATGAAAGTTAAAAAAATCCTCATTAGGAAAGGAAGATGTTCTTTGGCCAATTTAGATCCGCAAGCAAAAGCTTATTTAGAAATGTTCAGTCAGATGCCATTGATCCAGACATTAGATGCACAAACCGTTAGAGAAATGTTTGCTTTAGCTCCTCCTGTTGAGGTAGAGTTGGCACCGCTTGCGAAGGTTGAGGACCGAATGATACCTGTTGCAGATGATGCAGAAATAAAAGTCAGGATCTACACACCGGAAGGCCAAGGACCATTTCCACTGTTTGTCTATTACCATGGCGGCGGCTGGGTAATTGGTGATCTTGAGACGGCCGATCCTAGTTGCCGAATGATTGCCAATCAAACAGGAAGAGTAGTAGTTTCAGTGGATTATAGGCTTGCACCTGAATATAAATTCCCTATCCCTGTAGAAGACTCTTATACTGCATTAAAGTGGGTAAGTGAAAATGCTGCGGTATTAAATGGAAACGCTTCCAATCTAGTGGTTGGCGGTGATAGTGCTGGTGGGAATCTATCTGCCGTCGTTTCGTTAATCTCCAAGGAACAAAATGGTCCAGAAATAGCGGCCCAAGTTCTTATTTACCCAGTAACAGCATTAGGGTATGACACCAAATCATATGAAGAGTTTCAACAAGGGTTTGGGCTGGATCGAGATTTAATGAAATGGTTTGGCAATTACTATATTAACAATGAAGAAGATACAAAAAATAAATACATCGCGCCATTATTGGCTGATGATTTAAGTAATCTTCCGCCGGCGTATGTTATTACTGCAGAAAATGATGTCCTAAGAGATGAAGGTTTAGCCTATGCTGAACGCCTAAAACAGGCAGGGGTCAAGGTTGAATCAATCATTGAAGAAGGGTTAGTGCATGGTTATTTTACAAATATGGCGGTATTTCCGGAACGGATTAAAGGATCGATTTCTAAATTCGCCAAATTCTTAAGTGAAATTGACCAAAAGGTTGGCAGGGTTTAACGATTAATATAGATGCTGGAGGAGGAGTATGATGGAATCTATGAAACAATCGAATCATGTTGCTAATTACGACGCTGTTGTTGTTGGGGCAGGTTTTTCGGGGTTATATACGCTTCATCGCTTACGTGAGGCTGGTTTCTCTACCCATGTTTATGAGGCGGGCGATGGTGTTGGCGGTACATGGTATTGGAACCGTTATCCTGGAGCACGCTGTGACTCGGAAAGCATCTATTATAACTATACTTTTTCAGAAGAACTCTATAAAGAATGGACATGGACCTCTAGATATCCTGAGCAGCCAGAAATCCTGCGTTACTTAAACTTTGTCGCAGACAAGTTTGAGCTCCGTCGTGACATCCAATTTAAGACAAGGATAAACGCAGCACATTATAACGAAGAGACGAATAGATGGCAGATCTATTTAAATAATGGGACAAGCGTATCAGCCAAGTTCTTTATCACAGGTGTGGGTTGTCTATCAGCCGCCAATATTCCAAATTTTAAAGGAGTTCAAAATTTTAAGGGCGACTGGTACCACACCGGGCATTGGCCGCATGAAAAGGTGGATTTCAAGGGGAAGCGGGTAGGAATTATTGGAACGGGGTCGACTGGTGTTCAGGCCATCCCAGTCATCGCAGCAGAGGCCGAGCACCTTACTGTGTTCCAGCGGACACCACAGTACTGCGCTCCTGCGCGAAATCATCCTTATGACCCAGAGTACATCCGGAAAACGAAGGAAAATTTCAGCGAAATCAAACGTCAAATGCGTGAATCTCAGGGGGGCCAGCCAGTGCCAATCCCTACTAAGTCAGCATTGGAAGTGACACCTGAGGAGCGGGAGCGGGTCTACGAAGAGGCATGGGAGAAAGGTGGATTAGGGCTGTTTAGCGCGTATTATGATATTACAATTAATGAAGCAGCCAACGAAACTGTGGCCGAATTTATTCGGACTAAAATCTGTCAAATCGTAGAAGACCCTAATGTAGCAGAAAAACTTCTTCCAAGTTATTTTTATGGGACGAAGCGGCCAATAATTGACACGAATTATTATGAAACGTATAACCGTGATAACGTCACATTAGTAGACGTAAAGAAAGCGCCTATTGAGGAAATTACTCCTAATGGGCTCCGGACAACAGACGGGGAGTATGAATTTGACACACTTGTTTTTGCGACAGGATACGATGGAATGACAGGGCCATTGTTGAAAATGGATATCCGAGGTAAAGACGGAGTAACACTGAAGGAGAAATGGGCAGGGGGAGCACAGACAAGGACCTATCTTGGAATCGCCAATGCTGGGTTTCCAAATATGTTCATGATTACTGGACCGGAAAGTCCTTCGGTTCTAAGTAACATGCCTGTCTCGATCGAGCAGCATGTCGAATGGATTGCTGATTGTATTGAGTATATGCAAAAACATGGTGTGGAAACAATTGAGGCGAATGTCGACGCAGAGGAAGCATGGAGTAAACATTGCCGGGAAGTGGCTGAATCCACGCTCTTTACGAAAACTGACTCATGGTACACTGGTGCAAATATTCCTGGTAAGCCGCGTGGATTCCTGATTTATTTAGGCGGTGTCGGGGTATACCGACAAAAATGTGATGAGATTGCAGCGAAGGGATATGAGGGTTTTTCATTATTGTCCTCATCCCAGACTGTTGATCTGGCTTAGCCGGTTACTAATTATCTTTGGAAAAAGAGTCCTCGGACTCTTTTTTTTGTTCAAAAAAGTGGGTCAGTCAATTTAATGAACGTTATTCCACTTTTTTTGAAAATTCAAAGACATCAGAAATAATTTATTGATTATTGGGGGTGAGAGCGGTATAATAGTCAACATATTAAATTATTCCTACCTGAATAGTGCGAATTGAAACTGGAACGAGAATGTAGTTTACCAGTTTTATAGATTGTGGACATAAGGGGAGATTCTACATGGTTTGGACGTCTATTGCTTTTATAATTGCTTTTTTCTTTGCTATGAATATTGGAGCAAGCGGGACGGCAGCCTCGATGGGGTCAGCCTATGGTGCAGACGCCATAAAGAGTAAGCGACTAGCAATGGTGTTAGTGGCGATATCCGCTTTCCTAGGGGCAGTGCTGGGCGGTGGAGAGGTTGTGAAAACAATTGGCGAGGGAATTATTCCTTCCCATCTCCTAACGATTAAATTAGTCGTTCTAATCCTTGCTGGAGCTACATTGACATTATTTATTGCAAATATTATTGGAATTCCCCTATCGACAAGTGAGGTTACTGTTGGTTCGATTGTAGGAGCTGGGGTGGCTTTTAAAAGTTTGTACATAAATAACCTGTTGGTGATTGTTTTATTTTGGGTGGTCGTTCCGATTGTTTCTTTTCTCATTACGTTTTTCCTTGGAAAAATCATTTCCGCTGCTGAGAAACGCTGGGTTGGTCTAACGGGAAACGGTAAATGGAAAAAATGGCTTGCAGTTTTACTTGTCGCGGGGGGCTGTTTAGAGGCATTTTCTGCTGGGATGAATAATGTCGCTAATGCTGTTGGTCCATTGGTTGGGGCCGGGATGATTTCCACCACTAAAGGAATCTGGATTGGCGGGCTCTTCGTTTCAATCGGAGCTATTTTACTAGGGAACAGGGTTCTTGAAACGAATGGGAAGAAAATTACCAGACTGTCTTTACTGGAAGGAAGTGCAGTTTCCTTTACAGGAGGAACCTTGGTTATTGTATCATCCTTATTTGGACTCCCGATACCGCTGACACAAGTAACGACTTGCGGAATTTTGGGTGTTGGAGCTGCCCAAAAGGGATTTGGCATTTGGCAAAAATCTATTATTCAGAGAATTCTTAAAGTCTGGCTTATTTCCCCACTTGCTTCGCTTGTAATATCATATATACTTGTGAATTTGTTAGTGGAGATTAATATTTATAATATTATTATCATTTTAAGTACATTGATCGCAACTGTGGGAGCGTTCAGTCTTTCAGCCAACATTCGCAAGGAGAATAGTACCATTCATGATGATGGTGGTGGTATATAAATGATCGATTTTTAGAAAACTCTGTTGTTAATCATTCAACAGAGTTTTTTATTTTTTTAATAAATAAGTTGAGATAAAATACTAGTAGTAAAATAGTTTGTGTAAACGTCCTGAACATTTAGAAAATTTTCTTACATACAGTAGGCAATATGGGGAAAGGAATGAAATTCGTGATGGAGATTAAGAAGGTTTCAATCATTGGTCTAGGGGCATTAGGAATTCTATATGGACATCATTTATCGAAGAAAATGCCAAAAGCAGATATTCGTATCATCGCAAATCGGGAGCGGATTTATCGATATGAAAATGAACACGTTTATTGTAATGGGGAGCGCTGCAATTTCACTTACTTGACACCCGATGAACCATGCGAGCCGGCAGATTTGCTGATTTTCACGGTAAAATTTGATGGTTTAAAAGATGCGATTCAGTCAGTAATGCATCATGTGGGTGATCAGACGATTATTTTATCTGCATTAAATGGAATTTCCAGTGAGGCTTTGATTGGAGAGATCTATGGGGATGAACATATTTTATATTGTGTCGCCCAAGGAATGGATGCCGTTAAAGTAGGAAATCAGCTCACCTATGACCATATGGGCATCCTTTGTTTTGGAGAACGACAACCAGGCGAAATTTCTGATAAGGTCAAGCGTGTTGCGGCATTTTTTGATAAGGTAGAACTACCTTATGAGATTGAAACGAATATGGTGAAACGTCAATGGGGTAAGTTTATGTTAAATGTAGGGGTCAATCAAACGGTGGCTGTCTATCAGAGTAATTATGGAGAGATTCAACGTGATGGAGAAGCACGAAAGATAATGATTGGAGCGATGAGAGAGGTCATCGCGCTTTCCGAAAAAGAAGGAATTGATTTATCAGAAGCTGACTTAGACTATTGGTTAAGTGTATTGGCCACCTTAAGTCCAGACGGTAAACCGTCAATGGCTCAAGATATCGAGGTCAAACGCTACAGCGAAGTAGAATTGTTTGCCGGTACAGTCCTGCACCTAGCCCATCAATACGGGCTATCAACACCCATAAATCAGCAACTGTATGACCAGATTCGTACCATAGAAAGCCAATACGATTAAAATGGTGCCTGACACCTATTTCTCAAAAATAATGGTGTCAGGCACTTAATTTGTTACAGAAATGTGAACTTATCTGAATTTTTTTGTAATTTTTATAAGCGAGGGTATAGAAGGTTTTAGTCTTGCTATCATAAAATATATGTAGATGTGTAAAAATTCTCGAGAGAAGTGTAGGGATCATGACGGTGGGTAGATGGACAGATTTAGGGAACTACAACTTGAGAAGAGGGTTGATGCTAATGTGGCCTTTTGACAGCAAGAAAAAGACGATGGATAAGGCAGCAGGGTCATGCTATTTTTCCGTTAAAGAGACACATGAGGGAAATGAGTTTAAGGAATTTGTTAATAAACTGAAAGAAGTCCTTAGCAATACCTCCAGAGAAGTCATTTTCTTATGTGTGGGTTCCGACCGGTCAACAGGAGACTCACTAGGTCCCTTAGTGGGAACGATGCTAAAAGAAACGGACCTTCCATTCCCTGTATATGGCACATTAGAAAAACCAGTTCATGCCTTAAATATTAAAAAGATCCTGAAAGAAATTAATCAAACACACAATGATCCGTTTATTTTGGGGATCGATGCTTGTTTGGGAGATGAAAGGCAAATTGGGTTTATTTTTTTAAAAGAAGGCTCATTAATTCCTGGCATGGCTGTCAATAAAAAACTGCCACATGTGGGTAAATACCATATGAAGGCAGTGGTTAATTACTTAGATCCATTATCGCCCGTACAATCTTTGAATAATACCAGATTATTTACTGTGATGACGATCGCTGAAGTGATGACAAAGATTATTACACATGCTGTCTTAGGTGAGGGTGTAATTAGTAATAAACCAGTTGAAAATCTCCCTAGATAGTAAAGTTACTTACTAACTATTTTTATATTGGAAATTCCGTCCAAAGAATTTGATGTTTATAAATAGAGTGAGTTATAATTGGTACAATGTATACCTAGAAAGAGGGAGAAACTGTGGGGAATAATTGGGCCGAGGAAGATTTAATATCCTTACGCGAAAGGGTCTTTATTCATATTAAGGACCTTATTTTAGAGGGGGAATTTAAAACAGGTGATCGTTTAGTGGAACGGGAATTAGCTGAACGATTAAATATTAGCAGGACACCTATCCGTGAAGCGTTATTTAGATTAGAATCTCAAGGGTTTGTCAAAACTGTTCCAAGAAAAGGTGTTATTGTCGCGGATATTTCTGAAAAGGAAATTATTGAAGTATTTACGATTCTTTCATCGCTTGAAGTTTTGGCAGCCAAATTAGCTGTTCAGAAGTTGGACGATGAAACCAAAAGTAAATTCGTCGAGTACAGTAAAAGGGTGGAAGATTGTTTACAGCATAAAAATGATCATGATTTCTCTAATTTACATGGTGAATTGAATCATCTCTTATATAGCTCGGCAAAAAATGCTAAACTCTATGAAATATTAAGCGGCTTATCGGATTATATTCGTGCGTTTGCTAAGACAGGGTATAAAAATCCGGGCCGGCCGGTACAGTCGATGGAAGAGCACTTACGAATCATGGAGGCTATTATTAATCAAGAAGTGGAAATGGCCGAGTATTTGACGAAAATTCATATTGAAAATTCCCGAAAAGCATATATTGAGGCAGTCAATCAAGGAAAAGAGAAGAAATAAAAAGAGAAACTCTATCCCTCGCAGGGTAGAGTTTCTCTTTCTGTCGACACGGTATTAAACACCGATTACCACAGATGTCGTTAGGTTTTGCAATACTTTTGCCACACTCATAGCGACGATCGGGCTCGATTTAGGATTTTCCGTATATGGATTGTTTTGAATAGTGGTTTCCATTTGCCCGAAATAGCCTTTGGCCACTATGGTATGTGTGTTCATTTGAATGGTCGGGTCTACATACACTTGAACCTTCGTTTTATCAAAGCCGACACCTGCAAGGCTTAGCGCAGCGGATACATTTACATTTTGAGGAAATAATTTTGCTGCATTTCTGGCGGTCCCCTCAAAGATACAAAATGGATCTGCAATCGTCTCTAAATCAACTTTTTCCTCCGCAATTGTCCCATACCAACTTTTTGGCGGCTTTCTCGTAATCAGTGTAATTTCATCAATTTCACCTAACACCCCAGCGGCAATACGATCCAAACCTGCGATGGCCCCTGAGGGGATAATCAGTTGTTTTTTGTATTTTCTAGCTGCCTCCTGTAGGGACTCATAAAAATCTTTATCTGCTAAAGCACCGACGGAAAGGATAACTAAATGACTTCCCGAGGAAATGGCCTTTTCTCCATATAGTTGAAGGGCATGGTGTCCGGCTGCTTCAATGATAATATCTAAATCTTGGTTAAAAAATACATCTTCACTCGTAGTGACTGTACACTGATCTGGTGATTTGTCCGAAGAACCTAGCGGGGTTCTAACTAAAATGGATTGAAGGACGACATCACCAGCTTGTCCTAAGTCAATTAATTCGCTAATACCTTTTCCAAGTACTCCATATCCAATGATTCCAACTCTAAGCATATTTATTCACCTCGTGATTAGTTATTAGCAGCTATTCAAATAGAAAGCTATCAAACTATGTATAAAATTTCTATTGTATACCGTATACCGATAATTTAATATATTTTAGCCGATTAAACCAATAAAATCAATAGTAATCTTATGAATATAAATAAACTTCTAAATTTTCAAAATAGTTTGCAATAAGTAAAGAATAATGGTATATTATTTTCAACCTTATAATAAACAAGGTGTACATAGTGAAAAGGGGTTGATTTATTATTCCTAAAATAATATTCTACTAGAAATCACCAAAAAAACATGTAAGCGCATTCAGAATATCTAGTAGATTGATTGTTTTTTAGGAAATAGAAAAGACGATGTTAATGGAGAGTTCTTTAATTTAGTATCCAGTTGTAATCAGTCATTCTTTATAAAATCATGGTATACAATCTACAGTATGCAAAACATAATCTCTCGAAAATTTTTTTATGAATCATGCCATTTTTTATCTTTTTAGGGATTAAGAAAAGAACACCAAAAGTAGAGGATATACACCATGATAAAAATCCTATTTTAACGTTTACTCCTCTCCTACGATCTTTTCCCATATTTAAAGGAAATCTTTCGCGACACGGTTTTAAACTATTTAAAACAACGGAGGGTAAATATGGAATTAACAGCAGCCCATTGGGTCTATCTAGTTGTCACTGTAGCCGTTATTATTATCATGCTTCTTAGAAAAGGTGTTGTTTTACCACTTATAGTTGGAACCTTTATCGTAGCAGCCGTGTATAAAGGGAGCTTGATTGGCGGATTTCAAGCTGTTTTTAATGCCAATCTCGTTGCCGCTAAGGAACTATTTAGTATTTTCCTAATCATTTCCATCATGATCGGTCTTCTTAATTCCCTAAAGGATTTAGGTGCAGATAAAAGGATGGTCGTGCCGATTCAAAAAATAATGGTAAATGGACACGTTTCTTATTTAGTGTTAATGGTTACGACGTTTGTGATTTCACTCTTTTTCTGGCCAACTCCGGCTGTTCCATTAATTTGTGCATTATTAGTACCTGCTGCAGTAAGTGCCGGATTACCAGTCATGACATCAGCAATGGTTATTGTTATTGCCGGACAGGGTATGGCCCTTTCATCGGATTATATTATGCAAGTAGCCCCAATGTTAAGTGCGAAAGCTGCTGGGATTGATAAAGCTTTAGTTTCAGATAAAGCCTTCATTCTTTCTCTCATTACAGGTTTTAGCGCTCTTGCAATTGTGTACGCCACACATCGAAAAGCGATTACCAAAAAATCTGTTAATGAAAATAATAATGAAAAAGCATTCTTCCAAGTTACCGAGGAGCTTGCTGCTACAGTAGAAGAAACTGCTGAAGTTATTAGAGTAAAACAAAAATGGGGAAAAATCTTTGCAATCATTGTACCTTTAGCGATGCTAGGTGTCATGATTTTTATGGTCCAATCCAAAATTGGCGGTGGAGCTGGATTCGAGGGAGGCGATGGTGCTGCCTTTATCGGTGGGGTTGCCACGATTCTCTTAGTTTTAGCGACGATTGCTTTTAACCGTATTCATGCACTTGATAAAATCAGTGAACATATTACCGAAGGTTTTGTATTTGCTTTTAGAGCCATGGCTCCTGTTATTCCGATTGCCGGTTACTTCTTTATGGGAAGTGGAGATTTTTCTGCGCAAATCCTTTCCTTAGGTGAAGATGCAGCTAAACCAGGATTTCTTTTTGATTTGATTCAAGCAGGTCAAAATTATATTCCTCACAGCCCGATTATTGCAGCATTTAGTATCTTAATCATTGGTATCATTACCGGATTAGATGGTTCAGGGTTTGCTGGACTTCCGTTAACTGGTGCTTTGTCTGGTGCTATTGGACCTGGAAGTAACATCGATCCTTCCGTACTTGCAGCTATTGGACAAATGGGTGCAGTGTGGAGCGGTGGAGGTACATTGATTGCCTGGTCATCACTTGTCGCCGTTGCAGGCTTCTTACAAGTTTCACCGTTAGAGCTGGCGAGGAAGAATTTCTTCCCAGTTATTACCGGCCTTTTCCTTGCAACAATCTTGGCGGTTATAATCTGGTAAATAAACTGTTTTCTCCAACTTACCGTTACATTAGACTAGATTGAAATTAGGGGTCGCTAATAAATAAAGGGCTATCTTAAAAGTCAGCAGCAAACTGATTTTTTAAGATAGCCTTATTATTTTTATGATAAGAAAGTATAGGTCTTTGAACTTAGATTACTGTCTAGCTCCAGCGCCCTAGCGGCTAGTGTCCTTCGCTCTCCGCCCTACGATAAGTCAACATCGAATCGCCTCCGGCTCTTCGTGTTTCCTTTATCTCGGTTGGAGCGCTCCAGACCATACGCCGCTGACCAGGGCGCTTGCGCTTTTCTTTTTCGTTTATTAATCGTTATCTTAAAATGCCTGCCGACATAGGATGAGAGGGAGAGGGGATAGAAAATGAAACAACAAAGAATTGGTTTAGTAGGGCTCGGTAAATTAGGGACAGCCATGATGACCCATTGGGATAAAAAACGGATTGAGCTTGGAGTTTATCATCCGGTGCAAACGAAAGCAGAAAACTTTCTGAAAACGTTTCAATGTGGATACATTTTAACAGAAAGTGAATTGAAGGATGTCGATATCTTAATCTTAGCATTACCTGCGACGGAGGTTATTCCATTTATCACCTCGTTAAAACTGGAAAGCTATACTTCACATACACCTATTATCATTAATATGGCAACGAACCTCCTTACCAAGCAAATAATGGTCCAGTTTCCCGACTTACAGGTTCATGGGGTCAAGTATATGGGACATTCTAAAGATTTACTTGAACATGGTAATGGATTATTTATTACTGAATCAGCGTTGCCCAGAACTGTTGGAGAACTCTTTCACGAACTTGGTAAGGTAATGGTCGATAGTGAAAATTGTCTAACGGAAGTAAATAAATTAGCGACGTATATTGCCATAAAGACAGCGATAACGATCGAGACGGAATTTGTGAACAGAGGGTTATCGCCAGCATACCTAAAAAGAGCATTAACATCGTTAGCGCCTGAAGTGATCCGATCGTATAGTGAGGGGAGTCTTGGCCACTTTGCGAAAGAAATAGTCAAGGAAGTTAAAGCAGAAAAATCTAGTGATATTTCTGAACGTAATGCCACTTAAATGGCTAAAGGTGTCAATCATTCGATTGACACCTTTTCTTCTGCACAATTATTAAGATAAAAACAATTGTAAAATAAATAAATACAACATAACACAGCCGATATATATACTTGCGAAAGAAAGATTCCAGTTCGACACCTTATAGGAGCTTTCCTTAACAATACTTGACATAAGCCCTAAAGTGGCATTATATGGACCAACTAGAAAAGCAGAGACAGCCCCTGCTAACATCGCCACTGTCAAGATATGTGGGGAAATTCCAACAACTTCTGGATTCAACCCTTCAGTCATTAATGCTAAGGATACAGCAGGATGCAGGCCTAAAAATGCTAAAGCCAGCGGGATTAGCGGTAGTAAAATCAAAAAGATCTCCACACCAGCAAAATTGATAAACTTATTGACCCAGGCATCCAGCATGACATTTGCATGTGATATGTTAATAGTTGAGATGAAAAAACCTGCTGATAAGTAAATGAAGAATTGATCCTTCATACTGACAGAAAAGGTTTTTAAATGATTGAGCAAATGGTCACCGAACTCTTTACCCTTTTTTAAGAAGAGGGACCAGGCGAACGAAAATGGGATAACCATTAATGATACTAATATTAAAAATGGATAAGGAAACTTTGATTCTACTAAAGAAATAACAACATTAAAAATGACGATGGCTAGTAGTATTTGTAAGACTCTCCTCGAACGATTAGCTGGATCTGTGGTTTCTATCGTAGCAGCAGTTTCGTGGACGGATAGGTCCTGTTTGTTATGGATCATAATATTTGCTCTACGTGAGCCAATATACCAATCCACACCTACTCCCACGATGCTTAAAGGAATAACATATGGAAGAATCGATACCCAACTGACTCCTGTCATCGTGATCACAATTCCGACAATTGGGGTAACAGGTGCCCAAAGTAAAGGCATCGCAAATCCGCGTGAAATCGCTCTGCTCATGAATCGCTCTTTATTCTCAACGGGTATGACATCTAATGCGGGCCGAATCGAGTAATAAGTCATTGGCAAGGTGGCCAGATTCATAAAAATACTAAAAAAATACGAAATGCCAGAAGTGATCATATACAGTTGTCCTGAGGACTTTACCCTCTTTGTAATCACACTTTGTATGCCGCCGCTATACCCGCCTAATTTTATGGGAATCCCTAATATCGGAATTAACGTAAACATGGTAAGCAAGTCCAGCATGGGGCCAAAAGAGAGAATGTATTGCTGCCACGAGGCTCCGCTTGTCGATAGTAAGACCACTCCAAATAGTAAAAAGGTACCTCCTAATACTTGAACAAATCGCTTCGCTTGAAATATGGTAACAAGAACAATTAAAAGACTTAGCGAGGAAATCATTACACCAAGATGGAGCCCAGGTAAAAGTACAGAGAATAAATACATTAAAATAACGATAAAAAACATATATCTCAGCATATCAACACCCTATCTCTTTAATATGGTATACCAAACATATCTTAAAAACTTAAAAATGTCACAAATCCGCCATGAATGAAGTTTTAATTTGGTATATGGTATACAAAATACTTGTTTTCTTTTTCTTTTCGTTATAAAATTACAGTATCAAATAACTCATTAATAGGGGGCTTATATATGTTTAAGTTTCTATTTAGTTCTAAAAGTGCAGCAGAAAAAGCTGAGAGAAAATTAGCTTCACTAAGAAAAACGCTTAAATTTTAAACTTACACATTCAACCGCTACAATCATGTAGCGGTTTTTTGTTAGTAGGAAATAATAAAATAATCTATCGTGAATGTATTCAAATAGATCTCTGAATCCAGCTCCAGCGCCCAGCGGCTAGTGTACTTCGCTCTCCGCCCTACGATAAGTCAAGCACGAATGCGCTAGCGCTCTCCGTGTTTCCTTAATCTCGGTTGGAGCGCTCCAGTCCATACGCCGCTAAACGGGCGCTTGCGCTTTTTGTTTTTTAAAGAATAAAATCCGGAAAGAAAGCAGTGTCTCTCCGGATTTTACCTATTTAGAAGCAATCATTTAACCATGATGATAATAAAGCTTAAACCGCAACCTCAGTTGATTTAACTAGTTTGGAGTTTACAGAATCTTGACTGTTTCCAGAAGCTTTTACGATCTCATTTAATTCCTCACGAGCAGCTTCAAGTGTCTCAAACTTTTCAAAAAACTTAACAGCAATCTGATTAACATATTCCTTTCCTTCATATTTCTCGAATAATTGGATTTTAATCGATTCGTCAAGTACTTCAGCAATTGTGTATTTCGCCTTTAAACTATCAAAGAAATAGAAATGGTAGGTTTCAACCGGTTTTAAACCATCGTTTTCAAGAATCGTTTGGAAGGTATCCTTATTTGTTAGTACAATATATTTCCCCATCTAGAACACTCCTTAAAGTAATTTATTAGTCCTATTTAAAAAATAATCAGGTAAGTATGGGTATTTGTTGCTATAAGTATCGAAACCTATTAGATGAAGATTTTTTCGTTACTCACCCCCAAGGAATATTGTATACCAAACTCTTATGTGTATTTTATCGTATGCAGTTAAAATGTTCAAGAACATATTCTAAATATTTAAATAATTCCTTGGGTAGTGCTAGAATAAGAGCCTGACTTCAAAAAAATTTAATCTTTTTTAAAATTCTAGTTTGATTCTCTATCCAAAAGATTGTATACTTCAGAAAAGTATCAAAATTTTTAGAAAAAACAGAAAGGGGTAACAATATGCCAAAAGTAATCCTTCATGTGGATGGAACGACAATCGAACAAGAGGTTAAAGACAATGCCAATTTAGTTGTTTTGGCAGGTACCCGCCAACTTCCTAAACTAAAGTATGGCTGCGGAATGGGACGCTGTACGAAATGTACATGTATCGTATTGAATGGATCTGAAGGGCTGGCACCACCGAATTGGAAAGAAGAAAAAATGCTTGGAGATAAGGTGAACGAGGGGTACCGATTAACGTGCCAAATGACAATTAAAGAGGATATTGAAATATCGCAAGAAAATATTTCCGTTCAGCCCCCGAAGAAGCAATCAATGATCCAATCTTAATAGAGAATGTATTTATTTTTAAAATTGGTATACAAAATACAATAAACTCAAGTAGGTGAGTACTCATGGATTGTTATGATCTAACCAGTATGACATGGAAAGAAGTAGAAGAATCATTGAAGACAGTTCAATTAGCCATAATTCCAATCGGTGCCCATGAACAGCACGGCCCACATATGGTTGAAAGCTGTGATGCTGTTTTAGCTGAGAGGATGGCCAAGAAACTAGGTCAAAGAATGTTTCCATATGCATTGGTGACACCAACTGTAAATATGGGAGTTTCTCAGCATCATTTGAATTTTCCGGGAACAATCTCCTTGCAGCCGACCACATTAATTGCGGTGTTAAAGGATATAGTTTCATCATTGAAGCATCACGAGATTGAAAAGTTTTTATTTTTAAATTCACATGGCGGCAATCAGTCGACGCTAAATGTGGCCTCGATGATGTTATCAAATGAACTGAATGTAGAAATCTATTATGCCAAAACGACTGCCTCTGCTAAAAAGGCAATTAAGGAAAATGTTACTTCTACCTTATTTGGTCATAGTTGTGAACGCGAAGTTTCGGAAGCGCTTTATTTAGCTCCTGAACTTGTCCGTCTCGAAAAACTAGAGAAAGGTGATATACAAGAAGAGGGTAGATGGAAACAGCTTCGCCCTGGTAAAGCGATTCAAGGATTTTATTATTATGAAGAAATGACGAATAATGGCTGTATTGGCGATGGCACAAAAGCTAGCTGGGAAATTGGCCAGCAGATCGTAGAAGAAGCATTAGATAATCTATCAAAAGAACTATATACATTGTTAGATTTGAAAGTGAATGTCCAGCAATAATCGTAGTTCTTAAAAAATAAAAATAATCTTTAAAAAATTCTAAAAATTATATTTACAAATAAAAAATATCTTGGTAGTATAAACGTAAGGTATACCAAATCAATAGTTTTATAAAAAAAGAGACTGCTGGAAAGGGAAAATATCCACAATCTTTTAATTTTTAAACTAATTTGGTATACAAAATATCAAATGCCAATCTAAGGTTGGGTACCTACATAAAATTAGAGGAGGAGTTTCAGTTGACAGAATTATTATCTAAAGATGAATTTCGCAGACAATTAGAGGAAGCAATTAAAGGGAACCATAGCCAGAAGGCTGCATTTACAGTAGCTTGGGCAGAAGGCAAACTTGAAAGAAAACACTTTGCTAGTTGGGCTGAAAATCACTACCATTATGTAGGACCATTCGCTGATTACTTAGCGTATATTTACCACAATACTCCACAAGATCCGAAATTTGCAGCTGCAAAAGATTTCACTCTACAAAATATGTATGAAGAAGAAATCGCAGCAGATCGTCACACTGACTTATTGATTCGATTTGCGGAAGCTTGCGGTACGACTGCAGAAAGAATTATTGATCCTAACAATATGGCTCCAACAACTTTAGGTCTTCAAAGCTGGTGTTTTGCGGTGGCAGCACGTGAGAATTTTGTTGTAGCAACTGCAGCACTTGTTGTTGGATTAGAATCACAAGTTCCTGATATTTACCGGAAGCAAACTCCTGCTTTACGTGAAAAATACGGATTTACAGATGAAGAAATTGAATTCTTTGACTTACACATCGTTTCAGATGAAATCCATGGTGAGCGCGGATACAAAATTGTTCTTGACCACGCTGACACACCTGAATTACAACAACGCTGCTTAGAAGTTGTTCGTACAGGAGCAAAAATGCGCCGTATGTACATGGATGGACTTTGGAAAGAGTATATTGAAAAAGATTTAGGTGCTCTTGTAGAAACAAAGTAAATAGATAACTGGAAGCGCTATTATCGGCCGTCATATTAATCTTGTAATATAAGGTTTAATTGACGGCCATTTTTATAGGATCATATTTTCTACTAATAATTAGGAACTTAATAAATGAAAAAAGGTGATAGTAGTGATAACTACAAAAGTAGAGACATTCAATAATTATATCAATGGAGAATGGCAGGAATCGGTTAGCAAGAAAACATTTTTTAGTGTGAACCCAGCAAATACCGAAGATCTTGTTGGTGAATTCCAAGCTTCAAATGAAAAAGATGTACAACTAGCGATTGAAGCGGCCAAGAATGCTTTTCCTAGCTGGACCCAAACAGCTCCTTCCAAACGTGCAGCGATCTTAAATCAAGCTGCCAGTATTCTTGAGCAAAATGTAGCATCTTTGGCAGAGGAGTTAACAAGGGAAGAAGGCAAGCATGTCGATGATGCTAAGAATGAGGTATTACGTTCTGCGCAAACCCTCCGTTATTATGCAGTAGAAGGTCAAAGTTTCACAGGGGAAACCTTTCCCAATGATGATGCAAACATGAAAGTTTCAACGGAAAGAGAACCACTCGGAGTTGTCAGTGTCATTACTCCATGGAACTTTCCGCTTTCTATTCCAGCCCGAAAAATCGCTCCCGCATTAATCACGGGGAATACGGTAGTTTTTAAACCTTCCTCTGATACTCCATTGATCGCTTTTCGTCTAGTCGAAGCGCTAGATAAAGCGGGAATTCCTAAAGGTGTAATTAACTTTGTTACTGGAAAAGCATCAGATGTGGGCGATTTATTAGTCACTCATCCAGCTGTTAGGGCTGTCACATTTACAGGTTCAACTGCAGCAGGTGAAGACATTCATAAAAAGGCAGGCTTTACGACCCGGACGCAAATGGAACTGGGCGGGAAGAATCCGCTTATTGTTATGGAAGATGCTGATCTCGATCTTGCCGCTACATTGACGGTAAACGGGGGCTTTTCGTTAACAGGGCAGGCTTGTACAGGAACAAGTCGTGTTATCGTCTTGAAAAATGTAAAAGAGGCATTTGTTCAAAAACTCGTTGAAAAAACAAGTGCACTAAAAGTTGGGAATGGTTTTGAAACTGGTGTGAAAATTGGTCCGCTTGCCAACGAAAAGCAATTGAAAAATGTTTTAAAGTATATTGAGTTCGGTAAGGAAGATGGCGCTGAATTGGTCTATGGCGGAGAGCAAATATTATCTGGAGAATTCGAAAAAGGATACTATGTCCAGCCGGCTATTTTTACGAATGTAAAAGCGAATTCGCGGATTGCAAAAGAAGAAATCTTTGGTCCAGTGGTGGCTGTGATTGAAGTAGATACATATGAAGAAGCCATCGCTGTTGCGAATGATGTCGAGTATGGTTTATCTGCTTCGATTGTGACCAATAATCTTAAAATTGCTAACCAATTTACCAAAGATATCCAAGCGGGGACAGTAAAGGTTAACCGTACCACGACTGGAAACTTAATGAATGCACCATTTGGAGGCTTGAAAAAGTCAAGTACCTCTACCTTCCGTGAATCTGGAAGAGTAGGCTTAGAGTTCTTTACGCAAGTAAAAACGGTCTATATGGGCTATTAATAACAATATGATATATAAAGGAGAACCGGTATGAAATCTGTTTTAAAAATTGAACTAGAGGAAGCAAAGTTAATGATTGAGGCTGCAAAGAAAAAATCAGAAGAGATCAATGTATTTGAGACAATCGCAATAGTTGATGACGGAGGAAACCTAATTGCGCTTGAACGCATGAATGGAGCACGCATTACAGGACCAGAAATCTCGATCGCGAAAGCTTACACAGCTGCTGGTCACAAACGTTCTACCCATTTGTTTAACAAGGAACCTAATGGACCTGCGCTTCCTGGAAATGAAGCTTTTGGAATTCAACAAATGCTTCCAGGGAAGTTCGCCATTTTTGTTGGCGGGTTCCCAATTGTCGTCAATGGTGAAGTGGTAGGTGGAATTGGAGTAAGTGGCGGAAACGGCGAGCAAGATACTGCCGTGGGTACCGCAGCACTTCAAGCATTGCAAACCTATTTAGAAGGCGATGGTCTGGAAGTAATTACTGCAGCCGATATAAAAAAATAAGAAAAACCGGACCTCATTCTTGTATGTTTTCGCAGAATGAGGTCTCTCTTAATCTATGCTCCTATTAAAAATGCTATAAAAATGTTATATTGGTATAAAAAGGGGGAGAATCAACTGAAAACATATCTTGAGTTAGCAATTGGATTTGCCCGCACCGGTGTCACTGGTTATGGGGGCGGACCCTCGACTATACCGTTGATTGAATTTGAGGCTGTAAAAAAATACAAGTGGATGGACGAACAAGAATTTGTAGAAATCCTCGCATTAGCTAATACTTTGCCGGGGCCGATTGCCACAAAAATGGCTGCGTATATAGGTTACAAGGTAAAGGGGTATTTAGGGGCTACCGTGGCCATTCTAACCCACATTCTGCCTTCGATTGTCGCAATGATTGCCTTATTGGGTGTGCTTTATTCCTTTAAGGAATCACCGATTGTCAGCGGAATGGTTCAAGGGGTTACACCGGTGATCGGATTTATGTTATTGGAGATGGCTTACCGATTTTTTCAAAATGGCCGTAAAGGCTTAGGTTTTCCGATCATGCTCACGCTTTCGATCGTTACCTTGATTATCGTTCAGTTTCTTGGAGTACATCCCGGTATCCTAATTGCGGTATTTCTCATCGTTGCCTTTATCATTGCCGATCGAAAGGAAAAAGCGGCAAAAGCTTCAGCTGAGATGCTTCTTCAGAGAAAGGAAAAAAGTTCATGATTTATTTGCATATCTTTTGGTCTTTTTTTATTGCTAATTTATTGGGATACGGCGGTGGTCCAGCAACGATACCATTAATTCAAAATGAAGTGGTCAACCATTACCATTGGATGAGCCTCTCCGAGTTTGGGGATGTCTTAGCGATCGCAAATGCCCTGCCTGGACCGATTGCCACCAAAATGGGGGGCTATATTGGTTATCAACTAGGGGGAGTTCCCGGTGCAACGATTGCTCTAATCGCCACCATCCTGCCTTCTGCACTGGCTGTTATTTTACTTTTTAAGTTTATCAATCTATTTAAAGGCTCTCCAAAAGTGGCGCTTATGACAAAGTCTGTTCAGCCGATTATTTTCATTTTACTTGCTGTGATGGCCTATCAATTCTTTTTAACAGCATATGAAAAAAGTGGTCTTTTTCACTTAGTCTTATTAGCTGTGGTTAGTTATTTTGCCTTAATCAAAATAAAAATGCACCCATCCCTATTAATTGTTTGCTGCTTAGTTTATGGTGGTGTTTTTCTTTCATAAGACGGAAAGGTAAAAAATAAATAAAATGAGCGGGTGAAAACTATGGATTTAAGATGGGAGGAAAACAATCTTTTATCGATTCGTGAGCATGCGTATAACTATTTAAAGGAAATGATTCTTGAGGGCGAATTAAAAGCGGGCGACCGGTTAATTGAACGAGAACTGGCTGGAAAATTAGGTATCAGCCGGACACCGATTCGAGAAGCCTTGTTCCGCTTGGAATCCCAAGGTTTTGTGAAAACAGTTCCCAGAAAAGGTGTCGTTGTCTCGAATATATCCGAGAATGAAGTCATCGAGGTATTTACAATCCTTGCCTCATTAGAAGTACTTGCCGTTAAATTGGCTGCGGGGCGGATGGATAAAGAAACACAACTAGAATTGGATCAAAAGATCAAAGAACTGATGGAGTTAACAGATCAAGCGGAAGAAAATTTTAATCTTGAGCATATTGAGATGAATCGTCTCATTAATAAAGCATCGAAAAGCCCTAAATTATTTGAGATTCTCTCTGGTCTGATTGACTATATACATATGGCTGCAAATATGGGATATGAGACACCAGGCCGTAGAAAAGAATCATTAAAAGAACACATCGATATCATGAAAGCCTTACGTGATAAAGAAGCGGAAATGGCTGAATACTTAATGAGGATTCATATTGAAAACTCAAAAAAAGCTTATATCACTTATATTGGAAATATAAAAGAAAAGCTAAATAAAAAAGAAAAATTGATGTCCACTTGATCTATTCTAGAAAAGATCTTGGAGTGAGCTTTCAACAATGGCCATGACCACACCGTCTACTCGATGTGGTCTAAAATTTACCTTTTTTTAAAAATGGAAAGATTTAAAATATTTGTATTGTCTGATAATTTTAAATGTGGTATATTGTATACCAAGAAGATAAATAAAAGGGAGGAAACGAAGCATGCCAAAAATAAATTTCATTAACAGCAATAAACAATTAGAGGTACCAGAGGATTCAAATATTTTAAGGATGTCCCTTCGTTATGATGGAGAACTCCCAAACCGATGTGGCGGAGGAATTTGCGGCAGCTGCGTTTTTAAAACAGAAGAAGGCGAAGAATTTTTAGATAAAGTCAAAGTGCAGGAAAGAAGAAAATTAGGGGAAGAATGGTTAAAAGAAGGTTACCGTCTTGGGTGTCAAACTTTCGTTACTAACGGAGACATTTCAATTTCTTGGGATGATGATTTTACAGAAGTCGTCAAAAAGAGAAAGCCAGATAAAATTCAGAAAGAAGTCACAACTATTTAATTAGTGAATTAAAATAATACGAATTCGGGGTGAAATCATGTGGGCCTGTGACAGACATATGAAAGAAATTTTAAACTTCTTAGATACTCCCCATATTAGCAAAGCTTCCTATAAAATTAAATGTTCTCTATGCGATAATCACGCACTTGCAAAAATCTATTACACACATAAACCATTGCAACTAAAAAAGAATGAAAAATTACGTGCGTTTGCGTAACATCTATAATGCCTGCCCCCCAGTACTTTAAAATTTTGTAAGGTAGTGGGAGGCAGGCACGAAAACAAAAACGATGAGTTTTTTACTCATCGTTTTTCTATGTAGTAAAATAATATAAATTAGATTCATTTACATGCTTGAGAAACGCTTAAAAAAGGAGAGGTGACCTGATGGAAAATAATCAGTTTGATATATGTGTGACCCTAATCAAAAATGCGAAGAACATTGTTGTACTTACTGGTGCCGGAGTAAGTACCGAATCAGGCATAAAGGATTTTCGTTCAAGGACTGGAGTTTATCAATTGGCACCTGAATATATTCTTTCGCTTGATTATTTTTATCAAAATCCAAAAGAGTTCTATCAATTTGCACTCGACAATCTTTATCATCCGGAAGCTTTGCCAAATGCAGGACATGAAATCTTGTCAAAGTGGGAAAGAGAAGGGAAAGTTTCTCATATTATTACCCAAAATATTGATGGACTTCATCAAAAAGCAGGAAGTAAAAGCGTAATTGAATTTCATGGAACAATGAAAACAGCGTCTTGCTTACATTGCGATAAAAGTTACACTACCGAAGAAATGCTAAATCGTTTTCAGACCATTAATGAATTTTATATTTGTGACTATTGCGATACTCCTCAAAAGAGAGAACGTTTCATAAAACCGGATGTTGTTTTATTTGGTGATACAGGTAAATGGTTTACGGTTGAAGGGTTTAATAAGATTTTACATACGATTGAGGAGGCAGATTGTCTATTGGTGTTAGGAACGAGTCTTAAGGTCACTCCATTTTCAACATTCCCTCAATATAGAAGGAATAGCACTCCATTAATTATAATTAATATCGGTGATACTCCATATGACACTGATCGAAATACATTCGTCATTCCTGAGTCGATTGGGAAGTCCTTGTCACTATTGGATGAACAACTAAGCATCTGAATAAAAAATTTTACAAAAAAAAGATGGTGGGAATGGTGAGTGAAAGTAAGCCGTATGTGTGGTATGCAAGTTATGGTTCAAATCTTAATAAGGATCGGTTCTTATGCTATATCAAGGGCGGGAGTCCAGCGGGGTCCACAAGAGTGGAGACAGGCTGTAAAGATCAATCACTGCCGATTGCAGAGTCTTCTTTTATATTCAATTATCCGCTTTATTTTGCAGAAGAGGCAGCTGGGTGGCAATCGCAAGGTGTAGCCTTTATAGGATTAAAGCACGGAGAGGAGTTTCTCACCTATAGTAAAAAATATTTAATCACCATTGAACAGTTTTTAGATGTGGTGAAACAAGAGAATAGTGGAAAAATCTTTGAAATAGATTTAAACGAGGTAAAAGAGAAAGGGTCAAAAATATTTCGCCACCGTGCTTGGTATGGCAATATTATTTATCTAGGTGATGACCAGGGGTATCCAATTTTTACCTTTACAGCACCTTGGGAACAAGCTGAAGTAGAAATGAAAAAGCCATCCCATAATTATTTAGCCACTATTATTAAAGGGTTAAAAACAGACTATACGAAGGAAGAAATCTTTTATTATCTTCAAAATAAACCTGGCATTACGGGTTTCTATACTGATGATGAATTAGCAAGGGTTATTGCAGACACGGAATCTTAATAGCTATCAAACGAACAAAACCTTCCTTAGTAAAAGGAAGGTTTGTGTTTATCATTACTTTGCAAAGAAGTTTTCCGTATAGTATGGTTGTGATTCATTATTAAATGCTACACCCACCCCTAAATACTCATATCCCTCACGCAAAATGTTTTCCCGATGCCCAAGTGAATTCATTAAGCCTTCATGAGCGAAAATGCTGCTAAATTGGCCATAGGCCAGGTTTTCGCCCGCCAAATGAAAGGTGATATCGTCTTCTTTCATCCGGTCAAAGGGAGATTGTCCTTTAAGGTTGGTGTGATCAAAATACTGATGGACAGCCATATCGGTGCTATGCTTACGGGCCGTTTCTCGAACGTGCTCATCCCAAGTAAGGATAGGCAGTTGGTGATTAACTCGTGCGGCATTGGTTAAATCAAATAATTGATATTCAAAGCCCTCTTTTAAAGCTGAATTCCCTTTTGTGTAAAAATCCATTTTTTCCTCTTCAAAGTCTTTATTGATCAATTGAATGGCGGTAACTGTATTATTTTCATGTTTATCATAAAAGACGGTAACATAGGTTCCCTCGACTAAAAACAAATCATTATCGCTATTTTCCTGTAGTTGGTATACCGTGAACCCTTTTTGAATTTTCGTTAAAGGTTCCCCAAGCTTTTCACGGACGGATTTTTTCGAACTTCCGAGTTTAATTCCATTGGTTGATGAGATTAGATCTTGATTTGTGTATAATCCGGCAGCTTTGTTGTTTTCATCGTACATGACCATAAAGAAATCATGATAATCTTGATGATAGCTATACCAATCTGTCCCATATTCATTAAGAGACGCACGGTTTGCACTTCCTAAATCATGTTCTATATCTGCTTTTGGATTGCCAATTTCAACATTATGAATTGCAAAAACTTGTTCAGCAGGCGTGGTCAACTCTACTTTTTCTTTTTGCTGTTGTGGTTGTTGTTTAGTAGTTGGACCATCCTTCAATTGTATGCCTAGCTGTTTCCCTATTTGTTGAACTTTTTCGGAAAAACTATCAAGTGTCTCTGCTAGTGCTGTGTTGTCTTTGACATTTATTACAGACTGAATGGAATCAACCGTTTTTTCGATATCGCCTTTTTCCAAGTGTTCGTCTATGACAGGGAGTGAAAATTTAAATAAAAGGATAAATGAGATGATTGCCAGAAATCGTACCATTTTCGTTTCCTCCATTTCTATTAGAATTGTAGCCAATTTAAAGAAAATGTATAAGTAATATGCTTGAGGGGAATGATATTGGTTTTATTTAGAGGTTTACTGGCGGATAGGCAGCTTTTACTAGCGGATAAGGGGAATTTACTGGCAGATATGCTGTGTTTACTGGCGGTTCCTCACCATTTACTGTCGTGACCCCGCTTTCCTTCATTTACAAATCAAAACCCCCTTCTAGGTAGAAGGGGGCACATTTATTTCTGTTTCCTTCGATATAAATCCATTGTTTTATAACCTTCGCCCAGCACTGTTTCCATTTCGAGCAACCGTTTTTCTTGGGTTTCTTTCCGTTTTGCACTATATACATAACGGGCCCAATCCTTTTGATAGCCAAAGGTTAATTGATTAAAGGACGCCAGTAACTCTTCATTTCGGTTTAAATACTGTTTAATATCGTCGACATGTATAATATAGTCGTCCACACATTGACTAGATTTACTGTTAGCAATCTTTTTCACTTTTTTGGGAGTTGATTTCAACCCAACCACGGTAAACACATCATTTAAACTAACCATTCTAGAAAACTTAATGTCACTTCCAAATGTGTAGCCCTCTTCATCCATCGCAACTGCCTCAAATAAACTGTCGCGTTCAATGTATTCTTGATATTTTGGATTATTCTTTTTTGGATAGGCAAAGAATATGTATCCATTTTTTTCGAGTAATTGATTGTCAATCACTGACTTAAGCTGCTGTGAAAATTCCTCCAAACTAAAAACGAAACAAAATATTAGATCATATTTTTCTTTATTTGGTGTTGAATCATAATTTAATCCATTCAATTCATCTAAATCTTCAGGTTTATTAAGAACCAGTTTTCGATCATACTTACTTAAATTTAGTTTTTCAACAATAGTTTTAGGTGAGTTCAAAGGTCTATCTCCTTTGTAAAATTAATCCAATACCTCAGGATTAATAAGTTTTTTCGGGCGTTTCCCCGTTAGCCCTGCTTCTAAATTCTCGACTGCAAGTTTGGCCATTTTTAGTTCCGTTTCGTGGGTGGATGATCCAACATGCGGCGTCGTCACTACATTGGGAAACTGGAGCAAAGGATGATCCGCTCTGACTGGTTCAATTTGGAATACATCTAATGCTGCTCCATGGATTTCGTTGGTTCGTAACGCTTCGATTAATGCCTTTTCATCCACTGTTTTTCCGCGCGAACCATTTACAAAAATGGCTGAATTTTTCATCAATTTAAATTCGCGTTTTCCCATTATATTTTCCGTTTCAGGAGTAAGCGGAGTCATTAAACAAACAAAATCGGATTCACTTAGTAAGGTATCTAATGAAGAGTAAACAGCGTTGTATTTTTCTTCGGCTTCAAGGTTACGGGTACGGTTGTAGTAAAGAACATTCATATCAAAGCCAAAATGTCCGCGTTTAGCGATTAATGAACCAATCTTCCCCATTCCAATAATACCTAATGTTTTATGATGAACATCAACGGCATATTCTTTCCTAGTTAGATGTTGCTTCCACTTTCCAGTCTTTACGAATTGGTCTAATTCGGGGATGCGTCTTGCTGCTGCCAGAAGAATACCGAAAATCGCATCAGCCGTAGTGTCCTCAAGTACGCCTGGTGTGTTTGTGCCCATGATACCACGCTTGGTCATCTCATCAAGGGATAGGTTATTAAAACCTGTCGAGTTATTGGAAATTATTTTTAAATTTGGAGCTCGGTCCAATAATTCTTTATCAACTGGGAGCGCAAGACCGACAATTCCTTCAGCCATCTCAAGAGCATGCAAAAATGCTGGGTCTGTTTTGGGATTGATCCGTTCAAAAATTTCCACATCGAAACGATCTCGTAAACGGTCTAGCGTTTCAGAGAATTCAAAGTTATAGGCAAGTATTTTTCTTTTCATAAGGGACTACGTCCTTCCCTTCTTTACATAAGAATATATTTCTAAGGTGACATAGAATTTTTAAAGAGTCAACTATAATTGATCCCTAATTAAGCTGATATTTTCATAATTAAAGTGAAATTTTTGTAAGAGAGGAAATTATTGTTTCAGTTTATAACATCCTGTGTTAGAATATGTAACATTAGAATTGTTAAACAATTCACATTTTTAAAAATAAACAAACTGGGCAGGTGGTATTTTGGGAAACGAAACCCCATCTTATCGTGAACAAAAGGTTATAACCATAGGAATTGTGGCAGAATTGACGGGACTAACCAGCAGACAAATCCATTATTATGAAACACGAAAGCTTATTTTTCCAGACAGGACCCCAAATGGGACACGAAAATACTCATTTGCGGATATTGAAAGACTAATAGAAATTGCTGAGAAAATTGAAGAGGGAGTCCAAACGATGGAAATTCGCAGAGATTTCTCCAAAAAGGAAAAGCGTAAGATGATCATTGGTCAAATCAATTCCCATTTTAATCGAAACGGGCCAATAAAATAACATGTGTAACTTGCAGTATTGAGCAGTGCTACCTGAGGCCTGCTCTTTTTAGTGTCATCGCAGACATTTTGATAAAAAATTTATCCTTCTAAATTTTTAATCATCTCGTTTAATCGCTATAATTAGAGTAATCAATGAAAATTTTTACAAATGAAACATTTGATGAAATGAAAAAAAGAAGGGTGGATATAAATGAAATATAACTTTGATGAAATAGTAAACCGAAGAGGAACCTATTCAATTAAATGGGATGGTGGTGAGCTCCTTAAGCAGATTGGGCTGACAGAACGATACGATGAAGAGACGATTCCATTATTTACAGCCGATATGGATTTACCCGTCCCTCAGCCCTTAGTTGATGCCTTACATAAGACCGTCGACCACCGAATTTTCGGCTATACTATCTTTCCAAAAGAGTATTTTGAGGCCATTCAACATTGGTTTAAAAAGAGACATGATTGGGAGATTCCGCAGGAGGAAATCAGTTTTAGTCCGGGAACGGTCCATGCCTTAAATGTGGCTGTCAAAGCCTTAACCAACCCAGGAGACGGCATCATTATCCAAAGGCCAGTGTATCCACCGTTTACTTCGGCAATTGAAGCCAATGGTCGCAAAGTTGTGAATAACGCTCTTAAAGCAAATAGTGAAGGGTACTTTGAAATTGATTTTGCCGATTTTGAAGCGAAAGCCAAAGAAGAAACGACGAAAATGTTCATCTTATGCAACCCGCATAATCCAACTGGAAGAGTGTTTACTCAGGATGAATTAAGGAAATTAGCCGATATTTGTGCGGAGCATGATGTCCTCATCGTTGCCGATGAAATACATGGCGACTTAGTTCGCCGAAATCAGACCTTTATTCCAATTGCCAAGGCTACTGAACAGCGTGATCGTATTATTACTTTTACAGCAATCAATAAAACGTTCAATGTCGCTGGGCTTCATTGTACAAATGTAATTATCTCCAATCCAGAACTTAGAACCACTTTCAATAAGGTTATGGGCATGCACTTACCATCACCTTTTACGGTTTCAGCCTTGATTGCTGTATACAATGAAGGAGAAGACTGGTTAGAACAGTTGAAGGACTACATTGATGGGACAATGGAATGGGCTGTTACGTTTTTAGCGGAGAAAATGCCGAAAGTGAAGGTGAGGATTCCAGAAGGTACTTATATTATGTGGATGGATTTTAGCGAGTATGGTCTCACACCTGAAGAAATCCATGATCGCATTTATAATAAAGCGAATGTACTGCTTGAGGATGGGAAGATGTTTGGTGAGGAAGGATTACAGTGGCAAAGAATTTGTATCCCGTCACCAAGGCCACTCATACAGGAAGCGTTTGAAAGAATTGCCAGAGAGTTTGAAGAACTAAATTGATGGATTAAGAAAGAATTTGTAAAAATCGATTGGATGTCTATAAGTGAGAAGGAGAAGGTAACACGCTCCATAGCAGGAAGCCTGGGATATCCCGGGCTTCTTTTTATCTTTTTGCTAATTTAAGAATCGGGACGTTTTTATCACCTTGTAAATAGAACTTTTTGTCCTAATTTTTTTGGTGATGAAATATATATTAGGGCGGGACAAAATTCTTGACATGGAGGAAGCTTATTAGTACATCCAAAGTTAATCACAATGGAAAAATTTTTCACCATGTTTGTAAGCGGTTACAAAATAGTAAAAGGAAGGAGGTTTGCAATGAACATCTTATTATGCTGTGCTGCAGGCATGTCGACCAGCTTATTGGTAACGAAAATGGAAGCTGCAGCAAAAGCTGAAGGAATTTCAGCGAAAATATGGGCAGTAAGTGCGAACGAAGTGAATAACCATCTTGATCAAGCTGATGTGTTATTGGTAGGTCCACAGGTTCGATACCTGCTCCCTAAATTAAAAAAAGCAGGATTAGAAAAAGGGATACCCGTTGATTTAATTAATACCGTTCATTATGGGATGTGTAATGGGGCTGAAGTATTAAAATTTGCCAAAAATCTACTAGATTCATAACTTCACATAGGGGTGAAAAGATATGAGCAAATTTAATCAGATGTTAGAAGAGAAGGTTATGCCAGTCGCAGGCAGGATTGCGGGTCAAAGACACTTACAAGCATTGCGTGATGGAATCATTTTAACCATGCCTCTACTCATCATTGGATCCATTTTTTTAATTTTGGGATTTTTACCTATTGATGGATATCCGGAATTTATGACCCGGACATTCGGAGATGCCTGGTTGACTAAACTTCTATATCCTGTAAGCGCAACCTTTGATATTATGGCGCTGATTGCAGCGTTCGGTATAGCCTACCGTCTGGCTGAACAATACAAGGTCGATCCATTGAGTGCTGGTGCCATTTCTGTCGCTGCTTTTATTCTTGCCACTCCTTATTTCACGATGTTTACCCCAGAAGGAGCAACGGAGGCTGTACAAGTAGGCGGTGTATTGCCAATGGCTCTTTTAGGCAGTAAAGGTTTGTTTGTTGCAATGATTCTAGCAATGTTTTCAACTGAAATTTATCGATATATTATCCAAAAAAATATTGTTATAAAAATGCCCGATGGTGTACCGCCAAGTGTAAGTAAATCATTTGTCGCTTTATTCCCAGGATTTTTAGTTATTCTTTGCGTTTGGATTATTCGTTTGCTCATCGAAAACACATCATTTGAAAGCTTGCATAATGTTGTTGGGCAACTGTTGCAAGAACCACTTGGTGCGCTTGGAGGGACACTGATTGGTGCACTAATTGCCGTCTTCTTTGTTCAACTCTTATGGTCCACTGGATTGCATGGTGCAAGTATTGTGGGCGGTGTTATGGCACCAATTTGGTTAGCCCAAACGGACGCGAACCGCTTGGCGCTTCAAGCTGGAGATGAAATTCCAAATATCATTTCCCAACAATTCTTTGATATTTTCATTTATATGGGCGGTTCTGGTGCAACATTTGTTTTTGCTATCATGATGTTATTTATGGCGAAGAGTCAGCAATCCAAGCAATTAGGCCGTCTGGCGATCGGACCAGGAATATTCAATATTAATGAACCGATTACTTTCGGGGCGCCGATTGTATTGAATCCACTGCTCATTATTCCATTTATTTTAACACCGTTGGCACTCACCATTACGACTTATATCGGGATGAGCACTGGTTTTGCTCCGAAAACAGCTGGTGTAGCCGTTCCTTGGACGACTCCTCCAATTATCGGCGGATATCTAGCAACGGGCGGAAATATCAGAGGGGCGTTAATGCAAGTGATAAATCTAGTCGTAGCCTTTGCGATTTACTATCCATTTTTTAGAATGTGGGATAAACAAAACTTTAATGTTGAAAAAGGATCTAGTAAAGAACAATAGAATACTAGGGCTTGCCATCTGGCAAGCTCTTGGCATGTATCTAGGCGGGGGGGACAAAGATGACGAAGGAAGAATTGTACCAGCTCTCATTTCAATTAATTTTGCACAGTGGAAATGCCAGAAGTCTCGCCATGGAAGCAATTTTTACAGCCAAAGAAAAAGACTTCACATCTGCACTGGAAAAACTTTCAGAGGCTGATGGTGAAATTATCCATGCCCATCGCTTTCAAACACAATTGATCCAAGCGGAAGCGGAGGGTAAGGATTTCGACATCCCCATTATCCTAGTCCATGCACAGGATCATTTAATGACGGCTATCACATTAATAGATTTAGCAAGAGAGATTGTTGAGATTCGCCAAGAAATGAATACTCAATAAAGTGGGAGGTTCATAGAAATTGACTAAATCAATTAAAATTACCACCATTGGCGGCGGTTCGAGTTATACACCCGAGCTGGTCGAAGGATTGATCAAACGATACAACGAACTACCATTACGCGAACTTTGGCTTGTGGACGTCGAGGAAGGAAAAGAGAAATTAGAGATTGTTGGGAACTTAGCAAAACGGATGTTTCAAAAAGCAGGACTTCCTGTCGAAGTGCACTTAACACTCGATCGAAGAGAAGCTTTAAAGGATGCCGATTTTGTGACCACACAATTTCGGGTGGGTCTCCTTGACGCCAGGGCAAAAGATGAAAGAATCCCATTAAAGTATGGGGTTCTTGGCCAAGAAACTAACGGACCAGGCGGACTTTTTAAAGGTCTTCGTACAATCCCGGTTATTTTGGATATTGTTAAAGATATGAAGGAACTTTGTCCAGAAGCCTGGCTCGTTAACTTTACCAATCCAGCAGGGATGGTGACGGAAGCGGTTCTTCGCTATAGTGATCATCGGAAGGTCGTCGGACTCTGTAATGTACCGATTGGGATGGAAATGGGAATTGCAAAACTACTAAATGTTGAACATTCCCGCGTCCGCATTGACTTTGCCGGTTTAAATCACATGGTGTACGGCTTAGATGTATACGTGGATGGGGTAAGTGTAAAAGATCGAGTCATCGAATTTTTAACAAATCCTGAAAATTCAAGCTTTGTGAAAAATATACAGGGTCAACGCTGGGAGCCTGAATTTATCCGGGCTTTAGGGGTCCTTCCATGTCCGTATCACAATTATTATTACAAAAGTCGTGAAATGGTGGAAAAAGACATCAAAAATGCGGAAACGGTTGGGACACGTGCGGAAGTAGTGAAAAAGTTAGAGGAGGATCTCTTTGAACTTTATAAAGATCCCAACTTGTCCATTAAACCTCCACAACTTGAAAAACGGGGGGGAGCTTATTACAGTGATGCCGCGGTCCGGTTGATTTCTTCTATTTATAATGACACAGGGGATATTCAACCGGTTAATACGTTAAATAATGGTTCTATTGCAAGCATTCCTAATGATTCTGCTGTTGAGGTTAGCTGCATCATAACAAAAGAGGGGCCAAAGCCACTTGTGATGGGTGATCTCCCAGTTCCGGTCCGAGGCCTTGTTCAACAAATTAAATCATTTGAACGGGTGGCAGCAGAAGCCGCTGTTACGGGTGATTATAATCTAGCAATTCTCGCGTTAACCATTAATCCTTTGGTTGCTTCTGATACCATTGCGAAACAAATCGTCGACGAAATGTTAGAAGCGCATAAGAAGTATTTACCTCAGTTTTTCTAAAATTAGGCTGTATTAAAAGTTAATTCTGATTTTGACACTCTGTTGATAGGAGTGGAAGGCGCGAAGACTCCTGCGGGAGTACGGGGCAGGGGAGACCCCGCAGGCGCTAAAAGCGCCGAGGAGGCTCCCCGCAACGTCCGCGGAAAGCGAAGTGCCTGGAACGGAAATCAACAGACAGGTTAACACAGCCAAAAATTATCGAAAAGGCAGCGGATCTGCTGCCTTTTCACTGCTCAACGAGGAGGTTATAACCATTTGATTAAGTTAATTGTAAATGCAGATGATTTTGGGTATTCAAGAGGGATTAATTATGGAATTATTGATGCACATAAAAATGGCATTGTTAATTCCACCACGATGATGATGAATATGCCTGGTGTGACGCATGCTGTGGAGCTTACGAAAGCTAGTCCAAAACTTCAAGTCGGGATTCATCTGGTCCTCACGTGTGGGAAGCCGCTTTTAACAGACGTTCCTTCATTAGTTAATGAGAGTGGCAGTTTTAAACGAATTTCTGAATTCAAAGAGCAACGGGAGATATCCCTTGATGAACTGGCAAGAGAGTGGAGTGCGCAAATTGACAAGTTTCTAGATACAGGGCTTACACCGACTCATTTTGACAGCCATCATCATGTCCATACGATTCCAGAATTTTTACCGGTGGTGCAAATGCTGGCAAAAAAATATGATTTAAGTGCAAGACGTTTTTCAATGGATGCAGTAGAAGGAGTTGCTGCATTTTCGGATGTGTTTTTACATGACTTTTATGGAGAGGGAGCGACATACGATTACTTTGAGAAACTGGTCACGCGAGGTCATGACGGGCAAACGGTCGAAGTAATGTGTCACCCGGGTTATCTGGATCACGAGATTTTGAGTGGTTCCTCTTATGCAGAGGATCGTGTGAGGGAGACGGACATTCTGACTTCTATTAAACTACCAGAAGGAATTGTGTTAATTTAGAAGGCGGTTAATACTCGAAACAGGTTTGAAAACGGTTACGGTTAAAAGCGGAATGACCGTAACCCCTATTTAAAAAGTGTTAAATCTATAATTTAAAAATGATTCACACTTTGTTCAATACTTCACAATTTCTTGTCATAAATCTATGTTATGATAAATCCATAAACAAACAAGGAGTGATAAGACATGATGGTTTGTGAATGGAAAACCTTCGCTACAGATTCTGAAACCTATACATTGGAATTATTCGAAGAAACAATCGGAGACGAATTTGAGGCAATGTATTTCAAAGAAAATGAAGAAATCCCCGCTTATATTTGGACTGTAAATTATGTCATTATTGTAAAAAAATACTCAAAGGTTCTAACAGACATTTTATTTGAAAAGATTCCCCGGAATCCCGTGTGTGAATAACCAACTGAAGAACTAAGGTGTAAAAACATTTTTTTTAACCAATTATGTGAAATTATTCACAAAAAAAACATCCAGAAAATACCCGCTTATTAGATTATATTTTTAATATAATTTGTGAAAAGTTTCACAAATAATTATTAAACGGAGGTATTACCATGGCAATTGTAGAAAAGACAGTTAAAGAAAAACAAAATGTAACAAAGATGGTGGACGTTCTGGTCGAGAATGGTCTAAAAGCATTGGCTGAGTTTCGCAGCTTTAACCAAGAAATGATCAATGAAATTGTCAAAGAAATGGCTTTGGCAGGTCTTGACCAGCATATGCCGCTTGCGAAATTAGCGGTGGAAGAAACTGGGAGAGGCGTTTACGAAGATAAAATTATTAAAAATATGTTTGCTACCGAATATGTCTATCATAATATCAAATACGATAAAACTGTTGGAATTATTAACGAAAATGAACATGAAGGTATGATAGAAATCGCGGAACCAGTAGGGGTTATAGCCGGAGTAACTCCTGTAACTAACCCAACTTCAACCACGATGTTTAAAGCACTTATTTCGATAAAAACGAGAAATCCAATTATTTTTGCCTTCCATCCATCCGCACAAAAATGCAGCAGTGAAGCGGCAAGAGTCCTAAGAGATGCGGCCATTAAGGCAGGAGCACCAGAAAATTGTATTCAATGGATTGATACACCGTCGCTCGAAGCTACTCAAGCCTTAATGAACCATTCGAAAATTTCATTAATTCTTGCCACTGGCGGAGCAGGGATGGTGAAATCTGCATATAGTTCAGGTAAGCCTGCACTGGGTGTTGGACCAGGAAATGTCCCTTGCTATATTGAAAAAACAGCGAATCTCCAACAAGCAGTGAACGACTTAATTTTATCAAAGACCTTTGACAATGGGATGATTTGTGCCTCTGAACAAGCGGTTATTATTGATAAAGAAATTTACGATGGTGTAAAACAAGAAATGATAGCGAATAATTGTTATTTTTTAACCGAAGAAGAAAAAGCGAAGGTCGAAAAATTAGTAATTAATGAACATTCTTGTGCTGTTAACCCTGATATTGTTGGGATGGCTGCGGCTAAAATTGCTAAAATGGCTGGAGTGAAGGTTCCTGACGAAACAAAGATTCTTGTCGCAGAATTAACTGGAGTCGGACCTGAATTCCCGCTTTCTCGGGAAAAATTAAGCCCAGTCCTTGCATGTTATAAGGTTAGTAGTCTTGAAGAAGGATTGAAACGGGCCGAGGAAATGCTGGAGTTTGGCGGTTTAGGGCACTCCGCTGTTATTCATACCACTGACCAATCGGTGATTAAGAAGTTCGGCTTACGGATGAGAGCAGGACGTATTATTGTCAACGCCCCATCCTCACAAGGTGCGATTGGTGATATTTACAATGCCTACATGCCGTCATTGACTCTCGGCTGCGGAACGTATGGCGGAAACTCTGTCTCTACAAACGTGGGTACTATTCACTTAATTAATATCAAAAAAGTAGCGAAAAGGAACATTAATATGCAGTGGTTTAAAGTACCTTCTAAAATATATTTCGAAAAAAACTCGACACAGTACCTAGCTAAAATGCCGAAAATTTCAAAAGCCTTTATTGTCACAGACCCTGGAATGGTGAAATTAGGTTATGTTGATAAAGTCCTATATTATTTAAGAAAACGTCCTGATTATGTGCATTGTGAAATCTTTTCAGAAGTAGAACCAGATCCGTCCATTGAAACGGTGATGAAGGGTGCAGAAATGATGGCTAATTTCCAGCCTGACGTAATCATTGCACTTGGCGGCGGTTCTGCCATGGATGCTGCCAAAGGAATGTGGTTGTTCTATGAGCATCCAGATACCGAATTCTTTGGCTTAAAACAAAAATTCTTAGATATTCGAAAACGGATTGTAAAATATCCTAATCTTGGCCAAAGAGCACAATTTGTGGCCATTCCTACCACTTCTGGAACAGGCTCGGAAGTAACGTCTTTCTCAGTCATTACTGATAAAGAAGCAAATATTAAATATCCGCTTGCTGATTATGAATTAACACCTGACGTAGCCATTATCGATCCGCAATTTGTGATGACGGTGCCAAAACACATTACCGCCGATACAGGATTGGACGTCTTGACACACGCCATTGAAGCATATGTGTCCTGTATGGCAAATGATTTTACTGATGGCCTCGCAATTAAAGCCATCCAACTCGTATTTGAGTACCTGCCAAGAGCCTACAAAAACGGCCAGGATGAAGAAGCTCGTGAAAAGGTTCATAATGCATCAACTATTGCCGGTATGGCGTTCGCTAACGCATTTTTAGGAATAAACCATAGTCTTGCCCATAAATTGGGAGCAGAGTTCCATATTGCACATGGTCGGGCAAATGCTGTACTTATGCCACATGTTATACGCTATAATGCCACCAAGCCAAAGAAATTTACAGCTTTTCCGAAGTACAATCATTACAAAGCTGACAAACGTTATGCTGAAATCGCTAGAATTCTAGGATTACCTGCAAGTACCACCGAGGAAGGTGTAGAGAGCCTCGTTCAAGCCATTATTAAATTGACACAGGAACTGGAAGTGCCAATGAGCCTTAAAGCAAATCATATTAATAAAGCTGAATTTGAAAGCAAAATTGACTATTTAGCAGATCGGGCTTTCGAAGACCAATGCACCACAGCGAATCCTAAGCTTCCATTAGTAACCGAATTAGCAGAAATTTACCGACAAGCATATAAAGGAGTATAACAATCGAAGCCAATGCGAAAAATCAAACTAGATGATTTTTCGCATTGGCTTTTTAATTATTGGCTGTGTTAAAGGATAATTGATTTTGACACTCTGTTGATTGGAGTGGAAGGCACGAAGACTCCTGCGGGAGTACGGGGCAGGGGAGACCCCGCAGGAGCAAAGCGACGAGGAGGCTCCCCGGCACGCCCGCAGAAAGCGAAGTGCCTGGAGCGGAAATCAACAGACTAATTTAACACAGCCTAATTTTAGAACGGGGTGGAATTTGTGGGTTATAGAATTAAAGATGTGATGATTTCTGAAACAGAAATTAAAGACAGAGTGAAGCTGTTAGCGGAACAAATTGAAAAAGACTTCAATAATGAGGACATTATTCTAATCGTCGTCTTAAAAGGATCGTTTATCTTCGCTGCGGATTTGATTCGTGAGATGAAGGGTAATATTAATATTGATTTCATTTCCGTTTCTAGCTATGGGGACGAAACAGAGTCATCAGGAAAAGTAAGATTACTGAAGGACCTTGATGCCAATATTACTAATCAGAATGTTCTGGTCGTTGAGGATATTATCGACAGCGGTCTGACTTTACATTTCTTGCGCGGACATTTAAAAGCACATAAGCCGAAACAAATTAAAATTTGTACGCTTTTAGACAAGCCTGAAAGAAGGAAGGTAGACCTGCCCGTTGATTATGTAGGCTTTGTCATTCCTGATGAATTCATTGTCGGCTATGGGATTGATTACGCGCAAATGTACCGAAACTTACCATATATTTCAACTGTAGAGGAGTATTAGACATATTTTTATGCGGAAAATTTGCCGTTATTGGCAAGAATGATATACTTTTACTGTTAAGCTTATCAAAGATGGAGGCAAAAATCATGTATACTTCTATAGCTGAATTTATCCAAGAATGGAATCAAGAGGCATCCTCTACGCAAAAGGTGTTAGATGGTTTAACTGACCAATCACTTCAACAAGAAGTTTCTCCAGAAGACCGAACGCTAGGGAGAATTGCATGGCATGTGGTTGCGAGCACACCTGGAATGCTTACCGAGTTTGGCATCACTGTTGAAAATGTAGAGAATGGAGATGCGGTACCGACCTCTGCGAAAACAATCGCTGACACTTTTCGAAAAGTTACTTCTGACACAATCGAAGCCGTACAGCAGCAATGGACGGATGCATCATTAACTGAAATGAAAAACGTGTTTGGTATGGAAATGCCAAAAGGAGTGACACTTTCACTTTTAATAAAACACATCATTCATCATCGCGGCCAAATGACTGTCTTAATGCGCCAAGCTGGATTAAATGTACCTGGAGTATATGGACCAGCACGGGAAGAATGGAGTCAAATGGGGATGGAAGCACCCGCTTTATAAAAGTACATACCGTTCCGCTCAATCACAAGTTTAGACGTTAATCATTAAAAATACCGTTAATGCTGCTGCATTAACGGTATTTTTCTTACTAGAATCAGGCTAGCGACACCCTATCATTATGCTAGCAAGATGATAGGTGGTTGTTAACTGCATCCTATCATTGGCAAAATATCTATCGATGGATGTATTTCAAAAGAACTACTAATCAACATGGTTTAATAAATTTAACAAATTTGCTAGTATTTTCTACAAAATTCATCAAATTTATCTGAATTGAGCGTTAGCTTACTATATTAAATCTGCTATTATTTTGGTAAAATACGAATAAGAAAATAAATATACATACGACATATATTATTTGTAACTAATCGATTGCTAGATTATAAAAATCTATGAATTTTTTTAAATAGCGAGGCAAATAATTAAATGGATGATAAGTAGGAGGAATAATATGTGGGATTTTGACATGGATATAGATCAAGTAGCTAGAATAAAAGTAATTGGTGTTGGCGGCGGCGGGAATAATGCTGTCAATCGGATGATTGAAGGCGGAGTTCAAGGTGTTGAATTTATAGCTGTAAATACAGATGCCCAAGCTCTAAATCTATCAAAAGCAGAAATTAAAATGCAAATTGGGGCACAATTGACAAGAGGATTAGGCGCTGGCGCTAATCCAGAAGTCGGTAGAAAAGCGGTTGAAGAAAGCAGAAGGCAGCTGGAGGACGTTTTAAAAGGAGCCGACATGGTTTTCGTCACAGCTGGGATGGGTGGAGGCACTGGAACTGGTGCTGCACCTGCGATTGCAGAAATTTCTCGCGCACTTGGCGCTTTGACAATTGGTGTTGTGACCCGTCCGTTTGGATTTGAGGGCCGTAAACGTGCCACAAATGCAGCAAGTGGAATTGAGTTAATGAGTCAGGCAGTTGATACATTAATCATAGTTCCAAATGATCGCCTATTGCAAATTGTTGATAAAAGAACGCCGATGATTGAAGCGTTCCGAGAAGCGGATAATGTTCTTCGTCAAGGTGTTCAAGGGATTTCTGACTTAATAGCCGTTCCTGGATTAATTAATCTGGATTTTGCTGACGTAAAGACCATTATGAGTAACCAAGGGACAGCTTTAATGGGCATTGGCGTTGCAAAAGGTGATGGACGCGCGGTAGAGGCAGCCAAAAAGGCTATTTCTAGTCCATTATTAGAAACGTCGATTGACGGAGCACAAGGGATTCTTATGAATATAACTGGCGGAAAAGACTTAAGTCTGTATGAAGTGCAAGAGGCAGCGGACCTTGTCGCTTCAGCAGCAGATAAAGATTTAAATATGATTTTTGGTTCGATTATTAACGAAAATTTTAAAAATGAAATTATGATTACAGTTATTGCTACTGGTTTTGTTGATAAATTGGCACGAACCACTAGGCCTTCTTCGCCTATTCAAAAAGAAGGACCATCTAGAAGTCAGGTCCAATCACAGCCAAAACAAGAACAAGCGAATCATGAAGAGCCTTCGCATGATTATGGAAGTTATGGACAGGATACAGATGATTCTCTTGACATTCCGACGTTTTTGCGTAACCGAAACAGAAGAAATAGATAACATTTCCTAAAATTCTGGCGCAATGAGGACAGTGTAACGTGACAAAAGGCCAAAGCATTGGAAGAGTGTCGCGGAACGCTGTAACATTGCGTCATTTAATTATTAAAATGTTGTAGTTAACCTACATCCACTTTAAAAAAATCTGAATTTTAGCAGATTTTAATGGTTTAAATCGTTAAAACCGACTTGACTTATAGGAATAGTAAAACTATTATTATATTAATCATTTTTTGACTGAAAATTGTGTACTGTAAGAATTGTTATAACAAGTCATGATAAATAAATGATCACGATAAGTTAATAATCCTTTGTGAGGTGGATTTAAGTGCAACTTCAAGTATTGAATAGTCCTTTTAATCAGGAACAAGCAGAGCTACTAAACCGAATACTGCCTACGTTGACTGAATCACAAAAAGTCTGGTTGAGCGGTTTTTTGGCAGCAGCCCAATTTTCTTCGATTTCGGGGACTGGAAATGTCCAGGTATCTGAACAACCGGGAGCAATCACAGCTCCGGCCATTTCAAAAGATGTAACCATCCTTTTTGGTTCACAATCGGGTAACGCTCAGGGGCTTGCTAAGAAAGCGGGCAAGACGCTTGAAGCAGCAGGTTTCAAAGTAACTGTTATATCAATGAGCGATTTTAAACCTAACAATTTGAAAAAGGTTGAAAATCTGCTGATTGTTGCTAGTACCCATGGAGAGGGCACTCCGCCAGATAATGCCATTGCCTTTCATGAGTTTCTGCATGGAAAACGGGCCCCGAAACTGGATCATCTTCGCTTCTCAGTTTTGGCACTGGGTGACAGTTCGTATGAATTTTTCTGTCAAACAGGAAAAGACTTTGATGCACGCTTGGAAGAACTTGGCGGTACAAGGCTTTACCCACGCTTTGACTGCGACCTTGATTACGATGAACCAGCATCTGAATGGCTTGCAGGTGTGCTTAGTAATTTAAAAGAGGCAGACGCCAGCAGCCAAGTTCCAGTTCAGGAACTGGTAACTCAAGCAGTAGAATCAACGTATTCAAGATCAAATCCGTTTAAAGCCGAAGTACTAGAAAATATCAATCTAAACGGGCGCGGCTCAAATAAAGAAACACACCACCTTGAGTTGTCGCTTGAAGGGTCTGGGCTCACCTTTGAACCAGGAGATAGTCTTGGTATTTATCCAGAAAATGATCCCGCACTTGTTACCTCACTATTGGAGGAAATGAACTGGGATCCAGAACAACAGGTGACTGTGAATAAAAAAGGAGAAATTCTCCCGCTTAAAGAAGCACTTATCACACATTTTGAAATTACGACGTTAACGAAACCGTTGATTGAGAAGGCAGCCCGCCTTACTGCAAATGAAAATTTACAGGAACTGCTCTCACCAGGTAATGAAGAGAAATTAAAGACTTATTTGGATGGACGCGATTTGCTTGATTTAGTCCGTGATTTTACTCCTTGGGTTGGCTCGGCACAAGAGTTTGTTTCCATTCTTCGAAAAATGCCGTCCCGACTGTATTCGATATCAAGCAGCTTAGCGGCAAACCCGGATGAGGTTCATTTGACAATCGGAGCGGTTCGTTATGAGGCACACGGCCGGAAACGAAATGGGGTTTGTTCTATCCAGACAGCGGAGCGTCTGCAGCCAGGCGATACCGTGCCAGTGTATATCCAACATAATGAAAACTTCAAGCTGCCAAATAACCCAGATGCCCCAATCATCATGGTTGGACCAGGGACTGGTGCAGCACCATTTCGTTCCTTTATGCAAGAGCGTGAAGAAATCGGTGCTGAAGGAAAATCATGGTTGTTTTTCGGTGATCAGCATTTTGTGACGGATTTCCTTTATCAAACAGAATGGCAAAAATGGCTGAAAGACGGCGTATTGTCGAAATTGGATGTAGCCTTTTCACGTGATACAGCTGAAAAAGTGTATGTACAACATCGTATGCTTGAAAACAGTAAAGAATTATTTGAATGGCTTGAAGAAGGTGCTCATCTGTACATTTGTGGGGATGAAAAACATATGGCCCATGATGTTCATAATACGTTAATTGACATTATTGAAAAAGAAGGCTGCTTGAGCCGTGAAAAAGCAGAAGAATATGTAGCCGAAATGCAGCAGCAAAAACGTTATCAGCGTGACGTATACTGATTTGGGATGGAAAGGAGTTTCACCATGGTTAATCAAATTTTAAAAGCGCCTGAAGGCCCTCCAAGTGATGTGGAAGGTATTAAAGAAAGAAGTAATTATTTACGCGGGACACTAAAAGAAGTAATGCTAGACCGGATAAGTGCAGGGATTCCTGATGATGATAACCGTTTAATGAAACATCATGGCAGTTATTTGCAGGATGACCGGGACCTCCGCAATGAACGGGCCAAACAAAAACTTGAACCAGCATACCAGTTTATGCTTCGTGTTAGACTTCCTGGTGGGGTTGCTTCACCTGATCAATGGCTCGTAATGGATGACCTGGCTGATAAATATGGTAATGGAACTTTGAAACTGACTACCCGTGAAACGTTCCAAATGCATGGGATATTAAAATGGAATATGAAAAGTACGATTCAGGGAATTCATAATGCACTTATGGATACGATTGCGGCTTGCGGTGACGTGAACCGAAACGTTATGTGTTCTTCGAATCCGTACCAATCTGAGATCCATGCCGAAATATATGAATGGTCGAAAAAATTGAGCAACGATTTACTGCCACGCACAAGAGCGTATCACGAAATTTGGCTGGACGAAGAAAAAGTAGCCGGAACACCTGAAATTGAAGAAGTTGAACCAATGTATGGTCCACTTTACTTACCTCGAAAGTTTAAAATCGGAATTGCTGTGCCACCTGGTAATGATATTGATGTTTTTTCACAGGACCTTGGTTTTATTGCGATTGTTGAGGATGGAAAATTAATTGGGTTTAACGTGGCGATTGGCGGCGGAATGGGAATGTCGCACGGAGACACAGCAACTTATCCTCAACTTGCAAAGGTTATTGGTTTCTGTAAACCTGATCAATTATATGATATTGCTGAAAAAACAATTACCATTCAAAGGGACTACGGTAACCGTTCCGTCCGAAAAAATGCTCGTTTCAAGTACACAGTCGATCGACTTGGTCTAGAAAATGTTAAAGCTGAATTGGAACATCGTCTTGGTTGGAGTTTAGATGAAGCAAAGCCATACCAGTTTGACCATAACGGCGACCGTTATGGATGGGTTAAGGGCGTTAAGGGAAAATGGCATTTTACTCTGTTTATTGAGAATGGTCGTGTCGCTGACTTTAATGATTACAAGCTTAAGACAGGGTTGCGTGAAATTGCCAAAATCCATACCGGTGATTTCCACCTAACGGGAAATCAGAACGTAATTATCGCTAATGTCTCCACGCAAAATAAGAAAAAAATTAACGAACTTATTGAGCAATATGGTTTAACTGATGGTGAGCATTATTCAGCATTGCGCCGTAGCTCAATGGCATGTGTAGCTCTTCCTACATGCGGTTTAGCAATGGCAGAGGCAGAGCGCTATTTACCAACGTTAATTAATAAAATTGAAAACATTGTCGATGAAAATGGTCTTCGCGACAAGGAAATTACCATCCGAATGACGGGTTGTCCGAATGGCTGTGCCCGACATGCGCTTGGGGAAATTGGGTTTATCGGGAAAGCACCAGGTAAATACAATATGTATCTTGGTGCAGCTCATGATGGCAGCCGCTTAAGCAAAATGTTCAGAGAGAACATCGGCGAAGAAGAAATTTTAAGTGAACTTCGAATTTTACTTTCTCGCTATGCGACTGAACGAGAAGATGGCGAGCACTTCGGTGATTATGTAATTCGCGCTGGCATCATCAAAGCTACGACAGATGGTACCAATTTTCACGAATAATCAAATGAAAAAAAGACAGGTAAGCCCTGTCTTTTTTTTGCTTCAATTAAGGAATGAAGCAATTAAAAAAGGCAAACATGTCTTAACATGTTTGCCTTTCACTATATATAGATGTATTAATAAACGATAAAGTTATCCGCGTCTTCCGCCTCTACCGCCACGTTTTGTTTCAGTGCTTCGTTTTAAGGTAGATAAATTCTCTTCACTAGCCTTTAAGAATTTCGCAATTTTATCTTCGAAATTTTCCTTTGGTTTAAAATTGCTCTTTGAACGGAAATCTTTAGAACGGTTATCTACTCTTCCCTGGCGTGGTGGGCGTTGGGAATAAGATGAGGTTTGTCCTTCGGGCTTATCTATTGCTTTTTTGATGGACAAGGCAGTCTTTCCGTCCTTCTCACTAATTACTTTAACTTCAATTTGGTCGCCAACTTTTAAATGGTCATTAACGTCTTTTACATAGCTGTCGGCTACCTCACTGATATGAACTAACCCTGTTGTGCCACCAGGCAATTCAACGAATGCCCCAAAACTAGTGATGCCTGTTACTTTACCTTGTACCTTACTACCTACCTCGATTGACATAAAAAAATGTTCCTCCTCAATAATGTTACAACCACCTCATTATAACAAATATATAGGGATAATATCAATTCTTTCATCAAGTGCCTGACACCTTTTTTTGTTACACACTCTTTTTTAGTTTATAGATAGGTTATATGGAAAATATTATAATTATTTTCATTTTTAGTATTCTACTAATGTATGGTGACCACAGTGATCCAATTAACCCGTAATCATGACCTCATGCGGAGGATTGTAGATAATTTGAAAAATCATTTACAGAAAGATGAACCAAACCAACAGATGATTCATTAATAGATAGTCTGGTCATTATAGATCAAATCCATAATGATGATGAAATGAATAAACTTCTGGTCGATGGAGGATAATAAGTTTGGAAATTATAGGTAAAACAGGAAATGAGGGTGAAAATGGGCGAAAGTCCAGCATCAGAAATGGTGTTTAAGTTGGAAAATTCGCAAAATAAATATTAATGAAAGCGTATGCTATAATGATGGTAAAAACAACAGCAAGGGGTAATCGCTATGTTGAAAGACATTTTTATGGGCTTATCACAAAATCAATTTTTAAATAGTACAGCTAAAAAATATGGCTTAAAACTAGGGGCACAAAGTGTCGTAGCTGGTACCAATATACCTGAAGTAATTCAAAGTATTAAAGAGCTGAATGCACATGGAATTTCATGTACGGTTGATAACTTAGGGGAATTTGTTTTTAAAGAAGAAGAGGCAACTCAAGCAAAAGAACAAATTCTAAACGTCATCGATGCTATTCAGGAGCATAAAGTGGATGCACATATCTCGTTAAAACCAACGCAAGTAGGCTTAGATATTGATTACCAATTCTGTTTAAATAATGTAAGAGAAATCGTTGATAAAGCAAATCAATATGATATTTTTGTCAATATTGATATGGAAGACTTCAAGCACTTACAACCAACCTTTAATCTATTGGACGACTTATCGTTGGAATACAATAATGTCGGTACAGTGATTCAATCCTACTTCCACAAGGCGCAAGAATACCTTGAAAGATATCAAAATTTCCGCATTCGTCTAGTAAAAGGTGCTTATAAAGAGTCAGCAGAAATCGCTTATCAAGATAAAAAAGATATTGATGCGAACTTTATTAAGATTGCCGAATGGCATCTGTTAAATGGGAAATTCACATCTATCGCTACACATGACCATCGAATTATTAATCATGTGAAGGAATTTGTAAAGAAGCATGATATTCCGAATGACAAATTTGAATTCCAAATGCTTTATGGGTTCCGAAAAGACATGCAGCTGGAGCTGGCTAGTGAAGGTTATAACTTCTGTACGTACGTTCCTTTCGGTAATGATTGGTATGGATATTTCATGAGACGTCTTGCCGAACGGCCTCAAAACTTAAATCTTGTCGCGAAGCAAGTCTTTAACAAAAAAACGAATACCGTGCTTGGTGTTGCTGCAGGGGCATTTTTATTAGGAAGATTGACTAAGGCTGATAAGAAAAAACGTCGCTAATATTTTAAAGCGCCTACAAAATTTTATAAGAAACCCCAAACCTTCCATCTAACCGAATGGGAGGTTTGTTTTATAGTAGGCAACTCTCTTATAACAGCTGTTTTTTATATTCTATATTTATTTATATTTGTATACTGAGTATGGTAAATTATGTAGGAAGTGTTATGTTTTATCTATATAGAAAAAATCAAAACAGTGAGGTGTAACATGTCGATACAATCGGAATGGCAATCTTTAAACGGAACAAATGGGAAGATAAGCGCCTATATTTCTTCAATTGAGCCTGTAAATGAACCCCAGCCAACCGTACTCGTAATCCAAGAAATATGGGGAGTAGATGCTCACATTCAAAATGTTGCCGAGCGGTTTGCAACTGCTGGATACGTTGCCATCGCACCAGATTTATTTGCTGATCAAGGCGTTCGACCAGAGGAACTAAGTGAGGAAATGATCGCTGAAGCGAAAAACTTTTTACATTCCATTCCACATACATCATGGTTTAATCCTTCTGAACGTGAGAATGCTATCTTACAACAGCCATCAGAAAAACAAGAGACACTGCGCACCACGTTAAATACTCTCTTTGGGAAGTTAGATCAAAGTAAATCTGAGACTTTCATCCGCATCTTAAAAGATTCAGCTGACTATGCACGAAATTTAATGCAAAAGACAAAAGGTATGCCTGTTACTTCTGTTGGCTTCTGCTTAGGTGGAGCTCTTTCAGCTGCTCTAGCAACACAGGATCCTAACCATGCGGGATCGATAGTATTTTACGGACGTCCACCACATCAGAATATTGCCAATATCGAATGCCCAGTGCTCGGATTCTATGGTGGGGAAGACAAGAATATTACTAACTTAATTCCTGATTTTGAAGAAGAAATGAGGAAACATGAGAAATCATTTGAAGCCATAGTATATCCTAATGCGCATCACGCTTTTTACAATGATACAAATCCGACTTATCATCCTAAGTATGCAAGGGACGCATTTGCAAGGACGTTGACCTTTTTGAATAGAGTAACAAATACTTAGATTGTGTCGGACCGATTAATTAAACGCAATTTCTAAAGTATTTATAAAAACGTAAAATGCACCGTCCATATTCTGGATGGTGCATTAATTTTAGTTAGGACCATTGAATCCAAAGAAAAAAGGCACCTAGCCTTTGTTAGTTATATTATTAACTACAAAGGTGTCAGGCACCTGGCTTAACTGCGTTATATGAAAAATTGCTGTCATCCCATTGGAAAATTCCTTCTTGGAGTTTAATTGTTGCATCGAATGGGCGGTCAATCGGTAAATCACCTTCTTGGAGTGTTTCATCAATCATTTTATCATATTGTTGATCGAGCAGCTGCTTCTTTAGACGAAGCATGTCTAGTTTTGAAGCAACACGAAGGATTTTATCAAGAGTTAACTTCTTTTCACTAATCCCATGGGAGTTACAAATACTTGTTTGAAAGCTTTTATTGTATTGAAGCATCATATGCAAATCATTAATACACGCTACGCCAAATACCTCTTTTATTACGTCCTCATAGCGCAGCTGGGTGCCAGTTGCGAATTTAGTAATATTCTTCTCAGGATTTTCTAAGAAATAAACTGTTTCGATAAAATCTTCCATGATAACACCCTTTCTGTTTTTCCAAAACGGTCAACTGAAATATCAGTATCATCTTAATTGTACCATATTTTTCGGGAGTTTGCTGACTTTACTCGAAATATGTAGATGTTTGTCGGAAAATATAAGAAAAAAGGATGTGAAGGGTATTTTTTCCTTGTAAAATTATAGATTATTTTGCAAATTTTGATATAATAACATAGTCATATTTAATCAGAAAAATAATGTAATAGGAGGAAAAATGAGATTTTTTGTTAAAATTTTTATTTATACTATGATATTAGCACTAGTTTTCCCATTGATTATTCCTAATGAAAAAGTTCTTGCTGCTACATGTAAAGGCTTGACGCCTTTAACAGATCCTGTTGCACTTAGAATGGATCAGGGTGAAATGGTAATTTGGGAGAATATTCATCCCAATCTGCTTTCGGCAAAAATAAAATATGAAAAATTGCTGAAAGCCAAAGGCTGGAAGATCCAATATAAATCGGTCTATCGTCCTTATCAATATCAAAAGCACTTTTATGAAATTGTAAATGGTGTTTCATCAAAGTGTATACGGTCGGAACGCAGCAAGCATGAACTGGGGACATTGGTTGCTAAGCCTAGCACAAAAGCACCGCATATAAGAGGAATCGCATTTGATGCCATAATCTTTGATAAAAGAGGAAAGCCGTTAAATGGGTTACACTTCGTAAGTGCTTCTCTCAAAAAAATAGCAAAGCAAGCTGGTCTAAAATTTATTAGTACAAGCAGGGATGGTGTCCATCATGAACTGATTACTACGACCGTGCCAAAAGTTACAGAGAAGGGTCCGTCTCCTGTACAAACTACATATCTAGTAAAAGGGAAGATAACTTACAAAACTGGACTTGATGTGAAAAACTTCCCATATAATGCGGCCCCTAAAATAGGAAAAGTACTATTAAAAGAGAATGTTGAAATTGCCGCAAAATCTGGTGATTGGTATAAAATAAAGTATGGAAAAGGGTATGGATGGATTAAAAGAGGAACTAAAAACCTCACCCTGCTTCCTTATATGCCGATCATATCAAGTCTAAAGATTAACTATGATGTTAATTTGTATGATCAGCCAACAATTTCAAAGAAGCAAACAAGATCAATCGTTCCGCAAACAGTAAAGGTTATGAAAAAAAGCGAAAATGGATGGTACCTCATTAATACCACATTAGGGGCGAAATGGGTTTATATTAATCCCAGACCATTGAAATATCTCCAAGTACCTAAGGTGGTAAACCTATATAACAAGCCGTCTGCTTCCGTCAAGTCAAGTGGGAAAATCACTCCTCGAAAAGTGAAGGTATTCGTTGACCGAGGCGATGGCTGGTATCAAATTTCAACCAGTTCGGGTGCTAAATGGATTCAAATTACTGCTCGCTAAGCTCACCTATTTTAGGTGAGCTTTTTTTCTATTATTTTACGTTAATAGGACTTAATACTTACCAATATTATCATGTTGTTGATTAATAGATTCATAAAGTATGATTATGATAAATAGTGATTATGCTCATATGAATGGAGAATGTTAGTGATAAGATTGACTGCAGGTTTTCTAGCTTTTTTACTATTATTTAACTTACTAAATATAAAGATGTCAGCCGAAAGTATAGAACCAAAGATTAAAGTGAAATTGGTTAATTATCTCGGGAATAAATCAGAGATTACAATAAAACCAGCAGGTGATTATTTTATTGAGGATTCAACTGTCAGGTTAACCTCAGGAAAGTCGTATCTCGTAAAGTATGATAATAATAAAATAACATTAATCGACGGAACCACATCTTTATATAGCGCAGAAATAGTCAATTTATTGCCATCAAGCGAGACCGATTATTTATCTATCAATAATCGGAATTATTTAGGTTCATTTCAATTTGTCCCTGAAAATTCAAAGTATGTTCGGCCAATTAACGAGATTTATATGGAAGATTATTTAAAAGGTGTTGTCCCTTCTGAAATGTATGCAAGTTGGAACCGTGAAGCCCTAAAAACTCAGGCGGTGGCTGCTAGAACCTATGCACTCTCCTATAAATCGGTGACGATTGATGATACGATTAATTTTCAAGTATATGGTGGTTTTACTTGGAATCCCAATAGTACAGCTGCAGTGGATGAGACAAAAGGGGAAGTCTTAAAGGTAAATGGCCGGCTCATTAGTGCCGTTTTCTCTGCAAGTAATGGCGGGAAAACAGAATCGAACGCGAATGTCTGGGGCTCATCGCCTCTCTCATATTTACCCATTAAAGAGGATCAGTTTGATGCAAAAACTGCTTGGAAATTTTCTGTTAGTAAACAACAATTTAATCCTACTGGTTTGACATGGAGTCAAATGAAGGAAAAAGATATAACGATTATCAATACAATAAAAGCATGGATGTCCACTCACGGCTATGCTGGAAAAGAAATTAAAATAACGGCCATTCCAGAATTAAGCTTACACACTCCAACATCAGGCGGTCGTGTTTCTAAAGGGAATATATCGGTTGAATTCTTAACAAAAGATAGCATTGACGAAAATGGCGCATATATTCCTCAAAAATTAGAATACAAAAATGTCGCAGCTTCACAAATTCGTGCAATGGTCGGCAATCGGATGATGTTGAGTTATCTTGTTTCAACCATCGTAGAAACAGCTGAAACCATTACAGTTTCAGGATTTGGTGATGGTCATGGGGTTGGTCTAAGTCAATGGGGTGCACAGAACCGAGCCAATGCTGGGCAAAAATACAATGAGATTCTAGGCTTTTATTATGTTGGTACAGCACTTGTAAAAGAATATAGTGACAGACCTGTGCCTGTTATTGAAGTTCCTATTGAACAAACAGAACAAACAACGCCAATTACAAATGAACAAGTACAACCAGATTCAAAGGAGCAGACAACCACTGGTGGAATTGAGGATGTGCAACAAGAATCAGATTCAACGGAACAGTCTACTGCAGGAGGAACTGATGAACAAGCAGAAGTAGAACCGATAGTCGAAACACCATTGAGACCAATTACAGACGAAATAGCTCCCACGATAAGTGAAGTCAAAGTAAATTTTGATTATTTAAAAAATAAAACACTTGTTAGTTTTAGGACAAACGAAAAAGCAAAAGTAACCGTTTATCTTAAAGACAGTAAAGGCAATATTTTCACTTATTTATTAAAAGATGCCCTTACTGAAGCAGGATCAATTTCCAAAGAATATAACAGTTATTCTTTAGCTAACGGAAAATATTATGCAGGAATTATTACCGTTGATTTAAGTAATAACAGGTCGTCGACATTGCCATCTTTTGAAGTAAACAAAGACAAGACTGCTCCTAAATTTAGCAGTGTTAAGGCCAGCATTGATAACAAAAAAAATAAAGCCCACATTACTTTTAAAACGAACGAAACCGCTAAGGTGACTGTTTATATTAAAAACAGCTCAGGTAAAATCCTAAGTTATTTGAAAAAAGATATCCTAACAAAAGCAGGAACCATTAATCAGGATTACAATACCAATTCACTTGGAAATGGGAAATATTCGGTTGTAATGTCAGCGACGGATACAAGTAAAAACCGTTCGACCGTGACAACTAGTTTTGTAGTTAATAAAGTTGTCAAAACAAAAACGGGTAAAGTGACTGTGTCTCGGCTGAATGTCCGTACTTCAGCTTCAACCAAAGGCAGAGTGATTGGGTCGCTAAAGAAAAATCAAACGGTAACGATTGTTTCTACAACCGGGTCATGGTATAAAATCAAATATGGTAAAACGACAGGGTATGTTTCAAAATCTTATATAAAATAATAAGGCAGAGTCTTCTGCCTTTTTTACGTATAATGGACACTCTTTCCCCGATCTGGAATATTGTTGGTTTTCGCTTTTATTTTGCATCATGAAAAATAATCCCCAAGCCATAGCGCGTACCAGAAGACACGGTGCTTACCCCATGTCTTACAGAAGCCCGATAATAGCCACGTGTTCCTTCAATCGGACGATAATTTGTTGGAAAGATGAGGCCTTCACCTTGTTCAAGTGTAATCACATGTCCTCGGCTTTGGGCCCGAGGCCTTTGTTCGACCAGGATCGATTCACCGCCATTATAGTCTTTCTCCCGTTGATTTAGAACAAATAGCACTTGAAATGGAAAGTAAACATCACCATACAAATCCTGGTGCAAACAGTTGTAGCCGCCGGTTTCATACTTAAGAATTAGCGGAGTGGACCGTACTTGCCCCTGGGCATTGCAATGGTCGAGAAATTCGGACAGTCTACTCGGATACATGGGCTCTTTTCGAAGTTGCAGTAACCAGCGGTTCGCTGCTTTGGCAAGTTCAGGGTAGAAATTCGTCCTTAGTTGTTGCAGTAACGGTGGGAGAGGAGCTTGATAATATTTGTATTCTCCTTCCCCGAATCTGTATCGTTTCATATTTATGGTGCTCCGAAAATTGGATGGATTATTATATGTATGAATCATTTCCTGGCATTGGTGCGGGTCTAATACGGGAGGCAACTTTGCAAAGCCCTGTATATCTAGCAAGTGATGCAAATCGTCCCAGTCCAGTGATTCAATCCTGTCAGAGATATTATTTGGCATGGGTGTTCAATCCCTTCGTGTTGGAAGGCACTTTTTCCAAATCCAATAGCTTTGCTTTCATCTCCAAACCGCCACGAAAACCAGTGAGTTTACCATTCTTTCCAATCACCCGATGACAAGGAACAGTGATTAAGATTGGATTGGCTCCGATGGCAGAGGCCACGGCCCGAACAGATTTAGGTTTTTGAAGGAATTCAGCAATCTCCGAGTATGTATGTGTACACCCGTAAGGAATTTCATGTAATGCGTTCCAAACAGATTGTTGAAAAGGAGTTCCGTAAAAGTCCATTGGAAAGGTAAACGATGTTCGTATTCCTTGAAAATATTCGGCGAATTGGTCAGCATATATATGCATCCGTTGATCATCTTGTTCCAATTGGTGCTGAGGGAACTTTTTCTGCACCCAGTTCCTTAATTCCTCAAAGCCCTTGTGGTCTGACCCAACATAACAAAGTCCTTGGGTTGTTGCTGCAAGATACATTTCCCATGGACCATGAACAAACAAACTCCAATAAATGATTTTTCTATCCATAATAAAATCTCCATTCTTTATTCATTTCTGTTCATATGACGATATTCTGATGGTGTAAAGGTTGTTATTTTTTTAAATAGTGTGGCGAAATGAGCTGGATTTGATATTCCTACCTCCATACTGATCTCGTTTATGGATGTGTCTGTTTCTTTAAGCAACTGTTGAGCCTTAGTTATGCGAGTCTTCTGGATATATTGAATTGGAGTTATCCCTTTAATAAGCTTAAATGTCCGTTGCAAATGATAGGGACTTCCGTGACAAATATCTGCTAAGCTTTCCAATGTTAGTGGTTCTTTAATATGCATGTCGATGTACCTAGCAATTTGAGCTGCCCATTCTTCATTGGGCAGGCGAAGTCCATTTGGCTTGCACCGTTTACAAGGACGGAATTGTTCTGCCAAAGCATGTTCTGCTTTTAAAAAAATCTGGACATTGTCGAATTTTGGAGTTCTTGATTTGCAGGATGGACGACAGAAAATCCTTGTAGTTTTAACCCCGTAAAAAAATTGATTATCATATGAAGAATCATTATTAATAATGGCCTGCCATCTTTCTTCTGTCAGACTGTTCATATCCGTGCAAACCTCCTTAGATGTTTGACTTTCACTTTAACACTTTGATAATCAGTATACCTCTATTAAAAGAGGGAAGTAAGTAATTTTGAATATAAAAGCAAGAATACAAAGATAAATGTAAGCGCTATAAAATAGTTAAAGAAATATTCACAGGATTTTAGAAGAATTTGTTATAAAATAAATATGTTAAATATTTCACAATATCAAAGAGTCTAGTTTATTTAAAAAGGAGTCCTTCTGATGGGATACAGTAAACCCGAAAAAATTATGGAAATTACCATTGAGAATGGAGTGAAAAAGTCAAATTACCCTCTAATACAAACTTTGATATTGGGTTTTGAAGCAGGTGCCTTCATTTCGTTAGGTTATTTACTTTACATCCGTGTGACTGCAACTCTCACAGGAAATATAGAAGGGTTAAGCAGCTTGATTGGTGCCTCTGTTTTTCCAATCGGTCTTGTCCTTACCTTGCTAGCTGGCGGAGAACTATTAACCGGGAATATGATGGCAGTTCCGATAGCTAAGATGGCAAATAAGATTAGCACCAGGCAGGTGATTTATAATTGGTTCCTTGTAACGGTTAGTAACTTTGTCGGGGCTTTATTTGTGGCTTACTTTTTTGGACATTTGGTTGGACTCACGGAAACAGGACCATTTTTGGAAAGAACCATTAGTATCGCTGATCATAAATTAGAAGCTACTTTCCTCCAAGCCTTCATTTCGGGGATAGGCTGTAATTGGCTCGTGGCAGCGGCTGTATGGCTTTCGTATGGAGCAAATGATATGGTTGGAAAAATTACCGGTATTTGGTTTCCAACGATGGCTTTTGTCGCGATTGGTTTTCAACACGTGGTAGCTAATATGTTTGTGATTCCTGCGGCCATATTTGCAGGCCATTTTACTTGGTTAGCCTATATAGAGAATTTTATCCCTGTTTTTCTTGGAAATGCGGTGGGCGGATCGGTATTTATTGCTACGGCCTATTGGCATGCTTATAAGAAAAATGAACTTACTTTAACTGAACCAAAAGTGATTCATCCTATAGTGAAAAGCAATATAAGATAACCGCCAATATGCAGAAAAAATATTTTATTTAGCTATTAAGCTCCTAATTAGGGGCTTTTTTTACATTTAAAAACACTTATCAATCATATTGACATGTTATTGCGAATAAAATCGGAGAATGAATGGACTTCATTCGGAAGTCCAAGATCATGCATGAAAATATAGGATAAGAGGTTGGGCAAATGAAAAAACGTTCTTGGTTAATTACAGTTTTAGTTAGTTGTAGTTTTTTAGGATTGGCCGGTTGTACAGAAACATCCGTGAAAGAAAAGGCGGTGGAAGAAAAAGTTACAGCACCAAAGCAAAATCCGGTCCAAACACCGCAAGAAGAATCTCAAAAGGAAGAAGAACCCAAACCGATTATGGTCAATGTGATTGACCCCAATACGAAATCGATTATCAAAAGCTTTCTTCCAGTTGACCTGGGATTTGGATCTAATAACGATGCATATAAAAAGGAACTAGAGAAGTGGGCAAAGGACTTGGCAAGAGGAACGAAAACTACACCTGGCTATGACCAACGAATGGTGCTCGATAAGATTGACTCAAAAGGTCAAATCATTAAAGGGAAACCAAGAATTATTTTAGAAGAATCCGAGTTGGTTGAAAAGGTATTAACTGCATCAGCAGCGGGAGGCGATGTGGAACTGCCTCTTTATGTGACCGAGAGCGGGTATAAGCCGGAAGATGTGACCCATTTAGGAGAAGTGGTGGTTGCAACCTATACCACCAGATTTAATAGTGGGGTAGTGGGCCGGTCCAAAAATATTGAACTGTCAGCAGAGGCGATCAATAATGTCATTGTTGGTGCAGGCGATACTTTCTCCTTTAACACGACAGTTGGGCCAAGTGATGCCGCGCATGGATATCAAAAAGCAAAGGAAATCGTGAATAAACAACTAGTCGACGGAATTGGCGGTGGGATTTGCCAGACTTCCTCCACTTTATATAATTCAGTGGACCAATTAGGTGTTAGTTATCTTGAAAAGCATCACCATTCCTTGTCAGTTGGTTATGTCCCTGCGGGCAGAGATGCCACCGTCTCCTATGGCGGGCCAGACTTCAAATTTCAAAATACGACTGGGGCACCATTTCTCATCAAATCCATTTACAAAAAAGGCTCATTAACCATCGAAATAAGAACATCAGCAGCTTTCCAAGGTCTGATTGTGAAACATTAACATGGTGCCTGACACCATCTGCGGTTTACTACAAGTAAAGAGGAGGGGCTTGGATTTTGGGGTTGTTTTCGAAGCGGGAGTTTACGATTGCTGATGAAGGTATTGATTTGGTTGACAAGATAAACTTGGGTGGAGTGGAGCATTCTGTTCTGATCCAGGGTAATGATGCAACAAAGCCTTTGTTGTTATTTATTCATGGCGGGCCCTGTATGCCGGTTCCGGGCGTTGTTTCAAGAGGTCAGGATCATGCTGTTTCCATTTCAACAAACGAGCTTGTTAAACATTTCGTGGTAGTGTTTTGGGACCAACGAGGAGCAGGGAAAACCTATCATAAAAATACCCCCAAAGAGTCCTTTCGAGTCGAGCAATATATTCGTGATTGTCTTGACTTAATCGATATCTTAAGAGGTCGTTTTATGAAAGAAAAGGTTTATTTAGCTGGTCACTCTTGGGGAACGATTATCGGTTTATCGATCGCATCCAGATACCCAGAAAAACTTCACGCTTATTTCGGCATATCGCAAATTATCAATTGGCAGGAAAACGATCAGATTTGTTTTGATTGGTTATTTGCTCAGGCCGAGAAAGCCAATGATCGGAAAACACTTAAGAAATTAGAACAACTAGGCCGCCCGCCATATCTGTTATTGAAACAATGGACCGATTTCCGCAGGCCCCTAATAAAATATAATTCGATGGTTTATGAAAGTGAAACAGTGAAGCATCCAGGCATGCTTGGCAGTTTAAAGCTTTTCTTAAATAGCCCAGAATACTCCATGAAAGATATCTTCCATACACTCTATAGTTCCTACAAATTAACCTATACCCAAGCATTAGTGGAGGATTTTGCACAGGTTGATTTTAAAAAAACAAAAAGGTTAGAAGTACCTCTGGCCTTTTTACACGGGGCAAAAGATGTTCATGTAGACGGAAGATCTGTTGAGCAATATTTTAACGAACTCGATGCTCCGCTTGGGAAAGAATTGGTTTGGTATGAGAATTCGGGGCATATGTTTCACCCAGACGATACAAAGAAAATTGAAAAGTTTGTTATCGATTACGCAAATAAACAATCTGAAATATTGGTGGTTTAACGATTAAAAGTATATTTTAAAAAGCCCGCTATTTTGTCTTCAACCTTGAAGTTGAAGAAAAGTAGCGGGTTTTTTCCATTTATTATATGGAGATATGCATATTGCTTCCATTGAAAACAAAAAATACCATGGTCCATTTATAAAATAGTAGGAGGATTTGCATGGATTGGTTTAAGAAAGCATTTATATCATTAACTCTCGTTATATTATTCGGAGGGTTAGAAAATCTAAGTGTTGCAGCTAGGGACCTTAAAGAGTCAGAATATCCAGATCAAACGATGCGTCAAACCCAGTCTGTAGAGGCAAGCAGACAAAAACCAACGGAAACAAAAGGTCAAGGCTTATCGGAAAGCTATCATGGTCACAAATCCAATCGTCCGGAAACGAAAAATCCTAAAAAGAAAAAAGCTCCTGCAACGAATAATCGTTTTATTCCGATTCAATTATTAGGAATTAATGACTTGCACGGGCAATTAAATGTAACCCGGAATGTTAACGGAAAACCAGCGGGCAGGGTAGATTATCTAGCTGCTTATTTAAAACAGCGTGAAGCAGAAAACAAAAATACGCTGTTGATTCAAAATGGAGACATGGTTGGAGCCAGCCCGCCAGTGTCTGCCCTATTACAGGATGAACCGACGATTGAAATCTTGAACAAACTTGGATTTGATATCGGAACTGTTGGTAATCATGAATTTGATGAAGGGGTAAACGAATTGCTCCGCCTAATTAAGGGTGGGTCACATCCGAAAACCGGCAATTTTGCAGGTTCAAATTTTCCATGGATTGTAGCGAATGTAATCGATGAAAAAACCGGCAAAACGATCCTGCCTCCTTATCAAGTTATCAAAGTAAATGGAATGCCGATTGGCTTTATAGGTGTTGTGACAACCGAGACGCCGACGGTAGTTGTCCCAAGCGGGGTAGCCGGATTAAAGTTCACCGATGAGGTAGAAGCAATCAACCGGAATGTAGCGGAGTTGAAAAAACAAGGAGTAAAATCGATCGTTGTTTTAGCTCATAACCCAGGGACATCAGGTCCAAATGGAGAAAATCCAACTGGGCAGCTGGTGGATATTGCCAATCGGGTCGATGATGAAGTGGATATCATTTTTGGCGGTCATAATCACGCACATATGAACGCAATGATCGATAATAAGTTAGTGGTTCAATCCTATTCCTATGGGACCGCATTTTCGGATGTGGATATTGAGATTGATCCAAAAACAAAGGAGATCGTCTCAAAAACGGCAGAGATTGTAACCACCTTCCAGGAAGGAATGAAGCCAGATCCCGAGATTAAACAAATGATTGAGGGCTATGAAGCAAAAGTGGAACCCATTGTTAACCGGGTGGTCGGCTCTACAGCTCAAAGTCTGACAGCAAAACAGAATGAGAACGGAGAGTCCGTTCTTGGGGATTTCATTGCAGACGCACAACGAAATGCGCTAAAAACGGAATTTGCTTTTATGAATCCTGGCGGAATTCGTGCTGACATTGATCCTGGCGAAATAACTTGGGGAGAAGTTTACACCGTTCAGCCTTTTAATAATGACCTTGTCAAAATGACGATGACCGGACAGCAGATTCGTGACTTGTTTAACCAGCAATGGAGTGCAACCAAGACGAACATGCTGCAAATTTCTGGACTAACGTATACTTGGGATGCGAATAAACCAATTGGACAACGGATAGTGAGTATGAAGCTGCCTGATGGCACAGAATTAGATCCAAATAAATCCTATTCAGTGACAGCGAATATATTCCTTTCTGGCGGCGGCGACGGATTTACCGTATTCACCCAAGCTCAAAACAAAGAAATCGGCCCTAATGACCTGGATGCGTTAGTGAACTTTATCTCAGCACAGCCTAAACCATTCACTTATCAAATTCAAAATCGTATTCAAAAGGTTCAGTAAAGAGAAATAGGGTGTCAGGCACCAATTGGTGCCTGACACCCTATTTTTGTTTCCTTATTGTAAGGCTTCGATTGCTAACTCTTTGGCGGGAAGGAAGTCTTCTCCGGTGTCGAAGTATTGAATGTTTACTTTATCTCCTTCTTTTAGGTAGATAGCGAGTGGAGCTTTTTCTGAAGAAATGATAAAGTTTTGGCGGTTGTTTAATAAGAATGAGACAATGGTGAAATCTCCGTTTTTCTCCTTATAGACTCTCATCACTGTACCGCCGATTTGTTTTTCTTGTGCTTTCGAGCTTCCGTCTACAGTGCCTTTGCCCCTTTGTAAGGCGGTTTTATATTGTTTAAGTGCCTCATTTGGAGTGCTGGCGTATACTGAAATTTCTGGGTTCGCTGCAGACACAATAAAGTAATTTTGCAGAAAACCATTTGAGTCTAATACAGGTGTTAACCAACTGGCTTCACCATAAAAATTATAAAGAATCGGCATTTGACCAAGCCATTTCTTTTCAATAAATTTCTTTTCAATGATCTGCAAGGCCCCTTGTGAATCCATATAAGATTGCTCTGGATTTCCGGTATAGAAGGTTGCTTTTCCTGTCCTTGAATTGGTCAGTGAGTACCCGAGCATGGAATCGACGCCTTCTTTAGGGCTTGTGAAATCTGTAAAATAGTACATCTGTCCATTTTCATCAAAGATGGGGCTTACATTTGACTCAGTGCCTTCATCCGATGGGAGTTTCACGTCAGATTTACCGAAGACACTATTCCAAAATCCATGAACAAGGTTCCCGTAATAGCTGTTTTGCAAACTAACCGCTTCAGGCGAAACAGCGCCATCGATAAATTCCGGGACATCTGCTAGTGGATAATCTTTCATTGCTCCATTCTTTGAATCGACGACGACTAGCCCCTTCGCTGTAAATCCATTTCGTGCGGAAATAAATCCTCCATAAGTACGGATGTAAAAGGGTTTTCCATTCTCGTCAATTTCTAATTGAACATCCCCAAAGAAAATTTTCTTCGGATATTTCATGCGAATATGCCGCTCAATATTTTTATTAAAAAATGAGGAAGGGGTAAATATCATTTCTGACTTGATAAATTTAGGATTAGCACTAGAATCCGTTGCACTTAAGGTAAAGTAACCAGGTGTACTTTTTCCTTTCCACCATTTAAAAAACCCGGAAAACTCTACAGGGGCAATATACACATAGTCATCGTTCAGCTTTTGAATTTGCAGGTTCCCAAGTTCATAGTAGCTTGTGTTCGGAACTTGTCCGAACGCTTTTTTCATTTTATTACGTGCAAACTGCGGTGGAACACTGGCAGGTGTCTCTTTCTCATCAAAAGTTTGAATCTCTACCTTTTCATCCATCTTGGCAACTTCATACTTTTGATCAGCATTAAATATAAAAGCGGATAAGAAATAAATTCCAAGGCCTAGACTTGCAAGGAAGAGAATTCCTTTGACTATTCTTTCTGTGCCTTTGGCAAGAACGGCGCCAGCAGCTGTTAGAATGATAGCTAAGGGCCATACCGAGGTGAAATTTCTATCGAAATTAGTAAAATAATAGAATACAAACACTGCTATCATGAGTATCAAAACAAGTGCAAGGAAGAAGCCGTTATTGAGTGTTTTTCCCTCTTTTTTCCTTTCCTTTTCATGTTTAAAAATTGGTATTAGAACAAGCGCAGCAGCTATCCCAATAATCAATGTAAATAGAAAAATGTTCCCCATAAAAATGCCTCTTTTCAATTTGGTCTTTCTTCATATACGGATACTCAATCAAATTAGTTTCATTTTTTAAAAATAATAGACTTGAAATATAATAGAGACTATACTATTATTAATTACATTGATTCACTACATATTGTTTTGAATTTTGCAAATTAAACTATATATTGTGTTAGCCTTAAGAGGAGATGCCCATTGTGGCTTAATAGGGAATCTGGTGTAATTCCAGAACTGCCCCCGCAACTGTAAATGCTGACGAAATGAACAAACCACTGTATAAGATTGTCTAATCTATTAGGTACTTATATGGGAAGGGTTCAAAGTAGGTAGAAGCATGAGTCAGGAGACCTGTCTTTCTTAAGATGTTTCAACTTCTTCGGGGATTGGGAAGATGAACGGTGGCGACAGGAGGCATTGGATATTTTATTTTTTCCTTTTGTAATGTTATCGTTTCATCCGCTCAATTACCGTTGAGCGGATTTTTTTATTATAGGGGGAAATGAAATGATGATTGAGGAACTGCAATCAGAACTAAATTACGTTTTAGAATCTTTAGAACAAGTTTCAGGGAAATATCAGATTAATACAATGGAACTTAGAGAACGATTAAGCCAACTTGATGTAACAGAGCTAGAAGCAAACCAACAAGCTTTGGTTTATGCAGTGAATCAAATCGCAATGGACCAGCCAGATTGGACATTTGTCGCTGCCCGTCTTTATTTGAATGAACTATATGGAAAGGCTGCTAAAAGTCGCGGATATGAACGTTCTCTAGAATATGGAGACTTTTATAGCTTAATAAAAGAATTAACAGATATAGGAATCTATGCTAATGAACTTTTAAACTTATATAGTAAGGATGAAATCGACCAGCTAGCAAAAGAGATAAGACCAGAACAAGATTTATTATTTAATTACATAGGGTTATTTTTACTGGCGGATCGCTATCTTGCTCAAGATTATAATCGAAATGTTTATGAACTACCTCAGGAACGGTTCATGATTATTGCGATGACTATTATGAAGGATGAAAAGCAGTCAGATCGCCTGCACCTTGTGAAGGAGGCATATTGGGCATTAAGTCATTTATATATGACGGTTGCCACACCGACTCTAGCGAATGCGGGGAAAAGCTTTGGGCAGCTTTCTTCCTGCTTTATTGATACGGTTGATGACTCACTTGATAGCATCTATTTAAATAATTGGGATATTGCTCGGTTAAGTAAAGATGGCGGAGGAATTGGAATCTATTATGGTAAAGTTCGAGCCCTTGGTTCGGATATTAAGAGATTTAAAGGAAACTCATCCGGTGTGGTTCCATGGATAAAATTAGTAAATGATACAGCTGTCAGTGTTGATCAGTTAGGTCAACGTCAAGGTGCCATTGCTGTATACCTTGATTTGTTCCATAAAGATATCATGAACGGGTTCCTTGATTTGAAAACAAATAATGGGGATGAACGCCGTAAAGCCCATGATATTTTCACAGGTGTCACCATACCAGACCTCTTTATGAAAAAGTTGGAAGAGAAAGATGAGCATGGAAGAAGCATTGGACAGTGGCATACATTTTGTCCCCATCAAGTAAAACAAATGATGGGCTGGAAGGATGAACAGGGGAACCTGCTTGGACTTGAGGACTTTTATGATGAGACAGATGTTAAATATTTTACCGAGAAATATGAAGAGGCAGTAGGTAACCCGCTTCTTCCCCGCAAAACCTATCGTGCCATGGATATTATGACACGGATCATGGTTGCTCAATTAGAGACAGGCACCCCGTACATGTTTTATCGTGATGAAGTAAACAGACAAAATCCAAATAAGCATGTATTGGGCAAAGGGCGTACATCCATTTTCTGCAGTAACCTTTGTACAGAAATTGCTCAAAATATGTCTGCAACGACGATTGTTAAGGAGTACCAAAATGATGAAGGCCATATCGTGATTGTCCGGAAACCAGGTGATTTCGTAGTTTGTAATTTATCTTCTATTAATCTAGCAAAAGCAGTACCGGCGAATGTCTTAGAACGTCTCATTCGTATACAGGTGAGAATGCTTGATAACGTGATAGATTTAAATACCATAACGGTTGGACAGGCTCAGGTTACAAATAAAAAGTACAGAGCCGTTGGGCTAGGTACGTTTGGCTGGCACCACTTATTAGCGCTAAAAGGGATGTACTGGGAATCCGAAGAGGCGGTTAAGTATGCAGATCATTTGTATGAGGAGATTGCGTTCCATACCATCTGTTCGTCAATGGAGCTGGCAAAGGAGAAGGGGGCTTATAGCCAGTTTAGTGGTTCTGAATGGCATACTGGGGAGTATTTTGAACGGAAAGGTTACCAATCAGAAAGGTGGAATCAGCTGATGAGGGATGTATCAAATCATGGGATCCGGAATGGTTGGTTAATGGCGATTGCACCCAACTCCTCAACGGCGAAGATCGGAGGTTCCACAGATGGAATCGATCCCATCTATTCGGTTGAATATGCAGAGGAAAAGAAGAACTTTAAATTTAAAGTGACCGCACCTGATTTAAATCATAGAACATACGAATATTATCGTCGTTCGAGACATGAATTAGATCAAATTTGGAGTATTAAACAGAATTCCGCACGAGGGCGCCATATTGATCAGGGGATTAGCTTTAACCTCTATGTTAGGCACGATATTAAGGCCAAAGACTTGCTAAACCTTCATATGGAAGCTTGGAAGCAAGGTTTAAAGACCACTTATTATGTCAGAAGCACATCGCAAACTGAAATTGACGAATGTGAGGCATGCCACAGCTAACACCTTTTTAAAATCGATCGGAGGAAAAATTTTTATGGATATTCACATACCACTGCCTAGAATTAAATTGCTAAACCCTGATTTTCCTAATAAATCCACTGGGATTATTAACGGACTATCATCTGGATTGCTCAACTGGAATGATATTGCCTACCCGCAAATGTACGATTTATATCAAACTTTGTTATCAAATTTTTGGAAAGCACAAGAAATTAATATGCAAGATGATATTAAGCAGTGGGATCTTCTCAGTGCGACAGAACAAGATGTTTTCTTGCGGATTAATACACAACTTGCTTCATTAGATAGCCTGCAAACACCTACCATGTGTCAAGTGATGGACTACGTAACAGATTCTAGTTTTAAAGCAATATTTGCGGTGATTGCTCAGCAGGAAGCGGTACACAATGAATCCTATTCCTACATATTAAGTTCTCTAGTACCAATAAATGAACAAAAAGAACGGTTCAATCAAGCAAAAAATGATCCCATCGTCCGAAAAAGAAACGAACTGATCTTAGATGCTTATGAGAGTTTCCGAGAGAATCCATCACCTCAAAACTTGTTTCAACTTGGTGTGAACTCTATAAATCTTGAGGGTATATATTTTTATGCTGGTTTTGCTTTTTTCTATCATCTTGCCCGCCAGCAAAAAATGCTGAAGACAAGTACAATGATTAGTTATATCCAACGAGATGAAATGCAGCATGCTTATTTTATGGCACAGTTTCTCCGGATTCTCTTAACAGAAAATCCGGAATTGAATACAGAAGCGAATATTGAATATTTATACACATCGGTTGGTCAAGCTGTTCAACTTGAAAAAGAATGGGCTCATGTGATTTTGAAAGATATAGAAGGGATTGAATTGAGCGAGTACGAAGAATACACGGAATACCTTGCTAATAAGCGGCTGCGCCAGCTTGGATTACAGAACTTATTTAAAGAGAGAGTCAACCCGATGCCTTGGATTCATATTTTCAGTGATGAAATGATGAATGAAACAAAATCCGATTTCTTTGAACAGAAGTCGAGGACCTATGCTAAGGTAACGCAATCCAACGGTTTCGATGAATTATGAAAGTTGCAATCGTGTATTCTTCTAAAACTGGAAATACAGAAGAAGTTGTTCATTTGATTCGTAAGTTATTTTTAAAAGAAAGGATTGATGTCACTCTTTATCGGATAGCAGAATTACAAATTAAGGACCTAATCAATTACGAGGCTGTTGTGATTGGAACCTATACTTGGGGAAATGGGGAAATTCCTCAAGAAATGATGGAATTATATCGTGCATTCGAAACATTGAATGTGAAGAGGATCTTGACAGGAGTCGTAGGCACAGGAGATAGTGGTTATCCGAAGTTTTGCGGCGCTGTTGATGAATTTAGAGATATGCTGTACGTTCACACAAAATTAATTGCCACACTGAAGATTGAGGTAAACTTACAAATGTATGACATTGATCGGTGTCTTAAGTTTGTTAGTGTTTTCAGGGATCGGTTAAACCAGAGACAAACTATAAGATAGTAAATTAAGTTGGTTGATTACGGTGTTAAAGTGAATTTTAAAAACCCTTGTGGCACAAGGGTTTTTTCTATATTTATTGATATGATTTTTCTAATTCTTCAATTAAAGTTCCTACATACTTTACAGCTTTCCGGATTGGGTCGGGCTTCGACATATCAATGCCTGCATGTTTCAATAATTCGAGCGGTTTCAATGTTCCACCGGCACGAAGAACCTCGAGCCATCGGTCAACCGCGGGCTGACCTTCCTCCTGAATCAACTGCGCAATCGCGGTCGATGCCGTCAATCCTGCTGAATAGGTGTATGGATATAAGCCCATATAATAGTGCGGTTGACGCATCCACGTTAAACTGGCCCCATCATCGATTTCAACAGTGTCTCCCCAGAATTCGGATAGAACTGCCCCAGTTACTTCTGTTAATGTTTTGGCAGTTAATGCAATCCCATTCTCGGCGAGAGCATAAACTCTGCGTTGATATTCTGCTTCCAGCAAGTGTGTGACAAAGTTATGATAATAGGTACCGAGCAGCTGCAGGACAACCCAGCGGCGCATTTGTTTATCCACCGTTGTGGATAGTAAATGCTGACCTAATAGCATTTCATTCATGGTAGACGGGGCTTCGATAAAATACATCGATGGTCGCACATTCATGATCCGCTGATTTTTATTTGCCAAAAAGAAATGTCCTGCATGGCCAAATTCGTGAGCTAAAGTGAAACAGCCGCGCATATTATTCTGCCAGGTGATAAGAATGTAGGGGTGTGCCCCATAAGGGCTTGAGCAAAAGGCGCCCGTTGATTTTCCCACATTATCAGCTAGGTCAACCCAGCGCTCTTTAAAGCCTCTTTCAATTATGTTAGTGTACTCAGGTCCCATGACTTTAAGAGAATCCATAATGATTTTGCTTGCTTCTTCAAAGGTTGTTTCCGGATTAAACTCAGGGTCCAACGGTGCCTTTAAGTCACAAAATAACATTTTATCCAGACCTAAAATCCGTTTCTTTAACTGTGCGAATTTACGCATATGCGGTGCTAGCTCTTTATAGATAATATCGATCTGATTGTTGTACATTTCAGGTGTAACCTGATGCGGTTCAAGGAGCATATGGGTCACAGAATCATACTTTCGTAAACGTGCGAGGGTAACTTGTTTAGTGACCTCGGTGGCATAGGTTGCTGCCATGGTATTGTTATATTGTTTTAGCGTTGCGACGAAAGAGTGATAGGCTTTCCTGCGAACGTCTGTATCAGGTGAGAATTCATAACGACTTTCAAACAATGCAAACGATACAGGTAATTCGTTTCCCTCGCCGTTTATAATTGGTGCGAACTGCATATCAGCTAACTTTGTCATTTGATAAATTTGATATGGGGAGCCTTGTAGTTCTCCAAGTGCTGCCAATGCTTCTTCTGTTTCTGGTGACAACGTATGCTTTTTTGTTTGAAGGAGGTCAACTAAGTTTTTCTTAAATGCTGCAAGCCTTGGTTCTTCTTTGAGATATTGTTCAACTGTTCCTTCTTCAAACGCAAGAATTTCAGAGTTAATAAAAGATAACGCAGCAATACTTTTTGTCCGTAATGAAGAAAACTTAGCCATATTGGCTTGATTTATGGGATCAGATCCATCCGCCGATTGCTTTAAACTGGCAAACGTCCACGCTTTAATGATTCGCATCGATAATTGTTCTTTTGCACATAAGCAATCCAATAAAGCTTTAGAACTACTATGTAATGTACCTTTAAATCTATGAAACTGTGCAATTTGTCTTTCAATCTCTATCAATTCAGCTTCCCAAGCTTCTTCTGAAACAAATAAATCATCTAGGTTCCACGTTAAATCCTCTGGAACTTCTGCACGAGTCAGCCGTCTCTCTACCGTTTTTCCCATCAAATATCGCCTCCAAAGTATTTCGTAATACTGAATATAATCTTATAATATTTGAAAATTATGTCAAATGAATGTTGGTGTCAGGCACCATGTGAAAGAAGTTCATATTTCAAATATTTAGTTAATTGATTGACCTGAGAATTTTTTCAGTGATATTATGTTAATGAAAGCGTTTTCGGTTAAGGGGGAGAAGTTTAATGGAAGATAAGGTTGTAAATGCAATTCAAGATGAATATCCGGATGATTTTGCCTGGTGTTATGGCTGTGGTCGATTGAACGAAGAGGGTCATCATTTTCGGACTGGCTGGCAGGGGGAGCAGACAGTAACAATTTTTACACCAGAAGCAGAACATTTAGCACTTCCTGGTTTTGTTTATGGCGGGATTGTTGCCTCGTTAATAGATTGTCATGGAACTGGGTCTGCTGCATTGGCGCTGCATCGAAAAAATGGACATGAAGCGGGTGATGGTACGGAGCCCCCAAGGTTCGTAACGGCTTCCTTGAATGTGAACTTTCTCAAGCCCACTCCACATGGGCTACCTTTAAAAGCAATTGGTCGCGTACATGAAATACACCCTAAAAAGTTTAAGGTTGAGACAGAAGTTTATGCGAACGATATTCTCTGTGCTCGGGGCGAGGTCGTCGCTGTTGTCATGCCTAAATCCTTCCTTAAATAAGTATAAAAATATTTAGTTTTTAGCCGATTCCTACTACTGGGAATCGGTTTTTTGATTTATCATAGAAAACCCGAAATAAAAGAAGATTTTCTAACATCTATTAAACCGCTTTTAAAAAATTTATGTTAGAAATCATTCCACATTTACAGAAAAACTTAAAAAGGTGTGCAATACTGACGTTAGAGAAATTAATTGTGACCCCATTAATAAATTAAATGGTGGTTAAATTTAAAACCAGGGGGTGAGCCGAATGGTTCGCGCTATTGCTCAGTTTCTCACAATATTAGTTATATATTTAACTGGAACAAGGCTCGTTACTTGGCTTGAACTACCTGTCCCAGGAAGTATTGTCGGTATGGCACTTTTATTCTTTGCATTGGTATCAGGTGTATGTAAGCTCCAATGGGTCGAAGCAGCAGCCCAGCTGCATATTAAACATATAACACTTTTATTTATTCCATTTATAGTAGGTGTTTGGCATTTTGCAGGGATTTTTAGAGTAGAAGGAATCAAATTAGCCATCATCCTTGCAGCAAGCAGCCTGGTTGTTCTTCTTGTGACAGCTTTTATGGCTGAGTATTTAGAAACTAAAAGGAAAAGGAGTAATCAAAATGGGAACAATAATCTCTAATATATTACTATGTACCAGTATAACTGTAATAAGTTATGCAGCAGGGAATAAGGTGTTTAAAACGTATAACAAGGCATGGTTAAATCCGTTATATACGGTAACGGTGTTCATCATGTGTTTATTGGCGCTGTCTCATGTCCGAGTGACCCAATATTCATCTGGAACAGGATTATTCTCACTTTTACTAGGAACTGCTACCGTGTCTCTCGCTGTTCCCTTATATAAACATGTGAGAATGATTAAGAAAAATTTCCTAATTATATTCTGGGCGGTAATGCCAGGCACATTAACAGGTGTAATATCAATTATCTTGTTGACGAAGTCTTTGCACATGAATAAGGAAATAATGTTGTCACTTATTCCAAAATCGGTTACTGCTCCAATTGCCTTATCAGTTTCCCAGTCATTAGGGGGGATACCGTCACTGACGATTTTATTTGTCTGTATATCTGCGGTTTTTTCTTTAATAATTGGACCGTTTCTTTTAAATATAACTCGGATTAGAAGTAGGATTGCTAAGGGGTTAGCGTTAGGCACATCTGCTCAAGCAATTGGTGCCAACCGTGCATTTGAATGGGGAGAATTAGAAGGGGCCATGGGGAGTATTGCGATGATTACCTCCGCGGTGATTATGTCTGTTATGATACCCCTATTTTTACAATTTTCCTTTTGAAAAATTAACTTTTAATCCAAATTTATAGTTCAAAACCGTCCTTACTAAAAACCATTTTAATGAAAATGTAATATTTCTATCCGAAACCAAAATTACCCATCCTTCGTCAAATTATATATAGAGATATATAAGGAGGCGAACAGGTGGAGGGGATTAGAAAAATGGCCGTTACCTTAGTGATCGTTTCGGTCATAGGATATGGTCTAGTTGTCAGCAGTTTTGGTTCTGCACTTTTTCAGGAGGGGAATCCCATACCATTAATGATTTCTGCTTTAAAGCTTCACTTTTCTGATTCTGAATTTGAACTTTTCTCCAAAACAGAGAAACGAAGTAAATATTTATCGGAAAGTAATGGAAATAGCAATTATAATGTGGTAAAAAAATATATGAAATCAAAAGGTTGGAAGTTTCAAGAACAGATGGGTTCAGGGCTTATATTTACAAAAAATGGTGAAGATGCAATCGTAGTGGTAAAACAATATTCAAGGAATTATTTTATTTGGGAAATTCAACAACGCTTTTCAAATGATAAAAGCTTTACATACACAAACCCCTAATCCTTAGATTAGGGGTTTGTGTCTTCCGCCTCCATAGAACTATAAAAAGCTTCAATTAGTTCATCAAGCTGCCCGAGTTCCTTTTTCCAAAGTGAAGCAGGGTTTTGCTTTAAAGATGTAAGGGCACTTTGAATAAGAAACTTTCTTGGGGATCTTGTATGGATGATTTCTTCTTGTATAAAATCCAAAAGTTCATTGTATTTGTTTTGTTCTTCTACATCCTGAATGTTCTTCGTTATTAACGCCCTTAATGTTAGGGCTACTTTCACCAACTGGGTCAATATCTCATGATTGTTCTGTTGGCAGCCAGGGACCCATTTTTCTAAAGTTTTAGGTTCGATTAATTGCTCCCCTGATTCAGCAACTTCATCAACCATTTTAACCATTCGCGCTACACAGTAGCGGACCACACTGCTTACTTTTTCACCCGATTCATGGGCCATCCGATTGTATTGAATATTATATTGAATGATCCCTTGAAACATAATGGCACAGTCTAAAAGGAATGGTTTTTTGTCTTCTCCGAAGATGTCGATAAACCGATTGTAATACCAACGAAGTGAATTTAAACGAGCCCGTTGGATATATTGTTTGAGGTCTGCGTCATTAGATGCTAATACTTCCTCATATAAGGCAAGTAATTTATTTTTCCTATTAGAAATCATTTGTAATTCCACTTGTTTAATGAAAATTTCAATACTAGAAGGGTTTTGACCGATTAATAAATCGTTTCGGTCTTTTTCTAGTTTCTTATAAATTGTTTTATAAATAGCGATTAATAATTCACTTTTAGATGAAAAATAATTATAAAATGTTCCTTTAGAAATCCCGCTATAGTCTAAAATATCCTGGATAGACGTTGCTTGAAACCCTTTTTCGATGAATAATTGATGAGCCATATTTACAACATGCAGTTTTCGGTCATTCATAAAATCACCACTTATTTCAATTTGTACTAATAGTATAAAAATATAGTACATTATTTAAAGCATGAATACAAACCCATAATTTTTCAGGTTTTTTTAATTGCAAAAATTGAACTGAGCGTATATTATTATCTAAGTGTGAAATAGGGGTATAAAAAGTTGAACAAATATTATAGGGGGAAATTTAATGGATCAAACGATAAAAAAGACTAGCAAACCACCATACGGAATACTTGCCGTATTAATGGTTGGAGCTTTTATTGCTTTCTTAAATAACACTTTACTTAATATAGCATTACCGTCAATCATGAAGGATTTAGAGATTGAAGCAGCTACGGTTCAATGGCTGACAACTGGTTTTATGTTAGTGAACGGAATTCTCATTCCATTATCAGCCTATTTAATTCAAAAATTTTCTGTTCGTCAGTTATTCTTAGCTGCGATGATTTTGTTTACATTAGGAACCATTTTAGCAGGATTTGCACATGCCTTTCCATTGTTATTAACGGGTCGGATGGTTCAGGCTTCAGGGTCAGCGATCATGATGCCGTTGTTAATGAATGTTATGCTAACTAGTTTTCCAGTCGAGAAACGTGGAATGGCGATGGGGGTTTTTGGTTTAGTGTTAATGTTTGCCCCAGCCATTGGACCGACTTTGTCAGGCTGGATTATCGAGCACTATGACTGGAGAATGCTTTTCCATTTTGTCACACCAATCGCAATTGTCGTTGTTTTACTTGGTGTTTTCTTACTTAAAGATAAAAAGGAAAAAGTCAATATCCGCCTGGACTTTCTATCTGTGGTGTTATCAAGTATCGGATTCGGTGGAATTCTTTATGGTTTTAGTAAAGCAGGTACAAAAGGATGGGATAGTCCTGAAGTCTACGGTACCCTCGCAATCGGGGTTATTTGTTTGGTAATATTTATCCTTCGTCAATTAAGCCAAGAACTGCCACTGCTTAACTTCCGGATTTATAAATACCCAATGTTTGCTTTATCATCTGCTATTTCTATGATTGTTACGATGGCGATGTTTTCAGGTATGATCCTCTTGCCAATTTATGTCCAAACGATTCGAGGGATTTCTCCTTTGGATGCTGGCTTATTGTTACTGCCAGGTGCCATTTCAATGGCAATTATGATGCCGATAACAGGGAAATTATTCGATAAATTTGGTGGACGTACGTTAGCCATTATTGGTTTAGGGATTACAGTGGTAACTAGTTATTTGTTTAGTAAATTAACACTTGAAACAACTTATACTCATTTAATTATTTTATATACAATCCGCATGTTCGGGATGTCCATGGTGAATATGCCTGTTACGACTAACGGCTTGAACCAATTACCAGCACGCTTTTACCCACACGGTACAGCGATGAACAATACGATGTCGCAGGTATCAGGTGCGATTGGTACGGCATTGTTAGTAACAGTGATGACAAACCGTGCGAAAACACATGCAACTGAATTGATTGCAGCAGCTAAAAAGGCTGTACCAGCAAATCCGTCTGTAAAAATAACGGAGGCGATGCAATTAAAAATGCAGCATGATATTCAAATGAAAGCTATGTTAGAAGGTATTAATGATGCATTCTTTGTTACCGTCTTTATCGCCGGTCTTGCATTGGTTCTTGCGTTATTTATTAAACGCGCGAAGCAAGCGGAAGATCCAGGGGATGTAAAGCCTTCTACTCATAAGGTGAAAGCAAAGTTAGCGGAGAATTAATTTCCAAACTGAGGGGTGACGTACATAGTCACCTCTTTTTTTGTCTAAAAAGATATGGTTACATTTGCTTTTTTAGTCATAAACAATCAAAATTAGAAACATATATTCATTAGGAGGATATTCTGATGTTAAAAGACCAAATCAAACAGTACATAACTGAACAGCAAAATAGCCCAAACGGAAAAGGGATTACTATTTTTAAAGAAGAAAAGGAATATGTTGAAAAAAATCAGTTGGTGCATGAAATTCAATTTTTAGAGCTGGATGAGAGTGTTCGTTTCGCTGACGCTTACATTGAACGTTGTGATAAAGAAACAGAAAACATGCTGAAGAATGAATCATCATCCTTTTTAAATCAACCCTTGGATTACTTAAAAAAGCATAAAAATGAATTTATCTATATGGAATCGAATTGGTTTGATGTAATTAGTGTCGAAGCTGTTTCTTTAGAAGCGGATGATGTTTTTGGGACCTATGATGTCATGTTAGGCCTAAAGCTGCAAAAGAAATTTGATAAATCGTTAAAGCAACATTTAAATAGCTTTTTACACGGGGAAGAAGCAAAATTTGATTTAATGTTTAGTCAAGAGGATGGTTTATGGAATTTGAATTTTGCCTTAAATTATGTTGAAGGTTTCAAGGAAGAGTTAACTATAGGTGAGGCGTTCCAGCTCATATATCGTTTTTTATTTCAGTTGGTGGAAGCAGTGGAAGGGGACCGGAAATAAATTTAATTAAAGACGCATGGATAGTAATCGATATCCATGCGTTTTATGATTATTCGCTAAATAGGGAGGAGAGATGTTAAAAGATGCGAGTCATTTCCTTATGCCCAAGTAATACCGAAATTATTGAATATCTCGGTTTAACACACTTATTGGTCGGAGTCGATGATTTTTCCGATTGGCCCTCTTCAATTGAGAGTCTGCCTAAATTAGGTCCCGATTTGTCAATTAATATGGATTTGGTTGAAGAATTACAGCCAGATTTGGTCCTTGCATCTTTAAGTGTTCCAGGGATGGAGAAAAATGTGGAAGCTTTACAGATAAGAGGAATTCCACACCTAGTGTTAAATCCGCAATCACTTACAGACATTGAAAATGATTTAATGATAACGGCTGAAGCACTCGGAGAGCATAAACGCGGAGTAGAGGCGGTCAAGCAATTTCGTTTTCGCCTTGAAAAAGTTAAACAGAGAGGTGCAAATTACGATTACAAGCCAAATTTGTACTGGGAATGGTGGCCAAAGCCAATTTTTACTCCAGGAAAAATAAACTGGCTCACGGAGATTTCTGAGGCTGCTGGGGCAGTGAATATCTTTCAGGATGTGGATTTGGCAAGTGTTCAAACGGAATGGGAGGATGTATTAAGACGTAAACCCGATTTCATTTGTCTTGCTTGGGTAGGAGTGAGAAAAGAAAAAATCCACAAAAGCATTGTAAAGAAGCGGGATGGATTTGAAAAACTAGGATATGAAAGTGATGATCGAATTCTAATTCTTGAGGAAGAGCTTTACTGCAGACCCTCGCCACGGCTCATTGTTGGTTTAGAAAGATTAGTAGAGTTAATCCATAGGGTTCACTGAGTACATTGTAATGATTAGGGTAAATGAAAAGGGAGGGTTTTGTAGCCCTCCCAAAAAATTCAACTAAAATCCTGCTCGGAAATCGAGATCGCCGAACCGGTTGAAGTATGTGCGTTTATCCATCCTAGCGAGGTTTCCGATACATTCGTCCAATCAGGAATTATTTCCTTATGCTGCTCAACCCAACTCATACAGTATTGTGGATCAATATTATAATCAAGGCACTGAGCTAAGAAAGATTGGATGGTTTCTTCATTACAATTCTGCCATGATCCACATGTATTACTCCACACATTTTCCATTTTTGTTTGCAGGGAAACCTCATTGATAAAATTACTAAATTGAAAATCGTTTGGCATATATGTTCCTCCTTTAATAAAAATTCACATTCATAAGTATGTCCAATCTGAAAATAATTGAACAAAAAACCATCTATTATTTCAAAAACGAATAATAGTTTTTCTGACTTTATGGTGTAATTTTATTTCTCAATCTAAAGCAATAAGCTCCAATGAATTTACTTATGAGGACTAATATTCTTCATTATTCCTAGAGATTGTGTAATAATCTTAATAAAGAAGTTGGTTGGATTATAAGGAGAGTAGATATGGAAAACAAAAGAAAAACAGCTCTAATACTAGGTGCTACCGGACTAGTAGGAAATGAATTGGTAAAAATCCTCATCCAACAAAAAAATTATGAAAAAATCCATTTGTTAGTGCGAAGACCAATTGTAAGTCCTGATTCTTCATGTGAAGTGCATGTAGTTGATTTTGAGCAACTTCATACATACTTAGAATTATTTAAAGTAACGGACGTTTTTTGCTGTTTAGGAACGACAATTAAAAAAGCAAAAAGCAAAGAAGCTTTTCGAAAAGTAGATTATGAATATCCAGTCGAGGCAGCTAAAATAGCGAAAAAAAGTGAGGTAGAGAAATTTCTTATTATTACCGCAATGGGATCAAATGCTAAATCAAGTATTTTTTATAATCGAGTTAAGGGTGAAGTGGAAGAATCTTTAGGTAATTTAAGTTTACCATCTGTACATATTTTTAGGCCATCACTTTTATTAGGGGAAAGAAAAGAATTTCGTTTCGGCGAAAAAATTGCCGCAAAAACAAGTGCTATTATCAATGTACTAATGGTTGGTCCATTACGACCTTATAAAGCCATTGAAGCTAAAACCGTTGCAACGGCAATGGCAGTAGTAGCGAAATTTGGTAAAAGTGGGATGAATATTTATCCTTCGCATAAGATCGATCAAATCGAAAAAAAAAAAAATATTATTATTTAGTCTGAGAGGTAAGTACGATGGAAAAGGGTTTGACTGGAAAACAAGTTGTTATCTGTGGTTCGCGAAAGATAGAAGAAATAAGTATACTAATTGAAAAACAGGGAGGGGTTCCTCTCGTTCGACCTCTTCAAGGGACAGTGTTTTTAGCCGAGAAAGAGGTAGAACCAGATGTACGTGAATTCGTGGAAAATGGGGCTGATTGGGTCATTTTTACCACTGGGATTGGCTTTGAGACACTTGTGGATTTAGCAGCAAAACTTGGATTAAGTGATTTATTTTTTAAGAATATTCGTGAAGCCAAGATCGCCTCTAGAGGATATAAAACACTCTCTGCTCTGAAAAAATATGATCTAAAACCACATGTAGTTGATGTGGATGGAACAACGAAAGGATTAGCACTTGCACTCGAAAACGTTGATTTCTCAGGAACAAGAGTTATGGTTCAACTCCATGGCGAAACAGCACCTGCATTAACAACATTCTTAGAAGAGCGTGGGGCAACTGTAAAAAAAATCCTACCATATCAGCATATTGCACCTGATAATGAGATAGTAGATCGGTTAATACATGAATTACAGTTCGATAAATGTGACGCAGTTTGCTTTACCACTGCCACTCAGGTACACTCGCTCTTTGAATATGCAAGAGAACATAAGATTTATACAGATATCGTGGCCGCTTTCAATAAAAAGGTCGTTGCTGGAGCGGTTGGGAAAGTAACCGAAGCGGCTTTAAAAGATGAGGGAATCGAAAGAATTGTGGTTCCTGAAAAGGAAAGAATGGGGGCAATGGTGGTCGAGTTAGCTAAATATTTTTTGATTTAGATTTTTAAGTGTACCTCCATTTCGGCTGGTACACTTTTTTTTGGGAGAACTGAAATGCAAAAATAGTAGAAAATGTCGAGAAATTTTTACTCGAGCTGTATTAAGGAATTTGTTATTTTTAGTAAAATGAAGTCAGATTAAACAAGTAAAATTCAGATGATTAAACCTTCCAGAGCCACGAAAAAAAGTATGTAAGAAAAATTGACAATTCGATAGATTATTACAATTTTTTTGGTATCATTATGTTAAATTGAAAAAGTATTCAGAAAAGAGTACAAATAAGGCTTGCCCTCTTTTAAAAACTTTATCTAAAATTCCCTTTTAATGCTAACATACATCAATGTTCCCTCCCTGATTCTACATTCTTAGGAGACATCTTACTATTTTACATAATGGTTAAATTATTGCATGCATCATTTTACAGATTGTTAGGTGAAATGCCTATTAACAGTCTGTAAAATTAAAATAAGATGCAGAATTTTCTGCAAAATACATATATGTACAAAAGGAGTTGGTCCCTTTTTGGTAGTATTCAATTATTAAAGCGCTTACATTTTAATTTCAGTAAAAAACAGGACAACTTTCTGCCTTCAAAAAAGTTTTGAAAAATCGATAAATAATTGAAGGAGGTTTCTCTATGGCGAATGAAAAAATGCAGCGCATTTCACTATCTAATCTTGAAAAGAACTTTCTAGAAGTGGAAAGTGGGCTGACAAACAGAGAGGCTGTTGAAGAATCTAATCGCTGCCTCTACTGCTATGACGCTCCGTGTATTAAAGCATGTCCAACAGGTATTGATATTCCTACTTTTATTAAAAAAATTGCTTCAGGAAACTTATTAGGATCTGCCAAAACAATCATGTCATCCAATCCTGTCGGTGCAAGTTGTTCACGGGTATGTCCTACTGAAGAATTATGTGAAGGGGCTTGCGTCCTAAATCACTCTACTAAACCAATTATGATTGGTAATTTACAAAGATATGCTACTGATTGGGCAATGGTCAATAATCAGACACTCTTTCAACCAGGTCAATCGAATGGAAGAACAGTTGCTGTCATCGGCGGGGGCCCGGCTGGACTATCCGCAGCAAGAGAACTGGCAAGGTTAGGATACGAGGTTACGATCTTTGAAGGTTCCGAGAAAGCGGGTGGTTTAAATACGTACGGAATAGTTTCTTTCCGGTTACCGCAAAGAATTTCTTTCTGGGAAGTTGAACAGGTTGAGAAATTGAATGTCGATATTAGAACTAACACGTTGGTCGGTAAGGATATTTCTGTCGAAGAAATCACTGAAAATTTTGATTATATCATCCTGGCAGTAGGTATGGCACATGTACCAAACCTTGGTGTGGAAGGTGAAAACCTTGAGGGTGTTTTTGATGCGATTGAATTTGTTAAAGCAACCAAAAGTGGTCAGTTATCTGAAGATTTTGTTGGAAAACGCGTGGTTGTCATTGGGGCCGGAAATACTGCTATTGATGGGGCGACCTGTTCTGTCCGGTTAGGAGCAGAAAACGTCAAAATCTTATATCGAAGAACGGAAGAAGAAATGACCGCCTATGACTTTGAATATGAATTTGCCAAACAGGACGGTGTAGAATTCCGCTGGTTAACGGCTCCAAAACGGATAATTGGTGATGAAACAGGAAAGGTGACTGGCATTGAGTGTATCAAAATGGAACTTGGCGAGCCTGAAAAAGATGGTCGACGACGTCCAACAGCTATTGCAGGGTCGGAGCATATCCTTCCGGTCGATGCAGTGGTGAAAGCGATAGGTCAAACCAGACATCTTAACCTGATTGAAGAGTTCGGTATAGAGCATAATGGCGGGGTTGTAAAGGTCGATTCTGAAACCTTACAAACCTCCAACCCAAAAGTATTTGCATGCGGAGATGTTGTGTTTGGAAAAGGAAATGGAGACGCCATGGTCGTTACGGCTGCACAACAAGGGAAAGATGTGGCATATGCGATCCATAAGCAATCTTCCTTCGTCGGGACGGCAAACTAATATCTCAAATGAAAATAGAGGGGAGAAAAATAGATGGCTGATTTACGTATCAATCTTGCAGGGATTAAATCTCCTAACCCGTTCTGGCTGGCGTCAGCACCGCCGACCAATTCTGGCTATCAAGTGCAGAGAGCCTTTGAAGCAGGATGGGGTGGGGCAGTTTGGAAAACACTGGGCGATCCGATTCTGAATGTATCTTCAAGATTTGCCGCTATAAGCTTTAACGGGCAAAGAGTGGCAGGTTTCAATAATATTGAACTTATAACTGACAGACCATTGGATGTTAATTTAAAAGAAATCTATGAAACTAAGAAGCGTTTTCCAAACCATTCAATCATTGCTTCGCTCATGGTGGAACCGAAGCAAGAGAAGTGGCATGAGATTGTTAAACGTGTCGAAGATGTCGGGGTGGATGGACTGGAGTTGAATTTCGGATGTCCCCACGGGATGGCTGAACGTGGCATGGGTTCTGCTTCAGGACAGGTACCAGCTTTGGTGGAACGGCAAACCTATTGGGCGAAGGAAGTAGCTAAAACACCTGTTATTGTAAAGTTAACTCCAAATATTACCGATATAACCGCTACGGCGGAAGCTGCCTGCAATGGTGGTGCTGATGCGATTTCTATGATCAATACAATTAATAGCTTGATGGGGGTCGACCTTGATTCATGGAATACCATTCCCCATGTTGCCGGAAAAGGAGCACACGGCGGATATTGTGGACCTGCAGTAAAGCCGATTGCCTTAAATATGGTCGCAGAGTGTGCAAGGCATCCACGTATTAACGTCCCAATTTCAGGGATTGGCGGGATTTCTAACTGGAAGGATGCTGTTGAGTTTATGTTAATGGGTGCAACTGGTGTACAAGTTTGTACAGCCGCTATGCACCATGGTTTCCGCATTGTCGAGGACATGATTGAAGGTCTTAGCAATTACCTCGATAGCAAAGGAATTGCTTCGGTATCTGATATCATCGGGAAATCTGTTCCTAGATACTCAGATTGGGGTAATTTGGATTTAAATTACAATATTGTTGCACAAATCAATACGGATGTTTGTATTAATTGTAATAAATGCCACATTGCCTGTGAAGATACTTCCCACCAGTGTATCGATATGTTGAAAGACGAAAATGGGAAGAGTTACCTCAAGGTACGTGAAGAAGATTGCGTCGGCTGTAACTTATGCTCGATTGTTTGTCCTGTCGATGGAGCCATTGACATGGTGGAAGCCACGAGGGAATTAGCACCGATGACCTGGAATGAACGACAAGCTGCCTTAAGCGGTGTGGTTGAGTGTAAAGCAGATATTACGAAGTAAATAATACTAAGGAGGGAATATAATGAAAAAAATAATCAAAAATGGCACGATTGTTACCGCGGCTGACACGTATCAAGGAGAAATATTAATTGAGGATGGTAAGATCACACAAATAGGCTCAAATTTATCAGCAATCGGTGCGGAAGTTATCGACGCAAAAGGCTGTTTTGTTTTTCCAGGCGGGATTGATCCACACACTCACCTTGACATGCCTTTTGGAGGAACGGTAACAAAGGATGATTTTGAATCTGGCACGATTGCGGCTGCCTTCGGCGGGACGACAACGGTTATTGATTTTTGCTTAACCAACAAGGGTGAGCCTTTGAAAAACTCTATTCAAACCTGGCATGCAAAATCGAAAGAGAAAGCGGTCATTGATTATGGGTTCCATTTAATGATCTCAGAAATCAATGAAGATGTACTGGGTGAACTTCCACAGGTTATTAATGAAGAAGGTATTACCTCCTTTAAGGTATTTATGGCATACAAAAATGTATTTCAAGCGGATGATGAAACATTGTTTAAGACCTTAATATCCGCAAAAGAACATGGTGCCTTGGTAATGGTCCATGCAGAAAACGGCGATGTTATTGATTTCTTAACAAAAAAAGCCCTCGACGAAGGAAATACAGCACCTATTTACCATGCATTAACAAGACCTCCTGAGTTAGAGGGAGAAGCAACTGGACGTGCGGCAAATTTTACGGGGCTTGCTAATTCACAGTTATATGTGGTCCATGTCTCCTGTGCGGATGCAGTAGAACAAATTGCTAAAGCACGCAGTAAGGGCTTTGATGTTTGGGGGGAAACGTGCCCGCAGTATTTAGTCCTTGATCAAAGCTATTTAGAGAAACCGAATTTCGAAGGAGCAAAATACGTTTGGTCACCGCCGCTTCGAGAAAAGTGGAATCAAGATGTTTTATGGAATGCTTTGAAGAGCGGTCAACTTCAAACCATCGGCTCCGATCAATGCTCCTTTGATTTTAAAGGGCAGAAGGATTTAGGAAGGGATGATTTTACTAAAATTCCGAATGGAGGCCCAATTATTGAGGATCGTTTGTCAGTTTTATTCTCTGAAGGGGTGAAAAAAGGTCGGATTAGTTTAAATCAATTTGTTGATATTACCTCAACAAGAAGCGCAAAGCTATTTGGTCTATTCCCGAAAAAAGGGACAATCGCTGTTGGTGCAGATGCAGACCTTGTGATTTTTGATCCGAATATCGAACGCGTCATTTCGGCTGAAACCCACCATATGGCTGTGGATTATAACGCATTTGAAGGAATGAAGATCACCGGAGAGCCAGTATCAGTATTGTCCCGAGGGGAATTTGTTGTCCGTGACAAGCAGTTTGTTGGCAAACCAGGTTCCGGCCAATATTTAAAGCGTGCGAAATATAATAAAAATGCGCTTGTCAACCAAAACGAAACACTATCAATCTAATAATTATTAAAGATATTTCTGAATTAAAGGGGGAGCTTAGATGTCAGATTATCAGCAATTTTTAGATGAAAGAGACAAAATTGATTTTCTTATCCAAAAGGGGTATCAGATCAGCGGTGTAAATGAGCATCTAAACGGGGCAACTGTTGAATTTGCCCACCCAAACGGAAATGTCACCGAAATACTTAAGATTGGAACAGCAAATGCCCGTAAGTATTTTACTAGTCTATTATTAAAGCAAAACCACACCAGCTAGTCCATGCCTAGAGAAATAAAGGTATACTTCCCGATCATCGAGTAGAAATAAATGAAAGGATTGGTTGCAAAGCCAATCCTTTTACAACCAATATTTCTGTTTAATTTTTCCAAGGAGAGCAAAATGATCAAAGACCATTTCCATTTAACAGTGGCAGATATCTTAAAGCGAAAGAACTTTGAACACGCACACGTTATTGCCGGAGAAAAAGGTATTCAACGATTTGTCAAATGGGTTCATGTCGTCGAGGTCACGAGTATTCGTAATCTTCTAAACGGAAATGAACTGATTCTTTCAACGGGGGTTGCTTGGAGGGAAAATACGGACTTATTTGTTTCAATGGTAAAAGAATTTCTTGATAATCAGGCTGCAGGCTTATGTATTGAAATGGGAACATACATGACAGAGATCCCTATGGAAGTCATAAATTTTGCAAATGAGCATCATTTCCCCATCATCGTTTTTTCAAAGGAAGTTCCATTTGTACAAATTACTCAAGATATTCACTCGATAATTATCAACCAGCAATACCAGATGATATCCGATTTAGAAAATTACTCCCAAAGCCTTAATAAACGACTGTTAACGATTGAAAATTATGAAGATATTCTAAAATGTATGTTTTCTTCTTTGGATGTCCAAATTATTTTCCGTTTGAAAAATCAGGATTATGAATTTATGCCAGACATTAATTTACTCGAACAAAAAACAATCATTCACCAGCTCAAGGAATTCAAAATCAACCGATGTGAAAACATTGCCTCTCAACCTATTTTCTTATTTGGGCAAGAATGCGCGGAGTTATTCATCTACTCTAAAAATCTTCCTATTAGTGAATACGATGTATTAATTTTGGATCGGACTGCAACTGCGCTAGCACAGCATTTATTAAGGGATATGTATGTTGAAGAAAAGAAGCGTGTCGAAGAGTTTGAGTGGCTGTATGGCTGGCTTGAAGGTGAGCATTCCCCCCAAAGTATTAGTGAATATTTTGCGCAGAATCGGGTCAAAACAAAAGCCAATGAAGCCGCAGTCTTAATCACAAAGCTTATTCCTCTCAAAGAAAAAATCACGCAAGATGTAACGTATTTAAAACTATTATTTCGTTCGGTTCTTGAACAGAATGGTTTCACGGTGTTTTCTGTAGAAAAAAGAAATGAAATAACATTCATTCTTGTAAACAACCGGGCGAAAAAGAATGTAAAAGAACGAATGAAAACAGCAATCGAATCCATACTTGAATCAGAGTTTATTAGAAAACAATGTTCAGTGAAAATAATGATTACCGCTGGAAGTTTTAGCGGGAATTTAAATGAAGTACATAAAAGTTATCAAACAGCAAAAGAAACTCAGCGAATCCAGCAAAAGATGTCCAATAAAGCAGACTATTATTTTTATGAAGATTTGCATTTATATCGGTTGATTTCGCAAATGAGTAAACATATCAATTTGCAAGAGTTTGCTGCAGAGTATTTACAGCCAGTTATTCATTATGATCAGAAATATAATGGCAAGTTGTTAGAGACGTTAAAAGTTTATTTAGAGTGTAATGGCTCAAAACAGGAGGCAGCGAGTAAGCTTTATATCGTCAGGCAAACGTTGTATCATCGCTTGCAAAAGCTTGAAAGCATTCTCGGTGAAGATTTTATGGAACATGAAAAACGAGTGGCCATCGAATTTATGCTGTTAGTCCAAGACTATTTAACATCATCCCATTCCATTGTAAACCATAATAAATATCGAAAACTGGAATAATGGTTGATAGTCGCTCATAACGTCAAAGAAATGCCCTGCCCTATTTTACAATGTGTCTAATGAAAGCGTGTTTTGGATACGAGATAATGAGTTTAAAAGGTCTATATTATTAGAAAAATTTGATAAACAGAGAATAATTAGGAGGTTAATATATATGACTGTATCCAAAAAGGATACGACTGTTTTACAAAATTTTATTAATGGTGAATGGGTCAACTCGAATTGCATTCAAACCCTTGTTGTCCCAAACCCGGCAACGAATGCTCTGTTAACAAAGGTTCCTATGTCAACGAAAGAGGATGTAGATCTTGCAGTTTCAGCAGCAAAAGCGGCGTTAAAAGAGTGGAAAAACGTGCCTGTCCCAAAAAGAGCAAGAATTCTTTTTAAGTATCATCATCTGTTAACGGAAAACCATGAAGAATTGGCAAGATTAATTGTGTTAGAAAATGGTAAGGCATACAAAGAAGCATACGGGGAAGTTCAGCGCGGAATCGAGTGTGTTGAATTTGCTTCTGGTGCGCCAACCCTATTGATGGGGGAATCGTTATCCGGAATTGCCGAAGACATTGATTCTGAGATGTTCCGTTATCCTGTTGGAGTTGTCGGCGGGATCACACCGTTCAACTTCCCTATGATGGTCCCGCTTTGGATGTTCCCACTTGCGATTGCCTGTGGTAACACATTTGTACTCAAACCATCAGAACGTACGCCAATATTAGCCAATCGTTTAGCAGAATTGTTTGCAGAAGCCGGAGCTCCTAAGGGCGTGTTAAATGTGGTCCACGGTGCCCATGATGTCGTCAATGGCTTACTTGATCATAAGGATATTGCGGCGATTTCATTTGTAGGCTCACAGCCAGTTGCCAAGTATGTCTATCAACGAGCTGCTGCAGAAGGTAAGAGAGTTCAAGCTCTCTCTGGTGCTAAAAATCATCATATCGTAATGCCAGATGCTGATATGGATAAGGCCGTCCAGAATATTATCAGTTCCACGTTTGGAAGTGCGGGGCAACGCTGTATGGCTTGTAGTGCGGTCGTAGTTGTCGGTGATAACGAACCATTCGTAGCTGCACTAAAGAAAAAAGCGGATGAATTAATAATTGGAAACGGTATGGATGAAGAGGTGCTGTTAACACCAATTATTCGCAAGGAACATCGTGAAAAAGTTCTTGGATATATTGAGAAAGGACTTGAAGAAGGTGCGGACTTAATTAGGGATGGCCGCAGGGAGATGGATGAACTGCCTGAAGGGAATTTCCTTGGGCCGACAATTTTTGATCACGTCACCCCAGAAATGACGATAGCAAAAGAGGAACTTTTTGCTCCGGTATTAAGCCTGCTTCGTGCCAATGATTTGGATGAAGGATTGGATTATATAAGAAAATCAAAGTTTGGCAATGGTGCAACCATTTATACCAACAATGCTAAAGCTATCCGTCAATTCCGCGAAGAAGCAGAAGCAGGTATGCTCGGTATTAATGTTGGCGTGCCAGCAACAATGGCATTCTTCCCATTCTCGGGCTGGAAAGATTCCTTCTATGGTGACATGCATGTAAACGGAAAAGACGGCGTAAATTTTTATACACGAAAGAAAATGATTACTTCACGGTTTGACTAATAAAAGCGGAAGCCACTAGCCGCTGGGTGCTGGGCTGATAGTTATCTAATTAGGTAGATGCACTATTAAGTATAAGTAATGGAGGGAAGAGGATGGTTCAAACAAGTCGATCACAGGAAACTTTGTTAGAACAGGATGATAAGTATGTATGGCACTCGATGAAGCCGTATAATCCAAACTCCACGTTAGTTGCAGCAAAGGCAGAAGGCTCTTGGGTAACAGATGCTGATGGAAAACGGTATTTAGATGCGATGGCCGGCCTTTGGTGTGTAAATATTGGTTATGGCAGGACCGAGCTAGCTGAAGCGGCCTATGAACAGTTGAAGGAAATGGCCTATTTTCCTCTATCACAAAGCCATGTTCCAGCCATTAAACTTGCTGAAAAGTTGAACCAAATGTTAGGCGATGAGTATGTTATTTTTTTCTCTAACAGCGGTTCTGAGGCCAATGAAGCCGCCTTCAAAATCGTTAGGCAGTACCACCAGCAGAAGGGTGAACATAACCGTTACAAAATCGTCTCCCGCTATCGTGCCTATCACGGTAATTCGATGGGGGCACTCGCCGCGACCGGCCAGGCACAACGAAAGTACAAATACGAACCGCTTGCACCAGGTTTTATCCATGTTTCACCACCTGATTCCTACCGGGATGATATAAATGTCAACGATCCCAAGGAACTATCCTCGGTTAAAGAAATCGATCGGACGATGACATGGGAGTTAAGTGAAACCATTGCCGCAATGATTATGGAACCGATTATTACGGGCGGCGGTGTCCTCATTCCGCCAGATGGCTATATGAAAGCCGCAAAAGAGGTATGTGAAAAACACGGGGCACTGCTCATTGTTGATGAGGTCATTTGCGGGTTTGGCCGTACCGGTAAGCCGTTCGGTTATATGAACTATGGCGTGAAACCCGACATCATTACCATGGCAAAAGGAATTACCAGTGCCTATCTGCCGCTTTCAGCCACTGCTGTACGTAAAGACATTTACGAAGCATTTAAAGGCTCAGAAGAATATGATTACTTCCGTCATGTCAATACATTTGGCGGGAATCCAGCGGCTTGTGCACTTGCTTTAAAAAATCTTGAGATTATGGAAACCGAAAATTTATTTGACCGTTCCCGTGATTTAGGTGCACAGCTTTTAAATGATTTGAAGAATCTATTGAAAGATCACCCATTTGTTGGCGATGTTCGTGGGAAAGGGTTACTGATTGGATTAGAATTAGTAAAAGATAAGCGTACCAAGGAACCTCTTGCAAATGATCTTGTCAATCAAGTCATCGCCAACTGTAAGCAGGAAGGGATTATCATTGGAAAAAATGGAGGTACCGTAGCAGGATACAATAATGTGCTAACACTTGCCCCGCCCTTAACAATTAAACAGGTGGATCTAACCTTCCTTGTAAAAACACTTTCCGAATCCCTTCAGAAAATACTTTAACTAAAAAATAGAGAACCCATGTATCTACAATTGTAACTACATGGGTTCTTTTTTATGTGGAAAAATGAGACGATTTTATAGTTCTGAAAATCTAGTAAATAAATGTCGAAATCTTTTGATAGAATGATTGACAGAGGATTTACGTCGGTTATAATTAAATTAGCAAATGTTCAATTCGTTTTTACATAATTTCACGACATGGATATACCGCTTGAACAAATGCAAACTTTTATTTTACAAATTGTTGTAACCGTTTACTTTTTGTGAAAAAGAGTTTAATAACTTTGAAAATTAGGGTGAATAAAAGATGGCGGATGAAAGGATTTCGCGCCTGGTGGAAGTGGCTAAAATGTATTATCAATTAGACTACAGCCAACAGGAAATTGCGAAAAAGTTAGGTATTTCCCGCCCCACCGTCTCTAGGCTCCTAGTCCAAGCTGTGGAAGAAGGAGTAGTCCATATAAAAATATGCGATCCCGCCGAAGATGTTCAGGAATTGGCTATGCAGATAAAGGAAAAGTTTCAATTAAAGGATTGCATTGTTGCATCCATTCCCGAATATAAGGATGAGCTGATTAAGGTGAAGCTGGGGGAAGTTTCCGCAGATTATTTATATAAGATAGTCAAAAGCGGCGATACGATTGGGATTACCTGGGGGACAACTTTATATCAACTTGTGAAACAAATTCAACCTAAGAATGTAAAGGATGTAACAATTGTCCAGCTAAATGGTGGGGTGAGTTACTCAGAATCAAATACGTATGCATCAGAAATCATTAACGGTCTAGCGCATGCATTTCAGACTATCCCACATTTCCTGCAGGTACCTGCGGTCGTAGACCATATTGTTGTCAAGCAGGCAATCATAGCAGACCGACATGTAAAAAGAATATTGGAACTAGGCAAACAGGCTAATATTGCCATTTTTACTGTCGGGGATCCTGGGGAACAATCGACACTCATGCATGCGGGATATTTTTTAGAAAACGACATTGAAATACTAAGGGCAAATCATACGGTCGGTGATATCTGTTCTAGATTTATTGATATCAATGGGCAGATAAGTCATCAAACATTAAACGAACGGACAATTGGAATCGAACTCTCACATTTATCGGAAAAAGAATACGGCATCCTCATTGCAGGCGGTAATACAAAAGTCGAAGGCATCTACGGAGCGTTAAAGGGGCGTCATGCCAATGTCCTCATTACCGATCAGTATACTGCTAAGGCATTACTCGATTTTGGGGGTGAGCACTTTAATGAATAAAGATAAAATTAGGGAAATCGTCGAAGTAATTGTTAAGAATTCTCTCAAAAATGATAAGCTGGTTCCTATTGCAGCATCTAACCGGCATATACATTTATCCCCTGAACATGTTGAACGATTGTTTGGACGCGGCTACGAATTAACTAAGCTAAAAGAATTGTCACAGCCCAACCAATTTGCAGCAAAGGAAACGGTCACACTTATCGGTCCGAAAGGAAGAATACAAAATGTTCGTGTCCTCGGACCTGCTAGAGGCAGTACACAGGCAGAAGTATCATTATTTGACGGTTTTACCCTTGGAGTGAAGCCGCCGATCCGTAATTCTGGGGATATTAAAGGGTCAGAATCAATTACCGTACAAGGACCGCGGGGACAAATTACCATTCGTGAAGGCTTGATCTGTGCCGCCCGCCATATTCATATGCACACAAGTGATGGGGAATTATTGGGCGTCAATGACGGGGACCTTGTCCAAGTAAAAGTGGATGGAGTTCGCGGGATCATTTTTTCAAATGTTTTAATTCGCATTTCTCCTAAATACAAGCTTGAAATGCATATTGACCTGGATGAAGCCAATGCAGCTGGAATCAAAAATGGACAATTGGGTGAAATTATTGCAGTCCTAAGTCCGAATCAAGTGGGTGGGGAGTAATGCTGGTGGATGTTAAAACGCAGGTTAAACTGCTTGTCCAGCAGGTAGTGGAAGCCTACCTAAAAGAGAAAATGGATCCGACGAAGAATGCTCCGATTGCGATTCTATTAGGCTATCATTCTTCTAATCCAAAGACTATTTTGGAAGCGGTTACTCCACTGGTTTATACATATAACGTAACGTGGCTAATAACGAAGGAATGGCTCCCTTTTCAAGGAGAAATGAAAGGGCTTTCTTACAAGTTAATAGAAGATTTGTCACAACAAGAAATGACAGTTCTAATTGATCAATCTTCTGTTCTCGTCATACCGCAAGCATCGTACGGATTGCTTTCAAAACTAGCCTTAACCTTAGATGATGAGGCAGCAGTGTGGGTGGCTATCCAATGTCAATTGCTAGGTAAACCGATTGTCATTGCCAATAACGGTGTTGAACCTAATGTTTACCAACAAATCCATGCCCCGCATACTGTCCAGGAACGGATCCAGACCTACATTAGAAAGATTCAGAAAGACCAGGTCAAGTGGGTGCCGCTCAGTAAATTGGTTAAAACAGTCGATGAGCAATATGCAGCCTACCAAGATAAGCAATCTCTCATTCTAGCAAAACATATAGAAAGAGCTTTTCAGGATGGGCTTAATGAAATTGAGATTCCTGAAAAAAGCCGGGTCACACCTTCAGCAAAAGATCTGGCAAGAGAACTAAAGATTCAAATTAAAACGATCAATTCCTCGAAAGGAGGGACGCTATGATCATTTGTAAAGTGGTTGGTTCAATAGTTTCCACCACAAAAGCAGAAAAATTAAAAGGGAAAAAATTGATGATTGTCCAGCCGCTGGATATGAAGAGCATCGAAGAGGACGGAAAACCGATCGTTGCCATTGATACAGTTGGCTCAGGTGTAGGCGAAGTGGTTTTACTTGTCAGCGGAAGTTCAGCAAGACAAACAGAAATAACAAACGGTGTCCCCGTTGACGCAGCAATCGTAGGGATTGTTGATCAAATTGAAATCCAAGGAACCTTAACCTTTAATAAAGGAGGGAATTGAATTTGCAAATAAATGAAACCGATATCAAAAAAATGGTTGAACAGGTCCTCAGTCAATTAAGTCAGAATCAATCAGAAATCACTGCTGAAACAAACACATCACAAAATGATGCTAAGTTAGGCGATGGCGTGTTTGAAACGGTTGATGAAGCAGCAGCAGCAGCTAGACTGGCCTGGGAAAAGCTTCGCAAACTCCCAGTATCAATCAGAGAAAAAATGATTGAGAACATACGAGCCGTCAGCCGTGAGCATGCCGTAGAGTTAGCACATCTTGCTGTCGAAGAAACAGGCTTAGGCAGAGTGGAAGATAAGATTGCGAAAATTCTCTTGGCGACGAATAAAACGCCTGGAATTGAAGATTTAGTCAGCACTGCTTATTCTGGTGATGATGGATTGACACTTGTTGAGTATGCACCGATTGGTGTATTTGGATCCATTACACCTTCAACCAATCCGGCAGCGACAGTCATCAATAATTCGATTTCGTTAATTGCCGCTGGAAATACGGTTGTTTATAATCCACATCCTAGTGCAAAACGTGTTTCGATTCAAACACTTCAGCTATTAAACCAAGCAATTGTCGCTGCGGGTGGACCTGAAAACACGCTTACATCTGTTGCGGCACCTAATCTTGAAACCTCGGCACAAGTCATGAACCATCCGCAGGTGAATGCGCTTGTGGTGACTGGAGGAGGACCTGTTGTTAAGGCTGCGATGGCGGTGGGTAAAAAGGTTATTGCAGCTGGTCCAGGAAATCCACCGGTTGTCGTAGATGAGACCGCTATTATTTCAAAGGCCGCAGCAGATATTGTTAAAGGGGCCAGCTTTGATAACAACGTATTATGCACAGCTGAAAAAGAAGTGTTCGTTGTTGATAAGGCAGCCAATGCCCTGAAGGCAGAAATGGTCAAAAACGGAGCAATTGAGCTTAAAGGCTTTCAATTTGAAAAACTGCTTGAGAAAGTACTTGTGAAAAAGAACGATATGTTTTATCCAAACCGAGACTTCATTGGTAAAGACGCATCTGTCATTTTACAAGCTGCTGGCATTCAGGCAAGCCCAAATGTTAAGTTAATTATCGCTGAAACCACTAAGGATCACCCATTGGTAATGACTGAAATGTTAATGCCGATCTTACCAATTGTCAGAGTGCCCGATGTGGATCGAGCGATAGAGCTTGCTGTTATTGCAGAGAAAGGCAATCGGCATACAGCGATTATGCACTCGCAAAATATTACGAACCTAACCAAGATGGCACAAGAAATTCAAGCAACGATTTTTGTGAAAAATGGACCATCAGTTTCCGGTTTAGGCTTTGAAAGTGAAGGCTTTACCACACTAACCATTGCTGGACCGACTGGGGAAGGATTAACTAGTGCGAAAACATTTACTCGTCAGCGCCGCTGCGTTTTAGTAGATGGATTAAGAATCATATAGTGAGGTGTTAGAATATGGCGAAAGCAAAAGAAGATAAAACAGTCACTTCACAAGAAGAGCAACTGAAAAATCAAGAAAAACAAAAATTAGAGATTACTAGAGGAGGAAATAAAATGAGTCAAGAAGCTTTAGGTATGATTGAAACAAAAGGTTTAGTAGGTGCCATTGAAGCAGCAGATGCGATGGTTAAAGCAGCCAACGTTGCATTAGTTGGCAGAGAATTAGTAGGTGCAGGCATCGTGACTGTGATGGTCCGTGGAGATGTAGGCGCAGTAAAAGCTGCTACTGAAGCAGGGGCGGAAGCTGCTCAGCGTGTAGGAACTCTTCTATCAGTACACGTGATTCCACGTCCTAACGGTGATGTAGAAGGTATTTTACCGAAAGCAGAATAAGGTGAATCTAAATGGAACAATCCATTGAAAGTTATATTAAAAATCTTGTCAGAGATGTCATTGGTCAAAATCTAGGCGGCTTGCAGCTCCAAAGTGATCGGCAAACCTATGTGATTGCTAATTGGAAGATGAACAAAAACCTAAATGAGACCGCTGAATTTTTTCAAAAAATAAACAGCAGTCATGACGTATCAGTCATTATATGTCCACCATCCCAGCTGCTATACCCGGCTCATTTATTGATCAAACAATCTGGAAAACCGATTGGATTGGGCGGGCAAAATGTTCACTGGGCCGATAAAGGGGCTTACACAGGTGAAACATCAGGCAATATGCTGAAGGATGTGGGCTGTGAATATGTCATAATTGGCCATTCAGAAAGAAGACAATATTCTTTTGAAGATGACGAGTTAGTGAACAAAAAAGCTTTGCATGCCATCAAGTCTGGACTTACCCCGATCATCTGTATTGGTGAAACATTAGGACAAAAGAACTCCATGCAAACCGAACAGGTTTTATCCAAGCAGATTTACGGTGCGTTGAAGGATATTGATTCAAGTCAATTTATTCTTGCATATGAACCGGTTTGGGCGATTAGAACAGGGCAGTCAGCTACTGCTGAATTAGCTCAAAAAACACACGCGTACATTCGTTCTGTTTTGAAACAAATACTGGGTCACAAGGCAGAAAGTATTTCGATTTTATATGGCGGGTCTGCGAATGATAGCAACGCTGCAGATTTCAGTGCGATGCCAGATATTGATGGTGTACTGGTTGGCGGTGCGAGCTTAAACGCTCACGTTTTTGATGCAATTATCAATGTATTTGCCAAAGGAGAACAAAATTCATGAAAAAAGTTGCGATCGGTTGCGACCATGGTGGATACGAACTAAAAGAAAAGTTAAAAGCCTATTTAACGGAATTAGGGTACGAATATTTAGATTTTGGCTGTAAGGCAAATGAATCTGTTGACTATCCAGATATCGCCTTTCTTGTAGGCGAGACGGTTGCTACGAATGATAACTACGTAGGCATTATGATTGATGGTGTCGGCATTGGCAGTGGGATGGTATTGAATAAAATACCAGGAGTACGTGGTGCTGTATGCTGGGACTTATCCTCTGTGATTAACAGTAAGGAGCATAATAATGCGAACGTTTTATCAATCGGCGGTCAATTTATTGGTGAAGGCCTTGCCAAGCAATTAGTAAAGACTTGGTTGGAAACGGAGTTTGCCGGGGGCCGCCATGATCGCCGAGTGACGAAAATTATGGAAATCGAAAGTCGTTTTTTGGTGCGGAATTAGTACCGAAAGATTCACAATCGCTGATAAAAAGTTTAGAGAGAAAAATAGGAGTGTTTAACTCAGAGTTATATAGAAAAAAAGGCGGGTTCGAATAATGTTTGTAGCCAAAGTGATTGGAAATATGGTCTGTACACATAAAAATGAGAATTTAGTAGGTTTAAAGCTCCTGATTGTCCAACCAGTAGATGATCAATTAAAAGATAAAGGCAAACCACTTGTGGCTATAGATACGATTGGACAATCAGGAGAAGGAGATCTTGTTTACTTAGCAAAAAGCAGGGAATCATCCTTACCGCTTAATAAAGAGTTGGTTCCATCAGATGCTGGAATCTTAGGGATCATCGACTACTATAATGTGACTAATCGAATGGAGGAAATATAAATGAGCAACGCATTAGGAATGATCGAAACTAAAGGTTTAGTAGGGGCAATTGAAGCAGCGGATGCCATGACAAAAGCAGCAAATGTTACATTACTTGGTAAAGTAAATGTTGGCGGCGGATTAGTTTGTGTCATGGTTCGCGGTGACGTTGGTGCGGTTAAGGCAGCAACTGAAGCAGGTGCGGACGCAGCACAGCGTGTCGGCGAATTCTTATCTGTTCACGTGATTCCAAGACCACATTCAGACATCGAGAAAATTCTTCCTGTTGCAAAATAATGAAACTAGCAAAAGTGGTTGGAAATGTCGTATCAACGATTAAAACAACGAGCCATCAAAATAAAAAGCTCATGGTTGTTATCCCTGTGGACGCATCAGGTAAGGAATTTGGGGATGCTATGATTGCCTTCGATCGTTTTTCAGCAGGGGTTGGTGATTATGTCCTGATCCTTGAAGAAGGTGGATCGGCAAGAGACATCTTAGAAGACCCAAACGGTTCTTTTGATGCGGTCATTGCCGGAATAGTTGATCGATTATAATAATGTGAGGTGAGAAAGATGCAAATTGAAGCATTGGTAGAACAAATTACGAATCAAATTATGCAGCAATTAACGAATAAAGAAGCGTTGAAAGAAGTTAAGCCTGCTGCTTCTGGAAACGTGACTTACAAAGAAGGATCATCATCAAATATTATTACAGGCCCATCTGTGGCTCGGATGATTGACCATACACTTTTAAAGCCTGAAGCATCCAAAGACCAAATTGTAAAGCTCTGTGAAGAAGCAAAAGAACATAAATTTGCCACTGTTTGTGTGAATCCTTACTGGGTTGCAACAGCTGCCAAAGAGTTAAAAGGTTCTGGAGTTGGAATTACCACCGTTGTCGGATTTCCACTTGGAGCAACTAGCACATTTGTTAAGAGTGCAGAAACACGTGACGCGATTGCAAATGGAGCCACTGAAATTGACATGGTTATAAATATTGGCGCCCTAAAATCTGGCGACTTTGAGACAGTGAAAAAAGACATTGAAGGTGTTGTATTAGCGGCGAATGGTCATGCACCAGTAAAAGTCATTATTGAAACAGGCCTACTTGAAATCGAAGAAAAGAAAAAAGCTTGTATTCTCGCAAAAATGGCTGGAGCAGCCTTCGTGAAAACATCGACAGGATTTGGTCCTGGCTGTGCAACAGTTGAAGACATTAAGCTTATGCGTGAAGCCGTCGGTCCAGACTTGGGTGTTAAAGCCTCTGCCTGCGTGAGAGATTTAGATACTGCAAGAAAGCTAATCCAAGCCGGCGCAACAAGAATTGGTGCAAGTTCTAGTATTGCGATTATTACGGGCGGCCAAGGTACTGGTTATTAATAGGATATTTATCCAGTGGCTATGTTGAAATTCGAGTATTTCAAGTTGCTTTAATTGTTCTTGGAATACTCAGATTTCTTTTTTTCTTCTACTATTAAAAGTGTTGAAAATATTTAAGTAGTTTAATATATAATCAAATCAGCAAAATGAAATCGCTTACATAATGAGGAGGCTTACTATGAACCATATTGGACATCAACTTAAGAAAATGAGATTAAATCGTGAAATTGAAATAGAAAAATTAGCTTTGCTTTCAGGATTAACTGCCGGAACAATTGCAGCGATAGAAGAAGGCGAACTCGATGTTCAGGTTTCCACGTTAGCGAAAATTTCTGATGTCTTGAATTGCTCCTTCTCCATTGGTGACGTTTCGATCTAATACCTATTCAAAATCGCCTTTTGGCGATTTTTTTATTAATTAAAAAAGACCAATTTGGTCTTTTTTGGGGTGTTATCTATTTCTTCTCCTCCGAGGTCTAAAACGGAATTCATCACTACTTTCGGGTTCAAAATAATTATTCACAACTGGAGCAGCATCAATATATCTATATTTCACTTTTTGGGGGGTATCATTGGCTTCCTCAGCCTCATTTACCGCCTCTGCAACCATCACTTCATTAATTGGTTCTGGTTGATCTTCCTCAGCATTTACAATTTCATATAAGATAACTTCAACTTCATTATTTAGAGTTTCTTCAACATCAGTACTAAAAGTTCTACCTGCATTAGTAATAGGTTCATCTTGAAATTCATTATTTAGAGTTTCTTCAACATCAGTACTAAAAGTTCTACCTGCATTAGTAATAGATTCATCTTGAAATTCATTATTTAGAGCCCCTAAATCAGTACTAAAAGTTCTCAAAGTATTATTTATTGGTCTAACTTCTGCTACTGGCTCTTGTGTTTCATCAATTACCTCAATTTCTTCAACCATATCTTCAACCATTTCCTCACCAGCATCATTATTTTCATCTTCACTACTTAAATCCAATTCAATATCATCAGTTAATTCATCTAATTCTATTTCATCAGTTACTTCATCAATTTCAACATTTTCAAATAAAGATTGTTGTTTTACTTTCTCTATTTTTCCAAGAGCAATTGTTCTCATTACTGCAATACTAATTATTTCATCCATTAGAGCAGCGAATTGCTCGAATTCTACATTATTTTCTCCGCTGTTTTGAATGACATTTAGAAAATCCTGATGAAACAGATTAAATTCTTGTTTGAATTGCTCGCGGTTCATATCTCGGAAAGAAACCCCTCTAATCCGAATAAATCCATAAATTAATTTACTCAATACTTTTGTAACTGCTTGTAATTCTTCTTGGCTTAAATCAGGATCATTCCTTAAAAAATAATGGGCATCCCGTAAGGCTTGATAATAACTCTTAAAATTCCGGCTTATTTCTAAGAAATCTAAATTACTCATTAGAAATATCCCTCCATATCAGATTAATGTATAATATTTGGAATCAGCACAAATTTTCCTTTTTTATTGGCTGTGTTAAACTTGTCTGTTGATTTCCGTTCCAGGCACTTGCTTTCCGCGGGCGTGCCGGGGAGCCTCCTCGTCGCTATGCTCCTGCGGGGTCTCCCCTGCCCCGTACTCCCGCAGGAGTCTTCGTGCCTTCCCCTCCAATCAACAGAGCACTAAAATCAACATAAATCTTAAACACAGCCCTTTTTATTAAGGATATGCATCTAGAAGGGATTATTCTAATGAAGGTTATAAATTTTATTAAAGAATGGCAGAAAGCGTTACAGAATGAAATCGTCCATTTAAAAAAATATGGCAGCAATAAATTTCTAGTTTCCAATGGAAGGCTGCTTTCCACTGAAGGTTCCTATACTTATTATTTTGATACGGCAATATCTATCCGAATTCCTATTGGTTCTCAGGGTCGACTAGAGTGGGGGAGTATGAAACAGAGCGGTCGAGTACTTTCTTCTGAAGGGAAGGGAGTTATGCTTGCCATGGAACAATCATTTGGAGATTTAATTCACGAAGCACAGCTTTTTCATGATCCATGGGAATTACTTGAACAGCTCATTGAACGGCTGGACGAAATGAAAAAAAATAAGCAAAAACGAATCCGAGTGAAAAGATTGATGGACCCCTCCATGCCTGCTAAACATCCGGTTGAAAAAAGTAAAAGCAATGTCCATGAACTCGTTTTGCGTTCCAAGTATAACCCTGTTACCTTCGTTTGGGGTCCTCCTGGAACAGGGAAAACCTATACTTTGGCCCGAGTAGCCGCAAATAAGTATTTCCAGGAAAAGAAAGTGTTAATTTTATCACATAGTAATCAAGCGGTTGATGTCCTCATTCATGAGATATCAGCCTTTATTCAAAAGAAAGGCCGTTTTCGTGAGGGAGATGTGCTCCGATATGGCTTCAATGCAGGCGAACAGTTTGCCAATCATGAAGCAGTGACCACTAGTCAACTCCTTCAGAAAGAAGATCCTCGGCTAGTAGAAGAGAAGGAACTGTTACTAACGGAAAGACGTAATTTAAAGCAAGATATCGCCCATTCTTTTAGTAAAAGAGACACGAATCAGTTGCTTGAACTAGAAACTAAAATTGCCAGAGTTCTTGAAAAAATCCGCCAAAAAGAGCTTGAATTTATTAAGGATGCGTACATCGTGGGGTCAACACTTGCCAAAGCGGCGGGTGATGCAGCTATTTATGAAAAAGAATTTGACCTTGTCATCCTGGATGAAGCCAGTATGGCATATGTCCCTCAAGCTGCTTTTGCTGCGACGCTCGGAAAGCGAGTGATTATTTGTGGTGATTTTAAACAGTTACCACCGATTGCCTCCTCTCGTGATCCATTAGTTACCTTGTGGTTAAAAGAAGATATCTTCCATCGCGCTGGTGTGGTCGACTGGGTTCGCGATGGAATGCTGCATCCCCACCTTTTTTTATTAAAAGAGCAACGGAGAATGCATCCGGATATCTCTTCCTTCACGAATCAGTATATTTACCACTCGCTTGTCGGGGACCATGAAAGTGTTCTAAAAAGTAGAAAACCAATCGTCGAACTTACACCCTTTCAAGGAATGGCCTCTGTTCTTCTTGATACAAGTCACTCAGGGGTATATGGCATGACAGAAAAGGCATCGAATTCACGCATGAATATATGGCATGTATTATTGTCCTTTCAATTAATTCATGAGTCGTACGTGGCTGGGGCTCGTTCGATTGGTTATGTAACACCATACCGCGCGCAAGCAAATTTAATGGAGTTACTGCTTGCAGATTTATATGAAAAGGAGCGATCAACCGCTGATATTATTGCTGCGACCGTGCACAGATTTCAAGGCAGTGAACGTGATGTCATGATTTTTGACACGGTGGACAGTGAACCGCAAACACGGGCAGGTATGCTTCTAACTGGTAAGGATAGTGAACGATTGATCAACGTGGCCATTACCCGAACAAAAGGAAAGTTCATTCATGTCAGCGATCAATCATTTATTCGAAAACATGTGTATAATGGTAAAACACTTCGGCAGCTAGTGGAACATCAAGGGCGTAAGCAGCAAACAATCGGAACCAAGGATATTGGCAAATGGATAAAAAATCAGCAGCCAAGATTAAAGTGGATGCATGCACGTAATTTAGAGAAAGTATTCAGGGATATCCAATTTGCAAAAAAGTCAATTATTCTTTCTTTACCGGACCAAACAGTCCTTTCTGAACAATGGAAGGAACAACTGAAAAAAAGGAGCCCGACTGTAAAATTAACAGTTTTGGCGGGGGAATCGTGGGAAAATCTGCATCCCAATCAGTTATTGAATATTAGCTTGCCGTTTCCATTTATTATGGTAGATGAGCAGTTGTTATGGCTTGGTTTGCCATTAGAGGCTGCAAGAGGAGTCCGTCCCCCTTATATTGCGGTTAGGCTCCATTCGGAGAGAGTATGTGAGTATTTACTAGGACAGTTCCAAACACTGGAGTAATCGTTTCGTAGGAATACAAGGTAAAGTTTCGCTAAATGATCTAATAGAAAAGTAGTTTGACAATATAATCTAACTTAATTAAAATTAGATTATATGATCTAACTATTTTGTTTGAAGGGGATAATGAATGAATGTTCCGATATCGATTTTTATTCTTGATGTAAGTAATTCTTCCACCCCAGAAATGGGGGAGAAACTTACTGTTTACCTGGATGAAGTGGTGGATTGGATTACTTGTTGGACAGAGGAACTTGGACCGATCCAAATAAAGCATCGTGCGGGAGATGAAATTATTTTTGTAGGCCCTGGATATTCAACAGCGTATACGCTTGCCTTTTTTGTAAGCAGGGTGTGGAAATACAAGAAGCATATGCCTTATTTCGGCTTGGCCTTTGGGGATATTGACAAAGAAGTGAAGGAAGTGGATCTGGAAAAATGGATCCATCCATTGGTCAAACAAGCAAGGTATGCAAATGATTTAATTAAACAAGAAAAAAACAGAATGCTCTTTAAGTTCGAATTGGATCAATTCTATCCAAATGAATCAAATGATTCTTTACCGTATCACCAGTTCAGAAATGAATTTGAGACACTGATTAATGCATTAATACATTTGCAGTTGAAATTCATTCAGAATCAAACGGAGATTCAGGAAATCGTCTGTACCCTCTTCCTTATTTTAAAACAGCAAAAAGGGATTGCAAAGATTCTTGGCAGAACAGCCCCGACGATTTCGAGCCATTTTAAGAAGGGAAATAGTGAAGAAATCCTAGATACATTTTCAAAAGTAATTAGTATACTACATTCATTACAAGAAAAAGCGTATCCGGAAAGTGCTATTCATCCAGCAATTTCAAATGAAAACCTTACAACAAGCATCCGGACTCATTTGCAGACAATCTTAAAAACACTTATTGATACTTAAGTTTCAGCCTATAGAGAGAGGAGAAACCATGTTATTTTTCAGTCTAGTTCTTGCCCACTTCATTGCTGATTTTTATTTACAAACAGATGACATGGTCATAGAAAAAAGAAAGAATTTATGGCAACATGTAAGCCACCATCTTTTGACGTCTGGTTTTGTTTTAATTGGATTCTGGATTCTCAACTATAATTTTGAGAACATCTTTATATACCTGATCATCCCTTTGATTGGTATTGTGGCAGCACACCTTATTGTGGATTGGTTAAAGATTATCCTGCTTGAAAAATTGAAAATGGCGAACGAAGAAAACATGAAACGGCTCGGCTACTTTGTTTTAGATCAGGTCCTGCATCTAGGTGTGATTCTTTTAACATGTATATGCTGCTTTCAGTTTGATATTGAAGGGTTCGTTCAACAGAAAGAAGGATTAAGCTTTATTGATTCTGTTCTGTTTTTTATCATTATTGTTATCCTCGCAACAACGGTAAGCGGACATATGATCAAGATCCTCCTCGGTTCCCTGCCCAATCAACTATTGACCTTCGAGGGGAAATATTCGTTTAAAAATGAACGGAATGAAGCTGAATTTATCCGTAGGGGTAAAAAAGGATTAACAGAGGAATACCATTATACAATTTTCAGTAAGCATGATCTTTCACGAGGGAAACTAATTGGCTATATTGAGAGATTACTAGTATTATTGTTAACATTTTATAGTGCCTATCCAGCGATTGGATTTATTGTCGCGGCCAAATCGATTGCCCGGTTTAAACAAATGGATGACAGGGACTGGGCAGAATATTTTTTATTGGGAACACTAACTTCTATGTTTCTTGGAATTACCTTTGGGATTTTGTTGAAAACCGTCCTAACATAGGTGTTATAGAAAGAAAAGCATCCAGTGGGTGCTTTTGTTTTTTATACTATGAATCAAAAAGGTTGACGAGAAACTCATATAGTATTACTATTATCTCATATTCGAGATAATTGAATTGAAGAGATTAAATAAACTTTTTTGATTAGGAAATGACCAAGTTTCTAACAATACTATAAGGGACTTTTTTGTTTGAAGAAAGGAGACAAATATGATGAAGCATATTTTTCAAAAAGGGAAAGACGCAACCAAACCAACATTTTTATTGCTGCATGGGACGGGCGGAACGGAGTTAGATTTAATTCCACTTGCAGGTAAAATTGATGAGGATGCTTCTTTTTTAAGTGTGCGTGGAAATGTCCTTGAAAATGGGATGCCGCGTTTTTTTCGAAGATTAGCTGAAGGGATTTTTGATGAAGAGGATCTTATATTTCGTACAAAAGAATTGTTTGAATTCCTAGACGAAGCCTCACAAACTTATGAATTTGATCGAAAAAATGTTATCGCAATTGGATATTCCAATGGTGCGAATATCGCTGCGAGTTTGCTGTTCCATTACCAGGATGCCTTAAAAGGAGCCATTCTCCATCATCCAATGGTTCCATTAAGAGGGATTGAATTGCCAGATTTATCTGGGGTAAACGTCTTTATTGGCGCAGGAACTAATGATCCAATTTGTTCGCCTCTGGAATCAGGCGACTTAGAAAAGATGCTGGAAAATGCAAATGCCAAAGTTAATCTTCACTGGGAGCATAATGGACACCAATTAAGCTATAGTGAAGTCGAAGCTGCAGCCACCTGGTATAAACAAATCAATAAATAAGATTGACATTTGAGCTATCCGGATAACATTCGGTTAGCTTTTTATTTTAAAAATTTAAACTATTCTATTGACTTTTTATCATTTTCTGAGGATAATCAAAGAAATTATAAATCGAAAAACAGTTTGGGATTAGTAAATCTTTGGAACGTGTTAGAGAGTGAAACCCACCGGCTGAAAGGTTTCTCACGGAAAAAAGTTTGAACCTGCCCTCACATACACTGCTTATGCAAACATAAGCCGTCACCCTCGTTACGGGTCCAAAGTGGGTGCATGGCATCAATAAAGGTGGTACCGCGGAAACGACTTTCCGTCCTTTTTATAAGGACAGAAGAGTCGTTTTTTTTATTTTAAGGCTGTGTTAATAGTTAACGTTTATTTTGGCACTCTGTTAACCTTCGTTCCAGGCACGAAGACTCCTGCGGGAGAACGGGGCAGGGGAGACCCCGCAGGAGCAAAGCGACGAGGAGGCTCCCCGGCTCGCCCGCGAACCGCTCGTGCCTGAAACGGAAATCAACAGACAAGTTTAACACAGCCTATTTTAAAAGAAGGGTTAGAGGGAAATGAAAAAACAGTTGGTGGTTGTAAAAATTGGGAGCAGTTCACTTACGAATGCCTCAGGGACAATTTCTGAAGAAAAAATACGTGACCATGTTGAGGCACTTGCTTTTTTAAAAGAACAAGGGCATGATGTTCTACTTATTTCATCTGGAGCTGTTGCCGCGGGATTTGGCTCACTTGGTTATCCCGCACGTCCCAAAACTGTTTCAGGGAAACAGGCAGCGGCTGCTGTTGGTCAAGGACTTTTGATGCAACAGTATATTCAGTTGTTTAACGAGTTTAGTATCGTACCGGCCCAAATCCTATTAACACGTGAAGACTTTTATAGCCAGGTCCGGTTTCATAACCTCTTTAATACGATTCAGGAGTTACTCCAAAAAGGTGTGATCCCGATTATTAATGAAAATGATTCGGTGGCGATTGAAGAATTAACTTTCGGTGACAACGATATGTTGTCTGCTCTCGTAAGTGGCTTTTTACATGCCAATGCACTGATGATCTTAACTGATGTGAATGGTTTATATGATGGCAATCCAAAAACGTCTAAGGAAGCTAAGAAATATCATTTTATTCCTGAAATATCTGAAAACCTCCTTGGAGTTGCCGGAGAAGCCGGCTCTGCAGTAGGAACGGGCGGAATGAAGTCAAAATTACTAGCTTCAAAAAAAGCTCTTTCCCTTGGTGTCAGTGTCTTTGTTGGCACAGGTAAGGGAAAGGAAAAACTGGTTGATATTTTAGCTGGTAAAGGCGATGGGACGTACATTGGCGGCCCTTTCCAAACGCAAATGCAAATGAGAAAGCAATGGATCGCCTACCACTCACAGGTCGGCGGGGTAATCGAGATTGATGATGGGGCAGTGAATGCAGTGTTGTTTCAAGGGAAAAGTCTACTTCCTGTGGGAGTGACGAATGTAATAGGAGACTTTAATGCCTTAGATGTGGTCGTGGTCCGCAATCAAAAAGGGAGAATCGTCGGGAAAGGACAAAGCTACTATTCTTCTAAGAATCTACAAAAAGTAAAAGGCTTGCCAAGTGAACAATCCAAAGATTATTCGATTAACAAAAAAGCAGAAGTGATCCATCGTGATAATTGGGTTACCATGCCAAAGGAGTGAAATTGAATGAGTGAATTATTAGTAAAAGCCAGCAAATTAAAAAATGCTTCTAAACAATTGGGAATGCTGTCAACTGAAGACAAAAATGCAGCGTTATTAAAGATGGCGGATCATTTATTGACAGAGAAAGAGTGGTTAATCGCCGAAAACGCCAAGGATATTAAAGCAGGAAAAGAAAATGGATTCTCAGAATCACTTTTGGATCGGCTTCTTTTAACGGAAGACAGAATTGAACAGATTGTCGATGGAGTACGACAGTTGGTAGATTTGAAGGATCCCATTGGCGAAACGATTGAATCATGGGAGCGTCCGAATGGGTTACAAATCGAAACGATTCGAGTTCCGCTTGGGGTCATTGGAATGGTGTATGAAGCGCGCCCTAATGTTACCGTTGATGCAGGTAGTCTGTGCTTAAAAGCTGGAAACGCTGTTCTTTTAAGAGGAAGCACTTCGGCAATCCATTCCAATAAAGCGCTTGTTCATGTCATGCAGAGGGCACTTGCTGAAACGGCCATTCCTGCTGATGCTGTTCAGCTCTTGGAGGACACGAGCCGTGAAACAGCCGCTGAAATGTTTAAATTGAATGAATATCTCGATGTTCTTATTCCTCGCGGTGGAGCAGGGTTAATTCAATCGGTCGTTCAAAATGCGACGGTTCCGGTTTTGGAGACAGGCGTAGGCAATTGTCATGTATTCATTGATGAAACCGCTAAAGAAAATATGGCTATCGACATCGCGATCAATGCAAAATTACATCGGCCATCAGTATGTAATGCAGCGGAAACCGTGCTAATTCACGAAAAATGGCCATATGCTGAAAAATTATTACATTCACTTCATGACCGGGGAGTGGAACTGCGTGGGGATGAAGTTCTAACAGCTGCCTATCCCTTTGTAAAGCAGGCCGCGGAAGAGGATTGGAAAAATGAATTTTTAGCACCAGTTCTGGCCATACGACTGGTGAATGATGTGAAGGAAGCGATTGATCATATTGATCTATATGGAACGAAACATTCCGAGGCCATCATCAGTGAAAATGTTGACAATGTTCGTTTGTTCTTTCAGGCAGTTGATGCAGCAGTATTATATCATAATGCATCCACCCGATTTACCGATGGCGAGCAATTTGGCTATGGGGCAGAAATTGGTATTAGTACGCAAAAGCTTCATGCCCGTGGACCAATGGGCCTCCGTGCGTTAACAACTACGAAAGCGATTGTCCGTGGTACTGGACAAATTCGCTCATAATGATTCTCATAGAAAACAGGTAAGGATGTCGGTTCGTCCTTACCTTTTTTTATTGATGGGTGGAAACTATTCAAAGAGGAAGAAAAACTGGTATAATAAAAGCGAACATACATTCTCATTTAAAGTAAGTTGGTGAATTAATGGCAGATGCTATTCAAATATCAGTAAGAACGCTTGTGGAACATGTTTATAGATGCGGTAGTATCGATTCTCGTTTCCGGTCACCATCAACGATGCTAGATGGAACAAGGATTCATCAAATGATTCAGAAAACGTATGGAGAATTTGATAAGAAAGAAGTATACCTCCGTGCAGAAGTCAAGGCAGGAGACCTTTCCTTTATTATAGATGGCAGGTGTGATGGGCTGTTGTTTCGTGATGAAGAGGTGGTCATCGATGAAATCAAATCCTTTTCGCTAGCTTCGGAGCAGATCCAACAGGGCGGCTATCCCGTGCACTGGGCACAAGGGAAACTGTATGCTTTTATGTATGCGAAGGACAATGATTTACAGAAGATCACTGTTCAACTTACCTATGTCCAGGTTGATACGCTAGAGAAGATATTCTTCCAAAAAAGATACCACATATCAGAACTTGAAGCCTTTCTGGAATATGTAATGAAGGACTATTCCCCTTACGCAAACCTTCTTGCCAATCACCGAAAAAAGCGAAATGAGAGCTGTAAAGAGCTTACCTTCCCGTTTGAATCATACCGTGAGGGGCAACGGAAATTAGCTGGGGGGGTCTATAAGTCGATCTTCGATAAGAAAAATCTGTTTGCGAAAGCGCCAACGGGCATAGGAAAAACAATCTCGACACTTTTTCCATCTGTAAAAGCCATTGGAGAAGGGCATTTGGACAAAGTTTTCTATCTTACGGCTAAAACGATTACCCGTACAGCGGCCGAAGAGGCTTTTAAGAACATGCGATCTTGCGGTCTTTGTATGAGCACGGTTACGATAACAGCTAAAGATAAAGTTTGTTTTAAGGATGAGACCAATTGTCAAAAGGATTATTGTGAATTCGCAAATGGTTATTATGACCGAATCAATGATGCGATACTTGATATCTTATCTAATGAAACGGGCATGACTCGAGAAATAATCGAAATTTACGCCAAAAAACACACAGTTTGCCCGTTTGAATTTTCGCTTGACCTTGCTTATGTGGTCGATGGCATCATCTGCGATTACAATTATGTATTTGACCCGCGTGTCTCCTTAAAGCGGTTGTTGGAAGAGCAAAAGAAGTCTACTGCCCTATTGGTTGACGAGGCCCACAATCTTGTCGACCGCGGACGGGAGATGTTTTCATCAAGTCTAAACAAAGAGGTATTTCTACAATTGAAAAAGGAATATAAAGGTGTAAATAAATCCCTATTTGAAGCAGCAAGTAAGCTTAATGCCTGGTTTCTTTCACTGAAAAAAGGAAATCCAGATAAGCATGAGTTCTCGCTTGAACAATTGGATGAAGAATTGCTTGATACCCTTATTCAATTTGTAGAAATTACCGAACAAGTGCTTCCTTTAGAATCTTCACCAACTCTTTTGGAAACGTACTTTATCGTCAATAATTTTTTGAAAATCAATGAGTTTCTTGATGAACATTATGTCATTTACGTAGAAAAAGTGAAAAATGATCTCATAGTAAAGCTTTTTTGCATTGATCCTTCTAAGCTGCTTCATCAAATGGGAAAGGGATATCGAGCGAAGATCTTCTTTTCAGCAACACTTTCGCCATTAAACTTTTATCAAGATCTGCTCGGCGGGCAGGAGGATGATTATGTGCTATCCATCCCTTCGCCATTTTCAAGTGATCAGGTCGATGTCTATATTCATCCATTGTCCACACGCTACCGTGATCGAGAGCGGACGAAGGAAACGATCGCAGCAGGAATTCAATCATTGATAAAAAAGCGGCCTGGGAATTATTTTATCTTTTTTCCATCCTATCAGTATTTATTAGCTGTTTATGAGCAATTCAAGCAACAGGATGAAGAAACGAAAACAATCATTCAAGAAGCTGGGATGACTGAACCGGAAAGAGAAGCCTTTTTGGAAGCCTTTAAACCGAATCAAACGGAAACATTACTGGGATTCGCGGTCCTTGGAGGGATATTTTCGGAGGGGGTTGATTTGATTGGCGATCGCTTAAATGGGGTAGTGGTTATTGGTGTAGGCTTGCCGCAACTATGTTTTGAACGGAATCTCATTAAAGATCATTTTAATCAACAAAACAAAAATGGTTATGACTATGCCTATGTATATCCTGGTATGAACAAGGTACTACAAGCTGGGGGAAGGTTAATTCGTTCAGAAGAAGACCTTGGAACAATCGTGTTGATTGATGATCGGTTCTTAAAACATCAATACCAACAACTCCTGCCGCCGGAATGGCAGCAGTTTACGGTTGGGTCACCTTAAATACAAAAATTCCCAAGAGAAAACCCTTATGGAATCTGTCCATAAGGGTTGATGTGGTTTTAAATGAAAAATGTTCCAGATACCATAAAGCTAAACAGTGTCCCAAGGATTAATCCTGTGGCTGCAAAAAAAGTAAGGATCGCACCGTGGACTTGACTGCGTTCACAAAAAGTCATGATGCCCATAAATACAGCCCCAACTCCAAACAAGAGCGGCATGAAGACAAGCGATATGGCGAAGAATAACCAACCCAAAATTACATAAGTCAATCCTTTCTTTTTTCTAGTAGAAGATACATCCGGTTGGAAGGTTACACTCCCGCAGCTTTGACAAATATTGGAGTTAATCACCTCGTAGGATCCTCCTGAAGAATCAAACATTTTATTCACCTCAATCCATATTTTAAAAAAACTGAATATTACGAAAAATTAACTCTAGATTAACATATTTTGTTAAAAATTCAAGTGATATTGATTACATTCTTGAATAAAAATGGTTTTTTTTCCTTTTTTTAGATAAAGGCACAGTTTCCAACACAGAAATAATAATTATTTTTGCTAAATAGGAGACATTTTTAGAATTTTTACATATAATTAAAGAAAAGTTGCACAAGGTAAAAACTTTGAAGGTGGGGAAAGAGAGATGGATAACCCTAAAATTATCAAACTTGTGAATGGTCAAAAAGGAAATTTAATAAAAATAACTGATATAAATCTAGAGGGTGTCATGAGAAGAAGATTATTAGATTTAGGTTTTGTGAATGGAGCGCTCGTAGAGGTGATCCGGAAAAGTCCATTGGGAGATCCGATTGCTTTCCGTGTTAGTCAAACAACGATCGCACTACGAAGAGAGGAAAGCTCGAAAATAGAGGGGGAGCTGGTATCTTATGAGTAATGAATATCGAATTGCCTTAGCTGGAAATCCGAATACTGGGAAAAGCACCTTGTTCAATGCCTTAACCGGCCTCAGACAACATACAGGTAATTGGGCAGGAAAAACCGTTTCACTTGCACACGGGACTGTTCAGCATAAAGATAAAACGTTTAATCTTATTGACCTTCCTGGCACCTACTCACTTTTCTCGAATTCAACGGATGAAGAAGTGGCTCGAAATTATATCGTTTTTGAAAAACCAGATGTGACGGTTGTGGTATTAGATGCGACTTCATTAGAACGTAATTTAAATCTAGCGTTGCAGGTATTAGAGATGACAACAAATGTTATCATTTGTATCAATTTAATTGATGTTGCGGAAGAACAAGGAATTCAGATTAATGAGCGATTGTTGACCAATCGGTTGGGGGTTCCCGTCATCAAGATTTCTGCCAGGAACAAAAAGGGATTCCCTATGCTCTTAGATACCATTGATCGCATTGTGACAGGGGTGATTGAATGCAACCCGGTTCAGGTGTCCTATCCTGCGGAGATCGAAGCTATGATTAAAAAAATTGAACCTAAAGTACGTGAATTTGTTGGAGATCAATTATCCTCTCGTTGGGTTTCTTTGAGATTGCTAGATGGAGATGAATCATTACTGAATGAAATTAGTAACCGATTGGTTGCAGGAGGTGGTTTAGAGAATGAGTATTCAAAAGCTTTATGCTGAAGTTCAGGAGCTGTCGACACCAAAGCTGAGAGATGACATTGTTCAAAACCTTTACGATCGCAGTCATAAATTATGTCATGAAGGAATTACCTATACACAATCAAAAAGGGATACTCGAACCGAAAAACTGGATGCGGTTTTTACTTCACCGATTTTTGGTTTTCCTATCATGATTACTATGTTAGGAGTTCTATTTTATTTAACAATCGCTGGAGCAAATATCCCATCCTCCATGTTAGCTGAGTTTTTTGGATTCTTAGAGGGGTATATTACATCATTTTTTACCTTCCTGCATGCACCTGATTGGTTACACGGAGTCCTAGTTCTCGGTTTATACCGAGGAACGACATGGGTGATTAGTGTTATGCTCCCGCCGATGGCGATCTTTTTTCCAACATTTGCATTATTAGAGAATTATGGTTATCTTCCAAGGGTAGCCTTTAACATGGATCGGCTCTTTAAAAGGGTAGGTGCCCATGGGAAGCAATCATTAACAATGGCGATGGGATTTGGCTGTAATGCGGCAGCGGTTATTTCAACAAGGATTATTGAATCACCAAGAGAACGGATGTTGGCCATCCTTACAAACAACTTTGTTCCATGTAATGGCCGATGGGGAACTTTAATTGTTTTAGCATCGTTATTCATGGCTGCCAATTTTACAGGTGGGGCAGCATCACTTATTACTACAGGGGTCGTTGTCGGTATTGTTTTATTTGGTATAGTGGTTACCTTTTTTGTTTCTTGGGTTCTGTCGAAAACGGCCTTAAAAGGAGTACCAACTCATTACACATTAGAACTACCGCCTTACCGTAAACCGAAGATATTTGATACCGTGATTCGCTCATCTTTAACAAAGTCTTGGTCTGTATTAGTTCGCGCCGTTAAAGTTGCTGCACCTGCAGCGATTTTAACTTGGGTAATCGCAAATATTTATATTGGTGATACAAGTATTTTGATGTATATGGTTGAATTCTTGGACCCATTTGGTAAAATGCTAGGTCTTGACGGTTACATCATGTTGGCATTTATTCTAGGATTACCTGCAAACGAAATTGTTCTTCCAATCCTTTTGATGGGTTATTTATCAACCGGGTCATTGACAGAAGTCGATAATTTAGTAGATTTAAAGCAAATCTTCCTAGATCATGGCTGGACGTGGCTTACAGCATTGAATATGATGTTGTTTTCACTGCTACATTATCCTTGCGGTACGACCTTGCTTAATATTTATAAAGAAACGAAGAGTAAGAAATGGACCTTTCTTGCTTTCTTGATTCCGACGGTTATCGCGATTCTTGTTCCACTCATAATCACACAAACAGTTAGATATTTTGGCCTTCTATAATTACAATGGTAAAAGGGACTGACACAATTGTCAGTCCCTTTCCTATTGCCGAATTTGATTAAATTTTAGTTTTCTCATTTCTGAATTTCTTTTGATATTCGGATGGATAACATCCGATGATTTCCGTAAATAGCTTTGTAAAATGTCTGGTGCTATAATAACCGACAGCTTCGGCCACTTTTTGAACTTGATTGCGAGGATCTGCTAGTAATTCTTTTGCTTTGAGAATTCTAATCTTTGATAAATATTTTATGAAGGTTGTCCCTATTTTTTTATGAAATAAAGTACTTAAATAATTGGGTGTAACTTGAAGTTCTTGAGCAATTTGGCCAATTCCGATGTCATCCATATAATGCTCATCCACATAAACAAGGACCTGATCAACAAGAAACTGGCTGCGATCCTCTTCTTTATTATGATCCTTAAGTAAATTTTCACCACATGTTTTTAAGTTAGCTATCCATTCATCGAATGGGCTATTTGGATCCAGCTCGCAGGGGAGGACACAACTCAAAAACTCTCTAATAGTTTCTTTATATGCATTTAGAGAAGTGAGTCTTTTTTCTAAGTCATCGAGCACTTTCATATAATTTAACGAGTTCTTTACATTATAATTTTCAGAAAGTTTTGAGAGCATGGCGCAAAGTTGATAGACTTGTTTTTGCCTTTTTAACTGTTGCAATTGCGATAAGTCTAATTTTCTTTTAACACCAGACACGATCCGAAGAGAAGAGACCTCTCTTATTTCTAGGATATTATTTTTAAACTCGCCTAATTTAGAAGGGCAATTAGTAATCAATGAAATCGAAAAGTGATTATCACAGTACTTTGGAAGTATGGCTTCTACCTTTTGCATCAATGAATTTACCGGCTGTTCACCTTCATCATTTTCATCTAAACCCCATGTTGAAATAAAAGCCAATTCTCTATTAGATAAAGCAAACATAGCTGTTCGAGTAGCGCGTGTCTGGTATTGATCAATAATCTTTTGGAGGTCATTACAGAATAATGTCAAACGGTTCGTCTTTTCCTTTTCATCAAGTTTACTATCTATGAAAAAAACAGAATTGTGATAGGAGGATTGTTTAAACATAGGAGTAATTTCGCTAAACGTTTTCAAGCCATGAAAAAAAGAATTCATTTCATTTTCAAATTCACTATTTAAATTCCTTAGTATCTCTCGAAAATGAATGACAGTTTTGTTAAGTGTTTCCAGTAGTTCATCAGTGCTGGCCGGTTTTAGTAAATAACCAACTGCACCCAATTCAATCGCCTCTTTGGCGTATTTGAACTCAGAGAAACCTGTTAATATAATCCACTGTGTTGTGGGAGAAAGTGTTTTGCCAATCTTGATTGCTTCAAGCCCTGTTAAACCGGGCATTTGGATATCAACGAAGGCAATGTCGGGTTGAAAGGTGTTTAATTTTCCAACTATTTCAGTTCCATTTGCTGCCTCTTCAATCGTATGAAAAGTGAAATCAATTTCTTCTAGCATACTTCTTAAGCTGGTTCGAATGAGCTTTTCGTCATCTGCCAATAAGATTTTCATTTTTTCACTTCCTCCTCAGGAACTTTAATGATTACAGTTGTACCATGACCAATCGTACTTTCAATAATGAATTGTGAATTTTGGTATAGCATTTTCAAGCGTTCGCGGACATTTGCTACCCCAATACTCTCACTTTCTATTATTCTCTCCGTATTAAAACCAACGCCGTCATCCGCAATCTTTATCTCTAAAATGTTACTATCACTTTCAAGAATGAGTTTCGCACTAATGGCTAATCTACAGGCTTTGGATGCGGGTTCAATCCCATGAATAATAGCATTTTCTACTAGAGGCTGGATAATTAATTTGGGTATCATATAGTCAGCCACTTTTTCATCGAAATAATATTCTACTTCAAGCCGATCCTGAAAACGTAATTGCTGCAAACCACAATAACTTTGTAGAAATTCAAAGGCAGCTCTTACAGTTGTCCAATCTTCTTGAACTAAATTGTATCTCAGCATCTTACTTAAGGATAATATCGATTTTTCAAGTGTATTTCGATCACCAATTCTATTTAAGGCAACTAACCCATTTAGTGTATTAAATAAAAAATGAGGGGAGATTTGCGATTGCAATGCCCTAAACTCAGCATTTCGCTGGTTTAATACGGCTCGATATTCCCGATTTATTAATTCATTAATCTGGTCAATCATTCTGTTAAATGAGTGTCCGAGTTGTGTGATTTCATCATTGCCACTCGTTTCAACTCGTACCTGTAAATCTCCCTGCTGAACCTTTTTCATCACATTCATCATCATACGAAATGGATTTACAATCCAACGGGATAGGACAAAAAATACAAAGAAGGTAAGAATTAATCCTCCCACGGCAAAAAGGATCGCGGTGAAATACATCCATTTCACTTTACTGCTTAGTTCCGATTTAGAAAGCAATACAACAATTTTCCAGTTGGCTGGTTTTATTCCCTTAGAAACTAACACATATGTGTCTTTTTTTCCTTTTATCGTTGTTTTACCACTCTTTATTTGTTTTATTATCTCGGGTGTAAACCGGGAGCTTGAATAAAACAATTCATTATCCTCATTCAGTATCGCCGCATATGATTTAACATTAAAATTGAGATCATTAAGGATTTCTTTTAATATCACCGTATCAGCATCGGCCATGATTACCGCAAGTGGATTAAGCGTTTCCGGATCCTTAATCAAGCGGGCTACTGAAAAAACTTTGTCTGCAGATGGAGAAACCATATAGCTCTGTTCATGGGTACCAATAAACGCAGCTTTCCCGTCAGCTTTTATGGTTTTACTGAACCATTCCTGCTTTTTATATGGAAAATTTGGGTAAGAGCTAGAGAGTGACTTGTTTTCAATATAAACGGAATTATCTTTTGTAAGTAAAATCGTACCGACGATATCCTCTCGTAAATTTTGGAAATAAGCGGGTAATGATGTGGAGAGTGTTTTTTCAACGAACATTTTGGTAGAAAGATTAGCTTTTGAGTAATTAGGTGAAGCTTTTAATTTAAGCGCATTCATTAACGAATCATTAAAATAAGGGACAATCGTAAGTCTTTCTAAATCATCCAAATACGTTTCTATGTTTCTGGCAGTTGAGGTTAAGGTAGTTTCTGTTAATGTCTGCGTTTCTTTTTCTATTAAATTTTGATAATAAAACGGCATAATAAAACAGATAATAAGGATTGGAACTATAATCGTAATGGCGTAGAAAATGGTTAATTTTGATTGCAGCGAAGTTGCTCTCATGTATGTAATCTCCTTTTACTATTTAAAGAATAAGAGAAGCAACATGTTGTGTCAACATTAAAAATAAGCGCTTTCAGTGTAGAATTGGTACATATGAAAGCGATTTCCACGGTGTTATCCTTTATACAACAGCACTCGTAATGCTGAAAATTGAAAAAATATAGGGGGAAAAGGAATGAAAAAGAGACTCATAATTACCATGATTTTACTGTTAAGCTTCGGTTTGTTCGGTTGTTCTAGCGGCGGATCAGAAAAATCAAATGCTAGTGGTGACAAAGTGAAATTAACGGTTATGTCTTCGACAGCTGACCAGGGGATGAAGACCGCATTAACAGAAGTTGTAAAGGCATTTGAAAAAGAAAATCCATCTATCAAAGTTGATTTACAATTTCCAGGTTCAAACTATGAAAATATTTTAAAAATGAAAATGGCTTCAAATGACCTACCTGATTTATTTGATACTCATGGCTGGGCGATCAAACGTTATGGCAACTATTTAGCAGATCTTAGCGGTGAAAAATGGGCGGCGAATTTATCCGACACTATCAAACCAGTGATTACCGATGATAAAGGAAAATTATATGTATTACCTCTAAATGAGGCAAAAGAAGGCGTCCTTTATAATGTAGAAGTATTAGAAAAATACAACATCGAAGTACCAAAAACCTTTGATGAGTTAGTCGCAGCATCTGAAAAGTTAGTAAAAGAAAGTAAAGGTGAAGTTACACCATTTTACTTTGCAGCTCTAGATTCATGGACAATCGGTCAATACTTTGATTACTTTGCCAATCCATTATTAATCAGTCCTCAAAATAATCAAGCAGAAGCATTAACAAATGGTTCATTTGACTGGTCTAAGTGGACTTTCCTGCCAGAAAACTTTAAAAAGTTTTATGATAAAAAGCTCATTAATAAGGATATGTTAACTGCGAAATATGTGGACGAGGCTAGACTGTTTGCAGAAAATAAATTGGCGTTTGCCCTTCATGCTCCAGCATCAATCGCTGATGTTAAGAAGATTAATCCAAACGCAAAAATGGGTGTGTTCCCAATCCCTTCAATTGAGGCAGGCGATACGCCAACATTTGTTGGTGGCGAGCGCTTCACATTAGGCCTTTGGAAAGACACGAAGCATGCAAAAGAAGCAAAACAATTACTAGAATTCGTCTCTAAGCCAGAAAATATTAAGAAAATTTCTGATACAACCCTTGCACCAGCACCATTTAAGGATGTAACTGCTGGCGGAGAATTTGCACCTTTCTATGATCAATACAAAGAAGAAAGAGTACTCCCATACTTTGACCGTGTTTTCCTTCCAAATGGGATGTGGGATGTTATGTGTACTCTTGGACAAGAATTAATTGCTGGAAACATTACTCCGGAAGAATATTCTAACAAAATGAAGGCTGAAGTAGAACGTCTGAATAAGAAATAAGAAACAGGGGGGGAGAGCTTTCTCCCCTTTTTTACAAAATCATTTAGTCCTGGAAGTTCATTCAATTGGGAAATTGTTAAAAGATAGGGGAGAAACGAAGTATGCAGAACGATTTAAGCCAGAATAGCAAAATCTCCACTGTTCCTGGTCATTCGATTTCTACACATAAGGTTCGGAAGAAAAGAATTAATTCGGTTTTTTGGATTAATTTATTGTATTTACCTGCGCTTTTACTATTTTGTGTATTCATTTTTTATCCATTCATTAAAGGAATCGCCATTTCTTTTACAAACTGGGATGGGTACTCACAAACATCGAGCTGGATCGGTCTTGAAAATTATAAACGGATGTTTACTGATTCAAATATTGTTACGGTGGTAAAAAACACGCTTATTTATGGTGTAGGTAGTACCTTATTACAGAATATTATTGGTCTTGCCTATGCACTTTTATTGAATCAAAGTATTAAAACAAGAGGTATTACGAGAACGATTGTTTATTTACCTGTTATCATCAGTCCATTAATCATGGGTTATATCTGGTATTTTATCTTCCAATTTAACGGAGGAGCACTCAATGATATTATTCTACTTTTTAGGGATGAACCGATTAACCTGCTTTCGATGCCAAAAGTAAATGTGTGGCTGATTACTTTTGTTAATACTTTTCAATTTTTAGGAATAGCGATGACGATCTATCTAGCAGGTCTTCAATCGATTCCCCAAGATTACTATGAGGCTGCCGATCTTGATGGAGCATCAAGCTTTGCTAGATTTAGACATATTACCTTGCCAATGTTGGCACCGTCCATCACCATTAACATTGTTTTAAATATTATCGGCGGTCTGAAGCTGTTTGATGTGATTATTGCGATGACAAACGGAGGACCGGGGTATGCCTCTCAATCCTTATCAACAATGATGTATCAAACGTACTTCGCCCGTCAAGACGCAGGGTATGCTGCTTCATTAGGAAATTTAATGTTTGTGATCATTAGCTGTATTAGTTTAGCAGCATTAGTCTACTTAAGAAGAAGGGAGATTGTCCGATGAGAAACAAGAAACCGCTAATAATTATTGCATCGATTATCATCAGCCTGTTTCACATCGTCCCTTTATATTTGCTTTTTAATACGTCCTTCAAAAACGAAAGTGATACCAGTTCAAAATGGCTGCTTCCAGATTATCTGTACACGGATAATTTTAAAAATGCTTGGGAATTTGCGAATCTTGGAAATGCGTTTTTTAATAACGTTGTCATTACTGTCATCACGGTCATTCTAGTTATCGTTATTGGCGCGCTTGCTTCCTATCCGCTTGCAAGATATCAGACCAAGCTCAATAAAATTGTCTATATTGTGTTTATTTCTGCACTAATTGTCCCGCCATTAACAATACTTGTCCCTTTGTACCAGTTCATCGTTGACCTTGGCGGTTTGAATTCTTATTGGGCAATGATTGTCTTAAATGTAACGTTTAATTTACCAATCACCATCTTCTTATACACAGGTTTTATCGGAACCATACCGCGTGAATTAGATGAAGCAGCGATGATTGATGGGGCATCTAGAATTGGATTGTTTTTCAAAATAATTCTTCCACTGTTAAAGCCAGTGACAGTGACAACGATAATCTTAACAGGTGTCGCGGTTTGGAATGATTATCAGTTCTCCGTATTCTTCCTTCAAGACAGCGACAGGTTAACAATTACGGTGGCTTTATCACAATTCTTCTCTCAATACAATAATAATCTCGGCTGGGTCGCAGCTGGTTCATTACTAGGAATGCTGCCACTAACTATTCTTTATCTATTCTTGCAACGATACTTCATTAAGGGATTATCTGCAGGGGCAGTTAAAGATTAATAGTTTTTATCAGAATTCCGAAATGCAAGCAAATTTGACTTTTATCATGAGGTGATCTCAAGTGCACGTTGTTAAGGAAGCTGTGAAACAATCAGGTATTCATTTTAATGAGCAAGAAAAAGAGTTTCATATCCAAGGGAAAGACTTTAGCTATATTTTCACCATTTTAAAAAATAATCAATTAGGTCACTTATATTTTGGTAAAAGAATTCATCAGGGCGCATCGTTTTCACATCTTTATACAACCGAACCAAAGGCGACTGCTTCCTGTGTGTTCGAAGGTGATATTGCTTTTTCGCTTGATACTCTGAAGCAGGAATATCCGGCATATGGAACCAGTGATTATCGAGAACCTGCTTTTCAAATCGAACAAGAAAACGGAAGCCGAATTACCAATTTTGAATACAAAAATCATGTGATTTATCAAGGCAAGCCTAAACTTAATGGGCTGCCAGCTACATATGTGGAAAAGGAAGATGAGGCCCAAACGCTGGAGATAACTCTTTATGACAAACTTATTGAAACCGAAATTGTGTTGCTTTATACCGTCTTTAAGAATTTAAATGTCCTTACGAGAAGCAGCAGATTTACAAATAAAGGATCGCAAAAACTTAACCTCACCCGTGCGATGAGTACAAGCGTTGACTTTTTTGATTCTGACTATGAAATGGTACAGCTTTCTGGTGCCTGGGCGAGAGAAAGACATGTGTTTACTAGAGCTCTACAGCCTGGGACACAGAGTATTTCCAGTACAAGAGGAACAAGCAGCACTCAGCAAAATCCTTTTATTGCTTTAAAGCGAAAAGAAACAAATGAGCATGCAGGTGAGGTGTTCGGTTTCAACTTTGTGTATAGCGGGAATTTCTTAGCACAAGTGGAAGTGGACCAATATAATGTTTCGCGGGTGCTGATGGGGATTAATCCCTTTGATTTTAATTGGCTGCTTGAAGCGGGAGAAAGCTTCCAAACACCAGAGGCAGTCATGGTTTACTCCGATCAAGGATTAAATGGGATGAGTCAAACATATCAAACATTGTACCGGACTAGGTTAGCCCGGGGAAGATGGCGTGATAAAGAACGGCCTGTCTTAATCAATAACTGGGAAGCAACCTATTTTGATTTTAACGAAGAAAAAATACTCACAATCGCCCAAACAGCAAAAGACTTGGGTGTGGAATTATTCGTCCTCGATGATGGCTGGTTTGGAAAAAGAGATAATGATAAAACATCACTCGGTGATTGGTTCACAGATAAAAGGAAGCTACCTAATGGAATTAGTGGATTAGCGACGAAAATAACTGAATTAGGCCTTAAATTTGGACTGTGGTTTGAACCGGAAATGGTTTCTAAAATAAGTGAACTCTATCAAAAACATCCGGACTGGATTATCCATGTTCCTGATCGACATCGGTCACATGGAAGAAACCAATTTGTTTTGGATTTCTCTCGCAAGGAAGTGGTGGACCATATTTACGAAATGATGGCTGCAGTTTTAAAAGAAGCGCCGATCTCCTACGTAAAATGGGATATGAACCGCTATATGACGGAAATTGGCTCCGTTGCCCTTCCTGCTGACAGGCAAAAGGAAGTTTCCCATCGTTATATTCTCGGAGTCTATGATTTATACGATCGTTTGACGACCAATTTTCCCGATGTACTATTTGAATCCTGTGCCAGCGGCGGGGCAAGATTTGATCCAGGTTTGCTCTATTACGCACCGCAAGCATGGACAAGTGATGATACCGATGCAATGGAACGGTTAAAAATACAATATGGGACCTCATTCGTTTATCCATTAAGCTCGATGGGGGCGCATGTCTCTGCTGTACCCAACCATCAAGTTAAAAGAATCACAAGCCTAGAAACAAGAGCCAGCGTGGCCTACTTTGGAATGCTCGGGTATGAACTAGATGTGACAAAAATGACCGAAGATGAAAAACAATGTGTGAAGGAGCAAATTGCTTTTTACAAAGAGAATAGAAGACTTATTCAAAACGGCACCTTTTATCGGTTAAAAAGTCCGTTTGAAGGCGATGGAAATGTCACAGCATGGATGGTGGTCTCTGAGGATCAAAAAGAAGCGATAGCCGGTTATTACCAAGTCCTAGCTAGGCCAAATCCAGGGTTTTCAAGACTTTTGCTCAAAGGAATAAATGAAGGATTGGAATATCGACTCGAAAATACAGCTGGTACTTATTATGGCAGTACGTTAATGCATGCAGGAATCCTGCTTACAGGTGAATTCTCAGGAATTGAAGCGGAAGGCATTAAACATGGAGGCGATTTTACGTCAAGAATATTTAAGCTTCATGTAATTGAAAAATAATTTTGTGCTGGTATGGAATGGGAGTCAATCTACTCCTATTCCAGTTATATTAAATTCTACCCAAGGAGTAAAGTCAATGAGAGTAGATGCCCACCAACATTTCTGGAGGATTGATCGAGGAGATTACGATTGGCTAAGCCCAGAATTACGGGTATTATACCGTGATTTTTTACCTGAACATCTCATTGGTCAATTAAACGAGTATAAACTAGACGGTTCCATCGCAGTTCAGGCGGCTCCAACTGTAGCAGAGACGGAATACCTTTTACAGCTATATCAACAATATGATTATATTGCCGGCGTTGTCGGCTGGCTTGATCTTGAAGAAGAATTCTTTAAAAAAGAGTATCAGAGACTAAAACAGGTTGAAGGCTTTATCGGAATAAGGCCAATGCTTCAAGATTTACCGGATGATCAATGGATTCTACGTCCACGTGTGTTGAAGAATATTGAATTACTAGTTAAAGATGATTTCCCGATTGATATTCTTATTCTCCCGCGTCATTTACCGCACATTAACACATTATTGAGGGAATTCCCGCAATTACGAGCCGTTATTGATCATATTGCAAAACCAAATATTTCGGCAGGTATGACGGACTTCTGGAGAGAGAATATAGAGGAACTAGCAAGTTATCAAAATGTCATGTGTAAGCTGTCAGGAATGATTACAGAAATGAAGCAACCGATAAACAAATCGGAGGTGCAGCCGTTTGTCCAATACATTCTAAAGGTCTTTGGAACCGAATCTATTATGTTCGGAAGTGATTGGCCTGTGTGCCTTTTAGCCGGGAGCTATAATGAAGTGTATCAAACATTAGTAGATGTATTACCTGATGACCTGACAGAATCTGACGTAAAGAAAATTTTTGGTGAAAATGCGATGAGATTCTATAAATTGACACCAAGGGGGAAATTTCGTTGAGATTAGAAAACAAAGTGGCAATTATTACAGGCGGAGCAAGTGGGATTGGGGCAGCCACAGCCTTATTGTTTGCAAAAGCAGGGGCGAAAGTCATTATTGCTGATATTAATGAAGAAAAAATACAGAGTTTTGTAGATGAATTAATAGAAAAAGGATTTTGGGCATATGGAGTAAAATGTGATGTCTCCAAGGAATCCCAAGTTTGCCGATTAATTAAAACTTCTATTGAAAAGTGTGGCAAAATGGATATTTTATTTAATAATGCAGGAATTATTTTACCTAAAACCCTTGAATTGATTGAAGGAGATGAATGGGATCGTCTCTTTCAAATCAATGTGAAAAGCATCTACTTAACTACGAAGTATGCTATACCTCATTTAAAGGAAACCAAAGGTTCGATTATTAATATGGCTTCAATGACGGGGGTCGTTGGTCAGCAATTTAACAGTGCCTATTCCGCTTCCAAAGGTGCGGTGATTGCTTTGACAAAAGCACTCGCGATTGATTATGCGCCTTTTCAAGTCAGAATTAATTCTATCAGTCCTGCGGGAGTCAGAACACCTTTATTTGAAACTTGGCTTCAACTGCAGGCGGATCCCGAAAAGGCGAGTTTAGCGCAAGACCGGTCACATATGCTCGGTCGCACTGCGACATCAGAAGAAATTGCCAAAGTTGTCTTGTTCCTTGCCAGCGATGATGCTTCATTCGTAACAGGCGAAAACATTGTCACAGACGGAGGGGCCACACTCGGATATGCAGCTGGGCCTAAGCCGGAATGGGATAAAGTAGTATCTTAAGAACAAAAAGCGGAAGCGCTGGGGCTGTATTAAGAGAACAAATTCAATTTACCCAAAATTATTTATTTTATAATTTCCTTACAATAGAAAAATAGGAGGATGGTAAATAAATGGCAGAAAATTCAATAGAAGCTGGAGTAGCATGCCTAGTTATGGATGCGAGAGATAATGTAGCAACCTTACTACATGATGCAGCACCAGGAGAAGAGTTAACATTTCAGGTAATGGGGAACAACCAAACAATAACTGTTCAACAACCTATTAAATTTGGACATAAAATTGCTATTTCACCGATTTCTTTTGGCGAACATGTAATTAAATATGGAGAATCAATTGGGGCAGCAACCGTGGCCATTTCGATCGGAGAGCATGTACATGTACATAATATTGAAGGAATTCGGGGCCGAGGCGATCGAAAGCTGGAACAGGGAGGGAAGCAATCATGACGTTGATTAAAGGATATCGTAGACCAAATGGAAAAGTCGGGATACGGAATCATGTATTATTGATGCCTACTGTTGTATGTGCCAATCAGGTTGTCAGCAGAATCCAACAGCAGGTACCGGGCACAGTAGCTATTCCACATCAGCACGGCTGCAGCCAGGTCGGACAAGATAAAGTAAGAACCCATCAAGTATTAGTTGGAATGGGTAAAAACCCAAACGTAGGAGCAGTATTAATTGTTAGTCTCGGTTGCGAGGTAATAAATGCAAAACAATTAATGAAGGAAATCAGTGAAGAGACTGGTAAGCCAGTTGCGTGGCTCGATATTCAAAATGAAGGCGGCTCGGTTAAGACGATTCAAAGAGGAATTGAGGTTGCCCATTCCCTAGTTTTAGATGTCCAGGAAGTACCAAGGGAAGAAGTATCTTTATCTGAACTCATCGTTGGTGTCAAGTGCGGCGGATCGGATGCCACTTCTGGGCTGTGCAGTAATCCTGCTCTCGGGAAAGCTTCTGACTTGATCATTCAACAAGGTGGAAGCATTGTCATGGGTGAGACAACCGAGATCATTGGTGCGGAGCATCTTGTGGCTGAGAAAGCGGTATCTGAGCAGGTCCGTAACAAACTCTACTTTTGTGTTGAGCGCTTTGAAAAGGAAATTGAACGAATGGGCGTTGATATGCGTGGAGGTAATCCAAGTCCCGGAAATATTGAAGGTGGACTGTCAAGCATCGAAGAAAAGTCGCTTGGTTGTATTAGTAAAGCGGGGACTGCTCCACTTCAAGGAGTAGTGGAATATGCTGAATCAATCCCGGGAAGAGGGTATTATTTCATGGATTCGCCGGGAAATGATATTGAATGTGTATCTGGTATGGCTGCATCAGGAGTTCAATTGGTCTGCTTCACAACAGGGCGTGGTACCCCAACAGGAAACCCGATTGTTCCAGTCATCAAGATTACCGGAAATGAAATCACAGCTAAACGGATGAGTGACAATATTGATATTGATACCAGTGCTGTCCTTCAAGGGAAAGAGACGTTAGATGAATCGGGAAAGAATATTTTTGAAGAAATTGTAAAAGTTGCCTCAGGCGAACTTACGAAAGCAGAAATTCTTGGACATGAAGAATTTAGCATTAACCGAATTGGAATTAGTTTATAACTACAAAAACAAACATAGGATGTGAAAAGATGAGATTATCTAACAAAATTACCTTAATAACAGGCTCTGGTTCAGGCATCGGCAAAAGCACGGCCCTACGTTTTGCAAAAGAAGGGGCCGTTGTAGTTGTAAATGATTTAAATGAAGAAAATGGAAAGCAGACCGTTCAAGAAATCAACAATCAAGGCGGAGAAGCGATTTTTGTAATGGCAGATGTAACAGACCCGGAATCGGTTCAGCAGATGGTAGCGAACGTCATTAGTTCCTATGGCAGAATTGATGTTCTTTTTAATAATGCTGGAATTAGTAATGTCGGAGCATTGCATGAGGTTGAACCCGATGCATGGGATAAGATCATGAGTGTCAATGTCAAGGGCGTTTATCTTCCTAGTAAATATACCCTTCCATTTATGATGGAGCGACAAAGCGGAACGATTATCAATATGTCGTCCTGTGCAGCTGAAATGGGACTAGCACAAAGAGCGGCATACTCGACCACAAAAGGGGCAGTTTTAGCTTTAACAAAAGCAATGCAGGTAGATTACGCACCGTATAATATTCGTGTAAATGCCCTTCTTCCAGGAACGATCATGACTCCGTTTGTTGAAAACTATTTAAAATCTTCTTATGATAACCCTGAAGAAGCGATTGGAAAAATTAAAACCCGTCAGCTTAGTGGTGAACTTGGAACACCGGACGATGTCGCTTCAGCAGCTTTGTTTTTAGCGTCAGATGAATCTAGGTTTATGATGGGGTCGCCTCTATATGTTGACGGCGGGGTCGTATTTGGGAAGAATGCATAAGTAATTCTGATAGATAAATATTGACATTAAAGAATTTCTGAGAAGTAAATTGTTAAGTTTTATTGAAATTAAAAACGAACGTGGAAGAATATTTTTTATTTTATAAGAAGTGGAGTGTTTGAAACCTATGAAGTTAGTAACGATAATGAAAAATGAAAAACCAACTTTAGGGGTAAAAGTTGATAATGGTATTGTGGATTTGGCAGTAGCACTATCAGTAATTTCGGCCCCAGACATTCCAACCGAAATCACGGAAGTAATTAAAGCTGGTCCAACGGCGATTTCCCAATTAGAGTCATACCTAAATCTGCTAGACCCAACTAATCCTTCCTATATTATGGAGGAAAACGCTGTACAATGGGGTCCTTGTGTGACAGAACCTAAGAAAATCATTTGTGTTGGCCTCAATTACCGCAGACATGCTGATGAGACGAATGCTCCGTATCCAGAAGTGCCGATCCTATTTAACAAGTTTCATAATACAATCACTGCTCATAACCGAGATATTGCCGTTCCGAAAGTAACTGACAAGCTGGATTATGAAGTCGAGTTAGGGATTGTCATTGGCCAGACGGCAAAATACGTGACGAAAGAGGAAGCGCTTGATCATGTTTTTGGGTATTGTACCGTAAATGATCTATCTGCTAGAGACTTACAACTTCGTACCCATCAGTGGCTGCTTGGAAAAACATGTGATGATTTCAGTCCGGTTGGTCCTTATTTAGTTACAGCAGATGAAGTAGGAGATCCTCAGAATTTACAATTAAAAACAATCGTTAATGGCGAAGTAAGACAAAACTCCAATACATCCGATATGATCTTTACCTGTGCTGAAATCGTCAGCTATATTTCTCAACACATGACATTGGTTCCGGGCGACCTTATTTTAACAGGAACACCTGAAGGGGTCGTTTTAGGATTACCGGAAGCTGAACAAGTGTATTTAAAATCTGGTGATGTGGTAACGGTAGAGATCGAGAAACTAGGTGCATTAACCAATCGTTTTGTGGAAGAAAAGTAAAATTTTTTGCAACCGGGTTTAGCCTTGTCAGTAAGGTTAAACCCCGTTTTATGAAAGGAGATTTGCATGTTAAAAGGTATTCCGCCAATCATTTCACCTGATTTAATGAAGATCCTCTTAGAAATGGGCCATGGAGATGAAATTGTCCTTGCAGATGGAAACTTTCCTGCAGCTAACTGCGCAAAAAGGCTGATACGAGCCGATGGACACAACATTCCAGAGTTACTCAATGCAATTTTGCAACTTTTTCCACTCGATCAATATCAAGAAAAACCCACGGCTTTAATGGAGGTTGTTCCTGGCGATCCTATAAACCCCGTAATCTGGGATGAATTTCAAACAATTGTCGAAAATCACAATGGAGATTTTCAAGGCTTTGAAATGATGGAAAGGTTATCATTCTATGAACGCGCTAAAAAGGCTTACGCGATTATTGCAACTAGTGAAAAGTCCCTCTATGCAAATATCATTCTTAAAAAGGGTGTTATTTGAATTTTACTAATAAAGGTCAGTAGTCCCATTGGTGATACATTTCCGCCAATGGGACTTTGTTTTTAGGTAGAAAATACTATCTGTAGAAATGAGCGTTGAAAGTGTAGATTTGTGTCATCCCGTCAATATATAACTCTTTGATAGACTTTATTTGTAAGCGTTTCCTAGTGTTTTTTTGCAGAGGATCAATGTTTACAAATATTATCATTTGAAAGCGAGGAGGAATCGTTTGAAAAAGAAAATGGTATCTAGTTTACTATCGGCAGGTCTTGTGCTCCCACTATTATTTCCCGCACATCATAGTGTAAAAGCAGATGAATTGAAAACCCTTGAAACACTTAGTTTAACTGCCGGAAAAGCATCTATTAACTTAGATGGAACGACGGAAATAAAGTTGAAAGGAGTCATGAGTGACGGCACCACTGCAAATTTGGAAGCAGATGATATTCACTACACTATCAGTGATCCAAAGGTACTTGCATCCGTACAAAAAACAGAAGATGGTGCTGTTGTACGAGCTGGTACCATTACGGATGGTGAAGCAACCGTTACAGCAACAGTCGAAACAACAGATGGTGCAACGAAAACAGCCAGTGTTCCAATTAAGGTTAACTTGGCACCAGATCGTCCGTTCATCCATAAATATCACGAAACTTTAACGATGAAGATGTTTTTGGCTGATAACAATGGAAAGGTATTTACGACATTTGAACAAGGGCTTGAAGCAATCAAAAAAATGGATAAGGCAACGAGGGGTATCCCAAAGATTATATATTTGGTTGGATGGCAATACAATGGGCATGACACAGGCTATCCTGCTTGGGATGTTGTTAATCCAAATCTAAAGCGAGATCAGGATGAAAAAGCAGTTGATAGTCTCAAATGGTTAATGGAAGAAGCTTATAAGTATAACACTACTGTCAGCCTACACATTAATATGCTAGATATAAGGGAATCGAGCCCACTTTGGGATACTTATCTAAAGAATGACCTTCTTGCCAGAGATATTAATGGTAACTTGAAACCATACCGCTGGGGATATCCAATCAGCTACACCAGGGAATGGGAAACAGGATTTGCCCAAAAAAGAATTGATGGGTTGTTAGCAATGCTTCCAATAGAAAAAGCAGGTACCATCCATATCGATGCCTTCCATCAATATGTCCCTACTTTAGCAGTTGAACCTATTAGTCCGTACCATGGCATCACCATGGATCAAGATATTGAAACACAGAAAAAAATCTTTAGATATTGGCGTGACCATGGGGTGGACGTTACATCAGAAGTGGATGCGGGTTACAGAAAAGATCCATTGATGGGACTGCAGCCGATGGCATGGCATTTTGGTAAAAAAGGAATAGACGGGATAAAAATCAATCAGTTAAAGATTCCAGCCTCTTTATATGTTGGTGGTGACGGCGGAGATGCCCGCTACGGACAAAGTATGCTCGGGGAAAATATAATCAAGAATGATCCTGTTAATTTAACTGGCTTCCAAACGGATTTCGCAACGAAAACCTTACCATGGCAGTATTTAAATTCATTGAAACGAATTTCTGATATTAATGGCGTCGTTACTTTTGAGAACGATGTAAAAAGCTGGATTGAAAATGGAAAGGCTAAAATTACACAAGGTGAAAATGTGATTAGGGATGGCAATGACCTATTTGTTCCGGCTCTGTGGAATAAAGAAAAATATCGCGAAATTATTGCTTTCAGTAAAGATGGGTATGAAAACAGAAAGTGGAAATTCCCGACAGACTGGTCAGATGTCAAAAAGGTTGATATTTATGCAGTTGGATTAGACGGGGTAACTTTATTGGAAAAGAACAGAGAAATTACGAACGGTGAAATCTCTTTAGCACTAGAAAAAGGACAGACGTTGTCAATAATCCCGCATAATGAAAATATTAAGAAATAAGATATTAATAGATAAGGATTAATATTATTGTGAGGCAGTTCCGATGTGTTATGCTTCTGGACTGCTTCTCTTAAATTTAGGAGGAAATCAATGCCCAAAATTACTTTTTTAGGAGCTGGCAGTACCGTTTTTGCAAAAAATGTTCTTGGTGACTGCATGTTTGTCCCCGCACTGGAGGGCTTCGAATTTGCATTATTTGATATTGATGAACAACGATTAAGAGATTCGGAGAGAATGCTCACCAATTTAAAAGAAAGTCTAAACAAAAACATTGAGATAAAAGCATATTTAAATAGAAAAGAAGCATTAAGAGACGCAAAATATGTAATTAATGCTATTCAAGTCGGTGGTTATAAGCCGAGCACTGTACTTGATTTTGAGATTCCTAAAAAATATGGGTTACGACAAACCATCGCTGATACGATAGGCATTGGCGGGATTTTTCGGAATCTTAGAACCATTCCGGTAATGCTTGATTTTGCCCGCGATATGGAAGAAGTCTGCCCTGATGCACTTTTCTTAAACTATACAAATCCTATGGCGGTTCTAACAGGTGTCATGAACCGTTTCACCCCTATCAAAACAGTCGGCTTATGTCACAGTGTCCAAGTGTGTACAAATCATTTATTTAAAGCACTTGGCATGGATCCAGAAGGCATCCAAGAAAAGATAGCCGGTATTAACCATATGGCATGGTTGTTAGAAGTAAAGAGAAATGGTGAAGATCTTTATCCCGAAATAAAAAGACGTGCAAGAGAAGTGCAAAAAAATAAACATAACGATATGGTTCGATTTGAGCTTATGGATAAGTTCGGCTATTACGTCACTGAATCATCAGAACATAATGCCGAATATCACCCTTATTTTATTAAATCAAGATATCCTGAGCTGGTCGAAAAGTATAATATTCCACTGGATGAATACCCACGCAGATGTGAGAAGCAAATCAAGGATTGGGAAACGATGAGGGAGGACTTGGTCAATAACAAATCTTTGGTACATATGCGTTCCAAGGAATATGGATCACGGATAATCGAAGCGATCGAGACCAATATCCCCTTCAAATTTGGCGGAAATGTATTAAACACAGGAAGGCTGATTAGTAATCTGCCAGAGAAAGCTTGTGTAGAGGTGCCGTGTATAGCCGATCGAAGCGGAATTACACCAACATACGTTGGTGATCTGCCGGAGCAGCTGGCAGCACTGAATCGAACAAATATTAATACACAGCTACTTACGATTGAGGCAGCAGTGACACATAAGAAGGAATATATCTATCAGGCAGCATTACTCGATCCGCATACAGCTGCAGAACTATCAATTGATAACATTATCTCATTATGTGATGACTTAATTGAGGTACACGGAGATTGGCTGCCACAGTTTACTAGTAATGAGTCTGTCTCATTAAAAATATAAAGATTATTGTTGATTTTGCCACTCTGTTGATTGGTGCGGAAATCAACAGGCTAGTTTAACCGAGCCAAAATATAAAAAGTGCAGAAATTCTTATACGAGTGTTTTGACGACACTTAAACGGTCTATCAATTATGTTGATGGATCGTTTTTTTTGTTCCTGTAATTTTGTATTTTTATAAAGGGTAAAATCTATCAATAAAACAAGACTATCGTAATGGGGCCTATATCACAAAATGTTTGTAAAGGAAAATGATAATAGAAATGAGCGCTTTCAGTATAGATTTATATCATATTTATTCATTTTTGATAATGCTAAAATTTTATTAGTAAGCGGTTTCAATTCATGTTGGAAGGAGAGTCGATTACATAGGAATGAAATTTTAAAGTGAATAGTCATAATATTCAGGTAAAGTGAATGCAAAATTGAATTAGGGGGAAGCGTATGAAATCCAGATCGTTTAAACGAATGCGTAAGGTATTATCAACAACGATAGTTGCCGCAAGTCTGACCGGTTTTACGGTGGGAAATTATCATGTAAATGCCAAAAGTGATACAAGCTATAAACCACCTCAAGCGGTAATCAACCATTTACAACAAGATGATTGGTCAGAAATTCAGAAAATGTTGGCCAACTATTATGGGTCGATTACTACGCCACTCAAAATCACTGACGTAAGCAGTGGAGGTTACACTAAAGGTCAATTGATGGGAAATGGAGATATTGGGGTTATAGCCGCTGGTGTATCTACTACATCTCAACAATTTTACTTTGGTAAAAACGATCTTTGGGGAACAACGCACGAAGAGGCTAGTAGAATAAGAGATCAGTCCGGAATTTTATCTGGCGGAGGTCTGGATATTTGGCCGACTACTGAGGCCGGCAGTAAGTCCGATAGCGTTTTCAAAATGAAGCAGGACATCCTAAATGCAGAAGTGAACACAGATATTCAGTTAAAAGACAATAAAGGTAATGATGCGATGGTCCAAATGAAATCCTGGACAGCGGACACCGATAATGTATTTGTTACTGAAATTACCAATACCGGTTCTGAAGAGATTACGTTAAACACGAAATTATGGGTTCCTGCTAAAGCGTATCCTGGTTCGGGGGCAGATCAAATGGAAGATGCCCAACAAACTTTCCCTTATTCAGGCGGGATTGATAAAACGGGGCAATCTCCAGTCCTTTGGACAACCAGGGATACAGAAGCCGGCGAGGATGGAAATACTTCCAATTATCGCAGCCGAATGGCAACTGCTACAACAGTTGTTGGCGCAGAGTTGACTAACACACAAGAAAAGATTGAAACAAATGATTATTATGATCAGTACAGCAAGAACTATCAAGAATCACTAGGCCAGGCCGGTGACTTTACGGTAAAGTCTGGTTCGAAGGTTTACCTAGTTTCCTATTTTGCTAGCAGCAGCGGTGCCCACGATAAGATTAAAAGTGTCTCAGATGTTCAGGCAGATGCTCTGAAAGGGATTTCAGCTTATCAAACACCTGAAGCAATCAACCAGCTTAGAGACGATCACTTAAATTGGTGGAAAAATTACTGGCTTAAGAGCTATACGCAATTTAATGATCCAGAAATTAACAAGTATTACTATGGATCACTTTATATTCTTGGAAGTTCCAATCGTCCAACAAGTGCCAATGGAAAGGTAAACTCGCAAAATTTGCCTGCACCGATGTATGGTTCTTGGATTCCTGCTGACAATATGGGCTGGGGTGGAAGGTACTTCCTAAATTATAATCAGCAAGCTCATTATTATGCGGCTGGGACAACTAATCGAATTGATACGACCATCCCGTATAATAGAGTAATAGCAAACGATCTTCCATGGTCTCTAAACAATGCGGCAGCACAAGGTTTTGAAGGTGCTGTACATATTAGATCGACAACGCCTTTCGATTTAATGGCTAATCCTCAGCCTGCACTTAAAGAAACAGGACCAGTCAAGATCTATGGCTTTAATTCTAGTTCAACAGACCAGAAATCAAATGGTATGTACGCTGCAGTCCCAATGGTTTTCTACTATGAATATACATTGGACAAGGATTATCTGAAAAATGTTCTTTACCCATATCTAAAACAATTGATGACGTTCTACAGTGATTATGTTGTAAAAACAGAGGATGGCAACGGACAATACCATTATTCAGTACTAGGTTCCTCTATCCACGAAGGAGATGCAGCCGACATCAATCCTGATTTAGATATTGGTGCTATTAAATATCTCGCAAAAATCCTAATCACCCATGCAGAAGAAATGAACGAAGACCAAGCTAACATTAACCGTTGGCAGGATCTTTCTGATCACACCGCTTACCCTGAAGCGATGTTGCCAAAAGGAAAATTCGATGCAAACACAAACAGTAATTTCGTCCCAACTTTGTTGGCTACTGATTATCAGTCACCGAATCAGCCGCATGTCGATATGATTGAACCGGGGGATCAACCAGTTGAACTCGAAGGCGTTGTTTTTCCATTTGAAAACCAGCAAATGCTTGACGGTGATAAAGAAACCTTGCAAAAGGTCCGCAATACCCTCGAGTATATGAATGCATGGGCGGAAAAGAGTTTCTCGGGATGGAGCAGTCAGAACAATGGTTTCCCTAAAGTTTACTCGATCATGGCGAGAGCTGGCTGGCCAGCAGCAGATTTGCTTAACAAGTTTGAGGGAGTATTAAACGCAAAAATCCGAAACAGTAACCTAACGTATTATGGAAACGGTGGAGCCGTTGAAACGATAGCAGCCATGGAAGGGCTAAACTCTATGTTGATCCAGAGCAGCACTACCCCAAGTGTTCCAAGTACCATTTGGGCTCTTCCAAACTGGGACATGAACAAAGATGTCAGCTTCCACAAGCTTGGCGCGAAAGGAAATGTAGAGGTTTCAAGTGAGTATGACGCAGACACACATACAGTACCGTACGTGGATTTAAACAGTAAGCGCAATGGAAAAATCGCTCTTGTAAATCCATGGGAAACAGGAAATCCAGTCATTCAAATTGTTAATGAGGATAACACATTGGGAGATACTGTCAATTACAACATAAAGGGCGGCAAAATTATCTTTAACGCAAAGAAAGATACTCGCTATATGGTGATGAACGATGGAAACGAGAGTATTAATAATGTTTCCGGAATTGATTTTGACAAGTACTCTTCAACACTTATTTTCAATGGAGAAAAAGGAACAGACTCTACTACAGTGACAGCAACATTACACGGCAATACAAACGATACAGTAACATGGGAGTCTTCGGATGAAAGTATTGTAAAGGTTGTAGGAAATGGAAATACAGCGACACTTCAGGCAGTGGGAACTGGGGAAAATAAAGTTGCGGATGTAACTGTTACCGCGAAAAGTAAGCAGGATCAACAGCTTACAGAAACAATTAAGATAAAGGTTGCTGACGCGTCAACTGTTCCAACGGATCTTCAGTTGGTCAGCCCTAATAATGCTACTATCTACGGACCTTCCAAAAAAACTGATTCCTCAACAGCAAAGGTGACAGGTACAAATAGATTGCAGTTGACTACTTTACTTGAACCTAGCAATGCTTACGACAAGAGAATCCAGTGGACATCAAGTGATCAAAATATTGCGATGGTAGATAAAAATGGATTGGTTATCGGACGTAATCCAGGTACCGTTACGATTACTGGTACAAGCATGGCAAATCCGAGCCTTCCGCCTGTTACAACAACTGTTACCGTAACGGCCCCAGGAACTGATTTTAGTGCAGACGCGACTCTAGCTAATGTTTTAAACGCTGCTAAATCAATTTCCGCTTATAAAGGAGACAAAACTTCTGGTGGAGGCTTTGTCCAAGTTTGGGATAGTCCTGATTGGGAATTAAAGCAGGAAGACTTCCAGAAGGCATATATAAATGCTTTAGGTGTGCGAGCAAAATATTCAGGCTATAGCACCACTAATATAAGTAAAGATACAGCTATTTTTGCTTCCATCGCCTTAAATGAGGCAATTAAATCAATGGACCCGAGCAAAGCAATAAACATTGGAAACTAAAAGAATATGACAGTTAAATGAAAAAGGTAAGTCAGTGTTTTAACTGACCTACCTTTTTTCTTGGTCAATCGAAAAAGGACTTGGTGGGATTTGAACCCACAAAACACACTATAGTCAGCGTGAAGGACTATAGGTTGCTCTACCACTTGAGCTACAAGCCCTGATTATATTTTGACCAAGTTCCTTAAAAATATCCGTTTCATTTTAATAAATTAATCGACTACCCCAGTTTGCATGATATTCACCTTTACATGTACATGAACTTTTGCGGTAGGATAGAATCTCTTCCATTGTTTTTCATTAAAACCGCGATCATTCTCTCTATATTTTGCACCTAGACCAAATGGGTCCACGCCATGTTTTTGAAATTTTTTGATAAGTTTTAATGAGTCCTCTTCTAATTGCTCAGCAATTTCTTTTTGGAGATGTTTTTTATTCAATGCTACCCTTTTTTTCTTAGGTGATGTGAATTCTTGAAGCCTTGTTTTCATTTTTAGATTAATCGTAAATTCTGGTCGGCCTTTTTTTATTTTTACTTGATAGTGTGCTTTGGAATGAAGATTATCTAGAACGGCTCTTTCACCGTTTTTTAAAGTGAAACGCTGTAAGCCTTGTTTATATTTATCAACTAAACATTTAAAAGTGAATGCATCCTCCATAAAAATAGGAAAGACATATCGATCATCTTTAAATATTGCAATGCCAATAATTTTAATATTATCTTCTACTTGTTTGATTAATGGCAAGTAGGGATCCTTTCCAATTTGGTTAAATTGAAATAAATATGTTTGTAAATTTGATTCAGGAAGATTATCTGATTTCATGGATTGATCCAGCATTTCTTGTACAAACAATGAAACATTGTCTTTTTTGAATTTCTCTATTTTAAATAGCTCACTGGCATCTCCATCGACCACAGCCATTTGAATAATACTGCCAATGGACGGGTCACGGTTTAAGGTGTCAACAACATCAGTAATTCCTTTTTTTGCTAGTGATTTTCCAAATAGTGCAAGGCGCAATTGACCGCTGACTAATGGATATCTTGACTCATTATTAACGTTGCTCCGAAATTCTTTACTCGTTTCACCCAACGATATTTTGACTTCAGTGGTAGAGGGTTGATCCTTCTTATAAATTGGATAGGTAATGGATCCTTTTATCATTTTCTTTCCGGCCCAATCATATCCTACACCCTGGGCCATGTTTATTTGATTGACGATATTGGACGGTATCATAGAACAACCGGATAATAAGAAAATAGTAACCCATATTCCTATTAAGGTTCGATTAGCCATTTTGTTTTCTCCTCCTTAGTATTGTGAAAATTATTAGGAGGATTGGGATGTAGACGTAAAAGATCCATAAATTCAGTTGGGTTACGTATTTATCAAGTGTTTCTTTCATTTGTTCGTTTATTAATTGAGATATAACCACACTTAGTAGGCTTAAAATGATTAAATAGTTCTTTTGCTTCTTTTTAAAAATTCTCTTTAAACCTCGTGTCGAGCTCCATAATAGAAGAGCGACCAATGCTGAAACGATAATTAAATACATGGATATATATATGTATTCAAAGCGTTCTATATAAGATAGCCGGATAATTTTGATTAAATTTAGTTCCGGCCAAATGATTTCTTTTAACTGTTTTTCACTATAATACGTAAATGATACAATCGCAGAAACCGTATATAGTAAGGTAGTAAACAATACCCCTAAATGAGCGAACTTTTTTGACGATTTAGGATCTCTTATAAATGGATAGAACATTAGTAACGTTTCTGTTCCAGCTAACGTATACATAGAACTTTTGACTGCATCAAGCATATCCAAAAAAGAATGATTCATGATTGGAAGTAAATTAGTAAAATGTGCTTCTTTTAATGGGAAAATATAAAGGACGATTAGGGTGATTTGTGGAAAAATAAATGACAAAAAAGAAACACCAACAATAACCCGAAATCCTCCAGACACACAATAATAAACTAAAACTAAGATTAATGAACAAAGTATCCATGAGGGTAGTGTAGGGAACATCCAAACTTGAATAATCTCAATAAATCCAAGTAAGACCGAGACACTGGCCAACCAGTAATAAATCATAATAATAATACTAAAAAAATTACCAAGAATATTCCCAAACACCTTTTTATGGACATCAACAATATCTCCATCGGTTTTTTCGAGCAGTTTAAACATCATCCATATGAATAGTTGAACTAAACACCCTGCCAAGATTACACCCATCCAAGCATCATATCCTGCTTTTGCAGCAAGGGTTCTTTGGAATCCTAATATGCCAACCCCAACTTGTGAATTGTAAACAATAAAGAAAACTAAATAGGGAGAAACTTGATGTCTTTTATTCACTTGCAATCGAATATCTCCCCTTTACGCATTTATTCATAAAAATCGTTTACTGGTTCTGGGTTTTCCCAATTTCCAGTAGATTTCCTTTTCTTTTGTGGCCTTAGTGTGGTCGGATTGTCTTTTTGCTTGGAAAAAGGAAGTCTAATCCACAGGTCTTGAAAGGATGTGGTTCGGATTGGATACATACTTAAATACGGACGACCGAGAGATGTTAATCGTAATAAATGGATGCTTGTAAAATGTACCGCCCAAAACACCCCGAACAATCCAAACAATTGGGAAAGAATAATGACTGGAAACTTAATAAACCGGACGGTGTTACTAAATTTATAGACCGGTGCCGTATAGGAAGCTAAGGTTCCTAGACCTACTAAAATAAGCAAAACATTACTAGTTAACCCCGCTTCAACTACTGCCTGTCCAATAACAATACCACCTACAACGCCAAGAGATTGTCCGATTTTAAATGGTAATCGAATGCCTGCCTCTTTTACCATTTCAATCATGATTTCTAGTAATAAAGCTTCTAAAAAAGGCGGAAAGGGAACTGATGCCCTTGAACCAACCAAGGTTTCTAGTAATGGGGCAGGAATTAATTCATAATGATAGGTCATAATTGCAACATACATAGGACTGAGCAATGTTGAAATGTAAAACGAAGAATAACGTAAGAAACGGAAGAAATTCCCAATAATCCAAGAATAACTATAATCTTCCATTGCAATAAAAGACTCAAATAAGGTAACAGGGACAATGACGAGATTTGGGGAACCATCCACGGCAATGATAATTTTCCCTTCTGTTAAACCAGCAGCAACCCGATCTACTCGTTCAGTTGAAATGGATTGAGGAAATAAGGAATTTGTATTGTCCTCAATCATTGAAGAAAGATAAGAACTGTCCAGGATATGATCATATTGAACATCGCTAATTCTTTGGACAACCGTGTTAACATTTTCCGGGTCAGCAATCCCATCTATATAGAGAACCGCTACATTTGTTTTTGAAAGTTCGCCGACCTTCATTTCAATGACCAGCAATTCAGGGACGGGTAGCCGTTTTCGAATTAAGTTAATGTTGATGTCTAATTCTTCAATAAAACCTACTTGCGGTCCAATAGCGGAGGATTCCAATGTTGGTATGCTGACATCCCGAAATTTATTGTTTCCAATATTAACCAATAAACATTCTTCATCATCTTCATGCTTTTGAAGAGCGAGGAATCCCCTCATGAGGTTTTGAATGATTTCCTTAGGATCTTTCGTAAAAATAATTACTTCGACAGGAATGATGCGTTTTAATTCTTCTAATGATAACTGCTCCTGCAAGTAGGGCAAAACATCCTGATGGAGGATATCAGATGAAATCAGAGTGCGATAGTAAGAAAGCCAATAAGGATCTTCCTCTTTTAAGGAAGTTTGCTCATGAACGAAGTCATTGGATTTTGATAAACGGTTGAGCCAATTTTGACCCCTACTCCTTTGTGAACTATCTTCAGCATCTAGTAATTCTTTCTTAGTGGTCATTGATATCCCTCAAAATTTTTATTTTCATTTTGTGCAGAATGGGAAATTTTATGCAATTTACCCATCGCTAATGTGGAGAGAGATAATAGTAAGGAAGAATAAACAAGGGAAAAAAAGAGAAATTAAGTAGGTAACAACTTATATAATTAATCGAATTCTTTTGAAAGTTGGTGAAAAGCTTGAGAATATTCATGATAATTTTATTTTCTATGTTTTTAGGAGGCTGTTCGGCAGGAAATTTAAGTGACCAAGATCAAGTTCAACCCTCTTCACCAAATAAAATTGAAGATAGTACCAATCATAAAGATAAAAAAGGAATGATGAACTTTCTATTAATTGGAAGTGATTCAAGAGGTGAACCTCAATCTTTCTCAGATGCCATTATTATTGCACAATATGTTCCTAAAAAAGGTAATATCAAGTTAATTTCCTTGATGAGGGATAGTTATGTCAAGATTCCCGGCCATAAAAAAGGCTACGACAAGCTCAATATGGCCTATTTTATCGGGGGAAATGAATTATTAAAAAAGACAATTGATCAAAATTTTGGTATTAAAGTGGACCATTCCATTTCTATAGACTTTAACGGGTTTGCAAATTTTATTGACTTGATTGCTCCGGAGGGTATTACTGTTAATGTTAGCCAAAAGATGATTGATGATTTTAATATGAAAGTGAAACCAGGAGAAAACGCGCTGAAAGGAAGAGAATTGTTAAAGTATGTACGGTTTAGACATGATGACGAAAGTGATTTTGGTCGTGTTAAACGACAACAGGAAGTCATCGTCAAGGTAAAGGAACAGTTGAAAAATAAGTTTAGTCATATCGAGTCCTTAGCTGCACTTCCGGATTTTGTGGAAGAAAGTTTAAATCATGTGGAATCGGATATGGATAAAGGAGAGATTTTATCAGTACTATCTAAACTTGTATTTTATCCAATCAAAAATATCGATAGTTTACGGATTCCGGTTCAAAATAGCTATGTAAATAAAACCTATCCCCACGCTGGGGCGGTCCTTGAGATAAATTTGGAGGAAAACAGAGAGGCATTAAAGGATTTCTTAATGAAGCCTTCGCCAGTTAATAGGGAGTATCATTATTAAGTATTTAAGCAGACATAGCTTGTGAACTATGTCTGCTTAATTTGAGAAAATCTGGAAGAAAATGTCTAATTGTACAAAACTGTTCGTTATTCGTACTTAACTTCATAAATTCGTACAAAATGACCCGAATTCCGCACAAAACCATTCAAAAATTGCACAAAACGTTATTTCCTCAAATTGTTGATCTCTTCCGTAACCACAAACGCAAGGTCATCATTACCAAACAGTGCTAAAACACCAAGCAAGGTTTGGTCACCGACTTCTCCAGCTTCTTCTTTAGGTACAGTTAACTCAATGGCCTCTCTTAAAGCAGGATTAGCTCCTTGATTGGGATAGGCCCGTAAATATAGCTCTTCTGGATTAAGGTCATGATTCACACACCATTGCGCAAAGACGAGAATCATCATTTTCTCTTCGCCACGATAGTTTTCAATTATTTTTTCTTCTAACTGTTTTGGATTCATAAAATTCTCCTTAGTAAGCATGATGAATTAATTATATAGGATTTTTGTCGAATTAATAATGGAAATACATGTTTTCGAATAAACTCCATCTTTTTAGGGATACTGTTTTATAAAAATACTTTTAAAGGAAGTTGAACGTAAAATGAGTAAAATTGAAGTCCAAGAAATTTTTACGATTACGGATGAAAACGGAGAAGAACAAGAAGTTGAAGTGCTTGGTGTCATGACAATCGAGGGTACCGATTACGTTGCTGTCGGGTTTGCGGACGAAATTAGGCAGGAATCTGATGAAGATATTGATATCTTTTTTATGAAAGTCGATGATGAAGGTGATTTAGCCGCAATCGAAAGTGATGAAGAATTTGATAAGGTTTCTGAGGCGTTTGATGCCATGATGGATGAAGAAGAGGGAATGGAAGTGTAAGAGAGAGATGACACCATCTCTCTCTTTTTTGTTAGATAAAATTCAATTGGAAAAAATATGTATGTATAAACCCTTTTTAGGCATACTACTTATGAAGAACATCAATAAAGGAGTAAGATAATGTTAATTGAAGAAGGTACAAAATATCAAATATCTCAAGGTATTAAAAGTTTTTTCAATTCCGCTGAATCCTTTACCGTTAAAAGTTATAATGGCGTCACTGTTCAATTTACACTTGCAGATAGTAAAGGTCATGGTTCTATGCCAATCGATCATCTAGAATATCTATTGAAAAAATCAAACTTAACATTAATCCCCAATAAAAGAGTATTATTAAGTAATGAAAATAGTGAAGAGCAAATTAGCTAATTAAACTCTGGGGTGAAGCCTATGGAACTTAAGAAAATCAAAGCAAAAGATACAACGATGGCGTACATAGATAGTGGAGAAGGAAAGCCAATCGTGCTTCTACATGGTTTTTGTGGGAGTTCTAGCTATTGGGAGTTTGTGATCCCAACGTTGTCAGCTGATTACCGGGTGATTGCACTGGATCTTCCTGGACATGGACAGTCAGATCCTCTTCAAGGCAGCAGTACGATTGAAAATCTAGCGGATCAAGTGAAAAATCTTTTGGATGCTTTAAATTTACCTGAAGTCACGATGTTTGGTCACTCGTTAGGCGGGTATATCACACTTGCTTTTGCAGAAAAGTACGGTGGTCAGTTAAACGGATATTCGCTTATTCATTCAACAGCCTTTCCAGATTCGGAAGAAGCGAAAAAGGCCAGGAGTGCAAATATCGAAAAGGTAAACAAGTCAGGAATCTACTCACTTATCGACGGCTTGGTTCCAAAATTATTTTCACCCGAAAATCAGGATGAGAATTATGTTGGTATTGCAATGGAAATTGGCTATACTACTTCGGCAGAGGGTGCGATAGATGCACTTAATGCGATGAAGGACCGGCCAGATCGGAATCAAGTATTGGAATCCTCGACATTGCCGATTCTTTTAGTAGCAGGTGAACAGGATCAAATCATTCCAGCAGAAAAAACATTTTCTGTCAGTAGAGCAAATATAAAGCAATCAATAATTAAAGATTCAGGCCATATGAGTATGTTTGAAAATCCCATGGAACTTGTTTCTGAGATACAGAAGTTTTTAGCGGATTAGTAGGGTGGATGATAGGAATCAACTTGATTCCTATTTTTTGTATTCTGATATAGAACAAGTTTTTATATTAGAAAATAATCGTTGACAATGAAACAATTCTCTTGTTATTATATAAACAACAAAGATTCACATCGGAAAACTTTTGATGTGAATATCTTTTTGTCTACTAGTTTCCTAATATGAATCTTTTTTATTTATTTCGATTCCGAGTGCTTGATTGAAAATTAAGGTTAAGTAATCATATTAACAGCCATCCTAATAATATTAGGAATGTTTGCTTAAAAGAAGGGATGATAGGATGAATTCACCAATGATTTATGAGCTTCGTCGTCCAGCACAGACTGAACCTGGAAAAACTTATCCTGCGTTGTTTTTAATGCATGGGATTGGCAGTAATGAACAAAATATGCTGTCAATGGTAAACGGATTAGAAGACCGTTTTTACATTTTTAGTATCCGTGGTCATCTTCCACAACCACCAGGCTATGCGTTTTTTACGATTCAAGGATATGGAAAACCGCACAGGGATGTGTTCGATGAAGGAATCCATAAACTGACAAGTTTTATTGATTATGCCTGCGGGGAATATCCTTTGGATGAGAGCCAATTGTTCTTACTTGGATTTAGTCAGGGAGCAATATTGTCGATGACGCTTGGATTAACATTGGGTAGTCGAATAAAGGGTATTATTGCACTAAGCGGATACATTCCTGCTTTTGTAAAAGAAGAATACGTGATCCAGCCTGTTGATAAACTGTCCTTGTTTATTTCCCATGGTGAGATGGATCAGGTTCTTCCATTTGATTGGGGATTGACAAATAATGAATATTTTAGTGGTTTAGGGGCAGATGTCACCTTTAAAACCTACAAAGAAGGACACACCGTTTCATTGGATAACCATCGGGATTTCATGAACTGGTTAATGGAAAAAGTAGAAAAATAATAATAATAATAAAAGGGGAAAATAATCATGTTAAAAAAATTCGAGGTTAGTACATTAATTATAAGAGTGGTTTTAGGTATTACGTTCTTTGTACATGGGATAGTTAAATTCCAAGGTGGAATTGAAAATATCGTTGGCTGGTTTGACAGTATTGGGTTACCAGGATTCTTAGCGTATGGAGTGGCAACAGTAGAAATGATTGGTGGAGTTGCATTAGTTCTAGGTTTAGGCAGTCAAATTGTCTCAGCTCTATTATCTTTACTAATGATTGGTGCAATTGTTAAAGTAAAACTAGCTGTTGGATTTTTAGGAAACGGACAAATGGCTGGTTACGAATTAGATTTGGCTTTTTTAGCAATGGCTATTTTTATTGCGATTAATGGTAGTAAAATGTTTGCACTCGATCAACTCATTTTCAAAGGTCAGAAAGAAGAAACTACTTCTTTATCAAAAAGCTAAAATAATTAAAAGGGGGACGAAAATATGATGCCATCTTTTTTTATTGCACATGGAGCACCATTATTAGCTGTTGAGAATAATGAGTATACTCAGTTTCTAAGCCAGCTCGGAAAAAACCTTCCTCGGCCAAAGGCAATAATATTGTTTTCAGCACACTGGGAATCATCAATGCAAAAAGTAAGCGAAGTCGACACATATGACACCATTTATGATTTTGGTGGTTTCGACCCGGAACTATATACAATTAAATATCCAGCTAAAGGGGACCAGCAGGTTTCACAAGAAATTAAAGACTTGTTCGCAAAAAACGGTGTACCATTTGAAGTAGAAACGAAACGCGGCCTTGATCATGGAGCATGGGTTGTACTTCGCTTGTTGTATCCGAATGCAGATATCCCTGTCATTTCGATGTCCGTAAATCCGAATCTTAAACCGGAAGAGCAATATAAAGTAGGCAAAAGCTTATCATCATTAAGAGCAAATGATATATTAATCATTGCAAGTGGAGGAACAGTCCATAACCTGAGAGCAGTGAAATGGGCAGATAATGAAATCGATCAATGGGCTCTTGAATTTGATGACTGGTTGGCCCACCACTTAAATAATTGGGACCTAGAGTCATTATTTAAATATGACTCCCTTGCACCTAATGCAGAATATGCTGTACCACGTTATGGAAATGAACACTTCATTCCAATTTTTTATGCAATGGGAGCTGCTGATGATAGTCAAAAAGCGAAGTTGCTGCATCGCAGCTTTCGATATGGAAACTTGAGTCATAGTGTTTGGCAGTTTGGATGAACTAGATATGAATGAAAAAAATCCTTTCCGAGTTGGGAAGGATTTTGTTTTATATAATATTAATGTTCAAATAGATCTGGATCCATATAAATTCCATTAAAAAATGCTGCCATTTCTAAAGTACCATCTGCATTATAGAAAGGTACTCCCACCATTACTGTATCGTCATACGTATGATTGATAAGTACTTCTATGTTTTTGACTCCTCTATAACTATATCCTTCACTTTTAAGTGAATCTTTTACATTCTTAAACTCTTGACTACTTAATAAACCTGCTACAATCTTATTCTTTTCAGCACCTAATACGGGTGAAACTATGCAACCACATTCATCTGTTTCTGATGCCTTTGCCGTATTCCCAGTACTCACAAACAACGATAATCCAATAATGATTCCACATAATACTGTTATTAATTTCTTCATGTATTTCTCCTCCTTTTTAAAACCTCCTTTACTTCATTCTCTTTAATTCGACATTCTCCTTCAAAAAACTTGGTAAAATATTCGACAAATACCAATATTTATTACAATTTCGTGTCAAAATTGGTGTCAGGCACCAAGTTGTTGTCATTTTTCCATAAATAGGTTCTAATAATAGTAAATGGTAATTAGGGTGTCAATTGTGTCATTGGACCCAATTTTGAGCAATAAAATGAAATTAAACACCTAAGTTGACTTTATTAAATACATATTAGATTGTTTAAGGGGGTAATAGGTTAATGGATTTTAAGTTCTGTACGGAGTGTGGAACGAAGGTTCCAAAGCATTATCGGGTCTGTTCAAATTGTGGAAAGCAGTTTGCTAATGTTCAAGATAGCTATGAACAGAGACAGGGAGCCGATGCTTCGGGAGGTACAACTTCTCCTAATCTTCATGAAATAAAAGAACCTATTGTAAATAATGAAAGGTCAAAAAAACAAGCATCTCGAAGCAAGAAATTAACTCTTACAATAGGGAGCATTCTGGCAGCACTTTTACTAGGTGGATATTATCTCGGTTCCACGTTAACAAGTAAACAAAAAGTGATTCAAAAATTTGACGAAGCATTAAAGGAAAAAGATGCGAGTATGCTTGTTGGAATTGTTGATACGACAGATCCAAATATAAAGATTTCAGCGGAAAATGTATTCCCTTTCATATCGTACATAGAAGAAAATTCACAGAATCCTACATTTTCTGCATTAGAAAAAGCAGGTTTTGTGAACATCCATCCATCAGGGAAAAAGTGGCTACTGTTCGATAACTATAAAATTAACATTAAATCGTTTTATCCGGTTATTTCAACAAATTATGACGGGACAGAAATTTATATTAATAAAAAAAGGGTTGGCAAGATTAATCGTGGTGAGGGAAAAACATTTGGTCCTTACCTAATTGGTGAATACAAACTAAAGGCTCTCTATAAGGGGAAATATGCAACACTTGATAAGGAAGAAGTAATTGACCCTAAGAGTATTAACAGTAAGGAAATCGAAGTTAAATTTACCCTTCCCGAAAATAATCTATCTATTTATTCAGATGAAGATGATGCTTTCCTATTTGTAAACGGCAAGAATACGAATCAACGGATCGGAGAAATTGATCAGTTTGGACCGGTCGTATTTGATGGATCGATTACTATCCATGCTGAAACTGAAATAAACGGAAATGTGATAAAGAGCAATGAGACTACCTTGGTTGACGAAGACTTCACTAATGTTGGATTAATATTTGATTATCAAGAAGATGATCCGGCGGAAAACGAAGTTGTGACAGCTGGGGATGTTCGTGAGTCAAGTGAAGTTGTAACAACAGAGGAAGATCTTTCTTCCTTAAACGTTGAGGACGAAGTAAAAGTAATTAGGGCCGAGTATAATAGTATAAATAAGGTGCTAAAGAACTATAACGTTAATAAGTTAGGTGCAAGTTTTACCCAGTACATTAACGATAATGGAATTATTAAGAAAATCGTTAAAAAGGACAATGGGGTAACGACTGAATATTATTTTTGGGATGACGGATCACTTTTCTTTATTTTCACCACAACTGCTAAGCCTTTAGAAAACCGCTACTATTTTAAAAATAATCAAATGATTCGCTGGATTGATTCAGATAAAAGAACAATCGATATAAATAGTGGTAAAGTGAATCAGGAATATAGGGAATGGGAAAACTTCTGGGTGAATCAAATACTTAGTTCAATCGATTAATTCCACAAGTACCAAAATGGGTTCCGTAGTATGGACCCCATTTTGGTATTTTTTTATTATATGATCGTTACTTTAGAAAAGAATTTATTAAAAGGAGGAAGGTAGGATGAAGATCAGTATCTTAGACCAAGCTCCAATTTCTTCAAATCAAACAGCACATGAAGCATTGAATGAATCGATGAAGTGTTTATTATTTTTAAATTATTTGAATTATCCAAATTAAATATAAATTTAATCTATTATACTTGTTTTTTTCCTAATAATTACATATAATTATTTTTACCACTATTGCCAACTGTATACTCGCCATTACTATTTCACTTGATAAAATAAAAGGAGTGCCCCAGTTGGGACACTCATCTAAACTAGAATTAGTTGGATCTTTCTTCTAACCAATCTGCAATGGTTGGATAAGTTATTTTTGTGGCTTGGCTGCCATAAGTAATCGAAGTATGCCCAACAGGTAATATCTTAAATTGTTTATCCTCACTTGAAACTACATCCATCAATGCTTCAACTTGATGGGGTGGGGCAATTAGGTCGTTTTTACCAGCTAGGTTTAGGATATTGGCTTTGATATTTTCAAGTTTAACCTTTTTACCTCGAATAACCATTTCGCCTTTGATCAGTTTATTATTTTGGTAGAAGTCTCTAATCCACTGACGGTAGGCTTCACCAGGAAATAAGATACCATCGTTTAACCATCTGCGAAGAAGTTTAAAGCTCTTAATAAACTTCTCATTATCAGCACGCTCTACGAGACTAATTAATGGTCCAAAGTTGGTTCCCATTGGATTGATCATTTTGTTTCCAAAGTCAATCATTTCTGGTGGAATAACACCAAGGGTTTCTACAACTTTATTAATATCGAAATAGCGCTCATCCAGCATCGGACCATATGATCCGCTATTTTCAAAACTAAACGGACTGGTCATAAAGACAAGGTTTCGAATTGGTAATTCAGGGTGTAGTGCCGCAAATGCAGACGTGATCGTTCCACCCATGCAATATCCAAGGATCGATACTTCTTCAACTTTCGATTTTCTCATTACCTTACGAACTGCACGTGGGATATAGTCCATAATGTAATCATCTAGTTTCATATTGCGATCTTCGTAACCTGGTGTACCCCAGTCAAGTAGATAAACATCAAACCCACGTTCAACTAAATATTCTATTAAACTGCCGCCTTTTGTTAGGTCCAAAATATATGGTTTATTAATTAGAGCATAAACTAAAAGAAGGGGAGTTTTGTATTTTTTGGGTTGATCAGAAATATATCGGTAGAGCTTCGTTTTATTTCTAGTCCAAATAACTTCTTTCGGTGTAGGTGCTACTTCCGGTTCGGCATCGGTCGTTAACACTTGAGTTGCCCTGTAGACACGTTGATACATTTCTTGATACTTTTCAGGTGCAAATTCAAGCACACCATTCCATTCTTTTGGCATCAAAACGTTAATGACTGTTCACTCCTTACATGATTTATTTTCTCTCTTAATATATAAAGAAAGTCGGACATTCATGACAATTACATGTAAAGTCCACCGTTAATATTTAATTGCTGACCAGTGATATAGTCACCATCTTTACATAAGAAGACAACACCACGAGCGATTTCTTCTGGTTTGCCTAAACGTTTTTGCGGAACTTTTTCAACGATTCCTGCAAGAACTTTTTCTGGAATGGCTTGTACCATCTCAGTACCAATAAATCCAGGGCAAATCGCATTTACAGTTACATTGCTTTTAGCAAGTTCAAGAGCAAGTGATTTAGTATATCCAATGAGTCCTGCTTTTGCTGCTGCATAGTTGGTTTGTCCAAATCCGCCTGCTTGTCCAATAATAGACGAAATGTTGATAATACGGCCAGCATCTGATTCAAGAAGGTAAGGAAGAGCAGCAGAAGTATTGTTGTAAACACTGTTTAAATTTACATCAATTACTTTTCTCCAATCTTCTTGGCTTAATTTTTTGAACGTGCTGTCTCTTGTAATTCCTGCATTATTAACTAGGATATCTAATTTGCCATAATGGTTAATCGTTTCTTGTACAAGGTATGCTGCTTCATTACTTTCAGAAACATCTGCTTGAACAGCGTATGCCTCTCCGCCAAATTCATTAATTTCAGCGACTACTTTATCGGCTAATTCTTTGCGGATATTATAGTTAATAACAACTTTCGCGCCATTCTTAGCTAGTTCTAATGCAATCGATGCACCGATACCTCTGCTGCCGCCTGTTACAATCGCTACTTTGCCTTTTAATTCTGCCATTTTTCTGCACCCCATCTATTATAGTTGTTTAAATAATCCTGCTAGTTTAATACATTACTTTGTATTACAAGCTATTATGTAATCCGTTTTTATTTCTTTTCTTTTTGTGAATTTAACAATGTAAGGATTTGATTCAATTTATTATCCAAATTCTTTACATCTTTTTTTACATTCGACAATTCTGACTTAAATGACACTTGATCTTCAGTATTGTCTAATTTTTCTTCCAATCTTTCTTCAATATCGTCAACTTTTGCATCTACATTAACAATTAATGACGAAAGGTTAGCAATGTCTTTTGTAGATGGTACATTCATGAATTCTAAGTATTTTAACGTAGATTCATCGATCATTTTTTTAAATTGAAGATTCATCTCCAACACCTGTCCCATCCCTTGAGAAGGGTAGTCATTGCCGAATTTTTCATCAAATAATTTACTTGATTGGGAATAAAAATCTTTCCACATATCATAAAAATTAAAGTCTTCCGTACCCAATTTTCCATCAAATAATTTACTTGATTGGGAATAAAAATCCTTCCACATATCATAAAAATTAAAATCTTGGTTCATTTCTTTATTCCTCCTCGATTACTTTTTGTTGACGTATTCATCATACTAACTTGTTTGAAATATTTAAAGGTGAAAGTTTAAAAATTCACAAAATACATTTCATCATTTTTTGACAAAATTCTCACTTTTTCCGCAAATTACAATATAAAACTAACAAAGGTGCTAAATTCAGAGAACCTAGCATAGTATGGGTTAAAAGGGTAATAATGGATTTTGTATCCGGTATCATTGTGTGTTGTTGATTACTTTACCAATTTGCCTAGGGATGATGAACATGTGTAGCTGTTTTGTTCAAAAATGCTTAATATGAGGTGATATTATTGGTATTTAGTGAAAAGGTTGTGTTAATAACTGGTGGAGCACAGGGCATAGGAAAAGAAACGGCTAAACAATTCCTCCAAGAGGGTGCAAGTGTTGTAATATGTGATTATGACGAATCCGCTGGTAGAATGACCTTAGAAGAATTGAATCATGAAAAAGTAGAGTTTTTTCAGGTGGATGTAACTGACAGTACCCAGATAGAAGAGATGGTTCGCTCAACGGTAGATAAGCATAGCCGCATTGATGTATTAATTAACAATGCCGGAATTACACTTGATGGATTTTTAACAAAAATGCAGGAATCGGATTGGGAGAAAGTCATTTCGGTAAACCTATCCGGTGTTTTTAAATGTACAAAAGCTGTAGCCCCAATCATGTTCAAACAGGGGTCGGGTGTTATTCTTAATGCCTCTTCCGTTGTTGGGTTATACGGAAATATTGGCCAAACAAACTATGCAGCAACTAAAGCTGGCGTGATTGGGCTGACCAAAAGCTGGGCAAAAGAGTTTGGTCCAAAAGGGATCAGGGTCAATGCAGTCGCACCAGGTTTCATTGAAACAGGCATGACTGCTGCTGTGCCGGATAAAGTACTTCAGATTATGAAGGAAAAGACACCGCTTAAGAAGCTGGGAAAACCAGAAGATATTGCCGCAGCGTACTTATTTTTGGCTTCTGATAAAGCCAATTATATAAATGGGACGATCTTAAGTGTTGATGGAGGCTTAGTGATTTAAGCAGGATAGCGATTATTAAGGGAGGGAATCTCGATTCTCTCTCTTTTTTGTTGTAATTATTTTCAATAAATAATATTGAAAAATAATTACATGAAATACTTTTCTACAAAATCCGTCATTTTATAATATATTTCAACATGAATACCCTTACATTAATATTTTTCATTTTTTTTATTGAATGTGATATTATCCATTGCCATTCATTGCATTTTTAAAAAAGTTTAATTGATTTCTGAACAATGAAGGGTGAAATTAATAGAATAATAACTCTGAATTTGTCGAATAGTTTGTCACAAAAAGTACGGCAAAATGTAGTAAAATTTGTGAGGAATTATTATTCGAATACATAAATTAGCTTTGGAGGAGATCAGAATGTCAGCAAATGAAGTTGTCATCGTAAGTGCCGTCAGAACAGCAATTGGTAGTTTCTTAGGAAGTTTAGAAAAGGTATCAGCTACTCAGTTAGGTACAACTGTAATTAAAGCAGCGATTGAAAAAGCTGGAATTTCTCCAAATGATGTGGATGAAGTTATTATGGGGAACGTTCTACAAGCAGGATCGGGCCAAAATCCGGCAAGACAAGCTTCTCTAGCTGCAGGTGTTCCTCAAGAGTCACCAGCTATGACAATTAATAAGGTCTGTGGATCAGGCTTGAAAGCTGTTCACTTAGCAACACAAGCCATTCTTGCTGGGGAGTCTGAAATTGTTGTAGCAGGTGGAATGGAGAGCATGAGTCAAGCTCCATACTTGTTAAAAGGCGGACGCAACGGATTCAAAATGGGCGATCAGAAAATGTTAGACAGCATGATTCAAGACGGTTTATGGTGTGCAGAAAATGACTATCATATGGGAATCACAGCTGAAAACCTTGCGGAAAAATATGAAATCTCACGTGCAGAACAGGATGAATTTGCTGCATGGAGTCAGCAAAAGGCTCAAGCAGCGATTGAATCAAATCGTTTTGCTGATGAAATTGTCCCTGTTGAGGTACCTGGCCGTAAAGGACAAGTGACATTATTCAGCCAAGATGAGTTCCCTCGTTTTGGAACAACTGCAGATGGTTTAGGCAAACTTCGTCCTGCATTCAAAAAGGATGGATCTGTTACCGCTGCTAATGCTTCAGGCATTAACGACGGTGCTGCAGCATTTGTTGTGATGAGCCGTAAAAAGGCAGAGGAATTAGGAGTTACTCCTCTCGTAACAATTAAAGCGAATGCTTCAGCGGGGGTAGATCCAAGTATTATGGGAATCGGTCCTGTTCCAGCTGTGAAAAAAGCGCTTAATTCAGCGTCTTTATCCTTAGAAGACATTGACTTAATTGAAGCAAATGAGGCATTTGCTGCTCAATCGATTGCAGTGGATCGCGAGCTTCATTTTAGTAAAGAAAAACTAAATGTAAACGGCGGTGCCATTGCACTAGGCCACCCAATCGGTGCAAGTGGAGCAAGAATTTTAGTGACTTTAATTCATGAAATGAAGAAAAGAGAAAACCAATATGGTTTAGCTACATTATGTGTCGGTGGTGGACAAGGCGTAGCAACAATCATCGAAAATATTAAGTAAGAAGAATAGAAATGGCTTGGAGATTACTCCAAGCCATTTTACTATATATGCAGACTATCTTTCTACTTCGATGTGCTGGAATCCGTTATGAGTCGCATAGACTTCATACCATTTGTAGGTTGGTGCTTTGAACCACTCGTACTGTGGCAAATATACCAAATATCTGAGATTGCCATCGGCATCATGAATGGTTTTGAATATTTTCACTTTGCCCAGTCCAAATAAATATCCATGCATTCCGTCGCGTACAGTATTTTTTTCTGCTTCTTTCTCTTCCTTATTTAATCTCATCAGCCCATCAACAAAGATACTTAACAACACCAAGGTAATAGCAATTAAGCCGAAAATCAATAAATTAAACACAAGAATACCTCCTAAGTTTTTGTAAAGATTCATATTTATGATTACTACACTATTAAACTTTTAACATTAGAGAGCGCTCCACTCCTTTACTCGGATGTCTTCAGTTAGATTGTATATCCGGCAGAGAAGATAAGGTGTGACGAAAAATACAAGAAGAGCCAATAAAAAGTGAAATTTTAGTGAATATCACTTCTTACATGGATTTAATATGCTTTTTTCAAAAGCATATTAAATCCAGCGATTGGTACATTAAGCATTTGGCGGTTCATCGTTTCCATTCTTAGGATAAGCAATAGAAAAAACATAAAAATATGGCTTGAGGGGGATTGCTTTAACGCAATCCCTTTACCAAGTTATCACCAATATCGGAGGAAGTTCGGAACATAGGGTGTTGGATAGTATGGTGGTATATATTGAGGGGTTGGTTGTTGATACTGTTGACTTACATACCGATCGGGTGATATTTCACTTCCCTGGTTACAATCATTATATGGACCAATATAGGTGGAGGGTTTGACGGGTGCAATTACTTGGTTCCATTGATTTTCATCCAGACAATAGGTATGCGACATGATATTGGCAGGTGTGAATTTTAAAATATCCGACCCAAGTATTACTTCTGGAGTTGGTGCATCAAAAATCGCCAAAAGATGAGTGTTATCAACTAAAGCAATTTCGTAATGCCACCAACCTTGTGGAACATTAGCTACCTGACCTGGTGTAATCGTGTAATTCATTATCTTTTTCGTAAAAGGGTTCAAAATAGATACGGTAGCTGAACCAGAAATACAGTAAACTAGTTCGGCTGCATTTTGGTGATAGTGCGGTTCAACGACATTATTTGTACTTAAAAAGATATCTAAGAGAGATACATTTTCCAGGGTATTTAACTGTTTAACACCTAATACATTAATATAGTTTTGATTGTCTTTTATGAAGAGAGGGCTTTGATTAACATCATACGTGTATTGAGTGGATGGGGATGTATAATCCATATACGATACCATAGTCTACACCTCTTATATTGAAATAAACATATAGGCATGGTATGCACATACCTCTAGTTGGGTGTGAGCTAATTTTATGTCCGATTAACCTTGGAATTATATGATAGAATTAATTGAGTTTATTTACTTTTTACATTTAAGATAGGAGGGACTTATATGATATTGGAAGCAGTTATGCTTACGGTTAGGTCAGGGATGGAAGAGGAATATGAGGATGCCTTTCGTCAGGCCTCAGAAATTATTGCATCAATGAAAGGTTACATATCTCACGAATTACAGCGTTGTCTTGAGGTTAAGGGGAAATATTTATTATTGGTAAGGTGGGAAACATTAGAAGACCATACCGTTGGATTTAGGCAATCGAATGAGTATCAAGAATGGAAAAAACTTTTACATCGTTTCTATGATCCATTTCCAACGGTAGAACATTTTGAGAATATCCCAGTTTTATAGAAGTTAATTAGATAACAGAAGCTGGGGAAAACAAAGGAATTGCTAAGCAATTCCTTTTTCTTTTATCGCTTTTTCAGGGTTAACGAAGACGAAAATATATGATGAAAATGATCCCGTCTTTTTCAAACAATCGAAATATTAATGATTGTTAGACATAATGGATATGATGAATAAATGAGGGGGTAAAAAAAGTGGATAAACTAGATATGCACCATATTTTCGAACTCGGACTAACGTTAGTGATGATTGCAGCTGGTATTACTGCCATCTCAAAAAAATTAAAACAGCCTTACCCAATTTCGTTAGTTATTGTTGGGGCGATTATAGGTCTAATAAACATTCCTGCTTTCGAGCCCTTAAAGGATTTTATTACAGAAGGAGAAGTATTTAACTTTGTAATTATTACTCTCTTTTTGCCGGCCTTATTAGGCGAAGCGGCACTGAAACTGCCTTTTTCCCATTTAAAAGAAAATAAAGGACCCATATTAGCTCTTGCGTTTGGAGCTACGCTTTTATCCTTTCTCATTGTTGGTTTTTCTACTATCTGGCTTTTAGGTTTTTCGATTCCTACCGCGTTTGTGTTTGCTGCTTTAATGAGTGCCACGGACCCTGTCAGCGTTATTTCCATTTTTAAAAGTGTCGGAGTGAACAAACGGCTTGCTATAGTTATTGAAGGCGAAAGTTTATTTAATGATGGACTGGCGGTTGTTCTTTTTAAAATCTCCGCTTTTTATTTACTAACGTACATTGACCTGGGTGTAGTTGGTGTCGGATATGGATTATGGGAGTTTATTAAGGTTATTTCACTTGGTCTCATTATTGGCGGTGCCCTTGGCTATGGGTTTTCTAAATTAACCAGTTACTTTGACGATTACCCATTGGAAATCATCTTTAGTGTGATTCTGTTTTATGGTTCGTTCCTACTGGCTGAAGCTTTTCATGCTTCAGGAGTCATCGCGGTTGTTGTGGCTGCACTGATTTTTGGGAATTATGGAGCAAAGGTTGGAATGAGCCCCACGACGAAGCTGAACATTAATAATTTTTGGGAGGTTACTGCACTGCTGGCCAATTCAATCGTTTTCCTCATGGTTGGATTGGAAATAACCAAGATTAACTTAGCGGACAAATGGGGTTTGGTTTTTCTTGCCATTTTGGTTGTGCTTATTGCCAGAAGCATTGCAGTCTATACAAGTCTTATATTTACCAAAAACTTTCCTACTCCTTGGAAACACGTAATCAATTGGGGAGGTCTAAAAGGTTCATTATCTATTGCACTTGTTTTAAGTCTTCCTCATGATTTTACTGGCAGAGGAGAAATCTTAATCATTGCATTTAGTGTGGTATTGTTCTCATTAGTATTTCAAGGACTTTCTATCAAATCGCTATTATCCGTTTTAGGGCTTAATAAAAAAGAAGAGGGGTTTAAGGAATATGAAGAACTGATTGCAAAAGGACACAGATTAGAAACAGCGATAAACGAAATACATATTGTTAGAAAAAAATTGTTCATTACCGAAACAGCAGCACAAGAATTGATTACAGAATACGAACGAGAACTATCTGAATTAAAGAGCAAAACAGAGCAACTTTTTGTGAAGTATCCGAGTCTAAAAGCAAAACAGCAATCGATTTTACAAAAACATGCCTTATATGCACAATACGAAGCGATTGGAAAATTGATTAAAGAAGATATGATCTCCAATGTGGTTGCAGAGCACGAACTCAATCATATTACTGACATGATCGTAAAATTAGAGGATACCCATTAAATTTTATAGGTGGATTCATAATCTTAGTCTCTAGGGTAAACATAAAAACAAGTTCAATTGTCTGGTTCATTTTTTTCTAAAAGGGAGAGTCAATATTGTGAAATTGATAAAAAGAAAAGGGAATTTAGTTCGTTTGCATCCTGCTCAAATCCTTGTGATAGGTTTCGGAGGTCTAATTTTATTGGGGACTTTTCTTTTTATGTTACCAATAGCAACCTATGAAGAGGGCCGTGGACTTAGTTTCATTGATGCTTTATTTGAGGCGACCTCAGCTGTCTGTGTTACAGGGCTGGCCGTAGTAGATACGGGGACGACCTTTACTTTATTTGGTGAAATCGTTCTTCTCTGTTTGATTCAAATTGGCGGTTGGGGATTTATGACCACAGGTATCTTGTTATTTATTATCTTAGGCAAAAAGATTGGACTAAAAGAACGCTTATTACTTCAGGATTCATTAAATGTATTTTCTATATCAGGAGTAGTCAACCTAGTAAAAAGGATCATCTTTATTACCTTTATGGTGGAACTAATTGGTGCAGTCACTTTAGCAATTCGTTGGTCCTTTGACATGCCACTCCGCAAAGCCATTTACTATGGTATATTCCATTCAATTTCAGCATTTAATAATGCTGGGTTTGGTCTTGAATCTGACAACCTAAGTAAATGGGTAGGTGATCCGACAGTTAATATCATGATTACCTTTCTATTCATCACGGGTGGAATTGGTTTTACGGTGATTCTTGATCTCTTTCATAAAAGATCCTTTCGCAAACTATCTCTCCATTCGAAGGTTGCCCTCCTTATGACACTAATACTTAACATCATAGGGACATTAATCATATTATTATCAGAATATAAAAATTCTGCAACAATTGGGAATCTGCCATATGATGATAAGCTTTGGGCATCCTATTTTCAAGGCGTCGTCACACGGACTGCAGGTTTTAATACGATTGATATTGGAGCCATGAATCTATCATCCCTAGTTTTCATGATGGCATTGATGTTTATTGGTGCGTCCTCAGGATCCACTGGTGGGGGAATTAAAGTAACAACCTTTGCCATTATTATTTTAGCTTTTTGGGCAGTGGTTACCAATCGGGATGATGTGAATATTTTTAAACGAAGACTCTCGTGGGAACTTGTCAATAAAGCATTATCGATCGTTGTGGCAGGAATGTTTTTTATCTTCCTCATTTTCTTCTTATTAACCTTCACCGAAAAAGCTGATATGAGCAAACTGCTGTTTGAAACCATTTCTGCCTTTGGAACAGTAGGTTTGTCCGCGAATTTCACACCCGACCTGTCGCCCTTCGGTAGAGTCCTGATTTCCATCATGATGTTTATCGGAAGGCTTGGACCATTAACGATGGCATTTGCACTTTTAAATACTCGTAAAGATACAAAGGTTAGATATGCAGAAGAAAAATTGTTAATTGGCTAGGGTTTAATTAAAAATTCTTGGGGTGGTTGAGTATCTATGGCAAAGCAAAGTTATGCTGTCATTGGGTTAGGGAGATTTGGTACAAGTATTGCATCCAAGTTAATTGAAGCAGATCAGGAAGTATTGGGAATTGATATAAATGAAGATAGAGTAGAAGATGGAAAATTATTGGTTACGCACGCAGTAGTCCTTGATTCAACTGAAGAGGAATCACTTAAAACGGTTGGAATCCGTAATTTTGATTATGTTATTGTCGCTATCGGTAATGATATGCAGGCAAGTATTTTAACTGTATTAATTTTAAAAGAAATGGGCGTAAAACAGGTGATTGCAAAAGCTCTGAATAAACGCCATGGACAAGTATTAACAAAAGTAGGAGCAGATTGGGTCGTACATCCTGAAAGAGATATGGGCGAACGTGTTGCCCATCATCTCCTAACCCCCAATGTGTTGAACTATATCGAACTGTCAAAAGAATACAATATTGAAGAAATAATAGTTCCCAAAAGTATGACCAGAAAAAGTTTACGTGATCTGGATTTACGAGCGCAATATAATGTGAATGTGATTGCCATTCTAAGTAGTGAAAATTTAATCATTTCACCCTTTCCTGAACATCTTATTCAAGATGGGGATAAGCTAGTAGTCATTGGACATCGTGATGATCTAAATAAGTTTGCGAATATTAAATAACCGATTAATTTTACCGAGAAGACATCCATGTAAGGATGTCTTTTATATTATTAGCCCGTAATTATTTCGTTTGGTTATCCTTCAAATCAATAAACAAGTTTCCTTTGGTCCCTACTACAGCATATGAGATGTTATCAATATTAAGGTTTCTTCTCATAAGCTCTTCCAATATCCATTCCTCATCGTAGGTGTTTTGTGACAAGTTTTTGTAAAGGATTTTACCATCATAGATCAATTCAACCGGAAGAAATTGCTTTAAATCCTCCTTAGTGGTTGCTAGGTATTGGGGCTTTTTTAATACAGATAGTGAGCCGTTTATCTCTAAAATGGCACATTCTACTTCTTCAATGTTAAAAATATCTTTGCCTCTTAATGCCTGATTTAGAGAGTCTAGAGAATACCGCATTCGTTCCATAGATTCTACGAGAATTTCTCCATTTTGTATTAAGGTAGCAGGTTCTCCAGCAATCCATTTTCTTAAGCGTGGATTTCGTAAGGCCACTATATTTAGAATAAAAACAACAATACCCATTAGGACGAACGAGATAATAAAGTAATGGATTTTAATACCTAGATTAAAGGCTAGATTTCCTGCAATTGTTCCCATGGTTATGGAAGCTATATAGAGGTGATAAGTCTTGTGGGAAATCGTTTGTTTACCGAGAATCAATACAAATATCCATAATATAATAAATGAAGTAAACGTTCGAATGATAATTTCAACAGATTCTGACATCGCTATTTCTCCCAATATAATCCAACAAATCATTTTTGATAGTATGTTCTTTATGCAAGCCCATTATTCCAAAGTGAGCCCTAAATAGATGCCTTTATAATTTGAAAAAAAATTAATAAATTTCTAATATTTAAAACTACTAAAAGGTGTAAAATATATGGTAAAATATGTGAATATTATAACGATTGAGGGGATTAAAGTGATGATCGATTACAATGGTAGGAAATTTACATCTATTGAAAATACAGCAAATGGAGAAGTTTCTTCTAGTACATTTTTTGAATACAAACAAGAGGGAAACATACTTTCAGCAACATATCGTGGTGGGGAGATTGTAAAGGGAACGTTGATTGGAATTGTTAAAGAAAATGGCCATTTACAATTTAGATATAACCATGTAAACACAAAAAATGAAATAAGAGGCGGGCAGTGTTACTCGATTCCAGAAACTCTGCCAGATGGAAGAATTAGATTACATGAGAAATGGAAATGGACAGACGCTGAGCAAACTGAAGGAGAATCAGTTATTGAAGAGGTTATTAATTAATCAATAGCAGTTAAAATAGTAAGGGGAATGATCGGATGGAAAAGCATAGAAAGTTAATTGAATCAATACGTTTGTATGGGTCAGTTGGCCTTGGAATATTAATGGCTATTCAATGGTTAAATATAATCGTTGGGCTATCCATTGTCATTGTATTGGCATTCATTAACCAACTATTTATAAAACCAAAATTGAAGCCTAATAAATCGAGGTGAAAATTCGTGTCCATTAAAGGTCTCAATCATTTTTTATTTTCCGTTTCGGATCTGGAGAAATCTATTGATTTTTACCAAAATGTTTTTGATGCAAAGCTGCTAGTAAAAGGTAGAAGCACTGCTTATTTTGATCTAAATGGAATGTGGCTAGCTCTCAATTTAGAGAAAGATATACCCCGAAATGAAATACAGCAATCCTACACACATATAGCCTTTTCTATTGATGAAGCAGAGTATGATCAGATGTATCAAAAACTAACAGATTTGAATGTTACTATTTTATCAGGACGTCCAAGAGATGAAAAAGATCAAAAGTCCATCTATTTTACGGACCCAGATGGTCATAAGTTTGAGTTTCATACAGGCTCTTTGCAAGATCGATTGGATTATTACAAGCAAGAAAAAGGACATATGAATTTTTACATCTAAAGGTATATCCCCAAAGCCCCGAGTAATTGAGGCTTTTTCTTATTTACTTCATTTGGGCTTATTCAAAACGTTTCTTCAATAAATTGCGGACCTCCCCCTAATTTTTGCGTGTTTTATCGGTATCATCTCCATTATAATTATCATAGAAGAGTAAACTGGAAATTCTTTCTTATTGAAAGGAGCTACGTAATGAGCACGGATCTAACTTTAATTAACAGCGCGCAACAATTGCTGCAGAAAATGCCTGATCCAATGTATATCATTGGACTTGATAATCAGGTTTTATGGGTAAACGAAGCTTTTCAACAATTATTCGGTTCGGACCAAAAAAAATGGGATGATGGTTTAACCAACATAATCTTCACTGAAAAGAAAGAGAATGAACCCTTTATTGTTTATTGTTATGATAGCTCCGCAATCTCTGTGAGACTGCAATTAATCCCTATTATTGAAAACGAATCAACACTGATTGCCTATATTGGCATTTTACAAAAATCTACCATCGAACACATTCTTGACGAAGAAATAAGGTATAAAATTGTTGCAGACAACACATCTGATGTAATCGTGCTCGTGGATCAAAGGGCGATCGTTCGTTATGTATCACCTTCTATTTTTTCAATGATTGGTTACACAAAGGAACAATACGAAGGAATGAATGCATTTGACTTAATTCACCCTGAGGACAGGCAGCGGATTCGTGACTTGCATTTTCAAGCAGTCCAGACCAAAACAGAAATTAAAATGGAATATCGTGCCATTCACGCCCAAGGATCCCTGCTCCATGTTGAGACTAAGGTGAAACCTGTGTTTGATAGTTTTGGAAATGTAAAATATGTAGTTGCGGTGATACGCGATATAACTGAACGAATAAAGACAGAACAATTACTAGAGAATATTTTAGAAAGTGTAAATGCCGCAGTGTGGTCAACAGATAAAGATTTTAGCTACTATACCTTTTGTTCGGAGAGCATCGAAAAAATATCGGGAATTCCTCGACATGAAATCATGAATAACCCAATTCGACTCCATGACCACATCCATCCAGAGGATAATATTATGCTAATGGGGGAAGTAAAGAAAAATTTGGATAAGGGTCTTCCTGTTAACAAAGTCATTCGTTATATCCATATCGAAAATGAAACTAGATGGGGAAGGCTGATTGTCCATCCGTTTTTGGACAATACAGGTGCAGTTGAACGACTTAATGGATTAATGTTGGATATTACGGAGAAAAAACGGTCTGAGTTGGCGTTAGAGGAAAGTGAGCAAAGGTATAAGTCCTTATTTGAGAACAATTTGGATGGAGTTTTTTCCATTGATTTAAAGGCTAATTTCGTTAATGCGAATCAATCTTTTGAAAAAATTACCGGCATTAAAATAGACGAGTTACCTGATCGTTGTTTAATTGGGCTGATTTATGATGAAGATCACTTATCTATCTATCAAGTTCTTTCGGAGGTCATTCACACCCATGAATCAAGAGAAATTGAATGCCGGATCGTACGCTATAGGCAAAGCGAGCATCGCATTGTCCATATTACCTTTGTTCCGATCTTCCTTTATGGTGAACTGATGGGTGTTCATGGGATGGTTAAGGATATAACCGAGCGAAAGAAAGAGGAACTTGAGTTAATCCAAAGTGAAGAAAGATATAAGATGCTGCAGCAAAGTATTAATCGATTCTCCCATGATCTTGCGAACGTAATGAAGGTCACAGATCTAGAAAATCGTTTAATTGACGAGGTTAAGAGAGTATTACCTGTCAAAAATGCTTTTATTGAAGAAGTTCCTAGAAATCTAGAATCAACTTTAAATAGTGTCAATGTAAAATGGATCAAAATCGCTGATAAGGAACAGTCAGTGTATTTAAAAATTGATATTAAACAAGCTTTGAAAAAAATAGAGGAAGAGTGGCTTGAAACAGCGGTCCATTATGTCACAATTTTGTATGATAATCTCGGATTTATTGAAGATCTGATGAAACGTGTGGAGGACATGGTAAGTATCAACGAGAGCCCAAAATGGATGCTGCGGCTCTTGTTTAGACTCTCGGAAAAGGAACGCGCCTCGCTTTCCAGCGATTTACATGATTCTGTCTTACAAGATCTCATTATTTGGTATCGAAAACTGGAGTCATTACGTTCCACTTCTATGTTAAATGATGGGATTCAGGAGGAACTAATGCAAATTGAAGAGGGATTGCTTGACGCTATACATCAAATTCGAATTACCTGTAACGAACTACGCCCGCCATTTCTTTTAAAGATGGGACTGGTGGAATCATTAAAAAGTCTGTTTTCGTACACCAGGATGTTTTCTAATTATGAGATTGACTTCTCAACAATGGAGTTAATCCATCCATTAAATGAAGATCAAATTTTAGGATTATATCGAATTGTCCAAGAGCTATTAAATAATGCCACCAAACATTCGAAAGCTACGAAGGTAACGATGAATTTAACCAGTAAACAGGAATATATTCATTTTTCCTATGCTGATAACGGGGTCGGGATCGAATTAACTTCCATTGGAGGCTCATTTAAACATATGGGTTTAGCGGGTATCGAAAATCGGGTCCTAAGTTTAGAGGGGAAGGTAGAGTTCCATTCTGCTCCTCAAGAAGGCTTTCATATGGATATTACTATTCCAACTATAACATCGCTAAAAGGTGATCACTATGGAAATATTATTGGTGGATGATCATAGATCCGTCGTCGAAGGAACAAAGATGCTAATTGAGTCAGAACCGGATATGAATGTTACGATTGAAACGGACGTTTATCTTGTCCCGGATTTGGTCCGTTTAAAAAGTTTTGACGTGATTCTGTTTGATTTATATATGCCTAATATCAATGGAGCTGATTTGGCGCGCAAGGTGCTTGAAGATGTTCCTGACGCCATAATTCTCATTTATTCGGGATTTGATATTGGCCCACATTTTAATTTATTGATGGAATCAGGCGTGTCTGGCTTTATTTCGAAAACGTCGACCCGTGAGCAACTCGTTCAGGCGATACGCAGTGCGTCGCGGAAAGAAGCAATTATTCCAATGCAACTTCTGAAGCAGCTTCGACGTCAGGAGATTGTTGTGCAAGGGGAGAGTGCCAATGATAAAACAACGATTGGGAAAAAGGAAGAAACACTTCTGCGCGAATTAGCCAAGGGTCATAGTAATAAGGAAATTTCCAAGACTTTGTTAATTAGTCAGCGCTCCTTGGAGTACAGTCTGACCGAACTTTTTCAAAAATTAAATGTCAACTCTCGGGTAGAAGCTATTAAAAAAGCTAAAGGACTGGGGATTCTGCCGACAGAAGATTTATATTAGATGGAATGGGACCGGCGAATGCCGGTCCTTTTTTTGTGATATTAAACGGTAGATTGGTTCGGTGAATCCGCAATGATTTGCGGTAAGTCCATGAATGTTTGCGGTTGGCAGTGTCTCCTTCTGAAATATGATGATTCCATACTAAATAAATGAAGGGGGATTATCATGAAGACAAAGGACAGAAATATAGTTGCAGGTGTGTTATTGTGAATATTCAACTATTAGAGTGGGGATTATTCTCGTTTATGATTGGGATGGTATTATCATTGCCGCTTTCAGCGGTATATTATCAAAAAAGTTCACCGATAACTAAAGTTTTCACGAATGCTAGAAAACTAAAATCAGCTCATATTGATTTTTTCATGCAAGGGTTTGCATTGGGTTTTGCATTTCTATTAGAAGTGTCGTTGAAAACTGAGTTTTCCATTTACATTGTCATCCCATTGATTTATGGTTCGATCATGAACCCAACTATTTTGTTGTTAGAAGCCACACCTTTTATCCGTTCAAGTTACCGATTTGTTCATCTTTTCCTTAGAGCCACGAGCCCGTTAGCCCTTCTATTTGCCTGGATTGCCATTGCTGTTTCGTTCTTGCCATTTTATTTAAATATGTTGCTATTGATCATGAGCGTAGTTGGTGGTCTTGTAATAATGATCTATCTAATTAAAAGGGAAGCTCATAGCAGTAAAGACCTTAACATATAGAGTTAAGGTTTTTTTGTGCTTACTAGGAGTTTGGTTATCGCCAGTAATCAGGAGTTATCCGCCAGTAAACTCGGGCCAAGCGCCACTAAATCTATGCCATCCGCCAGTTAAATTGACTCTCGCCAGTAAATATGGATTATCCGCCAGTAACATGGGTTATCCGCTAGTAAAGTTGACACATCCGCCAGTAAACTCGGGTTATGGGAAATTAAAAAACCGTTATCGAGAGTATTTGCATCCTATCCACGAGTAATCCCTTGCTATACGAAAGTATTTGTCCCTTATTCAAGAGTAAATACAAATTATCCGAGAGTAACATCTTTTTAGCACAAAACACACCCACATGCGGAGCTCCCCCAAAAGTCTGCGGTGGTTCTCTCAAAGTCTGCGGTTTTGATGGAATAGAAACACCGTACACTGAAATCATCCAAAACAAAAGAAAAACCCATACGAAGTTACAACTAACCAATAAATCATTCGGGAGGACAGAAAAGTGAAAAAGAAGAGTAAAAAGAAGTTTGTTATTTGGACGTTGATTGGGCTGTTTGCTTCGGCTCTCTTTACTGGCTATTTATTTATGCCAAAGGGTGCGAGTGATCTTGAAGAAGAGAAAGCAGAAACAGGTGACATTATTACCTATTACTCCTTTTCAGGAACCGTCGAAGCAAAAAACAGGAAGACGATGATGAGTGATACTGCCATACAAATTAAAGAAATTGAAGTGGAAGTCGGGGAGGAAGTAGAAAAAGGCGATGTCTTGTTGACCACTAAGCAAGGGGACAAAATTAAGGCAGCACTTGACGGGGAGATATCCAAGATCCATGTCGAGAAAAACGCAGAAGTCATGTCTGGAGCACAGCTTGTCGATATTGTCGATTATTCCAAATTACAAACCAACGTAAAGGTCGATGAATATGACCTCAAATATCTCAAAGTAGATCAAAAAGTTAATGTTGCCATCAACGCGCTTGAAAAAGAAATAAAAGGAACCGTTTCTGCCATTTCCAAAGAAGCCATCAACGAGAATGGGGTCTCTTACTTTACCGCAACCATTGATCTTACGAAAGACCAAGCGATTAAGGTGGGCATGAGTACCGAAGCGAAAATAATGAAGCAATCTGCTAAGGGAGTCACAACCCTTTCCATGAAGGCCATTCAATTTGATAGTAAAAATAAACCTTATGTATTGATCCCAACCGAAAAAGGGATGGCAACAAAGCAATATATTCAAACGGGCATCAATGATGGTACGACGGTGGAAATTAAGAGCGGAGTGGACGCTGGCGATGTGGTCCTCATTATGAATCAAGAGAAAAACAATTCCGATACAGCCATGATGCACGGAGGTAATGAATAATGAATGAGCAGATTCTCAAAATGGAACATATAACCAAAACCTACTTTATGGGTGATGAAAATCAAGTAGTCTTAAATAATATCAATCTCACAGTTAATAAAGGCGATTTCGTTGCCATTTTAGGCCCCTCAGGTTCAGGGAAATCGACTCTTATGAATATGATTGGCTGTCTAGATTCACCCACCAGCGGTGACTATATTTTATCGAATCAAAAAGTGGATGAACTGAATGAGTCACAAATGGCTGTGATTCGGAATAAGGAGGTTGGATTTGTGTTTCAGCAGTTTCAACTCCTTCCTAGACTTAGTGCAATACAGAACGTCGAGCTTCCTCTGATCTATGCGAAGGTATCTGAAAAAGTCCGCAAACAAAGGGCTTGCGATATGCTGACAAGGGTGGGGCTTGGTGAAAAATTGCATCATCGCCCCAATCAGCTTTCAGGAGGTCAACAGCAGCGGGTAGCTATCGCGAGAGCAATGGTGACAGAGCCGACTATCTTACTAGCTGACGAACCCACTGGAGCGCTCGATCAAAAAACCGGTCAGCAAATTATGGAGCTTTTTCACGAACTACACGAAGAAGGAAAAACAATTATCATGATTACCCATGATATAGAAATTGCTAAAAATGCCAGCAGGATTGTGCACATTCTAGACGGAAATCTGAAGGAGAAGCATGTTCATGTTTAAGGAAAATCTTAAGATGTCCTGGATGAATCTTATCCATAACAAAATGCGTTCCTTCTTGACGATGCTAGGAATTGTCATTGGTGTGGCGTCGATTATCGCATTAATTACGATTGTCAAAGGTGCAATGAATGGGATGACAAGCGAGTTTTCATCCTTTGGTGCTGATAAAATCTCAGTTCAGGCAATTGGAACACCACTTAAAAAAGGTTTAATCGATACGGATATTCAAAAACTTTCAGAAATTGAAGATGTTGCTGGAGTTTCCCCAACCCTTACTGGAACCACAAATGTGGTCTATAACGGTAGTGAAAAAACAGATGTTTTGGTTCAAGGAAAAAATGATGTGTATTTTTCAAGGACAAAAGACCTTGTTGAAACTGGCAGAGGATTAAATATATTAGATATTAACAGTGAAAACACGGTGTGTTTGATAGGTTCCGATATTGCAAATGAATTATTTTGGGGAGAGGATCCGATCGGGAAAGAACTGATGATTGCCGGGGTTACTTATACAGTTGTCGGCACTTTACAGAAATCAAGCAGCTTTTCAGAAGCGTCTACCAATGATGCGGTGATTATTCCTTATACCACCTCCATGAGCTTGCTTGGAACGGGATACATTACAAGTGTTGACATGTATATGCAGGATTCGAATGACTCTGAAAAAATAACCAGTGATATTGAATCAGTATTAAATCAAGCATTTAACTACAAAGCTGACAGTTTTACCGTGATGAATATGGAGGATATGATTTCTTCGATTAAACAAGTAACAACGATGTTATCTCTGATGCTTGGTGGGATTGCGTCGATTTCACTAGTTGTTGGCGGCATCGGGATTATGAACATGATGTTAGTTTCTGTTACGGAACGGACAACGGAAATTGGGCTAAGAAAGGCACTCGGAGCCGAACCGAAACGGATCCAGCAGCAGTTTTTACTAGAAGCGGTCTTTATGTCACTTTTTGGGGGCACGATTGGCTTCCTTCTTGGTGTGTTCATCGCGTTTGTCGTTTGCCTGATCATTGGAGCAAGTTTCTCCCTTTCAGCCTCGACCGTCATCTTGGCCCTAGGATTCTCGGCAGCAATCGGAATTATTTTTGGTCTTGCTCCTGCAAGAAAGGCATCAAGGCTGAACCCGATCGATGCGTTGAGAAGTGTTTAAGATAGTAGCTTGTCAGAAAAATATATATAAGAGAGGTAATTTATTATGAAAAAGGTAGAATTAAATGTGATTGGGATGTCATGTGGGCATTGCGCAAAGGTCATAGAAGACAGTGTCGGAAGTCTAGCTGGTGTGGAAAAAGTGCTAGTCGATTTAAAAAAAGGAAATGTAGCAATTGAATTTCATTCCAATCTGGTTACCATGGAGCAAATTAAAGAAACAATCGACGAACAGGGATATGATATTGCTTAAAAGTGCAAAAACGTGCCATGTTATTGGTACGTTTTTTTCATCACCTTGCAAAATAATTGCGGGAACACGAAAACATCTTGCGGTTTAAAAAAGATGATAAATTGTAAAATGTAGATATAGAGATAAGAAGTTTTAATTTTCAAATACAGTACAGGGGTATTGTACTTGACGATAGAAAGGAGTGATAGGTGATGGAAAATATTGAAAAGGTCGAATTCGATTTAGTCGGAATGACTTGTGCTGCCTGTGCAGCCAGGATCGAGCGAGGGCTTGAAAAATTAGATGGTGTCAAAACAGTACATGTTAATTTAGCGCTGGAAACAGCTGTAGTCGAATATAGCTCTTCTCAGCTTACCATAGAGAATATTGAGAATAGGGTTGAACAGATTGGATATCAAGCCATTCAGAAACAAGGAGAGAAAATAGAGGAACTACGCGAAAAAGATTTGGAAAAACTCAAGGGACAGGTGATTTTTGCAATTATCCTTGCGACACCGCTGTTATGGGCGATGGCTTCTGATTTTGAGTTTACTTCTTTTATCAAACTTCCAGATTTCCTTATGAATACCTGGGTCCAATTGGCACTTGCCACACCGGTGCAGTTTATCATTGGCTGGCAATTTTACCGAGGCGCTTATAAAGCGCTCCGCAATCGTAGTGCCAACATGGATGTATTAGTGGCACTAGGCACATCTACCGCTTATTTTTACAGTCTGTATCTTTCCATTCAGTCCATTGGTCCGGAACCAAATATGTTTGATAGGTACTTTGAAACGAGTGCTATCTTAGTCGCATTTATTGTGCTTGGAAAACTTTTTGAAATAAAAGCAAAGGGTAAATCTTCTGATGCGATTAAGAAATTAATGGGATTACAGGCAAAAACGGCAAAAATTATCCGTAATGGGATTGAACAGGAAATCGCCTTGGAAGAGGTAATGATTGGTGATACTGTCTTGGTCCGGCCAGGTGAAAAAGTGCCCGTAGACGGTGTCATAGTTGAAGGGCGATCAGCATTAGATGAATCGATGCTGACGGGAGAAAGTATTCCAGTTGATAAAACGGTCGGGGATCATGTCATTGGTGCAACCATTAACAAGAATGGCTTTCTAAAAATTCGCGCATTGAAGGTGGGAAGTGAAACGGCTCTTGCTCAAATTATCAAAATCGTAAAGGATGCACAGGGTTCGAAAGCACCCATCCAACGTCATGCCGATAAAATATCAGCCATCTTTGTACCTATAGTTATAGCCATTGCTTTTCTCACTTTTGCCCTTTGGTATTTTTGGATTATTCCTGGGCAGCTAGCCGATTCCCTTGAAAAAATGATTGCTGTACTGGTGATCGCTTGCCCGTGTGGTCTTGGTCTTGCTACCCCTACTTCGATTATGGCAGGAACAGGTCGTGCTGCTGAATTTGGGATTCTTTTTAAAGGTGGAGAACATCTAGAAATTACTCAAAAAATATCCACGGTGTTACTGGATAAAACCGGAACGGTTACGAAGGGGGAACCTGAGGTAACAGACATTATTATTGAACCAGGAATAAACGAAGCGGAATTTCTTTTCCTGGCAGGTTCTGCAGAATTTCAATCTGAACATCCTTTAGCAGAGGCAATTGTTCGTGCCATTAAAGACAAGGGAATCGAGCCAGGAGAAGTAGGCCGTTTCGAAGCGATTCCGGGATTTGGGATCAAAGCAATCGTGGATGAGAAAGAAGTATTGGTCGGAACGAGAAAATTAATGAGCATGAACCAAGTGAATTTTCAGGGAAAAATTAACCGAATGTCAGAGTTCGAACAAACTGGAAAAACAGCGATGCTCGTTTCGATTGATCGGGTATATGTAGGTATGATTGCTGTCGCCGATACCATAAAAGACACCTCAAAAGAAGCGATCCAGCGACTGAAGAATTTAGGACTTGAAGTCATTATGATTACTGGAGATAACCAAAGGACGGCAGACGCCATTGCCAAGGAGGCAGGAATCGATAAGGTCATTGCTGAGGTATTGCCGGAAGAAAAGGCAGCTGAAGTGAAAAAGCTGCAGCAACAAGGGAAAAAAGTGGCGATGGTCGGAGACGGAATTAACGATGCGCCAGCTCTTGCAACCGCGGACATTGGCATGGCGATTGGAACCGGTACAGATATAGCAGTAGAAGCAGCAGATATTGCGCTCATCCGCGGAGATTTAAGAACAATCGCTGATTCGATCTTTATGAGCAAAAAGACGATGGAAAATATAAAACAAAACCTTTTTTGGGCATTTGCCTACAATGCGGTGGGTGTCCCGTTTGCCGCGGCGGGATATCTTGAACCTTGGATTGCAGGAACTGCGATGGCATTTAGCTCAGTATCGGTAGTGTTAAATGCACTGCGTTTACAGCGAGTCAAACTAAATGAGGCAAAAAAATTCTTGAATAAAGGAGTGACAGGTATGAGGAAATGGGCGATAGCAGGGATTCTTTATGTTACGGTCGTCATTTTTGGATTCCAGGCTTATGATAAATGGGTTGCCGAAGACCAAAACACAACGGCTCAGGCAAAAAACAATGGCGGAAAAATGGAGATGGATGAAAACAAAAGAAACCAAGAAATGAGTGAAGGTCATCAGGAGGAAGAAAAAGGAAGCACTCATGGTCATGAAATGGCTGCTGGAAACCATGAAGGCAGCGAGGTTAATGCATTTGTTCAAACTGATAAAAATAACATCAAGATTTTCTTAAAAGACAAGGCTGGAAATCCAATTGACGAGTTAGAAGTGAATCATGAGAAGGAATTACATCTAATCATCGTTGATGAACAACTCCAGAAATATTATCATGTGCATCCGGAAAGAACAGGAAAAGGGGAATTTACAATAAAAAACACCCTACGAGATGGATTCTATAAAGCGTTTATCGATATTAAACCGACAAATTTCGCATATAAAGTAGAGCCAGTTCCATTTATCGTTGGAAATCCAGACGAAAAAAGTCATGGTCACGAGCTAATTCCAGAAACGAAGTTCAGCAAAACAGTGGATGGTGAAACGGTTACTCTAAATGTAAGTTCATTTAAGGCGGGGAAATCCGTAACGTTATCCTTTGATTTAGATCAAACCAATTTAACTCCTTATCTAGGAGCCATGGGGCACGTGGTGATTCTTGACGAGTATGGGAAAGAGTTCCTTCATGTACATCCGTCAAATGATAAAGAACCGATTTTTGAAACAAGCTTCGCTAAGCCTGGCATCTATAAAATTTGGGCAGAGTTTAAACAGAATGGTAAGGTAAGAGCATTCCCCTTTGTAATTGAGATAAAAGAATAAGACCAACGCTTATGAAGGACAATTCAATGACTTCAGCGGCAACTTTTGTCCTTCATACAAGCTTGTTAAACATTGTTTAATTAAACTTGGAGAATGTGCCGCGTTTGAAAATGAGAATTGAGAAACTAAAGGGGAGATTGGAATGATTTATGATGTCGTTGTGATTGGCGGGGGCCAGGCAGGCCTATCAATGGGGTATTACCTCCAGCAATCCTCGTTATCTTTTATAATATTAGATCACAATGCCGCAGTAGGCGATGTGTGGCGGAAGAGATATGATTCGCTCGTCTTATTTACACCACGAGCCTATAGTTCCTTACCTGGTTTAGCATTACCAGGTGACCCTTCTGGATTCCCAACTAAGGATGAAATCGCTGAATACCTAGAGCTTTACGCTCGTACCTTTGAATTGCCTATTCAGCATCATTGTCACGTTCAAAAAGTACAAAAGGAAAACCAACTATTTACAGTGACAACCAAAGATTCCTTTATCGAAGCAAGGAATATAGTGGTAGCAGCCGGTCCGTACCACACTCCTAAACTACCATCATTTGCAAAAGAATTGCCAACCCATGTCATCCAACTCCATTCTTCTCTATATAAAAACCGCACTCAACTTAACGAAGGGGCTGTCTTAGTTGTCGGCGGAGGCAATTCAGGCGCACAAATAGCGGTGGAATTATCTGAACATCATAAAACATATTTATCTGTTGGAAAACGGCTGCGTTTTCTTCCCCTTACTGTCAGCGGGCGAAGTATCTTTTGGTACTTTGACAAACTCGGAATATTAAAAGCAGACCGCCAGTCGTTTATTGGAAAGAATCTTCAAAATCAGGGAGATCCAATATTCGGATATGAGCTAAAAGAAAAATTAATGAATAATAGTGTCATGCTTTGTGGCAGAACCAAATCAATCGATTATGATGAGATCTATTTTGAGGATCAGTCTTCCATAAAAGTGGAGAATGTCATTTGGGCAACTGGCTTTAACCCGAATTACTCATGGATAGATATCCCGTCTCTTTTAGATCATCATGGCCTGATCAATCATTATAGAGGAGTAACTGAAATCGAAGGGTTGTACTTTCTTGGTTTACCTTGGCAGTATCGAAGGGGATCCGCTCTCCTTTTAGGAGTCGGAGATGATGCTGATTTTTTGTCTCAACATATTTCTAAGTGCAAGTAAATTATAACGATGGCCCAAGGTAATTATTTGTAACAAAGAGGATATTTTGAATGGTTTGTTGAAGTGGATATGGTACAAAATAATGGGGGCGAACGATTTGGCTAAAGGGCGGCGGTGTTTCAAAGGAAGAATTGCCTAACTTTCTGGCCGGCCTTAAAACGATTCTGGAGTTTGACTCAGAAGCGATGTGCACTGGACATGGCGGGGTGCTTGTTGGTAACATTGATGTTTTTATTAAAACATTATTAAATGTTGAAGTGTTAAGCTAGCGGCTACTGAAGTGGTTCGAATGCTTTGCATTCGGACTTTTTTAGCGAAAAAACAATACAAAAATACGAAGCGAATCGTTTCTGCACTATGCAGGACGCTTCACTTCGTAAAAATGATGTAAAAAGCATCAGCAAAGAAAGAGCTGATATTTCTTAAGGCACTTAACTTACAACAAAATCAGGTTCATTTAGTCCCGAAACCAAAGCGTCCCGTGCTTCTACTAAACCAAGTTTTATAAAGTAAAGCTGACCATTGAGTCTTTCATCATCAACACTTAATAATAGAGCTTGATCAATGAAATTAATGGTATCCTCCGTCTTGTCCAATGCTAAGGATATCCGATTGTCAGAAAGATTAATAAGGTGTTGATTATCTTGAATTTGGGCAACAACTGGGGCGACTTGAATGACGGGATCACTCGGAAAATACGTATCAATAGGTAATCCTTTCATAGCAAGATACACCTCTGTCAAATGGTCAATGACATCTTGATAGTATTGGATTTTAATAGGGTTAGGCGGTAATGGAAAATCGGACATTTCCAAGAAAAGGATTAAGGCATTGTCCGCATAACGGATGGCTTGTACCGTATATGCCAAAGCTGTTCTTACATTTGCAATTAAGTTTGAGGACATTTTTTTCACTCCAAACTGATGAATTATTTTAGTGTATGTTTGTAAGACTAGCCCTGTAAAGGACATCGCGGTAAATTTATTAAAATATTTTATGAAGTGAATACTAAACCTCTCTTATCTGGGGTAAAAATTAGATTAGAATAAATTGGTAAATAAATAGGAAAATTATTCTCAAATGATGTAAAGGAAGAGTAAAATGGAACCAACCTCAATTCGATTAACTGCTCCAGAATTCTGGTTTTTTTTAATGTAGATGTAAGCGGAAGATATAAGGAAACGCGGGAATAATGTATTTTTACCATTGGAGGCTTTTATGCTTGAATTTAGAATCGAGAAAATAACCGATCTCCCAAGAATTGATTTATCTCCATTATTGTTGGAAAGCAAAGAAGAAGGTTTTCGGTTTATAGTTCGTTTAGTCAATGATTATAAAAATGGTACGAACACCTTTAATAAAAGGGGCGAAGGACTATATGGTGTTTTTAATGAAGATGATGACTTAATTGCCATTGGTGGAATAAATATCGATCCATATTCGAATGACCCCCAAATAGGACGCCTTAGAAGATTTTACGTTTCAAAGGCGTACCGAAGAAAAGGTGTTGGCAGATTTTTAGTAAATAAAATTCTATTTGATGCAAGAAGAACTTTTGAAGAAATAGTTCTCCATACAGATACTGAGACTGGGGCACTTTTTTATACTTCGCTCGGATTTAAGAAAAGCAGCGGGGATCCCAATACATCACATTATCTCAAGCTAAAAATATGAGAAATAGAACTGAGTGTTCACTTTGATGAAGAGTGGAAATCTGTTAATCTTTTTGTCATGCATTCCTTTTTGCTATCTACTAAATTATGAATATAATTAGGATAGTTGGAGGATTGATAGTATGATCAAGATACGAAACGTAAAAATGGAAGATTTGAAACAGCTGGTGGTCATTGAAAATCTATGTTTTTCAAAAGAAGAGGCAGCAACAAAACATGCATTCGAAAAGAGAATTGAACTGATTCCAGATAGTTTCTTTGTTGCCGAAGTGGATGGAAAAATTGCAGGATTAGTTAATGGTCCGGTGATTGATACTATGTACATCACAGATGATTTATTTAGTATGACCAAGAGTAATCCAGCAAAGGGTGGTCATCAAAGTATTTTAGGATTAGCAGTGTCTCCTTATTTTCAAAGGCAAGGCGTAGCAGCTGCCTTACTAACCCATCTTGAAAAAGAAGCAAGAAAAAACAATCGAGAAACGATTACGCTTACTTGTAAACAGGATTTAATCCGTTTCTATGAAAATTTAGGCTACCTTAACTGCGGTGAGTCTGCTTCCAAACATGGAGGAGTATGTTGGTATAACATGTGTAAAAAGATAGATTAATTCCTACAATCTAAAGTATATGGAAGAACGGTTCGGAGCACACTCTCGAATCGTTTTTTATTTCTCGAAGAAATTCACGTCTAATAGACGGAACTAAAATTAATGACATAATACTACGTACTCCTAAATAAAATCTAAGGAGATAAGCAGTAAGACCTATCTTATTTTTTATGGGTATCATTTTCCCGTTTTTATATTGATTTTTACATGCATTTATAGAGAATAGGGGGGATTTGTTGGTGAGTGATTTGCAAACGAAACTTGGCGGAGGATTGAATCTACTTCAGGATTCGCTGCAGCAAGGAAAGCAGAAACTACAAACCGTTCAGGAAGTTAGCCAATTAAAAAAACTTATTCAGGAGCATGCTGAAAAACGTGCCGAATTGCTGCTTCACCTAGGGGAAGTGGCTTATCAAAAAATTCGGACAGGAAAATTGGAAAATTCAGAACTGGGACAATTCTTTTTAAAGATTGCTGAACTTGACCAACGTATTTTTCAAGCCCAAAAGGCATTAGAGCAATTAAATAAAAAAGAACATGCGTGGAGCTGCTCTAATTGCGGCAGTCAAATTACTGCGAATGATAAATTTTGTGGATCATGTGGTCAACGACAAGAACAACTGGCAAGTGGTATTGAGTCCATGGAAACCACTGTGTGTGCCACTTGTGAAGAACAGGTCCCATCACAAGCTAGTTTCTGCGCCTGTTGCGGAAGCCGTCTGGCTCTGTAAGGGGGACTGTCAGATGTTTTGTAAAAATTGCGGGACCGAGAATCTTTCAACGGCCAACTATTGCATCAATGACGGAACCCTGTTAAAACGAGCGCCTGTAAAATTTCGAGTGAAGGAGCAGAAAGCTTCCTTTTGTTCCGAATGCGGCGGAAATACAACAAAGGGTTATAACTATTGTACGAAATGTGGGTCGAGTAACCTGCAGTACACCCATGAGAGAGGCTTAGCCTCGCCAAAGGAATTGACCAATATAACGGCAGTTCTTCCCCAAAAAATGCCGGGCTTTCAGTTTACATATGTTAAAAATGCCTTGTTGCCAGCCCTGATTGCCATCCTGATCATTTTTGGATTATCTTTTTCTGTGATGAAGACATCTGAAAAGGTCTTTAACAGTTTGGTTGACGATAGTTTAGACGAAATGGATCTTGCCGGATTAATCGACGAAATTCCATTGGAACGGGAAGGAGATCTTCCCAAGCTCAATAAAATGTATGGTATATCTGATATTGTGATGGCGTCTAACCTCCAAAATCCTGTCATTGCCGTTAGTGTAGACGGAGAAATTAGCGGTGACGCGGAACAGGCGACGGTGGAAGCAGCGGCAAAGAATGGGTTTATTATTTATCTTCTGATACCATTCATCGGATTATTTGTCGCTGGAATGATTGCATCAAGGCGAAGACTTAGTTCAAAACTACAAGACCATGTGATCAATGCAATCGGCATTGCTGTCCTTTATTCAATATTTATGACAATCTTTTCGCTATTTGCTGGGTATTCATATGATTTCAATACGGATCAGAAGAATTTTGATATGAGTCTAGATATTAGCACCAACTATTCCTTTTTTAAAACCTTCATAATGACTTTACTTTTTGGTTTCTTTTTCAGCGGCTTAGGAAGTTTATTTGCTGTAACCTTTCGGAGGGCAACGAGTCTCCTTTCCGAGTGTATTCCTTCAGGAGAAGCGATTCATCAAGCGATTGTCATTCCATTTCGCGGCATTCTCCTTTTCTCAGTCATTATCTTTGCTTACCTTTCTAGTAAAATAGCAGAAATAAAAGAGGCAGGGGCGTTCTTTTTCGATACACCATTTGAGGAGTTACTCGACAAAAGTTTTATGCTCATTGCAACAGTTTCCGTTCAATTTGGCAGTTATTTTTGGAACTTACTTCACTTCACGCCAATCACGTTTACACAATCGGTATCGGGATCGGAGGAATCTTTTTCTTTTGGGATTTTTTCTGGAATTGAATCAGACAGGGACCCCACTTTTTTTGAAGATATCTTGGTCGGGACGGATGTGGATCTTTATTTAAAGCTTGCGATTCTGATCCCAGTTGCATTATTTATTTGGGCGGGTTTCAAGTTAGAAAGAAAACCAAATGTGATAAAGAATCTGGTAATCTTTAGTGTAGTTTATGCTGTCATCATGTCATTACTTGCAGCATTCACTGATATAGGTTTTGGGCTCAGTGGAGGGAGTGAGAACGCAGAAGATGCGCTTGAGTTCTCGCTTCAACTTGGATTTGGGCCATTTGGAACGTTCATTAAAAGTCTCCTCTTTTCATTTGTATTTGCCTTTCTTGGGACATTCATTCATAAATCGAAAAAGCATGCCTAATTTACTTAGATTGATTCCCTTGTCTGCTTAGGCAGGCAGGGGATATTTTAGTAGGATTTTTTTGATAAAGGAGTGATTTCATTAGTGGGTGGATTCTGTACCAATTGCGGTAAAAAAATAAATAGGTCAGAACTATTTTGTACAGGTTGCGGGGAGAAACTTGCAGAAAATCAAACTCCCGTGATTAAGGCTGAGGAGGCACCATTCCATTCAGAGGCTGGGATTCCTTCTACACATAGAAACAATAAAAAGGGATTCAAATTTGTGATATTTTCTTTGTTAGGTATCGTTATAGTCTTCATTGCGGCATACTTCATGATGAATAATCTCAAGGCTCACAATCAAAAGGCAACTCAAGCTGATTCAATAAAAAAAGCGAATGAATCCAAATCTGCTTCTAACAATAAGGAAACTACGGCAATTAATCAGGAGGATATAGATCAATCAACGGATGAAGAAGGAGGTACCGAGATCAAACAAAAAGAAGTAGTCGGTACTAGTGAACAATCGATCATAAACTATTACAACGCTAAGTTAAATAACTTGCGAATCTTCACTTCTGGCAGAGAAATTTCGGTTGGAGAGTGGACTGTGAGCCGTCAAGATGAAGGTATCGTCCTATCGGCATCGGAGATTCCTTCCCGAGAGTTAGCCCGCATTTTTGGTCTTTATGATGATAGGAACTTGCTGCCTCTAAAAACATGGGCTAAAGAAGTATTTGACATTGCCCAAACGTTATCAAAGGAACTAGATGCGGAATGGCTCATTTCTGTAGGCAATAATTGCGTGGGTGAATATCCAGTAACCTTGCCACAATCGGACTTAATAAACTACTCAGGGTCATGTGGGTACTCTATACCGGTTCTAGGGGGCACCACTAAGGATAATCTAACGCTTGTCATGCATACGAGTGTTTTTGGTATGTCAAACAGTAACCCGCCAAGTGATTTCTCCAGTGAATATATCTTTCCTGAAAGTGATTATGTCAGATTAACCATGAGTGAACTTGAACTGCTTACCCCAAATGAACTTCGCTTAGCAAGAAATGAAATCTATGCCCGGCATGGTTATATTTTTGAGTCGGATGATCTGAGGATTTATTTTTCAAAAAAATCATGGTACATTCCTAATCCTAATTATGACGGCAGTTTGTTGAATTCCATTGAGAAATACAATGTGAAGTTGATACAAGATCGAGAAAAGGATGTCCAATAGACGTCTAAGAATAAGCTGAGAATAACCAATTTTGAGTAAGGATTGGTAATTCTCGGCTTATTCTGGTTATCGGGTAAGGGAAGGATGTTTTTGGAGCATTTATTCTTAAACGTTACATACATTTAAATGAGGGGTTAAATATATCCCAGCGACGGGACAATCACTAAGGTCCAACACTGGACTTCAATTTAGATCAAGGATCATAAAATAGAGTAATAGAAAGGGAGAAAAAATGGAGTTTCTACATGAAATAATCAGTAGCTATAGTACATTTTTTTCACTAGAAGCCCTAAAGAACGTATTTATGAACCCAACGAGTTGGGGCGTGATAGGGACACTAGTTATTTTAGAAGGTTTACTTTCTGCCGATAACGCCCTCGTTTTAGCTTTATTAGTAAAGAACTTACCTAAACACCAACGAAAAAAAGCGTTATTCTATGGGATTTTTGGTGCTTACCTTTTCCGAATTTTAGCGATTGGTTTAGGAGTTACGTTAATTAATATTGGCTGGATAAAAATTGTCGGTGGTCACTACTTACTTTGGATTGTGGTTCAAAACTTTATCAAGAATAATGACGGCGAGGATGAAGTTCAAAGTAATAAATTCGGCTTTTGGCGAACGGTTTTAACCGTAGAACTAATGGACATTGCTTTTAGTCTGGATAGTGTAATTGCAGCATTTGGGGTTTCAAACCAAGAGTGGGTCCTATTTATTGGCGGTGTGATTGGGATTTTAATGATGCGAGGGGTAGCTCAACTATTCTTAGTATTAATTGAAAAAGTTCCTGAAGTTGAAATCACGGCCTTTATCCTAATAGCCATTATTGCTATTAAAATGATTATCTCTGCATTTGGTTACCAATTAGATGAATTTGTCTTCTTTTCGATCTTAATTGCTGTGTTCTCGGGAACATTCCTTGTTCATTTTGTAAGGAAAAATTCTGGGAATGAAAAAACGCTGTAATAGATTCCGTATCAGTAACCATCCATTCATTAGGATGGTTATTTATTTTGAAGGCAGAATCTTTAAGTATATTTTTCGGTAAAATTTCTAACTACGAATATTTCGGAAATGAAAATAATTAACTAGTATGTTATTATAGACCATATTACCAACGGATAAATTTTCTAAATATATTTAAGCTTTGGGAGATGGAGTAGCATGCTAAACTGGAAACGAAATTTGTGGGTACTTTGGATCGGAGTCTTTTTTACAGCAGCAAGCTTTTCCATGGTCATTCCCTTTTTGCCCATTTTCCTGTTGCAAATAGGCGTACATGATCATACGGAATTGTGGGCAGGATTGTTATTTAGTGCAGCCTTCTTTTCAGGGGCAATCGCCTCACCGTTTTGGGGCAGGATGGCTGATAAATATGGACGGAAACCGATGATTATTCGGGCCGGGTTTGTCCTCTTTGCCATCTATACGTTAATGGCCTTTGTCACTAATCCTTATCAGATATTAGTTCTGCGAATCTTGCAGGGATTATTAAGTGGATTCATTCCTGGTGCTATCGCTTTGATTGGTACTAATACACCTGGTAACAAGGTGGGCTATGCACTTTCCCTTATTTCGTCAGCATCCGCCTCAGGTAGTATCCTTGGTCCCTTATTAGGTGGAGGGATTTCACATTTGGTGGGAAATCGGTGGGCATTTGCCAGTGCAGGGATGATCGTTTTCCTTGCTACTCTTCTTATCATTTTTTGGGTAGTGGAGGAAAACTTCACACCTAGTAAGGTTCGTGGTTCAGTTAGAAATGATTTAAAATTGGCTATGACGAACCGTCCATTCTTCCTCGTTCTTATCCTCACAGTGGTTACTAGCTGTTCCATCATGACCGTTGAGCCTGTACTCCCTTTATATATCGTAAAATTGGGAGGGTCTTCCGAAAATGCCTCTTTATTAGCGGGAGTGGTGTTCTCACTGCCTGGAATTGCCAGTGCGCTATTTGCTCCTTTTTGGGGGAAGTGGGCAGACAAAGTTGGCTTTCAACGTGTCTTATTTATTGGGTTACTGGGAGGTGGGGTAGGAACTATCGCTCAAGTATTATTCAGTCAAATTTGGGGATTTTCGTTGATTCGCTTTGTATTTGGAATATTTTTCTGTGCCGTTTTCCCAGCGCTCAATGGTCTTGTTGTCAAATCAACACCCGAGGATTTCCGTGGCCGGGCATTTAGTTTGAACCAAACAGCCAACCAAATCGGCGGGATGATTGGTCCGATTATTGGTGGTTTCTTGGGTGGGATCTTCCCTGTACACAGTGTCTTTATCGTTACTGGTATGTTATTACTCATCGCTTGCGGAATGGCTCATTGGAATGGGAAAAATTTAAACAGTCGTGCGCTTAAACGAAAAGCTTTAACCTAAATAGACTTAATGTAAAAAACCTCTTATCTTATTTTTCGGATGGGAGGTTTTTTGTGGTAAATTAGAAGAATAGTAGGAGGGGTTTGATTGTCTAGTCAACTTATAAAAAATAATGATAGTTTACGTTCGGATTGTTTGAATTGTTTTGGATTGTGTTGTGTGGCTTTGCCTTATGCGAAGTCAGCTGACTTTGCAATGGACAAAGACGGTGGTACTCCTTGTCCAAATTTGCAATCCGATTTTCGTTGTGGGATACATAAGAATCTTCTAAACGAAGGATTTAGAGGCTGTGTTGGATATGAGTGTTTTGGCGCAGGTCAAAAGGTTTCGCAAGTTACCTATAAGGGCAGCGATTGGCGCGACAATCCTTCTTTAGCTAAAGAAATGTTTGAGGTATTTCCGATTATGCAGCAACTTCATGAGATGCTTTGTTACTTGTATGAAGCCCTTAGCTTGGATGAGGGGCAGCCTATTATTAATGAATTGAAGTCAACTATAGAAGAAACGGAAAAGATTACTACTCTAAGTCCTCAAACTATTTTAGAGTTAAATGTTCCTGCTCATAGAGTGATAGTTAATGAGTTACTTCTCCATACAAGCGAGCTTGTACGCGCAAAGATTTCGACCAAGAAACATATAAAAAAGCGAGACTTCATAGGTGCGAATTTAAAAGGGGCTGACCTTAGAGGAACTAATTTAAGAGGGGCATTGCTAATTGCAGCGGATCTTAGGAAAGCAGACATGCGAGTGGCAGATCTAATTGGTGCAGACCTGAGAGATGCTGATTTACGAGGAGCTAATCTGACAGATAGTTTATTTCTGACGCAAGCGCAAATTAATTCAGCAAAAGGCGATCGTACTACTAAATTACCAGCTACATTAAGAAGACCCGATCATTGGATAGAAGATTTAGATTGACTTAAATGGATGAGGATTGACGACCGAAATTATGAAAAAATAGAGAGGACGGTCGTCTATACGTGATATAGGCTACCACCACTATGGAATAATTAAAGGATCGGTCGTCAATAGGGGGTATAGACGCCCGACACTATCAAAAAAGAGAAGATTCGGTTGACAATAGCGGCTCTTGATGACCGAATCTATCGAAAAATTGAAGAGACAGTTGACAATAGCTGCCCTAAACCCAAGTCAACTTTACATACAATGCATTTCACTTTCCACTTCATCCCAAGGTACGGAATAACCCTGTCCTTTGGAGCAAAAAATGGAGGACGAAGTATAATCTGGATCAGCATCCTTATTGTAATTGATTCTTTCCATAACTGCTTTCGGATTATGGCAGGGGTAATAACCGCCAACAACAAGATTTAGTGTTCCTTTTCCTTGCGTAATCGAAGCAAACTCAGGGCCATAATTCATAAAGGTAGCAACTGGAACTTTCCCAGTTAAAATGGCTTTGTTACCTTCTATCATTGGAGTGTTAAAACTGCCATGTGCATTTTGAATGTCTGTTAACACTTTTCCCATATGTTCTAAATCCATTTTTATTTTATAATCATAGAAAGGTTCTAACAGGATGTTCGTTGCTTTTTCAAGACCTTGCCGCAGTGCACGAAAAGCAGCTTCCCTAAAATCTCCTCCAGACGTATGTTTGACATGGGCTCGTCCATTTACCAAGGTGATCCTCAGGTCGGTAATAGGGGACCCAGTTAGTAATCCATGATGCTCTTTTTCAAACAGGTGATTTTTAATAACGTTCTGTGTCCCAACAGGTAAATCATCGGTATGACAGACACTTTCGAAAGAAATCCCAGTGTTTCTCCCACTCGGCTCTAATTTAAGATGGACTTCGGCATAATGACCGAGCGGCTCAAAATGACCATAACCGATAACCGTTGCATCAATTGTTTCCTTATATAAGATTTCCGGATCTGCAAATGAGACATCAAAAGAGAACCGTTCCTTAATTACATGTTTTAGAACTTCAAGTTGAATGACCCCCATGACATGAATGTGGATCACCTGGGTGCGTTCCTCCCAGGTGACATTTAAAGCAGGGTCTTCGGCATTTAACATTTTAAAACACCTCAACACTTCTTTCACATTCATTGTTGGTTCGAATATAACCTTTGACTTTAACGCAGAGATCATCTCGTATTCTGCTCTTTCTTCTAATGACCCCAAACCATCTCCAGCTGAAACTTCCGACAACCCTATTACGGCAAAAATATCTCCTGCCGATACTTGGTCGACCGTTTTAAATTTACTTCCATTATAAAGTCTAATTTGAGTGATTTTTTCGTGGAGTAGCTTCTCATCCACACTGTAACTTAATTCATCTCTGACTTTTAATGTTCCACGCAGTGCCTTAATAAACGTAATTCGTGTTCCTTTTTCATCATAGCGAATTTTGTATACACGACCGGCGAAAAGTTCCTCACTAGGATAATTTGTAGATGTTAAAAGATCTAGTTTTTCAAGAAAGCTGTCAACGCCAATATCTTGTAAAGCGGATCCACTAACACATGGGAAAAGCTGATTTACTTTTACTAGTTTCCTCATCGTTTCTAACCAAAGTAAGGGTTGATATCCAGATTCCATGTATATTTCAAATAGGGATTCATCCCGTTCAGCAATAAATTCAATCAGTTCATCATCCATTTGACCATCCATTAATTTTTCAGTGATATCAACAACATCTGTGGTAAAGTTACTGCGAATTTCATCTAAAACACTAGCCGAATCTGCACCAACTCGATCAACTTTGTTGATAAAGAATAATGTGGGGACATGATGTTTTTGCAGGAGATTCCAAACGGTTTCTGTATGTCCTTCGATTCCTTCAACCGCACTAATAATCACAATCGCGTAATCCATCACTTGAATTGCCCGTTCCATTTCAGGGGAAAAGTCGACATGTCCAGGTGTATCTATCATAAAATAAGTGGAATCGTTGTATGAAAACACCGCCTGATCAGCAAATACTGTAATTCCTCGTTGTTTTTCTATGTCATGCGTATCAAGAAAGGTATCCTGATGATCGACACGGCCTCTTTGTCTAATCGTTTTCGTATGATAGAGCAGCTGCTCGGCCAATGTTGTTTTTCCAGCATCGACATGAGCAAACATGCCAATCGTTTTTTTCATGGTGCCACCTCAAATGTTCTTTAAATCATAATTATTATACCAAATAGATGTCCCATGTTACTTGAAAATTGCTAGTATAAAAACAGAAAAAACACGGTTAAAGCTAACCGTGTTTTCTTACGAGATAATTATTAACAATCATGGTGTTTATTAAGGTGTAATGGAGGTGGGATTAACCAGCCTTTTTCTTTATTTAAACGAAGGACCTTTCCACCAAGTGCTACCTTTTGAGCATGAAATTGCGCATACATCATCGCAACATCTTCTCTAATGGATTTCCCAATTAACTGGCTGCATGCAACTAAGCCAGCAGCCAGATCTGCACCAAGAGTTGCCGCAATGGCCGGATCGGGAATTCTTGCTCCAACTGGAATTTCTTCTAGGCATGCTTCAGGAGGCTCAGGAGCAGCTGGCGGTAAGCCAACGCCATTTTCTTTTAACAGTTCTTCCACTTGTTTCTTTTGTTGTTGGCAGGTTTCAATTGCTTCAACTAATAATTTCTTTAAATCATCATCACCGGCATGGTTTAACAAAGTTTGATATCCGGCAATCATGCTGTTTCCCACTAATTCTGAAGTCCAAATATCAAAAACTTCACCGTAATGCAATGGCTCTTCTTTCGGATTTCCACTTAGTATACCCATTGTTGCCCTCCTCAGTGTATAAGTAAGTCTATTCATACAAAGTGCCACCTTTCCTTAAGCACAGCACCTCTATATATTGTCCAGCGAATCCATATTTCATGTAATTACTCTCAAAGATGTCACACGTTCATTGAAAGGATTCGAATTATTTTTGGGACATGTTTTTAGCTTTTTTTCATAAAATGTACAAGTTAACACATTGGTGAGAGCGGAGTGGTTTTCTTGAGTATGAGTATTTTGGCAGGTTACATAATCTTGGGATTTACATTAGCGGCACCCATTGGACCGGTAAATTCTGCTCGGTTGGATAAGGGGATTAAGAATGGTTTCTGGCATGCTTGGGTGGTAGGAGTGGGCTCGATGATTGCTGATGGTATTTTTATGCTGTTAGTCTATCTAGGGATGGTTCAATTTCTTGGTATTCCCATTGTACAAATTTTTCTTTGGTTATTTGGTGGATTTATTCTTATTTATTCAGGAGTAGAAAGTATTAAAAATGCAAATACGATAACCCTTAATTATAGCAGGCAAAAAGAGTCGTTATTTAAGTGCTTCCTAACCGGATTCATTATGTCAATTACAAGCCCTTTGTCTATACTTTTTTGGTTAGGGATTTATGGGTCCGTCTTAGCAAAAACAGCCCAAACGAATGGTACAGAATCACTTTTAATTTATAGTAGTATGATTTTCCTCGGCCTCACTTTTTGGGATCTTTTTGTCGCTGGATTAACTACAGGGTTTCGCAAGCTTTTAAATGTAAAAAGTTTAATTGCTATTTCAATTATTTCTGGTTTATCACTAGTTGGCTTTGGTTTATATTTTAGTTATCAGGGAGTAGATGCATTATTGAGGTAACTTTCTAAAAAAATTTTATCTGATTTATTTGGGAGAAATTTCTATTGCGTGTATAAGGACAGTGATGTTAATATATGAAAGTTCCCTTTTGGAAGCAGTCGTAACTTTTAAAAGTTTATTGACATTGAAAAGGAGAATGTGATATATTATATTTTGTCACTTTTTAAGAAATGACTTTTCGTTATTAAAAATTTCGTTTAGAATTGGAAATAATTTTAAATTGAAATATCAATAGAAAAGCCGTACGATAGTCTTCTCACTTCTTTTAAAAGTGAATTTGTTCTTTGAAAACTAAACAAACAAAATCGTGCATACAAACAATATTAATCGTGTTTCTTCTATTAATATAAAGAACATGAGCCAACGTAACTTTTATGAGCTAATCAACTTTCTTGGAGAGTTTGATCCTGGCTCAGGACGAACGCTGGCGGCGTGCCTAATACATGCAAGTCGAGCGAGACTCTTCGGAGTCTAGCGGCGGACGGGTGAGTAACACGTGGGCAACCTGCCTGTAAGACTGGGATAACACCGGGAAACCGGTGCTAATACCGGATAATCCTTTTCCTCTCATGAGGAAAAGCTGAAAGTCGGTTTCGGCTGACACTTACAGATGGGCCCGCGGCGCATTAGCTAGTTGGTGAGGTAACGGCTCACCAAGGCGACGATGCGTAGCCGACCTGAGAGGGTGATCGGCCACACTGGGACTGAGACACGGCCCAGACTCCTACGGGAGGCAGCAGTAGGGAATCTTCCACAATGGACGAAAGTCTGATGGAGCAACGCCGCGTGAGCGATGAAGGCCTTCGGGTCGTAAAGCTCTGTTGTTAGGGAAGAACAAGTACCGGAGTAACTGCCGGTACCTTGACGGTACCTAACCAGAAAGCCACGGCTAACTACGTGCCAGCAGCCGCGGTAATACGTAGGTGGCAAGCGTTGTCCGGAATTATTGGGCGTAAAGCGCGCGCAGGCGGTCCTTTAAGTCTGATGTGAAAGCCCACGGCTCAACCGTGGAGGGTCATTGGAAACTGGGGGACTTGAGTGCAGAAGAGGAAAGCGGAATTCCACGTGTAGCGGTGAAATGCGTAGAGATGTGGAGGAACACCAGTGGCGAAGGCGGCTTTCTGGTCTGTAACTGACGCTGAGGCGCGAAAGCGTGGGGAGCAAACAGGATTAGATACCCTGGTAGTCCACGCCGTAAACGATGAGTGCTAAGTGTTAGAGGGTTTCCGCCCTTTAGTGCTGCAGCTAACGCATTAAGCACTCCGCCTGGGGAGTACGGCCGCAAGGCTGAAACTCAAAGGAATTGACGGGGGCCCGCACAAGCGGTGGAGCATGTGGTTTAATTCGAAGCAACGCGAAGAACCTTACCAGGTCTTGACATCCTCTGACACTCCTAGAGATAGGATTTTCCCCTTCGGGGGACAGAGTGACAGGTGGTGCATGGTTGTCGTCAGCTCGTGTCGTGAGATGTTGGGTTAAGTCCCGCAACGAGCGCAACCCTTGATCTTAGTTGCCAGCATTTAGTTGGGCACTCTAAGGTGACTGCCGGTGACAAACCGGAGGAAGGTGGGGATGACGTCAAATCATCATGCCCCTTATGACCTGGGCTACACACGTGCTACAATGGATGGTACAAAGGGCTGCAAGACCGCGAGGTTTAGCCAATCCCATAAAACCATTCTCAGTTCGGATTGCAGGCTGCAACTCGCCTGCATGAAGCCGGAATCGCTAGTAATCGCGGATCAGCATGCCGCGGTGAATACGTTCCCGGGCCTTGTACACACCGCCCGTCACACCACGAGAGTTTGTAACACCCGAAGTCGGTGGGGTAACCGTAAGGAGCCAGCCGCCTAAGGTGGGACAGATGATTGGGGTGAAGTCGTAACAAGGTAGCCGTATCGGAAGGTGCGGCTGGATCACCTCCTTTCTAAGGATAATAGGAAAAGCGGAGGCGACTGTTCAACTTCGACAGACGTTGGAGAGCTGGCACTGCAAATCCCGGTTTTGGATTTGTAGGGACGGATCGAAACGGCCGAGAAGTTAGGAGCCGAAGCTAGACAAGCTGGACGTATGAGCCAGACAAAACAGTTTGTGCATCGATCTTTGTTTGTTTAGTTTTGAGAGTGCAATTCTCTCAAACCATTCGTTCTTTGAAAACTAGATAATCGTAATGAAGAAGCAAAGTAAACATCGAGTAATCGCCATTTTAGTTTTTCTCTCTTATGTAAGTAAGAGTTATAAACCTTTTAGGTTAAGTTAGAAAGGGCGCACGGTGAATGCCTTGGCACTAGGAGCCGATGAAGGACGGGACTAACACCGATATGCTTCGGGGAGCTGTAAGTAAGCTTTGATCCGGAGATTTCCGAATGGGGGAACCCACTGTTCGTAATGGAACAGTATCTTTACCTGAATACATAGGGTATAGAAGGCATACCCGGGGAACTGAAACATCTAAGTACCCGGAGGAAGAGAAAGCAAACGCGATTCCCTGAGTAGCGGCGAGCGAAACGGGACATAGCCCAAACCAAGAGGCTTGCCTCTTGGGGTTGTAGGACACTCAACATGGAGTTACAAAGGAACGGGGTAGATGAAGCGACCTGGAAAGGTCCGTCAGAGAAGGTAAAAACCCTGTAGTCGAAACTTCGTTCCCTCCTGAGTGGATCCTGAGTACGGCCGGACACGTGAAATCCGGTCGGAAGCAGGGAGGACCATCTCCCAAGGCTAAATACTCCCTAGTGACCGATAGTGAACCAGTACCGTGAGGGAAAGGTGAAAAGCACCCCGGAAGGGGAGTGAAATAGTTCCTGAAACCGTGTGCCTACAAGTAGTCAGAGCCCGTTCATGGGTGATGGCGTGCCTTTTGTAGAATGAACCGGCGAGTTACGATCCCATGCAAGGTTAAGTTGAAGAGACGGAGCCGCAGCGAAAGCGAGTCTGAATAGGGCGTATGAGTATGTGGTCGTAGACCCGAAACCAGGTGATCTACCCATGTCCAGGGTGAAGTCCAGGTAACACTGGATGGAGGCCCGAACCCACGCACGTTGAAAAGTGCGGGGATGAGGTGTGGGTAGCGGAGAAATTCCAATCGAACTTGGAGATAGCTGGTTCTCTCCGAAATAGCTTTAGGGCTAGCCTCACGTAGTAAGAGTCTTGGAGGTAGAGCACTGTTTGGACTAGGGGCCCTCATCGGGTTACCGAATTCAGACAAACTCCGAATGCCAAAGACTTATCCGTGGGAGTCAGACTGCGAGTGATAAGATCCGTAGTCAAAAGGGAAACAGCCCAGACCACCAGCTAAGGTCCCAAAGTATACGTTAAGTGGAAAAGGATGTGGAGTTGCTTAGACAACCAGGATGTTGGCTTAGAAGCAGCCACCATTTAAAGAGTGCGTAATAGCTCACTGGTCGAGTGACTCTGCGCCGAAAATGTACCGGGGCTAAACGTATCACCGAAGCTGTGGATTGACATCTTTGATGTCAGTGGTAGGAGAGCGTTCTAAGGGCGTTGAAGCTAGACCGTAAGGACTGGTGGAGCGCTTAGAAGTGAGAATGCCGGTATGAGTAGCGAAAGATGAGTGAGAATCTCATCCACCGAATGCCTAAGGTTTCCTGAGGAAGGCTCGTCCGCTCAGGGTTAGTCGGGACCTAAGCCGAGGCCGAAAGGCGTAGGCGATGGATAACAGGTTGATATTCCTGTACCACCTCTTTATCGTTTGAGCAATGGGGGGACGCAGGAGGATAGGGTAAGCGCGCTGTTGGATATGCGCGTCTAAGCAGTTAGGCTGAGAGGTAGGCAAATCCGCCTCTCGCGAAGGCTGAGCTGTGATAGCGAGGGAAATTTAGTACCGAAGTTCCTGATTCCACACTGCCAAGAAAAGCCTCTAGCGAGATAAAAGGTGCCCGTACCGCAAACCGACACAGGTAGGCGAGGAGAGAATCCTAAGGTGAGCGAGAGAACTCTCGTTAAGGAACTCGGCAAAATGACCCCGTAACTTCGGGAGAAGGGGTGCTTTTTGAGGTGAATAGCCTCGAAGAGCCGCAGTGAATAGGCCCAGGCGACTGTTTAGCAAAAACACAGGTCTCTGCGAAGCCGCAAGGCGAAGTATAGGGGCTGACGCCTGCCCGGTGCTGGAAGGTTAAGAGGAGGGGTTAGCGCAAGCGAAGCTCTGAATCGAAGCCCCAGTAAACGGCGGCCGTAACTATAACGGTCCTAAGGTAGCGAAATTCCTTGTCGGGTAAGTTCCGACCCGCACGAAAGGCGTAACGATCTGGGCACTGTCTCAACGAGAGACTCGGTGAAATTATAGTACCTGTGAAGATGCAGGTTACCCGCGACAGGACGGAAAGACCCCGTGGAGCTTTACTGTAGCCTGATATTGAATTTTGGTACAGCTTGTACAGGATAGGTAGGAGCCTGAGAAGCCGGAGCGCTAGCTTCGGTGGAGGCGTCGGTGGGATACTACCCTGGCTGTATTGAAATTCTAACCCGCACCCCTGATCGGGGTGGGAGACAGTGTCAGGTGGGCAGTTTGACTGGGGCGGTCGCCTCCTAAAAAGTAACGGAGGCGCCCAAAGGTTCCCTCAGAATGGTTGGAAATCATTCGCAGAGTGTAAAGGCACAAGGGAGCTTGACTGCGAGACCTACAAGTCGAGCAGGGACGAAAGTCGGGCTTAGTGATCCGGTGGTTCCGCATGGAAGGGCCATCGCTCAACGGATAAAAGCTACCCCGGGGATAACAGGCTTATCTCCCCCAAGAGTCCACATCGACGGGGAGGTTTGGCACCTCGATGTCGGCTCATCGCATCCTGGGGCTGTAGTCGGTCCCAAGGGTTGGGCTGTTCGCCCATTAAAGCGGTACGCGAGCTGGGTTCAGAACGTCGTGAGACAGTTCGGTCCCTATCCGTCGTGGGCGCAGGAAATTTGAGAGGAGCTGTCCTTAGTACGAGAGGACCGGGATGGACGCACCGCTGGTGTACCAGTTGTTCTGCCAAGAGCATCGCTGGGTAGCTATGTGCGGACGGGATAAGTGCTGAAAGCATCTAAGCATGAAGCCCCCCTCAAGATGAGATTTCCCATAGCGCAAGCTAGTAAGAACCCTGAAAGATGATCAGGTTGATAGGTCAGAGGTGGAAGCGTGG
>NZ_CP126107.1:357500-3357500 GCF_030123365.1 Neobacillus sp. SuZ13 | reverse complement strand
CGGGATGGACGCACCGCTGGTGTACCAGTTGTTCTGCCAAGAGCATCGCTGGGTAGCTATGTGCGGACGGGATAAGTGCTGAAAGCATCTAAGCATGAAGCCCCCCTCAAGATGAGATTTCCCATAGCGCAAGCTAGTAAGAACCCTGAAAGATGATCAGGTTGATAGGTCAGAGGTGGAAGCGTGGTAACATGTGGAGCTGACTGATACTAATCGTTCGAGGACTTAACCATTTTTAAGGTGAACTCAAAGTTTACAAACTTCTTCTGCATTATCTAGTTTTGAGGGAATGAAACCTCAACCAAATAGTCTGGCAGCAATGGCGAGAAGGTCACACCCGTTCCCATACCGAACACGGAAGTTAAGCTTCTCAGCGCCGATGGTAGTTGGGACACGCGTCCCTGTGAGAGTAGGACGTTGCCGGGCATATCTAAGACAACCTTAATAGGTTGTTTTTTTTTATGCCCATTTTTCAAGGAATTATTGTTTTTTTAGATTCGCTGATTAAACGAACAAATTCGCCGATTGAACCTTAAAATTCGCTGATTAAACGAACAAATTCGCCGGTTAAACCTTAAAATTCGCCGCTAGAATGCCCTAATTTACTTACACGTAAGTTATATCGCACCAAATAACCATTAAAACTTTATTATTTATATTAAAATGATTAATTTTGATCAATAAATGCAAAATAAGAGAGGTTAAATTATTAAATGGGAGGTCTTAAAATGCCAAAAAATAAGCAAACACCTTCACCTGAAGTTGATCAAAAGCAACTCTTAAACGACAAAGTTGATGCGCTAAGGAAAAATAACTTTGAGGACAACCACATTCGACGGGTTACACCTAATGGTGCCCAAGGACAATAACCATTCAACGTGAAAAACGACAGTTCCTATAACTGTTGTTTTTTCTTATAGAAAAATCTATCTGGAGGAATACAAAGAATGAATTCTAAGCATGCAGCCTTATTTGAACCGTTTACATTTTCAAATGGAGTATCTTTAAAGAACCGAATTGTGATGGCCCCGATGACTAACTTTTCATCTAACCCAGATGGTACGGTTACAGATGCAGAAGTAAATTATTATGCCCGTCGTTCTGGTGGTGTGGGCATGGTCATAACTGCGTGTACTTATGTAACAGCAAACGGGAAAGGATTTCATGGTGAATTTGGCGGTGATCGAGATGAATTAATTCCAAGTTTACGGAAAATAGCTGCCGGAATAAAAGACCAAGGAGCAAAAGCAATTTTGCAAATTTTTCACGGCGGACGGCAAGTACCGCCTGAGTTAGTTCCTAATGGTGACGTTGTCAGTGCGAGCAACATACCTGCTGAAGGCCCAGGTAAACCTGTCCCAAGGGAATTAACAAATGAGGAAGTTGAAGCAATTATTAATGATTTTGGTGAGACGACTCGTCGTGCAATTGAAGCGGGATATGATGGTGTTGAAATCCATGGTGCAAATGGCTATTTGATTCAACAGTTTTTCTCCCCGCATTCCAATCGCCGCGAGGACAGATGGGGCGGCAGTCTCGAAAAACGACTCAATTTTCCGTTAGCAGTTGTGGATCAAGTGAAAAAGGTGGCAGCTGAACTAACAAAGGAACCATTTATTGTTGGGTATCGGTTTTCCCCGGAAGAAGTGGAAACACCTGGGATTACGATGGCTGATACCTTAGTTTTAATTGATGCATTAGCGAAAAAAAATCTTGATTATTTACACGTTTCTCTTCAGGATTTTTGGTCGATGCCAAGACGCGGAGTGGATGATACACGTGCGCGAATCGAAATTATTCAAGAACGGGTAGGTTCCACCGTTCCTGTTATTGGTGTGGGATCAATCTATACAGCTGATGATGCATTAAAAGCAATTCAATCAGGTGTTCCGCTAATCGCATTAGGACGTGAACTGATTATTGATCCAGACTGGGTCCAAAAGGTGGCTGAAGGCAAAGAATCGGAAATTGTCACAAAAATTGATAAAAATAAACAACAGGAATTGGTAATTCCAGACCCACTTTGGCAAGCTATTATCCAGACCCCTGGATGGTTTCCGGGTGTTTAGTGAGTACCCATTTAAATTTAGCCTGAGACTCATTCATTTCCCCTAGATTATAGAATTTCAACAGTTGTGAAAACAGGGTTTTTCATTAATGATGTCGAATCACTGAATTAGGAGAACATAATTAAATAAAGGGGATATGAATATGTTTGAGGAAGGATTCATTGATGTTACAGGGGGAAGGGTTTGGTATCAACTTTTTAATAAAAATGCAAAAGGGACTCCAGTGATTATTTTACACGGCGGGCCTGGATCATCTTGTTATTCCCTTCAAGGTTTAAAGGATCTAGCGAAAGACCGCCCCGTAATCTTTTACGATCAATTAGGATGTGGGAAATCCGACCGTCCTTCGGATACTTCCTTATGGAGAATTGAAAGATTTGTTGAGGAATTGGCCCAGGTCAGACAAGCCCTTAACCTTGAAGAAGTGCATCTCCTTGGCCATTCCTGGGGGACAACGCTCGCAGCAGCCTATTGTTTAACCAGACCTAGCGGGGTGAAAAGTGTTATTTTTTCAAGTCCATGCTTAAGTGCTCCACTATGGGAGCAAGATCAAAGACGAAATCTTGAAAAACTGCCAAATGAAACTAAGGAAATAATTATAAGTTGCGAAGAAAAGGGAACCACCGACTCAGAGGAATATAAAAAGGCAACAGAGGTATTTAACAAATACTTCGTCTGCCGTTTGGATCCGTATCCAGAATGGTTAAAACAGGGCTCTAAAAATAGAAACCCAGAAGTATACAATATCATGTGGGGACCTTCTGAATTTACCGTACTCGGGAACCTGAAGGAATTTGACTGTACCGCACGACTCAAGGAAATCCCATGTCCGACACTATTTACATGCGGCCGGTTTGATGAAGCGACTCCGGAAACAACACAGTACTACAGCACTTTAACACCAGGTTCATCGTTCCATGTATATGAGCACAGTGCTCATATGCCTTATGTAGAGGAGCCGGAAGAGTTTTTGAGAGTGTCAGGGGACTTTCTAAAAAAAAGTGACTCTCTTTAAACTTCAAGATATACATTATAGTGCGTTTCCGCTATCAGTCGAAACGCACTATTCTATGTATTAATAATTTACCAATAAAAACCACAAGACAAATGAAAACGCTTCCATTAAAATAGATAGTAAGAAGTAGGAAAGGGGACATAACCATGGAACTTTTAATTGAACAGTGTAAACATAACCAGGCCGAAGAACCTTGCGAAGAGTGTAACCCTAAAAAAGAAGAGGAAGAAAAAGTGGATATCTATGAATATGACTACCATGCAAGACTGTGGTTTTAAAATAAAGAGTTCTTGCTTTTAAGAATAAGTAGAACTAGAGACTCAAATAAAAAAACGCATTTGCCATAATTAAAGGCAAATGCGTTTTTGTTAATTTTTCAAAGAAGCTTCCTTATTTGACCAAGTTCTTCGCCATGATACTTGTGCCAAAAATAACACCAACAATGCCGCTATCCCAATTCCCGTATAAACCATAAAGCCTGTTCCATACGTACCAGTAACTTCCTTAAGTGTTCCTAATATATTGGGGACAAAAAATCCACCTACGCCCCCGGCCGCTCCTACAATTCCAGTTATCATTCCGATTTCCTCTTGGAAGCGCTGCGGTACCAATTGAAAAACTGCTCCATTCCCCATTCCCAAGCAGAGCATTCCGATAAACAATAAAGTGGTCACAACAGCTAAAGGTGGAAGCTGACTCACTCCAAACATACTTAGTGCAACTCCGATAAATAGAAAGGTAAGAAGGCGGACACCACCGATTTTGTCAGCAATAAAACCGCCAACTGGACGGAAAAAGCTTCCTGCTGCCACACAAAGTGTAACAAAATCGCCTGCTCTTACTTTTGATAAATCATATTGATCGACGAAAAAGATGCTTAAGAAACTGGACAAACCGACAAATCCCCCGAAGGTAACACTGTAAAGCAAACAAAAATACCATGTATCCTTTTGCTTGAATACTTTTAAATATTCAATTACTGGTTTTGGTGCTGGTTGAGAAGGAGCATCCTTTGCCAAAAAGATATACAGGATAAATACGGTCAATAAAGGAATAAGTGCTAATCCCAAGACATTATGCCAGCCCAGTTGTTCTGCAAGACGCGGTCCAAATAAGGTAGCAAACAGTGTTCCGCTGTTCCCAGCCCCAGCAATTCCCATTGCCAGTCCTTGTAAATGCGGCGGATACCATCTGCTTGCCATCGGAATGGCTGCAGCAAAACTCGCACCTGCCACCCCAAGAAGAATCCCGATCATATACAGTTCAGTTAAAGTTTGACCAAATAACCACCCCCATACTAGGGGTATAATGGTAACGAGCATTCCGCTGATAGCCGTTTTCCGTGGACCGATTCGATCAGTTAAAACACCAAGGATGATCCGGAAAAAAGATCCACTTAAGATTGGAAGTGCAACGATAAAACCCTTCTGCGAGGGGGTTAGTCCAAAATCCTTTGTAATATAAACCCCTAATGCCCCTAAAATAACCCATATCATGAAACTAACATCAAAGTATAAAAATGAAGCTGCTAACGATGGTGCATGACCGCTTTTTTTTAAATCAGATACCTTCATACTATTATTCCCCTTTCCTAGAAGACAGTTTTTTGCAAAAACGAACTAGCATTTTTTACCATTCAAAACAGTTATCTTTTGAAAACATGACCTTGATTAGTAAAACCACAAATGAAAATAAACCGATACTGTTTTTCATCCCTTTTCCCCCTTCACATGTGTTTCTCTTGCTTTGTTAAACAATATCCTAATGAGAAGTGGGATGTCTCCTTTTATGTAAGGTCTTCTGACACACAAACTTACCGTGTTAGAAAATGTTACACAATGAATTTCTTTTCACAAGATTTATGGAATAATAGGTGATATTTATGGTTGCAGTGACCGACATAGATAACTAGCGGAGGTATTTTGAATGAAAAAACAAAAACTGGTATTGATAGGGAATGGAATGGCAGGTGTACGATGTATAGAGGAAATTTTACGAGAAGCGCCTGAACTTTTTGACATTACTATTTTCGGATCTGAACCGCACCTTAACTATAATCGAATTCAATTATCAGCTGTTTTGCAGGGTAGTACTACGTTTAATGATATTACTATCAATGATCAGAATTGGTATAACGAACACAACATCGAGCTGTACACAGGTGAAACGGTCTTAAAAATTGATTCCAAAAATCAAGTCTTACTAACGAATAAGAGTCGAGAGCTCTCCTATGACCGACTTATCATCGCAACAGGGTCTGTGCCATTTCTGCTCCCTGTACCCGGTGCAGATAAAGATGGAGTAATCACGTTTCGAACCATTGAAGATTGTCAGAGAATGATTGATACGGCCAAAAGTTTTAAAAAAGCTATCGTTATTGGCGGAGGAGTCTTAGGATTAGAGGCTGCCAAAGGTCTGCTTAATCTAGGTATGGATGTAACGGTGGTTCATAATGGCCGACATTTAATGGAAAGACAATTGGATGAAACGGCCGCAAAACTATTGCAATCAGAATTGGAAAAGCAAGGTTTGCGTTTTCTTTTTGAAAAAGAAACAAAGAAGATTTGCGGAAGAAAGCGTGTTGAAAGAGTTTCCTTTAAAGATGGTACAGAAACTGCTGCTGATTTGGTTGTGATGGCGGTTGGGGTGAGGCCCAATATCCAGTTAGCAAAGGGTAGTGGCATTGAGATCAACCGGGGAATCCTTGTCAACGATTATTTAGAAACGAATATCCCCAACATTTATGCTGTCGGTGAATGTGTGGAACACCGCGGAAAGGTATATGGGTTGGTAAAGCCGCTTTATGACCAAGGGAAGGTGCTGGCAAAACGGATTTGCGGTTTCGATTTAAAGGGGTATGAAGGAACTGTTCTTTCCACGCAATTAAAAATTTCGGGAGTGGATGTGTTTTCGGTTGGTCAGTTTAACTGTGAGGAAAGATTGAAGTCGATTGAAATTAACGATGAGTTAGATGGTGTTTATAAGAAGTTGGTTTTCGAAGAATCTAAGTTGGTAGGTGCCGTATTATTCGGAAACACAAGCGATCGTACAAGATTACTAGAAATGATCTTAAAAAAGAAAGATGTGTCAGACATAGAGAAAGTTACTCTTTTTCAAGCATTAAATGGGGATGCCAATTCAGTCGCTTCCATGGCACATCATGAAATAATTTGCAATTGTAATGGAGTAGCTAAAGGGACAATTATAGAAGCTGTTCAAAAAAACGGATTAACGACCGTCGAACAAGTGAAGAAATGTACCAAGGCTTCAGGGGCTTGCGGGGGCTGTAAACCATTAGTAGCTGATTTACTCCACTACATTCAAAGTGATGAATTTGATGAGGTAATAGAACAAAAATCAATGTGCACCTGTACATCACTAACGGAAGATGAGGTGGTTTATGAGATGCAATGGCAAGGCTTGACTACGGTAGAAGAAGTGATGAAGGTCCTTGATTGGGGCAATAAGGAAGGGTGTTCTGTCTGTCGGCCTGCAATAGCCTACTATTTAGGCATGATTTACCCGGAATATGAGAGCCAACAAGAGAATCTATTTATATCCGAACAAATGATTGCCATCATTCAAAAGGATGGAACGTACACGGTCATCCCTCAGATGTACGGCGGAAAAACATCAGCAGGACAATTGAGGGCAATTGCCGAGGTTGCTGAGAGTTACGGCATTACAAATATGGCTGTCACCAGTGAACAAAGAATTCATTTGATGGGCGTGAAGAAAAAAGATTTGTCTGCTATGTTGGCAGATTTGAACATGGAAGTCAGTTCTACTTATGGAAATATGGTTCAAAATGTGAAAACGAGTATCGGTGAACATATTTGCCGTTGTGACAAAGATTCATCGATGGAACTAGCTGTCAGCCTTGAAAAAAGATTGGAATTTCTCACAACTCCCTATCGTGTAAAAATGGGCGTATCTGCTTGTATGCATAACGGCGCAGGTTCAACGACGAAAGATATTGGTGTCATTGGAACCGGTATTGGATGGGAAATTTACGTTGGTGGCAGCAGCGGGCGAAATGTCCGTGCGGGACAGTTACTGTGCCTTGAATCCGAGAATCAGGATGTGATCGAAATTATTTGTGCTTTTATTCAATATTACCGTGAAACAGCCAATTTCCTCGAACGCACCGGGCAATGGATCGAAAGAGTCGGTCTAGTCCATGTGCGTGAAATTCTGTTTGACCTAGAACATCGCCAGCAATTATTGCTGCGGTTAGAGAATGATCGTTTGCTCCGCAAAAAGTTTAACGGAAAGCAAGTGCTTGGAGTGGAAAGCAACAAGCGAGTGTAACAGAGCCAAAAATAGAAAAGGGTGATCATCTTGACAGAAGCATTGTTAAAGTATTTTCGTACCAAGGAACAAGAAGTGAAATCAGAAAAAAGATACGACTCTCAATGTCCTTACTGCAGTATGCAATGTAAAATGCAGTTGGTTGAACAATCAATTGTGACTAGAAAAAAATATATAACCATCGGGAAAGACAATCCAACTTCAGAAGGGCGCTTATGTGTAAAGGGCATGAATGCCCATCAACATGCTTTTCATAAAGAGCGTTTGAAATATCCAATGGTAAAAGTCAACGGAGAATTCGTCCGTGTTTCATGGGAGGAAGCGTTGAATCATATTAAAGAAAACTTTACGAAGATTCAAACAGAATCTGGTCAAAATGCCCTAGCAGTATACGGTAGTGCATCCATCACGAATGAAGAGGCCTATTTATTAGGGAAATTTGCCCGCGTGGCATTAAAAACAAAATACATTGATTATAATGGCCGTCTTTGTATGTCTGCGGCTGCTTCGGCTGCGAACCAAACCTTTGGATTGGACAGAGGCTTCACGAATAGCTTGGCAGAAATTTCATCTACTCGTTGTATCATCTTGGCGGGAACCAATATTGCTGAATGTCAGCCAACCATTATGCCTTATTTTGAAAGAGCAAAAGAAAATGGAGCTTATATCATCGCAATCGATCCGCGGGAAACAGCCACAACGAAAATAGCAGACTTGCATTTAAAACCAAAACCAGGAACGGATGCTGTATTAGCAAATGGGATATTGAAAGTGATTGTTGAAGAGAATTATGTCGATGAAAAGTTTGTTCAAGATCGTGTGAACGGGTTTAAAGATGTAAAAGAGTATGTATTATCCTTCAGCTTAGAAGAAATAGAAAAGATTACCGGTGTTCCAATTCCTCTTATTCGCAGGGCAGCAGTTAGGTTTGGCAAAGAAGAGACCGGAATGATTTTTACAGCGAGAGGAGTGGAACAACACACGAATGGGTCGATGACTGTCCGTAATTTCCTAAATATTCTGGTTTCAACAGGGAAAATCGGCAAGCCGAATTGTGGTTATGGTGCGATCACAGGACAAGGAAATGGACAGGGGGCGAGAGAACATGGCCAAAAAGCAGACCAGCTTCCCGGCTATCGCTCGATTGAGAATGAAGAACATCGAAACTATGTAGCCAGTATTTGGGGGATTGACCAGGACGATTTACCACGTAAAGGAGTCTCGGCTTATGAAATGATGGAGAAAATCGATGAAGGGGAAATAAAAGGTTTGTTTCTCATGTGTTCCAACCCCACGGTCTCCCATCCGAATGCTCATTTCGTCAAGGAGGCAATGAAAAAGTTAAATTTCCTTGTAGCAGTTGATTTGTTTATTTCAGAAACTGCTAGTTTAGCAGATGTTATACTCCCTGCCTCCTCCTATCTAGAAGATGAAGGAACGATGACGAATCTAGAGGGGCGGGTAACATTACGGGAAGCAAGCTTCCCGTGTCCAGGGGAAGCGAAACATGATTGGCAAATCATTTGTGAACTTGCCCGTGTGCTTGGAAAAGAGGAATATTTTTCCTTTTCTTCTGCTGAAGAAATTTTTTCTGAACTAAGGACGGCAAGCCGTGGTGGGACTGCTGATTATTATGGAATCACATACGAACGTCTTCGGAAGGAAGGCGGTATATTGTGGCCATGCCCAGAAACTGACCACAGTGGGACGAAACGACTATTTGAAACCTCTTTTGCCCACGTGGATGGAAAGGCGGCGATGGTGGTTGTTCCGAACATTCCTGAGATTCCAAAAGAACAATTATGTGATGAATTCCCGCTCTATTTAACCACTGGAAGAGTCATGTCACATTACTTAACAGGAGTGCAAACCAGAAAAAGTCCAGCGTTAGCGGCAAGAAACATAGAACCATTTATGGAAATCCACCCGGGAACCGCAGCAAAATTTCAAATCCAAGACCAATCATTGGTGAAAATTGAATCACGTAGGGGAAGTGTTGTGGTTAGAAGTAAATGGTCTGAAACGATACGCCATGATACCATTTTTGTACCTTTTCACTGGGCAGACTCGCAAAATATCAATCTCCTCGTTTCGAAAGAATTGGACCCAGAATGCAAAATGCCTGGATTTAAAGTCAGTGCTGTTAAGGTGAGCCCAATAGTTGATTTCTTTAATTAAAAAACTTTTATGTTAGAAGACCTTACACGATAAGTTAGTTTTTAAATGGTCTGTGATATAGTTTAGGAAACTTACAAACGGGAGGAAAGCTGACATGGATAAGAAAAAGTTGGTTCTTGTTGGAAATGGTATGGCTGGAGTTAAAACGATTGAGGAGATTATAAAACTATCAAAGGAATCATTTGAGATTACCATATTCGGAAGTGAACCGCATCCGAATTACAATAGAATCCTACTTTCAAAAGTATTACAAGGGGATACAAATGTAAATGACATTACGCTAAATGACTGGGATTGGTACAAAGAGAACAACATTCAATTATTTACAAGTGAAACAGTGATCAAAGTCGATTCGAAACGGAAAGTCATTATCACAGACTTAGGGAGAGTGGAACCGTATGATGCATTGATAATCGCCTCAGGGTCACTTCCATTTATCCTTCCAATTCCAGGTGCTGAAAAGAAAGGAGTTACAGCTTTTCGGGATATAAAGGACACAGAGGTCATGCTTGAAACTTCGAAAAAGTATAAAAAGGCAGCCGTGATTGGCGGAGGATTACTTGGGCTCGAAGCAGCAAGAGGTCTTCTAAATCTAGGAATGGAAGTTTCGGTCATTCATCTCGCCCCATATTTAATGGAGCGCCAATTAGACCCACAAGCAGGGAAGTTGCTGCAAAGAGAATTAGAAAAACAGGGTATGAAATTTTTATTAGAAAAGCAAACACAAGAAATTCTTGGAGAAGAACGCGTTGAAGGTCTAAGGTTTAGTGATGGAACGTTGCTTGATGCAGACTTAGTTGTCATGGCTGTTGGCATCAAGCCAAATACGGAATTAGCCAAAGTAAGCGGGTTAGCTGTCAATCGAGGAATTGTTGTCAACAACTTTATGCAAACGACTATCCCTGATGTTTATTCTGTAGGAGAATGTGCAGAGCACAACGGAATAGTATACGGTCTAGTAGCCCCTTTATTTGAGCAAGGAAAAGTATTAGCAAAACATATTTGCGGGTTGGAGACCAATGGTTACCATGGGTCTGTTTTATCCACACAGTTGAAGGTCTCCGGGGTAGAAGTGTTTTCAGCTGGAGACTTTATGGAAGGCGAAGGAAAGGAAGCCATCAAGGTTTTTGATGGAAATGACAGGATTTATAAGAAGATTGTGATCCAAGACAATAAAATTGTTGGTGCCGTGTTGTTCGGTGATAGCAGTGACGGAAATCGCCTCTTTTCGATGATTCAAAAGGAAGCGGATGTTTCCTCTACCACCAAGGTATCACTTTTACAACCGTTAAATGAGGATTTTGGCAGCAGTTTAGTTGCATCCATGAGTGACGAGGAAATCATTTGCGGATGTAACGGTGTATCCAAAGGAGCCATTATCGAGGCAATCCAGAATCAAGGTTGTTCATCGGTTGATGAAATCAAAGCTTGTACCAGTGCTTCCCGATCTTGCGGTGGCTGTAAGCCTCTAGTTGCGGAAGTGCTGCAACATACGCTTGGATCCGAATTTGATGGCACTTTACAAAAAGAAGCGATTTGCAGCTGTACTTCATTATCTAGAGATGAAGTGGTAGAAGAGATAAAAACAAAAGGATTAACCCATATCAAAGAAGTGATGAATGTACTAGGGTGGAGTTCTGAGGAAGGCTGTTCAAAATGCCGACCAGCTCTGAATTACTACTTGGGGATGGTACATCCAATTGATTATCAAGATGAAAAGGAATCCCGATTTGTCAATGAACGGATGCATGCAAACATTCAAAAGGATGGCACCTATTCGGTTGTACCACGAATGTATGGCGGTGTCACAAACGCACAAGACTTACGACGAATTGCGGACGTGGTAGAAAAATACGATATCCCGCTAGTAAAACTAACCGGTGGACAAAGAATTGACTTGTTGGGAGTAAAAAAGGAAGACTTGCCAAAAGTATGGACAGATTTGGATATGCCGTCAGGGTTTGCCTACGGGAAATCATTGCGAACAGTCAAAACATGTGTCGGTGAACAGTTCTGCCGCTTTGGAACCCAAGATTCCATGGGACTTGGGATCTACCTCGAAAAGAAATTTGAAGGTCTACAAACACCACATAAGGTGAAAATGGCTGTTTCCGCTTGTCCGAGAAGCTGCGCTGAGTCTGGGTTTAAAGATATTGGTTTTATTGGAATTGACGGCGGCTGGGAACTGTATGTCGGTGGAAATGGCGGTACCCATGTACGCGGCGGCGACCTATTATATAAAGTAAAAACATCCGAAGAGGCCATGGAGATCACTGGCGCGTACCTTCAATATTATCGTGAAACAGCCAATTATTTGGAACGTACTTCAGCTTGGATTGAACGCGTGGGGTTATCACATGTACGATCCGTTCTAGATGATAAAACAAAACGTCAAGAATTAAATAAGCGGATGGAAGATGCCTTATCGGTAATTAAGGATCCTTGGAAAACTATAACTGAGGATGAAAAAGTAAGAAAAGAATTGTTTGAGAGTGTAGTAATGTCTTAAAACTTACCACCTAAAGGAGGAAATTGTCCAATGATAAAGAAAAACGGAGAAGTAGTGTCGATCGGTTCTATTCGGGACCTGCCAGAACGAATAGGTAAAACTGTATGTGTTGGAGATAAAGAGGTGGCTGTATTCAAATTATTAAACGGAACCATTCGTGCCATAGAAAATCGCTGTCCGCATAAAGGCGGGGTTTTGAGCGAAGGCTTGGTAAGCGGCGAATTTGTATTCTGTCCGATGCATGATTGGAAAATATGTTTGGATAATGGGAAGGTGCAGGAGCCAGATGTTGGCTGTGTGAAAACCTATCAAACTAAAATAGTCGGGGATGAAGTGTTTCTCCTCATCGATTAGTTCTCAAAAAAGGAGGTCAGGTTCATATGACCGATAAAAAGGGGAAAGTTTATATTGTTGGAGCCGGGCCTGGCGATCCTGAGTTAATTACTGTTAAAGCAATGAAATGCCTTGAGCGGGCTGAAGTCATTCTTTATGATCGACTCGTTAATCCGAGCTTACTAGATTACTGTAAAGCTGATACTGAGTTCATTTATTGTGGAAAAGAGCCGGGGAACCATTGTGTTTCCCAGGATTCCATCCATCAAATATTACTCGAAAAATCCCTGGCTGGCAAAACGGTTGTTCGTTTAAAAGGAGGCGACCCGTTTATTTTTGGACGTGGTGGTGAAGAAGCAGAAGTATTATCGCAAAATGGGATCTATTTTGAAGTGGTTCCAGGAATCACAGCTGGAATTGCTGCTCCAGCCTATGCAGGAATACCTGTCACTCACCGAGGAATGAGCCAATCCTTCGCCATGGTTACAGGTCATTGTTTGAGCGGACAACCCAATAACATTCGCTGGGATCATCTTGCCCACGGTGTTGATACATTGGCCATATATATGGGCGTTAAGCATCTTCCATTTATTTGCAACCAATTGCAAGCCTTTGGGAAGGATTCTACTACACCCATCGCTGTCATTGAACAAGGGACAAAAGGGACTCAACGATCAGTTGTTGGTACACTTGAGACGATCGTTGAAGTAGTAACGGAGAAACGAATCACCAATCCAGCCATGATTGTGATCGGAGAAGTTGTGAAACTATCAGAAAAACTATCGTGGTTTCCTGAAATGTTTAAAGAAGAAATAGTTTTATAAGGGCTTTAGGAGTTTATAATGAAGATTATAGACTCTTTTTTTTTGCCAATAAGTCTGACAAACTAGAAAGAGGCAAAATTCTTGATGTTAATCAAAAATTTCTATTGAATTTAGGTAGATTTTTTCCCTGTTTCTCTCCATAATTATATATATTGATTTTAATAGAGGAATTAATAAAATTATGTCGAATTGCATAAGTAAATATACCTAAATAAGAGGGCTGACCCATGAATAAATCCGGTCAAATTATCCTGGTGCTGATTTCGATTCTATTTACCAGCTACCAAAAGATTTTCGATCATCTACCTTTTTTCTCGATTGACTTTTTTCTGTTTACCCTGATTGCCTGGGTGGTGGGGTGGCAATATGACAAGGCGCGCAACTATGAAAAAAAGGCCCGTGCAAGTGAAGAAAGCTATAAGAAGTTGATCGATTCATTGCCTGCTCCTGTCTATGTTACGCGGAATCATAAATTAGTGTATGTAAATAAGGCAGCGCTTAGCATGATTGGTGCCGAGAAGCTTGAAGATTTGATGGGGAAGTCCATTTTGGATTTTATTGCTCCTGAATATAGAAGTCGGATGCTTGAACGATTTAAACAAATAAAAAAAGAAAAGCAGCCTGTTCACACCATTGATTACAAAGCAAAGCGATTGGATGGATCCATTTTTTTATTTGAGGTATCTTCCTTATTGATCGTTTTTGGTGGGAAAGAAGCCATTTTGTCGATTGGGAAGGATATAACTGAAAAAATTGAAGAAACAGATCGACTCATTCAAAAGTCTGAAAAATTAGCGCTGTTAGGTCAAATGGCAGCTGGAATAGCCCATGAAATCCGAAATCCTCTCACTTCCATCAAAGGTTTTATTCAACTGTTAAAAACCAGCACCCAGAAAGAGGTATATTTTGAGATTGTGTTATCTGAACTCGACCGGATAAATGAAATCGTCGGGGAATTCCTAGTCCTGCCCAAACCGTCATCAGCTGTCTATATGACACAAGATATTAGAATCCTCTTAAAGGATGTCATCACGTTAATAAACAACCAATCACTTTTGAATAATATTCAAATTAATATAGATTTTGATCATGATTTGCCGTTGATTAGCTGCGAGGAAAATCAATTAAAGCAAGTGTTTTTAAATTTACTTAAAAACGCAATGGAAGCCATGCCCAAGGGTGGATCTATCCGAGTTGTCGTAAAAGAAAAAGACGAGGGAAAAATATCGATTCAGATTATTGATCAAGGTGTCGGTATTCCACAAGAACGGATTTCTACACTTGGGGAGCCATTTTATACAACCAAGGAAAAAGGAACGGGTCTCGGCTTAATGACCTGCTACAAAATTATCGAAGGTCATAATGGGGAACTGAACATTTATAGTAAAATAAATGAAGGAACAACGATTGAAGTCATTTTACCAACGATTACCCAGCCGTTATTGAAGATGGAAGTAAGCCATTCTAATTGAATGGCTTATTCTATTTAGATGAAAAAATGATAAACTATCCTATAGATAAAGATTCGGAGAGATTAGGAGGGGGACTGTGAGTTCATTTCAAACGAAACAGATACAAGCTTGTTACCTTTAGTACGATCATCGTTTTGCTTTCTGTTTTAGTTATGTTTAATAAAGGAATACGGAATTTTAATTAATAGCTGTCAAACGCTTATGGAGGAAGTTATGAAAAAGAATAGGTATGTATTTTGGGGTCTAGTAATCACGACCTTGATTTCAGCATTAGATGCTAATATTATGCAAACGGCAAGCCCGACCATTGTCAAACAACTTGGCGGTATGGAGTTCTTTGCTTGGATATTTGTTGTTTATATGTTAGCTAGTACGGTTACAGTACCTCTATACGGTAAATTATCAGATATGTATGGCCGAAAAAAACTGTTAATGTTTTCAGTGGGATTTTTTACTCTTGGTTCGATCCTTTGTGGGATGGCTAATTCCATGATCACACTGATAATATTTAGGGGGATTCAAGGTTTAGGTGCAGGAGGGATGATTCCACTTTCCATGATTATCGTAGGAGATTTGTTTACGATTGAAAGACGCGGAAAAATTCAAGCAGTTTTTAGTGGGATTTGGGCGATTTCATCCATTATTGGACCTATCCTAGGTTCTTTCTTTGTTGAAGCATTAACATGGAGATGGATTTTCTTTATTAATATTCCTATCGGTATTGCCAGCGTGCTATGTTTGCTTCCCTATAAAGAACAGATGGAATTTAAGAAGACACATATTGACTATAAAGGTTTCTTCTTATTTGGGATTTCGATTACGATATTATTGTTATCTACTAATATAAAAAATTCTCTATGGTTGGTGATCCTAGGAATCATTGGTTTAATCGTCTTTGTTTTAGTAGAGAGAAAAGAAACCCATCCGTTCCTCCCTGTATCATTGTTTAGGAATAAGGGAATTCTCATGACGAATTTATATATGCTAGTTTATTGTTTGGCTTTTTTTGGAACATCTAACTTTATTCCATTATACCTTCAAGAAGGAAGTCAGATGAGTATTTATAAGAGTGGACTCATTTTGCTAAGTATCGCATTTGGCTGGACATTCGGAAGTACCCCTGCTGGTGGGTGGATCATACGTTTTGGATACAAAAATTTATTTATTATCGGAAGTTTTGTCACTACGATTTCAGGCTTAGCATTATACCTATTCATCACAGATCTATCCTATTTTAGTTTGTTTTTTATTCTTACTATTCAAGGCGTTGCTTTTGGTTTAATCTTCGCAGTAGGAACCATTGCTTCCCAAGAATTTGCTGAATCCCATATCAAGGGGATGTCCACTTCGCTCCAAATGTTTTTAAAAAACATCGGAACATCCATTGGTGTAACAGCGATGGGGCTAATCATCAATCATGCTGTAAACATCCATATTGGAATGAAAAACCTCTTCCTCTATGCCCTGGTACTAAGTTTAATTAATATTGTGCTAAGTTTCGCTATACCAGCAAAAACAACCGCTGTCAGTGAGAGTAAATAACCTTGGAGTTTATGGTGCCTGACACCAACGAAATGTTGGTGTCAGGCACCTTTATATTATTTAAGAATCTCTCTAAACTCTTTACCTCTTTGGACGTAGTGCTCGCTGGACATCTGGAGCAGGTCCAGGTCCTTTTGGGTGATTTCTCTGACCACTCTACCGGGTGACCCCAGCACAAGTGAACGAGGTGGGATTTTTATTCCACCAGAAAGAAGCGTATTGGCCCCGATAATACAATCCTCGCCAACCTCAACATTGTCTAACAGCGTCGAGCCCATTCCAATAATACACCGATTGCCCACTTTACAGCCATGCAGAATAACATTATGACCAATTGTCACATCATCCGCAATTTCAACCGGAAATCCTTCGAATAAATGAATCGTTGAATTATCCTGAATGCTGCAGCGTTCACCGATGATAATCGGGCCGTCATCACCACGTAGCACCGCATTAAACCAAACGGACGAATCCTTTCCAATTCTTACATCACCGATTAAATAAGCACCAGGCGCTACAAATACAGAGTCGTGGACAGCAGGGGAAATACCTTTGTAAGGGATAATCAAATCAATCTCTCCTTTTAACTATCAGAATTATCTTTCTATTAATCTCAATATACCATGAAATACACAGTGAAAAGGGTTTTATTACATTAAATTGGTACATCTTTCCTATAAAATGATTTTTTTGCATCTTTTTCATTGTAAAAATGTTCAAAATGCCAAAAAATTTTGCGTAAAGAAATAAATTATTTATTTTGCGCAAAATTAATTTGCACCTAATGCAATGAAAACCCTTTATTTATGCAAAATACAAGTTGGCACAGAACTTGCATATTTATTTGATGTAGCAAACGACAAGGGGGAACAACCATTGAAAACATATTCACATGAACCATTTACTAACTTCGAAGATGAAAAAAATAAACAAGCATTTCAAGATGCACTCACCTTTGTACAAACACAGCTTGGCAAGGATTATCCGGTAGTCATCGGTGGAGAACAGATTACAACTGAGGAAAAAATTATATCTATTAATCCAGCAAATAAAGAAGAAATCATTGGTCGAGTGTCAATGGCAGACCAGGAATTAGCAGAGAAGGCGATGCATGCCGCATTAACAACATTTGAAACGTGGAAAAAGTGGAGACCAGAACATCGTGCCAATATTTTATTCAAAGCAGCCGCCATTTTGCGCCGTAGAAAACACGAGTTTTCAGCTTATCTTGTGAAGGAAGCTGGAAAGCCATGGAAAGAAGCTGATGCAGATACTGCCGAAGCGATCGACTTTATCGAGTATTACGGTCGTCAAATGCTTAAATTGAAAGAAGGCTCACCGGTAAATAGCCGAACTGGGGAATTTAACCAGTATCACTATATCCCACTAGGTGTAGGGATTATTATTTCACCGTTCAACTTCCCATTAGCGATTATGGCTGGAACAACCATTGCAGCAATTGTTTCGGGGAATACTGTTCTTCTTAAACCAGCAAACTCCACACCAGTAGTTGCAGCAAAATTTGTCGAGTTGATGGAGGAAGCAGGTCTTCCAAAAGGAGTGTTAAACTTTGTGCCAGGTAGCGGAGCACAAATTGGCGATTACCTCGTTGATCATCCAAAAACACGCTTTGTATCCTTTACTGGTTCACGTGAAGTAGGATGCCGTATTAATGAACGGGCAGCGAAGGTACATCCAGGGCAAAAATGGATCAAACGAGTGATAGCTGAAATGGGCGGTAAGGACACAGTGGTTGTTGATAACGATGCAGATTTAGATTTAGCTGCTTCAAGCATTGTCTATTCCGCTTTCGGTTTTTCTGGCCAAAAATGTTCGGCCGGTTCTCGTGCAGTTATTCATCAGGATGTCTATGATGTCGTGCTTGAGAAAGTTGTTGCATTAACAAGAACACTTACTCTTGGAAATCCTGAAGAGGCCAATACTTATATGGGACCTGTTATTGATGGAAAATCGTTCAAAAAAATTATGAACTATATGGAAGTAGGAAAGCAAGAAGGCCGACTTATGACGGGCGGCGAAGGCGATGATTCAAAAGGGTACTTCATCCAGCCGACGATCTTCGCTGATTTAGATGAAAACGCACGCCTTATGCAAGAAGAAATTTTCGGACCAGTTCTTGGTATTAGTAAAGCACGTGACTTTGACCATATGATGACCATTGCAAATAATACGGACTATGGTTTAACGGGTGCATTGATTTCGAATAATCGCGAGCATATTGAACGCGCACGCGAAGAATTCCACGTCGGGAATCTATATTTTAACCGTACTTGTACAGGTGCAATTGTTGGATACCAGCCATTTGGAGGTTTCAATATGTCTGGAACGGATTCGAAAGCAGGCGGTCCAGAATATTTACTGCTTCATATGCAAGCTAAAACCACATCTGAAACACTTTAAAAACTACATCAAAGATCCCTTGGGTGGGTTCGGGAACTTAACCTACCCGAGGAAATTAGAGGAGGAACTATAATGACAGTCTCAGAAACTACTAAAACGAATCAAATTATTGAACAAACACATAAATTCGGTGCTAATAACTATCATCCACTGCCAATCGTTATCGCGAAGGCGGAGGGTGTTTGGGTGGAAAGTCCAGAAGGAAACCGTTACATGGACATGTTAAGTGCCTATTCAGCGGTTAACCAAGGACATCGTCACCCAAAAATCATTCAAGCATTAAAAGACCAAGCAGATAAGGTCACCCTAACTTCTCGAGCTTTTCATAATGATCAACTCGGACCATGGTATGAAAAAATTTGTCAATTAACTAATAAAAACATGGCCCTCCCAATGAATACTGGTGCAGAAGCGGTTGAAACAGCACTTAAAGCAGCGCGTCGCTGGGGTTATGATGTAAAAGGAATCGCAGAAAACCAAGCAGAAATAATTGCCTGTGTAGGAAATTTCCATGGCCGGACGATGGGAGCAGTTTCTTTATCATCAGACCCGGAATATAAGCGCGGTTTTGGACCAATGCTTCCAGGAATCAATTTAATTCCTTATGGTGATCTTGAAGCATTGAAAGCCGCCATCACACCAAACACTGCTGCATTTTTAATAGAGCCAATTCAAGGTGAAGCAGGGATTATCTTACCACCAGAAGGATTTTTGAAAGCGGCATCAGATCTATGTAAGGAAAACAATGTATTGTTCATTGCTGATGAAATTCAAGTGGGCTTAGCGCGGACAGGTAAAATGTTTGCCTGTGATTGGGAAGACGTAAATCCTGATATGTTGATCTTAGGTAAAGCATTAGGAGGCGGGGTATTCCCAATTTCCTGTGTCGTGGCTAATTCTGACGTATTGGGCGTATTTAATCCAGGTTCCCACGGGTCAACATTCGGAGGAAACCCATTAGCCTGCGCGGTGTCACTTGCTGCTTTGGAAGTGATTGAGGAAGAAAAACTAGCGGAACGCTCGCTAGAATTAGGCAAATACTTCTTTGAAAAATTACAGTCCATTACCAATCCAAAAATCAAATCTGTCAGAGGCAAAGGGTTATTTATCGGGGTTGAACTTACAGAAGCCGCAAGACCATATTGTGAGCAATTAAAAGAAGCAGGTTTATTATGTAAAGAAACCCATGACACAGTGATTCGTTTCGCACCACCACTTACCATTACAACGGAAGAAATCGATTGGGCCTTTGAAAAAATCAAAACAGTATTAAGTTAATTTTATAACTATGTTAAAGGAAATTGTTGATTTTATAGCAAGTTGATTGGAGCGGAAGGCACGAAGACTCCTGCGGGAGGACGTGGCAGGGGAGACCCCGCAGGAGCGCAGCTACAAGGAGGCTCCTCGGACCGCCCGCGAACCGCTCGTGCCTGAAGCGGAAATCAACAGCCAAGTTTACAGAGTCTTTTCATATAAAGCTAATAATCTACTATACGACGGGGTGTCAGGTATGTCAGTGAAACCAATGGTTACTGAAATGGAAAAACAACAACAAGAAGAACAAGAATCTTTAAATCTATTTAATTCAACTCAAACCATCATCCAACAGGCATTAACAAAATTAGGTTATAACAATGAAATGTATGAATTATTAAAAGAACCAATCCGTTTATTAACTGTCCGCATACCAGTAAAAATGGATGATGGTTCTGTCAAAATATTTACAGGCTATCGTTCCCAGCATAATGACGCAGTTGGTCCAACTAAAGGCGGCGTCCGTTTCCATCCGGAAGTGGATGAAGAAGAAGTAAAAGCATTGTCCATTTGGATGAGCCTAAAGTGCGGAATTACCAATCTTCCGTATGGCGGCGGGAAAGGCGGAATCATCTGTGATCCGCGTAACATGTCTTTTAGAGAGCTTGAAGGCTTAAGCCGCGGCTATGTCCGGGCGATTAGCCAAATCGTTGGCCCATCTAAAGACATTCCTGCACCCGATGTTTATACAAATTCCCAAATCATGGCATGGATGATGGATGAGTACAGCCGCTTACGTGAATTCGATTCACCAGGATTTATTACTGGGAAACCAATCGTCCTCGGCGGATCGCAAGGTCGTGAAACAGCCACTGCACGCGGTGTAACGATTTGTATTGAAGAAGCATTAAAGAAAATTGGTAAGGAACTTCAAGGAGCGCGCGTTGTCATTCAAGGCTTTGGAAATGCCGGAAGTTACTTGGCAAAGTTTATGCATGATTCTGGGGCGAAGGTAGTTGCCGTTTCCGATGTATATGGTGCTATTTACGATCCAAATGGATTGGATATTAATTACTTGCTTGATCGAAGGGATAGCTTCGGTACCTTCTCTAAACTATTTAAAAATACCATTACCAACCAAGAACTACTAGAATTAGATTGTGATATTCTTGTTCCGGCAGCCATTTCAAACCAAATTACTGCCAAAAATGCTTCCAATATTAAGGCACCTATTGTTGTTGAAGCTGCGAATGGACCAACAACACTTGAAGCAACAAAAATACTTACTGAACGTGGTGTCATCCTTGTACCAGACATCCTTGCAAGCGCGGGCGGAGTAACTGTCTCTTATTTTGAATGGGTACAAAATAATCAAGGTTATTATTGGACCGAAGAAGAAGTAGATGAAAAACTAAAAAAAGTAATGATTGATTCTTTTGAAAATATCTATCAAACAGCTAAAACACATCAAGTAGACATGCGTTTAGCTGCATACATGGTTGGCATCAGAAAAGTTGCTGAAGCGTCTCGTTTCAGAGGCTGGGTATAAAATAAATTATAAGAAGAATCTCCTAACGTTTGGACGGAGAAATCTTGATCTATTCAATGACTGTAAGAATCTAAAAAGGAGTGAAGAAATTTGTCAGTAACGGAAGAAGTTATTTTCAGTCCATGTTCTGGTACTGTAGAAACTGTTTATACCGAGGAAAATAATCATGTATATGAGTGGGAGAAATTGTTTTTAATTAGGACCCAGAACGGTAGAATGGAAGAGATTTCAATCGGGATCAGCGGGCATATCACCTCTTTATCTGTCAAAGAGGGTCAAGAAGTAAACACACAAACCGTCCTAGCAACTATCCAAGATGATTTGATAATTACAGGATCTGATTAAAGTAGTTGAAATACTTTAAAGAACTCTTTTCGATTATTCGGAAAGAGTTCTTTTGCATTTTTTGCTCATTTTACATAAATTTTCTTTGCATTTGTTTTCCTGTATACTTGAAGAGTTCCACGTTAGGAGGTCGAATCTTGAATATTAATTTAAAGGATTTTCAGCAATTAACGGATTTTGATAATGTGTTAGTGGTAGATGAACATGGAATTATTATCTTTAATGATCTGGCGGACTTAAATGTCCTGAAAGAAATTGGTCTTAGACCTGAAGAATTCATGGGAAAGCATGTTACTTCACTTTATAAGAACCTATCACATGAAAATAGTACAATCATGAACGTTTTAAAAAATGGTAAAGCGGTTTGTAATGTAAAACAAGAGCTAGTCATAAAAAATGGAAATCCTTTAGTTACCATCAATTCAACCTATCCAATTATAAATAATGATAAAATTATCGGCGCGATTGAATTCTCCAAACACTTTTATACGAAAGAAAACATCCATTCTTTGGACAAATTTGCAAGTCATAAGGTCTATCGGCGAAACAATACCATTTACACCATTGATGACGTTATTTCCGTAAATCCAAAGATGGAGGCTATTAAAAATAAAATTAAGAAGATCTCGAAGACAAACTCCACCGTATTGATCAATGGTAAAACAGGAACTGGAAAAGAAATGGTAGCACAGTCAATCCATAATTTGAGCGAGCGTTATGGTGGACCTTTTATCTCACTCAACTGTGGTGCAGTTCCTCCTAATCTACTGGAAAGTACCTTGTTCGGAACAGTGAAAGGCAGCTTTACCGGTGCGGTCGCCATGCAGGGACTATTCGAACAGGCAGAAGGAGGCACCTTATTTTTAGATGAAATCAATTCCTTAGATTTTTACTTGCAAGTCAAACTTTTAAAGGCAATTGAGGAAAAAGTAATCAGAAGAATTGGTGGTGATAAAAATATTCGTGTCGATATTCGTGTGATTTCAGCAACCAATGAAGATCCAGATGTTCTTGTTGCTGAGAAACGGTTAAGAGAGGATCTTTTTTATCGCTTAGGAGTGATCCAGATCGACTTGCCTACTTTAACAGAGCGGAAGGAAGATATAGTAAAGCTGCTCGAATATTTTATCGATTTTTATAACAATAATATGAATATTTATATCGAAGGCTGCCAGCCAGAGGTGATTGATTGTTTCAAACGCTACTCTTGGCCCGGGAATATTAGGGAGCTGAAAAATGCGGTGGAAACGGCGTACAATAATGCCTCTACCGATCAAATCACAATGGAAGACATACCTAAAAGAATGAGGGAATATCAACAATCCACGTTAAGTGAAAGTGAGGATACCGATTTTCATTCTTTAAAAGAAGCGGTTGAAAACTATGAAAAGAAGATGATTTTGAAGGAATTAACCAACACAAACGGAAAATTAACCGAGGCTGCTAAACGCTTAGGACTTTCTAAACAATTATTAAAATATAAAATAGACAAGTATCAATTAGCATAAATAACATGTAGCGGCTATGGATTGCTCAAAATCTATAGCCGCTTTTTTATTTTACAGGTTCATAGTAAAAATATTTTTACTAATGTGTAAAATTTTTTACAACGTTAGCCTATTGGTAAGAATATTGTTTTCAGAAGATTCGAGAGATAAAAATAGATTAGAAATGAAAGGCAGAGTAGGCTTTATGGCAGATATAATACAAAATTTAAGTTGCAACTATCTAATTAGTTAATACATTGTATGAATTGGCACGAAACTTGCGATATAAAAATAAGAAAGAATAACACAGTACATAGTTTAGTAGAAAGGGGGAAGCCATTAATGATTCAGATTAAAAGAATTGTAAAATCCTTTGGTGCCTTAACCGTTTTAAAAGGTGTAGATTTAACTGTTCATGAGAAAGAAGTAGTAGTCTTAATTGGGGCGAGTGGGTCAGGAAAAAGTACATTACTTCGCTGCCTGAATTTTTTAGAAGTGTATGACGAAGGTGAGATTCGGATTCAAGGGGAAAAAATAATCCCCGACAAAACGAATCTCAATAAAATTCGTGAAGAGGTTGGAATGGTTTTTCAACACTTTAATTTATTTCCTCATAAAACCGTCCTGGAAAATATTTTGGAAGCACCCATTTTTGTCAAAAAGAGAAAAGTGGATGAGGCAATGCAGCACGCTTTCGAATTACTAGAAAAAGTAGGATTACGGGATAAAGCAGATGTCTATCCTGATCGTTTGTCAGGCGGTCAGAAGCAAAGGGTCGCAATTGCCAGAGCACTTGCCATGAAGCCGAAGATTATGCTCTTTGATGAACCAACTTCTGCGCTCGATCCTGAGTTAGTTGGTGAGGTGCTGCAGGTTATGAAGCAATTAGCCAATGATGGGATGACGATGGTGGTCGTAACCCATGAGATGGGCTTTGCCCGTGAAGTGGCAGATCGAGTAGCGTTCATGCATGACGGACAAATTTTGGAACAGGAACATCCAAATACCTTCTTTGATCACCCACAAAACGAACGAACAAAACAGTTTTTAAATAGTATTTTAAAATAAATTAGGGGGAATAAAAATGAAAAAGAAAACGATTTCAAGTTTAATTATAGCTATTTTAATAGTTTCCATTGTTCTTGCAGGGTGTGGTTCAACGAAGGAAACTAATACTGCCGAGAAAAAACAAAGAGAATTTGTTTATGCCATGAGTGGATTATTTAAGCCTTTCAATTATAAAGAAGATGGGAAACTTACGGGATTCGATGTTGAAATTGGAGAAGCTTTGGCCAAGAAAATGGATATGAAACCAAAGGCCATTACCTTTCCATTTGAGACCATTATTCAAGGTCTTAGAGACCAAAAATTTGATGCCATCCTTGGAAGTATGACAGTTACAGAAGAGCGTTTAAAAGCGGTTGATTTTACGAATCCTTACTACAAATCAGGCTCAAGAATCTTTGTTAGTGCAAACAATAATGAAATTAAGTCGAAAGCAGACTTAAAAGGTAAAAAAATTGGCGTTACTCCCGCGACTATTTATGAAAAGCTTGCAAGAGAGTTAACCGATCAAGATAAAGTCATGGTTTATTCTCAAGGGGATATGACCGCGTTGATGGACTTGGCAACTGGCCGAGTAGATGCGGTTATCTGTGATGATATTTTTGGTAGAGTTGGGGTTACACAAGGTGACCTAAAAATAAAGCCGGTGGATGAATTACTCCAAATAGATAATCAAGCGATCGCAACCAATAAAGAAGATCCGGAGCTCACTAAAAAAATTAACCAAGCCTTGGATGAAATTATTGCCGATGGAACGTATGAAAAAATCAGTAAAAAGTGGTTTGGCTATTATCTAATGGATACAGGTAAATAATGCTGGTTAAATCAAATTTATAATAATTAAATTGTTGACTGGATGGGGGTTTGACATGCTAGATATCTTTCTATCAAACTATAGCTCATTATTTGATGCATTATTAATAACAATGAAAGTAACCGTTAGTTCTCTTATTTTAGGTAGTATCATCGGTCTTTTATTTGCTTTTTTTAGCCTCTCTAATCTTAAAATTCTAAGCCTAATTTCACAAGGATATTTGATTATCGTTCGGGGAACGCCGATGATTGTCCAAATCTGTATTCTCTATTTTGGAATCTCGTCAATCCTTACTCTCCCGCAATTTTGGGCAGGGGTTATTGCATTATCGATTCACAATGGGGCCTATATATCGGAGATCTTCCGCGGTGCTATTCAATCAATCGATAATGGCCAAATGGAAGCCGCACGCTCGCTTGGAATGTCGTACAAATTAGCGATGAGGAGAATTATACTACCGCAAGCCTTTAAACGGGCAATACCGTCTCTAGGGAATCAATTTATTCTTCTGCTAAAGGAATCTGCTCTGGTAGCCTATATCGGTATGACTGATTTATGGGGTGCAACGATGTCTATTGCAGGTGCAAACTATCAACCTTTAGAAACATACATGGTTACCGGAATGTTTTATCTTATTCTTGTTGGCATATTTACTTATATCTTTAGTAAATTGGAAGCCAAATACAGCACAAACACTAAGAAAAACGGAAAAACCAATCGTTATGTGGGTTCCAATTCGACAAGTGTAATAGAACAATAGATTTCACAAAAATTGCAAGTAATATAACCGTGCAATTATTCATTAATTCTAATCAAGGAATGCACGGTTGTTTAAATCCCATTAATTGTTACCGATTTCAGTCATAAAAGGAGGATATCGTATGAAAACAAACAAGATTTACCGTGACAGTCTCATTTTTGGGTTTGCCTTTTTCGCCGTATTTTTTGGGGCTGGGAATTTAATTTTCCCACCATCCATCGGGTTTGTTTCCGGGTCGGATTGGCCAAACGCTCTGGCAGGTTTTGCACTTACAGGAATAATCCTGCCTTTACTCGGACTTATTGCTGTTTTAAATGCTGAAGGGAAATTTGAAGTCTTAACAAACCCCATTAGTCCTTGGTTTTATAAAGTATACAATAGTCTCTGTATGTTATGCATTGCGATGGTGGTGACCGTCCCTCGAACAGCTGCTACCACCCATGAAATAGGCGTTCATACATTGTTTCCGCATTTTCCGGCATTTGGTACGATGATTATCTTTTTTGCGCTTAATTATTATTTTGCAAATGATCGATCCAATATGATTGATAAAGTAGGAAAAGTGCTAACACCAGCTTTATTAGTGATTTTATTATTCATCGTCTCTAAGGGAACATTCGATCCAATTGGCACACCAATCGCTACAAAACTTCCAAACTCTTTTTCTAACGCATTTACAGGTGCCTATCAGACGGGTGACCTTTTTACAGGTCTCCTTTGTGCATCCGTATTTATCGGAGCCGTAATTAATAAGGGCTACAAGGATCAGGCTAACGTTAGAAAGGTTACCATAAACGGAACGATTATCGCAGGTGTGGGTTTATTAGTTGTATACGGAGGTTTACTTTACATTGGTGCAACTGGTGCTGGTCAATTTCCAAAAGATATTGAGAGCACAACTCTATTAACTAGTTTAGTGGACCGCTTACTAGGAAATTACGGGACGATTTTCTTGGCTGTCGCTGTCACCCTGGCCTGCCTTACAACTGCAATTGGGATTACGGCATCCATTGCAGATTTCCTTAGTCATCTGACTAAAAATAAAGTAAGCTATCGAATTTGGGTTCTTTTCATTTGTATTTCGGGTGTTTCGGTCGGACTTCTAGGTGTTGAAAAAATTATTAACTTTGCACTTCCACTTTTCTTAGGACTTTATCCGGTATCTATTGTAATCGTTTTCCTTGGTGTATTTCGTAAATATATCCCAAATGCTTGGGCATATAAGGGGGCAGTCCTATTAACGATTTCCGTCAGCTTATTTGAAACGTTAGGAGCCTACGGATTAGATGTAAAGTTTGCGAATAATTTCATAACAATGATACCGTTTAGCAGCAAAGGGTTCGCCTGGATTCTCCCCGCAATCATCGGTTTTATCGGCGGTGCACTGCTACAAAGGACCATGGCTAGAAAACAGGAAACAGAACTTGATTTAAGCGCTTAAAAACTATTACATTGTTGAATCATAACAACTTGAGAGATTAATAGAAGGGAAGTAGAAATATTATGAACAATGAGATTAAACAGTGTACCTATATAAATGGAAAAATTTTTACTGCTAACCAGGAAAAGCCATATGCTGATGCAATGGTGGTACGTGATGGAAAGGTAGCATGGATTGGCTGCCAAGCAGATTTAAGAAAAATAGATGGAGACTTTGTTGATTTACAAGGACAAAGAGTACTGCCTGGATTAATAGATGCCCATTTGCACCCATTATATCTAGCGAATGCGGCCAAACAAATTGCTTGCACCCCACCACTAGTGTATTCCATTGAAGACTTAATTAAACAAGTCCGAAGTTTGCGCGGGGCCCAAGGTAAAGATCGGTGGGTCGAAGGCTGGGGATATGATGAAGGAAAATTATTAGAAAGACGATCACCTACAAGGTGGGATTTAGATCAAGCTGCTGCAGATGTTCCTGTTATTATCACACGTACATGTGCACATATTGTTGTGGTAAACAGCAAAGCACTTGATTTAGCAGGAATTACTAAAGAAACACCTGACGTGCCAGGTGGCCAGATTGACAGGGATAAAGACGGTGAGCCTACGGGGATTTTACGCGAAAATGCCAAGGACCTTGTCACTCGAATCATGCCGGTCAAAACTATTGAAGAAAACGCTGAATTACTTGCTGAGCTAAGTGATGTGCTGCTCGCACATGGAATTACTGCGATAACAGATGCAATGGGCAGAACAGAACCAACTGATTATTTGGAAATGTATAATGCTGCCGTCAAAAAAGGCTTAAAGCAGCGTTCGGCACTCTACTATATTTGGGAGGATTTAAAGAAGCATCCGATGTTGGAAAAAGAAAAAACGGACCTGGAAAACCAAATCCATATTGGTGGGGTTAAGTTGTTCACAGATGGAAGTGTATCCGGCCAAACTGCATGGGTAAATCCCCCTTTCTTAGGGGATGAGGAGAATTATGGGATTCAAATGACCACCAAGGAAGAATTATTGGCAGCAGGAGAGGCAGCAAAACAAAACAAACTTCAGTTAGTTGTCCATGCCATGGGCGAACAGGCGATTGATTTCATCGTGGACACTTTTTATGGAAAAAAGGGCTGGCTTACAGATGCCCCTTCCATCAGGATTGAACATGCGGCGATGCCAACACTACAAGCATTACAACGTGCAGCGGAAACAGGAATTGCTTTTGTTACCCAGCCAATCTTCTTGTTTGCAGAAATTGAAAGCTACCATAATAACCTGGGTGCTGGGCGGACAAAAAAGACTTATCCAGTAAAGTCGATGTTAGAAGCAGGAATCAAAGTTTCTTTTTCGTCTGATGCTCCTGCAACAGCCTGGGCCGACCCAGTGAATCCATTTGTAGGAATAAAAGCGGCTGTGACACGCTTGGCGTATGACGGGACGGACACAGGCCAAGAACAAAAAGTAGATTTAGAAACAGCCATTATCCTTTATACTAGGTCGGCTCAAGAAATTACCCGCATTCCGAAGGTGGGACAGTTGGCACCAGGATACCATGCAGATTTCATCATACTCGATCAAGATATCTTTGAACTAGATCAGGAAAAGATAGATGAGATTCAGGTTATCGAGACATTTATGGGTGGTAACTTAGTCTATATAAATGAAAACTTAGCAATAAGATAACTAAAATATTGGGTTTGCATGTTTCATCATAATTATTAGATCAAAATCCTGTACTGATTAGCCGACAGTTTAGGACTAACATTAAATAGTCTATCTTGCTGTCGGCATACTGATTATAATAGAAGAAAAAGTTATTTCAAGTAGGGAGGCCTAAAATGACAAAAACAATTTTTACAAATGGAGCCATCTACACGTTTGACGCCGGACAGCCGATCGTAGAAGCAGTAGTGGTGGAGAATGGGAGAATTCTAGATACTGGATCACACCAAGAAATGATCTTACAATGGGGCAGAACCGGTTCAAATATCGTCGATTTACAAGGAAAAATGGTAACGCCTGGATTAATCGACAGCCACTTGCATCTTTCAGGTGTGGCATTCAACTTTTTAGATTTAAATTTAACCGGAGTGAAAACAAAAAGGGAAATGCTAGATAAAATTAGAGAAAAGGCTAACACCGTTGCCCCCGGTCAATGGTTGATTGGAATGGGCTGGGATGAAAATCTATTTACAGAGGGAAACATTCCGACAATTGAAGATTTAGACCACGCGGCGCCACACTGTCCAGTTTATCTAAAGCGGATCTGTCACCATGCCTTTTTAGTAAATAGCAAGGCTTTGGAAATGAGTCAGTATCATCAATCAAACCCAGTCCCAACTGGAGGAACAGTTATTCTTGATACTAAGACTAAAAAACCAACAGGATTACTGCTCGAATCAGCATCCCAACTGATCACAAAATACATACCAGAGAGAACCTATCAAGAGTTGAAGGATGGTTTGAAGTTAGCGATGCAATTTGCGGTCAAAAAGGGATTAACAAGTGTACATACTAACGATCCTGCTTATTTAGGCGGTCTGGATTCAACCTATAAAATGTATGACGAATTAATTAACCATGAAGGCCAAGGTTTACGTTGTAACCTGCTCATTGATTATCCCTATCTTGATCAATTGAAAGAAAGAGGGATGTTTGCCGGCTTTGGAAATGAGAAATTACAAATCGGGGCAATTAAAATTTTTGCTGATGGGGCTTTTGGAAGAAGAACGGCCCTGCTGTCGGAGCCATACAACGATCAACCCGGCCAGTATGGTGACGCCATGTATGACCAAGAAACCCTGTATCAAGTGATTAAAGAGATCCGCGCACACTCCATGCCACTGGCTGTTCATACCATTGGCGACATGGCGCTGGAAAATATTCTTGATATCCTTGATCAATTCCCAAGAGTAAAATACCGTGATCGAATCATTCACACGTCATTAGTTCGTGAAGATTTAATTCAGCGCTTGAGAGACCAAAGTCGAATTGCTGATATTCAACCTAGATTTGTGGTTGGGGACTACCCATGGGTGCTAGAAAGAGTCGGAGAGAAGCGCGAGCAATATTTATATGCATGGAAAACATTACTCTCTTCAGGCGTGTTGTGTGCTGGAGGGTCCGATGCACCCATTGAACCGGTCGATCCATTACTTGGTATACATGCTGCCGTAACCCGTAGAACGCCTGGGGATACTCATGAGGGATGGAATGCGAAAGAGAAACTCTCCATGCAAGAAGCCGTTAAATTATTTACGGTTGGAGGCGCATACGCCACAAATGAAGAAAATCATAAGGGCTCCATATCAAGAGGAAAGTTCGCCGATTTCTCGGTTTATTCTAACAATCTATTTACGATGGATCATCCCGACGAATTACTCAACACTGAGATTGAAATGACGATTATCGATGGCGAAATCAAATATAAAAAATAAGGTAATAACAGAGTTAAAAGTGGCTTCAAAAGATGTAAGCGCTTTATAATTAACAAAATAATTAAAATAGTCAAAAAATATTGACAGGGTATTTTTTCAGTGGTAACCTTATAAAAAATTGAAGATGAATCAATGATGAGAAGAGTAGAGTAAGCCCTTGTTCTACAGAGAGTCGACAGTTGCTGAAAGTCGATGTCAGGACCTATTCGAAGATCATCTCGGAGATGTGTAGCTGAAACTTTACGTAAGCTAGACCGGAATGTCCGCCGTTACAATGGAACACGTACCCGTGTGGTACGTTGATCGAGAGCCGTAGTGTTGGTTGCTGCGGAAGTAGGGTGGTATCGCGAGTTCACTCGTCCCTATACAATGGGGACGAGTTTTTTGTGTTTAAAAATAGTAGTGGAACTTATTAAATTTTCTTTATGGATGCAAAAAACTAGGAGGGAAAGTAAGATGAATCAGCAAGTTGATAAGAAAGTGTTTAATGTGGAGGATATTATTATTGCCAGCCATAACATTAAGGATGAAATTGCACCAACTCCCCTGCAATACAATCACTTGTTATCAGAACGATATGGCTGCCATGTCTACTTAAAACGAGAGGATTTGCAAAGCGTTCGTTCCTTTAAAATCCGCGGGGCATATAATCGGATTAAAAAACTCAATCAGGATGAGTTAAAGAATGGAATTATCTGTGCAAGTGCCGGTAACCATGCACAGGGGGTTGCTTATTCTTGTCATCTCTTAAATATCCATGGGAAAATCTTTATGCCAAGTACTACACCAAAGCAAAAGGTAAACCAAGTGAAATTTTGGGGCAAAGAAGATGTTGAGATTGTTTTGGTTGGAGATACCTTTGATGATGCCTATGAAAAAGCAATGGAATGCAGTCAAGAAGAAAATCGTACCTTTATCCATCCATTTGATGATCCTGACGTGATTGCTGGTCAAGGTACAGTTGCCGTCGAATTACTCAATGATTGCCCAGAAAAAATCGATTATCTGTTTGCCGCGATTGGCGGTGGAGGGCTACTGTCAGGAGTCGGTACATACCTAAGACACTATTCTCCACAAACTCTATTAATTGGTGTGGAACCACAAGGAGCCCCTGGCATGAAGGAATCCTTTTTAAAAGGGGAAGTGACCTCATTAAAAGAAATCGATCCATTCGTGGATGGGGCAGCGGTAAAGACGGTAGGTACGTTAACCTATAACATTTGTAAGGAGATTGTAGACGATATTCTCGTCGTTCCAGAAGGTAAGGTATGCACGACACTACTATCTTTATACAATGAAAATGCCATCGTTGTCGAACCAACTGGAGCCCTTTCAGTGGCAGCCTTGGATATGTATGCCGAAGAAATTAAGGGCAAGACGGTGGTCTGCATCGTCAGTGGTGGAAACAATGATATTGGCCGAATGCAGGAAATTAAAGAGCGCTCTAAAATCTATGAAGGATTGCAGCATTATTTTATTGTCAATTTCCCGCAGCGTCCAGGTGCCTTACGAGAATTTTTACTAGATGTTCTTGGTCCAAACGATGATATTAGCCATTTTGAATATACGAAAAAGAATAATCGTGAAACAGGTCCTGCTTTGGTAGGGATTGAATTAAAGGATAAAGGAGATTATTCTCCATTGATCGAACGCATTAAAGCAAAAGGATTTTTATATCGTGAAGTCAATAAGGATAGTACTCTGTTTCAAATGTTGGTATAGTTCCATACTATTTATAGAGGTCGAATAAGACGGTTCGACCTCTTTTTGTCGTTTAAATGGGACTTAAATCAACTTCTTACACGATTTTGCTTAATAGACTCTTAACAAATGATGCAATTAAGGTATAATATTATTTGTCAATGATAGAGATTCAAAAGTGGAAAGAGAGTGTTCAGAATGGGACGTAAGTGGAACAATATTAAAGAAAAGAAAGCTTCAAAAGATGCAAATACTAGCCGTATTTACGCTAAATTTGGAGTTGAAATTTATGTAGCAGCAAGACGGGGCGAACCTAATCCTGAATCCAATCAGGCATTAAAATTCGTGCTCGAGCGTGCTAAAACATATAATGTACCAAGACACATTATTGACCGTGCGATTGAAAAAGCAAAAGGCGGATCAGAGGAAAGCTACTCTGAACTTCGTTATGAAGGATTCGGACCAAATGGATCAATGGTTATCGTTGATGCCTTAACCAATAACGTCAACCGTACCGCATCAGATGTACGTGCTGCATTTGGTAAAAACGGCGGGAACATGGGCGTAAGCGGCTCTGTAGCTTATATGTTCGATGCAACGGCGGTTATCGGTGTTGAAGGTAAAAACGAGGAAGATGTGCTTGAATTACTAATGGAAGCTGATGTCGATGTACGAGACATTATTGAAGAAGAGGATTCTGTGATTGTCTACGCTGATCCAGAACAGTTCCATGCGGTTCAAGAAGCCTTTAAAAACGCAGGGGTTTCAGAATTTACGGTGGCGGAATTAACCATGCTTCCGCAAAATGAAGTAACACTTCCAGAAGACGCACAAGCTAAATTCGAGAAAATGATTGATGTATTAGAAGACTTAGAAGACGTTCAACAAGTGTATCACAATGTTGACTTAGGTGAATAAACAATAAAGCAGACCTGTACAACGTTTTTTGAACACCTAGAATTTATGAATTGTGATATACTTACAAAAAACAGCTGTAAAATGTTGTGACAAACTTTAAACTCACTTTTGTATGAAAAATTCATAACAAGGGTGGGTTTTTTTGTATGGATTTAGATGATATTTATAAAGAATTTCTATACGATTTGGAAATAAAAAATTATAGTCCACGAACCATAAAAGGTTATAAAAATAACAACAAAGCATTTATTACTTATTTAAAAAATGAATTTAAAATTGAAGAAGTAGAAGAAGTTTCAACTAAACAAATAAAAGCATATCTCATGTACTTAAAAAACAAAGGGTTAAAAGAGTTATATATTAATACCGTTCAAAAGTGTATGCGTTCATTTTTTAGATTTATGGTGGACGAGGGTTATATTGCTGAAAAAAGAAATCCTATGCTTTCAGTTAAGTTTATGCGTGAACCAAAAGTTATTATAAAGACATTTGATGATCTAGAGATTAAGCGAATGATAAATGTCTATAACAATACGAATTATTTAGAGATGAGAAATAAACTTATCATAATGTTTTTGGTGGATTTGGGGATTAGAAATCTTGAATTATGTAGCCTTACTCATCTAGATGTCATGGAGACAGTAATAAAAATACACGGCAAAGGAAATAAGGAGCGACATTTGTATATTAGTCCTTTATTGAAGAAGTACATTATTAAATACGAACGAATCAAGATTCAATATTTTAAGGACAAAGCTATGATTGAAAGCAACTACTTTTTATCAAGAAATGGGAAAGCACTAACCGTGGGTGCTGTTGAAAATGTAGTAAAAGAAGCAGGGAAGAAAGCAAAAGTAAGACCTATTATTCGGTGCAGCCCTCATACAGTAAGGCATTATTATGCACAAAAACAATTGAGGTTAGGCTTAGATGTCTATAGTTTAAGTAGGCTGTTAGGGCATGAAAGCACGATAATCACAACTAGATATTTACAATCTTTAAACGATGAAAATATCGTAGAATTATCCAAATCAACTAGTCCACTTTCAAACTTATAAGAGGGAGGAATTAAAGGAGAAATAAAAAGAGAGCCTTGAGTTGCAGCTCCAGACCCTCTAGCCGTTTTCCAATTCAATTATGAAATTCAATCGGGTGATAATGTAGTAATTTTATAAAAATACAAAAGGAGTCCCTTTTGTGGACTCCTAATGCATGTAGTAACTTCTCAAATACTAGAAAAGTTATTTATAATAATACAACATGTTGTATAAAAATTCAATTGGTATTTATTTGCTATATGTATATTCACAGCAGATTGAAATTGAATCATTTTGGGCTGAAAGGAAGGCTAATAATTGATGAAGCTGCTAATCACATTTAGCGGCTCTTTTTTTCGTATTTGCTAAATCGAAATAAATCGCTACAATATAGAAAGGAGTAAAATACGAACATTATTGTTGTTTATTTTAACCAACATTCGGTTTTTATTAATGAAACCTCTTAAAACGTTCACTAACATTCGTATTCGTTCCACTGGATAGTGTAAATCGTTTTGTGGTGTATTTGTATCAGATTTACTTAAATCAACGTGAATCAATGATATGGAAGTCTGATAACGTCCTTTCAAAAAACTTAAGTTATTGAATTTTATTAACACGTGTTGCTATATCAATGCTTTGCAGAATTCGTTAATCACCTACAAAGGGGATTTTTTGAAATCGCATGTTTAAATTCGAATTTATACCCCATCCATTTTAAAAATTGTTACCATTTTAAAATGCTCTGAACCCTTGATACATAAGGCTTTTGACACTCGACATATGGGAAGGGTAAAAAAAGTCCCAAAAAATCACACTTGTTCGCAAAAAAACGTATCTACATCAATGTTTCTATGCATTACGAAAGAAAATAACAGGAAAAGGCAAACGATTAGAAAGATAAATTAAATAATGTTCGTGTTTTTAAGTGGACGATATTACGTTTGTTACATAAGATATAAGTAGATACATTAATTATTTTTTTAGTTATATATAAAACAAATTAAGGGTGGTGATTCAGATGAATGAAGAAATGAGAGAACAATACCTTCTTATTCGTAGACGTAAAAAGATTAAGCACATTGACATTGCAAAATACATTGGCTGCACACAAGCAATGATCAGTTATTTCGAATTAGGTAAAAGAAGTATGTCACCAGATAAAGTGGATATGTACAAAGAATTTATTGATGCTAAATAATCTTAACTACATAAAAAGGTGTCATTTGGAATTAAAAATCATACATAAAGGTGTCATTTGAAATTAAATAAAAAAAGCCCCTTCGTCCTTACAGGCTCAAGGGATACAGCGTTTTTTTACTAATTTCGTCCTTCTATATCTAAATATATACACTTAACTGTAATAGTCACAATTATAAAATTTAATTAATAAATAATTAAACAAAAAAAATATAATCCACCTGACTTTAGGAAGGTGACGGGTGAAGTTTCCTGCATTTCGGAAACTGAGGGTGGAACCCTTATGCTTTTGTTCTTTGATAATCAAATAAGTAAAGGAGAAATGATAATGAAAAACAATTTGTATGCGAATGTTAAAACTGGTGAAATTGAAGCTGGAATGTTGGTTTCTGCTGATGTAATGAATAATTACAAATTGATTAATTTGAGAAGTGTTGATGCTCATAGAAGGTCTACAGAGGAAGGTGCTGAATTACAAAAGTTTAATGAATCACTTGGCAAATACTATACATTAACATTACGTGAAAGAATTAATGAATTATTTTCTAATGAATTATTTAATGATACTGAAAGAGTTGCAATTATGTATCTTGGTAGTTTTGTAGGTTTTGATGGTTATCTTATCACAAAGAATAAAATCCCAATGAATAAGAAATTAATAAGTAAATACGTCAAGATTACCACTAAAGATAATAGATTTAATGACTTCTATAAAAAATTAATTGAAACTGAAATCATTGCTGAAGTTGATGGTAAATTGAAATGGGATACTAAATTGAGTTTCAAAGGTAGACCAGAAATATATGGTAACAAAATTAAACACTGTTATAAGACTTATGATCAAACAATGCAAGAGTTGTATGAAACAAATAAACCTAAACAACTTGCAACAGTATTCAGGTTATTGCCTTATGTCAATAAATTTTCTAATGAATTATGTAAGACAGTTGATAAGCCGACTTACTCAGTAGATGATCTATATTTACCACAAGAAGTTGCAGAACTATTAGGAATTACGGATTCAATGGGTAAGAAAAATTTTGTAAGACGTGCATTAACTATTAAAGTTGGAAAAGAATATGTGTTTATGGTTAGTAAAGTAGGGAAGGTTGCAAAAGTAACTGTTAATCCTAAATTAGTTTGGATGAATAGTATTGCACCAGACCACACTTTATTAAACCTTTTTGAATTAGCAAATGAACGTATTTCATCTTAATCAAATATTCAGTTGAAAAAAGTCAATCACATATTGTTTTAACTACATAACAGCATACATAAGCTTAAAGTCCACTCCCATATAGTAAAGAAAAGTTCCTCTCCTTGTCAAACATTCGATAAACCTGTTGTAAGAAAACTTATAAAATTACATTTAAAAAACCGATTAAATTAATTGGGAATTACAATGGAATATCTGCGTGGTTGATTAATTTATCACTTAGTATGAAGAATTAGAAGATAACTAGAAACGATTCTTAAGCAATATAACAGATGTACTCAGACAATTGAAACATAAATTCCTAAAGCAAAGTGAATATTTTATCTCACCCGCAGCGTCCAGGTGCCTTACTTTTTATATATTACTAAGGAGATTCTTGATTATGTAAACAATGTAGCATTATTTTTTTTCACAGAACACTTGCTCCTGTTTGAAATTGTTATTATTCGATAGAACTAAGAAAAAATCCTAAGAAATCCCTTTATAAAGCGGTTTGTATCGTGCAATCGCCCGTATGAACGACTGATATAAAAATTCTGAAAACCTAGTAATGGAGCGGTTTTTTTGAGTTTTTAAACTTGTGACGATAGGGTCACGATAAGAATAATAAGATAAAAATGCTAAAGATTACTGTTACTTTTTTCTTCTTCAACTAACTGGCAGACTAGTATAATATCACACATCCCAAAGTACCTTTCTCTTTTAACACTTTATTTACAGAAATTGGTTCGAATATAATGTATTATATAATATTAGTAAGATTTGATTTGGGAAACGGAAAACAAAGGGGTATTTTATTTATGAGGAAAGAATTGTGATCGACTTTGGAAATATTTCAATACTGGGAAGCTTTCAAGAAATGGAAGTGCTAAAATGGCAAAGCTTCAAGATTTAACAGGTGAAAAATATGGCAAACTAACAGTTATATATCGAACGGAAGACCATATTTCTAAAAATGGAAACAAACGTGTTGTTTGGCATTGCAAATGTGATTGTGGCAATGAAACAGATGTTTTAGCACTTAATTTAACTAGAGAGCATACTCTCTCTTGTGGCTGTGCTAGAATTGATGGTAGAAAAAAAATTAGCCGAGATGTTACAGGAGAAAGATTTGGTAATCTTGTTGGTGTAAAGAAAATAGAAAACAAAAACACCTTAACAAGATGGTTATTTCGCTGTGATTGTGGCAATGAAGTGGAATGTTATTTGTCTAATGTAACAACAGGCAAGACCAAATCTTGTGGAAAAAAATGTGGTCTAAAAGTTCATCTATTGGATAATAGAAAAGTCAAAGGGATAAGAACTGATTTTACAGGACAACGCTTTGACAGATTAATTGTTATTAAAAAACTAGATGATAAAAACGGATATACACAGTTTAGATGCAAATGTGATTGTGGCAATGAAAAAATCACTTCAGGACGAAATTTGAAGTATGGTGTAACAAAATCATGTGGGTGTTTGCACAAAGATATTGCAGGAACTACTAATTTTGAAAATTTGGTAGGTCAACGTTTTGGTAAACTTATAGTAGTAGAACAGGGTACATCTAAATGGAATAAGTTGCATTGGCTTTGTAAGTGTGATTGTGGCAATGAAACAGTTGTTAGTACAAGTGGTCTTAAAACAGGTCATACAAAATCATGTGGGTGTTATCAAGATGAAGTTGCAAGTGATACACATTATGTTGATTTGACAGGGCGTAAATTTGGAAAACTAACTGTTATTAAACGTGCTAAAAACTCTAATACAGGTCTTGTAAGATTCTTGTGCAAATGTGATTGTGGGAATTTAACAACTGTTATGAATAATCATTTGTTAAGAAGTAAAATACAATCATGTGGATGTTGGAAGTATTCACGACTTGAAAAAGAAGTTGTCAGATATTTCGGCGAAAAAGAGTATCAAAATGGTATTGACTATGAATGTCAAAAAAGGTTTGATGATTTAACTGGAACAGGTAATAAATCTTTATCATACGATTTTATAGTATATAAGGATAATGAGCCATATTATCTGATTGAATGTCAAGGACAACAACATTATCAAGCTATTGATTATTTTGGTGGTGAAGAAAAGTTTAAGCAACAACAGATACATGATAGATTAAAGAAAGAGTATGCAAATAAATTAGGGATTCCATTATTAGAAATACTATATACATTAGACACATACGAGAAGATAGCTCAAATTCTGAAAAGTGCGGGAATATAACAGAATAACGAACCGCAGATTATAACTCAGTACAATTAAGGTGGATGGATTAAAAACAAACCTTTAGATTATGCATTACCAGAATGTATTTATTAAAACATGGTATTTTTCTTGGTAATGATAGACGGTTATCCCAAAGAATTGTTTCATGAAGTTTAGACATTTTTTTCAAACTTTTTATTAAGCTAACGTATAATTGAGTTTAATAAGAATTATTAAAGACCTTTTAAAAAGGGTCTTTTTCTTTTTTGGAAAACTCCTTAATAATTAACAAAACAAGAAAAAGTGTGTCTAAAAGTTTCAACTTTTGAACAATATATAACGAATGTCTAAAAGTTAGTTTAAAAACATCTTGAATTTGTCTAAAAGATAGTCTAAAATATAAGTATAGAAGTTAACAATCTTTTAGACAAAGGAGCGGATAACATGGCATTTATCGGATACGCTAGAGTTTCAACAGTCGGACAAGATAATGGACTAGAAACACAAAAACAATTATTAAATGATGCGGGATGTAAACGTATCTTTTTTGAGAAGGTTACAGGAACAAGTACCACTAAAAGAAACGAATTAAAAGAAGCTATTCAGTTCTTAGATAAAGGTGATACTCTTATCGTTACAAAGATAGACCGCTTAGCACGATCAATAATTGACCTAAACAACATAGTAAAGGAATTAAATTTAAAAGGGGTAAATGTTAGATTTTTAAAAGAAAATATTGAGTTTCAAGCAGGAGAAAATAATAATTCACTTCAAACATTACTTTTCAATATTCTAGGTTCATTTGCACAATTTGAACGTGACATTATTGTAGAACGTACAGGAGAAGGAAGGGAGCGAGCAAAAAAGCAGGGAAAACACATGGGTAGACCTTCACAAGATAAAAAAGCAATCCAAAAAGCATTGAAGTTATATATTGAACGTGAAACCAATGGGTTAAGCGTTAATGATATCGCAAAGATGACAAGCGTTCCAAGATCGACTATATATGCAGAACTAAAAAAACAGGAAGGGTAGTCAATTAGGCTGCTCTTTTTTTTGCTTATTAGCCTGCATACAAACGTTTTACAGTTGTCTTTTTGCGGTCTAGCAGTTTTCTTAAATCATAGGAAAAAGGAGTTAGAATCAAGCATGAGGTGTTTCAAGAGTGATTTTATGAGGGATAAAACAGAAGTTTTATTCAATACATAATTAGTAGGTAGTCCGGGGGGTAAATTACATCAAATATCCATTATCTAATACCCTATACGCAGTGAGCAGATGCACTCACACCATTAGGTTATGTGAGAACGATACACTCATTTTTTATTGACGTAATGTTAAGTTGTAATAAGTTTGTGAAAAAATGTACTTATGCTAACGAAGCAGGTTTGTTGAAGAAGGATTTATTATGATTGTAAGAGAATAAGTAAGATAGTTAAGGGAAAAATTAGGAGGTGTTAAAATGGATTTATTTTATTATTTTTTTCTTGCTCTAATTTGGATTGTTGTTTTATTAAAGCAAATTGCTGATGGAAAGAAGTATTTAAATAATAAATAACTGGTCAGGTTCGCCTTATTGTGAAGGGATGTACTTACTGAATTGAGGAAGGATAGGTTGCTTCGGCAGCCTTTTTCTTATTTAGCTAACGGGCAGTATAGTTGAAGAAGGATTATTTATTTGGTCAAGAGAATAGGTTAAAGGGATCATAAATAAAAAGGGGATGATTATTATTTTCATTGACTTCGACCTTCTTTGGTTAGTCATTGGTTTTGGGATTGCTATTGCAATACTGTACTATATTTATGTACTGTTGGGGTTAAAGAAATAACTTAAGCAAAATGTCACAATATTAAATAAAGCGTTAAAAGGTGCGTACGTAGGGTGAAATCAAAAACAAAATTGTATTAACTTTTTTATTCTTTATTAAAACCTTTTTATCCTATAATTATGAAATCTAGCAATGTCGTTACCTCGGAACAACTTGGAAAAGCCATGATACAAGTATCAAAAGACGGTTAGATGAAGATCGCTGCGGCGGTCTCTTTTTATTGAACTAAAGTGGCAGGATAGTGGAAGAAGAAAGAATAAAAAGTTGGTATCCATAAACACTAAAATATAAAAAGAGATACGGAAGGAAATATTATGCAAAAAGTTATAAAAGTGGTGTGCCTTTTTTTAATTTATTTGTTATTTATTTTACGTTTTTTTACTAATGTCTTTGTAGGAAATCCAATTATAGCAATACTTTTAGGGATACTCTTTCTACTGCTAGGAATTGTTGAACGTAAACAAAACAATGCTAATTCTAAAGTGTATATGGGTGTATCAGGAATAGTTTTTCTATTAGCAGTTTTTATGCTTTTGTTTCCAGATGCCCCTTTATTTAGTAAAGGCTTATTAAAGTAACGGGTGCTTTAATTGATGATGGACTGATAGTTTTCGCCTCAGTATTATTAATCTGAATAAATGGAATTTACAAATAATAACGGCAGTCGAAAGGCTGTCTTTTTCAATCTTATTATAAATCTAAATCTTTAGGGCAAGGAATATAAATGGGAAAAAGGCATCCTGTAAAATTTTCGTAGGTTATTAGGAGCAATTTTATGTTAGTCAATTTTAAAGATAAGGGAGAGCCAATTATCTTTTGCCGACAAGATTATTCAGATATATCACCCATCATTGAATTGGTTAAGGCAAAAGCTTTTCAGCATTTTTCTGGACACAGAAGGAGAGGAGCGAGTAGTCGGACGGTTCCATCAATATGAATACGCCATTGAAAACAATAACTATGCAGTTAGGAAACTTTGAGTGTTAGTATAGAATGCGATGAAAATACAGTGAATTATTTCAAGCTGTAGCAATGAACCCTGTTGTTCAACTAAAGGGTAGCGATTGTTCAAAAAGAGCAATCGCTTTTCTTGTTCAGCTAACGGGAAGGTTAGCTTAATAATGTGTGATTAATTATAAGTTATTCAGATTTAATAAGGAGGTTTTATAATAAATAAGATTATGGTTTGTCGAACTCCAAGGTGTATATTCTGAGGGCTTAACAAGGGGAAAATTATACATAGTGATTGATATAAATACTGACAAAGAAATGGTTCAAATAAAATGCGACTGGACGTTTAAAATGGTTTCCATTATCTCACTTTAATGTAAATGGTAAGAGGGGGAGAACATTCATTGTTCATCCTTATTTTTATTAAAATAAAATAATTTAATATAATATAATATCAATTATAAAAAGTGAAGGGTGCTGCAGTTTGCGGTGCTCCTTTTTTTGTGCTTATAATCTTTCCCTCTATGATTGGTTGAAGAAAATGGTGGTTAAGGAAAGGGTTCCACCATTTATTTTTACCTTTACACCTATAAAATATGGTAATATTTTCTTAACACGAGTTGCGAAAAAGGGGGATGCATCTTGGAAGGTAAAGAATGCAAAATATGCGGCGAATGGAAAACATTAAATGCTTTTTATATTGATATGAAAGGCATTGGAGGCAAACGGAATATTTGTAAAGTTTGTGACGATGCGCTTTATGAAGAAAAAACAAAGTCAGCCGATAAACCTAGACCCAAAAAAGAAAAAGTAAAAATAAAAGCCGAAAATCTTGAACAGATTGAATTAGTAGCCCTTAAATACGAGAATCCTTTAGAGTTGCTTAAAGCAACTGATGAGGATTTATTTCATTTGTACCAAAAACATTTGAACGACAACGCTACATTGACTGTTCTTTCGCAAAAAAAACGTCAAATCAATGATATATTAGCAAAATTCGAAGTTAATCATTGCTGGACGTGTAATAAAATCTTACCTTTATGGGCTTTTAAAAAAGATAGTAAAGGCAAAAGAATACCAAGATGCAAAGAGTGTTATCAAAAAGACTTTTTAAAGCGGTATCGCAAAATAGAGCAACCAGAAGAAAAGTCAGTTTTTAGATACAAAGAAGTTATTAATCGCTATAATCATCATAATCAAAGGGCTATAAAATGCGGGATGCCTTATAATTTAACTAAATTTTCTTTAGAAATTATGATGAATCATTTTTTAAACGAAAACGGCATAGCTTGTTGCGCTTATTGTAATATAGAAATGCCTACATCAGAAGATATTGAATGTGACCATTTCGTTCCAATTAGTTTAGGTTTTAAAGGGAGTACAGAGGATAATATTGTGCCAGCTTGCAAACCATGCAATAGAGCCAAAAATGACTATACATTTATAGAGTGGATTACTTTAATGGAAAGAATTTTAGGAGTCGCAGTAAATAAAGAATCTTTTGGGAAATTAGAAACTTATTTAAGGCGATATAATATAAATCCTTTTGAAGAAATTAATTATCGAGAATACGCATCATCGAATTAAAAAAGGCTATCCGTTAAGATAGGCGTTTCTTTTGGCTGAAAATCCGATCGCGTACGCGGCAGCATTTTTTTTGAAAAGGTGATGGAACAAGCACCACTAAAAGAAATGAATTGAAAGAAGCTATTAAGTTTTTAGATAAGGGTGATACTCTTATCGTTATAAAGATATACCGTTTAGCACGTTCAATAATTGACCTAAACAACATAGTAAAGGAATTAAATTTAAAAGGGGTAAATGTTAGATTTTTAAAAGAAAATATTGAGTTTCAAGCAGGAGAAAATAATAATTCACTTCAAACATTACTTTTCAATATTGAACTAACAGGTGCTTGAATTTAAGAAGGAGAGGTTGCTGTGGCAGCCTTTTCTTATTGAACTAACGAAGCAGTTTAGTTGAATAAGAAATGATTAAATTATGCTATTATTAGATATAAATTAGGGGGAACATATGTGACTGACAAATTTATGGAAATGAGCATACCAGAACTATCAACAAAATTAGTAGTAGCCCCTTTGTATATTATTAATCTAATAATGTGTATTGGTAACTTGATTGTCCTGCGAAAAGAAAAAGGGTGGTTTGTATTTATTGGAAAAATCTATTCCTTTATTATTATAGTTAATTATATTGTAGCCCTTTATTTTCGTTTTTTCTACTCATGAAAGTCAACTAACTGGTGCTTGAGTTGAACAAGGGGTTGCTTCGGCATCCTCTTTTTCTTGTGCTACTAAAGTAGCAGAGTAATTTAGAAGGAAAAAGTTGTATAAAAAGCGAAAGGTTAAAAAGATTGTAAAAAACTATAAAAGGTTCTCCGTTTAGTGGGGGGAGTTTGTAATGGGAGGGATTAAATTGAAAACGACTATTAAACTCATCAACGGTAGGTTAACGGTAATAGAAACAAAAGAGCCAGAACCGATATTACAAACTAACTTAGATACAACAGAATCACATGAAGATACAAAAGTTGAAGAAACTGTTAGTAATATTACCTTTCAAGATGGGAACTATCATCTCAATATTGGAGCTTATGACAAACGGCTATGCCCACACTGCAATTATAAATTTGAAAAGGAAGTAACAAGAAAAAGGAAATGTCCAGAATGTAAAAATACAATTCTTGTAAAAACTAATTACGAGTTAAAAAAGAAGATGTTGCTGAAAGAGGAGCAACTAGATAATTACGAAAAGGCTTTAAGTAACTACTGGAGGAAACAAGGCGAAGACAGGAAAAAACAGTGGATTACAAATTTCTTTAAAGCTCATGGAACAACTTATGAGGAAGAAAAAAGAAAAAGCTCTTCAGGTTCCTCTAATCCATATGATATTGCATGGGGGATGCTAAACGGAATTGCGTCAGAAAAAGCAGTTGAAATGCAATGGGGATTGTTTCGTAACGTACGAATTTCTATGGGGGATTTGTTAAAACAGGAAGGTAAATTGGAGAAGGCTTTGTTTTTTTATTTAGAAGTTTGCTATTTGGATATAAACGGAGCAACAAATACTACTAATCGTCCTAAACTATTAGAGGAATATCCTCCATTTCGCCCTCAAGATGGACAATTATTCCCAGGAATTGTACATTATGTGGAAGAAATAAGCCATGAATTAAATCTTAGCATAAAGGATATTAAGGTCAAATTTATAGAACATAACAATCGATTGTATAAGGGTAACAGCCTTGTACCTTTGTCAGCAGACAAAGCGTGGGTATCATTAGAAAAGGAGCTATTAGTAAGAAATAATTAATAAAAAAATTTATGTGCTTCTTATTGAATATGCTTTAGTTGAGAAAGGAATCGTCCAATTGACGATCCCTTTTTTGGTAAGGTAAATAATATCTCCAAACTGTTTACTCATCAAACAAGACAGTGAAAAATTGTTCTGTGTGATACGTTTCCTAATAATTGTAAATCAATATATGTATCGAGATACGCATTAAGGCTAAATTAATCTACTGTCCACTGGATTACAAGGGACAGGTAGCATAGGTGTTTTTTCTAATTCTCATGATAACGGGGCAGTCGCTAATTGAGGTGGCTTTTTTTCGAAACCTTTCTAAAGGAATATCGTATCAGTTATAGAATAAGAAGTAACTAGGAGGGAAAAAAGTGAAAAATACATTCCATATAAAAATGTTTTGTTTAAGTTTATCAATTGCTTTATTCTTAGTTAGTTGTACAAGTAATGACGGGCAATCATAAGAAGCTGCTACACAACCACAACAAGAACAAAAGAAAGAAAGTCCAGAAACTCTAAAGGGAAAAGTGGATAATGAAGTAACTATTGATAAAACTTTTATTACGAAAGATGAATTTAATAAAATGTTTAAAATAGATACTGAAGAAGAACAGTTTAACAATGGAAAATTTCAGTTGAAAGATAATTCAATTGTAAAAGCAGATTATCTTTCTTATGGAGAAAATGATCTTTTTGATTATGCTTTAGCTGTTTTTTACAATGGAAAATTAGCATCCATTCAAATTGAAACTTCAAAATCTCAAGAAGAACTAGAAAAAGCATTTGGAATCAAGTTTGGTGATAAAATCGAGCCTTACAAATTTGGCTATGAAATAACATTCGATAAAATGTTTCATGAGTCAAACATAAGTATTTATCCCAATGAATGGCAATAACCCAAAAAAGCCCTCACCAAAGATGGGCTTTTTTAGTTTATTCTACTTTAAATGTTAACTTGAAATCTTCTGTATCAATATATTGCAAAAAAATGCACAACAATAAAGCCCTTCTCTTAATCGAGAGGGGCAACTAAATTACTTATACATACCTTTATGATATTTTTTAGCATATTTCATTGCAGTACGAATTTTACTTTCATGTCTATAGGTTCCGTAATCGTAATAATCCTCAACCCATCCTGCTTTAGTGATACTCTCTTGAAGCAGTTTTCCATCAACCCATACCCAAGCTAAAAGACGACCATATTTATCGTACTTATCCTTACCATCTAATTCTAAGGTGATTTTCTTGGCTTTCTTTATTTTTGAGCATGTGTAATTACTTGCTTCTTTTCCGTATTTCTCTTTTGATGTTGTATATTCCGGTGTATCTATAAACAAAAAGCGTGTTTTATAGACTTTGCCTTTAATTTTGAAGTTTGCCGTATCGCCATCTGTGCATTTTGAAAAAGTTGCTGTGTACTTTGTTTTTAATGTTGGTTTTGAAGTAACAGTGCCAGAAGGGAGTTTGTAACCTTCGAGGCTGATCTTACTGGTTGTTAAATTGTTTTTGCATGTATTACTGCTGTACTTTTTAATAAGTGTAAGTAATGCAGCTTTAGTTTTAGCTTTTTTAGCTAGACTAGTAGGCTTATGTAATAAGTATGAGCAGTCAGAGTTCCTAAAGTGACCACCTAATTTGTCTAGTCTCCCACTATGGGCAGATGATTGACTAGGAAAAATGGCTAAGAATAAAGCGAAAATGGTGAACGATACTAAAAGCGTTCTTAGTTTTTTCATATGTACCTCCAATAATAGTAAATTAGTTGCATGGAAATTTTATTCATTAATCTGCAAAAACAGTATGTTTTGTTTTCCATTTTTCCATTGCGATAAATAACCAAAAACTGTAGATACCCAGTGTAATAATAGTTAAAATCCACCACTTAATCCAATTTCCAAATAATCCAATTGCTGATCCAGTGAATTGTAATCTTCTCCCATTAATCACTGTATGTCTTGTTTTCCATCCTAAAATCATGGTAATCGACCAAGGATAACAGATTCCAAATGTACAAACTGTAACTAAAAAGCCCAGTATTGACCATCCAATATATTGAAGTAATCCACCATCGAAATAAGACTTTCCTTCTGTTTGTGCTGCATGAGTTTGGTTTATATTTACAGTTAACTCACTCATAATATTTCCCCCTATTTTTTCTAGTATAGTAGAATTATACCAGTAATACAGAACTAATAGTGGAAAAGTTTCAAAAAAATACACAAAAAAATAAGCCCTTCTCTTAATTGAGAGGGGCTTTATCTATTTTAAAAAGGCAAATTATCATTCATCGATTTATTCCACTCTTGTTCTTCAAGGGCTATTACTTGTTGCGTAATATCCTGATTCCCGTCTGCAATAACATTCTCCAATTGAGCGTGATAAGACATTTCCTTTTTTATTTGCTTCCAAAAATCTAAAGCCACTTGCACAGAGGTTCTTCCCCTTAGTGGAAATTTGCCAGTTTGTAAGGCTCTACTATCAGATTTGTAATGTATTTCAATCACTATGTTCATTATTCCCGCCCATTATTCAATTGGAATTAATTTAACAGCTGATTCAGTTTGAAGTTTATACCCATCTATTGCTTCAAACGTATAAGATGGTTCACCACCGCTACCGAGTATAGTATTTACATCTGGAATCCCTTCTAAATCAAACGTAACAAAATTACTCCCACCACCTACAGGAGTAGCCTTATAACGTCCAGCAGGGATATCTTTACCGATGGTATATGTTCCTGCGCTTAAAGACTTGGGTGCATCCTTTTTAACTTTAATGGTACCCTCAATACTTGCAAGTTCATCTTTTTTTGCTTCAATATCTTTATCCAACGATCCAATTTCCTTTTTCTTTGACTCAATATTGCTACTTAAAGTGTCCAATTGCCCTGTTGCGCCTTTTATTGAGTCAGCTATTTTTTTCGCTTCATCAAATTCCTTTTTTCTAGCAGCATAATCATTATTTACTGTTTTAATTTTTGCTTGTATTTCTTTAACGGTAGCTTTATATGTTGTTAGATCTTCTTTTTCCGATTTAATTTCCTTTGCGACTTCTTCGTATTTCATTTTTTCTCCGTTAAGTTCGGTTTTAGCGCCGTTCGAACCGAATCCATATCCGGTTGAAAATAAAATAATGGCAGCTGCAGGAATAGCTACTTTCTTCAATAGCCCTTTTTTGGACTCAATCAATTCTATATTTGCCATAATAATGCCCCCCTTAAATATCTATTATGTAAGTAAATTCCTTATCTCTCTACGTAAATCCTTTAATCTCATATTCTTCATCCTCAAACAATTTCTTTAATTTGTTATCAATATCTTTTGCCATCTCATAGTACATGAGGATGCGTCGAACCTCACTTGGAGTATATCCGTTTGTTTCACATTCTTCAATTAGTTTCATCCACTTTTCGTTCATAAAGATCATCCACCTTACAATTCAATATCTCAGCAGACCAAACAATTTGGTGAAGAAGGAAAACTCTTTCCTGTACACCAGTTTGAAAACGTATTAGCTGTCTTTTTATATCTCTGCCTTAAATCTTCCCTTGAATATTCTAATTTTATTTATTAACCAGCCAATGTTACTCTATATTTTCGTAATTTTAATCACCAATTTAAAATTTACCTATTCATTTTAAAAATCCTTTCATAATCAGATTTGTAGTTATCAAAATTATCTTTGGATAGAAAAGTATAATGGACAATACATCGCCCATAGAAAAAATTTCGAAAATCTATCGTAAGTACAAGATAATTTGCAAAGTTATGTTAAAATTAGTAAATAAGTAGGATTAAATTTAATTCAAACAATTGCTTAACTATCTGAGTTGTATTCAAACAGTGTTAGATGATCCAAAGGGCTGGGATATTGAAAATCATGATGATGAAGTATTCTTTTATTGCGTTTAAAATGACAATTCTCAAATTATGAAAAATTTAAGAAAAAACGGAGCAATATAAAAGCAAACTTTTTTTCAAGAATTGATGGGTGATTTTTTGTATACAAACAGAAGAAGAGAAAGAAGTTCTGATAATGGATTAATTTATCCATTAATTAAATTTTTAATAACCATTGTTTTTTACTTAAATATTGTTGAGTATATCAAAAAACTTTCAGATATTTTCACTAGTAGGTATTTTAAAGATAAAAGTGAAAAAATCAGATGGGTGAAAGTTAGAAGAAATAGAAACTATGCAATAGACCTATTCATAATATTAAAATTTCTATTTGTATTAATTGTTTTATTTGAAGGATACAAAAATTTATGGATATTAATTATTGTTTGGTATTTAATCGTAACTAATATTTTTACTTATTTCTATTACCATCTTTGGGTCGAGGATGCACTAAAGGAAAATCATTTAACAGTTAATAGAGTTAGAAGAAGATTTATTACCTTGTTTATTTCAATAGCTTTTATGATGTTATGTTATGTATATTTTTATTATTCCATGACTCCAGATCACTTTACATTAAATTCGAAAGATAAATGGAGTAATGAGTATATCGTATATTTTATAAATAGTGTAACGAAATCATTTGCAATTGATTTTGAATCTTTAAAGGCATCAGATCAAAAAGGTACACTAATAGAAATATCTCAAGTCATCAACATGTTCATTTTTGTTACTCTCATACTTGCAAAATCATTACCAAAAGCTGATAAAGATTAAGGAGATAATGGGATATGGCGTACAGAAATAAAGTTTATGTTTGTGTTGAATATGATAGTGATAACAAATATTATAATACATTGAAAATGTGGGATAAAAACAATAATTTCGATTTTAAATTCCATAATGCTCATGAATTGAACACCATCATGCATTTTAGTAATGAAGTAACAATTAAAAGGAGATTAAGAGAAAGATTAGTAAATACTAAATTGATGATAGTTTTAATTGGAGAAAGGACTAAGAATCATCATAAGTATGTTGGATGGGAGATAAAACAAGCACAAAAACTCGACATACCGATTATTGCAGTAAATATCAACAAAAGAAACAGAATGGATAACGATTTATGTCCAAAGTCACTTAAAGAGCAAAACGCACTACATATACCATTTAAGAAGGAAGCTTTCCTACTTGCTTTGGAATATTGGTATGATTTTTATCATAAGACAGCTAAATATTCAGGTGGAAAAAACTATTATTGGAAACAGTTTGATTGAAATCTTGATTTTATTTATTCACTTTTTAATCTAAGGTATTAAAAAGTAATTCCCTCAGCAATAAATAAGGAAGGAGTGCTGATTGGTCACTCTTTTTTTTGTTCTAAAAACATTCACAATTATACTAATAAAACGTTTCCCAAATAACTTATGATTAATCCGTAACATAATATGGGAGGTGTCCAATGGTTAATAACTTTAGACCGTGCGAAAAGTGAAATTAAGAGACTAACCTATTTAGTTGATCTAATTGAATCGTATCAACCATCCAACTTAGAAGAAGAAATTGTTAAAGAGTATGCAATCGCAAGTAGTATTCCTATAGTATCAAAAAAATTAAATGTAAGCTATGAGAAGGTTGTAGAAGTTATCAGCAGCAAAGGTAAGGATGAACTCCATAAACAAGTTAGGTCTTGGTATATGTTAAAAACAAAATCAAGTAGACGTTAAAAGGGTGCCTGAAAAGGTGCTTTTTTTAACAACTAGAAAAATAAATTATACTTTATTTATAATTTAAAGATTGTGAATGTCTACACTTAAACTAACGAAGCAGATTAGCGAAAGTTGTTGAATAGTGTATGCTGTATAATTAAAATAAATAGTGTGAAACCACGATGTAAAGATAAGGTGAAAAAAATTGGCGATACTTGAAGAAAAAGTTGAAATTGAAATAACCAGTAGAAATGTTACCCATTTTGAAAAATTAGGTTATGAAATACCTAAAGTTAAGAGAAAATGGGGCATGAGTGTGCCACAAGGGACAAAAATTAAAGTCAAAACTAAAGATTTATCAAAATGTTCAAAAGTAAGACTAACTAAAATTTGTGATGAATGCGGAGAACATAAACCCACTTCATTTCAAGTTATATTAAGATCCAGAGAAAATTCCGATGGTAAAGATAGATGTGATAAATGTGCCCGCGCTTATGGAGCTAGAACTCAAAAAGAAAACCCACCCTATGAAAAATCATTAGAGTATTATGCGTTGAATAATGATAAGGAATATCTTCTATTGGAGTTTAGTGATAACAATATTCAAAAACCAAAAAACATTTCCTATGGAAGCGGAGAAGAATATCTTTGGAACTGCCCCAAATGTAAAAACGAATATCCATTGATGGTTTACTTAAGAACCTCAAATGGGTGTAATTGTCCTTTTTGCACTAATGGAAATAAAAGAATCTTAAAAGGTTTTAATGATTTATGGAAGACACATCCTCACGTCGCTCAATTATTAAAGGACGAACAACGTGGCTATGAAGTTACTGCTAAAAGCGGAAAAAAAGAAGAATTTGTATGTAGTCGGTGTGGTTTTGAGAAAAAAACACCTGTCAGTAGTGTGACTTCTTATGGATTTTCTTGCCCGAGATGTTCAGATGGGGTGAGCTATCCAGAAAAGTTCACTTTTGAATTTTTAAGCCAATTACCTATTGAATTTGAATTTCAGAAAACATTCGATTGGTCGAAAAATATACCTCATAGCAATCCAAAGTTAAAGGGAACTAAAAGATATGATTTTTATATCCTATCTCGGAATGTTATCATTGAAACTCATGGTAAACAACATTTTGAAAAAGGTCATTTTGGCGACAGCAGTAGAACACTAGAGGAAGAACAGGAAAATGACGAATTAAAAAAGAACCTTGCCAAAGGTAATGGAATTGAGGATAGAAATTATGTGGTGTTAGATTGTAGGGAATCAACGATAGAACACATCCAAAAAAGTCTCTTTTCAAGTCATTTAGCAACAATGTTTGATCTCGAAGCTATTAATTGGCTAAAATGTCATGAATTTGGATGTAATAATTTAGTCGAAACCGTTTGTGAATTATGGGAAGAAGGAAATGGCATCATTGAAATTTGTGAGAAAGTCAAATTATCGGACATTACAACTAGAAGGTATTTAAAACAAGGTAAAGAATTAGGTTGGTGTGATTATACATTTGGAGAAGCAAGAAGAAGAGGTTCAATTATCGTTGGGAAAAAACGCAGAAAAGAAATCGTGCAACTTTCTATGGATGGAGAATTCATCAGATATTGGGAGTTTATTTCACAAGCTTCTGAAGTTTTAGGCATCACTCTTTCTAATATAACACTGACTTGTAAAGGCAAGTATAACCATGCTGGTGGCTACAAGTGGATGTACAAAGATGAATATGAAGCAAACAATAATACGCTAATAAATGAAACAAAAGATAAAACTAAAAGAAGCATCGTCAAATTAGACACATACGGTAAATTTATCAAAGAATATTCAAGTATTACAGATGCCGCTAATGAAATTGGAAAAGACAGTTCTACAATTTCTAAAAATTGTAAAGGTAAAACCAGTTTAGCTTATGGTTTCAAATGGATGTACATGGAAGATTATGAAGCCAATAATGCTCCACTTTCTTATGAAATAAAATACAAAGGAAAACGAACTATTGTTAAATTAGATTTAAACGGTAAATTTATCAAAGAATATTCAAGTATTAAAGATGCGGAGAATGAGATTGGGAAAAATCGTTCCAATATTTCTGCTTGTTGCAATGGTGTAAGAAATAAAGCTGAGGGCTTCAAATGGATGTACAAAGAAGATTATGAAGGTTTGTTAGAATGATAAAAGAATAAAGTCATTACCTTATTTAAATGATAGAACAAACAAATTACATGCCTTTCCTTATTCAATTAACGGGGGCAAGAGTTAAAGAAAGTGGATCGCTGCGGCGGTCCTTGTACCAAGAAGGAGAGACCCAGTACGTTGGAATACATATTCAGACTCCACCTTAATTGAACTGGCGGAATCATTCGCAGGATTGAGCAAGTGGAGCCCCAAATTAGATACTATGGTTATAAAAGATAATTTAGTGCCACGGTTGGAAGCAGCTAAAATGTATCAATAAGGAACATTTCCTAATTCAACTAACAGGTGCTTTTATAAAATAAAGTTTTTCCGGTTATGATCGCTGCGGCGGTCATTTTTTCTTGTTGAACTACCATGGAAGAACGGTTTAAAATTCCATCCTTTGTGGTGATTTTGTGCTGCATGGATGGCTAACGGGTGCGATTGTTTAATAAGTCATCGTTCTTTTGCTATCAACCTGAATAATGGATAGGGATTGGTGAAATTGTAAATCTGAGGTGATGTAATGCTTACAGTTAAGAATGCTGAAAGTTATCTTAAACATAAGATTGGTGATAATACCAATGATATAAAAAATGTTTGGGAAGCATTTAAAGCTTTTTCTACAGATGAGGTTGAGGGAGAAGAAGAAAAAGAAATTTTATTTCAATGTGGTGTCTATAAGTTTACTGGAGAAAAACTATTTCATTTTGATTTTATACGTCAGTTTACTGTTTATGAAGAAGATGACTATTCCCATATGGAACAGTTACACTGTGAATTTTTATTTAAACCAACAAATGAATTAAAAAAGTTAAAGGTAGAAGAATGGTCAATGGATTATGATAATATAGATAATTTTTTTAATCATATTGAAAGTCTTCAGGAGTTTAAAATACCAATAAATTTGAAACCGTTAAAATCAGAAATATATCAAGAAGAAATATAATCCTTATTGCGTTAACGGGTGCAAGAGTTGTAGATTAAGCTTTCATTGTGGCAGCTTTTCTTATTTCACTAATGGGCAGTTTAATGGAATAAGGAGTTTTACCATAAGTTAACATTAAGGAATATCATATGGGGAATATAAATTTATTCGTTTTTTGAAGTATTTTAGCAGTATAATAGTATTGGTATTTCTAAGATATTTACAAAAAGGGGATAATTCATGAAGAAATTAACCTACATATTTATGGCGTTTTTATTAGTTTTCCTTGCAGCTTGTTCATCAAATGAAACAAATAATACTCAAGAAGTAAGCAAAAAGGAAGCAGTCACTGTTGAAAGCAAAGCAAGTACACCTGACGATGAAGCGGAAAAAACGACTAGTGAAAGAGTAGTCAGTCCAAACGTTCCTGCCACTAGTACACCAACGATAACAAGTGTTAATGGTGACTTTGACTATAGTAAATATACACTCATTGAAGTAGATGGGGGAGATATGTCAGGATATAGAAAGCCGAATTCAAGAGTTGATGTTGGGTTTGGCGACAGAGAATATTGGGCTTTTACAAATGAATACGGGCAGCTCATTCGTGTGGAGGCAAAAAATGTAACACTCCAAAATCCGAATACTGAACATGTTACATCGGCTGGGCGATACTATTCTGATGAAGCAAAGGTTCCCGGTTCAGAGAGTCAAGAATTAGATGAAGGGCATGTGATTGCTGACTCACTTGGGGGAGTATCTAACGCATATAACATCACACCCCAAGACAGTATTCTCAATAGGCATGGCGATCAAGCTTATATGGAAAAAGTGATTCGAGATGCAGGAGGTTGTACAGATTTTGTAGCCGTGATTCAATATCCAAATACTCAGACGCAAATTCCCAACCATTATAAATTCACATACAAACTTAAGGGCAGAAACATTACAGATGAATTTGACAATGTAAACCCAGATGAAGTGAACAAAAATTTAGGGGAAACGAAAGGTACGAGTAGTACATCACCGATAACAGACAATGTACCAGCAAACGAAACGGAAAATAGTAATGAAGATGTTAGCAAAGTTGATACCAATCATAATGGAAGTGTTACGATCGCTGAAGCCAAAGCTGCTGGTTTTAAAATGCCAATTACGCATGATTCATGGCTTTATAAATATATGGATGATCGAGATGGTGATGGACTTGTAGGTGAGTAAAAAAACCGGATATATACACATATAACACAAAAATGAAGAAAGGCTGCTATTTTTGGCGGCTTTTTTCTTGTTGTACTTACGGGGCAGATAAGTTCAACATGAATTAAAATATTATTAACTTATCATAGACACATTTTTAAAATAATGGAATTTCAATTCTTCAATAAAATGTAAGAAAAATTCTTGTATAATGACTTTAAATAAACCAGTTTTCATGATTGAGGGGATTAAATGAGATTTTGTACAATTCCTAATAAAGCCTTACGAAGGAAATATGACAAAGCTAAAAATAAAATGGTTTACTATTACCGAGCATGTAATGCAGAAAAACAGTAAGTACAGCTTCTTGTTTCTTATTAAACAAACTGGTGAGTTTAGTTGAAGAAGGGGATTTGTATGACACGATTTGAGGTTAAATTTAAAATTTGTATGAATTGTGGACGTAAGGAAAAGACTAGTGCAAATTTTTGTTTGGAATGTAATACAGAGTTAAATATTGTAGAAGAAGAAGAAATTTCACAGCAAAGTGGTAATAGTAATTTTATGAACAGAAGACGTTTTGATAACGAAGAATATGATAGATACGGATATGATAAAAAAGGATTTAATAAATTCGGACTTCATATCAATAATACTTACTACGATTTTGATGGGTACGATAGAAATGTTTTAATCAAGCTGGTTTTGATAAATTTGGTATCCATAAGAATGGATCACGCTTCGATGAAAACAGCTTTGATAAAAACGGATATGATAATGAAGGATTTGACAAGTCTGGCTTTAATCAACTAGGGAAGACAAGGGATGGATACGATAGAAATGGCTTTGATCAGAAAGGCTTTGATCAAGCTGGATTTGACAGGGACGGTTTTGATCAGAAAGGTTTGATCAAGCTGGATTTGACAGGGATGGTTTTAATCAATTCGGTATAACAAGAGATGGCTATGATGGAAAAGGGTTCAATCAAGAGGAAATTCATAAAAATGGCACGATTTTTGATGATGAAGGCTATGCAATTGATGGATTTAATCGTTATGGTCTTGACCGTGAAGGTTATAATCGTGGAGGGTATAATGAACAAGGTTATAACCGTAGAGGGTTTAACAGAGAGGGATACGATCGGGAGGGGTTTAACCCAGAAGGCTTTGATGAAAATGGTTATGACAGGGAAGGGTTTGACTTTGAAGGATTTGATATAAATGGATATGATCCAAAAGGTTTTGATCGAGAAGGATTTGATTCATTTGGTTACGATAGCAGTGGATTTGATAGAAACGGATTCGATAGAGAAGGTTTTGACCGTTTAGGCTTTACTATTGAAGGTTACGATAGAGAAGGATTTATGGAAACAGGTTATAACAAAGAAGGTTATGATCGGGAAGGTTTTGACAGGGATGGATTTGATAGTGAAGGTTACACCTTACGTGGTTTTAATAAAGATGGTTATGACCGACAAGGTTACAATATAGATGGAGACTATAGACCTTTCATAAAAAGTTATTTGGTAAAGAATGAAGTGGTCGCTACGAATGTGTCGGTTGTTTACAGTGATCGTGTAAAAAATATTCTTTGGGAATTGAATGAGGCGGAAAAGGCGTTGGGGTATGAGATGTATGACTCGGCAGCTCGTGCGTTGAGATCAGGTGCTGAGTTTTATACAAATCAATTATGTGAGCTGACAGCAATTCATAGAGGATTCCCTGATAAATTCAAACGCCTTCAGTTTCTAAAAGATAAAAATATCATTGATTGTCATTCATTTGAACTATTAAATCAGGCAAGGTCGCTAGGGAATATGTCCAGTCATAATGAAAAGAGTGAGAGAAAGATTGAAAAGGATCACTTGAAGGAACTATATTTAGGGATTAGAACAATGGTGCATTGTTGGATTAAAGAATTAGCCTAAACTTTTTTGAGAATGTTAGGTTAGGTGGATGTTACAGCGGAATTATCCTGTTCCTATCTAAATTTAGCGTTCTTCTTGTGAGAATTGAGTTTCTTATTTTACAAAAATGTGAAAAAATGTACTTAAACTATATGGTGCAAGAGTTAAACAATGAGGTGCTGTCGCAGCTCATTTTCTTTTTGTGCTAACGGATCACGTTAATTAAACAACAATATCATTTAATAGAGGATTTGTAGCTTTCGTAAAGAAAGAGTAAATAATAAAAAATTAGGGGATGAGGAAAATTTGGAGTATATCATTCAGATAAAGCATTGGGAGGATAATGACCTTGATTTACTTTTTCGTATAAACGCTCCAGGAATTATGCAGCATCTTGGAGGTCCAGAGAGTAAAGAGCAGATTTTTAAACGACAAAAACGATTTCTTGAGCTTGGTAATAGAGGACGTATGTTTAGCATTATATTGTTACCAGAATTAGAATCAGTAGGTTCTGTGGGTTATTGGCAAACTACTTGGAATAATGAAAGTGTATATGAAACTGGACGGAGCATTCTACCCTAGTATCAAGGGAAATCGATTTATTGGCAATGGTTTTGAGATTTGAAATAACATAGATTAAAGTAAGAACGACTCGTCGATATGACGAGTCGTTAGACTTTATTGAAGATTGGTCGTCTGATTTTTCCAAAAATGCACCTTTAAAAATAAATACAGTTCTCCTCTGTTCTTTACGCAATATTGAACCTTATTTATAAAGGTCAGAGAAGTACGAAACATAGTATTAATTAACCTCGATTAGTTGTTGAATAAAGCTAATCTTAGCATTCTTTATTGTATGGTAAAGCGTATAGGGGTCATCACATTCAATATCAGGAACCTTATCCAACTCAATTTCAAATTGATTTATTATTTCATTTTGAAATGATAGAAAAAGTTCTTTATTTGGCATATTTTTTATATCTTTGTTAATCACTAGTAATTCAATAATGTAATTCACAAAGTATTTAAAGTGCTGGGGAGAAATTCCGTTATCTATAATAGTTGAAAAATATTTATCCCAACACTTAGAGGCGTTATTCCAATTTAACATACTTTCTACCGAATTAAATATTATTGCCATTTCAGCATAACAATCATAAAAGCCTGCTTGTGCTCCCTTCTTATAGTAGTCTAATGCTGTATGTAAATTTTTTTTGCACCCAAATCCCTTAGTGTACATATAACCTAATAAAAAAAAAGCTTCGGGTGATCCTAATTTTTCTGCTTTTTTAAATAAAGAAAATGCTTGTTTATGGTCTTCTAACATTCCGTACGTACCCAATAAATAATTATAACCTTTTTCAATTATACTTTGTCCTAGATCGTTGTCATCAATGCTACCCTCGTTATTACCATAATTTAATACATATTCTTCATCACTTTTCGAATATGTTGGATTAAATTCTTTTAATTGCTGAATAGCTTGTATTGCTTCATATACAGGTAAATTGAAAAACTCTCGTTTATTCGACACTCGATAGGCATTTAATTTTTCGTGAATATATTGTTCAGCCATAATACAATCTGTAAAATATTCTTGATATACGAGTGTAAAAGGAGTAGGTACACCAGTAGATTGAGATAACTCCTTTCCTCGTAACTTAGGATCTCGATTGGTTCTACCAATCTTCACTAAACCATCCATCGACATGTTTAACATCACATAAATGTATCCGTCATTCTTCACTTTTCTCCCCCGTTGTACCAGTATAATCTCTAGAATAAAATCCTTTACTTAATAATAATATAAGCAGGTTGTGGCAGGGAAACTTTTTTTAAACTTGATCAAATAACTCGATAAACTAGTTCAAAAACAGCAGGAAATTAACTTTGATTGTGGAATTAATATAAAAATAGATACTTTAACCGAGGTGTAAAAATAGTTACGTGACTTGTTAAGTGAAATTAGAATTCTTGTAAAAAAAGATGATGTAATTGAGAAAGTTTTAATAAAAACAGCAACGAGTAATAATGAAATTGAACGAAAAGTAACTGTTAAAATTGGAAAAGAAATGGTGGCAAAACCAATAAATAAACAAAAACTTAAACATCGAGACAGGCGAGTAATTAATAATAAAATAACAGATGAAGGTTTTAAAGGCGTTAATGCGTCCGTAAAGTTCTTGGATACTAATAGGACAGGGAAAGTAGACGTTATCGATTTGGATGATATAAATTATATAATCATTTTAATGGGGGTTTGTATGAAAGAAGAGCTCAGTGAATTTTTAAAACAAAATAAATTACTCCCTTATACAAATAATGATAAATGGAATGTTTTTAAAATAGAACATACAGGTGCATTACTTTATGGTTCTGTAGCCAAAAGTATAAATTCGGAATTCCGAAATTTGTTAGGTGTCTATATTTATGAGAAACAAGGAATCGTTTATTATGTAGGCGAAGGTGTACTGAAAGGTAGGATTAGACAACATTATTCAGAATCATATAAAGAAACTAAAAGAGAGAAACATGCGAGATGGTATAAGTTTTTTTCTGAGAATCTAGGGTTATTTAATATATACTGGATGAATATTGATAATCTGAATGAAAGAAAAGCAATGGAACAAATGCTGACAAGAGTTTTAGAACCAATTTATTTAAACTATTTCGAATAAAGGCAATTTAAAGTAAAACAATCATTTTAAAAGGGAGAGATGGTATGTCAGCAACAGAAGGGCAATTTGCATATGTGATTGGTGTAAAATATTCAGATGATCCTATTAGATATATCCAAGATCATATTGGTAATAAATTTGTAAACGAAGTTGAAAATGCTTTAATGTTTTATGATAAAAATGATGCATATAAATTTGAAGAGAAAATAAAAAGGAATATTGGTAAACAAAGGAACACAACTGTATTAACGTATAAGGTTTTAACCGATGAAATTAGTAAAGTTTGTAAAGTTGTAGAGGAAGTCTAATAATGCAATCTTTTAAGAGAGGAGATTTAATCATGAAGATAAGTAAGAATCAACAAATTCTAATTGATTTTCTCTTTAAAAAAGCAAATGATCAGACATTAGCAGATTTTAGTGATATTTGCACATTATATGACACTTCTCAAACTGCTGCTAGTGTACTAGGGATGGCATCCAATAAAGGACTAATCTATAAACAAGATATGGGAAGTGAGTATACTGAGTATTGTTATTTCCTTACTGATGAGGGGAGAAAACATGTTGGGTTTGTAGATGATATTGATTTTAAAGTATGGGATAAATAAAAGGTTTGATTTATTTTGGGGGAACTATGATGGCACATATACAATTATCAAACGGAATTGTTAAAATTGGGGATATTGTAAACAGAATAGATTACTACACAAAAGAAGTTGATTACTCGGTATGTTTTAGAGTAACAGGGTTTCAAACTTACGAAGGAGAATTGCAACCAACTGTAATTATGTTAAACTCTGAAACAATGCAACCATATATTAGACAAGATGGAGAACTATCAAGGACTTCTTGGCTAATACCTTCCGAAATTTTAAAAAATATTGAGTTATCTCCAAAGAAGCAAACATTCTTTTCAAAAATTTTTGGCGGTAAATAAAACAAAAATGAGTAAGGTCCTAAAGAATATTACGAACATATTATGTGTGTTAAATATTATGAGTTGCAAAATTGTCACTATTTATTCGTAAATATTTCCATTTATTATCTTCCAATAGTATATGCTTAATTTGTGACTAAAATTGGGAGGTGCTTTGTGGCAAATAAGTTTATTACATTATACAGAGCAAAAAATGAAATAAAGAGACTACAATACTATGTCAATTTAGTTGAAACATATGAACCAATTAACTTAGAACAAGAAATTGTTAAGGATTATGCTATATCGAGTAGCATTCCAGTAGTATCGAAAAGGTTAAATATTAGTTATGAAAAAGTTCAAGAAGTTATTAGCAGCAAGGGGAAAGATGAACTTCACAAAATCATTAGATCATGGTATATGCACAAAACTAAACCAAATAAACGTTAGAAGGGTACCTTAGAAGGTGCCTTTTTACATTTAATTACCATTAAAACAGTAGTTTTATCTAGTAGGTAGTCCGGGGATGGAAAAACATCCTGTGGGAAAATGCACATCGCTATATAGGTAGCAGCACAACCGATCACACAGACTGTTTATTCTCTAGACGACTCCTTTAATGTAACTTCATTGGACATAAATAAGCCAGAAACAGGATTGATGCATAAAATTAGTTACATATCTTTGTTTTTATTTATTGGTGTAATTGCACCTTTTACTCTGATCTATGAAGCCAATAAATTTTATTTTATTAATTAATAATAAAAGCGCCCCATCTCTTAATTGAGAGGGGCTTTATCTATCGAATAAAGTTTATTTGGGTTGAATACTAATGGTAAGTATTCCAGCCATATTTGATGCATTATATTCGACATTTTTATAGGTATAATTTGAATTCAATTTTGACAGATCGTCTGTATTGAATCCTAAGCCTTTCATTAAAATATCTCCTCTTTCATCCTTGCTAAGAGAAGGGTTAGAGTTTGCAATGAGGTTTGCAAATGCTAAAAGAATATTAGCGTTTTGTGCCATATCAGTACTAGACGGTTCAGCCATAAGGGTAATGTACTTTACTTTTTTTGACGTAGGATTTACGTCACTCATGAGCATTAAATAGTCATTTATTTTGGCATTTACCACCACATTATTTTTTTGTTTTGTTCTATCAGTTTCAGTAATTTCATCGATACCGGCACCTTTAATTTCCGGTACTAATGTTTCCCAACTTTTACTAAATTCATCCCATGTAAAAGCAAATACTGGTTCTTCCTCAGCTTTCTTTTTTGCTTCAGCATCGGCTTTTTTCTTAGCTTCTAACTCAGCTTTCTTTTTTGCTTCAGCATCGGCTTTTTTCTTAGCTTCTAACTCAGCTTTCTTTTTTGCTTCAGCATCGGCTTTTTTCTTAGCTTCTAATTCAGCTTTTTTCTTAGCTTCATCTTTCTTTTTAGCTTCATCAGCGGCATTTTGTTTGTCCACAGTTTTGCCATTTTTATCTTCTTCTTTTACTGTTGTTCCTATTGTTTGTTTAGAATCTGGGCTTAAAGCTCCACCAATAGCCATTAATATAAAACAACCAGCAGCAAATAACATCATCTTCTTGCCTTTTCCTTTTTTCTTAATTGCGCTCAATATTCCCAAAATAATAAACACAATAAACCCTAAAAACCCAATTCCAATTAAAAATGTACCCATGATATTTCCCCCTAATTTTTCTAGTCTAGTAGAATTATACCAGTATTACGGAATTGCAAATGTAAAAGTTTCAAAATATCCGCAAAAAATAATAAACCCTTCTCATTTTGAGTTGGGCGAAATTGTTTTAATGAAGAATATTTTTTGACTTTTAGGAAACATTAGGTTTAGTTCCCGTTGATACTCCACAACAACGAACCCCTTACTCGATTGAGTAGGGGGTTCTTTTTGATTAGAATGGTAAATTATCATTTAAAGAATTATTCCACTTTTGTTCCTCAAGTTCAAGCACCAGTTGTGTTATGTCCTGATCTCCGTTAACAATTACTTTCTCAAGTACAACATGATAAGACATTTCCTTCTTAATTTGCTTCCAAAAATCTAAAGCTACTTGTTCAGATTTCCTACCTCTTAAAGGAAAGTTACCAGTTTGCAAGGCTCTACTGTCTGATTTGTAATGTATTTCAATTACTACGTTCATTCATATCTCCTTTAATAATTAAAAAAATCATCTCTTTTCACATTATAACCTAGATTCTTTAAGGCTTTTTCAATTTCTTAAAGTTGAATAAGAATCCATTCATAAGGAAATACTTTTGGTAAAAAAAGGTAGGTGAATCATATGAGAACACGATTTGTTATTTCGGCACTTTTACTCCTATTTTGCCTTTTGGCCTTCTCCTCTAATCCAACCAAATCTGACTATGTTTCCTTTGTAAAAGAGGAAATAACAGAAGAAGGACATCCATTCATTGGTATGTTTACAAGTCCTTTGGTAAATAACTTTACCACTAAACAAAATTACGGGTTGTTTACTATCTACAAAACAAAATTCGAGGAAAAAGATAAAGAATATATGCAAGCAATTGGTATTTTCAATAACTTTTATTGGATACATACACCAGATAAATAAAACCCTTCTCAATTGAGAGGGGTTTTTAGTTTATACAGACAGTTTGTGATTATTATTCATTTTTTTCTTCCTCGTACATGTCTTCAAATTTTACGTTTAATATTTCCGTAAGTTTCATTATCTGAGGAACACTTGGGTATGTTCTCCCTGTACACCAATTACTTAAAGTATTTCTTGATATTCCCAAATGTTTTTCAATGTATTCCCTTTTGTAAGGGGATTGTTTTATGATCTCTCCAATTTTACTATTAACCATTATTCATCACCTTATTAATCTTTCGACACTGTTTGTACTATAACCTTTCACAAAATTTAAAGATTTTTTGCGTACTTTTTTGTGATAGATAGGAATAACGGACAATCCATCCCTAATACCTTGTAATATACCAAATGGAATTCCACCTCAACATACTTCTAAAGAATATTCCAGATTCATTAATATCAATAGTTTCGACACTATTTTCACTGTTCCAGATTGATGCAACTAATTACTCTGTAATTACTAAAGAGGTGGCGGTGAAAGAAGGGGGACTAAGTATGATATTTGAAGTGGCCTCAACAATTTTAATGTCAGCAATTTCTTTGAAAGCTTATCAATCTAAAAATGGGGCAGGGAACGATTCAAAAAAAATCAACAAGATTTTCGCTCTTAGTGGACTTAATGTGAAGGATGGAAATCAAACATTAACTGCTCAGCAGCTAAAAAAGAAAAATTATGATTGGGGAGTAGAGTATCGCTACCGTATTCCCTTAGGAAGGAGTTTTGAGGATTATCTTGCTAAACAAAAAACAATCGAGTCAGGGATCAATGCCCGACAAGTTAAGCTTCAATTTAAAGACCTCAAATCATTGAAATTAGATCGATATATCATTAGGAATATAAAAACACTCTACTCGAAAAAACTCACTGATAATAAAGAAATAGAGATGTTATATGACGGATTATTAAAGATTAGAGTTTACAATGAACCTTTGCCCACTGAGGTTAAATTTCAAGAAGGAAAGGGATGGAAAGTTGTATTCGGAGCAACTAGGGATAGAAATAAATTAATATTTCATAACTTTGAGAAAATCCCTCACATTTGCTTTGGTGGTGCTACAAGATACGGAAAATCTAACATGATAAATTGTATTATTACTTCTTTACTTAAGCAGCAACCTGACAATGTAAAACTACATTTAATTGATCTTAAGGGTGGAGTTGAACTTTGTGACTATGAAAACATTAAACAAACTGTATCAGTCGCATATGAACCAGAAGAAGCACTTGAAACATTAGAAAACGCTTATAACTTAATGAGACAAAAACAAGAAATACTTAAAAAGGTCAAGAAGAAAAAAGTAGAAGATGCTGGTATTGTTGAAAGGCATTTTGTAATTATTGATGAAGTTGGGGAATTGAATCCAGATGAAGCAGTGGATAAAAAAGACATCAAAGATAAAGATGGAGATTTCATTCATAAAAGTGAAAAAACCATTAAGTTAGAATGTCAAAAATACATGAGCCAAATTGCAAGGTTAGGAGCAGGCTTAGGTTTTAGATTGATACTAGCAACCCAATATGGAACTGGAGATATTATCCCACGTCAATGTAAGCAAAATAGTGATGCTAAACTTTGCTTCCGTGTTCAGTCAGGAGTAGCTTCAAGGGTTGTTTTAGATAGTGAAGGTGCAGAAACTTTGCCAAAAATAAAAGGAAGAGCAATTTATCAAATGGCAGATGAACGTGTAATTGTTCAAACTCCTCTTATCACACCTGAAGTTATTGCAGAGACGATTTCACCATTTATAATTCAAAAAAAGGAGGTTGTCAATGTTGAAACCCCTAAACAAACGACAAGAACAGATTCTTTTATCATTAAAGAAACTAGATTATCTTGACAGAGATCAACTAAACAGAATCCACAGACTAGGTACCATTCGAAATACTAACCGTATCCTCAAACAATTATCCCTCTACTTATCCAGTTATCGTGAAGACTATTCCACTATTTATTATCTCAATAAAGAAGGCAGAGAATATGTTACTTCTGAAAAAATCCGTAAGAAAACAAACTTTGTTAACCATGTATTAATGAGGAATCAATTCTACATTTATGCAGGTTTTCCGAGTGAATGGAAAAATGAAATGGAACTTAATGACGGTGAATATAAAGTTATCTGTGATGCTTGGTTCAAGTCCAATGGAAAATATCACATCTTAGAAGTTGATTACCAACAGTCCATGAAGGAAAACAGGATCAAAATTGAAAAGTACAGAGGGCTTTATAAAAACAAAGGCATGGAAAATAAATTAGGTTATGCTCCACCTCTAATATGGGTAACAACTACAGAATTACGAAAAAAGAAACTGACGGAGTTATGTAAAGGATTACCTTATGGGATTTTCACAATTAATGACATCAAATAAGGAGTGATTCTAATGAGAAAAGTAAAGACAATCAAATTTGGTGAATTTATGAATGGTGAATATAAGGAAAAACAAAAAGAAAAGAAACAAAGAATAATCCGTAAAACTACCAAAATAGCAACAGCAGCAATTTTACCTTTAGTAACTTGTGGTTCTGTAGGAACAATAGGATTTGCAATGACAGCATTAGCGGCTACAACTTCAACCAATGCGGTAACTGTGACAGCTCCAGTGGCTGTAACTGTAGGTGCAAAGGAATGGATGTCACAAGCTACTCTTAGCACATTAGCACACGTCCTTGATCCAGTTGTCGATATATTAGTAGCACTTAGTTTCCCTATTGCAAGCGTAATAATTGTAGGCTCATGTTTTCAGTTTATGTTTGATAGGGCTGATAAGGGCTGGAAAATGATTCAAAATGCTGGTTTAGGTTACGTCTTAATTCAGGTATCCCCTCTCATTTTGGACGTATTAAAGCAAGTAGGTAACGCGGTCTAAATGAGGGTTAATATAAAACTACAGCTCTAGGAGGCTACAATAATGGGAATTAAGATTAAAATTGACGGTAGAAAGTACGCACAATGCAATCAATGTGGAGTCTATCACAAGTTGTCAAAAGGGAAGAAGAACAAAAAACAAGTTAAATGTACAAAAAACTAATTTTTTTAATTGTCTAAAAATAAACTAGATGGTAAAATGTAGAAGTTATTTGTTGCTATTTAACTATGTTTATTTGAATCAATTGAATGCTTATCTTTGTATTTACTACAAACCAATTATGTTGTTAGGTAGATCTTTTTTACCATATAGTTAGAAAAGCATTTTAAGAGGGGGATGGGATTTTGAAAAAATATTTTAGGGGAATCGTTATTATTTTAACAATTTTTTTGCTAACTCTAACAAGTTCAATTGTGGGTAATGCTGCTGGAGTAAGTAGTGTAAAAACAATAACTGATCAAGAGGCTTTATTCTTTAGTGACTTGGCATATGTAAATTTTAGGGATAATCAAATTAATAAAACAATATGGGATATAAAAAATGATACAAACGTTAAAGAGAGAGTATCGAAAAACGTAGAAAATGCTCTAGGTAAAGGAAAGAAAAGAGATAATTTTTACAAATCCATTAAGGATTGGAAATTGATACTATATTCAAATGATAATGCTGGCTTTACAGGATTTGGTTCCGCTGTATTCGAAAATATAAGCAAAAATCAAGTTATTGTTGCATATAGGGGAACAGATAAAAATTGGCAAGATATTTTTAAAGAGGATAAATTAATGATTTCTAAAAAAGATGCATTTCAAACAGAGTCTCCTCAAAGACGGTTTGCAGAAAGGGTTGCAGCTATTGTCTTTGTCAATCGACCGAAAAGTAATGTATACTTCGTGGGACATTCTCTAGGTGGTACATTAGCACAAACTGTTGCTTTTGAGGCTACGCAAAAAACATTAGATGATAATATTAAATTACCTATATTAAAAGACATGAAATGGTCAAAAGCACAAATAGAAAGTACTCTAAAACTAAAGAAGAAATTAAAAAGTTTAGAGAAACAATATCCTAATCAAGTCAAGGGTTTAATCACATTTAATGCACCGGGAATATTTAAAACAAAGAGTTCATTTATTAAATATTCATCAAAATATAAATTTGCTAAACACTATATAGTTAATAAAGATCCAGTAGGTGAACTATGGTATTCCCTAGGATATGGTGATGAGGGTAAAATAAAATTTAAAAGAATTGAGCCATATGTGACACCAGTTACTGGTAGTCCTTTAAGTCTTATAAATTTAACTTCTCACCCTGCTGCACAATTCTACAAATATAAAAGGATTTATAAATAATTACCAGCAAAATTGCTGGTTTTTTTTCTTGCTATTAAAGGAATAAAATTATATACAATACGTTCCTACATTTAATTACCATCCGTATAGAAAAGTTGTCATGGTACAATTATCTTGAGGTGGTATGTATGTTTGTTTCTCCTATGTTATTACACAAAACTGATCATCCATTTGACGATGATAACTATATAACCGAATTAAAATTAGATGGTTTTCGTACTATATGGACTAAGTTTGAAAATAAAGTAAAAATTTATACAAGACACAAGAATGAAATTACATCTAAGTTTCCTGAGTTAGTTAATCTTCCTATACCTGACGGAACAGTTTTAGATGGGGAGATTATAGTAACAGATGTTCAAGGTAAACCCGACTTCGAAGCAGTAATGGAAAGGTTTATGTCAAAGAGGTCAGAACACCAAATATCCTTTAGTGTTTTTGATGTGGTTTATTATAATGGGAAGAAGATTACTAACTTACCACTGCTTGAACGTAAAGTGATCTTAGAGGAACTTATACCTTCAGACACTCCATTATTAAATAAAGTACAGTGGTTAGAAGGTAATGCAGAACAATATTTTGATTTAATTCAGCAGCATGGATTAGAAGGAATTGTCCAGAAAAAAGCTGATTCAAAGTATCAAATTAATAAACGTTACCATGATTAGTTAAAGGTTATTAATTATCAATACGAAGATGTTTATATAGCTGGTTTACGTAAAGATGATTTTGGGCTACTTCTTAGCTTTGAAGATGGCAAATATGCTGGATTAATGGAGTTCATGCCTCCGCAAAATCGTAAAGAGTTCTATATGCAATATAAAGATTTTATAATTGAAGAGAATGATAAGTTTATATATCTTGATCCTAAATTGAAGGCAAGGGTAAAGTATCGTAACCTTACGAAAAAGGGACTACTTAGAATCCCTTCGTTCATGGGTTGGGCTAATTAAGTTAAGAGTGGCAAAAGGCTACTCTTTTTTTATTTGAAAAATTTGTCGATATATTCCAAATAGTCAATCTACACTATTGTGGTAAAATTTACCTAGACAAGTTATTGGGGGGATATTATGAAAAAGTTAACTTTATTTTTACTTTTGGTATTTATATTAGTGGGATGTTCATCGGTAAATAAAGATGTCGATGAATTAATTGGTAAAGGGAAATTATCAGAAGCAGCTAATTTAATTGATGAGAATGACCTATTAAATAAGAAAAATGAGGATGCAAAATATAATTATAAAAGTTTAATAAAATATCTGGAATTAAAAAAATTGTATGATCAAAAAGAGTATCAAAAGGTATTAAGTCAATATACATCTAAACCAATCAAAGATGATTTTATAAAGAAGGAAGTATATACATTAGTTAAGGGTTCATTTGACGATCTAATTTCAAAAAAATATTTCCATTCTGTTGAAAGATACTACGATAAATTAGATAAAGATACAAAAGAAAATTTTAAAGATGTTTATTTATCATTAATGAAAAATAAACAAGAAAATGAATCAGCCCAAGTAGCAACATCATTGAGTCCTTTTGAACAATATTTAAAATATATGGAAGAAGGGAATTACGCAAAATTAACTCAAGAATCCACAACAGATATAACTAATGTTGGTGAAAACTTTTTTAATTTAGGGACTGCATATGATAACTTTTATAATAATAATGACCTTGAATATATTAAGGGGCAAGAATCATTACCTGAAACCTTTTTAAATAGTATTACAAACCCTCTTCCTGAATTAAAAAGTTACATAAGTAAATTAAGAAAAGAAATTGAAACAAGAAAAAAAGGTTCTACTGGGAAAACTGGTGTTTCAATCGGTATGACTAAAGATATGGTATTGAAATCTTCCTGGGGAGAACCACAGAAAATTAATAAGACAACGACATCTTATGGGACAAAAGAACAATGGGTATATGGAAATGGGAATTATTTTTATTTTGAAAATGGAATACTTACAACAATACAAAATTAAAATATAGAGGAAAAATATGAATTTGGATGGAGTTATGTATATGACAAGAATATTTGTTATCCTGCTGATATTTACATTGACAGCATGTAGTTCCTCCAACTCAGAACCCACAGAAAAGGTAAATCAAGAATTAAAAAAAGAAACGGATTCTAGAAAGATTACAGAAGAAGAACAAAAATTTATTAATTTAGTATTAAAGGATGATTATGAAACATTATTGAAAGAAACAGAAGGAAAAACAAATCAAGTCCAACAGGATTATCATTCTTTAGCAATTGCATTTGACAAGGAGAATAAACTTGAAGAAAAGGTAAAGGGAACTGAAAGTGAATTAATTGCTTCAGCTATATATAAAAAACAATACGAGGATATAAAAAACAATTTAGAAAATGTACACTATGTACCTAAAAAAATAAAAGATAAAGTAGATGATCTTCATACTTTGGCAAAAGAAAAATTTAATTATTATTCAGTAACTTATGAAGAAGAACAGGCTAAAAGCAGCTGGAAATATGCTACCGAAAACCCTAAACCTGTAAACATAGGTATGACTCAAGAAGAAGTGTTAACAAAAGGGTGGGGTAGACCAATAGATATTAATACAACAACTACTATAAATGGAAAGTCTGAACAGTGGGTATATCCGAATAATCATTATTTGTATTTTGAGGATGGGATATTAACATCAATACAAAAGTGAATATTGTGAATGGCAAAAATGTCACCCTTTTTTCATAATTATTTCCATTCTATTATCTTCCGATAGTATATGCTTAACGTGTGTTGAAAATTGGGAGGTGCTTTGTGGCAAGTAAGTTTATTACCCTAGACAGGGCAAGGAAAGAAATAATTAGACTACAAAAGTATGTCAACTTAGTTGAAGCCTATAAACCAATTAACTTAGAACAGGAAATCATCTTAGAATATGCCAAAACAAGTAGTATTCCTGAAGTTTCAAAAAATTTAAATGTTAGTTATGAAAAAGTGGTGGAAGTTATTAGCAGTAAGGGCAAGGATGAACTTCACAAAACGATGAGATCATGGTATATGTACAAAACTAAAAATCAACGGAAATAAAGTTAATAATATTGCATGGAGAGTGTCCGAAATGGTCACTCTTTTTGTTTTTACATCTAATTATTTAGTATTAACTGAAAATTTTGACATTCTTATTTTTATTTGAGTATAATGATTCGGGCTAGGAGGTGCAAGCATAGGTGTGACTAATGATAAAAAAGTAATGCTTGATGTACGTGACGTTATGGCAATCACGGGATTAGGAAGAAACAATGCATATGAATTAATGAAAAGTGGAGAATTTCACGTTAAGACAATTGGTAAGAAATACTTAGTTCATGAAGAAGTATTCCAAAATTGGTTAAAAGGCAATTCAAAGACCAAAAAAAGATGGTGATATTATGAAAGGAAGGAAGAACCTTGTCACAGAAGATACCGTAATCAATGTAGATGAATCAGTCCTAAAAATCAAAGCAGAAGAATTGTTGTGTGAATTGTTTGTGGATTATGTAAATGAAAAATATGGATATAACGTATTAGAAATAAAGGAAGGTTGAGGCGAAGTGAATGAAAACAAAATCAACAACTAAAGTCAAAATTAGAAAAGAGATATTTTTAGGTGAGTTTAAAGTTGAAGATTATCTTCAAAAACAAGTTGAATTACTGTTGGAAAAGTACAAGAAGGATGGATTTAAGGAAGATTAGAAGTGGGAAAAATGAAGCAACTTGTCTTCAACAATAGAGATAATGAAGTAACTGAAAATGAAAAAGAAGTAATTCTTACAGACAAATCAAATCAACCGTTTAAAGTTAACTTTAGTTTTAGTAAGAATCCTGACAAAAATAAAATAGCTAAAGAAAGTCTTACCATTTTCTTTACAGAGGTATTCGGGGGGCTTTTAAATGAAAAATAGAAAAACAATTAAATATAAAGAAAGACCTCTATGTACAGTTACCCTCTTAAATGAACCAAACTTTGAACTCATGGCTAAAGCGTTTCAAAATTTATACTATCAGAATCAGAATAATAAATTTTTGGGAAATGGTAACAACAATGGCCAAAGATAAGATCATATATTCAAAAATTACTGGTAAAAGAATGCCTCCATACACTGTAAGTTTTTCTAAAGAGCCAAATATAGACCGCATGGCACAAGCAATAATTGATTTGTATTACCAAACAAGAGAATATAAGAAGGATTTAGATGAAAAAGAACGATGAAAAGAAAATATACAATTAAAGGATTGGGAACTGTTACTTCTGTAGGGAAATTGGATGTTGAAAAACTCATCAAGAGGCTGTTGAAGAGTAAATACATTACTGGTTAAAAATAAGATTCTAAAAAAACAAATGAAGAATATATTAGTAGGATGTACACAATATTAGCTATTGTAAAAACCCATTTTGTAAACTATAATAAACGTAAATAATTTCATACTAAAAGTGAGCTAAAAAACTCGGTATATCAACATTTCAAACTCTAACTTAGAAGACGTTCAACAAGTGTATCACAATGTTGACTTAGGTGAATAAACATTAAAGCAGACCTGTACATTATCAAGATCTAAAGGTCAAATAAAATAAAAAGATGTCACAAATTCGTCCTATAAATTTGTGACATCTTTTTTTGTTTTTTTATTTAATTGTCTTAAAAATTATGACGATTGTCCAGACCACTCTTGTCCTATGACAATATAATAAAATGTACTTATCAGATAATTAAGAATAAAACTGGTAAAGCTATATCCTTCAGTAAAAAACTTCAAAGATAGGATGAAAAAGCTTATGCGAACTATTGTATTTATTGAAACGAATAAATCTGGATCTAGCAGAGAAGCCATAAAAGCGGCGGAGCGACTCGGCTATTTTACGGTGTTATTCACCAATAGACAAAAGTACATTCAGCAAAGAACAGAATTTCCCGAAGTCCATCAAATGATTTTAGTGGAATTATCCAATAAGGTTGAATTAAAAAAGAACCTTAATGAACTACAGAAACAAGGTAAACAAATAAAAGGCATTTTTAGTTTTGTACATTCTTACGTTCACCTAGCAGCAGTATTAGCAGAAGAATTTTGTAAAAGTGTTGTCTCTACAGACTCCATTTTAAAAATGGAAAATAAAGTTTTAACTCGTGAGCTTCTCAAAGGCCACCCAAATTCTCCCTATTATGCTCTTTATACACCAGATTACCCCTTAGAGTTATTTATAAGTCAGGCAACGGACTATTTACCTCTTATTCTAAAGTCTCCCGCATCTGCCGGATCAAAAGATGTTCTCCTAGCTAATAACCAGAGCCAGCTGAAGGTGGCCATACAAGAATTACGAAAGAAAAATGAACAGATTTTACTAGAAGAGTATCTAACAGGCCCTCAATATTTAATTGAAGTTTTAGTACACAATGGAAGAGTTCATATCGTCGCGGTCATCGAACAGGAGATTACTTTTTCAAAACGATTTATCGTAACAGGATATTGTTTACTACCATATATCAATCAAAGAATGTATAAGAGTATTCATGAAACAGTAAGTTCCATTTTAAGGGCGTTTGAAATGAAAAATGGTGCCTGTCACCTTGAAATGCGCTTAGTAAATGGTATATGGAAATTAATAGAAATAAATCCGAGGATCTCAGGTGGAGCGATGAATCGTATCATTGAAGTAGGATATGGAATTAATCTAGTAGAGGAAACCATTCAATTAATGTTAGGAAATGAGCCACGCCTTACTAGAAAACACAGTAAGTATGTATACGCTCATTATTTAACAGTGGACTCTAGAGGAAAATTAAATAGGGTAACGGGGAAAGAACTCGCCACTGAATTTCCCGGTGTAGAAGAGGTGTATATAAAACCCCGACAAGGACAGATCGTGCGTCCGCCTATATCAATGGGAGATCGTTGCGGATACGTCTTGACATCTTCAAATGTAAAAATTGAGGCGAAAAGAATGGCCATACGGGCAGCAAGCCAGGTGCATTTCTACATCGACCCAATATAAAATTTCCAAGTGGCAATTTTATAATTGAACAAAAATTCTTAGCTAAAGAAGAAGTGGAGAGGTGGTAGAGAAGTGAAATGACGCTAATTGGCATGCTTCATCATCGGAGAGATCCAATTAAAGTAAAGAAAGCATATGCTTATGCTGCTGTAGCAAAAGCAGAGGGTGTAAACTTTTTTTACTTTACCCTAGGGAAGGTGAATATCAAACAGCAAAAAATCTTAGGAAAAGCCTATGAAAATGGACGATGGATTGAAAAGGAATTTCCTTTCCCTGATGTTATTTATAATGCAAGTTATCTTCCAAGTGAGAAAACTAATCATATCTTTGATTATTTGTATGATAGGATTCCGTTTACAAGTCATTCAATTGGGGACAAATTATCGGTTTATAACAGAATTAAAAGGGCAAATACTTTTAAGCATTACCTTATTCCTTTTTATGAATTAACTAACGTTCAAATTTTTTTTGACATGATCAAACGTTATCCAAAGGTGATTATCAAACCGTTATCTGGCCATCAAGGTGGAGGCATTGTTTTTATTGAAAAAGATGGAGCCAATCATTACAAAATGAATGATGCGGGATTAGAATCATCTATTAGTGAAAAACAATTGTTAGACTGGTTAACCGATAAAGTACAAGAACAAGAGTACGTAGTTCAACAGTTTATTACAAGTCAGACAAAATCTGGTCATGTTTTTGATTTCCGGTTGCATGTACAAAAAAATGGATTAGGAAAATGGGTGATTACTTCTATATACCCTAGAATTGGCCGTTTAGGGACCATAACTTCTAATATGGGGAGTGGTGGTTATAGTACTTACCTGGATATTTTTTTAAAACAAGAATTTGGTGATTCTTGGTATGATATTAAAAGGTATCTTGAACAGTTTGCGATCAGTTTTTCAAATCATTTTGATAGTTTATATGACAATGAATTAGATGAATTAGGAATTGACGTAGGAATGGATGCAAACCAAAAACTATGGCTTTTTGAAGTAAATTGGAGACCAGGTCCGCCTAATATCTATAGTCTTGAATTAGATGTAGCCAAAAATACAATTTTGTATGCAAAATACCTAGCCGATACAAATAAACATTAAACTGGAAATACCATTTAACATCATTAAAATTTAACATCACTAAAAAAAGCAGCTTGCCGCTAATGAACTGCACCTGAACAATTGGGTTGACGTTCATTAAGGTAAGCTGCCTTTATTTTAGCTTCTTAAATACTCGATGACATCATCGAAATCTGAGTCATTCCCGCCCGTTTTGAAATAAACAATGTCATTTGGGCGTAAAAATGAATCAAAAAACCTCTTCATTTCATCTGGTTCTGAAAAATGATAAACATTATGCGGATTTACTCCTGCCTCGATAGCTGGCTTTTGAAAATCCTTTGCAATAAACCCTTTGGTGATGAGAATATCGACTCCCGAAGAAGCGATTAAATGTCCTGCCTTTTCGTATTCCTCATCTGCATATTTTCCCAGTGCTGCCATTCTTCCCAGAACAGCAATTTTTCTTTGGGATGGCAATGCTATTCTGCTTAATGTTTCTAAGCCTTTCCTCAAGGAAGCGGGATTTGACTTCCAGGTATCATCCACCAACGTAATTTGATTTCGTCCTTCCATTACTTGAAAATGGGATCTCATGTGTGGATAAGAAGATAATCTATTTAAAGAATACTGAATATCGACTCCTAACATAGCAGCGGCTGCTACTGCAGCAACTGAATTATATACACTATGCTCACCAAGACCCGGAATATATCCTCTGTATTCACTTTGCATATATTCCATCCAAAAATTCATACCGGAAGAAGTATATTGATATCTCTTAATCCTAAAAATAGCATTCTTGTTTTTTCCGAATGTAATAATCTCTCCTTTAAACTTGGATGTATCGATCGAGGAGAGATAGGGGTCGTCCGAGTTTAGGATGAGAATTCCTTCATTGTTCATCCCTTGCATGATTTTTGCCTTTTCTGCTAGATAACGATCAAATGATCGAATTTTATCCGTATGATCCACATCTATCATTGTCAATATCCCAATTGTCGGGTAAAAATACTTACAGGACTCCGTCATATCCCCTTTTTTAGATACAGCTGTTTCAAACACTGCCACATCCGTATCTTCTTCAATTCCCAATAAATAAGAAAGGTTGTAATAATCGGCATTTTTGCTGGATATGGTTGCCTGGACATTGTGTGTATCCTCTAATATGTGTTTTAGCATTTCCTTCGTAGTAGACTTTCCACATGTACCTGTAATGGCAACCACAGGAATGTTAAACAGGTGCCTGTAATACGAGGTGAATTTAAAGAAACTATCTTTGAGATTTTTAACCATAATGATTTGCATAGGATGTAAACTTTCCATGTTTGAAAATGATGTATCTGTAACGATGAATACATTTTTGTATTTCTTTATCCTTTCAACAGGCACCTCACTATTGTTAAAACGAAAATATAATGTATGACTGCTAATTTCAGATCTGTCATCAGTGACCGTCTCAATCCGTATCCCTTTTTGCTTTTCATGAGGCTGAATGTTCATTGCAGTTAAAATGTTCTCCAATAATAATGTCTTCAAAATGTCCCTCCTGAAGTTCCTTTTTTGAAAATAAGCATCTGCACCTTAATACTGTCCTATAAGATAGAAGTGATTGAAAATTCAAAGGCTTATATATCATATGACATGTCCCCTAATGCAGGTGTGTGATAACAACACAGGCAATTAGCGGAAATTCACTCATTGTTTGTCCTAAACTATCCGTGACCTCCCAAAAATGAAGTCGAAGGGAACTATTAGAGATAAATCTAGCCGATAAAGTCGTTTGTTCGCTTTATTCCTTTAAAGTATGATATTATTCATAATATTACCAACCGAGGAAGGATGAATAAGATGTCATTGGAAAGTGTAAAGGCCCATTTTAAACAATGGGATCGTGAAAATGATGTAATGGAATTTGAAACCTCCAGCGCAACCGTAGAGCAAGCCGCTGAGACAATTGGAGTGGCTCCAGCTCGGATTGCTAAAACCTTATCATTTAGGGGAAGTGAGGATAAGGCTATTTTAATTGTTGCGGCAGGGGATGCAAAAATCGATAATAAGAAGTTCCGGCAGCAATTCGGTTTCAAAGCACGAATGCTCTCCCCGGATGAAGTACTCGAACAAACAGGACATGCCATTGGCGGTGTATGTCCGTTTGGGTTGAATAATGAACTTGATGTGTACTTGGATGTCTCTATGCAGCGCTTCGAAACACTCTACCCAGCTTGTGGAAGTACCAATTCTGCGATTGAATTAACAAAAGATGAGTTATTAACCTATTCTTTTGCAAAAGACTGGGTTGATGTATGTAAAGGTTGGGAAGAAGAGGATGTGCCATCACAAGAAAGTCAACAAATCGAGGTTTAGATTAAAGGTTCATTCTAGATGCCAGTTATGCGGAAGAATTCGTCAACAGTAACTATAGAAGACCTATGATGCCCGTTGAGCAAAAAAAACAAGACCGACGGTAACCATACAAGTCCTATGATGCCCGTTGAGCCAAAAAAATCAGACCCAAGGTAACCATACAAGTCCTATGATGCCCGTTGAGCCAAAAAAATCAGACCAACGGTAACCATACAAGTTCTATGATGCCCGTTAAGCCAAAAAAAATCAGACCAACGGTAACCATACAAGTCCTCTAATGCCTGTTGATCCAAAAATATCATCCCATGGGAATCAGTGTAAGGTCTAATAGCTTATCAATAAGAAAATCAAAAAAAGACCGAGCACTTTGCTCGGTCTTCCTTAATAAATAAACCAATTAAAAAACACTTTCCCCATTATCATAATTAAATAGCCATTCAATTCCAAACTTATCTTTTAGGGAACCATAGCATTTGCTCCAGAAGGTTTCTTGAAGCTCCATGACTACCGTACCGCCTTCTTTCAGTTGGTTAAAATAAGTGTTAATCTTATCCAAGTCCTTATTAACAATTGCTAGACTTATGTTATTACCTGCTACAAACGGCATACCAGGGAAAACATCAGAAAACATTACGTTGCTTCCATCAATATTAAGCCTTGTATGCATGACCAATCCTTTTGCTTCATCTGGAAGGGCATAGTCTGGGTGCTGCGGCGCTTCCCCAAACGTCATAATTTGCGGTTTTTCTAAGTCAAACACCTCCGCGTAAAATTCTGCTGCCTCACGACAGTTCCCATTAAAATTAAGATAAACATCAACAGACATGTTTGATAACCCCTTTTGTGTAAAATTTAAACATCGGTAATTGTACCATTTATTGGACAAATTTAAAATTTTCCCCTATACCAAATTCCGTACCTGCCCCTGATAAATAATTTAGTCTCCGAGCGAATATAATTTACTATCTCCGATTTTGAATTTACAGAAAGAGGGTAAAGACTGATGAAATTCAAAATACACCGTTGTAATTGCCGGAAACTATGGTCTGTTCAAACGCGAAAAACAAAGTTTACCGCATTTTCCCTTCTTCTCGATGGAAGTTGGGGCACAGAATTAAAACCCAATCGGAAATATAACCCCAAAGGATTTGTGACTACAAACGCTAAACAAGATCTAACTGTTAATCCAACAGTTAAAGATGTAGAGAAATTTGAAAAAGTGGCAAAACTGATTTATGACAAAAAGAATGTTAAATTTAACGTGCACCAAGGCGAATCTTTATTCTTCGCCGAAGATGGCACATGTTATTTACTAAAAAAATTGTAACTAACTACAAAACTATCAATAATTAAAATGCTTCTGAACAAATTCTCCAATTTCATCAACCGCCTGTTGACCTTCTGGAATGGCGAACGTTTGAAAAACATGCCACATGTCATCCCATACTTTAAAGGTTACTTCCACACCTGCTTCACGTGCACGATCGACTAATCGGGCTGAATCACTTAAAAGGATTTCATCGTTACCTACATGAACCAACATCGAAGGAAGGCCAGACAAATCCGCATAAATGGGGGATACAAGTGGATGACTGAGATCCAAATCCCTTGTATATAATGTTGGTATCGCTCGGGTTGCATCTGGTGATAACCATGGATCAACGTCGGCTCTAGTTTCCATTGATTCACCGGTACCTTCCAAATCTGTCCACGGAGACAATAGTACTGCCAAAGCTGGCAAGGCTTCATCCTCACCTTTTAATGAAAGGAGGGTAGCAAGCGTTAGACCGCCGCCAGCCGAATCGCCGCCGATAATAATGTTATCAGGAGCTATACCGGAGGAAATCAACCAGCGATATACTTTGACAGCATCCTCAATCGCAGCTGGAAAGGGGTTTTCTGGTGCAAGTCGATATTCAGGAACTAAAACCCGTGCCGCTGTTGACTGTGATAGTTTCGAAGCCAGGTAACGATGAGTGTTGCAGCTTCCCATTATGTATGCTCCACCATGAAGATAAAGAAACACTCGATCCTCGACAGCATTAGGTGCGATGACCCATTCTGCCGGGATGTCCTCAATCTTTGTTTTCTCAACAATGATATCCGGTGCCACAGGAGTTAAGGAGGAAAATGATTCTAGTCCCTGCCTAGCAATTTCAATGTCCGTTCCTGCTGTTTGGCTTGCTTTTGCCGTCATTAAATATTGCCTTACTAGTAAACTTTCTTGACTGGCCATGACGAATTTCCCCTTTCAATCTAAAGTGTAAGCGTGTACATATAGGTATTTCTCTATAATTCTTTAAATCCCTCCATAATTTTACAACATTTTTATGAACGAAAACCCCTGCACCAAAAAATGCAGGGGCCTTAGAACGTTATCGAGGCGTGATTGGCTTTACAGTAATAGCAGGGGAGCTAGTCGAAATAATACATCCTTCTAAATGGTCGGGATTTAATAATCCTAAATCGACAGCAGCTTTGATTTTTACATCGTCTGGTTTTTTCACTACCTGGATGAGCTCATTCATCTGTAATTCTTCTAATCTTTTAATGGTTTCAGCTTCATCATATTTTTCAGTTTTGCGAATTTGCCTTTGGAGTTTATAGCCACTAATGGTAATTTCACCTTTGTGATCAGTACCGACTAGATTATTAAAGTAATTTTGAAAAGCATCCTTTAATGCATTCATTTCCATCTCTATTTCTTTTTTCTGCTTATTTAACTCGTAATACTTCACCAACATTTCACCCGTTATCAAATTCCCCATTTGTGCCCTCCTCTTGTTGCGAACATATATTCCTATTTTATGATTTACCTCTCCAAAAAAGAACCTGAAAAAGTGGATGAAGCAAAAAACATTTGCTTTCTTGATTAGTTAATGGCAAGCTATATAAAGAGTAAAAACTTCATTGGAAAGAATTAAATAGGTGATTAACATGATTGAGATTAAGACATCCAAGCTTAGTGATGGAGAATTAAATAGAGGAGTATTTGCGACTCGGGATATTGCAAAAGGGGAGCTAATTCATGAAGCACCAGTTATTCCTTATCCAAATGAGGAGCATGTTCATATTGAAAAAACGCTGCTTGCTGATTATGCGTTTGAATATGGAATCAACCACACCGCACTTCTCTTAGGGTATGGAATGCTATTTAACCATTCGTATGAGCCGAATGCTACATATGAAATTAATTTTCCAAACCACACGTTCGATTTTTACGCATACAAAGATATCAAAGCAGGGGAAGAAATCCTGATCAACTATAATGGGGAAGAGGACAATAATGACCCGCTATGGTTCAATAAAGAAGAAGCAGAAAATGAAGAAAAGGATAGATTATAGCAGCGTGCTGCTTAATCTGTCCTTTTTCTTTGCTAAAAATGTCTATCAGTAAAAATAAACCTCAGTATTAATACTGGTATAATCGTAGGACATTTGAAATAAGATGTCTTTGGGCATGTTTATTTTTACCTATGTGATTGCCAGAATGCCGCAATTATTACCAAGAAGGCAATCCCCTAGGAAACAAAAAAGGGGTGAAAGCTTGAAAAGGATTATCGGTTTGGGTTTATTCATTTTAATGATTGGTTTATTGAGTGCTTGTAGTGATAATGATTCCTCAAAAGAACCCGCCAGCAAACCTGCTAGTGAACCAGCTAGTGAACCTGCAACAGCATCTGCAGGAGATGATATTTTTCAAAAAAGCTGTATCACATGCCATAGTTCCGGCGACATTACAGGTGGTCAAGTTAAACTAGATTCAGCCAAAATCCATGCCGATTTTCAAAAGAAAGAAGAGCTGTTAGGCTTTGTCCAAAAAAATATGCCTAAGTCTGCACCAGGTTCTTTATCAAAGGAACAATATGATGCTGTGGTAAATTATCTATGGGATCAAAAGCAATAGTGCCTAAATCGTAAATAATCGTGATAGTCCGGGGCTCTTCCGGGCTATTTTGTTTTAATTCGCCTTTATCAGACGCTTCCTGGTCACTAAAATTTCAATTATTCGAAATATCTGTTATTATTAGGTAGTTCAGAAAATGGACATTCACTTACTAGCAATGTTGTAAAATTGGATGGACCGATGGATATTTATAGTATTGCCTAATAGCTAGGGAAATCCCTTTTGCAATATTAGTGGCCATTGTGTAAATAAGATGAAGGTTCGTGGATAGTAAAGAACATTCTAATGTTGGATCATTTTCCAACACAACCCCCATAATACTGCAGTCTCCAATCAGGGGAAGTTTTTTTCCTAAACCGGACCCAGGCAGGAGGGACCCGTCACGAACCACGATGGAATTAACGATTCTTTCTGAACCGAGAACACTATCGATAGCAATGACAAAACTATTTTGGGGCAGAGTAATCTGTGAAACCTCAGGGACAAGTGTTTGTCCATCTAAGGGTGACTGTAGATTCCCGACTACTGTTAAGTGTTGTGGATATAGATTTTGAAGCAAGGTACCAACAAATGGACCAAGACTGTCACCATTTATTATATTTGAACCTATTCCAATCACGAAAATATGTTCTGTTCCTTCAGGAATGATAGAATGTAAGCTGTCGCGAATAAAAAATGGTGCTAGCTTATGATTAAAAGGAATAATTTTTTCAAACAAATCGAGCCTAACGTTCAAAGCGTTCATCCTTATTTCCCCCAAGCCTCAAAATGCAAATTAGTAAACTAACAAATATCGTAGTTGTCTGATAATATTTAAATATTCTGCATTTATTAAAATTATCCTTCCATATTATTTTAAAAACAAGGAGGAATTTAGGTATGATTATTCAAAAAGCATCGATGAATGAATTGGGACCGTTAACAGAATTATTTGATTTATATCGGGTTTTTTATGAGCAAAAGTCTGATTTGGAGGGTGCACATGAGTTTTTAAAAGCTAGATTAGTGAACGAAGAATCCATTGTTTTTTTGGCGGTTGAAGGGAGCAATCCTGTTGGTTTTGTTCAGTTGTATCCAACCTTTTCGTCTGTAAGTATGAGGAGGTCATGGGTACTAAATGATTTGTATGTGAAGGAACAATACCGTGGAAAGGGTGCTGGAGAACAATTAATACATAAGGCGATTCAGTTTGCTAAGGAAACAGGAGCAAAAGGCATTATGCTGGAAACAGGTAAGGGAAATCACAATGCACAGCGGCTCTATGAAAAAATTGGTTTTGAAAAAGAATCAAATTATTTTTATTATTACTCCATTTAAGAAAAGCGGAAGCGCCCTGCTCAGCGGCGTATGGCCTGGAGCGCTCCAACTGAGATAAAGGAAACACGAAGAGCCGGAGGCGATTCGATGTTGACTTATCGTAGGGCGGAGAGCGAAGGTCACTAGTCGCTAGGGCGGTGGAGCTAGACAGTAATCTAAGTTCAAAAACTTATACTTTCTTATCAGATAAAAAGGATGCTAGCAGTGGCATCCTTTTTGTGTGCGGTCATTCTATTGTAGAAGGGAAATTGTCTCTTTATCACATATCACAAAAAGTTGGGCGTCCTCAGGGATATTACTATCTAGCTTTTGATTAATATGAAGGTCACCTCGGTCTGCCACCAGGGTTGCCCCTTTATTAAGAAGGTCCTCAAAGGCATTCCGATAGGTCTTCCATTCAGGTCGTGTAGGTATTTCATACATGGCTTCCCCATATTGAATGCTCATTAATTCAGAATACATATGTGTGACACCGTGGGAAAATAAAGATCTTACTTCAGCGTGTGAGATCATTTCTTGAGTAGGAATAAACTCATCGACATTTACATGCTCAAATAACCGGATGTGCTTTTGATTAATCACTTCGGCAGTAACGTGAATCGATTTATGTAATTTTTCTTCTATGGAAGTGATAGCCGTTGCAATTAATAGGGTTTTTCCATCGACTAGTACTTGGTCAGGAGTTGCATAATTATCCTGGGTAATTTGGTCGGCAAAAATAATTACTCCCTTTGCAGTCGGTAGATTTGCATTAAAAAGGGTTTCTTCATGGGTGGCATCTCCACGGACATAATATAGACGCTTTTCGATTAAGGGGGCTTTTTCTAAATTATCAATGATGACAATATCTATTTTTTTATCCGTTTTTAGAATTTCTTCGATGGCTAATTTCGATTTCGCACTCCAACCAATCAAAATGATATGGTCTTTTCCCGTATACTTCATATTGCCTCCAACTTTCATTTTATCAATTAGAAAGACAGAATTGAAAATTTTTCCGATAAGCACACTGACAAGTCCGATTCCAGTAATATAGAGAAAGATTGTATACACCTTACCAGCATGCGTAACAGGGGCAAAGTCTCCAAATCCTACGGTTGCCAGTGTGGTCAAAACCCAATAAATAGAGGTAGTATATGTTTTAAATGTTGTCGGTTCAATTATATAAATTCCTAAGGCTGCCATTAATATGTATAAAAAGACAAATGGAATAAAAATTTTATCCCGAACCTTTATTAAATGATAAAGTATTTTTCTCATTTTCATCCCCATATGCATCCAACCCTATCTATTTCAAGTAAATATTACTTATATTTCCCTTTTTTTGTAGAATAATGAAATATGATCATATGCTTTGACCATTTTTTCCATAAAAAAAGGAAAGTGGTCGAACCACTTTCCTAAAGAAGGAAAACTTTTATGGGTTAGTACATCATATGTAGCAGCTTGTACATGCATGTAGTAAACCTGTCCATATTAAAAAAATAATTTAAAAAAAGAGGCCTATTTTTTAAAAAAAGGATTAGCAAATTTTTTGAATAAGCCCGATAGAATTATTTTTGGGTGAGTTAACTAAGGAAGAAACTTCGTAAGTCTCCATTAGGCTTTCATCGAATGGGACGAGTAGTTTATTTAAATCATTGGGGTTTGACACGGATGAGTCCAGCCAGATTTTTTCATCGTCCGGCTTCAAAATAACAGGCATCCGATCATGAATATCTTTCATAAGGTCATTGGGTCCGGTTGTAATGACAGAACAAGTATAGAGTGTTTTTCCTTCAGGGGATTTCCAAGCTTCCCATATGCCCGCCATTGCAAACAAATCATCGGACTTTAGTTTAATCCGCATAGGTGTTTTGCTGTTGTCCTCATGCCGCTTCCATTCATAAAAGCTGTCTGCAATGACTAGACAGCGCTTTTTTTTGAAGGCGTTTCTAAAACTGGGCTTTTCAGCTAATGTTTCTGCTCTGGCGTTAATCATTTTATGGCCAATGGCAGGATCTTTGGCCCAAGGCGGAACCAAGCCCCATTTTAAAAATCCCATCCGATTGGATTTCCCATCATTTATGACAGCAAGGACGGCTTGAGATGGAGCAATGTTAAAACTGGGCTCATAATTTTCTTGTTCAATAAAGGCTTGAATATCGAAACGATCAATGATTTCTTCGAACGTTGCTGTTAATGTGAATCGGCCGCACATACAATGTTCACCTCACAATTTGGTTGCTTATATTGTAGCAAACATCATTGGATGAAGGAATAAAAAGGAGACCGCCACGTTTGAATATGGCGGTCTCCTTCCTAAAATTAATGGGATCTACGTGCAAAATCGACAAAGCGAAACTTATCAGGCCGATGTCTTGATTCGGTATATTGAAAGAGGGTGGCATCATCTAAATAAACGTAGTTTTTAATGACGACAATATTATGAAAATCTTCAAGGTCTAGTAGGGATTGATCTTCTAGTGAAGGCTCCTCCACGACAATTTCCTTTTTGGCAAAGCTAATTGTCAAGTTCAATTCATTTTCGATGTACTGGTAAATTGAATCGGCACAAATTTCCTCTGTTAGCGAAGGAACGTATTTTTTTACTAAGAAATCTTTATCCAAGATAATTTTCTCGCCGCCCATTTCCCTTGTTCGAATGACTTTCCACACAAGGTCTTTACTGCCGAGTTGAAGCTGCTGTCTGACAAAGCCATCCGGCTTGATTAACTCCATTTCGTTCACAATCGTTTTCGGCTTACTGCCCATTTTATTGGCAAGTTCTTTAAAGCTTACTAGGCCCGAAACAGGAAAATCAAATTTGCTAATGTCGATTACAATCGAACCTTTGCCTCTAACTTTTTGAATATAGCCATTTTGTGAGAGCAAATTTAACGCCTTCCGGATCGTCTCCCTGGATGTCTCGAATTGGTCTTTCAATTCGTTTTCAGAAGGGAGAAGCGTTTGGGGCGGGATTTCTCCGCTTTTAATTTGCTCGACAATGATGTTATAGATTGTTAGATACTTGTTCGTCATAATGACATCTCCGTTCATCTTTTCAGGTAATACACAATCGACTCATATGGCCGTAATAAGATTTCCTGGCTTAGTGAAATCGAATCCTCATAATTAGAGAGTAACATCTCACTCTCATCCACTTCAAGATGTAAATGAGAGGGAAGGACGAAGATATGCTCTTTGGCATAAAAATTATTGATGACAAGTAATTGTTCCGTATCACTTGTTCTTAAGTAGGCAAATACCGAATCATCCTCATTGGAAATCGGCTGATATTCTCCATCCGTAATTACATCATACTCTTTTCGCAATTGAATCAGTTTTTGATAATGGAAAAAGATAGAGTTTGAATCTTTGAGTGCTTTTTCCGCGTTGATTTCCTGATAATTACGCGCTGTTTGGATCCATGGAGTCCCATTTGTGAAACCTGCATGCGCAGTTGCATTCCACTGGACCGGTGTTCTTGAATTATCACGGGATTTTTGTTTCAGGATTTCAATAATCTCATGCTCATCCATGCCTTCATTTTTCTTGATGTTAAAAATATTTAAAGATTCAACATCCCGATATTCATCAATTGAGTTAAAGTTTGGATTGGTCATCCCAAATTCTTCGCCTTGATAAATATACGGAGTTCCTTGGAGCATATGAAGGGCAGTTGCCAGCATTTTCGCCGACTCTTTAAGGTAATTTTGATCATCTCCAAAACGGGAAACAACGCGTGGTTGGTCATGATTACACCAGAAGAGGGCGTTCCAACCTCCGCCTTGATTCATTCCCACTTGCCAGTCAGATAAAATTTGTTTTAAAGAATGAAAGTCAAAGTCTGCTTTCGTCCATTTATCACCATTTGGATAGTCGACCTTCAAATGATGGAAGCTAAAGGTCATGTTTAACTCTTCTTGCGTAGGGTTCGTGTATTTAATGCAATTATCGATCGATGTTGACGACATTTCACCGACCGTCATAATGTCGTATTTGGAAAAAACCTGTTCGTTCATTTCATGTAAAAATTGATGTATTTTTGGTCCATCCGTATAGAATTTACGTCCATCACTGTCATCCTGAGGGAAGCTTTGGTCTTTGGAAATTAAATTGATTACATCGAGACGGAAGCCATCGACACCCTTTTTTAGCCAAAAGTGCATCATTTCATATAGTGCAGCGCGAACTTTTTCATTTTCCCAGTTAAGGTCTGCTTGGGTAACATCGAATAAATGAAGATAGTACTGTTCGGTGTTCTTGTCATATTCCCATGCAGAACCACCAAATTTTGATTCCCAGTTTGTTGGCGCTTGCCCGTTCTTACCATCCTTCCAAATATAGAAGTCACGATATGGGTTATCCTTCGAGCTTCGTGCTTGTTTAAACCACTCATGCTCTGTTGATGTGTGATTGATGACGATATCCATAATGATTTTTAAGCCGCGTTTGTGGGCTTCTGCTAATAAGCAGTCAAAATCTTCCATCGTACCATATTCTTCCTGAATAGAGTAGTAATCGCTGATATCATAGCCATTATCCCGTTGTGGAGATTTATAGATAGGGGTAAGCCAAAGGACTTCCACACCTAGTTGTTTTAGATAGTCTAATTTTTCTATAATGCCTTGAATATCGCCGGTTCCATTTCCGGTCGTATCATTAAAGCTTTTCGGATAAATTTGATAAACGACTGCTCTTTTCCACCAGTCTGTTGTCATTTTTCAGCACCTGCCTATAAGTAATCTAATGAGGAAAAGGAGGGAGCATGTCTCCCTCCAAACTATGTGATTTTGCTGTTATTTTTTAAAAGAAAATTTATTCATGCGTGTTTTAGAAAAGACAACCGTTAGCATGAATGGAACCACAATGGCTACTACCATGGCAATCGCAAACATTGCCATATGCTGCCCCTGGATAGATAAGAATCCAGGAATACCACCTACACCGATAGAGTTAGCCATAACATGGCTGCCAACGGAGACAACCCCTGCAATCATGGAACCAATCATTGCAGCAAGGAATGGGAAGCCATACTTTAAGTTAATCCCGAACATTGCCGGTTCTGTTACCCCTAAGTAACAAGAGATAGCTGCTGGAATCGAAACTTGTTTTTCTTCTTCATCTTTACGATTAATAAAGATCATCGCAAGAACAGCAGAACCTTGAGCGATATTAGATAGAGCAATCATTGGCCATAGGTTTGTACCGCCAAGTTCACTCATTAATTGTAAGTCAATCGCATTTGTCATATGGTGTAAACCAGTGATAACAAGTGGGGCATAAGCGAATCCGAAGATTGCCGCAAAAATCCATCCAAATGCTGAGGTTAAGCTAGAATACACAACATGAGAAATTCCAGAACCAATGCTCCAGCCGATAGGGCCTAATACTGTATGAGCAATTAACACTGTTGGAATTAATGCTAAGAATGGAACAACGATCATGGAAATGGAATTAGGAACAATTTTACGTAACCTTGTTTCTAAGAATGCTAATACTAATCCGGCCAAAATCGCAGGGATTACTTGTGCTTGGTAGCCAATCATTTCAATCTTCGCAAATCCGAAATCCCAGAAAGGAATTTCTTTTGCATCCGCTACAGCATATGCATTAAGCAATTGCGGAGAAACAAGAGTGATTCCGAGGACGATCCCAAGGATTTGGGAACCACCCATTTTCTTCGTAACCGACCAAGTAATACCGACTGGAAGGAAGTGGAACACCGCTTCGCCAATCAACCATAGGAAAGCATGAACGCCCGCCCAGAACTGAGAAACCTCGGTAATTGATTTTGTCCCACCATCAAGTAATTTGATATCACCGATGATGTTTCTAAAGCCTAGGATTAAACCACCTACAACCAGCGCTGGAATTAAAGGTGTAAAGATCTCAGCGAGGTGGGCCATCATGCGTTGCAACCAATTCATATTTTGTTGTGCTGCTACTTTTGCTTCTTCTTTAGAAGTGCCATCCACACCAGCAATTTTGACAAATTCATTATAAAAACTAGAAACTTCGTTCCCAATGATGACTTGGAATTGTCCAGCTTGGGTAAAGGTACCTTTTACAAGTTTAATGGATTCGATTTCTTTAACATCGGCTTTGCTTGGATCGTTTAAAACAAAGCGCATTCTTGTCACACAATGAGTGACCGCAGCAATGTTCTCTTTACCGCCAATGTGTTTTAATAGATCTTTTGAAGGATCTGTGTAGTTCGTCATTTGTCTTTCCCCCTGTTTAAATGGGTAACCCCAATTTCTATCTTCTAGTTTTTTCTCACTCTCTATACAAGTTGTGGTTGCGTTTTCAGTATAACATCGCGTCTTGTATATACAAGTTGTGATTACGTTTTCATTCTAACTTGTATATACATGTATGTCAACTATGAATTAAATAGTTTTACCAAAAACAAATAATGGGAATAAACAATGGAATTCATGTTCTTATCATAAAAGGGAATTTCTTGATTTTCCCTGTGCCTTTTGTATCACTTTTCTACTTTAAAGCATAAATGATTGATAGAATTTTTAGAAAATGGTAATATAAAGATGTTTAAATTCTTCTGAGTTTAGACCTCCTAATTAGGGACTTGGCATAGACCACCAAGTTCTCATTTAAACCTTTGAATTCATTCAAAGGTTCTTTTTTTTGGATTGGAGAGGAAGGCACGAAGACTCCTGCGGGAGTAGGGGGCAGGGGAGACCCCGCAGGAGCAAAGCGACGAGGAGAAGGAAAAGCGGAAGCGCCTTGTTCAGCCCCGACAAGCGCTGGAGGGCCTGACGTTGAAGTCGTTCTTTGACTTCAGCGGCAGGACCGAAGCGACCTCGAGGGGCTAGGCGCTGTAGCTGGACAGGCTCCCCGGCACGCCCGGAACCGCTCGTGCCTGGAACGGAATTCAACAGTCAAGTTTAACACAGCCTTTTTAATAAAAATCATGATTCCTGGGTACTTTGGTATTATATGAAGGGCGTAGGAGGCACACAGCCATTGGAATTTAATACAATTAGTAAATGGGATGCACAAATATGGAAAGATCAAATCAGCCCTATTTACCACCGAGCATTCGATGGAAAGGGAGCAAAGCCGGAGAAAATCATACGTAATATGTTTCGCAAACAACTTTGTTACCTACATATCGGGATAGAGGAGAATCAGGTAGTGGCCATGGCACTAACAGGCATACTGGAAGGCACCGATGCTTTAATCATTGATTATCTTGCTGTCGATTCTATGTGGCAGCATCGCGGGATTGGCATGAAGATGATGCGGTATATCCAAGAATGGGCACTGACCAAAGGAAATGTGAAAAGTATCGTGATTGAAGTAGAATCTGAAGTGACACCCGAAACACTAGCCAGAAACCAATTCTGGAAAAAGTGCGGCTTCATAATGACAGAATACATAAACCATTACATCTGGGTCCCTGAATCCTATCGTGCGATGTATTTAATATTGGTGCCTGACACCAATATACCTAAATACGGTGAGGAACTGTTTAAGTATATTGAAAGGTTCCATAAGGCATCGTATCAAGGTGCATAATCCGGAAGGGTAAAATAAATTTTTTTGAAAGGCAGGTCTTTTTGTGGGCTGTGTAGTAAATAATACTGAGGTTTTCTTTGGAAGGGGAGTTATCTATGAAGGGGCAAGCGACACCTTATTTAATGTTTGGTGGTAAGGCAAAAGAGGCTTTACATTATTACAGAGATGTATTCGGCGGGGAGATATCCAATCTCCAAACTTATGGTGAGGCGGACTATCCTACGCCTCCAGAGGCACATGATCGTATTATTCATGCCCAATTTAAATGTGGTGATTTATTCTTAATGGCATCAGACGCGTTTCCTGGGAATTCCGTAGTGGTTGGAAATAATATCTCCTTAACGCTGGAATTTGAAAGTGAAGAAGAAATCCAAAAGATTTATGATGCTCTGAGTCAAAATGGTCAAGTATTTATGGAACTGCAGGATACTTTTTGGGGAGTAAAATACGCGAAGGTCAGAGATACTTATGGTGTAATTTGGGATTTAAATTATACAAAATCCTAATTAAATAAAGAGAGAGGAGGCTGGATTCCTTCGCCCCCTCTCTTTACATATAAAGACCCGCTAGGAAAATTCCCAGTGACTTTTTGTAAATATCATCAAACATGGACAAGGGAAGTGGATTGATTCCGCGCCCGAGCTCAATTGTAAAGCCTGTTCGCTGCCAGTCTTGTATAAACCAGTCCTTGTAACCGGCGTAACTAGCAATCGTTTTCACCGGTTCATACCCACTGACGCGGCTAAATTCTTGGACGATCACCTCAGACTCAGCAGGCTCAAGATTTTCAAATCCCCAGTAGATGACCTCACCCTGTGTATGGAAGGCTAGCACTCGTGCAAAATCCCGTTCTTTTGTTAGATTTGCCATCGCAATGGCTTCGGGCTCTAACAATGGTTTTTCGCCCACATAGTCTCGTGGTCCAGGCTCATTTGGGTTCCGCGCTTTCTCTAATTCCCATCTAGCAGGGAATTGGTCATTAAGATCAACACCTCGAATATTTGCTTTCCATTCTGTAAAGTCAGTGCTTCCTTTATTAAATTCAACCACTCTTGTTTGCCATTCTTCCTGATCAGGAGGTCCGTTTAGAACGAGGTCAACTCCATCTGGATTTACCATAGGGACGATGGATAATGTACTTTGTTGGTAAAGTGGAAAAGCATTTAATCCTCGGATAGGTTGATGATTTGTTAAGGATAATAGGTAATCATTTAAAAAAGTCATAATGGCCAAGGAAGTAATCCATTCATTGGCATGAAAGGAACCATTATAATGAACCTTTTTTTCACCTGTTCCAACCATGATCTCTGGAATGTCTCTTCCGAGAACAGTCTTTCCGATGTTTGAAACTTGTAAAAATGGATATATCTCTTTTAATCTGTTGATATCTTTTAACAGATTGCTGTAATCATATTTTTGGCCACTTTGCACAAGTCTCCAGTTAATCCTGGAAGGAACCTTTATGATTCGGCCCGGACTGAGGTTTGAGGGATCTAATTCAGGGTTAGTTAACTCCATTGCTTCAAGAGGGAGGTTCATCTGTTTAGCAATGCTCCATAAGGAGTCTCCTTGTTGAATCTGATATTCTTTTGCAACAAAACCTGGAATCCGTACCTTCTGGCCGACAGAAAGATTATTGGGATCAATCTTTGGGTTGGAATCATTAACGAGCTGTAAATTAACCTGAAACATCTGGCTGAAATGCCATAATGAATCTCCTTGTCTAACAACAATCTCCATTTATGCCCACCTGCTTAAAAAAAATTGTTTAATTATATCTATGCTTTAGGGAATAAAATATTAGTTAGAATTAAAGTGCCCAGGCGAACCATTAATCTAAAAATCTTTCCCTCCATTCAGGCAATGGAAGCATACAGCTCTCTTTTTTTCCAAACCATTTATATCGATTGTTTGCCACAATGTCATATAGAAAGTCCCTTGAAAAAGGAGGGAGGAACCGGAGGATCGATAATAAGGGCCATGCTCTGCCTAGCTTACTACAAACCCGGAGTGCTGCACTTGATTTGATATAAAATTTGTCATTTTCTAGGAGGACAAAACTCTTTAAATCATTGTTTAAGCCATGCTTTTTTAAAAGTGACTGGCCCGTCTCGCTTTGGAGAGAAGCAAACTTGAATAAGCCAATGGAATCTCTTTTTATTATAAATTGCACACTGTTATTGCAAAGATTACAAACTCCATCAAATAAAATGATCCGTTCCAAAGTTTCACCTCCTTTTTTCTTCGTGTATGTTTTCCTTAGTTTAGCATATTTCTTAAACTGGTCGCTCATATAGGTATTTTGGTTCTTTTAATATTAAAAATATTCTTGCAAAACGGGAAATCCATCCTATATATTGGAAAAGAAACCAAAATTGTTTAGTTTATCTTCATTTGTACAGAGATAGAGGGGGCAGAGGTATGGGATTTAATGATGGCTTTGAGATTATCGATATTATGTTTATCATTATCCCTATTTTTATTGTTCTTGTAGCAGGCTTCATTTTGTTTATGTTTATTAAAGGGATTAAAATGTGGAGTCATAATAATAAACAACCACGTTTAACTGTGGCTGCGGTTGTTGTCTCGAAGAGATTGCAAGTGAGTGGAGGAGGGGGTGATCATTCTTCCAGTACATGGTACTATGCCACATTTCAAGTTGAAAGTGGTGACCGGATGGAATTTAGTGTGGGCGGTCGGGAATATGGTCTGCTGGCAGAAGGCGATGTCGGCGAGCTACAATTCCAAGGCACAAGATACCATGGATTTACACGAAACCAAGCAGGGGAATAGGAAGCTAAAGGAAACCTAAAAAAGGAACAAACATGAGAAACCAAAAACCAATGGTTTCTCCATTTTTTAAAGTCAGTGTCCATTGGAGACGGACAAATCTCCAAAGTGTCCACAACTGGTGCCTGACACCATATAACGCCACCATGGAACAACACCATTTAAAGACATAAAAGGAATTTGATTTCCAGGTGAATTTTCTTTAGAAATTAGGAAAGTATGTTTATTTCCACGATTTTTATGGTATTATGGAATGTGTTCGACATTTTCAAGTTAGTATTCTAGGAAATTTCAAATTGTTTTTAGGAGGGAACTTACTTGAAGAATATAATAAAAAGAGCTCCCTACTTACTTTTCTTGCTGGTCATTCCCGCTTTGGCCAAAATATATGAATTATTAAATTCCCGTTCACATAGATCGATTGATATTAGTACTTCTATTGACCATGCGATACCGTTTTTGTCAGTGTTTATCATTCCCTACATCATCTGGTATGCTTATATCTTTGGGTATCTTGTATACTTTTGTTTTAAGGATACAAAAGTATACCTGAAGACGTTAATATTAATTGTTGTGGGAGAATTAATTTGTTTTGTTATATATTTCTTTTTCCAAACAACAGTTCCAAGACCAACCATTGTAGGGGATAATTTCTTTAATAATCTAGTTCAATGGATTTATGCACATGATCGTCCTTTTAATTGTTTCCCAAGTATTCATGTGCTTACAACATTTACTATCATGCTTGCTTCACTTCATATTAAAAATAAACATGTTATTCATCATTTATGTATCCATATTATTGGGACATTAATTATCATTTCAACGCTGTTTGTTAAGCAGCATGTCATTTTCGATATGATTGGATCCATGTTCCTTGTTACTTTCCTGTATGGGATTGCATTCGAATTATTGTCATTTAACCATAAACCAGAAACAGCATTCGTTAAAGAAAAATAGTTTGTTAATTTAATAAGCTATAAAATCTTCCTAATAAAAAGAGTGTCTCCAGACACTCTGTTTTTTTTTTGAAAAAAATCTGGTGCTTGTTTACTAATTACCCACTAGAAAACTTAATGTAAGAAATTATGTCATATGGATTGTTTTAATATGTTGAAGATTGATAAAGACCGGATCTTCCTTTGGGCCAATTAATTCCACAAAATTATCCTTAATCGCTTTTACCTTTCCGATAACATTTTCATTTTCCGCGATATTAAAGACGATCAATTCCCCAGTCAACTTTTCAATTTGAACTTCAAATGATCTTGCAAAGGTAATATTACTTGGATTCACTGGCAGATTTGCGTTACTTAGACCGTATGGACGTTGATTATTTGTGTATGGGATTAACCATTTTAAATGGTTTAGGGAGATAAACATGGTTTTGTAAATTGGCGAATAGAAAACAAAATAATTATTCATAATACTAATGATATAACCATGTAAAGCCTGATTACTGGTGACATATATTTCTGTAAAAATCCCTTTGGCGGCTGTTAATGTTTTTCGCAATGAGATTTCTTCGTTATTATTATAAATAGGTGCTGGTTCGTCATTAAGGGAAATTCCATCGAACTTATTAATTTCATCTTGGGTTAAATATCTCCAGTTTTGGCAATGTATAGCAGGAATGTAAAGGTAGTCATATCCATTAAAAATAACCCATAAATCGCTGCCTACATCAATAAGTAATCCTTTAATGAATTTCTTCCCTGAAATCTCTAATTTGATATATTTACCGATATTATCTTTCAACTTCATATACTCACATCCTTTCCTTTGTTTTCCCATTTACAAATAGAGGAGGGCTGAAAACACAATTAATCGATATCTTAGATCCTTTGTTTTGAAATGCCCACCTCATATTTGTATAGAGTTTTGGGGGTCTTAGCAGGGGAAATTTGGGGAATAAACAAATACTTTTATTCAATTTTCCATTTATATTTCATAAATTTAAAATCTAGTTGCGCGATTGTTTCTGTTAGGCCATCCTGCAAAAGGGAAAGCTCTTTGGTTGTCAATATTTCCTGGTTCACCAGCAAAACGAAGGACCTTCTGTTCTGGCTCTTTTTGTTTCCATACATTTTGGCTGTTATTTGTAGTTTCAGCTGGTACTGTTTGTTCTTTCTTCTTCGATGCTAAGTTTTGTGAAGCGGCAGAATTTGCTGTCTCTTGTGTTTTCGTTGTTCTTACTTCATTCAGTTGAATTTTAAACGGTGGTGCTGGATTATTTTCAGTATTTACAATAGTTGCTGTTTCTTTTTCTGATTTCATTCCCACTGATTGATGGTTATCTTTTGTATTGCTCCACTTTGTTTCTTCAGACTTATTATCCTTAGTTCTCATTTCAACGGATGATTTTGAAGAGTCCTTTTCACTTTTGTGAGATTTTTTTGACTTAAAGATATTTGTAGGAATTTCATCCTTGGTTTGAACCATTGTAGATTCAATTTTAATTGGCTGTGACCAGACCGTAGTGTTATTAGGTTCGATTACCTCTAACTTATCAGTAACCTCTTGCTTCACATCACTTTTTTCCATTAATGATGGAGATTTAGCAGAATCGCTGCTGTCTTCCTTTGAGAACACGTCTAAATAATTTACTGTAATGTTCTCACTTTTTTTGGATGATGAATCAGATTTATTCTTTGATTTGTTTTCACTTTTTTTGGAAGATGAATTAGATTTATTCTTAGATTTGTTACCACTGCTTCCGGTTGATGATGATGATGAAGTTGATGATGATTTTTTCTTAGATTTGTTACTACTGCTGCCGGTTGATGATGATGATGATGATGATGATTTTTTCTTAGATTTGTTACCACTGCTTCCGGTTGATGATGATGAAGATGAAGATGATGATTTACTCTTAGATTTGTTACCACTGCTTCCGGATGATGATGATGAAGATGAAGATGATGATTTACTCTTAGATTTGTTACCACTACTTCCGGATGATGATGATGAAGATGAAGATGATGATTTACTCTTAGATTTGTTACCACTGCTTCCGGATGATGATGAAGATGATGATGATGATGATGATGATTTTGAATTGCTTTGCGAACTAGCATTAGTTGATTCCGCGTTTGTTGCTTGGTCATTAATGTACCCTTTTAAAATATTAGTAATTTGGTTTAATTTTATTAAGATTTTTTCTTCTCCATCTATAAGTGTTGCAAAATCTTCATCCACCACGCTCACTATGCCACTAAATTTTTGTTTATTTACGCATAGAACAGATACCCAAGAATTTTTGAAGGAGTTTAACACCTCAGTTAAACTTTGTGTTCTTAAAAAATCGGTTGTTGTTTCTTCACTCTGAAATAGTTTCGTATTTTTTGTGATGGCTTGAATCTGTTCAAAACTATAATAAAAGACATAATTATTTTCGTCTTCCATGATGATGTGATCTCTCTCTACACCAATCAGTTTACCAGTAACCATCTCCTCACCTATATATAGATTTACATTGTAGCCTAATAATAAATCCAATGAGGATGAGATTTTATCTAAACCCATTTAAAAGTCCTCCTTAGAGATAACCATATCGCTTCTCTAATGAGAAGCGATATGGTTTTTATTTTTTCTTGTTTTCGCTTTTACCATTACCTTGTGCTTCAGCCTCTTCTTCTTCAGGCTTTTCAATTTTTAATCCGTAGCTAATATTTTTAATGTGGAACATCGAGAGGCGTACGATTTCTTCTTTATTGATTAAAGAAACATAATCATTATTTACTTCGCCCAATACACCTTCTAATTTCTCTGGACCTCCACGATTAATTTTGACCCATTGGTACATTAAGGAAGATAACATCCCCTGAAAATTATCTGCTTTTTTAAAGTCGAATTCTTCAGGAACCTCAATATCGAAAGTTAACTGATCCTTTGCATTCTCCGTTACACTTTTAATATGATGTGTGCAGTAGTATACAACACCATCATCTTCTGTAAGAAGGACGAGATGGTCATCATAAACATCCAATAATTTACCTATTCTTGATTCTGGACCACCACGATCAATCTTAACAATTTTACCCACTAAAGACTTCATCATGTCTCTATTCATAAAAATCTTTTCCTCCTTCAAATTAATAAACATTTACACTGCATCTATATGTATCACGGTATGATGTTGTACTAATAAAGTAGCCTTTTTTTCCTGTTTTAGAAAAAAATAGGCAAAAAAAAAGTATATGATTAAATTTCATATACTCTTCACTTTAAAAAATGATTTTAATTCTTTTTTTAGATAAGCATTTCTTTTTTTTATAAAATTAAAATAAACCTTTTTTTCTTGTTCAAGGGTATCAGCTGTAGAATTTACAAACGGATCTAGACTAATGTGTGGTTTTAAGGTTTCGAATAAGCCATCAATTATAGGTTTTTGAACATCCAGAGTAAAATCGTTTTCTAGAATACTTGTTAAAATTTCATTATAAAGGTTTCTAAATTGTGGAAAGTGGAAAAGTCTTGCAGAAAGTGTGTTATATCCAGTTAATGGAACATAGTCATAATCAAGTTTTCTTCCGTGAAGATTTCTTCCCCAGGTTCCATCATAATCCCAAGGAGAAATTTCATAAAGCCCTGTTTCACTATTTTTATATAATGCATAATTATGGATAAAACCATCATAATTTTGAACACATACCGCTCCAGCTACCCATCTTAAGTATTTCTCTATATCCAATACTTTTGGAATTTCTTTTGCAAAATCTTCATTATTTAACGCATTAATCATGGCAATAAAGTTACGTAAATCATGAATATCCTCTTGATCTCCGTATTTTAATGTGTATCCTTGATCCAACCTTTTTTTTATTTCTTTTTTCTTAGTTAATAAGGAGAAATTTGCTCGATTGTTGGTTGCATAAATAATAGCTCCATCCGGCAATTTTCTCTTTTCCAGAAGATATTGATCAAAGGATTCAATTTCTAAGTAAATACCCTTTTTATATCCATTGATATACAACATAACATGCTGCGAGTGTGGAGAGATGACGCCTATTCGATCAAAGAAATCAAGCGATAATTTATTCCTGCTTAATGATACGTCTGAAAATTCTGCATTGAGGTGAATTTCATGAGCCCCATTAACCTTGAACGGCTTTTGAAACACTATGCGATAGGATTTTTTTTTCTTATCCCTTATTACGTTACCTCGATAAGCTACTTTAATACTAATACGATCTTCACCTATTTTTAATATCGCTGGTACTAATTCATCATTCCAAATGTCGTTATCCAATTTTCTTAACCACTTGGGATTAATTAAAATTTCATATTTTAACACTTGAATTCTCCTAAGTCATATTTTTTCTAGATATATGCATCCACACAAGCGAATGTGTGAATAACTTAAAAAATATCAGACTAAAAAAATATATGATTGTCTATGTCAAATAGATGAAATCATCATAATCTGAAATAGAAAAGAAAAAATGTTTAGGAAAGTGGTGGGAAAATGGTACTAAAGCTTGATATTGAGCATTTACTTTCACAAGCTAAAGAAAATGGTTTATTTGGCTTTTTAGATAACAATCCTGTAGGTAAAAAAGAGAGCAGCAATAAGTCAACGTCAGATAGTACAGGATCTGCCAGTGGAAGCACTGTTTGTAACACGGGTAGTAGCACCAGCGAAAGCACTGGTAGTAGCACCAGCGAAAGCACTGGTAGTAGCACCAGCGAAAGCACTGGCAGTGGCACCAGCGGAAACACTGGCAGTGGCACCAGCGGAAACACTGGCAGTGGCACTAGCGGCAGCTCAAGCAGCAGCAGCAGTAGCTCAAGCAGCAGTAGCTCAAGCAGCAGCGGCAGCTCAAGCAGCAGTGGCAGTTCAAGCAGCGGTGGCAGTTCAAGCAGCGGTGGCAGTTCAAGCAGCGGTGGCAGTTCAAGCAGCGGTGGCAGTTCAAGCAGCGGTGGCAGCTCAAGCAGCGGTGGCTCAGGCAGTAGTAAAATACCAAAAGGTTTTAAAGGATTTAAAGGATTTAAAGGTCAACAAGGCAGCAGCGGCAGCAGTTCTGGTAGCAGCAGCTCAGGTAGCAGCGGTAGTTCTGGAAGTGGAAGCACAGGAAGCAGCACTGGCAGCAGCACTGGTAGCAGCACTGGCAGCAGCACTGGCAGCAGCACTGGTAGCAGCACTGGCAGCAGCACTGGCAGCAGCACTGGCAGCAGCACTGGCAGCAGCACTGGCAGCAGCACTGGCAGCAGCACTGGTAGCAGCACTGGTAGCAGCACTGGCAGTAACACTGGCAGTAGCACTGGCAGCACCTCAAGTAGCAGCACTGGCAGTACCTCAAGTAGCAGCACTGGCAGCACCTCAAGTAGTAGCACTGGTAGCACCTCAAGTAGCAGCACTGGCAGCACCTCAAGTAGCAGCACTGGCAGCAGCTCAGGTAGCAGCACTGGCAGCAGCTCAGGTAGCAGCACTGGTAGCAGCTCAGGCAGCAGCACTGGTAGCAGCACTGGCAGTGGCACTGGCAGCAGCTCAGGCAGCAGCACTGGCAGCAGCTCAGGCAGCAGCACTGGCAGCGGCTCAGGCAGCGGCTCAGGCAGCGGCTCAGGCAGCGGCTCAGGCAGCGGCTCAGGCAGCGGCTCAGGCAGCAGCTCAGGTAGCAGCTCAGGTAGCAGCTCAGGTAGCAGCTCAGGTAGTAGCAATAGTAAAATACCAAAAGGATTTAAAGGAATTAAAGGAATTAAAGGAATTAAAGGATTAAAAGGACAACAGGGCAGTTCAGGCAGTTCAGGCAGTTCAGGCAGCTCAAGCAGCAGCAGCAGCGGAAGTTCTGGCAGCAGCAGCACTGGCAGCAGCAGCACTGGCAGTAGCAGCACTGGCAGTAGCAGCACTGGCAGTAGCAGCACTGGCAGCAGCAGCACTGGCAGTAGCAGCACTGGCAGCAGCAGCACTGGCAGCAGCAGCACTGGCAGCAGCAGCACTGGCAGTAGCAGCACTGGCAGTAGCAGCACTGGCAGCAGCAGCACTGGCAGTAGCAGCACTGGCAGCAGCAGTAGCTCTAGCAGCAGCGGCAGCTAAGGCAGCAGTGGTGGAAGTGGACCAAAAGGTTAAACGCATATTTATAAGCGACCGATACTTAAAGAGTATCGGTTTTATTTTTAATTAATTGATACATAAACAAAACAAAAAGCATTAGCCAAGATGCGTTTTTTTCTTAAAATAGGTAAAAATATAGGTCGATTTCTAAAAAAAATTTCTAGTTAAATGCTGATTTATCGATATACGAGACATTCGTTTAGAACAAGCATTCATATTAGGACGTACTATGAAGCAAAGGACAAGATAAAAAACGGAAAATCATTAAGGAACCTTAAGTGAAGGGAGTAAATAAATTTTTATGTACCATCAATCGACGATAATTATCACCATCTTTGCTTTTATCCTGACAATGGTCCTGATCTTTATCCGTCCCAAAAATTTAAACGAAGCAATTCCAGCTGCATTAGGGGCCATTCTCGTTTTTCTAAGTGGAAGCGTTTCGATCGGAGATTTACTTGACATAAGTTCAAAGGTTACTGGGGCAGCAATTACTATTATCGCGACAATCGTTATGGCGATCGTACTCGAAAGTTTTGGCTTTTTTAGTTGGACAGCTGCTTTAATGTTAAAGCTCTCAAAGGGGTCCGGTATACGATTATTTTGGAATACCTTATTACTTTGCTTTTTAATGACTCTATTTTTTAACAACGATGGAAGTATATTAATAACAACACCGATATTGATTTTAATCTTAAATAATTTGAAGTTAAAGAACCGGCAGAAGATTCCATTCTTATTAAGTGGTGCGTTAATTGCGACTGCCTCAAGCGCACCAATCGGTGTAAGTAATATCGTTAATCTAATTGCATTGAAAATCATTGGTATGGATTTGTATCTTCAAACGGAAATGATGTTTGTTCCTGGAGTACTAGGATTACTATTTTTATCCTATCTTTTATACCTTGTATTCAAGAAAGATATTCCAACAGAAATCCGCTTCCACTCCTACTCAATCCCACTGCAAAAAAACCGCCCATACCATCCACTCCAACAAGGGTCAGAAAGCTTATTTGACCAACAAAAGAAACTCATGATCTATATGCTTATCTTCGTTTTCCTTGTAAGGATTAGTCTTTTCGTCGCTTCCTTTATTGGCATCTCAGTCTCCTTGGTTGCTGTGTGTGGTTCTATAATCTTATTGATTTGGAGATGGGTTTATTTAAAGATAAACCCAAAAGACGTAGCAGGAAAAATACCGTGGCATATATTAATCTTCGCCTTTAGTATGTATGTCATCATCTACGGATTACACAATATTGGATTATCCCAACTTCTATTAAGCTATTTAAAACCAATTGTTAATGGCAGTTTGTTTCATGCAAGTTTAACCATGGGGGCAATCACTGCCTTTCTCTCAAATATCTTTAACAATCATCCAGCCTTAATGATATCCACTTTTGCCTTGACCGATATGGAACTAACTCCGTTATTAACAAAAACCGTATACTTATCAAACATCATTGGAAGTGATATAGGGTCGCTAATCCTTCCAATCGGTACTCTTGCAACACTCCTATGGATGCATATTTTAAAGACGAATAAAATAAGAATAACATGGTTGGAATATATTAAAGTTACCATTGTTGTTATCCCTGCAACATTGGTCTTCACACTCATTAGCTTATACTTATGGCTATTACTAGTATTTGCAGCATGATAAAACAGGACTCATCAGTCGATGAGTCCTTTAAAAAATTACGATATGCACGACTTTCCGGATAAAACGAAAGAGAACGAAGCCCAGATATACCCCCAATAAATTTAAAATCAAATCGTCAATATCCATGCTGCCGCGATGGAATATAAATTGTAAAACTTCAATGCATGCAATCATCAGTAAAGCAATAAATAATGTCTTCCATTGAGAAAAACGTTTCATTCTTAGGAATAGTCCATACGGAATAAACAAAACAATATTTGCTGCTAGATTATAAAAAGCAATTAACCAGTTTACTTTACCTGACAAATAAAATATAAGGGTAGTAAAGGGTACAAGGTTGATTGATTTATAGATTTGATCGGTAGGTCGTAAAAATAATAAAATCACTAGTGCAATCGTGTATAGAGTTAAAAAGCTTAAAAATATCGGGTAAGGAATATGAATCTTTTCCTTTCTGAGCAGTAAGACCCAGAATCCGACTATACAGATAATACAAAACAGGATAACAACCCATACAATTGCGTGTAAATAGGAAACTAAATGAATAAAGACAGGAGATAAAACCATAAAAAGTCCGAATGAAATCATTAAAGTTAAAGTTAATGTTTTTTTCACTTACCTTATCCTTTTTGATAGTATTCTGCCATTATTTCCTCAGGGACCATACTCCCGCCTGTAGCCCAAACGATATGAGCTGCATTGCTCATTTTATTCAAAAGATCTTGTTTTTTTAAATAATCGATTGCCTTACTAGATAAGAAAGTGGGCCCAACCATGCCTGCTAGCGCGGAAGGTTCAAGATAAATAGCCTCCGTATCAACAAGGTCTTTTAACAGTTTGTATAAATGATCGTCACTAATCGTATAACATCCACTTAAAAAAGGTTCGATGATTTTCCCCACAAATCCTGAAGGCCTGCCGACCGTAAGTCCGTCCGCATCTGTGACATTATCAATCCCAACATCATGAACAGAAATTTTATCATGTAAACCGGTCATTAAACGCGTCGGTTCTCCAAAGAAACAGTGAACATTATCCTTAAACAGTTGCTTCAAACCAAAAGCTACTCCTCCAGGTCCTCCACCGACACCACATGGCAGGTAAACGAATAACGGGTGGTTTTCATCGACTAAGATTCCTAACGATTCTAATTGCTTCTCTAACCGCGTTGCAGCGACAGCGTATCCTAAAAATAAATCATGGGAATTTTCATCATCAACGAAATAACATCTAGGATCTGACTCAGCTTGGATGCGGCCTTGCTCGACGGCTCGGCTATAATCCGCCTCATATTCTATAACCGTCACATTTTTGCTGCGAAGTAAGTCCTTTTTCCATTGCTTTGCGTCCGCGGACATATGTACCGTTACGTTAAATCCTAATTTGGCACTAATGATCCCAATACTTAATCCTAAATTTCCAGTTGAACCAACAGCAATGGAATACTGTGAAAAGAAAGAGCGGAACTCTTCATTAGCTAAAATGGAATAATCATCTTTAATGGTGAGCAATTGATGTGAGAGAGCCAAGTTTTCTGCATGTTTAAGGATTTCATAAATTCCGCCTCTGGCCTTTATGGATCCTGAGATCGGCAGGTGACTGTCACACTTTAATAATAATTCACCTAAAATGGGCTGTTTGAAATTGTGAGCCAATTTTTGTTGCATTGCAGGGATTCTTACTAATGCTGATTCAATTATACCATTGGATGCTTTTGTTTCCGGGAAAACCAAAGCGAGGTAAGGGGCAAAACGATTTAATCTTTCCTCCGCATCCTTAATATCCTCAGCAGTAAGGGGAGATTTATCAATTCCTTGTTGGGCTTTTTCTAAGTTTGGATTCACCCAAAATACCTGATCTAATGATTGGAGTTGTTCTAACAATGAAAACTGGTTACTTTTAAGCCATGTTTCGATATCCATATCGTAATTGAAACCTCCTGTCGTTAAATTGAGAATTAGAATTATTTTAACACATGACTATTTTCTAAAAAATGTTTAGTAGTTGTCTTTAACACTTATTTGACTTTTGAATATTATTTAAATAAAAGGCATGTGAGGGACATGTATTTAGTTGGCTTTTACTCTCCAAAAGCAAAATCAGGTGTCACCGAATTGGCTTTATCGATTTATAACTGGCTTAAATTAAATACAAATGCTTCTGCAGCATTTATTTCATACGGGACCTTAGAAAAAGAAGTGACATCCAATGAGCTCGTCCATGAATTTTCAAAATTATCTTTAACAGAACAAAAACGAAAAGTGAAATTAATGAAAAATGAATATGATATCATCATTTATGATGCTTCAAGTCAGCTGTCTGAGGGGGTTTTAAAACTTTTACCGATTGTTGACCGCTTATTTGTGGTTGGTGAGGAACATACTGAATTTGCTGTTAAACTGCAAAAAATCATTCAGTTTGATAAAATTTTTGATAAAAGCGTCAAAAATTTTATTACCCACTTACGAGGCAGTAAAACCTTTATTATCCGGGAAAATAAAGAAGATCGAGTGATTGGCTTTAAATATTCCAAAAATGAAACTAATACGATCGGGCAGATGGTTTACACGGATTATGTGACGCGCTATATCGAAGAAAAATTAATTGATAAAAACATTAAAATTTTTAAAAAGATATTAAAAATCCCTAAGAAAGAGTTATACAAAGGCTTACACGAATTAGGTATTGATTTTGAAAAAGCGCTGCTCTTTCACGAATATGTCTTTCTTCGGGAAGCATTAGGCCAAAAATATGATGAAGCAATCGAAAATCTCTTCCCGCTATTAATTAATTCCACCTACAAAGAAATCTTCGAAAAATTTCAACTCGAAATTAGTTTTATCAAAAAGATAAAAACATTATAATCTCAAAAAATACAGAGTAGATGGATTAACTCTGTATTTTTTTGTCCTATAGAAATTGTTATGCATGGATTTTACCTGAGGTTAAATGTACAATCTAATAGGTGAACGTAATTTTAGATAAAATAATAGGTGGGAAAAAGAATGATTGCAAAGACCGAAGAAGATTTTAATGGCTTGAAAGAAATCGGCAGGATTGTAGCTGCCATCCGCGATGAATTAGTGCAAAGGGCGGTACCTGGGGTTACCACTCTTGAGCTCGATAATATAGCAGCTGAGTTATTTAAGAAGGAAGGAGCTATTTCTGCTCCAAAAGGTGAATACGATTTTCCAGGCTATACATGTATAAGTGTAAACGAGGAAGTAGCACATGGAATTCCGAGTGGTCGAGTGATCAAAGAAGGTGACTTGGTAAATATCGATGTTTCCGGTTCAAAGAACGGTTATTTTGCTGATACAGGTATCTCAATTGTTGTTGGAGAAGGGGAAGAAATTCTAACCAAAATTTGTGAGGTAGCAAAGGAAGCCTTTGAAGCTGGTCTAAAAAAAGCGAAACCTGGCTCAAAAATAAATGGAATGGGTAAAGTTGTTTACCAAACAGCAAAAAATCATGGCTTAACGGTGATAAAAAATTTAACTGGACACGGAATTGGACGAACAATTCACGAAAAACCTGAATATATTTATAATTACAATGAAACCTCGGACAATGGATTGTTAAGGGAAGGGATGGTTATTGCCTTCGAACCATTCATCTCAACCCATGATGAAGAAGTGTTTCAACTTGATGATGGCTGGACGTTTGTGACAGAAAAAAGCTTTGTGGCACAATACGAACATACGTTAATCATCACCAAAAACGGACCAGTCATATTAACACGATAATGATAAGTAAGATATAGAAATTTATTCAGTTCTATATTTTACTTTGTAAACTTACAACCACATTTCAAACCATTACGTTGACTGTATGGTTTGGAATGTGGTATATTTGTATTAATATTTATTTGAGAAGGGGTGAGTAATTTGGGGAGTTGTATCGAATTGGTGAAATAGCAAAATTGAAGAATATTTCTAAACGGACAATTGATTATTACACCCAAATAGGCTTACTAAACCCTATTCGGACGGATTCTAATTATCGATTGTACGGAGAAGAATGTATTAAGATTTTGAATATGATTGAACACTATAAGAATCTTAATATGCCCCTAGAGGAAATAAAGTCTTCAATTGAATTGATTAAATCAGACAATACCATTGATAAACATAAAGTTGAAAAACATTTTGAACAGATTGCTAGTATTATGCAGCATCTAAAAGAAGAAATTCATGTGATGGAACCGATTCTTCAAAAATTAAACGAACAACAAAAAGAAAAGTTGGTAAATAGATTATCATCGGAAGGCGTTACATTGGCTCAAACATTATTAGTACTGTTTAGCTAATTTTGTTGATAACTATTTTGCTAGAAAATAAAACAAAATCAAAACACGTAAAAAAACAGGAGGTGTATTCCTTACTTAAATATTTAAGTAAGGAGACCATTGATAATTAGTAATCTACTAATAATAGCAATTTTAATTGCTTTTACAGCATTTTTTGTAGCGTATGAATTTGCTATTGTTAAAATCCGCGGTACACGTATTGATCAACTCGTTAGCGAAGGGAACAAGAATGCGATCGCGGCAAAAAAGATCGTCTCAAATCTAGACGAGTATTTATCGGCATGTCAACTAGGAATTACCGTAACAGCTTTAGGGCTTGGGTGGTTAGGAGAACCAACGGTTGAGCACATTCTTCACCCCTTGTTGAGTTACTTTAACATGCCTGAATCCATTTCGAGTATCACTTCTTTTATCCTTGCGTTTGCATCCGTAACATTTATTCATGTTGTGGTAGGGGAACTAGCACCTAAAACCTTTGCCATTCAAAAGGCAGAAACGGTCACTTTGATTTTTGCAAGACCGATGATGCTTTTTTATAAAATTATGTATCCATTTATTAAAGCTCTAAATGGTTCTGCTCGTTTAATCGTTGGAATTTTTGGATTAAAGCCTGCTTCAGAGCATGAAGCCGCACACTCAGAAGAAGAACTTCAAATAATCATCTCTGAAAGCTACAAGAGCGGGGAAATCAATCAATCGGAATATAAATATGTTAACAATATTTTTGAATTTGATAATCGAAATGCCAATGAAATTATGGTGCCTCGTACGGAAATTGTCGCATTTGATATCTCACAATCATTAAATGAATGTCTTCAAATTGTGACGGAAGAAAATTATACAAGGTATCCTGTCATCGATGGTGAAAAAGATAACATCATCGGTATGGTAAATATGAAAGAAGTGTTTACCGAATATATCAAAGGGAAAAATGTTGAAACATCGATTCAGGAATATATTCGTCCAGTCATCCAAGTGATTGAATCAATTCCAATTCATGATTTACTCCTAAAAATGCAAAAAGAACGTGTTCATATGGCGATCTTAATGGATGAATATGGCGGTACTGCCGGTTTAGTCACTGTCGAAGATATTCTTGAGGAGATTGTCGGTGAAATTCGCGACGAATTTGATGCGGATGAAGTACCAGAAATTAATAAAATTAGTGAAAACAAAACGATTGTAGATGGTAAAGTGCTTATTGATGAAATCAACGACTTATTTGGGCTTGATCTCGAAAATTCAGATATGGATACCATCGGCGGTTGGATCTTATCTGAAAAAATGGATGTTGTAGAAGGCGATAAAGTTAGATATGACAATTATGAATTCAAAGTCCTTGAAATTGACGGTTACCATATTAAATCACTAGAAATTTTAAAAATAGCTAAACAAGAATCCATCGCTTAACTAACACCCTCTTGTCTAATCAAGAGGGTGTTTTTTATACAATCATAAAAAGCTGCCCTAAAAAGGAGATTAATCCTCATTCTTTTTAGGGCAGCTTTTTTTCATTTTATCGATAAATCTACCTACAATCTGTAAAAATCTTTACAAAACCTTTATAAAATTCATAAATATTCAAAATCTTTTACAAACTCTTCACCCGTCCTCAACAGCAACTTCAAATTATGTACCTATACTTTACGTATGGGCTGGCAAGTCTCATTATCAATAAATCTTTTGGGGTGAAAAATTTGTGAGTACTGAAAAAAGCTACAATTTCTACCAAGATTATCTAATGGTATCCTCATCCAAACTCACATTATCAAAGAATGTGGAACAGTATCTCTATCTAAAAAGAGCGTATGACATTTTCCTTGCAACCGTAGGGTTAATTATTGCATTGCCAATTGTTCTTTTATTTTCGATCCTCATTGTGCTCGAAACACCTGGTTCTCCATTTTACGTACAGGAGCGAATGGGTAAGAATGGAAAACGTTTCATGATGATGAAGTTACGATCGATGAGAATGGATGCAGAAAAAGAAGGGGCAAAGTGGGCAGAGGTAAATGACCCTCGTGTTACAAAAGTGGGAGCATTCATCCGAAAGACTCGCATTGATGAGCTGCCTCAATTGGTTTCTGTTTTAAAAGGAGACATGTCCATTATAGGGCCAAGACCCGAAAGACCATTCTTTACAGCGAAATTTAATAAAGAGATAAAGGGATTCGAAAATCGGCTGATTGTAAAACCTGGCCTTACAGGTCTAGCCCAGGTTAGTGGGGGATATGATATGTCTCCAAGAGAAAAACTTCAATACGACCTGGCATACATACAAAATTTAACCTTCTCACTTGAAGTTAAAATTATTGTGAAGACGATCAAAGTGATTTTCACAGGTGAGGGAGCACGTTAATGAAGGCGGGAAGTATATGTCAGTCATCAGAGAACAATTACATAAAGGCGTTAAATGGACGGGAATTTCTACACTTATGATAACAGCCATCCAAATTATCCAGTTTGGGTTACTTGGCAAATTAATGAGTATTTCCGAATTCGGATTAGTAGGAATGATTACCACGATTGTAGTTTTTGCCCAGATCTTATTGGATCTTGGTTTTGGCTCAGCCGTGATTCAAAAAGAAGAGGTTTCTGCCCGTGTATTGTCATCCCTATTTTGGATAAATGTGGTAGTAGGTGTTGGCTTGTTTATGCTCTTATTCCTCTTTAGCCCACTGATCGCGACATATTTTCATCGAGTTGAATTAATCGAACTTATTCGAATCTTGGCCGTGATGTTTTTAATCGCTCCGGTCGGGCAGCAATGCCAATATTTGTTGCAAAAAGATCTTCGATTTAATTTACTAGGGGCCATTGAAGCAGGGACAACATTCATCTCTTTTTTAACATTAGTGATTCTCATACTTACCATTAGTCCGATTTATGCCTTTGTTATTTCACAAGTCGTTCTGAATTCATTAAAAGGCATTCTTTATTTTATCTGTTATCAAAAGAAATGGCGGCCCTCTTTCGTATTTGATTTGTCGGAATGCAAAGAATACATGGCGTTTGGGGCCTTCCAATTAGCTTCCCGGTTAGTCAATCGAATGGGTTCCAATCTTGATGTGATATTAATTGGCCGATTTATGGGCGCTGAGGCACTTGGTATTTATAATCTGGCCTATCAGATTGTGACCATTCCAGTCTTAAAGATTAATCCTATTATAACGAGGGTTGCTTTTCCGGTTTTTTCAAAAAGCCACCAAAATCAAGTTTTATTAACTGATGGATTCTTACACATGACTAAACTGTTGAGTCTAGTTTCGTTTCCCATCTTAATGGGTCTCACCGCCGTGTCCAATGTGTTTATTTTAACTATTTTTGGACAGAAGTGGCTGGACGCAGTTCCAATTGTGCAAATCATGGCAGTCGTAGGCATTCTTAGGGTTTTAATGAATCCAAATGGATCAGTTATTTTAGCCAAAGGAAAAGCTAATATAGCTTTTTATTGGGATGCCGGCGTATTGATTCTCTATGGTGTTTCATTATGGTTAGCAGTAATGACGGATAAATTAGAAGTGGTTGCTTGGACTTATGCAGGAGTTAGTCTAGTGAACTTCTTAATTGGAAGATGGTTATTGAACTGGTTGATACAGCTCCGTTTTCGGCAATATCTTCAGGCTATATCGATACCATTTTTATTATCTTTTCTCATAACGGCTGTCGCATTTGGTTTAAAAAAGGTATCTAGCTTTTATTTCCCTCAATCCAGCATATGGCCGCTAATTTTTTCCGTGGGCATAAGTGCGATTGCCTATATTTTTCTTTTATATAAGGTTTATCCGGCTTTTTTCTTAAAGATCGTAAAAAAACAAATAAGAGGGCAAACATAATGAAAATTTTATGGATTACAAGTGTATATCCAAGTGACGAAAATCCTGGGCAAGGTGTTTTTCATGAAACTCAAGTTCAAGCATTAATCCGTTTAGGCGTAGAGGTTACGGTGATTTGTCCTATGCCGCGTCATTCAACCTTGATTAAGTATGTAAAAAGACAATACCGAGCAAATAAGGAGATGCCATTTAAGTATGTCCGAAAAGGAGTAACGGTCTACCGACCGCCATATTTAGCTATTCCGGGCCAACTCAGATGGTCTCAGCCGGATAAACGGATTGCTGCTGCCATTTTAAATACAATGTCTGATTATGATATAGAGCCCGATTTAATTCACGCACACTTTGCAATGCCGTCTGGAGGTGCAACGAAAATTGTTGCAGAACAAAAAAAGCTGCCCTGGATTTTAACGTTACATGGCAGTGATGTAAATATATATCCCTTTTATAGTGCAAGTGCGAAAAAAGCATTCGAACAAACGGTCCAGTCGGCAAATCTGGTATTGGCAGTAGGTGACAGCCTCAGGAATAAAGCAAAGGAGTTAACAGGCAGAGATAGTATGGTAATTCCTATCGGGGTTGATCTATCACGATTTAAACCTCTTGATGAAACCAAAACGCAAATAAGGAGACGCCTTCAACTTCCAGAAGAAAAGAAGATTATTGTTTTTATAGGAAGGTTAACACAAGCAAAAGGAGTTTTTGAACTTGTTCATTCACTTCAATGGCTGTCAAACGATGTAGCGATTTTGTTTGTTGGCGATGGACCAGCTAAAGATAAATTAAGGCAGCATTCCGATTTCAATAGACGGTTGTTCCTAATCGGGCAAGTTGAAAATGAAAGAATAAGTGATTATTTGCTTGCTAGTGATCTTTTTGCTCTCCCATCTTATACAGAAGGGATGCCAACCGTTGTCATTGAAGCCCTAGCTCTTAAAGTACCTGTGATTTGTACTTCAGTGGGAAGTGTCCCAGAGTTATTTGGTGAGCATCGTTCGCTTTTAATCGAAAGTAAGTCGGTTTCAAGCTTAGTAACTCGAGTAAACGATATTATAAGCAGAAATCTTTTTACACCGCAGGTTCAGCATGATCTCTATAAACATATCCAAAAAAACTACCATGCTGATCGTAATGCGGTTTTGTTAAAAGCTGTCTATAAACGGACGATAGAATCTATTTATTCAACGATTTAGTAATAAGAACTGGAAGGATTGATAAGGATGAAAAAAATAGCTGTTATTGGAACTGGTTATGTTGGCCTCGTTTCAGGTACATGTTTTGCTGATTCAGGCAATCAGGTTACTTGTTGTGATATTGATCAATTGAAAATTAATGATCTCATAAAGGGAATCATGCCAATTTATGAGCCAGGATTAAAAGAACTGGTCCTCAAAAATGTCCGGAAAGGAACACTTACATTTAGCGCTAATATCAATAAAGAAATCCAGGATGCTGATGTCATTTTTATTGCAGTCGGGACACCAATGACATCATCAGGTAAAGCTGACTTAACGTATATAAAGCAAGTTGCTAAATCGATTGGTGAAAATTTAAATGGTTACAAAGTAATTGTCACCAAAAGTACAGTTCCCGTCGGTACTGGAAAATTAATAGAATCCTTGATTAAAGAATACGACAACGGAAACCATCTTTTTGACGTCGTCTCCAATCCTGAATTTTTAAGAGAAGGTACAGCGATTAAGGATACGATGAATATGGAGCGCGCAGTCATTGGCACTACGAGCGAAAAAGCTTATCAAATAATTGCAGAAATTCATCAGCCCTTCACAGCAAATATAGTAAAAGCCTCGATAGAAACAGCCGAAATCATTAAATATGCTGCCAATGCATTTTTGGCTACTAAGATTTCTTTTATTAATGATATAGCGAATATTTGTGAACGGGTTGGAGCTGACGTTACAAAAGTGTCCGCAGGCATTGGTCTAGACAGCAGGATTGGCAATAAATTTTTACAGGCAGGAGTTGGATTTGGCGGATCCTGTTTTCCTAAAGATACCGCTGCACTTCTGCACATTGCGGAGGATTGTGGCTACAATTTCAAATTAATCAAAGCAGTGATTGATACAAACGAAGGGCAAAGGGTGCAGCTGGTGAAAAAATTGATACGCGCATTAGGTTCCTTAAATGGAAAAACCATTAGTGTACTAGGATTAGCGTTTAAACCAGATACCGATGATATTCGTTCTTCTCCTGCTTTGGATATTATTCCTTACTTAACAGAGCAGGGTGCTGTTGTTAAGGCATATGATCCAATCGCGATCGTAGAAGCAAAAAAACAGATCGGATATCAGTGCACCTATTCAGAGGATATATATGAAACCATTCGGGATACAGATGCTTGCATGATCTTAACTGATTGGCAGGATGTAAAAACATTAGATTTACCTTTAGTAAAGCAATTAATGAATCAGCCTCTGATGGTGGATGGCCGAAATCTCTTTGACTTAGAGTTGATGAAACAATATGGATTTACGTACCTTTCCGTTGGAAGACCAGCCATCCAATCAAAATCTATTAAATCAAAGGCAATATAGGAGGTTTTTCTAATGAGTAGAGTAATAGTTACTGGCGGTGCGGGATTTATTGGCTCCCATATAGTAGAGGAATTACTTCAAAATGATTTCATAGTTACAGTGATTGATAATTTTTCTACAGGTAGACAAGAAAACATCGATCACTTACCTATTGAAGTATATAACCACGACATTACCCATCCTAGTGTCATTGAATTAATTGTTTCTCTTAGTCCTGATTATATTATTCACCAAGCGGCTCAAGTAAGTGTGGCCGAGTCTGTTAAGGACTTTCTATTTGATGAAAAAGTAAATATTAAGGGATCGCTGCACATTATAAAAGCAGCGATTGAATCAAAGGTGAAAAGATTTGTATTTGCTTCGTCTGCAGCGGTGTATGGAAACCCGGTTTCATTGCCTGTTACCATCTCACATCCAACTCAGCCGGAATCACCATATGGACTTACAAAGTTATCTGTTGAAAATTATTTAAAAATGTCTTGTGAACTGTTTCAACTGCCATATAGTATTTTGCGCTATAGCAATGTATATGGACCAAGACAAGACGCAAAGGGTGAAGGGGGAGTTGTAGCTATTTTTTCAAATCAACTTACCGAAAACAGAGCACCAATTATTTATGGAGATGGAGAGCAAACGAGAGATTTTATTTTTGTTAAAGATGTGGCAGCTGCAAATGTAAAAGCACTTCATGCAAAGGAAAATATCTGTGTTCAAGTGTCATCTGGCACATGCATTTCTATTAATGAGTTGTTTGAAACGATGAAAGAAGCTGCTGGTTCCAATCTGTACCCAATCTATAAACAAGAACGTCCAGGCGATATTCGACATAGTATTCTTGCCAATGAAGAAACAAAAGCAATACTAAATTGGGAGCCGTCTATCAGTCTTTACGAAGGTTTACATGAGACCCTGCGGTTCTCAAAGGATAAACAACCACTATCACTAAATGGTTAATTTGAAAAAGGAGAAGGAAGTTTGATGCAAAGTAATCCACTAGTTAAACCAGCAACAGGTGTGTCAGCTTTTCTCTTAGTAGGATTTGCCATTGCCTATTCACTTGTTGAAATGCAGATAGAAATGATGATTTTTCTTGGGTTATGGATGATTATCATTTTTACATTGCTTGTAAGAATCAAAGTTATTAATAAACCGCAATTTCCCACCATTATGTATTTATTAGTCATGACAACATTTCTTAATCAATCAGTTCTAAACATTCATGTTGGATTTTTTAGCATATTTTTGTATCGCTTGGTTCTGATCGCAGCAGTTATAGTCTTTTTGTTTCATGCAATGAAAGAAAGGAATCTTCCTCAATTTTGGAATCAAGTAAATGTAAAAGGGATAATGCTTTTTCTACTGTTTTGGATGGCTTATGGATCGGTATCACTACTTTGGGCAAAATCAATTATAGAGGGTATTAAGTCGTTAATTCTTTTGGGTATGGGAATAATGTTTGTCTTTTTGGCCGTCTTTACCTTTAGAAAAATGACTAGTTTGTTCTTGTTTTATGGAATCTGGATGTTTATGACAGTCTTTTTAATGGTGATTGGATTGATCAATCATTTTGCTCACATCCAGCTGCCTACCTCAACTTTGTATGGAGGTCCTGAGTACAAGCTGTCATTTCCAACATCTGTTTTCTTTAATCAGAATGATTTTGCCACGTTTCTTACTATATCTTTCTTTTTTTATCTATCTTTAACAAAGAATAGTAAATATGTATTTTTGAAAACAACCAGTTTACTTCTGGCCATTATTTGTGTGTATCTCATTTATTTGACAGAATCACGGGCAAGTTTGCTCGGTGTAATGATTGGATTACTTGTTTATATGTTTATCCTTCTTCCGAGATTTTTAAAGAAAATAGCCGTTATTATCGGATCAACCGTATTTCTATTGAGTACGATTGTATTTTTCGGCAAGTTAGTCGATTTGTTTAACGCTTCAACCATTAATCTTAGTAACGGAATGCTTCCATCTAATATAGCAAGATTAAATTTACTGAAGAATACCCTTCACTACATATTAGATAGCTTCGGATTCGGGGTGGGAGCAGGCAATATCTCATTCTATTTAAAAAACGAATCCATCTATCCAACTAATCATGTTGTAGAAGTTCATAATTGGCTTGCGGAAATTATGGGTAATTTCGGAATTGGTATTTTACTTGGTTACATAACTATGTATGCCTATCTTTTCATACGTCTTTACAAATTTTATAGAGTTGGAAGAAATAGAAACCAAAAAGCATTACTTGAAGCGTGTATGTTGGGGCTAATTGGATTTGCTGTTTCGAGTATCAGTCCGAGCTCTATTAGTAATCTATTTTTTCATTGGGTATTTCTAGGATTAGTTATTTCGACGGTTTCTGTGCTTAAAGACACAAAAAATCAACATCAACAAGAAAAATCCTACTAAGGAGCAAGGTTCAAATGGGACATATGATTCAACGTTTAAAAGAAAGAATGAACAAATACTTCTTAATATTATTAGCAACTACCATATTGCTGGGCGTAATTGGATGGCTTCTTCCCGTGGGACAAGAGAAATCAAGTTATACATTAGAAACAACCCTTACCTTAGGAAACTATGATAATCCAGATTTAAATGATCCTAGAAGTGTAATCATTTTGCTAACTGAAACCCCTTTTGTTGAAGAACATTTGAATGATCTATGGGAAGAAAAGTTTGAGCAAATTGGTACGAATTTACAAGTTACTGCAGGTCCGGGTAAGATAATTAACCTTTCGTATACAGATCATTCAGAGGAAAGCACCGCCAAAGTACTAAACAAAATTACACGTGCCTTTATGAAGCTCGATAAAGAACAATTCGATAAAAAACAGAAATTCATTCAAGACTATAAGAAAACCATAACGAGTGAAGAAGTAGGTCCTGAGGCAAAAGCAGACCAGCAACGCTTCATTTATGAACTTAATACAGCTCTATTTGACATGAAACCAGCCAAATTATTAAAACCCGCTGATATAAATGCAATAAATACTGAAAATAGAGCCTTCAACTCAAAGGAAAGAGCAGTATTAGGGATATTATTGGGCGTAACATTAAGCTTTCTATGGATCGTTTTTCCCGTCATTTTCAAGGAACAGTCATTTGAATAGGAGGTTATTTTATGAGCCCACAGCAGCCACTGATCTCGATAATAACACCTTCATATAATGCAAGTTTATTTATCGAGCAGACAATCAATTCTGTAAGAAAGCAAACCTATCAAAACTGGGAAATGATTATAGTCGATGATTGTTCTTCTGATAATACACCCGATATATTAGAACGTTTTAATAAAGAAGATGATAGAATACATGTCATTTATTTAACTCAGAATGGCGGGGCAGCTGTTGCCCGAAACACAGCTTTACAGCATGCAAAGGGCAGATATGTAGCATTTCTTGATAGTGATGATTGCTGGAAACCAGAAAAATTACAAAAACAACTTTCTTTCATGCAAACTAACAAATTTGCTTTTACATTTACCGGTTATGAATTAGTAACCAATGAGGGAGTACTGTTAAATAAACAGATATCTGCCCCCGAGCAAATTTCCTACAATGATATGTTAAAGAATACGATTATTGGATGCTTAACAGTCATGATTGATCGAGAGATGGCAGGCGATATTCAGATGCCTAACATACGAACAAGACAGGATTTAGCTACCTGGCTTTCCATATTAAAAAAAGGGATCAATGCATACGGATTAAATGAAAATTTAGCGGAGTACCGAATAGGAAATCCATCTATTTCAAGAAACAAGTGGAAAGCAGCAAAGATGAATTGGTTTGTGTATCGTAAAGTTGAAAAGCTAAATGTTATGAAAGCTTTTTGGTGTTTTTCTCATTATGCCTTTCATGCTGTACTAAAAAGAATATAAAAAGGGATGGGACAAATGAAGAGTATCCATATCATGGTGGCAACAGGGGAGTGGGCACAGGACCAGTTACGGTACCGAAGACACCGGCTTGCTGAATTCCTACAGAATCATCCTGAAACAAAAGAGGTCATCTGGTTATGTCCGACGCCGACACAAAAAAAGGAGCCGTTCACTAGATTGTCAAATGGAATAAAACAATGGACGATTCAAGATGTATTACCACATAAAGTGTTTCGGTTTGGACGCTATATTGATCAATTTCATAAAACTAAGCTGCAGCCATTATTTCAATATTTAAAAGAAGCTCAGGAAAAGTATACTGTTAATTTATGGTATACTTTTCCTGGATTCCCATTACTTTCAGACAGCTTTTCTTGGAATACAGTTATTTATGATTGCAGTGATTTATGGACTTCTCCGATCAATGGGAAAACCTCAATCATAGCAAATTTTAGAAAGAACATCATATCCAGAGCAGAAAATCGAATTATTCAAAGGGCAGATAAGATCACATGTACCTCTGAATATCTAAGTACGAGAGTAGTAGAAAAGGTAGGTTCGAAGGAAAAGGTGTTCACCTTTGAAAATGGGGTAGAATTTGATATGTTTGCTAAAAATCTAACACAAATGACGAATATTCTGCCTGATAATTTTGACGGAACGGTTTTAGGATTTATTGGAGGAATTAAACCAAAGTTAGATTTTGATTTAATTAAGGAAGTAGCACAAAAAAAACGAGAGTGGCTTTTTCTATTTGTAGGTCCAGATGGTACGAATGATCATCCAAAATTTAAAGAATTATTAACTGAGAGGAATGTTATATGGACTGGGAGTGTCGCACCTTGCGATGTCCCCAAATATATGAACTTAATTGATATAGGAATCATGCCATACAAATCCTCTCAATATAATCAAGCTGTCTTTCCATTAAAGTTATTTGAGTTTTTGGCAGCGGGGAAGTCGGTTCTTGGCATGCATTTGCCCTCTACGAAAAAATATGCTGAGGAATCTATTTATGCTCATTTAGACACCAATAATACGAACCAATTTATTAAGATATGCGAACAATTAGAAGGTACTATAAATGATGAAATTCTTATTAGCAGGCGAAAGAAACTTGCTAAATCAAAAAATTGGAACGAAGTATTTGAGGACATGTTTTTATTAGTTTAGTTTAGAACAACCTAGTAAGTTTTCAACCAAAGAGGCCCAAAAGGGTTTCTTTTTTTGTTTATTAATCAGTGGTGTAAGGCATGGATATGGCAAAGCTGCGGAAATTTAGGTGAATGTGATTAAATGAAAAGATACATCTACCGCAAAATAACCTCTCAATGTCTATTAGATTTTGATTTAAAAAAAGAGTAATAAAAAATCCGAATAAAGGCTGCTGAAATAAAAAACAAAAACAGAATATTTAGAAAATTATTCATACAACTACCTCCCAATTTGAAAATTACTTATTAAAATGAACCATTGATTAGGAATTGCTATAGTTACATTTTATCCAGTAAATACTAAGAAATAGTTGAATGGATGTTAACCTTTTGTAAAGTATTGTTTTTTTTATTTTATAGAAAGTGTCGGCTGTTTAGTACTAGTTCCAAATACATTTTTATGGGTTCTTTATTAAAATTTATACCATAATAAGGGCAAAAGAAGGGTGAGAACCCGTTTGTCCGATTTTCCGCCGAAGTCTATAAAATAAAACCCAATTTATCCTTCATGGGAAAGCACCATTCCTCAAATAGCGCTTGTTCTTGGAGCAGTAATTTAAATTTACTACTTTTTTATAGGCAGATAGAGCCACCGAAAATTCGGTGGCTCTTTTAATATCCTCTAAAAACATATTCTTCTTTAGGCGCAGAAGTAGTCGACCAATCTGTACCTTTTTACAGATGAATTCCATTTTAATTTCGATCTTAATTGAAGCCTTACCGTTTGTAACTTAATGTCCTTTTAACCATATTGTAAATCTAGAAAAAGTATAAAGAACATAAAAAATCCATTCCTGAGCGTACAAGAATGGATTTAATCATTACCAAGATTTCATAGGGGTCCTTGGTATGTACTTAATATGGATTAAAGTTACGAAAGTAATACAATTAAATTGGCACTACGAATACCCTTAAAAAAATTTTGTCATACTATTTTTACGGGTATCTTTAAGCAAAAAAGTGGAGAAACGGATGAATCTTTTCTATGTTCGTATACTATAGTAGAGCGGACAAGTTTAGTGTTTTGATGTACCAGTGTTTTTTTATGATTATAAAAATGGAATTGTACTAAAAATCTAACAAAATGATTTAGGGGGTATAATAACTTGGAAAAGCGTAAAATGGGTATTGCAATATCGCTTTTGCTTGCAGCTGGAACGCTTTTAGGTGCATGCGGAAAAAATACTAACAACACAAAAAACAATACACCTACTGGTGGAAACAAAGCAAAAGGATTCTCAGTAGGAATGGTTACTGATATTGGAGGTATTGATGACAAATCATTTAACCAATCTGCTTGGGAAGGTCTTCAAGCTTTTGGCAAAGATAACAATTTGACTAAAGGTAAAGGTGGATATGATTATCTTCAATCCACTTCTGATGCTGATTATGTGACAAATTTAAATACCCTTGCACGTCAAGGTTTTGATTTAGTATTTGGTATAGGATTCTTAATGCAAAGTGCAGTAGATGAGGTTGCAAAACAACAAAAGGATCATAAATTTGCTATTATTGATTCTGAAGTTAAAGAGCCAAATGTTGCAAGTATTCTTTTTAAAGAGCAAGAAGCAGCTTTCCTTGCTGGGGTTGCAGCAGCACTAACAACGAAGACTGATCATATTGGCTTTATCGGAGGTATGGAAAATGCTGTAATTGAACGTTTCCAAGCGGGTTTCTTAGCCGGTATAAAAGCTGCAAAACCTTCTGTAAAAGTTGATGTTCAATATGCTGGTGCTTTTGACAAATCAGAGGTTGGTCAAAATATTGCTTCTAAAATGTATTCTACTGGGGCGGATGTAATCTTCCACGCAGCTGGAGGCACTGGTAATGGGTTATTCAAAGAAGCAGTGGATTTAAAGAAAAAAGACCCCAACCGTGAAATTTGGGCTATTGGTGTAGACCGTGACCAAAACGACATGGGTCCTGATGTTGTTCTTACATCTGCTCTTAAGCGTGTTGACGTAGCCGTACAAGATACTGCTCAAAAAGCACAAAATGGTAATTTCCCTGGTGGGAAAAATATACTTTACGGATTAACTGAAAATGGTGTAGGTTTATCTCCTATTAATGCTAAGGCTAAAAATAAAGATGCTATTGATAAAGCTGTTACTGATTGGATAGGTAAAATTAAGTCTGGAGCTTTAAAAGTTCCTGGAACTCTTGCTGAATTAAAAACATTCAGCCCTAAATAATAAAGGCTAAGAATGTAGCTGATTTGATTAGCATCTAATTCCTTGATTACAAGAAAATAATTTAGTCTAATGCATCTGTAAAAACGGCTGAGCAAAACAAAAAGCAATGCAATATACCCAAATAAAGGGTAAAGGCATTGCTTTTTCTATGTCCTTTTAAGAAGAAGGTGTTACTTTTTCTCTGACAGCCATTTAGCTACAACCGTCACATCTCCACCTGAAATAACTCCGGAAGGCCTTTTTAGGACCCTGGTATACGAAAAGAATTCAATCTTTATGGCGGTGCTGGTGCATTAGGTGCTCAACTCGATGATTTCAATGGTGATTTCTTCGATCAAAGCGGTTTAGACTTCTTACACGGTGCTACAATTCACATTACGCAATTAGGAGATCGTCCTATTGCTAATAACAATGTACCTCATCATGTTCCTTCTTGGGGTAAAGAGTTCAAAGATTCGTCCGTTCACAATGCTAACCGTGCTTTATTAATAAAAGCACAAGGTGCATCATTTCCATAGCAAGATAACTATATTGATCTAGACCTTACTTCTAAAGATGCATTCGGTGATCCAGTACTTCGTATGACGTTTAACTGGAAAGATCAAGATCGAAACCTAATGAAGTTTATGGGTGAGAAATCTGCTAAAATTATGAAACAGATAGGTGCAAAAGAAATCAATATGGGTGGAGCCGATATCAAAGATTATGATATTCGTAACTATCAGTCTACTCATAACACTGGTGGAGTTATTATGGGTGCAGATCCAGAAACTAGTGCACTTAATAACTATCTACAAATGTGGGATTGCGAAAACGTATTTGTTCCAGGAGCAAGTGCATTTGCACAAAACTCTGGTTACAACCCTATAAACACAGTTGGTGCTTTAGCTTATAGGGCAGCTGAGGGTATACAAAAGTATTTGAACTGAATTTACCACTTTTTAGATTTCTTTCGATGAAACAGGTAAATTCTACTACAAAACATCTGTTCGTTTTATAGAAATAAATATTTAAAGTGAACCTATTCGTTCAGATTTTTGTTTGGTCATACTTTAAAACATCCGAATAGGGTAAAATAGAAACAAAAAGGAGGAATCTCATGGACTTATTTTCAAGAATCGCCGAAGATAAGATAAAAGAAGCGATAAAAAATGGGGAATTTGATAATCTGCCTGGAATGGGAAAGCCAATGGATCTAAAGGATGATCTTCCAGGGATGAGCGCTGACGTGAAAATGGGTTACAGGATGCTTAAGAATGCAGGCTACATTTCAGATCAAGTCGATTTACGGAAAGAATTAATTACCTTAAATGATCTGATTTCTGCTGCCACAGATGACGATGAAATCAACAGGTTACAAGAAAAATTAACACGAAAACAGCTTCAGTTTGAAAAAATGATGGAACAAAGAAGAAAAAATACCAATGTGCGTTTTGGTAGTTATGCAGAGAAAATTTATGGAAAAATGAAATAAGAAATTGCTAGCACCACAAATCTGCGAAAATGAATCCTCAAAAATAAGTTTCTCCTCATATAAAACTTCTTTGAGTTTTTTTCTAATTTTTTTTACTACTTGTATTTTTCCGGGCTGATGGCTTTACGCTATCAGTTTTTTTATTTGGTATTTCTGCTAATAATGGAACAAAATAAATGCAAGTAGTTAAAGGGTGAAAAAAATGGAGGTACATACAATATGGATGACATCAGGAAGATCGTGATAACACCATTGTTAGTGCTTTTTCTTTTAGCTGGAATGGTATCATATAGGGTCAGTGCTAATGGGACAGAGCCCCCCAATATTGTGGGTGAGTTTGGAGTTGCCATAGATGCAACAACAGGCGAGATTCTTTACAATAAAAATGCTCATTCAAAAGCGTATCCTGCGAGTATGACTAAAGTGTTAACGGCTACAATTTTAGATGAACAAATGAAAGATGAAGAATTGTTAAAGGTTAGCTCTCATGCGGCAAATCAAGAATGCCTCTGTTTGGGGCTTACAGAAGGCGAAATACTATCGAAGCAAGACGCAATGAAGGCATTATTATTGTTAAGTGCGAATGATGTCGCCGTAACGATTGCTGAGAACGTAGCTGGAAGCGAAGAAGGATTTTCCGAGCTTATGAATCAGAAGGTCAAAACATTGGGCCTTAAAAATACTCATTTTGTTACACCAAATGGGCTTCATGATCCAAACCATTACACAACTCCCTATGATATGGCTATCATCACAAAAGAAGCAATTAAACATCCCAATGTCCTAAAGGTTATGACTACACGAACGACAATGATTAAAACAAGCAAGAAAGAAAAGACAATTAGTAATCTATTTAAATTTCAAAGGATCCGTCACTCGATTACTGGTAAACCAGGGTTTACAAATGCGGCTCAACATACACTAATGGAATATTTAAAACAAGGAAATAAGGAAGTTATCTCGGTTGTTATGAAAACCGATAAACAGTCAAAATACAGTGATATTCAAACCATGGCAAACTACTCATTCGCCCATATGAAATCAGCAAACCAGGTTCCGGAAGCGAGGTAGTGGAGAAGACCTGCTTAAAAGGAATCATCGGACAGTATAAAAAAGACCGCTTTGTCAGCGGTCTTAATGTTGTTCTTGGTCATTCCAATATTGTAGAGTGTCAATTTTACCTGTCGGCTCACTTTTTATTACATTACCATCTTTGTCTTTGTAAACCTCGTACTCCTGGTACGTTTCTACGATATAGCCATCCACTTTTTCGATTTTCTCTAGTTTTTCCTCCAAAACTGGAATATCGCTTGAAGGCTCAACTTCTACAGGCTGTGCCATCACAGGTTGGTCGGCTGAATAAGTAACGTCTTTATTAATAAATGAGTACGGTGAATCTAGATACGCTGCAAAACCCAAGGTGACCAATAAGCAAAAAATACTAATAAAGGTTTTTAATTTCATAAAATGGGCTCCTTTTTCACTTACATCCTCGTAACCCATTTTATGCATGTCCTAAAAACATATACCTATTGTTTAATTATGTATATTTGTTGATTTTACAGAAGCGATTTGCGGTCGAAAAAGTAAAAATAGAATAAATGCCGCTACAGAAATAATTGCACCAGAAATATAAGGGAGCCCGATGGCCAGTGAAAACAACCATCCACCAAGTGGAGGGCCAATAATTCGGCCAAGAGAGTCAAAGGAAGATAATAGGCCCGTTGAACTTCCGTAACCTGCGCTTGACGTTTTCGTAATTAGTGAAGAGACACTTGGACGAATTACTCCATTTCCTAAACCAAAGATGGTTAGAAAAAGGGCTGCAGTGGCAAAACTATTCACCAATAAAATCAATACAAATCCAAGTGCAGAAACAATGATACCCGACTGGATAACCATCCTCTCCCCGTGTTTCTTTGTCAATCTGCCAACTAGACCACCCTGGACAATCGCACTTCCAAATCCCATGATCATAAAAATATACCCCAGTTGAGTGGCATCCAAATCTGCCTTTTTAGCAGCAAAGTAGGCAAAGGTTGCTTCTAAACCAGAAAGGGATAAAGAAATTAATAATTGCACTAGATATAGAACGGATACAGCCCCGCTAAGCGCCTTCCAAAATGAGGGCTTTTTTTTCGTAACCGCTTCGTTTTTCTGTTTTGATTCTTTGAGCAAAAGGAAAACAAGAATCAAGGTGATGAAAGAAGAACCACAAGCAAGATAAAAGGGCATATTCAAGCTGAATTTTGAAAATATACCACCGATTGCTGGACCGAAAACAAAGCCTAAGCCCGTTGCTGCACCGATAATCCCCATTCCTTTGCCGCGATTCTCTTCGGTGGTGATATCCGCAACATATGCCATTGCGGTGGGCATATTGGCAGAGGAAAGAATCCCACCAATAATTCTGGCCGCAAATAACATCCAAAGCTCTGTCGATAATGCTTGAATAAGAAAGGAGATACCAAGTCCAGCAATTCCAATCATCATCACTGGCTTTCGCCCAATTCGATCGGAAACTTGTCCCCACATTGGAGCGAAAATGAGCTGCATAAGCGAATACACCGCCATAAGTAAACCTAGTTCGGTTGGGTTCGCCCCAATTTCTTCGGCATAGAAAGGTAAAACTGGAATGATAATTCCAAATCCCACCATAACCAAGAACATTACTATAAATAAAATCGGTAAAGCGGACTTTGAATGCAAAGAATTTTCACTCCTAGATGACTTTTAAAGTCGTAGTTATACTAACTTCTTCCTATCAATAGGATAATGGAAATGTTGATAGAAAAACAAGTCTCTTGCATCAATTATTTCCTTGCATGGAAATAGTATGCAATGCTTCTATTATCACATAGTTAGTCAAAAGATAGCGTGGATTCAGCAATATGCTAGCAGTTGATAGCATACCAATTAATGAGCAAAAAAAAACACCATTCCACTAGCAGAACGGTGTTTTTTAGCTATTTAACTGCCTTTCTCGTGCTTTCTGATGCAAAGTCAGCGATAATGACGAGAATCATATAACAAAGTAGTAACAAAGTAATCTCGGTATATTGGAAATAGCTCATTGCCAGCTTAAACTCCATTCCAAGTCCGCCAGCACCGACGAAACCAACTACAATGGTTGTTCTCATAATGACTTCCCAGCGATAAAGAATATAAGTGAGAAACCGTGGTAACACCGTAGGCAGAATACCGTAGAAAAAAATCTGAATTTTCGATGCACCTGCAGATGCTAAATTCCTAATTGGCCGGCGATCCATATCCTCAATCACTTCAGCCCAGAGTTTACCGAGTATCCCGAAGTTGTGGAGTGCCAGAGCAATCGCCCCAGGTAATAACCCTGGTTTAAAAATAAAAATAATCATCATGGCCCAAACTAACTCAGGGACAGAACGAGAGAAGATATAGATGATCCGGACAATTCCATAAAGAACCCAGTTGTACCACTTCTTTGAAGAAGTTAACCCCCCATTAGCTATATTTCTTGCTGCTGGTATCACCGTTAAGAAAGCAGCGATGGTCGCAAACCCAATCGCCATAATACTCATTTCCAATGTTTCAAGCGTGAGTTTCAGAGCAGCGGCCCAACTGCCAGCGTTGAAGAAAGCAGGGTTAGTTTCATTTAATCCGATCAGACCACCGAAGAACTTTTTCGCATATTCAATGTTCTTATCAGATAATAATTCAAATAATTGAGCATTCTCAGCGACCGTGATAAATCCCCATGAACAAACCACTAAAAACAGGGTGAAGAGAAGAGATAGCCAACCAGGACTGAATCCCTTTCGGCGTTTCCGCTCTGTTAATCCTTTACGAACGAAATTACTCCAAATATCTACGAATATGACAAGTGCAATCAGAAAAAAAACATATGACCAGACTTGATCGTATTTCAAATCAGCAAGGGATAATTGAATTTGGTAGCCTAGACCGCCAAGTCCAACAAAACTCATAATGGCAGAAGACCGAATGGCACATTCAAAACGGTACATCGTATAACTGATCATGTCGGCCCAAACCAAGGGAAAATAGCCATAAAAGAGTATTTGTAGTTTGGATGCTCCCGCTGATTTTAATGCTGTGATCGGCTGCTCAGGAACATCATTTAACATGTCCGCAAAAATTCGACCAAGGATTCCTCCATATGGAATCGCTAGGGCTAATATAGCTGCATAAGGGGAAAGACCTACGGCAGCAACGAAAAGCCAAGCCCATATTAACTCATGAATCGAACGGGTGAACCCTAATATTCCCCTAAAAAATAGTTTAGATGTTAACCGGGCAACTTTGCTTGAGGTTAACGTTCCAGAGGCAAGAACACCGACGATTAATGAATAAATAATAGCAAGTGACATTCCGGCAACAGCATATGCTAGAGTTATCCAAGCAGATTCTAATCCCTTAATAAGTACCTCGGCAGACAGGTCAGGTTGAATAAGTCCTTCAAATATTTGCAACAACGTCGGTATTCCACCAGCATGGAATAGGTCGGTATTCCATTGAATTGAAAACAAACTCCATACGAATACAGCTGCCAAAAGTAACGTGAGAAGGAGGCGGTTATACATACCGAAAACTGATTTTCGTCCCAACATCTTACCCTTGCCCCTTTAACCGATAAAGTTCTGCTAACAAATCATCTGTTACTTTATCAGTCGGTAAGTCAAAAAGGATTTCTCCATTTTTAAGGGCGATGATTCTCGTAAAATATTTACGAGCATATTCGACGGAATGTAAACTCGCGATTAATGTTTGTTTTTGCTCTGAAACGATTTTGATCAGCATGGCTAATACATCTTCCGCCCGTGCCGGGTCAAGGGAGGCTACGGGCTCATCGGCTAGGATTACCTCCGGTTTTTGTACCATTAATCTTGCCATTGCGACACGCTGTTGCTCGCCTCCAGATAAAGTGGACGTGATTTCAAATATCTTATCTGAAAGGCCAACTCTATCCAGTGCTTTCCGAGCAATTTCTTTTTCTTGAGGTACAATTAACGAGAAGAGGGATTTTAAAACACCCCAATCAGCTAAACGTCCTGCCAAGACATTATGAATGACAGCTATCGACCCAATTAAATCAAATTGTTGGCGAATAACACCAATTTTTTTAGCAAAAATTTTGCCTTTTTTAAAGGATGATATCGGTTGGCTATCGATCAGTAGTTCCCCGTTTTGGAATGGTATTAGGCCGGCAATGGAATTTAATAATGTTGTTTTACCCGCTCCGCTTGGACCAATTAATGCGACCAATTCTCCTTGCCCAATAGAAAAAGAAAGGGAAGATAAAGCTATCTTCCCCTCAAAATGTTTCGATATATTTTTTGCTTCAATCATTGTTTTTGAAAACATTTTTTCGACACCTACTACTTAATAATCTGTAACTCTTTCGCTACTTGTTCAATCTTTTTATAATTATCGTTATTTGTTTCGACGAAGCTGTCCGTTTGGAATAAATCCGCAATTTCCTTTTGGTCTCCAGTAATGGATAGAAGGGCATCTTTTACTTTTTGTTTTGTTCCTTTACCAAAGACATCTTCGACATTACTATTGATTGTCCAGTTATAGTCATAGTAAGCAGGAGTAGTATAGAAAACTTTTACTTTTTTCGTATCCACTTTGCCTTCTTTAACAGCTGCTTCCCAAACAGCTTCATTTAGTGCGCCTGCTTTAAAGGCACCTGATTCGACTAACTTATATGTCGTATCATGTGAACCAGAGAAGTTTGGCTTGCCATCAAAATCTTTATTGGCATCGATTCCAGCTTCTGATAAAAAGTACCTTGGCATTAAGTGGCCGGAAGTGGAACTTTCACTGCCAAATGTAAAAGATTTACCTTTTAGATCTTCTAGCTTAGAGATATTTTCAGAAGACTGGGTAATAAAGACAGAATGAAACTCAGCGTCACGAGGTCGTTGAACAATTGATTCAGCGTCAGGAACAAGATTTCTTGCCTGTACACTTGTTAAACCGCCAAACCACGCCATATGAATTTCACCTCGTTGGAAACCAGTTACAAGTGCTGCGTAATCTACTGACGGTACAAATTCAACTTTCATTCCCGTCTTTTCACTAAGATACTTCGCAACAGCTGTCATACCTTTATCTAAATCTGCAGCATTTTGGTCAGGGATGGCCCCAATTTTAAACACTTCTTTTGTTGTCGTTTCTTTCTTTCCTTCACTTGTTTTTTCATTACTTTGTCCACAAGCTGCTAATGAAAATACAATCATAACAAGAATAAGAGATGAAAGCCATTTTTTCACAATAATTCCACCTTAGTTTTTATCTAGATTCTCTGTACTTTTAGAATTATACGTAATTGTTTATTATTAATAAATTCATTAAATCGATTTAAACTATCATTAATAATCGATTTTCCCGATAAGAAAAACAAACGAAAACACTAGATAAACCTAGTGATATCAAGAAAAACCCCTGAAAGGAAGCAGGGGTTTTGAAATAGCTCTTATTTGTGACAATTCTTCAACATTCCACCCGACGCTGTCGTGAATTAATTGGCCTGTGATAATATTCATTAAAGTAGATATAAAGGATTCGTGAATATTTTTACATTGAATAATATTCCTAATGATCTGGGCAAAATATTAAGAAAAAGGAATTAAATATGATTGGATTATTAATTGCCATTATTTCATTTAATTATTTTGCTTTTAAGAAAAATAAAAGGCTAACTGGTAATCAAATTGTCCATATATGGACATTTACAATCGCTTTCCAAGTATTGTTCGATGTTTTTGTTGAATTCAAGTACCATGGATACTGGTATTTTGATAAGGAAATTGATTGGGAGGGATTGCTTCCACATATATTTCTAGTGCCCCCAGTTAATATGATATTTTTAAATTGGTATCCGATTAAATCAAAAATCATAAAGAAGACCATGTATATTATCATTTTTGTCATTGTGATTTTGATTTATGAGGCCATCACCTTGCTGCCTGCTCCGTGGGGATTTTTCCACTATGGATGGTGGAAAATGTGGCATGCTGCCATTCTTGATCCAATTTTACTACTGATTTTATTAGGTTATTATAAGTGGATTAGCAAATTAGAAAAGAATGCTTATAACTCTTCAAAAATACATGAATGAATACTTAATGAGCCGCATTCGTGGCTCTTTTCATATTGGAGAATTTATTTATGAAGATGTTTAAACAAATGAATAACCTTGTCCATATAATAGTAAAAAAGAGGGGAAGGGGTGAATAGTTTGGCAATCAATCATGAGGGAATTTCAATTGGTACCATTTCTGGAGGGATTGTAAACTTTGGCGGTGCTGTTTGTATTAGTCCGATAACGATCACTTCGGAAAATTCTGGTTCTGGAAGTGATAATACAGAAACAAAGACAACTTCGAGGTCAAGAGTAAGTTCCACAACAAAAAGAAACATAACAGATCTGTTGGAAATTATTAAGGCGATGCTTTGAATGGCATCGCTTTTTTGATAATCATTTAGAAGGTTTTACAGAATTACGTAAATATGCGATGACGAGCAGGGATACCGGAATAATATTTTGAAGAGGGAAATGTAAATATATTGGAATTATTTTACTCCCTTCTAAATAATGTTCGGAATAATTAGAAGCAACTGTCAATGATGCTAATAAAATGATAATTATTGTTTAGATACTAGAAGAAAAATATTCCCTCATTATTCAAAAAAAGGCATACATTTCCTGATAGAAAAAAGAAAGGACGATACCTTTTTTTTAGTATCGTCCTTTAACATTATTTTTCTATTATCTAAGAGGCAATTAGCCCAAATCACTTCTTGGTGTAATTGCTTGAAAGCCGAATCGTAAATCAAAAAAGGAGTCCTTTTATATTCTCCTTAGAGATTAATCTAAATCAATTTTCTTAACCTTTAAGAAGTTTTCAATCCCATTTTCAGCAGAACCTATCTTCCGATCAATGTATCCATAAGGATCGACAGTTTCAATATTTCCTTCCAACTGTTGTTCGATCAAGTCACATAGCATACCAGATGTTCTACATAGATGGTCAATTACATTCAATAACTGAATTTCTGTAACCCCGGAATTTGTAAGGGTGATTCCATGTGTAGCATGATAATAAATACGATTAAGCCTTCGGTCTAATTCTTTTATATCATTAACAGTAAATTTATCTTTTAGATATGCCATATACATTATGCCTCCTAAGAAAATATTTACAGATTAATTTTATTCGATGTAAAGGGATAGAAGAATACATTGGCGTGATTCTTAACAGGGAATTAACAACAACTCAACAATAACATGGACTTTCCCATAATAACGATCGAGAAACCATTTACCCTTTACATAATTTTTCACCAATTTACAAACGATTTAACGTAATTAGCTTAAAATGTAGGTCTTATGCAATTAATCAACTCTAAAGGAGGAGAATGATCTTTAATGACATATACTGATTCGGTGCTTTTTTAGTTTAAATAAAAAAACCAGACATCACGAGGACATCTGATCTTTATCAATTATAAGTACACTTCTAATGCAAGCAAGCATCAAAATAAGCATCATACCTACATATTTTTGGTCTCAATATGCCGGATATAAGAAGTTATTTAAGCTGCTTTTTGTTCCTTCATTTGCTTCACTTGTTTTGTTGATTTTGTTAAATTGAATACAATGTTTAAAAATATAGCAGTTAAACTTCCTGTTACAATGCCGCTGCTAGTAAGGATTTTCACTCCTTCTGGCAGGTGGGCAAACATATCCGGTACGGCCGTTACGCCCATACCCATCCCGACAGAACATGCAATAATTAAAAGATTTTCTTGTGATGAAAAATCTACGTTTCCAAGCATTTTAATTCCATAGGCAATGACCATTCCAAACATCGCCACCATGGCACCACCAAGTACGGGTGTTGGAATAACGGTCGTGAATGCCGCGATTTTCGGAATAAACCCAAGAAATACTAACATTCCGCCCATTGCATAAATGACATTATTACTTTTTACTCCTGAGAGTTGGACCAAGCCTACATTTTGAGAGTAGGTAGTATAAGGAAATGCATTGAACACGGCACCGATGATTGAGGCGAGACCTTCCGCACGATAACCTCTTGATAAATCCTTCTCCGTTAATTTTTTCCCAGTGATATCACTTAGGGCGAAATAAACACCAGTTGATTCTACCATGCTCACAATGGCAACGAGAGTCATCGTAATGATTGGAGTCCATTCAAAGGTAGGTGTTCCAAAGTAAAATGGCTTTACCATGTGGAACCATGAAGCGTCAGCTACCGCAGAGAAATTTACTTTTCCCATAATAGTTGCAGCTAATGTACCGCCAATTAATCCAAGTAAGATGGAAATGGAACGAATAAAACCTTTTGTAAAACGGTAAAGGAAGATAATAAATAGCAACGTTCCGAAAGCTAAGCTGATATTTGAAAGACTGCCAAAATCTGGGCTACCTTGTCCACCAGCGATGTTATTCATTGCGACAGGGATAAGTGTAATCCCAATAATAGTAACAACAGAGCCAGTAACAACCGGTGGAAAGAACTTTATTAACTTTCCAAAGAATTGGGAAATAGCAATGACTATAAGTCCAGAAATAAGAATCGAACCGTAGATAGCAGAAATCCCAAACTGTCCGCCAATGGCAATCATTGGTCCAACTGCTGTAAAGGTACAACCAAGGACAATAGGTAAGCCAATACCAAAAAAGCGATTCTGCCAAACTTGTAAAATAGTTGCAATCCCACACATTAAGATATCAATCGATACTAAGTAGGTTAATTGTTCTCCTGAAAATTTAAGTGCTCCTCCAACAATTAGTGGAACGATTACAGCACCCGCATACATGGCTAATACATGTTGAATTCCAAGTGAGGTAATTTTTAAAGGATGTTGTTTCATTAGATTAATTCCTCCACATTTTCATTGATAAATGTCACTTCTCCGTTTGAAAGTGAGGCAACCCTCGCTAACGATTCAACTCTTAAACCTAAGTCTTTCAATTTTTGGGCACCATGCTGAAAGGATTTTTCGATGACAATGCCAATTCCAGCAACGTTCGCACCGCTTTGTTGAACGATTTTTACTAAACCAAGTGCAGCTTCTCCATTAGCTAAGAAATCATCAATGATGAGGACTCGATCACTTTCATTCAAGTATTTGTTAGAAACAGAAATTTCGTTTGTTTCATTTTTTGTAAATGAATGGACTGACGCTGTAAGTAAATCATCGACTAGCGTCAACGATTTTCTTTTCCGTGCGAATATGACTGGAACGTTTAAATATAAACCGGCCATAACGGCAGGGGCTATGCCTGAAGATTCAATTGTTACAATCTTGGTAATTCCATCATCAGCAAATATTCTAGCAAACTCTTTTCCAATTTCTAGCATTAATTGCGGGTCGATTTGATGGTTTAAAAATGAATCAACTTTTAACACATGATCTGATAAAACCTTTCCATCCGCACTAATTTTCTCTTCTAGTAATCTCATGAATGATAACTCCTTATAAAAATATAAAAGCCCAAAAGTCATAGCTTCACCATAAAATAATTGAGTGAAGTAATGACCTTTGGGCTATAAGTCCAAAAGGTAATGGAAGTAATACACATCTTAAAAAGAGGAGATCTTCCCACTACTCACCCATAGTCAGACTGTTATCGGCAATCTGGTAGAAACTTGCGGGCCATATCCCCGCGATTATATGAGTGAAACGGATATGAATTTATTCACATTATAAAGCACATAAAAAGAGGAAATCAATCATTTTTTTGCAAAAAACGAACATTATGGTTTTTAAAATTAAAATTGTTCGTGCTCAGTAAGCGTTTTAACAGGTATAAATAAAAGAACTACACAAATATTGAATAACCATTCATTTTCAGTTACTATTAAAGAGAAAATTAATTCTGAAAATTCTAAAATAAAGGATAGGTGAGTACTATGAAGAAATCTATTCCAGATTCCTGGTGGAACCAAATGAAATTACCAGCCATTTCAGCCCCGATGTTTTTGGTGTCAGGCACCGAACTCGTAAAAAATTGTTGTCTGAATGGAGTAATTGGTTCTTTTCCTGCTCCAAATGCAAGACCCATTGAAGTTCTTGATCAGTGGATGGGGCAATTAAATGCAGAGTTGGATGAGGCACGGGCCCTCGAACCCAACCGAAAGATTGCACCATGGGCGATGAACATGGTTGTACATAGTTCCTACGGCCGCCTGCAGGCAGAACTTGAATTGATTAAAAAGCATCAGCCGCAATTGGTGATTACCTCTTTAGGAAGTCCGAAATTAGTCGTTGATATTGTGCATGAATATGGCGGGCTCGTATTCTCAGATGTTAGTGATTTGAAATTTGCGAAAAAAGCGGCAGAAGCTGGTGTCGATGGCCTGATATTAGTGGCTAGCGGGGCAGGAGGTCATGCTGGACAAATTAACAACTTTGCCTTTGTGGATATGGTTCGCAACTTCTGGGATGGCATTATTGTCCTGGCAGGTTCTATCTCTACAGGCAAGGGGATACTAGCTGCACAAGCTGCAGGTGCAGATCTAGCTTATATGGGAACAAGATTTATCGTGGCTACCGAAAGTATGGCTAATGATGAGTATCGTGAAATGCTCGTTGAATCCACACAAGAAGATATCCTATTAACTGATGCTTTCTCCGGCGTCATGTGTAATATGCTGGTACCTAGTATTAAAAAGGCAGGATTGGACCCCGGGACTCTGGTCAAAAAAGATCAGGTTAACTTTGATAGTATGCAAAGGGAAACAAATGCGAAAGCATGGCGCGATATATGGTCAGCCGGCCATGGCGTCGGAGCCATCAATAAAATTGAATCAGTGTCCGAAATAATTAATAGTTTAGAAAGCGAATACAAAGAGGCATTACAAAATCTCAATCGGAATGCAGGAAAATTTAGTTCCGTGTCAGTAAATTAATACTAACTAAATGAAAAGTAAAAAACGCTCAGCATGATTTGGCTGAGCGTTTTTTACGTCAAATTGGTGTATATGTGATTGGAATATAGCAATCACATACAAAACGGCCTTCTATGTGAGGACCAAAGCGAAGGTCAGTTACTTCTTCTTTGTTTCCTTTGAGACGATTTTAATCACCTTATAACCTGGTTTCATTTTAATCTTTTGAATTCCATTATTTGTTGTCACTTGATACATGGTGAATTTCCGAGGTTGACGTTCGAGTACGTCGATCTTCTTAATGGTCTCTTTTTGAAAATATTTATGTAGTTTCTTGGTTTGCTTTTCTTGTTTTTCACCATAAAGGAGATCGTAGGCGAAGATAAATAAAAATATAAATACAGCACCAAGGATAAGTGTGTACAAGACAGAATATAAAAATGACAAGGTTGACATCCTTTCTTAAAAGCAATCGAGATCATAACTTCTTTAAGAAACCATTATAACGGAAAAGAAATCTATTTTTAAGTTAATGTTTAGTGAATTATTTTATAAAATAACATTATTTTGATTTGGGTATTCTAAAAGGATATAAAAAATATTTTTCTTTTTTGTCCACTATATATGAACAACTTTAAAAATTTATGATAAAGTATACAATAGGAATCCTTTAATACCGCTATTTAACAGCAAATAAACGTCCACCTGAAACGGACAACTGTTTTTCCGCAATTGACATTAAAGGTCCAAATAATTAGGGGGTATAAAGAATGTCTAGTCATATTTTGGAGCAATTTTTAAATGAAAATCTTGAGGATTTAAAGGGAAAAGGCTTATACAATGTCATTGATCCACTAGAAAGCCCGAATGGTCCGGTTATCACAATAAACGGAAGAGAACTTGTTAATCTTTCTTCTAATAACTATTTAGGTTTAGCAACCGATGAACGTTTGAAAAAAGCTGCTGAAGAGGCCATTGAAACCTACGGTGTTGGTGCAGGGGCGGTCCGTACGATCAACGGAACACTCAAACTGCATGTGGAACTCGAAGAAAAATTGGCTGAATTTAAACATACGGAAGCAGCAATTGCCTATCAATCTGGATTTAATTGCAACATGGCAGCCATTTCCGCTGTTATGGATAAAAATGATGCGATTCTATCGGATGAATTAAACCATGCATCGATTATTGACGGCTGTCGTCTTTCAAAAGCAAAAATCATCCGTGTTAATCACTCAGATATGGAAGATTTACGTGCAAAAGCAAAAGAAGCAAAAGAGTCAGGTCTTTACAATAAAATTATGGTGATCACCGATGGCGTCTTCTCCATGGATGGCGATATTGCTCTGCTTCCCGAAATCGTTAAGATTGCTGAAGAATTTGACTTAATCACCTATGTTGACGATGCCCATGGATCAGGTGTCCTTGGTGACGGGGCAGGGACTGTCAAGCATTTTGGTCTTTCTGATAAAATTGATTTTCAAATTGGCACATTATCCAAAGCAATTGGTGTAGTTGGCGGATATGTAGCGGGTAAAAAGAATCTTATAGATTGGTTAAAAGTTCGTAGCCGCCCATTCCTATTTTCAACTTCGCTAACTCCTGCAGATGTGGCAGCTAGCAAGAAGTCGATTGAAATCCTAATGGAAAGCACGGAACTTAACGAGAAACTATGGGAGAATGGCAATTATCTTAAAAAAGGTTTAAAAGAGTTAGGTTTTAATATTGGTGACAGTGAAACACCAATCACACCTTGTATTATTGGCGATGAAGCACTTACTCAACAATTCAGCAAACGTTTGTATGAAGAAGGGGTTTATGCAAAGGCCATTGTTTTCCCAACAGTACCAAAAGGGACCGGTCGTGTTCGTAACATGCCAACAGCAGCACATTCAAAAGAATTACTCGATCGTGCGATTGCAATATACGAAAAAGTAGGTAAGGAAATGGGTGTTATCTAATATATAGTTACATTTTTTTAACCTAAGTGAAGAGGACGGAGAAACGACGATGAAGCGTATTTTAATCACAGGTGCTTTAGGGCAGATTGGATCAGAATTAACTTTAAAGCTGCGAGACATTTATGGAGCGGATAACGTTATTGCGACAGATATCAAAAAGAATGACAGTGAAGCTGCTCAAAGCGGCCCATTTGAGACTATTGATGTAACAGATTTAAACCGAATGGTGGAAGTAGCTAAAAAATACAAAGTTGATACAGTTATGCACTTAGCCGCATTATTATCAGCCACTGCGGAAGCAAAACCGGTATTTGCATGGAATTTAAACATGGGCGGGCTGATGAATGGACTTGAAACGGCCAAGGAACTAAAAGCACAATTTTTCACACCGAGTTCGATTGGTGCTTTTGGGCCTTCAACTCCAAAAGACAACACCCCTCAAGATACAATTATGCGACCAACTACGATGTACGGGGTCAATAAAGTGGCAGGGGAATTATTGTCTGACTACTATTTCCATAAATTTGGAGTCGATACCCGTGGCTTACGTTTTCCTGGATTAATTTCCTATGTCGCACTTCCTGGTGGGGGAACCACTGATTATGCGGTTGAAATTTATTATGAAGCAGTCAAAAATGGAAAATACACTTCTTACATTGATAAAGGTACTTATATGGATATGATGTATATGCCTGATGCCTTGAATGCGATTGTTGACCTAATGGAGGCCGATTCCTCTAAATTAATCCATCGCAATGCTTTTAATGTTACGGCAATGAGCTTTGATCCAGAAGAAATTGCTGCTTCCATCGCTAAGTTTGTACCTGGATTTAAAATTTCGTATAATGTAGATCCAGACCGTCAAAAAATAGCAGAAAGTTGGCCGAATTCTATTGATGCTACAGCAGCAAAAGAGGAATGGGGCTTTAAATACGCATTTGATTTGGATAAAATGACAAAGGACATGGTGGAAAAACTACGTCAGAAGATATAATCTTAATAATCCCGAGCCGAAATGGTTCGGGATATTTTTTTAAGTAAAAAAAGAAACAGCGAACCCTCAGGGCTTCGCTGTTATCTTTTCACATAAATATATTTTTCCTTTTTCTCCGTAACTCTTCCTACAATTGAAGCATAAGCTAATCCACTTGCATGAAGTTTGTCCACGTACTCAGCAGCTTCCTGCTCACTGAGAGCGATAAACAAACCGCCGGAAGTAATCGCATCGCAAAGTAGAAGTTGTTCCTCAGGAAGGATCTCCTCATAGAAAACATCCTCCGCTAACCATTTATGATTCGCCTTCGAACCACCGGGAACTACACCATTTTTAGCTAATTCTAGTGCACCTTCTAATACAGGTACTTGTGAGAGTGAGAATTCAAAGCTGACATTACTGCCGCGCGCCATTTCACTTCCATGACCAAGTAGTCCAAATCCCGTTATATCTGTGACAGCATGAGGGTGAAAATCTGATAACTCTTCAGCTGCTACCTTATTTAGCGCTGCCATGGTGTCAGTCACAATTTGTTCCTGTTCTGGCGTTACCACGCTTCTTTTAATGCCTGTAGTAATAATTCCAACACCAATTGGTTTAGTCAATACAAGGACATCACCTGGCTCGGCACCGATATTTTTCCACACTTTATCTGGGTGGACGATTCCAGTTACGGATAATCCAAATTTAGGTTCTTGGTCATCAATAGAATGACCGCCCACGGTAATCGCTCCGGCTTCCTTTACTTTATCAGCAGCGCCACGCAGTATGTCTGAAAGCATTTCAGCACCCAATTTTTTAATCGGGAAGCCGACGATATTCAAGACTGTTTTGGGTTCTCCGCCCATTGCATAAACATCACTTAATGCGTTTGCAGCGGTGATTTGTCCAAACATATAAGGGTCATCCACAATAGGGGTGAAGTAATCTACGGTCTGAATTAGTGCGATGGAGTCAGTTAATTGATAGACCCCAGCATCATCAGATGTATCAAGTCCCACTAATAATTCTGGAACAGGTTCTTGTTTCGGTAAATGACGCAAAACTTGCGCCAGGTCCTCAGGACCAATTTTGCAGCCTCAACCAGCTTTTGTTGACAAAGAGGTCAAGCGTATTTTATCATGTTCACTCAACGTGTCCACCTCCATTTTTATAGTATAACTCTTTCCCTGTAAATCCGCACGAATAGACAAAAAATTTGTAGTGAAAGCGGGAATAGGTTAAAATATTAACACTATCTTGGTGTAGTAAACCCACATAAAATGGAGGCATTTTTTATGAAGAACTACCATATTATTGTAGAATTTTGCATGCAATGAAACTACGCACCTAAAGCCGCGAGTTTCGCGGAAGAGCTATTTAATCATTTTTTTAGAGATATTCAAAAGTTAGAACTCATTCCTAGTTCGGGCGGCGCATTTGAAGTGACCGTGAATGGGGAGAAGATCTATTCCAAACTTGAAACGGGAGTATTCCCGGATACAGACGAAATGATCGAAATCATTTCAAAAAAATAAAAAAGCAGCCCTCTGGTCCAAAAGGATTAGGGGGCTACTTTATTATTATAATAATGTTATGTCAACTGAGGTGTAAAAAAAAATACCACAATATTGAATTTAAGGCATGGTAATGTACCTATTTTTTCCACTACATCTATCTGTTTTTGATATGAAAACTTCTAATATTCCATTACTAAAAGTTGCATAAACTGTCTGATTTACGACTAGAAACGGAAAGTTGATGGTCCGTACACGCTTCTGTTGTTTCATGGAAGGGGGGTATTTAGACGCAGATATCACTAAGTTATTTCCTTCTATATATACCTTTATTTCAGAAGTTTCAAAATCACTTAATATGGCCTCGACAATCCATTCCTTCTCTGTTTCATACAGATCGATTTGAAATTGGGTTGCATCAAAATAGGATGTAAGTGGATCGAGAAAATAACTTTCCAGCCATTTCTCCACTTCGTCAAAGTCAAAGCTTTGATTTTTCAGTTGTTTCTTTTTTGACATAATTAATCCCCCTTGCTCGTTTCATTTTATTCATAAGGGATAAAAATGTGAAAATGATATGCTATAATTGGGACATGCAGAAGCGCCCCTTTTACTAATTACAATCATGTATGGGCTCTTATACTGGGTATAAATTATAGAAATAGAACGATGGATAAAGGAGTTTTTACCTTGAAAGAATGGCTACGTTCCATCCCAGCGATTCACGAACTTCAAAATCATCAAAGGTTTTTGAAAATGCTGAAAGAAAGTCAGCTGGATCAATTGAATTTGACCAAACAACTTAAAGATTGTCTTGAAACCATTAGGGGGGCAATTTTTTATGATAATTGGCCGGGTGCTAGACCAGGTACCAACGATTTTCTTGACGACCTATTTTCTATCCTTGAATCAAATATAAAGAAACATTATTCTTATACAATTGAAAAAGTCATCAATGCGACAGGAACGATTTTACATACGAATTTAGGAAGGGCTAGATTGAGCGAAAACGCAATCAGCCATGTTATTGAGACAGCGAGGAACTATTCCAATCTTGAGTATAAGTTATCTGAAGGCGAAAGAGGCTCACGACATAGTCATGTTGAAGCCCTAATTAAAGAAATCACTGGGGCAGAAGCAGCCATGGTGGTTAATAATAATGCTTCTGCCGTATATCTTGTCTTAAGAGCCCTAGCAGCTCAAAAAGAAGTCATTGTTTCGAGAGGGCAGCTTGTTGAAATTGGGGGCTCATTTCGAATTTCCTCGATCATGGAAGAGAGTGGGGCCAACCTAGTTGAAGTAGGCACCACCAATAAAACGCATCTATCTGATTATGAAAAAGCAGTCAGCCCAGACACAGCGATTGTCATGAAAGTTCATACGAGTAATTTTAAAGTGATTGGTTTTACCAAAACGGTCGAAACGGAAGAGCTTGTTAATCTTACGAAACCTTTGGAAAATGTCATTTTTTATGAAGATCTCGGAAGTGGTGCGTTATACGATTTCAGGAAGCATGGAATTGGTGAGGAACCTGTCGTAAAAGAGGTCATTGGATTAGGGGCAGATGTTGTATCTTTTAGTGGAGACAAGCTCCTTGGCGGGCCACAGGCAGGGATTATTGCTGGTAAAAAAGAAATCATCGACCGCTTGAAAAAACACCAATTGGCACGCGTGCTGCGTGTCGATAAAATGACGTTAGCGGCATTAGAAGGAACATTAATTGATTATGCACGCGGTGAAACTGGACTGGTAAATATTCCAACGCTTCGAGATTTATTAGTATCTCTTGAAGAATTAGACGTTCGATCAAAGTCTTTTGTTACAAATTTATTACAAAATACTGGAAAATATGTTACAAAAATTACTGAGGCAACCAGTCAAGTGGGTGGGGGAACGATGCCTGATGTGGAGCTTCCAACTATGGTTATCGCTTTGAAACACTGTACTTTGACGGCGGAACAGCTTGGAAGGAAACTTCGAACAGAAGTGAAGCCGGCTATTGTCGGACGGATCCAAAAAGATGAATTTATCATTGATTTACGAACAGTGACACCTGAGGAAGAAGGGCACATTCTACAATCTTTAATTGACGCTAGTGAATGATAATATAGGAATAAACCCAGCTTTATATTAGTAGGGTGTTCGTTTTTCACGTTTATGAAGACCATTTTCTCTGGCTTATCAAGAGGAAATGGTCTTCATCACTTTTATGATGACCATTTTCTCTGGATTATCAAGGTGGTTTGGTCACCATTGCCTTTATGAAGACCATTTTCTCTGGTCTATAAAGAAGATTTGGTCTTCATCGCTTTTATGATGACCATTTTCTCTGGCTTATCAAGGTGGTTTGGTCTTCATTGCCTTTATGATAACCATTTCCTCTGGCTTATCAAGGTGGTTTGGTCTTCATTGCCTTTATGAAGACCATTTTCTCTGGTCTATAAAGAAGATTTGGTCTTCATCGCTTTTATGATGACCATTTCCTCTGTCTTATCAAGGTTGTTTGGTCTTCATCGCTTTTATGAAGACCATTTTCTCTGGCTTATCAAGGTGGTTTGGTCTTCATCGCCTTTATGATGACCATTTTCTCTAGCCTATCAAGAGGATTTGGTCTTCATCGCTTTTATGATGACCATTTTCTTTGGATTATCAATGTGGTTTGGTCTTCATCGCCTTTATGATGACCATTTTCTCTGGATTATCAAGGTGGTTTGGTCTTCATCACCTTTATGATGACCATTTCCTTTGTCTTATCAAGGTGGTTTGGTCTTCATTGCCTTTATGATAACCATTTCCTCTGGCCTATAAAGAAGATTTGGTCTTCATCTGCCTTGTAAAGAAAAGTCGCCAATGTGAAGTGGCGACTTTTTGCGTCCTATATTTGTTATTTCGGTTAAAAAGTTCAGAAAAGCACTTCAAAACCGAACTCTTTATCTAAACTATTTCTATGCGATTCTACATATCATGATGTGTATTATGTTTGGCTCTAGTATGGTTGCGATTCTTTACCTTTTTAGAACCACTTAACGGCTCAGGCTGACCGGATTGTTTTGGTGCATTTTTTCTCATGTCTTTGCCATCGTTTTTGTTCATTTTTCATCCCTCCTATATGTTAGGATGCAGTCATTAAGTCCTTTTATACCGTATATTTTTTGAAGTTCTGTGCAATTTAACGGTAAACAAAATGAAGGAGTGAATGAAGCAAATGCAAAAGTTTCCTTACAACAAAGATAAACAACAAGCATTTCAAGCAGCACAGCAAGGGTATGAAAATGCCCAAGGATTATATGAGACCATCGTGAGTGATAGTGCGAGTTACGGCCATCAACTGAAGCATCTTAAAGATGAAGTAAATGAAGCCTACCAGCAGATCTCAAATGCCATGGAAGTGGCATCAGAACATCAACGGGCACAATTAGAGCGTTTTCAACAGGATTTATCAACCATGGTATCAGAAGTCAATCAAGTGGAATAAGAAAAGCAGGCGGGATATCGCCTGCTTTCCTTTTCTGAATCCAGCTGCAGCGCCTAGGGACTCGGGGTCATAAGCCAATCCGTCAAGAAGGTTAAAAAACAACCTTCTCACCGGCTCGTCTTATGCCTGTCGTCCCTGAGCAAGGCGGTTCCGCTTTTTACTATTGATTCTTTTTCCGTTTTTTGTTATTCATTTTTTCTTTGGCAGTTAATTCAGGTTCACTGGCAAATTCCTCATTAAAGCCGGCACCTTTTCCTTGGCCTTTGGCTGCATTCATCCCTGGAATTACATGATTAGACTTTCGTTTCACCATTGTAATCACCTCCTACAACTTACTATTTCCTGCATAGCAAAAATAATGACAAAGAAAAGTTTTTTTGAGATAATAATAGTGAAAATTTCGTTTTTTCCCAACCTACATCTACATTAGCACAGATGATGTTTTTTGAATTTTCAGAACAAAATACATAGAAAAACATAAGAAAAACTTATCAATCACAATAACTTTCTTGTTATTTACTTATGAATTCGGTTGTATTAAGATAAGAATTGTGAGAAAAGTTAAGACGGATGGGAAAATTCAAACTTTTCGACTTTTCATTTATTTTGGTGAATTATGACGAATGAGGGGGTTTTTAACACATGGTTAAAAACGATGTATTTAACGCACGAGCTTCTTTTGAAGCCAATGGTAAACGTTATCACTATTACCGTCTAAGTGCACTTGAAGAGGCAGGAATCGGCAACGTTTCTAAATTGCCTTACTCAGTAAAAGTTTTACTTGAATCTGTACTTCGCCAATATGATGGCCGCGTAATTGCAAAAGAGCACGTTGAAAACTTAGCTAAATGGGGAACAGCTGAACTTAAAGAGGTGGATGTTCCATTCAAGCCTTCACGTGTAATCCTTCAAGACTTCACAGGAGTTCCAGCAGTGGTAGACCTTGCTTCTTTAAGAAAAGCAATGGCTGACCTAGGCGGGGACCCAGACAAAATTAATCCAGAAAAAACTGTAGACCTTGTTATCGATCACTCTGTTCAGGTTGATGCGTATGGTTCCACTGATTCTTTACGTGTGAACATGGACCTAGAATTTGAACGTAACGCAGAACGCTATCAGTTCCTTAGCTGGGCACAAAAATCATTCAACAATTATCGCGCAGTTCCGCCTGCAACAGGTATCGTTCACCAAGTAAACCTTGAATACTTGGCTGATGTTGTTCACGTGGCTGAAGTTGATGGCGAGTTAGAAGCATATCCAGATACATTAGTAGGAACAGATTCACATACAACTATGATCAATGGAATTGGTGTTCTTGGCTGGGGCGTTGGCGGTATTGAAGCTGAAGCTGGTATGCTAGGACAGCCTTCTTATTTCCCAGTACCTGAAGTTGTTGGTGTTAAGTTAACAGGCGAACTTCCAAATGGAGCAACAGCAACAGACTTAGCATTAAAAGTAACACAAGTACTTCGCAGTAAGGGTGTAGTTGGTAAATTCGTTGAATTCTTTGGCCCTGGTGTTTCTGTACTTCCACTTGCTGACCGTGCAACAATTGCTAACATGGCTCCAGAATACGGTGCAACATGCGGATTCTTCCCAATTGATGATGAATCACTTGCTTATTTACGCTTAACAGGCCGTGAAGAAGATCAAATTAATGTGGTTGAACAATACTGCAAAGCTAATGGCTTATTCTTTGATCCTTCATTTGAGCCAGTTTACACAAACGTAGTTGAAATCGACCTTTCTGAAATTGAAGCAAATCTTTCTGGTCCTAAACGTCCACAAGATTTACTTCCACTTTCAAAAATGAAAGAAGAATTCGTAAAAGCTGTTTCTGCACCACAAGGAAACCAAGGCTTTGGCTTACAAGCAGATGAACTTGATAAGTCCGCTACAGTTAAATTTAACAATGGCGACGAAACTACTATTAAAACTGGTGCAGTTGCGATTGCATCGATCACAAGCTGTACAAATACATCTAACCCGTACGTACTAGTAGGTGCTGGTTTGGTTGCGAAGAAAGCTGTTGAATTAGGAATGGAAGTTCCAAAATTCGTAAAAACTTCTTTAGCACCAGGATCTAAGGTAGTAACTGGATATCTTCGTGATTCTGGCTTACTTCCATACCTAGAGCAAATCGGCTTCAACCTAGTTGGTTACGGCTGTACAACATGTATCGGTAACTCCGGTCCATTAAAAGAAGAAATTGAAAAAACAATCGCTGAAAACGATCTATTAGTTACATCAGTACTTTCTGGTAACCGTAACTTCGAAGGCCGTATTCATCCGCTTGTTAAAGCAAACTACCTTGCTTCACCACCATTAGTTGTTGCTTACGCCCTTGCTGGTACTGTAAACATCGACTTCGCTTCTGAAGCAATTGGTAAAGATAAAGATGGAAACGATGTATTCTTCAAGGATATCTGGCCATCAACTGCTGAAGTTAATGATGTAGTTAAACGTACAGTTACTCCTGAATTATTCCGCAGCGAATATGCGAACGTGTTTGGAGATAACGAGCGTTGGAACGAAATCAAAACAAGCAATGAGCCACTTTATACTTGGGATGAAGATTCAACATATATTGCCAACCCGCCGTTCTTTGAAGGCTTATCACCAGAGCCAGGAACTGTTGAGCCATTAACAGGACTTCGTGTTGTTGGTAAATTCGGTGACTCTGTAACAACTGACCATATTTCACCAGCAGGAGCTATTGGTAAAAATACGCCGGCAGGTAAATATCTGCTTGAAAAAGGCGTGGCGATTCGTGACTTCAACTCTTACGGCTCTCGTCGTGGTAACCACGAAGTAATGATGCGCGGAACATTTGCAAACATTCGTATTCGTAACCAAATCGCACCAGGTACAGAAGGTGGTTTCACTACTTACTGGCCAACTGGTGAAGTTACATCAATTTATGATGCTTGCATGAAGTACAAAGAAAACGGTACTGGACTAATTGTTCTTGCTGGTAAAGATTACGGAATGGGCTCTTCACGTGACTGGGCTGCTAAAGGAACTAACCTTTTAGGTATTAAAACGGTTCTTGCTGAAAGCTTCGAACGTATTCACCGTTCAAACCTAGTGCTTATGGGTGTGCTTCCACTTCAATTTAAAGAGGGCGAAAGCGCTGAAACACTTGGTTTAACTGGTAAAGAAACCATTGATGTTCAAGTTGGCGAAGATGTAAAACCACGTGATCTTCTAAAAGTAACTGCAACTGACGAAGCAGGTAACAAGAAAGAATTTGAAGTTCTTGTTCGTTTTGACTCCGAAGTTGAAATTGATTACTACCGTCACGGTGGAATTCTTCCAATGGTTCTACGTGAAAAATTACAAGCTTAAGACAGATGAACACCATGCCACTTGGCATGGTGTTTTTTAAAGAAAGGAAATATACAATGCTCTTACATCAAATAGTAGAGAGGTATAATCTTGAGGTTACTGACTTAGTACAGATTCACGAGGGCTTTCAAAATACTGTCTATTCGTTTCAACGAGAGGGAAGGAATTATATATTAAGAATTACCGCGAAGTGCCGTCGGAGGCTGGAAGAGATTGAAAATGAATTCGCGTTTATCTTTGCTTTAGATGAACAGGGAGTAAGGGTGTCACTGCCAATACGGTCAATACACGGCCGTTTGGTAGAACGCTTTCCTGATCAAGATAAACATGTATTCGTCACTGTTTTCGAAAAAGCTTCAGGTAAACCTGTAGACGTAACTGACAAACATATTTGGAACGAAGCATTTTTTTATCACTGGGGCATGGTGATAGGGGCCATGCATGATGCATCAAAAGGAATCAATAAAAAGCTGACCAGACCTGTGTGGAATTGTGAAGACCCTGATTTATTAGGGTTACTACCGCAAATGAACTCTGAGCGAATCAAACAACAATACATACATTTGTTGAACAAATTAAAAAGCTTCTCTCCAACACCCGAAAATTTTGGTCTTATACATAACGATCTCCATCAAGGTAATTTTTTAGTTGATAATGGCAAAATGACGGTCTTTGATTTTGATGATTGTGCCTATCATTGGTTTGCTAATGATTTAGCTGTATCCTTTTACCATGCTTACTGGCAGACTACATCTTTTACACCCGAATTCACTAACTTTAGTAATGTCTTCTGGGAACATTTTTTAAAGGGATATAAACAGAAAAATGAACTGACAAAAGAGATGATTTTACAAATACCTATTTTCTTAAAAATAAGAGAGATATTCTTATATCATTTATTTTTGGAAAAATGGGATTTGGACCATTTAGAAGACTGGCAGATGTATACTTTATCAGATTTAAAATCAAAGATTGAAAACGGGATTCCGTATTCAAATATTGATTTTACTTTGCTTAGCGAAGAATTGTTTGACAAAGGTAAAGGTTCACTAATACAATAAAACTAACAAACGAAAAGGAATGATTAAGGGCCGATGAAATTATAATCTTATTTTTCAGACATGATTCGAATAACGAAAAATGTTGAACCTGAAGAATAGGATTAGTATGTCCTTTTTTATGTCCTAATCGTATAATTGCCAATACAACAAAACCTTTATAAGGTCTATTTGTTGTGTCAATAAAACGATATCTCTACGACATAAATCTCTCTTCAGGTTCAAGCGAAGGGAGTTTTTTTATGCTTACAAATACGCAGACAGTATTAAAAGTAATCAACTTAGAAAAAAGTTTTCATTTAAAAAAGGTGTTGGATAATCTCCAATTTGATATAAAGAACGGGGAACGGATTGGGCTTGTCGGCTATAACGGAACTGGAAAAACCACATTGGCAAATATTATTTTGGGGAAAATTGCACCAGATAAAGGGATCGTAGAAAAATCAAAAGATTTAACGATCGGCTATCTTTCCCAATCCATTGATTATCAGGTTAGTGATTTTCAGCAGTCTTTATCAGGAAATACCAAAAATCATTTGCTCGAGCACGCGAGCATGTTAGGTCTGACGAAGGTTTATAACTGGGAAGATGAGCGTTTAGGACATTTAAGTGGCGGAGAAAAATTAAAGTTGGCGTTAGCAATGGTTTGGGCTTCAAAACCGGACTTTTTAATTTTGGATGAACCAACGAACCATTTAGATTATAAAGGGATCGAGTGGTTGGTTTCTGAATTAGAGAAGTTCCGAGGACCCGTCCTTATTATCTCTCATGATCGACATTTCTTAGATAGAACAGTTACTAGAATTTTTGAATTAGAAAATAGCAAAATTAATTTTTACAATGGAAACTATAGTGACTATCGAAAAGAGAAGCAGCAAAGAATTGAAAATCAGAGGCACCAATATGATGTCCAGCAGCAAAAAATAAAAGAAGTGGAAACACAAATTACTCAATTGAAATCATGGTCCGAAAAAGCCCATCGCGAATCTACAAAAAAGGGGAAGGGACCAAGCAAAAGACAAAATGGGATTAAGGAATATCATCGGGTAAAAGCTAAAAAAACAGACAATCAAGTAAAGTCAAAAATGAAACGCCTCCAAAATGATTTGGAAAAAAATAAGCTTGAAAAACCTTTAGATGACGTTCAAATAAGGTTTCAGTTTGATGCGCAAGGGAAAAGTGGCAAACGAATTGTCGAGGCTAAGAATTTGTCCAAATCGTTCGCAAATAGAACGCTTTTCCAAAAATCCAACTTCTATATTAATTATGGCGAACGCCTGGGCCTCTTGGGTGAAAATGGCTGCGGTAAAACGACATTAATAAAAATGATTTTAGGTCAAGAGGGTTATTCTAATGGGGATTTGTGGAGCAGTGACTCGGTAAAAATTGCTTATTTAAGTCAAGATGTTGATGATTTACCTTCCGATAAAACGGCTATTGAAGCACTAGGGTTTAAAGATCACGAGAGTGTTCTGAAAGCAAGAACTCTATTAGCTAATATAGGATTAAAGGAGGCGCTTATCACTAAGCCAATCGGAACATTGAGTTTAGGGGAACGAACGAGAGTAAAACTCGTTGATATATTAATGAAAGAGTATGACGTTCTTATTCTTGACGAACCAACCAATCATCTAGACTTACCGAGTAGAGAGCAGCTTGAAAATACGTTATCAGAGTTTACTGGGACGATTATTACCGTTTCTCATGACTATTACTTCCTCAATAAGCTTTGTGACCGACTGCTTGTATTTGAAGATCAGCAAATTCGACGAATTGAGATGAAACCTGATGAGTATTTAAATCAAGATGTAAACAAAGAGGATGCCTTAAAAGAAGCTCTACTAATCATTGATAACAAGATTGCATCTGTCTTAGGTGAGTTATCGTTCATGGATCAAAAAAACCCTAAGTATACTGAGTTAGACAAAGAATTTAATGAATTACTTAAGCAAAAACGAAAACTAATGGGCTAAAAGAATATAGACCGTCCTTAGCTTAAAATTAAAGGTCCTCAATAGTTTCTATTGAGGACTATTTAACAAGAACTGCTCAATTTTTAGCCAATAAATTTAGAAGTTCTTTCTCTTTATCTGCCCGCATCCCAGCTTGCCACTCATCCTCTGTCAATTGCCGAGTTTTCTCCCATTCATATATATCAGTGATACTATCTTCAATAGGCCTAAATGAAAGACCACTCTGAATGGCTTTATCAACATTGATAGAAAATGCACCTTTCCATGGCTCCACTGACTCAGGTGATAATGGATAATTCTCGGGTACCCACAGCGGCATTTCTGTCCATGGGGCTACTTTTCGGTCCAGTAAAAATTGTTCCTCTGCCCAAACCACGTCTGCTTTTGAACCTGTCACTTTAATACATGTATCAACAAATTCTTTTATTGTTAATGGATAATCCGGACCCGTTGCATTAAACGTTCCAGACGAGCGCTGTTCTTCCATATCGAGTATCCAGTTAGCCAGGTCTTTGTTGTCGATCATCTGAACCCGGCGGTTTGGATTTCCAGGAACCAGAACCTTACCGCCTTTTGCAATTCTATTCACCCAATAGGGAACACGGTCTGTATAATCATTGGGTCCAATTAATTGACCAGCACGGATATTTAACACACGACCAGGCATATTTTTCTCAGCTATTTGTTCACATAAAGCCTTAAAATGTCCGTAATATTGATAAATGGGTCCGTCTGCATCCATTGAAAGCTGATTTGCTTCCTCGATTGACATTTCCAAGACAGGATAGTTTTCATCCAAATTCTCCTGAATCCAATCTTGATAGACAGAAATACTCGAAATAAACGTATAATGCTGGACTTGGTCTCTTAATAAGTTGGTTGTGTTCTGGACCGTATAGGGAATAAACCCGCTTGTATCAAGTACAGCATCCCAATAGCGATTTTGAAGTGCTTTCAAATCTCCAAATCGATTTCCATAGATAACTTCGATATCCTTAATTCCGGGACTTTGAATTCCACGATTAAATATGGTGACTTCATGGTTTCGTTTTAAAGCTTCTTCTACGAACGTTTTCCCTAAAAAGCGGCTTCCACCTAAAACAAGTATCTTCAAAAATATCCCTCCTTCATTCATGCTTCTATTTTAACAAATTTTCTCACAATTTAGTTAACTTATCAAAGAGACGAATAAAAAAATGAAAGTATTGCATATGTCACCGATATTGTTAAAATTACATTGGGTGAAGTTGAAGGAATGATTCAAAAAACTTAATAAGAATTTACATAAAGTTGAAGGGATGTTTTTAAATGGAAAATACATACTTACAATCCGTTTCCTATGAAAACGGAGTACTAAAAATACTCGATCAAACCAAAATACCAAACATTACAGAATTTCTCGAAACCAAAAAAATTGAAGATGCCTGGGATGCCATTAAACAACTTAAAGTTCGTGGAGCACCGGCAATTGGCATAGCTGCAGCTTATGGTTTAGTGCTTGGAATCAAAGATGCTCCAGAAAGTTCTTTTGAAGATTTTTATGGACATTTACAAAAGCAATCAGATTATTTGGCATCATCACGGCCAACAGCCGTCAACTTGTTTTGGGCTTTGAAACGAATGAATGAACGAGCACTTAAAGAGAAGGAATTACCGATTACTCAAATCAAAGAAGCATTGGAAGAAGAAGCCCATAATATTCGTATTGAAGATGAAGAAGTATGCAGGACAATCGGAGAACATGCATTAAACCTTTTAGAGGACGGCATGGGGATTCTAACACATTGCAATGCTGGCGGGATTGCTACTGCGAGATATGGAACAGCCTTAGCACCACTTTATTTAGCAAAAGAAAAGGGCTGGGATATCAAAGTTTTTGCTGATGAAACAAGACCTTTACTACAGGGAGCGAGATTAACGGCATGGGAACTAATGCAGGCTGGCATAGATGTCACTCTCATTACGGACAATATGGCCGCGATGGTTATGCAAAAAGGCTGGGTGCAAGCAGTGATTGTCGGTTGCGATCGCGTTGCAGCCAATGGTGATGTAGCAAACAAAATTGGGACATACGGAGTTGCCTTATTAGCAAAAGCCCATAATATTCCTTTCTACGTAGCAGCACCGACCTCCACGATTGATTTAGATACAAAAACTGGGGCAGATATCCCGATTGAGGAAAGAGATGCATCCGAAATTACAGATGGCTTTGGAAAAAGAACCGCCCCTGAAGGTGTGAAAGTGTTTAACCCTGCGTTTGATGTCACACCAAATGAGCTTGTTACTGCAATCATCACTGAAAAGGGTATAATAAAAGGAAATTACCAGGAAGAACTAGAGAAACTCTTTCAATCGTAAGAGTGGAAGCGGATTGTTTTTTGTAAATTGTCACAGTTTCGGCATATCCTTATTTGGTTTCACCTAAGATTATAGTGTAAAATCAATGTAGCAGATTATGAAGTAAAGGAGGATTCGGGAATGATAAAAAAAGTAATTGCAACCGTAATACTAGTTTCCTTACTTACAGTCGCGATTGTTCAAGCCATGGATAAGACTTCAGAAACTCCCGAAACGAAAAGTCAACCGACAGCAAGTCAAGAAGGTCTCGCTGTTGGAGCAAAGGCACCTGATTTTGAACTCAAAACATTAGCCGGAGAAAAGATAAAACTGTCTAATTTAAAAGGCAAAAAAGTGATGCTGAACTTTTGGGCAACCTGGTGTCCTCCATGTAAGGCAGAAATGCCAGCAATGGAGCAATTTTCAAAACAGATGCCAAAGGATGTCGTCATTTTAGCCGTTAACATTGATCCGCAATTAGATGTCCAAGGTTTTGTGGATAAAAATAAAATTACCTTTCCAATCCTTCTTGATACAGAAGATAAAGTAAATGAAACTTATCAAGTACTATCCATTCCAACCACGTATTTTATTGATAGTAAAGGCAACATTCAGAATAAATTTATCGGTGAAATGAAACTTGATGATATGAAAGATTTTACAAACAAATTGAAATAGAATAAAAAAGGCGTTGGATTATTCCAATGTCTTTTTTATTGGGAAAGGCTTTTCTTTAAAATTTTCAAAAAGTTGTAATAATTGCAACCGTTTCCGGGCATAATAACTGTTAGAATAGGAACTAAGGACGGTGATACCGATGAGAAAACCTAGAAAACGCTCATTTGCAGAGCTAGTATCTGAAAATAAAACACAACTATTAAAAGATCGCGCTGCGATGGAAAAAATTGAACAACGCTTAGAAGAAAAGCGTCTCGGTAAAGCAGAATAACTAAAAAAGTTTACCAATCATGTTTTCCTTCCTTTAGGACAAAATGTAATTAAGGAGGGATCATGACATGGGTAAAAAATATCAAACAAAACGTTTTCAACCAGATCACGTTGGAACACAACCACGTGGTTTTAGCGGTAATAAAGGAAAGAAAATGAATGATACTTCAGGCGAGCATGCCCAAGTAATACAAACTAAAGGTGAATAACAATGAATTTTAAGACTTGACTGGTAAAGCCAGCAAGTCTTTTTTGTTTACCGAAAAATTCTTGTTTATTTTTTTCAGTCCGTAACAAACTATATCTGTACCAATTACACCCCTAGGAGGAAATACAATGGCCTATAATAACAAACCGAATCCAGATGACCGCAGTGATAACGTCGAAAAGCTTCAAGCGATGATTCAAAATACGGAGAATAATATTGAAGCAGCTGAGGAATCTTTAGCCCTTACTGACAGCGAGACACAACGCCAGGAAATTGAGGCTAAGAATGAACGCCGTCGGGAAAGCATTGAATCCTTCCGATCAGAAATTAAAGATGAAGCAAACAACCAACAAAGCTAAAATCGAGTGCGGACCTGTTCATTTTGGACAGGTCTTTTGTGTAGGTATGGAGTGATTGTTATGGTAAGATAGAAGGGAAATTTTGAAGAAGAAGTGATAATCTTGAGACAAATTGTAAACCAGCATACGAATAATAATGAAGAAAGACTAAAGAAATGGGAACTGGAACTTAACCAAAATGGATCGATTTCCAATGAAAGTGCATTAATTTCCGCATTGACTGATGAATCCAATCCAGTCACCTTATCAAAGCTGTTAACAATTGCTGCTCTCTCGCGGATCAAACGAAATAAACAGGATAAAATGGCAGCGATCTGGCTGGAAAGAGCACTTAGTTTATTTCCTAATAATCAAGCAGCAAGAGAATATATGTTACAAACAGATTGGAAAAAATTAGAGGGAATATTCTTACCACTTACATTTCCTGCTATGAGAGAAACAGATAACCGAACTGCAAAAAAGAAGACTGCCGAACAATACATAGAAGTATGTCAAAATTTCTTAAGTAATGCAGACGAAATACAAACAGATTTAGCAGCAAAAAGAGAACTATCTGCAACGTTGAGTAAGAAGGATGTGTATCTGCAGTATAATCATTTATTTGAGTTATTCACTTCTGCGATCGATGAAACAGGAAGGCTATTAAAAGCCGTAGAGGAGTATGACCAATCGATTACAGGTGTTTTCCATACCTCCACCTACTATGATGATTTAAAATTGCATTTATCGAATTTAGAGGAAATTAAAAACGCTTGGCAAAAGCAATTTTACGAAGAGGAAGTTCAATCTGCAACCGATCGAATCAATGCATTAGATCAACTAAATGAAATGATAGGAATGGAATTTGTTAAAAATCGGGTAAATGACTTTTACCGCTTTCTCAAGTATCAAAAACAACGGAAAGATTTAGGTTTTCAAATACAGGATGACTTGAGCCTAAATATGATTCTAACAGGAAATCCAGGAACAGGGAAAACAACACTTGCCCGCTTATTAGCGAAAATTTATCATGAATTAGGAGTCCTGCCTCGAGAGGAAGTGATCGAAACGGACCGCTCCCAGTTGGTTGGTTCTTTCGTTGGCCAAACCGAAGAAAATGTCCGTTCCGTTGTGGAACGTTCCATTGGTGGTGTACTGTTTATTGATGAAGCATACAGCCTTAAGCGCGAGGGTCAAACAGGCAATGATTATGGTCAAGCCGCCATTGATACCTTAGTTTCACTGATGACTGGAAGTGAGTATGGCGGAAGATTTGCGGTAATTATGGCAGGCTACCCTGAGGAAATGCGCACCTTTTTGGATGCTAATCCAGGTTTACGCAGTCGCTTTCCACAGTCAAATCTCATTCATTTGCCCAATTATTCAAATGAGGAGTTATTAAGGATAGCAGAAAAAGTCGCAGCAGATAACGATTATTTCCTTAGCGACGAGGCTAAAATCGAAATTAACCATCGACTTGATCTTGAACGGGTCGATGATACCTTCGGAAATGCAAGAACGGTCCGCAATATCGTCATCGATGCGATTTTCAAAAAGGGATCTAATAAGGAAGTCTCTGACAAAAATATCCTTGATTTTATGTTACTGAATAAAGATGACTTTCTAATTGCAAAAGAAGAAGCTGAAGAATCCCCTTATGAAAAATTGGACCGGCTCATTGGTTTAGATGCATTAAAGCTGGAAATGAGGTCACTGATTTCCTTTGTAAAGATGCAGCAATACCGGATGAAAAAAGGACTGGCGCCAGTGCCAATTCAACTACATGCTGTTTTCACCGGTAACCCTGGAACAGGAAAAACAACCGTAGCTAAGATTTATGCAGAGCTTTTGAAGGACTGTGGCATGTTAAAAAGAGGCCATCTAATTGTCGCAAGCAGAGCAGACTTTGTAGCTGGATATGTTGGTCAGACTGCAGGAAAAACGAAGAAAAAGATTAAAGAAGCTCTTGGAGGAGTCTTATTTATTGATGAGGCCTATTCTCTTTTCAGTTCGACCTCAGGTGATTTTGGCAAAGAAGTCATTGATACACTTGTGGATGAAATGACCAAGCATAATGAAAACTTAGTAGTAGTCCTAGCTGGTTATCCAGATGAAATGGACCTGCTATTAGAAAGCAATCCAGGGCTTCGCTCAAGGTTTAAAAAATTCTTCTTATTTCCAGACTATTCATCTGAAGAATTGCTTGAAATCATGACTGTATATGCAGAAAGTTATCAATATCAATTATCAAGTGATGCTAAACAGCTGTTATTGAATAAAGTGGATCAAGAATCCTTTAAAGGAAATGGCCGTTTTGCAACTAATATGGTGGATGAAATGATCCAAGCACAGGCCTCAAGGTTAATGGAAGTGGAGAATGAGGAAGATCTTTTTGAAAAGTCACTCCTACTTGAGGTTGAGGATGTAATAAAGGCCATCAATAAAATGTAAAAATCGAATGTAGAAAAGGTGAGGGCCCGTGGAAAACTATTTTATTTCGACTCGAGAAATTCAACTCTATTATGCAGACACGGATATGATGGGAGTCATTTACCACGCTAATTATCTTAAATTCTTTGAACTTGGCAGAACTGGGTTTATAGAGGACCTAGGCTATAGTTATCTCGAAATGGAGGAGTCAGGTTATTTTGCACCTGTTTATGACGTCCAAGCGACCTATAAAAAACCGTTACGATATGGTGATCGAGGTTTTGTAAAAACGTGGGTTGAATTAAATGACGGAATCAAAACGGTATATGGTTATAAGGTTGTAAATGGTGATGATGAGATATGTGTGGAGGGGAAGACCACACACATTATTGTTAAGAAGGATACCTTTAGACCGACTTCCTTCAAAAAAGCCTTCCCTGAGTGGTTCCTAAAATATGAAGAAATTAAGAAATAGTCAAGGGAAAACATTTCCCAAACACATGTGCAGGCAGTTTTCTGCCGGCCGGAATGGGGTGACCTAGGTGGCTTTTGGAATCAAACGGCAGGAAGTCATCGAGTGGAAGAGAAAAATTGATAATGGAGAAATAGCTTTTTTAACCCATTATTGGTTAGATGACCGTTTTCCAGGATGTAATACAGTAACCAAGGTTGGATGTAATAACCTTGAGCAATTGGCAGCTTGGGGACAAAAACATGGATTAAGAAAAGAGTGGATTCATGTTCGCAAGGATGGATATTCCCATTTTGATTTACTCGGTGAGCGCCAACGAGACATTTTACATAAAGAAGGATTGTTAGAACATATTTGGAAAAAGGATCAGAGCACACTTGAAGAGTAACCATCTTTAAGTGTGCTTTTTGTTATGAACCATAATATACAGGGATGGTCATTACCCCGTTTATTAAAAAGAGAGTTGTGACCAAAGTATGAGCAATCATCGCAGGAAATACACTTTTTGTTTTGACTGTTAATAAACCTAACATTAATCCTAGAAAAATATAAATCATACATATTATTGGTGAAAAACCAAACATGGTGACGTTAATACCGTAAGCAATGCTCGTTACGATTATCCCAATTATGTCATTGGTGATGCTGATCAGTTTTGGCAGGAGTAGGCCACGCCATAATACTTCCTCAAGTAATGCATTCATCGATGCGAATAACAAAAACAATGAAAATGAGCGCCAATGCATCTTTTCTCCTTGAAATAGAAAGGTGATCCCTATAGATAGCACAGTCAAAAGTCCAAAAATAAGAGCTAATCTCTTAAAGGAAAAACCAATGTTAAAAGGAAGTTGAATTTCTTGTGTAAAAATTGGCCGGTGAAAGTAAGGCGTTATTTCTTGTTTAAACTGCTTAACCACATAACATATAATCAAAATAGGAATCAACAGTAATAATTGACTCAACATGATAAGCGAAAAGGGAGATAAATGAAAACCTTCAATAAAATTATCCATGTATCCAAGCAAGAGATTTCCGAGAAAAAATGAAATAATCATCCAACCAAAAAGGCGATTCTCTTCTTTTAAAAAAACAATGATTAATAATATACCAATTAATAGCACAAAAAAAGGGTTGTAAAATCCTCTAGTAAAAAGAAATATCATGAGTAAAAAATAACCAGAAAGCCAAAGCCCTTTTTGCTTTAACCGTTCCATCCGATCTTCTCCTGTCATAAATCTAAGAATAAAAAGGCCCCGTTTTTAACGGAGCCACTGCATCATGTGATCTTGGATTTCCGTGTACTTTCCTTTAGCATTATGAAGACCATATGATTGAGCATTTTCTAAAGGAATTACGCGGAAATTATGATTATTTTTACCAGCGACATAGGTTGGATAAAAATTCGGGTTCGACAATTCAATCGAGTTTCCATTACCTGATATATGTTTTGTAATGTCAATCGTAGCTAATCCACCAATATCTTTATAATCATTACGTTGTGATGAGATAAAATTTCCTAATGAATAGACAACAAATGCTTTTCTTCCATCCTCTGTTTTGATCCATTCCATGGGCTGAAGAACATGCGGATGGGAGCCAAAAATGATATCGACACCTTCACTTGCCAGAAATCTAGCCAGATCCTTCTGTTTTTTGTTAGGCATCCGGTGGTACTCATTTCCCCAATGGATACTCATAACAATGACATCAGCTTCCTTTTTAGCTCGATGGATCTCATCACGCATCGTTTCACGGTTTATCAGATTGACTAGGAAATCCTTTCCTTTTGGAACTGGAATTCCGTTTGTTCCGTATGTATAGGAGAGAAAAGCAATCTTTATCCCATTTTTATTTAAAATCCTCAATTTTTGGCGGTCCTTTTCATCAAGGAAGCTTCCAACGTGAAGTAAACCAATACTTTCTAAATAGTCAGCTTCTGATTTAATCCCTTTTTCGCCTTTATCCAAGGTATGATTATTGGCAGTGGATACAATATCTACTCCTGTGTGGACAAGAGCATCCGCCACCTCGTATGGACTATTAAACCGTGGATAACCAGCAAGACCTAATGTTTTTCCACCTATCGTACTTTCTTGATTGGCAGTTAACACGTCTGGTTTTTCTAATAAAGGTTTTACGTTCTCAAACATCGGGTCAAATTCATATGTAGCACCATTAAAGGCATCTTGATAAACATTATCGTGAATAAGGATATCTCCGACGGCTCCAATGGTTATTTTTTCTGTCATCTCTCGGTTAATCATCAATGAAGAACGGGTTTGAAGATTTTTCGTTGGAAACACCTTTTGGTCGTCATCATTTGTATTTTGCCATTGTTGAATAAAAAGGAATGATGCTAAAGCAATACAAACAAAAATAATTATAACAGAAGGTATGGCATGCCTTTTCATGATTACTCCTTATCTTTTATCTGATAATTATACTATATTATATTGTTGTATAATTTTAAAACTATTCTTTGCTTTAAAAGGAGTTTTAAAGTATGGCTGTGTTAAATTTGTCTGTTGATTTCCGTTCCAGGCACTTCGCTTTCCGCGGGCGTGCCGGGGAGCCTCCTCGTCGCTTTGCTCCTGCGGGGTCTCCCCAGCCCCGTACTCCCGCAGGAGTCTTCGTGCCTTCCACTTCAATCAAAAGAGTGCCAAAATCAACATTAACCTTTAACACAGCATAAAATATAAAAAAGAACCGGAAAATCGGTTCTTTTTTGCTATAGCCATTTAATCTTGGGCTCAGTTTTATTCATAATTCGTTTAATATTTGCTCTGTGACGATAGATGACAAACGACGCAAGGAACAGGACGACGATGAGAAGAGGGATGTCCCATTCATTAACAACCCCCGAAACAATGGCAAACATTACGGCTGTAACACCTGCAACCATCGAAGATAAGGAAACATATTTTGATATGTATAAGCTAATAAAAAAGAAAATTAATACGGTAATAAACATATACGGTGCATAAAACAATACGACACCACCAGAGGTAGCAACCGCTTTTCCTCCACGAAACCCTGCGAAGATTGGATAGGTGTGCCCGACAACGGCAAAAATACCTGCCAACAATGGACTCATATCTACTTGAAATAGATGCGGCAAGGCGGCAGCTAAAGTCCCTTTCAAGATATCAGCAAGTGTAACGACTAATCCCGCTTTCACACCCAATGTTCGAAATGTATTGGTTCCTCCTAAATTTCCACTCCCGTGTTCACGAATATCCGTTTTATAAAAAACCTTTCCGATAATTAAACCAGAGGGGATCGAACCAAGTAAATATGCCAGAATGACTACTAAAATAATTTGAACCATTAACAAATTCTCCTTCTACAAAAAGATCCAGTCCTTCTATTTTACCATGGAATTTAGAAAAAACACTATCAATCCTTTCATATGCGTTTGCTTTTTTGAATCTGGTCAAAAGTAAGAACAAATAGAGTCAATTTTATTACGAAAATAAGGAGAATTTTCAAACCATTTGTTAATCCATTGAAAGCCATGCGGGGAGTCAATATAATTTAGATAAAATCATAGAAATACATACCAAACCGACCCAAGTAACGTAATCAATGGTCGGTTTTATCATATATCCTGAATGAAAGAAAGAGGTGCTTCAAGTGGCGGCTAATATTCACCCATACTTAACTTACCAATACAAAGATGTGAAACAGCTTGAAAAAGAAATTTCCAAACAAAAGAAGTTAACGAAAGCTTTATTGAACGTTCAAGACCACCTGATCTTTGTTACTGATCACGAGGATATTATCGAATTCAATCAAGCCTTTTGTAACTTTACTGGAATTAGTAAGGCTCAGACCCAGCTACCTAAATTGAAATACCTTTCTAGATTTTTTATAGAAGATACTAATTATTTTTATCCAAGCGACAAAAGAAGATGGTTTGATGAAATCATAGAAATGGGGAAAAACTCTGTAGATATGCACTGGATCAACATCAATAATGAAGAGATTTTCTTTAATTTAAAATATGAGACGATACCGGGTTCGAACCAATACTTATGTGTCTGTAAAGATATTACCCATTTAGAGAATGAAAATAGAGAGAACAGGCAATTATTCCTGATGGATTCTCTAACATACAGTATAAACCAATTGGAAATGAATGCGATCTTAGAAGTGGAAATGAGACGTGCTGAACGATTAAACCAGTCTATTTCGATGATTATCATGGATATTGATTTCTTTAAACATGTGAATGAAAGGTTTGGGCAACAAGCAGGAGATAAAGTACTCTCTACTATTTCCATCATCGTTCAACAACGGATTCGTGAATCAGATATTTTTGTCCGTTGGGGAGAAGAGGAATTCATTTTGCTCACTCCTGGAACCGACGGAAATAGGGCAAAGGAATTAGCAGAATCCATCCGTTCGATTATCGAGGAATTTCATTTTGAGAATATCGATAAGGTCACTTGCAGCTTTGGAATTTCCGAATTTTCTAAAGGGAAAACAAAAGAGGACATAATACTAGAGGCGAATCAAGCACTCTTCTTTTCAAAAGACAGTGGGAGAAACTGTGTTACTCTTTACAACTAGGAAGTAAGAAGGCGACCAGTTAAGCTTTTGATTATGTTTTTTTTGAAAATATAGGTAAAATAAAGAAAAAGACCCTAGGAGTGAGAATGATGACAATTGAAAATCCAAGTCGCAATGAAATTGGAATGATTTTAAAAAAGGCAAAAAGAATTGCGGTAGTTGGTTTGAGTAATAATCCTGAACGAACTTCCTATCAAGTATCTGAAGCAATGCAAAAAGCTGGCTATGAAATTATTCCGGTGAATCCTACGATTGAATCTGCATTAGGGGTGAAAGCTTTTGCATCCCTTAAGGAAATCGAAGGACATGTGGACATTGTTAATGTTTTCCGCAGATCAGAACAATTGTTTGATGTTGCGAAAGAGTTTGATGAGATCGATGCAGATATCTACTGGGCCCAGCTTGGCCTTGAAAACGAAGAAGCCTATGAATTCTTAAAAAGTAAGGGCTATACGGTTATAATGAATCGTTGCATTAAAGTAGAACATGCGATTTCTAAAGCTTAACTATTCAACCCTAAAACTGCTAATATTTAGCAGTTTTTTTATTTTTAACACGCTTTAAACCCATGATTATATTATTACAAAATTATGTTGTTTAAAATTACGTATTTGCTAAATCGAAATAAATCGCTACAATAAAGCATAGACGCCGCAAGATTTATGTTAAAATAAGAAGCGGCAAACATTGGTTCTCTTTTAATTTTATAAAAAGATATATAAAGAATGACTAATCAATTAGTTCATGAGCAATTAGAAGGATACTTCTTTTTGTAGGGAATGAAAGGGGTATTTTAGTGGCAAGAAATCAGCAAGTTTTTGATTATAATGATGATGCCATACAGGTACTTGAAGGTCTTGAGGCGGTTAGGAAACGTCCAGGAATGTACATTGGCAGCACTGATTCACGCGGTCTACACCATCTAGTTTATGAGATTGTCGACAATTCTGTCGATGAAGCGCTTGGTGGATTCGGTGATCAAATCATTGTAAAAATACACAAAGATAATTCTATTAGTGTTAATGACCGTGGACGCGGAATGCCTACTGGTATGCACAAAATGGGGAAACCAACACCAGAGGTTATATTAACAGTCCTTCATGCCGGCGGTAAATTTGGCCAAGGCGGTTATAAAACAAGCGGCGGTTTGCACGGTGTTGGTGCATCTGTTGTTAATGCCTTATCAGAATGGCTAACTGTCACCATTAAAAGGGACGGTTTCGTATATGAACAGCGCTTTGAAAATGGGGGAAAACCCGTAACAACCCTTGAAAAAATCGGGAAAACCAATCAAACCGGTACAACGATTCATTTCAAGCCAGATCCAACTATATTTTCAACAACTACTTTTAATTTCGAAACGTTATGTGAGAGGTTAAGAGAGTCAGCCTTTTTGTTAAAAGGTTTGAAAATCGAAATTATCGATGACCGAAACGATTTCCATGAAGTCTTTCATTATGAAAATGGAATTGAAGCGTTCGTGGCCTATTTAAACGAAGAGAAGGATGTTCTCCATCCAGTTATTAGTTTAGAAGGCTCTCAGCATGGAATTGAAGTGGATTTTGCCTTTCAATTTAATGATGGCTACTCTGAAAATGTCCTCTCCTTTGTAAATAATGTCCGCACAAGAGATGGCGGAACCCATGAGGCCGGGGCAAAAACAGCAATGACAAGGGTATTTAATGATTATGCTCGGAAGGTTTCATTCTTAAAAGACAAAGACAAAAACCTTGATGGTGCAGATATCCGTGAAGGATTATCGGCAATTATCTCCGTTCGAATCCCGGAAGAATTGCTCCAGTTTGAAGGACAAACAAAAGGGAAATTAGGAACAAGTGAAGCACGGTCAGCAGTTGATTCAGTTGTTTCTGAGCACCTCTCCTATTTTCTAGAAGAGAATCCTGATATTAGCTCCCTTCTTATCAAAAAATCGATTAAAGCCTATCAAGCAAGAGAGGCGGCCAGAAAAGCACGTGAGGATGCAAGAAGCGGTAAAAAACGCAAGCGTTCCGATGCTGTCTTGTCTGGGAAACTAACACCCGCCCAATCACGTAATCCGCAGAGAAACGAACTGTACCTGGTTGAGGGTGATTCCGCGGGAGGCTCAGCGAAACAGGGACGTGACCGACGTTTTCAAGCAGTTCTTCCACTCAGAGGTAAAGTCATTAATACCGAAAAAGCTAAGCTTGCTGATATTTTTAAGAATGAAGAAATTAATACAATTATTCATGCCATCGGCGGCGGAGTTGGATCGGATTTCAGTGTGGAAGACATCAATTATGACAAAATTGTCATTATGACCGATGCAGATACAGATGGGGCACATATTCAAGTTCTACTGCTTACTTTCTTTTATCGCTATATGAAGCCGTTGTTAGAAGCAGGCAAAGTGTTTATTGCCCTGCCTCCGCTTTATAAAGTAAGCAAAGGGACAGGTAAGAAGGAAATTATTGAATATGCATGGAATGATGATGAACTTCAAGGTGCCATCAAGAAAGTGGGCAGAGGCTATATTATCCAGCGCTATAAAGGACTTGGTGAAATGAACGCCGATCAGCTCTGGGAAACAACGATGGATCCTGAGACTCGGACCTTGATCCGCGTGAAAATCGATGATGCGGCAAGAGCAGAACGCCGAGTTACTACGCTTATGGGCGACAAAGTTGAGCCGCGCCGCAAATGGATTGAAACCAATGTCGCCTTTGGGTTAGAAGAAGATGACACGATCTTAGAAAATGAAAATATTACGGTCTCTGAGGAGGGTTCTGAAGGATGAGTGCAACTGAAAAATTCCGAGACTTGCCTCTAGAAGATGTCATTGGTGATCGTTTTGGCAGATATAGTAAGTATATTATCCAAGAACGTGCCCTTCCGGATGCACGTGATGGTCTAAAGCCAGTACAACGAAGAATTCTCTATGCGATGCATGTAGAAGGAAATACACACGATAAAGGTTTTCGAAAATCAGCAAAAACAGTGGGTAATGTAATTGGTAACTATCATCCACACGGTGATTCCTCTGTTTACGAGGCCATGGTACGGATGAGTCAGGACTGGAAGGTTCGAAATGTCCTCGTGCAAATGCATGGAAACAACGGCAGCGTCGATGGTGACCCGCCAGCGGCGATGCGTTATACAGAAGCAAGGCTTTCCGCCATTGCGGCAGAATTAATGCGAGATATCGAAAAAGATACAGTTGAATTTATTCCTAACTTTGATGATACTTCCAAAGAGCCAACAGTTTTGCCGGCAATGTTTCCAAACCTGCTTGTTAATGGATCGACAGGAATTTCTGCGGGATATGCAACAGATATTCCTCCGCATCACCTTGGCGAAGTCATTGACGGGGTTATCAAGAGATTGGACCATCCTGATTGTTCTGTAGAGGAACTGATGACGATTGTCAAAGGTCCAGATTTCCCAACGGGCGGTATTATTCAAGGAATAGATGGAATTAAAAAAGCCTATGAAACTGGTAAAGGAAAAATAATCGTTCGAAGCAAAGCTGACATTGAAGAGGTTCGTGGCGGTAAGCAGCAAATCGTTATTACGGAAATTCCTTATGAGGTGAATAAAGCTAATCTCGTCAAAAAAATGGATGAGTTCCGTCTCGACCGTAAAGTGGAAGGAATCTCAGAAATCCGTGATGAAACAGACCGGACCGGCCTCCGAATTGTCATTGAACTGAAGAAAGATGCCGATGCAGCTGGTGTCTTGAACTATTTATATAAAAATAGTGATCTTCAAGTAACCTATAATTTTAATATGGTTGCAATTCATAAGAAACGTCCAAAATTAATGGGACTTAGAGAATTATTGGATGCTTATATCGAGCACCAAAAAGAAGTTGTCACCAGAAGGTCGCAATATGATCTTAATAAAGCTAGAGAAAGACAGCATATCGTTGAAGGTCTGATGAAGGCCCTATCGATCCTTGATGAAGTAATTGCTACTATCCGTGCATCCAAGGATAAACGCGACGCAAAGGACAATTTAATTGCAAAGTTTGCCTTTACGGAGCCGCAATCTGAAGCGATCGTATCCTTACAGTTATATCGCTTAACAAACACCGATATTACTGCACTTCGACAGGAAGCCGAAGAGTTAGCAAAGAAAATCGAAGAACTTACAAACATTTTAGCAAGTGAGAAAACTCTTTTCTCTGTGATCAAAAAAGAATTAAAAGACGTCAAAAAACGTTTTGCAGATGAACGACGTTCAAAGATTGAAGCAGAAATTGAAGAATTGAAAATCAATTTGGAAGTAACTGTCCCAAGTGAAGATGTTATTGTAACGATTACGAAACAAGGATACGTAAAACGGACAAGTACTCGTTCCTATGCGGCTTCCAATGGTCAGGATTTAGCAATGAAGGATTCAGACCGTTTATTAGCTCAACTCGAAATGAATACGAAGGATGTCCTGCTTCTCTTCACAAATAAAGGAAACTACTTATTCTGTCCTGTTCATGAGCTGCCAGATATCCGCTGGAAGGACCTTGGACAGCATGTGGCTAATATCATTCCGATTGACCGTGATGAAGAAATCATCCAAGCGATTCCAGTCAAAGACTTTGATGCTGATCTATTCCTTGTCTTTGTCACGAAAAATGGCATGGCCAAGAAAACGGAACTAAAACAATACAAAGCTCAACGATACTCTAAACCACTTGTTGGTATCAATTTAAAAGATGATGATCAAGTGATCGATGTTCATTTAACCGACGGAACCAAAGAATTATTCTTAATTACCCACTTAGGTTATGCCCTATGGTTTCATGAAGAAGAAATTAGTATTGTTGGTGCTCGTGCTGCAGGTGTGAAAGGGATCAATTTAAAAGATGATGATTTCGTGATCGGTGGTAAACTAATTCTTCCTGATAGCAACGAAACAATTGTTATCGCTACACAGCGTGGGGCGGTAAAGAGAATGAAAATGAAAGAATTTGAAAAAGCTACTCGTGCCAAACGCGGCGTAGTCATTTTAAGAGAACTTAAATCAAATCCACATCGCATTGTAGGTTTTGAAATTGCCAATGAGCAAGATGTGATTTTTATCCAAACGGATAAAGGATATCTAGAGACACTTCTTACAATCGATATTCACTACAGTGACCGTTATTCAAATGGTTCATTTATTCTTGATGAAGAAGACAACGGAAAGGTAACCACTGTTTGGAAAGTATCTGCACCAGATAAACCTAGTGAATAAATTATTACAGGACACTCTAAAAAATAGAGTGTCCTTTTTCATCTTTTTTCCAGAACTGGTCATACTAACAAGTAACAGAGTTTTGGGGGGCTGATGGATGAAAAGAGAGATGCTTTTGGTCATTGTTTCATTTTTTCTCATGTCACTTACTGCCATTACTGGCGTGTATGCGATTGAAGAAACAACAAAAACAATCACTATTTCAAATGAAAATGCAGATATTACTGGAGACGGAAAAGAGGAAGAAATCATATTAAAAGGTGTTCCTTATCAGAAAGAGGATGCCTTTTTGGAGAAAATCTATATTGAAATTAGCGCTTCAAACGGAAAGAAATACACCCTTCCTCTAGAAAGTGGGGCTAAGGCGGCATTGGAACTTGTCGATTTAAACAATGATGGAGTAAAAGACCTATATGCAAGTGTGTTGAAAGGGGGGAATGAGCGAATTGTTCAGAATTACTCCTATTCTATTCGGAATTTTGAACAGACGAAACTTAATCTGCCAGAACCTCTTGAAATGGATAGCCATTTTCTTCATGGATATAAAGCAGAGATCAAACTCGCCAAAACAGGAAAGTCTTATCTGTTTGATTTAAAGGACCGTCAGAAGTATTATAAAAAACTTGGATTATATTATCATGGCAAGCTAAATGAACCGACAGAGCTAACCGTGAATCCATATAGCAGTCTCCAGCCCATACCTGTAGAGAATAATCAAGTAGGGTTACTAGGTGAACAGCGAATTACCGGGATTGCCAATGCTGACGTAATTGCCTCTGTTGAATCAACGTGGGTTTATGATCATGGCCAATGGAAATTAGTTCGGACAGTTGTTCATAAAGAACGTAATAAATAGCTGTATTTTATCGACACAGGAGCTCCTGTGTTTTTATTTTGCAAAAATTTGATGGGATTTCCAGACGGGAATATACTTAGTCTTGCCAAATTACCATGGAGTTGGATAAAAAAACTAATTTCATATAATTGTTCATATTTAGTTCATAAAAATAAGCTACAGTTATTCTTAATCAATTAAAAAACGGAGTTGAAGGATATTGATTAAATTAACCAAATTTCTAAAACCATTTCAATTAGCCATTTATCTGGTTTTAGCTCTCGTCCTCTTACAATCATTATCAGAATTATATTTGCCAACGTTAATGTCCGATATTGTTGATAAAGGGGTAGTAAAAGGAGATACGGGCTACATATGGAAAATTGGCGGTTTTATGCTGCTTGTGGCGGCAGGGGGGATGATTTGTTCGATTGCAGCTAGTTTCTACTCAGCAAAAGCAGCATCAGGCTTTGGAAAGTTATTACGAAGCAAAATTTTCTCCCACGTCGGAAACTTTTCACTGCATGAGTTTGATCAGCTCGGAACAGCCTCATTGATTACGAGAACAACCAACGATATAACCCAGATCCAGCAAGTATTAGTGATGATGCTGCGAATGATGGCAATGGCACCGATGATGTGTATCGGTGGGATCATCATGGCATATTCAAAAGATGCAAAGCTTACCTTAGTTCTTGCTGTTGCTCTGCCTGTTCTCGTACTTGCGATTGTAATCATTGCAAGAAAGGGAATTCCACTTTTTAAAGCGATGCAAATAAAGTTAGATAATTTAAATCGAGTTCTACGCGAAAACTTAACCGGCATTCGTGTCATTCGCTCCTTTAACCGAGTGGAGCATGAGAAGAAGCGTTTTGATGATGCGAACTGGGATTTAACCGAAACAGCCATTAAGGTCAATAAAATTATGGCCGCGATGATGCCGATTATGATGGTGGTCCTAAACCTTTCCTCAGTAGCGATTGTCTGGTTTGGCGGACTGCGGATTAGCAATGGCCATATGCAGGTCGGAGATATGATGGCGTTTATCCAATATGCGATGCAAATTATGTTTTCATTCATTATGCTGTCGATGATGTTTGTCATGATTCCAAGGGCATCGGTATCTGCTGTTCGAATCAATGAAGTGCTGGAGACGGTAGCAGATATTAAAGATCCATCATCGTCAAAAGTAGAAGAAGGAAAAAAAGGCTTTGTTGAGTTTCAAGACGTAACATTCAGTTATCCAGGAGCGGAAATGCCAGCAATTTCAAATATCTCATTTTCGACAAAACCTGGTGAAGTAACAGCCATTATTGGCGGAACCGGCTCAGGAAAATCAACACTCATTAATTTGATTCCACGTTTTTATGATGTCGATAGCGGTAAAGTCCTTGTCGATGGAATAGATGTAAGGGATATGGTACAAGAAAAACTTCGTGAAAAGATAGGGTTTGTTCCACAACAATCCGTACTTTTCACCGGAACAATTGCAGAGAACATTCGATATGGAAAAGAAGATGCAACAGCAAATGAGATTGATCATGCTGCTGAAGTGGCCCAAGCGAAAGAATTTATTTCTAACATGCCAGAAGGCTTTGATGCGGTAATTTCCCAAGGGGGAACAAATGTTTCCGGGGGACAAAAACAGCGCTTGTCGATCGCGCGAGCCCTTGTACGGAAGCCGGAAATCTATATATTTGATGATAGTTTTTCCGCTTTGGATTTTAAAACAGATGCAAAGCTGCGTGCTGCCCTTAAAAACGAAACGGGGAACTCAACGGTATTAATTGTAGCTCAGCGTGTTAGTACTATAATCGACGCTGATCAGATTATTGTTCTCGATAACGGTGAAATATCTGGAATCGGGAAACACAAAGAGTTAATGGAATCATGTGCGGTTTATCGCGAGATTGTCATGTCACAGCTGTCAGAGGAGGAAATCGCATGAGTAAGGATTCCAATCAAAATCACACTCAAGAGACAGGGGCTAGAAAACCCGGCCCTGGACCAGGCGGCGGATTTGGCCCGATGGGAATGGGCATGCCTGTCCAAAAAGCAAAGAACTTTAAAGGGACCCTAAATAGACTTATCAGCTACTTAAAGCCATATAAATTACAGCTTTTAGCAGTTTTAATTACAGCCATTATCAGTACATTTTTTGCGATTGTCAGCCCTAAAATATTGGGGAAGGCGACAACTAAATTATTTGAAGGCTTGATGATGAAGTTTAGAGGAATCCCAGGAGCTAAAATCGATTTTGATTATATTGGTCAAATTATTATTTTACTCATTGGCCTCTATATTCTAAGTGCAATATTTGCCTATATTCAACAATATATTATGGCAGGTGTTGCGCAAAAGACAGTTTACCATCTTCGGAAAGAGGTAGAGGGGAAACTAAACCGGCTTCCGCTAAAATACTTTGATTCCCGTACCCATGGTGAAATTCTCAGTCGTGCGGTTAATGATGTCGATAATATTAGTACGACCTTACAGCAAAGCTTAACCCAGCTAATTACCTCTGTTGTTACCATTATCGGTGTAATTATCATGATGCTGTCGATTAGTCCATTAATGACACTGATTGTCATTTTAACACTGCCGCTAAGCGGTGTAGCGATTGCAAAGATTGCTAAAAAGTCGCAACAGTATTTTAAAGGGCAGCAAAAGTCATTAGGCCAGCTAAATGGTCATGTTGAAGAAATGTATACAGGTCATAAAGTCGTCAAAGTTTTTGGCCACGAACAGAAATCAATTGAAACATTCGAGGGAATCAATGAAACGCTCTACCAATCTGCATGGAAGGCACAATTTGTATCAGGGCTGATCATGCCGCTGATGGGTTTTATCAATAATATCGGCTATGTTCTCGTATCTGTCGTTGGTGGGATCTTGGTAACAAAAAAAGCGATTGAAATTGGTGATATCCAGGCCTTTATCCAATATGCACGTCAATTTTCCCAACCGATTGCTCAAACCGCATCGATCGCAAACGTCATTCAATCCACGATCGCCAGCGCTGAACGTGTCTTTGAAATTTTAGATGAAGCGGAAGAGGTACCAGAAGCCGTTGATGCGAAGGTGATCATTAGTCCAAGAGGAGAAGTTACCTTTGAACATGTTAGTTTCGGTTACGAGGAAAATGAACTCCTAATCAAAGATATGGAAATAGAAGTGAAACCTGGTCAGACAGTAGCAATTGTCGGCCCGACAGGAGCGGGTAAAACCACGCTAATTAATTTGCTGATGCGTTTCTATGAAATTAATTCTGGCAGCATATTAATTGACGGAGTAGATTCGAGAGAGTTAAAAAGGGAGCACCTAAGGAGTTTGTTTGGAATGGTGCTGCAGGATACTTGGTTATTTAATAGTACGATTTTTGATAATATTGCCTACGGAAAAGAGGGAGCAAGCAAAGAAGAAGTGGTGGCAGCGGCACGCGCAGCCACCGCTGATCACTTTATTCGAACGCTGCCAGATGGGTATGATACGATTTTGAATGAAGAAGCGTCTAATATATCTCAGGGGCAAAAACAACTGTTAACGATAGCTAGGGCAATTCTTGCTAATCCAGCGATCCTTATTCTGGATGAAGCCACCAGCAGTGTTGATACGCGAACAGAGGTTCAAATTCAAAAAGCGATGAACCACTTGATGAAAGGGAGGACCAGCTTCGTGATTGCCCATAGATTATCGACGATTCGGGATGCTGATTTAATCCTTGTGATGAATAACGGAAGTGTCATTGAAAAAGGAACACATGTGGAATTACTAGAACAAAACGGATTTTATGCAGACCTGTATAATAGTCAGTTTACAGGGAGCAATTCAATGAAAAATGTTGGTTAAAGGAAGGCGTTTGGGGAGCTGTAAGGCTTTCTGAACGCTTTTTTTATTTTTAAAACAAGTGTTAAATTATGAAAAAAATTCATTCCGTCTCATTATCTTAAGTATACTTAGGAATTGAGATAAATTACATTTTTGTTACCATAATAATATTATGTAAACTGATAAAAATTTTAAAATATAAGACTGCCACGAAAATGACAGTCTTTGATCATTCAATTTGCTCTTTCGGCATATCCATTTTATCCACTGCAATTTTTAAGTCATCATTCTTAATATGCGTGTAGATCATCGTCGTTTGGATTGATGAATGACCTAATTGCCGTCTTAACTTAGGTACATCATTGATTTCAGCATGATATCTGGTTGCGAATGAATGTCGGAGCTTATGTACCGATAATGATGGTTTACCAAATGCGGTTGCATATTTTTCAATGAGTTTTTCAACGGATCGGGCTGTTAATCGTCTTGATTTGCCTTTAGGACCTATCGGTGCTGAAATAAACAACGCCTTATTGCTTTTTTCAACCTGGTACTTAGCCGTTCTAATTGAAAGGTAATCTTGCAGGTCAGCCATCGCCACTTGACTAAAATAAACAAATTGTTCTTTATTTCCTTTGCGGATTACTCTCACACAATACTTACTATAATCAATATCGTCTAATTCAATCCCAACTAATTCCGAGAGACGCAGCCCGGAACCTAAGATTAACGAGACAATGGCCGTATCACGTTCCTTATTTAATTGATAAAAGTTATAGAGCTTTTTGTTATCTTTATTCAATTCACCATAATCATTCGCAACAAATAAGCGGAATTTTTCATATTCGTCGCCGAGGAGAATTTTACCTTCCATTTTAGTTGCCTTGGTTTCCATGGTGTCTTTTACTTCATTAAATTCAATCTTAGCCATGACATTACGGTTCATATAAGGCTTTAAGTCTGGAGTTTCCGCAATGTTTTGTAAGTAATTAAACAGTGATTTTAACGCAGATAATTTCCGATTAACGGTAAGTTCTTTATTATTTAGTTGATAATGTAAATAATTAAAAAAACTCTCAACCTCCAAGACGGTCAGTTGCTCTAAACGCTCTAGAGGAACATCTTTGATGGTGCCTGACACCAATTGCTCACTGATCATCCAGTTAAAGAAGATTTTATAATCATGACAGTAATTAAATAAGGAAGCCGTCGAAAGCTTACGTAATTTATGATTAATATATTCGTCTACATACCATGGAAGTTCTTTGAGCAACGTTTGAAGTTTTTGAAATTGTTGCTGCTTTGATTGATTTACCATAAAATCACCTCACTTCTATATTTTACTAAATTGACTTAATTACGTCAAATTTATATTTTACGTAATTATGTAAATGAACCCTAAATAAACTGATTCTACATTTTAGTTCCAGGTTGTCAGAATCTTTCTTGCTTCTTCAATTTGTTCAGTAGTCAGTTCTTGACGAAATCATTGTATGGCTAATTGATTGGTAATAATCGCCACCTCAAGTATGCTTTTACCTTGTTTAGAATTCGCATTGATAAAAACACAGCCACCTTCAGCATCGATTTTACTTTTTTAAAAGCATCTATGACAATGCTTCGACCATCGTGTCTGAGAGTCGAAGCATTTTATTTTTGATATTCAGGATGATTATGCCGCTTACATCCAAATAGATAGCAAGCTCCGGTACGATAAGTTTCAAACTCAAATTTAGGAGTATCACCAGAAGAAATAAGTTTTATCAAATTTTTATACTGATTACTCTCGACTATTAAATCTTCAATAAACTCTTTCTTATCCATTTCCGTCCAGTTTTCTTCAACTTCTTCTTTTTTAGCGTCTTCTATATCTTCTTCCTTCTCTTCAATAGCTTCTTTTATAACCTGATTCATACGTAGTAATTATTAGTTTTAAATAGAGCATAAACAAATCTAAGCACCCAATAAGGATCTATAGAGTAATCTTTGTACCCCGTTTCAAACCAATGAATCGCTTCTTTATAGCAATTCATTTCAATATATAAATCAGCTACATCGATTTCCCCAACAAAATCATCCGCCTTTTTGTTAAACCTATCCAACTTCTCTTTTGCTTCTGTTATTCGCCCTAGGTCAATTAAACATTTAATATGACTATACATCGCATTGTCCGAATCTCCTGCGGCTCGCAAGAAAAACTCCGAAGCCTCTTCCAGCTCTCCAAGGTTATAATTAGCTACAGCTAAATTGTGATATGCTTCATTGGATGGTTTAATCGAAATGGACTTTCGCAATGCTTCCTTAGCTTCTTTCCATTGTTCTTGCCTAATGTAAATTTCCCCAAGAATGTTATATGGAAAGTATGAGGATGGATTCATCTTAACAGCTTCTTTTATTAATTTAAGGGCTTTATCATCATTCTCTTCCTCATACAGGTACATCCAAGCAAGATTATTTAAGGATTGTATGTCTCTGGATTCATGAACTGCTTGTTGAAAGAGTTCCAATGCTTCCTCATATTCATTTTGTTCAAACTTCTCAATTGCCTTTTGATTAGTGTTCAAGTATTACCTCCGAAATAAATTAAATGATAAATGTGATTGAAATTTAAAAATTTTAACCATTCTGCAACCTACTTACAATTTTGAATCATAATTGTATTAATATCTCTTTCGTCTTAACATCAACTTCTTCTAATTTCTCGCCTTCAGAAGGTTTTTCTGCTAATCGAATTAAGTCATTCTTTAGCATCGTTATTGACTCAGATGGAAGTTTCTTAACCAAAACTTCCAGACACCAGAACTTCCATATGTCATCCTCTGTTTCAAATACTTTTCTTATGTGCGGTATTATTTCATTTGGAAAATTTAACAGCAGTTCTGCTATTTTAGGAGCTATTACCCAATTCATATCCTGAATCCATTCCAGTAGTTTGGGCAATAGGAAGATTATTTCTTCACGATTAAGTCCTTTTATTTTGTCAACTGTGTCAATATCAAATTTATCTTTAGGAGTAAATCGTTTAAATGTTCCATTTATAACACCTTCTTTGAAGAGGTTTAGTCCCCTGCCGTGAATATTTGTTTACCCTGATTTAATGCATCTCCGCAAAGCAACTTTAGCTTTTTTGCAAATTTCCTTATTTTTTGATCGAGTATATCTCCTTTTCTATATTCGCTTAATAAAAAATCGCATATAGTAACCAATTCAAGTATTTCCTGCAGTGAAAAAAATTTATCGCCATATGGATCTAAACCTGTAAGTAATGATAATTTTCTTCCTGTATCCTGTTCCTTCCTGAAAAGATACTGATGTATTTTTTCATCAAACTTGACATATGTCTGGGATTTAGCTGCTTCCTTATAAGTATTTGCTATACAAAAATCAATCCCTACGGTCATTTTTCTCCCCTCTTTACTACTTTAAATGTGTACATAAAGAGGGCGCTCATCTTTTCATTTCCTTTTTACCTACGTATACAATTATAATGCCATTCACCTTTTATCCATTTCATAAACCTCAGATGATTTATCATAAATCACCTTCAGGTACTTGTCACTTTGCCATTCAACGGAAAATTCTTTATAAGTCCTGAACGTGTTACCTGATTCATTTTGAAATTTTTCACCTTTATTTTTAATATTCCTTCTATAACAAACCAGCACCGGAAATTCTAGATACATCTAATCCTGTATTACCTAGTTTCGTATACTCCATTTGCAAGTCCTCACTTTCCAAATGTTTTTTTACTCTCATTATTAGTATAAAAATATACGTGATTCTTACAATTGTTAAATGAGAAGAAATTGTTTATTAATGAACAAAACTATCAAAATTGTTCATTATTTTATCCTAGAATTACATAGGAAACAATAACATTTAAAATTTCAGTTCACTATAACCAATAAAAAACGCCGACTGGTCTTTAAAACCAATCGGCGTCCCCTCGAAACCTAATAAGCTAAAACATTTGTATTCTCTCGCACCATTTCAATAAAATACTTCATAACTCTAATATCTTCTGTTAATTCTGGATGAAAGGAACAACCTAAGAATTGACCTTCCCTCGCTAAAACAATGCGCTCTTCATGCTTTGCGAGAATCTCAACATTCTCACCTGCAGCCACGATATGGGGTGCTCGTATGAAAACAGCGGGAATATCCTCTCCTACTCCACTGATGGACATCTCGACTTCAAAACTATCAACTTGGCGACCAAATGAATTCCGTTCGACCACGATGTCCATCACCCCGAGATGCGGCGTATCATTGCCAACGATTTCCTTTGCCAGTAAAATCAGGCCAGCACATGTTCCAAATATCGGAACTCCCCCAGCGGCTAGGGACCGAATGGGTTCAAGCAACTCATAACGGTCCAGCAGTTTCCGCATTGTTGTGCTTTCTCCTCCAGGCAATACAAGACCATTCAATTCTTTTAGATCTTCAGCCGATTTAACTGAAATCGCCCTACAGCCAAGCTCTTCAATTTGTCTTATATGCTCTCTGACTGCACCTTGTAATGCAAGTACCCCTATTTTCAGCATATTACCAACCACGTTCCTGCATACGGTCTTTTACATCTAACGCAGAAATTTCAATACCTTTCATCGGTGTTCCCAGCTCTTTTGAAATTTCGGCAATCAGTTTATAATCACGGTAGTTTGTTGTTGCTTCTACAATGGCACGTGCGAATTTTTCTGGATTATCGGATTTGAAAATACCTGATCCGACAAATACACCATCAGCTCCAAGTTCCATCATTAAAGCGGCATCAGCAGGTGTCGCCACCCCGCCGGCAGCAAAATTGACAACAGGAAGTCTTCCCAATTTTTTAATTTCTAGCAATAATTCAAATGGTGCTCCTAAATTTTTTGCTTCCGTCATTAATTCGTCCGTATTCATACCGACAACGCGTCTTACTTGGGCATTAACTTTGCGTATATGACGAACCGCCTCGACAATATTTCCGGTTCCCGGTTCTCCTTTTGTCCGTAACATAGATGCTCCTTCGCCAATGCGGCGTGCAGCTTCCCCTAAATCGCGGCACCCGCAAACAAAAGGTACGGTATAGTCGCTTTTTAATAAATGGTATTCCTCATCCGCAGGTGTCAATACTTCACTTTCATCTATGTAATCGACGCCCATTGCTTCTAATACACGTGCTTCGACAATATGGCCAATCCGTGCTTTTGCCATTACTGGAATGGTTACAGCGTTCATTACTTCTTCCATAATTCGAGGATCTGCCATCCTGGCAACGCCCCCTGCTGCGCGAATGTCGGAAGGTACTCGCTCCAACGCCATAACCGCAACCGCACCGGCAGCCTCAGCAATTTTTGCCTGCTCGGCATTAATGACATCCATAATAACGCCGCCTTTTTGCATTTCAGCCATTCCACGTTTTACTCTTTCAGTTCCTACTAGTTTCATAAAAATAACCTCCATTCATTTGATATTTACTAGTATAATAGAAATTGACTACATGAAAAGGTTCAGTTTTATGAAAGACAACGTGGTCAGTTGGAGGGAATTGCGAATGGATATGCTAATGTTTAAGTTGGATAATGGTACCGAAAAACCATTGTATGAACAGCTTTATAATGGGATCAAAGATGCCATTATTCAAAAACAAATTGAAGTGGGAACCAAATTGCCATCAAAGAAAAAGTTAGCAGGATTTTTAAATATCAGCCAAACTACCATTGAAATTGCCTATGCCCAGCTCATAGCAGAAGGCTATGTGGCATCCAAACCCCGCATTGGTTTTTTCGTGGAAGAGATCGACGAATTACCATATATTGAAAAAGAAATCCATAACATGCCTGTAGGAAAGGGCAAGAAGGAAATCGTTCAATTTGACTTCCATCCCGGAAAAATTGATGCAGACTCCTTCCCTTTTTCACTTTGGCGAAAATATGCAAAAAATATATATGATAGTAGTTCAAAAGAGTTGTTGGAAATTGGAGATCCGCAAGGAGAATTCGCATTAAGAGTGGAAATTGCCAAATATCTTTATCAATCGAGGGGAATTGTCTGCAGCCCCGAACAGATTGTCATTGGTTCGGGGACGGAACAGCTGCTTCCAATGATTCTAAGGTTACTTGGAAATGATTTAAAATTTGCACTTGAAAATCCTGGCTATTCTGCAATACCTAAAATACAAATGCAAAATAGAGCTATCCCTATTCCGGTGGATGAAAATGGTTTAATCGTAGATGAACTGGAAAAAACAAAGGCCAATATTGTTTACATTACCCCTTCCCACCAATTCCCTACGGGTGCCGTCCTATCCGCAACAAGAAGAACACAGCTATTAAACTGGGCAGCAAAGGATAAAAGCCGCTACATCATTGAAGACGATTATGATAGCGAGTTTCGTTATATCGGAAAACCTATTCCCGCCTTACAAGGGTTAGACCAAAGCAAAAAAGTTATTTATATGAGCACGTTTACCAAATCATTAATGCCTTCTTTACGTGTTGCTTATTTTGTCTTACCATCAACCTTACTGCAAAAATATAAGGAGACATTCAGTTTTTACTCATCAACCGTACCGAGATTCGATCAGCATATTTTAGCTGACTTTATGAGAGATGGCTATTTTTCCAAACACTTAAACAGGATGAGGAAAATTTATCGTAAAAAACATGAAAAATTAACCCAGATATTAGAAACGTACTATCCAGATGTCATGATCACAGGAGACCTAGCAGGAATGCACATCTTAATTTCCGTCCCCCTGGCCAAAAGGGAAGATCAGTTAAAACAAATAGCCGCTAAGGCCCAAATTGCCATCTATCCAGTAAGCGATTATTTGTTAAGTCCCATAGACTATCCATATCCAACATTTTTATTAGGCTTCGGCGGCATTCCATTTGATCAAATTGAACAAGGCATACACCTATTAATGCAATGTTGGAACTACAAAGTGCCAGGCGGACAACTATAATGCTCTATGGCTATTTAAAAATGGAATGCCATTGCCTGCTGTGTAATCGCTGAACAAACGGGGTCATGGTTAAATAGGAATTAGATTAATGCAATGATTATTCATTGGTTCGTTAATTCAACAATTAGGAGCTACCAACACTGGAAGCTCCTTTAATCATTAGAGAAAATAGTTTAAATAGACTCAAAGGTTATAAAATTCCTATCCATGTCTTCACTGCAGTAGCCAAAATTAAACTCCCCAAAATGATTTGCAACACTTTGGTATTCATTCTTTTTCCAGCATTTGCTCCTATTGGTGAAGCAATTAAACTAGCAACAACCATAATAAGTGAAGGTAAAATTGGCACTTGTCCTGTCGCTATTTTACCGGAAACAGCCCCAATCGATGAAATAAGTGTAATAGCTAAGGAACTGGCAATGGTCATCCTTGTTGGAATCTTTAACACAACAAGCATAATAGGCACTAACAGAAAAGCACCCCCTGCCCCTACAATGCCAGCTCCAATCCCCACGACAAAGGCGAATAGTGCTGCATTCCACTTATTAAATTTAAATTGTTCCAGAGGATTGTCATCAATTCCTTTTTTCGGTACAAACATCATGATAACGGCAATTAACGCTAAAATTCCATACACGATATTAATTCCGCTTTCCGACATGTGCGTAGAGCCGAATCCCCCAATTAAACTTCCAATCAGAATACTAATTCCCATGTAAGCAATCAGTGTTTTATTTATATAACCACCCTTACGGTAAGCCAAAACACCACCAATTGTTGCAAAAAACACTTGGATGGCTGTAATACCTGTAACTTCATGTGCTGTAAACTGCCCCATACCAAGCATGACTGGAATATATAACAACATCGGATAGTTGATGATAGCTCCACCTATCCCTAACATCCCAGAAATAAAAGAGCCTACAAACCCAACTAGGAAGATCGTAATCATTAAGCTACTATCCATGATGTCCTCCTCTTTAGAAAAGGGAACCTTGATTGGTTCCCCATTATTTTTAACCTTTTTTAATCCAGAATTTTAACACTTCATTTTCTTCTTCATGTTTTAATAACTCGTGTCCACCCGATTTAGCCCAGGCGGTTAGGTCATTTTTTGCTCCTTTATCAGTTGTGTGGACTTCTAAAACTTGACCGGGTTCTAGTTCCCCAATGGCTTTTTTTGTTTTTATAATTGGCATTGGGCATGCTAATCCTTTTGCATCTAATACTTTTGTTGCTTCCATTTCAATATTCCCTCCTATTTTTAAGCTTAACGAACGGCACAGCGGTTTGGTCCAATTTCCATTTCTCGCTGGTGATCAATATCTGGATTAATTTTCCCCATATTCGTTTGACGAATTTCTTGGTACGCATTTGGTTGTGCTGGTAAGTTTTCAGTCACCAGTTTTCTAAATTCATTTTCATCTTCAATATTGAGCCCGTGATTTTTGGCAAAAAGTGTCCCCAATTTTTCTGAGATACTTCCATCATCATTTAACTCATCAACAATCATAAAGTGGGCTGGCAGAACGATAAGTTCTTCTGATAATTCTCTGTAACGTTTATATAGAGATTCTCTTAAATCACTTACCCAATCCTCTGCTTTACCTGCTAGGTCAGGTCTTCCAATTGAATCAATGAATAAAATATCACCTGATAACAGGAACTTTTCATCCACAACAAAGGAAGTAGAGCCAATCGTGTGACCAGGAGAATATAATGCTTGAATATTAATTGTCGTATTGCCGATTGTAATGTCATTTCCGTCTTCTAATGCTTGATAATCAAAGGTTACGTCTGTTGCATCCTTTGGTGGAAGCCAGTAGGTTGCTCCAGTTTTCTCTGCAATTGTTCGCCCACCAGAAATATGGTCAGCATGAAGGTGCGTATCAAATACATGAGTAATTTTTGCACCGATCCTTTTCGCAAAATCAAGATAGGTATCGGTCATACGGGTTGCATCGATCAGTGCTGCTTCACCGTTTGAAACAACCATGTAAGATAAACAGCCTTTACCTATTCGAACAAATTGATAAATTTCGCCACCATCATTTAGATCTCCCACTTTTACTGGTTCTAAATGTTCACTCCATGCTTTCATTCCATTCTTTAGGTATGACACGTTTAACCCTTCATCTGAAAGCAGTTCTGCTACCATAACAGATGATCCTTCTTTTGCACACACCACTAATACCTCTTTATCAGTAGGAATTTTATCAATGATTTCTTCAACACCATCTAGTAATTCGAAATAAGGAATATTTAAATACTCAAAATTTTCGCCTTCAATTTTCCAATCTATAAAATCACTTTCATTACGCACATCAAAGATAAATAACTCTTCTTTATTAAAAACCTTTTTCGTTACCTCTTTAGAAGTCATTTCATTTACGGCCATCTCTATTTACCCCCCATGGTATTATTTAATTTAAAAAAATATCTGATCCATAAATCTGCTATCAAATTCTTAAGTGTCAACATTATGCTATCAGGATCAAACCGAATACCATGATTAACTGATACCTGTTGTGTCACCTGTCCACTGGCTCATTCCTGGAACAACATTAATTACGCTTGTAAAACCTTTATCGACTAATTTTTGTGCAGCAAGATCACTGCGGTTTCCTGTTCGGCAGATGACAATAATTTGATCTTGTTTGTTTAATTCATTTATTCTCTCTTCCAATTCACCTAATGGAATGGAGATCGCGTTAGGAATATGATGGAAAGCATATTCTACAGCTTCTCTTACATCGATTACGACGATGTTTTCATTTGAATCCAGCTTTTTTTCAAGTTCTTCATTATTTATTACATTTGGATGATTTCTTTCATTGGATTCATCATTAGAAGATTTGCGAAGGTAGTGCTTTAATACTTCGCCTTCTTCGATGGTTCCCAAATATTGATGCCCAGAACTCTCAGCCCATGCTTTCATATCGGCTTTGGAGCCTTTATCCGTTGCTTGGACTTCTAATACTTGCCCTTCTACCAAGTTATTCATCGCCTTTTTTGTTTTAACAATCGGCATTGGACATGCTAATCCTATCGCATCTAACATTACGTTTGCTTTTATGTGATTCATGATAGACCTCCTGTTTATATACCTACAAGGGTATTATTTTTTTATAAAATTTATTCAACTTTACTTTCCCATGCAAGCATCCCACCAACCATGTTAATCACCTTAAATCCATAGCTTTCAAGGAATTGTGTAGCTCGACCACTTCTGCCCCCTGACTGGCATACCATAATATATTCTTTGGATTTATCTAAATCAGGCATCCGAAATTCAACTAATCCTAATGGAATGTTTACAGCACCTGGTATTCTGCCAGAAGCAACCTCAGCCACCTCACGAACATCAATGATATTTAATTTCTTTCCTTCGTTTAGTAATGTTTCAACCTCTTTTGCAGTCATTTGTCTCATCTATCGTTCCTCCTGTTATTTTTGTTCAGTGCCATGCACTCCTCCCTGTTTTAAATAAACAGATTAACATTACCTTCTTCTGCATCTCCTAAATACGCAGCAACCCCTGCATACTCAATTTTATCTAATAGTTCTTCTTGTTTAAGACCTAACAAATCCATGGTCATGGTACATGCTACAAGTTTTACATCCTGCTCTTGAGCCATTTCGATTAATTGTGTTAATGGCAATGCATTATGCTTTTTCATAATATCTTTAATCATTTTAGGACCAATTCCTGCAAAGTTCATTTTCGATAGACCCATTTTATCAGCTCCTCTAGGCATCATTTTTCCAAAAATCTTTTCCATGAAGCCTTTTCTTACGTGAATATGTTCATCTTTACGAAGTGCATTTAATCCCCAAAATGTATGGAAAATCGTTACTTCATGATCGTAAGCAGCTGCTCCATTTGCGATAATATAAGCAGCCATCGCTTTATCATAATCTCCACTAAATAATACAATTGTAGTTTTTTTCTTTTCTGTCATGTTATGTCCTCCTAGGTGTAATTATCTACCTATACCCGTATAGGTATTTATTAAATCAAAAAAATATTTCTTAATCCAAAGTATTGATTTTACCCCCATGGGTATTAATATTAGTAAAAATAAAAGAGGGTGTCAACCCTTTTTTATCGGCTTTTTACTAGCAGATTAACAGCTTCCTTTACTAATTCTTCCATGCTTTTTTCCCCTTGAGTTTCTGCTTTTTGGACACAATCCACCAAATTGGAACTAACAATTACACCGATGGTCCGATCAATGGCACTTCTAGTTGCAGATAACTGGGTGATAACTTCTTTGCAGTCCTTGTTTTCATCCATCATTTTTAAGATTCCTCTTAACTGTCCTTCAATGCGTTTTACCCTATTTTTCATTTGATCAGTATACTCCATGTTTTTTACCTCCTTAAAAAATTATTTTCTATTAAATATCTGTAAGTTAGGGGGTAAAATGATAACTGTTAAAATTAAACATGTCATTTAAGCCTCCTTCAATGAAACGATGTCATTGACAAGCTCTATATTATACCCCTATAGGTATAAAGTCAATAGACTCATTTTAGGGTTCTCTTTTTAAGAATTAAAAACACTAATATTAAGAAAATCACCATATTAACTTTTATAAAATTAGCAATCAATTTATCTGTGTCAAATTGAACAAATAGTATAAATTCTATTCATTTGGTAATTTTGTTCCAGTAAATACTTTATTTTAACAACTGACTTTGTTATTATTATCATATAGTTATTAAAAATAACCAAGATACTATTTGAGGTGTTGATAAATGGATACAGAAAATAAATTATGTAATAAAGTTGAAGAATGCTACCATATTATGGGGAAGAAATGGATTGGCCTAATTATTCATACATTAATAAAGGAGCCAAAAAGATTCAGTGAAATTCATGCCTTCATTCCCGACTTAAGTAAAAGAGTTTTAAATGAACGGATGAAAGAGCTCGAGGAAAATGGAATTGTGCTTAGAAATGTTATTGCAGACCGTCCTGTACGGACTGAATATTCATTAACCAAAAAAGGGACAGAACTCGGACGATCACTCAAAGCTTTGGAAGAATGGGCAGATAAATGGTTGTAAATTAAAAGACCCGAAATGAGGAAAAGCTCGTTACTGCCCTTATCAAAAAATGTCAAAATATTAATCGACACTTCGAATAAAAGAGAAAGGCGCTGGGATTCAATTCCAAGCGCCTTTCTCTTTGTTTACTTCATTATTATACTGTTATTGGAGCTAATTTTTTTGCTACTTCTAATTCAAAATTCCTATTTATATTAAATAGCTTTTGCGTTTGATGAATCCCTATGAAATATTAGTTTACTTAATGAGAATAACTTGCTTCCACTAATGACTAGATATACCGCAATAGCTAAGAATGCTAAATCTAATTCATAGCCAGCCATTTGACCATTTCCTAAAAACCTAATTGCTAATTTTACTTTTACTGTTGCTCCTATCATTAATAATGCAAACAAAGCTGCAACTAGTCTTGTTGCCAAGCCAATGATTAGAAGAATACCCCCAATAATTTCGAGTAATGCAACTCCATATGCGGTAGCTCCTGGTAAGCCAAGACTTTCAAACCAGCCAACTATATTCTCTATTCCGCCTTGAAACTTTACAACTCCATGAATAAAAAATATTGCTCCTAATGTAATTCGTAAAATAAGCGCTCCAATTTCATTCTTTAACATTTTCGTAATTCCCCTTTAATTTATATTATTTAGTAATAAAATGTGGTCGTTACCATGTTGCAGTAATTTTAAAATTGAGATTCTCTAATTAAGGATATTTTAGAATAAGAATAAAAAAGCATCCAATGCATATTGTCCAGGTCCAATTAATGCTAGACCAATTACCACTGCTATTATTGTCAAATTTAATTCGTATCCGTTTTGTGTGGCCCAATATCCATTAGCAGCATGAACCTTTACAATTGCCATTACCATTGTAGCAGCAATCATGGTCGCTGCAAGAGGAGTAAGAAGCCCCAAAGTAAACAATAATCCCCCAATTAATTCTGCTAATCCTGCCATGAGGGCCATCATCACACCTGGTTTCAAACCAAGTGATTCCATCCAGCCTCCTGTACCCTTCAAGCCATAGCCGCCAAACCAGCCAAATAATTTCTGTGCACCATGAGCCATAAATGACAAACCAATCACTAATCTAATAATTAATAATCCAATATTTATCATTATACTTATCCTCCTATTTTTTACCTTGATTTCAAGATATTAATTAAAAAAATATGGCTTTTGAGGTTTGCATTAGCAGCAAAAATGGCTGGTTTGTACATTTCCTTTCCATAATTACACCTCCTGGTTAAATATCTCAAATTAATAAATCTCTAATTCGAGATAATTTTATTACAAATTTACATCATAGTCAATAACAACTTTACAACTTGGGGTCAACAAAATCATACAAACTGAAATTAATAACCATTTTAGTTTTTTTACCATAAATTTATATCCTTAATCTTAAAATTATTCTTATGCATTAAACAAGATAGGGTTTCTAGTATTTATTGGATATAACTTTCCCTCAAACGCGAATGAAATTTTACCCGTTTCTTCAGAAACAACAAGAGCAAGTGCATCGCTTTTTTCGGATATTCCTAGGGCTGCACGGTGCCGTGTTCCAATTTTCTTATCTCCAGTTAACACAGTTGTTAGCGGAAGTACATTTGCTGCTGAGACGACTGTATTTCCCCGTATTAAAACTGCACCATCATGTAATGGATTTCCAGGATAAAAAATGGCTTCCAATAATTTTGGTGTCACCATAGCTCCTATTGTTGTTCCTTTTTGGATAATATTATCAACAGAATCACTACGTTCAACTATAATAAGTGCACCATGATTTTGTTGCGATAGGATTTGAGCAGCGATAGATAAGTCATTATATGTATCAGTAAAGGATGATAAATAGCAATTTAAATAAAAAGAAGCCGCCATGGATTCAATTTTTAGTAGATGCTCTTTTACATCCTCTAAACTCCCTAATACACAGTGGTTTTCGTTAGCTAGGACATCTAAATTGGCTTCGAGTAAATTAATTATATGTTTAATACCATCCTCCAAATTTTGCTTTAACGGTGAAAAATCACAATTACTCTCCATTTAAATATTCCTCCAACTATTAGCTAAAAGCCTTTAATTCCACTTTTCTATTGTTTACGATACTTGTTAGAAATAGTATAAGTTCGGCGATTAAATTTTATTTATGAGAGCATACCATCATAATCTTAAGCAAGTATAGTTGATTTATTATCTTATGTTTACTATAATGAATTTAGGTTACTAAAAGTATACATGTTACTTTTTATATAAATTTTTTTTAGAAGCGAGGTAAGGAAAATGACAATGTTAGAATCAAAAGTAATTCAAACTCAATTTGAAAAAGAAATCTTTATAGCAGAAAAATCAAACATTGAAATTAACATGTTTCGTACCCTTGATAAGAACAATCCTTTTTATGAATTTATGGTTGGACTTAATCTAATTCGAATTAGGGATAATGAGTATTATGGAAATAAAACAAGTTATGTTACTATAAGAATTTCAGATGATTTACAATCTCTTTTTGTAATAGAGCCTGATGTTCAAAGCATTTTTGCCATCAAAAACAAACAAGAAAAAGAAGCAGCAATAGAATTAATTCATTATTTATTGATTGATTCACAAACTTTTAAAGAAGTTGTCTCAGATATGATTCGTAACCTAAAGAGTGATAATGTTGTAAATGTATATGAAGTCAAGGAAGCAACCACCAAGCTGGCAGTACTAGAAAGATTGTTAAACATTCGTAATGAAGATATAGAATTCATGATTAGAATGGAAAATATAGCTTAGAATTAAAAAGGGAGAGAAGCCTATCACGCGGCTTTTCTCCCTTTTTTTAAACCGTTTATTAAATGACAAAAAAGCCTCCGGAAAAGAGGCTTTCTATATAATACATTTTTAATTGCTATTTAAAATTATGGAATAAGTCAATGTACAACGAAAATACTTTTGTTGAAACTGTATGGGTTTATAGAAGCAGTACATAGTATTTACCTTTTTTCAACTCTTCCATCCGCATGGCGGGCGAATCTTCCTGACTCACGATCATTAACAGGATCTGGACGGTCCCATGGCCAGCCACCAAATTGAGTAGTTTGATAATCCTTGAACGCATCACGAATTTCCTTCTCAGTATTCATTACAAACGGTCCATAGGATACTACAGTTTCTTGTATTGGCTCACCCTCTAGGAGTAGCATATAACTCTCAGATGATCCATTTGTAATCGTGATTTCCTGATCACCAACAAGCTTTACACGATGGTACGTTTCAATCATAGTCTCGTCTATGTTTAGTTTATCTCCCTGATAATAGTATAGATTTCTCGTCATTGTCGTTGAAACTGACGGCAGAGTGAAGACTGCTTCCGGCTCCATATGAATACAATAGATTCCCACATGATGATTTTTATTGTTTGCCCATGAAGCAGTGTTTGCTTCTAAACTAGACTTGCCCATCATACTACCGGCAATCAATCTTACGGTCGTTTTCTGTCCATTCGCAGCCGCTGCTTGTACTTCCGGTATATCCTCAGCCCATAACATTTTATATTCAGGATCTGCGAATTTATCTTTTGCAGGTAGATTCAGCCATATCTGAAAGAATTCAAGTGGATTGCCTTTGTCCTGATGGACGAGAGGAAACATTTCAGTATGCTGGGCGCCCTTTCCTGCTGTCATCCACTGAACATCTCCATTCCCAAATCGTCCTACAGACCCATATGAATCAAAATGATCAATTAAACCTTCCAAAACGACTGTTACCGTTTCAAAACCTCTGTGGGGATGTACAGGAAATCCCGGAACCGTTTTGCCATGATACATTCTAAAACCATCACGCAACGTAAAATCCTCGCCAAGATTTCTACCTTCCAATGAAATGTTAGGACCCTGCTGTTCATTTCCTGCGGGATACGCATCCTTATGATGAACTGTCATAAGGAACGGATCTTCTGTCTCCCATGGAAATCCTAATTTTTGTATTTTCATAATTTTTTTATTCACTTCTATTTCCTCCCTATTCTTTGACGAATTCCTTTGTACTTCTCACAGTATCAATTGGACGAACTAATTCTTCTATTTCTTCACGTTTAATTTCTAAGAATGGAGGCAGCGATAATTTTTCGCCAAGTGTTTCATAAGGTTCGTCACCCATAAAACCAGGACCATCTGTCGCAAACTCAAATAAAATATGTGGTGTAACTCTAGCATATAAAGACTCAAAAAAGTGACGATTTACATAACCAGAGGAAGGTAATCCAAAACTACTCATTCTTTCAATCCATTCTTCTAATACGGAACGATCCTCTACTCGGAATGCCGCATGGTGTACTGCGCCATAACCTTGTCGGGATTGAGGAAGAACGGTATTGTATTCTACAATGACAGAAGCACCATTGCCGCCTTCCCCTACTTCAAATAAATGGAATGACCCATCTGCCGCAGTCTCTTTAAATAACAAGACTTTTTCCAGCATTTCTTTAAAGTAATCAAACATCGAAATTCGCACGAAAACGGGACCTAAACCAGTAATAGCATATTCCAGTGGTATCGGACCCTTTTGCCAAGGTGTACCAGATTCCACGCCTTTATTGAATTCATCTGAAATTAATTGATACTGTTGATCATCAAAATCAACGAAAGAGAGAGTTTTCTTGCCAAATTGCTCTTTGATTCCAGTATGTTTGACTTCTAAACGATCAAAACGTTTTACCCAATAGTCTAATGCTGCATCACTTGGTACACGGAAAGAGGTTTTTGAAATCTCGTTTGTGCCATGTACACCTTTCGGAATGCCTGGAAAGTCAAAGAACGTCATGTCAGTGCCTGCGCTGCCCTTATCATCGGCAAAGAATAAATGATAGGTTTGAATATCATCTTGATTAACTGTTTTTTTAACTAACCGCATACCTAAAACATAGGTGAAAAATTCATAGTTCTTTTCTGCACTACTTGTTATAGCTGTTACGTGGTGTATTCCTTTTAATTCGTTCATTTAATTTTCCTCCTAGAAAATTCGAATTTTTATGATAAGTTTGGTTTGTTTATTAATACTCCTCAATGGGTGTTAGATTTTTTTCAATTTCATCTCTGCGGTCTTCTAAAAATGGCGGTAAATCTAATTTTTCTCCAAGTGTTTCAATGTCTCCATCAATCGTGAAACCTGGCCCATCGGTAGCAATTTCAAATAGAATCCCGTTTGATTCTCGGAAATACAGGCTCTTAAAGTAGAAGCGATCTACGATGCCAGAAGAATGGAAGCCACGTGCTCGTACTTGCTTGTCCCAAAATTCGAGCTCCTCATCGTTTTTTACACGAATTGCTAAATGATGAATACTGCCACGACCTGGTTTTTCAGAAGAACCGTCTAAATATTTCACGATGATTTCTCCAAAAACCTCTCCTTTGATGGATTGAAAAATCGCTTCGTCATTTGTTCGGCTTATCTCTGTATAGCCAAACATGTCTGTAAGAGTGCTTGCTAGTTTATCAAGTCTTCGTACCGTTATTTCCACAGAGCCCATTCCTTGAATTTGGTGCTCGTTGGGTACATCAGATTTTTCCCACGTTTCCCAGTGTTGTACTTTTGCACCGTTAGAGACTAGAAGTACCATACGTAAACCTTCAGAGTCTTCAAAGTGTAAAGCAGGATGATTGGCATACGTTGTAATGCCACTATTGGTTACACCATGTTCCTCAAAACGTGCTTTCCAATAGGCTAAACTTGCTTCTGATGGTACGAGTAAACCAATTTTTGTGATAGCATTTGTACCACGTTGTGTATGACCAACTAGCGGAATTTCAAAAAATGATAGTTCAGTACCCGGGCTACCTGTTTTATCCCCGAAAAATAGATGATACATCGATGGATCATCTTGGTTCACCGTTACTTTCACACGGCGTAAACCAAGCACATGACGGTAAAAGTGATTATTTTTACTTGCATTTTTTGTAATCATTGAAATGTGATGATGCCCTGGAATTTTATACATAAAATTATTCCTCCTCATTCAGTTAACTAGTTAAGTGATAATTAAAAAATAATAACATCTAATTACCACAAGTAAAAGAATCCTTATTTTTCTAATTTATTCTCAGTATGTTTTTGTAGCTTCCTCATCAGTTTATATAGTGTTTTTTGCTCTTCCTCTGCTAAGCACTCATTAAAAATGGACGTTTGGAAGGTAAGTTGGTGTTCAAAAACTTCATTCATTTTACCTTCCCCTTTATTCGTCAAGGTAATCCATTTGGTTTTCCAGTCTTGCTTACGCTGTATATATCCCTCTTGCTCAAGTCGAGTAAGCATACGAGAAATTCCACCCTCCGACACCGTTACTTTGGTGGCAAGTTGACTTTGTGTAATCGGCTGATAAGTCGAAACCTGGTTTAATACATCAAACTGTGAAGCTGTGATCCCATATTGTTTTAAGAAATCATTTGATAATAAATTACTCTGATGTGTAAATCGAGCAATCCGCAACCAAATTAATGAACCAAGTGTATTTTTTCTCAACCTGACTCATCTCCTTTCGTTACTATCACTTTACACCTCAAGTGAATAAAACGCAAGAAAAATATCTTGAATTCAAGATATTTTTCTTAATCTAATTTTTAACAGTGTTTAACACTCTAATCTTCAGGTACTTTATCTTTTTTTGCATTTTAGCAAAAAAGTGAAGATCCTGGACCTTTTTTCTTATGGAGCATCTCATATAAGTTATGTGTAAGGGCGTTTTTTGAGATAACGCCCATTCAGCATTTTTTAAACAGTTTTCCAATCAGCTGCAAATTTTTCAAGTCCTTGGTCTGTTAACGGATGTTTTGATAATTGCTCAATAACCTTGAAAGGAATGGTTGCAATATGAGCTCCAGCCAACGCTACACGAGTTACATGATCAGGATGACGTACAGATGCGGCAATAATTTGTGAATCTAGATTTTGAACTCGGAACATCTCGGCAATTTTTGCAACCAGTTCTACACCATCTTCATTAATATCATCTAAACGTCCTAAGAATGGTGAAACATAAGTTGCTCCAGCCCGTGCTGCCAACAATGCCTGATTCACACTAAAAATCAGGGTAACGTTGGTTTTTACACCTTTTTTAGTTAAATAGCGGCAAGCCTCTAGACCATCAAGTGTCATTGGAAGCTTGATGGTAATATTCTTATCGCCGCCGTTAATTTTAATAAGCTCATCTGCTTCTGCAATCATTTGGTCAGCAGTTAACGCATTAGGTGTTACCTCGGCTGAAACTGACTCTACTTCCGGAACGGCATTTAAGATTTCTGCAATACGATCTTCGAATTTCACTCCTTCTTTAGCAACTAATGAAGGGTTAGTTGTAACACCAGATAACACACCAATTTTATAAGCCTTTTTGATTTCTTCTAGATTTGCAGTATCGATAAAAAATTTCATAATCGTTTTCCTCCAATTTTTTTATAAAGTATTTATTAGTTCTTTTCGACAGTATGGCCGCCAAATTCATTTCTAAGTGCTGCTACCACCTTACCTGTAAAGGTATCATCCTCAAGCGAGCGATAACGCATTAGTAATGACATGGCAATGACTGGTGTTGCTGTTTTGAGGTCTAAGGCTGCCTCTACAGTCCATTTTCCTTCACCTGAGGAGTGCATAATCCCTTTAATTTCTTCCAAATTTGGATATTTTGAGAATGCATTTTCTGTTAATTCCATCAGCCATGAACGAATAACGGATCCATTATTCCAAACACGTGCGACCTTTTCATAATCAAAATCGAATTCACTTTTCTCAAGCACTTCAAAACCTTCACCAATAGCAGCCATCATAGCATACTCAATTCCATTATGAACCATTTTTAAGAAGTGCCCACTTCCTGCTTTTCCCGCATATAAGAAGCCATTTTCCACAGCTGTATCTTTGAAAAGGGGCTCAACCACATCCCAGGCTTCTGGATCACCGCCAATCATATAGCAAGCTCCATTTCGAGCACCCTCCATACCGCCTGAAGTACCTGCATCCATAAATCTCACGCCAATTTCTTTTAATTCATTGTATCGTTGAATCGATTCTTTATAGTGGGAATTTCCTGCTTCAACGACAATATCACCTTTATCCAAATAAGGTAAGATTTCACTTATAACTGAATCAACTACTGCATGAGGAACCATGATCCAGACAATTCTTGGATGTTCTAAAGACTGAATGAGTTCTTTATAACTGGAGACACCAGTTGCTCCAAATTGTTTCATATTTTCTACTGCACTTGGATTCACATCAAATGCAACCACTTCGTGCTGGTGATCCATTAAATTTTGTCCTAAGTTTAACCCCATTTTTCCTAAACCAATAAGTCCTACCTTCATTATGTTGTCCTCCAATGTTGTAAAATAATTTTTTCTGTTTATTTAATAAATCTTATAAGATACTTTTCGCAATACGGACAACATGATCAACTGTAACTCCAAACTGCTTCATAACTGAAGGTCCATCACCCGAGGCACCAAATAATGAAAAGAATTTCCCCTTCAAAGCCCACAAGCATGTGTAATTACATAGATCACTGGAAGCTTAGATGTGTAGTAAAGTTTCCTTTGTTTCTTGCTGTTTTTCATCAAGCCACCATTTAAAGCCATTTTCCACTAGCAAGGAATCAGAAGCTTGTGGCCCATATGAACCTGACTGATATTCATGGAGCGGTACTAAATTTTTCTCAAATGCATTCAGAATGGGTTGAACCCATTCCCACGACAATTCAACTTCTTTCCAATGGGCAAAGAAAGTAGTGTCACCGTTAACCGCGTCATAGATTAGTCTTTCATACGCTTCAGGTACACCCAATCCTATTTGATCATTTGAAAAATTAATCCTTATAGGCATTATCTTTCCATTATTCAATGGGTTTTTGCTGTTTAATTGTAAGGAGATATTTTCATTCGGATTGATTTCGATAATCAATAAGTTAGAATCGATTTGATTATTTTTAAATTCCTTGTTTTCCTTATTTTTAAATTCGAAGACAATCCGTGTTGATTTTTCCTTCATTCTTTTTCCTGTCCGAATGTAAAAGGGAACCCCGGTCCAGGTTGGGTTGTCAATCCATAAACGGACAGCTACAAATGTATCAGTCGTAGAAGAAGGATTTACTCCAGGCTCTTCTCTATAGCTTAGAACTTTTTGATTATTTACCTCTCCTGAAATGTATTGGCCGCGGACAATCTCATACTGGACATCTTCTTCTTTTACAGAACGAAGAGACTCCATGACCTTCCGCTTCTTATGTCTAATTTCCGTTGCGTTAATTTTTTCAGGCTTATCCATGGCTGTCATCATCAAAATTTGCAGCATATGGTTTTGAACCATATCACGGATTGCTCCTGCTTGGTCGTAATAACCCGCCCTCTTCTCAACCCCAACGGTTTCACTCGCAGTTATTTGGACATTTGCAATATGCTCATTATTCCAAACCGACTGAAGCAGGGGGTTTGCAAAAGCCAAGGCTTCCAGGTTCTGAACCATTTGTTTGCCTAAGTAATGGTCGATTCGGTAAATTTCCTCTTCCTCAAAAGATCGGCTAAGTTTTTTATTGAGTTCCCGTGCAGATTGGAGGTCATGACCAAAGGGCTTTTCAATGATTAATCGTTTCCAGCCAGTTGTCTGACCAAGACCGCTATTTTTTATGTTTAAGGCAATCATGTCAAAAAATTCTGGTGCCACTGAAAGATAAAACATACGATTTTCTTCTATATCAAGTTCTGCTTCCCGCTGCTTCACTAATTGAAGCAGTTGTTGATAATCATCTTTACGGTTTACATCCAATCTACTGTAACGGAAGTATTCTAAAAATCCCCCAAGATTTGCTGCCTCATGTTCTAAGCGGCGTGAAAAATCTAATATGGAGTCTTTCACTTTTTCTTGAAAATCTGAATGAGAAAGGTCTCCTCTACCGAGCCCAATAATAGAGATGGACTGCGGTAACTTTTGATCAACATACAAGTTGTATAAAGCTGGGAAAATCTTTCTCTTTGCTAAATCCCCAGTTGCTCCAAATAAGACAAACGTCATTGACTCCATTATTAATCCCCCATGTTCGTATTCTGATTTCTCCCATTTTCTAGCTTCGGACTTTCGTTTCAAGCTTTTTATCTATAATAGTAATAACAATATCTGCCATTCCTACAAATAATCCGTTATCAACTACACCTGGTATGTGGTTCAAGTTTTTCTCTAACTCTCCTGGATGTGTAATTTCTTGAAAACTGCTGTCTATTATATAATTACCGTTATCTGTTAGATAAGGGGTCCCATCCATTTGTCTCAGCTTCGGACTGCCTCCGAGTTCCCTGATATGTTTTACTGTCATTTCGTAACCAAATGGAACCACTTCTATCGGCAATGGAAAAGTTCCTAATGTATCTACATTTTTATCAGAGTCAGCAACGACAATGAAATTATTAGCTGCATTCGCGATTATTTTCTCTCTTAAAAGAGCACCTCCGCCGCCTTTAATGAGATTTAACTCAAGATCTACCTCATCTGCTCCATCAATCGTGACATCAATTTGCTCAATTTCATTGAATGACACAAGTGGTATGCCAAGTTTTATCGCTAATTGTTTCGTTTGTTCAGAAGTAGGAACTCCTTTAATAGAAAGTCCCTGCTTGACTAACTGACCAAGCTTAGTGATGGTATAAAATACAGTAGAACCTGTACCGAGACCTACAACCATGCCGTCTTTCACATATTCAAGAGCTTTTTCTCCAACTTCTTTCTTTTCATTCAAGGCTTTATCTCCCTTCATCTAAAGTTGGGATTTCTCCATTAATAATTTGTCCATTGTTTTGCAACTTGTTCCCATTCCTTCTGAAAGATTTATGTTTCAGAAGTGTCCTTTCTTGCATATACATTCGTTTGATAATTCCTTCCCTTAAAATATAGTGTCACAGATACTTCGTTCATAGTGTTCACTTCCTAATCATTTTATTATTTATGAATTATTGAGGTTATCTTTATTAATCTCGGTAACTTTATGTAACCATAATAAATCTTAATTTCTAATTTCGTCAAGTAAAGTATCTCAAATTAAAGATAACTATAAATACCACTCTGCCAAACCTATATTTTTCTTAGCTTACCTCAAAAAATAAATATAAAAAACCAATCGATCATTGTCGATTGGCTAAATTTCTAGTCTAAATATTTTCAACTCTTATATGAATTACATTCCACCTGTTACACCAATTCCTTTACCAGTAATCGCAGCTGTACCATCTGAAGCTAAGGAAAACAACAGTCGCTCTCTTTAGAAATAGCCTGGAAAAAGGATAACTATTTTCCCTATGCTGCACGGACTTGGATTCAGTTTTTAAAAGAAATTTTAGGGAGTTAATTTATATTGTGGAAAAAGCGTGTGTAGAATTCACACGCTTTTTTATGGATTCTTTTAATACACAACCGAATTTAGGTGAGTAAACTCACACTTGAAATATCATTTTGATTGTGTTGGTAATTACGAACATGAATAATGAAATTTTATAGAGGCGTTATTTAGGTCTTTCTATTTCGAAAATTTCACCGATTTTCGCATAATTATTTCCAGCCAGCCTGCTTACTGCTGCTAAGCCCCTTGGATCTATCCTTCCATTTTCATAAATATCATTTTCAACATGAAATTGAACAACTTTTCCAATAATAAATTCACAGCCTGGTGTATCCAAACCTCCTAATTCTAAGGAATGCTCTAATATGCATTCCATTCGAATTTTCGCTTCTTTTACACCAGGAACAGAAATCTTAACACTGTCTATTGGAGTTAATTTAGCTAAATCTATTTCACTTTGATCAGGAGGAAGATTTGCAGCTGTTTTATTAATTTTTTCAACATTAAGTTCATCAACAATATGAATGACAAATTCCTTAGATTCGATGATGTTTCTTGCTGTATCCTTCTGTCTCCCCGCTGAGCGCTGAATAGATAATGAAATCATCGGGGGATTGGATGAGACAATATTAAAATAACTAAATGGCGCACCATTCAAAACACCGTCTTTTGAAATCGTTGTGACGAAAGCAATTGGCCTAGGTATAATGCTTCCTATTAGAAATTTATAATTTTCTCTTTCAGACATGGTGGCTGGATCAATCGAAAGCAAAGATATCAGTCCCTTTCGTAAAATCAGTCTACTTCTCTTACTTCAAACGGTAGTAACACTCGTTCTATTTGTGCTCTACGCGTTTCATACTGTGATGGCAACATCAATTTTTCACCCATTGTCTCTTGTGATTCATCATGAGCAAATCCTGGGGGATCAGTTGCAATTTCAAATAAAATTTCCCCATGTTCCCTGAAGTAAATAGCATTAAAATAATTTCTGTCTTTTACAGGAGTGACACCATATCCATTTGCCGCCACATACTTTTGCCAATCCAATTGGTCTTGATCATCAATAGCTCGCCATGCAATGTGGTGAACTGTGCCTACACCCATTTGCCCGCGTCCAATCGTAGTTAATTTAAGGTCAATAACGTTTCCGATATCAGCAGTGGAACGGTAACGAGCGAAATCTCCTTCTTTTCCGATTAAATCAAGACCCATTACATTTTCTAACAATTCTGCTGTTTTGTCCGGTTGTGTAGATAATAGCGTTGCTCCACCAAATCCTTTTATGGCAACATCCGGTGACACCCCTCCGAAGGTCCATGAATTGACTTCCCCTTCTTCTCTTTCAACAAGTTCCAAATGAAGTCCATGCGGGTCATCAAATTCCAAATATTGCTCTCCGAAGCGTTCCATTTTAGTAAAAGGAACATTGAATTTTTCTAATCTTTGTTCCCAAAATCCCATGGCACCTTTAGGAACAACATAGGATGTGACTCCTACTTGACCATCACCGATGATTCCTTGACGCGCTCCAGCCCATGGAAAGAAGGTGATAATTGTTCCTGGCTTCCCACCTTCATTCCCGAAATAAAGGTGATACGTACCTGGATCATCAAAATTGACCGTTTGCTTCACTAAACGCAAACCCAATATTCCTGCATAGAAATCTACGTTCTCTTGCGGATGACCGACAATTGCAGTGATGTGGTGAATACCCATTGTCTTTTTGCTCATTTTTCATCTCTCCTTCTTCATATTAATTATAGTTAAATCAAGGACATTGATACCTTATTTTGTTCTTCCTTAAGATTTTAAAGTCTCACAAAATTTATTAAAATTAAAGAATCTCTATTTCAAGGTATTTTAGAATAAAAATGCATCCAGTGCATATTGACCCGGACCGATTAAAGCTATACCAATAGCTACTGCAAGTAGAGTTAGGTTATATTCATATCCATTAGACGTTGACCATAATCCGTTTGGAGCATGCACTTTTACGATCGCCATTACCATCGTCCCTGCAATCATAATTCCTGCAAGCGGGGTAAGAAGTCCTAAAGTAAACAAAATTCCTCCAATAAGTTCTGCTAATCCTGCGAAAAGAGCCATGGTAACCCCTGGTTTCATACCAATGGATTCAAACCAGCCTCCTGTACCTTTTAAACCATAACCACCAAACCAACCAAACAATTTCTGAGCACCGTGACCAATGAATAAAACACCAATAACCAAACGAATTATTAATAAACCAATATTTATCATCTTTAAATCCTCCTAAAAATATTTTATCTCGAATTCGAGATATTGTTATAAAAAAATTTGAATCTATATTGAATTTAAATATCTTGAATCTGAGATAATAATAATACTTATAAAAACTTTTGTCAATAACCTTTTTAAATTTTATTTTTAGAACATTAAATAATCCATCTTCGGTCTAGCCCGTTATCCGAACGTTTAGCAAGCGAGTTTACCACTACGCCGCTCCCGCCAACTGGACAGTCTAAACTGTGCAATTAGTTTCATGAGAAAATCTCTCCTCTGCAAAAAATTAGCATAACTATCTATATTGAAAAAAGAAAAACCTAAAACACTAAAATTTAAGACTTAAAAAAGTCAAATTTTAGCGATTTAGGTTTTGCCTGAGTAAACAGTAACAATCCATTTAGGTTTTGCCTGCATACCAGTAACAATCCTGTATCAAAAGTCGTTATTTCTCTTCTATTTATAATTATATATAGAAATTGGATGCTTACAATTGTTAAATGAACACGATTTGTTCATTATTAAACAAATTAACGAAATTTGTTTATTATCTTTATAAATGTTTGATACCCTTGTAAAATTTATTGCTTTAACTTTGTCAAAAGTCTTTCGCTACAAAATGATTACAACGATTATGTTCATATTTATCCAAATCGGCATTAACATTTTCCACTTGAATAGTTGCATGTTCCAAATCAAAAGTATCATGTAATTCTCTTAATGCATTCTTTAAAATCGAGTCGTGATTATGTTCTGAAATCACCAAGTGACAACTAATCGAGGGGAAATTTGATGTGATACTCCATACATGAAAATCATGCATACTTACTACACCTGGAATTTTAAGTAATGTTTCTCTCACTTTTTCAACATCTAAGTTTGCTGGTCTACCTTCCATCAGCATGTGAATGGCATCGTTGGTTATCCCAATTCCACTTTTTAAAATTAATAAAGAAACAATTAAACTAGTTATTGGATCGGCAATGGTCCAGCCAAAATACATAATTAGTAAGGAAGCAATAATAGCACTAACAGACCCAAGTAAATCTCCAATTACATGTAAAAATGCAGCTCTCATATTAATGTTTTCACTAGTTTCTGATTGATGTATAATCCATGCAACAATTATATTTACCAACGCACCCATACTAGATATCAAAAGCATACCCGTACCAGAAATTACTTGAGGTTCACTAAAACGGTGAAACGATTCCCACATGATTAATATAGAAATTACAATTAATAGAACCCCATTAAATAAAGCTGATAAAATTTCCAACCGCTGATAACCAAAGGTTTTACTCTCACTCACTGCCCGTCTTCCTAAAATAAGAGCTAGTAATCCCACTCCCAAGGAAATAGAATCACTTAACATATGTCCAGCATCAGAAAGAAGAGCTAGACTATTTGTCAAAGTCCCTCCAATGTACTCTAAAACCATAAAAACGGTAATAATGAGAAACGCGATCATCAATGCTTTTTTATTTTTGGTGTGATGAGAGTGATTGTGACCCATAGGACCTCCTTTGCCATAAAAAAATTTAAATTTTAAGACTTTTGGTGATAAAACTTATTTCTAATCTATCATTCAAGCTAATAAGAAAATATATTCGACTGAATCTAGTATTATTCCTATTAATCTCAAGATACGTACACTATAATTTTACATCCGCCACTTCCCCAATTAATTATGGTATGATTGTATAAATATATTTAAGGAGTGATATCATGAGTGTACATAAAGATCTAATTAAACATGCGGCAAATCAGCATGAAACCTATCAACAATTCTTAGCACTCGATCAACAACGCGAGCAATATATCGAAGAAGCGATTGAGTTATGTAAACAAGGCCTACCTTTTTCAACTGATAAAATAAACGCAGTAACAAATAGTATAAATAAAATCAACCTGCGCTTTATCCCGACACGAGAATTCGTTACCGGCGAAATGGTTCAAGAATTTGTGAAAAAAAGTAACTGATATAACAAAACGGACAGTATCTAATCATACTGTCCGTCTTTGTTATATCAGTTACTTTTTAAAAATGGTTGCGATAATTTGATCATAAGTCATTTGTGTATCAACCACGAATGTACCTGGGCGTAAGTTTTTTTCGACACCCTTCCTCTCTACATCTTTTGAGAATTTAAAGGCATCAGGTACAATTTTCGCTTTTACAAGCATTTTGCCGACATCGATGCTCGTCATCCCTTGTGTAACGGAAATAACTGATCTGTAGGCAATCTTTTGGGAACCATTAGTAGCCGTAGATGCGGTGGAAGCGGCTTTTTTTGCTGCTTCTAGCGTCTTATCATATTCTGCCTTTGGTTGAACAACATAACCAGCAGCTAAAAGTTGGTCTTTCATTTCAGTTTCAGTTGGTTGAGCAACTGTTTTCTGCTCGGTTTTGGTTGGTTTGGCAGCTGCTTTTGAGACTACAGGATCTTCAGTAAAGTAAACAGCACCACAAATGGACGAAGCTAAAAGAATTCCGGCCGCAAAGCTGCTCACTACATTAAATCTCATGGGCTAATTTGCTCCTTTCATCCTTTGCTGCCAGATACGGAGCAAGAAATTGTTGAATTTCACTCTCTGAAACTTGTTTTTTCTGTGCAATGGTCTCAATTGAATATTTTCGTTTATATAAATCTAGTACTTCACGTTTGAAAATAATTTCTTCTGGAGTCATTTGAATGCCTGCTTCCTTTGTGACCACTTCAATATCAAGTTCAAGATTTCGAATTTGCTCCTGAACGTTATTGATATCTTTCATTACAGCAACATGAACCAAGTCAATTTCTTTTTGTTTTTGTTTTTCTGCTTTACGATTCGATGCCATTGAAACGATTAGCAACACAGCAGAAATTGCAATCAACAGAATTATTATCCATTCCATCATATTATTTCCTCCTTATTAACACACAGCAATACACAATTACCTATTATACATCGTAAAGATAAATTTTTCGACTAAAACCGACTAAATGAGACACAAGTCGGATGGATTTTACAAATCGAACCTCTAATTCTATTTAATTACTAATGGGTCCTTGGAATTATAGAGATATTTATAAAAAAAATAAAAAAGCAATACTAATGCATTGCTTTTTTATTACTATTATTTTTAACTTCGAATAAAACTTACGAATGTATTATTCGTCCTCACAGTTCAAACTCCCATTCTTCAAGAAGTACTAAATAAAGCACAAGAAGATTGTTTTCTAACTCATCAGTCGCTTTCCCTGATGGGTCCAGTCCGACTTTCGGAAATAATATCACAGCGATTTGTTCCGTTAGTTGATTTCTTTCGTCCAATGGGATTTGCAGAAAACGACTTGCATATGTTTTGACAAGTTTCCAATCCTTCATTCCTAATGATTTCAGCGTCCATTCATCAAGAATAAGATCATCCTTTGAAAGTCCTCTGTTATTGAGTTCATTTTCTAAAGGTGACAGTTTCTTTTTCCGTTTTGCCTTCCGCTCATGGACGACAATCGTTCCAGCCACAAGATCGCCAAGCCGTTTATGTTTCGAATGAAAAAAAATCATGATAATACCGAGAAAGTAAGCTGTTGGCAAGGAATCTATGATACGAATCAAATTCCGAATAAAGCTAGACAGCAAGGTGATGCTGTGACCATTCTCTTGAATGACCCGGATTCCCATTAGCTTTTTCCCAAGCGTTCTTCCGCCCGAGAAAAACTCATACGCAAAAAAGTAACCCCCATTAACAAGAAACAGTACAATAATTGTTATCGCAATAGGCAGTGAATTCCCGATAAAAATAAATTCCATTTTAGACATGCCATCTAAAACGAAAAAAAGGACAATCAATGACAAAATATTAAACGCCATTAAAAGCAACTGGTCGATAATAAAGGCAGCCGACCTGCTGCCTAAACCAGCAATCTGAAACTGAATGGAAACAAATTCAGGTGTTTTTATATCTAAATGATCTTCATTCATAAGTTTCCTCCATCACAAGATGATAATTACTATTTCTATTTTTCTACAATATTACTATAATAAGGAGAATAAAGTCTTATTTTCCTAGCCCCTAAAAGTAGGTGTCAGAATGAAAGTTAAACAATTTGTCAAAATGCATCGAGAAGAATGGAAACAGCTAGAACAGTTAGTGACAACCATGAGTAAGCGCAGACTACCCATTACAGGAGAACATATTACTCAATACCATCGACTCTATCAAAAAGCAGCCCAGAATCTTTCTTACAGTCAAACCTATTTTCCTCATGATGAAGTCACCAATTATTTGAACGGACTTGTGGCTAAATCACATAATCTTTTGTACAAGGACCAAGTCTCTAGCTTCAAGCAAATTCGTTATTTTTTTAGCCAAAAATTTATTGGTCTATTGCTTGAACAATGGAAATTTATCATAGCTGCGATGATTTTATTCCTCATTGGCGGTTTGGGGAGCTTTATATCCGTCATGAATGATCCCTTACATATCTATTCGATTCTCCCTGCGGAAATTGCCAAAGGTGTGGACCCGGATCAACTCGGGAAGGGCCATGAAGCGGTAGACTCCGCCCTCATGTCGGCGAGCATCATGACAAATAATATTAAAGTCGCCATCTTTGCTTTTGCTGGGGGGATCACCTTTGGGCTTGTTACGACTTACTTAATGGTCTACAATGGCATCATTATTGGTGCGCTTGCTGCCCTATTTTGGCATCACGGAAAATCGTATGATTTTTGGGCGTACATCGTTCCCCATGGAATGATCGAACTCACAGCCATTTTTATTGCTGGCGGCGCTGGGCTATTGATGGGCTATAAGCTGTTTGTGCCTGGACAATATTCTCGAAGTTTCCAATTAAAGCAGCATGCACTAAGATCCGTTCAACTATTGCTCGGTACGATTCCTCTATTTGTTATTGCGGGTATCATCGAAGGCTTCATTACCCCGGCTGCGATTTCATTAGAAGCAAAGTACATCGTTGCTTTTTTAACCGTGATTGGACTCTTCCTTTATGTAGTTATAGGCAAGCTGCAACTCAGGAAAGCTATAAAAGATTCTGATTCATAATATCGATATACTGAGAAACGGCAGTAATCGCTAATTTCTCCTCACGGGCCTCGATCATAACGAGGCCTTGCTTTTCCCATTTTTTCTTTTCCCTTTTCTTAAACAAAAATTGCTGCTGCGCAATACTTTTTTGCATCGCTGCTTGGACCGTATTCGGCTCCTCTTTCACTCTTTTTAAAAGTGTCTGATCTTCAATTCCAATCATTAAAAATAAATGCCGCTGTCGAAGTCGTTTTAAGAGGATTAGACCACTTTCCTCGTGAAGGAAGGTCCGTACATCACTAAATAATAACAGCAGACTTCGTTTCTTTTGCACAGTTTCTAAGTACTGCAACACAGCTGCATAATTTGTCTCAGCTGCATCTACGTCAACTGAATAGATTGCTTGGAGAATGGTCTGCAGGTGCGCCATTCCTTTGGCAGGCGGTACAAAGACTTTTATATCCTTTGAAAAGGCGAGAACCGACACATAATCCCCCTTTTGGAGGGCCGCAGCTGTCACCGTCAAGGCTGCTTCTAATGCTTTTTCTAAGCGATTTCCCTGTAACAATTCTGCCCCCATCATTCTTCCACAATCAATTAAAATGGTAATATACTTTCCATGCTCTGGTTCATACTCATTTGTCATCACTTCGCGGAGTTTGGCAGTTTGACGCCAGTTGATTTTCCGTGGATCGTCTCCCACCACATAACTTCTAATCTTGGAAAAATCACCAACCCCGCTTCGCTGCCTCCGGATCTTTACACCTTCGTGCACTAAATATTTCTGGGCATTTTCTAAATACTGTTTAGTTTCAGTTAAATCTGGAATAACTTTTACTTCATCCCTTAATTCAACGGTCACCTGTTTTTCCCACAATCCCAGCAAACTCGTGAAACGAAAATAAAACTTATTCAACTCGTACTTTCCTCTCACCATCGCAGTAGTATCATAGGAAATCTCCACTACAGCATCCTTTGGAATCGAGCCCACAATAGGAAACGGTCTTGCGAAGGACTGTGGCAGATCATCCACTATTCTGTATGAAAAAGAATAAGTAGAAGCATTCTGAACCTCAATCGTTACCGGGTAAGAGATTCCTCTTTCAAGTTCCGCTGAAATGGTCCGTTGAAAGGAAAGGTGTTTTTTGGAAGGAGAAAAAAACAGGTCAAACAAACTGGCCATAAATAATATGAGATTGGCTGCAATGACCAGGCTCCATGATAATCCCCAAATAGTATTAATCCCTAAAAAAATTGATAGTATGAGGTACCCCATTAATAATCGTTTAGTTGGTAAAACTCCTCTATCTTGGAACAGGAACCGAGCCCACCAGCTCTTCAATAATTTGGTCAACGGTTGCTCCCTCCAATTCTACATGCGGCGATAACTGAATGCGATGTCGTAAGGCTGGCTTGGCGACCATTTTGATATCGTCGGGTGTGACGTAATCCCTGCCTGAAAGGTAGGCCCACGCTTGTGCTGCCTTGCCAGTCGAAATTCCAGCTCTCGTACTAGCCCCAAATCGGATGGATTCTGCTTCACGTGTTTTCCTGACAATCTTCATGATGTAATCTAATACATTCTCGCTCACCGTGACTTTTTCAATGTCTCTTCTAATACGTAAAAACTCTTCCCTATCTAAGATCGCTGACGCAAGCTTTTCCTCAAAGCTGTTTTCAATCATGCGTTTTAGGATATTTTTTTCTTCCTCGAAGCTTGGAAATTCAATTTTAAGCTTGAAGAGGAAACGATCCTGCTGTGCTTCGGGAAGTGGGTAGGTCCCTTCAAATTCAATTGGGTTTTGGGTGGCAACCACAAAAAACATCTCGGGTAAAGGATATGTTTCACCTTGAATCGTTACCTGTTTTTCTTCCATGGCTTCGAGCAGGGCAGCTTGTGTCTTTGCAGGGGTCCGGTTAATTTCATCCGCTAACAAGATATTGGTAAAAATCGGCCCCTTCAGCGTTTGAAAGGTGCTTTCCTTCATATTGTAAATTGTGCTTCCAGTGATATCACTTGGCAATAAGTCTGGGGTAAACTGGATTCGGTTAAAGGTGCCCCCTAAGAGATTGGCAAGTGTACGCACCATTTGTGTTTTTCCAGTGCCAGGCACCCCTTCTAATAGGACATGGCCACCAGCTAGAATAGCTGATAGCATTAGTTTAAGATTTAGACTTTGTCCCAAAATCCGCTCTTCATATTTATTTAATAAAGATGTTAATTCTGTCTTCATTCTTCAACCTCTTTCCTTAATTGCTCGAGCCTTTTCGACCATAATAAGTATTCCTGTTTTGTGATGGTTTCTTTTTCAAGAATGTGAACCAAACCTGTTAAAAAGGAGTTGATTTCATTAGTAGACATTCGAGTCCGTTTTTTCTCCATATAACTCGACAAATCCTGCCACTCGCTATGATACGGAATCTGCCATCGTTCTTGGAGAAGAAGTTTGACATAATCTGCTTGGATGATGATTGATTCATGGTATCGTTTACCTCGTAGGTACCAGGCAGCTAATGCCTGCAATCCTTCATCACTAAATCGAACGGACTCTTCCCTTGGGACGTATATAGAGCCGAATCGCTTTCCTTTCATCCAAAGCCATAACATCATTAAAAGAATCGTCTGGATAACAAGAACTAAAAACCACATCGGATATACATTCCAAACTGTAGGTGCATTTTCACCGCTATGAATGTATTCGTCAAACAGAATGGTGTTTGCTTTTGCTTCATTTAGTAGATACAGTAGCAGGGATAAATGATCCCTCTTTAATAGATTCCCATTCGTCATCCACTCTGGGGTAATACCAACAATTAATTGGCCTTTTCCAAAAGACCGTTTAACTGAAATCGGACCGGTCTGGTCAGAAAGCAGTACGTGATCTCCTTTTTTCGTCTGCAAACGGATAGTTGAATTAATTTGAGCACGATAGGATGTCCGGTCTTGCGTAGAAACCTTCTGCGACTCACCTGAATTCGTTCCACTTGTTTTGATATCAAACATCCCTTGTGGATTGGTTTGCAACAATAAAATGGTATTGCCGGCTTTCATATAATTAATGTACGCCCTCATCTCTTCCGTTTCAAAGCTAATAGCTGGCTCGACCATAATTAGCAATTGGGAATCTGATGCAACAGACAGTAAATCTGGCGAATGTCTCCATACCTTTCCTTCATTTTCGTTCTTAACATATGTATAAAATGCTTTCACTCCACTAGGAGCAGGTGACTCAGTTACGTAATTTGGATAATTCTTCGGCTTCGGTGTAGAACTTAAATAACTAAAGAGCAAAAATAAACCAAGCAGAATAAGCAGGCCAATCCAGGTACGCATGTTGGAAAGAGATTTCATCAACTATTCTCCTCCCTCAAATCGCCATGTACCTTCCGTATCTCATGATGGAACTGCAAATATTCCGCTTTCCCCACGGTGCGCTCCCCGTAGGTCACTTCTTCAAAAAGTTGTGCAAACTGAAAGAATTGTTCTGCCTTGAACTGATCAACTTTCCTAAGTTCATCATAATAGTCCCAATTGGTTTTCCAAATTCTAGCCTCAAGCAATCCTTTTTCATGAAAGGAAAGAAGCAATGCTAAAAACAGATGGCGGGTGGAAGATGTATATTCTTCCAAACTCTCAAGCTTATTTGCTTCTTCAAGATGTCTATGCGACGTCCAATTCATTTCTTTCGTCGATTGGATCGGTTTTTGTTTACGGAGGATTCGATTGCGTCTCGTATTCCGAATCACCAAAAAAGCAACTAAAACAAGTAAGAAAACAATTAGTACTATGATCGTAATGAGAATGGTGCCTGACACCCTGCTCGCGGAATCGATGGCTGGAAACAATTTTTCCAGTTGCGTGGCAATCCATTCTTTTGCTTTATCCCACCATGTGGCAAATAATCCTTTTGAATCGTAATACACTCGATATTCTTTTCCTTTTAATATATCTTCAAGGTCACCACGTGCCTTGTCAGCATTGAACATATTCATCACCTAACATAATAGGTTTTTTTAAACCGTTTTGAATTCATCTAGCATCTCTTTTAAATCGTCTGCATCATGTCGAGTTTTGGCATCCAGATACATAACCCCATAGCCTACAGAAAAAATCATAGTCGTGACTAAGGTGACGAGGTTTGTAATCAGTGTTAGCAGCACACTGTTCCCCAAAACGATGCCAAAAGTCATTTGCACGCCAAAAGTAATACAAGAAATAATTAGATAAAAGACGATATATAGTCCCAGCAATACCCATGTACGCTTTCTTGTTAATCTCCAACTTCTTCCTAACCCAGGGGAAACTTTATCGAGGACAACAGAGCCAAAATAAAAGCTCCAGCGGGTTAATAGTAATCCCACGAGAACAGCAAAGCCTAGAAACATGACGATTCCTAAAAGAATCCCTCCAATCGGATGTACGGTGGTTGCAACAACCACACCTGTGAATGCGATAAGTGCGACGGGAAGAATGATAATCCCCAAACTAATCAATCCAAATAAAATACTACTTCCGATAATTGGCCAAAATCGCGAAAAGGCTTCTTTAATGACCGAACCAACGGTATATTCCTCACTTCTTCGTACATGGTTGATAGTAAATAGAATAGCTGCCTCTGCAACAGGTGCCAAGATAGCACTAACTATTCCAATGATGATTAAACCTATGTCAGCACTCAAACTGCTTGAATCGAATGTGCCTGACTCTTCAAAACTGGTAAGTATTTGTTCAAACCATTCCCCTTCACTGCCAACCTCTCTAAAAAAGCTGGTTCCAGAACTTAGTTGCAGGATTGCTTGGACCAAGTAGACCGGACCCATAAAAATCAGTAAAATCATGAAAAAGTCCTTAAAGCGATTTTTAGTTAGTTGAAAGGTATGGTCGAGTATTTCGCCAAATCCTTTTGGGGTAGAAAACTTATTTTCCAACGTTTAAATCCTCCTAGATATAAATTATGAATATGACCTATTTTATCATTATTCAGATATATGTAGTGTAAAAAGTTGTCAATGAACGTAGAATCTGGATGACTAGCATTGGATGAGAATTATTTTTCGAATAAGATTCGATATTTTGTCCAAAAATAAATAATGGTTTGGAGTTTTTTACATAAAAATGAATTCAAACACTAGAATGGACAGAAAGTTGAGGTGAAAAAACATGGGTTGGAAATGGAATAAAAACGCAAAAGGATACTATATCGTTGATCAAAAATTAACCACAGAACAGAATCCTACTATGGTCTCTGTCGTTACCCCCGTTTATAACGCAGAAAAATCGCTAAGAAAAACCATCGATTCTGTGCTTAATCAAACACTCGGCATGGATCAAATTGAATATATATTAATCGATGATTGTTCCACGGACTCCTCAAGAGAAATCCTCTTAGAATACTCTGCGAAATACGCGAACATTATTGTTGTTTTCCTGAAAAAAAATTCTGGTACTCCAGGCTATCCTCGTAATATCGGTATACAATTGGCACGCTCTAACTATATTACTTTCCTAGATGCTGATGATTGGTTAGAACCTAACGGCTTGGAAGTATTATCGTCCATTTTATCAGAAAGTGGCGATGATTATGCAGTAGGGAAAACTATACAGGTCACATCAAAAGGAATGTCCATAGTTGGTGAACATGAATCTTGTAAAGAAAGACGAAGTGAATCACCCTATTCGATTCCGCATATTTTCCATCATTTAGGTCCACGTGCACGCATGATTAAAACGAGCGTTATAAAAGACAATCAAATTTTATTTCCTGAAATGAAATTTGCGGAAGACAAGCAATTTTTTATAGATGTGTTAACCCACTGCCGGACAATTTCGACAACAGTACAACCTATCTACTATTTAAATCGGATGGATAACCAGGATTCGCGTTTAACCAATCAAACTAATATTATTCAAAAAACCAATTGTAATCTCAAAGTGATTAATCATATTATTAAGAAAGATTTAGATATTGAAAAACAGAAAATGGTTTTAAACCGTCTCTATGAATTTGATTCGATTACGAGATTCTTTCATACACCACATTTTCAAAAAACGAGGCTGAAACGTGTTTATTACTATAAGTTCAACCAAGTGTTAAAAACAACAAAGAAATTAAATTATGAGTTTTCCGATGAATTTTTCCAACCGATGAATAAGGTGGTTTATCACTTATTTCGCGATAGGAAATTTAAAGACCTTGAGACTCTTTTTGCCTGGGAAAAACAAGAGAAAATAAAAGATGTCATCATCAAAGATAATCAACCCTTTGTGGCTGTTCCTTTCTTAGAGGAAAAATATAAATATATCCGCATACCCATGCATTCAATACTAGAGGAGGAATATATCGATAAAAATAAATATATCTTAAAATTTAAGGTGTTTGGCGATCATCTCGATACGCTCTCGCATGGGCTGGTTCGGGATTCAAAAAACGCATTGCTTGAATCACCCCTTCCGGTAAGCGTAGACGATAGCGGAAATGGAACATTAGAACTGGACTTAAAAGTATTAAGCCAGCTGCCTGCAGCGAACTACTCCATTTTTTTACGCTTTAATGATTATTTAAAAATTAACATTCGCAAACCAACACCAGGCAAAAACAATTATCACTATGAAGACCGTCAGTTTACTTTTTACGATACCATCTACTCCAATATCGGCTTAAAAATTTCATCTATAAAATAAAGGGACAGTGCGAACTGTCCCTTTTTATTGAATATTCAATTTTCCGATTTCACGACCTGATCATTATTTTCATAGACTAGCCACTCAGAGCCTTTGATTTTGTTAGAGCCATCAATAATTTTTTGTTTAACTCTTTTCTTTTCAGAGCCGGTCAATAATGTCGGTTGATAATCATTTCTAGAGGAGACCGAAGAAATTGAAAATGGAACGACATTGATCTCTTTCGTATCAGAAAGAACTCCATTTTTTAAATGAAAGGTTTGCTGAAAAACAAACGTATCCTTGTCACTTGGGTTTCGATTTCCGCCAAACATAAAGTTCCCGAGACTATATACAATGAATTTCCCCTTATATTCTTCGATCCCTTGAACGACATGTGGATGGTGACCAAGTATAAGGTCTGCACCACTGTCGATGGTAAATCGGGCCAATGACTGTTGAGAGCTGTCAGGAACATAATGGCGTTCACTGCCCCAATGATAATGAACGAGAATGATCTGCGCTCCTTGCGCTCGCAGCTCTTTAATATCATTCTCCACTTGACTGCGTATTTCTTGTGTATCCGACCAACCCTCATATCCTAGAGCGCCGATTTTTGTATCATTTACCGTTGTAATATATTTATGATCATACCCAAAGTAACCAATGTTCTGTTTTTCCAGAGATGTTATGGTGTCCTTATAGCCTTTATCCAGGTAATCATGGATATGATTATTGGCTAAATTAACAGCATCAATCCCACCTAATTCTAAAATTTTCGCATAGGACGGATCTCCTTTAAAACGAAATGTCTTCACCGCTTTTTGGGTTGCATTTGTAAGTGTGGTTTCTAAATTGACCGTTGTAAAATCATCATTTTTAAAAATATTATCCAAGCCTTTGACAAAATAAGGCAATCCATTGTCATCAGCTGCCTTGATAAAAGAACTGCTATAGTTAAACGATTCATCTGACCCAAGTGTAAAATCCCCAGCTGCACTAATTTTAATCGTTGTTTCTTTCACAGGTTCAGGTTTTGTTTCTGGGATAACTTCTTGTTTTGGCTCCTCTTTTTTTACCTTCTCATCCGCTTTTTCCTTCAGCTTGGAGATTTTCGAATCAGCCTTCTCTTCCTTTATACTGCTGTTCAAATAAAAACCACCCGCAATCAGCAAGACGACAACAAGAATGAGGAAGGGGAGAAAAGATTTCTTCCTTCCTCGGTATTTATCTCTTCTACTATTCATAATCCAAATGACCCCTTTAATTTACTTAACTTTCCTCATTCTACATTATGTTCATCTAATACTCTATAAAAAAAACCCATTTGACTCTCCCGAGAAGGAACGAAAGTCATGGGTCTTAAAGGGTGGATTGTTTTTTATAAACGTGAGAACTCCTCTACTAGTTCACCAAATCGTTTTAATGAGTTTTCAATTGGGGAGGATGTCGTAAGATCGACCCCCGTCTTTTTTAACAATTCAAGCGGATAGTCCGAACTGCCGCTCTTTAAGAATTCTAAATAGGAAGTTAATGTTTCTTGGTCCCCTTCAAGAATCTTGGTAGCCAAGTGAATTGCTGACGCAAATCCCGTTGCATACTTATAAACATAGAATGGACGGTAAAAATGTGGGATTCTTGACCAGCCAAATTTTACTTCCTCATCGAAGACTACCTCATCACCATTATATTCGCGGAATAATTGCTCATAGGTTTGGTTAAATACTTCGACAGTAAGCGGCATTCCTTTTTCAGCCATTTCATGGGTCTTCATTTCAAACTCAGCAAACATCACTTGGGTAAAAAACGTCCCCTTAAATTGATCGATGAAATGGTTCACTAAATGTTTCCGAACATCAGGGTTTTTCTCATTATTTAATAAGTAGTTAATTAACAATACTTCATTGACTGTTGATGCCACTTCTGCCACAAAAATGCTATACCTGGCAGTGATTTGTGGTTGATACTGGGAACTTAATCGGCTGTGGACACCGTGTCCGCATTCATGGACCAACGTGAATAAACTATCCAAATCATCTTGATGATTGAGAAGGATATAGGGATGGACGCCGTATACTCCCAAATTGTAGGCACCTGACCTCTTCCCGGGTGTTTCTCTGACATCGAGGTAACGTGCTTCTTTAAACTCCTTCAGGATATTGACATAGTCCTCACCTAGTGGTGATAACGCCTTGCACATTGTGTTATAAGCTTCCTCATACGGAATGACTTGCTTCACACCACTAACCAGCGGGACACTCATATCATATTGACGAAGTTCATCCAGAATCAATTTTTCCTTCCGAATCCGTGAATATCGATGAAGCGGCTGAATATTTTGTTTTGTCGTTTTGATTAAATTCTCATAGACCTCTTTTGGTACATTATCCCCAAACAGGGCTTTTTCCAACGCGGAAGGGTAGTGACGTATTTTAGCCGTGGTTACATTATTTTTAATGGCAGATGAAAGTGTAGCGGCAATGGAATTTTTTAATTGCAGGTAAGGCTGATAATATGCCTTATAGGCTTCTCTTCGTTTTTCACGGTCCGTATCTTCAATTAATTTAGAGTACATTCCTCTTGTTAATTCCACACGTTCCCCGTCGTCACTGGTTACTTCCCCGAATTTAATATCTGCGTTATTCATCATGCCAAAAATGTTCCCTGGAGCTGAGAGGGCTTCCCCTAATTGGGAAAGAACCGCTTCCTGTTCTTTAGATAAAACATGTTGTTTATAACGAAACGACTCCCATAAATCCTCTGCAAAGTAATCTAGCTTCTTTTCAGATTTTATGTATCCTGATAATGTTTCTTCGTCTAGGCTTAATAAATAAGGCATAAAGAAGGAGGTCGACGCACTTACTTTTACACTTAGTTGTTTTGCTCGGTCTAAATGAGATTGTGCCTGGGTATCCCGTGTATTTTGATCCACATTCAGCATCGCATAAGCATAAACCTTATTGAATAGGAAAGATAACTCTTCTCGTTGATTAAGGTACTGATACAATGAGTGGCCATCTTGAATCGTTCCATCAAATTGCTTCAGGTTTTTTGCCATTTCTTCTATTTTCAGAAGATCCCCTTCCCATTTACTGATATCAGCGTAAATATCGTCTAAATTCCACTTTTCATGGACGGGTACATCATTTCTATTGGTATAGGTCACCATTCATTCATCCGCTCCTCTCTATGTGAATCGTATTATATCTATCATAAACAATATATTCCGAAATTCCTATTGGCAATCCTAAAAACATAAGAAAAACAGGTCACCGTAATGACCTGCTTTCTTTTTAAAAATTATTTGGTTAACTCTTTCTCTTTCTCAATAACAGCCAATCTTGCCGCTACCTCTTCTTCACTTAACCCGTGCTGTGCCACGTAGCGGTTCCGTGGATGAACACGGCATTCGTGTGAACAGCTTCGTAAGTGCTTATGTTCGTTCTCCTCAGAGCAAAGGATTTTACGATTACATTCTGGGTTGGCACAATTCACGTAGCGTTCACATGGCTCACCACTGTAAAAATCCTTCCCGACAACGACATGCTCTTTACGGTTAACAGGAACACTTATGCGCTCATCAAACACATAGAGTTGACCATCCCATAAGTCTCCCTGAACTTCAGGATCTTTACCATAGGTGACGATACCGCCCTCAAGCTGTGATACATCTTCAAAACCTTCTTGAAGCAGCCAACCGGAGAATTTTTCACAGCGAATTCCACCAGTACAATAAGTAAGAATCTTCTTGCCTTCAAACTCCTGCTTATTTTCCCGGATCCATTGTGGTAGATCACGGAAGTTAAGAATATCCGGGCGGACAGCTCCACGAAAATGACCTAGATCAAACTCATAATCATTTCGGGCATCAATGACAACCGTATCTTCATCTTGCATCGCCTCAAAAAATTCCTTTGGCTTCAAATGCTTGCCTGTTTGCACATTCGGATCGACGTCATCTTCCAAACGCAAAGTAACTAACTCTGGTCTGAACCGAACTTTCATCTTTTTGAAGGCATGCTCAGACGCTTCATCAATTTTAAAAATAGTACCCGCGAACAACGGATGTTCGTTCATATATTTCATATAGGCGTCAGTTTGTTCTATGGTGCCTGACACCGTACCATTAATTCCTTCAGCAGCAATGATAATTCGTCCCTTTAAGCCATGTTCATTACAGAAATGAAGATGTTCCTGGGTGACTTCTTCAGGGTTCTCAATGGTTACATATTTATAGTACAATAACACTCGATATTCTTGATTCATGGTTACCACCTTACACATTTTATATATAAAAAACACTAAGTTTTTAACATTAACCTTATGATTATAGCAAAAAGAAACATTTGAATTCAAATTTTTTCACTTTCCAATGGCGGCAATTCCTGCATAGGTGGATATTACCAACCTTCTAACATCGCTTTTTCTGTTACAATTTTTTAAGTAAGCAATAATAAGGAGGACATAAACAATGAAGAAACGTCATCTCCTCCTAGGCTTGGTAATTGCGGTTACCTTCATCGGAGGAATCCTAACTGGAGTTATTTTTACCAAAAATAATGAAAACCAAGAGCGTCCTAGTACGCTAATTATAGAGGATGCACCGAAATCGGCAATAAAGCCAAATGCAAAAGAGTTACCACCATTAAAAAAAGTACCTTCAAAGGTACTAATCGGTTATGTTCAGGATTATCGTGATCCGAACATTGTAGATTATTCGAAATTAACACATGTCATTTTCTCGTTTGTCCATCCCACCAAGGATGGAATGGTCTTATTTAATGGCGACCAAGCTTTAAAAAACCTAAGAACGGTTGTTAAAAAAGCTGACAGCCATGATACCAAGGTAATCCTTGCAATCGGTGGATGGTACCATATCAAGGGTGGAGAATCCTATAATTATTTTCAACCAGCAATCTCTCATTCTAAATCTAGAACAAAGCTAGTGAAAGAGCTAACTAATCTTGCAGTCCGCGAGAAACTGGATGGAATTGATATCGATTTTGAACACCCACGCACTGCAGCGGATGCAAAAAATCTTGCTTCCTTTACAAAAGAATTAAGTGCCCAGCTTCATCCGAAAAAGAAAGAACTGTCTATCGCTGTTCATTCAAAAATTCATGCGGTCACGTTAACGGAGGCTGGCTTTATTCAATATGAACCAACCATGTTCCAATATGTCGACCATGTTAATATTATGGCCTATGATGGTCAGTGGGATGGCGGATACCATGCCGCTAATCTATCGCCCTATCCGTTTACTGAGAAAATCGTAAACTATTGGACAAATCTCTTTGATACTCATAAACTTTCAAAAGAGAAATTAGTATTGGGCGTCCCTTCGTATGCCCAACCAGAAGATCCTAAAATCAAACAAGTCTCATTTGCGACGATTATTAACAAAAATCCAGCAAATGCAGTCAAGGACACCGTGAAAATGAATGGGACTACCTACCATTACAACGGCGGTGCGACAATGAAGAAGAAAACAAGACTTGCGCTTGATCACGGTTTTGGCGGGATGATGATGTGGGAAGTGGGTCTAGATTCCCTAGGGTCACATAGTTTGACAGGGACAATCTTTTCCGAACTAAAAGCTTCAAGTAAAGAACCAGTGAAATACTATACGGCAAAAGGCTATTAGGCGCTTAAAAAATCACCAAACAACGCTCTGAGAACTACTTACTCTGAGCGTTGTTTTATTATAATAACTGCTTAGCTGCAGTTTTAACAGCTTTTACTTGGTATAATCCACCTTCAGAACTAACAATATATTCCGGCTTCGGCTTTCCTAAGTTTGCTTTATGGTTCGCTATATGGGCTTCACTCTTTTCCCACTGCTTCCAGTATTCCTCTGACTCCCACCGAATCATTACGATGACTTCTTCATCCCCTCGCCTAACTTTTTTCACCATAACAGTTGAATCAATGAATCCTTCCTGCTTTTCAATCAAACCTTCCCCGCTAAATCGTTTTACGACTTGCTCTGCATTTCCCTCTTTTACTGTCATTTTTCTTAACTGAACGAACATTTAAACATCTCCAATCTTATATTTTGGTCAATCCATTTCTTTCTCATCTTTAGTAGTTAATAGCGAAGTTTCCTCTCCATCAGTCTTTTTACGATCTGAATCCATAGCATCAAATTCGTGAAGTTCAAATAATTGAGTATATTCATTGATAATCATATCCATTGCTTTTAATTCACCGACTAAGACTTGATTAATAGATTGAAACTCAGGTGCTTCTAACTGTTTCATTATGGTGGAACGTTTAACATTCATCATTTCTAGAAATGCAAGTGCTCTACCTCTACGGAATGTTTTTGCACCACGGTGGTGAGAATCCTTGTCTTTTCGTTTATAACCTTCACCGTGATGACGTCTCCTTTTTTCATGATCCCTATATTCTTCGTTTTTCATTTTATAACTCCTTTCTGCGTATACAAATGTATACACGGCTAATTATATTTATAATGTATACGAATGTATACATGAAGTCAATGAATTTTCTGAAAACTTTTCTGTATGTAATCAAAGTGCATCTTATAAGAGCAATAAAAAGACCAAATCGTATTCGATTTGGCCAATTATTTTTGAATTTACTTACTATTGATCTGCGTTATATATGATCACTTGGAAATTATCTGATAAGGCATTTGTTGCTTCAGCTGAGCCGTCTGGTGCACGGCCTATTCCAAGATCTATTCTTCCTGGGAATAGAGTGGCTAACATATTGTATACTTCTGCCACTTTATATGGTTTATAGTGTGGTAATAAGACTGCCCCCGACCCGATCCGAATTTTACTAGTGTTTGCTCCGATATAAGTTAACATCACTTCTGGTACAGAGCAAGCTAATCCTACTAAATCATGATGTTCAGCTATCCAATAACGCGTATAACCATATGTTTCAGTCGCTTGAGCCCGGAATACATTTCCGGCTTTTTGGCATTTTACAATAATATAAGAATTGGAGTCTACTTAAAAAAGATTATGGATGAGCTTATTTCATTTATGTGATTCTGTTCTGCCCACAAAATAAAGTAATTGTAATTGGTACCCCCTATTTTAATATCGGACAATCAGAGCTTTTACTTGAATGAAAAAGACCACAGTATCAACACTGTGGTAGAAAAAACGACTAACAACAATAACCAAAAGGATGCAATGGAGGATTTGCAGGAAATGACCAATTGGGCTGTAATGATGGATCCTTCCAATGCCAAGCTCCTAATGCAGCCGCACAGGCATCAATTAAATGACTTTCCTCATCTATAAAAACAGGAAGCTTGGTTAATTTTTGCTCCGCAAACCAGTCTCGAATCCAGGTTCTTGCTGAGAGAATTTGTTTGTAGCTCAAGACATACTCCAGGTCCTTTTCAGGAAGTCTTGATCCAATCACTGCACCTGGATGCACTTCCACAATCGAAATTGGATATCTTGTAGCCAGATTCCCTATTTCTCTACTAAGCTTAATTCCTCTTAGAGTAAGATATACCATTCGATTTAAGGTTGGCGGCATGATGGATCCGGGTCTCATCCCAATTGAGACAATATACTGACGAAGCAGTTTATCTCCTTGCCGATCACCTCCACCATCTTCATACGATAAGGGGGCATCGATCCCGATAACGACTTCATCTAATTGACTTTGAGCCTCTATTACTTTTAAAATGTCCAAATCCCCGATATTCCGAATTAATTTTAAAAAATTTAATTGACCATTTTGTAGGTCAAATACAGTCAATACTGTATCTTTGTGATTACTTGGACCCGATAAATCAATACCTATCACTCTCATAAGCGAACTACTTTATAAAAATTAATAATCATCACTAAACCCTGAAAACCCAATCGATGCTGAGGAAAGAGCATGATCCCATTCTTGTTTTTGTTGTTTTTGCTGTAGTGATTTTAAATCCGCACAAAGTCGTTTCACATCCACTTTTTGTTCGTAATGCCATTCAAGGGCAATCGATGTATACAACTCATTGAGCTGCGCATAAGAGAAATCCTTCGTCGAATCAATAACCTGCTGGATCTCTTCCTCTGAAAGAATCCGAGCAATATTCTTATTTAAAAGATACTGATAACGGAGCTCTTTGGTTGGTACGTGAATCTCATACGCTCTGTCAAACCGGCCAGAGCGGTTCATGAGTGCAGGATCAATTTTTTCAGGATAATTCGTTGTCCCAATGATGAAAATTCCTTCCTTCGAAGTAGCGCCGTCTAAAATATTCAAGAAGACAGACCGGACACTCGCAGGCATGGAATCAATATCCTCGATTACAAGTACCAATGGGGTTAACTTCAATACCGACGTAAAAACTTCCTTTATCGTATAACTCGAAGTAAATTCAGTGATCTGCCAATAAGCAACCGGAGCATTAATGCTGCTAGCGATTGATTTCACGAGGGTGGTCTTTCCATTCCCTGGCTTCCCGTAGAGCAGGATTCCGCGTTTGTAGGGAATATCATAAGTTTTGAAAAACTGACCGCTTTCCGAGAAAAATTCATCAATCGAGCGATAAATTTCACGCTTTAACGAATCTTCTAAAAATACATCTTCTCTTCTTACCAAAGTAGTAATACTATCTATCTCTGTTTCCACACCATCTTCCGTATCGGTAAAAACAGTGACATAGTTTTTAATATAATCTCTTTTTCTTTTAAGCACATACTTCAAAAAAGCTACTAAGCAAGCATCATTTTCGGCAAAAATAAAATCATGCGTCATTTCCCCATCACTTTGGTAAATGACTAATCTTGCCAGCGCAACCTGATATTTTGGGTAATAAAAGAGACCGTTGATAATCCGTGGTTTAATAATCAATTCCATCGCCTTATCGGTATGATTGGATGAAATAGTCTTGGTCTCGCCTTCTTTATAAATATGGCAAATTAATTGTACTTCCGGCGATTCCTCTTTCAAGTCTTCCTCAAGAATGTCCCAAATCTCATTAGAGGTGTCTTCATCAGAATACATTTGAAAGTCGATCCCCACTTCATTCACAAGTTTTTCTTGAATGGTAGAAACGATTTTACCGTAGTCGTAATAATAAGGCAGTGATTCCCGGTCGATTTTATTTGTGTCAAACAAAATATTATTTTTCATCTATTTCTCCTTTGGATTATTATTCATGGAGCCTTCCCATCAAAATCGTATTATAGTAATTCCCATCTGATAGGATCTTGTCATTTATTAAGGTTCCTTCCACTTCAAAACCGAGCTTTTCATACAGTTTCATGGCTTTATCATTAGTCTCAAGAACTGCTAACGATATTTTCTTAATTCTATTTGAGTCCGCCCATTGAACAGATTTTTGTAATAAATTTTTTCCAATCGCATATCCCCAGAATTCCTTTAAAACACAGACGCCAAATTCTACTTTATGAGCAAATCTTTTCAATTTGCTCCCTTCACATCTTGAAAAACCTACAATTCTATCATTGACCTCAACAACTAAAAATAAATTACTATTACTTTCTGTATCTTCTTTAATAATCTGTTTGAAACCCGAGTCATCTATAAAGGCTTCGCCCTTTTCCCTATCTAAATTCTCTGTTTCACCATCGATCTGCAATCTAACTTCAGACAAGTTCTTAGCATCCGTCTCTTGTGCAGACCTAATGATATAACGTAAATTATTCACAAAATATTCAGTCGGTTCCACTCTCATACCCATGCCCCCCTTTTAATAGGACCATATTCTCATAATTGGAGGGTCCTTCTCTCCTATGTTATAGCACATACGTATAGTAAAAGAAAAGGTTGATTTTCCATAATTTCTAAGATTCATGTACTCGAAATTACAAATAGAACATAACCCCTCTTTTAACTGTATATAATGCAATAAGGTATTTTTTGGGAAATGTAAAGGAGGTAGCCCCAACAAATGAATTCCCCATTAACGGAGCAACAAATGCTGACCATCATTAGAAATGGTTTGAAGAAGACTGAAAACCCTAAACATATGATTATCATAGGTGCAGGCATGGCTGGACTCGTCTCCGCCTCTTTATTGAAGGATGCTGGTCATAATGTCACCATTTTGGAAGCAAATGATAGAGTTGGCGGACGTGTATATACAATAAGAACGCCTTTTAGCGAGAATTTATTTTTCAATGCCGGACCGATGCGAATTCCCGAAAAACATCAATTAACCTTTGAATATATTAAAAAATTTAAGTTGCCTACCAATCTATTTATCAACCGAACCCCAAATGACATCATCTACGCAAATGGCATTAAAACGCGGCTTCACTTGTTTGAAAAGGATCCAAGTATATTAAAATTCCCTGTTGAACCAAATGAGAAAGGGAAATCGTCGGAAGAACTTTTGTTTTCTGTCATCCAGCCAATCATCGATTTTATCAAACAAGATCCTAAAAAGAATTGGCCTCTTATTGAAAAGCAATTTAGAAATCTTTCGTTAGGTTCTTTCTTAAACTATTATTTTTCTGTCGGTGCAAATGATATGATTGGTGTGCTTATTGACTTGGAAGCGTATATGGGGATGACCTTTGTAGAGATATTACGAGAACTCATCATCTTAAACGGAACGAAGAAATTTTATGAAATAACGGGTGGCATGGATCGATTGCCTAAAGCATTTCAATCACAATTATACGAAAACATTTTGTTCAACCAAAAGATGATAAAAATATCTCAATATCAAAACAGTGTAACCATTCATTGCAAGCACCAGAAAACCGATCAGAGCTTCAGCATGACTGGTGACCTAGCCATTGTGACTATTCCTTTTTCAACGCTCCGGTTTGTGCAAGTCGAACCTTATGAATCTTTCTCCTATTTTAAAAGGACAGCGATTCGTGAACTCAATTATATGGCCTCCTCTAAGATTGCCATCGAGTTTAAAAGTAGGTTTTGGGAAAAAGCAGGACAATTAGGTGGTAAATCGATAACCGATCTGCCCATCCGCTTTTCCTATTACCCAAGTTATGGTATTGGTACAAAAGGACCTGCCGTTGTAATTGCGAGTTATACGTGGGCAGATGAGGCCTTAACGTTGGAGAGTCTATCTGAAAGAGAGATGATCCAATTTGCATTAATGAACTTGGCCGAAATTTTTGGAAATCAGGTTTATTCTGAATTCGTAACGGGAGCTGCTTTTAGCTGGAGTAAAAACCCTTATTCTTGCGGAGGTTTTACCTCTTTTGAACCAGGTCAGGATTTGGAGTTATATCCGCATATTTCTATACCTGAGGGAAAAGTACACTTTGCTGGTGAGCATACAGGCCTTACCCATGGATGGATCCAAGGGGCAATTGAATCAGGAATCCGGGTAGCAAATGAAGTGAATGACATGCATTAGTGATCTAAAAAATAGGCTGCGTGTAGCAGCCTTTACTATTTAACATTTAGGTTTTATAAATTTGACCTACAGAAAAATTATTTTTTTATATAATGAAGCATAGCAAGTTGCCCTAATTTACCCTAACTGGCGTTTAAATGCATTACTTGCGAAGATGTAAGCGATGACCATGATACCGACGCACCAGGCAAGCGCGATCCAGATACCGTTGCCAACAGCCCCTTCATACAAGAGGGCACGAATTGCATTCACGATTGAAGTTACGGGCTGGTTCTCAGCGAACGCACGAACAATTTTAGGCATGGTTTCGGTGGGGACAAAGGCCGAACTGATAAACGGCAGGAATATCAGTGGATACGAGTAGGCTGTTGCCCCTTCCATAGACCCCGCTGTTAATCCAGGAATGACCGCCAGCCATGTCAGCGCCAGCGTAAACAGCCCGAGTATCCCTGCTACCGCAAGCCAATCCAGGATATCAGCGCTAGAACGAAAGCCCATCAAGAGCGCGACGAGTATTACCACCACGACAGTAAGCGCATTAGAAACAAGAGAGGTCAACACGTGAGCCCACAATACAGACGAGCGCTTGATGGGCATGGTAATGAAACGCGCCATCAGCCCGCTCTTTACATCCGTAAACAGCCGCACGGAAGTATAAGCGACGCCGGATGCAATAGCCATCAGCAAGATTCCCGGCAATAAATAATTAACGTAGTTGTCCGTGCCTGTCTTTATGGCGCCGCCAAATACGTAGACAAACAGCAGCATCATCATAATCGGCGTAATCGCCACCGTAATAATCGTATCCGGACTACGCATGATGTTGCGCATTAAACGCCCTAGTAAAACCCCTGTTTTGCTTTTCATTTACAGCTCCTCCTTTTTGGCGATGATCGTAAGAAATATTTCCTCTAATGTCGGCTGCTTCTCGATGTACTCCACTTTCGCCGGCGGGAACATCTCTTTGAGTTCGGTAAGAGTACCGGTGGTGATGATTTTTCCGCCATGGAGGATGGCGATACGGTCCGCCAGTTGTTCGGCTTCCTCCAGGTACTGAGTCGTCAGCAAAATGGTCGTGCCGCCGCCAGCAAGCTCCTTGACGGTATCCCAGACTTCAATCCGTGCTTCGGGGTCAAGCCCTGTCGTCGGTTCGTCGAGAAATATGACTGCTGGCGTCCCAATAAGGCTCATGGCGATGTCAAGCCGGCGCTTCATCCCGCCGGAATATTGGTCTGCCCTGCGGTTGGCCGCGTCACGCAGGCTGAATCTCTTTAGCATATTGTCAGCGACTTGAGCGGGATTGGAAACTCCCCGCAACTTGGCGATCATCATCAGGTTTTCCCTTCCTGTGAGCATGCCGTCTAAAGCTGAAAACTGCCCTGTCAGGCTTATGCTCTGGCGAACATGATCCGGTTGACGCTGGACGTCAAAGCCACAAATACCTACTTCGCCGCCATCGGGCTTCATTAGTGTCGAGAGGATGTTGACCGTCGTCGTCTTGCCCGCTCCATTTGAGCCCAGCAGTGCGAAAATTTCGCCACGCCGCACCTCAAAATCCACCCCATTTAAGACTTCCTTGTTTTCAAAGGATTTTTTTAGCCCTTTGACAGAAATCGCTGCATTGTTCATACTTTTTTCCTCCTTATAAAAAGCGCAGCAAGGCGCTAGATTACCTATTCTCCCTACTCAGTATGACTGATATTCTGTATTACTTACTACTGAATTAAAAATATAACTGAATAGTGAAGGTGACACATTACATTTGTAACCAACTATTCAGTAGGTATGATTTGATTGAATTTACTTTTGGCGAAATCCACTAGGCATTCGCCGTTAGCCACGACCAATGGTATCGTTCAACTTCTTGCGATACTTATCCTTCCAAGTATCCTCATCCTTCACTAGGTCGTCGCAGAAAGCAGCCACGTCCTTGCCCGTGAGGTCTGTGACTTTCTTGCCTTCCGCTGCACCTTCCTCGAAGAGTTCTAGAATGCCGAAAAAGATACGGCTGGTGTCCTTCCAGTTGGTAGGACCACCACCAGCAGTCCACATATATTTTTGGATAGCTTTGTAAGCATTGCGATACTCATTTGGAAGTGCCTTCGAACGCGCCTCCATCGCCTTCCATTCCCGCTTGTCTTCCAAACTTCCGATAATTTTTTCAAAAATACTCATATGACTTCTCCTTTTAATTTAATTTTAGATTTAAGTTCGTTAAGTTTACTTGAGACGAAATCCCATTTTTTCCAAAAAATTTTAAGCTGCTCTTGACCTGCTGCGTTGAGTGTGTAAAATTTTCTCGGCGGTCCCATAGTGGATGGCTTTTTCTCGATGTCCACCAAATTGTTCTTCTCAAGCCGCATGGTAATCGTATAAACTGTCCCTTCAACTACATCATTGAAGCCAAGTTCGCGCAGCTGTTGGGTGATTTCATAGCCGTAAGTTTCGCCACGGCTGATGATTTCAAGCACACACCCCTCAAGCACCCCTTTCAGCATTTCCGTGATATTTTCCAATTTTTTACCTCCATTATATTTTACGTATATTTTTTTCAGTACTCTGTAACACGGGTATTTTGTGTTACTGATATTCAATATTACTGACTACTAGTATATAGTATTACTGAATAGCTTCACTTGTCAATTAAACTTTTCTCCAAACAAGCCCCTTTTTATGGCTTAAATGGTGTTTTTATCAAATTTAACAATCGCAAAAGGATTTGGAGGATCATTCCATCACTTTTTAACTTTTATTTTCTCGGGTATAGTCTTCCAGTACATAGGGTCTTCCAAACCGAGCCGCCAAACACCGATTCCCCGTAAGTTATATTTCTCTACAAGGTTTAGCTTAAACCGCAGACTATGGCTATTCTCAAACCAAGCCTGGTGGCTATGATGTTCTTCATCCACGTAACTGAAATGAGGTGTTTTCGAATGGGAGTCCCATAGAACTTTCGCTTTATATTTTACTTTATGATCCATTAACTCCTCATAAGAGCTATATCTGGCTTTGCCTGCGGTTGTATCCCAGTCCCATCCATAACCAGCGATACCCAGAAAAATTTTTGATGGTGCTACTTCATGTTTCAAAGCATACCGTATCGTTGCTTCTGTCCAATCGACTGATGCAGTTGAGCCGGGTTTTGTTCTTGTGTTGTGTTCATCGTATGTCATAATCATTAACCCATCTGAAAATTGGCCAAGCTTTTCGTAATCAAACCACGGAGACCAGGGATTAGCACGAGAATCACCTGTATTTGCCGGGACTGAAACTGTAACTACTTTTCCATCACGATTTAGTTCATCAGACAATTTTTTTATTAGCAGACTAAAGGAATCTCGGTCAGTCAAATACAAATTTTCCATGTCAATATTAATACCGTCATATTTAAACTGATTCATTTCATTGCGTAAGTTCTGAATGAAAACATTGCGATTGTTATTGTTATCGAGTACATTACTTGCTACTTGCTTGCCCTTCTCGACGGTTTCATAAAAGAGATTATGTACAACCATATATACCTTTAAATGTTTTTCATGTGCACTCTGTATAACCTTTCTCTTATGATCTGCTGTAACGGAATCTATAAGACTGCCTGGGCGTTTATCATCAAGCTTATACCAAAAGGGAGCAATGATACTTAAACTGTTGAATTGCGAATTAACTGTAGGTTGTGATCCTGGATACGTTCCTTCCTTTTCTGTGTAGAAACCTAGAACCTCACGAGGAGGTTTATTTCTATTGGATTCTTCTTTTGCTTGTGACTGACTACAGGATGACATTTGTAATAATGCCATGCTTAAAGATACGATGGTGAATGTCCGGTACCAATAATTTTTCATAATACACCTTCTTTTCATATGTATATTTCTTAAGTTGATTTGAAAAGTGAGAACTTATTCACGAATTGCCTTTCCCCCAAAAAGACTTTGAAAAAAAACCGGGAAGTGAACCTTCCCGGGTATTTATACATATTTATTTAGTTAACTAAGATAATCATTTAATGTTTGCTGTAAGGTTGCCTTTGTTTCTGTATACCTAGTAAGATTGATCCCTAAATGAACCATTTGTCTTACAAGTTCTGGGCGTAATCCAGTTATGACGGATTTAGCCCCCATCAGCGTAATACCAATCAACACATTTTGAAAATGAGCTATGGTTACTTCGTCCATTTCAGATATTCCTGACAAGTCAATAATTAATGTCAGAATCCTTAACTTTGCAATATCTGTTAGCACTTTTTCTTGAATAATATCCATACGATAAGCATCAAATGTACCAATCAACGGCAATACAGCTACCGTTTGGCTGACTGGTATGATAGGTACTGAAAGATGTTCCACTAATTTCCTTTGAGAAAGGATCAATTCATCTTTATAGTGTGAATAACTAATAAAGAACGAGTTTAAAAACTCATCAATCCCATCATTAACTTTTTGCTCCAATTCGAAAAAATTGTCTGCAAAATTAACATTCTTATTTATTTGATCAAATTGTTTGATAAAATACCATAAAGTACGTCTAATTGCATGTACCCATTCTAATTTGAACGCAACAGTTAATGAATATTTCGCCCAAGCAATGCCTTCTTCATTAGCGAAGGCAATGAGTTCCTCGTTTCTATCTTGCACGACATAAAGAACAAGCTTTTGAGCATTTTTTAATAAATCAATATTTCCCTCTTTTAATATACTCTCAATATTAGTGGCAACATTGACAGCCTCCGATAATAGTTTCTCCTGAAATTCCTGCTTATTATTGTTAATATATTGGGATATATTTTTAGTATCATAGAATGTTTGCAATTTTTCATCCTCCTTAGTTAAGCCTCTTCTACCCTTCACAGAGGTAACTCCACCTTAATACCCGAATTTTGAGTAATTAAACATTTTTTTGGCTAATTGGAAATAGCCTTTGTTAAAAAAGTTGTCCTACAATATAAGTCAGGTCGTCTTTCCTTGTTTTCACATGGTTATCTAAATAGTTAGAAATCTCTTCAATCGAACTTGAGGAACTTGCTAATGACTTTAAATCGGTTATCGAAAGACCATCCGTATGAATAATAAATTTTGATCCCTTTTCATAAGAATATGTTTCGCATCGGTATTTTTGGGGCCTTCCAGATAAATATCCCAGGATAGGCAGTGGATAGATAAACTTTCCTGAGGGGCAAGAAAGAACAAACTGAATGTTTCCCACTGAACTATAGGTGAAAGTCTTCTGTAAAAAATGTGCCTTTAAAATGGATAGAGTGACACCTCTTTTATCCTTAAGGACCTGATTGCAATATTCGATTAATACCTCTACCTCTTTATCATGGTTTTTTTCAACTTCCTTGCGAACAGCATCCGATGAATGAAAGGCATGTTCCCCACTGCCTAAACCGTCAGCAACCGCACAAATAAAGTAATCTTCTGTTACCTTCATATAAATGCTATCCCCGTTAAATTCATTACCTTCCTTAGGAATTTGATAGGCAATTGCCTGAATATGTTGATTAATGCCATTTTCAAGCATTTTTTTACCCTGCATCTTTACCAGTGCCTTTCATAGATATTTGGTTACTTTCGTTGTTTTTAATATGATAAATTCAACATCCTTTAAATCTTTTTAAAAATAATGAGCGTAAAATCATCTCTTATCTCGAAATTTTGTAATCTCTCGAGATCACGATAAATGTTCTCCACCATTTCTTGTGCGGACAAATGCATATAGGTTTGAATTAAATCAGTTATTATCGATCGTTCAATAAATCCCTTTGCTGTCCTTGATTCAGTCACACCATCAGAAAGCATAACGATTAAATCTCCGGGTTTAACCTTCTTTTCAAATTGCTCATATGTAATATCCTTTTGTACACCTAACACCATACCTCTTGTTGTAAGGTCTTCAAAGGATTGAGAAGACGCATGATAATAGAACCCTTGTTCATGCCCTGCAGCCGCATATATAAATGTATGATTACTGAAATCATATACTCCGTAAAACATGGTAATAAACATACTTGAATCAAGATTATTTTCTACGACTCTATTTAAATTTGATAACACATCATTTGGATTATTTATGGACTTTGGTAAACTATCCATTCCATACTTAATCATAGACATACAAAGTGCTGCAGGAATTCCTTTGCCTATTACATCTGCAATGGCAATACTAATACTTTTTTCGTCCTCAACAAAGCAATAAAAGTCTCCATTTATTTTCTTCGCCGGCACACTAATGGCACCAATATCAATTTCATCCAGCTTCGGAATGGACGTTTCAAAAAAGTTTTCTTGTATGCTTGCAGCCATTTCAATTTCCGATTTAATTTCAAACTGCTTGTCCCTCAAGCTTTGATACTCTTGATAGGCTAAGCCATAGTTCATCATAAATTCAATAAGAAAATCAAACGAAGCTAAAATTTCCTCTCTAATATCAGGAAATAAATCCTTTAAGACTTTACAATGGATACTAATAATTTCTTCAGGGGATATTTGCTGTATAATGGATTTCCTGCTGAACATTTGTCCTTGATACAATGCTGCTTCAGAAGATTCTTCTATATATCTGCGAAGTATTTCCCGATAACTGGATTCTAAAATCGATTTGAAATCCATTTTTTACCCAAACCTCCCTCGAAGCCATTTTACTACCTGGATGGTTGTCCCTTTCCCAAGTGTTGAGGTCAAATCAAATTCATCCATTAAACGTTTTACCCCGGATAACCCCGCCCCTAAACCACCAGACGTGGAATATCCATCTTCCATCGCTCTTCTAATATTCTGAATTCCTGGGCCATGATCAAGAGCGATTACTTTTAAACCTCTTTTTTCAAGAGCACTGACAGACTCAAAATGTATCTCTCCCTTGCCTGCATATAGATAAATATTTCGTGCCAACTCAGAAATTGCAGTGGTGATTCTTGTCTGGTCAACTGTTCCAAATCCAAGCTCTTTAGCAATGTTTCTCCCTTGCTGCCTAGCTGTAACGATATCCCATTCTGATAATATTTCCACAGAGGATTCGTATCCCATGATCTAATCCCCCAACTCCCTTTGTAATATTTCTAAACCCTTTTCTAAATCTAATGCTGTATCGACATCTTGGAGATGAATCCCTAGTTCAACTAACGTGATCGCTACAGCGGGTTGTATGCCAGTTAATACAACTTTTACACCCATCATTTTGGACATACTAATCACATCGCCTAGAACCTTAGCAATAAACGAATCAATCATATCAACAGACGTTAAATCAATTACCACACCCCTAGCACTAGTTTCATGTATTCTTTGGAGCAATAATTCTTGAAATTGTAATGCTGTTTGATCATCAAGTTCCCACTGAATGGAAACAAATAGATAATTATATAATTTTAAAATTGGTATTCTTGTATTCATTTTTTTCCTCCATTTATTCAATCTCACAACAAGTCAAAAAAAATGACTATCAATTAGATAGTCTAAATTAATAGAAAAGATGATAGGGGGGAAAGTATCTATTGATTACATACCCGAATATTTATATCTTAAACCTATAAAATGTTCTTTTTCTCTTTTTAGTAAGTTCAAATTTTTTTATACTAATGCTCCGATACATGAAAAAGAAAAAAGCCCTGCTCCTTTAAAGGGCAAAGCCATAAATCAAATCTTATTTTCCAAGTATTTTAAGTATGTTCCTCGTTTTGGTACTCTAAAATATCTCCAGGTTGACAATCCAAAGCCTTACATATCGCTTCTAATGTTGAAAAACGAACCGCTTTTGCTTTCCCATTTTTCAAAATAGATAGATTCGCCATCGTAATTCCAACCCGCTCCGAAAGTTCAGTTACGCTCATTTTTCTTTTAGCCAGCATCACATCAATATTAATGATAATCGCCAAGTTATCCACCTCACACTGTTAAATCATTTTCCGATTTTATATCAATAGCTTCCTTTAAAAGCTTTTGGAGAACAGCAGCAAAGACTGCGATAACCAAAGAAGCAAAGGGAACAACCAACCCAACAAAGATGACACCTGGTGCATCGTCTTTCTCCGCAAAGAGATAGAATAGCGGTAAGGCAAGCACATGCAAGGTGCTGATTGTGATCGCACAGTTTTTGATTTTCTTTAATGCATTAACAGAGAGATCGGAGAAAGCTTCATTTTTGTCAATATAGCGTAAAAGTTTGAAAGCCTGATATAAAGCAAAGTAAAAAGGAATCGCCGACGCATAAAAAATGATGAAAACGAAATATTTTATATAAGCAAACTGTGGAAGTAATTTTGCTGCAAGATTCCCTAGCTCAGGTACCAAAAAGATGCACAAAGCAAGAACTGGGATTCCTATAAAAATAACGGCTACCTTTAAAAAGAGTGTCGTAACTTGTTTCATAAAAGCACCTCACTAAATTAATATTAATTTCATTTTAAAATATTATTTATCGTTTATCAATAAAAACTTATTGGTTTTGATTATATTCTTGTTGTTATATGTATATCTTTAATTTTATTTAATAAAAAAAAGCATTCCTTTTTTTGTAAAGAAATGCTTTATAACTTTAACGATTTAATTATACTCGAAAAAAGAATCCGATACGAACTGGCCACATGAACAGCTTATGGGATCATGAGTGTCCCCTCTATCGCTCTATGTATCAGGTTAATACGGCCTTTTTTAATTTATGCTTTATACGTTTGTTTCACTTCAACATTTACATTTTGTTTTTTAATCACAATTACAAATAGACTGGCTAACAAACAAAACATTCCTGCCAGTACAAATGCCCATGTATAGGATGTGAAGATATTATAGATAATCCCTGCTCCACCTGCCGCCACAGCAGAACCTAATTGGTGAGCCGCAAAGATCCAGCCATAGACCACGACACTTTTTTCTATTCCAAAAATTTGCCGTGAAATGTTAATCGTTGGCGGTACGGTTGCGATCCAATCTAATCCATAAAAAACGGAAAAAATAACAAGTAGAGTAATAGAACCTTCAGAAAGTGCAAAGGGCAGTAAAACGAGTGAAGCCCCTCTTAGGCCGTAATACCAAAACAACAGCCAACGGTTATCGAATCTGTCTGATAACCAACCTGAAAGAGTGGTACCAATTAAATCAAAAATCCCCATAAACGAAAGCATCGAAGCCGCTGTGACTGCTGTAAATCCAAAGCCGATACAATAGGAAATAAAATGAGTACCAATTAATCCACTTGTCGAAAGGCCGCAAATAAAGAAGCTGCCTGCAAGTAACCAAAATTCCTTCACTTTTACAGCTTCAAACAATGTACGAAAAGCGATAATGATCGGATTATTCTTTTCGACAACTTGCTGTACAGGTGGTTCTACTTCCAAGCCATATCGAAGAAGCCCCATTTCTTTTGGTGAATTCTTCATAAATAATAGGATGATAACCAACATAATGAAGCTCAGGATAAGAATAAAACCAATTGCCCACTTCCAGGAAGACTCTTCTATGATTATGGCTAACAGTGGTAATAGAATCAACTGTCCAGTCGCTGTACTGGCAGTCAAAATGCCAACTGCAAGTCCCCTTCTTTTTTCAAACCAATGATTCGCAACATAGGGGCTTAATATCGTTAAGAACAACCCTGATCCTAGGCCAATGATTACTCCCCAAATGATCATTAATTGCCACGGTTCCGTCATTAAAAGAGTGAGCAAAACACCGATAAGCAGTGTAGTCATGGCTAATACCATCATTTTCTTTAAACCGATTTCCTCCACCAGCGCTGCCATAAAAGGACCAGAAATGCCGTAAAGTAAAAGGTTTATCGCAAATGCCATCGAAATTAATGACCGATCCCATCCGAATGCATTTTCCAAGGGGACAATCAACACTCCGGATGAGGATCGAACAATGCCTGCTACAATAATAGAAAAGAATGTGATCAATAAAATAACCCAACTATAATGAATCCGTCTCAAGTCTTTATCCTCCGGTTGTTGTGAATTTTCAGAATAATATTATATTAACATACCTGTCAACACAGGAATCGAATGTGGAAAAGCGGCATAAATGTCGCTCTTCAGATTTGCGCATTTCATATCTTAATACCCGATATGTAAATCCGCAATCGAATAAAGGGCTGCTTTACCGGCCATCCTCACTCGCGTCCCTTCAAGTTTACAATACAGAGTGCCGCCTCTATTGGATAACTGTTTAGCCACCATTTCTCTTTTTTCTAGCCTCTCAGACCAAAATGGAATCAAGCAGCAGTGTAAAGAACCAGTCACAGGATCTTCATTAACCTTTAGTTTTGGGAAGAACCCTCTGGAAACAAAATCACAATCATTTCCTTTAGCAGTAATACAGACACCAAGACCTTCTGGTAGTTTTTCTAATTTTGAAAAGTCAGGATCAGCATTTTTCACGGCTTTTTCTGATTCTAATACCAAAACTAAGTCTCTATTTAAATAGGCTTCTGTTGGCACAACTCCTAGGGCTTCAATCATTTGTTCCGTCACAGGTAACTTTTCTGATGATACAACTGGGAAATCCAATTCGTACAAGTCCCCTATTTTATTTACAGTAAGCACTCCACTCAACGTATCAAATTGAACGGATTCCACTTGATTTTCTACAAAATTCAAAATCACATATGCGGTTGCTAATGTTGCATGACCACAAAGGTTGATCTCTCCTCCTGGAGTAAACCAGCGAAGCCTATATATTTTTTCCTCTTTTACAGCAAATGCGGTTTCAGATAAATTATTTTCTATTGCAATTTTCTGCATAATCTCGTCTGATATCCAATCATTCATAATACATACCCCAGCTGGATTTCCTTCAAATACTTTTTCTGCAAAGGCATCAACAACATAATATTTCATCCACTATTCCCTCCAAGTGTTATAATGTAAAATAATTATTTACGTGTAGTTTATATGGAACACTATATAACACTCAATGCGGAAGTATAACACTAAGGGGATAATTATGATGCAAATCGAAATTCAACGAAATGCTGAAGTTTCATTATCAAAACAAATCTATCAGTCTATTGTGGATCGCATTCGTTCAGGACTCCTTCAAGAGGGTTTACAATTACCCTCCGTTCGCGATCTATCAAAACAATTAGGAGTAAGTTTGGTTACTGCAGTAAAGGCGTACCAGCAATTGGAACAAGAAGGATTTATCACTTCTGTCCAAGGAAAAGGAACGTATGTAAAGATGAATAGAAAAGCAGCTGAGGAAAGCAATGATGAGTTGTTTTCATATGATTGGCAGTTATCTGTTCAAGATTATTTACCTAGATCGCAATTTGGCCGATTTCATCTAGTCCCTGAAAAGATTAATCTTTCCTCCTCTATGATTGATCCCGGACTTCTTCCGAATCGCTATTTAGAACGTGAGATTCACCAAATACTTTCCGATAATCCTAGAATATTGTCTCAATACGGAGAAATTCAAGGCGACACTCATCTTAGAAAGGCAATGGATGAGTATTTGAAGAGAATTGGAGTTCCTTCTACTCCCGAGAACATCTTAGTGACAAGCGGTTCTCAGCAAGGGATTGACCTTGTTGCCCGGACATTTGTTGGACCTGGAGATGTCGTCGTTATGGAGGCCCCCACCTACCCGGGAGCAATTGATGTTTTTCGAGGGAGAGGCGCTATTATACTCACCGTCCCTGTTGATAAGGACGGTATGCGTGTAGATATCCTTCAAAATTTATGTGACAAACATAAACCCAAAATTATTTATACCATACCAACCTTTCATAATCCGACAGGAGCGGTGATGACATCTAAACGCCGCAGACAAATGCTTGAAATCGCACAAAGTATCCAGTGTCTTATTATCGAAGACGACCCGTGGGGAGAAATTTACTTTGATAAAAAGCCGCCGTCACCCATTAAAAGTTTAGACCATAACGGTCATGTGATTTACTTGAAAGGGTTAAGCAAAACACTTGCACCGGGTTGTCGAATTGGTATTTTGGCTGCTTCTGGCACTGTATTTAATCGTCTATTGGCTGCCAAGGCCAATTCTGACCTGGGGAGTCCTTTACTCACACAAAAATCCGTGCTGCCTTTTGTTAACTCTAAACAAATGATCGATCACTATAAAAAATTGAGAACGGCATTAAGAATTCGCCGCGATTTGGTCCTTGATTTACTCTCACAACATATGCCCGATGGCGTTTCTTGGGTAATCCCGGAGGGTGGATTAAATGTGTGGATCAGTCTTCCTCCTTGGCTAGATAGTAATCATGTCCTTTTAGAAGCGAAGAAACAGCAACTAACTTTCTTGCCTGGGTCTGCATGTTATCCAGTCGAGCAAGAAAACCGTCACTTACGTATAAGTTACTCTTATATGAACGAGTCTTTAATACAACAGGGAATCACGACATTATGTAACATCCTTCATTCACAATTGTCATCAAAACAAGTCCATGACAGTGCACCATTTTTTTAAGTAGAAAGCTGAGGAAATGAATGGCCCGATTTCACTTCAATCCTGGAAGTAAAATCGGGCTTCTTTTTTATTGGGAATTAATTTTTACTTCTTAGAATTTCATTCACTGTCGTTTTCATGGTGTAAACTACGGTTTTCTTGTATTTTGCTGCAATGAGGAGGACTTTGATTTGGTCGGACCGGGATAGTTGTTTAAAACGGGGTTCTTGTTTTAAAAAAGAGCGGACGATTGACCAGCTTGCCGGCATCAATGGAAAGTCATCAAGGGGTTGCTTGTTCCGGAATCGATGAAACCACGAGAACATTCCAGTGGAACTGCTGCTTTTATCGACTATACAGGGAGCATAAATATTTTTCGTGTGTTTTTTAAGGGATTCGAATCGATCTTGCCCGCTAACAATAATATAGTTGCCATCCTTGCGATTTTTTTTAACAACCAACACAAACATGCAATCCCACATGACTCTCTGCAATCTCTTAAGGTGCTCTGTAATTTTCGTCGATAAATCAGGCTTGATTTTGTTTAGAGGAATATACTGGATCGTGAATTTCATACTTAGCCCCTCCTGTGTTTTCATTTTCCTTTTCTCAGTTTCTTGCAGCAGGTGCGTTATTCTGGTGAAATTCCATTCCCTCTTAAAATATGTATGATATTTAGCGCATGTCACATACGAAGTAAGTTAAAAACAATTCCAGCCCAGAAAAAGAAACTCTTAATAAAAAATCAAGAGTTTCTTTTCTCTACAACTCTTCTCCCCGAGTCTCAATAATATGCTTATACCAGTGAAAAGAAAGCTTTTTCTTTCGGTTTAAGTGATCCTTATGATCCACATAGATAAATCCGTATTGTTTTTTATAACCGTTTAACCAGCTTAATAAATCTATCACAGACCAGGCATAATACCCTTTTAAATGGATGCCTTCACTAATTGCACGCTTAACCACTTTTAAATGTTCTTCAATATATTTAATGCGAGGCACATCAACAATTTCACCCTCGATAATCGGATCTACATCACCTAGGCCGTTTTCAGTTACATACATTTTTATATCACCATAACGCTCTTTTAACATATGCAGCCCATCTAAAAATCCTTGCGGCGAGATTTCCCAGCCCCATTTTGTATAGGTTTTATCCTCCATCTTCACGGTCCGATAAAAATAATCAAAAGACGGGTTACCAGGTGCTAATGTAGATGTTTCTCTTGAATGTTCCATCGATGATGCAGACTCGTGATTCTTTTCCACTCTAATCGGCTGATAATAATTTAGTCCAATAAAATCATTTTTACTTGCATTTCTTTTTAACGTATCGAGTTCTTCTTCTGTCCATGTTGGCGTCCAGTCTTTCTCCTTTAACTGCTCCACTACATATGTTGGATATTCTCCTTTTAAAATCGGGTCATAGTACCAAAAGGTTTCATATTCATTCGCATGACGAGCAGCTACTACATTCTCTTGCTTATCATCTACACTGTATGCAGGTAAGAACACATGGGTAATCCCAATTTCGCCGTACTGATTCAATTCCTTATAGACTTCAACCGCTTTTGCATGGGCATAAAACACATAATGTGTCGCTTGGAAGTATTTCTTTTCATCATTTTGGATTCCAGGTGGATGTGCTCCTTTTAAATAGCCTAATCCCGTAAACATAACTGTTTCATTAAACGTGATCCAATGTTTGACTCGGTCTCCGAATGCCCGAAAACAAACTTCTGCATATTTAACAAAGGCTTCAGCAGTTCTCTTATTGGTCCATCCCCCATCATCTTCAAGTGTCAGTGGCAAGTCCCAATGATACAGCGTTACAAACGGAACAATCCCATACTTTAAACATTCGTTAATGACACGGTTATAAAATTCCAAACCTTTTTCATTTACTTCCCCATCCCCTGTTGGCAAAATACGGGCCCAAGAAATCGAAAACCGGTAGGATTCCAGACCCATCTCTGCCATTAATTTTATATCCTCTTTATAACGATGATAATGATCAATAGCTACATCACCGTTCGTCCCCTCATACGTTTTCCCTGGAATCTTGGAAAAGACATCCCAATTGGTGACCCCCTTCCCATCTTCATTCCATGCACCCTCTATTTGATACGAAGCAGACGCGGCTCCGAATAAAAAATCATGTGGAAACTTCATCTTATGCCCTCCATATTTGGATCACCAAATGCTCTTATTTTGAATACACCTATGAATCGTATTGTGCTATTGGGAAATATTAAATATGTATATTTAATGTGATAATTAACTTTTGAAAAAGTGGAGGTTATAGAATGGCTACTAGAAAAAAAGATAAGTTTGCCGTTTATTTGGGTAATATTGCAACTAATTTAAAAGAAAGTGCGAACTATTTCGCAGATTATAAACTAAAAAATGTGAGCGACTTGAAGATTTTTTCCGAAAAAATGAAGGAATATGAAAACAAAGGAGATTCGTTAGTTCATGATGTGACCAAGGATTTACATAATGCCTTTATCACTTATATTGAACGTGAGGATATTTTAACACTGACGATGAGCATGGATGATGTTTTAGATGGATTAGAACATACTGCGGCCTTGTTTGAAATGTATTCGATTATTAATGCGGATGATTATATGCTTAGGTTTGTGGAAGCCATCCGAAGCTGTACAGTTGAAATTGAAACAGCGGTTGAAATGCTTGCATCAAAAAAATTACTAAACATGAGGGAGCATGCCATTAAGATAAAAGATTTAGAATCTAAATGTGATGCTATATTACGTGAATCCATTACACATCTGTTTGCGAACGAAAAAGACCCTATTCGTATTATTCAATATAAAGAAATCTATGAAGAACTTGAAAACATTGCGGACTTCTGTCAAGTCGTCGCCAATACATTGGAAAGTATTATCATGAAAAATGCTTAACCACTTTCTTGATAAAACTTAGATCACTTCAAGTCAGTACATTTTGGAGGTATAAATGACGATTATCGTTATCATCCTTATTCTTGCGTTAATATTCGAATTCATCAATGGTTTCCATGATACCGCTAACGCGATTGCGATGTCAGTTTCTACTAAGGCTTTATCACCGCGATTTGCTGTTTTTTATGCAGGCGCCTTAAACTTTGTCGGGGCTTTAACTTCACAAGCGGTTGCGAAATCAATAGGCGGAAAGATTGCCGATCCTTTTCAAATTGATAATGGATTGTTAATCGTCATTGCAGCACTGATTGCCGCGATCTTTTGGAACCTTTTAACCTGGTACTATGGGATTCCTTCTTCATCCTCCCATACCTTAATCGGTTCAGTGGCTGGTGCGGTTATATTTGGATCCGGCTTTGATTCTATAAACTGGGAAGGATTCACCGATATTATTAAAGCCCTAATCATTTCGCCCTTTTTAGCATTTGGTGTCGGATTTATTATCATGAAAATATTAGCGATAATCTTTAAGAATGCAAATCCATACCGGGCAACGCGCGGGTTTCGGAGCTTCCAAATCATTGCCTCTGGGTTAGCGGCTTTTTCTCACGGAGGAAATGATGGCCAAAAAACGATGGGGATCATTGTATTTGCCTTGGTGGCAGGTGGTTTCCAATCAACATTGGACGTACCATTTTGGGTACAAGTCCTCTGTGCAGGTACTATTGGTCTAGGTACCATGATTGGTGGAATGCGGATTATTAAAACTGTTGCAAAAAAAATCTTCAAAGTAAAACCAATCAATGGATTTGCAGCAGACCTAACCTCGTTTGCTGTTTTGCAAGGGGCAACCATGTTTGGACTCCCCGTATCAACGACACATGTGTCTTCATCTGCGATATTAGGGGTCGGATCATCAAAGCGGTTTAAGGGTGTGAATTGGGGAGTTGCGATTCGAATTGTTACGACTTGGGTAATTACACTGCCTATATCTGCATTGATAGCTGGATTGGTCATGATGGTATTGAAACTTTTTATGTAAAATGAATATATTCATTTGGTAAACATAAGAAGAGAGGTCAAAAACAAATGAAAATCACTTGTTTTTGACCTCTCTTTTTTAATCCAAATTATAAAGGCTTAAGGAACCTGTCCCTAAAAAAGCTATAGTGTTTCTGTTTCTAGTCGAAATCCTTCCACAATGACATCTTCATCAATCTCTAATAATAGGCATCGTTTTCCTTGGTACATAATATATTTTATGTTTTTAAGGTCTTTCGGATCGATAGATAAATTTGCCACATTGGTATCAATTTTTATCTTTTTAGGAATTAAATTGCTTGCTTTAAACTCATGGGTTTCGTCTGCTAGGACATCTTTAAAGGCATGTTCCACCTTGGCGGTATCTACGTTTTCGACCCCGCTTACTTCTAAGATGCGTCCAATGTCTTTATAATCCAACATCGGGGCTTCACTTTCTTCGTTTTCTTCATTCTCTTGAATCACTTTATCAATTTCCTCATAGACATTGGAAATGATTTTGGAATCCACTTGATCTCCAATGACTTTTTTTAAAATTAGTTCAAAACCATCTTTATCTTCGTCGGCGGTGATGATATCTTCACAATTAAGGACCTGTTCAATAAACGTAAAATCCGGTTCATTGGCTTTCCCTGCACAATAAAGAATATGGTTTACGTCTGAAGAATTGTCATTAAAAGCAGGGAAAAGAAAGCCAGACATTGGGGATTGCAAATTAATGATTGGATCAAAGACCGTATTCGATTTAAATTCCTTCTCGACATAATCAAACAGCAAGGCCTTTTTTGGCTGATCCGTTCTATTAAGACTGCAAAGAATAAAATGGTTGGAATAGACTTCGTCATCCCCGCCTTCTTCCGATTCCAGATCCCGCTTCCTAGTTGCTTTACGATATTCTCCGCGGATAAACGTCACGACCGTATCAAAATCGTACACCGTATGAGCAAACATTTTTCCAACCATAGCAAACATATATTCTAACCAATCTTCAGTGGTGTCTGCCTGTAAACCATCAAAGAGGATCGTTTGAGTGCTGTCTTCCGCATCACGCTGGAATTTTAGCTCAAACAGTTTGGAATCTAGTTGACCGGTCAAAACCTTTTTAAAATTTCCTAAAAACAATTCTTGTGTTTCCAGTTCTAACATTTGAAATGGTTGACAAACATGATGATAAATCTCACCTGATTCTTTCTGCACATAGACATTGTAAATTTCACGAATGGCCATGAGATCATTATTTAATTTAAATTGCTTCCGTATATTAGCGACGTCGTTTTTATTCATCCTTCTCAACTCCCATCCCTGATTATACTGTGCAGACACAAAAATAGAAATACATACAACTTCCTAGGTTAGCATTTTGGAAAATTAATGTATTAAATCGTTGAGAGTCTTGAATATCTTTAATTTAAGGATCATTAGCGATTTTTACAAAATTAAATCCTAGGAGGTTTCAAAATGAAAGCAATTGTAACTAAAAAATATGGACCACCTGATGTACTTGAATTAACGGAGGTGGAAAACCCGATACCAAACGATGATCAAGTCCTTGTAAAAGTACGTGCATCCTCGGTGAATTTTGGTAACTTGGTCCTTTTAAAAGGTGAACCGTTCCTAGCTCGTTTTGCTTTCGGCCTTCGGAAACCCAAATACCCCATACCTGGTGGTGACATTGCCGGCCGGGTGGAAGCAGTTGGAAAAGATGTTACACAGTTTCAACTAGGTGATGATGTGTTCGGAGACCTATCAGGTTTTGGCTGGGGTGGTTTTGCCGAATATGTAGCTGTTCCAGTAAATGCACTAGCACTAAAACCGGCCAATCTATCCTATGAGGAAGCAGCCGCGGTGCCAATGGCCGGAGTCACAGCCTTGCAGGGTCTTAGGGATAAAGGCAAGATCCAGCCAGGACAAAGAATTTTAATTAATGGAGCCTCAGGCGGTGTCGGCACATTCGCTGTACAGATCGCCAAATCCTTTGGGGCTGAGGTAACAGGTGTATGTAGTACAAGAAATTTAGATATTTTGCGATCAATTGGAGCCGATCATGCGATTGACTATACCCAAGAAGATTTTACCCAAAAACCTCAAGTTTATGACCTGATTCTGGGCGTAAATGGTCATAAACCAATCTCTGCTTATAAGCGAGTACTAAATTCCAATGGAATCTTTGTTCACGTCGGAGGTTCCGAGGCACAAATGTTCCAAGCCATGGTCCTCGGGCCTTGGATATCTATGACCAGCAAAAAGAAAATGGGCACCTTTTTACAACGGCCTAAACAGGATGATTTGATTTATCTGAAAGAACTAATTGAAGCCGGAAATGTAAAACCAGTGATTGATCGCTGTTACATATTAAGCGAAATCCCTGAAGCATTCCGGTATTTTCAAGAAGGCCACGCACAGGGGAAAATTGTGATTACGGTGTGAACACATAAAAAATAGAGCTGTGGAAACAGCTCTAAAATCGTGACACCTATTTACTAAATTATTTGTTTTGCAAAGTTGCAATATATTTTTTAACTACTTCATAAACATAGTCTTGATTGGCTGAAGCTGTATTCGGGTTGTATGTGCCGCCATTTGTTTTATTGTTAGAAAGAACACGAATACCCAAGAATGCGACATCATAAGCATCGGCAATTTGTGCTGCAGCCGCACCTTCCATTTCCTCTACAGATGTACCGTAATTTGTATGGAACCACTTAATCCGATCCACTTCATTGTTCCAAACGTCTGCTGAACCGATGGTCCCCTCAACCACTTTACCTTTGGTGTACTTATCTTTTACTGCATTCGCAGCTGCAAGAAGATCTTTATCACCCTCGTAGTAACGGACTTTTTCAGCATTCGGATCAGACCCGCTACCTTCTGAAGCCATTAAGTCCATCGGTTTCCAAATAGTTGGATCCATTCCTTGGTCTTGTGCTATATTTCCTGTTTTTAACGAACCTATGTTTGTTGTTCTCTTTCCTAATACAATATCAAATACATGTAAACTTGGGTCATGTCCGCCTGAAGTCCCTTGATTGATAATCGCGATCGGTTTATATTTTTCAATCGCTAATGCTGTTGCTGCCGCTGTATTTTCCATACCTTTACCTGTTTTAGCAACGATGACAGGATAATTGTTCAACTTTCCTTTGTAAAAGACAAAAGTTCCTGACTTTTCCACTTTCACTTTTTCTAATCTTTGTGCAAATTTTTCGGCTTCAATAGGCATAGGGCCTTGAATAAGAATTGGTCTCGCAGCCCCTTCTACTTTTTCTTCTACTAGTAAAGTGGAATGCTGAAACGCAAGCAACGATAAGAATAGTACAAGAATAGCTGCTACTGGAGCGAATTTCTTTAACATTTTGTTTTTCATAAAACCTCTCCCAGTTCTTTTGATGTTTGATCTACTCGGGTAGTCGTGTCCAATGAAAAAGGTCTAGAAATGTAGAATAATTTCTACCTTCTAGACCTACGAAAGTCAAAGTATTGATATTCTAGCAAAAAGAAAAATTCTTTGCTAAATTAATGAATGGCCAAGGCACAAAAATCGCCTTATAGAAGCCAAATACTTTAACTCGTAGTCTAGTTCTTTTAGTGGGAACCAGGTAGAAACACTCAGACCATATTACCGAGTATATACGAGCAATGAAATATATAATTATTACTTTTTTAATATAACAAACTTAATATAAATTTACAACGGAAAAGGTGAATGTTTTTATTGAAAAGTTTAATAATGTTCGTGTTTAGGGGATTTTTAGCAAAAAAATGAGGCGAAATATCTAAAGAAGAGCAGGAATTAGCCAGTGGTTTTTTCACGAAGACAAAATCCTAAAAGCTAATTTGTCTTCGTGAATACTATCTCTAATTCCTTGAAGCTAAAATTTCTTTAATTTTCCGTGTTACAAGCGGATAAAAATTGTTAATGGCATCAGTGGTGGAATTTCCTCCGAAAAACGCAGTACCGGGGCATGTTTTTACATTATAATCTGGACCTTTATCCAGCACCCTTTCCTTCGTTCTTAGATTCCACCAATGATGATAGGTAATAGTGTCAATGGAAGGCGTTAGCCCGAATTTAATTGAAAGGACCGCAGTAATATACACAATTGTTTCTTTCTGTTGGGCTGTCATCACATCATGACCTTTATCGAAGTTGCCTACATTTTCGATTGCAATCCCAGTTGCGTTTGCCCTTGGCCCAATGGTACCTTCGGGGGCTATGTTAAAGGGCCTCGATACGGCAATTTTTCCATCCGGAAAAGTGGTTATATTTTGAGCGATAGTACTCCAGCCCATTTTTCGTTTATGGAAATTTTCCATCCCTTGCAACATCCGAAAATGATTGGTGCCATTAAATTGCTTGTATGACGGCAACCAGGTGTGATGCTCTTGGATGAGCGTAACTCTCCTATTAATTCGAGCGTTAAATAACCAATCCCTAAATTCCTCCCGTGTCATCAAGATATGCTGACCTTGCATCTTCATTTTTTTAGGAGGAATCTTGAGCACTTGCCCGATATAGAGTTGATCAGTTGAAAGCTTATTCTTTGTTTTAATTGCATCGACTGTTGAATGGAATGCTAACGCGATACCCCTCAAAGTATCCCCAGGAACCACTTCATACGTAGTAGGTACCCACAATTTTTGGCCAACTAATAATGTATTCGACTGCAATCCATTGGTCATTTTTAAGTCATTGACGGAAGTTCCAAATTTAATGGCAATTTGCGGCAGCGAATCGCCATGTTTAACACCATAAGTATTACTCTGCTTATACTCAGTGGCATGGGCAGGAATATTATTTAATAGGGTGCTAAAAATCAAACTGCATATAATCACCAAATGTTTTCTCATGTTCTAAATCCCTTCACTATATTTCTGCATTCATAGTTTGCAGAATAGCGTTGGGATTATTCTTGGCTGATTTGAAAGGTGTTCCTTTTCTACTTAGGATCCACTTCTTTTCCTGTCTTAATATCTAACACTTTTGCAGGATCCTGCGGGGTGGAAATGAATTTACTCTTAGGTGCTTTTTTATGATGTTCAACCCAATCCACGAGTAAGTCAAAAGCTTGATGTGCATACGGAAGCAAAGGCTGCAGCTCTTTATTCGGATCTGTTGAAGTGTTCCAAACCAAGCTATCGACATGGTTTCCCTTTTCAATGGTATAAAGTCGGTGTAATTTGCCTTTTCCTGCTTGGTTTACAAGCTTGTCGTATGCATCCGCATGGATGGACGGAAAAATTAACGAGTCCCAGGAACCAGTTATACTGATCAGCGGCACATCAATATCGCCGGTATTTTCAATGGCTTTTACGTTTTGTTTGACTGCACTTGGCCGTACCATATAATTGTAATCTTTAAAGATGTAATCGTATGTACGATCACGAATACTACCGTTATAGTTCAAATAGTTTCTCCAATCGATTTGGTTAGGAGCGTTTGGATCAAGTTCATCCCGATAAATATTTAAGGTGAGGAACCAGTAGACCTGATCATGATAGCTCCACAGTTTTTCAGACCCTTTCGGTAAACCAGCTTTATACATTTTTTTCATTGCCGCATTCTTTTCTTCACCTGTGCCGTAAATGGCTTTTTCCGCATGATTGACAACTGGAGTTAACGAACTAATTAAATTCGGTTCATTCGCTCTCCATAACACGCCTTCCCAATCCACTCCGCCATCATATAGAGCTGGTTTCCCTGTCTTATCTGGGCCGTCGTGTTCAAGCGCATAACGGACGACATAACCGCCATTGGAAATCCCCATTGCATAGGTAGGCACTTTGTGTTTTTTTGTAATCAACTTACTGGCTGGATTTTTTCTATCACTCTCTTTAATCAGCTTATCACGATAATTTTCAGTTAAGTATTTTTGTGCTGCTATCGTCAATTGGCGAAAGCGCTGATTCCATTCAGTGATGCTGTCATCCTCTGCAACTAAGGCGTTCTTTGCTTTAGCGAATGGATCGGAAGGGTCAATTTCCCCTTGTGTCCCTTTATCCGTAGCAGCAAACGCATAACCTTTTGCTAAAACATAATCACTAAACAGTAAATCAGTCGCCGTTTCATTTCGAGTCGCGGGTATTCCCCCTACAACTAATTTTCCATTCCAGTTGTCTGGTACACGAATGACAAATTTTGCATCGTCAAACATACCGTTGACTTGAACACCGCTTACTGACGCAGGGTTGTACATGTTATACCAACCCGATCCTTCTTCCTTATTTCCCCAATTATAAGGAGCCAATCCAATATTCCCAAAGACAGTTGCTTCTGCATATTGAGACGGATTTTTTGTTGTTAACCAATTTCCGTTTGTCCCATCAAACTTCCTCACCGTAACATCTTGTGCCCCCGATACTTCTGGAGAATAGGAAGCGGAAACACTCTTTTGCAAGAAATTCTGAGGAACAAGCGGAAACAATAAAGCAGAGGCAGCAGCTATCGCTAAGAGTTTACCTTTCACCAAAAAATCCCTCCGATTCTTAATACTGATTTTGATTTTACACAGATACAGAGTTAACGAGCAATTCCGGACAAATTGTAAAAGAAGCTTCTGTTTTCCCCTTAACTTCCTCAAGTGTAACCCCTTCTTGTGTTTCCACTAAGACCATTCCCTCAGGGGTAAAATCAAATACTGCTAAATCAGTGATTAAACGATGGACAACCCCTTTTCCAGTTAAAGGAAGTGTGCATTCTTCTTTAATTTTAGACTCACCATACTTATTGACATGTTCCATAATTACAACAATGCGCTTAGCACCATTTACAAGGTCCATCGCACCGCCCATACCCTTTACCATTTTCCCCGGGATCATCCAGTTGGCAAGATCTCCATTTTCTGAAACCTCCATCCCGCCAAGAATGGCTAAATCAATATGACCGCCGCGGATCATGGCAAAGGACTCAGCACTATCAAAATAAGAGGCGCCATTCACTGCTGTGACCGTTTCTTTCCCTGCGTTGATTAAATCAGGATCGACTTGTTTCTCATCCGGATAGGGCCCGATTCCCAACAGTCCATTTTCTGATTGGAGCAAAACACTGTATTCAGCAGGTATTTCATTTGCTAAAAGCGTCGGTATTCCAATCCCCAAATTGACATTCATCCCATCTTGTATTTCTTGCACTGCCCGCTTGATAATTTTTTGACGTACATCCATTGAAATTTCTCCTCCCTATGCTTGAATAACAGTCCGTCTCTCAATTCTCTTTTCATAACCTTCCCCGGCTAAAAGACGCTGAACATATACGCTTGGTGTATGAATGTGGTCGGGATTTAATTCACCAGCTTCGACAATTTCTTCTACTTCTGCAATTGTTATTTTTCCAGCCATTGCTGCCAAAGGATTAAAATTTCTGGCTGTTTTGTGGTAAACTAAATTTCCTAACGAATCCGCTCTCCAAGCCTTTACTAATGAAAAATCGCCAACAATGGCTTTTTCAAGGATATAAGTTTTTCCGTCAAAATCTTTATGTTCCTTTCCTTCGGCAATCGGTGTTCCAACACCAGTTGCTGTATAAAATCCTGGAATGCCAGCCCCGCCTGCACGGATTCGTTCTGCAAGGGTACCTTGTGGCACGAGTTCCACTTCTAATTCCCCGCTTAAAAATTGTCGTTCAAAAATCTTGTTCTCCCCAACATAGGAGGAAACCATTTTTTTAATTTGTTTATTCGCAAGTAATAGTCCGAGACCCCAATCATCGACACCACAATTATTGCTGACAATTGTTAAGTCTTTTACTCCTTTATCTCTTAGAGCTAGGATAGCCTTTTCTGGTATCCCGCAAAGGCCGAATCCCCCTACAATAATCGTAGCTCCATCATGGATATCCTCGATGGCTTTTTCAAACGAATCAATTATTTTTCCATTCTTCATGCTTTTATCTCCTTTTTAATAGAATCATGGTCCGAAACATGCAACATTTATTCCGAAAACGGATTCATTGATTGACATGTATAAACGGTACACTTTTATAACAGTAAACGGTTACAACAATCTAACCTCCTATTCTAGAAAGTCCATGATAATCATTTAGTAGCAAGTTTTATGCCAAATATATTTTATTATTCAGAATTAATAAAATAGGTAGATATCGATAGTATCAAACATTCATCTATAGCTCTTAGGTGAATAATTTCCGTTTTTTCGGAATTTAAGCTATACTGCTTTTCCGGAAATCGGGAAACTTCCGGTTTTTCGGAAATCACCTTGGCTAGTAATTGTTTAGAAGAAATCAAAAAAGGGTTAGTCCCTCAAAATAATGAAAGACTGACCCCAATATTTTTGTTTAAACTTAATCGTGCTTAGAGGAATTGCGATTTCTTTACATAAAAAAACCTCCTCAAACGAGAAGGGCTTACTCTTTCTCCGTTATAAACCAACCCTCTGGTTTTTTTTCTATAGTGAAAATATCTTCACTAAATTTTTTGCGAAGTGCTTTATATTCCTCATTTTCAATTTTAATCTCAGAAACTCTAATTTGTTTTAGTGTAATTTCTGGCTTTTTGAGGTCGAATATCAAATCTTTAAAAATAAAATAGGTTTTTTGTCGTTTCATTCTCCCCACTTCCTTCCTTAATAGTTCCTACGTTTAGAATTAGGTAAAAATGAATGAAAGCTAGAAAGCAAAACCACCAATTATTAAACATTCCGTAAGTTTCTAAGCAACTGGAAAATCTGACCTCGATGATGGGATTCATGTTCAATCAAATGATATACAACCCACTCAGGTGTGACATCATATTGTTCCAGAATTCTAGGTTTACGCCAATCTGTTAGGTCCATTGAACGAAAATGGGAAAGAAATACTTCACGAACCTTTTTAAGGCGGTAAAAATGATCTTCTAAACTTTGCCCCTCCATGTGGGCTAAAGAGCCATCTTCGGACCGATGTTCTAACGGAAATAGTGAACGTATTTCGGGATCCCAATCGGTAACTAGTACCTCTTCATATAACCAATCTGCCTCGATTAAGGCGATGTGATACAACAACGAGCCTATTGTTTGTCTTTCATCCATTTTGGTATCGAGGATCGTTTGGCTAATACCAGTTAATTCTGTTAAAAGAGTACGGCGAACATCCTCTAAGCACCATAGCCATCGGCCGATTTCTTCATTATATCCTGGTAATGGAGATACCAGTAAACTTCTTCTATCCAATAAGATCATCCTCTTCTATATTTTTGTCGTTTCATTCATCGACGAATTTGTGAGACTTATTAGCGAATTTGAAAATAACAATCTGTTGAATCCTATCTTTGATCAATAACTCCATAAAAAAAGCTGATTTACAGCGCATCTTTCTATGAATTCCAAATGTTTAACTTCAAAGCTTCAAGTCGAATCCACCCTCTTTTTCGCAGACTTCCTGAAGTGCTTTATTTCTAATACATTATCTTTTGTTAGCATGCATATCGCCATGTTCATTTTCACCTATTCCTATTCTTGATGATAAGGTGTCATTCCTTCTTTTTTTAAGATTTAGGAGAGGGAAAATAACTTAATTTATTTTTGCCCCACTAACAACATCCTATCTCAGAGAGTTGCCATGCCTGGCACACATAAAAAAGGCCGCCAATTTTGGCAGCTAAATTTTCAATACAAGCACCCCGTTTCTATGATAGGAATGCTGTAATTTCCTGTATTTTTTAGTAAAACAATATTCAGTTCTAAATCATTTTCCTGTCATCCGCAAAAGGAGGCTGCTCCATCCAGTTCTTTTTAATGATTAATTTACCGAAACTACTGTAGATCAGTAAATCATCAAAAATAGATTTTTCGCATTGTAATACAATATCTGCTCTCATACTATACATCGCAGCAGTACCGTAATAGGATAATGCTGCTGCAAATAAAAAGCCTGAATGAAACAGCATAAGTTTTTCAGAAAATGGTGCATCATTTGAATTTGTTATTTCTGAATCAAATGTATGGGGTAAATGAAGGTCTTCTTTAAGTAATAACGTTGTAAATATCCCAATATGTTTATTTGCTGCATTAATAGCTTTCTCTAAAAACTTAATAATGGGTTTATCTTTACAAACTTGTTTAAAAGCAATAAGGCACCCTTTTGTCATCATGCTTTTTTCTAAATTAAAATAGATATTACCACATTCAACAGCATTCATGGTTCTTTTACTGCCAACCAAATCAGTTACATAATCAAGGCTCTTGATAAAATGAACCTTATCAGGAGTTGAATAATATGGTGGAGGATTGAGAAGTTTCAATGAAATAAGGACTTCAAGTGATTGGTTATATAATTCCATAGTGTCTAGATTACATTGGTAATAAAAATCTCTTATGTCTTGACGAATCGAAACGGTAAATGCCAGACTGTATGACTGACTCCCATGCATTGTCATGGTGTGAATATAATTTAAGCAAAAGAAATCCGTAAATAATGGAGGTGTATCCAAATTAACATCTTTATCATTAAACCCTTTAGGAACAGGAAAATGCTCTTGAAGAAACAGCTCCTTCAGTTTGCTAATATGCTTGTCGCAAAGTCCTTGTGCTGTCCGAAAAACTTTATGTATTTCAGGGTCTTGAACGGTATTTAACATGTACTTGATTACACAAAGCCCCATTGTTTCACGTATATAATGGGTCCATAAATTCGATATCTCTGGTGCGGTTAATCTTTCGTTGTTTTTATTCATTTTTTCACCTATGATTTTGGGATATATGTTTATTTTTACCTATTAGCAAGACATTATGTGTTATTCACCAATAAATCAATAGTAAAAGAATATAAATAAAACAAATGTGTAGAATTAAATTAGAAATTATTTACAATATGAAATTACTCTTCATATAGATAGTAATCCTGGGAATGGTAGCTTCTAAATCCACAAGATTCGTACAATCTTAGGGCATGGGCATTTTTAGCCTCTACCTCGAGAAAAATAGGCAATCCTTTGTGATGTTCCATAATTACCACATTTGATAACGCTTTTCTCCCGATTCCTCTTCCCTGCAGTTCAGGAAAAACCGCAAAACCATAGATCCAGGCTTCTCCATTTGATTCGGAAACGCGCATTTTCCCAGCTGTTTTTCCTTCTGATTCAATAATGAAACGTTCGTCACTGCTGGTTTCCCTGATCGTTTGGTTAAACTCCCGAGCTGCCTCTTCGTTGATACCAAACCCCAATACGTCGAGTTGGATTTCGGCTTCCCAATCTTCTTCAGAAATAGACGGGCGCAAGGTAACAGTAGGATCCTCAACCAATTCCGTGTCCTGCCATTTCATTTGATACTCCGCAATCGAAAAAGAACAAGGAATATTTTTCAAAAAATGCTTGGCAGATTGAGATTCTGTAGGGGCATTTAATAAAATCGTTGTATATCGTTTCTTCGACTCGATTAATCCCCTTTCCAGCAACTCAGAAAAGATCCCTCGTCTTCGGTAATTCGGGTGCACCATTCCACATAGTTCTACTTTATCTCCAAAACCATAGATGCCGAGAAAGCCGACAAGCTTGCCATCTTTATAATGGAATAAGTCTTCCTTTTGCTTTCCAATCCGATTTTCTAGCATATCAAAATTAAGCTTCAAGTCGAATCCGCCTTCTTTTTCGCAGACTTCTTGAAGCGCTTTTATTTCCAATATATTTTCTTTTGTTAGCATGCATTTCACCCCTGTTCATATTCACCTAATCCTATTCTTTATGATAAGTTGTCATTCCTTCTTTTTTTAAAATTTATATAAAAAAAAAGCCACCTTGATGGCAGCTTAATTAGATAACTCTATTTGTTCCCTTTCTACATTTGTTCTATTTATTATAAAAGTGCACTAGTCTTCTTTCATTGCTTCTATCGAAAAATACTAGTATATTCAAAATTATAGGTATGAGGAGAAATGAGTGATTGGAATGAATACTGGCCAACATCAAATGAAGGAATCGATTAATCCACCAATCATGAAGATTGGTTATTTGTTCGCTGTTATTCTCACGATCATCTTTGGCCTGGCCTCGAGAAAATTCTCTCCACTTCTTCCAATTTTTGTTGCGGAGAATGCCGGAGACGCGCTTTGGGCAATGATGGTTTATTTTGGATTCCGTTTCTTGCTGGTGCGAAAGAGCCTCCTAACAGCAATTTTTCTTAGTTTTTTATTCAGTTATGGAATCGAATTCAGTCAGATGTATCAAGCAGAATGGATCAATCAACTTCGCGGTACACAACTCGGATCCTTAATACTTGGTAAAGGATTTCTTATAGTGGATTTGATTCGGTATGCAATTGGGATTATTGTCGCTACTGTTATGGATAAAATGGCGCTTAGTGCAAGGAAGCTTAAATCTTAATAAAACAGTTCCTTAGTTATCTAAGACTAATGGAATTTCTAACGTATTTATTTTAGAGCCATCTTTTGCGGAATATACAAATAATTCCAATTTACTGGTATTTGTAGATACTAACCCTTTGTCAAAAGTGATTTCAAATTCTCCCCAAGCTGGTGCACCCTCTGTCTGGTAGTTCCCTTCTTTAACGACATTTTCTCCATTATAAAGAGCATATTGAAAGACCCCTTCAAAAACTTGGGCTTTCCCTGTTACAATGATAGCATCTGCTTTTTTTGTAACGACAACATCTTTAAAGACTTCATTGTGATATACTTCTTCCTCTGGTTCTTCTGAAACTGGCCCATTGGGATTTGAGGGATTTTCTCCGTCTGGTTCTGTTACCGGTGGTTTTTCATTTATCATTTCCTGTTTTGGAGTACAAGCAGCTAAACCCATTGTAACTAACCATAAAGAGAACAAATAAGTCATCTTCTTCATCATGTGATCCCGCCTAGTTTTCTTTTTCTTTATTATATTTTATTAAACTTTCAATTATCCTGTATGCTGAGAAAATAAAAAAAAGACGGAACTGGCTTCTCCTTTTGGGAAGCTCAAGTCCGTCCTTTTTACAACAGAATCCGTTTAACTATTTTTCCTTTGTTTAGGTTTGAAGGTTTTACAACAGGTTTCAGCTGAGGTACCTGCCGTATCCACATGATTCTTTTCACCTAATTCGGAAGAAAATTCTGTATCATAGCGTGCATGGTTATCTATTTCAACCATAATTTTATCTGCTGTACAAACATTTCCTTCTCCATAAAACGAACAGTTGGCGATTGAACAAGATACTTCAACTTTAGGCATGGTCGAACCTCCTAGTTATGAACTGTTGCTTTATTATATTTTGTAAAAACAATTTTTTCATTCAAGGGAATTGGTGTGGAATAAATCAAACCGTAATTCTCGAAAACCACCTCGAAGCAGATTGAAACCAAATGATCTGTCCTCTCGTCTCTATTAATGAGGTGGGATGATGAGAAAATTAATTAGTTTGTTTATTTTTTTAGTGTTCATCTTATCAGGCTGTCAGTCACTTAGCCAGAATACAATCATTGATTGGGTGGATTTTATTAAGTGGGACGGTAAAATGTATGAAGGAATCAATACATGTGTGATTGCGGATGAAAAGCACATTGATAAAAAACTCGGCGAGGTAAAGTTTAAAGTAGCAGACAATGTCTCTGATCCTGAATATAAAACAAAAAATGGCGATGCTGCCTTCCATGAAAAAGGAACAGATATTTTTACGATTAAAGGAGAACCAAATCTGCTGGCGGTAAAGTCCTCCCGAGCCATTAATGGATACAACCTTTACTATTCAAGAGATGAGGAAAAGAACCGTTGGCAATTTAAAGACATGCCTGCCGAAAAAGTTATCCGAATTGAGATTTATCAAGAGAATACAGCAAATGGCACGAAACGAATCACGGAAATAAAAAATATAAACCAAATAAACCATCTTCTGCAAATATTAAAAACAAGTAAGGATTCTCCATCCTATCAACCGAATATGAAAAATGGGGATCCTGATATGTTTCAAATCGTCCTATATACAGGTGACCCTGTGGCTTATATGTTTCCCCTCCAATTCGATGGGCATAACTACTTTTGGTTTCCATCAGAGACATCGATTTTATCCGATGAAATTCAGGGATATATCCCGAGATGATTATCTCGCAAGTGGAATTAATTTATGTTCTTACAGACAAAACTGGTCAAGTGACAGGTCTATCACGACAGGCAGCGGGCCCAATAGGGTCCGCTGCCTTTTTTAGAAATCACACTATTAACTTGCTCGTGTCTCCGGTGAAAGATTGTGAACCTTCCCATGATTCCTTTTTTCCTTCGTTTTTGGATTTCCAACATTCGGTGCCTTAATGGTCATGGCGATGAGTAATGATACAACGCTCAGAACGGCAATAAGCTTAAAGGTAGGAATGAAACCACCCAAGGCAGAAGCAATAAATGATCCAGAAATGGCTCCAATTCCGAAACCTTGATAAATGATGCCGTAGTTTTTGCTTTGATTTTTCAAACCAAAGAAATCAGCGACAATGGCAGGAAAGATCGTAATATTACCGCCAAAACAGAAGGCAATCCCTGCCACACAGGCAAAGAACAATGCATAATTAAGTTGGACAAAACTTAATACCGTCACCGCTGCTGCAGTAACAAGGAGTGCAAATGATACCACTCTTAAACGACCGACTTTATCTGATAAGGCCCCCAGAATGATGCGGCCGCTTGTATTAAAGATGGCAACTAATGCAACTGCATTACTAGCCGCTTCAACATCAAGTCCAGCCATTCTCACTCCAATATCCTTCACAATTCCAATTAAGAATAAGCCACTCATGCACGCGGTGAAGAAAATGATAAATAATAGATAGGCTTGCTTGGTTTTAAGCATTTCTTTAACAGTAAAATCTTTTTGGGCGCTGGCACTAAGGGTTTGCGCCGCATGACCCATTTTTGCTTCCCGTACAAGGAATGAACCACCCACAACCATAATCAGGACAATTACACCCCAGTAAAAAAAGGCTTGTGTCACTCCCACTGTTTGGATCAGTGAACCGTTAATGAATTTGAATAACAAACTTCCTGTCCCATATGCGCCAACAGAAATTCCAGAAATAAGTCCTTTTCTCTCAGGGAACCACTTTATTAAATTAGATAATGACGTAATATATGCAGTACCGTCTGCTGCACCAACGACAACACCCACTAAAATATAAAGCATCCACAAAGATGATACCTGGGAACTAAGGATTAACCCTGCTCCCAGGACAAGGCCTGCAACACCTATTAAACGGCGAAGTCCCCATTTATCCTGCAGCTTCCCAGCAAACAACGTAGAAAATGCCAAGGCGAAGCTGGTAATTGAAAATGTAATAGCAACCGAATTTAACTTCCAATCAAAGAGTTCTACTAACGGCTGGTTAAAAAGACTCCACGTATAAATGGTACCTAAGCCCATCTGTACAATAATCGTTCCTAACACGATCAGCCATCGACGATCTGTTTTTGATTTCATTGCGATCTCCTCTTTTCCATGTAAAAATGATCATGTTCAACATAAAAACCTTTAATTGATTTTGTTTACATCATCATCATAGCATCGAAAAATAGATAGAAATCGGTTTCAGAATGAGATGCCTATTATTCGGAATGAATGGCGGTTATAAATGCATAATTTGTCGAAACGCTTTCACCTTACTTCTACTTACAGGAATTTCTTCCGTACGATCTTTCAAACGCAAAATGTAGGTTTGATTAAACCATGGAACAATTTCACGGATTTTGGTCAAGTTAACCGTATAAGAACGGTGACATCGAAAGAAAAGGTTCTCTGGTAAAAGTGCGTCAAATTCCGTGATGCTCATTGGCATGGTGTACTCCTCCCCTTGCGTATAAACCAAAGTAACTTTTTCGCTTGCGATTGCGTAATAGATATCATTTGCATCTGTGACGATAATTTTATCGTTCTTTTTCAAATTGATTCGATTAGACGCCTGCGAAGGGATTTCCCTTTGCTGTACTTGGGGTTTCAGATGTGATTCAAGTTTTCTATCCAGGAGCGTTGTTTCGGCGTGATCTCGTTTAAAAGCAGATTCCAGCCTGCTTAACATCGCGGCAATCCGCTTTTCGTCGTAGGGCTTTAAAATATAGTCAAAAGCTTCTAGTTCAAAGGCTTGTGCTGCATGCTCTTTGTAAGCTGTGGTAAAGACAATATATGGTCTTTTGGAAAACTTACTTATGGTACTCGCTAACAACATGCCATTAAGGGACGGAATATTAATATCTAGAAAGATTACATCTGTATCATGCTCCTGCAAAAATTTTAAAACATCTAAGCCATCATCAAAGAAATGGGTCACGTCAATTTCACTGTAAGCTTCAACTAAATACTCCAGTTCTTCACGAGCAGGTATTTCATCCTCTACAATAATTGCTCTCATAGGTTCTCCTTTACGATATCAAAAAAGACTTCTGTTCCAGGTGACAGACGGTGAATGACCAGTCCATGTCCATAAATGAGTTTCACACGCTGGTGAACATTATACAAGCCGATTTTGTTGGCTGGTACATTATCATTCAGCAACTGATGAATGACATCTTCGCTAATTCCGGCCCCGGTATCCTTGACACTAATTCTTACTTTGTTTTCCAAATTTTTGACCGAAATGGACACCACTCCGGGTCCTTTTATCTTTAAGATTCCATGGATAATTGCATTTTCGACTAAAGGCTGAATGAGCAGACTCGGGATGGTGATATATACTTCGTCTATATCGTATTCCACCTTTAATCGACTGCCAAAACGCGCCTTCTCAATTTCCACATAATCACGGACTTGCGCCAATTCTTTATGAATATCAATCAATTCATCACTAACTTCTAAATTGTAACGCATATAGCCAGAAAGATTGATAATCAGCTCACGCGCCCTGTCCGGATTTTTGCGTGTGGTAGAGGCAATCGCATTTAAAGCATTAAATAAAAAATGTGGATTAATTTTCGTTTGCAGTGCCTTCCATTCCGCCTTGTTCGCTGCTTCCCTAATCTGTGAAATTCGGGAAACCTCCATTAGTGTCGAGATGATTTGCGATAACCCGATCGCCATTGTCTGCAGTGAATAGGTCATTTTATAGGCTTTCCGGTAATAGATTTTAAGTGTTCCTGTGACCTCTCCATGCTCCTCAAAAGGAACAATGAGCAGGGAGTGAATTTGTGGTGTATGGTGATCCTGAACCTGGTTCCGAATAATAAATTTCCCGCTGTTAATGGCCTCTTTGGTCAAATCACTAATGATTTCCTGCCCAATGACATATCGTTCTTCTCCAAAACCCACATAAGCAAGCACATTATGGGTATCTGTAATCGCTACAGCATCTGCCTTGATATCGTCTTTTATAATACGACAAATCTCCATCAAGGAATCCGAATTAATAGACCGAAAGTAAGGGAGAGTCTTGTTCGCGATATCCAGGGCTAACTTCGCCTGTTTTGCTGCAATCTTTTCCTTTTCACCTTCGACGCTCATCACAAGCAACACAATTAAACCAATATTAACCTCTCCAATAATCATCGGGAAAGCGATTTTTGATACAATGTCCAAACCTAGTTCAAACGGATTTGCCATCACAAGAATTAACACCATGGTCAAAATTTCCGATAACATTCCGGCTGCTATTCCATAGATCCAGCGCAAAGACCGCTTCACTCTTCGATTAATATACCCCGAAACAATCCCTGCAAAAATGCTCGTAATGAGGCATGGGATGGATGTGATCCCACCAATATCAATTAAATATCGATGGACTCCTGATACAATACCGGTAATAATTCCTACCCAGGGCCCGAATAATATTCCACCCGAAACGACAGCAATAATCCTGACATTCACAAGTGATCCTTCCACATTGATCCCTGAATACGTTCCGAAAATGGCAAATAAGCAAAACACAAGTGTAATGACAACACGCTCTGTGGGAGAATGCTGATCTTTTTGAAGAGATTCCTTAAATCTCGGGATCCGGATCATAAAAAATAGGCAAATCAAGAGTAATGCCGCACGTTCGAATAAATCGATAAGCATTTCTAACGATGTGTTCATCTAATGTTCCTTTCTTCTGTATGTAATCTAAAACTTCATCATAACTTCAATATTATACTACTAGCTGGTTTAGAAATTAAAAAAAATCGCAATTAACTAGTTGTGCAAGTGACATTGTTGACAAGGGCTTAAGGGAAATTAATTAAGGCTTGCCTATTTTTCTGTTGAATAATATAAACAGGCTTTTTTATTAGGACAACGTCTTCCCGTGATACATATACATGCAGTATAAATATCATTATGGAATGTAAGGGGAGAATTTTTATGGATAGAGACATCATGAAAAATTTCATTGGTAAAGTAATTAAGATTGATAGAGGAGGACCAGAATCCAAAATTGGGATGTTAATGGATGCGGGCGACGATCATATCGCCATTCTCACGGAAGATGATGGACTTGTTTACTACAATACGAATCATATTAAAAGTTTTACAGATAACATAAAAGAGAGTATGCAATTCGACATTGAGGTACCTGAAAATTTTACATTTATAAAAGGTGCTAATATCCAAGAATTGCTTGGCTCAATGAAATACAAATGGATTAAAATTAACCGTGGCGGCCCTGAGTCCATAGAGGGAATACTAACAATGGCAAATAATGATTCGTTTTTTTTGATCAATGGTCAGGAAATCATTCACCTTTCCATGTTTCACATTAAAAGTATTAGTTATGGTTTAAAAATTGAAAAGGCCAATGAAGAAAACTCTGATTACCAACAATCACAAGATAAAGACGAAAAATCAAATAATAACAGTCAAACTAATAAAAATAGCAGTAAGAGTAGCAGTAAGAGTAGCAGTAAGAATAGCAATAAGAATAGCAGTAAGAATAGCAATAAGAATAGCAGTAAGAATAGCAATAGGAATAGCAGTAAGAATAGCAGTAAGAGTAGCAGTAAAAATAAGAATAGTACCAATAAGAGAACTTCAAAACAATCAACCGAAAATGATGATGAAATGAATACAGCATACCCATTAATCATAAGGGGGATTTCACTTGAAACATCTGTTGAAGAGGATGATAGTAATCTATCCATCCCTAAATTCACAGATGAAACATCGCAAGTAACAACTGTAGAAGAGGATGATAGTAATCTATCCATCCCTAAATTCACAGATGTAACTTCGCATGTAACATCTGTTGAAGAGGATGATAGTAATCTATCCATCCCTAAATTCACAGATGTAACTTCGCATGTAACACCTTTTGAAGAGGATGAAATTAATCTATTAAACCTTAAATTCACAAATGAAACTTCGCAAGTAATACCTTTTGTAGAGGATGATATTGATCTATCAATTCCTTTATCCACTATGGAAACTTCGCAAGTAATACCTTCTGTAGAGGATGAAATTGATTTAAAAATTTTTTCTTTATCCGCGATGGAAACTTTGCAAGAAACTACTGGTGAAGAGGCTGAAAGTGATCTGGAAATTCCATTATCCATAATGGAAGCTCATCAAGAAACTGCTGGTGAAGAGTCCGAAAGTAATCCATCCATTCCTTTATCAACTATGGAAACTTCACAAAAATCAGCTAAGGAAGATGCTCAAAGTGATCTGGTAGAACTCTTTGCCCTAATGGAAAAGTTTATACGAAAATATACTAATAATCAAAAATAAGCATTTATTCATCCTTTGGTATTGCAAATTTATGAAATATATCATTATCACTCTTAACATAGAAAAAGAAAGACCGTCAATTGTTGGTCTTTCTTTTTCTATGTTACAATAAATCGATTTTCAATCGTAAGAACCCATTGGTTGAAATAATTCTTCACTTGATTGCGGAGTTACGTATATGGTTCGGCTTGGAAAAGCAACTTCTACTCCCTCTTCCTCTAATATCGCCATAATTGCTAAATTGATTTCATGTTTAATTCTAACGTGCTCTGCCCAGACAGTAGAATTCGTGAAGAAATAGATAAGAATATCGAGACTACTCTCATTATAATGATCAAATGCGACCATGATCGTATCAGGATGGATTTCTTCATGAGTAGTCAATAAATGTTCAATCCGCTTAACCACTCTTTGAATTTGTTCTTTGGTGGTTCGATAGTTAAGTCCTAAGTGAAAAGATATTTTTCTCTTCCCCATTCGACTCCAGTTGGTAATCGCTTCGTTGGCAAGTGTTGCATTAGGAACGGTAACTAAGGCTTGACTGAACGTACGAATTTTAGTACTTCTGAAATTAATATCTTCGACTATCCCCTCTACGCTGGGTGTTAAGATCCAATCTCCAATCGAAAAAGGTTTTTCGGTGACAATGACGATTCCGCCAATTAGGTTCCCTACCGCTTCCTTAGCAGCTAAAGCAAAGGCTAGACCCCCTAACCCAAGACCAGCGACCAGTCCATTTACATCGTAATCAAATTCCTGACCAATGATACTAATACTGATGGCGATGATGATGACACGGATCGTTCTTGAAATGAATGGTAATAGAATTAAATCAATCTTATTGTTGATCTTTTGATTAACACTTATTAAGATCCCCTCAGTTGGAGAGGACAAATTAAACAATCCCCATGTAATTAATACAATGACCATGGAACGGAGAAATTTTAAAAATAACGTATTATGCTGTTCGATAAATGGGAAATAATCCATGGCTAAATACAAACCGACAATGATAAAGAACCATCCCAAAGGACGTTCAAATCCTAAACAAATTTTTGTAAAAACATCTGTTGGTGTCTTCCTAGACAATTTTAAAACCAACTGAAATACATACTTTGTAAATAGGTTTCTAAAAAGGATAAATAATACCAAAATACCAATAGAAATTCCTAAATTTTTTAACAAATCATAGTCTAATCCCGCCATTGAAAAAGCCATGACAAATGAATCAAAAGACATTCTAAAATACCTTCTCTCTTTTTACGTTAAATTTTTTGCAGAATTACATTTTCATATAATAACTGCTTAAACCAAATTTTTAAATACAACTATAGTCTTAGATTAGAAGAAAAATTGCATCAATAAAAGGATGAAGTCCGGTGCCTTCATCCTTTTTGCCTAATGTTAATTTTGTTTTATCCTTTGTAAAATACCCATTGGTAGATACGTAATAAAAAAAACAATCAATGCTGCAACCTCAAGGTAAATATAATACATGATCCCAGAGCCGAAAAATGTAAGGATTGTTTTTGCATCGGTGGGACTCGATAAGTAAAAAAAGTTCGTGCCAAGCTGTAGATTTAAGAAAAAGATAGGAACGGCGATCAGGTTCACGGTTAGGAAACTAAATAAAATTGCATTCTTCGGAACTCTGTACCCTTCATATAGGATAAAATAAAACGCAGCTAACGGAATGACAGAATGGTGAAGGAAATATTCGATATAGCGGAAATGAGGAAATGTGTAGGGCATTTCAGGTGTAACCATTGCTAAAATGGGAGGTAATGTGCCAAAGAAATACAACAAATAAAACACTTTGCTATTCTTTTTCATGAATAAAAACATCGCCAAGAACGAACTTATGGAACAAAGTTGCAAAGGAAGGTTACTCACATTCCATTGTTTAGTGAGTATTAACCATAATTGCAATGAAATCTCACATGTTGGCAAAAGTAAGAACAGAGTCCATTTAATGATCTGTTGGTATTTCTTCTGTTGATTTCTGAAATACACCAAAGCACCACATGCAGCAAAGAATAGTCCTAACGTAACAATGTGGACTGTAGAAAACAATTTGAATCCCTGCATTCCTGTAACAGAAAACATGATGCCGTCACACCTCTCGCTGTACATTGAAATGCTGTTATTCTTAATTGTATTCATTTACCCAAAAAACTGACACGATATTATTAGTTCGGACCGATCGGATCAAGTGCCTCGATAAAGAAAAAAGTTGGTACCTATAGAACCAGGCACCAACCCTTTTCTAGCAATTTCTGCCTTATACCTTTTCACAAGCTCCTAATAATTTCTCAGTCTGTTCAAGTACTAAGAACAGGTCATCCCAAGAATTTTGTGTAGTCAAGTTCTGGGAATGTGCCAAGTTGTTTCGTAAACCTTCTAATTGTTTAAAATATGTTTTCCCTTTGCTCTTTGATTCAATCCCCAAAAGTTCTCGTAATGGACTCTCGTTAAGGACGATGTCTCTTTTATCGCAAATCTGCAGACAATCACATAATTGAATGGCTTCGTTCCGTGATTTTCTTAGTGAAAATAATTCTTCAGCTAATTGTATTCGATGGGGATTTAAATGTTTTTTCCAGGTTTCCTCAGGGAAAAAATCATATATAATCCGATAAAGGTGCATCTCTAATAAGGAAATCAGCCCAAATAGTAGCATTCTAACAGGAGGTTTCTGAAGATCTGCTAACGTCACAACCTTGGTTATTCTGTTTCCTTCAAGGATAAAGATTCTGTTACTCTCTTTAAGAATAAACAGCGTATCTATAAGTGGTGTGGATTCCGAGACAAGCTCGGTCGGACTAAAACTCCGATAATACTCATGACAAATTCCATCCTTTAATTCATTTCTGACAACATAACCGATAACAATTCCATGATCCTCCACACCCATAACATCATAGTCTTTCATCAGCATCATGTTTTTAATACTTTTGGCATCGTCAGTAAGATGACACGTATCCATTGTTTCTGAAATACTGTTCACCGTGATGTTTTGCTCATACAACGACCGAAGATTTTTATACGAACTCACTTTATCACGTTGTTTTGTTGGCATGAATGTCAAATAAATCTCCTCCTATTATGCTCTTCTTGATGACCTTTAGCGTTAGATTTAAGAAAAAATACACCATTGTTGGTGTATTTTCCGTTTAATGTAATCCATATTCTTTTATCTTGTTATACAATGTCCCTCGTGAAATACCTAAAAGGTTGGCCGCTGCACTTTTATTTCCATAGGTTTTTCTTAATGCTTCTTCAATCTCTTGGGCTTCAGGATTTATTAGAACATCTTTCTGTTGAACGATTTCCCCTTTTTGGCTGGTAGTTTGTTTCACAATTAACTTGCTTTTAATACTATCTGGCAAATGTTCCTCGGTAATTACGGATTTATCAGTTAGGAGAACCAACCGTTCGATAGTGTTCCTAAGCTCACGGATATTACCTGGCCAGTCATAGTTCACCAACTGATTCATGGTTTCAGATGAGATTTCCAGTACCGGCTTTTTATACTTAGAGTTGAATTCTTGAACAAAATTCTGGGCATGGGCAACGATATCCTCTTTTCTAGTTCTCAAGGGCGGGATATCGATGGTAATCACGGATAAATGAAAATAAAGCTGCTCGTTAAAATGGCCTTGTTTCACGAGCATTTCAATCGATTCTGAGGTTGATGTGATAATTCGGGTTGGCGAGGTGATATTCTCTACGCCTCCTACCCGGCAAAACCGTTGATCGACCATATAATTTACTAGTTTTCCTTGAACCTGTAACGGCATCTTATCAATATCTTCTATAAATAATGTACCGCCTAAAGCTTGCTCGATCCGCCCGATTTCTAAGGTTTGCTGTTCCGCTGTAAAGGTATCCTTTTGAAAACCGAAAAGTTCCATTTCCAACAAGGCAGGAGGAATGACAGAACAGTTTAGGGTGATAAAAGGACCTTCGGCTTTAGAGCCCCCATAATGTATCGCTTGTGCCAGCATTTCCTTTCCCGCCCCAGGTTCCCCCGTTAAATGAATCGGAATGTCCGCATGGGCTACCTTTTGTGCAATCTTCAAGGCTTCCTGAAATTTAGGACTCCCGCTTACCATAGTTGAAAAGGGATTGGACTTTTGAACAAGCACGGATGAGTTGGAATCCAATTCCTCATTAAGTCGGATGATATTCGTAATATTTTGTTCGGTCGCAACTCCGCCAATGATCTTATTTTCTATCAGTATCGGTGATGCGTTAATGAGAACGTGTGTATCCTTATCCGGTCGATGATATTGACCTCTTACGGGCCGTCCTTCATTTAAAATTCGGTGCAGGACAATCGAATCATCACGAAAGTGCTCCCCTATTTTTTTTCCAAGAATGAATTCTTTCTTAATCTTATAAGTTTCTTCCGCTGTAGTATTCCAATAGACGACATGCCCCGCTTGATCAACTGCTGTGACTGATTCATTAATCGTCTCTGCTAATGTCTGAAAATAAGCAGAAATCTGGCGGTTTTCTACTTCAAGCATTTCGAGCCGCTTTTCAGCTGAAAGAACCCCAACAATTCCTTTTTCGTCTTTAACAAGAACCGGTCGGCGCCAATCAACAGCCACATCGGCTCCATTGACATCCAAAACCACAGATGATGGCAGCCATTGAAGCTGTTCAAGCCAATCAATAATGGGTATGGAGTCGTCACCTAAGTTCATCAAGCTTTTTTCATAATTAGCAATAATCAAGTATGTTCCATCTGACACTATAACAAAGCGGTACTCGTTTAGTTTCTTTTTTATTTCTAGTAATGGTATATGTTTATTAACAATTGTAAAGGAGTCATCCAATATCAATTGAGCATTTTTGAACATACTAAAATCCTTTCAGGCTTTTATTATCCTTTAACATTATCATAATTTGAACCTCTATTCTAGCGAACAAGCCCTTTTAAGTGCAATATATTAGGACTCTCCTAATAAGAATGAAAAAAGCTGAACCCTTATGTTAATTCGGGTATCAGCATTCATTATACTAAACATATTCTCTTAGCCCTATCAAATGGGGTAAAAGGTTAGGCCGAGTGTTTATATTGGTCAAACTCTCTTTGTAATTTCTCACTCGGTTCAGGAGTCATCAAACTGACAATCCAGATGGCTGCCAAGCCTACGATAAAACCTGGGATAATTTCGTATAAACTATTTTTTAGGACTGGGATACTTGCCCAAATGATAACCGTTACGGCACCGCCAATCATTCCGGCAAGAGCGCCCCATCTGTTCATCCGTTTCCAGTAAAGGCTCATAAGAATGACAGGTCCAAACGAAGCTCCAAAGCCAGCCCAAGCATATCCGACCAGCGATAAAATGGTTCCATTCTTGTCAAACGCAAGTACTACAGCAATAATTGAAACGGCAAGCACTGATAGTCTGCTGATCAACATGAGTTCTTTATCTGTTGCTGAGCGGCGGAAGAACGTCTTATACACATCCTCGGTCAGCGAGCTTGCAGTTACAAGAAGCTGGGAAGAAATCGTGCTCATAACGGCTGCTAATAATGCGGCCAGTAAAAATCCAGTAATCAATGGATGAAATAAAATTCTACTTAATTCAATAAAGACGGTTTCAGGATCTGCTAGTGTGAGTCCTTGTTTAGAATAAAAGGCCAAACCGATGAAACCGGTAAACATCGCACCACCAACTGAAAAGATCATCCAGCCCATACCAATTTGTCTTGCTTTTTTAATTTCTTTCACGGACGAAATCGCCATAAAGCGGACAATAATATGTGGCTGCCCAAAGTACCCCAAGCCCCATGCCATCAAGGAAACAATTCCTAACACGGTGGTACCCTTAAAAATATCGAATAACTTCGGATCAATCCCCTTTATTTCCTGAAATGCTGGACCAAACCCACCTACTTCCATGATGGTCACAACTGGGACTAAAATAAGAGCGGTTACCATGATTAAACCTTGTACAAAATCGGTCCAACTCACCGCCAAAAATCCGCCAAATAACGTATAGGCAATCACGACAGCAGCGATAATCCAAAGTCCTGCCTGGTAATGCATATTAAAAGTTGATTCAAATAGAACTCCGCCTGAAACCATTCCCGACGATACATAGAAAGTGAAAAAGACAATGATGATGAGTCCAGAGGTCAAGCGCAGCAAATTCGAACCATCAGCAAAACGATTCTCCAGGAACGCAGGAATGGTCATCGAATTGTTGGCCTTTTCTGTATAAGTTCTTAACTGAGGTGCTACATAAAGCCAGTTGATATAGGCCCCTATTGTTAAGCCAATAGCAATCCATGAAGCACTCAACCCTTGAGAAAACATCGCCCCTGGAAGGCCCATAAGCAGCCAGCCGCTCATATCAGATGCCCCTGCACTTAGTGCAGTGACAGCAGGCCCCAGCCCTCTTCCGCCTAACATATAATCTTCAAGATTGGACGTACGCTTGTACGCAAAATAACCAATGATCAGCATACCTACCATATAAATACCGATAGAAATAAGAATCTGTATATTCAAAGCCCATCCCCCATTCTGTTTTTAACTCACAAAATCATATGAAGCGCTTACAATAAAATTTTAAACACGATGGTTTTGGGGGAATCCCCCCTCTTGATGAGAAGGGTTCCCCTTTTCTACTATTATTAAAGTTTTCTAGATTTCAGTTTAGCTTGAGTAAACAACAGCAGGTAATCGTATCCGCCAGCTTTAGAATCAGTACCGGACATGTTGAATCCGCCAAATGGATGGGCACCAACTAATGCACCCGTACACTTTTTATTAATATAAAGATTCCCGCAATGCATATTTTCTAGGGCATAGTGAATTCGTTCCTCATTCTGGGAATGATATGCACCCGTCAATCCATAGTCGGTATCATTATAGATTTCAATTGCTTCCTGCCAGTTAGCTGCTTTCGCAAGGGCAAGGACAGGGCCAAAGATTTCCTCTTGCATAATCCGCGCTTTTGGTTGAACATCCGCAATAACGGTAGGTTGGATGTAGAAGCCGTTCCCCTCTGCTATAGAGCCGCCTGTAAGCAATCGGCCTTCTGTTTTACCAATTTCGATATAGCCCATAATTTTATCCACTGATTTTTGATCGATCACTGGTCCAACCGCATAATTCTCTTCGGGAAGGCCAACAGTTAGATTTTTCGTTAACTCCGTAACTTTTTCAACAACTTCATCATATACCGATTCAACAATAATCGCTCGAGAGCCCGCAGAACATTTTTGTCCTTGAAAGCCAAAAGCGGAAGCGACAATCGCTGATGCCGCTGCATCTAAGTCGGCTGTTTCATCAACAACAACTCCGTCTTTGCCGCCCATTTCAGCAATGACACGTTTTAACCATAATTGGCCTGGCTGAACCTTTGAAGCCCGTTCATATATACGACAGCCCACAGCCCGTGATCCTGTAAAAGAGATAAACCGAGTGCTTGGATGCTCAACCAAATACTCCCCTACATCAATTCCATCGCCTGGCAAATAGTTGAGGACGCCTGAAGGAAGACCCACCTCTTCCATTAATTCCACAAATTTGGCGGCAATCACTGGAGTAGCATCGGCTGGTTTCAAAATCACCGTATTCCCTGACACAATCGCTGCGACAGTCGTTCCTGCCATGATCGCCAATGGGAAGTTAAACGGAGAGATGACAATCCCAACACCAAGAGGAATATACGAAATTTGATTGTCTTCTCCTTCAATGTTTACAAGCGGCTGGTGAATGCTTGTCTCACTAAGGCGAATCATTTCTCTCGCATAGAATTCTAGAAAATCGATGGCTTCTGCTGTATCAGCGTCCGCTTCAGCCCAGTTTTTCCCTGATTCATAGACAAGGTAGGAAGAAAACTCATGTTTGCGCTGCCTCATTAAATCTGCTGCTTTGAATAGATATTCCGCGCGCTCAGCTGGAGAAACCTTTTTCCAAGTTTCAAAGGATTTCATCGCTTCCTGCATTGCTTTTTCAGCTAATTCTTTATTCCCTTTACTAACGGACCCGATGACTTCATCCACATTTCCAGGATTAATAGAAATAGTTTGCTCTTCGGTAAATAGCTTTTCCTCGCCAATTACTAGCGGGTACTTCCTCCCTAACTCCATTTTCACTTTCGCAAGCGCTGCAGCCATAGATTTCTTATTTTCTTCCTGAGAAAAATTAGTAAAAGGCTCATTTTTAAATGGTGCAAGTTGTGTTACGGTTGTCATAATATTGCGACTCCTTTTTATATAAAATTTTTATTTTAATAGATTTTTTAGAACAAACCATACATTGGCAGGTCTTTCTGCTAACCGTCTCATAAAATATCCAAACCAGTCTACCCCGTAAGGCACATAAACTCGGACTCTGAACCCTTCTTTTACAAGACTAGCTTGAATGTCCTCACAAATGCCATAAAGCATTTGGAACTCAAATTTGTCTTTTCCTATTTTGTTTTCATTTACTAACGTTTTTGTATATTCAATCATCGCTGCATCATGGGTTGCTACCGCTGTATAGTTCCCATTTAATAGATGCTGCTTAATAATCTTTTTAAAATTTTCATCGACATCTTTTTTCTCCGGAAATGCAACCGTTGGAGACTCTTTATATGCCCCTTTTACGAGACGCAGGTTTGCGTTCAGATGATTTAAGTCGGCAATATCCTGTTCTGTTCTGAATAGGTAGGCCTGAATAACAAGTCCGACATTGTCATATTCCTTACGGAGCTCTTTATATATATCCAATGATATTTGACAGTGATCATAATCTTCCATATCAATTCTGACAAAATTTTGATGAAGTAAAGCCCGATTAAGGATTTTACGCATATTCTTCATACATAACTCTTTACTAATATCAAGACCAAGCGAGGTCATTTTAAGAGAAAGATTGGACTTGACCCCTGCTTCGGCAATCGCATCGAGGGTTTGAATGCACATGGCAGTAGATTCCTGTGCCTCTTCTTCCGTGTAAACAAATTCGCCCAGGTGATCTAATGTGACCAATTTCCCGTCACCATTCAACTTCTTGACGGAATCAATCGCTGTTTGAATCGTTTCCCCCGCCACAAATCGCCCGGCTCCAAAACGCAAGCCGTATTTTTTTGCTAGTTTGTTAGCTGAGGTATTCTTCCCAAGCGACTGAAACATATTTCTCATTAATATTTCCATTGTCTACAAACCTCCTTAATCGAATAAACAGTATTGTTGAATATGTAATTCCTTGAACCAATCTTATAACACATTATACATAAGTGTCTATATATTTTTATAATTTAAACACATTTGTTAACTTGTTAACCTAAATATACTAGTTGTTCAATAATTATTGAACAACCTTGTAAGAAAATCAGACATGGTTTTTATCTATTCTCTAATAAGAACAGAACAATTTATGGAAATATAAGGCCCTGCTGGGAGAATTCTTTGAAGAATGCGATAGGAACAAAGTCTAAAGGAATATTGTTGGATTTACTTTCCACTTGCATTTCTTAAAAATATAAAATAAAAGATTTTGAAAGGTCGTGTTCGAAAAGATGTTTTATATACGGGATATTGAGAAAATCATTGTACATACCTTACAAGAGCACAAATTAACTATTGATTATGAGATTAGCAATAACCTCCTCGCACCTATGAGTTTTAACGTCTCAACAAATACTATTAAATTTAACTATTTAAAAATTAATGGATACATAGCAAATATTAACTTTAAAATTAAAGAAACAGATGAAGACTGTGTTAAAATTATCCTATATCATCAACTCGGTTATTACTTAGATTTTAAGAAAAACAAACATGATTTAAGGATCATCAAGTATGGCGAGGATGATGAAAAAGCACAACTTCTTACAAAAATAGAAACGAATGCTTGGGAATATGGAAGGACCTTGGTCCCTGAGAAACTATTAAATTCTTATGATAAAGTTCGTCAATTAGATAAAATGCTGATAAAAGGCTATTAATAAATATATATTTTCTGATAGATAAGGAGAAAATCAATGATTTGGTTAATTGTTTCCACATTACTAACTGCATCTGTCGCTTGGTTAACATATAGCGTAAAAAAGGAAAAGGCTAAACAAAAAGAAATGAGAAACGATCATTACCAAGAGCTAGAAGCGCTCAAAGAAATACAAAAGGCAGCAATTGAAACAGCAGCAACGAAGTATGATGAGAAGATTATGGGTTTGAGCGAATCTTACCAACGAGAAATTGAAAAGCTAGTGATCGAAAAGGAAGAGATACGGAAAAATTATAAAAACCAAGGGGAAATCGTCACCCACCAGATACTAGAAAATTTCAAATCTGATTTAATACGAAAAAAAATCATTCCACCAGATGAAATGATTATTATGCCGAACATTTTTATACCAGATGGAAACGGTAATACCCGGCAGATTGATCATATTATCCTTTTAGCAACTGGTATCTATGTCATAGAAACTAAATACTGGAAAGGTCACATCGTTCTGGGATTAACAAGAAATAACAGCCAGAGGTTTTCTTTTTTAGCAGATATAGTAGATAGTGAGAAAGAGGAAACGCTGATCTTCGGTAAATCAGAGTCCGGAGAATTAACGGTAAAGACGTATGAAAATCCAATATGCGAGGTTCAACAGACTGCCGTCATCCTATCCAATTATTTACAAAGTCAAGATATACCCTCGTGGATTAACACTTTGGTATTCTTTAATTACGATGTAAAAGAGCTTCATGATTGGTCGGAAAACAGCATGGTGAAGCGTGTGGCCAACAAAGAACAGTTACACCAGTTCTTTATCAATGAGCTTACCTCCAAAAATAGAATATATGGTGCTTTTCAGCTGAATACAATCAAGCATCTGATTGAAAACGCGAATTATCATTGAGAATCCCAAAATAAGATTACAAGTAAATAAAAAATGAGAACACCTTCATTGCTTAACGAAGAGTGTTCTCATTTAAATTCAAATATTGATGAAATTGAGATTTAGTTTTTATCAGGATTCCCTTTCTTCATCAAATCGTAAGTAAGTGTTTTTTCATGTATTTTTTACTCCAAAGTCCGATCATATGCTTTTGGCGGTGATTCCAACCAAACTTTTTGAATCAAGATATTCATACCATCATCAACAAATGCCCCGATGTTGATAAGAGTTCTTATATACAACATATCGATATCTCTTCTTGCCGTTACCGCCAATGAGTTTCCAAATGCCCTTACCTTCATAGCAAACATGTCCACTTTATGAAACAACATGATTTTATCGGAGAAAGGTGGATAGGTAGATGTTGTAACAACCAAATGGTCTAGGTAGTCAGGTGAATGTATACTTTCAACGTGAAGTTTTTCCTTATACTGTTTTACAGCTTTATCGGTCATCTCTAAACCTCTTTTAAACAAAGCCCTTATCTTGTCATCTTGAACGGTTTGATGAAAGCCCAATAATAAAGCCATACTCGTCGTGTTATTCTCTATATTATCCCAAAGATGAATGATTTCTAATGCATGTAACGGTCGGACATCTCCCAAAAAACCATTTAAGAAACTTTGTTTATCAATTTTTTCAATTCCATCTGGTATTGGAATGGTGGGAGGTTTAGCAATAAATTTATTGTCCATTAAAACAGTATTTATTTGTCCTAACAGGACAGTCGTGCATTCATTACAATAAATTAAGAATTCTCGTACGTCCTCCCTCATGATCAATGGAACTGCTACGGCGTATAGGCTCATTCCTGCCTTTGCAGCATATTTTATATAGTGAACATAAAATTCATCCTTGTATAAACGAGGGGCTCCAAGATTGACATCATCTTTTGTAAACCCAATTGGGATAGGAAAATTCTCCTTTTTAAAAAACTCTTCAGTCCTCTGAATGAAATCCTTGGATAAAGCTAAGCCATTTTCTAAAAGCATCCTAATATCTTCTTCCTCACAATGTTGAAGAAAATAACTTAAAATTTGAATGGACATGCTGTTTCCCATATAGGTAGCCCAGAGCTTACCTATTTCAAATGACGTAAGAGGCTGGGTCTCATATCCTGTTTTTGGATTTCTATTCAATGGTTTCATCACATTCATGGGATTTAAGTCTTTATCGGTGGTCATAACTAATCTCCTTTTCCCGCATTTTGCTTATCTTTTCCATTGAAATAGAATTTAATTCCAACAAACATCCCCCCTCAAATCAAACATTTTCTGAGAATCATTGCCCTCTGTACATTAAATGAATTTGATTCGCGGCGATCATTGTTGCATGCTTTATGCCTAAGAAAGCAGTTATTCAAGAAAGTAAACCTAAACAAGCCGTATTGCAAAAAAGCCAGGGTTAAAAATATAAATAACAGGCAGCTCTACTTTAGATAGAGCTGCCTGTTAAAACGATGTATTCTTATTTCTTTAAATGGTAAGGAACAGTTGTGATAATCACGTTTTTCCGAAACAGCAAGTAGCAACTCGATTGATTATGAACAATATTGTGCCAACCTTTCTTAGGGATAAATTATTGAACATAATTATTTATCATGTTCATAATGAAAGCATCTCTGAAATTTGTTTGATATGGTTTTTTTTCATATATTCAAAAGAATGGAGTTACCGTAAAGTCCCTTATATTTATTCCTATGTAGGAATTCAAAAAAACAACACCTGAGATATTTTATAGACATAAAATATCTATAAATCTGCAGAAAGTAGTGATTGAATGCCTGTTGTTATAACTGGATTGGATGGTGTCATCTATCAAGGCTTTCCTCCTCCCCTTTTTGGAAACTGGGGTCTGCCAATTATGGGAAGTCCCCCTCATAATTACTATTTAATTGGACATACCAAATATTATATAAGTCCAGGATCAATACCTTTTTTTCCCTATTGGGCTCCATTTCGCTGTTACAAAGTTTAGGTGTAAATTTTCCTAATAATTTTTCAACCAGACCTTTATGATTGCCCCCATGACTAAAATAAAAGGCAGCACTACACTAGATAGAGCTGCCTTTAAAAACGATGTATTCTTATTTCTTTAAATGGTAAGGAACAGTAGTGATAATCACGTTTCTCCGAAACAGCAAGAAGGCACGAATCAGTAAACTCGATTGATTATGAAGAATGTTGTGCCATCCCTTCTTTGGGATAAATTGCGGAATGATGACGGTGACTCGATAGTTCGCTTCACTCGCTTTATGTTCAATCGTATCAACAAATTTGGTAAGTGGATTAATGATACTTCTATAATGCGAGTGGAGCGTCACCAGTCTTACATCCGGCTGCCACTTCTTCCACTTTTCTTCAAAGTTTTTTTCGTCGTCTCTTTCAAATGAGACATATACGGCAATAATTTGATCTTGAGAAAGTGATTTAGCATAGTTTATCGAATTCGCTACTACATTGGTCATGCCAGCAACAGGAACGATTAGTACATTTCCTTCAATAGGCATCAGAGGTTCACAAGTAGTGAGCCTAAGTTGGTCACCAACGGCATCATAATGCTTTCTTATTCGATGAAAGAGGTAGACAATAATCGGTAGAAAAATTAAAATTGACCAAACCTGTGAGAATTTTGTGATCAAGAACATTAATGTGACGACAAGACTAATGAGGGCACCTGTTGTATTGATAATGAATTTTGAAACCCATCCTTGTGGCTTCTCTCGCAGCCATTTAACCATCATGCCTGACTGAGACAAAGTAAATGGAAGAAACACTCCAACTGCATAAAGCGGGATAAGTGACTCTGTTTCAGCTTGAAAAGCAAGGATGAGAATAATAGAAGCAACTCCAAGTATGATGATCCCATTTGAATATCCTAATCTGTCCCCTCTAATAAGAAACATTCTTGGAATAAACTTATCCTTAGCCAGATTAACTGCCAACAACGGGAAAGCCGAATATCCAGTGTTCGCTGCGAGAATTAGTATCAATGCTGTAGTTCCTTGAATAAAGAAATAAATGAAATTCCGCCCGAAAGTTTCTTCAGCAATTTGAGAAACAACGGTTACTTCTGCGTTTGGTGAAATCCCATAATAGTAAGCTAAAAATACTATTCCTGAAAATAATACGGCAAGCAAGGCTCCCATTGCCATTAATGTTTTAGCAGCATTTTTTGGTGCAGGGTCTTTAAAATTAGGGATTGCATTAGAAATGGCTTCAACCCCTGTTAGGGCGGAACTTCCTGAAGCGAACGCTCTTAAAAGTATAAATAGACTAATTCCCGCTACAGGTGTACCGATAGGTGTATGTAATTGAGGTGAAACCCCTCCAGTTACAATATTATACAAACCCACTCCAATTAATATAAACAATGCTACAACGAATAAGTAAACGGGGTAGGCTAATATGGAAGCAGACTCAGTTACTCCTCGTAAATTTAAAAGGGTTATAAAAATGACAAATACAATGGCAATTCCGACATTATATTGATGTAATGTAGGGAAGGCAGATGTTATAGCATCAGTCCCAGCAGACACACTTACAGCAACAGTTAGTATGTAATCCACCAATAGGGAACCTCCAGCTATTAAACCTGAATTTACCCCTAGATTGCTTTTGGAAACCACATATGCTCCACCCCCATGAGGATAAGCAAAGATGATTTGCCGATAAGACAATATGAGGGCTGTTAAAAGAATTAATACACCAACTGCAATAGGAATTGAATACCAAAATGCAGCTGAACTTACCGTAATTAAAACGATCAAAATTTGTTCCGGTCCGTATGCCACTGAAGATAGAGCATCAGATGAAAGGATTGCTAATGCTTTGGTTTTGTTAAGTTTCTGTTCTCCCAATTCATGGGATTTCAAAGGACGTCCAATTAAAAACCTTTTTAATGCTGAAAACATTAAATACTCACCACCCAATTGTTTTAATTAGTTTTATATTGCCCTAAAAAACGTAATTTCCTAAAAGCAATATTTTTCAAAAATAAAAAAGTGCCTACAAGTCATAGTAAATAGACCTGTAGACACATCATTTTTCTCGTGTCACAAGCTCCACCTTCCTTCTCATATAACGCTTACGAGGTTAGCTGTCGGATTCGGACCTTTGAGTAGCCCTACCTTAAAAGGATTCACCCCTTGGGATAAGTAATATCCCGCAAAAATGGTTCCCCCGTACCTACTGGATTCAGCGATTTAGAAATTTGAAACTGTGTTTATATTACTCCTAAGTTCAGTAGTTGTAAATGAATTTTTTTCCAAGAGATTAAATTCCATAAAAATGGAAATATTAAAAACGTAAATATGTTATGGAAAATATTATTGCTTTTTGCATAGGAGGATTAACATGTTTAAAGACAAGAATCCCTTTTTTTCTGATGAATACTTAGAGGAGTTAGCGAAAGAAATCAATCTCCAATATGGGGCTCCTATAAAAGATCAAATGACGGATCCCATAGAAAATGATTTAGAGTAACTACACTTTAGACCGCTTTTTTGGCGGTTTTTAGGTATTAATCAATCAAAATTCTCGGTAACCCAGTATGGCCTGTTCGTTTACAAATTCCTCATTTAATATTCTCATCTCGCGAATATGTGCGCGAGTTTTTTCATCCCCCAAATAATGTAGTAAGGAATAGATTAGCAGAATACGTAGATCATATTCTTTATTTTGGGGCTGATGATGGTATTCAAGATATGGAATGTGGGCTCGGAAATAACTTTCCCAATCTGTTTCCTCGGTTTTATCAAACATCCGTTCAAGAACAGCAACTTCTCTATCCGTTGCTTCAATCCTAAAATCCCATTCCGATCCATCAGGTTCACTAAAAATCTCGTGAGATTGTATGTTAATATAATAGCTATGTTTAAGTTCAGTCATAAGACCATCTCCTATCCCTTTTTATAAATACCACAACTCTGAAAGTCCAAACCGTTAAGGAGTATTTTATTAGTAGAAATTTATTTTTCTACATTTACAGCCTATTTTCCTTGTAATCAGCACTTGTCCCATTCGGTTTTTATTCTGAGTACATATATTATTAGTACCAAACATTAAGAAGTACCTCCTACAGCGTTTGCATTTTTGCAGACGCTTTTTTATTTTTAGAAGTTGAATAAGTAGAAAATAACAACCGTTTAGTATGAAGTAAATTTACCCGTTCCTCCCTTTAAGCAAACCTAAAAAACCTAAAAATTAAGTGAAAACGTTCACAAATAATTGTGGTAATCGCTTACAAAATAATATATAATTATATTAAAATTACAACTAGTGAGGTGAAACCGCATGAAAGAATATATTTTTCTTCTTGAAGAACCTGTTGGTACGAGAGAAATTAAAATTTTAGCATCAGGAATGATGGATGCCTTCAAAAAGGCAAAAGAATTTCGAAAAAATATTGTTCAAGATACTAAATCAAAGGTCAATATGATGCTAAAAGGTGTTAGATATACGGATTAACCTTATAAAAATATATTGAAAGGAAAAATCCTAAACTATATGTTCTTATTAAGATTAATAGTAGACAAATAAAGGAGAACACATTCGCTCATTAACGAAATGTGTTCTCCTTTTTATTTATCCTTCACACGAAGAAGTCTCAAGCTGTTTAACGTCACGATAAGAGTTGCTCCCATGTCTGCAAAAATGGCAATCCAAAGAGTCAACCACCCAGGAATAACTAATAATAATGCAATAAGTTTTATCCCTAGAGAAAAGATCATATTTTGTTTAATAATAAATAAGGCTTTTCTACTTAGTTTAACCGTAAATGGGAGTTTACCTAAATCATCCGCCATTAAAGCAATATCAGCTGTCTCAAGTGCCGTATCCGTTCCAGCACCACCCATAGCAATTCCGACAGTCGAAGCAGCTAATGCTGGTGCATCGTTTACACCGTCTCCAACCATAGCCACACGGTCGTATTTATTTCTTAATTCTTTAATGAAGGTAAGTTTATCTTGAGGTAATAGGTCAGCCTGAATATCAGAAACTCCTACCTGCTGGCCAATTGCATTTGCTGTCCCCTTATTATCACCCGTTAACATGATTGTTTTTTGAATACCTAATGAGTGAAGTTTCTGGATAACTGATCTGCTGTTCCCTCTCACTTCGTCCGCCACAGCGAGCAGGGCTAATATGTCTGAATCAGTCCCAACCACCATCACAGTTTTTCCTTTATTTTGGAGATCAGTTATAGTCACCTTAAGATTCGCCGGTATTCCATTTGTTAAGAGTTCATCATACAAAATAGGACTTCCTACATAATACATCTGTTTGTTGACTCTGCCTTGGATTCCTTTTCCTGTAATAGAAGAGAAATCTTCAATAGCAAGTTCATGAAATAGTAAGTTTTCCTGCTCCGCTTTTTTCATGATTGCTGAAGCCAATGGATGTTGAGAACCATTTTCTAATGCAGCAATAATGGTAAGTAGTTCATTTGAGTCGATATTTGGCTGTGGAAGGTAATCCGTTACAACTGGAATTCCTTCCGTTAAAGTTCCAGTTTTATCAAAAGCAATTGCTTTAATTGCTCCCATTTCCTCTAAATGAATCCCACCTTTGATAAGAACTCCATTTCGTGCCGCATTACCAATTGCAGTAACAATGGATACAGGTGTAGAAATAACAAGTGCACAAGGACACCCAACCACTAATACAGCCAGACCCTGATAAATCCATTTACTCCAATCTGCATCAAATAATAGTGGTGGGAGTACAGCCACTAATAGCGAAATGAACATGATAACAGGTGTATAATACTTGGCAAACCGATCCACAAAAGCTTGAGATGGAGCTCTTTCAGCTTGAGCTTCCTCGACTAAATGAATAATCTTAGCGATCGTTGTCTCGTCCACATGTTTGGTAACTTTAACTTCTAGAAGTCCCTCTTCGTTAAGAGTTCCAGCGAATACTTCATCATCAATTGTTTTGGAAACTGGAACAGATTCCCCAGTAATAGCGGCTTGATTAACAGACGATAGTCCCTTTACCACCGTTCCATCCATGGCGATTTTTTGACCTGGCTTTACAATCAAAATATCTCCAATTCGGATATCGTCCACTTCTACAGTGAACTCTTTGTTTCCCCTACGAATCAAGGCTTCTTTTGGAGCAATATCCATTAAGGATCGAATGGATTGTCTCGCCTTATCCATCGAATAAGACTCTAGAACCTCACTGACGGCAAACAGAATAACAACTGTCGCCCCTTCTCCCCACTCTCCGATTATCGCTGCCCCGATAACGGCTATCGTCATCAAGGTTCTCATATCAAATTCTAGGCGAAATAAATTTTTTAATCCCGTCGTGAAAAGGCGATAACCACCTATTAGGATGGAAGCTCCATAGGCTAGGATCGAAGAAATACTTTCCTCACTATTCATTTCTGCTGAAATCCATCCAATAAGCAAGAAAACAAATGAGGCGATTACTATTGAATGTTTTTGTAGGAAAGGCTCTTTCTTTTCTTCAAATCTTTGCTTTTCAGGAATCACTTTTATATTTTCAAAAGCTCCTGCTTTTTCTAGCTCTTCAATTGTTGTTTCTCCATAAACCGTTAATTTTGAGGCACCGAAATTTACATTTGCATTAACAACACCATCCAGGTGTTGTACGTTCTTTTCGAACTTTGTGGCACAGCCTGCTCAGCTGAATCCCTGCACTCGGTAAACGGTCTTTTCACTTGATTGTTCCAAAGCTTCACTCATGGTTTTCCACCTCCTTTTGATGTTCAAAGGCAATTTGGATCAACTGTCTTACATGGTCATCATCTAAGGAATAGAAGACTAATTTCCCTTCTTTGCGATATTTCGCTAAACCTAAATTTCGAAGAAGTCGTAAATGATGGGAAGCAGTTGCGGTTGTACTACCCACAATATTGGCTACATCACAAACGCACAACTCATTTTCCTCACTTAAGGCATATGCAATCTTAATTCTAGTGTCATCGGATAATGCTTTAAATATTTGGGAAACAGCCATTGTATTTTGTTGGGAAACAGATTCTTTTACCCGTTTTACTTTTTCTCCATCCACGCAGGTTACTTCACATAGATCATCGTGCTTCAAAAGTTCCATGCCTCCTTATTCAAACGCCTATTTGATTATCAGTATATGTAATTAGGTTTAAATGGTCAAATAATTATTTGAATGTTTTCAAATTCTGTATTGACAAGATGAATGTCCGTAACCTACAGTATTGACAAGGACAATAAAGTTGCTTTGAGGAAACTTTTTAGGAGGGGGTAAAAACATGTCGAAAAATAATATTTCTCGAAGAGATATTTTAAAAATGGGAACGACCGGAGCATTAGGGATAGCAGGAAGTATTTTTTTAAATAAAGTTACACCATATTCCAGTGTGGCACATGCAGAAGATCATAAAACAAGTCACAATAGTCATTCTGCAAATCACACCCATATGTATGATTCTTCAAAAACAGAAGGATATATGATGGCGGAACGTCTCTTAACCGAGTTTGATTATGGAAAAACTACCAAACAATTAGACGGTCGTACTCTACGTGAGTACCAAATAGTTGCAGTTGATAAAGAAATAGAAATCGCAAAGGGGATTAAGTTCCCTGGCTGGACCTATAATGGAACGATTCCAGGACCAACATTCCGTTGTACGGAGGGGGATCTCCTACGATTTCATTTTATTAACCAAGGAAGTCACCCGCACTCGATTCATTTTCATGGCATTCACCCACCTGAAATGGATGGATTAGCCCCTATTGCTCCAGGTCAATCATTTACGTATGAATTTGAAGCCAAGCCCTATGGCTTACAACTTTATCATTGCCATGTCCTACCCTTAGCCCGACATATTCATAAAGGGTTATATGGAAATTTTATTATTGATCCAAAAACCCCAAGAAACCCAGCATTAGAATTAAATATGGTCATGAATGCGTTTGATTTAGATTTAGATGGTGCAAACGAATTTTATACGGTTAATGGGTACGCTTTTGCCTTTATGAATCATCCTATAAAAATCAAGAAGGATGAGCTTGTCCGCATCTATTTAAGCAATTTTACCGAGTTTGACTTACTAAACTCCTTTCATTTACATGCCAACTATTTCACCTATATCCCAACAGGTCGAAACGACAACCCTTCACAATTTACAGATACCATCATTCAGTGTCAAGGGGAACGTGGAATCATTGAGGTTCGGTTTCCTTATAAGGGAAAATATATGTTTCACGCTCATGTTAGTGAATTTGCCGAGCTTGGCTGGATGGGATTCTTTGAGGCTGAATAGAAAGGAGTGAAAATGATGAAATCTAAATGGTTGATTACTGGTCTCATCCCACTTGTTCTTTTAATACTTGTTTTGGGATGGGTATTTAGAAATGGAGCTGGAGTAGAACGAGATCCTGCTGCACCAATTGAAGTGCTAAATGTTGAACAAATTAAAATTGTACCATCAGGATTCGAGCTCGATGTAAGCAATACTGGCCCAAAAGCATTGAAGATTTCCCAAGTGATTGTGGATGATTCGGTTTGGAATTTCTCAATCACTCCTGATACAACACTTAAAAGGTTTGAGGATGGTAAGGTAACGATCAATTATCCATGGGTTGAAGGTGATCCTCATACAATTCTATTAATATCTGAAAATGGAATCATAACAGAAGCTACTATTGAGGCAGCAACGTTAACTCCAGAATTTTCATGGGATAATGTGTTGAATTACGGATTTATTGGTTTTTATGTTGGGATTGTACCCATTACTCTCGGATTATTGTGGTATCCATTTATGAAACGATTGAAAAAAAGATGGATTAATGCAGTTCTAGCTCTTACAGTAGGACTTCTCTTATTCTTATTTTTTGGTACGTTATTGGATGGATTCGAAATTGGAGCTGAAGCTCCGTCTGTATTCCAGGGCAACATGGTGGTAATTATTTGTACAGTTATTTCATTTCTTTTACTGGTTGGATTTGATCAATATCAACATCAAAGACAAAAACGATCAGGTTACTCACCATTAGGAATTTCATTATTGATGGCATCAGGGATCGGCCTTCATAATTTTGGTGAAGGGTTGGCTATTGGCTCCTCTTTTGCACTTGGCGAAGCTGCATTGGGTACATTTTTAGTGATTGGATTTACTCTGCATAATATTACGGAGGGGATTGGAATTGCTGCTCCATTATTAAAGAGTACACCAAAAATTCGTACATTTGTTTTATTAGGAGCGATTGCTGGTGCACCTGCTATATTAGGAACCTGGTTCGGAGGCTTTATATTTTCACCAATCTGGGGTGCAGTATTTTTAGGAATTGGTGCAGGTGCCATTTTACAGGTAATATTCGTTATTTCCAAAATGCTGTTCGATGAGCACAAAATTAATAATGAACCAGTTGTATCTTGGATGAATTTTACTGGGTTTACACTTGGGATATTAATCATGTATTTTACGGCTTTTTTCGTAAAATAACTGGGAGGAATAACGAATGGGAAATATAGGGTTCAGTGGTGGAGTATTAATATTTGTGATTGCATTAATTGTTTTTGGCCCAAAAAAACTGCCAGAGCTAGGTCGTGCTTTGGGTTCTACTCTTAAAGAATTTAAACAATCAACAAAAGGGATAATGGATGATGAGCACGATAAAGAAAAATAATAATAAATGTAAGCGGTAAAGAAAATGTGGAGCACAAAAATCATTAGAATAATACTAAATGTTCTATTAAGATTAATAGTGAATCAATAAAAGAGAACACATTCGCTCATTAACGAAATGTGTTCTCTTTTTAATTTATATCTTTAGATACTTGGTTTCTTGACTGAGTATTGGTCTTCGGATAATTGGATCCCTAGCGAAGATTTTCGTACCAACACAAAGTAAGAAAGGAAAGCCAGAATACTTGAGCCCAAGATGATGACACCCATAGGAACACCTGTATACGCCCCTGCTATTCCAACTAGTGGAGCACTTAACGAGCCAAGTACAAATGGCAATACACCTAATAATGCAGAGGCACTTCCCGCAATATGACCTTGCGTTTCAATCGCTAAAGTAAATGACGTGGTGCCAATCATACTAATGGAAGATATAAAAAAGAAAATCGGAATGACAACGGCGAAAAGTGGTGCGTTTAAAAGTAAAGCGATGAGTAAAACGGCACCTGCTATATTAGCGATGACTAACCCTATTTTTAAGAAGGTCCGCTCCGAAATGATGTCTGCTAAGCGGCCAACCAGCTGACTTCCTATAATTAATGCTATTCCATTGGTCCCGAATAATAAACTAAATTGCTGCGGTGTGACATGATAAATATTCTGATAAACAAACGGAATCCCAGATACATAGGCAAAGATACCTGCGGTAGTAAAGGCTTGAGTGAGTGCGTATCCCATAAATGTTCGATCTCTGAATAATGAACCAAAATTGCTCATGATTTGTGGCAAATTACTTGGAACACGGTTTTCTTCTGGGAGAGTTTCTTCTAATTTGAGTGTAACAGTGAAGAGCAGCACCGCACCAATACAGGCCAAAGCAACAAAAACCCCATGCCAATTGGTAAACGTGAGAATTCCGCCTCCAACAATCGGGGCTGCGATTGGCCCGAGGTTCCCCACTAACACCATCAGCGTAAAGAACTTGGTCAGTTCCTTTCCACTAAAAAGATCTCTGACAATCGCTTTTGAAATCACAAGTCCTCCAGCAGCAGCAAAGCCCTGGACTAGACGAGCAATGATAAGGAAATAGATATTTGGCGCTAACGCACATGTGATAGACGCCAGTAAGTACAGGGTGATAAAGATGAGCAAGGGTTGCCTGCGCCCTTTCACATCACTCATCGGACCAATTACTAATTGCCCTAGTCCGAGGCCTAATAAACAGGAGGTTAAACTAATTTGTACAAGTGAAGCCGTCGTATCAAAATCTTTTACAATCGTTGGAAAAGACGGTAAATACGTATCAATTGTAAAAGGCCCTAACAGTCCAAGTGATCCTAAGAGGATGGCAAGCTGTATTCGTTTCTTTCCAGTAGGTTTATTCAATTTCCATCGCCTTTCTATATAAATCGTATTTTTTACATTTATTTCGGTATCCTAAATTAATAAATTTTATTATACCCTGAACCTTGCTTAATGGTAAACAAATAAAATTAGGGGAAGCGGTTACAATTTTCTGGGTAATCGTGGGGAAAGTGTTCTAAGAAAGCAACGGATTTGCAAATTTACAATCTAAAAAGGCTGGCTGAATGAGTTGTTTCGTACAACAACCATTCTAGCCAGCCTTATGTTCAAATTACGTAACTCGTAACTTTCCTTAAAAATCATGCTTAACTGAGGTCGGTTTCTCAAATTTGTGTAGAGTTGTGACCGCCAAGTAAATGAAACAATTTTTTCTGATTAATTGTAACTTCTTTTTGAAAACTTGAAGTGCAGATTTATCTCGTCCTTAAACGAATAACCAGCAAAAGTATATTAAGCGGAGATTTTCCGGTTAAATTCAGATTGGAGCTCGTTTCGGGGAAAATAAGGGGAGGATTTCCGCTTTTGCAAAGCAAAATCCTCCATTTTTGAATTTTTCAAGAAAATAGGCGGAATTTCTCCGTCTATTTATCAGCTCGGCTGCTTCACCTGATCCCAGAACAGATATGTGCAGCCCCTTAAATATAAAGGAAGGTTTTACCTTACTGGACAGTTTTTTCTCCCAACGATTCTTTCAAGAAAGTGGTTAAATAATCGACATTGGTTATTTTCTTGTTACATTCTGAGCTTTCAAAGCAGATATAATTTCCGATCGCTTTATAGTAATCAGGGTTTTTTGCCTTTTTCGCTTTAGTAACGGTGGAGATAAAGGCAACCTGGCCAAATCGATTACAGAAGGAACAGATATTATCCTTAGGAAACAAGGTGTATTTGCATTCTATTCCAACCAGCTTCTCCTCTACCTCAAACACAATAAACTTCTTATTTGTGCTGATATCTACCCAACTTAAATAAGACAGCAGATCTAGATTCATTTTGTCTAAGTCAGGAAGCTTTAATTTTTTATTTTTGGGAAACATTTTTTTCAATTGTGCCTCGGAAATCTTTGGAAATGGTAACAGATAGTCCTGAAGCTTCTTCATGTATTTGTCATATTCCTGGTCGGTTTTAAGCGCAGATAGATCTAACATCACCTTTTGCTCGTTCGATGCATTTGGAAATAGTTCGATGATTTTCATGTTCGCTAAATCCTTTACAGCCTGGATTACATTTGGGGCCGCATTCTTTTTATAGCTATCTTTAATCAGGGCTACCTGATTTTGAATGAAATTAAATTCCGCATTTTTAATATACTTTTCGGACATATGTTTCCCCTCCTTCCATTTATTTTAAAGAATAATGCTGAATGGGAATATGTAAAATTCAACTTAGAAATATTCTTTACATAAAAAAGCACGGACAAAATCACCCGTGCTTTGTGTAGACTATTTTTTTGATGGTTTCAATTGAAAGGAAATATTCATCTGCTAAATCCTGAATACTTGTTCCGCTCATAAAGGCGCTTTTTATATTAGAATTGCGCTGATCAAGGATCTTTCGACCACCGCTAAGGGTACCCCATTTACGAAAAGTCGTTTCAGGTTTCGGGATATAAATCGTTTCCCCTTGTACATATTTTTGAATTTCTTTAATAAGATTATCAGGTAAAATGTTGCTTGCATTTACATATTTCAAGACTGCCAGCTCCTTATTTATGAATCGATTAAATAAGGTGCAAAGCCAGGTGATGAAATAGGCGATATGATATTAATTTAGTTTTGCCCCACGCAAAGTATCGCCGTTTCCATAGTAGGCTTTGCATGAGTGGCAGAAGTACCAGACAATCTCGAAGGATTCTCCAACGTGTAGCACCCCCTTCTTGAAATCATTATAACAATACCATTGGGGTGATGGGGATTAATTTTGTTAAAAGTTTTGCAAAAACTATTGGACCTTCTTGTAGACAATTGAAAATCTTTTTTCACCCAGCCACTTTTCACCTTTGTGGTCTATTTTTATGGTAGCCGTATAATCCCCTTCCATTTCGAATTCAGCTTGTCCAACATACACACCCTTTCTTGTTTCCTTCATTTTCATCGAAATATCTCCATGACTCATCCCTTGCATATCCAAATCTGCGCTTACCTTCGCACCTTCGACGGGGTTACCTTCCCGATCTAAAATCTTCATTTGAATGGGAGTAGCTTGATCGGGTGTAAATGATTTGGGAGTAGATAGCTTGATTTCAAAATTATTTGCACTGCAGCCTGTAATTAGAATTAATATGAAACTAATAAGTAAACTCGTAAACTTGTTCAAAACGCTCTATCCTTTCTATATTTCATCTTATTGAGACATACATACAATCTATACGACAAAAACATACCATTATTTAACTCAAAAGTTTACTATTTTTTGCTATAATTTAAAAAAGATCATTGTAGATTAATTTGACTTGAGGTGAATCAACATGTATTGGACTCCATTATTTGAAAATGATGTACCAGTAGCACACTTCTGCTCTTAATAGAGTGAAGGTGACTACCTCTCTCCGTTAGGGGCATTCTCAACCTAATCATAATACGGAGGGAACAAAAAATGAAAAACACCTTTTTAGGTTCATTATATTTAATCCTAGCTTCAAGTATTTGGGGCGGAATGTACGTTGTTGTGAAAGTGGTCGTATCGGTCATACCTCCATTGGAACTTGTGTGGATGCGATATTTAGTAGCGATTGTCGCACTTCTAATAATCGGGTTTATTACAAGACAAAAATGGCGAATTGAGAAACGTTATGTCTTGATCATCATCGCCATTGGAATCATTGGTAATGCCATTTCAATTGTCGCTCAGGAAACGGGGACCATGCTATCTACTGCACAAATGGGTGCCATAATCACTTCTTCAACACCGGCATTTATGGTGATTTTTGCACGCTTAATCCTTAATGAACGGTTTACGTTAAAAAAGAGTATCTCTGTTTGTTTAGCGACAATTGGAGTGCTTCTCATAGTTGGCATTGGTGATGTGAATATGTCCAGTAAACTTGGAGGTATTGCACTAGTTATTGCTGCTTTAACATGGGCACTCATGTCTGTCCTCGTAAAGCGGCTGCCAAGTGATTATTCACAAATTGTGGTAACCACCTATTCCATTTTGGTAGCCTTAATCGTATTAACGCCATTTGTTTTGCCACGGTTACAAGCAATTAATATCTCTCAACTAACTCACCCAACTATATGGGGAGGAGTCTTGTATTTAGGCATTATCTCAACTGCATGTGGATTCCTACTTTGGAATCGTGGTTTACAGATGCTTAACGCCTCCAGTGGAGGAATCTTTTTCTTCTTTCAACCTGTGGTAGGAACATTACTTGGATGGCTCATATTAGGAGAGAACATAGGTGTAACATTTTGGATTGGCTCTTCCCTAATTTTCATAGGTGTTTTATTCGTTATCATCGAAAAAAAATAGTATGTAAATACCCCTTCAACTGTTGAAGGGGTTTACTAGTTAAAACAGGTTATTTTAGATACCGGTACATATCAAAAAGACGACTTCTTAAAGTAATACTTGAGGAGATTTTAAAAGGATTAAACTTATCAGGAATTTAATTTCGTGAAAACAAATTTTTTTAGCAACAGTCCTAATGTAATACCAAAAATCATGGCACTCAAAATATGGGAATAATAATCATTTATGGGTCTAATAGGGATATACTTACCTTCTACTGTCGATGTGAATAAAAGTTCACATACTAACCAGGACAGTAAACTGCACAAAGTAGTTTTAATAATTAAATGGCATGAACCCAACTTTTCAAATATAAAGTAAAGTAAGATTGCAAAAACACTGCCAACTAAAAAATCTACAATTATTCCTATGGTAAATACAGGTCTGTTAAATGTAATAATAAGACTTGCTAATTCATAAATACCATACTTACCAATGCCAAAATAAACAAATATCCTCGAAATAATCTCTCCTGGTATTGTTGACAGAACACCTAATAAACCAACTACTAACACCTTATCTTGGATCATATCATCGATTCCTTAATCTTAATGTGGATAAATTTAGTTTACAAATTATATATAATTTTATACGTAATAAAAGAAAACAATTTTTTATTCAAGAAGGCACCCGATTGCAGAATATTGAAAAATACGAAATCACTTCAATAATGGTCCTTATTTTTTAGTAAAGCACCCGTTACTTTAAGTGAATAATTTCACAATACTTATTAGAAAGAGAAGAACGGTGACCTTCATCTCTCCGAAGACACTAACATAAGGTGTTTTCAAGAATGTAACCATTCTCCCACGTTCCTATAAGAATAGATCGGTTATCGGTGCTAAATTCTGCGAAACAAGCATATTGGATTTTTTCAACTAAAATGATTTGTAAGTCAGAGTATCGTAAAATTAAAACTGTATCGCTATAAGTAATGATAATATACTCCCCATTATTTGACAGGTGAATGTGTTGAAAATAACCAAAGTCAGGAGAATCTTTATCTGACAAGTTAACTTTCTTTATAATTCCCTTAAACTTTCTATCAAGTATAACTATGTCATAACTTTGAACCACAATATATACGTTATGAATAGTGTTAAAAATGATGGAATCCCAATACCAAATTTCTGAGTTCTCTATCACCTCTATTGACTCATTTTTTATTGGTTCTTTCACTTTTACAATTTTATGAACTCTATAATCATCGTTATTTTCATAACTCAGAGTAAATAAATAGGCACTTTCAGCCTGGATAAAGTGATTAAAATAAATAAGAGTAATTGAATCTTTAAATTGAGTTAGTACTCTAAACTCACCCTTCTCAATGTTGATTAATGCCAGTTGATGTCCGTCTTTCGTTTTCAGTGTATCAAGGATAATGAATGAAGTATTGGTTAAAGCAAAGTCAGCTTCAACAAGTTGATATTTTTTATTCGATTTAATGGTTTTGATTAACTGAAATCCAACCGTTTCATACACACTTACAGTACCGATTGTGTTTTTTATATATAAATAATCATCATTATCTGAGAAATGAATATATCCAGGATTATTAGGTTTACTAAGCTCCTTTATTTTTTTCCAAGAACTTGTATCATAAATTATTGTTTTACTGCCCATTGTATGGCATAAAAAACGATAGTCATTCGAAAATTTAATTTGATAAGAGGTTTTAAATTTTTTGAATACATTCATATGAAGCATACAAACAGCTCCTTAATAACTATTCCTACATAGCATATTCTCCTCTTTCACCTCTTATCCCTTCTTGCACTAACCTGCTTCTTTAGCGGAACAAGAAAAGCGACTGTTCTTATTGAACAATCGCTACCCGTTAGCCATCCATGCAGCGCAAAATCGTCGCTGCACCACAGAGAATGAAAATAGATCATGCAGTCTATACTGTTTTAATGCTGGCGAAGAAGGTCTTTGAACTATGGTGCCTTTGAGCCCATCCGTTAGTCTGACTCCAACGACCACGGTGTACCACCGACTTGCGCACCCTTTAGGGGTAGCACTCATGGGAGATTAATCCTTTTTCTGGTTGTTGCGCCAGCTTTAACTTATCCATTTTAAGTAGAAATGTTTCACAAGTCGATTTACCAGACAATCTATATACGATCCTTCAAGAGGCTCAGCCTTTTTTTAAAAACTGGTTTTGCTGGGTCACCAAATCTTAATTCAATTATTCTGCCCCGTTACTTCAATAAGAAAATGCGTCTCCACCAATTGTAGAAACGCAACCCGATAGCTTTAAATAATTAACTTATCTTTTCATTTTTTCGCAAAATAGAGATAATTTGTTTAATTTGTTCAAATTGAATATCGCTATTAATTTTGATTTGACGAACCCACCTTAAAACAAATGCTAGGATTAATAACGGTAAAAGAGTAACTATTGCAGGAATTACTCCATTTATTCAATTCCTCCCACCTGTTTTTTCTTTATTTTACCATATATAAGTTGACAGTTACCTTTGAAAAAAGGGTAAAATTGTGAAACCCTGTACTTAGACTAACCTGCCCCTTTAGTCGAATAAGAAAAAAATACCGACAGGTGATCATTCTTGAGTTCTAGTCCCCTTTAGCCACCAATGCTGCTGACGCAGCAACAAGATGATGGAAGTTCTATCGTTCTTCAATGGAGCGTAATACCCTATATTCGGTATCACTTTTCATTTTTCGGCATTACTTTTTATATATTCGTTCCTTCGCAAAAGTAAACGTTCCATATATGATCGTAAAAACATCACGTCTGCCAACCTGCCAAGTGGTCCAAAAGGTGAGGTATAATCGAATTTATCCTTCATCAACGTCCCATCGTCTACTAATTCAAATGTATGTTCATGCCTAAACCTTTTAAAAACACCGCTAACCATCTCGTCTACGAAACTATTAGGCGGATCAAACTCAGTAATAATTGATGTTAACTGCTGGCGAATCCCAAAATGTGTAGCCTCCCAAGTCACGGTTTCTCCTAGTTCGATCAACCCGCTTGTACGACCTTTAACTGCTCTTTCGTTTGTATAAGCAGTCGATTCCATATGAATATCAATGCTGCGCGACAAATCAAAACACACTTGAATAGGTGCTTTAATAAACATGGATAATTTTATAATTGGCAATAGCCACACTCCTCAACCTAGTCGTTCACTAATGATTAGGTACATAATAAGTTCGATCTTGCTCAACAACTCCTGACTGCCCATTTCACTATCGTCTCCGTTAGCACCCTCGCTACTGACACAGCATCACAGATGATGGAAGTTCTACCGTTCATACATGGGTGCTGAAGAACATTATTTGTTTAAAATGGGACTGATTGTGATTGATTTTCCAAGAATTTAAACTCCTTCATCAATAAATCTTTCATTATTATAATTTCATTAACAAATTAAACATTTCCTTCTTCAAGTAACCTGCCTGTTAGTTTAAGTACAAAATTTCACAAAACTATATTCAATTTAAATTAAAATTATGTAGAAAGAGTCCAATTTACAACAATATCCAAACAAAAAAATACCTTTGATCTATAAAATCAAAGGTCAAAGTTGAACTTAGTGGTCTAGGCTAAGTCCATTTAGGAGGTCTAAACTCAGAAGAATTTAAACTATTGTTATATTAACATATAATGAATTTTTATTCAACAGCATAAATAATTATACGAACCCTTCCTTTGGTTGCTTTTCCATTAACTTAATGCTCCCTTTTGAATTCAAGCCCCGTTACTTTAAGTACATTGTTTCACAAACTTTCTTTTGAAAATAGAAGTAACATTTTCTTATTTAGGTGTGGACAAACAATCTATGCTAATTTTAGTTAAAGAAAGGTTTCAGCAAATTTTTCTTCTGAAATTACCTTTAATCCATTTCTTTTTAATAAAGCAGAAGTAACCCCCATCCCCTGAAGTTTTTTACCAATGAATTCACCGTTATAAATCATTGAACTGCCACAGGATGGGCTATATTCCTTTAGAACTACTACGGTCGCATTTATTTCTTTAGCTTTATTTAGAGTAGCGTAAGCACCTTTTATGTAAATGTCCGTGACATCTTTTCCTGACTTTTCAATTACTTTAGCCTTTCCATCAAGTACATCTTCTCCGTTTCCACCTATTATTTCAGCAGGTTCTCTGGGAGTTGAAAATCCTCCGAGTAATTCTGGACATATTGTAATAGCTTTATTTTCTTCTACAAGTTTAGCTATTCCATTATTTAAACTGTGTGTACTGTTATATCTCACCTTCAGCCCCGCTAAGCAAGAACTTACCAATATCATAAATATACCCCCCAATAAATCCTCCTTAGTAAATTTTATCAAAAATTTCTTTGTTGAACTAACCTGCTTCGTTAGCTCAATAACAAAGGAAATCGTCCCAGCAACTGTTGGATTGTTATGAAAATGTTTTATAATTTAAGAAAATTCTTCTTACTGAACCCAAAACTTACCAACTTTATGATAGGAATAATTAAAACTATCTATTTCCAAACTAATAATGTAAAACAATTACAAAATAGGAGATGATATATTATGGCACGAAGCAACAATAACAATCAGCTTTTAGTTTCAGGAGTAGAGCAAGCACTTGAACAAATGAAGTATGAAATTGCACAAGAATTTGGTGTGCAGCTTGGAGCCGATACATCTTCAAGAGCTAATGGTTCTGTTGGTGGCGAAATAACAAAACGATTAGTAAGAATGGCTGAACAACAATTCGGTGGATCTTTCCGTTAATACAAAAATGCCCGCTAGAATCTAGCGGGTTTTTATGTAATTCATTCTTCGATCTTGAACTATTGCACCCGTTATCGTAAGAACAATCCTTCACAATCTCCAATTATGTTTTAATGGGGGTAGGGAGCTTCAATAGCCCCTACACTCCACTCGGCTACAGGCTTTAGGATTCGATTTACACTATAATTAGCACCAAAAAGAGCGTAAAGATTTCTCAACGCCTATTAAATAAGGTCAAACTCTTCTCCATCAGGATATAAAACAATATATATTTCATCATCAGGATTTAAATAAGCAATTTTTGCACCCTGTAGTAAATTGTTATTTTTAAGTTCCTCTATTATTGTTCTTGTAGCCTTTCCTACATCTACAACATAGTTGAAAATATTAGCTGTACCGCTGCCAATATCACCGCCATCACACGAACCATTACCTGTCCAACCTAGACATTCATTCATAAGGTCTTCAACAGAGTGCCTAAGTTTCAGTGCTGTTTGCATTTCATCATCTTTATAGCTATATTGAACCACTATCTCAATTAATTCGTCCTCTTCTAGATACTCAAAACCTTCGTTAACTTTTTCTTCTGCTAGTTCATCCATTACTTTTTCTGCCCTTTGAAACATCGGCAATTTCAAATCTTCTGTTTCTCCAGTATCCCCGACAGTTCCGTAATGGATGGTTAAGGTTCTACCGTCTTGCCAAACCTCCCAATAAATAGTTTCGTTTTCTTCTTGCTTAATTAATTTAATCAAACAAACACCACCATAACTGACTAATTTTTTCTGTAATATTAAAAATTCAACATCGAATGAAGTATTCCTTCTTTCACTAACCTTCCCGTGGGGCTTTGACCCCGTCAGCTAAGCGGTTCGCCCACTACTTGTAGAAACATGATTGAGGCTGGTTGGGACCTCGATCTTGTATAACAAGCGAAGCTATGACACTGCATGGAGGAATTAGGGGTACTGGCAAATTACTAGTTTAGGAGGAGGATTTTAAAATGAATCCAGTCATTGGTCTGGATGTTTCAAAAGGAGAAAGTCAGGTTCAGGCATTTTTAGATAAAGGCAAACCATATCGTAAGGGTTTTAAAGTTTCTCATACTATAGAAGGTCTAGATTTACTTGTAGAGTTTCTGGAGATCGTAAAGAGAGAGACCGGTAAGAAACCACCTATCGTCCTAGAAGCAACGGAACATTACCATTCCCCAGTTGTTCAATACTTGGAGGACCGTGGATTTTTATTAATAATCGTTAATCCATTAATCTCTTATAAAGCTAAAAGTTCAAGTCTTCGAAAAGTAAAGACAGATGCAGTATGCTTACCATCTCTGCGAGCTGTTTTATAAAGAGGATTTAGAGCCGTATAAGAAGCGTGGTGTGCAGCTTTTAAACCTTCGAGATCTCACCAGACAGCACGAGAATATTACTGGGGTATTGATCCAAACAAAGCTACAATTTCAAGCCATTCTAGACCAGGTCTTTCCTGAATATAGAGGGGTTTTTGGCGACTTATATTCAGTAGTATCACTGTTAACTCTTTCAGAGTTTCCCTCAACTGAAGATATATTAGAGGCAAGTGTTGAAACCATAGCTGACAAAATCGCTCAATTATGTAAAAGTCGTTCATACAGATGGGCTAATGAAAAAGCTATCCAACTCAAAGCTGCTGCAAACCGAAATCCGTTTGAAAAGACGGTTTATCAGAGTCATATTTTAAGTCTTGGGATGTATATAAACATCATTCTTCAATACAAAGAGCACCTATCCAAGTTAGAATCTGAGATAGATGCACTGGCTAAAGAAGTTGAAGAATATAATCTTATCAAATCTATCCCTGGTATCGGAGAAAAGATCGCTGCAACGATCATTTCAGAAATTGGGGAGATAGATCGATTTACCGATCCTAAAAAGCTGGTAGCTTTCGCTGGGGTTGACCCCAGTGTATTTGAATCTGGTAAATTTACAGCCACCAAAAACCGAATCACTAAAAGAGGGTCAAGCAGGCTTCGTCACGCCTTATATATGGCAGTTCGTTGTGCAATACGTGACTGTCGTAAGAGCAAAACGAGCGACGAAATCATTCCTCGTAATAAGAAATTACGAGAGTTCTATGATAAGAAACGTGACGAAGGAAAACCTTTTAAAGTAGCTGTAATCGCTAGTGTAAATAAACTCTTACATTGGATATTTGCCCTTTTAAAGAACAGAACAACTTTCCAAGATATAGCTTAGAGCCTAAATCTAACTAAATAAAACAAAACCTTCCAAAATCAGAATAACGGAAGGTTATTTAGCATGCACATTTTTAGTATAACATGAGATATTTTAAGTTTTTATTGAAAAATATTGACAAACTATTAGCTGGTTTAGTGCAATAAAAAAGGGGATCGCCACAGCCTTCCCAATCTTTAACTCTTGCACCCGTTACTTTAAGTATTGGTGGCATTCCTTATAGTTATAAAATAGCTAATGGATATGGGAAACCACTATATACTATAGACTGTGCGTTTCCTGACATTAGGTACAAATTGACTGACCATTTATCCTCACAAACCGTGTCAACTCGTCCCTTGATTGGTTAATTAAATTGGGCCAAATAAAAAAGGCTATAGATTACAAAGCTATAGCCTTCTTATTGTTATTATTCAAAACTCACATATTTAATGATCCAAGACTTTATGAAAAAGTTGACCACGCAATAAACAGCGTTATTTTATATGATAACCACGTTCATATTGTTTCGGTACATTTAACTGCTTGCTCCGTAATTCAATAGCTGCATGGGTAGACCAGTATGGATCCACTAGCATTCCGCGGGCAATTGCAACCAAGTCTGCATCTCCATTCCCAATCACTGCCTCCGCTACAGAAGGTTTCTCGAGCATTCCTACTGCAATTACCGGAATGCTAACCTCCTCACGAATCTTACGGGCAAATGGAACCTGGTAGCCTGGGTAGTTTCCTGGCTTTCTTTCACCTGGAATACCTTCACCACCGCTACTAACATGGAGAATATCAGCACCTGCTTCTTTATAGGCTTTACTTAGCATAACTGCATGATCTAAATCATAGCCTCCATCAGCGTATTCTACTGCTGTGATACGGACAGATAAGAGCATGTCAGATGGCATTTCTTTTTTTACAGCTTGGATAACCTCCTTCCCAAAAAGGGAAAGATCCTGCCCGTATTGATCATCACGTTTATTCGTAAGCGGTGATTGGAACTGATGGATCAAATACCCGTGAGCAGCATGAATTTCAATCATGTCCACTCCCGCTTTCACTGCCCTTCTTGCCGTATCAGCAAACAGCTGAACCATATCCTTTACTTCCTTAGTTGATAAAGCACGTGGAGTTTTATAGCCTTCATCCGGAAATTTTATCGCAGAGGGGGCAACAGGATTGGCAGCATCCTCTGCTTTTCGTCCGGCATGGGCAATCTGTATGCCTATTTTTGTACCATAGGCATGGACCTGGTCAATAATTCTTGAGAAGGCTGGAATTTGGTCATCTGACCATAAACCAAGGTCATAATCCGTAATTCTTCCATCAGGATCTATATCAGTCATTTCCATTATGATTAGACCAGTCCCCCCGATAGCTCGGCTGACGTAATGAACATAATGCCACTCGTTAGGCTTCCCGTCCTTTTCAGTTACTGAGTATTGGCACATTGGAGCCATAACAGCTCGGTTCTTCAATTTTAAAGATTTCAGTTCAAAAGGTGAAAATAACTTATTGCTCATTCCTTATCAACTCCAAATAATTTTTCGTGTTCTAGGTCAGCTTTTGCCTGTCCCTTTTGTTTTGCTGGTGGTCCCCCAAAGATATGTTGCTAATATTTAATTTGATAAGTTTATTTAAGTAGTTTCACTAAAAATCAAAATTATCCGGGTCAGGACCGACTCGATGATTCTGATTCAAGCCATCAATTCGTTTCATATCTTCTATGGTTAACTCAAAGTCAAATACATTTGCATTTTCAATGATTCGATGTTCTTTTGTTGATTTTGGAATGGTTACAACACCGTTTTGTAAGTCCCAACGTAAAATGACTTGAGTAACGGACTTGTTATACTTATTAGCAATTTCAGTTAGAACTTCATTATCTAATAATTGTCCTTGCATTAATGGTGACCATGCTTCTAGTTGAATACCATGTTCTTGGCAGAAAGATTGAACTTTCTTTTGAGTCAAACGTGGATGGTACTCTACTTGATTCACCATCGGTTTAATCTCAGCATCTTTCATCAATTCTTCAAGGTGATGTGTTTGGAAATTACTTACCCCAATGGCTTTTATTTTTCCTGCTTTATAAAGAGTCTCTAATGCTCTCCAAGCATCTTTATATTTACCTTCTACTGGCCAATGGATTAGATACAAATCTAGATAGTCTAATCCAAGTTTTTTTAAGCTTGTTTCATATGCTGCTATTGTAGACTCATATCCTAAATCAGCATTCCAAACTTTTGAAGTCACAAACAAATCTTCTCTTGCAATTCCTGCTTCTTGAATTCCTTCACGGATGCCTTGTCCGACTCCTTCTTCATTTCCATAGATAGCTGCAGTATCAACACTACGATAACCATTCTTAATAGCTGCTTTTACCGCATTAACTAACTCAGGTCCCTCTTCTACTTTAAATACTCCTATTCCAAACCAAGGCATTTTTACCCCGTTATGCAATGTAGTTGTATCCTGTAAATTTTTAACCATTAAAATTACCTCCATTATTATCTATTTGAATTTTTTTCGAATGCGTGCGTTTTTAAAATGTCCGACTTTTGGAAAGAAAGTCTTTATCGGCTCCCGTTAAGTATTTAGCTCGATTAATGGCATAGCATCCTCTTCTAAAACTGATTATTTAAATAATTTTTAACTGCTCTAATAACCAATTCATGATCTTCTTCAGGGGTTAATCCTGATACTGTTATCATCCCAATAGCCCCTACGTTTTTTATTTGGATGGGAAATGCTCCACCAAACGCCGCGTATTCCGTGGCATCTAAACGGTATTCTTCATGATGTGGGATTCCACTTAACTCACTTTGTATCTGCATATAATACGAGCTATGATTATGCAAAGAAACGACCCGTTTTTTCCGCTCAATCCATTTGGTATTTTCCTCAGTCGTACCTGTCATCTTGAAATGAAATAATTGCACTCCATTTTTTGTTATATCAACAGCAATCGATTTCCCCTCGTGCTTTGCTGTTTCAACCATTAATAAACCTAATTGAAAGGCATCTTCATTTGTAAAAGAGGAAAATTGAAGTGTTTCCTCCTCTATTAAAATTCTTTTTCTTATTTCACCCATACTTGAAGTACTCATATTTTTCACCCCCATAATCGTTTCATGCTACATTTGCATTTTTTTGATCTTTTTTCTCTAAAGCCATGCTCCAACTAGTAAGGATCACAGCTCCAAGAACCATTACTGCGCCAATCCAAGCAGTATGGATAAGTCCAATGGAATCAGTAATCACACCCCCAAGGTATGAACCTAGTGTTATTCCAGCGTTGAAAGCTGCAATATTGATTGCGGATGCTACATCAACTGCTTTTGGAACAAAGCGTTCCGCCAATATTACGACATATACTTGAAGGCCAGGTACGTTCATAAAATGAAAGAGTCCCATAAGCAAGATGGTTACTAATGCCGCAACTTTAAACGGTGCTGTAAATGTTAAAATAAAAAGCACAATGGCTTGTATGATAAACATATAAAATAATGCAACAATAGGTTTCTTATTCGATATCTTTCCACCAATGATATTACCAATTGCTATAGCTACTCCATACACAAGTAAAATAATGGCAATAGTACCTTCTTTAATATGTGTAATTTGCTGAAGTAGAGGAGATAAATACGTAAAAACAACAAATGTACCTCCATAACCTAGTGCTGTAATAATAAAAACAAGTAGTAAACGACCATTGGTAATGGGTTTGAATTGCATGCGTAATGATGTACGAGTACCTTTTGGCAGATTAGATGGAACCATAATACAATTTGCGATAAATGCAATGATTCCAATAATGACAATTGCAATGAAGGCTTCTCTCCATCCAAATTGTTGACCAATAAAAGTACCAAAAGGTACTCCAGTCACGATTGCTATAGTTAGCCCTGAAAACATAATGGAAATGGCACTAGCTCTACGATTATCAGGAACTACATCAGCAGCAATGGTTGAACCCACAGACATGAATACTCCATGTGAAAAAGCTGTGATTACACGCGCAACTATCAACACTGTAAAACTCGTTGCACTTGCCGCGATACTATTTCCAACAATAAAGACGACCATAATCCAAAGCAACAAAGCTTTTCGAGATATGCTCGATGTTAAAGGTGTCAGAATGGGTGCTCCAAAAGTTACCCCTAATGCATAAAAGGAAACTGTTAACCCCGCTGTTGTAACAGAAATATGCATGTCATTTGCAATGAGGGGTAATAAACCAACACTTATAAATTCTGTGGTTCCAATTGCAAATGCACTTACTGCTAAAGCTAAAAGTGCCCATGTACTTTTTTTATTTTCCATGGTCCTTCCTCCTTTCTAGTGATGTGAAATTTTTCTAGGACATGAACTGCAAAAACTCTGGTAGAAAATGCCCGCAAGATGTATTATATGGAGTGTGTTTTATAAAAGTAAGTACGCACTTTAAAGTTATATAAGCACCTGAAAGTAATATAGGTACTTTTTAGTTCCTATAATTTTGAGTAGGAGGTTAAGTATGTCTACTAAAAAGTATAATATTTCGGTTGAAGCTACACTTGAGGTTATAGGTGGGAAATGGAAGTGTGTAATCCTTTGTCATTTAACACATGGTAAGAAACGAACAAGTGAATTAAAACGCCTTATGCCTGCCATCACACAGAAAATGTTAACTCAACAATTACGTGAATTAGAACAGGATGGAATTATTAACCGGATTATTTATAATGAAATTCCCCCAAAAGTGGAATATGAGCTTAGCGAATATGGCTGGAGTATGAAAAGTATTTTGGATTCTTTATGTGTTTGGGGAGAAAATCATATTACGAAAGTATATGGTGATAAATCATCTGTCTTAGAGGACAACATCTTAAACAAATAGATTGATTTTTGCCATCATAACGTAAAATAGTCCAGCAAAAATCGCAAAACCATAGGGCAGATTATGTAATAAGACAAATCAAAAAATCCGATTCCTCAATAATTTAGGAAATCGGATTTTTTAGTTTGAAAATCTTTTTTGTATACAAAATCCCCGCATACCCTATTGATAAAAAAAACGACAAAACAATTGAAAAGTTACAACCTATTTATCATGGATAATTGTGACATTATATTTGTTTCTTCAATTTCAACAGCGTTTCCATTTTCATCAAACCAAGTAAATTCCTCACCTTGTACTGGTTCGTGCTTTTCTAGAAACATTCTGTATACCTCAGTTTAAATTATTTAAAATAAGTTGCTTTTTTTATCCTAATTATAACATCCCTTGTTAAACTAACCTGCCACGTTAGCTCAATAAGGTGTTCAAAAGTGACCTGATTAAACGAAATTTTTTTACCATAAGATAACTGAAAACTACATTGTTACACCGCTCTTTCAGTTTGAACATTTCTCTAAGGGGTATACATTAAGGGACTTAAACAAAATGGAGGGATATTACATGTTTAACAATAATGAAGCAAATCCTAACAAAGCTGAAGAAGCCGTAAAAAACATGGACAATAGCGAAATGTATGACAAGTTGGAAAATTTTAATGAGTTTAAATCATACCTACACAACAAAATATCAGTAGGGGAAAAACTGGGCATGAATGAAGAGCAATTGGCGAAAAGTGCTGAAAAGGTTGCCGACTATCTTGCTAAAAATACTGAACCTCAAAACCGTGAGGAAATTCTCCTCCAGGAGCTCTGGAAGGTAGGAAACGAAGAGGAACAACACAAATTAGCTCATATGCTTGTAAAATTAGCAAAATAAATATCTAAAGCCCTTTTGTTCCTTATACCTTCAGACTGAAAAAAGAATCAAATTGACATCAACCAAACTCGCCCCTGGCGAGTTTTTTTACTTCAAATCTCAATATACAAGTCCACAGAAAGTATCCGTATCTGTTTAAACTAAACTGCCCCGTTAGTACAATAAGAAAACGGGATCGCCGTAGCGATCCCCATCATTATCTCTTGGACCCATTAGTTGGGTATCTTTAGCTCCATTTATTGAGTACACCGTTATAACCTGTCACTTTTCCAAACAAATACTGGATCGCATACAATATATACGCTTTGTAATGTATGTATATAAAGAATTGAAAATAGTTTAACCTTTTTAGACGAACAATTTTAATTTTTTTTAAGAAAGGCATGAAGAGAAAAGCAAATAGTCCATTCGCTATGGCATTAATCAATACAAATTTTTTGAAATTTCCATATGAAAATTTAAGGAACCACAAAGACATAGGAAAATAAGGACCAATATCAAAAGGAAGTTCATCCCTTATAAAAGATTTTGGCTTATCGTAAAATTCCCACCATTTCCTCTTACGTCCATACAAATGATTTATAATTTCAAAAATAGCTATAAAAACACTCGCTAAAGAATAACGTTTGATACTACGCTTACCTATGAATAGCAACGATAACCAGGGTATCAGTATTAAAAATATATTTAATAATTTATGCCTCTTCGAAGACATATGTAAATCTCACCTCTCTCCGAATTTGTTCCATTTTTTTAATGTAACCAAACATTATATTAAAAATCCACTTATAAAAGGCATTACGGACATATGAAACAACCATGACTTATGAATTTCTTGTTGAACTAACCTGCTCCTTTAGTTTAAGTTCAAATATTCACAATCTTGATTATTTACAAAGCAGCGAACCTCTTACCGTCAATTCCCTACTTAATATAAACCTCATGTAAATTCTCTCTTTTTTTCATAGAAGCGTTTCTGTTACGTTTTTAAGCAATGGGGATACTTAAACCATTAGGAAAAGTTTTTAGGTAAGTAGAATTAGAAAATAGAAGGGAGATAGGTGTAAAGAATTGACGGTAATCGAACATGTGAATTAATAATAAACTTTTGGGATTTTATATTTAATCCTCTTTTCCAAGGTTGTATATTTTTATTGTGAAGGGAGGTGGAAAAGGAAAAAGTACAACCGCATTGCATGGTCTGCTATGAACCGTTTAAAAGAACAGATAAAATTTATACTGACACCATGTTTACACAAATTCAACATGCGAAATGTTTTATTTACAGCCCTGAATTTATTAAGGATAAAGGAACTTATGAAGAAATAGTTAAAAAATATCTTCAATATAAAAAGTCATTTTTAGTATCGGATATACCAATTAAAGATTTATTAGTCGTATCCTTAATAAGAAAAGAAAAATAACGGTACATATTATGATTTCGTTAAAGAAGTGTCAGTTTTCCGAATTACAAACATGATGATATGGTGGATAGTATGTCTCAAGCCTTGTTTCTCTTCGAAAAGACAGGACAAGTATTTTTATTGGTCGCGCGTAAACTAGATTTATACTTCAATCCCTTATGGATCAAGGGTTCTCCTAATTTCCGCGAATGTAACCTTATAACTAGATTGTTTCATTCATAATAGAAAATATTTTAAATGTGCAAACTATTATAAAGGAGGTGAAAACATGCCAGAAATGAAAAATATAACAGGTTTAAAAACAGCAGCTCAACCGACTAAAGGCGGGGAAGGTATTCCATCTTTTGCAGGCTCCATTTCAGACGGTGGTGAATCACCGGGAGCAACCGCTAATGTTTCAACAAACTCAAATGCCCCCAATGACCCGGTTATTGCTCCACCAGAACATTAAGTAAAAACAGATGAAGCGATTGAATGATGTCCTCTAAGACTTAAAAAACGCCATTATTTGGCGTTTTAGTATAAATATTTACGATTAGCGTTTGAAATTCACCCAAATGATGTAGATATAACTCGGCAATACATCTAATCTCATCCCGAAAATTCATTCGCTTCTCTTTCCAATTCATCTCATAATCAAGACGTATTGCATCTCTTTCCGGCATATTTTGTTTATTTACAATTTCTTCAATAAAAGCCTTATTTTCTTTATATGTTAAGTCTAAATCTATATCTTTTAAAATCAGCGAACTCACCCTCTTTTTTTAAATGCCACTCACTAAATTTTATCCTAATTAGATTTTTGTGCCCATTATATTTACAGGTCTTCTTGAACAAACCTGCCCCGTTAGCCATCCATGAAGCGCAAAATCATCGCTTCACCACAGAGAATGAAAATGGATCAGGCAGTCTATACTGTTTTAATGCTGGCGAAGAAGGTCTTTGAACTATGTTGCCTTTGAGCCCATCCGTTAGTCTGACTCCAACGACCACGGTGTACCACCGACTGTCGCACCCTTTAGGGGTAGCACTCATGGGAGATTAATCCTTTTTCTGGTTGTTGCGCCAGCTTTAACTTATCCATTTTAAGTAGAAAGGTTTCACAAGTCGATTTACCAGCCAATCTATATACGATCCTTCAAGAGGCTCAGCCTTTTTTTAAAAACTGGTTTTGCTGGGTCTATTTTTTCATGCCCTTTTTCAGGTTTTATTTTCATGGGAGTTCAATAAGAAAAAAAGGCTGCATAATTAGCAGCCAGATCTTTAAGAAAACGTCCGTCCTTATAGTAAATATATTAATCCAGAAATCCCCAATGAGATTACTCCTGCCAAACCCGAATACAATGCTAATTTAGTTCTGAAGTTTCTATGTTCTCCTGTTTCTGAATGAAAATTTGCTCTCTGTTGTTGTCCATTAGTCCATACCCCCATAAAAATTCCAGAAATAATAATACCGACTATCCCTAAGATTAAAAAAAATTGAGACATTTAAACTCCCACCCTCTAATTTCCTAATTATGTATATTCTAGAAATGAATACAAATACCTTCTTCAACTAACCTGCCACGTTAGTTTAAGTACAAAATTTCACAAAACTATTTTCAATTTAAATTAAAATTATGTAGAAAGAGTCCAATTTACAACAATATCCAAACAAAAAAATACCTTTGATCTATAAAATCAAAGGTCAAAGTGGAACTTAGTGGTCTAGGCTAAGTTCATTTAGGAGGTCTAAACTCAGAAGAATTTAAACTATTGTTATATTAACATATAATGAATATTTATTCAATAATATAAATAATTATACAAACCCTTCCTTTAGTTGCTTTTCCATTAACTTAATGCGCCCTTTTGAATTCAAGCACCCGTTACTTTAAGTGTAAATCTTCACAATCTTATAGCGTAAATACAACTCCCTTCTAATTATATGAAAGGAAATTTTATTAAGTCGAGCTCTAAAGAACATATTCAATAGTATTTCCACGTTTTTCCTTTATTTTTTGTAGGGGAAATTAACAAAAAGTTCATATTCATCCGGAAAAAGTGAAAGCTTATTACATATTGCAACTAGCGATTAAATTTTCTTCAGAGTATTATCTGGGCGTTTTATTTGCATAAAAATTATACGCATTGCCTTTTATACATTTTTACTGGATATAATATAGCGGGCAACGGTAATATGGAGTGGTTCGTTTATTGATTAGTTTGCTTGGGATTAACAGTGGGATTCCATTATAAGAATGCTTTTTTTGGTAGCTGCCTTATTGCCAATTTTAGTCCCTTTTCTAAAAAAGCGGGGATATTTAATTAAAATCAAAATAAGCCTATTCAAGATTTAATGCTCTTGAGTAGGCTTGTTTGCTTTTTGGAAAAAAACCTTATTTACTTATGATACGGTTCACCATTTCATTCTATTTAAGAGTCCGAAATCTATAATTTTAATAGCTGCCCCTCAAATGCTTTAACCTCTAAAGGGGCAGTCAAAAAGTCCTTTGCATTTGCTACGAACTTGGTAAAGTGCTCGCTTGAGTTATGATTGGAAACAGCTTGCATATCCTGCCAAACTTCCACCATCGTAAATACATTTTCGTTTTCTGTATCTTTTTGAAGGCGATATGAAATATTTCCGTTTTCTTCTCTTGAGGCAGTAATTAACGGCTGAATTTCCTCTAGAAACAAATCCTGTTTCGCTGGATTTATATGGAATGTTGCATGAATAATAATCATCGAACGTCAATCCCTTCTTATTTAAATTTCATTACTTCCATTGCGCTACTTGATCAATAGGCAGACGAACTGATGGATGTCCGTTATCTGCTGCTTTACCAATAGAGATTAACATAACCGGAACATAACGATCTTTATCCAATCCAAATGCTTCTGCAATTTTGTCTTTTTCAAATCCGCCGATTGGATTTGTATCGTATCCATAAGCGCGGGCAGCAAGCATGAACTGCATGGATACAAGACCGCCATCTACTAAAACAATATCTTCCATAGCTTCTCGTGAAATCGTTTCAAAATAGCCTGAAAAGGAAGCGTGAATACCTTCTTTTACTTCTAAAGGCATAAATCCCTTCTCTACAGCTGCACCGTAAATTTCTTCAAATTTCTCAAAATTTTTCAAATCACCAAATACAGCAATAACTGCTGATGAGGTTTCAACTTGAGTTTGGTTAAAACGTGCCAGTGGGGCAAGTGTTGCTTTTGCCTCAGGACTTTCAATCACAAGAAAGCGCCATGGCTGCATATTAACAGAAGAAGGAGCACGTGTTGCTAATGTAAGAATTTCTGTCATTTCTTCATGGCTGATTTTTACAGATTTATCATAATTTTTAATGGAACGGCGTTCTGTCACAATTTTATTAAAATTATTCGTTATTTGTGTTGTAGTCATAGAAGTCATTGTTATATTCTCCTCTTTTCGTTATAAGTGTTGTTTATAATATTTGAGTTCTTTAAATACTTTTATTCATTTTAGACAAAAATATCGTAAAGTGTCTAAAATATTAACTGCCTATAACCTTACTCCACTTTCTTTTAGTTGTAAACTGAAAAGAATTGGAATATCAGAATTTGAATGAACACCATTGGATTATGATATAATTTCCTGATAAAGGGAGTGGTAGTTTGAGAAAAATTGCACCTGAAGAAAGACAGATGATGAGAAAAGCCTATGTAAAAAAGTTAATCCATGTCGTTCGGACTCAAGGATTCCTTTCCCTTACCATTCAAGATATCGCAAAAACGATGAATTTAAGCCGGGCTTCCTTGTATAACTACTTTTCTTCGAAGGAAGACATTATTATGGAGCTGACTAATCTCTGTATTGATTATATAAATGAAGCTGGTCAAACCATTTCCAATGAAGAGTTATCTTATCCACTTCGTTTCAAAAAAGTGTTTGAACAAGCTGTTTTTTCAGCTGTCTATGCTTCAGATATTTATCTGTCTGATTTAAAAACAAGCTGTAGACATCTTTATGAAAAAAAGATGCAATCAAGAAAAGAACAACTTTCTGCCATTCATACCTTTTATCGAAATGGCATGAAAGCAGAAGTTTTTAATCAATTGAATCCCTCAATCTTAATTATTCAGGATGAAACTGTACTAGGGAAATTGGTGAATACAGCCTTTTTAGTGGAAGAAGAATTGTCATTGAAACAGGCTATATTCGATTATTATGTAGCGAAGAAAACCCAGGTCCTAAACCCCGAGTACTTGCAAAGCACTGAAAATGAAGATATTAATGCAATGGTAGAAAACATCCTCAAAAAACTGGTATAGCTAGCTTTTTTATGTTTTTAGCGGAGGATACCGCCTCATTACTATTAGCAGCATTTTAATTTGACTAAACTATGCCTTTTACATTGATAAAGTGAAAAATAAAAATAAAAATAGACTCGGCACTACAATTTGTAGAACCAAATCTATTTTGTTTTAATCTATATTATTACTTTTACTTTGAGGGGGAGCGTCAGAAAATGTGGATTTATAACGTTAAGGAAATTACAATATTAAAAAGCCCGATTTCTCAGTATTAAAATTGAGAAATTGGACTTTTTTCGTTACTTCAGAAATGCGCCCGGTTGTTGAAGATCTTAACTACTTTCTCTTGTTAAACTAACGCACCCGTTAGTTTAAGTACATCACTTCACAATCTTGGGTTAGTGTTTCGACCAACACAATAAAGAACCGACATTTTTCAGTTAAGCAATTGCTTTTCCTATAGCTTTTTTATACCTGTAGTCTCCGTTAGCATTGTTTATTTTGATATCCATTCATATTGAATATCAGGTAAATTTTCTTCATTTTCGTGTCCTCTACCAATGATTTTAAATCCATTCTTTTCATAAAATCGTTGTGCATTTTCATTTACTTCAAATGTATATAATGTTAATCTCCCACTTGATTTTGCTTTTACTTTATCTAGTAATGTTTGACCTATACCCATTCCTTGATAATCTATATGAATATAAAGTTGGTTTATTTCCGTTTTATTAGAAGCAATCATTCCAACTACTCTATTGTCAATTAAAGCTAAATTTAATTGACACTGTTCAGGTAATATATTATTTAAAAAATAAACGTGATTTTCAAAGCTATGAATTTCTTTCTGACCAATTGCCTGTTCCCTACTATCTCGCCACATTTTCACTGTTTGTTCAGCGTACTTGGGATTATACTGAGTAATTATGATTTGGTGTTGGTTCACTACAATACCTCCTCAATTTTTGTTTACTACTTTTTTTGTTGTTTTCTTGTTATAAATTCGATGAATACTACCCATTACGTGTATTTAGCTTTTATAAAATTTCTTCCTAGCTTCTCTCCCTATACAGCACCGTTACTTCAATAAGAAAAAGCATTACCGCTGCTCCAGTAATGCACCCGTTAGCCAGCGCAAAAATCAGCGCTTCACCACAGAGAATGAAAATTGTTTGAATCCGTCAATACTGATTCTACGGCTGGGAGAGGAAGGTCGATGAACTATGGTGCGTTAGAGCCCATCCGTTAGTCTGACTCCAACGACCACGGTGCACCACTGACTGTCGCTCCCTTACGGGAAGCACACATGGTAGATTAATCCTATTCTGGTTGATGCACCAGCCTCTAATCATAACGATCGCCGTAGAAAGGATGTTTTCAATGGATGTAGTCATTGAAAGAGCATGTGGTATGGATGTCCATAAGGACAATATTACTGCATGTATTGTGACACCTGAAGGAAAGGAGATTCAAACGTTCTCTACTAAAACTGTATTTCTATTACAGTTGGTTGACTGGATTAAACAACATAGTTGTACCCATGTCGCAATGGAGAGCACAAGTGTTTATTGGAAGCCGATTGTGAATTTACTTGAAGCTGAGGATATTAAGTTTTTAGTTGTGAATGCCCAACATATGAAGGCAGTTCCAGGACGCAAAACAGATGTGAAAGATGCAGAATGGATTGCCAAGCTTCTTCGCCACGGACTACTCAAATCAAGTTATATTCCAGATCGAAATCAACGTGAACTGCGTGAGCTAGTTCGCTATCGCCGAAGTATTATCGAAGAGCGAGCCAGGCAACATAACAGAATCCAGAAGGTTTTAGAAGGTGCGAACATTAAATTGGGATCTGTTGTTTCCGACGTTCTGGGTGTTTCGGCTCGGGATATGCTTGATGCCATAGCCGATGGTGAGGAGGATCCTGAAAAACTAGCAAACTTTGCACGACGCACTATGAAAAAGAAGAAAGAAGAGCTGGAACTCGCCCTAAGAGGCTATATCAATTCACATCAACGCCTCATGTTAAAAACCATTTTAGTTCATATTGATTTTCTGACTGAGCAAATCGAAATGCTTGATAAGGAGGTTGCAGAAAGAGTCAGTTCTCATCAAGAAGATGTGGCACGCCTGGATTCTATTCCTGGTATAGCGACCAGAATGGCTGAGCAAATCCTTTCTGAAATAGGGACTGATGTAAAAAAACAATTCCCTACTGCAGCTCATATGTGTTCTTGGGCAGGATTAGTGCCTGGTCAAAACGAAAGTGCGGGAAAAAGAAAATCAGCCAAAACTAAAGAAGGAAATAAGTATTTAAGATCGGCGTTAACCGAAGCAGCTCATTCAGTAAGAGGATCCAAAAACTATCTCGGAGCACTGTATAGGCGTACAGCATCACGAAAAGGCAAGAAACGTGCTGGTATTGTAGTCGCTCACGCAATGTTACGTATCTCTTATTATCTCTTAACCAGAAAAGAAATGTATGTAGACTTAGGCGAAGACTACTTTGACAAGCAGAGACAACAATCAATTGTTCGGCATTCTCTGAGACGACTCGAAAGTTTAGGGTACACCGTTACGATCGAAGAACTTAAAGCTTCTTAATCCAGTTCACTTTATTACCATAGATCAATGAAATTGGCGCTCTCCCCTTTTAAAAAAACTAATGAGCTGCGTCCTCTTCAGTATTGCCTTTTTCTTTGAATTACAGAAGTTAATTTTCATGGTAGTTCAACAACAATGAAAGAGTCCTTTAAATCGCAGCACCTCTTTCTCTTGCACCGTTCGTGTAACGTATAACTAAATATTGTAAAATAATCCTCCTACAGATTGGCACGAACGTTCATTCGTGTATAATTAATATATGCTTATCAAAGGAGGAACTTTTATGAATTCAATTGAATTAATTATTTTAAACTTAAATGAAGTTAGAAGAAGAAGCATAAAAGTCTGGAGATCTATTCCTGAAGAAAAACTAAGTTGGAAGCCAGATAATGAAGCAATGAATTGCCTAGAAATGGTCAGGCACGTACTGGAAAGCGAACATTATTATCACCTGGCAATTAAAAATCAAGGAAGTTTATCCGTTTTTAATTCTCCTTTTGAAAACAGACCTTATACCTCTGTAAATTCTGAATTGGAATATGCCGAACCCTATCGTAATCAATTCATAAGTACAATTAGATCATTTTCTGAAGAAGACTTAACAAATATTAAAATTGACCGTTCTGATGCAGGATACATAAGAGACCTGGGGGATATGCTCCTACGCATTGCGTACCACGAATCTGTTCATACTGGTCAGTTATTAGATTATTTAAGAACCGCAGGTGTTCCAAGAATCCGTATCTGGGATTAGTGCGTAATATAGGTGCTTTCACTGTTGTGGAGCACCATTTTTATTTTGTATGGTTTTTTATAAGTGTTCCCTTCTTCAACTAAACTGCTTCGTCAGCACAACAAGCAAAAAGACCGCCTAAGCGATCCTTCTTGAACTCAAGCACCCGTTACTTTAAGTGCAATGTTTCACAATCTATATATTTTTTACTCCTGATTCAATTCTTTAATAAGAAATTACAAACTTTGATTGTATAAACTCTACCATAGCTTCCGTTCACCTAACTCAAGATAAACGTCAGTTTCTTCAAAAGTAAGAAGTTTAATTTGAGCTTTAGCTGAAAATAGTTTTATCATGGTACACAGCCCTAACGAATCACTTCGAAAAGGTTGATTTCGTGTACCTCCGATGAGGTTTATGTTTTGTTTATGTTCCCAACCACCTTTTGTATAGAGATGCACTAATGCAGGTTCACAAGTAAATAAACTAATATCAGGATTGTTCTTTTCAATAAGTGAATAAGCTTCTTTTATAAGCCTTAAACCGAATCCCTGCTTACGGAAAGATGAATTCGTAATGACTTCACTTAACCCAAAAGCTTTATACTTTTGACCTTTATGACTTATATACTTCCAAGGAATAGCAACATGATTAATTACAATATTGTTTTCGACAAACACTAAAGAAGTTGGTTGAGTCTCTATACTATCTGGCCAATGTATCTCCTCGTCATTATCGCCAAACGCTTGTGGCCATTCTTGTCTCATTAAAGATATAATTTGTTTTTTTATATAAGAGGGACAATCTCCTTGTTGAAAATGCAGTAATTCAATCATAAATTCTTCTCCTGTTTTTTTAAGAAAATTTGTAAAATCTGATACGACTCTTATTGCTATTTTACTAATATAAATAACTCTTAACTAGAATAATAGAAAATATTAGTCCATTAATAATACATATTGAACTAACCTGCCCGTTAGTGGAACAAGAAAAAAAGCCGCCGAAGCAGCTGTGATCTTAAACTATTGCACCCGTTAGCTTAATAAAGATAGCCTAAAAAATCTAGATCTCCTTCGCGCCAACCATACTTACCAACTTCTTTAATCATTAATCCCTCAATTACTTCATAACCTATACCCCTTGTAATTTGACTTTCATGGTCAATTTTTAACCATTTACATTTGTTCGTAACTGACCTGTATCCATTTTTTAAATACAACGATTCGTTGTCAGCAAATAACAATAAAAAATCAATATTTCTATTGCAACAAAACTGTTCAATTTCTAAAAGTAACATCGAACCTATCCCCTGTGAGCGAGTGTTTTGGGTGACACATAAATCAATTAGACCAAGCACTTTTATAGGATTTCCATTAAGATTCATCACTCTGTAATCTATTCCTACATGTCCTACAAGTTGATTTTTTTGGTTAAAAGCTACAAATCTAAAATGAGGTAATTGTTTAAAATAAATTCTGTTTTTTGGAAAGTCTTCTTGAAAACATTCGCTTAACAATTCTTGTATATTTGAAGTTAAATTATTACCCATCTCATAATCAAATACCATATCTATCTTCACATTATCTTCTCCAATTATCTTCATTAGGGCAGCCCCTGTCTTCTTGAACTAAAGCACCCGTTAGAAAAAGCCACCAGTCAGTATTAGTTAATTTAATAAATTTAATAAAATCATTAACAAAATGGATAATGAAATGAAACCAATCATAAAGTATCCAAAGTATTTTTAATGGTTTTGGTAACTTGTTTATCTTAGCATTAGAAGGGTTACCAGCATTTCCTTCAATCTCGTTAAAATGGTCTATCGCATCATTAAATGGTTTATTCTCATCTTTCATACAACCACCCCTTTACTAAATAATAACATTAATCAGTCCTATGCATTGGAATTTTTTGCATTATTTTCCTGAACTAACCTGCTTCGTTAGTTTAATAAGAAAAAGCCGCCAAGGTGGCGGCTACGGTTATTAGGCGAAGGATTTGTTTTTAGTTGGGACCAGTTTTAAAAACTTTCGATAGCAGACAATCGTTAATACAAACGGTAATATACTCCATAGATAAAAATATGTTCCAAACTGATTCCAAGTTTCCGTTGTCGAAATATCTTCGGCAATCTTTATTCCTAAGAAGTTTAATTGCATAGTCCCATCAATTTGACAATTTACTAACCCATTGCCTTCCCCAGCCATCAAAATAAATAACAAGCCAAAGCATCCAGCAAACCCTAAAAATAACCATCCTAATCTGTTTTGGATCAACGAGGTTCCTCCTCAACATCGTATTTATAAGAATAATTATACAAATATTGGAAAAAATATTCTTGAACTAAACTGCCACGTTTGCGCAAAAAGCAAAAAAGACCGCCGCAGCGATCCCTTCCTTAACATAAGCACCCAGTTAGTTTAACAAGCCCTTTCTCATTTACTGCACATTTTCTTCGTTCAATGACGTAAGTATTTATGAACTAGTTGCAAATAATTGGTTATACTTGGATAAACTAACTTTACAATTGTTTTACAAAGGAGAAACTTATGTTTAAGAAAAACAAAGACAGTACCATTATCTCACTAGGCTTGGTCGCTGCTTTCATTTCGACTATATTTAGTTTTGTTATTATTCGGTTACTATTGGATATCAAAGATCAAACAGGAAAAGGGTGATACTTTTTCTGTTTTTTTCTTTTTCGTCGCTTTCTGTGTCAAATGAGGCATTAATAATTAATTCCTTCTTCAACAAAACTGCCCCGTAAGCACAACAAGAAAAACAACCGCCTCAGCAATCATTTCTTCAACTCTTGCACCCGATAGTTTAAGTGAAAACATTCACAAATAAAAAAACGCAATCGGCACATCTTCCGATAGATGTAATCTTTATACTTTTGTGTGTAGGGTTAAACTTTCAAAGTTTTTTCATGTTGGTAAATAATGTGATAAAAAATAATCCAAATTGAGTGAACCAAAAGGTATATCATAAACGAAATCCCAATCCAGTAGCCATTATTGTAGTGAAAAAGACCTGCTACCCCCCCAGCCATTCGAAAAGTGATGAAGCCAACGACCAGAATAAAATGTATATTGGAATAAAATTTGTTTTGATTTTAATGAAATCATAAATGTAAAAAAACAAATAACTGAATGGACCGTACATTAATAAAGAGGGAACATCTGTAAGGTCAAAATCGGATGTATTACCAGTATCATATAAACTCTTTGGGGTTGTGCCTATGTAATGGTCGGCTAATGTTCCGAAGGTTAAACCACATAAAAAAAATAGAATCGCAATTTTTCTTGGGAAACGCGACGGAAGTTTAATCATAAAAAAGAGTCCAATGCACAATCCAATAATACCAAACCATTCATTAGCATTGAATCGATTATCGTAAACGATTGTAGCTATCATGTATGCTCCTCTTTCTGGATATAATCAAACCTTTTGTACCACTTCAACAACCCCCATGTAATTAAGATTAAACACAAATATGCTATTCCAATTGAGGTCCATACGTACAAAATTTGATACTTGATAATTTTAAAATGGTCGAGTGTCCAATCATATGTGGTGAGCCCTATCCAAATGGCAATGGATAAGGTCCAATTTGTTTTTCTTTCTTCTGAAGGCTGTAAAGCATTAAAAATCATCAGGATTAGAAGTGGAGACGTAACCAAACGATATATCGTGACTGCCCACAAGTTTACACCGAGCATTGGAAAGGTAATAATATTAAAATTCAACTCAAAAATTGTAAACGAAGTTGAGGTAAGGCATAGTAGAACACAGTATAAAAAGACAAAATCGAGTATAGACAGCTTTTTGGGTATAATCGAAAATAAAATGATTGTTATCCAAGCGATACATGAACTTATGAGCAATTGCATACTCTACCGACAACTCCAATATTACCCTTGCAATAATTTTTTTTATTATTTCCATTTAATTTACTTGTATTCTATCGTAAATTTATTCCTGCTACACATTTTCTCTATCGCCTCGGATTTAATCGAAAAGTTAACTTACTCATTACTTGAATAAGGAAAAGCGTGACTTGTTACAGCATCGCACCCGTTACTATAAATCATTTTTATCGCTATATTAATGAAAAACTCCCATCATCGCAAGACCTATAAGGATAGCTGCAAGTGATATTATTAAAGCAAAGCCTACTAATTCACCTCCAGAACCAAAAAAGGTATCAAGTATTCCTAAAAATACAAAAAGCACTTTCTTTGATGTTTTAGAATCATCTGACTTAAGTTCTTTGTAGATATACACAGATAGGGCTATAAAAGAAGCTAGACCTATTAAAAATACAATTAGCCCACCTAACATTCCCCTAGAATCTTCCCTTCGTTGATATTTGCCAAAAATCTAACGGAGATAAGCATTATAGCCACAAAAATCGCACTTCAATCAGTAAGGACATAAGTGATTGTGCGTTATTTTCTTAGTGCTAAAATTAATGCGATTTTTCATATAAATACCTAACAGTTGTAATTTTTAATTCATCATCTGTACTTTCAAATAATTGTTTAATTATTGATTCTATCGGTATCCCTCTTTCGACACTTCATATTAAACATACGTTTTCTCCTGCATTCGCTTAATCCAGTAAATTCTTCAATATCTGAATAAATTCCTTCTTTCACTAACTTGCCAGTTAGCTCAACAAGCAAAAAGATCGCCACAGCGATCCCCGTCTTTAACTCTTGTACCCGTTAGTTGAAGTTCAAACTTTTTCAATTCCATTCCCAGTAACAATAAAATGAGGATTGTTTTCTTTTCGATTAAAGAATCTCCAGTGTTCGCTTTGTTTATCGTCTTCTGAACTATCTGGAAATACTTCTAACTTGTAACCCCCAGATAAAGTGAAATTTAATCCACCAACTTCATCAGAATCAATTTGTAATACTTTTATTTGTCCATTGTCTCCTATAAAAGTATTAATACGTTCATCAAATCTGTTGTTACCTTGTATATCCCAATCGAAATCTCCATTTTTTTCATCCCATTGTGAGTTTGGAGAATAGAAATCCCTAGAAGCAACAACAATTTTGTTTCCTAAAGTAATTCTCCACGAACATTGGATATGTAAAGCGTATTCTGCAGTTTTCTCGGTTCTGCCTCTTCGGATGATTTGAACTATATCCCCAAAACCAAGCCAAAAGAGGTTAGATGCCTTCCTGCATACTCTAATTTCAAACCCTCTAATCTTCCTAATTGAGATTTAATTTCTTCTCTCATACTCGACCTCTTTAACACTGAAATTTATACGATATATTCTAAATTTATCATTTTCGTTCTTGAACTAAACTACTTCATAAGCTGAATAAGCAATGGGATCGCCGCTGCAATCCCAATCTTCAACTCTTGCACCCGTTATTTGAACAAGAGAAAATAGATGAATACTTTGATTGTTTTCATTTTTTCAATCCTCTTCTTCCTAACCCTTGTTCAATCCTTTTTCTATCAACTTCTTCTACCCAATCGTAGTATTTCTCATAAAGTGGACGTATTCGATCTGTTTCACGGGCTATAACTTCGCACCCTCGGTCGTCGTAGACAAAGAAAATAATGTCTTTTGTGATGTTCACTAAGAAAACATCGGGATAATCGATGGAGTACCTACCGAACTTTGGTTTCAATGGAAAATCTTCATTACTCGCTGCCTTAAGTAATTCATTCACACGTATGTCTCCTCGCTTACACAGCAAGGAAAATTGTTGCAGCTCGAATTCTTCTGCTTTATCCAACTCGAACGGATAAGGGTACGTTTTCACCTGAATTCGATTCAAACTATTTTTACACTTCAGAAACGGCTGATATACCTTCAGTTTTCTAGTATGTTTCTCTTTTGTTTTGTGCTTATAAACATTCGTCACGAAGAACAATTCGTCGTTTTGCTCAAACAACTCATTGAAAATTGTTGAGGTTTGCTTATATACAAGTCGAAATCGATCAAGATTGAGATCATCATTATCTTTGAATTGATAGATTTCCCCACCAAGTGAAAAGTGGATGCCAATGTCCCATTGATAATAAATGCTTGGGATTAATTCGACAGTTGGAAACTTTCCCCTAAGATAGTCCATTATGTTCATTTACTAATTCTCGCTTTCATTTAAATCGAATTCAAGGTATCAGAAAAAGGTTTGGATTTGTCTACATAAATAATCGATTTGATAATAATTATAGCATTGCATCTTCAACTAAACTGCTTCGTTACTTCAATAAGAAAAAGCCACCAAATGGCGGCTGGGCCTTCAACTCTTGCACCCTTTAGCTCAATAAGAAATATGAGTTCGCTCTTGCTTCTTAATTTTTTAAAGCAAAACAAATAATAATGTTATTAGGTTTACAAAGAAGAAAAGTAATACCAAAAAGGAAACAACACTCCATACAAAATCTTTTCTTTTGATTGTATTAATAAAAATTATTGCTATCGACACACTCGAAACAATTGAATATAAGTATCCTGAAATATTCGAAATATAATACCCAAATCCTAATGAATTAACTATGAGAAATATGGCTGAACAAACTACTAAAATCTTTTCCGATTTTTTTCCTCGGACAAAAACATAAATAATAATCACTGTAATAAGTAAATCCAATAATAAATTTGAAATCATCATTATAACCTTTCGTAAATCAAATATAGTGGAATTATAAAACCACCAATATTGGCAGCTAATTGTTTAACTCAAGATCCCGTAAGTTGTATTACAAAAAATATAAAATCCTACATCCAACCAATAATTGCAAAGGCAATTAACATGATACCTATAAAAATAAATCTAAATCGATATAGCCAAACAGGAATAAATTCTGCGATGTACGAGATGAGAGCCCGTTTAGTTCTTTATCATTTTTTCTATCTTCCTTAGTGTAAGTAAACCCTATTATAATTCCAAATAATCCGAGTAAAAAAGGAATTAGTGGGATTAAAATATCAGTGTTCATTTTTAGACCTTCCTTTAACTTCGGTGGTTAATGCTAATTATACAGGACAACTCCTTCTTCAACTATACTGTACCGTTAGTAGAACAACGAATGACACTTTATATCCATAATATCCATTTTATGTTATCGTTTAAATATACAGATAAATCCAAAAGGGGGATAAACAACATATGAAGATTATATTAAACATTTTAATTACTTTATTAGTTTTATTAGGGTTGAGTTTTGGCTTAACCTATCTTACCCATACAAAATTCATTGATTATTCGTTTCTTATTGGAATGATAGGCACAGTTATTATTTGGTTTTCTAACTCTAAAGGTGGTTTTACATCACGTCATATGGATATGACCATCCAAGGAACAACAGGAATAAAAATGGAAGGGCAGAAGTTTGAATTTAAACCTAATATTACTTTTTTCACATCACTTGCCTATACCATCATCACATTGGTTGTAATGGTATATCATTACAGAAGTTATTTTTAAAATAAGTAGTGAATTAAGACTTTTCAAAAGAGCTTGGGGGAATTCTAGACTCTTTTTGTTTTCCTTTACAACTTTTCCTTTTTAATCTAAACTGCCACGTTAGCTCAATAAAAAAAGCTGCCTCAATGACAGCCGTGTTCTTCAACTCTTGCACCCGTTTGTTTAAGTACAATACCTTGCCTATGTAAGTAGTTTAAGAACAATCAGCAATTAATCCTTATAATAAAATCCCCTGACATTGTCACGGGGATTTACAACTACTTTTCTCAGTATTTCATTCAAAAACGATATTATAATTCTGTCGATGGGGCTTGTGATGACTTTTCTACTTGAGTTACGGCAGTTAAAGCAGACGAAATTTCGTTCGAAGCCTGTTTAATCGCTTCCTGAGCGAGTGTAGGATCTGAATTTACCTTTTCAATTGCTTTAGTTAACAATTCCTGCGTGAGTGTTACATTTGCTTTTGCTCGATTTAGTTGATTTACATCAATTTGAGTCATGGGAATCTCTCCTTTTGTTTTAAATTACTTCTATATAATCACCCTACATTTAATTTTTATTAAAGGTAAAAACTACCTCAAAATTGAAAATGGGGTATCGCTGCGGTAGTCCCAATCTTCAACTCTTGCACCCATTAGTTAAACAAACACCTTCACTTTTGTTGCACATTATCGTTGTTTACAATCCCGCTTGTCTGTCATATTTCAACATTTTTCTCATAATCATAGTAATCCTTCATAAACCCTTCAACATGTTTTTGTTTCAAATTGATGCGTCAATCTGACGCCTTTTTTTGTTGTAAAGCATCCATTAGACTTTTGTTTTCTATTCACTTACTTTTGCATTCTTCTGGCGTACAACTTCATTTTATTCCTCTGCGTAAATCGTCCTCGTTTGGGCAAAATAGGTTTTGGTACTGCGATGACAATGCATTAGCAGTTCCCTATAACAAACCAAGGAGTGAGATTGATGACTGATAACAAAGAAACTAATCGTACTGATAACAACGCTAGTAAGGCTGTAGGAACCGGAGTCGGTGCTGTTGCGGGTGCTGTCGTGGGTTCAGTTGTGGGTCCAGTTGGCACAGCTGCGGGTGCAATTGCTGGAGGTGCAGTGGGCAACAATGCTGGCGAAGGTGCTAATGTTGCCAACAATAACGCCACAAACCGAGCAGAGTAGATTTTCAATAATCAAACGAAAGAAGGACTCTTAAATGACAGTTGGAACACAGGTAAAACAAGCTTTAGCAGGTTTAAAAAGTGCTCAGGTAAGCTTTGAATCTTTTGCATTAGCTACCGATAATCAAAATGCAAAACAGCTTTATCAACAAGCCGCACAACAAACACAATCCGTGCTTGATAGCCTTGAACCTCGTCTTCAAGAAATTCTAGGTGAAGAACCTCAGTATAATCAGTAAGGAATTATTACCGTTATTCTTAAAAATGAGAAACTATCCCAGATACATTTTCTGGCGGTCGGAATATGATGTTATATAAAAAATTCTTGTCCATTTTCCAAAGCCATCCTTTCTAGGATGGTTTTGTTTTTTAGAACACCATTTATTCTATTTCATAAGTTCTTATCTAAAATACATTAGAAAAAATCAATTTTATTGCACAATATTTAGTCTTTTACGAAACATAAAATATTTTTTTAAATTCCATGTTTGTCCATCTCCATTTCGTTATTTTTCCAAAATATAAAGTACTCCTTAAAATGTTAAATATTTACAACACAACACTTACTGCCCAAGAAGCGTCACTTAGACGCTTTTTTTCTTTTTCTTTCAGAATTTGAGTCAAAGGCGACATAAAAGTGAAATTGAATTTCATCTCTTTCTTAAACTAACCTGCTTCGTTAGCTTAAGTGTATTCCTTCACAATGTAAGTTTTCTGTAAATTTAAATTATAAAACAAAGGGAATTGCTTAAATATCCACATAAAAAAGAGCGACCATTTCAGCCACTCTTAACTTATCCTTTAAATTTATCTATTACTACGGACAATTTTCACAGTAGTAAATTCCATCTATTTTATCCTTACTTAATTCCTCATATAGGAACAACTGGCTACAGCATCCGCACTTAATCAACTCATCAGCACAATCTTCGCATGCTTTCCACTCATAGCCTGTATCTAGGATGTTATTTTCTTCGAAATAGTCATTACAAAAGTCACATCGTACATTCTTATCACCCATAAAATACCTCCCCTTTTATTAAGTGGCTTCAAGTATTACTTTATTTTACTGGCTCTGTTAAATAATTATGTTGATTTTTAAGTAAAAAGAAAACAGCCAGAAAAATCTAGCTGTTTTTCCTAAAATTTAACTTTCTCTTATTTAACTACCCCCCGTAGTTTAATAACAATGTAAAGCCAGCTTGACTTATTATTAAAATCAATGTAAAGTGAACTTAACGTAAAGTTAACTTCACATTAAGTGGTGATAATATGAAAAATAATATTAGGAATATGCGGTCAAAACATAATTTTACTCAAGATGAATTGGCTGAGCGATTAGAGGTATCAAGACAAACGATTATTTCACTAGAAAAAGGACGATACAATCCTTCAATTATTTTAGCCTTCAAGCTTTCACGAGTTTTTAACTGCAAAATTGAAGAAATTTTTATTTATGAGGAGGAATAACAATGGCTGGTATTAAAAAGTCAAAAGAAAATCGAATCATCTATTTATGTTTAGGCTTTTTATTGACTATAATGGGTGTCTATTTAAACTATGAAGACATAATAAAAGGTGAATTTCCTGATGCAATTATGTTACTTGCACTGGGGATAAATCAGTTGCTTCTAGCATATTTATCACCTAACATTTTCCCTAAAGATGAACGGGCAAAAGAAATAATCGGGAAATCAATGACAATAAACTACTTTGTTCTTTTTTTATCAATATTAGTTTTATTTATTGCAACAGGTTCTTTTGAATTCTTAACATTAGATGCAACGCAGGTGCTAATTGTACTCTTTTGTATCATGATAATTACTATTCCAGGAACAATGGTCATCTACTCGAAAATCATCTAGTTCATTTAATTGTTTAGCACAGAACGATTCTCTTTTAGGAAATCGTTCTGTGCTTTTACCCAGTCCTTCTTGTACTAACCTGCTTCCGTTAGTACAACAAGAAAAAATGAACACCACAGCGATCATTATTCTTAACAAAACACGAATTAGTTGAATATCATTCATACATCCTTGAAGCTACTAGTATGTCAGCAATAGTCTGCCAAGATGGTTTTTTTGGAACAGGTTGATTTGTATTCGAATAATAGCCTTCCATATCCTTAACCCAAGCCTCCATAGCTTCTAAATAATCTTCAAGTGTATTATTCTCCCACTCTGCCCTATTAGTTTGTAAATCCATTCTCAAGTGCTTTATGAATTTGATTAAATCTTCTAGACTCTTTACGTTTTCTACTTTTTCATATAATTCCATCTTTAAACCACCTTTTTATTCTAAATTTCTCCAAAAGGTTAGGCTTTCCCCTCTTTGACTAACTTGCTCCGCAAGCACAACAAGAAAAAAAGACCGCCGCAGCGATCAGGTACCTTTACCTGCACCCGATAGTTTAAGTACAATGTTTCATAAACAGTTATTCACTATGGATTTCAAAACAAAAATAACCGAAAGCCAAGTCTTCATCAGTAAGCTCCAAGTCAATCTTCGCAAATTCAAATAAGCGAGGTAAAATCATATCTAAAAACTTACGGTATCCTTCGAGTAAGGATATATAAGTTTTTGGATCATCATATCTGCACAAGGGGGTAAGAATTTTTCCAGTTTCATATTCTTCGGATGTTACAGAATTAGCATCCCTACCTAAATTTTCTAAAATATGAAATTCCTCATCTTGGACGGTAAACTGTTCCCTACATTCTAAAAAGAACATATATTCATCAAATTCACGTTGTAATTTAACCTTTTCATTTAAATAAAATGGTGTGATTCTGATGTATTCAGTTGTAACTTTGGAACGAATAATTTTATTCAAAAGTAAATACAAATCTGAAATGGTTGGGTAGATACTGTACTTCCCATTACGATAAGAAGTAAATTCATATACAATTTCATTTATTGTGCCTTCCCTTTTTTCCAACATACAAAAAATCACCTATTTGATTACGAATTTGTAAAGCCCATAAAGACAGAAGGAGATTGCCTTTTTACCAATTATTCTTTATCCATTCTGCCCCGTTAGTCGAAAAATACGGGCTACCATATTAACAGCTCTGATCTACAACTCTTGCACCCATTGGTGAACAAATTGGAAGACAAGAGTAATTATCAATATTAACTAATCTCCAATAGCGTATATATGTTTCTTTTGTATTATCGCATTTTCGCATAGTTCCTTTAATTCTCGTGCAAAAGTGCTTATTTCTTGCTCTTTTTCACAAGTCAAATTGTATTTATTAATTAAGTCTTCGCATATTGCTACTAAATCTGGAATCTTATCTCTATATATTATTGTTTGCCGATAAGGGTCAAGATTCAGAAGAAGATTAAAGTCATTACCATTACCCTTTTCCTTTTTTATTAAGTAAGCGTGTATTCTTTCGTTAAAATGAACATATTTTTCTGCCTTAGATGCTTCTTTATCGGTTACTCCCATTGCAAAATCTATTCCACACAAGGCTATCACATCCTTAAAACCTAATAACTGTAATTATAATAAATTTTATCAATCCTTATTCAACTAAACTGCACCGTTACTTTAAGTACATTCCTTCACAATCTCCTCTCTATCTTTTGGTCGCCTTTCTTTTTATTCTTCTATTGCCTCCTTATTTTCAAATGGTTTGTTTCCATTATAAATTCAGAGTTTTACTTTAGTACAACACCTTATTAACAAAGCATTTTACTAATATAGTAAAATATGGAAAATTATAATTGACAACCCCAATTTTTTACCGTAAAATCACATTAATTCTCTGTTTAATTGGGAATATTCCAAATATTATTATCGAAATTAAAAGAGTTTGAATTTGTAAACTTGGCAATAACGGAATCAACAACGGTTTCGGTTTCGGTATGATTGCTGATATTTAATTAAAAATAAGACTAGGGGTGTGACGGGAATAATGTCAAATGCTGTAAAGTTATATCAAATAAGTCGAATAGTACATAAATGGGCTGGATTAATTCTATCTGTTTTTTTTATGTTCATTGCAGTCACAGGATTAATACTTGTTTATATGCTACCACTCGGAGTAGCTGATGAGTTAAGAACGGGGAAAAAGGCGAGTCCAAGTCAATCTATAACTATGGATAAGGTCGTGTCCATTGCCACCTCTCAGGGGCTTCCAGGTGTAAAATCGGTTGAAGATATCTTTAGAATAGAATATAGACCAGGTTTAAATATTTACCAGGTTCGCTTTAATAACAGTCAAGGGGTTCAAATCGATGCGAGTACGGGAAGAGTTTTATCTACAAACCCAGATTACTCAACTTTCCTTATTACTTTGCATGATGGATCCTACTTTGGTGATTGGTATAGATACAGTATCCTAACAATGACAGGGTTATCCCTAATCCTGTTATCTTTCTCAGGGTATTATATGTTTGGCTTTCCTCTTTATAAGCGTCTAATGGCGAGAAAAAAAGCAAAAAATTTGGAGGTTTAGCCACAGGACTTGATGAGATGGGAGATAATCTTTACGAAAAAGTGCAAAGCGTCATAATAATAGGAATATACATTATGTCAAATAATTTTGTTGCGATTTTTTGTTTGTCATTAAGGCTTTTTTCTTGGTAAAATAGTCATTTACTGAACAATAATGTTCTTTATTGGAACAGGTTGTTGTTTTTAAACAATCGGTCAATTGTTGAATAATAATATCCCAATTTCTCATTTTTATCACCGAGAGATTGGGATTTTTAATACCAGAATATCCTTAACGTTGTAAATCTACGTTTTGCTGGCGGTACCCCCAATAAAAAAGATCATATCCCATACACAAATAGAAGAGTGACCAGTCAGCTACTCTTTTATGTCCTTTTTAAATTTCTATTACTAATAATGGCTGCTTTTTCGTTCATAAATTGCAATTAGTACAAAATAATGCACCTCTCAAAATTATGAAACCAACTTAGCAGAATGGCTTGATATAAAACTCTAGCACCCGTTAGCTTAAGTACATTTCTTCACAATTTTGCGTAGAGTAACCGTTCAACTATATTTATTTTAGAATTATTTTTTACTTTTTTCTCCTTATGATGCTGTTCACTAAATTTTGTGTTGCATCCTGTCCAGTTTCTGATGCATTTTCAATGGCAGTCTGTACATAACGTGTTGCTGCATGGTTTAGATTGTTAAACACTTGCATCTTGTTTTCAACTACATTATCTGGATGTTGGTCATGTTTTGCCATTATTATTACCTCCTATTTATCATTCGAAGTATATAGTGTGGATTATGTCAATGAAATATACCAGTTTTAGCTTTTTAAGTTGTAGAAGAAGTTCTCCTTCTTCAACCTGCCACGTTAACACAATAAGAAAAAGCCGCCTATGTATGGCAGCTGAATCTTGAAATCTTGCACCCTTTAGTTTAAGTGTAATCTTTCACATTCTCTATAAAGGTTGTTATTTTAGTATAAATAAACTTTTATTTAAACAGTTTGGTGGTTTAATCTTTCAAGCTCTTCTTCAATTCTTACTGGGTCTATTCGTTCAAACAATGGTTCTACTTTTGACAAATGCTGCGATTTAACAAAAAACGCACTCCAATCGGTTTTTGATGTATTTATCATTTCCTTTACCTTTTCGCTTGAAAAAGGAAGGAATGGAGTAAGGATATGAGCTAAATTTGCAATTAGATAAACACAATCCGCAAGAGTTTGTTTACAAGACTCGGTATCATCCTTTATTTGTTTCCAAGGTTGTTGTTCATCAATGTATTTGTTCGAGAATCTAACAAGCTCAAATACTTTTTCCAATCCTTGTTTGAAGGAAGTGGTTTCAATGCAATAACCCACTTCTTTATATAAACGATTAACTTTATCCTGTATATTCGAAGTTATTTCTTTTTCAGGGATTAACCCATCAATTGACTTTTCAATAAATTTCAAAGTCCGATTAACGAAGTTTCCATAAGCCCCTAATAACTCGCTATTATGGCTATAAATGAACTCTTTCCAAGAAAAATCAGCATCTCGGTTCTCTGGTGCGTTTATTGTTAAGAAATACCTAATAGAATCTGGTTCGTATCTTTCTAAAATATCTGGAACCCAAACAGCCCAATTATTACTTGTAGATAATTTTTTCTTTTCCAAAGTCAAATACTCGTTTGAAACAATATGCGTTGGCAATGGTTCTTTTCCAAGACCAGCAAGAATTCCAGCCCATATAATCGAATGGAAAGGGATATTATCTTTCCCGTGAACATAATAAGATTGAGCGGAGGTATTCCAAAACGTTGAGTCATCATTATTTGTTTCCTTCGCCCATAGTTTACTTGCTGTATAGTATCCTGATACAGCCTCAATCCAAACATAGATTTTCTTATCTTCATATCCAGCAACTGGAACACTTACCCCAATAGGCAAATCCCTCGAAACGGCTCTATCTTGCAATCCTTCCTTTAAATAGCGTTTCGTAAGAGAAATAGCATTTTCCCTCCATAGGTTCTTGTCATCTGCTTCTTGAGTATAGTTTTCCAAGACATTTTGGAAAGAGCTTAAAGAAAAGTAAAAATGCTCTGTGAACCTTGTTGTAGGCGGATTCCCGCATATTTTACATTTTCTATCAAGCAATTCAAGTGGTTCTAACACGCTTGAACAAGCATCACATTGGTCGCCACGAGCATTTGCACCACAATGAGGACAGATACCCTCAACATAACGATCAGGTAAAAATTGCTGATCATATTCACAATAGGTTTGTTCAATTTCCTTTTTATAGATGTATCCTTTGTCAAGCAACTCTAAAAATATCTCTTGAACGATTTTATGGTGATGTGTTGTGTCTGTTCTTGTATAGGTATCATATGTGAATCCTAATCTTGCAAAACAATCTTCAAATTCTTGGTGATAACGGTCCGCAATCTCTTTTGGAGTTACACCTTCTTGTTTTGCCCTAATTGTAATAGGAGTTCCATTACAATCGCTTCCCGAAACATATAAAACATTTTCTCCCTTTAAACGGTAATATCTCGCAAGAATATCGCCAGGTAACAAACTTGAAATATGACCTAAATGTAATGAGCCGTTCGCATAAGCCCAAGCCCCACCAATAAAAATACTCATTAATAAAAACCTCCCATATGATTTTAATTTTGAAAACAAAAAAACCTCGCCTTAACTGTAATAGTTAAGGACGAGGTTTGAATTTCCACGTGGTACCACCTTAATTTGCAAATAGCTCACACTTTTTGCCTCAACAAGTACGGAGTATTATTAAATGCTACTCTTATACTGTGACATTGATAACGAGTGCCAAATCCCGTCGTATTCTACTAATACAAAATTTGTACGTTCAGTACGAAGCTCAGAGACCATTGTTCAAATGAACGTTTTGCTTCTTTTCAGCTACCGAAGCTCTCTGGTGAAAAACAATATCATTTTACTTTTTCTCTTCATTGCCTTTATTTGATAATTACCAATAGTTTATTCAATAATTTTCCTGAAGTCAACGTAAATATTCCGAAATATTTTTATTTTTGAAATACATTGGGACGGATCTTTAACTTAACTGCCCCAGTAGTGCAATAACAAAAAAGCCAACCAGGCAGCTGGTTCTTTAACTCTTGCACCCGTTAGTTTGAGTACATCATTTCACAATCTTTTTTTAGAAAAGAAAAAAGGCGATCTTCATCTTGAAGGATTGCACCTATTAGTAACATAAAGAATCATATTTATCCATACCAAAAAAGAATTCTAAATAATGATTATCTGGGTCTAAACAATAAACTGCGATATTACCACCAATCTCACCATCACCCTCACGGCTATGTTTTACTGGACCATAGCTAATAAATACATTTTTTTCTCTTAGACGTTGAGCAAATTCAAAGGATGTACGATGCTCCTCAATTTCAAAAGCAATATGAAAATATCCATTTGTAGACGGAAGGATCTTTTTACCACAGGCATCTCTTCTCTCCACTAATACAAGAGCATTCCTTTGGTTCTTCGTATTTAAAAGAGCACAACGGATTGTTTGATCCAGTAATGTCTCACCCTCAATTTTTTCTGTAATCCTTTCTAAAGTGAAGCCTAACTTTTCTATATACCAATTTATAGAATTCTCCAAATCAGACACGTAAATAGCCACTCTTTTAATATTAACTCACGTACAAATTTGCTCTTTAACACAGGGCTTAAATATGATTGTAATTTACTCATTTGTTTAGCCATAATGATCTTATCCTCTCTATTCAACTACTTCAATTACATGACCGTTAGGATCCTTAAAATGAATTACTTTTTCTTGCTCATTCGAAAATATTGGTAACATTCTACCTTCAAAATAAGGGATTCGAAGTTTTTCTAAACGCCTCTTTATTTCATCCAATCTAATTCCGTTTGCTAATTTTAGACTGTAATGATTCCATTGTTCATTATCTACTACGACTTTAGGGTTTTGTACTAAACAAATATCATGTTGATAATGCCCAAAACTATAAAATTTCATTGTATTTCCTACTAATCGCATTGCTGCACTACTATCTGGATGAGCCGTGGCTGAACATTGTACATCAAAAATCATTTCATAAAAACGTTGTGAAACCTCTAAATCATTTACATAAAAAACTACATGTTGTAACTTGTCCAATACAGGATAATTTTCATGTTCCGATTTATTTTTCATTGTATTTACCTCTCGTTTTAGGAGAATTATTTACTTTGAAAATAGTCTTTTTAAAGCAAATATCATGAAGCCAATTTTTGAAGATGGAATTTGATTTATTGGAACAAGTGTCTTTTGAGACCAAGTAGTTGATCTTTTATTATCTGTTCTTGATGCATAATAACTCTTCATTGTCTCATCGTACTTAATAAGTAAATCCTTTTGTTTTTCCTTATCCTGAATGTATTCATTCTGAAAATACACAGCATGTAAAGGTAGACGAGGTTTTTGTTCAGGTGTACTATCTGATACACCAATACAAAGGCCAAATAAAGGTACTACATTTCTCGGTAGTTTTAAGATCTTTTTGACAGCTTTCTCATGTACAGCTATCGCACCACTATATACAACCCCTAACCCCATAGATTCGGCAGCTAGAGTAGCGTTTTGAGCTGCAATAGATGTATTAATTGTAGAAATTCTTTTGGAAGGTCCAAATTTATAAGCTAATCTTAGTTTCTTTTTTTGTTCATCACTGGCTAAAACGGTAATTCGATGTAAATCCGAGCAAAAAATAAGAAGTAACCCATTCTCTTTCACCCAACGACTTTTTGTTAATTGATAAAGTTGTTCTTTAATTTTCAGATCCGAAACTCCTATAATGGCATAATCTTGCATAAAGAGTGATGATGGTGCCATTTGGGCAGCTTTTACTATTGTCAAGACTTGTTCGTCTGTTAATTTAATATCCTTAAACTTTCTTATCGATTTATGATTCATGATTGTTTCTAATACTTTATTCATCATGAGTTTCCTCTTTCTTTTGTGGTGATTTTGTTTCCTGGAAACAATTATAAAATAAATCGATTTGAAAGTCAATTTTGTTTACTGGAAACAATATAGGTTATAATAATAAATATTCGAATAGGAAGGGATTTAATATAGTTGGATAAAATTAAGAAGAATATATTAGATGGATTTATAAAATTAATAGAGAAAAACAATGAAGATGATAAAGAAAAAACTTGGCTTATTCAAAATTGTAAAAACGAAGAGTTATTAATTATTTTACAGGATATTACTATATTGATGTTACATGTATTAGATTGCATTCAGAAAGATCAGCCAATAAAAGGTATTACTATTGCTAAAGAATTAAATATGCAAAGAGGCACTGTTACTAAAATATCTAGAAAATTAGTGGAAAAGAAATTAATCAAGAAAGAATATCCCCCAAATAATAACAAAGAAATATATTTTAGTACGACTGAACTAGGAAATGAACTTTGTAATCTACATAATTTGCTCCACAAAGAAATAAAAAAAAATTATGTAAAGTTTATAGAAAAATACAGTGAACAAGAGTTAATTTTCTTGGAGAAGATATTGGATGATTTGTCGAAGACTTCCTTTGTTAAAATTGATTAATTTAAAATGAAGTTCTAGTGTTAATAAAAAATATACTATAATGCGATTAGTTCAGCATGCCAGACATATGGAGTCTAGAACTTACAAGTTCTGGATTCCATTGGTCATAAAGAAATTGTTTTTTTTGCAAATTATTTAGACTCCATTATAAAATAATGGAGTCATTTTCTGTAAACATTGGTTATGTCTTATTCAGCTAACCTGCCCCGTTAGCCATCTATGCAGCGCAAAATCGTCGCTGCACCACAGAGAATGAAAATAGATCATGCAGTCTATACTGTTTTAATGCTGGCGAAGAAGGTCTTTGAACTATGGTGCCTTTGAGCCCATCCGTTAGTCTGACTCCAACGACCACGGTGTACCACCGACTGTCGCACCCTTTAGGGGTAGCACTCATGGGAGATTAATCCTTTTTCTGGTTGTTGCGCCAGCTTTAACTTTTCCATTTTAAGTAGAAAGGTTTCACAAGTCGATTTACCAGCCAATCTATATACGATCCTTCAAGAGGCTCAGCCTTTTTTTTAAAAACTGGTTTTGCTGGGTCTATTTTTTCATGCCCTTTTTCAGGTTTTATTTTCATGGGAGTGGAACAAGAAAAGAGCCGCAACTACGACTCTTTGTTAAGTGTAAGTTTTTTAACGAGCACTAATTAAATCCACTTAGCAAACCAAGCTACATAATACGCCGCAGGGATAAACAGAAGTTGAGCCACAATAGTACCCAAGAATTTTGAACTAATCATTGTCAAAGAGTAACTTTTTAGGTAAATATAATCACTTTGTTTTTTCATTACTCTATCAGCTAATACAGAAGCTTTAGGGTCAATGAACAATGTCAATAGAATAGTTGCTATACCATTTATAATACCTGATGACATTAATGCAGCCTGAGCATAATCTTTAGGAACTAACATTGATGCATAAATGGAAGATAACACCCCAATGGTAAATACAGCAGAAATGATCACATTAATCACAAAGAGTCGCTTTGGAATGGTTTTTAAGGTAATCCCCTTTAGATATGTAAATCTCGGTAGCCTAAAACACATTAATATTTTCCTAATGCCGTTTCGACTGAATTGATTAACAAATAGTGCAATTATTGAACCACGTTGATTTGAAAGTTGAATAATTGCCCGCGAAAAGATATTGATGAATGTGGGAAAGAGAAGTATGCCGAACAACACCCCAATAGACGTTATCCCAATTAAAATCCTATATTGTTCTTCTATGTAGTGTAATTTGTTTATATGAGGTGCTTCTGCGATCAGTTTTGCTGTAAGAGGTTGTTGAATCATTGTAGAAAACCTTGAAATAATTACGAGTGTACTAAACAAAGATAAAGCAGTGGCAATTAATTTTACTCTTGCTCCTGAAATCCTTGTTGAATAAGCTAATGTCTCAATCATTGTAATTATCAATAAAAATAAAGATATTGTTATAACCTTACCTGTAATTAGTTCCATAAATAGCCACCTTAAAAAATTTATTATAGCTGTATTATAAACTATATCTATTGTTTTGGAATTTTAAAGAAGTGAAACGAAGATAATTATTTTACGAATCCTTATTAAACTAACCTGCTTCGTTAGCACAAAAAGAAAAGCCGCCAAAATGACAGCTTGAATCTTTAACTCTTGCCCTCGTTAATTAAATATGATTTTCTTCTTTTTTTTATCAATATTATAAACTCATCCAATATATAAAAGGAAAAGGCATTAATACAGAAAAGTGTTACCCATCCACTACCGCCATCCCAAGGATAAAAAATAGCAACTGCTCCTATATGAATGACCATAGAGTATAAAGCTCTCTTGATATGATTATTTAAATTCCTTAATAAAAATTCAGCAAATAACGAAACAGGAATACCATATAAAAAGAAAAATGGAAATACAAAAAACAACGCACTAATATCCTTAAACATTATGGACGATAGTAAAGTCATAACAGAAGCAACCAGTATTTTCCTCTTAAACATATAATTTCACCTTATTGAAGTTTTGATATACAAATATTTTATCTTTTTGGGGCAACTATGAACACTATAAAATATAGAAGGATGCTTTAATGGAAAAATAAAAGGTTTGTATGGCTTAGTTGATCTTTCACTAAACTGCTCCGATAGTTTAACAAGAAAAAATGACCGCCGCAGCGATCATCAACTTAAGCTAACGCCACCTTTAGTTGAAGAAGAACAGCCTATTTGCTATGAAGTAATGCTCTTCTTATGTTATATAAAACAGACAATAGGACAAATTTATTTTACATAATGTTTTTTAAAATCTGGGTGAATAGAGAATTTATGGCGTAAATTCACGAGGTTTTCCCCAAAACTTTCCTCTAAAAGTTCTCTATGTTTCTCCATAATTTCCATGAGATACAAATCATGAATCATGACTTCTGTAATTGGCATGACTAAACCTACATGCCTTGTCCATGCTGCACGGCTATCTTTCCCCAGCGAGACAATACCTGCTACTACTTCTGAATCATCTGTACTAATAACAATCCATCGACCACCATACTCTTCTGTAATTTCATGACCCATATAATGAAGGTAAGCATTAGCAAAATCAGAGGCGATTTCCCCATAAGCAATAATTGTGACGTTGACCCCTCTTTTTGCTACCTGCCTTAGTTCAGACTCCAATTCTTCGAATTCCTCTTTCCAAACCTCTAAGAGAATTCTTTTTTTTGCAGATAATATACAATCTTTTACCTTATCGAGTATTTCATTGCGACCCGTGATATTCCAGATATTTTCACGGTCATTTGCAGAACGTTCGAACTCCGCTAATGATTTTTCTGCCAGTTCAAAATTCTCTTCTGCTTCCCTTCGGCGGTTTTTAATTAGCTCCTTTGCAGGAACAGGAGTATACTGTGGCGTGTTGCCAGGACTAACCAGAATATCTCCTCGTATGGCGAGACTATCTAGAACTTCATATATTCTTGAACGTGGTACACCAGAATTTTTCGCTACTGCATATCCAGTTAATGGAGATTCCTCCAATAAGGTAAGATACGCTTTCGCTTCATATTCGGTAAAATTTAGATTCTTTAATGTTCCAAAAATGATTTCTTTCATAAACCCTCCAACATAAAATTAGTCGCTACCTTAGTAACTAATATTTTATCAAAATCTGTTGATTATTTCCAATTGCTTCTGATATACTTATTTAAGTAGTTACTTTGGTAGTCACTATTAAAAAAGGAAGGGAGACACAACATGGATAGCTTACTAACATACATATCAATTGCTGCAATGATGGTTGTAATACCTGGAGCAGATACTATGTTACTGGTGAAAAACACGCTTAGCTATGGTCCAAGAGCTGGACGTTATACGGTTCTCGGAATGGCAACTGGACTTTCTTTTTGGACGCTTATAGCTATTCTTGGATTATCTGTTGTCATTGCAAAGTCTGTAATTCTTTTTAGCACAATCAAATATTTGGGAGCTGCTTACTTAATTTATTTGGGTATAAAAAGTTTTTTTGCCAAAAGTGCGTTTTCTTTGGAGGAAATTCAAGCACAAGCGAATGCACCTATCAATTCTTCAAGTCGGCATAATAAAAAGTCCTTTATGCAAGCATTACTTAGTAATGTTCTTAATCCAAAGACTGTTTTGGTTTATATAACTGTCATGCCTCAATTTATCGATTTGAACGAAAATGTAAATCAGCAATTGATTGAGTTAGCATCAATCCTTACTTTACTCGCTGTATTATGGTTTCTAACCCTTGTTTATGTAATTGATTATGCAAAAAAATGGTTGAATAACTCCAAATTCCAGAAAGTATTCCAAAAATCATCTGGCTTAATTTTAGTAGGTTTTGGCGTTAAAACAGGAATTTAAATTTCATTTATTAACACTCCTAATTCAATATTCTCCGTTCAGACAACTGAACGGTTTTTCTTTTTGTCCTCATTTGCTTCAAACGTGCAACTAACAACATTGTTCAAGTAACCTGCCCCGTTAGCCATCCATGCAGCGCAAAATCGTCGCTGCACCACAGAGAATGAAAATAGATCATGCAGTCTATACTGTTTTAATGCTGGCGAAGAAGGTCTTTGAACTATGGTGCCTTTGAGCCCATCCGTTAGTCTGACTCCAACGACCACGGTGTACCACCGACTGTCGCACCCTTTAGGGGTAGCACTCATGGGAGATTAATCCTTTTTCTGGTTGTTGCGCCAGCTTTAACTTTTCCATTTTAAGTAGAAAGGTTTCACAAGTCGATTTACCAGCCAATCTATATACGATCCTTCAAGAGGCTCAGCCTTTTTTTTAAAAACTGGTTTTGCTGGGTCTATTTTTTCATGCCCTTTTTCAGGTTTTATTTTCATGGGAGTTTAAGTGTAAATCTTCACAATATATCATATTGACCCAGAGATAAATTTCGTCAACAAACGAGAGTAATATTTATTAATTAAACAGATCATAGGGAAGACAAAAAAGAGTATCCCATTAAAGAATACTAGTTTCTCCTCTGGGGACTTTTTACTTCAATTCAATATTTCAGTCTCACTCACTTAACGGTAACTTATTGTTATGAAAGTAAAAAACCCCCCAGCAGTGCTGGAGAGTTAACAAACTTTACTGTTCTTTTTTGGATAAACATTGGTCACAATCCATCAAATAACTTTCTGCTTGCTCTTGAATATGCTGCCCGCATTCAGTGCATTCCTTTTTTGGCATGTTGCGGAAAAATTCAACTGGACTCATTAACATTTTAACTCCCCCTTTATTAATACAGTTAATTTAAATTTCTGTTGTTATAATACAGTGTAATCAAAAAAAAGAAATATGTATAGACCTTTTTTTAGAAAACTATAAAAATTTTAATATGTTTCCCAACTCTATTTTTATTTTGTATATCTCAATAAAAATCTTCAGTAATATTATCCCATTCCAAGTTAGGAGTAATGATAAATATTATCAATTCCATATAATAAAGATGAGTGCCATTAACTGACACTCTTCTTTATCAAATTTAATTTACTGAACTCAAGCTACCCGTTTGTTTAGGTACAATACTTCACAAACTAACATACCCTGTTTACAAATTAAAAAGCTTCTACATTGGCAGCTGTAGAAAAGTTAGATAAACGATGTCTTCTTACAGCATCGCCCTATCAAAAGAATGAACTTCAAACTAGAATATTATTGCTTTTTTGACCTATTGTTTACAAAATCAACAATCATTTTCATGATAACAAACATTAAAAGAGTGACCAAAAAAGAGTAGAAGTAGTTCCAATTTTCTAATTTATACAATCTCAAAATAACAAAAATCGGTACCCCGATGAAACAAATTATTGCCGACATAATAACAGTGGCGACAAAATAAGGCTTCCACTTTGAAAAGTATTGATAAGTTAAAGTCATAATAACTGGCATCACAGAAAAATCTACTGCATTAAAACGATGTGTAAAAACAAGGAACTGATGCGGATAACTCCAAAAATCAAAATAAGAACCTATTTCATTTGCTATACCAACACTTAAAAAACTAACCATAAAAGCAAAAGAAATTAATAACGTTCGATAACGGTCGATTAAGAGAATGAACAGGATAAGAAATACAATATTTATAATAACGATACTTAACCAACCAGCACTAAATAAATCGTGATGCAGCCATATATCAGTTTGAAGTGAATGATATTTGCTACCCATTTTATCTATTTGGCTATACATAAATTCATCCCTCATTATTGAATGATCCTAACAATAATATATTGCACCTCTTTTTTCTATCTATACTGGCATCCACTTTAAGAAGAAAAAAGGTATTACCGTTGTTCCATTAATGCACTCTTTACATTAATAAGGAATTACAAACAATTCTACAGCAAGATCGCCTATGCTACATACGTAGTGATTAAAAAAGATACCATATTGACAATCTATACTTAACAAGTGACAAGTGAGGAAATTTATGTGGTATCTTTATGTTTCTGTTTTGACCTTTAATACAATAGCATTATTAACCAAAAAGAAGTTACAACCTATTGTATATTATGCGTCCGTCTTCTGGGGTCTGTTTGTATCAGAATTTACAGACAGATGGACAGACAAATGGGATTGGTATGGATTCTTTGAACCGAAGCTTATTGACTGGCAAACGACTCTTATTATCCTTGGTATATATCCAGCAGCTACAATCCTTTTGATTAATTGGTTTCCTTATGAAAGAGGCATAAAAGCAAAAGTGGCGTATGTCCTTGCGTGGTCTATTTTCTCAACGGCATTTGAATATTCCTTTTATCTTGCAGGATATGAACACTTTCATGGTGGATGGAAATGGTGGCATTCAGCTATCTGTTATCCATTTTTATACGAGATGCTATTTATACAAGTTTGGTTTGTGAGAAGACTAATAAAAAAGGGAGAAAGCTAACCCCTTTTTTATTAGTCCTATAATCTTTTAAATTATACTGAAAGTATTTCCTGGTAAACTAAATATTGCCACGTTAACACAACAAAAAAACAGGATTGCCGCAGCCATCCCATCTTTAACATATGCACGGGTTACTTTAAGTGTAATCCTTCACACAAATTGATATATATATCTTTGAAATATAATACAGCAAAAAGGCTCTAGAATCAGAGCCTTTTTAGATTAATTTATCTTCTAAATCCACCTTCTGAATGTATAATCTGACCTGTAATCCAATCCGCATCATCGCTGACTAGAAATTTAATGCTTTTTGCTACATCTCTCGGTTCACCTATTCTACCGAAAGGAAACTTCGGTTGTACCATACTTTTTATTTCCTCTGTCATCCAACCTGTATCGGTTGGACCTGGATTTATTGCATTGACCGTTATTCCTAATGGGGCTAGTTCAGCTGACAATGTAATAGTTAGAGCATCAACTGCTCCCTTAGTTGTTGCATATGCTAATTCACCAGGCATTGGTCCTTGAAATTGACCTGAAGTAATATTGACTATTCTTCCGCCAGATTTTTTATCAAACCCTTGAGCAAATTTACTACTTAATAATGTTGTTGCACGAACATTTACCATGTAATGTTTATCTAATTCTTCAGCAGTTACATTTGAATAATCGTTGTTCGTTGAATATGCTGCATTATTAATTAAAATATCAGGATAACCAAGTTCTTCCAAAACTCTATTTATAAGTTGTTCAGGTGCGTTATGTTGCGTTAAATCCAACTCCATACATGACACCTTAACACCTTTTTTTAATAATTCTTCTTTTAATTTCATTGGCTCATCTAAATCAATGCTCCAAGGCATTTTTTTATCATATTCCGTCCAGTACGTAAAAAAGATATGATAACCCGTATCAGCTAACTCTTTACAAATAGCTGCCCCAATCCCTTTCAGACGGCTTACACCCGTAATAATTGCAATTTTTTCTTTTAATTGGTTCATTAAAATATTCCTCCAAATGAAGGACGCATAAAAAAGGTCCTTAGCTTTCTTCGCATTTCAGTTGCAAGGAAACACTCTCTAAAAATAGCACTAGCGCCGTTCCATTTTTCTGTTCGATACATACTTTGTGATTACGAATGCAAAGAAGGCACTGTACTTGGCAGCCGGTACTTACGGAGCTGGTTTTGCTGGTATTAAAAGACCCCAAGAACGCCAGGAGGTGTGCAAAACAACACACCTGTCCAATCCACTATTTTGCAAATACATAATTCATTTCAAAAAAACTATTAAATTGAAAAAAATAAAATCAATTAAAGGGGTTAAAGTTCATGATCAACGTTTTATTTGTATGCCTGGGGAATATTTGCCGTTCACCGATGGCTGAAGCTTTGTTTCGCAACTTAGTCAAAAAGGAAAATTTGACAAACAAAATCGCAGTTGATTCCGCTGCAACGAGTTCATGGCAAATCGGCTTCCCTCCGCACGAAGGTACTCTTGATATTCTGAAGAAATACAATATCTCTTCTAATGGGCTTGTTGGACGCCGACTAAAGAAAGAAGACTTTTGGAAATTCGACTATATTATCGGTATGGACGAAAGCAACATAAAAAATATTTACAGGATAACCGGGAAGCCTAATCATCCAAAGATCATTAGGCTGCTTGACCTGACCAAATACAGGAAAGATGTCCCCGATCCATTTTATACAGGTGATTTTGATGAAACCTATCGTCTTGTTTCAGCTGGGTGCCAGGTATTACTCAATAAAATACGCAGCGAACAAAAATTATAACAACAAGACATCAATCTTAATCCGACGAGCAAAACAATTCAGTTCCCAACTACTTACCATTCATTTCTCAAGACGACCTTTCCGATAGCGTTTTTAGATTCCAATAAAGTATGTGCTTCCTGTACTTGATCAAAATTAAAAACCCTCTCATCGACTAACGGCTGGATTTTCCCTTCCTCAACAAGCTTTGTAACTGCTCGTAAAATGTTTCCATAATCCTGCCTTTTTTCCTTATCCATTATTTTTAATATCATAAAGGTAATATGTAAGGATAGTGCCTTAGCATGTAAAGGTGACAAATCATGTGTTGAGCGTGCTGCGATAGATAATACCGTTCCGTAAGTGGCAGCAGCTTGGAAAGATTGATCGAGGTTTTCACCTCCTACTGTATCGAACACAACGTCAAACCCTTTTCGATCTGTATATTCCTTTACGTACTCCTCCACTGACTGTTCCAGATAATTAATGGACACATCAGCACCCAAACGCTTTCCAATGCTTAACTTTTCCTCTGATGAAGCAGTAGTATATACTTTTGCACCAGCTAACTTTGCTAGTTGTATGGCGACATGACCTACCCCACCTGTGGCTCCATGAATAAGTACCGATTGACCGTTTTGAACATTCGCACGATCATAAAGTGACTCCCATGCTGTAATGGTAACGAGAGGAAGAGCCGCTGCTTGTACCATCGTTACATTTTTTGGTTTAGGAGCTAGAAGCTGCACATCCGCAAGCATATATTCAGCAAGGGCACCGCCAGTTCCTTTAACACCACCTGCACAACCAAAGACTTCATCACCAACCTTGAACTCTGTTACTTCTTCTCCGACCTCAACAACAACTCCTGCTACATCACTGTTTAATATCGCTGGAAATTCTGGTGCAATAGCAGGCACCACTCCAAACCGAATCTTTGTATCAATTGGATTGACACTTGTTGCTTTTACTTGAATAACAACATGCCCAGGAATTGCTTCAGGCTTAGGAACCTCAGCGATTTCAAAAACAGATGGATTCCCAAATTTTTTTATCACTTGTGCTTTCAATTGTTATCACTCTCCTCTCCTATCCATTTTACCTGAGTATTTATATTTATTGAAATAATGTGAATCTGAATCTTCTTGTGTCTTTTACTAACCTTCCCGTTCCTTTAATAAAGAAAAAGACCACCGGAGCAATCATTCTTGAGCTCAAGCACCCGATAGGTTAAGTTCATTACTTCACAACAATCTTGTTACTAAAACAAGACCAATCTGTATTAACAAACAACTATCTTTTTTAATCACCTGCAATTTTATTGTTTGTCATATTCCTCATTCCGTATTTCATTACGAACTCACCAATTTCATTCTTATATCTATCCGGTAGAAACTCGTAAATGGATAAAAGTTTTTTAAAATCTTATACTTCAGATAAATAATAAATAACTAGAATTTATAAGTAATCACTCTACTCTTAGCGAATTGATTTATAAAAAATTTCCTTCTGTAAATTTATTAATGAACTTTAATTCAATTGTTGATAAGTCATCTTGATAAAGCAAATTCTCACAGAATCGAATTTACCTGTATTGTTTCTTCAATTGGAAATGACTTATACCTTAAGTAAAAAAGGGATTGGGGCTTGCCGATACATTGGAGACAGCTATCCCTTTTCATAAACTATCTAGGTCATAAACCCAACCCAAGCTCTGACCTTTAGCATAACCTGGTTATAAGTCTGTTTCAATAAGGAGGGATTTGAATTATGGGATATATGCAACATATGTCTCCCCACGCATAGAATCCCTGTGGTCTTCAACATTTTTAGATCAATTACCCCAATTCAGGAATGAATGCTCTAAAGCAAAATAAAATAAGGAGGATTATTGTGATTCCATATGTAACTGTATATTATATTGCTTATCCAAGAGATGAAAGGATTTATCCAGGGGTTGGTCTGGGTGGACCTGGCTCTGGTTATGGTTTTTATCCTGGTTTGGGATTTGGTGAACCTGGTCTAGGTTTGTGGTATTATCCAGGCTATGGATTAGGTGGACCAGGTTCAGGTTTTGGTTATTTTCCTGGTCTCGGTTTTGGAGCACCTGGCATTCCTCATCCATACCCACCATACCCAGTACACCTTCCGGCTCATCCGCAGCCGCCACAAGGAGTACACCTTCCGGCTCATCCGCAGCCGCCACAGGGAGTTCATCTCCCGGCTCATCCGCAGCCGCCACAAGGAGTTCATCTCCCGGCTCATCCGCAGCCGCCACAGGGAGTTCATCTCCCGGCTCATCCGCAGCCGCCACAAGGAGTTCATCTCCCGGCTCATCCGCAGCCACCACAAGGAGTTCATCTCCCGGCTCATCCGCAGCCGCCACAAGGAGTACACCTTCCGGCTCATCCGCAGCCGCCACAAGGAGTACACCTTCCGGCTCATCCGCAGCCGCCACAGGGAGTTCATCTCCCGGCTCATCCGCAGCCGCCACAAGGAGTACACCTTCCGGCTCATCCGCAGCCGCCACAAGGAGTTCATCTCCCGGCTCATCCGCAGCCGCCACAAGGAGTTCATCTCCCGGCTCATCCGCAGCCGCCACAAGGAGTGCAGCTTCCGGCTCATCCGCAGCCGCCACAAGGAGTTCATCTCCCGGCTCATCCGCAGCCACCACAAGGAGTGCAGCTTCCGGCTCATCCGCAACCACCACGCGCATCACTGTATTAACCCCCTTAATACGACTAGAAGACATATTTTTATTTTTATTTTCATTTTCACTCAATAAAAAGCCTGCTAATGGGCTGTTAACAAATAGCAAATCAATACAAAGAGAAGACAGATTCCTCAACATATAGGATTCGTCTTCTTTTTTATTTTCTAGATCTGAAGCTATCAAGTATGACTTTTTAGATTGTCAACAGAACCTTAAGGGGGGGGGGTCACTAAAGTGTCGGGAATAAAAGTAAGCTAACACACAATTAAAAACAAGGCTTTTCCCATAGGAACAAGCATTCAAGTTATCCAATAAAATGATACTAGCTTAGCTAGTTCGTTTTTATGGAGGTTGCGACAAAGGGAGCGAATAATAAATGGGAACTATTAGTGGAAAAAATTTTATTGATCGTTTAAATAAGTTAGAAAACGAAATTTGGTTTGATGGAAAAAAAATTAAGGGGAAAATTTCTGAGCATCTTGCTTTTAAAGGAATTCTTAAAGCAAAAGCTTCCCTTTATGATTTACAAAATGACCCCGTTCTAAAAGAGGAGATGACTTTCCTTTTACCTGGTAAAGAAGAACCTATAGGGATATCCTATCTGCAGCCAAAAACAAAAGAAGATTTAAAGAGAAGAAGAAAGATGATTGAATACTGGGCAAGAAACACACATGGAATGATGGGAAGAAGTCCTGATTATATGAATACTGTAGTGATGAGCTTTGCCTCCTCATCGATCCTTTTAAAAGATAGAGAAAATTGTTTTCCTGAAAATATTCAATGCCTGTATGAAAGGGCAATGGAACACGACCTCTCGTTTACCCATACCTTTATCACGCCACAAGTCAATCGATCTCAAGTCTATTTAGGATTCACCGATGAGCCCATTTCTGCGAAGGTAATCGATCGAAATGAAAAAGGACTGGTGATAAAAGGTGCCCGCTTGCTTGCCACTCAAGGTGGTTTGACGGATGAAGTTTTAGTTTTTTCTGCTCCAAGAGTGTTTTTTGATCCTAGCGAGGCATTCGCTTTTTCCATTCCATCTAATACCGAAGGATTAAAATTTTTCTGCAGGGAATCTTTTGTCGGGGGAGAATCTTCCTTTAATTATCCCTTAAGTTCAAGATATGAGGAAATGGATTCTATTGTTGTCTTTGACAATGTATTGGTACCATGGGATCGTGTATTTTATTACGACAATGTAGAGGCAGCAACCGATTTTCTGGCTGAAAGCTCTTTTTACCAATTCGCCTATCATCAAGTGGTAACTAGACAAATTGTAAAAACCGAATTTATTCTTGGAGTGGCTAAACTACTTGTCGATACGATTAATGTTGGGGAATATCAACATATTCATGAAAAACTGTCCGAAATCATCATTGGCCTTGAAACCATGAAAGCACTCTTAGAAAAGGCAGAAAATGATGCTGAATTAGATCAATGGGGATATATGCGTCCAAGTATGATACCATTACAAGTCGCCAGTAACATTTTCCCTAAGATTTATCCCCGTTTTAGCGAAATTATACAGATTATTGGTGCAAGTGGAATGATTTCTTTACCAACAGAAAACGCCTTTGAATCTGAAATTAGACCAGAGCTCGACCAATATCTTCAAGCAGATGGTATGAATGCTTTGAACCGTGTGAAACTATTTCGTTTGGCATGGGATCTTACAATGAGTTCCTTCGGTACAAGGCAAAACCAATATGAAAGATACTTTTTTGGTGACCCTGTTCGATTATCCAGTAACCTATACAGGAACTATCAAAAGGAGCAACATGTTGAAAATATTATCAAATTTTTAAATCTAAATAATTAAGGGTGTCTGAATAAATTGTCATTTTATGCAGTATCCTTCAGCAATAAATCAAGAACCTTCACCATTCCCAACAAGAAACAGGCGATTCTACTTTTGTAGAACCCCCTGTTTCATAGAAGTTGGTTTTTTTATTTGAACTCTTTTATCTAAAAATTTAAGTATTGTTAATTGTACGTGTAATACAGATATGACTATGTAATAAAAAGGACTGCCGAAACAGCAATCCAATTGTTGTTTAACTTAAGCCATCTGATAGTTTAAGCACAAAATTTCTCAAACTGGATAATTTTTTATGTTCTATCAAAAACTAATTCTAAAAAAGGCGTGCTTACATGAATTCAGATATTTATGTGATGCTCTTACTCTGGATAGCTTTACCAATTATTCTTTGGAAAGTTACCCCTCGAAATCGACTTCGGGAAGTAATTGCTACCCTATTGTTTTTTCAGATGTTAACTTGGTCGGTTAGCATTTTCCTTACATATTGTGGTTTATACGAACCTCCATTTAGGCTTTTCAAACATGCCACTAAAATTAATTGGACTATGGAATATATAGTTTTTCCTTTTTTTTCTGTTTTGTTCCAACTGAAATTTCCAAAAAATGCAAACTTTTTTAGACGATTGTTACATTATTTGTTATGGGTAAGCATGATTTTATTAGCCATGGTCTTGTTAGGAAAAATCAGTAACATTGTAAATAGTAATATTGAAAGCCTAATAAGAAGTTTTTTTAATTTTATTATTGAATTATGGTTATGCCGTCAGTATATCTTGTGGTTTATGGACCATCCCAATTATGAAAGGCTGGAACAAAATGAAGGTTGACCTGTTGATTATATATATCCTATATTCGTTTACTTTTATTTCTTTAGCATTTATACCTAAGGATAAATTAAGGGATGCCAGTATCATATTTTTATTTCAACAGGCTGTAACATGGTTTGCTGGAATTCTTGCTGTAGGATTAAACCTATTAGAATATCCTGTTCGGGAACTCGCGAAAGTGAATGGAACCAGTTTTTTATATGAGTTCTTTTTATTTCCTGTCGTCACTATCTTCTTTTGCATTTATTACCCACGAACAAGTATAAGGTGGAAAAAAATTATATATATTAGTGCATTTAGTACAGGCCTCACTGTACCCGAAGTAATAATTGAACATTACACAAACCTCATTAAATACTTAAGATGGGAGTGGTATGTAACATGGATTTCCGTTTATGCTACCCTATTTTTAGCGTGGGTATTTTATAAATGGTACTTTAAGTTAAATAACCGCAAAAAAATCTTGTTTCATTAACCTGCCCAGTTTGTGGAACAAAAATAAAGACCGCCGCAGCGATCCTTATAACTCAACTCAAGGTTTTATATGTTTAGTGAGAATATTGTCCATAATATATTATTTTGGGTTTCTTTTAATGACGCAGGTATAAGGTTTGCCTTTTTTTACCACCACATTTTTTACAGTAATTTTCCTAAATAATACGGCATTTGGCGTCGCCACCAAATCCAATCATGCGAAACATCTTCGCCCCACTCATCAAACAATGCTGGAATTTGTTTTTCTTCAAAGGCTTTTTTTAATGTAAAGTATGAAGGCAGCCCATCCTGTTCCCAATCACCCAGCCCGGTACAAATAATGATATCTGCTGAACGATATCGATCAATAAACCAGCCGTCATTTTGATTCCATATGTAATCACTCGGTGAATTTTCGTATACTAGCGGATCATTTCCGTAATCCCCAAAAAAGAAACGCACATCGTAAACACCGCTAAGTGCAACGGTTGTTTGGAAGACATCCGGATGTCTCAAGAAAAAGTTCAACGCATGATAGGCTCCCATACTACAACCCGTTGTCATCATAGGATCAAACCAACCTGTTTTATGTTTAATAAATGGGATAGCTTCTGAAATCACATAACGATCATATGCCTCATGAGCTAATGCACGGTCATGCGCTGGTTTTGAGTCGTGCAGCCAACTTTCGCTATCGATACTAGTCAATGTAAAAAATTGAACTTTTCCGGATTCAATAAAGTCATGACACACATCAATCATTCCAAAATCATAGTATTCAGTAAGCGTCCCTCCAGATGAAGGAAAAACTACGATTGGCATGCCACTGTGTCCATATCTGTTCAACTGCATTTCACGACCTAATTCGCCACTCCAATGGTGTAACTGTTCTATATGCATATAAAAAATCTCCTATCCCTATACGTTTGCAATGATGTAATTTTTTCGTTCATGTACAAAACGGATAATCTCATCCACTTCTTCTTGCGAATCTGCATTAATCGCATAAAATTGATTTCCTTGGAGTTCCGCAAACGCATCTGGCATGCGCTGTTCAAACTTCACACGTTCGCCAAATCGATCATAAATAGCATCCGTATCATGTTTATACTCATACGCATCACGTTGTGTTACACCGACACAAAACTGGTTTTTGGCATCGGAATCTTTAAATTCTCCTCCTGTCACAAGAGAAGCATACTGTGCAAATAAATCAATGGAGTACGCGAAATTGTACATATCAACCGTGTAGCCGCCAGCTAAGCGGTTATTATATTCAAGTGCAACATAATCCCCATTTTCTAATTTAAAAAACTCAATATGGAAAAAGCGCTCTTTCATTCCAAAAGCCTTCACAATCTCCTTTCCATATGTTTCGAGCTTTGGATCAATTTCTTTTTGAATCACATAAGCTAAATCCAACTGGCCATTAACGAGTTCCAGAGTTGGGACATTATATGTAAAGCTAGTTTGGAAAACAATGTTCCCTTTTTGATCCACTAAACCATCAAATGTACAAAGCACGCCTCCTTCGACATATGGTTCTAAGAAGTACACTTGTGCTTCTCCCCATTCTTCTTCAAAATGACGTACATCCTCTTCTGAACTTAATTTAAAGGTTGCAGCTGATCCAACTCCATTATCCGGTTTTGCGATAACTGGCAGTCCTAATTCAGCAATGGCTTTAGATAAATCCTTTTTAGTTTTAACGATTCTTCCTTCTACGACAGGGACACCTGCTTTTTTAAACAGCTTCTTCATTTCAGATTTATACTTAACTTTTTTCAAGTCATCCGTTTTATTGCCGTACACGTTAAATTGCTCACGCAACTGCGCATCAAGTTCTAACCAGTATTCGTTATTGGATTCAATGCGGTCAATGGGACCATGTTTATAAAATAAAAATGCAACAGCACGTTTTACTTCATCTACATCTTCTAAATCATTCACCCGATAATATTCTGTTAAAGAGTTTTGTAATTCGGAACCTAATTGGCCATAGGGCTCTTCACCAATTCCTAAAACATTGACACCTGCGTCTTTTAAACGATGAGCAAATGGTTGGAAATTCTCTGGATAATATGGTGATATCAAAATATAATTCATAAAAATAGCCCCTTTCTCAGATAAAAAATTCATTTTTTTCACGACTAAGGTACAATTATTTCAAATTATAATCAATATAAACTTTAAAAAATATTCCGAAAAATTAATAGATTCCTATTTTGTTCATATTCAGTCTAAGATAATTATTCAGTTCATTCAAGACCACTTCACACTTAAGAAACGTAAACATTCTGGTAAGTGTTTTGCCCATGCTTTTTCATTATGTTCTTCATCTGCAAAAATATTTAAACGAATGTTATCAATTGGAATAGAGCCTTTTATCAGTTGTTTATAATACTTAAGCGAGCCATCGATATAGGCCTGCTTCATATTTCCATACATCAATTGTCGATCGGTATCATCGCCTTCCTGAGTCCCAACTTGAATGTACACGCGTTGTTCAGGATCCAACTCCTTTCTAGCAATATAACTGTCAAAGGCTTTACTTGTAATCCAATTAGCTAAAGAAAAAATGCCTAAACCACCAATTTGATCTTTATATTCGATACCCATAAAAGCCGAAATATTTCCTCCAAGTGAACTGCCAATCACAGCTGTATGATATTTATCCGATTTAGTCCGGTAATGCTCATCGATAAACGGCTTCACGACCGTCATGACAAACTCAGCAAACTCGGCCCCTCTTCCGCCTAGTTCAATATCTTCAGGAAGTGGGCTTTCAGTAATTTTCCAAGGCGTATATTCATTAATTCGATCTTGTCCAGCGTTATCTATCCCAACAACAATCATCTTCGGTAAATCGGGGTTTTGTTTAATTGCTGGAATTACTTTCCATGAATAACCGCTATAAGCTTCACTACTGTAGAAAACATTTTGTCCATCATGCATATAGACAACTGGATAATTTTCAGCCTCATCTTTATCATAATTTTTCGGCAATAACACACGCACGCGACGTTCCTCATTTTTATAAGGCATATGTAATTGATGTGTTTCTAGTTTTAAATAAAAATAGGATTGATTCATTTTACTTTCATCACTCCTTTGATGTTACATTAAATATACTGAATTAGTTTCATGTTCACAATAAAAATCTTAAGAAAATCGATCCATTAAATCATAATTAGTGCAATTAGAAAAAGCCCCCATTGGGTGGCATCCAGTTCAGAATCAAGCATTGGTTAGTTTACAAAAAAATCCATCGTCATATAACTTTGGTGCTTCTAGGTTCACATCTTCTTTTGTAAATCCAATTCTTGTATTGTGCCCATTTGTGGAATATTAAAAAAGGACCATCCATTTATGGACAGCCCCCGTTACAATTATAAAATTTCTAGTAAAACTCTTTATCATGATATTGGTCAATTCACAATGTTATATCTTTAATTCAGAGAAGGTATTTCCACAATGAATCGACTTTCAATCTTTGAAACTATGAGAAAACTACAATTTTACGTGCAATAGATTCTGTTAAACGAGATGCTACTTTTGGAACAGCCCATTTAATAATTGGTGTTAACACCGCACCCGATAATCCACCTGCTTGGACGTTCACCGTACAGGTCATTGTTGTTTTACCATTAATATCTTCTGCAGTAAATTGTCCGCTTCCTGTAAAATTATCTGATAAACCTTTTAGTTCAAACTTAATATTTGAAGGTTCATTCCCTTCGGTAATATCTACCTGCGCTTGGATTGTTTTTTTAATACCTTTCACACTACCTTGAAATGTCCAAATAGATTGCTTGTCATTTATGATTTCATGTTCTTTGTAGGCTGGTACTGACGTTGCCCATTTTTCGAGATCACTGACATAATCCCAAACTGCTTGTACATCTACAGGAATTTCTACTGTATGTGTTCCCGTTGCCATTATGATCCCCACTTTCACTATGTATGAATTGTAAATTTACATTCACAAAATAATTATTACATAAAAAACATAAACTTACATCACTAATTTTACATAGCTTTCCTTTTCCAACCGTCTACAATCTAGCCCGATTATTGAACAAAAGTAATTCCCCGCTATTGAACTCCTGCACCGTAACTAGAATAAATCAATTGATTTTAGATGTTCTAGTTGTGCCCCCGGTAGTTAAACAAAAAATCTTAACGCTCTAGCATCCACTAGAGCGGTGCTTAAAATATATCTGGACGTTTTCAGCAATTACACTATTCGCTATACCCTTCTGTCCCATTCACTCGAATTTGATGCCCGTCTTTTATCAGTTTGGCAGTATTTTCTACTCCGACAACGGCCGGTAAGCCATATTCACATGGATCATGTTCCAGAGTCATCCCCCCTCTCCGGTGAAGTCACAATTTTCGTGTTTATTTCCATTTGATTAATTAGCTACACTAGTCTTGACTTTGTTTGAAGAATCACTTGCTTGCTTCTTCCAGAACAAAGTAAGAATGATTCCCAGAGATAGGATCACAGTCGCAAAGTAGTAAGGGTAGTTAATATTTAGATCAAATAATATCCCCCCTAGAATTGGTCCACTAATGTTCGCTAAACTTGTAAACATAGAGTTCATTCCACCAACGAAACCTTGTTCGTTCCCGGCAATATTTGAAAGGTATGAAGTAACTGCTGGTCGGAATATATCGAACCCTACAAAAACAATAAATGTAACAAGTAAAATAGAAAGATATGAATGAACAACAGTCATTAAAAAGACAAGTACGGCTGATAAGAGTAAGCTATATCGAATTAGTCTAATTTCACCCCAAATTTTTGTAAGCCGATCAAATAAGATTACTTGTGATACTGCACCAAAAATTGCACCACCTGTGATAACAATGGCAATATCGGATGGTTTAAATTGAAATTTATGGTCTACAAATAGACTAAAGAACGACTCAAATGCTGCTAAACCAAATGAGGCAATAAAAATTAAAATAAACGCAAGGAAATATTTTGGGGCAATAATTCGTTTGAAACCAATTTTACTATCGGAGACTTGTTCATGATTATCTTCACTACGATTTGGCTCAGATAATAAAATAATAGAAAGTATAGCCGCAATGGTACCTAGTCCTCCTGCAAAGAAGAATGGGATACGTGTACCAAATTCCGCTAAGAATCCACCAATACCTGGCCCAATAATAAATCCTGTACTAATGGCCGCTGACATATACCCGAGTGCTTTCGGGCGAGTATCCAAATTTGTAATATCAGCAATAAAAGCTGTAACGGCTGGCATAATGAACGCAGCACTAATTCCACCTAAAATGCGGGAAATAAACAGCATTTCGATTTCTTCTCCGAGCCCAAATAAAAATTCTGAAAGGCCAAAAATAAATAAGCCAATAACAATCATAATTTTCCGGCCGAATTGATCTGCTGCTTTCCCTGCGAAGGGCGAAACAATCAATTGCGCAATGGCAAAAGCTGCCGTTAAATACCCCACTGTTTTCCCAGTTATCCCTAATTCATTCATCAGCGTAGGTAAAACTGGAATGACAAGACCAATTCCCAAAAAGGCTATGAATAAATTCATTAATAATAATCCTAAGGTAACTTTATGAGTCCTCATTTTTTCATTCTCCTTAACAAAACAAATATCTTAAACAAATTTGTATTTTTTTCATTTGTTTACAATTTCCATCGTAGTGTATATAGTAACTATATAGTCAAGGGTGGTGCTGTAAAAAATGGAAAAAATAAATGGAAAGTATTTAACTACTGGGGAATTTGCGAAGCTTTGTAAGGTAAACAAACAGACACTCTTTTATTATGATCAAATTGGACTTTTGTCTCCTTTTTGGAAAAATGAAAAAGGTTATCGTTATTATTCAATTCACCAAATAGAGCTATTCTTTGTAATTGATTTATTAAAGGAACTTGGTATGTCGCTGAACGATATTCAACAATATACACAAAATAAATCGCCTGAAAGTTTTTTATCATTAATGCATCAAAAAAAAGAAGAGATAATGAAAAAGCGTAAGGAGATTGAAAGGAAGGAAAGAATGATTGATGCAAAAATAGCATTAATGGAAGAAGCATCTCATCTTGATTTTCAACAAATTACGCTTAAACCATTACCAGAAGCAACACTTTATCTTAGTAGAAACATTGAAAATATAACTGATGAAGAATTTGTGGAAGTGATTTCAGATTTTATTAATGAATTGAACATATCTCATCTGGATTCAGGATATCCAATAGGTGGGATTACGAAACGGGAGCAAATAATGAAGGGAGAATTCTCTAATTATAGCTTTTTATATATTGAGCAGCCACATCCAAAGGTGGGATATCCGTATTTTCAAGCTGTGAAAGGTGATTTTCTCATTGGTTATCACATTGGTGATGAGAAAACAATACATAAAACATATAAGCGACTTTTTTCAGAGATGGTACGTCTAAATTTAGCCTTAGCTGATTATGTTTTTGAAGAGTATATTTATGATACAGTTGTCATGAATCATAAGGAACATTACGTCACCAAAATTATGATTCAAGTCGAACAAATAAAAAGTTAATTTATGTATAGACGTGCTTGGGAGGTTTTAACCCAAGCTTTTTTTATTGTGATATTAAGCAACACTTATTAGACAAACATGCCCGTTTGCTGAACAAAAAAAGGACCTCCAGAAACGAGATCCATCTTAAAATATCTAACTCCCGAAATGTAATTTTATTCAATTAAATAGTATTTTGGGGAATAATTTATAAACAAAAAAGCTAACCCCTTGCGAAAAGCTTTTCACTCAGCTTATAATTTTTATCGTATTGTTCACTGATAAATTACCAAATCGCACTAAATTTTCCCCAATAAAAAATTCTTAGATATTAAATTACATTAAGGATACTCCCTCACAACCGAATGTTGAAAAGAAATTTATAGGTGGATATGCGCTTTGTTCACCTATTTTAGTCAGTCTTAATTAATCTATTCACTAATTCAACATATTCCTTTAATTTCCCGATATCATATCTGTCACCGGAAATGATTTTTCCAAAGACGGATTCATTTGCCAACAAGCTTTTAATTGCATCCGTTAACTGTAATTCTCCCCCCACTCCTTCATTTGTAAGTTCTAAATAAGTAAAGAGCTTTGGGGTGAAAATATATCTACCTATTACAGCAAGATCAGAGGGGGCATTGGTTTCAGGCTTCTCAACAATATCTTGAATCTCTATAAACCTCTCTTTAGGCCACCCCTGTATTACACCATAATCTTTTAAACAATCCTGTTTTATTTGTTTTAGACCTATTACACTGCCCTTTGTTTCCTTGTGAACCTCTATTAATTCTTTAAGGGCAGGAACGGGTTCTGGAATGACGATATCATCAGGCAATAATACGGCAAACGGTTCATTTCCAACAAATTCTTTCCCTAGTCGAATAGCATCCCCTAGACCATTTGCAACTGCCTGTCTTTTATAAAGAATTTCTACCTTCGGGATCTCTAATTTTTTAATTAAATGTTCTTTATTTTTACTTTTTAAAAAAGCCTCTAACTCAATGGAAGAATCAAAATAGTCCATTATCAAATCTCTTGATTTTGATGTGATGATTAGTATTTGTTCAATTCCAGAAGAAAATGCCTCCTCAACTATATAGTGTATAACTGGCTTTAAGCCAACCGGAAACATCTCTTTTGGAATTACCTTTGTAATAGGAAGACTTCGAATACCGTAACCTGCTGCAGGGATAATTGCTTTTCTCACCATTTAAATAATTCCTCACTTTTAAGTCCGATATCAAGCACAAGATAAAAATTGAAAAGAAACTTAATTAGCGTTCTCTAATTATTTTTAACATTTCCTCTTTGTTTCCATTGGCGAACATGTACCGAGCAACTAGAGCATCGTTTCCACTACTATCTGGATTGAACGCTGGTGGATGCCAAAAATGAAAAACTTTAGCGTCGTAGTTCACATATTTCCCGCACAGGGTATTCACTGACCATGCAAATGCATCATCTTCTCCTCCCCAGCCGACAAAACGTTCATCAAAACCACCAACTTTTTCAAAATTCCTTTTTGGAATAAGATTTACTTTACCGGCAAATCCATCGTACATCCAATTAACTTTCTGACACTCTTCTAATTTTACATTTAAAGGCCAGCCCGGTTTATTTCTCAAGACTCTTTCTGTAATTTCTATTGGAAGATCATATACTTCCGTAAATGGAATTACCCATGCTGCATCACGCAATAATTTTATTGATTCTAGAATAATGTTAGGGTCGAACACAGTATCCGCATCAACAATTAGAAGAATATCTCTTGTTGCTTCTTTTGCAGCAAGATTTACCGCCTTAGCTTTATTAAATCGACCACCATTTGTTGTGCCAACAATCAATTCGGCGTTAGGCATGGTTGTTTGAAAGAACTTTTTTACCCATAAATATGCATCAAGCCGCGGACCATAATCATTTTGAAAAGGTATTATTATTGAAACATTCTCGAACATATAACTTCTCCTTCCTAGGTATAAGTACATTCCTTTTTATAGTCTTATTCCCTATCATATTCATTTGAAAAAACTTCGATATGGCAAAACGCCTGTCAAGGATGATATTCTTTCCAAGACTCATTTTTTTGGAAGTAATAAGCGAAGATTAATGCCAGAAATCACGTTTAACCATATGCTGTGGCGGGTAGTAAATAAAATGAAACATCATAAAGGAGGAATGAACATGAATGTTGCTGAAGTAATGACGACCAATGTTGATAGCTGTAGTCCAGAAAGTACTTGTAAAGAGGTTGCCATGAAAATGAAAGAGCTGGATGTAGGGGCCGTTCCAATTTGTGATAATGAAAAGTTAGTAGGAATCGTAACCGACCGAGATTTAGTCATAAAGGGATTTGTCAATGATCTTTCAAGTGACTCCACGATTTCTGAATTAGTAACCGACAATGTGGTAAAAGGAAGCAAAGAAATGTCGGTGGAGGAAGCGGTAAGACTCATGTCCCAGCATCAAATTCGCCGTCTTCCTATTGTGGAAGATGACAAATTGGTTGGAATCGTCTCTCTAGGTGATCTAGCTGTTAATAATCAGTCGACTGATGAAGCTGGGCAAGCCCTTAAGAATATTTCAAATCCTGCCGAACCTAAACAATCAAACTTCTAATCAAAAATCCAATGTATCCGATATGTGCCACTGGAAAAATAACAAAGGAGTGTCAATAATGCCGTTATTAGAAATTAGTATTGTTCCAGTTGGAACAGATTCTCCAAGTTTCAGTTCACAGGTAACCGATGAAATACGGGTCATTGAGGAAAAAGATTTAAAGTATGAGGTGACACCAACATCAACCGTTTTAGAAGGCGACATCAACGATTTATGGGAAGCGGCCAAAGAAATGCACCAAAAAGCACTCGAAGTGGGTCCGGAACGAATCGTTACCAATATTAATATTGACCATCGTACGGATAAACAAATGGATATGGATCAGCAAATTGAAAAGGTTGAGAAACATTTGGGTTAGGATATCGCCTTCCAAGCGGAACCATATATGTGTGCATATAAATGAAATACTACAACTATGGGTTGTTTTGATCGATTAGTTCAAAAGGAAATTTAATAAGTAATCAGGCCTCTACGATATTGGCGTAGAGGCCTTTTTTCTAAATACAGGCTCGCTCCAATATCAAAGAAATGCACCTGTATAAGCAGGTATGATGAATTTTCGAAAAGGCATGGCTAAAAACAAAAAAGCTATCCCCTTTTTGCAAAAAGGGGATAGCTTTTTCACATGAATCTAAATTAAAGTTTTTTTACTCTAATTGGGCTCACCATTAAAACAGCAAGAATGATGGTAATCCATGCATTACTATAAGAAAAGAACCCCATTGCAGCAAGTGGTAACCCTGCCGCTGGAATAGGCAATCCCCTAAAATACCCTATGGTTGGTTTGACATTAAACTTGGCTAATCTTAACGCACCCAATATGGGGAAAAGGATAAATGCCAAAGAGGTTAAAATGGACGGTGCAGCAATGGTATGAAATAGCAGCGCAGGAGCAACACCAAAACTAACAATATCCGCTAAGGAATCCAATTGTACACCTAATTCACTGTTAACTTTCAATCCTCTTGCAATCCTTCCGTCAAGAAGATCAAAAATAGCTGAAATGAAAATTAAAATCGAGGCTACTTGTAAAAATCCACTCATATTACTCGTAATGGAAAGAACCCCGCACAATAAATTTCCCATTGTAAATAAATTGGGCACCGCTTTTGCTACTTGACTGAACAAGGTCATCCCTCCTTACGTTAACAATTTCACCAATTTAAATAGGATTTATATATATATCCTTCCGTTAATTCTTTAAACCACATTTTACATTTTATTGAAAAATTAATGTTTAATTAGGGGGATTATACAGGTTTATTTTATATCATTAACTTGCCCAATTTGATTGATATACCATTCTTGATTTCACTACAAAAAACGATAAAATTATTTGGGTTAAGGTATCAGCTAATAACATTTAAAAGGTCTGGAGGAAACATCCAAGCATTCTTTAAATACGTTTATGACACTTAGAGCTCTTTTTAAACAATCTCTTATATGTCGCCTTTTATTGTCAACTTATTTTCAATCGTCTTTTTCTTGCTCAATAAATGTGCTTTACAAAAAATAAAATATTATTTTAAAAACGTGTTTGTCCATCACAAATTAATACAAGCTATCATAAAATAAAGTACTCCTTATAGTAAACATTTACACATCAAGCGTCATTTCGACGCTTTTTTTGTGTTTATAACCCTGTTATGTTGCTCTTTGTGTCAAATACGAACTTAAAGACCTGTTCTTGTAAGTAATCTGTGAACACAAAAAAGGCTTCCATACCTCTTGTATTGTACAGGAGCCCCCTTGTTTATTGAGTTAAGCGTTCAAATCATAACGTTGGCCTGTTACAAGGTAAATGACATGTTCCGCTATGTTAGTAGAATGATCAGCAAGCCTTTCAATGTAGCGGCATACGAAAGCTAACTGTGTAATTTGATTGGTATGATCGGGAGAATTCTGTATATACCCCATAAGTTCCTTAACCAATTTTCCATACATTTCATCTACCTTGTCATCCTTCTGTGCACATTTTCTTGCAAGATCTACATCCTCGTCTAGGAATGCCTTTAAAGAATCACCTAACATTTCTAAAGCAAGATCCATCATCTTGGGGATATCAACTATTTCCTTAATATGTTTTTCTTTGCCAATATGTATAGTTGATTTTGCAATGTTTACGGCATTATCGGCAATTCGTTCCACTTCGGAGGAAATTTTTAAAGCAACTACGATTCTTCTAAGGTCCTTTGCTACAGGGGATTCCTTTGCAATTAAAGTAATGGCTTTATTGTTAATTTCATGTTCTAAATCATCAATCACTGCATCATTAGTAAGGATTTCATTGGCTTTATCCAAGTCTTGATTAATAAGTGAATGGATACTATCTTTTATCGCGTTTTCCGATTTTCGGGCCATTTCCATCAACATATCTTTTAGTTCTTTTAAATTATTATCGAAATTCATTCTTGTAATCATAATTTTTCACTCCTTTAACCAAATCTTCCCGTAATATATCCTTCCGTACGTTCATCCCTTGGGTTGGAGAATATCCTTGAAGTGTCGTCCAGCTCAATTAACTCCCCCATCAAAAAGAAGGCTGTTTTATCCGAAACCCTGGAGGCTTGCTGCATGTTGTGTGTCACTATAACAATCGTATATTTTTCTTTTAGTCCTAAGATTAATTCCTCAATTTTTAACGTTGAGATTGGGTCCAGGGCAGATGTTGGTTCGTCCATTAACAAAACATCCGGTTTTGTAGCCAGGGCCCTCGCTATGCACAACCGCTGCTGTTGTCCTCCAGAGAGTCCTAGAGCAGGAGCACCTAAACGGTCCTTTACTTCATCCCATAAGGCAACATCCATCAATGATTTCGTAACAACCTCTTCAAGATGAGTTCTTTTTTTGATTCCATGGATTCTTGGGCCATAAGCTACATTATCAAATATCGATTGCGGAAAAGGATTTCCTTTTTGAAATACCATCCCCACGTTTTTCCGCAGTTCGACCAGGTCGATTTTATCATTTAATATATTTTGACCATTATAATTAATTTCCCCAGTCATCCTTACCTTTGGGACATAATTAATCATTAAGTTCAACGTTTTAATAAAAGTCGATTTTCCGCACCCGGAAGGACCAATAATAGCGGTTACTTCTTTTTTGTTAATGGGAAAATTTATTTTCTTTAAAGCCTGATGCTCTCCATAATATAGATCTAAATCATTTATTTGAAAAACCTGTCTATGCACAGATATATCGGACATCGTACGCCCTCCTTTTATCCGAACCTTCCTGAAATATATTCTTCTGTCTTTGTTTGCGAAGGGTTGGTAAAGATTTTTTCTGTTAAATCATATTCAATCAAATCACCGCTAAGGAAGAATGCTGTTTTATCCGATACACGAGAGGCTTGCTGCATATTATGTGTGACGATAATAATGGAATAGTCCTTTTTTAAATCCACGATCAAATCCTCAACCTTTGCATTAGAAATAGGATCAAGTGCAGAGGAAGGTTCGTCGAGAAGCATTACAGTTGGTTTCATTGCTATCGTCCTGGCAATGCAGAGACGCTGCTGCTGTCCTCCCGAAAGTGCTAGGGCTGATTTATGAAGACGGTCCTTTACCTCTTCCCACAATGCAGCCTTCCGCAAACTTTCTTCAACAATATCATCAAGGTCACTTTTCTTTCGGATTCCTGTAAACTTTAATGCATGCGTAAGATTTTGGTAAATAGATTTGGGAAACGGATTTGGCTTTTGAAAGACCATCCCTATTTCTTTACGTAAAGCGACAACATTAATTTGCTCTGATAAAATATTAAGGTCCTCATAAACAATTTCCCCTTCAGCCCTTGCACCAGGAATTAAATCGTTCATCCTGTTTATGCTTCGCAGGAAAGTCGATTTTCCGCAGCCGGATGGTCCGATAAGTGCAGTTACTGAGTTTTTTTCAATATCTAATGAAATCCCATTAACCGCCCGTTTTTCTCCGTAGAAAATTTCTAAGTTTTTGACTTGCAAAATATTCGTTTGCTTGCCATTCCCTTTGCTTTGTTCCACATTCGTTTCAACCGCTCGTTCCATAGTAGCTGTATCCAAGATTACCACCTGCTTTTTATTTAGTTGCTGTAATTTTCCGGTGTATCAAACTGCCAATCCATCTTGCCAATAAATTAAAGATTAAAACGGAAATGACTAAGACAGCTGACGAACCGCTGGACACCTCTTCGACATCTGGAATTAAACCTTGAGTATTGACAGACCAAATATGAACTGCCAAAGTTTCCGCCGGCCGAAAAATATTTAATGGTGATCTTTCTGAAAATGGATTCCAGATTCCATAATCAAGCCTTGGTGTAGATAATCCTGCTGTAAATAAAAGAGCAGCCGCTTCCCCAAACACCCGGCCGGAAGCAAGGATAATCCCTGTCAATATAGTTGGAAATGCACTTGGTAATATTACTGTTTTAATCGTATGCCAATGAGTGATCCCCAAAGCAAGGCTCGCCTCTTTTAATTCACGAGGAACAGTTCGGATTGCGTCCTCACTAACTCGAACTATAACGGGTAAATTGAATACTGTAAGGGCGAGAGCACCGCCTAATATGGTATAGCCCCATCCAGTAAGGTTAACAAACATTAATAAACCAAACATACCGATAACGATTGAAGGGAGAGATGCCAAAACTTCCACACAAGAACGAATGAAATCTGTCACCTTGCCGGGTTTTGAATACTCTGCCATATAAATTCCTCCGCCTACTCCTAGCGGTACAGCAATCAACATGGTAATAAACAGGATATAAAACGAATTGAATAATTGATCACGGATTCCTCCCCCACCTCTAACATTGCTTGATGGTGTGGTTAGGAAACCAAGGGAGATGTTTTTTAGCCCGTTGACTAAAATATAGTAAAACAAACCAACAAGTATCGAAATAATAATGAACGCTATTAAATAGAAGATAAAAGACGCAATTCGATCAGCAGACTTGGCATTCAATTCATTTTCCTCCTTGCAGATAGATAACGGATAAAGAGGATAAATGCAAACGACATGATTAATAAAATTAATCCCATCGACCAGAGAGTGTTATTTTCTACACTCCCGTATGTTGTATGACCCATGTTCAACGTAATAATGGTTGTTAAGGTAGCAGAAGCCTCTAACAAACTTGATGGTAATGTCTTCACATTCCCAATGACCATCTGAACAGCCAACGCTTCCCCAAACGCTCTCGCCATACCAAGTACAATAGCAGTGAGCAGCGAAGGCAATGCTGCAGGAATCAACACTTTCCTAATCGTTTGCCAACGGGTTGCTCCTAATGCATAAGAACCTTCTCTTAACGGTTTTGGCAAGGAACTCATTGCATCTGTGGCAATGCTTGTTACGGTTGGTAATATCATAATGGAAAGCACAATCGTCCCGGAAAGCAGACTAAATCCAAGTCCTCCAATATGTTCCCGGATAAATGGAACTAAAACGGTAAGCCCGATGAAACCATACACAACTGAAGGAATTCCGACAAGTAATTCAATGACCGGCTGCAGAACCTTTTTCCCCCAAGACTGGGCAATTTCTGTCATAAAAATGGCGCCGCCAATCCCTAATGGTGCTGCCACAAGTGCCGATAAAAAGGTAACAGCAAAGGAACCAAAAATAAAAGGTAACGTTCCATACTTCGGATTAGCTTTGTTAGTAGGGTCCCAGGTCTTACTGGTTAAGAACTCAACTAAATTGACACCATTCTTAATAAAGGATTGCAGCCCTTTTGTAGTTAAAAAAATAGTAATGGCAATAGTTGCGGAAATCATGATCACCGCACATAAAAGAACAAGGACTTTTCCTCTGAATTCCCCGCCCGCTCTATCTTTAGGTGATTTTAGTAGTCTTTCTTTTGCCGGAAGCAGTTTTTCCATAATGCACAAACACCCCTGAATTACGTTATAAGGGTAAATGTGTTAGTACATTTACCCTGTTTCCACCTAGGATCTCATTTTTTATTTGTTTGATTCCCTTTAGCGTCACGTTCCACCTGCATTTTTGTGACGGGTAGATACCCTTGATCTTTTAATAAGGTATTTTGAACGTCGTCTGACATTAAATAGTCCAAGAAACCTTTCGCTGCCCCACTTGGTTCACCTTTTGTATAAGAATGTTCATAGGCCCAAATAGGAAATTTACCGGTTTGTACATTTTCATCAGTAGCTTCCACCCCATCAATTGACAACGGCGTTACCTTATCATCAGTGAAATAAGAGAAGGCTAAGTAACCAACAGCACCTGCGGTTTCATTAACGATTTTTTTAACCGTATTTGAGGAATCCTCGGTAATACCTTCTGCTGGTGTTGCTCCATCTAGCCCGAACTTGTTAAATACGGCACGAGTACCGGAAGCATCAGGGCGATTAACTAAGACGATTTTCTGATCTTTTCCGCCTACGTCTTTCCAGTTAGTAATTTTCCCAGTAAATACTTTAATCAGATTTTCTTTTGAAATGTCTTTAATACCGACTCCAGGATTGACTGCAGCAGTAATCCCAACAACGGCTACTTTATGATCGACTAATTGATCTGCAGGGATCCCTTCCTTTTCTTCTGCAAATACATCTGAGTTACCAATTTGAACGGATCCTTCCGCAACCTGTGATAAGCCTGTACCAGATCCTCCGGCATTAACTTGAATATCCACATCCGGATTGTTCGCCATAAATTCTTCCGCTGCAGCTGCAACCAGTGGCTGCATGGCAGATGATCCTGAAACAACTAAAGAACCAGATACTCCTTTTTCTCCTTTGTCAGCAGTGCCTCCACCCTTATTCTTATCATTGCCTCCACCGCAAGCAGCGGAGAAAACTATTAATGCTAAAATAGTCATCCATAAGCTAATTTTTTTCATAGTCACCATTCTCCCTAAAGAAATTTTAATATCGTTTTTAGAATGTCTTCCAGAGTTTTTTTTATTAATATTATTTGCTAAAAAATCGCGTGTATGAATTGTTTATAAACAACAAAATTAATAAGAGATAGTATGAGCACAAAAAATGATTAAGCGAGGGATCGATGTGTTAAAAGAAAGCGAAACAAATAATGCTACCACGCAGGCAAATCAGGCTATGAATAAAAGTTTTCAAGATTATAGTGAGAGAATGTCTTCCCAGCCTAATTCTGATACAGAAATGGCCAATCAAGAAATTCAGAAACAATTTTATCAAAATGAAGATGATAATCTTCTGCCTTTTCATGTGGATATCAACAATCCTCCTGTAAAAAAATAAAAAAGGTAAAATCCCATCTGTTAGCCAGATGGGATTTTATGATTTGGATTTTACTTGCAATTTGGGTTGGTAAATTTTTATTCGGTATACTTCATTGAACATAATTAGTAAATAACATGAAGAAATATGCTTCTTAGCATGTCCCTTCTTCAATTAACCAGCCAGTTAGGACAATAAGAAAACGCGATCAAATTTTTTTGATTAATTTATTGACACAAGAAAATATTGGATATAATATGAATACATCAAGATTATTTGATGAAAGAAAAGATGGTGAGAATATGAAAGAAGAATCGAAATTAAACATCGAAATTCAAGACGTATCGATGGACCGAATGTTCGAACAATATGAACAAAAGTTTAAAGCCCTTGCAGACAAAAAAAGACTTCAGATCATGAATCTTTTAACCAAAAACGGCAGCATGTGCGTATGTGACTTATCTCCCTTGATAGATATGGCTCAATCAAAGTTGTCCTACCATTTAAAGATTTTATTGGATGCCAACCTAATCAAGAAAGAAACAAAAGGAACATGGAGTTATTACGAGCTGAACCAGGAAGAATTAAACAATTTATTGTCTCATGAGCTTTGCTGTATTTTCAAGCCAACCCACTGCTAATTTTTTTCGGATTAATATCAATTTTTTTTGATTAATACATCAATAAAAATTGATTAAGGAGGAACTCAGGATGTTTTTTAATGAATATGAATTCCATAAAATGATAAAACTGCGCCAGGAAGAAACGGAAAGAAAAGCCCACAATGCTTGGAAATACCAGGACGTTCCGAAGGAAACATTCCTACAAAATTTGGTCAAAAAATGGATCAATCGCGAGAAATTAATAACGGTACAACAAAATGGCGGATGCGCTTGCGAGTGCTAAGAATGGAGTCTCATTATTTACTTTATATAAAACAATCTGGAGGGAATCAAATTGAAGTATGCACATGTTGGTCTTAATGTTACAAACCTAGAGAAATCGATCGAGTTTTACAGCAAACTATTTGGGGCTAAACCCGTGAAGGTAAAGCCTGATTATGCGAAGTTCTTGCTTGAAACACCAGGATTGAATTTCACCCTTAATCTTCAGGATGAAGTAAGTGGAAATCAGGTGGGACATTTCGGTTTTCAAGTACAAAGTACAGAAGAAGTTATCGCACATAAGAACAGGCTTGCAGATAACGGCATCCTTTCCCAATACGACGAAATAAACACAACCTGTTGTTATGCTCTTCAAGACAAATTCTGGATCCATGACCCAGATGGAAATGAGTGGGAGTTTTTCTACACAAAAGCAAGTGTAGGTATCAACAATGAAAATGCTTCTACATGTTGTGTCCCTCAAGCAAATGTTGAAAACGTCGAGTGTTGTTCTACTACTGCTCCAAATAAAAATGTATCTAATTGCTGTTCTTAAAGTTCATTTCATTTTACTAAGGGTCTCACCCTCGGTTGAGATCCTTTTTATATAAGGGGGATGATTATGACTGTGAATCATGCAGGTACATTAAAGAAGGAGTATTTTTTATCTTATCTAAACCTAATTAGAATATCGAGAAATTGTACCTTAGACCAGGCTAAAGAGATTGCCATAGAGCTATTTTTTCATGGCAACACAGACGAATACGGTTTTCAGACGTATCAACGTTTTTTAGATGCATATCACGAACTGGCATTAAAATAAAAAAGACCATAAAGGTCTTTTTTTAACAGCATCTTCCCGTATTACCGATCATTGAAATCCCATGACCATTTCCGCTGCGATCAAGGATAAGATCTTCCGTGTTCGGTTCAATTATAGGGTCGATTGCTACTTTTATGTCATTTATAGTGACGATAATATCGTCTGCTTCCGGCTCATCCAGAGCCAGTCCAATCCTTGGCTGCCCTCAGCCAAAGCCGTCAAAAAAGATACGAATGTTTTTAGCATTCTCTTCATTGAACATTTTTTTGAACTCATCACGAGCTTCGTCAGTGATTTTCATGTCCATTCCCTCCTCTAGCATTGCCTATTTATTTTAATCCACTGCTTTAAAATAAAGTAATAAACTTGCTTGATAATTAATGTCAGGAGAATGACTACTTAATCATCTTACTCCCCAGTTTCAGCAAAACGCTTAATGCGATTCCCGATTTCATCTCGGACACGTTGGAAGAATGCCCATTTTTCTTCTTCAGTTCCCTCTGCCTTTGCAGGGTCATCAAATCCCCAGTGTACTCGTTTTACTTGTGGAGGAGTTACTGGGCAATGATCTGCTGCATGTCCGCATAACGTAACAACCAAATCAGCATTGTTTAGAATTTCAGGGTCGATAACATCGGATGTTTGTTTAGATATATCAATACCAGCTTCCTTCATCGCTTTTACGGCATTTGGGTTTAATCCGTGCGCCTCAATGCCAGCACTTTTCACTTCCCACTCACTACCTAAATGCAATTTAGCCCAACCTTCTGCCATTTGGCTTCTGCATGAATTACCAGTACATAAGAAATAGATTGTTTTTTTAGTCATGATGTTCTCCTTTATTTTTCGTGTAGTATTTTATAAATAATTGCTGCACACCCTGCTCCTAAAATCGTTGCCACTATATACACCCATAAATGTTGAGTGGTACCTGATACAATTGCTGGACCAATAGACCTTGCAGGATTCATGGAGGCACCACAAATTGGACCTGCAAACATTGCTTCTAATCCCACCGTAGCACCGATTGCAATTCCTGCAAAGGATTTTACCGCTTTTCCATGAACAGCAGAGCCAAAAATAACCATCATCAAGAAAAAAGTAAGAATAAATTCTAATATAAACGATTGTTCCCATGAACCTCTTGGTAAGGTGGTTCCAAGTGTTGCAACATTTCCAAATAAACACAACAAGGTTGCACTGGCTACAATGCCTGCAACGATTTGAATAATGATATAATAAAGTGCTTCCTTTTTATTTATATCTCCGTGGATTAAAAATCCAACAGTGACAGCAGGATTAAAATGTGCACCAGAGAGGTGACTAAACGTAAAAATTAATGCCATAACAACAAGCCCAAATGTAAGGGCGACACCTACATGAGTTAAACTCTTTGTAAGATGATCAATTACAACAGCACCCGTCCCAGCAAATATAAGAAAATAGGTTCCTAAAAATTCGCTGATTAATTTTTTTTTCATTTTGATATTTCCCCTTGAAGTTTCAATTACTTAACCACCACAACGAAGCGTAGGGCTGCTTGTTTCAATCAGTTTTATTTTCTCTGTCTGAACAGGTACATGTTCTAAAATATTTTCGATAAGTCCGTAAAAATCACTGTGCGAATTCAAGGAATAATAAATCCATTGACCTTTTCGCTCTTCTTTAACTATTCCTAAATCCTTTAACTTCCGCAGATGCTGGCTAATGGACGGCTGGGTCATATCAAACACTTCTTGAAATTCACACACACAGCACTCCCTGTGTTTTAGCATCGCGACCATGGTCAGCCTAGTTTTATCTCCTAATAACTTTAAACCATTAGCAACCCGTTCTAACTGGATTGATGAATTTAACATATTTTTGTTTCCTCCACACATATTAACATATAGCTATTTACTTATGTATCGTATATCAAGAGTACCTTATCTTCAAGTTATATTATGTTAAGTTATTGTAAACAAAGAGATAACCAGAAATAAGTTATCTTATAATCTTTCCATCTCCATAACAATCAATTTCGCCCGTCAACTTTCCTTGGTTTTGAAATACTCCCACCGGTAAGTTCATAAAAAAAGCTGCCATTATGGCAGCTTAATCTGTAAATCTTGCACCCTCTTGTTGGAGAAGAAATATATAATTTTTATTTTTATTTTGGCAAATTCTTTTTTTCTTCCCAAGCTTGCATCAAGTTTTTGTGATATTCCTTTGGTTTTTCAATCAATATCCAATCTATTGAATGTGCAGTTTTTGGCATCCATTTCTTATGGCGAATTCTTATTTTTTCGTGATTTGTGTAGTGAGGGTAAATTACAGTAGACTTTGAAAAACTGGATGCACTATTTTTAAAAAACTGAATATCCTCAATTTCATCCCAATAAACCTTATTTCCGTTTAAGTCCACTACAATTCCCTCAGCATCCCAATAAAATTCTTTGCCTTCATTTCTTTTACGCCAAAGGTAAATCGAAGATCCTATCGTGAAAAAAGAACAAGTGAACAACATAATTGACACAATCGGGGCAGCACTAAAAGCCAAGATGCACAATATTCCTAAAAATATCCCAGCAACCATAAAAACTAAAATTAATAACACTGATATTCTGTACATTCTTGCTTGTTCCAAAAAAATAACAACACCTTTGAAATATTTAATTTATAGCAATTACACTATTTCGATATACCCTTCTGTCCCATGCACGCGAATTCGTTGCCCGTCTTTTATCAGTTCGGTAGCATTTTCTACTCCAACAACGGCCGGTAACCCATATTCACGTGCGATCACGGCTCCATGAGTCATTAGTCCACCAACTTCGGTGACTAAGCCTTTTACAGATACAAACAATGGTGTCCAGCTTGGGTCAGTATAGGAAGTGACTAATATATCTCCCTCTTCTAGATTAGCATCTTCCATGTTTAAGATAACACGCGCCCGTCCCTCGATCACGCCGGAAGAAACAGGCAGACCTGCAATCGCTTCGGCTGGGAGATTTTCTCGTTTGTACGCACCTGAGAGAGTTTCACCATCAGATGTGATCACACGCGGAGTAGCCAGTTTTTCATATAATTTGTAATCGGCTTTCTGTTTGTTAATAATCTGGTAATCCAGTTTATTTGTGCGTACCGCCTCGCGGAATTCTTCAAATGTGAGATAGTAGATATCCTCTTTTTCATGAATAATGCCCGAATTCACGAGTTGTTCGGCTTCTTTCAGTAATGCCTGCTTATAAACAAAGTAGCGATTGATCATTCCATACTTTGGATATTCACGATACCCGATAAAATTCCGGATTCGATCAATCATTCGTTTTGTTTCTTTGGCCTTTTGTTCACCATCCGGTAATTGTTTCAATCGGTCTAATAACTCTTTTTCCTTTTCCAAAGCAACACGAAGTCCTTGCTCGAATTTCCGCTTGCCAGCATTAGGCTCAAAGTTTTTGATGTTACCAAGAATCAAAGGGACAAGTATTATTGGTTTTTCGCTCCAACGTGTTCTCGTCATATCAATTTCACCGGCACATCGCATTCCGTATTTGTTAAGAAAAGCATTGAAAGCGTCTTGGGTTTCCCTTCCTCCTTCAAACTGTTCCAGTTCATCCAAAAAGTTTTCATCTTTTACATGTTGTAAATAATCAATTACCTCTGGATAAGGACGAATCACATCTGCGACATCCAATAGTGCCAGACCCATTTCCGAAGTAATATTATTTGGTGCAGATTGAGAAAGCGTGTCTGCTACGTTTTTTTCATCTAACCACTCATTCATTTTTTCATTGATCCAGGTTGAAGCATTCATAGCAGCCATAAATGTCGCTGTACTTTGTGGGTCAAATAAAATCTTCTTTAATTCCTTTATATCTTCCAGAATAAAATCAAATAAATCCGATCCAGATTTCGATTGAATGTTTTGTTTTAACTCTTCGATCGATGTTTGATTTTTCTTAATCAACTCAGAAACAATGGAGGGATTGTTTTCGATTTGTGCCAGCATATCCGTATTGTCTCTCAAGGGCCTCGGTGCTTCATGATCATTTGGTAATAATTTTATAAAATCTCCACGCTCAACGATGTTCATAATGGCGTCCTTCATGAGTGGATCGTGTTGGCCCATCATATTTAAAAACATGTTCCTGCTGACAGGTGAAGCCAATTGACGAGCGATATCAACAAACAACCTTCCACCAGCTTTACGCATCGGTGCATTAGTTGTTAATAGGAAAAAAGACAATCCCAATGGTTTTATGGGGTCGGTCATCATTTGTTGATGACCGACAGAGATATAGACATGATTTTCCTGATCGTTTGCTTCAGGGATCGGGAAAAGTGTAGTGATTGGCCGGCTCTGGACAATATAGAATGTATCATCTGCCAAACACCATTCGATGTCTTGTGGGCAGCCAAAATGAGCTTCAATCTGTCTTCCAATCCGAGCTAATTGCAAAATTTGTTCCTCAGTAAGTGTTTGCGTCTTTTGCTGATCAAGAGCGATCTCATGTGTCTCTGTTCCGCCTTCTTTTCGTCCATAGATAGCCAATTTTTTTGTTGCTATCCTCTTACCTACGATTTGATCTTCCTGTACTTTGTAACAATCGGCAGAGACCATGCCAGAGACTAGCGCCTCTCCAAGCCCAAAACTGGCATCGATTGATAGCAGCTTGCGGCTTCCAGTAAGCGGATCAGCAGTAAATAAAATCCCTGAAGCCTGTGGGAAAACCATCCTTTGAACGATCACGGATAAATAAACTTGTCTGTGGTCAAATCCATTTTGTATTCGGTAAATAACCGCTCGATCCGTAAATAGTGAAGCCCAACATTTTCTGATATGCTCCAAGATGGCTTCTTTTCCGATGATATTTAAATAGGTGTCTTGTTGTCCAGCAAAAGAGGCATGTGGCAAATCTTCCGCAGTCGCACTCGAACGAACGGCATAAGCATGTTCATTGCCGTACATGGAGAGATAGTCAGCAACTGATGTCACCACATCAGAAGGAATTTCAGCTTCCATTATCATTTGCCGAATCTTGCTGCTGATATATCCAATTTGATTCCGGTCCTCTACTTTTAGCATCGTTAGTTGATTCAACAATGCTTGAAATGTTTCGTTATGTTCGATGGCTTTTTGATATCCCACGGTTGTAACGCAAAATCCTTCTGGTACTTGTATTCCTTGAATTTTTGATAATTCCCCTAAATTCAACCCTTTTCCACCAACGAGCATAAGCTGTGTTTTTTCCATTTCCTGAAAACCGAAAACCACTGAAGCCATTCTATCCCTCCAACAATATCATTAAAGTTTCTATTGAATTTTAGCAGTTGTAAATGGGAATAAACAGTCTATATTTGCCATTTTTTAAATGGTATAATTAAATTAGAAAGAGTTAAAGAAAAAAGCCCGTCGCAGCGAACTTCAACTTCAACTTTAACTTTTGTAATTTTGTTTTCAAACATATTCAAAAGCGGTTTTCTTTCCAATATTGTTCCGATATCAATAGTGCATCTAAGCGTACAAAAGAAGTGACCGGAATCGGTCACTTCTTTTTGAATTTATGTAAGAAGTTAATCTTGCTTGATGCTGTCTCTATTACTTTGAATCCTTCTACATTCTCGCCATCGGCGTAAGGGTATACGTTCCATATAGAACATCCGCACCTGAGGCCCATGTTTACATAAACTAAACTGATCTGTTTGTTCAACAAACTAAAAAGATCGCCGAAGCGACCTTTATCTTTAACTCCTGCTCACCTTAGTTGAAGAACAATGCTTTAGTATGAGTTGTCCTAACGACAAAAAAAGGTAGCTTATTTAATGTACCTGAGGCAAATTGTCCACAATTTTTCCCTCGTCATATGCTTCTTGAAATAATGGTGGAGTTTTCGCTTCAGACTGGGTTTGTGATGAGGGACGAATACCATTTTAAGCTAATATATCCAAAATTTTTTGAATATCTTCTTTAGTTGAAGGTACTTTGTTTGGCTTAAGGGTAGTCGATATCTACCATTGGACTTTAATATCGCCAATTCTACATCTTCGACATTTCCTATGTTTTTTAGGCGAAGTGAACCTTGTAGCTCATCTGTCGTTAGTCTGGCTTTTTTAAGCTCTTCTAATTTCATCTTTCCATCATTAATTAGTACTGATGGGACTCCAATAATAAACTTTCTGGATTTTGGTATCCATATTTGTATTTTCGCTAATATTACAATTCCTATAATAAGCAAAGTTCCAGCATATATTGCTTCCCATTCATTTTTTAATGCTAAAGGTTGGATTAGTACAGCACCAATCGAAATCCTTAACACTGCTTCCGAAACTGTCGTTTCTGCAAGCGATCTCTTTCCTGCGATATGCAAAAGCATAATTACAGCCAAAAAAATTAACAATGCCTTAAATATTTAAGGTAAGGTAGGTAGATCGTCGAAAAAATCCATCATTTCTCTCATTCTTTTTAATTTTTTGTTATTATTTGTTAAATACATACCTAATATGTAGATAGCTTTAAAAACTAGATAATAACAAAAAATTTAAATATAGGTATTTTTTAGAGTAAGAATAAGTGCGAATAACCTAGTTTCTACTAAAACTAACCTACACCTTAGTTGAAAAAGAAAGCTGCCATTTCTGGCACTCGGATCTTCAACTCTTGCACCCTTTAGTTGAACATTTTAATAAAAAACTATACAGCTTATATTTGAAAAAAATTACCATTAATAATATCACCAAAGTACCCTATCCTATAAAGGATAAATTTAATTGGAGGTAGTGTCATGGCACAATTAAGAGATATAATGACATCAAATATTGTTACAGTTAACGAAACACAGACCGTACAGGAAGCAGCAGCGTTAATGAGCGAATATAATATTGGAGCTATCCCAGTTGTAAATAACAGCAGACAAATGGTTGGAATTGTAACGGATCGTGATATTACCCTTCGTACGACAGCACAAGGAGAAAATGCACAAACACCAGTATCTCAAGTCATGACTGCACAGCAAATCGTACAAGGTACACCTGATATGGATGTTCATCAAGCAGCAAATTTGATGGCACAGCAGCAAATTCGCCGATTGCCGGTAATCGAGAATGGACAAATAGTAGGAATGGTTGCTTTAGGTGATTTAGCGGTACAAAATCAATATGCAAACGAAGCGGAACAGGCATTACAAAGTATTTCAACTCCTTCCGCACCTCAACAATAAGTAAAGGACTTTTAATTAGCGCACAGACCCAGAAATTGGTCTGTGCCACCATTTTTTATATGATAAATCTTCCCCCTCCTCTTCTAATGTCAATTTCACTCCCACACGAGAACAATAAAGTAGTTTAATCGACAATTAACCATTTGGCTGATAGCTGATTGTGAATATCCGAGTGCTTCTGCTGCTTTGGTAAAGCTGTTAGGCTCAATAATTTTTTGAAATGCAATATATCTATTCATTGGTCTTACCTCCACTTTTTTTGGCCTGGTAGGAACTTCTTAAGAATTACCTTTTTTAAGTCGATGGACCGGAAGTGCAAAAAGTTAATCAACAAAACGACACGAATAACGTCTATAGGTACATAGTCGGATTTACTTTCCACAATGATTTCTTAAAAATAAAAAGGAGAGGTTTTTTGAAAGGTTGTGTCGAAAAGATGCTTTATATAAGAGATATTGAGAGAATTATAGAAAATACATTGGAAGAGCACAAAATAACGATTGATTATGTATTTAACAATACCCTGCCGGCACCGATGAGTTTTAACGTTTCTACTAATACCCTTAAGTTTAATTATTTACAAATTAATGGATACATAGCGAATATTAACTTTAAAATTAAAGCGACAGATGAAGACTGCGTCAAACTTATTCTCTATCGTCAGCTCGGTTATCATTTAGTCTTCAAGAACAACAAACATGATTTACGGGTGTTAAAGTATTTTGAGGATGATGAAAAAGCAGAATTTCTAGCAAAAATAGAAAACAATGCCTGGGATCTTGGCAGAACGTTGGTACCTGAAAGATTAGTGAATTCCTATGATCAAATTCGTGAAATTGATAAAACGCTGCTAAAAGTGCATTGATTTAAAATAACTGGATATGAGGTTCACTTTATGGAAAACGCTCACTATTGTAGATAGTGGGCGTTCGTGTTTATGATTATCTTTGGATATTTAATATTTTTTAATATTCTATCCATGTTACTTTCATATCTTTCTCTTCTGGACTGTTGTATGTTATTGAAAAATTTGCGATTGTATAGAAATGAGTTATAATAAAATTAATAATGAATAAATTAAAAAAGACCAGACATGCAGCAACATGTCCGGTCCAGCAATAGACGGTTCCCACATAGGGGATCAGCTAATTGGTGTGATAATCCACCCGAGCCGTTAACTCAAGGGTGGATTATTTTTGTTTAAATGACAGTATGGCTACGATTAAACTAGCAAAAGCAATCGCAATCATTAAAGCTTCAAAAACTGTCATTCAGCATCACCCCCTGTCTGCTAGGAGTAAGCCGACCACCCTTGTGAAATCCTATTCTATTCCATTTATAGTTTATCATATTTAAAATCAAAATAGAACGAATGTTCTCTTCTTACTTACCGGTTAATTAATTGAATAAATTCTTCTTCATTTAAAATTTTATAGTTTTTACCTTATTAATTAAGAATTGTGTTTTTCATATTGGTGTACTCTTTTGGAATATGAATTTGTTAGTGTTTTTTATCTTAATTAGAATCAAAATAAGAATTAAACAACTTCCAAGTGTCAAATCTCAAATTTAAAACTGGTGAGCAAGAAGGACGAAAATACTTTTGATTATACTCAGTTATATCAAATTGATTTCGATGTAACACATTCATCACCCCTGAATTAGTTTAATGGGTGCGTGATGGATATGTGAAACTCAATATTTCTCAAAAATTCTCTTTTTTCCCTAAAGAATGCTTTAACCCATATTAATGTTGAGGTGTTGTATATCATGTTCAACATGACCTCGAAATGCTAAACACTTACCTCTCATTTATGGTAAAATTAAGTTCCTTGGCAGGGGCATTAATAAAAAAGCGAAGTAAAAAAGCCTAAATCCTCTTTTATTTTCACCGAGGATTTAGGCTTTTGGTATTCCGCTATCACGCCGTTTGTGGAATATCATTTTCATTTAAATAATATATTTGTACTGTGCAACAAATGAATTTGTTTTGCAGCTTATTAGTGATTCGTCTAATTCTCCATGTATTTAAACTCCAATAAAACGTTAAAGTTCTTACCACAAATCCAAAAAAATAAAGTCTGTTTCCAAAAACTTTGGAAACAGACTCATAATATCATTATCTACCTAGTTTATTATCAATCTCAGTTGTATCTATATTATTGCCAAATAAATCTCTTAGTTTATTTTTGGCCTGCATTTTAATTTCATCATCCACATATAAAGCTACTTGAATTAAAGCGAATATTACAACACTTAAGTCGTCAGTATATCCTACACCAACTGCTAAGTCGGGTATAACATCTAGAGGTAAAATAAAGTAACCTAAAGCCCCAACAATGGTTGCTTTAACTTTTAATGGTACATCTGGCTTTTGGAGTGTGTAATAAAGTAATAGAACGGCGTAGACTACAGAAGTTCCAGCTCTTCTAGAAAATTTTTGAACCTTAGTCCAAAACTTTTCCTCAGAGAAATACTCTTCGTGTTGGTTTATATCTTCAGCATTCAGTTTTTCTGCTTCATCTTTTAATTCAGCAACTAGTTCTTCTTCAATATCAAATTCGTCGACTTCATCAATATTAGATGAGGATAATTCGTCTAGATCTGTTTTCCTCTTAAATAGATTTTTTAACATAAAAATCACTCCAAGAATTAGTAAATTTCAAATACATTTTACACCACAATTATCCATTTATCATCATTTAATTTAAAACACTAGTACTTTAATTACTAAGTTGAAGTTGCTTACATTTTGCCTTTTCCTCTACTAACCTTTATAGATTAGGTTATATACTTCTCCGATGAAATACTCTTGGTCTTAAAAACAAAAATGAGTAGATACATTCCTACTTATGCTTATTAACTTTTTTGTTTCTGTTTGTTTTGGAATTCCATATATCGTTTAAGTGTAAGGCCATTTTTACTGCGTAGTATAAGTCTACTACGTAATACAAGGGTTAATCTGGAACGTTTGCAGAAAACTGATCTAATAGAAAATCAATTTTTTATAACATTTTGATACTCAAAACTATGGTTTTTTATCTTTTATCACCAGATGGATTGCAGTAGTTAACAGTCTGTCATTCTTTGTTGCATTCTTTGTCATTCGGTGGTAAAAATTATGTCAGATGTGGTACATTTCAATGGCCGTAATCATTGACAAATAAATGCAAGTCGATCATCAACCAGTTTGTCAAATTACACCAAATTGTTAGAACGAAAAAAACGCTAAACCCCATATTAAAATGGAGTTTAGCGTTTTGAGCTTTTTTAGGTCTATGTAATAGCCCACACAATTTCACTAGTTATGGCTGCTGCGTTCCCGCCCTGACCAGTTTCCTAGTGTCTTTGTTGGACTAAACTCCGCAGGTAGGACTCGAACCTACGACCGATCGGTTAAACGCCAAATGGACTGCCACTTTACTACTGCGGTAAAAATTAGTTGTTGTTTTAGTGGAAATGACGGGAGTTGAACCCGTGTGCAAAGATCTTGGCACTTATACTTCTACGAGTGTAGTCAGTAGAATTAGGTTTCGCCCACTTCTTTTAGCCTACCGACAGGCATTGAGGCGGCTAGTCTGGTTATTCTCTTCCTTCATCCTCAGACGGTGGAATCCGGCGTAGTCCACTTGGAATGAGTCCCTTACCCTACCACATGGACGATGGAGGGAGGAACCGCTATCGTCTGTTATTAGGCAGCGAAGGCGAAGTTGTTGTTATGTTTGCCAGTTATAGGCTTTATCGTTTTAACGAGGCCGAATCCCTCGACTCGCAATATAAGCTCAAACAATCCCTGTCGATACCAAGACATCCCCATAATATAATGGCAGAGAAGAAGGGATTTGAACCCTCGCGCCGGTTACCCGACCTACACCCTTAGCAGGGGCGCCTCTTCAGCCTCTTGAGTACTTCTCTGTAATAAAAGTTTTGCGTCAGTTCCGTTAAGAACTTACAAGAACAATATATCATTGATTCAATTTGGAAGATAGCTGTAAAATTTGGTAGTTCAAAAGTCCCGATTTTACTGATTACCGAAATCCATTCAACATATTCCGATAGGTAACAGCTGCTGGCGGCACTGGTGGTGGAGGAATAAATGGAATTACTGTTGGTCTATACCAAGGATGATAGTGATGATAAAGAATGTAGTAATACATTAATATCCTCCTTTTATTAATAGTCAATGTAATCTATGAGCATTCACCTAAATAGGATTGGATGGAAGCCTAACTTTATCATTAATAATTAGAAACAAATAGACAATCTCCTTTCGACTGTTATTTAAACTTCATTTTATATTCAGCTTGGAATGTTTCTCCTGCTTCAAGCTTATTCACTCCCATCTTCTCCTTCAAGTTCCCAGATGTTTTATAGGTATCGGCAATACCGTACCAAGGCTCTATGCAAACAAATGGTGCTATAGTGCCAGTAGTGTCCATATATTTCGACCAAATTCCAACAAACGGGAATTTATCAAACAATACTTCTATTCCATGACCTGATTTATTAGATTCCAGTGTAATTTGATCGATATTGCTGTAGACAAGAGCATCATGTGCAAATAAAGAGGGCTTGAGTTGAATTGTTGAAATATCATTTGCATTTCCTCTCTCATGGATCAGAGAATCCTTTAGCTCATATTCCATTACATGTTTATTTGCTGCAGGAGTAAAGTTTAAACGGTAGTCCTCAATGGTTTCATTTTCTACAAGCGGAATCTTATATGCAGGATGAGCACCGATTGAAAAATACATTTCTTCCTTGTTTTCATTTACTATTTTCCACTGAACCATCAGTGAATCCTCTTTGATTAAATAACGAATGATCGCTTTAAATTCATAAGGATAAACATGACTGAAGCGTCCAGCAGACTCAAACACAAAAGAAACGGTTGTTTCTGTCTGCTCTTCTACTTCGAATACAACATCACGCAAAAAGCCATGCTGTGACATCTTGTAGGTATGATCATCCAGTTGATACTGATCCCCTTTTAACCGTCCAACAATCGGAAATAAGACAGGAGAGACTCGTCCCCAGTAAGCGTTATCCCCTGTCCACATATAGTCTAGCCCATTTTTCTTATGCTTTACTCCTCGTACTTCTGCATCGTTTCTTTCTATATCTACCTTTAGCCAATCATTTTCAATTACAAGCATCTTATTTCCCTCAATTCTAATGTTTAAGATGAATCATGGTGTGAAGTTATCCTTCATAATATCAAGTACAAATCTCAATAAATTACCTTGTACCATTTTTTTTGTGACTTTTGTTGCTGTGGAAAGTATTAAATTAAATATTAAATTGACCTTTGGAGAAATTAACCTAAAAATAACAAACATAATTGGAAACATTGGAATGAAACTACTAATGATTTATCATCGTATCCTTGATATAGTATGTGTTGTCGCTTCTGAACGAATTCAAAAACATGAAATGGTGAGTAGTCGCGGTTCCTTTACAGGAGCTGAGGAAAGTCCAGGCTCGCACAGTGCTGAGATGCCTGTAGTGTTCGTGCCATCTGCAAAGGTGGGCAGCCGATTAAACATTTCGGCTGACGGCGGTGAAATCATGCTAAGTCCTTTTGGATATGCTGAGATTAACCTGAAAGTGCCACAGTGACGAGCTTTTCTGGAAACGGAAAAGATGGAACGGGTAAACCCCACGAGCGAGCAACCCAAATTATGGTAGGGGCATCATCCTGCGGGAAATGAACCTAACGGATGAATCGGCCATTGGCCGGTAGATAGATGACTACACTTCTAGTACGAGGCTTGCTGCCGATTGTAGTACGGAAGGACAAAACCTGGCTTACAGCCATTTCATAAGCAAATTATCGTTCAAAGCTACAAATGATTGCGGGTTGGACGAGATTTTAGGGCTTTAAATCAATCGTCCAAGTTTTAAATCCCCGCACAACATACATAAATATTTGTCCCATTCGGATAGCTTGTTTTCATCTGTTGGTAAAATCTAGTAAAAACCTACTTACACAGGTTGTAAGTAGGTTTTATTTTTTATTCGCTGTTTTGTGTGGTATTAAAGAAATCATCAGCCTGATCTTTTTTGTTATCTTTTACCGTATTATGGTTTTTACCCATTTTTCCATCTGACTCATAACTTAAATTCTCCGATGATTTTTTATTCTTTTCCATAACTTCACCCTTTCAAATCTAGTTTGTCCCTCTACATTTTTTATATAAAAATTTTTTTATGATACCTAATAAGGCGCAAAGTCACCAAAATTATGATGTAAGTCGATCAAAAATAATCTTCATTAATTCCTTATTGATTAGCTTGGGAAAACCTTCACAATCTCTTATACACTTTTATCATCTAATCCCTTAATTGTATTGTTCTAGAATCTAAATCATTATAAAAAGACACCCTTTTATTAAAGAAAAGCGCCCGATTGCGGAAGATTGAAAATATTTTTAAAGGCTTAAGGGTCTTTTTTACGCTTAGCTTGATAAGCGGAAAATTGTTCGGGTTTTATTTTTACTGAATGGTAGTCACCATTATTTGTTATGTCACTTGTTGATAGCAACACTCCAACCCCAAAATTAATGTTGGGCTAAAACTCTTCTATAACTATCCATATCAATAATCTTTCAGCTCTATCCCGTTAGCAGCTTTCGCGATCATTTTCGATATCAACTTAAATTGTACAACCATAATGGCGGGAATACGCATCATTAAATTGCGTAGAAAGATTTTGAAGCTTGATTTTTCAATCATACTCCCTGCAGCTATTCGTCCTATTTTTTGATTTTTCTCAACAAACTTTCTCATTTTTTGTTCATAGGCAACAAATGCACGGGCGAAATCGCCATCTGCAGCTTTAAGTTCACCAGCTAATATAAAAGCCCCGACAATCGCCAGGCTAGAGCCTTGACCCGATAAAGGTGATGGGCCATACGCCGCATCTCCTACCAATGTAATCCGCCCCTTTGACCATGTCGGCATGTGAATTTGACAAATCTCGTCAAAATAAAAGTCTGTTGCATCTTTCATGGTTTTGAGTAATTGCGAGGTTTCCCAACCGGTATGGCCTAAGAAGGCATTTTCAACAAGTTTTTTTTGAGATTCTGTATCATAGCGGTCGTACGTCAATTCCGCTGATTGGAACAAGAACATTCCTCTTGCTTCGGTATTGTCACGAGCGCTATACATACCTACAGTTTTGCCTGGTATCGTATATAACAATTGGCGGTGGTCGAGGTTGTTGTAATTCTCGAGGGTGAAAATCGAGATATAACAGCCAAGCGTACGTTTAAACTGTGCTTCATCGCCAAAAGTTAAGGTGCGCACATTTGAATGGAGCCCGTCCGCACCGACGACCAGGTCAAATGTCTGTGGCTTGCCATGTATAAATTGAACTTCAGCACCTGCTTCAGTCTCATGTATTGCGGAAATCGAATCTCCCCAAATGTATTCAACTGTATCCTTGGTTAAATCGTACAAAATGTTACTAAGATCGTCACGCATGATTTCGATGTCCAGACCCTGCTGGTTCCCCATACTTGCTTCGCTTATTTGACATTCAATCTTGCCTTTGCAGTTCACGAAGTAAACTCCAGTCATGTTCGTGTCAGATGCACGAACTTGACCGAGTATACCCATCCCCTTAAGCACCGTAATGGCTGCACCACGGATATCAACCCCGTAACCACCCATGCGCAATGCTGGTGCACGTTCTATTACAGTCACGGAGAATCCGTGCCGATGAAGCCAGTAAGCGAGTGCCGGACCGGCAATGCTCGCACCAGAAATAAGGACGCGCATCCTTTGTTTCATATTTGCTTATTCACTCCTATCCTAATTAAAGTCTTAACATATCCACAGTATATTTACGGTCTTTTTTACTTAATTATCACAACAAAATAATAGGAATTTAATTAATCAACAAAATGGCCCGTTTGCTGACCAATGATTAATCTGGACTCTTCCACTCCCTCCTGCTTCGTTAGCACAAGAAGAAAAAGCCACCATAAATGGCAGCTGGACCTTCAACTCTTGCTCCCGTTAGCTTAACAAGGATTAGTTAACGATAAATACTCTAACAATAATTTTCGTGCTTCTTCGTTGTTCATATATTCTTTGAAAAACGTTGATAATCGGAGATTTTCTCTTCCAAATAACGATATTGTTCAAAAATGTCAAAGAAGGATAAATGAAGCCAATCTACCTGGCCTTGTGGGATTTTCCTTTCCTTTGAATACATAGCTTAAGCATCCAGCGATATTCATCCAATAGAAATTCAGATCGGCCTTTAAGCAATCCTCCTTGGGAATCTTCTTTTTGAAATCCTTTTGCATTTACAAACTTTACTAAATACTCTGCATGGATATGACCATCTTCAACATGAAGTAAAACATGAGTCGCAGCCGCAACCTCCGCTACAAATTAAACAATCTTAAAAGAGTTTTAACCAGGCCACTTTCTTTTCTTTCATTTCTACACTCCCTCCAATTCTTTATAGTTACTAGGATGATTGAAATATATAGTAATTGAAAAAGAAAATAAAATTGACATAGACCATTTGCCATAGCTTGCAAAACACTAGCCGAATAATAAGAAAACTCAATTAAATAATCAGACAATTAGGTATAACGACACTCTTTTGTTTTGGTATATTATGGTAACATTAAAATAATTTTAAACAAGGAGGAAATGTATGACTAAGACCATCGGCCTTATTTGTGGTAGTTTACGAAAAAACTCTTATAATCGAATCATTGCTCAATCATTAACAGAGATGGATGATTCCCTTCAATTTCGTTGGATCGAGATTAATGATCTACCTTTGTTCAACGAAGACTTAGAAATAAGTGTTCCAGAAACAGTGACATCATTTAAATCTGCTATCCAGGACGTTGACGGTATCATTATTATAAGTCCAGAGTACAATTCTGGAATTCCAGGCGTATTAAAGAATGCGTTGGACTGGGCATCAAGACCTCGGGAATCCGCCGTTCTTAGTAGAAAACCGGTTGGTTTAATTGGTGCAACTCCTGGGGGATTAGGTACTGCCTTTGCTCAATTGCAAATAAGACAAGTACTAGAGGCCATGCAGGTTCATGTTCTTCCATTTCAAAAAGTGTTGATTTCCCAAGTACATAAAAAGATTGATTCTGAACAGAAAGTCCTTACAGACGAACAAACAAAACGTTATCTTCAACAATATTTACATCAATTTATTCAGTGGATCAACACACTCCAGCTCTAGATTAATTGAAAAAGTCCAAGCTTTTTCAATCATTTTTATGAAAATACTACTAACACATAATGAGTTTTTAGAAAACGAATTCCAGTAATCCGTTCGTTCAATTACATTGGAACAAACGAAGGAGTTTAACATCCATTTTCCAATCTATGAATCTTCTTCGATTACTTATACTTAATTAAAGGGAGGACAATAAAATGTCTGATTTCTATTCTCGTCTTAATAAAGATGATGCTGCCGTTCTTTTAGTTGATCATCAAACCGGCCTTATCTCCGGTCTTGTGCGTGACTATGGTGTTGATGAATTCAAGAACAATGTTATGGCTCTTGCTAACACTGCTAAGTTTTTTGATTTACCAGTTATTTTAACAACAAGCTTTGAAAACGGGCCTAATGGGCCACTCATGCAAGAATTGGTTGAACTTTTTCCTCATGCGCCAAAAATAGCTCGTCCTGGACAAATTAACGCATGGGATAATGAAGATTTTGTCAAAGCAATCGAAGAAACTGGGAAAAAACAACTGATCATTGCGGGCGTAGTAACAGATGTTTGTGTTGCATTTCCTGCACTTTCCGCTGTGAACGCTGGTTATGAAGTATTTGTTGCTACTGATGCTTCTGGAACATTCAGTAAACAAGTAGCGGATGCGGCATTAATGCGTATGGCCCATGGTGGGGTGCAGCTTCTGAACTGGTTTAGCATAGCATGCGAATTACAACGTGATTGGCGCAATGATGTTGAAGGTTTTGGCGCTTTAATTTCTCGCCATCTTCCTGGTTATCAAAATCTTATTGGAAGCTATAGGGGAGCTCAGAGAGATTTCAGCAAGCAGCCTAACTAGAATAGCAGCTTATTTATAACTCACTTTTTCCAATATAAAGCTTCTGGCTTATTCAGGAAAAAGCGTCTTTCATAAGTAACTAAAGCCTAATTTCTCACTTATAACACCTGAGAAATTAGGCTTTTTATATATGTATTTCCTTAACGTTGTAAATCCGCGTTTTGACATCGGTAATGGCAAATAAAAAAGCAAAACTAGCACAGTATTGGCTATTAGGTATACTTTGTAATGTATTCCGCATCTCCCAGCATGGCGCCAGCAATCGTCAGAAAATCTTCTTGCCCAATCTCAAAATGACCATAGCGGAAGGAATACCCCCAATTTCGATTCCCACGCGTGAAGCTAAGCTTCTCCAATAAATCGGCAATCTTTACTTCCTGACATGGTATATATCGGATATTTCGGCGGAATGGCACAAAGGATTCGGACATCTGATATTCGTATACTCTTTCATCAGCAACCTGTCCAATGGCGGTGAATGCTTGGAGCGCCTCTCCCTTTGCCAAATCCGTTCGTGGAGAGTAGTATATCAGCCAATCGTTAGGACACATACGCTTTAAAGGTCCTGATTTGCCATGGCAGAGCTGGGCAAATCCACCTAAAACCCCCAGCTTTACATGTGATGCGGATACGACGCCAATCCAGTAGCGGCTTTGCTCACCTAATAATCTTGTCATGTCCCTCTCCATCATTTAAACGTTCCTTTCTAAATCTTTTTTCAAACGGTCCAACTGAAGAAGATGATGACGAAAGTGCATTTCAATAAGTAAAAACCACTCTTTCGCATGTAACGCACCGAATCTCGGATGGGAGACTGTATTCTGTTTTGGTGCCTTTTGAAGTTTTGGCTCCGCTTCTTCCATTCGATGGATTACGGTGTTCAAACCTTGGATCAGTTGTTCTTTGCTTTCCGGCTGCACAGGTGTATACTGTGGGGAATGCGGAACTTTAATACGTATGGGAGGGAAGCCATTCTGTTCAAATATCGCTGCACCTTCCCTTGTTTTTTCCATTGGAGAGACCAAAGCATTCTTGCTCTGCATTATGCAATGGTCAATATTGCGAAGATGCATATAAAGAGCCGAGTTAATCAGATGCTGATACATTTGTCCAATCGACCACTCGTCCTCACTCGGTTGTCTCTTTAACTGCTCCATACTGAAATTATCCAATTCACCAAGATAATGAAACGCTAAGACTTTAAACTTCTGTAATGCTTCCATTGTATTCATATCCTTCAAACAACTCCTTTATCCTAATTTAATCTGACTATAACAAAACGCTACTGACAACAGTATGTCAGTAGCGTTTCAACATTTTTTCGGCTTCTTCACGAATCCGTATTCGGAAAGATTCAGGTTCCAACACAACGACATCTGCACCCCAGCCAAGTACCCAATGCAGTAGCTCGTCTGGCTGACGAACGCGAAAGTTCGCAAGCAAACGATTCTCATGCTCCTCTATTGCTTCCAAGTAAAAGTTGTTTGATTCCCTCACTTTATCTGCTATGTCAGGGTTGATCTGAATGATTACACGAACATTGCGATCATCCGGTGGCTTGTAATCGTTCAAATTAAAATCGCTTGGTACCTTGAAACGGTCTTCAAGAATCGTAAGCCCGGTCATCCTTGACAACCGGAAATGACGAATTTCCTTACGCAGATCACACTGTGCAATTAGTATCCATGATCCTTTAACAAGCACAAGTCCATAAGGAGCCACAACACGAAAGCTATGTCGATTCCCATCCGCTTCGGGTATTCTTTTCAAATAATGGAAGCTTATTTTCCGCTCCCCCAATATCGCTCCACGGACTGATACGATGTATTCTTTCTCTTTTACCCACGTAACATCTTCACCAGAAGAAAGCAACCGTATCGTCTTACGCACCCGAGATGTTTCTCTGCGAACACTTTCAGGTAAGATAGCCTCAATTTTCCCGCGAGAGGTTTGAGCCCCAATGCCATAGTCAACATCAAATCTTTGTTCGATAAAGTCCGTTCCTATGATCAATGTCACGGCTTCTTCCACTGTGAAACTAATCGGTGGAAGAAAATATCCCTCCATCAAGGAATATCCCATTCCGGGGGCTCCTATCACCGGTACACCCGCCTCACTCAGAGCCTGAATATCTCGATAGATGGTCCTCACACTTGTCTCAAATGTAGATGCCAAATCCTCAGCTCGTAAAACCTCTTTGCGTTGCAACTCAAGCACTATGGCTAACAATCGATCTGTCTTGTTCATACAACTATATCTCCCCGCGAAACTAAATACTATTTTTGGAAAAGTCTATTTTTTCAGTCATCATTTTTTTCCACTTTTTATCATCCTTGATGTTTTGCCAAAGGATTCCCAATTAAAAGACTACTATAAGTAGTCCATCCTTAGTGTGCCATTTCTTGCACACTAAGAAAAGCTGCCACAATTGGCAGCTCTGTATTTCGCTAATTTAAGTGTAATTCTCAACATACATATGCGTATCTTGTTTTTGATTTTCACAAAAAAACAGAACATTTTCAAAGTAATGCATTGCATTAGGTTTATCCAACAGTTTCTTTTTCAAAGCAACTGTCAGTCGAACTTTTTAATCATTTTATATCCGAAATATAGAATCGTAAACCATATAGGTGCTACAACTAAAGCAATTCGCATTCCCTCAATAAAAGCCATTAAGACAATGACAAGTGCTAAAAACATCAATGCTAAATAGTTTGAAATTGGATATAACGGAAGTTTAAATGCTAGTTTTTCAATTTCTTTTTTTGTTTTTGATTGCCTGAACTTCAAATGTGTAATAAGGATAACCGCCCAGCTGGTAATAACCGCTACTGTGGCAACAGAAGAAATGTACATAAACACTTTTTCGGGAACAATGTAGTTCAGTAGTACGGCCAATAATAACAGCGATGACGTGAACAGTATTCCACGGATCGGGCTGCCATTCTTATTAAGTTTTCCAAAATATTTCGGACCGTTATTTTGCAGGGATAAATTGTGGAGCATTCTTCCGGAACTGAATAACCCACTATTAAAAGCAGATAATGCGGCTGTTAGGACCACAAAGTTAATGATATGGGCGGCACCAGGAATTCCAACTTTATCAAAAATTAATACAAATGGGCTGCCCTTCGTGCCTACTTGATTCCAAGGATAGAGAGTCATCATAATTCCCAATGCACCCACATAAAAAATTAATATCCGCCAGACAACACTGTTAATGGCCGACGGGATTGATTTTTGAGGATTTTTTGCCTCTCCTGCCGTAATTCCAACCAATTCCACTCCACCAAATGAAAACGTCACAAAAACCAAGGACATTAAGATTCCTTTGACTCCATTTGGCATGAATCCACCATGAGTCCAAAGATGGGCCAAACCTACGGGCTGACCTCCGTTTCCAATTCCAAGAAAGATGATTCCTAATCCAACGAGAATCATTCCGATAATGGCTACAACTTTAATCAATGCAAACCAGAATTCAAACTCACCAAATGCTTTTACATTAGCAAGGTTTACCATGGTAATCACGACAAGCACAGCGAGTGCTGTCAGCCATTGTGGAATATCTGGAAACCAGTAATTCACATAAACACCAACCACGGTTATTTCCGCCATTCCAGCGACAAGCCACATAAACCAATAAGTCCAACCGCTAAGGTAACCTGCAAACGGCCCTATATATCGATTGGCGTAGGAACTAAATGAACCCGAAACTGGTAGATCGACTGCCATTTCACCTAGTGCTCTCATAATGATAAAAATAACCAAGCCTCCGATTAAATAGGAGACCATGATGGCTGGTCCAGCCATTTGAATGGCTGCACTTGAGCCATAGAACAGTCCGACTCCAATGGCACCTCCAAGTGCAATTAACTGGATATGCCTGTTATCTAAACCCCGTTGCAGATTCTCACTTTGATGATTATTACCCAACCTAAATTCCTCCAATTAAAACTATTTGTTCGTAAAAAAGTTAAGAAAAAGTACATTTTTAAACTGTACCTTAAAAACGAAGATAATGCTAGAAGAAGTCTGAAAAGATGAAAAAATTATCTACTAACATAGAAGCATAGAACTAAACTTGGTTCACATCAATCTTCTCTCTTCATTTAAAAGGTTATAAACTGTTAAGAATTTTCTAGCAATGATCGGAATTAACGCTTTTCCGCCTTATGTACAGCATCTGCAATATATCACTTGGAATGGTGCACCTCTTATCTTTGTTTATATATATCACAGATAAGCATCCAAAAAGGTTTATTTTAAGAATAATTACTCTAAATTAATTTGTGAAACGATAATTTGTGAGTGAACGTAAAATCCTCAAGTCCATTAATGGATCGGACGGGATTTTTTTAAGTTAATACACACAAAATGAGAGGAATAAAGTCTAAAGGAATATAGTGGGATTTACTTTCCACCTTCATTTCTTATAAATAGAAAGAAGAAGATTCTGAAAGGTTGTGCCAATAAGATGCTTTATATTAGGGATAGGTACCTTATTAAATAAGCTAAACACTTACCTATCATTTATGGTAAAATAAAGTTCCTTGGCAGGGGCAATTTAAAAAAGCGAGTTGGGATTTTATGACCAACTCGCTTTTATCTTTCCTTTTAAAGGATCATAATATTTCTCTTTCACTTAGATACCTAAAATGCTCATTAAAGCAATCCTCAACTTCCTGCAACCATTTTCTCGGACTTCCACCTCGTCCCCTTGGCAAGGGATGCTTGAACTTTAGATCATCTTCTCCGGGTATTCCTAAAACTACTTTATTCTGAGGTAAAGTTGAAAAACATCTTTCAGCTAGCAGTTTAAATGGTTCACAGTCAATAATGTCTCTTCCCCACGCTAAAAATATAAAAGCATCATCGACTAAAGAAGAATAGATGTTTTGCAGTTCTTGTTGTCGGTCACGAGAGAACAAGCTATGAAAATCAGAAACTAAGGATAAAAGGTCACCTGCTAAGCTACCGCTTTTAGTTGTAATCTGATAGATTCCAATTTGAGTACTACGCTGATTCGTTAAAAGATATAAATAAAAGTATCTGTCCTCTGGTGTCATTTCCTCTGAAACCATTGGATCCATCCAAAAATCAATACGTACTTTTCTAAACTTTGCCATCCTCAACCACTGCCTTTCTTCTAATAAAATTCATTCATATTTCATATAGAAAGAAACGAAGAAAAAGGTCATAGGATTTTCACTAGAAAGTGAATTTTTTATGACACTCTTTCTATCTCCATGTCCTTTACGCGGGATTTAGGTGAAAGCCCGTATCCTCTGCTCTTCTACGATATCGAGTTTGGCAGGGTAATGCGAATCACCAAATTTCAAATTTGAGGGCATTTTTTGATGTTTTAGTCATTTTTCAGCTTATTTTATGTAAAAGCGTATATCGTCCAAAATTAATTTTCCAAGCCTAATTTTTGCGTGGGTTAGCCTCCACATATGATAGAATAATGGTAAAAAAGTTAGGTAGGTAAGGTAATGTGATAAATTCCCCTTATTTGAGAAGTGTAATTTTAAAGCGAGAGGATGTACCTGCATTTACCCAGTATCCATTCAATCTTCCTAGTATTAGGTCATTAGATCATCTTCCCTTTCATCCCAAGGTTACCTACCTGATTGGTGAGAATGGAATGGGGAAATCTACATTATTGGAGGCGATCGCCGTTTCATTAGGGTTTAATCCAGAGGGTGGATCCTTTAATTTCAACTTTTCTACGTTTGATTCCCACTCTGAATTAACAAACTATCTCAAATTGATCAAGGGGATTGATAAGCCAAGAGACGGTTTCTTCTTACGTGCGGAAAGCTTTTATAATGTAGCTTCGAATATTGAGGAATTGGATCAGGGTGGTGGAGGTCCGAAGATTATCAACTCTTTTGGCGGACAATCCCTTCATGAACAATCGCATGGAGAGGCCTTCTTCTCCACCTTTGTTCATCGTTTTGGCGGGAATGGAATCTATATCCTTGATGAACCTGAAGCGGCTCTTTCTCCCTTACGGCAAATGGCTATGGTTACTAGAATCCATGACTTAGTGAATCAACACTCCCAACTCATTATTGCAACCCATTCACCAATCATCATGTCGTACCCAAACTCACTCATATACGAATTGAGCGAAGATGGAATACAAGAGAAAAAACTTGAAGAAACCAATCATTTTCAGATCATGAAACAGTTTTTAAATGATCCTAAAAGGATGCTTCATCATCTTTTGGAATCTTGAGTAAAGACTTAAGAAACAAAGGAAAAGGAAGCACGCGTTCCGCTCCCGTAAGTTGACATTTTACCCTTTTAACTCATTGGATACTTTCAAATAATGTTTAAGATTTGAACAACTAATGATACACATAAACTTATAAGGAAGGTTACGAGCCAATTTTATTTATCGGTTGTTTTCAAAAGCATGTTTAGTCGATCCAATTGCGCCATACAGACTAAAAAGGCGGCTAAAATCATAATAAACTCCAAATAAATCTTGAATAATAGTTTTGTGTTTTTTTATTTAAAGGAATCCACTTATTTATTATCATTATTCTTATTGAAGATTGAAAAAACAATAAACGATCAGTTACTCAATAGAAATTAGATTAGCGGCAAGTTCTAAAACCACAGTATTATTTTCATTTTTATCTATCCATTTTTTAACACCAGCTAAATTGATTCACAATAAATCTTAGGATTTAAAATTCCTAATTTATTATCTTGGCGAAAAATAAAATTTGAATTAGCATCAAACATAACCTTTGAAATCCCTAGTGTTTGAGCTTCGTTTTGTAAATATATTTTTTGATCACCTACTTTTCCATTCCCATTATGTAAAAAACGTATCGTAAAGCATAGGCATTTACACCCGTAAAAAAAAACAATATTATTTACTTCTACATCCTGTGGAAATGGACTCTAGTTGCTTGATTGTAAGATTACCTATTAGAATTTGTACAGCTGCCTCTTTTACTTTCTGCCAAAAGATCTAGGTTCATTTTATCCATAAACCTGCCTCGTTTTTGTTGAAAATGTATAGCTAAAAATTCCTAAATCCTAAAACCCTAACATCACCCCGATGAAGCATGGGATTTCATTCGAATTTCGTAGGAGCTGAAGACTTTTCCATATAAATAAGCAAAACTGAATTGTAAACCAGATGCTATGTAAAAAGGCAGGGCCAGTGAACCCAATCCAAAAAGATAGCCGGTGAAATACGGTCCAATCGATATGGGCAGCCTTATTGAAAAGATATTGATGCTTGATGCGAATCCACGGCGCATGTCACGAGTTAAACTCACACTCAACGCTTGCTGTGCCCCTTGTGTACCTCTGTTTAAAGCCGTTCGTATGATATACAAGACAGAAACAAGTGCATAGGACGATAGTAAGGGCATCAAAATCAAAAACAGGCTTGCAATGAAACGTACTAGCACAATGGACCTTATTGTCCCGTGTTTGTGGGATAATCTTGCTTGTAATACCGAGGTAACACCTGTCGCAAAAAAAGTGACAGCCAATGTGCCTCCAATCTGTATACTGCTTACCCCGAATTTAGCCGAAAACCAATAAGACATCATCGGTCCCGTAAGCCCAATGGCAATCCCGTTAAGGATGTTAATGGCTGCCAGCTTTAAGACCGCAGAATTTTCTTCGCGCAGGATTCTCTTTTCCTGATCCCCTGACTCCTCTTTTATATATCCTGGTTGTTTATCAGTTTTTCCTTCCTGAATGGTTAAAATGATTGACGCGGTCACAAAGGATAAAACGAAAATAAAGAAGAATATAGGGCGATAGGAAGAGTCTCCTAGAAAGTTATGATTCCATAAGGCCGTGATCCCCGCCAGCATTGCACCCGCCGCCATTCCGAAAAAGCTAAGAGCATTATTCAGACTATATACCTTTCCACGCTCTATTTTTGGGATAAAGGCCGCCAGCCAAGCCTGCTCCGCCGGGGCACACGGACTGGGAGAACCGGCGTCCGCTTTCCCAAAACCAGAAAGTGTGATTGCAATAAATAACAAAATAGTATTTGTAGATAATATCCCAATCAACGCACATCCGGTTGTTAATAGTTCAGAAAAAAGGATAAAGGGTTTTCTCCCCAGTCGATCGCTATAAATACCTATGACTGGGGCTAGTCCTACACCAAGCAAACCTCCGGCAGCAAGCACACTTCCAATCGCCGTTGTGCTCCAACCCAGTGCAGCGAGGTATAGAGACAAATCAACAACTAGCATGCCTTGTCCAATACTTCGAATGGCATTGACCAGCATAAGTTTTTTGGCCGCCGGATGAATTTGTCCGGCTCCTTCAACATCGTTCTTACCAAACACAAACTTCAACTTTATCACTTCTTTTCTATTTTTCTTACATCATTTTTAATAAATATGGGGTGATATCGGTCAACCGTGGGTTATTGTTACTCTACTTAAAAGAGTTCCAAATCATCCTGTCATTTATTCATGGCCATTACCGTTTATCTTTAAAGGAAACATCACAATATGTACATAATGTCTTTAGAAAACAAAAACACAAATAGCGGAGACAGCATAAGTTGTTTAAAATGGTGATGTTCGAAGCAAAATAATTCGAAAGAATCTGGACTGACTGATGAAAAACGAGGATCGTTTATTAAGGAGGGAAGGAAACGACATGGGTAAGCATATAAACAAATGGAAAGAATTCATACAAAATCTTAAACAAAGTATCTATATCGTGTATCTTGCATACCGTCATCCGAAAACACCATGGTACGCTAAAGCATTTTCATTAGTGATTGTTGCCTATGCGTTAAGCCCCATAGACCTTAATCCAGATTTCATTCCAGTATTAGGTTACTTGGATGAAGTTATTCTGCTTCCCTTGGGGATATTAGGAGTGTTCACTCTGATACCGAATCAAGTATTGCAAGAATGCAGGGTGACGGCCTCCCGAACGCCTAAAATGCTGCGGAAAAATTGGGCGGCAGGTGTTGTCATTCTCCTCGTTTGGATCAGTATCGCGACCACGGTTCTTTTCAAATGGGTCATATAAAAAAGGTGCCAAAGGTTATGTATGCAGCCCTTTAGCACCAAATTTACCATCACATTTGTTTATTAGAGTTTTATGTTTTTTTTTGATGCGGTTCTGTCTAGCTGATATCTTCGATAGATGATGGGTGATGACTGTATAATGGGGTTGGAATTAGCGTCCTTTACAGCTTTTTCAATCAGATAATGTTTTGGAGCCCATTGGCAGACAGGGTCTGTCGCATAAGCGTCCCCAGTTAAAGCAAAAGCCTGGCAACGGCATCCACCACCGTCTTGGTGTCTTAGTTCACACGAAAGGCAGGGTTCTGGCATCCATTCTTCACCGCGGAAATGGTTAAAAGACTCTGATTCATTCCAAATATGCCTCAGTGACGAATCAAGAACATTTTCAAAGGAGAAACCCTCAATCATCCCGGCTGTTGGGCAAGGAAGGACTGCCCCATTTGGTGCTACTGTTAGGCCAATCGTCCCCCATCCCCCCATACAAGGCTTAGGTGCTTGAGCATAATAATCAGGAATAACCCAAATGATTTCGATTTTTTTCCCAATGCGCGCTTTTGCGGCCTCATAGATTTCACGGGCACGTTCAATCTGAACACGGCTTGGCAATAGCTGCTCCCGATTGAGCAAAGCCCAGTTATAATACTGTGTATTCGCCAGTTCCAGACGTTCAGCACCCACCTCTTCGGCGAGCTTGATAATCTCATCCAAATAATCAATATTCATTCGGTGCAACACGACATTTAATGATAAATACAATCCAGCGTTTTTTACCGCTTTGCAAGCTTCCCATTTCTTGTCAAAAGCCTTATAGCCGCCGATGATGTCCGAAAGCTGCGCTTCGCCTGCCTGAAAGCTCACCTGCACATTTTCCAGGCCGGCATCACAGAGACGGGCTGCCTTTTCAGTTGTTAATCCAATGCCGCTTGTTATGAGATTGGTATACATCTCTAATGTATTTGCATGGCGGATTAGAACTTCCAGGTCGTTCCCTCGCAAAAGTGGTTCTCCACCGGAAAAATGAACTTCTACCACTCCCAGATCAGCAGCTTCAGACAAAACACGGCACCACTCCCCAGCCGATATTTCCATTGCCTTTGAAATCATTTCTAAAGGGTTCGAACAATATGGACAATGCAAAGGACAGCGATGAGTTAGCTCCGCGACCAAGGAATATGGGGGGGGAACCCCATTATTATTCTTTGTTATCGACTGAACCATGATTATGGATCACCACCCAACCCTGATCCTCCATCTCCCGGAGAAACTCAGAAATATCAGCCTTCATCGTTATCAAATCAGGCAGAGCACTTGTGTCTGCTGTTTCTGTGTCTGCCTGCAGGGAGGCCCTTATTTTTTCAGTGATGGTGTTCACGGTTTGTCTCCCGTCACATAAAGTAAGAATAGATGCAGCCGCTTCGTTCAAGACCACGACCTTTTCCGGTAACAAAAGAAGATTCTTTTCCCTCACCTTATCAAATTTTAATCGCGCCTTTGCTGCGAGTCTTGGAATACTGTCAGCTAAAATTGACTCCACCACCTTTCTTTTATTCTTCGGTGTGATAAAACCATCGTTCACTCATACAGGGGATATGCGTTTTCGATGGCATCAAGCTGTGCCCACAACACATCACACTTGAAACGCAGTGCGGCAACAGCCCGCCTTTGATCGTTCGGAGTTTGGCAATAGGTTAACACAAGTCTAAGGGCTGTATCGGCATCACGCGGCGCCTGTGAAAGGCGATTTTGAAAATATTCCAGACCTGCACGGTCAATCCACGGATAAAGCCGCTCAAGGATTTTTATTCTCTTTGACATTAAATCAGGAGAAAACAATTCGGTTAGGGAGGAAGCGACGGCTTCGATCCATGGTTTTGTCCTCGCGAAGTTTACATAAGCATCCACGGCAAATCGAACACCGGGAACGACTCTGACTTCCTGTGTTACTTCTTCCCGGGATAACCCCACAGCTTCACCAAGCCGAAGCCATGCTTCAATTCCACCTTCTTCCCCTTGCGTTCCGTCATGGTCAATGATTCGCCCAATCCATTCACGGCGCATATCCCTTGACGGCAGCCTAGAAAGAATAGCTGCATCTTTAATCGGAACAGATATTTGATAATAGTACCGGTTAGCCACCCAACCGCGAATTTGTTCTCTGCTTAATTTCCCTTTATGCATCGCTACATGAAATGGATGTTTGTCATGATAGAAGGAACTCCCGACAGCTTTTAATTGCTCTGTGAATTCATCCCTCGTCCATAGTTCTTCCTCTGTTTCATTTAACACCTTTTCTAGGCTTGGGAAATCACCTTGATTCAAAATGTTCACACCTCCACTTCCATACCGTCATAGGCAATCTCAATACCAAGCCGTTCCAATGTATGCCTTTCCATTGAGTCCTTCTTTAGAATCGGGTTGCTGTTGTTAATGTGAATCAGGATTTTCCGCTTGGCTGAGAATGTGGCTAGCTTTTCAGCAATGCCCGATGGACCGCTAATTGGTAAATGTCCCATACTTCTTGCATCGCGCTTGGTTGCCCCCATCTCAACCAATTCAGTTTCTGACCAAAAGGTTCCGTCAACCATCAAGATATCCGCCTTCTGAAAGCAAGCTTCTATAGCTGGGGTGATCCTTTCCAAAGTAGGAAAGTAAGCAAGGCTTCTGCCGGTCCTCTCATTATGAAGAACTAGCCCGACCTCCCAAAAATCTTCCGGGTCCTTCTCCTCCTTGTTTGACCGGGTATAAAGCGGCGGTTTTTTAGAAACGGGGACCGTCTCGATGATGATTTTTTCTTCTTTTCCTACACCTGGAGGTCCTATCCGCTTGCGATGATCAGGGTGAAGATACTGCCATTCCCATGAACAATAGTTTTCCAGTAGGGGTAATACTGGAAAAAACGTCTGCAAACTCTTTCGTACAGTCTCAGTTCCATAGATGGTTAAACAAGAACCCTCCCGTAATGACAATAACCCAATCGTATGATCGAACTCGGCGTCGGTTAAAATAACACCAGCCAGCGGAGTCTCTCTTATACCTGGACCCGGATGCAGAGCAGTAAACGATTCAATCTGTTTGTGAACATCCGGTCCCGCATTGATGAGATACCAATCCTTTTCATTCGCACTTACAGCAAGCGATGATTGTAATAACGGCTGGAGCGAATCGTTTCCTTCGCGGACACTATGGCAATTTGGACATGCACAGTTCCACTGCGGAAAACCGCCACCGGCCGCTGCTCCTAAGACTCTAATTCGAATTTGGCTTCAGTCCTTTCACTGGAGACTTGAACACCTACTTTGCCAATATCCTTAGGTTTGCCTAATGCCCTTGCAACTTGCCACCCAATCGCCATATTCACTACAGCCATGAGGGGATACAGGAGATAGTCACCCACAGGATCTGGGAGCAGGAGATCGACGGCCAGCCATCCTCCGGCTATTGCACACCCAATCATCGCGCCAATCATTGATTTTAGGTAACGATTTATTTTCATATGCCCTACCTCCGTTGATTTATTAAACTATTAAAAGCATGCATAAGAGGCAAGATGGCTGTGCTGCTAGCCAATATAGGCATACATTGTCACCTCAGGAGATGTATTGATCACTTTATACTCAGGCTTCACCCACATGTTAGATACCCCCTTTCATGACACTCACAATGAAGATTCTCACCTGCGCGGGAGTGTCTGATTTTCCCTTTCAAAATAATCATATGTAGATAAATATCTCAAAATAACCAAAATTTAGACAAGAAGTTGTCCTAATGTGGTATTGGATTTTGCAATATATTGCAAAAAGGGACAAGAACAAAAAAGAAACAACCTGAGTCCGGATAATGATTGAACTCAGGTTGTTTACGTTATGATTATCTGCTTACTAATATAATGATTTATTAAATAATCTAACTCTCGTTGTTTTACAGGCAACTCTTCTTCAGTTAATTTTTTCTCTTTCTACCTCAGTACTGACTACTCTTTATCTTAAAATTAACTGTCCATTGACCCGTTTGATTCATTATTCCATGTGTGTGAAATGACAATTCAGAATTATCTGATCTGTAATGTTGCAGCTGTGCTAATATCGTTCCTTTATACTCATTATTACTTATTTTCTTAAACGATTCTGATTCCTCACGAATTAACGTATTCCCAATCCAAATATACGGGTTTGTAATCAAACTTTTAGTATTCGAACTAACTTGTATATTTGAATTTGAGGTGATCGTATAATGCAGCTGAATGTCTTGGCCGTGGTTTATTATCGAATAGTCATTGATGGTTAACCTGATTCCGTTATCCTCGGATGAACCTAAGCCTTTACTTGATTGAGCATTGGTTAAAGTTGGGTAGGCAAATCCAAAGAGTAAAGAAATACATAAGGCGACACCAATGAATCGCACGGTATAAATCGGTAACTTCCTCATTTTACCACCATCCTTATTTTTCGTGTATATCTGATGTTTCGCCAATTTATAATTATCCTTTTAAGAAACAATCTGAGTCCGAATCAGGGAATCAGATTGTTTCTAAAGTAATAATCATTTCTTTTTAGATAGCCATTCTGCTAGTGCTTCTGCCTCTTTACCTTTGGCCATACCTGCTGGCATGCGGTCGCCACCATTAAGAATTTTATTCAAAATGTCCTCTTTAGACATAGTTTTACCTATGTGTTGAAGATTAGGTGCTGTTGCGCCTTGAAGATTATCCCCGTGACAGGAAATACAACTTCTTTTGTAAACCTTTTCCGGATCGATAACAACGTCTGCTTCCCCTTGTAATTTTGCATTTTTATTTATAACTCCAGGTTTTAACTTACCTCCGAGACCATAAACAACAACCTTCGTACCACCAGTAATGACTGCAACATATTCTTTGCCGTCAACGGTATATATGGAAGGTGCCATTTTGATTTGTTTTCCTCCACTTTGCATACTCCATAATACTTTACCTGTTTTAATATCAAGAGCATTTACCTTTCCATCTAATTCCCCGTAGAAAGCAAGACCGGCGGCCGTACTTGTGAATCCGCCATACATCGGATCGTCCGTTTTATTTTGATATACTTTTTTCCCTGTATTCATATCAATTGCAGTAATGGTACCAGAAACATCAACATCCTTTGGCAAAGGAAGGATCTTTGTACCTGGGAAGGTATTATTATCTTTTGCAATCTCTTTTGCATCTTTAGCCGCTACCATTAAATTAGGGCTATTAATACCTGGTATAAGCACATAGTTGGTTTCAGGGTCATAAGTCTGTGGAGCATAGCTTTCTCCACCTGGCGTTCCTGGCCATTGAAGTACAGCTTTACTCTCATCGCTTGGTACGTCCGAATGTTGAATTTTTACAAAAGGTACCCCATCATAAATGGTTTTCCCTGTTTTTGCGTCCCAAGCATACCATTTTCCATTCTTACCGCCTTCTACCACAACCTTTTGCTTTTTCCCACCGACCTTTGCATTGAGAATCATCGGTGTCGCAGCAGCGTCATAATCCCATATATCATGATCAACTTGACTAGATGACCATTTAAACTTCCCTGTTTTACTATCTAAAGCAGTGATAGAATCGGTATATGGATTTTTTCCTTTTCTATCTGCATCATAAAAGTCCGGAGCTGGATTTCCTACTGCAAAATACATCATATCTGTATCTGGATCAAACGACATCGGTGTCCATACGGAACCTCCGCCCGTATATTTACCTTTCGCCCAACCCGTTCCTCTTTTAGGAACGGTCCAAAACGGCTCTTTCCACAGCGGTTCCAGAGTATCTGCTTTAAACGCCCAAACAAAACCTCTTGTACCATTATCACCACCGCTGCTTCCAACGTAAACGTTGCCATCATAATACATTGGAGCTGAAGATTCATAATATCTGTTCTCTAACGTAATAGTAGATTCATGATCCCAAAAGTTGACCATTTTTATCAGTTTTCCGTTCTTCGCATCAAGTTTGGCCAGCCGATTATCTATCATCAAGACAAATACATTCCCATTGGCCACTGCGACACCCCTACTCGCCACATTGGACTGCCATGGCAAACCATTAATATGATCAAGTACGTCCTTGGGCGGTGTCCATGCCCAAAGCTTCTTTCCACTTGCGGCATCGATTGCAAACACATGATTTTTCGAACTAGTCACATACATGACCCCGTCGTGGACGACAGGGAAATCTTCTTGTAAATTTGGAACATCCTTATTCCAATCTAAGATATCCTGCTGCCATGCAATCCCCATTTTTTTCACATTATCTTTTGTAATCTCTTTATAGGGCACATGTCGGGTATGTTGAAGGTCATACCCCCAATTTGGGAATCCTTTCTCATCTTCCTGATTTGCACGGTTGGATTCCTTGGTTTCTTCTTTGTTTTTTGCATTATTCTTGTCATTATTCGATTGACAGCCAACTATAACCATACTCGCTAGCAAAACTAAACCTAACGACTTTAAAAATCGCTTCACGGAAGTACCCTCCTGACATTATGAAATAATAAATTGATTTTTTATGATGAATTACTCCATTTAGAGTCTTTAAACCTCCTTAAGACATTCTAATTTTTATAAGAACATTGGTATAATTACCTAAGGCACAATAGATTATGCAAATTATGAATAATTCTTCCTTCCCTCTTTTTATAATGCGAATGATTAGTTTTCGATGAATTTCACTTTACCTCATAAACGATGACCAATCCCCTTAATGATCAAATGTTTTTTTATCAAAAGTTTAATTGAACTGTTGTACGACCAATTATCCATTTTAAGCATAATAAAAGACCCCTAGCCAATGACTGAGAGTCTTTGAAACACCTATATTAACTTTTTGAGAACTGAGGCGCACGACGAGCCCCTTTAAGACCGTATTTTTTACGTTCTTTAATTCATATATATAATAGGAAGAAACACAAAACAATATAGTACCAAAAAATTCCTATTTTAAAGGGCTTTTTTAGGTGTTTTGGAAATTTGATTATTTATCATTCTACATGTTTCGCGGTCAAAAGGCGGAAAAACAAAAGAAGTGTTTACATCATGCCGCCCATTCAATTTTGAATTGAATAGAAGTAAATATTGTTTAAAAATCAAACAAAAATGCGGTTTCAAAAATTACTCGTTAAATAATTTTAATCACCATCCAAAAATAATGCGGACAAACTTGCGGACATTTAACCCTTAAAGAGCGTATTTTTTTCGTTCTTAATTTACAAATAGATCATCTTCCCATTCATCCCAAGGTTACCTACCTGATTGGTGAGAACGGAATGGGGAAATCTACCTTATTGGAGGCGATCGCCGTTTCATTAGGGTTTAATCCAGAAGGTGGATCCTTTAATTTCAACTTTTCTACGTTTGATTCCCACTCTGAATTAACAAACTATCTCAAATTGATCAAGGGGATTGATAAGCCTAAAGATGGTTTCTTCTTACGTGCGGAAAGCTTTTATAATGTGGCTTCGAATATTGAAGAATTAGATCAGGGTGGTGGCGGTCCGAAGATTGGCGGACAATCCCTTCATGAACAATCGCATGGAGAGGTCTTCTTTTCCACCTTTGTTCATCGTTTTGAAGGGAATGGAATCTATATCCTAGATGAACCTGAATCGGCTTTTTCTCCCCTACGGCAAATGTCAATGGTTACTAGAATCCATGACTTAGTAAATCAACACTCCCAACTCATTATTGCAACCCATTCACCAATCATCATGTCGTACCCAGACTCACTCATATGAATTGAGCGAAGATGGAATACAAGAGAAAAAACTTGAAGAAACCAATCATTTTCAGATCATGAAACAGTTTTTAAATGATCCTAAAAGGATGCTTCATCATCTTTTGGAATCGGAAGTGGAGTTTTAACAGTGAGAAAAACAAAAGGAATCACGGGTTCCATTAGCGGGTTCCCTTTGAGGTGCAAACCTTGCAAATCACATCGTGTTTTTTGTTACTAATATCAATGAAATTCTCAATTGTGCTCTTTGAGTAAATAACATCAATAAACGTAAAGAAGGGATAGCTTAATGGCTATCCCTTAAATTCTACCGTTAATCATTTTTTGACTTAATATCTGGGTCATTTTCTAATGGCTTTTGAAGTACATCCACAATGGCCGCAATGATACTAGTTGCTAAAAGACACATTAGACTTAGTGATATTGGACCTGCTGGGTCGTCTCCACTGATTATAGAAATCACCTTAAGGCTTATTATCATTAACACGATGAAGAAAATGGCTGTAAAAGCACATTTTTTTATAACCTTCAAAGATTTAAGAGATAACTCGGAGAAAGCGTTGTCCCTTTCGATATAGGTTAATAGTTTATATACTTGATAGAGCGAAAAAGAAAATGTAATACAGATTCCATACGCACATACTAAAAGAGGATATATCGAGTAATCCCCACCTGGATGTGCTTTTATATCTCTAATGGTTAACACAGGCATCCAATAAATACACAAAGTAAGCACTGCAATTCCAACCAGAAAAATAATGACCTTTAAGAAAGTGGTAGAACCTCGTTTAACATTCATTTAATACACCTCACTTATTTAATGACAATCCGACTTTAACATATAATTTATCGATTTACAATAAATTAATATCATTTTTTATTATATTATTATTGTTATTGAAATATCCTTTTAATTTTGAAAAAATAAAAAGCATTTCTCATTACAAAGAAATGCTCTTACTTTAAAATTTCCAAATAAGTTTACATAATATTATTATTTTATTTAAAACAGCAAAAAACTTTACTAAGGTAGCTTAGTCTTTAATTCGTCTCAGGCAGTGACATTTCAAACTGCAGCTACATAGGATTAAGTGGAGGTGTCACTAATGAAGAGATGGTTAAAAGCAGTCATTTTGACATACCTTTCCCTTCTGTTTTTTGGCAGTTTCCTTGCGGTCGGCATGTTGGGGACCGGTGCACTGGAAAAATTCCTTCCATTCATTTCTGATATCAAAATCTTTTTGTACTATTTTTTCGCAGGAGCCATTGGCGGTTCCCTTAGGCATCTATATATGTTCTGTACTCACTATATGGAAGATGAATTAAACGATTATCGAAAATGGATTATGTATATTTTTTATCCAATTTTTGCTACTGGTACGGCAGTCGTTGCTGTCACTATTATTCAAAGCGGGATTCTTTTAATTCAATTTACTGATTATCAAGATACTCCTTATGCTCCGATTAGCATTGCGTTCTTTGTAGGTTTTGGTTTTAATCGCTTTGTTAATAAGCTTAACACCGTATCTAAAGATATTTTTCAGACGAATAACAAAAAAATGGACACAGTTGAAAAAGCAAGTGTTGAAATTGAGGAGTCCTCTGGTGAACAAATGGAAAGTCTCAATAATTCTACCCATAAATAAAAAAGTCCGTCATGTGAAAAGTCACATGACGGCTATTTGATTTAATCAATTATCTTTGTTTCATATTTAATATTGTATAAAGCTCATTCAAATCATTGATTTCATAAGTAGGAAGAATACCAGTGTTGTTTGGTTTAGCATTCGGGTTGAACCAACAAGTATCAAGGCCAGCAAGCTGTCCGCCTTTAATATCAGAGCTTAGTGAGTCACCGATGATTAAAGCTTGTTCTGGTGAAAAATTAGGAATTCGATCAAACACATAATCAAAAAATTCCTTCATTGGTTTTTGGAAACCTGTATCTTCCGAGACAAAAATCTCCTTAAATAACGGGTGAAGGCCGGAGTCACGCAATCTCTTATCCTGTGTTTTTGAAACACCATTAGTGACAATGAATAATTCATAATGGTTCTGAAGTGCTGAAACCAATTCAAATGCACCACTAATTAATTGGTGGCCTTCCTCTAAATAGCCCCGATAGTTCTTTTCTAATAAAACACCGTCCGCTATTTGTCCTAATTCCTTAAATAAAAGGGAAAAACGAGTATTGACCACTTCGTCTCTGGATATTTTTCCTTCTTCAAACAAACTCCACAGTCTTTGATTTATTTTTTTATAACTGTCTTCCATTTCCTTTGTTGGCGGGATATTCTGACTTTCAAACAACAGATTCAAGGCTAGCGCTTCAGCTGCAGCAAAGTCCAATAACGTATCATCTACATCGAAAAGTATGGTTTGATATTTATTCAAGATCATTTCCCCTTTGACCATTAATACCGTTTTATTTTAACGTACAAAAGCGCCAAGTGCCATCAATTTTACCCCATAGAATCTTCCCTTTTGGAATATCTATGGAGTTCAATAAAAAGAAAAAAGTGCCTAAGCACCAACTAAAAACTGAAAGGTGTCAGGCACTTTGAACATTGGATATCCTCCTCTTGAAATAAACCCACGATTTCACTCCCTAACTCCAATGTACTACAACGAATAACTATCCCTAAAGTTAGGATAGTTTGGTAAAGTTTTGTAGGTTCACTTCAAACCGATGAAATATTTTGAACGAATCTCTGTGGAAAAAAGGTTCGATTTTTATAATTTTTTCGTTAAACAAATAATTCGGTTGACTTCCTGAAATCCACTCTTCAGATGAAATCTTAAACTATCTATGTTATCTAGTTCCAGATCACTTGCAAATTCTTTACAGCCCCGTTCCTTTGCCCAAATTTCACAGGCTGCCAAAAGCTGTTTTCCCATCCCTTTTCTTCGAAAGCCCTCCTGTACAAAAATTCCTTCGAGATATCCCACTGGACTACTTTCCGTTCCTTCCACATAATCCTTCCGAAGCTGACATTGAGCAAATCCAACAAATTCCGTTCCTTCTTTTGCTAAAAAAATTGCAGCATCTTGGTCATGTAATAATTCACTAAATTCTTCCTTCAACTCATTTGAATCACATTCCGGCCAAAGCATCGATGCAAACTTTACAATTACCTCCAATTCCTTCTGCGTGGCTTTTACCAAATATCTATTCCTCCTAACGAACTGCTTTTCTTATTTGATTTCTCTTCTACAATTTATTAATTATAAATGTATCTAAGCACCAAAGGTGTTAGGCACTTCGAACAATCGATCTTTTCCCCTTCATCCCATCATTTGTTTTACTTTTATCCCATTTCTAACATCCTCAACCGTTCCTTTATATATATTGTAGGTTTCACCATGCTCTTTTACTTCCCCTGCCTTTTTAAATCCCAAACGTTGACAGATTCGATTCCCAGCTTCTGTAATCGCGATCATACCAAATTCCTTTATCACGACTCCAGTTTCCTGAATATCTTGGATCCAATCCAGCAATTCCATAATTAATGCCTTACTGTATTTCTTCCTGTCTTCATGAAAGATATCAACTATCATCGAAGATAAATAAATATACACTTCTCTCTCTTTCTTATACGCTAACGCGTGATGACAAATTCTTGATTCATCTATTTGACCCGATAATAATCGATCATACGTTCTTTTATCTAAAGGGATTAAACTGCTATAACCTTTTAACTCTCCATTGTCCTCTACAATTTTATACACTCTATTGTTTCGTTCAAGTAATCGTTCTACAAATGCACGCTCAACTTGCCAATCTTGAGGGTATAACTTTCGGTCCAATTGAATCATTCCATTTAAATCCGATAGTTGGCCATAACGAACATTGAGTTTCGACATCATTATTCCTCCCTTATGAAAGAAATCACACGAAAAGTCTGGGCATTACATGGTTAAGTATGTCTTATTAACATTCCAATTGTTAGGACGAAAGAGTCTGAATATACTAAATATTGTATTAGCCATTTTATTTAAGTAAGGGGACATTGCCATGAATGGACAGGTAAATAGTGATGTGGGCAAGAAAACAAGTTCCAATCGATGGGCAAGAACGGCAAAAATGTACGGTATTGGTTATATTGCAGCTCTTTTTACAGGTGTTATTTTTGGGCTCTTGTTAAGGTTAGTTATGGGAATCATTGCATATTTCTTCCCTCAACTAGCGAGTGGATTTCATTTCTCAGGAACACTGTTAATCGTAACACTCGGCATTGCTGTAACCTTAGCAAACAGTATTATTTACACATTTCTTTTTCATCGTTCAAGAAAAAGTTGGGTGGTTAAAGGTTTATTATTTGGTTTGTTCCTATTAATTATCTATGGAACTCCATTGTTTCTGTCCAATCCTGGCAATGAATTATTCGGTCCACAAGCACCGTTAGGAATAGCCCTATTTTCGGTATCATTTTTTATTGGATCTGTCATTCTTGCCTTACTGATTGAGTACCTTACAAAATGGTTCGACCAATCAAAGGTCAGACTGAAACTTGCCTACGTGAGCTTTGTGATTCTTTCTATCCCCGCAATAATAATGCTAGTAGCTATGTATGTCGAGATTGTTACCGAAATGCTGCCGAAAATTTTAAACAACTGACAAAATCGGTGGAACGGGAAAATTGAAAATGGGGCCAGACCCTCCGTGCGCTAAGTGTTAGCACGTTGAAGATCTGACCCTATCCTTGTTTGACTACCCTTTGATGTTTTCTATCAGTCTTTATGTTTTGTGTCTGTGTATTGTTTCCAAGCGGTAATCCCACCATCAAGTAATGTAACTTGGTAATCTTTTTTGGATAAAATTTCTGCACATTTTCTGGCGGAATTTCCGGTTGTACAGGTTATGACAATGTCGCTGTTTTTAGGCAAAGATTGCAGCTCTTCTTCTCCATTCTTATCAAGGTCAAAGATTATATTTTTAGGGATATTCTGATTCTCGATATTTGGATTTTCAATATGATAATCATTGTATTTTTCTTCAGCACGTACATCTAGGAGGAAGATTGGTTCATTATTTTGAAGTTTCTCATCAAAATCTTTGGGTGAAATTACTTTAATTGTCATGTTGAATACTCCTTTAATTATTGAATTTTGAAAAAGATTTTTTTCTATCCTTGTTTGATAAAACCCTTAAGGTATTGATAGAGTTCTTCTAATTCTTGCTCTTTTGCAACCACACAATTGGGATACTGTTTAATTTCAGGTATGCTTGTTATTTTGAAATCGTTAGGCGAAGGTAGTCCAGATGCACAGATCACCAAGTAATCCGCGTAGTATATCAATCCTGTTAGCGCTGACATTTTTATTGCCATTTGTCCCATTGCTCTCCCGGCGAACAAACCTTTCATCGCGCTTTTTCCGCCAGATCTTTCAATGATTATCTGATTCTCGTCAACCATTACCTTTGCTCCAGATTTAAAATCGAACGTTTTCATATATAATCTCCTCCCACTTTACTATAGTGGTTTTATTTTCCATTTTCAATAAAAAAAGCCCTAATTTTAGCATATTAGAGCTCTTTTACCTTATCGTACACACCCAATAAACCCTTTATATGACACATAGTCCTTGGTGCCCCAAATCCTTAATTTATTCTTCTTAGCTAGATTTTCATCTGTTTTATATAATTTAAGATATTTATAGGGTGGATCCATAATATAAGCCACACGTGCATAACCTTCCTTGATCAGCATTTCTTGAACGGACATTCCGTCCACATAAACATATGCTAGTAATCTGTCGTAGGAATCTCTTGACGGTCCCTCCTCCACCTCCAATGATAGACTTCCGTCTTTAACCAACTCGTTATTTCTTTGGAAAGCTTCCTCTGCAAATGGCTGGACGCACATACCTGGCCTTTTAGATTCAGGGGTATCGACCAATAAATAACGAACGGTCTCAACCTTCCCCTTTACTCTTGCCTTAATTGTATCCCCATCAATGGTTTCTACTAGTGTAATAGGAATTTGCTCACGAACCCTATCTACCACTTCTCCTGTATGCACATCCTTAGCAGTATGGTTGACAGGACTATTTTCACCTGTGATTGTTTCTAAAGGATGAACAGCAAAAAGTGATGCTGCTACAATGAAGGCTCCACCCGTTAATTTTTTCCTCATGTTCCACTCCTCCTTAGTTTCTCCCTTCTACTCTCTGGTTTTGCTGGTTCAAACTAGTCTGTTCAATACGTTCACTTGAACGATAATCAGACTCCATTTGAATAGCCAAGTTGTCAATTTGCCACATCGGGGTTCGCTCTGTGATTCTGCTAGTTCTTTATTCCAATTCCCTGAGATTTCATCCGCTCTCTTCTATATAGAAATAAAAAGCGAAAAAGGACAGGGTAGGTTAAAGCTTGAATGTTGATAGTTGATACCTCTCCGAATTATTGATAAAATCAGGATAAGAACAAACATTCGGCATTGGTATAGCCTACGATTATCTAAATTTGTTATGTAATCCTTATTCAACAGGGCAGAAGAATCAAAATCTGAATGATAAAAGGATGAAGAGTTATGGCTAATAACATAAAACAGAGAAGAATAATTTTAGATTTAGCAGTTACTTTAGATGGTTTTATTGAAGGGAAAAATGGAGAGGTTGATTGGTGCATTATGGACCCTGATATGGGGTTCACTAATTTTTTGAATCAAATTGATACTATTCTATATGGTAGAAAAAGCTACGAATTATGGGGACAATATTTTCCAAATAGTGAAAACTCTGATACCGAAAAGGAAATTTGGAAATTAGTTCATAGTAAAAAGAAATATGTGTTTTCCAAAACACAAAAAAAGACTGATAATCAAGCAATATTTATAAATGAAAATATTCTTGAAGTAGTAAATAAATTGAAGAAAGAGTCTGGTAAAGACATCTGGCTATATGGTGGAGCAAGTCTCATTACAACTTTAATAAATTTAGGGCTTATTGATGAATTTAGATTATCTATTCACCCTGTTGTTTTGGGAGAAGGAAAACCGATGTTTATTGATATAAAACAGAGAATAAATTTAAAAATGATAAATACAAGAACATTCTCGTCTGGCGTTGTGCAAATAATCTATCATTGGAATGGTGACTAATAATATCTCTCACCCAAAAGATAGGTTACAAATGGATTGATCGAAAATCTCCTCCCTCCGAGATCATTACAAGATTAGCTCAAGCAATATCTTATTTAAGTTAATTTAAAAACAAAAGAGCCATCAAAAGAAACAAGTTTATGTTTCATTTTGATAGCTCTTATTTTCATTGATTGTTGGGTTACTTATTCTGCACCCACAAGTGACCAGTCCTGTATCTTATTATGGAATCCGAATATCTTTGGCTCTCCAAATTTTACTTGTTTAGAAATGGCTGCAAAATCATAGTCTGAGTAAAGTGAAATGATTGGAACATCTTTCTCCCAAATCGCTTGCAGTTCATTATAAATTTCTTTTCTCTTTACTGGATCAGCTTCTGATTGTCCTTTTAACAGTAGCTCATCTGACTTTGGATTATTATATCTCATAAAGTTATAGGAACCAGCCTTACTATAAAGAGTTGATATTTCCGGATCCAAAGTAAAGGTAAAGCCCATTAATAACAAATCAAATTCTCCGGCTTTTCCTTTTTGCATGATGGTCGGGAAATCGTACGTTGTGACTTTAACCTTTACTCCCACGTCCTTTAGGTTTTGGGTAATAATATCGGCAGACTGCTCACGGACCTTATTACCGATTGGGACTACTAATTGAAGAGTCTGGTTAAAGTCCCAGCCAGCTTCCTTCAACAATTGTTTTGCCTTCTCCGGATCGTAGGTGAATTTTTCTAAATCCTTATCAAGGTAAGGACTGACCGAAGTATACGGCCCATCTACAATTTCCCCTTTTCCTTTTAATAGCTTATCTACGAATTTTTCACGGTCGAGGGCGTAAACAAGGGCTTGACGTACTTTGGCATCTGTTATTTTTGTGGTATTAAACATCATCGTTTGAAAACCAATCGTTGGCTCCTCTTTCGTTTTTACATTATTAAACTTTTCAACAGTTTCATAGTCCTGAGCCGGAATCTTTCCGATTCCTGCAGCAACGTTCATATGAAGCTCTCCAGTCTGAAGCTGGGCCACTAGGTTTGGAGCAGGCATAATTTTAACAAACAGACTATTCGTCTTTGGTTTTCCTAAATAATAGTCTGGATTGCTTACAAATTCCACATATTGATCCTTTTTATATTGAACAAACTTATAGGCGCCATTGGTGACAGTAGGTTTGGTGAAGAATGGATCCTTTGATAAATCAGCTGGCGCAATCTTCTCTAAAACATGTTTTGGCAGAATCATTAATTTGGAGCCCAGTTGTTCCTTAACCATATTCGGATCAACAGGTGTTTTCGTTTTAAATTCAACTGTTTGTTGATCGATAACCTTTACCGAAGGAATTTGAGTTTGTCCCTCTTTTAACTTGCCTGTTTCATCAAGACCATCAAAAACTGAGATATAGGTGCCGACAGTGGTTTCAACCTTTGGGTTTGCAATTAAGTTAAAGGTAAAAGCGGCATCCTCCGCTGTTACAGGTTTTCCATCCGACCACTTCGCATTCTTATTCAACTTGATTGTAAAGGTTTGATTATCGGTCGTTTCAAAGGAATCCGCCAATTTTGGGACAAACTGTTGCGGACCTGTCATTTCTAAGAAGGAATCAAACATAAACTTTTCAATAAATCCGGAAGCGATGTCCGAGGAATTAATCGTGCTGAAATTAATCGGCGGATTAACCATTCCCAGATACATGGTTTTGCTACCTGATGCTTGACCATTTGAAGCAGTCGAAGAAGTCTTGCTTTGCCCTGAGCATGCTGTTAAAGCCAATGATAAGACGATAGCGGATAAACTTACTGTTCTCTTTAGATAACCCATAATGTCCCCCTATTAAACTCTTTTTTTAAATGATTATTTTAAATTTTTTGGATCCATGGCATCGCGCAACCCGTCACCCATAAAGTTAATAGATAAAACAGCTAACAGAATCATCAAACCAGGAGGTAACCATAACCAAGGCTGCGTGGCTAATACGGTTAACGACTGGGCTTCATTCAACATATTTCCCCAGCTGGCCGTTGGCGGCTGTACTCCCATTCCTAGGAAACTTAAGGAGGCTTCTAAAATAATCGAAGAGGCGATTCCAAAAGTTGCATTGACTAAAATCGGTGCTAAACAGTTAGGTAATATATGTTGAAAGAGTATCTTCCAGGACGGTAATCCTAAGGCAACCCCCGCTTTCACGTAATCCATCTCTTTAATCATCAGGACGCTCCCTCGAACAATACGTGCAACCGACGGCCAGCCCAATAATCCGATGACAAGAATAATATTCAGGAGACTTGGTCCCATGATACTGACAAGGACAAGGATAACCATAAGATATGGAAAGGACATAAACACATCCGTTAGACGCATAATTACCATATCCACCCATTTTCCAAAATATCCAGCAACAGCGCCGAGGAGCGTACCGATTACGACATAAATAGCAACCGCTCCGATACCCACAGCCAAGGAGACCCTAGATGCATAAATCAATCTACTTAACAAATCCCGCCCCACTTGGTCTGTCCCCAATAAATGTTCGGCTGAAGGCTGATCTGCAAAGTCGCCGTTAACAGAATAAGGACTCTGAGGTGCCAAAAGAGGAGCGAATAACGCCATTAGAACGATTAAACTGAAAACAATTAGTCCAAAAACAGCTAGTTTATGTTTGAAAAACTTTTTTCTAATGACTTTTAAGTAGCTTTCCTCTTTTCCCAGCTCTTGTTTTACGTCGAGATTCGGATCATTGACTACCGGAATTCCTGCCATTTTAGTTGCTAGTGACACCTTAACCTCCTCCTTTCGAAAATTAGTTGTACTTAATCCTTGGATCCGCAACGGAATAAAGGATATCGGTTAGCAGATTTGAGAAAAGAACCATGAAAGCAGCCAAAAGGTTAATGGCCATTAACACCGAATAATCGCGTGAACCGATCGATTGGATGGTTAATTGTCCAAGTCCAGGCCATTGAAATATTTGTTCTGTGACCACAGCTCCTCCGATTAACAGAGGGATATCCAAACCAATGATCGTTATAATCGGGATGAGTGCATTTCTCAGCGCATGTTTATTCGTAACAATAAATTCACCTAAGCCTTTCGCTCTTGCCGTCCGTAAATAATCCTGTCCTAGTACTTCAATCATGCTAGACCTTACATAGCGGACCATACTTCCAGCGATTCCTGTCCCCAGGACGGTAGCAGGCATCATCAAATGCGATAACGTATCCGAAAATCCCCCAGTACCGCCAAGTGTATTCATACCGCCAGTCGGTAAAATCTGAGACATTATGGCAAAGACATAAATCGCCCCTAAACCCATAAAGAAGTGTGGAATCGATACGCCAAGAAAAGAAAAAGTAGTCGTCAAGTAATCGATCCATGAATATTGTTTTGTTGCACTTAAAATTCCGATTGGAATAGCAATAAGATAAGCAATGATTAAGGCAGATCCCATCAGGATAAGGGTTGGACCCAATCGTTCGAAAATCATATTCGTAACGGGTTCATAAGTGGAGTAAGAGAAACCAAAATCACCTTTAAGCAAATTCCCTAACCAATGCCAGTATTGAATATAGATTGGATCATTTAAACCAAGAGCTTCTTTCTTAATCTCTATATCTGCCGCCGTTACATCTGGACTTACATACATGTCGACTGGATTACCAGGTGCCAGATTAATAATTAAAAAGTTAAAGATCGTTACACCAAACAAGACAGGGATAGCGATCAGAATTCTTCGAATAATATACGGAACCATAGGATCCCTCCTCGTTTACATTAATGGAAAGTGACAAGCGGTTTGATGATGAAGACCGGTTAATTCCGGGGTTTGCACACGGCAAATATCTTGAGCAATTGGACATCTTGTATGAAAACTGCACCCTTTAGGAGGGTTGGCCGGACTTGGAACATCCCCTTCCACTAAGATTCGTTCCCTGTTGCGCAGATGCGGATTGGGAATGGGGTAGGTACTTAGTAAACCTTGTGTATAGGGATGTTTTGGCTTCTTAAAAATATCTTCTGTTATCCCAAGTTCAACAATTTTCCCTAAATACATGACGGCGATCCGATCACTAATATATTTGACCGCACCTAAACCGTGAGCAATGAACAGATAGGTAAGCTGAAACTCTTTTTGTAAATCCTTCAGTAGATTCAAAACTTGAGCCTGTATGGACACGTCTAAGGCAGAAACAGGTTCATCACAAATGATCAACTTCGGATTTAACATAAGCGCTCTGGCAATGCCAATTCGTTGCCTTTGACCACCGGAAAATTCATGAGGATAACGGCTTCGATGCAGCTTTGTTAATCCTACGATTTCAAGCATTTCATTTACTTTTCGGTCCACCGCCTCTTTATCTGCCAGTTTATGGGCGAGCAGTGGTTCTGAAAGAAGATCTCCAATCCGCTTTCTTGGATTTAAGGATGAATAGGGATCTTGAAAGATCATTTGCATTTTCGTACGGGTTTTTCTCAAGTTCAATCCACTGATATCGGATAAATCCATGCCCTCTAAAATGACTTTCCCTTCAGTAGGAGGGTCGAGTTTGACAATGGCCCGGCCCGTGGTCGATTTACCGCAACCGGATTCTCCTACAAGCGAAAGCGTTTCTCCTGGATAGAGGCGGAAATTCAAACCATCGACCGCTTTTACATGCCCGACTGTCCGGGGAATAATCCCTTTTTTAATAGGGTAATATTTTTTAAGATTATGAACCTCTAACAAGGGTACATCAGGCAGTGTTTTTATATGATCCTGGTTCGCCTCAACCGTTGAAATACTCATACATGGACCTCCTCGATCGATTTCGTTTTGGTCAGATTCGCTTCTTCTTCCACTAACCAGCATCTAACTTTATGAACTTTTTCCTTATTAATAGAAGAAAGAGGAGGCTTTTCCTGCAGGCATTTCTCTGTAGCATATGGGCACCTCGTGTGGAACCTGCACCCCTTTGGCATATGCTGTAAGGTTGGTACCATCCCTGGAATGGAATAAAGCCGTTTATGCTCTTCATATTCAAGGTGAGGAATCGACTTCATTAATCCTTTTGTGTAAGGATGCTTCGGTTCATCAAATAAGGTAAACACATCCGCTTCTTCCACCACTTGCCCTGCGTACATCACAAGGACTTTATCTGCCATCTCAGCGATCACGCCGAGATCATGGGTGATTAACATAATCGCGGTATCGGATTCTTCTCTCAGTTCTTTCATCAATTCTAAAATTTGTGCTTGGATGGTCACATCAAGGGCTGTCGTCGGCTCATCAGCAATGAGCAGCTTAGGTTTACAAGACAGGGCCATCGCAATCATAACCCTTTGTCTCATTCCCCCGGATAATGCGTGTGGGTATTCATTCATCATTTCTTCAGCCCGCGGGATTTTTACTTGCTTCAGCATATCAATGGCATATGCTGAAGCATCCTTCGTACTCATTTTTAAGTGAAGCTTGATCCCTTCAATCATCTGGTTACCAATGGTATAAACAGGGTTCAGGGATGTCATCGGTTCCTGAAAGATCATCGAGATCTGATTCCCGCGAACCTGTCTCATTTCGGCTTCTGTGAACTTATTTAATTCTTTTCCATTCATCTTGACCGAACCACTTTTTATGTAACCATTTTTCCCTAGCAATCTCATAATCGACAAGGATGTTACACTTTTCCCACAGCCAGACTCACCTACAATCCCAATCGTTTCTCCCGGCTCCAGATCGAAAGTAACCTCATCAACCGAAATCAATTCGCCTTTGTCAGCCATGAAAGCGGTTTGTAGATTTTCTACTTCGATTATTTTGTTAGACATCTTCTCACCCCTTGCTCTGCTTAAAATCAGGTAAATTCTTCAACTTCTTCTAACTTGGTTTTAATAAGCAGGTTCCTCAAGAATCTGTTCCACGTTCTCTACCGTATATTGATGAACAATGCTTAATAGTGCTTTCCCAGCATATATCATCGCTTTTTCATCAAAATCAAACTTTGGATGATGATGTGGGTAGGAGGCTCCTATTTCTTCATTCCGGGCACCCGTATGAAAGAACATCCCTGGTTTTTCCTGCAAATAGTAAGAAAAATCTTCAGCTCCCATGATTGGGGTCATGTCTACAAGCATGCCTTCATCTAAGGTATTTTTCACGATATCCTTAAAGACTTCAGTTTCACGCTCATGATTATACAGAGCCGGATAACCGTTGTTATATTCAATTTCATATTCAGCATGGAATGCGGAACATACGCCACTCACCATCGTTCTGAACTCTTCTTCGATTTGAACTCTTACGTCTTTGTCAAATGATCGGATTGTTCCGGTTAATTCGGCTGAATCAGCGATGACATTCGATGCATTTCCTGCATGGAAGGAACCGACTGATACAACGGCGGAATGTTGTGGATTCACGCGTCTGCTTACGATGTATTGGAGCTGGTTGATCATTTGTGCGCCGATTGCGATGGCATCAATGGTTTCATGCGGTGAGGATCCATGTCCTCCCTTACCCTGAATCTTGATTTTAAAGGCATCTGCTGCAGCCATTGTATAACCGCTTTTCACTAAATAAGTACCGAGTGGAGCACCGGATGCTAAATGTGTTCCAAACACCACATCCACTCCATCTAAACAACCATCCTCGATCATCGCGATGGCTCCACCCGGTGCTAATTCTTCCGCATGCTGGTGAAGAAGCACGACGTTTCCGGATAACTGGTGGCGATTCTCGCTTAACACCTTTGCAACCCCTAATAACGTCGCGGTATGGCCATCATGACCGCAGGCATGCATGACACCAGGTACTTTAGATTTATAAGGAACTTCCTTTTCATCCTGAATAGGAAGGGCATCAAAATCTGCTCTAAGGGCAATGGTCTTCCCCGGCTTAGCCCCCCTTATCAACCCCACTACCCCTCTTCCGCCAACACTAGTTCTTACTTCAATTCCAAAGTCAGATAAGATTTCTGCAATCATTTTAGGTGTGTCTACTTCGTGGAATGACAGTTCCGGATTTTCATGCATGTGCCGTCTCCACACTACCATCTGCTCGTACATTTCTTCCAATTGAAAATGCCAATCCTTCATCACAAAAATCCCTCCGTTACTATTTTTGATGGTACTAGATTACATTTGATGTTATTTAATATAACATGTAGCCCTTATGTCACTGAGTATAATGAAGAATCTTCCAAGCGTCAATCTACTATTCTGACAATTTAGAATATTATAATTATAAATTAAGCGCTTTCTTTCCCTTCCTTTTCATAAAGTAAACGGTTTCTATCTAACTGGAAAATTCTGTGTTAGATTTTCTTCCACAAAACAAAAAAGCAATGTTCTCTCAATCGAGATCATTGCTTTCTTTGTGAAACAGGATTATTTTATACCTTCTAGTTTCTCCTGTGAAGCGTTTAACGACTCAGGGAAGCCTAGAAGCATATATGCCATATGGACGATCCCGTTTTCAAAATCCTGTAGTCTGATAGATTCATTAGGTGCATGTGCCTTTGATCCGACCCACCCTACCCCTGTGCTAACGATTGGCAGCTGAAGCTGTTTACCGAATTCAAACATCGGACCAGTGCCAGCGGAGTTAGGGGCTAAAATCCCTTCCTTTTGGTACACTTTTGTGGCCGTTTCCATGACATGGGAAATAAATGGATGACTAAAGTCAGACCGGTAGGCCTTCTGCCCATTTACAAGGGAAACCTCGATATCATTAAATCCGTGTTTTTCTAAATGGTTTTGAATACAGCTACATATATGGTCTGGATCTTGGCCAGGTACCAAACGACAATCCACTTTCGCCTTGGCTACTTTAGGCAGAACGGTTTTCGCCCCTTCTCCAGTATATCCACTTATTAATCCACAAATGGTCATGGTAGGATGCAAGACCATTGCGTCCCTTGGGTCTTGTCCTTTTGCTGCTGTAATAAGCGGCCTTTTTAATCCGTATAGGGTCGAAATAGCCTCTTCATTGAACGGCAGGGCACTGACAGCCTGTTTTACTGCTTCGGAAGGCTCTTCTATGCCGTCAAAGAAACCTTCTACTAAAATTTCATTTTGCTGATTTTTCATAGAAGCAAGTGCCTGGACTAATCTCCATGCCGCATTATCTACATACGCTCCGACAGAAGAATGCATATCAATATCTGCACCAGCACAAGTCAGCTCTAAGTAAGCCATCCCCTTTATGCCGGCCACCATGCTGATTCTGTCTTGTTCATCCTTTCCACCAAATTCCCAAATACAGGCATCAGCTTTGAAGAGATCACGATATTTTTCAAGGTAAGGTGTTAGATTCGGCGAGCCAATTTCCTCTTCACCTTCAATTAAAAACTTGATGTTGCAGGGCAATCCTCCCTGCGTCTTTTGTAATACCTTAATCGCTGTTAATCTAGCAATCAAATCTCCTTTATTATCGGCAACCCCTCTAGCGAATAATTTCCCCTCCCTAATCGCAGGCTGAAAGGGTTCAGAGATCCATTCATCAAGTGGTTCGGGTGGCTGCACATCATAGTGGTTATAAAAGAGTAAAGTTTTCGTCGAATCACCATTCCTTCCTGCTGGAAAAAAACCATAAATGACGGGGTTGCCGCCTAAATCATCAAGGATCTCGGCTCCCCCTTTTGCCTCTTCAATCATTTTCACAACAAAACGGACCGTTTCCGGAATAGCTGAATTTTGTGCTGAAATAGTCGGGAATGTTAAATATTCCTTTAACCATTCGATTGCACTGGCAATAGATTCTTTGGTTTCATTTCTTAAATCGGTTAGATTATGATTTTTCATAGTAAATCTCCTTTCGGGAACTAGTAGAATTATTTTTTATAAAATCAAGATTTCTAAATAGATGGGACAGGTGGCTTGAGCCCGTCTGGTAATGGAGACACATAGCCCCCTTTTTGTTTTATTTCGTTCTTGAATTCATCTTGTGCCTGGGCGACCAAACTAGGATTCTCTATTAATTCCACAACACTTAGACCTATCACCTTAGCGGCTGTTATCATTCCTTTTTGGCCAATGGTCGATCCTACGGCGACAACATTTTGCCAAGAATGCCCTGGTGTCCCAATTGGGGCACATGCCGTTGTAAATTGTGCGGTCGGGATGTTCCAAGATACATCCCCGACATCTGTAGAACCTGACATACATTTTCCTTCATCGTAAGGTTCGATCACCTCATCATGCATAATTTTGTCCAGTAGATTATTAGGGGCACCCGATGTTTTTACAACTACTTCCTTCATTCCTTGATCAAAGGAATCGGTCAGTTCCTTTGCTAATTTCATATCGTGTTCATCAAAGGATGGGGCTCCCACTTTTTTCAGGTTATTCAGTAAAACTTGTCCTAGAACTTTATTCGGGAGCATATCGTAACATCCTGTAATAAAATCAATCGTATAATCCGTTCCAGTCATTAAGGCGGCGCCTTTGGCAATATTGATCAATTTCTCATAGGTTTCGACCACTTCTGAGCGGTGTGGTGCTCGTATGTAATACCAAATCTGAGCCTTGTCTGGAACGACATTAGGTGCACCTCCACCATTTGTGATTGTTGAATGAATCCGTATTGGATCGATTAAATGCTCACGTAAAAAATTGACGCCAATGTCCATTAGTTGAACAGCCTTAAGAGCACTGTTCCCAGCTTCTGGATTGGCAGCTGCATGAGACGATTTCCCATAAAAATTAAATTTGACCGAATTCATCGCTAAAGAGCGGCTTGCCCATAATGAATTTAATGAATTTGGGTGCCATGTTATACTAACATCCGCATCGTCAAAAACATGATCCCTTGCCATAAAAACCTTTCCAACTAGGGTTTCTTCCGCAGGACAGCCATAGAATTTAATGGTTCCAGGAATTCCTTCTTTCTCCATCCATTTCTTTGCCGCAATTGCACCTCCAGCCGCAGCTACTCCATAAATATTATGTCCACATCCATGCCCACTTCCTTCTGGAATAATAGGCTCTTTAGTTGCTGCTAGTTTTTGAGAAAGACCTGGTAATGCATCATATTCACCTAATATCCCAATGACAGGCTTTCCTTTCCCCCACGTCGCAACGAATGCGGTTGGCATACCTGCGACACCCATTTCAATGGAAAATCCCTCTTTTTCTAGTTTTTTCGCTAACAATTTAGAGGATTGATATTCTTGGAGTCCAAGTTCAGCGTAATTCCAAATTTTTGTCGACCAATCTATTAATTCCTCTGCATGATCATCTACCCAACCTGTTACCACATTATTTACTTTCACTTTTTCAATGAATTTGGTCATCTTTTCATCTCCTTCATTTTCTAAGTCAAAAATTCCTTTCCGAAGATTCATCTGATTGGTTAAGGTAATGGTATTGGTTTAGCAACTTCAGATTTTATCCATTAAGCTCTCTTCACCTCCTCTGTATTTTTTTAATAGCTTATTCAAATTTAAATAATTTTAAATATTCTGTAAACTACTCTGTGAAGATACTTAACACTCTTTTTCCTATTATTACCTTCACTACTAATGCCAAAGAGTAAGGATGCACTAGTTAGTTCATCCTTATTACTATGTAATTCGTACATGTACGGCTAATAAAATAAAAACTCATCCTGTTGGTGAGTTTTTTGGTTCACATCATAATTTTAGTGTTAACTCAAACTACATTTTCGACAAAATGAATAAAGTCGTTTCAAGAACTGTTTTACTATATTCGAAAATTTCAATTTAAATTCTTTGAAAATCGGTACCGATGGTAAACTTTCATATCTCACCTCTACTCTTAACCACCTAACGCAAAATGGAAGTCTCTCCGATTGCGAAGAAGACTTCCATTTTCGTTAAGGTATTATCGTTAGAGTGTCAGGCATCGTTTAGGGTTATTTACCAGTTAGTGCCGTTATGCATTCGCTTCACCTAATCCATATAATTCATTAAGCCCTGTATTCATGGAGATACTGACACTTCTCAGACATTAAGAATCCTCCTTTAAGGATGACCATGCGAAAGCTGGGAATTTCCTTCTTGCCAAAGTCCGCAGTCCAGAAAGAATTGAAAGACAGGGCTTTGGTTGAAATTCCCTTTCCGCAAGTTGATAAGCTAAAGAGAGACTTATTTAATGTATAAGGAAGATCCTTTCTCAAATCCTGTAATTAAGAGATTTATAGATATTTCTCAACAACTATTATCAGAGAATCCCAGCTTAATCTGATAGCGAAAAATATATATAATAATATTGAATCTGAAACTGATTTTTATATATTGGAATTTATTCACGAAGAGTGTGCAGACACTATGCTGCCAGACGAGCGTTTTGAATTTGAGTATGTTGACAACGAAGCTACCTTATCTAGCTTTATTGCCGATCTCAGATGGGCTATTGAAGACAAATTCGATGTTGAATTTTTTGATTAACGAGTCAGAAGCTTGCGACTGGGATAATCCAGCTGATGTAGAAGTACTTTAAATATCCTAAAAAGTGTACGGTACACTTTTTAAAAATTGTGTAGCCAGTTGATGGATACCATGAAAAAGCTAAGAGTATATAAGGAAAATGGCGAATAAAGAAAGCAAAAATTCAATACCTGTTGGTATGAGTACTTACTCAAAAATGCTTTACGAAGATTTAATAAAAATAGAAGATAAAATTTTAGTGATTGACCCTAAATCAGATTTGAATAGAATAAGCAAAAACTAACTTGAATATTACCGTCACCGCCTTTAAGGCGGTCAGGCTGTCGAAAAACTTTCGATAGCCTTTTATTTCACCTATTTCCTTTAACATTTCACCGCGTTAATTTGATATAATATTATTTAATATAAATACTTTTCAATATGTCTGTTGATTGGCGCTCCAGGCACTTCGCTTTCCGCGGGCGTGCCGGGGAGGTATCATTTTGTTCATATGAAGCTATTAAAGATTGTAAATCTTAGGGGAAGTGGTATATCAATCTAAAAATAGAAGTTCTAATCCATTTCAGGTAATTCTTCAGGCAATTCGAAAAACCATATTCTTTTTTACAAGGATCTTTATGTGTTGAAAAGAATCTTAATTAGGGCGGAACCAACTACTTACTGATGTATTTTTACCATGAATATGCCAAATGATATTACTTGAATTATCAACATTATCGTCTTTTAATCCATACTTGCTCCAGGCAGTCCTCCACTGCAAATCCTCGTAATTATTATTATCTTTAATAGTAAGTAAAATTTGGTATGCTTTTTGACTAAATGCAAATGTCATAGGCATTCGATAGTTATTATTTGGAAAATGACCACCCAGACTTTTGTAATCACCTTTTGCTAAATGGTAGTTATTCAGTTGATAACTTATTTTTGAGCTTAATATATCACATTGATGTGTCTCAAAATATTCAACTACAGTTTTCACATAATCCTTTTTATAAATATCATCGTCATCAATTTTAATATATAGATCATATGGTTCTGGACATTGTGATATTGTCGTCATTGCATTTGTATGGGTCCTTGAATTTTTCTTGTACTGAATTTTAAATCGATCGTCAAGGATATCATCAAATATAATTTCATAATCTTTAACTTCGGATTCATTATCAAACATAATGCTGATTGAATGAGTAAAATTTGTATACGACTGGTTTTTCATATTAAGTATACTTTGACGAATCATGTAGGGACGTTTATACGATGGTGTAAATAACAAAACCTTCACTTTTTTATACCTCCCTTAACAAGTACACTGCAATTATATTATTTTATACATCACAAATGAAAAGATTTGGATAACGTATTTCGGTTTTTGAGAAAATGTATTTATGATAGATGCGGTTCTTTTATCCATTCTCCTTCTACGGAACAAGCCCAATATGTTAGTTTGTCTCCCGATTGACAAACCAGAATTGTCCTGCCGTCCTCCAACTGATCAAGCAGGATAGGTTCGACATCTTCCTGAGTAATTAGTATTGGGCCATGCCATGGATATCCTCGTTTTTCATTCTCTCGCCACCAAAATCCAATACCGCCCCTTTCTAACTTGCATGCTGCCTCAAAATTCCCAGAGCGATTCCCATGAAAAATGGGAATATCCTTTACCCCTTCAGCAAATGTTATCGTTCTATTCCATCTTTTTGTTACTCTATTTTCCCAATAGTGGGTTAACGTATTACCTGACCGTACAATTAGTTCTTTATTGCCAAATTTACTTCTAATGGGCAGCGAAGGCGCAAAATTTGACTCATCTTTTTCATACCAAGGGTAAATCTCGTCACGATATTGTTCAATCATGCATTTATAAGCCAGCTGTTTAATCAACCTTCGTGATTGATCGTTCTTAAGGCGATGAATTGGATGGCACAACCCACTAAACTTCTTGCTATTTAAACAGTCTATTATTTCATCCAGTTTAAAATGTGGACGATACCGTATGAGATCCGTGTCACTTACGTATGGATATTTTTTCATTTTAAACCCTAATTCGTGTGCGATATTGACAAAAAATATTTCGTCAGAACCAAAAGATATCGTTTCTAACAGAGCATTTTTGTATTTTTCCTTTTTACTCGGTTCCAGAATTGCCTTAACCAATGATCTTTTCATCACTTGACCAACATTAAATACACCATAATACGGATCAAGCCTGAATAATTCTTTCCATCTATCAATATCTTTTCTTAGTTGTTTTCCAATAAACCAATTATGTCCAGGTATCCTTAGTCTAACGGCCATGTAATCTGCATCTCTCATTTGTTCGGATATGATGTTCTCATATCCGTCCTTAATAAATAAAGCATCGGAATCTATATTAATAAAATATTCATAATCTATTCCCAGTTCCTCAATCCATTCCATTGTCTCAAGAAAATATATAGTTGTGTATCCATACTTTAATTTTCTACTGGATGGACACGCAGGTACACCTAAATCATCGCATAGGGATGGATCTCCCCCTCCATTAAATAAAACGAATGTGCTATTCGGACAAAAAAATCGGACATTATTGATTAGTTCCTTAATAAGCTCACGATTATTATGAACAAGGATGGCAAAACAAATTTTGCTTTTTGGTTTTTTAGTAAAGTACTTATATTCCTTTTTAAGGGTCTGCTCTCTTGTTACATTTCCATTCTGGAGTGAATTTACTTTTGAATCATTTTCATTCATGATCATTCACCTCATATAATAAATGAAAGGATAAAGGGAGAAACAATCGACCTTTTTCCAAATTTATTAATAAAAAAGGGAAATTCCCTTATCATTGATGATTCATATTTTTTGGGTATTACTTGTTTGTTAGTTATGGACATTCTATTGTTTGCCTAAAATTTCTTCAATCTTCGCAATTAATTGTTCTACTCTTTTATTAGTAGTATGTTGGGTTTGGACAAATTGATAACCCTGGTCCGCAATCCTATTCCTTTCGTCCTCGTGTTCTAAATAATATTCTGCTTTTTCGTAAAAATCATGTTTCGTAATACTAACATAATGTTCACCAGGAATAAACCCCAAATCATCAAGGTCTTTAAGTTGTGGAGCAAGCAATAAAGTTCTGCATCCCGGAACTTCAAAATATTTCATTACCGGAAACTTTCTTCTCGTTCCACAAGTAAAAAAGATTTTTGCCCTATTTATTTCCATTGCATATCTTTCAGTTACAAAAATTTTAGCCTTTTCGTCTTCCATATATTTTCGATATCCGGGATGGGGGTGATAGACAAATCTTGGATCTTTTTTAAATTGCTTAACTATTTTTTCTCTCAAGGGATAACCGCCATTTACAGCCCCCATTAGTAACATATCGATTTCCTTTGGTAAACCATAATCCTTAAAGATTTCACTATTAATATGGTGAGGAAACCAACAGAGTCGATTTTTAAATTCAGGATATATTTTTTTGAAAATCCGCTTGTAATTAGAAAAAATGTATTGAATGTTATTGGAATTTATATATTCTCTTCTTTTTTCAATAAATCGGTGTACATCCTCAATAAAAATCCCAGCAGGAATACTAATATCTGATAAACCGTAAACTACAGGTTTCAAACTGCCCCCAATATCATTTTGAATAAGAATAAAATCAGGTGTAAAAGGTATATACTTTAAAATATCCTGTATATGTCCAGAATCTCTCCAAATGGCTAAATTTGTTTTTTGGGATAATTCTTTCTCAACATGGTAAAAGCTCTCATTGAAAGTATTATGTTTTGTATCTTTACCTATCAGAAGTAGATTTAACATTAAATAAGCCACCTTTTTCGTTAATCCATCCATTATAGTATGTTAATAGATAAAATATGTTCCTCGAAATATTTTTCTGTTTTCGCAACAATCTCTACCGAACAAATTTCCAGGTTTATTCATATGATAAGACGTTCATCAAACAAAATTATCTATAAAATTAAGGGAGAGCTAAGAGATGAAAATAGCACTTCTTACAATGTTTAATGGCTTAGATAGTTCGTATTCCTTGGTAAATGTAGTAGCGGAACAGGTTCGAATGCTTCTTGATGCAAATATTGAAACCAGAATTTTAGTAAGTGACATCTGCCCGCTAAATAAACTTTATGGAATTTTCCTAGATAAACGAATTAAATGGGTGAAAATATGTAACCATCTTGAAGGGAAACAAATGCATTGGAAAAACTACATTCAGTCAGATGGTGAGGTCCATGATACCTTTTTTAAGGAGGCAGATGTGATTGCAGAGGACTTAGTAAAAAAATTAGCAGATATTGATATCTGTTTTATGCATGATATTCATTACCAGGGGTGGCATTTACACCATAACATCGCAATTAGAAAAGTTCAGAAGAAACTGCCTAACCTTAAATTCCTGGCATTTACCCACTCCGCGCCTGTTAAACGCCCCCCAAACCCGAAATGGCCTTTCTCTGCCCGATTTACACCAATGCCTAATACTTTGTATATTTATCCAACACAATCTGGTATTTCAGCCTTGGCAAAACAATACAATGTTCCTGAAGATCGTTGTAAAGTAGTAAATAACAGTCTTGACCTACTAGGTTTTGTAACAGAGGAAGTAAATCTATTATCAAAATATATTGATTTGCTGACTCCGGATATTTTAGTTGTCTATCCTGGTCGTTTAACGAGGGCAAAGAAATTTGATAAAGTTGCTGCTCTATGCGGAGCAATAAAAGTAAAAACAAGCAAGTTTGTCAAAGTAATATTCTGTGATACATTCCCAAAGTTAGATACTTCTCCAGAGGCCTATAAGGAATTTGTTCGCTCTATTGGGGTAAATTTTGGTTTAAATAATGGAGATTTATTATTCACATCAGATATAAAAGAATTTAATAAAGGGCTCCCAAGAAAAAGTGTATTAGAACTTTTCACACTTTCAAACTTATTTATATGTCCCTCTTACTCAGAGTCTTTTGGTTTAACTGTCCTGGAAGCAGCAAGTAGAGGGAATTTTCTTGTTTTAAACGAACAGGTGCCGGCTTTAAATGAACTCGGAAGCCAATTGGATGCGTACTTTATGAAATGGGATGCCAAGAATTTTGGATTTAATACTCGTGAGATTTATCGTCCTTCAGAAGAAGCTTATCTTACTCAACATGCTGACAAAATTATCAAATTGATGGATACCAATTCAGTTATTCATGCAAAAACAATCGCAAAACAACGGTATTCTCCAAAGTGGATCTGGAAAAATCAATTGGAACCGATTATTCAATCTTTATGTTAAATTGCTAAACTGAACTAAAAAGAAACTCGGTCCAAAAAAATTCCTTGGATTGGGTTTCTTTTATTTGAATTAATATACAATTACAACAGCTATTTTATTTAAAAGGCCGGGTTTGTTCTTGTAAAAAATGGTACAAAGCGCCAATCATTCCAGCATCGTTTTGATATTTACATAGTTCAACAGGTACCTTGAATACTTTCCACCATGTAATACGGTCAAGTTGATGATTAATCATGCTTAACAATTCTTGTTGATTGGCCACTCCCCCGCCAATTAATACTTTTTGAGGGTTTAAGGTTACAGTAAGGTTATAAATTCCATAACTTATGTTTTTTATCCAATCATCAATTAGTTTTCTAACCGAATGATTATTATTAGAATCCAAAAAAACTGTTTCTCCATCAATATTTTCGTTTTCACTTAAGCCTTTTAATTTTTTATAGGAATGAATTAAGGCAGATGTAGAAGCATTCGAATGCCATAATTCAAATTGCCCTCTTTTAGCCCGGTTCTTCATAAACCCAAATTCACCGCCTCTAAAACTGTGACCACGCAAAAGCTTCCCGTTAGTGAAAATCCCTCCGCCAACTCCGGTTCCCAATGTTATACAAATAAAATCCGTACAATTTTTTGCATTTCCACTGATGCTCTCGGCTAACGCAGCACAATTCCCATCGTTTTCTATTTCAATCGGAAGGGAAGTTTTGGCTTTTAATAATTCTTTTAGATTTTGTTTACTTAATGCCTTTACAGAACCTGCTGCTTCAGAATACCCCGTATGGGGATTAATAAATCCCGGTAAACTAATAGCAATCCCACTCACAATAGTATTACTTGTGTACATGTTAATTGTATCTATCATGTCTTTTAGAAATAGTTCCAGGTTGATTGGACGGGTATTATAGCTACCATTTGAGAGAACAGTTCCATTCTCTAATAATAAACCGTACTTAACTTTTGTCCCGCCTACATCGAAACAGATGTACTTTTTCAAATTACTTCCTCCAGACTAATCTAGTTTTAGGTGGGATCGTTATTCATTACCTTAATAATTACTCCCTCATCCGAGGTAGGTTTTTCGAACTCTTCGTAGTAAATTTTTTTTAATAAATTTTCTGGTAATCGTTTCAACACTTTATTACGTTTTTTACAAATATCAAAGTTGGTATCAACATGAAATATTTCCAAAGTTAGCCCGAATTCTTTAGCAACCTCGATCCATCTATTACGACGCTCTCTTGTCCTGTTTGTGGAATCCACAACTACTTTATGGCCGCTTTTAAGTAACGTCCGGACCATGAGTTCAGCTGATTTCCATACTTTTGGTTCAGCCTTAGCTTTATAAACGTGGCCATGTAAAGCTAGCCTGAGATCATCAATAGATACGCGTGTCCACCCTTGTTCCTGAAGTGTTTTCCCGTAAGTTGATTTTCCACTTAGTGGAATCCCGCACATAATTCCAAGTTTCACCATACATCTCCCCTAAGTACTGTTATCAATGCTTCTCCTATATTAAATGCTTGAATACATTAAGAAGTTAATTTTTGGGATACCCATTTTTCTATTACGCCTTCATCATTTCTATAACTGGACAATTGTTGATATTAACTATACCTTTACATCATTCCGGCATTGATTATTTTTGATTGTTGGAAAAAGAGACCCTACATATTCCTACCTCAATAGAGATCCTTTGCCCTCCAAATTCTCAAATAACCTAAAAATACAAAGTAGAGACTGACCTAAAAAGTCGTTTGATTACCTTTAGACCAGTCTCTTTTTTAAATGAGCAAAGAAGTTAATTTTATTGATTTATTTTCCTGGTTTCGGTCGTTTAGGTTTTCCTAGTTTCCGCGATTTTGGTTTTCCTGGTTTCGGCGATTTTGGTTTTCCTGGTTTCGCCGGTTTTGGTTTTTCTGGTTTTGTCGGTTTTGGTTTTTCTGGTTTTGTCGGTTTTGGTTTTTCTGGTTTTGGCGGTTTTGGTTTTTCTGGTTTCGGCGGTTTTGGTTTTCCTGGTTTTGGCGGTTTCGGTGGGATCGGACATTCAGTTGCTGTATCAGTCTCGGTTTCGGTCTCCGTCTCGGTTTCGGTCTCCGTTTCCGTTTCGGTCTCCGTCTCCGTTTCCGTTTCGGTCTCCGTCTCCGTCTCCGTTTCCGTTTCGGTCTCCGTCTCCGTCTCCGTTTCGGTCTCCGTCTCGGTCTCCGTTTCAGTTTCCGTTTCAGTCTCCGTCTCGGTCTCCGTTTCGGTCTCCGTTTCGGTCTCCGTCTCCGTCTCCGTTTCGGTCTCCGTCTCCGTCTCCGTTTCGGTCTCCGTCTCCGTCTCCGTTTCGGTCTCCGTCTCCGTCTCCGTTTCGGTCTCCGTCTCCGTCTCCGTTTCGGTCTCCGTCTCGGTCTCCGTTTCAGTTTCGGTCTCCGTTTCAGTTTCGGTCTCGGTTTCAGTCTCCGTCTCGGTCTCCGTTTCGGTTTCGGTCTCCGTCTCCGTTTCAGTTTCGGTCTCCGTTTCAGTTTCGGTCTCGGTTTCAGTCTCCGTCTCCGTTTCGGTCTCCGTCTCGGTTTCAGTCTCGGTTTCGGTCTCCGTCTCGGTCTCCGTTTCCATCTCGGTTTCACTAGATTTAAAATAAACATCAAATATCCCAGGTAAACAAACGCCGTATCCATCCGGCAAATTTTCAAAATATAATCCATTAGCTTGTTGTGAAAATTGATCTTCAGTTAACGGAAATGAAGAAGAACTAAGTTCAAAATGTTGACAATGACCAGGAAGGATTCGATGGGGGCTAAGATCTGTTATTAATGCTTGGAAATTTCCAAAACATTTTGGTTCACCTGCATCCATGTCTAGCCTTTCATTAATATCTGTTTCTGAACCTTCGCCCGGAGGCAGAAGATAAATCGTTCCTGTGTTCTTTGTATTGAAACAGATGGCTCCAATTTCTCCGGTAGTACCGTTATTACCTACTGTAATTATTACATTACTTGGACGCTTATTACTTTGAGTTACTTTTATGAAACCTGATATAGTTTCCCCTTCTGTAGGGTTAAATATGGACATATCTGTTATTCACCTCTTTGAAAATATATCTACAGTTCTTCATTTTTCTTTAAATAGTAAATATTTTCGCTTAGACACAAACGTTCCTTTCCATTAATTTAAAAATAAACATATTAATATTCTATTTCTTACACAGATTAAGGTTCATTAAATAAACAAATAAGCAGCCCATTTTAAATTAGGAAATACACACAGGAAATTTTTTGAATTTCAATTTTACGAATTCTTTCAAAACAAATATGTTGTTTTACAAAATTTCTTTTTGGACAAAGTTTGTTAACAGCAATAAGGAGATCAATAAATAATCAGTGGAATAATACCCATCGTCATCAAATTTTGAAATTACATTATACCGTGGAAGACTGGCTCCAAAGTTCAAGCATTCCGCTAATTTGTCCCCCCACCAATACGATATACACGAATATCACCTCCATTTGGTACAAAATTAATATCATTTTTAGTTGAAATCACAACTTGCTCTTTCTTTTTTACGCTTGCCTTTAAAGTTGGCAATCAAATTTTCTGCCATGTACTTACCTGGAAGTGCATGTAACCACTGAAATCCCTCATTTTCACCCATTCCATTCTTTCCTATTTACATAGTATGTTAGTGATTAAAGACGAGAGGTGAATCATGAAGAAGAAAGTGTTAATTACCGGTGTTGCTGGTTTTCTCGGATCACATCTGGCAAAGGATTTACTGGATGATGGTACTATATTGGTGGGAATTGATAACCTATCATCCGGAAAAATGACTAATATAACAAATCTGCCGGAAGACCGCTTACTTTTATAAATATAGATGTTTGTTCCCCATTAGTTGCTACACATCCTGCTATACAAAATATCTCGGAAATCTATCATTTAGCTTCACCTGCTTCCCCGAAATATTATCAGGCAGCTCCTTTCGATACCATTAATGTGAATACGATTGGCACGAAGAATATGCTGGAATTAGCCAGAAAAAACAATGCTAAGATGGTTTATACCAGTACAAGCGAGGCTTATGGTGATCCGGAAGTTCATCCACAGCCTGAAACCTATAGGGGGAATGTCAATACATGGGGGCCTAGAGCGTGTTATGATGAGTCAAAGCGTCTTGGTGAAGTTCTTTGTTATAAGTTCTATAAGCAATATCAAACAAAGGTCAAAGTTGCCCGTATCTTTAATACCTATTCGGCTGGACTTGCCAATGATGACGGCAGAGTTATTTCAAATTTTGTCACTCAAGCATTAAAAGGAGACCATATTACAGTTTATGGAGATGGAACACAAACACGCTCGTTCTGCTATGTGACCGATACCATAAGAGGATTAAAGCTTTTGATGGAAAAGGATGAGTCAAATGGAGAGATTATTAATATCGGTAATCCTGTGGAATACTCTATTTTAAACGTGGCACGTTTGATAAAGGCTTTAGCTAATTCAACTAGCACGATCACATTCCATCCACTTCCACAAGATGATCCGAAGGTCAGAAGACCTGTGATAGAAAAAGGAAAAGCACTTTTAGGTTGGAGTCCCACGGTTTCTTTGGAAGATGGATTGAAGGAAACAATTCGTCAGTACAGGTTCAAGCTAAATATTAAAAAATAAGACTTAATTTCTTTGCCTGGTTGATTTTGTCCGGGCTTATTTTTCTTTCAGACAAAGTCATTCAACGCTCTTGGTGCATATAATTTCTTACCTATAACTTTGGAATGGGTTTAATTAATCACATTTTTGGGAAAATAGCCTAATTCCCCCTAGTAATGATGAAGTCCTAATCAAATTACTTTTAAATGCATACCATAAAGAGGCAAGGAATTTTATATGGTAAATAAAAGCTTTGATTACTAAAAAAGCTATCAAGTATGATTAGGGCAAACAGGCTAGGAAGTTCCATCAAAGAAAGGAGTAAAAAGTTGAAAGGAATTATAATTGCTGGGGGCAGTGGATCACGACTTAGTCCTTTAACAAAAGTTATTTCAAAATCGCTTTTACCTGTCTATGATAAACCAATGATATATTACCCCCTTTCAATTTTAATGGAGGCAGGTATACGTGAAATATTAATTGTAACAACTCCCCAAGATAAATTAAGATTTATGAAGTTATTAGGAAATGGATCAGACTTAGGGATTTCGATATGTTATGAAGTGGAGCCATCACCAAAAGGGATTGCACAAGCTTTTATTATCGGAGAGCAATTTATTGGAGATGATAATGTTGCATTAATATTGGGTGATAATATCCTTTTTGGAAACGGTCTAACAGAGCTACTACAAAAATCAATGACTAAGAAAACCGGTGCTACCATTTTTGGGTATTACGTAAATGATCCCATAAGGTTTGGAGTGGTAGAATTTGATCAAAGAGGCAAAGCTATTTCCATTGAAGAGAAACCGAAAAATCCAAAATCCAACTACGCAGTAATAGGATTGTATTTTTATGACAATCGGGTTGTAGAAATAGCAAAAAATTTAATACCATCCGAACGAGGAGAATTGGAAATTACCGATATTAACAAGAGATATTTATTAATGGACGAGCTGGATGTTGAAGTTTTGGAAGAAGGATTTACTTGTATTGATTCCGGAATTCATAGTTCATTGTTTGAAGCATCACAATGTGTAAAAGAATTAGAAGAAAACTTAAATATTAAAATTGGATGCATAGAGGAAGTAGCTTTTAAGAAGGGATTTATTACGGAAGAGCAGTTATTTTCATTATCGACTCCGCTCCTTAAAACTGATTATGGAAAATACTTGATGAAGATTGCAACAAAAAATAAAGATCTATTCTAAATGAAAAAATTAATTCTTACTGCTTTCTCCTTTTATATTAAATTAGGCAGATCCTCCTTTACATTCCTACAAATAAACTCTCTTATGATCCAAAACTTTCAATATTTAAAAAATAGCAGTTGAAAAATGAAATTATGACATCTTTATTGAATGACGAAAATAACCGTAAACCAGGCCCAACCAAGTGGACAAAGACAGAGAAAACCTGTATTTTCCTTCAACATTGGGCCGACGGTACCTAGCCTTTCTTAAACAACTATTTATATAAAATTCGGGAAACAAATTATTAAGTATAAAGAATTAACAGAGGATGAAAAAAACTGAAAGTTCTCGTTACAGGGGGATTAGGTTTCATTGGGTCACATCTTGTGGACCAATATATTCATAATGGGTATGAAGTTGTTATACTGGATAATCTTTCAACTGGATCTTTGTCTAATCTAAATCCAGAGGCCCGTTTTATTAACATATCTCTTTTAGATGATTCTCTCGAAGATTGTTTGGATAAAGAAAAACCAGACATTATAAACCACCACGCTGCACAAGTAAATGGGGATTGTTACTCGTCCCCATATTATAAGATGAAAATGGTTTTAACACGATAAGTCTAACGTTTTCAGTAATAACTAATTGCATTACCAATTCTCAAATGAAATAAGGTCCAAGTCCTTTGAAGCCCTTAATAAGTCATCATCAGTTGGTGAAAATCCAATATGCTCCCTTGCTTCTCTCAGTGATCTTAATTTTCTCATGATATATTTAATGGAGTGATACTTCATAACATAGTTACCGTATGTTTCATATTCACTGAACCCTGACCTCTGAATGTCTTTCGGATCAATAGCATACATTATTTTTTCATAAAAATAGTTACCTTTTAATTGTTTATTACTCTCGATTTTATTGATTAATTCAATCATTATTTTTGTATCAATAATCATATGCTCTGCTATAAATGACTGGTTATTGTATTTCTTTACTTCACCATTAAAAAGTTTTTCAATAGTGTCAAAATAAGGTTTATGGTATTCAGTCTTCATGGTAAATAAATATTTATCGGTCTGATCATCAAAAAATGAAATGCCATTAAGCGGTATTGTATCAGAATCCCAAATAACATAATGTTCTTTTTTACATAATGTCGCATAAGCCATCTTAAGAAATTGTTGCAGGTACCAGCCGCTCCACCAGGGGTTCCTGTAATATTATTCATGATCGATTAAATTGTGTAAAATGTCATTGCGTGATAAATCTCATCTTCATTTATAAATTCCAATTTTTCATAAACCGGTAACGAAACTTCTATTTCCTTGGGACCAATAAAAATAATTTTTTCATGTGAAAGCATTTTAATAATAAATGGTATATTTGTGTTCGCCAAGGGCAAATCTTCTTTAGCAACAGGTATGTATAATCACATCAAACGTTTTGGTATTATCCATTAAAATTCCTCTTTTCATTATTTATGAATTTGAACACTTTATAGTGTTATTAATCTATTTTGCATGGATATTTATTAAGACCTATGAGAAGAGAAATCTTCATTACACATTGTCTCTTCTCTTAGGCTGCTCTAACATCCAAATATGATGGGGTAACTATTCCAAGGATCATATTCAATAAACAGGAACATATTTTGTCTGTTTAAATGTCTGTAAAAAGGACTATCGGATACAGCTAAAATATCGCTATAATACAATATATAGTAATGGGAAAGTAATCTTTAGTGAGGGGATCCTTTCATACAAGTCATATGAAGTTACAGGGTTGTACTCTTCGAAATCATTTATTACATGATATATGTCTTTGCTTTTCAGAAAAATGTATTTCAATATCGAATGGCCAAATCGGCCTTTCTTATCCAATGGTGGATATAACACCATGATGAGTGTTCAAATCATTGACCTTCTTTTTTTATGGCTTGCACCATATCGTCCCAGCCCATATACAAACGCACAATATCTTCTTCTTCGAGTACACTGCCCATCTGTACTTCAATTATTTCAAGTTCAGTAATCGCTTTAATACTATGTTTGGACCCTTGAGGAATTTTGAGTACATCATTGGTTTTAACAGGAATTATTTTATCGTCTAATACGAAAATACCTTGTCCAGAAACAATTGTCCAAACTTCATCACGAAATTGATGATATTGATAACTTATATTTTCTCCTTTGTTGATTACTAATTTTTTTGTCAAAACATCATATTGATTATATTTGCTATAATCCAAGACTTTATACCAGCCCCATCTTCTTTCTTCAAACATTGGCCGCCGATTAATCGTTTCTACATATTTTTTTAATTTGGAGCTCTCGTTTTTTTGAGCAACTAAGATTCCATCGTAACTGCATGCTATGACTGAATCCACCATACCCAATGTGACAACGGGAATATCTAAATCATTAATAATATGGGTATTCCTGCATTCGTCGGAAATGATCGCATTTCCCAATATAGGCTGTCCAATTTCTTCGGTAAAAGTGTTCCACGTCCCTAAGTCTTTCCATGGTCCATTGTATTCGACAACAACAATGTTATTGGTTTTTTCAAGGATTTGATAATCAAAACTTATTTTTGGGAAAGTGCTGTAAAGATTTAGAAGTTCTTCATAATTGATCGGCAACCCATTTTTTCGTAAATAATTTAGGATAAATTCAACTTTAAATGCGAACACTCCACAATTCCAAAGGCCATTTTCTTGTGAAATCAAGTGCTCGGCTTCTTTTTCCGAAGGTTTTTCTTTAAAGTATTTAACAGTTTGATAGGAATAACCAGATGTTGAGACTACTTTACTTTCAGGGATGATATACCCATATTTTCCGGATGGATAAGTTGGTTTTGCACCTATTAATGCCAGATTAGCATTTGAGTGTGACAATATGGTTTCCAAACTCTCAATGGTCTCAAAATAATCATCTTTTACGTATGAGTCAACTGGTACAATACATATAATTTCACTGGAAGATACCTTTTGTATGGAATGTAAGTAAGTGATGGCTAATATAATTGCGGGGAACGTATCTTTTCTTTCTGGTTCAACAATAAGGGGAACATGTTCTCCAAGTTGATTACGAATAATATCGACTTGTGTTTTTGAGGCAGTAATATAGGAAGCCTTTTCAAGATTTTTGGAGCTTAATTGTCTCCAAATCCTTTGAACCATTGACTCTTCTTCGTTTACGTTTTTTAGTAATTTCAAGAATTGTTTTGCGCGGGTATCATTTGATAATGGCCACAATCTCTTTCCAGACCCGCCTGATAGTAAAACAATTTTCATAATACACCTACCCTTAATCGTATTCATAACCATGTTGTTTTAAAAGTTTGATTCGCTCTGCTTCTTTTACATCTTCTTGGATCATTTCCTTTATTAACGTGTCTAATGTGTAGGATGGAGCCCATCCCAGTTTCATTTGCGCTTTGTTTGGATTTCCAATTAATAAATCTACTTCTGTAGGCCGATAAAATTTAGGATCAACCGAAACAACGATTTTCCCCTGCTCCAATTGATAACTAGGATTACTGCAATTTTTCACAATTCCTTTTTCATTTTCTCCATTACCTTCGAAGTAAATTTCAATTCCAAGTTCCGAAAATGCTAATCTAACAAACTCCCTTACTTCCGTAGTGATTCCTGTGGCAATAACATAATCATCCGGCCGGTCTTGCTGGAGAATCAGCCACATAGCTTTAACGTAATCCAATGCATGCCCCCAATCCCTTTTTGCATTCAGATTTCCAAGAAGTAGTACATCTTGCAATCCGGTTGCAATCCTGGCCACCCCTTTTGTAATTTTTTTCGTAACAAAAGTTTCGCCTCTTAAGGGGCTCTCATGGTTAAATAGAATTCCGTTGCAGGCAAATAAATTATAAGATTCGCGATAATTTTCTGTGATTCAGTATGCGTATAATATAGCTACTGCATATGGACTTCTTGGATAAAAAGGAGTTGATTCTGATTGGGGTATCTCTTGGACCTTGCCATATAATTCAGAACTCGATGCTTGATAAATTCTTGTTTTATTTTCAAGGTTTAGAATTTTTACTGCTTCTAATATTCTTAGCGTTCCCAGTGCATCCACATTAGCTGTAAACTTAGGGGATTCAAAACTAACCTGCACATGACTCATCGCTGCAAGATTGTAGATTTCAGAAGGCTGAATGGAAGATATTAACCGAAATAGACTTAAAGAATCCGTCATATCCCCCTCATGAAGAAAAAAATGTTCATTCAACAGTAAAGGTTTAATTCGAGGGGTGTTATCTATAGAACTCCTCCTTTTAAGTCCGTGTACCGTATACCCTTTTCCAGCAAATATTTAGCAAGATATGCACCATCTTGTCCAGTCACACCGGTGATTAAGGCCGTTTTCCCCATTTGATCGTTCCTTTTCTTGTAAAATTTGATACTATAGAAATAATTTATGAAAAAAACTTATAAAAGTGAGGGCGATCATCTTAGTAATTTTTAATTAATAGGTACAAACTTTTGATCCTTCCCTGCATAAAATAAGTTGTGAGGTTAGTATACGAGGGGTGAAGTAATGAGTTTTTTCAAAGGAAAAAGTTATGGTTACTGGAGGAGCCGGATTTCTTGGAACTCATGTGGTAGAACTTCTAAAAACGAAAGATTGCAAGGATATTTTGATTCCAAGAAGTAAGTTCGTTGACTTAAGAAATCAGGAAGCTTGTTTTAAATATATTGAAAAAAATAGGCCAAATATTGTTATTCATTTAGCAGCCTCTGTTGGAGGAATTGGTGAAAACAAAAAAAATCCAGCATTATTTCTTTATGACAACCTAAGCATGGGACTTCACTTATATGAAGCTTCCCGTATCTACAATGTTGAAAAACTTATAACCTGTGGAACAATATGTTCTTATCCAAAATATACAAAGGTTCCCTTTAAGGAAGATGACATTTGGGAAGGATATCCGGAGGAAACGAATGCCCCATATGGTCTGGCAAAAAAAATTTTATTAGTACAAGGCCAAGCATACAGGCAACAATATGGTTTTAATTCTATTTATTTATTACCGGTTAATTTATAATGGACCTGGAGAAAACTTCGATTTGGAATCTTCGCATGTTATTCCCGCGTTAATTAGAAAATGTTTGGAAGCAAAGGAGAAAAAACAAGATTCAATCACTGTTTGGGGAACAGGAGAAGTGACAAGAGAATTTTTATATGTAAAAAGATGCAGCAGAAGCAATCGTGCGTGCTGCCGAAATTTATAACGGGGCAGAACCTATTAATATTGGAACAGGCGAAGAAATATTTATTAAAGGATTTAGTATCATTAATAGCAGAAAAAACTAACTTTACCGGTGAAATCATTTGGGATCAAACGAAACCAGATGGCCAACCAAGAAGATGTCTTGATATTACCAGAGCAAAGAATATACTTGACTTTGAAGCCAAAACCAGTTTATCCGATGGATTGGATATGACAATCGAATGGTATCGGAGCAATATAAAAGGAGAGTAAAACACGAACTTTAGTACTCCCCTTTTTTTGATTTGAAAGAATAATGCCCTACATGCCTAGTAGGTCTTTCGATCTATCCATAATCGTTTTTTGAATAATTGATAGCTTTTTTTGACTATCTTCCAAGGATGCTCCTTTAACTCCAAAATAAAATTTCGCTTTAGGCTCTGTTCCGGAAGGACGAAGGCAAAACCAGGAGCCATCCTCCAAATGGTATTTTAACACATCAGAGCGAGGCAAGTTAATCATCGTTGCAGTATTTTCCCCAGTTCGAATGGATGTGAAGTAATCTTCAATTACTGTTACTTTGATTCCTGCGACTTTATTTAGTTGTTCACTTCTAAACCTCGCCATCAGATTGCCAATTTGTTTGGCTCCATCTTTTCCTTTTAAAGTAATGGATTGGAGTGATTCCTGATAAAAACCGTATTTATTAAAAATTGATAATAAACCTTCATACATTGTCATCCCTTTGGATTTATAATAGGCAGCAACTTCTGCCGCAAAAACAGCCGTTTGGACGGCATCTTTGTCACGAACAAAATCACCGATCAGGTACCCATAACTTTCTTCGTAACCAAAAAGGAATGTATATATGCCTAATTGTTCAAACTCTTTAATCTTTTCTCCAATAAATTTAAATCCCGTTAAGGTATCGATTGTCGTGATTCCGTAGTGGTCTGCTATAGCTTTGCCAATTTCTGAAGTAACGATGGTTTTAATGACGGCACCTTTCGAAAGAAGAACACCCTTCGCCCGTTTTTGAGATAACAAATACTCCAGCATTAAAGCGCCCATTTGATTTCCCGTCAAAACTACGTATTCCCCATCACAGTTTTTAACAGCCACGCCTAATCGATCAGCATCGGGATCAGTTGCTATTAATATATCGGCATCGATTTTTTCACCATATTGGATCGCTAACGTAAAAGAGGCGTGGTCTTCCGGGTTTGGTGATTTCACGGTAGAAAAGTACGGATCAGGATGCTCTTGCTCTTTAACAATCGTTACGTTTTCAAAGCCAAATGCCTCAAGCCCGGCACGAACAGACTTATTTCCCGTACCATGTAACGGGGAATATACTATTTTCAAGTCTTTTGCTACATTTTTAACGATCTTAGGATTTAATTGGAGTTTTTTTAATTGTTCAATATAAGCTTGATCTATTTCTTCACCGATATACGTTAATAATCCACTTGAAAGAAGTTCTTGTTCATTTGCTACTTCAATTGTTAACTCATTTTCTATGGAATTCACATATTGGATGATAGATTCTGCCGCTTCAGGTGGAATCTGCCCTCCATCTTCCCCATATACTTTAAAACCATTGTATTCCGGTGGATTATGACTGGCAGTAATCACAACTCCGGAAAATGCATGTAAATAGCGAACGGCAAAGGATAATATCGGCGTTGGCCGAATCCAATCAAATAAATAAACTTTAATACCATGCTTACCAACTGTTTTTGCAACTTCCAAAGCGAATTCTGGCGATTTATGACGTGAATCGTAAGCAATAACTACTCCATTTAGTTTTGCATGGTTACCTTGTTTTGCCATATACATAGCAAGACCTTCCGCAGCTCTGCGAATTGTAAATATATTCAACCGGTTTATGCCCGGGCCAAGCTCACCTCGCATACCACCGGTACCAAATTCTAAGTGTTTATAAAAACAGTCTTCAAGTAAATCTTTATTTTTTTTTAATTCAAACAATTTATCTTTTAAATCTTTACCTAAGTTACTAAAGGATATCCATTTTTCTGCATGTTCTAACCAACTCAAAGCAAATTCCTCATTTCTTGAAAATACATTTTGAGTAAAGATGTAAATATACAACAAGAGAGAATAGATCTAAGGAGTATAAAAAAGCAGTGGGTGTTAGCAGCAATAACAACGTAAAATTGAACAGAGCTCCGTGTTAACAATATAGTAAATGCTAAAAGTGTTTATTTTGATAGGGACAAGTTATGTGGTCAATTCGTACATTTTTAGTTATTAAACATTCTGCTCTCGAGTCAATCTCCACCGTCTAGATTGGAAAAAAAGGGTCAGAACCCCAGTGTAGTTAAGTGTTACAGCACCGGGGGTCTGACCCAAAAACATTACACGCTAGATATTAGTAATAGTAGGTGAATATTTGAAAGTTTTTACAAAATCAACGAGGCATGATTCACAAAGGTCAAATTTCCATCGTTCTTCATCAAAAACTGACTCATATCCAAAAGATAAATTCAAGGAATGGAATTCATCTTGTTCGAAGCCGAAGTCAGTTATTTCTTTAGACTTCCCACATTTATTGCAAGTGATAGATTTCAGAACTTTTTTTGTTACTTGTATTTCTTCATATTCTTTCATTGAAATCCCCCATCCATTGATTCATAAGTTCTAGCATCATTCTTCTATTTATTACACCACACATCATAAGCAGTCTGAAGACACAGCCATAACAAACAAAGCTTTGTTAGAGGAATAATGTGATGGACATGAATAAAATCTTTTCCTACTTGCCCATATGTATTTTCAAAGTTCATTTCACATACCTGACATTGAACACCATAATAATCCATACATTACTTACGAGCAATTGGATTTCGTTCATATATATTAACACTAACTGATTTACGTTTCCCTTCCTCCAATGTACCAGCAACTTCATCAGGATAGTATCCTTCGGTCAAATTATGTTCAAAGAAAGACATGATATAATCACGCAATTCTCCAGTAAGTTTCATGGCACCTTGAATATTCCCTTTTAAACCAAGATCACGTAATTTAGCAAGAGACAAGTCAGGAGTATTGACCTCATCTACCAATCTCACCCGTGAACGCTCATATTCTTGTTATTGTTCATATTTTTCTTCATCTAACCAGAAGGTATTATCATAAGTAATATGACGATCTTGTACTAGACCTTCTATTACCTCCACTTTATAAAGGACTTTCCTAACATTACCGGATACAGATATAAATAAAATATCGCCATTTTCATAGTTGTAGGAGCGCTTCCAGTCTATCGTATTATAATAACTAAATGCCCCCTCAACATCATAATCATTTGGATTAGCTGGTATTAACCAAAAACGACGTGCATTCTTATGTCCACTTTCTTCAAGTTCTCTACGGCTGTTTGTCGCAATTTCTATAGGTGCAACAATTTTAATTGATTAAGAAATAAAAAGATATCAAACTATTTATGATACAATTGATAGATAGACAAATATTTACATAGATTAGGGAGTGGAGTATTGAAATCGATCTTATTAAAATTAGGTTTATTAACAACTCTTTCTGTTGGTTTAGTTGCTGGAAAAGCATCAGCAGAAGAAATGGATTGGGCTACAAAATGTTTGTCAATGGGTGATATTCAGACAGGTAAAAATCCATCTTATCAACAAATTAATTGTTTATTAACAAACGCAGCATTAAGTAAGAATATACCACCTGAAGTTGTAAAAGCGGTCGCTGAGCAAGAATCTGCTTGGAGGCAGTTTGATGATTACGGTAAAGTCGTTTCTGACGCTCCGGATAATGCTAAGATTAGAGGCTATGGCATTATGCAAGTTACTGACTCTGTTCCAGATCCTGAAAGAGTTAAGAGCGATATTATTTATAATATCGAGCAAGGTTTGAATATTTTAAATGCAAAGTATAAATTACAAAATCCAACTAGTGATCCTAGAATACCTAAAATAGCGGGTGCTGGAAGAGCAATCATTGAAAACTGGTATTTTCCTGTCATGGCATACAATGGCTTAGTGCCACCGAACAGCCCAATTTTCCGTACAGGTGGAGCTAGAAATTGGACTACATATCAAGATCAGGTATTTAGTAAAATTGAAGATGGAAGCTTTTACAATGATACCAACTTAGCTCAGTATCCATTTGAGTATAATGATTTCGATTACAAAACAGATAACAGTACAGTTTTTAAGTTTAATAAATTTGACTATGTTTTAACCGATGGGCTCCATGAGTCAGGTTATTTGCTAAAAAAAGGTGACGTTGTAATAGTTACCGAAAATAAGACGAAATTAAGAGAGCAGCCTACCCAAGATTCTAAGTTTAGTGAACAACCTTTAAATAAGAGCTTTATTATCACTGGAGATTTTGAATACACTAAACTAGGTAGCACAGATTATAATGAAAAGCACTATGTTTGGTTCCCAGTTAAATCTGCTGATGGAGCATTATCAGGTTATATCTCATCTGCTTATCTAGCAAAAAAGAAAGATTTCGTTGCTCCAATTGTAACTGGAGTTAAAAAAAATTCGTATTATAATAAAGATGTAAAGATTACTTTTGATGAAGGTACATCCTTATTAAATGGAGCTATTTTCAAAAATGGCGCTACAGTTACAAAAGAAGGGAAATACACGTTAGTTGTGAAAGATGAAGAGAGTAACACAACAACAATTACGTTTACAATTGATAAAACAAGACCTGTTACACCATCGATGAATAGTGTTTCAGATCTTTCGACTACTGTAACAGGGAAAGCTGAAGCTGGATCAACAGTTAGATTATCAATCAACGGTAAGTACCAAAAAAGCACAACAGCGGCATCTAGTGGCATCTACAAATTTACGATTTCGAAGCAAAAAACCGGAACAACAATTAGTGTAACTGCTACCGATAAAGCAGGAAATGTAAGTGCACCGAAGAATTTAAAAGTCGTTGATAAGACGCCACCAGTTATTCAAAGTGTTAATAAAGTCACTTCTAAATCTAAAACTGTAACTGGAAGCGCCGAAAAATACGCAGCAGTGAAAATTTATAGAGGAAGTACACTTATTGGCAAAGGGTCTGTTTATTCAAATGGCAAATTTTCAGTACCTATAAAAACTCAGAAAGCTAAAACATATTTAAAGGTTTACGTTATTGATAAAGCTGGTAATAAAAACTACCGTACGATTAAGGTCGTAAAATAATTAATACGATGCGATAAGAAGTGGATCTCTTATTGCTTCGTATTTTTTAAGGCAATCTGGATATGAAATTGGCGTTGGAAATCGTTTAACAAATCCTGATGATACTACTGCATTAGAAAGAGGCAGTTTAATTTTTGAAGCCATTTATTCGCAATTATCATTAAACAGATCATAATTGCCTTTATCTATGTAATTTCAGCTAAAAGACAAAGTATTCAAAGGGATACTGCCCTATATTTGTGAGTAAAAAAGTAGTGGTTAATCATGTCAATAATCACTACTTTTTTGATTTTATGTATAGTTATTATGGTCACGCTGAAGTATCTGAGCATCTGGTATTAAAAGAATTATTTATGTCGTATTTACCACAAAATTCCTTTGTATTATCATGAGGAATAAAAAGAATATCAGGATTAAGTTCTTTTAGGTTCATTATCATTTTTTTACCAAGCTCTTGGCCTCGATGAGATGGGTTAAGAGTAATATGTTGAATTTGCATTAGATGTTCATTAACAAATAAAACCCCAACTAATCCAACAAGCCCTTCATCCTCTCTCCATAAAAAGAGTTGGTGGTCTTGTGCCGTTTCATAAAGGTTCATAGTCGATTGAAGCCTTTGCAGATTTTTCTCATTTGGCATAAAAGATAATAAGCCCATTGCTACTTTTTTATAACTTTTTTTATAACGTATCAGCATAATAATTCCTCATTTAATTGAAATTGATTGTTGGACTGTTCAAGGATTGCTGTTTTATTTTGTAAATAATGCACGCATATTGATAAAACTTAATTCCATACTACGAACAATGTACCATACAAATGGACAAAGAGATTTACAAACCGATTGAATTTTTATTACAAATTAATTACAAAAATTCAGAAAAATTCTGCTGACTCATATTTAGATACTAAATATGTATTTACCAATTTATTTGTGTCTCTCCAGTCGGATCCCAACCATGTAACAAATACCTTCCAACTGAAGGGAAAGTCTAACAAATGGATGATTTTAATACTTAAAAAAACAATTATGTTAACTGGTCTTTTATTTTTGTCCGTTCATCATTCCAAGTACATAAGCTTGTAAATAAGCCTACAACTGTAATTGTCAGACTTGATAATAAAAAAGTCTCTTTAGAAAGTAACAATCCTCCTAGACAAATAACCAATGCATCGATAATAAATATCATTATCCCAACATTAATTTTAAATATCTTCGATAAAAATTGTGCTAATAAGTCTGTCCCTCCTGTACTTGTTTCATGGCGAAGCATGATCCCAATACCTAAACCAACAAATATACCACCTAATATAGAGCTAAAAACAGGAGGGATATGTAACGGTATAAAAGCTCGTGAAGAAGATAACAAATCAATAACAATTGATGAAAACAACATTCCAGAGAGACTATTATAAAAGTAACGTTTGTTATAAAACCAAGCTAAGGCAAATATAGGAATACTCAAAAATATAATTGCTAGCCCTGGTTTCATTCCTGTTAAATACTTAATAATCAAACTTATACCGATTATTCCACCGTCAAGTAATTCAAATGGAACTAAAAAGAAATTAATCCCAATTGATAACAATAAACTTCCAAGCATTACTGCAAACATCTTTTTTAGAATATACATGCTTACTTATCACTCCATAGTAATGGACACTAAACAGTCTTTCATTTGAGATAAAAGTATTTTCTTCTGTTCAGTCATGGTATTGGTTGTCCATGATCGCAGAACTTCTAACTAGTTCTACAATATTGTCGTAACCCACTCGAAAAGATACCCAAAGCATTAATAATCCGATAATCACAGTAAAAACTCCATCTAAAAAATGAATTTGGGTAATGGCTGTAAATACTACTGCAATCATTGCTAACAGAGCACTTGTTACCGAAACAAGATCTTCAAAGAAGATAAACCTTGTTGGTGGAGCCGCTTTACTCACATTTTTAAAAGATTGAAGCACTAATCTAAATCCTTTTTCAATTACCCTAGAATCTTCATTAATTTCTTTCATAGCTTTTATTAAGACGGCTCCATCAATAACGAGGTTTAGAACTAAAATCAAAACGTTAATGAGTAGACCTCTACTTGGTTCAGAAGGGTGCCATATTAAATGACATCCCTCATTTATCGTTTCAATTGCCATAGTTAAGACAACCAATGCGGCAATTATACTAAAAATATAGTTCAAGGATTCAAATCCATTTGGAAATCGTTTTGTCGGTTTTTTTTGTGATAAAACACTGCCCATAAAAATGAAACCTTGGTTCACTGCATCCCCTAAAGAGTGCATGGCAGCTGCATACATGGCTCCACTTCCACTAATTGCTCCAGCTATAAACTCTATAACAGCAATAAGCATATTTCCTGTCATAGCTAATGCTGAAGATTGGTTACCATTTTTTATGTACTTAATCACCTGTTTAATTTCCATATTCTTTGGTTACCTCCCCCAATTCATTTCTTATAGTTCCCCAAAACAAATAGGAAATATTGATAAAAATGACTTTTATTAATTTATTAAGATTCAAAAAAGAAAAAAAGTATTTTATGGACCTTACTATGTAAAATCCGTCTAACTTAAAGAGGATGTATTCCGCAGTAAAATATAGCAGTTTGTTCTATGAATGCAAAAAAGAGCCTAAATATACAAGAAGTGAATAAATACTTGCATATTTCAGGCTCTTAAGTTTTTTTCCTTCGTTACTTTGAGAGTTCCGTCTTAATTTTCGATAAAAATAACAACGCAGCCTAATCTAAGTAATCACGATCATTATCCAAAATAGACAAACTATTTGATTCAAAAATATACTCGTCCATTGATTGAATTAAGAATCTAACAAACGTAAAGAGACTCATTCCAATTCGACATTATTCATTGCTTATTTGTCAGTTTATTTCAATCAATAAGCTAATTGTAATAAAATAAATCCCTCTTAATAAAGAGGGATTTATCATTAAGCATGCGCTTCTTGATTTGAAGTTTTTACTATTTCTAATGACTTGATATGGTAGCCGTCTACCTTAATCACCTTAAACTCATAATTGCCATGATAAAGTTTTTCGCCTTCGGCAATATCCATTTTTTGTGACAATATCCAACCACCGATGGTATCTATATCCGTATCATCTAGATCAAGTCCGAATAAATCATTCACTTCTTCGATTAGGACTTTCCCATCCACGATGGTTTTATTTTCACTAATCTTATTGATTTCATTAACCTCATCGGCATCAAATTCATCACGAATTTCACCGACAATTTCCTCAAGTATATCCTCCACTGTTACTAATCCAGCTGTTCCGCCATATTCATCCATTAGGATAGCCATATGAATGTGGTCTTTCTGCATTTTAAGCAACAAATCGTGTATGGCAATTGATTCAATCACCTGGATGACAGGGCGTACATAATGTTCGATTGGAGTTTCTAGTTTCTTGTTGATAATATAATCCGTGAGAACCTCTTTCATATTGACCATACCGACTATGTTATCTTTTTCACCATCGATAACTGGGTATCTGGTATAATTTTCGTTTTTTACGATTTCAAGACATTCTGCTAACATTTGAGATTTATCAAAGGCAACAATTTCGGTACGTGGAACCATGATTTCTTTTGCAATTCGATCATCAAATTCAAAAATGTTGTTCACATATTTAAATTCAGATTGATTAATTTCCCCGCTTTTATAGCTTTCAGTAATGATCAATTGAAGTTCTTCTTCAGAGTGTGCAGCTTCATGTTCAGAAGCAGGCTTTAATCCAAAAATCCCGACAATTAATCGAGCAGAGCCATTGAGTACTTTAATAAAAGGATACATTACTTTATAAAAAAGGATCATTGGTCTAGCAAGAAGTAATGTGACCAGTTCTGCTTTTTGTATAGCCAAAGTTTTAGGTGCAAGTTCTCCCACTACGACGTGAATAAAAGTAACCGATGCAAAAGCAATAATAAATGAAGCAATAGTTGAAACAGACTCAGGTAGGTTCAAGCTGACCAACAATGGATGGAGGATATGCTCTACCGTCGGTTCACCTAGCCAACCTAAACCTAATGCTGTTACCGTAATACCTAACTGACATGCTGATAAATATTCATCTAAGTTAGATACAATCTTTTTAGCAGCGATGGCATTTTTATTTCCTTCAGCAACTAGTTGATCAATTCGTGTACTACGGATTTTTACAATAGCAAATTCATATGATACGAAAAATGCGGTTAATGCAATTAGAATTGCTATTACAATCAAATTAATAATTATCAATAGTCTCCTCACTTTTTGTTATAAAGTGAGGAATACACCTCCTGGTTGTTTAAAAAATTTAGTTAATACTTTAAATGATATTGTTAATCTTCTTGTTCTTCATTATTTCCTTGAAAGAAAATCATCACAAATTTTAATAATTCAAGAACAGAAATCAGTGCTGCTGCTACATAAGTCAAAGCAGCTGCTCCTAAGACTTTTTCTACTCCTCTTTCTTCATCTTGTCGTATGATTCCTTCTGCGATTAAATATTCATTTGCACGAGAACTAGCATTAAATTCAACTGGCAAAGTTATGACTTGGAAAGCAACTGCTGCTGAGAAGAGAATAATACCAAGTCCAATAAGTGAAGTTTGGTGAAGGAAAATACCTCCCATCAACAAGAATGGAGCTATACCAGAAGTAATATTCACCATCGGGAACATTCGATGTCTTAAAACTAGTGCTCTATAAGACTCTTTATCTTGAACTGCATGCCCTACTTCATGAGCAGCAACCGATATTGATGCAATGGAACGACCATAATAAACATCCTCTGATAATCGAACCACTTTTGATATAGGATCGTAATGGTCAGATAAACGCCCTGGAACGGCTTCGACTGGGATATGATATAACCCATGTGAATCTAAAATCTTCCTAGCCACCTCTGCACCTGACATCCCAGAGGAAACTCCTATCTCCGACCATTTATTAAAATTTCCTTTTACTTTAAACTGTGCCCAGATTGATAATCCAAAAGCAATGAAAATCAAAATATCCATTGGATGGAATAACATTTAAAAAATTCACCTCAATATGTTTTTAAGCAAATAATAATAACAATGATTGAGCTAATGTAACACCCTGTAAGGATAGTTTATTTACGAGCATTTCTTTTTCATTTCTGTCTAATTTTTGTAGGACAGGCTCCATTGCCTTGATTTCCTGTTTAAGATGGTCCATGAGAACAGCAATCTGTTCACAATGTTTTGCCACTTTCTCATGATCTATTGTCTTTTCTGAATGAACCATTTTAATGTAGGATTTAATTTCCTCAAGTGGAAGATTAAGAGTTTTGTAGTGATCAACCAATTCCAAGATATGAATAGAATCTTCTCCATACAGCCGATAATTAGAATCGGTCCTTACAGGGTTTAGTAAGCCAAGTTGGGTATAATAATCAATTGTTCTTTTTGATATGTTCATTAAACTGGCTATTTCCCCAATTCGATACAACTTCCCAACTTACTCACCCCTTCCTAATTAATTGATAACTATAACACATCCCAAACCATACAGTCAACGTTACAGTTTATATAGCCATAAAAAGGATATCATAAACTAATATCCACTAAAATTATTAAGAAATCTTTTAAAAGCTCTACTTTTGATGCTAGTTTTCTGAGAATGTTATTATGAGATACGATGCATTTTAAAAAAAGTTTCAAATTGGTGCACGAACACCTTTTAAAAGCTAGATTACTATCTTCGGAAAATTAGATGGAGGCTTTAATGAATATTAGTAGAAAAAAGAAAATCCTATATATTTTCCTGTTCTATTTATTTTCTGCTCTAGGAATTCTTTGGCAATATAGCACAAATATGCAAAAAGCAACGGAAAAACAACTTATTCAATATCAACCTGAGATTTCGAACGAGCTCAATAATTACGACTTAACTGAGTTTACTCCCATTCTCATTGCAATTATGGATCAAGAAAGTCTCGGAAAAGGAAATGATCCAATGCAATCTTCTGAGTCTGCTGGTCTTAAGAGAAATGAAATTGAAAATCTTCATATCAGTATCAAACAAGGTGTTTACCATTTTTCCCAAATGTATAAGTACGTACAAAACGGCAAGTCGATTTAAATACTATTATACAAAGCTATAATATGGGACCAGGCTATATCGACTTTGTAGCCGAACATTGTTTTATAGAGATAACCCTAACAAAAATAATGTTGGTCCAAACCAACGAAATAATAAAAAAGGTTAGTGAACATTTCACTAACCTTCTACCACTTATTTTTCACTAATCTCGATAACTCTCACATTACCGGAAACTTCATTTGCTACCAGTATTGGATTGATTATATCGATCCCTTTTATCGGGACCCCAAAAATCAAGTCTAAACCAAGTATTAGTGACAGAGTGACATCTTCAACATACATTTGATCCACGCATCCGGTCATCATCATAGCACAAGCGATAGGCAAAGCAGTGTCTTCCTTTTCAATGGCTTACCCTCCGACGGAACTTTTCATATATCCAGCTATAAACCCATAAGAAGGGCGGGGCAACGAATGCCAATCCCAGCCCGCCTTTGACCACCATCTTCTGCCACCTTTCTGAATCAATCCAAGTAGGATCGAGCCAAAATACCATTCCAATTATGATTAATAATAAAATAATCACGTAATTACTGTGATCCTGTTTTCCAAGCAATTGACTAAAACAAAACGGAGCAAGGTATACGTAAGGCATCCAGGCTGTGGAAACAACAATCAGATAAACAGCCAATAAAACCATGTCAAAACGCTCCAAAAAACGAAATTCAATGAGTTTAAGTAAATTCAGTACTGGTTGATTAAACTCAATAATCCCATCGGGGCTAAAATAGGTAAAGCAAATAACCGTTACAAATACATAAAACAACATCGTTAAGGTGTTCGCAATCGTAATTCCGAGCACCGCATGCTGCTTTTTTTGTAAAAAGGGGTACAAGAAGAACGCTACTTCAAATCCCAAAAAGGAAGTAACAGTGGTCGGCACAGCAGATAAAACCGGCCCCCACCCTTCTTTAAGCAAAGGAAGGAGGTGGAGCCAATTTCCATCCTTTAGCGGTATCAATATAAACAGAGGAATCCACAATACCATATAAAAAGATAGTTCCGAGTACCTGCCTAAAACGCGCAACCCGTTGCGGGCAACTAAAAAAGTCGGAATCGAAAATAATAGCAAAATGATATAATCAGGGGTTTTAGGCAGAAACCATGCCTTAATATAGAGATAGGCATTTATAAGAATGGTCCAAGCGGAAAATGCAAAGTACACCATATAAACCGAGATGAGCACTTTCCCCAGTATTTTTCCGAAAAAACGTATTAGAATTTCGTAAAGGGTGTCCTCAGGGTGTTTTGCAGCCGCTTTAACTAAAAAAATGCTGGCAGAGACTGAGCACAACCAGCCAATTATGATAGCGATCCAACCATCGGTTCCAGCTTTTTCTGCCAGTATGCGCGGGAGAGATAAAACTCCCGTCCCCACCTGTGTTCCATTAATCAAAAAAATATACTGCATTAGCGTGATTTCATTATAGGCATATTTCTTCATCGTTTCACCTTTTAGTGCGATTTCGCCCTTGTCTTTGCGGCCATCCTTTTGTATCTAATCGATACCCGGTGTTTTTTCCATTTAACAATAAAACGCTATCTCCACCTAGAATCGCACTTTCGATCTGGCCCCACTTATCGACGACTTCTACATCTCCTATTGTAATGGGCAGTCCCTTATCATGTTCGAAGTAACTGCTCATCAATGGCTTCAGTACATGATTATGAATCGCATCTTTAACCGTCAAACCGAGCAAATAAACCAAAGCAGCATCAGATTTACTAGCGTTAATTGAAAAGCGTCGTATCACTAAATCAGGTGCCTGAGAAAATACCTGTTGGAGTATCTCTGTATTATGGGATAAATCAGAATCCACGGCATCATCTTCCATATTTAAATTATTGCTTGTTTGATGGAACCGAGAAGAGCGCTTTCCTCTTAAAAACTTTAGAAAATATGACATCAACTCCGTCCCTATCTGCAATTGCTTTAAATTATATTTTTAGTATGCAGTGTCTAAGGAAAAATATTCTAATCCTTCCCCTGAAACTCGTGAAAATCGGGGTCAGACCCCCAGTCTAGATATTTCCTGCTATCAGGAATAAACACTTGCCCCTTTTGAATTTTTAGAGTGAAAAAAAGTCTACAATTTCATGTAGACTTTCTAATTCTGCAAATTAATTTTATATAAACCTAATAGTTTCTTTATTGCCTTTGAATTAAGTATAAAATAGCTTTCTGGACGTGCTTCCAGGCTGTTGTATTATACAATTGGTTCGAGGTGACTGAACTTTTCCTTTGCCTCCGCTATCAGCAGTCGTGCCTCTAGGTATGCACCGGCAGGAAGTATGTCCAAATGACGATGCCCCATATTACCGTAATTATAGACAATCAGAAAACTGCTGGTCTCCCAAATTTCAAATCGAAACATATGCCAGTGGTTGGGCACATCCAGATAGTGGCCTGATTTGAATGTTTTCTCCCCCAAGCGGTGATAGGCAAACTCCGCTTCCGCCCCGCTGTAGGATTTCCCGGACTCTAATACAATTGGATGATCTTTCGTATAAAGGTGTTCCATACCTTCTAAGGTTGTGATCCCAGTCTGCCTTTTTGTCGCTACAATAATAGGAGAACGCTTATTTGCTCCTAACTCATGATAATCTATGATGTCACAGTCGTCCCACTGGACTTGGAGATTGGCTTGTGACAGCGAATTTGCCCACTTCCCGACATCTGCGGGGTTTTCCAATCGCTCACAAGAGATATAGGTTCCGTCTTCGGTTAACAAATCATCGACTATTTGTAAATACTTACTGTCCCCATATGTTGGATTTTCCTTCAAGTAATCTGGTAGTGACCAATACTTTGGGAAGAAAAAAGGTCCCATAATCTCATGAAAGGCCCGCACAGAAATAATGAGATCAAAAGAGTTTAGCAAAAAATGCTCTCTTAAATCTATAAAATCGATTCGATAAAAGCTCACATTAGTAAGACCTAGGTGCTTAGCCAACTCTTTGGCACACCGAATTCCGTTCCCACACTGATCGATTCCAATTATCTCCGCATCCGGATACCGTGTAGCGTACCAGCATGCCAACAATCCATTATCACATCCGATTTCCAAAATTCGCTTTGGCTTTAGTTGTTTATGCTGGTTTATCCAAGTCAGGAAAGACTTATGAAATGACTTCGTCCATGATTCCACTGCCAAGCTGAAAGGCAGAGTACCATTCTTTACCTCATAAATATTCCCCTGCTTTTTGCGGCATATAAGTGGTTCAAGTTCCTCTGCCAAGACTGAATCTACTCCAGTAACGTGCTTCCAAAAGCCCCGCTTGCTTTTACAGTCCTTGATTTCGAGTGTCTTAAAATAAGCAGAAATTCTTGGTTTCCTTTGTTTCGTTTCGATTGACATGTTTTATCTCCAGTTTATTTGAAATTGTCACTACATATTAGGACTTGGTCTTAAAAATGGTTAGTTTTATTATAATAGTAATTTGCTATTTTTTCAAAAAATTTCTGATTTTCCTAGATAAAGTGTTTTGCTCAACGGAGGAATCCCCATTGATAGACAGTCTTTTGCTAGAACACGCATGTTACTCTAGTGTGGAAATCAGGGAAGATAAAAAACTTTTACAAATAAAGAAAGCTGCCAATGTTTGATCGGCAGCTTCAAAATGTTAATTGATAAAACCTTTTTGTGTTTTGATGAAAGACATCTGAAACCTCTTCAGCGGAAAGCTTCTTAAGCAGTGCAATTTTCCTTATGGACTCCTCCATCATATTCGGATGGGTCATTTTCCCCGCAAATGGACCTTCGAATGGCCAAGGTCCATCTGTTTCAACCATTATGAGCTCGAGAGGATAGATGCTGACAAGCTGCTGGATTTCTTGTTCATACACCACATCAGGGGTAATAGAAATATGATAGCCGTTTCGTATCATTCGGTCTATTGTTTTCTGATCCCCTTTAAACCAATGAAAATGCGCTTTGGAAACAGAATATTTTTCGAGAAGGTCACAAACGAGAGGCGCATCATCATAAACAGCATGAAGAACAATCGGTTTGTCCCATATTTTCGCCTTCCTGATAAACACTTCCAATACTTCAAGATAAGGAGCAATTGAAATCCCCTGCTCTTGCCTTAAGTAGTATGGCAGACCCACCTCTCCTACAGCAATCATTTCGTCACAGTGGTCGTCCATCCAATTGAGCAGCCCGTTCAGTTCGTTTTCAGAAGGCAATGATTGTTCTGGATGGTAGCCAAAAGCAGGTTTTACCTTTTGATATTTTTGTGAAAGTAAAAGGTTTCTTTTACTGGATTCCAAATGAAACGATACAGAAATCAAAGCTTCGATATGGGCAGAATCCAATACAATCCGTTTGATTTCCTCATCCTGATAGTGATCCAAATGGATATGAGCGTCGATCATCTTCATTTGACTTCACCTACTAATTGGTAATATATATCCCTTTTGCATTGAATAAAGCTTTCATCCAGCAGAATCCCTTCGTGCCGCGGCCTATCAAAAGGAACCTCTATGTTTGAAACGACTTTTGCTAGCTTACCAGACATCATCATCACACGATCGGAAAGATACAGTGCTTCCTCAATATTATGAGTAATAAAAAGAATTGTTCGTCGATGTGATTCCCACATGTCCACTAACCATTTCTGCATTTCAAACCGGGTTAGCTCATCTAAAGCGGAAAAAGGCTCATCAAGACAGATCACCTCTTGCGGGCTTAATAAGGCACGGATAAAAGCAGCCCTCTGCTTCATTCCTCCAGACAGCATGTGAGGATAGGCGTTTTCATAATCTGAGAGTCCGGCAATCGCCAGCATTTCTCGTGCTGCTTTTACGTCTTTTTTACCCTGAAGCTCTTGGCCAAGAAGGACATTTTCAAGAATCGTCCTCCACGGGAAAAGAGAAGAAGTTTGAGGCATATAGCTAATAAACCCACGTTTGCCATTAATGCATTGGCCGTCTAATAGGATCTCCCCTTCATCTGGCGAAAGAATTCCTCCTATTAAATTGAAAATGGTGCTTTTCCCACTACCTGAAGGACCAATAATCGAAACAAATTCATCTTTATGAATGGAAAAATCAAGGTCTTTCAGTACTTCATTTTGCCCGAAACGTTTCGAAACGTGTTGAAATCGAAGATAGCTCATTTTTTCTCATCCCCTTTCGGCTGCCACCGGACCACTCTTCGTTCTAGTAAAACGATGAAAAAGAAAAAGAAGAGGCTTAAGAACATGATCGTAAAAATGGCAACGAATACCCGATCCGTTCGAAAAGACGACGAGGCGAATGTCATAAAGACACCAATCCCCTGCTTAGCACCAAGCCATTCAGAAATAACGGCACCCATTACACTATACGTGGCAGAAACCTTAAAGCCTGAAAAAATCGAGGGCAGTGATGACGGCAGCTCCAATTTCCAAAAAAGCTGTGTTTTGGTTGCACCTGCCATTTTCATATAATGCTTCAACTCGGAAGGGGTTTGGCTAAATCCATCCAAAGCAGCGACTGTAATCGGAAAGAAACAAACAAGCGTGATGACAATCATTTTGGGCAATAATCCAAACCCAAACCAAATGACCAACAGTGGAGCCAGAACGATAATGGGAACATTTTGCGATAAAATCAACAATGGATAGAAAGAATCCCTTAAAACAGGCACCAGATGGAATAAAATAGCGACCGCCAGTCCAATGAATGCTCCCACGACAAATCCAAACAGTGAAATTTTAACTGTTGAAAACACATCAGGATAAAAATCACCCCAGCCGGAAATGGCTTCAGTGAAAATCTTTGATGGCGGCGGAAGAAGCCATTCCGGCACTTCTGCTATTTTAACGACAATCTCCCAAATGACAAACAAAAGGAGGAGAACCAAAATCGGTCTCCACCCTTTTACAAGATTCTTCTTCATCATCGATATTTCTCCGTTAAGTCATCCATGGCAATGCCTGTTGGCTGATAAAGGATTTTCACTTGAGAAATGACATTTTTGCTTCCCATTTCAATCATTCGTTCATTCATTTTGGAAATCACCGTAAATAATTCGTGGAGTTCGCCCTCCATAGTTGTTTCTAACGGGTGTACCTCATATTTCACACCAGAGTCAGCAATGACTTTAATGGCTTCATCAACGTATGGAATGACGTCTTCTCCATTCTTTGTTTTCGGGATGATTTGAATGCTGATTAATGAATCTGCCATATTTTTCTACCCCCTATTGTTTTGGTAAAAATTCATTTGTAAAGGCTTTTTTCGCATCTAATTTCTTGTCAAGCAGCTTATTCTCATACATCCATTGGGCATAATTTTCCCAAATTTCCTGCTTTTGAATTCCCCAATCCTTTGCATCATCCTGATATTTCGGAGACAACCACTCTTGACTCTTCTTGACAAGCTTTGGATCTAAATCCGGTGCTGCTTTAATTAGGATATCTGCAGCTTGATCAGGGTTTTTAATCGCAAATTCATACCCCTCGGCAGCAGCCTTTACGAACGCCTTAACCGTTTCAGGATTCTCTTTAATCATTTTCTCGTTTGTTTCTAAAACAGGTGTATAGTAGTCCAGTTTGTCAGAGTAATCTGTTAAGTAAACCATATTAATTTTTTCATTACGAAGCTCAGCTTCTACACCAGTCCACCCATAGTAAATCCAAGCGAAATCGATGTCTCGTTTCACAGCCGTAAAAAAGTCCGTATCTCCCATGTTCACGATTTTCACCTTATTAGCATCGGCGTTTTCCTTTTTCATTAGAGAAGTGATGACAGATTTTTCGACTGGCGAGCCCCATCCACCATATGTTTTTCCTTGAAAATCTTTCGGAGATTGAATCTGTTTGCCAGCTGGTGAAGCGAATCCTGAAGTATTGTGCTGAATCACCGCAGCGATCGATACGAGCGGCACCCCTTGTATACGGGCCTGGGTAATTGCTTCTTGGTAGCCAACACCAAATTGTGACTTGCCAGAAGCTACTAGTTGGTCAGCACCGGTCTCACCCGGCATGATAATATCTACATCCAAGCCTTCTTGTTTAAAGAATCCTTTTTCTTTTGCTACATATAATCCAGTATGATTGGTATTTGGCGTCCAATCCAGTACAACCGAGACCTTTTTAAGCGGCTGTTTTTTTCCTTTTGCGTTTTCTGTTTCTTTTTTGCTGCTGCATCCAGTCACTAGAAGGACTGAAAGGACTAGTACTAGCCATTTCTTCATGTAGAATCCCCCAAAATTAAAATAAAATCGAAAGTGAAACAAACGAAATAGAGTGAAATCTCCGTTCGGTTAGAAGGCAAAAACTTGCTTAAACAAAATAAAGCACCCAGGCAAAGAAACCTGAGTGCATATCAGCAAACAATTACTTGTTTAAGAATATGTTCCCTCCGCCGGTATCAACCAGATCAGGTTCCAAGGGTCATAAGTCTCACGGACTAAATCTCAACCGGCAACACCGGTTCCCCCACATTTCATCGTATTTCACTTAACATTGTCCTATTATATCAGTCAAGGCAGTCAATGCCAACTTATTTTATGTATTTTCCCGTATACCTATGAACCTACTTCAAATTGGCAAAGGTCTGTATCCAAATTTCAACTAATACCAAAAAGATGCCCCACTCCAATGGAACATCTTTTTCTATTGAACGTTATCCTATTCTCTCCTCTGTCCCTGTTTCTCCAGAAGTCACATCCTCAATGGAAACAAACTCCTCCGACATTGGACGAAGGTTCTTGGATCCTACTAAGAAATAGTAGACAATCGCTACACCAAAAATCGTCAGAATCACACCCGCCAAAGGCAGCTGCACTCCAAACAATGGAAGAGTTGTCGTTAACACGCTGTATTTTACCACGCAGAAGAATGAGAAAACACCCAATACTAAAGCAATTGCCGGTACTACAGGATAGCTCACTTTAAATGGTCTTTCCAAATTTGGCTCCTTTTTACGTAGAACAAACAACGAAACCATACTTAAGCAGTACATCGTAATCGCACCAAAAACGGAAAGGATAATCAACGCATTTGCAAAGTTTGCTGAGCCTGCTGCGATCACGCCAATCGCTCCAGGAACAATCAAGCCCCAATGCGGCACCCCGCGTTTCGAAAGTTTAGACAAAAACTTAGGCAGGTATCCTGCACGAGCCAGGGCAAACGTTTGACGGGAATAACCAATAATAATACCGTGTAAGCTGGCAATCAAACCAAATAAACCGATAATGGCAACTGATTTTGGAATAAAGCTTCCTTCTCCATAAATACTTGCCAATGCCTGAGGAAGTGGATAATCCGCCGGTTTACCGGTACCGCCGCCAAGTCCTGCCGTTACGACTAAGGTTAAAATCGTTGCCACACCAAGCGTTAAAATACCGGAAATAAATCCTTTTGGAATATCCTTCTTCGGGTCGCGCACCTCTTCTGCTGCCATCGCTCCCCCCTCAATCGCAAGGAAGAACCAAATGGCAAATGGAATCGCTGCCAAAACACCGGACCAACCATGACTAAAAGCCATATCATTAAATATATTGGATGATTGAACATGAGGTAAACCGGCCACGTAATAAATCGAGAGACCGATTAGTGCCAATACCGTTGCCACTAACTCAATGATAGCCGCACCTTTTACACCGATGAGGTTGACCAAAATAAATAAAATAAACATGCCGACCGTTGCATAAACGGCATTAATACTTGGGATTAAGAAATTGATATACGCTCCAACAGAAACCGCAATCGCTGGAGGGGCAAATACGAATTCTAGTAAACAGGCTAAACCGGTAATAAAGCCCATAAACGGCCCCATTGCCTTTCGGGCATATGCAGACGGTCCGCCGGCATGAGGGATGGAAGTTGAAAGCTCAGAATAACTAAAAATAAAGGTTGTATAAAAGACCATAATAATCAGTGCGGCAATTCCGAGGCCAATGGTGCCTCCTGATTCAAAACCATAGTTCCAGCCAAAATATTGGCCGGATATGACCATCCCTACAGCAATACCCCAGAGATGAATTGGTTTAAGCGCTTTTTGTAAATGGTTGTTTCCCTGCTCCATAAACCCTTCCCCTTTCAAAATAAATCTCCTGGAAATATAAAAGTAAAACCATATCCCATACATGACTAATTCCAAAACTAGGTGTTACTAGTTTAATATAGAATTGTAGAAGGATTCACAGGATATATTATCCCAATATTATTGTGTCTTCAAAATCGACATAACCTTCCGAACAGATTGGGCTGATTGATCAAGGGCTGTTTTTTCTTCAGGGGTTAACGCAATTTCAATGACTGTTTCAATCCCATCGCCGCCAAGGATCGTCGGAACCCCCAGATATAAATCCTGATAGCCATATTCCCCTTCCAGATAGGCAATACATGGCAAGATTCGTTTTTTATCCTTTAAAATGGCTTCAGCCATTTGGACCATCGAAGCTGCCGGGGCGTAGTAGGCACTGCCTTGACCTAGCAAACTGACAATCTCGCCGCCGCCTTTGCGCGTTCTTTCCACAATCGCTTCAATTCGGTGAGGCGGGAGAATTTTGTCAAGCGGGATTCCGCCGGCATAAGAGAATCGAACCAATGGGACCATATCGTCACCATGCCCGCCAAGGACAAAACCTGAAATATCCTCCACTGACACATTCAATTCCTGTGCAACGAAAGTGTTGAAACGCGCAGTATCTAAGACACCGGATTGACCGATAACCCTATTTTTAGGAAAACCTGTTGTTTTATAGCAAACATAGGTCATCGCGTCAACAGGATTACTTAAAACAATAATATAGCTATTCGGCGCATATTTTTTAATATTTTCCGAGACTTGCTCGATAATTTTTGCATTAGTAGAAACCAAATCATCCCGGCTCATCCCTGGTTTCCGCGGCAGCCCTGCCGTGATTAACACTAAGTCAGCATCGTGTATATCCGCATAATCTGAGGTACCCGTTATATTTGCATTAAAGCCTTGGACGGGGCTGGCTTCCAGCATATCCAGTGCCTTCCCTTTGGTCGGATCGTTTTGAGATGGGATATCAACCAGAACGACATCTCCTAATTCTTTTTGTGCAATCATCAGCGCAGCTGTTGCACCCGTAAATCCTGCACCAATCACTGCAATTTTTTTACGTTTGAAAGCCATGTTTCTTCCTCCATTCTTTTAAAAATTATTCTGTTTGTGCTGGAGGCTCATCTTGTTTTGCTCTTTGACCCCTTTTTGCTGGTTTTGGTTTCTCCTCGCCCTTTTTCGGCGCCTGTGCCAACATTTGCCCTACACCCTCATCCGGTCGCGGGATCACATGCGCAGTAACCAGCACCCCGACACTTTGAGCTGCATACTTTCCGGCATCGACCGCTGCCTGGACAGCCCCGACATCTCCTTCTACTAAAATCGAAACGAGTCCGGCATCCACTTTTTCTTTTTTAACTAAACGTACATCCGCTGCTTTCACCATTGCATCTGCAGCAACGATCGAGGCAATCAGCCCTCTTGTTTCAATCATTCCTAAGGCTTTTGACATCATTTACGCACCTCCTTCTACATCAATAGAATCGATAATTCCAATAATGACCGCATCAATCGGCAGTCTAGGCTCACCGATAATATTTGCCGCCGCACTTCCCGTTGTGACCATCACTTTATCTCCGACTCCGGCACCAATCCGATCCACCGCAATAAACGGTGAAAGGATCGGCGCCCCGGATGGAAGCTCCGGCTGGACAAATAAATATTTTAATCCTGTTAGATTTTCTTCCTTCCTTGTCGCCCACACATTTCCAATCACCGTTCCAACTAACAAAAAATCATCCCCTTAAACTAATCCATAATCCGGATGGTTTTTTTCAGCTCTCTTGCGGCATCCCGTGCCATTGGAGTCACAATGGTGCCTTTCCGAACCGAAATCATCTCGTACTGGCATGCCTGCACATCTCTTTTGGTTAAGAGATTTTTTTGAAATTGAACTTCTTTTGGTGCCTTTTGTTCAGGTGCTACGTGAGTGCTCACAGGCGAGGGTTTTACTAAAGGCTCCCCACCCTTGACAAGAAGACCAGCCTGACCGCTTGTAATAAACCCGGCATTGGCTTCATCGGTATCGATATGCATCTCAAGCCGATATCTCGGTGAAACCCTAATCAGCACTCTTTCAAGCGAAACCGGGCGTTCCCCTTCTGTTCGGATTCGTACATACTCGCCGTTTTCTACGCCAAAATTAGCGGCATCCTCCGGGTTCATATGAATATGAGCCTGGGCAATGATCAGTCCTTCATGTTTATAAATACTTCCTTTGGGCCCTACTAGAGTAATCGGTGCTGAACCAGCAATATTGCCCGATTCCCTTAGCGGTGCGTTTAACCCAAGCTTTACTGCATCTGTTCTGCTGACTTCCACTTGTGTTAAAGAACGGGCCGGACCGAGGATACGCACTTTTTCAATGCTTCCTCTTGGTCCGACAATGACCACCGTTTCATTAGCCGCAAATTGACCAGGCTGAGACAAGTCCGCTTTTTTCGTTAACTCATACCCTTTGCCAAAAAGCGTTTCTAAATCAGCTTGACTTAAGTGGCAATGGCGCGCAGAGACAGCCATCGGGATTGTATTGGGTTTGGAGTCCTTTTTTAACAATTGCTGAATCACTTCTTCAACAACTGTTCGAATAGATTGTTCATTCATCGAACTGGCTCCTTACTTCTTATACTTCCACTTCTAATTTTGGTAAAATGCTCTCTAATTCATTGTGCGGACGTGGGATGACATGAACAGATAATAGTTCACCAACACGTTCTGCTGCTGCTGCGCCTGCTTCTGTTGCCGCTTTAACCGCACCTACATCTCCGCGTACAAGAACCGTTACAAGCCCGCCGCCCACATGTACTTTTCCGACTAAATGGACGTTTGCTGCCTTTACCATTGCATCTGCTGCTTCCACGGATGCTACCAAACCTTTTGTTTCTACCATTCCTAATGCAGTTAATTCTCTAGCCATTGTCAATTCCTCCTATTAATTCATTTGATATTTTTTTAATACTTGATTTACCAATTCAGAAATGACCTGCGGATCCAGCTGATCGGATCCATTTACATTGCTTAAAACCTGATTCACAATCTCATCTACATGGTTGCTGGCCCCCCACTGTGGAGAAGCACTTTTGCTGGATGGCTTTGGAACGTTAACCTCTTTTGTTCCATAGGCCATTCTTTTAATATTAATTAAATGGCGGGCCGTAAGATTGTCTGAAGTAATATTACCGCCAAATGATCCACAGCCAAGTGTCAGCGATGGCATTAGTTCCGTTGTGGCGCCAACCGCTCCAATGGATGAAAGAGTATTCACCATCAGTCGTGATACCGGCATTACTAACGCAAATTCACGGGCCACATTGTCATCATTGGTGTGAAGGGATAAGCTATGTCCCATCCCGCCCAACTGTAAGATTTTCACACAAAACTCTTTTGCACTTTCATAGCTTTCTGCAGTATAAATCGGAAAGATCGGCGACAGTTTTTCAATGGAAAAAGGAATGTCCTTCCCGATCCGGGTTTCTTCCGCAATTAAAATTGTTGTGTCGGCTGGAACAGAAATACCCGCCAATTCCGCAATCTTGACAGCACTTTGACCAACAATGGCCGGATTGAGTTTTCCTGGGAATGGTGAAATCACCTTTTCTAAAAGGGATTTCTCCTGCTCATTTAGGAAATAGGCGCCATTATTTTTAAACTCCCTTACGGCCATTTCTTTAACATTCTGGTCAACCACAATCGCCTGTTCTGTTGCACAAATCGTGCCGTTATCAAACGTTTTGCTTTGAACGATCATTTTGACCGCTTTTTCGATATTGGCGGTTTTTTCGATATAGACGGGAACGTTTCCAGGACCAACACCATAGGCAGGCTTACCTGAACTGTAGGCAGCACGGACTAAATCTTTTCCGCCGGTTGCTAAGATCAAATTAATATCACGATGGTGCATTAATTCAGTGGTTGCTGCCATTGTTGGTTTTGAGATCCAACCGAGGATTCCGTCCGGCGCTCCTGCATCAACGGCTGCCTCCAAACAAATCTTTAAAGCGGCGACTGAGCACTTCATTGCCCGTGGATGCGGACTAAAAACGATTCCATTTCTTGTTTTTAGGGCGATTAATGCTTTAAAAATCGCACTCGAAGTTGGATTTGTCGTTGGGATGATCCCGGCAATTACCCCAAAAGGTGAGGCGACTTCGACTATTTTCTTTGTACGGTCCTCGTTAATGATTCCAACTGTTTTCTCGTTTTTAATAGATTCATAGACTGCAAGTGAACCGACGTCATTTTTCATTTTTTTATGTTCGACTACACCCATTCCGGTTTCTTCGACCGCCATCTGGGCTAACTCAAGTGATTTGGCAGCAGCCGCTTCGGCAGCCCGTTTCACAATTTTGTCGACTTGTTCTTGGGAAAACACCATATACTTTTGCTGTGCTTCTTTCGCTTTCTGAACTGCATCCCGCATTTCCTGAATGGATTGTAGATCTAAATCAAATGGCAACAGGGACACTCCTTTCTCTCTTGTTTTTTGTGTAAAAAAATTACACGTATGCAGCATTATCCGCCAATTAAATAGGAATCTAATACTGTCGTGGATTTCTCGCAATCTCGATAATTACAGCACGAAAAGCATCCGCTGCCGCCTGGCATGCCGATTGCGAACCCGTTAAAAGTCCGCCTCCAAAGTTTGTTTCTGATGGAGGACCAAAAAACTTAACGAGCTCAACATCCGATGCCTTCAAAGCGGCATCGATTCCATAAACTGCTTCTAGCGGAGGTGCAATCAAATAGGCAAGCGCCTCACCTTGATTAATGCCGGCCTCTGCGGATAAATAGGAACCAGTTCTCGCCACCACATGAGCATATAGCGCATGGCTTTTTTCCTCATTGATTGCCTCAAAATACGCTTCATTTTCTGCGGTTTGAATCACAGCGTCCATCCCGCTTTTCACTTCATCTGGACTTGGACCTGCCAACACGCCGATCATTTCCCCAGACAATGGCCCTGATGCATGTGCGGAACCTGCGTAGAAGGACTTTGCATAGACAACATCAACATCTGCGCGTTTCGTTGCTTCATCAAGAGCTGTATAGCCGACATCGTCAATCGTTGAGGTAAAAATCGCTAAACTCCGTTGATCGGGTTTTAACTGAAACTGTGCGGCTAAGGCAGGGTCAACGTTTGGAATAATCCGAACAGCCAAGATATTTGCATGAATTCGTTCTAATGCCATTTATTACCCCTCCCCTTATTGCTCTTTTTGTACTAGCGAAACACCGCTGGCTTCATATTTTAATATTTTTTGCACGACCGTTCCGATATAGGCGCCGGCCTCCACCGGTGGAATGCCGCCCTTATGAATATTGGAAATGACCATTCGGTCGGCCTCAATGGTGCCGTGGCGTGGTTCGTAGCAGAGATACGCACTTAACGATTCCGCACTCACGAGACCTGGACGTTCACCAATCAAGTAAACAATCACTTTTGGTTTTAGGATCTCCCCAACATCATCCATTGCCGCCACCCGGCCTTTTTCGATAAAAAATGGTGTTCCTACATCGAGCCCTAAGCTTTGAAGCGATTGATTAAGAGATAAATAGACATCCTCTAAATTTTCCTCGACCGCTTTCGAACTTAAGCCGTCAGAAACAATAATTTGAACCGTCGGAGACTTTTTACATTTTTGATCAATTAATTGTTTTGCCTCATCAGAGAGCTTTCGGCCGAAGTCAGGACGGCGGACATAGACCTCTTTGTCAGTAACCTTCGTGTTAACTTTTAATAAGGATAAGCTTTCAAGGATTTTCGGATCGACATCACCATAAACGGCATCGACTGCTGCCGCATGGTCAAAGCGAAACTTCAGCCAAGTGTCCGTTTTGGGCCTTAATCCCGCACGGCCGACGCCAATTCTTGCCGGTGTTTTGCTAATTAAAAGATCCAGCTCTTCCTTATTAATCGGATTTTCAAGTCCTACAGGGGGCTTTGGTTCAAGAAGTATTTCTTTTTCACGGGCTGTCTCTGTGCAACCCGGACTTTGTTTGCACTCTGTTTCAACATGATTGGTCCGGTGGTTCCAAAATTTCACTTCCGCTTTTGCCGATGTATCATCGTTCGTCTTTTTCTTATCTTCTTCCACCACCGCACCGCCAGAAGCGGTCTTCGCCTGCAATTTTTCTACCACCATTTTCGTGATTTGTTCCACTAACTCAGGATTCATTTCTTCCACCTCCTATCGCGAAAAAATCGTCGGGTCCCCTGCATATTTACTTAATTTCCCGTTTTCAAAAATCCCCATTTTCTCCAGCCATGCTTCAAATAATGGTGCAGGCCGTTTATTGAGCGTCTGTCTTAATGTCGCAACATCGTGATAACTTAAGCTCTGGTAATTGAGCATACAATCATCACCCATTGGCGCAGCGATAATAAAATTCACTCCCGCTGCCGAAAGCAGCACGCCAAGATCTTCAATGTCATTTTGGTCTGCTTTAATATGGTTCGTATAACAAATATCAACGCCCATTGGAATGCCATGCATTTTTCCCATAAAATGATCCTCAAGACCCGCTCGAATCACTTGTTTATTGTTGTACAAGTACTCTGGTCCGATAAAGCCGACTACCGTATTGACAATATACGGGTCATAGTAGCGGGCAAAACCATAATTCCGGGATTCCATTGTCAACTGGTCGATATCATAATGAGCTTCGGCGGATAATTCCGAGCCTTGACCAGTCTCAAAATACAAACGTTGTGGACCAGTTCCTGTACCGTATACTTTCGCCATTTCATTGGCTTCCTCCAAGAGGGAAGCGGTAATCCCGAAGGAACGATTCGCCGCTTCGGTTCCGGCAATACTCTGGAAAATCATATCTGCCGGGGCCCCCTGCTGTACCGCTTTCATTTGAGCTGTTACATGGGCAAGCACACAGTTTTGCGTAGGAATTTCCCATTTTTGAATAAAGTCATGTGTCGCATGCAATAACCGTTTTACACTTTCAACGGAATCATCTACCGGGTTTATTCCAATTACTGCATCCCCAATCCCATATGCAAGCCCTTCTTTCATTGAGGCCATCATCCCGTCGACATTATCCGTCGGATGGTTTGGCTGCAGCCTAGAGGCTAACACTCCTTTTTGACCAATCGTTATATTGCATTTGGATAAAACTTCAATTTTATTGGCGGCATGGACTAAATCGAGGTTGGACATGATCTTTGCCACCGCTGCAATCATTTCACTATTCAGACCTCGGCTGAGGCGTTTCAAGTCTTCACCGGTAGTTGAATCGTTCAGGATATACTCGCGAAGCTCCGAAACAGACCAATTTTTAATCGATTGATAGATGGGTTCGTTGATCTGACCCTCGATAATCCTTGAAACCTCATCCTCTTCAGGGGATAGCATAGGATTTTCCCTAATATCTTGTAGTGTTAAATAGCTCAACACTTGTTTCGCTGCAATTCTTTCCTGAACGGTCTCAGCAGCAATCCCTGCTAAGCGGTCGCCGGATTTTTCTTCATTTGCTTTCGCAAATAAATCTTTTAGAGAGGAAAATTGATAGACAGTACCTAAATAGGTGGACTTTAATCTCATAAAAATGCCCCCTTTCGTCATTTCTGGAATGTTAATGTTTTTATGATGACAGGAACAACATCGGTTTCGAGCACTTGGCCTATATCCAAATAGTCCCCATTTTCAACTTTAATTTGATCAATGCAAATGACGGATTGCACTGGAGCCTTCCTCTTGAGTGTTTGCCCGAGAACTTTTGCATAATCCCGGTCAAGGACAAGGACCAACTCTTGAGTTTGGTTCGGTTTTTGTTTCATTGCTTTGAGGATGGATTCAGCAAATTCATCGATTTCACGGAATCTTAAGTAAGGCAATTCTGAAAAATAAACCGCAAAATTCTGTCCGTCACGCTGTGGGTCATAGAGATCGAGTGCTTCTTCAATCCGCTTGGATAATTGGTTTATTTCCGTTTTAAAATCACCCTCGAATCGAATCTGGTAAACCGGCAAGTTTTTCATCGGCAATTTACGATGATCGGCTTCAATGGTTGCACCGCTGATTTCAGTCGTTTGCATTCCGGCGCCCAGCACTGTGGCCCGAACAGTTTCCTGCGGCTTTACCCAAGTCCACTCTGCAAGACTTGAGCTTTCCTTTAAGGAGGCGGCTAACATCCACCCGATATCATCGTATTGGGCCGACTGTACTGTTCCGGTCTCATGCTGATAAATGCATTCACTGATCCCGCCTGAGAACATAATCGCCTCAATATCTTCCACCCAGTTAGGTTCATGCCCCAGCAGCAACGTTAGATCCTCGTTTGTGAGTGCCTTTTTTAGCATCCGCACAATGACATCTGCCATAAAATCGGTTACTTGTTTTATAGCGGATGGATTTTTGGATTGCCCCTCCACCATCCTTGAATCCCATTGTCGCAGTAAATTCTTAACTGGCGGAGAAATACTCTGGATTTTATTATCGTTACATTCAATTAATCTGCCACCTACATGAAGCGTACAGGTTCCACAAAGTCTGCCAGATTTATAAACGGCTACATTGGCGGTACCCCCGCCGATATCGATATTGGCGATAACCTTTCCCGTATCTTTCGAATATTCATAGGCGCCCGATCCCTTAGCGGCAATAATTCCTTCTAAGTCAGGACCAGCTGTTGCCACTAGAAACTCCCCAGCCTGGTCAGACAGTTGATGCAGCATGACTTCTGCATTTGACTTTGTGGCTGTTTCACCCGTAATAATCACTGCCCCCGTTTGAATATCCTTCGGCTTAATACCAGCTTTCTGATATTCCTTTCTGACAAGGCCTTCAATTTTTTCAATATCAATCGTGGTTGGTGAAAGCAGCGGTGTCCGGTAAATCGGGCTGTGATAGATGACCTGTTTGTCAATAATTTCAATTCGCGGCACATGTGCCCCGCCAGCCATATTCATTAACGTGAACCGGCTGATTACCAGCTTTGTTGTACTTGTGCCTATATCGATCCCCGCACTGATCATTTCTTCTTTTTGCGGGCCTTTGAACTTCATCTCAACTCCCCCAAAAAAACAAAAAGCGCCCCTTTAACTATCCCAAATTAGATAGTTTAAAAGAGGCGCCATTGCCAGTAAATTCATTTGTTATTCATAATATAAATTATTTTCTGGATATTGTAAAGGCTTTCAATTAAAAAATAACAAATGGGGATGGATTTCCTTCAAGATACTTCTTCATTTCCTGTGTCGAATGGAAGTTTACCAGATTCCGGATCTCCTCTATTCCTTCATTTTTTATGGAAGAGGTAATGACAATTGGACCTTTGGTTACAATTACCTTTTTTAACAAAGAAATGGCTAGTTCAACGTCAGCCTGGTCAGAATCACTTTTTGTGACGACCCCTATGGGGATTTTATTGATTCCGGTGCTGAATCCTGGCGGGAAAATCATTTTCTTCTTGGTCGCATCCTGTAAAAACAAGACATGGGTCACTTCTAATGCTGTTGCCATGATATTTTTATAGTAGAACGGGTTTTCACAATATTCTCCTGGGGTATCAACAATCCAATCATAGTAATTCAGCGATTGCGTTTTGACAGCAGGCATTTCCCGGCGGAGCAATGCATTCGTTAATGTCGATTTTCCGGCCCCAATGGAACCGATCAGCATGGCTCGGTTCTTTTTCGTCATCCTATTTCCTCCTTTCTTAAAAAATTCTATTTTCTGATTCTATGACTTCGTGATATCCGCTGGGGTATATTTCAGCGTATCCTGCAAGAAACGGTTGATTTCCTGCATCGCCATTTCCACCTCTGAAACATTGCCGACAATCACTAGACTTCCGGTAAAGCGATCCAAAAATCCTAACTTGACATTAGCCGATTTGGTGGCTAAATCTCCGGCAATAATCACCGTCTCACTTGGGGTCAGCGTCAAAATCCCTAATGCCCCCGCCTCCTGTATCCCCAGTTTTTCAAACATATCCGGGTCCGGATTGGCAATAATATGGCTCAAAGTTACCTGTTTCCCTGGGACAAACTCCTGTATAAACCGCTTTTTCTCTTCGTTCACGACAAACCCACCTCTCAAATTAATAAAAAAATGCCTAATAGACTTTATTTTTATAAAAAATAAAACCTACTAAGCACCATTGCTTCATCTATTCACTTGTAAACTAACTTGGGTACTTCAAAATAATGTACTTTGCCACTTTTTCCATTGGCATTTGTTTTTTCATGCTAAGGTCTCTAATCTTATTGTAAGCCGTTTCCTCCGGTAAATTCAATTGTTTCATTAAAATTCCTTTTGCTTTTTCAACAATCTTTCGGTTTTTCAGTTCCCGATTCATTTCTTCTACTTTTTCTTTGTAAAGAATAGCATTTTCTGCCTGCTTTAAAGCAATTTCAACCGCCGGAATCAAGTTAGCCTCCGAAATCGGCTTTACAAGATACCCTAAAATATTTGCCTGCTTCGCTTTTTCTATATATTCCTTTTGACTATAGGCCGTTAACAGCAAAATCGGGATATTGAATTTGTTGGAAATAATCTCACTGGCCTTTAATCCGTTCAGCTTCGGCATTTTAATATCCATGATCATTAAGTCAGGCTTAAGGCTGTAAGCCAATTCAACTGCTTTCTCGCCATCAGCTGCTTCAGCCACAACATCAAAGCCCGCATCCTTTAACATGAGGGAAACATCTAATCGGACGATGGATTCATCTTCAACTACTATAATTCGCTTTTTCATTCCTTAAACCTCCCTCGCAATGGGAAATTCAACGATTGCTTCCGTTCCTTCCCTTGTTCCTTCAATAGAAAAATGGCCCATTAAATCGTGTTCAACCATCATTTTAACGATATCAAGTCCTAATGACGGATTCATGGAAGGAGTATAGCCTATTCCATTATCAATGACGAGGACTCTTACTGAAGAAGCCTCCTCCTGGATGACTACATCAATTTGGCCCTCAGTCATCTCCGCAAATGCATGCTTCACACAATTTTGGATTAATTCATTGATAACCAGAGCAACGGAAACAGCTAGATTCGATTTAATATGCATCTTTGGACCGGAATAGTTGATTGAAATCAATGTTCCTTCATGATCTTCACTAAAGACCAGCATATTCCCGATTTTTTCTATTAAACTAACAAGTTCTACATCATCCTGATTTTCAGAATTAGATAAGATGATTTCATAGACAGAGGCAATACTTAAAATTCGGTTAAGGCTCTTGATAAAATGAAACTTGCTTTCTTCGGGAACCCCTCTTCGCATCTGCAGCCGAAGAAGACTCGCTACCGTTTGCAAGTTATTTTTTACGCGATGATGGATTTCCCGAATAGCAACGGTCTTTACGGTAAGCTCCCTCTCTTTTTCGCGCAGCTCTGTTAAGTCACGAAAAATGATAAATGATCCGCTATTTTTCTCATGCTGCCCAAGAGCAATTTTTTTCATTTGAAAGACTTTATTTTGAATGATGATTTCTTGGATCACAAGTTCATCCGGCAGCCTGCACATTTCTGCAAGGTTTGGAAAATAGGAAGTAAAAAGTTTGCCGCTTTTACATTCCTCCGAACACATTTCTAAAACAAGATTCATTGCAGCAGGATTCGAATATTGAATCCGTATATCCTCGTCAATGATGAATAGAGCTTCCTCCATCACTTCTGGGATAAAAGGGCGATTTTCAGTCATTCCAAGTAAGAGTTCGCTAAGCGTCTCATTCGCCTCTGTTAACGCTTTCAGTTTATTTTGATTTTGGAGCTTATCACTGTTGTCTTTCTCCATGATCAACGTACCAATCACCCGGTTATGGATTCCAACAATCGGAACAACGCTTTGTTCGACCTTTTTCCCTTCCTGGGTTAAGGCATGATTGAGAAAAAGCGGCTTGCCCGTCCGAAACGTATAAAAAACAGCAGGCTCAAACGTTTCGTACGCAAACTTTCCGACTACCGGATTTTTATAGACAGAATTGGCCGTTGCTGGTGCTGCTTCTGCCACCACAATCGCATGCTTTTTTTCTCTTGTTTGACAATCGACAAACACATTTGCTTGATTTAAATCGGCAATTAATTGCAGGTTTTGAACGACTTCTTGGATCTTTTGTATATCTTGTTCCGATAGGTCTGTGTGAAGCTGACATAGAGTTACAACGGTGTTCATCTCAGTTTTAATCATGTCATTGCCCCAATCTTATTCTTCTAATATATAAAAATATTTTATATATCATTTAGATTAGTGTCAATCTTCTGTTTCTTTACAAAAAATGGTTCACCGTGACCAAAATTAATTGATAAAAAAAGTCATATATAAAAAAGAATTGATCATTTGTTTAATAAAACAACAAATATATACAAATACCAAAAAAGGCGCCTTTTTTCACAAAAGCACCCTAATGTGTAAAATTTTAAAGTCTATCGCTTCAATAATTAACGCATTAAGTAATAAATAGTGTTCCATTTAGTGCTTCAATGTACCTTTTCGCTGACCTATTAACGACCAAATCGGCTTCATCTTTAATAATGCGATGAAATGCGTCGTATAATCTATTAAATGTAAATTTATTTACCCTATCCGCGATTCTTTCAACTGTTACACTGGGCAGGGGAATGAAGTTAGGATAACTATACATAAAACTCACCCATTTACAATCAGCTGCCACACGTATAATATCTCCACTCAATAAAATTCCATTTTGACTGCTTCCATTTTTCCACTCTAAAACAGTACCGCCTTTATAATGTCCTCCGATTCTATGAAGGATAAGGCCTTCCTGCAATTCTTTCGATTCTCCAGACCAAAAAATGATTTTCTCGCTGGGTCTTGTCACCCATTCTTTATCATCTTCGTGAATATAAATTGGTGCATCGAATGCTTCAGCCCATTCTACTTGACTAGAGTAATAATGGGGATGTGATAAAGCAATAGCATCAATTCCGCCTAATTTGTTAATATGTGAAATGGTTGATGGATCAATATATGTAATACAATCCCACAATAAGTTGTAATGTCTATCTTTTACAAGATAAGCTGACTGTCCAATTCCAAAACTTGGATTCGTCTTTATGCTATGTAATCCTTCTTCTTGGAGCTCAATGATATTACTATAAGTACCAACCTCTATCAGCTTTTCTAATGTGGTCCACACCTGTCCTTTGGAACTAACAAATTGTCTTTCTTCCTCGCAAATCAAACATTGTTTTGGTGCTTCGATTGAACTTGAATACTGAACTCCACAAGTTTCACATATATATTTTTTCAAAAACACCTCTCCTTTACTTTTTCACTACTCACTTCTAATAACGTAGTTTTATAAAAAACTGTTTAAAACCTTATCCAGCCATAATAACAGCTGTCAAAAATATGATTTGTAAGATCGTTCGAAGAAATAATGGAGTAGTAGGCTTTCCGGCAATTGTAATACCTTTTCTTGAAGCAAAGATATTAGCTGGAAACATAATAATAAGTAGCAATGCCAAACCAATTGAAGAAATATTTGAAGTAAACGGAATCAGTAAACCTATAGCACCAATAATCTCAAGTATCCCCGTAATTGTCACCATGAGCCCTGGTTTTGGCACATTCGGAGGTACCATTTTGATAAGATCAGGACGTCTCTTTCCCCAATGAGCTGTCGCCGTAAATAAGAACATTAGAGCAACAGCACTCCGTAAAGAATTTTCCCACCCGTCAAAATAAGATATTCCTATAACACCTATAATGCGCAAAATAAAAAATGTTACGATAAGGATGATAAATGGAGCCATTTATATTTCCTCCTCTTAACAACCAAATTACCTATTGATGCTACTTGATTTTTATATGTATACTCTCTTCCTACCAAGTTATCACAATTTTTAGTGTAAACGCTCAACATATGAAGGCCTTCGGGACGTAAAACAGATGTTAAAATTGCCGAGTTGATCGCTCAACTTCTTCGCCACGGACTACTGAAAGCAAGTTTCATCCCCGATTGGAATCCATTCATCCAAACATATGTACCAGCCGGCTCTGGCATTTCATCCTGAATATTGACGAATAGATATTGATGATTTCATCAAACTATTATTTTTTCATAGCTATCATATTGAAAAAGTCTTAGATGCGAGTTCATGAAAGCAATCGATATTTCCCGTAATAGATGTGATACCACCTTATCGCGATTTGGGATATTATGATCTAGTAAAATACCCGCGACCGTTCCACTATGGGCCACAACGGTTCCTCCCTGATAGGTATCAGCTATTTTTTCTAAATGATGAAAAACAGGCTTAGGCAATATTTTTTGATTCACTCGTGCACTTATCGTAGCTGCCTTGCAAATATCAGCAAAATTTCTTTCCTTACAACCTCTTTTCACCAGATGATAGGCTTCTAAGAATTGCTTTTGATCCTCTCCGCTATAGGCTTTTCGAACTTGATTAAATTGGATTGTATCGATGGTTCCTCCGAGGTCTATCCCTACGAGGATATACGGAGGTAAGTCCCCGAAGCTTTCCAGGAGCTTACCGTTAAAATAATCATAGGCCACAATCCCTTCATACATCACCCCATCTGTTGGCTCAACCTTTGTGGAAATGGTTGAAATCATTTCATTGGTCAGTGGAAGAGAATAACTGTCAGAAATGGCTCTTAATGCGGCTGTGATATCAGCGGAGCTGCTGGCCAGCCCCTTGCCAGCTGGGATATTGGAGTGTATTTCAAGATGCCCTCCTTCCTTTATGTGAAATCGTTTGAGTAACAATTCCCCTGCTCTCATGGCTTTTGTCTTTGAATCTTCTACTCTTATTTTGGAAATGGACGGGTCTGGGGTAAAACTAGCCTCGCTTCTTAAACTTGGGATTGGCAGAGTGATTAAAAAAGGGCGGTCACCGATGACCCCTTGTACAAGTTCTCCAAACGTTCCATTACAGCTTCCTTTACCCTGTTTCATTTTTAATCTCCTCTCCATCCCCGGTTCGCTATGGCCCGTAACAATGGCAAAATGTCATGATGAGCCTCCTTTACGCTACTCTATTAAAATACCTGCCGATGCAAACGTAGCCATTTCCTTCAGCATTAATGTGGCTGCCTGTAAGATTGGGAAGGCAATCGCTGCCCCGCTTCCTTCCCCTAAACGCAAATCCAGATCAACAAGCGGCTTCTTTCTTAATAACTGAAGGGCTATTTCGTGTCCCGGTTCCACGGACTGATGTCCAGCAATCATATAATCACTTGCAGTCTCGCACATTTCCTTTGCCAGTAGTGCTGAAACCGTGCAGATAAACCCGTCGACCAAAATCGGAATCCTGTTTGCCGCTGCCGCTAGCATTGCACCCGTCATTCCCGCAATTTCCAAGCCGCCTATTTTCATTAAAATATCGATCGGATCGTTCCGGTCAGGATTTCTTTCCATTAGTGCTCTGGAAATAACATCTTGCTTATGGCTGATTTTTTCAGGTGCAATCCCTGTTCCCCGACCGACAAGCGTACGGATGTCCTGACCGCTTAAAACGGCTAGAATGGCACTGCTTGGTGTCGTATTGCCGATTCCCATTTCACCAAGAATTAAACATTTGCATCCATGCTTAATCATATGTTCAGCCCGTTCATAGCCAACGGTGATCGCTTTTTCCACTTCTTCTCTTGTCATCGCATTGTGCTTGCAAAAATTTCTTGTTCCGTAACGAATCTTCCGTTGCACTACACCGTCCGCCTCGATATCAGCGGCGACACCAATATCGACTACCTCAAACATCGCTCCAATTTGTCTGCTAAAGACATTAATCGCAGCACCGCTGTTTAAAAAGTTCATTACCATTTGCGCGGTCACTTCCTGCGGGTAAGCAGATACCCCTTCTTCGGACACTCCATGATCCGCTGCAAACACAATTACACCAGGAGGCGACACGACAGGAAAGGCTTCGGAAGTCATTTCCGCCAGTTGTATCGCCAATTCTTCCAATCTGCCTAAACTGCCTGGAGGTTTGGTTAAAATATCGATATACTCACGGACCTTTTGACCCATTTCTGCATCCAGAGGTGGAATCGTCGTTTTTAGATCATTCATTGTGTAATCCCCTTTTTTTGAATTCCTTCATTTTTTGTTCAATCAAATCAAGTTTTACGTGTGCCCTTACATGATCCGCTAACAAATCAAACGCTTCTTCACGCATTTGATTAAAAGATACCCGCTGATTAATAGGTGCCAATCCCTTTGTTTGGCGAATCTGATTCAATAGCTCCTTACGAAATTCATCATTATGAAAAATCCCATGAAAGTATGTGCCAATGATCCTTTCATCTGACGTTTTACAGCCATCTGATCGGCCTTGTGTTTCAATGAGCCCATTGGATTCTCTAGTCTTCTTTGTTTCTCCCATATGAATCTCATAACCTGACACGTTGAAATGTTTGCCGTAAAGACTTAAGAGCCCGTTTGATAATACGGTTGTCTTGTCTTTTGTAATCGTCGTCCGAATGGGCAGTAAGTCAAGACCTTCGGCTTCTTGGTGGAGTGACTCGATTGCCAACGGGTCCTCGATTTTTTCACCAAGCATTTGATAGCCGCCGCAGACCCCAAATAGCACGGTTTGGTTCTTTTTCTGTAATTCCACGATTTTCTCGGATATTCCACTTTTTCTTAAAAAGAGCAAATCCTCGATGGTATTCTTAGTTCCTGGAAGAATCACTAAATCTGGATTGTGTAATTGATCCGCTCTTGTAATAAACCGAACATGGCAATCAGGTTCGGCAAAAAAAGGATCCACATCAGTGAAGTTGGAAATTTTCGGATACTGAACCACTACAATATCAAGTTCTTTTTCGGTATTTTGGACAGATGTATATTGATTTAAAATAACTGAATCCTCGGCATCGATATTTAAATTTTGCAAATAAGGAATCACACCGAGAACTGGTTTACCTGTATATTCCTCAAACCATGTTAATCCAGGTTCCAGGAGCCGAATATCGCCGCGGAATTTATTAATGATGACGCCAATGACACGGGCACGGTCTTCAGGCTCCATTAGCTGAAGGGTTCCTACTAAACTGGCAAAAACTCCGCCTTTCTCGATATCCCCAATCAAAATCACAGGGGCGTCAGCCATTCTTGCGACCCGCATATTGACCATTTCCCTGTCATTCAGATTAATCTCGGCAGGACTGCCCGCCCCTTCAATGACAATCCGTTCATACTTTTCTGACAGAATAGCAAGCGATTCTTTAATAAGCTCAATACCCGTTTGAAAGAATTCCTTGCGATACGCACTGGCTTCCATATTTTTATACGGTTTTCCATGGACCACAATTTGGGATTGGTTATCCCGATTCGGTTTGATCAGAATCGGATTCATATCAGTTGTCGCCTGAATCCCTGCTGCTTCGGCCTGGACCCCCTGTGCTCTTCCTATCTCTTTTCCGTCAACTGTGATATAAGAGTTTAAGGCCATATTTTGCGATTTAAAAGGAACCGTTTTATATCCATCCTGGGCGAACATACGGCAAAAGGCCGTCACGACGACACTTTTGCCGACATCAGAATTGGTACCTTGAAACATCAGTTTAAGAGCTTTCGCCATTTTCTTTGAACTCCTAACATTTCTTGATTTAATTTCCGACCAGCCCAGGGCACGAGCCAAAATCAAAATGAGTATACAATACCAGTTGTCTACCCTCTAATTATGGTGATGATGATGTTCATACCCATGTTCTTCCGCATATTTACGGAAATTTTCTAAATCTAGCATTCCAGTCGAAGTGCCGTTTAAGGCCTGATTCATACGTTCTAACAGTACCGTTCTTAACTTTGGATGATAGCCAAAATACTGAGCGATATCAATTGATACATGCGGATAAGACTCTTTAAACTGTTCGGCCATATTATTCATTCTTTTCATTAAAATTCCCGTGAATAAAAAATACGGCAGCATGATGATTTTTTTTGCACCTAATTTAATACAGCGTTCCATCCCATCCTGCACATTTGGCGTCGTTACCCCCATAAAGGCACTTTCAACGATAGATACATTTAATTTCTCCCACAATAATCTGCTGATTTTATAAAAATCACCATTAGCATATGGATCGCTGCCGCCACGTCCAATTAATAAAATGGCCGTATCCTCATGCTTTTGATTCACATCAAAACCTGCTTCAGTCAGTCTTGTTTTTAAAATTTCAAAGACTTCCTCATGAATACCAATCGTTTGGCCATAGGTAAATAGAACATCCGGGAAATGCTCTTTAGCATGTTCGATTTCGGCAGGAATGTGCAGTTTTGAATGTCCTGCATGTAATAAAATGATGGGAATTACATGGATTTCATCTGCACCTTTTTCAACACACAACTGAATCCCATCTTCAATATTTGGTGATGCAAATTCTAAAAAACATGTTTCAACTAAAAGGGATGGATCAACGTATTCTGTCATTTGCCCGACAAATTCGCGAACCTCTGTATTCCCTGCCTCCAGCCTGCTGCCATGTCCAACAAATAATACAGCTTTTTTCACCGGTCCATTACCTTTCTTGTATTTTTCAATTCCTTTTATGCGATCTTCGCTGCGTTTCCGTACACCGTGCTCCATTGAATAAATTATCGCATCTTCTTTAACTTCTTCATGAACAATATCACGTGCAGTTTCTTCATGTTGAACCGAATACCATGTCCCTTTTGGGTAATCAATTACGACGCATTTATCTTTACAGCGGCCGTTACAGCGTGTACGCGATGTATGAATAAGCTCATCTAAACGGTTTTTCCGGATTTCGTCTCGAATTTGCTGCGTGACCTCCTCAGCTCCTGCTCCCATACAGGTTGCCCCATTGCAAATGAGTAAGTGACGCTGCATTTGCGTTAAATTCCATGTTGTCATAAAGTGACCTCCCCCTCTCCCATCATCTTGTAACCATTATGTCTATTTTGTATATCAACAGTGCCCCCGACTAGAGCCCCTATTAGTAAAGTCAAAACGTAACTTAGTCATGTAACTTCACAGGCTCCCAACTAATGACCGCAGCATAGAATGGGTGTCGGTACACATACTGGCCATCATCTATTACAATGAAGCGTTCGAGTGATGCCTTGACATGTGTCATATCAAACCGGGGTGATAGGATTTTTTTACTTTGTGCTTCATATAATTGCTGCAATGTATCATAACGATATTCACGCTCCAGCTCTAGCATTTCACAATTTGCATAAATTCCTAACTGATACAGCATATTGACGATGGTAATATAATCACGGCGAGGATATTTAATGTCATAGCCAAACTGCTCATCTAAAATAACGTAATGCGGCTGAATAGGTCCTGTTGTTACGCCAATGATGGCGCGCTTTTTGGCAAGCCTGTTCATTTTTTTCAGCGCCGCATTCATTTCATACATACGATAAAAGCAGTTCACCCCAAGCACAACATCATGCTGCTCAATTTGCGTTTCTTCCCATTTACTATGAACGAACTGAACATTTGCATCGTTTTCAAAGTATTGTTGTAAATAAGCAAGCACACTTTCAGAACCATCCACTAACGTTAAACTTTTGACATCCTGACGGAGTTGGAAGGTATAGTTGCCCCATCCCGGCCCCATTTCAATACAAGTTGAACTTTGCGGGATATGCGGTTTCATTTTTTCGTAGATTTTTTTTGCATAGTCATCTGTTTGCTTGTATGTTTTTTTCTTCATGGACTGAGCCCAAAATGCTTCTTCCAGCTCATCATCGATCATTCGTTCTGGCATCTTGCCATGCCAGTCTAACATGCCTTCTTTCCACAGCTTTTCAAAATCAAATTGTAAAGGGGATTCTTTTATCATTGAATTTTCTCCTCAATCTCGACAACAAAACTGGAAAACCCTTTTCTGGTGAATTGGGTGCCAGTTTGTGATTTACCCATGGCGTCCTGAGTGCTTAAAACTCAAGCCCCTTCATCGCTTTAACATCCTGTTCCGCATAATAATGTTTTGTGGCATCAATTGTTGACACTAAATCAGCTAAAGCGAGTAGCGATGGATGTGCAGAACGGCCTGTGATGACAAGGTGCATCGTTTTAGGACGGTTTTGTATGGCCGTTAACACCTCTTGTACTGGCAATACATCATCGATTGGAAAACGAGTGATGGCTAACGCATTATTCAGCTCATCCAGTACTAAAACATCTGTTGTTTCATCCTTTAGCTCTTCTTTTACAGTCTGCCAAGCTTTTGCAAGTGCATCACGATGCTCCTCCGGTGTTTTCGTCCATGTAAAACCAATTCCTAATTGCACTGTTTCAACACCAAGTTTTCGCAGAGCAATTTGTTCACCATATGTACGTTCAGGTGATTTAATAAATTGAAAGTATTTCACCTTCATGCCGCGGCCAATTGCACGTAATGCCACACCAAGTGAAGCAGTTGTTTTTCCTTTGCCTTCTCCTGTATAAACTAACAGCATCCCCTGTCGAGCCATGTACAAACCTCCCTATAGCCACGTTGTTTTTTCTGCAAATGGTGTACGCTTTTTCGCGGAAGTGATTTCTTCTGCAGGGTAACCAATGCATAACGTCCCTACTAATTGCTCTCCATCCGATGCACCAATAAAATCATGTAATGCTGTATCATGCACTAAGCCAACACCGCGTGTACGCCAGACCATGCCTAAACCCAGCTGTTCGGCCATTAACCACATCGACATAATCGCACCGCTGACTGCAAAGGTATTATCTTTTGTGGCGCCTTCATCTCCTTCAACAATGGCAGATGTCACCACTATGACAAGCGGTGTTTTTGTGATGGCCTCCATTGAACTTTCCACTAAATGTGGTTTTGTTGAGAAACGTTTTTGTAAATAATCCAGTGCAACCTGCTCATAACGTTTTAAGCTGTCGCCCTGTAACACATAGAAATGCCAGGGCTCCCGCATACGGTCATTTGGTGCAAACGTTGCCGCTTCTAATAACGTCTCAATTTTGTCACGTTCCACTTCGCGCGTTTCAAATTGGCGAATTGCACGTCGCTTTTTTAAGGCATCTAACATAATTCATGCTCCTTTTCTATAAACCAGGAAATTTGATCCCTTACACTAACCACATCGCCAACTAAAATCATGGCTGGATTAGTGATACGATGGATTTGAATATCTTGTGCAATCGTGGAGAGATTGCCAGTAATCGTACGCTGATTTTTAGTTGTGCCCCATTCAATGACGGCAACAGGGGTTGTTTCACTTTTGCCATAGGTTATTAGGCTTTTCGATATATGCGCGATATTGCCTATGCTCATATAAAAGGCGACCGTATCAATTTGAGCAAGCGCGGACCAATTTAAAAAGTCCTGCTCCTTTTCTGGGCGGCCATGACCTGTAACAATCGCAAAGCTTGCAGCATGATCACGATGTGTCACAGGAATCCCTGCATAAGCAGGCGCGGCAATCCCGGCTGTAATACCAGGCACGATTTCAAACGGAATATCGGCTTGCCGTAACATCGCGGCTTCTTCTGCACCACGTCCAAAGACAAATGGGTCACCGCCTTTTAAGCGAAGAACCTGCTTGCCAAGATTGGCTTGTTCCACTAGCACACGATGAATTTCATCTTGAATCAGTCCATGCCTGCCTGGTTCTTTTCCACAATAAATCAGCTCGGCGTCTGCTTTCGCATGTTTTAATAATTCAGCATTCACCAGTCGGTCATATAAAATCACATCTGCTTGCTGAATGCACTCTAGTCCACGAATCGTCAATAGTTTTGGGTCACCAGGACCAGCTCCTACAATATATACAAATCCGCTCACTGTTTTTCTCCTATACGCTGCTGCAGCCACGCTTCACATTTTTGTTTTTCACCTTGCTCCATCCATTGTAATAACTGTGGATCCAGGAGCTCTGCTAATAGCTGTTTTTTCTCATCGCCCGTAAACAGTTGTATAATTTGCTGACGTGCTTCCTTTAAAAATGAAACATACTGCGCGTATTGTACTCCAAATTGCTCTTCTAAATTTGTCTTTACTTGGCGTGTCAGACCTGGACTAGCTCCAGACGTCGATACAGTCAATATGAAATCACCGCGGCGAACGACTGCTGGATTGATAAAATCAACACGACCTTTTGCATCCGCACGGCTCAGTAATTGCCAATGCTGTGCCGCTTCTTCCACTGCATTATTTACCTCTTCGTCATTTGTAACAGCGAAAATCAGTGCTGCATCATCTAAATCAGCAGGTTCAAATGCTTTTTCTTTCCATGTTACAAGCCCTTCATTGATGTAATGCTGCAATTTCTCAGTTACTGCTGGGCTTATTACTGTCACTAGCGCCTTTGTTGGCAGCAGCGCTTCCGCCTTTTGACGTGCTACATGTCCGCCCCCAACAATAACAACCTTTTTGTAGTCAATATTCATTAATAGTGGGAAATAATCCATTGTTTACCTCCAAACATGCTGTCAGCCAATTTTCCACAACCTGTGGATTCGAAGCAAAATGAAAGTGTGTATAACCAGCAACAATATTTTTATGTAGATAACCTTCCTGCTGAGCACGAAAGCGGCCTTTACTAAAATAAGCCGGTGATGTATGCTCCCCCTCATACGTTGAGTAATGGAACTCATGCCCTTTTGCCTGCTCCTCTTCCTTGATTAGAAAGTTTCCAGGAACACCTGTAATTTCCCGGTATCCTAGTGCTGCTAATTTATCTTGCATCCGCACACGTCCTGGAATGATCCCGAGCATCGGGAATACCTGTCCTTGACGATTCACAATTTCCTCTGTTAAATACATAAAACCGCCGCATTCCGCTAATGTTGGCACCCCTCGCTCAAGCACGGCTCTTATTGATTGCTTCGTTTCCTCATTTTCCGCCAAGATTTTAGCAAACTCTTCCGGGAAACCGCCGCCGATATACAGCCCCTGCGCTTTTTCTGGAACTTCTTCATTTTGTAATGGAGAGAAGTAATGCAATGTGGCACCATATGCTCGGAGTAATTCTAGATTTTCTTCATAATAGAAGTTAAAGGCGGCATCCTTTGCAACTGCAATATGTACTTCTTGTTTTTGCGGCTGTGCATCAAAGATAGATTCAGCAACGTCCAATGGTTGTGTTTTTGTAATTTCCAGCAGTTGTTCAATATCCACTGTTTCTTCGATTGCTTCTGCAAGACTATCAAAATATGAATCTAAATCACCACGTTCAATGGCTGGTACTAAACCCAGATGACGGCTTGGCATCAAAGGGACAGCTCCTTTTGGCAGATAGCCAATGACAGGAATTCCACATTCTTGTTCAATTGCTGCTTTGACAATTTCAAAATGGCTTTTACTTCCTAATTGATTGGCAATAACACCAACAATATTTGAATTCTCATCTAACAGTTGAAATCCTTTGACAATCGCTGACGCACTTCTTGCCTTACTTGCTGCATTGACAATTAAAATGACGGGACTATTTGTAATCGCACTAATATGAGCAGCAGATCCTTCATTTGATAATGGGGATTTGCCATCATAAAAGCCCATCACTCCTTCAATAATAGCTGCATCTGCATCTTTGCTCGCTCTTGCGACAATGGCACGGACTGTATCATGGGACATCATGAAACTATCAATATTCCGAGAAGGGCGTTTTGTGACAGCTGTATGATACGTTGGGTCAATATAGTCCGGCCCGCATTTAAAGCCCTGGACTGTTAATCCACGCTTCATAAGCGTACGCATGATGCCGATAGTGAATGTTGTTTTTCCAACACCGCTTCCTGTGCCGGCTAGAACAAATCGATTCATCGTACTTCCTCCTCAAAGTTGACACGTGCAATGGATATCGTCACATTTCCGCTTTTCTTTTTCTCCAGCAGTAACTCTTTCGCATTCGCATAGCGCAATGCGGCCGGCTCACTTACTCCATATGCACCTGTAAATTTAAAGACTGTTTCCGATGGGTTTTGCATCGGTATTTCATTTAGCTGGTCAGGTGTGTAAGTTACAAACGGCCAGTTATATTTAGCAGTTAATTCAAGCAGGCCAGTTTCGTTTTTCTTTAAATCGATGGTCGCAACTGCTTTGACACTTTTTTTACTTAAACGCAACTCCGCTAATGTTTCATCTATAACTTGTTCAATTTCTGCCATTGACGTACCACGATTACAGCCAATGCCAAGTACAATTGATTTTGGGCGATACAAAACTCCGTTTCCGAGCAGGACCTCTTCATGTGCCTCAATTAAACGATCTGTAATAAGCAGTGCCGCTTGTGGCTTTGCCATAATCGCTTCCTCTATCGTTGGATAAATTTTTAAATTGCCCGGCATTGAGCGATCGTACATCCACCAATTTTTTTCACCCGTTTCCTGCACGATCGCAACATGCTCTTCATTGACAACCGATGCACTAACAGGTGTTAATTTTTCTTCACTTTCCCACATCCACCCAAATTGGGCGCCAAATAAATCCACGGGAATCGTTTTTTGAACATCAGACGCGGTTGTAACAACGGGTGAAGCACCAATCGCATTGGCAAACTCATGGGTTAAGGCATTGGCACCGCCAATATGACCTGATAAAACGCTGACGACATACTGGCCTTTATCATCCACCACTAACACGGCAGGATCTTTCTTTTTATCAATCAAAAGCGGAGCAATCATGCGAACAACAGCACCGAGGGAAATGATGCAAATGATTCCTTTATACTGCTGGAACAAAGCGGGCAATAATAGGCGAACCGTACCATCAAATAACTGAATTTGGCGCGCCTCTTCGTCCCCCTGTTCGAATTTCTTCATATAATAAAGATCCGCATATGGGAATTTTTCCGTGTAGCTTCTTGCATGTGCCACCCCATGTTTCGTTATGGCAACGAGGGCATATGGTTTGCGCTTTTCGATTACAGGAATTTCCCCTTCACGTAAACTAATCATTCGCCCTTCACACCTTTGCGGAAGCCGTGAGTAAAGGTTTTGTCATAAAGCTTCGAACGATAATTTTTTTCATGGATATGCGGGTCTAATGCCCAGCCTGCTAGAATCATCGCATGCTTGCGAATGCCATTGACACGCATTGCTTCATCTAATTCAGCTAGTGTTGTGCGAACGATTTTTTGGTCAGGCCACGAAGCACGCTGTACAACCGCAACTGGAGTATCGTCTGCCCAGCCTGCTGCCTGCAATTCTTTGGTAATTTTCTTGGTTAATGTTGCACTTAAAAACATGGCAATCGTACAGTGATGGCTTGCAAGTGCCTGTAATTTTTCACGCTCTGGCACAGGTGTACGCCCTTCAGCCCGCGTTAAAATGAGCGTTTGAGTTAAATCAGGAATCGTCAGCTCTGCACCAACAGCTGCTGCAGATGCAAAAACAGAACTTACACCTGGCACCACTTCATAGCTAATATCATGCTGCTTCAATAGAGCCACTTGCTCCATCGTTGCCCCGTACATCGCCGGGTCACCTGTATGTAAACGTACAACCTTTTTGCCTGCATTGACACGCTCGACAATACAATCCACCATTTCCTGCAGATGCATCCCTGCTGTGCGGATAATTTCGGCCGACTCCTTCGCTTCCGCTACTAACGTTTCGCTTACGAGAGAATCCGTATACATCACAACATCCGCTTCTTTTAATAACTTTAAGCCTTTCACTGTGATTAAATCCGGATCTCCCGGACCTGCTCCAATAATCCAAAGTTTCTTCATTATTTGCGCACCACCATACATGACAAGTAATTTAATTCTGTACCCCGTAGTTCATTGATCTTCCAAATTACCTCTTCGTCAGATGTAACTTTTGTAACAACATGTGCTTTTTCTAATAAATTCATTTCCTTCAGTAGATCGAGCATTGCGTCTATCACTTTTGCTACTTTGATAAAGACGATCGCATCGTGGTTTTCAATCACACGGCGCATTTCATCCATATCCTCCGTAGCAGGAATCATGGCGACATGGTCATCACCATCAGCCAATGCAATCCCTAAGCGATTAACAGAACCATTAAACGATGAAATGCCTGCTACCGTTTCAATCGGAACATCCGGGTACATCGATTTCATTAAGTTCATTAAATGTATAAATGTGCTGAACAGCATCGGATCCCCTTCAGTCACAAAAGCTACATCTTTTCCTTGAACTAAATAGCTATAAATAGCTTCCACAGATTTTGTCCACTCAGTTCTTAATGTATCTTCATCTTTTGTCATGGGGAATACTAAACCAAGCATCTCTTTTTCTGCCGGGTTAATATACACTTCCACAATTCGATGGGCATAAGATTTACTGCCCTTTAATTTTTTAGGATAAGCAATGACCGGACTTTCCTGCAATCTGCGAAATGCTTTTACAGTGATTAATTCTGGATCTCCCGGCCCAACACCTAATCCAAATAAGGTTCCTATTCTCATGATTCTTTTCCTTTCTTTGCTGTCACAATATAGATTGGATTTAACGGTTCAAAACGTGTTAAATTTAAGATTGGTTTACTTTTTGAAATTTGTGCCTGTAATATCGATACTTCACAACCTAATGCTTTTAGATGCTGCAGCGCTTCTGCCAGATTTTCAATCGTTGCAATATTCATAACAAGGCGTCCATTTGGCTGTAAGCGTGAAATACATGTTTGCAATAAATGCTCCATATTTCCACCGTTGCCGCCAATAAAAATCGCATGCGGATCTGGAAATTCATCCAAACGGTCGGGTGCCTTCCCCAGCACTGCAACAAAATCTGTACGATGTTTTAATTGATTTTCCAAGCAGTTTTCAAGGTCAGCATCATTTTTTTCAATTGCATACACGGAACCTTCCCGAGCCATTTTCGCTGCCTCTATCGCAACTGAACCTGTGCAGGTTCCTATATCCCAAACAATGCTATTTTCCTTAATCCCTAACTCTTGTAGACAAAGCGTCCGAATTTCTCTTTTCGTAATCAATCCTTTATCTGGCTTTCGCTGAAGAAATGCATTATCCGGAATTCCAAGAGAAGAACGTTCCACTACCTCACGCTGTTTTAAAATTACAACATTCAATGGAAAAAAGGAGGTTTGCTCCATTTCGTCCAATGTGAAGGAGCGACAGCGCTCGTTTTTACCTTGTAGATTTTCAGCAACGAAGGCATCATATTCTGTCATGCCAAAACGCTTTAAATACGTTGCAATTGCCTGCGGAGAATTCGTTTCGTCTGTTAAAATAGCAATTTTTTTACGTCCATCAATTCTTTGTGCAAACCCTTTAATAGAACGGCCGTGCAAGCTGACAATATACGCATCCTGCCAGCTTTCCTGCATTTTAGAGAAAGCAAGCTGTACCGAACTGGTATAAGGATAAATCTCTAATGAAAGCTTCTTCGCAAGTACACTGCCAAGTCCATAAAACAGTGGGTCACCGGACACTAATATAACGACATTTCGTGTTTCTTGCTGTAATTCAGCTGTTAATGCTGACAAACCGCCTTTGATTACTCTTTTTTCTTTTTTATATTCCGGGAAAAATTTTAAATGACGCTCCCCGCCTATAAGCACATCACATTCATTGATCCACTCAGCATATTGGGGGAGCAAACCTTCCGCGCCATTATCCCCTATACCAATCATCTTCATCCAATTTGTCAATATTCTCAGCCTTTCCTAAACAGTCTCCATTCATGGCATACAAGGTTGTCGATACTTTCATGTCAGTATCCATATGATTCAGTGCATAGTAGCAGCAGTTTTTGCAAAGTGCTGCAAAGAATGCCTCGTTTCCCTGAAGCATTTCACCAACCTGTGAAGCTGTATTCGCCTGTAAAATTTCTCGCTGTGCCTCCTCATCAACACCCACTTTATTGGCAATACCTGCTAAAAACTCAAAGCTAATAGGTGCACTTTTTGAGTGAACCATCATAACGCCTTGGGCAACTTTTGAGAACTTCCCCATCATCCCTACTAACGAGACTCTCGGAATCTTCTTCCGTGCAATATTTTTTAACGTAAAACCAACAAAATCGCCCATTTCTATAAATGCTTCTTCTGGTAAATGAGGATATTGCTTCATCGCATATTTTTCACTGCGTCCACCCGTTGTAATGACTAAATGCTCACATCCTGATTCTTTTGCTACATTAATCGCTTGTACGATACTTGCCATATAAGCAGAACTTGAAAATGGAACCACAGTTCCCCGTGTTCCTAATATCGAAATTCCACCGATTATGCCTAACCGCCCATTCAATGTTTTTTCAGCAATTTCTTCACCATCTGGTACAGAAATGATTACTTCAATTCCGCAATCCAATTTAAATTTTTCAATTGCTTCTTGAACAACACCATTTATCATTTTACGTGGTACGGGGTTTATCGCTGCTTGACCCACTGGTACTGGTAGTCCAGCTTTTGTCACACGCCCTACACCAACCCCGCCATCTAAATGAATGCCTTTTTCTTTGGAATAACAAACGGTACTCTGAATTCGTGCTTGATGCGTAGCATCAGGGTCGTCACCGGCATCTTTGATCGTTTCACACATTACCCTTGTATCTGACACTTCAAATGCGGTTACTTTAAATGTTGCATATTGTCCAACCGGTAAATAAATCGTGACTTCATCTGGTACCTTTCCCACGACAAGAGCTTGCAGTGCTGCCTTTGTCATCGCTGTTGCACAAGCTCCTGTCGTGTAGCCGTGGCGCATTTGTGAAGGATCTTTTTTATTTCGTTTCTTTTGCTCGTTCATCCGCCATAATCGAAATGGCATTAAGTGCAGCGACCGTCACTGTACTGCCACCCTTTCTCCCTGCGTTCGTAATAAATGGAATCCCTTCCAGCACTGCTAACTCCGCTTTCGACTCTGCTGCTGATACAAAGCCGACTGGCATTCCAATAATTAAATCCGGTTTTGCCACACCGTCTTTTATTAAACGAATTAATTCCAGCAGCGCGGTTGGCGCATTGCCAATGGCATAAATTCCTCCTTCATGTAAACGCGTTGCTTTTTGCATGGAAATAATAGCCCGTGTTGTTCCTTGAGACTTTGCTTCCTTTGAAACATCTTCATCCGCAATATAACAATGTAAGTCCCCGCCATGTTTTTGGAATCGTTTCCGACCTGAACCACTTTCAATCATTTGTACATCCGCCACTACATGACGGCCCGCTAAAATGGATTGAATCCCTGCCTCAATGGCATCTGGCGTAAAAATCATGCTGCGGCCTAACTCAAAATCTGCTGAAGCGTGAATCACCCGCCGAACAACTAACCATTGCTCATCTGTAAATGGATGTTCGCCCATTTCTTCTTTAATAATGGCGAAACTGTGATCATAAATCTTGTCTGGATCGACCGTTAAAGGAATAAATTTTGTATTAAAGTTCATGTTTGCCATGAATAAAACCTCCTAATAGTTGAGTTACTTCTTCGAAAGAAGTACCGAAATTTTCATATTCTATCGCTGGCCGCTTTATTAAAATTACTGGAATCCCTAATTGCAGAGCAGCTGTCATTTTTTCATCAATAGAGCCCACTTTGCCACTTTCTTTTGTAATCATTAGAGTCACATTATATTGCTCACATAGTGCTTTATTTAAAGATTCCGAAAATGGTCCCTGAATCGCAATAATGTCCTTTTGTCTGATACCTAAACTATTGCACTTTTCCATGTTCCCTATATTTGGAAGCATTCTGCAAATAAGCCGAATTTCATCACGTATTAAATATTTGGTGAATATTTCCAAGGTTTTGCTTCCTGTTGTCAGCATGATCGTCCCTTTGTGAGATTGAGCTAATTTAGCTGCTTCTTCATAACTTTCAACTTCTGTAATTAGTGGAGAAATAAACTGTTCTTCCGGCCTTTCATAACGAATATAGGGAATATCACATGCTTGTGCTGCTGCCATTGCGGTTTTCGAAGCTTCTTCCGCATATGGATGGCTGGCATCGATGACACAGGTCATCTTTTGCTTCTGGATAAGCGCCATCATGTCATCAACTGATAACCGCCCGACTTGATAAGGAATATGGTGGGCCTTTAAACTTTCGGCTGCAGATTCTGTGACAACTGTTGCTAATAAAGGATAGCCTTGATTTTGCAATTGAATGGCTAATGCTCTCGCATCACTTGTGCCTGCTAAAAATAAAATCATGTCTTCCTCCTAATCTCCACATGGTGCCGGCTCGACTTCAATTTTGGAGCTCATATCCTGATAGTTAAAATACTGAATTTTTTTCACTCTTTTAAAATATTTAAAAAGGCGTTCATTTGGATGAGCATTTTGTTTGTACTCTTCTATAATTTTCGTTAATAACGGCAGTAGCTGATCTGGTTCAATTCCTTCTGCTACTGGCTGTGCTGCATGGGCTGTACGGCCAACCGGCTTTGCGCCAATGAATAAATCAAATTTTTTCTTGCGGTAAACGATTCCGATATCATCGAATACTGCCCGATAACAGGCCATACCACAGCCGTTGAAACCAATATGTAATTCTTTTGGAAGCTTTAAGCCTCCTAATTTTGCTGCTATTTCTTCAGCATATGGGATCGATTCTGCTTTTTCACCGTAGCAAAAATCACAAGCTTTTACATTTAATACATCGCCTACTGGCATGACAATTAAATCATTTTTTTCAAGTTTTTCAACAATCGATTCCGGTTGATCTGTTGGAATCTTTAGTAAAAAACGATGATCCGGTGTATATTCCATGGTGCCTGTCTCGCCAATGGTTTCTGCCAATACGCGCATTTGCTCTGGCTTAATAAATTTATTAGCAACACCAGGTGAAACAGCAAATTCAAATATATTTTCGATCGGCTGGTGAACCAAATGCGGATGTTCTATTTCCGATTTTGATACCATAGATAAAGCCTTTAAGGCCAAATCTAATGAGCTTACATCCTGTTTTTTTCTTTCAATTTGCTCATAGCCAGCTTTCGATTCCCCTGTTTCTTGATTTAATGCCCATGGTTCGGCTTCTTTTTTCAAACGCTGATGCGGTTTTAGGCTTTGCTTTTCTTCACCTAACGTATATTTACGCTGATAACCTCGAGGGGTAATGATTTTATTGTCATAAAAGAAAGTTGAAGAATTCCCGATAATAACCGTTGTCAGCATTCCTATATCATGTTCAAGCATTTCAGCCAGTGTTGTCAGCACTACATTTTGATTTTCACGATAGGCACTTTTCACAAGTCCCACCGGTGTTTCAGGCGAACGATATTTTAATAGAATATTTTGTGCCTCTACGATTTGGCGTGTCCGTCGACCGCTTTTCGGATTATATAAAGCTATTACGAAATCTGCCATCGCAGCTGCTTCAATGCGCTTTTCTATTACAGTCCAAGGCGTCAAATGATCACTTAAACTGATCGTGCAGGAATCATGCATGACTGGTGCACCCAATAAACTCGCACAAGAATTAATGGCTGAAATACCTGGAACAATTTCTACCGCAATTCCTTCTTTTTCAGTCCACCCTTTTTCAATCAGTACTTCATACACTAATCCAGCCATACCATAAACGCCTGAATCTCCGCTGGAAATGACTGAGACAATAAGGCCTGCTTCAGCTTTCTTAACTGCATCCTGTGCACGTGACACTTCTTCTGTCATCCCCGTACTGACAATGGATTTTGCTGTCACGAAAGGTTCAATTAGCTCCACATATGTTTTATAGCCAATAATACAATCACTTTGCTGCAAGGCAACTACAGCTCGATTTGTAATATGCTCACGATCACCGGGACCGAAGCCAACAACAAAAATTTTTCCCTTTTTCATAAACTTACCTCCAAATAAAAAATGCCTGCACTCCTTTTAAAAGGAATACAGGCATGTGAATTGGCAGTATAAAAAAAGCATACTGAAACACAAAAAACAATAGGTATCATTGTCCCGCCTATACTTCTCCCTCCGAAAAGCAAGTGTCGTTTAAATAAGCAGGTTTCCTGACTTAAGCTTCTTTTTACTCTTACACCTTCCCAATTTCTCAGTGGCATTGTAATTTCATCAGCTCTTACAGTAGCGGGGGCTGTACTAGACTTTCACTAGTTTCCCTTTTACCTCACAATAGTGAGCACTTATTTAAAGTATTTATTAATTTTTTTATAACTATACCATATAATCTCGAAAGTTAACATACTATTTTTTTTGAAAGCTTTTGACCTCGGATACTTTTTATTGGATAAATTCGTTCTTTGAAATTTTTCAAGCACTTTCATAATCCAAGGTTCTTGTAAATGGCTTTTTTCAAGAATTTCTCTTTTATTAAAAACCTCACTTGACTGTTCCTTGAACTAACAAATGCCATTGTTTAAGATGATAACCTCATCTACCCACTCATAAGATGATCTACATAATGTGTAGACAATAGAATTGATAGGTAAAAAAAAGAGCTCTGACAGAATAAAATTGTCAGAGCGTTTTTAATTAATTCGTAGTATTTATTTCATGTATTTGTCTCTTAGAGCGAAAACTTATAAAAATAAATGAAGTGACTAAGAAAATGAAAAGAATGATTCCCACGATTTCGAAATCTAGTTCTGCCCAAGGGTTAAAGAAAGTAAATGCCAGATAGAATGAAACTCCGTATGATAAAAAGACAATCATCCAACCCATTAGTCTTGACGCAGCTTGACCGATTTTGCTGGACTGATTCACCATTTTATAAACAATCATAGAATCAATTGTATCTGTAATCATCATGCCAAACATAAAAACTAATCCTAAAAATAAAGGTGTGTATTTACCTGAGTTACTTGCTGCCATGGACCAGACAGCTGTTTGACTTACAGTCTCGGCAGCTAAGGCAAACAAAGCCCCTACTAAAATGATAAGAAAGGGATTTGTAGTTCCCTTCGCAACTTTCGGAATAAACTTTCCCTTTAATCCACTAAGTTGAAATTCTTCCTTATTATTTTTAGTGCGTAACAGATTGTAAGTATTTAAAGTGCCAATGAGGAATAAAGAAATAATGGATACCCATGATGCAAAATTATCAAAATAAGCTGGGAATGAAAAATTCTTTATCACCATTCCCAAAATCCCAGCCGTCAGCGCTACCATTCCTCCATGACCAAATGAAAATAACGTACCAACCCAACGTGCAAATGGACTTCCCATTCTCCAGTTATAACGGGTTTGTCCATCAATAAAGGCAAGATGATCCGCATCTAACCCATGTCGAAGTCCCAATACAAAAACAAGTAAAAACAGTGATACAGTTTCCATTTAAAAATTCCTCCCCTTTATAAACAAAATACAACATAAAAAATCCTCAACCTTTGACAGATTGAGGATTTATGGGTACGTCCAAATAGACGACAAACTGGCAGAATACAATTGTCGTTTCATCTTCGTACACCTCTCCTTTCCGCGAAGGCTGTTTTGGTGTTACAACCTAGGTAGGTCTCCTGGCTTTTGAATCATCACACTCTATCGCCTTCCCCAACTACATAGTTGAGTGACACAATGATAGAAAGCTCCTCAATTACAGTGGCGGGACCACTCGGGATTTTCACCCGATTCCCTGTTACCCCATGTTTTCACACGGGCACCTAGTTTGCTTATAATTTAATGTTCTAACTTTATTATACTTGTAATCTTTAACATCTACCATCTAAATTTTTTTTAATGTATTTATATGAAGTTGCATTAACCAAAAATGGAAAATTTTTCTTGTTCAACATACCTGCCCAGATAGTTGATGAGGCTCTCCGTTTCGATTTCGAAAACCCTGTCAATAATCCCTTTAAGAGAAATTTTGGGAGAGATGTATTTTGTTATTATCTAAGGCATGGGAAAAATATGAATCGGATAAACGAATTAAAGGGTTCTCACCACAAACATTAAAAGCACTTAAACTTCAAGCTACTTTACTTATTCGGTATTTAAAGGACGTTAAATTAGATACCATATCCACTCTTACTTTAAGTAAAATCGTTCACAAAGTCTTTACCAACCCTTACGATTACACAAGGATGTAATATGTGCAAGATGATGTCTACCATGCCAAGCATATATTCCTATATTTTTACCTACTGAAACTTCACCTGAATCTGGATGAATAAATGTCTTTTTCATATCAGCAGGAGTTAGACTACGTAAAAGGTTGGTCCAACGTTTGTGTAATGTTTCAAGAAGTAAAAGTGAAGTATCAATTGGCAATTTATAATCAGATAGTTCCGCCCATTTCGTTTCGTCATATGGCTTAATTACAGGATTTTCTTCCGTAAGAGCCAATTTAAAACGCACGTAGGCATTCATATGACTATCTGCAAGGTGATGTATTACTTGTTGAACAGTCCACCCTCCAGAACGATAAGCTGTATCAAGCTGTTCATTATTTAAGTCTTTTACAACATCTCGTAATAATCTTGGTAAATCTTCAATCTCATTTATCCAAACACTTGTAACCCTGCTAGTAATTTCATCATCAAATTGAAAAGTGCCAATTGGGTATTTCATATCCATCTACATTTCCCCCTAAAAATTCCTTGGTTTTTGTGGCTAACTAAATGAATTGTTTAATAAAAGTAATTCTACATTAATTTCTCTAATTCCTTTACACCTTAAATGTTATTCAACTATCCTGCTCGTTAGCTGAATAAGAAAAAGCCACCAAGAATTTTTGGCAGCTGAATCGTCAACTCTTAACCCGTAAGCTTAAAAAGAAACTTAGAATAAATAGGAGGTAAAAACGTTCTTTAGTTAATAAAAGTATGATATAACAAAAATAAATTAAGACTTATAATAAGTACAGCAATTATCCACGCACAGATTGAAGTTACTAAATGGTTTACAAGTTTCCCCATTAGTTTTTTGTTACTTGTAAACATTATTAAAGGTATTAAAGCAAAAGCAATTCCAAAAGAGAGAACGACTTGACTTATAACAAGAGCTTTTGAAGGATTAATTCCCATTAGAATTATTCCTAAAGGCGGTATCATTGTTATAAATCGTCTCAAATAAATAGGTATGCGTCGTTTAATAAAGCCTTGCATAATGATGTCACCTGACATAGTACCAACTGAAGAACTTGATAATCCTGCGGATAACAATCCAATTCCAAAACATATTGCCACAAAGTGTCCAAGTATTTTTCCAAATTCATTAAAAGCAACTTCTAAATCACTTACATTAAGTCCGTTTTTATTAAATAATGCCGCTGAGACGATTAACATACTCGCGTTTATCCCACCTGCAATAATCATCGCAATAATGACATCTACAAACTCATATTTAAAAATCTTTTTCCGTTCTTCTTCAGTTTCTCCGACAATTCTATTTTGTGTTAAGGCAGAATGCAGATAAATGGCATGTGGCATCACTGTTGCTCCCAGCATCCCAGCCCCTAATAAAACGCTATCAACATCCTGAAATTTGAGCGTGAAAAGACCAGAGAGAATTGCCGTTGCATCTGGTGCTGCATAGAAAACTTGAACCCCAAAAACAATTACAACAATAAAAATCATAGCTGTAATAACAGCTTCTAACGGACGCATTCCTCGCCTTTGAATCTCCAAAATGGCGAATGAACCAATGGCTGCAATAATAGTAGCGAAAACAAGTGGGATATCAAAGAGCAAATAGATTCCAAGCGATGCACCAATAAATTCTGCCAGATCTGTTGCCATAACGACAAGTTCAGCTTGTATCCATAAAAGTATGGAAGTTTTCTTTGAAAATTTTTCTCGGCAAACTTCAGGGAGGTTTTTACCTGTTGCAATCCCTAACTTGGCAGACATCGTTTGAATCAAAACAGCCATTAAATTAGAAACTAAAATGACCCATAATAATGTGTATCCATACTTAGACCCAGCCGAAATGTTTGTTGCATAATTACCTGGATCGATATATGCCACAGCAGCAATAAACGCAGGACCTAAAAAAGGCAGCAATCTTTTAATTCCATTAGAATCTCCTTTTATAGGAGAATTAGAAGTTCTATTCAAAGAGTTAGACAATTTTTGGGTCCAACCTCCTTTTTTTATCCGAACTTATAGTTTATTTTCGGTATACTTTTTTTCGCTAATGCTTTTTAGGGGTCTCAGGTTGCAAACCCGACATAATGAAGTTATTGGGCTTTCTAATTGATTAGATACCAACAATAATAAATACAGTATTTAAAGATATCGGAGTAGTATTTTTTCCAAATTTTTTTCGTTATCGGCACCACTATATTAGTTTGCTTTCTTTTTAACAGGCTATGCTATTTGAGATTCTTCTTCAACAAACCTGCCCTGTTAGTCAAACAAGAAAAATGACCGCCGCAGCGATCATTTCTATAACTCTTGCTTCCCGTTAGCTTAAGTACATTTCTTCACAATTTTGCGTAGAGTAAAGTTCAACTATATTTATTTTAGAATTATTTTTTACTTTTTTCTCCTTATGATGCTGTTCACTAAATTTTGTGTTGCATCCTGACCAGTTTCTGATGCATTTTCAATGGCAGTCTGTACATAACGTGTTGCTGCATGGTTTAGATTGTTAAACACTTGCATCTTGTTTTCAACTACATTATCTGGATGTTGGTCATGTTTTGCCATTATTATTACCTCCTATTTATCATTCGAAGTATATAGTGTGGATTATGTCAATGAAATATACCAGTTTTAGCTTTTTAAGTTGTAGAAGAAGTTCTCCTTCTTCAACCTGCCACGTTAACACAATAAGAAAAAGCCGCCTATGTATGGCAGCTGAATCTTGAACTCTTGCACCCGTTAGCTTAAGTACATTTCTTCACAATCTCTTGTAGTTTATTTTAGTTAAAGAAAGAGGATTTATTCGTCTTTTGAAGCATACTTGGAAGAGTTATTATTAAATGATTTATGTAAACTATTTAGTAAATACAATCCTCTAAAAAGAAGCCCAACAATAATACCAAAAGCAATAACTCCAGCAACTTGCGGTGGACCTATCATAAGTAATAAGAAGCCTAAAATTGCACTTAAAACAATGGATAAAAACAAATACATCATTATCTCTTCTTCCATAAAATTATTTTATCTATTTATTAATTCCTCCTGAATTACAAGAATCCCTTCCTATTAATTTGGCCTTCAGTGGAACAGGAAAAAGAACTGCCGCAGCAGCTCCCTTGTTTACTCCTGCACCCGTTATTTGAAATAAATAATCACAAGGTTAAATGGGAAACAACCCAATTTATGTTTAAATAAATACATAAAATCTTGTACCCGTTAGCTAAACAAAAATTACTCTGTGTCTCTAATTTGTGAGAATGGGAAAAAAACAAACTCACTTTGCCCTACTATTTCTTCTTTTGTGAAGTACCCTAAGCAATTACGACTATCCTTACTTTTTAATCTATTATCACCCATAACAAAAAATTTGTTTTTAGGTACTGTAATTCGTCCAAAGTCGCCAGTTAATTGACTACCCATTTGTTTAGCAAGTTCACGATTTTGTGAAAGATAGGGTTCTTTGAATAAAATACCATTAATAAATAAATTATCATTTTTCATTAAAACCGTATCTCCTGGAAGTCCGATGATTCTTTTTACATAGTTTGCTTCGTCCCCTTTAATAATGACAATTTCTCCTCTACTAAAACTATCTGTCAAATTTAATTTGTTTACAAAGATTTTTTCCTGATTATGTAGCGTAGGTTCCATTGAAGCACCATCCACTACGTATGGTGCAAATAGGAATGTTCTTACAACAAATGCCACTCCAAATGCAATGAACAACGATTTGCCCCAACTTTTCAATTCCCCATTTGAATTTAATTTCATTAGTTAACCCAACTCCTTAATTTTTCTCCTAATAAAACATTCTCCATTTACGATTAAAACACCTTTTTATTGTCATATTCTTCCTTCCTTATTCAACTAAACTGCTCCGTTAGTACAACAAGAAAAAGGGATTGCCGCAACAGTCCCAATCTTTAACTCTTGCACCCTATAGGTTTAAGAACATTCCATCACAATCTTTAATTAAAGTATGTTAACCTTTTCCTGACAAGTATGTTTTTTTTGAAAATTGTACCTTTTCAAGTGACACTAGTATAATACAATTTATATTAGCATATTGATTTTAGAGTTCAGTAGAAGTGAGGTAAATTCAAATTGAATCGAAAAATTATTAATTTGAACTATCTGTAGTATTCAGTTAGTTCGAAAGATTTAATTGATTAATTGCTTCTTGCATAACTGATTTACTGGTATTGACGAGTTGACTGCCTTCTTGCAACAAGGTTTGGTCATTCATTTTCTTTGCTTGAATAAGTTTTTCTATCGCCTGTGCCATGTCATTGTAGCTGTCTTTTATTAATTGATGAACGTCCGAATAGGAAGATGGTACCGTTTGAGCCTTTTCTACGTCAACTAGTTTAAGATAAGTAGCAGCCGCAACTAACTTTTGAGATTTTGCCGCCAATAGCCACCCTTCCACACTTGCATACTGGTCTTCATTGTCATATAGCTCTTTCATCTTCTCTAAAATAGTATTATAATCAACCAAATATTGTTGAATAGTTTGAACATACACCTCTTCCGGTGAATCATCTTCTAATTTCTCTTTGTACGAAGCCAATTTGTCTTTTAATGTATTATCTGTAATGCCAATTTCTTCAATATTATTCAAAGTATCATAAAAAGCGGCTTCTTTGTCTTTGTCCTTTTGGACGTTTTTGTAATTCGTATCAAGATAAGTAATCAACTCTTTTGATATGGCTTGCTTCAATTCCTCTTTCTCTATTAAAGATAAATCTTTCATAGCCTCTTCATAGGTATCCTTTGCTTTGTATGTATTATCCCCTTTAATAGATTCCTCAATGGATTGCACAGTTTTTTGATTTCCGCAACCACTTAATAACATAAGTGATAAAGCGGGTATAAGGATACTAGTGAGAACCTTTCCTTTTTTCATTTTGTAACCCCTTTTAGTAGTTTCATAAACATATAATTTCATTATACACCAGAGGTAAATATTTACATTACATTTATACCACTTATTCAACTATCCTGCCTCAATAAAAGAAGTGAAAACACCGATTTACTCATGTTTTCTTAGAATTTCATAGTTGTTTACCTATCGGTAAATGCCTTTATAGCTGGAGGATCTTCACTTGAAAGGATATTTTTGGACAGAGAAAGAAAAAAGAGCTATAACCCACTAACCAGTTTCTTACAGAAAATGGTGGATGAGTAAAAATATAACCGCACTGGTGGATGTCCACATTTACTCATGGAGGTCAACCCTCCCATGCCTCACAGAGTCTTCGCTCTCAAATTCCTTCGTCCAACCTTTCCATGAGGTGGATGTCAGCCATGCTGCCCCACAGGGTCCAAGCCCGTAATTTAATTGCTTTGCCGACTAATCCGTGCTTCAAATGTCTCCAAATCTATAAACAGAACTACTACTTTTCTAAACTAAACCAAAGTTAGGCTGCCATTTCCGTCTTCTCTGTTACTGCCATATGAGGGATGTCTTTTAACATCTTTTCTTCACTAAATTCAAATTGCTTTTTACCAATGCTAAAGAAGATACGAATCAGTTTATTACACAAAGCGATCAAGGACTGCATCTTCTTTAATGGATTATCCCGACGTTGAGTATAGTACGCATGCAATGCCTTAAATGCGGAATTCTTGGCGACGAGAATCATACAAACCCTGAATAACAGGGCCCTCAGTTTCTTCCGGCCTCTTTTTGTGATGGTCGTTTTTCCTTTGTGCTTACCCGATGTATTTTCTTTTAAGCTTAAGCCGGCCAGCTTGATAATTTGCCGGGGATGATTGTATTCACCTAAATCCCCCACTTCCGCGAAGAAGCCGGCAATTGTATCCCTGCCCACACCTTTTATCGCTAACATTTGTTGAACACCTGGTATTTCATCAAGTAGGCCTTCTATTTTTGCATCTAATTCTTCGAATTGTAACTGGATTAATTCATACTTAGCCAGAATGGTTTTCAACTCCAGCCTGGCCATTTCAGCACCTTGTAGAAGTCCGATGGACTTACTTGCTGCCTGTTTTAACTCCCGGATCTTGTTTAGTCCTACACTCCGAGTTACCGAGAGTCTTAAATGGACGAGCAGTTTTTCTTCAGTGAATTCAGCTATCTCGTGGGGAAAGGCATAAAGCTTTAAGAATTGTAACGCTGCCTTGCCTTCCCACTTCTTAAACACTTTTAGAAATTCAGGAAAGTACCGGTCAATCCAGTTGTGTACTTGTCCTTGGACTGTTTGAAGGTCTTCAGTTAAAAGATCGCGTATTTTCTTTGCCACACGGAGTTCCGCATAAACACCTTGCGGTATCGTAGGTTCGGCGTATCTTCCGTCCTTGACCAACTGAGCTATGACTTTGGCATCTTTCACATCATTCTTGGTAGGTGAGTTATCATCCAACTCCTTGCTTTTCTTGACGTGCAAGGGGTTTACTGCGACAAACTTAATCCCGTTTTCTTTTAAAATATGTGCCAGGTTGAACCAATAATGGCCTGTTGGCTCCATGCCAACTATAACTTTATCCATACTTTGTTCTTTTTTGATGGCGGAAATCCACTTAAGAAAATGCTCAAATCCTTCATGTGCATTTTCAAAATAACAAGGTGAACCAAACTCTAATCCCCTATAGTCCTGGGCACGTGCCACATGCTTGAACTTCGCAATATCAACTCCTATAATAAGAGTTTGAGAAGTTATTTGAGCTATCTTCTTATTCTGGTTATAATTCATTTTAAAGCCTCCTGGTTTTTGAGAGATTTGTCCTTTTTGCTGGCCAGCGTCAGGACTCTCTTATTCTACCAAGAGGTTATTTTTTTGTTCAAACCCCATTTTCTTTCATTACAGGAATGCTGCCCCGTTAGTTTAATTAGAAAAACCTAATCTACGACAGTAGCTGCGCACACATCTTCGAATGCCACCCGTTCATATTCGCCAGGCTTTACTTCTATTCGGAGTTCATGCGTAATCGGATCAACGCGGTTAACGGCGCCAGTAATCTCCGTGGTGAATCCGTCAGACCATACGCTAAGCTTCACCGTTAGCTTATACGCCATTGCGTAAGCTATCCGCTGATCGAATTCCTCGAGTTCATAAACGTCTAGTAACGGTTTTTCAATACGTTCTGAATCACGCCATAAATCACGTTGCGCCTTAATTAGCTCCGGCATTCCAAAGGCGAACTGCCATTTAACTTTTCCGCGGTCTCTTATCGTCAATACGAACACCTCCTTTGTTCTTATTATATGCAAACAAATGTTCTGTATGTAAGGAAAAATAAAAAGACCAATTTTACGTGGTCTTAAAGGTAGTAAAGCTTGGAATCCGATAATGGTCTAATAGGTAAAGCTATCTTGATTTTTTTGATTTATTTAACGCCGTAGTATGTCATCATTCCCAAGCCTATAAGGATGATGATAAAAATAATGCCTTTTCTTTCATGAAAAAACTCCTTAACTTTTTCTTCAAATTCCCCTATTTTCATGAGTGTTCTAAAAAGAATTGGAAAAAAATTTGTCAATCGAGTCCCTTCTTTGTTCTAATATACGTTTATGGATCCAAACCGCTGCTTGTGCTCCTTCTCCCATTGCAATTGTTAATAGCTCCGAGTGAACACCGATATCACCTGCAACCCAAACGTTTGGTACATTTGTTTCCTTCGTCCTCGGATTTGTTGGGATATGTAGATTTTCTAGTCGTTCAATGCCTAATTGTTTTAACAAATCTGTATTTACTTTATTTCCACCAAAGGCAAGAAACCCTCGTTCCCCTTTTATTTTATTTCCATTTCCTGTCAAAAAGGCAGTAAACCGTCCTTCACCATTTGTCTCTACTCCAATAACTTTGTCCACTATCATTGGAATTCCATTTTCAGCTAAATTCATTTGAACACCCTCACTTATTTTCTTACCGTCTGAATTTATATAAATAAGTTCCTTCGTCCAGTACGTAAGGGTTAGAGCCATGTTTGCCCCAGGATCACCTGATCCAGCTACAATCACCTTTTTATTTGTCACTTCATAGCCGTCACAATCAGCGCAAATATATATTGATATTCCTAGACATTCCTTTAAGTTAGGTATTTCTAATGGGATGTGATCTTTTATACCCGTAGCTAATAAAAGGCATTTACTTTCATAGCAATTTAGTGAAGTTCCTTGTAATTTGAACTTTTCCCCTTGTTTTTCTACTTTTACAATCTCATCTTCCTTAAAAGTTACTCCATATTTCTCTGCATGTTGTCTTCCTAAGTGACGAAGCGTTTGTCCATCAACACCATCGGGCCAACCTAATACGTTATGATAACATTTACATAATGTGGAACGTCCTTCTCCTTTATCAATCACAAGTACTTGATGATTGTATCGCCCGAGCTGAATTGCAGCCTGCAACCCAGCAATTCCACCTCCGACAATAATGCATTGATAAGAATTTTTATGAGACATATCTTCACCCTTTTATTTAACTATTCAAAAGTCTGTAATTAAGACGACCAGACACTGGGCTTCTGAGTTTATCAAATTACAGACGCTGATGAATGTGAACGAAGCGTTTATGATGCTATTATGGCAGGTTATCGATTAATTGATACAGCTGCCGCTTATCAAAACGAGGAAGCCGTTGGCAAAGCAATTAAGCGTAGTGGCGTAGCAAGAGAAGAATTGTTTATTACTACAAAACTCTGGATTCAGGATGCTGGTTAAGAGAGCACACAAAAAGCAATTGCAAAATAGCTAGAAAGACTGCAATTGGACTATTTGGATTTATATTTAATTCATCAACCATTTGGTGATGTATATGGCTCTTGGCGTGCTATGAAGGAATTGTCCAAGAAGGAAGATCAGAGTGATTGAGGTTAGTAACTTCCAGATGGACCGTCTGAACGATTTGATTATTCATAATAAGTAACTCCTGCCTAAATAACATCTTCGGGAATGAAGTTTTAGTATCGGTAGTCAAAAAGAATAATAAATCCGTTGCCCAGGTGATTTTACGTTGGTTGACACAAAGAGGAATCGTTGTTATTCCAAAGTCTGTTCATAAGGAAAGAATCATCGAAAACTTTAAATATCTTTGACTTTGAATTAAGTCAAGAAGATATGGATACGATTGCTGCGTTAGATACGAAAGAGAGTTTGTTCTTCTCACATAGAGATCCTGAGATGGTGAAAGGGCTCCGTAGCATTAAATTTTATTATTAATGATTATATATAACAAAATGAAAGGATTCCTACTTATTATTGGGCAGCTTGTTTTGTTCTTTACTAAAATAAGTGCCCAATTCCCTAACTAGTAAGATTACGTTTCTTATGACTTTGTGAAGGAATGTACTTAAACTAACCTGCCCCGTTTGTTCAACAAGAAAAAATGACTGCCGCAGCGATCATCAACTTAAGTTAATGGTAATGTTGCACCAATCAACTCGTCCTCCTGATTTAGATAATCCAAAACACTCTGTTTATCCTCTATATTGTAACTTTTAACAACTATCATATGCTTTATATGGAGTCCTGTTGGATATATATTTGGTTGCTGTAATAAGTTTCTTAATCGTTCTGGAGTGTAGAGAATACACCATCTTTCACTTCCGTCACTCATTTTCATACTTATTTCTATCCAATTTATTTCGTTAGGATCATTTGATACTTCATCATCAAACTTCCAACTTATTAAATCTATAACGCCCTCACTATTAACATTAAAGTGAGATAATGGAAACCATTTTAATCTTCCATTGTCGCATTTTAATCGAACCATATCTTCGTCAGCATTTATATCAATTACTTGGTATGATTTTCCCCTTGTTATGCCTTCAGAATATACACCTGGAGTTCGACAAACGATATTCTTATTTATCATAGGACCTCCTTATTAAACCTGAATAATTTATAATTAATCACAATTATTAAGCTAACCTTCCCGTTAGCTGAACAGGAAAAGCGATTGCTCTTTTTGAACAATCGCACCCGTTAGTCGAATAAGACCCTTTCCAAAATGCAATTATGAAAATACTCAACCCATAAGCCGTAATTGACTTGTGTAGATTATTTCACCTATTTTCAATTACAACACATCATCGCTTAATCAATCCCGACAGGTCTACTTCTAATACTTTATCTTCTTTATCGTTGTAAGTAGATAACAATACAGTAATGATTCCCGATGAATTCTTCGTCTCTTTCTTATCGATAACCTCGGCGATGGTATACAATTCATCACCAGGATACACCGGTTTTATAAATTTCATATTATTCATCCCTGTTCCAGCGATGATATCATCACCATATATCCCTTGTTCAATCCAAAGCCTTACTGAAATGCTTAATGTATGTAGTCCGGAAGCGATGATTCCATCAAATCTCCCCTGCTTTGCTTTTTCCTCATCTAAATGCATATATTGAGGATCAAATTCTCCTGCAAATCTCATAATATCCGCTTTTGTCATTTTGAAGGACTTAGTTTCAAACACTTGTCCAACTGTAAACTCATCAAACTTCATAATTACACCTCTTATTTAGAAACTTTTGCACTTGTTTATATTAAGGTAGCATCAAATGCACATCAAGTTAAAAAAATACTCAAAATCCTCTAAAATTAATAGAAAAGAATACTTTTTTGGGGATATATAATTCATCTCTGCAATTGTAAATACCTTATTTACCTCCCTTAGTTTAAAAAAAGACGTTGCTGCAGCAACCTCTTGTTTAACTCTTGCTACCCGTTACTTTAAGTAGACTGTTTCAGAATCTTTCTAAATTACCTATTTCGGAAAGGAGCGAGCTTTCTAAACAAGGAACATTTAACATTCTAAGGGATGAGTGGGAATTTGAGTTGTAAAAAAGTTTGGAAGACCCAGCTATTTTTGTATGATTCAACAAAAATGCCAAATAATAAATGACAGCATGGTTTTATAAATTGAGGTGATATAATGCCAATCCTCGAAGTTGATGAAAGTAACCTTTACTACTCTGTTAAAGGAAACGGGATTCCTATCATTTTTATTCATCCACCTGTTCTAACTTCCACAAACTTCATATATCAGGCAGAAGAACTATCCAGGTATTTTCAGGTCATTACCTTTGATATACGTGGACATGGAAGGAGTCCTTTTTCAATCAAACCCGTTACTTATCCACTCATCGTAGAGGATATAAAAAAACTAATGAACCATCTGGAAATTAAACAAGCCTTTTTATGTGGCTATTCAGCAGGCGCATCTATCCTATTGGAATTTTTGTTATCAACATCAACGGGGCGTATTTTAGGTGGAATCATTATTAGTGGAATGTCTGAGGTTAGTGACTGGCGTCTAAAAAACAGAATACTTCTTGCTAAAAACCTTTTAAAGATTGGGGCATTGCCTGCTTTGGCTTGGTCAATATCAAAAAGCAATTCAGATACAGAAGAGTTATTCGAGAAAATTTTACTAGAAGCTAAAAAAGGAGATGCAAGGAACATCTTGCAATACTATGATTACAGTTTGGACTATAACAGTTCGAATCAACTTAAAAAAATCAATATGCCTATTTCCCTCATATATGGCGAAAAGGATAAACCATTTTTTCGTTATGCACAGCAATTACATAGTAAACTTCCTCAAAACGAAATAACCTTTGTTGAAGGCATTAAACATCAGCTCCCAACAAAAACAGCAGGTGAATTGAATAAAGTTATTTATCAATTTATTGAGAAACATTCTAGCAAACGGGGTGAATAAGCTTGGATGTCAAACTATTTCGTGTTATAAATTTACTTTCCGGACGTTATTTGGTTATCGATAAATCAATGATACTTATTTCCAACAAGATCAAATTTGTTTTCTTTTTTATTTTAGTGATTCTGCTTTTTAGAAAAAGGAATGGATTTATTGAAGCAGTAGTGTCTATCGTGATTACATTATTCATGCATTTTATAACTAAGTTATTTTATTTTAAGCCACGTCCTTTTATAGACAGGAGAGTACGTATACTTACCCCCTCTAAATTCGATTCTTCCTTTCCAAGTAAACATACTTTACTAACTTTTGCCGTTTCAACAATAGTCCTCTTTTATCAACGCACCGTTGGATCCATTATGTTGGGGTTCTCGGTTTTAACGGGATTGTCACGGATTTGGGTAGGGCACCATTATCCCTCTGATATTGCAGGAAGTGCAGTTTTAGGTTCTTTTACAAGTACGATCATTCATAAATTATTAAAAATTTCAAAAAGAAAATAGAGCGACATCATTATCTATATGGGTATCATTATTATCCATATGGTCACCATCCGTATGGAATTACCCCTATTAATCTTCATAGTAATAATATTAAAGTATTTTTAATAAAAGGGATGTTCCTACTATACGAGGGCATCCTTCGAAGGCTATCCTGCTCCGTTAGTTAAAGAACATTGCTTCACATTCTTAACTACATCAAACTTTAAAGGAAGATTATAACTCCATCTTTAAATAATGATACGAATGTAAAAAGTGTTAGGAGTGGGCTAATTAGGCTCACACTTTATTATTAGATTAGAGATACAATTTTTTGGAAACCTTGCAAATATTTTATTAAAATGTTACTATATATAAGAATTATTTTTGTTCGGTGTAAAGGATTGTATAAGATTAACTTTTCGTCTTGATGATCACTGAGTGCAAGGATAGTAACATATTGTGTGCAAAGCACACAGCAGGAGGAAACACAATGGAAAACGGTAAAGTAAAATGGTTTAATGCAGAAAAAGGTTTCGGATTCATCGAGCGCGAAGGTGGAGACGATGTATTCGTTCACTTCTCAGCTATCCAAGGCGAAGGTTTCAAATCTTTAGATGAAGGTCAAGCTGTTACTTTTGACGTTGAACAAGGTCAACGTGGACCACAAGCTTCTAACGTTCGTAAAGCTTAATAAGCCATCAAATTAAAACGGACTCTATTTTAGAGTCTGTTTTGTTTATTTAAATAAACAAAACAAAAACCCCACTCACAAAATGAGTAGGGCACATGAAAACAAAAAGTAAATCAAATGGTAGACCAATTGTAACATACATTTTGGTAATAACCTAATTTATTTTTATTAAATTTGTAGTGTGGGCTAATTAAAGTTCACTCCTTTTTTATTTGTTTCTTTTTTCATTATAGCCCCCGTTAGTTCAATAACCCATAATTGAGATTCCCAATTTATATAAGATCGATTCTCCGCTTTTTAGCCTCTATATAGTCATAAACATTCAATATTTCTTTATCATAGTCGTTTTCGATTTCAAAATACCTAACACCTGCTTGTAAACATTGGTGTTTTAAATTCTTTATGTTCCTTGATTAGTTCTTTTATCGTTCTTTCTTCCGGCCAATTACGGAGTTCAACAGCATTCCTATTTTTCACTATTCTTGTTTCGAAGTTTTCTTGAATATAATTTGTTGAAAAACCTAAGAATACTGGAATAATTTTTTCTGAATAATTTATGCCAAAATCCTTTATATAGTGAGGCAATATATAGCATCCTTCAATAATGATATGTTGTTCATTCTCGATATTTGTCATAATAATCCCTTTTAATATTGGCCAGAGTTTATCTCCAATGACTTCGGTACTATCTAGTGGTGTGAATCCACAATTCTTATCCCCTCTGTACAAGCCCATTTTTATATGGTCTATAGAGAGATAAGAAATATGGTATTTTTCTAGTAACTTTTGAGCCATCAAGGTTTTACCTGTACTACCTACAGCACTTATTAAAATTACCATATATTACTCCGTTCTGTTTTATTTGTAATCTAAACGTTGATTATTACACTTGCCACGTTAGCGGAACATGAAAAAGAGCCGCCACCGCAGCCCCTTGTTGAACACTTGCACCCGTTAGTTTAATAACTTACCCTCAGCTTTTATAGAGTTTGCAATTTTAACAATTTCTGATTTAGTTAATTTGTTTTCACCTTGATATTCAACTGTTAATTCTAACTCTTCTTTTTCTTCTTCCCAATCTAAGTATTGCTTTCCGTTTTTTTCTTGATAAAAATATTTTGTTCCTTTAATTTTGTTTTTTTTTATCCCATTTGGGGTCATCATACCAACTTACATAATCTGTAGCAGTTATAACGAGCTCGGCTTTTTTTGATAAGTAATGTAATTTTAGTTTATCGCACCTCTTACCACAAGAAGTAGTAGTCATATAACTCTTACTATATTCAAAAGGGATATAACTTGGTTCCGCTTCTATTGCTACCCAAGCGCCCGCCCAACTTATTGGCATTTTTAAAGTAGGAGAATAAAAAATTACATAAACTAATACAGCTGCTACAACAATTAGAAGGTATTTCAATACTTTTTTATTAGTAATTCGTTGATTTTCCAAAGTTACTCCTCCGAATTTAACTATTTTAAGAAAATTATATCAAATTATTCGATTAGAGAATCTACTTCCTATTAAACTATACTGCCCCGTTAGTAAATATAATCGTTCCTCAAGAAGCCTGGACAGTGCTTCTTTTTTTAATGGATCCATGCTATCGTTAAAGTTTGTTGGGAAAGGAAGTTTTTTCCCCTTATCGCAACCTTTGGTATAGTGTAAAGAAAGTGGGAGTTGATAGGATGTTTTTTTTGGGACTGTTCCAGCAGTTGCCCGTAAAAATTTTAACGGTGGCACTGCTGATTATACTTACGGTTTATTTGATCCGCAAATCCATCAAGCTTTTCTTTGACAAAACGTACTTCTTGGATGAAAAACGGGAAGAGACTTTGATGCATTTCGCCAACCAAGTGACAAAGGTATTGGGACTTGTGTTCTTCTTTATTTATGTACTTAGCATTTTCTTCGACCTGGAAAAGTTTGTCACTGGTTCGGTAGTGGTGGCAGGTGCCTTGGCATTAATCTTCCAGCATATCATTCGCGATTACATTATGGGGCTGACCTACTTGTTTGAGCGTCAGATTCATCATGGGGATTATGTCATCATCAATGGAAACCGTCAGGGGAAAATCGAGGAAATCAGCATACGCTACCTGAAGATTCGCCAGTTTGACGGATACCTCTATACTGTCTCCTATAGCAGCATCGTGGAACTTCAGAACGGAAACCGGGGAATGCGCCGGGTGAACGAAAGTCTTGTCCTGAACTATAAGCAAAATCCGGACTATGCCTTTAAAGTGATGGAAGAAGTGGCACAAACATGTAACGAGAAATACGGGGAATACCTGTTGAAGGATGAACACGGCTTTCCTGTGGAGAGTTTCAAATTCAACCAAATCACCGAACTGAACGTGGATTTCAGGGGTCACAGGTATTCATTATCAGGTCTTGTGAAAGAAGCAGATTTCTTGGAAGCGAGCAAAAAGGTAAGGTATGAACTGGCAATGGCTGCCTACAAAAACGACTTGAAGATGGCGGAGAGCCTCGACACAAGCCATTAAATATCATAAAAAGCAAGAGTACTTATCTCTTGCTTTTTTTTCTGTGGATTTTATTAAAGACAGGTGGTTCGGACCCCCTCCCGTTGTACGCCAGATGTCAAACTTAGGATTCTGAGCTAAAGTTATAATCAGGGGTAAATTAGATTCCCTTTACACAATCGAGTTAAACTCGATATACAAATTGGTTGGATCGATTTATACGGAAAGCTTATGGAGTATAGGCATATCAACTCCAGTTTGCTTTTTTATTTTTTCTTATTCCACTAACCTGCCCCGATAGTCCAAGAACAAAAAAGCCACCAAAAATGGCAGCTGGATCTTCAACTCTTGCACCCGTTAGCGTAAGTACATTGTTTCACAAACTTAATAAAATATTTTTATGTTTTGTATGACATTCTCTATGGGTATTATCCTCTTTTTTATCACTTGCTTAGCACGGAATTGAACAAGAAAATCAATAAATTCCGACTTTGTTGGAAGATCTGATATAACATGAGTAAATTTATTTTTTGCGACCTTCTCATGGACATACATTTCTAATGCGTGAATTACAGTTACTTCATGCTTCTCTTCTAAAGAAGTCCACCTTTCTAAGTCATCCCATGAAAAGTTTGACCTTACGAAGAGGTCGTCCCAGCCTTCTGTCACAGGAAATTTAACATGATTCTCCATCCACGAAATAACATCCCTCGAATGAAAATCACCAAGATGGGAAAGTGCTTCATACCCAGTAATCTTTTTATTAGATTCTTGTTCAAGAAAATTAATTACTAAAGATAGTCCCTTATCCTTACTTATACACATAGAAGTTAGATAGGAACGTAATCGAGTATCCATATTATTTTGTTTAGTTTCCCATAAGCTTCTAACCCAGGTTTCTGCGTAAATTCCTAAAACTCTTCCGATAATCTCACATATTATCTTCTGGTCATTAAATGCCTCTTTTTTATGTAATTCTTCTATAAGGAAGCCAAATAACTCATTTCTATTAAATTTCTGGAGGAAGTCGATTGTTTCTTCATCTAATTTCTTTCGATAAACAACATAAGCTATTAGCTGTTCCATGTTATTTTTCACATCATCTAAGGTTGTCTCTGAAAATGACTCAAACCAATGCTTCCACTTAACTGATGCTGGACTTGTAGTATTCAACCCCGTATCACTTAGAAAATATTCAAGCTGCCATTTTTCACTACCAATACACCCTAGTTCAGTAATCCTAAATAGATAATCGATAAACGAATCCGCAACATAAGTAACTGTGTCTTCTTCATGATCCCAATAAATTACTGGTTTCTCATCACTCTCAACAGACATATCAAACGCATAAATATCTCCATTTCCAGCTTGAGAAAACTCTAATTTTCCCCTCAGTGACCTTCCATAATCTTCCCCATCTTCCATTAGTTCGTTAGCTAACATATTTAAATTCTGAAGGAAGTCAATATTCCAATTTATCTCTCCAGAGAATATTTCCGAAAATTCACTAGGAATCATTGTATCTTCAGAAAATGAGTAATAAAACGAAAGTGATTTTCCCAAGTTATGTAATATGTATTTATACGAAGGAGGTAAATGATAACCTAACTCTTTTTCTTTAGCTTCTATCTCCTGTATCGTTGCTTTCTTTCCAATTTCGATTGGGTGGACATTGCCGTTATTGTTCTCTAATTTTTGTAGTATTTGCTCCCATCTTGATATTAGGATTTTAAAATCCTCCATACTTTTTAACCCCCGCTTCGATAACATTATTTAAATTATAATTCAATATGGTTTTGGTAAATACCTTCTTGTACTAAACTGCATCCGTTAGTACAACAAGAAAAAGGATCGCCGCAGCGATCCCCTTCTTTAACTCTTGCACCCGTTAGTTGAGTAACCTTATCTTTATTTTTTCAAGTACACCGTTATACTCTTTCACCTTTTCAAATAAATACTGTACCGCATACAATATATACGCTTTGTAATGAATATATATAAAGAATTGAAAATAGTTTAACCTATTTAGACGAACAATTTTAATTTTTTTTAAGGAAGGAACGAAGAGAAAAGCAAAGAGTCCATTTGCTATCGCATTAAATAAATACAAATTTTTTAAAGTTTCCATATGATAATTTAAGAAACCACACAGACATAGGCAAATAAGGACCAATATCAAAAGGAAGTTCATCCCTTTTAAATGATTTTGGCTTTTCGTAAAATTCCCACCACTTCCTCTTACGTCCATACAAATGATTTATAATTTCAAAAATAGCTATAAAAACACCTGCACCAGAATAACGTTTTATACTACGTTTCCCTATAAATAACAACGATAGCCATGGTATCAGTATAATAGTAAAATTAAAGACTTTATGCTTTTTTGAAGTCATTAGGTTAGTTCACCTCAATTTGAATGATCAAATCATACATAAAGTATAAAGTTTCCAAACTATACTTTTTTATGCCGTCACATACATATACAAAAACCTAACATACTATGACAGATTCTACACTTGGAATTGTTTTGAAAATGAAAAAAGCCGAGAGCATGAAAACCCCCGACCCATTAATATTATAGCAATAGAAGTGATTTTATTAATTAGTAAAAATTCCTAAAATAATTAACAAGACGGTATCCGGAGGAACCCGGCTTTGTTAAAGCACCCGTTTGTTGAATAAGCCGTTTAGTTTCTACCCCATTTATTTTCAAAAATGAGATGTTCTAACGAACGCCTTTTTTCCCAATTAGCTAATTCTAAAATAGGTTTTTCTGGATAGTGATTAGTGTAACCGATAGATATAAGAGCAATAGGGTCAATATGTGGTGGTATTTCTAAAATATCTCGAATATCATTCTTTTTATAAAAACTTACCCACCCCATCGCAAGTCCTTCAGCACAAGATGCTAACCACATATTTTGAATAGCACAGGCTGTTGATAAAATATCTGTTTCAGGAATTGAATTTCGCCCTAATACATGTGAACCTCCCCTTGTTGGGTCACATGTTATACAAATAGTTACAGGAGCTTCTTTTAAACCCTCAACTTTTAAATCAAGGAATTTCATTTCTTTTTCCCCTTCATAATGAATAGCTAATGCTCGTCTTTCTTTTTCTGCCGCCCAGGCTAATTTTTCTTTAATTTCGTCAGAGGAAATGATAATAAAGTTCCAAGGTTGCATAAAACCTACTGAAGGTGCATGATGAGCTGCATTTAATATTTTATGTATCTTGTTTTCTGGGATAGGAGTTGACAAAAAACTTCGAATATCTCTCCTATAATAAATAGCTTTATAAATTGCATCTCTTTCTTCATTAGAAAACATTAAATTTCTCTCCCTATCAAATAATGAAGAACATTACTCGTTCTTCCTCCTGCATGGAACTATTCTACATTTATTATTGGATTTCCTTCTTACACTATCCTGCCACGTTTGTTCAACAAGAAAAATGACCGCCGCAGCGATCATTGACAGAATCCCATATGTAACTCAAGCTACCCGTTAGCCATCCATGAAGCGCAAAAATCAGCGCTTCACCACAGAGAATGAAAATTAATCTTGGAGTCTATACTGTTTTAATGCTGGCGAAGAAGGTCTTTGAACTATGGTGCCTTTGAGCCCATCCGTTAGTCTGACTCCAACGACCACGGTGTACCACCGACTGTCGCGCCCATTTAGGGGTAGCACTTATGGGAGATTAATCCTTTTTCTGGTTGTTGCGCCAGCTTTCCTGATTTTATTTTAAATAGAAAGGTATTACTATTTCGTTTTACCAGCTAACCTTATACTCTTTCTTCAAGAGGCTCAGCCTTTTTTTAAAAACTGGTTTTTCTGGGTCTATTTTTTCATGCCCTTTTTTATTTTTTATTTTCATGGGAGTTTAACAATAGAAAAGGACTGCCACAGCGAACATATCATCATGTCTTGTTTTCCGATAATTAAACGATAAAGATAGTTTCTATTACCTTTGAAAAAGACGATATGTTAAAATTTAGTAAAAAGGAGAGGGATTATGAAAAAGAATGTTTTTCCGATTGTTTTAGTTCTTATTGGTGTGTTAGTGGGTGCACTTGGTTATTATTTCTTTACAAACGTATTTATCCCTAATATGATGTAATTTGCCTCAGAGGTTGTCTGAGGCTTTTTTATTAGTTAGTTCTTATTAAAATCCTACCCTTCTTCAACTAAACTGCATCTTTAGTTTAAGTAAAAATCTTCACAATCTACTTTGATAAGTTTTCTAATTCCTCCTGATCTCTTTAATAATATAGCCGTATGTCCAAAACGCCTCCCTGAATAGACACTCTATTTCAAACACAAAAAGGCTCTAGGGATCATACCTTAGAGCCAATTCTTTAAGAACTAAACAAACTTATTTAACAGCTTCTTTTAATTCCTTGCCTGGTTTAAAAGCTGGAACTTTAGAAGCAGAAATCTGAATTTCTTCACCAGTTTGTGGGTTACGACCTGTTCGAGCTGCACGCTCACGCACCTCAAATGTGCCAAATCCAATCAACTGGATTTTCTCTTCTTTTGCAAGAGTATTAGAGATGGTTTCAAACAATGCATCAACCGCATTTGCAGCATTTATCTTTGTTAACTCTGTTTGTGTTACAACAGCATTCACTAATTCTGTTTTATTCATATTCAAACACCTCTTCTTTTTATTTTTAAATTATGTAGGGATAAAACATAACATATGTTCTACATGTTTGTCATTAAGTTCGTCGTGATCCCACACATGATAGTGATGAATGGAATTTAATGTATGGCGACTCACTAACATATTCACACTTTGAAGCATCAGTAAATCGACAGGTACCATATCTCAGCAAGCACAAGTGACCAAAGCAAGGACCAGCCCCTTGGCGGCTTGCAATTTACTAGACAGTTACTTTATTAGGCACATTCCCTAAACTGATTTGGAATAAAGTTTAATTAAAAACAACTCACAAATCCCTATTCTATAGAAAATAAACCGAATCCAATTTAAAAAAGTTTAATCAAATTGGATTCAGTTCTTTTTGAATAAACATTTAGTTTTATAAAAAGTTTGATTAAAACTCACATAGAATTCTTTAATTGAAAAGGAATAAAACGATACAACTTTTTGGTAAACGGTATAACTTTCTTTAAAACGGTACATCTTTTTTATAAACAGTACGACTTTATTTCAAAGGTACACCTACCATTTAGTAAAAAAAGACCGCCATATAGACGATCTCCTTTGTGTTAAAGCATCCGTTTGTTTAAGTGCAATCCTTCACAATCTCTTCTACACCTTAATATAACTCCAATCCCTATTAATTGTTGTTGTTCCAGAATCCAGTACAATACAGAAAGACGCCTTCTTATTCAAGAAAAGCGCCCGATTGCTGAAGAAAGAAAAAACCACGGTGATTAACTAACGATGTATAAAATCATGGTATAGAGAAAATTGTGAAGCGAACGAAAGGTCGGTTTATTAACGTTTTAAAATCTATCAATTTCCTAAATTCACTGATTATGTAAAATAGTTCTATAAAACATAAAAAAGCTAGCTTTAAAAAAAGAACTCCAGACTTTTAAGCTTGGAGCTCTAATGAAATCTGTAAAGTAATTTATCTCGTCGCTTTCCTCCCCACTAATCCCCAATACAGAATTAAACTGAAAATCGTAATGAGTGCAAGAACAAATAGGACATTACTATACATGGAAGCAACCGGATTGCTTATATAGCCAAGAAGATGGGTGCGCATTGCTGAATGGTCCATCATGGCTGCAGTATAAGCAATTCCGATCGATGCAGCAACATTAAGAATCAAATTAAAAATTCCGATAGCAGTTCCTGAATTTTCTTTTGCAATCGTGCTAATGCAGGAATCGAGCATTGGTGCGTACATAAACGCAAATGAACTAGAAAATAAAATCATGGATACAACAAAAATCACAACAGATGTTTTTACAAAAAATCCACCTAACAATAGACTTACAATAATACCAGCCATAGCAATGGTAATACATTGCCTGCTTCCCATCACTCTCGCAATTTTTCCTGAAAGTACTCCAACCGTTGCCGCTAATACATATGCTGGAATTAATATTAACGAAATGGTATCAAGCTTAAAACCATAAATTTTTTCAAGTAAAAACGGAAACAAGAAAATATACGCTAATTGAACTGAATAAATAACAAATGCGACTCCAAGCAACGAGAGAAACTGCTTATTTTTGAAAAACGAAATTCCGATGAAAGCTTTGGAATTCTTGCTGGTATAAGCAAGGAACAAGGCAAAAGTCACAATAACCACGAGAAGATAAATCCAGTTGAAATCTGTAATGTATAATAATAGCGCTGCAGAGATTACTCCAACTAAAAATAATCCTAATACATCCACATGAGTGTCCTTCCCCTCTTCCTTAGGAAGATATTTTAAAATAAAAGGAAGGATGAGAAGAGTGACTAATGGAACTAAAAATAAAGATGTCCAATGGAAATAGGTAGAAACATAACCACCAGTCAATGCACCGATAATCTGTGATAGCGCAAAGCTGCTCGTACTTAATCCTAAAAACTTCTTTTGTTCATTTGCAGGCAAATGTTTCGTTACAAAGATCACATAGAGTGTCTCAGCTGATGCCAAACCAGCTGTTTGAATAATCCTTGAAACAACTACCAGCAAAAACGATTGTTGAAAAATATAGCCCAAAACGGAGCCGGCACAGATTAAAATAATCCCGACGCTAAATAGTTTTCTTAGACTAATAGAATCTGCCAAGGTCGCGTAAACTACTGCCCCAATTCCAATCACTAAACCAGCTAGGGTTGCCTGCCAGCTTACGGCTGTTGCTGAAATATGAAAATCCTTTGCCATATCGACAGAAATAATCTTAAACGAATTATCAATGACTAAACATAGTAGAAATAACAATAAGATAATAGGTACTGCTTTCTTGACATTATCTTCTTTAGCTTCTGCTATGGTCGCATTTGCACTTATTGTTGCCATACATTCCTCTCCTTACTATCTCTCTTAGTAATCAGTCCATAATCACCTATTAGTCGGAATCAAATGCCTGACAATCCGATATTCAGTGCTTAAGCCAGCTCCAAGGCAATTTCCACCATATTGGTAAAAGCAACTTGTCTCTCTTCCGGTGTCGTTTGTTCATTTCGAATAATATGATCGCTTACTGTTAAAATCGTAAGTGCATTAACTCCCGCATAGGATGCATTCATATAAAGACCAGCCGTCTCCATTTCCGCACATAGAATCCCCATTTTACGCCACTTTTCCAAGGCTGTTTCATCCGCATTGTAAAAAATATCGCTCGTAAGGACATTTCCAACATGTACAGGAAGACATTTTTGATCAGCTGTTTTTTTTGCTTTTTCCAATAAGGCAAAGGAGGCAATATTGGAAAACTCTCCAGGAAGATTGAATTGATGAACATAACGGGAATCTGTAGAAGCGCCCATGGCAAAAACGATATCATATAGATTCATATGTTCCTGCATGGCACCACAGGTACCAATGCGAATCAAATTCTTCACACCAAATACATGGATCAGCTCCCATGAATAAAGGCTCATACTCGGCATGCCCATTCCTGTTCCCATGACAGATATTTTCTTCCCTTTATAAGTTCCTGTGTATCCGAACATATTACGGACGGAATTGAATTGAACGGCATTCTCTAAATACGTTTCGGCAATAAATTTTGCTCTCAATGGATCTCCCGGTAAAAGAATAGTTTCAGCAATCTCTACTCCTTTTGGTTTAATATGCGGGGTTTCCTTGTGAATCGTTGTACTCATCATTGTTCTCTCCTTCTCATTGTTTACTAGGAAGTATTTGCGTTAGTATTATCAGGTTTGTATCCGCTGTCATCCTGATGTATACAACTATACAATGTTGTATAGTTGTATAAATACTTGTATATATCTTAACAATGAAAAGGATATCATACCTTTTATATATCGACAACCCATCTTTTTTTGAAAATTTGTTTTTTTGTAGCAAAAAAGCAGTGTGTTTTCGTAGGAAACACACTGCTTTTTTACGTTATAAATTTATTTAGACGCATTTATCCTAATTTGACTAAACTCTGTTGGGATATAGTATTTATTATAAACAACAGGATATTTATCACTAATAAAAACACTTTCTAAAATCAAATCACATTCTTCTCCGCCAAAAATTTGATATTTTAGCGATGGAGTATTGACGGAGTTGGAACGTTTGATTTCAATAGAAGCGGAATTAGCGAGTTCGTATACATTCTCTTCTAACATCTCCAATAATTGCACCTCATTCTGCAAATCTAGATTTAACTCGGATACGGCTTCTATTGGCATCATGGTTAAAGCATAGGCGACAACCTTATCGCTGCTTTTATACCAGCGTTCCAATGCTACCACTGCCGTCATTTCTTGTCTTAATACTTGTCTTGCATAATCCGTTACTAAGTCAATCCGGAAATCGAGTTCAACCTCCTCGATTTTTTCCGTATAGCATTTATACAAGGGGTTCCCCAATTTCTCCAAGCCATCGATACTTTCATTTTGATGAAATTTAGTAATAAAATTCCCTTTACCATGGACCTTCTTAACCAATCCATCTTCGTGCAAAAGTGCCAAAGCATGTCTCAAGGTCATTCTGCTGACACCAAATACTTTGGACAATTCAGGTTCTGTTGGCAGCCGGCTATCAGGTGGAAACGTTCCATCCATGATCAGTTTATACAATTGATCATACACCGTGACGAATAACGGTTTTTTCGTTTTATTGAGTTCATTAAGTTTATTGTTCATTTTTCTATACACCTATAGTTTTCTTAATTCATAAATGTGCGATCCATTTCTGATCGATATTCACATAATGTTTCCTTTGTTCTATTGTACCTTACTTTCCTAACGAAATTAACCTTCAAAAATTCATCATGCTTATGCCAATGCAATTAGGGGTAGCGTCAGGAAAATCCGGATTTGACAACGTTAAGGAATTTTCAATATTAAAAGCCTCATTTCTCAATTTAATGCTGAGAAATGAGGCTTTTTTGTTACTCCATAAACGCACCCGATTGTTGATCACAAGTTAAACACCACTCCTCAACCTGCTTCTTTAGTTGACTAACAAAAGGGATCGCAGCAGCAATCTCGTTTTTAACATAAATACCCGTTAACTTAATAAGTTTCCCAGTGAGCATCATAATTTTCTGCTTCTTCTCCCCGACTTAATGATAATATTAACACCCGTAGCTTCGCCACCATCAATTTGGTTTTCCATCTTAGAGATATCAATATTTGTCTCAATTATTACACGCTTTGTCCCATTTCCTCTTAACTTGACCCTATATGGAGCAGTGTTATTCATGAGAGATACCATAGGTATTTCGTCTTCAAAGGAATATCGTTTATAAAATTCAATGGTAAACTGAACATCATTTTTGCTGTAATTTTTAAAAGGAAGTTCACACACCCCATGTAAGGTTGTCTCATTAGTCTTATCAAAACTACATTTACTATCATCTAATTCATATGAAATTGCGTAAATACCAGTAGCAAAAGTTTTTTGAAATGAACTGGCTACGAAAGTAGGAGTAAAAATTGCTATCATAATAGCAGTAATAACTAATCGAACATGATATTTTTTTAAAGATTTCACGAGAAAATACAGGCTAAATATTAGTTATAATAACGACGTAATTCCTACATAATTTATTCCATTTGCCGATTGAACAGGTATATCAAATACTGAAACAATTGTCTCCATATGGGTTTACATCAGGGAAAGGGAAATTTAATGCCATAGACGCAAAAAAAGGAATAAGTGCAATAAAAAAATATTTCTTAACTTTTATCAATACGACCACACTCACTTATGGAAATCAATCAGAACAGAATTAAACAACAGGTTTGTTTAGCAAATATATTTCGTTTCAACCATAAGTCTAACATTAAAAAGCCCGAAATTGGTTATATTTAGAAAAATCCCTTTTTCAATAATCTACTAAACCTATAACAATTGCAATGCTTAATAAACCAATCGTATCAGGACCCCATACTGATCATACCTCTTTTTTAGAGTAATAGTATCAGTATCTCCAAGCTTTAGAGATTAATTGAGATTGTTTTGAATTTTTTGCATTAGAACCCATTTTTTTCCCCTGTTTTTATATTCAGTTTCCTTTTATACTAGAATGAGTTTAACAATGAGGTAAACTGTATGGAATATACTAAAAATTTGCTCTTACAAGTAATGATTATTTTGATTCCTGTCTTTTTTTATTCTATGTATTTAACCAATCGTCATCAATTCATCGAAACGAAGCGTCAAAAATTAATTTTCAGTTTCTTGGCAATGATTACGTTAGTATTGTGCATGTCCTTCCCAATCTATTCGGATGTAAACGAGCGAAATGATCTACGGTTTGTAGCACTCATGATAGGTATATTTTATGGAGATGGATACGCAACAGGTATTGTTCTCACGATTATTTTATTGTTGTATCGTTGGTACTTTGGAGGGACTGGTTTTTATTCAACGGTATACGAAATCTTGTTCCTCTTACCCATGTTTTTTTTAGCATATCCACGTTTCGTCCAGCAAGATCGAGCAGGTCGAATGAAACTGACTTGGAGGATAACATTGGGGATGTCCTTGATCTTCATCCTCGTGGATTTGCAAGACATGGAATTGTTCAGCACACTTCAGGAAGTTTTAACGATATGTGTTGCCACCTTTGTAACTATTTTTCTGATTGAAACCTTAAGGGAAAATTCTCAGTTACACATGGAAGCTCAACAGGCGGAAAAATATAAGATACTCGGAGAATTGGCGAGTTCCTTTGCTCATGAAATTCGAAATCCTATGCAGACCAATCGAGGATTTCTCCAGTTACTTCTACAATCTCCAATTTCAGAGACGTATAAAGGGTATGTTCAAATTTGTATAGAAGAAGTAGATCGGGCAAATGACGTCATTACCGAATATCTTTCGCTTGCCAAGCCAGAAGCGGATATGAACGAGTCCGTCGATGTTTGCGAAACAATACAAACGGTCGTCAATATCCTCTACTCCTATGCTTTAGAACGAAAAGTAAGCATAGAGGTCCGACTTCCGGAGCAAGAGTGTGTGATATTGGGTCATCCCCAAAAAGTGAAACAGGCCTTCCTCAATATCATCAAAAATGGCATCGAAGCGATACATCAAGGTGGTGCGGTTTCCATTCTCATGAAACAGGAATCACAGCATGTGCTGATCCAAATCCAAGATGAGGGAGTCGGGATGAATGAAGATGAAGTGAAACGTCTTGGACAACCTTTTTATTCTCTGAAAGAAAAAGGAACTGGTATAGGACTCATGGTGAGCTATCGCATTATCGACTCGCTTCATGGAAAAATCATCGTCCAAAGCCAAAAAGGAAAAGGAACCACATTTACCATTCGGTTCCCTCTGTATAATTGTAAAAATACGCCATTAACTGACAATAATGTGCGTTAGCTAAAAATAAAAGTATATGAACCGACAGGAGTTAAAGGGTATTGGATCGTAGATAACCGTACTGAGACAGTTGAAGTACTTATCTTTAAAGAAAGTGGATATTATCAACTTGTCTTTCAAAGTATGAAACAAGTTTTCAATCTCGTTTTTCAGATTGGGGTAGAGTCAGGAAAATGCGGATTTACAACGTTAAGGAAGTTTCAACCTAAAAAAGCCGATTTCCAATAAGAAATCGACTTTTTTATTTACCCTTCTTTCACTAGAGCACTCCTTGTTATTCTTTTCCGCTAAACTCTAAAATATTTAAACCCTCGGATGCCTCTGGTGCTTCAAAAAATTTAGTAACATGAATAAACACTGCTTCCGTGTCAAAAGCTGCTCTTTCGGGTTGTTCGTTACGCCTTTGTGCAATTTGACGTAAGCATTGCTCGTTATTTAGATTCAGGAAAATTAGTTGATGGCTTGCATTGACCTCTGACGCCATATCCAAAAACCATTTTCGCAGTTTTTGAGTGTTAGCTGGAAAATCCATCACTACATCTGTACCAACACTTAATATGTTTTGGACATGCTTTTTCACCAACGGCTTGAGCTGCGCTGAGAATTTTAGATAGTCCTCAAATGATGCAATCTGATTGGGATAAAGAGATGAAAGCCATTCATCCTCAGACAACAGTACCGCATGTTTATCTTTCGCCAATTGTTGTGATTTAGTTGATTTTCCAGCTCCCATTTTTCCACAGAAAAAGTATAGCGTCCCCAATTGTTTCATATTTTTAAACCCCCCGCGCTTATTTTAGTTTAACCTTTTTACCTCGTTAGTTCCCATAGACATTCTCCTCTTATTAATATTTAGACGTTAAGATTTATATCCAATTTACTTATTCTACCAATTTCTTTTATATTCCTTCTTTAACAAACCTGCCTAGTTAGTTAAAGAAGCTACAATAAATACTTTATACATAATCTTACTGAAAACGTACAAAAAGCAGTGTAATTACATATGTGAAACACACTGCTTCTATAACTATTTATATATTTGTTTTTTTACTATGCGGGTACCTCAAATGAGAACGGCTTAAGAAATAAGCTAAGCATTTTTTTATCGCACGTTGGGGCTCTGACCCTATCCTAAAATCTAATTATAAATAACTTCACTCCGTCTATATTATTTTATTTTATAACAAGCCTCAAATTGGAGATTCCTTGTAACATAAAGTACTATTAAATTAATATTGTTTTTCAAAAATTTATAATGCTGCTACAAAGTTGCTTGTTTGTTGGTAAAAACCCATCATACAGTTTTGTGAAATATAAATTTAAAATTACTATTCCCACAGAACTATTAGAAGGAGGATATTATGAGCGAAAATATTAAAACTTATGAAGCTGAAGGTATCAAAATATTTTGGAAATCCAATATTTGCAAACATGCAGCAGAATGTGTAAAGGGATTGCCCAGTGTATTCAATACCCAGAAAAGACCTTGGGTATCACCACAGAATGCCACAGCTGAAAAAATCATGGAAGTGATTGATCGTTGTCCAAGCAGAGCACTTACTTATGAGCAAAAATAAACAGAACTAAAAAAGTTAGGAGAATGTGGAAATGACTGAAATTAAAATGGGCAAGAATGAATTCTATATTGAAGAATCTAATGAAATTATTGCAAGAATTCAATTTATCCCAAGCGGAAAAGATGTAAATGGAAGAAATTTAATTATTGTAAACCATACAGTTGTATACGATGGACATAATGGTCGTGGATTAGGCAAAGAATTAGTAAACAAGATAGCTGAATATGCAAGAGATGAAAACTTATATATTATTCCTGTATGTCCTTACGCAAAAAGTGTTCTTGAAAGTAAGGAAGCGTATCAAGATGTACTAGCAAATTAATGCCATTTTATTAAAACAGCGATTAATGCGGTTCTAGGCAATAGTTCCTATAGCTCCCTTGTAAGAACTGTATAAAGGATTACTTTAAATTATTTTTTTTAGGATGAAAAGAGAGATTACAATAACAAAATAATGTTGGTCCAAACCAACGAAAAAATAAAAAAGGTTAGTGAACATCTCACTAACCTTCTACCACCTATTTTCCACTAATCTCGAAAACTCTCACATTGCCGGACACTTCATTTGCTACAAGTAGCAATGGATTTCCAGTTGGACTATCCTTTGCTTCCACTAAGGAAAGTCCTTCCGGGGCCAGATCTCCACTTGTTGCAATATCGTTTCCTGCAAAGTTTCTTACGTTTATATAATCATAGAACTTTACATTTTCGATATCTGTTACATCATACATCATAATGCCGCTTATTCTTTCTAAACCGATAAAGGCAAATGTTTTACCATTTACTTTCATAACCTTAATATCATCAGGCTCAGGTCCTTTTTTTCCGCTTCTTGAATCTAGTTCAGTTTTGTTGTTGGATGAATTAAACGCATCAGGAAAAAGCTTACCTGTTATTTTCTCAAAATCACTTCCGCTATCATATACTTGTTCCATTGTTTCCGCGTCCCAAATGGAGAAGGAGCGGCCGCCATATATATAGTTCTTACCTGCTTCTAGCCCGTCTCTTTCTGAATTTAAGATACTATCAATTTTGTATTTTGTACCAGGGAAGGTATAAGAACCGGTGTCTACATAATCTCCCCATTCTCTTGCATCCCCTTCATTCGCTGTAAAGATGTAATTCTTGCCGCCAATTTTTTGTGCAGCAACCCCGTCAGGCATGTAGGTACCATACAGGTTCTGTGTGGATAGTTTCACTTGGCCATCCTTTAAAGCATCTAGCGCATTCTTTTCAAGATTATAATCTTTAAAACCAAGTCCCATTCACAATTACCTTCGTAATCAAATACAGGGAAGAGGTTAATATTTTATTTTGTTAATAATTCGTAAATTCTAATAGCTCACGACGATGTGAACAGCTTTTCCATCAGGTCACCTCTCCCTTAAAAAATGGCCCGCTTTAGCTGGAAAACTCATAAATTTCTTCCTCATTTCTTGAAATGAAATCACATCATTGGCCCGAGTTACTTAATCGTTCCCATCCCGCCAATTGTTACACTTACCTTGACGTTTACATCAGCCTTTGAAAAGGCTTGCCCCCATTGATTTTGGACTTTTTTCCACTCTGGATACGTATAGGCTCTTGCATAAATCCCAAATCCAAACGGGTCAATGGTGGCGGTTTGCGTTTTCTTGATTAAGCGCTCGAAATCTGCTTGCAGTATCGTTTCTATACTCTTTTGCAGTTTCACTGTGTCCTTCCGTACATTGAATGGAAAAAGCCGTTCTGTAATGGCAATTCTCATTTTTACCTCTGTGTCAAAAATAAAATGATCGTTATACCTTACCTTTGTTTTTAACTTGATCCTCGGCGTACTAAAGCTGATCCAATGTTTATCCTGTCTATTCGATTTCAAAGGAACTGAAATGGTAAATGGGAAATCTCCTTTTGTTTTATGCTGAAGGATGCGTAATAATTTGTTTTCAGGCGGTGTTATGCTTAACTTATATCTTCCCTTTTCATCCAGCAGAGCCGTGCCTGTCAACATGATTTTACCGTCTTTTTTCATCTCAGTAATACTTGCTGTCATCCCTTTTTCCGTCGTTTGCTCATGAAACTCTTGAATGGTCGTTTTTACAGCGACATTTCTTCTGAAGGCTGTATCAACTAAATTAGTTAAATATAATGGGAGACGAGGCTTGTCTTCTGGCTTGAAAAAAATCACATCCGAAACAGGTCCATCTACGGCGACCACGCGTGTGGTTACCGTATTTTTGGGGTCCCGATAAAAGGGATCGAGATAATCAATCCAATTTTTTCGTTTTAACAGCTTTTTTCCGATTAAGATTAATTGCGTTTTGCTTCCTGATGTTAAAGCCATTACGGTTTGATCAAACAGTTCCCTGGAATCTCGAATCGTAACAGCCTTCACTTCGACTTTCTCCTCTTTTACCTTTGCTTCTTTGTTAAACACCGGACTTGACATGAACACCACTAAATTGTCATCCTCGTCCAAGTCTAAACCAAGTATTAGTGACAAAGTGACATCTTCAACATACATTTGGTCCACACATCCGGTCATCAACATAGCCACAAGCGATAGGCAAAGCAATATCTTCCTTTTCAATGGCTTACCCTCCGACGGAACTTTTCATATATCCAGCTATAAACCCATAAAAAGGGCGGGGCAACGAATGCCAATACCAGCCCGCCTTTGACCACCTTCTTCTGCCACCCTTCCGAATCAAACCAAGTAGGATCGAGCCAAAATACCGATCCAATAAGAATCAATAATAAAATAATCACGTAATTGCTGTGATCTTGTTTTCCAAGTAATTGACTAGAACAAAACGCTGCAATGTATACGCAAGGAATCCAGGCTGTAGAAACAACAATCAGATATACAGCCAATAAAACCATGTCAAAACGCTCCAAAAAACGAAATTCAATAAGTTTAAGTAAATTCAGTACAGGTTGATTAAATTCAATAATCCCATCGGGGCTAAAATAGGCAAAGCAGACGACCGTCACAAATACATAAAACAACATCGTTAAGGTGTTTGCAATCGTGATTCCGAGCACCGCATGCTGCTTTTTTTGTAAAAAGGGGTACAAGAAGAACGCTACTTCAAATCCCAAAAAGGAAAATACAGTAGTCGGCACAGCAGATAAAACTGGTTGCCACCCTTCTTTAAGCAAAGGAAGGAAATGGAGCCAATTTCCATCCTTTAGCGGTATCAAAAAAAACAGAGGAATCCACAATACCATATAAAAGGATAGTTCCGAGTACCTGCCTAAAACGCGCAAACCGTTACGGGCAACAAAAAAAGTCGGAATCGAAAATAATAGCAAAATGATATAACCAGGGGTTTTAGGCAGAAACCATGCCTTGATATAGAGACTGGCGTTTACAAGAATGGTCCAAGCGTAAAATGCAAAGTACACCATGTAAAAAGAGAAAATCACTTTCCCCAGTATTTTTCCGAAAAAACGTATTAGAATTTCGAAAAGGCTGTCCTCAGGGTATTTTGCAGCGGTTTTAACTAAAAAAATGCTGGCAGCCACAGAGAAAAGCCAGCCAATTAGAATAGCAATCCAACCGTCAGTTCCAGCTTTTTCTGCCAGTATGCGCGGGAGAGATAAAACTCCCGTCCCCACCTGTGTTCCATTAATCAAAAAAATATACTGCATAAGCGTGATTTCATTATAGGCATATTTCTTCATCGTTTCACCTTTTAGTGCGATTTCGCCCTTGTCGAATAGTTGAAATTGCCCCCGTTCCTTTTGGGCGGGTTTTCATTGTCCATAAAGGAAAGCGCAGAAATGCATCCTTCATATCTGCAAATCGGAATGGAGCAAGAGGAGTTCCATATGGTGTGCCTAATGATTCAAGACTAACAAGATGGGCAACTACTGTCATCCACCCTACCACAATCCCTACAATTCCAAACATCGCGGCGGATAGCATCAGTGGAAATCTTAACAGTCTAATGGACGAACTCATATCATAATTAGGGATGTTATAAGAAGCGATGGCTGTAACGGCAACGACGATAATCATAATGTTGCTGACAATTCCCACCTCAACAGCCGCCTGCCCAATGATAATGCCACCTACAATGCCGATGGTCTGACCAATTGGAGTAGGCAGTCTTAATGCAGCTTCCCTCATCAATTCCAAGATTGTCTCCATAATTACCGCTTCCAGCACAGGCGCGAATGGAACTTGTATCCTTGATTCAGCAATCGAAAGTAAAAGCTCCATCGGGATGACTTCAAAATTAAAGGAAATAAACGCAACATAGCTGGCGGGAAAAAACAAGGTAATTATAAAGGCTAAAAATCGGCTTACTCGGATAAAGGTAGAAATTAACCAACGGGAACCGTAATCATCCACAGCCTGAAAAAAGGACATAAAATTTGTCGGAGCAATCAATACGCTCGGAGAACGGTCCAAAACAATCACAAATCTTCCCTGGAGAATTTGGGATACTGCTGTATCAGGTCTTTCGGTCAACATTATTTGCGGGAAGGGTGAATAAGGATTGTCTTCAATGAACTCGATCAGTTCGCCAGTATTAATGATCGCGTCAACTGTAATTTTTTGAAGCCGTGACTCCAATTCTCTTAGCACGTCTTCAGATGCCACATCTCTTAAATATAAAAGAGAAACCTTTGTTTTTCCTCGTAAACCGATTGTCATTTCTTTCAGTATTAATTCGTGATGGGGAATATACCTGCGAATTAATGCGATATTCTGACTCCCTGTTTCCACAAACCCTTGATGTGCACCTTTAAGAGCGATTTCGTTTTGAGGGTCATTCAGTTGTCTTTGCGGCCATCCTTTTGTATCTAATCGATACCCGGTGTTTTGTCCATGTAACAATAAAACGCTATCTCCATCTAGAATCGCACTTTCGATCTGGCCCCACGTATCGACGACTTCTACATCTCCAATTGTAATGGGCAGTTCCTTATCAAGTTCGAAAGAGCTGTCCATCAATGGCTTCAGAACATGATTATGAATCGCATCTTTATCCGTCAATCCGGGCAAGTACACCAAAGCGGCCTTCGTTTTACTCGATGCGATAGGAAAGCGACGAATCACTAAATCCGGGGCTTGAGAAAATAGCAGTTGGATATTCTCTATATTTTGAGATAAATCAGAGTCCAGGACATCATCTTCCATATTTTTTTTCTGATGATTAGAACTATAGCTTGCTTGATGGAACCGAGAAGAGCGCTTTCCTCTTAAAAACTTCAGAAAATATGACATCAACTCCGTCCCTTTCTGCAATTGCTTTAGATTATGTTTTTAGTATGCATTTTCTAAGGAAAAATATTCTAATCCTTCCCCTAAGTATTGCCTTTTTACCGAAGTTACAGAAGTTAATTTTCATGGTAGTTGATCAATCGCCCTAGTAAATTGAATTTGATTTATTGTTTCACCGAACTTTCTTAAAAAGAAAAGCCGCCAATGGGTGGCAGCCAGTTTAGTTGAAGAAATCTTACTGTTTATATGGGTTTTTAAGTACCTTTTGCATAAATAGTTCGGGATTAACATTCTGTTCAAAACCATATTGACTATATAATGAATGTGCATCATTAGTAGCTAACATAAATCTACGAACACCCTGTAATTCGGATTGATTTGTGATAATATCCATTAACCATTTTGATAACCCTAATTTCCGATAATCTGGTAATATAAACACATCACAAAGATAAGCGAACGTTGCTAAATCAGTAATTACCCTTGCAAAACCAACTTGTTCAAAACTGTCTTTTCCTGCTTCACCTTTATAAACTCCAAAACATAGCGGAGATTTTTCAATTGCCTTTTTTACTATTTGCTTGGGTATGCCCTTTGACCAGTATGCTTCTTGACTCAAGAAGTTATGTATTAATGGTAGATCTAAATACTCTTTATTTGTGGAAATTGAAAATCCTTTATTAACCCACATATCCAATTTAAGTCCCCCGCAATTCTTTAAAAGTTCTGTAATAAATTAAACACCTGAACTAAATTTTGTTCAACTAATCTACTAGTTAGTACAAAAAGATAGGGGATAGCAAAACCATCCCCTAATTCACCTCTTGGACCCGTTAGTTACATAAGATTTAGACAAGAAAAGTTTTAGTGTAACAAGTTTTTACTTACCTTTTTCTTTTTTTCTTGAGTTTTCTTTTTGACTTTGGCTTTATCCAAAAGAAAAAGCGATCATAAGACTTTTTTTGAAGGATGAGTATCCAAATAAACTCGATTAGTTGCCACAGCACGATAGAAACAAGAAAGGCAAGGCTGATGTAAGACATCCAAAGAAAACATTTTTCAATTGGAAGATCACTCATTAGAAGCAATCCAAAAATCAAAACATTCAATAGAAAGATTCTCATTTTGTATCTCATAGAGATTTTCACCTATTCATTTTTTTCTCTACTAAATAATTCTATCCTTTACTTCGTTTAACCTTTTCGACTTCAAATTACCGGACCAGTAGGTCAATAAAAAAGCACCCAAAATTGTGCTGTACCTTCTTAGTAAGCACCCTTGAGATTATTAAAATTTAATCATCTTATAGTAGCATTGTCACCAAGATGTTAAATTTGCTCTAATATCCAGGGATTATCTCCTTTTTTTGAGTAACTTGAAAAATAAGATTTATTAACCTTAATCAAGTTCCAGACCATTAGTTCTTGCACCACATTTTTATTTCTTTCTATTTCTGTAATACTGTTGGGGGCATATGCTATTATCCACGCTTCTTTATCATCCTTTGAATGTGCCTTTTTATCTACATACAAATCGGAAGATGTTGATGTAAAAGGACCACCGCAAGCAGTAACAACCAATAGTAAAATAAAAAAATTAATAAACTAGGGGTCTTTTTCATCGTTCACCAGCAATAATCAATATTTATGACCAATATATTACGGTAATATCCTTTCATTCCTTCTTTAAGTAAACTGCCCGTTAGCACAAAAAGAAAAAGGCTGCCGCAGCAACCAAATCTTAAAAGAAATCCCCATTTGTTCAAATAGGTTTACCATTCTCTCCATTCTTCAGTTATGTCTTCTTCAGACTCAAAGCCAGCTATTCGTGCTGCTCCAGTAATAAACTCATATAATTCTTCTCTCTCCATTGTCTCAAAAAATTAATCATAATTTTCATTTAGTTCATTTAAACTGATAACAACTTTTTTAACACATTCTAATACTTCTTCCTCAGGTTTTATTTCCAGAAATGACCGTAATAAAAGAAAAGCTGCAATTACATGAAATGGATATTTTAACTCATAATAAAATTAGGGAGGTTTTAAGCATATGAATTTCAGTTGGATGCTTGGAATAATAATTTTATCTCAACAAATGATTATGCCAGGAAGTTTAGTAATCACTAAAAACAGTGATCCTATCTCTGTTGCCAACCATACTACCTTTTCAATGCACTGGCCTATATTACCCATTTTGGATACAAAAAAGTTTGAAAAATTCATGGACGATATTGACCAGCAAGTAACTAAAAATCCTAAAAATGCAATTATAGATAAAAAAGGGAATATTATACCAGAAAAACTCGGTTACCGTTTAAACCGCCAAGTTTTCACAGAAAATATTTTTTCTTATTATTTTAATAATGGCTCATCTACATTAGAAGTCCCCTTACTAACTATTTATCCAAGGGTCGACAGTGAATTACTTGGAAATATTAGAGGTGAAAAAATTGGGGAATATGTAACATTCTTCAATTCCAAAAACAAAGAAAGAAACAATAATATTTATCTTGCTGCAAAAGCCATTAATAATTATGTTCTTTTTCCAGGTGAAATATTTTCCTTTAATAAAGTGGTTGGAGAAAGAAAAGCAGGAAAAGGGTATATGCCAGCTACTGTAATCGTTAATGGGGAATTTTCAGAGGACTTTGGTGGTGGAATATGTCAAGTATCATCTACCCTTTTTAATGCAGTAGATAATGCTGGTTTAAAAGTTGTTCAGCGTAATTCACACAGTAGAGAGGTTTCATATGTTCCACCAAAACGGGATGCCACAGTTAGTTGGAATGGACCTGATTTTATCTTTAAAAATGATTACAATCAACCTATACTCATACTTGCAAAATCGATAGAAAACAAATTAATAATTGAAATTTATTCTTCTGATGTAATTACATATACCCCTAAGAAAGTTCCATATCTTCCCTATGAAAAACATCCCCACAAGTAAATTTACTTTGGGGTTTTTTCTTTTTTCACTAAAACAGGCAAATGTTTCACCTCTTTTTAAGAGCCTTATAATATGAGTTTCTGTTAATTTAGTTACTTTCTCCTCACAACGGACTATGACTTTAACAAATTGTCGAGCACTTTGGACCCCGATCCCTAAATGTGTCCCACCAAAACAAAAACACTCTCAAATGTTGATTCTTCAACATTTGAGAGTGTTTTACGGTACGATTGGCATTTCTTTATTCATACTGGGAGGCAGACCCTTATAATTGCTAAATTAACTTTATTTACATTTCATTTTCAAAAACTACTTTAATGCTATACAAATATTTTTCGCTTCAGTAAAGAATTCTAGGCTGTGATGTCCACCTTCTCGACCAATTCCACTCTTCTTAAAACCTCCAAAGGGAGCACGTAGATCTCGAACAAACCAGCAGTTCACCCAAATCGTACCTGCCCGAACAGCATGAGAAATTCTGTGAGCACGTTGTAGGTTATCCGTCCAGACCACACCATTCAAGCCATATTCTGTATCATTTGCTATTTGTAGTGCTTCTTCTTCGGTATCAAATGGGATAATCGTGACGATTGGCCCGAAAATTTCTTCTTGGCAAATCCGCGCTTTTGAATTTTCCTGAACATACACAGTAGGTTCTAGATAATATCCTTTTTGTAAATATACAGGCAGATCAGGTCTCTTTCCTCCACAGATCAAGGTCGCATTTTCTTCCTTGGCAATTTCAAGATAGCTTGTTACCTTTTTATAATGCTCTTCACTGACGACTGGACCCATTTTTGTCTCAGCTTCCTGTGGGTCGCCCACTTTCAGTTCCATTGCCGCTTTCTTAAATCTTTCTATAAACTCATCTAAGATGGAGCGTTGAACTAAAATTCTTGAACCTGCGAGACATACTTGCCCTGAATTCATGAAAGCAGCTTGAATTGAAACGGGGATGGCTTTATCAAGATTTGCATCTTCAAACACGATATTTGCTGCTTTCCCACCAAGTTCAAAGGATACTTTTTTTAAGGAATCTGCTCCGCTCTTCATAATTCTTTTTCCTGTAGAGGTAGACCCCGTGAACGAAATTAAATCCACCTCAGGATGAGTAGTAAGTGCATTTCCTACTACTCCTCCAAGACCATGAATGACGTTTACGACACCATCTGGGATCCCTGCTTCTTTGGCAATTTCACCAAGTAAGGATACAGATAATGGAGTCATTTCCGCTGGCTTAATCACCGCTGTATTCCCTGCAGCAAGACATGGGCCAAGCTTCCAAGTGGTCAGCATGAATGGAACGTTCCATGGTGTAATGAGAGCGGCCACCCCAACTGGTTCGTACCGTGTATAATTCAGATATTCTTCTTCCATCGGATACGTTTCCCCGCCCTGTTTTTCCATGAAATCTGCAAAGAACTTGATATTATGTGCTGCTCGTGGAACTTCGTGCTGGACAGCAGAGTGGAATGGTTTTCCGACATCTGTAGCGTCTAGTCGAGCAATTTCCTCTTTTCGCTCGAGGATAATTTCAGCCATGCGGCGAAGTTTTGCACAACGCTCTGCTACAGTCATCGTCCGCCATGGGCCTTTTTCAAATGCCTCTCTAGCAATGCGACAGGCTTTATCGACATCCTCTACCGTTGCTTCACTTACTTTCGCAATGATTTCTTGGGTAGCTGGGTTTTTCACATCAAAAGTTGCCCCATTGCCTGCTTGCATATACTCACCGTTTATATATAAACCAACTTCTCTGACTCCGATTTGTACTTTTGTCATGTTGAAACCTCATTTCTTTTTTTTACAGATTCCCCCGCGATTCCCCAATGTTCAGGTTCTACCTCATTGATCATCACACGTACATTTTGAACCGGAGATTCTAACACTTCAGATACTAAGTCAGAAACTTCTTTAATCAATCGCTCTTTCTTTTCAGGCGATCTGCCTTTAAGAATATTAATCTGAATAAATGGCATAAAAACTCTCTCCCTTCACCTTGTTGTTTATTCAGTAAAAACAGCCTCTACGGAACCAAGCCCATCAAAGCTTGCGGAAAAATGGTCACCAGCTTCAATCTTCACTGCGGATGTGAGGGAACCACTTAAGACGACTTCCCCTGATTGAATGCTCTGCCCAACCTTATACAATTTATTGGCTAGCCATGCAATTGCCCTTGCTGGGTGCCCCATTACAGCTGCACCTGCACCTGTAGCAACGACTTCGCCATTTTGCTTGAAGACTATTCCCATCAATTTCAAATCGAAATTTTCTGGTGAATAGAATCTTTCTCCAATAATATAACGGGAAGAAGAGGAATTATCGGCAACCGCATCCTGCAGTGTAAAGCTAAAACCTTGGAACCTGCTGTCGATGATTTCGAGTGCCGGAGCAATATATTCTGTTGCAGCTAGTACATCTGCTACGGTTACATGCGGACCTTTTAGTTCCTTATTGAATATAAAAGCAATTTCCGGTTCCACTTTTGCATGGATAAATGGTGAAAGCGAAACGCGTTCTCCTTCAAACAGTTGCATACTTTCTAGCAATACCCCGTAAGATGGTTCATGAACACCCATCATTACTTGTTTTGCCTTACTCGTTAAGCCAAGTTTCCTACCTACTCTTTTTGTCTGTTCTTCCCTGCATTTCATTTCAATTAAACGTTCTTGTACCTGGTAGGCTAATCCTTCATCCAATTCAGGATAGACATCAACAAACTTATTAACCGACTTTTTCTGTTTTTCCGCGTTGTATAGTTCAAAAGCAATTTGATCGATCACATCCGTCTTAATCATGTTTATCACCTAGTTTCTAATTTTTATCGTGTAAAGGAAGCCGTTACTGAACCAATATGAGCAAACTCAGCAGTAAACGTGTCATTGTCCTTCACTTCTATTGCACTTGTTAAAGCGCCTGAGAGGACGATTTCTCCAGATTTTAATGCCACCTCATATTTTCCTAATGAATTCGCAAGCCATGCAACTGAACGAAGCGGATTACCAAGTACGGCGGCACCTGCGCCTGAATCTATTATTTGTCCATTTCGATAAGCAACCATTCCAATATGGGTAAGATCCAGTCCTTCTAGCTTCGTCGGTTTCCCTCCAATAATCGCACAAGCAGAAGAACCATTGTCTGCAACGGTGTCTTCAAATTTGATCTGCCAATCTCGAATGCGGCTATCAATGACTTCAATGGCTGGAACGATATAATCTGTTGCTTCAATGACATCTAGGATAGAAACATTAGGACCTTTTAAATCCTTTTTCAATTTAAAAGCAATCTCAAACTCTACTTTTGGTTGAATATATTGATCTAGTGATATCGTTTCACCTTCGACAACCATCATATCAGCCAATAAATGACCATAATCAGGCTGGTTGACGCCGAACATTTTTTGAATAGCTTTACTTGTTGCTCCGATTTTTTTCCCAACAATGATGCCACCGTGTTCAACTTTTCTGCGGATCATCTCTAATTGTGTATGGTAGGCTTCATCCACTGTAAACCCTGGATAGGAAACGGTTAACGGTTCAATGACCTGCTTCGTTTCCTCGGCCTCCAATAAGCGGCTGGCAGCTTCTTGAACAATCGTCACATTGATTCCTCCTATCTCTACCACTAAATCTTTAACTTTTTTTGCTCTGCAAGTTCGACTGCTACATCTAAAATCCAGTCTTCCTGCCCAGCAACCGCCTTCCTTTTACCCAATTCCTCCATAATCTCTGAGGTGTTAACACCGAACTTTTCGGCTGCATGCCTTACATGTAATAAAAAGCTGTTATACACTCCTGCATATCCGCTCGATAAGTTGTCACGATCAATCATGATCGGAGTCTGCATCAACGGAGCCACTACTTCCTCGGCGGCATCCATTAAAATGGAAAGATTTATTCCTGTATCCACGTCCATTTTATTTAATACAGCCACTAGTACTTCGGTCGGTGCATTCCCTGCGCCAGCCCCTAATCCCCTTAGGGTCCCGTCAATTTGGTCTGCTCCTGCTTCAAGCGCTGTAATTGAATTGCCAATCGCTAATCCAAGATTATTATGAGCATGAAAACCAACTTCGATGGACAACGCTTCCTTTAATGCATAAACCCTTTCCCTAACGCCACTTTGAACAAGTGCCCCTGCAGAATCAACCACATAGACGCAGTCAGCACCATAGGATTCCATCAGCTTAGCCTGCTCAACCAGTACTTTTGCTGGTTGAGAATGGGACATCATCAAGAAGCCCACCGCCTCGAGCCCTAATTCTTTCGCTAGTCGAAAATACTGCTCAGTTACATCTGCTTCGGTACAATGAACAGCGATTCGGATAACAGAGATTCCTAGTTTGGCAGCTTCTCTTAACTCCTTGCTCGTTCCAATTCCAGGAACGAATAAGGAAGCAATTTTTGCTTGTTTCGCTGTTTCTACAGCCACTTTAATCAGTTCTAATTCAGAATGAACTGAAAACCCCTGCTGAAGTGTCGATCCATTTAAGCCAGAACCATGGCTGACTTCAATGATTCGCACCCCTGCTTCATCTAAATTTCGAACAATCGTCCGGACCATTTCCGGTGTAAAACTATGGTGAATCGCGTGGTCGCCATCTCTTAGTGTCGTATCTGTCAGTCTAGGAATCTTCATCGGCTTACCTCCTTCACTCCAAGAAAATGTCCGGCATATAAATCTCCTACTTTATATGCTGATGCGGTCATGATATCCAAATTCCCCGCATAGGTAGGGAAGAAATCACCAGCTCCTACAACCTCATTCATAATCACTACTGTTGGTAACCGTCCCCAAGGTGTTTCACGGTAATCGATAAAAGGAGTGCCTTTTAATCTGTATCCTGGAACATAACTTGAAATCTCAGCTACAATCGATTGAATAGATGCAATGACAGCTCCTTCATCAAATTCCTCCTTGATCACTGCATAGACAGAATTGGTCATATTAATAGGTGGTTCTGCCGGATTAAATACCGGAATTGCCCTCGCTAGTTTGGCACCGCCAACATGTTGAACAGCATTCGCAGTCGTTTGAACAAATTCATCTACATTTTGTCTTGTCCCTGGACCAATCGATACACTGGCTACCGTTGCAATTACTTCAGCATAGTGAACATGTACAACGCGATTAACTGCGTGAACAAGGGGTGTAGTTGCCTGGCCTCCACATGAAATCAAGTTGACGTTCATGGAATCCATATGTTCATTTAAATTTACTGTTGGCACGACAAATGGTCCGATAGCCGCAGGAGTCATGTCGATCGCTAATTTCCCCTTATCTCGCAGTGATGGTGCATTCAACTTATGTGCTTTTGCGCTTGTCGCATCAAAGACAATCCTAATCTCTGGGTCTTCCAAGATGGCTTCAATTCCGTGATGGCTTGTACGAATTCCCTTCGCCTGTGCTCTTGCCAGACCTTCTGATTCTTGGTCAATGCCTGCCACCAAAGCTAAATCCATATTCCCTTCATTTTTTAAAATTTTATACATTAGGTCTGTTCCAATATTTCCCGATCCCAAAATCGCAGCTTTTACTTTTGTCAAGACCTCTCACCCCTCTTTTTACTAATCTATCAATTAAGGTTTTATGACTTCATCAGACTTCACTTTGTAAGTGTTGGCCCACTTGTCCATCAAGATTCAGGAAATTCGGTACCGATCCAAGTATCCCATTTGAACTGGCCCGTTCCTGACATCTATCTATTTGGTTAGAAAATCCATTGGTCAAGCGTTTGTTCCAATAAAGTCTAATTATTTCACTTTCTTTAAAAGGGAAACTTTCACCATGGGGAAATAATAATTTAAGCATTCCATTGAAAACGAAAGCTGTTAGCTTTAAAGTTATCAATTTATTTGTTACAGTTACTTCGTAAAAACCTGAGGCAGGAAGTAAATAATATGGATTGACTAATATATCTGCATTATGCTTAGTTAAACGAACTCTTCCTTTTATTTGATAATAATCACCTAAATACCGTGGGATTTTCTCTAATTCTCCTAAAAAGATCAGATCTCGAATAAGTGTGGAACTTATCTTTTCACCCTCGAACTCGATTTTATTTACCTTTATTCCAGCGATTCTTCCATCCGAGTCGCTTTTGATTCTAGTCATGTCTCCTTCTCCACGGCACCCATATGTAAAGTCAAAACCGGCTACAACCTGTATTGCTCCAAAGTCGAGAAGATAACTTTGAACAAATTGTTTTGGAGATAAGGAGGCAAATTCAGCATTAAACTGAACGATGTAAAAAACATCTGCACCCAGCTTTTTAAATATTTTTTGTTTATCTGTTAAAGGCATAAGATAGGGAACGATCTTTTTTCCATTGGAAAGTACTTCTTTCGGATGCGGAAAAAAACTCATAATTGCTAAAGGGAGCTTTTTCTCCTCCGCCTGTTTTTTTGCCTCTTTTATTACCTGCTGATGACCCAAATGAACCCCATCAAAAAATCCTAGAGCCATCACACAAGGCTTTACTTTTAAAAGAGTACTTTGACGGTTGGTGTTTGTCACATGAATGATTTCCAAGAAAGCTCCCTCCTCCATAACAGATAACTTTTTACAAAAGCCCTCTCATTCAAGATGGTTCGACAGCAATATCTACGATCCAAGCAATGTACCTGTGCCTGCTATCGAATCCATCACTCTAGTACCTATTACTATTATTTTTTAAGGCTTCACTACTACAGCAGACTCATCTTTTGTAATCGGTGTTCCTTGTGTCCACCAAGATACAGGGAATTCTGTACCAATCCAAGTATCCCCGTTGCCAGGTACATCCTTTATATCCCACACGACAGGCTTCCAGGCTGGGTCCGTAATAATATAACCTGCGTCTCCAAACAATTCGATTCTGTTTCCACCTGGTTCAATTACGTACATACAAAATGCTTGGCTGATTCCATGTTTATTAGGCGGGACTTCAACAAAAACTCCATTATCTTTAAGTAAATCGGCAATATCATAAAGATTTTGAGGTATTCCATACCAATAGCACAGATGATGCAGCTTCCCTTTTACCCCATTAGGCTCTTGCATATAGGCAATTTCATGAACAAGATTGGAAACACTAATCCAGCTTCCAAGTACATGGCCGTTATCTTGAATTTGTTCTCTTAACCGGAAGCCTAGAGTATCTAACATAAAGTCCGTATCAGCTCCAGGATTCGAAGTCATTAGATTAATATGATCGAGTCGACGAACGGGTACACCACGATCTGGCCGCTTTGATGGACGATTTAATAGTTTAGATCTTTGATCATCTTGAACATTGTAATACTCTACATCCCATAAAATTTCCATTAAATGACCATCAGGTGTTGTAAACTGATAGGCCTCTCCATGACCAATATCTCCATCTATCCAGCCGCGGCCAAATCCAGTTTTTTCAATTTCTTCTACGCGACGCTGAAGGGCTTGTGGTGAGGAGGCACGCCATGCGACATGTCCAACTCCCGCTTCTTTTGCTTCTGTAATTTTCAAAGTATTATGGTAAAAATCTTCATATGCCCTTAGATAAACAGATCCTTCGGACCGAGCAGTTACTTCCATTCCTAAAAATCTTGTAAAGAATTCAACTGATTGTTCAAGTTTTGGAGAAAGAATCTCCACATGAGCCAGCTGAGCAACATCGTAAATAGGTTCTTGGTAAGAAGTCATTTTTATTTCCTCCTAATTTTATTGTCATTTAACGAATTGATTACTTACTTGCTAAAACTCCTTCAGCAGATAAAACACGATATTTTCCGTTAAAGAACATAAGCGGTTCTTTTTCATTAAGGTGGATATCCATTACCTTGCCGATGAATAAGGTGTGATCTCCTTCGATATGGACATTCACCACTTCGCAAGCTACCTGGGCGATGGCCCCTGATAACACAGGTAGGCCATCTAGTTGCTCAAAACTTACTTCTCTTTTTTCCTTTATTTGACCAGCGAATATCATCGATAATTCCTGTTGTTCCGCCGATAAAATATTTACTGCGAATTTTTTGCTGTTCTTAATTTTGTCCAGCATTTGAGCTTTTTCTCCAATGGAAATCACCACTAGTTTTGGGTCAAGAGACACCGACATAAAGGCATTTGCCGTCATACCGTGTATTTCTCCTGCGATTTCGGTCGTAATTACGGTCACACCAGTTGCAAATTTCCCCATCGCCGTTCTAAATTTACGATCATCCATCCTGCCAACTCCTCTCCCCGTTTATAATTTAATTGGTTCTTTTTCTAAAGCATCCAGCCACGTTTTGTTTGTCCACCCGTTTAGGTCATAATCGTTTAGTGCTGTGTCAACAAATGATTTGTAACGATCCGCTGCTCCGACTGCCTCTGCATGGAATAGGGCTTCCATTCTAATATTTTCATGATTGCCGGCATAATTGACCTCATACAGTTCATGTCTTCCTCCAAACTCAGATCCAATCGAATCCCAAACCATTTTTAATAACTTCACTTTATCCACAGCATTTATGCCTGTTCCTCGGTAATATTGATCAAGAAAAGGTCTTAATTCAGGATTCAAAAAATCACTTGAACTAGACGGCAACTGAATTAAACCACCGGCTACCACTTGTTCAAAAATACCCTTCACTCTCACCCAGCTCATTGGCGCTAATGCTCGATAAGCAGCACTGGAGGCACCATTTGGCATAACAAGACCATTCGGTCCTTTATCCGGATCCGTTGCCATTGCAGTAGACAATCCCCAAAACATATTACGTATCGCCACAACCTCACCAATTTGAGCTTGGACACCTCTAAAGTTCTTTGTTCCAGCAGCTTCCGTTGCTTTTAATAATAGTCCTGTCATGAAATCCAATTTAACAGCAAGACGAGTACAACCGTGGAATGTAAAGCGGTTAACAAAGCCACTTTCTGGGACGAAATTATTAGATATATTGATATTTTTGTAGCAAAGAACATCTTCCCATGGAATAAATACGTTATCTAAAACAATCACGGCATCATTCTCATCAAAACGACTTGAAAGCGGGTAATCAAATGGTGTTCCCATTGTCGCAGCCTGTAGTTCGTACGACTGTCGGCTGATCATTTTTACCCCCGGTGCATTCATAGCCACAAAGAAAATCAGTGCGTGGCTATGGTCACCATCTCCTAAATCAAATGTTCCATAGTTCGCAACAAAGTTATAATGAGTTAATGCAGCCGCAGTTCCAACCATTTTGGCACCGCTTACAATTATTCCGTCATCTTTTTCAGCAACGGCTCTTACAAATACATCTTTATTTTCGTGAAGTGGTTTTGATCGATCCACTTGTGGGTTGATAATAGTATGGTTAACAAATGGAAGCTCTTTTGCAGCTTTCTTGTACCATGCTTTCGCATTATCCTCAAAACCTTTGTAATAATCTGAAAGGGCATCTAAATGACCAATAAACGAAGCCTTATAATCTGGAGTGCGGCCCATAAATCCATAATTAAGCTTGGACCATTCGGCAATGGCATCTCTTGATTCTAATAGATCTTGTGTACTTTTAGGAGTGATGAAGAATTTGTGTGTACGATCACCGTATTCATTTTCAGCAGTTAAAATGTCCCGTGTGGCTGGATCATGAAGAGCATCATACATTCTTGCATACGAACGTGCAGAATTTCGATAAGCAGGATGTGTCGTTACATCTTTAATTCTTTCACCGTTTAAATAAACGACCCTTCCGTCATTCAAGCTTTCCAAATATTCTTTACCTGTGTACATTCCTTCAACTCCATTCCTATCATTATTTGAACTTCATATGTGACCGATTATGTCGATCCTTAAAATCATGTTAATTTATCTGAAAATTCTTTACAACGACACCGAGTGTCAGAAAAATCAAAAAAAACTGCTACTTTATGTCAGTTTAAAAGTAAAAAAAAGTGTCAGAAAATGCCCCTAGACAATTTTCATCGGGCGCTTTCTGACACTTTTATTTATAAAAAACGATGACTTTATTTGGATTTTTTAAGTCTTTCATGGTCGACAATTTTTAATGCTTTTAGTGCCAAAAGCAATTGAAACTGTCTTTGGGGATCCCGCAGGTCGCAGCCAAGAAAATCAGTGATTTTCGTGAGTCGATAACGAAGACCACTTTTAGATAATGCTAAATATTCAGCGGTTTGTTCTAGGTTTCCACCATTAAGTAGAAAATGATATAAGGTTTCAATTAATTCAACCTTATTACTATCTAAATTCTCAGACAGAACCCCAAGAGTATCCCTAACCAATTTCCGTATGGCTTTCTCATTTTGGTCATTAATTAAAACACCAAGTATACCTAGTTCACTAAAAGATGTGATGGGTTTATCCCTTGAGGATAATCGTACAGCTGAACGGGCTTCTTCAATAGCCACACCTGCATCCACTATTTTGCTGTTTTGAGAACTGATCCCCGCTAAAAACACGGAATTGTTTATTTCCTTTTTTAAATGGGATACTAGAGAAAGTAGGGTATTTTCAATATTTTGCTGGTTTAATTGTTTCTCCATTAATAGGAGAACTAAACTATCAGCTTGCTGTCCAATTAAGACATTGATGCCCTTATTTCTAAAAAAAGTAGAAACAGCTTCAAAGGTGGTTTTATGAAGAGTAAATTCCTTTTCTTCACATTTTTTCATAAACTTGTAGGTAAGGACGATCATATGATAGTGACCAGATAAATCCAATTGAATAAAATCAGCCTTCCTTAGGATTTCTTGTTGGGAGTACTTTCCGCTAATTATTTCTTCTAGAAAATGTCCCTTTACTTGTTCCAATGATTCGATTTCAGCTTTTTCCTTTAAAAACAGAAGCGCACAAATAGATGCTAATCGATCGATAATCATTGAGTCAATATCATAGTTAGGTGTCCTTCCCCTATCATATAGAAACGAACAATATCCTACGACTTTGCCTAAAAGGTAAATTGGTGTAATAATTCTTGTCCCATTTTCAAACGAGAGGACATTCACTTTTGCAATATTTCGATACTTATCGCCAGAGTAGTTACATGCTTTTCTTATCAACTCATAATCATCCCTGGTAATTCCTTTATATGCTAAGAGATGTTGTCTGATATCCTCAATTACAATAGGCAAGTTTGTTTGTTTATTTAATATTTCTAGAATGGAATCGATGTTATTTCCTTTTATGAGCTCATTTGTCATCTCATTATACGTTCTCGACACGAGTGCTAAGTTATTTTTTTCAACCAAAAGATTCTCGTTTGTCAGTTCCAGTTCCTTAATAATTGGCAGTTCCTTACTATATGAAAAAAATTCTTCTGCTTCTTCCTTCCATTCAGAGACAAGGCGCCCCTCCCAAATACAACAAGGTGCCCCTTCACCCTCACACTGCAGTTCTTTAAAAAATACTTCCTCTCCAAGCAGAGCGGTAACATATCCGGTTGCATAACCAGTTAAGGTATAACAAACGGTACCTTTTTTAATCCCAAAATTTTGAATATGTTGTTCGGCTTCAAATGAACTTTCCCAAATTCCCTTAAGTCGAAAAGATTTAATTTGATTATTTTCCACTTCAAGATCTCTTTCAGTAATTCTAGATTTCGCATGTCCTTTTAAGGCATGAATAATAGGACCATATTCAAATTTTTCAAGCATACTTAATGAATCTATTTTCTGAACCTCTTGAGCATCTTCTTCTCCGAGATGAAACCCATATTTGAAGAAAAAGGTTTTCATACGATTAATCCCAATATTTTTGATTAAATCACGCTGCATCGCCCCAAATGCTCTTGTAGAAACGAGAACAGACCTTTCATTATTTGCAAATAGGAGTTCATTTTCTTGTCTAATATGCAATAGGTCATTTAATGTTAACGCTTTCATTCCATTGCTCCCTTTCTTATATGAATTTGTAGCAACAGCATTCCTAAAGATTAATTCTACTTCTTGTGAAAAATACCTTCTTCTACTGAAAACGTGAAAACGGAAAACAAGGTCAGACCCTCAGTGCGCTAAAGCGTTAGCACGTTGGGGGTTTGACCCTTTCCTTGAGTTCTTTATTTATACCGGAACTTCTGATTTTTCACCGTAGGACTAGAATTTTTGGCGTATTGGTCAAAACCGGTATCATAAAACTGAGCAATTTTACTTGACCAATTACTGGAATCCTCACCATTTGTCCGTTCAGACATATAGGATGATATTGTTTGATCATATTGATCAATGATATCCTTTTGAATTTTCGTATCATACTTTTCTTTCTGAAGTGTTGCTTTAATTGGCAACCTTGGTTTTTGAGCAGGAACAGATTTGGGATATCCTACGACCAGACCTGAGATTGGGAAAACATATTCCGGAAGATTCAATAGCTCAACAAAGGTTTGGGGATTTCTCCGTAATCCACCAATTGGAACAATCCCGAGTCCAATCGATTCAGCCGCTATTACTGCGCTTCCCAGCGCGATTCCTACATCTGTTGAACCGACGATGACTGCCTCTAAGTCCTCGATAATATTAAATTCTGTACCATTTTTTTCAGCTACGAGCTTCGCGCGATAAAAATCCATGCAAAACACGAGAAAAACGGGAGCTTCCTCAATCCACCGTTGGTTGCCTGCCGCTTTCGCCAAGGCAGCTTTCCTTTCAGGCTCTCTGACTTCAATCACGGTCACTTGTTGTCCGTTAATCCAATTGGGACCTGCCAATGCCGCCGCAATAATTACTTCGATTTGCGCTTCGCTTACCTCTTTTTCAGAGTTGAAGTCCCTAACTGAGCGATGATTTTTTAATAATTGAATGGTTTCGTTCATACGATCACTCCTCGTGTAACGATACTACTACAATCAGAACTTTAAATTCAAACAACTGAATTTAAAAAAGTGCCTGACACCACCTGTAAACGGTTGTTTTTAGATGGACATACTCATCGTAGTAGTTCTATTTTTAAATCCCTATTTTTTTATACAGTTTAAATGCTTGCACAAAAAATAGCACGGATCAACGTGCTATTTTTTACTATTTCATCGAATTGTCATCTAACCGATACATAATGATTTTATTTTGAAGGTTATACCAAAATTCGAGGGATTGGTGGTGTTTTTTATCCACAAAGCCAATAATATCGATACCTTGTTCTACACGTTTATAATAATTTTTTCCGTATAAAGCCTTTACTTCATCAATAGAACTTCCAATTTCTATTCCTTTTGCAGTTGGAATTCCCGTTTCAATAACAAATCTTAAAATATCTCCTTTATCATCAGTTGCAATTTCTACGCCGTCCTGAATTTCATAATAATTATAGAGGTTATTATCTTGGCTTTTAGTGGTTTGTTCACCGTATTTATTTAAGAATTTTTTATCGTTTATGTTATCAAACAATTGTAGACCATTTATATTTTCTTTCTTAAGGTTTGTGCTTGATGTAATGTGATACTGGAATGAACGAGTTAAAGATGGTTTTACTATTACTATGGAAGTTGCCAATAAAAGTAGTACAATAATCACTATTATTTTTCTATGCATTTTAATCCCCCATCAAGAAAAAACAATACCTAGACATTCTAGGTTTATTCTAAATCATTATATATAGAATGTCTAGGTATATTGCTCGTTCATTCTTGGCTGCTTTCTTTCTATCTTACAAGTCTCTTTTATCTTTAATCTTGGTTGGTATTTATTTTTTTTGAGTGAATTTTTTGTAAAATCAGGAAAAACACCCTATTATTGGTATGAAGTGGATGGTATAATTTACCTGGTTTTATTACTTTAATACTAGGGGGTCTTTTTATGACTTGGTTTACCAAATGGGCGTTACGGAACAAGGCCGCATTAGCTTTCGCTGTTTTTGCCTCTATGATTTTTGGTATTTTTAGTTACACCACGATTCCAATGGAACTGATGCCGTCTGCTGATCAGCCTTACGTGACCATATCAGTGGTTGGAAACGGTATGGATGCTGTAAGCATGGATGAACAGGTAACACAGCCAATTGAAAAAGCATTAAATGGCGTCAGAGGAAAACAAAATGTAGCAGCGCAAACAGGAAATAACTTCACTCAGATGACCGTCACCTTTGAATCTGACATTAATGTGAAAGAAGCTAAACAGCAAATTCAAGAGAGAATTTCAATGGTTAATCTCCCCACTGGAGTCATGAAACCTTACGTCGTCAACCTAAACACATCTGAAATTCCGATTGTCGAACTAGGTCTTACCTTTGACAACGAAATTGACAATCATGAGCTAAATCTCGTAGAAAACGAGATTATGCCGATATTCCAAGACCTAAAAGGTGTCGGCAATGTCATCACCAACGGCGGCAGCAATCAACAAGTGCTGATCAAAGTCGATCCTGGCAAACTAGCAGCCTCACAATACCCGCTTGAAAAGCTTTACACTCTTCTACAAGGAAAAAATGCATCGGTTGCAGTGGGTGAACAAACCCTAAACAACGAAGCTACAAGTATCATCGTAACAGGAAAATTAGAATCAGTTGATGACCTCAAAAACATTCAGCTAAACAATAAGACCAAACTGCAAGATGTCGCTGATGTTACCATGCAAAAAGATACCGCAAGCATCACCCATTTGAACGGGAAGAATTTTATCGATGTCGTGATTCAGAAGGATTCCACCTCCAATGCGGTAACCCTCGGGAAACAAGTAGAAGATGCGGTTAAACAAATTAACAAAGACTATGAGGGTACACTACATGCTACTATTTTTATGAATTTAGGGAATACCGTTCTTGATTCAATTAACTCGATGACTAGAGAAGTATTGACCGGAGCATTATTTGCGACTCTTATTATCTGGTTATTCCTTCGAAGTTTCCGGATGACCCTGATCACGATTGTCAGTATTCCACTTTCACTTTGTATTACAATGATCTTACTTTCATTTTTTGACGTTACCTTAAACATCCTCACCCTTGGAGGAATTGCGGTATCGGTCGGACGACTCGTGGATGACAGTATTGTTGTCGTTGAAAATATTTACCGAAGAAAGAAAGATCATGAACTAACTCCTACCTTTCTTATCGAAGCTGTTAAAGAAGTGGGAGCTGCCATTACGTCCTCCACCCTTACAACGGTGGCCGTATTTCTCCCAATGATGATTGTTTCGGGAGGTTTAAGAGACCTGGTTGCCCCGTTTGCGATTACGATCACTTGTTCACTACTAGCTTCATTGCTGGTTTCGCTGACAGTCGTACCAGTACTCAGCGGCCGCATGATGAAAAAGGTAAAGGTGAAAGAACACAAGACAAATTCTTTCTACCCCACTGTGTTGAAGTGGTCGCTTAACCATAAATGGCTTCCTATCATACTAGTAGTTCTGGTGGTGGTCGGGTCAGTTGGGCTGTTTGTTAGCATGCCTAAAGGGTCTGTCGATCAGAAAGATTCCGCCTACATAGCCATCAGTCTTCGCTATCATAACGGAACCCCATTAAGCGAAATAAATGACGGGATTTCGAAAATGGAGAGCATTCTTGCAGATAAAGAAGGGGTAAAGAACCGTATAGCTATAGCAGGAGTCAATGAAGGTGCTGCGCAGTATGGAAATTTACAAGATGCAAACGTGGTTCAATTTATGGTTTTCCCAAAAGAAGGGACCGATTCCGCCAAATTTGTAAAAGACATTCGAAAAACAAAAGATCAATTCCCAGGTGCGGAGCTGACTGCAGACACCGCTGGTTTGTTGGGAGTAAATAAAACGACGGTTTCAGTGGATGTCATTGGCAAAAATGAAGCTGACATAAAAAAAGCTGCTGATCTCGTCAAGAAAGAAATTAGTACCATTGATGGCGTACAAAAAGTCGAAAGTAACGATCAAAATACAAAGCCAACCGTTACAATTACGGTGGATTCAAAATTATCCAACGCACAGGAAATCTCTCAGTCGATTCATGCCATGATTCAGCCTGCTGCGATTGGAAGTATTAAAATAGATGGTCGGTCCACTACGGTTAAATTAGGAGCCCTCAAAGAAATTCAAACGGTAAATGATTTAAAAGATTTGCAGCTAATGACACCAAATGGACCAGTTGCTCTATCAAGCATTGCTAAGATAGAAGAGAGTAAGGAACCAGGTACCATCTATTCAAAAGACGGTCATCATTATCTTCAAGTAAATGCTTTTGTGGATTCAGATAAAATGGTGGACGTAGCTGGCGAGATTCAAAAAAAGATCGCTGGGTGGGACAAAAATAATACATTTGGCAAAGAAACAAGTGCAGAAATCACTGGTTCTGCCATGCAGTCATCCGATGATTTAGTAGAACTGGGTAAACTGGCAATGTTCTCGATTGGTATTGTATTTATGATTTTGTTGGTTACTTTAAAATCGTTCCGTGCAAGCATTGCTATTTTGATTACTCTGCCGCTAGCAGCTATAGGTTCACTATTAGGGTTGGTGATCACTCAATCTAGCATTAATATCTCTTCTGGGATTGGAATGTTGATGCTAGTTGGAATTGTTGTTACAAATGCGATTGTGCTGGTCGATCGAATCCGTCATAATGAGGAGAGTATGAGTATTCGCGAGGCGATTATGGAAGCGGGAAAGGTACGTCTAAGACCAATTCTTATGACAGCACTTGCTACTGTATTTGCGATGCTTCCGCTTCTGGTTGCACATGAATCCGCTATGAGTTTAAATCTTGTTTCAAAGGGACTTGCGGTGGTCGTCATTTTTGGTCTTATCGTGTCCACTCTTTTAACACTGATTGTGATTCCAACCTTCTATGAATTATTTCATTTCCGCAAAGCCAAAAAACAAAGGCTGCATGGTAACCACGTATCAGATACGTTAAGCCAATAAATAGGTAATTGCAAAAAAGGGCGAAGACACATCTATCTGTCATCGCCCTTTCTTATTTACTTCTTAAGAAGCTCTAAAAACGAACAAATCGTTAAGATCCCTTTATCAAAGTTTTCCAAGTTAAAATGTTCATTCGGAGCATGAAGATTTTCATCTGGCAAACCAAATCCCATTAAGACAACAGGTGCATTTAGAGACTGGTTAAAGTCCGATACAATCGGAATCGAACCACCTTCTCTTTTGTAAACCGGTGCTTTTCCATAAACGGTTTCATATGCTTCGGCCGCCTTTTGAATCATCGGGCTGTCGATCGGCGTTAAGAATGGATTCCCGGTATCTTGAAGAGACACTGTTACGGTGCAGCCTTTTGGCGCATGTTCTTCTAGATGCTTTTTGATCAATTGCTGAATCTTTTCAGGGTTTTGATTGTGGACGAGACGGCAAGTAATTTTGGCATGTGCCTCATTCGGGATGACCGTTTTTGTTCCTTCTCCCTGAAATCCGCCCCATAATCCGTTAATCTCTAAGGTTGGTCGTGAACTGATTTTCTCAGGGTATGGGAAATTGTTTTCCCCTCCGGTTAAATCTGTTAACCCTAATGATTTTTTTAGCTTTTCTTCATCAAAACCTAATGCTTTAATTTGTTCCTTTTCAAAATCTGTAAGCAGTACAACATCATCATAAAAATGATCCACATTTACTTTTCCATTTGCATCATGAAGGGTTGAAAGAAGTTGTACTAATAAATGGTTTGCGTTCTGAACTCCCCCGCCGAACATGCCCGAGTGTAAATCCGAATTAGCGGTTTTTAGAGAAAATTCCAGTGCACAAAGACCTCTTAACGAATAGGTGATGGCAGGTACGCCTCTGTCCCACATATCTGAGTCAGAAATAACAACTACTTCACAGGATAATTTCTCTTTATTTTCGGACAAGTAAGGCGGAAGATGAGGACTTCCGATTTCTTCTTCTCCTTCTATGCAAAACTTAACGTTAACCGGTAATTTACCTTCTGTTTTCAATAGTGTTTCTACTGCTTTGATATGTAAGAATGTCTGCCCTTTGTCGTCGGTTGCCCCTCTGGCAAAGATCTTTTCATCACGGATCGTTGGTTCAAACGGAGGCGTTTCCCATAAATGAAGAGGGTCAACGGGCTGGACGTCATAATGGCCATACACTAAGACGGTTGGGGCGTTTTCTTGGTGTAGCCAATCCGCATAGACAATCGGATGACCTTTTGTTTGGATGATTTCCACATGTTCCATTCCAATGCTTTCTAATTTATTGGCAATCCATGAAGCTGCTTTTTGGATGTCCTCTTTATGCTCGGATAATGAACTGACGCTTGGAATTCGGAGCAATTCTTTTAATTCCTCAACATTTTGATTATGTTGCTTAGATAATAACTCAGATAATTGACTCATATTATCACCTTTTCTAGTTTATTTCCCCTTCTTATTATATATATAAAGACATGATTGGCATCAAGTAATTCAACTTCACCAATACTGTCAGGTCGAATAAAATAACAGGATCCGACTTGAATTCTTCATTCACCTCTTAAATTACCCAGCTATAGCAGGAATACTCGTGAATTCCTTCCTCATATCCCGAAACGAACTCCATTATTTTCTATAGAAGTTGGAAATCCAGCTAATACTCGTTTATGAAATGTTTTAAAATAGAATTCGCTTGTTTGTGAGTGGCAGAGATAAAGACAAAATGCTTCTGGTTCATCATCAGCGAGAAGATGCCAACCTTAAAAATCCTAATTGATTCCTTTGAATCATCCGCTACTTTCTGATGTTTTTCCTATATCAAAAAAGCCTGCAGAACGTTCCTATGGATCTCCCCCTACTTATTTTAAATCCATTGCAAGTCGATCTAGTAATACCTCACCAGGATCTTGGCTTATCTCCTAGATCATTGCTCCTGCCAGTTCTTTGGATTTGATAAAGGATGCCTTTTGAGACATGGACTGAGTATCGTCGTAGCTAATAAAGGTCGAGCCATCCCTTGACTTCGCCCCATGGATAAATCCAGGGGATTCTTTTTAAACTTTCATCAACGTATGAATCCATTTTTATCAATAAAGTTTTTCTCTAATTGGCCATAATCTTCCGGAAAAAAAGTAGAGTTTTATGTGACTACAATACAAAAGGAAGCACACGTTTACGTTCCATGTACTTCCTTTAGAAATATGGTTGAATGCGTTGCGTTCAGGTTAGGCTACTAAAACCATCTGGACTGTTGGACTTTTCCCCAAGCATATTTACCTGCATAGAGGAGCAAGTAGACAACCCTTGAGCAGAAGGAGGAGCCGCCATTCCAGGGGAGCCCTTTCCTATAGCGAATCCAATCGTGAATGTGCCAGGGAGTTAATAGGTCAAATTTATACATGTCCCAAATCTTGCACTTCCTTTTCTTTGAATCTGCCGCATCAAGTATACTGTTGACCGCTCGGCGGGCCGCCTCATTGGCCGCTTCCATCGACGCCAGATCCGTATTTGTACGCACATAATCGGAAGCCAGGAAGAGATTGGGGATCTTTGTAAAAGCATAGGGTCTTAAGCTCCACGCAAAAACTTTGTTTATAAGTAAAGGCTCACTATTGATCATTTTGCCAGAATCGTCGAAATGAATGTCCGGATCCAAAAACCAAGAGTGAACATCCTCATCCCGGAGCAACACTTTTTCATGATTTAAAGCTTTTTTCAGCTGTGCCCAAACTTCCTCTTTAATTTCTTCTTTCGTGCATTGGATTGCCTTTTTTCCTAAAAGCATGCCTGGTTGGTTCCATTCCGAAATATCAACGGAAATAATGCCCCTAACCTGACCATCCCCATATGCTTGAAGATCCTTCCCGTCCCAAAATTGCTTTTGTGAAATGGCCGTAATCGCCCACGGAGAATCCATGATGATCAGATGTCCGTTTACGATGGGCACATCCCGTTTCATAAAGAACTGGAGCCCGTTCATCCAATCAACATCTTTTGTAAGCTTCTTCAATCCTATCAGTGCCGGGTCTGCCCTAAGCATATCGGCGGAAACTAACGGGGCCATGGCTTCCACCGGGAGAGTGCTTACGTAAAAGTCCGCATTGACAAACTCGTCCTTTCCTGACCTATCGATATGGACACCCGTGATTTTGCCTTCTTTGAGTTGAAAGCCGCGTACGGGTGCATTGGTATAATAATGAACTCCTTTTTGTTTCAAATAGCTGATCCATGGGTCAATCCACACCTCATTGGTCGGGCCGTTCAGGACTCGGTCCGAATCATTTGTCGGCGTAAGGATACCGATAAGAAGTTGGGAAAGAACCGTACCGAAGGTCTTGGTGCTTGCTTCTGTAGATTTCGCGGCGACCAATGACCGGGAAATGGCAGCAAACACTTCATGGAAGTTCTTTGATTGGTTATCTCCATCCAGATAATCCCACCAGCTAATTCTTTCATATTCATCCATGATTCGTTCCCTGCAGCTCGTCATCACCTGCCAAAGCCGCTCCGTAAAGAAAACCACTTCTTCCTCATTAAGTCCCCAATCCGAATCGAACAATGCTTTCAAGTTCTTTTTGATGCCGGTCATCGATTTCGGAATAGAAGTGGAGATGGCAACTAGTTCATGATCAAAGCGGGCAAGTCCCATCTCCCGAGCCGTAACTAATTGATCATGAACACTTTGCTTTTGGTCATAAGGGATTCGTTTCATTGTATCAATGATATGGCGATAAAAACCTGGAAAGCAACGGAATCCGTGTTCTCCAGGTAGATTTTTTCTCCCGTTCGTACCGGAATAGGGAACAGGAATCGACCGTGCTTTTCCACCCGGAATTGTTTTACTTTCGTATACCGTTACGTCAAACCCTCTTTCTACCAGTTCATGTGCAGCACTAAGGCCAGCCACCCCGCCTCCCAAGATGGCCACTTTCTTCATAGACTCACCTTCCTCGCATAGTGGATTAGAGTAATCCAATATATGCAACAGGAGTTGGAGGTGTTTGGACATTCTGTAACATGAAAGCGGAAAGGTATTGGTCTCTTTTTACTCCAAAACCCTCATTGGTTGGATGACCGGACGTTGGTGGTGTTTTCGGCGGGAAGAAGTCGATGACTTTATGCTAATTACCTAGTTTTTATGAAACATAACATCATAATAGTTCAATATACCCTTCTGTACCGTTCACCCGGATCCTCTGCCCGTCTTTTATTAACTTCGTGGCGTTTTCCACTCCTACAACGGCAGGAAGACCGTATTCGCGTGCAATGACGGATCCGTGGGTCATCAGCCCTCCTACTTCCGTCACCAAGCCTTGGACAGATACAAACAGCGGAGTCCAGCTGGGATCTGTGAATGTGGTTACGAGAATATCCCCATCCTCTAATTGAGTTTTCTCCATTTTTAATATGACACGCGCGCGGCCCTCGATTATGCCGGATGATACTGGGGTTCCCGCCAAGGCACCTTGAGGGATATAATCGGTGTTGTATGCACCAGTTACTACCTCGCCCTCAGACGTTATCACCCTTGGTGGTGCCAATTTCTCAAAAACTTGATAGTTCCTTTTTCTCTCATTAATCATCTTGTAATCCAAATGGTTGGTTCGAACGGTATCATAAAGCTCATTAAAGGTTAAATAGTAGATGTCCTCTTTTTCTTGGATGACCCCGTTTCGAACAAGTAGAACGGCCTCCTTCATCAGCGCCTGCTTGTAGATATCAAAACGTCTAATATAAGCGTACTTGGGATATTCCCGATAGCCGATAAAATTACGCAAAACGCGAATCATCTTCTCTGTTATTTTTGCCTTCCGTTTTCCGTCGGGCAATTGTTTCAATCGTTTCAGAAGATCCTGCCCCTTTAGGTCTGCCTCCCTCTTGCTTTGCTCAAATTTAACTCTGCCGAAATGAGGAGGAAAATTCTTTATATTGCTAAGTATCATGGGAATCAGTGCGGTGGGCTGTTCTCTCCAACGGGTCCTTGTGATATCAATCTCTCCAGAACAGCGCATTCCGTATTTTTCAAGATACCCTCTCAAAGCGCTAATAATTGCCCGCCCGCCTTCCAATTCGGCTAGGTCCTCGAAAAAGGTGTCATCGCGAGCATTTTGTAAAACTTCCATCGCGTCAGTATATGGACGAATGATGTCCGACACATCCATGAGTGCAAAACCCATTTCAGATGTAACGTTGTTTGGCACCGATTGGGAAAGTATGTCGGCCGCGTTCTTTTCCCCCAACCATCTTTCCATTTTTTTATTGATCCAATCCCATGCTAATACCCCAACTATAATAACTCCTAATCCTTGTGGATCATAAAAGAGTTCTTTTAATTTCTTAAGGTCCTTCCTAATGAAAGTAAACAGTTCTTCTCCCGATACGGTTGTAATCCGTTCCTGCAGTTCCGTTATAGATGCCTCGTTTACAGTGATGAGATCCTGAGTGATCACGGGGTCGTTTTTACGGTAGATGTTGATTATGTGTAAGGGAAGTGTCCAGGATAGTCCTTCAGTGCCAAATTTGAATACTCTCTTTCCCCGTGGCAATGAACTCTTAAAATCCTTTCTGTTCATTAAGCTTAAAATCGCATTCTTAGAGAGAGGGTCGTTTTTGCCCATTGCAGCAGGAAGGATCCTTTGGCCAATGGGAGAGGCCAGGTCGTAAGTAAGGTCAAGAAACAGTCTTCCACCCGCTTTACAAAGTGGAAATTCATCGAATAGATCCATTAAAAAGGACATACCCAATGGTCTTATGGCATCTGTCATCATTTGTTGATGGCCAAACGACAAGTAAACCCTGTTCTGCCCATCGGAATCTTCCGGGATTGGAAATAAGGTTGTGATGGGGCGGCTTTGCACGATATATAACGCCTTTTCAGTAAGGCACCATTCGATGTCCTGCGGGCAGGAAAAATACGCCTCAATCTTTCTACCTACTTGCTCCAGCTGTAAAATCTGCGAGTCTGTAAGGGTTTGCCTATTCTGTTGGTCCCACTGAATAACTTTTTTCTCTATACCGCCCTCTTTTAATGCCTGAAAGGCTAGTTTCTTGGCGGAGACCGTCTTTTCAACAATGGTTCCATCTCGAACCTTATAGTTATCTGCCGTCACTAAACCAGAGACAAGTGCTTCCCCAAGTCCAAAACTAGCATCAATGGATATCACCTTGCGGTTGGATGTAACAGGATCGGCCGTAAACAAGATCCCTGAAGCTATTGGGAAAATCATCCTTTGGACCACGACGGACAAGTAGACATTAAGGTGGTCGAACCCATTCTGGATGCGGTAGATCACCGCCCTTTCTGTAAACAGGGAGGCCCAGCACTTGCGGATATGCCGAAGGATTTCTTCTTTTCCTTTGATGTTTAAAAACGTATCTTGCTGCCCTGCGAAGGACGCATGAGGCAAATCCTCGGCAGTGGCACTGGAACGAATCGCGTAAGCCCACTCCTCGCCAAACTCTGACAGATACTGAAGGATCTCTGTTTCTAAATCCAGGGGTATTTCCGCTTTTTCGATAAGGCTGCGAATCTTTCTACTAATTACACTGATTTCTCTCCTGTCATCGGCACTTAGCTGATTGAGTTGATTCAGGAAGTAGTCAAATTGTCTGTTATCGCTGATAATTTTTTTGTAGGCTTCTGTGGTAATGCAAAAGCCATCTGGCACTTGAATTCCCTCAATCCTAGTCAGTTCTCCAAGGTTTTTCCCTTTGCCCCCAACAGCCATTAGCTGCTTATGGTCGATTTCTCGAAAACCTAGCACATAGGCATTCATGGCACACCCCTCCCCTAAAAAATGATGGCTTCTTTTATTTTATTGAGGGTATCGCCAATGTGCCCCTTGCATTCGCTTATTTAACTATTACGGCTCCTTAAAATAACCATATTGCCAATATTTAGTACTAAACTTTCTACTTCTTGAGATGCGGAAATAAATGATAATCATTCCTTTTATTTAATACAAAAAACCTCACAAGCGTTCATTAACGACACTTGTGAGGTTTTTATTCCTGATTGGCTACACCAGAAGATGAAGAACGCCAGCCTTCTGTTGTCATTCTATAGCATGACTAATGAAAGCAGAGTGAGAGTTCTAAACAAAATAACAGTTTGAATATGAGGACCTCTTGCGAATAGATGCATGGGGCCTGTCAACTATTTCATATTAATTTATAAATATCAACTTACTTTGCTTAGATTCTGTAGTAAAGTTGATCTAGATTGTTTGATATCAAATTCACAATGTCTTTTAGTTTACATAATAATTTTTATGTTAACCAATTCGTTACGTTTATAAAAAAGGATCAAACATCAAATAACTGGCACTTTTTCGATAATTTCTTATTGTCTCAAATTTATAGTTTTCTGGTTCCCCTCTTCTTTCCTTAATCTCCGTACTGTCATCGCCCTTTTTGTTCTTATTATTATTCCCAACTAAATACAATTCGCGTCAACTACCTGTCCAGATACCGACATAACTTCATTTAGGTTAACCCATCCCCCTATGTTTTGAGATTGGTCAACACCTTCAATGGTAAAAGTTAGCCTAATATTGTTAGAAAGTGACAAAGTGGATTTTTTACCTATGCAATTCTGTGCTTTTTGCAGAGAGTCCACCCTGACACCTTCACACGAAATCGTATACCTTTGCATCGGTACATAAATTAATACTCCCCTAAAAGGATCATAGGTCCTTATTAAACCTTCGGCAGTTGTTCCATCTCGGAAAGATAATCTGATCCATCGCTTTTGCTGATAACAAGCAAGAATTTTTTGAAATAGTCCTTGTCTATAGTCATAGAAATATGGATAGATAGGCTGGTGGGGATAATTTGGATACAATGCAGCCTCCCCCTTTCTTCAAACAGTAAATCCTTTCATGTATATGAAGAAAAAAAGGGTTAGTGCTTGTCATCACCTGGAGTTTATAAGAAAAGTAGATTATTCGATAAGAACCTCATATGCCATAGGATTATTTTTCTTTAAATGCTCATAGAGTCTGATTCTTGTTGTTTAATAATCCTTGTAAAACATAGTTGAGTTATTTAGTTTCTTTAGCTTTGAGCATTCTACCCGTTACTTCAATAAGAAAATAACATTACCTCATTGTTGATGTAATGCACCCGTTTGTTTAAGTGTAGTTCTTCACAATCTTCTCTTTAACAAAACAAAAAGGGACTGATGCTGGCCCCGTCCCATTTTATTTTAATTAGTGTAACTTATAGAATTTTTTTACCAAAATTTATAAAAAATTGGTTATACTTACATTGGAGGTAAAGCAGTATAAAAAAATATCCCTCATGAACAAAGGAGAATAAAAATGAGAAAACTCGTTCTATTTCTGCACGCATCGCTTGACGGTTTTGTAGAAGGTCCGAACGGTGAAATGGACATTGGCTGGGTTTCATACGATGCTGACTTGGAGAAACACGCGAAAGAAATTCTGAGTACTGCCGACACTGTCATATGGGGACGTGAGACTTATCAGATGATGCATAGTTACTGGACATCTGTGCCTTCTGACCCCTCAGCTTCGCCGCATGAACGGAATCATGCCGAGTGGATCGAAAAGACATCCAAAATCGTTTTTTCCACGACATTGGAGAAAGTCGAATGGAACAATTCCAGACTGGTGAAAGAGGATGTCGAGGAAGAAATCAAGAACCTTAAACAGCAGCCTGGCAAGGATATGGTCATCCTCGGCAGTCCAAGGTTAGCACACTACCTTATGCAGCTTGATTTAATAGATGAGTTTAAAATTACGGTTTCTCCCGTCCTGATCGGCAGCGGGTTGCCGTTATTCCAAGGTCTCAAGGAGAAAATCAATCTTAAACTGATCGAAAACAAGACATTTGATTCTGGAGCCATAGCCCTCGTTTACCAGAGATGACCTTTTCTCCTAAAGCAGATTACGACAGATACGATAGCTCAATAAGCCGCCTCTTCAACAAGGCGGTTTTCTTATCGTAAAAATCAACATCAGGATCTAAAATAGCCTAAATGTAAGATGATGACGCAAACATTAAGTTAATCCTACCGGTCAATTCCTCCAGACTATCGTTTATCATTCAGCGTTGATATCCCGCCTTTTAATAGTTTCATCCAGCGTTGCCACGCAGAAATCTCCGGCACCATATGCGGATGTACCTTCAACAGTCACAACGGATTCCGTGCCAGTACCTGCAGCATTTGGCACTCTAAATGATGCAATATCTAGAGGAAGGATTTCTTTTTCCTCTGTTTTTTCTAATTGTGGTACCCATTCATAAGGAACACGGTAAGCACGGTAAACCATATTTGAATTCCTATTATTTTTATAAGGGGAGATATATTCCCATACAAGCTCATGCTCACGAGTAACTTCAAAAATCCTCCCATCTGCACCTTCGGTAATCAATGTGTTACCGTTAGGCAGCCTTTGTGCTGAACTAATATAAGGGCTATAAAACCGGTAAGAATCTAATGGAGCTTGAAATCCAGCTTCCGTTGGGGTATATTGCCATTCAATTTCAAGTGTTACTGGATTAATTTCCAAGATTCTTGAATGATCACGGACAGCATTTTTCGCCCCATATGGAGATGCAGGATTTGGAAGACCATAACCCCCCCAGCCGCCATTATCAAATACGAGGAGATTACCTTCACCAGGCAAGCCTTGCGGAATAATATGGGCATGGTGCTGTCCGATAATCCATCCCAAATGCTTCACATCTGGAGTCGAATAATCGGGGCCAAGTTTCCATACAATTTTCCCTGACTTTTTATCAATAATGGCAATGATATTTGATTCTCTGGCATCCCAAATAATATTATCTGGGTGGAATCGTTCGTCTCCTTGATCATAAAATTTATTAGGCCCTATTGTAGACATGGAGTTAATATGCATCCAATCTCCGTCTGTATCGTTTCCAAAGCCTCTTAAATTCGGATCACGGAAAAGCACATTTTTTGCACTTTCATCAAATCCAAGCTCGTCGAAATGATCACTTACTGCCCATTCCCAAACGATATTTCCTTCCCAATCGACCTCGACAATAATGTCATCAAGGAGTTTTTTATCAGATATTTCAGATTTTTTAACGTTTTTATGAGCTAAAATCAGCGTATTTCCACTGTTTATTTTCGATTCTAATCCCGGAACATAGTAGCCAACTGGGTTTCCCTCACGCTGGTAATCATGATGTGCCCTAGCCATCCATTGGGGTTCATGGCCAGGGTCTTCTATATATTCAAGCCGATCAAATTTCCAGACGATATTTCCCTCCCAATCAACTTGAACCAAATCAGCTTCATCTTGAAAGCCATATTTAGGATCTCTCTGTGCTGTATGCCCCAAAACATACCCTCCTGGCAACATCTTATTCGGAAACCCGCGAAGACCCTTCCACAAGTGAACTTCCTTTCCATTCATATCAATTAATAAAGCTCCAAGATCTGCAGCTTGATAAATCGTATAGCCGCTCCATGCTTTTTTAGGGTTATAAACCGTTGCTCCCGTTGGATAAATTGTTGGATGTCCCATTTTCCCACTCCTTTTAGTATTGTTCCACTAGAAACATCTCGTCTTAATAAGTTAAAAAAGACCCTTTTGTGTTTTTTTGTAATTCTGAATCCGTCTTACCATTCAGAGACGGCAATGCAGCAGTTTCTTTCTTACTCACATTCTCATTCGCTAATGTCATGATTGTACTGGAAAATCGTTCTAGATTATTAATTAAACGTCGATAAGCATGGATCTGAACCTGAATTTCTTCCAGCGAAAATCCATCAAACAAAATGGAAATTGTAGCTACCCCTAAGTTGTTGTTTCGATTTATAAAGTTCCGGCCATCATCAGTAATGGTCAGCCACACGATTCGTCTATCTTCCTTATGACGTTTTCGGATAACAAATCCTCTTTCTTCCAGCTTATCGCAAAGTGCAGTAATTGCCCCCGATGTGAAATCAAACTCCTCAGCTAAATCCGTTAATCGTTGCTCACCATCATGAATATTTTTTTTAAAATCATGAACCCCGGTAACATTATGCCTTCAATATTGATTTTGTCGCGTTCTTTTACAAATTTGCGAACCATTTTGCGAAACAGCCAATCTGCTTTTTCCAATAACTCGCCGTGATTAATCGTATCCATATCTCCTCCATTCTAAGCCTTAAGAAGACAAAAAAGGCACCGAACACATTTCTGAACATTCAAAATACATGAATGATGAAATGTATAGGTGCCTTTGGTGGTCCAAACAGCTATTTAAATTGTTTTAGTATTAAAATAATGAATGTTAAGAAAATGAATGTCAAAATATTTAATATCCATATATTAATCCCTGAATTCCTATGTGTCAAGTTGGTATTAATAATTTATTTTTATTTCTCATTTCTACCCTCCCTCCTCGCCAACAAATCCACAGTAAAAAAACGTATCACTACTAAAAAAAGCAATCCCTCACTATTTATGTTGTCAGTAAGTGTAAAGCCAGTGTACTTTTGTAGCCATGTTTCCCACTCACTATCCCAAAAATAAATGTCAATTTCTAAAAGCCCATCTTTATTAATTTCCACCTTATATGCCTTACTAGGTGATTATATTTCTTTAACAAGTTCAAGCATAATTTACACTCCCCTTTGACAATGTATTAACCGCAACTCCTTGTTCAACTCTTGCAACCCTTTAGTTTAATAAGATTTTATTTATCTCTGTTCTATACTCATCTTCATCAAATACAAATTGAGGTATCAAATCAAGCCACTCAACTTTTGAGCCAATACAATCATACCCCGAAAGAAGTTCCTCTCTTGAACTCCTATCTATACCTATTTTATCCCACATTATATTGCCGTTGGATGTGGTTACTTTAGCAATAATGACAGTACACCATAAATCACAGTCATCTGGGCACATTAATACAGGCAATGAAACTTCTTTTTCTTTAGTGTTGTACCTATTTATTACAAATTTCTTCTCCTTTTGATCGTCAATCCAATTTATCAAGGTGGGGATTAGTCCCAGAAGATTTTTTGTGGGATATAGTTTATGAAGAATTAAATCTAAACGAACACCATCTATTGTGATAGTAGGATGTTCAAGATCACTATACTCACTCTTCAGAGGTTTCACTTCAATTCTATTAACTTTCATCTTGTTAACACCTCTTTGGCATTAATTATTCCACATTCGGTGTATATACTCCTTTTCTTTTTGAACTAAACTGCCCCGTTAGCACAAGAAGAAAGCCGCTAAAAATGGCAGCCGGATCTTAAACTCTTGCACTCGTTAGTGAATAGTGGAAAATTAGTTTTCTGGTACATTGAGGTTTTTATAAAAATCATCAACAATTGGATAAATATCTGGTTTTGTATAATAATAGTTCCCATTTACTTTAGTTAGTTCGAATTGAAAGGTTTTCTCGGCATCTTTATAAAGTCTAATAGAGTAACTCCAACCTTTTCTTTCTTCTTGATTTTCTTCTGGAATAAACTTTATTTCCTTCATCTTAGTTAAAAATTCCTCAATAACAGCCTTTTCTACGATTGTTTTTTTATTGCCCGTACTGCCTTTTACTATAACTATCTTAGTTACATCACCAAGGTCTTTTGTATAAAATTCAGGCAATGTCTGTGTCTTTAAACTGCATCCGAGTAAAATAAAGGAAAACAATAAGATAATACCAATTATATTTTTTATATTCCATCACTCCCCCTGTAATATTTGACGTTAATCTTTTTGTCTGGGTTACTCATCTTTAACTAACCTGCTTTGGAAGCGCAAAAAGCAAAAAAGACCGCCGCAGCGGTCATTTCTTCAACTCTTGCACCTGTTACTTTAAGTGAAATGTTTCACAATATGTTCTCTTATACAAACACGAATCTTTTTAATGCTCGTTTCCTTTCGCCTCTATTTGAAAGTGTGAAATGAACAAAGCAGCATAAGACATACATATTAGAGTGAACTAGGTAATCTGATTTTCATAATACATTCCATTTTTCTTCTTTTATTTTGGAAATTACACCTGATTACATTCCTTGCAAAAACAAGAATAAGAAGAGGGACAGAGCACAAACTATGCTAAAAAGGAGAGTGTAAATCATGGATGAAAAGGGCTTAAAACAGAACGCTAGTAATACTTTGCATACGAATAAACAAAAAAATTTAGATACAATAGCAAGTATTGATGAGTTGAAAAAAGAGCATGAACCAGAGTATGTCTTTTTATATTGGGATGAATTGAGATAAGAATCTTAAGTAGAGAAAATGAAATGGATATTGGATAGAATAATACAAAAATAAAGCAATTCTCCTTATAGAGAATTGCTTTCAATCTGCCAAAATTAGCAGTAGGATATTCAAGTAATGCACCCGTTTGTTTAGTATAATCCTTCACAATCCTTTCGTTACAACGGTGTAGGAGTATAAATTTGTTCGTCAAAATTTAATTCAAGAAGTTGACCAGCTTGAACCAAACCAGCTCCAAAACCGTACATGAGAACTCTGTCTCCATTTTTAACTTTTCCCTCACGGATTCCCAGGTCAAGAGCTAAAGGAATAGTTGCAGCAGAAGTATTTCCAAAATTGACTAGGCTATAAAGAGTTTTTTCCATTGGGAATTCTAATTTTTCACAGATTGGCTCTATGATCCGTAAATTGGCACTATGAGGTACAAACCAATCAACCTTGTCTAAACTCAATTGTGTTTTATTCAAAATTTGTCTAACACTAGTAGGAACACTCCTTACAGCCCACCGAAAAACTTCCCTACCATTTTGTACAAGGCATTTCGTATCGATTAACTCAATCTCATTAACCTTGTTTGAAAGTCCAGTTTGATATACATTCTGTGCTCCACTTCCATCACTTCCCAAATGGAATCCAATGAAACCTTTTGATTGTTCATCCCTTTCAACCACTACAGCCCCAGCTCCATCACCAAATAAAACACATGTGCTTCGATCGGTATAATCCGTTATCTTTGAGATCGTATCGGCACCGATTACCAGAATCTTCTTGTGAAGTCCAGAGGCAATATAAGTGTTTGCTGTATGCAGAGCATATACAAATCCTGCACACGCCGCACTTAAATCAATGGCGCCTGTTTGTTTGATATTTAATCGTTCTTGTATGATGCTTGCGACAGATGGAAACGGAAAATCTGGAGTGCTTGTTGCCACGATGATCATATCTACGTCTTCGACTTTTTTATTATATCTGTGCATTAAATCCTTTACTGCAGCTACACATAAATCACTGGTAAATTCATCAGGGCGACTAATTCTGCGTTCACGAATTCCTGTTCTTTGAATAATCCAATCATTAGTTGTTTCAACCATTTGTTCAAGATCGAAATTAGTTAGCTTTTTTTCGGGCACATATGTACCAATAGCAGTTATTCTCGAACCTATCATAGAATCCACCCCATGTTTTTATTATAAGCTGGTATTAGTAGCTGGTTATAATTATAGCGATTTATATTATTAAAAATCAACTTTTTTACATAACAAAAAGGTTACTCCTTTTTGAAGTAACCTGCCCCTTTACTTGAATAACGATAATGAAAAAGGACTGCTGAAACAGCAGTCCTTTTGTTCTTTTACTAAACCACCCAGTTCGAAAAAGAATTTTTCTATATTGCAGTAAGTTTTTTTATTATAAAATAAACTATTTGGGAGAGTACAAAAAAACCAATAAACGAGTAAGTATGTGTCCAGTTATGTAAAGCAAACATCTCAACTTTTATAAATAAAGGCTCTATTATATAAGAGAAACATCCAGATAGTAAAAAGGAGAAAACCAAGTAGGTTTTATAAGTTTTTGTGTATTGGTAAATAAATTTTTAGTTCAATAAAAAAGGATCGCTCTCTGCAATCCTTGTCCTCTACAAGAGTACTAGACCGTACTCAATTTATCGAATAACCATACAAGATGATCGTATTTACCATAGGATTGTATTTGATCTCTCTCAATTAGGATACGTTCCATTGCAATCGAGTCGTCGCCGATCCCGGAATTTTGAACAAGGTTAACAGGGGGACGGTTTTCTGCAATATTTATACGAATTTGATGAAGTAATGTTAGGATTGCTTGGTTAAATTCATGAAACTCATTGGGAAAGCTTGCAGTAAGGGATTGATGTTCTAATATAATCTTTTCCATAAGTCCATAATCTTTCGGATGAATAGAGTGTAGAGCTCTAATGGATACATCAAGAACTGGGTGCTTTAGTTGAAACAACAAACGATTTCTATTCGCATCCTCCTCCTTCGATGAAGATGGCGGATGTTCTTGATGATACGTTTCTAAATCCTCTTCGATAATAAAATTAGCATTGGCCTTATATAATCTATAAGCAAACTCAGCATCCTCGGATCCCCATCCTTTGAAATCCTCCTCATAGCCGCCGACTTGCTCCATAAAGCTTCTTTTTATAGAAAGAAAACCTAAGCAAGCCATCCAACGTAATGGGCTGCTATCAAAATTTCCCTTAAGGTATTTTAATAATTTATTAGCATAACTTTTGTATTTTACAAGCGAGCATAATTTTTTAATATCGTCAATATCTTCCCTTTTAACCACTTGTTGGGGTTCTTGTAAAAGACTATTATGTGTCCTTAGGGTACTAAGTGTCAGTTCTTGTGATACCGCCTCCTCAAGACGTTGCTTGAAGAGAGAATTTTTTTCGCTCCACTTATAAATTGCGTTGATTTGATTAGTAGTAAAATCCGGGGATAAAAATGTATAAATGCGCCCCCGCTTACTTCCTGCAATAACAACAGATTTCTCGTGAGTTAGATGATGCTGGCGGTTTAGGGTAACATAGTTAGGGGGAACGATGGTTTCTGCATCCAAAACGATAATGATCTCTCCCCTCGCATGCCTAAGTCCAGTATTTCTTGAAGCAGCCACCCCAACATTGGTTCTATTGAGAATATATTGAAAATGGTAGGGAGGACAGTATTCCTTAATTTTGGGGGTCTGGTCGGTAGAGGCGTCATCTATCAATATCACTTCCATTTTGGATAAATCAAAACTCTGTTTCTCCAATGCATAAAGGCTAAGCAGATTAAGGGGATAGCGGTTATATGAAGGCATGATGATTGTGACTTCAATTTCCATATTTTTAGTCATTCCTCCTTGTGTACTTATATCTATGAACAATTAAGGAAGTTCGGAAAATTTTTGCCGTTAGTTTAAAACTAGTTTTTAACGAAAGTTACACCCACAATAATTAAAAGGATAAAAAGCACCACGATTAAAGCAAAATTAACAGCAAGACATCTGACAAAATGTATCACCACCTTAATTTACTAATATAACATCGTATGTCATAACGATAAATATGGAATTGGACAAGAGCCAAAATCTACAAATTATTATTAAAAAAGCTATTAGGTTGCTTTACATTTCAAAATATATTTTGCTTATTCAAGTAACCTGCCCGTTAGCGGAACAAGAAAAACGACTGCCCTTATTGAACAATCGTTAGCAAATTGATTTATTGAATATTTCCACTGCGAAATTTATTAATAAGCTGTTATTTGAATCGATTTCTGATAAATCATCTTGATAAAGCGAAATTCTCACAGAATCGAATTTACCTGTATCTTTAGCCTGTAAAATATAGAAACCTGAGTTAATATCTCTTGGAGCTTTTATGGGAAGATTTAATTTTTCGTGAACAAATGACTCTGTGATCTCACCCACTAGGAAAATCTAATGCTAAATATAGATGGTCATCAGAATAATGAATATTTCCTAATTTAGAAGCTCTTGTTGACCATTTTACTCCTTTTTTAGATATAATCTTAAACCTTGAAGAATGAGGTAAATGTTCGTATGAAACATCTTGAAAACTAGCTAATTTTATAGCAATTTCTCTAACCTTTTTAATCATTAATATCTCTTCTTTCTTTTAAATATTTCTACAGTAAAACTTCATTACTCATTATTCTTTAAAAAAAGGTAAAGAGAGTTTTTTCTTACTCATTAGAACCTCCAAATAAAAAGGGTAGTATCATTATTAATTCTATAATTTCGGAGAATGCTCCTTCTTCCACTAACCTGTTTCGGTAGCACAACAAGAAAAATGACCGCCGCCGCGATCATTTATTCAACTCTTGCATCCGTTAGTTGGACAAGACTCTACTCAATCATCTGGATTTTCTTTAAGAACCCAAGGAATACTAGCATCAAAGCTTAACTGGAGGACATGGTTTGGGAATCCTTCTGGTACAAACTCTAAATTATCTGAAAATCCAACTGTGAAATTGTCTATCTCAATAGTATTTTTTTCATTAAAGTTAGTGTCTGTACACAATTCTCCTTGTAGCACTCTGCCCACAAGATGATAATGCCCTAAGTATAACCGTGTCCTCGCTTCCTCCGCTGGAAATTCAGACAGATGTGCTGGTTTTGCTGGATTGATTCCTAGTTTAGTGAATACAATTGAAACAGAAAGCCTTAATTTCTTACAAGCCTCAACATAATTTTTACAGTATAAGCAATTACAGACTGGTATATCTTTGCTGTAAAATTCACGTGTCTTATCAATATCAGCTTCTATTAACCATTTTTCTATTCTAAACTGTTGTAACAATACCAGTCCTTTCTCCTGTCACATCCCCGAATATTCTCCTTTTAACAAATATAAATTCGGCGACTCGAATTAACAATCCTTCTTGTGCTAAAACCTGCTCCGATCGCATAACAAGCAAAAAGGACCGCCGCAGCGATCCGAATTTTACCTATTGCACCAGTTTATTGAAGAACGTTCTTCTGTTTATATATTATCGTAAACAGAGCCAAAGTCCTCTTTTACTTGCTGTATAGCTTCTTCCCAGTATTTAATGTCAGCTTGATGTTTTTTTAACTTTACTGTTTGTTTTGTGTACTTGGCTAACATCTTGTGGTTATCCAGTCTTTCTTCCATATTTCTAATAACTTTTTTACAATCTTCGTATGTCATTCCCATTGATAATTTCTCCTTCCCTCGAAATAATTAGATAAAGTGAGATAGATTTACCTTTCTTTATTGCACTATCCTGCCCGTTATAAGGAAAAAATAAATAAAGAGCGACTCTCCTGTCACTCATTTTAGCTATTTTTTGATCTTTGTTTATTCTGTTTGTAAATATAATCGATCCTGTTCATTGTCCTGTATCCTAAAATACCAAGGATGATTGTATATATTGTTGTTAAAATTAAGCCAAGTATAGCAATCCAAAATAACGACGTTATCTTCTCTTTTTTGTTAAGCACACTAATAACCTCCACCAATTAATTGTTATTATTATCTTACACTTCTTAAAGGAGATTATTACAAGGTCAATTAACAGTTGGGGGATTGATGCCCTCGGCTTTTTCTTTCTTAGCTAGCTTATGGACTACAAGTGTTAGAAGGTTCTTCAACTATCCCTCTTCTTAAGTTCAATAAAAATGACCGCCGCAGTGACGATCACAATAGCTGCAGAGAGGTTTTGCATCTTTACCATTGCTTCTTTTATCTCTACATCAGTTTCCCTTTCACTGAATGTATCTTGTACTCTCCCTAATTGATGCAATCCTTTATACAGAAAATAAATTGACATTAATAACCTTCTTTTTTCTTCATCTGTCATTTGATTGAATTTCAAAGATAATCACCTCAATTTCTATATTACCCAAACACTCATCTTCAACTATACTGCCCCTTTAGTGGAACAATCGAGTAGGAGGGAGAGACTAACCCCCGACCTCTCAGTCGAGTAGCCCCCAGGAGTTTCACCCAGAGGCTCTCACAGAACCGTACGTGAATCTCTCGATTCATACGGCTCATATCATTCAGCCATTAAGGAACCATTCCAAGAACCCAGTGCGGAAACATGCTGGGTTCTCTTTTCGCAAGTGCTTTAAGCCATGTTTCAGCTCTTTTTCGATGTCCCCTAAATCTCTTATACTTACACATTGCCCATTTGGTTAATCTCCGATTTACACAATCAATTGAGTATTTAACTGCTGATGGATTGTACTTAGTAAAGTAGTTGAGCCAACCTCTAATCATTGGATTTATCATCTCTGCTATGATTTCGATATTGCAACCAGTACACTTATGAATATTCATTGCCTTTATCTTGCTACGGAAAGATTTCCCGGACTTTTTACTTACGGATGGAAGAAAATTAAATTGTAGTCTTCCTAACCTGTCTTTGATGAAAATCCTTCGAAAAGTGTACCCCAAAAAGTCAAATTCCGTAACTGGATACTCATTTACCCTATCCTTATCTTTGCAGTAGACAATCTTTGTCTTTTCCGGATGTAATTCCAGTTTGCATTCTTTTAACCGCTGATTAAGTTTTCTCAGTATGTCCTGAGCCTCTTCTTCCGATTTGCAGTGTATGATGGCATCATCTGCGTATCGTTCAAAAGGCGCTCGCGGATTTGTTCGCAACATCCACACATCGAACGCATAATGCATAAACAAGTTCGCAAGAACTGGACTAATTACTCCACCTTGCGGTGTTCCCGAATTTCTTTCAATCTTACGATTTTCCGAATCCATAAATGGTGCTTTGAGCCATCTTTCGATATACATCCTTATCCATGACTCTTTTGTGTGCCTTTGAACAGCTCGCATTAATAATTCATGATCAATATTATCGAACAATCCTTTAATATCGAACTCAATGACATAGTCATATTTCCAGCACCTTTTTCTTGCTTGTCCAATAGCGTCAATGGCTGATTTATTTGGACGGTATCCATAAGAGTCTTCATGAAATATCGGTTCTACCTTTGGTTCTAGATAAATTTTAACTACCATCTGTGCGACTCGATCCTCGACTGTTGGAATACCAAGTCCTCGTTTCCCTCCAGTTTTCTTGGGTATTTCAACTAACTTAACTGGTGGAGGAAAATAGCTACCGGAGCTCATTCTATTCCAAACTTTATAAAGGTTTCCTTTGAGATTCATCTCAAATTCCTTTATGTCTTGTCCATCAATTCCCGCACTACCTCTATTCGCTTTTACTCTTTTAAAGGCTGTTAGTACAACATGTTTTGAGATTTTAAATGGCTTACTCTCTTTCATCAAATCCTCCTGTTTCCACAGTTGTTATCAGATATTGAGTTGAATGATGGTGCCCCTTCGCTCCATTGCCATTACAGCAACTTCATTCCTACTACGAGCACCTCCGCCCCTGTACCACGCTTCGCTATTTCGACCTTGCTTTTCTGTAGCTTGTGACTTTTCGCTTAACATCGTGATGCAGGTTCCTGTGTTTCACATCAGAGCCTGATATACACTCATGTCGCCTTAATACCGTTTGCCGAACAGTCAGCTTTCCAGGTTATCTTCTGCTCTTATCCTTGTCTAGTGGTGAACAACAAGTTTTGACAAAGCTTTACGTTATCGATACTTCTTCAGCGATTCACTTTCGTTCATCTTTGTATATCTCACATGATTGTTTTAATACAACCTTTTCCCTAGACGCTTACTACCACAACTCTTTATTGCAGCAGCTTAGGGTTGTTTGATGGATTTGCCTGGTACAATCTCCATCGAGGGACCTTCCCTCATCTCTGATGTGCCTTTCACAGCACACCACCACCGTACGTACCGTTCGGTATACGGCGGTTCAACTAAGTGTGACGAAGAAATTCATATCTGTGATACAGACTTTTGAGCCCTCGGTTACTCCAATAAGAGTTATCGAGGGTTTTGTGTAGAATCGGACTATTAGATATTCTCCAGTATTTCTTTCTGGAGTTTCCCCATTCGTAAGCCTTGTTTGTTGGTACTCCCAAACCTTTGAGTTTTCTCACTCTTGTTTTGGGGGTTTTCCATTGTTTCCATTCAATCATACGGAGTCTTCTTCTTATCCACTTATCAAATTCTTTAAACTTACTTGGTGTATCCGCTAAAGCATAGTAACCACACCATCCCGTTAGGTATTGATTTAATTTTTGTATTCTTGTTTCCATTGGGATGGATTTTGAACGTGAAGTTAGTTCACGTATTTTCGATTTTAGTCTTTTGATACTTTCCTTAGATATCAGAACCTTCGGTTTCTTGTGGAAAGAAAAGCTAAAACCCAGAAACTTTCGTATCCATGGACGGTCAACTGCGGATTTCTCTCTATTTACTTTAAGTTTCAATTTCACTTCTATAAAGTTTGTTATAGAGTTCATAACCCTTTCTCCCGCTTTCTTTGACTTCATGTAGATATTACAGTCATCGGCGTAGCGGACGAACTTATGACCCCTTCTTTCCAATTCTTTATCAAGCTTATCCAACAGTATATTGGAAAGAAGAGGACTTAGTGGACCTCCTTGTGGTGTTCCTTCTTCAGAATCATAGGTTACACCATTAATCATGATTCCTGCTTGAAGGTATTTTCTAATTAGTTTCAAGACCATACGGTCTTGAATTCTGTTAGCCAATATCCCCATCAACTTATCATGATTCACTTTGTCAAAGAATTTCTCTAAGTCCATATCTATAACCCAACTGTAACCTTCACTTATATATTCTTTTGCTTTTCGAACTGCGTCATGTCCTCTCCTTTTTGGTCTGAATCCATAACTATATTCTGAAAAGGTTGGGTCAAATAGTGGTGTTAACACTTGAGCAATAGCTTGTTGAATGAAACGATCTGTCACGGTAGGTATACCCAGTAATCTTACTCCACCGTTCGGTTTTGGGATTTCGACCCGACGGACTGGATTCGGCTCATAGGTTCCAATTCTTATAGAAGTACAAAGTGAATCCCAGTTTTCATAGAGATGTCTTCGTAGGAATTTTACGGACATTCCATCTATGCCGTGACTCCCTTTATTCTTCTCGACACGTTTAAGTGCTTCTATTAAGTTTTCCCGTGACAAAACCCTATCCATTAACATTTTGATATTTCCTTTCGACGTTAACGTAGAAATCTATTTATGTTATTCCTGCTCCACCCTCATAAAGTCCCCAGTGGGATTCACCACTTCCTCCTTCAAGTAAGTCCTTTCGGATTGTCTGCTTCTACACAGGAATTGTATGCCTAGTTCTCGTTCTTCCTAATTGTTCAGTCCTTCCCTTACCATCTCGAGTAGGTAAGGTACTATGACCTCTGCTGACTTCTGACTGTTCAGCTATCTATCGCTAGATAGGTTACCAAGTGTACTTGGCATTACAATCAGACCTCCCCAGGTAAGAGTGCAATCTTTCCCTCCATCTATCTGCTTCATTTACTCTGTACCACCTTCGGTAGAAAGGGATTTGTCTTGTTCTGCAGACTCACCCAATGATACCTAGCCTTATATGAAGTTCGTGTTCCTCAGACCGGAGGTTTGCCGCTCACTTCCTTCAGATTCCACGTCACCATGGACACCCTTGTGTTAAGCTAACCGTTACTTCTACCCTCACGGTTCGGGACTTGCACCCTATAGATTGCACCCATGCTGGGCGCACAGAAAAAAGAGCTGCCAACGCAACTCTTTGTTTAACATAAGCACCCGTTTGTTGAATAAGCCGTTTAGTTTCTACCCCATTTATTTTCAAAAATGAGATGTTCTAACGAACGCCTTTTTTCCCAATTAGCTAATTCTAAAATAGGTTTTTCTGGATAGTGATTAGTGTAACCGATAGATATAAGAGCAATAGGGTCAATATGTGGTGGTATTTCTAAAATATCTCGAATATCATTCTTTTTATAAAAACTTACCCACCCCATCGCAAGTCCTTCAGCACAAGATGCTAACCACATATTTTGAATAGCACAGGCTGTTGATAAAATATCTGTTTCAGGAATTGAATTTCGCCCTAATACATGTGAACCTCCCCTTGTTGGGTCACATGTTATACAAATAGTTACAGGAGCTTCTTTTAAACCCTCAACTTTTAAATCAAGGAATTTCATTTCTTTTTCCCCTTCATAATGAATAGCTAAAGCTCGTCTTTCTTTTTCTGCCGCCCAGGCTAATTTTTCTTTAATTTCGTCAGAGGAAATGATAATAAAGTTCCAAGGTTGCATAAAACCTACTGAAGGTGCATGATGAGCTGCATTTAATATTTTATGTATCTTGTTTTCTGGGATAGGAGTTGACAAAAAACTTCGAATATCTCTCCTATAATAAATAGCTTTATAAATTGCATCTCTTTCTTCATTAGAAAACATTAAATTTCTCTCCCTATCAAATAATGAAGAACATTACTCGTTCTTCCTCCTGCATGGAACTATTCTACATTTATTATTGGATTTCCTTCTTAGACTATCCTGCCCCTTTAGTTGAATAAGAAATGGGATCGCCACAGCAATCCCAACTTGAAGTAACGCACCCGTTCATTGACCAAGCTCCTTTTCTTCTATTGCACATTATGTTCGTTTTGTTCACTATTGTTTAGCCTTTAATCGTTTTAATTTTCTTTTATGGGTTCTTATAGCTGTTTTCGTATCTTTTATACTTGTTGTAACCACTCCATTGCTTTCTACTACCACCAAATTATCAATTCCGCCTTGATAGTTTTTATAGGAAATATACATAAATATCATCCTTCCATTATGAATAATATTTGTCTTTACTTGATTTATTTTTTTCGGGTATTACATCCGGTTACTTACGATAATTCTAGCCTTTATTTTTTTAGTTGAGATTAAAAAGTCGTAAATTTTTCTTTAATTATTGCCGAATAGATCACTCTAAAATGTGCTAATAGTTGCAAATTACGACATTAAAAAATTATATTCTCCTCCTGTTCTTCCAATAGCTGCCCGTTACTTTAAGCATATAAAAATCAAAATTGGGTATCAAAAAGATATATGCAGGATAGGGGTTGACTGATCTGTGGAATGGAGGAGTTGCTCATGGAAAAGATGAATCGAGGAATTTTGACGGCGCTGTCGGCGATCGCCATAGCGCAAGGACTTAAAATTATAACTCACAAGAAGTTGACGGGAGATTGGGACTTGAAGCAGGCTTTCACAACGGGAGGTATGCCTAGTTCGCACTCCGCTGGTGTAGCAGCTCTAGCTTCCTATGTGGCGGCGAATAAAGGATGGCGACATACTGAGACATCGCTTGCAACAGTGTTTGGCGTGATTGTGATGTATGATGCTCAGGGAATTCGTCGCCATACAGGCGAAATTGCGCAGCTTGTGAACGATCTTGAAGATAATCTAGTGAAATTTTCGGGTGAATTTCCTAGCTTTGAGTATGTGGAGCGAGAGAAAGAACTGAAGGAAATTCTCGGTCATCAGCCGGTGGAAGTAGGAGCTGGTGCGTTGCTTGGCATTGTGCTTGGTCTTATTTCGGCGAAAATCGAGGATGGTAAGCAAATGAAACACGAAGAGCTGGAATTAGAAGTATAAATCATTCCAATACGCTTTTTTAATATTAAATGAGTCCTATTGCGACACTGTTGTAATTGAGTTTATGGGAAATTTGGAAATAACTCTGAACAACATGAATACACATGTATAAATTGAAAAAGCCTTCCTAACGATAGGAGGGCTTTTATGCTGTCCAATGCTCAGAAGAAAGTATTCGCAAGAATCCCTTCTTTGTAAGGTCGCGATACTTCACGACTCCTTTTAGCTTTGGCAGAATAGCGGAGTTGACAGAATTTCAGGTCACCCTGGTTCGTTAATTTACTATAATGATAGCTATCTGACGTTAATGGTGAGAATGGAAAAAACAGCCCGAAGTCGGTAGTGATTAACTGACTTGTTTATACGATTTGAAAATTGTTTTCTTCATAATGAATCGTCTGTCAATCCAGAAAGCTACCAACAAAGCTAGTAAACCGGTTAGAAGTACATTGCCGTAAGTTTCAAGAGGAAATGGTTTGCCCTCAAGGTGGATATCATTCGCACGATATTCGAGTCGTTTCACTGCATGCTTGGCAGTTAAAAGGTCTTCTTGTTTAGCTAAGTCTTCCAATGGTGCTTCAAATACATATCTATTTGGTGAATCGCTATGAATGATGTTCGTCTCTTTAGAATTACCTTTTTCACTCCAAAGTTTTACGTCGGCTGCCGCTAGGGATTTTGCGTTGCCACCTGGTATGATCTTTTTATCCAATCTTGGAGCATTCGATATTTGATGTCTTGCCACTATATTAAGGTGATGTTTTGTAGCAATGGGTGCATCCGAACTCGAAACAGTCAAAACTTGTGTCGTTCCTGTGGCTGCGTAAGTATCAAATATAGAAGATAATGCGATTTCATCCATGTCGTTATAAAGTAGTACACCTGCCTTTGTCTTATTCCAATGGAAGGAAAGATTCAATAAAAAAGTTGCAAAATATATGTCCTTTTGAAAAGGTTCTACTTTTGGGTTTTGAACGAAGTGGTAAGAAGGATAACTGATTTCCTTCGATATTTTTTTAGCCATGGGTTCTCCTAGTTTTTGAGCTATCAGATGCAGCACAGCATCGATACCTGCAGTTTGACCTGCTGAAGTTAAGGTGTTACCTTCGTGGACATACCGCACATCCTCTTTCCAATGAGTGTCAGGATATTGCTTGCTTAGTAAAGATATCCCTTGCCAGTGTGTGGTGGCTGATTTTCCTTTTAATAAGCCTGCATCGGCAAGATTCTCTGATCCACTGCAAATGCTCAAGATAGTGGTTTTACTGCTGGAATGTTGTTGAATCCATTCCCGAGTGGGTAGATATTTCTTTTCATCAAATATCGGCATGTAAGGAACGACGATAATGTCGGGACTTTTGCCTAATAATTTATCTAATTCCTTATAAGAGTAATGGGGGACTACATCCAGACCGCCCGATAACGTCTTTACGTTTTTGTCTGGAGCAACAGCAAATACATTAAAAGCGTTTGTTCTAGATAACAAATCATAGGGAATCATAAAATCAAATACCTCAGTGTCTACATTCGCTAATAGAACTGCTACTGTAGGTTTATTAGGATCATACTTTGGTGGTTTAACACCATGTAGAGAAGGAACTGGCTCATGGCGGACATTCTTGAAAAAATCATTCTGTGAACGAACAAATCCGAGGAATCCCACCCCTCCCACAAACACGGCAAAAATCAATACATAAACAACGAAACGTACTACTAACCTTTTCATTTTATATTCCTCCTCCGGATATGAATGTTGTTATTCTTTAACGTGACAAAATCTCCAGACTCCAATGAATAAACTTTTGATACATCTTGAACAAAAATCATTTTCCACCTCCAAAATGTGGTTATTTGTTATTGATACCCCTGTATTACATTTTACTTAGTTTGACCATGATAAAAACCGCACTCTTTTTGGGTATTACCGTAAAATTTCGTGGTACCCCCACAGGGTATTTGTTGTTATCTTGATTTCATATTATCTTTTTTCTAAAACCTTCATAATTGTGCTAGAGCTTGATTTTTATATCAGACTTCAGATTTAGCCGGTTTCAGACCACAAAAAAGACAGAGACTGAAATAGTCTCTGCCTAAGATATTGCCTTAAAAACCGATATCAAGTTAAAGAACTAGACCCTAACTTGAACAATAAATAATTACTTCGCTTTTTGCGTCAAATGTGAATTAAAAGGGAGAGAATTTTCCACTCTCTCTTCAACTAAACTGCCCCGTTTGTTCAATAAGAAGTTCAATAAAAAGTGCGTTAATCCTAATTGGATCAACGCACCTGTTATATACGTTTAGCGTGACGCTTTTTGAGGTTGGCACACGTCACATTTACGTTGGTTATTATTTTTAAATTTCGTAAATGTTTTTTCAAAGTTGCTACCACATGCACATTTAAACAGTAACTTTTGAGAAAAACCGTGATATTCCGTCGTTTGCAACTTACTTTCCGAATTGTTCTCAACAAATTCTTTAATTTTACCAATCGTCCATCGTTTATTCATTCTCTTACACCCCCATATTTTATCGCTAGTCGGAGGCTTTTCTTGGCATCCGTTCAATTATAAGTAAAAGTCGTAATTATCCTAAGTACCTCATTATAACATGAGCAAGGTACACAATTAAACAAATGGAAGGTATCTTATTAAAACTGCCCCGTTACTTCAAAAAGAAAAGCATTACCGTTGTTCCAATAATGCACCCGTTAGTTGAAGTAGCTATATGTTACCTTTACGTACTTCCAAGCTCATTTCAGCATCAAATCTCAAAATGCCTAATTCAGTCATATTAGATATTTCTGTTAATATTTGTTCAGCTTCGATTGCTTTATAATCTATATCCAAAGCAATCCCACAAGCCCAAATCTTCACATTTGGTTCAGGGTTAGTCATCAGAGAATCGAGTATATCCTTAAAAAAATCTTTGTCCTCTTTTATAAGACTAGCTATTTTTAAAAGTTTATCACTAGCTTTGTTTCCCTCTATATAATCACCATTTAAGGTGGCTTGTCCTTGAATAATAGCATTTTCAATAAATAAATTTGTTAAATATGTTTTATCTTTTTTCACTTATTTTTCACCTCCAACAAAGGTTCTTTCTTCAACTAATCTGCCCCGTTTGTTCAATAAGAAAAGAGCTGCCCCCACAACTCTTTGTTGAACTCTTGCACCCGTTAGCTTAAGTACAATACTTCACAATCCCAAACCAGTTAGCTGAATCATCGTCATAATTCCAAAACTATAAAATTTTTAGAATAACTTCCATCCTCCAACATCCCAAATAAATTGATAATAAAAATAATAAAGACCCAAAAAGGTATTAAGGGTAAGAGAAAAATGAGAAATGAAAGGCTTAACCATAGATTTTTTATAAATGAATATTAATAGTAGCGAGTTAACTAACACTGGTACTATTGTAAACCACATTCTTTCATCCCATATGGAAACAGTATTCGGAACTAACCACATTATGAGTTGATCCGATATTTGTGCAATAACGGAAAATATGAGAAGTAACCAAAATAATAATTGTAAAACATTGTTCTTATTTACAAAACGCATACAACTCACACCTTTTTATCGAATAAATATAACTTTAACAATTAAAGAAACTTTAAGAATTTAATGAACTTGGTATTGTTAATTTTTCAGATTGAAGAACTAAGGCAGTTAAACCTGTTTCACTTCCGCTCGTGTGACCTTCACCTTTTTCCCAAAATACACCTTCACCACTTTTCAGAGTTATTCTGGTATTATCTTCTCCCTCAATCCATCCCTCACCTTGAATTACTATAAAAAGCTGTGGCACTGGTGCTATGTGATACCCTACAATACCACCTTGTTCTATATCAATAAAACCAATATTGGTCGGTTCCTCTGTTTTTATTATTTTTGAATATAATGCTGAGACAGAGCTGTAATTACTGATTATTTGACATGCTCCAATTTTAAACAATTGCACTAAAAAGCCTCCTAATACTTAGGTTTCTATTTCCATTTTACCTTTTTAAGGGAACTTTTGGAATAAATCCTTCCTCAACTAAACTGCCCTTTAGCTTAATAAGAAAAAGCCACCAAGGTGGCAGCTACGGTGATTATGCGAAGGATTTGTTTTTAGTTGGGACCAGTTTTAAAAACTTCCGATAACAGACAATTGTTAATACAAACAGTAATATACTCCATAGATAAAAATATGTTCCAAACTGATTCCAAGTTTCCGTTGTCGAAATATTTTCGGCAATCTTTATTCCTAAGAAGTTTAATTGCATAGTCCCATCAATGTGACTATTTACTAACCCATTGCCTTCCCCAGCCATCAAAATAAATAACAAGCCAAAGCATCCAGCAAACCTAAGAAATAACCATCCAAATCTGTTTTGGTTCAACGAGGTTTCCTCCTCAACATCGTATTTATAAGAAAAATTCTAAAAATATTGGAAAAATCCTTCTTGAACTAAACTGCTCCTTTAGTTGAAGAAAGCTAAAGAAAAAAGGCTGCCGCAGCAACCTCTTACATCCGTTAGTTTAATAACTTACCCTCAGCTTCTATAGTATTTGCAATTTTTACAATTTCTGATTTAGCTAATTTTTTTTCACCTTTATATTCAACTGTTAATTCTAACTCTTCTTTTTCTTCTTCCCAATCCAAGTATTGTTTTCCGTTTTTTTCTTGATAAAAATATTTTGTTCCTTTAATTTTGTGTATTTTATCCCATTTAGGGTCATCATACCAACTTACATAATCTGTAGCAGTTATAACGAGCTCTGTTTTTTTTGATAAGTAATGTAATTTCAGTTTATCGCACCTTTTACCACAGGAAGTAGTAGTCATATAACTTTTACTATATTCAAAAGGGATATAACTAGGTTCAGCTTCTATTCCTACCCAAGCGCCAGACCAACTTATAGGCATTTTTAAAGTAGGTGAATAAAAAATAACATATACTAACACAACTCCCCCAATAGTTAGAAGATATTTCAATATTTTTTTCTTAGTAATTCGTTTATTTTCCAAAGTTACTCCTCCACACAAAAATATACGAGATAATCATATCAAATTATTCGCTGAAAGAGTCTCAATTCTTCTTCAACTATCCTGCTCCGTTAGTTCAACAAGAAAAAATGACCGCCGCAGCGATCATATCATCCTGAACAAAAGCACCGAGTTAGCTTAAGTACAACATTTCACAATCTTTCTTGTCGAAAAAAATGCTACCTTATACTTGAACCATCGCACCCATCGAACAAGGAGGGTGACAATAATATGTTAAATCTGTGTTGTGAAGTTCTTTTTATCAAGGGCTTTACCTAAAAACAACTTTTTATAAATGAAATACAACGCTATTCCAACTAACCCTCCAATTGTATTTAATAAAACATCATCTATATCAATTGCTCGTTGTCCCCCTCCAGAATACTTAAATCCTGAAGTGATCAAATTATCTAGAAGCTGATACATCTCGATAAAAACTGTTGTTAAGAAAATAACTATTACAGCTTTATATTTGTTGTTTATAATCTGTAAAAATAACAATGCAAAAGCCAATGGTAACAATAAAAATAAATTTCCTACCGTTTGTATTATTGTTACAGGTGCAACAACCTTACCAAATAAATTACTATAAATAGTTTTAAAAGGGATAAAATTTATTCGTTCAATATTCACATATAGATTTCCTACATACTCTTGCGTTATGTAATAAGAAATATCAATGTAAGCTACAAATGAGTGTAATACAAATAAATAAATGACAAATACAAATAAAATAACCAAATTCAAAACATTTTTCACTTCTGATTTACTAATTAACCATATAGAGATTAGTAAAACAATTCCAAAGTTCACCACTAAGTTTAATAAATCTAGAAGCTGTACTCCTTCATATATGTAAGTTCTATAAGCATAGATAAAATAGAATAAAGCCCCTAACAAACAGTAGCATTTATTCAGTTTTATATTAATCATGTCCTTCCTCCTTCAAAAATTTGGATAATAATAATTGTATGATAGCCAATACTATAAAACTTGTCACTAAAAATTGTAAAGTTGAGTTCTTATTGAACTAACCTGCCCCGTTAGTTGAATAAGTACATGTCAAAAGTCAAACAAGATTACTTCTCATAACCTTAGAAAAACATTTTAACAAAGTAAAGACACAGCAATTATAATTACTGTGCCTTCGGAATCTTTTGTTTCTTTCCTGCGAAAAATGCAGAACATAGAAGGACGACTGTTCCTAACCCAACTCCCACTATCATTGAATAATCAAAGATATTCTTTAATACTACTCCACCCGCAATTGATGCGACAAAAAACATAAGAAACATTACTGTATAGTTCTTCTTCAATTATTTACCAACCTCCTTTACCATTATTATACTATTAAAATTGATTTCTTAAAGCCCTATCTAAAAACAACAAAGATTACGAAAACAACCTTTAATTTAAACAATTCGGCAGATAGAATACACAATCCTTAAGCAAGTAAACTGCCCCGTTAGCTCAATACCAAAAAAACGCTTCAATCAGGAGGTTTTTCTTTTGTAAATTCAGGAATTATATTTTTTTACCAAGAAATACTTGCTACTGCCCATTATTATGCCTCCAACAACACCCATTAAAGTACCAATGATAGCCCAATTGGTTGATAAATATATACCAAACATAAACATTACTAATCCTATAGAAAACATAGTCATCCCTTTATTCATTTTTCCCCTCCCCAAAAGTAAATAATTTCCTATACAAATGTTAACATATATAGGTTTTTTAGTTAACAATTACTTCAACTAACCTGCCCCGTTACTTCAATAAGAAAAAGCATTACCGTGGTCCCAGTAATGCAACCCATTGTTCAACAATGTAAATAGAAAAGATTTTCTTTTTGGCTTCTTTCTTAAAGTAACCTGCTTCGTTACTTGAATAAGAAAAGCAATCCTTCGTTATTGAAGCATCGCACACGTTATTTTAAGTACATTTTTTTACAAATTCTAAATTAACTTGATATGTTCGCTTTTACCAATTAGCTTTTCATGCCTTGGTGGGTAAACATAATAAAAAACACGGCTAGAAATAACCGTGTCCAAACATTAACAATCACCGGCAACCCTCTTTAGCAGTATAAGAGCAAGACAAAAATCCACCAATTTTGCAGCTTGATCTTTAATTACCGCCCCTTGGGATTAAGTACAAACCTTCACAGATTATTCCAATCAAAATATCCTTAACGATTGCTTCAGAGAGGTCGGTGTATATCTTAAAAGACTTTTTCGAAAAATACACAAAGGAGGTGTAAGATATGAGACATATTTTAAGAATTGTCATGAAGTTTATTGCAGCTGTTGTTGTTCTAGGCATTATTGATGCGTTGGGCTACGATTTGGGTGCTTCTGATATCCTAGGGATTTCAGCGGTTTTAGCTATTGTTAGTTATGTATTGGGCGACTTATTTATTTTACGAGTTACCAATAACACAGTGGCAACGATTGCTGATTTTGTCTTATCGTTTGTCATTCTCTACTTAATGATCGATAATATGACCATTGAGGATGACGTGTTTTCCGCTTCACTTATTGGCTCGATAGCGATCACAGCTTTTGAAATCTTCTTTCATCGCTTATTAGGAAGAGAACGTGGCAAACATGCTTCCAATCAGCGACAAACCATCCAAACTGGAAGACCACAATTTCAAACAGAAGCCTCTTCTGAATTAACTCCTGATAAACAGGATGTAAGAAGTGCTCAACAGGACAAGTCTCAGGAGGACCAGAATAAACAATAATAATCTAAAAAAAGCGTACATTCCAAATGAATGTACGCTTTTTTAAATTATCCCAATTATTCCGCTGATGCTAAAGAAACGTGGTCCCTTTTTTCCTTATAAAGAACACAAAGCTTATACTGGTTTGGTCATCTTGTAAAAAATACTGTTTGATCACTTTCAACATTTAGGAGCAGCTAATAGAGAATGAATAAAAGGGAATACAGGAACGCCAATCCCACTCTTATTGATATAATACTCAGTAAACTCGGAATCACCGTAATAAGACGGTGATAAATTTTTAAAAAAAGACTGACCATTTATATGAATATCTAATCGACACCAAAAATCTATATCAACTAAATCATTATCAAACAGTTCAGGTAAAACTTCATCTGGTTCTGTATGGAAAATAAATTTAAGTTTTGTCATATTTATCAACCCCTTTACGACAGAAAACCCTTAACTGCCACCCTTTTCTTTCATAAACGCATCCTTTAGGATTTATCGCTTGCGAATAAATTTAAATACGATATAAATAAATCCACCGATTAGAAATACATAAGCAGTAACTAATGAATCTTCAACTTCTATAAAATCTTGTCCTTGGTTAATGATAAAAAGTAATATGGCACAAATGACCATTACAATTCCAACAAGATACCTTGCCATTTGATACCCTCCAATTAGGGGATTTTTAATACTGCTTATTTAACTATTCTGCCCTATAGTCGAACAAACAAAAAAAGCTGCAATAGCAGCTACGAATGTTCAACCAATTTGCACCCGTTAGCTGAATAAGAAATAATCTTACTCAACTACTTTTAATAATAATTTTCTCGTTTCTTCAAAGTTGTTATATTCCTCAAAGAAGTCTTGATAATCGCTAATTTTGTGTTCAAAAAACTTATATTGTTTAAAGAAATCAAAAAAGGACATTTGTAAAAACTCAATCTGACTTTTGGGAATCTTATTTGTTTTCCCTGTAAGAACATAACTTAAGGTTCCAGATATATTCATACAATAAGTGTTAAAATCACCAGTTAGACAATCATCTTCTTCGGATAAATTGAAAAACTCGGTTCTATAATCTTCTTGTATTTTATCCGTATCTCTATAAGGAAATGGCTTATCTAATTTGTTTTTTAAATCAGTTAATCGTTTTATTATATTCTCCATTTTTCCCCCATAAGTGTGTCCGTTTTACCTATGTATATCACGGTTTCTTCTTCAACTATCAGCTATGTTAGCACAACAAGAAAAAATGACCGCCGCAGCGATCATTGATGGCAATCGATTTTCTACTCAAGTACCTGTCGTTTAACAATAAACTACCATTTAAGCCGCCTAGAATGGCAGCCGGACTATAAATATTAGTATCATTTAATTTAATAAATTTAAAATAATCATTAACAGAGTGACTCAATAACATTCTTTATACTTACATAATACCGTTATTTATATTTTTATAATAGAGTATTTTTTTGTAATTCCTACACTATATTATACTTTAAATACAAATCTAATAATAGAAGAGGTGTATCAGTATGAATGATAAAAAAGATGTCTTAGATAATGGTCCTTTTTTTCATGGTACTAAAGCAGAATTAAAAATTGGTGATTTATTAGAACCGCAACACTTATCAAATTACCAAGAAAAAAAATCTAACCATATATACTTTACTGCAACATTAAATGCTGCCAAATGGGGTGCTGAATTAGCAAAATCTAATTCAAAAGAAAGGATCTACATAGTAGAACCATTAGGAGATTTTGAAAATGATCCTAACTTGACTGATAAAAGATTTCCTGGAAACCCAACACGCTCATATAGATCTAAATCACCTCTAAAAATAATAGCTGAATTAGCTACATGGGAAAGACACTCTGATGAAGAGATAAATCATATGCTTACATCTTTAAAGAAATTAAGTGAAGAAGGAAAAAATGTGATATACGATTAATTTTCAAATAAACACTTCCCCTCAATCATGAGGGGCTTTTTTTTTTCCGTTATCAAAAGGTACAGGGCGGTGTTAGTATTTTTCTTTTTGTAACGTAAATTTATCCGATTTATGGTTTGGTGCAAATTAACAGAAGAAGACGATATTTTTTTATTGTAATAATAGATTTGGTCGGGGATTTGATGCTCTCGGCTTTCTTAGTTAGATTAAGGATATGTGTTAGACGGTTCTTCAACTTTCCTACTTCATTAGTACAATAAGAAACAGGATCGCCGCAGCCATCCCTTTATTGAACATAAGCACCTGTTAGTTTAAGTACAATCTTTCACAATCCAACAAAAATAAATAAAGAGGTTACTTAAAATTTATTAGAATAAGGACTTTTTAGGAGTAACCCTAAATTAGATAACTAATCTAAAATCGATAATTTTAATGACTCTAGATTATTTTTCATAACATCTAAATAGTTCAAGCCCTGTTCTTGCTCTTTCTTCGTTAATCCCTCCAATGGATTTAATACTCCCGTTTTAGCTCCTATTTCATTTGCTAAGGTTTTTGCTACTTTTGAAGATGTCATCTCCTCAAAATAAATCACTTTAGTATTTTTCTTCTTTGTCATCTCTGTTAATTCAGTTAATTTTCCTAATGTTGGTTCAACATCGGGTGATAATCCTGCGATAGGAATTTGAGTCAATCCATATTGTTTTGCTAAGTATCCAAATGCAGCATGTTGTGTAACAAATTCTTTCTTCTTGGCTTTATCGATAGTCTCTTTATATAAGTGGTCCAAATTAGCTAGCTCCGCATTAAATGCCTCTGCATTTTTTTGAAACTGGTCTTTATTTTTGGGATCTGCCTGTTCTAAAGCCTTAGCAATAGTGTTTACCTCTTGCTGAGCTAACACTGGAGAAAGCCAGACATGAGGATCTTTAGAAGCAGCATGATCCTCGCCTTCCTCGGATTCCAGTGCATTCATCAATTTAATCCCACTGGAAGCTTCAACAACCTTTAATTTTGAATCATTAATACTTTTCAATACCTTTTCAGTCCAAAGTTCAAAGTATTGGCTATTATAAATAAAAACATCAGCGTCTTGTATTTTTTCCATATCCTTTGCTGTCGGTTCCCAATCATGTGGTTCTACACCATTTGGTATTAATAGTTCAACGTTTGCTGAATTGCCTGCCACCTTTTTTGCAAAATAGTACATTGGATAAAAAGTAGTAACAATTTGCAGTTTTTTAGATCCTTCACTTGTTTTTTCACTTTTCGTTGAAGCTGTGTTTGAACAACCACTTACCATTAATAGAAAAATAACTAATGTGACTAACAGTCTTTTCATGTTCATTTACCTCCAAGGTATCTTTAATTAGGAATTATTACGATTTAAGGAGCATAATTATTTTGTATAATTCAAGATTAATTGTAATATGTAAATCGTAATTATTACGAATTAAATATTATAATGATTATTTATTTATGTCAATCATCAAATTTTAATGAAATGAATTAACTAGAAGTGCATATCGATATGATAGGAATGATAGATTCGAGGAGGTAGAATGGCTGTGAGCTTTATAAATAAGATGGTAAAAGATGGCTTCGCTTTACTATTATTTTGTTTATTCCTTTTTCTATTTCTTTTCGCGGAGGAATTAAAAAACATTTCTTTTTTTACTAGAATCCCTAGTACGTTTTTTAATGTAAATACCATTTTTCTTAGTATTATTTTAGAAGCAATTCCATTTATTTTACTGGGTGTATTTGTATCAGCAATTATCCAATCATTTGTTTCCGAAAATGTAATCCGAAGGGTCGTACCCCGTAATGCTTATTTAGCCCTTATACCTGCTGCTTTACTTGGAATAATCTTTCCTATATGTGAGTGTGCCATCGTTCCTGTCGTTCGCAGGTTAATAAAAAAAGGTATGCCTTCACATGTAGGTGTTGTATTTATGCTTAGTGCTCCGATTTTAAACCCTGTCGTTTATGCATCTACTTATTTTGCATTTAAAAGCACGCCTTATGTAGCCAATGCAAGGATGTTTGTAGGATTTATAAGTTCCATTATTATCGGATTAATCATTTACAGACGTTTTAAAGGTGAAAATATTCTTAAAGTGCAGAAGGAAGACCATCATCACCATCACCACCACCAAAGAGGAAATAAACTATTAGAAACACTCTATCATGCTAGTGATGAATTATTTAATACAGGGAAGTATTTATTCATAGGTGCATTTCTCGCCAGTTTATTTCAAGCATTCTTAGACCGAAATGTTCTCCTATCAATAGGGACAAGTACAACCTTTGCACCAATGGCTATGATGGGATTAGGGTACGTCCTTTCTGTATGCTCTTCAGCAGATGCCTTTGTAGCCTCGTCATTTGGTTCCACTTTTACAGAAGGTTCCATCCTTGCATTTCTTGTTTTCGGTCCTATGATTGATATAAAAAATACCTTAATGTTATTCGGTTATTTTAAGAAAAAGTTTGTCTTATATCTACTATTGGTAACTCCTCTTATCGTCTATTTTTCTGTTTATGTTTTTCAGCTAATTTTTTTATAAAAGGGGTGTTCAATTATGAGACCTAATAAAGTCCAAGATTTTTCTTTTCATCATCTTATCAGGGGAATCATTTTGATTGGATTTATGCTACTGTTATTTAAATTACTTCTAACGAATAATATATCCCTTTTAATCGCACCCAAAATGATTCGATTTATTTATTTCACGCTCTTTATATGCCTTATTCTTGGAGTTCTTTTGATTATTAGAGGAACTTCAGGAAAGGATCATTCTTATCATTGTGATTGTGATGGGGATCATACTTATCCTTCCTCTTTCGGGAAAAGTGTGTTTCTTTATTTATTATTTATTATTCCCATAACCACAGGATTTCTTTTCTCAAACAATGTGCTGGGAAGCTCTGTTGCAATGAACAGAACAATTATTTTGGGAGCTAGCTCTCAACCGCCTAAACAAAATAAAACTACAAATTACATTCCAAAATTACCATCATCATCTAATTCCAATAAAACTACCACTTTAACTACCACACAAAGTGTACTTGATAATCAACCTGAGCCTTTAACTCAAAAAGAATATGATGCTTTAAAGAATAAAATATTAAATGCTAATTCCATTAATATAGACGATAACCAGTATGTAAACATAATGAACATTATTCAAGATAATCTAAATGCGTTGGTTGGAAAAACGGTAACCACAAAAGGATTTGTGTATCGGGAAAATGAATTTATGCAAAACCAGATTATTGTTGCTCGATTTGGAATCACATGTTGTGTTGCCGATGCCTCGGTATATGGAATGATGGCAAAAGGAGAGGTAGCTGTATTGCCGAAGGATAAATGGGTTCAAGTAACAGGAAAAATTGAGCAGACCCAATTTAATGGGGAGACAATCCCCGTTATAAAAATTAACCAACTTTCAAAAATTACTGCTCCACAACAGCCCTATGTGTTTGACGCAGGTATTAAAATGGAATAGACCTTTATTAATAATGAAAAAAATGATTACTCCATCAAATTAAAAACAAGATAAAAGGCTTTTATTTTTATCTATTCATAAAATATTCACATTTAAGTAGTAGAATCATTTTTGGGTAAACGAACCATTACCTAACACATAGAGATCCAGCCGTAATTGTGCTGGATTTTCTATTTCTAATTATTATTGGTTTCAAATTAAACATTTAGAAAATTCTTTTGAACTGTTAGCATTTTCTTCACAAAGATTTTTAAATATATTTTAATGGGAAAAATATCTACCCCATATGGAAAATCAAAACATATCAAATTAGTGATAATTTTGATATGATAGAAGATGTTTTTTTAAAGAAACCAATTGTGTTATATCACAGGAGGAATATTCATGGATCGATTATTACAATTGAATACGATTTTTATAAGTATTATCATTGAAGCATTCCCATTTATTGTCGTTGGGGCTTTTATTTCTGCACTGATAGAAGTTTTTGTTTCTGAAAATACACTGCTTAGAATTCTACCAAAAAATAGATATTTATCCGTTGTCGCTGCTAGTTTTATGGGAGTATTCTTTCCTGGATGTGAATGTGGGATTGTTCCCATAGTTTCACGGTTAATAAAAAAGGGACTCGCCCCACATGCAGCCATTTCCTTTATGCTTTCTGGCCCAATTATCAATCCAATTGTTTTATTCGCTACATTTATTGCTTTCGGAGATAGCTGGAAGATGGTAGGGTACCGAGCAGGGTTAGCGATTGGAGTTTCTATTTTAGTTGGCCTTGTATTATCTTTTGTCATAAAGGAGAATCCATTAAAGGAAAATTGTGAATTACACACTCATGATCATTCTCACCAAAATACTAAACAAAAATTAATGAGTGTTCTTAACCATACCAGTGACGAATTTTTTAGTATGGGAAAATATGTAGTGCTGGGTGCACTAATTGCATCTACTATGCAAGTTTATGTACCTACACGGATATTAACAACACTGGGCGGTACACACGTAACTGCTGTACTGGTAATGATGGCTTTAGCTTTTATCTTATCTATTTGTTCGGCAGCAGATGCTTTTGTAGCAGCATCTTTTCGTAATTTTTTCCCCCAAACTTCAGTCGTATCTTTCTTAGTGTTTGGCAATATGGTAGATATTAAAAATTTACTTATGATGTTTGGGTCTTTTAAGGCAAAATTTGCGGTTCTTTTAGTTTCATTAATTTCATCATTTGTATTCATTGGTTCACTTCTTTTGTAAAGGATGTGGGATGATGTTTAAAGTCCTTATTTTAATACTTACTACAAACTTGTTTTTTATGCTGCATACTACAGGAAACATTTCAAAATATATAAACATGAAATATAGCTTCTTATCTGAGAGTATGATTGTGATTTTATCCATCCTTACAGTTGTCGAAGGAATTAAATTATGGTTCTCTGGAGAAAAGAAAGAAAGACTAGATGATTGTGATTGTAGCCACGATCATCATGACCATGAACACCCTCATGAACATGGACATAAAAAAAAGAAACCATCTGCTGGAAAAAAGATAAAAAAGTTCTTGGCTTACACGCTTGTGCTGATTCCTGCTATTACTGGAGTGGTTTTACCAGTGGCAACTCTTGATTCACAGCTTGTGAATGCAAAGGGTTTTTCATTTCCAACATTAGAGGACGGAAATAATCGGTACGGGACCCATCAAGTTCTAAATCCTGATATGAGTAAATTTATGAACCAAGCTGATTTTACGGATTTAGTCAGGAAAGAGTCTAAGTCCTATATTCCAAAGGATACTATTACTTTAACGGATAGAGATTATTTAGTCGGATTAGAAGTAATGTATAATTATTCTGGGGCATTTGCAGGGAAAACTCTTACCATGAAAGGCTTTACTTACAACGGTCCAGGAGAACAACCTAACCAGCTGTTTTTACTACGATTTGGGCTCATTCATTGTGTCGCTGACTCTGGTGCCTTTGGAATGATGATTCAATTCCCGAAAAACGTACACATTCCTAATGACCAATGGTATCAGGTAACAGGAACAATGGATACAGTTTATTATCCACAAATGAAAACCAAAATTCCTGTTTTAAAAGTAACAAGCTACAAAACCATTCCAAAGCCTAATGACCCTTATGTTTATAGAAACACTTTGAATTAATAAAAGGACCCTATTTGGGGTCTTTTTTTGTCGATTTATGTATGGAAATATAGAAAAACAAAAGAGCTTGGAAAATGTTCCATCTCTTAGTCTAGATTATGTATTTGTGCAATTAGGAACCTCTGAGGGTGCTTGCATGGGGGGCGTGGAAGGCATATCAGTCATGGCAATACTCTTGTTCAGCTAACCTGCTCCGTTCGTATTATAAGGTTAGCCAGAATGCTAAATATTTCTGGTTGACCATTTTTTATGGATATCCCTGGTATCTGAGAAAAGATCGCTGCAACGATCATGATGAAATCATTCCTCGTAATAAGAAATTACGAGAGTTCTATGATAAGAAACGTGATGAAGGAAAACCTTTTAAAAGTAGCTGTTATTGCTTGTGTAAATAAACTCTTACACTGGATATTTGCCCCCATTAAAAACATGTATTGATTTATATATCAATACATGTTTTTTAATAATGTTTATTGTCAATTTGATTTCCTATTATTTTTTTCTTCCGTTCGAATATATTTTATAAAGGGCTTTTTTTGAAAATATTCCAAAAAATTTTGTAAAAATATTTAACTGAGACGAAAGGTGATGATATGTTTTCTATTCTTACATTTCCAAACCCAATTTTGTTTCAAAAAGCAATTGATGTTGAACACATTTATAGTGTAACTCCACTTTTGAATGAAATGAAAACGTTCGTGGAAAATTCGCCACATGTATTAGGAATTTCATTACCGCAAGTGGGGGTATCAAAACGGGCTTTTGTTGCTCGATTTACAACAGGAACAGAAATTTTAATCAATCCAAGTTTTGAAATACTTGATCCAACACCCAACTCATTACCATCTGGCGAAGGATGTATCTCTCTTCCAGGGATTATAGGGATTGTTCAGCGCTACCTCATGATAAGGATTTCCTATTTATCAATCTTTGGTGAAAGGACATTCCGTGAGATAGGAGGGATGGATTCGATTATATTTCAGCATGAATTTGATCATTTGGAAGGAATTCTTTTTACAAGCAAAACTTTGCAGGCATTTTAAAAAGGCAACGGATTTTGGGGCTGTTGAAAAAAATAATAGGATTTTCTAAGACCTGAATAGAATTTTTTCTATACAGGTTTTTTATTGGAGGAATTTTTTATGATGGGTCTTAAAGATGAATATCAAAGGAAACTTGAATTTATTGATTTAAATGTGTTTGTTCCTTCAAATAAATATTCTTCGCCAAATTAATGAAAAAATAAATTTCTGCCACGGTAGTGGAACAAGAAAAAAGCTACCGCAGCAACCTGGTCTTATTCAACTCTAGGGTCCCAGGACATTTAAAAAGGATTTGGAACCCAGTCCAAACCCTTTCCTTCATCCTGCTAATTTTCATTATTGATTATCTAGAAGCCCACTGCCAATCTATTTATTTCCTGGAGCCGGCTGATCAACACCTTTAACATGGTGCTTATGTCCATCTTCTTCTGATGTATAAAAATCATAATAGTGTACATGCATTCCATTACCAACAGGTATAGCCGGGCCTGAATAAGCTTTATAATGATGGTTATGCCCGTTTTCGAAAACAACAAATCCCTCAGTATAATGAATATGGCTGCCATCCTGAGTTTGTATCGGTGGAGACGTTACATCTAAGCACTGATGAACATGCCCAGCCTCCATCGAGGTGTAATCAACGGAACCATGATTATGATGCGGAACAAACCCATTTACAAAATCATCTTTTCCTACCTTAGCCATACCCCCACCCCTTCACTATTAGTTCGCATATAAATTGTAAGTTATCTGCTTTATTATAATATTTACAAAAAATAAGAATATGTTATGCGATAGGGTTATTTAAATTTCATTAATTGCCTTTCCCAGGATTATAGTAGTGAGGATCATTTTTATGATTTTTAATTTCCTTATTATCAATAAATAACTTTCCATTTTCTAAAAAAGTTGCTAACATAATATTCTCTACTTTTTCTCCCTTTTTATCTACCTCATTCATGAGCCACCCTTGGTTTAGTTGTAAATATTTTAAATTATGATAAATGATTTGACCGTCCATTATCAGTGGAATTGGAAGGTATTCTTTTTTTACCTTTAAATTTAAATCATTCGGTTGTACTGGTCTGTATTGCGATTTCGGGATCACACTAATATTTCCGGTTTCTTCCATGGCTGCAAAGGCAATGTTTTGCGTATCGGTATAGCCTTTCACTCGTAAATTGGACAATAATTCGTTCAATGGCATCTTCGCCTTTTTCAGTCCTTTTCGATCTATATCCCCGTTACGAATCAGCACAATTGGACGCTCATATAAAAGCCATCTTAATTGATTATGTAAGGATAAACGCAAAAAAATTTTATAAAGTATCACAACGATTCCAGCATAGACTAATGACTTCCATACATGACTAGTCTCAACTGGCGTACTGATAATATTTGTAAGGACAAAAATATACAATAAATCAATAGTGTTCATTTGGGATACAGCTTTTTTTCCAGTAATCCTTAAAAACAAATATCCCGCAACAAAAATTATGAACGTACGATATAATGTTTCCAAAACTGCTTCACCCCTCAAGGGTTCTTCCCTTTTTGTTAGTATTCTAAGTTTTATGTGGGAATATAACAATTTCGTTCCATTATCAAAAAACACCAGTAAAAAAAGCATTGTTGCAAGAAAGTAACAAAGAGTCGTACTTTCATTTTAATTAACATTACTTATTTGATTTTCTCAGCCAACTCCAAAATAATTCCCTCTGGACCACGAACGTAGCATAATTTATAACTTTCTTCATATTGCTGTATCTCACTAAAGATTTCGGACCCTTCTTTTTCAATTTGGCAACAACAGCTTCAATATCTTCAATAGTAAGAAGAATGAGACTGCAATCATCTCCTAGTGGTAACCCCCGTACTCAATATACGAGTTGCATTTTTTACCAATTTTAAGGGTGTGCAATAAAAAATGTATATTTTTATAATAGTATCTAAACATAAAGTAATGCTCTTGAATTGAAGCGGGTGATCATTTTGGCAAGTAAAGATAGCATCATCTCGATGCAGGATAAAAATTTTTATACGACCGAAGAATTAATTGACCAAAAGATAGAAATTTGGCAAGAACATGTTCTTTTTTCTAGCTTATGGTGGTTTGGGGTTGCCCTCTCAATTATCCCGTGGATTATCTGGTTTCTTATTAGAAAAAAACAAAGTACAGATCGAATAATGTATGTGGGCTTTTATATTATGGCAATTTCAACTCTGCTTGATATTTTAGGAGACCAAATAGGCATTTGGCATTATCGGTTTCATGTAATCCCCACACTTCCTACCTATTTCCCATGGGATGTTACGCTCATGCCTGTATCGGTAATGATTCTCCTGCAATTCTTTCCAAAAAGAAATCCATGGTTTAAAGCAATATTTTTCGCACTTTTAACTTCCTATTTCGCAGAACCATTTTTTGACTGGTTGGGCATTTATGAGCCAAATGCCTGGCGTTATAGTTATTCAGTCCCGATTCAGATTCTTCTTTTTATGAGTTCATATTGGCTTATCCAACGGACTAAGTTTTCTCCATTGTAATGAAGGCACATGAATAATTTTTCCATTTTGGAAAGACTCCTCTCTTCCCTACAAGAGAGGAGTCTTATTTTATTACAGGGAACTATACTTCTTCCACTAAACTGCCACGTTAGTTAAATAAGGATAAAAAAAGAGCGACTTCTCAGCCACTCTTAATTAACCATTTTTTGATCTTTGTTTATTCTGTTTATAAATATAATCGATCCTGTTCATTGTCCTATATCCTAAAATACCAAGGATTATTGTATATATCGTTGTTAAAATTAAGCCAAGTATAGCAATCCAAAATAACGATGTTATCTTCCTTCTTTTGTTAAGCACAACAAATTACCTCCACGAATTAATCGTTATTATCTTGCACCTAATAAGGGAGATTATTACAAGAACAACAATTGATAAGAACGACCACTCAAGTCATTCAAATTCTAATTTTAATTAAACTCAAGCACCCGTTTGTTTAAGTGAAAATGTTCACAATTAGGAAACAATTTTATATCAAAATAGAGCCTTGTTTAATTCATTGTTTACTTATCTAATTTTCGAATGTCCTAAGTATAACGGACCTGCATCAGAGATAACCTATCTTATGGAGGCGCTAAACATGGGTCTAAAATTTGAAAAAAACCTTATAAAATTGCTTTATTTCTTTGGTATTAGTTCCTTTATTTACTTAATTAAAAAACCACTTGCAAAGGACTGGCTCCTTGTTTTCTTTATAAAAAGTTATTATGCATCATTGGTGGATAAACTTGTTGTAAATAAAGGTTATGTTAAATATCCCACCCGATTTCCAAAACAATTTAAAACAAGTTTTTTGTTTGATTACATACTTTTCCCAATTTCTTGTGTCTTTTATAATCAACTGACTAAGGATTCCCGCATCCTTCAGTGCCTTTTAAAAGTTCTGTATTTTAGTGTACCGATGACTATTTCTGAACTATGGCTAGAAAAAAATACACAGCTTGTTAAATATAAAAAGGGATGGGATTGGAAAACCTCTTTTTATTCGCTTTCTTTTTCCTTTTTATTGGTCAGATTTACAATGTCTGTTATTAGACGTCTCTTCAATAATAAATACGATTTTTCTTAGATGGAGGTTCTTATTCAACAATAAGAGTAAAAAGGATGAGGCATTTCTTCTTCCGTTCGTATTATAAGTTCAATCAGATATTTCTGGTTGAACATTTTTTTAGGTACATGAAAAATGACCGCAGCAGCAATCATCCTCAGCCACACAATAAATGAATCCCCCCACTTTATGAATATTCCAACCATTTAAGATAATTTACCAATTATAAAAAGCTGTTCATTGGTAATAAATATCTTTTCTCTAACTAACTCATTAATTGATATGATTCTTTTAAAAGAACTAAAAACTCTTGATTTAGTTCGTCTTCACTATGAAATCTAAAGTTATTGTGAAATCTGTTTTTTGAAACTTGTTCAATTTTAGTAATCTTCCCGTGTTCAATTTGATGGTTTGTTACTAAATTAAAATCTAACCATTTCTTTTTTTGATGAACTCCTCCGAAGGCAGATTTATTCAAAAGATGTATAGAAGTCTTTTTAAATTCAATTTCAAAAGGTCCAATTTCTTTCAATAAATCGAGTATTTTTGAATATATTTCATAAACATTAGATGCCTTATTTGAGAATAATTCATCTTCTAACATATTACCATCTCCTACTTTCACTTTAACATATTAAACTTTATTACCTTTATTTCGCCTCTTTTTACATCATTTTACCATTTCTTTATTCACTAACCTGCTCCGTTAGTCAAATAAGAAAAGCTGCCATATTGACAGATCACATCTTCAACTCTTGCACCCGTTACTTTAAGTACAATTCTTCACAATCTCCTTCTTTAATGGGTGATGCTTTTTATAGCATAACACCGATAATAAAAAAATTTGTTGTTATTCTTTAGAATTAATAACTTTCGCCAACCCTAACGCTAAATTCCGTGTGAGTATATCTGAAACTAATTTTTCATCCTTCAGCTGACAATTAATAATTAGTATAACTTCTCCATGTTTTTCATTCCGTACCAGTTTAATTTGCTTTTTTTTATTCTTCCATTTATACAATATTATTTCGATTACTAAACCAATAATAATGCCGCTGGCTGCACCAATTAGTCCCCAGTATATAGGTCCCCATTCTAATTCAAATCCCTTGCTGGCTAAAATAGTTGATAATACAACTGCTAATGCAAAACCCTTATCTAAAAACGAACGACCGTCAGAATGATTAAGGGAGTCAATGATTGAAGCTCTAACATTTACTTTCTTTAATGGAACTGCAAAAATATCCGTTATGCCATTCTCCTGTAACTCTGTTATCCCAAGCTCAAGATACTTTGTATGTTCAAAGGTCGCAAAAATTTGCATTTATTCCACCAGTCCTCCCTTATTAATGTGGAAATTCGAAGGCTGGAAATTTTCCTCTAAAAAGCGTGCTTGTTCTTTTGCAAACAATTTATTTAGTTCAATAGTATCTGTATAAGATTGATACAATGTGAAGAAATAAAAAGACGGTATAAATAGCAACCAATGCATATTTAATACTTGTGTGGATTTTTGTATATCTCCCTGTATTAAATAAATTATTGCTTCAGCGAAGTGCGAGTAAAATACAAAGATAACTGCCCAAAAAAGTGTAAAAAAACTTGCTAAGATTCTTTGTTGATAAAATTGACCTAGACTTGGAATGAAAATTGCCCAAATAAGGGCTAGGATAGGATTTCTCTTATCCAGATAATTAACACCCGCTGTGTTCATAGCATATTTCTTGATGGGAGAGTTGGCACTTTCGCTAAGTTTATACTCTTTGTTCAAATCAACTGCTCCACGGTAACTGTCCCATATACCGAATAAATATATAGGTATATATAAAAGCAATAATCTGGTATTTAATATACCTTTAGCTGATGGTATATCGCCTATAAAAGAATACACCATAGCAGCGTTTAGATTTGAATATGAATTAATACAAATTTCCCAAACAATTAGACCAGTACCACGAAAAAAATGTCCTAGTAGAATGTGACCAAGTCCAGGGAAAGCTACTGACCACCAGGCAATTATTGAAGGTTTTCTTAAATGAAGTATGGTTGTATCAAAAATTCCTAAAACGTTTCTAGGAAGACTTTCTCTTCTCATAACCCTACTCATATAAAATGCTCCTTTGATCCATGTTTGTAATTTCTGTGTACAGGTTAGATTCAGTTATATAATCCTTTTTCCTTAATCTCTCCAAAAAATTTTTTAAATAAAAATAATATCAATAATTAAGTTTACTTTCTTATGATAACCTGCTATTTAGCTCAAGAAGAAAACGACCCGGATATACGCACAACTCAGCGGAAGCATTAGACAGGAATTATATAGGAAATATTTTTAACATTAAAATAAGCAACGCGATTGCGTTGCTTTATTGCACTCTTGCACCCAGTTACTTTAAGTAAATTGATTCACAATCTTACTGGGTATGTACCTAAAAAAGCTGAATACTTTAGATATAAAGGCTTAAGGAAAATTGAAGGATTTACTTTCCTCTTTTGTCTCTTAAAATACATAGTAGGAGGTTGAGCAGCATGTTATTGCATCAAATATAATATTGAAAGGAATGCCTCTTTCGATAAAAATAGGAACATGTAGAAGTATAATGGAACCATGTAGTTTAAGTTAAGGAGGGTTGATAAAGTTGGGGGAATTTCTAAATTTTTCATATAAGGGTTTTAGGTACAAACTTTATGTTCCGAGCGACTATAAAGCGGAAAAAGATACTCCTTTGATGGTGATGCTTCATGGATGTGAACAAGATCCGGATGATTTTGCTGCTGGAACAAATATGAACGAGCTTGCTGAAAAAGAAAACTTTCTCGTACTCTATCCTGACATGAATCACTTGTTTAATCCTTCGAATCCGGCTGCTTATAACCCTTTTGGCTGCTGGAACTGGTTTTTGGATAAAAATCAGCACCGTGGAGAGGGACATCCCAAGTTAATTAATGCGATCATTAATCAGATTAAAAGTACATACCGCATTGATTCAAGTAAGGTGTACGCAGTTGGATTATCTGCAGGTGCGGCACTTGCTTGCATTCTTGGAGTTACCTATCCAGATGTATTTAGTGGTATCGGAGTTTGTGCGGGACTTCCCTACGATGCTGCGAATGTATTTTTTCTAACTGATCCAATGGCTAAGGCAGCTAAAGAAAGCATGCAAAAAGGCGTTTCGGATCCCTATGCATGTGGTAACAGGGCCTTTCAAGAAATGGGAAAGTTCAAGAAGAAAATGCCTGTTATTGTTTTCCATGGTATCTGTGATATAGTTGTACATCCCATTAATGGACAACAGGTTATCATACAGTGGGCACAAACTAATTTTCTTGTAGAAGGTGGTACAGGAAGAGCTGATATTACACCTTACCAGGTCAAATCAGACCTTATTAATGGAAAAAGTTGTACTAAACATGTATACGATGATGGGGGCGGTGAAATTTTAATGGAACTATGGATGATCGATCAAATGGGGCATGCATGGTCTGGCGGGAGCTTAAATGGTTCATATACCGACCCATTAGGGCCAAATGCAACAGAAATCATTTGGAATTTTTTCACCAAACATCATCAGCACACTGTTGATAATCTGGTTGATAATCTGGTCGAAACACCAAAAAAGAACTTTTTTCGTGACCTTTTTACAAAGCTTTTTAAGAAAAGAGGATAAAACTATTCATCTTATTCTCTTAAGTCTACCTACTCCAACCACATCCTCGAATGCCACCCGATTAAACTCGCAAGGCTTTACTACTTCACGAAGTTGATGAGTAATTGGATCAACGTAATGAAATCAAACGTTGTATATCAAATGCTAAATGTAAAAAAGACGCAGGTCCAGACAATCTAATCCATAGATCTAAGAATTGAGGCTCTCTTCATTTTTTAACGAATGAGATGGGTCTTCTTTGGTGTTGTCTTTTTTCTAATGTTGAAGAAACTTATTTTCATGGTAGTGAAATAAGGATATTAACTCAATAAAAAAAGCATTACCCCTTTGTTGAAGTAATGCCCCCATTAGTTTAAGTACATCTTTTCACAATCTTTGTTACTTGGCGTGGAATTTTTGTCGATTTAACTGTTGTGGTTCACACCGTATAGCATTTCATAGATATTTTATTTTCTTTTGATGGTGCTTTTTAGAAATATTTATGAACATATGTCTGAATTTTTTAACTGGTAAGACTAAAATATTTTTTGTTTTTTTATTGACTTAAACCGTGGTTTAAGTCGTATCATATTCCTGTCGACAACGAAAGATAAAATTTGGAGGTCTCCAGATGAAATATTGTTCAATAAGCGAAGCTTCAGCCAAATTCAACATTCCAGAATCAACATTACGTTATTATGAAAAAAAAGGATTACTACCACTAATGGAGCGTGATGAAGCTGGTAGGCGATTATTTTCAGAAAATCAAATGGCGCTCCTTGGAACCGTTATTTGTTTAAAAAACACACACATGCCTATAAGTGGTATTAAGCAATATATTGATTGGGTAGTAGAAGGTGACAAAACCATTGAACTCCGACTTGAAATGATGAATAATCACAAGCAAGCAGTATTAGATGAAATTTCGTTGATGACAGAATCCTTAAAGGGAATTGATGAAAAAATTACACGTTATACAAAACACACTAAGGAAGGAAAAGAAGACTTTTAAGATAAAAAAGTCTTGATAACTGACGCATATAATGGAATCGGCTTTCAAATTCTAAAAAATAGAGTGGAAAAGAGGAACTATAATGAAACTTTCAGGGAATACAATACTCATTACAGGCGGAAGTGCTGGGATAGGATTAGCTTTTGCAGAACGCTTTGTAAAAGCTGGAAATAAAGTCATTGTTTGTGGACGACGAGAAAATGTACTTCAAGATGCGAAAGAAAAACTTCCTAGCCTTATTACTCATGTAAGTAATTTGGATAGTGAATCCGAGCGTGTAGCGTTGTTTGATTGGGTAACAGAGAACTACCCAGAAGTGAATATGTTAGTGAACAACGCAGGGATTCAACAACGGTTTAATGTGTTAAAAGCAGATGCGAAGAACAATTGGAATTATTTCAATAAAGAAATCACAACCAATGTTGAAGCACCTTTCCATTTGTCAATGCTGTTCGCTCCATTTTTTGCTGAAAAAGAAGAGGCGGCTATCATTAACGTGACATCTGGGTTAGCTTTTACACCGTTTGCAATTGCTCCGATTTATTCAGCAACGAAAGCTGCACTTCATTCATTTACAATGAGTCTAAGACACCAACTTTCTGATTCATCTGTAGAAGTAATTGAAGTTGCTCCTCCGGCAGTGAATACAGATTTAGGCGGAGCAGGGCTGCATACTCATGGAGAACCATTAGATGCCTTTGCAGATGGGATTTTCAAAGGATTAGAAGAGGGTAAACAAGAAATTGGGTATGGTACTTCTGTGGAACGTCTACGCATGTCACGAGATAAAGTCGATGAACACGTAGCAAATATGTACAATTCATTGAAACATACAATTGTTTGAATAACTATCCTTGCTTCATATATAAAAAAAGCAAAACTCGCTCAGTATGAACTGCACCAAAATTGTTAGACACAAAACTAACAATGGAGGTGCAGTTTTTTATATGACTAAATTTACACTCGAGGACAAGTTATGGGCAGTAAAAGAATATGAAAAAGGAATCCTGTCTTATAGGGATATTGCTAAAAAGCTCGGTACTGTTCATAAAACAATTCAAAAGTGGGTAAACCTCTATTTGGAACACGGAGAGGATTCCTTAAGGAAAAGTTATACAAACTACTCTGCAGCGTTTAAAATGGAGGTACTCAAATATATGGACGATAATTGGGCATCTCTTAATGAAACAGCGGCGAAGTTTAAAATTCCAGAACCTTCTTCCATCAATACTTGGAGGAGGGCTGTTGAAACAGAAGGAGTGGAAGCCCTATTACCAAAGAGAAGGGGCGACCTCCCATGACAAATAAAAGAAAACAGATCGTTGATCCTACCAATCAAACAAATGAATCTCTTATCCAAGAAATCGAACGTTTGCGAATGGAGAATGCTTATCTAAAAAAGTTGAATGCCTTAGTTCGGGAAAAGAAAAAATTACAACAAGACTCAAAGCGCAAGTAATTTTTGAACTAAGGAATGAATATAAAGTCGCTGAGCTAATCAAGATCGCGGGTATCAAAAGAAGTACGTATTATTATTGAAAAAAACACATGGACCGCCCTGATAAATACGCAAAGGTGAAAGAGGCAATACAAGAAATATATCACCAACATAAAGGTCGTTATGGACACCGTAACATAAAAAAAGAGCTTGATAAGAAAGGCTTGATTCTTGACCCCAAGACTGTCCTCAAGCTAATGAACATAATGGGGATTAAGTGCCAGGTTCGTATGAAGAAATATAAGTCCTATCGCGGAAATGTAGGGAAAGTTGCGCCTAACATTCTGAATCGAGATTTCCAAGCCAACAAGCCTAATCAGAAATGGGTAACAGACGTCACAGAATTCAGCCTTTTCGGTCAGAAACTCTATCTATCTCCTGTTCTTGATTTGTTCAATAGTGAGGTCATCTCGTATACAGTTAAATCTCGCCCCTCTTTTGATTTAGTAGGTAACATGCTTGAACAAGCTTTAGAGGTTTTAAGTCCAGAGGATAAGTTGATCCTTCACTCAGATCAAGGATGGCATTACCAGATGGACAAGTACCAAAAAACACTTAAAGCCCGGAATATTACACAAAGCATGTCCCGAAAGGGAAACTGTCTCGATAATGCCGTTATCGAGAACTTCTTTGGCATCCTTAAGACAGAACTCCTCTATCTCCAGGATTTTCAAAGTATTGAGCATTTTATACAGGAATTACACGATTATATTTACTACTACAACAATGTTCGTATGAAGAAAAAGTTAAATGACCTGAGTCCAGTAGAATACAGAACTCAGGTCCAAAGGGTTGCTTAAAATATATATGTCTAACTTTTTTGGTTCACTTCAGTATGGCGAGTTTTCTTTTTTATAAGCCATTCCTTCTTCAACTAACCTGCCCCGTTAGCCATTCATGAAGCGCAAAATCGGCGCTTCACCACAAAGAATGAAAATATATTTAATCCGACGATACTGTTCCTAAGGCTGGGAGAGGAAGGTCGATAAACTATGGTGCCTTAGAGCCCATCCGTTAGTCTGACTCCAACGACCACGGTGCACCACAAACTGTCGCTCCCTTTCGGGAAGCACTCATGGTAGATTAATCCTAATTCTGATTGTTGCACCAGCCTCCAATTTTCAAGCCTAGAAAGGACAATTTCAATGGATGTAATCATTGAAAGAGCATGTGGTTTGGATGTACATAAGGACAATATCACAGCTTGTATTATGACTTCAGAAGGAAAGGAAGTTCAAACATTTTCCACTAAAACAGTTTTTCTATTAAAGTTATTGGACTGGATTAAGGAGAATAATTGTACACATGTAGCTATGGAAAGTACGAGTGTTTATTGGAAACCTATTGTTAACTTATTAGAGTCCGAAGGAATAGAGTTTTTAGTTGTAAATGCTCAACACATGAAGGCCCTTCCGGGACGCAAAACGGTTGTTAAAGATGCCGAATGGATAGCCCAACTTCTTCGTTATGGATTACTTAAAGCAAGCTTCATTCCTGATCGGAATCAACGAGAACTGCGGGAACTTGTACGCTATCGCCGGAGTATCATTGAAGAACGCGCCAGACAACATAATAGGATTCAAAAGGTTTTAGAAGGAGCCAACATCAAACTAGGTTCTGTTGTATCTGATATTATGGGTGTTTCATCGAAAGATATGCTTCGAGCAATCGCAGATGGTGAAGATGATCCTGAAAAACTAGCAAACTTCGCTCGTCGTACAATGAAAAAGAAAAAAGAAGAACTTGAATTGGCACTTCAGGGTTATGTTAACCCACACCAACGCTTAATGTTAAAAACAATTTTAACTCACATTGATTTTCTAACAGAGCAAATTGAAATGTTAGATCAAGAGATAGCTAAAAGAGTAAGCACTTATCAAGAAGATATAGAACGACTCGATTCCATCCCTGGTATCGCCACAAGAATGGCTGAACAAATCTTAGCTGAAATTGGTACGCACGTTGGAAACCAATTCCCGACTGCCGCACATTTGTGTTCATGGGCAGCCTTGGTCCCTGGACACAATGAAAGCGCAGGAAAAAGGAAATCTAGCAGATCAAAAAAGGGAAATAAGTATTTAAGATCCGCATTAACAGAAGCAGCTCAATCTGTAAGAGGGTCAAAAAACTATCTAGGTGCGCTGTATAGACGCACAGCTGGACGAAAAGGAAAGAAAAAGGCAGCAATTGTAGTCGCCCATGCGATGTTGCGAATCGCATATTACCTTCTAACCAGAAAAGAAATGTACGTTGACTTAGGCGAAGATTATTTTGATAAACAAAAACAAGCATCTATAGTACGCCATTCGGTTCGAAGACTAGAAAACTTAGGTTATACGGTGACAATTACCGAAGCATCTTAATCTATTATTCGTTGTCCATTAACACCTTGATCAGGCGCCCTGCTCTTTTTTTAAAAAATGAATGAGCTGCGTCTATTTAAGTATTGCCATTTTTCGGATCTGACAGAAGTTAATTTTCATGGTAGTGCAATAAGAAAAAAGGATCGCCGCAGCAACCCTTTCTTAAAATCAAGCATTTTACTTTAGTACACTATTTAAATAACTCGTTTTATAAGGAATGTTGTCCAATTGTAAATACCAGGATCAACAATACTAATCCAACACCGTCAAATATAATATCCTTCTTTGTTGGTTTTCCAAATATAAAGCCTTGTATAAAAATCAATAAAGCCATTAAATAAAGCCATATTATAGAATGTGTTGCAGAAAAGAGCCCTGTTGTTATACCTACCACAACACCTAGATACAAAAATTCCTTTTTTGAAGTCATTTTACGAAACAATCAGTTCCCTCCAATAAAGACAGATAAATATATTGTATCATTCGTTTAGAATATTGAATATTCCTTCTTGAACTATACTGCTTCCGTTAGTGGAATAAGAAAAAAGAGCTGCCGTAGCAACCCCGAATCTTCAACTATTGCTACCCGTTAGCTTAAGTACATTTCTTCACAAACTTTTTTAAAAATTAAGAACTGAAAAAACAGCTATTGTCCAATTAAGTTATAACGCCAATTATTGCACCTCATAAAGTTTCCTGGGGGATATTCAAATTCGCATTCAGAAATAAACTGAAAGTTAAACTTCCGACAAATTGCATTAGAAGCAGGATTATCAATCGATGGGAATGCGTGAATGTATTTATATTTGTTTTCATTAGATGCCTCTTCTATTGCTAACTTTACTGCTTTTGTAGCTATTCCTTTCCCTTGATACGGGGGTATAATGCTCCATCCAGTTTCATATACACTTTCATTATTCCAAGTAGTTTGCCAATAACCCACAGAACCTACTGATTCTAATTCTGGTAACAATATAATGCTAAACATACGTCCTCTATTACCAAGCTCAAGATATCGTTTATGTCGTTTAAAAATCTGCTCTTTACTCTCTGAACCTCCAAGATGCTGCATCATTTCTGGAGCGTTTATACGAAAAAGTAAATCAAGGTCATTATCCTCCCAAGGCTTTATCTGAATGATATACTCCAAATTTTCTTCATCCCCTCATTTTTTATTATTTACTCTTTCTTTACGAAAGCTAAAAATCCTCTATTTAATGATATTGTTGTTTAATTATCGTGATCTGTTAGTACAAAAAGAAAATGAGCTGCGATAGCACCTCATTGTTTAACTCTTGTACCCGTTAGCTTAAGTACATTTCTTCACAATAGTTTCGTACTGCGACGTAAGTATTTAATTTATTTAAAGGATTTTCCACCATATTGTGGAATTTGTAAAATAAATTCCTAATAAAGGTGGCTTGTTTATGAATTCTGTTGTATCTCCCATCGCCTGTAAGGTAAACAATGTTTTTATTCATGTTAGTAACCTCAAAGAATCGGCAAAATGGTACAGTAACTTACTTGGAATACCATTTAATAAGAGTAATGTTAAATCTCCTGTTTACAACATTCCTGTTACGTCCGAGACTGGACTTACCTTAGATGATCACACCTTTAATCCGAGCTTTAAATTAGAACCTTCTAAACATGTTTTATTTAATTTCTATGTTAAAGACATAGATGAAGCGTACAAGTTTGTTAAAAATAAAGGAATAACAATTGTTAAAGAAGTAGAGCGTATTGGTGATTTCGCCTATTTCAACTTTCAAGATTTAGACGGAAACGTCTTAATGATCTGTAACTGTTAAAAGTTAAGAGCTATGGTTGAAATTTTCTACCATGGCTTTTCTTTATGTCTAAATAGGTTTCAAATACGCATTAACGTTTTTCTTCTTGCACTAAGTTAAGAGCCGCCAATTTGGCGGCTTTTACTACTTTCATTTACAAAATATATTGGATGGATTAATCCGATTTTTCCAATCTATAAACCTTCCAATCACCTGATTCAATATGATTTTTCAACATATCCCCATGATGTTCCGCTATGAAATATAGATAGGCTTCAATTTTACCCTTTTCATAAAAGACAACTTGCTTTTTGCGGATGTATAAGTTATTTCTACTATTTGGACGGTATCCTTCCAATTCATCCAGCCTAAGAAGCTGTTCCTCGGATACAATGTACAATTCACCATAGACTTTATCGCTCATCGATTCCTTCAATGCCGGGTAACCATGACCTGTATCAAAAAGACGACCATTCGCCCATGCTTGACCGGCGATGAGTGTAGCACCTTTCATTAAATAGTGGTTACTCTCATTTTTTCTTAATGTGCCATAAACAAACACACAGATGTTGTTCATCTAACTTCACTTCCTTCATTCAATTCCTTCCTTTCAATTTGACGCAAGGTTCTTTGGAGATTTCTATAGTCACTAAAGACCTCGCCTATTAAGGCAGCCGTGTTATAACAGGCGTCAATATTCAACGTTACAGACGATGTATGTTCATGGCTGTAACCGGCAGAGAGATTAACACTTTGGATTCCTTGCATCGCCCAAATTCGTGTACCACTGCTGCCACCGGCTGTGGTTTTCCATCCTGCCATTCCGATTCGTATGGCCGCTTCTTCAATGAATTTTCCGTAATTCTCATGGCAGAAGAACTGGTAGCTACCACAGGATGTGACAATGTCGCCCGAACCACGGCGGTCGACAACAATTGCAGCATCTACATCCCACAAGAAATATTCATCTACACTTCTTGCTCCGATTAAGCCAATTTCCTCTTCCACCGTAAAGATGAATTTTACTTTTCCATTGAAGTCCGAGGTGTATAGACGTTTTGCTGCTTCCAAAACCACGGCAATTCCTGCCCGGTCATCTGCACCCAGAATACCTTTGTCACTTGACCAATTTGATCCATCCTTCACGATCTTCCTACCTTTTTCTATTCGCTCAACAGTATCTAGATGGGCATTAAGAAGGATTGTTGGGCCGTGACCGGTTCCGTATTTCTTTTGCGCCAGAATGTTTCCAGTATGGTCAACCGTAATTAAGTCTACAAGATTCTTCAATTGCTTCATGACAAATTGTCGCACATTTTCCTCATTCCCGCTCTCTCCCGGGATAGATAAAAGCTGTTCCAATTGAATGAGGAATAATTGCTTTCTGATATATTCCGAACCATGTTCAAGCCATTCTTTTGGCAAATAAGACAGCTTTTCGGCAATGTCAAGTAGTGCTGGACGTGAGATGCTCAACGTTACTCCCCTATTTCTCAGAGAAATTCTTGGAACACCCACGGCTAAAAAGATCTCAGTGACCATTTTCACGTCCACATTATCAATGAAGCCAAGACGTGGATTTCTTCTTTCATGTCCATCACAGCTCATATTCGTATAAAAGCCAAGCCGGTTAAGCTGCCTTACAATACCGGAGATATAGGTATCAAGCTCTTTAACCTTCGGATGATCCAATCCAGGACGAAACCACAAATCCCCGCCCCGGCCTCGGTATTCATAGTCGACACCATTTATCCATGTTTCTTCAGCTATTGCAGGGCCATGCATGGTTAAAATACCTTTCTCTAAGGTATATGAAACGGAGAGATTATCCAACCTCTCTAATAAAAATGCCATATTATCCTCTGTTTCTTCTAAACAATGAAATACATTCGGACGAACCTCCTCGATCATAAATCCTTGACGAATGAATAATTGATTCCAGTTTTTCATCAAACCATCTCCTCTTTCCTTGATGGTCTTATTATCGCAAAAGGACGATGACACCCCTGTCATCGCCCTCTTTCATACATATTCAATTTCCTCATCCACCCTATACATCACATAAAATGGATAAGCATGATTATAGTAGTATGCTGTCTCGTTTCGGTATCTTGTGTTCTCTATGATGGGAGGGAATCCTTTTTGGGTTAGTTTATTTTTTAACCTGGTAATATTTTGAGTATAGGTATTCGGTCTAATTTCAACATTCGAGAATGAGTTTCTGGTCGTTGGATGGTCTTCCGAGCTTTTTAATAGGAAATGCCGCAGCAAGTATCCTTGATCCGGACTTAACTCTGCTTCTTCTCCTTCAAAAGCTATGTTAATGGTACGATCATTAAAAAATAACACAATGGTGTCAGGTGGCGGGAAGTTAAACATTTTCTCACATTCTATTTTCGAACATGTTAATCTCCCTTTACGATTTACCTTATTAAATGCATGGCGCTGCAAAAACTGCTCATTATCTAATATATTTTTTAACAGTGATGAAAATTCATTATTGGGAAACTCTACAGTCCCAGTAGAAGGTAATTTATTCATCCGTTCGTAGCTTTGATTGGCAATATGTAAAGCACTAGTTGTTAAATACGCATTAACTAATTGCTGGCTATTTAATTTGTACTGTCCATTGGAATCATATTTGTGATTTTCTAAAGAGATCTCGAAATATGTTAGGGATTCTGAATACCTTTTGTACTTGTATGACAAAAATCCAAGTCGGTACGCTGCAATTGGATTATTAGGATCATACTTCAGAGCATCTTTTAGGCACTTTATCGCTAAATGATCATCCTTCTGATCCACCATTTTTAAGTAGGACCCATATTCAATCAGTTGAAAGATTAGTTTTCTTTTCACATATTCTAAAGAACTTTGGTAGTCCTCCTTCTTCTTGCGAATTAGCAGATCAAGGCAGCGAACCATTTCTTTGTATAAATTGATTCTCATTAAGAAATTTGGAGTCCCCTGTTCCGCCTCTTGGCTGGTTAACTCTTCCTCCAGATCCTCTAATTCTTCCAAAGTTTTGTTTCTTAAGTGCATTTAAATTCCCCTATGATTTATGGATTCTTATTTGTAAGTATCACAATAGTCTCAATCCAACTAGTTACCTATTAGATTCAAGGATTGGGGAAAAAAATCCTTCAAATTTAAACAAAACGAAGCAATGCTCATTAACTCGTTCTGTTCTTCTCTTGATTGTTGTTATTAAAAACTAATTGACGGGCAGTTGGATGCCGTTCCAGCCGCTTACATCGCATTGGCCATATTCATTATTACCCACTGCTACCACCGTTCCATCCGATTTAAGTCCGACGGTATGGGCACACCCCGCCGCTATCGCCACAATATCACGCCAATCACTTACATTACATTGGCCATACTCATTCCAACCCACAGCCGCCACCGTTCCATCCAATTTAAGTCCAACTGTATGTTTACTACCCACCGCTATCGCTACAATACCTCTCCAGTTGCTTACATTGCATTGGTCATGTTTATTCAAACCGACAGCCGACATCGTACCATCCGATTTAAGACCGATTGTATGAAGATAACCTGCCGCGACCGCCACAAAATCGCTCCAGTCGCTTACATCACATTGGCGATACCGATTATTACCCACAGCTTTCACTGTGCCGTCCAATTTAAGACCGATCGTATGCCAGTCACCCGCCGCGACCGCCACAATTTCATTCCAGCCGCTTACATTGCATTCCCCTTCATTATTTCGACCCATTGCTACTACCGAGCCATCGGATTTAAGCCCAATGGTACGACACCAACCCGCCGCAACTGCTACGATATCGTTCCAGTCGTTTACATTGCATTGCTCATGCTTATTCCAACCTACTGCCGCCACCGTATTGTCAGATTTAAGACCGATAGTATGAGCATTACCCGTGTTCGTCGCCATATGAACATTACCGGCGGCGACCGCCACAATATCTCGCCAGCCGCTTACATCACATAGGCCATATTTATTATCACCCACAGCCGTCACCGTACCGTCCGATTTAAGCCCAACGGTATGACGACGACCCGCAGCGATGGTATCTTTAGGCCACCGTTTCACCTTTAACACCGCTTCTTTCGGTGAAATGTAATCCATGTTTTACCTCCCTGAATATAGCTTATTCTTACCGGTTTCCTTGTTCTTGAATAAGAACTGTTTAAATTCGAGTTCCATAAGAATAATTGAAAGCAAAATGATCGTTCCTCCCAATACTAACTTCATGGTAAATGGTTCAAAACCAAAAGTAATAGAAAAAATGCTTCCAAAAACAGATTCAAGCATCATGATAAGTCCAGCGGATGTTGCTGATGTATGTTTTTGAGCTAAAACCTGTACTGTTTGACCCACAAACGAACATACGACTCCCATGTATAACAATGGAACGATGGCAACAGACCAATTAATGTTCGATAACTGCCCTTTCTCTACTAAGAGGAAAAACAACAATCCACCTATTGCTTGTACAGCAGCAAGTAAAAACGCAACAATACTAAAATCGGTTGTTCTAGTGCTATACCCAAGGTAGACAATAGAACCTGCGTAAAAAAACGCACAGAAAAGAGTGTATACGTCTCCAATATTCATGTTTATCTCTTCATTCGTTATTCCTGAGATAATAGCCATTCCCAATATACAAGCAGAGATGGCAATCAAACTTTTTCCTTGAAACTTTTTCCCATAAAAAATCCAAGCAATAAAAGGAATAATCACCACATACGATGCAGAAATAAAAGCATTATTCGATGGTGTGGTATACATTACACCAATCGTTTGTGTAATAAATCCGCCAAAATTTAGGAGTCCGGCAATTACCCCTACTTTAAAATCCCTGAAGGTCATTTTAAATATTTTTTTATGAAAAACCAGTAGCACGCAAACAACAAAGAGAAAACCTCTAACAAAATTTATAAAACCAGCAGACACATTTACGTCCAATGCTATTTTTGTTACCACGAACCCTGAACCCCAAAAGACTGAAGTGATCAATAGCAATATATTTGCCATTAATTTTGACATTTTCATCTATCATTTCTCCCCTGTTTGTTTACATCCCCAAAAAAATCCAACTCTTCCCTTAAAAGAGTTGGATTTTATCTACTCTAATTCCGTTTTTTCGCCACCCACCTAATTAAATTTTTAGAAGGGCTTGACTGCTTTATAGGTTTGATTTTTTAAATATACTACATTTCCATCATAATAAAAACAGAAACTTAACCCACCTTACAATCTAGCAAAATATATAGCTGCATGATGGAATGATATGACCAACACAAATGTTATAAGAAATATTCGTACAATCATTTTCTTCAATCTCAAATATCATATAATAGCAGATTGAAAAGGTGGTGAAATAAAATTGTCTGATCGAAATAGGAAGAAATCTTCTGTGGCATATGGTTATGTTACACTTGTAGGAACCGAACCAATCTTAGTAAGACCCAATGAAAATATACGATTTAATCAACACGGCTCATTGAAAAATATTTGCTTTTCCCAGAATAGGAGTACTATAACCATCTTGAAAACAGGCGACTATAAAATTGAATATACGTTACTCATTGATGGTCCTGCCTCAACTTCGACATATGGTATTTTCTTGAATCATTCTTTGGTTCCTGGAAATTTAACCAACTTTGGCATTACAAGACAAGTAAATAATGCAACGCTCATGCTTATAGGACAAGCAATTATCCGTATTCGCAAAAATTCCACAATTGAGCTAAGAAATATAGGAACTGCTACAGATACACTACTACCAATTTTAGGGAACAACAACATAAATGCCGCATCATTTTCGATGGTGAAACTTAGTCAATGTTAGTGGTCAAGGAGGAGAAATGGAACCGACTTGATGGAAATGGAAGTTGAATTCACGATCGAAATGAATGAAAAAATTGCAGCGTTATTAATATTATTTATAGAAGTAAAAATTAAAAGGCTGAATCAGAAGAACATTAAAATCACCCTCAGTTACCCCTAAGGATCTTCGTCATTTATTATTAAGTTAATTTAGACAAGCCCAACAATGCCTGGATTTTCATATCCAGCATTTTAGAAAATGGAAAAGGCGAACAGTTTACCATCCTGTCCGCCCTTTCTTATTTGTCTAATGTTGTTGCAGGTTCATTGTGTTGCTTTAAGAAGGTTCTTTCAAATTCTTCATCCGATAATGGAGGACTGAATAGGTATCCCTGAACAACCATACAGCCATTTGATTTTAGGAATTTTAACTCCTCTTCAGTCTCAACTCCTTCTGCAATCACATCAAGATTTAAATTATTGGCCATTGAAATAATGGTTTTTACAATGGCACGATTTTCAGAATTACTTGTAATATCTCTTACAAAGGAACGGTCAATTTTAAGATTATTTATTGGAAACTTTTTCAGATAACTTAATGAGGAATATCCTGTTCCAAAGTCATCTATGGAAATCGAAATCCCCATTGCCTTTAACCCATTCAGTGTGGAAATCACAGAGTTGATGTTTGTACTCGAAATACTCTCTGTTATTTCTAAATCTAGATATTGAGCGTCTAGATTTGTTTCTTTTAAGATATCCATAACAGATTCTACAAAGTTTCCGTCATAAAATTGCCGCAGTGAGATATTAACGGATACTGGTATAGGAGTGTACCCCCTATCCTGCCATCTCTTATTTTGAAGACATGCGTTTTTAAGAATCCATTCACCTAGCGGTAATATGATTCCGGTTTCCTCTGCTAAAGGAATAAATTCAGCCGGTGAAATCATTCCTAAATCGGAACTCTCCCATCTTAATAATGCTTCCATCCCAATGATGTTGTTCGTTTCAATATTCATTTTAGGTTGATAAACAATTTTAAGTTCATTGGAATGTAATGCTTTTCGCAAAGCTTTTTCTAATACCATTTTTTTCTGATAATCATCATTCATCTCTTGCGTAAAGAAGGAATATGAATTTCTTCCGGATTCCTTGGAAGAATACATCGCAATATCCGCATTTTTAATTAAAAAATCTGGGTGTTCACCATCCGTTGGATACATACTGATTCCCAAACTGGAAGTGACAAATAGTTCATGGTCTTTTAGGGTAAAAGATTTTTTAAATATATTTAACAATCTTTTTACAAAGATGGTTGTTTCATCTTTAGTCACACTAGATAAAATAAAGGTAAACTCGTCACCGCCAAGTCTATAAACTGAAAAATTGGTCACCCTTTTATCATCTGCTTTACTTAAACGTTCAGCTACTTTCTTTAATAGAAAATCTCCATTTTCATGATTGAGAGTGTCATTAATAATTTTAAAACGATCTAAATCTAAAAAAATGACCGCTATACTTTCTTTATTGAGTTTTGCTAATTTCATTCGTTCGATTAAATCCTGATTAAATGCCCGCCGATTAGGTAATCCAGTGAGAGGATCATGAAGAGCTTCCCATTCTCTCTTTTTTTCATTGATTTTCCGTTGTGTAATATCAGTTGATACACTAAGAACCTGCTTATCACCAGATGAAATGATGGGTAGCTTTACAGTTTGTATCCATCTTTTATTTCCTTGTGAATCAATGATTTCATTTTCTGGGATATGCTTTTCTTCTAAAGTCGATAATACCTGATGATCTATACTTATATTCTGTTTGGCCCTATCCTCATCAGGATTATAATCCAGTTCAAAATTCCCGATTAGTACTTCGGAATTCACCCCAAAGAGTAAACCATAAGCTCGATTTGTTAATGTATATTTTCCATCCTGACTTTTGGCATAGATATAACTGGGATTCATATCGATGATTTTATGAAGAAATTCTTTTTGATCAAGTAGTGCATTATTCATCTTAGTTATAATCTTTTGGTGCATTCTAATCACTGGGATGAGGATCCCAATCGATAAAAATAAAACAGCGATACTGCTTGGTAGTAGCAGATAGCTTTTAATCATGTTTAAGATTCCAATGCAATAGCCTACTGATGCAACAATAATAAAGTAAAGGACAAACGTTTTGGTTTCAGAATCCTTTAGGTGTTTACATAGTGCAAGGGATAATAATGTGATAATAATAAATAATAATAAATTAAAGTTAAAGATCCATGACCAATCTCCATAGACTGGGTATAAGAAACTTACCTTTATTAATCCCTGTTGACTTACTAACTCAAAGCTTTGGATGCCTTTGTGACTCCATCCAATCAAGTAAACAAAAGCTGACCATATATAAAGAGTGACGACAGTATATTTGTTCACTGCATATTTTACTATTCTAGATTCAATCATTTGTGTTTGGTTTGTCGCCATATATATTACGGAAAATAAAGTAGGACCCAACATTATCGAGCCAAAACGAAATAACTGAAATAAAAACTCGATCACACTATTTGAAAAAAAATCACGAGCATATAAAAACGAAACGTCCATTTGCCAAAACGAGGTAAAAATAAAAAAGAGAAATAAAAGCATTGATAACTTTGTTTTCTCCAAAATATAGATCGTTGTAATTCCGGCTGCTAATGGAAATAATGCAAAGGTAATCATTAATAGATAAATCATTGCTTCTTCCTCAATTTTCTTTTGTAATTAATAAACAAGTATTATTTCCGCTAACCCCATGGTTTGTTATTGCCACACTATCGACATTTTGATACTTCGTCTCGAAGACAATGGGCAAGTCATTAAATCCATCTCCACTTGTTTTAATGGTTGGTGGAATAAATCCATATTCCATACTTATTAACGAAGAGACAACTTGGATCGCCCCCATTGAGCCAAAGGTATGGCCGGTCATCCCCTTTATGGAAGTAATCGGGACAGTGGATCCAAATAGATTAGTATGAGTAATATACTCTATCATATCATTCTGTTTTAACCCCAACCCTTGGCTGTTGACATAGGTAGGAACACAATCCCCTATGGCACTTTTTAAGGCAGCTGTCATTCGAGTCCCTGTTGTGTCGGACTTTAATATTGACAGAGCTTCATTGTTAGAAGCACCACTGTTGACATGCCCAAAAACTTTAGCGCCTCTTGATTCTGCATCTTTCTTCCGTTCCATAATCACAACGGCAGAACCCTCTGATTTAACAAACCCCTTATGAGATGTGGAAAAGGGTACCCCGGTTTCCTCTATCTCCGTATTTTCGGCAATCGCACCCGTCTTTAAAAATCCATAGGTAATCCAATCCCCTAAAAGAGCATCTGAGCCGCCAACGATACATATATCTGCGTGTCCAGCTTCTAAGAATAATTTGCCCATAAGGATCGCATCTAAGCTTGCCGTACAGCCAGTAGAGATGGTATAAGCCTGTCCATTTATTCCAAGATGCTTAGTGATCCCAGAAGATATTGTATGCGGATCTCCGATCGGAACATATTGAATAGGTACTTTTTTAAGGTTATTACCATGGTTAGAGAACTTTTCAACTTCTAAAATTCCTCCACCGGATGTACCCATTATGACAGCAACACGTGCAAAATCATCATTTGGTAAGTTGGCCATCTTATAAGCCTCGTCAGCAGCTGCAATGCCCAATTGTGCTGCACGTGGGTACCTTTTATAATTTTGACCAGAGATTATATCCAGATCTTCATTAACAACTCCACATACTATATTAGAGCCGTTATTGCCACGGCCATGGAGAATTTCCTGGGTACAGATCCCCTGTTCTAGAACGTCTTTAAATTGATCTATATTACTTATACCAGGAGCTTTAACTCCGTAACCTGTAATGACTATATTGTCCATAGTTGACCTCGATTATGATAAATTATATTAATATATTAAAAATATATTATATGAGGTTATTCAACAATTAACAACAAATATAGACATATTATCCCTGCCATTCTTCCCCATTGCCACCATCTCTTTCACTCTTTTTGAACTGCTTTAAAAGGAAAAATTTCCTCCTTGTACTTGAAAATTAACTTGGTTAATTGCTCTTGTATTAGTTCCTCTTGGAAATTGTTGCCTTATTAGTAAATCAAAAAAAGTTACCAATTGTTCAAAGTCGATATGTTATGATGAAAAATGAGAGTAATGTTAACTTATTTCGATTTATAGTTAACATCTGTGAACTAGGAGGAGAAAAAATGTATAAACTGCGAGGTCACCATCTTTTTTGCTTATTGGGCTACCGGGGAATGGGCTATTCAGAAGAATACGTGAAAAATATGACACGATTGCATCAAACCTTGAGAAATAACCCGAAGACGTTAATTCAGATTGTTAAGGGTCCAGACCAGTTGTGTGAAAAATACCCCAACTCAGGTAATTACCACTGCCAAGACGAAAATATTTATGAAAGAGATCAGGCTATTTTAGATAAAATAGGACTTAAAATCGGCCAAATCCTGAATTGGGAGGACATTGAGTCGTGCATTAGAAAGTTTGCCGTCCCCTCCGATATTCAAATTTTGTGTAAAACTTGTTCCTGGCGTTCATATGGAGTATGTGAGGAAGGGATTCAGGAGATTCATGAATTGAAGGGTTTAAGGGAAGTTACATAACCGTCCGCACTTAGACCGTCATTTTCTTCCACATAATCTTCATATAATCTGTACACTGAGTTTACAAGACTTTAATATTCAGATGTTATGATTGGCTTAACAACGAATGAGGAGGCAGTATAAATGAATGTGCGTGCAATGTTTATTGATATGGATGGTACACTACTAAAATCCTCAAACACCATTTCCAGCCGAAATATGGAAGCTGTTAATTCACTTATTAATCAGGGAGTTAAGGTTTTTCTGGCTACAGGTCGACATTATGAAGTAACTGCTCCTTATCATAAAGAAATTGGATTACGAACTCCTATGATCTGTTTAAACGGTGCCGCGATTCACGATGCAGTGACAGGAAAAACGATGCAAACGAAAACCGTCCGACTGAACGAAGAACGATTCCACCATCTGACTGCTGTGAATTCTTGGAATGTTATCATCCATACTGCAAATGGGGTTTATTGTAAGGAGACAAATGAAGAAATTGATTATTGGACAAAAGTGGGGCAAATTCCGCCACGTTATATTGGCGATTTAAAACAAGCAAATTATCAAGATGTTCTTAAATATAGTGTTCGAACAGGTACACCCTGTCCAAAAATTTCGGCTATATTTAACACGGAAGCAGAAGTCATCGATTGGCATGACGGATTTGAATTGCTTGCTCCTAATGTATCCAAGTGGTCTGCTATAAAAAGCCTCCTTCAAGAATTTCGAATCAGCCCAAGTGAGGTTGTAGCCATTGGAGACGGGCCTAATGATATCGAGATGCTTCGTTATGTTGGTACTGGTGTAGCAATGGGGAACGCGAGTGATAAGGTTAAACAAGCAGCTGATTTTATAACAGGACACCACGAAAATGATGGTTTAGCTCAGTTCATAGAACGATATCTTCTTAAATCAAAACAATCATATGCGATATAGAGTGTGTTTATTTGACACTAAGTCATAAAAAAATGGCAGATGTTGTTAGATTCATACCTTTCAATAATGATAATTTATAGACGAAAAAAGCCTGTATTGTGGATTATTGTGTAATCCACAATACAGGCTTTTATCTAGTATTTTATTTCCTTGACCGCTGATTATAATCCCGTTCAATTCCCTCTTTCCAGCTTCGATCAATCTTTTTTCCACTTCGAAGATTACTCACGGCTTCATTGACCGCTTCATAATTTAATTGCGTTCCTTTGTGGTCCGCATGATATTCCACTGCAAAATCCTCTTCGATTCCGAATTGTGCAGCCGTTGAGATTGCATCGATATTCGCTCCAAGGAAGATGAATTCCCAGCCACATTTCTCTTTTTGATGACGAATCATTTTTTTGATTTTGTCCGTATTGAATTCACGGCTGGCATTTTCCATCCCATCCGTTGTAATCACGAATAACACCTTTTCTGCCCTTTCATCCTCAAGAGTTCTCTTTTGCACATTGACCATTTTTTGAATCGTAAAACCGATGGCATCTAATAACGCAGTGGTACCCCCAACTTCATACTCTTTGTCGGTTAGAGGCGATATGCCTCTAACATTAATTCGATCGTGTAATAATTCATAACGATGATCGAACAATACAGTCGTAACAAAGGCTTCCCCTTCCGCTTCTTGTTGTTTCTTCAGCATCGCATTGAAACCACCGATGGTATCTGCCTCAAGCCCTGCCATTGATCCACTTTTATCTAATATAAGCACTAATTCTGTTACATTCTTTTTCATACTTGTTATCCTCCGTTTCTTTGATGAATTAAGGATAACAAGTATTAGATAAAAAAAGGTCGCTTAGAAAGCGACATTTTTAAGTATCGAGTATTGGTTGTACTAATTGGCTTACAATTAATGCTGTATTCTTTATTCGAACCTATACGCCTCGCTTATTTCCCCAAAGTAGTGCGTGTAATTGCGGTAACACTTTTACATCATTCAACTCTGGGTCAGCAACCACACGATCGACTAACCACTCATATTTCAATAATAGTTTTTGAATTAATTCATTATTATTCACATTCGTGATATCATCATTCCCGACCTGAAGATAAAAAGGAATATCCGCGTACCGGTTGTGGACCATTTTCGCATATTCAAGATCGTTTTCGTCAAAGATGACGACTTTCAAACTCACTTGATGTTTAAACTCATTATCATTTAAATTTTGAAAAATAGAATCCAAGATTTCAAAATTGGTGACCATATTTGAACTGGGCGGCTTCGGTGAAATCGTTAGTTCATCAACGTTTAAGAACCAGTCTTGCCATCTGCTCCCTTGTGTTTCGATCCCAATCTTGATGTTTTTTTCTTTTAATAAATCAATAAACACATCTAAATTTTTAAGCAGTGCCGGATTTCCACCTGAGATCGTCACAAACGAGAAATTATCGCCACCGACTCTTCCTAATTCAGCCCAAATTTCATCTGCGCTCAATTGCTGAATATCTTCTTTGGCACTGCCGTCCCATGTAAAGGCAGAATCACACCAGCTGCAAGAATAGTCACAGCCTGCCGTCCGAACGAACATTGTTTTTTGACCAATGACCATCCCTTCTCCTTGGATGGTTGGGCCAAAGATTTCTAGAACAGGAATCTTGCTCATTCCTCCATCCACTCCCTTCGAGCTTCCGCATAGCTGGTCGGAGTTTCAAAGAGACGGACAAATTCTACTCTTGCTCCATGATATTGTTCCATTCGCTCTTCTGTTTCTAATGCTTCCTTCATTTTCTCATAAATCCAAACCACCATATTTTCCGCGGTTGTATTCATGTATGGCAGGGTTTCATTCAAGTATTGATGATCCAGGAAGATTTCAATTTCATTTTTCCAAATCTCTTTAATATCACCGAAGTCAATCATTAAACCGCGTTCATCAACAAATCCGCTGATTCCGAAAATAACGTGGTACGTGTGGCCGTGCAAATTTTTACATTTCCCTTCATAACAATGCAAGTGATGCGAAGCATCGAATGTAAATTCTTTGCTTACTAGGACACGTTTATGATGATATTTTAATTGATGTGGATGAATATCCTCATTTATTTTTTGAAGTTTATCAACGATTCGAAAACCCATCGCTAAAACCTCCCATTTAAAAAGTCTTCAAGGCCTCTTTTTCTTAATACGCAGGCCGGGCATTCGCCGCATCCATCCGAAATCACACCGTTGTAGCAGGTTAATGTTTTTTCACGCACAAAATCCAATGCGCCTAATTCATCCGCAAGTGCCCATGTTTGTGCTTTGTTGATCCACATTAATGGGGTATGAATGACAAAATTATCGTCCATGGATAGATTCAAGGTAACATTTAGTGATTTAATAAAAATATCACGACAATCTGGGTAGCCACTGAAATCTGTTTCACACACACCTGTGACTAAATGCTTGGCTCCAACTTGGCGAGCTAAAACACCAGCAAAAGTTAGGAATAATAGGTTACGACCTGGCACAAATGTGGAGGGAAGTTCCCCTTCACCGCCATCAGTCACTTCAATATCTGAACGCGTTAACGCATTAGGGGCTAATTGATTTAGTAAGGCCATATCTAAAATATGGTGTTTTACACCAAGTTCATTGGCTATATTTTTGGCACATTCAATTTCTAAACTATGCCTTTGATTGTAATCAAATGTAACGACTTCTACTTCTTTAAATTGTTTTAATGCCCAAAATAAACAAGTGGTGCTGTCTTGTCCACCACTAAATACAACAATGGCCTTCTCATTTTTCAACATTTCTCTCTTTACTTCCTTTCAAATAGAAAAAACAGTACCCCAAGATAGAAGTACTGCTTCATCTTAGTTTTTTTAATGAGGGGGGCTAGAACCTCGTTTGCATAAATGCAATTATATATTAATTTCTATGACTAAATGATTATAAACTATTATCTTAATTTTTTCACCTATTTATCGACAAATTGTGCATTCTTTTCTTTCAAGGTTCTGATTTCACCCATACAACTCAATGAATGTTATGCTTTCTGAAATTACCGCCCTTCACCTCTGCTACGTCATATACAGTAACAAAGGATTTCGGATCCAGTTCATTAATGATTTCTTTTAACTTTGTTTCTTCTAAGCGGTTAATGACACAGGTGATTTCTTTAAATTTTTCATGGGAAAAGCCCCCATAAGCTTCTTTATACGTTGCACTTCGACCTAAACGATCACGGATGGTCTCTACCATTATTTCTGGCTGAGTGGTGATAATATTGAAGGTTTTAGAGCCGCTTAACCCTTCTTCGACAATGTGAATCACTTTCGAAGCAATAAAGTAAGCGATAGCCGACAGAATCGCCCCTTGTAAACCAAATGCGATGGATACAAAAATAAATACAAATATATTTAAGAAAAGAATGAGATCACTTGTACCAAACGGTAATTTTCGCGATAGGAGGACTGCCAGCATATCAATTCCATCTAAGGCACCACCATTACGTAAGGCTAACCCCATCCCAAATCCAAGGATAATACCGCCAACCACTGTTACTAACAAAGTATCCCCCTCAATAATAGCAGGCGTATGGTGCAAGAGACTTGTTCCAACCGCTAGGGAAGCGATCCCGATAATCGAAAATAAGGCGAAGCTTTTTCCAATTTGCTTATATCCTAACCAGATAAAAGGAATGTTGATAACAGCAATTAACACACCTAATGGAAAATCAAATAGTTCTGAACCAACGATACTAAGGCCCGTCACTCCTCCATCAGATACGTTATTTGGAATTAGAACCGTTTCTAGTCCATAGGCAGCGATTAATCCCCCGATAATGACCATTAATCCGCGTAGAATAAATTTTAGTTTATTAGGTTTATGTGTTTTGTTTGTAGTCATATATTTCCTCTCTTCCCTATACTTATCATCTCTATGGATTTAATCAACTCATAAATTTACATCGATCTGAGTGGTAATTAAATCTTCTTTTGTTATTCCTAAAAATTTTAATGTCTCCGCTGGTGTTGAATGGTTAAAGTGTTTTTGTAGTAGTGCAATCGAGACACCTTGTTTAAAGGCATGAAATCCGAAGGTTTTCGCGAGTGAATTAGTCCCAATCTTCCCTTCAATGCCCACCTTCACAGCTGCTTCATGAATGATTCGATACGCCTGCTGTCGTGTAATCGGCTGCTTGAACTTACGAGATTGGAATAAATATATTTGTTGTTCGCTGTCGACCTGGTCTAAGTAGGACTTTACTGCTTCTTTCACTTTTTTGTTCAAATATACAGACTTCCTCCTTTCACTCTCCAGTTCAGAGTAATGATAAAAATCCTTCATTTCACCATCACTATTAAAAAGTTCCTTTACCTTAATCAAAAGCAGTTCAGATATTTTAAGCCCAGTATTAATTCCAACTACAAACAATAAATAATCCCTGTATGAATGTTCTTTAAGGTAATTTTTCAATACATTTATTTGTTCTAAGTCTCTGAGTGCATCCACGGTTTCCAACGAATCATTACTCCTTCAATGTTACTTAACTCAAGTATAATTTATATTTGAGTAACATTCAAATCTAACGCATATAAATTAGCTGATTTAAATATCATCTGAAAATGGAAGGACAAGTATACTAGTCCCTTCCAAAACGAAAAAAGGCCTTAGCCCTTATTAAATAGAGCTAAAGCCTCATTCGTATGAAGATTATTTCCAAGCAGTACAATTAATGATGTTCCAGAAATTTTGAAACTGACCGAATAGACCGTATTAGAATTGGTCCAATTAATTCAGCTATATCCAAAGAAATATCAAGGATCTCCCACCATATGGATTCCTTCCCTTCTTCTTTCCTCTTGTCTCTTCGGGCTTTTCTTTTCTCTTTAAATGTATTCACCATACTCTCTCCCATCTCTTCTATTTCTCACGATTTAAATCAAAACATTTTTTTAAGGAGCGATCAGAAATCATTAGAAAGGCTTTCTATAGTTAATAAAATCCATTATTTTTTGAAAACCAAAGGGTAAAACGCTTGCCACTAATAAACCAATTACAATTGAAGAAGTAGATAAAATAATGCATTTCCGAAGTGATATATCATTCTTCCTAAAGGCGTAAATAAATACCTTCATCATAGAAAAGACAGTAATAGATATTATAATAGCTGAAAACACACTTGCTAAAATTACCTCCATTATGTACCTCCTTTATAAACCCGATTAAATTAACCAGTAGCCTGCACTACAAACTTTTATCCATATTATAACAATAATATCTTAACTCCCGAACTAATAACTTCTCCCTCCCAAATATTCAGCTGCACCCTGACCTATTTTTCTCTTACTCAAGTTTAATAAGAAGGAAATTGGCAATACTTTCATGTTTTACGCTTAGCAATTGATTGTTATAATGGTGGCTACGCATACATAGGAGGATATCCCAATGACCACATTTGAAAAATTAAAGCCAATTATTGCCGATCAACTCGGTGTTAAAATGGAGAATATCAAACTAGAGGCATCATTTAAAGAAGACTTCGAAGCTGATTCACTTGATATGGTGAACCTGACGATGGAAATTGAAGATGAATTCGCAATTGAAATAAGTGAAAAAACCGCAGCAACTCTTCAAACTGTCGGTGATGTTGTAAAATATATTGAAAACCGATAAAGAATAAGAAAGGCGGATATCCGATGGCAAACGGACTCTTGATTCTATAGGTAAACGTATGAAGAAGGGATCCGCCAAAAATCTTTTCCACAAAGGGGCTTAATTGAAGAAACACTCCAAGCAGCAACAGATGAAGGCTAAATTGTAATTTTGTCTTTATAAAGATTATATATCCGCAAATAACATACCACAGCATATAAAGTACACAAACATCCACTTATTAAACTACTAGTGAATATCATTCGTCCTCCTACAGTTGGTGAATGAAATAAAAAGGAACTAAACAAAAATAAAACCACGCCTAAAATAGATAAATAAAACGCAAACCATTTATTTTTGTCCTTTAATGTATAGAACCCAATTAGAATGAACAAATATAATCCACTTATTTGCATAATCAAAGGAAAAGTGGGTTGAAATTTTTTAGCGTATACAAAATAATCTAATTGTGATATATCGCTATTGTTAAGTATTTGTCCATTCAATAATTGAGAAATTGGCGTTGAATACTTCCATTCCCATCGATTATCTAAAATTGCACTTCCTTCATACCAAGTAATAGTCGTTGAGAAAACCAGTCCCATAATGGCGATTCCGAACTGAATCAGACGCGATAACATAGAACTCCCCCTTACCTTAAATCCTACAGCAATCCCCCCTATCATACCATTTAATTCCAATTAATTCCTACAATCCGAAATCGTAAATAAATAATTGTATTTGACCATTTAAGTTGTTGGTATATCATATAATTGTCAAATATATATAAATTATTTTCAATTAGGGGCGATTGAGATGAAAAAAATCTTTTTCATAGCTGTACTCTGTTTAGGGTTAGTTGGTGTAATTTATTTTTTGTCATCACTCCCTATTAGTCCAACTAAACCTGCAATCTCTGCTAAACCCTCTATTCCTACTTCGTCCTTAGAAGAAAGCATCTGTGAAAGAGTAAATGCACAATTTGGAGATTGCAAGAGAGTTTTATTGTTTGATGCTAATTCAAAATTAGTTTTTGTCGAGAATAGTACCGGAATCTTTCCTGTTCTTACAAACAAAGACTATACAAAATTTAATAAATTCATTTTCCCAATGATGGACTTCCTGGAGTTCAAGGAGGAGAAAGTCGAACGAGGACCAATAGACTGGCGTGCAAAAAATAATGTCCAAAAGAATTTTTCCCTTATATACGGTTTTGCCGAAGACGAGGCGAAGACCATTGTAATAAATAGTGAAGGCAACATCCAGCCAAACAGGTTTTTCGTTCGTGATAACTTGTGGGTTTGGTATGTTATGATCCAGAAAGATAAAGTTAAATTGCCGGTTAAGGTAACAGTTTATGATTCAAATGGTGAAATTATTTTCGGGGGAAATGAGAAAGAAGAATGAAGGGTAGCCCTCAATTTCATTATCCGCGCCTGTAAAACGAAATGTTTTTGGCAATCAATAATGTCGATCAAAACACGTTGAGTTAACCCAGCGTGTTTTTTGTCATTTTCCTACAAATACTTCTGTCTATTTTAATCTATCAATTTCTATGTAATTTCATAAAGTTTACTTAAAATCTATAAACCTCTAAACAGAACAGATGTTTTGGTGTAAAATAGTTATTGCCGTTTTGTTTTACAACATAAATAATTAATAGAGGTGGAATTAGTTTGAATGGTACATCACACGCAGTAATTGGTGCAGCAACAGGATTTATTGTTGCTAATACATTTCATACTTCTCCTTCTGCAACACTCTTGTTTGTAGGATTAGGAGGCGTCTCAGGATTAATGCCAGATCTTGATATTGACGGGAAGCTTCGTGGAAAAATTACTTTGTCGCATAAGGTGATTCAATTTTCTGCGATGATCATTGGAGTGATCATGATTCTATATAGTTTGTTTGAAAAAACAACGACAGAAAGATGGCTGGGGATTGGAATCGGATGTTTGATTGTATTGGTTGCATCCTTCATTAAACAAAGACATATGTTAACCATTACAGGAATTGCTGTCCTGGCTGCCGGATTCTCTTTAGGGGAACTATGGTTAATTCTCCTAGGGATTTATATAGTCATTGCGTCCTTTACTTCTCATCGCAGCTATACCCATTCAATTTTAGGCATTGTTTTCTTTGGGGTTATTGCTTCCAACTTACAAGCTTCACTAGGGATTGATGGGGTTTTCTATTCCTGTTTATTAGGTTACATCAGTCACATAATAGCGGATTTAAAAATACTTCCATTCAATAAACGTGGGATTAAGTTGTTCTTACCACTGACATCCAAGGAACTATGACTCTGACAAAGTGTTTCTTCGTTTGTTTTACATATTTTTAAATATAATTGAAATTTATTTATTTCTTCAATATACTTTAAAAACTTCATCTTACTCGTTGCTTAATAAAATCTACTAAAAAAGCGTTAATCCTTATTGGATTAACGCATAATACTTAGTTTCTATTGTATTATTCCGATGGCATTTCGTTAAAGAACGCTACGTCCTCAATAGGAAGACGTGTCGTAGGATGTCCTGGTTTTGTTGCTTTCCCAATAGCAATGAGCATAACCGGAACAAACTGTTCGGAAATTCCGAAAGCTTCTACAAACTTCGCTTTATCATAACCTCCCATTGGAACAGTGTCGTAACCTTTGGAACGGGCGACAAGCATGAGCTGCATCGAAATAAGACCACCATCCGTATATACGATTTGGCGAGCCACTTCATGCGGTAAGTTTGAGTACATGCCAACAGTTCGCTCGATAAATGATTTAGCCGTATCAGCCGGCATAAAGCCTGCTTCAACTGCCTGCCCATAAATTTTCTCGGCTTTCTTGTAGCTTTCCACATCACCAAGCACAGCAATAACGGCAGAAGCTTCGACTACTTGTTGTTGGTTAAACGCGATTGGCAATAGCTTTTCTTTCAACTCCGGTTTATCGATAACTAGAAACCGCCATGGTTGTAGATTCGAAGACGAAGGAGCCAACGTTGCTAGCTCCAGCATTTCGGTCATTTCTTCACGTGAAATCTGGACTGTTTGATTATATGAACGAACAGATCGACGTTCACGGATCACATCTACGAACATTTGCTGTTCGACCCTATCTATAGTTTGAGAGTTTGACATCATAATTCCTCCTAGTAATGATAGTTTACCTCGTCTCTACTACGAATATTTTAAGGAAAATTCATGTATAGTAAGAGTTATTAACCCTATCATGTTTAATATGATATAAGATACTTCTACACTATTATTTGCATCTTACTAAGTAACCTTACTCACATTGAACCGATTTGTCAAAAAAAATGCAACAGTAACCTTACCCATTAACTCTGCTACTACCCTTTCATTTGGGAGTCGATATCCACTACTTAAGGAGGGAGCGTCAGGAAAATGCGGCTTTACAATGTTAAGGAAATTCTAAAATAAATAGCCCAATTTCTCTGCAATAAAATTGAGAAATTAGGCTTTTTCGTTACTCGATAAACTCGACTGGTTTCAAAAAAATCTATACCTGCCACTCCAATGAAAAAATAAAGTACTTTAGCAATCTATTTTCCAACTAATAAAGGAATGGTACTTCCAAAATAAATGGAGAATACCCCTTCGTTGATCTTTTTTATACTCTTGTTTGTTCAGGAGTTGTAGCAAATTTTAGCTTGATGAATATATATAGTAATAGTAAATATTATTAGACTAGCTGGAGATGATGATATTGGAACCTAAATGGCTGGATTGGGCGAAACAACTTCAATCCATTGCACAGGCGGGATTAACGTATTCAAAAGATGTTTATGACTTGGAGAGATTTGAAATCATAAGAAATATAAGCGTTGACATTTTAGCACATTACACAAGTATGGACAGGCCTGTGATCAAAGATTTATTTGCAGGTGAAACTGGCTATGCAACTCCAAAGGTTGATATTAGGGCAGTAGTCTTTAAGGATGATAAAATACTGATGGTCCGGGAAAATACCGATGGTAACTGGGCATTACCTGGCGGCTGGGCTGACATTGGACATACCCCAAGTGAAGTCGCTGTTAAAGAGGTAAAAGAAGAATCGGGATTTAATGTGAATCCGATCAAAGTATTAGCTGTAACCGATAAAAAGTGCCATCCACACCCTCCTTCTGCTTTTCATGTTTATAAAATATTTATTCAATGTGAAATAATTGGCGGGGTGCCAGCTAAAGGAATTGAAACAAGTGAAGTAAAGTTCTTTGCTGAAAACGAACTGCCTACTCTGTCAACAGCTCGAAATACAAAGTCACAAATTGAGATGGCTTTTAAATACTTAAAAAATCCCCATGAAGCCGTTTATTTTGATTAAGTTTAATTTAGAATGCTACTTCCTTTTTTAATCATTAAATGTTTTAGACCAAGATATATTTGAAATCCCTCAAAATACATCTTGGTTTTAATTTGAACTTCACTCTTTATCTTTATCATTTGTCCACTGCATCCTAATAGATTCTCTGAATTGGTCCATATTAAAGTTTTTACCTGGACAAGTTTTTGTGACCCCTTTTAATTCACGATGTCCCAAAATGCGAGTAGTTGATAAATTAAATTGATGTAATAGGAAAATGCATAATTTACTCAATGATTTCAGCTGCTCTTCTGATGGAGTTTGAATATCAAAATTACCAGCTAGACAAATACCTATTGATTTTTCATTATATGAATAGGCGTGTGCTCCAACATGATATCCTCTTCCTTTAATAATTTCACCATTTTCCTCAATAAAAAAATTGTATCCTATTCCACTCCATCGACGATGATTCTGATGAAATCTATGCGTCATATGAATATCCCAACCTATTTCTTCTGTATGGTGTACTATGACGTACATGACAACTTTTAAAGCAAGAAGCTGTTCTTTAAATGATAAATTAATATCTTTAATCCATCCCGGTTCAACTTTCATGTAGACCTCTCCTCATCACATAAGCTGAATCATGATCCCCGTCTTATCATCTGAGCGAAGATTATTCCTTTTCTCATATTGTTCTAATTCACAAGAATATACTTGTAAACCGTTAGTATGTATCCTTTTAAATGTTTCTTCCATTGAATAGTTTGGATGAAAAAGTCCATCTGTTATCATTAATAATGTTTTGATTTCACTGATATTTACTAGACCATGCTGAATAAAATGTAAAACTTCTTTTTTTCCATTAGCTACAGTGTAACCATATTCCTTATTAGCTAATGAACGATTAAAGATAAGCTGATGAGTACGATCCTGATAATACTCCTCATCTGGAATGTTAATTCCTTGCTTTCTTTGTTCTTCACGCCATGCCTTCGCCCTATAACTTATATCCTTCACAGTATCCCTTGTTAAGGCTTTTATGGTTCCGTTTTGATACTCAGCAATGATCATACAATCACCAAGCTGAGCATAAGAAATCTTTCCGTCTTTTTCAATCTTTATTATTGCAGCACATGTTGACCAAAGATTTTCATATTTTTCCTGATTCACCTGGTATTTTTCCATGTGTTCTCTCAACATTCTATTAGCAGCCATGATTCCTTCAACTAATGAAAGGTTACTTTGGTAGAGTCTAAAGAAATAATCTTTAAATATATTAGATGCTAGATATGCACCGGTCATTCCGTTTTCATCTTGGAATGGCATTAATGGAGTTGCCCCATCAAAAACCCCATAAACATTTATCTTTTCATTTAATACGATTGAATCTTCACTTACACTTTTATGAGGGGAAGCCCTAAAAAAAGTCTCAACTTTCATTGGTTGTCCACCTACTTTTTTATAAAAATTAACAGAAAAGCGATTAATTATATAAAACATGATATGAATTAATGTGAAATTTTAATACTGATGCCCCAATTTGCCTATATTGCTTGTGGAACCCTATCTTTTGGTCTGATTTAAACCATGTGAACCGTCCCTGTGGATTTTGTTCATTAACAAATAAGTTCTATTAAAAAAGCGTTAATCCTACTTGGATTAACGCAAAAGTACGTATCGATAGCAACTCAAAAAAAAACGAATACAGTCTTTTCCTGTAAGACCCCCAATTTAACCATCGTAAATTCAAATAAGCGGGGTATTATTTATCACAATTTATTTGTTTAGTAATCTACTTATTGCTTCGTCTTTAAATTTTGTATTGTCCATCGCTTCGTGCGTATTATCTGCAATATTTAATCCTACAACACCTAAAATAATTAGAATAATAGAACCAACTTTAAGTAAGGAAATGTGTTCTTTAAAAAAGAATAACCCCACCATAGCTATGGTTGCGGTTCCAATACCTGACCAGATGGCATACGCTACACTTATATCAATTTTTTTGAGTGACAGTGTCACAAGAGATAAACTCAATCCATAGAAAACAAAAATAGCTATTGAAGGAAATAACTTGGTGAAACCTTGCGAAAGTTTCATGGACGTTGTTCCAATAATTTCAGCACATATACCTAAAATCAAATAAAACCAACTCATCATATCTACTCCTTCACTTGGGCTAACAAACAAAAGAAACGAATAAAGTATATTTATCCGTTTCCGAATCCTTGTAAAAGAAAATGTTAATAAGGAGAATCTCCTGCAATGGTTACACGTTCCGCTAAACGCTCGTAAGGATAATAATCTGAAACAGCATAATGCTGAGTAGCACGATTATCCCAGAAAGCGATGGAATGAGGTTGCCAATGAAAACGAACCTGATATTCAGGTATATGTGTTTGCCGAAATAAAAATTCCAGCAATTCTTCCTCTCATCCTCATCAAGTCCAATGATTCTGGTCGTAAATGAAGGATTGACAAAAAGCAGCTGGTTACATTAGTAATCTAATAGCCGATTTAAAATACTTCGATTTAATAAACGGGGTGTTAAGCTGTTCTTACCACTGTCTTCCAAGGAACTATGAAAAAAATATCTGTGTCTTTGGAGGAAATGGAAAGAAATAGTGAGTGGTTTACATCATCGGAAAAGCCTAAAAAAATCCCGTGTTCCTTTTCTTATCGCAAAACGTGAATTCACAGTTAAATATTGTAAAGGACAATGCGTATCAATTTGCACCGTATTTCCGGTGCTATTTGTTTATAAACAAATAGCCCAGTCTCATATGAACCTAAACTACACCCAGTCTTAAATTCAAAGACATTTTTAACTAAAGCACCTAGTTACTTTAAGTACGATACACCATAAATTTACTCTCAACAAAAAAGGCAATGTCCATTAAACATCGCCAAAATAGTTCTAGAATATATTAATCTTCTGTTCCTAAAACATCTGTATTTGGGGGCTCATAACCCATCTGACGGAGCATGGCTACTATTTGTCCCTTATGATGAACCTCGTGAGTAATGGTGTGCATTAGCAATTTACGGGGTGTAATAGATAATAGTTCAGATGCTTCTCTCCAAGGGATTTCTCTATCAATTTGCACATTTAATTTATGTCCAAATTGTTCAAATAATTCATTTACTATTGAATCTACTTGTTCAAATCGTGCTATTATTTCCTCTAAACCGAGATTATGTAATTCTTCCCTTGGAGTAAGTGGTTTATTTGTCTTCAGCAAAACAAATGAGCCAAGCCATGCAACATAGCAATCTGCTATATGAACCAATGTGTCTCTTACACTTTGCCACCCGAAACCATTTGTATGAGTAAAATGATTAGAATCTATTTTCCTACAAAAATCTAACAGAGTTCCTCTAGTCTGCCGAACCCATCTATATTCGTGTTGAAGCATCCAAACACCCACCTTTAACAAATAAACTTTCATACTCTATACATGTATGGAAAGACCTTTCTTTACTAATTATTCATTTATTAAAAAAAAAGACTATTTCATATGGTTAGAATTCTTATTAAACTAAATACAAAATAATAAAATGGTTCGCAGAAGCATTCCCCTCTTTAACATAAGCACAAGTTACTTCAATAAGAAAAGTCGCCGAGAATGGCAGCTGGAATTATAATTATAAATGCTTTAAAATCTCCTTAGCGTAACATATCTCCCCTTCAAAGGGTCTTTCTGCCAATCGAATTAAGTCGTACTTTAACAACAGTCTTGGGCATTGACGGAAACAGCTCATTCATTTCGTTAGGACCAATCAACGCCACTCCAAGAGGATTGTAACTTTCGCAACAGAACAATTTGGCCGAGATGATACGTATCGTGCATCATGATATTGCTGAGTAAACGCTCAATAGAGTAACTGTTAGCTGCATACGGAGCTGTTAACTTTTCATCGTCAAGGTCCGCAATGACCGTTTTTAATTTATTCATGACTTCATAAAGGCGCTGCACTGTCTGGGTCCACCCAATTTCGTCTTCTGGATCTCCTGGATTTCCAAAGGTTTCATCATTGCCTTCTGCTTTATGCGGATTCTCTGTGCCCTTAATTCGATGGATTACGTCTTCATTCCAAAATATCAAGTGGTTGACAATCTGCCAAATCGAATTGCTGATTCCCGAACTTGTCCATGCTGCCTCAGCTGCGACGACTCCATGAAGCGCCTGATCCATAGATGCAAACCACTCATTCTCATAGCAATGCATGTCGAGTTGTTCTAAAAACATTTTGGATACAACTTGCATAAAATCAATCTCCTCACTTTTTAGTTTTTAAACGTCGATTTTCAATCATAACATCCCCCAAAAAATCAGTACTTTTATTATGTATTCAAGATTATAGAAAAATATCCTTCTTACGTTAACCTGCTCTGTTAGCTTAACAATAAAAAAGGATGCCGCAGCAACCCTTAATCTTCTACTATTGCACTTGTTAATTGAGGAAACATTAGATTTTGGAAGTCCTAAAACCTTTTACTACATATCCTAAGAAAATTGCAATTACTATTGAAAACCAATGGAGAAACCCAATCATTAGTGAAAGCAGACCTACTCCTAAGTCATCACTTTTATAGGGATTTGATAAAATTTTGTACCAAATTGGTGAAAGTAACATTTGATATACCAAATATGGAATAAACGGAATTAAAAATAAAATATACCACCTTCCCAATTCAACTCTTGAGTTCATATACCCATACGGCAGAATTAAAAATATTGCTACACCTAAAGTAGTATAAATATTTATCAAGTTATCATTCTTGTACAGATAGTCCATCCAAAATGTGCCTATTATCATGTATAAAATAAAAAAAATATTGACCCAAACTATTTCCTTCCAATCCACTTTTCTCTTTATCATAACTCCAACTGCCCTCACAACTTATTCACCTTATTATTAATAAGTTTTATCTAATATTCTTGTTAAATAGTTCATACTCCTTCTTTTACTAACATGCTTCGTTAGCACAACAACAAAAAAGACCGCCGCAGCGATTATCGTCCTTAACAAAGCCTCCGTTAGTTAAACAAGCATTATATTAACTCACCGTACATTTCATATCTACATAAAAATTCATGTATTTCTTTTTTCACACGTTGCATATCTCCAAATCCATCAACAGCCATTTCATAGTCTGCGTCTAATCCATTTATTTTTGAAAATATTTCATCTTCAATATTTCGTTCCCAAGCTAATCTATACATCAAAGTGACCATTTGTTGAATTTCGATTTCTTTTTTCTCAAATGATTTGCACAGAAGACCTAAAATAACTTTTGATGCAGTTTCTATGTAATTTCCTCTGGTAATTTCACTTAACAAGCTGATAACGTCATCGATTTTTTTAGTACTCGATAACGAAACTTCGTACAATTGATTAGGAATTTCAGAAGAGTCCAATTGTAATATGGTTAAATCAACCCATTCAACTACTTTAGGAATTTTAAAATACCCTATACCCAATCCAAGTTGGTATACAGCCGCCTTCCCCGATAAGTTCAGCATTCTTTAACTCCACCGCTCACTAAATAATTTCCTTTAATTCTAGCATATTGTACTTCAACTAACCTGCTCCTCTAGTGCAACAAGAAAAAGAACCGCCGAAGCGATCCACATCTTAAACTCTTGCACCCGATAGTTTAAGTACAATGTTTCAGAAACTTTCAGAAAAAAAAACTAATTAGTGTACTTTCAGCACTTTATAACATTCGTCTGTTTAATATAATTACTTCTATTCTTTCGTCAGGATAATAACATTGTCAGGTCGAACAGTTCCTGGCAAAAGAAGTGTATCCATAAAGTTATTTTTAAAAGGTAAATGGTTCCAGGGTTTTATCGCAAAATATGCTTCAATAAAACTGCTAAGTGTAGATTCTTGATAAATCTTTAAACCTACTCCAGTATTGCCGCTATGTTCAAGAACATTGAAATTTTCTATGACCAATGAATGCCTACCTAATACTTTCCATTTGCCGCTGTTTAAATCAAATAAATTTTTCACTGTCATAACTGATATAACGTTCGATTGAACAATATCCTCTTTTGCTTTTATTTCTTTACTCCGACAATCAAATATAGCACAAGTAACAGAAGATTTTTTATTTTGATGCCATATTACCTGTCCATACCCAAATGTCCTATCCGATAATGGAATGGCAAATATATCACCTTCTTGCCATTTTTGTGATTTAGGACGTTTCCAGGTTGTCAGAACTTTTCTTGCTTCTTCGATATGTTCTGAAATTAGTTCTTGACGAAATGGTGGTATCGCTAATTCATTAATTATTATTGCCACTTCAAAAATACTATTGCCTTGTTTTGAATTTGCATTAATAAATACACAGCCAGCTTCAGTGTCGATTTTTATTTTTTTATAAATGTCTCTATCCTTGTTTTTCAAAGTATTGCGTAATTTTTCTTCAGCTTCATAATTTGTTACTAAACCCAATTCCTCACCTAAGCTTTGTGCAATCATAAAACTGGGATTAATTGCATCAGGAAGATGAATTTTAACTATTCCAATATCTAAAGTCAAATTTTCACTATCAACCATATTAGACCTCCCGACACACATATTATATTTGATTCTATTACAAAAAAAAGAACTAAAACAAGGGGCAAGGTTGTTCAACTATCCTGCAACGTTAGTATAGCAACACTAAGGGACCGCTGCAGCGATCCTCATAAAAAGACCGCCGAAGCGGTCCATCTTGAACTCTTGCACCCGTTTGCCATTCATGAAGCGAAAAAATAATCGCTTCACCATAAAGGTCCATCCTGTTTTACCGATTAACTAACATTTCTGCTCCTTTGGCAGTTATCTTTGTCCCGGCCCGTCCTTTGCCTTTTACAATCAAGCCGTTTGATTCCAGAAAATCCAGTCGTTTCCTAACCTGCTGTGGTGATAGAGGCCGATTTGCTTTATGGCTTTGATAGGAAATCCAATCGCGGCTTGCTGCTTTTCCTGTTTCATTGCATTTATTTATTAGGTCTAAAATATACAAATATTCACTGTTTTCAAGTACACTTTCGGCCAGCGGCGCTGATATGGTTTCAAAATGATCATGGTGCTGTAAGCTGTTCATCGGAATTTCCTTTTCGGTGATGAGATTGTTTTCGCATACGGTCAGCATATAATCAATATTGCTTTTTAACTCACGAATATTTCCTGGCCACTCATACTGTAACAGGCGGTCCATGACTCCCTGCTCCATTTTTACCCATTTTCCACTTTTCCTGATAAAATGATGCACGAGCAAAGGAAGGTCGCTTTTGCGCTCCCTTAAAGGCGGTATGGAAAAATGAAGGACATTAAGGCGATAAAATAAGTCTGACCGGAACGTGCCTTCTTGAATTTTTTCTTGGATATTTTTATTAGTAGCGCTAATTATTCGAACGTTAATCGGAATGATTTTATCTCCCCCAATTCTACGAATCTCACTTTCTTGAAGGACCCGTAATAAATGGGATTGAAGTGTCATGCTGATATCTCCGATTTCATCTAAAAACAAAGTTCCGTTATCGGCGAGTTCAAAGAGTCCTTTTTTGCCCCCCCTCTGAGCACCCGTAAAAGCCCCTTCCTCATACCCGAATAATTCACTTTCCAGCAGACTTTCAGTTAATGCACTGCAATTCACGGCTAGAAAAGGTCCATTTTTTCTCATGGAATGAAGGTGCATGGCATTAGCGAAGAGCTCTTTTCCTGTCCCAGTTTCCCCAAGAATAAAAATCGGGTGTTCGGACAAGGCCAGTTTTTTCGCAATTTGTTTGCTATATATAATAGAGGGATGCTCCCCGATAATATCGTTTAAATCATATTTGGCCGTAAATCCTTTCATTTTTAGTTGCCTTTGGGCTGTTTTTTCAATTTCAAACGCTTGATTGACGCTTTTAAATGTAGCGACAATGGTATTTTCCGTGCTCATTTGGAAGCGGTAAACCACCACATCCACACCCTTAATATTAAAAAATGAACTAGTTTCCTTGCTGTTTAAGATAAAGTCCACCAATTCCTGCTGCAGAATTTTTTTTACGGGTTGATAAATCACTTCCTGAACTGATAGGTGGAACAGAGCCTCTAACCGATGATTAAAGACCGTTATTTCTTGATCTTGATTAATCGCAAGGATTCCGTCGTCCACCGAATCAACGACCTTCTGTAAATGATCCTTTAGTTGGTTCGTTTGTTGATCTGCGATAAGTAATTTTTTATGGAGTTCAATGATATTTCGAATATATCTCCCCGATATACTTGAAAAAATATCGGTACTCAAATTACAAAATTCTACTAGTTTCAAAATGGTTGTCATGTCAAAAAGCCGGACACGGACATCGATTACTTGCTTGATGAAGGGCGGACAAAGGTGCGTTTCCCCAGGAGAAACCGCAATTTCGATGCCTTCATAAAAGATTTGCTCCCTTCGAAAAGGGACAAACTGTACATGATCAATTCCATGCTGATATAGGGATTCAATGAAATCAATCGTTTCCGAGTAGTTATCGTTAACTAACAGGACTTTGGTGTGACTTGGAATTTGCAGAAGCTGATCGATATATTCATGATGGATTGTTCTTTTTCCGACAATAAAGTGGTCGCATAGAATGGCAGTTTGGGCATTTACTTCCGTTTTAATAGCTTCTGAGGAAAATAATATAATTGATTCATTTATTTGAGTTGGCAATCCTTCATCAACGGCATAGCTCTTGATCTCTGCATAGTCACCAAGCAATTGTTCAATCTGCTCATGCAGTCCTTTTCTGGTAGTCGTCCCTCCGGCTATCAATGTTATACATGGCTTATTCATGAAACCACCTCTACTTTTTAATTGGTTCAATAATACACCCATAAAGAACTATAAACAACCAAAAACAACAAGAAAATGAAAGAAAAACCAAGCAGAACCGTTTTTAAAACTGGCACAATACTTGCATTTATAAGAGCATGCATAAAAATTATGCAATTGTTTCTTAAATTTCACACGGAAGGAGTACCACTTAAGGGAGATTTTCAAAGGTTTACCAAAATGGAAACGCTATTATGAATGATTTTAGGAATGGAAACTAGAACAAAGGGAGAGATAGTATGAGCCAAAATGCAAGAAAATTAGACGTGACTCCGTCAGGAGATAAAATGGAAAAGAAGCAGAGGAAAATTAATGTTTTTGCATTATTACTAGGAATTTTACTAATAGCTACGATATTAACTTATTTGGTGCCTGCGGGTGAGTATACTCGTGTTGAGGTGGATGGACGCACCGTGATCGACCCAGGTACGTTTAAATGGAAGGATGCCACTCCGGTTGGACCATTTGAGATGATTAAAGCCGTTCATACGGGAATGGTCGAGGCCGCAAATATCGTTTTCTTTGTTTTAATCATCGGGGGCTTTTTTGGGGTCTTAAGTGCAACAGGCACTGTCGATGTGTTAATTAGCACGATGGCAAGAAAATTATCCAAACGTGAAAAGCTATTAATCCCGATAATGATGTTATTTTTTGCAGCTGGTGGGTCATTAATGGGGATGGCGGAAGAAACCCTAGCCTATATCCCACTGTTGATTCCCCTGGCGCTGGCGCTTGGCTTTGACACCTTAACAGGGACAGCTATGGTGCTATTGGGAGCTTCTGCCGGATTTACGACAGCTGTTATGAATCCTTTTACTGTTGGGATTGCCCAAGGGATTGCGGAGCTGCCAATGTTTTCAGGAATTGGCTACAGGTTGGTCCTTTTTGTGATTGTCTATCTTGTTTCTGTTATCTTTGTCTATCGTTATGCGATGAAAGTAAAAAAGAATCCTTCCATTGGATTTTATGGAAATTATTCAAAAGAAAATGCCTCAGAACTATTAAATTCTACCACCAAGTTGACGACGAAGCACAAGCTGATTTTAACGGCTTTTCTCTTAAACTATGTGGTCCTTGCTTTTGGTGTCATTAAATATCAATGGTATATTACAGAAATAGCCGCCTTGTTTGTGGCGCTGACGGTTGTAATTGGATTGATTGGCAGATTGTCTGTTGATAAAATGGTTAGTTCCTTCACAAGCGGTTCGGCGGCCTTAATTGGCGGAGCACTTGTGATTGGTTTATCCCGTGCCACTCTTGTCGTCTTAAACCAGGGATTTATTGTAGATTCCATGCTGTTTGGAATCTCAGAGGCGATTAAGGATGTGCCCGCCTATTTAAGCGTAATCGGCATGTATAATTTCCAAGCACTCATTCATTTCATTTTAGCCTCTGGAAGCGGTCATGCGATGTTAACGATGCCGATTATGACGCCGCTAGCCGATTTATTAAATATATCAAGGCAAACCGCTGTTCTTTCGTTCTCATTTGCTGATGGAATCGGGAATATCATCTTCCCTACAGCTGGGACGTTAATGGCCGGACTGGCGATTGCAGGAATTCCATGGACTAAGTGGGCAAAATGGGTGTTACCGTTGATTCTAATTCAATATGTAATAGGATTAGTGGCTGTTGTAATAGCATACTTAACGGAATATGGGCCATTTTAAAAAATGCAGTAAAGAAGTAAGGAGAGAAAGCAATTGTTAACATTAATAAAAAACGGCGAAGTTTATGCACCCCATTATTTAGGAGTAAAGGATGTACTTATTGCTGCAGATAAAATTGCTTATGTTGCTGAACAAATGGAAATTCCAGCCCAATTTGCGCCGATAAAGATCATTGATGCAACAGGACAGTTGGTTGTACCAGGGTTTATCGATGCCCATGTCCATATTATTGGCGGAGGCGGTGAAGGAGGGTTTAAAACGCGTACCCCGGAATTAATGTTAACGGATATTACGACAAGCGGGGTCACCACTCTAGTCGGGGTGCTGGGAACAGACGGAACGACTAGAAGGATGGAAAGTCTGCTCGCAAAAGCGCGCGCCCTTGAGGAAGAAGGTGTGACCTGTTACATTCATACCGGGTCGTATCAAGTTCCTGTTAAGACCTTAACAAACCGCATCGAGGACGATATTATCTTAATTGATAAAATTATCGGTGTCGGAGAAATCGCCATCTCTGATCATCGTTCTTCTCAGCCTACTTTTCAAGAGCTGGTGAGGATTGCCACGGCCGCAAGAAACGGCGGGATTTTATCAGGAAAAGCCGGACTTTTGGAGATTCATGTCGGGGATGGGAAAGAACAATTATCATTACTTGAAAAAATCCTTGATCAAACAGAGATTCCAGCCCGTCATTTTCATCCTACTCACATTAATCGGAATATGGAGCTATTTACAGCCGGGATTTCCTATGCCAAAATGGGTGGCTATGTCGACTTTACCACCAGTACGATTCCACAGTTTTTAGAAGAAGGGGAAGTAAAGTGTTCGACAGGACTAAAAATCATGCTGGAGCAGGGAGTGCCGATTGGCGGTATTACCTTTTCATCGGATGGTCAGGCCAGCCTTCCCTATTTTGACGATAATGGTGAGTTTAACGGTTTGAAGGTGGGAAAAATGTCTTCTTTGTTCCAAGAAGTGCGCGACGCCATACTAGAAGAAGGCATTCCTTTAGAGCAAGCAATCCAGGTGATTACCTCCAATCCAGCACAAGTTTTAAAGCTGCCTCATAAAGGCGCCATCCAAAAAGGAAAAGATGCTGACTTTGTTTTATTAGACAGAGAATCGCTGGACATCCGGACGGTGATTGCCAGGGGTCAAATCATGGTTGAGCGGGGAGTTCCGTTGGTTAAGGGGACTTTTGAATAGTAGTTTTTCAAAACCACAGTCCTTAAGACTGTGGTTTTTTTAGCTTTCTTGTGGAGACATTAATGAATCAAAACGAATTCTTAAGAAATATTAAGAATTATTCCCCCCTTTTTCTTCAGGTTTAAGATTTATACTTTGATTATAAATCAAAACGAGCGGAGTGTTCTTGCATGAAAAAATTAACAACTGATGATTTAAAGGCTTACTTGGAAAATTAAGCGAAAGCCTCAAGTCTGCCAGTTTAGCTCATCGCATACGGACTATCAAATCATTGAGTGGAGCATCAGACAGGAATTATATAGGAAATATTTTTCCATTAAAATAAGCAACGCAATTGCGTTGCTTTAATGCACTCTTGCACCCTTTAGTTTAAGTAGATTATTTCACAAGAAACTCTTGAACGTGTCTTTGCGGATGCAAAAGAAAAGCATGGTATGCGTTAGACACTCTTTAGAGACCTAAAAAAAATCTTACCATGCAAGAGATGCTTACTTTTGCTGCCATGAATTTAATGTGTAAAGTAGTTTACTTTTTTGAACCAATGATTGAAAATTCTTAGTATATTCAACCAAGTCTCCCCACCCCATCAAATCCTCGTCTGAAATCTTCCAAGTATGGTTTGCTGAGTCTTGTCGAATAGCAGCAAAATCATAACGATCTGTTGAATAGATCCTAAAGCCTTCTTTTTTGCATTGATCGATAAAAAAGTAATCCTCCGCACGATTTACTTTTTCAAAACGGACATAATAAAACACATTTTTTCTAAACATCAAAGTTGCACCAGCAACTGTATCGGACATTGAATTTTCGATTCCTGGAACATGAATTAAAGCCTTTTTATTTTTGAAGTATATATAAATAGAGCTTTTTCCAACAACGGAGATATTAGGATCTTCAAAGACGGACATTGCATTTGCAATATAATCAGGTCCGTAATAATCATCATCGTCAAATTTGGCTATAATATCATAATTTGAGTTCAAGACCCCAAAATTTAAACAATCACCTAAAGCAGCCTTTTCATGCAGTTGATAAACCCGAACATTCGGATATTCCTTTGCTTTCTTAATCCATTTATCAATGTCCATGGAATCTTTATTCAATATAATAATTAATTCTTTTTCCCACCATGTTTGCTGTTGATAATTCTTAAAAACATTATCCATACATTCATCTCTTATGGTACAAGTAATAATAGAGACCATTTTTTCACCCCTCTCTTATGAATTGATAACACTTGCTAAAAATTTTGTTAGGTTCGGAAACCTTTCAAGTTTTTGTATTTGTTGTATATCTCTTTGTAACTCTTTTTTTGCTTCTGAACTGAATCCTGCCGCACCTATTATATTAAAATGTCGTATATCGACTTCTAGCATCAGAATAATCGTTTCTAGGATATAGATAAATTTTTCCGAGAAAACTTGAAATTGCTCTGGATAAGATTTTAGAAGCGATTTATACTCCTTTAAGATGTTATTCATCGTGTTCAAATCTGTCATCCTAGCGAGTTCTAATGCCAAAATTAAGACATCGACATCATGATGTTTTATTGTGAATAAGCCGAAGTTTCCAACCGCCTCTTTCCACTTTCTTTCCTCGACAGGATGTTCTTGGTGGTATGTGGGCATTTTATTACTCACTACGTATTTGACGCCCATTTTATATAACCTGTATCCTAATTCCCAATCTTCATAACCGTAATTAAAAAATTCTTCATCAAACAATCCTGCCTGGGTAATAAGCTCCTTTTTGATAGAGATATTCCCTGTTAGAAATGCCATCCATGGAAACATGAACCCTTCTAACTTTTCATTATAATTACTAATTATTTCTTCGAACCATAGGTACGCATTATACGATATATCTTTGAAGTGCCCCTGTACTATATCGTCTTTATTAATCAGTGGATATGGGGTTTCGATAGGATGTTTAGAATTTTTGAATCTCTTATATATTTCGTTATTCTCTTTTGTTAACTTTTCGATTTTATTCGTGAATTTGTCGGAAAATTCGGGGAAAATACAAGAATATAGAGCTTTTGAATGCATTGCGCCTGTCACAATCAGATTATCGGTTTTATGGTGATAGTTATAGTGATTTTGAACAAACTCAGGTTCAGTAATCATTTCAGCATCAAGGAAAATAAGAATCCTGCCGCTTGCTGATTCGATACCTAAATTTCTAACCCTGGCTCTTCCGAGTTTTTGTGTGCAATGAATATATTTAAAAATATAGGGAGGATGATAGTTTTTTAATTTTTCTTCTGTTTCATCAGTAGATGCATCATTAATAAAAATTACTTCCATCTTCTTAACGTTAAAGGATTGATTTTCAAGTGAATAAAGGGTAAATAAATTTAACGGATACTTATTTCGGGAAGGTATTATAATACTTACTTCAATATCATCGTTCGTTTCATTATTGGAGATCTTTTTATTCGCAGTAGATTGATGTTTTACATAACTCATGTGTTCACTTCCTTTCTATAAACCTGTCCAGATGGTCTTTATAGAATATGAGTGACATTTATAACTGACTAAACTACTACCTATTTTTAAATGCACTTTTTTAGTTAATTGGTGAATTCAACTATTACAAGAAAAAAGAGCCCGAAAGCTCTTATATATATGTGTAATAAAGGTAGTGATGATTGATGGGCTACCAAGGTGGCGGAATGGGCACATTTTTCTTTGATTGTTGTTCTATTCATCCTTTAATCATTGTTGGAGCATCTTTCATGTGTTGATGATACTAATATCACAACTAAAGGGGTTCTAAATATTATTTTAGAACCCTCTTTAATTAACTATTATGTCGCCAACCGCCATTGAACTTTAAAAATCGGGGTGAATTTTCTTTTACAAATTTTAGGCATTTCTCTCCAAATCGCTTTACATCAATTAAAATGAGTGCCAAATTCTTATACAATTTGGCACTCATTTCTAGTTTCATTTTTAATGTTAACGATAGGCAATGGAACCCGTTAACAAATATTGTGTGGGAATGATTAAATGGTGATATAAATTTTAATTACGATATAGGAACAAAACTCCTGAATTCGCTGAAAGGCTTAATGTACTCCATTTGCAAGCTGCTTCATTGCGTTTAACTCTGAAGAAAGCGCCAAAAACCATTCTTTATCTCCGGTTGATAAAGCCAGATCTAGGAGAAATTCAATTTGTGCCTTATTTGTTACATTTGAGACAGGCAGTTTTTTCACTCGGTTACTTAAAATAGGTATGGTTTTACCAATCGTTTGATTATTATCACTTGTAACAACAGTTACTTTGACTACTCCTTCTATACTAGACTGTGATTCAATATAACCAATAATTAATTCACCCTCCCGTGATTCTGCTTTAATCCAATCTCCTGTATTTAAAACCATATGATTTTTGGAGAACATTGTTATTTCACCTTCTTAATTTTTTTCGTTTAATCTTAGGATATGCAGCTTTAATTGATCTGTAATCTTTTTTATTACATTTTAATTAAAGAAGTATTCAACCAACTATCGGTCACTTGTGATTATTTACAAGCTCAACCACTTCTTTGATTGTATAGTCCTTTAAATATTCTCCCATATGTTCTTCTGCACCGAAGAAAATGCTGCATAGGACTCTTTGCATATTTGCCCCGACTATACATTTTTCATTGGATTCAGGACACTTTGGCTGCAGTGCACCTTCAGTGGTGATCTTATAGATATCCCAAAGATTCACTTCACTTAGATCGAGCACAAAAATAAATCCGCCGCCGGTTCCCTCTTTGGATTTAATAAATCCATGTTTTTTTAACAAACTTAGTACTTTTCGAATGCGCACAGGATGGACGCCAGCACTCTCAGAAATCGCATCACTTGTTGACATACGGTCATTCTGTAACGCAAGATATGTTAAACTATGAATGGCAAGGGTAAAATCACTATTCATGGGCTTGCCTCCTAAGACAAAAAAACTTCTTATCTATTTTATAAAGTTCATATCTAACTGTAATAGTAAACATTACAGATTAGCTAGTCATGCATACAGATTACTTTGTCTATTACATTAAATATCCCATTGTTTTTTCACTTGTTCTTCAGCAATCTGTTTAATTTTTTCCCAGGTCATCTCTTTTTCCACTATGACATTGGTATGGTAATTTCGATTTTTATATAATACTTTTACGAATACTTCAATCATCCTGTTTTCCTCCTTTTGTAATTAAGGTCGATATTAACTGTAAAGACTAAGATTTTTCCCCTTAATTGGCCTCTTTCTGCAATTCGTTGTACAAATAGTTTCGTATCCTCCGGGGCAGAAAACTGCGAATTTCGTCTTCATTATAGCCAACTTGTAATCTTTTTTCGTCCATGATTATTGGCCGGCGCACCATTTTGGGATGCTCCATGATTAATTTATACAATTGATTAAGTGGGAGTGTTTCAATATCTACCTTTAAGTCTTGGTACGCCTTTGAATTCGTTGAAATAATTTCACTTGTCCCCTCTTCTGTCATGCGAAGAATCGATTTAATTTCATCGATTGTAAGAGGATGAGATAGAATGTTTCTTTCTATATAGTCTATTTGATGTTCCTCAAGCCAAGCCTTTGCTTTTCGGCAGGACCCACAGCTTGGTGTCGTAAACAAAGTTACCATCGCATTACACACTCCTAACATATATTCTGGCCAACATATTTAAATGTAATAAAAATCATTACAGTTACCATACTGTAAATATAATCGTTACAGTTCATTTTGTCAATGGGTAAGTGTTTGATTGAATATTATATGAGTGTTTAAGATATTTTGATATTAACCATTCCGCCTAATGATAAAAAATCCCTTAAGCTTTTATACTTAAGGGATTCATAGCAAGAAAATTAGTGCGAATGGGTATTCCATCTCAACAGGTGTTCAATCACTTTTATTTATAACGCTTTTCCCTATCCTTTGGAATTTTCCCCTTTAATCTGCTTTAAAGTCGCTACGATCAGAAAGCTAACGATCACTAATAAGAGCCAGGAACTCACCTTTCCTAAATGAACGAGACTCCAAGCATCGGTTTGATTTGGATATTCCCAAGCTCCAAAGAAGGTCGCGATATACTCAGCAACCCATATAAAAAATCCAATGAGTACAAATGAAAGCGCGAGAGGCATGCGATAACGAGTTCCATCAACCTCATATGTGACCCATGATTGCCAAAAGACAATTATCACCATTCCAGTTAACCACCAACGAACATCCAACCAATAATGGTGAGTGAAAAAATTTAAATAAATCGCAGCGGCAAGTGGTACCACCATTAAAAACGGCGGCCACTTAACCAGTTCCACCTTAAGCCTCCTCCACGCCTGGCAAAGAAAACTCGCTACACTCGCGTACATGAATCCGCTATACAAAGGTACGCCAAAAATTTTAAAATATCCTTCTTCCGGATAAGACCAAGAGCCCATATGCACCTTGAAAAGTTCAAGAGTAAGGCCAATAAGGTGGAACAACGTGATCACTTTAAGTTCATCCCGTGTTTCAAGCCCAGAACGCACCATCCCCCATTGCATCAGAAGGCAAATAATGAGCAGCCAGTCATACCGCGGCAGGAAGGGAAGTGGGATGATTTGTGTAATTGCCAAAGAGGCAAAAATAACGACAGGAAACAAACATGATAGGGCCTGCTCCCAGCCAAAACGAACAAGTTGTTTAAGTGATCTTATGATTTTGGTCTTCAAAGTTTTTTTCTGAAAATCACTTTGGATGGTTAAATTCATGAGTAACTCCCCTTCTATGAATTTAATTCTCATTTTTGTAAAAGAGATCTTTCATTTCCTTTTGATATGATTTTACCACCTGTTTTATCGTTTAACAATAAATAGTTAATGATTATAATTATATTTTTATTGCTTATAATCATTTTTTATCTAAAACAAAGATAAATAGCACTCCTCATTTCAATGGAATGTTCTAAAACTTTAATGGAAATTCATTGTCCATTACACCTAATGGAAAATGTTGTGAATTTCAACTTTCTCATTTATAGTTAAATTAAATAAAGTGATTAACCCACATCATTTAAAAAAAGGAGATTATATGAAACTAGGTGCATTTTCTGTAAGTTTAAACGTCAAAGATATTCATTTATCCAAATCATTCTACGAAAAATTAGGATTCCACGCATTTGGTGGTGACATTTCGCAAAATTGGCTGATTATGAAGAATGAGAATTGTGTCATCGGGTTGTTCCAAGGGATGTTTGAAAAGAACATTCTGACTTTTAATCCTGGATGGAATCAAAATGCTGAGAATCTTGAAAAGTTTACGGATATTCGAGACATTCAAAAACAACTTAAGGCTGAAGGAATAAAAATGTTGACGGAAGCAGATGAAGCCACTGATGGACCCGCACATTTGGTCCTTGAAGATCCAGACGGTAATCAGATTCTTCTTGATCAGCATCGGTGAAAAAAAGAGGAAAAATGGAGGAATTAAATGGCTATCGAAGAACCGATTACAACGAACCTCTCAGTTAAAGAGAAGGCTGTGTCTTTTTTACAACTCGTCGCCTCAGGAAAGGTTCGTGAGGCGTACCAGCGTTACATAGGTCAAGACTTTCGTCACCATAATCCCTATTTCCGCGGCGATGCTGAATCGCTCATGCTCGCGATGGAAGAAAATGCAGCATTAAACCCGAACAAAATCCTTGAGGTCAAACTTGCAATTCATGAGAAGGATACCGTAGCCGTTCACTCGCATGTAAAGCAGCATCCTGAGGATCTCGGTGGAGCTGTGGTCCATATCTTTCGTTTCCAAGATAACCAAATCGTTGAATTGTGGGATATCGGACAACCCATACCCGAGGAGTCCCCTAACGAGAACGGCATATTTTAACTTCCTAAAATAAGATTCAACAAGACAACCTCCCCTTTTTTAATGGGGAGGTTGTTGACGGCTTTCCTATTAATGATTAAGAGGATTATCATTTTGATATTTTAACCATTTATCGATTTCTGACTTTAAAAATCGTTCTTGGTTGTCGATTTTTAAATAAGGAAGAAACATATAGGTTTCATAAGAGCCACCCATTAAAACTTTTTGTCTACTATCTTCTTTCATAATTGTATCAATTGTTGCTTCGTTTACTTGAAGATATTCTGAAAGTTGTTTTTTCGTCATGATATTTGGACTATTCTCAGAATAAACCGACGTTGAAAAATTTTTACTACTAGGATCATTTGGGTTTGTAAACAAAGTCCCCTTTAAGATTGATGCACTTATTATGATTGAAATTCCAATAATCAAGGCACTAATCGGATAAGCAATAAATTTCATTGAACATTTCCCCTTACCCTCACAAACTTTAATTTAATAAAAAAGAGCAGCTGCAGTAACTCTCTAAAGGTATTACGATATAGTTTGGAATTCTTAGTGAAATATTGAGTTAAATCCTTCCCATTTTACGAACATACTTTTAATAAATTCTTCAAATTTTGAACAAAACCTTTTCCCCATTAAAAATATTTTTACATTTATTTTACTCTTGAACCCAATCAGGAACATCTTTATGCGATGTCCCCTTTGGTATCAAATTGCTAATTCTTTTGTATCTTTATGATTGCATTTGAAGGTGTAAACCCATCTTTATTTCCGTGCATTAACTGTCCATATTTCGTCGGTATTTCAACATACTGAACTACTTTATTCTTATCAAGAAATACCAGTAAATATATATCATCTCGATAACCTATATTAGTTGGATCTTTAAATTTAACTCTAAGTTGCTTATTTATGGTTTCTTCATCAGTGTAAGGGGTTATTAGGTATGCTTTATCCCAATCGAAGTCCGTTAGAGGAGTAATATCAATTTCCATCACGCTTTTTTTCTCCAAAACAGAACTTATAGATTTCTCTAAACCTTTATTATGCATACCACCCACTTGCGAACACCCTGCTACAAAAATAAGTACGAAAAAAATCAGAAATACAAATTTCCTCAATTTACCACCCCTATTATATAAATCATTGGTAGTGTTTTGAAACCAAATTGCACTATTCCTCCAGTAATCCATTTTGAACCACCTCGATATTTGCAGTTTTTCTTTTATCATATAATTGGGGTTTATTAATATAAACTGTCAGATAGTTTAACTAGAAATATGACCGCCTCAGCGATTATCATCCTTAACAAAATCACCCGCAGCCTAATAAGCATTTAAAACTTTACTTGTTCTACCAGTTTGGATATGAACTCCACCATTCTTCTGCTTCCTCCAAAGAATAAAAGATTTTTTGAGAAACTTCTCCAGTATTATCCTTATTAAATTCGAAGGTGTAATCTGTTTCTTTTCCAATACGAGGTCTATTAAGAGGAGAACCTCCCCATATTTGATAGACCTTTACTTTATTAGGAGGAATATGTTTACCTGAACTGTCAGAATAACCTTCAGAAGGACATTTGGAAATTCCTACATAAAAAACCCCAACCCACATACTATATCCATGGGATTTTTGGACTGTATATGTCTAATGACTCCAGGTGGTTATCTTGGGCATAATACAGTTAATATACATTAGAGGTGGGATATTATGAGGCTAAGAAATGGAGATTTTTATACTAATGTTTTTACCAATAAGTTATATAGGCTAAATGAAGATGCCGATAGCAACTGGTATTTGAGTTTGCGTGACGAAGAAGGTTATCATGAAACAGAAAAGACCTCAGGGCGTGATATGATTAGATTGGTAGAAGGTGGTTATAAAAAAATCAAATAAAAAAAGCTACACATTTCTGTCAGAGTACCTGTAATCAGATGCTTTTAGTGGAAAGTCGGTAAAACTTAAAACAATATAAGATATTGCAAGGAAAAAGTCAACTTTATGTCGAATATAACATCTAAAGGGGATGACCCAATGAATAAAGTTGAGTTATTAAAAAGATTATTAAATGATAGTCGAGGTAATATGTTTTCATTAGAGATTCCTACTACAAAAGAAGATGAAAAAAAGATTCAAAAATTGGTTAAAGTTTAAGAAACAGAACAAAAAATTAAATTAAGAGAATATGTACAAAGAGAATACTCAGTTTATTTACATGGAATAATTAAGTATGCATCCGAATAATCGGATGCTTATTTTTATTGGGGATAAGCAGCAAAAGAAATCTGGGTGTTCCAAGTTATTCCATAAGTGATGTAGGCTTAGATTTATAAATTGTGAGCCATTATAACCCCTTAAGCCAATAAATTCCCTTATATTCAAGTTAAGCACCCATTTGTTTAGGTGTAGTTCTTCACAATCTATAAATTAATTTAACGTAAAGTAAAATTCTTCTTGGAAAAATCGTAATGAAAATTCGACTAGCTATTATAAATTAAACTTTACATCTAATTTTAAAACTTGTGATCTTTTTATAAAACAGTAATTCATATCTCTTGGTGAAATTGGTAAATAATATCAAAGAGGTGACAGGATGGAAAAGGATAAATTAAAACTCACATCTTCCGAAATAGGAACTTTGTGGGGAGAGTATGTAAATGGAACAGCTGTTGATATTGTAAATAGATATATGATTTCTATTATAGAAGACGATTCAATAAAAGCCATTTTTGAGGATGCTATCAAGACGTTTGAAAAACAAAAGAATCAAATCATAACTTTTATTGAGAATGAGGGATTTCCAGTTCCGATTGGATTTACTGAATCTGATCTTAATAAAGGTACAGAAAGATTGTTCACTGACATCTTTTGCTTAAATTATTTACATATTATGACTTTACACGGTTTGCTAGGACACTCCACTTCATTAGGTGTTTCTGTCAGAGAGGACTTAAGGTTTTTTTACGACTCGTGCGATAACGATGGGAAAAGGATGTATCATCAAACAATTGATTTATTGCTTGAAAAAGGAAGTTTTCAGAGGGACCCTTTATTTTATCCTGCTGAAAACCCTGAATATGTTTCCAGCAAAGATTTCGCAGATGGATTTTTCGGAAAGGGTAGAATGTTAGCCGCGACAGAAATCATAAGTATTTCTTTCAACCTAAAAAAAAGTATTATGGCAAAAACTCTTGCAATTGCATTCAGTCAAGTCACACAAACAAAAGAAGTAAGAAAATTTTTAGAGTATGCTGAAAAAATAGCTGATCAACAAATAAAAGATTTTTCAAAAATTATGCAAACGGATAATTTACCAGCTCCGAAGTCGTGGGAGACTGAAGTTTCAACTTCAACAGACTCCCCTTTTTCCGATAAGTTAATGCTGTATCATACCGGTTTCTTATTCCAAGCTGCACAAGCGTATCACGGGGCAGGTTTAGCATCTGCAATGCGAACAGACCTAGTATCTACTTACGAAAGCACCATTCTACAAAATCTTATGCTTACTAAAAAGTGGTTTAATATTATGGTGCAAAATAAATGGTTAGAACAACCTCCACTTGCACCTAATAGAAAAGAAATTGCAAGAGAAAAATAACTTAAAATGCCCCCCAATCGGTCGGGCATTTTAAGTTTAGAAAAATCATTCTTCCTCCAAACTGCCATTTAGTGCAGTAAAAAAGACCGCAAAGCAGTCGATCGTTATTGAACTAACGCATGCGCCTTTTTTGTAAGTTCATCTTTTGATATTTAAATAAAACTTATCTATTGCTAACTTCAAATGCTGTTCTAACTCCTGCTTCAATCGCCCCTTGAATCCAACCTGGTGTAGTAGATGAATGTGATCCTGCGAAATGAATTCTCCCTTCTGGTGTACTAATATATTGACCTAATTCTTTTATTTGGTCGGGTTTAAACATGACAAATGCTCCTCCATAATAAGGAAATTCAGACCAATTATGTGAATATCCTATTAAAAACTCTGTAAACACTTGATTTCCAAATATATACGAAAGATTATTTAAAGCAATTTTTATACGTTCTTGTTGTGTCATATTATCCCAAATACTAGAATCGTCTTCCCATGTGTAGCTAGCTAACATAATCCCTGTACTGACCGATGCCTCTTGTCTATGACTAGGAAAATATGCAAACTTGATTGGTAAATCGGTTGTTATTTTCCCACCATATAACCCATACTTTTCCCAAAATCTGGTTTTAAATTGAAGTCCTATTTTAGTTGAATTTGCATAATGTATCTTTCTAATAACTTTCCTCTTGTCATATGAAATAGACTCAAAGGGAAGTAAATCTACGAAATTCAATAAAGAAAAAGGAATTGTTGAAATAACAAAGTCGCTTGTAAGTTGATGCTCAGTATTAAGTATTTGATTTTCTGTATAGATTGTTACGTTTGATTCTTGTTGTATAATTTTTTTTACTCTTTGATTAGTAATAATATCGTCTTTTAGTTGTGGTAAAAATCCATTAATAAGATGATCAGTACCCCCTGAAATTTCATAAAGTTTTAGGTTCTTTGTAAGGAGTACTAAAACTTCTCTTAATATTGCAGTAAATGCAAGTTCAGAAAACCCTTCTAATCCGACCATCGTTTCAATCATATCGATTGCTTCAGCTGATAAGGATACACCCACAGGGTTATATTTTAAAAAGTTAGCCATTGAAAAATGATCATACATATTAATAACTATATCCCAATTTTTTTCGGGATCTTGGTTTATAAAATCAATAACTGGACCAACTGCTAATAATAGTAACTCTGTTGCAGTTTTTCCTTTTTCACTTGGGTAGACTTTAAACCTTAATTGGTCTGGATTTGTTCCATAATTTTTTTCATTTGTTAATATATTATTGATGTAAATCAGATCATTAGGGGTGCTATTAATAAATTCATTGATTTGTAAATTGAATTTTTTTATATATTCAAAAACTAAATAGTGAAATGAAGGTATACGCATTGCCCCAAGATCTATATATTGATTATTAATAAAAGGTTCCCTTTTTGTGTAAATTCTTCCGCCAATTCTGTTATTTGCTTCAATAATGGTAACCCGATGTCCAGCTTCTTTTAAGAGTGAAGCAGCAACTAAACCAGATATCCCTGCACCTATAATGGTTACATCCTTTGGTGAATTCGTTTTTTGTAACCCATTTTGAATTATGTAAATCATTTGCTCCATTGAAAGCAGTAATTTTTGTATCAAAGATATCACCTCTACTTCCAAAAAAATAACCTACGAATAAAATGTTATTCGATAGAAAATCGAAGTAGACTATTAACTAAAATTAAATTCATTAATCATAATAAATGATGGACATTTAGCCGATCCCTTCTTTTATTAACCTGCCCCTTTTTGTGAAACAACTTAAAGGAAAGAACCTCCTTTATGTCGAATATAATAGGTAAAGGGGATGACCCAATGAATAAAGTTGAATTATTAAAAAAACTACACAATGCCAGTCGAGGTAATTTGTTTTCAACAGAGATTCCTAAAGCTACCAATGAAGATGTAAAAAAGATTGAAGAATTGGTTGGAGAATTAGTAAGTGAAGGAAAAATCAAGTTAAGAGAATGTGTACTACGAGAATACTCAGTTTATTTACACGGAATAATTAAGTATGCATCCGAATAATCGGGTGCTTTTTTATTGGGGTGAAACACAAGCGGTCTTCAAGGTTTTAATTTTTTAACCCTGCTGTCGCAACTTCCTTACTTTACCCCTTGGTTAAATAAAACCCTAAGATTAATTAAGTTATTTTTGAGTCAACTTTACCATACCGATAGCTAAAATTCCCTATGATATCTTAAACTAACTCGACCTTTATTTCTTCACATTCAACTAACCTGCATCTCTAGTTCAATAAGAAAAAGCTGCCAAGTATGGCAGCTGACTATCTGTTCTTCTATATTAAAGCATCTTCATACTTAGAATTAATGATTATTTTTCATTCTTATAATCAGAGTTTCTATCTGTTCTTGTGAAAGTTGCTCCCGTTCAATCTCCACATCTTTGCCTCCACCAATCCAAACTAGATTCACATTCTAATTTTTTTGTTATCACAGAGAAAAAAATTGGCACATTACTGTTTGTGACAGCATACTGTTATTAACAGTAATGAGTTACCGAAAAAATTTTTTACATTAAAAATTAGGAGGCTATATATTTCATGAAACATACAGGGAGACATACAGGTGCATTTCTTTTGCTGTTTTTAACAGAGGGAGATAACTATGGAGGGAAACTACTGCAAAGATGTGAGGAAGAGCTTCCCATTAATCCAATCGATAGTGCCATATTATATCGTACACTAAAAAAGTTAGAGGAAGAAAGTGCTGTTGAGTCTTATCTGGATACATCTCAACGAGATAAACCGATAAGGATGTACAGAATCACTTCAGTTGGAAAAAGAAAATTAGAAGATTTTCAAATAGATATTGAAGAAAAAATTAAAAATTTATCGTTTTTCCAGGAAAAATATAAAGAATGGAGGGCTCAAAATAATGATTAGTGGAATTATTCTCTATACTCTAGCCACTATTTATTTGGGTATTTCCTTCACAAAAGACAAACATAAAACAATGGTAGCCTTATTAAGTTCATGGAAAATGTTTCGCAATGTTTTACCGGATTTATTAGCTATTATGCTTTTTGTTGGGCTAGCATTGTCTTTATTGACACCGTCCCTTATTTCTTCAATAATTGGCGAAAATTCTGGCTTACTAGGCATCATTTATTCAACAATCATTGGATCAATTGCTTTAGTTCCAAGCTTTATCGTCTTTCCTCTCGGATATACATTAGTTCAAAATGGTGCTGCTCTTCCACAAGTAGCGGTATTAATGTCGACATTAATGTCTGTAGGACTTGCAACTTTATCTATGGAACAAAAAACTTTTGGACGAAGTTTTGCTATTGCACGAAATATATCTGCCATAATAATGTCTCTTTTATTTGCATTGATTATTTGGGTGGTGATGACATGACAAAACTAAAAAGATATCGGTTCTTTTTCATTTTATTATTAGGGCTTCTTCTTATTGGGTTTATGAATCAAGCTATTGCTATGAAAACAGTTCAGTTAACTGGTAAAAGTATTTTGGATATGTTATTCCTACTTCCTCCTATATTCATATTAGTGGGATTATTGGATCAATGGGTAAAGAAAGAATCACTCATTCGATATATGGGTGAAAAGTCAGGTATATATGGTGTCTTCTTCACCTTATTATTAGCAACAGTAGCTGCAGGCCCTCTTTATATAGCCTTTCCGATTGCAGTACTTTTATTGAAAAAAGGAGCCAGTGTCCGCTATATAGTGTTTTTCTTAGGCGCTTGGTCAACAGTGAAATTGCCAGTTCTAGTATATGAATTTACTTCATTTGGTTCAAAATTTACACTTATTCACATTTGTTTTGGCCTCGTGTTTTACTATTTAACGGGAATTCTTTTTGAAAAAATTTATGACCAACAAAAGTTGTTAAAGTATCATCTAACTAAGGAAGTATAGATTTGGATCAATAAGTCTTTAAGCTAAATGCTTCATGGCAGCAGGATCTTCAACTCTTGCACCCTTTAGTCTAAGTACGATCTTTCACAATCTGTATTTTTATAAATAAAATACGTCTAGGTGTCATCCAGAGGGTTTCAACTTCATTGAGTTGATTATTCATGTAATTTATTAGTTTAAACGTAGTTTTTTCTCAGTCGGTTTATATCCGCTCTAGGTGAAAAGCCGAACATGCGTGAATACTCTCGACTGAATTGCGATTGACTTTCGTAGCCCACCCTGAATGCAACATCAGATACATCTGATGATTCAGCTAATAACAAACGCCGAGCTTCCTGTAATCTTAATTGTTTTTGGAATTGAATTGGGCTCATAGCAGTCACCTCTTTAAAATGCCGATGAAGCGAAGCCGCACTCATATTCGCTATTTCTGATAAATCCTCTATTCGAAAAGACTTTTCATAATTATGAATGATATGTTCGATTACATTTCTAATTTGGAGGGCATTGCTACCTTCTATGGCCATTTGCTCCAGTGCTTCCCCGTTCGGACCTTGTAGAACCCAATAAAGGATTTCTTTCTTAAATAATGGAGCAAGAATTGGAATATGTTTTGGATTGTCTAGCAAACAAGCTAATCTGATAACCGCATCCAATAAAAAAGGCTCTACTTCACTAATAAACATAGCTCGTTTCACATTTTTTCTCTGTCCAGATTGAATATCCGTTTCACTTAAAACCTCTAAAATTTCGCTTGATGTAAATTCAAGTTTCAGTGCCAAATATGGAGAGTCGGATGAGGCTTTTATAACTTGGCCCGTTACTGGCAAGTCAACAGATGCAACAATGTAATTGCCTGGACCATACCTAAAGCATTCCTCTCCCAACCATACCTCTTTCTCTCCTTGGACGATAAGGCAAAAGGACGGCTCGTTAACTCTCGAGATGGGTTCGGTGATTATGGATTCACGGATGAGAAATAATGATGGAATAGAGGTAGGATGAACACCATCCTGACCTGTATATCGCTCAATAAGTTTGCCTATTTCATGCTGCTTGTCGATTTCCTCAGACATATCTTATTCTCCTCTTTCCTCAACTTAGATGGCTTAATTTTACTTGATATTCGTCGAGTGATAAAGTGGCTTGATAGGATTAGGCAAAAACTTGCTACGAATGGGTTTAAGGTTTGTTTAATATTTGTGACATAATTAAAAGTGCAATTACCAAACTTAAATCGAAACTTGCTAGTAAATGAAAGTGAGGAATAAATAGATGGACTATGTGAAACTAGGTAATACAGGATTGGATGTATCTAGATTTGGTCTTGGCTGTATGAGTTTTGGTGAAGCAGAAAAATGGATTCATCAATGGGTACTTAATGAAGAGAAAAGTCGCTCTATTATTAAAAAAGCACTTGATCTTGGGATCAATTTCTTTGATACGGCAAATGTATACTCAATGGGAACCAGCGAGGAATTCCTTGGACGAGCTTTAACGGATTATGCCAATCGTGATGAAGTTGTAATCGCAACAAAGCTACATGGACGAATGCATGAAGGTCCAAACGGTGCGGGTCTTTCTCGAAAAGCCATCATGAGTGAAATTGATAAGAGTCTGAAGAGACTCGGAACGGATTATGTAGATCTTTATATTATTCACCGCTGGGACTACAATACCCCTATTGAAGAGACGATGGAGGCATTACATGATGTGGTGAGAGCTGGGAAGGCAAGATATATTGGTGCTTCTGCCATGTATGCATGGCAATTCCAAAAGGCATTACATGTAGCTGAAAAAAATGGTTGGACTCGCTTTGTATCGATGCAGAATCATTACAACCTCATATACCGTGAAGACGAGAGAGAAATGCTTCCTCTGTGTAAAGAAGAAAAGATCGGTGTGACTCCATACAGCCCACTTGCATCAGGAAAATTAACTCGTGATTGGTCGGAAACAACTCAACGCTCTGAAACAGATTTCATTTTAAAATCTAAATATGATGCGACTGCTGAAGCGGACCGATACGTTGTAGAGAGAGTTGCATCACTTGCAGAAAAACATGGTGTTCCACGTATTCATATCGCACTTGCTTGGTTGCTTCAGAAAGAACCAGTAACATCTCCTATCATAGGTGCTACGAAAATAACTCATCTCGAAGATGCAGTAGGTGCTCTATCTGTAAAATTAACATCTGAAGAAATGGCGTTCCTAGAAGAACCATATGTACCACACCCAATTGTTGGTCATAATTAATCTTGTTAGACAAAATCTTTTAATAAAATATTGATGACTAAGAAAAGCCGATTCCCCTTTTTGTTATTAGGATAATCGGCTTTTTCTATAACTTTGTGAAGATACGTACTTTAACTAATATGCCAGTTTCGTTGAACTAGAAAAATAGTTACCGAAATCTGGTTAACCTATGCATCCATAATTTGAATAAGATTTAGATTTTGGAAGTCCTACTCCCTTTTATTACAACTTATCCTAAAAAAATAGCAATTACTATTGAAAGCCAATCATTAGTGACAGTAGACCTGTTCCTAAATCATCACTTTGATAGGGATTTGTAAATATTTTTTACGAAGAAATAGGTAAAAGTAACATTTGATATACCAAATATGGATTTAATTAATGTTTCTTAAAAAATTTCACCATTTCACTAAATGCTTTTTGTGCTGATTTTTCATTATATTGTGGAGAGTATGGGTCACTGAATCCGTGTTTTCCGTTAAATTTATGTATTTCGATATTCACTTTTTCTAAAGTTAAAATTAACTCGTCCACATTAAATGATTGTTCTTCTTGCGGAAAAAATAGTATTGTAGGACATTGTGGTGATAATTCCACGTAATTCCTAATACGTGAACCATAGTATCCGACTATTCCATCGACACAATCCTGCTCACTACATAACCAAGCAATAGTCGCCCCTACACTAAAGCCAATAATAAATATTTTTTCGTATTCATCTTTAACATCTGATAATATATTTTTCATTTTATGCAAAGCATTAGCGAATCCTACGTTCTCCATAAAATTACGATAAGCATCTTCCTCTTGTGAATAATCAAAAGCTACCTCTCGTTCTAATAAATTTGGACAAATGACATTAAAACCCTGTTTCGATAATAAATCACAAAAACTCTGCATATGTTGGTTTATTCCATAAATTTCGTGTATTACAATGATTAAAGTATCCGACTTTTTATGTATTTGATTCATTTTGTACCTCCTTGAAATAGCTGTCATCTTCAGTAAAGAAAGAAAAGATAGTTTCATTTCCTGACTGGGGTTTGATGATAGTCCCATTCCAATTGTCTATTTCAATCTTCAACACTTCACTGTACCATTTTTTTGTAGCATCTAGATTTTTAGTCCTCCAAAATATTCCTCCGAAACCTTTTATTTTAAGATTTATTTCCCTCATTTCTCTAATTTCATTAATTTTTTTATTAAATTAGAAATTCTATAAAAATAAACAGATTCCTTCTTCAACCAACCTGCAGACTTTCTATCTCCTTATGAGATTCTTTCATTGTTCTGTTGGTTTAAGTGCACTTCCAAACTAAGTAGTTTCTCTGTTGGTGTCGTTGCTAGCTGTTCATCAATTTCATCTCCCAATTGAGGCATTCTGTGTCCAGACTGACTGGAAATTGTCACACCCACGCCTCCAGGAGCTATGACCTTACCTACTTCCTCCAGCAATACAGCAGTTCCGTACAAATCCAGCTTCAAAATGGTTTCAAAAGGTGCCTGATTAGGTGACACGCCGGCTGCATTGATAAGAGCAGTGATTTCACCATTCTTCTGACCTTCTGCAATCAAATTTAAAATAGATTCTCTGGAAGAAATATCCGTTTCTACAGGTACCACATCAAATCCGGCTTCTTTCATCATTTTTGCAATAGCCTTGGCATGATCTAGGTTCTTATCACCAACAATAATTTTCTTTCCAAAACCGATTCTTCTAGCTATCGCCATGCCAATCTGTCCAGCACCGGTCCAAAGTATAACAAATAATATTGTTGATATTTAAATATAAATCAAGGACCACAAATAAGGTCCTTGATTTTATTCTTATTGAAGAGAAGTAACCCGATTGTAAGTACATTTCTTCACTCTATCTCATAAAACTATTTTCACAATTAATACTTTTTCAAAGCAATTACTGCATTATGCCCACCAAACCCAAATGAATTGGAGATCCCTATTTGGAGATTTGTTTGTCGGGCTACGTTTGGTACATAATCTAAATCACATAATGGATCGGGGTGTTCTAAGTTGATAGTAGGCGGAATGATGCCCTCTTGGAGACTTTTTGCTAATGCAATAGCTTCAACCCCGCCAGCTGCTCCTAATAAATGTCCTGTCATCGACTTATTAGCCGTAACTGGTATCCTGTATGCTTGTTCGCCAAACAATTTTTTTATTGCATTTGTTTCAGATATGTCACCTATCTCTGTACTTGTTGCATGCGCACTAATTACATCAACATCTTCAGTAGAAATGGACGCATCTTTTAAAGCCATTTTCATTGCAAGATAGGCTCCTTTTCCTTCTGGATGTGGAGAAACCATATGATATGCATCAGAACTAGCCCCATATCCAATTATTTCAGCATAAATTCGTGCATTTCTACGTATTGCATGTGTTAAAGATTCAAGTATTAAAATTCCTGCACCTTCAGACATTACAAATCCATCTCTATTCGCATCAAAAGGACGACTAGCAGCACCTGGTTCATCATTCCTCGCAGACAACGCTTTTGCATTCCCAAAACTGGCTAGAGACAATTCTGTGATGGCTGCCTCAGCCCCTCCTGCAAATGCTACATCAGCCGTACCATACCGAATAATTCTGAAAGCCTCTCCAATAGCTGTATTTCCAATTGCACAAGCGGAAACAGGTGCCATAGATGGTCCCAATGCCCCCCATTTAATACTTATTTGTGCTGAAGCTGCATTTGCTATCATCGAAGGCACCATTGTTGGACTTACCCTTTGTGGTCCTCTTTCCCGAAGTACATCAATATTTTGCACTAAAGTCTCAATTCCACCTATTCCCGAACCAATATATACACTAAGACGCTCTAAATCAATTTCCTTAATGTTCAGATTGGAATCGTTCCATGCTTGTTCAGCTGCAACTAGAGCAAATTGACAAAATCTATCCATACGCCTTGCATCCTTCTGACCAAGCATATCCTCAACATTAAAATCCCTAACTAATCCAGCAATTTTGGTTTTATGTTTACTTACGTCAAACCTATTAATGTAAGAAACTCCAGACCTGCCTTCGGTTAAATTCCTCCAAAATGTTTCAACGTTGTTACCCAAGGGTGACACGACTCCCATCCCTGTAATCACAACTCGTTCCATATTTCTTCCCCCTCGTTATTAGATTATCTATATTTTGGCACCATGTTTATCCTATTACAAGTTGTTGTTTATCATAGTATAATTAGTAATATGATGTTCTAAGACAGGAGTAATTTAACATGAATAGTAAAACAAGATTAGAAGCTCTATCAAAGTTTTTAAAGTCAAAACGTGAAAGTATACAACCTCAATCAGTAGGATTACCAACGGGAACTAGACGGAGAACTCCAGGTTTAAGGAGGGAGGAAGTCGCCCAGTTGGCGGGAGTCAGCACTACTTGGTATACATGGCTAGAACAGGGGCGAGATATTAAAGTTTCATCTTCTGTACTAGATTCTATAGCATCTGCTTTACAGTTAAATAATGATGAACGAAAGTATCTATACGATTTAGCATTAGAAGTTAACACAAATGTGTATAAACATGAAGTTTTACAAACAAAACTTTCCCCTTCTTTAGAAAAAATTTTAGAAGAATTAAAATACTGTCCTACTCTGATCGCAGACCGACATTTCCAAATCGTTGGTTGGAATCCTGCTGCAGCTTATGTTTTTTTGGATTTTGAACAAATTCCCATTGAACAGAGAAACTTAATCCGCTTAGTGTTTACCAGGAAAGAATTGAGGTCTTTAGCTGTCAATTGGGAGCATTTTGTGAAAGGTTTTCTATCCATCTTTCGGGTTTATTATGGACAATATATGGGAGATGAATGGTACACTCAATTTCTCGAAGAAATGACTAATCTAAATCCAGAGTTTGAGTCTTTATGGCAAGAAAATCAGGTAAGTATGGCACCCGAAGTTTTAATTGAGTTTAGGCATTCCAAGGCAGGAAAAATGCTATTTAATTTATCTTCTTTACAAGTTCATGGTAATACAGATTTTTGGTGTAGCATTTATACTCCAGTTGAGGGTTCATCTACTGAAGAAAAATTGAAGAGAATGATGAATAAAAGTGAAAATAGGTAATTAATATATCATAAAACTTATTCAATCAGTTCGTAATGCTTAAGAATCTTGTTCAAGTATGCTAATCCGTTAATCAGGCAATGTTCAATTGTTTTCATTCCTACTTTGATTGAATACTTCCGAATAGGACAACATTATTCGAATAATGTTAAACAATGCCAAATAAAAAATACACCATAAGAGGGGGAAGCCCCCCGTGGTGTATTTTATTAAGCCCATTAAAATTAAAAGTGTGTTTCTTTCATTTCAATTTTAGAAAAGCTTCATTCAATGTATGTTATGCCATCCTACTGGTGAGATTTCTATGACTCGAATTCTCCTCACAAAATGGTCATTTATAAAAATCTCAACAGTCTTAGAAAATTTGTCGCGTATCAATGAATTTATATTCCATATTCCCCCCAATCCCTGGGTGCAGTACATATTTTCCATTCCGGGTTTTCTGCCTTCTCTAAGAAAAACTTGAGCAGAACCAGTTCCATTAGCCGGGTAATTTACGAGTTCTCTTACCTCATCACATGTTGTGGGCAATCGACCAATGAGTCTTACAGTTAATATATCGCCTACTCTAAATGCATCGGCTTCGGTAAGCATAAAATTTCTCCTCGTCTAAATTAATTAGATTAACTGTAGTTATTATATGTATTACCCATTACATGGTACCGGAGTTTTACCCGCTGAAACCACCCTCCTAATACAAAACTAACTGTTTTTTCTAATTCCCTCCAACTTACCTGATATTTATAACTACAACCACACAACATATAATAACGGAGGTGAATTTATATGCGAGAACAAATTCATAAACTACCAAGAAAAACTGATAATGATGTTGGAGGACTTCCTTATTTGGATACAAGTAAGAACCCTTCAATTCAGGTTAAGAATCCTTATTTAGACACAACAAGTGAGGATCCTTCAACTCACTCTAGTTACACTGGCGGCAAACCTTATTTAGATACAAGTGAGGACTAATCAACACAGGTCTATTAAATTAGCTAGTTACTCAGTGGAAATGCACATTAGGCGAACAATAATAGAAAATAAAAAGACCGTCTCTTGACGGTCGTCCTCTTATTCACCTAACGCACCCGTTCCTTTATGTACATTTCTTCACAAACTTTTATCTTAAAAGTAAAAGTTGCCTTTAGAACTATTTCCCGTCCCACAACTTTTACTTTATCCACATTTAATTTTTCATATCTGTGGGGTAAACAATGGATGTGATTACTTTTGTTTAGTCTGATTGCTCCCCAAACTTCTTCCCGAACTCTTCCATCAAATCAATTATAGAAATGAATTCTTTCCCTTTTGAGGTTATTTAATACTCTACACGGGGAGGAACCTCTAGGGCATATTGGTAAATCAGGAAAATTCCTGTCAATATATTCATCTAATAGCATTTCTTTCTTCCTTTATTTGTTATCTAACTAACACACCAATTTACTTGAATAAGAACTATTGCACAAAACGATACGAAAATATATTTTTAAAACATTAAATTAATGTGAGAAGTTTTTCCTTTTTTTGAAGGATAGATTCCAAAAGACTCCGGAAATATTTGCGTTGAACGGTAGAGCAATTCAGTTACCGTTACACATTTATACCCGTTCTTGTCTAAAAACTCCAAAATGTTTTCTAAGGCTTTTGTTGTAACACAGGTTTGAGTATATTCACTACCATGCCAATCATGAAAAATAATGATATTACCTGGTTTTACTCCTTTTTTTATATTACTGTAAATTTGACTTGCTGGAGGATCTGCCCAATCACGAGAATCTTGATTCCATGACCATAGTACGACCTCTTTTCCATTTTTTATAGCGGTATTAATAATTACATCATTATAAAAACCCCCCACGGGACGATAGAGAGACGGTTTTATACCAGTGAATTTCTTAATAACTTTATCTGTTTCATCCAATTCGGAGGATAGTTTTGCAGAGGTTATATTGCCATAAATATGATGGAATGTGTGATTGGCAATTTCATGTCCTTCTTTAATTTCTCTCTTTAAAAGTTCTGGAAATCTGACTACTTTATTGCCAGCCACAAAAAATGTAGCTTTAGCATCATATTTTGCTAATATATTTAGTATTTGAGGAGTGAAAACAGGATGAGGTCCATCATCGAAAGTAAGGGCAACTAACTTGTCTTTTGTGTTTACTTCCCAAATAACACGCCCAGTTTTTTCATATTCTTCTCGACTCTTATCGAATGCATCCGAATTTACTGGAATGGAGAAAAAAGAAATCAATACAAGCACGCTAATGAACAAAATTTTTTTCATTGGGTAAGCTCCTCTTTTATGATGAACTTATTTTTTCAAATTTTTATTAAAATTATTTATCGAAAACAGATTATGAAATGTAGTAGGATCTAGTGTCACAGTATGATACTATTATGCCTATTGAAGTAACCTGCTCTGTTAGCACAAGAAAAGCCGCCGACGACGGCAGCTTGGATCTTCAACTCTTGCACCCGTTAGTTTAAGTACATTGTTTCACAAACTTATACTCCAGGTAGTCCACATAATTGACTACAAATATTTCTCCATTAAAACATAGGGATTACCGGTGTTCTATCTATTCACTTGAAGAATTTTTTTACTTAAATCTTCTGAATAAAGCTGATTTCAAAGGGCACAGATTAGTGACCTTTGAAAATCAGCTTTTATTATACAGTATCTAATGACTTCCTATTTCATTCAAGCTTATTTAGTTTGGTGTGTTTTTTCTTTATTTCTGCTGATTTTTTTTATTTTTATTTTTATTTTTCTCATCTTTGGTAGAATTTTCTTTGTTGTGGGTTGCTTCTAGTTTCACAGAAACTGCTGAATTCGCTTCTGAACTTTCACTTTCATTTTTATTCATATCAGAAGAATCTGTTAGAGCCCCGCTCGTTTGATCTTTTTTACTGGCAGATAATTCAGGTTTGTTTTTTTCGGCTTGTATAGCGACGGAGCCAGTACGTTTTTGACGGGTTTCATCTGTTTGATCCTCTGACATTACAAATGCAGTGTTATTAGGATTTCCTTCCACGCTCAAATTATTTGGGCTGTCATTACTAACTTCTTCTTCTCCTACATCAGTCAAATGGTTGACCGGCGTCCATGATTCCATTGACGAAGGGACAGATCGCTCAATCCGTGCTTCTTCTTTTTTAATGACATCCTGTACCTGCTTTGTTTCTTGAATTTTTCTCTTGCCTACAATCACTTCTTCAACGACTACTGGCCTTTTTGTTACTTCTATTCGTTCTTCCGTAATTGGGATACGAATGATTTCATCCCCTGAAAACGGGCGCGCGTCATAATTTCCATCGATGACAGGACGTCGCTCTATATATACTTCTTCACGCATGAGTGGAACAAGAACAGTTCGCTCTTCTTCAACTACTTCTTTACGAAGCTGTAATTCTCCGACTTGGACACGTTGTTTTGTAATATTAAGCTGTTCTTCACTGAGCGGGACTGACCTTGTTTTTTCAGTCTCATATTGCGTTTCATATGCTTTATTAATAGGGCTTTCATACTTATATTGTGTTTTAAAATTAGGGCTTTCATAAGTTCCATACGTATCAACCAGCAACGTGATTTTCCCCTTTTTTATTTCCTCCTCACACTGTTTTGCTGTAAATTCTGACAGTCCTCTTTCAATAAGTCTGCTGGACAGTGCTCTTGCGGGCCTTCCGCCCATTCCTGCGGTCATCATGGTAACAAAGTTTTCCATCATAACACCTGCTAAGGTACTCATTTGCATGTCCGCTTCTACCATGACTCCCGTATGTGAAGTAATCAATGGAATGTTACTTCTATTTTCTGCCACCACCATCATATCTGTTTCACTATGCCCCTGACGTTTCAATTCCTCAATCGCATACAAGACTTCTGACTCTGAATTAAATGTTCCAACGATTCTTTTTTCCATTCTCACACTAATACCTCCTCTAATATATTAATGTGGGATATAAATGGCATCCCATCTAACGTATGTCTACCCTGGAAGTCATCAGAAGAAACATGGAAAATAGAATCATGTTTAATATTTCGTTTTCACAATTGGACGATTACTGGAACATTGCAGGTTAGAGGAAGAAGAATAATGTTAATATTCGGTAAAATGGATTGATGGGGTAATAGAAATGAACACATATTTAGATGGCATTTTAGAATTAAAGGCAGTAACTAATAGCTGGTTTAGCTCAACAAGAAAAAAAAATTCCGCAGCATCTTGAATTTGATCAAACGTTTTCTTTAGTTTAAGTACATTTCTTCACAAACATTTCTACGAAAGTTATAGAAGAACCATAAACAAATAGAATCTTATACTTTAATTTGAAGATATGTAACTATTAAGGGATAACTAGAATCCAAAGCTCATGAGCAAATGAGCTGACTGTGACGTCAAAATCACAGCATTTTTTTCGGGGCTAAAAATTTCATAAAAAATACGAGGTTTGTTCAAATTATGTGGCTATATTGAATGATGTAAGGCAATTGTTTATTTAAATGGGGTCTCCATTTTTCCACTTCGCTCATTCAATGAAGAAACCCCATCCTCTTTACAGGAGAACGGGGTGATATTGCTGCTTTTCGTAGTTAAATATTATTAATTTTGCTAATACGTTTTTGAAGCGTAAGTGCTACCCCGAATCCAACAACTGATAGAACTGCCAAGGAAATAAAAATAATACGGAACCCAATCATACCCTCAAAATTGTCTAAGATAGCTCCAAAAAGGATTGAAGCAAATACACCCGGAGCATAACCAATAAAAGAACCTATACCAAATGCTGTACCTGTTTCATTTTCTTTCAGTCCAATCATACCCATTGGCGACCAGAATGTACCTCTCATAGAGTATATAACGGTTGAAAATACTAACAGTAATACAACCATTACCATGACAGGCGGCATTACAAATGTGAACCAAACAATTACTCCCAAAAGCGCAATCAAAATCGCAAAGCACAACTTAATGTATTTTGCAGGGTTTTTCAATTTATCAACGATTAAGCCGCCGCTAGGTCCGCCAACAAATTTCAAAAAATAAGCATTGATTATACCGTAAGCGCTTGCAATTACCGCGGGTACATTAAACTCATTTGCTAGGAATGGATTAAAATATTTTAATCCTTTGTATACAAAGTACACCATAAATACGTTAAACGCAACGAGCCAAACTTCTTTTTTACGTAAAACATTTTTAATATTACTCCAGCTATAACTATTGTCAGACTCATCTGTCTTTGAGACTGAAACATCTTTAAGAATAAAAATCATTGCAACAGCAAGTACTAAATCTATCATCGAATAGAATAAAATTGAATAACTTAAACCCTTCATGCTCTCTCCAACTGCCACATAAATACCTAGAGCACCAAATGCCACAACAGTATCTACGACACCTCTTCCACCTTCAAAGAAACCAAAAGCTTTTCCTTGATCTTGGTTCCCACCTAGCTTACCCACCGCTTTCAAAAGTGCAGACCACACTAAACAGTCCGCTCCAATTGCCAAAGCACTAAATATTACAATCATTCCCCAGAATGGTGGGTTCATAGCAAGCCAGATTCCCATGACTGCATTTAAGAATAAACCAAGAGGAACAAGTACGCGAATCTTTACTTTATCCGCTAAAACGCCGCCAATTAGGAAACCAAACATTGCAACGAATGAGTTAACTGTATCTAGTAGACCAATTTGCGTATTACTTAGTCCCATAAACTCTTGCATTTGGTCATAGAATACGTCTGCCATAAATGCAATTTTATAAATTGTACCGGAAACCAACAAAAATGCACAGAGTCTAATAATATTCGTTTTTGTCCAAAACGAATTGTTTTCAACAGAGTTATTCATGAGTGCCCTCCATAATTTTGAGTTCGCATAATACTTCAAATTTGTTTAAAACCTTTCTAAAATACTTTAGCTGATTATATGCCCATACAGGTTCCAAAGCCAGCATTTTCTCCAGTGTCATGCCCTCGGGGACTGGAGTTTCACTTATGTCCCTAAACTTGATAAACGGATTTTTCCCCTCATCCTTTGAGCGAAATGGCGGAGCAACATAATGATTTTCTTGCTCCAAACAGTAGGTTTTTACTTGCGGTTTGTCGTCGCCTAGCATGAGTAATTCATAAATAAACCGTTCGCTGGGCATTTCATCTTGATCACTACCTTGAAGAACGCCATAATGTCCTGTACTTCCACCGTAATCTACAACTTTTACTCCTTTCATGTGTACTGTTCTGATAAAAGGAGCTAAGTTAAAAAAGGCTTCCATCGGCGCTTCGTCGGCATTAATCATATTTCCAAAGTCAAATAAAGCATGAATACGCTTGCTGTTTACTTGTTTTAGAATGGTAGCGATTTCTTGGCTTTTTAATTCTTCGTGCTGCTCAAAATCTACATAACAATCATGTTTTTCTGCCAAGCTTGTGATGTAATGCAAGTCATCCGTTATTTTGTCCATCACCACATCAAGAGGACCTTCATAGCGACCGTACACACGCAAATTATGCACATCCATCACGTTTGCAATATGAAAAAGTTTATCGACGGTAGCTTTATCTGTGCTGCTAGCCTCTAAGACAATTTCAAGGTCCAGTTTTTTTGCTAGTTCCGCAAACTTTTTTCTTTCATCGTCACTTATATTCCCGAGACTACCAGACTCGCCATCCGCCAAATGAATATTTAATCCATTAAGCTCATTTTGGTATGCAAAATAGAGCATGTCCTCTATTTTCCACTTATAATGAGTCAAGTTTGTGAGTAATGCATAAGCGTGGGCATGGATTTTAATTTTGCGGATACGATCTAGCAATTTTTTTGCTAAATCTGCCGTAAACTCCGGTGGTTTCGCATCTGTCGGTAAGACGTTTCGTGAAACCGATTTTTCAAAATATGAACTTACTAAATCGGACATAACTATTCCCTCCAAAATTTCCTTTTATAAGAATGAACCATTCGTTATTCTTAAAGATTTTTCAATAAAATATATTACTATACTCGCGTAGGGATCAATCTAACATTTAGATTCTCATCAGAGAGTATGCATATTTAGTGAGTTAAAAACCGAAAAGTTATAAGAAAATGAGTTATTAACCTCCACGAGTATAAATGAAAATAATCCATCATCGGAACGTAAAATGGATCTTTTAACCGTGGGAGCTTAAAAACACCCAGGTTTAATACGACAAGCGTAAACCATTTTTTGTGTTTTTATTTTGATTGTTCAAATGAAGACAAGATGACAAAGTTTATAGAGTGACTTGAAGCTACTGATTACTCCATGGTATAGAAGCGATGACTTCGATTTCAACTAATGCTTCCTTTGGCAAACGTGCAACCTCTACTGCACTTCTAGCTGGATAATTTTCAGTAAAGTACGATTGATATACTTCATTCGTTTGCGTAAACGTATTCATATCTTTTAAAAATACAGTTGTTTTCACGACATGTTGTAAATCGCTCCCCGCTGCTTTTAGAATGGCTTTTACATTTTCTAATGATTGCTTCGTTTGTTCTGCAACGGATTGCGGCATTTCATTTGTACCTGGGTGAATCGGAAGTTGTCCAGATACAAAAAGAAAGTCACCCAATTTTACGGCTTGAGAATAAGGTCCAATAGCACTTGGTGCATTGTTCGTTGAAATAGTGTTTTTCATCGTAATTCCTCCATGTGATAAAAAATTATTATTATGATTGAATTTTATTGTAACGCAAAATTATTATTACAACAACTAAAATTTCAGAAAATTATTTGTTTAAAATTTAAAAAATCTTTGCTAAACTAAAAATGACAAATGGAAATTGAAGGTGCGATGAATGATGGTAGTGACAAATGTCGAAAAACTGAAACAGTATATTCCCATGGTGCATTTTATTGCTGACATAATGGGGGGGAATTGTGAAGTTGTTTTACACGATGTAACGAACCCTGATCATTCTATTATTGAAATAGTGAATGGACATGTTAGCGGAAGAAAGGTTAATAGCCCTATTACGGATCTTGCCTTGAAAATATTAAAAGAAGAAAGTTATAAAGATCGAAACTATATCTGCAATTATAAAAGTAACTCAAAAAAGAATAAGACGCTCCGTTCTTCGAGCTATTTTATTAAAGATGAAACGAACAAAATCATTGGTATGATTTGTGTTAACATGGATATTTCAGATGTTATAAACGCTCGCAACATTTTGGATCAATTCATCATGATTGACAAACCCACAAATGATCCTGTTGAGTCATCAAAGCCTATCTTTGATACACATCTTTTTGAGAATTTTGAAGAAAATATTGAGGAACTTCTCTTATCTCTTATTAAAGGGGTTTTAGCAGAGTATGACATTCCGCCAGAACGGATGTCATCGCAAGAAAAAATAGAAGTGGTCAAAAAACTGAATGAAAAGGGAGCTTTTTTACTTAAAGGCGGCGTAAGCGAGATAGCCAAATATTTAGATGTATCCGAAGCCACTATTTATAGATATTTAAATAAAATCAAATAATCTGTCTGGATGGTTTGCGAAAACCTAAAAGATTCGGAGGATTCACTTTGCGGTATGTTGTGAATTATTTATGACCCTGTTTCAATTATATCGGGATTTCTCCATCTATCGGTTGAGGTACATTTTCTAAATTACTACTCTCCGGAGGGGCCACAAATGAAAGTAAAGTACAAAGACGGTAGCATATACGGACCAGGACTAACAGATTTCCCTTTTCATGAAGGTGGCTATGTAAGGATTGTTGTTCGCTTTTGGACAGTTAAAGAGGACGAAGAAGAAATTTATTATCATGGCCATATAACACAATTAGAGGACGAAAGAGTAGGTTTTTGAGGTTTTTGAGCTGTCTTAGATGATGAACCACGATCAAAAAGAATTTTTTCACTTTGGAGATATAGAGGCTGTCTTTGATAGCGATAAAATTCCCTTCTAGGGTGGCTGGATCAAACGAAAAGAATAGTTATATTATTAATAATTAGTTAAGTTTAATGAGTTAAGATACAGGTATGAAAGGACAGACCTTTCATAGACCCCCTTAATAATATATTCTTGGGCCCTCGATTGAGGGCTAATTTTTTGCTCTGAACTTCTAAGGAGTATAGATTATCTTGCTCAACTATAGCACCCGTTAGTGAAGTACATTTCTTCACAATAAATGTTTAAATGATTATGTGGTGGAATTTCTTTGCTCTACAATTCTTCCTAAAGCGATAGACCTGAATGGAGAATGTTAATTACATTTGTTATCTTTCTTCATAAACATTACAGCTTTGTAGTTTTTTCTATTTTCTGTTTCTGCTTCTGTCGCTCTCTCCCATTTCTCTTACAGCAAAGCTTTAATGATATCCTTTATTTGTTCAATATGCCTTTTAAGCCCAAATTCCCTGTCGCCAAATTGATTTTGACTTAAATATTTCTTTATACAACTGTCCGGTATTTATGAAAAAGATGTTATTTTTTCGTTCCCTTAATAAGGACATCGTAAAGAGAAGCCCTGTTTGTTCATTCGCATTCTCTGATACCCATATAATAATTGGAATATTTTCTGGGATAGAAACTAATCGGGAAATTTAATAATCGTGAGGAAGACTGCCTATTTTCTTATAAGTTAAAATTGATGAATTGAAAGTTAGTATAATTGCGATCCCTAAGCGAAATGTTGAATGGACTTCCCCACAAGTCTGTTATTATTAGATTATTGGATAATTCAACTCATAACTTGGGTAGCAATAGTATGGTGGTCTGCGTCCAATTTTAGGCATTGGCCAGGAATCCTCCATATAGACCATCGTTACTTTTTCATTTGAATGGTTTACTAGCAATAACTTTACTTCTGGATTAAATTCATATCTCAAAATGGTAACCTCCTTCCATTATGAATGTGTGGATTCTCCCCCATCAACATGAAGAACTTGACCAGTTACAAAACGGGAATCATCAGAAGCAAGATAGACAAAGGTTGGTGCGAGTTCAAATGGATGGGCAACTCGTTCCATTGGATTAAATGCTCCATATACAGCGACTTGGTCTGACGAGAAACTTGCTGAAATAAGCGGGGTCCAGATTCGGCCGGGGGCGACGGCATTGACTCGGATCCCTTGTTTCACGACATTTTTAGCCAAGGCACGTGTCCAGCCAACTATTGCGCCTTTTGTGGCTGTATAATCAATCATTTGCTGCTCACCTACATACGTCACCACTGAAGTAGTGCCAATGATTGAGCTGCCTGGTTTTAAATGAGGAATTGCTGCTCTTGTTGTGTAAAAATGAGAGTATATATTTACTTTGAAGGTGTCATCGAATTGCTCATCTGTAATGTCAAGCAGACTTAGTTGTTGGAATTGGATACCAACGTGGTTACAAAGAATATCGAGACGTCCAAACGTATTTACTGTTTGTTCTACAATGGAGACGCACTGTTGTTTGTCTCGCAAGTCTCCAGGCATAAGTAAACAACGTTGTCCGAGTTGTTCAATTCTAGTTTTTGTTCTATTTGCATCTTCATGTTCATCTAAGTATGCAATAGCAACATCTGCGCCTTCTTTTGCAAACGCAATTGCTGCTGCTGCACCAATACCACTGTCACCCCCTGTAATAAGTGCTACTTTTCCTGATAACTTTCCACTCCCTCTATAGTTCGGATTTTCGATAATTGGGAGGGGCACCATTAATTTTTCCACTCCGGGATGGCGCAGCTGTCGCTGTTCAGGTAAATTCATCGGAATTTCTTGGTAACGTGTGATTTTCCCATAATTAGGGTACATGGGATATGGCTGAGTTTTCATGTTCGCTTTAAACATGTCTTGCATTTGCTTTATTTGGTCTAATTGACGACTTTGATCCTTTTGATCCATCGAAACCTCCTATAGAAAATAATTTTCTTCTATAGAATATATATGTTGTTCACTACAAATAAAGTAAAAAAAGGTGTGAAAAAAGTTGTTTACTTTCAACACAGAAGCGCATTCTTCCTCAAAAGAGACACCTTTTTTTTATTGAACTGACCTTTAGGCGCCACCAGATAGTTAATTGTTCAGTGGTTGCTCGAAATCGTGATCCGCCTCGCTTAAAAATTGATTTTTCCCTATTCTGCCCCTTTTTTACTGCGCCCGAAAACCCTCTAGCTTACTTTTTTGGCAAAGTATAAAAGTGATGATTTGATAGAATACTGTATTAGTCAGTGGTGGTCTAATAACATTTCGGAGGAAAAATGCCAATGAATACAAAAGAGTTAAGAAATATCCATGCCCTCGTAACAGGTGCTTCAAGCGGCCTAGGATTTTCCATGGCGGAGGCTTTGCTTCAGGCTGGAGCCACGGTGGCGTTAGCTTCTAGAGTTGGAACTAAATTGGATCAAGCAGTAGAGAAGTTAAAGCGCGAGGGTTATCCTGCTGTTGGAATTCCTTTGGATGTTCGATCAGAACAATCCGTCAATCAGGCGGTCGAATGGGTGAAAAGAGAATGGGGGAAGCTGGATGTTCTCGTCAATAATGCGGGAATTGGGATGAGGACAGTAAATCCGCGTTTTTTAGTCGAGCCTCAGCCATTTTTCAAAGTAACACCAGAGGGGTTTCGAGATTTAATTGATACCAATCTCACAGGATATTTTTTAGTAGCTCGAGGGTTTGCTCCTTTAATGATGGAACAAGGTCATGGGCGAATCATTAATATATCTATGAATCATGAGACTATGAAAAGAAAGGGTTTTGTACCTTATGGACCATCGAGGGCAGCCACTGAATCACTCTCATATATAATGGCAGAAGATTTAAAGGAATATGGAATAATGGTGAATATGCTTTTACCGGGTGGTGCGACTACTACCGGGATGATTCCAGACGAAGTTCGAAAAGAGATTGAATCAAAATTCCAGCTATTAGATCCACGGGTTATGGCCGAACCGATTGTTTTTTTAGCCTCAGCTGCTGCAGAGGGAATCACAGGTGAAAGAATAGTTGCCACCGATTTTCAAGACTGGCTTCTCAAAAGAAAATAAGTTTTTAATCACAGGGACGGATTCTTTTCTCTTTGAAGAAGTAGAGCTGTCCCTGTGATTATTTTTTATATTTTATGAGATGTCCGGCTCCGGCACGGTTATAAGCCAATCAGACAATAAGACTAAAGAGCAAACTTTCTCGCAAGCTTGTCTAGACTCACGCCTTTCATCTACGCGCTTCCGCTTTTGTTCCTTCGGGTTCTGCATAGTTTTACAACATCTGTTATCCATAGCCAAGGCAAGAATTCCATCTTCAACTAACCTGCCCCGTTAGCATAACAAGCAAAAAAGACCGCCGCAGCGATCATTTCTTCAACTCTTGCACCCGATAGTTTAAGTGTAAATCTTCACAAGATTTTCTTGGTAGAAACCTTCATAAAAATTGTTGACGTGATGGTTTATCTTATAATAAAAAGGCATTACCTCATTGTTGAAGTAATGCACCTTAGCTTACAGTCACTTACACTTATTAATATTGTTTCTTAATATAGGTGGTCCCAATTTTTCATTCTTTGAATTAGAAAGACGAACCTGCACTTTTACATTTTCCATCTTTGCTGTTATTTCATCAATTCTTCCTGCCCAAGTCGGACTATCTATTTCTGGAGTTGGATAAAGTCTGAAACGCCAACTTATTTCACTCGGCTTAAAAGCGAATCCTTCATAACTGTCGTAATTGCCAAAAGAGGATGGTTCAGGAAGGTGAACTCCAAGGATACTAATATTAGTTCGTGCGAAACTAGGCGGACGCAACCGCACTTTATAAATTAATGCTGTACCCTTTGCATTTTCAAGTTTTTTATCTGTTGGTTCCAAGACCATAGTACAAGGGAAGGTTGCTGCCTTTAATTGTAAAGGATAAATACAAAAAGTTGAGATGATAAATATGCTTAAAATAAATCGTTTCATAATGCACCTCTTACAATTCTTTTTGGTTAATTTACCCTCATTATGTTCTAAATATAGATAATCCTTCTTCAAGTAAACTGCCCGTTAGTTCAATAAAAAAAGGCTGCCACAGCAACCTCTCCTTCTTAAATTCAAGCATCCGTTAGCTTAACAAGAATAACTCTTCATTCAGTAAAAAAGTTAATATCATCTAAGGCTGCGGTTGATTGTCCTTTAACAATTTCGCTTTTGTCTTTAAGCCCATTTTGAACAATCGGCATCACAACATATAAGCCCCCTTTAGATGATCAAAATTTCTAAGGGGTAAAATTTTTATTGTAAAAAGGAATTCCTTCGACTAAACCAGTGAGCGATTAAATAGAATGAAGTTAAAATAAAGAATGAATATGTATAAGCCCAATCAATTTTCTTGTATAAATCAATCATACCTAATACTGGTATTCCCACATATGCAGCTAATCCACCAAAAATAACTGCTTTTAAATATTGATTAAAGCCAGGCTTATATTGCAACAATACCATTACAAACACAGGTAAAACAGAAAGCCGGAATGAAAAGTTTATTGTTGCTACGGGGACTAACTTCACTGGGTAAGCCCACTTTCCAAAACTGACCCCAACCGTATCAAGAATCTCTGATAAAACCATCACCAATAAACCTGCCGAAAAAATACGAGCTGAACTCTCACGGTTACGGAATATCCCCCAAATAACCCAAGGGATAACCATCATAGCTAATGCAACCCACCATTGCCAAGTAAATAAGAAAGCGTTCATTATTGCTTCAACAATTAACTGATTTGCTTCAGTAATTTTTTGAGTTGCTTTATCAACTTGGTTCAATCCTTCTTGGTATGTCATCGAAAATTCACCTTTTTCAATATATTTATCGTCTGATAGTTTTTACCACATCTTCTTCAACTATTCTGCTCCGTTTGCTCAACAAGAAAAGGGATCGCAGCTGCCATCCCGTCTTTAACTCCCGCACCCGTTAATTGAAGAGTTAATGATAGATAATTAAAAGAATCCCTAAAAATATAAATCAAAAAAGAATAATTAAACCACTTGTGTCTAGTAGGACACCTATTACCGCCCATAAGAATTGATTTTGGTCCTCCTGTTGGTAAAGAATTATTATGAACGAAGAAAAGAAATCCATAAAAGAGCGGATGAAAGAGGATCCTGAGTTTAGAAAAAAAGTCAGAAAGAAACTGATAGAAAAGTCGATTCAAGATAATTACGAAGCATTAAAACGATTATCAAAAGAATAGCAGCGGAACTAAAAAAACCTTTCGAGCTTATCGAAGGGCTTTTTTTGCAAAGGGTCGTTTAGATGAATCAAAACATCCGTTTGCAAAAGACTTTAATATTTTCTTACATTTTATTAACAATAAATTTGTTATTACAATTAAAAGGGAGGAAATATTAATGTTTAAAAGAGTTTTGGTTAGAGCGGTTAGACTTATATGTGAACATGAAGGCGATGATCCCTGTAATAATTTGGAGGTTTTTGGATCACTAGCTACTGCTGTAGGTACTGTGCAAAGTAATAGAAAATTTGATAAAAGGCAAAGTCAGTTTTTGTGGCAGAGAGACAAGGCTCATTATGTAAGTATTGCCCCAGCAAGGATGGACCATGTAATTGATACAGACAATTCCCTTCAATTTGACATGTCCGAAGGTGAATCTATACTTATTGAAGGAATATTAGAGGAATATGATGATACTTCAGCTAATGACCATTAGGTACTCGAAGTCATGTGATTCCTTTTGATCAAGTACCTAATACAGAAGGAAATAAAGCAACGCATCTCAAATGCGTTGTTTATTTCACTCTTTCACCCAGTAGCCGAATAAGAAAAAGGGTCGCGGCAGCTACCCCACTGTTTAATTAAGCTCTCCATTAATTGAAGATTAACTTCTCTTCTCAAAAGCTAACCAAGTTCCTAAACCAATTAGAGTAAATCCACTAACCTTTTTCTGCCATTGCATTACAGTTTTATTTTTTGCTAAAACATTTCTAATCGAGCTCGCAATAATTGAATAGCAAACATCAATTATTAAACCAAGCAATCCAAAAACCACTCCTAGAAATATGAATTGGAAAAAAGTGTTCCCTTTGTCGGGATTAATAAATTGTGGGAGAAAAGTAAGGAAAAATAAAGCAACTTTCGGATTAAAAATATCAGTTATAGCTCCTTGCCAAAAAGCTTTCCACATACCACCTTGATTTTCTTTAATATTAATGTTTATTCCCTCTTTATCTCGAATAGTTTGTATTCCTAAATAAATTAGATACGCGGCACCAATATACTTTACGATTTGAAAAGCAAGTGCAGAAGTCATCAAGATAGCTGATAGTCCGAATGCTGCAAGAAGAATGTGGAACATAATCCCTACTTGCATCCCAAATGCTGTGGCAATTCCAACCTTTTTACCTCCGGCAACGCTACGGCTTACTATAAATGCTACATCTGGACCTGGAATAATGGATATTACCAATGAAGCAAATAAAAAAGCTGTAAAATTAGTAAAATCTAAATTGATAAAATCAAACATAAATACACCTCCGAAGTAAATAGATATTATCACTATAAAGTAATGAAGGAATATTCACAATACTCTTATTACATTAACCCGCCCGTTCGAATAAAGAATGGTGTTGAGCAGGAACTTACTTATAATATTAACGATAGTTTAAAGTTTTCCTTCTTGCACTAACCTGCTTCGTTAGTGGAATAAGAATAGGAGCTGCCGCAGCAACTCCAATCTTTAACTATTGCACCCTTTAGTTGAACAAGGAAAATGACATACAATTCCAATGCTTTGCATCCCTTTTCCTTGTACCTTTCCAGCCCTTTTTCCGTAAATCTTTAGCAATTAACATATTAAAAAAACCGTGTCCAACTAAAGCCACCGATTTATATTCATTAGCATAATCAATTAGCTGTTGAGATGCCTTATTTGCCCTAAATTTTGCTTGATTCAAAGACTCGCACTCGTTTGAATAACCACAGAACCATAGTATTCTTAATACAATTGCCCAGACACTTGGCTTTAATTTCATATTAAATAATTGAGATGCATTAGAAGGTAACTCCTTTTCTCTGAATAAAGGGTCAGTAATGATCTCCGTTACTGGATTTAATAATCTTGCAGATTCAACAGCCCTTTTTAAATCACTTGTAAAAACAACATTTGCAGTTACAATTTTTTCAAGGGTTGTCGAGGGATATGTTGACTCTTCAAACACTCCGTTGTAATCATACTTTTCAACCCACTTCTTAAATTCCAAACAAGTTATTTTATCATTTTCAGTTAGTAGTGATTTTCCATGTCTAATCAATGATATTTCCATAATTCTTCTCCTAGCATTTACACGTTACTTACTACCATTAACTGTTATTCTATAAAAGAATTAAGAAATCCTTCTTCAACTAAACTGCGCCGTTAGTTCAATAAAAAAAGCTGCCACAGCAACCTCTCCTTCTTAAATTCAAGCACCCGTTTGTTTAAGTACATTATTTCACAATCTCTATAGAACAAACAATATTAAAACGCCATTATTAGTTGAGAACTAAAGGAAGGTATCTGCAAATTGTTCTTCTGAAATTACTTTTAATCCATTTCTTTTTAGTAAAGCAGAAGTGACTCCCATCCCCATAATTTTTTTCCGGTAAATTCACCGTTATATATGGTTGAACTGCCGCAAGATGGGCTATTTTCCTTTAGAACCACCAAAGTCGCATTTAATTCAATAGCTTGTTCTAGCGTAGAATATGCTCCTTTTATGAAAGTTGGGTAACATCTTTACCTGATTTATCAACTACTTTAGCGTTTCCATCCAGAACATCTTCTCCATTTCCACCAATTATCTCAGCTGGTTCTCTTGGCGTTAAAAATCCACCAAGTAATTCAGGACATATTGTAATAGCTTTATTTTCTTCTACCAATTTACTTATTTTATCATTTAAACAATTTGTCCCATTATATCTCACATCTAACCCTGCTAAGCAGGAACTCACCAATATCATTTACTAACCCCTTTCTGCTAAGTCCAATTTTACCAAATATTTTCTTGTTCAACTCCTGCCAGTTTGTTGAATAAGAAAGGGGATCACCGAAGCGTCCCCATCTTTAACTCTTGCCCCCATTTGTTGAGTTGCATTTTACCTGTTGTTACTACCTGTTATATCATTACTGGACTTTTCAAAGCATAGATTAACTGTCCTTTCCTTTGAACGAGTACGATGCATTGTATTCGCGGGAATTGTAAAAATTTCACCTGGTTTCAAAGACACTGTTTCATCGTTTTCAAAGTCAATGAAAAGTTCACCTTCCAATACATAGAATAATTCATCACAATTTTCGTGTTTATGCCAGTGGAATTCTCCGTTTATAACAGCTATTCGAAGAGCGTGGTCATTAACTTCACTCACAATAAAATTTGTATATTCGTTTTGATTTTCTATTAATTTGTGTAAGTTTATCACTTCTAATTGTCCTTTTTTCAGCATACTCTTTCTCCTTTGCAATACTTTATCAAAAGAGTTAGTTCGACAAAAGAGTGGAATAACCTTTTTTTCTTCAACTAACCTGCTTCGTTACTTGAAGAAGAAAAAAGCATTACTGTTATCCAGTAATGCTCCGTTAGTTCAACTAAATTAAGATTTAGTTGTTTCCCTTAATTAAGATTTGCTTGTTAATATGATTCTCCATATGGTTAAGGTAGTCCTGTATAAGCCATTGTAATGTTTTTTGGGTATTCCCAATTTCACAAAGATAGGTTAATTTCTCTGCAGGAATACTCTTAATGATATTTATCACAAGCCAAAGCATCCAGCAAACCCTAAAAATAACTATCCTAATCTGTTTTGGTTCAACGAGGTTCCTCCTCAACATCGTATTTATAAGAATAATCCTACAAATATTGGAAAAAACCTTCTTGAACTAAACTGCCACGTTTGCGCAAAAAGCAAAAAAGACCGCCGCAGCGATCCATCTTGAACTCTTGCATCCGTTAGCTTAAGTACAGTTTTTCACAATCTTAAATTCAAATTAGTAATATATAATCTTTTTCACTTTTAATTGAAGATGCGGAATTAATTTAGCTTTCTCCATTCCTTTCTTAAACCTTACATTGTTTAACCAATCTATAATTGCATTTGCATCATAATTTGGGTGTATCTTTTCGCCATTTTCTAAAGCCAATATTTTGTATTGTTCTCTTCATCAAAAATCCACTTTAGGAAGTCTTTTTCAATACAGTTTATCTTCCGCCCTACTTTGGTTGAACAAGAAATGAATTGAATAAAATCGTCACCAAAGTCAATTTTAATAATCAAAAGACCTCACCCCCTCAAAAAGAATCATAGCTGCTTAGGTCAGAAACGCACCCGTTAGTTGAACAATATGCGTGAGAGTACCATTAGATTGTGGTCGAAACAGTAAGTAATTAGCAATGTTCTTTCTAGGCTACCGTTTAGTACGAATATATTCACTTTTCATACGCTCAAATAAGATGATATACAAACTTTGCACGGTGATATATACGGGTAGCGAATAGTAAATTTTCCAGCCAGTATAATAAAACACACCTACTTTTACCGTTACCCACTCGAACAATACAGCAAGAAGCGAAGTTACCGTAAGTATCGCAACGGTACTGACTGGTTTAGGGCGAAACCAGTCATACGCATATAGAAACAAGTACCCGAAGGGCAGGTACATCAAATACAACAGCAGGTCGAACCATTCCACTTGCTTTATGTCGTTAACATAATACATCTCGAAAGGTGGTAACAACAAGATTGAATCGAACACTTTAGCAAATAGGAGAGGGACAAGAGAAGTCAGTAATACCATCGATGGAGGAAACCTCCTAGGTAGCATCCACATACAGCTGAGAACTGTAAGGATGACAATGATGATAAACCATTCATTAACATTGAATCTATCTGGTGGGAAAAGTATCACGGGATCCGAACATCCTTTCGGAGCAGATTACGATACATATGCACCAAAATAAACAGTACGGCTAAATACACAATCCAAGCTGCGAACGTTGAAGAAAAGGTCCAATCGTGATATATGATCACCTTTCCCCAGACCGCCAATGCTTCCATCCCTAATAGTACCGCTGAGCTCCCCAGCCAAATCAGCAACTTCCATCTGAGACTGCCTCGCCAAAATCCAATGCTCACTGCTGTCAGAACGACCGAAGGTACTGTAATGTAACCAAAAATTAGAAAACAGCAAAACGCCCCCAGTTTTGCTGAAGCGGAAAACAAACCGTAGTTGAAAAAAATACTGCCCCAGCTGGTTACGTACAAAAATATACTGACCGTGATTGTAAATACGATTTCAAAAAAGTGAAGGGTTCTCACGGCGAATCGGGCAATGAGTGCTAGAAACAATGATAAGCTTATAAAAGTGGCAAGAACCAATCGTCGAGTCCTCCTTTGGAGTAATACTAAGTCGACTTTATATTTCCCGATTAGATTTAAAATAACTCGTCTCCACTCTTCCACTAAACTGCCCGTTAGCAAAAAAGAAAATGAGTTGCTTACCGCAACTCATTTTCATCTTAAACTCTTGTCCCTATTGATTTTATAGAACGATTATTTGTCCAGTTTTCTATGTTATATTTTTAAGACCTAGCTTCTTTTAGTGGTTTGTTTCTTGGTGCAAACCAACCGATTAGGGCAATACCAACTAATACCACATAGAAGATGACCGTCCATATTGTACTGTGAGGAAAATGATGATCTAAGATACCAATATCCTCATGGGCAAGGGTAATGACAGCAAGTTTAACACCAACCCAGGCAACAATTGCATATGCTGTTGTTTCCAAAGCCGGACGTTTTTCAAGAAGTTGCACAAACCAGGTTGCTGCAAACTTTATCAAGATAAGTCCGGCAATACCACCTAGTAAAACAACGATAAACTGTCCTCCATCCATGCCGCCGAACTCTCCAAGTGGTGAATCTGGGAGTCCAAGAGCAAGAGCAACCGCAGCGAGAATCGAGTCCACTGCAAAAGCGAGGTCAGCTAATGCAATCTTCCCTACTGTGGAATAAAAACCTTTTCCTCTTGCTTCCTTTTCATCGTCTTTATGGATATTCTTATTATCTTTCCCGAACTTCGCTTGTATGACATGTTTTAATCCCAGGTATAGAAGATAAGCTGCTCCTATCGCCTGAATCTGCCATACGTTTGCAATAAAGGAAATGACAAAAAGTGCAGCAAACCGGAACACAAATGCTCCAATAATTCCGTAATTAATCGCCCTTTTTTTCTGGTCATCGGGTAAATGCTTGGCTATTACCGCTAGTACAAGAGCGTTGTCAGCTGATAACAATCCTTCTAATCCTATTAAAATTAACAGTGCCCAAGCATACTCCAGCCATAGTGACTCCATTCATTTTCTCCTTTCTTTTATCATTAACTATAGAATTTCCCAAAAATCCATAGGAAAACTAAATTACTTATATTTAGATTTGTTTAAACAAACCAACTTAGCATTCTTTATAAGTTCGATATAAAGATTGATTTTACCAACTAATTTTTATGATATTGTAATACCCAAAAATTTAAATTTATTTAAATACTTTTTTAAAAAAACACGCCCCTTTAAAATAACACAACAACAAAATCGGCTTCTATTACAGCATGTATCCTTTTAATCTTTCTGATATATCTTCTTTAGTTCTCCTAATGTTGAGTCCAATCATTTGTATAGCGAATCCTTTTTTATTCTACATTTCTACCACATATCTAACCTAACCTTAGTTTAAGTGTAAAAAGTTTTTACTTACCTTTGCCCATTTTTCTTTCATTAAAAATCCATTCTTCTGCAAGAGAATGCAGAAAAGAACCTTCTTCTAATACATAGTTTTGATTGATAATATCGATATAATTTTTCATTGAAAAACCTCACATATAAAATTAGCACTTAAAGTAAACTGTTATAATGAAGCACATATTTCGATACTCAACAAAAAGGCATACATAAGTATTAATTTCAACACCACTTAATACGTTTCCTTCTTCAGCTAACATGCTCTGTTAGTGGAACAAGGAAAAGGCGATGCATCATTAAAGCATCGCCCCATCAGATTCTGTTAACTAGTTATTTTACTTGACATAATTCATTATGCTAAAAGTCCAAAGCTAGTGGAGCAAAAAATAGTAGCCAAGTGTTACTCTTGGCTGATCTTTATCGACCGAGTCCCTTTTTATTCTTACCGACATTATCATTTGGTGAGTCTCCAGTACCATTTTTGCTCTTGCTTTTAGGCGTTCCATAAATTTGATTATCCTTTGTTACTTTAGCTCCAGTTAAAAAATCATCCTTTGTTTCCATCCTTATCATCTCCTTTGGTTAATCTCTCATATTATCTATGTAGAGGATAGGATTTATACGATAATGTGGGTATAACATTCATTTAAATTTTTTAGAATAAAGACTCAGATATTTCACACACTATCTTTAGGACTTGTAGCTAAAGGTAGAACAGATAGATTATATCAGCGTTATTTGCTTATCTTATGGGTTCAAATCCCATTACGTCCTATTCTTCCCCATAAAAAGTGCTCTGACCCTAACGGATTCGGTTTCCTGTCACAAAACTTGAAAAGTAAATCCCAATTGCCTTCATAAAACTACCGTAAATGATGAAGTTTTTCCGAAATAGGGTACCGTTTTTGGCAACCATATCTTTAAGGAAAGCACCCAGTTAGTTCAACAAGGAAAAGACAGCATTGGTAACTGTTCATTCATTACATTACAAAATAGCTAACTGTTGCAATTAATAAATTCGGTAGCCCAATCAATAATATAGAATTAGTTAGTAAAAATCTCTGTTTTCTATCTTCTTTTGATTCAGATTGTAAATTTCTGCCCAATCTATCCCCATCCACGAATGCTCCAGAAAACAATGCACTTAATACCAGTGAGATAATTCCGACAACTCCAGTAATTTTATACAATAAAGTGAAATCGCTTAAAAAACTGAAATGAGGAAAGCTACCACCACGATACCAATTCCTCCAACAAGTTTCTTCATTTAGTAACACATCCTTACTGGTTTTTTTGGTATTTTATTTCGATTTATTTCTATTTTAATTATAACATTTTCTGGAATTTTATTAATGCATTAATTTTCCATTCTTATTACAGTATACTGCCCCGTTAGTGGAACAACAAAAAAGCCGCCGAAGCAGCCGTGGATCTTCAAAACTTTGCCCCCATAATTACAACAAGATCATTCATCATAGGCATCCCCCAGAGTAGGAAAATCATCTTGAAGATCGTACCAATGATTTCCTTTATTTATTATTAAGCGTTCTATTACCTCTATATAGGAATTGGCGATTATAGGGCAACTTCCAGCAACACCGTGAATGTCCCAATTACTATCATAACATCTACTTAAACGTGACTTGTTAAGGTCAATGGTTAAGTAATTATAATTTGTATCACGACCAATAATGTACCAATTTGAAGAAATATCATATTCAGCTTTTTCACCGATGATCACAAATTCTTTAGGAGAAACAATTGTTATCCCATAATCACGGTCGATATATAAGTCAATTCCACCACATATTTTATAAAAATTACCTGGTAAAAGATGTCCTTTTTCTACAACGGGATAGCCCGAAGGAGAATGAACTTTACAGTTTGGTAAGTTCTTTATTTTATCAACCACAGTTGAATTGCCATACTTTTTCCTTCCCTTACTAGACAAAATGTTAAACAGGTAAAGTATAATATTTTTCTCTGTTTATGTCATTTCCTTCTTAAGCTAACCTGCCCCGTTAGTGGAACAAGAAAAAAGAGCTGCCAACGCAACCCTTTGTTTAACATAGGCACCCGTTCGTATTATAAGTTCAGCCAGATATTTCTGGTTGAACATTTTTTATATCGTTTTATGATATCGGTAGCCGGGGTAGAACGTAAGCACCCGTGGGGCTTGGATCCCGTCAACTAAACAGTTCGCCCCCTACTTGTAGAAACATGTTTGAGGCTGGTTGGGACATAGATCTCGTATAACAAGAGAAGCTATGATACTGCAAGAATGATTAGGGGTACCGGTGAATTTAATTATTGGAGTAGGAGATTTAAAAATGAATCCAGTCGTTGGTCTGGATATAGCTAAAGGTAAAAGTCAGGTTCAAGCTTACTTGGAAAAGAAAAAGCCATACAAAGTAGTTTTAAAGTAGCACATACCCTTGAAGGACTAGATGAATTATACCAATTTCTTAGAGAAATTGAGAGTTTAACTGGGGTTAAACCTCCAATTGTACTCGAATCTACAGGGCATTATCATACACCCGTAGTTCAGTTTTTTTAGGAAAGAAATTATTTATTAATCATTGTTAATCCATTAATCTCTTATCGTGCAAAGAGCTCAAGTTTACGTAAAGTAAAAACAGATATTATCGATGCTAATCATCTCTGCAAGCTGTACTATAAGGAGGACTTAGAGCCCTATATAAAACGAGGGATTCAACTTTTAAACCTACGTAATTTAACAAGACAACACGAAAACCTAACAGGTATTGTTGTTCAAACTAAACTACAATTCCAAGCAATCCTTGATCAGGTTTTTCCTGAATTTAGAGGTGTTTTTGGGGACCTATATTCTATTGTTTCTTTACAAACTTTGTCGGTGTACCGTACATCTAACGATGTACTTGAAGCTGGCGAAGGAACTTTAGCAGCTAAAATCAATGAGTTATGTAAAAGTCGTTCTTATAAGTGGGCTGAAACAAAAGCTCAGAAACTAATAGCTGCAGCAGAAAGGAATCCTTTTCAGGAAACCTTATATCAAAGCTTAATTTTAACCCTAGAAATGTACATTAAAATGCTTTTAGAATACCAAAAGCACCTATCTACGTTTGAGGAAGAGATAGATGCTTTAACAAAAGAAATCAAAGAATATAAGATTATCCAATTAATCCCAGGTATCGGAGAAAAAATCGCAGCAACGATTATTTCTGAAATTGGTGAGATTGATCGGTTTAATCACCTAAAAAGCTCGTAGCGTTTGCCGGAATTGATCCAAGCATATTTGAATCTGGTAGATTCAAGGGAAGCGACAACAGAATCACTAAAAGAGGGTCCAGTCGATTACGGCATGCCTTGTTTATGGCTGTTAAATGTGCCATTCGTGATTGTCGCAAAAAGAAAACGACAGATACACTCATCCCCCGAAATAAGCGATTACGGGAATTTTATGATAAGAAACGCGAAGAAGGAAAGCCATATAAAGTAGCTGTAATAGCTTGTGCAAATAAACTTTTACAGTGGATATATGCACTTTTAAAAAGCAACTCCACTTTCCAAAATAGCTTAAATAAAAAATAAAACCAATCAGTACAAAACCTTCCAAAAGTTTAGGTTAGGAAGGTTATTTGGCATGCTTATTTTTAGTATATCATGTGATTTTTAGGATTTTTATTGAAAAATATTGACAAACTATTCGCTGGTTTAGTTAAAGTACATTTTTTCACAATCTTATTTACAAAGAGTACCATCAGGAAAATGAGGATTTACAACGCAAAGCCCATAAGTTTTTCGTTTAGAAAATATCGTTCTTAAATGGTAATAAAAATGAGTAACTCTTTCCATAGCCTAAATAAAAAAGAGAAGAAAACAATGTTCCCTCTTCATAGCATTCTATTTTATCTAATAAAATGCAGTCTAAAATTAAAATACTTAGGTTTTACAAATAATACTCAATCATTTTTGCAAACTTTTCTTTCAGTTTTTCTTTTATAGATAATTGATTGACCTCAGAGGATGTTATTCGCTTTGAATTTTGGAAGTCTTCATTAATCACTGGTTTTATTTTAGAAATAAAGACTGGGTCATGGATATAGCAGTTCATTTCTTCATTTAAATGAAACGAGCGCGAATCAAAATTTACGGTCCCTACCATCAATACGTTTTTATCAATCAAGAATACTTTACCGTGTATCACTCCCTTTTTATAACCGTATACTTCTATTCCCTGTTTTAATGCTTTTCGAATGTATGGATACGCTGCCTCTTTAACTAACAATGCATCCGAATGAGGCGAGAACAGAATTTTAACACGAACCCCTCTTTTTCTTGCATCCACTAATGAGTTCCAAATAGTTAAGTCATTTAATATAAAATAAGGTGTTATTATATTGATGGACTCTTTGGCTTGATGAAACAGAATTGCATAATCTTTCCCAAGTTTTTCTCCGCTATAATATGCAGTAAATCGATGCGAAGTTGCTCCCTTTTCCTTTGTCGCGCTGTGTGTAGGAATCTGCTGTTCTGTGTTTTTCTTCCAGTCTAACACAAATTGATGTTCTAGATCTTGCACCCCTTCTCCTCGTATTCGAAGGTGATAATCTCTCCAATGACCTAGTTTTACTTTTTCTCCTAAATACTTCTTGCCGATGTTAAATCCGCCAATGTACCCAATGCTTCCATCAATAATTGAAATACGGCGATGATTCCGACGATCCAAAGAAGCAAAAAGATAAGGAAAAGCAGGCTTATTGTAATACGTAAAATGCACTCCTGCTTTAACCAATAATTCTCTTTCCCTATTCTTAAGTAAAATTCCACCTAGCCTGTCCACTGCATAATATACCTCTACACCTTCCTGGCTTTTTTGCCTCAATAAATCTAGAAACTGATGACTTACTTTATCATCAGCAATAGAGAAAAAGTTGATATGCACGTAATGTTTTGCTTTTCTTATATCTGAGAATAATTGATTGACTAACTGTTTACCGTCCGTATACATAGTAATATTACTTTGACGAAACGGGTATTGGATGGGCTGCTGGTCAAATACCATCCTTTTTTCGGCTGTTGTTCTGTCAATATTGCTCCAAGGAAGCAAAACAAAACATGCGCCGAAAAAAACAAATAGGAGTACTTGAAGGATTTTCCGTATTTTTTTCAACATATGTAATCTCCTTTATATATTATCGTTTTCATTCTTTTAGTTTTTGTTATTGGGACAAAACTATCCTGTTAGCCCTCTATGGAGCGGAAGTTTTGCAATAATCGTTGGACCGAATATTCCTCTTTGCCAACTATATGTACTTTTAAATTATGTCACTCATGCAGAGATCAACACCTTGACCACATGGCAGTCAACTGGTTTGTTCGAGACGCAATTAAAGTTTTAGGATATAAAGGTCGTGTTCATACCTATTTAATCCACAGTGGACCTGATTCCGAATGGCCATGGCCCCAAGGGGTTACGCCACGAGATCCTTTTGCTCTTCATGAAGCACTTGATTTTAAAGGAGTTCCTATTCATCGCTTTGTTCCATGGCCTCCGCCAGAAAGAGTGCCTCTGAATGAAGCTGTTGCACATCAAAAGCTAAAGGCTATTCGAGCTTACCGTTCACAACTTGTAGATAGAGAATTTCTTCAATCTTTTACAAAGAGCGAAGAAATTTTCTGGGGTATGTAACCTCGTTAATTTTTATATTTTATTTTCATGGGAGTTTAAGTAAAAACTTCACAAATCTAATTTTAACCGAAACCATATTCCATGTAATGGTTTACCGTTTACCTGGCAGTACGTTCGTAGGATGAGAAGTCGGGATTTAGTCTCCCCCCTATTTAAACCCCTTTGTTTGAAGGGCCCTAATACACCCTCCACCCTTGAAAAAAGTACAAATGACTAAGCTATTATTCCCAGGATAACCTCCTTTGTTAAATTAAATTAGGTTTCCATTATTCCAACTTACGGTGTTACACAAACAATTGATGTTTTTTATCTTTTTCATTATTCACCTTATGTACCCTCTGATTAAAATAAGAAAAGGAATAAAGGCAATGGGAAGTGCTTATGCCCCGTTTGCCTTTCTGATGAAATTTAGTATAATTGACCTTTTACTCGTGCTTTAAAGGTTGGCGGATCATTATCTTTTTGAAAGAAAGCCGGTGTATACACACCTGAGAACTTATTATAATTACGTAATGGTGTATAAAAATCTTGAACTAGGGAACCCTCAAATCTGCCAGGTTCAGGTACTACTAAAATATCCCATTGGCATCCTTCAGCACGATAATATTGATTAATTTCTGCAATCAGACTAAGCTCACTATCTGATAAATAGACCAGATGTTTTTTCTTGGATTCAAAAAGGGACTCCTGAACCCAACGTGCTAAATACATTTGACCAGTTAATTTGGAAAGAGCTAAGTAATTTCTTGGAGAGTTTCCATCGAGCGGCTCAATCCCCACTTTTGGTAAATCTTCTCTTATCGATTCCGTTTCAAGTAATCCATTCAATAATGGACTTAGCGGGGTCATAAATACTTCTTCAAAATGATTGATTGTTGATTTAAGTGCTTTCATTTGTTTATACATTTGTACATTTGCTTGTAAAAGTTCAACACTGGATATGGTTAACTCATCTTTTGCCTCTTGTAATTCCTTGTACGAATGATCTAATTGAGCTTTTTCTTCTTTTAGTTCTTCATATGAATCAGCTAATTGAGCTTTTTCTTCTTTTAATTCTTCATATGAGTCAGCTAATTGAGCTTTTTCTTCTTTTAATTCTTCATATGAGTCAGCTAATTGAGCTTTTTCTTCTTTTAGTTCTTCATATGAATCAGCTAATTGAGCTTTTTCTTCTTTTAATTCTTCATATGAGTCAGCTAATTGAGCTTTTTCTTCTTTTAATTCTTCATATGAGTCAGCTAATTGAGCTTTTTCTTCTTTTAATTCTTCATATGAGTCAGCTAATTGAGCTTTTTCTTCTTTTAATTCTTCATATGAGTCAGCTAATTGAGCTTTTTCTTCTTTTAGTTCTTCATATGAAGTTGCTAATTGAGCATTTTTTTCTTTTACATCATCATATGAGTCAGCTAATTGAGCTTTTTCTTCCTTTAGTTCTTCATATGAACTTGCTAATTGAGCATTTTTTTCTTTTACATCATCATTTGAATCAGCTAATTGGCTTTTTTCTTCTTTTAACTCTTCATATTTTTCTGCTAATTGAACTTTTTCTTTTCTTAGTTGTTCGTATAGTCCATTTAGTTGGGCATTTTTATTTTGTAGTTCTTTATAAAATAATAGGTTTCTCTCATATTCTAATTCCTGAAACCTATTAACATGAGCAGTTTTTTCTGCTAATAAATTAGTTATAGGTGAATTTTCATTACCAATTTTTTGTATTAGACTCTGAATCTCTTGGTGCAATTCCTTTTGAAATTCCTGATTGGACTTCATCATAGAACCCCAATACTTCATGATGGATGAGTTCGATTCATTGGTATGATCCATTTATTTACCCCCTTATCAACAATTTCATTGCCTTCAATATTTATTTTCTGGTATTTCATCTGCTTTTATAAAAACATATTCAATCACATTTTCCTCAACAGCAACGAGTCCATAAGAAAAAACTTTGTTAATTTCAACCTCGGAAAATAGACTCCTAATGAGTGAAATGATTCCTGTTTTTTTCGGATATTTCAGGGCAGTATTAATTGGATACGAAAATGATTCGTCTTTTGAGTAAACATATTCAAAGGAATGGGAGGTTTAGTAAATTAAAATCCGAATGGTCCTTGAGGACAACATGGGTTAACCGGTACTCAGCACATCGTTTGTGTCTCACAACACTTATTTACACAAGATTCTGTGTGTGGAAAATAATGTTGATGATTAATATGAAGTTTGTAAACTGTTGTCGTATGAGGAGGATGGACATGTGTGACTACCTTATTAAATATATTTGTTTCTACATATTGATGTGGTGGGGCATACTGTACAGGAAACGCTAGAGGCGGAAGTAGTTATGGTGGGCAGTATTGGGCTTGCAATGGTCGTACAGGCGGTATCATATTCGGCAACATGTTTTATGGTGGAAAGTTTCTTTTCATCGTTAAATGACCTCAATGTGAATATGTCTTGTTACATCAACAGTCTATGTGGATTCTTGTATAAGCGGACTAGTTATATACCTATTTTTTACTAGAAATAGTGGTGATTATTTGTCTTTACCGAATATACCAAATATCACACCGTTGATTTCAGTTTCTGTTGAACACACTATTCCTTTACTTCTCAGTTCCATTGCTCTTGAGGAGTTGGCTCTTGCTCATATTATGAACGCTGAGGCAGAGAAGATGCAGTTCGTTCTTGGATAACTAGGTGACTCAGCGGTTACACTTTCACCTGCAGATGTCTCATCAGGAGATTTACTAGATGTCAATGCAAGTGTTCAAAGTACCCTTCGTGACGTCATCAAGAAAAAATGCTCTTAGAATTCAAATTTAAAAATACAAATGGCGGTCTGACTTGGAATTATGAAATTGTTTCACTATCTCTACAATCTTTTTTGCAATTAATTCCATTATTTCCGTGTGCACTCACTAGCTTTGTTTCTTGCACTTCGAATCCGCCGCCCATTTTTTGTTCCCACGGTGTACCACCGACTGTCGCGCCCATTTAGGGGTAGCACTTATGGGAGATTAATCCTCTTTTTGGTTGTGCGCCAGCTTTCCTGATTTTATTTTAAATAGAAAGGTATTACTATTTCGTTTTACCAGCTAACCTTATACTTTCTTCAAGAGGCACAGCCTTTTTTTAAAAACTGGTTTCTCTTGGTCTATTTTTTCATGCCCTTTTTTCATTTTTTATTTTCATGGGAGTTTAATAACTTGCCCACAGCTTTTATAGAGTTTGCAATTTTTACAATTTCTGATTTAGCTAATTTGTTTTCACCTTGATATTCAACAGTTAATTCTAATTCTTCTTTTTCTTCTTCCCAATCTAAGTATTGCTTTCCGTTTTTTTCATTATAAAAATATTTTGTTCCTTTAATTCTGTTCTTTTTATCCCATTTGGGATCATTGTACCAACTTACGTTATTAGTGGCAGTTACTACGAGCTCGGCTTTTTTTGATATATAATGTAATTTTAGTTTATCGCACCTCTTACCGCAGGATGAAGTGGTCATATAACTCTTACTATACTCAAAAGGGATATAGCCAGGTTCAGCTTCTATTCCCACCCAAGAACCTTACCAACTTATTGGCATTTTTAGAATAGGTGTATAAAAAATAACAACAAATAAGACAACGGCTGAAGCAATTTGAAGGTATTTCAATACTTTTTTCTTAGTAATTCGTAGATGTTCCAAAGGTATTTCCTCCAAATAAAGTATTTGAGATAATCATATCAAATTATTTGATTAGAGTGTCCATACTTCCCATTAGTCAATAAGAAAAGCTGCCAATATGACAGCTTGGATTTAAAACTGTTGCTTCTGTCCTTCTGCGTCTTTAAAGGAATCGCTTTACCATATGAAACCAAGCGTTTCTTCAACTATCCGGATGCTTTAGTGGAACAAGAAAAAAAGTCGCTGCTGCGACTTTTTATTTAACATAAGCACCCGTTATCATAATAAGAACTTTATACACTTTTCTATCCAAATGATGAAAAAATTAATAAAAATCTATATATGGTTCACAGATAATGCTCTTTAATTTATATTTGTTATTTTTTTTTAAAGTTTTAAGAAGCCTTGCGCTCTTTAGCCTTCTTTAGTTCCCTTAAGCTTTGATTAACTCTCGTTATTCCACGGTAATAATAAAATCCGTAAGACGATCCTCAAAATGAGTAATACGTCTTTCCAACTCCTCTATAGTAAGGTTATTAGTATTCTTCATAAACCTACCAACTCCTCTTATTATAATTTATATATAAACACAAAGTAAGAAAACCACCTTAGATAAGATGGTTTTCTTACTTATTTATAAACTAACGCACCCATTAGTTTAAGTGAAAATCTTCACAAAGTATCAGGAAGGAAGTTGCTTAAGTTCTAATGAAATGAAATAAAATAATAAGCCCTTTCTGTTTTTATGCAGAAGGACTTGAATATGGATATTAATTGATTTTATTTTTTATTAATTCATCCCTATCAGGAGCCATAGGAGGCTGTTCTAGCCATCCATTTTTAATCATTATATTAGCCCCGTCTTCAGCATACAAAGCTATTTCAGCAGTAAGTCCTACATAATGCAGACCTAAATCCCTTCTAGGACTCATCGCCATACTTGTACCATAAAATCCAATACTTAGGGCAATAAGGGATGAAGTATAGTACATCATAAGTTTATCTGAAAAAGTATAAGCTGTAGACTCTGTTACATTTGAATCCCATGACATAGGTACTGGAAGGTAATCCTCTTTAAGGATAGATCCAAAAACATCACAATGCTTTTTTGCAATTTCTACACCTCTAAATAAAAACTTAGCTACCTCTTGTGACTGTGCAACTTGACTAAATCCTATTAAGGTTGCAACTCCAAAAGCATTTCTTTGAAAATTAACATAGAGGTTTGATATTTCTGTACCTATTAATGGTCTCCTTTCCCCAAAAAAGCCTTTAAGGAAACTTTGTTTTTTAACAAAATCAATATCATCTGGTATAGGTAAATAAGGAGACCTGATATAAAGACCTTTAGATAATAAAAGCTCTTTTACATCCCTAAGAAAATTTATTAATTGCGAAATACACTCACTAAAATGACTGTAAACATCTGCCCTAACTGATACTGATAGATGGATACTGTATCCTTGCAAAGCAATTTGTGATGCATGATGAAGGTAATTCAAGAAATATGTGTCTGAATACAACCTAGGAGCATTTACATTTATATCCTCAATAAGTTTAAATCCATATGGTATTGGGTACTTTTCTTTGTTGAAAATCTCAGTTAGTGTTTTAAGATTGCCTTGAGCAATTTCAAAAGCATGTTTGACTAATGCTTTAATCTCTTCATCCTCAACTATGGTCAAAAAGTATTTAAACTGACAAGCAATGGCAGTATCATTAATATAGGATGTCCAAAGAGCTGTTATCTCTGTTGATGTAAGCTGTTCATAACTGTCTGCCTCCATAAAAAAACCTCCATCTAACCAAACAATCCTTTCTTGTACAATATTCCCTAATTTTTCTAACAATATGTAAATAAAAAGGCCTACTGCTTTATACAGTAAGCTAAAAAAATTTATTATTTCTGCCCGTTAGCTTAAACCACCTATTGTTCTAAATTATCACTCCTCTGTTGTTCAATACTTAGAGGATGGCTAATGTTATTTTACCTCGTCTAGATTTTTATTAATCGATTTTTCCACTATATACTGAAACCCATAAATAATAATTGCTAATGACACAGGAAAAATAATAAAATGATTTAGTTAGAGGAATGTTATAAAAAACATATAAGAGGGAAGTTGAATTATATGGTTAATAAAAAGACATTCGCTTTAGCGATGTTAATCATTCCTTGGATAACTGTTCCTTTTATGGAAAAAAAATCATTTTTTAGATTTTTACCTGTTGCAAGTTTTGTTAATTTAATCATAAGTGTGTTAAGTGTAATTGCTAATAAGAAAAAATGGTGGGAAACTAAAAATCCTTTATCTCCCGGTTTTGTGGATTTTACATATATATTAGGTCCTTTTTTTATAACTACACTTTGGGTATTTAAACTAACATACGGCAATTTTCTGAAATATTTAATTACAAATATAGAATTATCCGGCTCCGTTGCAAAAAAGGGATCGCCGCAGCAATCCCAATCTCAATTAACCCACCAGTTAGCTTAATAAGAACTTTATACATTTTTCTCTCCAAATGATGGAAAAAATAATAAAAATCTTAATTTGTTTCACAGATAATGCTCTTTAATTTATATGGATTTTTTATAAAAGTTTAGGAAGCCTTGTACTCTTTAGCGTTCTTTAGTTCCCTTAAGCTTTCTTTGATTAACTCTCTTTGTTCCTCGGTAATAATAAAATCCTTAAGACGATCCTCAAAATGAGTAATACGTCTTTCCAACTCTTCTATAGTAAGGTTATTAGTATTCTTCATAAACCCACCAACTCCTCTTATTATAATTTATATATAATTAGAATTCTTCATAAAATCCTCCAAAGCCACTATTGGCAGTTGGATTTTCAAGTAAAGGAAGCTATCTCATTCGAAATCCTTTTAATCCCAGGATCCCATATTTAATTTTCCCATTGTTTAAGAACTTGTTCTTTTGCTATACGATAAACTTCTTCTTCTGTTTGGTTTTTGGTAGCTATTACGTTGGTTTGATAAACTTTACCTTTATGTGTTACATAGATTGTGTACTTGTACATATTGTTCTATCTCCTTTTTTATAATTCTAACCATGGTGTTTTTTGACTTTTTTATATTTTACAAATATAGTGAAAGTTAATAAAGCTAAAAAAAAGGTCAAGATTTGACAAAATCTCCACATAACAAAAATTAATATCCTCACAAGCAAAGGTAATAACTGGAAAAGCCCATAAAATCAACAAACTTTTTATGATCTTAATCTCTTATGTACTTTGTTACACTACTTAGAATGCAGAAAAATGTCGAAATAAATAAACTAAAAAAGTTGGCTCCTAATAGCGAATTTACCTTTTTGTTTTAATCCTTCAATTTAAATACCCACAAAGTAAAAGAACCACCTTAGATAAGATGGTTTATTTGAATGTAGGTGGGCTACTAGGCATACATCCAATCCTAGCTTTGACCCTGAGCATAAACTGGTTATATGTCTAATTTCATTAGGGAGTGAACCTCGAATTATGGTATATATACGACAAAATCCAACCTATGCCCAGAATACCTGGGGTCTTGAAAATTGTATCTATCGTTTCACGTATTTGTGGCTAAGAAATGGAGACAATTTCTGGTTTTTTTTGACGACCATCGGGCATCAAAGAGTTTATGGCTATAGGTTTTTCGGCGGAAGATGGAATCAATATTCGGTTGCTTTAAGAGATATTGTTAACTTCCATTGTTCTCCTCCAACTCCAACTCTTTATTAAAACACTGCTCCTGACCTTCGTAATCGTATCGTTCAGTGTAATTTTAGAAGCGTCTGGGCTTTCACATAATTAGAGATCGTTTTTTTTTTGAATCTAATACTGTGATCAATTCGCCACCTGCTTGTTCCCTTCCATCATGTATAGAACGTTAATCAAATCGATTAGCGTTCTTTATACTGTAATTAGAATAAATTCCAAAAATATAAATTCAATTTTGTTATTATTCTAGGGGTGGTTAAAGTAATCCCTCTTAAAGTATACTGCTTCGTTAGTGGAACAAGAAAAAAGAGCCGCAGCTACGACTCTTTGTTAAACTAAACCACCCTTTAATTCAATAAGCGAGATGAATAAGTTGCCAAAAGTGACCTGCATTATTAATGCCTTATTTCCTCATAATCTGTACTTAGAGGTGAAGCATATATATTAATAAATAATATGTAAACTGGATACAGAATGACAGACCCATAAATCAGAAGGCTAAATCTCGGAAATAGTGTTACCCCTACATTAATAGGAAAAACAACAGGGAAAAAAGAGAAAAAAAGAATAAAATATGGTAACCACAAAAGGAGTGACAAATAGCTGTATTTTATACTTATAGTCCATTTTTTTGTTAAGTAAATGAATAAAATTGTTGAAAGTAGAAGTCCAATAACATTAATAGCAGCAATTACAATGTAAACATTATCCCATTCCCAGCCAGTTAACATACTAATATGAGATACATTTATAATGAGTTCGATTGCTATAAACAACGCTATAGCGTATAAGGCACTAATAATATTTAACTTTATAAAAAACTTCATAATATACCTCCTTAATTAAGAAACAGCAACACCTCTGAGTTAAGTTCTTAATTCAATTATAATCATTCTTAAAGTAACATGCCACGTTAGCTTAATAAGCAAAAAATAAGTAAACTAATTAAAGGGAGATTAGAAAATGAGAAAAACTTATTGATCTCACTTTTCTTTTTCATCTCGTAAGTAAATAACCTCCCATAACTCCACAACCCTATCAGTAATAATAGCCTATATATCTATTACAAAATCCCCTACTTTGATTTGATTCTTTTCAAACCATCCCAGATTTACCTCGATTGCATAGTGATAAGAAAGTTCCGGATCATAAATAGGACATTCATCCTCTGTACAAGGGACCATATCTAGAATTTTTAGAATTTTTCCATCTGATTCAAGAAATGCGATAGATAAAGGAATTAATGTGTTTTTCATCCAAAAGCCGACATTTGTTTTTCCTGAAAACACAAATAGCATCCCCTCGTTCTCGGGTAATTTGCCAACAAACATTAAGCCCTTATCTCTTTTTTCTTGAGTATCTGCAACTTGAACGGTTAATTTGGTGATCCTTTCTCCACTAGATACTTTAATCATTTTTGTTTGAAGTCTTGTTATTTTTTCTTGACGAAAAAGAAAACCGATTAATTTTAATCCATTTTTCCACATATTCACTCACCTTGTCTTTTCCCTTTGTATTAATAGGAAGAAAGTTGCAGATAAAACGAAAACAAGAAGAAAAAAGCAACAAGGAAAACTCCTTATCACTTCCTATACTTATTATATGGTTTTACATTTAATACTGTATTTTCAATAATCACAGCTACAATATATTAAAAGATTAAGGAGGTTTTCTTCAATTGCTCCGTTAGCGTAAAAAGAAAAGCTGCCACAATTGGAAGCTCTGATCTTTCGCTTAGCTGATAAGGGAGTGATAGACAATAAAAAGAACTCCTAAAAAAATCAGACCAAAAAGTACGATTAATCCACTTGTATCTAACAAAACACCCTAGATTGCCCAAATTAAATAAAGAATTTTAAATTTTGAACTTGTCCCTTTAAAATTTTTGTAGGACTCTTTAATCAGCCACCCTAAAATGATACATCCGCCTACAACCATTAAAATGCCGATAATCACTATCTTCATAAAAGTCCAGATTCATGCCCCTTTATTAAAATTATATCCGTAGGCTTTTAACTTTTTCACTTCATTTATCCTTCTCTAGAAGTTAAGCAAGGACAACACCAAATAAATCTACCTACTTTTGAACTGAAATCACAACGAAATTAGCACAACTTTTAGCATATGAACATTAGCCAATGCCGACCTACCAAATAGTATGCTAATGTATTTGTTTTTTTATCTATTTATTGCCCCTAAACATAGATATATCAACAAAAATAAAGAGTCCAATTCTTGTTCCAATTGGACTGGAAATTGTGATGTTAATTTAATTTTTCTACCTTAACACTGAACTACTTATCTTTGTATTCATGCTCTTTTGTTTATGTTAAGGGTACATTTTTAGTTCATTTTGATAGAGTAAATTTAGTAATCCGCCATTACAGAATAAAAGTGGGTATCAAGGGTAGTATACCTCTGTAAACATTAATGAGGTGATGAAAATGACTAACATGTTGAAACAAGAAGAAATGGAAACATTAAGAGAGTTAATCAAAGACGTAGACACGGCCATGCTGACCACGGTAACTGAAGAAGGTCTTGTTTCTCGACCTATGAAAACACAAGAAATAGAGTTTGATGGTGACTTATGGTTTTTCACTAAGAAAGAAACTAATAAATATGAAGAAATTTTACATGATCAAGATGTTAATGTGACTTATGCAGGTAAATCCTATGTTTCCGTCCGTGGAAGAGCGGAAATCGTAGAAGATTTAAACAAGAAAAAGGAATTGTGGAACAATGTAAATGAGAAAATTATGAAAACTTCTTATGATGATCCCAACGTTATTTTGATAAAGGTAAAAGCAGAAGCAGCCGAATATTGGGAAACCGGTAATTTTACGAAGAAAATCGCCTTTCTCTATAAACGCATGACAGGGCAAAGTTCTAAATCCACAGATATTAATGAAACTGTCGAATTAAATAAATAACAGCAAACATGGATTGTCTGGCCATTGGACAATCCATTTAGCTTTGTTGAGTTATGTTGAAATATTTGTACCACATTTATCTCTGGGATACTAACAACAAACCTACTCAACTGTTTCGGATAGAAATTGTTTTAATAAAATTGAACGGAGACTTTCTGATAAAGCATCAACCGATAAAAGTTTTTCAAGTTTCTCTTTATTAAATCTGTCAAAAAATTTAACATCATTAACCAATGACACAGAAACTTGTTGAGGATGTTCTTTAAGAAGCACTAAGTCATCGTTTGGTGTTACCGTTCCCTCTTTCAACACTCTTAAAAGGAATCCTGTATAGCCAGTATCTCTCATTCGAATAACCATATCAGGTACTTGATATTTTGCAGCAAGTTTATAACAAGGATTTCGAGGTTCGGAGACCTGAATAACTGCTTCACCAAAAGTAAAAATATCTCCAATATGAGCATTATCTTCTTTTAATCCTTCAACGGTTAAGTTCTCGCCGAACAAGGCTGTATTACTAAAATTATTTAAAACTTCACTCCAATAGGAGTAGTAATCATAAGGATATAAACATAGAGCTTTATCCTCGCCACCGTGATGTTCATAGGCTTGCTCATCACTCATAAATCCTGTTTTACTTAAAAAAATGGGGCCTTGGACAGATTTCTTTCTTATAGCTGATTCGAACGTTCTTTTCCCTAGGTTAGTGTTTCTATTTTCCCCACATTTATTGATTTGACTTGAAATTTTTGATTTTTCATTGAAAACCTCCATATATCATAAAAATTCAATCGTACATTAATGCCTTTCTCAATACTTCATTTTATTGATAAAATCTAATTCAAATTTCAAATCGCTCTTTCTCGTTTCTTTATACGCTACTATATTAGTAGCTATTGGAAAGCGTTTCTTGTTTTCTAAATAAAATTTCAACTCTAAAAATGTACTTAATGGAAATTCATTTTCAACCCACATTTCTTTATATCCAACGATTCCATATTCTACGAGAATAAGTTCGACTTCTCTTAAAACTTCTTTTAAAAAAACATCATAAAGACATTCTTCGTTTAATACTACAACCCCATCTTCTTCATCATCTTCAAAGTAAGTAAGATTAATGAGTATTTTTTCATTATCTATATATTTTAAGTTCCATTTTAAAATAGCAGGTTCTGCATCCCAAGTATAATTTGAGCCATATTCTTTATAATCGCCTTCAGTATCAAATAATGGATGGATTTCTTTTATCGCATTTAAAATTCCACCTAATGCATCTGTCAGGTACCCTGGACTAAAACTATAACTTTGGGAATTAATTTCTATATTAAAACTTGCCCAGCCAGTCCCTCGTAACTTATATTCAAACTTCATTTTTTTTAAACATCCTTTTAGTTAATTTTGAAATAATTATAGGACTCTCTTATTGAACTATACTGCAAGTAGGTTGAACAAGAAAAAGAGCCGCCACAGCAACCCTTTGTTGAAAATACCGCACTTAAGTTGAAGTACATATACTTGTAATCAATTTCTTTTCTTCTTTAAATACAAGAATTCAAAGATGAAAGCAAAAAGACATAGTACCATCACTGAATCAATTATATTTGAAACTAAGAAGGATTCAATTTTTAGAATACGAGTGATAATATCAGAAAATATAACAATAATGAAAATCAACCACAATACTTTTTGCTTTTTAGAAAGATTAGAAACAGGTTCAAAAAAAGTCGTTAATTTCATAAAAAAATCTCCTATTTACCTTTTAATCGTCTATTTAAATTATATCAACAAAAGGAGATAATTCTCATTTTTTTTACTAAATAATCATAATCCTTCTTCAACTAAACTGCCAGTAAGCGGAACAAGAAAAGCGACTGTTCTTATTGAACAATCGCACCCGTTAATTTAAGTGTATCTTTTCACAATATTGCTATGAACCGTCTTTTTTAAGAACTAAAAAAATGTTTAAGAGAAACTAGCACGGGTATATAAAAAATGTAAGTCAAATAGCAATTCCAAATTTCACTAGGAGGGATCTTATTATGGCAAACAAAAACGATAACAAAGGTAATATGACAGTGGAAGAAGTAGGACGTAAAGGCGGAGAAGCGACTTCAGAAAGCCACGATAAAGAATTCTATCAGGAAATTGGACGCAAGGGCGGAGAAGCCACCTCTGAAAGCCACGATAAAGAATTCTATCAGGAAATTGGGGAAAAAGGTGGAAAAGCCCGAGCAGAAAAACGTGATAATGATTAAATCTTGTCTATAAAGGGAGGAGAGAATTCTTCTCTCTTCTTTTTATCCCCCACCTAGTTCTTTACCACTAAACTGCCACGTTAGTCGAAATAGATAAGAGCCGCAGATACGACTCTTGTTAAGCTCTAGCACCCAGTTAGTTGAAGTACATATTTTCACAAATAATTTCGTCTAAATGAAGACTGCACCTGTTTTCATTAGGATGGATTTTTATCGACTACTATTTGTTTAGATAATCTTTTATCTATAACTCCAACAAGGAAAATAAGAAATAATGCTAAACAAATATAGTAAATTTGGTCCCACCACACAAGACTATGAAGAATTCCAATCTTTTCAAGAACTTGATTCACAGTATAAATAAATAAACCTGTCAAAATATATTTGAACCATTTTGGTTTCCAATTGATTTTAATCATAAGACAATAAAAAAGACTTGCGCATAAATAGTAAATTGCTGAGAATGCAATGGAATCTTTCCCTACATTCTCAAACCATCTAGGGCGATAAAATCTATTCAAGAAAAAGAGCATCGGAAGAATATGGGCACTGGCAGATATGGAACCCGTGATTAAATAGAGCATCAAATTGTGTTTGAATCCCCTTGAAGGGTGTAAAATCCATTTATAGAAAACCTTAGCTAAAGAAAAATATAAAGGGAGACCTAATCCTGTATATGCTAATTTCCACCAGTGCTGTGTATAGATATGAAGCTTTAAAAATAACCATTCAATCCCTACAAAGAATCCAGAAAAAAAGATGATCCAAAGCCAATTTAAGTGGAAAGTTGCTATCAAGGTTGCTGTGACAGGTAAAGATAATGCGTTTGAGAAAAACGCTCCCAATTCACTGTCATAAAATGAATTACGCTTGATAATATTGGGGTTATAATCATAGCTTCCTAAGAAATTAAATATAGTGGTCTCGATGATATAACCAAATCCAACCATTGTTAAATAAAGAAACAGGGTTCGAGTGTTTCTTTTTTTTAATAAAATAAAACAAAACAGTATCGTACTTGAAATGAGTAATGCAAAAAACCAATAACTATTATGCACACGGTTCACTCCGATACTAAAAGAATTCCTAATGTTTGTCCTCTTAATTTTTTTATTATTAGAGATTCTCTAATTTCTATACTTCATATTGATTCATTACGGTGAAACGTATCATAAATACGGTACATTAAAAATCATTTTTGTTGGCGGTACCTCGTAAAAAGTTGGCTTCCCCATCCCCATCTTAAGAGACGAAGTCAATGTTACCGTAGGCAAAAATAAAAGATTAAACGAAGATATCATTATTCGATTTGTTTCCGCTGCATACTTTGAACTGGTGGAATGGTGGCTTAAAGAAGGAATACCTTATCCGCCACGCGTTATGGCAGAGCAAGTCGGAGAATTAGTAGAGAGAATATTATAATTACTAAAAAATATTAAAGCGCAGAAGTTCAACAGCCAGGTATGAACATGCCTGTTTTGTTCGCAGCAATAAATAATAAACTTTGTTCAAATCATTCAATATAATGATACTTAATTGATTTAGTATTTACACAATTTTAGAACTGCCTTTAATTTAGTTTGGTGACACTAGACAAATATAAAAAAAAACGGTCTTTTTTTATTTTGAATGGATTCATCTTGAGCTAACCTACCCCTTTGGTTTATAAGTGTTTATGATTTTCTTACTGCGTAAAATTTGCATTTCATATAGGAAATTTATGGATACAACAACAAAACAATGCGATAATAAATTGAAGGAGTTGATTATTATGGAGTTAATTGTTGGACTTATTAGCTTTGTTGGTGATTTAATCGCAGCTTGGGCAATGTCTGCTTGGAGTTATTACCAAGAAAAAACTGGTAACAATTAACCTCTTCTCCTAATGGACTAATAAATTTGATTAGTCCTTTTCTTTATGTAGCAGTAGGTGTCTACTGGTCGAGTTCTAAATAACATTCCTGCTTCGATAGTTTAAGTACAACATTTCACAATATTTCTTGTAAAAAACAAAAAAAGGCGACCTTCTTTGATGAAGAATCACCTTTGTTATTCTGCCCCGTTAAATAATATTAGTTTGGGTAATCAAACAATAAAATGAATATAGAAGTATAAACACTCCGCAGATTAAATTTATTTTCCTATTTTTACTCTCACTTCTAATTATGTAGTAAATACCTGTGCAAAAGAATCCAACAAACCATCCAGCTTCAAATTGAAAGAAAGCTAAAACAAATCCTAATACCCCGATAAGATTCCTTCATTCACGATTATTGCTAAAAACGTAGTGATTAATATATCGATTAATACATTTTTCTTTGTTCTTTTCTTATAATTAGAGTCCATAAAATATCTAATAAGGTAAAAGACAATAAAAATTGCAAAAAACCTCAATAAATCTCCCACTTTTTTCTCTCCCCTTATTACGATATTTTCCAATAAATTTCCTTCCTTTTGTTAAACTAACCTGCCTAGTTAGTTCAAAAAGAAAAAAATGACCGCCGTAGCGATCATCATCCTGAACAAAAGCGCCCGTTACTTTAAGTGCACTATTTCACAATTTTTTTGTGAGATTAGAAAAAGGCAAACTACATCTTGAAGAATCACACCAGTTAAGCTATAAATATATCCCGATAATAATCGGAATTACTGAACCACCCGCATCGAACCATGTTGAAGTTTCTTTATAAAAAACTTCCACAAATACTGTTTTTATCAAAACTACACCTTGTTTTCTCATCAGTAAAATATTTGGATTTAAGAGGTTTCTAATTTTTTACATATTATTCACCTCTGAGAGAACAATAAAAAAAATGTACAAGTTCGTTTATTGGAGGAAAAATCTTGGAGACATATAACCCCATTCGATTAACTGCTCCAGAAATGGCAAGCCTTTGGACTCAATACATTTTTGATACCATGTCCATTTGTTTTTTTCGTTATGCACTGGAGCATATCGAAGATCCTGATGTCAAATCGATTTACCAAACATCCTTGGGAATATCCCAAAAGCATATTCAAAAAATTACAGAATTCATGTTAAATGAAAATTATCCTATTCCACATGGGTTTACAGAAAAAGATGACGTAAACATTCAGGCACCTCGTCTTTTTCAAGACCCGTTCTACCTAAATTATATTTATATCATGACTTTGCAAGGCATGACTGGATATTCTTTGTCTGTTGGTACTTCGGTTCGTTCTGACTTACGGAAGTATTACATAACCTGTATGTCCGAAACGATGGAGCTTTTTGATCAATCCATTGATTTAATGCTTTCGAAAGGACTTTTTGTACGACCTCCTGTTATTTCACCACCCGAATCAATCGATTTTGTAAAGCACCAAAGTTGTTTAACGGGATGGTTGGGAGATCGTCGTCCTCTGAATGGTATCGAAATAGGAGATATTACTTTCAACATGCTAAAAATGCATTTACATGCTGCTTTAAAAGTGGGATTCATCCAAGTAGCCCAATCCAAAGAGATTCGTCAATATTTCATGAGGGGTCTTGACATTGCCAATAAACACATAAAAATATTTGAATCGGTATTTAAGGAAGATAAATTGAATTCGCCTGTTTCTTGGCAATCGATGATCACGAGCTCTACTTCTATAACCTTTTCAGATAAATATATGATGTACCAAATTTTATTGTCTACACAATTATCCCTTTCATTTTATGGTTCCGCTTTGAGTGTCAATTCAAGAAGAGATTTAGGTGCTCATTACATACGACTAATTTTAGAACTTTTACAATTTGCAGAAGACGGAGCAAACCTAATGATAAAAAATGGATGGTTAGAGCAGCCTCCAACAGCAAGTGACCGTGACTCGCTCGCCAACAGGAAGGAGAAATAAATAATATGTAAAAACTGGACGCTAGGAACGATTCCTAGCTTTTTCATTTGCTGCTCATAGGGCAAAGAAAACAAAATTCCATCTCCCTTGTTCCACTAAACTGCCCCTTTAGTTGAACAAGAAAAAGGGATGCCGCAGCAACCCCTTGTTATACTCAAGCACCTATAGTTTAAGTATAAGATTAACAATCTTGTATTTATTTTAAAATGTAGGCTAATTGTAGTTGTACACCAGTTAGTTTACTAATACAATTTAATATATATTTTTCAACATTCAGTAGAAATTACATCGAAATCGCTATATGCCAACAAAAAATGCCTATCAAATAACATAATTTGATAGACATTTCACCTTACATTTTATTTGTTTGCAATAGGTAACAGGAACCCGTAAATATTTTTCTACTTATTTTTTGAATGGCTAAATTCTTTTTCAACAGGAAGTTGTAAGCTGGATACCATGTTGTTAACTGCACTTAACAGAGCTTTTACTGAGGAGGTCATAATATCCGTATCAATTCCGCATCCCCAATATACAGCACCATTCTTTGCGGTAATTCCTACATAAGATACAGCGTTTGATCCTGAACCTATTTCCAGTGCATGCTGCTTATAGACCAAATCTTTATAATCGATACCCAGTTGGGTTTGAAGAGCGTTGCTGACAGCATCAAGTCTTCCATTTCCCACACCAGTAAATTTATGTTCTTCATTATTCATCCGGATCGATACAATCGTTTCGTAATAACCATTTTGGGTGTATTTATAACTTATTAATTCGATAGGGGTATTAATATTTACATATTCATTGATGAAAATGTCATAGATTTCATCGGGCATAAGTTCCTTATGCTTATGATCTGAAACATTTTTCACACTATATCCAAAACTCTCACGCATTTCGGTAGGTAGGTCAATTGCATACTTTTGCTGAAGAATATAACCGATTCCTCCCTTACCGGATTGACTGTTAATTCGGATGATATCTCCTTCATATTCTCTTCCAATATCCATCGGATCAATTAATAGATAAGGTACAGTCCAATACTGACGTTCTACTTCTTCTCGCCATTTCATCCCTTTGGCAATGGCATCTTGATGGGAACCTGAAAATGCAGTAAAGACAAGTTCACCGCCATATGGGTGTCTTTCGTGAACCTTCATTCTTGTTAATTTTTCATATTTGGAAATAATAGTAGGGATATCTTCAAAATTCAGCTTGGGATCTACCCCGTGGGAATACATGTTTAATGCCAGCGTTACGATGTCCACGTTCCCTGTTCTTTCTCCATTTCCGAACAATGTTCCTTCGACTCTTTGAGCTCCGGCAAGCATTCCCAGCTCAGCATCTGCTACCCCAGTTCCTCTGTCATTGTGTGGATGCAGTGATAGGATTACATTATCTCGATAGCTCAGATTGTCACTCATATACTCAATTTGACTTGCGTAAACGTGAGGCATGGACATTGATACCGTAGCTGGTAGGTTAATAATTACATTGTTATCAGCTGTCGGCTGCCAAATATCAAGTACCTTGTTGCAAATTTCAAGCGCAAACTCCACTTCTGTACCCGTGAAGCTTTCAGGAGAATATTGAAATTGGAAATTCCCTTCGGTTTCAGTAGCATATTTCTTTAGTGTTTTTGCTCCAGTTACAGCAATATTAATAATTTCTTCCTTAGATTTTCTAAATACTTGCTCACGTTGTGCTATAGATGTGGAATTATACAAGTGCACCACTGCATTATTCGCACCCTGTAACGCTTCAAATGTTTTTTTGATAATATGTTCTCTTGACTGTGTTAAAACTTGAATTTTCACATCATCCGGAATCAAATTTTCTTCAATTAATGTACGTAAAAAAGCAAATTCGGTTTCCGAGGCAGCTGGAAAACCTACTTCAATTTCCTTGAAACCTACTTGTAAAAGCAACTGAAAATATTCTAACTTTTCCTCTAGACTCATCGGGACGACCAAAGCCTGATTCCCATCACGTAAATCAACACTACACCAGGTAGGAGCTTCTGTAATATATTCCTTCTCTGTCCATTTCAAGCATTGCACTGGAGGCATAAAGTAACCCCTAGAATATTTATCGATATTTTTCATCCCGACTCCCACCCTTTTCAATTGTAATTGTTAGTTTATTTAAAATAAAAAAGCCCCATCTCTATAAAAATATAGAGACGAGGCATTGCTCGCGGTACCACTCTAATTGATTAATCATAATAATATTAACCCACTCATTTTCAGTGGCAATCACCACCTATCTACATAACGGTAGAAAACCGACATCCCCTACTGAATAAGTTCAGGGAGTAGCTCTTGGATGAGTTCAAAGGCAATAACTACCGATTCTCACCAACCATCGGCTCTCTAACAAGTTTATAAATCCTTTTACTATTTCCAATCCTTGCTTATTATTTAATTAAATTCGATAATATATCGATAAACTTTAGTTGTCAATACTAAATTTACTGAAAATAAAGATTAATATGAATTAATATCACTTCTTTAAAAGTTAAACCCCAATATTATAGAACTCTTTTAAAGTATTCTGCTCCGTTAGTAGAACAAGATAAAAGCTGGAAAAGCAGCTTTTTCTTCTTTAACTCAAGCACCCGTTGGTTCAACAAGAATCTTCTAATAAAATCTTCTCGTAAAACTTTATCTCGTTCCATAGTGCCTTATATTCTAATGAATCGGTTTCGGATTGTTCTAATTCAACGAAGGCCCTTGTTAATGACTTTTTCGTTGCAATTTCCTTATCGGTTTGACTAAGTAAATTTCTTTTATCTCTATACATTATAAGATTCTCTTTAAAATTTTTTCTTGCTTCTGTTAAGGAGTAATCCCCGTTTGGTCCACCCCAAACCTCATCTGCGTAAGGATTATCTTGTCCATCATCCTCCCAATTGCACAGTATACATATTTCAAAGCCCCCACGTTCTTCTAATGTTGGATAACCGCAACACGGACATTTTTCAGGTTGCATTTAAGTCCCACCTCAATCGCTTTAAACAATATCATAATATCCAATTCTTTCTTTGCATTTTAAATTTTGCTTATTGAAGTATGCTGCTCCTTTAGTTCAATAAGAGTATGTTTGTGAGTTACTAATCTTTTATTAAAATAGCTAAAACAATTAGTAATGCCCCAATTATATACATTATCCATCTTGTTATCGATGCAGGAAAAGTTGGTACCCATGCCTTAAACATTAAATGAATTTTTGTTTCTTTAATGGATTCATCATCTAATTTTTTTGTGATATATATAAACGAAAACCCTATCAAGGAAAATAATTTATTTTGTCACATTCTTTGGAATAAAAAATTTATTTTTATTTAACTAACCTGCCCTTAGTGCAATAAGAAAAAGCCACCAAGTATGGCAGCTGGATCTTCATCTCAAGTACCTGTTAGTTTAATAACTTGCCCTCAGCTTTTATAGAGTTTGTAATTTTTACAATTTCTGATTTAGTTAATTTGTTTTCACCTTGATATTCAATAGTTAATTCTAATTCTTCTTTTCCTTCTTCCCAATCTAAATATTGCTTTCCGTATTTTTCTTTATAAAAATATTTTGTTCCTTTAATTCTGTTCTTTTTATCCCATTTGGGATCATTATACCAACATACGTAATCAGTAGCAGTTATTACGAGGACTTTTTTGATATGTAATGTAATTTTAATTTATCGCACCTCTTACCGCAGGAAGTAGTGGTCATATAACTCTTGTTATAATCAAAAGGGATATAACTTGGTTCAGCTTCTATTCCTATCCAAGCGCCAGCCCAACTTATCGGCATTTTTAAAGTAGGTGTATAAAAAATAACAAAGAATAAGATAACGACTGAAACAGTTAGAAGGTATTTAATACTCTTTTCCTGGTAATTCGTAGATGTTCCAAATGTTTTCCCCCGAAATAAACACTTTTAACCTAGTGGTTCTTCTCCAAATCTTTCCCATAAAATAGGGAATAAATTTTCCAGATCATTTTCTTCCCAATCAAATTCTATGTCAGTTACAGACTGTAACCCCTTTTTGTCAAGAGCTTCTAATAGCTCATCATATATATTGTCATCCCATTCAATATCACCCGTCTTTATCAGGCAGGGTATAGGGTATCTTTGGACGAAATCCAAATGAACAGTCTAGAAAATCATTTTCATAGATAGTATTTAGTATTTTCATAAGGCCTCTTTGATAACTTTTACTTTTAAGCCTATTTACTAAATTCTCTAGCATAAATAAACACATTCATCCCCACCAACTAAGGCACAGCTATGCAACCTACTTATTGATAAAAGGGATGGATACCTTTCCTGTATACTTGATGAATTTTAGAATTAGCGAAGGTTCTACAACAATTGAATTAAATAGCCTTTTTTCATTTTTAACCAGAACAAACAATTACATATATATACCATATTCTGGGGATGTTATTAGAAACATTTTGATAATGGAGTAAAAAAATGAAATTCCTCAACCTTGCCTTAAAAAAGGTCATGAAAAGAGATATCCAACCAGTTTCTTCAAATCAGGACTCTATATCGTTTAAAGAGGTATTCCATACAATCGATGAAAATATTTCTTTTTTTAAACAAACATTTTCATATTCGGCTGATTTAATGATTAAGGAATTAAATGAAAGAAATAAGCGGGGAATTTTGGTTTTCTTAGATACGATGGTAGACAAGGATAAGATTCAAACCGATATTGTAAAACCTATGATGGAAGTGGAGGATACCCAGTTCGAAGGTGTACTTCATACTAACTTACTTAAATCAGATAACTTATTCAAAGCTCAAGAAGCACTTTTAAATGGGTCCTGCATCGTGTTCTTGGATGGTGCCAAAGAATTCTCCATGGTGGAAGTTGGCCTCTCCAAAGAGAGGACCATTATGGAACCTAGCAATGAACAAGTCATTCAGGGGTCTCATGAAGGTTTTATCGAAAACCTTTCAACCAATCTTCATTTAATCAGGAAATCGTGTAGAACCGTAAACCTTACCATGGAATATTTAACAGTGGGTGACCAGATTCAATCCAAAATAGCCATGGTTTATATGAAACAACTTGCCAATAATGAAATGATCAACGAATTCAAACGGAGGGTCCATCATATTTCAATGGATTATATCCCCAGTACTGGAGCTCTTCAGGAATTGATCGAAGATTCCACATGGTCACCCTTTCCTCAGATATTAAGTACAGAGAGAATAGATCGTGTAGTAAGTCATTTGAATGAAGGAAGAGTGGCGGTGTTGATGGAAGGGTATCCTGCTGGTTTAATTATTCCCGTTACTTTTTTTGCATTTTTCCATTCACCTGATGATTATAACTCACGTTGGATGATCGGAACCTTTATCCGTTCCTTGAGGCTCGTAAGCATTTTCATTGCAGTTAATTTGCCTGCTATTTATATTGCGGTGATTGGTTTTCATTTTGAAGTCCTGCCGGATGATTTAGTTCTCCCTGTTGTAAGTTCCATCAAAAATATACCTTTTCCTCCGTTAATTGAAGCACTTGTCATGGAGTTGACCATTGAACTGATACGGGAAGCAGGGGTACGCCTTCCATCAAGGATTGGCCAAACCATCGGTATTGTCGGAGGTTTGGTTATTGGTGATGCAGTTGTCCGTGCAGGCCTCATTTCAAATACCATGATTGTGGTTGTAGCGATTACGGCCATTGCGGCCTACAGCATCCCGACCACAGAAATGAGTAATGCCGTACGATTTTTGCGTTTTCCCCATATGATTTTGGCATCAACCTTTGGATTTGTTGGGATTACCTTCGGGTTTATGTTTACTTTAGCTCATTTATGCAGGTTAGAATCATTTGGCACTGCCTACTTTGCACCTTGGGCACCATTTCGATTAAAAGACATGAAGGATACGTTTATCCGTTTACCCCTTTGGAAATTTAATTCACGTCCGCTTGATTCAAAACCGAACACCCTGAAAAAGCAATCTTTGGCAAGGGGCTGGGATAAAAATGAAACAAAACAAGAATAGAATTACGAACAAACAGCTTGTCTTTATGATTATCCAGGCCCAAATCGGGGTAGGAATATTATCGTTGCCCCATGATGTGGCATTATTAGCCAAACAGGATGGCTGGATTTCCACTTTACTTGCAGGAATCATCTCGCAGGCGATTATTTTTGCCTTTTGGGGATTAAGCAGAAGATTTCCTTCGTCATCTTTGTACGAAATACTCCCAAAATTACTGGGGAAAGTTGTCGGGAAGGTACTTATTCTCAGTTATGCACTTTATTTTATGGTAACAGGGAGCTTAGTTTTAGCAAGATATAGTGATATCCTTGATAAATGGATCTTACCACGTACCCCTAATTGGATTACAATGGTTTTAATCCTCATCACCTGCATTTACATCGTCAATGCCGGATTAACCAGTATTGCGAGATTTTATGTACTGGTATCCCCCATTCTGTTTGTATTATTAGTGTTGATTGTATATGCAATGAAGGATGCGAACTTCCTGTATATCTTTCCAGTAGGGGGGCATAGCATTCTAACAATATTGAAAGGTTCAAAAGAAGCTGCTTTCTCTATGTTGGGCTTTGAACTGTTTCTTTTTATCCATCCCTATGTGCAAGCTTCCGGAAAAGAGAAGCTGATCGCCATCACAACAGCGAACATTTTTGTCACCTTCTATTATACCTTTTTAGTGTTTGCAGCCCTTGTCTATTTCGAGCCAAATATAGATATCGGACTGACTCCAGAGCCATTATTATATATGATTAAAGCCTATTCGTTTCAGGTTCTCGAAAGGACGGATTTATTTTTCTTATCGCTCTGGCTTGTAGTCGTTGCAACTTCGATTGCGAATTGGCTATTATTATCTTCAATGGGGTTGGCCAGCCTTTTTAGAAAAAAACACTATGCCGGCTGTCTGCCCATTGTTGCAGGAGTCAATTTAATTTTGGCTCTTCTTCCTGATCAAGGAAGAGACTTTGAACATTTTAATCACTTTCTTGGGCCGACGCACTATATTTTTATTGGCATCATCCCTATACTTCTACTCATTCTCTCATGGGTCTTGTCGAAAAAAGAAGTGGTGAATAATCTATGAAAAGCCAAAAGCCTATCTTTGTACTTTTATGTTTATTACTTACTGGATGCTGGGACCAGCACCTGTTGAAAAATGCAGTTCTCGTACAAATATTAAGTTTCGATTTGACAGATAACGAGGATCTGTTGTTAGGGGTTTCCATCCCCATTATCGAGGAGGCCGCAGGGGGACCGCAAGCTTTGGTTAAAAGTGAAACATTTTCTGCAAAAGGTCATACACCAAGGGATAGCCGACGTAAAATCGACCGAGAAATATCTGGAATATTAGATACATCTAAAAATAAACTGATTCTGTTTGGCGAACAAATGGCTGCTTCAGGTATTTATCCTCCGTTAGATGTTATTTGGAGAGATCCCCGAAATTCATTGGGGGCGACACTTGGGGTGGTGGAGGGAGAAGCGGTTAATCTGCTTAATATTACACCGAAACATGAGACAAACGTGAGCGAATATATACAAGACGCTCTTACAAGCGCAGAAGAAAACTCCATTATTCCGAATCAAACCATCCAGACACTCGCTTCAGAAATGCTTGATCCTGGAGAAGATATCGTCCTTCCTTACCTAAAAATAAATAACAAGAAAAGCGCTGTAGTGGTCGGCTTAGCACTCATGAATGAAAAAAAATATGTGCGAAGTATTTCACCAGAGGATTCAACCCTCCTTCTTTTATTGAATAACAAAAAAGGAAAATACGCACGATTTACAAAACAGGTAAATAACGATGAGGAGCAGAAATTAAAAAACTATATTACATTTAATGTTCACAAAATGAAAAGAAAATTAAAAGTACAAGTAAAAAATGGAGAGGTTTCTGTTTATATATATTCACATTTAAAGATAAACGTAGAAGAATATCCCAAAGGGGATGTTCCAAAGGAAATAGATCACCTAAACGAGGCTTTAACGAAGGAGCTTACAGAAGAAGCAAATCAAGTCGTTACAAAATTACAGCAGTCGAACTGTGATGTTTTTGGAATTGGAAGGAGACTGATTGCGCTTCACCCTAAAACTTGGGCCATGCTGGATAAGACGGATTATTTTAAAAATATAAAGTTTAAAACAAATGTGAAAGTTGAAATCATCAAAAACGGAATTGTCTTGTAATGGATGAGTAATCAAACATGAAAACTAAGAAAGTGAGTAGCGGAAGCTGCAAAATAGCCTTACTGTGTTAACAGTAGGGCTATCACGGTGCTCCATTGGAAGTCATTCAGAGTGTACTCGGTAATGAGTAAATTGAGACTACAAGTATCTATGCTCAGTTAGGTGGAAGCTTTTGGGCATGAACAGGAACAGTATGTAAAGTACAACTACGATTAGCACAAAGAACCACATCGTCGCCTAGGTAAGTAACCCTTCGTATGGTTATGGTGCGTTTTATACAGTTCCCCAATGGTTTTAAAAGTCGATTTCGCTCTCCCCTTTAAGATTAACTTGCCGCAATCGTTGTTATATTTCCATAGCAATTCATGGTCACTTAATATCTCCAATTCTTTACTCTCAAAGGTTTCAAAACGATATTTAGACCCGCTGTCCCGACAAACAATCTGCCACTCCTCTAGAAGTTCATTCTCATAAGCACGAATTATTTGAAGATTAATCGAATTCGTCTCACCTGCACCGTTAGTGGAGCAACCAAAAAGGCTCTACTCCTCTTGGAGTAAACACCATTTAGTGGAATTTAAATTCTTAATTTGTTAGCATCGATTAATAAAACTTCGCATCCTGAAATGCAGTATTTAGGTTAATAGAATTTACTATTGTATAATACAATGCAATCCCTACAAATATAGTAATAATTGCACCAACACCTTTAGGTATTTGTTTTTTCTTCTTGTAGAAAAATAACGTTGTTATAACAACAATTAAAAAATATGATGCAGATATTATTATATTAAATATTTCCATATTAATATCCTCAACCGCAATTCTAAAACGCTCCAAATCTTCGTTATTATCCTTATTCTCTACGAGAGTAGAAATGTTGTCTTGATGACCAATTTTCCAAGTAAATGTGTTTTGTTCTTTTATTACAGTGTATTCATAGCCTCCTGCTTTTTCTTCACCAATAACAAAAGGTGAACTGGCAAATACAATTGGAACAACTACTATGATAAGTATAAAGAACATAAAAAACATAAAATCTTCTCTTTCAAGTACATCTCCCCCATACCCTATTTATATCAATGATACTACAAGATTTTGGTAAAGGGGTTAATTCCTTCTAAAAGAAACCTACCCCGTTCGTATTATAAGGTTAACCAGAATGCTAAATATTTCTGGTTGACCTTATTTATTTGGGTCTTATTATATCAGTAGCCAGGGTAGAACTTAACTGCCCGTGGGGCTTTGACCCCGTCAGCTAAACCGTTCGCCCCCTTCTTGTAGAAACATGATTGAGGCTGGTTGTGACCTAGATCTCGTATAACAAGCGAAGCTATGACACTGCATGGAGGAATTAGGGGTACTGGCAAATTACGAGTTTAGGAGGAGATTTTAGAATGAATCCAGTCATTGGTCTGGATGTTTCAAAAGGGGAAAGTAAAGTTCAGGCATTTATAGATAAAGGCAAACCATACCGTAAGAGTTTTAAAGTTTCTCATACTATTGAAGGTCTTGATTTACTTGTAGAGTTTCTGGAGGTGGTTATGAATGGAAACTGGTAAGAAACCACCTATTGTTCTAGAAGCGACAGGACATTATCATTCCTCTATTGTTCAATACTAGGAGGACCGTGGGTATTTATTGATCATCGTTAATCCATTGATTTCTTTTAAGGCTAAAAGTTCAAGTCTTCGAAAAGTAAAGACAGATGCGATAGATGCTTACCATCTCTATTAGCTGGTTTAATTCAACAAGAAAAAGCTGCCTTAATGACAGCTCTAATCTTTAACTCAAGCACACTTTTGTTTTAGTACTTGGGTTCATATACTATATTAACTAATGAACTAATTATTTGGCGGCTTAAAGTATTTCTATAGGTTAGAGAACTGCTTTAATTAAAACTATTATTAAAAAATAGTATAACACAGTCCACCTAAATTCATTTTCATATCATATGACATAAATGTGACTTATTTCTGAGTTCCAAAATTTAAAAGCATTAGCAATTGATATTTAACTTTCACTTCCTTCTAATTGAACATCCCAATCATCTGTTTGATCGTCTGTTTCACAATCATCAACTTCTGAATAAAGGATGGAATCGACTGCAATTCTTTTTATTTTCATTCGTCCCAATTACCTATCACCCCTTTTAACTTAGTCATTTTACAAGTAATTCATCAGTAAGTGGAATGTGCTCACGAAATTTATTTATTTCTTTCTTTAGTATATTCTCATTCAAACAAGTTCGATTGTTCATTCACCTTATTTATAACAAAGGCTCTGTTTTTATTCATTGTTGATTTTCGTGTAGGTATGAGAATTCATAGGTGGAGAATTTCCGGCTAATGTATATAGAGGAAGCATAAGAAGCAACTATAAGCGGAGAAATTCCGATTAACTTCTCTAAATAAGACAAAATCCAAAGATTTGGATCATATAAAAGGAAAAACTTCCTTTATTTTTAAGGAAATATGGGTATTTCCCAATTTAAACGGATTTTTACGTTTATTATTCAAACACAGTGAAATCAACATTCAGTTATAACAGTGCCATAACAAAAAAAGGACTGCAGCAGCAATCCTATAGAAGTAATAGAACACTTTTTAGAAAAGAAAACTGACTTAATTTTTTCAAAAAACTTTCGAAATGAAGGGCTGCAGCAGTAACCCCTTGTTCAATTCAAGTCCCCTTTAGTTTATCAAGGGAAATTTCTTAGACTGCCTTTATCGCTTCCATCACCCAAACATACGAGTTCATTTTTTCAAAACTTACCTTAAAACCATTCTTAGTGAAAAGTTCCTCAAGGACTTCTAAAGTTGAATAGTATTCTCTTTGTAGGTCCTCCAGTAGATTCCCATAACCCTGTTCTCTAACTTTTCGTTGGCACTCCCGCCGCTCCTCATCATTAATGAAGGCAGTATCAGCAAAAATGATCTTTCCCCGATCATCTAGCATCGTGGAATAAAGGGAAATAGCAACTTCCTTTTCAGCATCTGTCAAATGATGAAAAGCATAGGTACTTACAATTGAGTCCACTTTCCCTGGCAATTCAGGAAAGGATAAAAAATCCCCATCGAATAAAAGACAATCTAATAAACGAGCTTTTGTTTTTTCCCTCATCATCTTAGAAGGTTCAACACCAATAACCTTTCTGCCTAACTTAATCAATTTCTCAGTTAGGTTTCCAGTACCAACACCGAATTCAAGAACAGTGCCATGAGATCTTAAAGCAACCGTTTCTAATATATAATCATACCGCTCAAAAACTTCTTTGTATTCTTGATCCTTTCCTGAGATAGTTTCTTCATAATATTCTGCCCAATCATCGAACAACTGAATAAACTCTCTGCCCAATTTATTCACCTCACAATTCAATCCATATAATACCTATAAATATACTATGAATTAAAAAAGTTATTGGTCACTATTAGCATTTGATTATTCTAAATTGTCCTCCTGATAAAAGTCCCTACTCATATGACGGAAATGACTGGTTAAACTAAAGAAGACGAAATAAATAGAAAGGGGGAAAAGCTGTGACACGGAAACTTATAGCCTTTTTCCTGTTTGCAGGCCTTCTTTTCACCGGCGGTTTACAGACAGACGGCGAACCGCCGACCGACCCCGTCCAGATGGGGAAGGAAGAAGGATATTATGAAGGAATCCGGTCGGGGCTTGAGGACCGTCATAATTTCAGGATCTCCCGTGCTTGGCAGCAGATGCCACGCTCCCAGCTGAGCTTGGACAACAAGATGGAAATAGTTCAGCCTCTCATTAAAATAGGACTTCTTCGACAGGTGTACCTCTCTTTTTCCTCTGGGGAGAAATTCTACGCCTACCTTCATGCCCATCCGGAAATGAATGCGGTACAGGCGGCCCAACGGATACTCGGGCTGAAGTTTGTGAAGGCGTACGAAAAAAGTTTCCAGAAAGGTTATGAGAAATCCCTCACTGCCCCACCCAAAAAGGCGGCAAGCTACGCGGCCTTATTGAGGGCGAAAAAAAGATAAGGGGGGATACAAAAGGGCAACCTCAAGGATGCCCTTTAATACTGCATCAGAAAAATAATTCCTTTGTATTGAAAATGCGATCCTTCATTATTAAAGATTCGCACCCAGTTCAATTAGTAAAGACAATGATTAATCAATCCCTTTTGGTTTTTCGACAAGCGCACTAGGCTCATTATGTTTCCACAGGTTCGGTTTGGTTCCAATTACGACAGTAGCGTCCATTTCATCGTTGTGTATCAATTGAGGTATCAGCCCGAATTGGGCAAAGATTTCTAAGGAATGAGGTGCCTGCATTTGACTTGTTTCTACTAATAAATGCCCTCCTGGAGCTAGCCAGAGGGTTGCTTCTTCTGCTACTCTTCGTTGAATATCGAGTCCGTCATATCCACCGTCCAGCGCCACCTTCGGTTCATGTAAACGTGCTTCCTGTGGAAGTAGATTCATTGCTCCTGTAGGCACGTAGGGTGCGTTTGCTACCACGATGTTTACTTTCCCACGTAGTTTGGCAGGTAGAGCCTTATAGAGGTCCCCTTCAAATACGAGCCCACCAAGGTTTGTAACATTTCGGCGAGCACAGCGCACTGCGATTGGGTCAATGTCCACTGCATACAACTGAATCCACTCTAGACCTTTTGCTATCGCAATACCAACCGCTCCTGTACCACAGCAAAGGTCAACGACTATGGCCCCAGTTACTGATAAGGCAACCGCATTTCGGACGAGGTATTCTGTACGGACCCTAGGAACGAAGACTCCTGGGTCTACAATAATCCTTATGCCGCAAAACTTCGCCCAACCAAGGACATGTTCAAGTGGGGTACCTGTCATTCGAAGATTGACCATACTTGAGAGCTCATCCAATGTCATTGACTCAGAAAAAAGAAGTTCAGCCTCTTCTTCTGCGAAAACACATCCGGCGGACCTAAGACTTTCGATAATATTTTTTTTAATTTGATCATCAATATTAAAATTAATTTGCTTTTCTATATAACCACACCTACTTATATAAAAGTAATATAAATAGTTCGCTATAAAATGGAAAAATCCTTCTTCAACTAACTTGCTCCGTCAGCACAGCAAGAAAAAAGACTGCAGCAGCAGTCTTAGGTAAGATTATTAATGAATCTTTTAAATTAAGTCTTTTTCATCGATTTTCATGTCTTTATGATAAAACTCCATGTCACGCTCATTGATTTCCCGCATTATCCTGCAAGGGCTTCCTATTGCTATTACATTGGCTGGAATATCCTTGGTAACTACACTACCGGCACCGATTACAGTATTTTCGCCAATTCGAACTCCGGGTAAGATAATCGCACCTGCTCCAATCCAAACATTATCCTCAATTACTACTGGCAGGTTATACTGTGCCGATTTTCTCCGTAATTCTGGATGAATCGGATGAGTTCCTGCATCAATCGTCACATTAGGCCCAATTAATACATTATTGCCTATATAAATATCGGTGTCATCTACCAATGTAAGATTGAAATTGACGTAGACGTCATTTCCTAGATGTGTATGTCTACCCCAATTTGCATGAAGTGGTGGTTCAATATACACGTTGGCACCTACTTCGGCAAACAGTTTATGTAAAATTTCTTTTCTCTTTTCTACTTGAGAAGGTCTAGTCTGATTAAAGTCATATAATACCTCTAGACATTGCATCTGTTCATTCATTAAATCTTCATCATTACAGAAATATAATTTTCCGTTTTTCATTTTTTCCCTGATTGACATAAATACTCACTCCCTTTTTTCAATATTTTATTGAATTCTCAATCCGTTTCCATCTTAATTTCACTATTAGCCTAAAAAAATTTATATTACCGTGACCTGCCCTTTTTTATTATCTTTAATAATCATTACTTTTTCAATTATCCTGCCACATTAACTCCTATTACTTATTCGCATGCCATGTCGTAGGTGATTAAGGACGATGCTTCTTGAACTCCCTGCATTAGCTTGCCCAACATAAAAAGACCGCCGCAGCGATCTCGTTCTTAAACTCTTGCACCCTTTCTTAGGTCAGTTTTCTACTATTATCTCTAGTAATGAAAAGGTAATAGAGCCCCGTCAATGTTTGAGTTAGTAAGAATATAGGAAAAGAGTACGATAATTGATAGTTATTTTGATAAGTAAGGATATGAAGAAGTGTAAATATCCATTGAACAGTAATACCAATAAAAGCCCAAGCGGTAATATAAAATATAAATGATATTTTATTAATCCGTATCACATGATAAAAATACATAAAAAAATAACCAAACGGTGCAAATAAGGAATAATAGAATAGATCAAATAGTTCATAGTGATTACTATCATTTTGCTTGTAAAAATCCAGGAGACCTCCACCTATCGTAAAATCAAACAACATACCAGTTGATAAACCTGCAAGTATACTTATAAAAGTTACATCCCTACCTAGTTTTTTTGGTAAAAACATCATTATTGAGTAACCGATAACATTCATTATGATTAGTGAAATCTCATTTAGGCTAAAATTTCCGATCCAAATCATTTAATTTTTAGCTCCTTTTAAAACTAATGAATTGTAACAGTTTAGAATAAAATATCCTAACAAATGTAATAAGACATAGTATAGATAATCATAGAACAAATTCCATTGATGGAAATAGACGACATCAAATTTTAGTAAAACAATTCGTATTAAAACTAAAACAAAGGAAGAAATAAGAATCGCTGAAATTTTCTTTAACACTGTCGAGTTTCTAGGAATACTACTCATACCTAGTACTATAAACACTGGGGTTATAAAGGTACGATGAATAATATATGCTGTATAATTTAGTGGAACTTTAGAATATGTAATATATTTTAGTTCATCATTTGTTATCCAACTCCGGTTAATATCAATAATAAAAATAAAAAATATGATGGCAGAAATTTCTATTTTTGAAAATGGTTTCTTCATTGCATATAATATAGTAATAATTAACCACGCTAAATAAAGAATGATTGATAATGCCATCGTAAGTCCACCTCTATTTTTATCATCAACTATATTTAGACTTTGACTAAATAAAGCGATTTATACATTATAGACAATAAGATGTAACACTATAGAACATCATCGATTGAATCCTTTTGAAAAAATTTATGATTGAGATTTTAGACCTTTTGCTATTGCAACACCAACCTCTCTAACTTTTAAAATGAATTTAAACACCCAATAAAAGAAGAAAAAGTTATATATAAACCCGAGAGAGCTAAAATTTATATCCCATCCGCCCCGATAAATAAAACCTTCAGCAGGAAAACCAAGGTGATACTCCCACAAATCTTTATCAACTCTAGTACCAGTTGTAGGAATGAAACTGAAAATAATAGTGGATATAAGGCTTAATATAGATAACCATTTCTTCTGTCGGTTTATTTTTCCATTGAGGCTTAATAATGCCATTATTATTAATGCGTTCATAGCAATTCCAAATAAAAAGGAAATCACTTTTTCCATCTCACTCATCTAAAACGCCTCGTTTCAAATATGGTTATTTTCTCCATACTAAATCATTTTTTTATTATTTAAAATGTTTTGTTTTAAATGATATCATATTCAACTAATTGCTGAATAAGAAAAAAAGCCACCTCATTTGGCAGCTTCTATTTGCAGGACAGCAAAATAAACATTTATAATTCTCAGCTTTGCTCATCGGAAACTCTTCGTTTATGTTTTTCATTAATGATTTTCTTGTTAAGTATCCTTACTTTACCAACCATTAGCAACCTCATATCTTCTACAATATATTTTGCTAACTCTTCGTCAGTAATGTCATCGCCATCAATATCAAGACGAAATTCCTGACCTTGAATTCCCCCGCCGTTCGTAAACTCGATTTCAAAGTCAAATTGAACTCTTTTATCCATATAGAATCACACCTTAACCTTGGATTAAAAATTGATCTAAATATATATATTCAGGTTAACAATTCTACGATGTCATTTTCAATCCAATGACTGCTACTAATATTAGAGCGATAAATAAAATACGTCTCCAATCCTTTGCTTCTCCATAAAAAAGCATTCCAATAATCGTTCCACCTACAGTTCCGATTCCTGTCCAAACGGCATAGGAAGTTCCCGCAGGTAGTGTTTTCATTGCTAAACTCAGAAAACTAAAACTAAATATAAATCCAATGAACAGTACCATATATGACTGTATGTTTTTGTCTTTAACCACTTTATTCATACCTGTAACTCCAACCACTTCAAAAGCTCCTGCCAGTATAAGATACATCCAGGCCATGTTACACTGCACCTTCTTTCTTACTAGATTCAGTTGTGACAAGCTTTAAGCCTACCACACCAGAAAGAAGTAAGAGAATAAATAATACTTTCGTCCAACTAAAGGCCACTCCGAAAAACAACATCTCCACCACAACAGTTCCAGCTGTCCCTATTCCAGTAAAGATTGCGTAAACTGTAGCAACGGGCAGGCTTTTTGTCGCCTTTATCAGTAAAACAAATGAAATATATATAAGTAGAGCAATACCAGCCCAAGAAAGCCAGTTGCTCGCATGCTTTAATCCTAATGCCCACAAAACCTCAATAAGGCCAGCCAATATGACAAATACCCAATTACGTTTCATTCCATATCCCCCAAAAAATATAATTATTCCTTCGAAAGTCCACGCCAATAAAGATACCAAGAGGCATCCATTCTCTTCATTAAGCGTTCAGAACCTCCATATAACATTTCAACAAATATTCCATCTAAAACTCCTAAAAATGCAGAAGTAGCTTGTTGTGAATCAATGGTTGAGCTAAGTTCTCCCTCCACCATCGCCTTCTCGATGACCAAAAGGAGATGTTTTTCTACCTTATCCAAGTACTCATATACATGACTTATAACCTGTTCATAAAGATGAGTGGGTGGAAAGAAAGAGATTCGAAGCCAAAATTTTGTTATGTTGTTCTTCTCATATCTTTCTTTATATAGCATAAGAAAATTAAATAAGAATTCCTCTATAGATTGTGTCTTGTTACTGTCTATATAATTAATAACAAATTTTAATTCGGCATCAAAAACATCACTGCAAACCTGTAGAAAAAGTTCATCTTTCCCTTTGAAATGGGTATAGATGGATTGTTTTTTAATTCCTACATCATCAGCGATATGTGCCATCGATGTTCCTTCATATCCCTTATCCGTGAAATGATTCAGAGCAACATTCTTAATTTGATTATAAGTCATAAAATTCACCTTCCGAACGGTCGTCAGTTATATTTTAAAACTTATCACACATTAATTTTTCAGTCAATATTTTTTTCAAGAATTAAAGTTTTACAATTCTAATTGAACTGCCTTTAGTCGAATAAGAAAAAGGCTGCATCATAGCAGCCAGATTAATTACCTGTATTTCTTTACAAACACTCCTATTTTCACTTACCCCGTCCCATCAACTATCTTTTCCAAAGTTATCAAGCAATGCACGCACTTCATCTGTTGATTTCGTGTTCATCAATTGATTTCTTAATTCAGCAGCTCCAGGGAATCCTTTAACATAAATTTTGAAAAAGCGATGTAGCCCTGTGATGGAACGTGGCAGTACTTCCGCATATTGATCTTGAAGATCAAGCTGCAGTCTTAAAAGATCTAGGTATTCTTTACTGCTATGCTCTCTTGGCTCTTTTTCAAATGCAAAAGGATTTTTAAAAATACCTCGCCCGATCATAACGCCATCAATACCATATTGTTCAGCAAGCTGCAGACCAGTTTGACGGTCAGGAATGTCGCCATTGATTGTCAGTAGCGTATTTGGTGCGACACGGTCACGTAATTTTTTAATTTCCGGAATGAGCTCCCAATGCGCATCCACTTGGCTCATTTCCTCTCTTGTCCGTAAATGAATAGAAAGGTTCGCAATATCCTGTTTTAAAATATGCGTTAGCCACTCCTCCCACTCCTCAACCTCCTTATAGCCAAGTCGTGTTTTCACGCTGACAGGCAGTCCGCCCGCTTTTGCTGCTTGAATAAGTTCTGCCGCAACGTCTGGACGCAGAATAAGGCCACTACCTTTCCCTCTCGATGCCACATTCGGTACAGGGCAGCCCATATTAATATCGATGCCTTTAAATCCTAGCTCTGCCATGCCAATACTCATTTGACGGAAATATTCGGGATTATCCCCCCATATATGAGCCACCATTGGCTGTTCATCTTCTGTAAAAGTTAATCGGCCACGCACACTTTTCATGCCCTCTGGATGACAGTAGCTATCCGAGTTGGTAAACTCTGTGAAAAATACATCCGGACGGCCGGCTTCACTTACTACGTGACGGAAAACAAGATCTGTCACATCCTCCATTGGTGCAAGTACAAAAAATGGCCGTGGTAAATCACGCCAAAAATTATCTATCATTTCAAACTCAAATCCTCTCACTATGGATACAACTTTAAACAATCTGAAAAAAAATATAAAGCCAAAAGTTCCACTTCTTTTACACTTATATCATGCTTAATAACTTTTTATCAAACAGAAGTATATTTGTACTTTATTATTTGTGAAAAACTATTGTAAAAATCAGCAGTATTTATTTTAACTGAAATCGTTCTTAAATGGTATATTATAAAAGAATTTATTATTGAATATTGATTAAAGAGATCTGTGGAAGTGAGGTAAATCTAATTTGAATCGAAAAATTATTAATTTGGCTATTGGAAAACCAAAGGAATTTAATTGGAACAATAAAAAGGAGTTTTCCGCAATCGGAAAATCATCTGTACAAGCTGTTGAGTTAAAAAAAGCTGGCTTTGTTGGTGATGATGTTGCAAACCACCAGTTTCACGGGGGGCCAGACCGTGCAGTATGTTTGTATCCATTTGAGCATTACTCCTATTGGGAAAAGATGTTTCAAAAAAAGCTTATTCTACCTGCTTTTGGAGAAAATATTACTGCAACAGGAATGGTAGAAGAACAGGTTTGTATTGGTGATATATATAAATTAGGGGATACTGTTGTCCAAGTAACACAAGGAAGAGTACCTTGTGCAACTATCTCTAATTATAATCAGGAAAAACAATTTTTAAAGAAAGTCGTTGAAACGACGCTAACTGGGTACTTTTTTCGTGTATTAGAAGAAGGGACTATTACATTAAATTCGCAAATAAGTCTTGTGGAGAAACACGCAAAAGAAATCTCCGTTTCTTTTGCTACACAAATTCTATTTCACCAAAAACAAGATAAAACATCCATTGAAAAAATATTGACAGTTGATGCTCTTGCAGAGGACTGGAGAAATAGATTTTTAAAATTGTTATGATTCAATTATTGTGTTTTGGATAACGCTAAAACCTAGCCTAAAAAGCTAGGTTTTTTATGTATAATATTGCTTCTGCCCGTTCGTATTATAATTTAGTAAATCTTAATAAATTGAACTGCTAAGGATTTATCTTTCCACTCTTTGCTTTCTTAAAGTTTTGTAAAATGAGATAAAACATAAACAATATAGGTAAATAAATATACAAAAAGCTAGAGGTGATATACTTTAAGAAATCCCCTATTTCCTCAACTTCTATTTTACTATTTACATTAATTACAATTAAATGAACAATAATAATTGACATCCATAATGACCTTCTAGGTTTAAATTTAAACGATTCTTTCAAAACTCGAATCGCCCCCCACAATGCCATACAACAAGGGGGAAGGATCACTAATAGCCATAAAAAGATAAAGATATATTCAAATCTTTCGATAAATGGAAAACGGATAATTTTTGACATCATGAGGGTTGGCCAAGTAACATGTTCAAGCTGCCCATGACTAAAATAAACAAATGATATGATTGTAACCAATAAATATAAAATGGTTGTATACGCTTGTGAAATGTGGGCCCATTTTTGGGAGATTTGATTATTTTTAATAAAAGGAAAATAAATTAGTAAAAATTCTGGTCCTGAGTACATAAGAATACTTTCTTTTGCTGATACAAAATAGTCACTTAAGCTGTGATTAAAAACGGGTAATAAATTTGTCCAGTAAGCATATTTCAATGGAAAATATACAGTAAACAGAAGGAGGGAAGGGACTAGCATCCCCCAAAAACAAATTCCGGTAATGACCCTAAAGCCTCCAACAACTAAATATGAAATCACAAAAATCATAGTAAGTGATAAAAACCAAATCGGTGTATAAGGAAAAACCCAAGTAACTAAAACTGATAAATAGGACCTAATTATAGTCGAAACAATTAAAAGCATATATCCATAAAAGAAAATATTTAATACGTTTCCTATCCATCTCCCAAATAATTGTTGATGTAAAGACATAATATCACCATTATTTGATTTCTTTAATAAGAAATACAGCAGCCAAATAATGAGATGAAGACTAATTCCAACCAATACAATTGAAACCCATGCATCCTGTTCTGCTCCCTTTATTATTTTACTTTGAAAATTCAACAAGCCTACACCGGTTTGGGTACTGTGAATCAAAAAAAATAAAAAAAAAGGAGATACTGTCAAACTTTTATTTAATTGTTTACTCATAGTCAATCACCTTTTTTATTCACCAATCCCTGCTTGAGATAGTTCTATTTTTAAATTTATATCCAATGAAATAGTTGGGTACACCTTTTCATAAAACTCCTTTTCGTTCCATTTTTGTGAATTTGCTCTTGCTAAGTCACCTATACCTAAAGGATCGACTTGATGCTTTTGAAGTTTTACGAATAGCTTTTCAAAATCCTTTTTCATTTGTTTTTCCAATTGCTTTTTTAATAATATGTTATTTTGTCTTTTCCTTAAATCTAGCCAATCTGGAAAATCCTTTACCATTCCATTAAGTGTTATATTGAGTGTTACCTTTGATTTCGAATCTTTGATAATAATTGATTTTTTGTTTTTTCCATATAAAATTGCTAAAATTACAGAATCCCCCGACTGCCCCTTATGTATTTTAAAATCTGTTTGTCCACTAATAACTCTTCCTCTCAAAATTTTATATAGAAAGCTTTCTTTTTGATTTAAGATAAGTCCCAGTTTGTCGTTTTTTAACACTGCTAGCCTGTTTACCTCAATGTTCCCCTTTTGATTTATCTTTAAAAAAGGTAGGGAGGGGTCTCTTCCCTCTCCATAGAAATCAAATAAAAAACTTTGCAAAGTTGGAATTGGTACATTTTGAGTTCGATAATTCTGTTCAATCATTTTATAAGGATAGTCGCTGTTTTTATCTTTATTTTTCATTAATATTTCTCCTGCTGGTTCTTCTGAAACAGCCACTAACATATTGCTTCCAATCAAAGGATCCCTGCAAACAGTCTTAACAAAATAAGACACCCCATTTTCAGCTAATTCTTTACCAAAGATTAAAAGGTTCAACTTTCCAATTTCTAGAGGTTTAGGAGATTGTGCATTTATAGATTGTTTTATTAAATAGGATTTCTTTCCTTTCCCCTGTAGAATAGAGCTCCCATCTTTTTTTTCATCTCCCGTATAATCAGAATAAAGTACCGTTCCAACATACTGGTTATCCACTTTGTCAAAACCTAATACTTTAGGAAGTTGCACATCATCTATAATTTTTTGCCGTGGATATGAGCAGCCAGGAATAATCAAAATGAGAGTCAAAAGAGCACAAAAATACCTTATATTTTTTCGCTTTTGACTATTCATTATTAATATCATCCTTATCTTGATTTGGTGTATATCTTTTAAGTGAAAGAGGTCTTAAAAATCTGCTTCGTGTTGTTGTAAACTGATATGGTGATCGAATAAAACTGTCTCGAAAGTTCTTTATTCTAAAAGGAAATAGAGGGACCATATATGGATTCCCTAAGGATTTAAGTTTTAATAAATGTCCTACCAGCAGAACAAATCCTATTATAATTCCAAACCCGCCCAAAAATGCTGCAAGTAAAATTAGCGGAAACCGGATGAGACGAATTGCATTTGACATTTTAAATATAGGAGTAGTGAAAGAAGCAAGTGCAGATAATGAAACAATAATAAGTAAAACATTACTTGTTAGAGCAGCTTGGACAGAGGCCTGACCGATAACAATACCACCTACAATACCAAGTGTTTGCCCAATTTTAGTCGGCAAGCGTGCCCCCGCCTCCCTCAACAATTCAATGGTAATTTCCAAAAAAATAGCTTCCCAAACCGGAGGAAATGGAACATGAGCCCTAGAACTAATAAGGGGTTGCAATAAATCATCAGGTACGACTTCATAATGAAAAGTTAAAATTGCTACATATAAAGGTGTAGCAAACAACGAGAATATAACACTAAAAATGCGAATGATACGAAAAAATGACCCCAGTACCCAATTAAGATAATAATCCTCGGGAGAAATGAAAAAATCTAATATAGTTATTGGCCCTGTAATAATGTAAGGGGATCCATTCGACATGATTGCAACTTGCCCCATAACCATTGCATATATAACCCTGTCAATCCGCTCAGTGGATAAAAAAACAGGAAAGGGAGTATTTGAGTTATCTGAAATAATTTGATCAATTTGGGAATTATCGAAAATAACATCAAAGTCAATATCCTTTAATCGTTGTCGAACAGTTTGAATATATTCTGGATTGGTAATTCCATCTAAATACGCAATGACTACTTCAGTTTTAGACATTGAACCAATTTTTATTTCTTCAAAAACTAACTCTGGAACAGCTATTTGCTTTCTTAACAAATGAATATTAATACCTATGTTTTCTACAAATCCAACTTTTGGGCCGATAACACTAAATTCATTTTCTGTATCATTATTCTCTCGATAACCAAGATTGGCATTTTCAATATTTATCGTTAAAAAATGTTGGTTGGAATCTTTTAATTGAACAATAACATATCCTTTAATTAATTTTTCTTCTACATCTAATGGATTAGTTGTAACTAAAAGATCCTCAAAAGGAATAAACTTTTTTATGTCATTAATTCCCCTAATTTTCTCACTATGTTCTTGAATTGCTGGAAGAAGAAGGTTATTTATTTTCTTTGGATCCACCATACTTTTATAGTAACTAATTGTAATATCCAGTTCTTCAGATAGTAAAAATTGATGAAAATCACTCGATTTAGCAGCTTGTTCAAAAATCGTTTTTATTGACTTTGTCTCGTTCTCTGACTTCTGATTATTTTTAAATTCTTGGAAAAACTTGAAAGGCATTTATATCACCTAAATTGATCTTATATATTCTTTAAAATTGTCGTATAAAACCCATGAACTCTTTTAAGAATAAAAAATCACACTTTTTTTATAAAACTCCCAATCATTAATTTGCCCCAGCATTTATTTTTAATTCCCAATGTATCTTTTTTACTTTTATTTTTTAACGACAAAAAACTAATCGGAAATTTTCCGGTTAGTTTTTTCTTACTTATTGATTTGTTTTTTTAAATGAAGCTTTGCATGGGCATTAGCGCAATTCTAATAATCATTGCGACACCCTCCTGATCTACTTTTTTACCACTAGTAAAAACATCAAAGGGTGTGAAAATTTTAAACGTCACTGCAAAAAGGGGGAAAATGAAAATTATTTTTTCATATAATGAAGCATTGCCAGTTGACCTAATTTTTCTACTTTCGTTAATGTGTAGTTTTGAGTAATGTCATCCCCCGTATATAGGGTGATCCCTTTCCCTAAAATAATAGGTGCAATACCTAATTGAATTTCATCAATTAAATTATCTTTAAAAAATTCACGAGCTAACTTTCCTCCACCAATTAACCATATATCTTTACCAGGCTTTTGTTTTAGATTATTAATAAACGTTTTGGCCTCTTCATCAATAAAGGTAGCGTATTCATCTGATCCACTAACAGATTTTGAAAATACATAATTCTTATAAGTGCTATAAGGGTAGTCCATATCAAATCCACGAACGACATCATAGGTTCCTTTTCCCATAACTACAGTGTCTATTCTTTCAAGGAGTGAATTGTAGCCAGAATCTCCCTCTACTTCTGTTGATTCTAACCATTCTAATGTACCATCCTCATTTGCAATATAGCCATCAATTGAAGTGCCTATGTATAAAATAATGTTACGCTCTTTTTTCACGTGAATCTCCCTTCCTTTGTTTGTTTTTATTTAAGTAAACTCCCCTTTTCCTTAATTTTCACAAACTACTCCAAACATTAAAAGGAAGGATTTTATTAATTACAATCCTTCCTTCACAACGCTATTTTTGGAATAACTTTCTAACAAACAGTTGTTTGTATTTATAAACAATTGTACTTGCCAAAGCAATCATTATCCCAGATAAAATGAATACACTTCTTACCCCAAACAAGTCTGCTAATATCCCCATTGCCAAAGAACCAGCCCCAAACATCCCCGTTCCAATCGCACTTAATGAGGTATAAACAGTGGACAACTCCTCTTTGGTAACACTAGTTTGTATGACCGTTTGTTGAGGAATGTATTTGATTTGCCCAAAAAGCCCCATAAAGAGCGATAGACATAAGGCCATGAGCGGATTACTATTTAGGCTAAAAAATATGGTGACTAAGAAACACGTGAATGAACCAACAAAAATAAAAGTACCCAGGTTCTTTTCCACAAAACTAGAATATTTAATACAAAAAATGCTTCCTATGATTAAGCCTAGAAAGAAAGCACCATTGATAAAACCCCACCATTTTTCATCAACGTGTAAAGCATCGTTCACGAAAACATATAAAATAGCCGCAATCCATACCGTCCCTGCAATGGTTTCTAAAGTGTCGATCAAAGCAATTCTTTTCAACACAGGTGTAATTAATAAAGTTTTCCATCCCTCTTTAAGTTGTTCTAATTTCCCTTTTTGCTCCGATGAAGTATGACTTACAGTTTCTAATAAACTTAGCAAAACACTTGATATTACGAACAAACATCCAACGAGCCAAATGAGTTGTTGCGGACTTAATACTATTAAAAACAGACTACCCACGAACCACATTACTGCTTGAATGATTTGAGTCACTGTTTCAGCAATTCCATTAGCTTTTATTAAATCAATAGGGTTTACATAGTATGGAATTAATGTTTGTCTTATGGGATTTGCACAACCGTCAAGAATCGCAATCAAACCAATTATTAAAAAGATTAAATAATAATTAGATGCTGTAATACCAACTATCATCAAACCCAAAATAACAAGCAGAATGGTCTTTCCGATTTGTGACCAAGCCATTAACCATTTTAAATTCACTTTTCCAACTAAAAGAGGAGTTAACATGCTGGAAACAAACATAGATGAAGTAATCGTAAATGGAACGAATGATGATACTGTTGCAGAATCTGTTAAGTTAAATATCACACTAATAACACTAACGATATATAGGACATCGCCCATATTTGCGAACGAATGACCTAACAGTAACAAAGTAAAATTTTTATTCAATTTCATTCTACATCCCCCAATATTTCAAATTAATCTTGATTATTGGGAGATCTTAAATCGGACTGTTCATTTAAGGCCTATCTCCTTTCAATATCGGATAAACCTGGGGGATGTAGATTTATCTCAAAATTTTTTCTAATAAATGATTATATGTATTTTAGTAAATTTCAAACACTTACTAAAAAATATTCAAAACAGGTTCGGAGCTAAGCATCCAAAAAAGTTTAATCTTCAATTAATCTCCAGCTTTATATATAATTATTTTTAAGAATTATATTCAAACCTTATCTAAAGCTGAAAGGAGATCCTAAATTGGAAAACTTTTATATGTTTGTTCTTATGTGTATTTTTTTTATCATTTTACCCGGTCCCGACACTGCAATTACTACAAAAAATACGATCACCGCGGGGAAAGTCGGGGGTCTTAAAACACTTTTAGGTATTTGTTGTGCCCTTTTTATCCATACATCTGCTGCTGTATTAGGACTTTCAGCCATCATTATGAAATCAGCGTTATTATTTTCTGTCTTTAAATATGTAGGGGCTGCTTACCTAATTTATATGGGTGTTAAGACATTATGGTCTTTAAAGAACAAAGAAGTAGCAGCAAGCGTTGAGATGAATACACAAAGGAAAGTTGCAAGCACCTCTTGTTTTAAACAAGGGTTCCTTACAAATCTCCTCAACCCCAAAATTGCGGTTCTTTTCTTAACCTTTTTCCCTCAATTTGTTGACCATGGAAACACTTCGTTTTTACCGTTTGTGATCATGGGTACCACTTATACGGTAATGACTGCCCTATGGTCTGTGCTCTATGTCTATTTAATTAATCATATTAGTGCTTTTATGAAAAAACCTAAAACACAAAATATTATTGAAGGACTCACGGGAACCATACTGATAGGTTTTGGTATAAGACTATTTCTTGAAAAAGCTCACAATTAGGTGATTCTAATTTACGGTTAGACCCTTGATTTTCTTAAATCTAAGGGTCTTTTCTTCGAAAATTTATTAGGCCTTTATTAAATTGGATAAAGAATTACTTGAAAAATCCCCTTTTATATTTCCCACCATGATGTAACAGGAGTAGATAACGATTCTATTAAAGGAACAGTTTCACCAATTCTAGGAGCGATGAGATTCACATCATTTTTCTTTGCCTCTTTTAACGCTCGTTCTATAGGTTCTGACCATCCATGATTCGCAAGGGTAAAAGCTCCCCAATGCATTAACATCATATTTTTTCCTTTTACATCTATATTAGCCTGTACAGATTCTTCTGGAAACATATGAGCCCAAGACCAGCGTCTATCATATTGGCCGCCTTCGATTAAGGCGATATCGAAAGGACCATATTTTTCTCCAATTTCTTTAAAATGCGCATCATAGCCCCCATCTCCGCTGGTATAGAAACGGGTCTGTTTTCCAACAATAACCCAACCACCCCAAAGGGTTGAATTTCGATTAAAAATCCCCCTTCCAGAAAAATGCTTGGATGGTGTCAAGGCAATGTTTAAACCTTGGAATGAAGTGTCCTCCCACCAGTTGAGTTCTGTAATTTTTTCTTTTTCCACTCCCCATCGGATCAAATGATTACTTACACCGTAAGGAACAAAGAAATGACCAACCTTGCTCTTTAGTTTCCGGATGGAAGGATAATCTAAGTGATCATAATGATCATGAGTAATAAAGACAGCATCAATTGGCGGCATATCTTCAATAATATCCAACATATCCTCGCTGTAGCGTGTAGGTCCTACAAAGGAAACAGGTGAAGCAATACGGCCAAGCATCGGATCTATGAGTATCTTTTTATTATCGATGCTAAGTAAAAAAGCAGAATGCCCAAACCAAGTTAGACTATCTTCTTTATTATTAATTTTGTTCCAATCAATCTCGGATACAGGAATTTCAACAGGTCTTCGGTCTTTACTACTTGATTTAGAGTTCTTAAACGTGGATGTAATAGTGGATTTTGGTGGTGACTGGTAAACAAATTTCCCGTTCACATAATTATCAAACGTTTTATATACCTCTTTTTGTTCGTTACTGGGGTTTCTACCGAATACTGGATGCAAGTTTATATACAATGAAATAACAGCTCCTATTAAAACTAAAGTAACCAATAAAAAAATCATTATTTTTTTCATTATTATGTACTTACCTTTTGGTGCAAAACCTCCGGCCGTTTTTTGTGAGGCAGGAATTTTTTTTGTATTTAAAATACTAAATCCCTCCTTTCGATACATGGCTTGGGATTCTTCTCCTAGTTTGCTATTATTGGTATTTCTTCATAAGTACAGTATAAGTTAAATTTTAAGCTAAATATATAAAAGGATGTCCAAGAAGCTAGGCTTTTTGGACATCCTATCGTTTACACAACTTACATTGTACTAATGTCAATTACAAATCGATACTTCACAGCTGAAGCTAATACACGTTTGTAGGCTTCATCAATTTGGTCTGCGGAAATTACTTCAATCTTAGGAACAATGTTATGTTTTGCACAGAACTCCAACATTTCCTGAGTCTCACGGATGCCTCCAATCATTGAACCCGCAAATGAACGACGATGACCGATGAGTGAGAATACATTAACTGACAACGGCTCCGCTGGTGCACCGACATTAACCAACGTACCGTCAAGAGTGAGTAGGGCGAAATAAGCATTAATATCGATTTTTGCACTTACCGTGTTAATAATTAAGTCAAAGGCTCCGGCAAGTTTCTCGAATGTTTCTGGGTCACTTGTGGCATAGTAGTTAGCTGCGCCGAATTGCAAGCCATCGTCCATTTTCTTTAATGATTGAGACAAAACGGTAACCTCGGCACCCATGGCATGTGCAATTTTGACTGCCATATGACCAAGACCACCCATACCAACGACCGCTACTTTCTTACCTGGTCCTGCTCCCCAATGGTTTAGTGGTGAAAATGTCGTAATACCTGCGCAAAGTAATGGTGCGGCAGCGTCAAGCCCAATGCTATCAGGAATTCTGACCACGAAGTCCTCAGTGACGACTATGTGTGTAGAATACCCACCTTGAGTAGGCTCGCCGTACTTGTCAACACCAGCGTATGTAGGGACATTTCCGTTCAGACAGTATTGTTCTTCTCCTTTACGGCAGTTCTCGCAATCGCCACAGGAATCAACCATACATCCGACCCCTACCCGATCACCGACCTTGTACTTTGTGACCTCTGTTCCTACTTCCGTGACAATTCCAGCGATCTCGTGTCCAGGCACGAGGGGATAGTTTACGGGACCCCATTCGCCGTGAGCAGTATGGATGTCAGAATGGCATATCCCTGCATATTTAATTTCAATCAGAACATCATGTAAATCAAGATCGCGTCTTTTAATTTCAGCCGCTCGAAACAGTTTGTCTGGGCCATCGACAGCTCGTGCTTTAGCAGTAATCATTAATAAAACCTCCAATAATTTATATTTTTTCAAGAGAATGTACTTTTAACGGGTTTAACTCAGGTTCAAATTCCCCATCAATCATATTTACCCTACTTTTCTCTCTTGCAGAACAATATTAATCCTTAGAGTTAACTCTAGGTCAAGTATTTTGCGGATAAAGTTTTGAGCTTTTGATTTCTGTTTTGCCTTTTTATGTTTACGTGACAGCTTTGACATTAAGCATTCAGCGTGTTAAAATCCTCTCTATCATAGAGTTAACTCGAAGTCTATATCAATTAGGATGGGAGATACAAGATGAAGACTTATTCTATCAGCGAGGTTGCAAAGGAATTAAATCTTACAGTATATACCTTGCGTTACTACGACAAGGAGGGACTTATTCCTTTTGTAGAACGCACACCTAGCGGAATTCGAATGTTTAAAGAATCCGATATCGGCGCTTTAAAAGTAATTGAATGTCTAAAATCGACAGGAATGCCTATTAAGGAAATTAAAAATTTCATCGATTGGTGTTCTGATGGGGATTCCACTTTGCAACAAAGATATGACATGTTTATGGAGCGAAAAGCGAATGTAGAAGCACAAATGGAAGAACTGAAAAAAACAATGGAAGTCATCGAGCATAAATGCTTATATTACAAGACTGCATTGGATGCTGGAACGGAAGATATTCACAAAAATGATAAAATAGAAATTTCTACTATTGATTAAGGCTCTTTTCTAAAAGATTGTTGCTTTTCTTATTATCAAGTATCAAAATTCAGAAGCAGACAGTATTACGGACATTTCACTTTGTCACTTGGCAAGCTTTGTCCGTAAGAACCGGTTTTGCGGACAATTCGCTCTATCGCTTGGCGGGTTTTGTCCGTAAGAACCGGTATTGCGGACACTTTCCTCTGTCGCTTGGCGGGTTTTGTCCGTAAGAACCGGTTTTGCGGACACTTTCCCCGATCGCTTGACGAGTTTTGTCCGTAAGAACCGGTATTTTCGCGTTATCCCCTTTGCCATGCACATTTCCTCCTTGTGACATCATTCCAAAAGACTTTACAACCTAGATTAAACGATAGGTCAATGAGAAAGTTCTTACATTTTTTTACATAAAATTTCATCCTTGATATAGAGTTAACTCTAGCGTTTATACTTACTCCCGTACATAAGCCAAATTACGGGAGGTAATAAACATGTCTTTATTTAAGACTGGATATGTTTTTTTAACTAAAAAGAGTAATTTGTTAATTTTCATAATGGCTATAGGAGTATTTGGCATCTTAAATACTGAAATGGGGGTTATTGGGATATTACCTGCCATTGCTGAACACTTTCATGTCAGCATATCAAAAGCAGGATGGCTGGTGAGCCTGTTTGCCCTTGTTGTTGCAGTATCCGGTCCAACGATGCCGTTATTGTTTTCCGGTATAAATCGGAAGAAGGTCATGTTACTGGTACTAGGTGTTTTCATTTTGGGGAACATCGTATCCATCTTTACATCTAACTTTACTATTCTATTAATTGCTCGGATTATTCCAGCCTTTTTTCATCCTATTTATTGTTCCTTGGCCTTTACAGTTGCTGCTTCTTCAGTAAGTAAAGAGGAAGCTCCAAAGGCTGTTTCTAAAGTATTCATAGGAGTATCAGCCGGTATGGTAGTCGGTGTACCAATCGCAAGTTTTATCGCGAGTGCCGTTTCGTTTGAAATGGCGATGGCATTCTTTGCTATTGTTAATGCTATTGTATTCATTGCTACGTTACTATTTGTACCATCGATGCCTGTTAAGGAACGACTTTCTTCTGGAGCACAATTATCAGTATTAAAAAAATCTATTACATGGCTTTCCATAGTTACAGTCATTTTATTAAACTCTGCCGTATTTGGAGTTTATAGCTATTTTGCTGAGTATTTAAAAACTGTTACCAATATGTCTTCGAATACAATTAGTTTGATGCTGTTCATATTCGGTGGAGCCAATATTATTGGAAACATTGTGGCAGGGAAATTACTTACTAAAAATGCAAACAAATTAGTCGCATCTTTTCCTTTTGTATTAGGTATCGTTTACATCCTATTATTCTTATTTGGACAGTTTACCTTACCTATGGCCTTCATTACCCTATTTTGGGGTATTTTAGGAGGGATAGGTGGTAATATAAATCAATATTGGATTATATCTGCGGCTCCTGAAGCGCCTGATTTCGCCAATGGTTTATTTATCTCATCTTGTAACGTAGGAACAACCATTGGTGCAGCGGTAGGCGGGTTATTTATTTCAGAAATGGGTACACCATACGTCGTATTTGTGGGAATCCTATCATTGATACTAAGTTTGGTAACTATTTTACTAAGAAACTATATTTATAGTCCTACCAAACAACCTTCTATTAAAGCTTCAACTTGTTTATCATCATAAAGGCAATGATGACCTAATCCTTTCGGAAAATCTGAGAAAATGGTCATCATAAAGGCAATGATGACCTAATCCTTTCGGAAAATCTGAGAAAGTGGTTATCATAGAGGCAATGATGACCTAATCCTTTCGAAAAACCTGAGAAAGTGGTCATCATAAAGGCAATGATGACCTAATCCTTTCGAAAAACCTGAGAAAGTGGTCATCATAGAGGCAATGATGACCTAATCCTTTCGAAATACCTGAGAAAGTGGTCATCATAGAGGCAATGATGACCTAATCCTTTCGGAAAATCTGAGAAAGTGGTCATCATAAAGGCGATGATGACCTAATCTTTTCGGAAAATCTAAGATAGTGGTCATCATAGAGGCGATGATGACCTAATCCTTTCGGAAAATCTGAGAAAGTGGTAATCATAGAGGAGATGATGACCTAATCCTTTTGGAAAACCTGAGAAAGTGGTCTTCATAAAGGCAATGATGACCTAATCCTTTAGAAAAACCTGAGAAAGTGGTCTTCATAAAGGCGATGATGACCCAATCCTTTCGAAAAACCTGAGAAAGTGGTCATCATAAAGGCAATGATGACCTAATCCTTTCGAAAAACCTGAGATAGTGGTCATCATAGAGGCGATGATGACCTAATCCCTTCGAAAACCTGAAAAAGTGATAGATTACTCTTCGAGATTTTTAGGGTGTAAAAAAATCTGCTCTAGCCCAATATTAGTTACTGAGAAATGGAGGATTAAAAATGTCATCGGATATAAAAGTTGCACTTGTCACCGGTGGGAATCGAGGAATTGGATATGAGCTGGTCAAGCAATTAGCTTTAAAAGATTTTAAGGTTATTTTAGCAAGCCGGGACCCAGAGATGGGTCATGAAACTACCCAAAAGCTTAAAGAGTCACATCTGGATGTTTCGTTTGTGGTGATGGATGTTGATAATCAAGAAAGCATTCGTCAAGCTGCGATTACAGTAAATGAGCAGTATGGAAGATTAGACGTATTGATTAATAATGCTGGGGTCTATTTGGATGATAATAAAAAGTTAGTGTCTATGGACCCTTCCATTCTGGAGCGAACGATGACAACGAATTTCTTCGGTGCTTACCATGTCATCCGCTCCTTTATCCCACTCATGGAAGAACAAGGATATGGAAGAATTATTAATATTTCTTCGGAATATGGGGCGTTGAGTGAAATGTCTTATCCTGGAGCAGGCGCTTATAAATTGTCTAAGCTTGTCTTGAATGGACTGACACAATTAATCTCGGCAGAAATTAATGATGATATCAAAATAAACGCTGTCGATCCGGGATGGGTAAGCTCAGATATGGGTGGACCATCGGCTCCACGAACTCCAAAGCAAGCTGCTGAGTCTATCCTTTGGTTAGCGACAATTGGACCTGAAGGACCTAACGGGGGATTCTTCAGAGATGGAAAACGAATCGATTGGTAGCAAAAGATAAAAAGCCGAACATCCTATTTCCAATTAAGATGTTCGGCTTTTTCTATAACTTTTTGAATGAGTTTCATAGTCATATACTTGGTACCCATCCCTAATTCAATAGATTAAATTACCATTTACAAAAGAAAATTCTCAATGATGGTAATTTGTTCTTTTGTATTTAAAGCTGGGGCATGACCAAGTTTTGGAACCGTTACCATTTGACAGTTTGGTTTTTGCTTCATTTTTTCCGCAACATCAAGAGGAAGAACGTCGGAAATTTCTCCTCGGATTAGTAATATTTTAGATTGAACCACTTCCCAGTAGTTCCATAGGTTTAAATCTTCTATATGCTGAAATTGCAAAGCGATGTTTGGATCATAATCAGGACTTATTCCACCCTCATCTCTTCTTCTACTTGAATATCGGGTAAAATCATTCCACTCCTCTTCATTCGCTAGACCAAATGTGGTATAAATGGTTTGGTAATACTTCTTTAATTCACTAAAGGTTTTAAATTGTGGAGGAGCCCCTACATAGCTAATAATTCGTTTAATGCCTTCAATATCGTGAACAGCATTTTCAGAAGCACCGGCGCCAATGTCATTTAACACTAAATGTGAAATCCGATTTTGATGATTAGGCGTGCCAGCAATTCGCATTCCAATGGCTCCCCCCATTGAAGTCCCTATCCATCGGACTTGATCGATTCCTAAATGGTCCAATAATTCAATCGCCAGGTTACTGTAAGTTTCAAAACAATAATCCTTTTCAGGGGACGAACTCCATTGACTCAAGCCTCGACCAATTGTATCCGGGCAAAGGATATAATAGTTTTGGGATAAATGGCGGGCTAAAATATCAAAGTCTCGCCCATTTCGAGTTAATCCGTGCCAACAAACCACAGCTGGTTTCTGTGGATCTCCCCATTCTGTAAAATGAACTTCCATTCCATTAATCGTTTCAAACCTAGATTTAGGAGAAGACATAACACCACCACCTTCGATTTTTAATATTCCGATAATTAAATATTCGATTAACTAGCGAGAATCCCTTCTTCAAAAATTGCCCTAAGCCTAAACAAAATGAGCCTGCACAATTCTTATGTTTTAGCGCCAGCGCTCTAATTTTTTTAAGAATTTTTTTGTATACATTTTATTGAGAAAAAATTTCTCAATCCGATTCATATCTGATTCCTGAAACTTTTTCAAACTGAATGCATAAAATTCATCGAATGTTAAATCAGGCTGCACCCATTTACCATTTTGGTAACAATAGTGACAGAATTTTTCTGACGGTGTTCCATCCTTTTCAGTTCCATATTCACTTGGAACTTTCATGGGCATGCCACAGCTTTGACAAAGGTTTGGTTTTGCCATTTTTATTCCCCCGTTTTTGTTATATTTTGAATATGTCATCATAGCATTTACCATTTTATACTGATAGCCGATGCACAACTATCCTATTTTTTCATTTTTGATATTTATATATCATTTTGACTTTTAAATTCAAAAATCTCATCAACCGCTTTGTGATATCCACCCGATTGCTGCATGGATTCTCTTTTATTTGAAACAGCTTTTTGGAAAGATGGGTCGTTTAACACATGATCTGCCGCTTCACGTAGTTGATTTGCACTCAAGCCTTGCATTGGTAATGTAATACCAGCTCCGAGATTGGCAACTTGCCCCGCAATAATCGGCTGGTCCGCACTTTGTGGGATTACAATTAGCGGAACCTCGTAGTAGAAACCCTCATTAGTACTATTCATTCCACCATGTGTGACAAATAATTTACTGTGTTTTAACACATCCGTTTGTGGAACATAGTCTTTTACAATAAAGTTTTGAGGGATCTCTCCTAAATCATTAAGTAGGGTTTGCTTCCCAATCGACATGACAACCGTATGATCGCTATTTTCAAATGCAGCAAAACAAAGTTTATAAAATTCAATGGCTCGGTTAAAGACCGTACCCAGTGAAATATAAATGGGGCTTTTTCCCTTGATTGCTGTAAGGTCAAAATTTTCTTGAGTCACTCGTGTTGAAATAGATGGACCTATAAATTTATAAGTTTGGTCGAATGCTTCTCCAGAAGGTTGAAACTCTCTAGTTGTATACACGATTGTAAGTGGTGCTGGATTACAAAAAACTTCATAAGGAGAATTGATTTCGACATCATATTTTTCCTTTATCATTGCTGTCAGGTTTTGATACTCATCGTTAATTTCTTTCATTACTTCTGTAGGAATATTTATAGAAAGCCGTTCCAACAGTTTATCGAATGATTCCCTTGTCTCCGCAAAGGAAGTACAAGAGTTGATTGCCGGAAGCTTTAGGATTTGGGCAAGTATACGTCCACAACCAAACATGGAATCATGAATGATGTAATCAAAATGTTCTCCCTCAATCTGTTCAAGAACGTTAGGTATGACAATATCTGCCGTATGTAGAAGACCATTAATTCTTTCATGTAAATAATTTCTACCACCCGAGATAAAGGCTTTTATAAATTTTTGACCGTCCAATGTACGGACTGTTGCTCCCGCCTTCTCCAGTCGCTCTCGAAAAGCTTCTATCGTAAAGTACACGACCTCTTCTCCGCGCGAAATAAGCTCTTGGACAACTCCAATCGTTGGATTGATATGCCCTTCTGATCCGGCATTAATAAATAAAACACGTGCCATTTCTACCACTCCTCAATTAATTCTATATTATGAATGAGTAGAGTTATACTCTTGTCTATTCAATAATGGGATTAAATTTATCATAGTTCATTTCTTGAAAATCTCAAACTTATAAGTAATTGTAAAATAAAATGACAATTTAATGAATCTGGCGAAAAACTCTTTTCAATTTGAGTTTTAATTGCTATTATTCCTATTAGTATAGTAGGAATAGTAGGTGTTTTAAATTTGTCTTTGTATGAAAAATTACCAAGTGATTTTTTGATTCAATTTTATTATGAAGTGAAGAAAATGATTTCAAAAGGATTAGTTTCTAAAAATATGTACTATGAACTAGGACTAATAATTGCATCCGCTTCAAGAAGAGGAATACTAATGGATAAGCCAAAAGATTTTGAACAACACATTGTTCACGAAGTATTAATGGAATTAAGTAACTAGAATTCTGCCATAATTGAATAAATAGTTAATTGTAAGAGGTCTCCATTAAACAAACACAAAAGCCACTAATAAAAATCAGTGGCTTTCTTCTACTAAAGCTACCGTTTCTTTAAGAAGTTGTGGCGGTTCAATCTGCTTTTGGTTTCCATACCACTAATGGGTATTGACAGTTTTCGTTCCTATCAGTATATACTTTCACAACCTTCAAACTTATTTTCAACGATTACAGGAATTCTGCCCCCTCACTGTTTATATTTCTGTGGAATAAAATCCAATTATAAATAAATTCACTACGTCTACATTATTTTATTTTTATATTTAGTATGGGTAAAATTTGGTTTCCAATTCCTCATTAATCACCCTCACGACCGCGCGGGGTGATTTTCTCGTTTTCTAGACATTTTTCCGAAAGATATAAGAGCTGATTTCATGAAAAATCCCCTTCAGAACTTCTCGTAAGATTTTTTAGGATTTGACCCGTACTCTCATCGACCTTATGACATGTGCTTTTTCAGGTCTTGAGCCTGCCCCGTTAGCGGAAAAACAAAGCGACTGCTTTTATTGAACAATCGCTCCTATTGTAGTTGTGAGCCTCAAATTTTTTTAACTGAATGCCTAAAGACTGAGCATTCGGATCGTTTTTAACTTGGTTATAAATTTCTTCGTAGTGTTTTTCATAAATTTGATACTCATCAATTTTTTTCTTCACAAATACCCACCCTTTGATTGATTGAATGTAACAAAAAGGGACAGTACCCATTTACAATTGGGTGCTGTCCCTTCGGAAAATTTCAACTATCTTTTTTGTGAATTTTTTAAAATTTTAATCGGGTGTTTTTAATCCTTTTTTATACCATTTGTAAAATCTTAAAATGATGAAATAAATAATGAGTTTTGTCAGTAAGCCGTATGACCAATGCCAGTTCTTATTTTCGATTAAATCTGTATAGCGAGCTAATAAGTATTCGTACATTTGATGTATTCCAATGAATATCAAGGTATAGATTATTCGTATAAATTTTCCCTTATTCTTTGGATACCACAAAATATAAAAGACATTAAAAGTTGGATAAATAATGTAATGCAAAGAAATTAACATATCAGATGCGTAAGGAAACTCACGATATGGAAAGATTATATTCCCTAATTTAGTTTGAATAAATACGTATAACCATCCTATCGCTTGGGCAAACAAGAAAACAAGGTGTGCTTCCCTCACCCTATTCCTTGGGATTTTCCACCATAACATTCCAATAGCTACTGTCCACGAGATGATCAAAACAAATAATTCTTTACTCATAATTTACTTTGCTTACTGCCACGAGTTCTTTTTTATACCATGAATAATAGGAATGGTTGATAAATAAGACAATCAAAACCGATATAAAAGTCCAGTACCAACGCCAAGTATGATATTGTACTAGATCCGTGTACCTTTCAATCACAACCTCGAGAATAGTAAATATACCTGTAATTATTAGATAGTATAAAACAATAACCATTTTATTTTTGTATTTAGGATAATACAAACTAAAAAGAATGGCTAAAAGTGGGAATAAAAAATATTCAAACAATAAACTTGATTTATTAGTTTGATTCTCATTTGGTAATAATTGAACAGGATATTCGATCCATTTCTTCTCTACAGCAATTAGACCCAATGGCCATGTTAACATTTGAAGTGATAAAAATATAATTACGGCATCTCTCAACTTTTGAAGAGGTACAAATTTTATTAGAAATATAATAGAAGTTACTATGATCATCACTAATATCCATCTATCCGTATTCAATTTTCTCACTCCAATATGGTTTTTACTGCTAGTATGCTTTTTTCGTTGAATTTTATTAACTTCACCTCACATATAAATATAGATGTCCATTGTTATAACCTATGTGTACCGAACAAACGTTGCACGTTCCCCTTTTCGAAAATTTATTTGAATAATTAAAATGTTGTTATAAATTAGACACTTTATACTAATCACTAATATGGTACTATTTTCTTAAGGAATTTTTGTCAAATTAAGAATAACCATGCTTTTTGCATCGAATTCTGGAATATCATCCATTTCTTTCAATATGTATTAGATAAAGACTGATAATCTGTTTTTAGAAATTGCCACTAATTTAATAGATTGGGAGTGATCCGAATGAGTTTACCCGTTAATGGATGGCTGCATTATACAAATCGAGAGAAACTATCTCATGACTCGGTGTATAGGAAACGTATTGATTTGATTTGCAAAAATGCGATTGAAGAGGATCTTGGCCATGGGTTTAAACGTTATACGTGGATACCTGCCATCCGGATCAATAATGGTGAATATCTGGACTTTCGATTAGAAGCACATAAAAATGAACAGGTAATTAGCGCAGGATACTTGAGTGCCCCCATTGCAAATATTTATTCGATACAAAATGGTCCAAGTGACCCAAATGCCATGATTGTTATCCTTCATAATGCTTCTGATGTACCTTCAGACGTTTCCCTGTGGGTCGTGGTTAAAAATAATGGATAGTTATTATGTTAAAATTCTAATAGTGTCCATCTAAAAAGAAATAGACAGTCATAATTAACAATAAAATAATAAGTAAAAACATTAAAGCCTACGTTGTGTATCGCAAGCATTAGAAATGTAATGCAAAATGACCTACAAATTGTTTACTAATTTGTAGGTTTATTTCTGTTGAAATAAAGGGATTTCAATTATTATTTTGAGCGAAGTGGCATCCTTGAAGGGTGTTTTGCAAAATAATTGGTCCTAACTTGTTGGTTTTCGAATCTTTCTTGTTTAATATGAATTTATATATTTTTCAGTATATTTGCTGGGTTTCCTGCGACTATTGAATTAGCAGGTACATCTTTCGTAACAACAGGTCCTGCAGCACTAATTGAATGTTCACCAATTGTGATTCCTGGTAAGATAACACAACTACCACCAATCCAAACATCATTTCCAATCGTTATTGGAATAGCATAACCACTCTTGTTCCTATCTTTAGGTTCAATTGAATGACCAGCCGTATATAGTCCAACATTTGGTCCAATCATACTACTTCTGCCATATCTAAAATCGTAAAGTTATAACCAGCATAGAAATTATCTCCAACGTGAATGTTGTATCCTAAATCACAATGGAAATTATGTTCAATACTCGAATTTACCCCTACTGTTCCAAACAATTCCTTAATAATTTTCTCTTTTTTTAAGAAAACTCAATTGCACAATTATTAAATTCTTGAACTAGTTTATGGGCACGGAGATTTTTCATCCTTAGTTCCTGCGTACCTCGTTCATAATAAATTTTCTTTTTAGCCACCATACCTAATCTCTTTCCTTCTGTTATTTATTAAAATACCACATTTTATTCAAGAAGCTGCCACGTTCAAGATTAAATACCTTATTTCGTTGTTGAAGTAAATCTACCCGTTTGTTTAGGTGAAATAATTCATATTTTCTCAATTTTGAACCTAATTCAACTCTATTAAAATCTTATAAATTTTAGTTTCCTGTTAATCAAAATACTTTTGTAAAGTATGTTTTAGACCATTCTCATTATTACTCAAAGTGACCTCATCAGCGATCACCTTTACCTCATCTGGTGCATTCCCCATCGCAACCCCTAAACCTGCGTATTTTAACATATCCATATCATTAAAGTTATCTCCAATGGCCATGATTTCCTGATTTGTAATGTGATATAGGTTCTCTAGCTTTTTAATAGCATTAGATTTGGAAACATTACCTGACATGATTTCTAAATAGGTATCCTTTGACTTATAGATGGTTAAATTAGCGAATTTATCTTTTAATGTTGATTCAAGTTGATTAATTATTTGTGGTTCCCCCATACACAAACATTTATGAATAGCATGGTTCTCTTCAATAAATGAAGGGAGTTGACGATGAATTGGAGTAGCATTTGTAATTTCCATTTCTTGTATAACCCATTCATTTTGACTGTCACTAACCACCCATTGGTTATGGCTATATAAGCTAATATTAATGGATGAGTAAAGTTCATTGACTATTTTATATAATTTTTGTACATCTGTTTGCAATAAGCTGGTGCTATCAATGATTGTTTTTTCTCCATTGTCATTATCTGGACCTAAAATCAGAGCACCACTATAGCATATTATAGGAGAATCAATGGATAACGTTTGCTGAAGATGTAGGATGCCACTCGGCATTCTTGCTGATACGAGTATAAAGGGAATATTATTGTTCACAACTTTTAAAATTGCTTTTTTGGTTTCTTCTGTAATTTGATGATTTGAATTTAATAAGGTTCCGTCGATATCGCTAAAAATAGCTTTAAGTGTCATATTTTATTGTCCTCCTTCATTTAATTAAACACTAATTTTCTTAAAGTATGCTCTAACTTCTTCTCAGTTTGTTTATATCAACTGCGATTTGTGCCATTCCTAATTGGACCTATGCCTCGATTGGTGAAAAAGGTTAACACCTACATACCATCAAATGATTTCCATAAGGGTCTTTGAAATTAAACCAATGATTATGCTCAATTTCTGTTGTTAATTCAACATTCTTACCCTTCAAAAACTTATAGGCTGCTTCGATATTGTGGGTATTAAAATGAAAAGCTGGGGTTTTGAAAATATTTTCTTCTGAATAGGTCTTGCTATCCAAGACAATTCCAGTTCCATTCGTTGTAGGTACAATAAATAAATGCCCAAAAAAAATCTCACCTTCTGCATCTAGCCCCAAAATATCACAATACCAATCCCGTGCTTCTTCGACATTACTTACAGGAATAAAGACTGTTCCGATTTGATTTAAAACAGGATTCATTGGAACCTCCTAAAATATAATTTATTAAAATAATTCGCTTTATTTTATATATCTCCTTTTTATTAAACTAACCGGCCCCATAAGTGGAACAAGAAAAAAGCTGTAAAAGCAGCTTATTATTCTTTAACTAAAGCAACTGTTAGCTTAAGTACAACTCTTAACAAAAGTGTTGAAAGATTACGTAATCATAAATTTATGAATTTGGATTAAACTACTATAAACGGATACAGGAGCACAAAATATGACTAAAGGATTTGAAAAAAAGGTATTAAGGATATTATTTGTTTTTGGAATCGCCACATTTATAAATTTAGTTAGAAAGCCACCACTAAAAGATTGGTTGATCATTTTTTTATTAAAAAGCTACATTGCTTCAATATTGGATAATGTTCTAGTAAAAAAAGGCTACCTTAAATATCCAGTTAATTTATTTAAAACTTTTGACATTAGTGTTTTATTTAGTTACTTACTTTTCCCTGTAAGCTGTATTTACTTTAATCAATTAACCAGTAAATCAAGTAACTTAGGAATTTTTATTAAGGCGTTATTATTTAGTGCCCCGTCTGCATTAGCGGAGGATTGGCTTGAAAAAAACACAAAGTTAATTAGCTATAAAAAATCATGGACATCCATACATAGTTTTTTTTCAATTGCCACAACCTTTATTATGGTCAGGTATCTTATGGGGGTAATTAGGAAGTTATCAAAAAAACAAACCGAAAACACACAATAGTTCACATCCGAAGCGTTATTAAACGCTTCTTATTTATGTCATCTTTAGTATCAAATACCCATTAAGTTTAATTTCTTATTTAACTAAACTCATTTAGTACAATAAAAAAAGGCTGCCGCAACAGCCTTACAATCATACTCTCAAGCATCCGTTACTTCATTAGAATTAACCCCTGAACTATTCTTCAATAAAATAAAATTATTATGAAGCTCCCTTTCATTAATTGCAATCCTGTCTGCTAAGTCTATCGTTCGTAAAACAAAATCTTTTACTCCGATAAATTCAGATTCAGCAATCAAATAGAATTGTGTTCCCTTTTTAAAACCTTTAAAATTATTCTTTAGCTTATACATCTTCATAATGTTACCTGATTACTTCCTTAATCTTTTTTTATATGACCAATACAAGTACAATGTATTATTTCCTTCCACTCAAAATCATTGCATTTCATAATATTTTCTTATTCAATAAGAGCTTTGGCAATTTCATGTCATTAGCAAGTTTTTTGCTATTCAATTCAGATACCCCATGTTTCTTTAGGACATTTAAAAGCTCTTCTTTTGCTTTTGTTTTCAAGTTATCAGCTATCCTTATATAATCTATTTTTGTTAGTTATAATTATATAGGAAATTAATAATCCTTTTGTTATTTCTTTAAAGATATTCTTAACTAATTCGCGCTTTGTGACAGACGAACATGGACTTTAGTATAATGAAATTGGATGAAATATTAATCAAAATAAAGAAGGTGATGCTTGAATGAGAATTAATTTATCAGAGGATCAAATAGCGGAAATAATACGAATCGTTCAAAAAGAACTTTTGATAAAAGGAATAGTTCCAACAGATGAATATCTATTTATCCACTGTTTTTCGAAATTACAGAAAGAAACCGTCTATTATCATTTGTTCACAGAAAATGATACGTTGATACTCCGCTGCTATGCACGCGTATTTGACAACCTAGGTTTGAGTGTGATGATCAGAAACACAGCAAGAAATGTATTTGAATATCTGAAAAATCAAACCGGATTACAAAACACAATTTATATAGAAAATGGTGTAGAATTAAAATTTTAGCTCTCGAACAATAAGAAAAGCCACCATATTTGGCAGCTCTAATTTTTCGCTAAAGTTCCTCTACTAGCAGTTTTGCTTACTTTAATATTCTCTCTTTATTACAAAAAACGAGCCACGAATGGTTCCTGCCAGTTTGGACTTCTGCCTAGCAAATTTAAACTTCCCTTCTAACTCTTTTGGTATCTCCATCCCCTCCGACAGCTTGAAACCAACGGCCCGTTTCGGCTTGGGACCATCAATCGTATACAAGACGTTGACCTCAAGACCATCCTCATAGAAGACGTAAGCCCAATTGATATTTTCCACTTGAAAACGCGATGTTACTAATGGTTTGGCCGCAAATTCAATATCACGCTCTTCTTTCAAGATTCGGTTCACATAATCAAGGGTCTCGCAGGACTCACTAGCTGGTACTACCGTAAATTCATGTTTGTATTTGTTCATAAAGTAACGGGCTTCATTTGCGCGTAAACCAGCAAGCGTTTCTGCTACCGGCGAAGACTCTAAGCCTACCGTAGACACATTTTTAAAATCAACGATATAGGACAAGTCCATCTCTCCTTTTATCTCTTTATTTCCTAACAACAGGAATCCACATTTCACCAAAAACTAAGCCGTCTTGCTGACCCATTTCAACCGTTGTATTGGGCCCACCCACATAAGCAAAATTCTTTGCTTCTGGCAAGACTTCTCCAAAGGCGACACCGGCAAGCGTATTATGCAGTTCATCAGCCATCTTCCCTTCCCCTTTTACAACAAGGTATTCCCCCTTAGGAAATTGGATCAGTCTGTCTCCTTCTGGTGCCGATGCCTCTGTCATGACGCCAGCATAATGCATCATCTTGTTATTCACCGCTTCGTTCACGGCAAAAACATAGTTATTTGTTGCTATAGATTTTAACCAGTCAAGCCTTCCATCTTGTTTGATGGACTGCCAAAAGTCTGCCTTTTCCTTGCTTATCCCTGCAAAGTCTGTGTAATGACTCTTAAGCTCGGTTCCAATCCCTAAAACGGTAAAACCGTCCTTTTCCTCTAGTGTATATTCTGCCATCTTAATACCATCCTCTTCTTAAAAATTTCAAATGTCTTGTATTCTTCACTTGATGGATATATCATAACCTTAAATCATGTCAAAAAATGATACTGTTTAGGAGTCCCGATGAAAAAAGTTGAACGGATTAATATCATCATGCGGTATATCAACAACCGTAATCACTTTACCATTTCTGAAATCATGCGAGAGTTTAACATCTCTCGTTCGACAGCTATTAGAGATATTAGAGAAATTGAGTCCATGGGGATGCCACTTGTCGCTGAAGTTGGAAGAGATGGGGGTTATTTTGTCATGCACAACTCTGTCCTTCCTGTAGTCCGCTTTACCGATAATGAAGTCAAAGCCCTTTTTATTGCCTTTATGGCCACAAGAAATCAACAGCTCCCTTATCTAAAGAGTCGTCAGTCTTTAGCTGAAAAATTACTTGGTCTCCTCTCTGAAAACCAGCAAGATGACCTTGTTCTTTTAAATCAAATCTTGCTTTTTGAAGGGACCAACCCCTATAATCCCGACCTACTTGATCTATCAGACCTCCCACATCCGATGTTAGAAAAACTGATCCAAACCCTTCAGTTGGATCGTTATTTATTGATTACTATCCAAGAAGAGGAGGTAATCAAGTCTTATCCAATTTATCTCTTGCACCTTTATCGAGAAAAAAGCCTTTGGCTGATTGAAGGGTTTGACTTAAAGGAAGAAAAAAAGCGGATTTTTCCAGTCGACCATCTCACCAATGTCGAGCCCTACCCGACGAAAAAAAGAGTAAGTAAGAAAAAGATTTTAGAAAAACTAAGGAAGCAGGAAGAGGAAATCAACCTAATCCTTGAACTTGGTCCAAAAGCGATTGCCCAGTTCAAAAAATACCATCCATTAAAAGTTTCAATTTCCTACACGAATCCTTACCAATCCACAGCGATTCTTAAGACCTTTATCAATGTTAATATGCCCGAAGAATTGACCGAAATAATAAATTGGCTACTTTTCCTAGGTGGGGATATCAATGTCAGGGAAATCCCAGAGGAAGTAGTAAAAGGTTTACAAGAGAGATTACACTTATACTGCCCATGAACATAAACTTTTTCTACGATAAAAAAAAGACCATCATTAATGATGATCTTTAGACGCGCTTGACTCCAATATATCTTGCATGCCAATAAGGGTTACTTGTATAGGTAATAATGACCCCTTTTGAAGAGGATGCCATGATCATTTTCCCGTATCCAATATAAATGGCTACATGGGTTGGGGCACTTGCTTTGGTCGGCGCGTAGAAAAGTAAATCGCCAATTTGTAAATTAGATGGTCGATATCCGTTTCCATAGTACATTTGGGCAGCCGTGCGATTAAGTGTTCTTCCCGCTTTTCCGTATGAATACTTTACAAGACCTGAACAGTCAAATCCGCTTGGCGACATTCCGCCCCATCGGTACGGAACTCCAAGATTAGATTTTGCGATCGAAATCGCTGCTGTATGATAATTATAAGTTGCTGCTTCCGCTTTTTCACCCTTGGCGGCGAACAAAGAGCCACAAGAAGCTAAGATGGTAAAAGCTATGATGAATTTCTTTAGCATGATTGTTTCCTCCTAGTGTGATTTGATAGTTTCACTATACTAGAAAGGTATAACAGACTCATCACAGCAATATGATAATTTCATTACAAAGTAATTCTATTATAATTTTTTCATTGTATGAATGAAAAAAGAGCCATAATATTATTCCGTTCCATAGTTCAGGTATATATTTTATTTAATAAATAGAATATGGTTTCAGCAGAATCAATAATTAATTTGTAGCAGTTTGGAGAGTGAAATAAATGAAAAAAATTATTGTACCGATTATTACAATTTTACTTACTCTAAGTGGATGCTTTTCAGTGAAAGAGCAAGGGCCAAAATCCATTGGAAGTAATTTAAATACTCAAAACACTATAAATACACAAAATGAACTGGCAACAAATGAAGCAAATAACCAACTCTATGTTAAACGAGTGAAACCCTCAACAACAACAAACCTTAAAGATGGTGACACAGTCAGTGTGGAAGCTGAAGTATCTGAACCAGTTTCTAACCTTACATTAGTATATAAAAAACAAAAAGGAATGATTTAATACAATTCACGCTTGTTCCTGAGGAGGAAATTGATCTTACACCTAATACAAAATTAAAAGGAAGTAATCAGATTTTTTCACAAGGGACCCTTGGAGATTGGGTTAGATTCAATAAATTATTACAAAAATGATATAGATTGGACGTCATTCCGCCTCGTTCACCAGTAGTGAAAAAGGTCACAACCAAATCCAAGAGTATAACTGGAAAGGCAGAAAAATATTCACTAGTAGAGATCCTTGTTAAAAATAAATTATTGGGAAGCGTCAAAGCAACAAGGGGTGGAACCTATTCATTAAAAATAAAGGGAATGAAAAAAGGAACAATCATTAAGATTATAGCAATAGATGCTGCTAAAAATCGAAGTAAGCAAGTTACTACTAAGGTTTACTAATTGAACAACTCTTTATCTACGGAAAATATTCAAGTGCGGCATTTTTATAATAAAACGCAGAAAAACGCCTTCAAACATGATTTTTGAAGGCGTCTTTGCAATTTTGGAGAAATTCTTTATTGTAACCTTCTCCTTTTGAAATCAATTGCCCGTCAATGTTTCTTGATTTTCAAGTAATCTAAAGTTTCTTTATCGTACAATCATTTCCTTTATTCTCTAATATCATATATTAGTTGATTGAAAAGGTGGTGATATAAATTGTCTGATCGAAATGGGAATAAATCTTCAGCAGCCTATGGTTATTTCACACTTGTTGGAAGCGATTCAATCTTAGTAGGACCCAATGAAAATATACGATTTAATCAGCATGGCTCATTGAATAATATAAAATTTTCCCAAAATAGCCATACTATTACCGTTTTGAAATCGGGAGACTATAAGATAGAATATACGTTACTCATTGATGGTCCCGCTTCCACCTCTGTATATGGTATTTTCTTAAACCATTCTTTGGTGCCTAGTAATCTAACCAACTTTGGCATTACAAGACAAGTAAATAATGCTACTCTAATGCTTATAGGACAAGCAATTATCCATGTTTCCAAAAATTCCACAGTAGAACTAAGAAATATAGGAACTGCTACAGATACACTACTGCCAATTTTAGGGAATAACAACATCAATGCCGCATCAATATCGCTGGTGAAACTTAATTGATAAGTGATGTTACGTTGCATGGTCTATTCTTTGAAGGTTATTCTGAGCCTCCTTGGCTTGGTTATGAAAAAAGGAAAACGACCTAGATTATATTTTCAACTAAATGGAAATAACTCCACAGGAACTATACAAAAACACGTTGTGTCAAACAAACGTGTTTTTCTTATGTCTTGACATATGCATTTACTTAATCCATTGTGTTTAGACTCAAGTGGATTTTATTGGAAGTTAGGGAAAAACCCAAGCTTGTCTCTTTCAAATACATATAGATATAGTACAAAATCACAAGAGAGATAAATGGAAGGGAGGGACATCAGCGGAGTGAGAGACAAGTGGAGGTCATGTCGATTTAGGGAAATCCTTAATACCAGCTAGATGAAAGGAGATCAATATGTTTCAACTTTGGATGACCATTTTAACCTTTTTGGGTACCCTCATCTTGATTCTTTGGAGACCTAGAGGCATGAATGAAGCCATACCTGCGGCGGTAGGTGCGATTATTGTCGTACTAATTGGGAGTGTTTCATTATCTGACCTAGCAATCATTTCTGATACAATCAGCGGTGCTGCGGTTACCATTATGGCAACCATTGTCATGGCGATTGTATTAGAAAGTTTTGGGTTCTTTCACTGGGTGGCAGAGAAGCTCGCGACAAAAGCAAAGGGCTCAGGCATTCGATTATTCTGGTATGTCAATCTTCTCTGTTTTCTCATGACCCTCTTTTTTAATAATGATGGAAGTATTTTGATCACGACCCCCATTTTAGTCATGTTACTAAACAATATGGGCTTAAAGAACCATCAAAAAATCCCCTATTTGCTGTCTGGAGGTTTAATTGCAACCGCTTCGAGTGCACCAATCGGTGTAAGTAATATAGTAAACCTTGTTGCATTGAAAATCGTGGATATGACGTTGTGGATGCATACTGCGATGATGTTTGTTCCTGCAACGCTTGGACTACTACTCCTAGTGGGGCTCCTGTTCCTTCGTTTTCGCAAAATCTTACCAAAAACAGTTCCTACCGAGGTAACAGGACTATCACTCCCTTCTTACCCTCCACTTAAGACAAGCCATAAAGGGCTTCAGTATGCTTCGCAGAAAGCACGGTCAAGGTTTATGCGTAACGTCCTCCTTTTCGTATTTGCAGTACGTGTCAGTTTGTTTGTCGCTTCATTTTTCGCTATTCCCGTCTCATTCGTAGCTGTTTTTGGATCTCTGGTTCTCTTGGGATGGAGATGGGCTTATCTAAAAATATCCCCTGCCGATATGTTGAAAAAAACACCTTGGTATATTATCATTTTCGCCTTTGGTATGTATACCATCATTTATGGTCTCAATAACATCGGTTTAACGGACTGGTTGATTGGATTTATGCAGCCAATCATTAAAGGAAGTCTGTTCCATGCAAGTTTGATGATGGGAACACTACTAACCGTAACGTCCAACATATTTAATAATCACCCAGCCCTTATGGTTGGAACGCTTACGTTAACGAATATGGAGTTAAGTCTACTTTCCTTGAAAATCGCCTATTTAGCTAACATTATAGGCAGTGACATCGGTTCGTTACTTCTTCCAATGGGAACTCTGGCTACATTGATGTGGATGCACATTGTCAAGCGCGGAAAAATCAGAATAACTTGGAGTGAATATATTAAAGTCACGGCTGTTGTCATCCCGCCTACTGTGTTATTCACATTAGTTGTCTTATATTATTGGGTTTCTACGCTTTTTGGGGATGTTCTAATAAGATAACACCTTTTGAGGAAAAAGGAGAATGAAGAATGTTTAAAGATTTTGAAGAAAAGTATTAACACTTGCTAAAGGTTTGTTTGTTCAGGTTTATGTGTCAGGGAAAAAATCCATTCACGGCTATTTAACTAGCATTATGAGTGACTATTTTGTCCTTCACTCCCCTGTATACAAATCCATGTTTATCTCAATGTATCATGTCAAATGGCTCATTCCTTACCCATCAAAAGTAACCCCTTTTTCATTAAACAGTGAATCTCTACTACTTAAACCTAATCTACTCCGTTGTCTGGATCTTTTAGTGAACAATTGAAAAAAGTTGAAAATCAACTAATTATAATAGATGGTGGAGAAAATACTGAAAAAATAGGCTTACTTCAAAAGATTCGTAATAACAAAATGATTCTTATAACAGCTGAAGGGGAAATGGTTTGTCGCAATTTAGAGCATATCAAAACAATACAATTACCGTAAATACCTTATGTAATAAATGAGAATCTTAATAATTCATCTTTAACCAAAAATAAATAAGTAGGTGATATCCACACATGAGAAAACAAAACAAACAAAAAGAGTAATCCAACCAGAGTTTGCCGACGAGGATGGATTACTCAATCACTTTCGAGTTTTTTGTTAGACCGTGTCGTCCAAGTCACGGTCTTCTTTAAGGTGTACCATATATTTTATTATATGTTGTTTGATTAATTTTGTTTAAGGGCAGGAAAAATATTGTAGTTCTATTTTCCTGTTTTATTTCACTAATTTAGTTACTCTTAATGATTTAGGGATTTTAATGTTCTCCATTAACAAGCTTCTTCATCCCGTATAATTCCGCTGAAAGCTCCAAAAACCATTCCTTATCCCTTCTCCATCCGGTTGGTTATTAAATGGATCCGTTCATTACTTGTTTAAAATTCTTCGTATTCAGCTGGATCTTGATTATTGATCCTTCCATCAGGGCGAGTAAATCCTGAAATTATGCTCATTTCAGATTCATTCAAGGTGAAGTCAAAGATTGATATATTTTCTAGTTGCCTTGTAGGAGAAGCAGATTTTGGAATCGAAATGGCCCCCAGTTGATAATGCCAACGAAGGATGATTTGTGAAATGGATTTATTGTGATGGCTGGCAATCATTTGCAGCGTGTCATTTTGTAAAATATCATTGGCACGAGCTAATGGGCTCCATGACTCAATCTTAATCTCTTGTTCTTCATGCCAAATTCTTAGATCTGCTTGATTGAAGTAAGGATGTAATTCAATTTGGTTCACACTTGGCTTAACACCCGTTTCCTTTTCTAGACGCTTTATGTGTTCAGGCAGGAAATTACAAACACCAATTGAACGAATTAGCCCTTTCTTTTTTGCTTCAATTAATGCTTGCCATGCTTCTACATATTGGTCTTGTTTTGGGTTCGGCCAATGGATCAAATATAAATCATAATAATCGAGATGTGCACGATATAAGGATTCTTCAATCGTCGTTACTGCTTTGTTATATGACTGATAACGACCCGGTAATTTCGAAGTAATTCTTAACTCTTCTCTAGGAACCGAACTGCGTCTAACTGCTTCACCCACTGTACCTTCATTTTCATAATTATAAGCAGAATCTATTAATCTATAACCGATATCCATCGCACTTTGGATAGAATTAACCCCATCATTTCCTTTTAGCTTATATGTACCCAGCCCGATTACAGGCAAAGTAAGCCCATCATTAAGAGTCAACTCTGGAATGGCTTTACTCATTAACCAATCCCTCCTTTCAGTAATATCATAAGATTAGCACAATTCCGAATCTTTTTCATGATTGGAGGCTTACCGCAAAAAAGCATTTACCACGGAACTTGATTCTCCTGGTAAATGCCTTTATCCATTAATTAAATGAAACCAAAATAAAACACCTTGATTATCTATTCAATTGTTTCACTTTCAAAAGCTTACTTTCCTTACTTTCCTTGCTTACCTTGATAATTTCCCCGATAATACTGACTGCAATTTCTTGTGTGGTTTCCGAGCCAATGTTCAAGCCGATTGGAGAGTGTACCTGTTCCAACCGTTCTTGACTGACGCCTTCGCTTTTTAATTTTTCAAATATGGTTATGACCTTGCGTTTGCTGGCGACCATGCCCACATACGCAATAGGAAATTGCAGTGCCGTTTTTAAGACGATGTCATCGCCATCTTTTGTCACAATCACCACATAGGAGTTCTCATTTAGGCCGGCTGCCAGTAAGGCTTTTTCAATATCCTCGTTCACATAAAGGTTCGTCGCATTAGGAAAGCGATCCTGCGTACAATAACCCACTCGATCATCGACAATGCAATAGGGGATTTCAAGGAAATCGGCAAGCTTTGCCAACGCTTGGCCTAAATGTCCGGCACCGCATAGAACAAGTTCAGGCCTGCTTTTATAGACTTCAATAAACACCCGCAACGTTCCCCCACAACTCATTTGAATTCCGTCTTTTGCATGTCTATTTAATTTGTATTCAACGATTTTCGATTTTCCATCTTTAATCGCTTTAACACTCTCTTCAATGATGTAATATTCAGCCAAGCCCCCTCCGACAGTGCCTTCAATCGTACCGTCACGGTAAACTATCATTTTTCCAACATGCTGGGGAGTTGAGCCTTTTGATTCGATGATCATGGCTAAGGCAAAGGTTTCGTTTTGACGGTTCAGTAAGGCCACTTTTTCCATCAGTAGCATGAATAGCTCTCCCCCTTCTTTTTAAAATTAATTCGGTTGATATTGCTTCATGCTCAGGAAATTGCGTAAAAGATTTAAGGCGACGGTTTTTCTGTAAGCGGCTGTGGAGCGCTGATCGTCGATCGGCCGAATAATCTTACTGAAAGCTGCTACCACTTGAGCAATGTCTGCATCGGCTAATGGAATGGTTTTTCCGACCAGCATTTTTTCAATATTAATGGAACGAACCATAGTAGGTCCGACCGCCCCTACGCATAAGCGCACATCATCGATTCGATCAGTATTTATTCGGATATATCCTGCAAACCCTACTTTGGCAATGGCATCAGCATTGCGGTTGCCCACTTTCTCGAAAACAACATGAGCACCTTCTTCTAAAACGGACGGTAAGATAATTTCAGCTAAAATCTCATTTTGATGCCGCCCTACCCGCCTTGGACCTTGAATAAAATCGCTAATAGCCACTACTCGATCACCATTAATCGAGCGCAGTACAAGTTTTGCATTATATACATATAATAATGGCAGTGTGTCGCCAGCCGGAGATGCATTGCAAATATTCCCGCCTAATGTCCCTCTGTTTCTTATGGCCGGTGCCGCAATCGTTTTGATTGCGTCCTTTAATGGTACTGGGATTAACCGCTCTTCAAGTAATTCGCTATAGGTACAGCAAGCCCCGATGTGGAGATCGTTGTGATTTTGATATACCTGCTTTAATTCGGAAAGATGATCAATAAAAACAAGCGGTTTTGGGAATTTCAGAGGTACTCCCCTTCCACTTTTGTGAAGAACCATGACATCGGTGCCGCCCGCCATGATTACACAGTCTTCACTATTCAATTGGCTCAATGTTTGGTCTAACCGTTCAAAGCGATACGTGGTTATTTTCTCTACCATAAGCCATCACCTTTTTTTGCTGCCTGATTGATCGCATCAACAATCATATTGTAGCCCGTACATCGACATAAATTTCCAGAAATCCCCTCACGTATCTCAGCCTCGGAAGGATGAGGATTTTTAGATAATAACGCGGCACTTGCCATAATCATCCCCGGAATGCAATAGCCGCATTGCACTCCCCCGGCACTAGAATAGCTCTCATCTAAGATCTTAAATTGTTCGGAATCAAGTATTCCTTCAATCGTTTGAATATTGGCTCCATCAATCGAGCCAATAGGAATCAGGCAGCTGTTTTGCAGAAGGTTATTCACAAATACACTGCAGGCTCCGCACTCCCCTTCACCACAGCCTTCCTTTGTTCCGATTAACTCAAACTCTTCTCTTATTAAATCTAGTAATCTTACAGTAGCAGGAGCGTCCGTTTCTACTGTTCTTCCATTTAGTGTAAATTTAATCAACCTCTTCACCTTCTTTCCTCCAAAGACTTTCAATAATGACTTCCGGTGTGATTGGAATTTGCTGAAAAGAAGTTTGCAGTGCATCCTCGATTGCCGCTTGGACGGCTGGAGCACCGCCGATTAATGTCAATTCACCCGCACCCTTCGCCCCGTACGGACCATCAGCATAAGGGTTATCAAAGACCTTGCTTTCGATTGAAACGACGTCCAATGAAGTCGGCGGTCCATAATCCGATATGCTTTTTTGTTGGATCCTGCCTTGCTTTGACGTCATCTTTTCTAAATAGCCGTACGCTAACCCTTGAGCCAGACCACCATCAATTTGGCCTTTCATAATTCTGTCATCGATGACCTTCCCCACTTCATAATTGCCGTATACTTTTTCTAGCTTAATATTTCCTGTTAACGTATCCACTTCCAATTCAACGATATTCACACCCCATGAATAAGCGGGATAAGCATCTCCTGTGAAGGTTGTTTCGTCCCAAGGGATCATTTCACGATGAACATAATGTTCCACTACTTCCTGTTCCACTCCTATTTGCCACTGGTCCTTTAGTTTTTTTGCGGCCCGTTCAAGCAATTTTCCGACAATCATCGTCGTCCTCGAGGCTACGGTCGGACCGGAGTCTGGAACTTCTTTTGTATCGGGATACGGGTACAATACTTCTTCGTACGGGAGGTCTAGTTCTTTGGCGACAATTTTAGACAGGGTCGTCAAAATGCCTTGTCCCATATCAGAATTTGAGATTTTAAGTGATACCTTTCCGTCCTTTGATTTAAACAGTTTCACTGTTGCTTTAATATGGTCTCGTTCGCCACTGCCTGTAAATCCACAACCATGGAGGAACAACGAAGTTCCAATGCCTTTTTTATAACGTTGATTTTGTTGATTGTAATGCTGAAACTCTTCTTTCTTATTTTTGTATTTAGACTTGTTAAGTAGATCGTCAATCATATCTTGCACTAATATTGGGTCGCGGAATATACCTTTGGTAATGGTGGGGTCTCCTTGTTTGACGAGGTATTTTTGTTTATATTCAAGTGGATCGATATTTGCTAGTTTACTAAGATGTCCCATATGACTTTCGATTCCGGCAAAGCTTTGAGGAGCACCAAAGCCTCTGAAGGCACCGTTCGGAACCGTATTGGTTTTTAAGACATAGCCTTTTGCATGAAAGTGCGGAATTTTATAAACACCGGCACTGTTTATTAAGGCACGCTGCAGCACGACAGAACTCAAACCCACATTCGCTCCGCCATCCAAATAGATATCTACACACAGGCTTAAGATATTTCCTTCCTTATCTATGGCCGTTCGATATTTAAGTTTGGCCGGGTGCCTTTTTGTGGTTACTACCATATCCTCAGCACGGTCGAACACGAGCATCACTGATTTTTTTACTGCTTTTGCCGCAACAGCTACGTGACATGCCATCATTGAAGGGAACTCTTCTTTGCCGCCAAAACCTCCGCCGGTCGGGCTTTGGACCACTCTGACTTCATCATCGCCACAGGCTAACGCGCTTAGTAAGGCATTTTTTATATAATAAAGACATTGCATTGAACCCTGGACTTCAATTTCATCATCCTTATATATGGCGAGCATTCCTTGTGGCTCAAGGTAGACATGCTCCTGATAACCCGTTTCATATTCTTCTTCAATTATTTTATGGGCTCCCTGTTCAATCACTGTAATGTTCTCTAAGCTTTCTCCGAATTCATAGCTTGCCATATTTACACCAGTTGTAGATTTTTGTTGGATGGCTTCGTCCAATGTATAAATAGGCTGATGTTCTTCAAATTCGACCTTAATTTCACTTAACAATCCATACAGGACATTAAGTTCTTTTCCAACGAGCATAAGAATCGGCTCACCAATATAATTGACCCATTCATTCGCAAAAATGGGCTGATCTTCTTTGATGATTTTGACATAATTTGGTCCAGGAATATGCTCTGCCCCAACCGCTTCATAACCTTCAGGAAGGTTCGGTAACTGAATTGACTTGATTTTTCCATACGCAATGGTCGACCGGTACAAAACCCCATAAACCATAGTTTCTACTTTCACGTCACTAATGTAGGGCAGCTGACCCGATACTTTACCACCATGGTCCTTTTTGGGCACTGAGGTGCTTATGTCTTTTAGGTTCATTCCAACAACACCCTTCGACTCTTTTTTTATAGGGGACACTTTATTTATAGAAACCTCTTCCTATGATTTTATAAACGAGAATCATATTTTATGATTCATTTCATTCAAGAATTTATGATGCTTCATGTAAAAAAGCCGAAAATATACAAGTAAATGAATAAAAACTCGCATATTTTTGGCTTATTGATAATTTATCTGGTCTTTTTTTAGAAAATATGGTGTTCCCCCATCTCTCTCCCAGATTAATTCAAATGAGTTAAGCTCAAATGAACCACTTGATGATATGTCTAAACCATCGGTAAATTCAGAAAGGTCGTGTAAATAAAGGGAATATAAATTGCGAAGAATATGCTTTTCATCTTTAGATAGTAATTTTAATGAATTTTTATAGCTATCCTGCTTAGTTGAACAAGAAAAAAGCCTTACTCCTTATTGAAGTAAAGCCGCCCGTAGCTTAAGTATAATCCTTCACAATATAAGCCCCTTTATTATTGGGCGATTTGTTCTTTTCAAATAGATATTGTAACCAATAAAATAAAAATGCCTTTGAAAAGAAATATAAGAAGAATTGATGATTATTAAAACGAACTAATTTATAATATCTTATTTTTTTCGCGAAAAATGACAACGGATAAGCAAAGAATGCATTTAAAATTGCATTAATTAAAATAAACCTTTTAAAAATTCCCGTATGTAAACCTAAGAAACCACATTGAAACAATTACTTTTTATTTTTATCTTTATCATCAAAGGCAACTTCAATAAAGAATAATAATAAAGCTGTAATAATTTCTGTTGTCGATGGAACTGTAATACTATTCATAAATTCATCTACTGTATGTAAAGCTAACCAAGTAAATGTGCAATCAATAACCATTCGTGTGATAAATAATTTATATTTACCTGATATATAATCGGATGATAACTTGATAAAAGCATTAGAGAATAAATCCATTACAACACCCAATAGCAAGAAAAACAACACAAAACCTATAAGGGAGTATGGAGATGTATATTGCACTCCAAATAAACTAAAAAAGCCTGCAATCCCAAAGAAAAAACTCCCTATCACAAAAGTAATGGATAGGAAAACAAGGAGTGTTAATGCTGTAATAACTAAGATCTTTTCAAATAGATTCAAATTTCGAAATGAATTTTTATCATAATTTTGATTCATTGTTTATTAACAATTCCTTTTTCGTGAACTTACAAATTATTAACATTTATTTCCTCTCATTGTAATATACCTTCTTTTACTAAACTGCCCGTTTGTTGAACAAGAAAAACAGCCACCAGAAATGGCAGCTGGAACGTCTAATTTTGAACCCGTTCGTTTAAGTTTGAACTTCACAATCTCAACTCAACAAGTAGTCTCCTCACATGACCAGTCTCTTGCATGTTTCAAGGTAATATCTATAAAACCTGATAATGCAGGGGAAACCCATTTGTTTTTGTGATAAAGGACTTGGGAGTATATCAGTTTTAAATCAGCTTCACAAGGAATAATTTTCAACTTTCCTTCTTCGACTTCATCCTGTACAGCTATTAAAGGTAAATAAGCAATACCAAGACCACTCATTACAGATCGCTTTATCGCCTCAATACTCCAAAGTTCCATAATATTGGAAGGTACAATCCCTCTTTCCCGTAGGAACTCTTCAAATATTCTTCGATAACTGGCTTCTTTTTCGTTAGTAATTAAACACTCGCTAAGCTTCTGATTTTCGTAACTTTTAGCTAAACTGTTCAGGGAACAGTCAGGACTTCCAACGAGAACAATTGGTTCGTTCATTAACGGATGGATGACTAAATCTGAATCCTCAAACCGTGGCAACATGACAAACGCAATATCTGCTCTACCATCAAGTATTGATTTCTTGTTATCACCGCAGGTGGCGTTACTTAAACTGATGCGCACATGAGGAAATTTCTTTCTATATTCTCTTAATATTATTTCTAGGCGGTATACCGTTAGAGATTCCGGGGCCGCTATCTTTAACTCCCCTCTTATATCCTCACCATCACTAGTAATGCTTTCGATTTTTCCATAGGTATCTAAAATCTCTTGTATATATGGCAACAACTTCTTGCCAATATCAGTCAATCCAACCTTTCGACCCATCCGATCAAACAGAGGTCCACCTAAATGTCCTTCAAGTGCCTGAATATGAGAAGTCACTGTCGATTGAGTGTAGCCTAAATGTTCTGCTGCTTGTGTGAAGCTGCCCGTTTCAATGACCTTTTTAAACGTAACAAAATGGCGTATTTCCATTATTTCACCTACTTAAATTTACTCTTACTTTTATAGTATCAAAAAAATCAATGGATAACTTCATAAACTTCAATTTTACTAATAATTATTTGCAAGTTATTATTTAGAAAAAAACATTATATAAAGACAACGGAGGTATTTGAGTTTTGAAGCGTATACACTATAGCTGGTATATTCTTGTTATAACATTTTTCTCTATTATTGTAGCCGGAATTGTCATGTCATCTTCAGGGGTTTTCATAGATCCCTTAGAAAACGAATTTGGCTGGGATCGATCTATTATTGCACTTGCTTTTGCAATTAGTCTCTTTTTATATGGGATATCAGGACCGTTCATGGCAGCATTATTAGAAGTGATTGGGTTAAAAAAAATGATGATCGTTTCTATGGCAACTTTGCTGACAGGTATCATACTTACTTTAATGATGAACCAGTCATGGCATATGATCCTTATTTGGGGCGTTATAATTGGATTAGGAGCAAGCCTTTTTTTAACGGTAGTAAGTCCATATGTGGCGAATCATTGGTTTGAGAAAAGAAGAGGTCTAGCAGTAGGAATATTAACAGCAAGTACAGCAACTGGTCAGTTAATTCTACTTCCTGTTTTAGCGGCTATAATTGAAAATTATTCGTGGCGCTGGGCGATTGCTTTATTTATGATCCTTAGTTTCATAATGCTTATCATAATCCTTTTATTTATGAAAAACACACCTAAGGATGTTGGCATTCTTCCATATGGACTGGAAAAAGAAACACAAGTGAGCAATAAAGGAGAAAAGAAAAATCCTATTGTTTTAGCCTTCAATGGCTTATTCGAAGCTGTGAAGGTGAAGGAATTTTGGTTATTAGCAGGTAGTTTCTTTATTTGTGGGCTTTCAACGAGCGGATTAATTGGTACTCATTTTGTTTCTTACTGTATTAGTTTTGGCATCCCTTTAGTGACAGCAGCTTCTTTTCTTTCGTTTATGGGAATCTTTAATCTAGTAGGAACAACTCTATCCGGGTGGCTGTCAGATCGTTTCGATAATCGATGGCTATTATTTTGGTACTATGGTTTAAGAGGGGCTTCGCTTGTATTACTTCCTTTTGCATTAAATGAAGGTTCCACTACTATGCTAGTTTTCTTTACTGTATTTTATGGATTAGATTGGATTGCAACTGTTCCCCCTACTATTAGTATCTCAAGACAAATCTTTGGTACTACTAAAAGTGGAATAATTTACGGTTGGATTTTCGCATCACATCAGGTAGGTGCTGCAGTCGCTGCATATGGAGGGGGTCTAGTCTATAAATTTTTCAACACTTATACTTGGGCATTCTTCTCGGCAGGAATGTTCTGTTTACTTGCAAGCTTATTTGTCATTATTATTAAGAAACAACATTCAAGTCAATTAACTAAAGAAGGAATAATGAATATATAGCAATTCGTAAAAAAATAAAGGTCAGATATTTACTTTACTCTCACAGCACGAGTTACGTTATCTGACAAAGAGTTTATAGATTCTGGCAAGCAACCTGTAATCCATAGAATTTATATTTTAGTTATAACTTGGTGTTCAAAAGCCAAATTTCTAGGTACTGCAGTAAGAGATTTGGCTTTTTTATTTGGATTCACTTATATTCTTCTGCTGCTTTTTAAAGAATCGCCTCCGGTTATGAAGCGGAAAAATATAGTGAAATCTAAGCTTTATCATAATAATCAATGGCTTTTTGGTAATCCTCCAGTGTATCAACATCCATTAAAACTCCCGGATCCTCTGCATTCATATATTTCTTATCGAAACAGCTTAATACTACACGCAGATTACTGTCTGGTTTGGTTTCGAGAATTTTCTGTTTCACTTCACTTGATAATTTGATAGGGTGACCACCTTTACAATTAAAACTGGGAATCACTACGTTCCCTTCTTGTACTGCTAGTAACTGAACGGTCTCTTTTTTTACAAGCGGACAATCTCCAGGTGTAATAAAGAAGGTTGAGGCATTTACTTCGCTACTTCCCTTTTGGATGGAACTAAACATTCCCTGGTTAAAGTATTCATTGTAAACAAATTTCAGCTGAAATGTATAGGCATTTTTATTGTTGATTTTAACAATTTCCTCTTGGATTATATGTGCTTGAAACCCCGCTACGACGATGACCCTGCTGCATATTCCTTCAAATTTTGATAGGGTTTGCTCCAATACAGTCATTTGCCCGAGTGGCAGAGTCATTTTATATGCATTCGCACGACTAGAGTATCCAGCAGCTAGGACAATTGCTTCCATTTTTGTCACCTTCTATATGTTATTTAATCATTTTATTTACCTTGACTCCATGTTTGTCCATTGCGATCTAAGATAACCATTCCTAAGATACAGTAACTCCTTAAGAACTTACAAAGCGTCTAACTGGCGCTTTTTTCTTTCATTGATGATATTATGCGTTTACTAAAAATAAAATCACCATCCACAAATATGGATGGTGATGGAAATGGTAGATATTAGTATTAGAAAGTTAGTTTATAAAGTGTTTGTGCTATGTAATAGTCCACACAATTCCACTAGTTATGGCTGCTGCGTTCCCGCCCTGACCAGTTTCCTAATGTCTTTGTTGGACTAAACTCCGCAGGTAGGACTCGAACCTACGACCGATCGGTTAACAGCCGATAGCTCTACCACTGAGCTACTGCGGAAAAATGGTGCCGGCTAGAGGACTTGAACCCCCAACCTACTGATTACAAGTCAGTTGCTCTACCAATTGAGCTAAACCGGCAAATAATTTGAGGTATTATAAAGTTTGTACACGCTGAAAAGTTACGTCATCCTGACCTCAGAATGCTTATGCAAGCAGCAATTTGGTCAGTATGCTGAAGCCTTTTCAGGATGCCTATTCGGTCGTGCTCTACCAATTGAGCTAAACCGGCATAATACTTACGTCATATTTACATAATAATCGGATAATGAATCTTTTTCAAGAAATTTTTTAAATTTTAGTGGAAATGACGGGAGTTGAACCCGTGTGCAAAGATCTTGACACTTATACATCTACGAGTGTAGTCAGTAGAATTGATTTCACTTACTTCGTTAGCCTACTGACAGGCGTTGAAGCAGTTAGTCTGGTTAGTCTCTTCCTTCATCCTCAGACGGTGGAATTCGGCGTAGTCCACTTAGAATGAGTCCCTTACCCTACCACATGGACGATGGAGGGAGGAACCGCTATCGTCTGATATTAGGCAGCGAAAGCGAAGTTGTTGTTTTGTTTGCCAGTTATAGGCTTTATCGTTTTAACGAGGCCGAATCCCTCGACTCGCAATATAAGCTCAAACGATCCCTGTCGATTCCAAGACATTCCCATAATATAATGGCAGAGAAGAAGGGATTTGAACCCTCGCGCCGGTTACCCGACCTACACCCTTAGCAGGGGCGCCTCTTCAGCCTCTTGAGTACTTCTCTGTAATAAAAGTTTCGCGTCAGTTCCGTTAAGAACTTACAAGAGAAATATATCATGTCTGCCAAATGGAAGATAGCTGTAAATTTTGGTAGTCCAAAAGACCTAGTTATATCAATAAAGCCAAGTGCTATGAGCGAATATTGAGTTTCTATGAGCGAATAATGGACATTTATGAGCGAATCCCACGTTACAATGAGCGAATTAAGATGCATCAATCTTTCAGAAAAAAAGCAAAATTTAAATAAGGGCCTCTCTTGATTGGATGAGGCCATAAGTTCGATAGGTATTATTTCATTTTAATAGGAGTTACGACAGCATATAAATTTTCAGATAGATCATTTACCTTTATTTCAATTACTTTATATTCAGTTCCTCCGACGTTAAATGCATGTTTAGTTGTTTTAATTTTAAATTCATGGTTGTTCATAATGATTTCTTCCTTCCAATCAAATTTCTCACAGAAGCTAATTTATGTTAATGGAGAAGAAACGTGCATTATTATTAACAAAAAATTATTTATTAGTTGCAATTTGTTTATCCCCCATAACTTTCAACTTGACTCATCTTTCTCTACCAATATCTTTCTCAACATGACCTTATTTAAATACTTCATTCCAACTATGCTAAGATTCATCCAAATCCAGCTATAAAACTGGCCAAACAGGAAAACTCCTGCTACCACTGTTCCACTTATTCGGCTTGAAACTGAAGGTCCTAATACGGGGAATTGAATTATGTAAAGTAAGATAAAAATACCTGCTGAAAGACAGGTTCCGCCCATTAACGAAACCATTGATCCTGTTTTAAACCGTTTAAATCCTATCCCAAGGGCAATGCCGAGAAGACCGGTGGTAAATAGGAAAACCAGGACTTCACTAGGTTGCAGGATGACCAATAAAAAAGCAGTGACAGCATATGTTAAAAGACCGATTCGGATGGAAATGACCATCGCAAGAACAATCGGTCCGGTAGCCATGATGCTGAACGCATAACCAATCCCACCTATCAAACCCGCTGATTGCAAGATGGCAGCGATCGCACCTAACAGGCTGCCGAGCACATGCTTTATATTCTTGGTATACAGAACGGCTGTAATCTTATGTTTCTTTTTAAATACGCCCAAAGTCCAAGTTATCAATCTCATAAGCATCCTCCCCAACTGGTATATTGCGGTCCGATCTGCAGATTTTCCTCATAAGATATTGATTGAATCCATCTCTAACATCTATTCTTCGATCAGCAATTGATGCATTCTTTTTAATCGAAAATCGGAAACACTTTGGCTCTATAATCTTTGATACCAAGCGATATTCTTAAGAAATTTTTAGGGTTTGCCCATTTAAATCAGGACATCTCCCCACTCTTGTACGTATGAATATACTGCAGTATGGAGGTGTCAATCGTGAAAGGACTTTATATAGACGATCCTTTAGGCAGGAATCAATTAAAGGAATGGGAAAAGAATGCTATAGAGAAATTTTCCACTAAAATGAGTGACAAAGAAAAACCCTTTCCCTGTATCCCTGCAACTATTGGATTCTCTAAAAATCAACTGCGATACAGCTTTATTGGGGATCCGAGAGAACCTTCTACTCTATATGAACTTGCGGAAGCATTGAGTAGTTATACTGAAGTTTCTAGGAATATCGGAGGCTACACATCACTGATTGTTTTTTATGAAACGCCCGAAGACATGAAGGACGCCTATCAGGTTGAAGATTACGAACAAACATTTTGGAAGCATCTTAGCGGCTTAAGAAGCATCGACCAATTTGATTGGCCAGAGGATTTACCAATGGACCCCCATCATCCTGTTTGGGAGTTTTGCTTTAATGGGGAGCAATACTTTATGTACTGTGCAACACCTGCCCATAGGAATCGAAAAAGCAGGCATTTTGATGAAATGTTGCTCGCTATTACTCCACGCTGGGTTCTCCAAGAATTTAATAAGTCGCCCCATTTTGCAAAGGGGATAAAACAACAAATTAGAAAAAGGCTGACAGCCTACGATTCTGCTCCTATCCATCCCGATTTAAACAGCTATGGTGCAGAGGATAATTTTGAGTGGCGGCAATATTTTCTTCGTGATGATGATACATCATTGGCCAAATGCCCCTATCATCGGATTCTCAACTTATTTAAATCCAACAAATGACCGCAGGAGAAACCGCCTGCGGTTATTTTATTGCTTTTTAAACAAAAAGGACCTTTTTAGGACCAAGTTCAAGGCGAGGAGTTATCTGTCGGTCGAGTTCCTCTTAGTGAGAAAAGGTTCTATCGTTATTACTTTTGTTTCCTCCGGTGCCACCAGCTCATTTTTTGCGTTAATAATTAAATCTAGAGCCTCTTTGCCAAGTTTTTCGTAATCATGGTTAATCGAGGTTAGACTCGGTGTCAAAATATCGGCGACAAATGAATCATCATAGCCGACAAAGGCAAATTTATTAGGATCGATCTGTTTCTGATTGCATGCAACTAGCGCTCCGGAGGCAATCATATCATTCATACAAATAATCGCAGTAGGCAGCTCCTTGTTTTCCAGCAGCTTTTCCATCGCTATTTGTCCACTTCCTACCGAAAAACCGCTATAAATATGCCATTCTTGATGATAATCCAGACCATTTTCCAACAGGTTCTGCCTAAATCCCTCTACTTTAATATCGGTTGATGTTATTCCCTGCTTACCTCCAAGTAAGCCGATGTTTTTGTGCCCGACTTGAACTAAATGCTCCACAATCATCTTCATCCCTAACCGCTCATCGGATCTCACCTGATAACAATCGACACCGGACATCTCTCCATTGACCATCAACACAGGGATCTTTTTCATCACTTCGAGAACTTCTAAAGCCTCTTCCGCTTCCGTTACCGATTTGTTGATCCGGCCTCCCATCATGATAATGCCTTCGACCTGGCGTTCTGAGAGAACCTTAAGATAGACAGACTCCATTACACTATCATTCATAGAATTACATAGGAAAATCGTATAGCCCTTTTTTTGTGCGTATTTTTCTAACTCGATGCAAAAGCTTGAGAAGAATGGATTCGTGATGTCTGGCAAGATTAATCCAATCATCTTCGTTTCTTTTTTGGACAAACTTCTCGCAATACTGTTTGGTTGAAAATTATATTCCTGTATTTTCGCTAGTACTTTTTCTTTTGTTTTTTTGCTGACGGGATAATTGCCATTTAGGACACGGGAAACCGTCGCAGGTGATACGTTTGTTGCTTCGGCAATATCATAGATGGTGAACGTTTTTTTATCCACTGGAAAGCCTCCCTTCTTTGAAAAGTATCTTTCTTTCAATTGTAATCTATTTTATTAGATAAATGGTAGATGTTCAGGTGAAAGTGGCTGCGGAGGAATAAAGGTGATAAAAAAAGTCATAGTTGAGGACGTTTTCATCCTCAACTATGATCTAGTGGATTACCTATATTTCACAGTATATGTTTCTGTCTGAAGACCATCCTCCGATTTTACGGTGATTACCGCAGTGTCATCTTTTTCAGAAACCTGATAGGAGGCAAATAAGTCATTAGTGACCGCTGTTACTATTGGATCTTTCACTGCTTTTTCCTTTACCTCATACGTCAATTGGTCAGCTTGGAAATCCTTTAACGGCTTCCCATCGATTAAGATGCTCTCAAGCGTTGCATCTTCCCCAATGCTTGGGTCAGCCTTCGTGACATCTCCATTTCCAAATACCTCAATTTCCGAAATCGCGATGCATGTATTCGGCATCGCCTTCATCACCACTCGGATTTTCGAGGTGGTAACTGGTGCAAACTTCACCGTTAAGTCCTTTGTTGCATTCACATCTAATTGGGTTCCCTCGATTGCCTTCCACTGGGTTCCATCCCAATATTCAAGATTTAGTGATGCTGGTGGTCTCGTACCGCCGCCATCATCATAAAAATGGAAATCAATTTTAGATATTGTATCTTCACGGTCAAAATCGATTGCTACCCAATCTTCTGGTCTCCAGCTGTTGGGATCCCAATTCGTCCAACGCTCTGAAGAGATTTCTCCATTGTTGACATTGGTTGTTCTATCATATTGTCCGGTAAAGGAAGCTGATACCTTTGGAAACTCCTGTCCAGAATTAGGAAGGTTTAGCGCAATGTTCTGCAATGCAGGTTTGGTAACTTGGATATTGGCAGTTACTTTAACATGACTATACGGGATCGAGCCTTTTACTGCAAACTTGCCAAGACTTTCAAACTTACTTGGATCAATTGATTCCCACTTCACACGTACGTTTCCTTCTGTACCGTTTTCAAGTTTAGCAGGTACAAAATCAGGAAGTGCCGGGGCTTTGCCTGGAACAGTTTTCACCTTAATCGGTTCTACACTCTCCACCTTGCTGACGGTTACATTAGCGATAGCCGGGATGTTCGTTCCCTCTACTGTACCTCTTACTGTAAAAGTGTTTTCCCTGTCATATTGTTCAGGGGCAATTGGATCCCATTGGACAGCTTTTTGTACTTTTTCTCCGTCACCATAAATCGTGGTCACTTCCTGCGGCATTTCCGGTGCGATCTTTTTCTTCGTTACGACCACATTGGCTGGCTCAATGTCCACAATTCCAGCCTTATTGATGATCCATGTCTGATTCTTTCCTGCGTTAGCAGACCAGACATCGACACCTGCATCTTCTTTTGTTGATTCACCGCCAACTTCGAGCAGCTGACCGTTGGCTGTGTTAATGAACGTGAATTGTTGGTTGCCGGAGGTGGATAACTTCCATTTTTGGCTAGTTTTGTCTTGATCGGTTTGAATCACTGCGGCCCCATTTTCAACACCAATTACCTTGCCGCTATTTGTGTCTTTGATTTTATACTCTTCCTTTGAACTGTATCCATCAGTCACTTTTTGAATGCTCCATTGCTGGCTCGCTTTATCGCGGTCATAGGTTTTTTGCACAACCTTGCCATCCTCTTTCACATCCAGGACCTTGCTACTGTTTAGATTGCTTATTTTGTAATGATCTTGGTTATTTAAAAATCCAGCCACGTCATTAACTCCAGATACACCGGATACAACGAATGTCGTAATTGATTGTGCTGGAACCACAGCTTCTAATAGATCATCCTTTACCTTGATGGCTGCTTTTTGCTGCAAATTCTCGGTAGCAGATGTTACATATGGCGTTGCTGAAGCTGTCTTATTCACTGTTTCAAAACCAGATAAATCGAAATCGATTGCTTTTTGTTCTGTCGATGAATTGGTATAAACGACCACAACAGAGTCATCTTTCGAATCAATTGCTGCTAACGTATTTTTGTCGTTTGAGTTGATAAACTGATCGCCAGGACGGATAAATTTACTATAGTTACCTACGGCGTAGTACTTTTTATTTTTGTAGATTTTAAAATCGCTGAAATCCTTTGCAGCAAAGTCCACCTGTATCAGACCCCAGTTGCCATTTTCATGCTCTGGTCTCATATTTACTTCATCCTCAACTGCTTGCCAAAGCACCCATGCTTCCGGCTCAAGCTGCTGGATATCCGCTTGAATTCTTTCCGAGATGGCAAGACCAGTCTTAATGTCCTCGTGATTTTGGCCGCCGACACTTAGGTCAACCTCCGACATCCAGAGTTTTTTATCCGCACCTTTGGCAATATCTCTAGCACCAATTCTTTCTCCTGTTCCGTACGTATGTACATTCAATTGGCCAATATTATTGCGGGTGTCGGTATTGTACGCGTCCCAGTTTTTTCGGAATGTTGATGGATTGGTTTCGTCCATTGCCGATACAACTGTTCCCAATCCTTTTTCGGTCAATTGCTGTTTGACCTCATTAATCATTTTCGCTTGTGAAGCCGGTGACCAGTGTGATCCTTCCTGTCTGCCCTTGGCACCCCAGTAATTCGTATTCGGTTCATTTACCGGTGAAAGCGTTTTAAATTCAATGCCGGTTTGTTGCTGTAAATGGTCAACAACTCCCGTTAAATAGCTGGCAAAATTCTTATATTGATCGGACTTAAGGTTATCATTATTAGAATTCCAGTTTCCAGATACGTATCCGCTTTGCGTCATAAAGTATGGTGCTGAGTTCGAAAAGGCTTCGAATGTATCTGCTCCTCTAGACTTAGCTGCCGTCAGCCACCAGCGCTGGTTAGCATCAGCATCCCAATTCCAATGTTCAGGATTTGTCGGGTCCCACCAGTTCTTCGGCTCTGTCCATCCTTCTGTGTTTCCATTCGGCGGTCCAAATTCGGCCGGCCGATTCCAATAACCTGGGACTGCTCCGCCTAGGCGCATGTATGGAGTAGTTTCTGGTGAATCACCACCACCGATATTATAACGAGCTATATTAAAATTAAGTCCATCCTCGCCATAAAGGGCATCGGCTAATTGGTTTTTGATTTCATCCGGCCAGCCGCCTGTAATATTGGCAAACCAAACAAGTGCTGTTCCCCACCCATCAAAAGGTGCTTGTTGATAACTTGGATCTAATTTCACCATTTCTGTGATTGTGCTTGATGGAGTAACTTCAGCCGCAGATACCTTAGGTGTTGCTGCAGGTGCGAGCAGACTAAGCGTAAGGGCCGTAGCCGAACCGCATGTTAAAACCTTTTTAGCTATTTGCTTAATATGAGCTTTTGTCATGTTATCATCCCCCTTTTACTATTTTCCTAGATTGAAACAGTTACGGTTTGGATCACCTCCCAAATAGTGGTATTATAGAAACCGGTTTCTATAAAATAGAAAAAAACACCTTATTTATCTGAAGTAGTTATGTATGAATCAATTGGAAGTAAAGTCGTGTGGTGTATTCCAAGGAGTAGAAACCGGTTTCTATTTCAAATAGATGTCTGTTAATTCTGAATACTCACCTTGAGTATTAATATAAAATTTGCCCTGGGTGCTGTCAATACGAGAGGAAATTTTTGGTTCTTTATTCCTATCTAAAATAGGTCTTTGGGACTCTGTCAAAGTATGCCTAATGTTAAGGGTCTGTTTTCACTGAATGTTGATTTCACTGTGTTTGAAAAATAAACGGAAAATTCCGCTTAAATTGGGAAATACCCTTATTTCCTTAAAAATAAAGGAAGTTTTTCCGTTTATATGTTCCAAATCGTTGGATTTTGTCTTATTTAGACAGTTAATCGGAATTTTTCCGCTTATATCTGCTTCTTAAGCTTCACCTTTATACATTAACCGGAAATTCTCCGTCTATGAATTCCCATACCTTCACAAAAATCAAAGTGCTCGACAAGTCTTGTCCGTAAGATCTTGTATTACTGACATTTTCCCCTGGCGCTTGATGGCAAAAACAGTCCAAAAAAGAAACAGAAGAACTCTCCTCTGCTTCTTAAACGGATATTTTTCTTTCCCCGATCTCTTTAAGGCCTGCGCGGATAAGCAGGAAGACCACTACCCATGAAGCTAGCATTAAAAATATCTGTCCAAAGGGGAACATACCTTTTATCGGAGTGTCCCATAGTGCATGCATCAAAACCACTAAGACGAAGACACGTAAAAACCGAAAACGGAATAGCATCCTAAGATCAAAAGGATGGTCCCCTTGTACTCTGCAAAATGCAGCACCAGTCAGCGCTGCCCAGGCAATATGGCCGCCGGGTGCAAAGATTCCACGCCATAGGATTGTATTGTAGAGATTTGCACCATCCCCAGAAAGCAGTGCCCTTAGAGCATACCCCGCGGTTTCAAACGCTGCAAATCCTGCACCTACGGCAGCTCCAATGAGAAGGCCATTTAGAATATATCTGTATTTTCGATACCGAACAAACGTAATGACCGTTATCGCTTTGGCCAGCTCCTCAGCTATTCCAATCGTAATCGGATTGATATTGTTTTTTAAAATATTGAAAAACACAAGTGCGACCAACATGGAGAGAACACCACCGATCAACACAACATAAAACACTCGATAAAAGGCAATATTTTGCGGCGCATTCATCTCCCAGAAGAAGATCAACGTTGTAAACGGAACAGCAAATGCTCCAACGATAATAAGTCCAGGTAAAAAATTCACATTTCCAAAATAGGTCACACCCATGTAAAATCCTGCGAAGGCAAGAAGCGCAATGATAAACACCCTTGCAAAAAGCCACGGTTTCGGCCATGTGTCTTTCACTTCCGAAATTTTGGGTGTCGTTAGTGCCGTTCCCACGATAAACAGCCGTTCAGCTTCCAGTTCAGTATGATTTCGGAAAACACGCGAAAATACATTTTGAAATTTCGGCTCGATCGTTCGTTCGATTTTTGGAACCATATCAACATAATGGGCAAACTCATAGAAATAGCTGTTTTCATCCTCTTGTGCGTTATTTTTAAAAAACTTTTCGCCGCAGCTTAAGCAAAACTTCACTCCATCTGGATTGGAATAAACACATTGCGGGCATTTCAAACACCTTCACCCCTTTTGGTTAGCAAAAAAACATCCTCACCAAGAGGATGCCCAAAAATAGGTAAATTATTTGAATAAATGATTACTCCTCTAATTTTGAGTAGTCTTCTAAACTATCCCTTTTTAGAGGCTTTTGATTAGCTTCATCTCTCCATTCTTAGGGATGAATTCACTGACGTTTTCAAATTTTTCTTCCCTTTTAGACTGGTTTCGGTCCTCCACGACATATTCCTTAAAGGAACAGCAAAATAGCTTTCGGGCAACCTTGCCTTTTTCGCCAACTAAGTTAAACCATCCTTGTCCAACATAAAAAGGATTCGTGAGAATATTATCAATGACATACGTGATTCGCTCTTTTTCTTCCCCTGGATTAAATTTTGTTTTAGCAGAAAGAGCCAAGATAAAATAGTTTTTATACCGGTCAAATTCCAGTAATTGAAGATGATACTTGTTTCGCTGCCTTTGATTGAAATCACTCAGGACTATTTTGATACCTTTTTCAACATCGATTTCAAATTTACTTGCATCCTTCCAGGTCGATAAACGGGAATCAAAAATGGACAGAGTTAAGATATAATAGGCTTCAAATTTTTGGGGATCAAATACTTCATTACCAGCCTTTTCATCCTCCGGTACCACAATATAGTTTTTATAGTCAGCAAAGAAATTTTCAATCATATCGAATACCCTCTTTCATACCTTGATAGAATGGATGAATAATATGGTTTGTCTATTTTTATCAGCGACTATTAGCAATATGAAAACAACATTCTGCATTAGCTTTTCATACAATTTTTCAAAAAATCTGACAAATCAACTTCCATGAACCACTGAATCTAAATTGTATAATATATATTCTTTTATAAAAATTAAAAATCCTGCTTAATCTTGCAAAAATCCTCATCTTCCACGCTTTTAATTAAAAAGTCCCATGACAGAATGAATAATTTGTCGTGTATTCGAAAATGCATTCTAATTTGTATCGAATTTTGCCAAAATAAATGGCTCAGTAATGTAATTACTAAGCCACTTTCCATAAGCTATGCTAACATCTTACATATTTACGCTTGAAACCAAGTTTTCCTCTATCAATTTCCTTTTGAATATTTTCGGAAGCAAGAAGAATACTGCTTTTTTTCTTGTCCCGTTTGATTTCTACTGGTCCTACGGCTTTTGCCGTTTCAACCGCTTTTTCATGTAGCGGCAAGTAGGAAATCCCCACGGTGTAGATAAAATTATTCATGGCGGATTTCGTTCGATCCGGAGAATCATGAATCGTATTTTTCACCTGATCAAGCATACTGGACATCTTGCTTTCGCTGAATTCACTGTCTGGACGATTCCCTAAAAGCCAACAGTAACAGCTCCAGCCTGCCGACATTTTTAGTTCTTCCCCGCTTGCGATCCATTTGTCTGCAACATCTTGCGCAATATCAGTTTCAGCCAGCGTTACGGCAACCACATAATCAGAAATCATATAGAAATACGCCCCATCAATCCACCGCTCAAAATCTGCCTCTGTCATGATCATGGGGTCCGCAATGATGCCGGCAAAATACATGGCATCGTAGTTCCCGGTGGCGTAAAGCTGATCAGCTAATGGCTGATTTTTCTTGATTTTCTTCGCGAGTGGCTTCATTGCACCCGTAGCCACCCCATAAAGAGGTTCGTGTGCACCATTACTTATGTATATCTTTTTCGTTCGTTCCTTGCCAAGCGCGTCCAGTTCCTGCATAACCATTTCAAAATCTATCATTTTGCACTTCCTTTCTTTTTATCGATCCTTTGTTACCTTTCAAATTCTGTTCAATATCTGATTCGTTCAGAAGATATTGAATTTCATTATTTATTTACTGACCGAACAAACATACCTATTTCATATTATACTTTAAAGTTATCATACTTTGTCTATTTTTGTATTTTTTTAAATTACTCAACTCTTTTTATATTAAAAAGAAGGAAAAGTATATTCATTTGAAGCAAAGGATAAAGAACATGTTTTTTCGGAAATATCTATACTTTCCGTTATAGTATGCAGTGTTATTATAAATAATCTCGTTAATCTTCCACTGCCTTTCACTTTCATTTTGCCTCCTTCCATTCATATTATGTACAGAATTTATCAACTCCATATTGAGTTAAACTCCCGTAAGTGACACAACAAAAAAGGATCTACTCCATATTGATGTAAAGCCCTGTTAATTTAAGTACAAATTTCCACAAGCTCAAATTTAAATTCAAATAAGGTCCAACCTCATCCACTTTCCTTTTTGTCACGAAGTGTTCAAATCTTTTTGACTTATTTTTGAACAGATTCATAAAGAACTCCAAATTTAAAATTTATGAATTTATAATAGCGATGTAAACAAGTTGATAAAATTGTTAATAGCTTATGATACTTATTCAATCATTCATACTAAATATGAGAAAGTGTAAATTGTAGAAAAATAGAAATCAAAAATCATTCACTGGAGGTTATTTATTAATGAGTATGTTTTGTTTTCAATGTCAAGAAACCGCAAAAGGAACGGGTTGTACAGTTGTAGGAGTTTGTGGAAAAAAAGATGATTTAGCAAATATGCAAGATTTATTGATTTACACGATTAAGGGAGTAGCGATTGTGAATACAATGGCTCGTGAAATCGGGATTAATCAAAAGAAAACAGATCAGTTTATCGTTAATGGTCTTTTTATGACGATTACTAATGCAAATTGGGATAAAAATGAATTTTTTAATACAGTAAGAGAAGGTTTAAAGCTCCGGGAAGAAATTAAAGCGGCAATACTAAATGCAGGGTATACTTTAGACAACAATAGTGATTTTGTCACTTGGTATGGTGAAACAAATCTTCAGCTTGAAATGAAATCTGCTTCTCAAGAAGTTAGTATTTTAGCGACCAAAGATGAAGATATTCGTTCATTAAGAGAGTTAGTGACTTACGGTTTGAAAGGAATGGCTGCCTATTTAGAGCACGCGGCAAATCTTAGCTATGAAAATGAAGAGCTAGATGCGTTTATGCAAAAAGCACTTGCAATGATCACAGATGACTCTGTAGGTATGGAACAATTGATTGAACTTTCAATGGAATGTGGAAAGTACGGCGTTCATGCCATGGAGCTTTTAGATACTGCAAATACATCAACATATGGTCATCCTGAAATGACAAAAGTAAACATTGGTGTACGTCAAAATCCGGGTATTTTAGTCAGCGGTCATGACCTAAAGGACATGGAACAGTTATTAAAACAAACAGAGGGCACGGGAGTAGATGTATATACACATAGTGAAATGCTTCCAGCGAACTATTATCCTGCATTCAAAAAATATGATCATTTTGTCGGTAATTACGGAAATGCATGGTGGGAACAAACTCGTGAATTCGAGAGCTTTAACGGCCCGATTTTAATGACAACAAATTGTATTGTACCACCAAAAGAATCTTATATAGGAAGAATGTATACCACTGGGGCAACGGCTGTTGAGGGTGTAACACATATTCCTAAAAATGAAGATGGTTCAAAAGATTTCTCCGTTATTATTGAGCATGCAATGAAATGCCAACCACCAGTAGAAATTGAAAAAGGTGAAATTATTGGAGGATTTGCACATAATCAAGTGGCTCAAGTAGCTGATCAAGTGGTAGAAGCGGTGAAAAATGGTGATATTAAACGATTCTTTGTCATGGCTGGTTGTGATGGCCGCCATAAGAGCAGAACGTACTATAAAGAGTTTGCCGAAGAGCTTCCAAAAGATACGATCATTTTAACCGCCGGTTGTGCAAAATATCGGTACAATAAACTAGATTTAGGTGATATCAACGGTATTCCAAGGGTACTTGATGCCGGTCAATGTAACGATTCCTACTCTCTAGTCATGACTGCATTGAAGTTGAAAGATGCATTCGGATTGGAAAGTGTAAATGAATTACCATTATCTTACAATATCGCTTGGTATGAGCAAAAAGCAGTGATCGTTTTCTTATCTTTACTTTACTTAGGTGTGAAAAATATTCACGTTGGACCAACATTACCAGCTTTCTTATCACCAAACGTAACGAACTTCCTAATTGAGAATTTTGGTGTAGGCGGCATTTCAAATACTAAAGACGACCTGGAAATGTTCATGAACAGCTCAATTGAAATTCAAGAAAGTACATTACTTTAATCATAGACTAAGGTCCAGACTGAGATGAAGGATAAAATAATGATATAGGGAGAGCCTCAGTGGCTTTCCTTTAATTTTATCCGTTTATATAAAACACCCCTTTTTTTATTCACTTATAATTGGACATATAAACTAATTAAGTTGTTAAGAGGAAAACATTGATACCATGTATCTGAACAATGATGGAACTAACCGGGACGTTAGAAAAAAACAGCGAAAGCTAGGACATACATTTATTATACATCCTAGTCCCCCACTGTTTGTATTGTTGGTGCTGTCTCTAAAAGTATAGTCGTTTTTCATCAAACCGATTATGTTACAAACTGGGGAGATTTGGTTGCGTTCATCCTCCAAAAGGAAACAACCTGTTCCGTATCTGCCACCATCCCAAAATAGGTATCCACGGTTTTTAAGGTCATTTCGTGTTCTTCCTTCGAAAAAGCCGCGCAAGCATCGTTCATGAGCACGATTCGATAATCCAGCATAAACCCGTCTCTTGCAGTTGATTCCACGCAAAGATTCGTACTCACACCAGTTATAATTAGGGTTTCGATCTTAAGAGTTCGCAATATGGATTCTAACATAGTATGAATGAACCCACTGTAACGGTGTTTCTTAACGATGATGTCAATAGACTGTGGCTCAACTTCGTAAAATTCCGCTCCCCAGCTCCCCGTCTTGCAAATCGGATTTACACCATCCGGAAATCGGGAAAGCCAAACCTCAGAATCAGTTGTCTTATCATGATTCGTCTGTAGGAATATGATTGGAACTGAGTGCTCTCTTGCCGCATCCAACAAGTTGCATAAGTTCGGCATCATTTTTTTGACCGAACTAACGTCATTTCCACTTTTGGCAATCGCTCCATCGGGATGGCAATAATCGTTTTGCACATCCACGACGATGAGAGCCGTGTTTTTCCCCTCCAAGTTCATTTTTAGTTTTTCCAACCACTTCACCCCCTTTATCATGCTTAGTATCCCAAATCAAAACAGTTAATATTACAACAAGTGTATTAGGTCTATTATCCCGATTTAGGAACTGCCGATGATATTCATGGCATGCCAAAGGAGATGAAATTAGGAACATCTAAATTGAAAATCCTCTTATCATTACGATAAGAGGATTTATTTTACTTCTAAGGAGAAGGAGTAAAAAGCATCGCCATGAGACAAATTTTCTTCCTTTTCATCCATCCACCATACTCCATAAGAGAAATAATAAAGCCCTTTTTGTATAGGTGCTGAAAAATTATTATCCTTAACAACGATTTCAGTTTCTTTGTTATTACTTATCTGTATAACATGGAATTTATTTGGTTTTGGTTCATAATCCATCACGAAAGTTATATTCTCTCCAGATTTTACTTCTATTGGCTTTTTACCTTTTAATAGCTCAATTGGTCCGATAGAATCGACGCATTTACCTTTTCCATTCTCTTGCCAACAATAAGTACCAAGTGTAGTTTCAAATCTTTTATTATTAATTTCTATAAATGCTTTAGGAGGCTTTCCTCCTGACAATCCATTTTTTGAACAACCTAATATGGTAAGTCCAAAAAGAGCTATTAATACTAAAAAACATTTCTTCATACACATTCCCCCTATTAATGTATATGACGGAATAGTTTATAATAAGTTTCGACTCTTGTAGTTTCCTCTTTTCATGTCCCATTAAGAAATGAGATAAATATCGAATTAACAATCCCTGAAAAGGAATTAGCAGCTCCATGACATATCCAACTTGCTAAAAACCCGTACTTTAAATAGACAAAGCTAAATAGTATCCCAGGTAAGAAATAGACAGGAAATGAATAAAGGTCAGGTCCATGAACGAGAGCGAAGAAAAATGAAACTAGTATCACCCAGCCACTTATTAGTTTTTTATCTTTCATTTCAAATACTCGGTAGTAAACCTTATTCGCTATATTTCCTAAGAATATAAAAGGTTTTGAAATACTTTTATTCACATTTTTCTTTGCTATAAGAGGCTGTTTAATGAACGTATGATAGAGGGCTAGATACGGCAAATAAACAATAAGAAAAAAGCGGAATAGAAATTCTTCACTAAAAGGTCCTATGATCCCTAACAATAAAATCTCGCCGGCAGTAGTAAGTTCATGATGACCTAAATATTGAGCTTTACCAACCGTTAATGGCTCTTTATTAAATAATGCTGGAAAGTAGAAATAGGAATACATGAAAAAAAGCACCAATATTGCTAATAAAACGGGCAGCAATATCACTCTATCAAAAGCTTTGACTCTAATAAATTGTGCAAAGAAGTGCTTCCTTAGGTCCGGTGAAGCAATCCAGAAGAAAATTAACATAATTGTAGGTCCAAGGAAAATATCTATATCGTTATCAGAAATACCTAAATGAAACCAATCGTTCAAAAACATAATTGTTAGCATTAATAATAAAGAGGCTAGAAAAAATAATGATACATTCTTTAATATTCGCATGAATTCTTCACACCCTATGCCTTTTATACATAGTTATGAAGACAAGCTATTGTATATAACATTTCACAAGTGATCAGTAATTTTTATTTTTTTGTAGGCTAATGGTGTCATATTCATCGACTTTCGAAATTTATCAATGAAATAGCTCGTGCTGTTAAATCCTACCTGATAGGCAACATCTGTGACATTGGATTCTGGTTGTTGTAGCAAAATTAAACTTTTTTGAATACGATAATCGGTTACATAGTTCAAAGGTGATGTCTTTAAAATCCGTTTGAAATATCGACAGCATTCGGAACGGCTTAATTGACCAGCTCGTGCAATATCGTCTAAAAGGATTTTCTCACCATAATGTAGGTGGATCCAATTTAACATTTGCTTCATTCGTTGACTCTTAACCATTTCCGGTTGTTCGTACTCTAATTGAATTCCATTCATGATGAGGTTCTTCCAAATTAATGTGAGATGTAAGCTGATGTCGATTTCATTGAATGGTGGATTTTCTTTTATCAACTGATTAATTTTCATAATAGAGACCAAAATATTATTCGCCCAAGACTTCTTTGGAACTAAGGGTAAACAAGGAATATTAGTCGCTTCAATATAAGGGTGTACATAGGTTGGATAAAGTTCTTGTGATAAAACGAAGTTCGGAGAAACATTTAAACAAATATAGATGCAGCCCGAATCCTTATTATCTTTTGCCATGTGCAGGCAGCCGCTATTAATAAAAAGCCCCTCTCCTTCTTGAACAGCCATTTTTTCTTCATTAATTTTAAAGCTGGCCTCTCCTTTTACAACGAGCACAAACTGAAATTCATCATGCCAATGAAGTGGGATATATCCATTAATATTTTGGTTAATCGTGGTTTCGTAACAGGCAATAGGTAACACAACGGTACGATGCTCTGTTAATTCTTTTAAACTATGATCCACCATAAAATCTTTAATTTGCATACCCCACCTCAATATTCTTATATTTTATCATTCGATTTGAGTATTATTTTTGAAGTTCTCCACTTATTATTTAGAATATTATAACACTATTTTTATATTTTAAGGTGGAGAATCGAACATGAATCGACAAAAGGGAATCATTCTTGTTATAACGGGAGCAATATTTTGGGGAATTGGTGGCACAGTGGCAAAGAAGCTTTTTCAACAGTATCAAATCGATGTTGATTGGCTGGTAACGATCCGCTTACTTATAGCTGGTTTTTTACTCTTAACCGTTCAATTTTTGCGAAAAGACCGTTCCCAGATATTAGGTGTTTGGAGAACTCGAAGGACCGCCATTCAATTGATTATTTTCGGATTAGTGGGTATGCTTGCGGTTCAATACACATACATGGCTTCCATTAAACATGGAAATGCCGCTGTTGCAACACTTCTACAGTATTTAGCACCTGTTATGATTATCGTATACCTCATTTTCCGCAAACAAACAGTTCTAACAAAAAGAGATTTGTTAACTGTTATTCTCGCATTAGTAGGTTGTTTTTTCTTATTAACAAATGGCTCCATCTCTCAATTATCTGTGTCTACACCTGCAATCGTATGGGGTGTTTTATCTGGAATCGCTTTAGCCTTTTATACTCTATATGCCGTACCACTCCTTGCGCAATTCGACTCACTTGTCATTGTCGGTTGGGCTATGTTGATCGGTGGTTTTGCCTTAAGTTTTATCCATCCCCCTTGGCAAATGAGCTTTACTGGCTTAACGTTTGAAGCTTATTTTTATTTATTCTTCGTGATCATCTTTGGTACGATGATTGCATTTTGGTTTTATATAGAAAGTTTACAAAGTCTTCAACCGAAAGAATCAAGTCTTTTAGGTAGTATAGAGCCGCTTGCTGCCGTTTTAACAACAGTCTTTTGGTTAAAAGAACCGTTTGGTCTATTCCAATGGGTGGGTACTGCTTGTATTATTGGATTGATATTCTTGTTGGCGATGAATAAAGAGTCTTCATCCCGATCAAGCCTGCCACCTAAAAATGAAGAGCCCCTCAGAGTTAGTTGATTTGGGGGGCTTACCAGATATCTTCACAATCATTCATTTCTATTAATTTATTATTTACTTATAACAATCGATAATTTATAACTCACATAATTACTTAGGCTTGTTAAAAATTCATCTAATATTTCATTGGATGGAAATTTACACTCGAGAAGATAACAACTTTCCCCACTGATTTTGTAGTTATTCATGACAAACTGTTGTTGTGTTTTAACAAAGGACAAATAAGGTTGATGGTTCGTGCTTTTTGTATAGATATGTATAATAGCGTGAACGGCATATCCCATTTTTGCTTGATTGACTTTAATGCTATACCCTTCAATTATTCCATGATCCTCTAACTTCGCCACTCTGGCTGAAGCTGCCTGTCCGGTCAAATGGACTTTTTCACCTAATTCCTTCATCGTAATCCGGCTGTTCTTTGAAAGTTCATCAAGGATTCGCCTATCTGTACTATCTAACATTTATCAAATCAACTCCTTTCAATAATCAAGTGAAAGCGTAAAAAGACTTGATTTTATCTATGTAGTAAATTGCGGTCCTATTATAAACTATATGTACATTATTGAAAAGGAGCATAAGAATATGAATATACAACACATTCGAAATGCAACCATTGTTGTCCAATATGCAGGGAAGAAGTTTTTAATCGATCCATTTTTGTCTGAGAAGGGTACGTACCCGCCCTTTCGCAATTCATTAAGGCAAGATCAAAAGAATCCTTTAGTCAGTTTACCAAACTCCATTGAGGAGATTATTAATGATGTAGATGCTGTTATAGTAACTCATCTTCACCTAGATCATTACGATGATACTGCCAAAGATGTTTTGCCAAAACAGATAAGAATGTTTGTGCAAAATGAAGAGGATGCTGGAAAAGTTAGAAACGATGGTTTTAAAAATGTTGAAGTTCTACAAGAAGATACCGTTTTTGATGGGATCCAATTAATCAAAACAAAAGGTGAGCACGGACGTGGAGAAATTTTAAAACTTCTTGGTCTAGTGTGTGGGGTTGTCTTCAAACACTCAAGTGAGAAAACTTTATATGTAGCTGGAGATACCGTTTGGTATAAAGCGGTTCAAGAAGTTATCGAAACACATCAACCAGAAATCATTGTTGTAAATGGTGGTGATAATCAATTCCTTCAAGGTGGCTCTCTAGTTATGGGAAAAGAAGACATTTATGAAGTTTACAAGTCTGCTCCTCACGCTAAAATAATTTCTATTCATATGGAAGCTGTCAATCATTGGACTTTATCGAGAGTAGAATTGAAAAGTTTCATTCATTATAAAGGAATCTCCTCCAATGTATTAGTGCCAGATGACGGAGAATCATACTCCTTTTAAGAAACCAGAACAGACAGAAAAACATTTTTCTGTCTGTTTTGTATTCAAAAATCAAGAAGTAAAAATCACCTTAGATTTCAAGTTTACGGGTAGCAATCCATTTCACCATTTCAGGGTCCCTATGTGGAAAACGATGACGAAACGATTAATGCTTGAATCCCCTGCCAATGATGGGGTCCTTTTTTTGGAGGAAAAGGACCACTTTATTTAGAAATGAATTTGGCTGGTAATTCTTCGTAACTTAAAAAAGCAAGGCCCCAATTGGCCCTGCTTGTTATTTCACGATTACTTTCCCAACCATTCCTTCCTGGAAATGGTACCGGCAGATTAGTTCATATGTACCGGGATTTTTCGGTGTCACAGTAATAGTTGTTTCTTTTCCTGGCTGGACTTCGGTGTTAATTCCGAGCTTTTCCACGGTGAATGTGTGCGGTTTCTTACCTTGGTTCTTCAAAATCAATGTTGTCGTTTGTCCATTCGGAATAGTGATGTCCTTCGGATTAAAGTAATTATCATTCAATCCGACCGCTATCGCTTTTGCTGTCTCAACAGGCTTTGTTGTTAGACCAGATTCGGCGAATACATAATGTGAACCAATAGTTGACATCACGATAATCGTTGCAAATAAAACGACCCATCCAGTTAACCACTTTTTCAAATACACTCCAATCCCCTCCTTTCTTAAGTACTATTGTTTTCCAATTCATAAATTATTATCACGTTTTAAAAATTTATAGAATTTCTCCTGCTTTTTACCTTTGTCTATGAACTAGCATACACACTTTAACCAGCAATGACGATCCCAAGATAAGCGATAGCTGAATCAGCCTAAATCATTATGCTTTTTTTCATACAGACCTCCTCCTTTTCTACATTAAGCTTTTACCTTAATTCTCTGAAGTCTGAGTGCGTTGAGAACAACCGATACAGAACTAAATGCCATTGCTGCACCAGCTAACCAAGGTGCTAAGAAACCTGATGCTGCGATTGGAATTCCTATGACGTTATATGCAAGCGCCCAGAAAAGATTTTGCTTAATATTTGTGATCGTCTTTTTACTCATAAAAATCGCGTCGGCAATACCAGTTAAATCGCCACGAATTAGGGTAATATCGGCTGCTTCCATTGCCACATCGGTACCTGTACCAATTGCCATACCGATATCAGCTGTCGCAAGTGCCGGAGCATCATTAATTCCATCTCCGACCATGGCTGCTTTTTTACCAGCTTGTTGAAGCTTTTTCACTTCTTCTGCCTTCCCTTCAGGTAAAACTTCCGCTATGACTTTCTTAATTCCTACTTGTTCCGCAATTGCTTGCGCGGTTTGGGCATTATCACCTGTAATCATTACTACGTCTAAACCCATGCTATGCAAACGGGAAATGGCTTCCTTCGATGTATCCTTAATGGTATCCGCCACGGCAACTAAACCTGCATAGTGCCCATCGATGGCTACTAACATCGCTGTTTTCCCTTGCTTTTCCAAGTTCTCCATATTGGCCAGTACAGCTTGAACATTGACGCTATATTTTGCCATGAGTCTGCGTGTCCCGATTAATAACTGCTTACCATTCACCGTTGACTGAATACCGAAACCAGGAATAGCTTCGAAACTATCAGACGAACCAAGGTTTATTCCTTTTTCCTTTATACCTTCCACAATTGCTTCCGCAAGTGGATGTTCAGAGTTTTTTTCCGCCGTACCAACCAGCGTTAGTAATTCATTTTCGTTCACGCCTTCTGCTAAAATAACATCGGTTAAAGACGGTTTTCCGTTTGTCACTGTACCTGTTTTATCGAGAATGATCGTATCTAAGCGATGAGTTGTTTCAAGGTGTTCCCCACCTTTAAATAAAATCCCAAATTCGGCTGCACGTCCTGAGCCAGCCATAATTGAAGTTGGTGTAGCTAATCCCAATGCACAAGGACAAGCAATCACTAATACCGCAATAAATTTCTCAAGAGCATCCGCAAAATCGCCAGGATTTACACCGAAATACCATACTAGGAAAGTAATCATTGCTATTCCTACAACGATCGGCACAAAAATTCCTGAAATCACGTCAGCTAACCGCTGAATTGGAGCTTTAGAACCTTGTGCTTCTTCAACCACCTTAATAATTTGAGCTAGTGCTGTATCTTTTCCAACTTTAGTTGCTTTAATTTTCAAGAAACCATTTTTATTAATCGTTGAACCAATAACGGTATCTCCAACTGTTTTATCTATTGGAATACTTTCACCCGTTAACATTGATTCATCAAGGGCTGACCTGCCTTCCACAATTTCGCCATCAACCGGGACTTTTTCACCTGGTTTCACAAAAACTATATCCCCTTCTAAGACTTCCTCAATTGGGATTATCATCTCTTGACCATCACGAACGACTGTTGCATTTTTCGCCTGCAGTCCCATTAATTTTTTAATCGCCTCAGACGAACGTCCTTTAGCCTTTGCTTCAAACAGTTTCCCTAATAGAATTAAGGTAATAAGAACAGCGCTTGTTTCATAATAGAGTTCTACCATATGTGCACCGGAGCGAATCGAGCTAATACTTAAATATAAACTATAGAAATATGCTGCTGATGTCCCCAATGCAACAAGCACATCCATATTTGCACTCTTATTTCTTAACGCTTTATAAGCTCCCACATAAAACTGTTTACCAACGATGAATTGTACTGGTGTTGCCAAAGCTAACTGAACCCAAGGATTCATTAACATATCTGGCAACCAAATAAACCGTGTAAATTCAAAGTGGCTAACCATCGCCCACAATAATGGGAATGACAAGATCAGAGAAAAAATAAACTTCCCTTGCTGCTTTTCAATTTCTTTTTGACGATGGTCAACCTGTTCTCCTGCATTTTCTATCTTTTGTTCTAGGGTATACCCTAGCTTTTTAATAGCCTCTTTCATCTCAGAGACAGAGACCTGTTCAGGATTATACTCAACAAGGACGGTTTCTAACGCGAAATTGACAGGAGCTTTTTCAACGCCCTCTAATTTGTTTAGTCTTTTTTCAATTCTTGTAGCACAAGCTGCACAGGTCATTCCTGTTATCTGTAAGGTTGTTTCGTTTATTTCATTACTCATTGATATTCACCTCTTCTATACAGGTAGGGGGTATATTTTCTTGCTAAAGATAACGTGCATTTCGGGGCACGTTATCTCTAACATCCTATTCAACTTCATAGCCCTGGTCATCAATTGTTTCTTTGATCTTGCTTAAGGTGACTTCAGCAGGGGTAAATTCAACATCGACTGTTCCTTTAGCTAAATTAACCTTAACGAAATGAACACCATCAAGTTTTCCAACACTACCTTCAATTGAATTTACACAATGACCACAAGACATTCCATTAACATTTAAAGTAATCTTTTCCATTAATAATCACTCTCCCATTTATTTTTTCATTAATTTTTCTATAGTTAAAAGAACTTCATCTAAAACTTCTGTATCACCCTCGTTTATTCGTTCCAATACACACGTTTTTAAATGTCCATCTAGAAGAATTTTTGCCACACTGTTTAAAGCAGATTGTGTAGCTGAAATTTGCGTAATAACATCATCACAATAAGTGTCTTTTTCAATTAATCCTTTAATCCCGCGAATTTGACCTTCAATTCGATTTAAACGAGTAACCAGATTTTTCTTTACTTTATCGGAATGATGACTCTTTCTTTGATTAAAAAGATGACAAACATCGTTCATATTTTCTTCCATTTATCCTCTCCTCTATATTTTAAATTTACTATACCCCCCTATAGTATGTCAAGAAGTTAAAAAAAGTGCAGTATTGAAAAATACCTACTGCTCTTTTCACTATTTCGATAGAATTTTTCCGCTCTGTTTGGTTAATCTAATAAATTTAGTTTCACTTACAAATGTAGAACCCAACAGAAGTGCACCACCCAGCATTTGAATAGTAGTTATTTGTTCTTGGAGAATCATTGCAGAAATCAATATAGCTACAAATGGGTCAACATAACTTAACATAGCTATACTCTGCCCTTTTAATTTTTCCATACCAGAGAAAAACAACCAAAATCCAATCCCTGTATTAACAATCCCTAAAATGATAATAAAAGGAATGGAAGAACCTGATACTTCAAAGATACCAAAGCCGGAAGTCAAGAAAACATATGGCATTAGCAGTAAAGTGGTTGTTCCAAGCTGAATGATGGTCAGCTCTAACTTTCCCGTATCCTTAATAAATTTATTTAAAAGCAACAACGCAGCATAAAATGCACCTGCGATTAATCCAAAAGAAAGTCCCAGTATATCATCTGATTTGGATGCACTCACGCCTTCTCCTACAATCAATAACATACCTACGATTGCTACTCCAATACACACAATTTTTTTAATGGATAGATTTTCCCGAAGTACAAAGGGAGAAAGAATCATTACAAACACCGGTGCAAAGTAATACCCTAGCGTTGCATTGGCAATTGTCGTATAGTCATACGATTGATAAAGAAAAATCCAATTTCCACCCAATGCAATACCTGAAAGAATCAAAAATAAAGCATTAGATTTTACTAACTTCCATGAAATTTTTTTCTTCATCAACAAGAATATTAGCAGTAAAAATAAACATCCTAGGAAACTGCTTAATAAAGCTCTTTCACTCGATGATAGATCAATGAATCGAACAACCAAACCAATTGTACTGAAAATAATCATTGATAATATAAACTGAATTTTAGATTTCATCGTATACTCCTACTCTGTCAGGTGCTTTTTCCATCATATCACTCACATAAAACATCTATAGATACCCATCCCTTTCAAACTTGATATCTTATTGGGATTAGCATAACATACTCATATGTATTACAAAATTGAATGTTTCTCATGTTAGATATGATAAAAACGAATGTAAAAGAGGAAAAATTATGAATGTCCAAAAATATATGGCTTTTGTCAAAGCAGTAGAATACGGGAGCTTTACAAGAGCTGCTGATGCATTAAACTATACACAGTCTGGCATCAGCCGTATGATTAGCGATTTAGAAACGGAATGGGGAGTTTTCCTTTTTGAAAGAGGACGCGCCGGTATCAGTTTAACATCTGATGGCTTAAAGTTACTGCCTCATTTAAAACGAATATGTAATGAACAGGAAAATTTAATGATGCAGGTAGAGGAATTAAACAATATTCAATCTGGGATGATCCGTATTGGTACATTTTCAAGCGTGGCAACCCATTGGCTGCCTATTATTATTAAATTCTTTAAGAAGGATCATCCAAATATTGATTTTGAACTTCTGTTAGGAGATTATACAGAAATTGAAAACTGGATTATAGAGGGACGTGTTGACTTTGGATTTTTACGGCTGCCGACAAAAGCAGAAATTGAAACTATCTTTTTGGAGCAAGACCGATTGCTGGTTGTAATTCCTCTGGATCATCCGCTTGCTAATTGCGATAAGTTTCCAATCAACGAATTAATGAACAATCCATTTATTCTATTGGAAAAAGGAGCTAAAGCAGAAATCTCTGAAATTTTTGAGAGGCACCAAATTTCACCACAAATCCAATTTACAACATGGGATGACTATGCCATTATGTCTATGGTTGAAAATGGGCTGGGAATCAGTATATTACCAGAATTGATTTTACACCGTATTCCTTACCAAGTTTTAGCAAAAGAGCTTGAAGTTCCTGCTTTTCGAAATATTGGTATTGCTATGAGAGAGCATAAATCACTTTCACTTGCATCCAAGAAATTTTTAGAATATTTATCATATAGAAAGAGGAAGTGAAAAGTTTGCAGGAGAAAATTTTTATCACAGTCAGTAAATAAAAATCTTGATAGAGATTCTAGTTTAAGAGCCCTTCCACCCCCTGATTTTTTACATAAATTATATTGAATGAATATTAATTGGAGGGATTTTTTTATAAAAAAAATTATTATGAATGAGGCTATTCAGGCAAAAGAAGTGCGACTCGTATCAGAAAGCGGTCAACAAGTGTTTCCCACTGTTCAAGCGCTTGATATGGCGATTGAAATGGGATTAGACCTTATCCTAATAAGTGAATCGGATCCGCCAGTTTGTAAGATTTTAGATGGCGGAAAATACAAATTTGAATTACAGAAAAAAGAAAAGCAGAACAAGCAGAATCAGAAAACAATCGAAACAAAGGAAATCCGTATGACCATTACGATTGACGAAAATGACCTTCAAACAAAGATAAAAAGCGCAATTGCCTTTTTATCAAAAGGTTTTCATGTTAAGGTAAGCGTTCGGTTTCGCGGAAGAGAAATCACACATACAAATATCGGCGAAGAACTCCTTGCTAATTTTTGCCAAGAGGTTAGCCACTTGGTGAATTCTAAATCAAACCCCACATTGCAAGGACGCATGTTATCGGTTCTGTTAAAACCATAAAAATAGTCTTTAAGTACGAAAGTTCACAAAATGATAAAATAAGCCGATTACCAAATTGGGAAAATCGGCTTATTTCCAAATACAACGGTTGTTTGGCTATATCAACCTTATGTATTGCCTATTCTTTAATTGCGGTCACTATTACTTTTCTTTTCTCAGTCATAGACTGGGTGCACCGGGCGGATAATAGAACGGTGGCACTTTAAGCCAACCTCGTTTTTTCATAAGTGTTTTTATAATTACTCCAAAAGTCATGTATTCCTGTAAAAATTCAATCCATAATAAACTAACATCGGTACGAATGGACTCAATTATAGCGGTAGCACAAAATGAAATACCTAGATATATTTTAATACCAATGCTGTTTGCCAGTTCATCATCCGTCAACTTAACGCCTAACGGGACCTTATTTGGGTCAGAGATTGGTTTCGATTCACTTAAAGGGGGTAAAGGTACGCCTTCTAAACGCATAAATTCTGTCAGCCGTTCTATCTGAGATTTGAACATTTTTATGGACGCTTGAAAAGCTTTCTTCAATTCGGGGTCTGTTGTACTATTAATACCTGCTTCTGAATGCACTTGTTCCTCCGCCATTTCAGAAAGGAATGACCAGAAAGACATTACCTCACCAACATGTAAGGTTGATTTAGGCTCATCGTCCATCAACGATTGCAAAACATTTTTAACAGCTTCTAATATGTCTGGCACATATCTCACCTTCCTGTATTCGGTGAACCTGCTGGATTATACGGTGGAGGGGCTTTAAGCCATCCTCGTTTTCGCATTTTTGATTTAAAGATTGTTAAAAAGGTTATATGTTCCTGCAGAAATTTAGCCCACATCATACCAACATCGTTACGAATGATTTGAGCTGATGCATTCGCACAGTTTGTAATCGCCATCGATATTTTTTTCTTAAGACTGTTTGCAAGTTCTTTATCCGTTAACTTGACCCCTAACGGTACGCTGTTTGGATCTGAGATTGGTTTCGATTCACTTGTGGGTGGTAAGGGTACTCCTTCTAACCGTAAAAATTCTGTAAGCTTTTCTTTTTGCGATTTGAACATCTCTACTGCTTCATGAAGTGCTCTTCTCAATTCAGGATCGGTTGTGCTATTTATTCCTGCTTCCGTCTGTACCTGTGTCTCTACGCATAAAGCTAAAAATAACCAGCAAGACATAACTTCACCAACATGTAGGGGCGATTTGGGCTCTTCATCTATAAACGAATGTACTACATTTTTAATAGCCTCTAAAACATCTGGGGACATAATTCACCTTCCTTCTTTCATTTAATTTTTCCTGAAGGTATATTTTTCATGCAGGAAGTTTACTTTAAACAAACACCTGAAATCACTAGCAACTAGGTTATACCACCCAACTATTTTTCATCGGTTAGCTCTAAGTCCCATCGTTCTTCTACTAATTTCGAACCAGTCCACTCATAATTTTGTTTTTCTTCTGTTAATCCAAAATTATATTTATGGTATAGATGTCGAGCAGCACCTAAAACACTTACAGTCCATAGGAAAACATGCTTGTATCCTTGTTCTTTACAGAAATCGATAGCGGTCTCCATAAGTTTCTTACCAATACCCAACCCATGATAACTTTCATCCAAAATAAACCATCTTAATTGGGCGACATGTTCAGTGGATTTAGTAATCGCAATCGAACCTGCCATTTTACCATTTACTTCAGCAACCCACAGTTCTCCACCATCTGAATTGAACATAAATTCAGTCAAGCCCTTCATCACGTAATATTCAAACATTCGTCCAAACTTATATGTATTTTCGTACAAAGTTCCATGAAGATGTGCAACGAAACCAACATCTCCAGGTTGAAACGTTCGAATGGATACCTCTGATTGAGATGAATGTACTTTAGTGAAGATGGATTCTATCGTTTCCATGGAACTGATTAACTTGGTCAAATCACGGTTAGTTATTTCTTGAATCATTTTTCCCACTTCACGATTTGCATTTTCAACTAAATCATTAAAAATTTCCTTACCATTGTCAGTGAGATATAGTAAGTATTGGCGTTTATCGTCTGATGCCTGCTTTTTACTAATAATTTTTTCTTCCTCAAATTTTTGAACGATTCTGCTCATTTGCCCACGGTCTATTCCTAGATTTTCTCTAACCTCCGTTGCAGTACAACCGTTTCTAAAATTAATTTCAGTTATCACACGTGCTTCTGTTAAAGGAAAAGGTTTATTATAAATTTCTTGATCAATTTTACCTAGGACATTGGCATAATACCGATTGAAACTCCGAATTTTTTCTACATATTGAAGTTTTTCCATCTTTTTACCACCTCAATCTTCAGAATATTTAATATTAACAATAGTATATGATATTTAGTTGACTTGGTCAACTAAATATCATCATATAGGTACGACTGTAGAACACCTCATTCAGTTAAAAATATAAACAGCCTGAGTCTTTTTTTGACATCAGGCAACTAAGGGGTTTTTACAATAAATTTACATTTCATCAACTAATTTTTAATAAAACTCTTCTATAATGTTGGTAACAAGGATGATTTTGAGAGGAGTGGGCTGCATGCTCGAGTTCATGATTAGAATTGTTATCTTGATTCCCATTTGTATTTTAATGTAGTGTCGATTTTCTTTCTTTACTCTTTTCTGCTCATCCCTACTACTATTCTTCCCTATTCTCTCCACTCGACTAAGTCATTCCAAAAGGAAAATATCCCAATATCACACCAGACAATTCTCTAAATACAAATTTACTCTGGAAGCTGCTGGTAAGCTAATTTCATAATAATTTCATCATGATGCGGATATTTTTGGATGAGTTCATCTTGTGTAAACAATTCAAAGTCTCGAAATTCGAATCCGGGAGAAACCATACACCCTACAAGGGAGAATGTATCCTCTTCCATCACAGAAGATCCAAAGATTGAATTCTTTTTCACTAGGATTTGAGGTGCTTCTCCTTTTTCCAAATTCAATCCTAATTTCAATTCATGATATTCGCCATTTTCATCGATCACATGGATCGTCAACGGACTTCCCGCGTGAAAGTACCATAGTTCGTCCGACTTGAGCGGTGAAAATGGGAAACATCAACTGAAGTTAATAGAAAGTAGATACTTGTATATAATTTGCGCTGCCCCTCAAATGTCACTGATAATTCTTTATCTGTGATTTGTTCATCTGACTCGAATGTCCTTTTGTAATAGCCTCCTTCTGGATGTGGCGTAAGTCCTAGCTTGGACACCCAGTTATGTACTTCATTAGTATGCATGCAGCAATCACTCCTTTTCCTTAATTTGCACCAATTCGAATGAAATAATTAACACACGATCTCCACTTCGAATCTAGTGTCTAAAGGGTTTGAGAAAGAAATGCATAAAAAAAGCCCTGGAAGGACTCTTTAATACAAAGCATATTATTGATATTAATTTATTCAAAATCCTTCCAATCCTTCAAAATCTTTATCTTCACCATAATAATCTGTATCATTTTCTATATTGTTAAACCAACTTTTTTTGAACCAATTAATAATCTTCGAGAACATATTAACCACTCCTTATGGATTATAGTAGATTTCAAAAAATGATTTGATCTTTGTACTACTTCATAATAAGGGTCCAATGTAAATGCAGTATTAATTTGCTCTAAATTATTGGTTAATTTTTTATTACACTTACTTTAAGTTTCTTATGTTTCTCTTTATTCCATTTCAAAATAATAAAAAGTATACAAGGCCTATGAATAAAAAAAAGCAAGTGACTAGCCTACCCAAGTCACCTGCTCCTTCGTTTCACATAATATAGAGTTCTTTTTATTTCTTTTTCAACTTTTTGAAAAAATGTTTCCATATTCTTGTTAGCCCCGCTCTCTAAAAAGCGCTGACCTGCTATGGCAATTGCCCCGGTTACTTCTGCCTCAGCTTGACAGTGCAATTTAGCCGCCCGCTCGAAGTCTTTTATATACAGATCGGCTTTACCTGCGATTTCACCAATATTACCTGTACCTTTCACATGCAGCCGGTACAAGGAAGCGGACTTCTTCTCCTCGAGCCGAATCTCAAGAGTAAAGAGATCTTGAATCGGACCCATCTTGATTTCCAACTCCGCCTGATATACACCCTTTGATGTTTCAATAAAAGACTTACACCCAGGGATGGCGTTCCTTAGAACTTTTTCATCCTTTATATACTTCCATACAATGTTCCTTGGCAATCCGAACGTATACTCGTGCTCAATTTTCAAAGTTTCCCCTCCTCTGACCATGCCAAACAGTTGCAACTAAAATGGCAATTATTTATTTATATTCAAAGAAAAGCAGGATTGTTAAAAAATAATCTCAAAAATACAAATAAAAAACGACATCGGGCATTTCGAAGCCGTTTTTGTTCTTAGACAGAAGATTTCATTTCTATGTAACTAAACTGTAAAACTAAACTCTCCTAATTGTAATACTATTCTATTATTTCCATTCATAGTAATAGATTTATCGAAAGCTAACTAGGAGGACTAGAAAAATGAAAAATCTTACTATGGTATTTCTATTACTCGTGTCACTATTATTTGCTTCCCCTGCTTTTGCTTTTCCGATGAAACATGGGGACACGCTGTCTAATAGTTTAATAGTACATAAATTAAATCAACAAGAGATGAAAGCTGTCACTCTACAAAATGATGAACTTGACCTACATTCTATTCGTGTAAAAGCTTCTACTACAAAACATCATACTTCTAGTGAATCCCCCAAAAAAGAATCCGTTAAATTACGTCTTTCAAACAAGGAAATAGACCTACTCGCTAGGTTAGTTCGTGCGGAGGCACAGACGGAACCTTACGAAGGAAAGATTGCGGTGGCTTGCGTGGTGCTTAATAGAGTTGAAAGCAAAAAATTTCCGGACACCATAAAAGAAGTCATATATGACCCTGGTCAATTTCAACCTGTTAGTAATGGTGAAATCAACAAGCCAGCTGATAAGGAATCAATTAAAGCTGTTAAAGCAGCATTATCTGAGCAACGCCAACTAGCACCAGGAGCTTTATTTTTCTATAACCCCGCGATAGCAAAAAGTCGGTGGCTCGATTCAAGAAAAACAACAATGGTTATTGGGCGACATGTCTTTAAAAAATAGAGGGAGACATTTTTCCTATCACAAAACTTGAATATACAGTTAAATATGTAAAGTAAAATGCATATAAATTCGCACCGTATTTACGGTGCCTTTTATTTAATCAAAAAAATCAGCCTAGATTACTTAAATATCTCTTTCCTTCCTGTTTATCAATTGCATAAAAAAACGGATAAACATTATTAGAAGAAAGGTGCTGATATATGTGTATTTCCATGTCCATGTATGGTATTTAATTAACTCGGTATATCTTTCAAAAAAAATCTCAATTATCGTTAAAACAGTGGTGTACAAAATACATTGTAGAACAATGTTGAGATAGCTTGAACGATAAGTCGTTTGATAAAAGTAAATACAAACAACTGGAAATAGAAGATATTCATAAAGAAGGCTGGAACTAAAATAGTGACTAAGAAATCTCACTGGATATTCGAGCATGTTCTCTTCTACCACAAGAACACCAAAAAACGTTGAAAAATAAGAGGACAATGAAAAAATTAAAATCCAATTTTTGATTGGTGGTTTTCTTAAACTAGAAAACAAAAGGGCGATCCCGATTATTAGCAGTGACCACAATATTATTCTTTCCATAGATAAAATAGCCCCCTATCTTTACATGCTTATCAATGAGTATAACCAAAGTAAAGATCAAAGATTTTATCAATTGCATAAAACCCATTAAAAAATTCCGGAAAAGCACCCGATCGTAATATAAGGTAGCCAGTGTGTAGACTCTTCAGGTAAGTTTCCTGCATCGGTAAACCGTATTACAAAACGTGGCTCGTGTTAGCTTCGCCACGCCTTGTAAATGGCTGTTCAAAATGATATTCGGAATTCCCGTAAAAAGAAAACGACTGATGAGATCATTCCAGGTAATAGAAGACTACAAAGAGTTATACGACAAACTATTAACTGGTTAAGCTAAAAAAGGTTTTAACACTTGCACACCATCAAATGATTGCCATCAGGGTCTTTAAAATTAAACCATTGGTTATGCTCTATTCCTGTTGTTATTTCTACATTCTTTTCCCTCATAAACTCGTAAGCATCTTCTATATTATTCGTATTGAAATGAAATAGTGGGACTTTGAATATATTTTCAACTGAATAAATTTTGCTATCTAATACAATCCCTGTTCCATTCATAGGTACTATAAACAAATGACCAAATAATATTTCGCCTTCTGCTGCTAAACCAAGTATGTCACAATACCAATTACGTGCCTCTTCAATATTACGTACAGGAATAAAAACTGTCCCGATTTGATTTAGTATAGGATTCATAAATACCTCCAATATATATGACATTAATTTACTAATATTATCAATTCGTCGATAGGTCTCTTTTTCCCTTTTCTTATTGTAGTACTAAACTGCATCTTTAAGTTGGACAATGAAAAATCCAGCTGGATGACAGCTGATTCTTAAACTCAAGCACCCTTATAGTTTAAATACAATTCTTCACCATTCAGCGTAATTTCCGCAAAAATCCGCCAGGGCGATCATTTTTTTTTGACACTAGAACGCTGCGATTCACATGTGTTAATTAGGCAGCGGTAATTAAAGCGATAGGTAACCTAGCATTAAGAAAAAAAGGTACCGATCCCCATTTTCTGAACAAATAAGGACCGGCACCCTAGTATTTTCTCTATTTCAACACTGCCATACGATTCTCTACAGCATAGACATCAAGCGCAGCCTGTAATGCTTGTCCACGATTTACGTTTACTCCATGACGAATCAATACCGCTTCTAATCCACTTAGAACAGACAACACATTTTCCTGTCGGCAGCTATATCCCATCGTTCCAATTCTCCATATCTTTCCGTGGAGTGGTCCAAAGGAGGAAGCTATTTCGATACTGAAGGCATCGAGCAGCATTTTCCGGACGGATTCTCCGTCTACCCCGTTTGGAATTTCTACGCAGGTAACACATGGCAGTTTATGCTCGGCTTCGCCAAATTGCTGCAAACCCATTGCCTCCAGCCCTGCAACTAACGCGGTTTCGTGGTACTTATGACGTTCAAATCGCTGTTCAAGTCCCTCCTCTAACACTAATCGAAGCCCCTCATACAGAGCATAAATCATTGAAGTGGCCTCGGTATGATGGTTGAGTCTTCTTGGGCCCCAATAATCCTGGAGCATGCTTAAATCAAAATAGTTGCTTGCTATCGGATAACTGCTTCGGGAATAGAGAAGGTCCTCTTCAGTCGCGATTCCGCGTTCGACCTTTTTACGGGCCTTTAGAATGCTTTCAATTCGTTCATTAAAGGTAATTGGTGCCATCCCAGATGGAACGGATAAGCATTTTTGCGTACCGCCAATTAAACCGTCAATACACCATTCATCGGTTTTGACATCAACACCACCAATGGAAGCGACCGCATCCACCACGAGCAATACGTCCTGTTCACGACAGGCTTGCCCAATCTCTTTCAGCGGCTGCATTCGACCCGTAGATGTTTCGCCATGCACAATCGCTAAAATTTTCGGCTCTACCCGCTCCATTTCATCAATGACAGCTTGCGGATCAAAAACTTCTCCCCACTGACACTCCATCGTATACACTTCCGCACCGTATCTTTCACAAATCTCTACTAATAAATGGCCGAATCTCCCAAAAATCGGTACAAGCACCCTGTCTCCCGGTTCGATGATACTGCAAAGGATGGCTTCATTTCCGGAACGGGATGTGCCATCGATGGGAAATGCCCAGCGATTTTTCGTTTGGAAAACTTGCCGAAGCATTTCCATGACTTGGTTCATAATATTTGTAAAAGCAGGATCGAATTGACCTAAGATAGGTGTGCTCATCGCACGCAATACTCTAGGGTCGACTTCCACGGGCCCTGGAGTCATTATCGTTCTCATTGGGGTATGCAACTCAGAAAATGCCATCTCTAACCACTCCTTAATATGCTAGTTTATATAAAACTTCAGTTAATAGATCAATTCCTGTTTCTAAATCTTCCAAGCTCGTAAATTCTTTTGGTGAATGACTGATACCTTTTTGACTTGGGACAAATAATAAAGATGTGGGGCATTTCATACCAAATACTTGGGAATCATGCCCTGCGCCCGAGATCATGTCTTGATAACGGTAGTTTTTCCGTTCGGCGATTTCGCGAGCCCACTCACACATCTCCGCGTCCATCTTAACTGGCTTTACATCCATCCATTGGGAGATTGCAATTTCCATACTTAAGCTTTCAGTATATCGTTTAAACTCTGTGAGAATCTCGTTACAATATAGATCAATAACCTCTTCCTGATGATGGCGAATATCCAGGCTAAACTCTACCTCACCCGCGACTACATTCGGTACATTCGGTTTTACCTGTAATCTTCCCACCGTTGCCACTAATTGCGGGTTCGCCGCTTTCGCTTTTTCTGTTAAATAGGAAATAAAATAGGAAGCGGTAGTAAGCGCATCCTTCCGATATGACATCGGGGTCGTCCCTGCGTGGTTACTTTCTCCCTTGATGCGAATGGTATACCGGCGTTGACCTACAATATGTGTCACGATCCCCACCTGTTTCTGATTTTTCTCAAGAACCATCCCTTGTTCTATATGAATCTCAACAAAACGTTCCACATCATCGCGAAAGGGAGACGAATACTTTTCAGGATCAAATCCCACTTCTTTCATCGCTTCCAAAAATGGAATTCCCGCGGTGTCATTCACCTCTGTTACCCAGTCAAGGGTATATGTACCACAGATATTTCTTGATCCCCAAAAGGTAAGGGGAAAACGACTCCCTTCTTCTTCACTCAGAGAGACCACTTCGATCGTTTTCTTTGGGTATCCATATGCTTGAAAAAGCCTCATTACTGCAATGAAACTGGCAAGAATTCCATAGGCACCATCATATTTCCCGCCATCGATGACCGTATCAACGTGAGAGCCGGTCAAGATTGTCTTCCCATTTAAATCTGTTCCTGGTAATCTTCCAAATAAATTCCCGACACTGTCAAAGTACGTATGCAGTTTCGCTTGGTCCATTATATTTTTTAATGCCTGCTGCGCCTCCAGCCAGGATGGAGAATACAAAAGTCTTGTTACTCCCCCGTTCTCCGTTGCTCCAATCGAAGCAAGCCATTCAATCATTGCTCCCACCTGACCTTTTTCCAAGTTGTCTACTTGAATGGCCATCCACTTCACTCCTCACCATAAATTCTTATATTCCTAGTTTATAATCATATTAAATGAACATCATTAGAGAAAACGTAAAAATTATCGTAAATTTTTATGCAAATTAACTAAATCATGATAAAATAAATGAAATATTTTCAGTGTTTTGATTTTTCACAAGGAGTGTTTTCCATGAAAGTAAATGAAGTCTTAACGATTTCACATTTAGCAGGAATGACGATTATCGCCGGAGAATCTGGAACAGGACGTGAAGTGGAATCCGTCAATATGATGGATGCACCCGATATTATTCCATTCTTACATGCAAATGAATTTCTTATCACAACCGCTTATCATTTCAAAGACCAGCCCTATAAGCTAATCGAGCTAATACAAGCGATGGCTGAACAAAGTTGTGCTGGACTAGCGATCAAGACGAAACGCTTTCTAGAAAAAGTACCACCAGAAGTTATAAATTTGGCAAACGAGCTAGCTTTCCCCATAATTGAACTACCATTAGAATTATCACTTGGCGAAATTGTCAATCATACATTACGAGCAATATTGGATCAACGGGCTGCTGAATTGACACTTGCATTAGAGACCCACAAGCAATTTACCAAAATCATTATGGAAGGGAAAGGGATTAAATTCTTACTTCAAGATTTATCTCAAGTGATCAGGAGGCCTGTTCAATTAATTGATCAGCATTTCAAGCCGATTTATCAACCGATCACGAACCTAGACTTCCCTTTAATTCTGGATGGTCTTCACATTCCTTCTATAATGACTACTCCCATTTCATTGTCAGTCCGATCCACTAAACAGACCTGTACTTTATTCCCTGTACACATCAGTGAAAGGAAAAAAGGATTTCTTATGATTATAGGGGAAATTGAGAAAACCGATCATCTGATATCATTAACGATAGAACAAGCTGCCAATGTAATCTCGTTTGCAATTATGAAGGAACATGCACTACGACAGCAAGAACGAAGTAAACGAAATGATTTCTTCCTTCATTTTTCAGATGGTACATTTTCTTCTCATGAGGAAATTATTGGTCGAGCAGCGGAGTTTTCTTTACAAAATGACCAGAGGTATATTTGTGCAGTTGGTAAAATCGACAGGGACAACCATCACCCTAGCTTTACCGAGCGCCTTGAAAAAGCAGATGATATTTATGATTTTATGGAAGGGGAAGTCTCTGTTATAACTCCCTGCATCCACTTTTTCACAAAAGGTGAAACTTGTATTCTTTTATTTGAAATTCAAGAAACACTCGGGGCGCCAAGTGCTTACTGTGAATCGACCTTACTTCACCTTCAGGAAAAAGTCTCTACTTACTTCGGGAATACGATTTCCTTTGGTGTGAGTCATATAACCCATACGTTTCTTGATGTTAAAAAAGCTTACAAAGACGCTGTAGACGCCTTAGCACAGGGGCAGTTTTCAAAGAAAATTGCCTATATCCAAACATATCATACCAAGGATGTCATGGAATTATTGCGAATGGTCCCTCATGATGAATTAAAGAATTTTTATACAATTGTCCTAAGTCGATTGGCAGACACAAATGTTGAAGATGATCAGACACTGCTAGACACATTGTCTGTCTATTTAGAGACACACTGCCAAATCTCCGAAACAGCCAAACGGTTATATGTTCATCGGAACACAGTCATTTATCGAATTGAAAAGTGTGAAGAAATTCTCGGAAAAAGCTTAAAGGATTCAGAAACAACCATGCAATTGAGAGTTGCCTTACGGATTAAAAAGAGTCTATTTCCTTAAAGGAAATAGACATCGAAAGCACCTGTTATTAAAAATTAAGGGCTGTGTTAAACTTGTCTGTTGAATTCCGCTCCAATCAACAGAGTGATTAAATCAACAATCCCCTTTAACACAGCCAAAATTAAAGCAACTTATTTATGTCATTTTCAGTAACCAATACTACTTTTCCCCGTTCATCTTCTTTTTTAATTTCGTATTGACCATTTTTATAGTCGTATATTATCGTATAAACATCTCCAGCGAAAAGAACTTTGTCATTAGTGCTCATAAGAAGACCTCCCCAATATTTTTATCTAGATATTTTAATACAATAATCTTTGTGTTTCTCCATTTTTGTTAACTAATCTTACGTAATATTTGCATAGGAGAAATTACGGTATACAATTCTCGCCTTCATCTAAGATTAATATCCCACATAAATCCCTGGAGCCTTCTAATGAGACCTCCATTTCCAAATCGTATAAATTTCTGGTGCTCCTTCACCGCCCCACAATCTTTACTAAAATCCAAAAATTTCAGAATGAAGATCCGACGATATTGAATACGTTCAATTCCAATTCCATAAAACCACTGATCAATCGTATTATAAACACCCTTGTTTAACCCATATTGTGAATGACACCATTGAAAAAACTGTAAATCAGGCAAATTAAGATATTCACTTTTTTCTAAGGAATTCTGTTTTTTCAATTTTAAGGTAATCTCGACAGTATGAGAGTTTTGGGTATGCACCATGAATATCCTCCTTTTTAATTATGATGATGGCCTTTCAAGAAGATTTCTTTTTAATATTCTCCGATCCAAAACCAATAAAAAAGACTCCTGTAATGAACAGGAGCCTTTGGTAGTCCAATCGGCTTTTAAACTAGAAGTAAAAAATAAGTATATTCTTATTTCACCTACAGGTTTACTTGGTATTAAAAAAACTGTTGAATTTACTATAAAACTTAAATAGGGTGTTGTCAATCCATTACTTTGAATTTTTAGATATTTTTTAATGTATTGGCGCTGGAAGCCTTTATGAAAGCTTAGTTTATATTTACAGTCTCATGCTAAACCCCGTTGCTTTAATCGATTTCTTCTCTTCCGAAAAAAATATATGATTATTAATAGGGCCAAGAAGAAGGTAATTATATAAATACTGTATGTTGACATATATCGTTCAACGGTATGCCAATTTTCGCCTAATATCCTTCCTAGTGTGATAAAAGCAAAACTCCATATGAGTGCACCAGTATAGGCGTAAACAGTAAATTTTTTAAAGGGAAAGCGGTTGACAGCTCCAATATAAGCGGTAAGATGCCGTACCCCGGGTATAAAATATCCAAACAATAAAAGAAATGGTCCGAATTTCCGGAATAATTTCATGGTTTTATTCATTTTTTGTTCGGTAATGTGAAATTTCGGTCCATATTTTGTGATTAAAGGCAGCCCAAATCTATAACCAATATAGTAGCTAAGTGAAATCCCTGCCGATGCCCCAATAAAAGCACTTACAATAGAAATTATATAGGATAATTCCCCCTTAAACACATTGTAACCAATATAGGTTAGAAGAACCTCATCGGGTAGAGGAAGTCCTACAATACCGCCAATTAAGGCAAATATGATTCCGAAGTACCCATAATGTTCTAACAGGTAAACAATATGATTCTGCATTTTTTCATCATCCTATTTGGTAATGTCTAACCATCACTTTTGATTTTGCTGATACCTGACCCTATTCATATTTATAGCTGTTAAAATGAAAAATTTGCACCTTAACCTTTAGATCCGTTAAAGAGTCATTATCTAAATAAAAGACTTTAGTTTTTTGTAAGTCGCTATATGGTTTCGCGTGTTTTCTATACCACTTTTCACCCACATTCAGTATATCTGTTTTATTTTTTACACCATTTTTATAAATGGAAGTGACCTTTCTTTTTATATCTTCTTCAATTAATTCCACTAAATCCGGTTCGGGAATATCTTTGATTTTTTCTACCAAGTCTGCTTGTACTGACAATTCTATCGAAAACATTGGGCTAGTAGTCCCCTTCTCATATTTTACCTTCATTTTGGGAGTACCTAGTTTCACGACAGCTACAAGTTTTCCCTCTTTATCAACTCTTTGATCTAAAGAAACCTTTTTCTCTAACAACCAATTAATATATACAGCGTTTTTGAAAGGAAGGACTTTTATAAATTTTTGCTGTTGAAAAATGGCATATCCATCCAAAAATACGATTGGGTATTTTTCATCAGCCTTCCAACTTTGAGGATCGATCCTTACCAAAGGCAATTTCGCCACACCCATCGGCTCATAATATTCTTTCAAAAAGTGCATTAGGGTCATAGGCTTTAGTTCATCTTGATACAATTCGTTCTTTTCCTTTCTAAAAAGAACCGTGTATACGGCTGGATAATCAAATAAAGCCTTGATATTAAAAATTTCTTTAATATCCTCATCTGTAGTCAATATTCGTAAGGTATGCCGAAGCGAACGATTCCTTCCCATTTCTACAATTACTTCTTTAAAATGATTCTTCACTATTCTCTGACTTAGTACAAGTGTTTCTACATGGCCAAAAAATAACGGAGGCTCCGACTTTTTATATAGATTACCAACGGCTAAATTTAGTGTTTCTCCCCTTGCTGATGCAATAAAATTCGGGATGGGTTCAGCAGGCTTACTTCCTTCTACTTTTGCCACATTCGCGAAATTTAGGGATTGTAGATACGCAATATACTCCTTCTTTTTTTCATCATAATCCATACCAATGGCCACAACATAGGTTACATCTTGAATATTTTTTAAACCTGAACAACCGGAAAGCATCAGACAACCGACAAATAAAGAAACCAGCCATTTCCCATTCATGATTGATTATCTCCCCTTGTTGGATCATCTGGACTAGTTAAGGTGGTTCTCTCTTTATAAAATTGGCTTGGTGCCCTAAAGAATGACTTAATCATTCCCTTTAGACTGATGGGCGACAGTGAACCTAAGTATGGAGACCCAAAAGAAGAAAGGGTGGAAAAGTAAAAAACAGTTAGAATAAAGCCAATAATGACTCCGAATATTCCAAAAAAGGTGCTCATTAAGATAATTGCAAATCTTAAAATGGTAACTGCCGTACTTAGAGTTTGATTCACTAACGTAAATGATGAAATATATGTAATGGCTGCTACTACAAGCATGGTTGGTGATGTTAACCCAGCGCGAATAGCAGCATCCCCTACGATTAAGCCTCCTAATACAGCTACGGTTTGTCCAATTGCTCGTGGCAAGCGTACCCCTGCTTCATTAAAAAGTTCAAATAAAAATAGAACAATAAACATTTCAAGCGGAGAGGATAATGGCAGCCCAAAACGCGAGATTGTGATCGTCGCAACAAGTAAATAGGGAACCTGTTCAATATTATAGGCAGAAAATGCGATCCAGGCACCGGGTAAAAACGCTGATATGATTAACCCTAATATCCTAATAGTTCTTTCTATAGATACATAAGCATAACTAATGTAAGTGTCCTCGGGTGATTTAATTTGCAATAATATATTGACTGGTGCAATAGAGACTGTAGGATTTCCATCAACAATAAGAGCAAACCGCCCCTGGTTCAATGCCTGAACAATAAAGTCAGGTCTACCGGTATAATCCATACTCGGGAAGATGGAAAACGGTCGGTCACGTACAAGTGATTCAAGTTCATGAATACTCGTTAATATATCCAAGTCTAATTTATCTATCCTTTGATGGATTTCATCCAGAACCCGCTGATCAATAATATCATCTATGTACATGATTGCTACCTTTGTTCTACTTCTTTTACCAATCGTGTATTTCTCTAAACATAATGAAGAGGTGTTAAGCCTTCGCCTAATTAAGGATATATTTGTTTGGATGTCCTCTACAAATCCATCTTTAGGACCCCTTATTGACGTCTCAAGTGCGGACTCTTCAGGAAGACGCTTAGGAAGGAAACATGCCTGAATACTAAAAAAAGAATCAGCGATATAAAATATGACATTCCCATCAAATAGTAAAATGGATAAATCGTCTAAGGATTTTGAACTTACATCTTCTGCTTTATAAAAGCTTTTGAGTTTATATTTGACGGAATCTTCTTTATCATCACTGAGTTTGGGTAAAATATATTGATCTAAATAATGGGCATCAACTAAGCTTTCAAAATAGATGATTTCATATGTTTCCATATGTGTATGGTGCTCAATCACTCGTAGATCTTGACTTTTTCTAAATTGTGTTTTTAGATTTTCGGCTTTTTCCTTAAAACTCTCATTGCTAAGTGGATTCGTGAATATTTTTCTTACCATGTTTTTCATCCCTTTTCTTTAATACTTTTAGAATGATGGCTGATAACAAAATTTGAAAAAGGAAAAAGGCCATACAAGCAGGAAGAAAGTATTTATAGATAACCCGATTGAAATAATATGTCTCTACTTTTATTGTCATCAGACCGAACAAAAAGAGATACAAACCGCCAACAAGCTTTGGGTTCAGTCGATAATGTTTCTTTTTATTCGTAAAAAAAGTACCTAAAAGATACATGAATAAACCGATCCGAATCAACGCTCCACTCAACCATTGATATAAAGCGAAAAAATCTAAATGTGATATATATTCACCAATGCTTAATACACGCCACTGCTCATAAGCAGGATACCGGAAATAGACAGCTTCAGTTGCCCCAAACTCCATGATTGATGCAGAAAGTGGCCCAAAGATTAAGCCTGTTAAGAATGTCATTAATAAAAACAACTGTTTAAATTTAATCGGTTCCTGCGAGAATGGCTGCAACAAAATCACTATATAAATTTCAAGAAGTCCAGATAAAACATAGATTACCCCTCTAATAAGTGGAGAATAACCGTCTGCAAACAAAGGAAATAAAAAACTCGGTTCCTTTAAACTCGTATTTGAAATAGCAATAAATATTCCAAATATCACAACAAGCGGTAGTAAAAACCCACTAGAAATTGCCATGCTTTTGACCCCAGCAAGTGTGATAAGGAAACAGACAAAAATTAAAACGCAATTAATCATAAAAACAGATGCATCCGCGAGAAAATAAGCCTTTAACCAGGTCATTAAGTCTCTAAAAGTGACATAGGAGCTCGTGAATAGAAATAGAATAACGGGAATTGAAAGTAAAGTAGAGAAAGTCCTGCCAAGTCGATTTCTAATCAAAGTAAAGTAACCTTCATTCGGACTGTTTTTCACTATATAATAGACCAGCCATAGAAAGAAAAGAGAAATCGGATATGCCACAATCACACTTAACCAGCTATCTCTTCCGGCAGCTGTTAGCAAGTTCGGGATAAGAATGACATGGTTAAGTAATCCTGTAGAAAGGATCAAAAGCAATAATAATTGTCGTGGAAGGAGGATTTTCGTTAAGTTTTGCATTAAGTTCACCGATTTTTCCCATTTTAGGTATTATTATCACCATGAATGAAAAATATATGTTTTCCTGTTGATCGGCACCTGTCGATAAATAAAAAAAGTCATGCCCTCTACTCTTCATGAGTAGTTGGGCATGACTCGAGTTTCCCTCTTATTCCCTTTTGTTTAATAACGCGGAAGATGTTTAGATGATCCGTGCTGTAACAATACCTTCGATTTGATTAATTTTTTCTTGCAAGCCAGGAATGACATCACCATTAACTTTATTGTCAATGTCGATCATTGTATAGGCGTATTCTCCTCGACTTCTATTAATCATGTCAGCGATGTTTAGATTATAGGTTGAGATCGCTAGCGTCAACTGACCTACCATGTTTGGTACGTTTTTGTGGAATACTGCCACACGACGCTTTCCTGTATAATCAAGGGATGCGTTCGGGAAATTCACTGAGTTTTTGATATTTCCTGTTTCTAAAAAGTCCTTAACCTGACGCGCTGCCATAATGGCACAGTTTTCCTCAGATTCTTGAGTAGAAGCACCAAGATGCGGGATCGGAATCGCATTTTTCATCTTCAAGACATTTTCATTCGGGAAATCTGTAATATACTTACCTACCTGACCGCTTTCAAGAGCTGCAGCCATATCCGTTTCATTCACAAGCTCTCCACGTGAGAAGTTTAAGATATGAACGCCAGGCTTCATAATACTAAACGTTGCTTCGTTAAACATTTCTCTTGTGTCATCAGTTAGTGGCACATGAACTGTTATATAATCACAATTTGCAAACAGCTGTTCAATTGTCATTGCACGCTGAACATTACGGGACAAATTCCAAGCCGTATCAACTGAGATGAACGGGTCAAAACCAACGACATCCATGTCTAAATCAAGAGCATCATTGGCTACAAGCGCACCGATTGCACCTAATCCAATGACCCCAAGTGTTTTTCCTTTAATCTCTTTACCAACGAATTGTTTCTTACCTGCTTCGACAAGTTTCGGAACTTGTTCCCCTTCGCCTGCTAAATTCTTAGTCCAAGCGATCCCGTCAAAAAGGTTACGGGATGAAGCCATTAATGTGGTAAGAACCATTTCTTTTACAGCATTGGCATTTGCACCAGGAGTATTAAACACAACAATCCCTTGCTCCGTACATTTAGTGACCGGAATATTATTTACACCTGCTCCAGCACGCGCAATGGCCTTTAAATCTTTGCCTAATTCAAGAGAATGCATATTAAAACTACGAACTACAATGGCATCGGGATTTTCACTTTCATTATCGATCGTGAAATTATCTTGATTAAATACCTTTAGCCCGCTTTCCGCAATATTATTTAACGTTTTGATTGTTTGCTTTTTGTCTAGGATTGTTGTGCTCATTTTGTTTTCTCCTCTACTTTTCTGTTATAGTTTTCAAGCTCTCTTTTTCTATAAGAATTAATTTCTATTAGAACGAAGAAATTTAACAGTCTTTCTAGCCGGTTCTATCCCCCCTTAATATACAGAAAGAGGCAAGGATTTGTTTCCTTACCTCTGCCCAGGCGAACGGCTACGACTTATATGTGCTCCCTCACGGTAATCCGTGTTTCGCCAGTTACACATCGTCTTTTTTATTTCTCTAAAAATAACAAATTTTCTAAGAATATTCAAGCATTTTGCAGTTTTTAAAATTTATTTTTTTTTATAAAAACTAATTGACTTACAGCTAAGTTATTAAGATTCCCTATTAATTCTTTGGATAAATAACGCCGTAAAATCCTCAAGAAAGGCAGCTACCTCTTCTTCTTTTGTTGCCCAGGATGTCACAAGGCGAATAGCCGAGTGATTTCCATCTATCTTTTCCCAAATATGAAACGCATAGTTTTTCTCTAATTCTGCAATCAGCGCATTAGGTAAAATGGGAAAGATTTGATTCGATGGAGAATGGGTTAGAAACGGAATATTCGCTTTGCAGATTCCTTCTCTAAGCGTTGCTGCCATCTGATTCGCATGCGTGGCTAATTCAAAGAACAAATCGTCCCGGAACAGTTCAAGAAATTGAATGCCCAATAGTCTCCCTTTAGCTAGCAGCGCTCCTTTTTGCTTCATATGGTAACGAAAATCTTCCTTCAATGCATCACGGCAGATAACTAACGCCTCACCAAGAAGTGCCCCATTCTTTGTTCCTCCGATATAGAAAGCATCGACAAGCCTAGGAAGGTCGCTTAACTGCAGGTCATTTTCCTCTGAACAGAGAGCCGAGCCTAGTCGAGCTCCATCCATATACAAAATGAGATGGTTATTTTTACAAAAATCACTTAACTGCTCCAATTCACTTCGGCTATAAATAGAGCCTATTTCAGTAGAATTAGATATGTATACTAATTTCGGCTTGACCATATGCTCATCAGAATGACCGTCGAGAACTGCTTGTACGTGTTCAGGAGTTAATTTCCCATTTTTCGCTTCAATCGAGAGGATTTTATGGCCAGTTGCTTCAATGGCCCCTGTTTCATGTCCCAGGATGTGACCAGTACTAGCTGCCATGGCCGCTTCGTGTGGTCGTAAGAACGCAGAAATCGCGATTAAATTTGTTTGTGTGCCGCCAGATAAGAGATGAACATCTACTTCTGACCCTCCCATCCGTTCCTTAAGGAGTTCAACAGCTTTTCTAGAAAATTGATCCTCCCCATATCCATAGTCCTGAACCAGGTTGGATTCTATTAAAGCATTCAAAATTCTAGGATGTGCGCCTTCGCTATAATCATTCTTAAAGCTATACATGATCGTGCCCCCGTTTTAATGATTCAATATTTCTTTTCCTTTCCATCGTATCATAATATGAAGTAAGCTAAAACAATAGGAAAATTGGCGTCAATTTTTAAAAATCTAGATAAATCTATCATGTATTTGATGAAACTCTTTGATAGAAAGAAACGTATACGATAATTGAGGTGAAATATATGTACATACAAATAGAGGAACCGACAGAAACCATTTCGGCTGATGCGGTGAAAATGTGGAGGATATCAAATTCAGTTGGTCACGGGATTACCTTTCTTATTATTGCTGTTTTGATTGTTTGCACAGAGACATTGGACTGGTATAGGTGGATTGGGATTGTTCTTTATTTAATTGGTGTATTAACCGTGATATCCTCGGTCTATTCCATACTGATCGAACCAGTCTTTCTGCAAAAGACGTGGCGTTATAAAATTGATCCCCAATTTGTTCAATTGAAACAAGGGAAATGGCAAATTCAACACATGTTAATCCCGATGGAAAAGGTAGAATACGTTCGTACTGAACAAGGACCAATCATGCGGCGCTATAATCTGTACAAAATAGAAATTGGCACCACTACTTCCAGTCATGTCATTCCTGCCATTGCATCAAATGAAGCAAAAAAACTTAAAGCAGAAATTGCAGTTTATGCAAAAATCCAGGATTCAGATGTTATCGAAGGAGAAAGAGCATGATCCAAGCAACTAAAAGGTATCACCCTGCCATCATCGTTGTAGAAATGGTCAAATTAATAAAAAATTCGATTTGGTTCTTTCTCTTTTTATTTGTACTTAAAGGCTCTTCCACAGCCAACTGGGTGATCTGGGGCCGTTATCTCTTTTTACTAGCTACATTATGGGGATTGATTTCGATTTTCTTAAGATGGTACTCTCATCGCTATGAGATTGGTAGAGATTCCATTGTTCTCTATGAAGGTGTTTTTGTTAAAAAACAACGAACTTTTGCTTTAGATCGAGTACATAACCAAACTTCGAGCACCACTTTTGTACATCAATGGTTTGGTCTTACTTCACTCACTCTTGATACCGGGACAAGTGGAGAAAATGCCTCGGCTGAGTTTCCCGTGATTACAAACGAAGAAAAAGAACGAATTATTACCCTTTTGCAGCAAAAACAGGATTCTATTGAGGCTAGAGAAGGAGGATTAGTCATTCAAATCGGGGAACGAAAGATACACTTCCGTTCAACCAAGAAAGATATTATCAAAGCGTCTTTCACTTCGCTTAGTTTCCTGGCTATTTTTCCTTTATTAGGAGCGATATATACCAATCTCGCAGATTACTTTCAAATTGAAGAGACCGCGGAAAGTGCCCTTGATTACTTGCTGATTCATTGGTGGATGATAATTGTCCTCTTCGTCTTAGCACTTGGATTATCAGTAGGAATTGGTTTTATCAAAACCACATGGAAATATGGAAACTATGTTATTAGTGATGATTCTGAACGAATTTATATTGAAAAAGGTGTTGGCAATACTATCAGCTTTTCCATCCCGAAACATAAGGTACAAGCTATAATCGTTGAGCAAACCATCCTTAAGAGGATGCTCGGAATAGCTTCCATAAAACTTATCAGTGCAGGTGGCTTCGAAGAAGAAAATCAGGAAACCAGTTCTTTATATCCCTTTATGCCTAAGCAGGAAGCTTATCAGGTATTACACTCGATCCTGCCTGATTACCGGATTGAAGAACAGATGGAGCTTTTCCCGCTGAAAGTCCTTTGGCTTAAACTCCTCCATCCCTATTATTTAACCATTCTAGCGGTCATAGGACTGTGGATCTTTAAACCGGGATGGCTATGGATCGCTGCGATTGTCTTTGTTCTTTCCGTTTTACTTCGGATCCTAGACTACTGGTTTACCAGTTATCTGCGTGAAGGAAATACCGTCCAAATCAGGAAAGGTGGCTTAACAAATGAAACCTTTGTCACCCATCGTGAACGGATTCAACAGATCACGGTGAAACATACATGGCTGCAGCGGCGCTTTAGTGTAGCAACCCTCCTTTTCACAAATAAGGCTAAACCAACACATGAAACTAAAATATATGGAATTTCGAAGGAAGAAGCCGAAACTTTTTATACTTGGTACCATAAAAAATCCATCTTATAGAGTTGGGTTGGAAAAGATGAAATGACAGGTAAATTAGCATTGCTTATGGCTAAAAAAGCGAAACTCGCCGTTTTATAATTGGCGTGTTTCGCTTTTTTGGTAAGTCCAATCCCTTAATGATGACTTTTCCTTGTTGCTCTCGGTCAAGTTCTGGTCTTCATTACCTTGATGATGACTTTTTCTTGTTGCTCTCGGTCAAGTTTTGGTCTTCATTAGCTTGATGATAACCTTTTCTTGTTGCTCTCGGTCACGTTTTGGTCTTCATTAGCTTGATGATGACTTTTTCTTGTTGCACTCGGTCAAGTTCTGGTCTTCATTACCTTGATGATGACTTTTTCTTGTTGCTCTCGGTCAAGTTTTGGTCTTCATTAGCTTGATGATAACCTTTTCTTGTTGCTCTCGGTCAAGTTTTGGTCTTCATTAGCTTGATGATGACTTTTTCTTGTTGCTCTCGGTCAAGTTTTGGTCTTCATTAGCTTGATGATAACCTTTTCTTGTTGCTCTCGGTCAAGTTTTGGTCTTCATTAGCTTGATGATGACTTTTTCTTGTTGCTCTCGGTCAAGTTTTGGTCTTCATTAGCTTGATGATAACCTTTTCTTGTTGCTCTCGGTCAAGTTCTGGTCTTCATTAGCTTGATGATGACCTTTTCTTGTTGCTCTCGGTCACGTTTTGGTCTTCATTAGCTTGATGATGACTTTTTCTTGTTTCTCTCGGTCACGTTTTGGTCTTCATTAGCTTGATGATGACCTTTTCTTCTTCTTTCTTCAATAGTTTTGGTTTTCATTCACTGAATGATAGCTCTTAACCCCGTTATTTTTTTAATCTTTGAATGGACCTTTGTTTTCAAAATATTGATCAATTATTTCCAACACACCGCTTTAAATCTATACTCCCATGTCCAATAGAGACAGGCCTTATTAAATCTCCTATTCTATTATGAAGTAAATCTCTTAATTGAAGAGTTTCTTCCTCTGGACAGGATAATGCGAATTTTAAAATTTGGTCATCAACAACATCGAAACTGGGTACCCTCTTTAATCGATGATAATACTTATTCATCGTGTCAAAAAATTGATTAGATACACTCTCAAGTGCATAGGCACTTTCTTTTCCACATAACACAATAGAAAATTTATTATGTGTTACCAACTCTTCTAGAATAAGTTTTACATCCTACTTAGGAATATCAACAGAGAATACTTCCTGTCCTTGATCCACAATAAAAGCACCATTTTCAGAAACATAACTGATTTCTTCTTGCATCACACCAAAGAATGATTTCAATTGGTAATATTGATTTTCACTAGCAACAACAAAACGAATTCCTAACTCTTTCATTTTTACATATTGTTTAGAAAATCTCTCAACATCATATTTCATTTGTCCATTAAGAAAAGTTCCATCCATATCTACAGCTATAAGTTTTATTGCCATACCAGTTTTCTCCTAACCCGTTATCAATCCCTAGTTTCCCATTTTATTGTAAAGACAACATTTGAATAATTGTTTTCATAACCGCATCTTCTTCATTTGAACGGGTTATAAAATTCGCTGCATCTTTTAATTCTTGGACTGCATTTCGAACAGCAAAGCTATAACTAGCACGAGTCATGAGTTCTAAATCATTGTAACCGTCTCCGAATGCCATTGTTTCTTCAGGAGTAACATTCAATAAGCGCTGCAAGTGTTCAACGGTAGTTCCCTTATGAACATTAGCATTTGCAATGTCAATCCAAGCTGCTTCAGAAGCAACAATATATGCTGACTCAAAAAAAGGATTTAGTTTTTCTCTGGTTTCCATACACCTTAACAAAGGGTCGTGAATTGTGATTTTAACAAAGTCATCTGTTATTTCATTAAAATCAGTGACTTGTCTTACTTGCGCATAGGACCCTCTGACAATCGCTGCTTCCTTTTGCGGGATGTTTCCTTTTATGACCGCACCGTTTCTTGTACACGCAATGATGGTATGTTCTGAGCTAATTTCCTCAAGCAAGCGAATAATTTCCAGTCCTAATTTATTACTTAACAGTGATTCATACACAAATTCTCCGTTATGCTTGATTCGAGTTGCGCTATCCCCTAAAATCCATAAATCTTCTGAATCATCACCAAATAACTCTTCTACACGTTCACATTGCTTGCCTGTAACAGGCGCAAAAACAACGCCTTTTTCTTTCATAATCTTTTTTACATCCTGGTACAGTTCCCTATTAAAATCACCTCTATTATTCAAAAACGTTCCGTCCATATCAGTTAACACTAACTTAATCATATTGTTTCCTCCTAAACTTGTATTCTATTCTTCTATTTATTTAATATTTTCAGTTATTCCTCTACCATCCTTTTAGATGACTGTGGAGTTGTTATTTTCTATCCTAATTAATTTGTTCCTATTCAATATGGTATTTAATTTTTCAGAACCTAGGAGCATGATTGCAATGAAACCTGCAATGACAAATGGAAAGATTCCTATGGTTGAATGTGCCGCAACGAAACCAAGAAGAGGCGGCAGGAACGTACTCCCTATATAAGCTACAGCCATTTGATACCCCATGATTGTCTGGGATTGTGCCTGCCCAAATCGTGTGGGCGTTTCATGCAACATACACGGAAAGATCGGCGCCAATCCTAATCCAACCATAATAAAACCGATAAGCGAGAAAGTGGTCGGCAATGGCAGGAATAATAGTGCAGCACCAACTAATGCAATTACTTGCCCCATCCGAATCAGAGTCCGGTTACCAATCTTTAAGGTAATAAAGCCTGTTATAAATCTTCCGATTGTTATACCTGCGTAATACAAGGAGACCCATTTTGCTGCTGCCTCTACTGATAAACCTTTCACATTTACTAGGAAACTACTTCCCCAAAGCCCCATCGTTGCTTCTGCGCCGCAATAAAACAAGAAAGAGATTAAAGAAAGTTTAACACCTCTAATTTGCAAGGGTTTTTGATTTTCAACATTTTCTCCAGACAATACAACATCTATGTTTTCTAACTCATTAGTTGCGTTTACATTACTGCTTCCTCCAACTTTCTTCCATAAAGGCAAAGTGAAGAAAAGAATGATAACTAAAGCAAACTGCAGACCAGCGATGGTAAGATACCCGTTTCTCCAAGAATGTTGCCCTGAAATAAACTGCGACATAATGACAGGACCGAGTGTAGCCCCCACTCCCCAAAAACAATGAAGCCAACTCATGTGATGTGCTTTGTAATGTGAAGCTACATAATTGTTTAATCCCGAATCAACTGCGCCTGCACCTAATCCGAGTGGAATGGCACAAATAAATAACCAAACAAGCGAAGGAGAAAAATAAAACCCAAGCAGTCCGCTAGCAGTCATTAAACAACTGAAAACTGTGACCATGCCAGTTCCGAAACGTTTTAGCACAACTCCGCTAGCAAAACTGGAAATGATCGTTCCACCAGCGATTGTCATAAAAAGCAATCCGGCCATCTCAAGCGGTGCCCCAAATTCCGTTTGCATCAAAGACCATGACACGCCCAACAATGAATCTGGTAGACCTAAGCTAATAAAAGCCAAGTAGATAATTACTAAAAAGAATGTTGCCATTCTACCCCTCCTTAAATATCTCCTAGTTGTTAATTCCATTGATCATGATTTCCCGACCAAGACTTTGTAATCCCAATAGATAATCTTGTTTCCAATCACTGATTTTAAGTTCTGGCAAATGTTCTGCTGGAATATACTTTGAGCTTCGTTTTACAATCTGTTCTATGAACAATTGATTGACTTCATCATCGCAAAAAATAAATGCATGTGGGTTAATGATTGCTACAATTGAAGCGATTAACCTACTAATGGCATCGATCTCATTTTCCTCACACATAAATGCTTTTTTAGTCCCGTTCCCATTTTCTAGAGCCTGCTGAAAATTTCGGTTATCATACTGCGGAACGAATGAAATCTCACCTGAAAAATTAGTGCTGCCCCGCACCACAACTCCATTCACCATAATTCCAGCTCCTGGACCATTATGACCTGAATATAAATAGATAAGCGATTTATTTTCCATGGTACTCCTACTATCATGATAGCCAAGCACTGCAGCGTTCATGTCGTTCTCTATGACAACGGGGATAGAGAAATGATTCTCCATGTATCCCTTTAAATCAAAGTTTTGAAGATGTTCATAACCTGGTATATAAAAAATCCGTCCATTATCTACGGAACCTGGTACACCAATGGCTATCGAACTGATTTTCGGATATTTTTCTATTATTTCTTCAACACACTCGGTTAATAATGGTAAATCATCTTCAGCTAATACACTTGAGGTTTTCCCTGCATCCTTGACTTCTCCTAAACAGTTAAAAACAATATAATTTGTCTCTGTTCTCTCCAAAAAGATTGCTAGCCCTAACATATACTCTGGATTGTATGTATATCTTTTTGCCCTTCTTCCACCACTCGAATCATCAAGACCGACTGAGATAAGTTCCCCTTCCTTTTCCATCTGGGTTAAGAACTTACTTATTGTAGGAAAACTAATTCCTAATTTATCGCTCAGTTCAACTTTTGTTGCACTTCCATGTTCTAAAAGAGATTTACGAATACCTCGAAGGATTTCCGTTTTCAACGATTTAGGAGTCATCTTCATAAGGTTCACCGCCTTTTAATATAAACTTATTAAAGAACTTTAATAAGTATCAAACAAAAAACTTATTAAATATCTTTAATAAGTGATGTTGATACTATATCATATAAACTGACCCAAAACAATGGAGTCATATGGTGTAATAAGGTAATAAAACCTATTAATGGAGGATTTTATGATTTGGTTTTTACTGCTTGTCGTTCTGTTTGCTTTTTTGATGGGATTTTTTCAAGTTCCTATCTGGATTATGTATGGTGTATTGGTAGTTGTTCTTATTCTTATCCTATATAGAAACCCGCTAATATTTGGGAAAGATGCCGAAAAGATCATGGCATATCTAAAAAAATCCAAAGCGCCGTATATACAATTCCTTTACCATTTTCTTAATGGAAACCTGTCGGCGGCTGAACAAGTAAGGGGGAAAATCCGTTCCAAAAAATCAAAACGAAGCTCTGAATTGATGCTTTTAATGGAGCGAAAACAATACGGAAAAGCAAAAGAACTTCTTAGAGAAATGGCTGGACATAAGACAAAGTGGTACGCTTTGTCGGATATCGCCATTAATGAAGGTGATGTGGATGCATTCAAACAATATAAAGCGAAAATAACAGACACATTTTTTTTAAACATGCTGGAAGTCGATCAAGCCGTGTATGTTGGGAAAAAGGAAGAGGCGGTTAGGCTGCTCGATAGTTTGATTCCAAAGCTTAGAGGTTATAAATTACTGACAGCCGTTCAGTATCGAAAGCATATTCTTGAAGGTAGAGTCTGACCGAATTTTAAGATAACGTAAAGTCTGAGAAGAATAATTTTCTACACAACTCGAAACACAAATAAGCCCAACTTAATCGAGTTGGGCTTTTTTTACATTCACTAAACTTATTCTACTATGTTTTTTAATTTATTTAATTTCTTGAAATTTTTGTCATAACTTTGTCGTTCTAAGAGATTATTTAGCCAGAATTTTGCTCTTTCAGTATCGTTATTTTTTAAAAAGGTTTCAATTGCATTCTTAAAATTACTACTGTAATAAAAATTCTCATTTATCACCATTTCAAGCCCATTATGATAAGAGTCAGATGCTAAGTTGTATTCCTTTGACTTGGAATATAAAATACCTAAATAAAATAAACCACTTGATATTTCTCGTTTGTTAAAGTGTTTTTGTTGAATGGCTGTCTTCATTATATCAATTGCTTTTTTTCTTAAATATAAATTTTCATAGGTATTCGCCTTATAAAAATAATCTTGATACTTCTTTAAAGGTTTAATTAACGAAATAATTCCCATAAACACCTCACCTCAAATGATTCTCTCTATTTAAAAATCCCTTTTTACGTCCTTTCTAAAATTCGCCCATTGGAGCCTAAAATCCGCTCAAAAACTCAAAAATTCTCCATTTTAGGGACAAGACGTTTAATAAATCTTCAATACCAATAAATCATAGTGTAATTTTACACAAAATAAGTGTTTACGAAAACTAGCTATTCTTTTTTTAAAATTTCTCCCAAATATCGTTTTCCCTATTAATAATTGCTTTTGTTGATTGTCGTTGCTAAACTATTTTTTGAATACATAATGACAAAAGGAGATTTACGCTTTGATTAACAAAATTGGAAAAATAACTGTATATGTACAAGACCAAGAAGAGGCAAAAGATTTTTGGATTAATAAAGTCGGTTTTGTATTAAAAGTGGAACAACCGATGGGACCAGACGCATTTTGGATCGAAGTCGGCCCAAGTGAAAACGAATTTACTACTTTAGTACTTTATTCAAAGTCCGCAATGGAGCAGCATCAATCTTCAAAAGTTGCACATCCATCCATTTTATTCAGCACCTCGGATATAGAAGCTACATATGAAAAAATGAAGCAAAATGGTGTAGTAGTAGAGGAAATGTTACGACTGCCGTTCGGTAACATGTTCAACTTTAAAGACCAGGATGGAAATGATTATTTAATTAGAGAAGATAAATAGTATTTATAAAGAAGAGTTATTTTGAACTAGATCAAAATAACTCTTTTCAGATTAACCTTATAATAAAAGAATAAAACAACGACTAATTGGAAGCTAATTTTTCTCTTTCTGGTGCATGTGGTGGTTGTTCCATCCAGCCCTTCTCAATAAAGATTTTTGCTGCACTTTCAACAAAAGCAGCAATTTTCGTAAACGATTTAGTATAAGCTAGCCCCACATCATGTCTACCATTTACTGCTAGTGAATTTCCAAATGCCCGTATTTTCATTGAAAACATATCCATTTTATGAAATAGCATTAACTTATCCGAAAAAGGAGAAAAAGTAGATGTTGTCACTAAATCATCAAGAAATGGGGGTGCAGGCAAATTTTCATCATGTAGTTTTTGCATATAGTTTTGAATATTTGTTGTTGTAAGATCTCTGCCTTTTTCAAACAATTTCCGAATCTTTTCATCCTTTGCTACTTGGGCAAAAGCCATAATTAAAGCCTTACTGGTTACATTATTTTCAATATTATCGTAAAAGTGGGCGATTTCTAATGCGTGTAAAGGTCGTACATGTCCAAAGAAACCATTTAAAAAATCCTGATGAACAAATTCCACCTTGTCTGGAATTGGAATTAATGGTGGCTTAATAATTAGACCTTTATTCATTAATATTTCTTTGATTTGGTCCATTAAATCCATAGTGCAATCCATACAATACCTGAAAAATTCATTTACATCTTTTCGATAAACAAGAGGGATACCGACGTTATAAATACTCATCCCTGCTTTCGAAGCATATTTTAGATAATGGACATAGAATTCATCTTGAAATAATCGCGGAGCACCTAGGTTTACGTCTTCCTCGGAAAATCCTTTTGGAATAGGGAAATTCTCCTTTTGGAAAATTCCTTCAGTGATTTTCATAAATTCTTCGCTTAACTTTAAAGCATTTTCTAACAAGGTTTTAATATCATTATCCTCAACGTGTTGGAGATAATAACTTAAAATGCTCTTTCCCATGCTATTTCCCATATATGTAGCCCACAGTTTACCCATTTCTGCTGAAGTTAAATTTTCATTTGTGTCGATTTTATATGAGTTTAATTTAATCGGCTTTATTGTTTTCATAAATACTCCCTTAACCTACATTTCCCTCTAGTATTTTCCTTTATTAAAAGTCATATTCTAGGATTTTATTTTATATCCGTATGACAGCACATAAAAAAAGCCGCCAAGATGGCGACAGGTACTTTAACACTTACATTCAATATTAGGAAAAAATTTCATATGTGTTTTTTCCTTGTAATTTTGCTTTATACATTGCGATATCAGCATTTTTTATTAAATTGGCTGCATGATCTCCGTGGTCTGGGAAAAAAGCAATACCAACACTTGTTGAAGTGAAAATTTGATTTTCGATAATCGTAAAAGGCATATTTATCTCTTTGATGATTCTTCTCACATATTCTAAAACTAGTGGCTTGGCAGTGTTCGGAAATAAGATGATAAATTCATCACCTGCAAAACGTGAAACAGTACCCTCTTTACCAACACAATTCAGAAGTCGCCTTCCAATTTCCTTTAATAAAAGGTCACCAACATCATGCCCAAACGTATCATTTACCTGTTTAAATCCGTCAATGTCTAAAAACAGGACCGCTCCAGTATTTCTATCTACACGTTGCTTCACTAATGAATGCTTCAATTCCCTATCAAAAAATCTACGATTCGATAGTCCTGTTATTGAGTCATAATATGCTAACTCTTTGTACTTTTCTTCCGCTCTCTCTAAAGTAATCCTCTGATGCATCACAATAAATAGGAATGGTACGAAGATCAATATAGTAATAAGTATGTCAATGAACTCTTCCAATCCATTAAGAGGTATATTCCAAATCCAATGAATTAATCGTTGTAATACGAATACTTCAAAAACTTTTAAAAAAAGTAACCCCATTAAAATCAAAATAATTTTAAAAGACCATTTCGTATATCTTCTCTGAGTTTTCAAAGCCAGTTCTCTCCAAGTTTAGTAATCTTTTAACAGATTACTAAAACTATAGCTTATTATCAAATGTAGATTATGGGTATTAAAAGAAAAAATTAAGAAATTTTGTTTACCAACTAATAAAGAATTTTTATACTACCACGATTCTAACTTTTTTTATTCTCTACTATTGAAAATAATCATAGGTATTTTTCGCTAACAATAAAAAGGTAACGACGATAAACAGGGCACGAACATAGCCGCTGCCGCGTTTAATCGCAAATTTCGAACCTACAATTGCCCCAGCCACTTGTGCCAGACCCATCGGAATCCCGTAAGCGTAATTTACTTGTCCTAAATAAATGAACATCAACAACGCAGAAACATTACTTCCAAAGTTTAAAAACTTGGCATTCCCTGCAGCCTTTAAAAAATTAAAGCCCATCATTAAAAAGGCAAAGATTAAAAATGAACCTGTACCAGGACCTATAAAGCCATCATAGAATCCGATTGCAAAGATGACCAACATAAAAATAATCTGATGGTGGATGGCGAATTTTTTATCCGTTGAAATACTGCCCCAATCTTTTTTAAAAATCGTATAAATCGCAACCACTGCGAGCATGATTAGCATCAATGGCTTTAACAATTCGGGATTCATTAAATGAACCGTCCACGCACCAATCATCGAACCAATAAACGTAAGTGGAAACAATTTATAGACCGATCTTAAATTAAGCTCCCCTGAACGATAAAACATAACTGTGCTTGTTAACGAACCAATTGTTCCAGCAAGTTTATTCGTTGCTACGGCAGCCGCTGGGGTCAGACCTGTAAACAATAATGCCGGCAAAGCAATCAGCCCCCCGCCGCCAACCACGGAATCGATAAATGCGGCTAAAAAGCCAAAAACAACTAAAATAAGTAATAACGATGGATCTAAATCAAATAACATCTAATCAGCCTTTCTTGTTGTCACAACTACCAGAAAAATATTGATAACCTATTTTTTGTCCTTCATTATTTTAAGCAGATATTTCACTTTATGTAAAGCCTATTGAGTTAGATCGGATAAATCATTCTAAATCAAAACTCCCTTCTTAATTAAGAAGGGGGTTTTGATTGTGTTCATTTTATATTTTAGATGTCAGCGTCTAATAGCCTCACCGTGCTCTTTGACGGGTAAAGTTGACTTAATAATCTCAAGTTTTTTCGGATCAAGTGCTTTTACTACCTTAAGCACTTCTTGCCAAGAATTCTTTTGTTCAATTTTTGTTATAGGCATATTTACGGACCCCTTTCCTTTTCAATAATAAGGTTGGCCAAGTACCTAATCCCTATGAAGGTAATTTCTGTAACGGGTTAATTAAATTTGGAATGCCACCAGTTTGATACAAAATACCGCCCTCACTTTATCGTGAAGACGGCTTTAAAGAGTATCAAAATTAGTTACACCATTATTTTACAAATATCATTTGTAAATTCTACTGGATCACTGATTGGTAATCCTTCAATTAAAAGTGCCTGGTTGTATAATAACTTGGTATACAAGTCTAATCTACCTTTATCATTTTCAAAGGCTTCTTTTAATGATTGGAATACTTCATGGTTTTTATTAATTTCTAACACTTTGTCTGCTTTGATATTTTGATTATCAGGCATGGCTGCGAGAATTTTTTCCATTTCAATCGAAATATCCCCTTCTGTCGCCAAGCAGACTGGGTGCGACTTCAGTCTTTTGGAGATCCTTACATCTTTCACTTTATCCGCTAAAATGTTTTTCATATAATCGAAGAGTTCTTTGCTTTCCTCCTCTTTTGATTCGGAATCGTCTTTGGTATCTTCCCCTTCGATTCCTAGGTCACCACTTGAGATCGATTTGAATTCTTTCTCTTTGTAGTTCATTAACATTTTGATCGCAAATTCATCGATATCTTCAGTGAAGTAAAGAATTTCATAGCCTTTTTCTGACACAAATTCTGCTTGTGGTAATTTTTCAATACGATCAATCGATTCACCGGACGCGTAGTAAATATACTTTTGATCTTCAAGCATTCTTGAAACATATTCATCCAATGTAACGAGTTTCTTCTCTTTGGATGAGTAGAACATAATCAGGTCTTGTAATAGTTCTTTATTGGCACCAAAGTCACTGTACACTCCGTACTTTAATTGACGACCGAACGATTGATAAAATTCTTCGTATTTTTCTCTTTCTTTTCTTTGCAAGCTTAGTAATTCGTTCTTGATATTCTTATTAATATTTTTCGCAATCAGTTTCAACTGGCGGTCATGCTGTAGCATTTCCCTTGAAATGTTAAGCGATAAATCCTCGGAATCAACCATCCCTTTAACAAAACTAAAATGGTCTGGAAGCAGGTCTGCACATTTATCCATGATGAGAACGCCATTAGAATAAAGTTCTAAGCCCTTTTCATATTCTTTGGAATAGAAATCGAACGGCGTTTTTTCAGGGATATAAAGAATCGCATTGTACCTGATGGACCCTTCTACGCTGATATGAATATGTTTAATCGGTTTATCAAAACCGTAGCGTTTTTCTGCATAGAAGTTTTCGTAATCCTCATCGGTAAGCTCGCTTTTATTCTTTTTCCAAATCGGAACCATACTATTGATGATTTGTTCTTCTTGGTAATCTTCGTATTCAGACTCGCTGCCATCCTTAAGTTTTCTGCTGGTAACATCCATTTTAATAGGATAACGGATGAAATCAGAGTATTTCTTAATAATTGATTTTAAGCGATATTCCTGAAGATACTCATCATAATTTTCATCTTCTGTATTTTCTTTAATCTTTAAAATAATCTCTGTACCGACTGAATCTTTTTCAACCTGCTCTATTGTATACCCATCCGCACCTGTGGATTCCCACTTATAGGCCTCATCACTGCCTAATGCTTTACTAATAACAGTTACAACGTCAGCTACCATGAATGCAGCATAAAAACCTACCCCGAATTGACCAATAATGTCGTAGCCGTCTTTAATTTCGTTTTCTTTTTTAAAGGCTAGGGAACCACTTTTTGCAATCGTCCCAAGGTTAGTTTCCAAGTCTTCCTTTGACATTCCAATCCCAGTGTCTAGGATCTTCAATGTTCGGTTCTCTTGGTCCGGAATCAATTTAATGAAATAGTTATCTTTGTCGAAACGTAAAGTATCGTCAGTCAATGCTTTGTAATAGATTTTATCAATCGCATCACTTGCATTGGATAGTAACTCTCTTAAAAATACCTCTTTGTGGGTATAGATGGAGTTAATCATCATTTCTAGTAATCGTTTCGATTCTGCTTTAAACTGTTTCTTCGACATAGAAAAATCCCCTTTCCACTTAAAAAATGCGATTATGTAGTCCCTGATTTAGTTTATCAAAACGGAAATCAGATCAATTAGCACTCTACCTTACCGAGTGCTAATTCCATATATTTAAATATCATATTTTTTGTTAATCTGTCAATATAATGGTGTTTTTTTACCCAAAGCTTATAATAAAAGCTACATAAAAAAGAAGGATTATTTCTGTAAAATAATCCTTCTTTTTTATGTGTTAAGGAGATTCCTATTACTTATTTTGGTTCCGGATGGCCTCTCTATCTAACGACTGAGGCGGTTTTTCAAACCAACCATGATCAATCATTATTTTTGCCCCATCCTCCGCATAAGCTCCAACCTTCAAAAGGTATTTCTCATACAATAGGGCTAAATCCTTACGAAGTGAGGCAGCTATGGCAAGTCCGAAGTCCCCAATTCCAATCGCACTCTGCGTATTGGTATGAAATAGCATTAGTTTATCTGAAAAAGGAGCTTCCGTGCTTGCTGTAATCGTTGAGTCCCATGTGGAAGGATAAGAATTGTCGTCCTCTTTTAATTTTATCATAAAATCTTCCACCATTTTCTTACCTAAATCATACCCTTCTTTAAAATAGTCGCTAATTTTTTTCGACTGAGCCACTTGGCTAAATCCTAAAAGCATGGTTTTAGCTACGTTTGCTACCTCAATGTTTACCCCACAATGGGCAATTTCCATAGCAAGAAGTGGGCGTCGGTGACCTATTAAACCTCCCAGAAAGGATTTCTCCGTAATATATTCTACTTTTTCTGGATAGGAAATATATGGAGACCGGATAAACACACCCTTTTCCTGCATCATTTTTGTATTTCTGTCATAAAGGGTTTCCGTTTGGTCATAAAACCTTTTGAACAAGTATCGAATATCTTCTCTAGAGGAAATTGATTTAGCTAAACTATATGTATTCAAGCCTGTTCTTCCCATATGGTGCAGGTAACGCATATACGTTACATCAGAAAAGAGCTTTTTTGCTTGTAAATTCACATCCTGTTTTCCAAAGCCATTTGGCAAGGGAATACCTTCTGTTGTAAATAATTCTGATATTTGATGGAGATGGTCATGAGAAGAATTTAGTGCGAATTCGATAATAGGCTTAATGGTTTGGTCTTCGGTCGTTTGTAAAAAATGACTTAAAATACAAACTCCCATCGAATCACCAACGTATGTACTCCATAACATTGATATGTCAGCCGATGTTATCTTAGGGTTATGGTGTTCCATTGATTTCAACTCCATCAAAGAATTCTAGATAATTAATAAAAAGTGTTATTTTTTAACTATTAGTTTGTAATACCAAGTTAGGATTATAAAAGATAGGTAATAGATCGGAAGTGAATACAAAAATACTCCACCCATGATATTTCATATATCCTGATTTTGTTAGAACAAATTCAGCCAACGCAGACAACACTGTCCAAAACAATGTATAAACAAAAAGTTTATTCGTTTTCTTGAAGTTTAAAAAAACAACTGCCATGAATGATAGGACAAACGTGACAAGTGTCCAATCGGACATATCAATTTTCTTTGTAGTCCCCATATCATAGAGGTCTAAAATCAATCCTACAATAATATGGCTAATCCAAGCAAAATAACCTACAGTTGGGACAATAATAATATTTTCTTTTAACGTTAACCTTTTCGGCATAAATATAATTGCAATAATAAGTACTACAAGTATGGCACAGATGTATACCATAATAACATCAAACTCCTAAAGAGAATCCATTATCAACATTGTTCATATTATGTCATTACTCAAGTTAATTATTCTCATAAACACGTTAGCATATGGTAGCTAGCACTAAGATATGTCCATTCCTTAAACTTTTGGACACTTATTTTTTTATATTTGTTTTTACATAATTGACATATTCGTAACGAGATTGACATATATTTTATCAATCGCATAGGAAGGAGGGTGAACCCATGGATAATCGAATTTTATTATTTTTCGTTTCGATCCTGTCTGGTTTTGCACTTATTAGAGTTCCTTTAGCCGATTCATTTCTCGAAAGCGTTTCCCCCGTTACTGATATCATTGGCATACTAACTGTTCTCGTCTTCTCACTCGTCTTAATTTACAAAGGCGTAAAAGGTTTGTTCAGTAAGTAGCGATATAATGGAAAGCACTCTATGGGTGCTTTCTTTTTTTATTAGCCTTAATCCCTTTAAAAATAAACTTAGCTATTTTGGCATACAATAACTTAAAAGAAATAGAAAGGAGCTTTTCTACTATGAAAAAAGGTACGTATTCAAAGGCCGAACCGACTATTGCAGAGGGTATTGACACAGAGGATGTTTTAAATAAAGATGCTACACAAGAAGAAATTGAAAACGGGGAATCAACAAGTGTGACTACATTATCCCTAGATGAGAACGATCCAAGTTAATTGTAAGTAAATAAGCTACTACTTGATAGCACACTGAACCTATTTAAAAATAAATGCGATGCTTCATTGGCAGAAGCATCGCGTTATTTTTAAAAACCTTCACCCATCGTAGTGTTCTCGCTCGCGTTCTTCTTCCTCAAACATTTCCTTATTATCCTTTTTTGTTTGGCTGCTGTTCAATTTGACTTGTGATTCGGTTGTTCCGTTCAATTCCTCCGAAAATTCTGTTAAAAGAGTTGGTTGCTTTTTCAAAATCGAAGTCCCTTCTTTCGAGGTAGTTTCCACTCTAGATCGCTTGTAAAGTCTCATTAAATAATAAATTAAGGCATATACCACCACCATGACAATCCCTGCGACGAGACCTACTCCTTGCCCAGGAATAAACGGCATACATACAAGAACAATAATCATGCTAATTAAGGCAATCCAAGAAGTATACGGATACCCGCGCATTTGACAAATACCTTCGGGAGGACATCCATTTCTTTTTCGGAAACGAATATGACTTGCCATAATTACGGTATAAGTAAAAATTAATGCAAAACCCCCCGTGGTAATGAGGACCAAGTACACTCTTGGAAACAAGAGGCCAAATCCTAGGCCGACAAGCATCGCAAAACCGGAAAATAAAATCCCGCGGTAAGGTACATCGCTTTTATCCCTTAGTATATTTGGGGCATGTCCTTCATCGCCAAGAGACCTGATCATTCTTCCAAGACCAAATATACACGCCAGCATCGCTGAGAGAATAGCTGAAATTAACACGATATTAATTGCCCTGCCTGCCCAGTTAATCCCCCATCTTTCCAATGAAGCGACCATTGGACTTATGTTTTCGTTCAAAGTTGCCGTCGGAATGAGTGGTAATAGTACAGCAGCATAGAGAATGTATAAACCGACAAGAGAAATTACCGTGTATCGAATCGCCTTAGGAATGGTATCCCTTGGATTTTCAGCCTCCGTTGCCGCAAGTCCTATGATTTCAAAACCTGCATAGGCAAAAATCACCAGCAACATACTCCCTGCAATTCCCTTTACCCCTCCAGGCATAATCGGCTCTGATCTTAACTCACCCACACCGATGGTTGGAGTTCCTGGGAGCAATCCGAGGATTAATACGATTGCTGTGATGATGAAAAAAATAATCGCGAATATTTTTATACCTGACAGACCGCTTGCTAGTTTACCTATCTTATCTGCACCTAATAGGTTTAGTAGCGTAACACCGATGATAATCGAACTACCCAGCAAACCAATGGAAACATTAGGAACCCATTTGCGGATTAAGATAGAAATGGCTGTTGCTTCACTTGACATAGATAAAACCGTTCCCGTCCAATATAGCCAACCAACTACAAATCCTGTCCCCTCACCTAGCTCTCGAGTGGCAAAAGTACTAAAGGATCCTTCCGTTGGGTTTGCCACTGTCATCTCTGATAAGGCATAAAGGATGAGATACACCAATACACCCGCTAGAATATATGAAAGTAAAATGGACGGTCCAGCTGCATGAATAGCAACGGAAGATCCCAGAAAAAAGGACCCCCCAATTACACTTCCTAAGGCCATCATAGTCAGTTGCCATGCGGACAATCCTCTACGCGTTTTCTCCATTGATTTTGTACTCCTATACCGATTATTTTGTAAGTTACATAAAGGTATTATTTACTTGGCACTGCAAAATGATTCTGGTCAAGTCTTGACTGTTTCCTTAGGAAATTTATAATGAAGCGTGATATCCTATACTTACCAAAAAAGTTGGAAATTTGGGGAGACGAAAAATGAAGATATATTCAAATTTAGATAATGTGACTAGTTACAAATCGTTTAAAGACCTAAGGAAATGGCAAAGAGAACGGAAAAAGAAAGTGAAAGACTTATCAATTAACATTGAACAATCTTCTTTAAAAAAGGTACATGAACTTCAGGAAAATAAAAGTAAGACATCCTATACATGGGTGGGACACTCCACTTTTTTGATCCAACTAAATGGAATCAATATACTTACTGACCCTGTCTGGGCTAGGCGGATGGGGTTAGAAAAAAGATTAACAGAACCTGGCATCTCATTAGCAGACCTGCCAGAAATTGATGTGGTCGTTATTTCTCATGGCCATTACGACCATTTGGATTTCCCTACCTTAAAAAAACTAAAAGGAAACCCCCAATACTTTGTCCCTGCTGGTTTGAAGGCTCTTTTTAACAGAAAAGGGTATCAGAAGGTGAGTGAATTGAATTGGTGGGAAAGTGTTGAACTTGGAGGAATAACGATTCATTTTGTCCCGGCACAGCATTGGACAAGAAGATCATTGACCGATATGAATACCTCTCATTGGGGAGGGTGGATTTTTCAAACACCCCTAGAAACGTTGTATTTTGTCGGTGATACCGGTTATTTTAGTGGGTTCAAACAAATCGCGGAGCGTTTTAATTCCATTGATACGGTGTTTATGCCAATTGGCGCCTTTGAACCGGAATGGTTCATGGCCCCTGCACATATTTCACCAGAGGACAGTGTAAAAGCTTTCATTGAATTAAAGGCAAAGTCCTTCGTTCCCATGCATTATGGTACATATCGATTAGCCGATGACACTGGCCCGGAAGCTTTAGATCGTCTACTCCGTGAATGGGAAGAGCAGCAACTTCCTAAAGAACAATTAAAAGTACTGCTACTTGGTGAAACAGTCATTTGACCAGTTTCTGCTCAAAATTTACCTGCATTTACCCACGAATACATTCACTTAAACAGGTCACGATAAATTTGTAAGACTTTTTTAAGGGAGTGACTTTTGTGGTAAGAAAAAGCTGGATGACTTTTGTTTTAGCAACAACCTTATTGGGTTTAACTGGCTGTGCAAATGACAATGATAATGCGGTCAATAATAATTCCAACGATTTAGGCGTTAATAACGTTAGAAACAATGCAATTAATGGGGTGAATGTAAGGAATGTTTCTAACCAAAATTTACGTGTTTCAGCCCGTGCGATTCGGAACGTGGAAAGTTTAAATGAAGTTGATCAAGCAAATGTGATCATTCGCAACAATGATGCATATGTGGCTGTACGATTAGAGGGGACTCAAAATGGCGCTCGTGCACGTGGTGGTACTACAGGGACTGGTCCAAATATGAACGCCACTTATGGAAATGGCTATAATTCCGGTACAACAGGTACTAACGGTTCTGCCAATTTGCATGCTACAACCGGTAATCGCAACAACGCTACCATTACTGGAACCACTGGAACAAGAACAAACGCTCGTATTAACCGTGCCAATGATCTAAATGCACGCGGGAACAATACATTAGATCAAAAAATAATAAACCAAGTTCGTGCAGCTGATCGCAGCATCGACAATGTATATATTTCTTACGATACCGATACTTTCGGTCAAATGACAAACTATTCCAATGACATTCGTACTGGAACTAACAGAGATGGCCTGTGGAATGACTTTACTAATTCCGTAAACAGGATGTTTAGATAGGGTAATATAGCTGCTGATTTTCCGAAGAGGTCTGGTCATCATCGGTATGATGAACTATCTCTATGATTTTTCGAAGAGAATAGGTCATCATCGACTGGATGATGACCTTTTTCTTTGGTCTTCCGTAGACGTCTGGTCATCATCGCCCGTATGATGACTTTTTTCTTTGGTCTTGCATAAACGTTTGGTCATCATCACACGTATGATGACTTTTTTCTATAGTCTTCCGTAGACGTTTGGTCATCATCGCCTGTTTGATGACTTTTTTCTTTGGTTTTCTAAAGAGATTTGGTCATCATCGCCTGTTTGATGACCTTTTTCTTTGGTTTTCAAAAGAGATTTGGTCATCATCGACTGGATGATGACCTTTTTCTTTGGTCTTCCGTAGACGTCAGGTCATCATCACCCGTATGACGACATTTTCTATGGCCCTTCAAAAGAGATTTAGTCATCATCGACTGCATGACGACCTTTTTTATATGGTCTTCAAAGACGTTTGGTCATCATCGACTGGATGATGACCTTTTTCTTTGGTCTTCCGTAGACGTTTGGTCATCATCATCCGTATGATCACCTTTTCTATTGCCCCTTAAAAGAGATTTGACTTTCATCCTCCTTCTAACTGGAAAACACATCCTACTTATTTCACTTGTTATTCTTGATATAATAGAATATTCAAGGAGTGGATGGTATGAAATTAGTAAAATATCTGTTTGTTTTTGTAATGCTCATTGGACTTGGTATTTCTGCATGGATTTATTATCCTCAGTATCAAATACATCAAATGAAAAAACACGCGGTTGTGGTGAGCAAAAGTTCGAACCAAACCTCTTTTATTAATTATTATCGAAATACACAAAAGGCTCAAATTCACCATCTGGCTATTGGCGATTCTATCATTCGCGGAGTCGGTGCACCAAAGGACGAGAACTTTGTTAGTCTATTTTCTAAAAAATTGGCAACACAAACTTCAAAAAAAATAGTCACACAAAACGAAGGGATCAACGGAATTACCAGTAATGAATTAAACGAACTGGTTCAGGAAGGTCGTTATGATGAAGCAATCAAGCAGTCAGACATTGTCACGATTAATGTGGGCGGAAATGATATCTTACAAATGGCTAACGGGCAAGATATTCGTTCGGTGATTCAAGGCTACGACCAATTAAAGAACAATTTCTCGAAAAATTTAACCAACATCACGAAGAAAATTACCATGCTTAATCCGAACGCCACGATTGTATTCTTAGAATTGTACAATCCATTATCACCTGATGACCAATTGTATCCACTGGCAGATAAAATGCTGCCGAAATGGAATCTTAATATTTATGAAGCTGCGAACAAAGTCCCAGGGTCGATAGTCGTTGAAACCACGAAGGTCATTAACGGTGACCATCTGCAAAATCTTTCCCCTGATGGTGTCCATCCAAATGTGGCTGGTTATACCGCCATTTCAGAGCAAATGATTGATCAATTTAAACATCAATTTAGAAAAAGTTCAGTATAAAACCGAAGGAAGACTCATTTCCTTCGGTTATTTTATCCTACCTTTCTACTATTATTTGTTATTTAAATGTAATAGCCCTATAACACTATTGATAGAATGTTTTGCTACAATTTTTATAGATTTAATAGTGCGAACATTTAGAAAACAATAGAGTGGAAAGTAGTGGTGTAAGGTGATCAAAAAGATACTTACTATGGTTTGTTTTGCCATTATGTTTACTGTTGCTGGGAATTGGATACAAAAGGTTCAGGCGGAATCTGTAACTGACATACAAACTCCTCATACAACTCAACATGACTATCCTACACTTCAAGGAAATTTTTTAAGCATAACTAGCCAATTAAATCGGGTTTCCAAGACCATACAAGCAAATGACCTAGAAATAAAAAATATTAAGTCCGAACGAAAACAAGCCAAAACAGAAGTCAAACAGCTCGAAAAAGAGCTTCGGAGTTTAACAAAGGATATGGATAAGCGAAAAAGTATCTTACGAGAACGTGCTCGATCCTATCAACAAACTGACAAGCATATTGCCTATCTCGATGTACTCCTAGGGGCAACAAGTTTAAGTGATTTTGTGGATCGTGTTGGTGCGGTTGCAGCCATTGCTGAGGCAGATCAAGATCTACTCGAACAGCAGGAAACACAACAACAGGAATACAACCGCAAAAAGATCTCTTTAGAAAAAAAACTAACCGACCTCAAAACTATGAAGAGAAAAATAGAAACAGTAAGTTCTAATCTAAAAAAACAAGAAATTGAATACGAGATGCTTAGAGAACAACATAAAAAGAAAATAAGAAACAAAGAAAAGGTTAAGATTAATAGTAAGGAGAAGGATAATAAAAAGGGTGAAACATACATAAATGTAGCCTCGGAAAATGTAAGTGACTATATAGGGACTGTCATTAATGCTGGACATAAGTATGTTGGTAACTCTGTTTATGTGTTGGGCGGCGGAAGAAATAAAGATGATATTGCCCGTGGAAGATTTGATTGCTCTGGCTTTGTCCATTGGGCATTTGCGCAAGCTGGCATTGAAATCGGCACCTCGACGTCGACCATTAAAAATGATGGCAGGCAAGTTTCTCCCGAAGATATTCGGCCAGGTGACCTTGTTTTCTTTGATACCTACAAAAAAGACGGCCATGTTGGAATTTACCTTGGCAATGGGAAATTTATTGGTTCCCAAAGTTCAACAGGTGTTGCGGTCGCCGATATGACAAAAGGATATTGGAAAAACGTGTTTAAGGGTCGTGTGGTTCGCATTTAGGAGGTAAAAATAAATTCATAAGGACCGATCCCATTCGGTTGGTCCTTATGACAAGATTATCACTATTGCCCTTCCTCCTTAACTAACGGGGCAATTCTATCAATTCGATTGGTCCATATTCCTCCTGTAAAGTGATCTGGAAGTCGTTTTAGGTCATCCGCTGAATCAAAGCCTTCAGACCAGCCTCCATCCCCTGCAACCACAAGGACTCTGGTGTTAACATTATCCATACGGTTTAAAAATTTATTCGGCCAGCCCCATAACAGTGGTGCATATTTCTCAGGTATATGTAATTGCGTATTCTTACAGGCAGATGGGATATAACCTGTCCATCCCACACCTAAATACGGGATCAAACAGCTTTTTAGCGTAGCCATTGACATCATTCTTAGCCCTGGAAGCTGTTCTTTTAATGCAGCAATCGGCTGATCATCCCCGTAAACAGTAAGCTGATCCAGGCGTTTTTTCGGTAGTTTCGATAGAAATCCAGCAAGCATCGTCCCCTCTTTTGGGTCTGCGTTTTTAATATGTATCAGGAATGGTTTATCAGCAAAATGCGTCATCACCTCGTCTAGTGACGGCATTAATCCCACTCCTTTTCCCCGAAATGGAAAAGTCTTACCGTTATCTGCTGTATATCCGTAACCAATATCGACCTCTTTTAATTCTGCCATTGTGTAGTCTTTAGTAGACCCTTTTACATTTGTGCGGCACTCAAGGGTTTCGTCATGAAACACGGCAAATTGACCATCTTTTGTTGGTTTAATATCTAATTCGACAAGGTCAGCACCGGTATCATAGGCAGCCTTCATAGACGACAGCGTGTTTTCTAAGTAGGGATGCTCGGGTTTATAAATACGCTCCGCTGTACAGGTATCCCACTCAATCCCTTTCATCGGAAAAGTTTGTCCAAGCCCGCGGTGTGCCAATAAGAGCGGTTCTCCCTTACGATTCTTTGTTAATATAGAACTATTATTAAAGAACATAAATACAATTAATAAAATCAGAAATAATCCGAATCTTTTTAATCCTTTTTTGAACTTCATTTATTTCCTCCATTGAGTCCATTAAAATTTCCCCTTATTCATCATAATGGAAAGCAAGATTGCAGACAATTTACGAATAAAAAAACACCCTTCCACTATTCAAATAAATGTGGAAAGGTGTCCTTTCAATCATATCAGCGGTCGGTCGGCATCTGGAGATAAATTTGGATCTCCGCCACCAATGATAATTGCACTCTCTGGCTGAATATCATTATCCTCTAAGTTTGCTGTAAGACTGGTTTTGCTATTTTTATTATCTTTAATAGTATTCTGAAATTCCTGTGGTACATTCTTTTTTTCTTTGTCCATGGTTACACCCCTTTTTACAGGTAGTGTTTGTAAAATTATACGGAAATATTCTAAATCCTTACTAACACTCTTTCTTTGTTCTTAAAATATACCCATTCCTTGAATCCAATTTCCTTGAGACGTTGCTGAACAAGATCAAAATCGTCCCCTACTCGATGCGGATCATGAGCATCGGATCCAAAGGTTACTTTCACACCATAGTGTAGAGCCATTTCAAGAATATCGTCTGACGGATACCAGCCGCCAACGTCCTTGGTTTTTCCAGAGGTGTTGATTTCAATTGCAATATCATTTTCTCCTATCACTTTCAGGGTATGTTCGACCGCAGCTGTCTGAATGGATGAAAAAGCAGGATAAAATCCTTTCATGGCGTCAATATGGCCGAGGATTTGAAACATACCACTTCGTGCGGATTGCTCAATTAGCGAATAGTAATTTTCTTTCGATTTGATCTTTTCTTTATCAGTCAGGCCGTTCCATCGCTTTTTATTAAAAATACTTACTCCGTCCACATAATGAACAGATCCAATGATGTAGTCAAAAGGATATGGTTCAAAACAGGAGCGGTAAATGTCAACTGACTCAGGGAAGAAATCCGACTCTACCCCGAGCAGCACGTCGATTTTCCCTCTATAGACTTGTTTTAACTGAAGGACTTCGTTCACATATTCGGGAAACGCACTTTTTGCCATGGCGATATTGGGATGGAGTTGATCCTCCTCACTGCTGAAGTATGGGGAATGATCAGCTATACCGATTACATTTAATCCTCTTTCAATTGCGGCTTCAATATAATCACGTATTTTCCCACGAGCATGACCGCATCTTTCGTGATGGGTATGTAAATCAAATTTGGAATTTAATATTTCCACAATTTTCACCTCAACTATTAATATGTACATTCTTCGGAAAAGATTAATCCAAGCTAAAAAAAGAAAACACCTTCCTCTGAAGACGTTTTCTATTCTGGGCTGCTTATATATAAGTTTGGTTGATTGAATTAAGAGGAACTTCACGTTTATCCCGTCTTCTTTTTTGCCTTTTTGCCTTTTCCTTTTCATAAAAATGATACACAATAAAATAAGAACAAACCCCAAGGATTAACCCGAATATCGACATTCCTATTAACGTATGGATTCCTCCATGAAGGATACTTACGAGCGTATGGAAATCCCCATGGATTAATTTTTTAAACGAAAAAGAGGAATGGTGCCCGATATGAACCTTCATTGGAAAAAGAAATTTCCCTAATGTTTTTGCAAAAGGTAACAAAATGACTGGGAGCAGTGTTAATTTTCCAATTACATTCCCAATAATTGATGCAGGTAATGAGCCTTTCGCTAAACGGACAATCGGAACAAAAAATATATAGATAAGTGATCCTGTTGACAGAACCAACATTTCTAAGCCAAGGCCAAGGGCGAATCCTAAGGATACTTTTTTAGCTCCACCAGGAGACCTAAGCAGTTTAATAATATTTAACTTAAAAGCACGTCCAAATCGTTGAAAAAAATTATACTTTTTTGGTTTAATGCTCATGTAGGTATCTCCTTACTACGATAGATACCTTTATTATACTCTAAATAAGCCATAACTACTATTCTAACAAATTAACTTTTTAAACAAATAAAGAGTGGTACCCATTTGGAAACCACTCTACTTCATTCGTTTAGGCTTTAACCTCTTTATTTAAGTATACTGTCAGAATTTCTTTGACAGAACTCCTTCCCCTATTTATCGCAGTATTATATGCTTGTTCCCTGATAAACTCTGGCAAATGTACAAGTGATTTTAATTGAGCGTAAGTCCCGCTTGGTTCGATTTCGATATCGACAATATTATAGCTCCACTCGATCTCAGCAGGAATATGGATCGCATTGATTCCCAGTTCAAGCGCCGGTTTGATGTCCGTTTTGAGTGAATTACCAATCATCCAAGTACACTTTTTATCTGTGTTGATATTATTTAGAATCTGCTGCAGTGCATCGGTGTTTTTATGTTCAAAAATAAAGATTCTGTCCTCAAAGTAATCCGTTAACCTCAATTGAGTAATCTTTCTCCTTTGGTTTGCTTCATCCCCTCCTGTAAATAATAACAATTGATGTCCGTCAGCTTGTAAGGTATCCAGGATTTCATACATATATGGAAATGGTTTTACCTTTCGTTGAAAAACACTTTGACCAATTTTTTCAATTTGATTTATCTCAGATCCCTTCAGTTTCCTTCCAAATCTTAAGCAAAAATACCGATAGGTTGCCACTAAGGATTGCGTATATAAGGAAGAATGTAAGCCGTTTTTTTCCACACCTTTTATGTCAATTTCAGATTGCTTGTCGAGAATTTCTTGTTTAGAAACTAATTTAAACCATTTCTTCATCACATTTGCAAATCTGTTTCGAGATTCTACAAAGTATTTATTGCAATGAATTAAAGTGTCATCTAAATCCAATATTAAGGTTTGTTGATTCATGAACCAATTCCCCCTTTAATAATGGTGTAAACTAAGTATATGGGTTTACATCATTTTCATGATAAAATGAGCCTTTCCCATTTAAAGTTAGTGCGTTTGTATTATAGGACTTTTTAATCATAGAATTAAAAATTTCAATATAATAGTAGCACTAAAAAGTCAGTGCCTAAAAAGACAAAAATCCAAATTTATGTAGTATAATAAGAAAATTATTACTAACAGGAGTAGAGATCATTGGAAAAACAAAATAGCAAGTATCGATGGGTCGTTTTTGTGTCAGTTTTATTAACATATTTATTAATTGTGAGCCAACGTACAGCCCCCGGATTGATTTCCGACCAATTAATGAAAGATTTTAACATAACCGCCTCTACGATTGGATTACTGGCCAGTATTCAATTCTTTGCGTATGCTGGTTTACAAATTCCTGTAGGGATCTTGTCCGATCGATTTGGTCCTAATTTCTTTCTAGTGATTGGGGCGCTGCTTACAGGGATAGGTACGTTAATTTATAGTACGGCCTCACATGAAGTCGTGTTTCTTTTGGCTAGATTATTGGTAGGTATGGGTGATGCGGCGATATGGGTTAATTTAGTGTTGATCCTCAGTCAGTGGTTTAAAGTAAGAGAATTTGTTGGATTACTAGGTATCGCGGGAATGGCAGGAAGCTTTGGCTTTTTGTTAGCGACCGTACCACTATCTGCATGGATTACGTTATCCGGGTGGCGCGCACCTTTTTTTACAACAGGAATCCTATTAATTCTTTGCAGCGTCTTACTTTATATTGTGCTCATACAAAAACCTAAAAAAATGACGTGGAAAAGTACAGCTAGTAATAAACCCAAAAAACCACGTGAAAATACGCTGATTTTGCTACGTCGGATTTTTACCACACGTCAAGCATGGGCCGCATTCTTTTGTCACTTTGGTGCTGTTGGTACGTATGTAGGATTTATTGGTTCGTGGGCTGTCCCTTATGGGATGCATGTTTATGGGTTGTCACGTTCAGATTCAAGTCAGCTGATTATGATTGGTCTTATCGGAGCTATTATTGGTGCTCCTTTAACCAGCTGGATTTCCAGCCGCTTTGACTCAATTAAACGACTCTACGTTTTTGTTCACTGTATTGTAGCTTTATCCTGGATGTCATTTTTAATTATGAACGGAAAGCCGCCAATCCTGATGCTTACGATTATTTTCTTTATTATTGGGTATGGAAATGGGGCGAGTGCTTTAACCTTTGCGATTGTCAGAAAATCCTTTGATATCAAAGAGGTCGGAGTGGTTTCCGGTTTTGCCAATATGGGCGGATTTTTAAGTGCTGTCCTTTTACCAAGTATTTTCGGGAAAGTATTAGACCATTTCCATGCATCCACAAGCAGTGTAGGCTACCATTATGGTTTTATGATCCCTGTTCTTTTCTCCCTTCTGGGATTATTCGGCGGATTAATGATCATTGAACAACGTAAGGAAGTCGTTCACCAGACACAAGTAAATTAATGAAAAAAAACTAGGAAACAGAACGGTGAGTTTCCTAGTTTTTTTCATTTATTCGATTGTATAGTCCATGACCCATTCGGTGTTTGGCAGATAGTTAATCAGGAAATGGCGGCCTTCCACATTGTTTTTGATCGGATAATGTGGATTCGGAGCAATGCTTAGTCGTTTGTTATTAATGATAACTGTAATCGTTCCTTCTATTTGACTCTTTAATGTAGCTTTCTCATAAACAATTTTTGATGGAATCCCTTCTATTTTCGCGTAATTCTTTTTAATGTAAGCAGGTGAATCCGCCCAAAATGAAGTAGCACTATATAAGGCTACGGCACCAAGTCCAAGAATACCTAAACGGTAGATCCAAACAACTGATGAGCCAATAAAGGGTAATTTTTGCAACCTGTTAAAGCCTTTCCAGTCGTTTTTTATTTTTAAACTATATAAAGTAAAGGATAAACCAGCACCAGTTAACCCAATCGTGACAAACGGGAAGATATTCGTATAGATTCCTAGAGGGACGAAAAAGAAGAAGGTAATACCGAGTCCTAATATAAGTGGTGCTTTCATATATTACTCTCCTTTTAAGAATATATTGGATAACTTTTCTCCTTTATTATGTGTAAACCCACTCTAAAATACTTAAGTTTAGATTAATTTTCCACATCATGTTAAAATTATGTCAAAGGCGTGAACAGTAAACAATTTCTTTAGACAGAAGGGTTTCTTTGATGAATTTTACTATTGACGATATAAGGGTTCGATTCTGTATTACATTGGTAACCTCCTTAATCGGAGGTTTCATATTCTCCATCATCCATTCACCAATTCCTTGGCTGCTTGGACCAATGACAGCAGTTTTAATTGGCTCTCGGTTCGGAAAAGTTCAGTTTTACTGGCCAAAGATGATTCGAGATACCGGCTTAGTGATTGTCGGATATTCCATTGGTCTATCGTTCACTAAAGAAGCACTCCTTGAAATCGTGGCAAAACTGCCTTCCATGTTATTGATGACGGTATTGCTTGTTTGTTTTTGTGCTGGAATCGCTTTTGTGGTATCTAAACTGTCAGGGGTCGATTATCCGACCGTCCTGATTGGCAGTATTCCGGGCGGGCTTTCACAAATGATAATCTTTGCAGAAGAATTAAAAGGAATTAACATGACTACTGTAACGTTTCTTCAAGTTGCTCGATTGATTATGATTATATTCTTTGTTCCCTTTCTTATCTTCGGACCATTTTTTAATAATACTTCCGACACAGTGTCTGACTTGGTTACTGGAGGTGCTATCTCCCCTTGGCCCTTTTTTCCTAACGTTATTTGGTTTGGTTTAATTTGTGTGGTTTGTGCTTTACTTGCTAGGAAACTTCACTTTCCTACTCCCTACTTACTAGGGCCAATATTAGGAACAGCAATCTTCAATTTAATGGGATTACAAGGACCAGCGTTACCTCCAACTTTACTGGATGCCTCCCAATTTTTTATTGGTGCTTATATTGGTCTGCTATTAAAACCTGAGAAACTGGAACATAAAACAAAAATTATTTCGCTTGCACTCATTAGTGGGATGGTCATGATCCTGGTCTCCATCGGGTTAAGTATACTGTTGGTTAGTTTTTATCATATTAACCATTCGACCAGTTTTTTAGCCTTAGCTCCTGGTGGAATGGATCAGATGGGAATTCTCGCACATGCCATCCATGCCGATTTATCAATGGTTACCGGCTTTCAAATCTTTCGCCTACTTTTTATTTACTTTGTCGTTCCTCCAATTCTTAGATGGATCTTTAAAGTCGGAATCGGGAAGACCGTAAACACTCCTTAGATTCATGGTTTCAATTATTTGTATTTTATTTGATACAAGTAGTTAAACTATATGAAAAACGGAGATTTGATTATGGAACATAAAATAGCAATCATAACTGATATTCACGGGAATTTTTCAGCCTTAAAGGCTGTTTTGAATGATATTGATAAGGACAAAACGACCGAGCATATTTATTGTTTAGGTGATTTGATCGGGATTGGGTATGAAACGAACGAGGTTCTTCGGCTGTTAACCTCACGTACTGATATTTCTTTTGTTATGGGAAATCATGATGAAGCTATAATGGATATCATTGCTGGTAGAGAACCCTACAGCAGAGGTAAAGAAAAAGTCCATCACCAATGGATTGCAAAACACATTGACCGGAAGTTTATCCCGTTTTTAGATGAGATTCCTGTGACTCTAGATGCCGTTTATAATGATAAAAAATTGTTTTTTGTTCATTACCATTTAAGTGACCAACATGTGTTTATCCCATTAGATAAAGAACCCACCGAAGCGAAGCTTGATGAACATTACCGAACTTCTACCGCTGATATCGTTTGTTTTGGACACCATCATGTCATCCACCACTTTAAATCAAATGGGCGACTTTATCTCAATCCAAGCTCCTTGGGCTGCAACTATCAGCCATTAGCAGCCTATGCCGTGCTGACAATCGGTGATCAGGGAGAAGTGTCCGTTGCTTTCAGAGAAGTGCCTTATGACAATAGGGAGTTTTTGTTGGGTTTTAAAAGACTGAATGTCCCTGATGGAGATTATATATTGAAGGGCTTTTTTGGAGATCAGCATTTGAAGTTGATGTAAAAAATGTAAAATGAGCTTCGGCCTAGTGCTGAGGCTTATTACTTTTCAAAGACTTGTTTTGTTCTCATTATTAAAATTTCTTTTGGGCTTGAATTTTGGCATAGGACTAAAGACTAAAGGAAAATAGGAGGATTTACTTTCCCTGCATATCTCTTAAAATACATAGAAGGAGGTTGAGAACCAATGTTAAAAAGAGTAATCATCCTTTTGGTGCTCTCATCAATATTATTAGCTTTAGTATTAGTAAAAGATCATACTTCAGCTCCTGTTAGTGATTCAATATCTAAAAATCAAAGTTCCTCTAAATACACTACAGTAGAATACAAGATTACCAAAATTAAAGGAAATAAATATTACGGAAACAGCGAGGACGGAACAGACATTATTTTTTCTTCTAAGAACATCCTTTCCGGTGATAAGATACAAGTTCATGATGTCGTCATATGTTATTTCGAAAAGAATAATTTAGGCAGTGGGTTAGTTAAAGTCGAAAAGAAATAGTATCTACATATTAATTATAGAAAGGGTTATTAGTTTGAAAGAATATACAGTTTGCTATACGTTTGATCACGAAATAATTATCGAAAAATTAATTAAAGAATCTAATGTCAAAAAAGAAGAGGTTGAACAAGAAGTAGTTGAAAAGCTGAATCAAAATAAATACTTTATTGTGAAAAATGATCAAGGTACTTTTAAGATTGATTCATCTTTGGTACGTTTTGTAAGAATTATAGATGTGAAGATATTAGTCTAAAAAAAAGTTTCACCTGCTTTCTATGGCAGATGAAACTTTTTAAAAATAAACTTCTACTCATTCCCCTACCTGATCGACAATTTTACATTTCAAAAAAATTATCTCTCTCAACACGGCAAACTCTAAGGGAAAAGCTTTTGTACCATTCTGATTTCCCTTTTTCTTGTGCTATTTTGTGGGCGGCATGTTCCTTCCACTCTTTGATGGACTCTAAAGTATCCCAATAGGAAACTGTAATTCCTAACTGATCATCCCTCACACTCTCCACACCTAAGAATCCCTTTTGCTTTGCGGCTAACTCCACCATTTTATCCGCCATTCTTCCATACCCTCTGTCCCCTTCTGTTCGTTGTGATGAAAAAATAACTGCGTAATAAGGTGGTTCTGGCGTCATTGCAATCCCACTCAAATTAAAGTTCCCCTCTCGGATTATTCTGATTAAATTTTTTAGTTTAAGATGTACTCCAAACTTATTAATTCCTGTAAACTATCAATCTTTATGTCTGCTTGAGACATCTCTTCCTCTTGAGCAAAGTCAAAGTTGCATCCGATGGCAATTAATCCATTGCTTTTAGCCGCATTAATATCGGATAATCGATCACCAACTACCGCACCTTTGTCAATATGATACTTTTTAATGATGGCTTGAACTAAGTCAGCTTTGTTTTGAGTGTCTATTTGTTGAATACTAAATGTCTCAGTGACCCAATGTTCTAAGTTATAATATTTTACAATCGTATTTAGATATTCTACTTGACCATTACTTGCTATGTAGATGGAACAATCCTGATCCTTTAAAAAACTGAAAACTTCCTTTACATACGGATATAGCGCACCATGACCTACGTTAATATTAGCAATTAGTTTCTCATGGAAAAATTCATTAGCTAGCTCTCTGACGATTTGGTTGTGGTCAGGTAATAAGGTTTCCCAAACTACTGGTAAGGGCACACCCATAATTTCACGATATTTTTCAATGGGTGTTTCTTTTTCCCATAAATCCAGAGTTCTCAGATAATCAAACGTTTCTTGAAGAGAGATTTCTAATATTTTGTTTGTTTGAAATAGTGTTCCATCCATATCAAAAATAAACGATACCGACATACTCTTATCCCCTTTAAAATAGGCTTTGTTAAATTTCATTCCTTGTATAATAAAAGTTTAGACATATGGTATTCATCCTCAAATTTACCGTCAATGAACAACGAATGTCTTTTCGTGCCTTCAATTTCAAAGCCCATTTTTTTATATAACCTTACACCTGCTTCATTTCTAGAGATGACGGTTAGTTCAAGGCGATGCACATGATGGTCCGCTGCCCAGTCCTCTAAATATGCAAACAGTTTAGTTCCTATTCCAGTCCCCTGATACTGAGTTAAGATTCCAATAACTACATATACAGAATGTTTGTTCCTTTTGGCATTTCCACCCATCGCAATAAGATATCCTATTAATTCAGTATTTACTTCGGCTACAAAAATAGTAGAATTGCCCTCTTTTTGCATCGTTTCTATTCTTTTTTCTTGTTGCTTCAGTTCAATCATTCTCTCCCCTGCTTCATAGAGCATGAATGGGGATTCACTCTCCACTTTTTTTATTAGATGCACAAATCGCTCGGCATCACTAATTTTTATTGGCCGGATTTCCATGAATAGTTACTCCTTTATTTTTTGAAAAAGTTATACTTTTATTTTCATGTCCCTTCATCCCAAATAAAAATCTTAAAAGCTGAACTCGTCGAATGATAAAATGATAACAAATCATAATTAAAGTGAAAGAAACAGGAATTAAAAAAATAAGCTTAACCGGGATTGGCCAGGATAGTTCACGGATGAAATAGCCTAAAATTACAATTATCGGTTGATGTAGGACATAAAACGGCATAGAAGCTTCACTTGCATACTTTAGGAAACCATTGGAAAAAGATAAATATTTGTCTGCCAGAAAGAAGATACATAATAGCAAGCTCCAACAATTAAGTGTTCTTACGGCATAAAAGATAAGAGCTTGCACGGAGCCAGGTTGTGGGAAGGCCATCATAAACCACACAATGTAAAGGGCTGAAGTTATTGCAGCCAAAATAAAGTGTAATTTTATGGTTGATTTTAATATTGGTTTAAAAGCTGAACTCGAGAAAAAATAATAGCCAAAAACTAAGATGACTAGATAGAAAACGAGGTCCCACCCGCCTAATCCTTGTGTTTTTATTAATCCAGTGATAATTAGAATTAATGGCAGTATATAAAGATGCATGATTCCAAATGTTCTTCCGTTAGGGACTATTTTAAATAATGGTAACGTAATAAAGGAGAAGACTAGTAGCACGAGTAAATACCATAAATGTAATCCAAAGAAAGCGAAATTACCTGTTCCCCCAAAATCTAAATATATGCCATCAAAGTAATGTGGCAAAAATTCTAGGAAGGTACCACTAAACTGGTTGTTGGCCATACGTTCCATAAAGATTTGCGGAGGAGTTAAGATAAATACTCCGAACACAAGGGGTACCCCTAGTCTAATCAGTCGTTCTTTGAGATAATTGGATGTTTGCCGCTTTTTTAATGCATAAGACACATTGATCCCCGAAATGGCGAAAAAGATCGGCATGATCCAGGCCCCGACAAACAGCGAAAATACTAAAATACTACTTGAATCCAACTGATTATTTTTAACATGCCAAGGAAATGGATTAAAAAACATAGAGCAGTGATAAAGGAATACTCCCATTGTGGCTAAAACGCGAATCCAATCGATATCATATTGTCTACTTAAAGATGCATTTTGATTTTCCATATTTCACCCCATTATTAACAAATAAATCTATACCTATTTTTACCATAATTATATATTAATAGTAAACTTCTAATCTCACCCATTTCGTCCGTTGATTCGGACAGCCGTTTTCAAATATTTTTTATTAGTAATGTGTACTTCAACTAACTCATATATTTTATATGAGCATTTTTTATGAATCACATACCATAAGAAATAGGTGAGACCAACATGTATGCTGTTCATTTTATTGAAAACAATAATGTTTTATTAACTCAGCTGCTTCAACGGGTTCCAACCGAAGGTGAAGAGTTAAAAATTAAAGGACGTAAAGCAAAGGTTTCTAGTGTTAAAAATGTTGATGAACTACATGTTCATGTTCAAGTTACCTTAGAGGTCGTTAATAAAAAAAGTAAATTTGTTGTCGATAATTCCAAAAAGAAAAAGCGATAAACATTAAAAAAGAACGTACATGTTAGATGTAATCTAATATGTGCGTTCTTTTTATGTTTACATATTCTAAGTATGGACAGCCGTGTTTTATATCTCACACGCTGAAATATTCGTTAATCCGGCCTAAATTTCCCAGAAATATCCCCTTCAAAACATGCTTTGCATAATCAATATAGAATTTATTATATAGTAGGTGAAATGAATGACTCACGGGCATGGTCAATCCCAATCCCAATTTATGCCATGGGAGCAGTGGCATAATCAACATCCACATGGTACGTGGCAGCAATGGCACCAAATGTTTCCCCATCGTGAAAAGTAGCCATCTACAGAATCATGGAGAGGTGCATTGTTCACCTCTTTCTTTATTAAAATGTGTAAAAAATCGATTCTAAGAGTTAATCGAGATAAAAAAATCAATCAATTGATAGATTACGACTCCTATGAAAATAATGAGGCTGATGGTTATAAGAATTCTGCGGGGATTCCGATACCATTTTGGCATTTGTTCTACTCTCTTTGGGGCTTGAAAACCTTGTACAATATCACCGTGCTTGATGACATCATTAAAAGGAGTCCTATCTTCCAAACGGTGATCGTTGTCTATTGCAGTTTCTTGAATTGTATCTTTGTTAGAAGTATCCATTAAATCCCTCCCCTTCAATATCCATATTATAACATTTATCATCAAATAAGATGGCCAAATAATACTCTCCCCTACAGAAAATTATTTTTCAAAAATTCAAATAAATAGTAGTCAAATTATTTCTCGTGTTATACAATATAACCATATTAAACATACTGTTACATAACAGATAGACTAAATCTAAAAAATTGGAGAAAAGGGGTAATTGATATGAACAAGACTGATTCAATTGCACGGAGAATTCTAGGTTGGAAGTTAAATCGGTGGGATCGGTGGTATGATTATGAAAAAGCTACATTCATCCATGAATCGGATTTTCAACCTGAGCATAATCTTGACCATGCCATGCTTATTGTAGACAGATTAAAGGATTATGGCTATACATTTTCATCTAATGGAGAATCTGAAGCTAGCTTCAATGATATCCGTGCCACTGGTAAAACCCTATCAGAAGCCATTACGAATGCAGCCTACTCCATCATTGAAAATAACGTGGAAGACCGATCAACAATTTGGGCCCAATTGTGCTAGTTTATAAAAAAGGAGTTGATTCCTGCTTTGGCAGATAACCAACTCCTTTTTCTATTTATTTTTTGATAACCTCTTTTAATTCATTATCCAATATCGATTCCTCCCAACATACTTATAATTCCATTGTCATAAATACGCTATTGGGGTCCTCGGTATAATCCGAAAATGGATGGCAATAGTGGAACCCGAAGCTGGCATAGAGCATTCTCGCAGGCTCAAAAGCATTCATTGAACCCGTTTCTAAACTTAGTCTATTGTAGCCGCGCTGTTTTGCTTCTTCAACAATATGTTGGAGCATCTGTTTAGCTACTCCTTTTCTTAGGTGCGAGGATGAGGTTCGCATCGATTTGATTTCCCCATGTTGCCGATCAAGTTCTTTTAATGCCCCGCACCCAAGTAATTCCTTCCCTTCCCATGCACTCCAAAAAGTAATCTCCGGTTTTTGCAATTGATTAAGATTTAGGGCATGGATACTTTCCGGCGGCGAATTCAGTGTCATATTATGAAGATGTTCACCAATCAATTTTGCAATATCTGCTCCGGTTAAATCATCGAGTTTTATTTCCAAACAACATCCCCCCTTAGGACCTTTTATTGGAAAATATTAACCTATTACCTGGATTTTTGCTAGTGTATTTTCCGTTTCACACAAAAAAGCTGCCATTGGCAGCTTTCTTAAACGAAATATACTGGTAAAAGTATAATTCTATTTGAAAGTGGTTTCTGCATTCACAATAAACCACACATCTCCTACACCCTGACCTATTACATCGCCTTTTGCTTTATCTTTTATCCAGTAATTGGATACCCTTTGTACGTCACTTGTTCCGCTCCATTATCTTCTCGCTTGATTGTACCAAAATCACTTTTGTTAAAACCTTCTGGAACATCGAAATCTGTGGCTGTAAACGCCGGCCAATTTACTAAACAATCTCCACTACATACACTCTTGCCCATTTGATCTTTTGTAAAATAGTACAATGTCATTCCTTTTGAATCTGCTAAGTATTTGCCTACCTTTTCATTCTCTAACAATTGTAAACTCGCATTTGTACTCCCTTTATCATTAGTTGAGGTGTCACTTTTTGGTTTATCCTCTTTTGTAGTTTCCTTTGTCCCATTACTGCAAGCAGCTAACAAAAAGATTAAAAAGAAAATGGTAAAGAAATAAGCGTACTTTTTCATTTAAGTTCCTCCTCAAATATGGTTGTTTACATTAAAGGAAACGGACTATGTTTTAAAACGGTTTGATGAAAAAAAAATCTTTTTGTACTTGTTAAGGCCAAGGCATCTTATTTAAATCTCAAAAATCTAAGAGAACATCATTTTAATGCATTGCGGTCAGATTTTATATTTTTTATAGTGAGGATTAGTATTGAAAAGTTGTAATCTGCAAAAGTACAATAAGCGGAGTTTTTCCGGTTAAATGCAGAATGGAGCTCTTTCGGGGAAAATAAGGGGAGTTTTTCCGGTTACAAGGCGAAATCTCCTATTTTCGAATTTTTCGAGTCAATAGGCGGAATCTCTCCATTTATTTAAGCCTTTTTTAATAATAATTACGAATTAAGTGGAATATTACGTCTATTTTCCAGCTTGTGTGCTTAACTTGATTCCCCCCAAAAGCCCAGAGCATCTTGATCCTAGATGAGGGAATTGCTATGTCAAAGTAAATGAAATTTCGTAAACACCTTGATAAATAAAGAAAAAGACGTATGCCAATTCATACGTCAATTCTTGTGTCTTTTAATAAGATAGCACCCGAATACGGAACCCATTAATTTTTTCATTGGCAGCTTTGTTAATTTTGAAAACAACTTCAAATTCATTTTGGATAAAGAATCTCATCAATGATTCCATACTCTTTCGCTTCTTCGGCACTCATGAAGAAATCTCGATCAGTATCCTTTGCTACTTTTTCAAGCGGTTGTCCGGTCCGTTCTGAAATAATTTGGTTGATATGCTCTCTAAGCTTTAAAATTCTTCGTGCGGATATTTCGATTTCTGTTGCCTGCCCTTTTGCTCCTCCTAATGGCTGATGAATCATAATTTCACTATTTGGCAAAGCATAACGTTTTCCTTTTTTCCCTGCAAGAAGTAGCATCGCCCCGAAAGAGGCAGCCATCCCTGTACAGATCGTCCTCACGTCAGGCTTAATGTATTGCATGGTGTCAAAGATGGCGAAACCCGCGGTCGTTAAACCTCCTGGACTATTGATATAGAGGGAAATTTCTTTATCAGGGGCGTCTGCTGCTAAAAATAATAATTGTGCGACGACACTATTGGCCGTATGTTCATTTATTTCATCACCAATGATGATAATTCGGTCCTTTAACAGTCTAGAGTAAATATCATATGAACGTTCTCCACGATTCGATTGTTCAATTACATATGGAATGGTACTCATTCCAATCCCTCCTTGAAAGCGATTTGGCTAGGCAGCCATACAGAGAGTGCTTGAAGGAGTAAAAGTTGGTTTGGTACGTATTTTTCCAGAATCAAGTTTAGGGGCCTGACTATTAGTTGATCGTGAACGAATCGATTGAATGAGGATGGTTGGATCTTGATTTTTTAAAGCCTCATAAAAAAGGTCTGAGAGATGCTCCCTTTCTTCCTCATTCCAAAACAAATCCACTGAATGAAACTGCCTCTCTTCGTTTGCCTTTTCCAGCCGCTTTTTGGCGCGATGAAGATTTGCCTTCACTGCCATTTCTGTCGAGTCCAAAATTGAGGCGATTTCTTTTAATTGATATTGAAAGCCCTCTTTTAACAAAAAGATGATTGCTTGGTTAGGTGTGAAGTTTTTCAGCAGTTGATCAACCGCTTCCCTTGTCTCATCTGGTTTATGAATGAAAGCATCATTGGCAAAATCAAGATCAGCTTCCACGGTTTCATTCTTTCTTTTTCGCAGCATATCCACCCAATGATTATAGGCGATCTTATTTATTAATGCTGTCGTCACCTTTTGCTGGTGGCTGCGATATTTTAAAGCTTTGATAAAAGTCTCCTGTGCGATTTCGTCTCCATCCCAACCATTTTGGGCGATAAAGTGACAATAGCGTCGAAGTTTTGGATAATTCTCAATCCAAAATTCCTCCCCAAACCCAATTTCTTGCTCCCCATCTATGCAGTCAATTTCTAGCTTGTGTGACATTGATTTCACTCCTTTTGCACTCTCTACCCTTTAAACGTTTTAAGCTGGATGAAAAGATACGGGGGTAAAAAATTTTCTTTTATTTAATGTTACTTTATGTTTGTGCTTTTCTAATATAAACTTGACTATTTTAGAAAGCAAAAGAAAATCATTCTCAATTTACTTTTCTGATATGTAGGTCAAAATTTCCACATGACCGTCGGGTCCACTATACTTATTTTCCTATGAATCTATTAAAAGGAAACCAATCTGCCATGTCTTAATTCCTCTTTTTTACAATTATATTTATTTCTATATTCGAAATAATCAGATAATGCTATTATTTTCCTGTACAGAAATACAATTTAGGAGGTTGGTTTTTGTGAGGCAAATTAAAAGGTCTCTCAGCTTTTTGGTAGGTTTAATACTATTAGCAGTTTCAACAACCGCGTATGCAGAAAAACCAGGATTAACGGAATTCCCTGAACCAGTTGATTCACAATCCTGGACCCTGCCCCGCGATATGGCATGGAGCGATTACCGCCCCGTACCGGGAATCGACTGGCAGACTTCAGACATTGAGCCGGAAAGAGTTATTAAGGGTGCATTAATTATAGTGGACTTCCAAGATAGAGAATTTATTTTAAGCCAGCCCGAAGGATCAGAAATCGCCGGTAACCCGATCGGGACTGGAAATATTCCACGCGATCAGATTCCAAAGTTCTGGGAAGACTTCCTCAATAAACCTTCTGCATTGAATAACTATCGAACCGTAAATGAGTATTGGAGAGAGAATTCGTTCGGAAAATGGAAAATTGAGCTTAAAGCATTCGGCCCCTATAAAATGGATGGGAACGAATACGAATATGGTCTGAATGAGTTCGGACAGCAAGTAAATATGCCACCAGGATCCACACCGAGAAATCTAAGGAGTGAAGCTGTTCAAAAAGCTTCAGCCGATATTGCTGCATCTGGTGAAACCTTTGACTTCAGGTTTGTCATCCATGCAGGTTATGATGAATCAGGTGTCTGGCAGGAATTAGGCGAAATGAAGTTTCAAAACCAAGATTCCGTAACTGCACCATTTGGCCCAAATGTTGATGGAATGCCAAACTCTGCCAAAACCCGTTATGTACCATGGACATCTTGGTATGCTGCCAAGAGCATTTGGTCAAGCGCCGGCGGAGGAACGTCTATTCAAGGTGAAAACGATGGTATGGGTACGTTTGCTCACGAGTTCGGCCATATTATGAGTCTTGGGGATAACTATAATAATCCGTATGGTATTCCTGTTTCGAGGTCTTACTCGGGACCATGGGAATTAATGAGCCGTGGAAGCTTTAATGGTCCTGGGGGGCCTCACACACGTTGGATGGTTCCATCACCTTTAGGTGCATCGGCCCCATCCCATCATATGCTTCGTAATAAAATCAAACAGGGCTTTCTTTCAGAGGATCAGTACCTCAGTCTAAACCGCGACGAACTAGCAACTACAGGTCCAGTATTCACTGATATTCTTGCCCGTGAGGTACCAGCTGGCAGTGAATTTGGCCGTTCCGCGATCCACGGTATTAATATTAGTATGGAGGACCTAACACCAGTGAACTCCTTAAATGACGATTGGCGTGCCGATATGCAGCGTGGTGCAAAATGGTACAATAACTATACAGTTGAAGTGGTAGACCGGGTAGGCTTTGACTCCTTTGTCCCTGATTCAGGTGTCCTTTTAGCCAAGACCAAGAACAGCGAGTCCGCACCCAATATCTGGGTAATTGATTCACATAAAGATGATATTAATCAAGTTGATTTCACGCGGCTGGATGGTAGCGTTGCCAAGATGTCTGTCGGTGATTTCCAACAGCTAGCCGACTCTCTTTTCAAAGCTGGAACTGGTGATGGAGTTGTTAGTGAGTACAAAGATGAAGCTAACCGACTTCACTTTTATATTTTAGGAAAGAAATATGACAAACAAGGCGCACTTTCCTATCGTGTAGCCGTACGAAATATGGATGGTGCTGGTGCGTTTAAACGTGGAGTAACTGCTGCCGTTAGTACTATGGAAAAAGCTGCTCCAGGCAGGATTGCTGTTTATCATTTCAATGTGACAAACACTGGATCAGCGACCGATCTTATCCGCCTAAATGCCAAAACAGACGCAGGTTGGGAATTAAGGGTCCAGAATAATGTAATAGAGGTAGAAGCCGGTCAAACCGTAACTGTACCTGTTTTTGTAAAAATCCCGGCTGCAAGTAAAACCTCCCCTGAGCCAGTCCCAACAAGCCTTACTTTCACTAGTACTTCAGAGACTGACCCTTCTAAAACCGATACAGTAAGTCGTCGGGTAGGCCCTGGCGGGGTGAAGTAACAAACCAATAAAGAGTTGTATAGAGACTGGGGAGCCAGTCTCTATTTTTTATTCACCTGTTGTTAAAGCCTATTGAAAACGTTTAACCTCATTCTAATACTGAAGAGACACTAATATCCTTTTTAGTGTTTTTTTATTTGAAAAAAATGGGAAAAAATAATGATGGACTATTTTTTGAAGCCTGTTATAATCCATATATGAAACTAATTTATATTTAAAGGTGGACATTATGGCGAACACATGTAGATATGTTGTCAACGCACTTGGAAAAGGTGGAGAAACATATTATACGCTTTGTAAAGACAAACAAGAATTACAAAAATGGATTAATACCAATCAAGAAAAACTAATCATGGAAGAATTAAAGGTAACGGATAAAAATCAGACTTTCTTCTCTAAATTATTTAATCTAAAAAAACTATATTAATATTTTAACAGACGTCATTCTTCATAGAATGGCGTCATTATTTTTGTATATTAGTAGAATATCGTAGAAGAAAAAGGAAAAAAATGTAACAGTATAGACGCCATTACATTTTTTGCATTTCCATATAGCACCACTACATAACTGCTTTATTGACGAATTTTCGTTTTTGAATATAGATGAGTCTGATGGAAAGGGCTATTCCTGCGGCGAGGAGGCCGATGGTTAGACCGAGCCAGTAGCCTCTTGCTCCCAGACTTGTGTAGTGGGCAAGCAAGTATCCTGCTGGAAGACAGATTAACCAATAAGCGATTAAGGTCATAATAAAGGCTAGGTTGACATCTTTATAGCCTCTTAAGGCTGCTTGCGCCGTCGCCTGAATGGCATCACATATTTGGAAAAACAGCGCAAAGATTAAGAAATTGGCGGTTAAATTAATAACCTCTGTTTCATTCGAGTAAAAACCGGCAACTTGATAGCGGAAAATCACGACAAATAATCCCGTGAAAACAGCAATAAGGATCGCTAGATAAACCCCCAACCAGCTGTATTGTTTTGCATCTTTATAGCGCCGAGCCCCTACCTCATACCCAACAAGTACCGTTTGTGCCGTCGAAATACTAATTGGTATCATATACAAAAAGGAAACGATATTTAGTGCTGATTGATAGGCAGCAATCGTGGTGACATTAAACTTACTTAATAGAATCGTAACCACAGCGAACATACTTGTTTCAAAGAACGTTGAAAGCCCCATCGGAACGCCGATCTTTAGTATCTCCTTACATTTATCCCACGAAAATTCTTTGAAATCGGCAAATACCGGGTACGATGAGAATGGTTCTTGGGTTCTGACGATAAACACAGTCATCGCCATAATCCCCCAATAGGTTATCGATGTTGCATACCCTGCCCCAGCACCACCTAGTTCTGGAAAGCCTAAGTTTCCAAAAATGAGCACATAGTTCAAAAAGAAATTCAATGGCAACGACAAAAGCATGATGATCATGATGACCCGTGTTTTGCCCAGTGCATAGATAAATGATCGGAGTACATTAAAAATAAATAATGGCAGAATTCCATAGCTAAGTCCGATTAGATAATGAAAAGCAGTATCTCGAACACCAGCATTCAAATTCATTTTGTCTAAAATAGGATCTAACAAAAAGAATCCAAAGAGGATAACCACTAGCGCAATCAATATTGAAAGATAAATTCCATGCTTCACAACGGATGCAACTTCATGGCTCTTTTTTTCCCCAAAGCGTTGGGCGGCAATGGGTGAAACAGCAAGGAGAATTCCGCTTATCCCAGTAAAAATGGGACTCCAAATGGAGGAGCCAATCGCGACTCCAGCTAACGCAGTTGAGTTATACTTTCCAGACATAATCGTATTAAAAAATACCATTGAAAACATGCCTAATTGTGTAATTAAGATCGGAACTAACAAAATACATATTTGCTTTGTTTTTTCCTTTAAAGTAAACGTTTGCTTCATAAATAGATTCTCCTTGAAAAATAAAAATCCGAACCTTCATTATACCCTATATTGGATGAATATTCCTCATATAATTTGGAGTTCCATTAAAGAGTCTATCAATAAAAAACACATTCGCGATGGTCCTATTTCTTTAATAAAATTCGTGTGGCTGTAAAAAATAAGATGGAAAACCTTAAAATTGAGGAGGACTTGTATGAAACAGGACCAACAAGCGAAAGAGAATTTGGGTTCTATTATGCAACCCGAATTTGCAGGAACTGATGTACAAAAAGTAAAACAAGAAATTCAAAAAGATATAAGCGAAGGCCAAGGTGCAATGACATCCCGAGAGGCAGGAGCAATGCGCGATTAAATTACATTCACTCCATTTTGATGGTACTTAAAGACAACTTTATCAATTGCACCCACAGCAGAGTCATCCCAAAGATGGGCATTTGAAAAGTCGAGATCAATTTCAATAACGTTTTCTTTATAGTCAAAACTGTTAACAAAGTCTGTTACAAAAAGCAAAGAAAAGTAATAAAAATAGGACCTCTAGGAAGAGAGTCCTATTTTTTTACGATTTTCGATGGGTTATTGACTTTATACAAAACAGGAACATCCACTAAGAATTCTTCTTCTACATCTTTTCCTTTTCCTAGTTTCTTAGCAGCCACTTTCCCATCAAATTCAAGGGAATCACCGATGGCCAGTTCAAACTTTTTAAGTGTCTTGCTATGGCTGCACCAAGCTAGTCCGATTTCAAGAGGATTTTCCTCTGAGACGATTTGTACATTTTCGAGGACCACCACTTCATCATTTTCTTCATTAAATGGATTGTAAACGAGCGCGAACTGTTTGACGCTAGCAGTGAAATGCACCTTATCAACCGGGAGATCAAGTTTAGGAGCCTTTGTTTTCTTCGGTTTTGGTTCCTTCGCTTTTGCAGGCTTCGACGCTGCCTCCTTTTTAGCTGGTTCTTCGGTCATTGCAGCTGTATCTTCTGTCATGCCCTCTGATAGTATCCCTGCTTCAGCTGGAGAACCATCTTTGTCAGGCGTTTCTTTTTCATCAAAAGTTAATAAACTTTCTTTTCCAAAGCTTGATTGCTGCATTTCTTTTAAATAAGCTGGATGGATACAGGTAAGATTTCCATCTTGGAACTCAATTACTAAGGTGTTAATGTCCATCGCATTTCCATAAGTTTCATAACCCTTAATAGTCACCATGCGCTGATAATTTCGATCCTTATACCAGAACTCTTTTTTCGCTTCGCGCGCTGAGGATAATCCCCATTCCTTCAATTTCTCCTTATAATGGTCGTTGTCACGAAACGTTTCATAGTCACCTTTTGGTGGAATGTACTTTGTTAATTCAGATTTCTCCAATTGAGGTCGCTGGATGATCATCCTGCCACTTCCTTCCGTTATGTACTTAGCTTCATTATATTTTAAAGTATTACAATAAAAAAGGGAAAAGGGCTGTTCACTCCTTCTCCCCATTCTTTTAAAGAAAGGCTGTGTTAAACTTGTCTGTTGATTTCCGTTCCAGGCACGAGCGGTTCGCAGGCGTGCCGGGGAGCCTGTCCAGCTGCAGCGCCTAGCCCCTCGAGGTCGCTTCGGTCCTGCCGCTCCAATCAACAGAGTTCCAAAATCAACATTAACCTTTAACACAGCTTAAAGAAAATAAAAAAAGGCCCCAAAAAGAGAGCCTTTTCCGTACATTTATGTGGTTTAGATTATGCTTTACGTACGTTAGTAGCTTGTGGTCCACGTTGGCCTTGTTCTACTTCAAACGTAACAGATTGACCTTCGTCTAAAGATTTGAAACCTTCGCCTTGGATAGCAGAGAAGTGTACGAATACGTCGTCTCCAGCTTCGCGCTCGATGAATCCAAAACCTTTTTCTGCATTAAACCATTTAACTTTACCTTGTTCCATTTGTTGTATCCTCCTGCTGTGTGCTGTGCACACAATAAAATTACTACCCTTGTTCAAATCTTCCAGACAAAAAGCAGTTACGCCTTTTATTCCTTACCGACAAACAAAAATAATTCTCCCTAACTATAACAGAAGGTCATACACAATGCAAATGCATTCAAGGAATTTATTATTTATTTTGTAAAATATTGCAGGTAATCAGCCCTAGTCCTTTTTCCTTGTTATGTCATAAATTTGAATTTAACTCTAAATTTTTATAGAAAAATAAGCCGTAAAAATTATTTTAAAATAGCAAAAACAACGAAGACATGCGTACATACAACGATTTTTTTTTTAAAAATACATCCAAACTGAATCAATTGTTTCGATTGTTGTAAACATTAGTGTGGTAGTTTCATACTTTTTATAAGGAGTTGTTGTTTAAGGAAAGCAGGTGAATAGATGATTAAAATTAATCAGCAGACCGTTCACGTGGGCGATCTCAGTGACATCCTTACAACGAAAGAACAGAAAGATATTCTTACTAAAATGGACAAATCTAAGGAAATATTTGAGTACCAGTCTATACGCCAACTGGAATTAGAGCTGCTGTTCAGAACAAAGACACTTAAGGCTGCACGTGACCTTAATAATAGTAAGGTACAGTTTACAACCTTTGAGTATGCCTTTTGCAATAAAAATTATTGGACTCGTTTAAACAATGGAGGTTTCCTCATAAAGCCAAATGTAAGACCCACAGTGGCCATTCTTGATGTCTTAAAGAATGGAAAGCTTTATGCGTTTGATTGTTCAACAGGAATTGCAATTGTCTTATATCTTGCTGCCCTTTATACCATTGGAAGCAGAAGATTTGATCTTCTTTTTAATGGGCTTCTCTTATTTGATTGGCAATTTGATAACGATTTAAGGCTTACTCAAAAATATGGGGATGAATTCATACCTGGTGACATCGTGCATTTCAATAATCCAGACGTCAACCCAAATGAATCCCATTGGCGTGCCGAAAATGTGATTTTCATGGCTGATGACCAATACTACGGCCATGGGGTCGGTATTAAAAAGGCTGACACCATCATTTCCTTCCTTAATAAAAAAAGAAAACCATACGCACGGATCCCTGCCTATCTCATGAACCTTATTACCAGACCCGTTTTGTCTAACATTTATCAACCAAAATAAGACCGCTGCCAATAAAGCAGCGGTCTGTTATTTGATCGAAAATTTGCTAGCTTTTTATCTGTTCCAAAATAAACGGATCCTTAATTTTCTTATCCTCCGCTAACATGAGCACTTTTGAAACAATTTCTGCAGTTTTAGGATCTTCATCCATGTAAGGCAAGAAAACTCGTCCGCGCTGATGCGAGTGGACAGGAACGATATAAATAGCCCCTGTTGCTTGTTTATACACATTCGCACTGCCTAAATGAACGCTATATTCCCCCAGAATTCCTTCGATCAGCGCAAAGTTACCCTCGATTCTTACATTTTCCAATTTCATTAATCGAGCCGACTCCGCAACAATGACCCGCCTCATTTCAATCGTCGTTAAGCTCGCTTCAGGGTCAACTCCACCGACATGAGCAATACTGACAACTAAATCAATATCTCGCATGGTTTCCGAGAAAATCAACTTCGGAATATTTTTTAATTCAAGCGGCTGATAGGACAGACGGTCGAAAAATTCCACTGTTTCCAAGGTCGGGTGCTCGACATCTGAAGGAGAGAACCAATCTGCTAAAGCATTAAGTTGCACAATAATATTTTCTTTATAATAGACTTTTTGCAATCCAACTTCATAACTAGTCGTCCACAAGCGATTTTTTAATAAGGCTGCTGTTTTCTGCGGTTGTATTTGGTGACCCGCGTATCTTCGAGTTCCCGTTCCAGCAGCTAGTTCGTCCTGATTCGGTAAATAGAGTTCTCGAAATACCTGCTTGAATGGCTGCTTTACCTTTCGTGCGAATAGATCCCGCTGGAAATCACTCCAGACCCCGCTTTCATAGAGATGAACTGGATGAGCGATAAAAATTTCGTCAATGTCCTGGATCGAATACTTATTTACCTTTCCAAACCCAATGAGGGAACCGTGTTCATAATAGCCTAGATGATTCTCTACCTTTAATACCAATGAAGTCATCAATGGTGCCAATACTGGATTTCGCATCATCGTGACAATTTCATCTAAAACAAAACTATTTCCTAGCTCCATCGAACGTTCTAATTCTTCTTTTGCTCGTTTATACTGCTCTCTTAAATCGGCTTTATTTTCTTTTAATACAGCTACATATTCGTGTTTCTTGTACTTAGCTGGTAGAGATTTTAGAACTTTATTAGCTTTCACAACTTGGATATCTGCACGTCCATTAGCGTCAATCACTAATTGAATGGTTAAATCATCAATCATTTTTGGCTCAAGATATGGCGTAATCTCTTCCATTTTTTTTGCTTCCATCGCCCACTTCAGTCTTGTCACATCCTTGAAATCTGCATTTCTAGCGAGGTTATCCAGGGCAATCGTGACTGTTTTTGCTTCGCTTGCGCGGCGTTGTGCACCAAATTTCTTACTTTCCTGTAAAAATTTTTGGAGGAGTACATACCTGTTTAGAACATCTTGCTCATTTTTCACAGGAATCAAACTATAGCTTAATACTTGGTCCTTTGTTCTTTTTTCCCGAACAATTTTTTTCGTGTCTTCAAGATCCAATTTTCCCAAAGCCGCGTCCGCAAACAGTTGTGACCTGCGGTGATTGGCACCTGCCGAGATGTATTTTGCACATTGATAGAGAATTTGAAAACGTTCCTCTCCCAATTGCTGATAAGAATCCTTAAACCATCCGATATCAAAGGCACCATCCTGGAATTCTTGCGGCGAAATCGGCGAATAATGTGCGACGATCGTTTCTTTTTCTTCAGAAAAAGTCTCATTAATATGGGCATGAAAATACCAGGCGGCACTCCTCAAACCATCCCAATTTAAGTACTTAGACACAAGGTCTAGCCATTGCGGGGCATACATTGCTGCCTCTACTAACCTTTTTTCTGAGATCTTCTTTCCTTTTAAAAATTGCTGGAATTGCTCTTCACTTTCTCCCTCTTTCGGATAACTAGTTTTTAATAAGTGAGAGAACACTTCCTTTTTTGAGAGTTCACTGTCATACCCATAAATATAACCGCGTACAAACGATTCTTTATCAAGACCTACTAGGATTTGAACAAAAGGTTCAATCCCTTCATGTTTTTCAATTCCCATCGCGAGGGTCGTTACATCTGTCTGTAGATCCCCTCTTTTAAGCTCTATTTCTAAAATCCTTTGAACTACTCGATCTTTTATCGCCTTCATGAATGGATACTTTCTTATCACATGACCCTTGGGATCGGTTAATTCTGAAAGATAGTCTCTACTTGTTTCCTTTCGACCAGCCAGCTCTCGAAACAGAACTTGTTCCTCAATAAGTTTCCGATCAAAAGCTTTTGCTAAATCTTCCATCGAAGGGAGAAAACTCTCAAAATTAGCGAATGTATATAACTGAAAATGAAGTTTGAAATAAACATCAAAACCCTCATCATCACTGATAAATTGTTCTGCCCATTCCAGCCAAGGTTCGGCAAGGAAATCTAGCAGCTTGTATTCGGATTTGATTCTCTTTTCTGGAATCGAATGCACGAGATAATTTAATACCGAACTAATAATTTCAAAAGTGCTTTTCGAATTCTGACTGATAAAATAAGCATCGATCAGCGTTTCTACTTGGGATCGATAATTCAGGTCATCGATAAAGTGATTCATTTTTTCAATTTTTTCGATTGGCAAAATTTCTTCTAAAAATGTTTTCCTCCAGCCCTCTACCCGTGGATAATCCATTACGTCCCAGACATCCAGCATATTGTGGTAATAGGTGTAAATCCTGTGTGAATGGAGGTAGAATGCCGTCTGAATAAGGACTGATTCCGATAGATTTTGGCCATTAAAATACTCCTGCCAAACTTCGGATAATGGGAACGCCGCGAGATTCTGTTGTTCCTCCTCATGGTAAGGGCACCTTAATTCCTCGCCAATATGTAATGTGTCCTTGGAACCATCAAACCACTCGACTTCATATTCGACGTGACGATGTTCATGAACTAAAGTGTCTAAACCTTGAAGAAACTGTTTGATAGTATCTGTTGACGAATGGAAAAGGTTGTTTAACTCTATTTTAGGATGCTCGAGTTCAAGGTTAACTGGATGATTGGGGTCATATAATCCAAACCCATTTCCAAGGTTGAAATCCTCTGTTAAAAACAACTTATCAATCAATATCTGTTCCTTTGAAGTAGCTTTCATTTGAACGATTTTATTTTTAAACATGGTAACCAGTCGTTCACGTTCTCCCTGGTCATTAGTTTCGGTTAAGATTTCAAGTGCACCGACACGTTGCAGCTCCGCTCTACTGGTTAATAAGCGCTCAACTGATTCAGCTAGTTCATCCCTTGAAAGCCCTAATAATATCTGAATGGCCCCTTGTCTTAATGCACCCGTTTTTAATTTTAAAATCGCTTCGACTTTTTCAATCTCATCTGGTAGAAGAACAATTTTTTTTATGTGCGTAAGGGCGATTTCGCGATTCTTTATACTTTTATCAGCCAGACTGGCAAAAATGAACTTTCGTTGGGCGGGCTCAGCGTAATCTTTAATAAAAAAGGAAAGGAGATCTTCTCTAATGTCCGAAGTGAGTTTGTCCTTCCATTCTATTATTTGATTTAACCAATCCTTATCCAAGTCATAGGCAGTCAGAAACATCAATTTTCTGGCAATATCGTTAGTTGAGAAGGTGATCGTTTGCCCTTTGATCGCTTTGGATTCAATGGAAACCTCTCTTTTGGGCATTTGGAGAAACATGTTTCTAAACAACTCAAAATGACGAGATCGTTCATGCTTGTTTTCTAAAACTGGGACATGATGAACTGAAAGTGTGCTTTCACTATTTTCTGAGTCATACGACCAATTGACCATATATTCATACACATAGTTTGCGAGCAAATAATATTGCAGTTCCAAGTTCGTTTCATGTAAATAAGGAAAGGATAACTCGAATCTCAGTCTCCAATTTTGACTTTGTGTTAAAAAGTATTGGGCCATTACCTTTTGATAGGTTGCTCCATTTTCCATCAGGAAGCGGATCGCATCTTTTACATCGTCCTCTTCATGAGCAGCCGTTGCCCAGAGACTAATATAAAGAGTATTTAGATTTTCACTTCGCAGACCTTGTACCCGTAACTGTGGATTACTTAATGAAGCAGCCACATTTTCCAGTGATTGTTTAGCGACTCTTGTATTAGAAGCATTCAAGTCCAGTCCTGTCCAAACGTCAAGGGCCCGAATGATGGAACTATAACGAATAAGATTGTGGTCGAGAATGATATTTAACATGTACTTAGTAGCTTCTAATGTACCTTCATCCATATTTTCGACGATACTTTGACGCAAGCCCTCTTGGAGACGGGCGGCGAGTAATAAATCGCCAAGCATTTTATATCCTTCAACACTATGACTTTTAAAAATACCCTTCATCATCTCATAGTTTAACAAAGCACCATTATTTTCTCCAAAAATAATTTCTCTTAAGGCTTGGATTACCTGTTGATTTTTTTTGTCGATTTCATAAGCAATTACGTCACCAATCACAGGGTTATAAATGGATAATTTGTCTTGAGTTGTTAGATATTCAATAATTGAAAACTCTTCGAAAGCCAAGTCTACAAGGTATACAAAACTATCGATCAATCCATTGTGGTGATACTCGAGATTTTTCGACCGATATGGTCGTCGATCAAATCCTTCGCTATATGGATATTCACACTTATGGTCCACGATGTATTGAAAAAGTGATCCATAATTAGACCCAAGCAAGGTCTGGGCAATTTTCACAAGCGGCTGGTAAATAATAGGATCCCTTAGACTTTCCTGTTGATGGATGATTTTTCTAATTTCTTGTTGGTTTGAGTCTCTTACCAAATAGGTTGTATTCTCTAATTTTAGGATTAGGAGTGCTAGTAGCTGCTCGATACCAGTAAGTTCTTGGCTTGCTCTCACTACTAAACCTTCATAATATAATTGCTTATTTTTGGTTCTCATATCGTTCCCCCGTTACCACATACGTCCTGCTAACATTGTCAGCTTTATAAAAGTAAGTTGATCGCCATCTTTTATTTCCAAGGGTCCATCTAAGTCGGGCAGTTCTTGTTCATTCATAAATACTCGGAATAAACCATCCTCATATGCTTGGATGGCCGTCATCACTGCCTGGTGACAATCGGTTGGTTCTTCATTATATATAGTGTCAAAACCTACTTTTCCGGCATGGATCTGCTGTTGAAGCTCCTCATTTGTAAGGAACCTTACCAAAATGGCTTCTGATATTTTCGCATTGAATTCTTGGGCTTTAGTTGCCACTATTCCTGTCAATAACTGGCGAAGGGTTAGTGGAACTTCTTCTAAATCAATCTCTTGTTTAGTAAGAAAATCCTTCCTCTTAGCTAAACTTTTCATCGTTACATAGATTTTCATCTTCTTACCTCAAAATAGATTTTATCTATATTCTACCAAACATTAGAGTCGAATTAGCATTCGATTAATGAAAACTTTACAAAAAAATGTCCGCCTGCGGCGGACATTTTTTTGTATTGTCTTTTTGTGGTGCCTGACACCAAACGTTTTTACACCAAATCAATAGTTAACAAAGGCATTTTCGGCTTTGACGGTTTCCTTGATGACTTTGTTGTCTTTAAGCCACTGGGCTGTTTTCTCCCATGTTTGCGGGTCTTGGTAGCCGAATGGTTTTTCTTTGGCGTCCATTAGCGGGAGGAGGATTTCTAAGCTTTTTGTTTCGACATCCTTCTCTAGTGGTGATGTTTTATCCTCATGGTTCATTAATGTCGTAAGACCATCTTCAGGATGATCCTGAACGTATTTTTGCCCCTTTGTAATTGCCGCCATGAACTTTTTAAATACTTCTGGCTTGTCTTTTAATCCCTTCTCACTTGCGACCATTACTAATTCATAGTAATCTGGCACTCCGTAATCAGCAGGATTTAGGGTACGCATTGGATGGCCTTCTTTTTCTAACAATAATTTCTCATGGTTTATATAGCCGCCGATCAGGGCATCAGTTTTTTTCGTAGCCATTGCAGGAATAAGATCCCAGCCAACATCAACCATCTTTACCTTCTTAACATCTCCACCATCGGCTTTAACCATCGTTCCTACTATCGCTTCATCCAACGGAATCGATGGATAACCAATCGTTTTTCCCGCTAAATCCTTAGGGGATTTAATCGGACCATCTGCTTGGACCATTAATTGATTTAGCGGGTGACGGACAATCGCACCAAATGATTGAACAGGGATATCCTCACTGCGTGCCACGAGCACCTGTGGTTGATAGCTCATCGCCATGTCGATTTGATTAGCTGCCACTAGTTTAAGCGGATCATTTGTATCTGCTGGCATTTGGATATCAACGTCTAAGCCCTGTTCTTTAAAATAGCCCTTCTCCTCAGCTACGAATAGAAACGAATGGACCGCATTTGGATACCAATCCAGCATTAAGCTTACTTTCTGAAGCTTCTCATTCGAAGCAACATTTTTCTCATCGGTTTCTTTCCCGCATGCACTTAATAGTAGTAGCAATAAACTTGCCAGAATTAAAAAACTCTTTTTCATCTTTACGTTCTTCCTCTCTAGTTGAAACGATTTTTATTTTTTAATACCTGTTTTTCCAATAAACCAATTAATAAAAATAACACGATTCCCAACATCGATAAAAGGAATATCGATGCAAATACAGAATCTGCCTGTAAGTTACCAGACATTCTCCGGCTAAAATATCCTAACCCTTCACTTGCACCCAGCCATTCACCAATCGTCGCTCCAACGACGCAATAAACGACCGACAACTTCAAGCCTGAAAAAATCGCGGGCAATGCCATCGGCAGTTGAATTTTTTTAAAAATTGCCCAGCGGTTCGCTCCCATCGTTAACAGTAATTCACGATATTCAGTTCCACCTGTTTTCAAGCCATCATACGTACTAACGACGATTGGAAAAAAGGCAGTTAAAATGGTCACGGCAATTTTGCTCCAAATCGAATAACCAAACCACATAATAAAAATCGGTGAAATGGCAATAAGCGGCACCGTTTGTGAGATTACAAGGAACGGATAAAGGACTTTTTCGATTGAACGGGAAAAATGCATTCCAACTCCAAGTATCAATCCGCCGATTACAGAGAGCCCAAAACCAATCAAAACCTCTTTAAGGGTAGCAGGCAAATGTTCTTCAAACAACAGCTGCTTGTTTTCTATCAATGCCCTCCAAATGGCAGAAGGAGCAGGTAGAATAAATGACGGAATCATTGCCTGCCTTACTGCCCATTCCCATCCGCTGACAAGCAACAAAACCACCAACAAAAACAAACCGTAATCCTCTGTCCAATTCTTCAAGCTAGTTTTCATTGTGAATCAGCATCTCCAGTTCTTTTCTCATTGTTAAAAACTCTGATTGATAGATTAGCTGTGAACTTCTTGGCCTCGGCAGATTGACTTTTAGTTCTTTAATTCCTTCATCTTGCAGCACATAAACTCTGTCGCTTAATAGAATCGCTTCTTCAAGATCATGTGTAATGAATAAGACCGTCTTTTGTAATTCCCCCCACAGCCCTAATAACCATTTGTGCATGTTTCGTTTTGTCATCGAATCAAGTGCGCCAAAGGGTTCATCTAATAATAGAAGTTCCTTTCCGGTCATCAGCGTTCTTAAAAATGCAACACGCTGCTTCATTCCTCCAGAGAGTTCATTGGGATAAGCTTTTTCAAATTCAGCCAAGCCAAACCGAGATAACCACTCTCGTATTTCAGGAATTTTCGTTTGCTTATGTTCCCTTGTCACTTCTATAGGAAGTAACACGTTTTCTAAAACATTCCTCCATGGCAGCAGCAAATCCTTTTGCGGCATATAACCAACACTTCCTAATCTCTTTCCGGTCTGCTTTCCATCAATCAGAATGTCCCCCTGATTTGGTTCAAGTAAACCAGTTACCAATTTAAAAAGAGTGCTTTTACCTGATCCGCTGGCACCAATGACGGAAACAAACTCTCCTCGCTTCACATTGAGAGTAAGTCCTTGAAAAATGGGCTTTTCTTTTTCAAAAGAATAGGCGAGGCCTTGAATGGATAACATCGTCGAGTTAGACAGGCCACTCGCCTCCCTGGTAGACCATGTCCCAGAACATATATTCAAACCGAGATGTTGTCAGAAAATGTTCTTCTAAGATGGCTAACTCCCGCTCCGGTTTTCCCTCTGCCAATCGATCTAATAAATCAATAAGCCAGGTTGCTAATGAACCAAACTCATCAGAAGAGTACATTTTTACCCATTCCCCATAGAGTAGATGTTCGATAGCACCAGGATAGTTAGATGCTAGCACTTTGCTAATCTCCCAATAGCTCCACATACACGGCAAGAGAGCAGATACTAATTCCGCAAGCGAACCATTTTGGGCAACATTTAACATATACCGAGTATAGGCTAAGTTGATCGGCGTTGGTTTGGTTTCCTCCAGCTGTTGAAGTGTAATTCCAAACCTCTCAGCATACTGACGATGCAAGTCCATCTCTCCATGTAATGTTTCATCCAAAAGCTTCGCAAAAGCGGCCATCGTCTCCAAGTCTGTTGCTTTAACGGCCCCGATAGCAAATAGTTTCGAATAATCGATTAAATACACATAATCCTGTTTCATATAACGAATAAATGATTCAACCGGCAACTCCCCTGTGCCCATCCCGACAACAAATGGATGCTGATGGGTCTGCCCCCAAATATCACTTACTTTTTCAAAAAGTCTTTGGGTAAATCTCATTCCCCTATTGCTCCTTTCTCGTGTTGCACCACTCAGCGATAAATACAGCTAACACTTTTGTAAAGTCTAATAGTTGACTGACTTCGACTTTCTCATTCACCGCATGCGCGTCTTCCAATTTACCAGGTCCAAAAATAGCGGTTGGTATACCGGCACGTCCCAGCCAGCCTGCATCCGTAACAGTGGTGGACATACCAACCGTTGGCTTGGCCGATAATAATTTTTCAAAAGAGTTCGTTAATAGCTTCGTTCCTGGATGTTCAGAATCTATTTCTAATGATGGGAAAATTTCGCCTCGGTCGACAATCATCGATTTGCCACCCCAAACAAATTGCGGAGGATTGTCACGCAGCCATGGGTCTGCAGCGGCAACTGCGCCAATATGCTCTTCTATTTCTCTGATGACCACTTCATAATCTTCATCTGGGTAAAAATGAACCGTAACCCAAAGGGCACATCGATCTGCCACAAATGCAGCATGTCGTCCTCCTTCAATCACCGCAGGATTAATCGTATTGGTGCCGGGAGGAAAGCCTTCATAACTTTTCGTAATTGCCCAGTGCCGTTCTAACTCCTGAAGCCCCGCTATAATCTTCATCATTTTCTCAATCGCGCTGGCCCCTTTCACGCCACCACCTGCATGAATCATCTTCCTCCGGATTCCATCATGGTAGGTCTCATTGCTTTGAATGGTAATCCATCCCGTAATTACGCCGCCCTGTCCTTGAATATGTAAATCACTCGTATCCACCACGACCGCATAGTCAGCTGTATACCCTCTCTCCATGCATGCCAGGGTTCCTGCTTCGCCAACCTCTTCGCCAATAACCGATTGAAATTGGAGATCACCTTGCAGCGAAATTCCCAGGTCTTTTAAAAGTTTAATTGCAATCAGTGATGCCGCAATTCCGCCCTTCATATCAGCGACCCCACGTCCATAAATATGGCCATCTTTGCAAAATGCCGAAAATGGCGACTCCTTCCACGCTGAAGTATCCCCCACTTCAGCGACGTCCACGTGACCATTAACAATTAAACTATTAAACTGATCAGGAGACTCCCCTGGTAAAACCCCAACTACATTCGGATCACCTGGATAAACATCCCACTTATCGGTGGTAAATCCCAAATCTTCTAAATATCCTTTTATAAAATCTTGCACCCCATTGGTATTCCGTGCAGGAGGACTAACCGTTGGAAAAGCAATGAGTGTCGACAATAATTCGATTAATTCCGCCTCTCTCGCTTCTACTTCTTTTGAGATTTTACTAAGCAGATCCGCTTTCATATGTTCACGCCCTTATCGTTAATTCCTGATGGTTGTATCATTTTCATTAACAATCAATACTTTCTTTCTTAAAAAAACAGTTAAGATAATAAACCCAATTAGTGCTCCTGCAAACGAGCTGAAAATAAATAATGGAATAAACCCAAATAATGTTGCCTTTTGACCAAGCAAAAGAGTAGCTATAGGGTAAGAAAGCATGGCACCAAGGATTCCTGTCCCAATCACTTCACCGATAAAAGCAAAATATAGTTTTCTAGTTTTCCAGAATAGCAGTGAGGCGAGCAAGGCTCCGACCATGCTGCCAGGAAAGGCAAATAGCGAACCTGTTCCCATTAAATTTCTAAGCAAAGAAACACCGAAGGCCTGTGCGACAGCATAATAAGGCCCTAATATTACTGCAGATAAAACATTCAAAAAATGTTGCACAGGAAAGACCTTAGTAAAACCGATTGGAATATAGAATAGGTTACTTGAAAGTGTTCCAATCGCAATCATCATGGCCGTCAACGTCAATTTATGAGTCTTTTTCACTAATTGACCACTCCTTTAAAAATCACACTTTTTCTTAATGCTTTCGCAGCTTCCAACGGGGATTCTGCCTGGCTTATTGCGGTAATCACGGAAACTCCATCCGCCCCCGCGTCAATCACGGACCGAGCATTTTGGAGCGTAATCCCGCCGATGCCAACAATCGGCATCTCACACCCATCTTTTCTTAGTTTTTCAATCAGTGTCGTCCCTCGCGATGGCTTGGCATCCGCTTTTGTCTTTGTCGGAAACACAGGTCCAATTCCAAAATAATCTGCTCCATCTTGGATCGCTGCCATGGCTTCTTCTGTAGAATGGACGGATACCCCAAGAATTTTGTTCGCACCGATTTTCTCGCGTACCATTTTTACTGTTTCATCTTCTTGCCCGATATGAACACCGTCTGCATCAATCGCCACAGCCAACTCGATATCATCATTCACAATGAAAGGAATTTGATGGTCTCTGCAAAGGGTTTGGAGTTCTTTAGCCAGTGCATATTTTTCAGAACCAGTTAGTGCACTTTCCCCTTTTTCGCGGAATTGAAAAAGCGTAATCCCACCAGAAATTGCTTCATTTAATACTTCAACAGGTTCTTTTAAACAGTTAGTGCTGCCCATAATAAAATAAACACGTAAAGCCTCTCTCAAATCAATCATGACCTCGATAGCTCCTTTACGAGGTTTCTTTTTCCATACGCCCAATGATTGGTAGGTCCATGTCCTTGACCAATCTCCAATTGATCTTCAATTGCGGCCTGAATAAAATCTTTCGCTTTTAAAACGGCATCAAAAATTGTCGCCCCTTTGGCAAGTTCGGCGGTTAGGACAGCGGAAAAAGTACACCCGGTTCCATGTGTGTTCTTCGTCTCGATTCGTGGACTCGTAAAGGTGTAGAATTCCTCCCCATCAAACAATAAATCAGTCGACTCGGATTCGTTTTCATCGTGACCGCCTTTAATCACAACGTTCTTCACCCCTAAATCACGGAGTCTTCTAGCGGCCACCTGTTTATCCTCTAAGGTCAGAATAGGCATACCCGTTAGGACTTCCGCCTCCGGAATATTCGGCGTAATTACTTTGGAAACTGGCAACAAGAATTTTTTCATAGCAGAAATGGCTTCCATTTGCAGCAGTGACGCGCCCCCTTTGGCAATCATGACTGGATCAACCACTACATTCTCCCAACCAAAGATCTTGATCTGAGCTGCAACCGCCTCGATGATTTCCGCATTGAACAGCATTCCTGTTTTCACAGCATCGGCACCAATATCTGAGCCAACCGCTTCAATCTGCTTTACCACTGCCTCTACTGATATTGGATAAACACCGTGAACTCCTAATGTATTTTGGGCTGTTACTGCTGTTAACGCGGACATCCCAAATACATCTAACTCCTGAAATGTTTTTAAATCGGCTTGAATTCCGGCACCGCCGCCGCTATCTGAACCTGCAATTGTTAATGCTTTTTTCATTAAAATTACCCCTCTTAATTAACTTTTTTAAAAGAACTATAAAGATTGATATCCTCATTTGAAACAAGTGATAATTGGTTTAAGAATTCGATTTGGAAACTTCCTGATCCCTTTTCAACTGTTTGTGCCGCAGCTTTTTCCGCAGCAACGCCGTAATATGTTAAGGCAGCCACTGAAGCTTGTAGTAAATCTTTTTCGACTCCTGCAAACGCCCCAATCACTGAAGTTAGTAAGCATCCCATACCAGTCACCTTTGTCATGATTGGGTGGCCATTGTTAACAAGATAGGTAGTTACTCCATCGGTGACGGCATCCACTTTTCCCGTGATGATGACCACGCAATTCCAAGTTTCTGCTGCTTTAATCGCAAGGCTCACGATATCCCCATTCGCTGACGCCCCTGCATCGACGCCTTTAATTTCCCACTTTTCACCAAGTACATTTGCGATTTCAGCTGCGTTTCCGCGGATGGCTGAAACATTTACTTCACTCATTATTCTTTGGGCAGTTTCCGTTCGGTATGTGGTAGCCCCAGCACCAACCGGATCAAAAATGACCGGTACACTGGATTCATTGGCTGCTTTTCCGGCAATGATCATCGAATCTACCGTTTGCGGGTTTAAGGTACCAATATTCAAAACTAGTGCACTAGCAATTTTGGCCATTTCCGCCACTTCCTCGGCAGCATATGCCATCACAGGTGAAGCACCTAATGCGAGAAGCCCATTTGCGGTAAAATTCGTGACAACCACATTAGTGATATTATGTACAAGCGGGTTTACTTCTCTAACCTTATCCAACGTTTCAAACAAACTGATTTTTTCCATTGCCATCTCTCCCGTTTCTTTTTATAAAAATAAAAAAACCAGATCCATAAACGGACCTGGTTAGTTAGTCAGAGAAAAATAAAAAATTCACTTGGCTACTTTCCTACGCTGGTATTACCCAGATCAGGTCCGAAGGGTTAAAAACATTAGCGTTTTCTCTCAGCCTGATAACAGGGCACCCCTAGTAGATCGATTAGTTAATTAAATTAAGTACATAATAACGCTATGAAACTAGAATGTAAAGGAAATAGTTTCAAGCGATCAATAGTTTACATAATATATTTATTTGTCCACTTTAAGAATAATAGGTTAACATAATATAGTTACTGTTTACTTTCATATGGAAACATTACAATAAAAGTACTCCCTTTACCTTTTTGAGAATGAATTTCTAACTGTCCTGCTAATTTTTCCAAGCTTCGTTGGACTAAAAATAACCCAATTCCTCTATTTTCACCCTTTGTCGAATACCCCTTCACACACAAGCTATTTCTAATCTCCTCATCGATACCTTGTCCTGTATCATGGACCTCCAACACTAGGATTCCATCATAATAATCAAACCTTACCGTTACTTTTTTAAGAGGCTGATCCGCTACAGCATCTAGTGCATTATCAATTAAATTCCCAAGAATCGTGACCACTTCATGTGTTGTTTCCTGCCTGTGCGGTTCTGGTATCGATCCTTCCCCATCAATGATCAGTTCACAGCCTTTTTCCCTTGCAAAGCTAAGTTTTCCTAAAATAAAGCCTGCTAATACAGGATCTTTAAAACGACTGACGACAAATTCTACCTCAGACTGCTGGTGATCCACAATTTTGGTGATGTACGACGAAACCATATGATAGTCCTTCATATGGACTAAACCTGAGATTACATGCAGTTTGTTCATAAATTCGTGCGATTGGGTTCTAAGTGCCTCTGCGTATAACTTAACTCCGGTCAGTTGTTCAGCTAACTCCTTGATTTCAGTTTTTTCCCGAAAGGTGGCAATTGCTCCAACAATTCTTCCCTTCACGATTACTGGGACACGATTGGTTAGGATGGTAATATGATTGATTTCTTGCTCTTGATCTAACTGTGCTTCTCCAGTTTGTAGGACGGTAGAAAGTTTTGTATTTGGCATGTAATCGTCCACTCTTTTTCCTAAAAAAGGACCTTCAATACCAGCCATGTGAAGGAGTCTAACCCCTTCATTATTAACGAGGGTGGTTATCCCATCTTGATCAACCGCCAGCGTCCCTTCCTTGGTTGATTCCAGCATCGCACTTCGTTCTTCCAACAGTTTGGCTATTTCACTAGGCTCCATCCCAAACAGAATTGATTTGATTTTTCTTGCCAAAAATAGAGCACCTAGAACTCCTACTAAAATTCCCACCCCAACCCCAATCAGAATGATTCTTCTACTTTGTTCGATTGCCTGATTTACCTTTTCTAACGAGATTCCCACGGCAACGGCCCCTATTTGTTTATTTTTCTCATCAAAAACAGGGACGAAAGAGCGTAATGATAATCCTAATGTTCCTTCGGCAGTCGAAATATGCTCTTTCCCTTTTAATACCGGACCTTCATCTCCACCAACAAAATGCAAGCCTAATAGATTCCGATTAGGATGTGATTTTCTTATTCCATGCATGTCCATAACGACGATGAACTCAACATGGGTGGACCGTTTGAGATCATTCGCAAATGATTGGATGTCCTTCTCTGCTTTTTTATTATGTAACCCATTTATCACAAGGGGCGATTGGGCAACAATCCTCGCAATATCTGTGGCCTTCTCCTCTTGCCCTTTCTTAGTTTCTTGTGAAATTCTGTTAGTGATTAATATCTCAGTAACGAACAATGCCATCACAACTACAATACAAACTAGCAGGGTAATCGTCGTTTGTAAACGGAGTTTTGGTTTTCCAATCCTGATTTTCCAGTCCATTATGCTCCCTCCTAATTCACAAACATCGTATTTTTTATTCACACTCCATATCGGTTGACTGGTCTTCCCACACCTCCGTAATGGATATGTATTTTTACTTTTCCTTCTTTTTCTAAATAATCAAGATATCTTCGTGCTGTTACACGGGCCATTCCTATGCCTTCTGCTACCTCCTCAGCAGAAACGGGTTCTTTCTCGTGCGAAAGAAAGTCGGTAATTTTCGTTAAAGTGTTCATATTTAATCCCTTTGGCAGGTTGTCTCTTTCATATTCTTCTTTTTGATCACTAAATAAGATTTGATCAAGTTCCTCTTGTAAAAGGGCTTTCTTTTCCCCTAATTTCATTCGATAAGTTTTATAGTTATCTAGTGATTTTTTTATGCGCTCAAAGGTAAATGGTTTCATGACATAATCAAACGCACCTTGTTGAAGAACTCCATGGATGGTTTCAATATCGCTGGCCGCTGTTATAGCAATTACATCAACGGAATAGGGCTTTGAACGAAGTTCTCTTAGCATCTCCAATCCACCCATATATGGCATATAAATGTCGATAATAGCAAGATTGGGCCGGAGCTCTTCGATTAATCTCAGACCATCAATCCCATTTGCAGCCACTCCGATAATCGAAAATCCATCCACCCGATCAATAAATTGGCGGTGAACTTCCCGAACCATCGGATCATCTTCTATCAATATTACTTTTAACGGAAACATCCCCAGCCCCCCTTAGATTGCTCACTTTTATATTAATATCATGGCCTATTTTATCAAAATAGTAAATTAATAGCTGAATATTTTTTCATTGTTTTATTGTGGGAATTTTCTATAACAAAAGGAACAATAAGACCAATATGACCAAAATCTTACTAATATCTGAATTTTCATTTATTCTGTCACTGGGTGGGCTGAAAGCGTTAACAAATCTAATTAAACAAAGGGGTGTACGGGAAAATGAAAATTAATTTTAAAAATTTGACCGTCCAAGTATTATTAGGGATCGTACTTGGGATTGTGATCGGATTTCTGTTTCCGAAATTCGGTACGGAATTGAAGGTTTTGGCAGACATCTTTATCAAGTTAATTAAAATGGTGATCGCTCCAATTGTATTTTTTACGATTGTCATTGGTATTGGGAACATGGGGGATTTAAAGAAGGTAGGACGTATTGGCGGAAAAGCACTACTCTATTTTGAAATTGTTACCACATTTGCCTTGGCAATTGGATTACTGCTCGTTAATATCATCAAACCTGGATCTGGATTTAATACAGATTCTGTCAAAGGCGGAGACATTTCACAATTTACAACGCAGGCAAAAGAAACTAGTCATGGATTTGTGGAATTTGTTTTAGGGATTATTCCCGATAATTTTGTTGGTGCCATGGCGAAAGGGGAGCTGCTCCCCATCTTATTCTTTGCGGTCCTGTTCGGAATTGCCCTTGCTTCTTTAGGACAAAAAGGGAAGCCAGTCGTTGCTTTGTTTGAGCAATTTACAGAGATATTTTTTAAGATTGTTAATATGGTCATGAAGTTTTCACCCATCGCAGCATCTGGTGCGATGGCCTATACGATTGGAAATTTTGGTCTCGGCTCGTTAGTCTCTCTTGGAAAATTGATGGGAAGCGTGTATGCAACGATGTTTCTTTTCATCGTGTTTATCCTCGGGGCTATCGCAAAGCTTTATGGTTTCAATATTTTGAAATTCATCGCTTATATTAAAGAAGAAATTCTCTTGGTTTTAGGGACATCCTCCTCTGAGTCTGCCCTGCCAAGAATGATGGAAAGACTTGAAAAATACGGTTGTTCCAAGTCAGTGGTTGGTCTTGTTGTCCCAACTGGGTATTCTTTTAACTTAGATGGTACGGCTATATACCTGTCGATGGCTGCGCTCTTTATTGCTCAGGCTTACAATGTAGATATTACACTTTGGCATCAAATCACCTTATTAGGGATTTTAATGTTAACATCAAAGGGTGCCGCCGGGGTAACTGGTTCAGGTTTTATTACCCTTGCTGCTACACTATCGGCTTTCCCAGTCATTCCAGTCGAAGGGATCGCATTATTACTAGGTGTCGATCGTTTCATGTCTGAAGCCCGTGCAATTACAAACTTAATCGGAAATGGTGTGGCAACAGTGGTTGTTTCCAAGATGGAGAATGAGTTCCATCCTTCTAGTGAAATCCAAACGGCAAAAGAAGATAAATCAATAAGTGCATAATCGGGTATAACAAAATGGCTTGGGGATTTCCTCCAAGCCATTTCTTTTTTAATTATCAATACCCTGATTTTTGGTGCATTACCGAATACTCTAGGACCTTCTTAACTTTTTGCCAGTTCCATTAACTCTTTCAGTTCATTGGTAAATCCTTTGACGGCGCGATTTTCAACGACTGTCACTGGAACACCAAGAAAACCGTATTTCTCTACTTCCTTTTGGTATTCTGGATTGACGGATAAATCTCTAGTTTCGAAAGGAATTCCTTCCTCGCTAAGGACTTTTTTTACCATCGTGCACTCGATGCAGTCTTTGGTTGTATAGACGATTACCTGCTTGTTCAATTTTTTTGTTCCCCTTTTGTTTTATTTTTCGGTAGACTCTTTTCTAAAAAAATGCTCGACCTCAGTTATTAATGACACCAAATAAAATTTTTTCTTGGCTTCTCATAATCATACTCCATTTTAAGTACAACTGATAATAATGTGTTCAGCCTTATCCTAATTATATTTTCAATTTTCCGACAATATAACTCGATAATTGTCTGTTTATGCGCTTTCCCAAGGAATATTTTAAGTTTATTTCCTTAATGACGGGTCGCCAACGCCTAATTTATTAAGGTTTTTTAGACTATTAAATTATGAAGGTTTTGGGAAATTTAAATTTCCCTTTTTCGACTTTTTATCCTTTTCACACATGAAATATTCAAAATATCCCATTTTATTTCCTCACAATAAATTGCAGTCCTATGCTTTTTATTCACTCAACTATCCGTCCAGATGAATACTCTGGAGTAAACAAATTAATGGAGGTGAAGTTTTGAATAAATTTAATAGAAATGAAGATTTTTTTGAAAGATTTATTTCCCTTAACGGTTCAATATTAGTTTATAAGACTTCTAGTTCTTATCAAAATATTTACGTTACGGAGCGGAGTAAATACGAAGGAACGCAAGGAAAATTTCGAATGCTTCAATTCTCTTTCGATGGTATCCAGGGTGTAATAAATTTGGAACAGCCGCAAGCACTAGCTGCATCATACAGTCGAATCACAGTGGATCTAATTAATCACTATGCATCTGATTTTAACAAAGGATTTATTATTGGTCACGGGATTGGAACCGTCAGCTCATATTATTCCCATAAACATATGGTAACTGCAGAGATTGACCCGATAGTTGTGGAAGTATCAAAGACGTTTTTTGGACATACAGGAAAGAACGTGTTTGTCGGTGATGGACAAGCGCTCTTAAATAATCAGGAGCCTCATTCTCAGGATTTGATTTTTTTGGATGCGTACAGTAACAGTGAACTCCCATCTCACTTAACAACAAAAGAGTTTTTTACTCTTACCAATGAAAAGTTGTCAGACCCAGGAATTTTAATCATAAATTACATTGGGATGATAAAAAATGATAAATTCTTGCATACGTTACACGCGAGGATATCAGAAATCTTTCCTTATCTAAAGGTGTTTGCTACAAATTCTAAGAAAAAAACGAAACAAAATCTATTTTTAGTGGCAAGCCGTCAATTTCTGGAAGACTATTCACCTCAAGAAGCAACTCCTATCCAGATTATCGGTATATAATCTAATAACTATTGTATTAAGGATCTTCCTAGCAAAGCCTAGGAGGGTCTTTAATATACGTACTTGAGTAGCCCTTTTTTTTTTTTTCTAGATATTCGTTTATGCTTGTCCATTATTCTTACATACTATATTTATTGTAAGAGGCCTCTTATATAACACAGTATATTAAAAAGGGGGGAAATTAAATGACTCTTGAACCTAGTCTGTTAGAATGCTTAGGAGCAGTTCTTGCAATTATTTTAGGTGCTGTTATCCTACTTGTTCTTAATTTACTTGGAGTACCTGAAGATACTAAAGAAGCTTTTGCAGATGCAATTTGTGAAGCTGCTCAAAATTGTTAATTCTGACGATTAACAATTAAAAAATCCCTAACAGGTGATCAAAAACTCTAGAAGATTATTCTCAATAATCTTTTAGGGTTTTTTCTTTCATACGAATGATTGTTTTCTAAAAACAAAATAAGGGTTATTTCCCTTCTATGATGATATTGACACACTCATTTTCTGTTAATAAACATAGGATATTAGGAAATGTCTGAATTAATTATCATTTAAAAATAAAAAGGTGGTTTAATTATGGATGAACACATTAAGGAAAATAATGTACAGAATACTGGGATCAAAGTAGACAAGGACACTTTACAAAACATTGCCAATAATTTACTTAAAAGTCAAAGTTCGCTTGAATTGGGGTCATTAATGCAACTGGCAACCACTTTTCTAAAAAATGATTCGCTCATGAAATCCGTTTTGGATTTAAGTAAAAAAAAGCAAAACCGTTCCCAACATGAGTCAAAAACTTCTGCAAATCAGGAGAAACTAGCTAATGATATTAGCGTACAGAATACTGGGAACAACGTAGACAAGTCTTCGCTTGATATTAATTCTATGATGCCTTTGGCAACCACTCTTCTAAAAAACGATTCGCTCATGAATTCCGTCACAGAAATGATTAAAAATAAGCAAAACCCTTCGCTTTCTGAGTCAAAAAGTACAAAAAAACTGGAGAAAGTTGCTAATAATATTAGCTTACAGAATACTGGGAACAACGTAGACAAGTCTTCGCTTGATTTTAATTCTATGATGCAGTTGGCAACTACTCTTTTAAAAAACGATTCACTCATGAATTCTGTCACGGAAATGAGTAAAAATAAGCAAAACCCTTCGCTTCCTGAGTCAATAATTACTAAAAAACGTAAGAAAGTCAAGGATTATAATAGCGTAAATAATTCGGGTAAAAAAGTAGACAAGGATTCGCTTGATTTAAATTCTCTGATGCACCTGGCAACCAGTCTAACGAAAAATGAGTCGTTAATGGAATCTGTTACAGAACCTAGTAATAAAAATCTAAACCGTACACTCCCAGAATCTAGGGTTTCTAAACAAGAAAATGTAGAACTGACGTCTTTGTTTAAAAAGATAGAAAATATCACTAAGGATCTTTCAGGATTAAGACAAGAACATTCAGAGCTGGCATCTTTGTCTCAAAAACTAGAAAATATCAATAAGGATATGTCAGAATTAAGACAAGAAAGTTCAGAGCTCGCATCTTTGTCTCAAAAACTAGAAAATATCAATAAGGATATGTCAGAATTAAGACAAGAAAATTCAGAGCTGGCATCTTTGTCTCAAAAACTAGAGAATATCACTAAGGATATTTCAGGATTAAGACAAGAAACTGCAGAGTTATCTTCTTTGTCTCAAAAACTAGAGAATTTCGCTAATGATCTCTCAGAATTGAAACAAGAACTAAAAGGCATAAAAGTACAAAATAGTAATCTTATTAATTTATTACTCCAAAATATAAAAAAGACCAAAAAAATATAGTCATATTGTAATTTTTTGCTTATCCCGATACTAACAATAAGAACCTTGAGAATATCAGGGTTTTTTTAATTAAGCCTATATTACAATAAAAAAAGAAAGTGTCCATTCCACTTTCCCCAAATGAAAAAACATTTAATTTTTATTCCAAATGTTTGTCAGGATTCTTGTTCTTATTTCCCAGGCCCTTTTTTCCATTTTTTGGACCAGTTTTTTTCACTTTTGTTATTTCTAATAGCTCATCAAGCTGTAGTGCTGCTTTTTCTTCAACGGGCTCGTGTAAAATATTTTCATCAATCGGCTTAAGTATTGTTCTTTCTTCAAGCGGGAGCGGCTTTGCCTCAACAAGCTGTTCAATGCGATTAATTCTTTCGAGTAATTGAGCATTCTCTTTTTCTGCTATTCTACCTCTAGAAGAATAGTATGGATCATGTTCCCACCAATCCATCCCTATTTCCCTGGCCTTGTCGACCGATGCGATTAGCAACCTTATTTTAATGGTTAACAAGTCGACATCCGCTAACGATATTTTAATATCACCTGCAATGACCACTCCTTTATCAAGGATTTTTTCTAATACTTCAAGCAAGTTTGATGATTGTGTAGGGTGATTTATTGGCATAATCTCTCTCCTATCTTACCTGCCGGTTTAGAGAAGTTTCCCAAGTGGCCCCAGTTCAATATTAAGGTCCTCTGCTTCTAAACCAAAAATGATTTTTAACTCTGCCATTTTTTCTTCCAGCCTCATTAACGTTAAACCTAATTCCTCTAATTGCTCATCGGTAAGAGAATCGCTTTCCACTCTTCGCATCGCCTGTCGTTCCATGAGTTGGCGAAGCAATTCGATAATGGTTAAAACTAACTTCGCTAATCCTTGCTCTACCTTACTCGAGTCTAGTGGCAAGCGTTCCATTTAAAATCGCCTCCCCAACATTTTTACGTTCATTGGTACCAAAAGCACTTTCAATCGAAGAAATCAATAATTTAAGATCTACTACAATTAAATCAATATTGGCAACAGAAATTAATATTTCTCCCGTCACGACTACACCCGTATCAATGATACCATCCAATAAATCCAATAATGTCATTTCTTTATTTTCATAGAGATGATGCTTTTCCATCACAAAATCTCCTTTGTCATTTTCGAAAAATGATATGGAGGCCAAGGTCCGGTTACTTGAATTGTACATCCCAAGGGTTCAAATATTTTTTCTATATCGGTGACTTTATGCATAAACGATTCTGAAACATTTTGATCAATGAGGAAATCACAATTAAAAATCATCTCATCCTTTCGTTCCGTGACTTCCTTTCCCCAATTTTGCCTGAGATTTATTTCTGAAACGACAGAAGTTAAGTCCTGTTTGATTTCATTCCACCATCGGGATTGCTCTACCTCCAATTCCGTCTTAATCAACTGTTCAAGCTTCTTTTTCATTAAAAATTGCTTTCCTTTTGGCATCGATGCTAATTGAGCCCTTAAATTTAATACTGCTTCATTATGTTGTAGAACGAAGGATAAGGCTTTTTCATTGTTACAAAACAGCTTCAAATTCCACTCCTGTTTATCCTTAAGGGTAAGTAGTTTTTGATAAATGACATCGTATTGATCGGTAAGTAAGCTTTCAAAATTGCTCTCATTTTGAAAAATAGTACAAAAAGACATGGGAAGGACGGTAAAATGCTGGTGAATAATAGAAATGACTTCATGGTGATGAAATGCTTTTTCCTTCAGCCAATCTGCATCTTTTAAATGAAGGTCAATTTGTTCTTGAGTAAAATCTTGGGCATTGACCGGGGTAATGAAAGCGGCTAAATTCTTAAAGATTTTCAAAGTCACCGTCTTTTGATCAATACCCATGATAGCAGGGACCTCTAATGATTGAAGTTCCTCTGCAAGAATGACCCCGTACATATATAAAAAGTCTGTTGTGGCCTTAGTTTGAGTCATACTGCCTCCTCCTTTAATACTACTCATTTAATAGCTCATTTTTTTCCCGTTCCTTGGCTATTTTATATCTATTTAGCAATTCCTCTTCTCTTTCAACGTAGGTTTCTTCATCAATTTCTTCCATTTCGTACATCATATGCAATTCTACAAGCTGCTGTTGGATATACGGTATATTGTATAGTTCCTGATCCGCCTCTTCCTGAATTTTTTCCCCGATTTTGATTAAGGTACGGATTGGCAATGAAAATAATTTAAATATCATTTGTTTTCTTCAATCCTTAAACGAATATTGACAAAGTTATATGCTGGCCATGGTCCCGAGTACTTAAACTCGGCCTTTTCCTTCCATAATTCATAGAGGTCATTAACTTTTTGGTCGAAGGCTTCTTCTTTTTTTCGATCTACTAAGAATGCAGCATTCAAAAGTACTTTTCCCGGTATGGTATTATTTTGTTTTCCCGCCTCAGCAATCTCTAATAAGGGATCATAAAGCTCCTCAGCCACTGCTTCTTCTAGCCGCAAAACAAAGTTTTTGGCATATTCTCCTAAATGTATTTGTTCATAGAAATTAGCAGGATCGGAGATATCCATCTTATTGTTTTTCCACTCTCTTAGTGCTGGATCATTATTTATTTCCTGTTCCATCCAATCCTTTTTGGCGATGACCTTCAAGCCTACCTCAATTTTATTTTCTAAAAGTAAAAATAATTTTTCCAAATCGTCGTTTAGGTGTTTAGCTATGAGAAGAACATCTTCCTCTGAATTAAATACATTCCCAAAGCTTATTGGGATAATACTATAATGCCTCATAACTTCAGAGATTGTTTGCTGGTGGGCAAATAAGTTGTTGCGGACGGGCATGACTTCATCAACAACCTTTGCAACTACCATTGCTACATTCTGGTGATGAAGTGTATAAACCTCATTTTCCTGTCCGTTTAAAAACACTTTTCCAAATTGCTGTGGTTCCTTTTCTCGAATCGCACAAAAAACATACACCCCACTTTGTATACTCATTTAGTCCCTTCCCTTCTCTTCATTTCTTTTAAAATAAGATCCTGAATCGCATCACGTGTCATATCCGGGAAAATTTGTTTCACTGGTCTTGTTAACACATCCAGACAAAGTGTTTGATAGTTTTTATCCTCCTGAATAATGGGTATATTCGTTTTTTTCGCAATGGATGCAATCATCAATGAAGCTCGTAAACTTGGACAAAATCCTTTTCCATAGCTTCTTAATTTAGAAACAAGTTGCACTATTCTCTCCGCTTCCTGATCGTTAATTTCTGTTTTTTGCTTAAGAATTTCGATTTCTGTTTCTTTGTCACAGCCTTCCAAACTGATCGTAATCAATCGGTCCAACAGTGCATCTTGTGTATGAAATGTTCCTGCATATTCATCAGGATTACTTGTAAAAATAATAGAAAAGTCAGGATGACATTTTATGAAGGATTCCTTCCCCTTCCCATAAATAGGAAGAATTCTTTCCTCCAATAGTGCTAAAAATATATTATTCGTCTCTGGGCGAGAACGTGAAAACTCATCGTAAATAACCACATGTCCATTTTTTACACCGTCAATAAGCTGGCCAGTGGACCATATTGGTTTAAATTCTTTTTCAGTCTTATAGACTGAGTGAATAAAGTTGTCTATCACCTCTTTTTTAACCATGCCATAGTGATAGCCCAACAGTTCTTTGTTCGATAATTCTTCGTGTCCACGGATAATTGTAACTGGCCTGTTAAATTGTTTGGCAATATATATGGCTAAACTAGTCTTTCCAATACCTGATGGACCAACGAAATGTACTGGAAATCCAGCTTTCATATATTTAAGGGTTTTTGAAATAATCTTTTCAAAAAAAGCAGTATTTACAAAGACTTCTTTCTTTGACTGACTCATCAATATCATTCCTTCTATTCACTAAATTTTTTAAACAAAGGAACCAAGGCGTTTACTGCCTTGGCTCCCCCCTGCACAAATTATTTTAAAGTGTTTCCCCTAGTATGATTTCTTCCCCTTGATCGAGATTATGATGTTTGTCAAGAAGGCCTACTTTTTCGGCATAATATAACCATTTGTCAATACCAGCTATAACAATACGAGCATCAATTGCAATTAATTCAATCCCAACTAAACTAATACGAGCATATATATCAATAACCAAACCTTTATCCAAGATACGATCAATGATATCGGCTAAACTTGAAGAGTCCACACTCTTTTGGATTGCAGCCATGTTCAATCCCCTCCTTCCATGAGCAGTAACTAAGGGGATACTTTAATTAGATTATTCTCCCTTTGATACCTAGGTGCGAATCACCCCATTTAATTACGGCCAAAATCTTCGTAGAAAACGAATTACAATAGTATATGATTGAAACATAATCTTGGAATGGACAGGTATAATAAGAGATTTTCATATCAATTAACTTTTTGATAGAGATCAAAACAAAAAGAGCCAACGTCCACTAATGATGGACATTGGCTCTAAATTGTCTTTTTGTGGTGTCTGACACCAAAGTTTTTATCGTAGTGCTACCCCAGTTAAAAAGGTTAGAAATACGTGTGTCCCGAGTTTGACTGTTGGCTGGACGTTGGTGTCTTTTAGGGGATCAAGGCAGACGATGTCCATGGCTTTGACTTTTGGATGCTTAGCTGCGGTTAATACCCCATCTAGTAGTTCCGCCGTTGTCATGCCTCCCGGCGTTGAGGCTGGTACTCCTGGCGCATAGGCAATATCTAGAACATCCATATCGACTGTTAAATAAATCGTATCTACCTTTCCAGCCAACTCCTCTAAACATGCCGAAACCGTTTCTTCAATTCCTTTTTTTCTTGTTTCACGAAGAGTGAAATAGTTGACGCCTTTTTCATCAGCATACCTCTTCAAATCTTTTGTGTTAAAAAAACCATGGAGGCCGATATTGTACATATTGCTGCCCTCAACTACTCCGCTCTCAATTAAGTTCCGCATGGGAGTCCCATTGGACGGACCGTTATCGGTCATATCTCGTAAATCAAAGTGGGTATCAAACTGGAGAATGCCAATTTTCTCCGCCGGTTTCGCTTGATGCAAACCTTTGACCATCATTGCTGTAATCGAATGATCACCGCCAATTGCACAGACTTTGGAAGTTCCAAAATGCTGATGGAGAGCAAAAGATGCAGCGATGATATTGTCATGGCAGCGCCTAATATCAGTAACATGCATGGGCACATCACCAACATCTATTGCCGTCAATTCCGACAAATCAATATCCTCGTCAAGATTATAGGTAGTAAACCCCTTCCACACGCGTCGGAACGCCTCAGGAAATTCTGAGGCACCTGACGCGCTAATGGATGATCGAGACAGCGGAACTCCAACAACAACAAAGTCTGCCTCCTTGCTTTTTTCAGGATCAGACTCAGCCGTTAGTGGCTGGATCCATTCATGCACCTTTGCAATCTCGGTCCCTTCATCTGGTCTTACCCATGTAAAACTAGGAGGATTTAACTTAGGATAGAGAAAACTCTTCAACTAACTGACCTCCCCTGACAACCACCTGACCATTTTTCACAACCGTATCGGTATGGTTCACGCCATAAGAGTATTGCAGTTTCATATAATTCCCGACGTTAAAAATCGTGATATCTGCTTTTTTCCCCACTTCTAAACTGCCAATTTCTTTGCCGCGATTAATGGCATGGGCAGCATTAATTGTCGTTGCAGTAATGACTTCGGCAGGTGTCATCCCCATTTTTAAACAGCCTAAATTCATAATGAATGGCAGGGATACAGTAGGTGATGAACCAGGATTACAATCTGTCGACAGTGCCACTGGTACACCCAAATCTACCATTTTGCGCCCATTTGCCGACTCCGCCATTAAAAAGTAAGCTGTCCCCGGGAGTAACACACCGACAACCCCTTTTTCAGCCATCGCTTTCATACCTTTTTCCGATGCCTTTAATAAGTGGTCAGCCGAAATGGCCCCTACCTCGGCTGCCAGTTCTGCTCCTTCATATGGCTCTATTTCATCAGCATGAATTTTCGGAATCAAACCATAGCGCCGACCCGCTTCAAGAATTTGCCTGGATTGTTCCGGAGTAAACACACCATGTTCACAGAAAACATCATTAAATTCCGCAAGTTCTAGTTCCGCAACCTTTGGAATCATTTCTTCTATCAACCGGCGGACAAACTCATCTGGATTTTGTTTGTACTCCTTCGGAACAGCATGAGCTCCCATGAACGTTGAAACCACATCAATCACATGCTTGTCGTTAAGCTGTTTAGCTACTTCCAGCTGCTTTAATTCGGTTTCCCATTCCATTCCGTAGCCACTTTTCGCTTCCACCGTTGTGACGCCGTGGCGCAGGAATTGATTTAAACGCTCAAAGCTTTCCTGAAAAAGCTCTTCATGTGTCGCGGACTGTGTCCGTCTTGTCGTTGCATAGATCCCGCCGCCACTATTCATAATTTCCATATAAGTGGCACCTTGTAGACGCATGTTAAACTCATTTTCCCTGCTGCCTGCAAAAACAATATGTGTATGTGGGTCAACAAGTCCTGGAGTTACGAGTTTACCACTCGCATCCACCACTTCTGCTTCACCCAAACGATCCGCATATTTTTGGGCAAGTTCCTCATCCGCCCCAACGGCTTGGATTACACCTTCTTCAATCCAAACACTGCCATTCTCAATAATACCAAGCTCAGACATTTCCCCCTTTACACGGGGAGCCTCGGAACTCCCCTGTAATGTAACGAGTTGAGAGGCCTTTCTGATAAAAATTGGTGTACTCATTAATCTTCCATCCCCTCAGTCTTAGTCTTGTTGTAGCATAGGCATTTTGATGCCCTTTTCTTTTGCTGTCTTAATTGCAATCTCATAACCCGCATCAGCATGACGGACCACACCCATCCCAGGGTCCGTTGTTAATACACGTTCTAACCGTACTTCCGCATCCTTCGTCCCATCAGCTACAATTACCATCCCGGAATGCTGTGAATACCCCATGCCAACGCCCCCGCCATGGTGTAACGAAACCCAGCTTGCGCCGCCAACAGCATTGATCATCGCATTTAAAATCGGCCAGTCGGAAACTGCATCACTTCCGTCTCTCATCGCTTCTGTTTCACGATTTGGTGATGCTACAGAACCAGCATCTAAGTGATCACGACCAATAACGATTGGTGCCGATACTTCTCCCGAAGCAACCATATCATTGATAATTTTACCAAAACGAGCACGATCACCATATCCAAGCCAGCAAATTCGAGCAGGAAGACCTTGGAAGCTTATTTTTTCTTGGGCCATTTTTACCCATTTGCATAAATGTTCATCATCTCTGAACTCACGAAGCAATGCTTCATCAATTTTGCGGATATCCTCAGGATCACCTGAAAGTGCTGCCCAGCGGAAAGGACCTTTTCCTTCGCAGAATAATGGACGGATATACGCTGGTACGAAACCAGGGAAATCAAATGCATCTTCCACTCCCTCATCCTTCGCTACTTGACGAATGTTGTTACCATAATCAAAGGTAACCGCACCTTTTTGTTGCATCGTCAGCATTGCCTTCACATGCAGTGCCATGCTTTGCTTTGAAAGTTCTACATACTTAGTTGGATCTTCTTTTCGTAATGCGGCCGCTTCTTCCAATGTAAAACCAACTGGAACATAACCATTTAATGGGTCGTGTGCAGAAGTTTGATCGGTTAATACATCTGGATTAAAGCCTTTTTCAATCATCAATGGCAAAATTTCTGCGGCATTTCCTAATAATCCAATCGATAATGCCTTTCCAGCTACTTTTGCCTCGTGAGCTAATCTCAATGCTTCATCTAAATCCTTAGTTTTCACATCAAGATAAGCGGTTTCAATACGACGGTCAATTCTGGTCTCATCGACATCAATCGCTAAACACACTCCATCGTTCATCGTTACCGCCAACGGCTGAGCACCACCCATTCCGCCAAGTCCAGCAGTGAGTGTAATCGTGTGTTTTAATGTACCACCGTAGGCTTGACGCGCAAGCTCGGCAAACGTTTCATAGGTTCCTTGGACAATTCCCTGGCTGCCGATATAGATCCAGCTGCCCGCTGTCATTTGACCGTACATCATTAGACCTTTTTTATCTAACTCGTGGAAGTGCTCCCAATTTGCCCAAGCTGGAACTAGATTGGAGTTAGCAAGAAGCACGCGCGGAGCATCCTTATGGGATTTCCATACAGCCACTGGCTTACCCGATTGAATCAATAAGGTTTCGTCATTCTCCAATTCTAACAATGTTTTCACAATCGCATCATAGGACTCCCAATTCCGAGCAGCCTTACCTATTCCGCCATAAACAACTAGATCCTCTGGTCTTTCTGCCACTTCTTGATCCAGGTTGTTCATCAACATCCTAAGTGCAGCCTCCTGAATCCAGCCTTTCGCATGTAATTCCGTTCCTTTATAATTTTTTATCACTCTTGATTTCGCCGTGTTTGTTTCCATCCATTCCACTCCCTTTATTTATTAATATATATATATTATAAAAATAAAATCTTCTAAAAAATACGAGAGGAACATTAGATATAAGATAATATTTATAGGAGTAACTAGAATTTATTTAGATAGTTTGTTTATGTAACCAATAATATTTCTATTAATCTATAATATTTTTAGGGTCTTGTGTTTAAAAAAGACCTAGTCATATTGATGACCGGTCCACTTCTAGACTTAATTTATCGTGCTTTACAAGAAAATGTACAATTTCTTATCTTTGGAGTGCAGCTTGGGCTCTATGTTCATCCTCTTCTTTAACAAAAATATCGTATTGAGTAAAATCTTTAAACCTAGCATCACTACGCAAATTCACCGGAGTGTTTGTTTTGAATTTTATCCTGCAGCATTTAACTTAGCTGCGATCATAAAATAGTTATCTGACCCAAACGCCGTATAAAACAATTTCCATTTCCGATTGAAATAAAATTTAAGGAATGAAAAAACAAGGAATACCATAACCAAAAATGCGATAACCGTCTTCATATCCCCACTTCTCTCAAATTAATTTAAAAATCAACCATCCTCGTCCACTTTATTTAATCGAAATTCTCTAGGCGACTTACCCATTAATTCCTTAAACATCCGACTGAAATAATTGGCATTTTGATAGCCCACCAAGATCGAAATTTCTTTGATCGGTTTATTGGTTTCAATCAGCAACCTTTTCGCTTCCTTCATTCGAGACGCTGTTAATAATTCCGTAAAGCTGGAACCTATTTTCGTAATCAACAAATGGCTTAAATATGAGGGGTTTCGGTCCACATATGCTGCCACATCCTCCAGCCTGAGCATGCTGTTTGAAAAATTAGCCTCCATAAAGGATATGCCGCGTTCAATCGGATCTTGTATTTGATTTCTATCCCTGCTCTCAGTTCCCAAAAACAATTTTTGAATAAATAAAATGAGATTTTGAACCGTACGATAAAGGACACGATCATACAAAATCGAATTGAAAATATAGCGGTATTCCTGTTCATAGCTTTGATTCTCGTCTAAATGATACGTCTTCATATATCTTCTAACTTGTGCCAGGATACTCGTTAGTCTAATTCGGACCAATCCTGGGTCAGGAAAAGGATCGTTCAATTGCAAAAATTCATCATACAGCCAAATTTTTATTTTCTCCAAATCAACGTTTGTCAACATGTCAACCCAGGTTCGTTGTTCAGGCGGAGCTAAAAAAGGATCAATATGGACCCATTCAGTTGAGTGGTTAAATTCAACAACTTGGCGGTACCCTTTATAATAGGTCAATTCTAACATTTTCCTCGTTTGCAGATATTTTTGATTCAAAGTAACGGATGATGAATTTCCTTTATGAACTACGACCGCTAGCGGCTCAGAAAATTCCTCCTCCCACTTTCTCATCGCTTTTTGGCATTGTTCCGTGATAGTATGACTCGTTTCTGAAAACAAAACAACGACCATGTCGTCTAATGCAAAAATACCGTGGACATCTTTGAAAGGATATTCTGACAAGAATGAATGCAAAGTCCTGATGGCAGTGATACTCTCCGTTTGAAAAGCAGCTACATGGTAAATATCTGCACCTGGAGCTTGCGATAGTAATAACGCTTCATAGGATATATCTTTATAGGTATTCGCATGGTGAATTCCAACCGCTTGACTTTTTGTCCCAAGTTTACGTGAGGCTTTTTGAAAGGCGGTTTTCACCTTCGTTGCCGAAAAAGGTTTAATCATTAAATCTAATGCTTGCATATCGATGGCCAGCCGTGCTTTTTCGAAGGTTCCTTCTGCGGATGTTAATAATAAAATGGGGTCATAAATCTGCATCAGGTCACGAAAGGTGGACCAATCTTCCTTTGTGATCATATCTAGTTCTATTAAGACAACATCAGGCTTCTCCTGTTCAAACCATACAACGAATTCCTGGTAATGGGAAGCTGACAATATAGTGGTAACGGGGATGGAGGAGGTCTTCAATAACCATTTTAATCCCTCACGTTCGTTCAAATCGCGATCGGCAATCAGCCACTTTCCTTCCATCCTAATGTCCCTCTTTCATTTGTAGACTTTTGATTAGGTAAGCCATTTTCATGGCAATTTGGTAAAAAATGTTTATTAGTGTTGTTGTTCCCTATTATATCGATTAGAAATGATAACCCCGAAAACTAATCCAATTATTATGGCCATTAAATGTGTGGCTCCTGTTGATAAAGACAAAAAATTAATTGTCATACTGTAACTCTTATTAACTAGACTTAATAGGATTCTTTCAAGAAAAGTTTGGTAAATCATAAGATACGGTAGTATTACCAATGGAATAGCAAGCCATTTGTGACCTATTATGTATTTCGTTAAAAGTAAATAAATGAAGGCAAACAGGAAAGCAAATCCATAAACGAACCAATTCAAATATTGGAGGATCGGGCTAGGCCGATCAAAAATAGCTACTACATTAAGATATACGATCCAAAAAATCGCAATAATAATAGAAAGAATCTGTGTTTTCAGTAAAAATTTCATTGTCATAACATCCTCAAATCAAATAATTTATATCTAACATAACCCAAATATCTCCTTACCACAAATAAATACTTCAAGGCACTTCCAATAAACAAAAAAAGGACAGAAACAGTTTCTCACGACTGTATTGTCCTTTTGATATTACTATTTTTAGCCCACGTTTAGGCCGAAGTCTGTTGCGATACGAGCTAGGCCGCCTTGGTAGCCTGAACCAACCGCTGAGAATTTCCACTCGCCATTGTGTCGGTATAACTCACCAACGATGATTGCTGTTTCGATTGAAAAATCCTCACCTAAATCATAACGAATGATTTCTTGATTCGTATCTTCATTAACGATACGGCAGAATGCATTGGAAACCTGTCCAAAATTTTGACCACGGGATTCAGCTTCATGAATAGTGATAACAAACGAAATTCTTTCAATTTGAGCAGGGACCGCGCTGAGATTCACTTTTACTTGCTCATCGTCTCCGTCCCCTTCGCCTGTACGGTTATCACCAGTATGTACGACCGAGCCATTTCCACCTTCAAGTTGGTTATAGAAAACAAAATCTTTTTCAGAAGTAACTTTTCCATTAGCACCTAATAAGAAAATACTTGCATCTAAATCGAAATCGTTTCCACCGTCATAACGATTCGTATCCCAACCAAGACCAACAACGACTTTTGTTAAACCAGGGTTTGTTTTTGTTAAATCAATCTTCTGCCCTTTAGACAATGAAATACCCATAGAAACACCCTTTCAAATTTAATAAAATAATTAATTCACAGTACTTCCTTTAGTTTACAAAAATAAGGAATATTTTTCTACTTTTATTTAACCTCTCCTTATAAAATCTAAGATCTACTGGTTTTGTGTCCTGATTTATGGTTAAAATAACTATTATTGAATAGTTGTGCTATAATGAACCGTTAGCAAAACGGGTAACCCGTTTATTTTAAGCAAGGCAAGGAGCGATTTTCTACATGATTAAAATTGAAATCCCTAATCCTGATATAGTGATTACGAAAAAAAACCAAGTGGGAGAAAAAGTGGAGGCGCCGCTAAGCAGCGTTTATGGTTTTACAGATTACAATAAAATCCCAAGAGACAAAGGCGGGATTATCCTTTTTTCAAACGCAAATGATGAATTACTATTTGTCGGTAAAGCTAGGAAATTACGTCCTCGCGTAAAAAGACATTTCGAAGATTCTGTCTCACCAATCAAATTACACCGTGATGAAGTCTATAAAATTGCGGTATGTGTTGTGGAAGACCCGATGGAAAGAGAAATTTACGAAACCTACCTCATCAATACCTTACATGCAAAATACAATATTGATAAAGTGTTCTACAAATAGTGGGAAGAGCAGGTTCGAAAACGAAACCTGCTCTTTCTTTATTAACTTATGTCACCATATTTAAGAATCATTTCTTTTTCAATATGACTTGCCCGAATTCCAAACTTTGGTTTCACCAATTGCACTTTTTCACCGAGTAAAATTTTCAGAGCAAGATACGGGATGTTGATCCCAGATAAGCAGCTAAAATGCATGCCCCCGCTCATACGCGGATTGACTTCCAACAGCTTGGGTTCACCATTGCTGTTGTATTTTACCTGGATATTAAACACATATGGCAACCTAAATTCTTGATGAAATTCGTGAGCCAATTTTATGAGTTCAACCTGCTCCACAAGCTCTCTAACTCTGCCATCCCCCTTCATCCGAGGTATGGCGGCATACAGTTTATCCTGTGAGGATAAGCAATCAATACTATATTCTCTGCCTTCTAAAAATTCCAACACCATTAAGTCAGGGAATGTTTCTTGCTGACCTAAAATTTCGCAGGCATAGTTGTATGGAATTCTATAACTTGTTCCATGATTGAAAAGCTGGGTTATCGAATCAATTTGGTCTTTAATGACCCTAAATCCGTTGGCGCCTTCACCAATCACTGGTTTAAAACACACAGTATGTCCTTTTTCCTTTAGTTGTTTATACGCTAATTTAAACGCTTCGAGATTATTGACGACATGATAGTCAGGGATTAAAGAATTTGCCGGCCCACCTAAAAACATTCGATACGTCTCAGCTTTATTATCCATGGTCTCCATGAGGTTAGCATCCGGGCAAACCAGCACCTTTACTCCCAACTTCTCAAATTGATGCAGTCGTTTAGAAATGAGGACATTTTCTTTCCGCGGGATAAAAATATTAATCCCGTGTTTCTGACAAAATTCAAGACAAAAAGCAATATAATCCTCACCAGATATATCCGGCTCGACGAAAGCAAAATCACAATTTTGTAAATACAGGGCATCCTTGTTCGGACTGGTGCCATAAATAATAAATTTTCGCTTATCTTCGTTATCCCGAATCATGTCGATGAAATGGGAAACGGTTGTAAACCATCTGTTAAACCAAATCTTCATAAAAATCCTCTTCCTTGTTGTAATAAGACCTCACTCATTATTGTCCTTCTCGACATTTTTTATAAGCAAAATTTGACAAAAATTTCACTTTCTAATCCAACTTATCGAAAATACCCCTTAAATTCCTTATTAACACAAAAAAACGTTCTGCATCTGCAGAAACGTTCAATTAAAAATGGATATACATCGATTAATGTACTAGGGTTTGGATATTATTTAATTTTGAAGCAAATTCCTTAATCGCTTCATAATCTAAATTTAATTGGTCTCTCGTTGCACCGCTTACCTTTTTTACAATTTGTTTTTCAATGAAGTTCATTTCCGACATAAGAAATTCTCCGCCAAATAACCCCATTGCTGCAGAATTTTTTCGTAATTCTTGCGGAAAGGCATGGTTAAATTGCTCAATCGCTGTCTCGCCATCATGCATACAGCAAAGGAAAAGTCCTACTTCTTTTTCTAACAGAGTATCATAATTGTGAGTAATAAACTTTTTGATTTTCCTTTGAATGTTTCCAGCATGAATCGAGCCACCAATTATGATGGTATCGAAATTGCGAAGATCAAACTTCACCTTCTCTCGTTTCAAATCAACCGTCTGAACCTCTCCTTTAAGAATTTCACTTAAAAACCTTACTGCTTTCTCTGTCGTCCCATGGGATGAGCAATAAACAATTAGACATTGCATGTCCTTCCCTCCTTCATCTTGCATGACAAAAAACGCTATGAAGATTCACTTCCATTATATAACTAAATAAGACCCATCTTCGTTATAATATTAGCAATATTAGTACAATTAAAAAATTTATGGCTTACCGAGAAAATTTCCAATACTCTTTTACATAAAGAAGAAGGCTCCATTTGAGCCTTCTTCTTTATGTGTAGTTACGCTGTTTGATTGGCCCTTTAACCAAATAGACACGTTCTGGGCGCCCGACCGTTCCGTAAGCTAAATCCGCATCAATTTTTTCCTCTGACATGAGATGCTCAAGATACCTTCTAGCTGTCGTTCTGCTTACACCTATTTCTTTCGCAACTATCTCTGCCGTTAAGCCATCAGCAACATTCGACAGAACCTCGAGGACCTTTTCCAGCGTCAACGGGTCAATTCCCTTTGGCAGATAAGGTTTTTCGCTTTTGGATCCTTCTATTTCTTTTCGCAGCAGCTTGTCCACCTGTTGTTGTGTGACATGGAGATTTTCATTTTTCAATTCTACTAACTTTGTATGATATTCCTGATACCTCAGCAACGATTGTTTAAACCTTTCAAACACTACAGGTTTAATAATATAATCAAACACACCAATACTGATTGCCTCTTGCACTTTATGAATCTCTTTTGTTGCGGTAATCATGATCACGTCCATTTGCTTCCTTTGCTGCTTTGTTTCTTTAAGCAAATCAAGTCCATTCATGTCCGGAAAATAGACATCTAACAAGAGTAGGTCTGGCTGTAATAAATCAATATACGTTTTTGCCTCTAAATAACTTGCCGCAATTCCTACTGTTTGGAATCCAGGAATCTGTTCAATAAACCGCTTTTGAATTTCTGCAATCCTTAAATCATCCTCAACTATTAACACTTCTATATTGGGTTTCAGATTCATTTAAACACCCCCTGTGTTTTGGAATCACAACTGTGAAAATTGTCCCTTCCCCTTCATTCGAGGAAAAAGTTATATATCCCCCTAAGCCTGCGATTGCTTCTTTTACAAGGCTTAAGCCGATCCCGGAATTGCTTTGACGGTTTTTTGTAGAAAAGCCATTTTGGAAAATTTGTTCACTGATGCTGTTATTTATGCCTTTCCCGTTATCTTCAATTTCGATGATCAGATCTTTTCCTAAGTCGGTAAGAAACAGAGAAACTCTTTTTTCTACCTTCCCATTTTCTCTCACAGCATCAAAAGCATTGTTAACAAGGTTCCCGATAATCGTCACTAATGTATCCCTGTTGATTTCTACTGGCAAATCTCTAAAACTACTTTCACGATCGATTGTCAAATAAATTTTTAATTCACTAGCTAAACTGACTTTTCCTAAAATAAATCCTGCAATGATTGGATCGGGAATTTCCTTCATTAAGAAACTAATAAATCCTTGTGCAACATCCACTTCCCTTGAAATGAATTCAATGGCTTCCTTATAGGAGCCAAGCTGGATCAAACCAAGAAGTGTGTAAAGCCTGTTGGAATACTCATGTGTCTGAGCCCGCAGGCCTTCAGCATAAGCTTTGACATGGGATAATTCCTGAATCAGATTGGATAACTCTGACTTGTTTCTGAAACTAGCAACAGCTCCAATTACTTCGTCTTTTTTATTAAAAATCGGGATACGATTCACCAAAAAAATCTCACCGAAAATCGTAAATTCCCGATCATATTCGGCAAGGCCTGTCCGAACCACTTCATAAAGAGACGTATTTTCAATGACATCATCAATCTTCTTTCCACGAAGGAGAACGTCGCTCGGCACATTGAGAATTTTATGTGCAGTTTCATTGACGACTGTTATTCGTCCATTTGTATCGATGGCGATAATTCCCTCATGGATCGATTCTAATATGGCATGCTTTTCCTGGTACATCCAAGCGATTTCTCTCGGTTCAAGGCCAAAAATGGCTCTTTTAATATTTAAAGAGATTAATAAAGCCGCTAGTAATCCTCCAAGTAAAATAATCATGGTAGTGATAAAAATTTTCCGTCGAACCTTCGCTACTTCTTTTTCAATATCCGTTTGAAGATAGCCTACTGAAACGACACCAATTACTTTGCCGTCACTAAAAATAGGCGCTTTCCCTCTTAAGGATGGACCAAGAGTTCCGATCGACTCAGAGATAACTGATTCTCCCTTAAAGACTCGCTGATTATCTCCACCCACCATTTTTTGTCCTAAACGGGTAGGATCGGGATGAGAATAGCGAATCTCCTGGCGATTACCGATAACAATAAATTCCGCACCAACCTGTTTGCGAATTTTTTCGGCGATTGGTTGAATAATGACAGAGGGGTTTTTATTAGAAAAAGCTTTTTGTATCTCTGGCATATTTGAAATGGACTGTGCCACAGATAAAGCTTTCGTTCCTTTTTCATGCTTAAGATTGGATTCCATAATATTTTTAAAAGTTAGTTCGAAAATCCCGCCAATGAAGATAATTACTATAAAAATGCCTACCATTAATTTCGTATGTAATCGCATACATGCACCTCTACTTCTATCATATAGAAAAAAACTCCTTAAAAAAAGGAGTTTTTTGCAATAATCAGAACTTTTTGAATGTCAAGCTTCCTCGTTTATGACAACATTCTTTCCTCTCATCTTCATTACTACCGGGATAGCCAGCCAAAGAACCGTCATAATTAAGAATCCTAATGAAATCGGACGAGTGAAAAATGGTCCAAAATCTCCATTGAAAATCGTTAAGGCTCTACGCAGATTGTTCTCAACCATTGGCCCCAAAACAAGTCCTAACACTAACGGGGCAATCGGATAATCATGTTTGTTTAAAAAATAGCCAATGACACCGCAGGCTAATAATAGTAAAAGGTCATTTATTGAGACTTGCACCGCATAAACACCAAAAATAGAGATGGCAATAATAATAGGAATTAAATATCGCTTTGGTGTCTGAATAATTTTAGCAAACACCTTAACAAGCGGAAGGTTAAGAATGAGCAGCATGATATTTCCAATAAACATACTTGCAATCAACCCCCATGCTACTTGGGGATGATCTTCAAATAATAACGGACCTGGCTGAACATTATACATCATCAGTGCCCCCATTAGAATGGCGGTTGTACCAGAGCCTGGAATTCCTAATGTTAATAATGGGATCATTGCTCCGCCAGAGGCCGCATTGTTAGCCGATTCTGGCGCTGCCACACCAGCAATGGCACCCTTTCCAAATTTAGATGGGTCTTTAGCGATCTTCTTTTCTAATATGTAGGAAAAAAAGGATGCTAGAGTCGCCCCCGCTCCGGGTAAAATCCCGATAAAGAATCCTAATAAAGAGCCCCTGACGATTGGTGCAGCTGATTCTTTCAACTCTTCTTTTGAGGGGATTAAATTATTAATCTTTGCCATTTGTGTATCTTCTTCTTCTTTTTCTAAGATCGTTTTAAAAACCTCACCTAGGGCAAATAAACCTACCGCAATCGTCAAGAATTCAATTCCTTGGTACAACCAAGGCAAATCAAAAGTAAAACGGCCGATCCCAGAAACATTATCAATTCCAATCGTTGCAAGCAGCAAGCCACATACGGTCATAATTAATGCTTTCGTAACGGACTTTCCTGCCAACCCACTAACAGCTCCAAGTCCTAAGAGCATAAGCGAGAAATATTCAGCGGGTCCAAATTTAAGGGCAAGATTTGACAATGGTTTCGCCAAAACTATTAGGGCAATTAATGTCACGATTCCCGCCACAAACGACCCAATCGCAGCAATGGACAAAGCACTCCCTGCCCTCCCTTTCTTAGCCATTTGGTAACCATCTAATGTAGTCACGACGGACGATGACTCTCCAGGAGTATTTAATAGAATAGAAGTAGTCGATCCTCCATACATAGCTCCGTAGTAAACACCAGCAAGGAGAATAATAGCACTCGTGGCCGCTTGCTCAGGAGGTAGACCTCCCGTAATGGAAGCAGTAACAGGAATAAGCAAGGCAACACCGCTCATCGGGCCAATCCCTGGTAACACACCAACAGCTGTCCCAATTAATACCCCAACAAAAGCAAAAATCAAATTATACCAAATAAGTGCAGAACCAAATCCGTGCAACAAATAATCTAGAGTATTCATTCTATATCCCCCTTTCATCATACAAAATATGGTGCCAACACCATGATCTAATCAATTAAACCAAATGGGCCACCCTGGAAGTGTTCCTTTTAGTACTTCGACAAAAATGATATAGACAAAGGCAGAGAAACCTCCTGAGATGAGTAGTGAGGTAAGCCATTTTCCTCGTTCCATTGTTTGAAAGCAGACAAAAAGAAATAGAAAGGTTGTGATTACATAGCCAACGGATTCTAACGTCAAAATATAAACGAGAGTAGCTATAAAAATGATGATAAAAGGCTTGTACTGTAATTTTTCTTTTTCCTTCTCCTGCTTTTTTCCACTAAAGGTTTCATAAAATAAGCGAATACTTAAGATCACTAACAGACCCCCGAGAAAAAATGGAAAGATATCCGGACCAACTACACTCCCATAAGAGGAGCTGGCAATATTCCTGCTTCCGATAATAAATAAGGTTCCTACAGTTAGAAACAAAATAGCAGCAATGCGATCAAATTTAATGTCCATTTGAATCCCTCCAATCCGTTTACATTAAAAAATGAAAGGGAAGGAGAAAGTGCATCCTTCCCTCTTTAATTACTTCTGCATTCCCAATGCTTCTAATAATTGCTGTACTTGTGTTTCTTGGTCTTCTAAGAACTTTTTAAAATCTGCACCGTTTTTATATTCTAATTCCCAGCCTTGTGTTTCGACTTCCTTCTTCCATTCAGGTGATTGGACTAATTTATCAATCGTTTTTTCCCAATATGATTTTGCTTCCGCTGACATTTTTTCTGGTCCAAAAACTCCACGCCAAATCGTAAATTCTGCGTCAACACCTTGTTCCTTCGCAGTTGGAACATCCTTAAAATCGCCAGCTAAACGTTCGGATGAAGTAATTGCCAGCACGCGAACCTTACCCGCTTTAAGGAATTCTTTCACACTTGAAGCATCAGTTCCAATGACATCTGCGTTTCCGCCTAGTAATGCTGTAATGGCTTCTCCACCGCCATCATAGGAAACATATTTAATTTTAGTTGGGTCCACCCCGTATTTATAGGCTGGTAGAATTGAAACTAAATGGTCCATTGAGCCTGGTGCGGATCCTCCTGCAAATGTCAACTTTGCTGGATCCTTTTTAACCTCTTCCAAAACTGATTTTAGATCTTTAAATTTGGAATCAGTTTTAACAACAATCGCGCCATAGTCTTTCGTTAGCTGTGCTAATGGAGTGGTATTCTTATAACCGTAAGGGCTGTTTCCTTCTTTCTTTAAATTGTTGATAATAATTGGCGGTGAATTGACAAACAGCATGTCATTATTTTCTGCCTGCTGAGTGGCATATTCTGCCATAAATACAGCTCCACCACCGCCAGGCTTGTTCTCAACAGTTAATGGCTGTTTTACTAGCTTTGTTTCACTTAGTACTTTTGTGAATGAACGAGCGGTTAAATCCCAGCCTCCACCTGCTCCTGAAGGTGCGACAACGCTAATCGCTTTTGTTGGATAACCAGTTCCTGCCTCTTTTTTACCTGAGCTCGCTGTTTCTTTACTGCTGCAAGCCCCCAAACTTAATGCCAAGGCTCCTGCACACATGACTGCCGAAATTCTTTTAATCGAAAACATTTCATTTCCCCCTTTGTAAACGTTTTCTTAACGTTTTCTTAATTTTACAAAAATTATTAAAATTTCATAGATTATTCATTTAAACGGCATTAAAAACTTAACTCCCATTTTGTTCATAAAGTTCATGAAGTTCCTATGTGATGAATAAAACGCCAAAAACTCCTGCATCTTGGTCTTGATACAGGAGTTCTTGGTTTTATTAAAAATTTATTTTAAGACTTCTTTAAGTAGGTACCTATTTCATTGACAGCCATCCTCGCTTCAGGTAATCGATCACCACTAATCTGCCAAACATGCCACATTTTGTCCCATATTTTAAAGGTGACCTCTACGCCTGCCTGTCGTGCTTTCTTTGCCAACAACTCAGCATCACTTTGCAAAATTTCATGATTCCCTGCTTGGATAAATAAAGGCGGGAAGCCAGTAAGGTCTGCAAAGACAGGTGAAATAAGCGGATGGTCGAGGGGGGTCTTATGCCCTGAATACATTAACGCGGCATCTTTAACACCTTGGACCGTTAAATAGGGATCAATCTTTTTGTTTTTCCGATAACTTTCTCCGCTGCTTGTTAAGTCGACCCATGGTGATAAACAAACAATCGCCCGCGGCAGCGCCTCATTCTGATCTCTTAAGACTAAGGTGGCTGCTACACTTAAGCCCCCTCCTGCTGAATCACCTGCAAAAATAATATTGGCGGGATCATACCCTTGACGCAAGAGCCAGCGGTACACAATGACGGCATCTTCGACGGCAGCAGGAAAAGGATGTTCCGGTGCAAGTCGATATTCTGGAAATAGAACCTTCATACCAGCCGCCTTCCCGATACTAGCTGCAAGTGGCCGGTGGGTATTAGCTGAACAAAATGCATATCCTCCGCCATGTAAATAAAGGATTACTTTTTCTTCCGAACTGTTTTCGGAGGAAAGCCATTCAGCATACAATCCTTCAATTTCCAATTTCTGAACCTTACAATTTTTCGGCAGTTTAGCTAGCTTTCTAGCGACTGTGTCCAGCATTTGCCTTTTTTCATCCATTCCCCTTTCTGAAATACCCTTCCTTAACGCACGTTCGACCGAAAGTTTAATTCCTTTCTCAAACAAAAAACTTCGAAAACTTGCCATCTCTCTACCTCCTTTAAATCCAAATTCTGCTAATATCATTATACTAGAAAAACCTTTTAATAAAATAGGGAGGATTTTATTGTTTTTCGAAAATTTTGTAAAAATTCGTACGAATTCTTCCATTTCCGCCCACCTGTAGTACAATGGAAGTATCTGTTAGACTTTTTCGGAGGTTTTTATGAATCGATTGACAGACCATTTAATTATCATTTCATTTGATTGCCTATCAGCTCTAGATTTCCCTATATTATCCGAACTCCCACACTTTCAAAACATCTTAAGAACTGGCGCCTTGATCAAAAATGTCAAATCGATTTACCCATCGGTCACCTATCCTTGTCACGCAACAATTGTGACGGGTAATTATCCAAAACGGCATGGGGTTATAAATAATACTCATTTACAGCCCGGAAGACTTTCTCCCGATTGGAATTGGTACCGGAATTGTATACATGGGACCACGTTGTATGACGAAGCGAAAAAAGCAAATCTGACGACGGCCGCCTTATTGTGGCCCGTTACGGCCAAAGCAAATATTGACTACAATATGCCAGAAATTTTTGCGAACCGCCCATGGCATAACCAAATTCTTGTTTCGCTGATGAGTGGCAGTCCCCGTTTTCAATGGGACCTTAATCGAAAATACGGGCATATCCGTAAAGGTCTAAACCAACCAGAATTGGATGACTTTGTCCTAGAATCAACTGTCGATACGATTAAAACAAAGAAACCAAATCTATTAATGGTTCACTTTACCGATTTAGATACACAGCGCCATTATCATGGGTTCTCATCCGAGGAGGCACTCGCGGCGATTGAACGTCATAATTACAGGCTTGGCAGAATTATCAATGCATTAAAAGAAAGTGGCATTTATGAGAATTCTACGGTAGTGGCATTAGGTGACCATAGTGCCTTAGATGAAAATAAAGCGATAAACCTCAATGTTTTATTCCATGAAAAAGGTTTGATCACCTCGAACGGTAAAGGGAAAATAATTAATTGGAAGGCGTATTGTAAAAGTTGTGATGGCTCTGCATATATTTACATTAAAGACCATTACGATACCTCAACCTTACATGATGTAAGGCAATTAGTAGATTCATTGCTTATTAATCCAGAAAGCGGAATTGAATCCGCTCTCACCGGTGCACAAGCTTCAGAAAAAGGAGCAGATGGAGCATGTGCCTTTATGCTTGAAGCAAAAAAAGGATATTTCTTTTTAGAAGACTTCGAGGGGGAATTTATCAAAACCATTACGAAGGAGGATGTCAACAGGGATCATAAATACACCTTAGCATGTCATGGCTATTCACCGGAGAAAGAAGAATATGGAACCATTTTTATGGCAGCTGGAAAAGGAATTCAAGCAGATACCCTGCCTTCGATCCGTCTCATTGATGAAGGCCCCACATTTGCCCGTCTTCTTGGATTAGATTTAGGCCAGACAGATGGAAGGGTTATCGAAGAGATTTTGAAAATTTAAAAGGGGGAAAATCTATGAGCCGGATGTCAAAGCAAGAAAAGAGCTGGGTGCTTTATGATTGGGCAAACTCTGCTTATTCCATCCTCATCACCACAGCCATTTTTCCATTGTATTTTAAAGCAGCGGCGAAAGAGGCAGGACTTGCAGCTTCAACTTCTACAGCCTATTGGGGCTATGCTAATTCATTTGCAACCCTGCTTATTTCTCTATGTGCCCCAATTTTGGGAAGTATCGCCGACTTCAAAGGATTAAAGAAACGCCTTTTTACCTTTTTCTTTGCCTTAGGAATTGTCTTTACCTTACTGCTTGCAGTGGTCCCAAGTAACCAATGGCTTTTTTTATTAATTTGCTATATGGTTACCGTGATTGGTTTTGGGGGGACAAATATTTTCTATGATGCCTTTCTAGTCGATGTAACAACCGAGGACAGAATGAATCAAGTATCTTCACGAGGATTTGCGATGGGTTATATTGGCAGCACGATCCCTTTCATTCTCAGTATTGCTCTTATTATATTATCCCAGCAGAATATCATTCCCCTATCTGTGACTGTTGCAAGTCAAGCGGCTTTTGCGATAACCGCCCTATGGTGGGGGTTGTTCACGATTCCAATGCTTAAAAATGTCCAGCAGGTTTATTATAAAGAACCTGTGCCAAACCCGATTTCCAATGGCTTTAAACAACTGTTTGACACCTTCAAAAAAATCAAACTGTACCGTCCATTGTTTCTGTTCTTAATTGCTTATTTCTTTTATATTGATGGCGTTAATACGATTATTACCATGTCGACAGCATATGGTTCTGATCTAGGTATTACATCTACTAACCTATTAATTATATTATTTGCTACACAAGTAGTGGCTGCACCATTTGCCATTTTATATGGGAAACTTGCCGATAGATTTCAAGGCAAAATAATGTTACTCGTTGGAATCATAGTTTATATCGTCATTTGTACGTATGCCTATTTCTTAAAGACAACATTAGATTTTTGGATCTTAGCGATGCTGGTGGCATCCTCACAAGGTGGGATACAGGCCCTAAGCCGTTCCTATTTTGCCAAACTCGTTCCAAAGGAAAACGCTAATGAATTCTTCGGCTTTTATAGTATATTTTATAAATTTGCAGCAATATTAGGGCCATTCCTAGTTGGATTCACGGCTCAGATTACTGGCAATACGAACAGCGGTGTGTTTAGCTTAATCCTTCTCTTCATTATCGGAGGCGCCATCCTCCTGCGTGTGCCGGAATCAACGACCATCACAAAATCCAATTCGATTTCGCAATAAAAATTACTAGACCTCAATTTGAGGTCTATTTTTTTCTAAAGAGTTGTTTTCTGCGATTCGCTGATTAAACTCAAAAATTCGCCGATTAATCCCGTTAATTCGCTGATAGAACATTAAAAATTCGCTGATAGGGTGTAATTTTATAACATTTTAAATCGTATATAGATCTAAAACGAAGCGAAAATAACGATTTTTTTATGAAAATGGAGCTTGTCACCATAATCTTTCAAAATTACTATATACTTATACAAACCGATTTTCTTGTAGATTCGTTTATTTATATAAAGGGATCCGGAAATGATTAGGGGGTCTGCCTTTTTTATGCAAAACTTGAGCGATGCCGAATTAATGCTCTTAATCAAAGCCAAGCACCGTCCTGCTTTGGAAGAATTATATGACCGTTACATTAAGCTAGTGTACTCCTTTGTTATCAAATCAACGAAGGATCAAGACAAAGCTAGAGTGATTGTTCAGGCCGTTTTTACCCGCGTATGGACAACAGAGACGGGTTATAACCCTGAAAAAGGACTATTCGTCAATTGGCTCCTTACCATCACTCGTAATATCACGATTGACCACCACCGCAAAGAAAAAAAGGAGGCATCATTAGTTTCAATTGACCAGGAGCAATTAGAACAGATTCCAGGTTCTCAAGCCAACAATCCGGCAGAGATTTTATCACGGAAGCATGTGCGAGAACAAATACAGAAAGCCTACCAATATCTATCAAAAAATCAAATCGAACTGATCCAATGGTTATATTGGGAAGGATACACACTCAGTGAAATTGCTGAAATGAAAAAGGAACCAATTGGCACCATCAAAAGCCGGCTGCATCAAACACTTAAAGTTTTGCGGAAACACATTGTCATGGAGATGGGGGAATGAAAATATGAGTCTAAATAGCAGCTGTTCATTTTCCAATGAATTGGTCTCTTATTTGATTGGTGATGTATCTGAAGTTGATAGGATGAAGATAGAAAGGCACCTTGTACATTGTCCGTCTTGCACGAAAGACATCCAAGAAATGCAGGAGGCGTGGTCCATGCTCCCTTATGAATTTGAAGATGTCGAGGTACCCGCTGATTTAAAGGATGAAGTAATGAATGCCATTTTCTCAGCTGATGCTTCAACCCAGCCTACGATTGAAAAGGTTAAACCAAACACAAAGACCAAAAAGGTACACCTTACTCTTTATGGATTGGCAGCAGCCGCTTTTCTCTTTAGTTTTGGGGGAGTCATTTGGAATAATATAAATCTTAGAGACCAAGTAACAGAATTAAAGGAACAAGTTAATATTCCACCCGAGGTCATCGAAGTTTACACCTTAAAAACAGCAAATCCTGGAATTGATTCCGCCAAGGGTCAGGCTTTGCTTTATAAACAAGGTGATAAAAAACAGCTCGTTTTTCATATTAATGGTCTTGATGATACCAAGGGGACTGAGGCATATCAGGTGTGGCTCATCCATGATGGGAACCGAAAAAGTGCAGGAACCTTCCATGTCGATGAAGAAGGGAATGGCTCCCTTACCTACCAGTTGAAAGAAGAAATTCCTTTTGAGGCAATTGGGATCTCACTCGAACCTGACGCCAACGGAACCCAGCCACGAGGTAAAAAAGTATTAGGAACATAAATGCTGAAAGCCCATGATTCTCACAACTGAGAACCATGGGCTTTTTTCATTAAGTATAAATGGATTCTTCCTTATTTTTTAATACTTTTAGTAGGTGATGTAATAAACCAGCCTACAGGTGCTCCTCCGACCGGATGGGTTAACGTTCTTCCGTCAATTACTGAAGCTGCATTGTTGTTAGCAATCGTTCCATCAATTTTGTAATTGTAATAGGTACTTCCCTGGTTTACATCCTTATCTTTAAAGCTAAACGTGAGAGGTTTCTTAAATGATCCAATAATTTCATTTGTCTCTATATCTATTACTCTAAACGCAAAATTCATGATTACAGTTTCACCTGCAGGAGCAACCTTTTGGAATGTTTTATTATCCCCTTCTAGGACTTGAAACGTGACGGCGTTAGTGAAGGCCCCTTCAGGTATTTGAATTTTAATTCCACTATGACTAATCTTAGCTGCTTCCCCTGCTTCAATCTCTCTTTCTGCAACCACCTTAGAAAATCCAAACTGTGTAAAATCTGTAGCTGCGAATGCAACTGCACCAAACAAAAACATAGACATCATTACCAATCCAAGTGAGACCTTTAATCGTTTTTTCATTTACATGCAACTCCTTCATTCTTATTGGGCTTCGTTAAAGTTAACGAGGATCAGTCCCAAACGGTTTGAAGGAAATTCATATTTTATAATTTATTTTTTACTTTTTAAAAAATGTGCGATTACTCCGCCACTAATAGAACCGATTGCAGCTGTACCAAAAATCATTACATAGATTCGCTCAGCTAAATCCGCCATTCCTTCCCCTGGAAAAATAACTGCCTTAACAACTGCTAGAATTGCTGCTAAGAAGAAGATCATTGCTGGAATCCAGATAATCCAACTAAACTCAACCTTTATTAATATAAATGGTAAGACCAATCCAATTAGAAATATCACAAAGAAAAACATAAACATCTCACCCTTCCATGTAATCAGTATATTCTCAATTGGAATTCGACGTTCTATTATTACTTCACAAAAATAAAAGCTGGAAAGCTACTCAATATTAGTAACTTTCCAGCTTTGAGATTAGTAATTATCTAAATCTGTATGCAAGACTTGGAACTTCTACACTTGTAGGTGATGTGGCAGTGACATTTCCGACACGTGGGACATTTGTGACTGTTCCAGTTCCACGGTATCTCCATGCACCGAGTGTATCAACTGCTACTTTCGCGATCATTTGGTTGTTTGAAGGAGGGCCAAGGTAAATCGTGACCGTCACTCCAGGTCCTTTTACCGCAGAAGTACCATCAATTCTCCATTCCCCACTCCGATATTCTGCACCAGTAATTGCGATGTTTTCTGACTTGGTTGTGATTGTCACATCAGTAGAATTTTCAGCCCCAGCAACATTCTTAACAGTTAATTTTAGTACCACAGGATTGTTTTCCTGACAATAGTTATACCAACAAATTGTGTTATCATCACTTTTTACTAAAATTATACGATTTACCTTCTCCCTTCAATCTTCTTAGGCTGTTTCATAAATTTGGGAAAATGCTATGATTTTTAGATAATAATAATCTATTTGTCAGAATATTTCAAAATATATTATTCTACGGATATAGACCAATTGTCCTATGAAATAAAAAAAGAATGTACCTTGGGCACATTCTTCGTCAAAAATTTTATTTTTTCATTAATTTTTGGATTGTTACCAAAACCTCATCCAAGACTTCCATATCACCCTCCTGTATTCTTTCAACCACACAGCTCTTCAGATGACCTTCAAGCAGAATTTTGGCAACACTATTTAAGGCGGATTGAGTAGCCGATATCTGATTAATGACATCATCACAATATGTATCTTTTTCAATTAGGCCTTTAATGCCGCGAATTTGACCCTCAATACGGTTTAATCTTGTTACAAGATTATTTTTAACTTTATCGGAATGATGACTCTTACGATCACTGTCATCAAGTGAGCAGCATGGATCATCAATAAGCTCTTTTTCCTTTCCGACTTCATTTAACATTACTCCGCCTCCTTTTTTGAGATGATTATATCATACACCATTTATTTTAATTTCACATATGAATGATATATAAAAATATTTGGCTGCAATCCACGGAAATATTTTTTAACTTTTCTGATTATTTATTCTAGCTTTATTTCCTTATCTTCATATATAATATTTTCATAACTATTTTGAAGGGTGTTGGTAAATTTGGCAAACAAAGCTGATGTGAAAAAAATCTCTGTTAATTCAACAATTTCATTAAAAGGAATTGTCAAAGCCATTTTCAACGATACCGTTCATGTTCAGATTGGCGGTAAAATTATCACGCTCCCAGCATCAGAACTGCTGATTGAAAAGCCAGTCCAATAGTTTTTTTCTTGTATATCAAAGCAATAGGAATATAGTGTTTTCCTAAAGAAAAGCCCTTCACTTCTTCGGTGAAGGGTTGTTAAAATGACAAAAATTATTGCCAATCTTTTATCAGCGTTTCTTGAATGCTGCGAATGACATCTCCCCTGCTGATTACACCGACCACATGATTGGAATCATCGACAACAGGTAATTTTTTAAAGTGATGCTTGGACAATAGGGAGACGACCTTTTTCATTTCATCTTCAGGATGGATGGTTACAATTCCGTGTGTCTTTGCGATCCGAATGATCTCACGCTCAGCTAGTTCACTGAGACGAATCTCCATTTTTTCTTCTGCTACATACGTAATTAACGAGAAATAATCATGAAAACGTCGATCCACTGGACTGATTGCCCTCAAAATATCTCCATCGGTAACAAATCCGCGCAAGACGCCTTCCTCGTCAATAATGGGTACACCGCCAATTTTATTCGCCACAAGTAAGGTCGTTACCTCTTTAATGGAAGAACTAGGACTAGCTGAAATAACATCTTTCACCATAAAATCCTTAACCTGTACATTGATCATGTCTACACCACTTTCAACCATTGAATTTTGGATTATTTTTTTCATCTGAAACCCGTAATTGCTCTAATACATCTGGTGGAAATACCATCCGGCAAATAACTTTTGAAATTTCTTGAAAATCTGTTCTTTTTCCACTAAGTTTATCGTTTCCGTGACTATTCTCCACTAAAACTAATATTGCCCAAGCGACAGCTTCTAAATCCAAATCGTTCCAAGTCAATCCATTTTCCTTCGCTTGCTTTAAACCGAACAGAATTCTTGAATAAATTTTCCTTCGTGCATCCCCCAAAAATTCAGCCAGACCTGGGTCTTTCAATACCAATTCAGGCAGGACACGCTGCAGACCTAACTCACTAAGTCGTTTGTTATGCGCTTCTAGTAATGATGCTAACAATGATTCCGGATTCCCTGACATCCAACTCGGTTCAGGGGGGAGAAGCTTGTCGATTTTATCTTCTAATAACGACATTAAAAGCTGGCGTTTATCGGAGAAATATCGATAAAAGGTTCCGGTCGCCACCCCGGCATGGGCTGCAATTTCCTTAGCAGTCGTTTGCTCGTACCCATTTGAAACAAATAGATCTAATCCACTTTCAAGCAGTGCATTCCTTTTTTGCTGTGCCCTCTCCTGTTTTGGGAGAGAAGGGAATTCACCAATCATTAGGTCATCATGGTCTGGCATTTTATCACCTCATTAATATCATACCACTTTTTTAAAATTTGAACCATAGTTCACGTTTTCGTTGACAGACCATTCTATCCATGCCATACTTGAACTACGGTTCATGTTAAACCGCTATTATTGTATAAACACCCCTTTACAAAATAGTTGGATCATAACATGACCGATTTTTAATAAATAATCCCTTGTCCTTGCAGGAATTCATTATATTATTCCGAATAATTTAATGTAACTTGAATAGATTTATTATTCTTAGTTTCTAACATTTTGAAAGGCGTTGATATTGTGGCAAACCAATCTGAATCAAAAAAAATCTCTGTTAATTCAACCATCTCCTTAAAGGGAATTGTGAAAGCCATTTTCAACGATACGATTCATGTGCAAATTGGCGGCAAGATTATACCTATCTCAACATCTGATTTTATAATTGAAAAATCACCGAAGTAATTAGTTATAAATGGACTTCAAAAAAGCTCATCAAGTTTGATGGGCTTTTTTTGTTAATTTAGTAGCATCATTCAATTTTCTTCATACCATACAAAAGATATGTTTTAGCTGCAAAGATTTCTGGTCTTGTTATGATCATTGGACTTAAAGTTTGAATAGGTAGTGAAAATCTTTGAATAATACATGTGACTTAGAAAAACGTTTGCAAACAATTATATCTATCCAAAGGAATATTGATATTATTACTGCTTTTTTATTATTAACAGGTCAAGTGACAGTTGTTAGACTTATAGTAGAACCAAAAGGATTTGCCCTTTCGGTTGATGGGCCGCTAACCGGAATAGGACGTTTAGAAGGAATATCAGGAAATAAAACATTGAGCTTATTATTGGACGTTGGAGATATCCTTTAAGCGATCCTATTAATTAATGATCAGATTAATGTGTCAGGGATCTTTTTAGGACCCGGCAGATTTAGCTTCAATATGACTGGTCCAATTTTCGGGGTACCTAAACACGTACCTGCATTGCCTGATTTGGAAAAAGTATTTACACAATTCCGCTGGATTGTCTCTGAACATTTTGATATCGAACCTAAAATTCTAATCTATATCTCACTTTGAGATACTCGCTTTTTTCCTTTATTTCGTCAATTGAGCTGCTTTTTGATGACAATCACAAGTGACAATATGGTCATTGACCATCCCTGTAGCTTGCATGAACGCATAACAGATGGTCGAGCCCACAAATTTAAAGCCGCGCTTTTTTAAATCCTTACTTAATTGATCACTTATTTCCGTGACTGCTGGAACATCTTTCATTTCTTTATAGTGGTTTTGAATTGGCTTACCGCCAACAAATGACCATATGTACTTACTAAATGAGCCAAATTCGTCGACGACCTTCAAAAACGCCTGTGCGTTAGTAATGACAGCATTGATTTTAAGCTTATTTCGGACAATTCCTTCATTATGTATTAGTTCCTCGATTTTCTTTTCGTCATAGTGGATAATTTTTTCAGCTTCAAAGTTATCAAATACTTGTCGATAATTCTCCCGCTTCTTTAAGATCGTATACCAACTAAGGCCTGCCTGGGCCCCTTCAAGATTTAAGTATTCAAATAATAGGCGATCATCGTAGACTGAAACTCCCCACTCATGATCATGATAATCGATATATAATGGATCCTGATTAACCCAACCGCAGCGATTCATTATTAAGATACCTCCCATACTTCCTTTGATTGTTTCTTAAGTATTACATATTTTCTTAAATAGAAAAACCTCTCACAGTATTTAAATTATATTTTTCTTTAATAAAGGCTGCTTTCTTGTCCGCTAACTTATTAAGTTTTTTTCCGAAAAGCCCTTCTTTCCGCATACTCTGAGCAAGGGATACATACTTTTACTGTTTCTCCCTTATCATTTATATATTTCCTTAACGGACTTATTTTCCGGTTGCATACATGACATTTACTTTTAAAAATATCAAAAATGGACATAAATACTCACCTTCAGCATTTTGGTTTTTACAATATTTTATTTAAAAAACTTGTAATTGGATTCAATTGTAATAAGTTTTTTTCCTATTTTTATAGTAAGATGAGAAGATATTGTGAAGAAAGGACTCAGGTAAGAATGAAATATAAAATGATTGTATTAGATCTCGATGATACGTTACTACAGGACGACCATACAATTTCTCCACGTACAAAGAAGGCGTTAATGGATGCCCAGGAAGTTGGAGTTAAAGTCGTATTAGCATCAGGGCGACCAACCTATGCAATGTATGATATTGCTGAAGAACTGCGTTTAAAGGAGTATGGTAGTTTTATTCTTTCTTTTAATGGTGCAAAAATAACAAACTGCCAAACAGGTGAAGAGCTTTTTAGCAGCACTTTATCCCCAGAAACAGTTCATCATCTCTACGAATTAAGTCGTCGTGAGAATGTTTGGATGCATACCTATGTCGGGGATTCCATTGTAACCGAAGCAGGAAATCAATTTACCAATATTGAAGCTGAAATTACTGGATTAGAAATCTTTGAGGTTAACAGCTTAGTAGATTCTATCAAGGAACCAGTTGTGAAAGTATTAATGCTTGAAGATGAATCGAAACTTGCCATAGTGGAACAAAAGCTTCAAGAGGAGTTAGCTGGACAATTAAGTGTAATGCGCTCGAAGCCTTTCTTTTTGGAGTTTACCGAGGCTGGTGTAACTAAGGGTACAAGCCTCAATCATTTAATTGAACAACTTGGAATAGAACGTGAAGAAGTTATTGCCATGGGAGACAGCTACAATGATTTATCCATGATTGAGTTTGCAGGACTCGGTGTAGCCATGGGCAATGCACCAGAAGATATTAAGGAGCAAGCTGATTATGTGACTGACACGAATATGAACGATGGTGTGGCAAAGGTCGTTGAAAAGTTTGTGTTGAAAACCGTACAGTTAGTGTAATTTGAATTTTTACTTAAAATGGATGGAAGTGGTCTTCATCGACTGGATGATGACCACTTCTTCTATTTTTGCAAAGGAATTTGGTCTTCATCTCCTGTATGATGACCATTTTCACTTTTTTTTCAAAGGGATTTGGTCTTCATCTCCTGGATGACGACCATTTCCACTGTTTTTTCAAAGGAATTTGATTTTCATCTCCTGTATGATGACCATTTTCACTTTTTTTTCAAAGGAATTTGATTTTCATCTCCTGGATGATGACCATTTTCACTTTTTTCAAAGGGATTTGGTTTTCATCGCCCGGATGACGACCATTTCCACTGTTTTTTCAAAGGAATTTGGTTTTCATCTCCTGGATGATGACCATTTTCACTTTTTTCAAAGGGATTTGGTTTTCATCGCCCGGATGACGACCATTTCCACTGTTTTTTCAAAGGAATTTGGTTTTCATCTCCTGGATGATGACCACTTCCACTGTTTTTTCAAAGGGATTTGGTCTTCATCTCCTGGATGATGACCACTTCTTCTATTTTTTCAAAGGGATTTGGTTTTCATCGCCCGGATGACGACCACTTCTTCTATTTTTTCAAAGGGATTTGGTCTTCATCGCCCGGATGACGACCATTTCCACTGTTTTTTCAAAGGAATTTGGTCTTCATCGCCCGGATGATGACCACTTCTTCAATTTTTCCAAAGGGATTTGGTCTTCATCCCCTAGATGAGAGAATATAGCCTAGCCCAATCATGTCCCCTCTTATGAATTTCAAGCATAAAATATCACAATCAAAAACATAAAAGGCGGAGAGAGGTATGGGATTATTCATAAATAACAATCATCATCCGGAAGTCTACAAAAATAAACAACATCTACAAACAACAAATCAGATGATTTCAAGACAGGATTTTCTGTCCGAACTTGTAAAAGAACAGCAAAAAGCGAATGCAGCACTCAATTTAGCGTTATCTGAAATAGGTTTGCAAACACAAATACAAGAAGAAACACATTCAACACATTGGAATAATGTAGGTCAACAACTGAATGATTTACGTAAACGGTTGGAGCATCACGAGGCTGCTAATCATCAACTTGTCCTTCAAATGAAAGAACAGTTGGAACTACAAAAAGTGGTTGCCGAAAAAATGTCTAAACAAGAAGAATTTCAAGGAGGAGTTTTACAACGTTTGGACAATCAAGAAGCTCTGATGGACAAAATATCCCGTCAAATCAATCATATCCGTTCGATTTTGTTTGAACGGACGAATTATTTAGCCACTAAAATTGACGACGGCTATAAAATCACTTCTTCCTATGTGTACAAATTAATGACAGGATCGGAGCAGCCATTAACATTTTTCTTGATGAATCAGAGGAAAGAAGAAAATCAAAATCATACAGACTAAATTTACTTACTAAAAAAACACCTCCAGTAATCGAAGTACATCGACGTTGGAGGTGTTTTTATTGGTTTTAATTAAGCCACACGCTCATTCGTGTTATTAGCCGTTGCAGATTTTGTTACGAAACTAACAGCGAATGTCACCACTAAATTGATAATTAATGCGATAACACCTACATTTAGATCCTTAACAAATTGCGGCAGTGCAGGGAAAAGTGTTCCCACAGTAGAAGCACTGATTGTAATGTAGGCAACCGTAAATACTCCAACTGCGATACCTGCGAACGCACCTGCTTTTGTAACTACGTTCTTTTTAGCTAAACTGAATACTAACGCTGGGAACAATTGTGTTACAAGACTGTACCCCATTAATAACAAGGTTACTAAAGTATCCCCGCCTTTAAAGGTAAAGTATAAAGCGATGATTGCAACAACAGGAACTAAGTTCTTTGCTAATTTAGATACTTGCTGATCAGATGCTTTTGGAACAAAAACTTTATAAACGTTTTTCGCTAATAAAGTAGCAGCTGCCATCATAATCATTGAACCTGGAACAATCGCTGTTAACAAGCCAGCTGCTCCGATTAATCCAACTACCCATGGATCAAACGTCTGCATTGAAAGTTTTAATAAGGCAAGATCACCAGCCGGGCCCTCTAACCCTTTCACCTGAAGGATTGCTGCAAAGCCTACAAAGAATACAAACAATAACACGAGTTGATAAAGCGGCATAATAATTGCATTTTTACGGAAAACTTTTGAACTTTGTGCAGAATAAATCGAACCGAAAGTATGCGGCCACATATAGAAACCAAGCGCCGTTAATAGGACCGTAGAAATAAACCAAGAAACACTTAAACCAGTTTCAGGAAGAGCAAGGAATCCTGGTTTTGCTGCTTCAATTGCTTCAAACATTGGCTGGAAGCCACCGTAATAGTGGATTGGTAAATAGATACCTAAGAATAATACAATCCCCAAAATCATGATATCCTTTATAACAGCAGTCCATGCAGAACCGTGAATTCCTGATATCATTACGTAAACCGTTACAGCAATAACACCAATCCAAATCGCGGCAGTGGACGAGATAGATCCACCAGAAGCTTCAGCAACGATGATCCCTAAACCTTTTAATTGAAGGACAAGATATGGAATTAGTGCAACTACACCAACTATAGAGACAAAAACACCGAGTAATGGGCTTTTGTATTTACTAACAAAAAAGTCCGATTGAGACATTAATTTATTATCTTTCGCATATTTCCAAATTGCTGGAAGTAACCAATAGGACATGATGTAAGCTAAACAGCCGTATCCTAAGATATAATAAGTTGGCCCACCTTTACCATATGCCCAGCCACTTCCGCCTAAGAAAGTAAACGTAGTGTAAATTTCCCCTGCCATTAATAAGAATACAAAGATTGTGCCAAAACCGCGGCCCCCAACAGACCATTGTTCAAGACTCATGTCCTTCCCTTTTTGGGCTTGGACACCAAGGAAGATGGATAAAGCTAAAAATCCGAAAATAATAATTAATGCTGTATTCATTAGATCTCCTCCTCCTTATTTGCTGGGTCCATTTTAAACACAAGCGCCATAATTCCAGAAGTAATAACTACCCAAAGAACAATGTAAAAGAGAACAAAAGGCATCCCGAATACGTAGGGAGTGACTTTATTGGCGAAAGGAACCCCACCTAGTAATCCAATAAATGGTATGAACGCAAGAATCTGATGTAATTTCATAGATAAACCCCCAATTTTATATTATAATGATGCCTTCTTTCTATTAATTTCTCTGAACCTTCGTGAAGTATTTATTATATACTTTGCACGAAGGTTCTTTGTTCCGTAATTTATGCTAAAAATTTAAATGTCGCATGAAGGAAGGTTTTTACGCCAATTTCAAGGGCATCTTCATCAATTGTGAAACGTTCATGATGATGTGGATAAGTAATTCCTTGCTCCTCATTACCCGCTCCTACATAGAAGTAACAGCCTGGAGCTTTTTCCATAAATGCAGAGAAATCTTCTCCTCCCATATTAGGTCTCATCATATCAAGTGCCTCTTCACCAAATACTTCTCGTACGGTTTCTTCAATCACTGCAGTCACTTCGTTATCATTGATGACAGGGCGATAGCCAAATTCATATTTGAATTCGTAAGATGCTTCATGTGCTTCAGTAATCCCCTTAACAATTCGTTCCATTTTAGCTGGAACAGATTCACGAAGTTTTGGATCAAAACTGCGAACAGTTCCCCAAATTTTAACTTGTCCAGGAATGACATTGTGCGTGGTTCCTCCAATAAATTGGGTCACAGAAACAACTAAGCTATCGAGCGGATCTGTATTCCTAGAAACAATATGCTGTAGATTGGTTACAACTTGTGCAGCAACAGCGATTGAATCAATGGTTTGGTGTGGAAGTGCGGCATGTCCACCTTTTCCATTCACTGTAATCCAGAAAGTGTCTGGTGAAGCCATCATTGAACCATACACAACCCCAACCTTGCCTTTTTCAATTGGTGACCAGAGGTGCGTACCAATTACAAGGTCTACGCCGTCCATTACTCCGGCTTGAACCATTTCTTCAGCTCCGCCTGGGAATAACTCTTCCGCATGTTGGAATAAGAAACGAACTTCGCCTTTAATATGATCCTTTAAACCTGAAAGGATTTTTGCTGTACCAAGCAGCATCGCCGTATGACCGTCATGGCCACAAGCATGCATCACTCCAGGATTTTGGGAAGCAAATTCGAAAGTGTTCTCCTCTTGGATTGGCAGGGCGTCCATATCCGCGCGAATCGCAAGTGTTTTACCTGGTTCAGCTCCGATTAATCGTGCCACCACACTTGTTTTAGTCGGGCGAGTAATCTCTAAGTTTCCAAACGATTGTAATGTATCATAAATAAATTGAGATGTTTTTTCCTCATGGAAAGATAGTTCCGGATTTTGGTGCAAATGCCTTCTCCAGGCAATGACTTGTTCTTTTGTTTCTTCTGCTAATTGATTAAGATTAACTTGTGTATGAATACTCATGCTTGTCATCTCCTATTAGTTTGTTATTACATTTACTTTTTGAACCGCTAGATTTAGGACCGTTTGATAGAGGACATTGGCACCGTCTCTGCAGTCCTCTTTTGAACTCCATTCAGCTGGGTCATGACTTATTCCATTCTTGGAACGGATAAAGATCATTCCCATCGGACATAAGTCCATCAATTGCATTCCATCATGACCGGCACCGCTTGGAAGATAATAGCTTTCTAGACCTAATTTATCAAAAGCGTCTCTCGCTGCATTCTTTACGATGTCCGAACATGGTGCGGGTGCGACACGCTGTAGATCTTCAATCGTTAACTTCACACCTTGGGCCACACAAATCTGCTCTGCCTGGACTCTAATCTTCTCCTCTACCTCATCGCGGACAGCTTCAATTATATCCCGAAGGTCTAATGAGAATTCAACCCGGCCAGGAATAATGTTGATTCCACCTGGGTTCACCTGAACTTGTCCGACTGTGCCAACCGTAGTTCCAGTTTTACCTGCTTCTGCTTCGATAACAAGCATTACTCTTGCTGCTGCAGTTAAGGCATCATGCCTGATCGACATCGGTGTGGCTCCTGCATGACCAACTTCCCCTTCTAAAATAAACTTGAGCCATAATGGACCAGCTAATCCTGATACAATTCCGGCTGAAAGATTTTGTCCCTCGAGGACCTTTCCTTGTTCAATATGAAGTTCGACATATGCCTTCACCTCTTCAGGATTTCGGACTGCCTTGCCGATTGCTTCCGGCTCAAGTCCATTTGTGACGAAAGCTTCCGCTATCGATATACCTTGCTTATCTTTATTAAGCAATTCCTCTTGTGTTAGTGTGCCAGCAATCCCCCGGCTGCCAATCATTCCGAAGCTGAATCTTGCCCCTTCTTCATCGGTAAAAGCAATTACTTCAATCGGATGTTCTGTCTCAATTCCTTGCTCATTCATGACTTGAAGGGCTTCAACAGCAGAAAGGACACCCAATGGTCCATCAAAATTCCCTCCATTAAATACTGAATCGATATGTGAACCAGTTAATACCACAGGTGCATCAGGGTTGACGCCTTCTTTCCTGCCAATCAGGTTTCCGACTTCATCCTCACGTACTTGCAAACCAGCTTCTTTCATAAATGTAGCTACAAGATCTTTAGCTGCTCGTTCTTCCGGAGTGAAAGATAAACGAGTGACACCATTAGATTCGGTTTTTCCTATTTCACTAAGAAGTTGCAAACGACCCCATAATCTATCTTCGTTAATCACTTCTTCCATCCTCTCTGCCACATTCCTATTTGTTTAATGCTTTAATAGAATGGCGTATATTATTAATGTATTTATAATTATAAAACTTATCAGAAAATTTGTTATGTTATTTTTCACAAAATTCCTAACAAACAATTTGTGTAAAAACACAAAATAAACACAAATAACCTTCATTCACTTTATATTTCATGACAAAAACCACACAATTTATTATGAAATTTGTTACAATAAACAAATGAAATAAGTTTTTCATATTATTCTAAATCATTAAAATGTGAGGTGCATGATGAAAGAAACACTTAGCCATCGTCAACTGCAATCATTAATCCATGTTTCCAATGTGTTAAATTCATCACTAGATATTGATACAATCATTGATTCGATTATGGTTCAAACTGTTTCAGTTATCGATGCAGCGCACGGGGGGGTTTTATTCATATATGATCCCAGTCAAGATCTGCTTATTCCAAAATCAGACAGTAACTTCACATCTGAGATTACAAGAGTAAGGTTGAAACCAGGTGAATCGATGACTGGCTTAGCTTTTTCCGCACAAAAATGTTTGATTTTTCACAATCGGACAGAAGTCGAAAAAGCAACAGCTACCCTATCGAAAACGAATCACGCACTTATGGATCAATCGATTCCCACACTCCCTTATTCATCGATTTGTGCTCCTATCTTGTTAAAAGGAGAATGTATCGGTGTGATTACGCTTGACTCTTTTGATCCCGAACTTCACTTTATCCCAGAGGATATTAATCTTTTAACAGCAATTGCCCATCAAGCCGCAGTAGCCCTTGAGAAAGCAAACCTATACAGCGAGCAAGAAAAGACAGTAAGACAGTTGGAAGATTTAAATAATACGATTTCAAAACAAAATGAGATGTTATCCCGCTCTGTTGATATCCATAATCGATTAGCTGAACTTGTATTACATGGCGAAGGTCTAGATTCCATCATTACCTATCTGCATGATACAACTGGCCACAGGATTTTGTTATTCGATGACCTCGGTGAATTGATCTCCTCTGCTTTTAAGAACAAGCTAAATGACGATGAATTATTTACCATCCGAGATTTGGCACAGGAGTCAATTAGAACACCTGGAAATGTCCGTTCATTGCTTGGAACAAACATGGAAGAGGAAAAGCATTGTATTACCATTCTTCCCATTGGAGCAAAACCGACTCTATTTGGTTCACTTATTATCGTTTCGCCTGAAAAGATGCGTGACGTGGATATTGCTGCCTTAGAGCATGCTTGTACGGTCATTTCACTTGAATTAGTAAAGGAGCAAGCTATTTTTGAGGCACAAGAAACAATTAACGGCGAACTCATTGATGTTCTTTTTTCCGGTAAAATGGATGGTAACATCCTTCAAAAAGTAAAACAGTTGGATTTCGACCCGCTCGGCGATTATTTAGCGGTTATGATTCGGCTTGATGATATGGAAAATAATCATAAAAAGAACAGTATCATCCGCCATCTTGTCCAAATGGCAAACCGAGTATTTTTAAAAAGTCCTTTAAAAGGGATGGCTGTACGGAATCACGATCAAATCGTTATCTTGCTAACTTTCCAACAGAAGGTTTCCGCTATTTATACACATCAGCGTGTGAAGGAACTAGTGGCAAAATTCCAGCAGGAAATCCAGATAAAAAATTGGGGAACAACGGTTTCAATTGGAATCGGCAGAATTCATTCCAGTTTATTAAAGGTCACGAAATCAATACAGGAAGCAGCAAAATGCTTACAATTCCTTCAAAGCTTTGGGGGAAAAAATCAGGTTATCAGTTATAAGGAACTTGGGGTTCAACGGCTTCTACTTCAAAATACTGAGGAGGAACTCATCGATTTTATTATCGAAGTGCTAGGACCGCTGTTTGAATACGACCAATCTCGAAAAGGAGAACTACTCCCTTCGTTATTCGCCTATCTTGAACACAATCAAAATGCAAAAGAAGCAGCGGAGTCCATTCATGTTCATACGAACACTCTAATGTACCGCTTAAAACGGATTGAAGAGATTCTTTCCACAGATTTATCCGATAGCCAACAATTTTTAAATATCCATCTCGCCGTCAGTCTTTATCCTTTTTTAAAAGACAAGCTGACGCAACAGGTGTAACATTGATATCAAATAACTAGGCGCCCCTAATTTTTTAGGGGCGCCGTTTTTCATTAACTAATTTTTCTTTCCGCATTTGGCACGGGGTTCTCTAGTTTATTCCAGTTAATGGTATTTTCTAGGATGATTGCTAGCAAAATTCCTACTAATAAGCCGCTCGATAACAGTGGTTGAACCAACATTGGCAGCGAGGAAAACATTTCAGACGGAATATTCATGATGGCAATTCCAAGCAGCACTGGAGCCGCGATGCGATAGATCGTTCGCTGGTTAAAAGGAATTCCATTCAAATTAGTGAGTGCACCACTAAATAGTTGCAAATAGGCAACAAATAAAACAGCATCCCCTACACTAATTGGCATTGTGGAAAACAAGTTACTTAGTGCAGGCACCAAGCCAAGGACAATAAACATTGCTCCACCAATGATAATAGGTGCCCGCTCAAATATGAGCGTAGACTGTAAAAATCCGAGCGAAGAAATATAAGGAGCATACGGAACCATCCCAAACAGTCCAGAAACGATTGAATTAATTCCCGTTAGTACAAATGAGCGGCGATATTGGTTATCTGTGGTTGAAGTCTTCAAGATGGGCTCCACCCCTTTTATCGAAGCCATTGTATTCGTTGTATTAACTAAACCAGTAATCACTGTCATAAGAATGAGCCCCAAGCTAAAACTAGGTTTCCCCCATGGAAATAACTCAAAAAACTCCGTAGACGCACTTACATTCGCAGCGGGTGCTGGGAAGAAAACAGCATGAACCACCCATCCGGTTACAATTCCAATTAGGATGGAAAAATTGCGAATAACACCCGGACCCTTCAAATTGATCCATACTACGAGAATGATTAACAGGATCGAAAATCCTGCTGTTGGAATATCAATCTGTTCACCAGTACTTAAGCCAAGCATTCCTTTTGTAAAAATAACAATCAGCTGGCTCGCGAGGAGAAAAAGGACCGTACTCATCACAACCGGTGTGAATAAGCGCTTTAACACTGTTCCCATCCCTAACACGCCAAGGATCATAACGAGAACACCTGAACCAATAATCCCAAGCGCAAGTCCGCCGCCTAGTTCCTCCAAACTAATGCCAGCGGAAGAAGCAGATGCACACAGACTTAAGATGGCCCCCCACCACAAGCCCGATTGTCCCTCCATTAGCGGATACTTATGCCCAAACAATGCTTGCAAGATACAGGCTGTCCCTGTATAAATAAATGCTCTTTGCATCGAACTTGCTACTTCTCCTGCTGATAAATCAAAGGCATCCCCGATCGTTAACGGGATGACCACAGTATTTGCAAACATGAAAAATAACCATTGCAGACCAGCCAAGAACATGGTGGTCGAGTGCTTTCGGCTCAACTGCTCATTCCTCCTTTATATATTACTCCCCTTAAACAACCGTAATAATAATTCCTAAAATTGTAATCACACATGCCGTTAGCTTCGCAGGAGTAATGCGTTCCTTAAAATAATACCACGCCAAGAACACAGCAAATAATGGTGAAGTGAAGGCCAAGGAGACAACCAGTGTACCATCAGCAAACTTTAAGGCTGTAAACAGGCAGACCCATTGGATGATGACGGTGATTCCGCGTAAACTTAGATGTTTATGCAAGCTCGGAAACCATACCTTTGGACGATAAATCAGATAGGTAATCAAAGCAATCCCGCACGCTCGGTAAAAATAAAGTGTCACTGGATTAACCCAGCCATGAACAAGTAATTGCTGAGACGGCACCATACTCACACCAAAAACAATCGCTGATGCAATTCCTAATAAATTCCCTGGTTTCCTAAGCTCAAGAAATGGGGTCAGCGGGTTCCGGCCTTTTAAATTTAGGAAATAGACGCCCACCATGATAAACAAAACAGACACGAGCACAAATGGATGGAAGCCATACAGGATGGAGTTTGGAATAAACGTGAACAATGGAGTTAACGCCATATAAACCGATAGGACAGATACCTCGATTTTGTTCATTGCTTTAAAGAAAAGCAAATTTCCGACCATATCCAGCAGAACAACCAAAATTAATAACGAAATCGAGATAGCGTTTGCTTTGAATAAATAAAGCCATGGCAGCGTTAATCCAAGGAACAAACCAATGTAGGCAAATGAAGTAACAATGAAACTATTATTATCCTTCATTTCTCCAACAATCTTCTTGGCATAAAGCGCATTCAGTGCATTAAAAAAAGAACTGATTAATGACAAAAACAGCATGCGAATTTCCCTTCCTCTTGGTGAATTTTAAGATAATTTCGGTTTTCTAAATATTTAATAGATTACAATAAAAATTTACCGATGGAAAGAAGGAATTTATTTTTTGGAACATTATCATCTAAAACACAGCTTCGTAAGACATTAATCTTCCTATCCATGCCTTAGTTTTAAGCCTTTTATGAAAAACTAATATTTTTTCGGACTGGATCCTTGTTCAAAAGCAACTTTTTAGCCACCTTTATTAATGCTTTTTGAGTTATCTGCCACTTTGAATACTTTATCTGCCACTTTGAATACTTTATCTGCCACTTTGAATACTTTATCTGCCACTTTTTCATTTTATCTGCCACTTTACGATTTTATCTGCCACTTTCATTAATTTATCTGCTACTTCCATTTCCACTGATTAAATAAAAGAAAAAACCGCCCATGGAATTCTCCATGAACGGCTTATTTTACTACTCACCTTTAGTAAAAATATCTGTTAAAACTGGAACAATTTGCTTTTTACGAGAAACGACACCTTTTAGTGTAGCCGTGTTATTCACAAGGGAAACATTATAAGCTTTTTCAACCGCAGCTGTTTTACTTCCTAACGCTAAACCAACTGAATCGTTTGTTAAAATATCTGTTACCACGAACAAGAATAAGTCTAAGTTCTTTTCTTCAATAATGGAAGAGATCGCTGCTTCCAATTCTTCTTGGCGAGCAAGAACATCGGCAGTATCGACGACATTCACTTGAGCGATTTCTACTTTACTTGAACCCATTTCAAATCCTTTTGCATCCAGGCTTAAGAGTTCAGATATGGATTTATCGCGAACATCTGCCCCAGCTTTAAGCATTTCAAGTCCATAAGTATCAGCGTCCACTCCAGCAATTTCAGCTAACTCGCGTGCTGCTGCAACATCTTCTGGTGTACATGTTGGAGACTTAAATAATAAAGAGTCAGAAATAATCGCAGAAAGCATAAGGCCAGCAATTGGTTTGCTAATTTCTTTGTTGTTTTCTTTATACATTTTATTTAAGATCGTTGCTGTACAGCCTACAGGCTCGCAGCGGTAATACAATGGATCGCTTGTTTCGAAGTTCGCAATACGGTGATGGTCAATAACTTCCAGGACTCGAACATCCGCGATATCATTGGCACTTTGCTGGCGCTCGTTGTGATCGACTAAAATAACTGAGTTCACTTCACTTGCAACGGCTTCAACCAAACGTGGAACTTCTGCATTAAATTGGTTAAGTGCAAATTGTGTTTCCCCGTTGATTTGTCCTAAACGGACAGGTTCAACATCCATCCCTAATTGTTTTTTTAAGTCTGCATAGGCAATCGCAGAACAAATTGTATCGGTGTCAGGATTTTTGTGACCGAAAATAAGTACTTTTTCCATTTGTTTTTCTCCTAATCCTATTATTTTATGTAGGTCAAGCCCAAGCGACCTGAGAATGCCCTAACGAAAATTATATAATAATATGATTTAGGATTCAAAAAATTTTTATTGATCTATTTTTTTGACCATTTGGACTTGCCCTGTTGTTTTTACAAAGCCTAAATCTTGTAATCTAAAAGTGACAGGATTAGATAATGACGAATTTATGGTCATGAAATTAATGGGATTCTGATTTGCTCTTGTTATCGAACTCAATATTGATTTAATCGTTCCCTCTTTCAACTCAGCGAATATTTCAAGCTGATAGAGCAATACCTTCTCCAATTGCCCCTCTTGATTCCAAACCCTTTTGAATAAAGAGTAGCCAAGTGGATTCTGGTTCTCGTCAAAATAAATTTGCGCTTCCCCTGACTTCACACTCTGCCACTGACACTGCCATGGAAGATTTTCTTTGTAAAAATGGTAGGTATGGAGCTGTTCGGGCCGAATCGATTTGTGAGAAATCGGTGTGTCCTTCAAATCTACTTTCCCACTAAGATATACAAGGGAATCAGTTATCTCATAGCCGAATCGTTGATATAACCGTATCGCCCGTTCATTTTCTTTTATAGCTTCAAGGGTGGCAACTTCGACTCCCTCTTCTGCATAAACATTTAAGGCAGCCTCCATTAACAACCTGGAAACACCCTTCCCCCGGTATTCAGGAGCAATTCCGGTCCCTCCATTCCAAGATGTCTTTTTCCCTTCAATGACGCGGAAACCATTTAAAACGATTGCTACAGGTTTATCACCGTCATAAGCTACCAATGAGTGCTCCAAAGATAATCCCTCATTGACCAAGCGGTTAAAAAACATTTCAGCTGTCATTTCTAATTTCACAAAGTACCCTTCAAACCCTCGATTCCAAGCCGTAATTATATCTTGGATGGTACATTCTGTTAATTTTTTAAAGTTGATATTCATACTTTCTTTCAAAATTCTATTATCCTCCACTTATTTCACTCCCATATGTATGGTTGATAACTATAAAAATATCAAAATTTCTCTAAATAATCATTGAAAAACCATTATGAATTACAACACATCCATAATGGTTTTTCCTGTTATCCTATTTTACTGTTAACGGAACCACCTTTTGTCCAATCGCTGCAATCAATTCTTTTGGCATAGGAAAGTTCAACGCCGCTGGATCCTTCATGACGGCTGGAATTGCCAGTAGGAGTGCCTCTTCGGTAATATTGAATTGCTTGAAATCTGCCGGTAATCCTACCTTATACTGAAGCAATTTAATTTTTCCAATCACTTTGGCTAACGCTGTTTGCGGGGTATCCCCCTTTACGTCTACATTTAAGGCCTGGGCTAGTTCCACTGCCTTAGGTAGATATAAATCAGGTACCAACTCCATGACCACCGGTAAAAAGACGGCATTTGCGAGTCCATGCGGAATCCGGAACAAGGCTCCATAGGCATGTGCCAGATTGTGGACAGGAATTGCGTTTAACGCAAAACTGAAAGCGGTAATCCCCATCAAGCTTGCTTGTAATAAATCCATGCGGGCATCAAGGTTTGAACCATCCGCAACGGCAATTGGCAGATTTTTTTCAATCAGGCGAATGGCATGGAGAGCATAGGCATCGGTTAGACCTGTTGCCGTTGGCGATGCGAGTGCCTCAATGGCATGTGTTAAAGCATCAAATCCTGTATATGCTGTTATCATCGGTGGAAGTCCAACGGTTAAATCCGGGTCCAAGATCGCCATATCGGCATTAATAAATGGATTGATGATATTCGTCTTCATTTGGATATCTTCGTTAAAAATAACGGCAATCGGTGAAACCTCTGAACCGGTACCCGCTGTAGTCGGGATGGCTATATGTGGAATTGGCATGTAGTTGGCTTTTGGAAAGGACTCATACAATAAGCCGCCTGGAATAGCCTCTTTTATATCTGTCAATCCTTTGTGGAGCGCGTATTTCACCCCTTTTACGGTATCAAGCACACTGCCCCCGCCAACGGCTAGTAAGGAATCTGCCCCGATTTCTCGTGCATAGCGGACAGCCTCATTGATACATCGACTTTCAGCATCCTGCTTGATATCTAAAAATTGCCCAACCAATTCAGGTCCAGAGCCATGCCCTGTCAGAGTAAAAATCTCAGCGACTTTTTCTACAATGCCTGCTGCCTCTAAGCCTCTGTCACTTAAGAGAAGTACGCGTTTAGCTCCCAGACCTGCAAAAAGACTCGGGACCATCGCCCTTGAATTTGAGCCGCTGTAAATTCCCGTACGTAACATAAACTGTGATAAGGTTGTTTTCATTTTCATCCCCACCTCTTCATTAGTTTTGGCCAAACAGAATTCCATACCAATTACGCCGCTCTAACTCCGGTGACATCGATGTGTGTACATGCTTTACCTGGGTATAGGCATCGAGTGATTGCTGTCCCATTTCTCTGCCAATACCGCTTTGCTTGTACCCGCCAAACGGAGCATCACTGCGGAGCATATGCCAATCATTTATCCAGACGACACCCGCCTGCAGTTTTCTAGCAACAGCGTACGCTTTATTAACATCGCGTGTCCAAACTCCTGCTGCCAGCCCATAAATTGTATCATTCGCCATTCGAATCGCATCGTCCAGGTCTGTATAACGAATTACACAAAGGACTGGTCCAAAAATTTCTTCTTGGGCAATTTTCATATCATTGGTGACATTCGTAAAAATCGTTGGTTCGATAAAATGGCCCTCTTCACAGCCAGCTACCTTAACTTCCTTCCCTCCGCATAAAAGGGTAGCTCCTTCTTGTTTACCTGTTTCAATGTAGGAAAGGATCGTTTCCTTTTGCTTTTTTGAGATTACTGGACCAACATCGGTGACAGGTTCAAGTGGATTACCGAGCTTTAATTTTTTAGTGAGTGCGGCCAATCCTGCAACCACTTGGTCATAAAGTTTATCTGGGACAAAAAGCCGAGTCCCTGATTCACAAAGCTGTCCGGAATGGAGAAATACTCCAAACAGACTTCCAGGCAGGGCAATATTAAGATCTGCATCCTCTAAAAGGATATTAGGTGATTTACCACCTAACTCCAACGTGGTTTTCTTAATCGTGCCGGCAGCAAGTCCCATAATACGTCTGCCAACCTCTGTCGAACCAGTGAACGCCACTTTGTCAACCTTTGGGTGGTTCACTAATGCTTCGCCCACCTCTGCCCCTGGACCTGAAACAACATTAATAACACCTGGAGGGACCACGGCTGAAATAATTTCAGCTAGTTTCAGAGTTGACAGCGGTGTGTAGCTGGCCGGCTTAATGACAATCGTATTCCCCATCGCTAGTGCGGGAGCAATTTTCCATGTCGCAATTACCATTGGCAAATTCCAAGGAGTGATGGCTGCACAAACTCCGATCGGCTCACGCCAAACAAAATTGTGGGCTGGTCCTGGGAATGGCGGAACAGGTAGTGTTTCAGAGAATGGATAATCTACCGTAAAGTTGGCTAATGTTTGGAACAAGTCAACCATTTGTAAAATATCACTGCTGCCAATTCGGCGTACCGTTCCACCTGAACTAATCGCTTCTAAGTATGCGAGCTCCTCGGCATGTTCGGCAATTTTATAGGAAATGGCATATAACATCTGAGCCCGGTCTTTCGGCTTCATATTTTTCCAATCCCCTTGGTCAAACGCCATGCGGGCCGCATTTACTGCACGGTTTACATCTTCGGTATTTCCTTTTGCCACTCTAGCTACTAATTCACCAGTGGCCGGGTTATGCACGTCAAATGTTTCTTGACTGCTCGCCGGTTCCCACTTTCCATTAATAAAGTGGGGAAATGTTTGGACATCTACCTTTACCGTCATCATAGTTCCTCCTTATCCGAATTAAAGTACTCCTAATTCACTATCTGAAAATCTATAAATCTCTTCGATTTTTTTGCCTTTTGCCCGCGCTAAAATCTCCATTCGAATAGAGAGTTGTTTTAATGTAAAGTTCATGACGTCCTCCGGGTCCCCGCCAAAAGCACTTACCTCCCTTCCCGCGATGCCTTCCTGGTTCAGCCTAATCGCTAACGGGGTCAGTTCACTCATCTTGGCTGCAACAAAATCAAAGAGATGTGGATGTTCACAAATTAAGCGTTGCAAAAGGAATGTTCCATAGCCGATATGCCTAGACTCATCCTTTTTTAAGTTTCCGATTCCTTCAAGTAGACCAGGCATAATCCCGGCTGTTTCTAAAGCATTGTAAAAGGAAAAATATCCGGTTTCTGCTAATACCCCCTCAACAAACATGTTGTACACTACCGATGCTTCTGCAATGGCTTCGGGGGATTGGTCAGTAATAAGCCGTGCCATTGTCGTTGGGAGAATTTCATAGAAAATTTTCTGATAGGTTTCCGTATGAAAATGGGACAAGTCTCCTCGCTCACCAATCGCATTCAATACTAGCCGGAAAAATTCCGTATGTTTTGCTTCCTCGTATAAAAAGGTCGTAAGGAACAGCTCTTCTTCCAAACGCCCTTCTTTCGCAATCGCCATAATAAGGGGAAGGAGGTCTAATGTAACAGCCTCCTCACCCGCTTGAAATTGAGAGATTAGCCGTAAAATATCCTCTTGCTGCTCCGAATTCATCTCCTTCCAATCCTTTTGATCCTGACTAAAATCTATATCAGCTGGGTTCCATGTCCCCAACCGTTTTGCTTTTTGAAATAAACGATAAGGGAACGAATCTTCTAGTAAACCTCGACTGCTTGTTGTTAATATGGTTCTTTTTTCCATCTAACTTCTCCTCCTTTTTTCCTTTACGGTTTGATGACAATTTCTAATGCCTGCTTGCGGAGATATGTTTTTAATATTTTCCCCACACCATTTCTCGGCAGTGCCTCTAGAAAAACAATTCTTCGTGGTGTTTTGTTTTTTGCTAAATGGTCTTGGCAATAGTTGATTAATTCTTTTTCGGTTACTTCTGAATCTTGCTTTTTTACCACACAGGCAACCATTTCTTCACCCATTCGTTCATCAGGAACCCCAACCACTGCTGCCTCAAAAACTTGTTCGTGAGCATTTAGAATTTCTTCGACATCACGAGGATACACATTAAAGCCACCGCGAATAATTAAATCTTTTTTTCGATCAACAATATAGACATAACCCTCGTCATCGATCCGAGCCAAATCGCCCGTAAATAACCATGAACCCTTTAAGACTCGCTTGGTTTCATCGGTATTTTGATAGTAGCCTGGTGTGACATTGTCACCACGGACAATCAGTTCCCCCACTACACCGGCTGTAACTTCCTCACCATTTTCATCGACAATTCTCAATTCTACCCCGGGTATCGGAATCCCAACCGAACCTGGCTTTATTTCGATGCCTTTCTTGTGAGCAGTAACAACCGGAGCAGCTTCTGATAATCCATAGCCTTCGAACACTTTTGCGCCAAATTTTTGTTCAAAAGCACGCATTAATGCAACAGGCAATGGTGCTGAACCAGAACCGACTGATTCAAGACTGGTGGTATTATATTGATCAGCTCTTGGATAAGAAACCATGGCATGTATCATCGCAGGAACCGCTGAGAATGTCTTCACTTTATATGTTTCAATTGCCTTAAATACCCCTTCTAATTGAAAGTTTGAAAAAATAACGATTGTGCTGCCTGTTAAAAAGCAAATATTTGAGATTGTCAGTCCATAAACATGGGCAAGCGGCAGGACTCCGAGAGTTGTGCCCCGCTCTGTTTCGTTATGTTTTGCCGAATTCTCGGCATTCGAATATAAGTTTTTGTGCGTTAATAGAACTCCTTTTGGATTTCCAGTGGTTCCAGAAGTGTACAAAATGACAGCTGTATCACCAGGGTTCCACTGTTCATCCATTGGATTTATGGCGGGAACTAACAAATCATAAAAATTTTTATTTAGATCATCGGAGGGTTGGTCCACAACAATCAACTGGGGGTTTATTGGCAATCCTTCTAGTGATTGTTCAACATTATTCCGTACAGCGGAGGAGGTAATGACTGCTTTGGCTCCGGAATTCCGAGCAATGTAGTGAAGTTCCTTTGGGTGCAATGTGAACATAACCGGGACGATCGTTGCTCCCGCTCTGGTAATCCCTTGATAAGAATAGAGGACCTCAGGGCAATTAGGCATACAAACCATTACTTTATCACCCTTAGCAATTCCAAGCTTTCGTAAGCCAGAAGCAAATTGATCTGCATATTGCTTCATTTCCACATTGGTGATTTTCTTTTCTTTGTAATATAAAAAAGGATACTCACCAAATTTAGCAATATTTGTTTCTAGCAGGTTCTTAAGGTTCATACAATCACTCCTCTACTAGACATTTTTGTTACGTCAAACGATAGATGATAACTGAATCTTTTTGCTCATATTTCACCTGCTGCCTTTCTTCAAGTAAGTCCAGATGGCCTTGTATTTGGGATAAGCCTAAGAATACCGTATGCCCATGCAAACGAGGATACATTTCTCTGCAAATTTCATAGATACATTTACCACCAGTCGCAAGAATGGCGAGAATCTGCTCGCATCGTTTTTCCTGTTCTAGTAATCTCGTTTTGATCAATGTTAAATGATTGCTAAATGCCTCGCCATGACCAGGATAGATCCTTTTCAATGGAAGTCTGCTTACTTTGTTTAGTGAATGTCGGTATTGCAATAACGGCCTCGGCCGATTCACCACGCCCGGATTCGGTGGTTCGATAAAGGCATTCACGGAAAAGGCCTTTAATAGGTGATCGCCGGCAAAGGTATCTCCAGTTTCCTGATTCCATAGTAAAATATCAGATTGACTGTGACCGGGAACATGAACGACTTCAAACTCCTTCCCACCTAATTGAATAACATCGCCTTCATTGATAAAGGTAACATTGCGCCACTTTTCCTCTTTGAATGGTCGTTCGATGATGTGCTTAAATGGGTCTGCACCACTACTTGTTAAAAACTGGTGGAAGAAAGCTTGCATTCGTTCATACTCTTCCATACTGGCATTAATTGAACCACTCGCCTGTTCATGGACATAGATAGGAAGCTCTTTTTCCTCCAAAAGGTAAGGAATTCCACCAGCATGATCGATATGGATATGGGTAAGGACAATATGATCAATATCCTTTAATGTCACTCCGTGCGTATGTAGTTTGCTTTTAAGTTGTTGAAATGATGCTTTCCCAGGGTTACCTGTGTCGATTAACGTAACTGAATCACCGATCGCTAAAAAGGCATTAACCGTCCCCTCAGCAAAATGCGTTTCTAATTCAAGAGGAACAATTCTAAACAATTTGATCCCTCTCCCTCCTAAAACATTATTTAACTATCACTTTTGACAGGAGGATTGACCTAAGCACTATCAAAACTATATTTCTTATTCACAAGAATTATGAATACGTTTTATCCCCATAATGAAACTTTTTATTTTTTTCAAAAAATGTTTTAATCACTAGAACCCCCTTGAAAAAATACGTAATCGATTTTCACGTAAAATAACAAGGGGGTGTTCAGCAATAAACGCTGTTATTTCTTCAATTTTATAGGGACAACTTTTCCATCTTCTATAGCTGCCACTTCCAGTTCTCCATCAAAACCGCCCCCGGCAAACTTGTTAAAGTCATAAATCTTTACATTATCAGGAATATTTTCAACTCCTGCTTGCATTTGTGCTTGGATTTTTTCCGCGTCATCGACAGATCCTGCTGCCTTCATTGCTTCTGCAAAAATATAAGTGGCAATATAATTAAGACCTGCTTCTGAGCCTGGGGTTTCCCCATATTTCTCCTTATATTTCTTTGTGAAATCAGGAATCGCCGGGCTACCAGATTCAACTAACGGCATGACACCAATGGATCCATTTAGGGCATCATAGGATCCGGTAACTGCTTTCATTTCATCGAATTTTGCTTGGTCCATAACAATGAATCCACCCTTAAAGCCTAGTTCTCTTGCTTGTTTCGCAACTTTTGCTGTAGGTTCAGAGGCGCCGCCAATAAATAACACATCTGGCTTCTTCTTTAAAGCGTTTGTCACGATGGTAAAATAGTCAGTTTCTTTGGCAAAATCGATGGACGAATTGTAAACAACCTTACCACCTTCTTTTTCCCAATGAGCCTTTAGTTTGTCAGACCAATCCTTTCCATATTGCGAAGCCGTTGGCAGGAAGGCAATCTTCTTTCCGAACTTTTCCATTTCATAGCTAGTAAAAGGTTCTAAGTACCCATCATAGCGAGGGGGAATACGAACGGTCAGTTTATTACCTACCTCTGAAACTTTTGGTTCACTCGTATAGGCACCAATGATGAATTTATCTTGTTGGTTGAATACTTGAAGGGCAAATACGCCGCCACTATGAGGTGTAAAAATAATGGGGGTTTTATTTTCCTGAATTAATCGCTTGGCATTTGCTCCTGCCTCATTCGGTAAGTATTTATCGTCTAAGGATACGATATTTAGGTTATATTTTTTCCCGGCAACTTCAATCCCGCCTGCACTGTTAATTTCCTCAGCAGCCATCTTCACACCATTTAAGGTCCGCTCTCCATAGAACGCTGCCGGTCCGCTTAATGGACCAGTGTAGCCAATGTTAACTGTCCCCACTCCGTCTTTATTACCGCCTGCTGCTGGCTTTGTGTTAGCAGGTTTTTCGGATGTACTATTACATGCCGCCAAACTAAAGATCATCACGAAGATAAAACCAATCATTAACAGAGACTTCATTCTTTCCATTCGTTTTCCCCCTTGTATTTACCTTGAATTTCAAGTTACTTACAGTGATGAATCTACCGTTCATCACCCCCTTAAATGCATGCTTTTTATGCCCCTATGTAGGCCTTCCTTACTTCATCGTTAGCAAATAACTCCTGGGATGTGCCCTGAAGAACGATGGAGCCATTTTCAAAAACATAGCCTTTATCGGCAATTTTTAGGGCTGCATTAGCGTTTTGTTCTGCCAACAAGATGGTCGTTCCCTCTTGATTGATCTTTTGAATCACTTCAAACATTTGCTCCACAATTAGCGGGGCAAGTCCGACCGACGGTTCATCGAGGAGCATCAGTTTTGGCTTTGACATTAATGCTCTGCCAATGGCCAACATTTGCTGCTGTCCGCCGCTTAGAGAACCAGCGTCATCATTTCTTTTTTCTTTTAAGATCGGAAAAAGTTCGTATACATGCTCGAGTGACTGTTTGATTTCTGTTTTATGGCAGCGATGGATAAAGGCGCCCATTCGCAGGTTTTCCTCCACTGACATGGCTGGAAAAAGCTTTCGGCCTTCCGGGCATTGACCTATGCCTAATTGGACAATTTGATCAGCTGATCGTTTGTTTAGTTTTTTGCCTTGAAAAATGATTTCTCCAGCCGCGGGCTTGCTTAAACCGCTGATGGTACGAAAGGTGGTGCTTTTACCACCGCCATTTGAGCCTAATAAAACGACGATTTCCCCTTCGTTTACTTTGATATTCACGTCATGAATGGCGGTAAAGCTTCCATATTTGACAGAGACATTCTTTAAATTAAGCAATCGCACTCCCTCCCAAATATGCTTTAATGACCAACTCGTTATTTCGAATTTCATGTGGACTTCCTTCGGCAATCTTTTCACCGTAATTCAAAACCATGATTTTATCGGCAATTTTCATGATCATTTGCATCTTGTGCTCGATTAAACACACGGTGATCCCCGTAGAGACCATCTTTTTCATTAATTCCGCAAGACCTTCTGTTTCATCAGGATTAACTCCTGCAGCTGGTTCATCAAGAAAGACAATGTTTGGATCGGTGGCAAGGGCTAATGCAAATGCCGTACGTTTTTTCTCTTCTTGCGTTAAACTGCCAACTAGTTTAGTTGCAACATTTTTTAAATCCACAAATTCGAGGACTTCCATTGCTTTTTCACGGCATTGTGCCTCTTCGGATTTAAGACGTGTTGTCCTAAAGATCGCATCAAGCAGATTGGATTTTGTCCGTAACCGATGCCCGACTATGACATTATCAAAAACGGTTGATTGCTCAAACAGATTCGTTGTTTGAAACGTGCGGGCCATTCCCAGCTTGGCAATTTTATCAGAAGGTAAGGTGGTAATATCTCGGCCATTATAAATGACCGAACCTGAGCTCGGACGATGAAAGCCACTAATTAGGTTAAAAAAGGTAGATTTCCCTGCACCGTTCGGTCCAATGATGGCATTAATTTTTCCTTTTTCAATCGCGAAATCGACATTGTTCACAGCCACTAACCCACCAAATCTTTTCGTTAAATTCTTCGTTTCCAAAAATATCATTTCTACCCCTCCTTTACTTGCTTGTCAGGGCGTATTTCAGCCTTGATAGCAGTTTTTCCACTGACATTTGTCCGATGCTGTTCCTTTTTCGCTTTAAGTTTTGTAAACGTACTCGAAACAGCACCGACAATTCCGCGTGGGTAAAAAATGACCAACAAGGTTAAAACAGGTCCAAAAATGAGCATTCGGTACTCTTGGAAGCCTTGCAGTTGCTGTGAAAGCCAAACAATTAGCAGCGTCCCCACCAGCGGACCACTCAATGTCCCAATTCCACCGATCAGTAAATAGGTTAGTAAATCAAAGGTAATCGAAATCGAACCAATATCAGGTCCAATAAAACGAACAAAAGATGCGTAAAGGGCGCCCGAAAGACCAGCGAACAGGGTCGAGAGGACAAAGACTGTTAATTTATTTTTCATCGTCGAAATTCCAATCGTTTTCGCTAGATCTTCACTATTACGGATCGCGATATAGGTTCTCCCTGATAGGGAATGAACAATTCTATACATGACCAATACCACAAGAAGTAAGAAAAATAAGACAAGATAATAATGGGAGATTTCAGATTCAAAATTGATTGGACCAATCCCTGTCGGTGCAGGAATCCCAATTAGACCACGTACCCCCTCTGTTAAGCTGTCCCATTTATCGATCACAAGATAAAGGATATAGCCCAAACACAACGTATAGATGGCGAAAAAATGCTCCTTCGTCCGAAAGGCGATCATGCCCACAACAAATCCGATCAGACTAGTAATTAATAAGGTAAATATAAAGGCAAGCCAGAAATTCATCTCCGCTTTTACCGTTAGGATGCCTAATGAATAAGCACCTATCGCAAAGAAGCCTGCATGTGCCAAGGATAGATAACCGGTATAACCCGCAAGTAGATTTAACCCGTATACACCAATCATCCAAATAAATGACAGGGTCATGACGTGAACAAAATAGGTGTTATCGGTCAGTAACGGAAATACGACAGCCAATAAAATTAAAAGAGAAATGACATTTCTTTGGTTCATTACCTTTGACATTAGTGCTGGCCCCCCTTAGAAAACAGTCCGGTAGGCTTTACAGTTAATATAATGACTAGCAGAACGAAGGCAATGATGTCCTTATAGTCGTTAGACACATAGGTCGCACCTAAACTCTCGCTAAATCCTAAAATATAACCACCGACAATGGCTCCAGGAATACTTCCCATCCCGCCAAGGATAATGATGACAAACGCTTTTAAAATAACAAGCTGTCCCATACCTGGGAATACTAGATTAATAGGTGCAGAGAGAGAACTGGCAATAGCGGCAAGTCCACCAGAAATCATAAACGTAACCATTGCTACCTTGTTCGTATTAATTCCAACAAGGTTGGCTCCTTCACGATTTTGGGACATCGCAATAATCGTTGCGCCCGTATAGGTCTTTTTTAAGAAAAGATATAAAAGGACCATGACAACTAGAGCCGCAACAACAATGAGGATTCGCTGCATTGTAAATGTTAATCCTAGGATCTGGACAACCTCTCCGTAAGGTGTTGGCATTGTCTGGTATTCAGCACCCCAATAAAATTGAGCGAAAGCTTCTAAGAATAAGAGAATTCCAATTGCAGCAATCTTATCGTGGATGGGCGGTGCTTCTCTAAGTGGGTGAAAAACAAACCTTTCCATCAATACGCCGATGAGACCCACCACAATAATGGAAACGAAAATCGCAAACCAATAATGAAGTCCAAACTTGGTCATCATCGTTAAGGTTATGTATCCACCCATCATGTATAAGGCTCCATGCGCAAAATTTGGAATGTGCAGAATCCCATAAACAAGTGTTAATCCTAGGGCAACAAGGGCGTATACGCTTCCGATCGTTAAACCATTAAATAGCTGCTGAATAAGGATCTCCATAGTCTCCCCCTTTAACTTTTGTCAAAGTATTTTTTAAACAGTTTCAACAGGGAGCGTTCCAATGTGCAAGTTCCCCTTGGTGAAACAAGTTTACTGAACCTTATTTGATACTTTCACTTTTTCCTCTTCTTGTAGCGTGCGCCATAATATCTTGCCGCTTGAAGTCATTGGGAATTGTTTCCTAAATTCAATCAATCTCGGGTATTTATAGGCAGCCATATGCTGTTTTGACCATTCGATAATTTCCTCTGCACTGACTTTCCCTTCAAAATCTTGGTTTAAAATCACAAAGGCTTTAACAGTTTCTCCCCTTCTTGGATCCGGCACACCGACCACACAGGCCTGTTGAATGGCTGGATGCTTATAAAGGTAAGATTCAATCTCGGTTGGCCAAACCTTGTAGCCAGAAGCATTGATCATTCGTTTGACACGATCGACGATGAAGAAATAGCCTTCCTCGTCAAAGCGACCGATGTCACCGGTCCGGAAGAATTTTTTTCCATCGATGTCAATAAAGGAGCTTCTATTTTCGTCATCGCGGTTATAGTAGCCGACCATCACCTGCGGTCCGTTGACGATAATTTCGCCAACTTCCCCGACACCTAGTTCTTTTCCAGTTGCAGGTTCGATGATTCTAGCATCGACATCAAATGATGGAATACCAAGGCACTGCATTTTCGGGCGTTCAGCTGGATTGAAGTGGGTTTGCGCAATCGTTTCGGATAGACCATATCCTTCGACAAAACGCAACCCAGATAGCTGAAATAATTTCTCGCCAACCGCTTCAGGTAAGGCGGCACCGCCTCCAGAAATCGATGTTAACGAGGCAATATCCTCTGCTTTCAGTTTTGGATTTGCTAGGAAATCAACAATCATGGTGGCAATCGTCACCCAGTGGGTACAATTTAGTGTTTTTATCATTTCTACTGCGAGGTCTCTATTCCATCTTGTCAAGATGACCATAGTGCTCCCGCTGTAGATTGGCATATGCATACTGTGGACCATTCCGGTTACGTGAAAAAGCGGCAAGGACATTAAGTGAACAGCATTTGGCGTTGTTAATGACCAGTGATAAGCACCAACTGTGTTTGCATTGACCGTTCGGTTGGTATGCATACAGCCCTTTGGCAGCCCCGTTGTTCCTGAGGTATACGGAACGCATGCCAGATCATCGCCCTTGACCGTATGTTCCGTTGGTGAAAGATTTGCCTGAATCGCCTCGTTCCAAAGATAGTGCCCTGACCCTGAAAAAGGAACTCTCGGAGCTGCTACCTCGTTTGGCAGAATTCCTTCAAATCCTCCGCCTGCGTAATCCGAATAGGCAGCGATGACTAAATTCTCTAACGAAGTTTTCTGTAACAATGGTTGAATCCGGTCATATAGTTCCTGCCCGGCGAGAGCAGTCTTTATTTCACAGTCACGAACATAAAATTCTAATTCATCAGCAACTAACATGGGATTAATTGGAACAACCACGGCATTAGCTCGTAAAATAGCATAGTAGCCAATCACAAACTGCGGGGAATTCTGCATAAATAGTAAGACCTTTTCGCCAGTTTGGACACCTAGTTTGTGTTGGAGATATCCGGCTAAGGCGTTTACTTCGGAATCGAGTTGATCATAGGATAATTTGTTGCCGTAGAAGTAAATAGCATCCTGATCTGGGTAACGGCTTGCACTGACTCTGAGGTTGTCATACAGCGAAGTAGACGGGACTTTTAAAGATGTGGAGATTTTTGGCCAATATTCAAAATGAAGAGTTAGCAATGGACTTCACTCCTTGTTTAATAGATTGGTAGAGTTTATTGTAAACGCTGTCATTTTATAAAAAAACCTTTTTACATTTTTAACCGGGAAGGAGACAAAGTCTCCCTCCCGCTCCCCTTAGGTACCTGAAACCACAAATTATTCACGCTCGATGATTGTAGCAATTCCTTGCCCGCCACCGATACAGGCAGTAATCAGCGCATATTTCCCAGCTGATCGTTTTAATTCATAGACTGCTTTTGTGACTAGGATCGCACCTGTTGCCCCGAGTGGATGTCCATGGGCGATAGCTCCACCGTTTACATTTACTTTTTCAAGGTCCATCTCCAGTTCGCGATTACATGCTAATACCTGCGCTGCAAATGCTTCATTTATTTCAATAACGTCCATATCATTTAACGAATATCCAGACTTTTCGAGTACCCTTTTTACAGCAGGGACAGGTCCGATTCCCATAATGTTCGGGTCTACACCAGCAACTGCATATGCACGAATCACTGCTAGCGGGGTTAGGCCTAATTCCTCAGCCTTCTCTCTCGACATAATCACAAGGGCTGATGCGGCATCATTTAAGCCCGAGCTATTGCCAGCAGTAACGGTTCCGCCTTTAAGAAAAGCTGGCTGCAGTTTTGCCAAAGCGTCATAGGTTGTTTGTGGCCGTGGATGCTCATCCGTTTTAAAAATAAGCTGTTCTCCCTTTTTGACGGGAATCTTGATGGGGACAATTTGCTCATCGAATCGACCCTCCTTCATCGCGATCGCCATGCGCTGTTGACTTTGAAGGGCTAATTGATCTTGTTCTTCTCTTGTAATTTGATATTTTTCAACTAAGTTTTCAGCGGTAATTCCCATGGGCGGATCCCCAATTTCTTTCGGTGATAGCTGTGACTTTCTAAAACTTGGCGGTATTGGACTAAATGGTTTTTCAGGCCGATCCATCAAATATGGAGCACGGCTCATGCTTTCTGTCCCTCCGGCAATATAGATTTCGCCATCACCAGCACGAATTGCTTGAGCAGCGAGATTGATAGCATTGATTCCGGAACCGCACTGCCGGTCAACCGTTAATCCAGGTAAATCCAATGATAATCCTGTCTGTAATGCTGTCAATCTAGCAATATTTCCACCTCCAGAGAGGACATTTCCAAAAATGACATCATCAATGGTTTCTGGGTTAATATTTGCTCGTTTAACTGCTTCTTTAATGACTTCTGCGCCCAAAACATGGGCAGGAATCCCAGCAAGAGCAATACCCTGTCTGCCAATCGCCGTTCTGACGGCTGAAACAATGACCGCATCTCTTTTCATAGCATTTTCACCTCTTGAATTTGACTATTATTATTAAAAGTTGAGCATTTTCAGGAAAATTATTGTCTTTTTATATTTACAGGGACCTTATATGGTCCACTATCAGTATAAACGGGGATGCTATCGGCGAATTTCTTAGTTCTATCGGCGAATTCGGTTTGACCCCCTAATTCCTAACACTAGCTATTGTTTTCTCGCTCTATCTTAGTTTTTGATTTTTGGGTAATCCTTCTTCACTTTTCGCCATTATAGATGATTACACTACAGCGTCAAGCCCAAACCGCTTGACCCTTTCGCTCCTTCATCTGCTTGGTCTGCAAGTGAAGAAGGAGTACCTATGCCTGCTTTACAGGCTAATCGCCATTTCGGCGGGGAACTCGCTATCTTTGTATTTCTCATAAAATTTGAGAGGGGACATACGTCTTAAGCTACCATGGTATCTCCTTTGATTATAGAATTCCATATACTCGTCAATCCGGTAGTATGCCTCTTCAAAAAACTCGAATGAGTAACGACCGAATATGTCCCGCTCGATTATACTGTGGAAAGATTCAATAAAGGCATTGTAATTTGGTGATCTCGGAGGAATTCTTTCATGATAAACCTTATTTGTTTCACAGAATTCACCGAAATGGTTGCTTACAAATTGTGGTCCATTATCGGTTCGTATGATAATGCAGTGCCCACTATTTTCCTCGGGTACTTCCAGACCCCTTCTGATAATTGCCTCTTTAAGCATCCCTGTAATATCCTGGGCTTGGCACTTCGATCCCCTATAATAGCCTACTATGCTTCTGTCGAATACATCAATGGCACTTGCTAGATAGAAGAACCTGCGGCTACCTTCGATCGACCCATATTTAATATCAAGCTGCCAAAGTTGGTTTGGTGCTGTAATTAGCCGATTTCTTACAAGTTTTCTAGGGTATTTAGGCTTCCCTGACCTTTGTGGCAAGAGGATTCCCAGATTAGCACACAAACGATGGACTTTTTTGTGATTGATGACCAAATGATGTTCATCCTTAAGTAATTGCGTCAGGTTCTTTACCCCATATACCACGGCTTCACCTTCAATGGCTTCCATCAAATACTCTTCAATTTGGGAGTCTGGGACCAACTTGCCTGATTCTGTTTTCGAATAGCCTGGATAAGGGCGCCCACGTTTTCCCTTGCTTTCTATCACTTCTTCTCCAGCGTGGTAATAATACAAAGACCGGTTTATTCCTACTGCATCAGTCAACCTATTAATGTAAAATCCCTCCTCTGCCCAAATCCGAACCTCTTCTAGGACCGTTAGGGCCGGTAATGATTTTTTTTTAAAAGGTTTCGAAGCATGGCTACTTCCAGTTCCTTTTCGCCAAGCAACTTCATGGCCTGTTCATACTTGGCTTTCAATTCCTCTTTTGTAGGTTCAGCAGAAAGAATTGCAGTAGTTGGATCATCCATCTGTTCCCTAACTTCATCCCCATACTCCTTAATCCACTTAGCCAGCGTATTTCGGTCGATTCCTGCATTTCGGGCTACAGTAGTATTATTTCCACTTTCAATAGCCATTCGGACATAACTCTTTTTGACGTCTTCTAGAGCATCAATCCTTCTTTTTGCCATTTAATAAGACCCCCTAACCTTGGACATTATTCTTGTCACAAGTGTATAATTTCAACCCTGTTCGTGTCCAAAGGAATTAGGGGGTCGTAGAGAATTCTTCTATTCTATCAGCGAATTTCTGTGTTCAATCGGCGTATTCTCCGGTTCTATCAGCGAATTACTATGACTACGAGAAAATACCAGTTTAACTGTGGAATTCCCTCATTTCAATGAGCGAATAGTCAACCTCAATGAGAGAATCCTCTACATAAATGAGCGTATCCCCTACATCGCATGGGCACCACCATCGACCACTACGACATCACCTGTTACAAAATCAGACGCTGGAGCGGCTAGGAATAAGGCAACGCCTTTTAGGTCATTTTCAGAACCAAACTTCCTTAGGGGTGTACCTTCAAGAATGGCCTCTCCCCCATGATCCAGCAACCCTTTAGACATTTTCGTTGGAAAAAATCCTGGGGCGATCGCATTTACATAAATACCACTTGGCCCCCATTTGACTGCCAAATCCTTCGTAAAAGTAATCACTGCCCCTTTGCTAGAGTTATAGCCGATGGCATTCATATACTTGGGATTACTGCCTTTTAAACCAGCTACTGAAGCAATATTGATTATTTTTCCAGATTTTTGTTGAAGCATGACCTTACCAACCGCCTGAGACATTAAGAAAGTTCCTGTTACATTGACATCCATCACCTTTTTCCACGCTTCGAGCGGCATTTCTTCGACCGGTGCACCCCAGGATGCACCACTATTATTAACAAGAATATCGATTCGCCCAAAACGTTCCACTGTTTGCTCGACGACATTTTTAATATCCTCTGGATTTGTGACATCACATTTTAATGCAATACTCTCTACACCCATTCTTTTTAGCCCTTCACTAATTTCTACACAGGCTTCCAATCTTCTTGAACAAACCACAACATTAGCACCCGCTTCCGCGAAGCCCTCAGCGATCTGCTGTCCTAGTCCTCTGCCTCCGCCAGTAACAATAGCTACTTTTCCTGTTAAATCAAACAACTCTTTTACATTCATTGGTGGTTCCTCCTAATATAATAGCGTCTTTTTTAATGAACCCTTTTTCAGCCAAAACTGGTGAACTGCCTAAAACGAAACCCTCGAATTTTCAATCAGCGACTAAATACTAACCAGTTGGTATGTAGATAATCATTATGATATCAAAATTTTCGCAATATTCAACATCCATTTATTCGTCAATTTTTTCATTGATATACTAGAAACATTTATCCAAACAATAGTGCATGGCCCATACTTTCCTTTATTTGTGTCAGTTGAAGTTGTAAGACAAAATAATATAGATAGCAATAAACCCAGCACCATAAAGAGAGGTCCTCTTGGTGCTGGGTCAGAATTCATACATGCTTAATATTGTTGATACAAAACTTCCCCTTTTAACACTTCATTCCCCTGTTGATTCACAGCCTGGACCGTAAAGCGCAGGTTTTTATCCTGCCTTTCTTTCAATGTAGCCTTTAAGGTGATTACGTCATTTAAAAATACCATCCCTTTGAAGCGGATTGAGTAATCTTTCATAAAGCCTTCTTCATAATAGGCAGTAAAAAGCTTGGCAAGATTCCCCATCGTCCACATTCCATGAGCAATGATTCCTGGTAATCCCGCATTTTTTGCCTCATCATCAATTGTATGGATCGGGTTAAAGTCTCCAGATGCACCTGAATATTTAATAAGGTCCATCCTTGAGACAGGATCCAGTTGAATTTCTTTTACAGACTCGCCGACTTGTAACTGTGTGAGTGTACTCATTTAACCAACACCTTCCTCACAGCTTCTGATATGACAACCGTAGAAGTTGAACTAAATATCAAACCACCCTCCGCTTCCTCACCAAAGCTTTCAAGAATCAGAAACCCCATCTCACCGAAGTTTCCTTTTTTCTCAAAATAATTCTTCACTTTGGAATAGCAGAATATCGCCTCTCCTACTCTTAAAGGACGTTCATAATGAAACGTTTGTTCACCATGGATTAAACCTTTATTTGGCAGGTTTAATCCTTCAATGTCACCATAATCAAATGTTCTTGGAAAGGTTGGCGGAGCAATATTGGTTTGATATCTAGACTTTCTTCCCGTTTCCTCATCAAAATAAATCGGATGAAGGTCCCCAATTGCTTCTGCAAATTTCTTAATGGCTCCTCTCTCAACTACATTTTTAACCTTGTTCGATTGTTTACCTATCAGTTCTTTAAACAATTCACCTTCACCTCATCTATTTAGCATTTTGGTCCGCCAGCAACATAAATCACTTGACCATTAACAAACGATGATTTTTCATCAGCAAAGAAGGCAACTGCATTGGCAATATCTTCTGGCTTCCCACTTCTGCCGACTGGAATACCTGTGACACTTGCTTGAATAAGCTGTTCAAATGGAATCCCGATTCTCGCAGCAGTTTCTTTAGTCATCTCTGTTTCAATAAATCCAGGGGCTACCGAGTTCGCGGTAATCCCATATCTCCCCAACTCAATTGCAAGTGTTTTTGTAAAGCCCTGCAACCCCGCCTTCGCAGCAGCATAATTGGCCTGACCGCGATTGCCAAGTGCAGAAGTCGATGAAATATTGATAATACGCCCGTATTTATTTTCGACCATATATTTTTGGGCAGCACGGGCCGCATTGAATGATCCTTTTAAGTGTACATCCATGACCATTTGCCAGTCTGAATCTGTCATTTTAAAAAGCAGATTATCGCGAATCACTCCTGCATTATTAACAAGAATATCAATGGACCCGAATGCCTCATAAACCTCTTGCATCGCGGTTTCAACCTGCTCCGCATCCACGACATTTGCAACTTTCGAATACACGTCTACACCTTTTTCTTTCAATTCACTGGTTGTTTCACTTAACGCCTCTTCATTCAAATCAATTAAAGCAACCTTCGCCCCTTCTTGGGCAAAAAGCTCAACGATTCCTTTTCCGATTCCACGGCTTCCACCCGTTACAAAAGCTACTTTTCCTGCAAATCTTCCTGCCATTTCTATTCTCCTCCGGTTTAATGAATTTGTTGATTGCGCTTACATTTTTTATACATATTGACCGATCTTAACATGGCCTTTAATCAGATTCCGCGCGATAATCATGCGTTGAATTTCATCTGTGCCATCGTAAATTCTCCATAGTCGCGCTTCACGGTACCATCGCTCAATTGGTAATTCTCTTGTATAACCCATCCCGCCGTGAATCTGAAGGACACGGTCGACGACATTGTTTCCCATATTTGCACCATATAATTTTGCCATCGATGCTAAGTGCCGGTTATCTTCCCCATTATCTAAGGTGAAAGCAGCGTTCAAGACGAGCCACTTTGCTGCTTCAATTTCAACTGCTGAATCAGCAATTTGCCATTGGATTGCTTGTCTTTCGGCAATTGGTTTACCAAAAGTGACCCGTTCCTTCGCATAATCAATCGCCATTTGCAGCAAACGTTCGGCAGTTCCGACAGCTCTTGCCCCTACGACCCAGCGCGCAAAACCGATCCACTCCAGACCGAGATTATAGCCTTTGTGTAACTCACCAAGGATATTTTCCTCTGGTACACGGACATTTTCGAATACAAGGCCGGCTGGTCCCCATTCTCCCATTGTATGTATATACTCTGATTTCCAGCCCATATCTCGGTCGACAATAAAGCATGTTACTCCTTCACGTCCATATGTGGATTGATGAAGTTCTTTGTCAGTAATCGCTATTGCCATCACAAAATCGGCTTCATTTCCGCCAGTAATAAATGTTTTTTCACCATTTAGGACCCATTCATTTCCGTCTTTTACAGCCGTCATTTTAATATTTCTTGTATCGGAACCAGCACCAGGCTCTGTCATGGCAAAACAAGACTTTTTATCTCCGTTAATTGTTGGGATTAAATATTTTTTCTTTTGTTCTTCATTCCCATAATATAGGATATTATCAGCACTGCCGCCAAACTGAAACGGTACAAATGTTTTTGAAACCTCCATTAACACAATCGCCATCATCATTTGGCCCAGGTCTGCCCCGCCGTACTCTTCGGGAGTATTAATTCCCCAAAATCCAGCTTCCTTAGCTTTTAATTGCAATTCCTTAAGTTTACCGGCAGGAAGACTTGGTTTACCTTCACGTTCATTTCTAAGGACATCATTTTCAAGTGGAATGAGTTCTTTTTCTACGAATCTCCTAATTGTTTTTTGAACCATTTTTTGTTCATCAGTCAAACGTAAATACATATCATTCACTCCATTCTTATTCTAAGATTAATTGATCATGCCGTTAAATAATCATATGCTAAACCATTATTAAGCATACCTACCGGTTGGTATGTAACTTTATTTTATTCCGAACTTTCAGATAATACAAGTGTTTATTTAGATTTAATTATTTTGGTTTTAATGACTATTTTCCTGTTTTTTGACAAATGCTAACTATGATATTCAGTAGAATATCTTCGTTTCAAATCCTTTGATGAGGTGATTTGATGAGCTATAAAGATCAATTAGATCCGCACTCTGAGCTATTTCATTATGGTACAACGAGAGCGAAGCATACCAAAGCACAGGTTAATGGGCAAACAAAAATGTCACAAAACCAGATCATTTTAAGGAGTAATGCCAAGGCCCACCGCTGGTAAGGTTTTGGCAAAAGAAACGAGTAATGGCAGTTATAGATATACTGTCATTAGAAGAAAAGGCCTTTTCTCGGAAAACAATTTCGAGAAAAGGTTTTTCTTTTTTCACAAAAATTATGTTATGACAATATTGCTTATGTTTCTCCCAAAAGATAATATAAAATCTATTAGATAAAAAAAATCTGGAGTGGTGAATGACATGATTGAAGACTTTACGATTAGGGATGCAAATATTAGTGATTTGACGGCAATTGTTGATATTTACAATACAACCATAGCAAGCAGGATGGTTACAGCTGATTTGGAACCAATTACAGTGGAGAACCGGATCCAATGGTTTCATGAACATTCACCCGCTTTTCGTCCATTATGGGTTGTTGAAGATCAAGGTGTAATTTGCGCATGGGTAAGCTTCCAATCCTTTTACGGCCGCCCAGCTTATAATGCAACAGCAGAAATCAGTATTTATATTCATCCAGACTTTCGTGGGAGAAAACTGGGTAAATTTTTAATTCAAAAAGCAATGGATGCTTGTCCAGGTTTGAACATCAAAACCCTGCTTGGTTTTATTTTTGGTCATAACGAACCTAGTATTAGGCTTTTTAACGGCTTTGGTTTTGAAAAATGGGCCCATCTTCCAAATATAGCTGAATTAGATGGTGTCGAGAGAGATTTACTTATTCTTGGAAAAAGAATTCAATAATTATTGGATTTCTACTATTTCTACAATTGTATTATTCCAAAATAATGGATTTTCTAGTACTATAGACTATGTACCATATTTATTGAAAAGAACTGGAGATTTCCATGGATAAAAAAAAGCTGATCCTGTTTTACTTAATTTCAAGTATTATCTGGATCTTTGGGTCCAATTATTTAATTGAAAAATTTATTCCCTCTTCAATAGTTAATGTGGTTGAGAGGGCAAAAGAGATGTTATATATATGTGTTACTGGAGGATTTCTTTATTTTTTTATCAGTAAAAAAGAGGAATTATCTGTTTCTAAGGAAGATCAAAAACGTCTATCGACATTAATTAATTCAATGGTTGATTTTGTTAACTTTAAGGATGGCGAAGGTCGATGGATTGAAGCCAATGAATTTGGGTTACAATTGTTTCAACTTGAGAATGTGGATTATCGAGGGAAAAAGGACTCTGAATTAGCAAATTATACTGACTTTTATGGTGATGCTCTTAGATATTGTGAAATTTCTGATGAAGAGGCATGGAATAATCGGGGCATTACCCGTATTGAAGAAGTCCTCCCTGTCCCAGATGGATCAGCAAGAATATTTGACACGATTAAAGTGCCTTTATTTAATAGTGATGGCAGCCGGGAAGGCTTGGTAATCATCGGACGGGACATTACAGAGAAAAAAGAAATGGCGTTAAAATTAGCAGAAAGTCAGCAACAATATAAATCACTGTTTGAATACAGTCCAGATATTGTTTATATGATGGATCTCAGTGGAACGGTTACCAATTTAAATTCACAATATGATGTCATTACCGGCTTCAAACGAGAAGAAATAATTGGAAAAAATCTTAAAAATTTATTACCGAAAAAGTATATCAGATTTCTGCCTAAATTTATTTCCACGGTTGTTGAAGAAATTAAACCTGTCTTGTATGAGATAAACATTCCACATGCAAACGGGAATCGAATCATATTACAATGTACCTCCCTCCCAATCATTATTAATGGGAAGATTGCTGGAATTATTGGCTATGGCAGTGATGTCACCAAATTAAGAGAAACTGAAGAGCGCCTTCGAAGGACGGAAAAGTTATCGATTGTGGGTGAATTATCTGCAAGTGTAGCACATGAAATTAGGAATCCACTGACATCTTTAAAAGGGTTTGTACAGCTTCTACAAATGGAAGATGGAAAGCACGAAAACTATTATCAAATTATGTTAGACGAATTAAACAGAATAAATCATATTGTTGGAGAACTATTGTTGTTAGCCAAACCGCAAATATTAAAATATACCCGTGCAGACCTTCAAAAGTTATTGAAGGATGTCATCTCGCTATTAAGCACAGAAGCCAGTTTATATAATGTTCAAATCGAATCCTCCTTTCCGGAAAATGAAATCGTTATTGAGTGTGAACCCAACCAACTTAAGCAATTATTCATCAATCTTATTAAAAATTCAATTGAAGCTTCACCTAATGGTGGAACTGTTTCAATTGATTTAAAAAAGACAGAAGAAAACAAAGTAGTAATTAATATTGATGATAATGGCTGCGGTATTTCAAAAGAAAGATTAGAGAGAATCGGCGAACCATTTTACTCCTCAAAAGAAAAAGGGACTGGGCTAGGATTAACGGTAAGTTTCAAGATTGTTCAATCGCACCAAGGCACGATTCATTTCGACAGTCAAAAGAATCAAGGGACATCTGTCCAGATAGCCCTGCCTGTTAAACAAGATACTCTGAAAAATACCCACAGATTGGCCAATGAAAAAGTATAACAAATAGTTTAGGCCCGCGCGATCATGCCGGGCTTTTCTTTTTCTTCCTATTCCGGATAAAAGCAATAATCAGTAACGAAGACGGGATGATAATTTGGAATGGCCAATGCAAATATAGCGGAACTAAAACTAAACCTTCCTTTATATGTTCTGCATAATTGGAAGCAATAGTAACAGATGCAAATAAGACAATCAGTCCTAAAGGAAAGCCAATTTTGCGTTGATTCGGAATTTGAAAAATATCTGCTGCACCAGCTACTGCTGCATAAAAGTAAATCGCAATTTTGAAGAAACCTCCAATAATTAGATATAGCATAAATAATACGTCTAAACGCTCAATAAAATCAGCAATTTGAATTTGCCCTACTGTGGTTAAAAGTGGGAAAGTAGATCGACAAAAGAGAGCTACACCTAATACAGAAATATTTACAATTACTGTAATGGTAATATTTATTCCACTTAAGATCATCCCGCTCAAACAAACAATCTTAGCCTTCTTTTTATCCCTTAGGAATGGAAGCAGCATCGTAAAAACGACCATTTCCCCAAATGGAAAGGTAATGGTTTGTGTTAAGAATGTTTTTATGACAGGTTTCAACCCATGTTCTAAAATTGGCTTTATGTTTCCTAAATGAATCAAACCAGAAAAGACAATTAACAGCATACCTAATATCGCTGTCACATAGACAACTCCAAAGAAAATTTCTCCAACCCTCGATATTACTTCAAATCCTTTATGGATAGCATAAATTATCGTAAGAATCATTAAGGAATTGATCACAAATAAAGGTGTACTGTTATAAATGGTTGAAGATAATAACTCTCCAAAATCGCGTAAAACCCTCGATGCACAATATAAAAAGTAGACTACATATAATACCCCAATAAACCGTCCAAGCCACTTTCCAATAATTTCTTGAAGATAACTAGTTAAGGGTAGGTCAGGATAGTACACAAATAATCGATAATAAACATAGAAGATCATTAATCCACCGGTTAAACCCAACAATACAGCGATCCATGCATCCTGTTTGGCACCTGATGCAATTCCAACCAGAATAGCACTACCCATTTCAAATAATACAACTAGGACAAATAATTGGGTTGTACTTATTTTTACTTTTTCCATGTACGTTTGTTCCCCCCCCTTAAAAAGGGTTATATATTACTTCTGAGCAATGCACATTCTTCCAAAACCAATTCAGCCTATGCTGGGCTAGTTTTTTTCTTTCGATTACGAAAAAACGCAATGATTAGTAAGATGGAGGGAATGATAATTTGAAATGGCCACGACAGAAAATCCTGAACAACACCAGTACCCTCTGTTATAAATTCTGCAAAATTAGAGGCAACTGTTATCGAACAAAATAAAACGATCATCCCAATTGGAAACACAAGCTTGCGTTGATTTTTAAAATGAAAAATATCAGCAGCACCGGCCACCGCAGCATAATAATAAATTGCAATTTTAAAGAAACCGCCAATAATTAAATAGAGCATAAATAATACATCTAATCGTTCAAGAAAATCGGCAATTTGGATTTTCCCTATTGTGGTTAATAAGGGAAACGTAGATCGATGAAAGAGACCCACGCCCAAAACAGAAATATTTACTATAGTTGTAATGGTGATATTAATACCCGCTAATATCATCCCGCCTAAACAAACAATTTTAGCCTTTTTCTTATCATTTAAAAATGGGAGCAGCATCGTAAAGACAACCATTTCTCCAAAGGGAAAGGTGAGGGTTGTTTTAAAAAATGTTTTAATAACAGGTTTCAATCCGTCCTCTAAGATTGGGGTTAGATTCCCCAAATGAATTAAACCAGAAAAGGTAATTAAAAACATGCCGACTATCGCTGTAAGGTAGACAATTCCAAAATAAATTTCGCAAACTCGCGCTAATACTTCAAACCCCTTATGGATCCCATAGATAATAGTTACAACCATTAAAGTATTGATAACAAATAGGGGTGTACTATTATAAATCGTTGTGGTTAATAACTCTCCGAAATCTCGTAAAACTCTTGATGCGATATAAATAAAATAGACTATATATAAAAAACCAATTAACTTTCCAAACCATTTTCCTATTATTTTTTGAAGATAACTCGTTAAAGGCAGGTCAGGATAGTACATATGTAGGCGATAATAAATAAAAAAGACAATGATTCCGCCAGCTAAGCCGAACAATATAGCGATCCAGGCGTCCTGTTTCGCTTCTGACCCGGGACTAAGGAGAAGTGCGCTGCCCATTTCGAACAATACAATAAGCACGAACAATTGGAATCCACTTATTTTTGCCTTTTCCATGTACGAGCGCCCCCCTCATTCTATATCTATCATTATTTATTAATATCTGACCAAAACGGATTCGTCCGAACCCCTTCCCTCCGGACGTAAGAATCCACCTTAACATTCACTTCAAGGTCTGCAAAATAATTATTGTTCCAATCTCCCTTTAGCTTTTTCCATAGTTCAGGATTGGCTTTATGAACAACATCACCGAACCCAAAGATATCGCACTTAAGCCGCTTTACTTCCTTCACTGTCGACTGTACTTCCTTCTTAATTGCTTTCTCCGTCAACTTTTCAATTTTTTCAATCGTTTTTGGATCCATCAAATCAATAGGTGTATTTGCTTCACTCACCCAGCCCTCGTTCTCAATCTTTATATTGATAACGGGTTTTCCGTTTTTAAATACTGGTGAAACCTTGGTTTTTGACCGAATAGGGACGATACTAAGGGCATTTTTCTTTCCATTCCATTTAAGCGTAATATCGGTACTCTTGGCTTTGTTTAAAATCCATATGACCCCACGAGCCTTTTTATTTTCAATCCAATCAATCATTGCCCCATCTTTAATGACCGCTAGTCCATCTGCTGAGAGAAAAGCATCGGTTGTTGTTTTTTGCAAATTGGTTGCCTTGTTGGCTTCTTCTTTCATACCAATTAGTTGGTAACCATTTAAAATCGGTTCTTTCCCATTTCCAACAATCCCGTCAATCAAATCATCAATACTTATACTCATATTCTCGCCTTTCATTGCTTCTGTAAATTTTAACTCTTTAGTAACTTTGGTAACAGGCAGTTTATCAAGAATAGTCAGAGTAGTAACGATTTCCTCTGCGCTAGAATCTCTTGCAATAACGATTTCTGTAGTAGTTCTAAACTCTGGATCCCTTGCAAAGGCATCCAACATGTTAAGCATTAAAGTTCTATCCCTAGCTACCTCTTCACTTATAACCACTAAATTGGTATGTGCATAATATAACCGTCGTGAAACTTTTTTTGTTGCATTCCTGGCTGCTTCAGTTATCGTCCTCCCTTTGCTTTTATAAACGGCAATCGGCAGACCCTGGCCTCCTCCGGTTGTACCTGTTGAAACGTTCCCGGGATTAACAAGCTGAAACGAGACATGATATAAATCGTCTTCACCCTTATCAATACCAAGTGCCATCACAAAGGCCAAATCTGTGAGCTCTTTCTGATTCCAACATGCACTTAGTATTGGCATAGACATTATTAATACCAAGATAACTAGTAACCATTTTTTCATTACTCTTCACCATTTTTAGATTGACTTTCCGATTGTTTAGGGGGTTCAGGCTTTTGATTTTCCCCGGTTCTTTTAATATTGCCTTTGCTTATAAACATGGGTCTATTTTTCATAGCCCAGACAGGAAAACGAACAAACGCATCTTGTTGATTATGAAGATTAAAAGGGGCGAGCGGCATCATGTACGGAATTCCAAATGAACGGAGTGAACATAAATGGATCGTCATGAACATTAGCCCTAACATGATTCCATAAAACCCCAACACTGTCGCTAATCCCATTAGAACAAAGCGAACTAATCTTGCTGCAATTGCCATAGCAAAAACGGGTGTGGAAAAATTCGCGATTGCTGTAATCGAAACAACAATAACCATTACAGGCGAGACGAACCCAGCCTGTACTGCTGCCTGCCCAATAACGAGAGCCCCTACAATTGATACAGCTTGGCCGACAGCCCTTGGAAGTCTTAAACCCGCTTCCCTTAATATTTCAAACGTTACTTCCATGATTAATGCCTCAACAAAGGCTGGAAATGGAACACTTTCACGTTGGGCAGCAATAGCGATTGCCATGGTCGTCGGAATCATTTCTTGATGAAAGGTAGTCGCTGCAATATAAACAGATGGTCCAATTACGGCAATAAGGAAGGCTAAAATTCTTAACATTCGTATACCTGTTGAAATGTCAAATCGTGAATAATAATCATCCGGTGCTTGGAAATATTGAATAAAGATAGCTGGAACCGTCACCACAAATGGGGTGCCATCACAAACAATCGCAATTCTCCCCTCCAATAAATGAGATGTTACGACATCCGGTCTTTCGGAATGGTACGTTGTTGGGAATGTTGTCCAAGTTTGATCCTCAATTAATTGCTCTATATAACCAGAACCGAGGACGGAATCGATATTGATTCGTTGAAGCCTTTCTTTAACTTCACCAACAATTTTGTCATTGGCAATTCCATCAATATAGAGGATGGCGATATCAGTTTGGGAAACAGTACCTATTTTCATAGAATCTACCCGTAAGTTAGGACTTTTTACACGACGGCGGATTAAAGCAGTATTCGTCCGGAGTGTCTCTGTAAACGAATCTTTTGGACCTCGAATCGACAATTGGGTTGAGGGTTCTGAAATGGCCCGCTTTTCCCATCCTTTGGTTTCGCCGCTAATCGCTTTGTTGCATCCTTGCAAAAAGATGACGGTATTTCCAGACAATAATGAATCAAATACTTGATTCCAATTTTCAATGGTCTTTACATTTCCCAGTGCCATTGTTTCATCCATCATGAATTGAAAAATATCTATTGGTCCTACGGGTACTTCTTTTTCTATCACGGATTCTAGAATAAAGTCGGCTATAGCTTGATCACTAGCCAATCCATCAATATAAACAAGTCCGCCTTTATGAGAACCAATCTTAAACTCGCGGACGTTTACATCGCTGCTATTGCCAGTCTCCTTTTTTAAATGAGAAATATTCTCTTGATAATCCCTTAGAATAGGCAAATCCTCTGGTTTTTGCGGATCTTGTTTTTGCTTATAATTATCGTCCTGTCTCTTTTTTTGTTTATTTTTGAGCATTTTAGACAAAATCGACACAATACCCGCCTCGCTTACGATTATTTATTACTTTTCATCCATTATTGGATATATTGCCCAAAGGCTACCACTTTATCCCATTGAAACGGTTAAATCAAGCATGTTAAACATTTTAAATTGGAATAAGGAACTGCTAAGAATTAAAGAATAAAGACAATATGATCCCAAAAGGTGTGATGAGGTTGAAAATATTTTTTGTAACTGGCTTATTGGCGACTTTTAGCGTAATTCTAATTGTTTCACTAGATCTTATGATGGGGATAGGCATTTCAGGAATTATTTGGAAGGCGATAAACCCTTTTAAAGTAATGGAGCCTGCTGAATATGTAATTATTTTTTTATTTCTATTGTTTTTCGTCATCGATACCTTTGGTAGTTATTTAAATAAGAAAAAGAAAAAACAGAATCCTACTAATTAAGAAAAGCGGAAGCGCCTCGTTCAGGGGCGACAGGCATAAGACGAGCCGGCGTGAAGGTTGTTTTTTGACCTTCATGACGGATTGGCTTATGACCCCGAGCCCCTAGGCGCTGGAGCTAGACATAAAACGATAAGGGCCTCCCCTATAATGGGAGGCCCTTATCTGTCTTCGTTTTAGGTACTTCTTTTTCTCTTCCACGGAACAACCTTTTGATTAACACAATGGTACCTAATACTAGTCTGCTCAACCATCTCCTTTTCCCTTTTATATTTGGCCCATACAAATAACGATTCCAAAAATAATAGAAAAACTCCTCAACTACCAGCAATAGGACAATCAATAGTGCTGAAATAATGATCCAAAACCACATTTTAAGGACTCCTTTTCAAACAGATGATTAATCATATTCGAAAAACATCTGAAAAGTATGATCAAAATCATGCGTAGCTCACCATGGAACTATCTGGATATTCTTATTTTAGCAAAATACTCACTAAATTGTGGACTTTTAGGTAAATTTTGTTGTATTTTTATTTTGAGTTACGAAATTTTTAGGAGGGATTTAATTATATGGAATATCGTCGCTTAGGAAACACGGGCTTGAAAGTAAGTGAAATAAGCTTAGGAAGCTGGCTTACATATGGAGGCTATGTAGAGGAACAAAATGCTGCTGCTTCAATCGATAAAGCATATGAATTAGGGGTCAACTTTTTTGATACTGCCAATGTTTATATGCGTGGGGAAGCTGAAATCGTTGTAGGTAAGGCACTGAAAAAATATGTCCGCGATTCTTATGTATTGGCTACTAAAGTATTCTGGCCAATGGGTGATGGTCCGAATGATAAAGGTTTATCTCGTAAGCATGTCATCGAACAATGCCATGCCAGTCTTAAACGTCTTAACACTGATTACGTAGACATTTATTATTGCCATCGGTATGACCCTCAAACACCGCTCGACGAAACCTTACGTGCACTTGATGATTTAGTCCGTCAAGGGAAAGTCTTATATGTTGGTGTGAGTGAGTGGACGGCTGAACAAATTACCGAAGCAGTTCATCTTGCCGATAAAAAGCTGCTGGACCGCATAGTAGTCAATCAGCCGCAATACAGCATGCTGCAGCGTTATATTGAAAAAGAAGTACTACCTATAAGCGAAAAGCATGGAATTGGGCAGGTTGTCTGGTCCCCGCTTGCCCAGGGTGTGCTGACTGGAAAATATAAAAAAGGACAACAAGCTCCAACAGGCAGCCGGGCTTCACAGGAAAAATACAGCAATCTTTTTGGCTTGTTAACGGATGAGAACCTTGATAAAGTAGAACTTTTAAAAGAGGTTGCCCAAGACAATAACCTTTCCCTTGCTAATCTTGCCCTTGCTTGGATCTTGCGGCAAAAGAATGTAGCCAGTGCACTTGTCGGTGCAAGCCGTCCCGAGCAATTGGAAGAAAACGTGAAAGCGTCGGGTGTAAAGTTGAACGATGAAACTCTAGTAAGAATTGAAGATATTTTAAGATAAAGATGATGCCTCTGGTTTAGTATCCAGAGGCATTTTTTATATTCATCAAATTGTTTTCTCAAGGTTTGGAGTTTTTTCGTTAATACTATAAAATTTATTTCCTGTTAAGAAGAAAACCACACTACCCAAGGTTGTGATCGTAAGTACCCAAAACATGATTTGGCCTTGAAACTGACTAAGTAAAAAGCCGCCAATAATCGGCCCTAAAAAGTTTCCAATTTTCCGAAATTGTGCTGCCCCGAAATATGTACCACGCAAATGTTCTGGTGCCAATTGATCAATCATCATACTGTTGGATGGGAAAATTAAAATTTCACCTATTGTTAGGAAAACAATTGCCAGAATGGCAGTTACCCAGCCGTTTACAAAACTGAAGGCAACTAATCCTGCTGCCATAAATACAGCACCGATAACCATTACCTGCATTAACCGGAACTTCTCAGCAACATGACTAATGGGCATTTGCAGGAAAACAACCATCACAGCATTTATCGTGATCAGCGTTGAAAAAATGACAATGCCATTTTCGACTGTACCTTCAAGTATTTGCGGGAAGTTGGAATCAATTTGAACATAGCCCATGTTGACTAAAATAATACCAATGATTAGATACCTTAATGCTTTATCAGTCCTAATAATTTTAAATGCATCACCAAAGGAGACACCCTTTTTGCTTTGTCCGGGCTTAGTTAAGACTAGCCTCTTCATTAGGATTACCAGCACCATTGCATACAATAAATAGGTGGTTCCAGTTATTGCAAACGATAACTTTGCTGATGTATTAGCTAAGTAGGCTCCAACTAACGGACCTGCCGATGCCCCAATATTCATGGCAGTATATCGCAAGGAATATACCTTCATCCGCTTTTCCTTATCGGTTAAATCGGCCATTAAGGCTTGAGCGGTTGGTTCAAAAAATGAATTGCACAGTCCGTTTAATGCATTTAAAAGGATAAACCAGCCCTCACCAGTTGCCACCGTAAATCCATAATAAACAAATGCGACTGTAAACAAAGAAATAAGCATAACAGGTTTTCGCCCAAACCGATCTGATAAATGACCGCCAATAAAACCGCCAACTGTTGCCATTAATGGGCTCATCCCAACGGTTAAACCGATGACGATTGGCGACAGATCCATATGCCTAGATAAGTAAATGGAAAGGAAAGGAAGCGTCATAAAAGAAGCGCCTCTTGATAGAACGGTGCCAATTAATAAAACCCACACGATCGGGTGAAATTGTCCGATATAGCTTTTTATTTTTACCATAAATATGTACTGCCTCTCACAAAATTTTTCAGTCCATATCTAGTAAAACAATTTGTGTGGCTAATGTAAAGAATTTTCTCACTGTTCTAAGAACAAAAAGCCAGTTCCAATTTGGAACTGCCCTTTATACATTAGTTTGGATCTTTGTAAGTCAACGCCCGTTCACTATCCTTATACCCCTTTGTGGTTGGATCCTGTACAATTCCTAACATCGACAACACAACAAAGACGGCATTAACAAAGGTTAACACACCATTCTGAATGGCATCTGACAGTTGAAAATCAATGATTCCAAAGGAATTTAAACACGCTAGCAGCATCTGAGCTACAATCATAATTTGAGATACAAATGCGATTACCCAGTTCTTGTTTCTTAATCGGACTTTCCAGTTGATCATTTCCCCATCCCCTTCCATTTTTGTTAAACAATCTTTCTATTAACATATGCTTGGACGAGGAAATGGTTGTCCGCTAGTATCATGGGTTTTATCTTTTACCCATTACACTTCTCTTCTCATAGCTTTTAAGACATCGACCTTTGTTGCGCGCTGTGCTGGGCGTAATCCTGAAATGATAGTTACAGCGTAACAAATCACAACACAGATAATTGGTAAAACAAGCGGAATATCACTAAAAATTAGGTTTAAATCTGTCTCTTGGCCAAATGCCTGTTTGATTATTAATGGAATCGCAAAATTAACCGTATAGCTAATCCCATAAGAAACGATTGTCCCAATAAGGGCACCGATTAGCCCAATATAACTGCTTTCAAGCAGAAAGATTCGTTTAATGGTTTTCGGATTGGCACCGATTGCTTTCATAATTCCAATATCAGGGGCCCGCTCGGTCACCGCCATCGTCATCGTATTGTAAATACCAATGGAAGCAATCAGTATCGCGATGGTCCCAATAAAGATTAATCCTGCCTTGGCAATCATAAAAACCATGTTTACTTCTTTTAGTTCATTGACAACAGAATAGGTAGCATAATTCTTTTCTTTTAATTGGTCAGAAATACTTTGGACTGCTTCCATGTTTTTTGCGTAAATTTTCACTTCATCATACATATTTTTATTGGTTACAAGATCATCTGGTACCTCTTTTGTATTTACATCCAACATGTATCCTTTCGGTGTCCCCGTAAACCTTTCAATTTCAGTTAACATCTCATCGGAAATAAAGACACTACTATCCTGTGCCCATTCTTTTGTTGGCTTTTTAGAGATACCCACTACTTTTAATGGGAACGTTTTTTCTATTTGTTTTCCGTCTTTAAACTGCCGGACTGTTAATACAATGTCTTTTCCAAGTAATTCTCCTTTATAAAGATACTCTGCTTTAATCTGCCCCTTTTCATCATACAGATCATCCCCCGCAGCCTTGTCAGCGAGATTAGTTAAGAAATTATAGCCAACGACCACTTCATTTTTTCCCTTTGGCAAATGGCCTTCCGATAATTCAAAACCAGCTCTTATTTCAGCCGGAAAATTTGCCACAAAGGTTGGCGCCGATTCTTGGTATTTCCCAATTGTAAAAGCCCCTTCCTGTTGTAACATTTTTCTTCTTGTCACCGCTTTTACATCGTTTATCTTTTCAAATAATTTCACATCTTTATCATTTAAAGGGCGATACACCCCTTCATCTTTTGTTTCCTTACCATGAACATCTATTTGGGTAATGACCCTCCGTTCGGTAATTTCCTTGACCACTGATTTCTGTAAACCAAACCCTACAGAGGCGAGCACAATTAAGAAGGCACAACCCATTGCGGTTGCAAGAATCGTCATAAATACTCTTGTTCTATTTTTCTTCATATTCTGGCGGACGAAGCGGAATTGGTCTCTTAGTTTCATACAAGCACCTCCTCAACAATTCGGCCATCTTTTAACTCAATCTTGCGGTTCCCGATATCAGCGACCTTGTCATCATGAGTGATAATCAAAAAGGTGATGCCCAAATCCCTGTTTAATTCTTTAATGAATTTCAATAACTCTTCCTCTGTCTCACTATCAAGGCTGCCTGTTGGTTCATCGGCAAGAATAATCGGGGGATTGACAATTAAGGCCCGGGCGATACTTACCCGCTGCTGCTGCCCTCCTGACAGCTCTCCAGGATAATGATCCTGGTAATCTAGCAATCCCACTTTTTGCAGCATCGCTTCGGTCTGCATTTTTCTTTCCTTCTCGTGCACACCCTTTAATATCAACGGCAATTCTACATTTTGAAAAGCGGTCATGCTCGGTATCAATTGAAAGCTTTGAAAAATAAATCCTAAATAATTGATTCGAAAGTCCGAAAATTTTGATTCATTTAAATCTGATACTTTTTCCCCGCTAATCCAAATTTCACCCTCTTTCGGATGAATAAAACCACTAACTAAGTTAAGGAGCGTAGACTTTCCGGACCCGCTTCTGCCAACAATAGTGACGATTTCACCCTCCTCGACACTAAAAGAAATATCTCTAAGTACCGGTATGATCGTTTGTCTCCCTTTTTTTCCAATCACAAAGTCATGGCTTAGGTTTTTTATTGTTATCATAATATCCTCCTGTTTTCCAATCACTTCACCATAATAGACGAAGCAAACTCGGTTACCCCCTACAAAGTTTATATATTTTTTTTACAAATGGTTAGCCGTCTCTTAAGTTTTTTTGGTTACATATGGAAATATTACTTGCTATATGGGTTTTTACTAGTCTTTTTAATAGATAATATTTATAATGGATTGAAAATTACTTATTGAAAGTAAGGAGATCACATGGAGAAATTGCATCCTTATTGGGAAAAGATTGTTCGTTTCTGGAAAAATAAACATTTAACACAAATATTATTATTACTAATCCTAGTCGTTGTTTTATCAACCATTCTCTACTTTGGCTGGATTGCGATGAGAGCGAATGTAGAATCACTGAAGCAAGGGCTCAGTCAACCGACCGTTATTTATGATAAAAAAGGGAAAATCGCAAGTAATGTTGCCACCAATCGGACCAAAGGTATAAAAATCGAGGAGCTGCCAAAGTATGTCCCCAATGCGGTCGTGGCAATCGAAGATGAACGATTCTATGAGCATGGCGGCTTTGATATTAAAGGGATTGCTCGTGCCTTTTTCAGTAACTTGTTTGCAGGCAGGATAACAGGCGGCGGCAGTACGTTAACCCAGCAATTAACGAAGAATGCCCTTTTGTCACCGGAACGAACCTATAAGCGAAAAGCGGAGGAACTTTTTTTAGCGGTAAAAATCGAAAAGGTTTATTCCAAAAACGAGATTTTACAAATGTACCTTAATCAAGTTTATTTTGGAAGCGGGTCCTGGGGAATCAGCAATGCATCAAAAAAATACTTTGATAAAAATATCAAAAATGTTACTGTCAGTGAAGCAGCTATGCTTGCTGGATTGCTCCATTCACCGAATTACCTAGATCCCTACAATAACTATGACTTAGCCATGAAAAGAAGAAATACTGTATTAAGTAAAATGAAAGAACTAGGGATGATTACTAGCTCGCAATATAACAAAGCTAAAAAAGAAAAAATTCGCCTTAAAGATGGCGGCGGAAGCAATGTGGAACGAAAATATCCATATTATGTGGATGCAGTCCTGAATGAAGCAATCAATAAATATGGTTTAACACAAGAAGAAATCCTAACTAGAGGGTATCGAATTTACACGGCAATGGATCAAAATCTTCAGTCTGATCTTGAAAAAGTGTATAGTGAAGACTACTTGTTCCCACGCAGTAGAGGGGGAAAACTTGTTCAAAGTGGCTCGGTTCTGATGGACCCAGCTACAGGCGGAGTAAGTGCTCTAGTTGGCGGACGTGGTGAGCATATATTCCGCGGCTTTAACCGTGCGACCCAATTACGAGCACAGCCAGGGTCGTCGATTAAACCACTGGCCGTTTATACACCGGCCCTTGAAGAAGGTTATAAATACTCATCTGAACTCGTTGATAAACCAACAAACTTCGGAAACTATAAACCAGAGAATTTTTCAAAGACCTATGAAGGAAAGGTTGAAATGTACAAAGCGCTAGAGAAGTCGCTGAATATCCCAGCAGTATGGTTGTTAAATGAGATTGGATTAAATAAGGGGATCGATTCCTTGAAGAGGTTCGGTATCCCTGTGGAAAAAGCAGATAAGAACCTAGCCATTGCACTGGGCGGGATGAGTACAGGGGTCTCCCCCCTTCAAATGGCTAACGCCTTTTCAGCTTTCCCGAATGGCGGAAAGCGGGAAGACAGTCATTTAATTACTAAGATAGTCGGCCCAACTGGAAATGTGATTGCGGAGCATGAAGCAAAATCCACAAAAGTAACGTCAGAAGAAGTCACAGATGAAATGACATCGATGCTTTTAAACGTTGTTGAAACAGGTACTGCTAGGCGTGCCAGAATTCCTGATGTGCAAATTGCTGGAAAAACGGGGTCAACCCAGTTACCATATAGTGATATTAGTGGAACGAAGGATCAATGGATGGTCGGTTATACGCCAAATCTTGTCGGCGCCATTTGGATTGGGTTTGATCAAACCGACCGCGAACATTACCTGCCTAGTCCAAGTTCTGCCAATGTTGTACCGATTTTTAAGGAGATTATGAAGAAATCTGTGCAACATCTTCCAAAACAAAGCTTTGATGTGGTTTCTATAAATGACCAACTAGCTGGTAAACGCTCGACAAAAATAAGTATCAATGAACAGGCGAAGAAAATTAGCAAGGAATTAAATGAAAATGCTCAGAAAATCGGGCAAACGATCAAAGAAAATGCTCCAGGTTGGAAAGAAAAGTTGGATCAAGTTTTATATAAGGTTGGCAAGGGAGTTAATTCTCTCATTGAAAGAATTCAGCAGTAATAAAAAATAGCACCAATGTCGGTGCTATTTTTTTATTTCTAAGGTATGGAACAAGTCCCCTGTGATTTTTCGGAGGATTTCTTCCTGTTCGGGTTGAAAGCACGCCATGAAACAGGTGGATGGGCCAGCAGATTTGATTATATCAACAGTAGTGCTCACCCTGTCTTGTGTTATCTTTTCATTTGGAAACATTTGATTGAGTTCATACAGAATCCCTTTAGAACCAACCGGCCATAGCATAATATCATTAATCTTGCTGACCTCTTTGAATATATGTAGAGGTGCAACCTGATCCTTTAGTTCGATCACTTCATCTCCAACTAGAGGTAAACCGACAACAGCCAATTTCAATTGTTCTGAGAAAGTTCGGTCGGTTATTTGAGCCGTTGATTTTTTGCCAAGAACAACCAACCCAACCGCAGATTGCAGAAGCTGAAAGTTACTTTCTGTACTTCCAGAAATACTGACTCCTGATAACTCTAGTTCGGAAAGTCCCAGTTCGATCCCTTCAACTAGCTCATCCCATGGTTCATTCCCACAAAAGTTATGAAGCAATACTGAAATAGGCTCCCCTCCTGCTGCGATACATTCCATCGCGGCAACTCTGAATGCATAATAAGCTACGATTTCATAGGGAACATGAACATGGTCTTGCTCCCTCATTCCAATGGCCCCGCTATTATCACAAGTAATAATGAGGGAGTCCCCACCGCTAAAAGGAATGGTTACGATATCCCTCATTGTTTGACATCCCGATTGGGTAATCCATGTTTTACGAGAGATGTTAGTCGTGGAATTGCGACCATTGCGAAGACCGTATTGATGATGGAACCAATGAGCAAGGAAGGAATAATTCCCAAATAAAATCCTACATTCATTAAATAAATAAATGGTAACGGGGCAATCAATGAGTTTCCAATGATAAAAACCACACCTGCTAAAATTTTATTATTTTTATACATGTGCCCAAAAACCCAAACCAGCACAGCCATTTCGACAGCAATTAAAAAGTGCAAGGGCCCTAGTGGGAACCCACCGATCAATGCCGATAATAGATGCCCAAATGCCCCCACTAATGCACCTGCCCCTGCCCCAAACAAGACTGCTGCCAAAAGTGCAGGGAATGCATCCAATGCGACGCTGCCGACAATAGCTGGAATCTTAATCATAGCTCCGACCACAGACAATGCCGTTAACATCGCTAGTCCGCTAATCCATTTTCCTTTCATTCACTTTTCCTCCTTACGCTTCCCATCCCTGAACACATTCGCACTGCGAACATATTCTACATCGCTGACCTGTAAGCGGAAGTTAATCACTCTTGCCAGCGCAAAGAAATAGTCTGAAAGGCGGTTAAGGTACATCAAAGCTATTTCAGATGTTTTCGGATCAGCTTTTACTAACTTAACAACTAATCGTTCTGCTCGTCTTGTCACCGTTCTAGCGATATGAATGGAAGCAGATGGTTTGGTTCCTCCTGGTAAAATAAATCGCTCTAACTCAGGCGCTTCTTCAATGTACTCGTCGATTTTCTTTTCAAGGTAATCAATTGACTCTTGGTGAAGTTTTAATTCCCGCTTTGCCGTCACATTTGCAAGGTCCCCACCACAATCAAATAATTCATGTTGGATTTTTTCAAGATCTGCCAGAACGTCCTTAAATAAATTTGGGTCCAGTTCTTGAATGGCCTGACCGACAAAGCAATTGACTTCGTCCACGGTACCGTATGCTTCAACACGGGTGTCATCTTTATCTACCCGTCCACCGATGATGCTTGTTTTTCCTTTGTCACCTGTTCTTGTGTAAATTCTCATTGTCATATTCCCCTTTACTTTATAGTTTGGTTTAATCCGTACCATATGACGTCAACTTTTTCGGCTTTGGAGGCGATATCTTGATATGCCCAACCGGTTACATCCCGCCATCGTCTATTTTCTACCTCCATTGGAACAATTCCTTTTGTTATATCAGTTCCAATCACAACTAACTTTCGCTGTTCGCTCGCATTTTCCCAAGTAGTCCATTCCTCTAAATAATTGACCCAGATCTTCCGACACTTATCGGCATCAAATGTCGCTGTTAAATCTTTCAGCCAAATTTCTAGTCCCTCAAGAATTACCACACCCTCGTCGAAATCAATTAGATTTATCGGGAGAGAGTGGCCATCGTAAGCTGAAACCCAATGTTTATTCTTGAAACGGTTATAGGTATCCTTTACCCATGCCCTTTTGCCGTTAAAGGCACCTCCAATAATAAAATGCATCGTTCACCTCTCCTTAATGATTCCCTTTCAAAAATGAGTTCGTACCCTTGATCATGATTTACCTCCCACGCCCAAAATTCTTTTTTGACCGGAGCAAACCTTGATAACAGATAGCGAATAACTCCTCCATGAGTAATTACCGCACAGCTCCTAAGGTTTGACATAAATATCTCGTCGGCAATTTTAGTCCAGCCAGAATCAATCCTTATGGTGAATTCATGATATGATTCACCTTCCGGCGGAAGATGTAAAGTAGGAGCTTTCAGCCAGTTGCGATAGTGAACATTTTCTTTTAATTCTTCGTACGTTTTCCCTTCCCATTTACCGAAATTCATTTCTCGTAATTCTTTGACAAGATTTAACTGAGCATTTGAAAATAATCTTTCTCCTGTTTGAACACATCTTTGCAAATCACTAGAATAATACTGCTCATAACTTTTTGAAATGACTAAATCCTTTATTTCAGGAGATAAGGGTGAATCATTCCAGCCCAAATAGGCTTTGCGTTTGTTCTCTTCGGTTACACCATGACGAAATAATGCAATAACCACACGGTCATCCACAGTAATAACTCAGTCCCTTCCACCGCAGCGCCTAAGACATCCCCAGTAATACCGCCAAACCATTTCACAGCTTTTCGGCGAAACAGAAATATACAGCATGCGGAAATCAGAATTAATATACCTATATTGAAGAATTGCTTATTAAAAAAACTAACTAAAATGAGCAGACAGATTAAGTAAATGGGATACAGCCATAGTGACTGCGGTTTCGCCGCATTTTGGAACAATGCGCCGAGTCCTTCATTTTTGGCGGTCTTCACAGTTAACAACAGAACTCCCATGACATTTTTACTTAAAAAAGGAATAAGTGCAATAATGATAAATAGGACGTTTTCAACATTCGCTATACTTTCATAAATAAAAAGAAACCGACAGCTTAATAAAACCAATATGGACAGAACGCCAAAGGCACCTGTTCTAGGATCCTTCATAATTTCAAGCCTTTTCTCCTGATCTTGATAGGAAAAAAAAGCATCACTCGCATCCATCCAGCCATCGAGATGAATTCCTCCCGTCAAGAGAATTGTTGCCAGCCAGAGCAAGAAGGCTGAAGCAAGGTGGCTAAAAGGAGTAAATTCCAGACAAAGATATAAGAGCGCTGAATAAATAATCCCTTGCATTAATCCTACGAGCGGGAATGTTTGCACTGCCTTTTTAAGGTGTTCCTTATCCATAGGCAATTCTCTTCTGATCGGGATTGCTGTAAAAAATTGAATATCGATTAAAAAACCTTTCCAGAACATCATCATTTTGAACCCCATTGATGGATGAGCTTTTTCATCAGATCCCATTTTATGTGACTTTTCATCTCATTTGCTAAAATATTAAATCGTTTATCTTTATACTCGCTAATAGATTTAATTTCTTGGACAGGCAGACCTTTCTTTTTCCGAATCATGTTTAACCAGTGATTTCTCCACTCATCATTATGAAAAAGATGATGAAGATATGTTCCAATGATATGTCCGTCATTTCCGAAATACCCATCATCTTCCCCATTAGCAAAGGTTAAAAATGGAATACCACCTTTAGAAACGGTAGTCTTTCCTAAATGAATTTCATAGCCCTCTAGCCCTTGAAATGCAGGTAATCCCGTAGCTTTGTGATACTGAGCATTGACTTGATTGGTTTCCTTATCTTGATAAAAAGTAGTCGTCGCTGGGATCATTCCTAATCCTTTAACCTTGTAGTTAGGAATGTTTGTGTCCCTTCCTTCTTTATCAATCAATTCTTCACCGAGGATTTGATACCCACCACAGATACCTACAATAAAACCGCCATTGGCCACATGTTTTTTGATTAAAATATCTAACTGTTTATCTCGTAAATTTTGCATGTCACTGATCGTACTTTTTGTACCAGGTAGGATAATCGCATCCGGTTGTCCGAATTCACTTGAATTTTTGACCCAGCGGATTGTTACATCCTCCTCATATAAGAATGGCTCCAAGTCACTGTAATTTGAAATAAACGGGAGGTGGATGACAGCAATATCTAGTGTCCCTTTTTTCGGATAGGAAAATTGGGTCCTGATCGATAATGAGTCCTCGCCATCAATCATATGATTTTCCACAAACGGCAATACACCTAGTACTGGGACACCTGTTTTTTCTTCGAGCCACTGAATTCCATCCTCAAATAAGCTGAGATCGCCACGAAACTTATTAATAATTACACCAACTACTCTTTCCCTTTCGTTAGGCTCCAGTAAATCAAGCGTGCCAACGATACTTGCAAACACTCCGCCGCGGTCAATATCAGCAACCAAAACAACTGGTATATCCGCCAATTCGGCCACCTTCATATTAACAAGTTCGCGGTCCTTTAAATTAATTTCAACTGGGCTGCCTGCTCCCTCAATGACGACTACATCATATTCAGTTGCAAGTTGTTGAAGTGATTCCTTAATTACTGCTAACCCCTTCTCATAAAAGTGATCACGATACCCGCTCCCTGAAAGCGTCTCGATTGCTTTCCCTAAGTAAACAATTTCAGCGTCCTGTGCGGAACGCGGCTTTAATAGAATCGGATTCATCCATACAGAGGGCTCTATTCTAGCAGCCTCTGCTTGAATTCCTTGTGCTCTTCCAATCTCATTTCCGTCGCTTGTCACGTAAGAATTATTGGACATGTTCTGGGATTTAAACGGAGTGACCCTTACTCCCTCGTTGGAAAGGATTCGGCACAGGGTTGTTACGATTAAACTTTTGCCCACATCTGAAGCTGTCCCCTGAATCATGATTCCTTTCATTTTATTGCTCCCTTCAAAACGATTGGAATCCCTGCTTCCACTAAAAATACTTGGTCCGCCTCCCTGACTATGTATTGATGGATTTGTCCAAGTAAACGGCCATATGTAAACACCAATTCATTGCCGAGTAAAGATTCATTTAAAACTTCATTACTAACGATTAACATGGTTCCGACACGTTTCTTTATAGTAGTAATCCCGGTGAGAATAGTATCTTTAATAGTGGTTAAGAATCGTTCATCCCACTCTTGATCAGAAGAAAAAAGTTCATTATTTAATAGTGTGGTGAGACAATCTAGTAAAACCACATCCTCGGATTTAAATTCATCCGCTATCTTCCCTATTTGAACGGACTGTTCATATGTTTGCCATTGACAGGCTCCTGTTAAGCGATCCCGTTGGTGTTTTTCAATTCGTTCCTTCATTTCTGGATCTGAAGCAACACCCGTAGCCAGATAGTTAAGTCGACCTCCAGTTTTACTTGCCATTTCTATTGCTGTCCTCTCCGCAAAGCTACTCTTTCCGCTCCTCACACCACCCATTATCAAGATGAGTGTTGATGCCGCCATTGAGTTAACACCTCCATTAATCGATTATTTTCTTCATAACCTTTTATAGCAAATCGCAGCCATCTTCCCTCCAAGCCTGGGAAATTAAAAGTATGTCGTGGGATGATGCCCTGATGAACAAGAAACTCAAATAATGTGAATTGATCCTGTAAAAGTGGATCCTGTAGTAAGTAGAAATTCACATGAGATGACGAAGCAATATAGTTATTTTGATGAAAAAAAGCAAATAGCCTCTTTCGCTCACAACCAATAAATTCCTGTGTCTCTTTAATAAAACCTTTGTTTTGCAGGCAAAGCTCCCCTGCTAGTAACGCAATGGTATTGGTGCTCCAATGGGATTGCTGCTTGCTCAGTTCTGAAACAATCGCAGGTTGTGCGACTAAATATCCCAAGCGAATTCCTGGTATCGCAAACATCTTTGTCAGCGAGCGAATAATAATTAAATTTGAAAATCGGTTTATGTATGGAACAAATGATTCATATTCGATTAAAAAATCAAAAAAAGCTTCATCTAAGATGACGAGACAACCTCGTTTTTCACACTCTTCTACCATAGAGATTATCGTTGATGGAGGATAGTGAATTCCGGTTGGGTTATTAGGGTTACACAAAAACATAGCATCCACATCTTCTAAATTAGAGCGTAAATCAGTTAGATTCAATGTAAAGTCCGGCTCCGCTAATTGATGATAAACAATTTCACATTGATTGGCCCGACATACTTCTTCATATTCTGAAAAAGTCGGCTCGACAATGAGGACCCTTTTGCGAGCAAGCATTCGTCCAAGCAGTGTAATCAGTTCTGCTCCGCCATTACCAATTAAAATGGAATCACTCTTGATCTGTTCTACGTTTGAAATCATGTCCGTAAGCTTTGTGGCAAACGGATCTGGGTACACATGAATTTCTCGAAAAAAATCCACCCACTTTTCCTTTAGCGCAGTTGGTGGACCCAATGGATTAATATTTGCGCTAAAATCGATAAACTCCTTTGGGAGCGCTAATCCCATAGCTTTATATAAATATTGAGGATTCGATCCATGTGACGGCCAACTCAAGGAATATTCCCCCTATCCATAATAGTAGTAAAAACAGAAAAACCGTTCGGCTAAGAATAGAATTGGCTCCAAGGATCTGCGCTGCTTGGATTATTTGAATTGGATCACCCATTTTTGCGCGGTTCGATTGAATCCCTTTGTAATAATTGATACCGCCTAGCTGGATCCCTAAAATAGCTGCAACAGCCGCCTCTCCCCAACCGCTGTTTGGACTGGGATGCTTTTTCGCATCACGGAACAAAATCATCCAAGCACGCCTGAAACCTGTCTTTTCTGGTCGTTTTCCAATCAGCATCGTCATTCCTGTTAATCGACTCGGTATCCAATTCATTACATCATCCCATTTTGCAGATGCCCATCCAAACTCTTTATATCTATCATTCATGTGGCCCACCATCGAGTCACATGTATTCGTTGCCCGATAAACCATCGCCAGTGGTGCCCCGCCAATGAGTGCCCAAAACATTGGGGCTGTCACCCCATCGCTTGTATTTTCAGCCACCGTTTCAATCGCACCCCTTGCAATTTCACCTTCATCAAGGTTTTCAGTATCACGGCCAACAATATAGGATAGTTTTTTCCTCGCTTCAGAAAGTTTCCCTTCTCTTAATGGTCGATAAACCTCTAGGGCCGCTCCCTTTAAACTCTTTTGAGCAATAGTTGTTGATATTATGATACTTTCTACTAATATACCTACAAATGGATGAACACGATAACCGACCAAAATTAAAACGAATACAATGAAATAAACAAAGAGTAAAATAAAAAGGAGCATTCCTACCCCTTTCCATTTTTTAAACTTCCCCGTATTTAAGCGTTTCTCAAAAAATGAAATCATTGTACCAATCCATTTTACAGGATGAGGCCAGTTGGGTGGATCACCAATAAACATGTCGATAATATACGCAATTGTTATCGCAGATAAATGATTAACTAACATTTTCGTTTCCTTTTGCTTGATTTTTGAATCGCTTCTGTGGTGCACTGATAAACAGCTTTGCTTATGAGCTTTCCTAACGGAGTAATCGTTCCTGCAAATTCCAGCACCGAGCCTGTTTGTGTAGCAGCAATTAAAATACTATCAGTCGATGTTCCGGTCGCGAAGGTTCCTGTCACTTCATCCATTACCATTAGATCATTCAATGCCTTAACTTTTGCCTCAGTGGCAGTCATGATGCTCTGGATAAAGGCTTCTTCTGTTAACTCTCCCTCGACATAAATCCATGTATTGATAGTTCCAGGAATCATTTCAAATGAATGTAGTTCACTTTTCGAAGCATCAATCGCATTTCCAACCCCAGCTGTTACCACCACAAATATTGAGAAACCAGTACCGGTGTATCTTTTGTGAACAACATCTTCCAAGATGACTGCTGTCATCATGCCCACAGTTTCTGACGGTTCAAACCCTTTTGATTTCAAAAATAAGGCCATCTCGCTGCGGTGGTCATTACATCTGTAATCCTTGTTGACATGTCGATTCACAAACGTTTGATGCCATCCTGTACCGGAACCAATTACTCCTGAGGACATGGTTCTTAGCGGCATAGGAGACGTTAATTCAATCATTTCTTTTGATATATGTAACCTTGACTCATCTATTGTAAACATGACCTCGTTGTGAATTACTTTTGGTAATAATGCCATCTGTGGTGCAGCGACTCTAGGATGAGGGTGTTTTTGAATGTCGGCATGGTACACGTCTCTGATCCGTTCTTCACGAAGCACCTCATTAGGAATGTGATTGATATTAATCCGTCCGTTTTCAAGGAGAAGCAGTCGGTCACAATAAAGCCCAGCAAGGTTTAAATCATGAAAAATAGAGATGACCGTTAACCGATTTTCTGCAGTCCATTGTTTTAAGAAATCTAACAATTCCTTCTGGTAGGATAAATCTAAATGATTTGTAGGTTCATCTAATAAAAGGATTTCAGGCTCTTGGGCTAGAGCTTGGGCGAGAAAAACTCTTTGTTTTTCCCCTCCTGATAACTCCTGAATATTTTTATTTTGAAAACTGGATACACCAATTTGTTTCATTACTCTTTGGACAACCTCTTCATCAGCTGGACCCCAAGATTGAAACAACCCCTTTTGATGGGCATAACGTCCGAGCGATACGGTTTCTTTCACCGAGTAAGAAAAAGACTGTGATGAATGTTGGGAGAGAACAGCTATTATTTTGGCCAATTGTTTTGCATTGTAATGCTGGAGCCGTTTTCCGTTGATTTGAATCTCACCTTTTTGAATTGGTAAAATGCCGCTTAGCATTTTTAAAAGGGTTGTTTTTCCACTTCCATTCGGACCGAGGATTCCGAAAAGTTCTCCCTTTTCCACTTCAAAAGAAATATCCTCCAGAACCGCTTCATTCGTGTATCCACCAGAAACCATTTGAACACTAAGCATCCTTTAACCACTTCTTTCTCTTTTTCTTTGTAGCAGGATTATTGCAAATACCGGAGCACCAATTAAAGCTGTGATGACACCAATTGGTAATTCTGTAGGAGAAATGATCGTTCTTGAAACCAGGTCAGCTAAAATTAAAAAACCTGCCCCCGTTATAATCGACAAAGGAAGAAGATGGCGATGATCGGGCCCCCATAATAATCTCGACAAATGTGGAATGACCAGACCAACAAAACCAATGGTGCCTGACACTGCAACGGCTGCCCCTGTTAATATCGAGCCGGCCGTCAAAACTATGAGCTTTCTCTTATGTACATTAACTCCTAAATGTTGTGCCCTTTCTTCCCCAAATGACATCGCATTTAGTTCCTTTGCATTGAAAAGAAGCAAACATGAGCCTATGATGAAAAATGGTAAAATGATTTTTATGTAATCCCAGCCTCTCATGGAAACACTTCCCAAAAGCCAGCCAATGATCTGCCGAAGTTCATCCCCTGTCAGTGCTATCATGAGCGAAATAATGGCTCCTAGAAAGGAACTGAAAATAATACCTGTTAAGATAATGGTTTCTACTCGCATTGATCGTTCGATTTTACTCGCAAACATGAGTACTAAGAAGATTGTAAAAAAAGAGAATAGGATACTTAGCAATGGTAATGTAAAGGATCCTATGAAGGGAATGGAGAGCTGAAAAAACAGGGTCAAAACTGCCCCCACAGACGCTCCCGAGGATACACCTAATGTATAAGGATCTGCTAACGGATTTCTAAGCAGACCTTGAAAGGCTGCCCCTGCAATAGCAAGGGAAGCCCCGACAAGACCTGATAAGATTACTCTAGGTAAACGAATATTTAAGACAATACTCGTATACATTGGGTCAAAGGTCTCCAAGGAAATGAACCCAAATAATTTTGCACTTATTACCTTTATAATGGTTATGATTGGAACCGAAACCGTTCCAATCGAAATACCTATTAATATAGAAAGAACTAGGAAAATTCCAGCTATACAAAAGGCTAAATACTTGTTATTTAAAAACTTCAGGATAGACAGCCTTTGCAAGATCTTCTACTCCTTCAATGATCCTAGGTCCTGAGCGAGTGACACGATCAGAATCTACATCGACTACTTGCTTATTTTTTACAGCGTTGACTGCTTCCCAGCCCTTTCTGCTTAACACTTGTTCAGCTGGATTTTTCACATAGTACCCGTAGGTTGTGACAATAACATCTGGATTGCGTTTAATCATTGCTTCTTGGTCAATTTTAATCCAGCCTTCTTGATCATTAGCAATATTTTCAGCGTTTATTACACTAAGCATTTGATCCATAAACGTATTCTTCCCAGGCGTATAAATTTCTGGAGCTGGTGAAACCTCGACCAATACTTTTTTCTTTTCTTTTATCTCTCCAGCCTTTTCTTTAATTTCTGCTAATTTATTTTTCATCCCAGTGATGATTTCATCAGCTTTTGCTGTTTCACCAGTAGCTTTCCCAATCAATTCTATAGAATCAAACACTTGATCAAAGTTTTGCGCATCATTAACGACTAAAACAGGAATCCCTGCATCTTTTAATTGCTGAAGCCCTGCTTTAGAACTAGAAGCCCAAGAGGCATGCGCTAACACTAAATCTGGCTTTAAGGAAATGATTTTTTCTAAGTTTATTTCTTGTCCGCCAATTTTCTCTTTCTTGGTTGCCGCTTCTGGATAATTGTCGAAATCAGTTACTCCCACTACTTCTTTATCAAGACCTAAGGCAAAAACAATTTCAGTATTACTTGGGATCAGAGAAACAATACTTCCCGGTTTCTTTTCAATAGTAACTTTTGCCTTGGTTGCATCCGTAAGCGTTAATGGATAGGTTATTTCCGCTGTTTTCTTCTCTACACTAGTTTTTGGTTCTTCCTTTACCTGATCTTTCTTTTCAGCACAACCCGCTAACACTCCTACTGTCAATAATACTACTAACAGCAATGAATACAATTTTTTCATTTTTCTCCCTGCTTTCTGTGGTATATCTTGTATGTAACAAAAAAATAAATCTTTCTTGTGCAAACAAAATGGCTTGGATAACAAAAAAAACATCTCCACGGTTTAATGGAGATGTTGGTATGAATAGATTCTATTACTAGCAAAAGTAAAAGGAGTCTAGCCTTCAACACCTTCCTATCCTCGTAGGTTACTTGGCGCACAAGAATTAGGCAGGTTTCCTGGCTCATGATCATCGCTTCCTATGCCTTCCCATCGTAATTGACAGTGACATATTATAGGTTGCTCCCATTTACAGTGGCGGGACCGCGTTGGCTTCTACCAACTTCCCTTTTAAGCTTAAAATCTGAGATTTTAGCACCTAATTTTAAGAATATTTTTTGTTACGTTAATTATAGAAAAAGTGGAATGAATTGTATATGTTTTTTTACAATAATTTATGATTCAATACTTCTGCATAAATTTGCCATTTCAATTGCAGCCGTTGCTGCGTCCCAACCTTTATTACCTGCCTTTGTTCCAGCACGCTCAATTGCTTGTTCGATTGAATCCGTTGTTAACACTCCAAAAATAACAGGAATGCCACTTTTTAAATTGATTGCAGAAACACCTTTTGCTACTTCATTACAAACAAAGTCAAAATGTGGAGTTGAACCGCGAATGACTGTTCCTAACGTAATTACCGCATCATATTTATTGCTATTGGCCATTTTTTGGGCGATTAATGAAATCTCAAATGCCCCGGGAACCCACGCAAGGTCAACGTCTGACTCGCTAACGCCATGTCTTTTAAGTGCATCCTGTGCACCGCTTAATAACTTACTGGTAATAAATTCATTAAAACGTCCAACAACAATTCCAATTTTTAAACCAGAGCCAACTAAATTTCCTTCGAAAATATTTCCCATGTGTATACCTCCATCGATTGTTTTGTGTATTAGCAATTTTTTTAGTTAAACTTCACGCTTAACCAAGTTTTCTTTTTTCATTCGGTATTCAACTAAATCTTTAATCGTAATCATTTTAAGATTCATTTTCTCAGCAATTTTGAAAAGATCGGGAACCCGGGCCATCGTTCCATCATCATTCATAATTTCACAAATAACCCCAGCAGGCTTAGCGCCGCATAATTTGGCAAGATCCACCGCTGCTTCTGTATGTCCATTTCTCTTTAGAACTCCACCTTGTTTAGCAATGAGTGGAAAAATATGCCCTGGTCTTAAAAAATCAGCGGCTTCTGATTCTGGGTCAACCATACTCAAAACGGTTGCGGATCTTTCAAATGCAGAAATGCCAGTGGTCGAGAATTTATGATCAATACTGACAGTAAAAGCAGTTCGTTTCGGATCTGTGTTGTTTGTAACCATTGGATGTAAGTCAAGCTTCTTAGCTAAATCCTCGGCAATAGGCACACAGATTAGACCTCGGCCGTGAGTGGCCATAAGATTGATGACCTCGGGTGTTGCTTTTTCAGCTAGGGAAATAAAGTCCCCTTCATTTTCCCTATCCTCGTCATCACAGACAATGACCACCTTACCTTCCTTTAAATCCGATAGTGCTTCATCAATTGAATTAAACACGGGTATCTCTCCTTTCGATCATTATGTAACGATCATTGTTTAAAAAAATCCATTCTCTTCTAAAAAATTAGCGGTTATCCCTTTGTTGCTTTTTTGCGGAAGTTGATTAGAAAAATTATTAATAAAATGACCAACATATTTTCCTATCATATCGCATTCTAAGTTTACAATATCCCCTGAACCCTTAAGCCCTAGAATCGATTCTGACAACGTATGCGGGATAATGGATAATGTAAAACTATTCTCCGAAACGGAAAATACGGTTAAGCTTGTCCCATCAACCGCAATTGACCCTCTTAAGATTACATATTTCAATAATTCCTCTTCGGCTTCAATCTCATAGTAAATCGCATTTTCAAGTGATTGTTTACTTTTTATTACACCTGTTCCGTCAATATGACCTGAAACGAAATGACCGCCAAACCTGCCACCCGCTGCCATCGCCCGTTCAAGATTTACTTTCGAACCCCGTTTTACCATGTTTAAACTGCTGGCTCTGACCGTCTCCGGCATAACATCTACCGTAAACAGTCTTCCAGTAAAGGATGTAACGGTTAGACAAACCCCATTAACAGCAATACTGTCACCAAGATGGACATCGTTCAGTATTTTTTTCGCTTCAATGGTTAATACAAACGATTCGCCCGTCCGCTGGATGTTTGCAACTACGCCAATTTCTTCAATAATTCCAGTAAACATATTGTTCCTACTCCTTACTATGTTTCCCTTTAATTCTTACTCTAAAAAAAGAAAGACCCTGATAACAATAAGTCATCAGGGTCAGTAAAAAGGCAATAGAAAATAAAGGCTTAAAAATAGGCACACTTCACCCTACTGTTAATCCTGTCTTTTCCTTCTCCCATCCAGACTTTAACTGTCGGCCCTGGAGTTTCACCAGATCCACCGCTTAACATAATTATGTTAACCGGGTCACGGACTAAGAAGCTTAGCTTCATCACCGCCGGTTAGGAATTTCACCTGACCCCGAAGGAAATTATTTGAATATATATCTATATGTTATGATATTTCATTCTAATAGTAAAGTAATTCGCTCTAACTAGTCTTTACTATAGACGATATTAATACTCTAGGCTTATTTACCCTCTTAATTTTCCCGTCTTAGTTATTGTTTATAAGTCTTTACAGGTAAATAAATATCAAAATAAAGTTCGCCATTCTCATTTTGATGTTTATGCTCTTCTTTAAATACTTCTATACTTAATGCATTGTAATCCTGTTCATACCCATATTCTTCCATCCAAGAATAAATTTGTTTATATGTATTTTCCACTTCTTCATGACTTCCTCGATGTGTAGCGTAAACATAATTTTTACTTGGAATTGTAAAACCAACCATTCCATCTGGAATTGCCTCAATTTTTTCAACAGGTGTTGTCACATAATAAGTAATTTCTGTTTCCCTGCTATGAAAAGGTGCGATTAAAACAGGTTCATTCGTTTGATAAGATACTTCTGCTAGTCGATTTACCATCTTTTTAAAGAGAGTTGGAAGTGTATTAATTTGTGAGTAAGTTCCATTCCATGAAATCCCAACGACCTTCATTTCTTCTTTTTCTATTACTTGGATACTCATGCTAATCCCCCTTTTGAATTATCATATTAATATAATTCTCACCCTCACTATTAAAATCCTGCAAAAATAATTCGACTAAATCATTCAAAAAAGCCGCCCATGAAATTGAACGGCCTTTTCCTATCCCGAAATTAACTGTCTATTTAAATTATGAGGTAAATTTTATTATTATGATGAAAATAGATTATAATGGACTTAACACATTAATAGGAGGATTTACTATGAGTAATGAAAATCAAACCAATCCACAGGAAGAACCCAAGAAGAAAATAAGTCTGCAAGAAGCGATGAAACAACAACTGCAAAATAAGAAGAACAAATCTGCCGGAGGAACATCAAGTTCAAACAACTCGATGGCAACTAAAAAGCTGCAAAGCCAGCAGACGAAAAAAGTAAGTAATTCACGGAGAAAAATGGGTGTCTAGTGGGCAAAATCGAGTAGATATTTCCCCAGGCGCACTCGTCAAAATTGTCCTAAAAGCGGATCAACGAAGTGGGAAACTTACAGAGGGGACCGTCAAGGATATATTAACCAAGTCCAGCTTTCATCCTCATGGCATAAAGGTCAGGCTTACTGACGGACAAGTTGGAAGAGTTAAGGAAATAAATAATTAGTTGATAGCAATAACCCCCTGTAGATATGAGGGCACTAAAATAGTTCCTTAATATAAGGTTGTGTGTTTAAATTGGCTGTTGATTTCCGCTCCAGGCGGCTTCGCTTTCCGCGGGCGTGCCGGGGAGCCTCCTCGGCGCTATAGCGCCTGCAGGATCTCCCCGGCACCATACTCCCGCAGGAGTCTTCGCCTCCTTCCGCTCCAATCATCACGTTCTTATTTTAGGCTTAAATTAAAAAAGGTATAATTCCTTATTGTTAAGGGAATTTTACCTTTTTTTACTATATAATTATAGGTTACCGTCATAAATAAGTGGTATTATGATTTAAAATCAACTGTCAATGATTCACAGTCCATATATGACTAATTATGGTTTCCTCCAATCAGTAAATGAAGCTCACTTTCATTTACCACTCCGACCATTTTTTTCACTTATCGGGAAATGGAGTAAACTTGCATTTACCACTCCGGCCATTTTTTCCACCTATCGGGAAATGGAGTTCACTTGCATTTACCGCTTCGGCCATTTTTTCCACTTATCGGGAAATGGAGTACACTTGCATTTACCACTCCGACCATTTTTTCCACCTATCGGGAATGGAGCAGCCTTTCATTTACCACTTAGAAGTTTTTTCCCCTTTTAAGGGAAATGAAGCACCCTTTCATCTACTGTTCGGATATTTTTTTACCCTTATCAGCAAATCGCAAGAATCTCTATTCATAAAAAAACAGACCCAAATGACTGGGTCTGTTTATTGGCGGGTCATTATGATTTACGGACGTTTACTGCTTGTGGTCCACGTTGGCCACTTTCAATTTCAAACGTTACCTCTTGACCTTCGTCTAATGTTTTGTATCCTTCGCCTTGAATTGCAGAAAAGTGAACAAATACATCTTCTCCACCTTCACGCTCAATGAATCCAAAACCTTTTTCACTGTTAAACCATTTTACTTTACCTGATTCCATTCTTTGTAGCCTCCTAGCATGTAACAATTACATGTAAATTGCAAATTGATTGCATAATTATTTTTACCCATTTCCTTTTTACCTATACCATGAGAATTTCAAAAATTTTACTTAGAAATGAACAATGTTTATAAAACCCATTTGTAGATTGCTTTTGCAACTCCGTCTTCCTCGTTTGTGGCAGTTACCCAATCTGCAGACTCTTTTACAAGATCTTGAGCATTTCCCATCGCAACTCCCAGGCCGGCTGCCTTGATCATCGCCAAATCATTTAGACTATCACCAACCGCCATTACATTTTTCATATCCAATCCGAGCCTGTTACATACAATCTCCAGACCCTTCGCTTTATTAATGCCGGCCGAATTCACTTCGATATTTTTCAACGTGGAATTACTAAGTTCAAATTCACCCTTTGCCTTTAGTTCATTCATGATTATCTCTCTTGTTTCGTCATCATCGATATTAAAGCCAAATTTCATCCATTCTAAGGTATGTAAGTCCCCTGGCATTTCATTATGCCAATTACGTTCCGTGCTAATCGCCCAAAACTTTGTTTTATGCTGCTGCGATAACTTCCACATCCATTCTACAAGGTCGGACTTTACCAAGTTCCTCTCCACTAATTCACGTTGATCATCCCATATTTCACTTCCATTAACGGTGACCAAATAAGAATCTAGCTCCAATGAGTCAGCATGCTCACGGCTTGTCAAAAGCGAACGGCCTGTGCTTAGAACCACATATATTCCTTTGTCCTTAGCAGCTTTGATGGCTTGGCGATTTGCATCCGAAACCTGTCCTTTATTATTTAATAGTGTACCGTCCATATCGAGTGCAACTAGCTTGACTTCAATGCCATTTTTAAATTTATCCATTTGTAAACACATGCTCCCTTCGACTTTTCCTATTATTAGATTAACATCATTACTAAAAACTAATCAAACTCTTAAGTTTACATAATATCGTTATAATAAATAATAATACAAGGTCCCTGCGATTTTCCGTAGGAGCCTTTATTAAGTAACATATAGGCACTCTATTGCATATAGTACCCATAAGCCAAGAATAGAAAGGTGTTTAAAGATGCCATCGGTTGTTATCAATTTATATTATTTAAAAATCAACAGTATTTCGGGCAATGGTTCCATAACTATAGGGGAGGCATCTCATAATAGTCCCACTTCCAATACTAAATCACAAGGAATTAATGCTTCATATGGAGATACATCACCGACTGAGGCGATGATGGAAAACCTATTGAACGACCCAGATGTGAATGATCAAACTTCCATTGGAACTACTGATGTTGCGAATGTAAATAGAGCCATTTCACCTGTACCACCAATTTAAATTATAGGAGTTTTCTGATATGCCATATCAAATAAATATTTTTAATTTCAAGTTAAATGGAGCTGCCCAAAACGGGAATGTTGATATAGGTCCTACTGTGCATAATAGCCATACAGCTAATAGTAAGTTTATTGGAGCAAATTTCTCTTTAGGTGATTTTTCACCAGCTTGTTCGCTTATGAACTCAGGCAATATAGATACAGATGTTAGTGATCAGGATCAAATAGCTAACCCTTCTATGCCTATTGCCAATCAACTTTAAGGGAGCAGTAATATGGATATAGAAAAAATGAGAAAGTGGCTAGAGATTACAAACGAGTATAGAGAAAGCAATTTTTGGTCTAGTGTACTCAAGCAAAAACAACCCGAGGAATTTTTTAGAGAAGTTTCGTTTAATCCAAAATTTGACGTATATCAAAATGATTATTATAACTTTATTATTTTTGAAATACCTGGGGTAAATCAAGAAGATGTTTCGCTTAGCTTAATTTCAAACACACAATTAAAAATAAATGGCAGTATAAAACCGGTTTTACCATTAGAAATGGAAATGAAGAGAGAGCGTGTATATGGAGATTTTGAACGAGTAATTGACCTTCCAGAACCAACACAGGCTTATTTAATACATTTACAAATTAATAATGGACTACTTCATTTATCATACCCTCGAAATAAATGTTGATTATAGATATATAAGAACTTTGGAGTTATCTTCTACTCTAATTTCATAAAGGCTTAGTGCAAAGGATTACCCTTCTATGATCATAGAAGGGTAATCCTGCTTCTCTATAAATAAAACGCCTGTCAATAACAAGCGCTTTTCATGTGGTCAAATTAATGATGGTGATGAACACCCATGGTTGGGTTAGTAATTAGCCATTCTTCTTTCGGTAATTGGAAATATTGGATCCAGATGCTATTTAAAGTTGGTTCATTTTTATCAAGAATGAAATCAATTTCTTTATCACTTGTGACTACCACATCGTTTTCGGTTGGGGTATCTAGCCTTAAATCATAATGGGCATGGTCCCCATGAATACTTGTGACATAAACACGGAATAGTTTTCCTTGTGCTTCTTCTTGTTCTAACATTTTTTTCAAAGCTTTTGCTGCGTTACGATTCACTTTTACCTTCATTTTTTGCTCTCCTCTATTTATGTATTCCTTCGTATTATCCCACTTTTTTGCAAAAATAGACAATTATTAGTTTCGAACAAAAAGGACTAAATTACCAGGTAAAAAAATACATACATATTTTTCCTCGATAGGGATTTTAAAACCTTAACAAATTTGTCACAAATTAATCGAAAAACGTGTATAAACATCACAGCATTATTGTTAATATAGGTTTAGAAAATACTAACAGACTAATTACTATTAAATAATAACTGATTTAATTTAGGCTCAATTACTACATTGGAGCAAAAAAAGAAGTAATTCAGTCTTGTTTGTGAAAGGTTTCACGATTATAATCGTAAAAGTGAACATTTTGGAGGGGAGAAAAATTCATGTTTAAAAAAAGCTACTTAATCCCACTATTAGCTTTAGTACCAACTTTGCTTTTAAGCGGATGTACGAATATGGTCGTCTTTGATCCAAAAGGGCCTGCCGCTCGTGACATTCTAGATTTAATTAACTGGTCACTTATTTTTATGTTACTAGTGGTTGTCGTTGTATTTGGTTTATTTGGATATATCATCTGGAAATATCGTGCTAAACCTGAAAATGCAGATTACGAACCACCTGAAGAACATGGAAGCACAAAATTAGAAATAATTTGGACTGTCATTCCTATTCTTATTGTCATTGCTTTAACGATTCCTACTGTTAAAACAATCTATAAGCTAGAAAAAGTACCTGCTGGGTATGAAAATAAAAAACCAATTACCATAAATGTGACTTCTGCCGATTGGAAGTGGATTTTCAGTTATCCGGAACAAGGGATTGAAACAGTGAACTACGTAAATATTCCTGCTGGCACACCGGTACAGTTTAAGTTAACCTCTGCTGGTACAATGCAATCTTTCTGGGTTCCTGCTTTAGGTGGTCAAAAGTATACCATGAACAAGATGGAGACAGAGCTGTACCTTACAGCTGACAAACCTGGTGAATTTTTAGGAAGAAATACCAACTTTAACGGTAAGGGCTATGCTGAAATGGAATTTACAGTTGAAGCAAAATCCCCACAAGCCTTTGAAAAATGGGTAAAAGAAGTTAAAGAAACTGCTCCTAAGTTAACAGAAAAGAAATACAATCAACTTCTTAAGCCTACACACTTAGGACGTGAAACATTCCTTGGAACTCATCTCGCCTGGGTAAACCATGCGGATATGAATTCTAAAACTTATACAAATCCTGAATTGTACGAAGTACATGGCGTTAAAGGAAAGATTTTTGAAGAGAAAGAAACAAATAGTCATTCTATGGACATGAGTGAGCAATCAGTTGGAGGTGAGAAGGATGAACATTAATTGGCATGACTTTTTTATAGTTGGCAACCCATTAATACTAGGTTCCCAGATTGCTATTCTCTTAACAATGATCGGAATTGTAGCTGGAGTTACCTATTTAAAGAAATGGAAATGGCTCTGGAGAGAATGGTTAACAACCGTTGATCATAAACGGATTGGGATTATGTACATCCTTTCTGGTGTATTGATGTTTTTCCGTGGCGGTGTGGACGGCCTTTTAATGAAGGCTCAAACTTCACGTCCAGAGATGAAATTTTTAGATGCACAGCATTACAATGAAATTTTTACTACACACGGTGTTATTATGATCTTGTTTGCTGCGATGCCATTATTAATTGGATTAATGAACGTGGTAATCCCACTGCAAATCGGTGCTCGTGACGTAGCATTCCCACAACTTAACGCGTTAAGCTTCTGGCTGTTCTTTAGTGGTGCGATGCTGTTTAATATTTCGTTTGTTGTCGGTGGGTCACCGGATGCTGGTTGGACTGCTTACTTCCCTCTTGCTGGTAAAGAATTTACCCCTGGAATTGGGAATAACTATTACGCCATTGCCCTGCAAATTGCTGGGATTGGTACCCTAATGACGGGTATTAATTTTATTGTCACTATCTTAAAAATGAGAACCAAAGGCATGACACTGATGAGAATGCCAATGTTTACTTGGACTTCATTCATTGCGTCAGTGATTATTGTTGCTTCATTTCCAATTTTCACAGTTGCGCTTGCATTGATGACGTTTGATCGGATCTTTGGAACTCACTTCTTCACCTTAGCGGGTGGCGGTATGGATATGATGTGGGCAAACCTTTTCTGGTTATGGGGTCACCCTGAAGTATATATCGTTGTCCTTCCCGCATTTGGGATGTTCTCTGAGGTTATTTCAACCTTTTCTAGAAAAATGCTGTTTGGCTATAAATCAATGGTATTCTCGATTGTGGGAATTGCGTTTTTAAGTATGCTAGTTTGGGTTCACCACTTCTTTACAATGGGAGCTGGACCAGGAGTTAACTCTGTTTTCTCCATTACGACAATGATGATTGCCATTCCTACGGGAGTCAAAATGTTTAACTGGTTATTTACGATGAGAAAAGGACGTATTCAATTTACGACCGCGATGCTTTGGGCACTTGCGTTCATTCCATGCTTTATTATTGGTGGTGTAACTGGGGTTATGCTTGCCATGGGTGCGGCCGATTATCAATATCACAACACCCTATTCCTTGTCGCTCACTTCCACTATGTATTAATTCCTGGTGTTGTGTTTGCGGTATTTGCTGGACTTTATTACTGGTGGCCAAAAATGTTCGGCCATATGTTAAATGAAAAAATCGGAAAAATTCATTTCTGGTTCTTTACAATTGGATTTAACTTAACCTTTATGCCAATGTTCTTCCTAGGACTTGACGGAGCAGTACGACGTTCATACACGTATTCAGCTGAATCAGGGTATGCACCACTTTTCATGCTATCTACCATTGGCGCAGTCATTTTAGCAATCGGCTTTGGCGCGCTTTGCTATAATATTTATTGGAGTGCACGTTATGCAGACCGCAATATTTCTAACGACCCATGGGATGCAAGAACGTTAGAATGGGCTACAGCTTCACCGCCTCCATTCTATAACTTTGCAAAACTACCTGAGGTAAAATCTGTTGATTCCTTCTGGTATATGAAAAAGCATAATGAAGATTTAACTTTAAAGGACGACGAAATTGAAGAAATCCATATGCCAAGTAATTCTGGTTTACCAATCTATATGGGTGCTATCTTTGGAATCGCAGGCTTCTTCCTAGTCTTTGAATGGAAAATTGCGGCTCTTGTAGCCACTGTAGGTATCATCATTGGGTTAATCATTCGTTCGTTCGATTATAACGATGGCTTCCATGTACATGTTGACGAAATAAAGGAAACGGAAAAAGCATGGCGTAACGTCGGTAAAGGGGGGAACAGTAATGTCAGCTAATGTAAACACTGCCTTACCACTCGAATATCAAACAGAACAGAACCGGATGAATATTCTCGGTTTCTGGATTTTCTTAGGAGCGGAGATTATCCTCTTTGGTACCCTCTTCGCTGTATTTTCTGTCCTAAGTGCGAGATATGCTGGCGGTCCAACTCCAAAGGACCTTTTTGAAATAAAAGATGTTATGGTCGAAACGATTCTCTTATTAACAAGTAGTTTTACTTGCGGTCTTGCCATTTATGAGATGCGCCGTCATAACCGAAATGGATTATTGTTATGGTTCATCATTACCCTTCTCCTAGGTGCTGGGTTCGTGTTCATGGAGATCACTGAATTTATCCATTATGTTCACGAAGGAGCAACTATGCAAACAAGTGCTTTCTTATCAAGTTTCTTTGTCTTACTTGGTACACATGGACTGCACGTGAGCATGGGGATTGGCTGGGCGACAATGGTCATTATCCAAATTTTAAAACGAGGTTTAACACCTGTAACTGCTCGTAAAACTTTTATCATCGGACTATATTGGCACTTTTTAGATGTTGTCTGGATTTTTATTTTCACATTTGTGTACTTAGCAAGGATGGTGGCATAAATGGCTAAAAATACAAAAGGATTTCCACTCACACATGTTTTAGGCTTTGTAATGTCATTAGTACTAACTTTTGCAGCACTTGGTGTGGCGCTAAAAACCAATCTTCCTTTTAAAACCATACTTTGGATCATCGGTTCATTAGCGGTCATCCAAGCTGCCCTTCAATTATATATGTTCATGCACATGAACGAAGGAGAAGACGGCAAATCCCAAATCATCAACGTCGCTTACGGCTTCTTCATCGCTTTCGTAACCGTAGCAGGATCGATCTGGGTTATGTCTTTCGGAATGTAAATAAGAAAAGCGTAAGCGCCCTGGTCAGCGGCGTATGGCCTGGAGCGCTTCAACTGAGATAAAGGAAACACGAAGAGCCGGAGGCGCATTCGTGCTTGACTTATCGTAGGGCGGAGAGCGAAGGACACTAGCCGCTAGGGCGCTGGAGCTGGACAATTCTCGAAGTCAAATTTTATACTTTCTTATCTTATATAAATAGGTGTCAGGCACCATGTGAAATCTTCACATGGTACCTGACACCCTTTTTTGTTCCTATTTTTTTATTCCTCCGTTACCTTTTCTCTTTCTTCTTACTAATTGGAAGATGATAAAAGCTATGTAAAGCGGGATTGCGACATAGATGAAATATGGAAAGCGATGCTGTTCTTTTTTGAAGACCAGAAATATCGCGTACCCTAGGAAAAGCGTGACAATAATTCCATATTTAGGCAGTGGAACATCTTTCAAACTTGGGATTTTTATCGTGCTTACCATTAAGTAACAGATGATAAAAAAGGCAATGGGCAGGATGATCTCTGGCATCTTACCTTGGAACAGTGTTAGCAGTGTTAACAATCCCCCACCTGCCGTGATGGGAACACCGGTAAAATAATGATTTGAAGATTTAACAGCATTAATATTAAAACGTGCTAATCGGTAGGCTCCGAATAAAGGGAATAATCCTGAAATGGCCATCCCTGCCACACCAAACTCAGAGAAATATGAATAATAAGCCATCATTGCCGGTGCAACACCAAAAGTTACCACATCTGCCAGCGAATCTAACTCTTTTCCCAACTCACTATCAACGCGTAACATTCTTGCAATCCTGCCATCCATACTGTCGAGCATCATCCCTATTAATATTAATATAGCTGCATTTTTGTAATCCCCCTGTGCGGAATACATGATGGATAAATATCCGAAAAATAAATTAGAGATGGTAAATAAATTAGGAATACTGTTTCTGATAATATGTATCACTCCATACTAGATAAGAAATTTAGGAAATATTCTTTTCACGTTGCTGTTTTTTATTATAACGTTTTTCCTGATAATATTGGAAAAAGAAAATAGCTGTTGTAAGCCAAAAGCCGCTTGCAAAATATCCGCCAATGATATCACTTGGGTAATGGACACCTAAATAAATTCGACTGATTCCAATGGCTAAAATCATCACCATACTAACGATGATTAGTGTCCATCTTCCTAACCCGCTTGTAATATGCCGCCATAATAAGAACGAAATAATCACATAGACCGTAAAAGCATTCATCGCATGCCCACTTGGGAAACTATAACCTTCAATTTCAATTAAGCGATGAAACTCAGGGCGTACTCGTTGAAAAAAATTCTTTAAAATTCCATTTAATATCGCTGAACCCACAATTGCCGCAACAAACAAGATTAATTCTAAACGATGATGGAGCACTTTATAGAGAAAAAATAAAAGAAAAAGGCTCAGAACAATGACAAATGGAGCAGAACCAATATACGTAAAGAATTTCATCACATATGTAAGTAGTGGTGTTTCCATTCCTTGAACACTGTTAATTATGGTACGATCAAATTGAATGATTTTTTGGTCACTTATTAATAAGGATATCAGACTAAAGCCAATAATGGAAACAACACTTAGGCTAAATGCGATTATAAGATATGTTTTTAATTTCATCAATACAAACCTCTCTAGAAAATTGGATTTATGATTATACTTTATAGGATGCTCATTGCTTCATCTTCTACAACGTCTAACCTCACTGTCCACTGAATGCTATGTAAAAAACCATAAGAAAGGCAGATTGGGTTGAATCTGCCTTTCTTATGAAGGTAAAAAATAATTATAGTGTCTTTGGTTCTTCTCGCACTGGTTCTACGCTTTTTTCTTTCGAGAAAAACCAGCCAGCTGCGGCGATCCCTACTAATACTACATAAAAGGTTATTTTCCAAACTGTTGAATGTGCAAAATCTTCGTTTAGAATCGCTAACATAGGATGTGATAATGTGTAAACGGCGAGCTTAACACCAACCCAGCCTACAATTGTAAAAGCAGCAATTTCTAATCCTGGTCGTTTTTCCAGTAAATTTACAAACTTATTCGCTGCAAAGCGCATAATAATTAATCCAAGAATCCCGCCAGCAAAGATTACTAAAAATTTACCACCATCCAGACCACCGATATTTGGAAGCGGTGTGTTTGGCAGAGCAACGGCCATTGCAACAGCAGCAAGAATCGAATCAACGGCAAAAGCAATGTCAGCCACTTCTACTTTTAATACCGTCACCCAAAAATTGCTCTTTTTTGATCCTGCCTTCTCCTCTTTATCTTCCTCTTTCCCTTTAATGACCACCTTGCGGAAAATATGATTCCCTGCCATAAACAGCAAATACAGAGCTCCAATGGCTTGAACCTGCCACACATCCACAAGGAATGAAATCACAAACAAAGAAGCAAAGCGAAACACAAATGCTCCTGCCAAACCATAAAATAATGCCTTCTTACGTTTTTCTTCGGGTAATTGTTTCACCATTATCGCAAGTACTAAAGCGTTGTCAGCGGCTAAGAGACCTTCTAATGCCACCAAGATTAATAATACCCAGCCGTATTCCAGTAAAAGAGTTAAGTCCATGAATATTTCCTCCTTAAAGTTGGTTTTTTTCAAAAAATACTCCCTTACGCCATAAAAATAGGCCTTTACTGATTACAGTAAAGGCCTAAAATAACACACAAAAAGACCTTTACAGTAAAGTAAAGGTCTTGCTAACAACGTAAATGTTGCCAATAAAGCCGGAGTAATCAATACTCGGAATGACGACTTTATTGTAGCAGCTACTCCCCTTTAAAAAGGAAATATTTAATTATTAATAGTATATTATACTGTTAATAAAATGTCAATGTTAGTTTAAGAGTTTAATATTTACTACTTCACGGCTTTACAGTTTACAATCCATAAACCTCTGTATATTTTTTTTCAAGATATTCAACCAAATATTCCGCGTTTAATTCTTCCCCCGTTACCTTAGCGATCAATTCATTAGGTGTATAAAGCTTTCCATATTGATGAATCTTTTCTTTTAACCATTCTTGGATAAGATCAAAGCGTCCATTTTCAATATGGTTATAGAAATCTGGAAGTTCTTTTTGAATCGTACGGAGAATTTGAGCTGCATAGAGATTCCCTAATGAATAGGACGGGAAATAACCGATGCCTCCAAATGACCAATGAACATCCTGTAATACGCCTACTGTGTCAGTACTAGGAGTTACACCGAGATAATCTTGCATTTTTTGATTCCAAACTTCTGGAAGGTTCTTCGCTTCGATCTCTCCACTGATTAATGCTTTTTCAATTTCATAACGAAGCATGATATGCAAATTATAGGTTAATTCATCCGCTTCAACACGGATAAATGAAGGCTGCACCGTATTTACAGCCCGATAAAATTCGTCAACAGTAATATTTTCAAGCTGCTTTGGAAAATACTCTTGAATTTTAGGGTAGAAGTACTTCCAGAATTCCTTACTGCGGCCGACCATATTTTCTAGGAATCTCGATTGAGATTCATGGATACCGAAGGATGCCCCGCTTTGTAGAACAGATTCCTCAAACTGTGGATTGATATGCTGCTCATAAATTCCATGCCCAGCCTCATGAATGGTTCCAAATATAGCTGAGCGAACATTTCCTTCTAAATAACGAGTCGTTAATCGCACGTCACCTGTATTAACGGTTTGTGCAAAAGGATGAACCGTTTCATCCAATCTACCCGCTTCAAGGTCAAAGCCTATAATAGGAAGGATATAGCGGTTAAATTCTTTTTGCTTTTCAATCGAAAACGATTGTTCAAAAATTTCTGCCTGTGTCCGCTTTCCATTTTGTTGAATGCGCTCTAAAAGCTTTACACTAGAATCTCTTAATTTTGCAAAGAGCGGATCGAGTTTTTTCACAGTTAAACCTGGTTCAAATTCATCCAAGAGGGCATCGTACGGATGGTCCTCATACCCATAGATATCAGCAAATCTTCGCTTGTAATCAACGATTTTCTCTAAGTACGGAAGGAAGCGGCCAAAATCATTGTTTTCCCTAGCCTCTTCCCAAGCATCATTGGCCTGTGCCGTTAAGATGCTATATTCCTGGAATAAGTCTGTAGGAATGGTCTTTGATTTTTGGTAAAACTCTTTATATTCTCTAACTTTTGCTCTTGTTACTTCATCTAATAATATCAAGTTATCAGGAAGAGTTAGCTCCGCTAGCAGTTCACCCATTTCCTCAGAAACAGAAAGCTTAAAAATTTCCGTCCGTAGGGTACCCGTTGCCTTGGCAAACGTACTTCTCCCTTTTTTCGGTGCCATGACTTTTTGATCCCAGTCAGCTAAACCAATAATGCTTGAAAAATGAGTGATTTTTTCATCCAAAGCCTTAAATTGCCCTAATGCCTTAAGTACCACTGGATCAATGACTTTCTGTTCCATAATCTAGACCTCCTAATCAATCTCTCGTTTCTATAGATGTTTGTTTTAAAAAAACACATCCCTTCTGATTATAAAGTAAAATTTCAAATACGGGGAAAAATTAGAAATTTTTCTATAGACAAAAAATTTATTTTACTAGAAATTTGTCGATTGATAAAAAATGAATTGGAATAATTATCATACTGCTATTTACAAATGGGCAGGATAGGTATGTAAATCATATTTGTTTAAGTAAAAAGGATGTGCAGGAAAATTGGAAAAACAGAAAAAGAATAAGTCTCACTTCCCCTTTCGTTTAAATATATTATTCTTCAGTGTTTTTTTCTTATTTTCCATACTAATCCTCCGGCTTGGTTTTGTGCAAATTGTTTATGGAGAAAATTTCAAAAGAGATTTAGCAAGGAAAGAAGATATCACAATTAGTAGTCCTGTCCCGAGAGGAAGAATCCTTGACCGAGATTACAGCATCATCGTTGATAATGTACCTAAAAGTGCCATTTCCTACACCAATGAAGGGTTTAGCCAAGGAATCATGCTTGAAACAGCTGAAAAATTAGCCAAACTGATGACCCAAAAAACAAACAAGGTAACAGAAAGGGATAAACGTGATTTCTGGATTATGACAAATCCAGAACGTGCTAATGCCAAAATCTCGAAAAAGGAAATGGAATTATATTATGCAAAGAAATTAACAGATAATGATATTTATAAATTTAAATTAGAGCGCATCACAACAGGCGAATTAAAGGAATTAACAAATGAAAGACTAGAGGTCCTTGCACTTTATAAAGAGTTTAACAGCGGCTACAAGTATACAACCCAAATCATTAAAAATGAAAACGTAACTGCGAAAGAATTGGCTGTTGTAAGTGAAAATCTGCAATCACTCCCTGGAGTAGATACTACTACGGACTGGGAGAGATCCTACGCTTTCAACCCTACCTTAAAGTCGGTATTAGGAAAAGTAACTAAATCCGATGAAGGACTGCCTGCTGAGCAATTGGAATATTTTTTAGCAAGAGATTACAGCCGCAATGACAGAGTAGGAAAAAGTCAACTTGAGTGGCAATATGAAAATGTCTTACATGGTTACAAATCAAAAATAAAAAATGTAACCGATAAAACAGGAAATGTGATCGAAAACCATCCTGTATCTAATGGTAAAAAAGGAAAAGACCTTGTCTTAAGTATTGATATGGATTTGCAAAGGAAGGTTGATCGAATCATTGAAGAGGAACTTTGGGCTGCGAAAAGATATCCAGGAACCTTTCTAACTGACCGGGCATATGTGGTCTTAATGAATCCAAAAACTGGCGAAGTCTTAGCCATGTCTGGTAAAAAAATAGTGAGAAATAATCAAACAGGCAGAGTAGAAATGGAAGATGACGCTCTCGGTACATTTACCACCACCTATAATGTTGGTTCTACTGTCAAGGGTGCAACTATTTTGACTGGATATAAAACAGGCGCAATTGCGCCGGGGACGGTTTTTGATGATACAGGATTAAAAATCAAGGCCACTCCTTTAAAAAAATCCTATGCCTACTTAGGGAAATTAAATGAAATTAATGCCTTAAAATTATCTTCCAACGTTTATATGTTCCATACTGCGATACGAATTGGAAAAGGGCATTATGAATACGATCAACCATTAAATATTAGCGCGAAGGCATTTGATACCATCCGCAACTCGTTTGCCTCTTTCGGTCTTGGAACCAGGACTGGAATTGATTTACCGAATGAGCAATCGGGATTTAAAGGCCAAAGTCATCTGCCGGGATATTTGCTTGACCTGGTGATTGGACAATATGATACTTATTCTGCTATGCAGTTGGCACAATATGTTTCTACCATCGCAAACGGCGGTTACCGAATGCAGCCGCATGTTGTCAAACAAATGCTCGAACCAAAAGAAGGAACAAGTGAACTTGGGCATGTTGTAAAAGAAATCTCCCCAACGGTCCTAAATACAATTGATATGAAATCTGATTGGCTGTATCGCGTCAAATTAGGATTTAGAAAGGTTATGCAAGAACGTGGCGGCACGGCCTATAAATATTTCGGAAATGCACCATACTCTCCTGCCGGAAAAACAGGTACAGCTGAAGCTTTTTACGACGGACCAGAGCGGTACCGATTTGGGAAAGAACCACCACCAGTTATGAATCTTAGTTTGGTAAGTTATGCTCCTAGTTCGAATCCTGAAGTGGCAATGGCAGTTATTGTACCATGGGCTTACCAAGGCAAAAAAGACAATCGGGCAAACTTGAAAATAGGACGCCGCGTTTTAGATACTTATTTTCAGATGAAGAAAAGATAATCATTCTTAGGGTGCCAATGAATGGCATCCTTTTTATTCCGTTATTCCCTTCATTCATTTCTCTTTAACACTGATTTCACAGCCTTTTCTATTTCTGCATAACCGGTACATCGACAAATGTTTGACTCCAACCATTCCTTGATGATTTTATCATCTGCATCTGGATGCTGCTCGATTAATGAGTGACAGTTCATTATAAACCCAGGTGTGCAGTATCCACATTGGAAAGCAAAATTTTCGACAAAAGCCTGCTGGATTGGTGTATTCTCCAAACCCTCTATCGTTGTTACCTTCTTACCATCCGCTTCAACAGCAAGCATTAGACATGATTTCATCGGCCACCCATCAACATTGACTGTACAAGCGCCGCAATCCCCGTTCAAACACCCAGGCTTTGCACCAGTCAGTCCAAGACCTCGGATTGCATATAAAAGGGTATCGCCTGACCGTACCATTACACTTTGCTTTTCTCCATTTATATTTAGGATAAACGTGTGCGATTTCACCCCACACCCTCCTCCCTTCCTCCAATTAAGCTATCAATCTCAAGAACCAGGACCCAATGCAGCAAACACATCTGACAAGACATTCCGTAATACAAAAAGCCTGTATTCTGCTGACCCTTCAACATCATCTAAAATCGGCTTTGGTAACTTGGAAAGGGCATTAGTAATTCTTTCAGTCAACGGCAGTTCTTTATTATTTAATGAGGACTCCAACTCCTTTGACCGAAACGGAAAGGGGCACAAGCCGCTGATTGCGACGCGCACGTCCTGCCCCAATTTTAATGCGGCTACTGTAATTAATGGATAGCCAGTGTCCCACTGTTGACGGCGTTTGATACTAATAAATGGCGCTGCAATAAACCGGGATTCTGTAGCTAATTGGACAAGTAATTCCCCTTTTTTCAATTGAAGCTGCTCTTGAAATATTTCATTGATTAGCACCATCTTTTTTCCTTCGGGACCAACAATTAATACTTTGCTGTCCGAGAGCAAAAATGGTAATACCGCTTCTCGATAAAAAATTCGTGCACATATATTCCCACCTAAAGTAATTTTCCCGCGTGCCGTATGGTCCGCAACTTCACTGGCTGTATGAGTTAGCAATGGAAAAAGATTTGCCTCTTCAATTTTTGTAAGTGAAAGGGTACTGCCTAGAAGCAAATGATCACCGCTTACCTGCATTACCTTGGATTCAGGGATATCCTTAATATCAATAACCGCCTCGGTAAATGCTAAATCGATTCTTCCAAGCGTTATTAATTCCGTGCCGCCTGAAAAGAACATTGGATTCTTTCCATCTTTATCTAAAGACTGATATAAATCGACTGCCTCTTTTAATGTGGCTGGTTTAAAATATTCAAACTCAAAGGGAAGCATTTTTTTGCGCCTCCTTTGCTTTCCAAATTAATTCAGGAATAAGAGGCAGATGGTGAAGTGAAACCCCAGCAGCCGTAGACAAAGCATTACCGAGTGCACCAGGCATGCCCATTAAACCATGTTCCCCCACACCTCGGGCCCCATACGGACCATCTAATAGCGGTGTTTCAACGAATCCCACTAAATATTCTGGATTTTCTCCATAACGGAGTGGCCGATAGGTTCGAAGCTGGGGATTAAGAACCCGGCCTTGTTCGTCAAAATAAAATGTTTCCCTGCCAGCAAAAGCTAATCCCATGCTCATCGCACCCATTACCTGGCCCAATGCCGCTTTTTCATTTAAAACTCGCCCAAGGTCGACCACCGTACACGCCTTCAATAACCGATAGGTATAATCTCTTTTATCAAATTCAATTTCTACACCATAGGCGGCAACTGTCCACTCAGGTCCTGGTTTACCTGCTCCAGTCTCAGGATCCAAATGGGTTAGATGACGTAAGATATAATTCCCTCTCCCTATAATTTGTCCGCCTATCGAATTACCATTTGGATATTGATAACCATAGCAGATGTCTTTAATCGGAATTCCGATGGAAGGATCATCTCTCAGAAAGACTCGACTATGAGCTACCACAAGATCTTCTGTCGGTGCTCTTAAAACGGTCGAAGCAATTCCCTTTAATTGCCTGATCACATCATCCGCCGCATCGAGCAGTGCCCTTCCTGCCATAAATGTTCCTCTGCTAGCGACAGTTTTCCAATGCTCTGGTGTTGTTTGTGTATCCACTTCCATCCGAACATGTATCTTATCCACATTCATCTTCAGCCTTTCTGCTAGCATCTGAGCAAGGACTGTCTTCGTTCCAGTTCCAATTTCAATTACACCAGAAAGTAAATTGATACTTCCATCTCGATTAAATGTTAATATCACTCCCGAAGGGGCATTGGGATCAATCGTCGATGTTTTCCAGCTGCAGCTAACGCCCTTTACTCTCACAAACCGCTCGTTTACCTCTTTGATCGTACCTTCATCCCACTTAATTAAATCTCTTACTCTCTCAATACACTTTTGTAAGTTACCGACATTACTTTTATTTAAACGGACTCTTGTCGGAGTCGTATCCCCCGGTTTAATCGCATTTATATGCCGAAGTTTAAGCGGGTCCATTTTTAATTTTAGGGCTAGTAAATCAAATGTTCGTTCGATAGCAAAGGAAAGTTCAGCATGACTAAAGCCTCTATATGGGGCTGCATAGGGGTGGTTTGTATACATGCAGTAGGAATCACACCAGACATTTGGTATGTTATATGGTCCTGTACAATCGGAAGCCCCTGCTCTTGTTAGATCAATCGCTTTATCGGAATAAGCTCCACCATCCCATAAAAAGCGGATTTCTGCTGCCTTAATTTTGCCACTGCTGTCTGCTCCAAGTTTAATTTTTGCATCTAAACCGATGTGACAGGGAGACGTTAAGATATCTTCTTCTCGCGTATTGAAGATCTCTACAGGTTTACCGCCAACAGCCTTTGAGGCAAGATAGGCCAGAACTTCTAATTGAACGGCAGCCTTACCCCCATAGGCACCGCCTACAAGCGGGGTACGGACAATAATTTTCCCCATATCCTCCCCAAAGTAATCAGCAATCAGTCTTTTTACCATAAAAGGAGCTTGAGAAGAAGTGGTTATAAAGATATTTCCATATGGCATGATCTCTGCAGAAGCACACCTTGTTTCCATAGCCGCATGATCAGAAGGAGAAAAAGAATAACTCGCTTCTACCACTGTGCTAGTCTCAGCCCACCCTTTATCCATATTACCCTTACGAATTTTTATATGGGTAGCAATGTTGGTGTCAGGCACCGGGTGAGAGTCATCCTCCTTTTTATATTTACGTAAGTTTTCATGGACTAAGGGTGCTCCTTTTTCAAATGCTTGGGAAGGGGAGTTTACGACCGGCAATAATTCATATTGGACTTTAATCAGGTCAGCCGCTATCTTAGCCTGCGCTGGTGAATCAGCTACAACAAGTGCCACCGTTTCACCGTGGTACCGGACCTTATCAAAGGCGATAGGCGGCCGGTCCCGAATGGCCTCCCCTGTTAATGGATACTCCTTTCCAGCAAGAATGGCCCTAACCCCATTAATCTTCCAAGCTTCGGATGTGTCAATTTTCACTATCTTCGCATGGCCATAAGGACTAATGACCATTTTGCCAGATAACATCGGGTTGGAATGGTAATCATGGGTATATTTTGCCCTCCCTGATACTTTATCAAGAGCCTCTTTGCGAATAACACTTTTCCCAATAACCTCCAAAATCATCCCTCCCCCCACGTTTAAGTGGATTACCTATCCTATTTATATTTATTTAGAGGCTATTCCTAGAATGATATATTTTTTTATTGCTGACTAAATATCCATTTTGTGTAAAACCTAACATCAATCAATTTAATGTACATATCAACAAATTCAAACAATTTCTTTTTTTAGTCTACTGAAATATACTATTAATTGGTATGATGTTACAGATATTGCAAAAAGTATATTAATTCTATTTTTAGTAAAGGAAGACGTCATGAAGAAAAATCGAACATTATTTCTAACAGCGGTTGCCACAGGCACGATGTTAAATCCGCTTAACTCATCAATGATAGCATTAGCATTACACAGCATTCAGAAAGATTTTCACCTTTCCTTTTCAACGGTTTCCTGGCTAATATCCAGTTTCTATTTAGCTAGTGCAGTAGCACAGCCAGTGACGGGAAAGCTTGGTGATATATTTGGCCGAAAAAAAACCTTCTTAACTGGACTTATCCTAGTTGCTTTGTCTGCACTCGGTGCTCCGCTTGCATCCTCCTTTTTGATGTTACTTTCCATGAGGCTGCTTCAATCGGTAGGCTCTAGTGCCATTTACCCATCCGGAATGGCGTTAATTCGAGACCATATTAAAGAAAGGCAAGCTTCAGCCCTTGCCGTTTTATCAATATTTGCCTCTGCGATGGTCGCACTTGGGCCGACTATCGGTGGTTTCTTAATCGTTTTAGGGAATTGGCCAGCCATCTTTTGGGTGAATTTTCCATTTATTCTCCTCAGTTTTATGTTAGGTTGGTTTATATTTCCCAAAGATATGAAACAGGATAAGTCTCATATTAAGGGATTACTTTCCCATCTTGATTTTCTTGGAATCGGATATTTTGCTGCAGGAATGGTCTTCTTTTTATGGTTCCTTTTATCTTTTGAGGCGAATATTCATTATCTTTCTGGAATTGTTGGAATCATCTTTTTCGGTTTATTTGTTCAGAGGGAATTACGAATTAAAGAACCATTTATCGACATTCGTATTTTCAGAAAACATCCTAAGCTTTCAATGGTGTATATCCAGTTTATCTTTTTGAATATCTTTTTCTATTGTTTATTTTTCGGATTGCCTAGTTATTTTCAAGAAGGAATGGGTTTAAGTGTTGAATTGAGCGGTATGTTAATGCTATTTATGTCCGGTGTTAGCATTATAATTTCATCTGTCACTGGAAAATGGATCGATCGTTCAGGTGTAAACCAGCCGATTATGGTAGGGGCATTTCTATCAATCCTAGGTGCGCTGTCATTTAGGTTGTTTTTTGTTCAATCCTCTTATCTTGGTATCGGGATTATTTTATCAATCATGGGCTTAAGCTATGGAATTGGAAACGTGGTACTTCAAGTAGCAATGGTTAAGGAAAGTCCAAATGCGATAATTGGGACAACTTCCGGCCTATTTCAAACTTGCCGATATTTAGGCTCTATTCTAGCTTCCATCATTTTAGGATTAATTTTTGGAGAAAACATAACTTCGGAAAGTATGAAAATCATCGGGGAGGTTTTACTGGTTATAGGAATCATCAGCTTTTTAATGAGCTTATGGTTTTCACGAGAGACGTTGAATTTTAGAAAAATGCGGCATGTATAAGGATCGTCATCATTCAAAAAAAAGGAAACAGCCTCAGGTTTGAGTGCTGTTTCTTTTAATTTATTGGCAATACATAAAACAAAACACAAAAAAAGTGTGCTGCACTTGCAGCCAATACAATCACGTGCCAAACCGCATGGTGGTACTTAAACCCTCGCCACACATAGAATATGGCGCCAAGTGTATAAAGAGCACCACCTATAATTAAATAGGTCATACCCTGTGGCGAGAGATTATTAACTAAAGGTTTCCATGCAAAGACAATTAGCCAACCCATGACAACATACAGAGCTGTGGAGGTAAAAAGGTACTTTTTCACAAAAAAACATTTAAAGACGGTGCCAGCAATGGCCAGTCCCCAAACAATTCCAAAAAGTGTCCAGCCCAGTGCTCCTTTAATTACAATTAGTAGAAACGGGGTATAGGTTCCGGCAATGAAAAAGTAAATAGAAGAATGGTCAAAAATTTCGAAAATGTCCTTTACCTTTCCTTCCGGGAAGCTATGAAGCAGCGTAGAAGACATATATAGAATAAACATTGTTACACCAAAGATTGTAAAACTTACAATATGCCAAATGTTTCCATAAAGGGATGAGTAGACAATTAATATTACTAAGGCAGCAATACTAAGCATTACACCAATTCCGTGTGTGATCGAATTCGCTATTTCCTCTTTCTTTGAAAAAACATGTGTTACTGCCATTAGAATTCACTCCCTGCCAATAATCAAACCTTAAATGATATTGATGAAAATAACATGATAATAACAGGAGGACAATGTATATTTGTCATTAATTATAGAAAAAAGTGTAATTCATCCTTGAGTATCTATATCCTTTCTATCATTATCAATCATTTTCTTAATGTTTTCTTTCGGACTCCAGCAATTAAATTTATAGGAAGTTTTTGTTTCAAAGCCTAAACGACTACAATAATAGTGCATTCCCTCTGCCCTTTTCTCCGCTTTAAAATGCCTGCATGTCGCGCAACAATGAAAATCTCTCATTTTATCACCTTTCTTATACTATTAATCTTTCGTTCATAATTTATTAATATTTATCCATTATCATATAAATAGGTTCACGGAAGAACCTTAAACCTCCGCCCCCTTAAAATATAGATTAGTTTTGCATACCCAGCCAATAGCTGGGTAATTTTTTTCTTATGGAAAAAGCACGCATTCATACTTAAATGCGTGCTTTTGTTGCAGTTTAGACTTTCGTTATTGACGGAAAGAAGGGTTCTGATAGTTTTGAAACGGCTGTGCTTGGAAAACAGGGTTCATATACGTTTGGGTTTGAAATCCAACTGATCCCGCTTGTCCAGATAGTTCTCTCTCCATTTGATTACACTGCGCAATTACCTCTTGGCATCTTTGGATTGCTAACTCATGCCCTTGAAGGCTTTGCTGAATGGTTTGAACTGCCATTCTTTCCTTTTGCATCATTTGCTCTAGCATCTGTGTATTTTGTTGTTCATTTTGAAGCATTTGTTGGTATTGATGATTTGCTTGTTGTGTCTGTTGGATTAATTGCTGAGCAAGTTGACGGCATTGATTAATGTGTGTAATCGAATGTTGAATGGTTTGCATGTGTGCGTTACCTCCAATATTTTGGATGTGAAAACTATTTATCGTGGAAAATTAGGATTGAATTTTCAACCCAAGAATAGATTCTACATAAACCGCCGATAGCATTCGCAAATATCTCTTCCAAATAATAATAAGAATACCTATTCCGTTAAAAAGAAATCATAAGATAAATCGCAGTTCCCCACATAATTATGGCGGAAATTTTATTTAAAATAAGAATAAATCTCCCTGAAGAATCTACTTTGCCTACCAATCTCCCTACGATCGACAGGCCAAAGAACCAAAGCCAGGAAACCAAAATACATACCACCATGAAAGTAATTTTGGCTGAGCCCGAATAGGATAAAGAACTAGTACCAATTACTCCAATGGTATCCATGATTGCATGAGGGTTTAATAATGAAACTGAAGCAGCAAACACAATCTGTTTTTGGGGTGAAAATGTATCACCTGTTGTTTTCTCGTCTTTAGGTTCACTTTTCCACGTAGAATAGCCCATGTATAGTAAGAAAAGAATTCCCCCAAGCAATAACGCCATTTTAATCCAAGTAATCCCTAAAACAACCGCCGAGACACCAAAAACAGCTAATGAAATGAGTAGTGTATCACAAATAGAAGCCGTCAAAACGACTGGTAGCACATAGATCCAGCGCGACTGCATCGCCCCTTGATTAAAAATAAACACATTTTGGACACCAAGCGGCAGAATGAGCCCAAAAGCTAGAATAAATCCATGTATTGCAGCACTTATCATATTTTATCTCTCCATATGTATTTTCAAAAAGAAGTATACTTCTTCTAAACCCTGTCAATAACAATACCAATCAATGAAAAAATTGGGGTGTTAATATTGCAGGGAATTTATTTTATTAATGATCGTATTTGTTTAGATGGACTCAGCAAGGAAGAAAGTATAGTCATTCAAGAACAATCCTTAAAAAATTTTATCAATGAGCAAAAAATTAAAGTCGTAAAGTTCAATCCTTATCAATTGAATGACTATTACACCATTCCACATGCGCTTCTTTACGACTTAAAAAAGGAAAAAGTAAGCATCGATTGTTTTTTATATTATTCCTCACAGGTGATAGAAGATTTCATTTACAGTTATCCAGCTAAATGGCTCATCTTAAAAAGCTTCTTTAAGGAAGTCATCTCTGTTGAAAAACAAAATGATTTAAACATTCGAGAAGTCGTTTAATCCAGTGATTTATTTGCTTGTTTCCGATAAATAATAATAAAGTTAATGATAAAAATAATAACTAAATATACTCCATATAAACCAAAAGAATAGAGCTTGTTGCTACTAAATAGAGCACCTGCGTACGACAACAGTAGAATATTTGGTATTTTCCCAATGAATGAAGCCGTAAAAAAAGTAAGCCATTTGACATGACTCAAACCACACACAATATTAACAACCGGTGCCGGTATGATTGGAATTAATCGACATGTTAAGATTGCAACAAAGGAATTCTTGTTTAGAAACTCATCATATTCTTGAACCTTTGGATAATTCATTAGTTTTTCCTGAGCATAATCACGAAAACCATACCTAGATAGGAAAAAGAAAGCCATAGTTCCTGCCATGGCGCCTGTTAAAGATATAATCATGCCTTGAGATGTTCCAAATACCGCACCAATCGTTCCTGCAAGAACTGGAAATGGAATCACGGGGAAAAACACACAAATCGCTACTAATAACATACTAATTAAAATAGATAAGCCTCCCCCTTGTTTAACAAGGTGAAGTAATTCATCCTTTTGAAATAAACCAAGTGCTATGATGAACAATAGAATTCCAATACTTAATATTCTTTTAAACATCCGACATCTCCATTCACTTCATATTTAATTAATCCTATCATACTATATTTTTAATTTTGGAAAAATAAAAGAGCCTTTCGTGTGGAAAAGGCCCTTTTGCTTATCTATTAAAATGCTGTTCTCGCACCAAGGTATCTTGGCTTCCAATAGGAATTTGTCATATCAGCGATTGATACGCCTTTTGAGCCTGCTTGAATGAATTGGTTGTTGCCCAAATAAATCCCTACATGTGTAGGACCTGGAGCATATGTTTCAAAGAATACTAAATCTCCGGATTTTGGGGTGCTGACAGGCTTCATTCCTGACCATTGAGTGGCAGCAGTTCGTGGAATTGATACTCCAACCTTATTAAACACGTAGCTAGTTAACCCACTGCAATCAAAACCAGCAGGCGTATTTCCTCCCCATAAATAAGGTGTCCCTATGTACTTTTTGGCTTCATCCATTACCATTTGAGCCTTTGATACTGTAGGAGCAGGCACTGGTGTAGAGGTATCACTTATAGTTAGTTTCAACACTTGTCCAACATAAATTGTATCAGTTGTAAGATTATTCAGTGATTTAAGCTGAGCAACCGATAGTTTGTTACGAACAGCAATCAGGTATAATGTATCCCCTTTTTGAACGGTATAGGTCACAGTTGCTGTTTCATGGCTGTGTGGTGCTAACAATGTTAGCTTCTGATTTACAGAAAGAGAATCTGATGTTAGATGATTCCAAGTTTTCAAGTCTGCTACGGTGACTTTATTAGCTTGTGAAATTTTCCAAAGTGTATCCCCTGAATGGACAGTATAGATGTTTTCATGTGCACTTGCCGTTCCTGCAAATGTAGAAAACAGGATCCCCGCCGTTGCTGCGATAGATAATAGATGTTTTTTCATCGTAGCACCCTTTCATTTCGTTTGTGTAATAACATCATAAACGAATTTTAAGGGTTGTTTGAATCCCCAAAGATATGGCTTACTTAGGAAAAAGTAACAGGATTGGTAAAGAAGACCTTTAATATTACAAACGGACTACTCCTTAATCCTATATATGTTACGATTGGCATTGGAATTTTATTTTTATTAATATCCTTGTAACACAAATGTAATAAAAAAGATGATTAAGAGATTAATATAAATCTGATTATTCATACGAGTAATGTAGAAATATTGTAACAATCCTACCATGCACTCTGGTCTGTTAAACCTATAATAAACCTATAGAAACAATCTTTATAGTTTTATAAATCATATTGATTTGGGTGATAATGATGCAAGGAATAGGTAAAGGACATCCTCATGCTATGGGGCATCCACATGGAATGCGAAATGTAATCGATTATGACAAGAATCCATTTATTGTCATTTGGGAAGTAACAAGAGCCTGCCAACTTAAATGTGTTCACTGCCGGGCTGATGCGCAGCTTACTCCAGATCCACGCGAACTATCGCATGCTGAAGGAATTAATTTAATCGATCAAATCTATGAAATGGATAATCCGATGCTCGTATTTACTGGCGGGGATTGTATGATGAGAGAAGACCTTTATGAGCTTGCTGATTATGCGATCAAAAAAGGTATGCGTGTTTCGATGACACCAAGTGCTACTGCGAATGTTACCAAAGAAAAAATGAAAATGTTCAAGGATGTCGGACTTTCTCGCTGGGGCTTTAGCTTAGATGGTCCAACCCCAGAGATACACGATCACTTCCGTGGGACTCCTGGATCCTTTGATCTAACTGTTGAAAAAATTAAATACTTAAACGAATTAGATATGCCACTCCAAATCAATACCGTCATTTCTCGTTATAATTATGATTCGCTTGAACAAATGGCAAAGCTTGTCGGCGAACTTGGCGCAGTCATGTGGTATATTTTCTTGCTAGTTCCAACAGGCAGAGGGCAAATGGACGCTTGTATTTCTCCAGCTGAGCATGAAAAAGTGTTCCGTTGGTTATATGAATTGAGCAAAACTGCTCCATATGATATTAAAACAACGGCAGCCCAGCATTACCGCAGAGTTGTATTGCAACAAAAAACACGAGAACAATTGATTGAAAAAGGCGAAATTCATTATGAAGATTCAATTACTACTGATTTTGCTTCTATGCATGACGGTTTAAAGCGGGCACCTAAAGGTGTAAATGATGGCAACGGCTTTGCCTTTGTCTCCCATATTGGAGATGTCATGCCTAGCGGCTTACTCCCAATCGTCGGTGGAAACGTCCGTGATACCCCGCTCGCTGAAATTTACCGTGAGGCCAAAGTGTTTAAAGAACTACGTCAGCCTGATACCTACAAAGGAAAATGCGGCGTCTGTGAATATAACAAAATGTGCGGCGGCTCTCGTTCACGTACCTATGCAGTGACTGGAGACTATATGGAAAGTGAACCGTTCTGCGTTTATATTCCACTAGGTATGCGGAATAAAGAAACATCACCAAGTGTGTAATATTTTTAGATCTATGAAGAGGCATTCTACTATAGAATACCTCTTTTGTTTTATCTGCCCCCTCATCCTCAATGTTTATTTTTTTACCTCTCAACAATTTCTTTCTTTTTAAATTCCTCGTTAGATGGTATTTTATTCCTAAAGTATACCATCCTATAAAGGAAGATGGTCAGTCAAGATAAGGAGTTATTATGATTAAGACAATTGCTGTAAATAAAAATTATGAATTGGTTAAAGATGTAGCAATCGTAGATTTGCTTAAGGGGGAATATAAATGGTATTGGATTGATTTTCATCTACCAACTGATGAGGAAATCGAATATCTACGAGATCCTTTTCATTTTCATCCTTTGGCGATCGAGGATTGTATTAATCATTTGCAAAGACCTAAGTTGGATTATTATGAGGACCACACTTTTTTTATTACACAGTCCCTGAATCACCAAACACTCACAAGAGACGAGATTGATTTTTTCCTAGGTGAAAACTATATCGTTTCCTTTCATCTTAACCCTTCAAATGAAATCGAGGAAGTATGGAAACGATTTACTGAGTCGACTAACATTGAAAAGTGGGAGCCAACACACGTTCTATACCTGGTACTTGATAAAATAGTTGATAGTTATTTCCCACAAGTCTTTAAAATCGAAGAACGATTAACTGAAATTGACGAGAATTCTAGAGGAAGATCCATGGAGGCATTGCTTGAGGATCTATTTGATACAAGGCACCATCTCCTTTCATTGAGACACACCATTTCACCAATGCGTGATCTTATATACAGAGTCCTAAATTCACAGCGACTAACTTCCATTCAGGGGAAAAGAGAATATTATTCTGATATTCATGACCATTTACTGAAGTTAACAGAAATGATTGAGGCAAACCGTGAACTAACCACGGACATCCGCGACAGCTATATTTCACTTAACTCACATCAAACCAATCATGTCATGAAGGTGTTAACCGTGATCACCACGATTTTCATGCCCCTCTCTTTTATCGCTGGAATGTATGGGATGAATTTTCGCTATATGCCTGGACTATCGTCGAAATATGGTTTTTTCTTCACGCTGATTCTAATGGTTTTAGTTGCGATGGGCATGTCTCTTTGGTTTAAGAAAAAAGGATGGTTTAAATAAAGGTTTTAACCATGGAAAAAGACTAGCTCCCGCTAGTCCTTACTTTTTTAAGCCTGGATTATTTCCACTCTTCGTATTCGACGGTACCACCTGTTAAATCAATCGTGTTCCGCTCACCTTTATAAAAGGTTTTTCCATCTTTTTCGAAAAGTAAATTTTCATAGGTATACACCTTCTGCCCATTTGGCAGATGAATGACCACCTTAGGCCCTGGGTTTTCGATCGGAGCTTCAATTTTAATTGTGTTTTGATAATAATGACGAAATACAAAGAAACCGACAGTTACTACAAGGCACATGATTATTATAATAAATAAACCTTTTATGAAGGAATGCTTCGGCTTGGGGTGGTATAGTTCAGCTCTGGTCAATTTTTTCTCCTCCAATTGTTGTTGATACAACACATAATTTTTCAAATAGTTTGAATACTTTATTAATGTCCAAAACTTATTTTTTTTAATCCATTTGAAAAAAATTAACATTTGTTAAGTTATGCATTGTCTATAAAATAGTTGACCATAATTGCGTACAATCACATGAATGTCATAATTATGTATAATAGGATGCAAGGGTTATTTAGAAAGGAGCAGTTGCTTGTGGTAAAAACAAATGCGAAAGAAACAATGAAATTAATAGCTGATTTAGTATCCATTCCAAGCCCCTCTGGCAATACAAATGAAGTTATTACCTATGTTGAAAAATTCCTAGCTGAATTACAAATTCAAACATATAGAAACCGTAAAGGAGGGCTTATTGCGACAATCGGAGGAAAGGATTCAAGTAAACATCGGATGGTTACAGCTCATGTGGATACACTCGGTGCGATGGTAAAGGAAGTAAAATCAAATGGACGCTTAAAGATTGATTTGATTGGTGGATTTAAATTTAACTCCATTGAAGGTGAATACTGTCAAATTGAAACAAGCAGCGGAAAAAAAATCACAGGAACCATTTTAATGCACCAAACTTCTGTCCATGTCTATAAAGATGCGGGGAAAGCTGAGCGCAATCAGGACAATATTGAAATTAGAATCGATGAAAAAGTACATAATGCCGAAGAAGTTCGTGCACTTGGAATTGAAGTCGGTGATTTTGTTTCATTTGACCCCCGTGTAGAAATCACACCAAGTGGTTATATTAAATCGCGCCACTTAGATGATAAAGCAAGTGTGGCTATTCTTCTACAATTAATAAAACAAATTAAGTTGGAAAATATCCCCCTGCCCCATACAACGCATTTCTTAATTTCTAACAATGAAGAAATCGGATACGGTGGTAACTCCAATATTACTCCCGAAACTGTGGAATATTTAGCTGTCGATATGGGGGCAATGGGCGACGGGCAATCAACTGATGAATATACTGTTTCCATCTGTGTGAAGGATGCAAGTGGACCATATCATTTTGAATTGAGGAAGAACATAGTGCGACTTGCCGAGGAGAACAATATCGATTATAAATTGGATATTTATCCTTTCTATGGTTCAGATGCTTCAGCTGCCATCCGCTCTGGACATGATATTGTCCATGGCTTAATCGGTCCTGGTATCGATTCTTCGCATGCGTTCGAGAGAACACATGAAACTTCCATTGAAAATACTGCAAAACTACTGTATCATTACGTGCAGGCGGATTTAATCCAGTAGGAGATGAAAATATGTTTTCAAATATTGGTGTACCAGGATTAATTTTGATTTTAATCGTAGCTTTAGTCATCTTTGGTCCAAACAAACTCCCTGAAATTGGCCGTGCCTTTGGCCGATCAATTCGTGAATTTAAAAAAGCCACAGATGGAATTGCGGATGATATAAGGGAAGAAATAAAAGAAGATATCAAAGAAACACAACAAGGTTCAGTTAATTTAAAAAAGTAATTCTAAACTAAAAAAACATCCCCTTCATTTACTTGATGGGGATGTTTTTTGGACATTATTTTCTAGTAAACGATTGAACTTGATTCATTAATTTTTTCCGGGATTTTGGATTACGGAGTAAATATGCCGCGCCAAGAGCAACAGTTGTCATCATTAGATTTTTTCTCTTCATATTAAAACCTCCTCTGTGTTTGTCACTCTTAAATGTTCCCTTAATTATGTCCTTTTAACAAATGTAATTATTTACTTTTAGAAAATAAAAAAACTAATTCTCCTGTTTGAATTAGTTTTTTTGACTAAAACTTATTATTTTTTTAGTAATTCCTTAATTTTTTGATTATGTTGTTTACTTTGTTCTAACAATTGATTTAGCAATAATGCTGCTTGTTTGTTATCCTTCTTTTCAACAGCCATCTTTAGTTCATGGAACGTTTTCCAATGGGACATTTCTTTAGTGCCATGTGCTTGTTTAAAAAATTCTTCTTTTGATATCTTTCCAGCATCCAATTGTTTTTTTAGTTCTACAATTTTTGCCATTTTTTCTTTTTTCCATTGCTCACGTTTGGCGGCATTCTCAGGACTCATCCATTGGTTCCTTAGTGTTTTCTTCTCCGCAAGGACTGCCGTCCATTCTGCTTTTTTCTCTGGTGTAAATTGGTCTACCCAGGAAAAAAGCATTTTCTGTCTTTCTTCCATCTTTGCTTGCCAATCTTTATGCATCATGTTGCGATGCCCATTCTCCTCACAATCACAAGGGGCTTTTTCTCTCTGTACACCATTGGAGGTATCTGGTGTGGATGGCGCGGCGATTGCCATTCCAGGCACTGACATTAATATGCCTAATGATAAAAGTAACAATTTAAACTTCATAAGTATCTCCTTCCACTTGGATATTTAGTAAATTCATGTCTGGTACGAAATTATCATTCCCAGTAATTCATAAAAAATTTACCAATTTGACAAATTTTTAGTTAAAATACTCTTGTGAAATTATTTTAAGTGAAGTATTATATGAATAGAAGATATGTGAATCATTTCACAATATTAATAAAAACTTTTAGTTTTATTTTTTAACATACATATGTGAAGTTATTCACAATAATTATAGAGAGATGTTAGGAGTGGGAAGTTATGAAACCAAAAATCGTAATCCTAGGTGCAGGATACGGCGGAATTATCACAGCATTTTGGAGTAAGCAGTGAACCAGTAAAAGTTACTTCGAAACAATAATTTATAAACAAACGATTACTTTTTGCTTGTTTCCCTTCCAGTTGGTCCCCCCCTTTCTGGAATTTGAATAGAATATCCCTATGTAATATGGCCTTCAATCCCCCAATTAAAGGCAAACAGCCCCATTCCAATATTTTGGAGTGGGGCTGGTTTTTTATTATTTAAAGGCGGTTCCTAATCCCATTCTAAGATCTCAAGACGATTGCCGAAGGGGTCATGGAGGTGAATTCTGTTCGCTCCTGGAAGTAGGTCATCTTCTGTAAATGTAACTCCCTTTTCATGGAGATGTCCTTTTAATTCTTCAATATTTTCAACAACTAAGGCAGGATGTGCTTTTTTTGCAGGTGAAAACGGTTCTTCTACACCAATGTGAAGTTGAAAGGTCCCAAATTCGAACCAAGCACCGCCTCGTTTCTTTAATTCTGCAGGCTTTTCCACTTCAATTAACCCTAGTATTCCACCAAAAAATTCCCTTGCGGCTTCTTCACAACCCTTAGGGGCAGCCAGTTGGATATGATCGATCTTTTTTATTGCAAATGACATAAACACTCCTCCATTTGTCAATTCTCCTCTCTCATATTTTATTAATTTTATAATTTTCTTTCAAGTTCAAAATTTCATTATTAAGATTTAAAAATAGGCAAGTGAACAAGGCCTGTTGATTTCCGCTCCATGTGGTTCGCTCAATCAACAGGGTGCCAAAATCCACAGGGATTGACAAAGCTAAATAATAAAGGCTATTCCCGCAAATCCGGAAATAGCCTTTTTTTAATAAACATCTCTTTTGGTAAATACAAAGAATGAGACGAAGATTGCTACTGCCCACCAAGCGAAAAGGACTTGAATGGAGAATGACAGGTTCATTCCTTCTATTGGCGGTGCTGTTCCTTTCATATAATCCGTTAACCGCAAATTGACCATAAAAAAGTACTTGGCGGATTCCCACGAGGACACCATGTTTGTTAAGATAGCTCCTGAGATTAATGAAGCAAGCATTACACCCATGCCAGCTGCGGTACTACGAATCAATACTGACAGCATAAAGGAAAGCGTACCAACTACAATGGATACAAACCAGACTAGTCCAAAGTCCATTAATAAAAATTTCCACTGACCCATCAGTTTAACTTCTGACGTATTTAACCCTGTCTCAGTCACATTAAATCCAGTTAGGATCGGTGCTCCCCACCCCTTGTAACCAAAAACGAGGCCAGATATTAAATAGGAAAGAATCCCTGCAATCGCAATAATTAAGGAAATGGCTAAACACAGGGTAAAATATTTACTCAGAAGAACTTTCCACCTCTTAACGGGCCTTGTCAACAGCAGCTTGATCGATCCTAAGCTATGTTCAGACGAGACCAAATCACTGGCTATTACCATAACCATTAAAGGAATAAACAGATCAATCGAGTTTTCCAGGAAGATTCTCATAAATGTTGGGGCACCTGGCTCAGACGGATTGATATCATGGTCAAGATAATATTGCTGCTGCTGAAGAGAGATTTGCAGCTGCTTTTTCCATTCATCTGTTATTCGACTGCTGCTTAAACGATTCGTCGTATCAACAATCTGCTGTTGTAATATGGTTCGCCAATCACTAGTTCCAAGTTTTTCACGTTGTGTTTGCACTTGTTTATATTGTGCATATGTAAATAACATGACAAGAACACCAATAATGATAGCAATGACAATGAGCCGTTTCTTGGCAATCAGTTTCATCATTTCATTTTGAATTAATTTATTCAATCATGTCACCCCCCGTAAGTTCGAGGAATAAATCTTCCAAGACTGGCATTTTTCGATTCATTTCCATGACAGAAACACCAGCTTCAACTAATTGTTTATTCCATTGAGGAATCTTTTGTTCATTATATTCCGTCAAGATGGTGCCATCATCCGTTTCTTCAATTTTTGTTAGAGAACGTAATACATCCTTTCCCCTTTCCAGTGGTTGTATATGCCAAATGACTCGTTCCCGATTGGAAAGCAATTGTTGTACCGTATCTGTTCGGATGATTGTACCTTTGGAAATGATCGCGACTCGATCACATAAAAGTTGGATTTCACTTAAAAGATGGCTTGACACTAAAACACTTAAACCTTCTTCCTCCGCGAGATAACGAATAAATTGACGCATTTCCCTAATTCCTGCCGGATCCAAGCCGTTGGTCGGCTCATCAAGGATCAACACTTTTGGATTTCCCAATAATGCTTGAGCAATACCAAGACGTTGTCTCATACCTAATGAATAGGTTTTTACTTTATCATGGATTCTTTCTGTTAGACCGACAAGTTCGGTAACTTCTTTAATCCGTCCTTCTCCGATCCCTTCGATCATTCTGGCAAAATGAAGTAGATTATTATAGCCTGACAAATAGGGATATAATTCTGGGTTTTCCACAATACAACCGAGATTGGTCATTGCTTCCTGAAAATTCTCCTCAATATTAGAGCCACAAATATGAATGCTGCCTGATGTGGGTTTAATTAATCCTACAAGCATGCGGATGGTTGTTGTTTTTCCTGCTCCATTCGGCCCTAAAAAACCAAATACCTCTCCTTCTCGTAAATCGAAAGTCAATCCTTTAATGATTTCCTTTTTTCCAATCACCTTTTTTAAATCTTTAACAGCTAATGTAATATTTTTCTCCATCGATTTCCCCTCCTTACCAGGTGAGCAGTGAGGCAACTCGTTCGGCAATTAAACGATACCCTTTTGAGTTTGGATGAAACTTGTCTGAATATAGATAATCATTTACCTTTAACTCAAACAAATCGAAAGTTGGGACAAACACTATTTTTGGAAAAGATGCACTGACTTCTGCACTGTCATAATTCCAATGGCGAACCACCTTTGACATTTCTTTTCCCTGATCTAAATCAATAAAAGGGTTATACAATCCAATGAAAAACACATTAGCATTAGGATTGTTTTTTCGTATTTGTTTTAAAATAAATTTTAAATTGTTCAAGTATTTCTTTTCAATGGAAGCAATATCTTCAGTTTCAAAGTCCATTAATGCTTGGCCCCCTCGGAACAAGTCGTTCCCGCCAATCGTGACCAGCACCATATCAGCTTTCCCGATTTGACGGCCGACTTCCGTCTCCTGGACTTGTTTCCTTAGTGAATCAGACCTTTGGCCATTAATGCCGAGATTGGTAAGTTGAACTGAACGTTTTGTTTTTTCCTTGATTTCATCGACCAAGACACCGACATACCCCTTTCCAGTCTCATCTCCAGTTCCTCGAGTTAAGGAATCACCTAAGGCCACGATGGTTAAGCCTTTTTTATTTTCTACTTTGGAAACGGTCTTTACTTCCGGAACCTTCTCCGGTTTTCCCGCATAATACTCGCCAACTGCCCAGACAAGCCCGACCAGCCAGAGGAGGCAAAACAAAACAGCTATGCCCGTGATCGAACGAATGACATTCTTATTCATGAAAATAACATCCTTTCTGGCCATTTCTCTCTTTCATTTAATCATAGTTGCGATTTGAATCAAACTTTCAATACCTGTCATTACTGAAATTTTCCAAAGTGTCGATAATTAGTAACTTTTAATAGTACTTTTACAATAAAAACAAAGGAATCTCTCTGAGAATTCCTTTGCTTTGATCATTTATTTGGTTCCAGCTTCCATAACAACATTCCTTAACTTCTTAATTACATAAAGGATTCCTAATAGGAAGAAAAGGACGATACTTGCAATTATCACATATCGCTTGATAGCTTCAAAATATATTTCCCATTGAGGTCCAAGGATTTTCCCTAAAAAAATGAAACTTGAAACCCATAGGGTCGATCCAATTCCCGTATATAAAATATAGACCCTGATTGGAACACGAGTGATCCCAGAAAAATATCCGATGAAATGTCTAAATACTGGGATGAATAATGAGATAATTAATAGTTTATTTCCATATTTTCTTATCCAATTTGAAATGGCTGCTAAACGTTCAGACTCTATATGAAGCCGCTTGCCATGCTTTTCAAAAAATTGCATACCCAGCTTATATCCCACCCAATAGGAGAGCAACATACCTAAGGTACATCCCAATGCTGAGGAAAGTATACTACCGAACCAATTGAGTTGTTCAAGAAAGGATAGAAAACCTGCATATGCCAACACTGCTTCCATCGGGATTGGAAGTGCCAATATCCCTAGCGTGATTGAAAGAAAAAGGACTAGGTATCCATACTCGCTCATAATTGTGGTTAAAAAATGCAATGATGAAAGCTCCTTTCTCTTTTAGGATTTATGGCAGTAAAAGGCAATAATCGATATAGGTATTTTATCCATTCTTCTCTAATCTAGTAGCACTTTCCATGAATTAGTTGGAACTTAAGAAAAAATATTGGCAAAAAAAGCTGATTTCCATCAGAAATCAGCTTTTTTCTTTACTATTCTTCTAAATTCCCCATCGGACCAAAAAATTCAAAATGAATTCTATCTTCGGTTACACCAATTTCCTTTAATGAACGATTAATTGCTTTCATAAATGGAACAGGTCCACAGAAATAGAAGTCTGCAACCTTTGCATTGACTTTTTCTTGCAGCCAATCGCGAGTTACATATCCTTCCACATCAAATAGATTATTTATGCGGTCTCCTTCTGTAGGTGAATCATAGAAGAAATATGAATTGACATTGTCTAATTTCGATAAATCCTCTACTTCATTTCTTAAAGCATGGACATTCCCATTAGCAGCAGCATGAACAAAAGTGACCTTCCGTTCTGGTTGAACTTCTACAACTGTCTTTAACATACTCATCATTGGTGTTAATCCAACCCCGCCACTAAGTAACACGACAGGAGTATTTTTTTCAGTATTTAAAACAAAGTCGCCTGCTGGAGCGCTAACTTTTAAAATGTCACCTAGATTCACAACATCATGTAAATAGTTGGATACCATACCATCTGGATTTTGTGTACCCGCTTCACGTTTCACACTAATTCGGTAATATCCCTTACCCGGAGCATCTGATAGGCTGTATTGACGAATATGAGTAAACTTTTCACCAGCAATTTCTAATTTGATACTAATGTATTGTCCAGGGGAAAAATATGCAATTGCCTTATGATCTTCAGGTGTTAAGTAAAACGAGGTGATCACTTCACTTTCCACTACTTTTCGATCAACTATGAAATTGCGGAAGCCACTCCAGCCTCCTTGTTTATTTTCTGTTTCATCATATAATTCTGCCTCAACACTGATAAAAACATCGGCAATGACATTATATGCTTCTGCCCATGCATCAATAATTTCATCTGTTGCTGCATCACCTAGTACATCCTTAATAGCTAGCAAAAGATGTTTCCCAACAATCGGATAGTGTTCTGGCAAAATTCCAAGGCTTCTATGCTTTTCCGCTATTTGTTTTACAACCGGAAGAATGGCTTCTAAATTATCGATATACATAGCAGCGGCATAAACCGTTCCAGCTAATGCTTTTTGTTGTCTACCTTGTTTTTGATTGGCATGATTAAAGATATTTAATAATTCAGGATGATTTCCAAACATCAATTGGTAAAACCGAGTGGTAATGGCTTCCCCATGTTTTTCTAACACAGGCACAGTGGATTTAATTATTTCTATTGTTTTTTGATCTAACATTAATAACACTCCCTATGTACTTACTATTTCCATAGTGATTATATGCGATTTCACACGCATATTAAGTGATTTAAATCACTGTTTGCTATATTTGAATAATTTGAACTATATAATTTTGTCACAAAGTGTTAACTTTTTAACATGACAAATATAACTTGTCGTCTAATATTCCTTCTAGTAATGTTGAACCTAGTTATCAAAATACTTAATTATTCCATTAAAATTCACCCAAAACGATTGAGGTAAGGGATACTTAAATAAGAGATTTACACTGGAGGAAGAGGAATAAGATGAACAAGGCAAAAATTGCGTGGATTACTGACACCACGGCTTCTCTCAGCAAAGAATTTATCGAGGAAAATCATATTCACGTTGTTCCACTAAATATTATCATTAACCAAGAGTCCTACAAGGAAACAATAGAAATTACTCAAAAAGAGTTTTACGAGCGTATGAAACAGGAAGATTCAAAATTTCAAACCTCACAGCCAGGACTTGGTGATTTTGTGGAACTTTATACAAAATTAAAGGAAAACTATGATTTTGGAATCGCCATTCATGCCTCCAGCTTACTATCCGGAACATTTCAAACCTCTGTGATGGCAGCGGAAATGGCAGATTTTAAATTGGTACCTATCGATTCCATGACTGGCTCCTACCCTCTCTCATTTTTAATAAAAAAAGGGATCGAACTAGTAGAACTAGGGTATGAAATCAGTGAGGTGGAGGCCAAACTTAATGAATTACGCGAACACACTCGTTTATTCCTTGTCCCATCAAATTTGGACCAACTCAAAAAAAGCGGCAGAGTATCCGGCGGCCAAGCCATCCTAGCCTCTCTGTTTAATATCAAGCCTATTTTAGCAATCGAAGATGGAGGCGCTAAGATAGAAGATAAAGTTCGAACAGAAAAGAAAGCAATCGCATGGTTAATTAACCATTTAAAAACCGATTTGGAAACAAAAACTGTTAGGAAGGCAGCTATTGTCCATGCTAACGATATCGACCGAGCTATTGCGTTAGAGAAATTAGTCAACGAAACCTTCCCGGAAATCGAAACGGAAATATTGATGCTAATTACAGTCGCTGGAGTGCATACGGGGGTTGGAACACTAGGACTTTCGTGGGTTTGCGAATAATGTAAGAAAGGACTGATGAATTCAGTCCTTTTTTCTAAAAAATGTTAATATTTTCCTCCCTCTTATTCTATTATTTTGTATAATAGGCTTAATTGGATTTTAAAAAATATGAAATGGAATTGAAATGATGAAACATAAGAAACGAGTGTTTGTCTTGGTGGGTGTTCTTGTTATTCTAGGTTTGATTTATATTGGATTTTTACAATTTAAAATCAGTCAATATAGTCATAAAAATGTTCCTAAAAATGCAGACTATTTGATTGTACTTGGGGCAAGGGTGAAAGGAACTGTCCCTTCTCTTGCATTTGCAAGTAGAATTAATGCTGCCGCCGAATATTTAAAGAAAAACAAAGAAACAATTGTCATCGCTTCTGGTGGAAAGGGACCTGGTGAAGATATTTCTGAAGCGGAATCGATCAGGAGAGAACTGGTCGACCAGGGCATAAGCGAGGCTCGGATTATTTTAGAAGATCAATCTACTGATACCTATGAAAATATTAATTTTTCAAAAAGGCTTATTCCTAACGATGAAAGGCTTGGTCTGGTAGTGACAAATAATTTTCACCTCTACCGTGCCGTCTCCATTGCTCGAGACAAAGGCCTAGCTGTACAGGGGCTCCCAGCAGAAACTCCATGGATCGCCGTGCCAAAATCTTATTCACGCGAATATTTAGCAATTACAAAATATTATTTAAAGAGATATATCCTTGATTAAAATTCAAAAAATTAGAGTACTGATATTCAGTACTCTTTTGTTTTTAACCTTGGGTTGTTTTTGCATAAATACATGTATCACGTAATTCTTTACCATCCGCAGAAAGTCCATCATTCCGTAAAATCCCCTCTAAGGGAAATCCTAATCGTTCAGGAATGGCTCGGCTTTTGATATTTTTGGAGTCACAGCGAATTTCAACCCGGTTAGCTTTAAGTTCAGTAAAGGCAAATTTAGTGATCGCCTCGGTTGCTTCGGTAATATACCCTTTTCCGCTATAACGCGAATCAATCCAGTAGCCAATCTCAAACTTAGGAATCATCCAGTTAATTCTATGCAAACCTGAGGAACCAATGAATTCCCCTGTTTCTCGATTAAAAATATGTAACCTCAAATCATCACGGGTTAAAAACTTGGCATGTGCATCACGCATATTTACTTCAACATCTTCCACTGTTTGCTCACGATGGGCCCAAGGCATCCAGTCTTTTAGTTCGGTTAAGGAAGCCTGCATGGCTTGGTAGACAGCTTTACCATCTCCGGGTAATGGCTTGCGTATTAGTAATCTCTCTGTGTAAAACTCATCTGAAAAGTCTAATAGTATTGGTTTCATAATCTTGCCCCCCTTCTGAATTTAAAATATTCGCTGCTGATTTTGTAATTCCTTTTTCAAAAAAAATTCCCTTGGAATGAATTCGCTGATTGGATGGGAAAATTCGCTGATAGAATCATTAAATTCGCTGATTGACTCGGAAGGTTCGCTGATAGAATCATTAAATTCGCTGATTGACTCAGAAGATTCGCTGATAGAATCATTGAAATCGCTGATTGACTCGGAAGATTCGCTGATAGAATCATTAAATTCGCTGATTGACTCAGAAGATTCGCTGATAGAATCATTGAAATCGCTGATTGACTCGGAAGATTCGCTGATAGAAAAATCTACTGATTAGCCGGTGAATTAAATTCGCTCATTAAACTGAGAAATTCGCTCATTGTATCGAAGAATTCGCTCATTGTATTGAGAAATTCGCTCATTAACATAATATTTTATCTACTCAGAACTAAAAAGGACTCTTCCCATCAAGGAAGAGCCCCATAATTGCTATTTTTAGTATGCTTTTGCCCAATAAACCATCTTGTCTGCATCTTTTCCACAGCAGACACACTTATCAGATACCTGTTCTTGCTCAAATGGGATACATCTCGATGTTGCCCCAGTATCTTCTTTGATTTTTTCCTCACACGCTAATTCGCCGCACCACATAGCCTTAATGAAACCAGGCTTAGCTTCAAGCGACTCCTTGAGCTCACCTAAAGTTAAGGCAACTGAGGTTCTTTCTTCACGGTGATTTAGAGCCTTATTATATAGATTTGTTTGAATTTCATCTAATAATTCAACAAGCTTTGTTTCTAATTGATCTAGTGGAACGAACACTTTTTCTAAAGTATCGCGTCTTACTAAAACCACTTGCTTGTTTTCGATATCTTTAGGTCCAACTTCTAGACGGACTGGTATACCTTTCATTTCGTATTCATTGAACTTCCAGCCTGGCTTTTTATCGCTGGCATCAATATCGACACGAGCAACTTTACAAAGGGACGTTTTCAAATCATAAGCAAAATCAAGGACGCCTTCTTTATGCTGCGCAATTGGCACAATCATCACTTGTGTTGGCGCTGCTTTTGGTGGAATTACTAGACCACGGTCGTCGCCGTGTACCATGATTAAGGCTCCGATAATTCTAGTTGTAAAGCCCCAAGACGTTTGATGCACATACTGAAGCTTACCTTCTTTGTCCGTGTACTGAATGTTAAATGCCTCCGCAAAACCTGTACCAAAGTGGTGGGACGTACCGGACTGTAATGCTTTTCCATCATGCATTAAGCTTTCAATGGTAAAGGTAGCTTTCGCACCGGCAAACTTTTCTTTTTCTGTTTTTTGTCCCTTTACAACCGGAATCGCAAGGATTTCTTCACAGACAGCGGCATAAACGTTTAGCATTTTAATGGTTTCTTCCATTGCATCTTCGTCAGTCGCATGGGCTGTATGCCCTTCCTGCCATAAAAACTCTAATGTCCGTAGGAATGGACGAGTGGTTTTTTCCCAACGGACAACGTTTGCCCATTGGTTATAGAGCTTAGGCAGATCACGGTATGAATGAATGATGTTGCTATAATGCTCACAGAAAAGAACTTCTGATGTTGGTCGAACAACTAATCGTTCTGCTAATGGTTCAGACCCGCCATGTGTAACCCATGCCACCTCAGGTGCAAAACCTTCGACATGGTCTTTTTCTTTTTGAAGCAAGCTTTCAGGAATAAACAATGGCATATAAACATTTTCATGCCCTGTTTCTTTGATTCGTCGATCGAGCTCATTTTTTATATTATCCCATAAAGCATAGCCATACGGGCGGATAATCATTGAACCACGCACACTTGAATAATCAATTAAATCAGCCTTTGTGACGACATCTGTATACCACTGGGCGAAATCATCGTCCATTGCCGTAACATCTTTTACAAATTCTTTTGCCATGTTTGATACACCTCATTATTTTTTTAAATACAAAAAGGCCTTGATCCTAAAAAGGGACCAAGGCCTGGCGGTACCACCCTAAATTCATAAAGCAAAATTGCTCTATACACTTTCCTTGATAACGGACATGATCCGCATGTATCTTCAAATTCGATACAGAACTCAGGAGGCAGGTTCAAATGACTGTCTTAAGAAACCTCACACCAATGGTTTCCTCTCTTGGTAAGACCATTTCACTTTACTAATCCCCGTCATAGTTTCAATAGTATTTTTGAAAATTATATATTTGAAAATGAAAAAAGTCAATTTTTTTATGGAATATTTTTCTGAAGTCAACAAAATGCCTTCTCATTCACTTTAAACAAGTGTATAAATCGGTTAAAATGCTAGTAATTAGAAAAAATGGGGTGGTTTCCATGGAAAAAGAAAAAGATGATCTCCAGCAAGAAGAAGAAGAGAAAGAATTTTTGCTTGAATATATCAAGATGCAAAATGAGGCCATGAAACGGATATATAAAAATACACTTGATAAAGAAAAAAATGAATAAATTTATCTCCAAAAATCCACCTGACTTATCATACCTCAACATTATTCATAAAACGTTCATATTAATCACTGAATATACAAATTTAAATCGGTTATTTGCATTTATAATACTCTTATGTTGTTAATCATTCACACATAAGAGGAGACCAAAAATGAATATATTTGCAATCATAACGGCAATTATAGTTGCCACTGGAACCGGATATTCCATCTATTCTGTTTACCGACATAAAAATAAACTAGCTAATACCTCTGGAACGATGATTAGTATGGTTATTGCGGTGATTACAGGTTTACTGACGGGCAGCATCATTGGCATCATTTCAGGTGAGATTTTTCTTGTAGTCGGAGTAAGTATGATTCTCGGTTTTGTCGTAGGCTTCTTAGCAGGCCACCCAGTCGGGATTTTAGCTATCCTAATGGGATCCATATCGGGTTTAATGGGTGGAATCATCGGCGCCATCCTTGGTGCATTTATTCAATTTATTAATCCAACGATTCTACTAGGTATCTTGTTAGGATTCTATATCCTGATTATCGGATTCGTGATTATGTATATTTTCGTAGAATCCAATAATAAATTATCCCTTGATACACAGGAACTTTCGCCATTTGCAATCATCACTGGAGGAGTTGTGTTGGTTTCGTTATTTCTGTTTATGTATAGCAGTGATATGGTCGAAATTCCAGGTCAAAGTAAATCAACCCAAACAGAAACTGCCCAAGCTGCTGTAAGTCAAGAAGTTCCCAAAACGGAAGTGGATGTAACAAAGGACAGTAAACCGCTTGTTAAGATGGAGGTCACCACACAAGGCTATACCCCAAATGTGATTCGTGTCAAAAAAGGTGTTCCAGTTGAACTAGAAATAAACAACCCGCTTGATAGTACGAATTGTATTTCCTCCTTTATGATTCCTGATTTTAATATTAACAATGTCAACTTAAAAACGGGTACTACAAAACTAACTTTTACTCCTGATCATTCAGGCGAATACACCTTTAGCTGTGGAATGCAAATGTTTAAAGGGACGATTATTGTGGAATAAGCTAGACAAAAAGCACACGAAATTCAATCGTGTGCTTTTACTTTATTAATTTATTCAAATAAGCTTTCGGCCTGTCGTTTCTTTCGCTTATTTTCGGCAGCGATAACTTTCATCGATAGATAGATTCCTGTCCCTGTTAAAACCATTAGGGCAACAGCCGTTAAATCTATTAACCATTTCACATTTGTATTGCCAATTCTACCTTCATGAATTCCGCGGATGATTGACATAATCGAACCTTGACCCATCCCTTGTCCACGAAATCCCTCCGGCAGGTTTCCATTTCCTCTAAAGCTCCGTTCCCCTTGGAACTGACCGTTTCCATTCTGACCATTAGCTTGTCCTTGAAATTGGCCGCCCTGCTGTCCTGAATTTTGTTGATTTCCTTGCTCAAAACCGCCATTCATTCCTTGGGGACGCTGTTCTTGGTTAAATTGACCTAGTTGGAAATTCCCTTTTCCACCTTCGAACTGTGTTTGACCGATTAACCAAGGTTCATTCATTAACAGACCTGTCAAGGACTCGATAAAGATGAAAATGGAAGCAATTAAGCCTATCCACAGATGGGCCTTTCTCGTACTCTTCATGTTCAGACTTCTCCCTTCAGTTTTCCATGTAAAAATCTTTGCTTGAATAATAACAAACACATTATGAAGGGGTTTCCTTAAGTTTTTCTTAAGAAATAGATCTACCTTGATTTATTCAAGAAAAAACCCAAAAATTAATTTTTTTGGGTTTTTGGAAAAATGATTTCAATTGTCGTTCCTTTACCGGGGATGCTTTGCACCTTTGTCTTACCATGATGTTTCTCAATAATCCATTTTGCAATCGATAAACCGAGTCCTGTTCCTTCAGCAGCTGTCCTCGCCTTGTCACTTTGATAGAAACGGTCAAAGATTTTCGGAATATCTTTTTCTGGAATTCCAATACCGGTATCCTTTATTTTAAGAAAAATCGAGGAATGATTCTGTGAACATGAAAGCTGTATTTCCCCGCCTTCATTTGTATATTTCATGGCATTGTCTAATAATATGACGATTAATTGATGAATTCTTCCTTTATCTGCAAAAAATCTTACAGGTTCCGATTCTTGCAATTGAAGCGACTTTTCTTGATACAATGCAATTTCCTCGTATTGTTGAAGTATTTCTTTTAACAAATCATCGAGTTGGAATTGTTCCTTTTTGACCTCAATTTGATCAGAGTCCGATCTCGCAAGTGTTAATAAGTTGGTCACTAATTTAGAAAGCCGTCTTGATTCATTGGATATCGTTGATACATCAAGAATCCGATCCTGTATGGTTGCTTTTGGGGCCCGAAATAGTACTTCCGTTTTTGCCTGGATAACCGCTAATGGAGTTCTTAACTCGTGCGAAGCATCGGATACAAATTCTGTCTGCTTCTGCCAAGCTTTTTTAATCGGGACTAATGCCTTTCCCGCTAAAAAATATCCTGACGCCACGGCACAAATAATTCCAACACCCATACCAATTAACATAATCAACAAAAGTCTGTCCAATAATTCTTGTTCAGAGTTTACATTGCGAATGAATTGAACAGTTATTTTTCCTAATTGGGGATGATCCACCTTAAAGGCAATATACCTAAATGAAAAATCTTCAACATCCACATCCTTTAATGTATTTAATTCTGTTGGCTTGATCAATTTCTCATTACCTTCAAAAATGTCCGCATCCCGGTTTTGTTCCAACAACAACTGATTGTCTTCATCCCAGATTAGGGTTAATATCCGTGGGTCCCTCCTAATAAACTTTGGAAATTGCCCTCCCTTCCCCCCATTTCCTTCTCGAAGTTCACCTGGTCCCTCCGGCTGCTGTTGCAAATGTTCAATTGATTCGAGCAGGGATTGGTTGACATCTTTATATAATTTATTATCTGTGTAAAAATAAATGACGGTCCCTAGTATACTAATAAGAACGATAAATACCAATGAATTTAGAAAGGTTAATTTAATAAGTGTTTGCCGAAACATGTATGCTCCTATTCTTCGTTCAACATATAGCCAACGCCGCGAATCGTTTTAATATCAGTATGATAGCCTGATGGTTCTAATTTTTTACGGAGATGGTGCATGAATACCTCCACAATTGCGATGGTTGTATCTGAATCAAACCCCCACACCCTGTCATATATTTGTTCTTTTGTCAGAATGGCTCCTTTATTTTGAATCAAATATTCTAACAGCTCGTATTGCTTAGCAGTCAGTTTGATCTGTTTTCCATCGACAACAATGTCTCTTTCCTTCCCTAACAATTCAATCCCGCGATACTGAATCGTTTGATTGGTTGTTAAGCTGCCGCTTCTTCTTAACAATGCACGGATTCTCGCCTTTAATTCAGCAGCTTGGAAAGGCTTAACCAAATAGTCATCTCCGCCGCCATCAAGTCCCTGAACACGATCTTCGAGCGAATCTCTTGCAGTAAGGAAAAGGACTGGTATTTTTAAGCCTTCCTTCCTAATAGTTCGTAACACTTCAAACCCATCAATCTCAGGGATCATTACATCTAATACAATCACATCATGAATATTCTGCATCGCCATAAATAATGCATCCTCACCATTGGAAGCTTGATCAACTTCAAACTCATCGGATAAAAGCTGAACGATTGATTCTAATAAAGGTAGATTATCTTCTACAACTAATAAGCGCATTCTCTTTCTCTCCTATGCATCATATAAAAATAATTATAGCAAACAAACCTGATTGCTGTTTACCTTTCAATTAAACGAGGAAAATTACCTCCTATTTAATTTCCACCCCTGCCTCCAAAGTTACGGTTCATTCCTCCCGCGTTGCTTAGACCTCCAAAAACACTACCTTGTGTATTAGTAGTTGAAGTTTTAGACGAGCTAGCTTTTGCTAATTGCGGTAACTTAATCATTTCACCCTCTGACAAACCTTTTGTTATTTCAACATAATCTTCATTTGCTATGCCAGTTTGAATCGTTTTTTTCTTAGTTTCAGAGGCGGTATTATCTGCGTTCTTTGAATTGATGATGACATATTTCTCCTTGTTTGATGTATATACCGCCTCAAGCGGAACATAAAGTGCATCTTCCTTCCTTACCGTTAAAATCTGTGCTTCCGCACTCATCCCGACTTTAAGTTGATCTGGTTTGTCAATATGAATGGTAACAGCGAAAGTGGAAACTCCGCTTGAGGATGTTCCTTCTTCAGAAATAGCTGAAACTTTGCCAGTAAGTGTTTGATCAGGAAACGCATTAATTATTAGGTTAACGGACTGTTTCTTTTTTATTTTGGAAATATCAAGTTCATCAATTTGGACCACGGTTTGTAATTCGTTGTAATTGGTTACATGGGCAACGACTTGTCCATTCGTAACACGCTCGCCTGCTGAAACTGCAAGGCTCGTAACAACTCCAGTGACTGATGCTGTTACAGGATCACTTCCATCCGAAAAGGTAATTAATTCATCACCTTTCTTTACTTTCTCACCAACCTCTACTAACACCTCGTCTATTTCACTATTATCAAACTTTGATTTAATATCTTCGCTGGTTACCGCCTGTACAGTTCCCGAACCGCTGATGTTAAAGTTTAACGTACCTTTTTGAACCACTGCCGTTCTAACTTGCGCAGACACGGTTTTTGGACTTAGCGATAATGGTTTCCATTGATATCCGACAAAACCGATAACTAGGACGCTACCTGCAATTACTATCCATTTTTTCATTTTTACTAACTCCTTTTTGCGTTCCTGAATTCCGCCCAGGATGCCAAAATTTCTAACTTACAACCAGTATTATGTTTAATCCTTAACTTTTCCTTAAAAGTTCTTAAGATTTGCGAGGAATCACCGAATTGAAAAAAGTTTATATCGATTGACAGCAATTTTTGGTTATTATATAGTTTAACAAGTGAATAGTTAAATAGTTGAACTATTTTAATAAATGGCTGTGTTAAACTTGTCTGTTGATTTCCGTTCCAGGTGCTTCGCTTTCCGCGGGCGTTGCGGGGAGCCTCCTCGGCGCTTTTAGCGCCTGCGGGGTCTCCCCTGCCCCGTACTCCCGCAGGAGTCTTCGCACCTTCCACTCCAATCAACAGAGTGCCAAAATCAACATTACCTTATCACAGCCTTATAAATAAAGAGGTGAAAACATTCATGGATAAAAACGTCATTCAAGAGTTAATCGACCGGTATGTTTCCGTATCTTTTCAAGTCCACAAAAAAGCCGAATATTTAATCAAGGGGCAAATTGGCGACGAACTCACAAACGATCAGCATTACATTTTAAGATATATTCATCAAGCAAAGGAATGCACTTCTACGGAACTGGCCGATGCTTTCGAGGTTAATAAAAGCGCCATCACCGCCATCATTAATCGAATGGTCGATCGAGGACTGATACAAAGAACTCGTGATGAAAACGATCGCAGAGTGGTTTACTTAACACTAACAACGGGAGGTTACGATCTTTACGAAAATTGCCAAGAAAAAGTTCAACTGCTTGTTGAATCCATCATTACCCAATTTGAAGAATCGGAAATTACTACTTTTATAAATACGTATGAAAAATTAGCACAAATATTAGTCAACAAGAAAAAGGAAGAACTGGGGGAATAAACAGTGAAAGCGATAATAAAAGGAAAATGGTTTATATTACTCGCGTGGATCCTCGTTATCACCGCCCTATTTATGGTGGCACCAAATATGGAGGCACTAGTTCGGGAGAAAGGGCAAATTACTGTACCGGAAGGCTACTCCTCAACTATTGCCGAAAAAATCCTTAAAGATGTTCAATCTAGTGAAAACAGTGGCAGTAATCTACAAACCGCGTTAGTTTTTCATAGTGATAAAAAGTTAACCAAGGCCGATTTTGAAAGTGCGGAAAAAGCCGTGAATCAGCTTGAGAAAAACAAGAAAAAGCTCGGAATTTCCGAAATTTTAACCCACTTTAAGCAAGCCGAACTAAAAGACCAACTGGTAGCTGAGGATGGAAAAACCATTCTTGTTTCGGTAAAGGTGGATGTAAATGGCCGTGAAGCCAAAGAAATTGCAGATGAATTATATCAAGAAATTGATAATGTAAAACTGGATCATTACTATACAGGTAACTGGGTAATCAGCGATGACCTTGTCACCAACTCGCAAGAAGGATTGAAAAAAACAGAAGGAATTACGGTAGGATTTATTCTGATCGTGCTTCTACTCGTGTTTCGATCGGCAATAGCACCAATTATTCCATTGGTTACGGTGGGGTTCAGTTATCTTACAGCTCAATCAATTGTTTCTTTATTAGTGGATAAAGTTAACTTTCCACTCTCAACCTTTACACAGATTTTCTTAGTTGCTGTCCTTTTTGGTATTGGAACAGACTATTGCATTTTACTGCTTAGCCGCTTTAAAGAAGAAATGGCAAAGAATGATAGTGTAACAGAATCGATTGTGGAAACCTACCGTACCGCAGGAAAAACGGTATTCTTTAGCGGGGTTGCCGTTATGATTGGGTTTGCTTCGATTGGCTTTTCGACCTTTAAGCTCTATCAATCAGCAGCGGCGGTTGCCGTAGGTGTAGCAATCCTATTAATCGCCCTTGTTACAATCGTCCCCTTCTTCATGGCTGTGCTTGGCAAAAAATTATTTTGGCCATCCAAGGGCAAACTGGAACACAGTGAAAGTAAATTTTGGGGATTGGTGGGCAGGTTTGCACTCGCACGTCCATTGATTGCATTTATTATTGTAGGGGTCATCTCTATCCCCTTCTTATTCACCTATAAGGATCAATTATCTTTTAATTCACTTGAGGAAATCAGTGATGATTTTCCATCGATAAAGGGTTTTAATATTATTTCTGATTCATTTGGACCAGGCGAATCTATGCCTACCCAAATTGTCATTAAAAACGATGATCAAATGAATACTTCCGAATATATGGCTATAACAGAAAAAATAAGTCAAGAGCTCGCACGTGTCAACGATGTGAATTCTGTACGGTCAGTAACCCGTCCAACTGGGGAAACAATTGATGATTTATATCTATCCAAACAGGTGGCAAGTCTCGGGGAAGGCCTCGAGCAAGGTAATGATGGAATAAAAAAAATCAGCGATGGCCTGGAGGAAGCTGGCAGTCAAATGGCAGCCAATCAGCCGAAAATGAAGGAAGCCACCGATGGAATAAGCGAGTTAATAAATGGAACTAATAAACTAAAAACAGGGATGGGCGACATCCAAGGCGGGCTGACAGTTATTGAGAAAGGACTTAGATCTGGTTCCGCAGGCTCTGCCCAGATTAAAGATGGTTTAACCCAGGTTAAGGAAAAATCCGAAGAGGTTTTAGCCGGAAGCAAACAATTGCTCGCTGGCTATAAAAAGGCAAGTACAGGATTAGCTGAGCTCCATGGGCAATATGAAAAAGTAGCAACAGGATTAGATTCCTTGAACAAAACTCTAACAGCTACTAATCAATATTTTTCAAATCTAGAACAACAATACAGTGATATCAGTCAAAATCAAAACTATCAAGCTATTAAAATGACTGTTCAGGGTTCACAAACTGCAACAAAAGAATTAACTGGCGCGTTACAGCAATTAAATGCTGGACTTAAAGGTGCACAAGAAGGTATAGAGTTTGCGAACAGTAAATTCACAGAAATTACAGTTGGCCAGAAAGCCCTGATTACCGGAATGGAAGGTCTGTTAAAAGGGATTTCCGATCTTGAAACTGGACTAGACAAAATGGCTGTAGGACAAGGAAAAGTCATTGCTGGACTTCCCCAATTTACCGGTGGACTCTCCGGAATCAATGACGGGCAAAAACAGCTCCTAACAGGATTTCAAGATATGGGAAATCAGATTACACAGCTTTCAGATGGCTTAACCCAAAGTGCGGATGGTTTAAATAAAGTGTCGGACGGACTGAATTCTGCTCAAGATTACTTATCTGAAGTATCCAATCAGAAACAAAATGGATTTTATATTCCGCAGGACGTGCTAGACAGTAATGACTTTGAGCAAGCACTCGACGCTTACTTGTCAAAAGATCGAAAAGTTATGACGATTGATGTGATCTTTAGTAAAAATCCATATTCTAATGAAGCGATTGACCGCGTTCCAGAAATAAAGCAAGCAGTCAAACGCGTGATTAAGGACACCAAACTCGAAAATGCTAAAGTGGCGGTTGGCGGTGTATCAAGTATGCATAACGACCTTGATTCTATTTCAAAAGCGGATTATTCAAGAACCGTAGTGCTAATGCTTGTTGGGATTAGTATTATCTTAGTGATCCTGCTTCGTTCCCTCATAATGCCGCTCTATCTGATTGGCTCACTCGTCTTAACCTACTATACTTCGATGGCCATTTCAGAAAAAATCTTTGTTAATTTATTAGGATACTCTGGAATAAGCTGGGCGGTGCCTTTCTTTGCCTTTGTTATATTAGTAGCCTTAGGAATCGATTACAGTATTTTCTTAATGGATCGCTTCAACGAATATCGAAACATGCCAGTTGAAAAAGCCATTCTTCTGTCGATGAAAAAGATGGGAACCGTTATTATTTCAGCAGCGATTATCTTAGGAGGTACCTTTGCCGCAATGATGCCATCAGGCGTATTATCCTTGCTGGAAATTGCTACGATTCTATTAATCGGATTAGCCTTGTACTCCCTTGTCGTACTTCCATTGTTTGTCCCTGTAATGGTGAAAACATTTGGCGAAGCCAACTGGTGGCCATTTATAAAAAATAAAAATGATACCAATCTTATCGACTAATTCAACTACGCTGGTCCAATGGATCAGCGTAATTTTTTATGAAGGCTGTGTTAAATGTTAATTTTGATTTTGGCACTCTGTTGATTGGAGTGGAAGGTGCGAAGACTCCTGCGGGAGTACGGGGCTGGGGAGACCCCGCAGGCGCTAAAGGCGCCGAGGAGGCTCCCCGCAACGCCCGCGGAAAGCGAAGCACCTGGAACGGAAATCAACAGACATGTTTAACACAGCCTTATAGAAAACGGGCAAATTAGTTTCCTTCATTTTATTTTGAAACTTTTTCATCATTTTTTCGTACATATAACTAGTAAAGGAACCTGGAACATCTAGAAATTTTTCCCTTATTTAAAAATACATTATAATGTACATAGGAACATAATCGTTGAGGAGTGAAATAAAGTGGGTGTTACACTTAGCAAGGGACAAAAAGTAGATTTAACCAAATCTCACCCTGGCCTGCAAAATGTCGTGGTCGGGTTAGGATGGAATATTAATCAGCAGGGTTCAAACTTTGATTTAGATGCATCTGCCTTTTTATTAGGTGAATCTGGAAAAGTGAACAGTGATCAGGATTTTGTGTTTTATAATAATCCAAATGGCGCAAACGGATCAATCATCTACAGTGGTGACAATCGTACCGGTGCAGGAGCGCAAGATGATGAGCAAATCAGGATTGATTTAGCTAGAGTACCTTCCCATATCCATCGGGTTGCATTCACCATTACCATCCATGATGCTCAAATGAAAGGGCAAAATTTTGGACAAATATCAGACTCTTATGTGCGTATTTTTAATGAGCAAACGCAGGAGGAATTATTAAGATTTAACTTAGGCAGAGACTTTACGGTAGAAACAGCGATTGTCGCCGCTGAATTGTACCGGCACAATGGCGAATGGAAGTTTAATGCGATAGCCAGCGGTTTTCAAGGAGGCCTTGCAGCACTTTGCAGGAACTTTGGGATTGCCGTTGATGATCCATCTTCAAGTGTACCAGCACCGCCAAGTTACCAACAAAGTCCTAATTCATACCAGCAAAGCCAATCAAGCCCTAATCCGTTCCAGCAGAGTAATCCATACCAACAAAATTATTCAAACCCTAATCAGCAGCGTACACATCTTCAACCTGAATCATCCTACCAACAGCCTGCCTACGGATTTCCGACACAGTCGTATCCTGCGACGGTCAATTCACACCAGACATATGGTGGAGATGAAATCATTTGTCCGCGCTGCCACTCGTCAAATGTGAGGACTGGAAAGAAAGGATTTGGTCTGGGTAAAGCAGCTATTGGCGGACTCATCCTTGGTCCTGTCGGCCTGCTTGGCGGATTCATCGGGAAAAACCAATTAAAATTTTCATGTAATAGCTGCGGCAATTCCTGGTCCCCTTCGCAAACCGATTACGCTGAATGGGCAAACAATTCAAAGAGAAAAGCACAGGAACTCTTTAATCGCTACAAAAGTCAGGATGTCCTTGAGGCAGTGGTTGCTGCCTGTGCTTTAGTTGCCATGGCAGATGGGTACTTGGATGCTTCTGAACGCCAGAAAATGATTGAGTTCGTCCATCAAAGTGAAGAATTACGAGTTTTTGATACGACGAAGGTTATTCAAAAATTTAACATGTTTGTTTCTAGAATAGAAAATGACCGAATGATGGGTCGCGCGGAGGCCTTCCGTGCTCTTGGAAAAATAAGAACCAAGCCTGAAATTGCTCGTCTGGTCGCCCGGTATTGTATCGCCATTGGCTATGCTGATGGAAATTTTGACAACAACGAAAAGCAAATGGTTAGCGATATCTGCCGTGAACTCGGTCTAAACCCGGCAGAATTTTTATCTTGATCGACAAAATGCCTCCATTCCATCTCGGAATAGAGGCATTTTTTCTTCCTATTTCCAAATTCGCTTATTTTCCACACGTTTGGTCAGACCCATTGAATCTAATTTTTCTAAAAACGGGATCATATACTTCCGTGAAAGTTCAAGAACATCTTTCGCAACTCCGACATCAAATTGTGCTCCTGTTTGACTGCGCAATTTAGCAACTGCTTGTTGAAACACATCTCCATGATAGGCAAACTGGGCATCCAGCAGAACAAGTAATCCTTCCTCTTCTAAAAAGCGTCTTAAATCCGCCTCCAGAGTGTCAGGTATTCCGGCATCAGCAAAATACTCTTTTAAGGAACGAACTTTTAATCCATCCTTTTTTAATTCTACAATCAGATTTTCAGTCCGCTTTGCCCAATTTTTGGGCACATGTGGCACAAAACTGGCTAACGAAACAAACTGCCCTCTTCTGTTAAAGATTTGATTGGCAATTCCATTCTCGACAACAAAATCCAGCAAATGCTTTGGAACTCTTTTTTGAAGGATTTGCAACAGCTCAGCTTTATTGATCCCTATTTTCATCGAATGGAGAAGATGAAAATCCTGTAATCTATCAAAAATATCTTCCTCAATGGAATTGATCAGCAATTGGAGCGTATATTCTTTCCCGTCAAATAAGACAAATTCTTCTTCATTTAATTTTTCAGTTAATATGAACTCGTCCAAAGAAGTTCGTTTGATTAACTCATCCAGCGGCAGGCACTTTGCTTCCATTAAAGCAGCAGTGATCCGCTCTTTTGGTGAACCAACCTTTTTCTTTTCCAATTCTTCAATGGTCTGATTGCCAAATCGATATTTGTTTCCACGTGGATCAATCACCCAGCCCCCGCCAATCGTCTCTTGCGGGCTTGGACGACGTAGAATAAAGCGATCTCCGCGTTTTGTCAGGATTTCTTCCTCAAGTCTGAGTTGACATAGGATTTCGCCATTTTCCTCCTTGATTTCATTGCGGTCAAAAAAGACAATCCGCCCCATTACCTCTGCAGTACCGATATGAAGCTTAATTGGCATCCTCTGTTTGACCATATGCTCAAGGTCTTCAACCACACGAATCGCTACATCCAATGTCTTCGTGACAAGGAAATGTTCAGAGGAGACAAGCACATCTCCCCTTTCAACATCTTCCTTAGAAACACCTGATAGGTTAATTGCCGTTCGTTGACCTGCGAAGGCCCTTTCAGCTGGTGCATGGTGGACTTGAATCTGCCGTGCTCTGACTTCCAGCCCTTTGGGCAAAATTTTTAGGGTTTGTCCCTCTTCTACTGTTCCTTCATATACCGTTCCTCGGACAACAGTACCTTGACCCTTTACTGTAAATACCTGGTCAATCGGGAGACGGAATGCCCCCTTCGCATCACGCATTTCTTGTTCCTTTAACGTTCTAATGATTAATGCTTTGATCTCATCGATGCCTTTTTTAGAAGGATTGTCTACCAAAACAAACGGTGCGCCCTCAAATACTGTTCCTGAAAGCTCCGCTAAAATATCATCTTTTACAAGTTCGATAAATTCTTCATCGACTCGATCAATTTTTGATATGGCCACCAAACCATTTTTTACCCCTAAGAATTTCAAGATGTCTAAGTGCTCTCTCGTTTGCGGCATCACACCTTCGTCTGCAGCAACGACGAGCACGACCAAATCAATCCCAGCAACGCCTGCGATCATTTGCCGGATAAACCGTTCGTGTCCTGGCACATCAATCACTGAAATTTGGATTTCATGATCTTCGTATAATGGTGCAAAGCCAAGCTCAATGGAAATTTGACGTTCCTTTTCTTCTTTTAATCTATCTGTATCTACATTGGTTAACGCTTTGGTTAAGGACGTTTTCCCATGGTCGATGTGCCCTGCCATACCAATTGTAAAATATCGTTTTTCCAAGGATGCCACCTACTTTTTTGTTCTTCCCTTCTAATGTATCGATTATGGCACTATTGTTCAAGGGTAGATTTTGCGACATCTTACGCTTCACTTTTCAAGATTTCTCCACATTCATCTCGTCCATAGGTTTCATCCGTATGCTATGTTGTTAAGGAGAACATAAACACACCAAAGGAAGAAAGCTAATGATAAAAATGATTTGTCCAATTATCGCAGGAATCCTTCTATTATCTGCATGTCAGAGCAGTGAACCAAATAAGGCAAGTGAAGTTAAGTCTACTAGTGAACGGCCGCAGCAAACCGTTGAGATGAAAAAAGACGGCACTTTCCCCTATCCAAATTTATTAGCTGAAACTGACCAGTCCTATTCGCTGCTAGTCATCGGGGGGCAGGAAGGACAAACACCTATTGAAGATGATCAAAAGGTACGTAAAGCCGCCACCAATATTTTAGGCTTACCAACACTTGAAATGGTTGAGAAGATTTATCCGAAGTTGCCAATAGAACATAAATCTGCCTATATTCTATTTGATAATAATGGAGTGATTCATCAATCAAAAAATTTGAAGGAACTTAAGAGTTTTCTTGAGAAAAATCCTCTAAACTAACAAAAACCAGAATTCATCTGGTTTTTGTTAAGTCTCTGCTTGATTTGTCCGCAAGAATCGGTAAAACAGGATTAATAAAGATTGAATGAATAGATAAGTACAAACAGAGTATATGATACTGTTTCCGTTTTTATAATGAAAAACACCCATGCTATGGTAAATCCACTCTACCCCAATAGCGGCCGCCGTAAAACTTAAAATAAAAAACACTAAGTATCGATCCTTTATTTGATATTTTTTATAAAGGTATAGAAAGAGATAAGAATATGGCGGATAGAGGAAGTAAACGACTATATCCATAACCGTGTATGCAGGACCATCCATAATATCATAAAAGTCAAGCGGTTCAGCTCCAATCGAATTATCGAAAAGACCTGCAGCTGTTAGGCTATAAAGGAAGATAAGAATGGTTAATTGCTTTGAAAACACTTTTGGCAAAAAGAAAAAAATTCCCCAGGATACTAAAACCGCAAAAATAACAAAATAATCATTCTGACCAAATTTATGTTCTACCAACATCATCCTCGCATTTCACCTCCTGCTCTTGCAGTCCTTTAAACCAATTAAATGCATACATGGCAAAAAACAAATAAAGCAGATAATAAATAACGGTAAAAAAATGATTCCACTTCTTAAAGGTATATAACTCACTGCTTAAATTTACTTTATCAATCCCGAGGATTATTAGACAGTACAGTGAAAGGAGTAAAAACTGTTTTCTTAAAGTACTATTATTTATGTACATTATGAGATAGGAAACAAATAATGGGCTGAAGACACTTCGAAATAGAAGAAATGCCAAATATAATTTCGGAGTGGTTGTGGTTTTCATCCATTTAAATGTTTCAAATAAACCTAAATAGGTGTGAGTGTTAATGATACAGGTTAGCAGGACAAGAAATAAAATCTCCTTTCTCGTCCCTCGGTTCTCCTGACGATTAAAGATAAGTAATCCCATCATCATCCAACTTAAGACAAAATAAAAGGTAAATACCATGCAATCTCCTCTTCTATTTTAAGCTTGATTCCTACTACCTTAATCCTTTCCAACTTTTACGAAAAATAGAAATTTTTTCACATCAAATATTTCAAAAAATAGTTTTAATAAAGGAAAATGATAGCACTTTGTCAAACTTTCTTTAGGAGAAATTAATAAATTTGGAGGATAACAATGATCAACCTAGTTAAAGTGCTGAAGGAAGATGAGAACATTTTACATAATCTCATGCAATTTTACATCTATGAATTTACTAAGTTTTTGCCTGAGATAACTTTAGAAGATAATGGGCTATATAGGCCATATGATTTAACTGAATTTTGGATAAGTCCCAACCATCATCCATTTTTTATTAAACAGGATGATGAACTGATTGGATTTGCCTTAGTTGAAAATGGTATTGAAGAAGAGCCAAACTCAATACTGGAATTCTTTATCATCCAAAAACATGCTGGGAGAGGATTTGGAAAAATAGCAGCAAACCAGCTATTCACTATTTTTCCTGGTAAATGGCAAATCACACAAATTGAAAAAAACTACCCTGCACAAGCTTTTTGGAGAAATACGATTTCAAAATTCACAGGCGGGAGTTATAGTGAAAGGTCCGATGAAAGAAAAAGGGTGATTCAGGAATTTGATACAAATCTGTAGAAATAAGAAGAGAAGTCAGTTGGGTATATTCACTCCTGCTTCTCTTTTTTAGTCAATTTAATTTCTTTTATTTTTAATCTCTTCCAAATCTTTAATCAGCATTTCCTTTGAACCTTCATCAACTACCTCTTTTGCATATTCCATTGCTTTTTCAGCTTGTTCTATTGATCTATCATTATGACCTAACAAAGCATTTGCTCGACTTAATGCTTCATAGGCATAACCAATATAAAAGGGCTCGATTTCGTTTTCTAGGCTGATAGATAGACAACGTTCCGCATAATACATTGACCTCTCGCCAAGCCCTGCTGTCGCATACACTCTTGATAGCTGCCAATAACCGATGGATAGGTTCTTTGCTGTATGTCCCTCAACCTGAGTCCAATGATAAAAAGATGTATGGGCTAAATGGATCATTTTCTCTGTCTCTTCGTTCGTCCTCACATTCAAATCAAGGAGATCCCAGACTGCATTAAAACTATTTACCGCCTGTTGCTTATGCGTAAAGGTTGTTGTCATCATTCTTCCACCCTTCTTTTCTTGAGATTCCTAATTTATGATCCTAGTACAAATTCTCTTTCAATTTATAGGATATACGATTTGCACAATCAAAAAAAGATTAAAATGATAGAATAATTTTAAATTTCAAACTTTTAATAATCCTCTTCTGAATCCTATTTATTACATCAAAATTTCGATGTTAGGTATGATATACTGGAGTATATTTACTTTTCAGAAAATTTGACATGTCATGAACTTGACCTTATAAAATATCCGGGGGGATTTATTTGAAATTTGACGTGATTGTGGTGGGTGCAGGACTAGCGGGTTTGGTTGCAACGGCTGAACTTGCGGATGCAGGAAAAAAAGTACTGCTTTTAGATCAAGAACCAGAAGCTTCTCTCGGCGGACAGGCTTGGTGGTCATTTGGAGGTTTATTCCTTATTAATTCTCCCGAACAAAGAAGAATGGGGATCAAGGACTCCAGGGAACTTGCTTGGCAGGACTGGTTAGGGGCAGCAGGGTTTGACAGAGAGGAGGATGAGGATTATTGGGGGAAAAAGTGGGCCGAAGCATATGTTGATTTTGCCGCCAGCGAAAAGAGAGAATGGCTGACAGGAATGGGGGTTCGTTTTTTCCCGGTTGTCGGCTGGGCAGAGCGAGGTGGCTACACAGCTGAAGGCCATGGCAATTCAGTCCCACGTTTCCACATTGTCTGGGGAACTGGCCCAGGTCTCGTTAAGCCATTTGAGGATCGAGTCAGACAAGCAATGAAGAACGGACTTGTCGATTATCGCCCCCGCCATCGTGTGAATGAATTATTGAAAGAAAATGGTGTCATTACCGGTGTCAGGGGAGACATCCTAGTTCCATGTAATTCAGCTCGCGGGGAGGCCAGTTCACGAGAGGTAATTGGGGAATTTGAGTTTCATTCATCGGCTGTTGCGGTGACAAGCGGTGGCATTGGTGGAAACCATGAACTCATTCGAAAAAATTGGCCGGAACGACTTGGTAAGGCTCCTCAAAATATGATTTCTGGTGTCCCAGAACATGTCGACGGAAGAATGCTAGGGATAACAGAAAAAGCAGGCGGACGAATCGTCAATCGTGACCGAATGTGGCATTATACCGAAGGAATAAAAAACTGGGACCCTGTCTGGCCTAACCATGGCATCCGAATCCTGCCTGGTCCCTCCTCGCTTTGGCTTGATGCTAATGGGAAGCGCTTCCCTGCTCCGAACTTTCCTGGTTTTGATACGTTGGGGACGCTGGAAGCCATTATGAAAACAGGCTACGACTACTCCTGGTTCATTTTAACTCAGAAAATTATTGAAAAAGAGTTTGCCTTATCTGGTTCAGAGCAAAATCCTGATTTAACCGGAAAAAGTATCAAAAAAGTGTTAGCCCGAGTCCTGCCCGGTCCTACTGCCCCGGTTAAGGCATTCATGGATAAGGGCGAAGATTTTGTGATTGCGAATACCTTGTCTGAACTTGTAGCCGGGATGAATAAACTTTCCGGTGATAACTTGTTATCTCTGGATGAGATTGAGAGACAGATTCTTGCTAGAGACCGGGAGATTGAAAATAAATTTTCCAAAGATCTTCAAATTACAGCTATGCGGGGAGCAAGAAATTATCTTGGGGACAAACTGATAAGAGTGGCACCCCCACATCGAATTCTTGATTCCAAAAAGGGTCCCTTAATTGCAGTACGGTTAAACATTGTCAGCCGAAAAACGCTAGGCGGTCTCCAGACCGATTTATCCGGCAGAGTCCTTGATGCAACTGGAAAACCTGTGCCAGGTCTATACGCAGCTGGAGAAGTTTCAGGATTTGGCGGAGGCGGCATCCATGGTTACCGCTCATTGGAAGGAACGTTTGTGGGCGGCTGTTTGTTTACAGGAAGACAAGCTGGACGCGCCATCGCTAAAGAATTATCATGAGTATGTTGATGTTATTAAAGGAGGTGAGAATATGTCTTCATTAGTGTTCATGGCGCTCTATCGGCCGAACCCAGGAAAAGAGGAGGAATTAAAAGAACTCCTTAAAGTACATATCCCAACACTTCGCGCGGAAGAGTTAATTACTGATCGAGAATTATTGACGCTTCAAGCAGCGGACGGGACGATCATTGAAATCGCAGAATGGCGATCAACAGAGGCCATTGAAAAGGCACACCAATCTACTAAAGTCATGGCTGTTTGGAATAAAATTGGTGCCTTATCCGAATTAACGAGTCTTTCCACGCTTGCTGAAGCTGGGCATCCGTTTCCTAATTTTAAGCCATTATAGATTTTCAAATGAAAGAAAAACACAAAAAGCAGTGTGATTAATGATATCCACTGCTTTTTGTTCGGATTAATTTTAATTTGTAAACACAAACTCCGTCCTGCTTCCCGTCTGATCTGCCCGGACTTCCAGTCTGACGTCAATTCGTTCTTTGAGTTCCGGAACATGCGAGATAATACCAACTAAACGGCCGCTGCTTTGAATATCCATTAATGCTTCGATTGCCTGATCGAGGGACTCAGGATCCAGCGTACCAAAGCCTTCATCGATGAACATGGTCTCTAAGGAAACCCCTCCGGCATAATTTTGAACAACATCAGCCAGACCGAGTGCGAGCGATAATGAAGCTTTAAAGCTTTCCCCGCCTGAAAGTGTTTTAACATGCCGTTCCTGACCCGTATATTGGTCAAACACAAGCAATTCCAGGCCACTTTGAGCATTCCCTTTTGAACGGTCTGTTTTTCTCAGCAATTGAAAACGGCCGGAAGTCATTTTTCGTAATCGGCCATTGGCTTCTTGTAAAATATCATCCAGAAATGCAGCTAGTACATAGCGTTCAAAGGTAATTCGGAAGTTATTCTGGCCTTTAGCAATTTCAAAAAGATGACCAATTAACTTATACCGATCTTCAAGGACCTTCATTTGTTCATTCAAACTTCCCACACGGTTGTATATTTCTTCGTTATCCCGCTTTTTAACAAATAGATTGGTTTGCTGCTGGTTAAGAGCCTCGATTTCACTTGTGATTTTCTCAATCTCTTGCTTTATTCCATCGACATCTGGTGTTTTTACATTCATTAACTCATCGGTTAATTCTTTCAAACGGTCAGAAACCGAACGTAATTCTTCTCGATAACTGCGGATTTCAGCTTCAAGACTGCGAATTTCTGCTTCCGTCCGTTTCGCTTCAGCATAAGTACCATATTTTTCAAAGCCTTGTTCTGAGAGTTTGTTAATAAATATTCCTCTTTCGGAATCCAGCTCCTGTTTTTTACTCTCATGATGCTTCTTGGCATCTAATAATCTTGCTGTTTCATTTGAAAGTTTTTCTTTCACTTGCTGCAGGCGCTGCTGTGCCTCTTCTAGTTGTTTCACTAACATTTGCTGCCGGTATTTAGAATCCGCAAGTGCTTTTTCGTATTCCACTTCCGAGCGTAAATTCTCTGGAATGACTTTCATCATCCGAGCAAGATTCGTCTTCTTTTCAGTGAATTGTACGGTTAACTCATTGATTATAGCTGAAACCTGCTGAAGTTTATTTTGCACAGCTACTTTTTCAACCTCTTTGGTCTCTAATTCCCTCTTCACTTGATCAAGTTGCTTGATCTTTTCCGCAAGCTTTTCTTGATTCTGAACTAGCTGGTTCTTTTCCGTCGATGCTTCCATTTTTGCATCCACTAAATGGTCAGCAGTAAAATTTGCCCGGAATGAACGAATATCGTTCATTATTTCTTCTAAAGCTTCCCTTTGCGCTGCCTCAGCTGACTGACTCTGGTAAAAGGCGGCCTCATCTGCTGACTTTGCTTTTTCCCAGTTGGCACTTTGAGCCTTAGCTGCCTTCATTTCCTCTTCCGTTGGAATACTATCACTATTTTGTATCGCTGGTGATGGATGGTGCTCGGAGCCGCACACTGGACAGGCTTCACCTGATTGAAGTTTTGCTGCTAATATCGCGGCCTGGCCGTGCATCCATTTGTTCTCTAGTTGTTCGACCAATGCTCTTGAATCTGTATATCTAGCAGTAGTATTTTCATATTTCGCAGTGATCGACCGTAAATTTTGCTCGGCTTTTTGATGGCGCGCAAGCAGCATTTCGTATTTTTCAAAACGATCAATTTCCGTCTTCAGTTTATCAATTCTGCCTGTATTTTCTAGAAAGATAAGTTTCCCCTTTTCAATTTCTTCCTTTTGACGTTGTAGATTCACTAGTTTCACTTCTAGTTGTTCGAGAATTTGTTCGGCATGCTTAAGCTTCTGTTGCGCAGCTTTTAATTCAGCTTCCTTATTTTGTGTTTCTTTAAGTAATGTTGCAAACGAATAGACATCCTCCCTCATATTGTCTAATCGATTTACCTCTTCCAGGGCGGCCTGGCGCTCTCCTTCTCGTTCTAGTTCGTTTTGTAAGTGTTGTTCATGCTGTTTTAAAAGTCCTTCTAATTTCTCCATTTCCATCTGAATGGATTTCAAATTTCCATCAATTTGATCCACTTCGCGTTTTAAGCGGTGGCATAGTTCTTCTTGCTGCGCTAAAACGGCAGCCTTATGGGCAAGCTGGACCTGCTTTTCTTTCCCGTTATACACTTCTTCTTGAGAAACAAGTCTTGCTTTTTGCCCCTTTAGCTCCTCTTTCAATTGCAGTTTCTTTAATACTCCCTCTGCTTCAATCAACTGCCCTTTCAGTTTGTCCTGTTTCTGGCCTTTTTCTTTTAATTGGAGATTAAGTTGCTCTAACTCTTCCCCCATGCCCGCAATTTCTGTTAGTAACAGCGGCATGATGATCGTATCGTTTACACTATCTGCATCCAAATATTCACGAAGTTCTTGATTGGTTACAGCTTGAATGCGCCGAATCTGCTCATTTCTTGCCAGGACCTGGTCTTCAACCGACTTTTTCAGTTCGGTTGCTTCAACTTTCAGTTTCTCTTCCACCATTTTATATAATTGGGTATGGAACAGCCGCTGTAAAATGACTTCTTTATCCTTACTGTCTGAGGTGAGAAGTTTACGGAATTCCCCCTGCGGAATCATTAAAATCTGCCGGAACTGATTCGCATCAATCAACATAATTTCCTTAATTTTTTCCTCAACATCGTTGATTTTAGAAGCAAGCAGTTTCTTTTCGCCATTTTCTGCCCATATATATAACTCAGCTTTGGCACCTATTTGTGTATAACCATCGCCTTTATCTTTCTTCTTCAATTGCTGTGGTGACCTTGTAATCGAATATGCTTTGTTACGGAGAGAAAAATCTAGTGAAACCTCGGTTAACAACTCGTCTTTGGCAAACTGGCTGCGGAGTTCTGGACCATTGCGGTCCTCCCCACTTGCTTTTCCATAGATCGCATAACTGATGGCATCAAAAATCGTCGTTTTACCGGCGCCGGTTTTTCCTGAAATAACAAACATTGTCCGATTACCAAGTGCGGTAAAGTCGATTTCTTCAAATCCGGCATAAGGGCCGAAAGCTTGCATCGTCAGTTTTAACGGTTTCATTTCAATCCCTCCTCCTTTAGCACTTTTTCAATGACTTCTATCATTGCCGCTTTTTTATCAAGCGAAAATTCGGAGGTTGTCATTTCTGTATAAAATTGTTCAAACAACTCAATCTCGGATTTTTTATCACTTCGAATCGACGTGAATGATTGTTTTTTCTTTAAATCGGTTAGATCTAATTTTCGTTCAAGATGGAGGACGTTGGGGTACACTTGACGTAATTTATTTATAGGATCAAGTAAAGCACCTTCATCAAGAAGAGTGATTTTTAAATAATCATGGATCGCTTCTTTTTCATAAAAATATGGATCAAGTAATTCTTCCAGATGCCCTTCTATTTCCCGCATATCATGTTTTGGTGAAAGCGAGCGGTAACGATGTGTAAAGTTACCTTTATCATCCATCTCAATAATCGAAATCGACTTTTTCTGTTTGGCTTCCGAAAAAGAATATTTTAAAAGGGAACCCGAATATTTCACTTTGTTATGGTTAATGGCATCCGGACTGTGTAAGTGGCCTAATGCAGTATAAGAAAAGGGTTCGAACAATTCAGCTCCCACACATCCAGAACCACCTACAGACAAGATTCGTTCAGAATCAGACGTTTGACCTCCTAAGACAAAGGCATGTCCAACCAAAACATTAGGCTCATTCGGATTAAGATTTTCCTCCATTTTTCCGATCAGTGCTTTCATTGCTTCTTGATGGGAATGAATAGAATCATCCTCGAGTAGTTGACGGACTACTCCAGGCTCAGCATAAGGTACTAAATAAAAATTAACACCATTAACTCGCACAGGAGTAAAGCTGTTTGTTAATTTTCCCGATAAATAAAATTGGCTGTGTTTATACCAGGAACTTCCGAATGAAAGTCTTTCTGCACTATCATGGTTCCCAGCAATCGCCACAACCGGCGTTTTTAATTCTACATTAATTTTAAAAAGAATTTCATCGAGTAATTCCACGGCATCAGTTGGTGGTACCGAGCGATCATATAAATCTCCTGCAATAACAACAGCATCCGGCTTTTCTTCCGCAACGATGGCCACAAATTGCTCAAGTACTTCACGCTGATTCTCTGTCATATAGACTCCATGAACTAGTTTGCCTAAATGCCAATCAGCTGTATGGATAAATTTCATCTGCTCACCCCAATTTATAATTCTGCATCTTTCCGATACTACTATTATAGCAAAATACAAATGGAAATGAGGTTGGAAATGCAAGCAGATTACTGGAATATTGGGTATTTTATACTAGCCTCAATTTATAAAATAGTAAATACAAAAAACAGCCCGGAGCTTAGTCCGGGCTGTTATAGTAGAAAACAAATTATTTTTTAGTTACGTTAGCAGCTTGTGGTCCACGAGCACCTTCAACAACTTCGAAAGATACTTCTTGACCTTCTTCTAAAGTTTTGAAACCTTCTGTTTGGATAGCAGAGTAATGAACGAATACGTCGTTACCGTCTTCAGCTTCGATGAATCCAAAACCTTTTTCTGAGTTGAACCATTTTACTTTACCGTTTTTCATGAAAAAAAATCCTCCTATTGGCTTATCACGTAAGCCATGTGTAAATTCACCAAATTACAACGTGATAGTTTTACTTCATTTTCTCATCCAAACATCGGTTAAAACTTTGAACAAGCTTTGTAACATAAATCTAATCTCGTGCAACGGCTGACTAAATTTTAGCATTCTAGTAACCTATATGTCAACAAAGGACAAAGTAATATAAACCTACAGATTTCTACATTTCGCCGCTGTTTTCAAATGAAATTCGAGTAAATTCGACATCGATTTCAGGCAGCATTTTTGAGGAAATGAAAGTGTTTTCAAGAAAAAACGAACGATTAGTTTGCTATTTTTTTATATTGTTATTTTGTGTTTATGTCGATTAATTTTGTCAAAAAAGAAAAAAACCGAAGAATTTAGTTCTTCGGCATCACTGGTTCTTCTTCATCTTCTTTAAATTTGTCTAGTATCGTGATTGTGTCAACAAGATGATTGTTAAAAATTTGCCTAGCAACGGCGAGTAATTCGATGATCATTGGGTCTTTTAATGTGTAGATGACCTTGTTGCCTTCCTTCGTTCCAGTGACAATATTCTTGGCTCTTAGAATGGTTAGTTGCTGTGAAACAGCCGACCCTTCACTACCTACAAGGGTTTGAATTTCATTGACATTCTTATCCCCTTCGGCTAATAGCTCTAAAATGCGGATTCTCAATGGATGTGCTAGCGCTTTGAAAAATTCCGCTTTAAATTGCTGCATTTCAAGATTCAATTTGTCCACTCCCATGCTATTTTAGAAAGTAGCAGTAAGCTTGGTCCTGCTTCCCTCTATAGCCTCAGTCGCTGAAAGTTTTTTACATTCCCTAAAGGCGAAATGCTTACAGCCGAGACATTTGTTTTTGTAAATATGCTCAATGGCATATTGGATGGCTTCTCCAGTATGTTCAAAGAAATGTTCCTCGCCGATGATTTGATAGAGTCCTGTCTTTTTCAAAACACTTTCCGGCTGCGGATTTAAGCCCGATATCATGATTATACCACTTTTTGAAAAATGGCGAACAATACTGGATAAAGTCGCTTCACCTGTTGTATCCATTAATGGAACCTTACTCATGCGCAACAATAGAATTTTGGGCCGATAATTGATGGTGCTCATAATGGTTTTTTCAAAAGTTTCCGCTGCCCCGAAAAATAATGGCCCCTCTACATTAAAAATACTAATTTGCGGGCAATCATTTGTATCAGAGACAATACCTGATTCGACTTTTTCATGCTTATGTTTTCGGTTTGGCAATGCTTTCGCCGTAACCATAACGTCGCTCATTCGTTTGGCAAAAAGGATGGCAGACATAACTAAGCCTACCTCTACTGCCATGGTTAAATTCACAAAAACGGTTAATAAAAACGTAACCATTAATACTAGTGAATCCGTCGATTTTGTTTTAAAAATATGGGAGAAAACTTTTCTTTCACTCATATTCCATGCTACGACCATCAAGATTGGCGCCATACTCGCTAACGGTATATACGATGCATACGGTGCAAAAAACAGTAAGACTAACAAGACAACAACCCCATGGATGATTCCAGAAAATGGTGAAATTGCTCCATTTTTAATATTAGTAGCCGTTCGTGCAATAGCCCCTGTTGCTGGAATCCCGCCAAATAAAGGGGTAATCATATTGGCAATTCCTTGTCCGATTAACTCTTTATTGCTGTTGTGCCTGCTATTCGTCATTCCATCTGCCACAACAGCTGATAACAATGATTCAATCCCACCCATCATGGCAATAATAAAGGCTGGCTTTAGCATTTTAACAATCATATCGATACTCAGATTCGGTATATGAAGTTCAGGTAAAGTACTTGGAATTTGTCCATAGGCAGTTCCAATCGTCGTAATTTGGGTTGGGTAGAACAATGTTGCAATGACGGAGGAAACTACTAAGCCAATCAGTGGACCAGGAATTCTTGGTGCTATTTTTGGTGTTAGGATGACCGTCCCTAAACAAATTGCAGCCGTTAAAATACTAAACATATTAATAGTACCTAAATGAACAAAAATTTCTTGGACATTTCTAATAAATTCCTCATGTTTCTTTATGCCCTCCAAACCTAGGAAACTAGCAACTTGACCAGTAAATATCGTCACGGCTATTCCCGTGGTGAATCCAATCGTTACAGGTCTAGGAATATACTTTATTAAGGAGCCAAGTTTAAAAAGGCCCATTAACAAGAGAATAAACCCCGCAAGAAACCCGGCGATGAGAAGGTTTTCATATCCGTATGTCATTACAATTCCAAATAAAATTGGAATAAACGCTCCAGTAGGGCCGCCTATTTGATATTTCGATCCGCCGCATAAGGAGATAAGAATCCCTGCAACAATAGTCGTATAGATTCCATACTCTGGTTTCACACCTGAAGCGATAGCAAACGCCATCCCCAATGGAATCGCGATTACCCCGACAATCAATCCCGACAGGAGATCTTTTGGCACACTCCTTAAGGAATAATTATGGAATCTTTTATCAATTAACATATTAACCCTTCTTATCTTATTATTTTTGTATATCTGATTATTTGAATATATTGTAATTCATTTCCCATTTCAAGTATTTTGTTTAAAAATATATTTTTTAAGAAACTACTTGTTTGATTGACGTTGCCATGGTACAATAGCTAAGCGATGAGCTGAGTTGTGTAAGTCGAGAAACATTCCTTTTGGAACGCACTATGTGGAGTGTGGTTTTTCGCCTCAATACGCGAAGGACGTCTGTGTAAACAGGCGTCCTTTTTTATTGGTTAAAATTAGCACTTTTTTCCTAAATTTCTTATAATATAATTAGATTTGCCATTAAGAAAAGTGGAGGGAAAAGGATGAATAACCACGAAATTGATTTTAAAATCTATGGTGATGATATGCAGTTTGTTGAGGTTGAGCTGGATCCGCAAGAGACAGTTGTTGCTGAAGCAGGCAGCTTTATGATGATGGATGATGACATACATATGGAGACTATTTTTGGTGATGGCAGTGCCTCTGGCGGTGGAAGTGGGCTAATGGGGAAATTGTTTAGTGCCGGAAAACGCGTTCTTACAGGTGAAAGCTTGTTTATGACAACCTTCACCAATAATGGCATGGGCAAAAAGCATGTTTCGTTTGCCTCTCCGTACCCTGGAAAGATTATTCCAATGGACTTAAGCCAACTGGGCGGGAAAATTATCTGCCAAAAAGATGCCTTCCTTGCTGCAGCTAAAGGCGTTCAAGTTGGGATTGAGTTCCAACGTAAAATCGGGGCCGGCTTCTTTGGCGGTGAAGGGTTTATCATGCAAAAGTTAGAAGGCGACGGGCTCGCTTTTGTCCATGCGGGAGGAACAATTATTAAAAAAGACCTTTTGCCTGGCCAGTCATTGAGAGTAGATACTGGTTGTTTAGTGGCGATGACCAGCAGCGTTAATTATGATATTGAATTTGTAAAAGGCGTTAAAACAGCGTTGTTTGGTGGTGAAGGTCTGTTTTTTGCTACACTAAGAGGTCCAGGTTCGGTATGGATTCAATCCTTACCATTCAGCCGTTTGGCAAGCCGAGTATTTGCGGCAGCCCCTTCACGCGGCGGTGCAAAAGATGAAGGCAGTATTGCACGGGGCATTTTCGATATGTTTAATGGTGACTGATTTAAGAAAGCGGGATCATTAGGTCCTGCTTTTTTTATAAGAAAAGCGTAAGCGCCCTGGTCAGCGGCGTATGGCCTGGAGCGCTCCAACTGAGATAAAGGAAACACGAAGAGCCGGAGGCGATTCGATGTTGACTTATCGTAGGGGGAGAGCGAAGGACACTAGCCGCTAGGGCGCTGGAGCTAGACAGTAATCTAAGTTCAAAAACTTGTACTTCTTATTATACTACAAAAACCGAGCATCCGCCCGGTTTCCATCGAAAAATCTATTAACTAACATCCAGATCTTATCCCATGATCCTTGATTTTTACGAATCGGCTATTTTTGAACAAACTCAAATTGATCAGCAGAATAAGCGGCAACTTTTGGACTTAGATCTTTTTTCTTTTTCTCTTTAACCACCTTTACACCATTTAAATTACCTTCTAGTTCATTCTTCATCATATTTACGATGACGATCACTATAAAAAATCCGAACACTGGAGTTAAGATGGCCCATGGCGCACGTACAAATTCACTAAAATTTTGGCCGATTAAACCTGCCCATTCATTTGTTATGGTTGCTGGCTTAGGTGGTTCCTCATACCCCATGACACCTGCCCTATTTCTTCCACCAAGAAACATTCCAAACAGACCGAGCTGCATTGTAATGTGGAGGGTACTTATAAATTGCTGGACTGAAAATAGAATTCCATAAGAACGGATATACGGCATCAACTGCTTTCTGACAATATGTAATTTACCAGCCCCCATCAACTTTGAGCTTTGTACAAATGAAGTTTGTAATAATTGATCGGTTACATCTGAGGCGAAAATAGTGACCGATGGAAATCCAATAAATACAAGAATAATAATTTGATAGGTAACGATAGAAGAAACTGCAACATCATTAAAATCGCCCACAATCGGAATCATCAAGAGGATCGCAATGAGAATCGATGGGATGTAACGAAAAGTTAGAAAAAAGTCTTTCACATAACCTTTTAAGAATGGAGCCCACATGGAAAGAAAGATCCCAAAAATGCCCCCGAGAAAAACTCTTAATAAAGCAACTCCAAAGGCTGAAATCAAGGTAAATTTTGCACCATAGAGTAATAGCCAGTGCATGTCCTCACCATTTCGGTTCGTTCCTAATAAATGCTGTCCAGAAGGTGGAAATGGCGCCCTGCCGAAGATATCACCCTGTTCATTTTTAACCAGCACCTGATGATTAAAATCCTTTGGCCCATAATAAGGATATAAAAGACTCATGATCAATAGAAGAAGCAGGAATGTTGAACCAATTATCGTCTTTTTGTATTTTCTCATATACTAACCGCCCCCTTCCCTTTGATTAACTTAGAAATAAACCATCCTGCAGTTTCGATAACCACCAATGGAAAAGATAACATTAGCAAACACAGAACAAGGACAGAAAATTCCCCATCCATAAAAATAATTTTAAACAATTGCTGATTAAACCCACTTATATTAAATAAAATTTCAACCAAATAAATATTAGAAAGTAATATCCATACGATTGTTCTTAACTGCAAGATTAAAAGTGGAAAAATGTTTCTCATAATATGGACAAGTAATATCCGAATACGGTCCATTCCCTTTGCTTTCGCATAGAGAACATATTGCTGGTATTGTTCTTCATCAATGATCTTAATGAGGAATTGTAGCAATAAGAAAAAAGGTAGAAAAGAAACGGTCATAATTGGAACAAAATAAGGTTTATGACCATATAACCCATACAATTGTAAAAACTTTAATCCTGTTGATTTATATAGGGTGATAACAAAAAACTGGAATAAAAAAATAATGAGCAAATCTGGAATACCTTCGAAGAAATTAAGCCCGCTTTTCAATTTATTTTTTACTTTTTCCGGTGAGAGGAAAATCAATATAGCCGTAATCATCGCTAGAAAAATGATAAATAAAAGACTGCTTAATAGAATTGTCATTGTATACTGATAGCTCTCAACAATATGTAATTTTTTTAACATCTCTAGGTATTTATCTTGATTAGATTGAAATAAAAATTGAAAATCGGATGTTAGATTTACCCAAAACCTTTCGAAGTTAATTTCTATATGATCCTTTCCAATCCCTAATAAAGAGGGAAGATTAAAAATAAAAAGAAATCCTGCTACTATTAATACAAGTCTGATAAGTCCTCGAAATAACCGTTTCATTCTATCCCACCCAAATATTTTTGCTAAAAAATGACAGTCCCTTTCCTTTTACCATTTAATTATTATTTTTGCAATATTCCTAATTTATTTTCATAAAAAAAGACGCTTCGGCTCTCACTCCGAAACGTCTTCCTATTCATTCAATATCCAACTTCCTTAGTTCAGATTCTAGCTGCTCTCGTTTTAGATTATACGATTGCCACGGGAGATCATCAGCAAGGACTTCCTGTTTTCGCTCTAAGAGAACTGTTTTTAAATCCGGTATATTCTGGTCTTTTTCAAAGAGATCGATTAATCCTAACACCCCTGTATAAGACAGGTTATTAAGGTAGTGAACATCAATTTTCCCGCTCAACTCGTAACGTTTCATATTTTCATTCACGACAATTTTATCTAAGTCAATTACTGTAATGGCTGTGTAATAGATTAAGGATGAAATAAAGTAAAAATGAAATAATGATAACTTCATCACCCATATTTTCACAAGAGTATACGTAAAAATAATAACAAGATAAATCATAAACGAATGGACAAGAACTCTTGTAAACGTAAATCCATACGCATCTTCATACATACTTAACCGCATGAAGGCAGAAGTAAGCATAACAGAGCTCGCGATGACAAGGATGGTTAACATTATTTGTGTGGCTCTTTGCATAAACCTTGTTGTGCGCTTAACGAACGTTAACACGATTACAGTAATCGATAAATTGATGAGTGTTACAAACAATAGCTCAAAAAACCCCTTTCGAGCATATTCTGCATAGGTAAAGTCTTCCGATAACGTCCCGCTAAAAAAATACCGAAATTGTACGAGAGTAAATAATAGATACACTAAATTAATAATCACTAAAACTGTAATGGAGATAATCCCATCTAGATTAAATCCTTCTTTGTTTGTTGGCTGTTTCATTATATTAATATGTCTGGTATAAAGAATCTGCATGAAACCAAAGAAGGCAAACGTGCAAATTAAAATAACCATAAGTCTAAAGATTCGTTCCCCATTGATGACTTGAAACCATTGGGGAATACCTCCAATCAATTGTTCGAACTGTGAATCTGCTGATATCAGTAAGTTCAATACAACAAATAGGATTGGCAGCGAGATGGCAATCCCGAGGATTATTTTTTTCCATACGATCAATTTGTCCTCATGACCACCTTGTTTTAAGCTCTTTCCAATCAATGACACAAAACCGATATTAAATTTTATTGATTGGATTAGGCGTATGAATATTAACGAAATAAAAGCAGGTTTATTCCATTGAAAATTTTTCGGAGTGGTTATTAACACCAAATGAAAGATAACCAACCCAGGGATCACCAAAATATTTAAGCCATAAAAGAGAAAGTTATTATTTAAGAAGTAGTTAGCCGACATCAACCAAACACAACAAAGAATTAAGTATCCTAATCGTTGATGGGAAAATTGATAGCGTCGGTAACGCCAAAGAAACAGTGAATAAAATGCTGAAACAAACACAAAGTAGGATATCCCTATCTCACTGCGAAAAAAAGCTTCTTCCGCTAAAATACCAAGCAATAAACATAATAATAAGAAGATCCAAGCAGATTTACCAATTTTTGTTTCTATTTTCGTTTCCATATTCATCCCTCTTTTTGTATAGATTTTCTATATATATAGTTTTACTAGGTATGTATTCAAAAAAAATGCTTATACCGAAGCTTTTCTCCCCCACCGGTAGCCAATCCAGCTGATTGGATATAAGATGATGGTAAAAATGATACAAGCAATTATAAACGTTTTCGTTAACAATGGGGCAAACCAAGAATGTGGAATAATTTGAAACACGGTAAGAACCATTAAGATTAAATTTGGAATAAGAGAAAGTAGAAACGTTTTATTAAGGAGCACCCTCCCGTTATGACCAAATCCCTTTCCAATTTCATATCCTAACAAGGCCCAAAAAAACAGATACAAAATAGCAATCAAGGTGGGAATCGCTGTCAGGTGGTTCCAAGCAGCCGTTATCCATTTCCATTGATAGACATTGTGAGCCAGGGTGAGTAAACTCCCACCTCCGAAAAAAAGTACATTTAAAAGGATAAACAGCCACTTCATATTGCTGGGATTGACAGAAAACTCATCTCTCCATATTTGGATAATTTCTTTTGGCGTGCCTAGGCGGGATACAATTAAATCATAAACTATATCCTCATCCCGAATTCCCGATTCAATCAGAATTTCATCGATATGTGACCCATATTCACGGAGAATTTCATCTTTATCTAAATGGTCTCCTATTCCCTTTGCCAACTCATTCAGAAACCTATTCTTCGGCCGTTCCATGCTTCGGTCTCCCTATCACCTTGTTCATCACTTTAACAAAGTCCTGCCATTCACGTGTTTTTTCACCCAATAATTCTTTTCCTGCTTTTGTAATCTTATAGTACTTCCGGGCTGGCCCCTTTTCCTGCTCCTGCCAATAACACTCAATGTACTCTTGCTTTTCAAGTTTATGAAGTGCAGGATATAAGGTTCCCTCTTTTACACTCAGATCATTATCACTTCGTTGTTCCAGCTCTTTCACGAGTTCATAGCCATACATATCACGTTCGTTTAATAGCTGAAGGAGGATTAAGGAAGTACTGCCCTTAACTAATTCGCGGTTAAACATCTTCTCACCTACCTAGATATTTTAGGTACATAGAAATTCTATACCGAATCTTTCTAAATGTAAATAGCTTAAAAAAATAGTGACGATATTTTCATCGTCACTACACTTTACTCACTTTACTCTACCGTTATTTCTAAGTACCTTAATGTTTTGGTCACGCTCGCCGCCATCAGATAACTCCTCTGAAAACTCATGTTTTGCTTCTTCTCCAACTAATTCACCTTGCTTGATGGTCCTTGGTGGCAAATTATTATTAGGTGCCGCCTGTTCATTCCAATCTCCCATTATTATCACCTCGACACATAGTATTTAAAGTTTTGGTTTATCTTATCCCAAAAAAACAAAACGCTTGGATTTTTTCCAAGCGTTTTACAAAGTAATTAGATCACCATTTTTTTATTTTCGTTCAGTTCAATTTCGTGTTCATCACTCATATCCTGTTCACGAAGCTTTTTAATTCTAAAATGGTAAATCAAGTAACAGGCGCCCACAAATGGAACCCCTAGATAAAGTGCTAAGCGTTGTGCTGGGTCAAATGCTAAACTTACTAGAACGGAAACGTTTAATAGTAAGCCGATAAGTGGTAAAACTGGGTAAAGTGGTGTTTTGAACTTTAGGTCTGCTACATTTCCACCTTCACGGATAAATCTTCTGCGGAAGGCAATTTGTGAAGCAGTAATGGAAATCCAGCCAACTTGTGCACCTAAACCAGCTACGGAAAGAAGCCACATAAATACCGTTTCTTCTGCAAAAAAACCTGAAAGTAGTGATAATAACGCAATACCAAGGGTGAAAAGTAGTGCATTAATCGGTACGCCTTGTTTATTTACTTTTGTGAGAATAGGACTAGCCATTTTTTCTTTTGACATCGCGTACAACATTCGAGTTCCCGCATATAAGCCAGAGTTTCCAACAGAAAGCAATGCAGTTAAGATAACAAAATTCATAATATCTGCAGCGTAAGGAATTCCGATACTATCAAATACAACAACAAATGGACTTTCTACAACCCCTGCTTTATCCATTGGAATTAAACTAGAAACAACAAATATAGCTAATACAAAGAAAACAAGGGTACGCCATACAGTTTGTTTAATCGATTTGGGAATAGTCTTTTCTGGATTTTCACTTTCTCCTGCAGCTATTCCAATCAATTCCGTTCCTTGGAAAGAAAAATTAACCGCGATCATGGTAACAATTAATGCTGAAAATCCGTTAGGTAAAAGACCATGTGCTGTAAAATTAGATAAAAATGGTGCAGCTTGACCGCCATTCATGTCAATTAATCCAAACATGGCAGCGCCACCTAATGCGATAAAAAGAATAATAGCCAAAATTTTTATACTTGAAAACCAAAATTCTGCTTCCCCAAATGCTTTTGCAGATAGAGCATTGAGTAAGAATAAAATAACTGCAAAAATGCCACTCCAAATCCAAACTTGTACATCAGGAAACCATCTTTGCATAAGTTGCCCAGCAGATAGGAACTCTAATGCAACCGTGACGGACCAACCTAACCAATATAGCCAGCCGAGTGCAAATCCTGTTCCTGGGCCAATAAATTTTGTCGTATACGTTTGGAACGAGCCTGAAACAGGCATGGCTACAGACAATTCTCCGAGACAAAGCATGGTTAAAAACATGATAAAACCGCCAACAATATAGGCGAGAATGGCACCTATTGGGCCAGCCTGACTGATTGTATAACCTGAACCCAAGAATAAACCTGAACCGATTACTCCCCCCAAAGAAATCATAAATAAATGTCTCGTCTTCATCGTTCGTTTTAATTCATGGTTTGAACTGTTTTCCTGCAAATTCATTAAATTTCCCCCTTCTCCCCAAACAAAGAATACGCTTTCAATACCCAAAATAGTAGGATAATTTTTTGCTAGTGGCAATGTGATTAAACCTTTACCATTAGAAATTATAGAGAAATAGTAGTCTTTTAACAACAGACAATAATTTCTAAATTATCACTATATTTTTATAATAGAACAATGCAAGTTTTGTGCCAAAATTAAAATCACCTAAAATGTGTACATTCTTTGAACAAACAAGCAAAATATTTTTGCATTTCAATAAAAATTTTGCACCTATGCTGCAAAAATAATTTTTCCACAAAAAGGATAGAACGTTTATCTTCAAAAAGTCGTAAATAAAGGAATCCCCTCACTAACGCAAACATTCTTTGCAAATTTAACATTTTTCTAATAAAACTGCAAAACTATTTTGCATTATTAGGATTTATTTGATTAAATAGTTGCATAAAGGATTAATCAAAGGGAATGAATCTAAATGGAGAAAAATAATCATACAGTCCATTATTTGCAGTACCTAAATCGGATGTATAAACAGATCTTAGACGAGGTGGATGTGGGTGTCCATGCAGTAGATGAAACCGGGAAAACAATTATTTATAATAAAAAAATGATGCAAATGGAGTCCATGGACCTTCAAGATGTCATTGATAAAAACCTGCTTGATGTATTCATGTTTAAAGACGACCAATCTAGTACACTAGTAAAAGCACTCCAGGAGGGCAAAGAAACAAGTAACGTCAAACAAACTTATTTTAATAATAAAGGACGCGAAATTACAACTCTTAACAATACCATTCCTATTTTTAACAACGAAAAACTTCAGGGTGCTGTCGAGATCGCCAAGGATGTAACAAAACTGGAACGACTCATTAAAGGCAATATGAATAAGGGGCAGACTCGATACACTTTTGATAAAATCATTGGGAACAGTCCCGCTATTAAGGAAGTTATTGAATCTGCCAAACGGGCAACTAGGACCTCATCCTATGTTTTAATTGTTGGAGATACTGGTACGGGGAAAGAGCTTTTTGCTCAAAGTATCCACAATGGGAGTACTCGGCTATCTGCTCCGTTCATTTCACAGAACTGCGCTGCCCTGCCTGATAATCTAATCGAAAGTCTTCTGTTTGGAACAAAGCGGGGTGCCTTTACTGGAGCAGTCGATACCCCCGGCTTATTCGAACAAGCCAACGGAGGAACCCTGCTTCTCGATGAGATTAACTCATTAAATCTCAATCTGCAGGCAAAATTACTCCGTGTTTTACAGGAAAAAACGATTAGGCGAATTGGGGATACGAAGGATACTCCTGTAGATGTTCGGGTCATTGCCAATATGAATGAAGATCCGATTGATGCGATTGCTAATAATCGAATGCGCAAAGACTTGTATTATCGTCTGGGAGTTGTCACCATTTTTATCCCTGCATTAAAAGATCGTAAAGAGGATATTCCATTATTAGTCGAGAGTTTTATTCAAAAATACAACGAACTGTTTCAGATGAATGTAAAAGGTTTGTCAGAGGAGGTTAAGCAGTCATTTTTCGAGTATGACTGGCTTGGGAATGTCCGTGAACTGGAGCATATAATTGAAGCTGCGATGAACATAATGATTGACGAGGAATGGATTTCCTACTCTCATTTACCCTACCAATATCGAAGCAAAATGCAGATGAGAGAGAGAATGATCCCCCTTTCTACGGTGGACACCTTTATAAAGGAACATTCTGATACAGCAGTACCACTGAAACATCAGATGGAGTTATTTGAAAAATCTTATATTGATCATGTATTATCTAAAAATGATTTTAATATATCCCGAACCGCTAATCTTCTCGGATTGAGCCGACAAAGCCTGCAGTATCGGATGAAAAAATTAAACATAACGGGAAAATAAGATTATATAAATAAGGTGGAAAGCTATTACGCTTTCCACTTTTTTCATTTTGATCCTGCACTAAATTACATGAATTCACATAAAATTATTATAGAAAAGTAAATTAGTTTGATAAATGGAAACACTATTCCACTGAATTCCCTATAGGCAATAAACTAATACAAGCATAATTATTCCATTTTTTCTCCATACTAAGAAGAAAAGATGAGGTGAATAAAATGGGACTACTCAACTCTTTTAACCAATGGAAAGAGACTAAATACCAAAATCATGTCTCAAATATGAAAGACCAAGGCAAATGTCCTGACTGTCACGGCCGCGGCTATACCGTATATCCATATAATGAATTTGCTTACTTTAACTCATTTGAATGCCCAGGCTGCCAAGGCACAGGTCAATATACAGATTGGGAAGAAATGCAGTAAATTGAAAATAAATAAAAATCCCTCCATTAACTCCGTTTGGATTAATGAAGGGATTTTTTTATAATTTCATACCTTTATCATTTGGCTAATTAGATTCGTTTCTTAAGTTGACTTTGGTACGTTTTTGACGTCCTTACTTCAACTGTTAGTGAACCTCCGTTTACGAATGCTTTTAATATTAAAGGTACACCCGTTGTATTCTTAAATCTAAAATCTTTACCTCCATAAGAAACAGTCGCATCTCTTCCTTTCGGCACGTAACCCACCGTTAAAGAATGGTGATGCTTTTCAATATATTGGACGGCCAATTGATCAATCGCATTATACAAAGTAGAAGACGTTTGACAGATGCCCCCGCCATACCCCTCAACTAACTTACCATAGTTTATTTCCGGTGCTTTTTGGTAACCGTGTTCAGCATCACTCGGGCCAACTGTTGTATTATATGAAAAAGAATCATTGGTCCCAAGGATCACGTTATTTATCGCCTCTGCTGAGAGTTCAATATTTTTAGTTCTTCCCACTGTCCCACTATTAAAGTGGGTCGTATATGAGGCAACTACAACGTCATCTAATTGGGAAGCCTCCTCAGCCTGATACCCGCTTGCATTCACATATATAGGTAATTCCACATTGCCGCCTTTTTCTGAAACCAACATGATCTTTTCAGCCAATTCTTCTTCATCCAGAATTTGTTGAGGGGTACCTTTGATGATATTCCCTTCTTCATCAAGTTTATCAAGAACCATTCGTTTGTCGTAGCCAGGCTTTGATTGGGTTCCACGAGCTAATTCTCTAGTCAATTTTGATATTTCGACTTTATAATTGTCAGGATTCGTTATGTATCCTAAATCCTTTGTATTAAAAGTTTTTACAATGTCTTTCGTGTTCGGATCTACAATATTTACGTATACAGGTCTTGCTTCTTCCCTTTTTCTTTCTTCTTCCCGTTTCTTTGCTTCGGCCAGCTTCTTTTCTTCTTGTAATTTCTTCTCTTTTTCGATTTGCTGTTGCTTTTCCGCTGCCATTGCCTCTTTTTCTTTTGCGGTTTGTCCCGAACATCCAGTGCCAATTAAACACACAGCTACCAATAGTGATACAACCCAATTACGCTTCGCCATTTTCTCCTACTTTACTCCTTTTTGTATAGCCTTATGCCCTTTTATATTATTAGACGATATTCAACTGATTTTGTTACATATGACTCTCCTATTCTATTCCATTTTTACTGGCCATTTCCTGCTAAAATATTGGATACCTTAATATATAAAAGGAAATTAAATTGATGTTCGAAACTTCGTAGGCTTTTTTTAAAAGGTACGTAGCAACTAAGCCCAATTTCTCATATGGTATAATTAAAGCAGAAATTAAATTAATATAAATACTCCTTTAGACCTCAATTTACTCCTTCAATCGATTCCTTGCAAACTAAATGATTCTGCTCCCTGGTCATCACTTGAATTTAAAGGGGAAAGTGCCATGCGAGAAACCTTAATACTGCTTAGTATACTATTATTTTCTGTATCTCTTGTTTTAGGTGTAGTATCTCAGGTTCACCGAAAAAGCGGAAAAGGAATTTATTATTCTCTAGCCACAATCTGTTTAGGATGCGTTGTATTCTTATTGTTCTTTTACAACTGGAACCTGACAGGCCTTAGGAATGGTGAACCTGTCGATTCTCCTAAAACAGAGTCTCCTTCAGGTCCCGGACAAAATAATGATAGTAAGGAGCCGGAAAAGGAAAACCCTACTGGTGAGGAACACCCTCCATCCGGAGAGCCTGATGAAGAAGAACCTAATGCCCCAGGGCCCGCTGCTCCTGAACAAATTATTCTGGGTGATAACGAAATCGTTGAATACAAAGTCGTTAAGGGAGATACTTTATTTTCCATTGCTACTAGAGCCGAGGTGACTGTAGAAAAAATAAAGCAATGGAATAATCTATCCTCTGATTCCATCTTTATAGATCAAATCTTAAAGCTTTACGGAAAGAATGTGGAGCCGACTCCACCTAAGCAGGACCCACCACCGACATCCGCCTCCTCCGTCATTATTTCAGAAGGAAGCCCCCAGCAAAAACAGATCTCATTAACCTTTGATGCTGGAAGTAATGCAGCAGGGATAAGAATATTGGATGTTCTGAAAAAGCATAAGGTCAAAGCTACGTTCTTCCTTACAGGTACATGGGTTGAGAAGTATCCTAGCCTAGCCAGGAAAATTGTCGAGGAAGGACATGAAATTGGTAATCATTCATACTCTCATCCTGATGCCGTAAAAACAACGGCCAATGCGTTAAAACAGGATATTATCAAAGCAGAGGAAGCCATTAAGGAGGCAACTGGAAAATCTCCACAACCCTATTTTCGTTTTCCTTTCGGCTCGTACAATTCTGCCGCGCTCAAAACTGTTGGTGCAGCGGGATATCCTTATAGCATCCAGTGGTCCCTTGATACAATTGATTGGAAACAGCCAGCCACTGAAGTTATCATTTCCCGTATTAAAACAGGAGCAAGCAATGGAGATATCATCCTTATGCATATCGGGGGAATAAATACACCGGAAGCCGTCGACCAAGTCATTCCATGGCTAAAGGACCAAGGCTACCAACTCGTCCCGTTAAGCATTCTATTAAAATAAAAAATGGTGCCTGACACCCCAATGGGTGTCAGGCACCAAATAGTTTATTTATTAAAATTAATCTCTATCTAGGAGGGCTGCCCCTGATATTCCAGGTTTAGTCATTTCATAGATATTTAAAATCAGATCTAATTCTTCTTCGCTAAGGACATCATACTTTAAGCATAGTTCACGAACTGATTTTCCAGTAACGGTTGCTTCTCTGGCAATTCTTGCTGCCACTTCATAGCCGAGGTGCGGATTTACTGCCGTAATTATCCCGACACTCTTTTCGACATTCTCTTTTAAGCGTACCTCATTAGCCTCAATACCTACTAAACAATGGTCGGTAAAAGAACGGAAGCCGTTATTCATAATGCTAATGGATTGAAGTAAATTAAATACCAATACTGGTTCCATTACGTTCAATTCAAGTTGTCCTGCTTCTGACGCAAGACAAATGGTATGGTCGTTTCCAATTACTTGAAAGGCAATCTGATTAATCAACTCTGGCATGACAGGATTCACTTTTCCCGGCATAATCGATGAACCTGGCTGACGAGCGGGTAGTGAAATTTCTCCTAATCCTGCACGTGGACCTGAGGCCATTAACCGCAGGTCATTGGCGATTTTTGACATATTCATCATACATACTTTAAGTGCAGCTGAAACCTCTGTATATGCATCCGTATTCTGGGTGGCATCAACTAAGTGTTCAGCATTGACCAATGGCAATCCACTAATTTCCGCCAATTCTTTGACCACATCTTCGATGTATTTGGGGTCTGCATTTAATCCCGTTCCAACCGCAGTTGCTCCCATGTTCACTTCATACAAATTTTCACGAGAATGGTTAATCCGCTTAATATCACGTTCTAGCACACGAGAATATGCTTCAAACTCTTGACCAAGACGAATAGGAACAGCATCCTGGAGATGAGTACGACCCATTTTGATTACATTTTCAAATTGCTTTGCTTTATCTTTAAATACTTTATGCATATCCTTCATCGTCAAAAGTAATTTTTCAAGTATTCTAAGCGTGGCAATATGAATGGCAGTTGGAAAAACATCATTTGTTGATTGCGACATATTGACATGTGTATTGGGACTTAAATGCAAATACGCTCCTTTTTCGTGTCCAAGTAACTCAAGTCCACGGTTGGCAATTACTTCGTTTGCATTCATATTCATAGAGGTCCCAGCTCCGCCTTGGATTGGGTCTACAATGAACTGATCATTCCATTTCCCAGCAATAATTTCATCGGCTGCTTGACAAATCACATCACCAAGTCCACTATACAACCGCTTCGTATTTGTATTTGCAATCGCTGCTGCCTTTTTGATCATCGCAAGGGCGATGATTAATTCTTCATGTATTCGATAACCTGTGATTGGAAAATTTTCAACTGCCCTTAGAGTCTGAATACCGTAATACGCATCTGATGGTATTTCTTTTTTTCCTAAGAAATCTTGTTCGGTTCTTGTAGTTTCCATGATTACCTCTCCCACCCTTAATAAAAACAATTAATGTGAAATTGTTGCTCACACAAAAATAATAACAGTTAAGACAACCTTTGTCTCTCTTTTCACAGTAATTACTCTGTTAATATACTAATCTAACAAATTTATCTTAAGGATTTGTATTTTACACCTTATATTACCAACCCGTTCATGTTATAATCTATCTTAATATTATTTCAATATTATAAATTTATAGTCAATTTGATTATGTAAGGAGAATCGTTAACATGTTAACTACTGAGATGTCATCTATACCACAACCAAAAACATATGGCCCGCTTGGTAATCTCCCGCAACTAGACTTAAGCCAACCTACTCAATCCATCATGAAACTAGCCGATGAATATGGACCCATATTCAAACTTAAATTCCCATCGGGAACTGGAACATTTATCTCCTCTGCTGATTTAGTAAAGGATGCTTCAGATGTTTCTCGATTCGACAAACTCGTCAATGCCCCTTTGCAGAAAGTGCGTGCCTTTTCTGGAGATGGTCTGTTTACCAGTTGGACAAAAGAAGAAAATTGGCAAAAAGCGCACAACATTCTTCTTCCTAGCTTTAGTCAAAATGCCATGAAAGGCTATCATTCCATGATGGTTGATATTGCTGTTCAACTCATCCAAAAATGGTCCCGTCTCAATTATGATGAGAGTATAGATGTACCCGAAGATATGACAAGGCTTACATTAGATACGATTGGTTTATGTGGATTTAACTATCGATTTAATAGTTTTTATCGCGAAAAATCGCACCCATTTATTACAAGTATGGCTTCAGCACTGGACGAAGCCATGAATCAAAGTAACCGTCTTGGATTACAAGATAAGCTCATGGTTAAAACAAAAAGACAATTTAATCAAGATATACATACCATGGTTTCTCTCGTCGATAGAATCATCGAAGAACGCAAACAAAATGAGGACCATGAGGCTGAAGACCTTCTTTCCCGGATGCTAAATAGTTCCGATCCTGTAACTGGAGAAAAGCTGAGTGATGAAAATATTCGTTATCAAATCATTACCTTCTTAATTGCTGGGCATGAAACAACCAGTGGCTTATTATCATTTGCTTTATATTTCTTAATGAAACACCCAGATAAGCTTGAAAAAGCTTATGCAGAGGTAGACCAAGTTCTAACTGACTCTATTCCAAGCTACCCTCAGGTTCGAAATCTGAAATACATTCGCATGATCCTGAATGAATCGTTACGGCTATGGCCAACAGCTCCACTTTTTTCGCTATTCGCAAAGGAAGACACACTGCTGGCCGGAAAATATCCGCTTAAGAAGCGGGATGTTGTTAATGTGTTGCTCCCTAAGCTGCACCGCGATCCGAAAGCTTGGGGCGATGACGTGGAAGAATTTAGGCCTGAACGATTTGAAGATCCAAAGAAAATCCCTCATGATGCATTCAAACCGTTTGGAAACGGACAGCGTGCTTGTATCGGACAGCAATTTGCTATGCATGAAGCAACATTATTAATTGGGATGATTCTAAAACACTTCGATTTAATTGACCATACCAATTATCAATTGAAAGTGAAGGAAACATTAACATTGAAACCGGACGGATTAACGATGCAGGTTCGTCCTCGTGAAACTACTGAACGTTTTACCCATGGGATGAATGAGACAAGTGCAGCATTAGAGAAGAATGACAAACATGCACCACAAAGGAATACATCTATCTTAGGTGCACATAATACTCCCCTGCTTGTCCTTTATGGTTCCAACATGGGAACAGCTGAGGGTATCGCTCGCGATTTAGCTGTGACTGCAAGGTTTAAGGGGTTCCAAAGTGAAGTGGCAACACTTGATGAATTTGCAGGAGCGCTGCCAAAAGAAGGTGCCGTCTTAATTATTACCTCCTCCTACAATGGAAACCCGCCAAAAAATGCCCGTAAATTTGTCAAATGGCTGAAAGAAGACGATTCCGTATCACTCAGTGGTGTCAAATATGCCGTATTTGGCTGTGGTGATACCAATTGGGCAAGTACGTACCAAGAGATTCCTACCTTTATTGATGAGAGGCTGTGTGAAAGAGGCGGGACTCGTTTGTTCCAAAAAGGACAAGGTGATGCAAGCAGCGAATTTGAGCAACAGTACGAAGATTGGCATGAACAGGTTTGGCCAAAAGTATTCGATTACTTTGGGTTAGAAAACGATAGCACCTTTCCAACCAACAATTTATCTGTTCATTTTGTAAACGGACTCTATAACCCGATACCATCAGACGTGGTCCAAAATCAAGAGATTAATGCGGTTAGAATCATTCCTCGCAATTCAGCAGAGCTAGTTGGCCGGGTTCTTAACCGATATGGTCTAGATGAAAATACTCAACTGATCTTAAATGGAAATAGAGGCGAAGTTACCCACCTCCCTCTAGATTTTCCTGTTCGTGTGTGGGATTTACTAAGCTATAGTGTTGATTTAGCGGAAACTGTGACTATCGCTCAACTTCGTGAACTTGCGGAATTTACTGTCTGTCCACCACATAAGAGAGAATTAGAGGTACTTCTAAATAAAGAAACCTATCAACTTCAAGTTGCAGAAAAAGAAATTTCAATGTTACATCTATTAGAAAAATACCCGGCATGTGAGCTGCCTTTTGAGCGATACTTAGAGCTTTTAGCACCCTTGAAAGCCCGTTAAAAAAAGAGGTTGATCCAAAAAAGTGTCTTTTAACAACTTTTTGGATCAACCTCTCTTTTTCAACTAACTCGAAACAACTATTATTTAAAAGACCGATTGAATTTTTCCAAAAGTACCCCGAATAATTCACGTTCCTCATCCGACCAATCTTCTAGTAGTTCCGCAACTCTCTTCAAGCGTGCCTGTTGATAATCAAATAATTCCTTTGCACCCAGTTCAGTTAATTGAAGAGAATAGGCTCGACCATCCAGTGGATCAGGAATTCGATATAAATAATCTTTATGCTCTAGAGCGGCTGCCTGTCTACTGACTGTAGAAATATCCAGTTTAAATTCATCCGCTAATACTTTTACTCCGACAGCACCCTTTTCATTAATTCTTCGTAGGATTAAATAGGCTGATCGATCAAGATTCCCCAATTTCTTATTACTCGAAATTGACGTGGTTCGGCGGATCAGAATGGCTAATTCAAGTTCGATCATTTCTAAAGAATGTTCATGCATTTACTTTCCTACCTCACTGTTATTTCCTCATATAAATTATGATAACATACTCATATTCTTATTTGTAAGGAAACACTATTTTGACTGGTATGGCAAAAGCACTATTGACGTAGTGCAAATTGATTGTATAATACAATTATATACTTTCATCATACAACTAATTCAAGAAGTTGGAAAGAATCACATAGGGGGAAATTTAATGGCACCAGCACCAAAAACTAATACCGCACCACCACAACAGATACAGGTGAAACCCAATGAAAAGGCAGGTTTACTTAGTCAGCCAAAAGCAGTTTGGGCCGTTTTTTTTGCAAGCATTATCGCGTTCATGGGGTTGGGTTTAGTTGATCCCATTTTGCCGGCAATTGCCGAACAACTACATGCCTCACATAGTGAAGTTACCTTGCTGTTCACTAGTTATAATGCCGTTATGGCGGTTGCCATGCTTATTACTGGGGTCATTTCTACAAGGCTTGGCATCAAATGGACATTATTGTCTGGAATCGTGATCATTGCAATCTTTTCAGCACTTGGCGGATTTTCAAACGGGATTTGGACCCTCGTCGGACTTCGGGGCGGATGGGGACTTGGAAATGCACTTTTTGTAGCAACAGCTTTATCAGCAATTGTTTCACTATCAAATAGTGGGACGGCAAAAGCGATCATCTTATATGAAGCAGCAATCGGTCTTGGCATTTCTGTTGGCCCTTTACTTGGCGGATGGCTTGGTGGAATGTCTTGGCGAGGTCCATTTCTTGGGGTTGCCACATTAATGATTATTGCCTTTATTGGTCTATTTATTTTAATGCCAAAGTCAACCACACCAACTGGAGTAAAATCACAATCTTCTTTACTTGATCCATTCCGTGCCTTAAAACATCGTTCACTTTTAGTTTTCGGTATTGCAGCGGCACTATATAACTTCGGTTTCTTTACTTTGCTTGCATATGCACCATTCGTCATGGGCTTAGATGAGCACGGGTTAGGATTCGTCTTCCTTGGCTGGGGAGTTTTGCTTGCTATTACTTCAGTTTTTATGGCTCCAAAACTGACTGTATGGTTTGGAACCATTAAATCAATGTGTTTGATGTTAATTTTATTTGCTCTACTTTTAGTGGTAATGGGAATATGGACATCGACACAATGGGTCATCATTGCTGCTGTCATATTAGCTGGCGCTTTATTAGGAAATAATAATACCCTTATTACCACAGCCGTGATGAATGCAGCCCCAGTTGAGCGATCAACGGCCTCTGCTGCCTATAGCTTCTTACGGTTTATCGGGGGTGCAATCGCACCATTTACAGCAGGTAAACTAGCCGAAATCTATAACCCAAGTGTTCCATTTTTAGTTGGAGGCGGGTTTGTGGTTGTTTCGGTCCTATTTATCTGGATGAATAATAAACATATTAATCATGTAGATAATATCGAAATAGGCCATTAAGATGAAAAAAGGATCTGTGAATGAATCGCGGATCCTTTTTTTCATTGGCTGTGTTAAACTTGTCTGTTGATTTCCGTTCCAGGCACGAGCGGTTCGCGGGCGTGCCGTGGAGCCTCCTCGTCGCTTTGCTCCTGCGGGGTCTCCCCTGCCCCGTACTCCCGCAGGAGTCTTCGTGCCTGGAACGAAGGTCAACAGAATGTCAAAATTAACATTAACCTTTAACACAGTCTTTTCATTAGTGGATATCTTTTTTCTTAAATCGGCCTCCGCGCACTTCTGAAATGTCACCAATTGCTAAAAATGCGTTCGGGTCAATATCCTGAACAATCGTATTTAATTTTGATTCTTCCAACCTCGTAATAATACTGAAAATGACCTTCTTATTGTCACCAGTGAAGGCACCTTGCCCTTTTATATAGGTGACTCCTCTCCCCAGCCTCGCATTTATTGCACTTCCAATCTCTTCGGCTTCATCACTTATAATCCAAACAGATTTTGATTCTTCGAGGCCGGCTACAACGGTATCAATAGCCTTTGATGCAATTACATAAGCTAGCAGGGAATACATGGCACGGTCCCAACTAAACACAAAACCTGCTGCACCTAATATAAAGATATTAATAAACATGATAATTTGCCCAACAGAAAACGGAACTTTTTTCGTGATCAGAAGGGCCAGTATTTCAGTTCCATCTAAAGCACCGCCATTGCGGATAACGACACCTACCCCTGTCCCGAGAATCATACCGCCAAAAACAGTAGCAAGGAGAATATCATCGGTGAACGCTGGAATGGGATGAAAAAAGGAAGTGAAAATCGATAAAACAATAATTCCATACACGGTTGATATAGCGAAGGTTTTTCCCATCTGCTTATATCCCATATAAACAAAGGGAAGGTTTAAGATGAAGAGGAAAATCCCTAATTTCCATCCTGTGATATGCGCCAGCATAATTGAAATACCTGTAATTCCACCATCAATAACATGGTTTGGAACTAGAAATATTTCTAACCCCGTTGCCATTAGGATAGCACCTATAGTGATGGCGACGGCTCGAAGAATGATCTTTCTAAGTGGTAGCTTTCGGTGTTGAACTTTTTCTTGTTTAAGTTCTGTCACATCATCACATCTTTTCATTAATATTTAGCCAGTAATAGGTTCGTTAAAATGTGAAACAATCTTTTTCTATTGTTTAATTATATTATTTTTTCACCTAAAGATGAACTAAAGTTCATCTTTTCAATAATTTACTTTGTTAATTTACCCTTTTTTTCCAAAAAAATAGCTAAAATCCTACGATTTTAGCTAAAGTAAATAAATTTATTCACCTTCTGTTGCTCGTTCAATGATAATATCTTCAATGACACGATGTTTACTCAGTTGGCCGGTGTGAATAATCTGCTGACCTAACTTTTGTCTGATTTTGACCATATGATCCACTTCTTTTAAAAGAAGGCCAGAAAATAATAAATAAGGAATCACGATTATTTTTCCAGCAGAATTTACAGAAATAGATTCAAGACCTTCTTTAAGCCTTGGCTCCGTTGCAGCTAAATAACAAACCTCAGCATGTTCAATTCCAAGTCGATCACTAATTCCTCTCGTAATCGCAGCAAAGGCAGTGTGAATGCTCTTGTCACTACTTCCCCTTCCGACAATTAAAACCGAATCCTTAGGTGTTAGATTGGTGACCGTCTCCCTAACCATCTCTGCAATCCCATCGAGAATTTCCCCTTGAACACCAAAAGGATCTCTTATCTTAACATTGATGGTTGGATACCGCTCGCAAAGAGAAGAAAGAGCTTGTGGAATATCTTCTTTAATATGACCAGCAGCTAATAAAAATAAGGGAACGACAGTTATCTCTGTCGCTCCCCTATCTACACAGTGCAGAAAGCCCTCTTCAATACCCGGCTTGGTCAACTCGAGAAAACAGATTTCCTGAATTTCCACATTTATTCGTTCCATCACTCTATGTATAAAAGATTTGGCTTCTTCAGCACCCTCTTTTGAACGTGTACCATGGCCAATGTATAGAATTGCTTTCACCCTCACTGCTCCTTCCTTGCTTCACTTACTTACTATCCTCTACCATTCAAGACATTGTCATACTTCGCTCTTGTGTGAGAGAATGAACCACCGTCTCTTTTAGATAATGTTCTTCTCTTTTAGATAAGCAAAGACTTGTTCTACCGCTTCTTCAACTGTTACTTTATCTGAATGAAGAGTAATTTCTGGTTGTTCTGGTGCCTCGTATGGTGAATCAATTCCGGTGAAATCCTTAATCTCCCCGCGGCGTGCTTTCGCATATAGCTGCTTTGGATCTCTACGTTCACATTCCTCAATCGGGCATTGCACAAAGACTTCAATAAATTCACCGTCTTCGAACAAAGCACGGACTTGGTCACGATCGGAGCGGAATGGAGAAATAAAAGCAGTCGTCACTACTTTGCCACTGTCGACAAACAATTTGGCCACTTCGCCAATTCTTCTTATATTTTCAGTTCGATCATAATCGGAAAAACCAAGATCTTTATTTAAACCGTGGCGAATATTATCTCCATCGAGAACATATTCACTAATTCCCCGGCGGAATAATTCGTTAGATACCGCATTAGCGATCGTTGATTTACCAGACCCTGAGAGTCCAGTAAACCAAAGGGCACAACTTCCATGCCCATTTTTTTCACGACGATTTTCTTTTGAAATAGATGTTTCATGCCATGTAATATTTGTTGGTTTAGTCATTGATATAATTCCTCCTTACACGGTAGCTGTTTCTTTCATTCCTTCTATCAGTACTTCTACAACCTCTTTGCGGCTAAAGGTGGATGGTGGCAATACGCCAGCGCGAAGCATCTCTCTTACTTTTGTACCGGAAAGGATGACTCTATCTTCCTTGCTATGCGGGCAAGTTTTATCAGAAGCCATACCCTCACATTTATTGCAATAGAAGCTATGTTCAAAGAACAAAGGCTTAATACCAAGCTCTTCTTCTGTAAAATTACTAAAAATGTGCTGGGCATCGTAAGTTCCATAATAGTTACCTACACCAGCATGGTCACGACCAACAATAAAGTGAGTGCAGCCAAAATTCTTACGAGCAAGTGCATGGAAAATCGCTTCCCTTGGACCTGCATATCTCATTGCTGCAGGGTACACACCTAACTGTGCGCGCTCTTTTGGATAATAATTATCTAACAATACTCTGTAGCTTTTTAGACGAACTTCTGCTGGGACGTCGTCTGACTTTGTTTCACCAACTAGCGGGTTTACAAACAAGCCATCAACAGTCTCAAGAGCCGCCTTTTGAATGTATTCATGTGCGCGGTGAATTGGATTTCTAGTTTGGAAGCCTACCACTGTCTTCCATCCTTTTTCTTCGAAAATGGCCCGAGTTTCCTTTGGCTCAAACCATACATCATCGAAAACACCTTTTTCTGACTTTTTAACTAAAACGATTTCTCCTGCCACGTATACTGGTCCTCTTTCATAAAGGCGCTTCACACCTGGGTGGGCAGTTTCTCCCGTTTTATATACTTCAACTGCTTCCTTGTCTAGGTCAGGTTCATACCATTCTGAAACCTTAATCACTCCATAAACTTCGTTGTTATAAGTAAGTTTGAATTCTTCACCTACAACGAGTGATCCAGCTACCTCGTAAGAAACTGGAAGTGTAACTGGGATAGACCAAATGGTATTGTCTGCTAAGCGCATATTGTTAACAACAGATTCATAATCCGCTTTACCAAGAAAACCTTTTAACGGACTAAACAAACCAATTCCGATTAATTCAAGGTCACTTAAGGCAATCGCATCAATTTCTAGTTCTTTTACTACTGAAGTTAGATCGTAATTAGGGTCAAACGCTTGAATAAGTTTTCCTCCATGAGGTTTTGGTAAGTATGACATTTTTATCAACCTTTCATTATAAGTTTTGATTCAATCCTACGAGTGCAATCCACACTCTGTTTTGCTGCTGCCAGACCAACGTCCAGCACGGGAATCACCATTAGTCCCAACAGCTTGGGTACAAGGGAAACAGCCAATACTTGGATAGTTTTGATCATGTAATTGGTTATAAGGAAGGTCCTTTTCCTTGATGTAATCCCAAACCTCATCCCAGGTCCAATGAATAAGCGGGCAAATTTTAATATTTTGAAATTTTTCATCTTTATTTAAGAATTGAGTATCTTTTCTTGTTGGAGACTGCTCCCTGCGTAGACCTGAAATCCATGCCTCTCTTGGGGTTAGTGCCTCACGTAAAGGAATAACTTTTCTAATTTGGCAGCATTGATTAGGTTCCCTTTTCCATAAGGCAGATCCATATTCAGCTGCTTGTTCATCTAAACTCAATTTAGGAGTTTTTCGTTCGATTTGAAGCTCTGGAAAACGCGCTTCAATTTTGTCGATTACCTCGTAAGTTTCTGGAAAATGAAGGCCTGTATCTAGAAAAACGATCTGAGCATCTTTTTTAACTTGATAAATTAGATCAATTAATACAATGGCTTCTGCACCAAAACTGGAGGCATAGACAATTTTTTCTTCAGGATACTGGCTGTATGCCCATTCTAAAACAGCACGTGCACCCTTTGTCGGGTCTTCTATGGAAAAAGTATCCGAAATTTGATTCCAGTTTTCATAAGTCACTGCTTTTGACATCCCTGTGGACCTCCCTGTTGATTTACTAGAGTAATAGATCCATATTATAATGGACCTGAGCATGTGCTCAATATATCCCTGTATTTATTATTTAAAATTAATCCTACCATACACATAGGAATTGTCAAGTTGATTTATTATAATATTTTAAAAAGTATTACTGTACGCAATATGAAACGTTGGTTTACTCGAGAAATAAACAAAGCAGACATGTTTACATGTCTGCCCAGGCTATAGGAAACATTCGAAGGTATCCCTATTTTACAACCCTTCTTTATCAATTCACAGCGTTAATTTGTTATATTTCTTTGGTTTTTTGGGCATTGTGACAACCAGTCGGCATAGACAATCATTTGATACGCATTACGGAATAATCTTTGTTGTTCTTGCCTTTTCGGCTGTTTGTTGAATCCTTTTACTTAATGGTTTTTTTAATAACATGGATAAAAGTAAACTTAGCACAATAAAAACAACCAGTGCAAACAGATCTTTTAACACTACTTCATTGATCATGCCGCCCACTGTCTCACGAAGCATACTCACTGCATAGGTAAATGGCATAAAAGGATTAATTGCTTGAAAAAATGATGAGGTCAAACTTACTGGAAAGGTTGCACCAGAACTTGAGATTTGCAGTACCAAAAAAATGATTGCTAACCCTTTTCCGATATTGCCAAACACCGAACATAAGGAATAAGTAATTGTGACAAATACCATGCTGATAAACAAACTAAAAAGTACAAACCAGAGTTTGTCCACTGCATACGTATGAATAAGAAATAAATCACCAAGGGACACGATGAGAGCTTGGAAGATTCCGATGGTAAGAAAGGTAATGAGCCTTCCTAAAAAAAGCTGGTACCCTTTAAAGCTAGGATCTGGATTGTCAACATCCACTTTGAGTGAGGCAATTAAAAGTGTCGCACCAACCCAAAGAGCTAGCATCGTGTAAAATGGTGTCATTGCTGATCCATAGTTCGGAATAGGAAATAGCCGGTTTGTTTTTAATAAGATTGGATTCGAAAGAAAATTACTTTCTTTTTGAGGATCATGCTTTAGAAACTGGATTAAATCATACATATTTACACTGCTTTCAAATCTTCTAATTTTATCAGCAGCACTCCTTATTTTCTCCTCAAATCCTGGTAAATCGTTGCGAGCTAAGTCTGCCGCTTTGTGGACAGCCCTCACGAAGGCAGGAAACCTCGTTCTAAATAAATCTGCTGCATTTCGAATGTCGCTTTCTAAATTTGGTAAACCTGTCCGCACAAAGTCAGCTGCACGATGGATTTTTTGTTCATAATTCCCAAAATCATTTTTAAAAAAATCGGCTGCTGTGTTAACCTCTTTTGTCAGTTTATCTACATTCTGGTGTAGACCCGTCTGTGCTTCCATAACATTTCCATGTATTTTTATGAGCTCTTCGTATATCCTGCTTATCTCAGCTTGTTCCCCTTTGGACTCACTCTGTGATACTGAAGATCCCTTCATATATTCAAGTGACTGAAGTAAAACGTTTTCTACTTCCGTTAAATTGGATACAGCACCTGCAATAAGCTCCCTCGCATTCTGGAGACTAGAAATTTTCTCTTGGAGGGATATGACTTTCTCGCCTGTTTCTTTGATAAGTGGTAACCGCTCTTCAACCTTTAAAATACTTGCAGCTGCCTCCTCTATTTCTGGTATTCGCTGCTCTAACTCCATCACTTTTTGTCCCTTTGCCTGAATATCAGGTAACTTCTTTTCAAGTTCAATCGCTGCTTTCCCCATTTTTTCTATTTCAGGCAAGGCTTTTTCCAATGCAAAAATTTGTTTTTCAACATTATGGATAGATGGCAGCGCTTGCTCCAATTCAATTCCGGCTTTATAAAATCCATTAAAAATGGCTTCACTAACTGTCTTAATAAAAGCTTGGCTTATTTGGGCGGTTACACTTGATGCTCCTGAACTTACGATTTTGGGAGCAACAGCATTGATTTTTTCATTTACCCCGAACTCGATTTCTGGTTTTTGAGGGTTTACCTCTAATATACTCGACAGTTTCCTTGAAAAGTCCTTAGGAATGATGAGATAAGCATAATAACTACCTTTTTCAACACCACTTTCCGCTGCATCCCGACTAACAAAGACCCAGCCCAGTTGGTGATTTTTTTTAAGATTCTTGACGGTATCGTTACCGACATTTATTTTTTTTCCGTGTATTTCGGTTCCTACATCTTCGTTACTAACAGCCACACGAATTCCAGATGTATTACTATACGGGTCCCACATTGACTTGATGTTCACCCAAGCATAAGCCGACGGCAGGACCATAAGTGCACCAACCAACAACACTACAGTAGGCACACGAAAAATATTTTTCCAATCAGTTTTATATATGTGCCAAACCTTCCCGATCATAATCCCCCCTATACAGACTTCCTACTGACTATATCTTTTCACCTTTTGAAAATAATGATGCAAGCAGAATGTGTTTGTCCTAATTGAAGGACAAAAAAACTGCCTGAGGATTTCCTCAGGCAGTTTACTATTTAGATACGACATTTTCATCTTTATTATAGTTATATTGTGATCGGTCAACTGAAGTAAAGTTTGCAGGTTTGTAGAAACGTAATAAATCTCCATTTACTACTTTATCTGAAAGCTTTAATTTATATTCGACGATTTTTTGATCTTTTTTGGCTTCTTCAGTTTTTGCTTCATCCAATTTCATACCCGTTTTAGAATCATAGAAGTTCCCGTCAATAGAAGTGATGGTTGAACTTACATAATCACCATTTCTGAAAGGTACTAAATCATCATGATGTTCAGATAATAGGTCTGTTCCAAATTGGACATACTCTTTTGTATCTGTTCCAAGTAAGTGAAGAAGAGTTGGAAGAAGATCGATTTGACCACCGTATTCGTGGTTTACCCCGCCTTCCATTCCAGGGACACGAATAAATAATGGCACGCGCTGTAATCCAGTACTTTCAAATGGCGTTATTTCTTTTCCCATTACCTGTGCCATTGCTTTATTATGATTTTCAGAAATACCATAATGATCCCCGTACATTACAATGATCGAACGATCATATAAACCTGATTTTTTAAGGTAATCAAAGAATTGCTTTAATGCTTCGTCCGCATATCGTGCCGTTTGAAAATATCCATCGACCGATTTATCACCCGTTGTACCTGGTGCAATCGTTGCGTCTTCCTCATTGATTGGATACGGATAATGATTCGATACAGTAATAAATTTTGTATAGAATGGCTCTGGTAAAGATTCCAAAAGTGGAATCGATTGTGCATAAAATGGCTTATCCATCAGTCCATACTCAGCAAGATCTTTAGAATCGATTTGATAGTAGTTTGAATCAAAGAACTTGTTGTAGCCAAATGATTTATAAATTTCATTACGATTCCAGAAGCTTCCTGAATTCCCATGGAACACGGCTGATGTGTAGCCTTGCTGACCTAAAATGGCAGGAGCTGCTTCATAGGTATTTAACCCTTTTGTTGTATAAGCTGAACCTTGAGATAATCCATATAATGAATTTTCTAACATAAATTCAGCATCCGAAGTTTTACCTTGTCCAGTTTGATGGAAGAAGTTATCAAAATAAAGAGTATTTTGATCTTTCGTTAATGAATTTAAAAATGGCGTGACCTCTTCCCCATTCAACTTGTAATTAATAAGGAAGTTTTGCATTGATTCAAGATGTAAATAGATTACGTTCATTCCTTTTCCAGCCCCAAAGTAAGCTGGATTTGGCTCTGCATAATTAGATTTTGTATAGTTAACAACTTCAGTAATATCATCGCTGCTGGCCATAACCCTTTGGGCAGATGCTTTCGTACTTTGAACAGCATCATAAATGGTGTAATTGTACATCCCTAAATATTTCACGATATAGTTTCGGTCAAACCCTCTAGTTAGTAATTGAGGACGGTCCGTTTCAGCTAAAGCTAGATTCGCGCTTGAAATTGCAAGTGCCATTGAAAACAATGCTGCAACTTTCCCGCGATTCATGTCCTTAACTTCGATTTTCACAAACCGGAAAACAAGTAAACCAATTAACACAATGACATCAAGAAAGAATAATAAATCGTATGGCTTCAATAAGGAAGTGACACTGCCGCTTACATCGCCAAAGTTTTGAGTCTGAGTTAAGGTTGGTAAGGTAATAAAATCACTAAAGAATCGGTAAAATAAGACATTGGCATATAAAAGGAACGATAAAAGAAAATCTATTACAATTAGCCCAATATACTTTTTTCTACCTTTTAAAAAGAAAGCAACGCCCAAGAAAAGTAAAGCAGATCCGAGCGGATTAATAAACAATAGAAACTTCTGAAGAGAATTTTCTATTCCTAAGTCAAATTGCGTTAATTGAACGATATATGTTTTTATCCATAAGAAAAATACTGTCAAAAAGAAAAAGCCAACATATTTATTAAAAATACTTTGACCTCTTTGCAATAAGTTAATCATATAGCACCTACCTTGTAATCTATGATTATATACTTTCAGTTTTTATTTTTATATTAATGAGGAACTACTGCTCTCAATAGTCTAACATCTATCCTAACAGCTAAATATGAACAATCCATGAACATTTATTAAAAAAACAAAATGACCAGCACAAGAACATTACTATACTCTCTTTTTTTTAAATGTCAAGGCTCCAATAAATAATAATAGCAGCTGACTCTTCTGTTAACAAAACAAAAGAATCAGCTGCTATTCATTTTCGTTTCCTATAAAGTTTTCTCAACTTGCTTCTTTTCTTTTCGCTTCATTTTCATTAGTGTTTCATACACAATTGGTACAATTACTAAAGTAAGGAGCGTCGAACTTGTCAATCCGCCGATAACTGTCACACCTAATCCTTTCGAAATAAGCCCGCTTCCTTCCATTCCGATTGCTAAAGGTATTAGTGCACCAATGGTCGCAATGGCTGTCATCAGAATCGGACGCAGACGTGTCCCAGCCGCCTCAAGGATGGCTTCTCTCGTTGATAATCCATCATTTTCTTTATGAATTACACGGTCAATCAGGACAATCGCGTTCGTTACAACAATACCAATTAACATCAAGGCACCGATCATTGCAGATACACTCAAGGTTTCACCAGAAATCAACAAACCTAAAAGTCCTCCGATAATCGTAAATGGCAATGAGAATAGAATCGCTAGCGGTGCTAATCCTCCTCCGAAGGTAATAACAAGTACTAAATAGACAATCGCAATCGCTGCAAGCATGGCTAACCCTAGCTGTGTAAAGGATTCTGCAATATCTTCAGATACCCCGCCAACTGAAACATCAACAGTTGAAGGAAGTTTTATTTTGTCTACCTTCTTCTGAACAGCTGCAGAAACTTTTGAAACATCTTTTGTGGTAATTTCTGCACTTACGCTTGCATAAATACGGCCATCACGTCTGGTAATCGTATCAGATGTATGCCCCTTCTTAATATCGATAACATCCTTAATAGGGACTGTCATACCCATCGGGGATTGGATCGTTTTATCGGTTAAATCATTAATATTTTCATAATCATTTTTCTCGACTTCTAAATAGACATTCATTTCTTTGCCATCATTTTCAATAGTTGTCAATACTTGACGCTGGCTACCTGCAAGCTCCATCCCTACTTGCGCTGCAGTAAGTCCCAGTTGGCTTAGTTTTTTCTGATCTGCGACTAGTGTATACTCTTCATACGTATCAGCAATACTAGTCTTCACATTTTTAAGGGTCTCTTTACTTTTGAAAATTTTCTCAATCTTGTTTACAACAGGTTCAATTTCATCCATATTGTTACCATATACATTAAATGAAAGCGCATTGGATGATCCCATACCTGAAAAGTCTTGACTTGCCCATTCACCTTTATCATTTCGTTTGTTCAAATCATTGATAACTTTTTGAGTTTCTTGTGAAAAGTTTTTGGTGTCTTTATCATATTCAACAAAAAACATGGCGGAATTGCTTTGACCTGGATTCATTGGATTTTCTCCGCCGACTGAAAACTGTATCGTTTTTACACCAGCTCTGTCCTCAAGAAATCCCTCTGCTTCAGTTGCAACCCGCTCAACTTCATCCAAGGTTTCTCCTGGTGCTGGTTTGTAAGTGGCCACAACCATTTTTTGTTCATCAGATGGGAGGAAACTTACCCCAATTACGGGTACTAGGAACAAACTTCCCACTAATAAGAGAAGTGCTAGCCCGAAGGTAATGATTTTATGATTTAGGGACCAATTGAGAACTTTTTTATATCCCAAAGCTAATTTACCTGGTTTATTTTCAACATGGACTTGTTTAGTGGAAATCCCTTTTTTAAATAAAGAATGAGCCATCATTGGAACAATTGTTATCGCAACTAAAAGAGACGCCAATAATGCAAAAACAATGGTTAATGCAAACGGAAGGAACATCTCGCCTACTGGACCTTTCACTAATCCTAATGGAAGGAACACAGCAATCGTTACAACCGTGGAAGAAAAAATCGGCATAAACATTTCTCTGGTGGCAGCAACAATTAAATCTTTACCACTTAAAGCTTCATTTTTAAGAGACATCCTTCTAAAGATGTTTTCAATTACAACAATCGAATCATCAATAACGCGACCAATTGCCACAGTCATAGCGCCAAGGGTCATCATATTAAGTGTAATATCCATTTGTTTTAAAAGTAAAATCGCAATTAAAATGGATAATGGGATAGAAATAACCGATATGATTGTAGTCCGAAAATTTCTCAAGAAAAGCAAGATGATAATCATGGCAAATATTGCACCGAAAATGGCTTTATTCAGCATGGTTGCAACCGATTCTTCGATCGGTTTTCCCTGATCAAAAATCGTAGTAACTTTTAAACCATCAACTTGATCCTCAAAATCTGTCAATTTTTCCTTGACTGCGTTAACAACGTCAACAGTATTTGCGTCCTGTGCACTTGTAATCTGTACTCCAATGGACTCTTTGCCATTTGTCCTGGAAATAGACTCTGCTTTCCCTACTACCTTTATTGTGGCAATATCTTTCAGTTCAACACTAGGAATTGAAGTAGAAACCTGTCCCGATTGGCTGACTTGGCCAGCAGTTATACCTGTTTGTTGTCCCTGGTTTTTTTGACTGGCTGCTGCACCTTGCTGCGATGTGCCTGCTGTTGGAATAACGGGTATTTTAATCGCTTTTAAGTCTTTTATTGTAGAAACATTCCCATCCATGACAACTGACTTTTGTGTGTCTTTGAATGTGTATAATCCTAATGGCATGGTAACATCAGAAGCCTTGATTAAATTCTTCACGGTATCTTCTGTTAATCCATATTGCTTTAATTTCGACTGGTTAAATTTCAATTGAACTTCGTCAACTTGCTGTCCTGAAATTTGAACGGCTGATACCCCTTCAATTCCTTCAAGTTCTGGAACAATATCCTCTTCTGCAGACTTTGTTAATTCTGCCAAAGATTGTTTAGGATTTGTAATACTTAAAGACATAACAGGAAAGGCAGAAAAACTCATCCGAGAAACTTCTGGATCTTCTACCCCTTCAGGAAGTTCAAGATTGCTCAAGGCTTCCTTTACTTCATTTTGAGCCTTTTCCATGTCTTTATCAAAGTTATATTCTATTTGGATAGATGATGCATTTTGAAACGAAGAAGAACTCACAACTGAAACCCCATCTAAATTCTCGACACGTTTTTCAATCGGTTCCGTAACTTTCTCAGCAACCTGCTCGGGTGTCGCACCTGGATACACAGCCAAAACCGTAACAAGTGGTGTATTAATATTTGGAATGGTTTCTAGTTTCATGTTCATTCCTGAATACAATCCAGCAATTGTAATAATAATGGTTAATAGCCATACTGCAAACTTGTTCTTCAATGAAAACTGAATGATTTTCTTCATTTTTCTCTCCTTCTTATACCATGTTGACATTTCAGTCTGATTCGAATAGGATTGACTATGCGGTCATAACAAATCTAATAATACTGACCAACCAGTCATAAGTCAAGAATTATACGTTTCTACATAGGAACATCTAATAATGGAGGGTTTATTTTGACAGAAAAGGAGAAAGTAATTATTCAATCAGGGATGAAGCTTTTTGCTCAAAAAGGTTTTTCATCCACGTCGATCCAAGAGATTGCTACTGAAAGTAATATTTCTAAAGGAGCTTTCTATTTACATTTTAAGTCAAAAGATGATTTATTACTCTCGATACTGGAATATATATTTGAGACGATAGAATCAAGCAGGCTAGTTTTTGAAAACCAGGAATTATCCCCGCGAGAAAAATTCATCAAACAAATTAGTGCATTTTTCAGAACATTTATTGGTCATAAAGAATTTATGATTATGCTCTCCAAAGAACAGGCAATCCCAAGAAATGAGGAAATTAAAAAACTTCTATTCAAAAAGCGTTTTGAATCTCATTTATTACATCGCAAAGGATTAGTTTTAATTTATGGTAAAAGAATTGAGCCTTTTTCAATTGATTTAGCTATGATTCTTGAAGGGTTGTTTCAAACATATATGGGATTAATGATGCTTGAACCTGCAGAATTTGAGATTGAGAAACTATCCCATTATCTAATGAAAAGAATGGATAGTATCGTAAAAGACATTTCAAGTGAGGAACCCTTCTTAACCGAGGAAAAAATGGAGAATATTATTAAAAAATCAAAGCAATTTTTCGAACCCGCCAATGTAAATAATATAATCAAAAACATGAGAAATGTAATTGATCAGTTGGAAAATAGAGAAGTATTAGAAATCTCATTAGACGTCCTTGAAGAGGAAATTAACAAACAAAATCCTCGCCTTCCAGTCATCAAAGGAATGCTTTCCAATTTTAAAGGTATAGAAAAACTAGAACCACTCACCAAGGAAACGGCTGATTTTTATGGATTCGAACTTTAAGGGATATTTTTATTAATTATCCTTTTCTACGAAAATATTGACTGACCGGACAGTTATACTGTATATTTTATGACGGAACTCATTTAAAAACATCTTGATAGGAGAAAATGATATGGCGATAGAAGATAAACGAATTAATACCAAATTAGTTATCACCGGTTTAATTATCGGTATGTTTTTCAGTGCTTTAGAACAAACGATCGTCGGAACAGCCATGCCGACGATTATTTCAGAATTAAATGGCTTTACGATTTTTGCTTGGGTTACGACAGCTTATATGATTACATCGACAACGATTGTCCCAATTGTAGGAAAACTTTCTGACCTGTACGGTAGAAGGTTTCTTTATTTACTCGGAACAATTATCTTTATTATTGGTTCTGGATTATGTGCTAAAGCTACATCAATGGAACAGCTAGTGATCTATAGAGGCCTTCAAGGGATTGGCGGCGGGATGATCATGCCCCTATCTCAAACCATTATTGGGGACATCTTTACAGCTGAGCAACGAGCGAAGTGGCAAGGAATTTTTGGCGGACTCTTTGGATTAAGTTCTGTCATTGGGCCTTTCTTAGGTGGAATTATTGTTGATAGCATTAGCTGGCACTGGATTTTCTTGATTAACGTTCCTTTTGGGCTACTTTCAGCAATTCTAATCTTTATGGGATTAAAGCATGAAACTACCGCAGTTAAAGGAAAAGTGAATATTGATTATTGGGGAATAATCACATTAATTCCTGCCATTGTCTTATTATTACTTGGTTTAACTTTCGGCGGGGATAAATTTGACTGGGCTTCAACGACATCTTACCTTATTTTTGGAGGTTCAATCCTGCTGCTAATCATTTTCGGCTTTATCGAGCGAAAAGCAGTGGAACCAATCTTAGACCTATCATTTTTTAAAAATCGAACGTTTGCAACGATGAATGCGCTAGGATTTTTGCTTGGGCTTGGAATGTTTGGAGCAATAATGTTCGTACCAATGTACATGCAAGGAATTCTTGGTGTATCACCAACACAAGCAGGTTCAACCATGACTCCTATGATGATTGCCATGATTGCAGCAAGTATACTTGGAGGCCAATTATTACTTAGATTTAGCTTCCGATCTGTACTAACAGCAGGTATGCTCCTTGGTGCATTAGGGTTCTTTTTAATGAGTACAATGGGCATCGATTCAAATGAATTTACTGCCTATGCTTATATGGTTGTCCTTGGTCTAGGAATGGGTTTAGTTATGCCAACATTAATGATTGCGATCCAAAACGAATTTCCAAAGTCGCAGTTAGGAACCGTTACATCCGCATCCACCTTCTTTAGATCGATAGGTGGTACGATTGGAATTACGATTTTAAATTCAATCATGAACCATACACTAAAAGGTGAAATGAATAGTGTTGCTAATGATGCTGAAAATCCAATTGCACATAAAGCATTAGCGGCTCTTTCTGAAAAAACGGATTCATTATTTAGTTTGCTGCTCAATCCGAGCCTTTTAAAAATGCCTGAAGACATTCAAAATAGCGTAATTCATGGCATTCAAATCGCCTGGTGCAATTCATTTTCTACGGTTTTCTTAACAGGACTTATCTTTATAGCTGTCGGAGTCTTTGTAGCATTGGCCGTTGGAAAAGGTCGAATTAAAAGAGATAATGAACTAACAGATGGTAGTGAACAATCAATTCCATCGTTTAAACCGGACCCAACGGAATCTTAATAATCCATAATTAAAGAGGGATTCTTCGGAACCCCTCTTTTTCTATGTGAAATATTCTATTTTTGCCTGCGGGAAAAAGGTGTTAATATATCCGCCTAAAGTATCCTTTATATCTTCTTGTTCTTCATTTGTATAGACGAATTTTCCAATCCCGTAGCGGCCCCATTTCCACTTTCTTTTGGTCTCATCAAGTTCTAGTTTTGTCATCGGATAGTTTTTTTGAATGACACGCTTCGCCGGTTTTGTAAACCGATGCTGAATCATTTCAAAGGTTAAGTCCTTTTTAGCTGAATCCGGCAGTTCCGCTTCCAGCTTTTCTAACATTTCTTTATATCCTTCTTTCCAACCCTCGTGGAGATAAATCGGTGCAATAATAAAACCTAGTGGAAACCCGGCATTGGCAATCTTACCGGCTGCCTCGATCCGTTCTGGAAGTCTTGATGTCCCCGGTTCAAAATTCTTAATGATATATTCATCATTAACACTAAAGCGAAAGCGGGTTTTCCCATTATGCTTCGCATCAAGTAAATGGTCCACGTGGGCGAATTTAGTCACAAAACGAAGTTTGCCATATTCAGATTGTCCAAAGAACTCAATCGCTTTCTTTAGGGTATGGGTTAGATGATCAACACCAACAATATCAGATGTACATGAGGCTTCAAACCTAGTTGATTCGGGCGCACGTTCTTTCATATAATTATCAGCAGCCTCGAAAATGTCTTCCAGGTTCACATAAGTACGAATATAGGGTTTACTTCCCATTGTTGTCTGTAAGTAGCAATAATGACAATGCCCCATACAGCCCGTTACAAATGGAATTGCATATTCCGCAGAAGGTTTGGATGTATCAAACTTTAATGTTTTTCGAACCCCTACCACTAGAGTCGATTTGGCTGTACGATACTTTTGAAAATCGTTATCACCAGGTAAATTTCGAATTTGATTATGTGATGTGGTTTCCCTTATTTCAATTCCCATTTTTTCAAATTTTGCGATTAACTCTTTACCCAGCGGGTACTCAAGTGCACTTGGCTCTACATATACGAGCTGCGGAACAAAGGGTTTAACCATAATACCCCTCCATCTCTGTTAATCCAAATGCATCTTGATAAGCATATTCTGCTTCCTCTGCAGATGAATAAACCGCCACTTCCTCTGTTAGAGGATAATAAGTTTCGTAAACAAAAAGAGAAAGTTGATCTGGGTTCTCTGGGTTCTGTACCACCGCCGCTTGTTGAACATTAGCAACATCTTGGGCATGTGGATTCCTAATAATAATATAGACGACTTGTCCTGGTTGATATGAAGTCATTAATTCACCTAATCCTTTCAAAGCATCTTTTACTATTGATATTATTCTCCAGAGAAGATTTTTAAGTGGAATGAAATATTTCCATTTAAAACGTGAAATAGCCAGACTGGTTGGTGAAGAATAACTATAATCAAATAAGGGAAATTTAACTTTACGTTTGTAAATCTTAATTAGGGGATGCTGCTAATGGCAATTTTTGTATACCAGACATTTGAGATTAAACAAGATAAATTTAAAGAAGGTATTGAGAATTTAAAAGAAATTAAGACGTTCCGAAATGAAAATTATGATCATAATGTTGAGATCTTAACCCCTGTTTCAGGTGAAGATCATACATATGCCCTCCTTACCAAATATGAAGGCTTGGCTGAAATGGAATTACAAAACAAAAAAATGTTTGAGGATGAAGAATACTTAAAACTAATTGGGGACTTTTTTCTCCAAAATATTGTTCAAGGCAGTATGTATACCCAAATTTACCGTGCACTAACTGAGAAAAAAACCGATAAAAAACAATCCTAGAATTTAAACCAATTAAATAAACACGGCACTCGTGAGCCGTGTTTATTTATTGTGCAACCTATGAATTTAAATCACTCAAACCTGGACTATGTTCATTTGGCATCTCTGGTAAGACAGGAACTGGATACCCTTGTGGCGGTGGTACAACTTGAAGCGTTCCGCCATTTCTACTAGGAGTTTCACCTTGGAAAATTTGGCCGATCAGTGTATCATCAAGTCTAAAATTGAACTGAGCATTATGGAAGCCCATTTCAACATATTTTCTGCATTCAGGATATTTATTGATATCATAATTAGGAACCGGGAAGAGTTTCCCCCAATCTACGCCGAGAGTCTCTAATGCTTTGGCAAAAGCATTTTGATGAGCATTATCACGAACAATTAAGAAAGCCAAAGTTTCTCTAAAGGTTTTATTTGAACTCATTTCATAGATTCGGGATTTTTGCAGGACCCCAGTAGATTCCAGAACCAAATTGTCTAATAAATCACTGATTAAATTCCCGTGACTATAGACGTAATTTCCGGTCCATGGATTACCCCCTGCGTCCACTGGAAGTGAACTTTGTGCACCCATAATAAAATGATGAGGGTTAGCATGTTTAATGGCTTCTTCTAAAGGTGCACCTGTACTGCCGCCTGCACCAACTGCCTCTTCACCTGAACCATTTAATAGCTGATTAATCGTTGTTTGTACAAGTTCAACATGACTGATTTCCTCAAGAAATACTCCCCTAATTAAATCCCGGTATTGTTTTTGATTACCGCGGAAATTAGAGCTTTGGAAGAAAAACTGCATCATCGTCCGCATTTCTCCAAATCTGCCTCCAAGTGCTTCTTGAAGGACCTTTGCTGCAGCAGGATCGGGCTTGTCCGGAACGATTACGTTTATTAAATCTTCTCGATAAAAATACAATAGAAAACCTCCTAAAAGAGCTAAATAATACTTGTTTAGCCTCTTCTAGTTAATAGGTTCTTATTCTTAACAAGGAAATTTAATGGTTTATAGATTTTTCAAGCTTCCAATGGTTTTTCAGTAAATAATCCAAGTAGATACCCAATTATTAAACCAATGAGGGCTGGGATTATCCATCCAATGCCTTCTGTATAAAAAGGAAGAATTTCAAATGCCCCACTCCATTTATTAGCGAGGAATGTTTTATTTATCGTATCAATAATACTAAAAAGGGCAACAAAGCTGACAACCGTGATATAAATCTGACGGGATTTCTTAATTAAATCATCAAAAAGGCCTAATAAAATAATCACGATGGCAATAGGGTAGATCATGCCTAGTATCGGAACGGAGATTTTTAAGATTTGCGTTAATCCTAAATTAGCAATGGCAGTACTAAGAACTGCTAAGATCATAACCCATATTTTATAATTTATTTTTGGAATAGCATTTGCGAAGAACTGACTGCAGGAAGTGACTAAACCAATCGATACGCAAAAACAGGCAATGGTAAATACTAACCCTAAAATAAAGGTCCCACTTTGACCAAATAAATGTGTCATTACATTTGCCAAAATTTGTGCCCCATTTTCTGTTTTTCCTAAAGATGCGCTTGCAGCCCCTAAGTATCCTAAGATCAGGTAAATTACGGTTAACAGCAAACCCGCACCTAATCCGGCGTACATCATATATATAGATCTTTTTTTGTCATCGACCACACCTTGTGCTTTTAATGTGTTGGCTATTACAATACCAAATGCTAAAGCCGCTAACGCATCCATTGTTAAATATCCATCTAAAAACCCTTGAAAGACAGGATTTGAAATATAATTATCCTTTGGTGTTTCAAATGAACCGATTGGGTCAATTAAGCTCTTAACAAAAATAATAGCTATAAGAACTAGTAGGATTGGAGTCAATAACTTCCCAAAAAGGTCAATCAGTTTAGAAGGATACATACATAACCACGCGACTAATCCAAAGAAAACAATGCTATATACAAGCAATGACATTGGACTTTCGACCAGATTTTCTGATAAAAAAGGAGCTAACCCCATTTCAAATGCCAGACTACCCGCTCGAGGAATCGCCAATCCAGGTCCGATTGCTATATAGATGAGAAATGGAAAGATAAAAGCAAAAAAAGGATGAACTCGTTGGTTAAGTTCGTTAAAGCTTCCTGCCTTAGCTACGGCAACAACCCCTAAAATTGGTAATCCAACTGCTGAAATAATAAAACCTGCAAGAGCTGTCCACAGATGATCCCCCGCTGACTGCCCCAAAAATGGTGGAAAGATTAAGTTTCCAGCCCCGAAAAACATAGAAAATAACATAAAACTAATAAAGACAATCTGTTTAGCAGAAAAATTCATTAATAAACTCCTTTTTAAAAAAAATATTATTTCATTATAATAAACCAATTTTGCCCCATAATGGAATATTTATTTTAAACTTCTAATAATTTAAAAATTCCTCTTTCAATTTGGAAAGAGGAAAAAAGTTTAACACTTCAAAAATAATCGGAGAAATAGGGCGTCTCTCGTTCAATTAAGTTCTCTAATATTTCCACCGTTTGCTCATTACAGGAAAGTCTTCCGATTGCTGCTAAATAGGACGGTCGTTTGTATCCAAGCAGCATTGTTGTTAAAGTCTGAATCGTAACAGTTACATCTGGCTTTCCCTTGCTTGGCATCATTTCACCTTGACCGACTGCAGATACTTGAAGTGTATATAGCCCTTGATTCCACTCTAGAATTGGATCGTCAATTTTTATCGTCATGTGAATATCAGTGCCAGGCGCTCTGAATGGGAATTGTTCGATAAACTGTGTGACATCAACAATACGTGCCATGAAATAAGGAGCAATTGTTTCTTTAATATCCCCGTCCTCCAACCAGAAAGCCAATGGCTCATTGGTAAAAATATTCCCGACAACCTTCGTCACCATTGAGAAATGGGCACTGATAAAGTTCCAAAGTCCGTTTCGCGCTTCTTCATTCATATAGATCATTTCCTTGACATGCAATACGTCTTGAGAAATCCAGTACAGCAAATACCCTTGTGGCTGATGCGAACGATCATAATAAACTGCGGCCGTTAATTCATCCAGTTCCCATCTCCAGAATTCTTCCCAAGCTAAATTGTTTCGAATCATGGCTACATGCCGTGTCCTGGAAAAAAGCTGGTAAACTGTTTTAATATCTGAATGCTCAGTATTTAGCCGATCGACGTAACCTGAAACTTTCTTAACTTTTGGTAATTGATAGTCTTTAATTTCAAAGGTCATTTTATCGGATATAATCTCCCATCCCCTTTTACGATAAAAAGGCAATGAATAGGGATATAAATATGAAATCGATTGGTTTCGATCCTTCATATCAGACAGTGCCTGCCAGATCAACTTATTCATCAATCCTAAATTCGCATATTCTGGATAGGTGCCAACCCCAGTCAATCCGCCCATTTCAAAGGTTCGACCATATATGTTTACTTGAAATGGATAAACAGCAACTTGAGAGATTAGTTTTTCACCATCAAACCAGCCTAACACATCAGCCTGCTCTAAAACAGGCAGTTTTGCTAATGCAATTTCACGCTCCTCCCAGCCTACCGTCTGTAAGTCTTTTTTAGTTACTTGGAAAACATAACGTAATAATTCATTGAACTGCCGCCAATGTTTTGGTTCCACTTTTTCCATCTTGAGCCTATCCAGTCGACTCATACCATTACCTCCAACAAATTACGGTTATACTCTATGTTCATATAATTTGTGTAAATTTATGTAAACTTCCCGAAAAAAACTGTATGGATTCAAAAAAAAAGAGTGCTCAATAATTTGAGCAACTTCATGAACAGTTTCTTTATTGTTACTTAATTCCTAATGCTTTTTTTGTTGCTGGACCAACGACCCCATCAGCTGTTAATTTATGAGCTTTTTGAAATTTGCGCAACGCAGTATCGGTGTTTACTCCAAAGACACCATCAACACCTTTTGTACTATACCCTAGTGAAGTCAGCTTACGTTGAAGTTCTTGGACAGCTGGACCCCGACTGCCTTTTTTAAGGATTTCTCCACTGGTACTAACAGGAACGGAAGGTGCACCTGAGCCGCCTTTTACTTTATATCCATTGGCTAATGCAATTGCGTTGAAGGATTTCCCTGATGAGGTGATGATTACTGGGGTACCTGTTGGGACTTGGCTATACAACCATTCTACTTCACTATCATACATCCGAATACAACCGCTGCTTACATATCCGCCAATGGAGCTTGGGTTGCTGTTCCCATGAATCGCATAGGTCGTTCCCCATGTTCCCCGGGCATTTAAACCAAGCCAGCGGTTACCTAGCGGATTACGAGGGTCTCCACCCGGAATATGTCCCTTATAGTAAGGCCTATTCTTAATCTTAACCACAATCTTGAACTTGCCCTCTGGCGTATACGATTTTTTTCTCCCAGTTCCAACTTTAAACTGCTTCTTAAACACTCCGTTTTCAAAGTAGGCAAGTCGATTGGTAGTCTTGTTAATAATAATTAATTTTCCACTGGAGGCTGCAGAACCTGTCGGGACACCAACAAAAAAACTAGACAACATAAAAAAGGCAAATACCAAAAATACTAACCACTTTCTGGGCAATCGAACCCCTCCTATACGACTTAAATACTAATCCGTGTATCCTATGTCGGAAGGGCTTGTCCACATTACAATTTTGTTAAAGATATTACATATTGGGCTAATATTCCTATATATACAAATAATAAGAAAAAAAAGCTGGGTGATACTCTTGAAACAATTATTATTTATAATCTTACTTTTATTTTCCCTTGTTATAGGAGTCAATATAATAATTGATCTGCTCCAAGGTCTTAGTATATATGAGACTTTTAATTCCTTTAAAAAAATAAAACAAAAGATGACAGGTGAAGAAGTTATTCTGATTATTTTTTCCTTCCTGCCGCTTGTTTTTACAAAGGTCAAGAGATCCAGTATTAATAAGAAGAATAATGCGTAGTATCAGGCATAAGCTGGCTTGAGCTTTCTTTTTATCAAGGCAATTACCAATAATAATATTGGGATTACTATTTGCATAGGAATATGCAAATAGTACGGTACAATTTTTAATCCTTCGTTAATGTGCGCTATATAATTTGGTGCCATAATGACTGAGCTAACTAAAACAATGATTCCCATTGGATAAATTAAATTTTTTTGATGTTTGATCTTAAACAAATCTATTGTCCCGATAAAAGCACAGAAGAGAAAAACAGTTATTTTTACAAATCCTAATATGACCATACTAATAATCACCACTGTATCGAGCCTTTGAACAAATTCAGCAATGTTAATATAACTTACAGCCGTAAGGATAGGAAAGGCAGACCGGGATGCAATATCTGCTCCGGTAATGGCGATATTCAATAGGGTAAATAATAGAAGGCATAAACCACTCAATACGATAGCTAAAATACCCACTTTTTTAGCCTTTTCTTGTTTATTTAAGAATGGAAGAAGCATTGTGAACGTAATCATTTCCCCGAAAGGGAAAGTTAGAGTAGTTGGATAGGAACTAACTAAAGGACGCCAACCGTGTTCTAATATTGGACGGAGATGTTGTAATTTTATTATTCCACTAGCCATTTCAAATAATATAATAAAGAGAAGCATGAACACGATGATAAAAAGGCAAAGCTCCGATATGCGAAAAAATACTTCAATTCCTTTAAAAATTGCATACATTACACATACCATCATGATGATTCCAAGCGTCAGAAGTGTTTCTGATCGATATGCTGCAATAACTAATAATTCCTCGAAATCCCTCAAAACCCTAGAAGCGATGTACATAAAATATGTTACATACATTAGCCCAAAGAGCCAGCCCAAATAACGCCCTAGAATTTTTTGAAGGTAACTGGTCAATGGTAAAGCAGGATACATAGTATATAATTTTGTGAAAATAAGATATAGTACGCAACCTGAAGCAATTCCAAATAGGATTGTAATCCATGAATCTTGCCTTGCTTCACCAGCCATCCCTACAAGAATTGCGCTTCCTAATTCAAATAAAAAGATGACACTAAACAACTGAAACCCATTGACCTTTACCTGTTCCATTTCTTTCCCTCCTAGATCAATAAGGATAAGGCTTAATTCGCATTCCTGTCCCTTCAATAGTCAAATTCACCTGGACATTTACCTTCGCTTGTGAAAATAACTTATTCCACTGCTGCTTGGATTTTCTCCATTTTTTTTGATGAGTGTTTCGTAAAATTTCCCCAAAGCCGAAAACATCACTCTCCAACTTCTGTGCCACAATAATTCCATCTTTTATTTCTTTTTCCAGTTCTTGTTCACCTTTACGCTGGTATTCTTTTATTACTTCACGCTTACTTATATCCTTGTTACAGAGCAATTCAGTTAGATTACCGAAAGCGTTCACCTGAATTGTTATGACTGCTTGACTGTTCTGCAAATCGACTTTTGACTTACTTTTCAAGTGATTCACGAGTAAATTGTTATACCGCTTCTGGTCACAATGAATTCTCAAACTGCTAGTTCGTATTTTATTCTTAATAATTTGAAGCGACTTTGTCTTTTTTCCATCTATCCATCCAACTAATTTTCCTTTATTAAATACAGCAATTCCATTGAGGAATATGAATGTCTTATTCATACTTTCTATGTTTTTCTTGCTAGCACCAGTTTTTGAATTACCTCTTATGCTTATCCCACTTATTGTTGGTTCTGAACCTTCGTTAGTTAAATTCTCAATAATATCGTAAATTTTAATTTCACCATGTTCCCCTAATAAATCTGATGCATTCATTACCTTGCCTACAAGTGATCGAACAGGAATTTTATCAATAGAAGAAAGTATATCCATTGTCGTTTTTATGTCAGCATTACGGGTAATTAGAACAGGAACATTGACACGCACTCCTGCATCCCGCTCAAATACATCAAAAATAAAGTTCAAACTCTCCTTTTTTGCCAGTTGTTCACCAATGAGTACTAACTGAATATGCGAATAAATATTTTTCCGGGGAAAAATATTTGTGGAATTACCAGCTGCTTCAGAAATTGTTTTACCCCTGCTTTTATAGTTAATTACTGGCGTACCGCCGGAACCCGTTCCTCTTGCAGCATTTTCACTTGGATTAACTACTTGGTAGGTGACTTCGTAAACATCTTTTTCAGGGATATAATCAATCCCTATTCCGAGGACAATGGCTATTTCATTTAATTCCGTATAATTTGAACACCCCGAGAGTACGACAAATAAGAATATAATCAAGAACGATATTTTAGTTCTCACTCTATTCTCCCTCATTCCTATTCCCTATCCTTACTTTATTTTTTTCATTTGCAGGTGTTGGTCTGTTTATTAGGTTTGGTAAAGCAAAACGAAATAGGACATCCTTTTGCTCCTTTAGTTTGAATGGAGCTATAGGAGATAGATATGGAACCCCAAACGAACGCAACGAGCACATATGCATCCCAATAATAAGGGAAGCAGCTAACACACCATAAAGCCCGGCGTATGAGGCAACGATCAATAATAAAAAACGAAGTGAGCGTGCAGCGATTCCAAGATTGTAGTTTGGGAGTGCGAAACTAGCGATGGCTGTTACAGAAACGATAATAACCATAGCTGCAGATACAAAGCCTGCATCTACAGCTGCTTGTCCAAGGATAAGCGCTCCCACAATAGAAAGGGCTGACCCAACTGCTCTCGGCATCCTAATTCCTGCTTCTCTTAGTACTTCAAAGGTAATCTCCATAATAAAAGCTTCCACAATGGCAGGAAAAGGGATAGCCTCTCGTTGGGCAGCAATACTGACAAGTAATACAGTAGGAACAAGTGCCTGATGGTGTGTAATCATTGCTACATATACAGCCGGTGCATATAAGGCTAAAAAAAATGCCCCCAAACGTAAAATCCTTAAAACACTGCTTATATATTGATTCTGATAATAATCCTCCGGAGATTGGAAGAGTTGGGTAAAGGTTACCGGGACAATAAGCACGTAAGGAGTCCCAGTCATAAAAATGGCCACGCGTCCTTCAAGTAAATTTCCAACCACTGCATCCGGGCGTTCTGTATTTTGAACTGTTGGAAAAGGAGTTTGCATTTCATCTTGAATAAAACCTTCAATATAGGCAGATTCAATAATGCCGTCTATTTTTATTTTCTGAAGACGATTCTTAACTTCTTTTACAATAGACTCGTCAGCAATGTCCTTGATGTACATGATTTCAACTTGAGTTTGAGTCACTTCACCAATTATCATCGAATCCAGTCGTAAATTCGGACTTTGGATTCGAGATCGGACAAGGGAGGTGTTGGTTCTAAGGTTTTCTGTAAAGCTGTCTTTTGGTCCGCGAATGACCGTTTGTGTTGTTGGTTCCACGATACTACGTGATTCAATTTCTCTTGTACTAAGGATAAGTGCACTCGGATCATTATCTATTAAAATGACTGTGCCACCAGAAACAATCGCTGAAAGTATATCTTTAAATGTGTTTTTTTCCTTAATATTTGTAACTGCGATTACCTGTTGTAATTCATCTTTTATTGTTCTAGAAGCTGGGTCAAACTTGTTTGTTAATAGTGGTTCTATGACATGTTCATCAATTTTTGGTGTATTTGAAATCCCATCAATATGTATGACTGCAAAGGCAAAGGGATTTTCTTTATGCTTGATCATACGAACGTTCAAATCAGAGCAATCGCCTAAATCCTCTTTAATTTGTCCTACATTCTTTATCAAATTTTTGGTTAATAGGTCATCGGAGGAAGAAGTATTTCCTGAACTTTTATGCTGTTTTAGACTTACTTTTTTCCACATAGGATTTTTGGTCTTCCTCCTCTTTTTCAGTCTCGTTTTATAATTGCCCAAATAACGTTAATTCATGTAATATGTACCATTTTATTCGAACTAGTTTTCCCCTCTTCAAGGGCTTCTACTAGTTACAGTTGAACCGTTTTTTCTGCCTCCACGGGCATTAGTCGCCTTCACTGGTTACCGTTGAACTGTTTTTTCTGCCTTCACGGGCATTAGTCGCCTCCACTAATTACCGTTGAACTGTTTTTTCTGCCTCCACGGGCATTAGTCGCCTACACTAGTTACCGTTGAACCGTTTTTTCTGCCTTCACGGGCATTAGTCGCCTCCACTAGTTACCGTTGAACTGTTTTTTCTGCCTCCATGGGCATTAGTCGTCTCCACTAGTTACCGTTGAACCGTTTTTTCTGACTCCACGGGCATTAGTCGCCTACACTAGTTACCGTTGAACTGTTTTTTCTGCCTCCACGGGCATTAGTGCCTCCACTAGTTACCGTTGAACCGTTTTTTCTGCCTTCACGGGCATTAGTCGCCTCCACTAGTTACCGTTGAACTGTTTTTTCTGCCTCCACGGGCATTAGTCGTCTCCACTAGTTACCGTTGAACCGTTTTTTCTGTCTCCACGGGCATTAGTCCCCTACACTAGTTACCGTTGAACTGTTTTTTCTGCCTCCACGGGCATTAGTCGCCTCCACTAGTTACTGTTGAACCAATTTTCCTTCCTCACTATTATCAGAAACACCTATTAATCTTATAAAAAAAAAGCCACAAAACCTTATTACAAGGTTTTGTGGACTTTTGTACCCGATGCTTTTCAATCTAAAGCTTCGTTCTTAAACTCCAAAGTTCAGGGAAAAATTGTTGGTCTAGTACTCTTTTTAAATAGGTCACACCGGACGATCCACCTGTCCCCTGCTTATGACCTATGATTCTCTCTACCGTACTCATATGATTAAATCGCCATAATTGCTGCTGATTGCCGATATCAACTAACTTCTCTGCTAACTCGTAAAGGTCCCAGTATTGGTCCACATTTCGATAAACGGTTAGCCAAGCTTCCTCGACACTAGCATTTGGCTCATAGTTTTTGGACAAATCCCGGTGGCGAACCTCATGATCAACAGGTAAGCCACGCGCTACAAGGGCCTGGATCGCAGCATCATAAATACTTGGTTGATTAAGGGCTTCTTGCATTCTTTCATATAATTCTGTTTGGTGTTTATAGACTGCAAGTGTATGAGCATTTTTGTTTCCTAATGCAAATTCAATCAAACGATTCTGATAAGATTGGAATCCTGATGATTGACCCAATTTATCTCTAAACTCTAAATACTCAGAAGGTGTCAGGGTCGAAAGGACACTCCATGACTGAATCAATTGCTGCTGGATTCTGGAAACACGTGATAAAATTTTGAATGATGGCTCCAAATCATTGTTTTGTATATACTCAATTGCAGCCGTCAATTCATGAATGATTAACTTCATCCATAATTCACTTGCTTGATGAATAACTATAAATAACATCTCATCATGGTGATCGGATAACCGATGCTGACTTGATAAAATTTTATCAAGATGAAGATAATCACCATAGGACATCGATTTTTGAAAATCGGTTTGTATCTCCTTCTCCAAATCATGTTTAGTGTTCTTTTCTTGTGAATTCATGGTATTATACCTCCAGCATTCTAATAAAGTTAAGTTATTTATGAGTATTTATATCGTTAATTTACCTTTTTATTAAGAATTGCATCAGACTTGTTCTTTTCAGGATTATTTTTGCTTTTATTAAAAATAAAGTAGGCAGCCGTTAAGAATAGTAACCATGGAACACCAAATTGGAGCATAATTTTAAAACCTGTAAACCAAGTGGTGATCATTAAACTCAATAGAAGAACCGCTCCAAGTATCGTCAAGTATGGAAAACCAACCATTTTAACTGGCAACTTCCGGCCGCCTGACTGCTCCCACTTTCTTCTGAAAAACAAATGGGAAACAAACACCATAAACCATGTGAAGATGGCACCGAACATGGAAATCCCCATCATAAATGCGTAAGACGAATCTGGTAATAAAGCATTTACTGCAGCTGCAAGAAAAATCCCTATTGTTGAAATAGCAAGTGCGCTTAACGGGACACCTTTTCTGCTTAATTTGCCTAAAAAAGCTGGTGCATGATTTCCTCTAGATAATGAAAACATCATTCGAGTAGACGCGTAAAGCTGACTGTTCATAGCAGACAAAGCAGCAGTTAAAATTATAAAATTCATAATTCCACTTGCACCTGGAATATTTAAAAGTTCCATCACTTTTACGAACGGACTTTCTTCAACTCCTGCAGATTTCCATGGAACAATCATTAGCATGATGCCAAGAGTAATAATATAAAATGTCGATAAACGGAAAACAGTTGCTTTCAAAGCTTTAGGTACCGCAACATCTGGGTCCTTCGCTTCTCCAGCAGTAACGGCGATCAATTCCGTCCCTAAAAAGCTAAATAGAGAAATAAAGATAGCGACCCACATTCCCCACATGCCGAACGGTAAGAATCCACCTTCATTAACGAAGTTCTCAGGTCCCATTTCAGGCTTAGCGGACCCTCCAATGAAAACATATGCTCCAAGGAGAATGAATCCAACGATGGCACTAATTTTGATCATCGAGAACCAATACTCAAATGTTGCAAAGGTATTGACACTTGTTGCATTTACATAAATCAATACTGCGGCGAACAACAAAATCCAAACAAACCCAGGTACATCTGGAAACCAATACTTCATATAAACGGCAATCGCACTTACCTCAACCCCAACCGCTAGAACATTCGCAACCCAATAGGAATAACGGACAAGATAACCAGCGAACGGGCTAATATACTTCTCAGAAATCGTTCCAAAAGATCCTGATGTTGGATGGGCAACAGTCATTTCAGATAAACATCCCATTAATAGTAAGACAATGAAAGCACCGATTGCATAACTGATTAATACACTAGGACCGGCTGTACTGATAGCAAGTCCACTTCCAAGGAAAAGACCTGTTCCAATCGCACATCCCATCGCAATCATTGTCAGTTGACTTGTTTTTAATTCACGCTTTAACCCTGATCCATTTCCATTATTCAAATGATTGTTCGCCATATAATTCCTCCTCGACCCTTTAGTTAAGCTACAACTTCACGTTCATTTTTAAACTGTTCATATTGCTTTTCAGTCATAATCTTCTTAAGAATCTGGACGACTTCCCAAACCTCTGTATAGGAGGTATAAAGCGCAACAGGTGCAAGTCGAATGATGTTTGGTGCACGGAAATCTGGAATGATGCCATTTTCTTTCAACGCTTTACAAATACGTGCTGCTTCTTTATGCTCTAAACTTACATGGCCACCACGTCGAATATCTTCGCTAGGGTTTCCAATCGTGAATCCGAAGTCATGCAGCTCTTGATGAATTATATCCATTAAATATTGATTGATTTTTAAAGACTTGGAACGAATATTTTCAATCCCTGCTTCTGCAAAAATCTCTAACGCACCAAGTAAAGGTGCAAGACTCAACACATGCGGAGTCCCAATTTGATAGGCTCCCGCTGAATCAGCCGGTGTTAGAGTATGCTCCATATCAAATTGCTTATCTTTTTTCGAACCAAACCAGCCAGCCAGTCCAGGGGCTGTGCCAAAATGTTTAGAGTTCACATATAAACCGCCAACACTGCCCGGACCACCATTTAAGTGTTTATAGTTGCACCAATAGGCAAAATCAACGCCCCATTCACTGAACGAATGTGGGATGGCTCCAATCGAATGACAACCATCAAAACCGATTAATATCCCTCTTCTGTTCGCTTCAGCTGTCAGTCGCTTCATATCTAAGATTTGGCCGCTTCGATAGAGGACTGTTGGTAAAATGATGAGTGCAATCTCATCGGTCATCGCTTTGATAATATCTTCTTCCTCTAAAAAGCGCCCATCCCTGCTTTTTACACGAACAAGATGTGTATCTGGATCAAATCCATGAATGCGAAGCTGACTTTGAAGCGCATATATATCTGATGGAAAGGTTAATTCATCAGCCAAAATTTTGGTCCGCTTTCCATCCGGCTTATAAAAAGTAGCGACTAGTTGATGCAAGTTAACCGTTGTGGAACCCGTAACAATCACTTCATTAGCTGCAGCACCTACTAACGGAGCCATCATCTCTCCTAGTTTTTCCGATAAAAAAAACCAAGGGTGCTTCCCGTTTGTCCATCCGTCAATTCCATGCTCTTTCCAATCATTTAATGATTCCAGTAGTGTCTTTTCTGCTCTTTTCGAAAGAAGTCCCAGTGAATTTCCATCCATATAGATAGAATTCGGTTTTATGTAAAATTCTTCTCTAAATCTATTAAGGCTATCTGCATTATCCAATTGTTGTGCATACTCTAAAGTTAACAACAGTGTATCCTCCAATCATTAATTAAATAGGCTCTTTTATGAAAGATTATTGCATTATATAAAAAGTTAAACTGTTTGGTTAGGGAATATATTATTAACCATTAGTCGATACGTCTTTAAGGAAATTGATTGTCTATAACAACAACAAAGTTTACAAAAACAGCCTTAAATTAAATTGTAGCAGTCCGATTATTTGCTAGTAAATGAAACACTGCCTAGTTCCGCAAATTGTGCCAAAATTGTATCCCCTGCTTGAAAGCTAATTGCTTCTGTTATTGCGCCGCTAAGCACGATATCGCCTTTCTTTAATCCCTGCCCAGTTTCACCAAGCTTGTTTACAGCCCAAGCAACCGCAGCAGCTGGATCACCTAATACAGCCGCACTGGTCCCAGTAGTTGCAACCTCTGAATTCTTAGAGATGTATACACCAATATCTTTGAGGTTTAGCGCATCCGGCGACACCCATTTGTTGCCTACAATAAATTTTGATGAAGAACAATTATCAGCAACAACGTCTACTAGTGTAAACTTGAAATCTAAAAAACGGCTATCAATAATCTCGATCGCTGGTGCTACATATTTTGTCACCTTTAAAATATCGTCGGCTGTAACTCTAGTTCCTTGGATATCTTCATTAATCAAGAATGCAATTTCTGGTTCTGCCTTAGGATGTATGAAACTGCTAAATTTGACTGGTTCCCATTCAGGTGCTAGCATATCATCCATTAAATATCCGTAGATTGCTTCATGGACACCCATCATCACCTGCTTTGCCTTACTTGTTAAACCGAGTTTTACACCAATTCGGCGAAGCCCTTCCTTTTCTTTTTGCTCGATTAATTTTTGTTGTATTTCATAGGCATGCTCAAATGTTAGCGTTGGATAACTAGTGGTAATTTTTTCAACTTCCCGCTTATCTTTTTCTGCAGCTAATAGATAGTTTACGATTTCTTGTTCTGTTCCTTGCAACAGCGACATAATGGAACCTCCACTTTTATTATTTATATTCGGTGAAAAACTCTCTTACTCAAATGAAACAGATGCAGTACCTAATGGGCCGAAATCTGCTACTATCCTGTCGCCTTCTTTTACTGCAATAGCACCGGAAAGTGCTCCTGGAAGAATTAACTCACCTGCTTTAAGAGTAATCCCGAATTCATGCAATTTATTGGCTAACCATGCGACTGCTTGTGCCGGGTGTCCTAGCGCTGCTGTTCCAGATCCTGTGGCCAAAAGTTCATCATTTTTATAAAGGACCATTCCTTGAGTTCGCAAATCCAAGCCTTCAATGGTGCTCATCTTTTTCCCAACTACTACTCTAGCAGACGAACCATTATCTGCAACGGTATCAACCAATTTAATTTTCCAATCACAGATTCTGCTGTCAATAATCTCGAGAGTTGGCACAACATATTTCGCAGCCATTAACACATCCAGATAATTCACATTTGGACCAACCAAGTCTTGTTCCAAAATAAAACCGATTTCCGCTTCAACCTTAGGACTGATAAAATCAGCTATTTTTACCGTTGCTTCATCAGCCATTTTCATAATATCCAACAGGTGGCCGTAATCAGGCTCATCTACACCTAGCATTTGTTGCATTGCTTTACTTGTAAGCCCAACCTTTTTGCCTATCACTACATGTCCTTCTTTTAACTTTTTACCGATGACTTCGAGTTGGATTTGATAGGCATCACTTACGGTTAGCTCGGAATAGCGCTCCGTTAGTGGTGCGACAGAATATTGATGACTTTCTGCATCGATTAATTCATTCGCAATTCTTTCTACTAATATTTCCATTTATTCCTACACCTTCCTTTTCTATTTTAATAGATAAAAAGTGGCCAAACAGCCACTTTTTATCCTATTCTTATAGTTTCATTGTAATCGTCTTGGCCTCTGAGTAAAATTCAAAACTATGACGTCCGCCTTCACGACCAATTCCGCTCGCCTTTGAGCCACCAAATGGTGTTCTTAAATCGCGATAGTACCAGCAATTGATCCAAAATAAGCCTGAATCAATTTGAGAAGCTACTCGATGTGCACGCCTTAAATCATTTGACCAAACAACTCCTGCCAAACCATAAATCGAATCGTTGGCGATTTGAATCGCTTCTTCTTCCGTTTTAAATGGAATGACCACTAATACTGGGCCAAAGATTTCTTCCTGTGCAACTCTCATTTTGTTATTAACATCATAGAGCACGGTTGGCTCGTAAAAGTTTCCTTGTGGCAATCCAACTACACGCTTACCGCCTACAGCAAGTTTCGCACCTTCAGAAATTCCAATTTGCACGTAGTTATCAACTGTTTCAAGATGACCTTTTGATATAAGCGCTCCCATCTCAGTCGTTTCATCCAATGGATCGCCCACTTTGATTTTCTTTGCAGCTGCAACAAATTTTTCAAGGAATTTATCATAAACCGATTCTTGCACTAGTAATCGAGAACCAGCTAAACAGATTTCCCCTTGATTTCTAAAAATCGCTTCAATTGAGCCCGCGACAGCTTCATCCAAATCAGCGTCCTCAAAAACGATATTGGCAGATTTGCCGCCTAATTCTAATGATACGGGAATTAACTGTGATGCTGCATTTCTCATCACTGTTTTCCCAGTAGAGCTTTCCCCGACAAAGGAAATTCTTCGAACGTTAGGATGAGTGGTCAATGCCGTTCCTACTGTTCCACCTGGACCTGTCAGTATATTCAATACGCCCGGCGGTAATCCTGCTTCGTTGGCAATTTCACCTAACATGACTGCACTTAGTGGTGTATAGGATGCTGGTTTAACAATCACAGTATTACCGGCCGCTAACGCTGCGGAAGCTTTCCATGTCATTTGCATGAATGGTAAATTCCAAGGAATGATTAAGCTGGTGACTCCGGCCGGAGCGTATTTGGTATAACTCATATGCTTGGATTGTTCGTAATGCTCATGATTCATGTATTTTGCCATTTCTGCAAAGAATCTTAAGTTTGATGCTGCCCGCGGGATATCAAAATCTCTGCTTTCTCTAATCGGCTTCCCTACATCTAATGTTTCAATTAGCGCTAACTCCTCGACTCGGTCCATAACAAGATCCGCCATTCGGCAAAGAATCTTTGCTCTTTCTTCGACGGGCATTTTACTCCAAATGCCACTATCAAAGGTACGCTTTGCCACTTGTATTGCTCTTTCTACATCTTGCTCACTAGCACTTGCAACAGAAGCTAATTTTTGATTGGTAGCTGGATTTAGTGTGTCAAAGGTTTCCCCTGTAACAGCGCTTACATATTCTCCATTGATAAACAACTTGGCATTGTTAATTTGTATTTGTTTTTCTATGACCTTACTCAATGATTTCACCTTCCCAAACTTCTACAATCATCTCGACCTCGACTGCATTATTGTGTGGAAGTTGTGCCATACCTATTGCTGATCTTGCATGCCTTCCCTTCTCACCAAATACCTCCACCAACAAATCGGAGGATCCATTCATAACTTTAGGATGGTCTTTAAAATCAGTCGTGCTGTTCACCATACCTAGGATTTTGACAATGCGTTTCACTTTGTTAAGATCGCCGAGTTCATTCTTGATTACTGCTAATAGATTAAGCATACATTGTCTTGCTGCTTGATAGCCTACTTCTATCGATACATCCTCACCAAGTTTTCCCCGGTATTCATCAGTACCCTGACCTGATGTGAAAATTAGATTCCCTGTTCGTACACAGCTAACATAATTACCAGATGCGGGGCGGAGAGCCGGCAGCTTTATTCCAAGTTCCTCTAATCTCTCTTCTGGAGTCAACACTTTGTCTATCATCTTCTCATCCTCTTTTCCGTTTAAATTAATAGATTAACTGGTAAATTTAAAAATCTAAGTGCATTTTCACCAAGCATCGCCCGTTTCTGTTCTTCACTGAGGGTGAGTGTGTCATCAATAATCTTTCCAGGTGGAGTTTCCCGCAGTAAGAATGGATAATCCGACCCCATAATGACTTGTTCAGCACCAAATTTTTCGACTAAAAATTTGATATTAACAGGGTTATTTACGATTGAATCATAGAAAAATTTCTTGGCATAAAAGCTTGGAGGATGTTCCGTGAGCTGTAAATGCGGCCAAACATTCCAACCATGATCAAGTCTAGGGAGAATGTAAGGAAGTGACCCGCCGCCATGAGAAAAACAAATTTTTAGTCCTGGAAATTTCTCGATAACACCGCCTAGGATTAAACTAGCGGCAGCCAATGCTGTTTCACTTGGCATTCCAACCGTATACATTAAGTTATGTGAGGAAAAACGGTCTCCGCCAAGTGTTTCCCATGGATGAATAAATATAGGGACATTCCATTTCTCACACATCGCGAAGAAATCGATTAATGATTCATCATCTAAATTTTTGCCATTAATATTTGTGCCAATCTCAACTCCTTTTAAGCCAAGTTGATGTACACATCGGTCTAGTTCAAGAATTGCTTCTTCGACATCCTGAAGAGGTACCGTCCCTAAACCAATAAACTTGGTTGGATGTTTAGCTACTGTTTCTGCGATGAAGTCATTTTGAAATCTAGCCATAGCTACCGCTTCTTCTATAGGTGCCCAATAGGAGAATGTAACGGGAATTGGCGATAAAACTTGTATATCTACATTTTCTACATCCATATCGTGAATCCTTTTTTCAGGACTCCAAACTTGGTCGGTCACTTCACGGAATACCTTTCCGGATACCATGATATTGGCACCACATGAGCATGTAGGCTTTAGGACCGGCCACTTTTCATTTTGGTACTTCGCCGCAAAATCAGGGAAATTTTCAGCGATGATATGTGTATGAAAATCTACTCGCATTTCCATTCACTCGCTTCTTCAGGCATAATATGACCACAGTTCTTACAAGACCGCAGTTCTAAATTACTGTTAAATCCATGAATTGCTTCTTTTACCTGTATTTCAATATTTGTTAATTGGACGGTAACGCGGTGCATTTCATGATCACATTCATCACAGAACCAAACAAAATCCTCTAATTCCCCATCTGCTCTGTCACGTTCAATGACGATCCCAATTGTATCAGCGATCCGATGCGGAGAGTGGGGAACATTTGGTGGGAGATGAAATACTTCTCCTTCTTTCACGGTAATTACTTCTCTTTTACCTTCCGCATTAATAATTTCAACGTAGCAATCACCTTTTAATTGATAAAAAATCTCTTCAGAAGGGTCCACATGAAAATCACGTCGTTTATTTGGGCCACCGAGGACCATAAACATTAGTTCAGAATCCTTCCAAATCACTTTATTATTTACTGGCGGCTTAAGTAAATCCTTGTTTTCTTCAATAAATCCCCAAAGGTTTATTGGTTTTAAAGAGTTTTTCATAGTAATTTTCTCCTCTCAACTTTTAATAGAATGTTTATCCATTTACTGTTGCAAATTTTTCCTCTGCTGATTTTAATGCCTCCTGCATGAAAACTACTTCTTTGGCTAAAGATGTAATTCTTGTGTGAACCTCAGCATCGATGATTTCATTTTCTTTATTAAAATGATTGTTATTGACATAGACATAGCCTGGTGCCACGAAAGCTCGGAAAAATCCTGCAATCGGCTTCAATTGATTTTCGATAACAAGATAATGTTGGTATGTACCTCCTGTTGCGACAAAACCGATTACTTTGTTGCGAAAATCCTTTGGATTGATTAAATCAAACAAATTTTTGAGTGGCCCTGATAAAGATCCCTGGAATATCGGTGTTCCGATAATATAAAAGTCAGCAGAATTAACAATATCCAGAACTTTTTTTGTGTCACCTGTATAGTTTGAAGGATTTCGTCCATCACAGAACTGCACATCATAATCTCTTAAATCAAGCAATTCTACTTCAACGTTAGGATGATGTTTCTTTACTTCCTCTAATACCTTTTGAACAACAATACTCGTTTTTGCTCCAATGATTGTGCCTGAAATTCCTAATAACTTCATTGTGTGTACTCCCTTCTAATGCTGAGTGATACCCTAGTAGTTTCATTTACTTTTCTACTGTTTATAGTCCTAGTAAAGTGTAGGACTGCCGGAAATCTCCATTTGAAATTAACTGGCGGATTCTCGTAGATGAAATAAGTTCTCCGCCTTTACAATAAACAGGTGGAGTGATATTGATATGAAAATACTTTTCTAAAAGATTCACATCGCCTTCTCTATTTTTTCCAAAATGAAAATCAGCACCCACTGTAATCTCTACCGGGTTTAACTTAGATAATTCACTGATAAAATCTTCAGGTGGCCTGGTCGCATACCATTCATCGAAGCTGGCAACAATTATATAATCAACACCTAACTTCGCGATCCTGCTAACCTTTTCCTGAATGGTTGTCAAAATTTGAACTCCCTTAAAATAATTGCGAGGAGGCGGATCGAAAGTATAGACAATGCTCGGAACCTGATTAAACCGACTCTTTTCCACAGCTTGTGTAATTACAGCTTGATGTCCTTTATGGACACCATCAAATGCACCAATGGCAATCACAGAACCTTCAAGTTTCAGAACTCCATCTTTTAGCGTTTGCATCGTTCACACCTCCTCTTCCTATTAATTGACATTTATAAACTAGTAACCTCATTTTTCTGATTAAATATTTTCATGGCTTCATCAGCCAGTTCAAAGGAATTTTTCCTTTTGTGGTTGTTATAGAAAATCGCTCTTTTACGAATTGGATCTCCAGTATAATAGCGTTCGTATTGAAGTACCCTTTGTCCGAATGCTTCACCGCATAAATCCCATGCTAATTTAAAGAGATGGACACGCTCTTCTGCTGAAACGCCCTCTCTTCCAAGATAATACTTCTCTAAATCCTCTCTTAATTCCGGATTCTCGAAATCCGCATCTGTAGGTGACATTAATAGTCCACCTGCACCAATGATTTGTATAACCTCAATCGCACGTGGGTACATTTTTGGCAGCAATCCTCTAATGGTTTCAAGTGGGGCATAGGCTGGCATCGCTTCGCCAGTAGCAGTTACTTCATGCTCGTACTCTGAAATTCGGAGCAATGCCCTAATTGATTCAACCGATTGGACTAATTCTCCTAAATCATTTTGTACATTAAGGTAACTATCAACACCGATGGAGTCGGCGATTTTACAAGCCACTTCGGTTGCAAATTGTAGTTTGATTAACCCTCTTACACCAGACTGATGAGCTGGCTGCTGAGCGATTCCTGTTTTCGGATAAAGTAAATTGGCTGCTTCTACATTGTTATAAAGGAATACACGCTCCCAAGGGACTAAAACATCATTAAAGACCAGGACCGCATCCATTTCCTCGAATCTTGATGCTAATGGGTGGTCATATACCGAACGCTGTCCATCTTGCATGGCTTCGCGGCAAATTATGCGAAGACCTGGCGTATCTAATGGAAGTGCAAACGCAAGCGCATAACGTTCATCCCCAGGCATAAATCCAGGAAAAGAATAGACAATTACTTCGTCAGTGATTGGTGCAAGGGTAGCTAGCATTTTCGCTCCTCTTACGATTAAACCATCAGGTGTTTCTTTAACAGCACCTAGATGGGTAAACATATCCTGTTGTTCGTGTGAAGATTTACTGCGGTCATTTTGCGGATTGATGATGGCATGAGTCAAAAATAAATCATTATCACGGATATGCTTAAAATAGGATCGTATATTTTTTCCCCATTCCGGATTGTATTTATCTAAGAACTCGGAATTACTCGCCATCGATGTTACGACAACATTTAAGAAATCAGGGGTTCTGCCCATTAAGCCAAATGTCGCTTTGGCAAACTCTTCGAACGTTCTTCTCCTTGCTTGTAGATCTTGGTAGCTTTTAGGGACTAAGAATGCATTTGAAATTCTTTCTCCCGTTTCTTCACAAATATGAGTAATGTCCTCTTGATACTTGGCATCATGCTGCATATCATATAGCTTTGCAATTTGAAGAATTGGCTGATGAAAAACTGGCTCTTCAAAGATATTTTTTACTTTTTTTCCTGATAACCACACTTCTGGATTCCTAGATTTTAACGCCTCGATATACTGTGCTCCTGTACGAATTCCCATAAACATCCTCCTTTAAATTCATATTTTTATTATAAAATTGAATTTTTTGAGTCAGTGTAGTCTGATTAACATTTTTTCTAAAAAAATAGAATTTTCATTTTATTAAGACTAATAAATCAGCCCACATCATTCTTTATACTAATGATGCGGGCTGATTTTCGAATGATAAATGCTAAATTTTCAGGTTCCCTTTTTTAGGAATAAATAAAATAGTGATGGATGCAAGGACTCCTGCTACAGCAAATAGATAAAAATTGATGGAAAAATCCAAATTAGAACTCATAAAAAAGCCAATGAGAATAGGTCCAGAAATCGCACCAATCCTTCCAAATCCAAGCGCCCAGCCAAGTGCTGTGGCTCTGTTTTCTGCTTCAAAATATTTGGAAATATAGGCATTAAGAATAAGTGTTGTCCCAATTGTTCCAAACCCTGCCACTCCTACTAAGCAATACACCAATAACATCGATGTTTTAATGCTTAATAGGGCAATTGAGACTCCCGCTAAGAAATAAGATAAACTAATGATTTTCTTAGATCCCCATCGATCTGCCACAGTTCCCGCTATTAAAGCACCAATCGCTGCCGATAAATTAAGCATCAACAAAAATCCTAAGCTTGGTCCAAGTGGATATCCAGCCTCTCTCATCATTTTAGGAAGCCATGTACTCAAACCATAAATCATAAGCAGGCCCAAAAAGAAGGTGACCCAAAAAAACATGGTTGCCCGAATATTCTTCCGGGCAAAAAGACTTGCGATTGCCGCAAATTTGTTTCTGGAGCCTTTATTCTCATCCTCTATATGGCTTTGGACAAAGTCATTGGGAAGATGATATTTTTGAGCAATACTGGTAGCTTCAGTCAATTTTTTCTTTGCCATTAGGAAACTAATCGACTCAGGAAGTAATTTTATTATAAAAGGAATAACTAAAAGTGGAGTCACACCAATCCAAAACATTAATCTCCAGCTATAATCCTCTAAAAGGAACATAGAGAATAAAGCACCAAGGACTCCTCCAATTGGATAACCTGTATACATAATAGCGTACAGTTTTGAACGATGTTGCACAGGAGAATACTCGATTGTTAATGCAGATGCTGTAGGTATAACCCCACCTAGTCCAAGTCCACCAATAAATCGGAATAATCCAAACATCTCAGGAGAAGTGGATAAAGCAACAAGGCACATCGATAAGGAAAATACAATGATACAAAAAATCAATGTCTTCTTTCGGCCGATTATGTCCGTAATTGTTCCTACACAAATGGCACCGATAAGCATTCCCACTAGAGCATAACTACCGATAGCCCCTGCTTGTGCAGGTGTCATACTCCAGTCTTTGTACTCCATTAATGATGGTAAAACTGCACCATAAATTCCCAAATCATATCCATCCGCTAACATCGCGAACCAGCACAACACAACTACAAGTAAGGTTGCTTTAGGCATACTCTTCAATGAAAAATTCGTAGCGTTTAGATTGTTTGTTTGAGATAAATCTTGAGTTACTACTGATTGTACTTCCTGGTTCATCCAACCATCCCCTTTTATAATTTGCTCCAATAGTCTCTTTTGTTATGTCTCAGGTGCAAACTCTCTCTTGCCCTCCTTTTTTTTGATCTAACCATACTGTTCTTCCCATTATTTGATACTTGGGAGTTAAATCTTGACCGTTAATCAAATGGGGTAAAAACATGGTTTTGGCTGAATATTTAAAATCCACCCAACTAATGTTGATTTTATATCTTGAATCTTTTACACTACTGTTAAGTGATTAACACAAAAAAATTTTTTTACATCTGGATGTAAGCGCTAACAAATAATTACAACTAAGTCATAGCACTGGATTAATTACATATTTCATAGATTTACAGTTTTATTGATTAGTTTTTATCATTTCATTTAGGAGTTGATTAGTTGGCAATCTTGTTTGACAGTGATATCAATTGGGATTCTTGCTTACAGTTTGGTACTAGGCAATTCTTCAAAGAGAAAGCATCTATTTATCAGCAAGGTACGATGGGGGATGGATTTTATTTTATCCAAAAGGGATTAATTAAAGTGACGACTACCACTTCGATTGGAAAAGAGCGCGTGTTAAACATCGCCATTCCTGGGCAGATATTAGGCGTTCAAGCGATGGACCGTCAGCCCCATTTTACGACAGCAACGGCGGTAAATGACTCTATTCTCTATTTTTTCTCTTGTGAACATTTTCAAAAATTAATTAAGGCACAGCCCTCTATCCTTAATATTTTTATCAAAACTGTCATTCATAAAATGCATATCCTAGCTGATAAAATATATTTGGACTCTCTCACACCAGAGCAACAATTGGCTGTGATTCTCCTAAATATTTGTTACGAATTTAAGAATTATGAAGTTCCTCTCACACAACAAGACCTTACTAAATGCACAGGATTAACAAGAATCACCTTATATAAGATTTTAAAACAATGGAAAGAAGAAGAAATCCTCGAGATCCATGGGAAAAAGTTTTTAATTAAAAAACCTGATGAATTAAAAAAGCTACTTGGTAAGGTGTTGATATGAAAAGTCTTCGATATTCATGGCAGCCATTTTTAAATTACGGAAAAAAACTTGAGTTTATAGAAAATGAAATAGTTTACCATCAGGGCAGTGAAGGCAAAGGCTTTTTCTACTTATCTAAGGGTGGTATAAAGATCACTCTCCTTTCCCATGAAGGTGTAGAGCGAACGGTGAATTATGTTCCAGAAGGTATGTTATTTGGGGAACATGGGGCTAGAAATGAGCCCTATTTAACATCTGCCATCTCAAACTGTCAATCTGAAATCTATTATTTCTCTGATGAAGCCTTAGTGATGATTTGTAAAGAACATCCTGAGGCAGCATGTATTTTTACAAATTCATTAATCTATAAATTTAGGATTCTGGCCGAAATTATTGCCTTTCTTAATTCGCCTATAGAACAGCAAATGGCTCATTTCCTTTTAAAATTGGTAAGTGAAAATGGTAATTTTTCAATTGACCAAACATCGTTTGCTCGCTACATAGGGACCTCTCGGATTACGGTAAATAAAATACTTAACAAGTGGAAAAATCAACAATGGATCCAAATCTCAAACCGTACGATCGACATCCTTGAAATCGATCGATTAAAAGAACTTAGAGACTCAAGTGCGATAAACATTTTAAACTTGGATGTATTAATGTTATCCAATTAAATTTAAAGGTAAATATAAACAAGCAGGAACCATTATGGTTTCCTGCTTCTTTTTTAAGATTAACTTTCTGGCTTGAGTTACTTTTTAAGACGGTCTTGAAGTGTTACCATATTGGATTCCTTAATGCCTTCTACGACAAGACGAGCAATTTCTTTTGCTCCAGCTACCTGAAAATGAGTATTGTCTTGCACACCTTTTGGATAGTTCTTGTTCTCCCCTGGATCTAGCCAAAGAAAAACATCCTTAGTCCTATCGGGCCCAAGTTCTTGAAACAATACCCTGCTTTTGGCAGTAAGGTCTATGACAGGTACATGTTCTTCCAACCCAAGTTCCTTCATAGCTCTAGGATATTCACCATGTGAATTACGTGCCCTGCCATCATCTGTGAAACTCCTTCGTTCAACGGGTGTAACAAGGACAGGAATAGCTTGTTTGGCACGCGCCCCGTCAATATATTGTTTTAAATAGCTTTTGTATGTAGTGTACGGTTCAGTATAACGGCTTGGTTTATACATTTTTTCGTCATTATGGCCAAATTGAATTAAAAGGTAATCTCCCTTTTTAATCTGCTTTAAGATGGATTCGAGTCTCCCCTCAGCAATAAAGCTTTTTGAACTCCTTCCCGGTGTAGCAGCATTTCTCACCACAATTGTATTATCGAAATAGCGATGAATAAATTGTCCCCAGCCTGCTCGAGGTGCAAATGAACATGAATAATCAGAAACAGTGGAATCACCCGCTAGGTATACTGTTATATGGTTTTTGTGGGGGTATTCATTATTTACCATTTTTGCAAAGCTATTTATTGATATTAATCCAAAAACTAGTAATAGCAAGGTTGCCATTACTATTTTCCCATTTACTTTTTTCCGCATACCACCACTCCTTGATGTTAACCTCTAGGTATATTATATCAGTGATTACGTACCGATTATGCATTTTGGGTGACTTAATTCGTTCGAGTGAATCCCCCTATTTCAGGAAAAAAAATTATTGGCGACCAGACCCATTAAAATGAAGGGGTTCAGTCGCCAATCCAGGTGAATCCATTTCTGTATCCTTAGAACTTATTTCAGATTGATACTAAGTCTAAATTGATCATAATCTGTTTTTATGAAATGAAAAGCCGATGCATTACCGCCATGATCGGGGTGTGTTAATTTTAATAATTTTTTATACTTTGTTAACACCTCTTTATCGCTCGCCATTTTTGAAAGACCCAATTTTTGACGGTAATCAACGGTTATAGGAGCAGAAGGTGGAGGAACGTGATCAGCTTGTTCAGAGCCTTTTTGGTTTCCTTTTAATACATCATTTTTTAATTTTAGCAATTCATTCGTCAAATCAATATTCTCTTTTAGTAACTTCTTAGTTTCCCTTTGAAATTCACTTTTCTCATTTACAAGGTGAATTATATCTTTTTTCAATTTGTCTATTTGCTGAATTAAACTTGCGACTGAGGTCTGATGGAGATGTTCAATTCCTTTTATATGCTCATCCTGTGCCTTTATTTTTACTTTTAATTGACGGATAATCAAATCCTGGTCGGAAGAACGATTGGTTAACTGTTTTGAAGCTGTTTCTTTTGTGGGATATGTAGGTCTCTGAATTCCACTGCCCACTTTTTCAATCTGTCCCTCTCGCAGCATACGTCGTACAATTTGAACGGCGGTGCTATCGGCTACACCTGCATCCTTTAATAAATGAAAAGCTTGGTCTGTATTGTTAAGTATGTATCCATTATCCTGTCCTGAGCCTTTATAGGTGATCTTTCTTTCACGAAACCAACGTCTAACGGTTTGAATACTAGTATCTTCAGTGACACCTGCTTCTATTAACAATTCAAAAGCTTGATCTGTGTTCAAAATGTTCCCCTTCATTCCCACTTTTTTATCATTATTTTATATGAGTAAATTTATAAAGTGAATGGATAAAAGAGACTATCATTTTCGACATAAACCACCATCAATGGTCACGATTAACTATATAATTCAATAAATGTTTTAAAAAAGAAATATTACGAGGTAGCTCTTGCAATGCTTCCATCGCCTGACAGTAATGTTCCCACATTTCTTTTCTAGCCCCATCAGAACCCAGGATAGACACAAAAGTCGAGTTATTGTTTTCTGCATCCTTGCCAATGGGTTTTCCTAATAATTTCGTATCTCCTTCAACATCAAGCAGATCATCCTTTATCTGGAACGCAATTCCGGCATGATGAGCGAATTTTTTTAACGCTGTTATTTCGGACTCCTTTACTCGGGCAAGTAAAGCGGGCATGATCAACGATGCTTCAAACGCTAAACCAGTTTTATAAAAGCTTATTGTATTCAATTGTTCCAACGTCAATTGTTTCCCTTTAGAATCCAGGTCCATCGCTTGACCCTTACACATAACTGCCGTCATCTCTGCCGAATAGTGGATTAATCGGAGTACAATGTTTGAATCAAATTGTTCAAGAGATGCTTGTTCCTCAATAGCTTTCTGAGTCAGGAAGAGGCCTGTTAACTCCGCGATCGAAACGTTAAATACCTGATGGAGAGTAGGACGTCCTCTACGTGTAGAGGCATTATCCTGGGAAGGCAAATCATCGAAGACTAAGGAAGCCGTATGCAAATATTCTAATGCTTTCAAAAGGGGCACGATGGCGGACTTATTTAGTCCATATTCGTTTACACCCATAACCCAAGTCATAATTGGCCTTAATCGCTTTCCATCTCCTTCTAGACTGTAATTGGCAGCATCAATTAGTGGCTCAACATCCTCGGTTTTAGGAATTTTTAAGATTTGGTTGATCTCATTGCGAATGGATTCAACCGTATCTTTAAAAATTTCCTGCTCGTTTCGTTGATTCCTCAGAGTTGTTATCATATGGTCTCGGAGTAGTTTATCAAAGAAATCAACATCATCGGCTTTACGTACCATTTTTTGAATGACACGATTAAATGCAGGGTTCCCAGATGCAAAAAGCTGCATCACTTCGTTATATCTATCGGTACCCATACGTTCTTTATAGCGCTTAAGGCCGTTTATTGCCCGATCGAGAATCACCTCACAGGCCTTACTATCTGAGTGATACACCTCATGGATCAAATTAGAGATAACTGTCCAGTATAATTCAAATGGGTTAATCAAATCGGCACGCTGATCATGATATTTTAAATAATAGGTGTATGGTGTTACCCGGTCATCTTTCAAGTCTTCATACATATCAGCAAAATCATCCGCAAGCTGGTTGTAAATACCGTAAAAGAAGGTGCGATTATCAAAGCCTTCATCCTCTGGAGCATTAATTACTGATCGAACAATCAATCGAGATGAAGAGGATTTTAATATGACTGGGATATAAAGTTCTTCATTTGTGTAATTAGGATTGGATAAATCCTTTATACGGTCCACTTCCTGAGAATGAAAAAACACGTAGGCCTGCTCGAAAAATTTCTTTCTCGTTTCTGGTCGCAGACTAGATGTTATGTACTCAAAGGCATCTCGGAGTTCGGAATGAATAAATCGGATCAGATTCACATTTTTCCCCGGCCAATTACCTAATTTAGGAACAATTCCTGTAATGAGGCTGGTGCGAATTAAATTGGAATATTGTTTTTCCTCTTCAATAGATAAAATTCCTGCATCAAGAAGGTCGTCAATGAAGGGATAGGTCAAACCATAGGAATACCCCAGTCTGATCGCATCAGCAAGTTTCTGCGAGCGCTCTTCAGCGGATAAATCATCACCCATTTCTTCCATCTCATTCATGAGTACCCCGGCAATGATTTTAATGAGCTTTCGCTGAGCATTTTCAGCATCCATCCCATTTGGAATATTAGCAGACACAGTCTTGAGTTTGTTAAATACCCAAATCAGTGTGGATTCAATGCCCTCCTTTTGGGCCATACGGTATAATCCCGCCATGCTAAACATCTCATTTTTTGTATTTCGTTCTGGAGAACCAGAATGAATCAGTTGATTTTTCAAGTTGTCAACGACACGTTTGACCCTGGTCTGTGTCTCTGGAGAATCTAGGGCCTTTCCCAAATCGCGCATGAAAATATAAGAAATGCTTCGGTCTAAGTAATTATCTAGTTTACCAGTGTAATTTAGCCATTGGATATAATTGTGATAAGCTCGAGAATCAGGTTTTCCCTTGCCACGTGAAATGAAGGATAATATAGAATGATGGATATGGTTCCGTTTCCAGGATTGAATATCTTTTGTGATTGTCTGAACATAGGTCTTTTCTACAACCTGTTTATAAAGTGAATGAAAATAATGAGCAGCTTTCTGCTCAGCAATCTGATAGCTTAAATTTGGGTTTTTTATTAACTCCTTATTCATACATTTCATTACCCTCTTCTTAAGGTTGGTTGTTTTTTCTTTGGCTGTGTTAAACTCGCCTGTTGATTTCCGCTCCAGGCACGTGCGGTTCGCGGGCGGTCCGGGGAGCCTCCTCGTCGCTGCGCTCCTGTGGGGTCTCCCTTGCCCCGTCCTCCCGCAGGAGTCTTCGTGCCTTCCGCTCCAATCAACAGGGTGCCAAAATAAACAATAAGCTTTTACATAGACTATTCTTTTTAACTATCAAACTATTCTAATTATATTTAATGTTATAGAGATTAACAATATAGGATGTAAATAACGAGACCGTTTATATACATAAACGGTCTTCACTAAGTCAAAATAAAATTGTCGATAAAAATACAACCGTGGTTACTGTAATCGCGCTAAGTAAAGTAGATAGCAAAACAACTTGTGCAGCGTATTCTGGATGATTTCCATATTCTAAAGCGAACAAAGCACTATTCCTTGATGTTGGGAACGAGCTTGCTATAAACAACGCCTGTGCCGTAGTGCCATCCAGCTTTAATGATAAAATAATGATGAATGCAATTGCTGGAGATAGGATTAAACGACCAAATAAACTTAAAAACAGCGGCAAAGAGAAACGACTTATTTTTATATAAGCACTTTGTGCTCCTAATGTAATTAGCGCCACTGCCAAAAATGCATTGGAAGTATTGTTTATTGGAGTCCATAGAAAAGTCGGGATATTAATATGATACATATGGAGGAACAATCCTAATAAAAAGGCATATATGACGGGGTTTTTTAGAAACTCCTTCATTGCTTTCAATCCAGTTTGATCAACGGAAACAGAATTCAGTAATCCATATGTGTAGGTTAACAAATTCTGAAAAATCATAACGACAATCTGTATGGATGCACCCAATGGGTTATGTTGAAAAACGAGTTGACTGACAGGTAATCCGAAATTACCTGAGTTATTTAGGACCACGCTGTTCTTAAAAGTTGAAGATAAACTGCTATCAAATTTTGCTGTTTTTGATATAACGGCAGTTATAATCATTAAGCTGAAACATTGCAACACTAAGAATCCAAGAATATGCAAAAGTGTTTCTCCGCCAATATTATTTTGATAAATGTTTACAAAACTGACACATGGCATGAGAAAATAGGTATTTAGCTTTGATAAAGTGTTCATATCTAAATTAAATTTTCGATGGAGAAAGACACCAGCTCCTATTAAAGTAAATACAGGCAAAATGACATTTAATACAATAAGGAAAAATACCTCCATAAAACTCTCCTTTATTCTACTCCCCTAAAATCAAATTTAGTCCAAAAACTCTTATACGAGTCTTTGGACTATAATCAAACCGTTAGATTGGAATAATTGACAATAGAACCGCAACTAAAATCATTACTGCTGTTGATCCGCATGCCCATTTTAGAAAAGTGCGCTGCAGATCGCCGAAATCTTCTCCAACCATACCAACTAATAAATAAGTAGATGGTACCAAAGGGCTTAATAAATGAACTGGTAAGCCTAAAAGTGATGCTCTTCCAATCATTGCCGGATCAATTCCATACACACTTGCCGCTTTAGCAAGCAATGGGAGAACTCCATAATAAAAGGCATCATTAGACATAAAGAATGTAAATGGAGCACTAGCTATTGCTGTAATGAGAGCAAAATGGGAGCCTAGAGCATCAGGAATATGAGTAATCATCGAATGTGCCATGGCATCCACCATTTTCGTCCCTGAAAGAATACCCGTAAAAATCCCCGCTGCAAACACCATGGAAACAACAGATAATGCATTATCCGCGTAGTGCATGATTCGTTCTTTTTGTTCATGTAAATTTGGATAATTAAGCGTAATCGCAATGGCAAAACCTATCATAAACAATACAGTAGAAGGCAATAATTCTTGGATTAATGCAACTAAAAGTAGAATGGTTAATAGATAGTTTACAAGTATTAGTTTTGGACGTTTCAGATAAGCATCCTCAGAAGTAGCTGCCATCATAGCCATCGTACTATAATCTATTTCTGCTACGCCAATACGTTTGCGCTCTTTTCTACCAAGGCAGTACGCCATAAATAATACAAACAACACGCCGCCTATCATACTAGGAATTACCGGAGTGAAAATATCCCCCATCTCAAGATGTAATGCTGTCATTGCTCTAGCAGTAGGTCCTCCCCATGGAAGAAGGTTCATTACACCTGAAGCAGATACAGCAATTCCTGCCAGGACCAAAGGTTTCATGCCAATTCGTTTATACAATGGAAGCATCGCTGAAATGGTAATCATATATGTAGTCGTTCCATCACCATCAAGCGATATTAATAAGGCAAGTACTGCTGTTCCAATCGCTATTTTTACAGGATCCCCTTTTACTACTTTCAAGATTGTCGAGATGATCGGATCAAATACACCTGCATCAATCATAATTCCGAAAAAGAGAATGGCAAAAAGAATCATAATTCCTGTTGGTGCCACGCTTTTTATCCCCTCAAGCGCCATCGGTCCCATTTCTTTTCCAAAACCGCCTATTAACGCAAATACAACCGGCACCACCATTAAAGCAATCATCGCTGATAGACGTCTTGTCATAATAAGTATCATAAAAATAAAAATCATTAAAAATCCTAAAATTGCCAGCATCAATTTACCCCCTTTTGTTTGTAAATTAATAATAATCTAAATATTCTAGAGTGAAAACGTTTCCAAAATAATGTTATTATCGTACATTATTTTATATTTTGTTCATTTTGTTCACGACAAGCTTAACATGCAAAAAGGATGCCACTTGGCATCCTCACTTAACCGAATAATATTTTCTTTCGGGCCTTCCGACAATTCCATACACCACTTCTGCTTTTGCTTCTTTTATGGAGGATAGATATTCTAGATATCTCCGTGCTGTAATTCGGGAAGCACCAATTTCCTTTCCCACTTCTTCAGCAGAAAGACCCTTTTCTTTCAATTGTAGTGCGTTTTTCACCTTCCCAAGAGTGATTTCATCAATTCCTTTAGGTAATCCTGTTCCCTTCCCCACCTTTTCAACCTTATTATTTCCGAACAAAAGGTCTACATAATTCTGGTCTACAGCTTGTCCAGACGAAAGGAGGGAGTGTTTTTTTATAAATTCTAAGACCACTTCGTCAAATCTTTCCCTATTAACAGGTTTTATTAAATAATTTTCTACTCCGTAACTTAAAGCTTTTTCGAGGAAAATCTTATCAGTTGCCGCTGTGACCATAATAATACTTATCTTTGGGAAACGCTCTCGAATGATTGGAAGCAAATCAGACCCAAGCATGTCTGGCATATAGACATCAAGAATCAATAAGTCAGGACTTTTCTCCTTTAACAGTTCTAGAGTTTGCTCACCATTTAATGACTTTCCAACCACTTCGATTTCATTAAACTTATTTAAAAATTTCTCATGGATATCGGCTATTCGAAAATCATCTTCTGCAATTGCTGCTTTTATCCTATTCAAGTTTTTCACTCCCCTTGAATTCTTTCGGCAGGTACACGGTAAAGACAGTACCACTTTCCTGGGTACTCTGTACCTCAATCATACCATTCATTTCTAACACAGCTTCCTCTGCATTGGAAAGGCCAAATCCCCTTGGTTCAGACCCTTCTTTAGATGTAAACCCTCTTGAAAATAGGAGTGGAATTTCTACATCAGTTATTCCTTTCCCATTATCCGCAATCTCAAATATGATATCACTACCAATATCTGTTGCGAAGAATTTTACCGTAGGAGAATCCACACCATAGACAGCTTCAAATGCATTGTCAATTAAGTTACCAAGAATCACAATTAAGTTCGAAAGCTTAAAATGGGAAGGCAATTCCTTTAAAGAGCTATCAGATATGATCTCAAACTTTATTTTCTTTTCAGAAGCCTTTCCCAACTTTCCTAAAAGAATAGCTTGAACTTTCGTGTCTTTAATATGGTTAAAAACAATAGAATTCTGAAATTGCAACACCTGTGTTTCAGATTGGAGCATTTCAATTGCTTGCTCATTTTCCCCTAGCTGAAGCAGTCCTAATAACACGTATAACTTATTGGTGTATTCATGTGTTTGTGCCCGAAGATCTTCCGAATAGCTATTTACTTCTGATAGGGTGTTTAACATTTGCTCAATTTCTGTTTTATCACGAAAAGAAGCAACTACTCCACTTATTTCAGACTCTTCAAAGAGTGGAGTACAGTTGACAATAACCGTTTTATCTTTCCAGACCATTTCTTTATCAACTAGTGGATTTCCCGATTTTAAAACCTCATATAAATAATCAGAAGGAAACAGCCCATCTACTTTTATATGGCGGACCGACCCGTTTATTTGTAATAGTCTCTTAGCAGGTTGATTCATCATCGTGATGTATCCCTCTTTATTAATAGCTAAAATCCCTTCTTTCACTCCATGAAGCACAGCATTCTTTTCTTTATATAGTGCAGCAATCTCAAACGGTTCTAGACCCATGGTATCTTTACGAATATTTTTTCCCAGCAGGATACTTCCAAAAAGAGAAACCAAAAATGCGAAAAGAGAAACAAGAAGCACCTTGGTAAGATTATTCATGATTTGCTGATGAACATCTTCAAGCAAAAATCCTACAGAAACGATTCCGATTACTTCACCCTTTTTGTTAAAAATAGGAGATTTACCTCTGATAGAAGGCCCAAGTGAACCCTTCGCCTTAGAGACATAATATTCCCCTTGCTGAATCGCCCTTTGGTTATCTCCGCCCTTCATTTTCTTCCCAATCATCGATGGTAAAGGATGCGAAAATCTTGTCCCCTCTTTGTTTCCAATGACAACAAACTCAGCACCCGTTTCCTTCCGAATCTTCTCTGCTAAGGGCTGTATTGTTTTGGATGGATCACTTGTTTGAAAGGAAGCAATGATCGTGGGTATAAATGAAACCGTTTTTGAAATTTCCAGCGCCATCCTTCCCCTGTTTTCCTCTATTTGTTTACTTTCCATATAGCTGAAAAATACTGTTAGCAAAAGGATTAAAAATAGTCCCAATAATAGAACGAGCCCAAATATTTTTATCTGCAGTGATATGTTTTTGGATTTCAGGTAGCATACCTCCTTGTTGACCTGCAGGGAATCGCCCAAAATTCATTATATCCTTTTATGGCTCACTTTTCCTTGTAAAAGCATAACTAGTAGTAAAAATAAAAAAGTACCTCCATCCAAGAGGTACTCCCGAGTAATCTAACTATTTTAATGTTGTAGCGACTGTACTTTCAGGTGATGTTACTTTATCATAAAAATCTACGAATTTATCCCGGTCAGCACTATCGCGGTATGCCATGGCCACACGTGGATGCTCATTTAGTACACCTGAAATCATATAAGGAATGATATAGCCCCACTCCCACTTTTCACGCATTTCAAGCATGTGCTTCTCTATGACTCCAAGAACTGGTTTAATTTCATAGCTTGATTTTTGAATATAGCTTACGAGAAGTTCTGTGTTACAGTTACCTGCTGCTCGTCCCATGCCATATACTGACGAATCCAGGTAGGTAACCCCATTCCGTAGGGCAGTTAAGGTATTGGCAAAGGCTAACTGCATATTGTTATGTGTATGGATTCCCAATTGTTTGTTCGGAATCATCTCTTTAAATTTTTTCACTTGGTGCTCAATATCTACAGGATCTAAGCTTCCAAAAGAATCAACAATGTAAACCACATCAACAGGGCTTTCCTTCACCAATTCGAACGCTTTAATCAGTTGTTGTTCAGGTACACTTGATAATGCCATAATGTTAAGGGAAGTTTCATAACCCAAATCATGGAACATCTGGACAAGTTCTAAGCCCTTATCCACTTCACGGATATAGCAAGCCACTCGAATCATATCTAGGACACTTTGTTCACGAGGGAGTATATCATTGGGATCTACACGCCCAATATCTACTAAAGCAGATAGCTTGGTGAACTTTTTCACAGGGATAATTTCTTTCAAGAAGTTATCATCTAGAAATCTCCATGGATTGGGCTCGGTCGCGTTAAGAAGTTTAGGAGAGTTTTTGTAACCAATCTCCATATATTCAACACCTGAAGCACTTAGGCCTTCATACAAGTCCTGAACAAATTCAACACTGAAATCCCAATTGTTAACTAATCCTCCATCACGTATGGTACAGTCTAATATTTTGCTGCGTTGTTCCATGATTGTATTTCCCCCTGTTTATTTCACTTTTTCAATATTATTTCATACTTTTATACTTTTAAGTACTAAAATTTCTTATTGTGTTTATAACACGGTTTATCCGCAGGTGTCAACCCATTTTTCGGAAAATTCGTAAAACCAATATATATTACGAAAATATTTTAATCTTATATTATTTAAACATTTTCCCCGGATTTAATATTCCAAGTGGATCAAACTGGTCCTTTATCATTTTCATTAGATGTATTGAACTGGCATGTTCTTTGTATAGATAGTCTATCTTTCCTAAACCAATTCCATGTTCACCGGTAGCTGTTCCGCCACAATCAATCGCAAATTCTACAATTTTTAGATTTACAGTATGTGCCTTATCGGACTCAACGGTGTCATTAGGATCAATCATAATTAATGCATGAAAATTTCCATCCCCTACATGCCCTACGATGCCGCCAATCAATCCATACTCCTCAAGTAACAAACTTGCATGAGAAATGGCATCCGGAAGCTTAGATAATGGTACACATACGTCCGTACTCATATTTTTCTTCGCTGGATAACCGTGTTTAAAGGCATATGCTAGGGTATGACGTGCCTCCCATAGCTTCGCTTTTTTCAAAGAGTCTGTTTCGTATTCAAACTGAGAACAACCCTCTAAATCTGCTAATTCTTTGGCAAATTTAACATCGGCCTTTATCCCTTCTTCATTTCCGTGGAACTCCATAAATAGAGTTGTCTGCTCAGGGTAAGTAGTTTCGTTATGTATATTTACTTGTTTCATAGAACGAGCATCTACAAGTTCAATACGGGCTATGGGGATGCCTGAGGAAACCATAGCATTCGCTGCCTTAATCGCATGATCGACAGAAGGAAAGACGGCTCTGCATGCAAGTGTTGCTTCCGGAATTCCAAAAACTTTTAAAGTGATTCCAGTAAAAACTCCTAATGTTCCTTCTGAGCCAACAAATAAAGGTGTTAAATTATACCCAGAAGAAGATTTTGCTGCTAACCCGCCTAGGTTTACTATTTCCCCATTTGCTAAAACTACTTCAAGACCTCTAACTACATCTTTCATGGCACCGTATTTAACGGTGGTTGTACCTGAGGCATTCGTACTCGTCATTCCGCCAATCGTCGCGTCTGCACCAGGGTCAACTGGAAAAAAGAGACCATACTTTTTAAGTGCCTTATTTAATTGTTTTCGAGTCACACCGGGTTGTACCTTTACAAGTAGATCGTTCTCCCGTACTTCAATAATATGATTCATCAACTGAAAATCCATTGAGATCCCACCTGAAACTGGGATTGGGTGGCCTTCAAGGCTAGAACCGACACCAAAAGGAACTACAGGTATATGATACTTGTATGCTATTTTCATAATCTCCGAAATCTCTTGCTTATTTTTTGGAAAAACGACAATATCTGGTTTCACCGGTTGATGATACGATTCATCCTTGCTGTGATGTTCTAATATCGTTGGATTTTCACTGATTTGTTCTGCTGGAAGAAGGTTTCTCAAAGCTTGTTTCCATTCCAAGGGTTATACATCCTCTCTTTGTAAGTAATTATAAATCATTATTACTCTTTTATCCTTTTTTTACAAACTATTCGCAATTTCCTGCCAACTCCTGACCTTTAGAATACGTAAAAAAGTCACCTAATAATATTAACTAGGTAACTAAAAGGTTATTATTGAGACTACTCTATTCATCGCCTTTATATAAAACTAGTCAAACAGTTTACATTAAGACCATGGTTTTAGGTAATTTTACTGATGTCAGAATTTCTAACTCTGTTAATCTCTGAAAAGCATAGGATGACCCGTGTAATAGGTTATTATCTAAGTATGCCGGGTGACACATCACATAAACCATATGGAAAGAAACCATCAATCAAAATATTACAATTAGAAGTTATACCTGCCGATGAATATTTTAGTGAGCATTTAAAGATTCAAGAAGGAGAACCTGTTAATGCGCTAGAGCGAATCCGTTATGTAAATGAAGAACCAATCCAATTTGAAATTGCCTATTTACCCTGGTATAAAACCCTGGCATTAAATAAACATGGTTGTGAAACGTCATTATATAAACTATTGGAAACCCAATTTAGTTTAAAAATAAACAAGACAATTGAAAACCTAGAATTGTTTATTGCCGACCAAGAGGCAGCTGAAAAACTACACATCAGTGTTGGTGACCCTTGCTTTATGCTTGATACCTTTGCCTATCTTCTTGATGGTTCAATCATTGAATATTCGAAAACCATCTATCGTGGGGATATGGCCCATTTTGTCATTGAAAGAAATTACTAAAAATGGATAGTAAAAACTTAAGGTTTTGGTATCTAATGTGTATTCGAATCTGTAATCGAGAAAAAGAGAAGCCAATAAATCGGCTTCTCTGATCTTGCTTTTATTAAAGGGTTTCTCCGCTTTTTATTCATATGTTACCCGGGGTAAAAGAATAATAAATTCTGTCCCCCTATCCAATTCACTGTTCACAAGTATTTTACCTTTGAAAGAACGGACAATTTGAAAACTCACCATCATTCCTAGTCCTGTCCCACTTTCCTTTAAGGAATAAAACGGGGATCCAAGCCTAGCAATTTGTTCTTTTGTCATACCAATTCCTTGGTCCTTTATGCTAATCTTTATATTTCCATCATCAGTTGCTGTACATGTTATCCAAACCATTCCACCATTCGGCATAGACTCTATCGCATTTTTCAAAATATTAATCAAAGACTGGTTTAATTTTTGAGGATTAGCATAAATCCAACAGTCATCAAAAAAATCAGTTTTAATCTCAACATTATAGTTCAGGGAGTAACTTTGAATAATATTCACAACGCGATGCAACTGACTTCCAACATTGATTCTCTCGTTATGATTTATGGTAGGTTTTCCAAAAGTTAAAAAATCATTGATAATTTCATTGGCGCGATCTAGCTCTTCAATGGATAATTGGATATATTCCTTCTTTTTACTAGGCAAATCAGGTTCATTTAGAAGTTGCAAAAAGCCACGTGTCACTTGCATCGGATTTCTAATTTCATGAGCGAAAACACTTGTTAACTCACTTATCACTCGTAATTTCTCCGAGTTTTCCATCTCTAATCGCATCTGGCGAATCTCCCTAATTGTTTCAGTTAGGATAGTGAAGAACCAAGTAACTACCATCGCGAAGATAAGATGAATGATCTGTACTTTCAAATACTCTATGGAAAAACCTCTGAGAATACCAAAAATCGTAAGGCCAATAAGACAGTAGTAAAAGGCTAAACCAACTGCAATTTTAACCCTTCTATCTTTTTTTGAACTCGCAAACATTTTTTGAAAAAACAAAATAACAGGCAGTGAGAATAATAAGACAAACACAGTATTATAAAATCCTACACTGATCCCAAAATAAAGTCGATAAAGGATGATAAGAGCCGAAAGAAAGATGCCTGGCCAAACTCCCCCATAAAGGGTCCCTAATAAGAGAGGAATAATTCTCAATTCTAAACGAGCATTTTCTCCAAAATCCACAGGAAATGACATGCAAAATAATATAGATATTCCCCACAAAACAGACATGATTAAGTTTCTATTTTTACTACTCTTTACCCATTCCGTAATAAATGTATAATAGGTAAATATGGGAATGACCATAAGTGTTAGTTGCAGCAAAAAATCCTTGATTATACTCATCTTTGTTACCTTTCATATTCTATTATAAATCTGAATCCTGCAGAGTAATTTAATCTTATTGATTCTGTTAATGTCCTTGTTGCACTTACATTACCTTTTTCACCTTTCATATTGAGTCCATTTTACCATGATAGATTACTTTTTTTCTATAATCCAATTTAAAGTTGAGAAATGGAATTTAGTTCAATCCAAAGAAAAAGAGGCACAAATCAAAAGTGATTTGTAGCCTCTTTGCATAATGAAGTTTCTTACTGTAATTTACACAACTTTAGAAAATGTTCTGTTTTGCTCTTGAGTAGTAGTTTTTCCTTTTTTCAAGCTAATCATCGCGATAAAGGAGATACAGTATAGTAAAGCGAGATATCCCATTGCTGCTGTAACATTAGCATGCTGAAGGATATATCCTACTAATATAGGAGATAATCCCCCTAATGCTCGTCCAAAGTTAAAGATTGTGTTGGTTGCTGTGCTTCGAATTTCTACTGGATAGAAACTGCTTATTAATGCCCCATAACCCGCAAACATACCATTAGAGAAAAATCCGACGATTGCACCTCCGATTAATAAACCGGCACTCCCTGACGCAAAGGCATATAAAAAGACAGCGACCGCCGAAGCGAACAAGAAGATTCCATAGGAGCGCTTCATTCCAAAGCGATCGATAAATTGACCAAACGTTAACATCCCTGCTATCATACCAGCTGCTGTGCTAATCGTCCAAAGGGCCGAATTTGATACGGATAATCCTTGGGATTGTTGCAGCATAGATGGCAGCCAAATCATCAAACCATTGTATCCGGCAATTTGGACAGTTGCCATTATCGCTAGAGCAATTGTTGTTACTGAAGTTCTTGGAGTTGCAAACAATTGTTTTAGTTTCCATTCCTTAGGTACCAATTGTTTTTTCTTATTTGCAGTTAGCCACTCAGGAGATTCGTCTAATTTCTTTCTTACGATAAAGGCGAATATAACAGGAACCAATCCTATGAAAAACAAACCTCTCCATCCCCATGAAGGAAGGATAATTGCGCTTAGGAGAGCTGCGAGAATTACACCGTATTGTGCACCGATGCTCACATAAGAAGAAGCCCGTCCTTGTTTGTTCTTTGGCCATGCTTCAGCCACAAGAGCCATTCCAATTCCGTATTCTCCACCAGCACCCAAGCCGGCAATAAACCGAAAGATGTAAACTTGTTCAATATTCACGGCTAGACCGGTTAACGCCGTACCGATAGCAAATAGTAGAATGGTATAAGTAAATATTTTAACTCTCCCAAATTTATCTGCTAATATACCGAAAATGACTCCGCCAGCTAGCATTCCTAGATTTGTAATAGAAGAAATGAGACCTCCTGCCACCATATCAATATGAAATTGAGCAATAATCATCGACATGGCAAAGGAGATGAACATGATATCCATGCCCTCTAAGGTTAAACCTGCTACTGATGCGACTACTGTTTTTCTGCGATAATCCATTTCTGTCGTTCTCCTTTCAAGCCTCACAGGACTATGATTAAAAGATAGTTGGCAAAAATAAAATGCCCTTTCATCCAAAGACAAAAGGGCATTCATATACGTAACAAAGTATATATGAAGTTTACTTTCGCCTTTTTGGCCTCTCTGGACCAATTTAAAGGAATTTAATTTCATCTAATAGTAACACGATAATTTTCATGTGACAATAAGAAAGAACTAGTAGAGTCTTTTTAGGAAAAGAAGCATTACATTATTCCCTTCTACTAAATGTTTCACTGAGATTATTTAAAGTGTAAAGTCTGCCCGTCAACAGAAATAGATCATTGTAATGATTTTTTACGTATTCGTCAATAATCTTAAGCCCTTTTATAAATTGATCCACTAAATAATACGTATACTTTTCATCCCAATCAAACTTATTAATTCTAATCAATTCATCTGCTAGGATCTGAAATTTATACTCTTCAATAAAAAGTTTTATTTGATACAATTTATCTGGTGTAAACCTGGTGCTGTTTTTATTGACATGACATTTTTGAACATATGTTATAAATCCATTGATATTTTCAGCAAGCAAATTCGCTTTTTGCATCTCAAACTTCATAACGCCACTCCTCACTGTCTAAAAAAGCATCATTATGAAGAGTGTATGTTTTGAGACGTTAGGCTGACACCCTTTTTCTTTTTAAATGTATATAAAATGAATAAAAGAATGAACCAAACAGGTGTTAATAATAAAGCAACACGGGTTGCTTCGGCAAAGAGCATGATAATAAGAATGAGTGCAAATAATGTTAGGACGACATAATTGATAAACGGTGTGAACGGTGCTTTAAAAATCGACTTTTCATGTAAATCTGGACGTGATTTCCGGTAGCGCAAATGACAAATTAATATGATGCCCCAAACCCAAATAAAACAAATCGCACTGATCGTTGTCACGATTCCAAAGGCTTGTTCTGGAATCAGCTTACTTAAAAGAGCACCGGCTGAAAGAACAAGTGTGGAAATAAATAATGCGTTACTTGGCACATGATTTTTATTTAATTTTGCAAATGGAGCAGGTCCCTGTTTATTACCACTTAAGTTAAACAAGATTCGGCTGGTTGAAAATAATCCGCTGTTACACGCGGATGCCGCTGATGTTAAAACAACAAAATTGATAATTCCTGCAGCAATTGGAATACCTACTAAGCTAAACGTCTTTACAAATGGACTATTAGCAGCATTCAATTCTGTCCAAGGATTGATACATAAAAGAATGATAAGGGCTCCCACATAGAAAAATAAGATTCGTAGAGGTATCTTATTAATGGCAGATGGAATATTTTTTCTTGGATTAGATGTTTCCGCTGCAGAGACACCTACTAATTCAACACCTACAAATGCAAAGACAACCATTTGAAAAGACAGAAAGAAACCTGATATTCCATTTGGAAAAAGACCACCGTGTCCCCAAAGATTTTTGACTGTAACTGTGCCTGAATCGGTTTGAAATCCAATAAACAATAAAATGATCCCTATTACGATTAAAGCAAGAATGGTAATGACTTTAATTATTGCAAACCAAAACTCTAATTCTCCAAATAACTTTACGGTTAGTAAATTCAGTCCCAATAAAAGAATTAAACAGACTAAAGCAGGTATCCATTGAGGGATATCGAACCAATATTGCACATATACCCCGACAGCAATAATATCAGCCATGGCAGTCATGATCCAACAAAACCAATACGTCCATCCTGTCACATAACCAGCCCATGGTCCAATATACTCTTCAGCAAAATCCGTGAATGATTGATAGCCCGCATTCGATAATAGTAGCTCTCCAAGTGCCCTCATCACAAAAAAGCATGCAATACCAACAATTAAATAAGCAAATATAATAGATGGACCTGCTAACTGGATCGCTCTTCCTGAACCAAGAAATAAACCTGTCCCTATCGTACCGCCAATCGCAATTAGTTGTACGTGTCGATCTTTTAAATCTCGTTTTAACTCTTGTTGTGCCATTTCTATTTCCTCCTTATTTGGTAAAATTCGAGTTGTGAAGTGATGAACATAAAGTTAAATACCATAAAAAAAGAGACTGGATCAGCTCCAATCTCATGGTCATAAGAATAACAAATAATATTCATCACTCTTTTGTCAGAATAACAAATAAAATACGTACTCTTCTGTCCTTTTGCCTGAGATTGTGAACCCTTCGGCGCCGCAGATTCCCTGCGGTCTCTCCAGAAGCTGCTCCTGCTATAGTGTGACCCATAGCATTCATAGCTCGCTTATTATTAAATTTTGTATAGAAGAACCAATCTCCCACTTAAAAAGTTATTTACCAATCATCTAAATTCACAAACTACATTATTGTTGAATAATTTCTAATTTTAGTAGTATTCTATCACTTTGTCAATACATAGTATTCTTCAGAATCTAAAATCTTGAAGAAAAAATGAACCCTCCTTAACGGAATGGGTCCATTTGTTTCTTAGTCCCCTAGGACTAAAAAATATTGAATTTGATTGGCTGAGATGGGAGTAATCGCCATAATACGATATCCGATACTTAATAATTGTGACAACGTTTCTGCACAATTTTGACGTGGTGGCTCAATTGGAGCATGGTAACTTTTATAAAGATTTATGAATTGATTATTGGTTGTACAGTGCAGCAAGATCACATGTCTTCCGGTCCATGCTTGACCAATCATTGTTTGTGGTTGACCTTGAATATTCCTTTTTCTCATAATGAACACCCTCATGTCCGAAATGGACGAATCTTTTGTTTTTATCTATACCTATTAATATTCCAAACAGAAATTTTCTGCCATCCTTCCTAACACAAAACGATAATTCTATAAGGTGTGGTTTGGGCGGGAATACTTTTAGTGGAGGGTCCATAAATGACAATAAGATCTCTGTTCGCAGGGTTTCTTGTAAAGAGTTGCCCATTTGTTAACAGTATTTGGGTATAAGGAGATATATTTAATCGTAACCGTCCATCGCTACTCTCCAATTCATTATTAAAATAATCTACTTTTACATTCTGATATGGGCTATCTTTTACCATGACAAGCGCTGGATATTGTGGAGGGTAAATAAGAATAGCTGGTGCATTTCCATCATAATAACCAGTCACGCGATCTCCTACTGCCACCATTACATGATCAACAAAGTAAGTCGTTGGTGACACCACGAAATTCACTATTGCTCCCGTGCCATTTTCTACAGTTATTAATTTATTACAACCTTCTCCTGCACCAGTTTGTCCAACAAGGTCAGTAATCATGGTGACAGTTCCATGAAACGAAAAAAATTTTGTCATTTTTTTACCTCCGATGCTTAAATTAAATGTAGCTTGGCACTAGTAGGTGCTGCTTAACTTTGTTCCAAAAATCTCTATTGCCAAAGATGTGGATATAAATTGAGTTCCATTCCATGTTAAAAGGTTTTCGACATAACCTAATGTATCCGCATTAGACGTACCAATAATCCGTTGAAGAACAAGTAAATCATAACTTAGGCTTTTTACATTTGTAACAATGGGATATACTGCTGTTGCAGCAAGAACTTCGCCTTTAACTGGCTGTTTTAATTTTCCATTTTCATCATAAAGCTCAGATAGATAATCATACCCCTTGTAACTAATGTCTAGTGTGAAAAGCAAATCTAATGAAGGGCTTCCTACAGTTACTTTATAAAAGTCCTCATAATTGACTTTGAAGGTATAACTTTTATTATATTTTTCAACATCAAACAATAGGTGTGGGATATTATTTCTGATGGAGTAAATATAGAAAATACCGTATCCTCCGCTTCCACCCGTTTCAATACTTACCAAAATATCCAATATATTATCATTAGAAAAATCCCCCAGAAAGAGCTGAGCATTGTATCCAGCATTATTTTGAAGATTAATAGTTGAAATCCGTTTCGAACGCCCATCTTGAATGACGAGTGTAATTTGATCAGCGAAGTTTTCAGTTTCACCGTTCTTTCTTCCATATAGGTAGACGTAATCCACTATACCGTCACCTGTAACATCACCTTGCCTCATATCAAGCAACACAATGTTTCCAGAATAAGTATCATGACCATAGGTTTGTTCTTGAAATTGCCTGTACAAATAGATCCCCCCCTGCAAACATTTGCATTTACTTGATTTACCATATGCAGGTAAATGCCTATATGACACCAATAGGTCATGAAAATGATCTGTTTACCGAAAAATAAATACACTTTTCGAAAGTACAAAATGATAGGTAAATGACTTATGAATATGATGGTGTGAGTTTATATGTAAAGGAGTGCAATTTATGTATCCTAATTACCTACCTCAGTATTATAACTATCCAAATAGTCAAGAAAATTTCTTATATTCAACTCCGTTCCATGTGGAGAATTATTACCCTTCCCACCCTGGTGACAGACAATTTGGTGGGTTTCAACCTCTGTTTGCACCGCCAGGTCAAGGTCCAATGGGAGGACCACCAACTTCACCACCACCGTTTGGACCACCAGATCAAGGTGCAGCGGCAGGACCACCAACTTCACCACCGCCATCTTTTGTTCCTCAACAACAAGTATCAGCATATGCAGTAGACCCAGGTGGTATTAGAGGATGCTTATATAGATACACCTATTTATGGCTGAGAGGGTTTGAACAATTTTGGTTTTATCCGACACATGTAGGACGAAACTCAGTCTCAGGATATCGCTGGACTGGATTTAGATGGGTTTATTTCGGAATAGACTTACGACAAATCCAATCGTTTACTTGCTTTTAATAAGACATCGGAAACTCCAAAAGAGAGCGGATTACTTTCCCCCTCTCTTTTATGGATGGATAGAATTCATTCTTTTAGCCTAGGTTTTGCAGGATCACAGTTTGGTGAGTCTATTTTTGCAGATTCCGCTAATTTCATAAGATAATAACATTCTTCACGGTACATATGATCCGCCATTAAGGGTGCGAAGGTTCCTAATGCTTGCTTACTTAGACGAAGCTCCTCGATTTCCTGTAAAAAGTTTTGAAATAACTTAATTTCTAACTGGCTGTCTAAGTTCATTTTATCCAAAGCAGGGAAAGAAGCTAAATTGGTTCTTAAATACCCTGCAAGTTCTGCTGCTTTTAAGTAAAAACTTTCAAATGTTTTCCTAAATGTTACGCTTTTCTCTCTCAATTTCTTCTCAACACCATCTAAGTTGGTGGAAATCCCCTCTGCATGCCCCGCTGCATCTAATAACCACAATAGGTGATGGTGGAGCTCGTGGTATACAGGTGGGACTTGCCCAGCCTTTAAGTGTTCTAAAATTCTTAAATACTCCTCCAATTCATTTACCATATGATTTATAAAAGTGGGTGAAAGGTGAATTTTTATTTTTCCAATCAGATGTTTTCTTAATAGGTCCAATTTATATTCTCGTAATTTTATAACTTCGGATTGAGCTTCGCTGGTTAATGGCTCTAGATTTGCGGATTTTGCACGCTCCAGTAAATTGTCAAATACCTGAATAAATGTTGAGGCCGTTTCAATTTCCTGTTTTTGAACGGGGGCTAACGATTCGTATATAAACCTTGAATGATCACCTAATATTTGAAGCCAAAAACGGTGTTCAAATCTAGCAGTTTTCTCAAAGAAATCATTCATGTTTATTCCTCCCACATAGTAAACTACACACTATTTTGATATTATTCTTCTATCCCGCTTCGTATGAACAAAGCTGAAAAAAATAATTAAGCATAACCTTGCTGCTAAAAGCTACAAACATCTTCTTTCAGGACAAGCATATGATGAAGTAACCACCTTTTTACTGAAGGGGATGCTCTATTTTGACTTATTATAAATCGAAGTTAACTGCCTCGTTATATGCAACCATGTCGATTAGTTTTTGGGGAGTTTCCTTTGTATCGACGAAGGCTGTGTTAGGAAAATTGGATCCATATTCGTTACTCGTTGTGCGGTTTGGTATAGGATCCTTATTTTTGCTGTTGCTATTACTAATGCAGCGTAAGCGGCTACTAGTCTCCTTTAAATATGTCCCACATTTAACAATCCTCGGTATCCTTGGGGTATTTGTTCATCAGATACTTCAAGCGACAGCTTTGTTGACGATTAACGCTTCATCTGCTGGTTGGCTCATTTCGTTTTCCCCGATCTTTACTGTCATCCTTTCCATTCTCTTTTTACATGAAAAATTGAGTATATCAAAGGCTGTGGGAATGGTGCTCGCGATCACTGGTGTCCTAATCGTCACTACAACAAGAAGTGGGCAATCCTTTCAGTTTTTTATTAATATTGGCTTTCTTCTCATGATGTTGAGCACGTTGAATTGGGCAGTTTATTCAGTTCTTTTAAAAAGCTTAAAGATTCCATATTCACCTCTCTTAATCACGTTTTATATGAGTTTAATAGGTTTGATTCTAACCACACCATTACTCATTAGAAATAAAGGCTGGGAATCATTCTCCCATCTGAACTATTCGGAGTGGGCCCATTTGTTGTTTCTTGGGGTTTTTGTTTCGGGGATTGCTTATTGGTACTGGGGTAGAGCACTTGAGGTGTTAGAGGCTTCAAAGGTTTCGATGTTTCTATATATGGAGCCAATCGCAACGTTGGTTGCTGCGGTATTGCTTCTGGATGAAAAAGTTTTTCTCATAAGTGTTGCTGGGGGAATCATAATTATTATTGGAGTGATTATTGTTAACGGTCAGCTTATGCCTATGTTGGTCAACCTCATTATGAAAAAACGTCGGTAGGAGGACAGCTATATGACTTTGACAATGAAGCTACAGAATGTTTTGGGTACCTTAAAAAGTCCATCTAAAGTCGAGTTGAAAGCGGCTCTTTTAAAAATGGATCTAACTATAAAAGATCTTGCTCACTTACCAGAACCCTCTCCGGGAAAACCATACAATCGAAAGCTACTATTTAAGAACGAAGAAGTTGAACTTCTCGTTATGAATTGGTCTCAGTTGGAGTGTGCCCCTCATGATCACGGCAATTCCCATGGCTGGATACAAGTCCTTTCCGGCACTTCCATAAATTCTGTTTTTGAGGTAAAAGGAGATGGCCTGCCTAACGAATTGTTTCATGAAATCCATCATAAAGGAAAATATTTTTATGCTCCGAAAAAGGGTATCCATAAAATGAAAGCTTCCAACAATACCGATTTGGTTACTCTCCATCTTTATTCCCCTCCCATTTCCGGAATGAAGGTCTACGACCTGCAAAAATGTGCTGCATGTGTTGTATCTGACGATTGTGGTGCATGGTGGCCGGATAAGCAATATCAGAAAGTGAAGGAAATACAACTTAAGAAGGTTAGCTCATAGCTATTGAGTAAAAAAAGGGAAACCAATGTTCATTCACACTGGTCTCCCTTTTTTCATAGTTTTTATGTGTATATTATTTTGAGCCTGCCATTAAGTCCTCATAAATTTCGTTATATTCCTTTGCCGATTGTAACCAACTGTAATCTTGACTCATAGCTTTTTGTACTAAGTTAGTCCAATTCTCTTTTTGATGATAAAAATAAATGGCTCTTTTAATGGTATAAAGCATATCATGGGCATTGAAATTTTTAAAGGTGAAGCCGTTCCCATTACCTGTAAATTCATTATAAGAATGGACTGTATCATTTAAGCCGCCCGTTTCTCTAACAATCGGAATTGTTCCGTACTGCAAGGCAATAAGCTGCCCTAATCCACAAGGTTCAAACTGAGAAGGCATTAAGAATAAATCGGCTCCCGCATAAATTTGGTGTGCCAGTGATTCATTAAAACCTATGTATATTCTAACTTTATCCGGATATTCATGTGCCATTTGCTTTAAGAAGTTTTCATACGTAGGGTCTCCAGAACCAAGGACAATGAATTGAATATCTTCCTGAATCATACTGTGAAATACATGGAGCAATAAGTCTAAGCCTTTTTGACTTGTTAAGCGAGTGACCATGGCAATGATTGGCGTGCTTTCTTTTTCTGGCAGTCCAAAATATTGCTGCAATTCTAGTTTATTTTCCACTTTACCTTCTTGGGAATCGAGATCATAAGGAACAGCAATATCACAGTCTGTTTTAGGATTATAGGCTGTATCATCAATTCCATTTACAATTCCGATAAGCTTATGACGATATTTTCGTAATAGCCCATCAAGTCTTTCACCAAAATAGGGATTTTGAATTTCCTCTTTATATGTTGGGCTGACAGTAGTTACAATATCAGATGCAATTATACCGCCCTTCATAAAGCTAATATTCCCATAAAATTCAAGTTGTTCACTGTTAAAATATTGATGCCCTAAACCTAACTGCTCACTCATTACCTCATATGGAAAAATCCCTTGAAATTGTAAATTGTGAATCGTAAATACTGTTTTAATGTCCTTATATATTGAAATTTGTCGATAATGAGAATCTAATACAAAATTCACCATTCCTGTGTGCCAGTCATGACAATGGATTACATCAGGAATAAAATCCAGATGTGGAATACACTCTAAAACTGCCTTTGAGAAAAAAGAGAATCTCTCCCCATCATCATAATGACCATATAAGGAATCACGATAAAAATAATATTCGTTATCAATCAGATGATAGGTAATTCCATCATGCTCTGCAGTAAGGATACCGCAGTATTGACTGCGATATCCTACCTGTACATTGATCGCTTTTTGAAATTGAAATAAACTTTTAAGTTTTTCAGGAATTAAACTATAATTTGGTAAAATAACACGTACTTCAGTCCCTAACTTTTTTAACGCCTTAGGAAGTGCCCCCGCTACATCAGCAAGGCCTCCAGTTTTGACAAACGGGACACACTCGGATACCGCAAATAATACTTTCACTTTTTCTCAACGCCCCTTTTGAACTGTTCCTTTTTCTACTAGATAAGGGTTCTCTTTGGTACCTACCAGTTGTACACCATTATCAATCTTGACATCCTTATCTAATATTACACTATCCAGGATACAATTCTCACCTATTTGACACTTCTGCATAATAATAGAATTACGAATCACAGCTCCTTTTCCAACTTTAACCGAACGGAAAAGAATACTATTTTCTACTTCTCCTTGAATAATACATCCATTTGCGATCATTGAGTTCGTAACCTTTGCAGCATTTTTATATTGTGTTGGCGGCTCATCTTTTACCTTCGTAAAGATTGGCTCATTCTTTGTAAAAACCTGCTTCCATACGGAAGGCTGCAGCAAATCCAAACTATTTTGATAATAGCTTTGGAGAGAGTCAATTATGGTAATATAGCCAGACCATTCATACATATTAATTTTAAATTTATGGCGTTTATCATGCACAACATCAAAAATCGTGTAATATCCTTGATTTTTGTATTGCTCGAACAGAGATAATAATAAATTTTTGTCCAGAATATATGTCTGCAGCGATTGCCCATTATGAAAAACCTCGGTAATATCCGCTTCTGTTTCCATATGGTGATCTAATATTTTACAAAAATCAATGGTTCCGATTGTATTGCAATTTGTAATCACTACGTATTTTTGCTTACTGCGTAAGAAATAGGTAATATTTTTGGCAAAATGAGCAAAGGAACCAAAACGCTCGATTCTGGAAGTGCCCTCAGGTGAAAAGACAAACAGGCCATCACGCTTTCTGTCCAGGTCCCATTGCTTTCCGGATCCTAAATGATCGATCAGCGACCGAACTTCTTTTCCAGTGAAAATAGCCACATTAGTAATACCTGAGTTCACCATATTTGATAACATAAAATCGACTAATCGATATCGACCGGCAAACGGTAGAGATGCTAAAGAACGATGAGCAGTTAAGTTTTTAAAGGTGTCAAACTCATTCGTTGCATTAATAATTCCCAGCATTGAGCACGGCATAGGATCGCCCTTCCTTTTCTGTGGTTTTTAACTATTCTTCATCCGCATATAATATAACGGCATCATTGTTCTTTGATGGACGAATAACGGCATTGTCCTCCACTTTCATTCCTGGAGCAATAATGGCGCGTTCAATTACCGCATTTTTCCCAACATGGGCATTCGGCATGATCACTGAGTCTTTAATCACACTTCCTTCTTCCACTGTAACACCCTGGAACAAAACGGAGTGCTTTATGGTCCCTTCTACAATACAGCCTTCATTAATTAATGACTCTTCAATGTGACCGGTTGGGGCAATATATTGAGGCGGTTGATTTGGATTCACAGAGTAAATTCTCCAATTACGGTCATAAAGATCCAGGTCAGTATCCTCTTTTAATAAATCCATATTGGCTTCCCACAAGCTGCCTACAGTCCCAACATCCTTCCAGTAACCCTTGAATGGATAAGCCACGACCTTTTTCTTTTCTTCCAGTAATAGAGGAATAATATCCTTTCCAAAATCATTGGAAGATTCAGGGTTTTTATCATCCATTTCTAAAAAGGTTCTTAAAACCGGCCATTTAAAAATGTAAATCCCCATCGATGCTAAGTTACTTTTTGGATCCTTCGGTTTTTCCTCAAATTCAATAATGTCTAAATCCACATTAGTATTCATAATCCCAAAACGGCTTGCTTCTTCCCAAGGTACCTCAATGACAGAGATGGAAACATCTGCCTCCTTATCAATATGATACGCGAGCATTTTAGAATAATCCATTTTATAAATATGGTCACCAGACAGAATGAGGACATATTCTGGATTGTATTGTTTTAAATAATTTAAATTTTGATAAATCGCGTTGGCAGTACCCTTATACCACCTAAGACCTGCTGTTTCCGAATAGGGAGGCAAGACGGTAACGCCGCCATTATTTCGATCTAAATCCCATGCGCTTCCAATTCCAATATACGTATGCAATACAAGGGGCAGATACTGAGTTAATACTCCTACTGTATCAATTCCTGAGTTTGTGCAGTTACTTAATGGAAAATCAATAATTCGATATTTTCCTCCGAAGGATACAGCTGGCTTTGCTTTATTTCTTGTTAGTGCGCTCAATCGGCTACCTTGACCGCCTGCTAGCAGCATGGCTACGCACTGTTTTTTCTTTCCCATTGCTTATACTCCCCTTTCTTGTTTTCACTGGTTGTAAGATCGATATACCAAAGGGCGGGATGGTCATTTCTAGATGACTTGGCTGGTTGTGAAACGGTTTTTTGACTGATTTGATTTTCTTTTTATTTATTTGCCCAGAACCACCATAGGAAACTGCATCACTATTAAATATTTCATGGTAATATGCGTAGGATGGAACCCCGACTTTGAAGTTTTCATACACGACCTCTGTAAAATTACAAACGATAATTATAAGATCACTTTCTTTTTTTCCTTTTCTTATAAAAGAGAAAATACTTTGATCTTTGTTATTAACATCAATCCACTCAAATCCTTCATTTGAATGATCAAGCTCCCACAATGCTTTCGTACGTTTGTAGAACAGCATCAATTCTTTAAAGTAATCATTCAAAACGCGGTGCATCTCATAATCGTGTAATACCCAATCTAACTCCTCTAAATCCTTCCATTCATCAAACTGACCAAATTCTCCGCCCATAAATAGGAGCTTTTTACCGGGGTGTGACATTAGAAACCCATATAATAAGCGTAGTTGGGCAAATTTCCGCCAATAATCGCCAGGCATTTTATTTAAAAGTGATTTTTTACCGTGTACAACTTCATCATGTGAAAATGGTAAGACGAAGTTTTCAGAATAAGCATACATTAAAGAAAAGGTTACTTTATCATGCATATACTTTCTGTTTTGCGATTCTGCTTCCATATATTTTAAAATATCGTTCATCCAACCCATATTCCACTTATAGTTAAAGCCTAAGCCACCTTCATAGGCAGGTCCTGTCACAAGCGGCCAATCTGTGGAATCTTCTGCAATCATTAGGACTGTAGGATCTGTCTCAAAAACTACTTCATTCAGCTTTCGTAAGAAGGATACTGCATATTCATTTTTTTGAGAAATACCCCCGGCTTTCCAGTACAGCATATTGGCCACTGCATCCACTCGAAATCCATCGACGTGATAGCATTTCATCCAGAATAAGGCGTTAGAAATTAAGAAACTTTTTACTTCACCTTTCCCCAAATCAAAATTGGCTGTTCCCCAGACTTCATTTTCTCGTACAAATATATCTTTATATTCATAGGTTGGCCTCCCATCAAACATATACAAACCATGGGCATCTTTGCAAAAATGTCCAGGAACCCAATCAAGAATAACACCGATACCGTTTTGATGACATTGATCGATAAAATACATTAAATCGTGCGGACTCCCATAGCGACTTGTTGGAGAATAGTATCCGGTTCCTTGGTATCCCCATGAACGATCATAAGGATGTTCAACAAGTGGCATAATTTCAATATGTGTAAAATGATGCTCAAGTACGTATGGAATTAGTTCAGCAGCTAACTCCCTATATGTATAAAATCTTCCTTCATCCTTTTTTCTCCACGAACCTAAATGTATCTCGTAAATCGCAAGCGGTTCTTCATAAATCCTTTTCTTTTTTTTATTTTTGAACCACTGTTGATCCTTCCAATCATATCCCTCAATATTGTAGATGACAGACGCTGTGTGAGGTCTGAGCTCTGAATAAAAGGCATAGGGATCTGCTTTTAAGAACTTATTTCCAGCAGCTGTTTCAATTTGATACTTATAGATTTCATTTTCTAGTAGTCCAGGAATAAATATTGACCATATTCCTTCAGTATTTACCTTAGTCATTCCATGATTGCTGCCATCCCATTTATTGAAGTTTCCGACAACTTTCACTTCAATAGCATGGGGAGCCCAAACAGAAAAGCGCGTACCCTTTACTCCTTTTTGTGTTACAGGATGAGCCCCAAATACTTTGTAGCTTTCGTACAAACTTCCTTCGTGAAAAAGGTGCACTTCATAATCTGTTGGATGTATTGAAATCACATTTTCACCTCTTTTTTCAATTTGTTGGTTGGCTCTCTTGTAGTTTTTCATAAATAAATTGTTTAATTCATAACACATAAAGTTACTAAAAAGTTGAAAAACGACTCCGAAAAAATCAGAGCCGCCTATGTTAATTTTTGATATTTTTCAAATAATTATTTAATACTTTTCTATACCGCCAAATATCTTTAGTATCAACTGGGAATTCCTTTATGTCCCAATACGTTTGGTATTTCCGATGGGCTGTCAATGAGCCATCAGGATATTGCATAAACGTAAGGACTCCGTTGTTTTCTTCATCTTCTATGGCGATGTAGTGTTTCGAACCATCCCAACTCCCCAAATCACCAAACCTCTCACAAAACTGCTCCACATTCGCTTTGCTTCGAATAATCATACCATTCACTCCCGTCTCTTTTTAATTTGATAGTATTATAACATACTAGATTGTTCTTTCATTAGTAGGAGAAGTGTAAATGTCATAAAAATTCGAATAATCAATGGATTCAATCATAGAAATAGTACTGAATTATTAAATCGTACTGATCAAGCTCCAGGAGCCCTTTCAATACTTCAAATATTTTATCTCGGAATACTGCCTGATAAAAAATCCCCTACTAGATAGACTATTATATCTAGTAGGGGATTTTAATTTTATCAAAATCGTCTTTTCCGATTACGCAAGAACGCTGGAATATCCAGAGATCCTTCTGTCTGTTCTGAGTGTCTGTCATAATCTTGCACTGGCTCGTTACGGTTTATTGGGTTACGTTGTACTCGTTGCTCCCTTTGATATGTATTCGGTATCTCTTCCACTATTGGCTTTGTAGGCATTTGTATTGTTGGCTCCTCTTTCTCAGTGAAGCCAGTGGCAATAACCGTCACAATAATTTCTTCCACTAAGTTTTCGTTAATGACAGAGCCAAAAATCATATTTAGTTCTTCATGAGAAGCAGAAGCAACGATATCAGCTGCCTCCTGTACTTCAAAAAGACTTAAATTATTTCCCCCAGTTATGTTCATGATCACACCATGGGCCCCATTAATGGAAGTTTCAAGTAACGGGCTATTTAATGCTTTCTCTGCAGCCTCAACAGCACGATTATTACCTTTGGCAATACCAATTCCCATTAACGCTGTTCCCTTATGGGACATAACGGTTTTCACGTCAGCAAAGTCAAGATTGATTAAACCTGGCACAGCAATTAAATCTGAAATCCCTTGAACCCCTTGGCGAAGTACATTATCCGCTTCACGGAAAGCTTCAATCATGGGAGTTTTTTTATCTACAATCTCTAATAAGCGATCGTTGGGGATAATAATCAATGTGTCTACTGCTTCCCTCATCTCGCTAATTCCATTTTCTGCGTTAGACGCACGCTTCTTGCCTTCAAATTTAAAGGGACGTGTTACAACCCCAATTGTCAAGGCACCAAGATTACGGGCAATTTCTGCAATGGCAGGCGCTGCGCCCGTCCCCGTACCACCGCCCATACCTGCTGTAACAAAAACCATGTCTGCGCCTTCTAGCACTTCCTTTATTTGCTGTTTACTTTCTTCCACTGCTCTTCTACCTATTTCCGGATTTGCTCCTGCTCCCAAACCTCTTGTCAATGCTGTACCGATTTGCATCGTGACGGCTGCTTTAGATTGATGAAGAGCTTGTGCATCGGTATTAACGGAAATAAATTCTACACCCTCAACGCCTTCGTCGATCATACGATTTACGGCGTTATTTCCCCCGCCGCCTACACCGATGACTTTAATCGTGGCGAGTTGGTCCATAGATGTATCAAATTCTAACATGTTCATTTCTCCTCTATAGTAAATTAGGTGGCAGGATATTTTCCTGTTGCTTTTCAATAATCGCAGACCAAAATTTTTATCTTGATAAGAAAATAAGGACGGTTATTTTGATTTAGTTGTAGTCTACTTAACTATAAATTTATTGTCCAGTTAAGATACACCTATTTATTTGATTTAAAAATAGTAAAAAGAACACACCTTCAAATATTGAGAAGTGCCAGATCTTAAAAGTAAAAAAAGGGAAACCAGTGTGGTTGATTCACATTGGTTTCCCTTTTCATTCATGCCTTTAAGCGATTATTATAATGAGCAAGTCTGTCTAAATCAGCTGTCATTCTACGACACCTAATATAGTCCTTTTTACGGCGTTTTTCGACTCTCATTCTCACTGTATGATATCTACTGTAGTCTTCATAACCTACACCATGGGCACTACGCATCGCTTTTTCCATTTCGCTTGTATAACTTAATTGTAAATGATTAATAACAAATCATTCCTCTCAGTTTTTTTCACATGGCGAATTGTTCTTAACGTAGTTTTCATCTTATCATTGAAATCCTAGGTCACACAAAGTCGAAATATCGGTGTATTTTGCTGTATAAAAGAATGTCATCCAAACTCGAGAATATATCTCTGACATCCTAACTTTTTTAGCCATATCCTTCCATATAGTGCTTAACCTAAAATTCTCATTGCTGATTATCTGCGACTGAATTGATTTGCAAATAGAGAAAACATCTAACTAGTACAGAAGATTGATTTTCTAATTAATGAAAGGAAATTCTCATCGATTTATAGAAGTGTTAAATTGGAGGTGCTGTGTTATGACGACCAAATATTCACCTAGTGACATACAGGAATTGCTTGGAATTGATGCGAGTACATTACGGAAGTATGCCTCTCTCTTGGAAGGACATGGGTATCCAGTTCAGCGCAATAATAGAGGACATAGAACATATTTTGAAAAAGATGTTATTACACTACGCAAGTTAATCGAATTCTGTAACCAAGAGGGTATGACGATGGATCGATCTGCCGAAGCAGTGATGACATGGGTCTCTGAAGAATATAAACCTGTAACCCTTGCGGAAGAGGTGCCATTACAGACAACTAATGATGGGGATCTTGAGCAGAATACTGACACTATCGAACTATTGGATCGTATGGAACATTTGGAGCAAATAAACTTAGAATTAATCAAACTTTTGAAGGAGAAGGCAGTACGTGAAGCTAAGCAAGAAGAGAAAATTAATCTAATTTGGAAGTATGTAGAACGTACAGAGCAACTGGAGAAAGAACGAAGTAAGATGATTGATGAAGAAACAAGAAAACAAATCGCTGCCGCCGAGCAAAAGAAATGGTGGCAGTGGTGGAAATGAGAAATGCCGTGCTAAAGATAAGCATGGCTTCTTTTTACAAGCATAAGTCAGCAATGAAAATTTTTTTCATCTCGGACTTTAGTTGCCTTCACTAGTTACCGGTGAGATGATTTTTTAAACTTAACGGGCATTAGTCGCCTCCACTTGTTACCGGTGTTTGTTGATTTCTTGTTGGCACTAGCCGGCTCCGGCATTTTGACCTTCCCACCTGGCTCATACACAGTCACTACACTTATAAAAATAACAACAATCCCCCAAATTAATCGTTTACGACCTAATACCTCTCATTTTGCATACAATCCCCTTCTTTCTATTTGTAATAATCATTTAATCCTATTATTAGAGAAATGAAAAATTTGAACAAGTACGCACTTTTTCATTACATAGTGAAAAAAACTATACTGTAAAATTTATTTAGTTTCCCCTACCTTATTTTATTAGGATAAAATAATCTTTTCTTTTAATACTAAAAGGAAGAATTACCATTACACTTTTTCTAAAGTGAACAAATGGCAGCTTATATCAGTGAGGGATGTTTATGTTTTGGAAAAAGGGTAAAAGAATTTCTAATGATAGTAGTGACACACAACAACCTGTGCAAAGAAAGATATCACTAGACTCTCTAAAACAGGTTTTAGACAATATGGACGATGTTGAGATAATCGAACGCACTACACTTAACGATCAAAAAGTTGTCTTAATCTATTTAAGAACCTTAATTGACCAGGATCGTTTAAATGAATCGATAATAGAACCTGTTATCCAATGTCCACATGCCATGATTTTTGAAAGCATAGCCATACCTAAAGGGGATTGAAACCTCTGAAACAGAAACTATTTTATACGGTGCAAAAGATAGTTTCACTGAACAATTAGAACCAAATATCACCCTCATACGCAGAAGACTTCCTATTACTGAATTAAAAACAGAGAAATATAATGTAGGTTCATTAAGTGAAACAACGGTTGTCCTAATGTACATAGACGGGTTAACCAATCCTGAATATATATCAATAGCAAGAAAGAAAATCTCTGAAATTAACTTTGATTTATTTTTCGATTCATCCCAGGTAGCGGCATTTATGGAGGAACATCATCACAGTATTTTTCCACAATTCCAACAAACTGACCGCCCAGATGTTTGTGCTTATTCCTTAGGGCTCGGTAAATTAACTATCTTGGTAGAGAACACACCGTTTGTATTAATTGCACCAATCACCTTTTTTCACCTTTTCCAATCACCTGAGGATTATATTAATCGTTGGCCGGTTGCAAGTTTTTTAAGAATTATTCGATATTTAAGTTTTTTTCTGTCCGTCACACTGATACCATTTTATGTTGCACTAACAACCCACCATTATCAAATGATTCCCTTACAAATACTATTTGTTATAGTGGAATCTAGAAGTAAACTACCTTTTACACCATTTTGGGAAGCAATATTAATGTTAACTATTCTTGAAATCATAAAAGAAGCTAGTTTACGGATGCCGACCAAATCAAGTCAAACCTTAGGGGTGATTGGTGGTTACAATAAACGTGAAACTAAATTGAAGAATTGAGGAATATCAAGGTAATAAAAATATCCTCAACGGAAATGAACTGATGCAGCTTCATAAGGAAATTGAAACTGAATTAGAAAGGAAAACGACTGACCTCATAAAAAAAATGCAAGAGCTGAAGGTGGATCCTCTTCAAATCGGGACACACACCCTTAGCCCCTTTTCCAAACCCATCAGAGAAAAGGTATGGTTAGCCACTTGGGGAAAAATGAAAATAAAGGTTAATTATCAGCTTTATTTTGAGGCATTACAAAATACTAAAAATAATTATTAAATTATCATGGAAAGAGGTTGACCCCAACTTAGAATAAATATATTATTCCTCGAGTTCTAAATAGGAAAGACCGCAAGCTGTTTCCATGCAAGATTGCGGTCTTTCTGTTAGAATGAACTACTTCAATTTGTAATAATTTTAGGAGTGATAAAATGATTTCTTTAAATGGAAAAACTGCAATAGTTACTGGCGCAGGTAGAGGCATTGGACGTGCTACTGCTATCGCCTTAGCAAAAGAAGGCGTTCATTTAGGCCTAATCGGCTTAAATATGGCTAATCTAGAAAAGGTAGCTGCTGAACTAGCACAATTTGATGTAAAGGTTTCTGCAGCAACTGCAGATGTGACCGATCTTGAATCCGTTACCCATGCTGTTGAACATATCAAATCAGACTTAGGCCCAATTGATATCCTAATCAACAATGCTGGTGTTGCTAAATTTGGTGGGTTCCTTGATCTAACACCAGAAGAATGGGAAAAAATCATCCAAGTCAATTTAATGGGTGTGTATAATGTAACAAGAGCAGTATTACCAGGAATGATCGAAAGAAAATCAGGAGATATCATCAATATCTCTTCATCTGCTGGCCAAAAAGGTGCTCCAGTTACAAGTGCTTACAGTGCTTCTAAATTCGCTGTTTTAGGGCTAACAGAATCACTTATGCTAGAAGTAAGAAAACATAATGTCCGTGTTACTGCTTTAACACCAAGTACGGTCGTTACAGATTTAGCCATTGATACAAATCTTGTTAAAGGCAATGAAGAAAACGTGATGCACCCAGAAGACCTTGCAGAATTAGTCGTGGCTACTTTAAAATTTAATCCAAGAGTATTCGTTAAAACAGCTGGATTATGGTCAACAAATCCATCATAAAACGAAGCAGATCCAGTGGGGTCTGCTTCTTTAGTTCGTACAAAATACTCTTATATGTAAATATGATTAAAAAAAGAAGAGGGATGAAAGTAATCGCTCATTTAATACCTCTAAAATTATTATTTCAATTTCCGATATTTGACAAAAAATACAGTTCCAGAAATGGCCTTTTCAGCTATTTATTCTTTAATCTATTAAATCGAATAATTTTATATTGTTCAAAATCCCACTTCGATAAAAATTCTTTTGTAGAAGCATAACCTGACATATACAGAAAATCGATTTCATCCTGATCAAGTTCAAAATCAGTAGCATTGATGTCACCAGTTGGAATTTGAATGGTCCGTTCAATCGCATCCTTGTTCAAATATCGTAAATCATGAGCTTGAATCATCGTTTTAATAATATTTTTAAAAAGGTGAAGCGGGGTTGGTATAACTGCGTCTATGTTCACTTTTTCTTTCACAAAACGGAAGCCGAACGTCGGAAACCGGGGGTTGTCTGTATCAAATATCCATATTGGGAAGTTACTAAGTAAGCCGCCATCTAAAATATAGGATTTTTTTCGGTCTTTTAATTTCCAAATAACTGGACGGTAGAAAAATGGCAGTGAAGCACTCATCATAACAGCGGTTGAAATTTTTAAATCAGCAGGAGTCATCCCATAGCGTTCCAAATCATCTGGCAAAATAAGCATTTGCCCATTCGATACATCAGAAGCAATTATCTTCAATTTATCTTTTGGAAGATCCGCAAATGTCTTAATCCCTTTTTCTGTAAGAAGCGAATCCAGCCATGTTTCCAAATAATCGTTTTTATAAATACCAAGATGAAACAGTAGTTCTAATAAGGAGCCGAAAATAGGAATTCGATTTAAGTACGTTCTGCCGCGAAGTTTAGAAAAATTAAGTTTACTTAGGTGATTTCTAATTTCATAGCTTTTATAACCGCTTGCCAAAAGAGCAGCGATGATCGCCCCCGCTGATGTTCCTGCCAATCTTTGCCATTCTACATTTTCCTCTTCCATTGCATGAATCGCGCCAATAAAAGCAATTCCCCTAGCCCCACCACCTTCAAAAACAGCATCTGCCTTCAATTTTTCCACCTCACGATTAATAATTTCATAGTATAACCTACCTTTTTCAATAATAAGGAGGATTTATATGGGAATTAATACTCTATAATAGTATCTTTATAGTATACTGACCGTGAATATACGTCGAAAGTCATATTTACCATTTCTTTCTACCTCATCCACTTTTTTATATAGTAAAATAGGACTTCTATGTCATAATAATGTGCATTCCTTACAAATATTCTTTGATATTATTCCTTGATAATTAAAAGTGCCCATCCAAATATAAATGGATGGGCTTTTAAAACCTAATTGCTTCATTTCTATTATTTTTCAATCTTTATTTTTGATTCTATAACATGAACAAGTTCTTCAATAATATCGTTTAGTCTCATGATGCTGGTATCTTTTCTTAAAATGCTTGAAGTTTTATTTATTAATGTTTTTTCTTGTTCACTCATAAATACAGTTTTTTCTTGTTCATTCATAAAAATTCCTCCACATTAAATCGATATCAAAAAGTCTAATGAATCTTCTTACGGTGCAAGTAATCTATGACTGAAAAACATTCCACTTATCTACGAGAAAAAGTATTTTACTACTTTCAAATCTTAATCTGAATACTGATTTAAAATTTTTCTATAATCATCTATGGGTGATGATTCATTAATAAATCGTGTGTTTAACTCATTAGCCAATAGCAGAACAAAGTCTTTGCAAAGATTTAACTTAATAGCAGAATCAAATGCTTCTAGCAATTGTTCAGTGCTAAGGTTATGCATACTTCTCTCACTCCACTTTACTCAATTACCTACTTTCAAGTAATAATATGAAGATGGAATACTAAGTTGTAAAATCATTATTATTAAAAAAGCAGCTTGCCTTGAAGGTAAAGCTGCTTTTTTGTACGATTTAGGGTATCTATTAAAAAAGAAGGGCACATTCGATAAAGAATATTTTTTCTTTTAGATATGTACACTATTTACTTGGAGCAACAAGTCCACGTACGCTATCTTCCAATCTATGAGCAATATTTTCATGAGTTTCTCTAGCTTGTTTTAAATAGTTGTCTGTGACAGATTCCCAAGCATTTAGTGCTTCATTTGTAGATTCGATGAATGCCTCGCTATTTTGTTCAAAACGCTTCTCTGTACTTTCAATTAAATCAAAAGCTGAGTTAATTGGAGTTAAATAAAGCTCCTCTAATTTACTAGCTACTTCACTTACTTGACTTTTTAAAGATTCTGTAATTACTTCAGTGGATTCATTTCCATTCATAACATTGTATTGGAATATCCCTTTACGTAAATCGCTATTTATTGTTGTAACTTGTTCAAAAAGACCCTTTAAAGTATTGCGGTACACTCCATTGAAATTGGTTGTTTCTTTTATAGCCTTTAAGTAAAGTTCTTGCTGTTGTTCTCTAAGTTCTCTTGTACGAGAAACTGCAGCTTCAAATTGACCCCAAAAAATGTTAATAAATGAATCGGTAACATAGTTTGTTTCGTTTTGCTTCTCTACTTTTGGAACTACCACTTTTGAAACTTCCACTTTTTTAACCTCTCCTTTTTTAACTTCCTTTTTTAGGACTTCTTCTTTTTGATCAATCACCTTTTGGCTCATCGTCGTTCCTCCTCATTTGTTTCGTTACTTTCTCTATATTATCCTCCCTATGAAATGGAGGTAGGTAGAGCTCAAGAAAACTAAAGTACATGTTGAAAAATTGATCGAGCATGGATTGGTATTGCTCAAGTTGTATTGCATGGCCCTTTAAATACCCTTTACCAGTATCAGTTATTGAATAACATCGTTTGGCAGGACCACTTTCATTTGTATGCCACTCTGATTGCACAAGATTGTCTTTCTCTAGCTGTCTCAATAAACGATACAAGTTTCCCTGGTCAAGAGTGTGAAAACCGAGAGCTTGAAGCTTTTGTATTAGTTCATAGCCATGAAGTGACATCCTGCTAAGAAGCAATAAAATAAATGGAAGGATAAAGTGCTTAGATGGAGTAACATTTTTTTCATTATTGTTATTTGTCATGACTACACCTCAATAAAATTACTATAGGTGTATTTTACACATATAGGTCAGATCTCGTCAATAGCAAAAAACGAAAATAAATAATGTTTATAATATTTATAAAATTAAAGGGGGCAATTATACATGGAAGACAGAGGCACATTATTAGTAACTGCTGATCTAATATTTTAAGATAGAAAAAGCAACTACCACAAGTATGGGGCAGTTGCTTTTTCTACTTAAAAAAAAGAATTTATTTAGCCGAAAAGTGAAATAGCGTTACTAATTGACGAACTATTTCATCTTTATCCGCCTCAACCACTTTGAGATGCTGTGGTTTATTAAACAATTGATTTATTTGCTCAGGAAATTGCTGCTTAATATCGCAACGTTCAATCGATTCATTAAACTTGGCCGGATGAGCAGTTGCAAGTGTGACACAAACCTCATTAGGTTTATTACACATTTCGTATGCAGCGACCCCACATGCAGTATGAGGATCTAATAAATAATTTGTTTCAGCATAGTACTCACTGATGGTTTGCAGGCATTCTTCCCCTACAACTCCATGTGCCGCAAAATCCTCTTTTACTTGGCGGAGCTGATCTTCGTTCACGACGATTTTTCCTTCTGACTTAAATTTCTCCATTAAGGCAGACACTTCATTAGGATTTTCACCAAGCAAGTAGTATAAATAGCGCTCAAAATTGCTGGCTACTTGGATATCCATCGAAGGACTATAGGTGCTGCGGAATTCACCAGGCTGGTACACACCATCACGGATAAAACCTTCTAAAATGTTATTCTCATTTGTAGCTACGATTAGTTTACCTACAGGAAGTCCCATTTTCTTTGCAAGATATCCAGCAAAGATATCTCCGAAATTACCGGTGGGCACACTGAAGTTAACATTCTTTACTTCGTTTTCTTTTGTCACTTGGAAATAAGCATAAAAATAATAAACTGTCTGCGCTAAAATACGAACAAAGTTGATCGAATTAATTGCACGCAGATGATATTTATTTTTTAGCTCTACATCTGCAAACACTTCCTTGATGATTCTTTGACCATCATCAAACGTTCCTTTTATAGCCAAATTCAATACACTTTGGTCATCAATAGTCGTCATTTGTAATTCTTGCACCTTACTTACTTTACCGTGGGGATGCAAAATACAAATGCGAATCCCTTCTTTACCTCTTACACCTTCAATAGCTGATGCCCCCGTATCTCCCGAAGTTGCACCAAGTATATGAATCGTTTCACCAGTCTTCTTTGAAACATAGGAATATAGGTTTCCTAAGAATTGCAGAGCAATATCTTTAAAGGCAAAGGTAGGGCCATGGAAAAGTTCTAATACATACATATTATCCTTCAGCTTTTGTACCGGTGTTACCTCTGGGTGGCGGAAGGTAGCATAGCTTTTCTCGATTAATTCCTTTAACTCATTTTTTGGAATTTCACCATCTACATAATAGGAAAAGATTTCGTAAGCTAATTCTTGATAAGTAAGTTTTGACATTGCTTCTAACTTTTCTGCAGGAATTTGTGGGATCTTCTCTGGTACTAATAATCCCCCATCATTAGCTAATCCCATTAAGACTGTATCAATAAAACCAATTTTATTTACGCTTCCGCGTGTACTAACAAAGTTCATAGTTTTCCTCCATGGTATATAAGTTTTAAGATTTTTTTAGCGGGAGATTCTTTGTGTCGCATTAATATATAAAATTTATTGTAACATAATTGAGCGAATAGTCTATAAATTGTCGTTTTTGTAAGCGTTTTTATATTATTTACATGTTTCGATAGTAGATTTCCTCATAATTACTCAACAAATAGGGGTAACCCTCGTATTTCATAAGAAAGTGACGATTAAAACTCTACATACTTATAAAGGATTGAGAAGAATGATATTGAATTATACAACTACAAGGAAAAAAACTTGTACAAATCGGAAAGGTTGTGAGTTTATGAGACTTTCAGATGTGCAGCCCAAGAAAAACTTCAGCTACATCTTCGTCCAATTTCCAGGAATGAAAATGAATGTCCCTATTCTCTCGAGCGGTGAGGGAAAGGCGGTGAAAGAAGATGTTGCTTTATGTGTCCAATTAAATAACAAAGAAAAGGTTAATGATGTATACCTTGTACGCACACAGAGTATCAAACCTTTTGACTTTACAGATGAAGGAATTGGCGCAAAAGCAGCTTATCGAGTGATTAAGGAAAAAGAAAACTCTCAAGACTCTCACACGAAACAACCTGAAGAATTCGTCACGTTAATCACAGATGAAGTTGAAATTGTTCAAAAGAAAACCAAAGCTGGTTACAACTTCATTTTGGTGGTTAATAATCGAGAAATCGGAATAGTAGCCTCGATGGAAGTAGAAGTTTTCCAAACTGAGAAAGAACCATCACTGCTAAATGAAAAAGTGAAAGAGCATGTCACTGTGAACACATTTGACAGAAAAACTATGATTGCCTTCGGAAGGAGAGAGAAAAAGCGAATAAGCATCGGAGATCATGCTTTCCGTGCTTCTAAAGTTTTTGAGCCAATCCGAATACCTTTGGAGGCTGTTAAAAGAAAAGTTATAGTTTTTTCTCCTGCCGCATTAGATTTTATCGGTCCAGGTGATCAGAACCAAACCATTTTATTCCTGGGGGGTGTTGATTAGAGGCGTTATTTTTATAAAACTTCATATTTGTAAGATCGAATCAAAAGGATTAAATGGATAATCCTTTTCGATAGAATACACTTTAGGAAAGGAAGGAAATATTGGCTGAAAGCCTGATACTTACTAGGGAAAACTAAACGAATCCATTTATAATAGGGACTTAACCAATGAGTTAAGTCCTTTTTACTTTCTAAACAATTACATAATCAGATTTTTGATGCCTTGAAACAAATTGATTATTCGTAATCCAAAATCGCCATGGATAATCCCGGGCTTCACCAGTTTTGTCAATTCCAATCCTTTTTCCGGCAGAAATACTTTCTGGAGAAATACCTTTGGCAATAAATAATGGTGGAAGCGTGAGAGGATGACCATAATCCTCCATCGTAATACCCAATGATTTTGTCAGTTTGCCAGGGCCATTTGTCAAACTTGGCAAGTCTTCCTTACCTCTTCTCTTTTTCATTAATTCGAGACCGAACTTAGGTTCAAGGGCGCGGACCAAAACGGCTTCAGGATGGTCTTCACCGCCACTGACCACATTGAAAAGGCAGTGTGTATGCATTAAATAAGTATAAACAAGTCCTGAACGTTGGAACATCACCTCTGTTCTTCGCGTCCTTCTATTATTGTAGCTGTGTGCAGCCCTATCACCAGGACCAATGTATGCCTCTGTTTCAACAATATATCCTGCCGACATTCCCTCTTTCGATTCTTTTACGAGCAGGCATCCAAGCAATGCCTTTGCCAGTTCAAGGGTGGGCTGATCATAAAAATCCTCGGGTAATGGTTTTAAATCTTTTGTAAATTCTACCACGTTCTACTCCCTCCATTTAAATGATTTTCTTCCAGAAAAATATTTGAATGTTCTTGAAAAATTGTTTATTATTAACATTTAATCTAGCTAAGGTTTATCAATTTTAATCAATATTTATGATTTTAGAAAGGAAGAAATAGATTTATGAATGATTCATTCGGGGATATAGAAAGTACAAAGAGTTCATCGTTACGTTCAAAAAGAGTAGGGCTGGCAATGATTTTAGGAACTTTAGCTGCTTTTGGCCCATTATCCATTGACATGTATTTACCTGCACTTCCACATATCGCTAAAGAGCTTCACACCACTACTTCCCTTGTGCAACTCAGTTTGACCTTTTTCCTTCTCGGTCTTTCTCTCGGGCAGTTAGTTTCAGGACCACTTAGCGATGTACGCGGGCGCAGGAAACCACTTCTCTTTGGATTAATGATTTATATGATTGCCTCACTTTTATGTGCTTTTAGTCAATCCATCTGGTTTTTGATAATTTTGAGATTTATTCAGGGTTTTGCAGGGGCTGCTGGAATTGTTATTGCCCGTGCCATTGTAAGAGATCTATACTCAGGTTCAGAGTTAACTAAATTTTTCTCCCTAATAGCTTTGGTCAATGGTGTTGCTCCAATTCTTGCCCCTATAGTAGGCGGTCAACTTTTACGGATTGCCCCATGGCAAGGTATATTTTTAGTTTTAAGTTTAATAGGTTTGAGCATGTTCTTCATTGTCCTGTTCGGTTTGCCCGAAACACTCCCTACTGAATCAAGGTCGCAGGGTGGCATTTATCATACAATGACTACATTTAAAAACCTTTTATTTGATCGTAGTTTCATCGGATATGCATTATCACAAGGGTTAATTTTTGCGGCCATGTTCGCTTATATATCGGGCTCGCCTTTCGTTTTACAAAATGTTTATGGTGCCTCTCCACAGTTTTTTAGTCTGATATTTGCCATTAACGGTATTGGCATTATTATTTCCAGTCAAATTACAGGCAGATTAGCTGGACAAGTCAGTGAGAAAAAACTTTTTGTTGTGGGCATAAGCATCGCTTTCGCTGGTTCTATTATGTTATTGATTTTGATTTTACTTCATGCAGGTCTATACTTAATCTTGCTGCCATTATTCTTTGTTGTTTCAAGTGTAGGGATGGTAAGTACTTCAGGATCTTCCATAGCCATGCAAAATCAGGGCAGGTCAGCTGGAAGTGCAGCAGCATTACTTGGAGTATTATCATTCGTTTTTGGGGGAAGTACGGCTCCTCTAACTGGTTTAGGAAATGTCCCTGCACTATCTATGGGAATTGTCATGGCTATTGTAAGTTTTGGAGCTGTCCTGATTTACATTTTCCTGAAACCACGACATGAAGAAAAATCCAAAAGAAGTTCATTAACAAGTTAGATAGAGTTTTAGTAAATCTAATATGATGGCAAAAGGGAACGAGTAATAACCGTTCCCTTTTGTTCTAAAACTATCCTTCTTCAGTAATTTCAATTTCTTTAATTTTAAACGCTAATCGATATAAATTAATTATTTCACATCAAAATCAACTATGATTACGTCGTCCAATCCTATCTCCTTTAAAAAGGTAAATATCTCTTGATGGGCAGGATGAGGGCCATAGTTTTCTAGTGAAGTTCTGTCCTTGAATCGAACTGTTAATCCTATTTCGTATCCTTTGTTTCTATCTGAAAAATTAACGCCTTGCTGGATGTCCAATATCCCGGGTATCATGTCTTTTAACTGTAAGGTCCGGTGTATCAATTCCTCTTTTTGTTCCTCTGTTGCTTTTGGTAATAGTTTTATTAAGACTATATGTTCTACCATTATTGGACCTCTTTTAATTGGTTCAATTTTTCACGATCGAATCCAGCGATTTGTTTATACTTTTTGGAAATTATTTCTAATTCTCTTTGGGAGATTACTTCTTCTAAATTTTCAAAGCCGTTAGGTGCACGGTCTTCCACGATTTGCATAACGACCTCAGGACCATTTTTTCGATTAGCCAACACGATGCTAGCTGTTGCCTCTAATCTTTCAGCTTCATATACCTTTAAAGCCTGTTCAAGAGTAGGCTGTTCAACAATTGCTTTTCCTAAAGCATCTGCATCAAGAATTGCTTGAGAAGCACCATTTGAACCAATCGGATACATTGGATGTGCTGCATCTCCAAGTAATGTTATCCGGCCAAAGGTCCATTGCGGAAGCGGATCGCGATCGACCATTGGAAATTCAAAAACATCGTCTGTTTCCTCAATTAACTTCGGAATATCAAGCCAATCAAAATCCCACGATTTAAAGGCAGGTGCAAATTTATTCTTGTCGATTCTACGGTTCCAATCTGCACGTGACGGCATTTCATCACTTACAGTTAACTCAGCAATCCAATTTACAAGGGATCTTCCATTTGCGGCAGTTTCAGGGCAAACTGGATAGGCAACAAACTTTTGATCCTGATATCCAGCCATAATCATAGATCTCCCTGTTAAGAATGAAGAGGATTCAGTTAGGCCACGCCATAAAATCCGCCCGCTGAATTTAGGGAGCCCTTCATTTGGATAATAGAATTTTCGAACTGCAGAATGTATTCCGTCTGCCGCAATTAACACATCTGCAGTGTAAGAGCCCAAATGCTCTCCAGTTTTGCGATTTTCAAACTGCGCCTCGACTTTGTTGCCTAACGTTTGAAAAGAAATCAAATGATGACCAGTTAACACTGCGTTTTCTCCCAATTGTTCTTTTACAGCCTTTAAGAGAAGCATTTGTAAGCGTCCGCGATGGATAGAGTACTGTGGCCAGCGGTATCCTGCGTTCATTCCTCTTGGCTCCTGCCATATTTTTTTGCCAAATTTATTTACATAAATTAGTTCTGCGGTAGGCAATCCCGTTTGTTCGAGTTCATTTGCTAATCCTAATTCTGTGAGAACTCTAACAGCATGGGGCAACAGATTAATCCCAACACCAAGTGGTCTAATAGTTTCAACACTTTCAAACACGCGCACTGACACACCAACGCGGTGAAGTTTCAGGGCAGTCACAAGCCCGCCAATTCCGCCACCAACAATTATAGCTGATTTCATGTTAGTCAATTGAATTCCTCCAAGTAAATTTCACTTTTCTTAATTTTACAATAGTTTTCTTGCATATCAATAAAAATAGAGTAAGTTTTATAAAAACTCACTCTACAAATATTGATAGTCCTATATGTGAACTTTATACAGATGTTGTAATTCCAGAATCTTCTGAAATACCACGCGACACTTTTACCGGTGCCGTTTCTTTGAGCATGAACGACAACAAGAAGAAAACAACAGCTGTCCCGCTGGCAAGCCATAACGGTGAATATAGCGTAAACTTATCAGCCAGGATTCCCGCAATAACAGGTCCTGCTGTTCCCCCAATGATTTCTCCGGTCAGTACAACAGCCGCTATTGCCGTTGCGGCAAACAACCTGCTAACTGATTCTGACGGGATAATAGCGAGATAGAGCGGCTGTGCGCCAAACCCTAGGCTAAGGATAAAGATCGAAATGGCGAGCAGGGCAAAGTTCGTATGGAATCCCGCAACCGCTAGCGGGAGTAGAATGGCTATAAATGTCTCGGGAACTATGATGGCCTTTCTACCTAGTTTTTCTGATAAAAATGGTAGAAGGAATTGCCAAAAGAACATTCCAATCCCCAGGATTCCTAAAATGGCCCCGTATTGAGCATCGCTATAATTCGATACTCCAGATAAAAACAGCGGCATAAAGGCTGTAAATACCAATAGGTACATCATGTAAAAAATAGCCATCTGCATACCTACCCAAACATTACGGGTTTTAAATACACTTTTGTATTCCTGAAATGTTGGTTTTATTTTAATGTCCTTAGGTGGTGTTGCCGCCGACATTAAAATTAGGCTCTTTCATATAAAATATTAAAACCACTCCTAAAATGATCCCCGGTATGGCTAGGGCAAAAAATGAATAACGCCAATTCGATGCTGCCGCAATCGCCACTACTAATACAAGTGCAATGGCCCCTCTTTATTGATCCTATCAACATGAAACCTACTTTTTATCAAATGTAAGCGCTTTACCGATTAATAGTATAGGGCAGTTTAAATTGTTAGAGACATATAAAATATTGTTTACAGTAATATGAATTTTGTACATATTTGGAGATTCCAACAGCTAACTCTGTAAATTCCCATAGCAATAATTAGTAGTTTTAATCGATAATTGCTACTGCCCGGGTCCAGCCGCCGCTTCCACCTTTAATTTTGACAGGGAATACCGATACCTTAAAACCAAATGGGGGTAATTGATCCAAGTTTGCTAGTTTTTCTATTTGACAATATTCTTTTTCTTTACCGGCAAAATGGGCGGCCCAAAGCACGCCAGGACGAGGATTTTCTTTATAATCTGCAGCTTGAATAGCAAGTGGAGTATCCCAGCCCCATCCGTCTGTCCCCATCACTTTTATGCCTTGTTCAATCAACCAAAGGGTGGCTTCGGCTGAAACACCAACATGTATCTCACTATAGTTGGGCTCATATCTTTTTTTATCCGCATCAGAGCGAATCATCACGATATCAAAAGGCTTTAGCTGGTACTCTATATTTTGCAATTTTTCCTGCAGATCTGAAATAGTGAGTGCATAACCCGCTGGCTTATCCGTAAAGTCTAGGACAATCCCATCGTTAAAAAACCATTCCAGCGGCATTTCATCAATTGTCCTTGACCGTTTTCCTTCTGATGTAGGCCAGTAATGCCATGGTGCATCGACATGGGTGCCGGCATGACTTGTCAAGGTAAGAAACTCACCGGCAAGTCCCTTTCTTTCTGGGAAATCATCTGGTGTTACACCAACCAGCTTCGCGCCAAATTCGGCACCTTCTTCATGCGTTTCATAGCGGATTGAAAATGGAAGTGGATCTTTTAACTCTTTTTCGAGTGACACACTTAAATCTATTATTTTAGACATACTGTAGCCTCCGTATTTATCTATTGATTTTCAATTATTTTGCAAATGCCCCGCCATCGACGGGCATAGCATGCCCAGTTATGAATGAGGATTGATCTGAACTAAGCCACAAAATAACATCTGCTACCTCTCTTGGCTGCCCCATCCTCATCATCGCCTGCTCACTTGTAAATTTATCTCTCAATTCCTGGTTATTTCTTAAATTTAAACGGCCATCCATGATCATAGGTGTATCAATCGCAGTAGGGCATACCACATTGATGCGAATATTTTTCGTTGCGTATTCTATGGCGGCGGTTTTCGTTAGCCCAACGACACCGTGCTTAGTGGCTGAATATGGAACATTATTGGGATGTCCTTTAAGGCCGGCAGCTGAGGCAACATTGACGATGGTTCCTCCCCCTTGTTTCAGCATTTGATTTAATTGGGCTTTTACCCACTAACTCCTCCCGTTATCGCCGCGCAATTTACAGCATGATCCAGCCCGCCGAAATGCTCCACAGCGGCTTGAACCATTGCTTCACTATCAGCCGCTTTTGAGATATCAGTTTTACAATAGATCGCTTGCCCGCCTTCAGCTTTAATAGAAGCTACCGTCTGCATTCCCCCCGCTTCATCGATGTCAGCCACGATGACCATTGCTCCTTCCCTTGCAAAAGAATTGGCTGTTTCCTGCCCGATTCCCGAACCTGCACCACTAACTAAACATACCTTCCCCGCAAATCTCGTCGACATTGGGTCCTCCCCCTAAACAATCCTGCTTTTTAAAACTCCCAATCCCGTAATCTCCAATTCTATTTCATCCCCCTGCTCCAGCCAGCGGTATTCTTCTGTTCCCAATTCTAAAATACAACCAAACCCGACAGTTCCAGATCCGATAATGTCACCAGGATACAAGGTAACATCCTCTGACGCTCGCTCGATCATTTGTCCGAATGAATAGTAAATATCTTTAAAATTCCCATGGGACCATACTTCTCCATTCACTTTGGCCGTCATCTCCAAATCGAAGCGGTCATCGATTTTGTATGGGAGCAATTCATCCTTTGTTACAATCCACGGTCCTATTGATGTAGCAAAGTCTTTTCCCTTTGCTGGGCCAAGTAAAACCTTCAATTCCTGAGCCTGCAGATCACGGGCGGACCAATCATTCAAAATGGTATAACCGAAAATATACTCTTCTGCTTCACGGGCTTGAATGTTTTTCCCTTCTTTTCCAATGATACAAGCCATTTCTAATTCATAATCCAACTTTACACACTTTTTAGGGCGTGCTACCTCTTCACCAGGTCCCCTCATGGCATTTGGATTTGAGAAATAAAAAATCGGTACTTCATACCATTCAGGTGCCACAGTGCTATCATGTGTTGCGGATGCGTTTTTTACATGTGTTTCAAACGCTACAAAATCCCGAAATGTACATGGGTTTGGCAGTGGAGCCATTAGTTCTATTTCTTTGATTGAATAATTCGGCTGGGCATCTTTTTCTATTGAATGAATCAAAGGCATATAAGTTTCATGTTTAACCAACAATTCACGAATGCTGAACGGTAATTTCCCTTGACCGGCAAGCTGCATATCCACTACTCCATCACCGCTTAGCCATCCTCCGCATTGTTCACCGTTAGGATTTCGAAAAGTAATAAATTTCATTGTCAGAGCTCCCCAATTCTCTTAAATTAACAAAGGACATCTATCAAGACGTCCTTTATCACTTTTGCACTACTTCTAAGCTTTTTCTTTAATACTATCAAACTGTGCTGATTCAAAAATATTTACTTCATCCCAGGCATCGTTCGGATTTTCCTCAACCTTCCAAATCTTAGGACCGTAATCCGGGGCAAAGTATAATGGAGATCCGCCATATATTTCAATCCGATTACCGCCTGGTTCAATCGCATACGTAGTAAACGCCTCACCCACAGCATGCTTAAATGGCTTCATTTCCAGCCTATAGCCGTTATCAACCACATAATCAGCGGTCTCTAGCACTTGATCTCGATTTTCGACCGCAAAACATAAATGATTCAGCTGTCCATGCTCCTTCTTAAAATCAGCAAATAAGGCAATTTCATGTGATAAGCTTGACACGGCTAGTAAGGATCCAACCTCTGTACCATTTGGAATGACAATTCCTTCATTATGCTTAAATCCTAACTCTTTATAGAAGTTTGTATGACGGGTTACATCACTGGTCCATAGAGTTACATGGTCTAAGCGTCTTACAGAGGCACCCCGGCTTGGATTTTTTTGTGGACGGGATCTCCATTTACTTTTCAAATGAGCAGGTATCTCGGCAAGCTCCACATCCCAAAAAATTTCTTCTAAATGACCATCGGGCGAGTAATATTGATAGGCCTTACCATGTCCTAGGTCCCCTTCAATCCATCCTTTTCCGCAGCCCATGTTCTCAATATATTGAACAGCATCAAGCAAATCTTCATCACTTTCCGCTCTCCAGCTAATATGTCCGACCCCATTTGATTTAGCCTCTGTGATCTTTAAACTATGGTGAAAAAACTCGCCCCATGCACGCATGTAAACCGATTGACCGATCCTTCCAGATTCCTCCATTCCCAATATATCTTTGAAAAATTTCACAGACTCTTCTGGTTTTGGACTTAAAAGTTCGACGTGGGCTAATTGAGAAATAAAGTGATTTCTTTTTGGCATGATTTCTTCCTCCTAATAATGAAAAATATGATATTATGCGTTCAACTGAAGCTTGAGCCAATCGTACATTTCGTAAGTTTCGGTTACGTTATCCACCTGGCAATGAGCGGAACCCGGACTGCTTTTTGGAACAATTTTCAACCATCTTGGACAAGTTAAATGATTATATAGATTGTAGGCGTTCTCTACGGAGACCTGACGATCATCCTCACCATGAATAATGTAGGTTGGCATGATGATTTTTTCAGCCACCCCTTTAAGATTAAATAGGTCTAGCTTTTGACGTGCCTCAGTCATGGTTTCCGCGCCTACAACATGCTGAAGAATTTTTGCCAAAGGATGATTATCTGGACGCTTAGACCAAACTGATTGATAATCATAAACTGCCCCCCAAATGGCGCATGCCTTAAAGCGAGGTTCAAAGGCTGCAGACCTTGCTGCCATATAACCGCCCATGGATACGGCCATTATTCCCACACGATTAGCATCGACATCAAGGTTTTGAATGGCCCAGTCATAGGCAGCAGTCCCCGCCACATTGTAATCGTATCGGGAAGGAATATGATTTAACCTTAATGCACCGCCCTGTCCGGGACCATCTACAGCTAGAAGGGCAATTCCCCGTTCCTTTAATAACTGGGCAGGACCAAAATAAAGTTCCTCAGCTGTGGAATCAAGCCCGCCAAACATAACCACTAATGGGCTGTCTTTTTTGCCCGGGACTTCGAAAAAGTATCCTGGCAGGAACGAGTTTTCATAAGGAATTTCAACTGCCCTTGGCGGGTTATCCAGCATCTCCGCTCCTTTTCGAAAGGATTCAACCCCTTTTAAATAGGTTGGTATTTTTCTAGGATCGTCTGGCTGAAGGAAAAATTCTGCCGTCCGAATATAATTAGAAGCCCGTAAATAGGCTGCTCTAGCCGTTTCAATCTGTTCTTTGTCGAGGGCTTCATTGGCAACAGCTAGTGAGCGGTTACCCATTCCCATCCATGCGTTGTGAAAGCTATCCGTATCACCCAGGGTAATGTTGCCTGCTGCTTCCAGGATTTCATTTACTTCACCACCGCCAAAGTGGGCTTGGCTAAACATCCTAACAATTTGGTAGGACCACATATAATGTTCAGGAAAATAATGCCACATTTTACTACACTCCATACGTATATTATTTTTTGACTCTAGGACGGTCTATTAAATGGCCTCTGTCATTTTCATGAGGCTTTGTGCGACAATTGCGTTCGGGTTATTCTCTCTAGGCAGCCTTCCTTCTAACTGAAGAAGTTCCCAGTTAACCAGTTTGTTTGAATTTTCAACAATAAATTTACAGCGCTCAAAACGTCTTTCCATGAATTGATTTAATATGTCTGGTAAAGGTGCGTCTGTTTGAAGCAATTCCGCTAAAACAAGGGCATCTTCAATGGCAATCGCCGCTCCTTGTGCTAAATGAGGAACCGTTGCATGAGCAGAGTCACCTATCAAAATCACCCGATCCCGATACCAAGGTTTCTCAACAATTAGGGTCTCGAGCGGCCGATACACGACTTCTTTTGGATTGGAAATTTGCTCACTTAATTCAGCAATTAAACCTCCAAATTCATTAAAGGCCTCACGCATTAGCACATGCAGTTGGTCCTCTGGTTTCCATGGATTTCCGGGTTCTGCCGTAACAATAAAGACATAAGCGCTATCCTTTGTCATCGGAACGATTCCGGCCTTTGCTTTCTGCCCATAATACATCGTAATGTTCTCGATATCCTTAGGACGCTCTAGCGTGTAGCGCCAAACGGCTTGGCCCACAAAGTTCGGTTCAATTTCACCAAACACCATGTTTCGAACTTTCGATCTGACTCCATCGGCTCCAATTACAAGATCATAGGTCCCAGAGGTACCATCAGTAAATGTCGTATAGACAAAATTAGCTGCACTTTCAATTACTTCTACAGTCGTGCCCATTCGAATGTTAGTTCCATGGTTTAAAGCGGTCCGAAGCAATATATCGTGAAGATCTCTTCGCGGTATTCCTCCCGTCATGTTGAACTTACCGGAAGGATGAATAGGTGCATCAAAGATCATATTTCCTTGTGAGTCACGAATATGTAAGGCTGAATGAGTCGTTCCAACAGCTAAAAATTCTTCCATGAGCCCGAGTGCATCAATGGCCCTAAGTGCATTTGACTGCAGAATGATGCCCACCCCATAAACATTCCATTCCTTTTGCTTTTCAACAATTTCTGTTTGAATTCCAGCTTTCTGTAAAGCAATAGCTGTTGCCAGCCCTCCAATCCCCCCTCCAACAATTAGAACCTTTTTTACGTTTGACATGAAAACCCCTCCTTTTATTTGGTTTTAGGATTCTTAACTTAAAAAATATTAATCTTTGCATTGTGCAGATAGTAAAAAGGTGAATGAATCCTATACCAACTAATAATGCAAGAAGCGTGCCAATATGGAAAACGCTATCATTTACAACATTCAGAAAAATAATCATTTAAATTTTTCCGATGTTTTTGTCCAAAATCACTACACTACTGTTCGAATTGTCCGAAATCAGTACAACAAACTTAGCTCGTTCTTGGGCAGTCATGCTGGAGCCAACCAAAAAAGCGGGAAAATTCCCGCTTTTTTATGTGTTTGATGGTTCTATCTACCCGATTCAGTATCAATATTCCGAAAAATATAAATATTTTATTGAAATTGAAACCACTAGTGTTTATAATTTCTAAATAGAGAACGCATTTCACTATAAGTAAAGTGTTATTAGTAATAACCGATAACAAAGAAGAATTTCTCTCAAATCTTCGTAAGCGTTATCATCTAATTTTATTTTTGAAGGGGATAAGAAAATGACAACGATTAATTCTACTGAAGTTATTGCAAACAGCAAATTTAACCGCTTTCATTTAGGGTTACTATTATGGAGTTTTTTCATTATCTTGTTTGATGGTTATGATCTGGTTGTCTATGGAACGGTTTTACCCACCTTGATAGAAAAATGGAATCTTTCATCGGTGGAAGCAGGAGCAATCGGGACCTATGGGTTATTTGGGATGATGTTTGGGGCTATCTTTTTCGGTACTTTGGCTGACCGGATTGGCAGAAAGAACGTAGTTGCTATAACGTTAGTACTGTTTAGTTTATTTACATTCCTTTGCGGCTTTGCCGAAACCCCTACTACTTTCTCAACCTTTCGTTTCTTAGCTGGCTTGGGTTTGGGAGGAATCATGCCGAATGTTATCGCACTATTAACTGATTATGCTCCTAAAACGATGAGAAGTATGATTGTAAGTATCGTATTATGTGGTTATTCTGTTGGGGGAATTCTTGCTCCCTTAATAGGGATCACCTTGATGCCAACATTCGGATGGAAATCAATCTTCTGGTTTGCGGGTCTTCCTCTATTATTATTACCTATTATGTATAAACAACTGCCTGAAACAGCCAGTTATCTTATCCGTACAGGCAAAAAAGAAAAATTGATTGCAACCCTTGCCAAAGTAAGTCCCGAATCACATTTTAGTCAAAATGACGAGGTTATCAACTTAAAAACCCAAGAAACAAAGGTTCCTATAATAGGATTATTTAAAGAGAACAGGGCCTTCAGTACGGTTATGTTTTGGACAGCATTCTTCAGTTGTCTATTGATGGTTTATGGTTTGAATACTTGGCTCCCAAAATTAATGATGGAAGCAGGATATGGATTAAACTCAAGCTTAGGATTTCTCATTGCCCTCCAAGGTGGAGCCATTATCGGGACACTTATAATCGGAAGACTTTGTGATAAATACGGTTCCAAAAGAATGCTTGTTCCGATGTATGCCTCAGGTGCCGTGGCTCTGACACTCCTAGGATTTGGAGGAAATACGTTAGTAATATATTTGTTAGTAGCCATTGCCGGAGCTGCAACCATTGGTGCACAAAATATTGTTCAGGCATATGTTTCCCAGTACTATCCTCCATCAATCAGATCTACAGCATTAGGGATGGCTTCAGGAGTCGGCAGGACCGGTGGTATGCTCGGGCCCCTTTTAGGAGGATTCCTACTATCAATTTCTTTACCAATTCCATTAAACTTTATCGCCTTTGCCATTCCTGGTTTGATTGCAGCTGCCGCCCTCTTAATGGTACCTATAAAAAATGCCTATCAATATGAAAACAATGCCAAAGATGAATCTATTAAAGTTCATGTAAGCTAATGGATTATAAAAGTCTCCCTTGGAAAAGGGAGACTCATTCCTTGTAACTGCTAAAATAAAAGTAGATTCCTTTTAACACATGAATGGAAATGGAACCCTAAAGTAATTGATACAGATACATTTTTTCATATAAAGTTGACCTAGCAATCCCAAGCTTTTTAGCTGCCTTGCTTTTGTTCCCATTTGACTCTTTAAGAGCGTTTATTATTAAGTGCCGTTCCATGACAATCTTGGGCTTATGTGAAGATGGTTGGTCAACAAAAGATTCATTTGGAGTGGGAGTAGAAGACGAATTCATATTTTGTAATCCCAACAAACGCTTCGGTAAATGTTGATTGTCAATTTCTCCATTTGCCAGAATTACAGCACGTTCCATTGTATTTTCTAATTCCCTGATATTCCCCGGCCATGTGTAATTTTCAAGAACCTCCATGATCCGACCTGAAAGGTATGGAACTTCCCTTTTTTCACGTTTTGCTGTCTTTTCCATTAATTTCTGAACGAGTAACGGAAGATCTCCTTTCCGGTCACGTAAAGCAGGGACAAATAAATTAATGACATTCAGTCGATAATACAAATCATTTCGAAAACTTCCTTCTGATACTTCTTGCGCCAAATTTCGATTTGTAGCCGCAATGATTCGTATATTAATTGGGATCGGTTCATGCCCTCCGACCCTTGTAATTGATCGGCTTTGAATAACACGGAGCAGCTTGGATTGAATTTCTAATGGCATCTCCCCTATTTCGTCCAGAAAAACTGTCCCTCCGTTGGCCCGTTCAAACTTTCCCATTCTGCCCCCTTTGCGAGAGCCTGTAAAAGAACCATCCTCATAGCCAAATAATTCACTTTCCACTAAATTTCTAGGGATCGCTGAGCAATCAATAACAACAAATGGCTTCTTAGATCGGTTGCTGTAATTATGAATGGATTGGGCAATAAGTTCTTTCCCTGTTCCGCTTTCACCTTCTATTAAGATACTTGAGTCCTGCAATGCCGCTTTTTGGGCTAAATGAATTAAGTTCTCCATTTCTTCACATTGATAAATAATATCGTCAAAATGAAAAAAACTCTTCGTGTTCACGATCATTTCTACTTCTTTTCTAACATCTTTAAAATGGTAGACAATCCCAATCGGTTCATCCAAATGATCATAGAGGGGGACGGAAGATAGTCGAAAATAATATTGCCCTTTATTAATTTTTATTTTTATTTCTTTATCTATAATTGGCTTACCGCTTTTCAAGATATGTAATGAAAATGCCTGACTATCCAAAACTTCAGAAATTGGCTTTCCAATAACTACTTCAGGAGTTAACCCCAGCATGTCCGCTCCGACTTCATTGATTAACAGGATGGTGCCGAATTTATCAACAGATAAACTGCCAGCACTAACAGTTTCTGTTATCTGTTTCATATGGTCATTTTTAAGATGAACCTCTTGAAGCTTTATGTGTGTTTCAAGCCGGGTGCTAATAAAATTTGCTAACAATTCTAAAATTAGCAGGGTAAATGGGTCATGGCCTATATGAGAAGTGCAAATTAGAAAGAATTTCGTTTCTTGTTCTAAAATAATCGGTGTGGAGTAAAGATACCTTAATTGTCCGGCCCTATCCATTCCGATGATTCGGTTATCGTAGCATGCCGTTTTATGGATGAATGTAAAATCAATGGGAAGTTCAATCCCTCTGTCACGTCCCACAACTACCTCTTTTAAAATAGGATCGTAATGACAAATGTAGGAGAAATCCAAGCCAATCATTTGCAGCTCTGATTCAACTTCATTGTCGTTTTTATACTGCTCAAAAACCTTTTTAACCTCGTCAACCACAAAGCCGGTCAGAAGGTTCATTTTAGAAAATACCCCCTTAATAAAATTCATTTACCGGTTCTATATGATATTTTGCAATTTTTTCATATAAGTTCGAACGGGAAATCCCTAATTTTCGAGCCGCCTGACTTTTGTTCCAATTCACATTACGGAGAGTGTTCATAATTAACTCCTTTTCCATCCCTCTAAATGAATTCACATTTTTATCAGTGAGATTTAAAGTTAAATGTTTTTCATGCTTTCTCTGCTCATCTAATTGAGCAGCATGAAGAATATTTTTAGGCAAGTGTTCAGGCTCAATCACATCATGCGCTATCAAGATGGCTCTTTCTATTACATTCTCTAATTCTCTTATATTTCCGGGCCAAGGATAACTTTCAAGAATTTTCATTGTATCCACAGAGATTTTTGGTGAATAGCGATTGGTTCGATTGGCTGCTACTTCCACCAATGTCTTGGCAAGTAATGGAATATCACCATCTCTCTCCCTTAATGAGGGGACAGTGAGCTGGAGGACGTTTAATCGATAGTAAAGGTCTAATCGAAAATTATCATTTTCAACCTCTTCCTCAAGATTTCGGTTCGTTGCAGCTATAATTCGAACGTTGCTAGGAATGGGATCATGTCCCCCAACTCGTGTAATCGTACGGCTTTGTAAAACACGCAGCAGTTTCACCTGAATTTCTAAAGGCATTTCTCCTATTTCATCGAGAAATACAGTACCGCCATTGGCCACTTCAAATTTCCCCAGCCTGCCTCCTTTGCGCGCTCCTGTAAATGCGCCATCTACATATCCGAATAACTCACTCTCTACTAAATCCCTTGGTATAGAGGAACAGTCAATCACAATAAACGGTTTTCCTTTTCGCTGACTTTGATTATGAATAGATTGAGCGATCAATTCCTTACCTGTCCCGCTTTCCCCTTCTATTAATATATTGGACTCAGTTTTGGCAGCAACTTTTGCGGTTTTAACCAATTCATGCATGGCACGGCTTTTATAGATTAAATCCTCAAATTGAAAAATGGGCTGGATGCTGACTATACTCTCCAACTTTTTCATAATGATTTTCATTTCTTTGAATGTAATAACAACCCCAACAGGAAGTCCGCCTTCTAACAAAGGAATGACAGAAAAAATAAGATGAATCTTACCCTTTGGTAAATCAAAAAATACTTCCCGGTTCACCCAATTTTCTTTTGTATGGAGAGTTTCAAGTGGTGAAGGATAAAAATTTGGCAGGACTTCGACAAGTGGATGGTCTGTTAGTTCACTTTCTTCAAGTCCGAGGATAATTTCGCCAGTTTTGTTGATAAAAGTAATAATTCCTTTTTTATCGACGGTCAAATATCCTTCATCAATAGTGTTGGTAATTTGCTGCTGATATGTACTTTGCAAAAAAAGGGATGACAAATTCGGCTGTGTGACTATTTGATAACTGAGTTGTTTGGCAAGGAGGTCTAAAATTTGAAGTATTTTCTTTTGATTTTTTTCCGGATATATTAGGACCAAAAAATATTTATGCTCGCCTTTGTGCGAAATCGGCCGGATATAGATCCACTCCGATTGGGAGTCTCCGAATGAAAAAGTACTAGAATTGGATAATTGGCTCCACTTTACTCGTTTAATCCAGTCCATTCTATCTTCATTAAATTCTATTTTTCTTTCCTGGACATCGTAATGGCAATGGTATGTATAGAGATTGCTAAGGAGGATAATGTTAGATATTCCTGTTTCATAATTGCCAATTGAGCTGCAAACATTTTGAAAACAATCTAGTAAACCATATTCTAATGTACTCAATCTATATTCACCGCCTCTTACAATATCATTAACAATTTAGCACATCGGTTTAGGAAATGATTTCAATTAACGATCTTTCAATATGTATCAAATAATTATACCATATTATCAGATTATTTTGAAATATAGTAAAAACTATAAAAGAATAATAAAAAAAGCTTGTAGACCAATCTAGAGCTAGATTTGATCTACAAGCAGAAAGCATTTCTTCTTCTTTTTATTATTTCAATGCGTTAAAGCTTACAGCGATTTTTGCTCCCACAACAGCATTGTTTTTAACTAATGCAATGTTTGCATCTAGGCTTTTGCCTTCTGTTAGTTCTTTCACCTTACCAAGCATGAATGGCGTTACATCTTTACCAGTGATGTGGCGTTCTTCTGCCTCTTTTAATGCTGATTCAATGACAGCATTTATTACTTTCTCATCCATAGCGTATTCTTCAGGAATTGGATTAGCAATAACCGCTCCGCCTTTTAGGTTCAAATCCCATTTTACCTTTAATGTAGAGGCGATTGTATCAACATCATCTGCACTTAAGTTTAATCCGAATTCACTTTTGCGTGTATAGAAAGCAGGGAGTACATCAGTTTGGTAGCCAATAACCGGTACACCTTTAGTTTCAAGATATTCCATCGTTAACCCTAAATCTAAAATAGATTTAGCACCCGCACAAATAACGGCAACATTTGTTTGCCCTAGTTCTTCGAGGTCAGCTGAGATATCCATTGTGGTTTCTGCCCCACGGTGAGCACCGCCAATACCACCTGTAACGAAGATTTGAATATCTGCCATTTCTGCACAAATCATTGTCGCAGCTACTGTTGTTGCTCCAAGTTTTTTTGTAGCAATCAAATAAGCTAAATCTCGTCGTGATGCTTTTGCAACATCTGAGCTTTTACCGAACATTTCTAACTCTTCATCAGATAATCCGATTTTAATTTTTCCATCAATGATAGCAATTGTAGCCGGAACTGCCCCGTTATCACGCACAATTTGTTCAACTTCACGAGCAGTCTGAACATTTTGCGGATAAGGCATTCCGTGAGAAATAATCGTAGACTCTAAGGCAACAATTGGTTTTCCTTGTTCTTTAGCTGTCTGTACTTCGTCAGAGAATGTAATATATTGTTTCATGATAATTCCTCCATGTCTTTTTGTAGTTGTTCTGCTGATAAATCTTGTCGGACTGTATAGGGTGATTGCAATGTTTTAGATGCATTCATACTTCCAGTTTTGGCGATTTCAATTAATGATTTTCCCTCTAACCAAGAAAAAATAACAGCAGAGGAAAAGGCGTCTCCAGCCCCCGTTACATCGACAATTTCCTTAGTCACGATTGGAGGAACAAGAAAGATACCCTCTTCCCTATTCCCAATCATGGAACCTGCTTTTCCATTCGTAATGATAACATTGGAGATGCCGAGTGCTAGCCACTTTTCTACTGCATCTTTCCAGTCATCTTCATTTTTGATCTCTGTATGAAAATAAGTTTCTGATTCGTCTCGGTTCGTAATTAGCCATGTAACACCGTCTAAAGCATCCGGCAATCGTGCCATTTTTGGTGAAGAAACAGGTACTAAAACAATCGGTAGATTATGATTTTTAGCAAAATGGCATAAGAATTGGATGGTTTCTTTTGGACAATTTAAATCGACCATGATACATTTTGCTGAGCTTAATAATACATCATGCCTTAGCAGCAATTCAGGTGTGATTGCGTCGTACACTTCCATATCGGCTAAGGCAATAACTAATTCTCCATCTGAGTCTAAAACAGCTGTGTAAGAACCAGTTGATTTTTCAGGAAAATGGGTTACGGTTTCTAGGTTCATATAAAGATTTGATGCATCTTCTATGACTGACCAGTCCTTATCAACGCCGCATGCCGATATTAGTGACACTTCCATCCCAAGCCGTCCTAGGTTTTCAGCGATATTCCGTGCAACGCCGCCTGCATTCTGAGTGGCATAAATAGGATTGGAAGTTCCTAACTGGGCTTTTTCTTTGATATGGAATTTTCGGTCTATGTTGGCGCCGCCGATACAAATTACCCGTTGTGATTCACTTAAAATGTAGGCCCTGCCTAAAATATTTCCTTTTCTAGTTAAACCAGAAATAATATTAGCGATCGAGGGTCGGGATAACCCTAATATTTCTGCAAGCTCTTGTTGAGAAACATATGGATTCTTTCTTATTAAATCGAGTATCAAAAGCTCTTTCTCCGTCATTCTCTCAGGCATATAACACACCCCATAAATTACACTAATCCTGTCCTACCTAATCAGTGTTATTATTTTGGATTAAACGTTTTTAATTCTTTACGTGTTTCAGGAACTTTTACAGCACCTGATTTAATCTTATCGACCCATTCTTTTACTGTTGCTTCAATTTCAGCTTTGTTTTCTGCTTTTGCATTAATCGGTGCTAAGCCAACACCATCTTCACTCAAACCATATAATGCAACCTCGCCGCCAGGGAAATTGCCATCTTTTGTTTTTGTTGCAAGGTCATTAACAGCGATGTCGACCCGTTTTAGTGCTGATGTAAGGACAACATCTGGACCCATGTCAGCTTGGTCACGGTCAACCCCAATTGCCCAATATTGTTTGCTTGGGTCTTTTTTCTGTCTGTCATTAGCTTCCTTAAATAGACCAACACCAGTAGCCCCAGCTGAGTGGAAGACAACGTCCGCACCGGAGGAATACATTTTAGATGCAATCGATTGACCAAGCTCGGCCTTGTCAAACGCACCTGCATACTGAACATCAACTTTTACCTCTGGCTTAGCTGCCTTAACACCAGCCAAGTAACCAGATTCGAAACGTTCAACAACAGGAATTTCCATTCCGCCAATAAATCCAATATGGTTAGTTTTTGTTGAGAGAGCAGCAGCTACTCCTGCAAGGAATCCAGCCTCTTGCTCCTTAAATAAAATACTTGCTACGTTTGGCAGTTTTACTTCAGCGTCCACAATTGCAAATTTAGAATCTTTTTGTTGATTCGCAATTTCTTCAAGTGATGCTGGCATTAAGAATCCGATAGCGTATACTAAGTCAAATCCTTGACGAACAAGAGTATTTAAGTTTGTTGTATAATCAGCATCTGATTTAGAAGCAAGATAATCATAGCCGCCTTTACCTTTTGTTAAGCCATTCTCTTTACCAAATTTCTCAAGACCTTCCCAAGAAGATTGGTTAAATGATTTGTCATCCACACCGCCGATGTCAGTCACCATACCTACTGAGAAGCCTTTTCCATTTTCTCCGCCCTTAGTCGTATCGTTTCCTTTGTTGTCATCACTTTTCCCACAAGCACCTAATAGTGTTCCTGCGGCAAGTATAAGTGATAGTGCCATTCCAGTATTCCGCTTATTCAATTGATGTTCCCCCTAATGAATGTTATAAGATTAAGCAGCAATAGATTATTAAACATTTGTTTATAATGTAAACTTACGTTTATGATTATACTTCTAATAAACTTTTAGGTCAACTTTTTTTAATCTAACATTACTTAAACAGTGGTCAGGGAAACACTTGAGGTAAAGTTAACCAAATATTCACTTCTTATTAGTACCCTTGTCCATATTTTTTTATAAAATAAGATTTGAATAAGAAGAAAGGTTGTGGCATATGGCTTATAAGCCCCGTTTTGAATCAAAGGAATTAAAGATTTTAAGAGTGTTAAATAAACGGATGATGTTATCTGAAAAGGACAAGCAGCACTTTTTCACCCTTAAGAAGGGGTTTGAAGGAGAAGTCATGTTTGATAAACTAACCGAGGAGCTCCAATGCGAATGCTATATATTGAATGATCTGCTGTTTAAGGTAAACAACACCTTATTTCAAATAGACTCCTTGATTATTACTTCTGGTAGAATCTTCTTTTACGAAATAAAAAATTTTGAGGGGGATTATTTTATTGAGCCAAACACAAACCGCTTATACAAAAAGCCCAAAAAAGAATATAATAATCCACTTCTCCAATTGATTCGCAGCGACTCCCTGCTCCGTCAATTACTTCAGAATATTGGGTATAACTTGCCAATCGAGGCCCAAGTCGTTTTTATTAATCCCGAATTTACCCTATACCAAGCCCCCCTCGACAGTCCTATTATTTTTCCAACACAATTAAATAGCTATATGAGAAAGTTAGATGCAATTCCTTCTAAATTAAACGGAAAGGATAAACTGCTTGCTGACAAATTGATTTCTCTTCATATTGAAGAAAATCCTTATACAGTACTGCCACATTATGAATTTAAGAAGTTGCGCAAAGGAATAACTTGTGCAGTGTGTGACTCATTTTCAATTCATGTTAACGGTAAGATATGCAAGTGTGGAGTCTGTGGGCACGAAGAGTTGGTTACGGTTGCAGTTTTACGAAATGTAAGCGAAATACGACTTTTATTTCCTGAAATGAGGATTACCACGAATTTAATTTATGATTGGTGCATGGTGATAGAGTTAAAAAGGACAATTAAGAGGATTTTAGTGAGGAATTATAAACAGATTGGAGTTCGTCAGTGGACTTATTATGAATGAACTTTCTATCGATTGGAGTTTAGGTCATCACGGGATTGATGATGACCTTTTCTGATTCTTTCCTCCTGAGGTTTGGTCGTCATCCGCTTGGTGATGACCTTTTTTGCTTCTTACTTCCTGGGGTTTGGTCGTCATCCACTTGATGATGACCTTTTCTGCCTCTTACTTCCTGAGGTTTGGTCATCATCCGCTTGGTGATGACCTTTTCTACTTCTTTCCTCCTGAGGTTTGGTCGTCATTCGCTTGATGATGACCTTTTCTGCTTCTTTCCTCCTGAGATTTGGTCGTCATTCGCTTGATGATGACCTTTTCTACTTCTTTCCGCCTGAGATTTGGTCGTCATTCGCTTGATGATGACCTTTTTTGCTTCTTACTTCCTGAGGTTTGGTCGTCATCAGCTTAATGATGACCTTTTCCGCCTCTTACTTCCTGAGGTTTGGTCGTCATCCACTTGATGATGACCTTTTCTACTTCTTTCCTCCTGAGGTTTGGTCGTCATCCCCTTGTTGATGACCTTTTCCGCTTTTTACTTCTTAAATTATGGTCATCATCCGCTTGATGATGACCTATTCCCCTTCTTCCTCGTGAGTTTTGGTCGTCATTCGCTTAAATGATGACCTTTTCCACCTATTTATCAAAATAAATATCGGTATTTCTTCATTTAATACAACACTCTCGTATGGATATTTCATGCTTCCTCCCCACTATTAATAAAATAATACAATTAAAAAAACCGCATAAGTTCTAGCAATCACTTTGCGGTTAATCTTGCTTACAAATATGTTGTATAGATTAATTAATTTTTTTAAGTCCAAGTACGTATTTTTCCATGACTTTTAAATCATTCTCAATACTTGAGAATTTATCTTCAAGGTGTCCCTCATTTTCTACAATGGCATAACGGATATATCCTAATCGATGTAACTTCTGATAGGTCTCCTGAAAATTTACAAGTCCGTTCCCTAGATTAACAAAATCAGTTGGTTTCACATACTCTGTGTAGATTTTCATCGTATCTAAAGTGTTTACTTGTGGTGAAGACATAAAAATATTAACTGGATTTACGTGCTTACCTAAGTTTTTTTGGTGGACCATATCACAACGATTCCCCAGTTTTTCAAGTAATGCCAACGGATCATGTCAACCTCTCATCACCCATACGAGGTCTAACTCAAATTTCACATGTGCTGGATCCGTATTTTCTACGAGTAGTTCAAATAATGATGTTTCTTCTATTCTCTTAAACTCATGTGCATGGTTATGATAGTAAAAGTTTAAACCCGCTTCTTTGCACTTCTTTCCAATTAGATTTAGATGTTCTGCTGTGTGAAGTGTGTCTTCATATCCTGAGATCATTGCCATTGGGAAAACAATCGACTGACAACCAAGTTCTGCATTTTCTTCAATAATCCGATCCCAATCGGCATCCATAATTGCTCTCCCTGGAGCAACACCTTCATGTGCTGAAAAAGCATTTAATCCTAAATCACTTAACTTTTGTTTAATTATCGGAAGAGAAAAAGTATCGGTGTAGCGCTGTCCCGTAGAAAAATTTACAGTTATCAACTCGACATTTTGATATCCCATTTCTGCATCCTTTTCTAAGGTGCCGAAGTAATCTTCGTTTAATTCTTTAAATACTGAAAATAAATTCAATCCAATTGCCATTGTCATATTTTCTTCTCCTTTGGAGTTTATTTATGTCCACCTAAAATCGAAACAAAATCAGAATTTTGTCTTGCTCTCTGATTCCAGGCCACACACATGACAATACTGCCTAACAAAATAACAGCACCAAAAATAAATGGAACATTATATGATACATCAAATAAAATTCCCGCTAATGAGGGGCCGATAATATTTCCTAAACTGCTATAGGCATTGTTCATCCCCGCAGCAAAACCTTGTTCACTTCCTGCCATCTTTGATAACAGGGTATTAATGGCTGGGCGAAGAATGGATGTAAACAAGATAAACAAAATATTCATAAATAACATGAATAAAAAATTCCCAGAAATTAAAATAAGAACCATGGTTACAGCAGATAAGAAGAAACAAATATTAATTACTCGAATCTCATCAAAACGTCGAAGAAGCTTATCTACCATAAGCGCCTGAATGATAACCCCGGTCAAAGCGGCGATAGTCATGATGATGGAAATATCTTTAGGTGTATACTCATATTTCTCACTAACATATATTCCAAAGATCGTTTCAAAGTTTGCCAAGCCAAACGTCATGGTGAAAATAAGCAGTAAAAGGACAAAGTAAGACACTTTAAAAGACCTTTTGATTTCATGAATCATTCCGTTTTGTTCCAACGATGAATTTCTAAACACACGCTGTTGTGCTTTTGACAATGACTCAGGTAAAAATAATAGGGAGACGATCATGGCGATTCCAGCGGCAAGTGCTGAAGCATAGAACGGGACACGTATACCGAATTCTGCTAGAAATCCACCAATTCCTGGACCAATAACAAAACCCAGTGAAATGGAAGCACCAAGTAACCCCATCCCTTTCCCGCGATTTTCTATTGTTGTAACATCTGCCACATACGCCATAGTAGCTGGAATGAGCAATCCTACACCGATTCCCCCAATGAAACGTGATAAATAGAGAAGCCATAGGTCGGTACCTACACTAAATAGAAATTGAGACACCATAATGATGGCTAACCCTATAATCGTAATTTTTTTCCGACCATTTTGGTCTGAAAGCTTCCCACCTAGAGGTGAAAAAAGAAACTGAGTTAGTCCCGTTGCTGCTACGAGGTACCCCATATCTTTACCGCTGGCTCCGATCTCTAGAATAAATTTCGGAAGAACCGGGATCGCTAACCCCACCCCTACTAAAGCAATAAATGTGTTTATCATTAGAATTAATAACGGCATATTCATTTTTACCTTTAACAAATTAAACCTTTGCATTTACTTTCTCCTGTTCTAAAAACTTAAAATCTTACTTATTATTTTACCTGTCTATTCACTCATTTCATTTCACTTTTTTAATCTCTTATTAGTGCAATCTTTATCTTTGATTTTTTCAAATTTCTTTTAAAAATAAAGAGATTAAAAATCTTATTGTGATTTTTAATCTCTACTTACCAATTTTTCTTTTATTATTCGGCTCCTTTATATTCAAACCAATCAAACTCAGCATAGTTGTTGCTATCCTGGTTGTTCGAACTAGCAAACATACCAAGCATTGTCCCCACCATGCCACCAACAATCTCCGGATTTATTTTTCTCGCGTCTGCGTTCTCGTAAAGTAATGAGAGACTTTCGTGCACGTTGCCATAATAAAAGCTATAAGCTTGCCCTTCTGCGATCATGCTAAGAATGATATCTCCACCATCCACTTTAGTAGTAGCAAGCTCAGTTTCCGTTGTTACACCTTTAAAATGCGGTTGGTGCGGGTATCCGTTAAGCTCGCTAGTACACTGGATCAACCTCAGTATTTGCTGCCCCTTTTCCATTGATCGCTCAAACCGGATTTGATGGTTAGACGCCTGCATCACGACAATCCCTGCCGTCTCATTCTCTGATAATGCATTAAAGTGCATTTTGACAGAGATCCGAAAGCTAGTATGCAATTGTCTTCGTCCAACAAAGCTCAAACTCGGAACATCCTTAACCGTTTCAGTTGCAGACAAGTCTATCTTGCGTAATTCTGGGCTCATGGAACGTGGCAGCAAGCTCAAGGACAACTTGCTGTCTGAGAGCGTATGAAAATCATTATAAGGTGTTCCGAAGAAAACCCAATCCATACCGAGTTTTTCGCCCTCAAAATCGTCCCTGATTGGAATAGGTTTTGATGTATAGGCAGGAAGGGCAGGAGCTGGATAACTCCATTCTATTTTTCCTGTACCAGGGCTTATGACCGGCCAACCTTCCTCCCAAACGACTGGTGCGATAAAGGTTTCCCTGCCAAGGTTTTTATGATACCCCTCAATCAGGCGGGAACCTAGCATAACCGCATACCATTCCCCGTTTTTCAGTTCAACAAAATCAGCATGGCCAACATTACAGATTGGATACTGTTTCCCTAGATGTCGATGCGTCAAAATCGGATTTCCCGCATAGCCCTCATAATAGTCAATAATATTTTTACTTCGTGCGATTGTGACTGCATGGAAGTGTTCCGTACCTCCCTCAGCAATCATCAAATAATAATAACCATTCTTTTTGTAAAGATGAGGAGCTTCAGGTGAAGCGCAATTATTCAAGGCTCCCCCCCATATTGTCTGTTTCTCGCCAACAAGGTTCAGATTGACTAAATCGATTTCACTGATCCAGATTACTTGATTTCCATGGGTCCCATTCTCACTGATATCGCCTCTAGTACCAGTGATGTATGCCTTGCCGTCTTCGTCAAAAAATAAAGAAGAATCAATGCCCGGGCAGCCCTCTAGCCAATACGGATCTGACCATGGCCCACGAGGGTCCTTAGCAGTGACAATAAAATTCCACTTGTCGCTGACATTCGTCGTAATCATATAGAAGGTGCCGTCATGATACCGAAGTGTAGGGGCCATGATTCCGGCTGTCATATGATCCGCTGTCGTATGCAATTGTGACTTACGGTCGAGTATGTGCCCGATCTGCTCCCAATGCGCAAGATCCGTGCTATGAAAAATGGGAACCCCCGGGAATAGGGAGAAACTTGATGTTATCATGTAGAAATCATCATCTACCCTGCAGATGGAAGGATCAGGGTAGAAACCTGGTAAAATTGGATTTATTAACTGTTTTTTCTCCAAATAAATCGCCTCTTTTATATTTTTCCCACTGTGCCATTTGATTTCTATTAAACTACTTTAAAAAGCGATTAGTCTGAATTCACATCAATGGGTTATTAATGGTACATGGCAACCATTCATTATTATTGTTAGTGTTAGGGTCGCCATTTTTTATGAAGTTTGTCCAAGCGGTAACCATTCTTTCTGACAGTTCAAAATCAGCTGCCTTATTTGGGCGCCAATTCCTTTTAAATGTACCAAACATGTACCATAGTTCTCCGGAATGAAAAGCGCAACTATCGTCACCAGGAAGATTTCTATTAAAATAGTACGATCGCCAAGGATCCTTATTGTCGACCCTGGCACCGGTTCCGCTCACCATTTCGGTCGCCAAGGACCTTATTATTGATCAAACCAAAATCAAAGTTCTTTTATGCGTTCCACCGAGAACAGTATCCGCCACTGGAGGAAAATAAGAGCAGCTATAGGTATAGTTGACTTCAATTTCATGGCTTCCTGATTCCAGACCGCCTTCTTTTGCAACGGTAAGAGTAGCAGGTTCTAGTAGACCCCAGTGAACATCCCCGAGTTCGGCCATTTCAGATTGTGTATAGGTAACACCGTTGATGGTCCAGGTAATTTGCTCTACCAAATAAGTTTCCCCATTAACAGTAACTGTAGCCGGGCGCAACTGAGAAAGCCAGAGTCCTCGATAATATAAGGATCTAATGTTAACCTGAAAGCCGACAATTTCTCCCTCACGTTCCACATTTTTAAATCCTCTCGATTGAATACAAGGTTTTTCTAACATTCGCTTCTCTCCTATTCTCCCAATATTCTTTTCATCATGACATGGTGTTTCCGAACCTGTTCAACAGCATAACCAGGCAAATCTTTCTTTGGACCTTCATACTCACTTACCATATAACCGTCCCATTTGTGCTCTATTAAAGTATTAATAATATTCTCGTACGGTATCGTAATCTCTTCGAAATCATCTGACATCTTCACGAATTTTGCATGACAGCAATATACATAAGGCAGTAACGGAATCATATCCTCTACCGGGCTGTGATCGCTTTCAGGCATGATAAACTCATCAGGGCCCCATTCACTGGCTGGTATAGTCTGGGTTGTAAAAACACCGAAGTCGATGTTCAGTCCAAAATGTTTAGTTCCCGTCTCGTTAATAAACTCGACATAATCATCCACCATCTTGGATTTTAAAAGCGTAGGGGCATGAATTTCCGGACACATGCGCACATTATATTTTTCTGCCAGCGGAAGAGCTATTTTAATAAACTCTCTCCAATTCTCTACTGGAGTAAGATCGTCATCGATTACACCTAATTTTGTACGAAGAACGGTAAATCCGAGTCGGTTGGCCAGTTTGAAATCGCGAACCAACATTTCATATGATTCTTCAGGAGTAAGATGTCTTCCCTGATATAGGCGGGAATCTACCCAATGTCCATATTCAACCGGTACGATATTATATTTATTAATTAATCGGTCCCAATTCTCCAGCCATTCCTCACTAGGATTTGGATAGCCTTCAATATGCGAGTTTGCTAGGATTTCCAATCCCCTTGCACCCATATCATCCATTTCAGCAAACATATCTTCCAAACTCATCGTAACTCCATATTCACCAGCATAACTATAAAGAGAAACTCCCCGTTTCGGTTTCCTATTAATCTCCACCTGATTAGTCATTTCAGCCTTCTCTCCTTTTTTCATTCAATAAATGATTCCGCCTACATTCAATCTTACCGTTTGTTATCACTTAATCCTCTCGTTAAATTAACTTTATAGATGTAGATTTTTGTTTCTTTTATCGTCCATTTTTTTATTAAAAAATATAGGATAAAAATTAATGTATAATTCTTATCCATTCAATTGATACTTTTTTACAATGAAAGCTACAAACTCATTTATTGACTAGGATATTTTTGACCTGTATTGTATCAAATAACGGACCGATTACAGGGGAACGTATATAGAAAATTTTCAAGAGAGAAGGGGTATGGTTAATGAAGGAATATAACACGCGTGCCATCATGGCTTCGCTGCTCATTTGCGGTTTTGTTGGTATGTTCAGTGAGACTGCACTTAACATTGCGATTAGTAATTTAATGGATGTGTTTCAAATTTCGGCCGCAACCGCACAGTGGTTGACGACGGGATTTTTGCTTACTCTCGGTATTCTGATGCCGATGACAGGCCTGCTGCTACAATGGTTTACAACGAGGCAATTGTTTATTGGTTCGCTTGCTAGCTCTATTGTCGGCACAGTTATTGCGGCGCTCGCGTTCAACTTTGAAATGCTTATGGTTGCTCGCGTTCTACAGGCGGCAGGCATGGGTCTTTTGATTCCGCTCATGTTCAATACGATCCTCGTCGTGTATCCACCCGAGAAGCGTGGAGCCGCGATGGGCTTCGTCGGACTTGTAATCATGTTCGCGCCGGCAACTGGCCCAACTGTTGCAGGTCTCCTAATCGAATATTTTACATGGCACTACATCTTCTGGCTCTCGCTGCCGTTTTTGGTTATTGGGCTGTTTGTAGGGCTGAAATATTTGGAAAATGTCACCGATGTAACAAAGCCTCGGATTGACTTACTGTCCGTGGCATTATCAACCATCGGGTTCGGAGGGATTGTCTTTGGTTTCAGCAAAGCAGGAGAAGGATCCGAGGGTTGGACCAGCACGGTCGTGATTACTTCGATTGCCATCGGGTTAATCGCGCTCGTTTTGTTCACACTACGCCAGACCACAATGAGTGATCCGATGATGGACCTGCGAGTCTTTAAGTATCCAATGTACAATGTAGGATTACTTATGGTGCTCTCGTGCATGATGATCATTTTGTCGAGCATGATTATTCTGCCAATGTTTCTTCAAAATGGTATGAAACTGTCTGCGTTTACTGCCGGTCTCATGTTGTTGCCGGGCAGTGCGCTAAACGGCATCTTATCACCGCGGATGGGACGTTTATTTGACAAGTATGGACCGAAGTGGCTCGTTATTCCCGGACTTGCTATCGTTGCGGTAACGTTATGGTTTTTCTCCAGCATATCGCCCACATCATCAATCGCTTTTATCGTCGTCCTTCATATTGGATTAATGATCGGCATTTCCATGGTGTGGATGCCAGCACAGACCAACGGCCTAAACCAGCTGCCACCTGCACTATACCCACACGGAACAGCAGTCATGAACACGTTGCAGCAGGTCGCGGGTGCGATTGGTACAGCTATCGCAATCATCATTCTTACGACAGGAATGGAGAACTATTTGCATGACTCCTCTGCACCGACTCAGCAGACCGAGATGGCTAACGCTATGACGGTGGGCTCACAGCATGTGTTCTTGTTTGCGATGATCGTGACGCTGGTCGGCCTCGCCATGGCCTTCTTCATCCGCCGCGTTATCGTCAAGCATTCAGCCATGAATCCAATGCATTAATGACTATTTCTAATTTTGTCTGAGGACTTCATAGCAACAGACAATAAAAAAGATGCCAATTTATTCTTTACTGAATAATTGGCATCTTTTATTTGTTAACTCTTGCTGGATTCTTTAACCAACGATGCTGCACCGATGACACCTGCATCATTTCCTAGTTGGGCCAGTTTTAATTTCGTACTTGTTTTAACCGTTGGAAATGCAAATTTAAGGAAGTAATCTTGGACCCCTTTTAACAGCATCTCACCTGCAGCTGAAACTCCTCCGCCAATCACAACCGTTTCAGGATTCAATATATTCCCAATATTGGCGCAAGCCAGTCCTAAATAAAAATAAAATTTGTCTACAACAATTAAAGACAATTTATCTCCCCGTTTTGCATGATCAAATACAGTCTTTGCTGTTACTTCTTGTCCATCATCAATTAACCACTTCAATTCAGATTCACCGGCATATCTTTCTGAAAAATCCCTGGCTAAACGTACTACACCTGTTGCACTGGCCACTGTTTCCAAACAGCCTTGATTTCCACATGTACAATGATATCCATTTGGCTCTACATTAATATGTCCTATTTCTCCTCCTGCTCCAACCTTGCCATGAATCAGATTGCCATCTGCGATAATTCCGCCGCCAACACCTGTTCCAAGTGTAACAAATACCACATCTGCACCATTTTCACCGGCACCCTTCCAACGCTCGCCTAACGCAGCAACATTCGCATCATTATCGATATAAAATGGAATTCCAGTCCCAGCTTCAATCGATTCTTTCACTGGCTGCAAATTACTCCAATTTAAATTATATGCCCCAATCACAGTTCCTCTTTCGCGATCTACTGTTCCAGGTGAACCCATTCCAATTCCCAGGAATTCATCAGCTACAAGACCATATAATTCTATACGGTGATTAATAGATTCAATAATGCTAGGAACGATATTCTTTCCCTCATTTTGAATATCTGTCTCAATGCTCCACTTTTGTTGGATCTCCCCTTCTTCTGTCAAAATGGCAAATTTAACTGTTGTGCCACCTAAATCGATCCCAATTAATTTCTTCATTTTTCTCCCGCCTTAGTAAAGAATACAGGTGAAATTCACCTGTATTCTCTCAATTTATCTAGTTAGTATTTTTCTTTCCAAATCCAAAAGACGCTTCGTCATTAGTAAAGCCCTTCCCGATAAATGATCCTCGTATTCTGCCATAATATAACCGTCAAAATCAGAATTTTGGATAATTGGTAAAATGTCCTGATACGGAATACTCGCTTCCTCAAGATTCTCATCGATATAATGGAATTTTCCATGGAAGTGGATATTGTATGGCATGATTTTCTTTAACCCTTCTAAATCAGGCTCATTATAGAATGTAACAAACCCATACATTCCCTGAAGTGCACCCATTACTGGACCATTGGCACCAGCATCAAGCAACAGTTGTCTTGCTTCCTCTCTAGGCACATCATCATAGCGTAATTGCGCAGCCATTTCCAGCAATTCAAGCGGAGCTCCATTAGCTAAAGCCTCATCCCAATGTGGTTTATTTGGGCGAGTTGCAAAAGTTCCAAAGTCTGTTACAAATCCTAGATATTTAGATCCTGTTTTCTCAATTACTTCCACATATTTTTGGATATTTGGTGATGTTGGTGTCTCAGGATTATGAATTTCAATTCCTACCTTAATCCCATAAGCTTCAGCGTAAGGGGCTAATTTGCTGAATGCTGCCGGCGATAAAAGATACTGGGCACGCATGATCTTACAGCCTAATTTTTTGGCCGTTTTCAAATCAATAATCGCCGATTGAAGCAATTCATCATCCGTTAAATCACGATCGGATCTTAAGCCCCGGTCCGCATTTGCTCCGTAGGACACAAATTCAATTCCATAGTGATTCGTCATCGCTTTAAATTCATTTAACACCTTGTCACTTACATATGGATAAGAAGGCAGCATTTGGGTTCCTACCAATTCAAATCCTTCTGCTCCATATTCAGCTGCCGTACGAATACAGTCTTCTAATGTAAATTTGCCTTTTACATACTCATCTGTGAAGCTATATAAAGAAACACCTAACTTAATATTACTCATTTGGCTATAACCTCCTCTCTTATCGCTAGTGTTTTACTGCCACAAGAATCTAGTACAGCATATTCGCGTTCAATCTTTCTTCCTGGAACTGCCATATATGGGATTCGTAACATTAACTTTACATCAATTTGATGATCCCCTTCAGACAGTCCCCCTGGTTGATAAACATTAATTGTAGCGGGTTCTATTAAATTCCAAAACTCTGAAACCAGACTTGGAAGCTGTCTTACTGTAAACTCTTTGCCATTAAGAGTAAAAGTTAGATGATCTGTATTAACTTCCTTGCCATCAACCGTAACAGCAAATTCCTCAATACAGGATAAATAATGTCCACGATAGTTACTTAAACGGATTTGGAATTCATATCCCAACTTTTTCCCATTCACGTATGTGTTTTTCAGACTATTATCACAAACGACATCGACGAATGGCAGTTTCATACTAAATGCCATGTTTACACCTCCTATTAGCTTAAAACAGTCTCTTCCTCAAAAACAATTTCCTTACCAGTTTCTGCAGATTTATAAACCGCATCTAAAATTTTCGTTACCACAAATGCTTGTTCTGGTTTTACAAGTGGTTCTTTATCATATTTTACAGCCTCTAACCATTGTTTTGCTTCTAGGACCTCTGGCTTATTTGATCCGCCTTCAAAGAACGCAATTGCACCACCTGCGGAATTTTTCTCTTCTGTTAACATACCATTGCGTGAGGAATTATAAACTAACTCATTGGTACGGAAGCTCATGCCGGAATTGATTTGTGCTCCAGACTTTGTTCCGCAAAGAGTAGTAGCAGCCTCTCTAGATTCTAAAACGTTAAGCGCCCAAGATGATTCAAGGAAAATTGTTGCTCCATTTTCCATTTTGATATAACCAAACGCGGAGTCCTCTACCTCAAACGTTTCCGGATCCCATGGACCGAACATATTTCCTTCAACGGCTTCCGGTAAATGACCTAATTTATTGAAAACAGAACCTGTTACAGAAACTGGTTTGTAATTATCCATCATCCATAAAGTAATGTCGAGAGCATGTGTACCGATATCGATTAATGGACCTCCGCCTTGTTGAGATTTATCAGGAAACACTCCCCAAGTTGGTACGGCACGGCGGCGAAGGGCATGTGCTTTTGCAAAATAGATATCCCCAAGCTCATTTTTTTCACATGCTTTATGAAGAGATTGTACTTCTGGACGGAATCGGTTTTGATAACCAATGGTGAATTTCTTGCCGGATTTTTTCCAAGCGTCGATCATTTTTTGAGCAGCTTCTGTAGTATGAGCCATTGGTTTTTCACACATAACATGCTTGCCTGCTTCAAAGGCTGCAACCGTAATTGGGCTATGGCTCACATTCGGTGTTAGTACATGTACAAGATCGATCGATTCATCCTTCAATAGCTCATGGTAGTCTTCGTAAACTTTAGCATCTGGTGTTCCAAATTCTTTCGCTGCTTTTTCAGCACGTTCAACGACGATATCACAAAACGCAACGATTTCGATCATATCTTTTAATTCTGATAATGCTGGAAAATGCTTTTGATTTGCAATACCACCGCAGCCAATAATACCGATTTTTAATTTACCCATAATTTATCCTTCTCCTTTTTCTTCATTAAATAAATGATTGATTTGATTAAAATATTGATAAGCTATTTAAGCAAAAAACTGACTCAAATAGTTTTTACTAATTTTAATAGAATCTTTTTTAGATTTAAGTGAATCTTCGAATGCTTTGTCCTCTACTTCAATGACGGCATATCCGCGGTAACCGATATCTGTTAAGGCAGATACATATTTTCCCCAATTGACATCCCCTAGACCAGGTAATTTAGGTGAGATGTATTCAAGCGGAGATGCCATGATTCCAACATCGTTTAAGCGATCCTCGTATACCTTTATATCTTTAAAGTGGATATGGAAAATCCGCTCTTGGAATTCATAGATTGGCTTGATGTAATCCATTTGCTGCCAAACAAAATGCGATGGATCAAAATTTAATCCGAAATTTTTATTTGGAATAACTTCAAAGACACGTCGGAAGATGGCTGGTGTTGTCATCAGGTTTTGTCCGCCAGGCCACTCATCTGTGGTAAATAACATAGGACAGTTTTCAATCGCAATTTTCACTCCCAGTTCATCAGCGTACTCCACGATAGGCTTCCAAACAGAAGTCATTATTTCCAAATTTTCTTCTACTGTTTTCTTTTGGTTCCTACCAATAAAGGTAGTTACCATGTTAATATCAAGCTTCTTAGCCGCTTCGATGCATTTTTTTATATGTGCTGCATAGTAATCACTTTTTTCTGGATCCTCATCTAATGCATTGGGATAATAAGCAATGGCGGAAATTTTGATTCCTTTTGCTTCGCTATAATTTTTGATGTAATCCACATTCAAGTTATCAACATCAATATGGGTAACACCGGCATATTTTCGAGCAGCTTTCCCAATCGGCCATGCACATATCTCCACACATGAAAATTCATTATTAGCTGCATAGTCAATTACTTCTTCAAAGCTGCATTCACTCAATATTGCGCTGTTGAATCCAAGTTTCATGCTGTCTGTTCCTCCTCCTATGTTTCTATCAAGTTTTATCTATTGATTCCGCTTACATATATATCTTAACCTCTTTTTTCAGATGTTCCCTTTCTTTAATTAACCTTCTCAGGTATAGATTTTCGTCTTTTTTATCATTTTCTTTTATCAAAATTATAAATAGGATAAATATTAGACTGTTATTTTTAATCTATTTGAAAAATGATGATAGTAACAGAAAAAAGGTGCGATACACTTTGTATCACACCTCACCTATCTTTACGTCCATAAAGTTATTTTTCCAAATATTCCTGTTGGATCAATTGCGTCGTGCCAAACAATAAATGGTGGTTCTGGATGATTGAAACGATCTCGATCTAAGGTAGTGGCCACTTCGACACGAACGGTATTGGTACCTTTCCTTAAATATTTTGCCACTTCAAATACATATGGCGGGCAAACCTTTATGCCTGCATATTCATCGTTGATCCATAACTCTGCTGCTTCATAAATATGATCAAAAGCTATTATCCCCTGCTTTGATATTCCCTCTATTTCGAAGGTTTTTTCGTACCTAATGATACCCGTATAAGTTGGATCTTGTTTTGAAATCGGAATGAGTTCCTTCATGAGATTTACTTCACCAAAATTCGGATATTCCTTGTTATTGACCAAAGAATAATTCCAATCAGATGATAAATCTAGGCTAGTTTTACAACTACAAAGTTTAGTAGAATATGGAATATATGTTTCGCAATTGTCGGCTTGTTCCTCAGAACATGCAAATACAACACATGATTCATATGGCTTTAACTTCAAATAAATAATATCATTTCCATTGTCTTTTCTAAATGGAAGCTTTTCAAATTTATTTTCAAGACCGTTATAAACAATGGCAGACTCCCCAAGCGATAATTCAATCTCGCCGCTAAAGGTCTCATGTGCGGATTCATTTTGGAACATGTAAATATTAATCTCTTTCCTATAATGATAGTAAGTTAAATCCTTAAATGGCTTCTTTAATTGAATATCATAAATTCCTAAGACTTTCAGTTCATTCGCCAAATTGTTCAATGGGATCACCTTATATTCTTCCGTTGCTCGTAAAAGTTCGGCTGCTTCCTTTTGGTCTACCACATTAGAAATCCCTTGCGGTCTGCCATCTACAAAAATAATTTCCAAGCCGACTGAATTTTTAATAAAAGAAGCCAACTCTTTTGTAATATATTGACTATATGGTATCACCAAACATTTAAACTCTTCACCGTTAATACTTAACTGTTGATTCTCTAACTTTCCGTTATAGGAAGTTAAATCATGTAAAATATCCATTGGAACAAAATCAAAATCAATCTGATTTTCAGTTAGAACTCTAGCTGGTTTTTGCATTTTCATATATTCCCCGGTCCATTCGCTCTCACCGTGGTATAAAACAGCAACAGGGGCGACGTGGGTACCGTCATTAAAAAGATGACATAAGCGATTCGCGTATTGCATCAAATGAGCAAAATGTTTGAACTGCGGATTATGTCCACGTGCATAAAAATGGGGCGGACAATCAAAGTCAGGATATTCACGCATCGAAAAAGCGTGTGGAACAAGATAATTAATCCCACGGACAATCAAGTGGTCCAAAATATACTTCATATCCCTGACTCCAAGCTTCCAACCATAAGCTCCAAAAAGTTCACACATGGTTCTCCCTTTTTTCTTTGGGTCAAGATGACCATAAGAAGAACCTAGCTTTCCTAAAGTATAATGATAGAATTCTCCATCTCCTTTGAAGACTCCCCTTCTCTCTAGACCGGCACCGCCAAAAATCACTTGACCGCCAATGACATCAATTCCAGACATATGCTGGCCAGATAATGCTCGAAAGAAATGGCCCGCACCGCTTCCTAAACGGCTATGCTGATCATTATCCTCAATAACATGGCCAATGTATTCAACATTATGATCTTCACACCATTTTCCTAGTTGATTACTGAAGTTCTTTTTATATAAACGAGTAACGATATCCATATATGTATATCGAGTATAGACACTTTGATTCATTTCTTCAGAGCTATTCCATAAATAGGGCAGGTACAATCGCCAATTCTCTCCTAGAGCGTCTGTAAGCATAGTTTTTGCTTCTTCACTCCAAGGTAATGGCATATCTTTTCTACCAATCGATTCATTAAAGTCAAATCCATTTACATTACCGAAAGCTGGTTCATCAGAAAAGAACCCGGCAAATGTCTTTCCAAACTCATCTTTGTAACGTGCATAATGGGGTTCATATACAGCTTCAAGTTGCGTACTGACAGAATCTTCATCGATCATATTAATATATTTCGGGTTGCCGCCATCTGTTTTCGTTTCATAAACGACATAAAGTCTCCATGGACCTTCTGGTAGGGTGCATGTCAAGAAATCACCTTCAACACTGTCCGTTAAATCAATTAACTCTTCATGAATAATCCCGTCTGTTACTAACTTTGCTGCAACAATACTTATTAACTTATTGTTTTTCTGCTCTTCTTTGTCGATCGTTTTACCAATATCAAGCCAGGAACTTTTTGGTTTTAACATGGGCGGAATATGTACCGTTACCTCATTTTGTGCTCCTAATATATCCAAAGTATTATAGTTAATATAGGTTTTCTTTCGTTCCGGATATTTGTTTTCAATTAAACCGTTGGCATATCCAGTTGGAAAATGGGCATCATCTAACACCCAAACACGCATACCACGCTCCTTAGCCTCATCCATTACGATATCGAGGTCATGCCACCAGCCAGGACCTGCAAAATCAGGGTGCGGCCTTGCCTCTACACAAACAGCCCTTATTCCGCATTCATAGATTTTAGCCATTTCTTCTCTGATTACTTCTTCCTCTTCCCCTCTCATCCACAGAAAAGGAAGAATATAATTTTTGTTATTCTGATTGGTCAAATCTTGTAAGATTCCTTTCATGATGTACCTCCTATTAAAATAGCTTATAAGCTACACATATCTGCGTAACTTATAAGCTCCATAAAGATTATTACATTGTTATTCCACTTTGCCTCTTAAGAAGTTCTTCTGTATTCGCCATTGCTCTTGCCTTCGTAATGTGATAGAAAAACAAAGGGATGGTTCCGATAATTAATAATATACCAGGTCCTAAGTTTACTAACATGTTAATTCCGTTCACTACATCAGGAGTTTGCTGTGTATTCGCAACATAACCAATTGCCCCTAGAACGGCTGCACTTATGGATCCTACTAAAGCGCTTGCAATTTTGGTAACTAGACTTGTAAAAGAATAGATCGCACCATCTGCACGTACGCCTGTCTTCAATTGACTCTCATCAATAGCGTCACCAACCATACTGAACACCATAAGGCCACTAAAACCAAGCGGAATACATGAAACCGCTGACAAAATATAGATCATCGTAAAGTTTGTGACTGGTGTTAAATACAATCCACACCAACCAAGTCCCATGATGATGGATCCACCTATTAAAAGAGTTTTCTTTTCAAAGAATTTTGCAATAAACGAAACCCCAAATGCACCAATAGCTCCACAAACCGATAATATTGTAAATAATACCGCGATTAAATCAGGTCGGTTTAACACATAAATAGCGTAATACACGATAGTCCCAATTCTACCAAATACACCAAGTAAAACAATGAAAAGACTTGATAAAATTAACAATACTGGTTTATTGGACCAAACTGATTTTAATGATTCCTTTATAGAAGGTCTTTCTTCTTTTGCAGGAGTTACAATTTCCTTACAGTTTTTAAACGTTAAGATGAGAAGTGGAGCCGATACCAATGATAAAACAATTGCTGCATAGAAAAAACCGTTTTGTTGATCTCCCTTACCTAAAAAAGTAATTAAGGGCATTACAGCAGCACCAGTTAGAATACCTGCTAATTGTCCAAAAACACCTCTATAAACGTTTAAATTTGTTCTTTCATTTGTATCCCTTGTCATTACGGTTGCCAGTGCACCATATGGAACATTAACCACCGAATGAACGGTGCCTAATAATAAATATGTAACAGCAGCGTAAATGACTTTCCCAGTAGTTGAAAGATCTGGAGTGTAAAAAGTCAATATATTGAGGACACAAAGTGCTAATGCACCATAAAGGATATATGGTCGAAAACGTCCGTGTTTGCTTTTGGTCCGTTCCATTATTAAGCCGAGGAGAGGATCTACAAAACAATCCCATACCCTTGCTACTAGTAAAATAATAGCAGCTATACCACCAGCTATACCAAAAACATCAGTGTAGAAAAACAATAAATAAGATGACGCTAAACTCCATACAACACTTGCAGAAAACTCTCCAAATCCATAACTTAATTTTGTAAAAAAACTAAGCTTTTCAGTATTTTGAGAAGCAACAATCTCATTTGTATTCTGAACCACTGCATTTGCCATATTTCTCCTCCTAATTTAAAGTACTGACCCTAAATTGTGTATCTCTGATTACAGTAGCTACTGTTAAAATTATATTAACTTACCCCATATGCAAACGCCTTCATATTATTACACATATAACTTAAATATTTTAACCTCTTTAAGATTTAAAGGGCTTTCATATTTAAAAGGATAAAAATTTAACTGTAATTTTTAATCTATTGTTTCAAGATTCAGAAATTATTAACTAGGAATAGTCAATTTGAATCACTTTTTTAGCTATTTTATCACATTATTAACTAGCTTAGATGAAGAATAAGTATTTGGATAATAACAATAAAAAAACGCAGCAATTTAACTTAAGTTAAATTGCTGCGTCTATAGGATCACTAACGGTTAAAGAAAGATTAATAATCTACTACAATAAATTCTCCTTCCAGTCCTTATTTTGAGTTTGGACCGATACTTACTTTAAATAAACCAGGTTCAATGATATAATTCATTGCTTCATTATAAAAACCAAGATTCTTGATCTCAATCTCAAAACTTACTGTTTTCTTCTCGCCTGGCAGAAACTCTATTTTTTTAAATCCTTTTAACTCCTTAACCGATCTTACTCTGCTTGCAACTACATCTGTTAGATAAAGCTATACAATTTCTTCTCTCGACCGGTCCCCTGTATTTTGCACATCAACACTAATTGTTACTTTACCTTCCTTCGTAACTTCAGAAGCTGATATTAGCAATCAGTTCATTAATCTTATTCTCGTAATCCTCTACTATCATTTTTTCCTGTATGTTTAATTCTGCCATACCCAAAATCATTCCCCTCTATTTTTTATACTCAAGCAAAAAAGTACCCTATATAGATAGATTTTGTTTCTATCTATAGGATACTTTTTCCTCAAAATGATGAAGAAAGTAATAGAATTTTATTTTTATCTTCTTTCTCGAAAAAAACGGGTTCGTTCCGATTTGCTGCTTGATAAAAACGATCAATAATATCCATCGTGTAAACACCATGCTCTGCAGGAGCCATTAATGGCTCACCTGATAGAATACTATTTGTAAAATGTTCAAACTCATTCATTAATTTAATATTTGGATTCAGAATGGGAGAAATATCAACACAAGTATCCAATAATTCAGAATGGATCTTCAGCTCCCCATTAATAAGAGAAACTCCACCTTTTGTTCCGAGTATTTCTACATACTGTTTGTCTTTTTCAATATTAGATGCCCAGCTGAATTCGAAATTAACAGTTGCTCCATTTTTTAAACCGATAAAGCCCAGTGCAGAATCTTCAACATTAAAGATTCCATTCGGATTTCCCTGATATCCATTGCGATTACGGGTTGTTGTGTGGTCAAAATTATTATAAGCAGCTCCAGTCACATAAGAAGGTTCTGGCATACCCATAAGGTACAATGCTAAATCTAGATAGTGAACCCCTAAATCGATCATCACTCCGCCGCCGGCACAATCTTTATTTGTAAACCATGTGCCTCTTCCTGGTATGCCACTCCTTCTAATCCATCCAGCTTTTGCATGATAGATTTCTCCCAAGAACCCCTCATCAATATACTTTTTTAAATAAACGGCTTCATTTGTAAATCGGTTATTAAGACCGACCATTACCTTTTTCCCAGCTTTATTTTTTGCCTCTACAATTTTTTTCGCTTCGATTGCATTAACGGCAAGGGGTTTCTCACAATGAACATTTACTCCCTTTAATAGAGCGTAAATAGAAATTTCTGCGTGCAGATAATTCGGTGTACAGACACTAACAAGATCCAAATTTTCTGTAGTAATCATTTCCTCATAATTGCTATAAACGTTGTTAATATTATATTTTTCGGCTAATCTTTTAGCATTTTCTAGATTCACATCACATATGGAGACTAATTCAACATTAGGGAGATTCATATAATTATTTAAGTGTTTTCTCTCCGCGTTACTGCCAGCACCAATTACCCCATATCTTAATTTCCGATTATTCATCTAATCCTCTCCTTATGCTTTAAAATGCAAGTTTCTTCATGTATTCGATGGTAAAATCGATTCCTTTTTCGCCTAATTCTCCTGTCCAAACGGGTGAATGAGGTTCAATACTCAGACCGCCGGAATACCCTTTCACTCTTAATAAAGAAATAAATGTTTTCCAATCCGTCTGATCCAGCCCTGCAGGCGGATCATCCACTCTCTGACCATTAATAATCATGGAACCCTTTAGATGAACATGGTTGAAACGATCTCCCCAATCTAAAGTTTCTTGTAAATAATCCCCACCGAAGTATCTGCTGTGGGATGGATCAAATTTAATCCCCAAGTCTTTTAAATGGCCATGAACGATTTTCCAAACTTCAGGGTTATGGACAAAGTTTACTTTTCGGCAGTTGTAAGTAGAAATTTTTATCCCTTTTGGTTTAGCGTAGTCAATAAGCAGTGAAAAAAAGGTTATCGCAGCTGTACAGTTCTCATAAAAGGATAATTCTTCGACATAATTACATCCGCTAACAAAATTGGTGCATCCTAGTTCACTAGCGACATCAATTAATCTGTAACACCTCTCTAATTCTTCTTCTATGACACTTCCCTTTTCATCAATACGTAAAGACTTCCATCTGCCAATAGATTCAATCGAAACACCGTATTCATTTTTCCACTTTAGTAAATTGCCTCTATTTTGATAAAAGGCATCTACATCTTGCCCTTCATTCACACAGACCTCAATAAAATCCAGCCCTTTTTGCTTGGCACGTTGAAAACTTTCCTCAGTTGGTGCTGCTATGATTCCAAGTTGCATCATTTCAAAAACCTCTTCTCTAAATTTTTTGGGACTTACAATCTATATAACTTTTTGTTTTTGATTTGCGCTTACAATTTTATTTTAAAGGTTACGTTTATAAGTTTCTCTCCACCTCTTAACCACTTTATTGTCAGTTTTTTATTCATTTTGTTTTCTTTTAAATACCTATAACCATGAGAGATTAAAAATTTACACATGATTTTTAACCTCTACTCATGATTAGTAGAAAGACACAAAAAGGAGACGAAAATCTATATCTGCAATGATAAATAATGAAAAGGAATGAGGAGAAGCACAAGTTATGATACATATGTAAGCGGCATTAAATAAGGAAAATATTAAACGAAGGAGATTTTTTATGAGCAAAATTAAAACATGCGTGAGTTTGTATAGTTTGCAGGATGAATATTTAAATAAGCGTATGAGCCTAGAGGATATCTTTAAATTTTTAGCAGACAATTCAGTGGAAGGAATTGAAATTATTCCGGATCAAATGATGCATAACACCCCCCATCCTTCAGAAGAAACGTTAACAGAATGGGATCGACTAGTATCTACCTATAAAATGAAGCCAGTCATAGCGGATGTCTTCTTAAATACAAACTTATACAAAAATCGCGAATTAACAAAAAAAGAATGTGTTGAACTATTAATTGAAGAAATAAAGCTTGCCAATCAATTAGGAATTAGGCTGATTCGTTTGGTGTCCATGGTACCAGCTTTTGTTATCGAGCCATTATTGCCGTATGCAGAAAAATACAATGTAACATTAGCATTGGAAATTCATGCAGGTTTGAGTTTTGATGTTAAGAAGACGCAAGATTTTATTAAAGAGATGAAACGATTGGATTCTCCATATATCGGACTTGTAATTGATACGGGAATCTTCTGTAGAAGGCTGCCAAGAGTAATGGCTGATTATTGCAAACATCTAGGAACAAGCCAGGAAGTAATCGATTATATCAATCACATTTTCGAGCAAGGGAAAGACCCTAGGAAAGTATATCTTGAAAATGGTGGATTCCCAGATGACTTAAAGACATTATTAAAATCCGATGCTGATTACTTCTTTGCACATATGGCAGATGGATATGAAAATGATCCTTTCACTGTGTTAGATGAATATATGCCGTACATTAAACATTTCCACTTTAAACTATTTGAAATGACAGAAACTGGAGAAGAGTATTCGATTGATTATAAAGGCATTCTGCAATATTTGCATGATAAAGGCTACGATGGTTATGTTTCTACAGAATATGAAGGAAACCGCTGGGTACTCCCTGGAAATCCGATGAAGGAAAAAGAGCAAGTTTTGGCACATCAGGCGCTTATTCGAAACGTAATTAAGACATTAGAAGGTCAGGAGGTATATTGATATGTTTGATAATAATGTTTTCCTAGAAAATACTTGTAGAAATATAGTAGAATCTGGTCACGTTACTGGATTTGAATTAAAGACCAATATTACCTATTACCGGGGCATTCCGCTAAGCATGGTTAATGATATTGGCGTTGCAGTCGATGGCGAAAAGATTGCACGTGAACATATTGTGTGCTCAGTTGATGAAATAGATTGGTTTACTTTAGATGAAATGGAAACCGTCACTTCCTATAAATGGGAATATGGTGAACCGTTAACAGTAAGAGTACTCAAAGAAGGTGGGTTATCTAAGGGGAATCATGAGGTAGCTTTAGATGTCGTTGTTCGTACTGCCTATATACCTGTTCCCTTAGCGGGACGTAAGGTAAGAACTGTCGAAATCGCTTAAAAAAATGGGAGAGGGTAAAAATCTATGAAAGATTTTTACCCTCTTTTTTTATTTAGCCGAAAATCATCTCTCACCAAATAACAAATTTAGCTCAAACAACCGCACCTCATGGGGTTGAAGTTCCCCTCTTAAAACAATCGTATGATTCTCAACAAGGGAATGCTCTACTTTCATATAAGGAACACAGATTTGTTTAAAATAATCCACTTCATCTGATTTGATGTCATTTACCGCACCAAATTTCAACCATTCATCTAGTACACTACCATGATTGCGATTCAGTTTTAGTTCTTTTACACGATATTTCCCATTCGCAATACCTTGAATTTCCAATGAAAGGTTTAAAGGCTCATTGTTTTCAAATATATCGTATTGCTCGTGGATTCCTGTACTGCCCTCGGGATGTAAGTAATAAGAATAATTGAAATGTTTATAGTTAAAACACAATATTTGATAGCGATCACCCGACTTTTTTGTAACAATATAATTGTCACCTTTAGCCACTAAAATCTCTCCTAATTGTTTTAACAGGACGAATGCATGGAAACTCGGTTTTTTGATGCCATTTTTCGTCACCAGTCCGGCACCGCCATGTAATATGTTCTTAGAATCTCTAAAATCACTAAATATATCAGAACTTAACCAATATCCCATCATTTTCAAATGATTTTGATTCAAATTTTCAACAATATTCTTTACCATATATGAGGCTTTAAAGCTGCTATCATTAAGATAGTTACGATTTGAGATAGAAATATTCCATTCAGTCACGTTCAGTTCTAAATTCTCAAATCCTGCTTTTTTCAATGATTTTCTCACATCATTCAACTTGTTTAATACATAATGAGGATTAGTGGAATGTAAATTTTTAATAGGAACCCGGTATTTATCACGATCGATTTCAATGGGATAAAGATAAATGGACAGAAAGTCTGGTTGGATTTCTTCCTGCTTCCATTGTTCCAGTAACAAATCCAGTTTGTCACCTTCTAGGTCCATACTGAGCCCACATCCTCCAACCTTTGCACCAGGTACAAGTTCTTGTGCCGTCCTTTTAAATTCACTAAATATTTTAAAATACCTATCAAATCGAGGATCTTGATTATTCTTCATTTTAGCTAAGAAATCTTTTTCTTCCTCTGCGTTACTATTAAGTTCCTCCATCGGCCGCCACAATTCAAAGTACCAGGTCTCGACTTCTTCAATTCCATAACGTTCGATGCATTGTAACAAAAATGCCGTCACGAGATTATGCCATTCCTCCAGTGTCCTTTCACTGCTTACGGTTTGGATGACAAGAGTCTCCCCAATTGCTTTTTGAATGATTTTTGGTTTAGGACCCATTTCAATAAAGGGTTTTAATTTATTTTTAATGAGAAAATCCAATAATTTGTTAGCGTTAGAAAAATTGTAGGCGATGGTTCCTCCAGAGCGATCTTCTAAAAGCATATCGTCCCCAAACAATCCCCAAAACCTAGCATAGGTAAAACCGATTTCCGATTGTAGAAAGTTGATTTGCTCTTGCATATCTGAATTCAATAAATCTTTTGCATATCCAATATTGAGTAATCGGTTCCAATACTTTACAAAAGAATCGGTTTTTCCAACTTTTATTATTTCATTATCCGCAGTACTTCTGGATTGAGGTAATGCTTGAACACTTTTGTCCTCGGTATTTTTAAGATATTGGCGCAGCTCGGTAAGTGCTTCATTCGTTTCTAGATTGCTTATATCATTAGTAGATTTTGTTTCTTTCTCTACTGTTTCTGACATTTTCTTTCTGTATTCAACTGGTTTTAATTGATAATTCTCATTAAATACTCTGTTGAATGCCGCTAAATTTGGAAATCCATTATCTAAAGCAATACGAGTGATCGGCTTATTAGAGTTCACTAACTCGTTAACTGCATGGGCTAGACGGATTTCATTTACGTATTGCGAAAAGGTTTTTCCTGTTTGTTTTTTAAAAAACTTAGACAAATAGGGAACCGAAATGTAATGCAGACCGGCTACCTCTTCTAACGTTAAGGGCTCACGATAGTTGCTCTGCATGTACTCAATGATTTCTAATAATCGATCATTTTGTCCTTTACTAGTCGAATAGCTCTGTATTTCAAACTGATTTGTGCTTTTCAAGTAATGTAATTTTAGAAATGAAATTAATTTAAATGTTTTCTCTAAAGACTCAACTTCGGAATCATGTCGTTGCTGCATATATACGGACAGTAGTTCTTCAACGATTATTCTTAGTTCTTGATTAGGAGATTCACCCTGTTCCACTGAATTGCAAGTGAATAATAGATTTTTTTGAGCCAGCAAGGAGCTTAATTCCAAATAATTAAAATGAAAAACAATAAATAAATTATCCTTCTCCGATTGAAAAGAGTGAAAATCATTTGAATTCACTAAGATAAAATCAGCTTTGTCCAGGTGATAGGTATTCCCTTTGATTTTCACTTGGAGCTGACCTTTTATTACATAGATTAATTCAATTTCTCGATGAGCATGTTCCAGGTTACTCTTGTTACTCATAACGGAAACAGTTATTAACTTTGAATCTATTGAAGTTTGGAAAATATGCGTACCACTCAAGTTCAATCACCGCCATAAGAAACTAACTCTAGTTTTTTTTAACTACTATTCTTTAATATAGCATAAATTAAAATAATAGTTCGACAATTTTTTTATCCGAAAGTTGTTCTTAGTTATTGTTAAAAAAAAGGTCGAACAGGAAAAAAGACTCGAATTTCCAAAAGAAAATATTGGGTAATATTTACCGAAACGAAATAATATACAAGTACTATTGCTCCAATTTTCTAAATATAATATTTTTTCAGTTAATAACCATTTCTATATCTGGTAATATAATGAATAACTCCCAACTTTTACTATTAATAACAAGAAAAATGGGATCAATTACATACTGTAGGGAATTTTTATGAAAAAGTTTTCAAAGGCTATTATTCCAACTGCCATGGCTCTAACCATGACTCTATCATCTCCTGCAATGGCCGAACCTCAATCAAATCCAAACGGACCTTATATCGAGGATGAGCAAAACATCTCATTATCAAGCTATATGTCAAATGAGGAACTAGCCAAAACTTTACAGAAACTTGAAGCATCATCTAAAGGGAAAATGAAGTTAGAGGTTGTAGGATATTCCAATCAAACATTAGATGGATATCAGACCGAAGTCGATAAAGGAGATCCCTTGTATGTCGTTAAATTCGGTAATGCGGATCCAAACAAAAAAAGGATTTTAATTACGACGCAAATTCATGGTAACGAGCAAATTGGAACCGAGGCAGCCATTGATATTATTCAAAAACTATCTAGCGGCGGCCAGGAAATAAACGAAATACTAGATAAGGTCTCCATTTGGATTATGCCAAGAATTAATCCAGAAGGAGCAGATAATACATTCGAAGGAAAATGGTACCCTACCCGTTATACACACCAAACTTGGCTTCCAGCAAACATAAATCTTCCTGCAGGTACCGCGGCGCCATGGTACTATAATGCAGTTGGCGATGAGAGAGGCCAGACAAATGATGGCCGTGTGGTCTATGGAATCCCTGGTTATGACCAAAACCGAGACTACAATCCGAATTTGGATTTTAGGGTAGAAAATACAGACAAGTCTAAAGTGACAGCGTTTTTAAATAGCAAAGCAACAAATAACAGTAATTACGGCGGCTTTTATGTAACAGCCGAGGCCAGAACCGTTACAAGCGTATTTAAAGAATTTAAACCAGATGTATATGTTGATGTTCACCACCGTGGTTTCAATATGCTTTCAGATGAAGATAACAGATCTGTTCCAGTTCAAGTGGCAGCTGTAGTAGCAGACCCTTACAAGGATCCATTCTCAGGTAAGCAATATGAAGTGGATGAAGACGTATTAAAGCTTGGCAAACAAGTTAATGCGCTGGCCAATCTCGCTCTTCAAAGAGGGAACTCGCACTATGGAGCTGTGCAAAAATATCCTGATGTTAACCTTCCAGGTACCGCTCTAGGCGCGTTTGCATTAAATGATGCAGCCATTATGTTGATTGAACTCAAAGGACAAAGCCAGACACTTGGACAAAAACAGGCTGGAATGCTGAAAGAAACAGTAAAAGTACCATTATTTGAGGTATTTAAAGGACTTGCGGACGGATCGATTCATGATGTGGATACAGCAATTTATGATGCGATTCCAGAATCAACCAATAGAATTGAAGACCCAACTACAAGGGACTAATTCATGTATGATAATTTAACATGTTAAATTAAACTGACCCAAAAGGATGATGAAAAATCGCCTTTTGGGTCAGTTTTTTCTATTCTATTAATTCTTACTAGATCCTATATCTTATATTACTCCTTGTGCAATCATGGCATCAGCTACTTTTACGAATCCAGCTATATTAGCACCGACAACAAGATTCCCTGAGGCATCGTAATCTTCTGAAGCTTTCATACTCTTACTATATATATCTTTCATGATCCCTTGTAATTTTAGGTCCACTTCTTCTTGTGTCCAAGCCAGCCTTGCACTATTTTGCGCCATTTCTAACGCAGAGACTGCAACCCCACCTGCATTTGCTGCTTTGGCAGGAGCAAATAAAACATGTTGTTCGATAAACGTCTCGATAGCTTCAAGAGTTGAAGGCATATTTGCACCTTCGCCTACTGCCTTAACCCCATTCGAAACTAAAATTTCTGCCGCTTCTTTATTTAACTCATTTTGTGTTGCACAAGGTAAAGCAATATCACATGGGATTGTCCAGATGCCTGAACACCCTTCTTGATAGATTGCATCTGGATGTTCTTTAACATATTCAAAAATTCTTTTATTCTCGACTTCTTTTAAACGTTTAAGCGTATCTAAGTTAATTCCATTAGGATCATAAACGTAGCCATTGGAATCGCTGCATGCAAGCACTTTTGCACCAAACTGGTTAGCTTTTTCGATTGCATAAATGGAGACATTTCCAGAACCCGATACTACCACTGTACTTCCTTCGAAGCTTAATCCATTATCCTTGAGCATTTCTTCAACAAAATATACTAATCCATATCCAGTCGCTTCTTTACGTCCTAAACTTCCTCCATAACCAATGCCTTTTCCGGTTAGAACACCTGCTTCAAATGCGCCTTTTAATTTTTTATATTGCCCAAACATAAAACCGATTTCTCTCGCCCCTACTCCGATATCCCCAGCGGGAACATCAACATCCGGCCCGATATGCCTGCTAAGCTCCGTCATAAAACTCTGACAGAAACGCATAATTTCAAAATCTGATTTCCCTTTCGGGTCAAAGTCAGAACCGCCTTTTCCACCGCCGATTGGCTGCCCTGTTAATGAGTTCTTAAAGATTTGCTCAAAACCGAGAAACTTTATGATACTTGCATTAACTGAAGGGTGAAAACGGAGACCTCCCTTATAAGGTCCAATCGCACTGCTAAACTGAACACGATACCCTCGATTCACTTGTACATTTCCTTGATCATCTACCCATGGCACTCGAAAGCTAATTAATCGCTCAGGTTCCATCATTCTTTCGAGAACTGCTTGCTTTATATATATTGGATTTTTCACAAGGACAGGTATTAAAGAATCAAGTACTTCTTTAACAGCCTGCTGGAATTCCCCTTCATTTGGATTACGTAATTGAACCGTTTTAAATAAACGATCTACGTAATCTTTCACGATCTGCATTTGATTCTCTTCTACTCTGTCCAGCATTTTCATCTCGGTCAGCCCCTAATGTATTATAAAGTTAAGAAAATTCCCTTTTCTTACGTGTATTTTCATTTTATAATTTAATAATTAATAGTTTCAATCTTAATTTACGATGAAATTAATGCGTTTAACGCATTAAAATGGAGTGAAATGAAAATGGAGACAAGGCAAATTCAATATTTTCTAGAAGTGGCAAAAAGAGAGCATGTAACTGAAGCAGCAGATGCCTTGCATGTTGCCCAATCTTCCGTTAGCAGACAAATCTTCAATTTAGAAGACGAATTAGGTGTAAAACTCTTTATACGTGAGGGAAGGAGTGTAAAGCTAACCCCTCTAGGCAGAATTTTTTATGAACGGATGCAACAAGTATGGTATTTGATGGAGGATGCAAAGAGAGAAGTAGAAGAAAATTTAAATCCTGAAAAAGGAACTGTACGAATTGCATTCCCTATTAGCATGGCGGCCCATACATTGCCTTCCATCATTTACGCTTTTCGTACTCGGTACCCAGACGCGAAATTTCAAATGAGCAATGCCCTTTATTATGATTTAATTGATGGTGTTGTAAATGGAGAATTTAATTTGGCCATGATTGCACCCATGCCCAATCAGGATAAAGAGAAAAAAATCAAAGGAGCTACGTTATTTACAGAAAATATCGTGGCCCTTATCCCTCTTCATCATCCATTATCTGATCGGAAAACAATTCGGCTGCGGGATTTAAGGAATGATTCATTTTGTGTCCTTCCTGAAGGGTTTGTATTTCGTGAACAAGTGGTTCAAGCATGTAATGATGCAGGTTTTTCTCCACAAATCGCCTTTGAAGGAAAAGATATTGATGCATTAAAAGGGTTAGTCTCTGCAGGCTTAGGTGTAGCATTGATGCCAGAGATGACATTGGTAGATAACACCCCGCGGTCTACCGTGGTGATTCCAATATCCGATGCGAATCTGACTCGAACAGTCGGTGTCATCTATCCGACGCAGAGAAAACTGCTTCCCACCGAAGCATTATTTTATGATTTTTTGCTTGAAACTTATGAAAGATTAAATGAGTTTCGGAATTAATATGTTCCTAGCGTCCAGAAATAGAAAAAGAGGCAGGCCTTTAAAAGGTCCTGCCTCCCGATATTTAATGATTACTGTACCTGTAATGGAGACTGCCGTTTGAATTTGACGATAAAAAATGTCAAAGTTGCAGCCAGGAATAAGACAAAGAAAATCGCAATGTGCCCGATATTATTCCACATATAACCAAAATCACCGGTTGAAATAATCGACCTGAAGCCAGAAATCGAATAGGTCATAGGTAAGTATTTCATTATATTTTGCAGGAATGTTGGACCTAGTTCAATCGGGTACGTTCCTGCACTGCCTGTTAGCTGCAATATCAAGATAATAACCGCTAAGAAACGTCCAGGATTATCAAGAGCTGTAACAAGGAATTGAATGATGGCTAAGAATGCCCAGCTCGTAAATATACTTAGCATAATGAAATATGGAATGCTCTTCACTTCGAGTCCAAGACCCAACAGCATAACCGCATCGACTAAAAGCGCCTGGCCAATTCCTACTACTAAAATAACACTTGTTTTTCCAATGAACCATCTAAAACCGTTTTTCGGCTCCGAGGCTGGTTCAAACATTGGAAAAATAACTGAGAGCATCAGAGCACCGACAAAAAGACTAAGTGACAAGAAATAAGGTGCTAATCCACTACCATAGTTTGGAACATGATTCATCTTGTTGTTCGATAGTTTTACTGGTTTAGCGAACATATCATAAACTCGATCATTGGCTTTCACATCACTGGCATCCTTGGCTCCGTCAGACAGTTGATCACCCAATTCCTTTGAGCCATCCACTAGTTTAGTCATCCCGCTGTTTAAATCCTTTGAACCACTCGCAAGGGCGGACATGCCGTTATTTAAATCTTTTTCACCCTGATATAACGATGTGGTTCCAGATGCTAATTTATTTGCGCCTTGTGCTAACTTATTTGTCCCTTCATTCAATAAAGTGGAGCTGGATGATAATTTCCCTAACCCTGAAGTTAGGCTGCTTGAACCACTTTCAATTTGACCGAATCCTTTTTGTGCTTCAACCATCTTTGTACCAAACAGGGTAAGTCCTTGGGTTAACTGTTCTTGACCATTTAATACCTGTTTAGCCCCGCCAGATAATTGGTTAATACCATCAGCTAATTGCTTTTGACCTTTATCCAACTGATTTGCACCTGCGGCTAATGAATCAGAGCCTTGCTTTATCTGCTCAGCACTGCTAGACAAATCGCCTACACCAGAAGCCACCTGCTGGCTGCCTTTCGATAATTTTGTCAGGCTATCCTTTAATGCGTTTAGTTTTTCCTTCTCTGTTGGATCAGTCGTATTATCCTCCATGCTACTTACTTGGTCGAGCAGCTGCTGAAGGCCTTGACTGACCGTGTCGGCACCGGACTTTGTTTGGTCTGCACCTGTCTTCCATTTATCTAAAGAAGCTGAGAGCAGCTCAGAACCATTTACAATCTGCTTTGACCCGTCTTGCAGTCTAGGAACATTTTCTGCAGCAGATATTAAACCATCAGATAATTGCTTCGTGCCATCCTCCGCTTTTTTCGCACCTGCTAACAGCTTCGTATTGGCATCTTTCATTTTGGTGAGGCCAGTGCTGAATTGCTCCAATCCGTTTTGGAGCCGCTCTGAACCCGATGAAGCTGAAACAACTCCATTTGAAAAAGCTACAGATTTATCCGCTAAAACCTCAAGGTTTTGCTTGATCGTCTTGGCGCCATCATCTACTGATTTTGCACCATTCGCTAATTTTTCTGCGCCGCTGTTAGCAGATGTAATTCCATCTGATAAACTGCCGGCCCCTTCTTTGGCTTCTGCCATCCCGTTTGAAAGTTCCCCTGCACCATCACTTGCCTTGTTCAACCCTTTAGCTACATCCTTTAAACTGTCAAACATAGATTCCGCATAGGTTTTCGTTACGGATTCGGACACGGCTTCTTTAATTTTTTCAATAGCCGAATCGCCGATTTTGGATGATAAATAGTTATTACCTTCATTAACGGTATAGATCAGATTTAGTTTTTGGGGATTTTCACTTTGCAGTGTCGTGGCATTTTTTGAAAAATCTTTTGGAATTTCAATCTCCAAATAATAATCTTGATTCTTCAAACCTTGTTTTGCCTTTTCTGCACTGACGAAATTCCAATTAAAAGTTTTTTTCTCTTTCAAGTTCTCAACTAAATCACTGCCAACTGTTATTTGTTCTCCATTGTACTCGGCACCGTGGTCATTATTGACGATTGCTACAGGCATTCTGTCCAAATGGGAATATGGATCCCAAAAGGCCCATAAGTAGGTTCCACTATAAAGAACCGGAATCGTCATCACACCGATAATGGCGATTAGCAATTTACGCGTGCGAAATATCCGCAGAAATTCACTCGTCACAGAAGGGAAAAATCTCATGTAACTCACCTCATTCATTCATTCTACTTCTCAACTCGGCCCGTCATGACTATAATCCCCATTTAGTCATTTTAGGATTAAAAAAAGAATATTATCACCTGATTGACCATTTTAGTTTTTTAGTCATTTATAAGACTTTGTTATAATACCACAACTTATTTTTAGTTTCAACCATTTCAATGTTGATATTTGTTTTGAGAAAAGACCCTCAAGTCAATACTAGTAGTGGAGAAGAAAGAGAAAAAACCATGCCCGATCAGATGGAACGGCTGATTCATGAAGGGAAAATTGAGTTAGGAGAAGATCACTATGACCAAGGAAGAGGTAGTTAAACTTTTAATACTTATAGAATCGGTATATCCCAACTGCGTATTTAAGGACGAGACGGTCCAGCAATGGTTCCAATTTTGTTCTAAAATGGATTATGAAAAAGTAATGGACCGGGTGAAAAACCACATTCGAAAAAGTCCATTTCCTCCTGCATTTGCTGATATCGCTGTATTCGCTTCTGAAGAAAATGATTTTCCAGAAACATTACAAATATGGTTGTGGAAAGGACGGGAGAAAATGAAACATGAATGGAAATCCGACCAATGGCTTGCAGAGTATTCAGCAAGATAAAAAATAAACCGAAAATATAAAGTTTCATTAAGAAACCTTATATTTCGGTTTTTAAAGTTTATCTGTATGAAGTTATAATAACCCCACTAATTGAAGACCATGAGTAATTCCATTGTCGTCAACGGATTTTGTCACATATTTTGCGACTGCCTTAACACTTTCTTCCGCATTCCCCATTGCCACACTATTTTTTATGGTTGTTAGCATTTCCAAATCATTAAGCCCATCACCAAAGGCAAATTGGTTTTCTTTTGAAATACCTAGTTTTTCGACTATTTTTTCAATCCCTTTTGCTTTTGAGCCACCATTAGGGAGCACATCGACTGAAACAGGATGCCATCTTACAAAATCAAAATCACGAAATTCCTGTTCATATTGTTTCTCTTCCCCTTCTTGACAGAAAAGGAGAGTTTGAAACAGCTCGCGTCCTTTGTAATAATGCGGATCGTGCGAAGGAAAACGGCTAATTTTTAATGTTGCGATACTTTCTGTAATGTAGCTATGCTCTGGTACATTCGTTTTCATATCCTCGTGATCCATAAAGACTACCGGATGATTGTTAAGAAGAGCTGCTTCTGTTAACTTTTCAATTGCTGAGGCATTTAAAGAATTTTTATATAACACTTCGCCTCTTAACACGACGTATTGTCCGTTATAACTTACAAATGTAGTAATCCCTAATTCTTTTCGCAGATCCTCAAACATAAACGGAGCTCGTCCAGTTGCAATGGCTACTTCATGTCCAAGTTCCTTTAATTTAAAGATGGATTCTTTCGTTGAAAGCGGTAATTCTTTATCATGATTAAGCAAGGTTCCATCTATATCAAAGAATATAATGCTTTTATCGCTCATTTTTAGTTCCCACTTTCGATGTGTATTTTTAAATTATTATGTACCATTATAAATCACTCGAACAATACAGCCTAATTTTTTGTATTATACCTCAGGTTTAGTTATAGATATCCCCAAGGATTTTGGTCTGTCGAGAGTATCAGCGGCTTATCAGAGAGTATTCCACACTTAACCGAGAGTATCGCCCGCCAATCACTACAAACGTTTCCCGAGTACAAAAAAAATCTCACCTTCCAGAAAGAAAGTGAGATTTTTATTATTTTATTGAACGACTGCCTCGCCCTGATAAATCCGAAATGCTGGAACAATCGTGTCTGAAACAATTTCTTTTCCTTTTTCACGGATGAAGTCTAATTTATAATAGGCGTCAAATCTTTGGCTGATTTCCGTTTTTACCAGTTCTGGCGGAGTAACGACAATGAATTGGAACTTCAGTTTTTCGGCAACTGCGAAGATTGGGTCAAGGACATGTGCGGATGCAGCCTGGCCGAATGGATTATCACAGACTAAAGGGACCCAGCTTTGATCGTTTTCGCTTTTGACGGATAATAACATCATCATCATCACCATTCGGGCTGATAACTTCTGTCCGCCGCTGCCATCGGATTTCGTCTTAGAACCCTGATTAATTGTCTGCCAGGTTGAATAATGTTCTTTTTGCGGTTTGCCGTACATAAAGGCATTATCTGTACGCATATTATAGACGAGCAGCTCAGGGTATCTATTCCTGAGTGAAACAAATAAAATTTGCTCATCACTTATGAGTTGTTTTATTTCTTCATCTAATACTCGATTATTGTCATCAATCATATCAAATTTTTTGGTAATTTTGTTAATCGCAGTAACAAAGTGCTGCTTTAGCAGGGGTTCGATATCTTCAGCCTTTTTAGGTAAGATATCTTCTTTGAGCTGGACGAGCGGGAAGGATCCCCGTTCATTTTTTAGCTTCATTTTCGAAACCATGGAACGAATGGCCTCTGCAATACTCATCACTTTCATGCTGGCACGGCTGGCCCAGAAGTTTTGAGCTTTTTCTGCTCTTTCTTTGTCGCGTTCTAATTGTTCCAATCCACTTTGTGAAAAACGTTTCATATTTTTAACGATGGTCTGGATATGCGTATAATGCCTTGTATCCATATGGTCTAGTGTCGTTAACACTTCATTTTTAAAACGAATCTCCCAATCTTTTCCTTCAATCGTAAGCTTTAAATTCCTTAATGATTGATCGATTTTCGCATGTTTCTCTTGCCCTTCTTCCTGAATCAATTGATGTTCTTCACACCAGGATAAGATACATGCTTTTCCTTGACTATTAATTTTTTCGAGATCATCATTTGTAAATACTGCAGCTTCCTCTTTTAAGATAACGGATAAAGTTAACAAATCGCCTTCATAACCCGTAATTTTGGTTACCGTTTCTTTTTGGCGTTTCTCTGCCTTCTTTACTTCTTCTTTCGCTAATTTCGTCTGGTCCTTAATTTCAACTTCCTTGATTTCTAAGTCCAGGTCTTCCCACTGTTCTGGCTGTTTTTCATGTTTCTCGACTTTCTTTCCTGCCTTATCACGCTGTTCAGCCGCATGCTTTAAAGACGTTTCCGCCACCGTTACAGCCGTTCCTTGTTCCCGTTCTTCTTTTTCTGCAGTCTTCGCTTCCTTCTGTGCAGTTTGCAGCATATTTTCTAATATACTTAGAGGTTCATCGGGTTCTGCTGCTTTATTCCAATCCTGATCATGAACAGTTAGTTTTTTCTCTAATTTCTTTTGCTGCTTTTGTTCGGTTTCTCTTTTTGCTTGAAGAACGAGTAATTCTCTAGCCTGTTCTTCTTTAGATTTTTGAAGCTGTTTTAACTCTTTCATACTGCCGTTTATCTCTTGTAGTAAATGCGTTGAAAGATGTGGGACCTCTTCACATTGGTCTGCTTTTTCATCCGCAGGAAAAGCTGCTTCCTCTATAAAGAACCGGATTTCCTTTATATTTTGCTCCGTTGTAAGTTTCCATTCCACATACGTTTGATTCCACTGGTTTTGTAATTCAACTGTATTCTGGTGGTCTTTTCCTATTTCTTGCTGCTGAACTCCTAAGACTTCCTTTAGCTTTTCTTTCTCTAGTTTTACCCGTTTATTTTCATGGTGAAGAGTTTTTTCTTGATCAAACTCCTCTAATCTTTCTACATTTCTTGTAAGTTTCTCCATCTTACCTTTTGTCTTTTCCAGTTGTTCTTTTAACCCAAGCTGTAATTCTTTTTCTTTTTCTTCTTGTGTTTTAATTTCCTGCAATTGCGTCTTTTTAGAAAGTAGAGCGTTTTGTTCCTGATTGAGAACTTTTTCGATATCACTAGAAAGCTCGCTTGATAAAAAACGATCAATTTCTTTTAAAATACGACGCAAGGAGATTTCTGTTTTTTCAATTTCAAGAAGAGTATCTTTCTTTTCGTCTATTTGTTTAGCAATCGTTATTTTCCAGCTAGTGAATTGATTTTTATCACTTAAAAGTTCTTTCTCCGTTCCGTTAATAATTACAAAGGTTGGCTGGTGATTTTCACTGTTCATTTCCTCACGCATGAAAATCGGTACAGGACTTTTAAACATCCTTCCTGTAAGAACCTGCTGATTAATTTTTTGCCATTGCTGCCCGCTTACGACCAACCCGTATGGGAGGAGCGGATACTTCATAAGTGAATGAGCCATTTCCGATGCACTTAATGATTGGAGAAATTGGGTTCCATAAAATACATCAATCCCAGTCTTCTCATCGATCCATTCCTTTAATTCCTTCACATCTTTATTTGCGATCCAGAAGGGCTCATCGTTTAAGGAGTGGTCGAGTTGTGTTTCCCAAAGTTCCTTTTTGATTTGTTCAGCTTGTTGGCGGTTATTGCCTAGTATTTCTTCTAATTGTATCGCATACTTCGATAAGAGAGATTGAGTAAAAGGTGCCGTGACATCATCAATTAAACCAAGAAGCATATCTAATAGTTTTGCCTCTTTTTTCTTTTGCTTTTCATTTGCTAAGTTTAAGTCTTCACATTTTTCCTCTGAAAACTGAATCGATTGGACAAGCGTACCATGCGAAGTGGCAAGTTGATTTTGCTTTTCGCTAGATTCATGATCTTTTGCTTGCAACTCAACTAATCCAGACTTTTTATCTTCAATTTGTTTCAAAAGACTCTCGATCAAGCCCTTTAGGTCATAGGTTAAGCGATCGCCAAATTCTTTAATAAGTGCTGCTTCCTTCGACTCAAACGCATGCATTTGCGTATAAAGAAAATCAATCTCCGTACTAAGCTGAGCCATTTCTTTTGTCTTTTGTTTATCCTGCTGCAACAGCCCCGATGCCTTTTTATGTAAGAACTTTTGATACCCCACATACTGTTTAACACCATCTTGAATCAGAAGATAGGATTGCTCCCATTGCTTTTTAGCTTCTTGTTTGATTTCTTCCATTCTTTGATTCACTTGCTCTAAGCCGCTGTTTTGTTCCAAGGTCGCAATCTGCTGTGAAAGAGAGCGAATAGTTTGTTCATTTTCACTCCACTCTTTTAATAACAGCTGAAAGTCCAGTTGTGCTTTTCGTTCCTGTTTCTCTTTAACGATTGCTTGTAAGGAAGAATGTTTCTCCCTTTCTTCTACTAATTTCTTATCCCATTGCATGACCTCTCTGTGAGCTTTAGCAAACTCTAAATTTTCTTTTTGATAACGTAAATTTTCCTGTCTAATAGCTAATTTTTCTAGGTCTTTCTCTAACTCTTGCAGCCTTGCCTCTTCCGATTGCTTTAAGTGTTCTAAGGCACCAAGCAGTTGTCTTCCTGTCTGTATACTTGCATGTACAATTTCTTTATGTTCTACTCCTTTTGCTAAGTGCTCTTCAAATGGAACAATATCTTCTAAAAACTCTTTATGGGCTTGCTCCCTCTTCAAGAGTACAGGCAGGTCTTTAGCGATACTTGCCTGACTTTTGAAAATCTCCACAAGATCATTCTTTTGATGTTCGGTTCGAATCAACACTTGACTTACGGTAGGAATGATTCGTTTTTGAAAGAGAGAATGATCATCCTCAGCTCCCTCAAAATATTTTCCAACGCCGCCTTCATCCTTATTAATGTCCTTCATAATATCCCAGTCTTTACGATTAATTCCGTATGTATCAAGGATACGATAGTGCTTCTTCGGATCTCGGTAAACGTCATATCCATTCCATTTTAGATAATCCTTCAAGCTTTCCGTTTCAGCAACCTCACCATTTTCATAGAGTGGAATATGCTCAAGCGATGCTTCTTCTTTTCGTTCAAATTCTCTCGTATAAAAGGTGAAAATAGGAAGGATCTTTGCTTCCTGTTCCAAAGATTTACCTTCATGTCCACCTTCTTCATTCATAGAGATCCGCTGCTCTGCTGAGAACATTCCGCCAGTTACTAGATGCCGGCTGTCCGCCCCATCTAATTCCCACTGAATAAGAACATGAAAGGTATAGGGAATAAATTGCTCTTTATTGTTAAAGAAGAACTGCTGATAATAACGATTGTTTTGTTTTCCCCACGAAGTTCCAGGTTTGAGTATTTGGAATATGGTCTGGAGGAACACACCTTTCCCACCCCCATTCATCATTGCAATGAGCCCATTTGTTGATGTCTCATCATTATGAAAATTAAAAGTGGTATCTTTATACTGCTTTTGCATGCCATCATACTTGAGGCCAACAATTCTAATTCGATGGATTTTCGGCATGCATATCCTCCTCTGTAGTCATTAATTTTTTAAAAACTTCATAACGATCGTAATCGTGATATAAGTATTCGATCCGCTCAAAAAGCTCTTGTTTTGGAATAACCTTAGCTATATCGTCCCGATCAAGAATGACAATTAGCCCTTCCGTCTCTAATAAGCGCATAGCGCTGGCAATTAAACCGATTCGGGTCCGTCGATTACCTTTTTTACTCCCATAATCATCTGTGTCAACCTCCATGTATTTCCATGTGGTCACAACTTCCTTCATATCAATCCGTTCTTCTTCACCGAAGGTCAGTTCAACTTTAAGAACGCTCTCCCATTTCATCATTAAGTCATTGACTTGCCGTTCTAATGCATAGTAACTAATCCCTTCCCGCTTTGTGCGGATTTTTGCAGCCTGGTTGCGGTCTATGGCTGCTAAAAAAGACATAATGACAACGCTAATCAGATGAAAGTGTTTTTTCGTTTCAACTTGCCGATGCTTTTCTTTCATATGAGTAAAATTCGTAGCAAAGACAGAGCCGGTTGGCTGAACAACTAAGTGAATCCGTTTAGGCGATTCAATGATATATGTACCTGATTCGTCTGCTAATAAAAGAACCGTCTGTCTTACTTCCGGATCAAAATACGTCTGAAAGTGTTCGCTATTTTCGTCGATGACTTTATCTTTTAATAGAGTAAAATAGACAGATGATGCTCTTTTGATTGTTTCTGCATTCATCATTTCTCCTCCTGAACACATATTTTAAAAGGGGTAATTTTCATTTGATACCATAGAAAAGGCTCCGCACGATGGTCAAACATGGTATAAATCTTTAAGCCTTCGAAGACTTGAAATTGCGGATATTCTTTCATTAATTTATAAAGAAGAATTTCCCTCTCATCTGTTAAGGTTTCTTCCTTTCTATGCAGCACTTGAACCTTCAGCGGCTTTTTATCGAACATCATCCATAAATCAATCGTTTCAGATTCTTCAAACCATAAATCCTGTACTTCCAATGGCATCTCGGCTAAATCAGCTAACGAGAACTCTCCGTTTGTTTGTAAAAATTGAAAAACATAACTCCATGCCTTAATAACTGAATCCCAGTTCGTCACTCGCAAACGAGTAATACTTTCTTCAGCCTCTTCTTCGATTATGGCATCTGTAAGTTGTTTTTCATCAAATTCTTGTTCTCCCCAAATCCAATCGAGCGGGAGAATAAATTCATTTTTCGGTGAAAATAACGGAGAAAGGACACCTTCTATCGTCTCGAAATCTTTGACCCCTTCCTTCATGAACCAGTTTTCATAAAAATGCTCTCGAAATGAAACGAGACTATTTTCCCAAAACAATGAAGGATTTTCAGCCTTTAATTTCATCTCATAGGAAATATTTTGAATGACTAGCTTTGCAAATCGATCATGTAATTGTCGTGTATGGCCAATCTTTTCTTGAAGAAGTATCAATTCTTTCTGCATATAATCATCTTCTTCATTCCTGCGTTTGGTCTTTTCTATCATACTAGTAATGGTACGGAAGTGATTTTTTTCTTCTTCAAATTGCTTTTCAATTTCAACCCGATTGTCGGCCCTTTGCCATTCCTCTTCCATCAATAAGATTTTGGGATTGTTGATCATTTCTTTTTGAAAAGTGAATTCATTTGCCATTAAGCGGTTTACTCGTGAAATGAGGTGATCGAGGTTTCGCGTAGCTTTTCGAAAATTACCGTTTTTAATCAACTGCATACTATAGAGTTGTTCTATCGTAATGGAGAATTCCTCTGCCATTTCCCTGCTCATAAAAATCATTTCCTGAGCGACATCCGTGAGTTTATAAACAATCGATCCGCCTATTTCTAAGTTCGTATATAATTCATCCATCGTGACATATCGGTAGGTTTGCGTTTCCCATGATTGTCTGATTTCATCGTAATATAGGGCTTCAAACGGTTTACTAAACTCTTCCTTTCCCTGATATAAAAGCCCACTTGTAATTCGTTCAATTTGCTTATCGTCTGCTAAAAGCTTCATTTGCTTAATCGAATCTTCCACCATATATTTGATATCGGATTTACTTCGATGATCATCATCATTTAATTCTCGATAAAAGATGGTGAGGAGCACTTGCATAAGAATGGTTTGGATATGGGGTTTTAGCTCACCTACTTCCATTCCCCTCCCAAGTTCAAACAATGGATTTAATCGTTTCATCCGCTGGGCGAAACCTTCCCATGATTCGTTCACATCCATCGCCTCCATGTTTCGATTGTTAACACTTCTTGAGCTATCCGCTTATTTTCCTGCCATAAATTCTGTAATTTCATTTGCTCTTCTTCGGTAAACCATTGAAAGAATAAATCACGGTATTTGAGGTTTTGTGTTTGACCTTGTTTTTGGTCATTCCTTTGTTCTAGACATTCCAGCATCTTTCGGTAAATTTTTAAGGCCGGCTGAATACAGCAATCTGGATATTTTTCGATAAGCCGAATGAGGATTCCGTAACCTGCAGCATCAAGATCACCTGCATAATAGAAAAGATAGGGTTTAGGTGGAAACATTCTGAAGAAAAAGGAAAAGCTCCGTTCAATTTTCGTTCCTTCACCATAAATAATCAGGTCCGGTTCATAGTCGAGTTGATTTCCTTCCAATAGCTTAATGGATGTATGAAAGAAAGATAGATTCTCGACGATTAGAACTCTCTGAATATCTTTCAATTCTTTCCCTTGTTTCATCCAAAAGACAAAAGGCTCGCCATAGTTCACCATTTTAAGTTGGTCTTCTCCAATGCCAATTCTAGCTAAAAATCCTATTCCATCAGGAAAGCTATCACTATCGAGTAAGAATTTTTCATGACCAAAAAGCTCCAGGCTTCTTTCTTCGACTGACACGACCTCCCGTTCCTGACTGGACTTTAGAAATGTATAGACATTCTGAATTCTGTTCCATTCATCTTTCGTTTGCCATTCGGAATGCCGTTCATAAAAGGAAAAATCAAACTGATCACCTAATTTCATCATCTCGAGTCGATCCCATTGGTCTTCTTGAACTTTTAAATTTACCCAATAATATAATGATAGAGAAGGTGTTCTTCCATTGAATTGATTGTTTAGGATAGGAATTAGATGTCCTTCTGCTTTCAATGTATCAATAGCACGATAAAACAACGAATATCCATCCATTTCAAAATAATCATCCATAAGTTTCCGTAACTGAAGTTCTAAATCGTTAATATTTATTTTCTTTTTTTGTTTAGGGTGTTGAATATCAGCTATAAAACCTCTCACCCTTGTTTCAATGATGTCGATGGTATTCACCTACTTAAATCTTCTTAGTTTCATAGGACTAGACTATTACTATTCAATTTGGACATCCTTTTATTATAAACTAGTTGTGATATGGTTGGTAAATGAAATTTTCTTAAAATAATTACCGGATGCGAAAGGACAAAAAAACAATGCTAAAACACTCGAACCTAGGAGTGGAAGTTAATCAATCAAAAAACCGCACAAGTGAAAAATCACCGTGCGGATGGTTATAAACTTCATGTATATCAAAAACCTTTAACTTTATACAAGTGCTTTGAAATCCTGTGAATAAGTGAATCTTTGATAGATAATCGTATCTAACTGAGGGAGCATAAGTACATTTTTTCATGAACTTTTCTAAACTATAGATCTGGTCATATTCTTCTCTGGAGATAAAGCATTTTTCAAGAAATTCAAGGAAGTATCTATTCGATTTTCAGCTTCCTCATCAATTTCATATTGATTATTTTCTATTTTTTTTATTTGACTATCCAAAATAAAGGCTCCCTTTAAAATATGCGTTGCTCCCAGAGCAGCTAGGACCGGCTTCAATGCATAATCTATCATTAATAGATGTCCAAAGGTTCCTCCAATAGCAATAGGTAAAACAGTCTTACCTTCAAGACTATTTTGCGGTAAGAGATCAAGATAGGTTTTTAAAACTCCAGTAAAAGAAGCTTTATAAACAGGTGTCAGAATGACAATTATTGTTGAATCCTCGACCTTTTTATTGGCTCTAACAATTTCTTCACTATTAAATTTCGCTTGAATTAAATCCTGGGCAGGTAGATTTCGAACATGGATGATTTCTGGAATGATATTCACCCCTTCTAATTGCTTTACAACTTCAGCCAACACCCCGTTTAATCTGGTTTGCTCAGAAGGACTTCCAGAAATAATTGTAATTTTACTCATCAAATAAACTTCCTTTCTTAAGTGGAATATCTGTATAGGTATTCATTTTGTTTTAAAGACCCCTTCACTCCTTCTGACATCTTTTATCTCCTCCTGAAAATCCTTCAATGTTGTGTTTGATGTTCATTTTAAAGATAACTTTTTATTTATTGATGGATTTTTGCGTAGCAAATCTATTTTTTTCTGTACAATCAATTTGTGTAATGTTACCAGCATGGATGGTTATGACCAAAGAACCGTACTCTAAGTTTTTTAGCATGACTAAAATATTATCAATTTTTTCTTTATCAACTACTGCCATTTTGTTATCCCCTCTCATTTTTAACAATAAAGACGAGAATTCCTATTCGAATACTATGCTTTAAGTCAAATGAAACCCGCTACTCAATTTTCGTCAGTCTTAAATCACTAGTTGACATTTTCTCTTTTTTCAATATTCGGTTCAATATATGGCTTACAGTTGGAGCAAATAATGGATGTTCCCTCTGCCTTGGATAGGGTAGTTTAATAGGATGGTTCATTACAATTTCCCCATCTTCAATTAATATCACTCTATTAGCTAGCGCAACCGCTTCTTCTACATCATGCGTCACCAACACGGCAGTAAACTTCTTTTCCAGCCATAAATCTTCAATAAGCTGGTGCATTTCGATTCGTGTCAGTGCATCCAGTGCCCCAAGTGGTTCATCTAATAAAAGTATTTCTGGCTCATGAACTAATGCTCTTGCAAGTGCGACTCTCTGGCGTTGTCCTCCTGATAAAACAGATGGCCAATCATTTCCGCGGTCAGCTAATCCGACTTGTTCCAATACCTTTTCGGCACGCTGCCGCCAGTCTGTTTTTAAACCCAGACCGACGTTTTGGACCACTCTTTTCCACGGGAGGAGTCTGCCATCCTGAAACATGATTTTTGCTAATTGATTTCTACCCTCCAAACGTTCACCATCTGTATAGATCTCACCATCACCTGCCGTCTCTAATCCAGCAAGTAAGCGTAATAATGTACTTTTACCACATCCGCTTTTTCCTACAATCGCAATAAATTCTCCTTTTTGAACCTTTAGATTAATATTTCGGAGTACTTTATGTTTGCCGTATGATTTTTGGAGGTTAGAAATTTCTACTATTGTTTGACGTTCTTTTTTTTCAGTCATTAATTACCCTCCTCCCTATTTTCGATAAGACGGATTCCATTGTAAAAATCTCTTCTCAGCTATTTTTGCTAAAAGGTCAGATAGCTTTCCGAGAAGTGCATAAAGAATAATACTTAATACGACGATATCCAGCCTCATAAATTCTCTAGCGTTCATGGCCATATAGCCTATACCTGAATTTGATGCAATTGTTTCAGCGACAATAAGGGTGACCCAGGTAATACCGATTGCATAACGAACCCCAACTAAGATAGAAGGAAGAGCGCCGGGCAAAATAATGTTCCAGAATAACGAAAACCCTTTAAGACCATAAACATTTCCCATTTCAATAAGAGATTTGTCGATCGAACGGATTCCGTGGAAGGTGTTTAAGTAAATCGGAAAAAAAGTACCTAATGCTACGAGAAATAACTTTGCCTCTTCTTCAATTCCGAACCACAATATCACAATGGGGATCAACGCAAGATGCGGTATATTCCGAACCATTTGTAAGGAACTATCCAACAGACTTTCTGAAATTCTCGATAAGCCGTTCAATAGCCCTAAAGCAAATCCGATTCCCCCACCTATTATAAACCCGATGATAGCCCGTTTACTGCTTGCACCAATATATTCAAATAGTTGACCTGATTTGGCTAGTTCAGCCGCTGACTTGAATACATCGACAGGGTTTGGCAGCACACGTGAAGATAATAGCCCCAATTGGCTTGATAGCTGCCAGGCAGCAAGTAATAAAATGGGGACAATCCACGGAACGATCTGTTTATTATTCATGTTTATTACCCCTTCACTTTAAGACTTTCGGCAATTCGTTGTTTGCAACAATTTCTCCAAATGGACTGATGATATTCGTTGAACCAGATTGAGGATCAGCCTTTGCTAATGGAAGATGCGGGAATAATAACTCAGATACACGGTACGCTTCTTCTAAGTGTGGATATCCTGATAGGATAAAGGTTTCGATTCCAAGGTCAGCATATTCCTTCATTCTTTGTGCTACCGTTTCAGGATCTCCTACTAAAGCTGTCCCTGCTCCTCCTCTAACAAGGCCTACTCCTGCCCATAAATTCGGACTTATTTCTAATTGGTCCTTACTTCCATTGTGTAATTCCGACATTCTCTGCTGTCCAACCGAATCAAACCGCGAAAAGATCTTTTGAGAGGAGGCAATTAAATCATCATCTACATATTTAATCAAATCATTCGCTGCCGCCCATGCTTCCTGCTCTGTTTCTCTCACAATGACATGCAATCTAATACCAAAACGAACGGTTCGGCCCTGCTTTTCCGCTAATTTTTTTACCTCGTTAATTTTTTCTGCCACTTTCGCAGGCGGTTCTCCCCATGTTAAGTAGTAATCGACATGCTTAGCAGCGATTTCTTGCCCAATTTCTGAAGATCCTCCGAAATAAAGAGGCGGATAAGGTTGTTGAACAGGAGGATATAGCAGCTTTCCATTATCTATAGTTAAGTAGTCTCCAGAAAAGTTGGCCTCTCCTTTTTCTAATAAATCCCTCCATATTGTCAGAAATTCATCCGTTAATTCATAGCGTTCCGTATGGTTTAAATGAAGACCATCTCCTGCCAATTCAACAGGATCTCCTCCGGTTACCACATTGATTAATAACCGGCCATTTGATAAACGATCAAATGTGGCTGCCATTCTAGCGGCTTGTGATGGAGAACTTAGACCGGGCCGCACGGCTACTAGAAATTTCATTCGTGAGGTAACGGAAATTAAACTTGATGCTACCACCCATGAATCTTCGCAAGATCTTCCTGTTGGAAGTAAAGCCCCAGTAAAACCTAACTCATCAACTGCTTGTGCCACCTGTTTTAGGTAAGGCAGGGTAACTGCCCTGCCTCCTGTTGTAACTCCTAAATATCTTGAATCACCGTGTGTTGGAATAAACCAGAATACGTTCATTTTTTTAGTCCCCTTTTTTAATGATTAGTTTTTAAAAGTGCTTCTTGTACCTCAATATCTTCTGGAATTAATTTAAGGTTGTAGAATACATCAGCGATTTGTTGTTGATCCTTTGCCGTTTGTTCACTCATTTTTTCTAATCCAAATGTTCTTCGATTGAGTGTTAATTCTAATGTATCCACACTCATTCCAATTTGAGGCGCAAGGAATTTGGCGGCTTCCTTTGGATTCTTTTCCACCCATTGATCAGTTTTTTCTAATTCTTTATAAATGACGTCTAATACTTTAGGATTGTCCTTTGCAAATTGATTGGTAGCTAAGAAAAACTCGCGGTTGTTTACTAAGCCTGTTCCATCTGCTAAGATCCTTGCATCCGTAGCCAGCTGGGCATCTGCTAAGAAGGGATCCCAAATCACCCAGGCATCTACATCTCCTTTTTCAAACGCTGCTCGCGCATCTGCAGGAGCCAAGAAGACGGTTTGAATATCACTGTATGGAATACCGGCTTTTTCTAATGCTTCGACTAATAGGAAATGAACATTTGAACCTTTATTTAATGCGATTTTCTTTCCTTTTAAATCTTTCAGCGTTTTAATTGATGAATTTTTAGGTACTAAAATTGCTTCTCCTTTTGGATTGGCGGTTGCATTGGCAAAATAAACGAGCGGGGCACCTGCGGCTTGAGCAAAAATGGGCGGCGCTTCTCCTGTATGGCCAAAGTCCAAACTTCCTACATTCATTGCCTCAAGCAATTGTGGGCCTCCAGGAAACTCGGTCCATTTCACCGTATATCCAAGTGATTTTAAATCTTTATCCAAGGTTCCTTTTGCCTTTAAGATGTTTAAGGTACCGAATTTTTGATAACCAATATTAATGACCTTTGATTCCTTACTTTCTGAAGCAGTTTCTTTGCCTTCACCTGAGGTGGAAGAACTGCACCCACTTACCAAAAAGGACAAAAGTAAGATAAATGCCAACCACCATTGATTTTTATTTTTTTTAATCACGTATGACTCCTCCATTTTTTCTATTATTTTGGTAGATTCTGAAATATTTTTTAATAACACACAATGTATCACTTCCTTTCAGTGGACTGATAAGAAAATATGAAAAATTATATCCATTAAACCTATTTATTTAATCGGAATTAAGTAAATAAAAAAGCCCCTGATCTCATTAATTAGAGAAAAGGAGCCTTCGGTAGTCCGATCAGCATATTTTGTATTTTCTTTACCAAATTTTAATTATTGGGAAATTTAACCACTATTTTATCTATACATTTTCAATTAGTCAAGTTAGAAATAAGTATTTTTATAAGATACTAGGTTATATATATTAACAAAAACTAATTAACCAACTTAACCAACTTGTTTACTTGGTTTTAAAACTATGATTAAACTTTATATTCTAATGCACCAGTTGTCAATTGATTTTTTTAAATATTTTGCAAAACACCCACAATACCCTACTTGACTCATCGGAATAATTGGTTTACAATTTAGGGAAACTTATTTGAAACGTATGGCTGATTGGTACACCAAAAGCACCTAACTCTATCGAGGTAGGTGCTTTTTTATTAAACAAAGGGAAAGGAGTTTTTACATGTTAGAGAGATATCCCATTTTACCAGGCGCAGAACCATTTTTCTTTAAAGGTAATGATATCGGTATTTTGATTTCCCACGGATTTGTAGGGACACCCCAAAGTATTCGTTTTTTAGGAGAGTATATTGCTTCTCAAGGTTATACGGTCTACGGACCAAGATTAAAAGGACATGGCACGCATTATGAGGATATGGAAAGATGCAACTTCCAAGATTGGATTAAAAGTCTTGAAGATGGATATCACTTCCTACGCCAACAGTGCAGTGATATCTTCATTATCGGCCAATCCATGGGTGGTACTCTAACACTAAATCTTGCTAGTAAATATTCCGACATCCAAGGAGCGGTGTTGATCAATGCTGCGTTGACGACTATTCCTGTAATGGAGGAGTATAGAGTGAAGCAGTTACCTCGCTTTATTGATGAAGGATCTCCTGATATTAAAGCAGCAGACGTATTTGAAATTGCATATGAAAAAGCACCTATCCGATCCATTCAACAGTTGTTGTCATTAATGGATGAAACACGCAAAAAATTACCGAATGTTAAGAGTCCTTTGTTGGCCTTTCAGTCAGTGGAAGACCATGTCGTTCCCCCAGAAAACACAGATTATATCATGGCTCGGATTCAATCTGACTTCAAAGAAAACATTCCACTTTATAACTCTTATCACGTGGCTTCTATGGATAATGAAAAAGAATTTATTGCTAAACAATGCTGCTTGTTTATTGAAAAATTTGCTCGTAACCAAAGGGAGATGGAGATTTTATAATCTTATTTCTTCTAATTCATAATTAATCTATTAGGATTCAATACAAAAATAACTAGAGGATATTCGGAGGTGTTTCGAAATGAAGAATATGCTTCGGGAGGCTGTTGAGATGAAAAAAAATTTATTAATTGATAAGTTGATAGCCTTGAGGGTTTTTAAAAGTAATGACAAACACCTTTTTGAGTTGACTTTAAGTGAACTTGAAGAGGAATATAGGTCCTTTAGAAAAGCAAGATAGATATATTAAGTGTTTAGGTTATAGTTTGTATTGACCTATCCGACATACGGAAGGTCACAATTTTATTTGATAAATACAAATAGAAGTTTTTATGGGTTTCCACGAATACCACTTCATTTCCCTCAACCATACCATTCTTCTTAAATATGTACAATAATTAATCCTCACCGTTTGATCTTTGACTAATTATCCAGATGTCTCCACCACTACTGTGGATGATTGTGATTTTAAATAAGAGGCCCTCATTTCAAGATACTATCACCTTGAATTGAGAGCCTCTAGTTAACTAATTTATTGACCAGAAACTAATTTTAATCCCACATTACATCAATAATTCTAAAAAATACGGCCTCTGTAACATCTTGTGGTCTAACTGAAAATGCCTTATACCGCTCTTTTCCTAATTTCATGTAAATCTATTTTATACAAATTTAATAGAGCCAAACTCACCATGCGGATGGTGTTGTAATTGAAATCTCCTATATTCATATTCTAATTTGGACAGTGGCAGATTATAAAGCTGTTGATCTTCTTTGTTATATATGTTTAAAAAAATGAGTTTATTGATAAGTTTTTGCCGCTTTTTTTCCTCGTTTTTTCTCATCATAAACACTCCTTCAGCGTTTTAAATAACTTTCCCTTGAAAAAACAACTTTAAATTCAGTCCCATTACCTATTTGTATTAGATTAATTTTATTATAAACCTATAATTCCTATGTGTAAAGTAGGAATTAAAATTAAATAAAGAAGGCACACCTTCATATTCAAATCATCAAGAATTAAATATGTTGGACTTGCCCGAGATCAACCGATTTCATCGTAATCACCTTGTTTTTTTGTCCAGGGCATGGGGCCATCTGCAAAGGCAAAGAAGATATCCTCAACTACACATTGTGTCTCTAGGCATCAATTCGCCTCTTATCAATCTCCAGTATTAATAGTGTCTTCATCCGTTTTGCCCCATTGATTTGTCAGTTGATCAAGTTTTTCCATACAAACTTTAATTCGATTAACCTCGGTATGGAATACTGAAACATGGTGGTGTAGACTAGCTTCTCTTTCTACAATCGCACGCTTCATTTCCTCCGGTGCTGGTCCGCCAGGAAGCGACCGAATCTTAACAAAGTGTTCTGGATCCATTGCTGTACGAATGATCTCCTCCGGTAAATTCAAATGAACACCGACAACTGCTTTTGCCGCTTCATCGACGATTACAGATGTAACATGAGTAGCATTCAGTCCCCTTGCCAAGGCAATTTTCACCACCTGGCTGGCTATGGAATGTGAGGTTCGGAACGGTATGTTTGCTTCCCTAAATAGCGTGTCTGCTAATTCCGTTATCGTCGCAAAACTTTCTTTGGCCCTTCTTTTTAACAGTGCTTCATTTACTTCAAGTGTTCCAACCACCACTTTTGTTAACCGAAAAACTTGATCAATGAGGTGCAGGCCCTTCCATAAATACGGCTGAAGGTCATCCTCGGTATCGTTTATATCACCGTATGGTGTGTTATGTAACATTTGAAGTACGGTTTGAGCATTTCCAATACCGCTTGAGCTTAATGCACGAATATGCTCTAGTGAAACAGGATTTCTTTTCTGCGGCATAATGGAACTTGTTTGAACATAGGGGTCTGCCACACGAATCGCTGAAAATTCCTGGCTGGACCATAAGAGAAGGTCTTGTGAAAACCGGCCGAGATTAATAAAGGTTAATTGGATCGCTGTTGCAATTTCCCCTAAATAATCGGCACCGCTAATCGAATCATAGGCACTCTTGATGATTTTCGGGAATCCTAATAGCTCTGCGACTGTCTTTCGATCAATTGGAAATCCGGTCGTAGTGAGGGCCGCCGCGCCGAGAGGACTGGCATTGCATGTATCATAGGCTGCCTTCAATCTTTTTAAGTCACGGTCAACGACATCGTACATTCCCAGAAGATAATGGGAGAACGTCATCGGCTGGGCCTGCTGCGTATGTGTATGCCCCAGTACAATTGTTTCCTTATGAGAGTCAATCACCTTTAAAAGTGTTTCTTGAAAGGAAAGCAGCGCCCGGGTGGCGAGTAGAATCTTGTCCCTAAGGACCATTCTGTACATTGCAAGCCCCATATCGTTCCGGCTCCGAGCAAGGTGCAAACTTCCACCTATTTCTCCGGCAACATTCATAATTTGACTTTCTACAAGGAAAAAAAGATCCTCATATTGTCCATTATAGCTGGATTGAAGAAGTTTCTCCTTATCAACTGCACAAATACCGGCTAGGATTCGGGAAGCATCACTCACCTGCAACAACCCTTGTTTCACCAGCATAATCAGGTGGGCTTTATGGACTGCAAGCATCGGCTCTAGTAAGGATTGCTTAGCGTGCTCATAAGCAGGGGCCAATACTACCTCTGAATAGGTCGCCCCTGGAAACTTCCGCCCTTCTTTTTCAAAAATGCTATCTTTAATATTCATCACAATTCCACCCTTATCATGGTTAATTCTTTAAAAAGGCTACAAGTATGAATAAACCTTACATGATTAGTAAACTTCTGAAAATAAAAACATGAGAAAGAAAGTTTTCAATCTTTTGTTTATTTTATGTCTGCAGCCTTCTTATGTTAATAAAAAAAGCATGCACATTGAATGTTCATGCCATCGGTTTTTCGAAACTAAATTTTTTTATGCCTATTAGATTGAGAAAAATTATAACTAGTGTGAGCTTAATTTTTCTTCTAGAAAATTTCCCTAGAAAACAAAATTGGAAAAAAGCAACATTGTTAATGAGGTTGTTTAGTAATAGAAGGAACATCCTGCCCGGTACAATTTTAAATATTTTGGTAGGACAGACTGATACATATAGATTACTACTTACGCAGCTTATGGGGATTATAATAGTATGGGGAAGCTTCAAATGATTTTTAGACATCAATTGATGTTTCCTCTCTAATGAGATTATGTTGGGGATGTTGTAGTTTTTCTATAATTTCTTGTTGCCACAAAACATCATTCATACTTTTGGCATACAGGTACAAATCTAAATAATCATTTATCCACATTTTTACCTCTCCATCGTTCATGAAAATTCCCCTTTCACTTTTTTATCCCATTTTATGACTAAATGTACTCTAAACAGAGCCTCCTTTTTTGTTTTATTTCCATGGATACCCTTTAAAAATAAAGAGGCTCCCTATTTAGGACCATAATTAATCCTAAATAAAGCGCCTCTAGAAGACCAGTCAGCTTTTTCTTAATTTTCCACTTAATTGTTTATATTATAAAACGCATTAATCCTATAAATCAACTGTGAATTTTAAAAATAATATACCTGGTCCTGGTTGAGGTTTTAGTATGATTCCATAAAGAAACTGTAGAAAATTTCGTCTACAGTTCTTTCTCGATTCATGATTATTTATTCTCCATTACTTCAATGAACTTTCCACCACTTTTTTATATGGCAGTCGATCGTTTGTGTTTAATGACCATACTTCTCCGTCAATTAATAATGTATCCACTGCTTCATTATAAAAGCTTAGCAACCCTTTTATTTCATGCACTTCTGGAAGTGGGTCATTATAGCTCCAGACAACATCCTTATATTCCTTTCCATTAATGGAAACTGACCAATACTTTGCAAATCCCTTATATGGGCACTGAGTTTGTGTTTGAGTCGGAATTAATAAATCCAGTTTAATATCTTCTTTTGGCAAATAATACCTAGGAGTTAATCCTGTTTCATATAGAATGACTGGTCGCTTGCTGTCTGCAACAATTTCACCCTCGACTATTACTTGGACATGCCGAGCACTGGGAATGGCATCAATTCTTGAGTAAGGATCTCTCGCATGAACAAATACTTCTTCTTCTTCTTCGTACCAGGAGTCTGCTTTATTCCAAACAAAGGATATAAGACCACTAATAACAGAACTATTCTCTGGAGGATTTGGAAAACTCCAAGCTGCGTTCTCAATCACTTTATCTCCTGTTTTGATATGCCAATAAATGGCCTCTCCTTTATTTAAATCAACCGTTCGTTTATCTGATTTAATTAACTTCTTGTGCCGGATATCAGCTAATGGAAAATAATAGACTGGCAGTTTTCCCGTTTCCGTAACGGTAACGACACGTTTACTGTCGGCGATAAATTCACTCCCAAATTTCACTCGAACCCATTTTGGACTAATTTCAGCTCTAATTTGCCATCCTTCATTGCTGCCATCTCTCAATGACCATTGGGGGTCATTATGTACCATTAACCTCACTCCTATGATTTCATTTTATTGTTTCCATGAATTTCCCATTTTTAAAGAGCGAATAAATTTTCTCAATATCAACTGTTAAATTACGGTCCTCTGAATAAAATGGAACCACTGCACGAATCGCTTGATAAGCTGCTTTTGTGCCTTTTCCTAACTGAATAGAACCGCGAAGATCGACAGCTTGAGCAGCATGAATAGCTTCAATGCCCAAGATATAAAAAAGTTTATCCAATATCTCCCTTGTTTTTGAGACAACAAATGGCGCGTTAGTTCCATGATCCTCAATATCCCCTGCAAGTGAAAAGTAATCGGCTGAAGCGGGATTTGATAAATGACGAATCTCAGCATCCAAGGCCGTAATCGTTTTCTGCAATGTACAGAATCCGTTCGACTCCTGTTCATTGGGTGTTAAGAAGCGTGACAGACAAGTAAATGAAGGATTTCCTAATTTAATCGTCCGGTAACAAGAACTTTTTGAAATATGGTGTAAAGCATTTCCTGCCATTTCAAAACCAAGAACCCACGAGAGAGGATCAAAATTCGCACAAGAAACGATTCGCTTTTCCTCGACGAGCACACATGGATTGTCATCGGAACTATTTATATGTAGCTCCAGCTGCTCTTTACAATAATGGTAAGCATCCCGAGCCGCACCATGAATTTGGCAAGCATCTCGAAAACTAAGCGGGTCTTGCAGCGATTCTTTATTATAGCTGGTCCACAAGTCACTGCCTTCAAGAATCTTTCTGATATTTGTTAAACTCTCTAATTGTCCCGGAAAGGGACGTACTCGATGTACCGCCTCATCAAGCGGGCTAATATTCCCTCGAATGGCCTCTAACGATAGCGCATAAACCATATCAGCCAATTCTAGGACTCTCTTAAAATCCAATAATGCGATTGCTCCTGTCCCAGCAGATAACGCATTGGAACTTACAATGGCAAGGCCATCCTTTGGTCCAAGTTTAAGCGGTGATAACCCTGCATTTTTTAGGGCTTTGTCTGCAGGCAAACGCACCTTTTCCACTTCTACCTCCCCTTCACCAATCATGGCGAGTCCGATATGGGAAATAGTCGAAATATCTGCAGCACCTACCGACCCTTTTAAGGGCAGCACCGGATGGATACCTAAGTTGAGAAAATCTACATATCTCTCGACAATCTCAGGTTGAACACCCGTGCAGCCTAACAGCAAACTGTTCAGCCTCGCAAGCATAATCGCGCGGATTTCTGCCTTTTCTGCCATTGGTTTTACACCAGCAGAATGAGAGAGAAGCAGATTACGATTATATTGTTCAAAGGAAGCTAGCCCAATGACTTTATCCTTGTTCCAGCCTACCCCCCGATTAAATCCATAAATCGGGACATCCTTGCTTGCAAGTTCATAGATTAATTGCCTAGATTCATGAATTTTTCGTGTTACTTCTTCTTTAATTTCTACTCTTCTATTTTCAAATACGACAGAAAAAACATCCTCAATTGTAAGATGATGGCCATCCAGTACCAATGCTGAGCTCTGATCCTTTTGAGAAGTAATGACCTCGACTGCATTGGTTAGATCACACATTGATTTCTTTCTTCTCTTCGAAGGCATATTTATAGAGTTCGATACCTAATACTTCTTCTACTTCTGGATAAACTGATGGGTCTTTCACGCTAGAACTTAGAGGAATCTTAGCTTTATCAATCGCAAATACAGCGATTTCTGCCCCTTCTTCTATATTACCAACACTGACAGGCTGACCTGTCTCAATGGAAAAGGTAGTAATGACATCAGGGAATGTACTATATCGTTTACCACCCCGATCCTCAACGGCCATATATTCATTCATAACGTGGAGAATGTAAGTATTTTCTTCACTTTCTATCTCAATGGTACCAATATCAAAGGCTCCTGAGTAATGGACATCTTTTTTCCTTACCTTTCCTGTGCCAATAATTCTTCCGCCAGTTTTTTCAGTAATGGTCTCCAATACATGTGCAGGTCCAAAAGGCTCTGCCTCGATAATAGCTCTGCCTAAATCAATGGCAATCGATATTCCTCCAATCGCTGCATGTTCTTTTATATACTTAGCAGGAAGGGGATGTCTTGCAGCGGCAATAAATCCGCCAGCCATATCGGAGGCCGTACGCAAGATATTGGATGTCCTTGCTACCGTTCCTTTTACTATGAGTTCCAGGTAGCTGCCAATCTCTGGTTTTCCCCCTGCCACGGCCTGGATGGTTTCGTACTCAATATTAGAAGAAAGTCCTAAAGAACCCATTTTTCCAGTAGGATGTGCTCTGATATCTCCAGTAGCATCTACCACAACTAAGCCAAGAGCAGCAGCCGGAAGCCATCCGTTTATGGTACTTGACATCCCGTTTTGTGGAGTCATTACACCGACAATTTTCCCTTCATATTTTTCAATAATCAGCTGGACCGCTTTTATATAATCTTTCCCTAACATTTGCCAATCTCTTCCTGCCGGTGCCCCTATCGCAGTACAAGTCAAAATAATCGCATCATCCGGGAGCTCATCCACTGAAACCAGCTTTGGTTTTCCAACAGCTAATGCTGCGCCTCCGATTTCTAAACCATGATCCACCCAACCTCCGCCGCCGCTTGCGAATACGGATCCTCCTTTAACTGCTGCTAGTACATCATCTTTTGTTAATTCACGCATGAATATTCTCCTCCTCATTTGTATTGACTCGATTAATACCCTTTTTGGAAATTTCATCAAACGATTCTTCATAACCCGCATCCGCATAACGTAAGACGCCTAAACCCGTATCATTTTGCAGAAGTGTCTGAATTCGAATATCCGTCTCCTCCGAACCATCCGCCACAATTGTCACCCCTGCACTAGTCATGAAACCTGTATAACCTCCTCCTCCCGAGTGAATCGCAACCAAATCAGCCATTGATGAGCAATTCAACATCGCATTTAGTAATGGCCAGTCAGAGATGGCATCACTTCCATCCTTCATCCGTTCTGTCATGATATTCGGATGGGCCATAGCACCTGCATCCAAATGATCCCGCGAGAACGCAATAGGACCAGACAATTTACCCTCTCTTACTAAACGATTCACCGCAAGTGCCAGTTTGGTTCGATCCTCATGGCCTAGCCATCCGATTCTTGCTGGGAGACCTTCGACTGGAATATACTGATTGGCCAGCCTAATCCAATTGGTTACAATTTCGTTGTCACTAAATTCTTCTATTAAATATTGATCAATCGTTCGAATATCTTCAGCAACACCGCTAAGGGCAATCCATCGGAAAGGGCCGATCGCTCTTGCAAAAAGCGGTCGCAGAAATGCTTCTGTAAAAATATCAATATCAAAGGCCTTATCTACCCCAAATTGTTTTGCCTGAGTTCGAATGTTATTACCATTATCAAAAACAATGGCCCCTTTTTCTTTAAAACCAAGCATCGCCTTCACTTCTTTTGCAATGGAGATTCCGGCATCTTCTTGGAGCTTTTCAGACCGTGCTTCTCTTGCTTTTGCTAATTGCTCCGGAGTATAGTTTCTTGGAACGTATCCATATAAAAGATCATGTGCAGACGTTTGATCCGTTACAATATCAGGTATGATGTTTCTTCTTAAAAGCTCCGGATAAACATCCGCTGCATTTCCCAGCAGACCAACAGACAAGCTTTCCTTATTTTCAACAGCTTGTTGAATCCAGTTTAATGCTTCATTTAAATTCTCTGTTTTTCTTTCCAAATAACCGGAAGCAACTCTTCTATCAATTCTTTCCTCAGATACTTCTACACATAGAATAGCAGCATTGGCCATTTTACCTGCTAATGGCTGGGAACCGCCCATTCCTCCCAAACCTGCGGTTAAGATAAATCGGCCGCTTAAATCTCCTCCGAAATGAAGCCGTGCAATACTTTGAAAGATTTCATAAGTTCCTTGGATCACACCTTGTGAACCGATGTATTGCCAAGCCGCTGCTGTTAATCCGCCCCAGATAATTAACCCTTTTTCCTGGAGATGATAGAAGTTTTCACTCGTGGCCCATTTTCCTACTAAATTACAGTTGGCCATAACCACCAAGGGAGCTTGGCGATGGGTTTTGAAAATACCAATCGGTTTACCAGATTGAATCACAAGAGTTTCATCATCTTCTAATTCCTTTAATATACGAACAACCGCATGATAAGAAGGCCAATTTCTCGCTGCCTTTCCTAATGAAGCGTAAACGATTAATTCATTAGGGTTTTCTCCATTTTCCAATACGTTCTCAAGCATTCGTAAAAGAGCTTCTTGTCTCCATCCCTTACAGCGGAGCTCTGATCCACGTTTAGCTAGAATAGTTGTCACTTTTTCCACCTCATTTCTCTCCATTAACATGGGTTGTGGTAAAACGATTCCTAGGGCGTTCTAATCCAAGATTTTCACGAAGTGTTTTGCCACTATATTCAGTTTTAAACAATCCCCTTCGCTGCAGTTCGGGAACCACCAAGTCAACAAAATCATCAAGCGCACCCGGCAAATAAGGAAAGGCAATATTAAATCCGTCTGCTGCTTTGTTTACAAACCTTTCTTCTAATTGATCCGCAATTTGTTCAGGAGTTCCAGCAATCCCTCGTGAATTAAACCTTTTGCACAATTGACGAAGCGTTACATTTTCTTTTTCCATCAATTTTCGAACAGCCAAGAGTTTGCTTTTACTTTTGTTAGCACTCTCAATATCAGGAAGAAAAGGTAATGGCTCGTCAAGCGGATAAACAGAAAGATCCTCACCAATTTCATGAGAAAGTAAATCGAGTCCTAACTGCCATGGTATTAAATTATCAATAGCTGCTAATTTTTCTTCAGCCTCTTCCTTTGTTCTTCCGATTACCGGCATAATGCCAGGCAGGATTTTCAAATGCTGATCTGACCGGCCATACCTCGCCATTCTTCCCTTAATGTCTTGATAAAGATGCATCCCTTCCTCTAATGTTCCTTTAGGTGCAAATACAACTTCAGCCGTTGCCGCCGCTAATTCTTTTCCCGCTTCAGATGCACCTGCTTGAATAAGAACTGGATAACCTTGAGGCGGACGTGCCACATTCAAGGGACCGCGCACGGAAAATTCTGGCCCCTTATGCTGTAAATAATGAAGCTTATTATTGTTTGCAAAATGGCCGCTCTCTTTATCAAAAAGGAGAGCATCATCTTCCCAGCTATCCCATAATCCTTCGGTTACATCGATAAACTCTTTCGCCCGTTCATATCGTCTTTCGTGTAAAAGGTGCTTCTCTTTCCCAAAGTTTTGAGCTTCTTCATCGGTTCTAGAAGTAACGATATTCCATGCGGTTCTACCGCCGCTTAAGTGGTCAAGTGTCGCCAGTTTTCTGGCAATATGATACGGCTCATTGTAGGTGGTGGAAATCGTTGCACCTAATCCAATATGATTTGTAACAACTGAAAGGGCTGAAAGAAGCGTAAATGGTTCTGGACGAATACTATTTGCATATTTCACACTCGATTCAAAGTCATCCCATACATACAACTCATCCGCATAGAAAAAGAGATCAAATTTACCCCTTTCTGCGGTTTGAACAATCCTCTTGTAATAGTCGAAGTTTAATAATCCTTCTGCTTCAGCCTTTGGATGTCTCCAGCTGGATATTTGCTCTCCAGCCGGAAAAAACATCATAGCACTAAGGATCATTTTACGTTTTTCTTGTTCCATAACCTTCTCCTTATTTAATATGACTTTAGGTCCACTAGGACTGACGACACCATTTGGAATTTTATTTGATTAACCCCTGTTCGTTTAACCATTCCTTTGCTACATCAAGGGGCGGCCGTTGTTTTAAATCTACTTCACCATTTAATTTTTGCATTTCTTCGTCGGTAATTTTATTAGCCAATTTATTAAGCGTCTTCTCTAGTTCTGGGTGTTCTTTGAGTACACTTTCTCTAATTAAAGGAGCTGCATAATAAGGTAAAAAGACATTTTTATCATCCTTTAACACCGTCAAACCACTTTCAGATATTTTGCTGTCAGTTGAATAGACAATCATAGAGTCAATCAAGTTTTGTTTAACGGCTTGATATTGCAAGGACTGTTCCTGAATCGTTTTAATTTCTTTGTATTTAAGGCCATAGGTTTTTTCAATAATAGGCCATGAATCAGGCCTGTTCAGATACTCCTGGCTGGCTCCAAAAACAAGCTCATCTGATACCTTTGCCAAATCTGAAATCGAATGAATGCTTAATTTATCTGCTGTTTCTTTCTTTACTGCTAAACCATACGTGTTATTAAAACCAATCGGTTCCAAAATTTTCAAATGGTGTTTCTCATGTAATCCCTTTGATACCACTTCATATACTTGGTCGGCATCAAATATTGGATCTTCTTTTAATAAATTTAGTAAGGCTGTCCCTGTATACTCCACATATGTATCCGCCTTTCCAGCCTTAATCGCATCCCATAGAAGTTTGTTATCCAATGTTTTCACTTCTGTTTTCAAGTCTGTATCATTCTCAATGAGAAGCTTTTCCAAATTTGCTAAAATATCTGATTCGGCAAAGCCTTTTGTTGCAATTACGATGGTGTCAGTTTTACTTGATCCTGAAGCCTTTTCATCTTGTGCACCGCATCCCGTTATGACAAACAACAATATGGCCATCATAGCTGCGAATAAGTTGATTTTTGCTTTTCTCCAGTTATTAAACTTGAAAAACGTTTTCATCAATTTTCCCCCTAGAAATCTATTATTATATTTTTGTTTGACCCCTTAACCCTTTCGGAGTTAGAAAATAATTAGCACCCAGTAATAGTAGATTGACGACGATTACCAGAATCGATACGGGTATGGCTCCTTCTAAAATCGTAGCAGTATTCACCATTGAAATACCACGTGTAATGATATCCCCTAATCCTCCTGCAGCAATATAGGTGGCAATCGTTGCAAGGCTAATCGTTTGGACCACAACTAGCCGGATTCCAACTAAAATGACTCCTCTTGCGATAGGCAGCTGAATCATCCTTAGAATTTGCCCCTTCGTCATTCCCATCCCTGTTCCTGCTTCAATTAAAGCCTTATTGACATCCAAAATTCCTACATATGTGTTTTGAAGAATTGGAAGTAATGAATATAACGTTAACGCAATAATGGCAGGTGTGGTGCCGATTCCAAAGAATGGGATTAAAAAACCAAACAAGGCTAAGCTTGGTATCGTCTGAATAACGGAAATAATCGTAATAATCACGTTTGCCAACTTTTTTTGACTGGTTAAAAAAATACCAAGAGGAATGGCAATGACACAGGCAATAAGGACCGAAATCAGTGAAAGATACATGTGTTCACTTGTCTTTTGTAGAATTAATGGCCAATCAGCTCTTAACGTTTCCCAAAAATAATTCATAACATCACCTGCTCCTAATTCAATTACTAACCCGTCTGCGGTTTCCTAATCCCACTGAATCGATTGATTGGTATCTTTCTTCTCCCATAAATTGTCGGACAAACTCATTTGCCGGATGATTCAGAATCTCTGCTGGTGTTGCATACTGAACGACCTGTCCCTGATGTAAAAGAATAATTTGATCCGCTATTTTTAATGCTTCGTCAATATCATGTGTGACAAAGATAATCGTTTTTTTCAGGTGCTTATTTAACTTTTTTAATTCATTTTGAAGTTGGATCCGGCTAATCGGGTCAAGAGCACTAAACGGTTCATCCATCAAAATAATGGACGGATTCGAAAAAAGCGCCCGGGCAACACCGATCCTCTGCTGCTGTCCACCGCTCAACTCATGGGGATAGCGATTACGGTAAGCTTTTGGTTCTAATCCAATTACCTCCAATAACTCTTCTACACGACTTGTTAATGCCTTTTTCTTTTCACCTTTCAACCTGGACACTATAGAAATGTTTTCTTCTATTGTCATATGTGGAAATAATCCTATCTGTTGGATGACATACCCGATGTTCCTTCTTAATTGCACCGGGTCTAATCCTTTGATATCACTACCATCGATGATAATAGTTCCCACATCCGGCTCAATAAGCCGATTCACCATTTTAAGTAGCGTGGTTTTTCCACAGCCTGAGGGACCAATAATGGTAATGATTTTCCCCTGGGGAATGGAAAGGGTGAAGTTATTAAGAACAGATCCCGAACCGTAATCCTTGCTAACCTCTTTAAACTCTACTGCTGTTTGGCTCACTTCCTTCATTCCTCTCAAAAAATATAAAAGGCCACATCCTCATGTGTGAGAATGTGACCTCCATTTGCATGGTCGATCAATGTTGTTTTAATTGATTTCTGATGTTTATTACCAAGTTCTATTTAGTAAGGACTGAATTAAATCTCACTTGAATTAATAAAATCTAGCGCGGAATAATGCCATTCTGGTTTTTTCTGCAGCTCACCATCCACATAAATTTCTACTCTTTCATTATAAAATGAAAGTAGTCCCGCAATTTTTGGTATCTCTGGAATAGGGTGAGGATAACTCCAAACAATATCTTCAAAACTATTTCCATCAATTATTACGGACCAATACGATGCAATTCCCTTATACGGGCATCTTGTTTTTAAATTGGACAGTTCAAGAACTTCCTGAGCAACGTCTTCTTTTGGAAGATAATACCGAACTGGGACTCCGGTTTCAAATACAATAACGGGTCTCCTGCTTTCTGCTACGGTCTTTCCTTCTAGTACTACCTTTATATGCCTTGAACTCAATAGGGCATCTACTCGTTTATATGGATCTCTTGGATGAACATATATTTCCTCTTCTTCTTCAAACCAAGCATCCACCTGATTCCAGTAGAACGAAAAATAGCCTTTAATCTCTTTACTTTCAGGAATAGGATTCTGATAACTCCAAACAGCATTTTCTGCTGTTCGATCTCCCACTTTAATCGTCCAATAGCTGGCATCTCCTTTTAATGGGCAGTGGCTCCTTTTGTCTGAAGTGACCAATACTTCTTTAGTAACATCTTTTTCAGGAAAATAATAGACTGGTAGGTGCCCCCGTTCATGCAGGACCAATACTTCTTTACTATCTGCTATTATTAATCCATTAAACTTAACTCGTACCCATCTCGGAGTTGAATCTATTTTAATTAATCGTCGTTGGGTTGTACTTTTTTGAGTATCTTTTTTTAATTGATTAACGGAATTTGACAATTTACTTCCCTCCAGTTTTTAGTTATTTCCGCCAGGATTTTGGCGGCCGTTCGTTATTCCCTTTCTCTTTGATGGAAAAAATTAAGAGGCCCTCAATTCAAGATAACCTCACCTTGAATTGAGAGCCTCCAGTTAACCAGTCGGCATATAAATTGACCAAATATTTACTAACATCTTATACCCGTGAATTCCTATCAGTCAAGTATAATATAAATATTTTTACCATATTTCACAAAATTATCCACGCACTAAAGAACAGACTAAAGAAAAAGGTATATCCATCAGTACTTCCCCAACTATTAATCAGCTGCAGCTATCTTTTAAGGGAGATTTAGGCTTTCATTTGAAGAAGTTTTAAAAAAAAGGCTCTCAATTCAAGAAAGGTTGCCTTGAATTAAGATCCTCTAGTTGCCTAGTCGGTTAACAAAATTAATTTGATTAATTGCATTTTATATCAAACAATTCCTATATGTCAAATATGATTTAAGAAAGATTCATGTGCATCAATGGCAACTTGTGCTACAATCTAGCCCCCTTTGATTTAGTAAAACTCTTAATCTCGTATGCCTGAAATGCAACAGATTTTTACTCTTATTGTAGTAAATAGATGACATACTATTAATCAAAACCACCGTTTTAGATAAGAAAATCTTTTAATTATGTTACTTCAACTCCCTCATCCCCCATTTTTTCGGATAGTTTTGGGGGCTTTTCTTCCGATTTATTGCATAGAATGGAGACAAGGGTAAGTGATCTCTCAATGAAAATACTAAACCTGGAGGAAATAACCTAATGCAATTTATTGAAGATGTTAAAGACGTGAAATTTAGCTTTTTGGAAAAACCACCGGCGTCGTCAATGACTTATGCCTTTGTTTATGTTAATAATCACAACGAATACTATGCAGTAAAAAATGGAGAGCGTTTGTCGCGAAGTGAATTGCGGATTGGCAAATATAATAGGGTTTATACTGTCAATATGCAGCAGCAAACCATCACCTACAAGGAGGAAGTCCCTTCCGCAACAAGAGGAAGAAGGTTTTCTGTCAATTTATTTATCGATATTGCCGTTGAACACCCCGAACGGTTAGTTCAACAAAATGCAGGAGAAATTGGCAACATTTTCAACAATAATCTGCCCTTCTGGGTGGAGTCGGAAGCAAGATTTTTTCCTATTGAAGAGGATCTGAGTTTTGCCAGACATATTGAAGAATTTTTTCAAACCTCGCGATTGGTCAAGGTGTTAAGAGAGGCTGGTATTGTGGTTCGAAATGTTCGTGTTTTGATCCGGCAAGGTATTCGGGACCAGCGCCATGATGAGGCGATCGCCGATTTAGACCGGAACGCAGAACTATCCGCCTATCAAGAAGCTCTGGACTTGGAGGAAGCGCGCCGGATTTCGGCCTCGATTAAAGAAGCCCTTCAAGCAGGTGATTTTATCACTGCAGGGAAGCTGGGAGAAAAGAATGAAATGGCAAAGCGGTTAGTGGAATCGGAGTTTAGCCAAAATCAAGCCTTCAAATATGAGGTAAACAAACAACTTTTAAACTTGATCAACGATCACACTATTGACCAGTTCGAGGCAGAACAAAGATTGGCCAAGCTAAAAAAACTATTCCCCTATCTCCCCGTCAATCTGGAAAACATCAATAGAAAAAAACAGATTGCTGGTCCAAGGAGAGAACTTTCATCCTATTTATATAAAGGAGATTAGCGATTGTGGAATCCATTTTAAATCAGCTGTTTTGGATCTGGTCACTTATTTCTGTACTTCCGGAATGGTTGCGTATTTTTTTGGTTCTCTTTGTGTTCCTGCAGCTCGCAAGGCTGATTTTGTTGTACATGGTTCCTCCCTTCTTAAACTTGTTGTGCCGTTTGTTGAAAAAAATGCTTTATCCCATTTCTTACCCAATCATGGCACTCCTTTGCACGATGCAAAGAAGCCGGAGAGAAGCAGGAAAAGCTGGCATATCTGTTTGGATTGATATCATTGAAGGAATGTTTGCCTTGTTCGAAAGTTTTTTCAACAAAATCATTCAGCTTTCCATGAAACGGAAAAGGAATAAGACAAGGATTAAAAGATGGACCTTCTATTCTGTCATAACTCTAGTGATCTTGCTTACTGCTGCAATCATCAACAATCCAAATGAGTGGTATACACAAAAATGGAAGAAAGCTGAGGTATGGTTAAACCAAGAACATGTGCCCAGACAAGCATCCGTGGCTTCACCTGAACGAAAAGAATTAATTTTAAATAAGAAATATGAAGAAGGCGGAAATATTCGTAATGCTCCCACACTAAAAGCGTCCCATCTATACACTATTACAAATGGAGAAATAATGCACTTTTTGAATGAAGAACAAGTAGATTCCAAAGGAATAAAGTGGTTAAAAGTTCAAACCCCAAACGGGATTGAAGGCTGGATTTCAGCCCTGATTGTCAGGGAAAAATAAATTGAGAGGGTAATTTACTGTCTTAGTATCGCAATGGATTGAAAAAATTTCATGATTTTATGATCCTTTTTCCAGTTCATAGAACTATCTAAATAAGGAGAGATGACTTCAATGGGTATAGTCCCCTCTCCTTAACTACGGCCGTCCCCTCACAATTCCTCCTTTCATCAATACTCCATCAATAGAGTTTTGAAATCTTTTTTATTAGTTCCTTTCGCTAAACAGCATTCTTCCGTTCCACATAAATGAATGGGCTGCCTGGAATTCGAGCGATTCCCAAAACCTTTATTAGACCGGCAAGGGTATCTAAGAAAGTACTCAAGGGTCAGGAGATTTCGGAGTTGAATTATGGTATCCTTTTACACACCTTATTATTAATTAGATTTTTCAAATTATTCAACATCTGTAGGTGAAATTAGTTTATCTTCATATTTATCTACAAAAAGGTAACCATTACTATTGACTACAGCATAATAAATTTCTTCTATTCGTAAATTTCTTCTTTTGAATTCAGCTTCAATCCACTCACGGTTATAGATGCCGGTAGCATTCTTTTGGATGATTTCACCATCCATAATTAGTTCAACTGGCAGCGCCTCTGATGAAATGGGCAAATTTAAATCTTTATTTATTACATTTTTAAACGGTGTCTTTTTAAGAATGGATAATTCCCCGTTCACTTCTAGCAATGCGTATTCAACTTCAAATATATTAAAGATATCCTTTTCCCTCAAAAGCTGATTAAGGTCATCAATCGAGAACTTTACCTTCTTCATATTCTTGTCTAGTAATTTTCCTTTTTCTATTAGCACGGTAGGTCTGCCAGATAACCATCTTCTAAAACCTCGACTCCTAGAAGATAACACCATGAACAAATAAAACATTAAAACTAATACAAGAAATGAAATTAGCATTTCTTTGAACTTTAAATTCGTATCAAACCCCATGTTAGCTATGAAGGAACCAATCGTAACGGATAAGGCAAAGCTATAGTGGTTTTTATGAGAGTTAATGTGCTTTCCAATAGCCAGAGTAACGAGAATTAAAAGCATAAAGCTGAAACCTGTTCTCAGAATTGGTATAATTGTATCTTCCATGTAAATCTCCTGTTTACTTATATTGTTGTTAAAAGACACTGGTTTCTATCTCTTAGAACAGAATCCATTAAGTGTACTTGAACAAATCATAAAGTATCCCCTTTTAGTTAATTTATCTTTCCAATTTGCTATTTTATTTATCCATCAGATGTAAATTTAGGACAACACTAATTTTTATATCCGTATAAAGGGAGAGTAAAGTATTTGTTACATTTTTTTATAAAATACCGTCTTCCTGCCTTTTCTTTTGCTTTTTACTGCCATAAAAAAAATGCCTAGATAGTACGGAAATATTTGTCACCTCTGAACCGGTCCTGAAGTGGTAGGAATTGGTCTTATGATATCTAATTTTTCACCATCTCTATTCTAACAAAAATAAAAATCTCGCCTTCCATAATAGAAAGCGAGATTTTAACCATTAAATCCTCTAATTTTTGCTTAACTAATAATCTATTTAAACCAATCTACATTTAACCCTGTTCCAAAAACCCACCAACTATTGATTGCTTCATAAAATGAATTAAGTAATATCCCCACTGCTAGAACAAACAGAAAAACATGTGCGTGGTTTACCGTACGCTTTCGTTTATTTTGAAGAAAAATCCATATCCAAAGAATAGCTAAAAGGATATTAATCAAGTCCCCTACAAGTTCATTTCCTGGCAATGGCACCCTCTCCTTATAATCTTAAGCAAATACAATCGTTTTATTACCATGAACAAGTACCTTATCCTCAACATGCCAGGAAACTGCTTCAGCAAGAACTCTTCTTTCCACATGACGCCCCGCGGTCTTTAAATCCTCTGCTGTATAACGTTGGTTGATTCGCTGTACATCCTGTTCAATAATTGGTCCTTCATCAAGATCATTCGTAACGTAATGTGCGGTTGCACCGATTAACTTCACACCACGGTTAAACGCTCTCACGTAAGGATTTGCGCCAACAAATGCCGGCAAGAATGAATGATGTATGTTGATAATTTGATTAGGATACTTTGAAATAAAGTTAGGGGAAAGTATCTGCATATACCTTGCGAGGACTATTAAGTCCACCTTCCCTTTCATTAATTCTAATGCTTTCTGTTCGGCATCTTCTTTCGTTTCGTGAGACATAGGGATATGATAAAAAGGGATGCCATAACTTTCAACTATATCTTTTAAAATAGTATGATTACTAATTACCATTGGGATATCTACTGAAATTTCATTGGATTTCCAGCGCCAAAGAAGTTCGTTTAGACAATGATCAGTTTTCGAAACAAAGATGGCCATCCGCTTTCTTTTTTCATTATTACTCAACTGCCAATCTAAGGCATGTTCCCTCGCGATCTCATGTAAATCTTCTTCAAGCTTTTTAATAGAAGAATCAAATTCTTCCAACTCGAACTCGATTCTCATAAAAAACATACCTGCTCTTGGATCTGTTGTATGTTGGTCAAAATGGACAATATTGGCTTTGTGTTCTAATAAAAAATTCGTGACAGTCGAGATAATACCCGGCTTTTCCCTACATGAAATTAGTAATTTTGCCCGGTTGGGCTTTGATTTTGTGATCACCGCTGATACACCATCCTTAAGGTTATTAATTATGTATTATAGAAGGGCTAATACCTTCGTAATGGGTTAGGCATGAATTTCCTGTCCATACACAGCAAGGGCTGCTTCACCTATTGCTTCGGCTAATGTAGGGTGCGGGTGTATCGTATGTGCAATATCCATTGCTGTTGCATTCAATACACATGCAAGCCCAGCCTCCGTTATCATATCCGTTACGTGAGGACCTACCATATGGGCTCCTAAAAGCTGGTTCGTTCCTTCCTCAACAACTAGTTTGACAAATCCGTCTGATTCACCAAAAACCAATGCCTTTCCAATTGCACGGAAGGAGAATTTACCAACTTTCACTCGATATCCCTTTTCCTTTGCTGATTCCTCTGTGAGTCCGACACTCGCTACTTCAGGACTGCAATAGGTACATCTGGCAATAAGGTTTGAATCAAGTAGTTTTGGAGTTTTACCTGCCATATGTTCAATAGCTATGATCCCTTCATGTGAAGCAGCATGGGCAAGCTGCAAGCCGCCAATAACATCACCAATCGCGTAAATGTTCGGTTCATTTGTTTGGTAGAACTCATTTGTTTTAATAAAAATCGGACTTAGTTCAACGGCCGTTTTTTCAAGGCCAAAACCTTCTGTATTTGGAGAGCGCCCTACAGATACCAAAAGTTTGTCTGCAGAAAATGTTGTTTCTTTGCCTTTATGCTCCGCCTTAATGGAAACACCCTCACCTTTTTCCAGCGTTTCCGGAAGCACTTTTGCTCCAGTAACGATTTTTACTCCTTTTTTCTTCATTAAACGCTGTACTTCCTTTGAAATATCTGTATCCTCTGTTGGTAAAATACGATCGGCATATTCAATTACGGTAACTTGGACGCCGAAGTCCGAAAGCATCGATGCCCATTCAATTCCAATTACACCGCCGCCAACGATAATGATAGTACCCGGAAGTTTCTCCATTTTTAGCGCTTCATCCGATGTCATCACATACTTCTCATCCACTTCAAGGCCTGGAAGTGTTCTTGGACGGGATCCTGTGGCAATTAAAATATTTTTAGGGCTTAAAAGGACTTCCCCTTCACCATTATTCAAATCGACTAACACATCTTTTGTCTGTGTAATACTTCCCTTTCCATCATAAACATCGATCTTTCCTTTTTTCATTAAATGTTGGACACCTTTATATAGGCGGTCCGTAATTTCTTCTTTTCGGGCCTGAACTTTTGAAAAATTAAGACCAACTACAGGGGCGATTACACCATACTTATCTGCATGCTTTGTTTGAGCGAATACTTCTGCACTTCTTAATAGGGCCTTACTCGGAATACAACCAGCGTGAAGGCAAGTTCCACCGATTTTTCCTTTTTCAATAACGGCCGCTCTTAAACCTAATTGTGAAGCGCGAATGGCAGCCACGTACCCACCCGTGCCACCACCGATAATTACGACATCATATTCTTTTGTCATGTTCGTTATCTCCTCTTAACATTATATCTATCGGAAAACTTGCTATAAAACTGCTGAAACTTTCCTTTATAGTTATAAGCTTCTCTATCCGATTAATCGATTGGAATGGCACATGCACTAGAGGCCAAGCTTTCCCCAACTACAAAACCTTGTTCTTCGCTATAGTCAATATGCGTTTCTTCATCTAAATAGCGTTTTGTAAAGCGGTCTATTTGAATTTGGATCCCTTCCATCCCTATACATAAATCGTTTCGCCTAGGTTCATCAAATACAATCGAAAACTTAACAGATATTCCGCATCCGCCGCTAATTTCGGCATCAATCCGAGGATTTAAATTTTCACTGGCCACCATTTCTTTAAGTTTGTTAATGGCCGCTTCTGTCATTTTTATCATCATCGACCTTCTTCTCCTAATGCCAATTTCATTACACTGTTTTGGTTGCGGCATTGACCTGTTCGTCCGCATGATAAGAGGAGCGAACAAGAGGACCGGCCTCGCAGTGACTAAATCCTTTTGACATGGCGATCGTTTTTAGTTCCTCAAACTCTTGTGGACTCCAATACTTTTGAACTTTTAAATGATGTTTCGTTGGCTGCAAATATTGACCAATTGTCATTATATCCACATGGTTCGCTCGAAGATCGTCCATCGTTTCGATGATTTCTTCCTTTGTTTCCCCAAGACCGATCATAATACTTGATTTTGTTGGAATAGTTGTATACATTTCTTTGGCCCGGCGTAAAAGTTCTAAGGAACGTTCATACGTTGCCCGTGCCCGAATACTTGGTGATAACCGTTTGACGGTCTCAATATTGTGATTTAAAATATCTGGCCTTGCATCCATTAATGTTTTTAAGTTTTCATATTCACCTTTCATATCGGACGGAAGGACTTCAATGCTGCAAAATGGATTTCGACGTCTTATGGCTCTTATCGTTTCTGCAAATACCCCTGCACCGCCATCTTTTAAGTCATCACGAGCAACTGCGGTAATCACGACATGCTTAAGGCCCATTTTTTCCACTGAATCTGCAACACGCTCTGGTTCTTCCCAATCCAATTCTGTCGGCAGGCCTGTTTGAACCGCACAAAACCGGCAGGCCCGTGTACAAATACTTCCTAATATCATAAAAGTCGCTGTTTTCCGTTCCGCCCAGCATTCATGAATATTGGGACATTTGGCTTCTTCACAGACGGTATGAAGATTTTTTTCACGCATCATTTTTTTTAGGCCTGTATATTGTTCATTTGTATTTAGTTTTATTTTTAACCATTCTGGTTTGCGAACATTAGTAGACATGTCTATCACTCCTAAGAACAGACATTAGATTTTTAGTATTTAATAAACCACCAAGAATGAGATCATAAGAAGGTTAATTATCTTCATTTCTTCATTCCTAGTGGTTCAATCATCATTCGTTTAAGATTTTACTGTTACTTTCTGATCAGTTTCTTCTATTATATAGCGTAAGATTGGTTGTCTCGCCGCTTGTACTTCATCCAACCGGCCGATGACTGTCGTGTGTGGTGCTTCTAACACAATCTCTGGGTTTTCTTCTACTTCTTTGGCAATTTTTATCATTACATCTGCAAAGGCATCCATTGTTTCCTTTGATTCCGTTTCTGTAGGTTCAATCATCAAACACTCCTCAACATTTAGCGGGAAGTAGATGGTCGGTGGATGATAACCAAAATCAAGGAGCCTTTTTGCCATATCAAGTGTTCTTACACCCAGCTTTTTCTGTCTAGAACCGGATAAGACAAATTCATGTTTACAAACTTGTGAATACGGAGCATCAAAATACGGTTCAAGTTTTTTACGGAGGTAGTTCGCATGAAGCACTGCTCCTTCAGATACTTGACGTAATCCTACAGGTCCCATCGTACGAATATAGGTGTAAGCACGAACCAAAATGCCAAAGTTTCCATAATATCCTTTTACCCGGCCAATTGATAGCGGATGATTTGAGTTCAGTACATATTTCTCACCGTCTTTTTCAATACGTGGGACAGGTAAGTACGGAATGAGTTTCTTTTTCACACCGACTGGACCAGCTCCTGGGCCGCCGCCGCCATGAGGGGTCGTGAACGTCTTATGAAGATTTAAATGCACAATATCAAAGCCCATATGACCCGGTGTTGTTTTTCCTAGAATGGCGTTGGCATTTGCTCCATCATAGTATAATAAGCCACCCGCTTCATGAACAACTTTGGCAATTTCCAAAATTTCTTTTTCAAACAATCCTAGTGTATTAGGATTTGTCAGCATCAATGCGGCTGTATCCTGATCCACATGCTTTTTTAATTCTTCTAAGTCGACCAACCCATTCTCATTGGAAGGAATGGTAACTGTTTTAAAGCCGGCAACTGTTGCACTGGCAGGGTTTGTACCATGCGCGGAGTCCGGAACAAGGACCTTTGTTCTTTTTTCTCCTTTTTGTTCAAGATAGGCTTTTACCATCATTAAGCCAGTCCATTCTCCCTGAGCTCCAGCAGATGGCTGTAACGTTACTGAATCCATGCCGGTGATCTCAGCTAACTCTTCCTGCAAATTATATAAAAGCTCTAAAGCGCCCTGAACCGTTTCAGCTGGCTGATACGGGTGAATACGGCTAAAGCCGTCAAAACGTGCAACATCTTCGTTAATTTTTGGGTTGTATTTCATGGTACAAGAACCTAATGGATAAAACCCATTATCAATTCCGTGGTTTCGATTGGAAAGGGCTGTGTAATGACGTACAAGCTGAAGTTCTGATACTTCCGGGAGTTCTGCTGGTACATCACGAATCAAATGCTTCGGGTATTTAGTATTTAAATCAATGCTCTCCACGTCAGATAGCGGCAGGCTTGAACCCATACGTCCTGGACGACTAATTTCAAAGATTAGCTCATTATATTCAATCATTTACGACTTCCTCCAATACTTTTACAAATTGGTCAATCTCTTCTTTTGTCCTCTGCTCTGTCACTGCAATAAGCATTTGATTGTCAAAACCGTAATCACTTTCCAAATCAAATCCTCCGATGATTCCCGCCTCAAGCAGTTTCGTGTTGACCTCTTTGACCGGACGAGGAAGTTCTACCACAAATTCATTAAAAAATGGTGATTGATTAATAATGATAAAGCCTGCCTTTTGCAAACACTTTGCCATATAATCTGCTTTCTCAATGTTTAGCTGGGCCATTTGTCGAATTCCTTGCTTTCCAAGTGCAGACATGCAAATAGAGGAAGCAAGAGCATTTAATGCCTGATTGGAACAAATATTAGAAGACGCTTTATCACGGCGAATATGCTGTTCACGTGCTTGCAGCGTTAAGACAAATCCACGTTTTACTTGCTCATCTGTTGTTTGACCGACAATCCGCCCTGGTACTTTACGCATAAATTTTTTGTGAACAGAGAAATAACCACAGTGTGGTCCTCCAAATGCCATTGGTATCCCTAAAGGCTGCATATCACCCACCACAATATCTGCCCCGAGTTTACCTGGTGCCTGTAGAAGTGCAAGTGCCAGTGGATTAGAACTTACAATGAGCAGCGCCCCTTGTGTATCCGCAATTTTTTTAATTTCTGCCAAATCTTCAATTGATCCGAAAAAATTTGGGTATTGAACAATAACGGCGGCAATACTCTTATCCATTTGTTCTTTTAGTCCTCTTAAATCGGTGACATCATCAACAAGATTGACTTCCTCTACTGTATATTCTTGGCCGCGTGCTACTGTATTTAATATTGATCGTGATTCAGGATGAACCGCTTTTGATACAAGCACTTTTGAACGCCTTGTTGATGAAATAGCAAGCGAGGCAGCTTCTGCAAGTGATGTAAAGCCATCGTACATGGATGAGTTGGCCACATCCATTCCAGTTAACTCACAAACCATTGTCTGGAATTCAAAAATGGCTTGCAGCTCACCTTGGCTGATTTCCGGTTGGTAGGGAGTATAAGCTGTGTAAAATTCTGAACGTGATATCATATGATTTACCACGCTTGGAATGTAGTGATCATATGTACCTGCACCAAGAAAGGTTGGATAGTTATTGGCATTTTTGTTTTTCGAAGCAAGCTGTTGCATTTTTTTCAACAGGAGCGGCTCTGGATCCGCTTCTGGAATGTTCAGCTCACCCTCTAATCGTATTTCTTTCGGAATGTCCTCAAATAAATCATCGATTGAAGACACGTTCAAAAATGAGAGCATCTCCTCTTGATCTTGTTTCGTATCAGGAAGGTATCTAAATGTGTTGGTCATCTTATTCCCCTCCTTCAATATATTCCTGGTACTCATTTTCATTTAAAAGGGATTTTAACTCCTCTGGATTAGATAGTTCCACTTCTACTAACCACCCTGCATCATATGGCTGTTCGTTGATTGTCTCAGGACTATCGTTTAAATCCTCATTTACACAAATAACCGTTCCAGATACAGGAGCGTAAATTTCAGAAACTGCTTTAACCGATTCGATAGTTCCCATTGATTCTTCCACAGTTACTTCATCATCAACCTCCGGAGTTTCAACAAACACGATATCTCCTAACTGTTTTTGTGCAAAGTGAGAAATTCCAATACGTACCCGATTTCCGTCTAGTTGTAATACCCATTCGTGTTCCTTGCTATATAGTAAACTTGCAGTTGCGTTTGTCATAATTTTACTTCCCTTCATTAGTAAATTTGAATTGGACCATTGAGATCTTATTATTATGAAACTGAAAGAATAGAATTCTATGATTTTAATTAACTCATTTTATAAAACGGGGTCTTAATTACTACTGCATCAATTTGTTTATTACGGATTTCTACTTTTAGTTGTGTGTCAACTTGTGCATACTCAGCTGAAATAAGAGCAAGACCAATGCTTTTCTTTAGAGTGGGTGATTGTGTTCCCGATGTAACTACACCAATTTCCTCTCCACTCTCTGAAATTACTTTATAACCATGACGGGGAATCCCACGGCCAGTTACTTCAATTCCTACTAATTTGCGTTTTAATCCTTCTTCTTTTTGTCTTAAAAGTGCCTCTTTTCCAATAAAATCACTTTCTTTATTGGTTTTTACGGCGAAGCCGATTCCTGCTTCAAGAGGACTAATATCGCTTAATAGTTCTTGACCATAAAGTGCAAGACGTGCCTCTAAACGAAGGGTGTCACGTGCACCCAGTCCGCATGGCTTTAAGCCATCTTCAGTACCTGCTTCTATCAGCTTTTCCCATAGTGCTTCTGCCTGGTCAGCTGCTAAATAAAGCTCAAAACCATTTTCTCCTGTATAACCTGTACGTGAAACGAGGACATCTGTTATCCCGGAAACATTGACATGTTGTGCAAATTTAAATGAGCCAATTTCAGATAGATTGGTTTCCGTTAGTTTTTGCAAAATACGTTCAGCCTTTGGCCCTTGAATGGCTAGCTGAGCGGTTTCATTAGAGATATTTTTGAGTGTTACCTCACCCTTTACATGTTGCTTCATCCATGCAAAATCTTTATCAATGTTGGCCGCATTGATGACGAGTAAATATTTTTCATTTGTTAATTTATAAACTAATAAATCATCGACCGTTCCGCCGTTCTGGTAGCACATTGCAGTATACTGTGCCTGATTGATGCTGAGCTTTGTAACATCGTTTGTGACCAGATAGTTTATGTAGCTTTCAGCATCTTTTCCTTCTACCAGCACTTCACCCATATGAGAGACATCAAAAAGTCCTGCTCGAATACGTACTGCCTCATGTTCTTCTAAAATACTTGAAAACTGTACCGGAAGTTCCCAGCCGCCAAAATCGATGACCTTTGCGCCATGTTTTTTATATGTTTCAAATAAGGGGGTTCGCTTTAGCATTGTTTCTGTACTCATTTTGTTACCTCCGATTTAGATTTCCGACAGAATAACTGTTCTTTTACCTTTTTACCTGTTTCGGTCATCGCCAGACCGCCAAGTGCGGTTTCTCTTAGTGTCCGTGGCATTTCCTTTCCAACCTTATACATCGCTTCAATGACTTCGTCACATGGAATACGGCTTTCCACGCCAGCAAGTGATAGGTCGGCTGCTGAAAAGGCTATCGATGTACCAATGACATTTCGCTTTATACAAGGAACCTCAACAAGTCCTGCAACCGGATCACACACCAAGCCTAATAATGATTTCATAGCAATTGCGGTGGCATTTACAGCTTGTTGTGGTGTACCGCCTTTTAACTCTACGATTGTCCCCGCTGCCATTGCCGTTGCGGATCCCACTTCTGCTTGACAACCTCCTGCTGCTCCTGAAATAAAGGAACGGTTAGCAATCACATAACCTAGCATACTTGCAGTAAATAAGCCCATGACTAAATCTTTATATGAATAGGTGTCATTTTTATAAAGTGAAAACAATACACCAGGTAAAATACCAGCCGCTCCAGCGGTTGGTGTAGCTACAATGATCCCCATTCGTGCATTGCTTTCAGATGTAGCTAATGAAAACGTCATTGCATTACTAATGTAATTTCCTGACAAGGCATTACCTTGAGCCATGTAGTTATACATTTTCACCGCATCACCACCGGAGATACCACTTGGTGCTGTTGAGCCGTCTTTAATGCCGGTATCAACAGCTTCCTTCATTTTGATCAATCGTTCTTCCATCATGCTGATGATGGTTTCTTCGTCTCTTCCTGACTTTTTCGCTTCCATCATCAACATGATTTCACCAATGGTTTTTTGTTCTCTATCACAAGCTACAATCAGTTCTGCCATGGACTTAATTTCCATTAAATTGCCTCCATAAATGCTTTCTCGTTTGGTTGGTAATGGCTAGCGAGGGACGTAAAGTCATCGCCTGAACTTAAACGAATATCTACTTCTCTTCCGTTAATCATAAATATTTTCGATAAACCACCGCCAAGGGATACACCTCCTACTTTTACAGCACGATTATTGCACTTTGCTGTCACAATCGTTGTATTGGGATGGTTATAATAAGTACATTTATCTTCAAATTCGAAATGAAACTGCATGCCAACCTCTTTTGCCCACTCCAACGAATTTTTTATTCGTGGATCATCGGTATTCATACCAATCAATCCACCTATGAGCGCTTTATCCGTTCCATGTCCTTGGTACGTTTCGGCAAAGGAATCGAAAAATACAATTTTTGTCTCTTCTGGACAACGGCCTAAAAGTTCGTAAATAAATTTACCAATTGACACAACACCCGCTGTATGTGAGCTCGAGGGCCCAACCATAATCGGGCCGATTATATCAAAGCAACTTTGAAATTCCATGAAATGTCTCCTTCTTAAACAGTAATTAGCTGTTGAAATAGTGGATAGTTACCACAAATATTTTTAGTAGTTTCTTTTGCTTGTTTAAGAACTTCTAGATTACCTTTACTTTTCAGAACAGCAGCGATTACTTTGCCAATCTTCTCCATATCATCCTGCTTCATTCCGCGAGTTGTTAAAGCAGCAGTTCCCATACGGATTCCGCTTGTGACAAACGGGCTTGCAGGATCAAAGGGAATCGTGTTTTTGTTAACAGTAATACCTGATTCTTCTAACAATCTCTCTGCTTCTTTTCCTGTTAAATTCCACGGGCGAACATCTAAAAGAACAATGTGATTGTCTGTACCTCCAGAGACAAGGGTTGCTCCTTCTTTCTTTAACGTATCCGCTAGCGCTGCTGCATTATCAATGATTTGTTTCGCATAATCTTTAAAGCTTGGTTGTAAAGCCTCATTGAAAGCAACCGCTTTAGCTGCAATGATGTGCATAAGGGGGCCGCCTTGAATTCCTGGAAACACAGATTTATTAATCGCTTTGATAATCTCTTCATCATTTGATAAAACGATACCGCCTCGTGGTCCTCTCAACGTTTTATGCGTAGTGCTTGTCACAACATCTGCGTATGGCACTGGCGATGGATGAAGACCAGCGGCAACGAGTCCTGCAATATGCGCCATATCCACCATGAATTTTGCACCAACTTGGTCAGCAATTTTTCTAAAGCGTGCAAAATCAATTGTTCTTGGGTAAGCACTTGCCCCTGCAATAATCAATTTCGGCTTTTCCTTTTTTGCGATTTCTTCTAACTCATCATAATCAATCAAGTGAGTATCTTCTTTAACGCCATAAGACACAACCTCAAACCATTTTCCTGAAACACTAACAGGACTTCCATGCGTTAAATGTCCCCCTTGTGAAAGGTTCATTCCCATGATTTTATCGCCAGGCTCAAGCAATGCGAAAAAAACAGCAAAGTTAGCTTGCGCACCTGAGTGAGGTTGAACGTTTGCATATTTAGCACCAAACAGCTTTGTTAAACGATCAATAGCTGCTTGTTCTGCCACATCGACAAATTCACATCCGCCATAATAACGCTTTCCTGGATAGCCTTCTGCATATTTATTGGTCATCACACTTCCCATGGCTTCTAGGACATCTTGGCTAACGAAGTTTTCCGATGCAATCAACTCCAATGTTTGATGCTGACGATCTTGCTCCTTTTTAATCGCTTCAAAAATGGTTTGATCATTTTGTTGTAAACTCATGTAAACTCCTCCTTGAAATATCGTTCAGGCTCCCCTTTGTGCTTCAAACATCTGCTTTTTTTGGACGCAAAAAAGGACAGAAGAAGGGGAAGCATGTAGCTTCATATTCCCTTCTCTGTCCTTTTTACCTGAGAGTTTAGTTCTGTTACGAACATTCCCCTTTGGTGGCATAACTATAATGCGCTCTCCAGAGTTGCGTCCCGCTGTGGTTCTATCTACCTGAGAGATTAATTCCAAGGGTTTTTTTGGAACTTGCTCCTTCGGTGGCGTGTAAAAATTGCACTCTCCCACAACCGTCATCCGCTCTATTTTTTTATTATTTTCAGAATAATTGTAAAAGGGAACCAAGTCAAGCTTTTTTTGAAAACGGTATCAAAAATGGAAAATAAGACATTTTTGAGTTACCTCTTAATTTTCTGCTATCTTTTCTGGATTGACTTGATCTGCATAGTTTGCCTTCATATTCCGCATCTTATATATGGCAATTAGTAAAATAAACCAAACAGGTGTTACAAACAAGGCAACGCGAGTATCTTCAGCAAGTGCAAGCACAACCAAAACAAATGCTAGAAAAGCTAGGATCAAGTAATTAGAAAATGGATAAAGCGGCAATTTAAATTTGTTTACTTTTGCTAGATCTGGTCTTGTTTTACGATATTTCAAATGGCTGATAATCGTAATACCCCAAATAAAGATGAAACATACGGTAGAGATACTTGTAATTAGTGTAAATACTCCTTCTGGCATGACATAGTTCAACACAACGGCAATTAAAATGACCACAGTTGAAAAGAGCAATGCATTCGAAGGTACTTGACGGGAAGTAAGTTTTGTAAATGGTACAGGTGCATTTTTATCTCTGGCTAGTGAGTATACCATCCGGCTTGTACTGAAGATGGCACTGTTACATGCCGAAGCCGCGGAAGTTAGCACGACAAAATTGACGATACCAGCAGCTGCAGCGATTCCAACTGCCACGAAGACTTGAACAAATGGGCTTTTCGCTGGATTTATCGCGTTCCATGGATAAATACTCATGATGACAATAAGGGCTCCAACGTAGAAAATTAAAACTCGAATAGGAATATTATTGATGGCTTTTGGGATTACTTTTTCTGGGTTTTCGGTTTCACCTGCTGTTAGTCCTACCAGTTCTATGCCAACAAATGCAAACACAACCATCTGGAATGAGAGAATAAACCCATTTATGCCATTTGGAAACCAGCCGTCATGGCTCCATAAATTCGTGAAACTGGATGCTCCTGCATTGGTGGAAAAACCTTTAATAATCATGAACACACCAATGACAATGAGTGCCAGTATCGCGATGACTTTAATTAATGCGAACCAGAATTCCATCTCGCCGAAAAGCTTGACAGTAGCGAGGTTCATAACTAGCAAAATGACAAGAGCAATTAATCCTGGCATCCACTGTGGTACAGAAGGAAACCAATATTGGGTATAAAGACCAACTGCTGTTAAGTCTGCCATTGCAATAGATATCCAGCAAAACCAGTAGGTCCATCCCGTGATAAATGCTGCCATATTACCTAAATAGTCTCTTACAAAGTCAACAAAAGAATGATAGTTCAAATTGGTTAAGAGCAGTTCGCCAAGTGCCCGCATGATCAAAAAGCAAATGACACCTGTAATTAAGTAAGCAAATAATATTGATGGTCCAGCTAAATGAATAGATTTTCCGGCACCTAGAAATAATCCTGTTCCGATTGCTCCACCAATAGCGATTAATTGTACATGCCTATTTTTTAGGCCTCTCGACAATGTCTGTTCCTGCATATTAAATCCCCACCCTCTATTTTTTTAATTTGAAAAAGGTCTGTCCCATCCGATTACAATTCTTGCCCTCCTTATTTTATTAATTTGTTGTTTCCCTAATCAGTAGATAAAAAATATAAAAAGCCATTAAGGAAGTTTTTGATGATCTTCACTTTTTACATGGCTAAATGCTAATGTAGGGTTTAATAGTGATAAATTAGAATTTTGTTCATTTCAGCAACAAAAAAAGGACAGAAGAAGGCAATGTTTCACCTTCTCTGTCCTTTTACCTGAAAGTTTGTTTCGCATTAACGCGAATCCCCTTTGGTGGCATATCCAGAAATATGCACTCTCCAGAGCTACGTCATGTAGTGGTTCTTTTTACCTGAGAGATTAATTCCAAGGATTTTATGGAACTTGCTCCGTCGGCGGCGACATTCGTCACTCTCTCCCAATACAATCAACCGTAAACTATTTAATTATGTATAAAAAATTTGTCAAACTTTAAAAGCGTAAATTGTCTAAAAATTGAAAGCGTATTCACAAAATAATAATCTCACAGACTTATTCCTATGTCAATAAAATAATAAAAAATTTCGAAGATTTAAAAAATCTATTTTAGCGGGATTCCGTGGGAATCGCATCGTGCCCAGTTTTAAGTTACTGTTTTCATGCTGGTTTAGCTGATATAATAGCAGGAGGTACTTTTACAGGAAAAATAATTATGTATTCAATTTGGGGGAAATGGAATGTGCCCTTTTTACAATAATCATGTCAACACACAACAAGAAAACACATTGTTTAGAATTAAAGTGAAAGAAATGATGGAAGAAAAGGAAATTGAGGCCTCTGCAAGGATTTTGGAAGAAATAATCACTTGCTCTACGCTTGAACATAGAGATATTGTGTTTCTATGCATTGGTTCAGACCGGTATGTAGGAGATTCACTGGGGCCTTTAGTGGGTACTATGCTTAGAGAAAGTCATGTTCCTTATCATGTGTATGGTACTTTGAAAGAACCCGTTCATGCCTTTAACTTAAAGGATATTTTGAAAGACATCAATAAGCAACTAAAAAAGCCGTTAATTATCAGTATTGATGCATGTTTGGGTGAAAAAAGCCAAGTTGGATTTATGATTTTTAACAAAGGGCCGCTTGCTCCTGGCAAGGCCCTGGAGAAAATTTTACCTGAAGTTGGAGATTACCATATCAAAGGTGTGGTCAACTATATTGATCCCCTGCCCGCATCGCAATTTATTAATGACACTCGATTATACACCGTTTTCAATTTTGCCAGAACGATTGTGAAAATCATTCGTCTTACCGTACAATAAACCTCCATTTACAAAATATATAAAACAGAGCTGCTTTCAAAATCACTGGCTTTACCGATTCGAAAACAGCTCTGAATTTATTCTATTATCATTTCATTTCCTCATTTAAAAAGTGTAAATGCTCCAGTTAATATAGCAGCAATGGTGACCACCAATGAGCAGATAACAGCCCATTTGAAAGCATATTTCTGGAATTCTCCCAAGTCGGTATTAATCATTCCTATTAATAACAGTGTAGATGCGACCAAAGGACTTAAAAAGTGTACAGGCTGACCTAAAACGGAAGCTCTGGCTACTTCCAAAGGATCGACGCCATATGCTGATGCCGCTTCTGCCAAAATTGGCAAAACACCAAAGTAATAAGCGTCATTCGACAAAACGAATGTAAACGGCATACTTGTCAACGCCACCACTACAGGGAAGTAAGATCCAACAGAAGCTGGTATTATAGAAACTAGTGAATGGGCGATTGCATCTACCATTTTTGTTCCAGAAAAAATACCTGTAAATATCCCTGCTGCAAAAACGAGAGTAACAACTGTTAGAGCATTACCTGCATGTGAAATGATACGATCTTTTTGTTGCTTCAAATTAGGGTAATTAATCGTAGAAGCAAGAACAAACCCTATTAAAAATAACACTGGAGCTGGCAATATTCCCATTACCAAAACGACCATGACCACGAGAGTTAACAGAAAATTAATCCATATCAACTTAGGGCGCTTAAAATTCTCAGTCATTTCCAAAGCTATAGCTGCTTCGGGAATGGCAGAAAAGTTTCTAGACGGAAACTCCACACTAATTATTCCAATCTTTTTTCGTTCTTTTTTCCCAAGGAAATATGCTGTAAACAAGATACTTCCCATTCCTGCAAATAATGTAGGCAAGAGTGGAATAAAAAATTCATTGGCATCAAGGCCCAATGAGGCAATAGCTCTTGTAGCTGGACCTCCCCAAGGAGTCATGCCGCTCATAATACTAACAGAAAGCATAGAAATAGTCCCAAGAACAAGTGGATTCATCCCTAATCGTAAATAAAGCGGCAGCAATGCAGAAATTGTAATCATATGTGTTGTTGTACCGTCTCCATCAAGTGCAACTGTCATGGCAATGATTGCAGTTCCTATTGCGATTTTTACTGGATCCCCTTTTACCAATCTCAACATTTGTTTAATTAGCGGATCGAACAACCCAGCGTCAATTAAAATACCGAAAAATAGAATTGCAAATAATAATAGAGCTGCTGAAGGCGCAACAACCTTTAATCCTTCCTGCATCATATCTCCAAGCTTTGAACCAAAGCCTCCAACTAATCCAAAGCCAATCGGAACAACTACAAGAGCAGTAACAGGTGATAATCGTTTAGCCATGATCAAGTAAGTAAAAACGACAACCATTGAAATTCCTAAAAACGTAATAATATAAATCCCCCCTTAATAAGTAATCGCTTACATACAAAGAGAAAAAAAGAAATTATTTCAACTTCTATTAATCTCTGAAAACTATATTTTTAGAATATTGCAATGAGTATAATAAGTAAAATATATATTTTTTTGTGTATTAGTAAAAAAAAACTTATAATCAACTTAAACACTATGTATAGATAACTTTCATAGGTAGTGTATTAATCAAATAAAGACAAAGAAGTAAAGAAATAATTCTTTGTCCCTACAGATCTATTTATTTATAAATTAGAATTTTGGTTTAAGAAATCAACAAAGTTTTTTACAGTTGAAAGTTGTAATGCTTCCTTGTTATACATTAAACATGTACTTCTTAATACGGGTGTATCATTTTTGTAAGACAATCCATATGTATATAAATTATCAGAGGGTTGTAAACAAATTTCAGGCAATATGGCAACCCCTAAATCATTTTTAACCATTTCCTTGCACGTTTCCTGCCTATCTATTTCCATTGTTACCACCGGTGGTTCAGAAAATCGATCGTGCCACCAGCCATTAATAAGATTTTTTAGGGAACTATCTGTTTGATAATGAATAAAAGGAAGTTCAGGCAATTTATTGATGTCAATTTCATGTTTGGATATAAGGTAAAGCCTTTCCTCATGCAATATTGTTTTGACTCCATACCAATCATAATTTCCACGCAGTATTCCCAAGTGAACACTTGATGAATTAAGCAAGTTCATAATACCGGTACTCCAGCCTGTATGCACACTAAACTGTACGTTAGGATACTCAATAGAGAACTTCTTTAATAGTTTGGGAAGTTTATATTGAGCAAAGTTACTTGATACTCCTATCCTTAATGTTCCTCTTACTTCCTCCCGCATATTTAGCATATAATCTTTTGTCTGCTGAAGTTTTTTTATCATTTCTTCAGCATATTCAGCTAAATAAACACCTTCAGAAGTAAATTCGGTTCCCCCTTTTATCTTGTAAAACAATTCAGTCCCCAGTTCTTTTTCTAAATTCTTTAAGCGGTATGTTAAAGCAGGCTGTGATATAAATAATCGTTCCGATGCCCGGCTAATATTTTTTTCTTCATACAAAACTTTAATTGCAACCCAATCTTTCTCATCCATATGAATCACCCATACCTTTTTATATTATAAGTTTTTTTTTATATTTTTTCATAAAATTATCTATTTTACTTATGATCTAGTTTATCATACGATGTTTTCATAAGAAAAATAATTTTTCAAATAATTAAAATAAAGGGGTATGGAATATGAAAGTTCCGGTTGTTATTATGCGAGGAGGAACAAGTAAAGGAGTCTTCTTGAATTACGAAAACATGCCTGAAAATCGTGCAGTTTGGGAGGATTTTCTTCTTGATATTATGGGCAGTCCTGATCAAAGACAAATTGACGGGTTGGGCGGCGCAAATTCCTTAACTAGTAAAGCAGCTATTATTAAAAAGTCTTATATAGAAGGAGTTGACATCGAATATACATTTGCACAGATTAGCATTGAAGATCAATTAGTTGATTTTAAAGGAAATTGCGGCAATATTTCTTCTGCTGTAGGGCCCTATGCGATTGAACAAGGTCTTGTACATGCAATAGAACCTGTTACGATAGTAAGAATATTTAATACTAATACAAAAAAATTAATTATAGCAGAAGTTGAAGTTAAAAATGGGAAAGTGAAAACTGAAGGAAAATGTTCTATCCCTGGTGTTCCAGGAACTGGGTCCCCTATTTACCTTTCCTTTACCCGTTCTGAGGGGGCTGTAACTGGGAAGCTCTTTCCCACCGGAAAACCTGTAGACTGGATCCAAACAAACAATAGTACCATCCCTATTTCCATTATTGATGTTGCCAATCCCCTTGTTTTTGTCAGGGCGGAAGATGTGGGGCTAAAAGGAAACGAATTGCCACATGAGTATACTCCGGAAAAATTAAAGGAATTAGAAGAAATTAGATCTCTTGCAGCTGAAATGTGCCACTTTTCGAAAAAAGAAGAAGCAACTAAAAAGTCTCCAGCTGTGCCAAAAATGACCCTCGTTGCCCCTCCAATGGATTTTATTGATGTGACTGGCATTAAGAGAAATGCGTCAGAAATGGATTTGGCTATAAGAATGATGTCAATGCAAAAGCCGCATCAAGCTCTTGCTATTACAGGTGCCATTTGTACAACTGCCGGTGCTTTCCTGAAAGATACCATTTTGTCGGATATCGTGACAATCAACCACGAAATCCTTAGATTAGCACACCCTGCTGGAATTATGGAAACAAAGGTGGATTTGCTTGCAGGCCATATAAATTCAATAAAGGTAGTGCGTACAGCTCGAACAATCCTAGAAGGTTCCGTTTTTACAAAGGACGATTATCAACTTTCAGATTTCGCTAAAGAGGCATAGGTAACTTCCTAATTTCAGTGTGCTAGTCATAAAAATTCACAAAAAAGCGGGGGAATTTAAATGTGGGTGATCACAAGGTATACAGAAAAAAGTATTAAAATTTTTGAATTTGATACCGAAAAAGAAGCGAGAGATGCATTAAGCAAAATGCACGGATATTCAATTTTAACAGAAGTGATCTTTTATAATAACCCCTGCCTTGCTATATAAATATTAGGTATTTAAATGATAATTTACCAGAAAAGATAATTAGTAACCCCATTCTCTTGTGAGGATGGGGTTATTAATTTCAAATTCACACGATGCAGTTGGGTAAACAACCATTATTTCTAAAAAAGGAAGACCCAATAAGGAAACTTTTATTCCTTTATTGAGTCTTCTTTTATACTCCTTATCAAGCAATCAACAATAATATTAAAAGAAATCAAAAAATGACGATTTCAGCGCTGGGACCATTTTTTCGAAAAGATCGATCTCTGTCTTGGTTCCTTTCAAGTATCCCATTTCAAAAAGATCCATCGGTCTCTTGTAACCGAATAAAATCGCTGAAAGGGAATTAATATTTAATTGAATCCCTTTTTTAGGAGGATGAACACACTGACCTCCCGTTTTTTCTTTAAACACCCTGATTTCACCTTTTCCCAGCAGATAGCTCCCAATATTCCATGGTGCATGTGTATCTTCAAGATGGAGAAATAGAGAGTCATTTTCTTGTAGAAACGGAAATCTCCGTAAACATTCTTCAGCATCGACAACGCGTGCCATAAAATAGGGAGCTAATTCCATTTTCACCTTCGGCTGCGGCAGAAAATAAGGAAAAGGATCGTGACTTGCAAGATTAATAGTGACTGTTTCAACCATGGAGTCATGCTGGCAGATAAAATTCCATAGCCCTTTTCTTGCATCGTGGTCAAGAGTAACCAGCTCCTCCACTTCCATTTTTCTATCCTTCACTTGGTACAGAAGATAGCCCCTTGCCTCGTTCGCGGAATGGTAATAGACAGCAAGCTGCGAATTTTCATTATAAACGTTATGTTTCCACCAATTTGTATCGCGTTTTAGCATTCCAGTATATTGAGTGCAATATTGCTGGTAAATCTTTTCTATCTCTTCGTTATGGGACTCCTTGGAATATCGCTTTATAAAACCTGGCTGCGTTTCAAGGAACTTAAGGTTTCCTTTTTCAAATGTTATTTTCTTCTGTTCACTTAATACCTCCCAACCATACTTCCGATAAAAAGAGATTTCAAATGGGTGTAAAAGCGAAACAATCTGATTATTGTTTCGCATGTGTTTTAAAGATTCGATAATGAGTGCGTTTACATAACCGTTTCGTCTAAACTCTGGGTATGTAGCAACTCCAGCGATTCCACCCATTTTCCATTCAGCATCCTTCATAAAAATGGTGAGTGGAATAATATGCAGTTTGGCAGCCAGAATGTTCTCATTATCCCATATTCCTAAAATATTATGATTTTTCAATGATTCTTTCCTAGCCGGTATATCTATCTCCTGGACCTTATATTGAAAAGCGTACATTGATAGTTTCATTGCTTCAAAGTATTCATTTTCTGTGATTTCTCTAATCTGCAATTAGACCCTTCCCTTTCTTTCCTCAACTTAAATATTTATGAGTTTAATGATAAAACAATTTGCTTATTTTTCCAACAAAATCTAGGAATTAGATACTATCATACTTCTAAAAAAGCCTCGTTTGCTTCATTGGGTTTCCCAACGAAGCAAACGAGGTCGCTCCACCGTCATTAACTTACGCTTCTCTAGTTTGGCTTACTTTTTCCCTGGATAAAGCCTTTTTAAACTGCTCGATTAGGATAGGAACGATTTCAAAGGCATCGCCAACAATTCCATAATGGCAATTCTGAAAAATAGGGGCCTCTTTGTCCTTATTTATGGCAATAATTAATCCTGAATTTTTCATTCCCACAATATGTTGAATCGCTCCGGAGATTCCAATTGCAAAATAAATTTTTGGCGTTACTGTAACACCGGTTTGCCCAACTTGATGAGGATGGTCGATCCAACCCGCTTCTACTACATCCCTGCTGGCACCAACCGCTCCTCCAAGTGTTTCTGCCAATTGGTGTATTATCTGAAATCCTTCGAAGCTCCCTAATCCTTTTCCACCTGCAACAATAATGTCCGCTTCGTCGATTCGTACTTTCTTTACTGTTTCCTTTACAATTTCCAAGACTTTTGTCCGAATATCTTCTTCCTTTAGAGGTATGGTTTCTTCAACCACCTTGCCGGTTCTTCCCGGCTCCGGGTCCAGCGCCTTCATGACTTTGGCGCGTACTGTCGCCATTTGCGGCCGGTATTTTTTACATAAAATGGTCGCCATAATATTTCCGCCAAAAGCCGGTCTGCTCGCCAATAGTAAACCCGTTTCCTCTTCAACATCCAGTTCCGTCGTATCCGCTGTTAGACCTGTCGGAAGATCGGTAGCTACCGCACTAGCCAGGTCTTTTCCTGTTGAGGTGGCCCCATAGAGGATAATTTCTGGTTTATATTTATCAGAGCACTCCAGCAGAGCCTTCATGTAGGTTTCAGTCCGGTAATGCTTAAAGATGGGTTGATCATAAACGTACACTGTATCTGCTCCATATTCAAAAACGGTCTTTGTTAATTGTTTAACATTTTCTCCAATTAGAATACCGGCCAATTCCACTCCCCGTTTGTCGGCCAACTTTCTACCGGCACCCAGTAGTTCTAGGGATACGGAGGCAACAACACCATCCTTTTGTTCAATGAATACCCAAACACCTTTGTAATCTTTAAAATCCAATTACACTCCCTCCTTTGTTTCAAACAGTTCTTTCTTTTCAAGCAGGACAGATAGCAATTGTTCAACTTGTGTAGAGGGGCTGCCATCAAAGAATGTTCCCCCTGCCGGTTTTTGAGGAGCCCATACTTTAGATACGATCGTTGGGGATCCCTTCAAACCAAGCTGCTTAATGTCTACCCCTTCCAAGTCATCAACAGACCAAATATGGGGATTATATCTTGCAGCCTTTATCATGTTTGGAAACGGAGAATACGGTACTTCATTGATTGTTTTTTCAACGGAAAACAGACATGGCAATGTGGACTTTACGACTTCATAACCTTCCTCAAACTTGCGATGAACAATTGCATATCCTTCCTCTTGATTGATTTCCTCTACTTTATTCACAGACGTAAGGGGAGGAATATCGAGCCTTCTTGCTATTCCAGGTCCGACTTGCCCGGTATCTCCATCGATGGACATTTTCCCACAAATGATCAAATCAACGGGATTTGTTTTTGCGATTTTTTCAATCGCCTTTGTCACGGCATAGCTCGTTGCCAATGTATCTGCACCTGCAAACCGGCGGTCTGTGATTAAATAGCCCTCATCGGCGCCAATTTCAATACACTTTTTTATCGCGGTAACCGCTGGAGGCGGCCCCATTGTTACAACAGATACGATTCCTCCATACCTATTCTTTAGACGAACCGCCTCTTCCACAGCATGAGCATCATACGGGTTTAAGATTGCGGGTGCCGTCCTGCGGTCCATCGTATTTGTCTTTGGATTCATCTTGATAATTTTGGTGTCAGGCACTTGCTTGATACAGGCTACAATGTGCAGCATTTAATCCCTCCCTTTATTAAAAGACACATGGTCCTTTAGCTACAGTAATATGAAACTTGTCGGCTATTTTTCGGTGAAAAAGCCTTTTTACTCCCGTTACAATTACTTTATTAGAAGAGATGTCCATACATGCGAATTTTCTGATTAATATCTATGTAAAACTTGCAAATGACAAGGCAAACTAGGAAAAAGATTTTTGGGATAAACCTCACCCCTTTTTAAATAAGATGTCTTGTCCTTAATCGAGTAACCAGCAAAAGTTAAATAAACGGAGATTTTCCGGTTAAATGTAAAATGGAGCTCGTTTCGGGTTAAATAAGGTAAAATTTTCCAATTACGCAAAGCAAAATCTCCCATTTTCATGTTTTTCGAGTAAATAGACGGAATCTCTCCTTCTATTTACGCCTTTTTTAATAATAATTACGAATTAAGCGGAATTTTTCCGTCTATTAATAACTCGGATACTAAACCTAATCCCCCAACCGATAAGTGCGAACCCTCTGATCCTAGATGCGGGAATCAGCCGCTTTTTATCGACCAGCTTATAAAGATTAATAAAATTAGTACTAAGAGCACCCGAAAACGGAACTCTTTATATTAATTTTGAGGCATGTTTTTCACCTGGCGCTTTTCCTTAAGACAAATCACACCCAGCAAGCCAAGCATGGAGAAAATAACTGGAGTGATGAAACCGTAGAAGTACCCATTACCTACACTACTTGAAGCTGTCTGAGAATGATCCAACACATATCCAAAAATGCTTGGCAGTAATACTGCACTTAGAAATCCGCCCGTATTCGCAAACCCAGATACAATGCCAGATTCTATCATAGGAAAAGATTGACGAACGACAGCAAAGGTTAATGCACTTGCCCCGTAACCAAAGCCAATGATAAAGAAAAGCATCACGAGGATGAGTAAAGGTGGATTCCCATTAAATAAAAGAAAGAAGGACCACCCCAATAAAATCATGATATGAACAATAACATAAGGTCGTTTAATTGTTTCTAATCGACTTGAAATCCAACTAGTTAAAGGAGCACCAATAAGCGCTCCGATAAGACCAATCATTATGAGTTGACTAGCATCTGACCGAGTCATTCCATAGACATCCATCCCATAAGGCACTGCCCACGAACCGATAAATCCTACATACGCACCTACAACCCCAAAGTGACAAAAAAATAAAGCCCACGCCTGACGATTCGAAAATATTCTTCGTAATAGCGCAAACGTTTTTTCACGTGGTATCTCTTCTTTAACAGCAGCCGATTTGGTAAGAAAGATTTGGTTTGGTTTTTTTATGAGAACAAAATAAAGAAGAATTCCACAAAGACATAAGAGCAGTCCCGCTGAAAAAAACGCCCCCCTCCAACCTAGAAGGTTAATTAATATGGAGAACGGGACTGTTGCAAAAAGGAAACCAAGACTTCCCGTCATTCCCGCCAGACCAATTAATCGAACAAATTCCTTTACTTTAAACCATTGACCCAAAATTAACACCATATTGACCCAGATAGTCGCATCCCCCGTCCCCGTCAGTATTCTGGCCAAAAATAGGACAATTTCATGGGTACCAAGACTATAAATGATTGTACCTAAGCCGGTAAGTATGGCACCTATTATGAGGAAAAAATTAGGTCCAAATCGGTCAGCCAAAATACCCATTGGGATTTGCAATCCTGTGTATACAAAAAATTGAATACTTGTCAGTAACCCAATCGTTGTAGCTGTTACATTAAAATCCGTCATCACTTCTTCTGTAATCAACCCCGGTGCGGTTCGCTGGCTCGCCATCAATAAATAAGTAAACATGACAGAAGCAAATACAATCCATCTAAATCTGCTATTTTGTTTGTCCAATGATTTCTACTCCTATTTACTTTTAATCCTTTATATATATGGATTTCCTGTAACGGTAGAAACCAGTTTTTAAAAAGATGTGGAAAATCAACTTGAAAATCTAATAAATGTTTCAAAATTCCATTTATTAAATATTATTTGTATGATATTATTTTTAAAAAAAGAAGGGGTCTACAACATATGGAATCAACATTCTCATCAACAAAAACAACATCTAAGACAAAAGCCATTGTCATCAATGCACTTTTCATCGCATTAACTTTAGTTGCCACGATGTTCATTAACATTAGGCTCCCATTAATGGGTAACGGAGGGCTAATCCATCTGGGTAATGTACCTCTTTTTATAGCGGCCTTGGTTTACGGCAAAAAAACAGGAGCTGTAGCAGGTGCATTCGGAATGGGCTTATTCGATCTTATTTCCGGTTACGCATTATGGTCCCCGTTTACATTTATTATCGTAGGTGCAATGGGCTTCATCGTAGGACTTATTTCCGAAAAAGTACCCGGCAATAAAATGTTTGTTAACAGTTTGGCAATTGCAACTGCATTAATAATAAAAGTGGTTGGCTATTATTTTGCAGAAGTAATCCTTTATGGTAACTGGATACAGCCATTCGGCTCCATCCCTGGAAACATCATGCAAGTCGTAATAGCAGGTATCATTGTAGTACCTCTTGCAGAACGCTTAAAGAGTAGAGCTTTAAGATAACATAATAGAAATCATTGTGTATTACAGAAGTCACTAGCAACAAAAAATTATAGTGGATTAATTACTATTCTTATGTAATTGTTCAGAGAAAAGGTCGCCATCCGTTTGATGACGACCTTTCTTTGGCTTACTTTACGTATTTTTGTCATCATCAGCTTAATGATAATCTTTTTCTCCGGCTTGTTTTTGGAGTTTTGGTCATCATCCGCTTAATGATGACCTTTTCTCCGGCTTGTTTTTGGAGTTTTGGTCATCATCCGCTTAATGATGACCTTTTCTCCGGCTTGCTTTTGGAGTTTTGGTCATCATCCGCTTAATGATGACCTTTTCTCCGGCTTGCTTTTGGAGTTTTGGTCATCAACCGCTTAATGATGACCTTTTCTCCGGCTTGCTTTTGGAGTTTTGGTCATCAACCGCTTAATGATGACCTTTTCTCCGGCTTGCTTTTGGAGTTTTGGTCATCATCCGCTTAATGACGACCTTTTTTTCGGCTTTCTTTCAGTAGTTTGGTCATCATCAGCTTAATGATGACCTTTTCTCCGGCTTGCATTTGGAGTTTTGGTCATCATCCGCTAAATGATGACCATTTCTACTTCTGACTTACGGAGTTTCGGTCATCATCAGCAATTTTGAAATGATCCAGACAACTTTCAGCTATAAAAGTACGATCATCCTCTACTAAAAAATATCAGAAAGATCAATACCTAAACCCTCTGCCTCCTTCAATAAACTATCTCTCACTTCTGTGGTAATAGGAATACCTGTCCCCAGTCTTTCTTTCGTCTTACGTCCTTCAGGTTCACCTGGGATTAAAATTTCCTCAAAGCCTTGTGCTCTTGGAAGTGATTTCACTCGTGTAACAAACGTATCCATTGATTTTCAAATTCTTCTTTTGAAATAAAAAGATCTGGTTTTATCGCTATAAATAAATGTCCTACATTTTGCGGTTCGGAATGATCATAATAAAGACTCTTCACTTCTCCGCCATAATTTGCACCTGTAAGGACACCTGCTAGTAATTCCATAAGCATAGCGAATGCAGCACCCTTTGCACCCCCAAATGGCAAACAGACTCCTTCGAATGCTTTGGCTGCATCAGTTGTAGGTCCCCGGTCTTTGTCTAATGCTAAACCAAGTGGAATTTCTTCTCCATGCGTGGCCGCCAATCTAATCTTCCCTCTTGCAATGACCGTCATATCTATGAAAAACTTAGAATTCTACATCTATTACAACTTGAAACTTGGCAAACCTTTTTTGATTCCTTTTGGTTATATTCATCCATTCTTTTTTACTATTATATAAAGTCCAATGTTTTTTGTAACATAGAATTACATTCTATTCCTATCTTAAAGGAGGGCAACTCAATGAGTGAAATTGTTTCAGCATTTCAAGAGATTCCAACCACGTGCATTTCTGACACGATGCAAGGACTAAATAATATGGATCCATTAATTAAACCATTAAAAGAGGAATACCGAATTGCAGGTCGCGCCTATACGGTTAAAATGCCTGTTGGTGATAATCAATGTGTTTTACGTGCAATTCGTGAAGCCAAGCCAGGAGATATTCTCGTTGTCGATGCAAAAGGAGATACGTATCGTACCATTGCAGGGGATTTTATCCTTGGACTTGCACAAACATTAGGAATTGCAGGGGTCGTAACCGATGGGGTTATTCGTGACATCCTTGGTGTAAAAAAGCTAAATTTTCCAGTTTTCTGTAAAGGGACGACTGTTGCATCAAGCGCTAAGGGTGGTTGGGGAGAAGTAAACATACCGATTTCTTGCGGGGGCACCTCAGTAAGTCCTGGAGACATCATTGTAGCGGATGCTGATGGGGTTGTAGTCATACCGAAGGCAATCGAGGAAGAGGTATTAAGGAAAGCAAAAGAAAAACTTGTTAAAGATAAGGAACGTGATGAGAAAGTTTCCGGAAAACCCGATGAAGTGATCCGGTATTTGGATAGTATGTTGAAATAAATAGATGACCAAAAAGAAGGGAAACGAGATCATGACGTTTCCCCTTTTTATTTATTTTTGAATGCCTTTTATCAGATTCCACAGCCCCTATTTGGTACTGGTACTAATAGAATAGTTCTAAACATAATCTTATAAAAGATAATAATTTGAAGGGGTGTAAAGTTAGGTGAAAAAAGTTAAGATACGCTTACAGCCCATTGTTAGTAAGATTAACTTACCCACAGTTTTGAAAACAGCGATACTCCCAGGTGACTCTATTGAAAGATTATTTATTGCAACCCAAGTTGGAGAAATCTTTTACATAGGAAACGGAGCAATAAGGACTTTTTTAGATATTCGTACGCGAATTATAAAACTTGGTCCTTCTGGTGGTTATGATGAACGGGGTTTGCTGGGGCTGGCGTTTCATCCTGAATTTTATTATAATGGTCTGTTTTATCTACATTACTCAGTAGCCGGGACACAGGGCCCGGGTGCTCTTCCTGGAGGTTTTAATCCAAACCCGTGTGATCCCAAAACGTTAAACCTAAAATGGATCAATAGAGAAACACAATATGAACATATTGATACTGTTGAAGAATGGATTTTACAATCGAATGGTCAACCTCAAAAACGACGGACATTACTTAACTTAAGAAGACCATTTTTGAATCATAATGGGTTCAATAGCTTAAACTTTTCTCCCGAAACAGGAAAACTTGTTTTAACCACCGGAGATGGTGGATCAGGCTATGATCCATTTAATTTAAGTCAGGATCATATGGAAATAGCCGGTAAAATAATTGAAATTGACGTTGCTAAGAATGCATTTATCAATAATCCACCTGTAGTTACACGTTTTAACGAACTTCCTGCACCTATTCAGGAAACGCTTACGGTCATTGCCAAAGGAGTCCGCAATATTCCAGGTATTTCATTTCAAAGGTTTTATAATCAGTATATTAAATATGTGGGAATTGTCGGACAGGACCTGGTAGAGTCGATTTTTTCATTCGCTCATTATAAACCAATACCGGTTACTCAACTTGTTCAAGCTTCTTTAACAAACGCCGAACCTGACCAAGAAGGATTTATTAACTTTGGCTGGCGAGGGTGGGAAGGTGCTTTTCCTACTTCCATTATAAGGGGCTGCTCTGGGCATCAGAATTTGGAGGAAAAAACAATTGCCTATTTCAATGAAGCAATAAACACTTCAGTGAAGCGTCTTCAGCCTCTAACTAATTATTTTCATAAAGATGAAAGGCCAGATAAATTTGGAGGAACGGCTCTTACAGGAGTCCAGCCCTATATGGGGAATGGAATCCCCGATTTAACGGGAAGTGTTGTATTTACCGATCTTGCCCGGAAAGAAAAATCGCCATCTCCGGTCAGAGGGGTCTTAGCATATACCAAGGTAAGAACAGATGGCAAATCAAATGATTATAGTGTGATTGAAACCGATTATAATTTTGGAACTCAGTCAGCTTATTATGTAAATTTGGGAACGAATCTGGATCAGTCTAGACTATACTTAGGGGTCTATGGCTCAATGAAAGTGACGGATTTTAACCAAGGTACTGTTTTTGAAATTATTCGATGATGATTGATTTATTCGCATAAATTTTCTAACAAACAAGTAAGCAATTATATACTCACTTGTTTGTTTGTTTGTTTCTACTGTGAAAGTTGTTTCAAATGCTCAACAGCATGTACAAGAAAATTAGGTTTACCAAAACTTCCCGATTTTAAGAGAATTAACATATGACGTCCTAAAGCCAATCCAGACGGTAATAAAGTCTCAATCTCTTTAAGAACATAGTTTCCTCTTATTCCTAATTTCCAACTAACAGTTCCAGAAGTGTCCCAACCTGCTCCAAAACCACTTTGAAGAAATGGATTTTATAAATCAAGAACTTGAGCAAGAAGAATTAATTCAGATCTCTGATTATATTAATCTATATAAATTACTCCGGGTTAGGTATTTACTGATGCATAATTTCACCGATGAAGCATTGGACATCAAATTATTATTTTGAACAGGAAAAAAATGGTCAAGCATTAAAACTAGCCAATGTAATGATAAATCATTAAATGGAAAAGGCATGCCGTTTTGAGGCATGCCTTTTAGCTTTTTAAAACTAGGACTTCACTAATAATAAAAAAGAGAGATACATAAAAATCATGAACACCAACAGAGAAAATAAACTAGAAACAAAGAGAATGGATTGGTTTGATGGTGTGAAGATGCCAGTTTCAATTTCCTTTCTTTTCCTAGTGTATTGTATCGTCGACAACACACTAGTAATACCACCTATAACACATGCAAAGATTCCAAGAATTATGACTAGAGTATTAATATAGGGATTTGAACTGATTTTAGTTGTAAAGTGCAATGAGGTAGTTAAAAAACCTACTCCAGTAATTGATATCGCGGTCCTAATCCATGCAAGATACGTTCTTTCATTTGCTAAATGCTGCTGTGCATACTTGACACTTTCTCCTGGTGAACCTTCTATTCTGTATAAAGCTTTCACTAATTATTAAATCCCCTTTATAAACTTTATTAATCCCATTAATCCCTAATTTCCTGTGATCGAGCTGAAAGCCACTTATCCCAAATTTCTGCGAACACCCCGGTCAATACCAGTGAAACATGTCCACCTTCAAAAACCTCATAAGTTTTATCCTTACTTGAAACAAGGTTCATCAAAGGAAGACTTTGCTTCTCTAATATAAGTGTGTCACGTGAACAAGAGAAGACAAAAAGTGGGCAGTTTATATTCTTTAAATCCACCTTCCTACCGCCAATTACCAATTCTCCCTTTAAGAGTTTGTTATTTTTATAGAGATCATTAAACAACTGTTTGAATGAAGCACCTGCAAAGGAAGAAGAATCCTTAGTCCACCTATCCATACGACGCCACTTTTCTACATATTTCTCATCATGTGCACGGGTGACAAGATTGATATTAGAACTTGCAAAACCTGGTGATACCATCCTATATATCAAATACATAATTTCTGATGGTATGGTCCCATGTGCATCGGCAAAATGGTCAAGACTTAGCTGCCCTTTTTGTAGTCCTTCCAGCAATTTATCAGGAAAGATGCCGATACTAAAATCGATTGGAACGGCTGCAAGGGATAAATTCTTAATTGGCAGCTCCGTGATAGAGGCCAGAATGGCAGCGATGGTTCCGCCTAGGCAATAACCGGCAAGGGATATTTCCTTTGCACTCGAATGTCTTAAAGCTCGTTTAATACCGTTCTCCAAATAATCAATGATATAATTATCCAGGGTGATATCAGAATCTTCTAACCCAGGTGACCCCCAGTCCAATAGGTAGACATCATAGCCGAGCTCAGTAAGCCCACCTACAACGCTGCTTCCCTCACCGATGTCAAGGATGTACACCTTATTAAGCAAGGAGTAGACTAGAAATACCGGGATGGTATGTCTTTTTTCCTTGGCAGGATGATACCATAAAGTTGCTTTATTTTTCTTCCAGACAGCCTGTCTCGGCGTAGGCACGATATCTGACTTTGGACCGGTCATAATTTTATTAAGCTGCTTCCACCGTTTCAATTCTTTTTCCAAGTTAAAGCTCGGAATGATGTTTGTTCCTAATAAGTTCATAATAATCACTGCTCTCTTTAATGTTATTTATTAATACCGGTGAGCACCAGTTCTTTATTCTGCTTTTTTTCCGGTTCCTTTTTCTGCTTCTCTCGCCGAATTTCGATAAGACCTCTTTCTACTTCTTTACGAAATTCCTGAAGGTCAGTATTCATTTTTTGCGTTTCCGCTAATTCTTGGGACATCTGTTGGAATTTATTTTTCATTTGCAAGACAATATTTAATATTTCTTCGAACATTCCTACATTTTCTTTCGTAATGGAGCTAACATTATCTTGTAATTTCCAAATTTGTTCTTCTAAAATATCAATTTTTTCTTCTGTCTGAATAGATAGCTTTGCGGCATTCGCTACATCTTTCTTTGTCGGGATATTCAGAAGAGAAGCAAAAACCTCTTGGTCCTTTCTAAGTCGCTCTAGGTAAAATGAATAAGTGTTGATTCCGAGACTTGCTGTGCGAACAAATTCTTTGTTGTCTGTTAAGTTATATAAAAGGCCAGTTAATTGTTTGTCCCACATTTCACTCAATTGGATTAATCCAACAAATGGATCATAGATTTTTTCATTTGACATGCTGTTGCTCTCCTTAAATTAAGACTTTGAAGGTTCTTCTGTTTTTTCCATATATTTATTAAGTGGGAAGATCAGTTCTTTGAATTGAGTTGTAAACTGATTGACCAATCCTTTTTGAAATTCATAGAGTGGATTCCCAGCTTGTTTAACAATGTTGATATATTGCATTCTTCCTTTTTTCCTAAACTCAATATATTGCTCCATCATTTCTACATATTTCTCTGTGGCTTGACTATTTGCAATGGATTGACAAGGAGTCCTTAAGAGAGACAACACTGTCTTTTGAATCTGATCCATTTGCGCATTTATTTCCTCATAAGATCGAACCGGAAAGAAATGGTGTAAGGTGGTGGTGGACATTAAAAATTCATCTCGTGCATTCTTTTCCCACTCAGTAACCTCCTTCGTCAATTGCTCTGTTATAGCTTTTTTATTTCCTTGATTCCCAGAGAATCGTCTCACCTGTTTTAATAAGACCTCGTCGCGATGATCACCACACTTTGCCCATTCATCCAAACCCTGATATGAATATCTCCAAAGGAGGTCCAGGCTTGAAAGCGTTGGTTCATCTACAGTTTCTGACGTGTTGTCTACTTCTTGTTTTTTCTTTGGCGGCATTGTCTCTTCCAATGATTCTTTTAGATTATCTTTTTTTGCTGTCATATTTATTCCCATCCTTTTATAAAAAGATTAATGATTTTAGTCCAGTGAAATAAAAGTTGCTATTAGAGGTTCACTGTTTTTTTATCCTTCTCTATTGAGACTAGTTGTTTTGGCTTACCAAAAAGGAACATGAATATAGCAGAAATTACCATAGCAACAGAGATTCCATAAATGGAAGTGCTAAAGCCAACGGCAGGATTTGCACCTGAAGATTGAATGAGCTTCCCAAAAATAAGGGGAGCAAAAATACCTGATGATGTCATGATTCCATAATAAGTTCCTGTCATAAGCCCTCTCCGTTTAGGATATAAACTAATGATTACGGCGGGATTAAGATTTCCAGCTGTAGCCACTAACATATAGACGATAGAAAGGATAAGAATGATTGAACCCTTTTCAGTAACTAAGGGATATAACGCATATATTATGCCTGCTAAAGTCAGACTACTTGCAGAGAAAAAAATTCTCGACTTCCATAAATTTAGTGTTTTTTTGTAAATACGATCTGAAATGATTGCCATCACTAATGCAAGCATCGCACCAATTAATCCAGATATAGCAATGATTTTTCCAGACTGTTGTTCAGTGAACCCCTTTACTTTAATTAGATAGGCGGGATTAAAGGTAAGCCCAAAAACAATATAAGAAAAGCCGATACATGCAGCTAAGGATGTAAAAATAAAAATAGGAGATCGTAACGCCTTCCATTTTTCCTTCCCATTTGTCTCTAGTTTGTTTTCCTGTTTTCTTTCCTCTTCTTCAAACAAAACATCTGGTTTCAGTCTTCCGAGCCAAAGCCAGACAATTAACCAGACAAAGCTAATAATGCCAGAAATTAAAAATGTTTGTTTCCAGCCGAAATTTGACATTAGGTAAACCACTGTTGGAGCTGAAACCGCTATGCCCACAACATTGCCAAAATTCAGGATCGCTATGGCTAATCCACGTGATTCCGGTTTAAACCATTTACTAATATGACTGGTTGCGGTTGCTTGGAAAGGACCTTCTCCTATACCAAGTAATACCCTGCTAAATAAAAGTAGCGGAAGGCCAGAAACCAATATCACCATTGATTGAGCAAGGGTCCAAATAATTGCCATAACTACCAATAATTTTTCTGTTCCATAACGATCTGATAAAGAAGCCCCTAATATTCCAGCTAATGGGAACAACCAAAAAAAACTGCTTCCAACCATTCCAAATTGAGAGAAAGTTAGATTCAAATCCTTCATAATATGAATTCCGGCTAACCCTGTAATAGATTTATCGGAAAAATTAACAATAGACAAAATAAAAAGTGCAAATAAAATAACCCATTTTGTCCAACGATTCATTCATACTCCTACCCCTCATTAAGTATATTTATATTTTCGATATACATTAGCAGTCAAACCAAAGGTGAATAAACACCCGCTTTATCCACCTATGCGCCAAAAAAGCGGGTGCCCTTTGGAAAAATCCTTTTCTAAGTCATTAAGGAGTAACGATATTGTGATACCGTTGGAAGTCATCTAAAAGAGATAAAAATTCATCTAGTTTTGCTTGGTCACCAGAAACGATTAATTTACCTGCCACTGCTGCTTGTTGTGGTGAAATCAGACCGAGTCCAACTCCAAAGAATGTTAATCGTTCCAAAGTTAAGGAAACATCCGGATTAGCGTCTAATTTTCCAGCCTTATGAATCAAAACGGAGTTATCTAAATAAATAGAAAAGTTTTGGTTAATATCTGTTAGAGATACATTCAACGTTATTTTTTTACCTTCTGCCTTTAGTCCGTGTAGTTTAACAGCGATCAGCTTTAAGAAATCCTCGATTGGCATATGGTTGATAATTCCGGAAACATCTAATGGGGAAAGATCTTTATTGATTCCATTCCTGAGTTCGGAAGCACCAACAAGATAAATATTACGCCAATTGGCTGATTCGGCTTGGTAACCCAATTGTTCGTAGGCATCTGCCAATAAATTTTTGGCTTCCGTATTCTCCGGATCAGCCATTACCACATTTTTTAATACTTGAGCTACCCAGCGGTATTCCCCATTTTCAAAATCGGCTTTTGCCTTTTCCAAAATGGCGGACGTCCCGCCCATGTAATCTACATATTTCAGACCGGTTTCCACTTGTGGTAATGGATCTAAATCGGAAGGATTTGCACTATAATAGCCCAAATAATAATTGTATATCCCCTTTGAATTATGCTTTACCGTACCGTAATACCCGCGATTACCCCAATACGTATCTAATGCTTTGGGAAGTTTGATTGAATCTGCTATTTCCTCCATCGTATATCCATGGTTGGCTAAACGTACTGTCTGGTCATGCATATATTTATACAAATCACGCTGCAATTTCAAATGCCCTAAAGCACGCTCTTTGCCCCAAACCGGCCATGCATGGATCATGAGCAAGGCATCAATCTCTTCTTGTTCAAATAAATCGATAGTTTTATCGAGCGAATTGGCCCAATGCAGAGCATCCCGAGTTTTTGCCCCTCGAACCGAATAAATTTGATGCATTAATTGATTAGCGTTCTCCGAGACAAATAATGCTTTGTACTCACGTACATAAAAATGCATTTCGGCCGGTGCTTCTGTGTTTGGTGTTAACAAGAATTCAAAGGTCACCCCATCGATTTCCATCGTTTGGATTTCGTTTTCTATTTCAATTGTAGGCAGGGCAAAACTCGTGGTCCCCGAACTCATTGTATTACCGATACCGATCGATACCGATCCTTCACTGCCATCGGGAATATTTTTACCAAATTGATACTCGGCCCTGCGCGCCATAATGGTACCCAAAAGTACATTTTCACTTAACGCTTCTTTTGTAAAATGCTGAGGAACGATAATAGGAATGGCAGGATTTTCAGCATATTTTAGAACAGCCTGGATACCGCCGAAATGATCTGCGTGACTTTGACTAATAATAATGGCTGAAACGGGCTTTTTCGGACGATGTTGATAATATAATTCCATAGCGGCTTCTGCAGATTCCGTACTTCCTAATGCATCACAGACAATAACTCCTTGTTTACCTTCAAAGAAGAAAGTGGTGGCGATGGATTGCCCACGCACTTGATAAATACCTTCTACTACTTCAAATAAACCAGATATAGCCTGTAATTGAGCATTTCTCCAAAGGCTTGGGTTCACTGTCTCTGGAGCAGCGTCGTTAAGAAATTCTAGCTTTTCAATGTCCCAAACGACCTCCCCAGAATGATCTTTAATGATTGTAGACTTTAAAGGAGCAATAAAACCTCGGTTAGCATCTTCAAAATCCTGGCGATCATCGAAATTTAGTGATTCATATACTGCTAAATTTGCCTTTTTGGTAAAAGAAGTTGCGGACTTAGATGAATTAAAAACTTTGCTTATCATAGTAACCTCCACGGATTGTTGTTTTTTAAGTTATAAAAAAAGGAAAACACTTTTGACGTCCCGGCACTAATGTCAGGTCTTGCGACCATACATCAACAGGAGGTTTTCAAGTGTTTTCCGTATGACAAGATTGCCAATAGTCGTGTTAAGCCTCTATTGCTTTTAGCTCGAACACTTCATTTATCACCTTAGTGATAATAGGGGCTGGGATCTTGAAGAAAACTCCTGCAGGGTCATGATGTACAGCCGGCACCAAAAGGTGAAGCTTGTCTTCGTTACATTCAAATTCAGCAAAAGTGTCAGGTAAATTCACCGCTTTGCGGAGATCTCTAATAAACTGGATAACTTCATCTAAACATTTATCTGGTTGTTCTGATGGATCCGCAATACCTAATGCCTGGGCAAACCCATTGATTCTCGGCAAATAGTAGGCAGGCAAAGATTCCATTACATTTGGCAAAAGCACAGCATTAGCCAGGCCGTGCGGGATATTGAATTTTGCTCCAATCACATGTGCCATATTGTGTACTGGAACGGCATTCAGACATAAGCAGAAAGCAGAAATGGCCATCGAACTTGCTATCAACATATTCGCTCTTGCTGAAAGATCGTCCCCTTTGTGAACCGCAGTCTGTAAATGGTCAACAATCATCCGAATCGATTGCAGGGCATAGGCATCTGTCATTGGATTGGAATTCGGTGAAAAATAAGCTTCCACTGCATGCGTCAAGGCATCAAATCCTGTAAAGGCAGTGATTTTAGGAGGAAGCCCTACTGTTAAATCCGGATCCAAAATCGCCATATCCGCATTGATGAACGGATGCAGCAGGTTTGATTTAATTCCAAGATTTTCATTAAGGATAACAGCTACTGGTGATACCTCCGCACCAGTTCCAGCCGTTGTTGCAATGGCTATATGCGGAATCGGTATATAATTGGCTTCTGGCCACCATTCCATCACATTTCCGGTAAGCAGAGAATCACGAATATCATCTAGATCTTTATGGAGCATCCACTTGATTCCTTTAACTGTATCCAAGACACTGCCGCCGCCAAGAGCGATCAAGGCGTCTCCGTTGCACTCTTTAAAATAACGAGCTCCACGATTAATAATTCCGCCCTTTGCATCCTGTTCGATCGCGTCAAACACCCCGACAAGCTCCGGGGTTCCAGGCATGAGCTCGAATAACTCGATAATTTTTTTTGTAATTCCTGCTTGAGTTAGCCCTTTATCCGTATAAAGCACTGCTCGTTTACCGCCAAGCCCTTTAATCATCTCAGGAAGCAAAGTCCTAGATCCCGCCCCGCTATTTACAACCGTTCTTACAGAAAATTGAAAAAATGAAGTCGACATAGAATCACCTGCTTTTATAGATTTGTTATTATAAAATTATCCTAATAATATTTGGTACCAAGGTCTTTGGCTAACTTCAGGTACAAGGGAGCAATGGACATGTTTAACTTGAGAATATTCATCCAATGCATGGCGACCTAATTCCCGCCCAAAACCACTTTGCTTGTATCCGCCAAATGGCGCATCGCTTCGGAGCATATGCCAATCATTGATCCATATCGTTCCTGCCTTTAATTCACGGGCAATTTGCATAGCTTTATTTACATCCTTGGACCAAACGCCGCCTGCTAGTCCATAAATCGTATCGTTCGCAATTTCAATTGCCTCCTCAACAGTGGTATAACGAATGACGGAGAGAACAGGACCAAAAATTTCTTCTCTCGCAATCCTCATGTCATTATGAACATCAGCAAAAATGGTAGGTTCAACATAATAGCCCTCTTCAAATCCTTCTACGATCCTGCGCTTTCCACCGCACACCAATCGTGCTCCTTCTTGAATGCCGGATTCAATATAAGAAAGGACCGTTTCCATTTGCTGCTGAGATACGAGCGGCCCCATGCCTGTCGCGATATCTAATGGATTTCCAATTGTAATCGAACTTGCAAGGTCAGATAATTGTTCAATGACTTGTTCATAGATGGAATCATGTACAAGAACACGAGTGCCTGATTCACAAACCTGTCCAGAGTGTGATAAGAATCCGAATAATATCCCAGGAATGGTAATACTCAAATCCGCATCTGGCAATACGATTGCTGGTGATTTCCCACCTAACTCAAGAGTGACTCGTTTAACTGTTCCGGCTGCCATTTGCATAATACGGCTCCCTACTTCTGTAGATCCGGTAAAAGCAACTTTGTCTACACTTGGATGGGTTACAAGTGCTTCTCCAATGCTGGCTCCTGGACCAGGTACCACATTGAAGACACCAGCTGGGATTCCTGCTTCAGCAGCCAATTCCGCCAATTTCAGGGTAGACAAAGGCGTATTTGATGCGGGCTTGACTACAATAGAGTTCCCCATTGCCAAGGCAGGGGCTAATTTCCACATCGCTAGAATCATTGGAAAATTCCAAGCGGTAACGGCCGCTACTACACCAATCGGTTCCCGCCATACCTGGTTATTACTTGGTCCAGGAAAAGGTAGAGTAGGAAGGGACTGAACATACGGGTACTCTACAGTGAACTTCGCAGTTTGCTGTAGAAGATCTACGATAGATAAAATATCCATATTAGAAATACGGCGAACGGTTGCTCCAGAACTAATAGATTCTAAGTATCCTAATTCCTCAGCATGTTCGATGATTTTGTTGCCAAATTGGACAAGTACGTTCGCACGTTCTTGGGGAGATTTTTTAGACCATACTCCCGAATCGAAAGCCTTTCGGGCGGAAGAAACGGCCGCATCTACATCCTCTTTCCCGGCTTTCGCCACCTTTGCTGCCACTTCACCGGTTGCAGGGTTTACTACTTCGAACGTTTCTCCGGTAATCGCTGGCTTCCACTCCCCATTTACAAAAAGTGGAAAATCCAATGTTTGCACAGCTGCTTTCATAGCAATTCCTCCTTAAATTCGTTCTCTATAAAACTAATTAACTTCTACTTTCTCAACACGCAAGGCTCTTCTCAAAATCTTCCCTGTGCTATTCTTAGGTAATTCCTTCATAAATTCCACTTGTTTAGGCAGCTTGTACTTTGCAAGTTTGTCTTTGCAGAAATACAGGATGTCATCCGTCGTGATTCCCTCATCATTCGTTACCACAAATGCCTTCACGATTTCACCGTACTCATTATCCGGTATTCCAATCACGGATGTTTCCACTATGGCCGGATGTTGGTATAATACCTCTTCGACTTCTCTTGGGTAGACATTGTATCCGCCAACAAGAATCATATCCTTTATACGGTCCACGATATAAATGTATCCTTCTTCATCCATTCGGGCTAAATCTCCGGTGTAAAACCAACCATCTTTCAATGTGGAGGAGGTAGCTTCCGGCATTCCTAAATAACCCATCATTACATTAGGACCCTTTACAATTAGTTCGCCGATTTCGCCTCTTCGAACTTCAATTCCATTCAGATCCACCACTTTATTCTTCACTTCAGGTATATCTATACCCACAGACCCTGGTTTCCGTTTTCCCCTTAACGGATTGAAAGCTGTTACGGGAGCCGTTTCAGAAAGACCGTACCCCTCTAAAACCGGAACCTGAAACTTCTCTTCGAATCTATGTAATAATTCAACTGGAATCGAAGCACCTCCTGAAAAACAAGCCCTTATCGATGAAAAGTTTTCTGCCGATGCGCCTGGCACCTGCAACAAAAAGCTAAACATGGTTGGAACTCCGGCAAAAATCGTCGCCTTCTCTCTTTTAATCGTGTTGATCACATCGGTTGGGCTAAATCTTGGAACAATGACAATGGCTGCCCCAGAAGCAATCGGCATGTTGATGCAAGTAGCAATACTAAACACATGGAACATGGGAAGAACGGCAATGATTCGATCTTCTTCCGTGAACTCAGCAAGCTGAGCCATCGAAGCAGTATTGGATGCCATATTTCGATGCGATAGCATGGCACCTTTTGGCTTTCCAGTTGTGCCAGAGGTATAAAGAATGACAGCTAAATCACCTTCATTAATGGAAGGGCTTTCAAAAACTTCTTTTGATTCTTGAATAAGACGCTCCCAAGACCATTCAGACCCAATTGATTCTGTGTAGATCACCATCTTCAAATGTTCCAGTTTCTCTTTCACTGAAGATATTGTTGGTTCTAAAGAGGAATGAGCAATTACAGCCTTTGCTTGGCTATTAGATAGAATATAAGCGATTTCTGCTGAAGTGTAGACAGGATTAATCGGAACAACCACTGCACCTGCCCGTAGGATTCCAAAGTAAGCAATAACAAATTCAGGACAATTACCAAGCACTAAAGCGACTCTATCCCCTTTTCTGATGCCTGCATCATGTAAACTGATAGAAGCACAATCTACTAATTTATCAAGTTCTGCATATGTTTTACTTTGATTCAAAAATGTATAGGCGGTGCGATTTGGAAATCTTGCTACACTTTCCTTTAAATTCTCATTCAAATTCAAAGCCATGGGTATCCTTTCCCCCTTTCATTTTTTAGAAAATTAAGATTTCCTTGAATTTATTATATATATAATTTACACTTAAATAAATCAACTGATAATGAAGAATATAGAAGCTATACTTCTATATTCAAAGGAGATAATTATGCATATCGAACAATTGGAATATATTGTGAAAGTTGCGGAAACAGGCTCAATTTCCATAGCAGCAGAAAACCTCCATGTTTCTCAATCGGGAATCAGTCAATCGATTACTAGATTAGAAGATGAGTTGGGCGTAAAAATATTTAAACGCCACCGACGACTTGGCGCCGTTCCCACGAATGAAGGCAAAATCTTAATTAAAAAGGCATACGAGGTATTAATCAGACTTCAAGAATTTAAAGAGGAGGCTCAATCTTTTAACACAGTGACTTCGGGAAATTTAAAGCTATCTTCGATCCCTGGCTTTATGTTGTTCCTACTAGAACCTTTAGCTTCTTTTAAAAACGCGTTTTCAAATGTAAATATCGAAGTCTCAGAAAAAGGAACGCAGCATATCATTGAACTTGTCGAAAATAACCAGATTGACATTGGCCTAATCACGATCTACGATGATTTAATAAAAAAAAGAGAAGATTTAAAATTCGAAGTAATACTAGAGGGAAAGATGCAAGTGTACGTCAGCAAATCATCTCCTATAGCAGCACAAAAATTTATAACACCTGAACAATTGATGACTCAAAACGTTATTTTATATAATGGGGATTATGTAAAACGATTTGCAAACGATTTAATTAATAAATTTGGGCAAATGAACATTTTATTTACCACAGATAATACAGAAGTGATAAAAAAAGCAATTTTAGAGGGCTTAGGAATTAGCTTCGGACCAGACTTTTCTAACAAATATGATCCTTATGTATTAAGCGGCGAAATCGTTCCTATCGAAATCATAGATTATGAACAGGAAAAGATAGGGGTAGGCTGGGTACGCTCAGAGAATAACCATTTTTCTATTAACACCAAGAAATTTTTGGAACATTTTAATTTTCATTCCCGAATGTTGACATATTCATCTTAACGATTATTGTTAAAAAAATCCCTTCCAAAATGAAGGGATTTTTCTTTATGGGACTTAATGATTAATTAAAATGTGTTAATAATTCTTCTAGAGTAAGCAATTATCATAGGGGACTAAGAGTTTGTTGCTTGCAGGTAATTTCCCCTTTTTTACTGTATAGGTATTTCTAACTATTTCGTATCAATCCATATAGCGATGTTCTCTCAGATTATTCAAAATAGAGATTTCCTGTAATAATTTCTCTCCAATATTCGTTTCTCTTACCTTTTTTCTCTTTAATTCTTTATCTACCAATCTTTTTATTGATAAAACATCTGTCCCGTTAAGTAGAACATCTTCTTTTGAATTAAAGTGCTTATGGGCGACCAGCTGCATCCCATAGGAATTATATAGTAATGTATACCCTGCAATACCTGTTGTTGATTGATAAGCTTTGGAGAAACCTCCATCGATCACGATCATCTTACCATTTGCTTTAATTGGATTTTCTCCCTCAATTTCTTTCACAGGTGTATGGCCATTTATTATATGACCCTGGTCAGGATTCAGATCAAATTCTGTTAGGATTCTGCGGCAAAAATCTTCATTTTCACGTAAATGGTAGTATGGATTCTTACCTTCTCTATGAGTTGCCTTATCCTTAATAAAATACCTCTCAAAAGTTGTCATTTCTCTTTTTCCAAAGAGTGATGAATATTCTCCTGTCCATAAATACCAGACCATATCTGTCGCAAGATCATCTGTCTCTTCAGGATGTGCAAAAGAATGGCGTAAATAATGCTCAAAAACATCCAGTAGATCACGGCCTGAATAGGTTTTATTTTCAATCACCATTTTCCCCATATTCCCTTCTTCATCTAAAGGAATACAACCATGTATTAAAAGGTTCCCGTTATATTTTAAATACAGACTCCCTTTCTTCATAAGGAAATTCATATGTCTGGCCAGCTTTTCTGAATGCTGAATAGAAAATAATAATTTTTCCATAACCTGCTTTTCTTCTTCTAATAATTGATCAGGCTGCTCTGGATTTACGGTTGCAAAGCAAGTATTTTCTAGAGGGTAGGTTTTCCCATTAATCGTTATTTCGTTTTTGTCATAATCTATTTTCTCCAGCAAAAGCCTTTCTGACATATTAAAATTCGAGCGTCTCTTTATAATAGGCATTTCAAGTTTAAACTGAATCATCGCAATTGCTTGATGAATTTTCGTTATTTGTAATTTTTCATGATCAGTTAGTTTCTTATCTGAATGTAGCTTTGGCCTGAAAGCTGTATTGTCCTCGTAGTATTTCTCCGCAAGATTCAGCAAGGGTCTGAGATTGATTCCATATACATCTTCAATAATATCCAAATTGTCGTATCTCGCGCAGATACGAATGATATTAGCGAGACAAACCATTGAACCAGCAAAAGCACCTAGCCAAAGTACATCATGGTTTCCCCACTGAATATCAACGGAATGATAATTGATCAAAGTATCCATGATTTTATCAGGTTCAGGTCCACGATCATAAATATCTCCCACTACATGAAGATGATCGACAACCAATCTCTGAGTGGTATACGCAAGCCCTGTTATGAGTTTATCAGCCTGACCTAAGGAGATGATCTGCTGGACAATTTCTGTATAATATTGCTCTTTATTTGTAGATTGATAAGTTTTATATAGCAGCTCTTCTATAATAAACACAAACTGACTCGGCAATGCTTTTCTTAATTTCGAACGTGTATATTTGGAGGAAGCATGAGAAATAAGCCTGATCATCCGCTCGATGATAACTATATACCATTGGTTTAATTCTTGCTCATTGCCAAAATGATTTTTAATTAATTGTAATTTTTCTTCAGGATAATAAACTAATGTTGCAAATTCATTGATTTCTTTTTCTAATAAAACATCCTGAAACAAGTCCCTGATTTTCTCTTTTACATTACCTGAACCATTTCTTAATACATGTTGAAAAGCCTGATACTCCCCATGTAAATCACTGACGAAATGTTCTGTCCCTTTTGGTAGATTAAGAATGGCTTCCAAATTAATAATTTCAGTTACTACTTTTTCTTCACAATCATATTTCTGGACAAGTAAGTCTAGGTACTTTGAATTCAAAATTATGTATCCCCTTTCAAAACTGACCATTAAATTTTTTATACTAATAGATTGAGATTTATTATTAATATTATCAGATAAACTGAAATTATTGTTATTTTACTATTAAGAATCTCTCTGTCAACCGTATTCTTAATCAATGACCAAAATATTAAAGCAATATTAAAGCTTTTACTTCTTCCGATATTTCCTCTCAGGGCGTCCTATGGTCCCGTAAATAACTTCTACTTCCATCTCATTGATTGAAACTAAATACTCAAGATATCTCCTGCCTGTTGAATGACTGGCTCCGATTATTTTTGAAAATTCTTCTGCATTTATGTTTTCATTTATATCCTTTATTTGCTGTCTCACTTTTTTTAAAGTATGTTTGTCAATTCCCTTTGGTAGTTTTTCAGGTAATTCCTCCCTGATTAAAGGATCTTTCCGTGGTTTTTTCAACATGAAAAAATCATTCACATCTTCCTGTTCGACAATGGTTAATTTGACTAGTTTTTCTCTAGTTTCTTTGAATTGTTCAAGTACCTCAAAAAACTTGTTAATCATAATCGGTTTAAGGATATAACTGAATGCGCCTCCCCTGATTGCTTCACTTACCGTGCCAACATCATTAGCTGCTGTAATCATAATGATGTCCAAACTTCTCATATTCTTCCTAATCTCCCATAATAGATCGATTCCATTCATATCAGGAAGAAAGACATCAAGTAAAATGAGATCTGGAGTAAACACATTAAGCATGTCCAGTGCCTGTTTCCCCGTATTTGCAATGGCCACTACTTGGAATCCTTCTGCTTTATCAGTAAATTTTTCATAAATTTTAGCCGCTGTTTCATCATCTTCTACAATCATTACTTTGATTAAACTTTTGCTCATTTATCGTAACCCTCTCTTATTTGCCTTTTGGTAAAACAATGGTGAATTGAGCTCCGCCTGAATCACTGGTAGAAATAAAAATCTCCCCGTCCATTTTTTTTAACGCATTTTTAACAATGGCTAGTCCCAAACCATGATTTTCTCCTTCTTTTGTCGTAAATCCTTGAATAAAAATCATATCATGCCATTCTTGGGGAATGCCGTTGCCGTTGTCTTCTATATCAAAGATGATATCACTGCCAATATCTGTGAAAGAAACTTTCACATTAGCCCCGTCAGAATTAGTTCGAACCGCTGCCTCCATGGCATTATCTATAAGATTACCAAGTATTGAAACAAGTAGTTTTGTATTTAATGTAGAGGGGATACTCTCAAGGTTGCTCTCTTTATCTATTTCCAGGTCTACTTTTAATTCCTTTGATCGATTTATTTTTCCGAGTAGACAAGCGGCAATAAAAGGATCTTTTACGGAAGAAGTTAAGAAAACCACAATATCCTGCCGTTCTTTGACCTCTTCTGAGATTAGTTCCCTTACCTCATCATATTGTTCCAGGGTAATCAATCCATAAATAGTATTTAATTTATTTAAATACTCATGATTTTGGGCGCGGATATGCTCAGAAACGTTTTGAACTTTAGAAACTTCATCTATAATCTCCTCTATTTCAGAAACAGGACGTAAGGTTAATACGGCTCCGCTTGTTCTTTGATTCTCCAGTATGGGAGATGCATCAACCAAATAGAGCTGTTCGCCAAAGATAACTTTTTGATTAATGGTGTTTTGTTGATTTCCCATTACGGTTTTAATCAACGTATTTAAACGCCCATGTTCCATTCTTATGCCTTTCTCAATGTGATCGTGTTTAAGCAACTCTCTTGCCCGTTTATTGATGGAGGTTACTTTGCCATCTTTATTGACTGCAACGGTGGCATCTCTAATCGATTCTAAGGTCGCTTCTTTTTCTTTAAACAAAAAAGATATTTCTTCGGGCTCGAGATTAAAAATCAATTTTTTCACCCTCTTTGATATAATGACCGCCCCTCCAATCCCAATTAGCAAAATAAAAACAGTAAAATGAAGTAACTTAAGGCGATAGCTATGGACTTTACCCTCCACTTCCGAGGTTAAGAAACCAACAGACGATACACCGATTATTTCTCCGTCCTCATTATAAATAGGAGTCTTTGCTTTAATAGCCTTTCCTGAAATACCAGTTCCTTCGTATATAATTGAGGCGTTATTTTCAAATACCGGTTTATTGCTGGAACCCATAGTCTTTCCAATATATTTTGTTATATTGTGAGAATAGCGAATATTTTCTTTATTGCCTATTACAACATAGCCGGCACCTGTGTCTTTGCGTATTTCTTCTGCAATGGGCTGTATGGTTAAAGAAGGATTCGGATCCTTAAAAGCATTGATAATTTGTTCCTTTTGAGACGTCATCTTTGCTACTGTCATGGCCTGGTTTCCCAATGAAGTTTTAATCATATCATCAATCATAGAAGAGAAGAGAGCGCTTACTGATACAATCGTAAGAAGAATAATAATAGAAATAAATACAATCATTTGTGTTAGCAGCCTTGTTTTTTTAAATCTTTTGCCCAAACATTTCCCCTCGCTTATATTCCTTCATAATGTAACTACTTTTATTATATAACAATTATAGTAATATTCTAATTTTTTTAGTTCAACCTCCATCAATGTCACTAGCTATTTAGTAACATTGAAGAATTATAGAATTGGCTGTGAAAAATATGAAAATAATTATATTTATAACGAATATTGAAAATATTCGTTATATATATTCCTTTGACTGTTCCCGTGTTAATCTTTCTGAGAAAGCGCTAACAATCAGTAGGTCACACTCTTGTATTCTTTTATGGATCTACATTACTCCAAGAAAATGAGATTTTTTTTGACCCGCTTTTAACAACGAAGGAGGATATGAAGTATGCTATCTTTTTTGGGTTTTTCTATGGTTGCAGTTTTTATGTATTTAATTATGTCAAAACGGTTAACACCCCTTGTCGCTCTCATGATCATTCCCATCCTATTTGGTCTAATCGGGGGTTATGCGAATGATCTAGGTCCGATGATGTTTGAGGGGGTAAAAGCTATTGCCCCAACCGCCATTATGATCTTCTTCGCCATTTTGTACTTTGGGCTTATGATTGATACTGGTTTATTCGAACCACTTATTGGCAAAATTTTAAAACTCGTCAAAGGTGATCCTTTAAAAATTGTTGTAGGTACAGCTGTCCTGTCGATGATGGTTGCTTTAGATGGTGATGGAACCACGACCTATATGATTACGGTTTCTTCCTTGCTTCCGCTTTATAAACGTCTAAGAATGAATCCTCTAATTCTAGCAGGAGTAGCCATGTCCTCAATGGGAGTAATGAATATGACTCCTTGGGGAGGAGCTTCTGCAATGGCGATGACTTCATTGAAGCTTGACTCATCTGAGTTGTTTCTGCCACTCATTCCTGTCATGGGTTTTGGGCTTTTATGGGTTCTTGTTATATCCTTTATTTTCGGAAAAATGGAACGGAGAAGACTTGGAGTTATCGATAATGATGCATATCGGGAAGTGGCTAGTACGGCTGAAATGGATGCAAAAATCCAGTTTAACTATCGCCGTCCAAAACTGGTATGGTTTAACTTTGCTTTAACCCTCATTCTCATTGTTTTGTTAATTATGGATGTTATTCCGCTCATGATTTTATTTATGGTTGCATTTGCTATTGCTTTATTAGTTAATTATCCAAATATAAAAGAGCAACAAGAACGAATCTCTTCACACGCAAGTAACGCAGTAGCGGTCGTCTCCATTGTTATTGCAGCCGGTATTTTTACAGGTATAATGTCAGGAACGAAAATGATTGATGCGATGGCTACTACTTTAGTGTCATTGATTCCAGAAGCAATGGGGCAGCATTTACCAGTTATTGTCGCATTTTTGAGCGCACCCTTTACTTTTTTTATGTCCAATAATGCATTTTATTTTGGTGTACTTCCCATTATTGCCCAAGCTGCCGAGTCTTATGGCATTAGCGCTGCCGAAATAGGCCGTGCCTCCATACTGGGACAGCCTGTACATGTACTAAGTCCATTAGTGGCAGCAGCACATTTATTAATAGGTATGGTAGGAATCGAATTTAGTGATTTACAGCGTTTCTTAATTAAATGGGCGCTAGGAACTACTACAGTAATGGTAATAGCAGCACTAGTTTTAGGGGTTATTTCTTTATAAAACAAATGCTAAAAATTCATATTTAAATTGGGGGCTAATTCCATGTGGATTATTACTTTATACAACACCTACTCTAAGGATAATAAAATTACAATGTTCGAATTTGAGACGGAAAAGGAAGCCAAAGAAAATTATGAAAGAATTCAAGGTTGCAAAATTCTTTCCGAGGTTATTTATAATCACTCCCCATATTTTTCTTTATCCTAAGAATGAGCTGTTAAGGGGCAGTCCCCCACCATATTAAAGCATTAATTAAATGGGGGACTGACCCTTATTTCCCTAAAACAAAAAACAGGCCAAACCCTTTTTGATTAAAGGTTTGAGCCTGTTTTTTTCTCTAATTAGATTTTACTTCGAAAAGCCTAGTAGTTGAGCTTTCTTCAATCGAAGGTCGAAACGATCTGCATTCATAACTTTGACCCAAGCAGCTATAAAATCACGCACAAACTTCTCTTTGTTATCATCTTGAGCATAAACTTCTGCTATGGCACGTAAAACGGAGTTTGAACCAAAAACTAAGTCAACGCTAGTTGCTGTACGTACTACTACTCCTGTCTTCCGATCACGTCCTTCAAAAACGTCATCGCCTACAGGCGTCCACGCTATTCCCATGTCAAGTAAGTTAATAAAGAAGTCGTTAGTAAGTGTGCCTACACGATTAGTGAAAACTCCGTGTTTCGTGCCACCGAAGTTAGTACCTAATACACGCATACCGCCAATAAGTGCGGTCATTTCTGGTGCAGTAAGGCCTAAAAGTTGCGCCTTGTCAACTAGCAGCTCTGCCGCACTTACACGATACTGTTCCTTTTGATAGTTGCGGAAACCATCAGCGGCAGGTTCTAGCACTGCAAAACTTTCTAAGTCAGTTTGCTCTTGGGTTGCATCGCCACGTCCTGGAGCGAAAGGAACAGTTACATCAAAGCCTGCGTCTTTTGCAGCTTTTTCTATTGCCGCACTACCGCCTAGTACAATCAAGTCAGCCATGCTAACTTTCTTTCCTAAATGATTCTGAATGCTTTCTAGGACAGAAAGTACTTTGGTCAGTTGTTCCGGCTGGTTTACTTCCCAATCCTTCTGTGGAGCAAGCCGGATGCGAGCACCATTAGCACCGCCGCGCATATCTGAGCCGCGATAAGTACTTGCTGAAGCCCAAGCAGTTGTTACTAATTCGTTGATAGTAAGTTCTGAGTCTAAGATCATGACTTTGATCTTATCAACTTCTGCATCTGTTAATGTATATTCAACAGCTGGTACAGGGTCTTGCCAGAGAAGAACTTCTTCTGGAACTTCCGGTCCTAGATATCTAGAACGAGGCCCCATGTCACGATGTGTTAGTTTAAACCAAGCACGTGCAAATACATCAGCAAACTCTTCTGGATTCTCATGGAAACGACGAGATATCTTTTCGTACTCTGGATCATAACGCAATGCCATATCGGCAGTAGTCATCATAGTCGGTACCCGAACGGATGAATCTTCTGCATCCGGTGCTAGATCCTTCTCATCAGGGTTTACCGCAAGCCACTGATAGGCACCTGCAGGACTCTTTGTAAGCCACCATTGATACCCAAATAATAAATCAAAGTAACCATTATCCCACTGTGTTGGATTAGCAGTCCAAGCACCTTCAATACCGCTTGTGATGGTGTCATGACCTTTACCGCTGCCGTGTGTACTTAACCATCCTAAGCCCATTGCTTCAATTGGAGCAGCTTCTGGTTCCGGACCAACATGAGCAGCATCTCCTGCACCGTGTGCCTTACCAAAAGTATGGCCGCCGGCTATTAATGCTACTGTTTCTTCATCGTTCATTCCCATACGTGCAAAGGTTTCGCGTATGTCACGACCACTTGCAAGCGGATCTGGATTACCATTTGGACCTTCTGGGTTAACATAGATAAGACCCATCTGAACGGCTGCAAGTGGGTTCTCAAGCTCACGATCACCTGTATATCGCTTATCACCTAACCATTCTGATTCAGTACCCCAGTAAATGTCTTCTTCTGGATGCCAAACATCTGCTCGTCCTCCACCAAACCCAAATGTCTTTCCGCCCATTGATTCAATAGCGACATTACCTGTAAGAATAAATAAGTCAGCCCAAGAAATCTTGTTGCCATATTTTTGCTTAATCGGCCAAAGTAGTCGACGAGCTTTATCGAGGTTACCGTTGTCTGGCCAACTGTTCAGTGGAGCAAAACGCTGTGTGCCAGTTCCACCGCCACCACGGCCGTCTCCAGTCCGATATGTACCAGCGGAGTGCCAAGCCATACGGATAAAAAATGGACCATAATGTCCATAGTCAGCTGGCCACCAATCTTGACTGTTGGTCATTAAATCACGAAGATCCTGTTTAAGGGCATAGTAGTCTAACTTTTTAAATTCTTCTGCATAATCAAATTCTTCTCCCATAGGGTTAGATTTTCTGTCATGCTGATGGAGAATGTTCAAGTTCAACTGGTTTGGCCACCAGTCTCGATTAGACGTACCCCTAGAATTGTTACTAGCAGCGCCGCCATGAAACGGGCACTTTCCAATATTAGCATCCATTCGTTTTTCTCCTCCCTGTTCTAGCGAATTAAGCAGCTTATAATTATGTCTCATGTAGTAAGAAGCTTACAAACTGGTTGTATTAATTATATGATTCAATTCTACTAAACTATTACTTAAAATTGAAAAAATAACCAATGTTATCACAAATTTGTAATATTTTCCGGAATTGCTGCTGTATCATTTTTTACTGCCTTGAAGTTTCTTGTGTTCCGTAATCTCAAAAAGACCCCTTTCCTGACATTTGCATCAGGGCAGAAGTTATTGCTGAATGTTGATTTCACTATGTTGAAAAAATAAACAGTAAAATCCCCTCTTGCTCACGCTTTGGCTTCACTGTTGAGTCAAGATACAAATATATAAAGGTTTGGACTTTTAGCACATGGCGGTGCAAGAAGTCCAAACCTCCCATGTTTGACTTTGAATTACTACATAGACACTATTGAAGCTAACAATATCTTATCTCTAAGTAACTCGAATTCTACCAACTCTTTTATTTCGATTACGATCATTATTATTCAGTGCATTTTGGGATTTAGGAATACCTGGAAATGATATGAGGCCAGCCTTAAACAGGGTAAATCCGATAAATGTAGCATAGATCGTACTTCCGATCAGAAACCAGATAAGTCTTCTACCAACATTTCGTAACATGTTTTCACCTCTTTAACCTCTTATTGATGATAAATATGATGAAATCATCTTTTTTATGTCGTGTTATTCAACTCTGCCATCCTTGTTCATGTCCGAGAATTCCATGGAATCACTAAAATGTAAGATGTGGGAAGAGACTCTTATTCTTCCCCGCCAAATCGAAGCTTCAATAGAAAACCATACATAAGCAGGAAAATCATAATTCCAATGGTTTGAAAGGTTCCTACCATGGTCTTAATCGAGAAACTTCCTCTTAGTTTATCCTTATATGTAATAATAAAATTTCCATCGGCAGAGTTAGCCACGGCTAGAAGGATCCAGCTAAGGACTATTAACAGAACACCCAGTCCAATAAAAACGGTATGTAATTTACTTTTTTTCAAATAGATTAAGAGATTAGCTATTAGAAAGCCGAGGACTGATGCCAATACATAAAACCACCATAAGGATTCAGCACCAACTTTAATTAATAAAACCATATACTGAATCGTAAAGCCCAAACTCAATAAAATAATAGGAACACTATAGAAGCAGGAAATCATGAATTCCCTAATGTGCCCTTTTACCATTAATAGTAAAAAAACAATGACGCTAGGAATTCCAATGACCCAATGTATCAATGCCAAACCATATACTGCGTTCGCATAGCTCTCCTTTAAGGGGAGCTCCACGACTCCCTGAAAAGTTTCCCCATCTAAATGGCCTACCATCATATACCAGCCTAAAAATAATACAAGGAAAAAACAGACTAATAGCTTTATTGCTGTACCGAATGTACTAGGTTCCTTCTTCCTTGCTTTTCGTTTTTGTTTCTTTTTACTCAATCGTTACACCAACTTTTTTCTGTATATCTTTTAACAAAAGATTATTAGTAATATATGTTTGATTTAAGAGCTAGTGCAATAATTGATTCTCTACAAATTTTTCTATTAACTCAATAAATAAGTTCATAGATTTCGTATGTAATTCCACAGATTCTGTTATAACTGAAAAATTTCTTTTTATCGGTGTTCCTTTTACATTTAATACTTGAATGGTACCAAGCATTCGTTCTTTTTTTACAGTCAGTTCAGATAGGTAACTAATACCAAGCCCCGCTTCGACTGCTTCTTTAATTAGTTGTGTGCTGCCGAACTCCATTAACCTAGCAGGGCGTATTTCTAAGGTTTCAAACAATTTTTCTGTTGCATCTCTTGTTCCAGAACCTTCTTCACGAACAATCCAATTCTCTTGTTCTACCTGTCTTCGTGTCACTTCTTTATTGAAATAAATTGGATAGTTCCCTCCTGCCACGATATACATTTGATCGGTGGAAACCGATTTTACATATAAATTTCGATGAGGAATTTCCCCCTCTATAATTCCTACATCGATCTCATGACTTGTGATTGCTTTAGCAATATCCCTTGTGTTGCCAATTTGTACAGAAGGGACGATATTAGGGAATAGGTTTTTCATTCTTGCAAGTATATGTGGTAATACATACTCTCCAAAGGTAAAGCTGGCACCAATTTTTAATGGTCCTGTTGGCTCGTTATTTAATTCATTCACTAACACCGACATACGTTTGTATAAACTTGTTATTTCTTTAGCATGCAAATAGACTATTTCTCCTGCTTTAGTTAGCTGCACACTTTTATTTGTTCGGAGCAATAGTTTTGCACCTATATATCTTTCCAATTGTTGAATTTGCTGGCTGACTGCGGGCTGGGTCATATGAAGCTCTTCCGCTGCTCTGGAAAAATTTCTTTTATCAGCCACAGATAAAAATACCAATAATAATTGATCCATAGTTTCCCTCCCTCATTATCGTATTTACTTATTATAACTATAATAATCATTTATTTTTCTTATTGTAAATCTTTAGTTACGATAAATTATATAGACACAAATTAGGGGTTGAATACAATTGGAACAAAAAGTATTAATAATTCCCAATCCTAATCAGCAAAAAAAAGCAGCAAAAAAGCTAGATGTTTCTTTGATATCTGGAATTGGTTTTACGTTGATCATAGCCGTGTTAGGTTTTGCTTTGGCAGTGCTTCCGGGACTAAATCGTATTGGACCTCTTGCGTGTGCCATTTTATTAGCTGTCGTTTATAGACAGGTTTTTGGATATCCAGAAAAATTACGTACTGGTATTCAATTTTCATCAAAAATACTTTTAAGATTAGCCATCATACTTTATGGTTTAAAGCTAAACATGATTGTGGTCTTTCATCAGGGATTCCCACTATTGCTAAGAGGGTCAATAACGATCATTTTTTCCATTGTTGTTCTTATGACCCTTGCTAAATGGCTGAAGGCAGATTTTAATCTCTCTTTATTATTAAGTCTCGGTACAGGTATTTGTGGTGCGGCTGCCATCGCGGCCATCTCACCAATTATTAAAGCAAAAGATGAGGATACAGCTATGGGTGTCGGCATCATCGCATTAGTCGGCACAGTGTTTTCCATCATCTATACGATAATATTTCCTTTTTTATCTTTAGGTCTTATAAACTATGGAAATTGGGTTGGAATCAGCCTACACGAGATCGGCCATGTTGCTTTAGCTGCTGCCCCAGCAGGCCAAGATGCTCTTGTTCAAGCATTACTTGCTAAACTTGCACGAGTATTTCTTTTAGTTCCGGTTTGCTTTATCCTTATGCTTTGGATGAAAAAGAAAGGAAATATAGAGGGAGAGACAAAATTTGAGTTTCCATGGTTTTTAATTGGATTTATAGTTATGAGTTTTGTGGGAAGCTATATCATTGGAGAAAAGGTAGTGGTATCAAAAACAGTAATGTCTGATATTGCATACGGTACATCATTTTTGTTGACAATGTCAATGACAGGATTAGGTTTAAATATTAGCTTGAAAGAATTACGAACCAAAGCAATGCGTCCACTAATTGCCATTATTATTACATCCATTTTTTTATCATTGCTAACGTATATTAGTTTTTAAAAATCTTATAAAATCATTTTTAAGCAGCATGAGTTCTTGGAAATGGACCATCAGACTTATATAAAGTCTGATGGTCCATTTCATTTATCACTTCCTATATGGATGATACCTTAGCGTCATTATTATTTTTAAAAAGCTTATGAGGATAATGATTAGTTTTACGATAAAAGATTTTAGGTAATGGATTGCAGGTCAATTGCATCAACAAATTCGACGAAGGCTTTTACTACTTTAAATTCTAAAGATTCTTCATGGTAAAACATCCACGTCTCTCGGATAATTTTTTCTCCCTCCTTATTTTTAATTTTAATTTTATTGATATGAACAAGGTCATCAATATTCATGCTTGGCATAATTGCGTAGCCCAAACCATAACCGACCATCTTTTTGCATGTATCAGCCTTATCCACATTAATACTGACAAGTGGAGGCTGTGAGTAATTTTCAGCCCACCAGTTATCAATTACAGCTTTTAATAACGGATCGGTTTCGTAATCAATTCTAGGTAAACTAGGCAGTAAATTCTGGTCTATTTCTTCTTTTGAAGCGATACAAATGCTTTCTTCGAAGAGGAGCTTTTTTTGATCCTTCCAGCCATATTCCCCTTTTAAAAAGCCAACATGTACATCATGATTGTACATTAAATGGGCAATCTCGTTGCTTGGCCCCGTTGTAACTTTAAACTCGACATCAGGGTACTGATCTTTGAAAAGTTTTAATAATCCGGGAAGTTTATAATCTGTAAAAAAGGTTGAAACACCCAGCCTTAATGTACCCGATATTTTTTCCTCCATATTAAGGACTGTTTCTTTCATCCTTTGGATTCGTAATAATAGTTCATGGGCATTTTTTGCAAGATATTCACCTTGTGGGGTAAATTCGACTCCGCGCCAGTTTCGATTAACGATTTTTACTCCAAAGTAATTTTCCATTGTTTTTAAACGATTGGTTAAAGCCGGCTGCGAAATATGCAGTATTTTAGCTGTATTGGTTATATTTTTTTCTTGATAAAGAGTTTGCAAAACCATCCAGTCTCTTTCATCCATCAGGATCACCTCTTACCATAAGAAATAATTTTTGATTATGGCCTTTGATATAAATTCGATATTTTATTTATTGCTTTGATTATACTATATTTGAATTACGAAATGTTAAAAGGATGGTTTGAATGCAAGGAGGATGTTCATGAATAGAAAAAACACCTTTATTCGTAGTGTTTGTTTTATATCTGTAAGTAGCTTAGGAGGATTTTTGATTTCATTGACGGACCTATCCATTGGATGGATGATCGGCACATTTTTAGCAGCTGCTTTCCTTTCATATTGGCGTCCATCAATTTTAAGGGGGAATGGGAATCAAAAAGGAATGCCAAAATACTGGTTATATATGGGACAGTTTATTTTAGGCATTCATTTGGGACAGAAATTAAACTTGACTTTTTTGCATGTTTTTAAAGAAAATTGGCTTGCCATAATTCTTATGCTTCTTCTATCTATCATTTTTTCCTTACTCTCCGGCCTCGTACTCTGGAAATATAGTAATACGGATATGATGACCAGCTTTTTCGGAACGGCTCCAGGTGGATTATCCGCCATGCCTGGGATTGCAGAAGAGGCAGGGGCTAATACGGCTGTCGTCAGCATTATTCAAACCATGCGTGTTTTTTTAGTGATCCTAATGATTCCGTTGGTTGCTTCATTTTCTGCTTCGACTAATGGAAACTCGGCTAATCATGTCCCAATTTCGGTACTGACTGACCCGGAATTTAAAATCGGGATGTTACTTTGGACTTTTGCACTTATTGGATTTGCCTATGCAGGTTATCGATTGATCAAATATTTACGGGTTCCTGCTCCATGGCTGATTGGAAGCATGGTGGGTGTTGCGATTGCCCAATCTCTTGGTTCGTTCTTTATAGGAAGTGACATCATTTCATGGTGGCCACATGAAGTCATCATTTTATCGCAGATTATGATTGCCGCCAGTATTGGCTCCCGTTTTCAGAAAAGCATGTTTATCGGTTTAAAGCGGACGATCATGGTCTCCTTCTTAAGTACAGTTGGTCTCATTTTTTCGATGGTTATTTGTGCTATTTTAGTGGTTAGGATAACGGAAATCTCACTTATAACCTCTATTCTTGCATTCGCACCGGGCGGAATTGCTGAAATGACGACAACTTCTGTCGTCCTTCATGGAGACTCGACCTTTGTCGTAGCAGTACAGGTTCTTCGCATCCTCATTATTTGTGTGATCTTGCCGCAGTTTTTCCGATTGTTAAATTATCTTGAGCAGAAAAAACATTTTTTGTCTAAAACATCCGCTTAGCGCCAGTGGGTCAGTCCCCCACCACATTAAAGCATTAATTTATGGGGGGACTAACCCTAATATTACTGGAACCTCCAATAACCATCCAACATTTCAAAAAAGTGACTTTGATTCGTGTCAGTAAGGTTCACTAAAAAAGGAGTCTCCCCTTTTTCTTTTAATACCTTAACAGCCGTTCCATCTCCAATTGGTGTACAAAATAATAAATTAGTTCCGTTCAATTCTAAAATTCTACAACGTGCATTGATTTCTGTATCGATATACTCCTCGCCTAGTTTAGGGCTAAACAATTTACTCCAAATTTCTAGTGTTTTATCCAAATTATTTACGACAAAGCCCACACTTTCCAATTTTGGTTCGCCTAATATGTGTGACCCTATGAGTCTTTGTTCCTCTAAATCCGAATACCTTTCTTCATCTGATTTTTCCCATTCAATAAAAAATGGTAAAGGAGCCTTTTTTTCTTTGGATTCAGGGAATAACAATGACCACTTGATTACCTGACCATCAGCACGAACTCTCTCCCCTGCCAGCGGCCCATATACTGTAAGTCCTTCTGCTTTAAGTTTTATAGCTAGTTCTTCATTTTGATTTGTTCGGATCGCTACCTTCGCAGGACCTTCCCGACTTTCTTTTGCTAGCTGCTCAACGATTTGTGTAATCAATCGATTTTCCCCATGTTTTTCAGCTACTGATAAATTTTCAATTCCTAAAAATTCAATATAACTTAAGCCAAAATAGGTTAGGGTATTATATGTTCCCCAAGATTCATGACGGCCGCCTTTTACAACATGAAGCCCACTTTGTTTTAACGGTGAAATTGCTTCCTCTGGTTTCTTAAAGAACCAAACAAGGTGATCAAAGTAAAATTGCATTATAGTACTCCTTTACAAGAAATAAAATAAACCTCAAAAATCGAGTCATAAAGGCTTATTATTTAAATGAATGATTTCAAAAACTGCCTGTTCAGCTGACTGAAGGGCACCTTCAAGATGTCCGCTATATTCTGAATTTGTTTCTGTACCAGCAAAAATAATTTTCTTTTCCCATAACCCTTCTACTGGTGGTGGACCATAGCTCTGGTAATTTTTAAGAAGACTTAAGTCTTCCTCAACTGTGGTTTCAGAATCGCTGGACCAATCTTTATATAAAAGAGCCTTTAAATTTTTTGGTTTTATCAATCGATGGCTTCCAGCTCATCGGATAGTTTTTAAACGAATTAATCGGCATGATACGCATCCTTTTCCATACAATTATATGATTGTGTGGTTTATAAAACAATTATACGTTTCTTTACTGTAAAAGTCCGTTCAAACGTAATTACATCTTCTACATTTAACAACAAATTTATCTCCTCTTTACTTTATATCTATCTATTTAGCTATTATTAACAAATAACTTTTTTGTATGAATAGGTTTATCTTTCTGCTGTCTACAACAAATCAAACGGTTATGAGTTGTATCCGAAGAAAACAGGACCATGCAGTTATTACTTTATTGTAAAAATTGTAGTGAAATCTTAAAACAACGAGTACAAGCATTGGAACATAAAGATGTAATAAATAAAAAAACAACTTTTCTTTGCAGGAGGTTTATATATGAGTATATTAGCAAATATCATCTGTAAATTTAAAGGTCACGTGTATGAAGAAATAAATCAGAGACCCGATGGATGGGGATATATCGCGACTTGGTATCGATGTAACAGATGTGGTAATGAAACAGTACTCACGAAGCGAGAAGATGAAAATTAATGGCAGGGCCCACCTGCCCCCTTTTTAAATTTCATGAATTATAAAAGTGTATTTCTGATGTTAGGGGTCAGTCCCCCGCCACATTAAAGCATTAATTTATTGGGGACTAACCCCTAGATTCCGGAAACAGTTCTGATAACCTTTTTATTTTTCCATCGACATCTTTAAATACAATGTGCTCACGAGTGAATTTACGGGGACTATCAATGCTACAAGCCGCGGCTAAGGCAAACAAACCTTGTCGTACATTTATAATATAGTTCATGACTCGCCATTTCTTTTCCTCTGGAACAAGTGCTTCTTGATATTTTGGATCGGTTGTGGTTATACCCGCAGGGCATTTACCAGTATGGCATTGAAGAGCCATAATACAGCCGCTAGCAATCATAAATCCTCGCGCAGAGTTCACGGCATCAGCACCGATTGCAAGGGCGATAGCAATTTTATCGGCTGAAATTAACTTTCCTGAAGCAAAGATTTTCAGCTTGTCTCGCAGACCAAACTGGTTGGCCTTATCGACAACAGCAATTAAAGCGGGAAATAAAGGAAGCCCCATTGTATCTGCCATTGATTTAAAAGTAGCGCCTGTTCCGCCTTCTCCCCCATCAACCGTAATAAAATCTGGAAAAATCCTAAGATTATTCATAGCCTCGAAAAATTCGTCTAAACTGGAAGGATAGCCCACAACGATTTTGATTCCGACAGGTTTTCCACCTTCATCTTGCAGCATTTTAATAAACTGCAAGGTTTCGAACGCATTATGCAAAATCGGAAATCGATTTGGTGAATTAATGGTTTTCCCCATTGGTACCTTCCGAATGTTTGCCACCTTTGTTGTAACCTTCGACCCTTCCAGATGTCCGCCACGGATTTTTGCTCCTTGGCCGAATTTAAGCTCAAATGCTTTTATATTCGGTTCCTGGGCTTTTAACCGAAATTCTTTAATAGAAAATTTCCCCTCATCATCGCGAAAACCAAATAAACCAGGACCAATTTGAGCGATCACATCTGCACCACTTTCTAAATGCTCTGGTGCCACTCCGCCTTCTCCCGTATTAATCCATGAACCACCTGCCATATGGCTGCCATGACCAGTTGAAAGGATATAGTTTTCACCGACTGCTCCGTAAGATGTGGCAGAGGCACCAAATGGCCCCCGAAGTCTCCATGGAAATTTCCGATCCTCGCCAACGATTATTGTCTCTTCCTCATGGTAAAGCCAACGGTTTGTTTGGTCCTTTTCAAGCTTTTCATGACGAGTAAACAATCCTTCATGGTCAATTTTATATTTCATTGAGTGGACTTTTTCCTGATTGTCTACCCTTAATTCTTCGTTTAATAGTGGAAATAAACCATTCGCAATATAATACCCAGGCTGATCAAAGTCACGTTTGGAACCAAAGCTTAAAAGGTCGCTTCGATATTTGGCAGAAAAAACAATCCCTAAAAAATCTGATCGTGAAAATGGTTTGCCACTATTATCATCATCAAACCAATATTGCCTGAATTCCGGGCCAATCTTTTCTAATAAGTAGCGCATCCATCCCAAATAAGGGTGTGCTCTGATAATCGAATGCTGTGGTTTCTTTGCTAAAATATTTAACCACAAAAGCAAGCAAATCGGGCCAACAATAAATACAATCAATAGAAATATAAAAATAGTCCATCCCATCAAATAATCCCTCCTTATCTAACAAGACAAGATCTGTAGTTTTGATACTGAGCGGTTATTTTCTTCACTACTAATACCTTATTTATAACTTTCCTTCATGTTGCCTAATTTTTATCTTAGAATGTAATATCTGCAATTAAACGACAGCTCGGACAATATCAATTAGAAAAGGACTGCCCCCTTAGATCATAAAAAAGAGGCTACCCAGAAAGGATAGCCAAAGGTAGTTGCAGTACAGCTACAGGGTATTTTTTTTGGAGAATATGTAGTTAGCCAAATCTATCAGAATGATTAATTAGCTAATCCTTCTTTTTTCATCACTTCTTCGAGCACTTGGACCGTTTCCTCTGCATCTTCCCCCTCTGGAAAGGATACGGTGTATTGTTTTTTGAATATAGCAATTGGAGAAAGTTTCTTCTTTCTTTAAGTAGTGAACTAATTCGCCTTCTTAACCGGGTAAATTCTAGAGAATTGGGCACCAAGCATGGCACCAATTATGCACTTTTTTTAGATGTTCTCTACACTTCAGAAATGATAGTAGCGCTAATTTTATTTATTTTTTGTGAATAACCTTCTATCTGGATTAAGGGAACCAGCCATAATAAAAGCGCCACACACATAAAATACACCAGACATTCCTGCAAAACTGGAAACGGCCCCTAACGACAGAGGAGCAATAATCTGTGTTAACTTATTAAACATTAGACGAAGACCAAGGCCTTCCGCCACTCGATCTTGCGGCAATGAACTAATGGTTGAAAAAATAGAAAGCGGCTGCCCTATGCCTGAACAAAATCCAAGAACAAAGGCGAGAATACTTAGACCTATTACACTATCGACAAATGGATTTAAAATATAAATAATTCCAGCTACAACGATTGATATCGTAATAATAACGTTTCGCTTCAAACGACGTACAACCCATGACAAGATGCTTCGAATTAATATTCCAGCAGCGGCATTCAATGAGATAATGACACCAATCGCAAGAGTTGATACACCTTTTTCCGCTGCCAATAATGGAAAAAAAGCGATATATGCATCTTTCGCCAACAAAACAAGCGAGCTAACTAGGACTGCTTTGCGCAAATCTTGGATGCGTAGTAATTTAAAAGAATTCTCTTCTTTTTCTCTCTGATCGGCTGTTTCTAGTTTTTTCACCTGTAATTTTCTTAACAGAAAGGACGAAGGCACAGCTAGTAAGATAACAAATCCCAAAATGAAGAAAGCGTAAGTATTACTCAATAAATCTGAAAGTCCTCCACTAATCAGCGGGCCAACAAAGCTGCCCGCAGCAACCGCAATACTAAAAACAGAAATAAAGTATTCACGCAACTTACTTTTCGAAAATTGCCCGGCATACGCCTGTATAGACAGAACAAATATTAACTGAGCAAGACCGGAAAAAATTTGCGATATGTATATACCCACTAGATTGTTGAATACCGCTAGAACGAACATTGAAAGACTACCAAACAAAATGCCGAGGATAAGCGGGCTTCTTACCCCGATACGATCAATTATTTTCCCTGCTTTTATCGATAAGAACAAAGGTAAAAAAGAAAACAACGCAACAATAATCCCAATTTCTGCATGGGTGGCACCTAAATCTCTTGCGTAAAGCGGAATAAGGGGGCGACTTCCCGCAATCGTAATCATAAACAAACATACACTAATAAACACAGCGTAACGATCATGTCTATTTTTCATCTCAATCTACTCCTTATCTCTTATCTACCATAAAAGAAAAGGCAGACTTATACACGAGAGTAAGTCTACCCAAAATTTTTAAGCGACATATAATATATGCATATAATGAAAAAGGACAAACTCACTAAAAAGATGAAGTCTGTCCAAATCAGAAGGAGATATGAGAACTCCCGTCTTATAATGTTTAAATAATTAAATAGATAGCACTCCGATCAAAACTCCGACAATGGTCATAACCAATGCTGTCCCTAAGGCATACTTGGCCGTAAAACGAATATGGTCACCTATATCAATACCAAGAAGACCTACTAGTACGTAAATAGAACCTTGAAGCGGGCTCAACAAGTGAAGCGGCTGTCCTAATAATGAAGCTTGCCCAATTTCTATTGGTTGAATCCCAAAGTGGGCTGCAGTTTCCGCCATGATTGGTATAATCCCGAAATAAAAGGGAGCATTCGCCATAAAAAATGTAAATGGCATGCTTATTAGTGCAACAATAGCGTTTAATCGAGGTCCAAGTGCATCTGGAATTACCGCAATTAGAACATCAGCGATAGCTTTAACGATTCCAGTGCCCTCTATAATACCCGAGAATACACCCGCTGCAAATATCATAGAGACAACAGTTAATATGTTCCCTGCATGTGCGTGCAACCGGTCCTTTTGGTCCTGCAAGTTGGGATAATTAACAATCATAACAATCGCAAATCCAAGCATAAATAATGCTGGTATCGGTAAGAAGCCTGCAATTAAAGCCACCATGACTAAGATTGTTAAAACTAGATTAAACCAAAATAATTTTGGACGCTTTATAGAAGATTCCATTCCTATTTCAAGAGTAGCAGCGACCTCATTGTTAAAATCTACATCAATATGGGTAACTCCTAACCGCTTACGTTCCCTGCGTCCGAGAAAATAGGCAACGGCCAGAACCCATACTCCACCTGCAATCATAGAAGGAAGGATTGGAATAAGCATTTCTATTATATCTTCATTTACTGCTGTAGCAGCTTGAACAGCCGGTCCTCCCCAAGGTGTTAGATTCATAATCCCCATCGCCAATGCGGGAATACAAGCTAAAATAAGTTTATTCATACCTAGACGGTTATACAATGGAAGAAATGCGGTTACTACAATAAGATACGTAATTGTCCCGTCACCATCTAGAGCAACGATCAATGATAAAACTGCCGTTCCAAGTACAATTTTTAAAGGGTCACCACCCACCATTTTTAAAATTTTCAATACAAGTGGATCAAAGAATCCTGTATCTATTAACACACCAAAGTAAAGAATGGCAAAAATAATCATAATAGCAGTTGGAGCAATTTTCTCGAGTCCCTCCAACATCATTGGTCCTAAATCGGTAAAACCGCCAATTAGTGCAAAAATGACCGGAACTATAGTTAGTGCGTTGAAGGCTGACAAACGCTTACTCATTATTAAATACATAAAGACCACAATCATTGCAAATCCTAGAAATGCTAGCATTATATACTTCCTCCATATTTCGTTGAATTCCTTAGGTTACATGTCAGTTTTCAGCAGGTAATCCTTCTAGGTTGAACATCAATAGTAAACACAAAGAAGTATTCAAGGCATAAAGTGCCCAATGACTTCACTCTCATTTGTAAAGGCTTTCAAATCTAACAGGCTGAAATCTTCTTACATATGCAAAACTAAAATACATGCCGGGCTTTTATTACTATAAAAATGTTAAATTTAATAGATATAGTCAAAGAAACATTAGCAAAAAGTTATAGAAAAAAGAACGATGATGATTGTTACTTATACCTTATTCTAGATACATTATCAATCTAATACAATTCGTAAATTTCTTCCATTTATTAGAATAATTGTTTAGCCATAATATTTTCCGTTTCTATATTCTTTAACCCAACGGTTCACCATTTTGGGACAAAGCTCATAGTGACGAGCAATATTTGCTGCATTACCTTTGTTAATAGCTTCTTTACAAACTTGTATTTTAAACTCTTTTATATATTTTATACGTATCATGATTTCAACTCCGTAAATTGAACTACAACGTTTTTTTTATCATTTTTTATTTATGAAACTTTATAATGCTTTTCTGTTATGTTTTTTAGACATAATAGTAATATTTACATTATTTAATTTTAATAATGTAAATATTACTACAGTCCCAAACGCAAAATTTCTTTACTACTTAAGATTTATATATATCATCAATAATCTCACAATTTTTCTTCATTAGTGTTTCGTCTACCCAATCTCGTTTTGCAGATCCGTCTATGGCTGCCTGTAATTTTTTATGATCATTGGCGGATACAATCTGTGCATCTTTTAGAATTTGTTCGGCATCATTTTTAGGTATTACAATAACACCATCAGAATCACCTAGGACAATATCCCCTGGACTAACATGAATACCCCCACAGGCAATCGGAACATTAATTTCTCCTGGACCCTCTTTATAAGGACCTCCTGGTGTCGTTCCCGTTGCATAAACTGGAATTGTCATTTTTGAAATCTCGTTAATATCACGAATCGGTCCGTCCAATACTAACCCGGCAATTTTTTTCGTGTGTTCCGCGTAGGAAACCATAATCTCTCCCATGAGAGCTTGTGTACGGTCACCCTCATTTGAAACAATAATAACATCACCTTCAGAAGCCATATTTAAAGCTTTGTGCAATAAAAGGTTGTCTCCCGGACGCGCTTTTACTGTTAGAGCTACACCAACCATTATTCCATTTTTAAGATTGGACATTAGTTTTATTTCTGAACTTAATGCACTTAATCTTCCCATGCAATCTGCAACATTCGCCGCTGGAATTGTTTTAAAACCTTCTATTATATTTTGATCCGGTAACTCTCTCTTCAAAAATACCCTATTTCCAACACTCATTCTTATACATTCCTCTCTTTATAAGCTATCCTCTCTCATATCTTAATTTAAGGGTTTTACAATTAAGACTAAGAGTGATAAATAGCTTTAGTATCAACTACATTTCAATTAAAGATCTATCAAAATTACAAACTATTATTATGCTAAGATATCAAGTCTTGCTCCTTACAAGCTGTTATTACATCCAACCAGCTTTCGGGGGTCTTTCCTTGGAACTTTTCTTTTAAATTTATTTCTGCCAACAATTTAAGTTTATCTCTAGCTGCCCTACTCATCACGGAACTCAAATTTGAGGATTCTAGCATTTCTATCGACCCTTCTAATTCAATCGATCTTCTTAATGCATGAATAGAAGTTCCAGTTACCAAACGATTCATAGTTTCTTCAAATGTTTTTGCATTCATGGTTTCACTTAGAGAGTTAATGACTAGTTCTTCCACATTAAACTCACTTGCAGCTTCTAACATTTCAAGCAAAAGAGCAGGTAAGCCTTTCATAAAGATGCTGCGAATTAATTTTACGGCAGATGCATCTCCCGGATTTTCACTTACTTTTGTAATATTCATGTCATATGGGGACATAAAATCAATAAAAGCATCCGTTCCCTTACCACTTGCTAAAATTGGTACTTTATGTTTATAAACTGGCAAAGGACCCATCATCGCTGCATCAACGAAATATGCTCCTTTCTCCTTGATATTATCATTAATATTTTGCTTAACATTTGGGCTTGAAGCAGATACATCGATATACACAAGTTCGTTTTTAATATATGGTTTTACTGTCTCACTAACCTCGTATGCTTTATTTGCAGGCACAGCGACAATCAGGATATTGATTTCTTCCAAATTGAATAAACATTCTAACGAATTTTCCAGTTTAACTTGTGCTTGTTCTGCACGTTCACGGACAAGTTTTCCGTACACGGGGTGATTCCAGAGCGGATCATATGCAGCTATTTTTTCCAAACCATGTACTTTTAGTCCAGCCGCCATTTCGAAAGCTGCTTCTCCAAACCCTATAAACCCTAATTTCATTTTGATATATCCTCCCTCTTTTAATACAAAAGCTTCTGATTTTGGTTTTCATTACTTTAATTCAGGTTCCTCATTTTTAGGCTTTTCTTTTTGTATAACTAATAGCAAAATTGCAAATGGACATTTTACCTAACGCAGTGAAAATCCTATATGGTTATAAACTTTTCCTAAAGTAAAATGCTTTTTGTGTAGTAAAAATAACAACTAGTAAATAAAATGTAATATTTATTACACCCTAATATTATCATCGTTTTGTTTACATGTAAACCTTTTCACTATATAAATTTTGAAAATAAGTAAAATTCACATTAATCATTACTGAATTTGCTACACTTTTCTGAATTTAATATATAAAAATAAGGCCATACGTGAACTTTCCACGTATGGCCTTTTCGTTTCAGAATGACTTTCAGTTATTTATGGAGTCCCATAAAGAAATAAAAAATTCTAAACTTACTCCTGTTAGTCAATAAGTAATTAATTTAAATATTGTATAAAGTACTATATTAATAAATCCGCAATCCCATGAACATCTTCAATAGATTTACGTCATCCTTTTTCCCTTAATCCAAATAGTGATAGCCCAAATCGGTAATGATTGGTTCAATTGACTTAAAGCGTTCTTTTGTTTTATCTGAGTAATTAATTGCAATTGCACTAATAAGATAATCAGCGATAAACATTGGTCCAATGATGGAATTGTGAAAAGCAATGCTTTGGTAACTGCAAGGAAGTAATAAATCGGTATAACCCACTAGAGGAGATGAGTATCCGTCAGTAATAGAAATAATCTTCGCATTATTTTGTTTTGCGACTCTCGCCATGTTAATCATTTTGCTTGAATATCTTGGAAAACTGATAATTATCACTAAATCTGACGGTGAAAAATTAGTTACTTTTTCTGGCCACTCATCCTCATTTGGCAAATGACTGTTACCAAACAATCGATTGAATCCTTGATTTAAAAATTGAGCAACTGGCTTACTTGTTCTAGAACCCAAGCAATAAATCTGATTGGCAGAACAAATCATATCCATCATCTTATTCAAAGTTTGGCTATCGATGAGATCCATTGTGGAACGAATATTTTCTATTTGTTTTTCTGCACAACGCACTAATAAATCGCTTTCATCAATTTCCTTCAGATTTACTTGCAACCTTGTTTGAGGATCAACCCTATTTCTAAGTAGTTCTTGAAGTTCCTTTTGAAATTCTGCATAACCCGAAAATCCTAATTTAAAAGCCATCCTCATAATCGTAGTTGTACTCGTTCCTACGAGTCCTGCTAATTGATCAACTGTTAAAAAAGCAACATCCATCGCATTCTTGATTATGTAATCGGCTACTTTACGTTGTGATTCGGTTAATTCAGGTGCCTTATTTTGAATTAATTGTATTACATTCGTTTTCATGACTTTTCTCCTATATTGTAATGATAACGGTACATATTCTACATCATACCATAAAGTTTCTATTACTTTGATATGAAATCTATAAAGGTTTTGCCTGCCACATACTATCATAAATGTTAAAAGAACTAAATATACTTCCTAGACGTCAGAGGGAAGACAAAAGGTTCCTATACCAAAAGATAAGGAAAAACCATCGTTTGGTAGCGTCGCTTTGGTGAAAGAAATAGTTAAGAAACAGCGGAGAAAAAATAAGAGGAAATTACTAATAGAAAAAAAGAGAACATGGTCATTTTAATGCCCTATTCTCCTTTTTCTACTGAGAACGAAAAACCAATATAAAAATTTTAAATTAATTTCTACGTTACTTGCCAAATTGAAAGATTCCTCTAACTCAACCTAATTTAGCTGTAAATTTGCCTAGCTCCTCTTGTCCCCAGTTTAACGAGAAACGATCGCCATCTAATACAGCTCCTACACCAGCAGGTGTCCCAGTAAATATAATATCGCCTTTCCCCAATCCAAAATTAAGGGCTACGAAATCAATAATGGTTCTCAAGTCAAATAGCATATCTTTGATATTGCCACGTTGTACCTGTTCGCCATTTTTCATAAGAGAAAAATCAATTTTTTTGCAATCTTCAACTCCTGGAAATTCGATGAACTTCGTCAACACGCCTGAGTTAGGAAAACCCTTAGCAAGCAACCAAGGGTAACCCTTCTGTTTCAGTTCGCTTTGAACGTCGCGAAGAGTAAAGTCAATGCCTAGTGCTATGCGATCAACAAGCTCCTCAACCTTCATTCCCTTTTCATATTCTTTGCTGATATGAATTATTAGTTCCACCTCGTAATGGACAGCCCCCCGATCGCCTGGCAGCTTCACATCACGTCCATCCGCCAATATAAGAGAATGAGTTGGCTTGACAAAAAGAAATGGAGATGTTGGCACTTCATTGTTTAATTCCTGGGCATGCAGTTTATAGTTTCGACCTACACAGTAGATGTTCTGAATTGCGTTCATTTTTGTCCTACCTCTTTCCTAGATTGATTTTACCATTCCACCATCCACTAAAAATGAACTTCCTGTCAAGTAACAGTCCAATGAAATTTGTAAATTCTTTCTACTTGTTTCACCTTCGCATATTCTTTATTTAAAAGGAAAAGGAAGTCCATATCGTCTTCCGACTGCTTCCAATTCGTTCAAAATATGAATTGATAAGGGGATTCCAATTGTTTGCCTCTCCACGGTCCGTTCTAATTCGATTTCTCCAGGCAAATAGATTTTTTCAAATCCTTCAGCAGCAGGAATATGGCGGACCTCTCTAATCATTTGATCCATGCGGTTCTTAAATTCTTTTAACTCTTCGAATAAATCCGCTCTCATGACAAAGAAAAATTGGCCAACATTTTGGTTTTTGTCTAAATCTTTGTATAAACTCGCAATATACGGACCAAATGCTGCTCCCGTTAAAAGACCGGATAATACCTCCATTAAAAAGGCAAGTCCATACCCTTTGGGTCCTCCAACGGGAAGTACCAAACCATCTGCCGCAGCGACTGGATCCGTGGTTGGGTGACCATCCTTTGTAATGGCCCATCCTAATGGGATTTGCTGATTATTTTTACGAGCAAGTGTAATTCTGCCTCGTGCTACCACACTAGTAGCCATATCAAAAACTATATCCTGCTCTTCACCTGCAGGTACTCCATAGGAAAAGGGATTCGTACCAAAATAGCCCACTCTTCCTCCCCAAGGCGCCATGCTAGATGGTGCATTGGTGGTGGCTAAAGCTATACAATCGTGTTTTGCTGCATACATGGTATAGTCCGCCAGCATTCCGCAATGCGATGAATTTTTAATCCCGACAACCGCGATCCCAGCTTCCTTCGCCTTTTTAACCGCAATTTCCATTCCCCTCGTTGCCAAAATAATGCCTAAACCATTTCCTCCGTCAACTAACATGCTCGCGGCAGATTCTTTTACTACCTTTCCTTCTGTCGTCTTTGCCGTTACGCCTAAATCCAGTCTTTTGGTGTAAATATCCACCCTACTTACCCCATGGGAGTCAATTCCCCGAAGATTTGCAAGTACAAGATGCTTTGCAACTGTCGAAGAATGTTCCTCGTTCAAGCCTGCAACTTGAAAGACATTGGACACAAACCGTTCCAACTCTTCTTTATTTACTCTTGTAAAAGATTCAGACAACGTTACCCATCCTTTCATTATTCCTAGCAACAAGGAATCGAGTTCACTTTACTGCAAACCCTCACATTATTTAAAAGCCTGGGGGTCAGTTCCCAGGCTTTTTAACACTCGAGATAAACATCCAAATTTAAATTAGTTCTACCTTTAATCCGTGCTTTTGAAAAACATTAACCATTTGTTTTTTTGCTTCCTCTTCATCTGTCCCATGAATTTCAAGATGATACTCATTAGAAGTAATAAGGGTAACACTCAAACCAATAATGCTCTTTACATCCAGACTTCGGTTATTAACACGGAGAACAATACTCGATTGGAAATTATTAGCTGTTTGATTTATTTCGACAATAGCGGTTGTCGTAATAATACTCATTTTTATGCCTCCATACTTTAATGAAGATCTAACATCAACTTTTGATAATAAGGTACTTGCCCATCGGTCATCACGTCATGGTCTGCTGTAAGCAGGTCGACAGAATTCAAAATGCCCATAAAATGGAGATAAAGTCTTCCTAATACATCTCCTTCCACCAAATTGGATTACATCTCTACATCTTCGGTAACTAATCTTCTATTTTTCATAGAAGCAACGATGCTGAAAACAATAGAAATAATCGCAATGGTTAGAATCGTTCCAGAGATTGGACGCGTGAAGAATCCAAAGAAACTTCCTTCAAAAATGGTTAACGACTGCAATAAGGTTTTTTCTAAGAGAACTCCTAATACATAGGTTAAAATGATTGGAGCCAAAGGAAATTCAGCTTTTTTCAGGAAATAGCCTATGATACCAAACACTAACATCGCACCTACATCAAACAAACTATTATTCAAGCTGTAAGTTCCTACGATGGTAATCATCAAAATGATGGGGAAAAGTAGACGATATGGAACCAACGTCAGTCGTGCCCAGAAATTGGCCATCGGCAAGTTCATAATCAACAAGATCGCATTCCCAACGAACATACTTGCAATAATTCCCCAGACCATTTCTGGATTCTTTTGGAACAACATTGGCCCCGGTGTCAGACCATGCATGATAAAGGCGCCTAATAAGACGGCTATGGCGGGGGAGCTTGGGATTCCCAGTGTAAATAGAGGCACTAGCGCACCACCACAGTAGGAATTGTTAGCCGTTTCCGGACCAGCAACTCCTTCTATCGCCCCTTTACCAAAACGGGAAGGATCCTTTGCCAACTTTTTCTCCATGGAATAGCTCAAAATGGTTGGAATAACGGAATTAGTCCCCGGAATTAATCCGATGAAGAAACCTAAAAGACTTCCTCTCCCAATGGACTTCATCATCGGTTTCCACTCCTCACGATGGGGAAGGAGACCTTGAACCTTCGGAAGCGCTTCAGCATTTGAACTCATGCTTGCCTCTGCATTCAAAAATAATTCAGATAAACCAAAAAGCCCCATAGCAATCGATATAAAATCGAAACCATTCATGAGATGGGCTTCACCAAAAGCAAACCGGATAATTCCTGAACTTGGATCCTGTCCGACAAATGCCAAAGATAATCCAAACAGCGCTCCAAGAATCCCTTTTAGCAACGATTTTCCCATTAATCCGAGAAGTAACGCGAGTCCTAATGACACCATCGCGAAAAATTCTGGCGGACCAAATTTGAGTGCCTGTTTAGCCAAAATCGGCCCCACCAACACTAGACCAATAATCGAAATGATACCTCCAATAAAAGAACCAATACCGGCGCTTCCTAAAGCCACTCCCGCTCGACCTTGTTTTGCTAACGGATACCCATCCAAACAAGTGATTAGAGATGCTGCTTCCCCCGGCGTATTAATAAGTACGGAAGTAATCGTACCGCCATACATCGAACCATAGTAAATTCCAGATAACATAATTATGGCGGAAACCGGTTCAAGTGCGAACGTCAACGGCAGAAGCAATGCGGTTCCGGCAGTGGGGCCAAGTCCTGGCAATACCCCAATTAACATTCCGAAGGTGACCCCGACCAGGCAATAAAGTAAATTCGTCCAAGTAAGCGCCGTTTCAAATCCTCCAAGTAAAAAACCTACTGATTCCATATCAACCTGTCCTCCTACCAACCAAATTCATTTACAGGCAGTGGAACCTGCAATAACACATCAAATAATCCAAATACAACAAAAGAAACGGTTACCGATAACCCTATAGCCCAAGGCCATTTGTATCCTCGCTTAAACAGCAGCAATAGTGTTATCGAACTGCCAATGAGAAAACCCGTAAAGGGAACGATGATCATGAACAGAATGAGCGAGCCCATACAAGTTAATACATTGATGAACCCTTCTCCTTTTGGCATCACTTTAGCAAAGAGAATGATTTCCTTTTTGATCGAAAACCAAAGATAGAATAAGGATAATAATATTATCAAACCGCCAGTCCAAAGTGGTAACAAGCCTGGTCCTGGACCGTATTCGCTATAATATCCCATCGTAAATGATTGTGAAAAAACAATGACACCAAGGAGTAGGAAGAATAAGCTAAGGTAAATTCCTAAATTTTTCAATCGAAAACAAATCCTTTCCCTAAAAGCTTTACTAGGCTGACGTTTTGCTCAAGACTAACGCTAGCCTAGTATTCTGTTAAATTACCAACCCAACAATTTCTTCATTTCTATTACATTGGTTTCTTCTTTCTTTAACATTTCTTTAAAGTCTGGACCTTCGGTGGTATCGATATTTAGCCCCATATCACTCATTTTCTTGGCGTGCTCTGTATTTTTCTCAGCTTTTTCAAACGCAGCTTGAAGCTTAGCTACGATTTTAGGATCCATTCCTTTAGGACCGGCGATACCTCGAATTGAATAGTTTTCAATATTGACACCAACAGCTTCTTTCACTGTAGGGACGTCTGGAAATTGAGGAACACGCTCCGGCATCATCACAGCCAACACCTTCAATTGTTTATCTGCTGCGGGTTCTTTGACTTCCCCTACCTTGGCAATTAATACATCTACATGGCCGCCAAGCACACCGGTAATCGCTTCAGATGTTCCTCCGAAGTGAACGGATCTAAATTTGGTTCCCAATTCTTTGTTCATCTGCAGTGCAGCAATGTGATTTCCTGAAGCAACACCATTACTGCTTGCCGACAATTCGTGTTTCTTTGCATACTCAACTAATCCTTTGATATCCGTAAAACGCTTTTCATCCGTACGTACAGCAATCACACCTGCATCTTTTACGTGATTAATAATGAACTCAAAGCTATCCAAATTTTCTTTTCTTTGCGCCGTCGGATTGACATAGCCAGTAATCAGGCCAGGTGTATTCACATACCCAATTGTGTAACCATCCGGATCAGAACTAAGCAATTGCGAATATCCGACCCAACCGCCTCCTCCGGCTTTATTTTCAACGACTACAGGAACACCTAATTCTTTTTCTAAATAAGGCGTTAACTGACGAGCACCTAAATCCGTTCCTCCACCTGCAGGAAAAGAGACGATTAATTTAATTGGCTTAGTTGGATAATCCGATTTTTCAGTTTTGGCTTGCTCACCCGCTTTCGGAGTTTCCGATGTCTTAGCAGTGCACCCCAACAAGGTTCCAACAGATAACGCTAGCACTAATGCAGATGTTAGAATTTTTTTCATATATATCCCCCTCATATAAATGGATAATTTTAAGCCTGTTTAAATGCGTCATTTACTTCGAGACAGTACTTAGTTATAAAGCCTGCAAACTTGTCTTTCAAATAAAACTTGCTAACTTTTGCATTTTTGCTTTGACAATTCGCACCCTCCCATTTTATAGCGCTTACATTTTATCTGATTATGCATCCGTCTAATCATTTTTAAGAAACATTAACCCACAATCATCGTTTCAAAAAAATAATCTTCTAATCGGAGGAAATTCCCCCAAGGGGAAACTAGCATTTTCAACTTCCATAACCCATCCCTTTTGTTATGATCAGTTTACTTCAGATAAATATCCTCTCTCTAAGACTTCTTCTAAACTCTAACGTATTCTTTTTTGAATAAATTATCCCCTAAACTCAATGTGTCATAGAAAACGTTTCCAATAAATTCCGTCTAGAAGAAATAGAAATATGCTTACTTCATATGACCTCCTTTTGTTATTAAAGATAGTAATATTGTAAAAAGAATATTTTATGTAGTAAATATTACTAACAATTATCTTTTTGTAATTTTTTTTACAACATTACTTAACAGTATGGTATCACGCTTATATTTAAGAGTAAATAGATTTAACAAAAAAAATAAAATTTTCAGAAAACGCCCGCAGGTCCATTATTATATTCGCATAAAAAAAAGCCGCTCTTAAATTTGAGCAGCTCGTCAAATGATTTCAATATCGAATTCCATGTACTTGTTTAAATTATGACTTAGCGGACCGTCTTCCGTAATTAAGTAATCAAGTTCTGAAACGGGACCAACCAAGTAATTGGAAATCGTATTAAGTTTACTTCTTGTAACCAGGGTTGCAATCTTATTTGAACTTTTAATCATCTGCCGTTTAGCATAAGACTCTTCTATATGTGGGATGCTGATACCAAAGTCAGGGTGCAGGGAATACACTCCTAAAAAACAGAGATCGGCTCTAATATTTTTAAGCACTTCAATTACATCTAATCCTACAGTTACAAAAGATTCCTTAAAAAAGGTTCCACCCAAAAGGATAATATCGGTATTTGGATGTTTTGATAATGCCAAACTAATAGAGGGACTATTGGTAATAACGGTCCCTTTAAACTCCATTGGAATTTCTTGAGCCAGAAAAAGATTGGTTGTACTTCCATCTATTAAAAGAACTTGTCCATCTTTAATAATCTTCACTGCTTTTAAGGCTAATTCTTTTTTGGCATCTATATTTTCTTCCGTTCTTTCAGAAAATGTTAAAGCGCTCGCAGATGCAGGAAAGGCACCGCCATGTACTCTTTTGAGAAGACCTAATGAATCCATTTCCCTTAAATCCCGTCTAATTGTGTCCTCGGAAACATCCCATTTCATGCTTAATTCCTTAGCAACGACTTTCCCTTCTTTTTCAAGTATTTGTAAAATTTTGCTTTGTCGTTCTTTTCTTAGCATAACAATGATCAGCCTCCGTGTTTTTGCATGTTTTTTCTTATATTATATTATTTTTTCTTGAATTCACAATTTATTTTTTAAAATAGGCAAAATTATTCTTGTTTTTTCTTGTTTATAAAGATAAAATATTCACGAATAAGAAAAAACTTACGTTAATATGCAAAAACAAGAAATCATTTGAAGCAAGTAACCTAATACTCACATTTTGTGCCAATTTAAGAATCACACGAAATAAAAGGAGGAAAAAAGATGAATAACAGTATTGAAACACTAGCTGTAAATACGATTCGCACCTTATCAATTGACGCGATCAATAGTGCTAATTCCGGTCATCCAGGCCTGCCTATGGGGGCTGCTCCAATGGCATATGCACTTTGGGCCAATCATCTAAGTCATAATTCTGCAAATGCAAAATGGTTTAATCGAGATCGATTTATTCTTTCTGCCGGACACGGCTCTAGTTTGTTGTATAGTTTGCTTCATTTAGCTGGGTACAATGTATCTTTAGAAGATTTAAAAAGTTTTAGAAAGCTTAATAGCAAAACACCTGGTCATCCCGAATTTGGTCACACAGATGGTGTTGAAGCGACCACTGGACCTTTAGGGCAAGGGATGGCAAATGCAGTAGGAATGGCGATGGCTGAAGCGCATTTAGCTGCAAAGTTCAATCAGGATGGATACCCTGTAATTGACCATTATACCTATGCTCTAGTTGGCGATGGAGATTTAATGGAAGGCATCTCTTATGAGGCCATGTCTATGGCCGGTCATATGAAACTAGGAAAATTAATTGCACTATATGACTCAAATGATATTTCTTTGGACGGTGAATTAAACCTTTCATTTTCAGAGGACATTCAAAAAAGAACAGAATCTGCTCACTGGCAATATTTACGAGTAGAAGATGGCAATGATGTAGCAGAAATCTCAAAAGCTATTACATTAGCTAAACAAAATACAAACCAACCAACATTGATCGAAATTAGAACCACTATCGGTTATGGAAGTCCCAAAGTTGCAGGAACAAACAAGGCACATGGAAATCCCCTTGGAGCAGAAGAAGCTCTTGCAACAAAACAGGTATATGGTTGGCACTATGAAGAGGATTTCTTTGTACCGGAAGAAGTTAAAGCTCATTTTGAAGAGTTAAAACAAAGAGGAATGGGTCAAGAACAACAATGGAATGCATTATTCCATTCTTATCAAGAGACATATCCTCAATTAGCTAAGGAACTGCAACAAGCCATCTCGGGAGAGGTTTTAATAAATGCAGAAGACATCCTGACATTTGAAACAGGTAAAACAATCTCAACTCGTGTAGCAAGCGGGGAAGCCATTAACCATTTTGTCAAATCAGTTCCTTCTATTTTTGGTGGAAGTGCGGATCTTTCTCACTCCACAATGACAGACATAAAGGAAAACGCAGCATTCGCAGTAGAATCATTTAGCGGACGAAATATCTACTTTGGTGTTCGTGAACACGCAATGGGAGCAGCTGGAAATGGTTTGGCTCTTCATGGCGGGGTAAAGCCATTTGTAAGCACATTCTTTGTTTTCAATGATTATCTCAGACCATCCATTCGTCTGGCAGCCTTGCAAAAGCTTCCAGTCACATATGTATTTACTCATGATTCGATTGCGGTTGGTGAAGATGGTCCAACTCATGAACCAATTGAGCAGCTAGCTTCTCTTCGTGCCATCCCAGGGCTAACCGTGATTCGCCCATCAGATGCAAATGAAACTGCAAGTGCTTGGGCTTATGCACTAAAACAAACAGACGGTCCGGTTGCCCTCGTACTAAGTCGTCAAAACCTGCCTGTGCTCCAAGAAACAGAAGCCAATTTAGACAACCTTTCTAAAGGAGCTTACATTTTAACGCAAACAAATGACCAACCAGAGGTTATTTTGATCTCTACCGGTTCAGAAGTGTCATTAGCCATTAACGCGAAAACTGAACTTGAAAAAGAAAATGTATCGGTTCGGGTTGTCGCTATGCCAAGCTGGGAACTATTTGATCGTCAACCGAAAGAATACAAAGAGCTTGTCCTCCCTGCTGCTATTAAGAAGCGTGTGGCACTTGAAATGGGTATCTCCCTTGGATGGGAGCGCTATGTAGGTTCAGAAGGGAAAGTATTATCTATTGATACATTCGGTGCTTCTGGAACGGGCGCTGCAGTCATGGAGCTATTTGGATTTACGACAGAAAATGTTGTTCGAACTGTAAAAAGTCTACTTTAATCTAAAAATGGAGGAAATATACGATGAAATTATTTATTGATACTGCTAATCTTGTTGATATTAAAAAGGCATATAAAATTGGTGTTTTATCAGGTGTTACCACTAATCCTTCCCTAGTTGCTAAGGAAGGCGTAAAATTCGAAGACCGCATTGAAGAAATCTGCCAAGCAGTTCCACAAGTAGAATCTGTTTCTGCTGAAGTAACTCCAGATGCCGTTACAGCTGACGAAATGATTGCTCAAGCTGAAGAGCTTATTAAAATTAACGGCGGAGATGAGAAAATTACAATCAAGCTTCCTATGACTTTAGACGGTTTAGAAGCTTGCCGTTATCTTGCTGATAAAGGCGTTAAAACAAATGTCACTCTTATCTTTACAGTAAATCAAGCACTATTAGCGGCTCGTGCTGGTGCAACATATGTATCTCCATTTTTAGGACGCTTAGATGATATTTCCGAAGACGGCGTACAATTAGTATCAAAAATAGCTGAACTGTTCCGTATTCATAATTTCGACTCACAAATTATTGCAGCATCTGTTCGTCACCCGGATCATGTTACTCGTGTAGCAATGGCAGGTGCACATATTGCAACGATTCCGTTTTCAGTCATTGAGCAAATTTCAAAACATCCACTTACTAATCAAGGGATCGAAAAATTTGCTGCAGATTGGGAAAATACTCTTAAAAACTAAGTTTAAGAATAAACACGACAGGTTAATAGCCTGTCGTGTTTTTAATTCCTTAATTGTTATTTAAGATTTTCAATTGTCTCTCTTTCAATTGCAAGTCCCTTAGTATAACGTTTCATTATCTGTTTTGTTTAGGATATAAGATGCCAGTAGAGCGATCCCCCACGCTCCGAGGGCATAATAACTTTCCAAATTGTCAGTTTGGACTGGCAATGTACCATTTCCATTTTCGACATCAAAGTTACCATCTACTATTTGGGTTGGCTCCGATAAAAATCCAGTTAGTCCTGTATTACCAGCACGCCATACCGTTTCATGCACCTTTTTAGCATTTGCTAGAAAGCTAGGACTATTTTGGCCATTTGAATCGTTTTGGCCTGGCTAATAAGGAACCATATTAATTTGCAGTCTTCCAGTAAGTCAATTAATCTAATTATAAATAATGAAATATTACCTGTATTTATAGAAAACAAATAATGTTTATAATTTTTTGCTTTATAAACCAATCACAAGAAATTGATTTATATAAATCTATAAAAAAAAGAAATCTGATGAATTACGATCAGATTTCCAGATAATAAGAAGGATAAGCTTCACAATTCTAGTATTATGTGTCTTTTAAACTAAAGATTATTAGACAAGGATATCAAAAGATTAGCCTGTTGATCAGTAAGCACCTTTCCACTTTGAGCGGAGAGTTCATTTACATACGACTTCAGTTTACCTTCCACAGCCTGTTTGTTACCTTTAGCGGCCGCTTCTTTTGCTGACTGGAGTTTTGCAACAAGAGAATGCGACAACTCATCCTTATTTACAAAAGATTGAGTCAGTCGGCTTAAACTATCATAATCAACTGTTACCGTAAATTCTGTTTCATGTACCGCAGTATTTCCTGCTTTGTCAATAGCTGAAGCCACAAGTTTATGAACACCAACCCCGAAGTCATAAGCATATCCTTCCGTACTTGGACAATTCACGGAAGCAACCCCTGACAAATCATCAGCTGCAGTGCAGGTAATCGATATCTTGGCATCAACTGGATAGGTACCATCATTACCGATAAATTGAATCACAGGAGGAGTAGTATCTTTTTTGACATGGACCTCACTAACGGCCATATAGCCTCCATCAACTGTAGTTGCAGTGATCTTTGCTATACCTTCTTTAAATGCGCTAACATTCCCATTTTCATCTACAACAGCTACTTCTTCATTATTGCTAGACCACAGGACCTCTTTATTAACTGCCTCATTAGGTGTTACAATTGCAGACACCCGTTCTTTTTGTCCTTGTACTAGTTCCAATTTTTCCTTATCTACCGTAACGCCTGTTACTTTTTGAATGGAATCTTCGTTTTTAACTTTGGGAACATTTGCAAGTAAAGCCTCGTGTTCCCGTTTTGTAACCGGCATTACTGTACCATGACGAGGGCGTGAAGGTAACTTATACTCTGTAGACATTTTCCACTCACCAGACTGTAAATTTGTAGTTTCAAAAGGCACATAGCCTTTACCGCCAAATTCATCAATAAACATGTACCACTTTTCTTCTGTATTGGATTTAAAGATGCTTGGTCCCTCTCCAGCACCAATTGAACCTTTTCCGATACCTTCTTTAATCAGATCGAATGTAGGATCCAGAACCGAATCACCAACCTCTGAAAAAATAAACTTACCATTTGGAGAGGATGTTGTGTTGTTCCTTTCATCTTTTGTAAAACGATAGATTTTACCGTCATGCTTAATCATGGTGGTATCAATAACTGAATATCCATAATCCATATAAACTTTTGGTTCCGTAAACGTATAGAAATCTCTTGTTTTGCTATACATCATTTTGTTGTAAGTGGAGCCACTATGCGCTTCATTGTCATACAATTTGGAAGCCCAGTACACAATATACTCACCAGTCGTGTCATCATACGTAACTTCCGGAGCCCATGTATTTCCAGCCTCTTTTGGAGATACTTCTACCATTCTTTGCTCTGACCAATTAATTAAATCAGTAGATTCCCATACCATTATAGAGCGGCTGCCAGCCCTTTGGGATCTGTCCCAATTCCAATCTCCATTAATTTTTAAATCTGTGGAAATTAAATAGAACTTATCACCTTCAGGGGAACGAATGATAAATGGATCTCTAAGTCCTTTTTCACCCAAATTAGAAGTGATTGCTGGAGCCCCATTGTTTAACTCCTGCCATTTAAGTGGATTGTTTCCTTCACTTAAGGCAAAATAAATTTGTTCACCATTCGAATAACCTTCTCCTGTAAAATAACTGAAGACATATCCTTCATAGTTTTCCTTTTTCGGCATTTCTTTCACTTTAGCTAAAAACGCTTTTGTGATTGACTCCTTGTGTAATGTGAGAGTTGCCGTCAATTTAACCGTTTTATCACCTTCACCATTTCCAGGACGTTTCACTTCTCCAGTTGGTGTAATGATAGATGGGTCATTTGATGTCCATGTGATTGTAGAACCATTAACTCCCGTTTTCGGTAAAGTTAGATTGCCGCGAACATCATTAATGTTATGAACTTTCAAATCTTCTGCATCCATACGAACAGTCACTGAATCTTGAGGTTTCTTTAATACTGTAACAATAAATTCTTTTGTCAAAGTCTTTGTACCATCCGTAATATTAGCTGTAATTCCTACCGATTGGTCACCATCTTCAAAAGAAGGTCTATTAACTTTACCATCATTTGTAATAATGTTTTGATTTTGTGATTCCCAAGTGATGGTTGTTCCAAATGCCCCGTTTCTAGGGAATGATAAATCCGAATTAATTTCGTCTTTGTTTTGGTTTTGTTTAATAAAAATGGAGTAATCTAATTTTTCAGCCGCATGATTTAGCAGCAGTCCATCCATGGCAGCAATTTTTTTATCAGCTTCTTCTTTTAGTTTACTTACTTCTGTAGCTGTCAAAGCTCCATTAAACACTTTAAAATCAGCGATCATGCCTCCAAAATATGGGTCAGCAGAATAAAAGGATCGCCCGATAAAACCACTTATTCCATTAACATTGTTGATTTGTGCTAGTGTATAACCGTTCGTAGAACCAGTCCCCACTTCAGCCCCATCAATGTACAGCTTAATCGTTTTATCTACACCTGACATAACAGTAGTTATCAACTTCCATTCACTCGACTTCAAGGGCCCAGTTGTTGCATTTGCACCCGCCTCATTCATCCAGCTTGTTACCCCGATTCCAGCTCTTGAAGAGCGGTCACCCGAATTGCGCTTCGGCGTCGTAAACAAATATTTGTTACTGTCCTGACCTAACGCATATAACCATTCGGCTTCATTAACACCCTTCCAATTCACCAAAGAAGAAACGGTGATACTATCCAAATTATTTAATACACCTTTTGGCATTTCAATATATGAACTAGTAGTACCGCCCTTAAAACTTATAACTCCTGCATCTGTTCCCTTAATAAGGTCAGCGTTTTGAGAATTCACCAGCTTTCCATCAAAATTCCCAGTGCTATCTTTCACTGTTGTACCATCAATATTGTTCATATCGTAATCAAGAATTAACTTTGTTTTTTGTGGTTCCTCAGCAAATGTTGCTTGAGGAACAGTTACTGACACAGTATTGAAGAGCATCATGGTTAATAAAAAAGTTGAAAATATTTTTTTCTTCTTCATGTTTCCCCTCCTGATCAAAATGGTTTTATTATAGTAAGTTCATTCCCTCTCATGGTTGAGTAGCGAGTGCTTTTCTTTCTTTTCTTTTAATAATCGTTTTGTTTCTTTCACTTTGAATAACAATTACTCGTTGCAAAACGATAAAGATAAACAACAAGACTCCAATAACAATTCTTGTCCACCAAGAACTGAGCGTCCCTTCAAACATGATAATGGTTTGAATTACTCCCATACTCAGCACACCAAACATTGGACCTACAACATAACCATACCCTCCAGTTAAAAGGATTCCACCAATGACACATGCTGCAATAGCATCCATTTCCAGACCTAACGCGTGAAGCCCATATCCAGACAACATGTAAAAGGTGAAGACCAATCCTCCAAGGGCAGAACTAAAGCCACTGATAGCGTAAATAAGAATTTTCGTTCTTACAACAGGTAGTCCCATAAGCATAGCCGATTGTTCGTTTCCTCCAATGGCGTAAACAGTCCGGCCAAACTCTGTATATTTAGCCACATACATGGCAGCCAATACAAACACGATACTAATCAGCACACTTATGGAAATAAAGTATTGGCCACCCAGCATAATCTTATAGAGAGAAAGATTGGTGAACAATGGATCTGTGATAGTAATAGATTCGATGCTAATAAAATAACAAAGTCCTCTAGCCAAAAACAAACCTGCTAATGTAACAATCCATGGATGCAATTGAAAACGCTGAATGATGTATCCTTGTGCAAATCCAAATATGATTCCCATTAAAAGAACTACAACCATAACAATTATCGGGTTTGCACCTTTCTGAAGCATACTTGCGGACACCATAGTGGTTAACGCAACAACCGATCCTACTGACAAATCGATTCCACCAGATAATATGACAAATACTAATCCTGTAGCAATGATGATTAAAAAAGCATTGTCGATAAATAGATTCAGAAAAACCTGTAGTGAAAAGAAGCCAGTATATCGAAAAGAACCTACACTAAATAAGGAAAGAAATAGAATTATGGTCGAAATTAACGTGATATTTAATTGACTAACTCGCAGCATGTTTCTCATTAGATTGAATTACTCCCTTCTTACGCTTGCTGCCCATTTTTAAGATAAATAAGCTTCTGAATTTTTCCGATTGAACAAGCGATACGATAATGACTACTATTGCTTCTACTACGAGTATACTTTCTGGAGGAACTCCAGTGGAATAAATAGTTGTTTTTAACATTTGAAGGAAAAGAGCACCTATTATGGTACCTGATAGGTAAAACCTACCACCATTCATTGAAGTGCCGCCAATGACGACAGCTAAAATTGCATCTAACTCCATCCATAATCCAGCGTTATTTCCATCTGCACTCTTTACATTCGAACTAATCAAGATGCCTGCGATTCCTGCGCACAAACCACAGATTACATAAGCCCAGAAGATGATCTTCTTTGAATTAATCCCAGTAAATCGGCTGGATTCCATGTTCCCTCCTACCGATTCTAAAAACAATCCCATTGCGGTTTTTCTCATAAGCAAGTAAACTAGTAACCCCACTACGGCGGCAACAAAAATAGCAAACGGTATTCCTAAAAAGTATCCACCACCAAAAAAGCTAAACGGTTTATAGTAGACAGTGATAATTTGTCCTTCACTGAACAGCTGTGCAATTCCCCGTCCAACTGTCATAAGGATAAGGGTAGCTACCATTGGCTGAACACCTATTTTAGATACCAATGCGCCATTCCACATTCCGCAAAGGACGGAAGCACCAAGGGCAGCAAAGATGGCTAGCGCCATAGGTGTATCACTCACATACTCTTGAACTCCATTGTTAACAACCAAAGTTCCTCCGATCAGGTAAGCTGCCATGGCACCTGATATCGCTACAACAGCTCCAACCGAGATATCCACGCCAGCTGTGGCAATAACTAAGGTCATACCGATAGATACAATAATAAGCGGTGCCGCCCGATTTAATATGTCAATTAGGGTTCCAAATAAATGACCATTCTTGATTTCAATGGTAAAAAAACCTGGAATATAAAAATAATTAAATATAAGTAATGCTATTACGGCCATTAAAGGCCAAAATACCTTTGAATGCCTCAGTTTGTTCCATTGATTAAGAAACATTTGCGCCAGCTCCTGCTATAGTTTTCATAATAATACTTTCTGAAATATTCTCTCCGCGAAGCTGTCCAATCGGAGAACGGTCACGCATAACAATTACTCGATCGCAACAAGCGACTAATTCTTCCAATTCGGAGGAAATAAGCAACACTGTCATACCATCATTAGCAAGTGTTCTGATTAATTTTTGAATTTCCGTCCGAGTACCTACGTCAATTCCACGAGTCGGTTCATCCAATATAAGCAACTTTGGATTGGTTGCTAGCCATCTCCCTAGAATTACTTTTTGTTGATTACCTCCACTAAGGTTCCGAATTTGTTGTTCCATTGATGGTGTAGCTATTCGCAACATATTAATATATTTATTAGCGATTTCTTCTTGTTCTTTTCTAGAGATATAATTGAATATGCCTCTTTTAGCCTGAAGAGCAAGAATCATGTTTTCCCTGATAGTTAATTCTCCAATGATGCCCTCTTTTTTACGATCTTCCGGACAAAATCCCATCCCTTGTTGGATAGCTTTTTTAGGATACATGGCCGAAATCTTTTTTTCATCTATATAAATGACACCATCGTCCGCTTTATCAATTCCAAATATCAGTCTAGCAATTTCAGACCTGCCGGAACCAAGTAAACCAGCAAGACCAAGTACTTCTCCTTTTTTCATTTCCAGATCAAATGGCTCTATCGTGCCTTTTTTTCCAAGACTGACAGCTTTTAAGAAATGTTCTTCCTTTTTCTTTAAAGAAGAAACAATGCTTTTGTTTTGTTTGCTGTGTTCTTTTTCATCGATTTCTCTACCAACCATTTTAGTGACTAATTCTATTCTAGATAATTCACTCGTTTTGTACTCGCCAATAAGTTTACCGTTCCGAAGGACGGTGATACGATCCGTTATTTCATAGACTTGATCTAAGAAATGTGTGACAAATATAATTCCCATTCCTTCATCACGCAACTTACGCATGATCTTAAACAACTGTTTTACTTCGTTTTCATCCAAACTTGCGGTCGGTTCATCCAAGATTAAAACCCCTGCTGAAATATCAACTGCGCGAGCAATCGCAATCATTTGTTGAATGGCAACAGAGTATGAAGAGAGTAATTTAGTTGGATCAATATCGAGATTTACTCGCTGCAGAATTTCTTGTGATTTTTGATTCATCAACTTCCAATCAATTCTACCGCCTTTTTTCGGTGGTCTGCCAATAAAAATATTTTCTGCTACTGTCAAATTAGGGCATAAATTCACTTCTTGATAAACTGTGCTGATTCCAATATTTTGGGCATCTAACGGAGATTTCGGCTCAATGTTCTTTTCGTCGAAAAGGATGGTTCCTCCATCTAAATGGTGGACCCCGGTTAGTACTTTTATTAACGTCGATTTACCTGCACCGTTTTCACCCATAAGAGCATGAACTTCTCCTTTACGAAGAGTAAAGTTAACGTCAGACAATGCCTTTACTCCAGGAAAGGACTTTGTAACACCTTCCATGTATAGAATTGGTTTCTCTTGTATGAACATTGGTATAATGCTCCTTTTGTTTATTTTATGAGTAATATAGGAGTTCCCTATCAAGAGAACTCCTATATCGAAAATAGCTTTTAGTATTGTCGATTAGGGAATTCCTTCGCTGCATTAGTAGTATCAAAGATGCCTTCTTCTGTCTTAATCCATTTTGGTAACTCTTTTCCTGCTATAACATCTTTAATTGCTTGCATCAATTGGTCTCCTAATAAAGGGTTACACTCGATAGAAGCATTTAATTTACCAGCCATCATTGCTTCAAAAGCTCCTTTTACACCATCCATGGAAATGATTTTGATATCTTTCCCTGGAATTAAGCCATATTCTTCAATCGCTTGAATTGCACCAATTGCCATATCGTCATTGTGAGAGTATACGACATTGATATTTTTTCCTTCAGACTTTAAGAATGCTTCCATTACTTCTTTACCTTTAGTACGGGTAAAGTCACCTGTTTGAGATTTAATAATTTTATAATTCGTATGAGCTTTGATTACTTCTTCAAAACCAGCTTTTCGGTCAATGGCTGGAGCAGAACCTACCGTTCCTTGGAGCTCAACGATATTTACAGGCTTATCCGTCTTTATATTGTCCAACATCCATTGTGCCGCTTTCTTGCCTTCCTCAACGAAATCTGATCCAATCATCGTTTTATAAAGGTATGGATCGGCATCTACAGCACGGTCAGTTAAAATAACAGGAATACCGGCCGTTTTCGCTTCTTGAAGAACTGTATCAAAACCTGTTTGAACAACAGGAGAGAAAGCGATTACATCCACCTTCTGAGCAATAAACGAACGGATGGCTTTAATTTGGTTTTCCTGTTTTTGCTGGGCATCTGAGAACTTTAACTCGATTTGTGGATCTTTTTCTGCACTTTCTTTGACTGACTTAGTATTAGCTGTTCTCCACTCGCTTTCAGCTCCTACTTGTGAAAAACCAACGACAATCTTGCCATCTTTCCCACCGCCTGATCCACTACTTGCCTGTTGGTTGTTTCCAGCAGCGCATCCTGTCATTAATGAGATCGCAGTTGCTGTTGAAATCAACGCAGTAAACAATTTTTTTAATTTTTTCATTTGACTTCCCCCTTTAATATTTGAATCTATGTTAATTATAGAAAGATTTCCTAGTAATGTATTTTCAATGAAATGCATTTTTTTATAATATTCCGCATTCTTTTTGCTTCATTTTATAAATTAAGGAATAAAAGATTACTAGGAACAATGCGTGCATAAAAAAACAATAACTGTTTAAAGAAACAGTTATTGTTTTTGGTTTTAACTATCGATCTGTGGGTTTAATCTAAATACAGCTTCCCAGAAAAAGCAATCAAAATATTTGCCTGTTTATCAGTGAGTGTTTTCCCCATTTGAGCAGACAACTCATTTTCAAATGCCCTCAGTTTACCATCTACGGCCTGTTTATTTCCTTTGGCAGCTGCTTCTTTAGCTGATTGAAGTTTCGTCACTAGCGAATTTGAAACCCCATCATTACTTACAAAAGATTGAGTCAACTTGCCTAGACTATCAAAATCTACCGTCACCTTAAACTCAGTTTCGACTTTCGCCGTATTACCAGCTTTATCTGTGGCTGATGCAATGATTTTATTAATCCCTAACTCGAAGCTATAGGCAGGTCCTTCGACACTTGGACATTCTTTTGATTCAATTCCGGACAAATCATCACTTGAACTGCAAGTGATTTTAATCAATGAATCAACGGAATAAGTATCCTGTAGTCCAATAAATTTAATCACAGGGGCTGTCGTATCAAGGGTTATCTTTTGTTGATACCTGTCACTGACATTTCCCGCGTGGTCGTTAAATTCAACGTAAACAGTCTTCTGCCCATCTCCTAAAGGCAAGTTTAATTCTTTTGCTGGCTTATACTCTTCCCATTCTGTCCAATCCTTAGCATTGGTGGAAAAACGAACCTGGTTCACTCCACTTAGTTTATCGGTTGCTTCAAGTGATAGTGTAACATTGGGGTCTTTTGTAAATTCAACACCAGAATTTATCGTAAACTTCCCTACAGGACCTTCTGAATCTACATAAACTGGATCAGTAATACCTGTTAAGGTTGGTTTTACTGGCTTTATAGTGCCATCTTCGTTAAATTCCATCTTATCAATCACCACTTCACGGTTAAAACCGTTGCCATCAGGCATTTCATGCCGTGCATAAACAATATAATATTCATCCGTGCCTGGGATGTTTAAAATAGAGTTATGACCTGGCCCTTTGATTCCAAGGCTTAAATCTTTACTCAGAATGACACCTTTTTTTGTCCATGGTCCCATTGGAGATGTCCCTGTTGCATAAGCAACCTGATAATTCTCGCTACCAGTATCATCTTCTGACCACATTAAGTAATAAGTACCGTTTCTTTTAAATACAACAGATCCCTCTCTAAAATTAGGCGGGGTCATCTTGACAGGAGTACTTTCAAAAGAAACCATATCATCATTTAGCTTAGCAGCATAGAGATCACCATTACCCCAATAAAAGTACGATTCGCCATTATCATCTGTAAATACGTATGGATCAATAGCTTGGCCCGAATATTTTCCACTTGGCACCAATGGTTTGCCTAAAGCATCTTTAAATGGTCCTGTTGGTGTTGGTGCTGTTGCTACACCAATGTTGGCGTCTGCACAGAAATAGTAATAATATTTACCATTCTTTTCTGCGATTGCCGGTGCCCACGCGCGCTTATCTGCCCATGTAACATCGTCAGTTGCTAAATCTAAGATTACACCCTCGTCCTTCCAATTTATTAAATCTTTAGAGGAGAATGCTTTAAATTGAGAACCTGACCAACCGGTAAAGCCATCTGTTGTAGGATAAATATAATAAGTATCACCGAAAACAGCGATCTGTGGATCTGCATAAAGTCCTGGCAATGTACCTGATGGATATACTTTCAAACTCACAATCCATTCCTGTTTATTTCCATCCTTATCCGTCACCGTATAGGTAATAGGATTAGTAAAGTCCTGTCCTTCGCCTGACATTGGACTTACGGTAGATCCAGGTTTAATAGTTATAGTTGGAGCCAAATTAGTTATATCCAAACCTTGCCCTTCTTTAACAGGAACTGTAATTCTATGTGATTTTGAATCTATTTCAGCTTGACCTTTTTGACCAGGTACTACAAAATTACCAATTCCAGTCGATTGAATAGACATTTCTAGAATTTCGGCTTCTGAAAGTATACGATTATACACTTTTACGTTGTCGAAATAACCTTTGAAGTATTGGTCTCCTGAGTAAAAGGATTTACCTAAAAATGTTGATAATTGTGCACCTAAGTCTGTCATTGATACTGTTACATTGCTATTTTCAGCTACAAGGATCCCGTCCTTATACATGGACATGCTTGTAGGTGAAATGACAAGTTTGATGTTGAACCACTTGCTCTTAATAGAAGTGGTATTCGCTTTTACCTCCTGTTCAGATGACCAGCTAGTAGTCGTCATCGCATTTCTTATTTCTGTATCGCGTGTTCTTAGGAACATATATTTTTGGTCATTCTTACCTATGGCAAAGGTAAAGAAGTTTCCTGAAACCGTTTCCGGTTTAATATCCATAGAGATAGTCACAGTATTTCTTCCATCAAAGAAACCTGCCGGAAAGGCGGCAAAAGTATTAGTTGTTCCATCTAGATATAATGCCTTTGAAACCTTTTCGCTATCTGTCACATAAGTTGCATTTCCATTCAATGTACCTGTATGGTTATTTCCCGAATTATCATGGATCGTCTTGTCTGTAGTGACTGTATCAAAGTTATACTCAAGTATTGGCTGTTCTTGTTCTTCTTCATCAGGAACATTGACGACCTTATCCCATTGCGACATTACAGCATTGTACTCTTCTTGTGTTAGATTAAGTACTGATCCATGTCTCTTACGGTTAGAACCCAAAGAATAGTCTGCAGTTGTTAATTTTGTGAACTGGCCGCTTGCTAAATCAGATGTAATTAATGGAAGATAACCTTTTCCAGCCGCATACTGATCGACCATTAAATTCCAGGCATTTCTATCATTGAATTTATAAATTAATGGCCCTTCAACGTCGGACCCTGTTAATCCTGTTGAAGATTGAATGGTACCAATTTTTGACCACTCACCTAGAATTTGATTACTTTTTTCAATCGTAATTTGACCATCCCCTGAATAACGGTAATACAAATTCCCATCTTCAATAATGGTTGTATCAATAATATGCTGACTACCAGGACGATCAATGAACATCTTTGGTTCTGTGAAAGTATAAAAATCTCTTGTCTTTGCATAATAGATGTTATGTGGTTCGTATACCCCTTGGTCATTCTTCACAGTTGAAGCCCAGAATACTACGTATTCTCCTGTCTTTTCGTCATAAAATGCTTCTGGTGCCCATGCATCACCTGCATTGGGTGGAGCTACCTCTACCATTCTTGGTTTAGACCAATTTACTAAATTTTTAGACTCCCAAATGATCAGAGATTTGCTTCCAGCCGTTTGTGCGGCACCCCAGCCTTTTCCGCTGGCAATTCTTAAATCTGTTGCAATAATGTAGAATTTGTCACCCTCGGCTGAGCGTATGATAGACGGGTCACGTACACCCTTTTCACCTACATCAGACGTTAATACTGGTTCACCCTCATTTAAATCTTTCCAGTGCAAACCATCTTTACTGCTAGCAAAATACATCTGTTCTCCATTTGCACTTTCACCTGTAAAGTGAGCAAATAAATACGATGTGAAATTCTTTTTTGCAGGTTTAGCCTTAACTATAAGTGGTATTTGCTTTGTATCGCTTATTCCCTTATATTTGATTGTTGCTGTCAATGTTACCTTCGTATCAGTTTCCTGTCTTGTTACAACACCAGCAGGAGTCTTATAGTAATCTTCATTGATTCTTTCATTTACATTTACAACTGCTGCATTGTCCGTTTCCCAAGTAATTGTTGCATCTTTATCCGTACTTGTAGGTAATGTAATGTTTCCACGAATGTCATCAGCATTTGGAATTGTTAAGTTAGCTTTTGTTAATGCAACAATTTCCTCATCTGATAAACCAGCATTCAGTTTTACCTCTTCTGCTGATAATGTATAGTTATATACCTTAAAATCAGCTAATTTTCCAGTAAATGCTGCATCAGCTGTGTACAAGGATTTACCAATATAGCCGATAAAATTAGCTGTAGGGTCTGTCCCAGTTGCAAGAATATCCATTACCTTATACGTATGTGGCAGTATTCCTACTAGTTGTCCATTTAAATAAAGGATTATTTCTCCCTCTTTAAATGTTGCTGTGAATGTATTATATTCACCTGTCTTAATTGTTGCATTTTGAAAAAGAAGTTCCGTGCTAGAATTTTTAATCCCAAAACGAGTCGTTCCGTTTCCTTGTTTTGGATTTAAAAAGATATAATTGTTAACATTTGGCCAAGAACCTTCCTTTGTCCCAAGGGCGTATAGCCAATGGCCAGCACTCGTTGAAGTGCTAAATTTGGTTTCAATTGTAAAGGTTTCATCATCAATAAGTCCTCTTGGTAATTTTACATATTTAGACTTATCTCCCGTGAAGTTCAGAATTGTATCGCCTTGTTCTTCTAAGAAATCTCCATCTTGAAACCCAACATATTCTGCGTCAAATCCATTGTTCGTAACATCTGTCAACTTACCATCCGCTCTCGACAGATCATAGTGAGCGATTAAGCGATTTTCTGTACTGCCAATCTCCTCCGCTTGAATTACCGGTTTTGGAATCAGTGAAAAAACCATTAATACAGATAAAAATAATGAAAAATACTGCCTACCTTTCATTTCTTTCCTCCTCTATTTTTTCTGCACTCTTTTTACAGGAAGCTATACTCCTTTCTCTTTTAGATAATTTTAAAAATAAAAACAAAAACTGTATTTATAAATAACATGGATTGTTTATAAAAATTGGCTATTTTTTGATGAAGTATGATGGGATTGTATTACTAAAACACGGAACTAGGATAATAGACTGGTAAGAGTCATTGCCCTAATTAAATTTGTCAATAATGAAAAATAGACCCCAAACCAGATATATAATGGTTTTGAGGTCTATTCATTAGAGACTTAATTATGAAGATTTATTTTTATTATAAATATCAAAAGCTACAGCAGCTAATAATACAAGCCCTTTGATACCTTGCTGCCAATCTATGCCTAAACCTAGGATGGACATTCCGTTATTCATGACACCCATAACCAGACCGCCAATAATAGCACCTGGCACCGTACCGATTCCACCATATGCTGAAGCCCCACCAATAAAACATGCCGCAATTGCATCTAATTCAAAAAGATTTCCTGCTCTAGGTGTTGCAGCGTTTAATCTTGCAGCAAACAGAAGTCCAGATAGCGCAGATAACACTCCCATATTTACAAAGACCCAAAATGTTACACGCTTAGTTTTTACCCCAGATAACTGAGCTGCTTTTTCATTTCCACCGATCGCATAAATGTGACGCCCTGCTATTGTTTTTGTGGTAATAAATTGATAAGCCAAGATTAATAAAGCCAAGATAACCAAAATATTTGGAATTCCTTCATATGTAGCAAGAACATAAACAAATACATTGATTAACGCAACTAATGCAATAATCTTCAAAATGAAAATTCCTGCAGGTGAAACATCGAAATTGTATTTTATTTCTGTTTTTCTAGTTTTCAGTTCATTGAAAATTAGAATTACTGATAGCAGCGCTCCAATTACAAGAGTTAAAATATGAAGGTTGGCTCCGTTAAACACATCCGGAATGAAACCAGAGCTGATTTTTTGAAATGCTTCAGGAAAAGGAGAGATTGATTTGCCCTCTAACACTACCATAGTTAATCCTCTAAACAAAAGCATACCTGCTAGAGTAACAATAAAGGCAGGAATTTTTACATAGGCCACCCAAAATCCTTGCCAGGCACCAATAAGCGCACCAATTAATAACGAGATAATAATTGCAACTGATGTTGGGACTTCATGATTTACCATTAAAATTGCTGATATCGCTCCGATAAATGCAGCTATTGAACCTACCGATAGGTCAATATGGCCGGTAATTATTACTAAAATCATACCAATTGCCAACACTAATATATAGCTATTTTGCAAGATTAAGTTTGTTATATTTAACGGCCTTAACAAAATTCCATCAGTTAGAACCTGGAAAAGAATCATAATTGAAACTAGTGCCAGTATCATGCTGTATTGTCTCATATTATTTTTGAACAATTGAGAAAGCAAATTTCCTTTCGGTTCACGGTCTGCAGCTTTCTCGTTTTCCGCTGTTTTATGCGTTATTGTTTGCATGTTTTCCTACCCCCTAAACTCTACTTCTAGTCATATATTTCATAATACGTTCCTGAGTTGCTTCTTCTTTGGAAACTTCACCAGTTATTCTGCCTTCATTCATTACATACACTCGGTCACAAATTCCAAGAATTTCTGGTAATTCTGAAGAAATAACTAAAATCCCTTTTCCATCTGAAGCCAACTGATTAATAATCGTATATATTTCATACTTTGCGCCTACATCTATGCCGCGGGTAGGTTCATCTAAAATCAAAATGTCAGGCTCTGAAAAAATCCATTTACTTAATACAACTTTTTGTTGATTTCCACCACTAAGATTTCCAGTTTTCTGATAAATACTTGGAGTTTTGATCTTTAATTTTTCACGGAATTGTTCCGATTCAATAATTTCTTGATTCTTATTAATAACAAATTTATTTGTTATCTTATTTAGACTGGCTAATGTAATGTTTTGTTTAATGTCATCCATTAAAATGAGCCCGTTTCCCTTTCGATCTTCAGAAACATAAGCGATTCCATGTTCAATTGCCTGACTAACATTATTCAAATGGATTTCTTTATTATCCTTAAATATTTGTCCTGTTATTTTCTTTCCGTACGATTTTCCAAAGATACTCATTGCCAGCTCAGTTCTTCCGGCACCCATCAAGCCGGCTATACCAACAATCTCACCTTTACGAATATGAAAATTCACATCATCAATAGATTTTTGATTCGTATGCAATGGGTGAAAGACATTCCAGTTTTTCACTTCAAAAATAGTATTTCCTATTTTCGCTTCCCTTTTTGGATAGCGATTCGTTAATTCTCTTCCAACCATTCCCTTGATAATTCTATCCTCTGAAATTTTGTCTTTCTTCATATCTAGTGTTTCTACAGTTTGACCGTCACGCAGAATGGTGATGGAATCCGCCACTTTGGAAATTTCATTCAATTTATGCGATATAATAATGGCTGACATGCCTTGTTTTTTTAATTCTAATAACAGATTTAATAGATTTTCACTGTCGTGTTCATTTAAAGCAGCAGTAGGTTCATCCAATATTAATAATTTTACATTTTTAGAAAGTGCCTTCGCTATTTCAGTTAATTGTTGTTTTCCAACGCCCAAGTTTGCCGTTTTTGTATTTGGTGATTCGTTTAATCCTACCTTTTTCAGCAATTCTCTCGTTCTTAACACAGTTTCATTCCAATTGATAATTCCATTTTTCGCCTGTTCGTTACCAAGGAAGATATTTTCAGCAATCGATAGGTGTGGAATCAATGCGAGTTCTTGGTGAATAATAACAATCCCTAATTCTTCACTTTGTTTGATGTCTTTGAATTTACAAACGTTTCCATTAAACAGTATGTCCCCGGTGTACGAACCATGTGGGTAGACACCACTCAATACCTTCATTAATGTAGATTTCCCAGCCCCATTCTCTCCACATAAAGCGTGAATTTCTCCCTCTTTTATCTTTAAATTTACATTTTGAAGAGCTTTGACTCCTGGGAACTCTTTTGTAATATTCCTCATTTCTAAAATAATCTTTGACAAATTTCACCACACCCTCACAATTTGATAAAATGAGTTAGTGACATTTAATCAACAGTCACTAACTCATTTTCATTACTCATTATTTACTCAGTTCTTCCTTTTTGTAATATCCCGAGTCAACTAGTACAGACTCATAGTTAGTTTTATCAACAGAAACTGGTTCTAATAGATAGGAAGGAACGACTTTTTTCCCATTGTCGTACGTTTTGGTATCATTCACTTCAGCTTTTTTGCCCTTTAAAACGGCATCAGCCATAGAAACGGCTTTTTTGGCCAATTCCCTCGTGTCTTTAAACACTGTTTGTGTTTGTTCACCATTTATTATTGATTTAATAGAAGCTAGTTCAGCATCTTGTCCAGTGATAACAGGAAGTGGTTTAGCAGCTGATCCATATCCAACACCTTTTAAAGATGATATGATACCGATGCTAATTCCATCATATGGAGATAAAACGGCATCCACCTTGTCGGAAGTATAGTGAGCACTTAATAGATTATCCATCCTTGCTTGTGCAACTGCGCCGTCCCATCTTAATGTGGCACCTTGATCAAATGAATTTTGACCGCTTTTCACTACTAACTTCCCCGATTCAATGTACGGTTTTAATATTGACATGGCGCCATCAAAGAAGAAATAAGCATTATTATCATCTGGTGAGCCTGCAAATAACTCGATATTGAATGGGCCCTTTCCTGCTTTTAAACCTAATTTTTCTTCAATGTAAGTGCCTTGTTGAACACCTACTTTAAAGTTGTCAAATGTTGCATAGTAGCTAACATATTTGCTGTTTTTAATTAAACGATCATATGCAATGACTTTAATTTCTTGCTTGTTTGCTTTGTCTAAAACATCTGTTAAGGCTTCACCGTCAATTGACGCAATGACTAAAACGTTTACACCTTTTGTAATCATATTCTCGATTTGAGATACCTGATTCTCTACTACGTCTTCTGCATATTGCAAGTCCACTTTATACCCTAACTTTTCAAATTCTTTTTTCATATTTTGACCGTCACTTACCCATCTTTCCGATGACTTTGTAGGCATTGCAATACCTACAAATCCGCTATCTCCACTAGTACTTTTACTTCCACACGCTGCCAACGAAAATAACAATGTTATTAACATAACTACCGACAACAACTTTTTCATCTGAATCGCCCCTTTGTTTTTTAGATTTTATTCTTTTCCATGTTATGAATATATCACCCTCTCATTTTTACGTCTTTTCAATAAAACAACTATTTTTATAAAAATTTAACTTACTTTTAAGCGCTTTCAATATTTGCCAGATTACAAAAAAGGACAGTCCAAATTATTTCATTTGGACTGTCCTAAAATTCGAATTTAACTAAATAAACTATATTACAATAATTCTGTACTAGCTGCCGAAACTGTAAAACCGGCACCTTTTCGATACTGATTGGGAGAGACACCCATTACTTTTTTAAAAGCAGTACTAAAATAATGCTGCGTGTCATAACCAACTTTTTCAGCGATTTCAAGAATAGAAAGTTCTGTGGAATTTAGCAACAGAAGTGCCTTGCTGATACGCATATTTGTAATTATACTAACAAAAGAAGTCCCTAATTCCTTTTTCATGATCCTGCTTAAATAAACAGGAGATACGTGCAGATACTGTGCCAATGATTCCAATGTTAAACCTGTGTCTGAAAAATGTTCGCTAAGATAGAATCTCGCTCGCCGGACGATCGGCGAGATTTTTAAATTTTCATAAATCATTGTTTCGCAATGTCTATAAATTTCAGAGATCACAAATGTTTCTCCTGTAACTTTCTCAAAGTGCATATTCGGTGTCGTGGTCATATAATTTTTTAATTTCTTTGATAAAAATAATACGAAATCTTCTTGTTCACATCCCCAAATACAAACGATTATAAACCCTGAAGGATCACGAAAAACAACTTTTTGGAAAGGTTCAAGTGCATCAGCTACGATATTTTCAGTAAAATTAAATAATTGCTCATTATTTTCATTCAATAAAGGTTTATTGATATAAATTTCATGACATTGGATAAGACCAATCTGTTTCGGGCATTGTATAGGCAATTGTAAGAATTTTAGTTGTTTAATAATATCAGATTCTGTCAAATTCCCTTTCATCCACTCCTGACAAAAGTTTTGCTGTAAGAGAGGGATATTTTTAATAATTTGGTCTTTCGCTAGTGCTAAATACTCACTTTGCTTCTCACTTTCCTCCAATTGACTTCTAATACGCTGAAGGACGTTTTTCAATTGATTGGGATTTGCAGGTTTGAGAATATAATCATTAACATTTAAGCGTAATGCTTCTTGGGCATAAGTAAATTCGTCATGTCCTGAAATTATGATAATTTTACAGTTAGGCAACCCTTCTCGAACATGTTTAATTAAGGTCAAACCATCTATAATTGGCATATTCAAATCTACCAGCAATATGTCTACTGAATATTCGATGGCAATTTCGAATGCTTCTTCTCCATCTTCCGCTTCTGCGACAACTTTCATATGAAGTTCTTGCCAATTGACCGATTCACGTATACCTTCCCGAATAATCGGTTCATCATCAGCAATCAATACCTTCCAATGATTTGGCACACAATTTTCTCCCCTTTCGAACTCTATCATCGCTTCATTTTTCTTTAATGGCAGGAAGTACAACCTTCACTGTTGTACCTTTACCTATTTCACTATCAATTGATATACCGTATTCATCACCAAAAGTCAGTTTAATTCTGGCTTGGACATTAATCATTCCGTACCCGAAATTCTCACTTCCTTTATAGTGTTGAGATTGAGTGATTAACGTTCCCAATTTACTTCTTAGAGCTTCCAGCTTTTCATTGGGAATTCCCTTCCCATCATCTTTAACATGAAAAACTATTTTTCCTTCATGTTCTTCTGCTTTTACACTAATATGACCAGGTCCCCGCCTCTCTTTGATTCCATGATATATAGCGTTTTCTACAATTGGCTGTAATACAAGTTTTAATACATTGATCCTTTCTACATTTGAAGCAATATCTAATGTGTAATGTAATTTTTCTTGATATCTAGCTTTTTGAATCTTTAGATAACTGCTAATATGCTCCATTTCTTCTTTTAGAGGAATAATATCGTTACCTTTACTTAACCCAATACGGAAAAGCCTTGATAACGACTCTACCAATTCAGCAACTTCTTCTGCACCTTTTTTACGGGCCAACCAATGAATAGTGTCTAATGTATTGTAAAGGAAATGAGGTTTAATATGAGCCTGTAGACTCCGTAGTTCAGCTTCACGTTTTTGGCGCTCTTGCTGCTCATTTAGTGTAATTAGTTTGTTAATTTGAACAAGCATGGTATTAAAGCTGCGCCCAAGTAACCCTATTTCATCCATTCGTTCTCCTTTGTAACGGACAGAAAAATCTCCTAATTCTGCTTTTTGCATAAACGACATGAGTTGCCTGATGGGTCTTGACATAGAATAGGATAAATAATAAGAGGCCCCAAGGCCAAACAAACACACGAAGAAAACGAAACTTATCACATAAAAATGAATTTCCCTTACCTCGAATACTGATTCTTTTGTAGAAAATACACCTACAGTTGTCCAACCGGTAAAAGGAGACTTACTGTAAATGAATTGAAGCTTATTGCCTTTGACTTGTTTAGAGAAATTACCATCTTCATTTGAATGGAACCAATCAATCGGAATCTTGTTTAGAAAGGGCTCTGATGGCGAGTAGATATTTTCGCCTTTATCGTCAATCACCATTAAATAACCGGTTTTCCCTAAGCGAACATCTTTTGTTGCTTCCGATATAACTCTCAGTTTCATATCAATTAATATAACACCCTTTACTTGCTGGGTATCAGGGTCTAAAATAGCTCGTACAACTGACACAACCTCATCATCCTTGTAATGTACATGGCTAGTTATGTTTCTGTTAGAGGGGTGCCCTAATATTTTGAATATCCCTTCACTTTCTACAGCAGCTTGGTACCATGATTCTTCCGTAAGGCTTTTCTTTGAGCGGGTATACATGTCGTTACTGATGTACTGACCATTGCTGTTTACCACAAGAATGCCTGCTGCTTCGGGATACAAAGTTGTAAGTCCTTGCAGAAATGTTTGTATCTGATAATCATCATTTAGCCGTTTGCCTTGCTGACTTTTTTTCTCGTACAAAAATTGCTTAATTTCCGGGTTAAAAGCTATCAAATAACTCATGTTTTGCATGTTACCGGCGTAGAAATCCAGAGTTTTATTGACCTGACCAATTAGCTGAAGTGTATTTTGATTCACTTGTCTCTCGATAATGTGGTTTACAGTCCATCCCGTCAGAAACCCAAGACCAATGGAAGGCAGAATACTGATTAGCATCAATAGAATAATTAACTTAAATCGTATTGGAAGATTGTTTATTATAAAAAGTTTATTTTTGTCTAATTTCTTCAAATCTCTCATATTCTTGGTGGCTCACTTTGCATAGTAATTTTCTACATTTTCTTTAGTAACAATAGAAATCCCTGTATCTACATATGATGTCATTTGAGGTTGATCTGAAAATTCACGTTTTATTATTGGAGAATTTTTATGTTGGAGATCAAATAAGAACAGTAAAGACCAAAACCCCATCCTCCAAGTACCTTGAGCCAAGGTTGCAGATATAGTACCGTCTTTTATCAAATCCAGAGTTGGTTTATCTGTATCAAAACTTACAATTTTCACTTTTTGATTCCTCTTTAGAATACCAACAGCTTCACCGACCCCAACCCCTCCATTGGCTTCTGTAGCAAAAATCCCTTTCAAATCTGGATGATTCTTTAAAAGGTCCATAGCTACCTTCCTTGAAACAAACTGATCTCCCTTTCCATCTTTTACTGCTATCACCTCTATTCCTGCTGTTTTCTTAATTGTGTCTAGAAATCCCTTTGTTCTTTCCTGGTGATTTAATTGATTTGGTGATGTTATAACAGCCACTTTTCCTTTAGCACCCATTAATTCAGCTAACTTTTGCGCTGCCGTTATGCCAGCTTTATAATTATCAGTGCCCAAAAATGAAGACACTTTGTCCGAGGGAGCACCTGAGTCAAATAAAACGATAGGAATACCCGCATCCTTTGCTTTTTCAAAAGTGATAGATAATGCGTCAGGGTCAATAGCAGAAATCGCAATACCCGCTGGCTTTTTGGCTATTACCTGTTCAATCACAGTAATTTGTTCATGTATATCATGCTGTGTTGCTCCACGGTACTCAACTGATACATTCAACTTCTGAGCTGCATCCTCAAACCCTTTTAAAGAGCCTTTCCAATAGTCAATTCCTGACTGGAAAGTAACCATTACGTACTTCTCACTAATTCCCTCTTGGCTTTCTCTTTGAATTTTCTCTAAATGAGATAATTGCGACTCATTAAAATGATAGTTATACATATAAAGAAAGTAGGAGATTAACAGAAAGACATAAATTAGTAATAGTTTTTTCACTTATAAACCCCCTTCCAAAGGTCATAGAGAAAGCGATTACAATAAAAGTTCACTGTACATACCATTCGAACAGTCCTCATCTCTTTATTTAGACGGCTATTTCACTCTTTTCTCTTTGAATGATTCTAATGAAAAAAACAATAAATGTATTTATAAAAATCAAGAATTGTTTATAATAATCTGCTATTTTTTGGTTAGCGTTAAAAGGTAAATTGGAATTAGTATTATCATCTATGATCGCACTGGGGAGAGGATAAATGCAAAGAAGCCAAGGCTTTTTTTAAAAGCACTTGGCTGATTTGGCATTTCTATTTTTACTCATATATTTCTGATACTACCTATTACATATCCTAGTTCTATTCCAAAACTTTCGGTACCGATACAGGCTTTAGTGATGAGGATTCAATATCCTCGCCTTCCCACACAAATACCTTCACTTTGTGACCATCCAATTTGTAAGGAAGCTTCATACTCACAGAAAAAGATGACTTAGAACCTGCTGCTATGCTTTGGGTCTGAGATTGGGAGTCTACTAGTCTATTTTCACCGTCATATAGAACCATTGTCACTAAAATAGATTGGGTAATACTTTTATTGCTACTAACCTGAACTTTAGCACTTAACTTTTCTTTCGGTTGTAGTTTTAATGAACTAAAATCAGTGACGACCGAAAAATCCGCATTGTCATCAACAGTTACTTTTGCCTCTACCGGAATAGTAGGTCCTGGTACTTTTCCGTTTACTGGAACACTTGAGAAATTCGGTGTACCATCTGCATTCCAAGTTATTCTCTTCACTCTTGTATGCCTGTTTGGATCATACAGGGGATCTCCTTGAATATCCTTGTAGGAGCGGGCATGATAAACAAGGATATCCGTTTTCCCATCTTCCGCTACAGTAAAGGCATTATGTCCCGGTCCGTACAGGCCCGTTGTTTCATCGCTTTTCAACACTGGTTCTGGCGATTTCTTCCATGATTTAGGATCCAATAAATCACTAGTTTCCGAAGCGGTCAATAACCCCAAACTATAGTTAGCATCGGTGGCGCTTGCAGAAAAAGTCATGAATATTTTCCCATTCCGTTTTAAAACACTCGGTGCCTCATTGACCCAAAATCCCTGTCTTTCCCAAGCGTAATCCGGAGTGGAGATCATAACCGGTTTCCCTGCAATCGTCCATGGATTACTCATTTCCGCGATATAAAGATTTGAATTTCCGCCATCCTTCTGTGCCCAGGCGAAATAACGTTTGCCATTGTTCTCAAATGTGGTGGAATCTAAAGAAAAATTGGTGAAGGCCGTACTGCCTGCTGGTTTTTGCATCATGCCTTTTTCTGTCCATGTTCCTGTAAGTGGGTTCGCATCCCCGCACTCGAGAACATATGGACGGATTTTCCAAATATCTTCCGCTGCACCCGCTGCAAAGTAAATGTACCATTTTCCATCAATAAAATGGATTTCAGGGGCCCAAATATGCGCTCCCATATCCCCTGTAGCGTGTTTGGTCCAAATTACTTTTTCCTCTGCTGTAGCAAGGCCCTGGAGAGTTTTTGCTCTCCGCAACACAATACGGTTATATTCAGGAACCGATGCTGTGAAATAATAATAGCCATCTGTATGTTTAAAAATGTGAGGATCTGCTCTTTGCTCAATCAAGGGGTCAGTATATTCATAGGTTGTCGCCTCGCCTTTTACAGTAAAGGTTCCGGTTTTTGAATAATCTTGTTTGTTCACTTCTGCCCAATCCACATTGAGTGTTCCAGTAGATCCGTCACTATAATGTACATCTACAGTAGATGGAAGCTGTGGAGCGGTGCCCTGTTTTGTCTTAACGTTCACCTCGTCAACTTTAGCAATCTTAGTAACACTTATATTGGCAACAGGCTGGATTTTGGTACCATAAACCGATCCCTTGACTTCAAGCTTCCCAACTTGTGAGAAATCATCATTTGAAATAGGGTCCCACTCTACATCAAGTTGCTCAGTATGACCATCGAAATGGTGTACAGTTACCTTCTTAGGAAACTTTGGCGGGAAATCTACCATTGTTCTCAGATTCACGTCATCAATCGATACGATACTATCAGCCAGCACAGTGACGTTAAAGGTTTTCATTTCTGTATAACCATTCCGGTTAATTGTTGCTGTCAAGGAAACACTTGCATCCTTCTGGTCTTTTGCAGGTCTTGTCACTACACCTGTATTGGAAATTACTGAAGGAGAGTCAGATTTCCAAGAAATCGATACCCCACCGTCAGCAGTCACAGGTAATTTTAAATCTTGTATGACTTTTGAAGTATCACCAAGAGTCAGAGTTTTAGCAATCCTTCCAACGGCTTCTTGGTCAGTCATAGATTCTGAGACAAGCTGCTGGATTTCATCAGCACTCAATCCTCTGTTATAGATGCGGAAATCACTCACTTTACCGTCTAAATAAGGATCGGGCCAATTCGATTTTCCGATATAGTTATAGGCAGTTTCCCCGAAATCGGACGGTTTCTTGGTTGAAGTTCCCGTGGCACCAATCTTGCCATTAACATAGATTGTGTAAGCTGTTCCGGTTTTGCTGATAGAGATATGTGTCCATTCACCGACCTTCGGAGCACTCGGAGTTGCATCTGCAACTCGTCCTACTACATCCAAATACAAGTTTTCAGTAAGGAAGATTTTACCTGCATTAGCTCCTGTTCCGAAATCAAAAATTCGAGTCCAATCACCTGTTTTTGAATCCAAATATACCCATGTGGAGATGGTGAAATTATCCAGAGTACTCATAATACCTGTTGGTAGCTGCACATATTGGCTTTTCGTATGATCAAGATCAATACCGGTCCTGCCGTCCACGGTAGTTAGGGAAGCCCCGTTCATAACGGTGGCATCCTTGCCATGACCCGAGGCATCAGTTATGGATGTCCCGATTAACTTATCGAATTTATACCAAGATGTGAGGCCTTCCTCTGTTACTGAAACACTTCCAGTTGACTGTTGAACAGCACTTGTTGTTTCTGGAGTTAATGTTGCAGCCCAAGAAGGAACAACCGTTGTTGGAACCGACAAAAGTGTGACTGCCAGTGCACAATGAATTGTTTTTTTCAACTTCATATTTAATCCCTCCTTATGATTCTTATATAAGATTGACTTTTTAGTTTACTAGATTGTCTCTCCTAAACTAGTGCTTAGATACCTAGTTAAGTATTCCAAGATATTTATTGATTTTGTGGTCCGGGCTTATATTGGAAGCTGGTATTCACAATTTCATTTAAGCCTGTAGCACCGAGACTTACATCATATTTGCCAGCTGCATGATTCGAAAGTGTAAAGTTATAACTGAATTTACCATCATCTTCAGTGGTTATTTGATCAAGATAATCCAATTTGCCATTAGGTGCTGTAACTCTAACAGCCACATCCGTCCCTTTTTTCTGGGTCAGATAGCCCTCAATTATTACTTTTCTATTGTTCACAGATATTTTTAAATCCTTTATAGTTGTAGGCAACTGTTTTTCTACAGTAATTGTAGCCGAATCAGTAAATTGTCCTTCGTCAGTTGTGGCAATGATATCAGCCTTACCAGGAGATTTTGCAGTAATTGTAACGGTTGTCTTACCATCTTCAGGATTATATGTTGGTTTAGAAATGGATACCACATTAGGGTCACTGGAAGTAAAAGTCACTTTTTGATTAATTACACTATTTGGTAATACAACAGCAGACATACTGCTTTCATCATTTTCTTGCAGTGTAAGGCTATCAATATCCAGTTGGACATCCTTTACATCTGCTTCTGACATCTTAAATGTTGCATTCTCTTTATCCCCTTCGGTATTCACTTGCTCTAACTTCAATAAGTAATCTTTTTGCTTAATATATAAATTCGGGAAGTTATATGACTGAAAGGAAGTCCAGTTCGAATCCGATAAACCTGGAACCTTTTTAAACGTGGCATCAGCTTTGAATAGATTTGACCCGTCATTTTTTACAAGAGCGAGAACATTATTACTATGTCTTAAATAATATCCTGGCTTATTCACAGACTGAATGGAAACATACTCCTCTCCTGAATTCGCTAGTCCAGGGACTATCTGCCATCTGGCATCAAAATTTGAAATATTTAATGCGTCTAAAGGATCAATCCGTGCATCATTGTTATAGTGCCTAATATAGCGGTCTAGGAAACTGTACGACTGCAGCTTTTGTCCTTCACCATCCAAGCCTGTGGAAGTAGGGACAACTTTTTTTATTGTGCCGTCGGGATTGTAGTATAATCGATCGATTGAGACTGAGCGTCTGTATGAACTTCCGGTTGGCAAAGCAGCGCTATGATAAATAATGTACGACTTTCCTTTGAAATCAATAATGGATTGATGACTAGTATTACTATTGTTTTTATCATTAGGGTCTGAGGTGAACGGATCCATAAGCATTCCCTTATATTCCCATGGACCGGTAGGACTTTCACTCATCGCGTAAGCTAGACCTTCTGGCCAATTATGAGCAAATGATAAATAATATTTGCCATTTCGCTTATGAATCCACGGAGCTTCTGTAAAACCACCTTTCAAGTTGTTGATGGTAACCTTTTGAATTTCCCCGTTCAGCTCGATCATGTTCGGTTTGAGCTTTGCATAGTATGGATACGAATTTCCCCAGTATAGGTAACCCTGTCCATCATCATCTATCATTACTGTAGGATCAATATCATCCCAAGAAATATTTGAAGTCGTCATTTGATTGGTAATCAATGGCTTTCCAAGTGCGTCCTTAAACCCTTCCGTTGGACTTTTGGAGGTAGCTACACCAATACAATATCCACTACCGTCCTTATTATTAGTGGCCACATACCAATAATAGGTACCGTCTCTCTCGATTACTTGACTCGCCCATGCGGCATCTTCCCTTGCCCATGAGAAGGTATCCTTGACGCTTAGTGACCCCTCTTGTTTCCAGTTCACCATATCAGTGGTAGAATAAATAACCCATTCTGGCATGTAATAGAAGTTTCCACCTGCATTTGCTTCATCGTGTCCTGCATAGAGATAAACCTTGTCACCCTGAACGAGCGCTGCCGGGTCTCCGGTGAACTTATCCTTAATGATAGGGTTATCCGCATAGGCTGCAGTTGAAAAAGATGATAATAGTAGTGTTGATAACATAATTTTCGATACTACTTTTTTCATAAGGTTGTGAAATACCTCCTTAAAAGATCATATTTAAACGCTTTCATATGTGAGAGTATATCAAATCAGTTGTAGACAATCTTTATAAAAATCTACGATATTTTATAAAATACAACACATTATTTTTATTGCAAAATTTTCGGTAGAAATTGCATACTAGTTTAACTAAGTATATTAAAAAGAAAAATAGACCTTAAAACCACTTTTACCGTGGTTTCAAGGTCTATTCACTAGATGTTTAAATGAAGCTTATTATTGTTCATATAAGCAATAACCATGTTCAATTCTTCTATCCCTGTTCCTAGTTAGTTCTAGTCTTAATAAGCCCGATTAATGAAATCCCGTTTGGCGTTCTCCTGACTAAAAATCCCTTCCTCTGTGACGATTTTGACCGGAATCTCTTTTCCTTCCGTATAATCCATTATCACTTTCATTAATTCAGGCCCTAACATCGGATTACACTCCACTGTCAAATTCAACTTACCTGCAAACAGGGCATTAAAGGCTTCTTTTGTAGCATCTACTGAAATGATCAAAATGTCTTTACCAGGCCTTTTCCCATACTCTTCGATGGCCTCAATCGCTCCCAGCGCCATGTCATCATTATGGGCGTAAACTACCTGAATTTCCTCCCCATACTTTTCCAGGTAATCTTTCATGACACTCCTGCCTGCTTCTTTCGTAAAATCCCCTGATTGAGAAGCGATGATGTGATAGTTCGAATGGTTTCTTAGCAGCTCCTCAAATCCCTTTTTCCGATAAACAGTTGGTGAAGCACCCGGTGTCCCCTGCAATTCTACAATATTTATGTTCTTTTTTACTCCTTTGGTTTGTTCTAAAAGCCATCTGGCAGCTCTCCTTCCCTCTTCCTGAAAATCAGAGCCAATAGAGGTCAGCCAAAGGGTATCATCTTTGAGGCTCAATTCCCGGTCCGTCAAAATCACAGGGATTCCAGCCATTTTTGCCTCTTTCAAAACATCTTCATACCCCGTTTGCACAATCGGAGAAAACGCAATAATATCTACCCTTTCCCGAATAAAATTCCGAATAGCTTTTATTTGATTATTCATACTTTGATTGGCATTTTTAAATTTAAGCTCAATTCCAAAGTCTTGGGCGGCTTTTTTGATAGAGCTGGAATTGGCTGCTCGCCAGCTGCTTTCTTTACCAACTTGTACAAATCCTAGTTCAATCCTATTTTTTTGTTGTTTAGAAATATTTAATGTATTTTGCTTGGTTTGTACATATTGGTCCACATTATCTTTCGTAATTTTATTCACACGTAAAAGAATTTTTTTGGGAATACCCGATTTTCCTTGCAATAGATCCATTGCATACTGAATAGATTCTTTGCCACCCGTCCTATAGGCGAAGGTCCCCTTCAAAATGTTACGTCTAACCAAATCAAGTCCTCCATCATCACCTTCTAGTCCATCCACGCCAATGATATTAAATCCTTGAATTCCCTTTTTTTCTAATGCCCTATGTACCCCAAGTGCCATTGCATCACTATGTGCGAAGACGAAATTGATTTTGCGGTTCTTTTTTAGCCTCTTTATTACCTCATCTTCGGCCTTATCTCTATTCCAATCTGCAACTATCGTATCCACCTGGTGAATATTCGGATGATTTTCGATTATTTCTTTGAAGCCCTTACTTCTTTCAATCACTGGAGGTGATTGGGAAAGTCCTTGTATTTCTACTAAATTTACTTTTTTATCTCCAGCCAGATCTGCCACCAATTGCCCTGCGTTTCTTCCAATGACCTCATTGGCTGGTCCAATAAATAAGCTATAATCATACCCATCGATTGCTCGACCTAAGACGATAACGGGTATTTTTTTATGCACCTTAGCGATTATAGGTGTTAAACTTTTGGAATCATTAGTGGAGATAATCAACAAGTCAATCCCAAAATCAAGTAATTTATTAATATCTTGCTTTTGTTTATCAATACTATGAGCTGCATCAGTATAAATTACATGCAAATCTTTATATCGATCTGATTCACTTTTAATTTCATTATTCATCGCTACTCGCCAAGGTTCAGTTAAATTTGCCTGGGACACACCTATAACAAATTTTGTCCCTTCATTCGACTGGTGAGAAGCATGCGCTGCTTTATAGCCAAACCATCCAAGGATTATTAAGACTAAAATTGCCATCCAATATCTTTTCTTAATCCGAAACCCAGCTTTCACTAATGCCCTGCCTCCTTAACATAATTAGAAGGAGATACACCCATTACCTTTTTAAAAGCTGTACTAAAATAATGCTGAGTGTTATAACCGACTTTATCCGCAATTTCATAAATTTTGTATGATGGGTTTTCCATAAATTTAATCGCATATTGAATCCTGACTTGGGTTAAGTAATCGATAAAGGAAGATCCTAATTCCTCCTTTAAAAGCCGGCTTAAATAACTTGGACTAACATTAACTTCTTGAGCTACCTCCTGGAGGGTTAAATCTTGTTTATAATAGTGTCTCTCAATATATCTTTTAGCCAATATAACCACAGGCAGAATCATAGATTGTTCGTTAAGCTCTTTGATGAAATGACTATAAACATCTGGGATTTCGGTTGGTGGCTTTTCTACAACTTTTTTGGCTATCATTATTTTTTTACTTGTCAACTTTTCGATAACCTCTTCAAATTGGTCACATAATAGATCCATTGGTTCTAACTCTTCCGAAGGAATCATTACTACGATATGATTGCTTTCATCTCGGAAGACAACACGCGGCTTGAAAGCCTCGAGTAATTCATCGATAATGTTTTGCATGCTAAAAAACAATAGGTCCATTTCCCAAGCATCTCCGATATTTCCTTCTGCAGCTAGCCTGATAGGCTTCATTACAAAGATCCCAACTTTTTCCCAATCTAGTTGAAAATAGTGGAGCTGCTTATGTATTTCTTCTTCATTTAACTGCCCTTTAACCCACTTGCATAGAAAGCTGTTTCTAACCAAATCGACATTCTCTTCCAATTGTTCATTCATCCATTGGACCCTTTGATTACTTCTTCTAGATTCATTTAGATGGTTGACCGCTTTGGTAACAGTTCTTTTCAAGTCATCAGGATTAACCGGTTTTAGTAAGTATTCAAAAACATTTAATCTCAGGGCCTCCTGTGCGTAAGAAAATTCATCATGTCCACTAATTATTATAATAATGGATGAAGGCAGTTTATTTTTCAGTTTTCCAATCAATTGCAATCCATTAAGGAAAGGCATATTAATATCCAAAAAAAGAATATCAGGCTTAACCTCCAGCGCCAACTCATATGCAGTCTCCCCATCTTGAGCCTCACCTGCAATTTGAATATTCCATTCATCCCAATTCAGCGATTTTTTCAGACCCCTAATAATTTTAGGTTCATCATCAGCAATAAGTAATTTCAACACTTTCATCCCCCCCTATTAAATGAAAGAAAAACTTATCAACTTGACACATCTCGTACGATTGGGTGCCAAATCTCTACTGTTGTACCTTGATTTTCTATGCTATGAACATTTAACCCGTAGTCATTTCCAAAAGAGAGCTTTATTCTTTCATTTACATTCAACATTCCATATCCGCTCGAATCTTCGCCGCCTATCATCCCTGTTTTTTGCAGTCGTTGATTTAATTTTGTTATCATTTCTGGATTCATTCCACTTCCATCATCCGTTACACTAAGAAACAGCTTGTTGTCAATAATCTTTACTTGAATTAATATTTTTCCTCGACCTCTCTTGGTTTTAATCGCATGATAGATCGAGTTTTCTACCAGAGGTTGTAAAATGAGTTTGAGAACAAAAAGTTCTCTCGCTTCCTCCTGCACGTCGATAACATAATCAAACTTATCTTCATATCTAGTCATCTGAATAATCAGATAACTTTCTATGTGCGCGATCTCTTCTAATACCTTTATACTTTCTCTTCCCTTACTCAAGCCAATCCTAAAAAGTTTTGTCAACGCATCAATCACGTCCATAATGTCCTTTGCTTGATATTCCATGGCCATCCACTTAATGGTATCAAATGTATTGTAAAGAAAATGAGGCTTAATTTGCTCTTGCAGAACTTTTAACTCTGCCTCACGCTTTCGTTTCTCTATCAAATTAATCAGGTTGAGAAGGTTTTTAATCGATTCAATCATGCTATTAAAACTGTCTCCAAGCTGTTTAATTTCGTCTTCATTTTTACTCTCAAATTTATTGTCCAAATCTCCTTGTGCTGCTTTTTTCATTAGCGAGCTAAGTTGGCCGAGAGGCCTGGTAATCGACGATGTGAAAAAAGCGGCTGCAATAATGGCCAGAATTAACACAACCATTGCTATTATTCCTGCAGTCCATCTCATATCCTTTATAAAAGCAAGCGTTTCGTTAATTGAGAAAACTCCAACAATCTTCCATTTTGTATATTTAGAGTAGTCATACATCACTTGGAAATCAGTATCTTGAATGTTTTTAATAAAGCTTCCTGATTTTCTATTATTGAACCAAGAATCCTTTATACGATATACGATTTTATTAACTGGGGTATATACTATACGAGACTGTTCATCTATAACATACACAAATCCATGCGCACCAAAGCCCATATTCCGGATTTCATTATTAATTGTATCAAGCTTCCAATCTATCAGAATAACTCCCAAAACTTTACCTGTTTTTTCATTTATGACCGCTTTGGTGACTGAAAGGACTTCATCCGCGCTGTATTTTGGACTTGTGGTGAGGTTCCTGCCGATTGGCCTGCTTTCCAAATGAATCACAGAAGGAGCATTAGCTGCTTGCTTATACCAACTCTCATTGGTTAGAGGATCTCTTGTCGTTCTGGACATTTCATTACTAATTAACAAGTCGGACTTATTAACTATTAAAACCCCAGCAATCTCAGGGTGTGTATCCGTATACATTTTCATCTGCTTCTTTATTTTAGATTGCAGACCCGCAGAGGACTTTTGTACGAGCAAAAAATCGCTTACATTTTCGGTCCTGCTTAAATACTCTGTAATATTTTCTAATTCCTTAATATGAGACTCAATATTTTTTTTCACCTGCTCAATATCTTTCCTCGTATGATCATTCGCTTGCTGTTCAATCTGCTTTGAATATTGATGAGCCGGTAATGCTGTTGAGATGGTTATAGATAGTAAGATAATTGTAATAAATATACAAATAAGCTTAAAATATAAAGATTTGTTTCTAAAAAACCAATAAATGATCTATCCCTCCTGTTAATTCTTTATGAAGTAAAAAATTAATTTTTAAAGATGAATACCCTTTCAAAAAAGATATTATCAATAAAATTTTCTAGGTTATCATACTAGTTTTACTCATTTTATGTCGATATATAGACATTTGTATTATAAGTATAATACCAAAAAGCAATGCCGTAAAACATTGCTTTTTGAGGATTATTATAAGATTTTATTTCATCCACGATCATTTCTATAGGGAGTTTTATAAAAAATCCGCTGCAGCGGACCCTCCATATTTATAGAATTTAATAGATTTCTTGTTGTTTAAACAAAATATATGATCTCCATTTAAGAAGCGTTTATTGCTGCTCTTTGGATGGCCAGTCCCTTAGTATAACGTTTCATAAAATGCTCAAATCCTTCTACATCCTTAGGATCAGGAGACATAGTCAAACCAGCTTTTTCTGCAAATACTTTTTGGCTTAAATACTCTTCCAACTTTTCATTATCCGCTTTGTTAATCATATAAGAGGCAAGCAGGGCGATCCCCCATGCTCCACCTTCTCCTGCCGTTTCCATAACGGAAACTGGAACATTGAGAGCAGCGGCCATGATACTCTGTCCAACACCTTTGGTCTTAAACATGCCGCCATGACCTAAGATTTCATCCAGTTTTACTTCTTCTTGTTTGAGAAGAATATCCATACCAATTTTCAGCGCACCCAATGCTGTAAATAAATGAACACGTATGAAATTGGCTAGGTTGAAATTGCTATCTGCTGAACGAACAAACAATGGACGACCTTCTTCGAAGTGGGTAATATGTTCACCGGAAAGATAGCCATAAGCGAGCAGACCGCCGCAATCCGAATCTCCATGAAGAGCCAAATGATAGAGAGTTCCATACAACTTATTCATGTCAACTTCCATACCCATTGCTTTTGAAAATTCGTCAAACAATCCAATCCATGCATTCAAGTCTGAAGAACAGTTGTTAGAATGAGCCATAGCTACCAAGTTACCAGTAGGTGTGGTAACTTGGTCGATCTCGGAATAGACTTTGGACAGTTCCTTTTCCAATACAACCATTGCAAAAACAGAAGTTCCGGCAGAAACATTACCAGTACGCTTCGCTACGCTGTTTGTTGCTACCATACCTGTTCCTGCGTCACCTTCAGGCGGACAAAGTGGAATACCAGCCCTCAGCTCTCCGGTAACATCCAATAGTTTTGCTCCTTCTTCAGTTAGGACTCCGGCGTTTTCACCTGCGACCAAAACATTAGGTAGAATATCTTCAAGTTTCCATGGCAGAAAATTAGATGCAATCAATTCATTGAATTGATCAATCATTTTCTGATTATAGTTCTTCGTATTCAAGTCAATTGGAAATACACCGGATGCTTCACCAACACCCAAAACCTTATTTCCGGTCAGTTTCCAATGGATATAACCAGCTAGAGTTGTTTGGAAGCTAATGTCAGAAATATGTTCTTCCTGATTCAAGATGGCCTGATACAAATGGGCAATACTCCATCTTTGAGGAATGTGGTAGTTAAACAGTTCCGTGAGTACTTTTGAAGCCTGTTCGGTAATATTGTTACGCCATGTGCGAAAAGGTACCAGAAGCTCTCCCTCTTTGTCGAATGTCATATAGCCATGCATCATCGCACTAAAACCGATTGCTCCTATAGTTTGTAAGGTGACACCATATTGCTGTTTCACATCGTTAGTCATCTTTTGATAGCTGTCTTGTACACCCTTCCAAATATCCTCGACGCTATAGGTCCAGATATTGTGCACATAGCTATTTTCCCAGTCATGGCTGCCCGATGCGATCGGCATATTATCTTCTCCAATGAGAATAGCTTTAATTCGGGTTGAACCAAGTTCAATACCAAGAACTGTTTTTCCACTTTGAATGGCGTTTTTTATATCAAGCTTCATGTTATTTCCCTCCCAAACCTTAAAGCTGAAAATTAGGGCAACTATCTCTAATAGGCCCTTGTTTCCTTCATTATTTCTGTTTAAATCATCTTACTTTTTTACTATTTACGATAGATAACTTCATTCCAACGTAATTCGTTATTGAAAGATTCGGTTTTAGTATCGTTGTTAATTACGACCATCTCAATTCCAGTCAATTCAGCAAAGTCTCTCAACTGTTCAGTTGTTACTTTGTAAGAGTAGCCAGTATGGTGGGCTCCTCCAGCCAGAATCCAATTTTCAACGGCTTGACTTAAGGATGGTTGGGTTTTCCATAATACCCGGGCAACAGGGAGATTTGGCATGTCTTTTTCTGGCTGTACAGCATCCACTTCATTTACAAGAAGACGGAAACGATGTCCAAGGTCTACGATGGTCGCATTCAATGCTGAGCAGCCGCCTCTTCCATCAAATACAATTCGGGCAGGATCTTCTTTACCGCCGATCCCAAGTGGATGAACCTCGATTTTAGGACGAGTGGCAGAGATGGTTGGGCAAACTTCAAGCATGTGAGAACCAAGAACCATTTCATTCCCTGGCTCAAAATGATACGTATAATCTTCCATGAAGGAAGTTCCATCGTTGCCTGCAATAATTTTCATCAATCTTACAAGAGCAGCCGTTTTCCAATCCCCTTCACCAGCAAAACCATAGCCTTGTTCCATTAAACGCTGTACCGCTAAACCAGGAAGCTGACGGATGCCATGTAAATCCTCGAAAGTAGTAGTAAATGCTGTGTAGCCGCCTTCCGTCAAGAATGCCTTCATGCCAAGCTCAATTCTCGCTTGATAACGGATGGAATCGCGAACCGGACCATCAGTAAGTCCTTCAGGAGTTATATCATATTGCTGTTCATATTCAGCCATTAACTGATCCACTTCCTGTTCAGTCACATCATTTATGCGTTGAACCAGGTCACCAACACCGTAACCATTAACTGTCCAGCCAAACTTAATTTGTGCTTCTACTTTGTCACCTTCCGTTACAGCAACTTGGCGCATATTATCACCAAATCTCGCAATCTTAAGGTTTTTGCTTTCCTCAAACGCCACAGCTGTACTCATCCAGCTGCCCACACGCTCTCTTACTTCTGGGTTTTCCCAATGCCCTACTACAACTTTACGCTTAACATTCATACGTGCTGCAATAAAACCATGTTCACGGTCACCATGTGCTGCTTGATTCAAGTTCATGAAATCCATATCGATTGAATCCCAAGGGATATCACGGTTAAATTGTGTAGCTAAATGAAGATAAGGTTTTTGAAGCGAAGAAAGGCCAGCAATCCACATTTTTGAAGGCGAGAATGTGTGCATCCATGTAATGATTCCCGCACAATTTTGGTCAGCATTTGCTTCTAGGATCAATTTGCGAATTGAATCTGAATCCTTTAATACTGATTTAAAAATTAATTTATGGGTGACTTGAGAATCATCATCCATACCATTAACAATGGTTCTTGAGTTTACTTCCACTTGACGAAGTACATCTTCTCCGTATAATAATTGACTCCCTGTTACAAACCAGAATTCATAGGCTTTTGTTGTTAACAATGTAATTCCTCCTAAATAAAAGATATTTATCTATCAAATTATTAATTGGTACTCTTTAAGTATTCGTACGTACAAGTTACCTTAGTTTAAGGCGAATATGTTCCTCATAGACTACTTTTGTCCGTAATAGGCATTAACACCATGCTTACGAAGATAATGTTTATCAAGCAAGAATTGGTCGATCTCCTTTATTTGCGGGTTTAGCATAAAAGTGTTTAATGCCATTTTGGCCACTTCTTCTAAAACGACAGCATTGTGTACCGCTTGTTTGGCATTTTTTCCCCAGCTAAATGGAGCATGACCTGATAATAAAATTCCTGGCATTGAAACAGGATTAAGGCCTTCCTTTTCAAAGGTTTCAATGATGACATTTCCTGTCTCAAGCTCATATCCACGTTCAATTTCCTCTTCAGTCAAGGTGCGTGTACAAGGAATTTCTCCATAAAAATAATCCGCATGCGTAGTACCAAGGGCAGGTATCCGCCGCCCTGCTTGAGCCCAGCTTGTTGCCCATGGAGAGTGAGTATGTACTATTCCTCCTATTTGTGGAAAGCCACGATATAAGGCAAGGTGTGTTGGGGTATCGGAAGAAGGTCTTAAGGTCCCTTCAACAATTTTCCCGTCCAAATCTAATACAACGAGATCATCTATATGTAACTCATCATACGGTACACCACTTGGTTTAATAACCACGAGGCCTGTTTGACGGTCAATACCGCTTACATTTCCCCATGTAAAAGTGACCAAACCATGTTTTGGCAGATGAAGATTCGCTTCCAAAACATCCTTTTTCAATCGTTCTAACATAACGTCTCCTCCTTTTACTATAATTCACTTCAGTTATCCTTACAACTTATTCAAAACCCTAAACTTGTACGTATAACTTTAATTTAGATTTTACCATCTTTTAAATTTTTTACAATGCATTTTTTATCTTAAATTTACTAGTTAACTATAAATCTTTGATCTTTTCTAAAAGAAAAAAATTTATCATGGTCAACTCGTTATTTATTTGTTAGGATATGATTATTAAAAATGTTGTACGTATATGTTATAAATAGTGCTTTAAAGTTGAAAGTGGTGATATAGTGGCTTCAAAAACTAAATACAATATAGTCAAGGAAAAAATAACAGATTGGATTACGAGCGGAAAGGTGAAACCCGGTGAAAAGATTTATTCTGAAAATGAGTTAGTTAAAATTTTCGGGGTAAGCAGACATACCATTCGACAAGCCGTGGGGGATCTGGTACATGAAGGTTTGCTATATAGAGAACAAGGCGCAGGAACCTTTTGCTCCTTCAAAAAAGATCAAACAATGGAGCAAACTCCATCCTTCATCCATACATCCAATACAAACGGGAAAAATATCGGTGTGATAACGACATACATCTCAGATTATATTTTCCCATCCATTATAAAAGGAATTGAATCCCATTTAACTGCTCAAGGATATACTTTAACCCTTGCTTGTACGGATAACGATGTGGAAAAGGAAAAACAATGTCTACAGACAATGTTAAGCCGAAATATTGATGGCCTTATCGTAGAACCAACAAAAAGCAGCCAGTACAACCCGAATATACATTACTATCTGGAATTGGAGCAAAACAACATTCCTTATTTAATGATTAACCAATTCTATTCTCAGTTGATACCTCCACACATGATTATGAATGATGAACATGGCGGTTTTATTGCAACTGAACATTTAATTAAACTTGGACACGAGAAAATCATTGGACTTTTTAAAAACGATGACCTTCAAGGTGTAAACCGAATGCAAGGCTTTATCCGTGCTTTTAGAGAACACCGCCTTCCATTTTTCCCAGAAATGGTTATTTCCTTTACAACAGAAGATCAAAATAACAACTTGTTGGAACGATTAGAGAATTTCTTTAGAACAAACTCTATGCCTACCGCAATCGTTTGTTACAACGATCAGCTTGCATTAAATGTTTTAAATATGGTAAGACGGCTTGGACTTCGTGTTCCTGAGGATATATCAATCGTGAGCTTTGATGATTCATCTTTGGCAGTGGCAACAGACGTGAAACTAACATCTATTGCCCATCCTAAAATGGAAATGGGCATTGAAGCAGCTAAATGGATTGTTTCTGCTGTTGAGAAAAAAGGGGATCGTCCTCCATCCATTGTATATGAGCCAAATTTAGTCATAAGAAATTCTACAGCTCCATTTGTGAAGGTACAAAGTTAGTAAGTGCCCAATCACTTATGAATAATAAATGAAATGGACCATCAGACTCGTATAAAGTCTAATGGTCCATTTCATTTATCAAATCCAAGATGGATGACAGCTTATAATCGAGTTCATTCGTTAACATCTAAAAAAATAGCCGCCATTCTTTCGATAAAACAGCAGACCAACCATTAAACTTTTTTGATTTTCTTTTAACTTAATAACACATTAATTTTCCATTTTCATAAAGTGAGTTGAATTCGGATAAAGAATTTCCATTAAAATCCAAAGCAAGTATAGAAAATTATCAGCCTGTTTGCTATCCGTATCTAATACCAATATTTTAAAATACTTTTTTGCTTGGTTAATTAGCTTTTTTAAAAACAATCTTCCAATACTGTTTCTCCTATACTTCTTATTAACATAAAACCTTCTCAACCTACCGATATATAGTTGATTTGAAAAAGGGTCTTTATTTAGTCCACCAATGGGAACTATTACACCTTATTTATTAAAAACACCAACAGCATATATGTAAAAAAATAGTTTTATCGAAAGTTCGAAAAGTCTAAAAATTCAGTCATACCAATGTTTTTGGCGGGACTGCACGGGAATCGAATCCACCAGATCTGGCACGTGGTCTCAGGCGTTTTGAAGTTTGCTGGCACCTGTCTTTCTAGTATCTTGATATACCCTCAAGTCTTGATAAATCAAGCTTTCATGCTATCTAGTGTTTTCTTGTGATTCGTAATTTTAAAAATTTAGGCACCAAGCATGTCACCAAGGCACCTAGTTAATTTAGTTTTTGTTCGGACTAATCTTACACAATTTCATTTTTTATCCAATAATAACTACCTATACTTAAATTCCTCTGAATTCAGGCGTTTCACTTCATAAAAAAATACTTGAATGAATTTTTTTGTATTTACTCGAGTTTGAGTTGCTTGTATTGTTGTATTTTTTTGCAATTCCTTGATCCTTTGGTGGACGACGGTAAAATCAAAAAATTTTGAAGCATAATTTTCAAACTTTTGATTTGAAAAATCTGTTAAACCTAGCGACGCAAAATGATTTAACGAATGAGTAATCGCCCTGCGAATGCGTTGTTCGGAAGCTTTAATCTCTCGATTAATATCAACTTGTGAAGCTGATAGTCCAAGTTTTTTTTTCGATATTTGTACAAATATCTCTTTAAGGGTTGGAAAATGTTGTTCAAAAGTATGTGTAAGTTCATACTTAAATAAATATTGAAGAATTTCTATTAAATCTTTATGCCCATTTTCTCCTACGATCCCTAATTCAGCCAACAGAAATTCTCCGACCTCTAGAATTCTTTTTTCATTTAAAATATTGGATTTGTCAACTTTTGGCTGATTCAAATTTAATAAACTATTTAAAGAGGTTTGGATAACATTAATCGATCTTTCTAAATTGATCCGTTCCATTACTTTTCGAATAACTGTTAATACTTCAATCCGATTAATTGGTTTGCTAATATAATAATCGATTCCGTGAGAGAACGCTTCACCAATTAGTTCTTTTGATTCAACTTGTGAAATCATGATAATTTTTCCAGAAAACTCACCTTTTATATGACGAATTGTTTCAATACCATCACGGATTGGCATTAATAAATCAATAAATAAAATATCAATTTGTTTTAAATTCAAAATGTGTCCTTCTAATAGGCAGCCATCTTCGGCTTCCCCTACCACTTCTCCCAGATCTTCGTCTTCAATTATTTGGCTTAAGATTGAATGAATAGCACTATCATCATCCGTTATAAAAAAACGCATGGACCCACCCTTACCCTTTCTGTATCAAATTCATTATTGGTAACTCGATTGAAAAAACAACGCCGTTGCTATGATTATTCTGGAATAGGATCTCCCCTCCAAGGTCTTTCACTACTTCTTTTACATATGAAAGTCCAATCCCTGTTGAAGGTATTCCTAAATGATCATACTTCGAGGTAAATCCAGGCTGAAAGATAGCATTTTCATATTTTCCAGGGATGCCAGGTCCAGTATCAGCAACTTGAAATACAACAGTATCACTAAGTTCACGCAGACTTAAACGAACGCTTCCCTTTTCTATTATTGCTTCCACTGCATTCGCTACTAAATTATTGATGAGAGATAACACGGTATAAACATGATAATTGGGATGGTTCCCTTCTACGGAATATAAAAATTTAATCTCTTTTCCTAGTGAGTCGGCATATTTTTTATTTATTTGTATAATTAATTGAATTAATTCAGCAGCATTCATATAGTCTTGAAAACTTTCATTCGTAATTAATTTTGAGAGCCCGGCAAAAATTCGTTGGTTATCTTTTTTAACTTCATGAATTTCACCAGCAATACGTAATAACTTTTGGCTAAACTGCTGGTTTAAAACATGATGTCGTTGTTCCTGTTCTTTTAAATTGCGATATAAATGATAAGATTCCTTTGTAATATTCTCTATATTTTTTAATGTTTTTTTTAAATAAACCTTTTCCTCATATAAATTGGAAATAAGCATGAACATGTGTTCATTTTGTTTTCTAATTTGTCTTTCCCTCTTCTGTACTTCATACAATTTCATCATATTGAAAAAGCTAAGAACAATAAAACTGTGGGTGAACGCGATCATGATGATCTCACTTAGTTTCGTGAAGGTTATCGTTGTTTCTAATACGAAATATTGAATCATTAGTTCAAACATATCGGACAAAATTTCGATTAAAAGGCCAATAAATCCGATCATTAAGGGTCTATTTTGAAAGCGGTTGGTTTTCACTAAAAAAAACAGCAAAGAATAAGTGAAATAATAGAAAAAACTGGGATACTGGGCTTGGAAGGAGGATGTCCAATCAAAATTCTCCTGCTCAATAAGGTCTAAAAGAATACGAAAATGAACAACCGCTGTTCCTGTTAAAAAACCCGGTAAAACTGCTGGTGTTTTCTGCAGCAGTAACAATAAAAAGAAAAATGCCGGGGCACCTAAGCTTACTCGAAATGTTTCATTTAACGGATAAAACTTTATTTCACCTGCCAGTGGAACGGTTAATACCATTAGAACAAGAATATAGACGTCTTTTTTAACTATAGTACTTAGGTTCAAGGAGTCACCTCCCTAGTTTTATTTGAAATCAGTATACAGTCTCATCGACCTCAATACAACGCTAAAATGATTTATAAGAAATCTCTTACTAATTGGGCTCTCCCATATTTGAAATTTATTTTTTAGTTATTTTGTAGTTTTCCGTCAGATTATATAGTTCCAATCATAAATTAAAGCTAGGTTTTTATGGAAATATTCTGAAAGCGCTTAAAGGTATTCAATTTTCATGTCTTTATACCAGTCTATTATTATTTTTTTCTGCAGAAGGTATTAAAGGAAGGAAGTTTTCATTCAAAAAATTAGAGAGGTGGAAGGATATGGCTGAAGGGATGATTAAAGACCAAAACGATAAGCTTTATAGCCAAAGGAATGCTTTCTTAGATGAATGGGTTGCACATTATAGATCCTTTGCTACTAAAGGGCAAACCGCCAATTATATTCCTGCTTTAAGAACGAAAAACGTATCGCATTTAGGCATTTGCATCATAAGACCGGATGGAACAGCGATAAAGTCAGGGGATTATGAAGTATCTTTCACATTGCAAAGTATATCAAAAGTGCTTAGCTTTATAGCCGCATGCTTGAGCTGTGGTATTTCTTATGTGTTAGAGAGAGTTGATGTAGAACCAACTGGGGATGCCTTTAATTCCATTATTCGTTTAGAAATGCATAAGACGGGAAAGCCGTTTAACCCAATGATTAATGCTGGGGCGATTACCATAGCTTCACTACTGCCAGGAGAAACTTCAAACAAAAAATTAGAAGTTCTTTATCAATTAATCGAAAAACTGATAGGAAAACGTCCGGCTATTAATGAGGAAGTGTATCAATCTGAGTGGAAAACATCTTACCGAAATAGAGCTTTAGCTTACTATTTAAAGGAAACGGATTATTTAGAATCGGATGTAGAGGCAGCTTTAGAGGTTTACATGAAACAATGTTCAATAGAAGTAACCACAGAAGACATAGCCTTGATTGGACTGATTCTTGCACACGATGGATATCATCCTATTCGTCAAGAACAGGTCCTGCCCAAAAAAGTAGCTAAATTAGCCAAAGCCTTAATGCTTACTTGCGGAATGTACAATGCTTCGGGTAAATTTGCGGCATTTGTCGGGTTGCCAGCAAAAAGTGGTGTATCTGGGGGCATAATGGCACTAGTTCCTCCAAACGTCAGAAGTAAACTGCCTTTTCAAGATGGATGCGGTATTGGTATATATGGACCAGCTATTGATGAATATGGGAATAGCCTAACAGGGGTTATGCTATTAAAACATTTAGTACAAGAATGGGATCTAAGTATTTTCTAATAAGCATATGCAGAAACTTTGCTTCTGCCAAGTAATAAAAGGAAGACACTAAGTCGCTAGATCTTTATTTTTTGATATCAAACTACTAAACTTTTACTGGAGTGATGCACATGCAACAATTACTACATGCCATTATTAGCTTTTCAAATGATTTTCTATGGTCAAAGTTATTGATTATTATGCTAGTTTTATTCGGTCTTTATTTCACATTTAAATCGAAATTTGTACAGTTTCGAATGTTGAAGGAAATGGTCCGTGTTTTAATGGAGGGGAGAACTGGTTCTAAAGACAGCATTTCGCCATTTCAAGCGTTCTGTATTGGTATGGCTGCACGCGTTGGAACAGGTAATATTACAGGAATTGCGATTGCGATTGCATTAGGCGGTCCTGGAGCGGTATTTTGGATGTGGATTATTTCTATTATTAGCTCAGCATCCAGCTTTATTGAAAGTACGTTAGCACAAGTATATAAAGTAAAAGATAAAGACGGTTTCCGCGGCGGCCCATCCTATTATATGGAAAAAGGATTAAACAAACGTTGGATGGGAGTATTATTCTCCATTTTAATTACGCTTTCTTTCGGTCTTGTATTCAATTCTGTACAATCAAATACTGTTACACTTGCTTTTGAGAACTCATTTGGTACAGATCGTTTAACTGTAGGGATTATCATGGCACTTGCTTTCGCTGCGATTATCTTTGGCGGTGTGAAGAGTATTGCAAAACTGGCTGAATACAAGGTTATGCTTTTAGCTGTGTTATACATTGGTGTTGCATTCTTTGTCATAGCTACGAACATAACAAAAATGCCGGAAATTCTTTCTCTTATTGTTAAAAACGCGTTTGGCTTTGAACAAGTGGCAGGTGGTTCACTTGGAGCTGCGCTCATGAATGGAGTTAAACGTGGCTTATTCTCGAATGAAGCTGGTATGGGAAGTGCGCCAAACGTTGCCGCAACAGCAACTACAAGTCATCCGGTAAAACAAGGACTTATTCAAGCATTTGGCGTATTAGTTGATACACTGATTGTCTGTACAAGCACAGCATTTATTATTTTACTTTCTGATGCTTACAAACAACCTGGGCTAAATGGTATTGCACTTACACAAGCAGCATTAAGTGAACATATCGGTTCATGGGCATCAGGCTGTCTTGCCATCTTTATTTTCCTTTTTGGATTCGGTGCGTTAATTGGTAACTATTATTACGGGGAAACAAACATTCGCTTTTTACATACAAGTAAAGCATGGTTGATGCTATACCGAATAAGCGTATTCGCCATGATTATATTCGGTTCAGTTGCAAAGATTCAACTTGTATGGGATTTAGCTGATTTATTTATGGGCTTCATGGTGATTGTAAACCTAATTGCCATTCTCCTATTATCAAAAGTAGCATTTAGTGCATTAAACGATTACATTAAACAGAAAAAGGATGGTAAAGATCCGGTATTTTATAAAGATAATATTAAGAATCATGAGAACATTGAATGTTGGGAACTCTCTCAAGTTGATTCAACCTTAGAAGAGGAAAAGGCCATATAATCATAAGACGTTTAAACACATTATGGTCTGAATATCTATAGATTTTTTCTGGTAGAATCCTGCATATCTATCTAAAACAAATCCACTACTTTGACATTCAAGTAGTGGATTTTCTAGTTATCATGATAAGGTTCTTAAACAGTAGCTGAAGCAAAACAATGATCATTAAAATAAATAATCTCGGAAAGAATCTTGCATCCTTTAATATTCTTGAAAGCTTCCCTTGCTTCTTTTTCTGTATCAAATTCGAACATCGACGTATTTTTGTTTGAATAGAGAGTGATTACCCACATTAAAAATTCCCCCAATAAAAGATTACTGTTCCTTTTTTCTCATTGACTGATAGATAATTTCTAATACTGTAGCTTTAATTTAATAATAAGACCTACACAATCAAACAGAAGAATACAAAACAACTTAAAAGTTTCAAAACATATTAGTGTTATATTAGTCATTAACAAAATCCAATGATCATCGTCTTTCAATGAAGAATGGTTAGAACAAAATTAAGACTCGATACATAAATTCCCTATATAAGGTAATATTACTAGTCGAGAAATGATTTTTTATAAATGACAACATTCTACAGAAGATGCTCCTTATGTCAGCTACAGGCATGGGATATTTATTAGGTGATAAATATGTGGACAACGATAGCTTCCTATCTTCCAGACTGGTATGTTTTTATGCAAGCTTTTATTGCGTTTTTCATCCCCTATTCTATCTCGAAATTTTTTAGTTGGATCATTACATTAGAGGAAGAGTGATGAGAATCTGGAAATCAAAGATCAGAAAAATAAGAACCCATACAAATGAAAGTGAAAAAAAGGAAGATTATAAGCCTTATAAATATCCAACAGGTCATTTTACGGGCGATTTTACCTTGGATTTGGAACTTATCAGGCAAGAAATCAGTCTTAACTCGGATGTGCACGTTCGGGAGTTTAGTATCGGGCGTACAGGCATTCGGTCGGCCATCATTTTTGTAGAAGGACTGTCCGATAAAGATCTCATCGACAAACATATTATGAAATCATTGATGGTTGATTTTTTCAACGAATTTAAACTGGAACCCCCTTATGTAAAAGGAACCATTTCAAAAGAGTTTATTAAAAATCAAATTCTTTCTATTAGTGAAATAAAAGAAGTCAATCATATTAAAGAGTTGATAGCAAAAATATTGACAGGTATGACAGCCCTTTTGATTGATGGACTATCAGATGCGTTCATTCTTGGTACAACCAAAGCAAACAAACGGAATATTGAAGAGCCGGTATCAGAAGCACTGGTCAGAGGTCCACGAGTTGGTTTTACTGAAATTTTATCCGATAATACCGCCCTTTTGCGACGCCATGGTGAAAACGTGAACTTAACATTAATAAAATTCCAAATAGGAAAACGGGCAAAAAAAGAATTGGCCATCACCTATATGAATGAGATTGCTAACCCGGAATTAGTAGAAGAAGTAAAGAAAAGAATTCAGAAGATCGATATGGATCATATACCGGAATCAGGCTATGTAGAGCAACTGATCGAAGATAATTACCTTAGTCCCTTTCCGCAAGTACAAAGTACAGAGCGTCCTGACCGTGTAATCAGCGCATTGATGGAAGGACGAGTGGCAATCTTGTTAGATGGAACACCTTTCGCTTTGATCGTACCGGTTACATTTAGTATGTTATTACAATCGCCGGAAGATTATTATGAACGATGGATTCCCGGCTCTCTCTTCCGTCTTTTACGTTTTGGAGCAGCCCTTATTACGTTGTTTGCACCTTCACTTTATATTTCTTTTATCTCGTTTCATCAGGGATTGATCCCAAGCAAGTTAGCCATTTCAATTACAGGAACTAGGGAAGGTGTTCCGTTCCCCTCACTAATAGAAGCATTGCTTATGGAAATTGCCCTCGAAATTTTACGGGAAGCTGGGCTGCGCTTACCTAAACCCATTGGCCCAGCGATGGGGATTGTTGGCGGACTAATCATCGGTGAAGCAGCCGTCCAAGCAGGGATTGTTAGTAATATTATGGTTATTGTAGTAGCAATAACCGCCATTTCTTCCTTTGCCATTCCGAGTTATAGTGCAGGGATCCCCTTGCGTATTCTTCGCTTTGTAGCCATGTTTGCTGCTGCATTGTTTGGATTGTACGGAGTTATTCTGTTTTTCCTCTTGCTTTGCAGTCATTTGGTGAAACTGAAGAGTTTTGGCGTACCTTATACCAGTCCTGCTGTACCTTATCGATTAAGTGACTTAAAAGATTTTATGATCCGCATGCCTATTCAGATGATGAAACGTCGTCCGAAGATGATGCATACGAAAGATCATGTAAAAGATAGCCTACTTCGAAGGAAGTGAACCCAAGATGATTCTTAGTCCCAAAGACCGAATAACCACTCCCCAAGCAGCTGTTGTCGTCATCAATTTTATACTTGGAACAGGGATCCTCACACTGCCCAGGGCATCTGTAGAAAAGGTAAAAACACCGGATGTTTGGATTACCGTTATTATAGGCGGACTAATCGCGATGATGGCTGGGGTTATGATTGTAAAATTAAGCCAACAGTTTCCCGAAAAAACTTTTTATCAATATAGTCGTATAATCGCAGGTAAATGGGTAGGCGGGCTTCTCAGTGTTCTTTTTGTATGTTATTTTTTAATAACTGCCGGGTTTCAAGTCCGTGCCATGGTGGAAGTAACAGGATTTTATTTACTGGAAGGCACCCCCGATTGGGCAATTACTATGTCATTTATTTGGGTAGGTCTCTATTTGACCATTGGAGGCATCAACCCAATCGCACGGATGTTTGAAATTATTTTCCCTATAACGGTTATCCTTTTTTTGCTGGTTACCTTTATGAGTTCCGGAATATTTGAGATGGATAATCTTCGTCCAGTATTAGGATTGGGAGTCATATCTGTACTAAAAGGGGTAAAGACAACGGCTCTCGCATATACAGGTTTGGAAATCATGTTGATCCTTCCGGCATTTATGATACATCCGGATAAAGCAGTAAAAGCTGTAGTAGTCGGAATAGCCATACCCTTAATTTTTTATGTAATAACCGTCATTATGGTTATCGGTGCGTTATCCGTCGATGGAGTGGTCACAAGAACGTGGCCGTCCCTTGAATTGATAAGAAGTTTTGAAATCCCCGGCTTAATCTTTGAAAGATTTGAGTCTATGTTACTCGTAATATGGATCATGCAAATATTTGCTACATTTACCATCGCCTACTATGCGGCTGCTTTGGGACTGGCTCAACTCTTCAAAAAGAATATTCATCCATTTTTGTATGGATTACTTCCGGTTATTTACATCATTACGAGAATGCCGAAAAATATTAATGACCTATTTAAACTCGGCGATATGATTGGCAATGTCGCGTTATATTTATTTGGTTTACTACCGTTGCTGCTTCTCATTGTTTCAAGATGGAAGGTGGGAAAGCATGAAGCAAAGCAATAACAACGTACGGTCCCTCAAGGGTATACTTTCCATTCTATTACTCCTGTTTCTTACAGGTTGCTGGAGCAGTAACGAAATTGAAGAAATAGGTTTAAGTGTAGGTTTGGCACTAGATGAAGGAAAAGAGTCAACTATTGAGAAAGAATTAGAGCAACAAGGAGGAGGATATAACCAAACAGAAAAAATAACCATGACTTTTCAAATTGTTAACCCACAAGGAACAGGTTCAGAGAGTAAAGGCACGGAATCACAACAAAAACCTTACTTGAATATTTCTGAAACCGGTGATTCCATCCATCAAATGAGTCGCGAATTTTCATTGAGAAGTGATCGCCCTATATTCAGCCCTCACCTTAAAGTGATTGTTATTAGTGAGGATCTTGTACGTAAGTATAGATTAGAACAATTAGTTGATCAACAACTTCGTGATAATGAAATTAGACCAAGCTGTCTTGTGTTCATTAGCAAGGGGCGGGCAAATGAGACACTAGAATCAAAAGAATCAGGAAAAATTCCAGCGTTCCGTTTGATTGGAATTTCAGATAATGAATATCGAACAGCAAGGATTTTGCCCCCTATGTCACTTGCCAAATTAGAAGGCAAGATGCATTCAGGATCTAGTTTTCTTATGCAAAATGTTATTCCGACGAACGGAGAAGTTAAATTTTCAGGAGCTGCCGTGATTACAGGAAAGACAAAAAAGCTGATTGGTTTTTTGAATGAAGAGGAAATGGAAGGCTTAACGTGGATAACTGGAAAGGGAAAAGGCGGTTTGGTCAAAAGCTTTAATACAGCGACAAATCAGCCAATCATTTACGAGGTAAAGACAATGAAAAGTAAAATTACACCTCATGTTAATGGGAACAACATCTCTTTTGATGTAAAAATCGAATCAGAAGGGCGACTTTCTGAAAATTGGGTGGTTACGGGGGAAACTTCTGAAAATAAATTTTTAAAAAGAGCTGAAAAAGCCGCTGAAGAAGAAGTAAAACGAATGGTAAATAATGTAGGAGAAAAAATGCAAAAGGATTACCAAGTCGACGTTGCCGGCTTCGGAAACCGATTGAGAATTGAACATCCTAAAGTATGGGAAAAAGTCAAAAAAGATTGGGACCAAACATTTAGTGAAGTTCCAATTGAATACAACGTGAAATTAACTATTATGGATTATGGATCGTCAAGCTTCAAAAATTGAGATTGTTGAGAGTAGCAATAGTTAGAAAAAGAAAAAAGCCTGATCCTAATTGATACAGGCTTTAAACTTTTATGTAAATTCAAGAGCTAATTTGTAGTTAAAAATGAGGCTAGTTCTTTACTTTTTTGTTTTCTTTCTTTGCGCATTCTTGTTCGCGCTGGAGCAGTTTCGTATAATTTTCTCTCTTCTTTTGTTTCCGGAATAACTTGTGGAACACGCGTTGGACGTTCATGTTCATCAAGTGCAACAAATGTTAAGAGGGCAGTCGCTGCCATCTTACGCTCACCGCTTTTTAAGTCTTCTGCAATAATTTTTACAAATACCTCCATTGATGAAGTACCTGTCCATGTCACATACGATTCGAAACAGACTGAATCTGTTGGTCGAATGGGATGTAAAAAATCAACTGAATCTGTTGAAGCCGTGACACATTCCCTTCGACTATGACGCGCTGCGGAAATGGAGGCGATTTGATCTAAATCACTCATTAACCGACCACCAAATAAAGTATTGTGATTATTTACATCGTTTGGGAATACACGACTAGTTCGTATCACTCGTGATTCTTTACAGTATTTTACTTCCATACATACATCTCCCTAAAACATATCAATCTGTTTACGTTATATTTACATCATTACAGGGTTATCCTCTTCCTACCTAAAAACAAAAACCCAAAATATTAAGCGTTTTCACATTTTCTTTTAATCAAGCGAGTAAGTTTTCGTGCACGACATTCTTTGTTTCAATGAACCTTTTAGCATTATATCCAGCCCCGATAACGCGAAGCTTCAGCCGGTTTTCTTATGCCCACCATGTATGCTGCTAAACGCATATCAACATGACGGGTCTGTGATGTTTGATAAATTTCTTCAAAGGAAGCGACCATTACGTTTCTCAGTTTTTCAGCAACCTCATCCTCTGACCAATAATATCCTTGATTATTTTGAACCCATTCAAAGTAAGAAACGGTGACACCACCTGTACTTGCCAGTATGTCGGGTACAAGGAGGACTCCTCTTTCATCCAAAATTTTTGTCGCTTCAAGGGATGTTGGTCCATTCGCTGCCTCCACCACAATCGTTGCTTTAATACGACCAGCATTTTCTGCTGTAATTTGGTTTGAAATGGCAGCTGGTACAAGAATGTCACATTCTTTTTCAAGCAATTCTTGATTCGTAATGACATTAGTAAATAAAGTTGTTATTGTACCGAAACTATCGCGTCGTTCAAGTAAATAATCAATATCAAGTCCTTCTGGATCATAAAGAGCGCCATATGCATCTGAAATACCAATCACCTTTGCGCCGGCGTCATGCATGAATTTGGCCAAAAAGCTTCCTGCATTTCCAAAGCCTTGAATTACGATTCGTGCACCTTGTAATTCAATGTTTTTTTTCTTTACAGCTTCTTCAATACAAATTGTTACACCGCGAGCTGTTGCTGTTTCACGACCGTGTGACCCCCCTAAAACAACCGGCTTACCCGTAATAAAACCAGGAGAATCAAATTCACGAAGACGACTGTACTCATCCATCATCCACGCCATGATTTGAGAATTTGTATACACATCGGGTGCCGGAATGTCTTTTGTCGGGCCGACAATTTGGCTGATTGCACGAACATATCCACGACTTAATCTCTCCAGTTCCCTAAACGACATGTTTCTCGGGTCACAAATAATACCACCTTTTCCACCGCCGTAAGGGAGATTTGCAATCCCGCACTTTAGACTCATCCAAATTGATAACGCTTTTACCTCAGCCTCATTAACTTCAGGATGAAAACGTACTCCACCTTTTGTCGGACCTACTGCATCGTTATGTTGCGAGCGGTAACCGGTAAATATTTTAATAGACCCGTCATCCATTTGTACTGGGATACGTACCGTAATAGTTCTAAGTGGTTCCTTTAATAGCTCATATACATCATTGGTATACCCTAAATTTTGAACCGCCTCTTTTATGATCAACTGAGTTGAACTTAATAAATCTTTTGTTTCACTTTGCTTATTACCTGGCTTTTGGACTTGATCACTATTAACAAGTACTGTCATTTTTCTTTACACCTCTTAGTCTATAAAATGGTTAATTTGAACCCAATCATCTAATAGAATTCTTTCATGCTGAAGTATGAAATTTGGGAAATCCCCACCTCCTGAATCCTAAAAATGAAATGAACAAAAAAGTATTTGAAGCCTTGTTTTCTTCACCTGCTCTACTCAGGTTAACTCTTCACTATAATCCAAAATATTAAACGCTTTTTTCACATTTTCTTTATTAAAAACGTAGCTTTACTTTATAATAGGAACTACATAATGATACGGAAAAATACAAAAATAAGATGAATTTTTTTAAAAAAAGACTCCCTTTAATTTCGAGTTAACAGCGTCTCTTAGAGTATCCAATACAAGCGTAACGTCCTGATTCAAACTGATACGATAAGCAATGATTTCGTTATTATAAAGATCCATAATGCCGGAAAGGTACATCATTGATTGTCCAAATGGAAGATAAGTAATATCTGTAACCCACTTTTCATTTGGTCTAGATGCCTTAAAATTACGCTCCAAACGATTAGGGACGACAATATTGCTTTCTCCTGCAAATTTTACCTTCCTCTTTGGTTTTACTCGGCATTGGAGATTATATTTCTGCATGATCTTTTGAACGGTGTTTCGGTTAACTACAACATTATAATCTCTTTTAAGCCAAGCTTTTACTGTTCGATATCCGATACGAAATTTATGACTTTCACACAGCTCTTTAATTTGGAGTTCTAATTCATTAGGTTTACAAAATTCTCGTTTCTTCCATCGATAATAGGTCGAACGTGAAACCCCAATACAATCACAAATAGAAGATATGGAGTATTTCCCTTTTAAGACTTCCACTAATTCTAGAACAACCTCTGGTACCAACCCCTTTCGATTTCCTAGTACTTTTTTAATATCTCGACCTGAATTTGTAAATGGTGGTTTTCTCTCTTTGCTGCTCAACCTCAGTCAGCCCTTCAGGTCCTTTTCCATAGCTATATTGTTTACCGATAGGTTGTGCAAAACGATGCATTTCGCCCTTACGATACCACATCATCCATATCCTTATTTGAGAGTCATTTACAATACCCAATTCCTTCATGATTTCACTATTGGAGTATTGTCCTGACATTTTCATTTCAATTGCTTTCATTTTTGTCTCATACGGGTAAAAATTCTTAGATCTCCCCCATAAGAAAAACACCTCCTGCAAGTCAAATAATAATTACGACTCAAGGGGTGTTTTTTCCTTTGTCTCATTTAACTAGGTCTCTTCAAATCGCTTGTCGTGTTTTTCACGTGCAAGAACATTTACGGGGCATATCAATCCCCTATTTGGTGTCTGCTGCTTCTTTAAAAATTATCTGCGAGATGCACTAAACGTGTGCCGATTTTATGTGGCAACACATGAGATGTTGGTGAGTAGGTAATCAGGAATATCAAGAGAATCAATCCATTTTCTCTTTGCAGAGTAGTCATATTCATTGAATTTTTGGGTTAGATAGGGTCCGTCGCAGCCATAACTTTCCCTAATTCTTATAACTTGACTGTATCTCTAGACTTGAGTTTTGTAAGCTTCAAACTCACTAATTTTATGTTTAATCCGTTCCAAACAAATCTGAGTGTTTGTTTCTTCGTTATAGGAAGCCTCATCTACACTGGATATCGATTCGGTGATGATAAACCCATTAGGCAACTTGACAGCAACCGTTGTGCATCGATCAAAAACCTTAACAACTTTAACCTGAGAATTTTCGATCATTTCATTGATATACACTGGTTCGTTTTGATTTATCATATGTGCCTTTTCTTGTTGTTTTGCAATAAAGGAATACTCTGATGATGGTTCAAATGCCATTTCAAAGGCTTGCACTGTTGTTTCAATGACCTTATCATTGTTGATATCCCTAACCTTCACTTTCCCATTCGCTGTGATTTCCAACAATTCCATTAAACTATCTGGCGACCCTTTCAATTGGTATATCTTCAAGCTCTTTCCCTCCACCATGCCTTTTTAAATAAGCTTCCGTTAAACTAGTTTATTCAGCATGTTGAAAAGCTGTGAAACTTGAAAAAAAAGGTCCGAGTGATATCTGCAACTAATGCGAACCTAGAAAAGCTGATAAAAGAAAAATTATTTCGAGTGATCTGTTCTTTCGCTTAAACGTTTTATCCATTCAAGTTCCTTCTCTTCGCGACCGTTCATGGGAAGATATTTTTGCACTTCTCATGCATTTTCTGAAGTGTTTAATAAAAGGTACAAGAAGACCAAAACGTTTTCACCATCCTTAATCGATTTACTTTTATCGTATGAATGGCCAGGAAACATACGAGAACTAAAAAATCTTGTAGAACGACTTGTGAAGAATGTATCATAGGTGCCAATACACTAATTCCATCCGGAAAGAAGATTCCGCCTCGTTCTCTCGTAATGGGATCCCCTGGAAAAGTAGTTCGTGAAATAAATGACAAAGATTTGGAGCTAATTCAACTATCCATCGATACTTACGTACAGAAAGGTTATGAATTTAAGGAAATCCTTAATAAATAAAAAGATTCCTAGGAGCATTGCTCCTAGGAATTTTTACTGATTAAAGGTTTCCATTTCTTCAGCTATATTTTAAATAAACGAAGGTCGGGCTCCGGATTTATCAAGTAATCTTAAACCTATTTAACAATAAGGTTCATGTCTTTACATAATCCGTACCTTTCCTATTTAGAGTTTTATTGATCTAGAATCATCACAGAAGAAACAACACTTGCCGCCTTCTTTTCGTTTTGGAATAAGTCTGCTAGAACATAGCCGACCTTTCTTCCCATCCTTTCAACTTTGGCCACAACCATCACTTCTCCCATTAGAACAGGTCTATGAAAAGTCGTGTGCAAATCAATTGAGGTAAAGCTTTGTTCACCACTTAATTTAGTAGCAATGGCATATGCCATCATAATATCCGCTGCAGATGACACAAACCCCCCCATTGCCACACCTATTCCATTCATAAACCTTTCATCCACTTTCCATAACCCACGCGCTATTCCATCATGAGCTTCAGTCACTTCAATTTGTAATGTTCTATCACATGGGGGAGGAGATGCCTCGTGCGCAATGACCTTCATAAGGTCTACACCTTTTTTTTCTTTTTCCAATACAAATCCTCCTTTACCTGTTAATGATCTTCTGAACTACTAGGTGAAAAACCGTAAGCGATCCTCCATGACGGCTCGTGCATCGCTCATCATTTTGTCAAATAATTCTTGCACTGAAGGAATATCTTCAATAAGCCCAGAAACTTGTCCACTGTTCATAAAGCCATTTTCACCGTCACCTTTTAATGCACCAATAAGATGAAAATCTTCGGATGTCATATGACGATATTGTTCTTCTGACAAACCTGCGCGTTCTAATTCGATAATTTGTTTTGCATAAGGTGATTTTAACACCCGTCTAACATGCCCAAGCGATCGGCCTAAAATAACAGTTTCATTACCATCAGCCTCCATAAGTCTTTGCTTATAGTTCGCATGAAATGGGGCATCCTTTGTGGCAATCAACCGTGTCCCAAGCTGCACTCCTGATGCCCCCAACATCAATGCTGCTGCCAAACCCTGTCCATCGCCAATTCCCCCTGCAGCCAGAACCGGAATAGAAACATGTTTACAGATTTGCGGAATGAGCGTAAAGGTTGTCAGCTCCAAATTTGAATTTATCCCTGCAGCTTCAAAGCCTTCCGCAACCAACACATCGGCCCCGGCCTCTTCTGCCTTTTGCGCATGTTTAACGGCGGCGACAATGACAATGACCTTAATATTATGTTGATGTAAAAGAGGAATATATGGCGCCGGATTTCCTGCAGACAATGACACAATGGGGATTTGATAGTTAATCACCAGTTGAATTAATTCTTCCGTATATGGACTTACATTAATTGGTATATTAATTGCAAATTGTTTATCCGTCTTTTCCTTTGTTTCCAATATAATCGTTTCGACTTGCTCCGGGGTCATGGTTCCACATCCAATGGTCCCAAGCCCGCCAGCATTTGAAACTGCGGCTGTAAGCTGTGAATTGCTTATATTCCCCATTCCGCCCTGAATTATCGGATAATTTATGGAAAGCACCTCAGTAACATATTTCACTCGAATTTCTCCCCTCTTCTAAAGGAAATTCACCCGATTCAATTTCAACCAAACAGCTCTTCTCATGGAACCGGAAAAGCTTCTTTGCTGCTTACTGAATCATAAACGGATGTTGTTTGGCATCATAGGAGTCATCTTTTTTGCAAAGATCATTGTTTTCTTGAAAAATGCTTTCGAAAAAGCGACTAGCTGGTTCAGCAAGAACTTTATAATATTGGTTAAATAATGTAGCGGCTAGAGTTCCATTCCAATTTTCCGGCAGCAGTTCCTTCGGAAGACCTGGATCAATAAACAAGAATTTTCGGTATTCATGGATAAGTTTTGTCCGCTCAACGAAACAATCGGCATCCGACATTTCGCCGCGATTAATAATCTCCTGATTGGCAATGAACTGCTTGCTATACTTGATAATAAATTCTTCGTATTTTTCCACGACTTGTTCTAACGGCCAGCTTTTTTCCACAAGAGAATGGTTGTCTTTTGGACCTATATATTCAGAAACGAAAAAGTCGACATACTCACTGATGTCATATTTTTCAATGAGGAGTTTAACCTCTTTCTCTAAATTATTAGGAGAAATCCAACAGGCATTAGAAAAACTGCCAAAGCCGCTCCACAATAACTCTTGACGAAGCTCATCGCGAATATGTCTTTTTTCTTCTGGAATGGAATACATGAGGACCCGCCATTTCCCATCCCATTCATTGGGATTAAGCTTAAAAATGCGATGCCCTGCTTCTTCTATACGGCTTATCCCCTGATCCGTCAGATAATAATAGCTGCGATTATCTCGCTTTTCAGATTGGAGCCATCCCTGCTTCATCATGCGGGAGACAGCAACCCGGGCCGCCTGCTCATTATGACCGAATTCCTTTAAAAGACGTATTAAACTGCCGATCCAAATTTTATTTCCATAATGGTGAATATAATCACCATATATTGTAAAAATCATTGAACGTGAATTTTCACTCAAGATCTTCACCCCCATTTCTTTTTATATCACAAATTTTATACGAGCGTTAATATTATTATATAGTTCAGCAAAAACAAATCTATTTCCCAGAAAAATGGGGAACTCTTTTTTCACTAAACGCATTTAAGGCTTCGATTCGATCTTCTGTTGGAATCGTTATTTCATATGCTTTTGCTTCAATTTCAAGCCCTGTTTGTAAGTCTGTGTTAAGCCCTCTTGTAATCGCATATTTCGCCTGCCGAATAGCTACAGGTCCATTTTTCATTATTTTTGACGCAAATTCCTCGCAAGCCGGAATCAACTGATTTCGTTGTACTACCTCCAGGACAATCCCTAAATGAAGAGCTTCTTTTGCAGTCAATTTTTTTGCTGTGAAAATTAATTCTTTTGCCTTCGTCTCTCCGATTAACCTTGGCAAACGCTGCGTACCGCCTGCACCAGGGATAATTGCCCAGCTAGTTTCTGTCAGTCCTAAAGTGATTCCTTCAGCAGCAATGGCAAAATCACAAGATAGCAGCCATTCGAAGCCTCCGCCAAGTGCATAGCCATTAACAGCAGCAATCGTTGGCTGTGGAAGTAAAGCAATGCTGTTAAACACATCGCGAATCGCTTTTACATTCCTTCTAACTTCTGTTTCCGTTAACGTTTTTCTTTCCTTCAAATCTGCGCCAGCACTAAAAGCCTTTTCACCGGCTCCAGTAAAAATAACGACGTGTACATCTTGACTTAAAGAAATAGTATTCACAACTTCTTGAAGTTCAAATAGTGTTTCATAATTAAAACAATTGAGAACGTCAGGACGATTGACAGTAACATATCCAATATGATTTTCTACTTTATATAGCACATTTACCATAAACAATTCCGCTCCTTTAATTTGAAAGCTCTTTTTAATTTGGCTGTTGATTTCCGCTACAGAGTATAAAAATCAACAATATCGTTTAACAAGCCAATTTGAAAAATAGCCCTTAATAGTCATGCTATTTAAGGGCTTTTACGTTTAATTTTCGATGTTTTCTATAATCGCTGCAATCCCTTGACCGACGCCAATGCACATCGTTGCCAGGCCATATTGAACCTTTTGCTTTTTCATCTCATGGACAAGTGTAGTTAAGATGCGGGCTCCACTTGCACCAAGTGGATGTCCGAAGGCAATGGCACCACCATTGACATTTACTTTCTCTGCATCAAGCTCCAGCTGTCTCATACATTCTATTGATTGAGAGGCAAAGGCTTCGTTTAATTCCACTAAGCCGATCTTATCAATTGATAAATTCGCTCTAGTAAGGGCTTTTCTTGAAGCATAGATAGGTCCAAGCCCCATTACCGATGGTTCAAGACCCGCAACTGCTCCCACCACATATTTTGCAAGGGGCTTAAATCCAAATTCCTTCGCTTTTTCAGCACTCATTAATAATAAGGCAGACGCACCATCATTAACACCTGATGCGTTTCCTGCCGTGACAGTACCGCCTTCAAATATAGGTTTTAGTTTTCCCAGATTTTCCAAGGAAGAATCTGGGCGTGGATGCTCATCCTGAGAAATCACTACCTCGTTCCCTTTACGATCTTTAAAGCGGACGGGAACAATTTCATTGGCAAAACGTTCGTTTTCCATTGCGGCTTTTGCTTTTTGTTGACTTCGAAGAGCAAAATCATCTTGTTCTTCTCGAGTGATTGAATAGCGCTTTGCCACGTTTTCCGCTGTTTGCGGCATGGATTCTGCCCCGTACATCTCTGCTAATTTTTTATTTGTAAAGCGCCAGCCAATCGTCGTATCCTGAAGTTCCATGGAACCTCTTGGAAAATCAACCTCAGGCTTGCCCATAACGTATGGTGCTCTTGTCATGCTTTCGGTGCCTCCGGCAATATAAATATCCCCTTCACCTACCGCAATCGATCTAGCTGCATAAAGCACCGCATCCAAACCAGAACCGCAAAGCCGGTTTATCGTTGTTCCACCTACAGTAATCGGTAAGCCGGCAAGCAAGGCCGACATCCTGGCAACATTTCGATTATCTTCCCCAGCTTGATTGGCATTACCAAAAATGACATCTTCAATTTGTTCCGGTGAAAGATTTGGGTTTCTATCAAGAAGAGCTTTAATCACGATGGCACCTAGATCATCTGGGCGAACACTTTTTAAAGCGCCCTTATATTTTCCAATTGGCGTTCTAACAGCATCGACAATTACTACTTCTTTCATTTTCTCACCAACTCTTCTCTTTTGGTATAATCATAAACACCTTTTCCGGTTTTCCGGCCTAGTCTGCCTGCGCGAACATATTGTTCAAGCAATGGTGCCGGACGGTATTTTTCACCTAATTTTTCATGTAAATATTTCAAGTTATTCAAACGTGCATCCAACCCGACAAGGTCGACCAGCTCAAATGGGCCCATTGGGAAATTCAAACCTAATTTAATGGCTTTATCAATGTCCTCAGGGGTGCCGAGACCTTCTTGAAGCATATAAAAGGCTTCATTTCCAACTAAACAGCTAATTCGGCTTGTCACGAAGCCCGGGAATTCATTGATTACAACGGTTTCTTTTCCCATTCGTTCAGCTACTTTTTTAATCTTTTCTGCCGTTTCATCACTCGTTTCAAGGCCACGAACGATTTCAATAAGCGGCATTTTGTGAACTGGATTAAAGAAGTGCATAGCAATGGTCCGCTCCGCACGTTTTCCATAAGAAGCAATTTCAGTTGGACTCATTGTAGAAGTATTCGTAGCAAAAAGACAATGTTCCGGTGCATATTGCTCCATTGTTTCAAAAACTTGCTTTTTGATTTCAGCTTTTTCAGGCACGGCTTCAATAATTAAATCGGCGGAAGAACAAGCCTGCGGTAAATCACTAACAAAGGAGAGGTTTGCTTTTGCCATTTGCTCCAGTTCAGCAGAAATTTTCCCTCTCGCAAGACCTTTTGCAAAAATTGAATGTAGCTCATCTTCGGCGCTTTTTAGCGCATTTTCATTCACATCTACCAATGCAACGGAAAATCCCCCGAGTGCAGACACATAAGCAATTCCTCTTCCCATTACACCGGAACCAACAACAACGATGCTCTTCATCATCGATCACTCCTTTTCCTGATTAAAGAAGTACGAATGAGACCAGAAGTCTCATTCGTACGGGTAGGATATTAAACACCTAGTGGATTTAATGGACGACTTCCAAAGTATGAAATAATGCTCTTTGTTTCGGTATAAAGGTCAAGTGTTTCAATGCAAAGTTCACGGCCGAATCCAGATTGTTTATAACCGCCAAATGGTGTACCAGGGAATGCAGAGAATGGGCAGTTCACCATTACAATGCCTGCTTCGATTTGCTTCGCCACACGGGTTGCACGGGCACCATCCTTTGACCAAATTGCTGAACCTAGTCCGAATTCCGTATCATTGGCAAGCATAATCGCTTCTTTTTCATCCTTAAATTTCATAATAACGACGACAGGGCCAAAGATTTCTTCTTTTACAACGGTCATATTATGGTCAACGTTCGCAATGACAGTAGGCTCATACCAAAATCCGCCTTCAAAGCCTTCAACTATAGCTGGCTTCCCACCGGCTAAAATCTCTGCTCCTTCTTCAATCGCTGACTTTACATAACCATCAATAACATCCACTTGTCCTTGGTCAATGATTGCACCAACATGCGTGCCTTTATCAAATGGATTTGCAAGGACTAACTTCTTAGTTTTTTCAACAAATTTAGTCACGAATTCATCGTAAATATCTTCATGTACGTACAAACGAGAACGGGCTTCACAGGATTGTCCTGAATTGTAGAAGATACCGAAAAGAGATCCATCAACAGCAGCATCAATATCCGCATCTTCAAACACGAGATTAGGAGACTTTCCGCCTAATTCAAGAGTGACACGCTTTAATGTTTCGGATGCTTTTGCCATAATATCTTTTCCGATTGGCGTAGAACCGGTGAAAGCCACTTTATTTACGTTTGGATGTTCAACTAGGTAGTTTCCAACCTCTGAACCTGATCCAGGAACAATGTTTACTACTCCGGCAGGAACTCCTGCCTCTAAGCAGATTTCTCCAAGAATAATCGCAGTAAGAGGAGTTAAGCTTGCTGGTTTTACAACTACAGAACAACCAACCGCAATAGCTGGAGCAATTTTCCAGGCAGCCATCATTAATGGATAGTTCCAAGGAATGATTTGCGCACAAACCCCAACAGGCTCTTTTTCTGTGAAATTATGAAACTGGCCTGGCATATTGTTCACTACACCGCGATGGCCAACAATGGCAGCCGCATAAAATTCAAAATCTTCAATAGCTTGGGTTACTTGGCCTTGAGCCGCAGCCAATGATTTACCAGTATCCAAAATCTCTAATTCTACAATCTCATTAAAACGGGAACGCATAATTGCAGCAATTTTATTCAAAACTTGTGAACGGCGGTTAATTGGGTATTTGCGCCATTTTCCATGATCAAATGCTTGACGGGCAGCCTGTACCGCTTTTTCTGTATCTTCCTTTGAAGCTTTTGCCACTTCGGCAACCAGTTCCCCAGTAGCAGGATTATAGGTTTTAATTGTTTGTCCGTTTGAGCTTTCTACTTTTTCACCGTTAATGATGAGGTGAAAATAGTCTCTTTTTAATGAAACTGCTTCCGTTAGTTGTTGTGTTGACATCTCGTTATCCTCCTCTTATTTGCCTATATAAGTTGGTTTTCTTTTTTCCATGAATGCTTGAACACCTTCACGGTGATCTTTTGTTAAACCAGCAATTCGTTGCCCTTGGGCTTCTTCTTCTAAATAGTCGGTGAAAGTTAGTTCTCCGGCAGCTTTAATCGTCCGTTTGATTAAACCAACTGCTTTGGTTGGTAAGGCAGCAATTCGCTCCGCAAACTGATTCACTTCAGAGTCCCAATTATCGGACGAAACCACTTTTGTCGCTAGTCCCAGTGCCAAAGCCTGGTCCGCAGGTATTTTTTCACCTAACACCGATATTTCTAATGCTTTTGCTTCTCCTACTAATCTTGTAAGAAAATAGCTATTTCCTGAATCAGGGATTAAACCAATGTGGATAAAGGCATTTAAAAAGCTGGCACGGTCTGATAAAAGGCGAAAATCACACGCAAGAGCAAGACTAAAGCCTGCACCGGCAGCAACCCCGTTGACTGCTGCAATAATTGGCTTCTCACATTGATAAATTTGCTTGATCATCGGGCCGTATTTCTCCCTTAAGACTTGGCCATGGTCCATATTTTCATCCACTTCCGACAAATCCTGGCCAGAGCAAAAACCCCGTCCCTCTCCGGTAATGACGATGCAGCGGACCTCTTCAGAAGAGGAAGCGGCTTTAATCGCTTTCGTTATTTCCTTATTCATTAGGCCCACGAACGCATTTAATGTATTGGGTCTATTTAACTTAATCCGCGCTACACCGTTTTCGACAGAATAGAAAATCGTTTCATACATATGGTTATCTCCCTTTATATTCTGGCTTCCGTTTTTCGATAAATGCGCTCATACCTTCTTTTTGATCCTCTGATGCAAACAATAAATAGAAATTTTTCCGTTCGTATTGCATCCCCTCATAAAGCGAATAATCGACTGCTTTATTGACAGCGTCTTTAATTAAACGAATCGAAAGCGGTGCTTGGTTTGCGATAAATCTAGCTGTTTTCATCGTTTCTTCCATTAATAATTCAGGAGAAACGACACGATTAATGAGTCCATGGTGCAGGGCCGTTTCTGTTGTGATTCTAGTGCCGCTCCATAGCCATTCTAACGCTTTCGTCCTGCCGACAATTTTTGTTAAACGCTGGGTACCGCCAGCTCCCGGCATGACTCCAAGGTTCACTTCCGGGAATGAAAATTCCGTACTATTGGCTGCAATTAATAAATCACAGCACAGGGCCAACTCAAATCCCCCGCCAAAAACAAATCCTTTTACCGCACCAATGATAGGCTTTTTGATTAACGATAAACGGTCCCAATCTGCGAATTGATTTAATAACTCCAACTGGACCGGATCATCCCCTGCCATCTCATCAATATCTGCACCGGCTGAAAACGCACGCCCTTTACCTGTAATCACGATCACCCTCACTTCATCATCTCGATCAAGGGCTTCTATCGCATCCAAAATTTCACGGACCATTTTTCGGTTCAATGCATTATATTGTGCTGGTCTGTTTAGCTCAATAAGCGCTACACCGTCCAGATGTGAAGCTTCAATAAATTCAAACGCTTTCATTAATCGTCTTCCCCAATAACCAAAGTAACCAGCTTGCCGGCAAATTTCATAAGGTCTTTTCCGGAGGCTTTTCCTTCCTCAGAGCGTAAGCCATTTTGTAAATCCTCATGGCTGTCATAACGCATCTCGCACATTAAATAATAAGGAGCTTCTCCGCCCATTGGCGTTCCTGTAAACTTTGTTACTTTCATTTCACGAAGGCCAGGAATTTTTTCTGTAATCGGTACGTGCACGTTAAAATAATGTTCATCAAATGCAGCCTTGTCTTCTGGTTGTTTATATAATGCAATTAGTTTTGCCATAATCGTTTCTCCTCACATTCTCTTTATTTACATTAAAGTTGAAATCGGTTTCATTGCTTCAAAAGGGTTTTTACAACTTTTACAATACAAAATACTTCTGCAAGCCGTTGGTCCAAAGATATTGTCCATGGTCACATAGGTGGAACCGCAATACGGGCAGTCAACATGCCACGATCCGTCACTGTCCAGAAAACGAGGTGGAGGAGCAATTCCGAATGCCTTTAGCCCTTGTCTCCCTTTTTCAGATATACGGTCGGACGTCCAGGGCGGGTGGTTAATAAATTTCACCTCAACCTTTTGTACTTCCTCTATGGCATTAACTGCCTTTTCGATATTATTCTTTATAATGCTAAGTGCCGGGCAGCCTAAAAAGGTTGGCAGGATTTTTATTTCAACTACACCGTTTTCGGCCATTACTTCCTCTACCATACCTAGGTCGATAATACTCACTGTATCGATTTCAGGATCTTTCACTTCATCCAGTACTCCTAATACCTGCTTTTCCAGTGAAATTACAGACATTTGCATGATCACACCTCTTTTCTATATGTTCATTACCAAGTTGCAGCAGTATCTATTCGATAAACTTCTGAAAGTGTCTCAATCGTTGATACTAAATCTTCTGTATGTTCAAAATTACGGCCATTTCTTTCTCCATTTACCGGAATTGCTGGAACAGTTAAACCGATCGATTGGAAAACAGGCTCTAAAAGTTGTTTCCATCGCCCGCTAAGGACATCCTCATTTTCAATTAATCCAGCTGCGATAATTTTTTCCCCATCCGTACCGAATGAGAAAACATCGGTAAAATCTTTCATGACTTGTTCAATCGAAGATTGCATTCTTTGTTTTGCTTCTTCTGTTGAACTTAGAAGCTGGACAAACCATGTTTTCCAGTGAAGCAAGTGATAATACAATTCCATATTGACCTTAGTCGCCACGTTGGCTAGCGGCTCATAGGAACTGTTTTTCAAAGAGTCGATTTTCACTTTCTTTGCGGCGGTGTAAAAGTAATTTCGAACGACGGCGTAGGCCCAGTCATATTTTGGAACTTCCATGTAATATCCTTCACCATTTGGACGTTCTACTAAAATACTATTCTTTCTCTCATTTGCTGGTCGCAAGTGGGCGAGTGCATCCGCATTTCCGATTCCGATTTCTTCTAACAATTGATAGAACATTGCGGCATGGCCCATGCTGTCTTGGCTGATCGAGGAAGAAGAAACATCCTCTTCAATATGCGGTGCCAACCCAAGCCATTCAGAGCCACGGTAGGAATAAAAGAAGTCATCGTCTGCAAGTTGAAATAATAAATTTACCACTGCATCCTTTAATTCAGAATTGTTGGTTACATTTTGTTCCGTCATTTTTTGTCCCCTCCTGCCCATGAAAGGATTTCCTTTTCATCCAACATCGCTTGTTCGTAATGACGCCATTTTTTCTTTAAGTATCCGTATCCCTTCGTTGTACGGTATTCCTTATTGTCCAAACGTTGCAATGTAAGCTTTTCTTCCTTTGTCATTCCACGTATATGTTCACGATTCACTACCCAAATATCTGCAACCGGATCACGGCGCATAAAGTTTTCTTGGGCCATCACCATCGCCATTTCAGCATTTGGTGCCAATAAACTGAATTGGTGCTGAAAGGGTGCAGAAGGTGTCCGTTTGCTGAAAACTTCAAATTCCTGATAAAATGTCTTCTTTTGCTCCATGTTTCCCTTCCCCTTTCCTTAATTAACTGCCGCACTTAAGGCATCGCGCACCCAAGCATTGTTTTCATAAGAGACTCTCCGTAAGTTCAAGCGTGCTTGTGAGCGCGGGCCATTGTTTTTAATAATTTGCTTAAATTTATTCCAATCAGGCTGCTGGTAAACCCAAAGCTGCTGCTCTTCGTCAAAATGAAGAGTTGGATCCGGAATGGTTAAGCCTAATGATAAAATTCGCGGAATGTACTTCGTAAAGAAGCTTTGTCGTAATTCTTCGTTTGTACTTGTGCGGATTCGATACTTAATCGTTACATCCTGTTTACTTGTACCGGTAGTTGAACTGCTTGCCGGGCCGAAGAACATCAGAAGAGCTTCCCACCAGTCATTTAACGATTCCTGAATCATATGTTTTTGTTGGTCTGTTCCTTCCGCAAGTGCCATGATAATCGCTTCTCCGTGCTGTGCATGAAACACTTCCTCTGCGCAAATGCGTTGCAGTGCTCTTGCATATGGACCATAAGATGCACCAAGCATGTTTGTTTGAGTGATAATAGCAGCACCATCAACGAGCCAGCCAATCATTCCAGCGTCAGCCCATGTTTTGGTTTCCATATGGAACACATTATGAAACTTTAAATCTCCTTTAAAGAGATCCTGCATTAAATCGCCGCGATCTTTTCCATAAGGTTTTAATAAATCCTCTGCTACACGAAGGAGCAGTTGTCCATGCCCCATTTCATCCTGCACTTTAGCCATAATTCCTAATTTCCTTCTTAGTGATGGCGCTTTTGGAACCCATTCCTTTTCTGGCAGTGCCCCCATAATTTCACTGATTCCGTGCTGTGAAATTAATTTTATAAGTGCGACCCGGTACTCTTCCGGCATCCAGTCATCCGCTTCTATTTTATCGCCCGCTTCAATTCGAGCAACAAATTTTGCCAATTCTTCTTGTTCAGTTAAATCTTTTTCCAGGCTGCTCATGTTAATACCACCTTTTAAATATAACGTGTATTTAACGTTATTATATTTTATTGTTATATGAATGGCAAGAATATTTTCTATTATCATTGTTTTAATAGTATTTTCTTAGCCAATCACCCATGCAGTCGATCTGTCATAGAACAAGATAGACTTTGCAGCACAGGTGAATTCGCTTTCATTTTATCTATTAATAACTTATTACACTACTGGCACGGGATTCCTTTTATCTACAACTCTCTTTGCTTTTCCATCCGAACGTGGAAGGCTTCCAGGTTTATTGATAATAGTATCCATTGTCACTAGACAGCTAGATTTCATATGGTGTTGAATATTCCGTTTTAACTTTTGAATGTCAGCATGTCCTAAATCTTCTCCAATTTCCTGATAACGCTGCTTTTCGATTTCAACATGGAGTTCCACACTGTCTAAGCTTCCTTTTTTAATCAAGTGAATTTGGTAATTTGGAACCAGTCCCTCAATTTGGAAGAGTACTCTCTCAATCTCGGAAGGAAAAACGTTTACACCACGGATAATCAGCATGTCATCAGTTCGTCCCTTTAATCGAGACATACGCGTGTGTGTTCTGCCACACATACATTTTTCACGCGTAATGGAGGCAATATCCCCTGTACGGTAACGGATAATTGGCAGCGCTTCCTTTGTTAAGCTAGTAAATACTAGCTCACCATCCTGACCATCTTCAACTCGTTCCAATGTTTCAGGATTAAGGACTTCTATCAAAAAGTGATCGTCAGCGATATGCAAACCATCTTGAGCCTCAATGCACTCAATGGCTACCCCAGGACCCATAACTTCACTCAAACCATAAATATCAATTGCTTTAATATTCAGCTTTTCCTCAAGTGTAGCACGCATTTCCTCTGTCCAAGGTTCGGCGCCAAATATTCCATATTCAAGACTTGTCTCACGCGGATCCATGCCCATTTGTTCCATTTGTTCAACAATATTTAAAATATAGGATGGAGTACCACAAATTCCTCTTGGTTTAAAATCTTGTATAATGGTGATTTGTCTTTCTGTATTACCGCCTGAAATAGGAACCGTTGCCACTCCAAGTTCTTCCGCACCATAATGAAGGCCAAGTCCGCCTGTAAAAAGACCATATCCATAAGCATTATGGAAAATATCTGATTTTCTTCCCCCAGCAGTTGCAATTGCCCGTGCAACAATCGAAGCCCAATTCCTAATATCATTTTTGGTATAGCCAACAACTGTCGGTTTACCACTCGTTCCAGATGATCCATGGATTCGATTTACTTCTTCCATCGAAACGGCAAATAATCCAAATGGATATTGATCCCGCAAATCTTTTTTCATTGTAAAAGGAAGCTTTTTGAGGTCGTCTAACGATAGAATATCCTCTGGTGTGATCCCTAACTCATCGAATTTTGCTTTGTAAAAAGGAACATTTTCATAAACCCTTTTTACTGTCTGTTGAAGACGCGCTACTTGTAATGCTTCCAATTCTTTACGGTTCATCGTTTCAATCTCCGGATTGTACATACCTCTAATCCTCCTTATTAATTCCATAAATAGTATAGATAGCCTTCTAATAACAAAAAAACTACGGAAGTTAAAATTAATGTAACATACTTATAGATTAATACCTCATTTTCACTGTGTCAATATTGAAAACTGAAAATTTTAATTATAAAGAATCATCTTATTTTCAGGTGTTTCCACTGAAACAAGGCGATTTTTCTATTAATCTTGACATTAAAATATATTTTCACCTATTTAAAAAATTGATAATAATCATCGAAAATGTTATATTTCAAATATATTCTATAACACTTTAAAAACGTTTTATCAAAAAACGGTAAGTAAAAAGGGGGGGAATATTATGACGACTCAACTAGATGATCAAACACTTCTCGAACGACATTATGACCAAATTCTCAACATTATGAAAAACGAGCCCTATGGTCGATTTCTAGGCATAAAGCTGACACAACTAGGTCCAGGCACGGCAACCGCTGAATTAACCCCAGACGAAAACATGGTAAACAACCATGGAACCGTTCATGGAGGAGTAATCTTTTCTTTAGCAGATTATGTATTTGCCGCAGCAAGTAACTCATATGGAAAAACAGCGGTAGGCGTAACAACCAACGTCAATTTTATGTCAGCTGGAAAATTAGGTGAAACACTCACCGCAACGGCTGAAGAGATTAAGAAAAACCATCGTCTCGGCTGGTATTACATTCGTGTATATAGCAACAAAGAATTGATTGCTACTATGGAAGCAATGGTTTATCGTAAAAATCAGTCCTTTATTAAAACAGAAGATTAAGTATTTATAAATGTAAGACTGTGTTAAGGTATATTGTTGATTTTGCCACTCTGTTGATTGTAGCGGAAGGCGCGAAGACTCCTGCGGGAGTACGGGGCAGTGGAGACTCCACAGGCGCTTAAGCGCCGAGGAGGCTTCCCGGCACGCCCGCAGAAAGCGAAGCGCCTGGAGCGGAAATCAACAGACAAGTTTAACACAGCCAAATGTAAAAAAATGATATGAGCCAAAATGGCCCATATCATTTTTTTAATAGATTTCCTATTCCCATATATATATGACTATACTATTTTATTCTTTTTTACTATCATGGTATCTTTTTCATCCACATTTTTAAACTTAAAGATGGAGATCAAAAATAGTACTGCTAAAACAACGAGACAAGTAATAATGCTCGTTCGATTCTGTTGATCAAACAAAAATATTACTGATATGATACTTAACGTAACGACTGTAATCCCAGTTATATATGGGAAGGCCCACAATTTAAAGCTTGGTTCTTTAGGATAGGAATTGCGAAGTTTTAAATGTGCTAGACAAATACCAATCCAGACCAACGATACGACAAAACCTGGAACTGCCATTAATAAAGTAAATACCTTTTCCTGCGCAACAAAGGCAATCATGGAGCCGAGGACTAATACAACTGAAGTTAATATTAAACTATACAACGGAACACCCTTTTTTGATACAAAAGAGAAAGACTTCGGAGCTTCCCCTTCAACCGCTAGGGAATGCAGCATCCGTGTACAACCATATATACCAGAGTTGGCTGCAGATAAGACAGCTGTAATTAAAATAAAGTTCATTAGGTGTGCCCCCCCTTTAAAGCCGGCCATGGATAACACCTGGACAAACGGACTCGCATCACTGCTTGCAATTTCATTCCAAGGAATTAAACCGCAGATAACCAGAATGGGCAGCGTGTAAAACAAAACAATTCTCCAAACAAAACTTTTAATCACCTTAGGTAAAATCCGTTCTCCATCTTTTACTTCAGTTATTGTTAATCCTATTAATTCAGAGCCTCCATAAGAAAACATAACAATGATCAGCGCTGAAAAGATTGACATCCACCCTTTTGGGAAAAAACCGCCATGCTCTGTAAGATTATGTAGATTGTTGGATTGATTGCTTGAAATGACTCCAAATAAAATACCTGCACCTAATATGATAAATACGATAATCATTGTGATTTTGATGCCTGCAAACCAAAATTCAAATTCCCCATAATTTTTAACATTCATCATATTAATTCCAATAACTAAAGCGGCACAGCCTAAACTTAATTCCCAAAGTGGAATGGAGGGAAACCAGTATTGCAGGAAACTCCCTGCCACGACAATCTCAATGACACATACGGCCAGCCACATGAAACAATACATCCAGCCCATAACAAAGGAAGCGCGCTTACCAAATGCTTTCTGAACAAACCCTTTCATATTTGTGTTCGGGTAGACGATGGACATTTCTGCTATGGCACCCATAACAACGAGAAGCAATAGACCTGCGAACAAATAAGTCAAGATCACTCCCGGTCCTGCTAATGATACAGTTTCGGCACTCCCTTTAAAAATCCCGGTACCTATTGCTCCTCCCATGGCCATCAAACTTATATGCCGCGGCAACAACTTCTTTTGCAATGATGCATCTTTCATTCATTAGTCCTCCTAAACTCTATTAATTACTATACGTAAACAAAAAGATCAAAATGAACTATCAACGAGTTTACAAGATGGAAACGAACTTGTCCAAACTGAAAACCCTTAAAAGCAAACGCTTACAAATTTACTGTTGTTCTTATTGGAAATTCCCCCCTCCATCCCTTGCCTCTGGTAAGGTCCGGTTTATTTTCGGGAGAACTGTTTCCCCATCTTATCTGCTTTTGAGATAGGAAGACCTCGACCAATCTATGACAATGATGATCCATTACCAAAATGATGTGGAGTAGTCTTCCTAATTTAGTGTCCTATTGTCGCTGAGCGTGACGGACTTACTAGTTATATTCTTGAAGTTTAGTGGATTGTAAGTGTACTATGCAAGTTCTATTGGCCACAACTTAGGGTTTTCAATCAATTGTTTAAAACGGTTCGTAAAGGCTACTGCTGTGGCACCGTCTGCTACGCGGTGGTCAAAAGCCATCGACATGGTCATGATCGAGCGGATCGCAATCTCATCGTTTTCCATCACAACAGGCATTTTTTTCGTCTTATGAAAGGCAATTAACCCTGTTTCCGGATGATTAATAATAGGAGTAGCGCCGATACTTCCTAATGGACCGACATTACTGATGGTAAATGTTCCACCTTTTAACTCAGCCGGCGTCAGCTTATCCTCTTGCGCTTTTTTCGTTAACTCTTTTAATTTGTCATGAATTTGGCGAACGGATAATTGGTCAGCATGATGAATGATAGGCACAATTAAACCGTTTTCTGTATCCGTGGCAATTCCAATGTTATATTCTTTTTCTAAACGAATCACTTCGTTTTCTTCATCAAGCTTGGCATTGAATACTGGGAATTGTTTTAAGGCTACTGCGATTGCTTTGATAAAGAAAGCAACAGCCGAAACATGGATATTCATTTCTTTTAAAGCGGTTCGATAGGCGAGCAGCTCAGTTAAATCTGCCTCTTCAAAATGTGTCACATGAGGAATCGTATAAAGTGACTGTGTCATTTTCTTCGCAATTTGCTTCCGACGGCCTCTAAACGGAATCACTTCTGCATTTGTTTCATTTATGTTCCGAACTTCCTGCTTTTGAATCACTTGTTTAGATTCTGTTTTTACTTCGGCCACTTCGGTTGAAGTCGCTTTCATTTCCTTAGGAGATTGGATCTCATCACGTTTTTTCACAAAGTTGTATATATCTTCAACAGTGATGCGCCCAAAAGTACCAGTACCTGAAATTTCGTTGATATCTACACGGAACTCTCGTGCAATTTTTCTTGTGTAAGGCGCCGCCATGATGAATTTTTTTTCTCCTTTTTGTTCGGTCACTGCCGTTTGCTGCGGTTGTGATTGTAACGCCTCTACCTTTTTAGAAGCTGCTTCTGCAAGTTTCTTATCTGTATCAACCGCTTTTGCTCCTTCTGTTTCCAGTACAAGAAGAGTAGTACCAACGGAGACTGTATTACCATAATCCACTACAATTTCCTTTACTTTCCCTGAAGCTGGGGAAGGAAGCTCAGCCACCATTTTATCTGTTTGTACCTCTACAAGAGGCTGGTCCACCTTGACCGAATCCCCCACTTTGACGAAATAGTGGATAATTTCTCCTTCTGTCATCCCTTCACCAATATCATGAAGTTTTACTTCAACCAATGTTTTCCCCTCCTAAAAATGCATAACTTTTTCGATTGAGTTAAATACCCGCTTTGGTGTAGGTAAATAATGTTCTTCGAGCGCAAATAATGGCACCGGTACATCAAAACCTGTCACACGCTCAATCGGAGATTTCATATACAAAAATGATGTATCATTTATAATGGAAACAATATCATTACCCACTCCGCCTGTAGCATGGGCTTCATGAACAATAACCGCACGTCCTGTTTTTTGAACAGATTCTGCAATAATGTCCTTATCAAGTGGATATAGGGTCCTTAAATCAATGACATCACAGGTAATGCCGTATTTTTCGGCCTGTTCCGCTGCTTTCATGGCTACCGGTACCATCGCCCCCCATGCAAGAACAGAAACGTCATTTCCTTCTTTGAGCCTTTTCCCTTTCCCAATTTCGACTATATACTTTCCTTCTGGAACCTCTTCACGGTTAGCACGGTAGATTCTCATGGACTCTAAAAATAAGACGGGATCCGGATCTTCGATAGCCGCAATGATCAGCCCCTTTGCATCGTATGCAGATGAAGGGCAAACCACTTTTATTCCAGGCATATGTGTAAACAATGCTTCCACACTGTCTGAATGGACCTCCGGAGCACGGATGCCGGCACCGTATGGAGCACGGATGACCATTGGAACTGTATAGCTTCCCATCGTTCGCATACGAATGCGTGATACATGTGTCATGATCTGCTCATACGCAGGATAAATAAAACCAAAAAACTGCATCTCCGCTACTGGTTTGAATCCATTGACAGCCATTCCGATAGAGGTTCCGATAATCCCTGCTTCGCTCAGCGGCGTATCAATAACGCGATCTTCCCCAAACTCTTTTTGCAAACCCTCAGTAGCACGGAATACACCGCCGTTTTTACCGATATCTTCACCAAGCAAAAGAACTTGCTCATCCTCTTTTAACATTGTGCGCAACCCATCTGTTACGGCTTGAACGAGTGTAAACTCGTTAGTTTTTCCAGTTTGGTTCTCTGTCGGTCTATCTACACTTAAAATCATCAAGCTTCCCTCCCGATCAATTGAAAATATTCTTCTTTCTGTTTTGCAATCGTCCAAGTCGGCTTTTCAAATACATTATCGAATAAGTCATTGATATTTGGTTTTGGATAGCTTTCCATATCTTTTACCGCCAGTTCGACTTCGGTTGCGGTTTCTTCTTTGACCTTCATCACCCAATCTTCATCCCAGAAGTTGTTTGCTTTCATGTAGCGTTCTACACGAAGAAGAGGATCTCGATTTTCTCGCATTATGTCACTCTGGGACTGATCGCGATATTTCGTCGGGTCATCTGCCGTTGTATGGGCACCATATCTCCATGTCATTGCTTCAATTAAAGTTGGGCCTTCTCCTTTACGGGCACGGCCAAGCCCTTCCATCGTTTGGAAATACACAGCAAAAATATCGTTTCCATCAACACGGACACCCGGCATATCATAGGCAAGTGCTTTTTGGGCAATCGTTTTAGAATTCATTTGTTTTTCAATCGGAACGGAAATGGCAAAGCCGTTATTTTGATTAAAGAAGATTACTGGAGCTTTAAACACACTGGCAAAATTCAATCCTTCATGGAAATCTCCCTCTGAAGTGGCACCGTCTCCAAAATAGGCAATCGCTGCATTTTTCGTTCCTTTTCTTTTTTCCGCCATAGCAGCCCCTGCTGCATGCGGGATTTGTGTTGCAATGGGCACAGCTGGAGGGAAAATCTTTTTCCCTTCTTCAGGCACGCACCCCTCCACACGCCCATTCCAGTATAAATACGTACGGGCCATGCCAGCACCAAACGTTAACGTAGCACCATGGTCACGATATGTAGGGAATACCCAGTCATCTTTAATAAGCGCCAGTGCACTTCCAACTTGAGAAGCTTCCTGACCCTCAAACGGGGCATACGTTCCAAGTCTTCCTTGACGTTGCAAACTAATGGCTTTTCGATCAAAGGTACGAATGCGAACCATATTATAGTAGAATTTTTTTACAAGATCTTCGGTTATTTTATCTTTGTAATCCTCATTTATTAATTGGCCGTTTTCATCGACAATTTGAAATATAGGAAATTCTGTTGACATGTCATCACCTCATATACAGAAATTAATTATTTTCGAATATCCCATTTAGGACGTTTGATAGGAGTGAAAAAGCTATTATGCTTTTTCCGGTCTTCTATTCGTTTTTCACATAGCCGGTTTGCCGCTTGAATGGTCGTGATATCATCCAATTCTGCCTGTCTGTAAACCTCCAATAACGACGTGTAAATAGATCTTGTTTTCGATAACACACGCTCTTTATTGTAGCCGTATAGTTCATCTGCTACTTGAATTAGACCGCCAGCATTTACAATATAATCTGGAGCATATAAAATTCCTTTTTGTTTCAGTACTTCTCCGTGTTTCTCCGTAAGAAGCTGATTGTTTGCCGAACCTGACACCGCTTTCACTTTTAACAGTTCGATCGTTTCATCGTTGATAATTCCGCCAAAAGCACAAGGAACAAATACATCTGCTTCTGCCGAATACACATCATTTCCGCTAACTATACGAGCAATGCTTCCTAACTGTTTTGCCCGTTCTTGAATGGCTTTTACGGATTCTTCATTAATATCACTTACGTATAAATCAGCGCCGGATTCAAGCAATTGTTCGGCTACTTTGAATCCCACTTTTCCAAGACCTTGGATCGTGAATGTCTTTCCGGAAAGATCATCTGTGCCAAAAACGACTTTATTCGTAGCTTTTAAACCGTAAATGACTCCAAGCGCAGTCGGAATGGATGAATCACCGCCTCCTCCGTAAGCTTCAGGAATTCCAACGATGTTATTTGTCTCTTTTGAGGCATGGATAAAGTCATCCATTGAAGTACCCATATCCGTTCCTGTATAGAAACGGCCGTTTAAAGAATCAACAAATTGGCCGAAAGCTCTAAACATAGCCGGTGTTTTATCCGTTGCAGGATCACCGAAGATTACCGCTTTTCCTCCACCGAAATCGACATCGGCAGCAGCGCATTTATATGTCATCCCTTTAGATAAACGCAGTACATCTTCTAAGGCCTCATCCATTGTACGATACGGGCGCATACGGCAGCCCCCCAATGCAGGTCCGAGTGTTGTATTATGGATGGCGATAATCGCTTTCAACCCTGTTGTCGGGTCATTGCAAAAAACAATTTGTTCATGCTCATGCATTTTTTCAATAACTGATTCAGTTGTTTGTACAGAATGTTCTAACACGTTCATTTAATTAACCTCCATTAGCACTGTGATAATAGTAGAAATACATTTTAAAAAAAGAGAAAAAACAACGTTTTTTCCGAAGTTAATGATGAAGGAGTTTCATTTTCGATGATTTGCTTGACTCTTCCTCTCGAATATTTAATCTTCTAATTTGTTTTAAAATTAAAAAGATTACGCTTCCATTTAATGATAAGCTATAATAAAATTGAAAAACATATCAAACTGCATAAGTTTTAGGGCTAATCATTATATTTTGCATAACTTTTTAAGTATTTAACTTCATTTTTAAAAAGGGGATATTTCTATGGACCAATTAGATATTCGTCTGCTGGAACTTCTGCAAATGGACGGGCGGATGACTTTAAGTGAATTATCGAAGAAATTATCCTTAAGTCGTCCAAGTATTACGGAACGTTTAAAACGGCTTCAAGATAGGGAAATTATTGAAGGATTCAGTGCCAGGGTATCGCTCAAAGCCATGGGAAGGGATGTAATAGTTTACATTCAGGTAAGTGAACTCAAGGTATTATCTTATACTGAATTTGAGAAGTGGATTTTCGATGACCCCGACATCGTTGAATGTCATCGGTTAACCGGCTCGGTTAGCTATTTACTTAAAGCTGCTGTTACAGGGATGGATCATTTGAGCAGGCTTATCGACCGGCTAACTCCTTATGGAAATGTAAATACATCAATCGTTTTATCATCCCCCCTCTCATATCGCTGCGTCACCGCGAATTCCATTAAGGAAGAAACAAAGTAAACTTGGTGCAATGCGAGCGAGAAATGGAAAAAGCTGACCCTAAAAATCGTTTTTTAAACGACCTTTGGGGTCAGCTTTATTATGGTCATCCTCTTTGGCATAATTATAAATCTATATTTTCAACTTCCTGCCTATCCTTTACGCTTCATGTTCACCGTGCTCAGAGTTGTACATTATTGTTCCGTCACTATTCCAAGCTATCCCTTGGGGATTCCGATGACCGTATGAATATACATACGAGTCAGGAAATAGGATTATCCTCTGGTATTGTACCATTTAATTCATTCTTAAAATCTTACCAGCCAAATTATCAATATCTTGTGCAAACTCTCCTTCATGGGCTCACCCAGTTGCAACGTTGAAGTAAATCTTATTTTTGCGTTTAGGATACTTTGAACACGGTTCCTAAACAATTTTTTCAATTGCAACTTATTTTATCGTTTCCACTCTTACAATTCTTTCTACATACACTAAAAAACTATATATTATATATTGAGTGAAGTAATTATCCTTACTATTACTTCGATTTTATATTATTCTAAAAGTAAAACTTCATTTAAGAGAGTTCAAATGAATACCATTTTTATCGATGGACATGCGAAACTACCTACAGGAATGGCAGTTAGAAGTATTTATGAAACACTGACTATTACGGCAGAAATTGATAAATATTATGGGGTAATTGTGGATGCCTCTTGTACGCTGGCAACTGAACATAGGAGAGATTTTATTTCAAGACTGCTAAAAGGCCATAGTTTGAGAAATGGGATTGACATGCCTCTTGAAGAGTTAAAAGAGGGTTATTTAGGAAAAGCCAATCACGCGCTAGTTGCAGCGTTAAAGGATTTGTATAAACAATATGAATCCTTAATCTATAATTCGGTACTTTAAGGGACCCGTTCGACCAAAGCCGTAATAGACTTCCCTGTTAACAAGGGAAGTCTATTACATTCATTCTATGCTTTCATTGTGAATTCCTTTACCTACTCTTTACCGTTTCTTTTTCATACGGCCACGCCGGCAGTTTTTTATTTAACGACTTATCTACACGATAACCAAGAACATATTCAGCCTGCATAATCGTATGAACTTCCCTTGTTCCTTCGTAAATAACAGGTGCTTTTGAGTTTCTTAAGAATCGTTCAACAGGATATTCGCTTGAAAACCCGTAAGCCCCATGAATTTGAACAGCGTCATCAGCTGCTTTGTTGGCAAAATCACAAGCCTGCCATTTAGCGAGTGATGTTTCTCTTGTGTTACGTACTCCCCTATTTTTAAGCTCACCGGCACGGTACACGAGTAAGCTGCTCATTTGCAATCCAGCTTCCATATTTGCAATCATTTGCTGTACAAGCTGGTGCCGGCCGATTTCTTTGCCGAATGTTTTACGCTCATGACAATACTTTACGCTTTCCTCCAAGCTCGCCATAATCAGGCCTACAGCTCCTGCTGCAACGGTAAAGCGACCGTTATCAAGTGCGGCCATAGCGATTTTAAACCCTTCGCCCTCTAAACCTAATAGGTTTTCCTTTGGAACCCTTACATTATCAAAGAATAACTCTCCTGTATTTCCAGAACGGATACCCATTTTGCCTTTTATTGCTTTTGATGAGAAACCAGGCATGGTGCGCTCCACAATAAATGCGGAAATACCGTGGTGTTTTTTCGATTTATCCGTATAGGCGAACACAATGAAATGATCCGCTACATCGCAAAGGGAAATCCACGTTTTCGAACCATTTAAAATATAGTCATCCCCGTCTTTTACTGCAGTGGTCTGAAGGGCTGCCACGTCTGAACCAGCCCCCGGTTCCGTTAACCCGAAAGCGCCGATTTTTTCACCTTTTGCCTGCGGAACGAGATATTTTTGTTTTTGTTCCTCATTACCCCATTGCAGTAGTGTTAAACTGTTTAAGCCGATGTGAACGGATACAGCGGTACGGAAAGTAGTATCGCCTCTTTCCATTTCTTCACAAACAATGGCGAGTGAATTGTAATCCATGCCGCTGCCGCCATATTCTTCAGGAATACAAACACCCATAAGATCCAGCTCACTTAATCGTTTCCAAATAATCGGATCGAATTTCCCTTGCTCGTCCCATTCTTTCATATTTGGAATAATTTCTTTATCTACGAAACTTCTAACCATTTTTCTTAACATTACCTGCTCTTCCGAAAATTCAAAATTCATAGCGTATAGGCCTCCAGGTAAATTTGAATAATATTATTCTTTTGTAATTGTTCAATTTCCACATGTGAATATCCCACCTGCTGCAAGATTTCAACGGTATGTTCCCCAGCAATCGGGGGATGACGTTCTATTTTTGTCTTCGTTCTTGACAGTTTAATGGGCGAGCCGACTAGCTTGACTGAACCTGCTTCCGGGTGATCCACTTCAACGACCATCTCCCGGGCCAATACTTGTGGATGGTTAAATACCTGATCCATCATCGCAATAGGACCGCACGGAATATTATGCTGTGAAAACAGCTCCATCCACTCATTGACTGGTTTGATTTTCAGCCGGGTTTCTAAAATACCCGTGAGTTCACGTTTATTATTAACCCTTGCTTCATTCGTAAGGAACCGTTCATCTGCTGCAATTTCACTTATTCCCATTACTTCACAAAGGGTAGCAAACTGCCGGTTGTTACCAACTGCAATAATCAATTCTCCATCCATTGCCCTGAATGTTGAGTATGGAACAATATTTGGATGGTCGTTACCAAGTCTTCTTGGGATTGCTCCAGATATAAGATAATTGCTTGCTACATTGGCGAGTGAGCTTACGGCCGTATCCATAAGCGACATATCTATTTTTTGCCCTTGTCCGGATTTCTCTCTTTCCAGTAATGCTGCTTCAATCGAAATGGCAGAATACAAACCTGTTAAAATATCAACCATTGCTACGCCAATTTTCATTGGCCCACTTCCATCATTCCCGGTAATGCTCATCAGTCCACTCATTCCCTGAATAATGTAATCATAGCCCGGCAAATGAGAATATGGTCCCGTTTCGCCAAAGCCTGTGATGGAGCAATATACCAGCCTCGGGTTGATCGCTTTCAAAGAGTCATAGTCCAAGGCCCAATTTTCCATCGAACCGGTTTTGAAGTTATTAATCACTACGTCCGCATCTTTGGCTAAAGTGCGAATGATTTCCCTTCCCTCTTCAGTTTTCAGATTTACGGTGATGCTACGCTTATTGCGGTTAGCACATAAATAATAGGCACTTACACCATTTTGGAACGGCGGCCCCCAGCCCCGCGTTTCATCACTGCCTCCCGGGGCCTCCACTTTCATGATATCTGCTCCAAGGTCCCCAAGAATCATCGTACAGTATGGACCCGCCAGTACCCTCGATAAATCCAATACTTTTATACCTTCCAAAGCTCCTTTCAAAAACTCCCACCTCCTACTCATTCCATACATTCAAGCTCTTATTTGAAAAAACACTTTGAAGGTTACACTATTATTTCGTTAGAAGCCCTTTAATAGTTGAAATGGGAAGATTTCCATTGTCTTGGACTCCTAATCGCAAACTTATAGACATACCTTCAAAAGTTGCCTCTTCTATTGTTCTCGGCGCCAAGCAATCACCGATTTGCCATACTTCAGGTGCTAATTTCTTCATTTGTTCATATAGTTCACTATTTGGTACACGACCGTGCGAAAGAATAATAGAATCCCAATTTTCCATTGTCTCTTTTTCATATGAGAATAGATTTCTAATGACAACAGAATCCCCTTTAATTTCTCCTAAATCATAATGAGGCATTATTTTTACGTTTAGTTGATAAAGCTTTTTTAAATATTCATTTCGTAAGTATTGAGGCACACCTTCACCCACATGCAGCCTTGCAGTAATAAGCGAGACGATATGCTCTTTTTCCGCCAAATCAATCGCCGCTTCTATGGCTGGCCAATCACCTGCAAAATCAAATACCAAAACATTTTTCCCTATATGGTTATTCGGATGATGAAACACCTCTTCCACCGTCATTACACGGTGATCATGAATCCCTGGAATATCGGGAATATACGGTCTTGATCCTGTGGCGCAGATAATGGCATCCGGTGAAATTTTGTTAATATCTTCTGGTTGTACAGCCACTCCAAGTGTAACTTTCACGTTACTAGTAGATATTTTTCGCATATAATTATCAAGCATCGATTCCGCAAGTTCATGTCTCATTGGCATCTTTTTTAATGTATTCAATAATCCGCCGATTTTGTCCGCTTTATCGGCCAGAATAACCCTATGGCCAAGTTCATCTAATGTAGCCGCCGTTTGCATTCCTGCTGGTCCAGCACCGATCACAAGAACTTTCTTCTTGTCTCTATGGCTATCCTTAAGAGCTTGCACTTCATTTTCCTTGCCTGCTGAGGGGTTTTGGACACAGCCGATGGTTAAACCATTGTGATAATGCCCAATACAAGCCTGTAAACAGCCTAAACAGGCATCAATTTGTTGAAGATTGCCTGACTTTGCCTTGTTAGGCATGTAAGGATCTACAATTAAGGCACGGGTCATGCCGACAACATCTGCTTTTCCTGTTGCCACAATCTTATCCCCTTCTGCCGGATCTACAATACGCGAGCCGACGAAAACCGGCACAGCGCCAGCCATTCTAATTTTAAATGCATTGGGTGTGTTATATCCATGCTTCATTGGAGATGGCGGCACAATATGTGTGGATCCGTTAAATGTACTGGAATCTCCAGAGGTGATATCAATAAAATCCACTCTTACTCTTTCGACCAAATATTCAACAATTTGTACGGCATCTTTTACGGTTGTTCCATCCATGGTCATTTCATCTGCACTCATACGGAGTCCAACCGTAAAGTCCCCCCCAACTTCCTGCCAGACCCGCTCCATCACTTCAATAATAAACCGCATTCTGTTTTCAAACGATCCCCCATATTCATCGGTTCGATGATTAGTCTGCGCCGACCAAAACTGTGCAGGCAGGTATCCGTGTGAGCAACAGATTTCTACACCATCCAGTCCGCCTTCCTTCGCCAATTTAGCAGACAACGCAAATCCTTCAATTACATCTTTAATTTCCTCAATACTCATCGGTTTGGGCATCGTACTGAATCTTAGGCTCGGAATCGCTGACGGTGCCCAGGCCGCATTCCGGTACTCACTTGAAACTACTTCCCTGCCACCATGGAATAATTGTGAAAATACTTTCGTTCCATATTTATTCACTTCATTGGAAAGCTCCAGGTAAGCGGGGACAATCTTTTTATCATATCCAGCAATTGTTTTGGTTGTCAGCATCCCCGATGGATGTGCAGCGGCGGCTTCTAGTATAAGTAATCCAGCGCCGCCCTTGGCACGTTCTACATGATAGGCAGTCATATCCAATGTAGGGATTCCATTCATAACATGATTTGTTTGATGTGCCGTACTTAGAATCCTATTTTTCAATTCTGTATGGCCAATTTCAACTGGACTAAATAAATGTTTAAACTGTGTCATTCATAATCACTCCCAGAAAAAGATAATTGGCCTTTTGACATAATTCCGATGGTGCTTGTCACTTGGAACTTTTTACTGATGAAAACGTCCTCGCTGACGTAGTAATTCGCGGTTTAAGTTGGGATTTACCTCAAAGGCTGCACGCCCATGTAACCAGAATATATTGTTAACAACGACTAAATCTCCGACTGGAAGTTCGAGTTCTGTAACGCTTTCATCGGTTTCCATTGAATGTGAAAGGTCACGAAGATATTTAGCTTCTTCAATGGTTTCAGGACAAACAAATTGGTCGATGAAACATGCACCAGGCTTATTATTGTAATTGAAGAAGGTTAAGCGCTGGATTTCCTGGTCTACATTTTTACTAGATGGTGCTTTGTAAGTAAACTTATGGCTTGCCAATGGATGATTTGAAAACTTATCAAGGTCTTTCCAATCATCAAGGTGTAATAATCGAGATTCACCACCGCGTGCATTTTCTTCAACTATTTTCATCATTAACAGCCAATCTGTCGGCTCATCTACAAATGTCCCATCAGTATGAAGTGTAAATAAGCGATAGGCTTGACGGAGATAAGAGTCACTGTTATCGGTATGTTTGACAGAAAAGCGTGCGTAATATTTACCTGACATCGAATCAAAATTTGATGAACCTAACAAATAAGAAATAGCAGTGGAGAAAATAACGTATTCATCTGTATTATTTGTAACACCATCCAATCCAATCGTAAATCCGCCTGATTCACGGTCATGAACGATGTTTGGAAGCAACTCGCCGAATTCTTCACCAACCTGGTCTAATAGCATGGAAGCGACAATAAGACGAGCATATGGTGTATATTCTAAATGCTGGACAGAATAGTTTTCTGATTTGACGGCATTTAAAAACCCTTGAATTGCCTCTTTCGAAAGTTGAATGTGGTATAGACGGTCTGTTTGCTGATGAACTTTTACTTCATACATGTTTGTTTTTGTTTCGAATTTCCCTCTTTGTTTTTCTGCGATTACCATTTTTTATTCCTCCAGTTTTGTGTGAGATAGTTAAAATATGGAAGTCAGGGAATATAAAAAGCCAGCTGCACAAAGTACCCTATAATAGCGGGACCCAATGTACAACTGGCTTATATTCACTTCACAGCTCTATGGCTAATAGAGTCACAATGAATTAGCAGTTAATTGTTATTTATATTTCCTGTTTCCAAGTATTTATAATCTATCCACGGATCTGAAAGGGTGTTATTCAGAGAGTGGAAGTATTAGAAATATTTTGAATACTCTTAGTATACTTTGTATTTGCTAGATTGTCAATTGTTTTTTTGAATAATTTGGAAATGATTATAGTACCTTCTGCTTTTCTTCAGTTTTTATTTGATGGAAATGAAGGCCCAGATCCTTTAATGCCGCAACAATAGCATTTGTCGCCTTGCCTCGGTAGTAGGTTTCAATTTCTTCGATTGCATCTTCTACTCCATCTTTTAAACTAATGCCCCTTAATATACGGCCGATAAAGTCGCGCCCCTGTTCGGTTGCTAGAGTACAAGACGCCTCTAAAATCACACCATATTTAATATCTACTTCAGCTGTAATCGTTAACGTATCGAAGACACTTTTTGCTGCCATTCCTTGCGGCAGACGAGCGTGGCCTGCAATAAAAATTGTTTTTCCATTTAGCATAATGGACCTACCTCTCGAAAGAATTATTTAAACAATGTTAGCTTCCTTTAAGTTTGTTTGTTCTGGTATTCTATTCACCACTTCTTTTCCAATTTCGATGGAAGCCGTTGCAGCAGGAGATGGCGCATTACATACATGGATCGTTCGTTTTCCTTGAATAATATGGAAGTCATCTACCATATTTCCATCGCTCCTTAATGCTTGAGCGCGTACTCCAGCAGGTGCGGGGATTAAATCCTCTTCTTGGATTTCCGGAATCAGTTCCTGAAGGCTCTTTGTAAATTGTTTCTTACTGAAGGAGCGAATATATTCATCAAACCCCTCCTTCGCAAATTTCCCTGCCATTTTCCATAATCCAGGAAAGCTTAATGATTCTATTATATCCTTTGCATTAAAATCTGTCTTTCTGTATCCTTCCCGTTTAAAGCTAAGCACTGCATTTGGTCCCGCATCGACTTCACCGCTGATCATTCGGGTGAAATGGACCCCCAGAAATGGGAACTTTGGATTTGGAACAGGGTAAATTAAATTTTTTACTAGATAGCGCTTTTCAGGTTTTAATTTGTAATACTCGCCTCTAAAAGGCAAAATCTTCATATCTGTTTTATATCCTGTTGCTAGTGCTACACGATCACTGTGAAGCCCAGCACAGTTAATGACTATTCCAGCTTTTAATGTTCCGCGATTCGTTTCAATGATTACTTGATCCGATTCTTCTAACATTTTCTCCACTTTGGTATTTAGACGAATCTCTCCGCCACTCCCTCGGATAATTTCGGCGAACTTTTCACTAACTTGTCTGTAATTTACGATGCCGGCCATCGGAACACGGATTGCGCCTAAACCATTAACATGTGGTTCAATTTCCTTTAATTCATCTGTCCCGATTCTATGAATAGCTAATTCATTTTCCAGCCCGCGTTGATATAAATTCTCAAGAATCGGTATTTCCTCTTGTTTGGTTGCAACAATTACTTTTCCGCAAATATCATGGTCTATTCCATGTGTTTGGCAGAATGCCGTCATCGATTTACTTCCTTGGCGGGCAAAACGAGCTTTGAAACTACCGGGCTTATAATAAATGCCCGAATGAATCACACCGCTGTTATGCCCTGTTTGATGTTCCGCAACAACGGATTCCTTCTCAATGACGACTACCTTCGCATTAGGAAAACGCTCATAAATGGCCATCCCTGTTGATAAACCAACAATTCCTCCGCCAACTATTGCAAAATCATACATTTTCATTAGGACCCCTCTCCATTTTGATTTTCCTTGTTGAGTAGTAAGAATTACATTGGATCCATATAAACAGTCTTCACTTCTGTATAAAACTCAATAGCAGCTTTTCCTTGTTCACGACTGCCTGAACTAGAATTTTTACATCCGCCAAAAGGCATTTGTGGTTCTGCTCCCGAAGTTTCCGAGTTCACATGTACAAGTCCTACTTCCGCATCTTCAATGAAACGGCGGGCCAATGTTAAGTTGTTTGTGCAAATGGCTGCGCTAAGACCAAATTCAGTATCATTTGCCATTTCCACTGCTTCCTCGTAATCTTTGGCTTTAAACAAGGCAAGAACTGGACCGAAAATTTCCTCACGGGCAATCCGAGCATCTTTAGGCACGTTTTCAAAGATTGTTGGTTTTACATAAAAACCATTTTTTAATTCTTCATCTTCCGGGATCTCTCCACCGCAAAGCAGTGTTGCTTCTGATTTCCCCGTTTCGATCATTTCGAGCACCCCATCAAGCTGTGCTTTTGATACGGCCGGACCGATAACGGTTCCCTCGTGAAGCGGGTTACCAATTGTTAATTCCTTCGTACGCTTTACAAGCTGATCACGGAATGACTCGTAAATCCCTTCTTCGACAATCACACGACTCGTTGCTGTACATTTTTGACCGATAGATTTAAATGCTCCACCTACAGCTATTTCAACCGCTCTTTCAAGATCTGCATCATTTAGTACAACTAGCGGATTCTTTCCTCCCATTTCCATCTGTACCTTTTTTCCGTGTTCTACAGCCTGTTTTTGAATCTGCCGTCCAACTTGGTTCGAACCGGTGAAAGAAATGGCTTTTATATCTGGATGGTTCACCAATTCATTCCCAATAACAGATCCTCGGCCAAATACACAATTAAGGACACCTGCTGGCAGACCAGCTTCATCAAAAGCTTTCATAACGTGATAGACAGATTTCGGTGTTAAATCAGCAGGCTTAATCACCACTGTATTTCCGTATATAAGTGCTGGTGCCATCTTCCATACTGGAATGGCAATGGGAAAATTCCATGGTGTAATTAACCCAATAGGACCTAGTGGGGTACGGGTCGTATACAAAAATGTTTTCTCACTCGCAGACGGAATGACATCTCCAAGCGGCTGCCGTGCTTCAGCTGCATAATATTCGAGAATGCTAACTGAGCGATTCGCCTCCCCCATCCCTTCCAAAAACGCTTTTCCTTCTTCCTTAATCAGATCCCGTCCTATTTCCTCTATGTTTTCTTTCAAAATTGCCGCAGCCTTTTGTAAATAAACGGCCCTTTGTTGAATAGAGAGTTTTTTCCAGGCAGGAAATGCACTTTTTGCAGCAGCTACTGCGTCGTAAACATCAGCTGCTGCACTGGATGGGAATTCCCCCAAGCCTTCTCCATTATGTGGACTTAGATTCTCTTTATATTCATTTGTAGTTGGTTCTTTCCATTTACCGTTAATGTAATTCAAATGGCGCATCAATAGATCCTCCTAAACTCTTCTATCAATCTTTTTTACTTTTATTTCATGCTAGATTACTAATATTAGTGTCATCATCCACACTAGCAGCCGATTTCTTCGTTACAACACTTACTCCCAACGTTACAGCAATATTGATCATTAATACGGCTAATCCTAGATCTAAATCCTTAATGACATTTGGTAATGACGGGAATAACGTTGCAAGTGACATTTCTGTAATGGTTGAATAAATGACGATTATACTACTAACAATCATTCCAGCGAAGGCCCCTTGAACGGTAACTGGGTTGCTTTTCCAAAGGCTAAAAAACAAAGCAGGAAACAACTGAACCATAAAACTATAAGACATGATATATAGCGTAAGAACGGAGTTTCCGCCATTGAATGAAAAGTAAAGTCCCACCAAAGCAATGACAGGCACCAACATCTTGCTCAACTTTACCAACTGTTGATCCGTTGTGTTTGGTTTCCATACTTTATAGATATTTTTAGAAAGAAGCGTTGCAGTTGCCGTCAATATTAATGAACTTGGGATAAGAGCGGCCATTGCTCCAGCTGCCCCAATCACACCAACAAACCAAGGATCAAAAGACATTTTCGCCATTTTAAACAAGGCTAAATCTGCATCTGTACCATTTAAATCTGGAACTTGAATAATAGCGGAAAAACCGATAAGCAAGGAAAAAACGATAATAATCTGATAAATGGGCATTACCCCCGCATTCACACGCAGTGATTTAGCACTTTTAGCCGAGAACACCCCCGCTAGCATATGTGGAAACATGTAAAAGCCTAGTGCCGTCATGATCGTTGCAGAAACAAACCATGATATACTCAACCCTTGTTCAGGGAAAAGTAAAAATCCACTTTTTGCCGTATTGATTGCTTCAAACATCGGCTGTATTCCGCCGTAATAATGAAAAGGAAAATAAAATCCCATAAAGACGACGACAGCCAGGATTAGAATATCTTTAATAATCGCTGTCCATGCGGCCCCATGCATCCCTGATACCGTTACATAAATTGTGATGGCAATCACCCCTACCACTATCGCCATGTTGGGAGAAATCGAACCATAGGATGCTTGGGATACAATAATTCCTAACCCTTTTAACTGCATCACCAAATACGGGATAATGGCAATAACACTTATTATTGCTACTAGAACGCCGAGAGCCGGGCTATTATACTTTTTCTCGTAAAAATCTGATTGGGATAGGACTTTATTTTCCTTAGCATACTTCCAAACAGGCGGCAGCAGCCAGTAGCCGATTACAAAGTAAAAGCAATTGAATGCGTATAGGGCGGGAGGCATGCCGGATCGATAAGTACCACCACTTGCCCCCAGGAATGTATAGGTAGTAAACATCTCACCTGCTAATAAAAAGAACATCAAAAGACTTCCAAAACCCCGTCCCCCGACAGACCACTGCTCCATATTCATTTCTTTGCCTTTTCGGGCTTGAAGCCCTAACCAAATACACAATCCTAGAAAAAAAAGGATGACTAGAAGGGCTGCGTTCATAATTCTTCTTCCTCCTTATTCGCAGGATCCAGCTTATTAGCAATGATCAGGAACAAAGATGTCAGGCCAACCCAGCATATAGCCCAAAAAAGGACAAATGGCAATCCAAGTACATAGGGTTCCACTCGATTAATGACAAAAAGTGAACCCAAGGCTGGTATTAAAGTTAATAGAAAAACCTTCTTCATATTTCACCATCCCAGTTTAGAATACATAAATGTAATACAGTTGGATATCCACTATTTGAACCTTCTGATAATTAAAACTCCATTTAACCATTTTCCTCTAGTTAATCTGCTCCCCATTTGTTAGGACGGTTGTATCCATTCTCTTTCTTGTAAATTTAAAGTAGTAAAAAACATAACAAGCGACAACAAAGCCGAATCCTATATACAGTGATGTCCGCTGTGCCGGATCGAAAGCAGTAAACACGACGATTCCTACGCACATGATAAGGCAGACAATTGGAACTAGCGGGAAGAAAGGAACTTTAAATTTCAAATCCGCAAGCTTTCCCCCATCCGCCATATACTGTTTACGGAATTTATACTGTGCAAACGCAATTGCCATCCACGTAACTACCCCTCCAACACCACTGATCGCAAGCAGGACAACAAATAATGTTTCTTCTGCTATAACACTGGTAAGCAAGGAAAGTAAAGCAAAGGCAAGTGTCACAAGTAAGGCGTTCATAGGAACACCGCGTTTGTTTACCTTACCGAAGGCTAGCGGAGCCTGACCGCTTTGGGAAAGTGAAAAAAGGATTCTCGTACAAGCAAACAAACCTGTATTTCCCACTGAAAGTATCGCTGTTAATATAACAAAGTTCATAATATCAGCCGCATAAGGAATTCCTGTCATATCGAATACAGTTACAAATGGGCTTTCGAGCACACCCGCCTTCTTCCACGGAACAATGGCTGATAAGACAAAAGTTGCCAGTACATAGAAAAGTAAAATACGGACGATGATACTCCGGATAGCTTTTGGGATACTCTTTTCAGGATCCTCTGTCTCACCCGCTGCAACTCCCATAATTTCTGAACCCATAAAGGAATAAACGACTGTCATCACTGATATAAAGACGCCGATGAAACCTGTTGGAAATAATCCGTCACCGAAAAAGTTTGAAAGGTGGGGGGCCGATTGTCCCTTTATAGGAACCAAACCGAAAATCGCTGCCCCACCAACGACAATAAAAAAGAGAACAGCTAATACTTTAATGGCTGAGAACCAGTACTCCATCTCAGCAAAGCTTCTTGTAGTCAAGGCATTTATACCGAATAAAAGTAAGGAGAAAACGGTACACCATACCCATACCGGTACATCTGGAAACCACCTGGCCATCAACAAACCGGCTGCAATAAACTCTAGTCCTACATAAATTGCCCAGCTTAGCCAGTAAGTCCAGCCAATCATAAACCCAGAGGCAGGGCCGATAAACCGCTCTGCATGGGCCTGAAATGAACCGGAAACCGGCATTACGACGGATAGCTCCCCAAGACAAACCATGACCAAGTACATAAGCAAGCCTCCGAATAAATAGGCAGTAATAGCTCCGAAAGGTCCGGCCTCGCCAATCGCATACCCCGATCCTAGGAAAAGACCCGTACCAATGACTCCACCTATAGAAAGCATAAATAAATGCCTGCTTTTCATCGAACGTTTTAATTCTTTCGGTTGACTTCCCTGATCTGGTTTCATCCAATTCCTCCTTTATTTTCTCTATCCATATGAATTAACAGATTATCTGACTGCTGCTTTTTCAGATGGTTCAGCAAACTCTAATAAATCACTGACTTCTGGTTTAAAAATTTCATACGCAACATCTCGCTGATATCTGTTTTGTTTTTTCGCTTCTGAAAATAGTTGATTGGTATTTTTTCGGCATAGCTTTTCAATATCATCCATTACAGCCTGAGGGTCTGGTTTGACCAGTCCAAAAATCACAGCGTCATAAAATCTTATGGCCCCTAGGTTGGCAACAAAATCATTGACGATGTCAATTCCTCTTTGTTTAATGATTTCATCTCCTTCGGAAGATACTGGGATATTAGCCGCTTCAACAATCAAGCTGGCCTTTACCATCTCAGCATTAGACTGGTTAATAACATCCTCTAATGCAGACGGGATGAGAATATCACAATCTACATCAAGCCAGTCGGAGTTTGGCCTTACCGTATAGTTCGGTTCAAAATAATTGGTATCCATTTCTCCAAATACATTCTTATGGTCAATAAGGGTTTGAATATCCAATCCTTCTTCACATTTGACTAACAAGTTCGCATCTGAAATTCCGACGATTTTATAACCTAATTGAGACAGTTTTAATGCGCAGCTTGCTCCTACACACCCGAAGCCTTGAATGACAACCTCCGCTCCGTCCCTGCCATTTTTAAACTTCCAAGCTTCATCTGCCGAAAAGGCGACACCATATCCTGTCACAGCATCATTTAAAAGCAATCCATCAATTCTTGTTTTCATCAGTCCATCAAAATCCTTTATCCCTTGAAGAATTGCAGGATCTTGTTTCATTGTCTTTGTTAGAGGGATATCAATGCCGAATTCATTAAAGATTTGAAGGACATCTTCATACTTCGTACCGAGGTCACTTCCTAAAGATACGCCGCTATCAATATAAGGCATCATGGCAATTAAAAATCTTCTTAAGACTTTATTAGCATCCGGAGCTTTGTAATCATACTTAATACCAGCTTTACATCCTCCGGTCGTTCCGCTATCACTCGCTACATACTTATAAGCCATTGCATGGGCCAATCTTTCAACCTCTTCTTTTGTTACTGATGGATGCATTCTCGTACCGCCGCCTGTATATCCCTTCACGAAATTATGAACAACAAGCCACCCCTGTGCATCCGTTTCCGTATCATTCCACTCTACAACTAAATATGGTTTAGTCATTTCAATACCTCCTAAGAATTTTATTTTCTCATGCAGCTGCTATTTTAAAAAAACACTATTAACACTGTGAATATGTTGTTAATACCTTAAAAAATTAAGCTGCTATTCAAACCACCGAATAGGCTTTGGATTCAAATTAACGTTAATCTGTTTCGTTTCCTGGTATTCATCCAGTCCATAAGTACTAAGGCTTCTGCCGATGCCGCTTTGTTTATAGCCCCCCCACGGCGCTTGAATATTCGTGAGGTGGTAAGCGTTCACCCATGTAATACCGGCGCGGACTTTTTTGATGACTCTTATTGCCTTGTTTTGATCTGTAGAGAAAACCGCCCCTGCAAGTCCAAAGTCTGAGTCGTTGGCAATCTTGACTGCTTCTTCTTCATCTTTGAATTTCTGAATAGCAACAACGGGACCAAAGATTTCTTCTCTGACAATCCGCATATCGCTTGTTACATGAGTAAAGACGGTAGGCTCAATGAAAAATCCCTTTTCCAGCCCATCTTTCTCTATTCGATTACCACCTAGAGCAAGTTTCGCTCCTTCTTCTTTCCCAATTCGAATGTAGTCTAGTATACTTTCAAAATGCTTTTTGCCGACAATGGCACCCATTTGGTAATGTCCATCATTTCCGGGACCAACCCTAATCCCTTTTGCCTTTTCTACATATTTCTCCACAAATGTGTCGTAGATTCCCTCTTGGACAAGAAGACGGCTCCCCGAAGAACAAACTTGCCCAGAGCCCATAAAAATGCCAAATAGGGCATAATCAACGGCTGTTTCTAAATCCGCATCATCAAAGATAATGTTCGGAGATTTCCCTCCTAACTCAAGGGACACTTTTTTCAAATTACCTGCTGCCGCCTGCATGATCCGACGGCCGACCTCTGTACTTCCAGTAAAAGAAACAACGTCCACATCATCGCTCTCAGCAATCGTCTGCCCTACGACCGATCCAATTCCCATAATGAGGTTAGCTACTCCCTTTGGTAAATCGGACTGATCAATCAGTTCAAACAATTTTACTGCTGTCATCGGAGTAATTTCTGCCGGCTTTAGAAGAATGCTATTACCGGCCGCAAGCGCCGGTGCAATCTTCCATACACTCATCAATAAGGGAAAATTCCAAGGAACAATCAATCCGGCAACACCCATCGGTTCCTTTACAATCAATGTCTGCATATCCCCAGAGGCTTCATACGCTTGGCCATTAGGCATAGTAAGCAGACCTGCATAATAACGAAATGTATGAGCGGCCTCTTCAGCATCCGACCGTGCTTCTCTTCTCGTTTTTCCGTTATTTTGTACTTCCAACTCTGTTAACTCATCAATGTTTTCCTGCAATTTATCAGCAATTTGTAGTAAAACCGCCGCTCTTTCTTGCGGAGAACGGTCAGACCAGACACCACTTTCAAATGTTCTCTTAGCTATTTTGATTGTTTCTTCCGTTTCTTCTTTTGTTGCTTTCGGGGCTCTGGCAATGACTTCCTGTGTAGCAGGATTAATGATATTAAGTTTTTTCGGGTCACTTGATTCTACCCATTGCCCATTTATATATTGTTTCAATTCTATTGTCATAACTTTGTTTCCTCCCCACTTGCCTTGGTTGACTTATTATCATCAAATGTAAGCGTTCTATCAAAATAATAAACAATACACAATCTTTGATAGGCTTTAGGACTCTGCTGAATTTAGCTATTCTGATCACGATCAAAAGCGAACAAACTATTTATTCTTTTTAAATTCTGTCTTAATATTTTCCAATAAGTTTTTATCTGTTAAAACATCGTATCCCGTACAAGCTAATGCTAATGCACCATTAACAAGTGCTTGACGTCCTTTTTCTGATACTGTACTATCAGCAAATTCCTGGGTATGCAATACTAACTCTGAATCATTCAATCCAATAAATGGATGAATTGCAGGTACGACACGACTTACATTCCCCATATCCATAGATCCATTACTATGTTCAGAAGCTAGAACCGGTTGATCGGTGATTTCTTTTAAATTCTTAGTGAAAGCGTGGGATAGATATTGATTTGTAACCATATTGTCATAGCTTATTTGATAATTTAATATTTCAAGCTGTGAACCCGTCATTAGGGCAGCACCATTTGCGATATTTTTTACTTTTTTTACAACTTCATCTAAAGTAGAACGTTGTTTTGCTCTAATATAAAATTGAGCGACTGCTAAATTTGGAACAATATTCGGGGCTTGACCACCTTCAGAAATAATCCCGTGCACACGAACATCTGTCGGCAAATGCTCACGAAGTGCATTTATACCATTAAAAAGTTGGATAACACTATCTAGTGCATTAATTCCATGTTCAGGAGCCGCCGCTGCATGCGATGCTTTTCCTTTATATTTGAATTGAAGTGCATCTACCGCCAAAGTTGTTCCACTTGCAACGGATACATTATTAGGATGGAGAATCATCGCAACATCTACACTTTCGAATACTCCTTCTTGACTCATCGGCACTTTAGCACCATTCGTTTCCTCTGCCGGGGTACCTAATACGACAACGCTTCCCCCTATTTCACTTATCAGCTTGCTAAGAATAATACCAGCGCCCATACTCATCGTGCCAATCAAATTATGTCCGCACCCATGGCCAATTTCAGGCAAAGCATCATATTCTGCTAAAAAGGCGATTGTAGGACCCGCTTTTTCACCTTTAAATTCAGCTTTAAAAGAAGTTGGTCGGTCAACCAATCCTGATTCAATCCGAAAATCGTGTGCAGACAAAAAGTTTGTCAATAGTTGCATTGATTCAAATTCCTTGTCACCAAGTTCAGGATTTCTGTACATCTGACCGCTGATTTCCCATAACTTTGACTTTATTTTATCTAATTCAAGTTTAAGTATATCTTTCACCTTTAACATGACCGTCCTTATTTTTCAGATTATGTTTTCTGAATATAACCATTCATTGCATCGGAATAATAATTCCAATATAGTGAATTACTGGCCATATTACTTCATATGGCCACCAATTCTATCTCACTTTTAATAGACACATAGGCTCTCTAAGAGCGAGCGGTTCATTAGCTAAAACCTATCCCTGTTTTGGACGGAAAGAAGCGATGTATTCATCCGAATCCTTGTATTCCAATACTCCAACTGCTTCTACATCTACTACAACCATATAAGGCTTTCTGCTTGCGATTGCATTCGCTAATCCTGCCTTGAACTCTTCAACCGAGCGAACTTTCTCTGATTCGAAGCCCATTGATTTTGCCAGCAGGACGAAATCAGGGTTTTTCAAGTCTACAGATATACGTCGACCATATGCCGCTTCTTGATAGTATCGTAAGATTCCATATCCACCATCATCGAATAATAGAACGATAATCGGCGCATCCTCCTGAATCGCTGAGATCATCTCACTTGAATTCACCATGAATCCACCATCACCAGCAATGAGAACGACTTTCTTTTCCGGCTGACCGATTTGGGCGCCAATCGCCATTGGCAAACCTTGTCCGATGCCGCCGCCTGTCATGTAGAGGTAGTCTCTTGGTTCATAAATATCGAACAATTTATTCCCCCAAGTGTATCCAGGGATCGTTACGTCCGTCACCAATACTGTATTCTCAGGCAGCTGTTCACGCATAATATCCGCCACTTCACCATAAGGCCCAATTTGGCTTCGAAGATCATCACGTACAGCCTGACGGACTGACTGCACTTCATCGACATAATCTGCATCCGGATGGATCTCCTTATTGGCCAAAAGACTATTAATCTCTTGTAAAACTGCCTTGGCATCTCCATTCAGTGTATACAATGTATCAAAGTTACGATTAAAGGCATTAGGGTTCAAATCAATATTGATGTGATTTTCCGGTACCGGAAGTGTCCATCCATTCGTTTCACTACCACGGAAACGGACCCCGACACTAATAAGTAAATCCGACTTTTTCAATAGTTCCTCCACTTGAGGGGATAACGTAAAGTTACCGATGCAAAGCGGGTGGTTTTCAGGGATAGACCCTTTTCCAGATTCACTTGTAACGACCGCAGGCTGAATTTTATTTACCAGTCTTTGCAGTTCCTCTGATGCACCTGACGCAATTACCCCATTTCCTGCCCAAATGATTGGTCTTTTTGCTAAGACGATCCTTTCGATAGCATCAGCTGGAATATTGAGCTTTACCTCCTTGTTTTGAAGCGCTTCCATTTGAATCAATTGATTGTTAGGAATAATCTGTGCCTGGAAATTCGTTGGAATGGAAACAGTTACCGGACCTGTTGGTACAGTCAGTGCTTCTTTGATCGCTTTACGCATAAACGGAATGATTTGCTTTGGACGCTTCAATAGATAGGCTGCTTTGTTCACGCCCTCCATCGCTTTTAACTGGTCTTTAGCTTCGTGAATATAACGTTGGTCTGTTCCAATATAATTAGAATCCGCTTCCCCAGTAATGTGCAGAACAGGAGTCCCTGAGTTCCATGTTTCTGACAAGGAACCTGCCCCATTACCTGCTCCAGTACCAGTACTTGTGATGACAACACCCAATTTTCCTGTAGCACGGGCATAGGCATCAGCCATGTTAACCGCTCCACTTTCGCCACGGGCAGTAACGGTGCGGATATTCCCATCCCTTAGGATCGCGTCATATATCGGCATATTGTGGATACTAACGATTCCAAATACCGCTTCCACTCCTGCTTGCAGGAGCTCTTTTACTATTGCGTCCGCAACGGTGAATTCTGTTTGGTAACCTTTAACATTTGGTTCTGCAACGGCTGTAAATTCTGTTTGATTATTCATTTTAATCCTCCAAATATGTCTAGTAATATATTTCTATATAAATCTATTTTCATATAAACGAAGGGGTACGCTATAGCATGCCTTCTTTCACGTTCATAGCTTCTTCATAAAGGTTGTGAAAAAATTTGAGTGCATACTCAGTCGGTGAATACACCCCATGCTTGAAGGCATTCGTATGGAAGCCTTTTTGCAATAACTCTACAAGGTCGAAATCCTCTAATCTTACCTGATCGACAAAACGAATCAGTTCCTCTTGCTCTTCTATAATTTCATCCGATTTAAAGTAGTAGCTATAGATGGCAAGTGATTTATCTGGTGCCAGCGGCAAAATTTGACTTGTAGTCATATTCCCTTCTTTTCCAGGATAAATGCTAACCATCAAGTTAGGCCATACCCAATAGAAATTGGCGTGATCTTCTTGTTGTTCATTCGATTTATTGGTTAATTCTGAATATTGACAAGAGAAATTGCCATGTAAGTCGATGTGGTAATTCTTCATATCAAATGTTTTTGAAAACTCAGGATGGGCAATTTTACAATGATCGCACTCCAGGTAATTATCAATAACCGCTTTCCAGTTAGCATCAATGATCCTTTGGGTTACCCGAACCTTTTTCAAAGAATCCAGGAAGGTGTATCTTTCCAGGTTGGCCATAAATTCTCCGTACGTTTCTTCCATTGGTCTTGCTTCTGGGTTCAAATTTATGAAGATCATGGACTGGAATACTTCTAGCTTTACTTGTGGCATACAGCTATGGTTTCCTAATTCATTTGTACCGAAGTTTGGCGCTTTATTCAACTTCCCGTTCATATGGAATGTCCAGCCATGATAGGTACAGGTGAAAACCTTTTTATTTCCACACTCGTTTTTTTCCACTTTGGTTCCTCTATGCGGGCAAATATTGTAAAGGGCATTCAATTCATTGTTTTTATCCCGGCTAATGATTATTGGCTGATCTGCTATATCAAAAGTAAAGAAATCCCCCGGTTTTTCCACCTGGCTTATATGTCCAGCTAAAACCCAGCTATCTTGAAAAATCTTTTTCTTTTCCTCTTCAAATATGTGCGGATTCACATAATTATCGTACGGGAGAGTGTTCTCCAGGGTATTCTCTGTAAACGGCTTCATTTGTCATTCCTCCTTTTGTCATTCAAATCCTTTATTGTACTTTTCATATTTTATTAAATGCAAATTTCGTGCCAACTATCTTTTTATCTAAAAAGCCTAGATTAATAGGATTTTTAAAAGTGGGAAGTGAGTTCTTTAGTGTTCACCGGCTTACTTTCCCATGGACATTTTCCTATTTTAGACACTTCTTGGGCTGTTTACAATTCGAAATATTTAGACTATTATTAAAATGGATGTGATTAGTATCACACTTTTGCCTATTGTAACACTTTTCTGAATACAACCAAACTCACTCTGAGCTCCATCGAACTCAGATTATGTTTATAGGGAGGTCACTTCATGACATTATCCAATTTTCTAACCGATTTAGATTTAAATATGGAAGCGCTTATAAAAATTTTAGATTATTCTTCTGACGAAATCTTTGTTTTAAATAAGGATAAGAAAATTATCTATGTAAATGATGCCTGTAAGAAGCATTATGGGTTAAATAAGGAAGAAGTTATAGGTAAAGCGAGCATGGAATTGGCTGATAAAGGCTATTGGTATCCCTCCATTTTCCCCGATGTTTTGGAAAGAAAAGAGCCAATTACGATTAAACAAACCACAATCCTTGGTGCGGAACTGCTCACCTCTGTCGTCCCTATTTTAAATGATCAAAAAGAAGTGGAATTAATCGTAACGACAGCAAGGGAATTACAAAGCTACAAAATGCTGAAAGTAAAAGAAAGGGATTCAAAAAAAAGTAAAGAAGCTGAAGATCCATTTGGCAGCATTATTACAAATAATGAAAAGGTAAAAAATGTGTTGAAGTTTGCCAAGAAGGTGGCAGCAGCAAACTCTACTATATTAATTTTAGGTGAGTCCGGAACAGGTAAAAGCCTCTTAGCCCAATATATTCACGAAAACGGAAATAGAGGGAACGGCCCATTTTTAACCATCAATTGTGCTGCAATCCCTGCTGAATTAATGGAGTCCGAGCTTTTTGGTTATACACCTGGTTCTTTCACTAATGCAAACCGTTCCGGTAAAAAAGGGATACTGGAATGCGCAGAGGGGGGGACGGTATTTCTTGATGAAATTGGGGACATGCCTTTGCCTCTTCAGGCTAAAATATTGCAAGTTATTCAGGAGAAAAAATTCATTCCCATTGGCAGCAATAAAGAAAAGTCAGTCGATATCCGAATTATTGCCGCGACCAATAAAGATTTAAACAAAATGGTAAAAAACAAAATGTTTAGAGAAGATTTATATTATCGGCTGAACGTAGTGGATATCAAAATGCCTCCGCTTCGGGAAAGGCAAGAAGATATAGTCCCGCTCATCTATAATTTCTTATACAAATTTAATCGAATCCTTGAAATGAACAAATTAATTTCTAAAGATTGCCTCGAATGGCTTACCCATTATTCATGGCCCGGAAATATTAGACAATTAGAAAACCTAATAGAAAAGCTTGTCATTGTAAGCAATGATGTCATCGGTATCGATGACCTGCCCGAAGGCATTTATAACCAAGGACTGGCCCAAATTGAAAATACTGCCCCCGCTACCCTTAACGAGGCCGTCGAATTGGCAAAAAAAGAGATGATTCGTAAATCCTATAAAGTAAATAAAAGCTCTAGGCGCGTGGCTAAGGATCTGCAAATCAGCCAAACATATGCGTCTAGATTGATTAGAGAATATTGTCAGGACATGTCGGAGGATTGAGATTCCAATTTAACTATGCGGCAAAAAGCCTAAAAAGTACTCCGAATTTTAATCTTTTTTCAAAAAAGGCTCTCACAATGTTTTGAGTGCCGAACCTGTTATCTAAAAATGGGGTCTTAAAAATGTGTCTGACCCCATTATCCCAAGAAGTTGACATGTTACTTTTTTATTTTCTCCGCCCATTCTAACCTCGTCAGGTGGTGTGCGGGATTATACATAACATGTAAACTGGTCATGAACTCACGAAAAGGTGATTAATTAAAACGTACATGTTTGGATAACCATTGATTTACAATTTCCATTCAAAGCTTCCTTTTATTTGATTGTTAAACAGCAAATCAAATTTATAATTTTGCAAAATTATTTGATATTCTATATAGCCACCTTGGAATTGACAACCTAAAAAAGGTTAGGCAAAAGAAGACCAGTGAGACCTCCTTCTCGGTAATATTCACTTCTTCTTCATGGTCATAGTCTTTTTTATACCTTCTTACTTCTAAATTCCTTGAGGTCTGAAGGAGTAAAAGGTCTTCTCCAAGTCCTCGGACTCGTTCATGTATTCTTTCAAGAGTTTTATTGTCTTTATCGAGAGTGGAACTTCACGAGCTTTACGAGTCTTTGTATTCATTGCTTCCAGTTTGATTGTACCAGCTTTAAAGTCCACATTTGGCCGCTTCATTGCTAGTAATTCTGATATTCTCACCATTGTATCAAGTAAGACCAATACCATTACCTTGTCACGATACCCAGCAAATGTAGACTCGTCAAAAGCGTTCAACAGACTCTTAATTTCTGCAACAGAAAGAGCTTCAATTACTTCCTCTGCAACCTTAACTGGTTTAAATTTCTCGTGAATTGGTTCGTCTATCATATTCTCCATGAAGCAATATCGAAGGAAAGCTCTCATTGTTCTAATTCTTATGTTGACCGTGTTGGGTTTCAATTGCTTCTCGTGGGTCATAAAATCAGTCCAACCAAGGAAAGCTTCAGTTGTGATTTCTTCTCGTGATAAATCTTTCCCAAAGTAATCACAAAGCCACTGGAAGTGTATCTCGTATTCTTCAACAGTTCTAGGTACATTACCTTCAGAGTTCTTAAACCACATGAACCTCTCGAACATTTCAACTATTGTAAACGACTTGTTACCTTCCTCGTTGCTATGACTTTACCATGTTTTCTAACACCTTTCCGCATATAAAAAACCTCCAAATATAGTATTTGAAGGTTCTGAACTCACACAGTTTCGTATTCTCGGTTTCACACAGTTTCGTTTAAAATGACCAAAAGACTGTGTGTGTTTGAAATTGTTCGTTTGACAAGAAAGTCAGTATTGGCGGGACTGCGTGGGAATCGAACCCACCAGACCTGGCACGCAGGTCTCAAGCAGTTTTGAAGACTGGACGTCCTTTTTTTGATTATCTTCTTGACCACCTAAAACAGTTTAATCCTCACCAAATCAACTTCAAATTAGTTTTATTAAGAAAGTGTCACAAGTATTTTTCTAATTTAATCACTAGTATTAATGTCTAATCCACTAGTATTAAGTATACCTCATAACTTTTAGATTTTCCTTTCATAACATCTACAGCATCAAAGAAATCCCCTTATTCTCATGTAACAGCATATGATGAAATCAAGAAGAAATTAAAATTAGTAAATCGCTCTTTGACTAGGATTAATTGCGGAGCTTTTGTGACTATTGGGGGATCGATTAGCAAAGTGATAATTCTAGTTCTTTGTTACTTTTATTGCACTAATATCAGATATCTCTTTCCATTTCTATTCCGGTGCTGAACCTGCCATACACCGAAAAGAAACCTTCCCACAACCACCTAATTTCTGTAAACCGTTTCCGTAGTATCATAAAATAGAGGTAAAAAAATGTTTATTAGCCCAATGTTGCTCCATAAAAACGGATGAACTGTCCAATAATGATGATTATTTTTCGGAGCTAAAATGGATGTGTTCCTCCTCATCTATTCCAATATAGAAGATAAAAAACTTTATACCCGCCATAAAACCGATGTCACCAATCGTTTTCCTCGGCTATTAGATTTAAACATTCCAAAAGGGACCGTCCTCGATGGGGAAGTGGTGATCACAGATGTTTTTGGGAAACCAAATTTCAGGCTGTTATGAGCAGATTTTCAGTTTTTTTCAGATAGGGTGAAGCTGCGGCGAAGCATGAACCAGTATATTTAATGGTATTCAATGTCTTGTATCATAATGGAGAGAAATAACTCATTTACCTCTATATGAACCAAAAGATATACTAGATCGACTCATACATGTATTGCTTCTGCCTGTTCAACATCTGTAAATTTTATTACATTCTTTTTCTCCTCAATAGTCTTTGTAACAGCAGTACATTTTTTGGAGGATTTGAAGAAACATTTGCATTGCTACATCCTGTTAAAAAAATGAATAAAATAACAACCTTCACAACCTTCATAGTAATCTCCTCCAAGAGTCTTTTAGACTAATACTTTCGACGTATTTCTTTGAAAATCACCTTTGGATCTACAACCCATTATAGTTTCGAAGGAAGGTTTAACAAACTATACCAGTTGTTTTGGTCGACAATGATTAATGATATCGAGAGTATGCTTCGTAATGGTTTCAATCTCCCAGTTTGTTCGGCGTATTTTTATCCAAACCACGACGCCCTATGTTTGAAATTTCCTTAATTTTAAATTCTAAATAATTCACTAAAAAGGCTCTATTGTCCTATTTTCCTACTGCTATAGCCTTCAAGCCAGAGATAAAGATTACAGGTGGTGTTAAACAATTTTTTCCATACCCCTATAAATTATCATACAACTAGACAAATCAAAGAAACCCCTCACTGAAAAGCCTCTTTTTCTATTATTTTACAGACGCGTGGGTTTTTTCAAGTTTTACCCATTCACCTTTTTGAGCTGATTCAAGAATTCCTTCACCAAACTTCAATACGGTAGCCATCATTGAAGTTTGGTGAAGCTTGTATAAGCTTCTACAATTTCTTTAAAGAAATCATAGATTTCGATAATTTTAGTTTCCCCATAACCAATACCAAGAGCTGGGATTGGCCATAATCCTCACCAAATGGAGTAGCAGGTCCTTATAAGAATTTTATATTTCCCATTTTACTTGTTATAGGCTTTATTTTTGTAATCAGCAGCGTTTTTATCTTTCCTACCATTGTTCAATAACAGTTAAAACGAAAGGTGCTATAAAAAACTCACTAATATTATCAATCACCTATTTTCCTATTACACTATTAATAATCATGTTGTTAGTATTATGCGGATTAATTCTCTATATCTTTCTCTTATCCGTACTATTCATCTTTAGCCTTCAAGCCTATTGCATTTATTCTCTATGCAAAATTGCTTTTAAGAAGGTTCAACGTGTTAAAAAAATGAAAACAATTGGATAAACACCAGTTTTTCCACAGAAAGGGGCTCTTTAGTAGAGCTCTTTTCTGTGGAATGAGTCTCTAATTAATAGACTACTACCACATGCTTGGGTGTTTGTTTTTTTATGGCTAAAAGCAAGTTATCGGCTGCCAGTTCAGCCATCTTCATTCGAGTTTTAATACTTGCGCTGCCAATGTGTGGCAATGTCATTACGTTGGGTAGTGTCAGTAACGGGTGATTTAAGGAAATAGGCTCTTTCTCAAAAACATCTAGTCCTGCTGCCCAAATTTCCCCATCTCTTAATGCAGAGAACAAGTCATCTTCATTTACTATCCCGCCTCAAGCCGTATTAATAAGAATAGGTCTTCTTCTAATGCAATTTTTCGGCTACAGTTATAGTATAGGACATTCATATCAAAGCCCTTTTAGCTAACGATGCCCCATTCTTCCCATACCGATAATACCAATGGTTGCCCCATAAATATCCTGTCCCGCTAATTGCATAGGTGACTAAGTTTTCCAGCTTCCTTTTCTTAAATAATCTGATGATTCTACTAGTCTTCGTGCTGTTCCCATCAACAGGGCAAACGTCAAGTCTGCTGTTCTTTCTGATAAAACACCGGGAGTATTCGTCACCGTTATGCCTTTTTCTTTTTGCTACAATATCAATATTATTGTAGCCGACTGCCATATTACTTAACACTTTTAGCTGAGGGGCTATTTCAAGTAATTCTCTGTCGATTGATTCTGTCAACAGACAAAAAAGTCCCTCTACATCTGAAATCTCTTTTTCTAATATTCCCTTGGAACAGGTATATCCGTTTCCTCCCACATCCTGATAACACAATCTTTTTCCATTTTTGATATGATTTCATCGGGGACTTTTCTCGTAATATATACTTTTGCTCTCAATTCGAGTTCTCTCCCTTTTATGTGTTTAAAGTCTTTATACAAAAATTTCTATTAATAGCCAATTACCTTCATTAAAGCTTCAATACGGTTTGTTATCCAATCAGATGAATTCCTTATGGCATCATCTAACGAACATGGTCCAGGAACAATTGAAAATGCCGAGTTATTCCCAACTCATTGAACCTGAATTGTTCTAAATCGATACCCCCGCATAAGGTCTAGATAGCATTGATAATATTGCATCTCCTCAAAGATTATCGACCTAACCAGCCACCGTCTATAGTTAATAAGTGACCATGAACATAATTTGCTGCATCTGAAGCTAAAAATACCACAGCCCCCTTAAAATCATCCGAACTCCCCCAGCGCCCAGCGGGAATTCGTTCGAGTATTTGACGGTTTCTTGCAGCATCGTTGATAAGAGCTTTATTCATATCTGTTGCTATATAACCTGGAACAATAGCATTTACATTAACATTGTATTGAGCCCATTCATTAGACAAGGCTTTTGTTAACTGTGCTACACCACCTTTGGCTGCTGCATAAGCAGGGACAGTTAATCCTCCTTGAAAGGACAGTAGAGAAGCCATATTAATGATTTTTCCTTTTCCTTGTGGAACCATATAGCGACCTGCCTGCTGACATAAAAGCCAAACTGTCTTTAAATTCACATTGATGACATCATCCCAGTCTGACTCTTCAAAATCGACTGAAGGGGAGCGGCGCTGAATACCAGCATTGTTCACTAAAATATCAATCGTTCCAAAGTGAGCGACGACCCTAGGGATTGCTTCTTTTACTTGATTCACATTTTCCAAATCACAGGGAATAACCAAACATTTTCTTCCTAAGTTTTCAATTTCGTTCTTTACATCGTCTTGTTCAACCGAACGTTGGAGGAGGGCAATGTCTGCACCTGCTTCTGCTAAAGCCAAAGCCATAGAACGTCCTATTCCTCTGGTAGCTCCTGTCACCGCTGCCACTTTTCCCTCTAATACAAATAAGTTACCGACCATACCTGCACCTCTTTCGATTAATTAGGTTGAAATAAAACCTTTAAAGACACATCAGGGTTCTCCATTAATTCGAACCCCTTTGCAATTTCTTCAAGCGGAAGTTCATGCGAAATGAATGGAGCAACCTCAACCATTCCTGTTGCCATTAAGCGGATAGCTTTTTCAAAATCTCCCCGGCTGTAGCATCTCGTCGTCGTTAGTGATATTTCCTTGAAGTGCATGGCTGCTATGTCAATCAACGGCGACTGCTTGTATACGCTTACTACGACGATCTGCCCTTGTATTCTACTTATTTCTATCATCTGATTTGCTGTTATCTGTGTTCCAGCTACTTCAAAAACAACATCAGCTCCGACTCCATTTGTCCGCTGCTTTATTTCTTCTGTAACATTAACTTCCTTTGCGTCAATCGCGAAAAGCCCAAGCTTCTTTGCTTTATCCAATCGGTAAGGACTAATATCTGATACTATAATTTGATCTGCACCAGCCCGCTTCGCCATTAATCCAATCAATAAACCAATAGGACCTCCTCCTAAAATGGCTACGTTATCGCCTACTTTCAAATTGGAACGGCGCACAGCATGAACTGCAACTGCAACCGGTTCAGCAAGGGCCGCATGGGCGTCCGACAACCCATCCGGGATTGGGTGAAGACGATCCAAGGGTACCGTTGTATATTCTGCAAACCCACCATGTTTATCAATTCCAATCAACTTCAAGTTTTTACAAACATGGGATTGACCAGCAAGACATGCTTCACATTTTCCACAGCTAAGTGTTGGCTCTACAACAACCCGGTCTCCCACAGAGAATTCAGATTCCCCGTTAATGTTTTCAATTACCCCGCTGAATTCATGGCCCATTGCCAGTGGAACTTTTGCTCTTGGATGCTTTCCGAAATAAATCATCATATCTGTGCCGCATATACCAGCAAAACTTACTTTGACAAGCGCTTCCCCATTCTTTGTTATAGGCTTTTCCAGCTCACCCATTGCTACATTTTTCTCTGCGAGAAATAAACCTGCTTTCATCATTGTCATTTGTGTTATCCTCCTCTATATCATGTTGTGTATTATCTACAGCTTGATAAATAAGTATAAAAAGGACCGTCTGGATATTTCCAACGGTCTGAGCTTCCTTTTTTAAAAAGAAAACTTTTTTAACTTGCCCAAAGCGAAACAAACCTTCAGTTACACCCAGGTTATACATATAATAAAGTCCGAATGCACAACTAATAGGCTCCCGCCACTCGGATGAGTGATCGGTTTAAACCCGTGTTTTTTCTATTAAAGGCAAACGGTATGCCGAGTATCGTCGTAAAGCACAGCATGCCAGCAATCGTCCCTGCGCCTAATATAATAATATAAACAGCTCCTTCAACTATGTAAGCGTTCGACATCCCTAAAATGACCATAGCGGCACTTCCAGCCCGACCGTGTATGAACCCAATTGGGAATATCGACATAAAACTCATTTTTCTTTCTTCTCCCCAAGACACTTCCATACTTCTTCATACACCCGTTTAAGAGGAATATTATTCTGCACGGCTATGTTCCGGCAATCTTCAAATTCAGGTGCTTGCTGTATGAGTTCGCTGCCATGGAACCCTTTCTTGACCGTTACCTCTCCCCATGGTGTAAGCAATTTGGAAAAAGAGCGTTCAAGCCGGTGCACTATAAGTGGATAGTAACGGATACCGAGCGTCGTTGTTTCAGCAAACAAAATCTTTTTCATTTTGGGAATCATCTGATGTGAACAGAGAAGCTGCAACAGTACACCCGGACGATTTTTTTTCATAAAAATCGGCGTGTAATATACATCATTTGCTCCTGATTCAAACAACAGATTCATTACATAGCCAAGCCATTCACCGGAAATATCATCAAGGTTCACTTCCATTTTGACCATCTGGTCATCAAGATGCTCTTGATCCGGTGGACGGTTCATTGCGTCTCTCCTATGATCATGCGAAGGACGTTCGGATGATCTTTAAATGTTTTTGTTCCCGCACCATAGCCGATTGATTCGACAGTCATGGCAGGGAGCGGGCAAAATATTTCTGCTAAAACCGCGGCGATGGCAGCACCAGTCGGCGTTGCCAGTTCCGAGCGAATATCGCTTGCGGCAATCGGCACCCCTTTTAAGATTTCCAATGTGGCAGGTGCCGGAACCGGATAAATGCCGTGATCAATACGAATACTTCCGGACCCAGTTGTAATAGCTGATGACTGAATCGATTTAATACCAAGTTGATCGATTAATATCGCTGCACCAATGATATCTATAATTGAATCCACCGCGCCTACTTCGTGAAAGTAAACTTTTTCGAGAGGAAGACCGTGAATGTGCCCTTCTGCTTCACCGATCTTTTTAAAAATAGCGAGCGACATGTTCTTAACCGATTCATTAAAGTTTGCCGCATTGATCATCTCGACAATTTGTTTGTACGCACGGTGTTCATGATGATGGTGGTGATCATGGCTTTGTTCGTGTTGGTGTTCATGGCTGTGTCTGTAACTGTGGTTGTGATCATGACTATGTTGGTGTTCATGGCTGTGACTGTCGTTGTGTTCATGGCTGTGCCTATGTCCGTGATCATGACTATGTTCATGCTGGTGCTCATGGCTGTGGCTGTGAACATGACTATGCTCTGATTCTCCGGAGAGAATGACACCAAATTTTGTACTGGTAATACCGTTTTTGACGACTTTCTCCCAGGATAGAGTATATTCTTCTTCTATGTTCAGCTTTTTTAACTCTTCTTCCATTTGAAAAGGATCGGCACCTGCATCAATAAGTGCACCGATTACCATGTCACCGCTTATGCCGGAAAAGCAGTCAAGATATAATGTCCTCATTATTAATCTCCTCTTTATGTACAAGTTTGTATATGAGCGCTGCGTTGTAAGCAGCACCAAACCCATTATCGATGTTGACGACGCTTACACCTGATGCACATGAATTGAGCATCGATAAAAGTGCCGATAATCCGTTGAAATTTGCACCGTACCCGACACTTGTCGGTACAGCAATAATCGGATTCCTGACAAGTCCTCCGAGCACGCTCGGAAGCGCGCCTTCCATTCCAGCGACGCAAACCGAAACAGTCGCACTTCGTATTTCGTCTATATTATCAAGGAGGCGGTGCAGCCCAGCAACACCAACATCGTAAATACGACGGACTGGAATACCTAACGTTTCGGCTGTTACAGCTGCTTCTTCAGCAACGGACAAGTCCGATGTCCCCGCACACACAATCGCGATATATGGTCCATCCCTTTTCGGCTTTTCTTTCACCCATGCGAGTGTCCGGGCAATCTCGTTATATTCAAAATCCGGACATTCTTTTTGTACAAATACCGCTTTTTCCCGAGAAATACGTGTAACCAGTACAGAATCATTCCTTGCCCGCAGTGATTGAACAATCGCTAAAATGTGGTCAGCTGTTTTCCCTTCTCCAAACACAATTTCAGGAAAGCCTTGTCTATTTTTACGGTGATGGTCAATTTTTGCAAACCCTAAATTTTCATAGGATGCAAGTTTTTCTTTTGTTTCCGCTACTGTCAATGTACCATTTTGTAATTGCTCTAAAATATCGTCAATCATACCATTTCTTCCTTTTCAAGCATTTTATTCATACTCCCGCTTGTATAGCCGGCGAGATCCAAAGACACATATTTATAACCAAATTGCTTCAGCCGTTTCGTAATCGCCACGCGATATTCAAGCACGCGCGGCATATCAGCAGGTTCTACTTCAATGCGGGCAGTATCCTCATGTGTCCGAACGCGCACCTGGCGAATATCTAATGATTTTAAATAAGTTTCTGACTTATCTACTTTCGTCAATTTTTCCTTTGTAATGATTTCGCCGTATGCTATGCGTGATGACAGGCAGGCAAATGCCGGCTTATCCCAGGTTGGCAAACCAGCTTCTTTAGACAACGTGCGTATTTCTTCTTTAAATAAATCGGCTTCTTGAAGAGGACCCCGAATGCCTTTTTCTTTCGCTGCTTTCATTCCTGGACGAAATTCATTCGCATCATCGGCAATAACACCATAAATAATATTATTAAATTCATAGTCATCAAGAATAGGAAGCAAGTGGTCAAATAAACTGCTTTTACAGAAATAACAGCGATTTTGGTCATTTTCTGTATATCCTGGGATGGCCAACTCTGAAGTTTCAATTACTCGATGGCTGGCACCAATCCATTTTGCGAGCTTAAGGGCTTCTTCCAGCTCACTCGTCGGATAGGTTTCCGAATCCGCTGTAATGGCTAACACATTGTCGTATCCTAATGTATCAATAGCTGCTTTAAGCAAAAATGTGCTGTCAACCCCTCCTGAAAATGCGACAACAACCGTCTCCATTTCAAGGAGAATATCCTGAAGTTTTTTATATTTTTCTTGTAACATAGCAACTTATTCTCCTTTCTTCTTATAGCGCATTCTTAATTGTCGACGGCTTGCATTAACTATTTTGAACGATATAAGAGAATTTTTTTGCTGTTTCTGTCAGCTCGGAGTAGTCTTCATCTGAAACCAATTTCGCTGGATTGATTAAAGAACCGCCGAGTCCTGCCGCGACAGCGCCTGCCTTTAGAAAGGAAGCGATGTTGTCAAGGTTGACACCGCCTGTTGGCATTAGAGGAATGTGCGGTAACGGGCCTTTAATATTTTTAAAGTAGCCAACCCCAAGTGCATCTGCCGGGAATACTTTAATAATGTCGGCTCCATGCTCATAAGCAGTCAAAATTTCCGTTGGTGTGAACGCACCGGGGATGCTGATAACGCCATAGCGCTTCGCCATTTTAATCGTTTCAACATTGACCGTTGGCGAAAAGATAAATTCCGCTCCAGCCATAATGGTCTCACGGGCCGTTTCAGGATCTAATACTGTACCTGCACCCGCAATGATATCATCGCCGAACTCTTCTTTTACTCTTTCAATGGAATCGCACACTTTTGGTGTTTCTACTGTAATCTCAAGTGTACGGATGCCGCCTTCTTTCAGGGCTCGAGCGATCGGTACAATTTGATCAGGGCGTGCACCGCGAATTACAGCCACCAGCTTTCCTTGTTTCAGCTCTTCTAGTTTATTCACTCTTTTTTCCACCTTTCTATCTGTCTATCTGTCTATCTCGTCACATCATCCGCACCGCCGTTCATAAACAAAGCGAGGTCGGCGCGGACAGGCAAACCCTCTGCATCACCGTTCACCATCGTTACCATGGCTCCCATGGCATTTCCGCGCCTTGCTGCTTCTTCTAGCGGCAGTCCATCAAGGAGGCCGGAAAGCACGCCGGCTGCAAAAGCGTCACCGGCACCGATTGGATCAACGACACGCTCCACAAAAAAGCCAGGTACGCGTGTTTTCGGCACAGACGGAGCGGAAATGAGTGATCCTTCTTTACCCAATTTCATTATGACCGTTTCAACACCGAGTTCATGAAAATGATCGACAAACTGCTCTGGTGTATGTGAGCCGAATAAAAATTCGGCTTCTGCCACTCCCGGCAGGACAATATCACTTTCCGATGAGTACTTTATAATGAAGTGGCGTGCTTCAGCTTCATCGGTCCATATTTTCAAGCGAATATTTGGATCGAAAACGATTATTGTTCCGTTTTCTTTTGCGATGCGGATCGCTTTCTCTAAAATTAAACGGCACGATTCACCGAGTGCAGGCGTAATACCGGTAATGTGAAGGTACTTGGCGTCTTGAATTGCTGCTTCCGGCAGTAATTCAGCTGTCATTTTGCTAGCCGCCGAATTTTTCCGGTAATAATAGACGCGCGTATCATTCAGCCGCCTGAATTCTTTGAAAAAGACGCCGGTCGGCGCATCACTGTCGCGTGTCACGTAGGATACATCAACACCTTCACCGCGAATAAATGACGCCATCGCATCGCCAAATTCATCCTCGCCGAGACGGCTGATCCAGCGCGACCTGTACCCGAGACGGCTTAACCCGATCGCAACATTGGATTCCGCACCGCCGAATTTCATAGAAAAAGAGTTGGCGTGGCGAAGCAGACCTTCTTCATTCGGCGTAAATAATGTCATCGTTTCTCCGATTGTTACAACATCCATGTCAATCATCTTCTTTCTCTTTTCGTCAGCCTTTAACGTGATTCGAAAGCGTGCCGATCTTTTCAATCGTGACGTTTATCCGGTCACCGTTTTTCAACCAAACTTTCGGATTCCGTCCCATTCCAACGCCCGGCGGTGTACCTGTTGCAATCAAATCACCTGGCTTTAGTGTCATGGACTGTGATAAAAATGAAATGATTTTCGGAACGGTGAAAATTAAGTTATTCGTATTGGAGTCTTGCATCATTTCACCATTTAATTCTAGTGAAATCGCTAGCGTATGCGGGTCACCCACTTCATCATGTGTGACAACAACAGGCCCTGTTGGGGCAAATGTATCCGCCGTCTTACCGCGTGACCATTGCCCGTCTGCAAATTGTAAATCACGTGCGCTAATGTCATTTAAAATTGTATAGCCAAAGACATAGTCATTTGCCTCTTCTTCTGTTACACGTTTCGCTTTTTTTCCAATGACAATCGCAAGCTCTGCTTCAAAGTCAACTTCGTTTGAATTAACCGGAATTTCAACAGCTTCATTATGACCGACAATCGCATTCGGATATTTTGAAAAAATGACCGGTGAAGCAGGAGGCTCCATCCCAGTTTCTTTACAATGGTCAATGTAATTCAGTCCAACGCAAATGATTTTTTCCGGTTGGGGAATAGGCGCCTGTATCTTGACGTTTGAAAGAGAAAATACAGCATTTTCTTTGTCACGCTGCTCAATCAATTGCTCTGCGCGTGGCCGCAGTTCATCGCTTCGTTCGATAAATGTTTTGATACTGGCAGGAAATTCATCTGCACTTAGTACCGTTAAGCTAATGATTTGATCGTTTTGCACAACGCCAATGTGTTGGTTGTTTTGAACAGAAAATGCCGCTATTTTCATAAAGGTTTTTTTCCTTTCTTATGTCAACGCGTACGGTGTTTTTTCACCGCTTAGAACGTGAACGATATTTTTCGCTGCTTTTTGGCGAAGCTCAATCATTGCTTCCTCTGAATACCACGCGCTGTGCGGTGTAATGATCACGTTATCCATTCTAAGAAGCGGGCTATTGATGCTGACCGGCTCATCTTCTGTCACATCAAGTGCGGCACCGGCAATGATTCCTTTTTCAAGTGCATCAGCAAGTGCTTTTTCATCGATTATCGGTCCGCGCGCTGTGTTAATAATGACCGCGTTTCTCTTCATTTGATTGAGACATTCTTCGTTAATTAAATGGAACGTATCATCAATAAGTGGTACGTGTACCGACAAGAAATCGGATTCGCGAATAATTTCGTCAAGCTCCATTTTTTGAACACCGACGGCAGCCATGTCTTCTGCCGATACGAATGGATCATACGCAGCGGTTTTAAAGCCGAGCGGTTTCACTTTTTCAATAAACCGTCGCGGAATGCGTCCAAAGCCGAGAACACCGACCGTTTGTTCATTAAAGCGATGAATCGGTACACATGCTTTAAAGTCCCAGTTGCCTTTTTTCACTTCATTGTTTAACAACGTCACTTTACGTGCCCATGAAAGCAAAAGCGCCAATGCATGATTCGATACTTCTTCCATGCCATAGTCCGGTACATTTGCAACGGTGATCCCTTTATCTTTTGCTGCATTTAAGTCAATCGTGTTAACGCCGACCCCGTAACGGGAAATGATTTTTGTGTTTTCAAGTGATTCAATTACACGGCGTGACACAGGCGCATACTGGTTTAGGATTGCATCAACATGTTTTGCCTGTTCAATCACTTCTTCTTCAGTTTTACATTGTGCTTTAATGAATTCAATGTCTAGTCCACTTTCTTGAAAAACGTCTTCTTCATATTGCAAATGCTCAAATTCATAATCAGTTAATAATACTTTAAAGGCCATATGGCTCCACTCCTTAAATATTGTAATAAATTCCCGAAACGAACAGGGGGTCCCTCACTTTTTAGATGGAAATCATTATTTCATTGCTTCTTTTCGGACTTTCGCAATACCGAGTCCTTCTGCACCGAGTTTCGATGTTTTCGCTTCAGGATAGTAACGTTCAATCATTTGAATACCAATCGAGGCACGACGTACACGTTCCTGAGCGAGTGAAATGTTTGTACTTTCCCACTGTTTTCCAGAAGGGTATACATCAGGGTGATTACGAAGCCCAAATTTGATGTAAACTGGCGCCAATACACGGATAATTTCTGGTATTTCATAATAGCGAAGAAAGCCGCCGAATGTGTCCGGCACTTCTACGTACAAATCAATCGGAATATCAATTGCCTGACGGATCGCTGCAAGTTTAGACAGCGTCAGTGCAGGTGGCACGTTGTATGTATCCGCACCGATGTCTTCCATTAATTTAACGGATACTGGATTAGCTGAACCCATTTGAACCGATACTTTAACAACAAAATCTTCCGGTAGCTGTCCGTGTTTTTTCATTTCTTTCGTTAAAAGAAGAAGTCCTTCATCGCCAACTAATGCACCACGAAGTCCAAGTGCTGCTCCTCTTTTCAAGTCTTCCATTGCATACACAAGCTGGTCGGCACCTTCATGGCGGATCCCCTGTGATTTGCCACCAGGTGTAAGCGGTCCTGCACTAACATCCCATGTACCGCGAGGGCCAACAAACAAGCTAAGCTCCATGCCACGTTCTGCTGTCATTTCGCACATTTCTTTAATTTCTTCATCCGTTTGAAGCATGATGCCGCTTCCTTGAGATATACGGTGAATCGTCAAGCCGAGGCGGTCAATTTCTTTCAATGTTTCTTTTAATGCGACCGGACCTTCTACACTGGGAAGTTCAATACGATACTGTGCGCCATCAGGAAATGTTTTTGTTGATGTTGGCAATTCTTGAAAATCGGTAGATGGGTAGCCTAATTTTTCGAGCAAGTCACGTGATTCTTTCATATTTGGTACCTTCTTTCATTTCAATATTTTTCAAAAGAGCTTCTACATTGTCACGCAAATCAGCCGGATATACATCGCACGGAGCACGGTGTCCAGCTGGCACGTCAAACCAGCGCTGGTGAACGGCTTCTTTCATTGCTGTAAAAAATGTAGGTCCGAATGTGTACACATCCATCAGCTTTGAAATCACTTGATGATTTTTCTGCGCTTCAGCCAAATCACCTTTTTGATACGATTGATATAAATTAACAGATATTTCCAGCGCGAAGACAGCGCTTCCGTTTATGCTTCCCGCTGCGCCAATCATTTGAGCTGGAAGCAGATGTTCGTCAAATGCAGAGAAGACGCGGAAGTCACTGCGCACTTTTTTCACATCCTTTAGAACCTGACGAAGGTGGCCAAAATCACTGACTGTTTCTTTAATACCGGCAATGTTTGGATGCGCTTCGGCTAATTTTTTGATCAACTCGACCGGCAGATTTTGTCCTGTTAAGAGCGGAATGTTATAAATGAACACTTGCAGCTTTGTATGGTTCGCGACGATCGAATAAAAACGGTATAGCTGCTCATCAGATAGCTTCCAGTAATACGGGCTGACGACAAGAACACCGTCTGCTCCGTGCTTTTCTGCATAAGACGTCAGTTCAAGTACTTCTTTTAACGCGGTATGCCCGACACCGACCATAACGGGTATACGGCCGTTAATATGCTTGAGCATTTCCCTCACATACAGCTTGTGTTCTTCTGTTGTGAGTGACGAGAACTCCCCTGAACTCCCCATTAATAAAATACCGTTAATATTCCGTGAAATTAATTGATCAATATAGCTTCTGTTCAGCGCTAAATCCAAATTCCCAGCTTCGTCAAACAATGTGACAACCGGTGGAATAATACCATGAAAGTTCATTGTTCTCTCCCCTCGTTATTACCATTCGGCGATACTGCCATCTTCATGCCGCCATATTGGGTTTTTCCAGTCATGTCCGAGTTCTGCTGCCTGCTTTACTTTTTCTTCATCAATCTCTACCCCAAGACCGGGTTTATCAGAAACGTTTACATAACCATTTTCAAAGTCAAATAATTCTGGATTTTTCATATAGTCGAGAATGTCCATTCCTTCGTTATAGTGAATGCCCAGGCTTTGCTCTTGTATAATGAAGTTTGGCGTCGTTGCGTCCAGGTGAATCGATGAAGCGAGTGTCATCGGACCGAGCGGACAGTGGGGCGCAACGGCTACATCATACGCTTCTGCCATCGCAGCAATTTTTTTCCCTTCTAAAATACCGCCTGCATGAGACAGATCCGGCTGAATAATATCGACATAGCCGTCTTGAAGGAGCTGTTTAAAGCCCCAGCGCGTATACATTCTTTCACCCGTTGCAATCGGGCACGTTGTGTGCCAGGCAATCTCACGAAGCGCGTCATTGTTTTCCGGCAGAACCGGCTCTTCAATGAACATTGGGTGGTATGGTTCGAGTTCTTTCACAATCGCTTTCGCCATCGTTTTATGAATGCGCCCATGAAAATCAACGCCAATGCCAAAGTCTTTGCCAACCGCTTCACGAATTGACGCCACACGTTCAATGACTGCTTCTACTTTCGAAAAGCTGTCTATGTAGTTCATTTCTTCTGATGCGTTCATTTTAATAGCAAGGAAGCCCTGATCCTGTTTTTCTTTTGCCGCAGCAACGACATCATCCGGACGATCGCCGCCGACCCATGAGTACACTTTAATTTTTTGTCGTGCTTTGCCGCCAAGCATTTGGTATACAGGAATATTATAATATTTACCTTTAATGTCCCATAGTGCCTGCTCAATGCCTGAAATGGCACTCATTAAAATTGGACCACCCCGGTAAAAACCGCCCCGGTACAGCGTTTGCCAGATGTCTTCAATGTCGTTCGGATCGCGGCCGATTAAGTAATCAGCCAGTTCGTTTACTGCTGCTTTCACCGTTTCAGCGCGGCCTTCAACGACAGGCTCTCCCCAGCCTGAAATGCCTTCATCTGTATCGATTTTCAAAAACAGCCAGCGTGGCGGAACTTTAAACAGCGAAACTTTTGTAATTTTCATAAGCACCTCGCAATTTTTGTGGAAGGAGATTTCCTGATCAGGAAACCTCTTTTTCAGTTTGTGATTATGAACCTTTAATGAAGACCGTTTTGATTGCTGTGAAAAATTCTTTCGCCGCTTCTCCTTGCTCGCGTGAACCGGAGCTCGATGCTTTCATACCGCCGAACGGTGCTTGCAGCTCAACGCCCGCACTTTCGGCATTGATGCGGACAAGTCCCACTTCGATTTCATCTATAAACTCAAGAATTGAGTTAATGTTAGAGGTAAAGATAGATGCACTCAATCCGTATTTTGTATTGTTCGCCATCTCAATTGCTTCTTCAAGATCAGCTGCCTTAATAAGTGCAATGACTGGACCGAAAATTTCTTCCTGAGCAATTGCCATATCCGTTGTCACATCTTCAAAAACCGCAGGTGTGACGAAAAAGCCATTATTGTATTCGCCGCCTATTAACACCTCACCACCGTGTACGAGTTTTGCGCCTTCTTGTTTTCCTTTCTCAATGTATTCTATAACAGTATTAAACTGGCTTTCGCTTGCACAAGGACCCATCCAGATACCTTCTTGCAACCCGTTGCCGACAGTAATTTTTTTCGCTGCTTCAACAAGCTTTTGTTTAAATTCGTCATAGATCGATGATTCGACGATAACGCGGCTTGAGGCAGTGCATTTTTGGCCGGAAGAACGGAATCCGCCGCTGATGACCGCTTCCACCGCTTGATCGATATTCGCCTCTTTCGTGACGATAACCGGGTTTTTGCCGCCCATTTCAAGCTGATATTTAATGCCACGTGCAGAGGCTGATTTCGCCACACCCTGGCCGACATTTTCAGAACCAGTAAAAGTAATGGCATTTAAAAGCGGGTGATCAATAAGTCCCTGACCAATCACGGATCCGGAACCAGTGATGAAGTTTAAAACACCTGCTGGGAACCCGGCTTTTGCAAAGCATTCCGCTACTTTCGCTGCTGTAACGGCTCCTTCAGTAGCAGGCTTCCAAACAACTGTATTGCCGTATACGAGTGCCGGAGCCATTTTCCAAATTGGAATCGCAACGGGAAAATTCCACGGTGTGATCACGCCAACAACTCCAAGTGGTGTCCGTTTCGTAAACATAAGCGCATCTTTATCCGATGATGGAATAACATCACCGTCTTTACGCATCCCTTCTCCTGCATAGTAACGAAGAATCGCGATACCGCGTGCTGTTTCGCCTTTTGCCTCTGGAAGCGTTTTACCCATTTCGCGCGTCATTGTTTCAGCAATTTCATCAAGGTTTTCTTCAATAATATTTGCTGCCTTGAAAAGAATTTGACCACGCGCTGATTGACCGAGCTTACGCCATGATTTTTTGGCACTGTGCGCTGCTTCTACTGCTTTGTTTAAATCATCTTCCGTTGAGCTTTGCACGTAGCCAACCGGTTCTTTGTCCGCTGGATTAATGCTTGCGATCGTCTTCTCGAAAGAAGCGTCCACCCATTCATTGTTAATAAAGTTTTTATATGTTTTCGTTGCAAATGTCGTTGACATAAATTTTTTTAGCTCCTTTTTAATTAAAATGTTGGTCCAATTCTCCAGATCCCAAAGTCATGCTGCTTTAAAATTTCTGCTTTTGTGAGTTTGCCGTTTGAAACGTGTTGAATTTCATTCATGATTCGCTGGCCGACGTCATCAACGGTTTCTATTCCATCGACAATCGTACCTGCATCTAAATCCATATTTTCATTCATCCGCTCAAACATTGGCGTATTCGTTGAAATTTTAATAACAGGGGCAATTGGTGACCCCGTCGGTGTGCCGCGTCCACTCGTAAAGAGAACGACTTGGGCACCGCCTGCGACCATACCCGTCAATTGCTCAATATCGTGACCTGGTGTATCCATCCACACGAGCCCTTTTTTCGTCGGCACCTGTGCATAGTCTATAACTTCTTCCAGCCGGGTTGTACCTGATTTTGTCGAGGCTCCAAGTGATTTTTCTTCGAGCGAGCTGAGACCTCCCTCTATGTTGCCGGGACTCGGATTGCCAGTGCGGATGTCGACGCCCATTTGAATTGAGCGGTTTTCCATCATTTTAATAACTGCATAAGCTTTTTTCGCAACCTGATCGTTTGCTGCACGATTGGCGAGCAAGTGTTCCGCACCGATGAGTTCAGTCGTTTCCGCTAAAATAGCGGTTCCTCCCTGCTGGACAATCATATCGCTCGTGCGTCCGACTGCCGGGTTCGCTGATAAGCCGGAACATGCATCCGACCCACCGCATTCTGTACCGACAATCAACTCACTAAAATCACATAATTCACGCTGCACCATCGAGGCATCCTGCACCATTTTGACCGCAATTTTCGCTACTTCCGCAATGGTTTGAAGCGTGCCGCCATGATCTTGAATTGACACCGTTTCGACCGGTTTGCCACATTTGGCAATCTCATCTCCAATACGGTGCGCCTGATGCGTTTCACAGCCAAGACCTAGAACGATAACACCGTATACATTGGGATTCATACCCATTCCCGCATAAGTTCTGGCCGTTTGATCATAATCAGTGCCAACTTGTGCACAGCCATGCTGGTGAATAAATGTGACCGTTCCGCTGACAAGCTCTGTTACGCGCTGGGCTGTTTGCGTCGCGCATGTAATCGTAGGCAAAATCAGTACATGATTCCGGACACCTACGCGCCCATCTGGACGGCGATAGCCCCAAAACTGCATTTTTTCATTCAGCATTTTTGTCACCTCTCCCTCTTTTACCTTCTAAGTTGTGTACATGAACATGTGCACCTGCTGGAATCGTGATGACTGCCGCACCAATCACTTCTCCGTATTTAATAATGTCAGCCCCTTGCTCGATTGCTTTGACTGCGAACTTATGGCCAAAGCGAATCGGTTCAAGGATGGTCACCGGAATGTCGTGTGTTTCTCCTTTCACGATGACAGAAGCGTGTTCAGGTATGTCCGATAAAGCCACAGCTACACTATCTTTTTCGCTTAAGTACAGTGTTTTGTATTCGCTCATTTCGCCACCCCTTAAATTGCTTGTACTACTTTCTTGCTTAGGACAACCGGGTTATTTAAAATGCCAATGCCAGGAATTTCAATTTCAATGCGATCGTTATCGTTTAATGTAAATTCATTTGGCGGCACAACGCACGTGCCTGTCAAAAGTACGGTACCGTCAAAAATATCATTGTCCAGGACTAAGTAGTGGACAAGTTCATCCAATGTGCGTTTCAGCTGATTGACTTGCGCTTCGCCGTCAAATACCTTTTCTTCGTTTCGATATATACGACACATAATTTTAAACTCATATGGATCTGAAACAGCCTCTTTTAATAAAATAGCTGGTCCGATGGAGCATGAGTTTTTCCATACTTTTGCCTGTGGCAGGTAAAGTGGATTTTCACCTTCAATGTCCCGGCAACTCATGTCATTTCCTGCAATGTAGCCGAGTACTGTCCCTTCTTTATCGATGACAAGACCAAGCTCCGGCTCAGGAATTTGCCAGTTGGAATCTGAGCGTAAGTAAACTGGATCATTCGGTCCCACGGTTCTTGCTGCAGTCGATTTAAAGAAAATCTCGGGGCGCACTGCTTCATACACTTTGTCATAGAACGTTTCGCGGTCAAGCTTTCCTTCTGTCGCTTCATAGTTGCGTGCTTCCTTGCTTTTTTTATACGTCACCCCAGATGCCCATACTTCCGGCGCGTCGATCGGCGTTGTTAAATTGAGACCTTCCAAGGGCTGTTTTTCTCCATCAGCTGCTATTTGTTTTACAATGTCAAATGCTGTTTTGTTTTGCTCGCGTGCTATTTCAATCAATGACATGAAATCTGTAAATGGAAGGTCCACTACATTGTTTTCGTTTGTTACGGCAGCAAGTTGTTTCTCATTTTCTTTTACATATCGAATAATTCTCATTTGCAATCTTCCTCCTAAATGACAAGTCGTCATGTTTTATATTTTTTGATATTCATATCCAAGCTCATGCGAAATTTTACTGCTGCATTCTTTTAAAATACGTATATAATAATTTTGCGTTTCATCATTTACCTTCGCTGCAGGGATCGATACGCTGACAGCAGCGATTACTTTTCCTGAATAATCTTTTATCGGGACAGCCAGGCAGACAATGCCTGGTTCGTTTTCTTCATTATCAATTGAATAACCGGCAATACGTGCTCTCTCGATTTCCGCTAAAAATTCCTCTTTAGAACCAATTGATTTTTCAGTATGTCTCGTATACATATAGCCGTCTAAAAGCAAATCGAGTTCACTGTCCGTTTTTGTTGCGACAAGTGATTTGCCAACTGCACTCGTATGAATCGGGACACGCCGGCCGATACGAGAATACACAACTGTTACTCCGCTACCTTCCACTTTATCGAGATATACGCCTTCCTGCCCGTCTAATATAACGAGGTGAATCGTTAAGTTAGTGGTCTCTGAAAGCCATTCAAGATGTTTTCTTGCGATATTGCGCAAATCGAGATTGCTCACCACCATGTTTCCTCGCTCAATTAGCTTTAAACCGAGCAAGTATTTTCCATTTTCTTCATTTTGTGAAATATAGTGATGCAACTCTAAGGTTTTTAAAAGCGAATGAACGGTACTTTTATGCAAATTCATTCGTTTGCTAATCTCTGTGATTGTTAATTCCCGCTCACGCTCGTCAAATAAATCCAATATTTTCAATGCACGGTCCACCGATTGGATTATAGGCATTGTTCCTCACTCCTCTTTCTTCTGCTGTCTTCATTTTACCAGATGTATGACGAGGGATGTCTTACTTTATAACTGTGGTTGTTTCCTGAAGCAATATATCCTGCTCATAATCAAGTACCGCATCTTCAACGACTGCGATTGGGACAACCCCATTTGCTGCATCTGTATGTCCATACATCCGATTGCTGGCTGCGACCATTTTTTGGCGAACTTTCATTCGCTGCTTTCGCTCTGTTACTAGTAATTGTCTCTCTTCTTTCAATCCTTCTGTAAAATCGTGTACGACTTCACCATCTAAAAGCTGTATTGGATCAACAAAATCAATACGGCGACCACGAAGCTGAAGATGCAGGATATCTCCTGTTTTCAAGTAGCCGATGCCGCCATCTTCGTAAGCTTCTGGAGTCATATGACCAATTGCTGCACCATACGTCACTCCAGAGTAGCGCCCGTCACTGATGATTGTCGCCAGTTTTTTCATGACACGGCTCGCATTAATGTGCTGCATTGGTGTAAACATTTCTGGCATACCGAATGCTACTGGTCCCTGACCTGCGATAATGACAGCAATTTTCAAATTGCCTTCTTCTGCCATCGCATCAAACAATTCATCATATGATTTATCTTGAAGACGCAGCCATTCTTGTTCGTTATTGTATTTCAATGTTGAAATCAAACGGTCATGCGTAAATAGCTTTTGCTCTCTTATTTTTGCAAGCAAATTAGAATCAAGCAGGCCTCTATTCGCATCATCTTCATTTTCGTAATAAAGAGCGAATGCAAGCTTGTCATCAAACTGATCAAGCTGTGGTGTCGGCATGCCACTAATTTTCACAACAGCACTTTCAAAGAAATTTCCTTTTAAGACATCCACACCACTGAATCCACGGCGTGGAGTGGATAAAATGACTTTATTTTCTTTTACATTCACCGCCTGCAAGCTGCGTGTAATCGCCAGACGTTCTTTCCACGTTTTTGCCGCGACAGTCGGCGCATCCTGGTCCATTGGAACTCCATTTTCAACGAGTTCATAAAAGAGCGTTTCCATTCCACGGCTTGTGCCGCTGCAACACTGCATCGCAAGCGAATAAATATCTCGTCCTTCTGTCAAGCTGTAATCAAATAAATCAGGAATCGGATGCGAATGGTGAATGCGGTCAAGATCCCATAAGCTGAATTTGTATCCTGCATAGAGCATGCCGGCGACGATATGCATCATTAAGTTTGTCGATCCGCCGGACGCGCTGTGAATGCGAATTGCATTTTTAATATTCGTCGCGACAATGTTGGCCACGCCGTAACGCTCGTCGTTTATCATTCCCGCAAAGCTGTCAAGCACCGCGTTAATCTGGCGCTGTGATGGTGGATCTGTTAATAACTCGACTGCTGGATGAACGAGCCCCATGCCCGCGACTAAATGGCGTGAACTATTGCCCGTTCCGTTAAAGGCACACACGCCTCCCTGCCCGTCACATGTTGCAACAGCGAGCCGCATTTCAAAATATTTGTGCTGTTCTTTCGTCAAAATACCCCGCTCGTATGCCCGTTCGAATACACCCTGGAATGCGGTATTCGATGAACATTGCAGTATGTACGCCATCGTATCGCGTAAATCAACGGCAACATCTGTTGCCCCTTCACTTTCTGCTTTTTTCGCCAGCGTTTCCAATTCTTCAATGACGTCATCTGGAATCGAGCCACCTTCTAATACGTGAGCCGGTGCGAATGTCGCGAAAAAGGGTGCTTCACCGCGGCTGCGGCGTACGCGATCGACATGCGCGAGCGCGCTTACAACACCAAGCGGCTGCTTATCACACCCTTGAATAACGAAAGCGCCATGATAACTGTGTGCTTCAAGCTGATTGACAACCATTTGTGCAACCGCGTTCCGACTTTGGAGTGAGTAACTCATCCCTTGATTGCTTTGCGCAGTACCATCACACATAACCGGTGTCGAGAAGTGAAACGGCACACCGCCGTTTTGCCAGATGCGGATTGCTGCCCGTGCGGACGTTTGGTAATCCATAATGTGCGCCGGGTGATCCGACGAACCGCCGATAATCGCAATACGCGGTGCATTCCGTTCTAGCCTCAAGTAAATTTCTTCCAGAGTCCAGTCCGGCTTGCCGCCCTCATATGTGGAGCCAAGCGTCAGCTTTGAGCGATCCAACAGCCCAGCCACTGTAATCGGTTCATTTGCTTTTCCCTGTACGTTATCGCGGTAAGGGTTTACATCGTTATCAATGTGGGGATATAGATTAGTCATTTTAAGCACTCCTTTTCACTACATTGGAATGAATACTCTAAAAAGGAATAGAGAACGATAACAGTCTATTAATCTAATACCAAGTCTTCTGGTTCTGACAAAATCTCTAAACTGTTATTTTTTTCAGCCTCGTCAATCATGCTTTCAGAAATCCAAATTTCACCGATTTCAAGTGTGTTTTTTATTCTTACGACTCTTACTTTATTTAAATCGAAGGCATTGCACGTTTTGATCGCAGCTTTAACAGCCAATTCCTGCGTATCTAAACACATCGGAAGCTTTATAACCTCTGTCACGGTGCTGGTGAGTGCATTGGCATACCCTTTTTCCCATTCGATTTCATTCATAACCGCTTTCGTCGTCATATCTGCCATACCGATGCCGTTTGCATTCCCGTGAGTTTTCTCAGTCAGTCCAAGGACAACAGTCCGTTTAACGTCTGGACCCCCAGTTGCATAAGGGGTGGCGAAGTTTCCTGTTATGTTTGGATCCATTCCATCTCCGGAAATGTCTTTTCCTATTTCATTAACAATGAGTACGTCCATCGTATCGAAATGTATCTTTGGCATTAATGATTTTGCTTCTGTCAACAGTTCCGGCTCTATCTTCTCCAAGTCCTCCACCGGTACAGCGACGATTTTCGCGGGTTTATCGTAGGCGTTCTCAATGGTCGCAAGCCCAAATATGATTGGAGCTTTTGCTAAGGAAATTTTCGCCATCTCAGGTACATGTTCAGCCATATACTTAAAGCTGTATGCATGAGCGGCTTCAGCTCCCTTTTGCTTACCTAAACCGATTGTGATCATTTTCATAAGGCCGCTTTCAACCGGACCGCGGAATGCAGTGTGCGGTTTTATCCGATTAATAACAATGATTTTGTCCGATTCATAGGCAATCTTATCAATATATACAGGGAGTCCATTGGGTAATTCATCCAGTTTTACTACTTCCATTGAAGACCTGATTGGCGCTCCAACAACTTCTTCTGTTACACCCAGCTGAAGCAGCACGTCGATTTGCCCTTCTGCTGTTGCACCGCCATGGCTTCCCATTGCAGGTACGATAAATGGATTGCCGCCTGCTTTTTTAACCGCAGCGACTGTTTCCCTTACCAGTATTGGTAGATCGGCTACCCCTCTGCTTCCTACAGCAATAGCAACACTGTCTTTTTCAGCTATTCTTGATAAGACACCTGCTTCTTCTATCGCTTTTTGCACCTCACCCGCTACATCAGCGAGTTGAGGTGCATGAAATTTCTGCCGTACTTTGACCATTTTCGGTAATTGGATTTCTCGTAAAAGCTCAGAGATAATATCCATTATCATTCCTCCATAATGCAGAGCTGGATTATTTACTGCGCACTTTTTCAACTTCGGTCATCATTTCTTTCACTAAATCCGGACCGAATTTTTTAGCATATTCGTCCGTTACTGGTTGAATAATTTCCTTCATTTTTGCAATTTCTTCTGGTTTTACTTTGTTGATTTTCATTCCTTCTTTTTCTAGAAATTTAAGTGCTTTCTCATTTTCTTTTTGATTAAGTGCCCGTTGGTACTTTCCAGCTTCTTGTGCAGACTCACTCATGATTTTTTTCTCTTCTTCTGATAGGTCATCCCAGAACTTTTTGCTGACAAGGAATACAAATGGTGTATAAACATGATTTGTAATGCTTAGATAGTCTTGTACTTCATTATATTTTTGCGTTTGAATGGTTGCGAGTGGGTTCTCTTGGCCATCCACAGTGCCTGTTTCTAACGCGGTAAATACTTCAGAAAAAGCCATCGGCGATGGATTAGCCCCTAACTTTGAAAATGCATCTAAGTGCACTTCATTTTGCATTGTACGAAGTTTAAGGCCCTTGAAATCAGCAGCCGTTTCAACTGGGTGTTTGCTGTTTGTTAAATTTCGGAAGCCGTTTTCCCAGTATCCCAGACCTACTAAATTATGCTCGGGTAATTTATCCAAAAGCTTTTTACCTACTGCACCATCAAGTACTGCGTAAGCTTCTTCTTCATTATTAAAGACAAATGGGAAGTCATAAATCCCAAATTCCTTAATCATTCCCACCATTGGAGAAGTAGAAGGAACAGTTACTTCCTGTAAGCCGCCTTGAAGAGCTTCTGTCATTTTCTGATCATCTCCAAGAGTGGCATCAAAGAAGTTTTGGACTTTCATTTTCCCTCCACTTTTTTCTTCAACCAGTTCTTTGAATTTTTCCATCCCCTGCCCTTGTGGGTGTGTTTTACTATTTCCGATTCCTGTTTTGATTGTTCTTTCCTGGATTCCCTCTGTTGCAGCGCTTTCATTTTTTGATGTAGTTGTACTGCCACCAGCATTGCTACAAGCACCTAAAAGTAAAACTCCCGGTAATATCACACCAGCTGCCAAACGTTTCACCCAATTATTCATTATAATTCCTCCTAAAATGATATAAATCCTAGCTACAAACTCAATTACTGGTTTCATTCCATTAGGATGTTAACCATCCAAGAGGAACTGTTACTAAGGACGGGAACAAGATTAACAAGACCAAGACAACCACTTCGACCAGCAAGAAAGGCCAGACCCCTTTCATGATGTCTTCCATACTGATTTTACTTATCCCACACATGACATTTAAGACAGTTCCGACCGGTGGTGTAAGCAAACCAATGGCGTTATTTAGGATAAACAGGACACCAAAGTAAACTGGATCAATCCCCGCTGCTTTAACTAGCGGCATCAAGACAGGTGTTAAGATTAGGATCGTTGGCGTCATATCCATTGCTGTTCCAACCACGATAACCAGCAAGTTAATCATTATTAATAGAAGGAACGGGTGATCCAAAAATGGGTCCAGCAGTCCAATTACTTGTCCAGGTAAATTGGCAACAGTAATCAGCCAGGACGAAACGAGTGCGGCTGCGACCAGAAACATGACTACGCTGGTCATTTTTCCTGCATGAACAAAGACATCGTACAAATCTGACACTTTCATTTCGCGATAGATTACAAGACCGACAAATAATGCGTACACTGCAGCTACTACTGCAGCTTCAGTCGGTGTAAATAATCCAAATTTCAACCCCCCAATGATAATGACGGGAAGGAAAAGTGCCCATATACCTTGACGAAGAGCTATAAGAATTTCTTTAACTGATGCACGAGGTTTAACAGCTACATTATCTCTGCGTGCTATAAATGCCCAGGTAACCGTGAGTCCTACGGCCAGCAAAACACCCGGGACGACCCCTGCCATGAATAGCTTTGTTATGGACACACCACTCGCTACACCGAAAATAATAAAACCAATACTTGGCGGGATAATCGGGGCAATAATTCCACCCGCTGCGATCAACCCGCTTGAACGATTAACATTGTAACCTGCTTTCGACATCATTGGAATTAAAATAGCACCAAGAGCCGCTGTATCGGCAACTGCTGAACCAGATAAACTTGCAAACAAGACTGCCGCAATGATCGCAACATAGCCAAGGCCTCCCTTGATATGGCCGACCATAGTCATTGCCATATCAACGATACGCCGCGACAATCCACCCCGATTCATAGCTTCCCCCGCCAGCATAAAGAACGGAATCGCCATAAGAGGGAAGTTATCGGCGCCACTGATTAGGTTTTGCGCGATAATTTGACTGTCAAAAATACCAAGGAAGTACATTAACACTACACTACTTACGAGTAAGGCAAAGGCAATAGGCATTCCAAATGCCATAGCTCCAAGTAAAGATCCCACAAATACTCCGATCATCCTTGTTTCTCCTCCTTCCATCCCATATGAATATCTGTGACCAATTCATCACTGTGGAGAGAAATTAGCTCTTCAGACTCGCTCATCCTAACTAATTCTTCGTCCTTAATTTTATTGAAGAAGATCCGATACAAATTGTAAATGATCATTAAGCCCATGGAAACACTCACAAGAATTCCTGTCCCATATACAAATGCTAGTGGCATGCCTGTAGCCGGCGCCGAACTATGAATGTTAATCAACGTCATCTTCCAGCTGCCATCCATGATAAGGAAAAGAACAAATAACATCATCAAATCACTTAAAACAAGTACCACTTTTTTCATCTTATTAGGCAGCCGTTTGATGACCATGTCAACACCTAAGTGTTCTTTGTTTTTAAACGCTCCAATCGCACCAAGGAACGTCAGCCAGATAAAGAGATACCTTGACATTTCTTCTGACCAAGTAATTCCTGAATTAAAGAAATAACGAAGAACTACATTACCAAAGACGAGAACCACCATGATCGCTAATGCAACAGCCATAATAATGTTCAACGTGTTTTCTAAGAGTCTGGATATTTTATTCATCTTTACATCTCCCCTTTCTACCTAGAGCGCGTTGCTTTATTCTGCTTTAATTTTTTTAACGAGCTCTTTAGCCCAGTCATTTTCCGCAAAGACGTCATCATATACAGGCTGAGATGCTTTTATCATCTCTTTGGTGAAACTTTCGTCTGGATTAGTAAATTTAATTCCATTTTCCTGGAGGAATTTTTTATCATTTTCATAGCCTTTTTCCAATAATTCAAACTCATATGCAGCCGACTCTTTTGCTGCTTTTTCAATAATTTTTTGTTGCTTCTTTGTTAATCCGTTAAAGAATTTGCTATTAATAATATAAATATTAGGACTAAACATATGCCTTGATTCTAGTACATCACTTTGAACTTCATTCCATCCTGAGGATCTCAGTGTGGCAATAGGATTGTCTTGAGCATCCACTACCTTTTGTTCAAGTGCTGTAAATACTTCAGAAATAGGCAATGGACTAACGTTTGCCCCGAGTGATTCACCTAATTTTATGTAGTTCGGTATGTTCGGCATTCTTAGTCGAAGTCCTTTAAAGTCTTTCATACTCTTGATTGGGCGATTGCTAGAAAACATTCTAAATCCATTTGCACTCCAAGCTAGAGGTGTTACTCCATGTTTTGGATCCAGGTCTGCTGTCAATTCTTCACCGATAGGACCATTCAATACCTTCTTTACATGGTCAAAATCTCTAAATAGGAATGGCCATTCAGGAACACCCATTTTTGGAATGTCCGACTGCATAATTAGTCCTGGAATACCCATTTCGATTGTTCCGTTCCTTACACCGTCATAAAATTCTTTCTCGGCTCCTAATGTACTGTTCGCAAAAATCTGTACTTCTAGTTCACCATGGCTTTCCTTCTCCACTATTTTTTTGAATTTTTCTTTTAATGCGATGTTTTGAGGGTGATCTTCTGCAAAATAATTCGCAACTTTAATGGTTTTCTTTTCAACTCCAGATCCGCTAGTTTTTTCTCCCTGACTTCCACAGCCTGCTAGAAGTAATGCCCCGACAAGAGTTATGCTTGAAGCAATTCCAAAAAACTTTCTTTTTTTCATTAAAAATCCTCCCCCTAAATCCTGGTAAACTTCTATTTGTAAGCGTTATCATATTGTACTAAAATTAAGAGACGTCTCCTTCCTCCTTTTTATAAGTGCAACACTACTTGTTTTATAATATAAAACTCCGTTCTCATTAAATCGGAGAAAGAAAAACAATTATCCTCTAACAACTGTTTCTCTCCTATTATAAAATCTTTACGCAATGTTGAGTCACCATATTTTTGCTTTTTTTTTAAATTGATAGATTTAAATTGTTCTATATTATAAAACAGCGTTTTACAAAAGAGAACTTACGTTGATTATAATCTCCTTTTTTTATCCTTGTCAAATCTTTTTTGGATTTTTCGATATTTTCTAAAAATAGTCTTCGATCGCTATTTGCTAATAGAATTCGAGCGTCGTCACGAGAATGATGTGAAGTCCCTCGTCGGCTTGTTCTTCCTTTTTGCAGATCAGGGGCGGGATTTAGATTATCACACAGCATTGCAGCAACTGATGGCAATGTTTTTGCAAATTGCCCAAGACGAAATCGGAAAAGTCATATGTGTTTGTTACCTCTACGAATGGATAGCCGTTCTGCCTAGTTAGTTCAAGGGTTTGTTCAATAATTTAAGCTGCGTAAGTTGAGTAAATAAATATAAGATAATGTGTTATTTTTATTTTGACATGTATTTTAAAACTTTTTTTCTAATATAGAAGGGTAAAAGCATGCCCCGTGGACGAAAGAAGGTCTATTTATTCTTGTTCCATTAATTTACAAGATATCAGCCAGTTTGACTGAAAAGGAGTGTTAATTATTATGGCTCATATGTTATTATCGTTTTAATAGCTATAATTAAAGGGTCGAGTTATTGGAGAAATTGAAAGAAAAGTTACTAAGGCATTCAAAGGGCAGTAGAAAGGTGATAAAAGAGTAATAATAAAATTCTCCATGTTTATTTATTACTTGTAATGAAAACGCTTTATTTATTTGATGGTGTCTGAATGTAAACGGCTGAATAAACCGAAAATTTTAATTGTACTGAATGATTCACCAACCACTTTATGAAGAAAAAAGGATGATCACCATATGGAAAATAAAAGAAAAATTGTCGATGTAATGACGGAATACTATCGGATTCCTTTATCAGAATCAATGGGTGATGCAAAACACGGTATACATACACATTTTGAGCTACCAATTGTCAAAATTAAAATCGAAGATGGATCGGAAGGAATAGGTTATACGTACACAGGCGGACTTGGTGGACGTGCTATTTGTGCTATGATTGAGCATGATTTAAAGCCATATCTTCTTGGCAAAGATGCCAGTTGTATTGAAAAGCTGTGGGAAGATATGAACTGGAAAATTCATTATGTAGGAAGAGGCGGAGTTGCCTCCTTTGCGGTCTCCGCCATTGACATTGCTTTATGGGACTTGCGTGCCAAAAAGGCGGATGAACCTCTTTGGAAACTACTAGGCGGATCAAGCAATAGTACAAAATGCTATGCAGGTGCAATCGATTTAAACTTCCCAACAGAAAAACTATTAAATAATATACAAAGGTATTTAGATCAAGGTTTCCATGCCGTCAAAATTAAGCTAGGACAAGAAACATTAAAAGAAGATCTAGAGCGGGTTGCAGCTGTTCGTGAATTAATTGGGCCAGACATCGTGTTCATGGTGGATGCAAATATGAAATGGTCCATCGAAAACGCGATTAAAGCAGCAAAACGTTTGCGCCAATATGATGTATTATGGCTAGAAGAGCCGACAATTCCAGACGACTACAATGGCTATAAACGAATTTCTCAGGAAGGCGGGCTGGCAATCGCAGCCGGAGAAAATCTTCATACTATTTATGAGTTTCAAAATATGATTACTAGAGGAAACATCGATTTTCCCCAGCCGGACGCTTCTAACATTGGCGGTATTACAGGATGGTTAAAAGTTTCCAATCTTGCTTTCACCTATAACCTTCCTGTTTGTACACACGGGATGCAGGAATTGCATGTCAGCTTAATGTCTGCAATGCCTCATGCATCCTATTTAGAAGTTCACAGTTTCCCGATCGATCAGTATACGACTCGACCACTCGTTATTGAAAACGGCCGCGCTATTGCTTCGGATACTCCGGGAACAGGAGTAGAATTCCGTTGGGATTTAATAAAAGAATATAAAACTAGTTTTTAAGATGCCTCAAGAGAAAGACTATTGAACTTTTGAAAACGGTATACAATGCAGGGATATGGTTCGATTATCTCAAGATTTATAGGTATAAAATGAAAAAACTTGTTCCACTAAAGGGTAGTGTTAGCATTCCTGTAGAGAGTTAATTATTGACTTTGATAAAAAAGGACCACCTCAGTAAGATATGAGTATAGACACCACTCTAACTCAAAACCTTAGGTACTATAAAGTTTTAAATGCAAGACAAACAAAAGCAACTAATTGAAAGAATGTCCGATATTCACCTCGTTGTTGGTGTGGACATTACTCAACAATTTCACGTCGCTCGAGCAGTGAATTGTCCGTGGAATTGTAGTCGGAGATCCTCTCACATTTGAAAATAAAGAAAAGTGCATCTGCATTTATGGTTGTATATGAAGCTTATAATAGGATATTGAACGAATTGAATAATTAGTCAGAGGAGGTCGTCACCGTTTGATCGAAACAAATAGGTATTCACTACCGAAGTCGTCCGACTCTCTCATATATTCTTCAAGAAGCTTTATTGTCTTTGTTGAGATTGGTACGCTTCTGCTACGCTTTGTCTTCGTTTCACGAGGTTCCAGTTTGATGTACCCACTTTTTAAATCCACGTTACTTCTCCTCATATTAAGAAGTTCTGATATTATAACCATAGTATCTAACAATACATAAATCATAACTTTATCACGAAATCCTACAAACCTTGAATCATCAATCTGATTTAGTAACGCTTTTATTTCAGCTGGTGTAAAGGATTGTATTTCATCTTCAGGAGTTTTAATGGGCTTGAATTTATAATGAATAGGTATTTCAATCCATCCTTCTTGATAACAATGTCGCAAGAAAGCACGATTGGTTCTGATACGTACATTAACAGTAGTTGGTTTTAAACCTTGGTCATTAAGCATATATCCAATATAATATCGAAACAATTCCACTGTAATTTCTTCATTAGGAACATCTCCTCCTAAGTAATCATTGAGATAATGAAAATGTTCATAATAGCCTTGGATTGTAGGCTTTGCCAACCCCTCAGTTTGTTTGAAGACCATAAATCGCTCAAACATTTCAAACAGAGTCATCTTTTGTTCACTTTGTTTGAACTGTTTAATATTCTGAGCACTTCTTGAACCTTTCCGCTGAGACTTTCTTATAAATTGCATAAAAAAATCCACCTCTCATTTAAGAATTTGGTGGCTTTGACACACTAGTACACATAAAATCAGTCGCACTAGTACTATGTAAATTTTAGAAAAAATACTGGTGACTTTTCACTCTTAGGCCATAGGTTCAACTGTTGAAAAAACACTTACAAAAAACAGCTGAAACCCTTGATATTATTGAATTTGGTTGGCGGGACTGCGTGGGAATCGAACCCACCAGACCTGGCACGCAGGTCTCAAGCAGTTTTGAAGACTGTGGAGGACACCAGTACCCCATTCAGCCCCATGGATGTAAATATATCAATATAGTTATGTCTGTAGAAACACAATCTATCTCTATGCTATAGATCACTTGTTATCATATTACAATGGAATATGGTGATAATCAATAGAATCCGGATTTTTGTCATTTTTTCGACAAGCTTTTCAATTGTCAAAACGGAATTCTTAAGCTGATTGGAGCTTACTATAAAATCAATTTACAGCAGAAGATCATCAGGCTAAATTCATACAATTATGTCCAATACTTGTCTAAACCTATAAAAAAAGACTATAATAAGATGAAAAAATAGTTATTTATGTAGGTGAATAGATATGCTTCATGGTTGGTTTTTATGGTTTATCCTGTTCTGGGTAGTTTTCCTAGTTGGTTCTTTTGCCATCGGTGGATTTTTTATGTTCCGGAAGTTTTTGAAAAAGATGCCGAAAGAAGACGGCAAGTCTGTAATGGATTGGGAAGAGCATTATGTAAATGAATCCCGTCACTTGTGGGGAACTGAGGAGAAAGAGCTCCTAGAGGATTTAGTTAGCCCTGTTCCCGAGCTTTTCCGTGATGTGGCCAGACATAAAATTGCCGGAAAAATTGGCGAAATCGCCTTAAATGAAAATGCACCAAAAATTACTCAAGATCTCGTTATTCGCGGCTATATCCAAGCAACACCAAAAAGAGATCATAAATTCTTACGCAAAAAACTTTTTGAAAATCGAATTGATGTTGCTCCCTTCGAGCACCTATTTTAACCGTCCATCAAGGGACGGTTTTTTGTTTTTAAGTATTAATCGTATAGTCATTAAACCAAGACTTTGATTTACCGCAAGTCCTCTTTTTTACACTCTTCGGTAAATGAAACAGACTTGGATTTACCGCAAGTCCTCTTTTTTACACTTCTCGGTAAATGAAACAGACTTGGATTTACCTCAAGTCCTCTTTTTTACACTTCTCGTTAAATGGCCCAAATACTCAATTGCAACAATGCCATTTTCGACAATGTTTCCTAAACTTACCTAAAACTAAATCAAAAAACTGATCCAATAATGGACCAGTCCCACATCAAACTATATCTGTTTACCACCATGCAGCCGTTTAAACAGTTTTTTATAATCCAAATACATCGCAATCCGCCAAGGCACAATCATACAATAGGCTAGGAAGAAAAACATGCCGCTTAGTTCACCAATATCGATGGTCGCACTTAGTATCGATTTCATTACTAGGCGAACAACTAATAGCCCAATCAATATAAAGAAAAATGCTTTGGACCGTTTTAGATAAATATCATTATCGCGGATCTCAAACTTCGAGGTTTTAATAAGTAAAATGGAGAATAACATCCCCACGATCGCTGCTTCGATCATTTCTGCTCCAGTTAGTCTAAACTGAGGTTCAATATACATTAATGCCCCACTCGACATGAACAGAGGCGGTAGAATAATTTTACGAGCGTTGGTGGGTTTTTTTGCGGCTTTCATCCGGACCACTAAGGCCAGACTACCCATAAACACCGCTCCAATTGAAGAAGCAAGAACTATGTTCATTAGATTCATTCCTTATCTAATTTATTTACTAACCCATTATAACTCAAATAAATGGATTTGAAAAAAATTATCTCAATAAAAAGTAACCCATTTTTACCAACCTGATTATTGATACAAAAAGGGAAAAACCTCCTCAGGAATTTTCCCTTACATACAATATTTATATTTTTATATATTTAGAACCCTGTAAAACCACCAAACAGATTTGAAAAGATCGATATGATTTTTGTCATCCAGTCAAAGAATAAGACAATCCCCATGACAATCATTATGTAACCGCCAATTTTGACGATTTTCGCACTGTTCTTCTTAATCCAATTCATACGGCCAAGGAAGAATGAAAGAATAAAGAATGGAATCGCAAAACCTAGCGAATAAGCAATCATATACATCATTCCTGAGCCAGGATTAGTCGCTGCTAGTGAGATAACAAAGGAAAGAATTGGACCGGTACAAGGTGTCCATCCAGCTGCAAATGCCATCCCGATTAAAACGGAACCAAAATAACCAGAAGGACGATTTTTAAATTCAATACGACGGTCTTTCATCATAAACTTCGGATTTAGAATCCCAACAATCACCAAACCAAAGAAGACAATAAAAATTCCGCCAAGCTGACGAATTAAATCTTTATACTGTAAGAAAAAGCTTCCTAGAAACGAAGTTCCAAATCCAATCGCAATAAAAATAATCGAAAAGCCTAATAGAAAAAATAAGGTGTGAAGTAGACTCCGTCTTTGAAGCATGGCATTTTCACTCTTTAACTCTCCAACAGACATCCCTGTGATATATGAGAGAAATGCAGGATAAAGCGGCAAACAACAAGGTGAAATAAAACTTAAAAATCCTGCCCCTAATGCTAAAAATATATTTACATCTGACATATTAACACTCCCACTCTAGTCGATACGTTTCTATTCTAACAAATGTTTGTTATAAATGATAATGATGAACTTGAATATTTTGTGTCGCCCTAGTTTTTTATTTCTCCTTTCCAATATTCCTTCTAACTATTTATATGCATAAATTGGATGGGTATTTATTTACAATTCTCTTTGAAAAAATTTACAACATAGGTTATACTAGTAAAACCAATTGAAATTTGGTATATTAGTATTCTGTTTTAACCAAAATTTAGGGGTTACTCTGGAAAGGAAACGGCCGTGACAAAGAATGATTTAGTTACATTAATTGAAAAAAAACGAGCTGAATTAATTCAAGTCGCTACTAGCAACGGCTTGACATCCTCCATTGCGATTCGCTACAGCCAGGAGCTTGACCACCTTTTAAATGAATATCAGCGCATATATATAAAAAAGGTTCCATCATCAGCCTGTTAAGAAAAAATTCCTATAAAAATACTAAAAGCCTGGCAGCGATGCCAGGCTTTCTTCATCAATTCACAACATCTAGACTCTCTACCACTCCATTTTGTAAAAGGAACATTTTATGGTATAACCCGCCTAGAGCAAGCAGTTCTTGATGGGTTCCCCTTTCAACAATTTCTCCTTGGTGCAAAACTAAGATTAAATCAGCATCCTGAATCGTTGACAACCGATGGGCAATTGCAATGGTTGTTCGCCCTTTTCGCATTTTGGCGAGTGCTGTTTGAATGGCTTCCTCTGTTTCGGTATCAATATTAGCTGTCGCTTCATCTAGGACCAAAATCTTCGGATTGGTTGCAATCGTTCTAGCAAAGGCGATTAATTGCCTTTGACCGCTTGAGAAAGTGGTCCCTCGCTCAACCACCTTATGGTCAAAACCATCCTCCAATTTTTCGATAAAAGTATGGGCCTGGACAAACCTCGCCGCCTCTTCCACTTGTTCGTCCGTCATGTCATTGGCATGCAGGCGGATATTGTCCTTTACCGTCCCGAAGAATAAAAATGGATCCTGTAAAACGAGGCCCATTTTCTCTCGGAGCTCTGTTTGGGTGAAATTTCGAATGGATTGACCGTCAATGAAAATGTCACCCCGTTCATATTCGTAGAAGCGCATCAACAAATTAATGATTGAGCTTTTCCCGCTTCCGGTATGACCAACTAGGGCGACGGTTTCGCCAGGTTTAGCCGTGAAAGAAATAGATTTAAGCACATCCTGTTTCCCATTATAGGAAAAACTTAACTCCTTAAATTCAATTTTCCCTTGCTCAATCGTTAGACTGTTCTCTTCCTTTTGGGCAGGTGCTAACTCTTCCTCATCTAATAATTTAAAGACTCGTGATCCAGCGACAATTGCCTGCTGGTATAAGGAAAGTCTCATCATCATTTGATTAACCGGTTCAAAAAAACGATCCAGATAGTTGATAAAGGCATATAAAACTCCGATTTTAATCACATGGTTCAAAGAAGTGAGCCCAAAATATGATAACACAATGATTAATGCTAAAACGTAAATCAAATCAATCGCTGGCCTTAACAGAAGGCCGTCAATTTTAAGATTCTTCATTCCTGCCTCATAGTGCTGGTCATTTATCATTCCAAATTCAGCACGGAGTCTTTTTTCCTGACGAAACACTTGAATGATGCCCATTCCTGATAAAGATTCACTTAACTTGGCATTCAACTGGCTCAGTCGTTCGCGCATATCAAGGTAAAATCGTGAACTTAACTTTCGATAGAGGTTCATGACAAATACCAGCATTGGAAGGATAATGACGCATAATAATCCAAGTTTGATATTCAAGATAAACATCGCGATAAAAATCCCTAATAATAAAAACCCACCTTGGATAAACGTTGCAATAACTGTGACAAACATGTCTTTAATCGCTTCGGTATCATTCGTTACCCTAGAAACAATACTGCCGGCAGGTGTTTGATCAAAATATTTTAGCCCAAGTGATTGAACTTTAGAAAAAACATCTATTCGAAGCTGTTGGATAATTTTTAAAGCCAGCTCTTGGAATTTTACAAATTGAAAAAACATTAGAATGGCTTTGATGATTTGAATGCCCATATATGTGGAGCCAAGGATTAATAGAGGTTGAAATTCGAGCTTTCCTGGTGTTAAATAATCATCGATAAAAATTTTGACTAAGATCGGAAGGACAATATCACCGATGGTTGTTAATAATAGAAAGATAAATGCCATTCCTACCAGTTTTTTATGGGGTTTCGTGTAGGACAGCAGCCGAAATAAAATATTTCGTTGTTCACGGTCAGAAAGCTGTATTTTTTCTTCCATATTAATGTCCTCCATGCTCGACCAGCTCTTCTAGCTGCTGGCGTATATACATTTGCTTATACCATCCGCCGATTTCCATTAATGCTTCATGGGTGCCTCTTTCGACAATCTTACCTTCTTCGAGAACGAGAATGAGATTGGCATGTTGAATCGCACTTAATCGGTGGGAAGTAATTATGGTTGTTTTTCCTTCTCGGTTTTCTCTTAACGAGGAAAGAATGGCTTCTTCTGTTTTTGCATCTACTGCAGATAAGGAATCGTCGAGGACCAATACTTCTGGATTCATCAAAATAGCCCGGGCAATCGAAATCCTCTGTTTCTGCCCGCCAGATAATGACACCCCCCTCTCCCCAACAACCGTATGATACCCTTCCACAAATTGAAGGATATCATCATGGATATTCGCTAACTTTGCGGCATTCTCTACTTCCTCTGTGGAGGAGTTAGGGTTTGTAAAGGCGATGTTTTCTCCGACTGTAGCAGAAAACAAAAAGTGATCTTGCGGTACATAACCAATCGCTTCACGTAATTTTTCAAGTTTGTAGGCCTGAAGTTTCTTACCACCAATGGTAATTTCCCCTTGATAACTATCAAACTCACGAATGAGCAGCTTTAATAGTGTTGTTTTCCCGGCACCCGTTTTACCCACAATGCCAAGTGTTTCCCCTGCTTGTAGTGAAAAGTGAATATCCTTTAAAACTGGTTCATTTTCACCTGGGTAGGTAAACTTCGCAAGGTCGAATTTTATTTTTCCTGCCGGCACTATGTTTAAGGCATCCTCCAGATCCGTAATATCTACTTTTTCCTGAAGGAGCAAGGTGACACGGTCATAGGAAGCCCTGCCCCGCTCAACAATATTAAACAACCAGCCAAATGCAAGCATTGGCCAAATAAGCAACCCCAAATATGTAGTAAACGAAAGTAATTGTCCAATCGTTAGTTCCCCATTAAGGACATATCTAGAACCAAATACAATCGATAAAAAGAAAGAAATTCCCACAATTATTGATATCGTTGGATCAAACAGTGAATCAATTTTTGCAACAGTAATATTTTTTTGGACAACATCTTCTGATTGCTTCCGAAAATCCTCGATATCTTCGTTTTCCTGACCAAATGTCTTAATGACTTTAATCCCGGTAATGCTTTCCTGCGTTTTATCATTTAATGATGAAAAGGCTTCTTGAGCCTGATAAAAGGTTCGATGGAGCATCGTTCCAAACCAACTCGTAAGGATGACCATAAAAGGCATAGGAATCAAACAAATTAAGGTAAGTTTCCAGCTGATCGTAAATGCCATCGCACAGATAACAAAGCCACCAGTAGACAGCGAATCAACAAAAGTTAACACACCAACACCAGCTGTTTGCTGAATCGCTTGCAGATCGTTTGTAGCATGAGCCATCAAATCCCCAATTCGACGTTTTTGGTAGAATGATGGGGACATATTGGTAAAGTGCTGATACAGTCGATTCCGCAGCAGTCTACTGAGCTTAACGGAAGAACCAAAAATCATCACTCTCCAATAATAGCGAAGAACATACATAGCTACCCCTACTGCAACGAGTGCCCCTATCCACTGAAGGAGTATTCCCTTGGTCATAGTCCCATTCTTAATTTCGTCTGCAATGATTCCAATGACCTTTGGCGGCACCAGCTGCAGGACAGCCACAAGCATTAAAATGAAGATCCCAGAAATATACGCCTTTTTCTCTTTTTTAAAATACCAGCCTAAGTCTAAAAATACTTTCATGCTACCGCCCCCAAAACACAAGAAAATTATTGCTGTTAGTCAAACTAATCCATTAACAGAGGTTTAATTTTACCAAATATTATTAAAATAAGGAAGATTAAGTATATTATCTATACATAAAAAAACACCCATTTATATGGGCGCTTTCAACTTAAAATTCTATTACTTTATCCGAATCACCAAAATAACCAGTAAACCTATTATTTGAATTGCACTGAGGGCATCGAACCGTAATCTCTAAATCGATAATCTGTTGTTTGGTACTATTGACTGAGCTATTCTTCAGAACAACCACCTGGTCCGTTACCGCTTTTTCGGGATTGAAATTTTTTAATTCCTCAAGAATATTCTCCCCATTTACAAGGGCCACATAATCAAATAGATCACCACAAAATACACAATGCTTGTTACCTTGAACAACAGTAGTAGGAACCAAGTCAATTTTCATATAATCTCCTCCCGTCCTCACTATTATACGACACAAATAAAAGCGTTCCCTTCCATCCCTTTTTGTTTCATAAATTCGTCATAATATCTGCTTTTTTTTTAAAATAAAAACCACCTGTCGGAATTTAAAAAATTCAGAAAGGTGGTTATTTATTGGTCTAATCGGATCGTGTTTGCTTGTCCGTTTATTTAGATTGTTGCTTGTTCATGGCAGCCATCATTTGGTTGATCTTCTTTTGTGATGGTTTTTGACCCATTTGCATCATCATCATTTTCAGCATTTGTTCATTAATAGGCGGATTTTTCTTTAAGTAGCTCATCATATATTTACGAGCAATGAAAAATCCTAGTGCTACACCAGCTGCTAGTGCCAGTATACCAACTAGAACGTAATACATATTCAACTTCCTCCTTCGTGTTGTCTACCATACAGTGTACTAAATAAAACACGATTAGACAATATCTGCAATCAGATAAATTTTCTTTCTTTTATCGGTTTTAACCAACCGTATCGTTGATGTTCAAGATCAAGCGCTAAAAAGGAAGTCTCGCATTTTCGTAACACTTCAAAAAAGGCAGTCTCGGCTTCATAGCTTCCTTGTGCATCAATGGTAATTAAATCTTGGAATACTTCTAACTTTGCCGTACTTAGTTTTCCGCTTAATTCCATCGAATATGCACCATTTTCTGCTTTAAATCCCTTTATTTTTCCAAGCTGCTTTTGAATAAGTTGATGGATTTTTAGCGCCTCGACCTTTCTTGTTATATATGAAATTTGTTTTTGGGTTATAAATTTAAGCTCACCGTTTGCTTTATGATTCTCTTGAAAAAGCTGAAAAAACAATCGCTCTCTTCCGAAGTAATGGGTCGCAAATTCATCTTCTATTAAATATAGCTGATATTTTCTCACCACTGTTCTCTCCTTCGTTGGTTACCCTTTTTACTATTATAAAAAAAGACAAGCGAAACATTTGTCTTACGGCGCCAAAAACTTCCACTTTTTTTGTCGATTATCAGAATTGCAAGCTATTTTTTTATATTTCGGTATATTTTATGAATTTTCCTGCAAAAAATCTTTGTTCATATTATTGTAAAAAATTTCTTTCCAAACCAAAAAAGAGAACGGATAAATTCCGCTCTCCTAAAAATACGATCTTATTTTTGCAAAAGTGCCTTCACACGTGCAGTTACATTATCTACGGTGAAACCGAATTCTTCCATAATCTTTTCTCCTGGTGCTGAAGCTCCGAAATGATCAATCGCTAATACATCACCTTCGTCACCAGTATATTTGTGCCAGCCAAATGATGAGCCAACTTCAATTCCAAGACGCTTTTTCACGCTTCTTGGTAAAACAGAATCCTTGTATTCTTGGGATTGTTGCTCGAAGCGGTCCCATGAAGGCATACTTACAACCGAAACATGAACCCCTTCTCCCGCAAGTGCTTTTTGAGCTTCCACTGCAAGACTTACTTCAGAACCAGTTGCTAATATCAATGCATCTGGAGTTTCTCTTTCAGAAGGAGATACCACATAGGCACCTTTAGAAACACCTTCATATGCATTGGTATCAGTTCCTTTTAATGTAGGTAAATCTTGACGAGTTAACACAAGTGCAGTTGGTTTGTCTGTTGACTCAACAGCAAGCTTCCATGCAGCCGCAGTTTCGTTCCCGTCTGCAGGGCGAATCACTGAAATTCCTGACATTGCACGTAATGCTGCCAATTGTTCTACCGGTTCGTGTGTTGGTCCATCTTCCCCAACAGCAATACTATCATGCGTAAATACATAGGTAACAGGTAATCCCATCAACGCGGCTAAGCGAATTGCTGGACGTAAGTAATCAGAGAAGACAAAGAATGTTCCGCCAAAAACTTTTACCCCGCCATGAAGAGCAATCCCGTTCATTGCAGCACCCATTCCAAATTCACGAACTCCAAACCAGATATTGCGGCCTTCATAAGACCCTGGCATAAAGTCTTTCGTATCTTTGATCATTGTTTTATTAGATCCTGCAAGGTCTGCTGATCCCCCAATAAAAATTGGTAGATTTTTAGCAATCCCATTAATTACTTCACCTGATGAGGCACGGCTCGCAAGGCTTTTCCCTTCATTATAGACGGGGATTTCCTTATCCCAACCCTCTGGAAGCTCATTATTTAATGCTTGTTCAAGCTGAGCTGCTAATTCTGGGTATTCTTTTTTATATTGAGCAAATAGCTCATTCCACTCTTTTTCCTTTTTCTCACCATTTTCAACGATAAGCTTTTGGAAGTTGTCATAGACTTCCTGCGGTACATGGAAATCTTCTTCAAAAGTCCATTTATAGGCTTCTTTAGTAAGTTTTAATTCATTAGCACCAAGTGGTGAACCATGAACACCTGATGTACCCGCACGGTTTGGTGAACCATAACCGATTACTGTTCTTACTTCAATCATCGTTGGTCGTTCTAAATCATTTCTTGATTCTTCAAGCGCTTTTGCGATTTCTTCTAGATTGTTACCGTCCTCGACACGAAGATATTGCCAGCCGTAGGATAGGAAGCGATCTTTAACACTTTCTGAGAAAGACTTATTTAAGTCACCATCTAAAGAGATATCGTTTGAATCATAAAGGACCACTAAACGGCCTAGTTTTAAGTGTCCTGCAAGTGAAGCCGCCTCTGCAGAAACACCTTCCATCAAATCGCCATCTCCACAAATGCTGTATGTAAAATGGTTCACAAGTTCATACTTATCTTTATTATAAACACTTGCAACATGGCGTTCTGCCATTGCCATTCCCACTGCCATTGCAATCCCTTGTCCAAGTGGACCAGTTGTTGCTTCTACACCCTCAGTGTGGCCGTATTCAGGGTGACCAGGTGTTTTTGAACCCCATTGACGGAATTGTTTTAAGTCATCCATGGACAAATTAAAACCAGACAAGTGAAGCATGCTGTATAACAATGCTGACCCATGTCCAGCAGATAAAACAAAACGATCTCGGTTAAACCAGCGTGGATTCTTCGGATTTTGGTTCATGAATCGAGTCCATAAAGTATACGCCATTGGGGCTGCACCCATTGGCATCCCTGGATGTCCAGAGTTTGCTTTCTCGATTGCATCAATCGATAAAGTTCGGATCGAGGTAACAGATAAATCATCGATATTATTAAACATGAATTACATCCTTTCCTAATGACTACTAGTTACTAAGTACATTTCAATTTTATATTGATACCGTGTTTTATTCAACAAATAGCATAATAATAAGAAGCAAAACCCACTTTATTTTTTAGTTTGACACAGAAATTGTTGTTCTATGTAAAAAAGGAATACAAAAATTGTATTCCTGAATTTTTTAGTGAAGTGTATTTTTTTTCCTTGCTTTAATTTTTTCTGGCGTGACATCATTTCCCTCGGGATCAATGAACTTTGTGTTGGTTAAGGTATCAAGCATATTTGAACGGAATGTTGCCAAATATTCGCTTCTTAATTTTGATTGTTCTTTGGCTTCCGCTTCAGTTAATCCCGTTGCTTTTGATTTTCTTGCCAACTCGTTAATTCTAGCCATTTTTTCTTTGGATAGCATGGAGTGAACCTTCCTTTCTACCTGTTTACATGACACCTGATTTTACTAAAAAAAAAACCTAATGACAAGGCAAAAGGTTTACTCTTCTTGAGATTCGATATATTCTTGATATCTTCTATGTACGGTTGCCTTTGAAATGTTATAACCAAAACCTCTCAAAGTCGCAGCTATTTCAGCAAAAATTAATCCATTCTTTCTTAACCTGACAATTTCTTCTACCGGTACCTCAATTTTTTCACGTCCGGAAGCATCCCCTAGATTTTTTAAGTTTTTTTCAGGTTTATAACCATTCTGGACAGCCCGCTTCATTCCGCGCTTAATCTTCGCATTATGAAGTTTCCGTTGATATTCCTCCACCATACCAACAATTTTTAAGACCATGGAATCAGATTCTGACAGTTGCAATTCCCCACTATGAGAGATACTGAAAAGTTTAATATTTTCTTTTAAAATGCAGTGCAATATCGCTATTTTAGCATTCCCTCTACCAAGGCGGGTTTCATCCTGGATTAAAACCGCATGTACTTGATCATCTTTGATTCGTTCTAATAATTGAAAAATCCCTTCCCGGTCGAAATCGTAGCCACTTGCTTTTTCTTTAATGACCCTATCAATTTCAAAGTGATAGGACTCAGCAAGTTGTGTTAATTCTTCTTCTTGGCGCTTTAAAGATGTTTCTTGTGTTTCTTTATTGGTGCTGACACGACAGTATATGATTGCTTTCATTGTATTCCTTTCTATTCACCCACAGCACTAGCTAATTCTTGTGTTGCTGAACCTTCTTCGTTACTTACCGGAATAATAATTTCTTCTCCAGGAAAAATTCGATCTTCATCAATTTCATTATGCTTTTTTATCCATGCAACAAATTCTTGGTTAGATAATGAATGTTGTTCGGAATATTGGTTAGAGATTCCCCAAAGTGAATCACCTTCTGAAACCGTAATCTTTAAATACTTATCTTGATCATTTGAATGATGCTGTAAAGATAATATGAAGGAAAGTGAACAGCTTAAAATAATTAGAGTAATAGCATAGGAGTATTTGTTCCATAATTTTTTCATATAAAACACCTCTACTAAGAATATATGTTCGTTTTATTAATTTGATTATAAATCGAACATTTGTTTGTTGTCAACTATTTTTTCGAACTTATGTTTGTATATAAAATACGAACATGGTATAATAAAGTCAACAAAAACCAGACGAGGTGGATTTATCATGGCTAAAATATCAAAGCGGCAGCAGGATATCTTAGACTTCATTAAAAGTGAGGTTAAGAGTAAAGGATATCCCCCTTCAGTTAGAGAAATCGGAGAAGCAGTTGGACTTGCATCCAGCTCAACTGTTCACGGACATTTGGCAAGGTTGGAAAGCAAAGGTCTGATTAGACGGGATCCAACTAAACCAAGAGCAATTGAAATATTGGAAGCAGATATAGCAGCACATATACCAAGAAATGCGGTTGTAAATGTTCCCGTTGTTGGTAAAGTAACTGCAGGATTACCAATTACAGCTATTGAGAATGTTGAAGAGTTTTTCCCTCTACCAGAAAGTCTTGCACCTGCAGATGAACAAGTGTTTATGCTAGAAATCATGGGTGAGAGTATGATAGAAGCCGGGATATTAGATGGGGACTACGTTATTGTGAAACAGCAGCCTACTGCAAATAACGGTGATATCGTTGTAGCAATGACCGAGGAAGATGAAGCCACCTGTAAGAGATTTTTTAAAGAAAAAGATTACATACGCCTGCAGCCGGAAAATTCTACTATGGACCCTATTATATTAAGAAATGTTTCAATTCTAGGAAAAGTTATTGGTGTTTATCGGCATATTCATTAATAGAGAGTTTGCACTACGGTGCATGCTCTTTTTTATGTCGTTTATTGGTAATTTTTTTCATTTTTATCATTTCATGTATTTTTTATAGTAAAAATTCAGTATTTTTACTCATGCCCATGTTGTTAATGTTCGATATAATTGTACTACACCAAGATTTACCTTAGGTCCAAAAAATATAGGCTTAAGGAGGTTGAGAAACAGTGTTAGTCGACATTATTTTCTCTCTAGTAATTGGTGGAACGGTAGGTATTGTTGGACATGTTCGTAAGCATGGAAAAATCATCATGCCACGGAAAACAAAAAGGTTCATTTATCTCGGCTTTTTAGAGGATTTACTCCTAGGTGCTGTTGCTGCGCTTATTCTTATCTTATATACCGCTCCAAATTTATTGGTGGAAAATATCCTTTTTTCGGTTATTGCAGGAATGGGCGGTGATGCAGTTCTTTCTAAAATCAAACTAAATCAGACGGAAAAGAATAATGAATAAATCTAGAAAAACGCCATGATATAGTTCGTATCATGGCGTTTCTCTTATCGATTAAGGCTGTTTATTTGACTATTTTGATATCCTTGCCTGTATTTCAGATAATTTCACCTTAAAAACCGCTTTATAAACTTTAGTATCCGCTTCCATATAGACCGAATGACTTACATAATCTCCTTTTAACGTTCTACGTTCCTCATCAAATAGAAAACATTCCTGACCTTTGGCTCCTGATTCTAGCAAACTTAATATAAGGTCCGGTTTCTTATACGTCTTTTCACGAAGTATTTCTTGGGTTTGAGCATTACAAATTTGCAGTTTATACAATTAGAGCACCTCCCAAATGTTTTCAAGTTAAGCATATAATATATATGAGTAGCAGAACGAAGATAATTGTGAATTTTTCAAGAAATAAGGAATTATTTTGGTATGTGTGGGGATTGACTACTGTAGTTTGATGTACTGATTCAATGTAATTTACCGTTTGGGCTCTTTTTTGCTCCTACCGGTAAATGCAGCCCTCTTTCATTTACCTCTAGCCTGCTTTTTTCCTCCTTCCGGTAAATCCAGCCCTCTTTCATTTACCGTTAGCCTGCTTTTTTCCTCCTTCCGGTAAATCCAGCCTCTTTCATTTACCGTTAGCCTGCTTTTTTCCTCCTTCCGGTAAATCCAGCCTCTTTCATTTACCTTTGAGGCTCTTTTTTCCTCCTTCCGGTAAATCCAGCCCTCTTTCATTTACCGCTAGCCTGCTTTTTTCCGCCTTCCGGTAAATCCAGCCCTCTTTCATTTACCACTAGCCTGCTTTTTTCCTCCTTCCGGTAAATCCAGCCCTCTTTCATTTACCGCTAGCCTGCTTTTTTCCTCCTTCCGGTAAATCCAGCCCTCTTTCATTTACCGCTAGCCTGCTTTTTTCCTCCTTCCGGTAAATGCAACCCTCTTTCATTTACCGTCCTGCCTTTTTTGTCCTCTCGGTAATTCCCCCCTTTTAGTTCCCCACAAACCAACAAAAAACCCTGTTGCTACAAGCAACAGGGTTTAATGATATTAATACATGCTCATATATTGATCGCGTTCCCATTGGTGAACGACTGTACGGAACATATCCCACTCGATTTCTTTTGCTTCAACGAAGTGTTCCATAATGTGCTCGCCTAGACCAGACACGATTACTTCGTCAGCTTTTAATTGGTCTAATGCTTGAGCTAATGTTGCAGGAAGATCGACGATGCCTTCTTCAATTCTTTCTTCTTTGCTCATTACATAGATGTTTCTGTCAACTGGTGCTGGAGGAGTTAATTGGTTTTTAATTCCATCTAAGCCAGCTTTTAGAAGAACAGCCATTGCAAGATATGGATTTGCAGATGGGTCTACGCTTCTCACTTCGACACGTGTACTCAATCCACGTGAAGCAGGGATACGAATTAATGGTGAACGGTTTCTAGCAGACCAAGCTACATAGCATGGTGCTTCATAGCCAGGAACTAGACGCTTATAAGAGTTTACAGTTGGGTTTGTAACCGCTGTAAAGGCTGGAGCGTGCTTTAGAATTCCTGCGATAAATTGACGAGCTGTATCGCTCATTTCTAAGTCGCCGCTTGGCTGATAGAATGCATTTTCACCATTTTTAAATAAGGAAAGGTTCATATGCATTCCAGATCCATTTACTCCGTATAATGGTTTTGGCATGAATGTTGCATGCAAGCCATGTTTACGAGCAATGGTTTTAACAACTAATTTAAATGTTTGGATTTGGTCACATGCTGTTAATGCATCTGCATATTTAAAATCAATTTCGTGCTGACCTGGTGCTACTTCGTGGTGAGAAGCTTCAATTTCGAAGCCCATTTCTTCTAACTCAAGCACGATATCACGACGGCAGTTTTCACCTAAATCTGTTGGTGCTAAATCGAAATAACCGCCTTGGTCATTTAGCTCTAGACTTGGTTCGCCTTTTTCATCTAATTTAAATAAGAAGAATTCCGGCTCAGGTCCTAGGTTAAAGTTAGTGAAACCTAACTCTTCCATTTCTTTTAATACTCTTCTTAAGTTATTACGAGGATCCCCTTCAAATGGTTTTCCTTCTGGAGTATAAATATCACAAATTAAGCGGGCTACTTTCCCTTTTTCAGCTGTCCAAGGGAATACTACCCATGTATTAAGGTCTGGATAAAGTAGCATATCAGACTCTTCAATTCGTACGAAACCTTCGATAGAAGATCCATCAAACATCATTTTGTTATCAAGTGCTTTTTCTAATTGAGAAATTGGAATCTCCACGTTTTTAATGGTTCCAAGGATGTCTGTGAATTGTAAACGAATAAATTTTACATTTTCCTCAACAGCTAATCTTTTAATATCTTCTCTTGAATACTTTGCCATTTTCTTACCCCCTATTTTTTGAGTAGATTCTTCCAATTTAATGGAAGAATCTTGACATATCTCCTTGACGTAATGATGATCGGTTGTTTCGGCCTGAATGCATCATTTCGTTGCGCAGCAGTTTTCTAAGCTGTTCATCTGTTAATTCGCGTTTGGACTTCTCGGCTTGTTGTTCGATAATGTTAGATTGTTGTTGTTCTTTAACTAGGAATAATTGTTTTATACCAGCCATGTTCACACCTTGATCAATCAAATCCTTAATTTCTAGAAGCCTATCAATATCATTTAAGCAATATAGACGTCTATTCCCTTCGGTACGAGCTGGAGAAATCAATTGGTGTTCTTCGTAGTATCGAATTTGCCTGGCTGTAAGTTCCGTTAACTGCATGACCGTTCCGATCGGAAACAGCGGCATGGAACGGCGAATTTCTTTTCCACTCACCTAATTACTCCTCCCTTCGGGTTTGTTTATAATGCTATTATATTTCGTGTTAGAAAAGTTGTCAATGATATGTTAGATTTTCTTACATAGAATTTACATTATAAATGGACAACTAAAAAAACACTTACAATCTCTAAAACAGGTCCATTAATCCTTTTTCAGTCAAGTGATCAATCGCGAGGCAAACAGCCATTTTTACATGGGCATATGTTAAACCGCCTTGTACATAGGCTACATATGGCGGTCTAATCGGTCCGTCTGCAGTGAGTTCTATACTTGCTCCCTGGATAAAGGTGCCGGCAGCCATAATCACGTCGTCCTCATACCCTGGCATATAGCTCGCATGTGGAGTAACATAAGAATTTATGGGCGATGCAAATTGAATGGCCTGACAAAAAGCAATCATTTTACCACGGTCATCGAATTGCACAGATTGAATTAAGTCGGTTCTGTTTGCATTCCATTTGGGCGAGGAATTCATGCCTAATTTCTCCAGCATTGCTGCCGTGAACACAGCACCTTTTAAGGCTTGGCCTACTACATGAGGAGCTAGGAAAAAGCCTTGGTACATTTCTTGAAGACTATAGAGTGATGCACCGGCTTCAGCCCCAATCCCAGGTGATGTCATCCGATATGAACATGCTTCTACCCATTGTTTTTTCCCAACGATATAGCCGCCAGTCTTCACTATTCCGCCACCAGGATTTTTGATCAGCGAGCCAGCCATTAAGTCCGCGCCGACATGACAAGGCTCCATCTCTTCTACAAATTCGCCGTAGCAGTTATCCACAAACACTACGACATCTGGCTTAATTTCTTTCACATACTTAATCATTTCGCCAATTTCAGCAACTGTAAAAGATGGTCTGGTGTCATAACCTTTGGAACGTTGAATCCCAATCATCTTTGTATTCGGTTTTATTTTTTCAGATACTTTATCCCTGTTAATTTGCCCTTCATTTGTCAGGGCCACGCTATCATATGAAATGCCAAATTCCCTTAAAGAACCAACCCCATTTCCACGAAGTCCGACGATTTCTTCCAAGGTATCGTACGGTTTGCCCGTAATATAAAGGAGTTCATCCCCAGGTCGAAGAACTCCAAATAAGGCGATGGAAATGGCATGAGTCCCAGAAATAATTTGCGAGCGAACCAATCCTGCTTCACCGCCAAAGACATCTGCATAGACATTTTCCAGTGTATCTCTGCCTAGGTCATCGTAGCCGTATCCAGTTGACGGGATAAAATGTGAGTCACTGACCCGATGTTTTTGAAAACTCTGTAAAACCCTAAATTGATTGGTTTCGATTCTTTCGTCAATTTCCTGATGTACCCCAGCAATTTGTTGTTCGACTTCTCTAACGATTGGCTGGAGTTTTTCCCCATTTTTTAACTGTTGAAACATGCATGAATCTCCTATCTACTTTTATAATTCTGTAATTGGCCTGTAATTTGATGATCTTGCAGCGAAAATCCCTTACAGTGATATAACTGATCTTCTTCATCAAAGGAAAGTCCTCTTAAGATGGTCTCATTTTTTAATTGAGAAAGCAGTTTTCCCTCGGTAGAAGGAACAGCCACCTCATAAGGTACCATCATTTCCATCACAACTTGCTCTATTTTTTCTTTTAACGTATGGCGGTCATTTTCGTCAAAAGCACTGATAAATGCTGTCGGTGTATCCGCGGTTGGAACAAAATCGGCATGCTGAATATCCCTCTTATTATATACCGTTATTTGCGGGATATCTTTCACTTCCAAGTCATCTAACAGCTTTTTAACCGTTTTTTCATGATGGAAATAATCCGGGTTGGACATATCCACTACATGAAGTAGTAGATCTGCTTCCTTTACTTCCTCAAGAGTAGACCTGAAGGCAGCAATCAGCGTTGTCGGTAAATCTTGAATAAAGCCAACTGTGTCCGTAATCAACGCAAAGAAACCACTAGGCAGAATCAGTTTGCGTGTCATTGGATCCAGTGTGGCGAACAATTGATTTTCCTCATAGGACTCGGCTTCAGATAAACGATTAAACAAGGTGGATTTACCAGCGTTGGTATATCCAACAATCGCCACCTGAAAGGCCTTATTTTTCTTTCTTCTTTCTCGGTACCTATCCCTGTGCTGAACGATGACAGATAACTGACCTTTAATTTCATCAATACGGCGGCGGATGTGACGGCGGTCTGATTCTAACTTGGTTTCACCTGGCCCTCTTGTACCAATTCCACCACCAAGACGAGATAAAGCGGTCCCTTGACCAGCAAGGCGAGGCAGTATATATTGCATCTGGGCTAGTTCTACTTGTAGTTTTCCCTCTTTGGATCTTGCTCTTTGAGCAAAAATATCCAAAATTAGCTGGGTACGGTCAATTACCCGGGCATTCAGTTCAGTCGCAAGATTTCTCTTTTGGCTGGGGGAAAGTTCGTCATTAAAAATAACAACATCTGGCTCGAGTTCCTCTACCAGTGCATTTAGTTCTTCTACTTTCCCTTTACCTATGTATGTCGCTGGATGACGGCGCTCTCGTTTTTGAACGACAGATACCAACACTTCACCCTGTGCGGTTTCAGTTAATGCCTCTAACTCCTCCATTGAATAGTGAAAACGTAAGTCATCGTCCCCGCTGGTTTGGCAGCCAACCAGGATTACTTTCTCTTTCGTTTCTTTCTGTTCCAAAAGGCATCCTTCCTTTCTAAACATCTACCTTTCATCATAACAAAAAAAAGTTATAATCTCTATTTTCTCCAATTCCAGAAAAAACTTATTGTTTTTTTCCTACAAAATGATAAAATTTTAATGTTTGAAATCCGTTATAAATTTACTATATTAATAATGTAATAAGAAAATAGACATCAAGGGGATAGCAAAATGACATGGGATGTATTAAGTATGATTGGAACCATTGCCTTCGCTGTCAGTGGAGCGATTGTGGCGATGGAGGAAGAATATGATATTTTCGGGGTTTATATTTTAGGAATTGTTACTGCTTTTGGAGGCGGAGCGATTCGAAATTTGTTAATCGGCGTACCAGTATCTGCACTTTGGGACCAAGGATTATTATTTCAGATTGCCTTGTTATCGATTACTGCTGTATTTTTATTTCCAGGCAATCTTCTCAAACACTGGCAAAAATGGGGGAACTTATTCGATGCGATCGGCCTTTCAGCTTTTGCGATCCAAGGTGCCATTTATGGCGTAGACATGGACCGTCCGCTTAGTGCCGTTATCGTTGCTGCAGTCTTAACCGGAATCGGCGGCGGAATCATTCGTGATTTATTAGCAGGAAGAAAACCTATCGTACTTAGAGCAGAAATTTATGCGCTATGGGCCATTTTGACAGGTATATTTATTGGGCTGGGTTTGGCGAAACAGCCTTGGGAGTTATATACCTTATTCATTCTTGTGACCGTATTACGAGTCCTTTCCTATACCTTCGATTGGAAACTGCCCATTCGAAAGTTTGAAGCAAATTAAAAGGATAATCGAAAAAGAAACGACAGATTCCCAAGAATCTGCCGTTTTTTTGTATTTAATCTTCTTCAAACACAAGATCATTGCTTCGAATGGTCATTAATTCATGCCGGTCATAGCTATTTAACATAAGCAGCCTCATCGCCTGAACACGAATTGATTTTTCAATAATATTCCGAACATACCTGCCGTTTGAAAAACTATTTGGGCTTAATACTGCTTTCACCCATATTAAATGTTCTTTAAGCTTTTTTTCTGCTTCATGACTGAATGCGTATTCTCTTTCAATTAGCATTCTCGCTGAAATTTCCATTAATTGTTCGATATTGTAATCTGGAAAATCTATTACTAATGGAAAACGTGAATGCAGTCCAGGATTTAGGGTTAAGAAATGATCCATCTCCCGAGAATATCCCGCAAGGATTAAAATAAACTCATGCTGTTTATCCTCCATATGCTTAACAAGTGTATCGATGGCTTCTTTGCCAAAATCCTTTTCTCCCCCGCGGCCCAATGAGTACGCCTCATCGATAAACAAGATTCCCCCTTGGGCCTTCTTGATTAAATCCCTTGTCTTTTGAGCGGTATGACCAATATACTCTCCTACAAGGTCAGCACGCTCAGCCTCAATTAAATGACCTTTTGTTAATACACTCATTTTTTGAAAAAGCTTGCCAATTAATCTTGCTACTGTCGTTTTTCCTGTACCTGGATTTCCTTTAAACATCATATGAAGGGCTTGTTTTCTTGCTTTCAAACCCATTTCTTCACGTTTTTTATTCACATAAATCCAAGCATAAATTTCCTTGATCATCTTTTTCATTTCTTCCATTCCAACCAAAGCCCCTAGCTCGTCTTCAATTTCTTTTAGAGCCGAGTGTTCAGGAGGAATATCCTTTGGAACCACTTGAAAATCAGGTAACTCTTTTGAAATGGTTTTACCTTTTTGTGAGTTGAGGACAACACTTATTTGGCCGTTACTTTTCATTCGAATGGGTTGGTCCAAAGCTTTCACCTCTCATTTTCGCCAACAGTTTACAAAGGATGCTTGTTTATGGCCACTCAGAATTTATCCTCTAAATTCCGAACTCAAATTCACTCTTGAGGAATGCATAGTCCTTCAACTAATATGTATTCATATACGTTGAATTTCATTAAAAAAGTTTTCTTAAAAATAAAAAAAAGCCCGTAAGATGGGCTTTTAAAAACTTATTGATTATCCAATTCAAGATGAACGTTTCTTTGCGGCGCAAAGGTTGAGATCGCATGCTTATATACTAATTGCTGCTTTCCTTCTGATTCAAAAAGGACGGTAAAATTATCAAAGCCTTTAATTTGGCCTCTTAATTGGAATCCGTTTAATAAAAAGACGGTCACATTTATGTTATCTTTGCGGCACTGGTTTAAATATTGGTCCTGAATATTGATTGTTGTTTTCATTTGTATTTCCTCCTCTTTTATCTCTACTAATATGTATTCGATTTTACTTTAAGCTTTCCTTCAACACAATGTGAAATTTCCTTTATTTTTTTTGATACATTTTCCACATCGGTCATATCAAACCAAACAACTTCCATCTTGTTCCGAAACCAAGTCAATTGTCTTTTCGCGTATCTTCTCGAATTTTGCTTTAAATTGGCTATCGCTTCATCTAACGCAATTTTACCATCAAAGTAAGCAAAAAGCTCTTTATAGCCAATCGCTTGGATGGATTGACAATCACGTAAACCCTGTTGATATAATCGTTTTACTTCCTCGATGAGCCCTTCCTCAACCATGATATCCACTCGGTAATTAATACGCTCATAAAGTTTCTCTCGTTCCATCGTTAACCCAATAATGGCTGTATCGTACAAAAGGTCTGGTTGCTGTGTACGTTGAAACTCTTGCATGGTCTTCCCTGTCAGATGGAAAATTTCTAGGGCACGAATGACTCTTCTTACATTATTCGGATGGATTTGTGCAGCGCTATCCGGATCCACCTCCAATAATTCTTTATACAGAGCTTCATGTCCGATTTCCTTTACTCTTTCCTCCAACGCTAGGCGATAGGCCTCATCACCTGGGACATCGGAAAATTGATAATCATAAATGACAGACTGTATATACAACCCTGTCCCACCAACAATGATAGGCAGCTTGCCTTTTTGAGCAATCTCATCAATCTTAGCCCGAACAAGGAGTTGAAATTCTGCAACCGAAAAATTTTCAGTAGGCTCCTTAATATCAATTAGATAGTGTGGAATACCTTCCATTTCTTCTGGTTTGATTTTTGCTGTACCAATATCCATGCCACGATAGATCTGCATCGAGTCCCCGCTAATAATCTCACCATTATAGCGTTTAGCCATTTCGATACTTAGCTTTGTTTTTCCGACAGCAGTTGGTCCGATGATTACTAATAACTTTTGTTTTGAATCCAATATTTTCACACTGCCTTATCCCATTTTCAGTGAAAGCACGCTTTCGATTCTACTTTCACCCCTTCATCGTAACATAAATTTAAAAAGCAGTTGAACATCAAACTAGTATATACATAAAAGTTCTTTTCTATGCTCATAATCCACATGAATCATAATTTTTCATTTTCATTACCAAAAAGGAATAATTTTCTTGTAACTTTACAAAAGGATAACGGTTCATTTACAAAGCGCTTTCCACCCCCAACTTTATGATAGACTACCCGTAGCATATCTAGTAACCAAAAATAATGAAATAAGGTGAAATAAGATGTTATCAACTTTTGATATTGGAATTGATTTAGGAACTGCAAATATACTAGTTTATAGTAAAAATAAAGGAATTGCGATAAATGAACCAGCGGTTGTGGCCATCGATACGGTTACCAAAAATGTGGTAGCAGTTGGTCAGGAAGCGAAAGAAATGATTGGAAAAACGCCTGAAAAAATCGTGGCCATTCGTCCTATGAAGGATGGGGTAATCGCTGATTATGACGTAACGACTGAATTACTGAAACATATCATGCGCAAAGCATCAAAAAAAATTGGATTCGCCGTCCGGAAACCAAATGTGGTCGTTAGTATCCCATCTGGTTCTACAAGTGTGGAAAGAAGAGCGATCCAAGATGCGGTTAGACAAGCTGGGGCTAAGAAAATCAGCTTAATTGAAGAACCTGTCGCAGCAGCAATCGGGGCAGGAATGCCGGTTGATGAACCAGTTGCCAATGTTGTGGTCGATATTGGCGGCGGTAATACCGAAGTTGCAATTATCTCCTTTGGCGGTGTTGTTGCCTGCCATTCTATTAAAATTGGCGGAGATCGTCTTGATGAAGACATCATCCAACATATTCGAAAAGAATATAATATTCTCATCGGAGAAAGAACAGCGGAAAACATCAAAATAGAAATTGGATATGCCCTCATTGACCACGAGGAAAAATTCATGGACATCCGCGGCCGTGACCTTGTAACCGGTCTGCCAAAAACAATTAAACTATCATCCTATGAAATCCGTGTGGCCATCAAGGAAGCACTCTTGCATATTTTAGAAGCGATTCGTGCCACCCTAGAAGATTGTCCTGCCGAACTTAGCGGAGACATCGTCGACCGCGGCGTAATTCTCACCGGTGGTGGAGCTTTATTAAATGGAATGGAAGCATGGCTAAGCCAAGAGATCGTCGTTCCCGTCCAACTTGCTCCAAATCCGCTTGAATCAGTAGCAATCGGTACTGGCAGGGCCCTGCAGTACATGAGTAAAGTTCAGGCTGCTTTGAAATAAACCGATTCAATGGCGTAGCCTGACATTCTCCTCAATATAAAAACTATTAGAAAAAAGCTGTAGAATACCACATTCTGCAGCTTTTTTCTTTATTATTGAATCATCATTTAATCTTTGTTAGATTCAAGAGAGTTTACTATTCTGATACAGAAAACCTTCACGGCGAAAAAATGTCGAAATTTGACGAAAAATATTGTTTCATTGTATCCGCTTCCACTTGTTAAAATCAATTTATCGTAAATATTTAAAATTTTTATTGTTTTTAAACTATTCTTTTTTTTTAATTGCAAAGGGGAGGCATTATTTATGCAGCAGCTAAGAAAAGAGGAACAAAAGGAGAAGAAATTGACCGAAACTGTTCAATTAAGTATCGACGTTCCACAACATATTAGAGATAATTTTCTGGAAGCAGTAGATAAAAGCGGAAAGTCTATTAATGATGTTTTAAAGTTATATATGCAAAAATACACATGGAAACAGGGAGAATTACAGAGGAATAGACAAAAACGTCGTCAAGAACTTGGATGATGCTATGGAACTAAAAAAGGGGGGAAAAACCTCACTCAATTAAGTGAGGTTTTTCCCCTTTTTCATAGAGGTCACTATCTATATATTGTAGATCACATCACCCGTTTAAACATTTTCTCCATCTCATAAACCGAGTAATGCACGATAATCGGTCTTCCATGCGGACATGTAAATGGATCGGAAGCCCTCCGGAGATCATCTAAGAGTGCTTGGATCTCGTCATTTCGTAAATGGCGGTTCGCTTTTATGGATGCTTTACAACTCATCATAATTGCTGCATCTTCACGTAGTTTCTTAATATCTACCTTTTTCATTAATAATAGCTGCTCAATCATCTCTTCAATGATTTCTTTTTCCTCCCCTTTTGGAAACCACTGCGGGTGGGAACGGACAATATAGCTATTAATCCCGAACTCCTCAAGAAAAACCCCGACCTTTTCGAGCTCATGTTGGTATTCATTTATTTTCAAGAATTCATCCGTCGAATACTCAAACGTTAATGGTACCAGCATTTCTTGTAACTCAGATTGGACCTGACCTACCTTTTCCCGGAAATATTCATATTTCAACCTCTCCTGGGCAGCATGCTGGTCAATGATATACAGTCCATTTTCATTTTGGGCAAAAATATAAGTCCCGTGCATTTGCCCAATTGGATATAACCGGGGAACTCTACTCTCGGACGGAGTATCACAATTAGTCTCGATAATATCAGGGTTGGGTTGAACAGTAATGCTTTCATCTGAATCTGACCGAGCCGGCGCCTCGCTAAATGGATTGGTAGAGAACCAGGTGTCAGGCACCATTGTTTCTTCCTCTTCGATTTCGGGTTGAATCGGCAATTTTGAAAAAGAAGATTCTGTTGGCATATCAACTAGCGATGGTCGTTTTTCTTGGACGATTGCTGTGGCTTCTGGCCGGAACCACTCGAAGTCTTTCCTCTCGACAGGCGGCATTGTTCCTTCATCAAGGGCCAAGGAAGTCTGTTCTTCCTTTTGAATTTCCTTTTTCACCGCTGTATAAGCTGTCGGGATCAGGATTTTTGATTTAAACTCCTCTTTGATCATCGTTGTGACAAGTTCATTCAACTCTGCTTCTTTACTAATACGAACCTCCATTTTCGAAGGGTGGACATTGACATCCACAAGCAATGGGTCCATTTCAATGTTCAGGAGAACTATTGGGAACCTGCCGATTGGAAGTAATGTATGGTAGCCTTCTTGGATCGCCTTTGCTAATGGATAGTTTTTGATAAAACGACCATTTATCATTGTTGAAATATAGTTTCGTGAGGCTCTGGTTACCTCAGGCATCGAAGCAAATCCAGTAATTTTATAATCAAGCGATGTCCCGGAGATGGGAACGAGCTGCTTGGCGATCCCCAGACCATAAATCGAGGCTAGAACCTGACGAACATCTCCGTTTCCATTGGTTTGCAACAATTTCCTATCATTATGAATGAGGCGGAAAGCTACCTCTGGATGGGAAAGGGCAAGTCGATTCACAACGTCCGTTATATTTCCAAGCTCGGTATGAATCGTCTTCATATACTTCAAGCGGGCAGGTGTATTGAAAAATAAATCGGTAATCGTAATATCGGTTCCTCGTCGGCTCGATGCTTTCTCAAATATTTCAACTTTGCCGCCTTCGAAGACCACCCGATTTCCTGCCCCTTCACCCGTAGAAGTTTTCATCTCGAGCCGTGAAACAGAGGCGACACTCGGCAGGGCCTCTCCCCGGAACCCAAGGGTCCGAATTCGGAACAAGTCATTTTCATTCTTTATTTTAGAGGTGGCATGGCGTTGAAAGGCGATTAACACATCCTCTTCCTCAATCCCATTTCCATTGTCGGTAATGCGGATTTTAGCGAGCCCTGCTTCTTCCACCTCAATTTCAATCACCGTACTGCCGGCATCAATTGAATTTTCAACCAACTCTTTTACCACGGAAGCAGGACGTTCTACTACCTCTCCCGCTGCGATTTTATTCGATAAGGCATCATCTAATTGAATTATTTTACCCATTCGAATTCACCCCCTACTTTAACTTTTTCTGGAGCTCATACAACATATTTATCGCTTGAAGTGGTGTTAAATCCAATATATCTAATTCCTTCATTTTTTCAATCACGCGTTTCTCTTTCGAAGAAAGTTCTTGCTTTTTCACATCTCTCGGTTCATCAAAGAAAGAAAGTTGAGCAGGCTGTTCTTCTACGTTAACTACCTTCACTGCTTCCTTTTTTGGCTTGACCTCCTGGGTATCAGACTGCTCAAGTGCGGTTAATATTTCATTCGCACGGCTGATTAAGTCAGTTGGCAGTCCTGCAAGCTGAGCGACATGAATTCCGTAACTCTTGTCGGCTGGTCCTTCTTTTATTTTATGAAGAAACACGACTTTTCCATTATGCTCAATCGCACTGACGTGGATGTTTTGTAACTTAGGCAGTTCTTCCTGTAAGACCGTTAATTCATGATAATGTGTCGAAAAAAGAGTCTTTGCGCCAATATTGGTATGAATGTATTCAATGATTGCTTGCGCAAGGGCCATCCCATCATAAGTCGAAGTCCCACGACCGATTTCGTCAAACAAGATTAAGCTGTTTTGTGTAGCATTTGAAATCGCATTTTTGGCTTCAAGCATTTCAACCATAAAGGTACTTTGTCCGGAAATTAAATCATCAGCTGCACCAATCCGGGTAAATACTTGGTCAAATATCGGCAAGACCGCTTCGGAAGCTGGGACGTAACAGCCGATTTGCGCTAAGATCGCAACCAAAGCGACTTGGCGCATGTAGGTACTTTTCCCTGACATGTTTGGGCCTGTAATCAATAAAACTTCCCGGTCGCTGTCCATGAAGCAATCATTTGGAACGTATTCCTGAGCGTTCAATACCTTTTCAACCACGGGATGACGGCCTTCCTTAACAACGACACGGCCCTCCATTGAAAACTGTGGTTTAACATAGTGGCGGTCTTCACTTACTTGAGCGAAACACTGCAGGACATCTAGTTCACTAATCGTTTTTGCCAATGCTTGTAAACGCGGAATTTGTTCTTTTACAATCTCACGAATCTCCGCAAACAATTCATATTCCAGTTCACTGCTTTTTTCTTCTGCTTGTAAAATTAAAGCTTCTTTTTCTTTTAAATCCGGAGTAATAAACCGTTCCGCATTGGATAATGTTTGTTTCCGTTCGTATTGTCCTTCTTCTAACAGATGGAGGTTTGCACGTGTAATCTCAATATAATAACCAAATACACGGTTGTAACCAACTTTTAATGACTTAATGCCGGTCTTCTCCCGTTCTTCCCGTTCCAGCTGAGCAATCCAAGTTTTCCCATTCCGGCTGGCATCACGGTATTGATCGAGCTGGGCATTGTACCCATCGCATATCATATTACCTTCTTTTAAGGAAAGCGGTGGATTTTCAACAATCGCCTGCTCCAACAAATCCGTAATTTCTTCACAAGGATCAAGCAGTTCAGCGATTTGGTTCACTTTTTCATCCTGCATACCTTGCAAAATTTGTTGTAAATATGGAACCTGCATTAACGAACGCTTCAATTGGACCAAATCACGGGCATTGATATTGCCAAAGGCTACTCTTCCAGCTAATCGTTCTAAATCATAAACTTCCTTTAGTTTTTCACGTAGTTCTTGGCGCTCAAAATAATGTGACATTAGGACTTCCACAATAGATTGGCGCGATTCAATCTCAGTTTGACTGATTAACGGACGGTCGATCCAGTGCTTTAACATCCTTCCGCCCATTGCGGTCATCGTTTCATCAAGGAGCCATAACAAGGACCCTTTTTTTCCTTTGGAACGAATGGTTTCCGTTAATTCAAGATTTCTCTTGGAATAGTAGTCAATTTTCATATATTGATGGATTTGATAGGTGGTTACTGGCTGTAGATGATCTAAACTTCTTTTTTGCGACCGATATAAATAATGAAAAAGCCGCGCAATTGTTACCTTTAGTTTTTCTTGATTCAAATCTTTTAGCAGATGTGAAAAATTCATATCTATTGAACTATTATCTTCAAATGAAATCGCTAGAACGTCACGTTCACGAAGTTTCTTTTGCCATTCACCATCAAAGCTGCTGGCTACAACTACTTCCTTCGCACTTAGAACTGCTAACTCATTTAGGACCTCATCAAAATTTTTAGATAACAGTGTTACTCTGCTTTCACCTGTTGAGATATCATTGTAGGCAAACCCAAAGGTTCCGTCATCAAATCGGGTAATTGAGGCAATATAATTATTCTCTTTATCAGTTAAACCCTTACCTTCCATCACTGTACCAGGCGTGATCAATTGGACAACTTCTCTTTTCACCATACCTTTGGTCAGCTTCGGGTCTTCAACCTGCTCACAAATCGCCACTTTAAAGCCTTTTGAAATGAGCTGTTCAATATAGTTAGGTGCAGAATGATAGGGAACACCGCACATCGGGATCCGGTCATCCGTACCACCTTGTCTGCTTGTTAAGGTTATTTCTAATTCTTGTGATGCTTTGATGGCATCATCAAAAAACATTTCATAAAAATCGCCTAAGCGAAAAAATAAAAAGGCATCTTGGTAATCTGCCTTAACGGTTAAGTATTGCTGTATCATCGGCGTATATGCAGCCATAATGACCTCCACTAAATTTATATTACTGTCTAGCTTCAGCGCCCAGCGACTAGTGTACTTCGCTCTCTTCCCTACGATAAGTCAACATCGAATCGCTAACGCTCTCCGTGTTTCCTTTATCTCAGTCAGAGCGCTCCAGTCCTGTCGTGCGCTAAACGGGCGCTTCCGCTTTTCTTTTTTTCGAGTATGTTCGACAAACTATTATACCATACTTCATACAGACTTTTTTAGGAAGAAAAATCCTAATTATAGAACGGAGTGAAATGGAAATATTTTATATTTTGGAAGAGGTGTAAAAGCAATTCCATTGAATATAATTAGAAAAGGTACTATTAGCCGAATTAGGTGGTGGGGGTATGGATGGGGTGTTTGGGCGCAGTTTCACAAATTATGATTTTGAAATGTTTTCAACCAGTCATTTTGTTATTATTGCCGTCTTAATCCTAGGTTCCATCTTTATCTATCTTAATAGAGATAAATTGAATGCTAGGCAAAGAAGACGGACCGAAATAGGGATCGCTATCACTCTCATCATCATGGAATTGACCTATCATTTTTGGATGATTTTAAATGGCAGTTGGAATGTCAGTCACGCTATTCCTTTGGAGTTATGCAGCATTAGTTTAATATTAACGGTCCTACTGTTGCTAACCACGAAAAAAATAATCTATGAGATTTTATTATTTACGGCATTATTAGGCGCATCACAGGCATTATTTACTCCAGCCTTAAATTATGACTTCCCACATTTTCGGTTTTTCCATTTCTTCTATACACATTTGATGGAAATTTGGGTGCCGCTATATTTTACATGGTCAAAGGGTTACCGTCCGACGATTTGGTCTGTCTTAAAATTATGTATCTTTTTAAATGTACTCATGCCGATTATCATGTTGATTAATAAACTGGTTGGCGGAAATTATATGTTCTTAAGTCATAAGCCAGATAGTGCGAGTTTATTAGATGTTTTAGGACCCTATCCTTGGTACATTTTATCGCTGGAAGGTTTACTAATTGGGCTTAGTTTGATTGTCTGGCTGATATTCCGTGAAAGGGGTACAAAAAAAAGCGAAGTCGTCCGGGACCTGCCTTTTCAATGACAGCAACAACTTTTCTATTGACCTTTTGCCATTAACAACTTATAATAAATAACGTTCCTAATATGTGTGTCTCGATAGCTCAGCAGGATAGAGCAACAGTTTCCTAAACTGTAGGTCGGAGGTTCGAATCCTCTTCGGGACGTCTAAAAAACCTTGCTATTGCAAGGTTTTTTCTGTTTATCTTTAATAGATGTATTTATGAAACATCTAGTTTTCCATCCAAAAAAGAGGAAAATAACACCATCATAAACAAAATACCCGTCGTCATGGTACCCTGTTTTTGGGCCGTAAATGTCGTTAATTATTTTTCAAAAAGAAAATAAGTCAAAACATATATTTAACATCTAATCTTATATATTGGCTTTTAAATAGTTATCTTTTTGCACCTGCTTGCAGTAGAATTTTTTCAATTTCTGCAAAGTTTCTTTCGCTTGCATGTTGAAGAGGTGTGACACCCTCAGAGTCTGGTATGCTAACATCTGCCCCATGTTTTATCAAAAGCTTAATTGTTTCCTGCTGATTCTTTCCGCCATCATTTAGAACAATTGCCTCCATTAATGCTGTCCAGCCTAAATTGTTTATATGATTAACATCTATTTCTGTTTTTTCTAGAAGTTCTTTTACAACCTCTATATGTCCATGTTCAGAAGCTGGAATTAAGGCTGTACCACCATACCTGTTTAAAAGCTTTGGATTTGCCCCTGCCTCGATAGTAAGCTTTAAAATCCCAATTAAACCTTCTGCACCAGCATAAAGGAACGGATTATTATTCATATTATCCTGAATGTTAACATCCGCACCCTTTTCAATTAAGGCATGGGTTGTTTCTATATCATTAGCATAGGTAGTAATCATTACCGCTGTCCTTCCCATACTATCCTGGCTGTTTATATTTACTCCTTGATTTAATAAGCTATTTATCCGGTCTATTTGTCCATTTTCTACAGCTTTAAAAAATTGTTCTTTCATATTATTCACCTTATCGATCGGTACTTCACTTGACTTTTCAAACATTTTAGGATTTTGACAACCTGCCAAAATTAGGAACATGATACAAAAAGAAAAAGATAACCGTTTCATAATCAAACCTTATAATTAATTAATCGATAGTTGAATTAGTCTAATTGTTCTTTTTTCGTTTGTTAATCCAACCTGTTCATAGATTTTTTTTGCTTGAACCGCAAGTGGATTTCCCTCCATCGGATTGGCAAAATAAATCTTCTTCATATTTGCGAGATAAATAGCGCTTAAACACATTGGACATGGTTCACCACTTGCATACAGTTCACAATCAGATAAGTCTTCTTTACCTAATGAACGTGAAGCTTTACTGATTGCCTGAAGTTCTGCATGTGTTGTTGGATCGTGTGTTGCAATGACATCATTTACTGCCTCAGCAATAATTGTTTCATCTTTTACAATAACTGCCCCAAATGGTTTTCCGCCTCTATTCGCATTACTTTTTGCCAAATTGATGGCATGTTCCATCCATTTTTTGTTACTCATTGAGACTCACTCCTATCATTTATTTGGTTATATTGTTTTAATTGATGTTAAAAATAATTTAAACCGATATCATATATCCTGCACCCCAAACGGTTTCGATAAATTGAGGATTGGAGGGATCCTTTTCAATTTTACCGCGTATTTTTCTTATATGCACCGTTATGGTAGTAATATCCCCTGAGGAATCGAGGCCCCAAATGGTTTCGAATAGGTCCTCTTTGCTAAAGACACGATTTGGATGCTGTGCTAAGAAAAGTAATAGGTCAAATTCTTTAGCGGTTAAAGCGATCTTCTGATTGTTCACGTAAACCTTTCGAGCCATTTCATCAATGAGAAGCCCGCGAATTCTTATTTCCTTTTTTGTTGTTTCAATATTCCCTATTAATCGCTCATATCGAGCCAAGTGTGCCTTCACCCTGGCAACAAGCTCGCTTGGGCTAAACGGCTTAATAATATAATCATCCGCTCCAAGACCCAGACCTCTTATTTTATCAATATCCTCCTTTTTAGCCGAGACAAATAAGATGGGGATATTTTTTACAGCTCTGACTTGTTTACAGATCTCGAATCCATCTACCTCTGGCAACATGACATCGATAATTAATAAGTTATAGTCTTTATTTAGTGCACGTTTTAATCCTTCTTTGCCTGAGGTCTGTAATTCAACATCATAACCGTTAATCTCAAGGTAATCTTGTTGTAATTCTCCAATATCATGATCATCTTCTACGATTAATATTTTTTTCAAAGTTTTCACCACTCTATTTCGACTTCTTCAATGTAAAGAAAATACTCGTACCTACTCCTAATTGACTTTTCACCCATATATCACCGTTATGCTCTGTAATAATCTGCTTTGAAATGGCAAGACCTAGTCCACTTCCGCCGGTTGATTGATTTCTTGATGCGTCAACACGATAAAAACGTTCAAAAATATATGGTAGAGAAGTTGGCTCAATTCCTGAGCCATTATCACTGACTTTGATTTCAACAAAATCTTTCTCTTCGATTATATGAATGCATATCATTTTTTCTGGCTTTTTCATATGCTTAACAGAGTTATCAATGATATTGGTCATTACTCTCCTTAATTGATCCCGGTCAGCAATTACCATCAATATATTTTTCGTCTTATTTTCTATGGTTATCTTAATACCTCTTTCTTCTAAATCAAAATATATTTCATCAACAAAATCTTTTATAAATCGGAATATATCAATATCTACAAAGTAAAATGGAAGCTTATTTAAATCAAGTTTAGAATAAAGAAATAAATCATCAATTAATCGATCCATATCTGTTGCTTTACGTTTAATTGTAGAAAGGTATTTTTCCATTTTCCCCTGTGAAACTGCAACACCATCCTGAATTCCTTCAATATATCCTTTAATAGCTGTTATAGGGGTTTTTAAATCATGCGAGATATTAGAAATTAATTCCTTTCTGCTTTCTTCATATTGAAGCTGAATGTCAATGGATTCTTTTAGTCTTATCCTCATTTTGTCAAATGCATGACTTAGCTGACCAATTTCATCCTGCCTAACTTGATCTATCTTCACATTTAAATTACCTTCGCCCATTTGTTCTGTTGCATTTTTTAAAAAAAATAAGGGCTTAATAATACTTTTGGATACAAAATAACTTAATAGTCCATTTACAAGAATTAATAATAGAAATAATGAGCCGAATATTAATGGAAATAAACTTCTGGACAGCTCAACAAATGGGCTCACTTCCCTCATTATGATAACACTGCCCTTTTCCTGATCCTGAAAATAAAAATCGAACTTTACATATAAATAAAATTTATGATCTATACTGATGGTGTCTCTTACTTTTATATTTTCTGGTTCAAAAGAAGGAAGCTTTTTAACGTCTTTTATGGAATTTAAAATTTTTGAGGAATGTACAACTTTTTCTCCTTTACGGATGACTAATCCAGCCGTTACTGTATCTAACTGTTGATCAAATTGTTTAAGTGTGACTTCATTTAACAATTGAGTTGGTTGTTTTTTAGCTAAATATTTAACATCTAGAAAAACATTTTCCTCTGGTTTTGTTAAGGGCTTAAGTGCATATTGACGTGTATACAAATCTTTAATACTCCGAACATCACCTGTAATCGCCACTGGTATTAACAAAGCACTTATTATGAATAATATTATTGTTACGATTAGCATTGTTGTATGTGAAATTAATAATCGCCACCGAATGGACATAAGATTGCCTCCCAATCCGAGGTACAGTTTTTTTAATTTCCCGTAAAGGTAAGAAGGTTGTCACCTTTTGTAGACAACCTTTTTTCCAATTGTACATTAGATCCTGTTACTGGAGTATTATGTTTTAGAAACTAAGTTTTGGTTTTAGTTCACCTTTATAAGGCTCATGTTCAACGAATATCGTAATATCCTTGCCATCTTTATCTTTGCCAGTTCTTTTATACGTAAATTTATTTAGATTCAGTTCTGTAAGTTCAAGAGCGGCACCATACTTCCTATCTCCAATTGAAACATGGGCTCTTACCTTATTTCCACGAACAACATCGAAATAGCCATAATCACCGCGGCTCGTGCCTATATCATTATTGAAAAACTCATATTTATTCGTTTTATTATCAAATTTTGCGAGACTTATAAAATTTAAATTATAATTTGTTACATCATTGCCGTTCTCATCCAATACCTTTGTCCCGTGCCAAAGGGTACTACCTAAAATTTTATCTCCATCAACGTTTTTAACAATATCTCCTGTAATAGCGTCCAATTGCTTGTCTGGATCAGTAAAAGACAGTTCTTTTTCTTTAAATGGAACATGCTCAACGAATACTTCTACAGGATTACCATTAGCGTCTTTCCCCATTCTTTTGTAAGTAAAAACATCATTTTTTAGTTTTGTCATTTCGACAACAGTTTGATAATTCATAGATTCTGAGATTAATATTCTCTTTTTCCCGTCATTGGTGATAAAGAAAATTCCTTTATCGCCACGGCTTTCACCTGTTTTTGCATTAAAAAATTCATATCTTCCTGATTTCGCATCGTATTTCGCAAGACCAATGAAGTTCGCATTCTCTTTTGTTAAGTCATTTTTATTTTTGTCGTACACTCTTGTACCTTGCCAATTTGTGCTGCTTAGAATGTTAGCCATTTCCTGACCTTTAGTTAGTTTTTCTTTTGATTGCTTTATTTGATTTGAATCTTGGACATTATTTGATTTCGTTTGTTCTGCTGTTGCCTCTTTCTTTTGTTCACTTGCTTTTACTTGCGTACTTGTACTGAATGCTGATAAAGCTATTGTTACACCCAGTAAAGATGATATTATTTTTGCTTTATTAATCATTTTTCCATCTCCTTATACTATAATTTTGTATTCTTTATTTATGATTTCGTCGACGTACATTGATTGTACCTGACAGAACTTAACTCCCTATATAAAAAACATTAACAAATTCTTAACTTTTAAGTTTTAAACCTTAAGAAATAAAGTGGCGGTTTACAGTAAAACCCCATTTAAGAGTTTGGCGGTCGATTTTACCCTTTTTATACTTTTCTCAAACTGCAGGCCGGAGGTTTGAATCCTCTTCGGGACGTCAAAAAGCCTTGGTTCTTCAAGGCTTTTTATTTTATTAAGAATATGCAAAGTATTCATTCCTCTTATTATCTTTTAAATAACCCTCTCTATCTTCCAACATGTAAAGAGGCACACCTTTTAGGCGTGCCTCTAAATATATTACTAGAAATACTCGTAATTCATTTTCCATCGTACTGCTATCGACTACAAATCGATAGCGGACATCTGAATCTAGAATGCGCTCACTGTTTTCACAATCAGGTCTAACGAACCAGCCAGTTTCTGAAATGTCTCCGAGAACACACACCATTCCTCTACTATTATTTTACTTTGTTATATTCCTCATCTGATACTGGTTCCAACCATTCAGGCGTACCAGCTGTGATTGCAATGTGTTCAAACCAGCTGTCTTTTGCAGCGCCATGCCAGTGTTTTACACCATCGTGAGTAACAATAACATCACCTGCTTTTAAGAATTGAGCAGGTTTTCCTTCTTCTTGGTACCAACCTTCGCCGCCAGTTACCAATAAAATTTGAAATCCATCACGATGGATATGCCAGTTATTTCTGCACCCTGGTTCAAAGGTTACATTCCCTACACCAACATTCACATTAGGATCAGCAACTAATCCTTTAAGATAACTTTGTCCCACAAAAAATTGTGCATATGCATCATTTTTCTCGCCAACCGGGAAAATAACGCCATTTTTTACTTCTTCATGTTTTACCATTTTTAATTCCCCCAATAAATTTACTTTTATTAAATAACTCGAACAGTTGGATGAATAATCATTTCATTAATTGCTACATCTGTTGCACTATTACTTCCTCGGTGTTAAATGTTATATCTATATTGCTCATAGTATTTCCTTATTAAACGACTTCCTGGCTACTTTACTATTAAAACTAAATGATACCGCCGCAATAATTGCAGCAATTGCCACTGCTGCGGCCCCAATCCAGCTGACCGCTAGTACCGATATACTTTTTACAGCAATACCCCCAATGCCTGCCGCTGCAGCTATGCCTAATTGTATGAATGAGCCATATAAACTTAGCATGATTCCTGAAGCTTCTGGTGCAAGCCAAACCAGGTTATACTGCATACCTGGGCCTGACGACCATGCCGAGAAGGACCAGAGTATAAGCAACGGAATGGCGACAAGAGGTGACCTTGCAATTGTAGATAGCAACACTAGAGCTAAACAATGGACAACCAAACCGCTAACAAGAGTTCTAGGGTTACCAATCCGATCCGTCATGAAGCCACCAAACTTTGAACCTATTAAGGTAGCGATACCGAAGGCAAACAAGGCACCGCTAACTTCTCGTCCGTTCATGGATGTAACGATCAGCAGGAAGGGTGCAATATAGGAATACATTACGCCATATCCTAACTGCCAAAAGAACGTTGCACCAAGGCCCATTAAGATTTTCGGGTTCTTTAAATATGAGAGTTGCTTGCCTAGAGGGACGGCTGACCCGTTATTTGTAGCAGGAATCGTACGTATAATGACGAACATTGCTAGTAGACTCAGAACACCTATCCCCACAAAAATTAGCTTCCAGTCATATGCTGTGGCTATAAGACGACCAATTGGAACACCGATGATGATTGCAGCACTAAATCCAAGTAAAACAGTGCCGATAGCACCTGCTTGTTTTTCTGGGGAAGCTAAATTGACTGCTGCAGTCTTCGCACCAATAGCAAAAACGCCGCTTCCTAGAGCAAGAATAATGCGTGAGACGATTAGAAAACCGAAACCAGAAAGGGTAAAAGTCATTACGCAGCCAATCACCATTAACACTAGAGAAAGCATTAATAACTTCCGCTGATTCAATCTTGTCGTCCCCATCACGACGAGGGGAGAACCAACCGCATTAGCTAACGCAAATATGGTGATCAGTTGTCCTGCTACCGATACCGATACATTGGCGGAGGCAGCAACTTTATCCAAAATACCTGCAATGACATACTCTGATGTACTGACCATAAAAGTAATGAGAGCCAGCAAGTAAATTTTCCAATCGTTATTTATTTGTTTGCTTATTATTTTAATTTCCCCCCAAATACCGGGAAGAAGCTATGCTCACCATAATTTTGGATATGCTCTACATTCTTCAAAGTTTCCATATCTTCATCATTGATAACAAAATCAAGCTCTGCATTGTTTCTCATGTGGTCAGGATTTGCCGTTTTAGGAATTACTACAAGACCAAGCTGGATATCGTAACGTAGGCAAAGTTGAGCAACAGATACTCCATACCTATCAGCTATTACCTTTACCTCAGCATTATCGAGAACTGCACCGTGTGCAATTGGTGAATATGCCTCTACCAAGATGTCATTCTTCTGGCAGTGTTCAATTAGTTCAAAAGGAGTATTGCTCACATGTGCCAATATTTGATTTACCATAGGCTTGATCTCACAGCTTGCAAGAATATTCTCTATATCATCCTGTAGAAAGTTAGAAAGACCGATTGCCTTTAACTTACCTGTCATATAAGCATCCTCCATTGCATTCCATACTTCTTTGTTTTCCTGGAAGTAACGGTTCGCCTCACGGAACTCCTTCCAAGGCTGTGGACTGTGAATAATCAGAAGGTCAATGTAATCAAGTCCCAACTTTACTAAAGACTCATCAATAGACTTCGTAACTGCATCATAGGTCTTTGCTTCTGCAGCAACCTTTGTCGTAATGAAAAGTTCTTCTCTTGCGACACCGCTGGAACGGATTCCTTCTCCTACACCAGCTTCATTCATGTAAGCCTGAGCAGTATCAATATGACGATATCCGATAGATACCGCATCTCGCACTGCCTGTGCTGCCTGTGGATTGTCAAGCAGCCAGGTACCAAGACCTAATTTTGGTATTTCTACACCATTTGATAATTTGTAAGTTTCGTTAAACATGCTTTTGTCTCCTTTGCATTGTTATATTTTTGTCATCCCTGCCGGGTAGAAGTTTTACAAGAATAAGCGGCATCCCTTTTTCTACTTCTCTCTTAATTTTCTGGAATAATTTCATTGATACAAGCTAATGCGTTCAGTGTTCTTGGAAAGCCCATATATGGGAGGCAGTGAGTGATGGCGGAGATCAATGTTTCCTTGTCATTGCCCACATTTAGGTTACCCTGCACATGTGCCTTTACTTGTCTTTCCGCACCGCCAAGGCTACTTACGATGCAGAGTGTCAGTAACTCTCGTGTTTTCAAATCAAGTCCGCCTCGAGTGTAGAAATCTCCAAAGCAAAAGGCGGAAAGGTATTCCTGTATATGCTTTTGATTTGACGGGGCACTCTCTTGCATTTTTGCGATTATCTCACCAAAAATCTTTACCTGTACGGATAATCCCTTGTCAAAGCGATTTTCTTCTTCTACAGTCTTTTGGCTTTCTATTGGTAAAGCAATATTCTTTGCTTTGAAAACCCCATTGACTTCACTGATGGCGTTTAATGTTTTGGGAAATCCGATATAAGGAGCACACTGGTAAACGGCCTCTTTAATTTCAACAGGTGTCAGCTGGGCGTTCAGTGCAGCAACTACATGTGCCTTGAGCTGAGGCAACGTCTGGCTCGTAGCAAGCACAACCAGAGTGATAAGCTCACGTTGCTTGTCATCCAGGTTCCCTTGATAAAAAACTTCTCCAAAAATGAAGCGGCTAAGAATGTCCAAAAAATCAGGATCGGCAGCGTATGCGGCTGATTCTCCATTTCCAAATAGCTGTTTGTATTTTTCCTTGCTCTTTTCAATGCGGTCCATGAATTGGCCTCCAGTTTGAAGTTAATTTCATTTATTATTCCAAAAGTAGCTTCAACATGATGCTTTAAAAATTAATATTGATTGATTAATCAACATCTGTTTATAATTATAAAAAAGCTTGTTATACTTTCAATGGTTAAATGAACACAATTCGTTGATTACTCAACAAATCAAGTAAAATTGTTGAGTATCTTTTGAAAGATTGGTGAAATAAAATGTCTAAAGTTGATAGAAGAATAGCCAAAAGCCAAGTAGCAATAAAAAATGCTGTCATTGAACTGATGTCTGAAAAAAGTTTTGATGATATTACCATTCAGGATATTGCTGACAGGGCAGATGTTAATAGAGGAACCATCTATCTGCATTACACAGATAAATATGATCTATTGGATAAAATGATTGAAGAGCATATGGACAATCTCCGAGAACTATGCCAATCGGCATCTGAAATGACTTTTCAAGAAGGAAATTATGTCTGGTACGAATACTTTGAGCGTAATTATTTATTTTTTTCAACCATGTTAGCGAGTAAAGGTGCTCCCTATTTTCGAAGTCGGTTTCTCGAATTAGTCATCGAAGAGTTTAAAGTGGAAGTGGAAACAACCGAAGGAACTAATCAAGGCTTAAGTGAAGATGTTATTCTTCAATTTTTTGGCTCAGCGGTTGTTGGTGCCGTGGAATGGTGGTTCAAGAATGGAATGCCATTGCCAGCTCGTGTGATGGCAGAGCAGACGGGAGCGTTGTTGGACAGAAACCTGGAATAGCAGAAAATATAATAAATGGAGGGCGTCCAAAAGCAGATCAAATTGCATTTAGACGCCCTCTTTTATCTGTTGCTATGGTGGCTTTCTCCGTCTAATTCTTTATCGTGGGATGACCTTGACAGTCGCAGATCGGGCACGTGTGCTGATCATTGAGTTAAGATACGGGCTGTCACTGTACTTTTGACGGTATGCGCCGTCAATTCGGGCATTGATTGCGTTATCTTCTGGCTCAAAATTGACTTCCTTCGCCATGCCGCCGACAGTGATTCGCCAAGGTCTCTGTTTTACTTCTGCTTGGTACCAACGAGAGTTCTTCCCATTATATGCCCGAACATACCGCGCATCGTCAACCACGACGGACCAAATCCAGGTCGGTGTGCCATAGGTTACCCTATCCTCTCGGCGGTGAGATGTGCAGGTCATCAGCAGCAGCGATTTTAAGCAGTTCATCTTTCAACCATTTCCAAATACCATCATTATTTGGGGCAATACAAAAAAATTAGGACAGCTTTTTTGAAATATTAAACTTTATTTTTTGTCTTCAAAACTTGCTAACCTTGAATTTCAATTTTTCAAGGTAAATCTATTTTGCGGTATTTTGAGGCCAAGATTTTCCCTTAGTGTGTCCCCTTCATATTCAAATCGGTACAACCCTCTATCCTGCAGGATAGGAACAACCAAGTTGACAAAATCTTCAAGGTCATAAGGTAGCAGAGGAAATTGGATCATAAATCCATCTGCAGCTCTTTCAGTAAACCATTTTTCCATTTCATCCGCCACTTGTTCAGGAGTTCCGATAAAGCCGTCTTTTTTAGCTGCCCCGAAAAATCTTGTGTAAAGTTCACCAACTGTTAAATTCTCTTCATTAATGATTTTTTTCATTTCAAAAAACTGGCTTTGAATGCTATTTACTGGTGGAAACTCTACTTTTTTTGCCGGGGTAGTTAAAGAGTAATTTGAAAAATCCACATTCCCCATATATCCGGAAACAAACTTCAACGCTTCATATGGATCGATCCCTTTTTGCAATTCATGATATTTTTCTATTGCTATTTCTTCTGTTTCCCCCACAATCGGTGAAATACCATGAAGGATTAATAGTTCATCTTCACTCCGTCCATATTCGGGGAGCCTCGATTTTAACTCTTTGTAAAATCGTTTTGCTTCCTCAATATCGTCTCGGTGGGCGAATACAACCTCTGCTGTTCGTGCCGCCAAACGTTGGCCAGGCTCAGACGATCCTGCCTGAATAATGACAGGCTGCCCTTGCTTAGACCGAGCTATGTTTAAAGGGCCTTTGACTGAAAAATATCTTCCCTGATAATGAAGTTCATGCATCTTCTCAGGATCAAAAAACTGACCAGTTATCTTATCGTATAAAAAGGCATCATCTTCCCATGAGTCCCACAACCCTTTGACCACATCAATAAATTCCTCGGCACGCTCATACCGTTGGTCATGCTCCCAATGCTTTTCCAGGTTAAAATTCAAAGCTGTTTCCCCTGTTGCATCTGCAGTAGTCACCATATTCCACCCAGCTCTCCCACCGCTGACATGGTCCACTGAGGAAAATTGCCTTGCTAATATGTATGGCTCATTGTACGTTGTTGAAGACGTTCCAGCAATGCCAATTTGTTTAGTCGCCGCCGCCATTGCCGTGATAATGACAACAGGGTCAAACCGGTTTAAAATCTGGGGATGTGACTCTTTATTGACTGCCAAACTATCAGCAATGAAGACAATATCAAATTTTCCCTTTTCTGCAATTTGTGCATACTCGATATAAGCGGAGGGATCAATACTAGCGTTTGGCTTTGCTTTTGGATGCCTCCATGAGGCGACGTGCATTCCACTGCCAATTAAATATGTAGCAAGCTTAATCTGCCTTTTTGTTGTCATTTACCTCGCTCCTCTTTCCAACTACTTTGTTTGAAAAGTTTCTTTGTACGTACTTAATTCTTTTAAACTAATAAAGGTAGGGATATAGTTTCCTTTATACGTTTTCTTTATAAAATTTGCTGTATCTTCAGATTGATAGATAGATACCAGTTTTTTTAATTCTGTTCTATTTTTATCTTTCTTATTAGCAGCAATGATGTTAATGTACGGCTTAGCGGTTTTGCTTTCATGAACAAGGGCATCCTTCAGGCCGAGACCGGCTTCAACTGCAACACCGTTATTAATAATCGATCCAGCGGTATCCTGCATCACGCGCGGAGTATTTGCTGCCTCAACTGGAATAATCTTGAGCTTTTTAGGATTTTCCTTAATCTTATCCTGCCCGCCATTGCCGTCAAAATCATCGGTTACTTTAATGAGTCCTGCTTCCTGTAGGAGTAATAGAGCACGTCCCCAGTTAGGCGGGTCATTCGGAACAGCGATTTGAGCACCCTGCGGAATCTCGTTGATTGACTTATATTTTTCAGAATATAAACCAAGCGGAGCGATGATTGTTGTTCCAATAGGCACGATAGTAGTCCCATTTTTTTGGTTAAACGAATCTAAATAGGCCACATGCTGGAAGGCATTTACATCGATGTCCCCTTCTGCTAAAGCTTGGTCAGGATCATAAGCAGAAGAAAAATTGACTAGTTTGATGGTTAAACCATCTCTTGCAGCCTTTTTCTTTATAAACTCCCAGGTCCGAAGCTCTGAACTCCTGATGCCCACCTTGATTGTTGTACTGCTCTTAGTTGGCTGGTCGGATGTCTGGGTTGAGCATCCTGTGATAATAATGGTAATAATAAGCAACAAAGGAAAAATCCATTTCTTCATTTCTTGTATCCTCTTTTCTATTAGGTAGTCTCTATTTTTGATTTCATGTCAAAGATGTTAAACATCCATCTCTCATAACCTCCTCAATTTTCGTTCAAGAAGATTTCCTAACGATTGAATACCCTGAACAAGAATTACGAGTATGACCACTGTCACAACGATCGTAATCGTACTAAATCGTTGATAGCCATAAGTGATCGCTAAATCACCAAGCCCTCCGCCTCCAATGGCCCCTGCCATCGCTGTTGCACCAATTAGACCAATTGTTACCGTTGTAATACTGAGTAGAAGTGAAGGAAAAGCCTCTGGGAATAAAAAGCGAAAAATAATTTGAACTGGAGAAGCCCCCATAGCCTTAGCCGCTTCAATAATCCCCTCATCTACTTCGAGTAAGGAATTTTCAACCAGTCTCGACATATACGGTCCAATATGAAGAACAAGAGGAACAATGGCAGCTGTAGTTCCAATTGATGTTCCTACTATAAATCTAGTAAAAGGAATAATAGCTACCAACAAAATAATAAATGGAATGGACCGGAAGATATTTACGATTGGATTAAGAATGGAAAATATCAAGCGGTTCTCAAGAATATGACCTTTTCGAGTTACAACAAGCAAGACGCCTAGTGGGATACCGATCAGCGTACCAAACACCAAGGAAATGCTAACCATGTATAAGGTTTCCCACATGGACGTGAGAATTAGTTGCGGACTTACCTCCAACATTTCCAGTCACCTCTCTTACTTTTATATTCTGCCTTGCAATATAGTCCCGAGCCTTTTCAATTTCTGTTTCAGGACCGCTAAAATCTACAATTAAATGCCCGAATGGTACGCCTTGAAGCTCATTAATACTTCCAAACAAGATATTTGCTTGTACATCGAATCGTTTGGCCACCTGCGAAATGACTGGTTGCCCGGAATGGATTCCAAAAAACTTTATTTTAAATATCTTATGGTATTGATCATCGGTCTCTAGTAGTTCCCAAACACTAGAAGGAATTTCATCGCGGACAACCGACCTGACAAAATTCTTTGCTGTTACTGTGCGAGGCTGGGAAAATATATCAAAGACACTGCCTGATTCAATTATTTTTCCATCCTCCATCACCCCAACCCGATTGCAAACTTGCTTGATGACCTCCATTTCATGTGTAATAAGGACCATTGTAATCCGGTATTCCTCATTAATTCTTTTAAGGAGCCTAAGGATGGACTCGGTGGTCTGTGGATCCAGTGCCGAAGTAGCTTCATCACACAAGAGGACTGATGGATTAGTGGCAAGGGCACGCGCAATCCCGACACGCTGTTTTTGTCCTCCTGAAAGCTGATTAGGATAACTTTCCATCTTGTCTTCTAACCCGACAAATTGAAGCAGTTCTTCAACTCGAGGTTTGATATCCTTTTTCTTTTTGTTGCTCAGTAAAAGTGGCATAGCCACGTTTTCAAACACCGTTTTTGACTCGAGTAAATTAAAATGTTGAAAGATCATCCCAATATTCTTTTTAGCCTCACGGAGCTTCTTTTCAGAAAGCTCCTTCAAATTTATGCCGTTCACAAGTATTTCGCCAGCTGTAGGGTACTCCAGCAAATTTATCGTACGGATCAATGTACTTTTACCCGCGCCGCTAAACCCTATTACGCCAAAGATATCTCCCTTTTCCACCGTTAATTGGATATTCTTTAATGCTGTTACCTTTTTCCCTTTGCTTTCAAATACCTTGGAAACATTATTAAATTGAATCATGCTGCTGCTCCTTTCTTATAAACTTTTTGGCTGGAGAAAAATTAGAATGCTGGTACTACTGCACCCTGATATTTATCTTCAATGAACTTTCTCACTTCTTCGGTTGTCAATGCTTTCGCTAATTTTTGAATGTTTTTATCATTTTTCCTAGATTTATCAGCAACTAGAATATTGACATATGGTGATTGATCACTTTCGATAATTAGGGCATCCTTTTTGGGTTTAAATCCTCCCTCAAGGGCGTAATTCGTATTGATGGCAGCCGCTTCAATATCGTCAAGTGAGCGCACGAGTACCGGTCCATCCACACCAATAAATTTAAGATGCTTGTCATTCTTAGTGATATCTTCAAGTGTATAATCAAAGTTGTCTTTCTCTTTTTGCTTGAGTTCAATTAACCCATTTGCAGCAAATAGCTGCAGTGCGCGGGAAAAATTCACCGGATCTTTTGGAATGGCAATTTTTGCACCATCTGACAAATTATCAATCGATTTTATTTTTTTGGAATAAACACCGAATGGCTCAATATGTATTCCTTTTACACTGACTAAATCAAGACCGCTGTCCTTATTCACCTGGTTTAAGTAAGGGATGTGCTGAAAGTAATTGGCATCTAATTCTCCATTTGCTGTTTGCTGATTGGTTTGAATTCCATCGTTAATCACTACGATATCTAACTTAATTCCCTGCTTTTTTAGTTCTGGCTCGATGAACTTTAAAATTTCTGCATGCGGAGTAGAAGAAGCGCCTACTTTAAGGACTGCCTCCTTCTGTGAACTGCCTTTCGCTGTCGTTGAAGTTTCTTTGTTAACACCGCAGCCTGACAAAACAACGCCAATTAATATTAGTATTGGTAGAAATGGTAATAGGATCTTTTTCATTTGCTTTTTTCCCTTCTTTTTTATATCTATAAAAATTTAATTGATGGTAATAAAATAATAGAGACAAAAACATTTTGTTGTTTACAGCAACAATTGTTTTTGTCTCCAGATGACCGGTGGACTTTTCATCCTAATTATCTTAGTTATTTTTAGTTCGTGACCAAAATGTCACCAGTAATAAACTGATTTAGTCGATTTTTTGCGTCTGGCTCTAATTCATAACGATTATTTCCTAATTTTTTTATTTGACTATCCAAAATATATACTCCTTTTAAAATGTGGGTTGCTCCCAAAGCTGCAAGAACAGGTTTAAGGGCATAATCAATCATTAATAAGTGTCCAAAAGTCCCACCGACAGCAATTGGTATAATAGTTTTACCCTCGAGACTATTTTGCGGCAGGAGATCCAAGTAAGTTTTTAAGACCCCGGAAAAGGAGGCTTTATAAACGGGAGTCAAAATCACGATAATATTTGAATTCTCAACTTTCTTATTTTCCTTTACAATTTCTTCACTTTCAAATCTCGCTTGAATTAAATCTTCTGCAGGAAGATCACGGACATTAATAATTTCAGGAGTAATCTTACTCGCTTGAAATTGATTTACAACACAATGTAATACTTCATTTAATCTCGTTTGCTCTGAGGGACTACCAGAAATAATTGATACTCTACTCATCATTCGTACTCCCTTTCTATAGTGGCCTTTATTATCAAAAATTAAAATTTTCCCTATCCAAACAATAGATCTAGTTTATAGATCAAACATTTTTCGTTTTGATCATAAAACATATCAATTTAATAATGCTCTAGAACTTTTATATAAAAAATTAGCCGCTTGTATAAGGGCTGACTCATCAAGAGTAAATTCAGGGTGGTGCCACTCCTCTTTCCCGTTTGTTCCAAAAAATGCAAATGTCCCTGGGACATTGTAAAGATAGTAAGAGAAATCTTCACCAGCCATTGAAAGTTCAGGATCAATAACATCCAACACCTCTTGCGTAGCAGCTTTCCTGACGATCTCAGTCACAGCCTTATGGTTAACCAGTGGCGGCGGCCCAGGAAACCAGCCAATTTCAACTTTCTGTGAAAAAGCGGTCGCAATTGCTTCGACAATGGTATAGAGCTTGGTTTTAACTTCCTCACGAATAGCAGGGTCAAAGGATCGAATGGTACCTTCCAGTGTCACATCACCTGGAATAACGTTCCACGTACTCCCGCCAATAATTTTCGTGACACTCACTACAGCACTTTGAAGCGGAGACACATTCCGGCTGACAATGGTCTGGAGTGCAGTAATCAGATGCCCAGCCGTTACAATCGGATCCTTTCCGTTTTGCGGGATCGCCGCATGACTCCCTTTTCCTTGAAGAACGATATGAAAACGATCCACTGCCGCCATTAAGGGTCCTTCTTTTAATCCAATAGTCCCGACAGGCAGCTCCGGTTTATTATGGAGCCCAATTATTGCCTCTACTCCCTCTAATTGCCCATCTGCTATTACCTGTTTAGCTCCTCCTCCTAATTCCTCAGCCGGTTGAAACAGAAGACGCACTGTTCCATTTAGTTGAGACTGGTTTCTTTTTAAGTGGCAGGCGGCACCAATTAGAGCGGCTGTATGAAAGTCATGTCCGCATGCATGCATGACCCCTTTTATCTTTGAAGCATAGGGAAGTCCTGTTTTTTCCTCAATTGGGAGTGCGTCAATATCCGCACGTACAGCGACTATAGGACCAGGATTTCCTCCTTTTATATCAGCAAAGACCCCCGTTTTCAATTTCGTTTTCCGAATCGGAATGTCCAATTCCCTCATCCATTTTTCAATGAATCTAGTAGTTTCAAATTCTTGTTTAGATAATTCTGGATATTGATGTAAATGACGATAAATGGAAATCAGATGGGCCTCTAAATCCGTTTCATTCATAGTTTTCTCCTTTCTTTAAATCTAGACGAAAGCACTTTACTAAAATATCATTATTCCGAAACTCTTTAGTTTCATCTCGCTTAAAACCAAGCCATTCATATAAACGAATCGCTTGTTGCATTTTATCACTAGAGTGCAAATACAATTGATCTGCCCCTTGCGACTTGGCAAACTGAACGCTTGCTTTTATTAAGGCTTGCGCTACCCCGCGGCCTCTTGCCTGGGGATGGACGGCCAAAAGGCGGATAATCGGTGAAAAAATTTCTAAATCAGGCTTTTGATATGCTGTCTCAGATGAATCGAATAACTGTAATGTCCCAAGAATATGGTCTTCACTTTTCGCGACCAATATTTTTTTTACATCTGGATTATCAACCGATGCCTTGATATTGGTTAAATAACTATCCCAAAGCTGAGGATTTGTATACGCATGCTCATACTGCTGATAGCTTTCAACCAATAACCGGCGAACCGCCTCTATTTCTTCTTCCGCAATTTCATCAACGATAATTTGATTTGTCACCAAAAACTCCACCCTCTTCTATACGATTTACTTTTTAATTCACTTGTTTTTTGGGCTGTGTAAAGAATGTTTCACTCGATATCCGCTGTAAAAACCGCCGAGTTCGTTCCTCCCTTGGGGCATTGAAAATTTCCAATGGGGTACCTTCTTCCACGATGACACCTTCATCCATGAACAACACACGATCCGATACCTCTCTTGCAAAAGTCATTTCATGTGTGACAACCACCATCGTAATCCCTTCTTGTGCAATGGCTTTAATTACGGAAAGTACATCACCTACTAGCTCTGGATCAAGAGCCGATGTAGGCTCATCAAAAAGGATAACTTCAGGATTTAATGCTAACGCTCTTGCTATACCTACCCTCTGCTGCTGTCCACCAGATAGCTGTGATGGATAGTGATGGAGTTTTTCACTTAGTCCCACTTTTGCAAGCACTTGTTCACTTTGGTTTCTAGCCTCCTTTTTCTTCATTTTTTTGGCGGTAATTAATCCTTCCATCACATTTTCCACAACAGTTTTATGAGCAAATAAGTTATAATGCTGAAAAACCATGGCCGACTGTTTTCTAATCGATAATATTTCTTTTTTCGTCGCTTTTTCTGAATGAACCTGTATATTTCCAACTTGAACAATACCAGTATCAGGTGTTTCCAAAAAATTCAGACATCTCAGCAGCGTTGTTTTCCCTGAACCACTTGGACCAAGAATTGTAACAACTTCGCCTCTATTTATTTTCAAGTTAATTCCTTTTAAAACAGGTTGTTTGTTAAATGTTTTCTTTATACCTTTTAAAGAAATCATGACACGCCTCCTCGATTATAAGCTGTCACCCTTTTTTCCAGTAAAAAGGAAATTCCCTCAACAATGATGGTGAGACCCCAATAAATCATACCGGCTGCAATAAAGGCTTCAAGAAATTTCAAGTTTGTCGATGCGACAATATTAGCAGCACCTGTCACCTCTTTCTCCGAAACAAGAAAAGCAATGGAGGATGTGTGCAAAAAACCAACAAAAATATTTGTAAAATTAGGAATGGATTGCGCTAACGCCTGAGGTAAAATAATTCGTATCATTGCTTGAAAGCTTGTCATCCCAACGGAATAGGCCGCTTCCAATTGCCCATTAGAAACACTGAGGATACCAGAACGGATAATTTCTGATAAATAAGCTCCGGCGGCCAAGGATAATGCGGTTAGAACGAATAGGATAATCGGGATTGAATTTGCTTGGATACCAAGATCAAACCTCTCCGAAATTTGATTGATTAATAAGGGAAATCCAAAATAAATAAGCATAACATGCATGATGATAGGAGTCCCTCGAAAAAAAGATACATAGCCATTTGCTGCCCGATATAGAAATTTCACTTGATAGACTCGAACGAGTGCTACCGCAATGCCGATTAAAAATCCAATCAATAAGGGCACAACCGTTAAAATGAGAGTTATAGGCAGGGACTTTACAATTTCTTTAAAAGCGATCCAAATAAAGGGAATATCAATCGTCATGGTCACTCCTCCTTTTTAAGTTTAGGCAGTAGTAGATACATTAGATTTCTGATAACGATTGAAATATTTTTCTAATTTACTAAATATTTTTTCAAACAATAGCACAACAGCATAATAGATAATAGAAAGCGATATATACACTTCCAGGGCATGGGCTGTTGAGGCTATGAGGGTATCCCCTCTTCCCACCATATCCATTACACCGATGGTGAAAGCAAGTGACGTATCCTTAAGCGATCCGATGACTGAATTCGCCATATTCGGAAAAGCAATCCGTATCGCCTGCGGGAAAACTACGCGAAAAAAGTTTTGTCTTGCCGTCATTCCAACCGAATAGGCTGCTTCTGTCTGCCCATAATCGACGGCTCGGATCGCCCCTCGAAAAATTTCAGCAAAGCTGGCTCCATTACTTATCGCATAGGTAATGATGACAAAATAAATCGCTTCGAGCTTAGATATATCAATATTGAAAAGCATGAGAACGGCAGGTAAGCCATAAAAAATCAAGAATAACTGGATAATAATCGGTGTCCCTCGTATAAAAGAAACATATAAAATGACCACTTGATTTAATAAAGGTATTTTAAACAACCTCGGTATAGCTGCTGCTACACCGAGGATAAGTCCTAGGAAAATGGATGCTGCCAAAATCTGGAGAGTTACCCCTAGATAATGAATTAGTGTCGGAATAAACTCGATGATTAACAAAGGATCAAATGATTTCCCCATTTTTATACACCCTCCAAACTGTACCTTCTAAACTATTAAAATTTAACCGTATAGTCAGCACCTAACCATTTTTTACTCAATTCACTAACGACCCCTTCTTTTTTCAATTCAACCAGGGCTTCGTCAATTTTCTTTTGAAGGGGTACTTCATCTTTTCTTAGTAGGAAATAAACCTTTGAATTTAATAGCGGCTCACCTACTACTTTTTGTTGAGCATCAACTGACTTATTAAGAAAATCCACTGAAAATGGTGTTGTGATCGTTGCATCTGCACGACCTGTTTTCAGTTGATTAATAGTAGAATCAGGACCATTACCTGCATATACAATTTGAATTCCGGCGTTATTTTCTTTGTTATACTTTTCCAGAAATACAGCCGAATTACTTGTTGCACTTACAATCGCTTTTTTCCCTTTTAAATCCTTTATAGAGTGAATGTCATTATTATTTTTATTGACCGTTACATTAAGAGGAAAGATATTATATGGTTCTTTATTAAAAAGAAATTTCTCCTGTCGTTCTTCATTCACTTCCATTTGGTGGGCAATAAAATCAATTTTATTAGTTTCTAGGCTTATTAAAAGATTGGAGAATTCCATGGTTTTAAACTCAAATTGGTATTCAGGCAGCTTTTCATCAATTTTCCTAACTAACTCAACATCATAACCGGTTAACTTTCCATTCTTATCAATAAAGCATACATTCGGAAATTGCGTCCCTGTACCGACTATAATTTTTTGTACTTTTGATCCCTCATTCTGAGCTCCGGCGCTTGCCTTTGTAGTAGTTTTCGTCTCTTGAGAAGAGCATGCTCCTACCACTAAGGCAAGCAATAACGTCATCGTCATCACTAAGGATTTTTTCCTTTTCATTTACACCAATCCTTTATATTTTATTTTTGAACTCATCCCACTCTTCTAGGATATGTAATACAAATACTCCCCCTTTGAATTTAACTGATTAATCACATGATTTTAGTCGGAATTATCCTGAAATTTTACTCTTATTATATTTCGCCAGTACCTTTTCGAGATGTTCGATTCCTACTTTAGTTACCCCCTCATACACTTCCCCCTGGCCAATTTCAACGACAGGTACATGACGGACACCATACTTCATTTCCAAAATATCTCGGCGTTCATCGTGATGAGTAACATCAATTGTTTCGTAATTAATTCCTTTATCTTGTAAATATTGCTTAACTTCACCACAATAGTGACAACCTTCTTTAGCCCAAACCACAACAGATAATTCTTTTCCCATCTTTTTTTCCTCCCTATTTCTTTTTTTTAGTTAAAAAGGCTCTCTATTTAAGGTACTTATCATCTTAAATAGAGAGCCTCTAGTTGACTAGCCGGCACAAATACATATCGCGAATAACATCTTTAATTTGAAAGATCAATGCTTTATCACTGTTTTTGCATAACGGTTTTCAGGAAAAGGTATTCCTAGGTTGCCTCGCAAGGTTTCAGATTCGTATTCCGTTCTAAACAATCCTCGTTTTTGAAGAATCGGTACGACGAAGTCAACAAAATCATTCAAACCATCCGGAACACTTGACCCGACAATGAATCCGTCAGCCCCTCCGCCTTCAAACCATTCTTGGATCAGATCGGCCACTTTTTCTGGCGTTCCAATGAAAGCTGGTTTCGGAGTCGTCTCTTTTAAGGCTACTTGGCGGAGGGTTAAATTTTTTTCCTTTGCTTCCTGCTTAATTCGACTGGTATGGCTTTGGAAGCTGTTATTTCCTAAGTCACCCAGTTCAGGAAACTGTTCATCAAGAGGATATTGTGAGAAATCATGATGCTCAAAATATCGCCCCAGGTAATCAAGAGCTTTATCAATCGATACTAAATTCGCAATTTCCTGATATTTTCTTTCTGCTTCCTCTTCTGTTGCTCCGATTATAGGTGCAATTCCTGGCATGATGACCAGATCTTCCGGATTACGCCCCAATGCTTTTGCTCTGTTTTTAACATCCTGATAAAAATCTTTTGCCGTTTCTAAAGTGGGATGTCCTGTAAAGATAGCCTCTGCTTCTTTAGCTGCAAGGTCTTTTCCTGCATTGGACGAACCAGCTTGAAAGATAACCGGTCGTCCTTGCTTGGAGCGACCAATATTCAGCGGCCCTTGTACGGTGAAAAATTCCCCACGATGATTTAATGGATGTAATTTATCAGGATCAAAGAATACCCCCGTTTCTTTATCACGAACAAATGCATCATCTTCCCAAGAATCCCATAATCCTTTTGCTACCTCCAGGTATTCAGAAGCGATTCGATATCGTTTAGCATGATCAGGATGTTCTTCGATCGTTTTGCTATAGTTTAATGCGGTTTTTTCTAATGGAGACGTAACCACATTCCAACCGGCCCGACCGTGGCTAATATGGTCAAGAGAAGCAAATTGCCTTGCCACATTGAACGGTTCACTATACGAAGTAGACAGCGTTCCCACAAGTCCTATTTTTGACGTTACAGCAGCAAGGGCAGACAAAATAGTGAGTGGTTCAAAACGATTTAAAAAGTGTGGAATAGATTTCTCGTTTATATGAAGACCATCTGCGATAAAGACTAAATCGAATTTTCCTTCTTCAGCTTTCTGTGCCTGATTGGTGTAAAATTCCAAACTTACACTTGCATCTGCCTGAATATCAGGGTGCCTCCATCCAGCAATATTTCCTCCAACCCCATGAATTATTGCACCAAATTTCAATTTCTTTTGATTGGACATCTACGATCCACCCTTTCTTAATTCCTAGTAATTAGATGGGAATACTTATTTATATTGCTGTGTTTTATCCTATCACTTACATAAATGGAATTCTATAGTTTTACTGATAGAAAAATTTATTGGTTTGATTCAAAAAATCTATCAAAAAAATAGAAGCTTTGATTTATTTTTCTGTACATATCCTATAAAGACTGATTCACTCCAGATCCGACTTGTTGCTGTACGAAACGATGACACCCATTTACAATTTGCTCTTTGTCATAATCCAAAGAAGCCACATGATAGGAGTTCGAGAGAACAACCCTTTCCCTAATGCGAGAGCCAATGTGATCAATAATATAATCTGTATTTTCAGGTGGTACGACATGATCCTCGGCTGACTTAAAGCCTAAAACAGGACTTTTAACTTCCGGTAATATTTTGGGTGTAATGTCCATTAGTGTTTGCAGTTGATGAATGGCCTTGATCGGTACTTTTTGATATGTGATTTCATAAACATCCTTTTCTTTAATATCTGGTTCTCCTTCATCAATAAATCTTGGATTGGCTTTTCCTTTTAAATGTTCATAAGCGGGAATAGTTAAAGCCGCATTAATTAAAATAATCCCTTTAATGTCCCGATATTTATGGGCAAGCCAAAGCGCCAGTGTCCCGCCCATGGATTGACCCAATACGAAAATACTTGTACAGTTCTGTTTTAATTCCTGATAACCCCTTTCCAATGATTCAAACCATTCTTCATGAGTGCACTTCTCAAAATCATAATGATTAGTGCCATGCCCTTTTAATCTTTGAGCCAGAACAGAATACCCATATTGTGCAAGTCTTTCACCAAGGTAACGTACGCTTTGGGGAGTACCGACAAATCCATGTGATATCAGAATTCCAATCTTGCTTCCCTTAAAATAAAATTTTTCTGCCCCCTTTATAATAGGAAACATTTCATCCATCCCTATCATCCTCCGTTTCGAGTACTATTTTCCAAACTCTAGCTCTCTATTAAATTTCAAAACTAAACCTACTAAACCTATTCAATAAGTAGGAATTATAGCTATAAAAAACTTATTTAAACCCTTTTTTTATCTATGGTTCCGTTAAAAAGACAGGTTTATTTTCTGGTAGTGGTAGCCCATAATGATTTCTTAATGTATCGCCTGTATAGTCTTTTCTAAATATCTGTCTTCGTTTCAATTCAGGTATTACTAATTGTACAAATCGATCAAAATCACGATCCATTACTTGGGGCATGAGATTAAATCCATCTGCTGCGCCGTTAAGGAACCAAAATTCAAGCTCATCTGCAATTCTTTTTGGTGTCCCGCTAATTGTATAATGCCCCCTTCCTCCTCCTAAGCGAATAAGTAATTGTTTAACAGTAAGATTTTCTCTTTGGGCCAATTGAATGAAAAAATATCATGGCTTAAGACTCCACTGCAGCTGGTTCGATATCCCAAACTGAACTAGGAATCTCCCGTTTAAGCACAGGCATAACCTCAGCAGCAAACCTCTCAAGCTGTTCATATTGCTCCTCTTTGCTTAAGCCCCCCACACTTATACTTTGTACCTGATGTCCGAAGGCTTGATGATACTTAAGGATCTTCTCTATTACTTTATCGGGACTTCCAATTAGTGCTGAACCATTTTGAATGTGATCCTCGAGATCCTTAAATGGTGATTGATTATGTTTTGCTGCCTCGGTATTCATTTCAATATCATAATACGGCCGGAATCGGTTAATGGCTTCTTCCGATGTATTAGCCAAGTACAAACTGCCAGCTCCCGCGCCGACAACAGCTTTTGTTGAATCATATCCATAAAATTCTAGACGTTCTCGATAATGATCAATTAATTCTTTATATTTAGCCATAGGATGAAAAGCATTGGAAGAAAAAATAGGCTCCCCATTCTTGGCAGCAAGCTCAGTTGATAGTGGACTTGATGCACTGCCATGCCAAATAGGTATCTGTTTTTGAAACGGTCTAGGTTCTGTCGTTACCTTATTTAATGGAGAGCGGTAGGTCCCTTCCCATGAGACATTTTCCTCTGTCCATAAACGTTTAAGAAGATCATATCGCTCCGCAAGTGACACCCATTGCTCCTCCTCTGTTATTCCAAATAACGGGTAATGACGAGGATCATTCCCTTTTCCAATCATCATCTCTAATCTTCCTCCTGAAAGATGATCAAGTGTGGCATAATCCTCTGCTACTCGCACTGGATCAAGGACACTTAAAACCGATACGGTAGGCAACAGACGAATCTTAGAGGTTTTGGCCGCAATCGCCGTTAAGATTACTGCTGGTGAGGAAGATAAAAATGGGGGACCATGTCGTTCGCCTACCCCATAGCCATCAAATCCAAGTTGTTCAGCAAATACAGCCTGGTTAATCACTTCTTGAATTCTTTCCTGTGCAGTTAAAATCTCTCTTGTCACACCATTTGGATGATTACTGATTAGATCAAACAAAACAAATTTCATCTTAAGGATTCCCTCCGATACCACTCATTTTTTCACTATTAAACTTTTAATATAAACTAGACTGCATATTGGCAAGCAACCCAATGCCCTTTACTCACTTCCCTAAATAGCGGCTGTTCTTCCCGGCAACGGGTATGAAATCTGCATCCTCCCCCTTACAAATTTTTCAATCAAAGTTTTTATTTTGCGATATATTCATTATTTTCAGTTATCTCATCCCCTACTTTTTCATTAGAGTAAAGTGGGCTTAAAAGCTTAAATGACCGAAATCTTTCTGCTTCCTTTTCAATCGGTGTATGTATCATAAATTCATCCACCTGATGATTTTTTTGAAGCAAAGCTAAAACTTCCTTCACGTAATCAGGGGTTCCTGCAATAATATCAGCTTCGTGTTCGCTAATTTCATATGGTTCACCTGCTTGCTTCCCAAATACTTCTGCTTGTTCAATGGATTGTAAGGTCACCGACCTTCCGCTTTGAAGATGGACTTTGACTATTTTTCTTTCTCCTACCAATTGTTCTGCTTCTGTTTGAGTAGGAGCCGCAATAACAGCCATTGAGATTATGAATCTCCCATTTGGGTAACCTTCACGAAACACCTTTACTGCTTCTTCCAGTACCCTATGATCGCTATTGATAAATTTAGCAAAAACGAAAGATATTCCAAGATTTGCGGCAAGCTGAGCACTTTTTACACTCGCGCCAAGTAAAAAAGTTTCAGGTTTTTCCTGGGGAATCGGTGTTGCTTGAATTCCAGCAAGAGCGTGACTTTCACTAACTGTATTTTCAACTATTTGGACCAGAAAAGATAACCGTTCTGGAAAGTCTTTACCATCATTGACTGTTCCATATTGTAAAGCCCTTGTTGATAGCGGAAGACCACCTGGTGCTTTTCCGACACCAAGATCTACTCTCCCAGGAGCCAAGTTTGATAAAACATGAAAGTTTTCGGCCACCTTATATGGACTGTAATGCTGAAGCATCACGCCTCCTGAACCAATTTGAATTGTGCTAGTTTGAGCCAATAAGTATGAAATTAATACCTCAGGTGAGGAACCAGCCAATTGGTCAGTATGGTGATGTTCTGAAACCCAAAAACGTGTATAGCCCCATTCTTCTGCTCTTTGAGCGAGAAGGGCAGTTTGCTGTAATGCATGAGAAGCATTCGTTCCAGGAAAAATGGGACTCTGATCTAAAATACTTAGCTTATAACTCATTTCTTTTTCCTCCAATTATTAATCCGACTTAACTCATAAGAAAAGTATGTTTTATAATAGTGATTTTTATCCTATCACTGAAAATACTGAGCTGGCAATACTTTCGCTGATAGGAAAATATTCGATATTGATTAAGAAAATCTATCAATTACACGGTATCATTACACTTATTAAGAGTCTTCATCTCTCCAGAGGTATTACATTATCGTTTTGTCCACTAACTTTAAAAAATTCTTTTATTTTTCTGTTAAGTCCACCATGACCAAAACGGATAAATTTCATTTGATCTTGCTTCTCATCTTTAACAAAATCTAAGAAGGCCAAAAGGTGAATTCTTCGCTGATGAATATTAACAATCCCGTACTCATAAAACGACTGTTCAATCGTATTATAAACACCTCTATTTACGCCATACTCTTGATTGCACCAAATAAAAAACTGTAAATCTGGCAAATTAAGATATTGGCTTGTTTTGATAGAATTTTGTATTTTTGTATTTGAAAATAGTCCTGCATAATGAATATTTTGGGTTTTCATATTTGTCATCCTCCTTTAATTTCTTATAACCAACAATTCACACTGGAATAATCGGATTTATAAATCTGTTTGTCCCTACAATTCAGGGCGATGATTGCGTGATATTTTATTGAAATTAATCCTATCACCTAGAAGTTTGTATTGGCAATACTGGAACTGATAGAAAAATTAATCATTGCATCAAAAAAATTAATCAATTAACAAAAGACTCGGGTTTTCAAATTCTTTAACAGACATAAGAATATTATTCCATAACAACGGAAATTCAGAACCATTGATAAAATGTGTCGCAAAAATATACTGGTCTATTTTTAAAATATGAGAAACATTTATTTCAATCAGCTCACCCCGCTCAAGCTCTTCCTTAATACATAAGTAGGGTAAGAACCCTATGCCATTTTTGCTCAGAATAATAGATTTTGCAACTTCAAGATGGTCAACTAAAAATTCGATCCGTGGTTCAATATTAGCTACTTCAAATAATTTATGGACCCGATTCCAATCAAAAGCGCCACATTCAAAAAATACCATCGGTTCAACTGCTAATTGCTGAACAACTACAGTCTCTTGAAATTGAAATGAATGTCCAGGATAAACTACCAACCGAACAGAATTATTAAAAAGCTCATGTTGTTGAATTCGAGGGTGAGCAATCTCCTTCATAAAGGCCAAATCCACCTGTTTCTGTAGAAGTTTTTCCAGCAATACGTCGTTTGGCGCTGAAATAAATTTAAATCGCAATTGAGGGTTTTCTTTCTTCCAAATTGGAAGGGCAAAAGGAATAAAGTATTGTGATGTAATCGTATTTGCTCCAATGACAATTTCCTTTGGATGCTCTTCCCTCTTCAATAGTTTCTTTCCTTGTTGATAGGTACGAATAATTTGCTCGGCATATGGGATAAAGGCTTTCCCTTCCTCTGATAATGTCAAACTTCTCCCTTTTCGTAGAAATAACTCAATGCCAAGGTCACGCTCTAACGATTTTATTCTCGCTGTAACGGTTGGCTGTGATAAATACAAAGCTTCAGCTGCTTTATGTATACTTTCCAAATGAACTACATACATAAAAGCTTCAAAATGATCAATATTCATTTTACCAAACCCCTTTCTTGAAATAATATTAGCAGTGGTAAACAAAGCTGTAGAATGGCTTTCGGGTTCGATTTACCTTTCAGTATCTGCGTAAAGTCACTCCCTTTAAGCCAAAATTGCAGCAAAATATAATACATTAACATAATGATTAATAGCATTAAAAAAGGCTCCTTTACGCGAAAATGCGTTTAGGAGCCTTTGGACGACCAATCAGCTAATTACATTTAATTTGAATTCTCTAAATTTTACTCCAATTAATCCAATAAGTAAAGTATGAATTGAACGAAATTTTATTTTACATTTCATTCATTAACCCTCTTGCCATGCAAGGGGGTTTTTAATTTACTTGGTAATTTATTATTGCCCTCGACTAATGTTGACACATGGAAATATAATATATATAATTATCTCGAATTCAAGATATTTATATTTTAGATTCACAAATATCAATAGAGAACAAAAGAGGCCAGTTTTCTTTATATACATTTTTTATAATAGATTGGAGAGAAAAATATGCTAAGAAAAATAAACAGCAATAATATGGGTTCTAGTAATCTTGGATGGTTAAGAAGTAAATTTCACTTCTCATTTGCAGAATATTATAATCCAGACAATATTCAGTTTGGGGTTTTACGTGTAATCAATGATGATTTAATTAATCCGCAAACAGGTTTTGGCACGCATCCACATAAAAATATGGAGATTATCTCCTACGTGGTGAATGGTGAGTTGACTCATGGTGATAGCATGGGTAACCAAAATACAATAATTCGCGGTCAAGTTCAATATATGAGTGCGGGGACGGGTGTGCTGCATAGCGAATATAATTTAGGCGAAGATACATCAAGGTTTTTACAAATTTGGATTTTACCAGACAAAATTGGCCATACACCAGCTTATGGTGATTTTAGATTCAATTGGGATGATAGAAAAAATACTTGGCTGCACATGGTATCAGGAAAAGACGGAGATGCTCAAATTACGATTAATCAAGATGCAAACATCTATTCTTTGGAATTGGAGCAAGGAAATGAAATAAGCTTTCCAGTTAAAGAAGGCAGGCAGGCTTATTTAGTTCAAATAGAAGGTACTTCTTTCATTAATGGCATTGAACTCTCTGATAGAGATGGAATGGAGATTGTTGAAGAAGATATCACAATTAAGGCAGAAAAAACCTCTCATATCTTACTAATAGAGATGAAAAAAGCATAGTAGTTTGATATATATATAAAGTCTGATGGAAATCCCATCAGACTTTTTGTTTTATTTCACTGTCGACCTTTCATTGATAATCATTTGAATTTGAGCTACTGTTGCTGGATCTTCAAGCCCTGTAATATCACCTGAAACCTTACCTGAAACGAAAATTTCCTTTAATAAGCGGCGCATGATTTTTCCGCTAACTGTTTTTGGTAATGTTTCTGTGAAAATGATAGATTTTGGCAGGGCAATCTTTCCGATAAGCTGAATAATATTTTTATTTATTCTTTCTTTTAAATCAGAAGTCCCTAGAGAAAGATTATTTACCCGGACAAATACAAGCGGGACTTCTCCTTTGATTTCATCTGGGACACCAATTACAGCCGCTTCAGCAACTCCTTCACATTCAAGAACCGCACTTTCAATTTCCATTGTACTTAAACGATGCCCAGCAACATTGAAGGCATCATCAGAACGACCAACAACCCACACATAGCCATCCTCATCAATTAGAGCCAAATCACTTGCAAAATAGCTTCCTTCTACCTGACTAAAATAAGAGGAAATATAACGCTCCGGTTCCTTCCAAAGCGTACGGCAAAGCATTGGGAATGGTTTTCTAATGATTAAATTTCCTAACGTACCCGGTTTAACTGAATTTCCCTCTTCATCTACTACAGCTATATCTGCACCTAAAAATTGCATTCCGGCTGATCCAGGCTTCATTGGGGTTAACCATGCTGCACCAGCAATTGGACAGCCCGCTGTCTCCGTTTGTCCCCACGTATTATTGACACATATCTTTTTCTTCCCTAATATCTCATACGTCCACTGCCATGATTCTGGGTCAAAGGGTTCACCCACTAGGGAAACTACATCCAGACATGATAAATCAAATTGATTCAGTACTTTTTCACCTAGACTTTTTAACATCCGCAAAGCTGTTGGGGCGGTAAACAATTTATTGACACGGTATTTCTCGATTACCTGATAAAATCTATCCTTTGTTGGAAAGTCAATCGATCCTTCATATACGACAGTGGTCACTCCATTTGCGAGTGCGCCCGCAATGCCCCAAATATGCATCGTTAACCATCCTATATCAGCCGTACACCAGAAAACATCATCATCATGATGATCCATATGATATTTGCTATAGATGTAATTTTGGATTACAAAGGCCATTCCTGAATGAACGACACCCTTTGGTTTTCCAGTTGTACCGCTTGTATAGAAGACAATTCCATATTCATTGGCCTCTAGTTTCTCAGGTTCACAAAGGATACTTGCCTTTTTGGTTAGGTCATCCCACCAGAAATCCCGTCCTTCTGTCATATTGATTTCTGTATTTAGGCGATTAACGACGATCACCGCTTCAATGGATGGAATATCTGGAATTACCCTGTCCACTTTTTCCTTTAAGCAAACTTTGTTTCCACGTCTGATTGTAGCGTCAGTCGTCACGATAATCTTGGGCTCAAAGCTAATCAGACGGTCCTTCAATGACTTTTCGGAGTATCCTGAAAATACTGTATTGTAAATTGCCCCAATCCGGAAGCATGCAAGCACGGCAATAATTGCCTCAGCCAAATTCGGAAGGAAAATAGCCACGCAATCCCCTTTTTTCACACCAAAGGAACGCAAGACATTCGAAAAGCGATTTACTTCTGCTAACAGCATATTATATGTAAAAAACTTCGTGTCCCCGTTTTCTCCCTCCCAAATCAGTGCGGTGCGATTTCCAGCACCATTTTCCACATGACGGTCGAGTAAGTTTACACAAGGGTTGCTGATGCCCCCTTCAAAAAAACGAAAGTCTGGAAGATTTCCACTTATTGTTTTTTGCCAAGGCTCATACCAAAATAGCTCTTTCGCCGCATCGTTCCAAAAGGCTTCGGGATCTTTTTGGGATTTTTGAAGAAGTTCATGAAAAGCTTTACTGCTTCCAATTGAGGTGTTAGATTGTTTTTCTTCACTCGGATATACAAGTTTACTTTCAGCAACTACCTTTAAAATTCCGCTTACATCCATATAAATCCCCCTAAATTGAAAATATTAGAACCATAGTGATCACTAGTTGGTCGGTTCAGCGCCAAACTGATGAAAGCGCTTTATTTTTATGGAATACAAAAATTACTCTAAAATAGTAGCCCGTCATTAGATGTACATCAATAAGGTTAACATAAATATTCTGAATTTTCAATAATACTAATTTTTCTGTAAAAGTAAAAAGGAATATTCAGAAAACTATTTTGTTCTGCATAGGATTTAGTCCTCTGCTATGTTAATATAAGGATTAAGGTTTATAGGAGGTTAAATATGGAAGCCATTAAAAAAGGAACAACTATTCAGTCATTACAAATTGGAATGGGCATTATTGATATTATTGCCAAACAAGGCAGGCCATTAAGGTTTTCCGATATTCAAGACTTAACACAGATTACAAAGAGTAATCTTTATAAATATTTAAATACTTTTACACAATTAGGTCTTCTGTATCGACACATGGATACAGGAGAATATGTATTGGGAAGCAAGTTGATTGAATATGGAATGGCCGCTGTCGATCAAGAAAATGTTATCGATCGGATTTCACCTTTTCTGCATGAAATTAACGAAAAAAGTTCGAGTACAGTTCTATTTTCCAGCTGGACCGATAATGGACCAATGATTGTTAGGGATTTGAACAACAATCGAGGGTTTAATATTGGCGCTCAAATTGGAACCTTACTACCTATTCGTTCGGCAACAGGAAAAGTGTTTATGGCCTTTATGGATGAGCATATGGTGCGTGAATGGAAAGCGAAAGAATTTATGCAAATTCCTACTGAAAAGGTTAGTCAGCTTGAGGATGAATGCGGACTCATACGTGAGAAAGAAATTGCCTTTGCAAGGGAACCTCTTGTATCATCTGTGTCATCCGTATCCATCCCGGTTTTAAACTATAAGAAAAAACTACTAGGAGCTGTTACAGTAGTAGGCTTTTCTGAGTTTATTCCTCAAAATGAAAATAATGACCTTTCCCATTATTTAATAGAAATCAGCAAAGAAATTTCTGCTAGTTTCGGGTATATGACAGAAGTGAATTAACAAATATAACAAAGAGCTGGTGAAAAATAAAACAACGGAGAAAACCTCTATTTAAGAGGAACTTCTCCGTTGTTTTATTTCAAATTCTTTCAAAAACGTTTGGTTATCCACCGAGAATCCTCTTCCTGTATTCCTTTGGTGTCAGTCCATATTTCCCTTTAAAAATCCGGTAAAAATAACTGATATTATCATATCCCACCTGCTCTACGATCGAAGCAATCGCCATGTCGGTTCCTTCCAGTAATTCTTTCGCTTTGACAAGTCGCCTCCCTTGAAGAAGCTCTTTGAATGTGTGGGATGTGGCCTTTTTTATGGTTTTACTTAAACCATAGTGAGATTGTTTCAATTGATCGGCTAATTCATATAACGAGGCATCCTTAAACTGATCTTCAATATACTTAAGTGACTCTACTACTAAATAATGATTAATAGATGCTTCTTCTTTTCTCTCCACCTTATCGGAATTTTTAATGAGTTCAATCAAGAAAAGCCCCATATAAAGTTTAATGGTTGACTCTGAGAAAGCAGTAGGATGCATGATTTCCTCAATCATTTTTCCAATCATATCCTGAATAGCCGGCACTTCAGCAACTTTATAATAAAGAAATTGGCCGTTCTGAGTGTTGTTATATAAGCTATTAATCAGAAAATCACTGACAATGTTTTCAGAACTTAAAAAGGAAAAAATAAAGTCGAAGAAAGAAGGGCGAATGATAAAATTAATGACAATATCTTCTTTGGCACAGGCCGTGATCTCATGCTCAATATGCTGATTTAATAAGAGAAGTTCTCCTTTTTTCAAGGTAATTTGCCTGCCGCCCACAATTTGATTCAATTCCCCGGTATAGACATAATTGACTTCAATATAATCGTGTTTATGTAAAGGGAAATCCACAAATCTTGTGTGCTTACGAACCATAATCATCTTATCTTTACTGAGGAATTTTTCACTTTCAATAATAAAATTTGTCTTATTGGTATATAGTTCTTTACTTACTTTTTTTCGTTGTTCAAGAATGGTTCTCTCTTCATCTGTTATTTCCATTAGTTCCTCAAGAAGTTCCAGATTCATTTGATTCACCTATTTTCTGAATTCTATCTCTAAATCATATCATATTTCTTATTCCCCAATTGAAAAAACAACTAATCTACAAAAGGCATGCTCCCTATTACAGGAACATGCCTCTTGATTGATTAAATATTTATAATTGCAAAATTCCTTCCCGCGGAACTACCTTAAAGGCATCAGCAAGGTCTTGAAGCTGCTGATCGGTAATCGTTTGTTTTTTCCCTCCTTGTGCACAAACGATCGTATAAACCTGAGCCGCTTTTTCTGCTGTTTCAATCAAACCAAAGGTTTCATCCATTGTGGCGCCAGCACCGAAAATTCCATGATGCGGCCAAACTACTAGGCGGACATGTTCCATTTTCTCTGCGGTTGCTTCACCAATTTCATTGGTTCCTGGGATGATCCAAGGAATGACGCCTACACCATCAGGGAAAACAACAATACATTCTGTACACATTTCCCAAAGTGTTTTTGTAAATTCTTCTTCCTTCAAACTATGTGAAAATGTCATGGCAATCAAATTTGTCGCGTGACAGTGCATGATCACGCGGTGGTTATTGTCTGCTGCTAATCGCTTCTTATGATTCATTAAATGTGTTGGCAGCTCACTTGTTGCTACACCGCCATCTTCCAGCCCACAAAGAATTTCGTAGCTTTTGCCGTCTGCTGCAATTCGAATCACACCCAGGTTTGAAGCCGGATCCTCTTTAACATTTTTGAAGTATTTTCCAGAACCTGTTACTGCAAAATATCTTCCTGCAAGCTCAGAGGCATCAAAACTCATTGGTACTGTTCTTACAACATTATCAACATCCAAATAAGGTAAAACTTCATATTCATTTAAAAGGTAACTAATATTTCCGCCATTACGTTCATCCCATCCTAAACGGTATAGGTTAGTAGTTGCTTCAATCATTTCTTGTAAAAAAGGTGCTGTATATATTAAATTTCTCAATGTCATACTCATTTATATTCTCCCCCTTAATAAAAATTGGTTTTTATATTTATGTGTATTTATCTTCTTTACAATTTCATCATAACTCGATAACAAATATAAATCAACATAAACAAAAATTATATTTTTGATTACTTTTGTTTAATTAACATTTTTGTCACAAAATTAATTTGTTTACTTCCGATTGAATAAAAAACAGACCTAATAGGTCCGTTTCCATTCACCATTTACTATGACTCTTGTATTTTTAGGTGCTGTAATCTGAGCTTCTACAGCCTCCGGAAGAGTAATTTGCAAATCAATATACTTCCCTGCAGCTATTCATACGCCAATACCATCATCATAGCCCAGCAGTAATTAGAGCGATAGTGCTCTATTTTTTTGATTTGTGTACGGACTTTTTTGGAATATGTTTGTAGACTGTTGAGCAGACCATTCTCCATAATAAAAAAATAGAGATGGACTCCTCCCATCTCTATTTTTATTCAATATTAAATTAAAACACGCTTTCTATTCGTTACCATTGGCTCGCTTTTTCAACTCCGCCGGGCACGATTAGCGTTATTAACCTTCCAACAATAAAGATGTAGGATCTTCCAACAATTCTTTCACGGCAACTAGGAAGCTAACGGCCTCTTTGCCGTCTACAATTCGATGATCGTAAGACAAGGCAATATACATCATTGGGCGATTTTCCATTCGTTCCTTATCAATCGCTATTGGCCTTGTTTGGATTTTATGCATTCCGAGAATCCCTACTTGCGGGCTATTCAAGATTGGCGTTGACATTAACGAACCGAAAACTCCGCCGTTTGTAATGGTAAATGTACCACCTTGCAAATCATTTAACGTAAGGGCATTATCACGAGCCTTTTTACCAAGATTACTAATATCCTGTTCGATTTCAGCAAAGTTTTTCTGATTTGCACCGCGTACAACCGGTACCACTAGACCCTCTGGTGCTGCAACTGCAATTCCAATATCATAGAACTTCTTGATAATCAATTCATCGCCTTGAATTTCAGCATTTAAAAGCGGGAATTGCTTTAACGCTGAGACCACGGCTTTTGTAAAGAATGACATGAACCCAAGACGAACACCATGTTTTTCAAAAAAAGCATCCTTACGCTGATTGCGTAAATCCATAACAGCCGACATATCAACTTCGTTAAAAGTGGTTAACATCGCTGCTGTATGCTGAACTTCTACTAGGCGTTTTGCGATTGTTTGACGCCGGCGGGTCATTTTCACCCGTTCAACTGGTTTGTCGAACTCTTCATCTAATTGTTGTACGACTGGTTTGGTGCTGGCCTTTTCCACCTTTGGCTCTTCTTTAACCACAGGTGTCGGTGTGTATGCTTTTACATCCTCTGGTCTAATTCTGCCAAGTGGATCCCGGCTGCTTACTTGCGTTAAATCGATTCCCAATTCTCTAGCCAATTTTCTCGCTGCTGGTGAGGCAATTGGACTATTGCCTTTTGGAAGTTCTGGCTCGGGTTGGGTGTTTGGTTGATTTAAGGTTTCTTCTACTGGTATTTCCGAAGCTGCAGCAGGAACAGCCGGAGTGGCTCCAGCCGCCGCATTCTCTTCGATAATCGCAATGACATCGCCAACTTCGACGATATCGCCAGGCTCTTTTAAAAACTTTGTAACTACACCTGAGTAATCGGCATTTAATTCTATATTAACTTTATCAGTTTCCAGCTCAACCACACTATCTCCTTTGGTTACTTTATCACCAATATTAATGAGCCATTGAGCGATGGTTCCTTCCGTAATGGATTCTGCCAGTTCTGGTACTTTGATTTCAATCATGTGGTGTATCCTCCTATGTTTGTTGGTAAGTCCTCTATAAAGTAGTATTTCTACTTAAATGATTTTCCGGAATTGGAATTAGAAACTAGTTCTATTTCTTGTTTCTGAGTATTTATTTGATTCAATAAAGTTCAGAGCCTGTTTGATAATCCGTTCTTGTTCATTTTTGTGAACGGTTGGATCTCCGCCTGCTGTACTTGAACGCTCTTGACGCCCAATATAACCGACAGTCAGTCTGCCAGATGCAAGTTCAAAGAGAGTTGGAGCGATATAATGCCACGCACCCATATTTTTCGGTTCTTCCTGCACCCAAACAATTTCCTTTAAGTTAGGGTAACGCTTTATAATGGCTTCTACTTTTTCCTCAGGAAATGGATACAATTGTTCAATTCGAGCGATGTGTACCTCTTCTAGATTTTCTTTCTGTGAGTCGATTTCTACAGCCAGATCGATGGCCATTTTACCAGTTGTTAACACTAAGCGTCTTACCTTTTCCGGCGACTTTCCTAGTTCAGGCTGTTCCAAAACGGTTTGGAAATGACCTTCGCTTAAAGCAGTACCAGTAGAAGCAACTATCGGGTGACGGAGCAGACTCTTTGGTGTCATAATCACTAATGGTCGAACAAACTCTGAACCTAAGATGGAGGCTTGACGGCGTAAAATATGAAAATATTGGGCCGCACTTGTCAGGTTGGCAACCGTCCAGTTGTTTTCAGCCGCTAACTGTAAAAACCGTTCAGGGCGGGCACTGGAATGCTCCGGACCTTGGCCTTCATACCCATGAGGCAGCAGGAGAATAAGGCCTGATTTTTGTCCCCATTTTGCCCTTGCAGATGAAACAAATTGATCATAGAGTGGCTGCGCTGTATTTGCAAAGTCGCCATATTGTGCTTCCCACATGACAAGTGTTTCAGGAGCAAATACATTGTATCCATATTCAAAACCTACAACAGCTGCTTCTGACAGCGGACTATTATGAACCGCAAATGATGCTTGTGCTTGCGGAAGATTATGCAATGGAGAATAAGTTTCGTTTGTTTCTGCGTCGTGCAGTACAATGTGCCGTTGCGCAAACGTTCCACGTTCTGAATCTTGGCCAGTGAGACGAATCGGCGTACCATCCTTTAACATCGACGCAAATGCCAGCACCTCTGCTACCGCCCATTCTACTTTACCGTTCTCTTCTAGTGCCGTTCCACGACGCTCTAAAATCCGCTTTAATTTTGGATAAACATGAAAACCTTCCGGCCATTTCAGCAAATCTTGGTTTATTTCACGAAGCGTATCAAGTGGGACACTTGTTTCCAACGATGGAATTCCTTTAGCGATTACCATCGGAACCTCTACTTCTGAAATGTGTTCACTCTGCTTCTTCTCTGACACTTTTTCGTACTCCACTTGCAACATTTCTTGTACGCTGCGATTCATTAGCTCAACATCTTCTTGATTGAGAATGCCTCTTTCTTTCAACTGATTTGCATACACTGCTCTTACAGTTGGATGGTTCACAACTTTTTTGTATACCTGCGGTTGGGTGACCGCTGGATCGTCCATTTCATTGTGGCCAAATCGACGGTATCCAACTAAATCAATCAAAAAGTCTTTTTGGAACTTGGCACGGTATTGATAAGCAAGTCGAACAGCGGCTAGACAGGCTTCTGGATCGTCCGCATTAACATGTACGATCGGGATCTCAAATCCTTTTGCTAAGTCACTGGAGTATCTCGTTGAACGAGAATCATGGCTATCGGTTGTAAAACCAACCATGTTGTTAGCAATGATATGGATCGTTCCACCTGTTTTATATCCTTTTAACCCGCTTAAATTCAGGGTCTCCGCTACAATCCCCTGGCCTGGAAAGGCTGCATCGCCATGAACTAAAATGGCAAACGCCCTATTCACATCTTGCTTAGGGTAACCTGCATTTTTTCGTTCTTCTTGGGCAGCTCTTGCAAACCCTTCGACTACCGGATTAACAAATTCAAGATGACTCGGGTTATTGGCTAAGGTAATCCGTGCGCGCACATTACCGGGACCTTCCATGAATCGATTACGTCCAAGATGGTATTTCACATCTCCAGTCCAGCCTTCACTTATGTCGACTAAATCTTCTGACGGACCCTGTTGTTTAGCAGACGAATGCTGAAATTCAGCGAACATCTTGCTGTATGGTTTGTTTAACACATGTGAAAGGACACTTAAGCGGCCGCGATGCGCCATACCAATCACGACATTTCGTGCTCCATCCTCAACGCCTTCGTGCACTGCTTCATTCAGCATTGGTACTAGCATATCTACGCCTTCAATGGAGAATCTCTTTTGTCCGACAAAGGTCTTATGCAAAAATTGTTCAAATCCTTCAACCTCTGTTAGGCTCTGCAGCAAGTTCGTTTGCTCTTCTTTCGATAAAGATCGATGCAAGGAACCTGTCTCCACCATTTGAGTTAACCAGGCTTGTTCATCCATCTGGTGCACATGGTTAAATTCATAGGCTAATGTAGAGGTATATACACTTTTTAAATGATTGATAGCATCCCACGCAGTTTGTATCCCTACAGGAGCCTCTTCCCATACGAGGATTGCTGGAATCGCTTTCAGTTCTTGTTCACTAACCCCATATTTTTCGGGCTGAAACAACTCTTGATTTTGTTGATTCCACTTTAATGGGTTCATGTTTGCCGCTAAATGACCGTTTGAACGAATGTCCTCAAGCAGCTTTACCACTTTCAGTACTTTCTGAATATTTGTGGAATTACCAGGATTAAAAGATTCATTATTGGGGGTTTCTTCGGTATGATTTGACTCAAAAGACAATGGTGAGCCCCATTTTATAAAAAGATCTCTTAATTTTGGATCAATAGCTTCTTCTCCGTTCGTATACCGCTCGTATTGTTCAATTACATAGCCAAGGTTTGGACCATTGAATTTCCGCCATGGATTATGCTGGTTTTTCTGGACTCCCATTCACAATTCCTCCATTGTTGTCTTACTTTATATGTTTAATTTCAGATTAATTAATAAGTAATTTTCAATTGCTTAAGGTTAAGGATAATGTAATAATTGAAATAAATAAAATGCTAAAAAATTATATTAACTTATAAAAAATATTAATATCAGATAGATGGGTGGAAAAATGGATTACCGTGATTGGGAAATACTAAAGGTGCTTTATCATCAAAAGAATCTAACAAAAACAGCTCGCCTCTTATTTCTTACTCAACCCGCATTAACGACTCGATTAAAGCATATGCAGGAAGAACTAGGCGTAAAAATCGTAACCCGTGAAAGCAGGGGTGTGCATTTTACCCCACAAGGAGAATACCTTGTTCATTGTGCTGAGGAGGCCCTAGCACATTATGAGAAGATAAAAGAAAATGTCCAAAATATGAGTAATAACGAAAGTGATGAAGTGGTAGGTACGTTGAAATTGGGGGTTTCCAATTTTTTTGCGAATTATGAACTTCCCTATGTTTTGAAATTATTTAAAATGCAATATCCGCATGTTGAATTCAAAGTAACGACGGGATGGAGCAGAGATGTGACTCAACTTATTCATAATAAGGACGTTCATATCAGCTTTGTCCGTGGAGATTATGGCTGGCGGGGATTATCAAAATATCAATTGTTCGAGGAAACTATTTGCATTGCTTCAAAAAATGAGTTTGATATGAAAGATCTCCCTCGTCTTCCAAGAATTGAATATAGAGGGGATTACTTATTAAAATCAGTCATTGATCATTGGTGGGCTGAAAATTTTTCTGAAGCCCCCTTTATAAGTATTGAAGTCGACCAAGTAGACCCATGTAAGGAAATGGTTATAAATGGTTTAGGCTATTGCATTTTGTCTAGTCGAGTACTTAAAGGGATAGAAGACTTAAACAAAGTCCACTTAAAAGACCAAGAAGGAAATCCGATTTTGCGGAGAACGTGGATGTATTACCATAAGGAAGCTATGGAATGGAATGTTGTTAAGGCGTTTGTTAATTTTATCGAAAACTTTGACTGGAAAGATAATTGAATGAGTGAAACGGGTCACGTAGACTACTTCTACGTGACCCGTTTTGACTGACTACATTGTTGTCATTATTATAAAAGAAGAATACTTTGTTATAAAGTTAACAAATAGTCATCATTTAAATAATTACACTTTACCCAAATAGCTTCTTGTGATATTTGGAATAACTATTTGCCCATGATTGCTATATTTTTCAAATAGATTTGATAATGCTGTAATGAAGGGATGATATTCCTCGTCGGTCTTTTTTGGGGAATAGGAAGCGGATAAGTATCTTCCCAAAAATCCACTTAAATTAAATTGCAGGTCATTGCGAAAGTAATTTAAATCATACTTTCCATCTTTAAAAAATTGCTGAAATGCAATCGGAGTTTCCTCGATACCGCCGCTAAATCCTTTAAAATTTGGGCAGTACTTTTGGCAAACCTCTGCACTCTCCTTGTTTATATCGCTTGACCCATCTCGGCTATTCCAGACAAGGGCCACTCTACCATCCTGTTTCAAAATCCGTTGACATTCCAATTTGAACAGCTCCATGTCGAACCAATGAAATGCCTGAGCTACTGTTACTAGATCTATACTATTATCATTTAAAGTTGTGTTTTCAGCCGTGCCCTTAATGGAAATAAAACGGGAATCCGTCATCAAATTTTGTTCCGCAACTGTTCTCATATCATCATTTGGCTCCACTCCGATTACTGAGTATCCCCGTTCAAGAAGCTGATTGCTAAATATTCCAGTCCCGGAGCCAATATCTGCAATAATACTATCTTCCTTTAAAATAGCTTCAGAAATTAAATATTCAATATATTCAGGAGGATAGCTGGGACGATATTTTGCATATACCTCTGCTTTTCCTGTGAATTTATCATTTGATTTCATAAAGCCACCTTCTCTCTGTTCCAAATGGATACATTATCCTATTTTACCATATTTCCACATCGGGTTTAATTTACTTGTTAACCTTCAAAATGGTTTTGAACAGCTTCATCTCCAAGGATTTTCCAAATTACCTATTCAAAAATACTTTCCTCTTGTTCCTGTACGTGATAGACTTCTTTTAAAAAAAAGGATTTTTGAATAAGATGAAAAAAATTTTATCATATATTGAAGAAATAGTACCTTTGTACTTTCCTTTTGAGAATTGGGAGATTGTTCCCGGGCCAAGTGGGAAAAACAATACAACCCTATTTATTCTGGCAAATAATGAGAAATACGTACTGAGAATATACCAAACCCATCAAGATGAAGACAAGGTAAACTATGAACATGCTGTATTATTAGCATTAATCGAACGGCCCTTTTCCTTTTCCATTCCTGTACCAATGAAAACAATAGATGGGCAAACCATTGTCAAAACTCAATCTGGAAATCTTGCGGGGGTGTTTAAATTTATCAATGGGACGAATCCTGCCCTAGAAGACTTAGATCAAATCTATTCATTTGGTAAGGCGGCTGGTCAACTTACTGCAGAACTTGCCGAGGTCATTGTAAATCAAACGCCAGTATACAGACCGTATTATGATATTAATAGTACACACCCAAGATGTTCTTTGGATCAGATTAAAGTTTTTTCCCTCAATCCACCAGAAGACTTTGTGGAGTTAACTCAAGAATTATTAATAATCTATAAACAACTAGTTTCCTTTCAAGACAGTGTCCCGTTTTTAAAAAGCCTTCCTCATCAGCTCGTTCATGGAGATTTAAATGCTTCCAATATTCTTTCGGGTGGGGATGGAAAGATTTCCGCAATACTTGATTTTGAATTTGTTACACATGATTTACGAGTGATGGAAGTTGCAGTTGCTATGTCCGATTTTATAGATGATGAAGAGGATGAGACCATTGTTTTTAAAAAGATTACTGCCTTTCTAAAAGGATATGGCAGTACGATTAAGCTGACAGAAGGAGAAATTGATTCCCTTCTTTTTCTAATCCAGCTTCGAAGTTTAGATGTCTTTATCCATTTTCTCGGCCGTTATTGGGACGGGGTTGACACTATTGAAACGGTAAAGAAGTATATTCGTAAGGCTGCACAAAGAATTTCATGGATTTTAAGACATCAAGACAAGTTCATCAAATTCCGTGAAAAGTAATTAAAATAAATGTAAAAAAATGACTATCAAAATGTAAACCAACTGATAGTCATTTTTTATTGGTATATAACTAATTAATCATTTCGATTATTTTTATTTAAAATTCATTTTTTGTCAACCATCTGGATCTAGCATCAATTTGTTTTTTTACAGAGTATGCCTCTATTTACTCTATAAGTGTATAAAAAAAACAGACCGTGAGATGGCCTGCTAGTTTACAATTAATAGCTTTATCTTTTTCTCTTCCAGTTCATTCCTAGTTTCTTCATTTATATTCGAATCTGTAATAATGCAGTCGATGGTGGAAACAGGTGCAATTTGTGAGAAGGCTCGTGTTCCAAATTTACTCGAGTCAACCATTAAGATGGTTTCATCTGAAATTTCCATCATCTGTTTTTTTAATAAGGCTTGTGATTCATTAAAGTCACTTAATCCCTTTTCTAAATGAACCCCTTTACAGGAAAGAAACGCCTTATTTACGTGGTACATACTCAGAGAACGTTCTGCAAGCGGTCCGACATATGAAAGAGATTGTGAAAGCAGCATTCCCCCTGTTGAGATCACCTTGATTTGTTCTTTTTTACTAAGTTCAATGGCGACTTTTATCGAATTTGTCAGAACCGTTAAAGGCATATCAGGCAGTTCCTTCGCCACATACCATGCCGTTGTACTTGCGTCCAAGACGATTTGATCCCCTGGCTCGATAGAACGAATCGCTTCTACAGCGATCGCTTTTTTCTCGGCAGCGTTAGTGATTTCCCTTTCTAAATAAGAGGTCTCCCCCTGATCCTTTTCAATACTAACTGCCCCACCATGGCTGCGCATTAAGAGATTATCTTTTTCAAGCTTTTCAAGATCACGCCGTATCGTTTCTTCTGTTACGGAGAAAATTTTACTAAGCTCCGTGACCCGAATACTCAACCGCTCATTAACTAAGTCCACAATCTTTTTTTGTCTTTCTGCAACTAGCACTAGTGCTGCCCCTTCCTGCTGAAGAAATTTTTATTTATGTTGTTTTATATTTGATTTATTGTCATTATCACTATAACTATACCATATATCTTTGGAAAACAAACAAAGATTATACTTTTTATATGCCCATCCTTTTTTCAAAACGGTATTAAATCGAATTGGGAATTGATTTACACTTTTTGTAGAATCTACTCGTTATTTTGTATAATAACTTAAAACTTCGTAATATTCTCCCTATATTTTGTATAATCCCTTCCTAATTTAAGAAATAAATCCAAAAAAAGACCCAAAGGAGCCTATAAATCTCCTATTTGAGTCTTTCATCACAAGTTATCGCTTTAATAAAACCTCTTGCTCATACGCTTTTACTTCTTCTAACCAAGACTCTCTTACTGGAACTCCCATTTTTTCACAGTAGTTATCCCAAACAGCACCAAATGGATAAGTCTTGAATTCTTCCATTAACGCCAATCTTTCAGTGAAGTTTCCTTCTTCCTGAAGCTGTTTTAAATACCCGTTTGGAACTAACATGGCATTAAGTAAAGCCTTAATCATGTTCCGTGTGCCGATTGTCCATGCAGCCACACGGTTTATGCTCGCATCAAAGAAATCAAGTCCAATAATTACACGGTCTAAGGCATCATTACGTACAATTTCTAGAGCAATTTCTTTAAGTTCATCATCTAAAATAACGACATGATCACTGTCCCAACGTATCGGTCTTGAAACATGCAACGCAAGTTTTTCGCTGAATAAAAGCATAGATGAAATTTTGTTAGATACAGTTTCTGTTGGATGGTAGTGACCGGTATCTAATAGACACAATTTATTGTTTTTCATTGCATAGTTTAAATAAAATTCATGGGATCCGACTACATATGATTCGGAACCAATTCCGAATACCTTGCTTTCAACAGCATCTAAGTTATAGTTTTCATCAGTTTCCACCGCAAAAATCTTATCTAATGATTCTTTTAATCTCTTTCTTGGTGTGAGGCGGTCACTTGGAATATCCTTGTACCCATCTGGAATCCAAATGTTTGTTAATGCTGGTGTACCAAGTTCTTTACCGAAGTACTCACCAATTTTACGGCTGCCAATACAGTGATTAATCCAGAATTCCCGGATTTCTTCGTTTGGATGTGATAGTGTTAAGCCATCATCTGCTTTTGGATGTGAAAACAATGTTGGGTTGTAGTCTAACCCTAAACCATTTTCTTTTGCCCATTTCACCCAGTTTTCAAAGTGCTTTGGTTCTAATTGATCTCTTTCCACTACTGCTCCATTTGTTTCTGCATAAATCGCATGTAAATTGACGCGATGTTTTCCTGGAATCAAGGAAAGCGCTTTTTCTAAGTCTGCTCTTAATTCTTCCGGTGTTGATGCTTTACCTGGATAATTACCAGTAACGGAAATTCCACCAGATAATTCGTTCGGATTTACTTCAAATCCGCCAACATCATCCCCCTGCCAGCAATGAATAGAGATAGGAACATTTTTTAATTTTTCGATGACTTTATCAACATTAATTCCCCATTTTTCATAAGCTTTTTTAGCAAGTTCGTAGTTTTCTTGAATAGACATGACATTCTTCCTTTCTATCTGTTAGTTTGTAATCGGTGCGGCGGGCAAATATTTTTTCACTTCAAATGAATTTTTAACTATCGTACGAGCTTCTTTAATATCTTGAATTTCATCGAGAGCCATTAGCTGAGCCACGATATTACCTATGGCAGTAGCTTCAACTGGTCCAGCATTTACCTCTTTCTTCGTTACATCCGCAACAAGTTGATTCAACATTTCATTTTGACAGCCGCCGCCAATGACATTTATTTTTTCAAATCTTCTCTCAAAAATTTCTTCTATTTGCATTACGGCTTCCTGGTAGCTTTCTGCTAAACTTTCAAACACACATTTGGCAATTTCACCCGGAGTACTAGGTATTGGCTGCTCTGTCTCCACACAATAGTTCTGGATTTCGTCAATCATATGATCAGGTTTCAAGAAGCGGTCATCATTTACATTCACGATGGCCCGGTATTCTTTTGCTTCGCTGGCTAAATCCACGAGTTCTGCGAAGGAATATTCATCATGGAAGTTTCGCTTCACTTCCTGAATCATCCAGAGACCCATGATGTTTTTTAGGAAACGGTATTGATAGTCGATTCCGCCTTCATTCGTAAAATTGTAGTCCAGTGCTTTCGTTACACAGATTGGGAAGTAGTTTTCGACGCCAATCAATGACCATGTACCAGAACTGATATAAATCGTTTCATTTTCTTCTGGTACGGCAATGACGGCGGAACCGGTATCATGTGTTGCAGGCAGAATGACCTGTAAATCAAACCCAAGCTCGGAAACTAATTCTTCGGTAAGTGTTCCAAGTATCGTTTTTGGCGTTTTAATTTCCTGAAACATTTCTTTATTTATTCCAAGGACATCCAATAGCTGATGGTCCCACTTCTTTGTAAAAGCATTTACTAATTGAGTGGAAGTTGCATTCGTATATTCATTTGCTTTTTTGCCAGTGAGCAGATAATTGAAATAGTCCGGAATCATTAAGAATGATTTAGCTTTATCGAGAATCTCTGGGGTGTTTCTTTTCATCGAAAATAATTGATAAATCGTATTAAACTTCTGGAACTGAATGCCGGTTTCTAGATAGAGTCTTTCTATTGAAAATAACTGAAACACTTCCTCCATCATGCCGTCGGTCCGAGGATCTCGATAAGATACAGCTTCTGTTAATGGCTGGTCGTTTTCATCTAACAAAACAAAGTCTACGGCCCATGTATCAATTCCGATGCTGTCCGGCCTAATACCCAATTCTTTGCATTTTTTTAGTCCCTTTTTAATCTCTTGAAAAAGATTATCGGCTTCCCAGCAATAGGACTCACCTTTTTTAACTATTTTGTTATCAAAACGATTAATTTCTTCTAATTTTAATAATCCATTTTTTAAATAGCCTAAAATAAGCCGGCCGCTTGAAGCACCGATATCAACAGCAATACTGTATTTTGTCATTAACATCACCTCTCGGATGGAAACGCTTACTAATGACTCTATTTTAATAGAAATATAAGATTTTCCTATAACGTGATTCGACCAATTTATTGTCCTTATTTGCAAACAGGGATTATTTCTTCCTTTCTGTTACGATACTCAGCATTTCACTTGGCAAGCCAAGTCCTGTTAGTTTTATCTACCCTTACTTTTGAAACTCAAATATGAATGCAAATAAAAACCTGACTTGGAAAGGTTACATTTACTGCTAAAAAAAAGTCATCCCTGAATGGGATGACTTTTCACATTGCCACTTTATTTGGTCCAGTAGAAACCGCATTTTTAATCGATGGCATATTCGCAATAAATACCCCGAGCAATACCAAAATACCCCCAAGGATTTGATTCATCAAGATATGATTTCCTAGTATAAAATGGGAGGCAAGGATGGCCACAAATGGCTGAATATTCATGAACATTGAAGCTGTACCTGCTCCAACTTTTGCTACACCTTTATTCCACCAAAAGCCGGCAACTCCTTGAGCGATAATCCCAGCAAAAGCTAATAATATCCACATAAAAAGAGAATGACTGATATAGGAGCCGCTTACCAAATTTTCAACTCCTGCTGCAGGAATCATCAGTACGCTTCCTAGTACGGTCGAGTAAATGGTGATAATAAAGGTATTCATGGTTTTCGCTAAACCTCGAATAAATAATAGACTAATCGAGAGGCAAAGCATGGCGATTAGAATGTTAAAATCTCCCCATGAGATTCCCAAACCGCCCTTTCCAAGGCCAATTATTGAAAAAACACCGATTAGACTTATAATGGCTCCTGCGGATTTTTTCACCGTAAACTTGACCTTAAAGATGATCCGTTCCAATAAAATTGTTGCTATGGGTGCCAAGGAAATGATTAATGAGGCGTTTGCTGGTGTTGTATGATGCAGCCCAGTAAAGTAAAAGGTTTGATTTAACAGAGTTCCAAAGATTCCAACACCAACTAGGAATTTCCACTCTGAAATGGTGGGACGCTTTATTCCTTTATGAATTAAGGCAACGATAATCAAAAAAAGTGAGGTACAACAAATTCGAACAGTTGATAAAAAGACAGGTGAAAAATCTTGAAGCAAATAGGCACTGATTGGATAATTTAACCCCCACAAAACAGAAACCAAAAAGAGACTTATAAAAGCTTTTATTGTACTAGACATTTATATAAACAACCCTTCTAGGACGTTTTTATTAATAACTTTACAAGTATAACACGATATTTCGCATATCGAAAGAAATATCTCGAGAAATCTCCATTCATCTTCCATATTGGGAAAGAGGTAGTCTCGAAAGAAGGAAATCTCTGTTTACTGACTCATGGAATTTAAAGCGCTACCGAAAATGGGATATTAATATCAATATCATGATTCGAACAAGTTATTTTGATTCAGCACTGCTACAAACACTAGCAGGAAAGGCTTTATTAACAGATTTTTTTGTTCATGCTATATACCAACAAAAGAGTAAAGTAGGGGCTCTGTTTTGAAAGGGATAAATTTAAACCAAAAACTCGCCGAAAAATATGAACTGACCCAAAAAAGTTAGACAAATACTTTTATGCAACTTTTAAGACTTGAGTTCGGAATTCTACTGGACTCAGGTCTTTTAATTTTGACTTCATTCTCTTGTGATTGTAATAGTAAATATAATCAGCTAATTCCCGTTCAAAATGCTCTAAACTATCAAATTCCTGTAGATAAAGGAGTTCGGACTTTAATAAGCCAAAGAAATTTTCCATGACTGCATTATCAAAACAATTTCCTTTCCGGGACATACTCTGTGTAATTTGATGTTGTTTCAATTTTTTTTGATATTTTCCCATTTGATAGTGCCAACCCTGATCTGAATGAAGAATGACCTTGTCTCCGGGCTTAAGACGTTCAATTGCTTGATTTAACATGTCTCCTACCAATGTATATACAGGACGATTCATGACGCTATAGGCAATGATCTCACCATTACACAAATCCAGGACAGGAGAGAGGTAGCGCTTCTCACCAAATAGGCGGAATTCTGTAACATCTGTTACCCATTTTTCATTCATATTCTCAGCAGTAAAATCTCGATTTAAGACATTCGGAGCTATTTTGCCTTCCTTACCTTTATAAGATTTATACTTCTTCATACGCACCATACATTTTATCCCCATATCATTCATTAAACTATTGATGGTTTTGGGATCATGGTGGAAACCTCTTTTTTCTAATTCTTTCGTGATTCGACGGTACCCATAACGACCTTTATGTTCATGGAAAATCTCTTTAATTGCATCCTTTATTTTTTCATATTTATCAGGCTGATTTAATCGTTTTTCCCAATAATAATACGTGCTGCGTTTCATGTCAGCGACTTCAACTAGATCCACAACCTCATACTTTTGCTTTAGATCAAAAATTACTTGCGCTTTGATTTTGTTTGTAATTTTTCCTGCATTTGAACTAAAGCATTCAACTTTTTTAAGTAGGCAATCTCCATTTCTAAACGTTCAACTTTTGATTGTAAAAACTCCAAAGATTCTTCGCTATGTATTGGTTTGTTGGCTTTTTGTTTCTGTGTTTCTGTTTTCACTGTTTCTTTTTTCATGGATGGACGCCCCTTTTTCTTTAATTTAAGGGCATCAATTCCATGTTCCTCGAACTGCCTGCTCCATTTTCGAATGGTAGAAGGATCAGCTATCTTAAAAATAGCAGCTGTTTCATTCGGTGACGTCCCGTAGTTATTCATATATTTTAGTACGTCTAGTTTAAACTCTGTTGAGAAACTTGTATAGGATTTTTGAAACGCTTCTACACCGTTTATCTCGTATTGCTTCACCCAAGTTTTTATGAGAGAAGAGTGTGCTCCAATGGAATCACCAATCTTTTGATAACTATCATTGCCATTCAAATAGCGCTGAGCAGCAGCTATTTTATCCTCCGAATTAAATTTAGCCATAAAAAACACCCCGTAAATGTTAGAATGGTGTCTAACATTTACGGGGCAGATCAAATATTGGCGAGTTTTCCTTATACTTATTTATTTTGGTTTTCAACAAAAGCTCTCTGAGTATCGTGAAATCCATTATTCAAAGGAAAACAAATGGTGAATGTAGTTCCTTGATTTGGATTACTAATCACCTCAATCGTTCCTCCATGATCTTGAAAATGATTTTCTGACAAATAGATAGCCCTAACCCCGTTCCATCAGATTTCGTTGTATAGAATGGACTAAAGATTTTCTCCAGATTTGCCTCTTCTATACCTACACCCATATCGCTTATCTCAATTACGGCTTTGTTCTCCACTTTAAATAATCGAATCGTAATATCTCCATCTTTAACCATCGATTGAATGGCATTATTTATTAAATTTACAAAAACTTGGACCATTTTATCAAAGTCCATTGGTAAAAACAGATCGGGATTGGAATCCGTGTATATGATTTGATGTCCCGAACTACGGGCTTTAGATTCGGTTAATGAGATTACTCTCTTTAAACACTCGTGGATGGCAAATGTTTGGTATAAAGAAACATTTGGTTTTGAAAATTGTAGGAATTCGACAGTTAATTTATTCATCCTACTAACTTCACTAATGATTAAATCATACCAAGGTTTAATATTATAATTATACTCTTTAGAATGTTTGAGGAATCCTTGGATGATGGTCAAAGGGTTTCTAATTTCATGTGCGAGACCGCCAGCCATTTCACCTAAAAGTTTCATTTTTTCCTCTTGATAACGCAATTCTTCCCGTTTCTTCTCTTCTTCGAGAAGATTTTTTGCTCTCTCTGTTTCAATTATGTATTGAATGATAAGCACTACAGCTAGAGATGTTAAGAAGTCAGACACAACCGCAAGCAGGCTATAGGCATTGATAGGAGTATACGAAATGCGTATTACTGTGTAAAAAGCAATCAAGACAAAACCAAGAAAAATCCCTTTGAGAACACCCTTGATTTGAAATAGGAATTTACTAAGTAAAATGATATAAATGGAGAAACACCAATTCAACTGGCTTGTGAAATGAAACAATAGTAATGAAAGGATCTCAATAGCAGCTATATAAATAAAAGAGCGTGGATAAACCCTTTCCAAATAAATGCTTGTTATAAAAATACTGCCTAGTAAAATCATTAAAAAGTTGTTTTGGGATTTATCCAACGTGATCGAGGAAAAAATCACAAATACAACATAAATAGGCAAGACGACATGGTACATTAAACGAAAAAACATATATTCTCTCCGATTCTCTTATCTAAAGGTTGTCCAAATGATTATACTCGATTTTCCGATCAAAAACCTCAGACTAATTATACCATCATAAATAAGAAGACTGTCCTGTTATGTTAAAGGACAGTCTAAAAGAAAGAGATGCTTTCTTAAAGTAAAACCCTACTAGTATGTAAATAGTACGGTTTATTTAAAGGGCTATTTTTGCGATAATTCATGTTTATATAAAGGGAGTTCAAATGGTAAACCGACATAGTTTTCAGCTAGGTTTGCAGCTGCATTTCGAGATGATGTAACATTATCAAGTTCTGTCAATTGAATGCCGTATTCAAATGGACTATGGTTTTGGTTGGTATGAAGGATAGTGGTCATCCACCATGAGAATCTTTGTGCTCTCCAAATCCTTTTTAGACATGTTTGGGAATACTTTTGCAGGATATTTTGATTACCTTGTTCATAAAATTCTCTAATTCCCTGGCTCAAAACTTGGACATCCGCTACAGCTAAATTTAGTCCCTTTGCTCCTGTAGGAGGCACGATATGTGCAGCATCTCCTGCTAAATAGAGACGTCCATATTGCATCGTTTCACAAACAAAGCTTCTCATAGAAACAATATTTTTTTGTATAATCGGTCCTTGTGGAAGTGTCCAGCCTTCCATATCAACTCTCGCATGCAGTTCTGACCAAATTCGATCATCTGACCAGTTTGCAATATCATCCTTTGGGTCAACTTGAAGATAGTGGCGCTGAATAGATGGGGTACGGGTACTTAGTAGGGCAAAACCTCGTTCATGGTGGGCATAGATTAACTCTGGGTTCACTTGAGGTGTCTCGGCAATAATTCCAAGCCATCCAAATGGATAGATTTGCTGTTTTTCAACTCTTTTACTTTTTGGGATGGATTGTCTGCTGGGTCCATGAAAACCATCACAGCCAACAATAAAATCACATTCAATGACCTGAGACTCACCCAATTCATTCGTATACTCTATTTTGGGTTGAGTAGATTCAATATTTACTAGTTTAACATCGCAAACATTAAAGAAAATGGTTCTATTAGCTTTTAGTCGGGCAGCAACCAAATCCTTAATGACTTCATGCTGAGGATATACCATAATTTGTTTTCCACCGGTTAACTCGGCGAAATCAATACGATGTCTATTGCCATTAAATTGCAATTCGATCCCCTCGTGAACATGTCCCTCCCTCATCATTCGTTCACCGACACCAGTGGCATTTAATAGGTCAACCGTTCCTTGCTCTAAAACCCCAGCACGAATGGTTCCCTCAATTTCTTCACGTGAACGGGATTCAATGATAATAGATTCTATTCCTTGTAAGTGTAATAGATGTGATAACATCAGCCCCGCTGGACCAGCTCCGATAATCCCTACTTGAGTACGCATATAAACCATCTCCCCCTTTCCTTTTCTTTAGTAGAGTTATTTTACAAATTCACTCTCAACTTCTGCTTTTAAATTTGCTGTTTCGCTTTTTTCAAATGTAATTAGCGCATTCCAGCTTCCCGAGGACTGGCCTTCTGCTAGATAAGTAGGTACACAATCATCCTCAATCATCGTGAATAACATGGCAAGATGTCGCCCTCCTGATTCCACTCTTGCCATTCTTGCATATTCCGGCAGCATGTCATAAGCCGCTTTATAATCTTTCCTCATTACAAATTCAATAAACTGCTTATCCAAAGCATGTTCGGAAAGAGTTGGCTTGTTATGTCTGCCTCGAACTATATTGTGGGATAAGGCACCACTTGAAAGAAATACCACTTTTTTATCACTTTCACGCAATATCTTGGCAATTACTTGCCCCCATTTATACGTTTCTTCTAAACTCGCTGCTAGTGTAACTGATAAATTAATAACTGGGATGTCCTCGTCTGGGACCAAATACCGTAAAGGGACCAAACTCCCATAATCCCAAATAAAATAGGGATCGTTCACTCCTTGAACTTGAAGATTAGCCTCTTCCCCCGCTTTTACTAGTTCATTTGCCAATTTTTCATCCCCAGGGTAATGATAGGGAACATCCTTAATTAAATCCGGGGCCTCAAACGCAGTAAGAATCCCTTTATGTACAGGCGTACAGTCGACATAATGGAAAAAGGTGGATGGCCAATGACAGGAAACTAACACAATAACATCTGGATTTATTTCTTTAATTTGTCTCCCCATTTTTTTCATTTCTCTTGCCATGTCCTGTTGAAATTCTGGTACTTGACCCTCGTCACAAAGGCTGGGAACATGAGGCACTAACAAACTCAATTCTATCGTCATAATACCCTCCAAAACTTAAATTTATTTAGTTAGCGCTTACATCGTTCATATACATTCTTGGGAGTATGACGGAATATCCCCTATCGCCATAATCTCCCTTTTAATGTTGGTTACTTTTTCGAAACTGGTACCCCAGCTATTCCCCAATGAGATTTTGGAATTTCTGTTACGATGACTCTTATGTTCTCTTTTGGAGCATCTAATGTTTCTGAAACAGTATTAGTAATATTGTGAATGACTTCTTCTATTTTCTCTTTTGGTCTTCCTTCTAATATTTGAACATTAATAATTGGCATGTAAATTCTCCTTTTTAAAAATTAGGCTCTGTTATTGTGGCCTGTTGATTTCCGCTCCAGACACGAGCGGTTCTTGGGGGTGCCGGGGAGTCTCCTCATCGCTTTGCCCCCGCAGGAGTCTTCGTGCCTGGTACGAAGGTCAACAGGGTGGCAAAAATTATTAATCAGTTACTGTAAAGGCCACTTCACCTAGACCGTCGAATTTACCGCTTACAATATCTCCATATTTCAATTGAACCGCACTTGTAATCCCGCCTGTTAGAATTACATCGCCCTTACGGACCTTTTCTCCTTTTCTTGCCAGCATATTGGCAAGCACGGCAATGGAATTTGCAGGGTGACCAAGGACCGCAGCACCTGCTCCCAATTCCTTGATTTTGCCATTGATTGAAAGTGTTGCCCCAACTAAATCGAGTTCAAATTGCTCCGGCTTTTTAAGGGTGGTACCAAACACCACTCTTGAAGTTGAAGCATTATCCGCAATCACGTCGGGTAAGGTAAATTGAAAATTTTCGTACCGGCTATCAATAATCTCTAAGGCTGGTAAAACATACTCGATTTTAGCTAAAACCTGAGCCCCTGTTACGCCAGGACCTTCAATATCTTCTCCAATCACAAACGCGATTTCAGCCTCAACTTTTGGGTGAATTAATTCATGTAATGGCACCTGACCGCCATTTTCAATGATCATATAATCAAACACATACCCATAAATCGGTTCTTCGATCCCCATTTGTTTCATTTTGGCCTGACTGGTTAATCCCATTTTCGGGCCAATGATTTTTTTTCCTTCATTTAATTTCGAATGTACAATTTCCTGTTGTACTTGATAAGCTTCTTCCACTGTTAAATCAGGCTTCAAGTTTACTGTGACTTTGGCAACCTCGCGCTTATCAAGCTCCGCAGATTCTAAATAGTGTGCAATCTCTTTGTATTGACTCATCCTCTTTCCTCCTTTAAACGGTTAAAACCGTACACTAACCTGACCGATATGAGCGAATCTTGCCGTAAATGTATCACCCTTTTGAGCTGCTTCTGCTGCTGACAAAGCCCCTGAGAGAATCACTTCGCCTGCTTTTAGCGAGAGATCGAATTCGGCTAATTTATTCGCTAACCAGGCAACACACTTTGCTGGATTTCCTAAAGCCGCTGCACCCACCCCCGTATTGACGAGCTCACCATTTTTCATTAGTACCATGCCAATTAATTCAAGATCAATATCGGCTATTTTTGTTGGCTTACCACCAAGCACATAAAAACCAGATGAGGCATTGTCTGCCACTGTATCAGCCAACTTAATTTTCCAATCTTTTATTCTACTATCGACGATTTCCAGAGCAGGTACAATATAATCGGTTGCCTGAATGACATCAAGCGCTGTTAGATTTGGCCCCCGTAATTCCTTTTTTAGGATAAAGGCAATCTCCGCTTCTACTTTTGGTTGAAGAACTTGCTCTATATTAATCTGACCACCATTTTCTACCACCATATTGTCCAGCAAATGTCCGTAATCAGGTTCATCTACACCTAATAAATTCTGCATCGCCAAGGACGTTAATCCGATCTTTTTCCCTACTATGATTTGTCCCTGTTCTATTTTGCGCTGAATATTTTCCAACTGAATATAATAGGCTTCTTTTACTGTCAGTGTTGAATCTACTGAAGTAAGCGGAACCGTACCGATCCGTGTGTTCTCCGCTTCAGCTAGTTTTTCTGCATATTGCTTTATTTTGTCCGTCAAAAGAATGACTCCCCTTCTTATAATTTAATCGTAATATTGGATAATTCAGAGTAAAAATCAATGCTATGCATTCCGCCTGTTCTGCCAATTCCACTATTTTTCATCCCTCCAAATGGGGTGCGCAGGTCACGTAGAAACCAAGTGTTTACCCAAATGATGCCTGCTTCAATTTGATGAGCAACCCGGTGCGCCCGTCTTAAATCGTTTGTCCAAATCGTTGCACTTAAACCAAAATGGGTATCATTTGCCTGCATGATCACTTCTTCTTCCATATCAAAAGGCATTACTGTTACAACCGGCCCAAAAATCTCTTCACGGACACAACGGGAATTCCGGTCTACTCCTGTGATGATCGTGGGTTCTAAATAATATCCTTTTTCAAACCCATCTGGACGTTTTCCTCCTGTCAGAATGGTCGCACCATCATTGCGGGCAATTTCAATATAGCTATTAACCCGGTCATAATGTTCCTTACTGATTAATGCCCCCACCTTTGTATCTTCATTTTCTGGAAGCCCTACTTTTAAGTTTTTAACCTTTGCTACAAATTTGTTCAGGAATTCTTCATACGCCGGGCGCTCAACATAAATGCGTGAACCGCAGAGACAAACTTCACCTTGGTTAATAAAACTTGATTTGATTGTTGTTTCGACCACTTCATCCAGATCCGAATCGGCAAAAATAATGTTAGGATTTTTCCCTCCTAATTCAAACGACAATCTCTTTAATGAACTTGATGCAGCCTTCATAATAGAAGATCCGGTTCCTGGCTCACCAATGAAGGAAATCGCATCGACATCAGGATGTTCCGAAATGGCACCGCCTGCGGAATTTGGTCCGAAGCCATGTACAAGATTAACCACTCCATCTGGAACCCCAGCTTCTTTACAAATTTCCATCAATACCGTTGCCGTCATCGGAGTCCATTCTGCTGGTTTAATCACGGCTGTATTGCCCATCGCTAAACATGGTGCTAATTTCCAAGTCAGTAATAATAATGGCAAATTCCAAGGTTTAATAATACCAACTACCCCAACTGGGCGCCGATAGGAGTAATGAATGGCTATGTCATCCTGTTGGTTTGCATCCGTATTAACAGAAATCATATAATCAGCAAAAAAGTGGAAATTATAAGCAGCCCTCGGGACATCAATACTATTAGCCAACCAGAACGGTTTACCAGTGTCCAACGATTCCAACCGGGCTAATTCCTCTTGTCTTTCGAGGATTAAATCTCCTATTCGACGAAGAATCTTTGAACGTTCTCCTGTCGTCATCTTTTTCCAACTGCCATTGAATGCTCTGCGGGCGGCTGCTACGGCATAATCAACCTCGTCTTTTCCCCCTTCTGCTACCATCCCTAAAACTTCTTCAGTGGCAGGATTAATATTTTCAAATGTTTTTTTGTTATGCGACTCAACAAATTGGCCGTTAATGAAATGCAAACAATTGATAGCCTTTACTCTTGTTTCGACAGTCATCTTTTTATTCCTCCAATTAAAAAACTATATTTTCTTAACTAGAAGATATCCCCTTTCAATTTCATATACAACACCGTTGTTTCTATATGTGAAACAATTAAAAATAATTTTAATTTTTAAAAAATAACTTTTCTTTTCATTTTTCTTTTGATATATTGACCACTATAAAGGAACCTAGTTTTACATAATGAAACAGTGGGTAGAGGGAGGAATGAGTGATGGAAACAAAGAAACAGGAAGAAAATTATCTTTCTTCCTTAAAAAATGCTCTTCGGATCTTAAATAGTTTCTCGATGGATGAACCTGAAAAGAAAATTGGTGAAATTTCAACTTCTCTAGGATTAAACAAAAGTACAGTCAGCCGGACCATGGCAACCCTTGCAAGCGAAGGGTTCGTGCATAAAGATCCCGAAACGAAAAAATATCGCTTAGGCCTCTCTATTCTTACTCTTAGCGGTGTCGTATATAGTTCAATGGATATCTATCGTGACTCACAGCCGGTCTTAAACAAGCTAGTTGACACACTTGGTGAAACCGCTCACATATCTGTTTTAGATCAGTCGGATGTCATCTATCTTCATAAAGTAGAATGCAATCATCCTGTTCGATTCTTAACTCATGTTGGACGAAGAAATCCGCCTTACTGTACAAGTTCAGGGAAAGTTTTACTAGCATTCTCTGATGAAGATGTGACGAAGAGCGTAATCGAAAAAGGGCTTCATAAATTCTCAAAAAACACGATCACAGACACCGATATGCTTCATGCTCACTTACGTGAAGTAAGGAAAAATGGCTATGCATCTAGTGTCGAAGAATTACTTGATGGAGTCACTTCTATTGCTGCACCGATTTATGATTACAAAGGAAAAGTAATTGCAGCCTTGTCCATTGTGGGTCCAAAGCAGCGATTCCCACCTCATAAAATTCAAAGTATAGCTAAAAAAGTAATTAGTGCTGGTTTAGATATTTCTAGAAATATGGGCTATCGAAAAATAGATTAATATAATCGTATAGGAGTGAAAGTTAATGCTTGATTTTCATACTCATTTTATTCCACCTGAAGTAATCGTTTGGCTGCAAGAACATCAAAAGATCATTAATGCGAAATGGAGCCAAAAAGATGACACCAAAGAGCCTTTCTTAACGATTAATGAAAAATGGGGGTTTGAGCTAAAAAAGGGTTTTATTGATGGTGAATATTATTTGACCGAACAAGAAAAAGCGGGTGTTTCTCATTCACTTATCTCACCAATCCCCCAACTGTTTCTGTATGATTTCCCTGAAGAAATAACCACTGAAATGGCCGCAATATACAATCATACATTAGCCGATTGGACCAATAAAACACCTCAGAAACTATCTGCCTTAGGTACTGTCCCTCTCATCAATCCTGATAAAGCGGCTCAAGTATTAAATCAGGCGATGAATCTGGGATTAAAAGGAGTCATCATTGGTCCGGGTTTATCTGACCATATGTTATCTGATGACATTTTTATCCCTTTCTTCGAAGAAGCCAATCGATTACATGCGATTGTTTTTATTCACCCCTTACTATGTGAAGACCCTCGCTTAAAGCGAAGAATGATGCCTAATTTAATTGGGGTACCTTGGGAAACAACTGTTTGTGCAACAGATATTCTTTTAAGCGGAATGATTGATCTATATCCGAATGTAAAAATACTATTTGCACATGGCGGAGGTTTCCTGCCCTATCAAATTGGCAGACTTGATAAAGGTTATGAACAATGGGGGCTAGTCTCTTCCAAACTGAAAGCAAAACCATCTGAATACTTAAATCGATTCTGGTATGATACCGTTTTATGGAGCCCTGATAGTATTGATTTTCTTATTAAAACAGTCGGAGAAGACAGAGTCGTTCCAGGTTCTGATTACCCTTTTGACCTCTCGATGTGGCCTCCAAAGGAATTTAATACAAAAGGTGCAAGTTCGATCTTCGTATAGATGAAAAAAGTTGACCCCATTTATATAGGAGTCAACTTTTTTGTTAATTAATCAAGAATCGTTTTCTATCTAACTCGTTTACTAGTAAATCAATAAAGTCTTGTCTTAAATTTAATTCAATTGCTTTATTTAGTGTTTCGAGCAATTGTTCCATGCTTAATTTCTGCATAATCATATCACTCCAGAAAGCTTTGACGTAAAAATCTTATCTAGTAAATGCAGCAGGCACTCCGCCATCCACCGTTAACATACATCCAGTTGTTCTGTCTGATTTTGATGAAGCAAAGAATGCAATTGATTCTGCAATATCTGATGGATAAATATTTACGAGTAAGGTCGTGCGTTTACGGTAATGCTCTTCTAATTGATCCGGTTCGATCCCATATGCTGCAGCACGTTCCTCACGCCATCTTGAACCCCAAATTGCTGAACCTTGAAGAACCGCATCCGGAAGAACAGAGTTTACACGAATTCCATATTCGCCTCCTTCAGCCGCAATGCATCTTGCTAGGTGTGTTTCTAGTGCTTTCACAGAGCTGTAGGCTGCAGCATTCTTACCAGCGTACACAGAGTTTTTCGATCCAATAAACACCATGTTACCGCCAATCGCTTGTTCTTTCATTTGCTTAAATGCTTCGCGGGCAACTAAGAAGTAACCTGTACCTAATACATTCATATTTAGATTCCACTCTTTGAGAGTTGTTTCTTCGAATGGACTTGATGTTGCAAGACCTGCATTGTTTACAATAATGTCTACACCGCCATATGTTAGTGCGGTTTGATTAAAAGCAGTATGAACTTGCTCTTCACTCGTAACATCCATCTTAACAGCAAGAGCACGATTAGCTCCGAATTTTTCGTTAATTTCAGCAGCAACTTTTTCTGCACCTTCTAAATTTAGATCAGCTAGCACCACATGAGCACCTTCTGAAACAAGGCGACGAGCTGTTGCACTGCCAATTCCGCCAGCTCCACCAGTGATAAAAGCTACTTTTCTAGAAAATTCTGCCTCTTGTGGAGCAAGAGTTAATTTATATAGCTCTAATGGCCAATATTCCACGTTATAGGATTCATTCTCGCTTAAAGATACAAAGTTTCCTAATGTGGTAGAACCTTTCATAACAGCAATCGCACGATGGTATAAGGCACCGCTCACTCTAGAATTATTAATGTCTTTACCAGAGTTCACCATACCAACCCCAGGAATGAGGATGACACGTGGAGCTGGTTCAAACATTTTATCGCCTTGATTTTTGTTACGATCAAAATATTCTTGGTAAGCTGCTTTGAAACTGGCAACGCCCTCTTTAATACTAGCAATTAGGACATCCACGTCTTTTGATTGTGGATTCCAGTTAATATAAAGTGGAAGCATTTTTGTGTGAACTAAATGGTCTGGACATGCCGCACCGATTTGTGAAAGCTCAGGTGCATTTTGGCTGTTAACAAATTGCAAAACATCTTCTCCACGATCATAGGTTAGCAGCATTTTCTTTTCTTCACTTACTGCACCGCGGATGATTGGCATTACTTTTGCTAAAATACTGGTTGCTTCTTCCTCAGAAAGAGATTGATATTTTTGTCCGCCAAATACCGACGCTTCATCGATTCTTTCATTAATATATTGTTCTGCTTCATTGATGATTTCAATTGTTTTTGCGTAAGACTGTTCAGATGTTTCTCCCCACGTAACAAGTCCGTGTTTTTCCATTAAAACAAGCTCAGCATTGGGGTTATTTTTAACTCCTTCTGCGATCATTTTTGAAAGTGTAAAGCCAGGACGTACATACGGGACCCAGACAAAACGATTTCCAAAAATCTCTTCGGCAAGCTGTTTTCCGTTATCAGCACAGCAAAGGCTAATAATCGCATCTGGATGTGTATGATCTACATGTTTAAATGGCAAGAACGCATGTAATAATGTTTCAATCGAAGCTCTTGGATGTTTGCTGTCAATCATACAATGTGAAAGATAAGCAACCATATCTTCATCTGTCATTTCATCGCGTTCAAATAATGGACGAATATCTTCTAAATTTAATCCAGTAAAGTTTTGTGCTTTCATAGTCGCTAAATCAGAACCGCTGCCTTTTACCCACATTACCTCGATATCGCGTCCACGGAAATCCTTTTCAATTGTTTTCATTGAAGTATTGCCGCCACCCCAGTTACATACGGCACGATCTGTTCCAATTAAATTGGAGCGATACACTAATTCTTCTACCCCTTTTGAAACCTGTGAAGCTTTTTCAGTATCCCAAAGATTTTTAACCATCCAAGATTCCTCCGTTTGTATGTATATATGTTTATTAACTTCCGTTATTATTATATATTACTTTTGTTTATTTTTGAATATAAAACCTAAAATTTTGTTTTTTATTTGGTTTTTAAAAATCCACTGACTATCTCGAATTTAAAAAGGGGTTGACGAACACCTAAGCAGTGTACGTCAACCCCTTTAAAATCTTTGATTAGAATTTTCTTTTTACTAATTTATGTTTACCCTCGTAGATATAAGACCCCATGAATTCATTTTCAGGATAAGAACTTGGATAAACAACTGTTAAATAAACATTGTTTCCGCTTAATTTAACAGTTGCGATCCCTTTGTTTAAAGCATATCCTTCTATAAATTTAACTTTTCCAACTCCATTTTTATCAAAGGTAATCGTATATTTGTCTGTATCTGATTCCCTTGCATTGGAACCATCCGGCATGGACCACCAGATTCCATATAGATTAATTTTTGCTTTATTGTTACTCGTAAACTTTAAATCCAAACCAACACCTGGTTTACTTGTTGCAGAGGTAAACCATCTACCGCTATATTTTTTATAACTCTTGGCTGTTGCTATTTTAACGTATTTTTTCGAAATATATGCTTTTTTACTTTTATATAAAATTTTATAATAGTTATTTTTTGTAATCGAATAAACAGTTAAGGTTTTCCCCTTATACACTTTACCTAAGACCCTATATTTCGTTCCTGGCCCTGAATAAACTTTTGCACTACTTGAGGACACAGTTATTTTTTTCGTTGCAGCAGAAGCTTCACTCATTGGTTGAAATAATGTAAAAACAAGTAAAAATGCCAGGATTAATTTCAAGTTTTTTCTCATATTTTTCTCCTCCGTATTCTCTACTCTATGCCCTTCTCAGGTTCACATAATATGGAATATTTTACAAAAAAATTCTCTATTAAGCAATTATTTTTTTAAATAGAAAGACCACTATCATTTGTAATAGTGGTCTTTCATTTATTTTCCTAGTTTAATTACCTGATACAATTCATTTCGATCAATCATGCTTCCAGTAAATTCATGAGTTAACCTTCCGTCCTTATTAAATATAAACGTTTTATTATCATGCAAAACTTCTCTCTCGGTTTTTTCGAAATGCTCACCAAGGGTATCTGCCAAGCTTTGAATCTGATTCTTATCCCCTGTAAGCATTTTCAAATAGGATAGATCAAATTTCATTTTCTTTGCATGTTCTTTCATGACTTCTGGTGTATCATTTTCAGGATCAAGTGAAACGGAAACAAGTAAAAGATTATCTATTTTACTTCCTTTTGATTTCAGATCCTGCTGCAAGTTGCTGAAATTCCCCAATAATATTGGACATGCGTTTGGGTCGATACAATTAACATACGTAAAGGTTAGTATAACGGTTTTTCCTAAAAAATCTTGTTTCGTTACTGAATTTCCATTTTGGTCAATAAACTTAAAATCAGGTAAAGTAACCTCTTTTGTCACTTTATGGGCATTCTCTAATGTTTTTGCCTCAACAGTAAATTGCTTTTCGTCCTCAACAATTTTGCCATCGTGTTCTACTTTTATTGAAGCAACCCAATCACCGTTCATCGCTAAATTAGCGGTTCCTAAATATTTGCCATCCCCTATTTCTTCTATAGTTAAAGGGGTTGTTCCGTGATCCATATTTTTCATATTTAAGTCAGCACTTACTTTAGCACCCTTCACCGGATTTCCCTGTTTGTCAATCACTGAAAACTGCATCGCATATATTTTTCCAGGTATAAATGTTTTTGGTGTAGAAAGTTTTATTGTTAAGTTACTTGCTGACCCACAGCCTGTAATTAATATAAACATCAGACTCAATATGAAAACAAAAGATTTTTTCATCTTGCCCAACCTCTCAGTCAGATAAATTTTAGTAATATAGTTCCCTTATACTATATACTACGATCTTCTCTAAATCTGTGAAGTTTTACACATTAACCAAAATAACTAGAGTAGGCACATGATGCATTCATGCGCCTTTTTCGATCATTAATATGCTCTAATTCTATCTTTCTCATCAACCTGAAGTCTAGTAAGCAATGGACGGTTTATCTTCCACTCAACCTGTACAGGAAGATTGAAAAACTCCGTTAACTTTTCACTTGATATCAATTCACTTGTCTCTCCATCTGCAAAAACTTGACCCTCTTTTAGTAAAAGGGTTTTATTGAAAACTGGCAGGATTTCTTCGACATGATGGGTGACATAAATCATGGTCGGGCCATCTTGATTTTTTGCAATTTTTTCAATTGATTCTAATAGTTGTTCACGTGCGATAAAATCTAGTCCATTTGTCGGTTCATCCAAAATGAGCAAAGAGGGGTCTGCCATCAGTGCACGAGCAATTAAAACACGCTGCTTTTCCCCTTGTGATAATTTTTCGTAATTTCTGTTTGCATATCTAATACAACCAAGTGTCTCTAAGAGTCCAACAGCCTTTTTTCTCATTTCATCTGTGGGTGTTTCATAGAGACCAATCGAAGCAAAAGCACCGCTTAAGACAACCTCAAATGCATTATCTCCTGGATGAAATTTTTCCTGAAGTGAAGATGAAACAAATCCAATTTGTTTGCGCAGCCTCTCACTTAAATACGTTTTCCCAAATTCCATCCCCAGTACAGTTACATTCCCTTTTGTCGGAAAATAATAGGCATTTAATAAATTTAAGATTGCAGTTTTACCCGAGCCATTTAAACCAAATAATACCCAGTTTTCTCCTCTATTAATCTGCCAATTTACATCTTGCAAAATCCAATTTCCTTCTCGTCTTAAAGAGACATTTTCGAGTTGTAGTATCATAGTTTAAGCTCCTTTATTATCATCAATTTTACTAAGAAATTTTTGTATCTCTATTGTATCAAATATTCAGAAAATAAAAAAATAAGCCCTTCTAGGAGGACTTACTAAATTCCTTCAATCGACAATTTAATCTATTATACTAGTACCTTTTTTAATTTTTCCGTAAGTGCTGGAATTACTGTCTTGTAGTCGCAATCACACCGAGATTGGCACGTTTAAAAATAGGCGCTTCTGAATCTGTATTGATTGCGACAACAGTTTTCGCAAACTGTTTGATTCATAATCTACTCATCTGCAAGCGATCTATATTTTCCACCAAAATAAATTAGCGGGTCCGAATCCTCCAGGTTAATGCTAGTTACCCGGCCAATAAAAAGGGTATGATCTCCTTCCACATGCTCGGCCGATACTTCACATGTAATTTGTGCCACTGCACCAGGTAAAACTGGGATTCCTTCAATACGCTCAAACGGTACTTCTTGTTGATTTTTTAACTGCCCCGCAAAAATCATTGATAATTCTTGCTGTTTGGCAGCAAGGATATTGACCGAGAACTTTTTGCTTTGTTTTATTTTTTCAAGCATTTGTGCTTTTTCAGCAATCGAAATGACAACAAGTTTTGGATTAAGCGAAACAGACATAAAGGCATTCGCAGTCATTCCATGTACATTTCCCGCTACTTCTGTTGCCACTACTGTTACTCCAGTTGCAAATTTCCCCATTGCGTTTCGAAACTGACGGTCATCCATAATTACACCTCGCTAAATATTATTATTTTTAGCCTTTCTTTTTCAAACGACGATACATCCGATATCCTTTCCGCATTGCATCCACCATTAAAAAAGGGATTGGTGGATGATATTTATATATATATGGTAAATAAATCTTATAATAAGCTTTTTTTAAATCTTTCCATTTCCTACAAAATCCTTTCTTATAAAAATCGGATATATCAACAATATATCCTCTACCCTCAAACATGACGACATTTTTCCCATGGACATCATAGGGATTTAATCCAACTGACCTTGCATAATCTAAACCGGAATCAATATCTTTTATAACTGATTCGGGAATTGGAACCCCCTTTACAAGGGCATCAAACAAAGTAATACCTTCAAGCTTTTTTAAGATTAAATAATTTTCCCCATAATCATACAGTGTAGAATAACTTTTATGATTTCCTAATCTTTTATATACTTCAATTTCCTTCTTAAGTTCCTCAGGATTTCGCCCATATACTTTTACAACCCATTCTGGCTTTGCATCAAGCGAAAATACCCCAGCATAATTACCACTTCCGATGGTTCTCCAGATCGGTGACTGATTTTCTATGATAATGGGGTCAAACGGACTGATTGTCGTTAATTGTATTTTCGGGAATAACTCTGTTTCTATTAAATTTATATACTCTGCTTTTTGCAAAATTGTACACCTTCTAAACCAAAATATAATGGAAATTTCTTTTATGCCATTATACACTAATAATTAGTATAAAGATTTAGAATTCATATAGAAATTCGGAAGCAATAAAGGCTAATAGAAAGGATTTGCTATGACTTTTCCCATTTTAGAAACCAAAAGACTTAAATTAATTGAAATAACCCATCAGCATGTTGACTACATATACGATATTTTATCCTTAGAAGAAGTGACAAGGTTTTATGGGACTAATCGTTTTACTCTTCCCGTTGAAGCATCAAGATTAATTGACATGTTTCATAAGAATTTTGTTGATAAGCGCGGGATCCGTTGGGGTATTAAATTAAAAGAAAATCAGCGTTTCATCGGTACAGTGGGTCTTAATGGTTTACATTTAAAAAATAAGCGTGCAGAGATTGGCTATGAACTCCATCCAAATTTTTGGAGAATGGGACTAAGCTCCGAAGCAATAAATGAAGTGATCCGTTTTAGCTTTCAACAATTAGATCTATATCGTATTGGTGCCGTTGTCTACCCGGAAAATGAAGCATCAATCAATTTACTAATGAAGATTGGTTTCACAAATGAAGGAATCCTGCGCGGCTATATTAATCAAAATGAGCATTTTCATGATACGTACGTCCTGTCGTTATTAAAACCAGAATGGATAGAAAGCCAGGGTTAAACTCCTGGCTTTCTTATTCCTCAAAATAATCCTTAACTTTTTTAGGGTTTTTTACTACAGTATCATTGTAATACGGATTACATTCCGTAGCATCTTGTGGATCGAGATTTGTTTTGATCACTAACATTGGTGAGGGTGAACTTTCAGCGATTATTCGGTCATTTAATTGGTCAAAATCTGGCATATTTTTATTTCCTGGCTGTCTAGGATCCATTCTAACACCTCCTTGTCTTAGCTTGCTAATTTTGCCTTTATTAATTCCCCCGGAAAAGAAAAAAACTAGGAAGTAAAAACCTCCTAGTTACTTTTATTCTTCTTCGGAACCGACTAAGAAATCTGGATTTAACTCTTCGAATTCTTCGTCGTCAACGTCCAAGCCCCAATCATCGTCGTCTTTGTGTCCCTCTGAGCTGACAAGAACACAAACCTTGGTTTCGCCAATTACCTCTACGAGGAACTCTCTTTCAACATGGACGATGATACGATTGCCATTCGGGGAAATGACCGCTTCAACACAATTTGGCTGTTGCAGCACTCGAGCACAAATTTCATTGTCATCGAGGCAATCATGGTCGCGATACTTTAACTTAATGACATCTGTATACTGGACACGTTCTGTGACAACTTCTGTTTTGGTATTATCATTAAATGAATACCAAACATTGATGTCGTAAGAGCCATGTATCTCTACAGTTTTGCCTACCTTTTTCGCATTGTATTTATGGTTGATGATCCAACAGCCAAGTATACTTGTTGGACTATGCGCCGGGCTAATCGTATGATTGGACTGGGTGAATTTTCGTCCTTTCGCTACTACGGCCTTGGTAATTATCTCTCTATATTCTCCCATTTCGCGCGAACCCTCCTCATTCATTTTCATTTCATCGTATGCAAGATATAAGACTAGTGTGAAATTTATTTTGTTTAGTACTGGATAAAAGTTTAGTCATAGTTCATTTTATGCGGGAGTTATAGGTGTGTGCCTTGTATGCATGTACTTATAAAGGAAGAGTAATAAGATTCTGGTCAGTGGGGAAAATAAATGTAAGGAAAAAATAAAGCCAGGCTCTAATAAGCCTGGCTGAATTCTTAATGTTCGTGATCGCAATCGTCGTGGCCGTCACAAGATCCGCCGCCATTTTGCATGCTAGAACCAGTTTCTCCTAATAATACATCGCCGCCCGTAGAAATGATGATTTCATCGGTAACCGTATTTGAAATGGTTGAAGCAATAATTTGAAGCAATTCGTTTACATCTAATTGTGATTGTTTGAACTCCTGTACCACTGGAATTTCATCTAATTCTTGCTCAATCGAAGCAATTTTATCTTCAACCTTTTTTAAGGCTTCAGGTTTACCATAGTGCTGAAGATTTACAGCTTGCTTTTGTAAGCCTTTAATATCCGAAATTAAAGTGTGAACTTTCTTGTTTTCATTCAACTGTGCTTCTGCTCGCTTAAAGAAGTCAACCTCTTCTGTTTCTGCAATCATTCGAGCTAAGTCTGTTGCACGTGCAACGATATCATCTTTTGTATATTTCGCCACTTTACTTCACCTCTGCTGGTTCGAATTTCTCTACGATTTCTCCGTTTAATGACCATGTTCTTGCTTCAGTTATTTTAACCTTTACAATTTTTCCAATCGCTGATTTCGGGGCAACAAAGTTTACAAGCTTATTCCTAGACGTATATCCTGCTAGGACATCAGGATTGTTCTTACTTTCCCCTTCAACAAGGACATCGACGATTTGGCCTTCATGTTTTTTCATCGCTTCTAAGGAAAGCTCATTCACAAGGGCATTTAAGCGCTGTAAACGTGCTTTCTTCACTTCCATCGGAACGTTATCCTCCATTTTTGCTGCTGGAGTACCTTCACGTGGAGAATAAATAAAGGTATATGCTAATTCATAACCGACTTCACGGTAGAGTGACATTGTTTCTTCAAACTGCTCATCCGTTTCATTCGGGTAACCAACAATAATATCTGTGGTTAACGCAACATTAGGAATGGCCGCTTTAATTTTTCTTACTAGTTCTAAATATTGTTCTCTAGTATATTTACGTGCCATAATTTTTAATACATCAGTAGAACCTGATTGGACTGGTAAATGGATATGGTCCATTAAGTTGCCGCCTTTAGCAAGCACATTAATTAAACGATCATCAAAGTCACGCGGATGGCTTGTTGTGAAGCGAATTCTCGGAATATCAATTTTTCGTAATTCATCCATCAGTTCACCAAGACCATAGGAACCATCTTCTAAATCTTTTCCATAGGCATTTACATTTTGACCAAGCAAGGTAACTTCTTGGTAACCCTGTGCAGCAAGATGACGAACTTCTTGAATAATTTCTTCAGGCCTGCGGCTTCTTTCTTTCCCACGGGTAAATGGAACGATACAGTACGTACAGAATTTATCACAGCCGTACATGATGTTAACCCATGCTTTAATATTCCCACGGCGGACTTTTGGAAGGTTTTCAATAACATCCCCTTCTTTAGACCATACTTCAACAACCATCTCTTTTGACATGTATGCCTCATTCAAGATATGTGGTAAACGGTGAATATTATGGGTACCAAAAATCATATCAACCTGGTGGTAGGTTTTTAGAATTTTGTTAACAACAGATTCTTCTTGTGACATACATCCACAAACACCTAATAGTAAGTCAGGCTTTTCTAATTTTAATGACTTTAAATGACCTAGTTCACCAAACACTTTATTTTCAGCATTTTCTCTAATTGCACATGTATTTAATAAAATGACATTTGCATCTTCAGTGCTGTCAGTGGGTTCATAGCCTAATGCTAAAAATATTCCTGCCATAACTTCCGTATCATGCTCATTCATTTGACAGCCATAGGTACGGATATAAAACTTTCGACCCTGGCCCATCCCACGGAATTCTTCTGGAATCGCAAAGTCATTATGGTACTTTACATCTTCTTTCCCACGTTTCTTAGCATCTTTCAATGATGGTGCAGTAATTACTTGTTCAAAGTACTTGCTGTAATCCTTGGCGGATTTTTTGTCCGAAGAATTAACAGACTCGACTTGCGTACCTTCTAAACGTTGTTTTTCATTCATTTGTTCAAATACCCCTTTCTATCCATATTACAATTTCATCTATTAATTTTTTAAGATTATAATCTTGTGCAACAATGAATTTGAAAATCCAGACATTATCCACACATTATAATAGTATAAAGGTTTACTGGCTTGAAAACAATAGAAAATCCCGTAGGCTAAAGCCACGGGATTCTCTATTATACATTAAATAAATTCAGATACTAATTTATCAAAATAATTTTGATCTAGGTCAAGATTTGCTTTGGCTAAAGGCGTCTCAGAATAGCCAGTGATTAATTCTTGATAAGACTTACGCTCTGTATTTTGATAAATAAGTCCTGTAACAAGACCATTATGTTTCATTAATGTCTGCATGGCCTCTTCGCGATTTGAAGGGTCATAACCTTCGACATCACTAAGCTTAGTTAGATTTTCTTTAAACCAATCATATGTGTTTACCTTATTATAAGTGACACATGGACTGAATACATTAATTAAAGAAAATCCTTTGTGTTTAATTCCTGCTTCGATTAATGCTGTTAAATCTTTTAGGTCTGTAGAGAAACTTTGCGCTACAAAGGTTGCTCCAACAGTCAAAGCCATTTCCATCGGTGAAATTGATTGCTCAATTGACCCCATTGGCGTTGATTTTGTTTTAAAACCCGTTGCTGAACGAGGAGAAGTTTGACCTTTTGTTAAACCATAAATTTGGTTATCCATTACGATATAAGTAATATCGACATTACGGCGAATGGCATGAATGGTATGCCCCATTCCAATTGCGTATCCATCCCCGTCACCACCAGAGGCGATAACAGTTAGGTCACGATTAGCCATTTTCACACCTTGTGCTATTGGAAGTGAACGGCCATGAATTCCATGGAATCCATAAGAATTAATGTAACCTGAAATCCGACCAGAACAGCCGATTCCAGAAATTACAGCAAGGTTTTCTGGCTCTAAGCCAACATTCGCTGCCGCACGTTGCATTGCCGCTTGTACGGAGAAGTCGCCACAGCCAGGGCACCAGTTCGGTTTTACATTGTTTCGAAAGTCTTTAAAAGTGGCCATGATTTAGAACAACTCCTTACATTTTGTATATACTTCGTGTGGTAGGAATGGATTTCCGTCATATTTAAGATGCTTTGTAATTTTTTCAGCATGTCCTACATTCATTTTCATAATATTCGCTAATTGGCCAGTTGCATTGTTTTCCACAACTACAACTTTCTTAGCAGAACGAACAAGTGGAAGAACTTCGTCCGTAGGGAACGGATGAATTAGACGGATGTGCGCATGATTGACTTTAATGCCATCATTCTCTAAACGTGTCATTGCTTCTTCAATAACACCCCGTGTTGAGTTAAATCCTACAAATAAAACATCCGCATCCTCGTGCTTAACATTTTTATATACAGGAGTATCAAAGCGAATATTTTCGATTTTGCGGAAACGCTTATCCATTTGTGCATTCCGGTTTGCAGCAGATTCAGATGGTTTACCAGTCTCATCGTGCTCAACACCTGTTACATGGTGAATACCATTCTTCATACCAGGGATTACACGTGGAGAAACTCCATCCTCTGTTACTTCATAACGTTTGAAGTACGCATTATTTTCATTAGCAGGTATTTCATCTGTTACCAATTTCCCACGTCTGATTTCAACCTTGTCATAGCTTAATGGTTCAACGGTTTGTTTACCCAAAGATAATTGAAGATCAGATAAAATAATGACAGGACATTGATACTCTTCAGCTAAATTGAATGCCTCAGCAGTATCATAGAACGCTTCTTCAACTGTACTAGGAGCCATGACAATTTTCGGAATCTCACCATGTGTTCCATAGATCATTGCCATAAGGTCTGATTGTTCTTGTTTAGTTGGTAATCCTGTTGAAGGACCGCCACGTTGCGTGTCAACAATTACTAACGGAGTTTCAGTAATACCTGAAAGTCCAATTGCTTCCATCTTTAATGATAATCCAGGTCCGGCAGAAGCAGTAATCGTACGTACACCGGCGTAGTTAGCCCCAATTGCCATTGTACAAGCAGCAATTTCGTCTTCTGTTTGAATTACTGTACCACCTAGTGCAGGTAACTTTTTAATCAAATATTCCATAATTTCAGATGCAGGTGTAATTGGGTATGCTGCCATAAAACGGCATCCGCCGGCAATAGCTCCAAGTGCAATAGCATCGTTACCAATCATAAACATCCGTTTTTTGCCGTCAGCCTTTTCAAGTTCCATGGTTTGGATACCTGAAGCAAGATTTTCCTTCATTTTTTCAAAGCCAGCTTTGATTGCATCCATATTCTTTGCAACTACTTGGTCGCCTTTTTTGCCAAAAATCTCACGAACTACTACTTCAAATACATTAATATCTAAGTCTAATACGGCAGAGGTTGCACCGATTGCTACCATATTCTTCATTAAAGAAGTTCCAAGTTCAGTAGCAATTTCAGTAAATGGTACCGCATACAATGATGCTTGCGTATCATCAGGTTTCTTTGGTGAAAATTTTGCATCAGCAAGGATTACACCATTACTGTGTAGTTCTTTGTAGTTTAAATCAATCGTTTCTTGGTCAAATGCTACTAGGATATCTAGGTCATCAGAAATTGAACGCACTTCTGTCGTACTTACTCTGATTTTGTTGTTTGTATGACCGCCCTTAATACGTGAAGAAAAGTGACGATAACCATACAAGTAATATCCCAGGCGATTCAGTGCAATTGCAAAGATTTCCCCAGTACTTTCAATACCTTCCCCTTGTTGTCCTCCAACTTTCCATGAAAGTTGATTGATCATGACTTACACCCCTTTGGATATGTAAAAATTAAGTAGAATAAATTGATTCATTTATTAGTTTAGCACTATTCCGAGTATTTCACTAGAAATTAGCCTATGATTACAAAAAGACTAAAAAATGTAACTTAAGATATGTACTAAACGCTTACAATTCTAGACCTATGCACTAAAAATTGCAACCCTTTAAAGCGAAATATTGTCTAAAATATGAATATTTTTTTATTATTTGAAACATACTTCGATTCGATAATGTCGACTGCTCTAGAAACATAAATCCTCCTCATTATATGGCAATTTTCCTTATATTTATTCTTCATACGAATATCTAATATTTATATTCTAGAATTCATCATAGTCTATCTTAGAATAATGTTTATTTCATTCATTGTATGATTTTTGACTTGAAGCTAAAAAATACCTGCTTGATTATACAAGCAGGTAGTATTAATTAATATTTGTTTTTTCTTGTCAAAAGTCTATCTCTTTCAACGCGGTTCTACAATTAGTTTGATAGCTGTGCGTTCTTCCCCGTCAATTAAAATATCGGTAAACGCAGGGATACAAATTAAATCAACTCCGCTAGGTGCTACAAATCCTCGAGCAATCGCTACTGCCTTAACGGCTTGATTCAATGCACCCGCCCCAATTGCCTGTATTTCCGCTGCACCTCTTTCACGCAGAACCCCGGCAAGCGCACCAGCTACAGAATTAGGATTAGATTTTGCTGAAACTTTTAATATATCCATTTCTAGCTCCTCCTTAGAAAATCCCGATCCCGCATGAGCAGTTTCATGAACAAATCAGGTTATAACATTCCACTGCTACTATATTCAGTTGTAAAATAACATATTCCGGCTTGGACAAAAAAAAAGCTCCAGCGCCTAGGAGCTGGAGCTAAACTAATAGCAAAATCAATTTTCTTTTTAAGTATTTGCTCTGTTTAAATTTGCCTGTTGATTTCCGCTCCAGGCGCTTCGCTTTCCGCGGGCGGTCCGGGGAGCCTCCTCGTCGCTACGCTCCTGCGGGGTCTCCCCTGCCCCGTCCTCCCGCAGGAGTCTTCGCGCCTTCCACTCCAATCAACAGGGTGCCAAACAATAAGATTTATCACAGCCTAAGAATAAAACGGATGATCGTCGTTTATTAATATAGGTTGTATTTTTTTTGTAAATCCTGTTTTTCGGTCTAACTCAATAACAACTGCACTAAGCTGATTTCTTCCTCCTGCAGCTACTTCAAATCGAACTGGCAGGCTTGTAAGGAACCTTTTAAGAACAGCCTCTCTCTCCACCCCTAGAATGCCGTCATACGGACCAGTCATGCCCACATCGGATAAATACCCTGTGCCATTTGGCAGAATGCGGCTATCGGCTGTCTGAACATGTGTATGCGTCCCCACTACCGCTGATACTCTCCCATCCAAGTACCATCCCATTGCCTGTTTCTCGCTTGTTACTTCCGCATGAAAATCCACAAAAATATACGGGGTTCTTTCTCTGGCAATTTCAATTAATTCGTCTGCCTTTTTAAAGGGGCAGTCCAATGGTGCCATGAAAGTTCTCCCTTGCAAATTAATGACGGCAACTTCTAAATCATTTACTTTAAAAAACGCCATTCCTTTTCCTGGTGTTCCTTCAGGAAAATTCGCTGGTCTAACCATATTTTTGGCTGAACCAATAAACTCAAAGATCTCACGGTTATCCCACGAGTGGTTACCAAGAGTTACAGCCTGCGCACCATATCCTAAAAATTCACGATAAATTTTTTCAGTAATTCCTTTACCGCCAGCTGCATTTTCCCCATTTATAATGGTAAAATGCGGACGATATTTTTCTTTTAATTTTGGCAAGTATTCCTTTACCATATCACGGCCTGGTGACCCTACAACATCACCTATAAAAAGTAGATTCATTTTTATTCCTCTCATCAAGAAAAATTGTTAATGTTTTAATTGTATCACATTCAAACTTTATTTAATCGAATAAGCACTCCCCCAAAAAAATAAAGCGGTGCATGTGCACCGCTTTATTTCGCATATTCAACAGCCCGCGTTTCTCGGATAACTGTTACTTTAATGTGTCCAGGATAATCAAGTTCTTCCTCAATGCGCTTACGAATATCTCGCGCTAATCGATGAGCAGCAAGATCATCAACGGAATCAGGTCTAACAATAATACGTACTTCACGTCCTGCTTGAATGGCAAAAGATTTCTCTACACCTTCATAAGACTCAGAGATTTCCTCTAACTTTTCAAGACGGCGGATATAGTTTTCAAGCGTCTCACTACGTGCACCTGGTCTTGCAGCTGATAATGCATCAGCAGCAGCAACTAAAACAGCAATGATAGACGTTGGCTCTGTATCCCCATGGTGTGATGCAATACTATTAATGACTACAGGGTGTTCCTTGTATTTTGTTGCTAGTTCAACACCAATTTCTACGTGGCTGCCTTCCACTTCATGGTCAATCGCCTTCCCAATATCATGAAGCAAGCCCGCACGACGTGCTAAAGTTTCATCTTGACCCAATTCAGCAGCAAGTAATCCAGATAGCTGTGCTACTTCCATTGAATGTTTCAAGACGTTTTGACCATAGCTTGTACGGAATTTCAAGCGGCCAAGAATTTTGATAAGATCTGGATGAAGTCCATGAACACCCACTTCAAAGGTGGTTTGCTCACCAACCTCGCGAATATATTCATCCACTTCGCGACGAGATTTTTCTACCATTTCCTCTATTCGTGCTGGATGGATACGCCCGTCTTGAACTAATTTCTCTAGTGCTAAGCGAGCCGTTTCGCGGCGAATAGGATCAAAACCTGATAGAATAACAGCTTCAGGAGTATCATCAATAATTAAATCAATTCCTGTTAACGTTTCTAGCGTACGAATATTTCTTCCTTCACGGCCAATAATACGGCCCTTCATTTCGTCATTTGGCAGGTTGACGACAGAGACAGTCGTTTCCGCAACATGGTCAGCAGCGCAACGCTGGATTGCTAGCGAAAGAATTTCCTTCGCTTTCTTGTCTGCTTCCTCTTTCGCACGATTCTCACTTTCCTTAATCATTATGGCAGTGTCATGGGTTAATTCCTGCTCCATTCTGTCGATAATGATGGCTTTCGCTTCCTCGCGCGTTAAGCTTGAAATTCGTTCGAGTTCAGTTTGTTGTTTTCGTACCAACTCGTCCACTTTGCTTTCCATCTCTTCAATATGCTGTTGTCTTTGGTTTAGAGAATCATCCTTCTTTTCTAAAAGATTTTCACGCTTGTTTAACGTTTCCTCTTTTCGATCTAAATTCTCTTCTCTTTGCAGTAAACGGTTTTCTTGTTTTTGCATTTCATTTCTTCGTTCACGAACCTCACGTTCTGCTTCTGTACGAAGCTTGTGAATTTCATCCTTTGCTTCTAGCAAAGCTTCTTTTTTCAATGAATCAGCATCACGTTTCGCATCTTCAAGAATCTGCTCAGCAGCATTCTTTGCACCTGCTACTTTTGCTTCAGCAATGGATTTATGAACAAAATAGCCAACAACGGCACCGACGATAAGGCCAAGCAAAATGGAGATGATAGTAATTAAATCCAATCGTTACACCTCCTCTTGCTATGAACTTTTGTTACATTTTTTAAGTGTCGGCATGTACATTGTTTAGACTCAACATACAGCAAGCACCAAGGCTTTTTTCGGATTGTAATAATACCAAAAATGTAAAATATACATGTTAATTGTAAAGGTGGGAATATTCATTGTCAAGGCTTAGTCCTATTGGCTTTTTGAAATATTTAGAATAGGACATCATTTTTCAATCCACAGGCCAAAATCTATTTCATTTTTATGATTATATAATTGTAAATAAAATATATTTTGTAAAAAAAGAGCAAAACCATAATTAGCTTTGCTCTTACATTAATTAATCAATTAATTCAAATTGTTCATCATCGTCTGTTTCAGTTACAAACTTTTCACCGTCTAAGCCATAATGTTCACGGATTTTCGTTTGAATCTGGAGACGAATATCAGGGTTTTCCTTTAAGTACAGCTTTGCGTTTTCACGGCCTTGACCAATTCTAATATCGTTATAGGAATACCATGAACCGCTCTTTTGAACGATATCTAATTCGGAGCCTAGATCAACTATCTCGCCTTCCTTAGAAATCCCTTCGCCATACATAATATCTACTTCTGCTGTACGGAAAGGCGGAGCAACCTTATTCTTTACGATTTTAATTTTGGTTTTATTCCCAACAATGTCAGTTCCTTGCTTCAACGCTTCCGCACGGCGCACTTCAAGACGGACTGTTGAATAAAACTTTAACGCACGACCACCAGGTGTGGTTTCAGGATTCCCGAACATTACACCAATTTTTTCACGGATTTGGTTAATAAAGATTGCGATTGTCTTAGATTTGTTGATCGCTCCAGATAGTTTACGAAGTGCCTGTGACATTAGACGTGCTTGTAAACCAACGTGAGAATCTCCCATTTCCCCTTCAATTTCCGCTTTTGGAACCAGTGCGGCTACAGAGTCAACGATAAGAATATCAATGGCTCCGCTTCGTACTAATGCCTCCGCGATTTCAAGTGCTTGTTCACCCGTATCAGGCTGTGATAATAATAACTCATCAATGTTAACACCCAATTTTTGGGCATAGGTTGGGTCAAGGGCATGTTCAGCATCAATAAATGCGGCTTGTCCACCATTTGCTTGAACTTCAGCAATTGCATGTAAAGCAACCGTTGTTTTACCAGAGCTCTCAGGGCCATACACTTCAATAATACGGCCTCGAGGATATCCACCCACTCCAAGCGCTGCATCAAGTGCTAATGAGCCGCTTGGACTCGTTAAAATCTTCGTGTCCGTCTTTTCTCCCATCTTCATGACGGAACCTTTACCAAATTGCTTTTCTATTTGCTTTAACGCCATTTCTAAGGCCGCTTTACGATCATTACTCACGAATCATTTCCTCCCTTATATATAAACACAAGCTAATTGCTATAATCTATTAAATTAATTCCTATAAATAATATAACCGCTTTTCGAATATTTGTCGAGTAAAAAAACGAACATTCATTCGTTTATTTTCAAAGCAACTTTGATGTAATTTTAGGTAATTCTCTATCCTTTTTGTAAATTTTTGCGACTTTGGTTAGCAGATAAAGTTAGGTTCATCCACTGTCTAACTTTTCCGAATATCCAAATCTATTCAAAAAAAGTCACAGAATACTATTTAGCATTCTGTGACTCTTTTAACAATTGTAGGAGAAAATGGCATCCATATTTTACGGCACGACCGCGGTTTGCTTCTCTGGTTCCGCCAAGGATAAGTTTTTCAACAATGGTTGGCTTTCCCTTTATTGCAATCCCAATAAATACAGTACCAACTGGCTTGCCCTCAAGTTCTTCAGGACCTGCTACACCAGTAAAACTAATCCCAAGATCCGTTTTGAATAATTTGGTCGCATTTTCAGCCAGTTCCCTAGCACATTGTTCACTTACTGCACCATGTGTTTCAAGCGTTTCTTGCCGAACTTTTAAAATCTCTTGTTTTACTTGATTTGAATAGCAGACAACTCCACCTGTGAACACGGAGCTTGCACCTGAAATGGAGGTCAGCCCCTGTTGGAACAGTCCACCGGTTAAACTTTCAGCCGCAGTAATTGTAAGTTTTCGTGTCTGTAAGGTCTTCATTACTTCTTCCAGAAGAGAAGTTTGATCATATCCATAAAAAAATGAACCTACACGCTGATTAATGGTATTTTCTAGATTATCGAGCAGTGACTGAGCTATTTTTCCATCTACATGCTTTGCAGTCAGCCTCAATGTAACCTCCCCATCCCCAGCGAGCGGAGCGATCGTTGGATTGCTCTGAGCATCAATTAAATCCATGATCTCGGTTTCCAAGGCAGCTTCACCAATTCCAAAAAACCTTAACACCCTTGAAACAATTACCTCTTTAGCTAGGTTTGCTTTAGAAAGTGCCTGACACCCGTATTGACTAAACATCGGTTCAAGTTCCTTAGGCGGGCCAGGAAGCAGCATATAGGTGTGGTCCTTAGCTTCAATAACCATTCCTGGAGCCATTCCATGATCATTTGGAAGAATATGTGCCCCGCTTAATACAAGTGCCTGTTTTCGGTTATTTTCTGTCATTACACGATTTGTTCGTTTAAAGTACAATTCTATCGAAGTTAACGCATCCTCATCAATTACAAGTTCTTTTCCAAGGTGGCGCGCAATTGTTTCCTTCGTTAAATCATCCTTTGTTGGTCCAAGGCCACCCGTAAAGATAATAAGATCTGCACGTTTCTCAGCTAATTCAATTGCCGATTCCAATCTTTCAGGATTATCACCAACTACCGTATGAAAAAAGACATTAATCCCAAGATTCGCCAATTGCTGAGACAAAAATCGTGCATTCGTATTTACAATTTGACCGAGCAATAACTCCGAACCAACTGCAATAATCTCAGCGTTCATCGTAATCATCATCCTTTCTTCTTAGTAAGTAAAGCTTACTTTGAATTTTTAAGGACATGACTATTTTTTGCAAAATAATCCCATCCAGACCAAATCGTAAAAATTAACGCTACCCACAATGCCACGATATCAAAACGAAATGGAATCATTGCAAAGATAATATTATGTAATAAAAGTGCTGAAATGGCGACAATTTGCGCCCATGTTTTAATTTTCCCAAGCATGTTAGCCGCAACAACTTCGCCTTCCCCTGCAAGCAAGAGACGTAATCCTGTTACCGCAAACTCCCTGCTAATAATAATAATCACGATCCATGAAGGTGCATAAACATCATTCAATTCAACGAGAACAATCAAGGCAGCCGAGACCAATAGTTTATCGGCTAGTGGATCGAGAAATTTCCCCATATTAGTCACAAGGTTATACTTTCGGGCATAATGCCCATCAACCCAGTCAGTTGATGAGGCTAAAATAAAGATCAATGCACCTACAAAATGGGTCACTGGAAGGTCAGTTCCCAGGAGATGCATGTCGCCCCAATCAAAAGGAGCGAGCATAACAATCAAGAATATTGGAATTAATAATATTCTTGATACGGTGATTCTATTCGGAATATTCATAGTTTTCCTCCGTTTTATTATTAAAAGCGAAAAATAGTCATCAACAGATGACTATTCGTTTTTCAGAACATATTGGATCGTTATGTTCTGAACATTTGCAGTCGCTGGCACTGCATACTCGAGCTTTTGATCATTTACAAAGATATCAGTATCAGCAGCATTTCCAATACGAAGAACAGCCTCGCTTTCTGCTGATAAATCCTCTGTTTGACTTTCATTATCACCTGATTTTAATAATCCCTGAAAAAAGGATTTCCCTTTTCCATTTTTAATACTAACCCAAGTCTGCCCTTTAGAAACCAACTTCACAACAAACTTGTCTGCATTTTTTAATTCATAGGTCGAATTCCTGCCACTGCTTTTAACAGCAGTAATTTCTTGTTTTGGTGTTTCTTCTACTGTTGTTTTCTGCTCTTTCTGCTCTGTAGTATCTTTCTTTTCTTCGGTGTCGTCCTTTTTATTCTCTTCTACTTTTTCTTTTTCAAGATTCTCCGATTTTACAATTTTAACCGGTTCATTTTCCTTATTAATCGATTCATTTGTATTATCACCCGCATGTTTATATACAAAATAATATAACAGGCTGGCAACTCCAATCACAAAAACACCGATTAAAACCTTGGGTAATATATCGAATATTTTAGAATTGCTTTCTGAAATCGATTTATGTGTTTTCACTCTGGACAATTGCTGTGGCAATTCGTCATTTAAGCTTGCAGGAATTTCACCTTTATAGGTTTCAAAAATTTCATCTGGATCAAGAGCTAACGCCTCTGCATACTGCTTAATAAATGCCCGAACATAAAAATTCCCGGGCATGCTTGCATAATTCCCTTCTTCAATACCTATTAAATACCGCTTTTGAATTTTCGTCATGGATTGTAAATCGTCCAAGCTTAATCCTTTAGCTAATCGGGCTTCTTTTAGTCGATTCCCTAATTCAGTCAACTGTTAACACCTTCCAATTTATTAAAAATCAAAATCTCCAAAATCAGATCCGGAGAACATATTATGTTGATCAACGACCTCATATGTAATCTCTTCTTCCGAGTCATTCCTAAGCTCAATAATATAATCAAAATCATCTAGTGTATATTCTGAGTTTTGAACAAAAATATCAGGATGCTCGATGACTTTTACGGACGGAAGTCGCATGATTTCACGGACAAGCTGCCAATGACGCTCATTAGCACGTCTGGTGGAAACAATTCCATCCAGAATAAATAGATTGTTTTCGTTATATTCATCCTCAATTAATTGATTTCGGATTGTTTGCTTTAACAAAGTGGAAGACACAAATAACCAGCGTTTATTTGCACAAACACTTGCAGCCACCAATGATTCTGTTTTTCCAACTCGAGGCATTCCGCGAATACCAATCAGCTTATGGCCTTCCTTCTTAAATAATTCTGCCATAAAATCAACTAATAAGCCAAGTTCATCCCTTACAAAACGGAAGGTTTTTTTATCGTCCGCATCTCTTTGAATATAACGTCCATGTCTTACCGCAAGCCTGTCACGCAGTTTTGGTTCTCTAAGTTTAATTAGTTTTATTGTGTCCATCGTATGTAAAATTGACTCAAGTCGTTTAATTTGGTCATCATCTTTTGCTAAAATGAGTAATCCACGACGGCCTTCATCCACACCATTTATTGTAACAATGTTAATAGAGAGCATTCCTAACAGTGATGAAATATCCCCTAACAGGCCTGGTCGGTTCTTCTGAATCTCATATTCTAAATACCATTCTTTTTTCAAGTAATAAACCTCCTTAAAAGAAGTTTCGACATTTTTTTTACAATTTCTTATCTAACCCCTATAATAAATGATTTTGGATGAAGATGAAAGTAAAAACAAAGATATTCCGCTCGTTAACGGAGATTCCTCAAAGAATGCATACAAAAAGAGAGGAGAAAGTCCTCCTCTCTTTTAACGGCTGCCGTTATTTTGAATCAATTTTACCATGATATTTGCAATTGCCTGTTGCTCTTCTTTATCTGCAACTGACCAAAGATCAGCAAGAATTCTTTCTTGTTCGTTTTTTGGCTCTACTTGGTTTGATAAATAATCACCAATTTGAAAAGCAAGGTTACTAATGGCTCCATCGCTCATACCCTCATTTTGTGCATGATGAAGACGATCGGCTAAGAAGTCCTCCCATTGTTTCCAATTATCTAAAACAGACATGGTTTTTTCCCTCCTTTAAATTAGTACAAGGTTATTTTGTGACGAAGTGGAGGGAACTATGCATTGGTTACTTTTGAATTTTTTAAGTATACCACCCTCCATTTATTGCAAGGATTTGTCCTGTCATGTAGGAAGAATCTTCGGAAAGCAAATATGCTACACTCCTCGCTATTTCTTCCGGTTGGCCCAATCTCCCCATTGGTATTTCATAAGAAAGCTGATCCACTTCTTCTGGTGCAAAACCTTCCATCATAGGAGTTACAATAGCTCCAGGGGCTATGGCATTTACCCGAATACCATTCATGGCAACTTCTTTACTTAATGCCTTAACAAATGCAATTTGCGCACCCTTAACCGTAGAATATGCCACTTCACAAGCCGCGCCTGTTTGCCCCCAAATTGAGGTAATCATCACAATATTTCCATTTCCTTTAGTAAGTAATTTCGGAAGAAGCTCTTTTGTGAGCATTAATGGCGTTAACACATGAACATTTAATAATGCTTCGGCTTCAGATTGTTGTAAATCTACAAGAAGTCCATACTGACTTTGGCCCCCGCAATGGATAATCGCATCTAACGAAAATATTTCTGAACAGACCTTCTTATATCCAATAGGGTCAGCTAAATTTGCTTGAATTGGAATATACTCCCCACCGTAGGACTCCAGTTTATTTATTAATTCCTTTATTGCCTGTTTATTTTTATGGTAATGCAGATACAAATGATAGCCTTTTTCTGCTAGGTTATACGCAATCGCTTGGCCGATTCCACCACTAGCTCCCGTTATTAATACATATTTCATTATGTTCCCACTCTCTTTATTTGAAACTTTTACACAGAAAAAGCGCCGGGGATACGACGCTTTCATGTATTTATTTTTTCTTAGGAATCACTTGACATACTGAAAACCGTTCTTCTGATATGACCTCTGATGCCAGTATCTTAACATCGTTTAATGTGATTTTTTCAAGTGTTGGAACCACATCAAACAAATTCATATCATTAAACGCGTAGCGCGTAAATTGATTAGCAATATATTCTGGCGAGTTTACCGCTCGAAGGAATGCACCAATCTTTTTCTTCTTCGCTCTTTCTAACTGTTCTTCATTAAATACAGTTTGATTCTTAGCATCAAGCAGCATTTTTTGAAGAGTATCCGCTAATTTATCAGGTTCTCCAGTGTCTCCGCCAATCATGGCAAAACCAAAGCCTTGTTCTTGGGTATAATCGAAAGAAAAAGTTTCATCAATTAGTCCATCATTATAGAGTTGATTGTAATTTTCCGAACTTTTCCCAAACAATAAATCCAATAAAACATTCATGGTTAATTCATTTTTCAACATTTCATTTCCGCTTTGATCGACATGGAGGGCTTTAATTCCAAGTAAACATTTAGATGTCTGCACATTCATTTCAAGTACCTGTCTTTTTTCAGCTGCCTCTGTCGGTTCATTTTCAAATTTACGCTGAATCTCAGGCATATCTTTGTATTCTTTTTTCGCTTGATTCTCTTTTACTTGATTCATAAAACTTTCTGGGTTAACAGGCCCGACAATAAATAATAGCATATTACTCGGATGATAGAAGGTATTATAGCATTCATACAGCCAATCTTTAGTAATATGGGAAATCGATTCAATTGTTCCAGCAATATCAATTTTTACTGGGTGGTTTTTGTAAAGATTTTGAATCAAACCAAAATATAAACGCCAATCCGCATTATCATCGTACATGGTAATTTCTTGCCCAATTATTCCTTTTTCTTTTTCAACTGTTTTTTCTGAAAAATATGGATCCTGAACAAAATCAATGAGGGTTTCCAGATTTTTTTCTACGTCAGAGGTGCTTGAAAATAAATAGGCGGTTCGAGTAAAAGAGGTAAACGCATTAGCCGATGCTCCCTGGCGGCTAAATTGTTGAAAAACATCTCCATCTTCTTTTTCAAACAGCTTATGCTCCAAGAAGTGAGCTATTCCATCAGGTACTTTAACATACTCTTCTTTTCCTAATGGAACAAATGTATTATCCACAGAACCATACTTTGTCGTAAAGGTAGCAAAGGTTTTATTAAATCCTTTTTTCGGTAAAATATACACATTTAGACCATTGGCTAGTTTTTCATGGTAAAGTTCTTCTTGAAGCTGGTCAAAACTAATTTTCTCCATTTATTTGCCCGCCTCCGTTCCTGTTAAGAAGTAGATGGTATCTACTTCGATTTTTTTAGCAACTGCGATGATTTCTTCTTTCGTTACATTTTGCATTTCTTGCAGCCATGTATCAAGATTAATATTTGCATCGGCCACAACATTATGATAAAGAATTTCAGTTAACCCTCTTGATGTATCGATCGTCTCGAGGATTTGATTTTGGATGACAGCTTTGGTTTGGACGAGTTCTTGGTCTGTAAAATCACCTTTCCTCATCGCCTCTAATTGATCATGAATTATTCCAACTGCCTGATCATAATTCTTTAAATCAATACCTGACATAACCATCATTAAGCCTTTATGACTTTCAAGACGACTTGCTGCATAATAAGCAAGACTTGCTTTTTCACGTACATTTATAAATAATTTAGAATGCGAGAACCCGCCAAATATACCATTGAACACTTGCAAGGCAAAATAATCTTGGTCCCCATAGACGATGTTTGTGCGATAACCAATGTTTAATTTCCCTTGTTTTACATCTTGCTGCTCTTTCACTTCATTTACTTGTCTATTCAAACTTACCTTTTCTTGTACTAATTTTTTCGGTGTTCTATCCTCAAACTTTAATAGATCTGATGCAAGTTGCTTTACTTCTTCTTCATTAACATCACCGATAATATATAAATCCATTTCATCCGTTAAAAAGGCGTTTTGATAATATTCATATAAATTCTCTGCCGTAATGGCATCAACATCTGCGGCATCCCCGTTTACTTCTAAGGCATAGGGTTCACCCTTACACATTTCTTGAATAAGGCGAACATTCGAGTAACGCATCTTATCATCAAAAACAGATTGAATCCTTTGTTTTTGTGTCCGTTTCTCTTTTTCTACGGTGTCTGGATCAAAAGCATTACCTTTAAGGTTTGGTTTTGTTAATATTTCTGCTAATAATTCAAACCCTTTTTTTAATAATGGACTTGGATCACTTAAGAATTTTTCATTGGCAATTTCGATTGAAAAACTCATGATATGGTATTCACCTTTTTTAGATAAATCAACAAAAAGTGTCGCGCCATATAACTCATCAAGATAGGACCGAAGTGCTGTGGTTGAAGAATATTTTGCTGAACTGCTTTGCAATACTTGTGGAAGGAGTGCTCGTTTGGTTACATCTTCTTTTGTAAGCGGGGCTTTCATTTTCCAGATTAAAGTATTCGTTTTATATTTTTCTGTCGGGATCACATGAAGTCTATATCCTTTAAGCTCCGTTATTTTTTCTGTAGCTGTTGCCACATACATTCCTCCTTAACTGTTCAAAGGGTTCTTTATTACAATATGTAAACATTTTTCTTTATATCATTTCCATTGAAAGAAAACCTATACTTATTACTATAATTTGGCAGGCTTGTATAATACAAGCGATATCACTTTATCTTCAAAAAAAAGATCCCCTGGTATATTAATCAGGGGTTCTTCGTTGTAAATGATATTATCTGCTGCCTTTAATGTAGTGAGTACCAGATGCTTTTGGTGCATCGGCACGTCCGATGAATCCTGTAAGTGCTAATATTGTTAACACATAAGGAGCTATTAACAAATATACGTTCGGAATTTCTTTTAGGAATGGTAAACTTGATCCAATGATACTAATACTTTGTGCGAAACCAAAGAATATTGCAGCACCTAATGAGCCAAGTGGATGCCATTTCCCGAAAATCATTGCCGCTAATGCCATGAAACCTTGACCACTGATTGTTGAGTGGCTGAAGTTAGATGTAATGGATTGTGCATATACTCCACCACCAAGTCCACCTAGAGCTCCAGAAAGGATGACGCCGTAATAACGCATTTTGGTTACATTAATCCCCATTGTGTCTGCAGCCATTGGATGTTCACCGACTGAGCGAAGGCGAAGTCCAAATGGTGTCTTGGCAACAATGTACCAAACTATAATAGCAACAAGGATGGCAAGGAATGATGTCCAATACGTATTTTGGAAGAAGATTTTTCCGATAACTGGAATATCTTTTAAAACTGGAATATCAATTTTGCTAAACCCTTTACTGATAATTCCTGTTTCACCTTTATCAAAAATAAGTTTTACCAGAAATAGAGTAAGACCCGTTGCAAGTAAGTTAATGGCAACACCAGAAACTGTATGGTCTGCACGGAATGTAATGGCAGCGACAGCATGTAACATAGAAAAGAATGCTCCTGCAACCATTGCTATTAAAAGGGCAATCCAAGGTGTAGCATTGCCAAATGTATCAAATGTAAATAAGTTAAACACAATAGCTGAAAATGCCCCGATAACCATTAAACCTTCAAGCCCAATATTTACGACTCCAGAACGCTCTGAGAATATACCGCCTAATGCAGTGAAGACAAGTGGAGCTGCCCATAGTAAAGTAGATGGAACAAGAATCATTAAAATATCCATAAAACTCAACTTACTTCACCTCCTTCTTACTGATTCGATCAAGAAATACTCTAATGAAATAACTAGATGCCACAAAGAATACGATTAAGGCAATGATGATATCAACCAATTCATTCGGTACCCCTGCTTCGAGCGGCATGTTTAATGCTCCGACTTTTAGAACTCCAAATAAAATTGCTGAGAAAAATACACCTAAAGCAGTATTACCACCAAGTAACGCAACGGCAATACCATCGAAACCAACGCCTGAGAATCCACCCTTAACTGCGGCATATTCGAAAGTACCTAGTCCTTCCATGGCACCCGCTAATCCTGCAAATGCTCCGGAAATAACCATTGAAAGGATAATATTTTTATTAACGTTCATGCCGGCATATTGTGCCGCATGTTGGTTAAAACCTACTGACCTTAATTCAAATCCTCTTGTTGTTCTTTCTAATAAAAACCACATAATAAAGCATGATAAAATTGCAAGTAGAATACCCCAGTGAAGACGTGAATAATCAGTTAGACTTTCTAACCATCCAGATCGTAAGGTTGCTGATTTATGAATAGGGCCGGAATTGTCCCCATGGTCTGTAATTACATTTCTAATTAGATAGTTCGATACATGTAAGGCTACATAGTTCATCATAATGGTAACAATTACTTCATGGACACGAAAACGAGCTTTTAATAAACCAGGAATAAATGCCCAAAGTGCACCTGCAACAATTGCTGCTAGGATAGCTAGCGGTAAATGAATAATACGCGGCAGATCAAAAGCTACCCCAACCCAAACAGCTGCAAGCCAGCCTACTAAGAATTGTCCCTCTACCCCGATATTAAATAAGCCTACTCGGAAAGCAAAGGCAACAGCCAATCCAGCTAATATATAAGGGGTAAACTGTCTAATTACTTCCCCGATATAATAAATATCTCCAAATGCCCCATTCCAAAGTGCTGTAAAGGCCGCTAAGGGATTGTATCCACTTACTAGCATAATTATAGTTCCAACCAGAATGCCTAATAGCACGGCAATAATTGGTGTTAATATACTTCTCACCCGTTTAGACATGTGTTCCTTCACCCGCTTCCTTTCTATTCGATCCAGCCATCAATAATCCAAGTTCCTGCTCAGTTGTTTCCTTAGGATTAACGACAGCAACAATTCTTCCCTCGTATATAACAGCAATACGGTCACTGACATTCATAATTTCATCCAATTCAAAGGAAACCAGCAAGACACCTTTGCCATTATCACGCTGTTCGATTAAGCGCTTATGAATAAATTCAATTGCTCCAACATCCAGTCCGCGCGTTGGCTGTGCTGCTATTAGTAAGTCAGGATTCCGATCGACTTCACGACCAATGATTGCTTTTTGCTGATTTCCTCCCGATAGGGCACGCGCCAAAGTATATTCACTTGGTGTACGAACATCAAATTCACTAATTAATGTTTTTGCTTTTTTATAAATTTCACCAAAGTTCAAGATTCCGTTTTTAGAGAATGGCTTCTTATTATAGGTTTGTAAAACCATGTTCTCACCAATCGGAAAGTTTAATACTAACCCATGCTTGTGACGATCCTGAGGAATATGACCGACACCAGATTCGGTAATCTGTCTTGGTGTCTGATTGATCAATTCTTTTCCATTTAGTTTCACACTGCCACTTTCAGACTTACGTAATCCAGTAATAGCTTCAATAAATTCCGACTGTCCATTCCCATCAACACCAGCGATTCCGACAATCTCACCAGCACGAACAGTAAGATTCAGGCCATTAACAACCATCACACCACGCGTGTCTTTTACAAGCAAATCCTTAATTTCAAGGACATCTTGTTTTGGTGATGCTTCTTTTTTATCAGTTTTAAAAACAACCTCACGTCCTACCATTAAGCTTGCAAGTTCATTTGGGTTTGTTTCACTTACTGTGACTGTTCCAATTCCTTTACCTTTTCGAATGACTGTACAGCGGTCTGAAACTTCCATAATCTCTTTGAGCTTATGGGTAATGAGAATAATAGATTTACCTTCTTTTATAAGCGTTTTCATAATTTGAATTAATTCTTTAATTTCTTGGGGTGTTAGAACAGCTGTGGGCTCATCAAAAATTAGAATTTCTGCTCCGCGATATAGCGTTTTTAAAATTTCCACACGCTGCTGCATTCCCACGGAAATATCGGAAATTTTCGCCTGCGGGTCGACAGATAATCCGTAACGTTCTGAAATTTCACGAACTTGCTGTTCAGCTTTTTTAATGTCGATTTTTCCTGCAGATGTAATTTCTCTTCCTAGAATAATATTTTCTGTAACGGTAAATGTGTCAACTAACATAAAGTGTTGATGGACCATTCCAATTCCTAAATCGTTAGCTATATTTGGGTTTGAAATGTTAACAGGTTTTCCTTTAACACGAATTTCACCTTTTTCTGGTTGATATAAACCAAAGAGAACATTCATCAAAGTAGATTTTCCCGCACCATTTTCTCCAAGCAAGGCATGGATTTCACCCTTTTTTAATTGAAGGGTTATGTTATCATTCGCAACGAAGCCATTAAACTCTTTACGGATGTTAAGCATTTCAATTACATATTCCATCTTTTCTCACTCCCTGTGATAAGGTAAAAGGAAAAATTGACCAGAAGTAGTAAGAGGTCAGACCTTTCCGAATTTTAAAAAAACAGGGAATCCCTCCCCACTGTAATCCTAAATGAAAGGTAGAATGACCATTCTACGCTTCAGTTAAGATTCATTAAAAAGGAATAAGCGAGCAGGTATGATGTCCCGCTTATTCCACACAAAATTATTTTGCACTAAAGTTCTTTAATTCATCACGAGTTCCTGGAACTTTTACCGCACCAGACTTAATCTTTTCAATCCATTCTTTTACAGCAGCTTCGATTTCCGCTTTTTTATCTGCTTTCGCATTGACTGGTGCTAAGCCTACGCCATCTTCAGCTAATCCATAAACGATAGATTTGCCGCCAGGGAAGTTTCCATCCATTGCTTTCTTTGATAAATCTTGAACTGCAACGTCAACACGCTTAAGTGCTGAAGTAAGAACCACATCTGGACCCATGTCGTTTTGATCACGGTCTACACCGATAGCCCAAATTTCTTTACTTGGATCTTTTGCTTTTCTGTCAGAAGCTTCTTTGAAAAGTCCGTTACCAGTACCACCCGCTGCGTGGAAAACTACGTCTGCACCAGAAGAATACATTTTAGAAGCAATGTTTTGTCCAAGTTCCGCTTTATCAAATGCCCCAGAATATTGAACATCTACTTTTACTTCTGGTTTTGCAGCCTTAACACCAGCTAAGAATCCAGATTCAAAACGTTCAATAACAGGGATTTCCATACCACCAATGAATCCTATGTGGTTAGATTTTGTTTGAAGAGCTGCTGCTACACCAGCAAGGAAGGCAGCTTCTTGCTCTTTGAAAAGAACGGTTGCAACGTTTGGTTGTTTAACTTCAGCATCGATGATCGCAAAGTGTGAATCTTTTTGTTGTTTCGCGATTTCCTCAACAGCAGCCTGCATTAAGAAACCAATTCCGTAAACTAAATCAAAGTCTTGACGAGCAAGTGTGTTTAAGTTTGTAGAATAATCAGCATCAGATTTTGATTGAAGGTAATCATATCCGCCTTTACCTTTTGACATACCGTTATCTTTACCGAATTTTTGAAGACCTTCCCAAGCAGATTGGTTAAATGATTTGTCATCAACACCACCAACATCAGTAACCATTGCAACAGAGAATTCATTTTTCTTTTCTCCGCCTTTTGATGTTTCTTTGCCTGTATCACTTTTTCCACATGCTCCTAAAAGTGTACCAGCAGCTAGAACTAGTGATAAAGCCGTTCCAATTTTACGCTTTTTCACGGTATTGACCCCCTATGAATATGGATTGATTTAGTAAAAAAGTTTGTGTAGCAAGACTGATTGCGTTTTCAATCTGGATAAAAAAAATTAAATTCTTTTCCTTAAAACATGAAAACTAAACTTGTCTGCTTTAAAATAGTTTACCGAAAATAGGATAGGTTCATCCATTTCATCGAAATGCATTTGTTTTAAGACTAATAATGCAGTTTCTGGTTCGCATTCTAGAATTGGGGAAATTTTTTCATGATAGCCAAGTGGCTCAATTTGAGCAACCGCGTATGTAATTCTTCGGTTCGCTTCTTCTTCCAAAATATGGAAGATTGATTCTTCTGCATGGGAAAATGTTTCCGGCAGAATTCGTTTGGGTACTTTGTCGACACAGTAGACGACTGGTTCCCCATTGGCGGTTCTAACCCTCTCCATCACGAAAATCTCCTCATCAATAGAACAGGAAAAACGACGAATATCCTCTTCGGTAGCATCTTGTGTTGATGAACTAAGGAAAATTGTTCCTGGAGTCATTCCAGCTTGATTGATCATGGCTGTAACACTATTAAGTTGTTCTATCCCTGAAGTAAATAAAGGCTTTACGTTAACAAAAGTACCAACGCCATGGCGTCTAATGATAACATTTTCTTCTTCGAGGATTCTCAATGCTTCTCGAAGAGTTGCCCTGCTCACACCTAGCTGTTTGGCAAGATCAAACTCAGATGGTAATTTCTCTTTTTCTTTATATATCCCATCTGCAATATCTTGCTTCAGGTGATCGATAACTTGTAGGTATAAATGCCGGTTATCTGATTTTATAGACATGCTGCTTCCTCCAGCCTTTTCCTTAGACATCAGACATCTGATATCATTTCTACTAATCGAAATTTATATTAACACTTTTTTTTGAATAAATAAATAGCTATTTATAAATTTTGTCGATAATGGGTGAAGGTTATGTCACAATTGTTTCAGGGTAATTCTTCCTATATAACATTTTTGATATAGGGAGAAATTTCACCCGTAAAAATAGCCTTTATTATGATAATTTTCCTATCATAATAAAGGCATCATTTTATCTCAGTCTATCATTTACCGCTTCTATTAGTTTCTTCAAATAAATTATGAACTTTGTTCTTCTTTATCTATTGGTTTCGCCTGAAGGACTGCTCGTGGCTTACTGCCTTCATAAGGCCCAACGATCCCACGAGCCTCCATTTCGTCTATTAACCTTGCTGCTCTTGTATACCCAATACGAAATCGTCTTTGTAACATAGAAACAGATGCTGTTTGCATTTCAATAATTAAGTCAACTGCCTCTTCATAAATATCATCATCGACCGCGCCCGTTACTTCTGGGATATCATCTGGTATCATTTCATCCTGGTACTGCGCTTTTTGCTGTCCAATTACAAATTCTACTGTGTCCTCAACTTCTTGGTCTGAAAGGAAAGCACCTTGAACTCGAACTGGTTTAGATTCCCCAACTGGAAGGAATAACATATCACCTCTTCCTAACAATTTTTCAGCCCCCCCCATATCCAAAATCGTCCTGGAATCGGTAGCACTTGATACGGCAAAGGCAATTCTGGATGGAATATTTGCTTTGATTACCCCAGTAATTACATCAACAGATGGCCGTTGTGTAGCAATAATTAAGTGAATTCCTGCGGCACGGGCCATTTGTGCAAGTCGAGTAATTGAATCTTCTACATCTGAGGAGGCAACCATCATTAAGTCAGCTAACTCATCAACAATAACAACAATAAATGGTAACAATGGTTGTTTATCATTTTCTTCTAAGTTATGCCTTCTGACATGTTCATTATAGCCCTCAATATTACGTGTTCCTGTATGTGAGAACAAATCGTAACGCCTTTCCATTTCGCTTACAACTTTTTGCAAAGCTTGTGATGCTTTTTTTGGATTTGTTACTACCGGTGCTAATAAGTGTGGTATGCCATTATATACGTTCAATTCAACCATTTTAGGGTCAATCATCATTAATTTTACTTCATGAGGCTTTGCTCGCATCAATATACTAGTGATAATTCCGTTGATACAAACACTTTTTCCGCTACCAGTTGCACCCGCAACTAACAAATGGGGCATTTTATTTAATTCAGCTAAAACTGCCTCACCAGTAATGTCTCTACCTAAACCAATTAATAGTTTTGAGTCAGGTTTGTCATTTTGGGTTGCTTCTAATACCTCACGAAGTGACACCATTGCCACCTCTGAATTAGGGACTTCTATTCCAATTGCTGATTTACCAGGAATAGGAGCTTCAATTCGAATTCCTTTAGCAGCTAGTGCTAATGCTAAGTCATCACTTAGACTGACAATTTTACTAACTTTTACACCTACATCTGGATGAACTTCATATTTTGTAACAGCTGGTCCTAAATGTACTTGGGTTACTCTCGCTTTCACTCCAAAGCTCTGAAATGTTCTTTCAAGCTTTGCAGCATTTGCATGGATTTGTTCATATTCACCACTTTGGTCTGCTTTCTTAGGCAGACTTAACAATCGAAGTGGCGGCAACTCATAGTCAATATTCTCCACTTCTGTAAAAGTAATGGGCGGAATTGGATCTTCATTTTCTTCCGGTTTGCTTTTTGTTTGCTTCGTTTCTACTGGTTGATTTGTATCAATTACCTCTTCTACATAGGCCCTATCAGCGAAGCTTGAAATTATTGGCTCTGGTGAACTGATTTCTTCCTGAGGAGATTGTGGTTCTGTAGTTGACCTTGTCTGACGATTTTGTTCGTGATTTTCCTGCTCTTGTCTTCTTTGTGTAGTTCTTTCTGCTTTTTTCTCTTGCTTTTTTTGTTTCCATTCTGTCATATCAGTTTTAAACGCATCCCACTGACTTTTTGAAAAATCAACAAGAACCATCATGATTTTCCCAACAAAATCTCCAAATGATTTCCCAGTCAGTAAAATAACTCCAATTAAGATAAAAATAAAAGCAATAATTTTCGTTCCAGTCTCAGCAAATAAATAATGGAATAAGGCAAATAATACTGCCCCTAGCATTCCCCCGCCTAAATCGGTTGTGCTTGTTTCACCTCTAAGTTCCATCATAAACAGTTCCCATGTATTGCTGATGACACTGGGGTCTTTAAATTTCCCATTATTGGTTAGCAAATGAAAAAGGGTTACATGACTTAGGAGCAGAATCGCTGAAGTAATAAAGTACACTCCAACTAATTTAATATGGAAGAAAAAAGGAATATTGCGTTTCCACATTAAATAAACGCTTAATACCACTAGTCCCATTAAACTGAGCATATACCATTCACCCATCCAAAATCGGAAGAAGATCACGGTTGCTTTCCCTACTGCACCAAGTTTTGCTATCGATATGATTGCAACTGCTAAAATGGCCAATGCGGATAATTCAAATTGAACGGTCTTTTTCAAATGGTTATCTCTCTTTTTAGGTTGTCTTCTCTTTTTCTTTGCCATCTAATCACCCTGTGTTTATTATGGTATATCATTCCTTTACTATAAAACATCCCTTTATCAGAGGGTAAAAAGGAAGAAAGCAGCCTTGCTGGCTGCTCTTGTGTGTTCACTTGATTATACCATAATCTACTAATACATAGCGGACAATCCTTCTAGGTTTGTGAAAGAAATTTTTGCTCCCGGGCATATTTGGTTATCCAAGAAATGCTGAGGATCTGTACTTAGATTCCGAATGACTTGAACATTTTGACCATCAATCAACTCTACTAAGAGGGGTATGCCCTGATAGCTGACCATTTGTTGTTTGCTGGGTGATTCTGTCTCATTAGGGAAAATTAATTCGGGCGGCATCATTGTGTAAAGTATCATTGGATCAGCCCTTTATCCTTTTCTTTATGGAGTTCAATCATTTCATTTAACTTTTTCATTGCCTGACCGAGGCCTCCTACTTCATCAATTAAACCTGTCTTAACAGCATCAACACCAATTACATTTGTTCCAATGTCCCTGGTTAAATTTCCTTTTGCAAACATTAAATCTTTAAATGTTTCTTCACTAATTTTTGAATGCTTTGTTACAAAGTTAATTACCCGGTCTTGCATTTTATCCATATATTCGAAGGTTTGCGGCACACCAATCACAAGACCTGTTAACCTTATTGGGTGAATTGTCATTGTTGCCGTTTCCGCAATAAAGGAGTAGTCACAGGAAACAGCAATCGGAACTCCGATGGAGTGCCCACCTCCTAATACAATGGAAACCGTCGGCTTTGAAAGAGTCGCAAGCATCTCGGATATTGCCAGACCTGCCTCAACATCACCTCCAACCGTATTTAATATGATGAGAACGCCCTCTATTTTAGGGTTTTGTTCTATCGCTACAAGTTGAGGAATGATATGCTCATATTTTGTTGTTTTGTTTTGTGGTGGCAGTGCCAAATGTCCTTCAATTTGACCGATAATTGTCAGACAATGAATTTTAGAATCTGTTGAAAGCTGTGGGACATTTGTTTGTCCTAACTGCTGAATTTTTTCTATTAATGCAGAAGAAGGTTTATCTTCTTTTTGGGGTTCCCCGCCTTCTTGACTTGCAGTTTTATCCTTTTGTAAATCGTTATTCATCCTTAATACTCCCTTCAAGCATGATATAGGTTAGTATTATCTTATAAGGTAATTTCATGCCAAAAATAAAAAGCACTGGCATTCCAGTGCTTTCTTTCTAGATTTCCATAATGATTGGAAGAATCATTGGTCTTCTTTTTGTTTTTTCAAATAGGTTACGGTTTAATTCTTCTCTAATTTCTTGCTTTAAACTTGACCACTCAAATGAGTCCTTCGCAATATTTCTCTCTACAATGTCACGAACTAGTTTTGTTGACTCCTCCATCAATTTTTCTGATTCGCGAACATAAACAAATCCTCTAGAAATAATTTCAGGACCAGCTGCTATACTCTTGTCTTGTTTTTTTAATGTCACAACAACAATTAGGATTCCATCCTGTGATAAGAGCCTTCGATCACGAAGCACAATATTCCCAACATCACCAACACCAATGCCGTCAATTAGAATATTCCCAGAAGGAACCTTGCCTGCCACGGCGAGCCTGCCTTCCTTCCATTCAAGAATATCACCACGGTCAGGGATAATAATTTGCTCATCAGTTAGCCCACATTCCAAAGCTAATTTCCGATGGGCCTTAAGCATCCGGTATTCACCATGTACAGGAACCAGATATTTTGGTTTCATTAAGTTAATCATAAATTTTAATTCTTCTTGACTGCCATGACTTGATACATGGATGGTCCTTTTACCCGATATAACATTAGCACCAGCTCTAAAGAGCATATCGATAGTTTTAAATAAAAATACTTCACTACCTCTTAATGGGGAAGCGGCAATTAATACGGTATCTCCTTTTTGAATGTTAACCACTTTATCCATTTGCTTTGCCATTTTTTGCAAAGCCTCGATTGGTTCACCTTGACTTCCAGTCATTAATACGACAATTTCCCGATCTTGATATTCTTTTATCTGACTAACAGGAATAATTAAATCCTCATCTACTTCTAAATATCCCAAATCAAGGGCAATATGATAAATTCTCTCCAAGCTTTTTCCAACCACGGTGACTTTACGTCCGTTTTCCTTGGCTGCGTTAAAAATATGCTGAATTCTATTTATATCTGAGGCAAAGCATGCTGCAATAATCCTTCCAGGTGCATTATAAAAGGCATTGGACATTTCGCGCTCAACAATTGCTTCTGATGCTGTATAGCCAGGCTTTTCAGCTTCTGTACTATCAGACAATAAGCATAGGACCCCTTGTTCCCCGATAGCAGCCATCTTTCCTATTTCAGGTTTATAAAGCTTTGTTGCCGCTTGATCAAATTTAAAATCACCTGTATAGACAATGATTCCTTCAGTGGTATGAATGCAAATCCCTACAGAATCAGGAATACTGTGATTGGTTTTAAAGAAGCTTACATCTACTGCATCTAAATTAACAATCGTATCAGACTGAACTTCAATAAAATTGGTTTTACTAAAATAATCTTGCTCTCTAAGTTTTGCACTTGCAAGAGCCAGTGTGAGCTTAGTTCCATAAACAGGTACATCAATATTACGGAGAACATACGATAATGCCCCAATATGATCTTCATGACCATGTGTTAAAAATATTGCCTTTACCCGTTCCTTATTTTCTTTTAAATATGTAATATCAGGAATCACAATATCTATGCCTAGCATTTCTTCCTCGGGGAACATTAAGCCGGCATCAATAATAAATATGTCCTTGTCCACTTCAACCAGATACATATTTTTACCGATTTCTCCTACACCACCAAGTGTGATTACCTTAATGGAGTTATTAATTTTGTTTATCAATTTGTAAATCCTCCTATGTTGTAGCTAAATTTGTTTTATTGAACTCCGAAAAATGTCTAGCTGTAGCTCCGCTCTTTTGGGTGCATCCGCTTTTCTTATTTCCGATCCAAATCAGTTATGATTATTATACTTGATTTTTGAAAACCTTTCCAACAAAAAAGTAATAATGGAGGTTTACTGAAATAAAAAAGCCAACCGACTATTTTCTTTCGGTTGGCTTTTTCAATTCATTTTAATTGTTTTAATAGAGTAATTAATGTTGTACGTTCTTCTTCTGTCAGCCCTACGAGTGGGAGCCTTACTGACCCGACATCTAATCCTGATATCTGTAACGCTGTTTTTACAGGAGCAGGACTCGGAGCAGCAAATAAACCTTGCATAACTGGGAGAAGCTGTTGGTGCATTTTAGCAGCCTTTTCATTTTCACCGTTAAAAAATGCTTTAACCATTTCCTGCAGCTGATTCCCAATTACGTGTGATGCAACCGAAATTACACCTACCCCGCCAATAGAAAGAACAGGGATTGTCATACTATCATCCCCACTATATAAAACAAAATCATCATCTGTATTTGCAACGATATGTGTCATAGCATTAAGATCACCGCTTGCTTCCTTAACCGCAACAATATTCGCTATCTTTGAAAGTCGAATAATGGTCTCAGGATGGATATTAACTGCAGAACGGCCAGGTATGTTGTAAACCATTACCGGCAAGACAGTTGCTTCTGCAACAGCCTTAAAATGCTGATACAGGCCTTCTTGATTTGGTTTATTATAATAAGGGGCAACAATCATAATCGCATCGACACCCAGCTGCTCAGCTTTTTTTGTCAATTCAATGGATGCGTAGGTATTATTGCTTCCTGTTCCTGCTATTACAGGAATGCGTTTATTTACAACTTTAACAACATGATCAAATAATGCCAGTTTTTCTTCTTTTGTTAAGGTTGGTGATTCACCAGTAGTTCCTGCAATTACAAGGGAATCTGTTCCATTTTCAATTAAATAATTCACTAATTGCGTGGTTTTAGCAAAGTCAATATGACCTTTTTTATCAAAGGGAGTTACCATTGCAGTCGATACTCGCCCGAAATGAACCATATTTCTACTCCTCTCAATACCGTCAAGCATAATTAAATCCACATTCATCTAAGGGATTTACTATTCATTTGAAGATAACTTTTATAAATCAGTATAATTAAATTCTACTGATTCATCTTCTAACTGAAAGGCGTCGTGAAGGGCATTAACCGATTTTACTAAGTCCTCCTGCTTTACAAGTACCCAAATCGTAGTATGACTATCTGCAGATTGCAATATACGAATCCCATAATCCGATAAGGCAGTCACGATTTGGGAGGTAACGCCAGGGACACCGGCAATTCCTGCACCAACTACAGAAACCTTCGCACAATGACGCTCAACGACGGGGTCATGGCCTAATTCATTTAGAACTGTAATTGCACGGTCCGTCATTTCTTCCGTAACTGTATAGATCACTCCATTAGGAGAAATATTGATAAAATCTACACTGATTCCTTCATTGGCCATTGCCTTAAAAACTTCAGCCTGCAAGTAATATTGATCCTTTTTTGCAAAGACTTTAATTTGCGTAACATTTGAAACATGGGCGATTCCGGTAACAACTCGTTCCTTGATATCACTGCCACGATTATTTTTATTTAAGGAAGTAACTAATGTTCCTAAATTATCAGAATAAGTCGAGCGAATCCGGATTGGAACTTTAGCCTGCATAGCGATTTCAACTGCCCTAGGGTGAATGACCTTTGCCCCTTGATAAGCCATATTACATACTTCAGTGTAAGTTACAACAGATAGCGGTCGTGCATTTTCAGCAATACGCGGGTCGGCTGTCATAATTCCTTCCACATCTGTAAATATATCAATATATTCAGCGTTTAGGGCAGCTCCTAAGGCAGCCGCTGAAGTATCACTTCCACCCCGGCCAATGGTTGTCATATCACCATTTTTTGCCGCTCCTTGAAAGCCTGCTACCACGACAACATCATTACTCTCTAACTCACTAAGCAACCGATCACATTGCATATCAATAATTTTTGCATTTGTATGGTCATTATTTGTACGGAAACCTGCTTGTGCACCTGTTAATGATACAGCATTTATTCCGCTCTCTAGTAACATATTAACAAACACTACACTGGAAATAACTTCACCACATGACAATAATAGATCATGTTCGCGTTTTGATATTTTACTTAAATTTCCACCGACTAAAGAAAGTAATGAATCTGTTGCATAAGGATCACCTTTTCTTCCCATCGCGGAAACAACAACTACCACTTTATAGCCATCAGCTAAGGCTTTTTCGATATGGCCTTGAGCATATTTTCTGCTTTCTTCATCTTTAACAGATGTACCGCCAAATTTTTGAACAATAATTTTCATGGGGACACCAAAACCTGCCTTTGTGATGTAACTTTATTTTACAATACCTAATTTTACTAAACTTTCTGCGATTTGGACAGAGTTCCATGCTGCTCCTTTAAGCAAGTTATCAGAGACAACCCACATATGAAAACCACGAGATTCATCGATATCTTTTCTAATTCTACCGACAAAAACATCATTTTTCCCAACGCAATTTGCAGGCATTGGATATAGTTGATTTTCTGGATCATCTTGTAAAATAACACCTGGAGCATCCTTTAACAATGCTTTAATGTCATTCGCACTAACATCATCCGCTTCAATTTCAAAATAAACTGATTCAGAATGACCAACTGCTACAGGAAGCCGAACGCAAGTTGCCGAAACCTGTAACTCTGGTAAATGCATGATTTTTTTGGTTTCATTAATCATTTTCATCTCTTCAAATGTATATCCGTTATCTTGAAATTTATCAATTTGTGGAATCGCGTTAAAAGCAATTTGATAGTGATTTTTATCTGACTTCACTGGTAAAATCTTTGGTTCATATGCTTCTCCGTTTAAGATTGACTGCGTTTGCTGCATTAATTCCTCCACAGCTGCAGCACCTGAACCAGAAACAGCTTGATAAGTGGAGACGATCACCTTTTTCAAACCAAATTGTTGACGAATTGGCTCAAGGGCAACAACCATTTGAATAGTGGAACAATTGGGGTTAGCAATAATTCCATTATGTTGATGAAGGTCCTCTTCGTTCACTTCAGGGACAACTAAAGGGGTATTCTCATCCATTCTAAACGCACTAGTGTTGTCCACCACGATCGCACCACGCTTAACTGCTTCTGGACCAAGCTCCTTAGAAACACTGCCTCCTGCACTAAAAAGGGCTATCTCAACGCCTTCAAAACTCTCAGGCTTAGCTTCTTCAATCGTATATTCCTGTCCATTAACTTCTACTTTTTTCCCTGCTGAACGAGCTGAAGATAATAGGGTAAGTTTTCTGATTGGGAAGTTCTCTTTCATTAATGTTTGTATCATTTGTTGTCCTACTGCTCCTGTTGCTCCAACAACAGCAACGTGAAATCCATTTTGTTGTGTCATTACTAGTTCCCCTTCCATATTCATCGTTGTACATTACTGGTTATCATACTTTAAAAGGAAATTGCCATATATAACATCCAGCTTTGTTTAATAATTATTTTATTATCTCATCAGTGGGTTGAATTTTCCCACTGATGATTGAATAATTTATTTTAACATATTCCTTTAAAGAAATAACCTATTTTGATGAATGAGGGAATTATTAGTCAGAATCTTTATATCTTTCAACTAATACAGGTTGAATTTGTTTACCTTCGATTGCTGCTTCTACCGTTTCTGTAAGCAGGGTCATTCTCGCAACCATCGAATTGGGCTTTTTAATTGGGTCATCCTGACCATACGGAATAAAGTATATATTCTTGGTAGCCATTAATCTCATTAAATTTACCCCATTTAAACCCAGTGCATCATTTGTAGAAATCCCCAGCACCACAGGCTTTAAATTACGCAGTGTTGCTTTTGCTGCCATTAACACTGGGCTATCATTCATGGCATTAGCGAATTTACTCATTGAAACCCCTGTTAATGGAGCAATTACCATACAATCTAAAGGAATTTTTGGTCCAAGCGGCTCTGCTTTTACGATGGAGTCGATTACTTTGTTTCCTGTTAAATCCTCAATTCTTTGGATCCAATCTTCCCCTTTTCCAAAGCGGGTATCTGTATTTTTAACTGTAAAAGTCACGACTGGCATTACCTCTGCACCGGCTTGCACTAACTTTTCAATTTCTGGGAATACAGCGTCATACGTACAATGCGAGCCGGTTAAGCCAAAGCCAATTCTTTTACCTTTTAAACTCATTTCACTTTCCCCTTTCGCTTTCTTAAATCATCTTGAAGCAGTTGGGCAAGAACATTGGCTAAAATTTGACCTGCCGTTTTCGGAGCGACAATTCCCGGCAGCCCCGGTGCTAGCAATGCTTTAATCCCTCTTTTTTCTGCATAACGAAAATCAGTACCTCCTGGTTTGGATGCCAAGTCAATAATGAGCGTATGTGAAGGCATTTTTGAAATAACCATCGCTGTTACGATCAAATGTGGTGCTGTATTTATTAAAATATCGGTGTCTTTCACTTCATTAACTAGATTATTTAAATGGAATGGTGTTAATCCCATCTCAGTAATCCTTGCTAAATGCTCACTTTTCCTTGCTCCTACCTTAACTTTTGCTCCTAGTGCCGCAAAAGTTCTTGCCACACTCATACCCACTCTCCCTAAGCCTAGAACCGTAATATTCGACCCATGTATTGTAAAATCAGTATGTTGAATCGCCATCATAATAGTCCCTTCAACCGTCGGAATTGAATTGTAGATGGCCACATCATCCCTTTCAAATAATTGAATAAGAGTTCGTTTAGCTTCCTTAGTAATTCCATTTAAATAGGAATTGCTAATTCCGGAATAAATCGTACAATGCTCAGGTGTCTTTGCAAGCAAATCTCCTGTCAAAATAACCTTTTCATTTGAAAAGATTGTTTCTACCTGACCTTCTAAATTTGTACCGGGAACTGGCAGGATAAGGGTATCCATATTTGAAAAATCGACTTCATCCAACTTTTCCTTGACGGCACCAGTAAAGGCATGGTCAAGTTGTTCAAAACCAATAAGCGATAATCTCGCATCTAATTCGGTTAACTTGCGGATGATTTCCAGCTGTCTGGCATCCCCGCCAATCACGGCAATCTGCATCCCTGTCAGCATGAAAACATTCACCTTCTTTTTTTTAAAAATCCTTCTAAGAATCCTTTTCTTTATATCACTTCACCATCTTATGTCGGTTCTCTTCATTCGGTGAGTTTTCCATACGTACTAAATAAAAAAAGCCCAAGCAAGATGAAACTTGCTTGGGCCAACTTAGGTTTGTGTTTTAATCTTCGTCTGGTACATCGATAATGATCATATCAGAGCCTATTTTTTTTATATGCTGCCACGGAACCCTAATTTCTTCCCCTTGTTTACGAAAACCAAACCATTTTATAGAAGGAATAAGCAATGCCTGAATTTGTCCTGTCCCTTCATTAATTTCTAAATCGGTTTGCCCGAGTACTCCCAGTCGTTCTGCCTTTTTAACATCCACTATTTCTTTTCCGCTTAATTCACTCAATCTCAATGCAATAGCCCCCTTCCTTCTCCCTACAATTAGTTTATAAGAGGAAGTCCTTATTTAGACTAAAGAAAAGCTTGCAGAGCTAAGAAGTGGAGTTTTCCATCTAAAAAAAGAGGTATCCCTCTAAATGGAATACCTCATCTTATTATGAAAGTTTATTAGGAAATTCTCCGTCTGGGCTTATTAATGTTACAGAATATTTATCTGTAAAGATATTTCTTGCCATTTCATCTACTCCGTTTTTTGTAACTGAATCAATCTGTTCAATTATTTCATCAAGGGAACGGTGTCGTTTTAATAAAAGTTCATTTTTCCCATTACGGCTCATCCGGCTATTTGTGCTTTCAAGACTTAGCATTAAACTGCCTTTAAGCTGCTCTTTACTATTAGTTAATTCCCTTTCGGTAATCCCATCCCGCTTTAATGTATTAAGTGTTTCTTGGATGGTTTCAAATAATACATTTAGCTGTTTCGCACCAGTTCCGCCGTATACTGTCACAATCCCACTATCTTGGTATGCAGAATGGTAAGAGAATACTGAATATGCTAAGCCCCTTTGCTCACGAACCTCTTGGAACAATCTCGAACTCATACTTCCGCCTAATATATTATTTAAAGTAATTAAGCTGTAAATGTCTTCATGCCCCACCTTTAATCCTTCAAAACCGATGCATAAATGGGCCTGCTCAGTTTCTTTTTTACGAGAAATTTGATTCGAATGAAAGGTTGGAATATTTTCATTTACTTGTTGGTCCGCACCTTTATAAGATCCAAAATACTTTTCGACCTCTTTAATAAATGCATCGGATACATTTCCAGCAATCGAAATGACCACATTTTCTGGAGTATATCGCTCATGGATATATTCCTTCAGTGTTTCTCCAGTAAACGTATTAAGTGTTTCCTCTGTACCTAGGATCGGATAGCCAAGTGGGTGATCACCAAATACTGCTCTGCTTAATAAATCATGAACGATATCATCTGGAGTATCTTCATACATTTTTATTTCTTCTAAAACTACGTTTCTCTCTTTGTTTAATTCCTCCTCAACAAATGTTGAGTTGAAGAACATATCCGCGAGTACATCTAATGCAAATTGGGAATGTGTATCAAGGACTTTAGCATAATAGCATGTATATTCCTTAGAGGTAAACGCATTCACCTGCCCGCCGATACTATCAAAGGATTCGGCTATTTCCTTTGCTGATCTAGTTGTAGTGCCTTTAAAGAACATATGCTCAAGAAAATGGGAAATACCATTGTTTACGGGGTTCTCATCTCTCGAACCAGTACCTATCCAAACACCAATTGCTACCGAACGTACGGTAGGAATATTTTCTAAAACGATTCTTACTCCATTTTGGCATGTGTATTTATTAATCATCGACTTCCTCCAGTCTATAAACGCAGCTGATTCTCCATCTATCATTATACTTATAATAGTGTATTTTCTCCAATTTTCAGTATTTCTTACCCATTATTATTGGTCCACTCTTTCTTCACTCAATAATTCTGAAACAGTGCCAATTTTTAGGTTTTTTTGTTCAATTTGAGTAATCAAGCGATCAAGTGATTTTGCTGTGGACTCTGTTGGATGCATGAGAACCATTGAACCATTATCAATTTTTGACATGACTCGGGAAACAAGCGCATCAGGAGTTGGTTTTCTCCAGTCAACCGTATCAACCGTCCACATAACGGTCATCATATTAAATTCAGCGGCCACTTTTACGGTTTCATCCCGATAGCTGCCACTAGGAGGGGCAAACCAAACACATTTCTTACCAGTAGCGGCTTCAATAATTTCGTTGGTTTTCACTATTTGTTCCCTGGCTCTCGCAGCAGTCAGTTGTTTCATATCAGGGTGAGAATAAGAATGATTGCCGACTTCATGACCTGAACTAACAATCAATTTAGCAAGATCGGGATTTTTTTTAGTCCAGTTTCCTTCCAGAAAAAAACTCGCTGATACATTATGTCTTTTTAACGTAGCAAGCATTTCAGATAAATATTCATTCCCCCACGCTACATTAATAATAAATGATACCATTGGTTTATCCGGATTCCCCTTATAAATTGGGGATGGAGGCAAATCTTTGAGGTGGACCTTCGGTTTTATTTGCGTGAAGATAAGTTTTTTTTCATTAAAAACGCCTTTACTTTTCATATTCTTATATGATGCTTTAATGTCAACCTTCCGTCCATTATAGCCCGGAATTGCTTTCCAAACCCTGTCTATGGTCGCATCTTTAGGCGCTATATCGTATGTATGGGCATTTTTAATAATACTTTGGTAAAGAGGGTCTGACACTTTTGCTGCTGGCAAAGATGATTCCTTTTTAATTGTTAAGTATTCGCTAACAAATGGATTACTTACTGTGATCCATCCGACAATACAAATAATTATTATGATAGAAACCTTTTTCATCTAACTTTCCCCCTTTCCATAAGATTATGTATAAAAGGGACAAGGTAGAACTTCAGGTTCTTCAATACAATATTGCAAAATTTAAAAGAAAAAAGTGTATGATTTACATATGTAAAAAGCCAGGGTAATTACCCTGACTTAACTATTTAGATTCTTATTATTTGTTTTCTTCGGCTTTTTCACGCTGTTCTTTTAAGACAGCCTTTCGGGAAAGGTTTACACGACCTTGCTTATCAATTTCAGTTACTTTAACTAAAAGTTCGTCCCCGATTTTGACAACGTCTTCCACTTTACCGACACGTTCTTCGGCAAGTTCAGATATATGAACAAGACCATCTTTTCCAGCAAAGATTTCTACGAAAGCTCCAAACTTTTCAATTCGTTTTACTTTACCAAGATACAATTCGCCTACTTGGACTTCACGAACAATATCTTCGATGATCTTCTTGGCTTTTTGGTTCATTTCTTGATTTGTTGAGGCAATAAATACTGTACCATCCTGCTCAATATCAATTTTAACACCAGTTTCTTCAATAATCTTATTGATCTGTTTTCCACTAGGTCCAATAACATCACGAATTTTATCTGGATTGATTGTCATCGTCAAGATTTTCGGTGCAAACTGCGAAAGCTCTGATTTTGGTTCAGAAATCGTAGCTAGCATTGAATCCAAAATATGCATTCTGCCAACCTTTGCCTGTTGAAGGGCTTCTTCTAAAATCTCACGTGAAAGTCCTTCAATCTTAATATCCATTTGAAGGGCAGTAACCCCTTTAGCTGTACCGGCCACTTTAAAATCCATATCTCCAAGATGATCTTCCATCCCTTGAATATCAGATAACACAGTATAGTGCTCACCAGATTTCACAAGACCCATTGCAATTCCGGCTACAGGAGCTTTAATCGGTACACCAGCATCCATCATTGCTAAAGTGCTAGCACATATACTTGCCTGTGAAGTCGAACCATTGGATTCAAGTACCTCAGATACAAGACGTATCGTGTATGGGAAATCCTTTTCAGACGGAACGATTGGTTCAAGTGCACGTTCACCAAGGGCACCATGACCAATTTCACGGCGACCTGGTCCACGAATTGGACCTGTCTCACCTACGCTGAATTGAGGAAAATTATAATGATGCATAAAGCGTTTTTCTTCCTCTATTCCAAGTCCATCAAGAATTTGTACATCTCCCATTGCTCCAAGTGTACAAATACTTAAGGCCTGAGTTTGTCCACGTGTGAACAGACCGGAACCGTGTGTGCGAGGTAAAATACTTATCTGTGAAGAAAGCGGACGGATTTCGTCGATTTTACGGCCATCAGGACGAACCTTCTCAACTGTAATTAAACGACGTACTTCACCTTTAACAATCTTGTCCAATATTTGCTTAACTTGTTTTAAATCTTCATCCGTTGCTTCTTGATCTTCATATTTAGCAATAACTCGGTTTTTCACCTCTTTAATAGCGTCTTCACGGGCATGCTTCTCTTGAACCTGGATGGCATTTACCATATCAGCTTCACACATTTCCCTCACTTCAGCCTCGAGGTCCTTATCAATTTCATAAAGAGTTATTTCTCTTTTTGGCTTTCCGATTTCAGAAACGATTTTTTCTTGGAATTCAATGAGGCGCTTAATCTCATCATGACCAAACATAATCGCTTCAAGCATCGTTTCCTCAGGAACCTCTAACGCCCCTGCCTCTACCATGTTGATGGCATCTTTCGTACCTGCCACAGTTAAATGAATATCACTTTTTTCAGCTTGTTCCACGGTTGGATTTATGACAAATTCATTGTTAACCCGACCAACAACGACACCAGCAATCGGCCCTTCAAATGGGATATCTGAAGTACTTAGTGCTAACGAAGAACCAAACATTGCTGCCATTTCTGTTGAACAGTCCTGATCCACACTCATGACAATACTAATAACTTGAACATCATTGCGGAACCCATCGGCAAATAGTGGACGAATAGGTCTGTCAATCAGTCGGCTGGCTAAGATTGCTTTTTCACTTGGACGACCCTCACGTTTAATGAAGCCCCCAGGAATTTTACCAACTGCATACAAACGTTCTTCATAGTTAACAGTTAATGGAAAAAAGTCTAAGTTTTTAGGTTCTTTTGATGCTGTTGCCGTACTCAATACTGCTGTATCCCCATAACGAACTAGGACAGCACCGTTTGCCTGTTTGGCTAATTGTCCAATTTCGACAGTTAATTTACGACCTGCCCAAACAATGGAATACTCATGTTTCAATTGTTCCATATTTTTACCCCTCTCTATCTAAATCACTTAGGAGGATGAAGCGAAAATTTCTACCCTCGCTGTACTCATCATTCTAAACTAATATTAAAAAGCTTAAAAAGCTTATATTATCAATGCAAATCACCTTAATAGTATGCACAAAAAAGTCATGACTTAAAAATATGTATAAAAAATTCTTTATTTAGCAATAAAGTTTTTTAACCTAATAAAAAAGCGGGAATAATCCCGCTTCTGTAAACTAACGACGTAGACCAAGCTTATTAATTAACACACGGTAACGTTGAACATCTTTGTTACGTAGGAATGTTAAAAGATTACGACGTTTACCAACCATTTTCAAAAGACCGCGACGTGAGTGGTGATCTTTCTTATGAGTACGTAAGTGCTCATTCAAATTGTTGATTGATTCTGTAAGGACAGCGATTTGAACTTCTGCAGATCCAGTGTCGCTTTCATGAGTTTTAAACTCATTGATAAGTTCATTTTTACGTTCTTGAGTGATTGCCATCCGGATTCACCTCCTAAATTTTACAAATCCCCTGATACCGAGCAAGCGTTGGTGATTCGTCTTGCCAAGTAGAGGTTATTTTTAATACGTTAATAAGAATACAACTTTTTACGCCAAAAAGCAAGGCAATAACAAAGTTTATTGTAGGAAAAACACCTTTTAAGACGATAATTAAGAAGAATTTCTTATTTGTTAAAGTAAATAAGCGAATTTTGCTTATCACGTTCAATTTGTGCGACGAGCTCTTCAATTCCTGAAAATTTTTGTTCATTACGTAAGTGAAGATGCCATTCAATAATCACTTTTTCACCATAAATATTTTCATTAAAATCAAATAAGTGAACTTCCACCGAAGGAAGGAATGCATCCTTATTAAATGTAGGTTTAAAGCCAATATTACATACGCCAGTGTACCATTTTGAATGTACTTTCATTCGAACTGCATAAACACCGACAGGCGGCATAATATACTCATCATTAAAATCTACATTCGCAGTAGGAAAACCAATCGTCCTTCCTCGTTTATCACCATGGATGACGATGCCTGGTGTTGTATAATATCTTCCTAATAATGAATAGAGTTCGTTGGTCCTGCCTTCTTTAAGCAGTTTGCGAATTCTGGTTGAACTTACCTTTTCCTCACCTTGTGTAAATTTTGGAACAATTGAATAAGAAAATTTTTCTCTAGAATGAAAGGGCAATGTTTCCATTGTTCCTTTTCCCATTCGTCCATAGGTAAAGTCAAAACCAGCGACCACATGCCTTACGTTCAGGCTAATCACATATTGGTCAATAAATTCTTGTGGCAGCAAATTAGCAAACTCCACACTAAAATGAATAATAAATAAATAATCAATACCTAGTTCTTCAATTATCTTAATTTTTTCAGTTAATGGGGAAATATACTTAATCTGCTTATCTGTTTTTCCTAATACAACGGAAGGATGTGGGTCAAATGTCATCACCGCACTGCAAATTCCTTTTTCTTTAGCTTGATTTTTGGCCTCAAGAATAACCTGTTGATGTCCACGGTGAACACCGTCAAAGTATCCTAACGCCATTGAGAGAGGCGGATATTCATCAATTGCATTATTAAATGGGAATCTTAGCCTAATTACTTCCAAAAGAAACTCACCTTTTCTATACCGTACCTTTTAATCTAAATCATTTCGTAACACTTTAACTGGTTTAAAGAGGTCAGGCTTGTTAGGATGCTTTGAATAAATAGCAAGAGCCATTCCATCTACAGTTTCAACGATAATCGGTCCGTTACTAGTTTTTAAATGTTCAGGCATTTGTAATAATGCGCCATTTTTCACTTTCTCTGCTACTTTATCATTAATTTGGAGTTTCGGCAAATGAGAAAGTGCAGTTTCTAGAGGCCTTAATACACTCGAAATCGTTCCTGCTTCCATATGTTTTTCAATCTCTTCAAACGTTAAGCAGTCTTCTAAGGAGTAAGAAGCTGATTGAACTCTTTGCAGGTATGACATATGTGCTGGAAAGCCAAGCATTTCACCAATCATTACAGCCAAGGTTCGAATATACGTTCCTTTACTGCAACTGACTCTAAACTTAAATTTTATCGTTTCACCGATATATTCAGATTGATCGTCTAATAAGTCGATTGAATAAATCGTTACCTTCCGAGTTGGACGTTCGACCTCAATGCCTTTGCGCGCGTATTCATACAGTCGGACACCACCCACTTTTACTGCCGAGAACATTGGTGGTGTTTGTTCAATTTCACCAGTTAATGACTGTAGTACTTTAAGAATTTCTTCCCGTTGAATAACCCTGGTTACTGACTTCTCGGCAACTGTTTCACCTGAAGCATCTTCCGTTGTTGTTGAATAACCAATAGTTACTTCTCCCTCGTATGCTTTACCTGCATCCGTAATATATTCGGCCACTTTAGTTGCTTTTCCAATACATATAGGAAGTACCCCTGTGACGTCTGGATCCAGTGTGCCTGTATGCCCTACTTTTTTTGTTTTTAAAATTTTCCGTAACCGAAAGACACAATCATGTGATGTTAGTCCCGCTGGTTTAAATAAAGGTAGTATTCCTTCCACTCTATAACCTCCAAAAAGAAAAGCGCAAGTGCCCTGGTCAGCGGCGTATGGCCTGGAGCACTCCAACCGAGATAAAGGAAACACGAAGAGTGTTAGCGTATTCGTGCTTGACTTATCGTAGGGCGGAGAGCGAAGGACACTAGCCGCTAGGGCACTGGAGCTAGACAGTAATCTTAGTTCAAAAACTTATACATTCTTTTCATATTAAAAAAAGGATAGACGTATGTCTATCCAGTTATTCTTCTTCCCTATTTTCTAAAGGCTTTTCATCCTTATGCAGTTGGTGAAGAAGTGTATCGATTCGATTCCCGTAATCGATCGATTCATCCCATTCAAAGATGATCTCAGGGGTTTTTCGAAGACGAATTCGGTGGCCAATCTCGGTCCGAATAAAGCCTTTCGCTTTGGCTAGACCCTTTAAAGTATTTTCCCTTTGTTCTTCATCCCCTAATACGGAAATATATACTTTGGCTTGTTGTAGATCACCTGATACTTCAACATCGGTAACCGTAACAAAACCAATCCGGGGGTCTTTAATTTTACGACCGATAATGTCACCCAGTTCTTTCTTCATTTGTTCTCCAACACGATTTGCTCTGTGGCTCATCACATTCACCTCTTAACTTAAAGCCATTCAATCTCGGTGATCGTTCTCTCTATCTCTGGAAAGGAGTCAATTAATTTTAACGCATTATTCAACTCATGTTCCGTGTTTACACGAGTGGAAGTGACGACAACGATCGCAATTTTCGTTCGCTGCCACACATCCTGAAAGCCTACTTCAGCTACAGAAACATTAAATTTCTGTTTTAAGCGAGTTAGGATCCTTTGTAAAACCGCTCGTTTCTCCTTTAACGAATGCGCATCATAGATTATACATTCGCATTCAGCTGCACCGATGATCATTTACGTTCAATTTCTTCCATTACATATGCTTCAATGATGTCTCCTTCTTTCACATCATTAAAGTTTTTAATGGTAATACCACATTCGTACCCTTGTGATACTTCTTTTACGTCATCCTTAAATCGTTTTAACGCATCAATATTACCTTCAAAAGTAACAACACCGTTACGAATTAGACGAATTCCACTGTCACGGGTAATTTTACCATCCGTAACATATGAACCAGCAATCGTCCCAACTTTTGAAACCTTGAAAGTTTGACGAATTTCTGCCTGACCAATAATCTTCTCTTGGAATTCAGGATCAAGCATACCTTTCATAGCAGCTTCGATCTCTTCGATAACTTTATAAATAATGCGGTGAAGACGAACGTCTACTTTCTCAGCCTCTGCTGCACGTTTAGCATTAACATCTGGGCGGACGTTAAAACCGATGACGATGGCATTCGATGCAGCGGCAAGACTAATATCCGACTCATTAATCGCACCAGCGCCACTATGAATAATTCTGATGTTGACACCTTCAACATCTATTTTCTGTAATGAAGCGGCAACGGCTTCAGCAGAACCTTGAACATCTGCTTTTAAGATGATATTTAGGTCCTTCATCTCACCTTGCTTCAATTGATCAAATAGCGTTTCTAGACTGACAATCGATTTTTCACCACGTTGGGCTACCAATGCAGATTGAGCTCTTGTTTCCCCAACTTGACGTGCAGTTTTTTCATCTTCAAATACAACGAAACGGTCCCCTGCCTGCGGCACGTCATTAAGTCCAGTTATTTCAACCGGTGTGGATGGACCTGCTTCTTTCACGCGGCGGCCTTTGTCATTTACCATCGCACGTACACGACCGAACGTGTTACCAACTACGATTGGATCACCAATTTTTAATGTACCGTTTTGGACAAGTAAAGTTGCAACAGAGCCACGGCCCTTATCCAATTGAGCTTCAATTACAGTACCTACAGCTTTTCGGTTTGGATTAGCTTTATATTCCTCTACCTCACCAACAAGAAGGATCATTTCTAATAAATTATCGATTCCTTCACCTGTTTTTGCGGATAGTGGAACAAAGATAGTATCCCCACCCCAAGCCTCTGAAACTAACCCATGTTCTGTTAATTCCTGCATTACACGGTCTGCATTGGCAGCTTCTTTGTCCATTTTATTCACTGCGACAATAATTGGAACCTCGGCAGCTTTCGCATGGTTGATTGCTTCAACTGTTTGTGGCATTACACCATCATCAGCAGCTACGACAAGAATGGTAATATCGGTAATTTTAGCTCCGCGTGCACGCATTGTCGTAAAGGCAGCGTGTCCTGGAGTATCAAGGAAGGTTATTTTTTTGCCATTTTCAACAACTTGGTACGCACCAATATGTTGCGTAATCCCACCAGCTTCTCCTTCCGTTACCTTTGTGTTTCGAATGGAGTCAAGCAAGGTTGTTTTCCCATGGTCAACGTGACCCATAATTGTGACGACAGAAGGTCTCTCTACAAGAGAATCCTCTGAATCCTCAGTAAAGTAAACTTCAAGGTCAGTGGTATCCACTTTTATTTCTTCTTCAACCTCAACACCATACTCACTTGCAATTAATTCAATTGCATCTTTATCTAATACCTGGTTAATTGTTGCCATTACTCCAAGTAAAAAGAGCTTTTTAATAATTTCCGAAGGCTCACGATAGATCTTTTTCGCTAATTCACCAACCGTTAGAGATTCACTAAAAGTAATTTTAGCTGGAAGTTCCTTCTCTTTTTTCTTCTGTGGTTGTGATTGTTGAACTGGCGTATGAGTCTTCTTCTTATTTTTATTATTATTATTATTGCGATTTTGATTATTATTATAAGGTCTGGACTTTGCTTTATCAGCATTATTGAAGACCTTATTCTCTTTGGATTGATTTTCCTGGTTTTGCTTTTTGCCTTCTACCGCTTTTGGAGGCGAGACCACTTTTACTTTCGTTGGAGCAACATTATTATCGGCCGCTTCTTCAAATGCTTTTGCTGTTTTGGTTTGCACTTGCGGTCTTTGGGCTGACTGAGCAGGCCTTTGGCTTGAACGTTGCTGCTGTTGCCCTGGACGTGAGTTAGTTCGTTGTGACTGCTGTCCATTTTGTTTATTCTCTTGTATTTGTTGTGGCGTGTTGTTTTCTTTTTTGCTGAATGCTGCGTCAAGCTTTTTAACGTCTGCGTCTTCTATTGTTGCCATATGGTTAGAGACCTCTATATTCATTTCTTTTAGTTTTGTGATGATTTCTTTACTTGAAATGTTGTGTTTTTTTGCGTATTCATATACACGTATTTTACTCATCTTTTCACCCCCGCTAGATTTAATCGAGCAACGTTACCATTTTTTTTGCAAAGCCATCATCCAGTACAGCTACAACAACGCGGGCTTCCTTGCCAATCGCTTGGCCAAGAAGATGACGATTTTCCACAAATTTATATGGAACCTCATACGAATTACACTTATCAGTAATTTTTTTTGTCGTATTTGCAGAAGCATCTGCGGATAATAAAATGAGGCGTGCCTTTCCGTTTTGAATCTGCTTCACGGTTAGCTCCTCACCTGATATGATTTTACGTGCTCGATTGGCCAAGCCAAGCAATGACATCCATTGATTCTCTTTCATTTGGATTGTCAATTCTCCTTCTCTATAAGCTCAAGTAGCTCTTCGTATAACGAATCATTTATAGAAACCTGTAAGTGATTAGATAGGGTATTTTTTTTCTTGGCAAGTAAAACTGCTTCCTTGTCCTTTGAAAGGTAGGCACCTCTTCCGGATTTCTTCCCCGTCAGGTCGATGGATACATCCCCTTCTTTTGAGCGAACGATGCGAACTAGTTCTTTTTTCGGCTTCATTTCACCGGTTGCTACACACTTACGCATAGGAACTTTTTTCTTTTGGTTCACTCATCATTCACCTCACTTTTTAATCTAGCTCTTCTTCATAATCAAAGTCATTTTCAACCTGATCATCAAAAAGCCTAATGGTTTCTTCACGCGGATAGATACCAATTTCGCGTGCTTCTGTTTCTGATTTAATGTCAATTTTCCAACCTGTTAATTTTGCTGCTAAGCGGGCATTTTGTCCCCGTTTACCGATTGCCAATGAAAGTTGATAATCAGGAACAACAACAGTCGTTGCTTTTTCATTTTCATTCACCATTACATCTAAAACTTTAGACGGACTAAGAGAATTTGCCACAAATACTACTGGGTCCCCTGACCATTTAACAATATCGATTTTCTCACCTTTTAATTCATTAACTACCGCTTGAACCCTAGCTCCTTTAGGCCCAACACAAGAACCAACAGGATCTACCTCGGGATTATCTGAATGAACAGAGATTTTCGAGCGGTCTCCTGCTTCACGAGCAACTGATTTAATTTCAACGGTTCCATCATAAATTTCCGGTACTTCAATCTCAAACAGACGTTTTAAGAGGCCTGGATGTGTCCGCGAAACAAATATTTGGGGACCTTTGGTCGTTTTTTCTACTTTTGTAATAAATACTTTGATTCGATCATGAGGTTTATAACGTTCATTCGGCATTTGTTCATTCATTGGAAGTAATGCCTCAATTTTCCCAAGACTTACATAAATGAATTTCGAGTCCAATCTTTGAACAATACCAGTCATAATATCTTCTTCACGGTCGATAAATTCAGAATAAATAATTCCTCGTTCTGCTTCTCTAACACGCTGGGTAACAACTTGTTTAGCTGTCTGAGCTGCAATCCGTCCGAAATCTTTAGGAGTGACTTCCATTTCGACAACATCTTCAACTTGATAATTTGGTGAGATTTGTCTAGCATCCTCTACCGAAATTTCAAGTCGAGGGTCAAATACTTGATCGACCACTTCTTTTCTAGCAAAAACACGCATCGATCCTGACTGTAAATTTATATCAATCCGAACATTCTGGGCCTGATTAAAATTACGGCGATAAGCCGAAACAAGTGCTGCTTCTATTGCGTCTATGATTACATCTCTGGAAATACCTTTTTCTCTTTCCAGTATATTAAGAGCATCTAATAATTCGCTGCTCATCTTTGTGTATCCCCCTATCTTTTCCTATAATTTCATTACGAAAAAGTAACCGCTAAGCGCGCATTTGCTACCTTTTCATAGGGAAGTTCAACCGTCTTTTTACGGGTCTTTATCTTCATTTCAATTTTCAGATGCTGTCCATCAAATTCTAATAAGGTCCCTTCAAAGCTTTTTTCCCCATCGATTGGTTCATAAGTTTTGATAAAAACATTTTTACCGATTGCTTTTTGAAAGTCTTTATCTTTTTTTAATGGACGCTCTGCCCCAGGTGAAGAAACTTCAAGAAAATAGTTATGGGGAATCGGATCAAGCTCATCGAGTTTTTCGCTGAGTTTTTCGCTAACGAGTCCGCAATCTTCAATATCAACACCGTTGTCTTTATCGATATATACGCGTAGAAACCAACTTTTCCCTTCTTTCACATACTCAATTTCCACTAATTCTAAACCAAGTTCTTGAAAAATAGGTGCAGCCAATTCTTCTACAACTTCCGTTACCTTGCTCATGCTCTACCTCCTTTTCCGATAATTTCACCCATATTGTATGTAGTTCACGGAAAGTTTTATCAAGTTATACTAAGAAAAAAAGTCGTATACAAAAAGGAAAGAGCGGGTTTCCCCACTCTTGTTCACGAGAGTATTTCTTAGTATTTCCAATAAAACTATACCATAACCATCATTTTTATGCAAATAGCTTCGCCGTTTGTCAAGTATTTTCCTATTTAAAACAACGATAACTGGTTTTGCTCTGGAAGGGATGCGAGGCACCCTTGTTTGTCCAAATATTCAAGAATGGTTTTAGATACTTTTCCGCGCTGCTGCAAATCTTCTTTAGATAAAAACTCTCCTGTTTCCCTAGCTTTGACAATATTATAGGCCGCATTTGTTCCGAGACCTGGAATCGAGTTAAATGGCGGTATTAAGGTATTGCCTTCAATGATGAATTCAGATGAAGATGACTTATATAAATCGTAGTTTTGAAATACGAAGCCGCGTTCTGTCATTTCTAAGGCTAGTTCTAAAACCGTTAATAAGTTTTTCTCTTTGTTTGATGCTTCCAAGCCTTTCGCATTGATTTCCTCAATTTTAGCTCGAATTGCTTCTGAACCGCGCGACATCGCTTCTATGTCGAAATCTTCAGCACGAACAGTAAAGTAAGCGGCATAATAGAGAAGCGGTAAATGAACCTTGAAATAGGCAATTCTAACTGCCATAAGTACATAGGCAGCAGCGTGGGCTTTAGGGAACATATACTTGATCTTTTTACAGGAGTCAATATACCATTCCGGAACCTCGTTTTTCCTCATCTCAGCTTCCATTTCTTCACTTAAGCCTTTACCTTTACGCACTGATTCCATAATTTTAAAAGCGAATGAAGGGTCCAATCCCTGATAAATAAGGTAAACCATGATATCATCCCGGCAGCCAATTACTTCACTAAGATTACATGTTTTATTATGGATTAATTCCTGTGCATTCCCCAGCCATACATCGGTACCATGTGACAGACCTGAGATTTGCACTAATTCAGAAAAAGTAGTAGGTTTTGTATCTTCAAGCATCTGACGAACAAATCGCGTACCAAATTCAGGGATTCCCAATGTCCCCGTTTTACACATAATCTGCTGTTCTGTTACGCCTAATGACTCGGTGCCGCTGAAGATCTTCATAACTTCAGGGTCGTCAGTTGGAATTGTTTTTGGATCCATCCCGCTCAGGTCCTGAAGCATCCTAATGACAGTCGGGTCGTCATGTCCAAGAATATCGAGCTTTAAGACATTATCATGGATGGAATGGAAATCAAAATGCGTTGTCTTCCATTCAGAATTTCTATCATCTGCTGGGAATTGAATTGGTGAAAAATCATAAACATCCATGTAATCAGGGATTACGATAATCCCCCCCGGGTGCTGTCCTGTTGTTCTTTTTACACCCGTACAGCCCGATGCTAGTCGTTCCACTTCTGCCCCTCGGAGTTGAAGATTGTTGTCCTGCTGATATGCCTTCACATAACCAAAAGCTGTTTTATCTGCAACCGTACCAATTGTCCCGGCACGATAAACATATTCTTCTCCGAAAAGGACCTTGGTATAGTTATGGGCACGCGGCTGGTATTCTCCCGAGAAATTTAAATCGATATCGGGAACCTTGTCCCCTTTAAATCCAAGAAACGTTTCGAACGGAATATCGTGTCCGTCTTTATGGTATTTCCCGCCGCATTGCGGGCAATCTTTATCAGGTAAATCAAAACCAGACCCAACCGATCCATCATTAAAGAACTCTGAATGCTTACACGTTGGACATACATAATGTGGCGGCAGCGGGTTGACTTCGGTAATTTCTGTCATGGTCGCAACCAGTGATGAACCGACAGACCCCCTGGAACCTACAAGGTAGCCGTCATCCAATGATTTTTTTACTAGCTTATGTGAAATTAAATAAATAACGGCAAATCCATGACCAATAATACTTTTTAATTCTTTTTCTAACCGGGCTTCAACAATTTCTGGCAAGTTATCACCGTATATTTTTCGTGCCATTGCGTAACTCATTTCACGCATTTCTTCATCGGCACCCTCAATTTTCGGTGTGTACAAATCATCTTTAATTGGTTTAATGACTTCAATCATATCAGCAATTTTATTCGTGTTCGTGACGACTATTTCTTTTGCCTTCTCTTTTCCTAAAAAGGAAAAAGCATCCAGCATTTCATTAGTTGTTCTAAAGTGTACATCTGGAAGTTCATGACGGTTGAGCGGATTAGCTCCACCTTGGGAATTAATTAATATTTTGCGATAAATTTTATCATTTTCGTTAAGGTAATGAACATTTCCTGTGGCAACGACTGGAAGTCCTAATTTATCCCCCAAGTTAACAATTTTCGAAATAATGTCTTCCATTGCTTTTTCATCGCTAACCAATTCCATTTCAATTAACGGTGCATTGACTTCTTTTGGCATAACTTCAATGTAATCATAAAAGCGGGCAGCGCCTTCTACTTCCTCAGGAGATTTTTGCATCATCCCCTCAAATACTTCTCCTTTATTACATCCAGAGCCAACAAGAATCCCTTCTCTGTATTTTTGTAAAACAGAACGAGGCAATCGAGGGACACGATAAAAGTATTCGAGGTGGGAAATGGATACAAGTTTAAACAGATTCTTTAAACCTGCTTGAGTTTGAGCTAATAATGTACAGTGATACGGACGAGCACGTTGGTAGGCATTACCTTTACCCATATTATCATTAAATTGATCATGATATTCGATTCCTTTTTCAAGTGAATCTTTTAACATTTTCAAAAGTAAATAACCAGTGGCCTCTGCATCATAAATTGCTCGGTGATGCTGGGTTAATTCAATATCAAACTTCTTTGCCAGCGTATTTAACCGATGGTTTTTCAATTCTGGATAGAGGAATCGACCAAGTTCAAGCGTATCAATAACAGGATTATTGGCTTTATCAAAGCCTATTTTTTTATAGCCGACATTTAGGAACCCCATATCAAAGGAAGCATTATGGGCAACAAGGACAGAATCTCCGACCCATTCTCTAAAATTCCGAAGAACTTCTTCTATTTCCGGAGCAGTTTGGACCATGTCATCGGTGATTCCCGTAAGATTGATTGTTGTTGCCGATAATCGGTGATGTGGATTGGCAAAGGATTCAAAACGGTCAATGATTTCTCCATCATGTATTTTTACAGCGGCTAGTTCGATAATGGTGTTGTACACAGCTGAGAGACCAGTCGTTTCAACGTCAAAAACGACATAGGTATCCTCGGTAAGCTGACGGTGCGCATCATTATACGCGATTGGCACCCCATCATCTACTAAGTTTACTTCAACGCCATAAAGAATTTTAATATCATTTTTCTTCCCTGCACCATATGCTTCAGGAAAGGATTGGGCAACGGCATGATCAGTTACGGCAATCGCTTTATGCCCCCATTTTTTAGCCTGGGCAATCAACGCACTCACAGGTGTGACAGCATCCATTTGACTCATTGGGGTATGAAGATGGAGCTCAACCCGTTTTTCATCTTCAGGAGCCGTATCCTTCCGACCTGCCGGTTTGATTTCATTAATATCATTGCCTATCATGACGAGGTCTCGGACAAAGGTATCATTTTGAATGCTTCCTCGAACCTTTACCCACATACCCTTCTTGACTAATTGGAAGAGAGCAGCGTCTTCTTTGTCTCGTGAAAACATTTTTACCATGATGGAACTTGTATAATCCGTTATTTTAAATGTTAACAGAGACCGACCGCTCCTGAGTTCACGAATCTCAGCATCAAAGATGTAACCTTCCACCGCTACTCTTCTTTCTTCGTCGACAATATCAATCAAAGTGCGGAAGTCGTTATTATCTTTAATCGTAAGACCAATAGTAAGTGGTCCAGATGGCAGCTCTCCAGATGCTTGATCCTTTTCAGCTTCTTTTTTCTGCAATTCTACCATTGCCTGCAGTCCGCGTTCTTGGTCTTCTTTTTGCTTAGCAAGTAAAAATTGTTGGTATTCATCACTTTTTTCTACATTTTTCAGGTCCGTCTCTATTGAAAGGCTAGGAAACCCGAACGATTGATATATTTTTGAGATTACCTCACCATATTTCCTCTTTAATGCAAGTCCTTCTGTATCATTACGAACCGTAATTGTTAGTTTATTTCCATTCACTTCAGGGAGTTGTTCATGCAACAGTTTTAAAAGAGGCGGAGCAATCCCATCTATTTGCTGAATGCTATAACTCCAATAATCTCGTATTAATTCAGATGAAATGGTTTGATTTGTTACATTAATTTGGAAAGATATCGTGGCGATATTTGAAAATGTCCGTTCAAGTTGTGTCGTAAACAGAACATAGATATTATAGGGAAGAATATTTTCGAGTAAAAATTGAAAATGCCACTTTCGATTCTTTTTTTCAACTAATAACCTATCTATTTGCGCATTGTTGAAATGCACTACAACAGCATCCTCAATTAATTGCAGCTGCTGGAGCAAGAGTTGGAATCGCTCTTTTTTGCCTAGGGCATGTTCGCTCATCGTTCTCTCTCCCATCTATTAAAAATCACTTTATTTATCTCGTCAAAAAGTAATTATATCATATGAGTCGATTTGATTCGGCATTAATCGACAGAAAAAATTCTCCAATTTAGTTAAAAAGTTTTCTTTTAAAAAGGCTCTGTTAAACTTGCCTGTTGATTTCCGCTCCAGGCACTTCGCTTTCCGCGGGCGGTCCGGGGAGCTTGTCCAGCTGCAGCGCCTAGCCACTCGAGGTCGCTTCGGTCCTGCCGCTGAAGTCAAAGAACGACTTCAACGTCAGGCCCTCCAGCGCTTGTCGGGGCTGTACAAGGCGCTTCCGCATTTCTTTCTCCTCGTCGCTGCGCTCCTGTGGGGTCTCCCCTGCCCCGTCCTCCCGCAGGAGTCTTCGTGCCTGGAACGAAGGTCAACAGGGGGCCAAAATATACAATAAGCTTAACATAGCCTTTAAAAAAATAAGGGACCGGATTAACGGCCCCTTATTTTACAGAAAATTTATCATATTTACAGGAAGAACCTTTGAATATCATTCCATGTTACAACAAGCATGAGTAACATGAGTAGGGCAAATCCAATAAAATGGACCATCCCTTCCTTTTGACGATCAATTGGCTTTCCTCTAACTGCTTCAACAGCAAAAAACATCAATCTGCCGCCATCCAGAGCGGGAATCGGCAATAAGTTCATAATTCCTAAGTTAATGCTTAATATCCCGGCCCACTTCATTAAATAATAAATTCCAGATTTAGCAACAGAATCAGTAGCTTGGTAAATACCTACCGGTCCTGATAGTGCATCGATTGAAAATTGTCCCGTTACTAATTTACCAACCATCACAAAAATCTGCTTGGTCCAGAAATAGGTTTCTGTGAATCCTGCTTTTATCGCTTGAACGGGTGATTTTTCAACTGGACTATAGACACCAATTAGTCCGATTTTCTTTCCTTCAACCGTTTTTTCAATTGGGGTTACAGTGATATCTAAATCCTTGTTGTCACGACGAATTGAAAAATCGAGTTTTTCATTTGGGTTTTTCCGAATAACTTCTACAACATCAGACCAACTAGTTATTTCTGAACCATTGATCGTCTGTATTAGATCACCTTTTTTAAGACCTGCAGCCATTGCTGCCCCTTCAGGAGTGATTTCACCTAACTTAGGTTCATTCGTTGGTACACCTTGAATAAAAGCAATAATAATAAAGACAATGAATGCTAGTACAAAATTCATCATTGGTCCAGCAAAAATAGCCATTGTTCTTTGCCCCAATGTTTTTGAACCAAATTGGCGATCAATGGGAGCAATCTGTGATTCAACTCCATTTTCAACGATGACGGCTTCTGGGTTAATGGCAAATGTTTTTAATTCCTCATCTTCATCGTCAGGAAATCCTTTAATGATTAAATCTTTTTCAATATCAGCATATTCCACTTCAACAATCCGGCAATTAGGAAATTTTTCTTTATTATTCAAGATGATTTTATTTACTTTCTCATTCTTATCAAATAACAGGCCAATTCGATATCCAGGCTTAATTTCAATTATTTCTGGGTCTTCGCCTGCCATACGGACAAATCCGCCAATCGGTAGTAAGCGAATGGTATAAGTCGTCTCCCCTTTTTTATGAGAAAATACTTTTGGCCCAAACCCTATGGCAAATTCACGGCATAAAATACCTGCCCTTTTTGCGAAAATCAAATGACCTAATTCATGAAAGAATACAAGTGCGCCAAAAATCACAATAAAGGCAATAACTGTAGTCAAATTAAAACCACCTTTTTTTATAGAAGTGAACGTACATACTGTCTTGTTTCTGTATCTATCTCTTGGATAGCTGCTAAGCTAGGGTGATCCACGGTTTGGTGAGAAGTTAATGCCTTTTCAATCAAATCCTCAATCTGCAAGAAATGAATTTTTCCGTCTAGAAATGCTGCAACAGCCACTTCATTAGCTGCATTTAATACGGTAGGCATCGAGCCTCCTTTTATTCCTGCCTCATAGGCAAAACCTAGACAGCGGAATCTTGCCATATCCATTTCCTGAAAATGCAATTTCCCAATACTTGCTAAATCCAAACGCTTTGATGTAGGCAATGCTAAGCGATCAGGATAGGTGAGTGCAAATTGGATTGGTACTCTCATATCTGGTGTACCAAGCTGTGCAATAATACTGCTATCATGAAATTCAACCATTGAATGAATGATGCTTTCTTTATGCAGCAATACATCAATCTTTTCATATGGCATATTGAAGAGCCAGTGTGCTTCAATTACTTCCAAACCTTTATTCATCATCGATGCCGAATCAATGGTGATTTTGGCACCCATCGACCAATTTGGATGGTTTAATGCTTGTTCTACAGTCACATTTTTCAATTCTTGCCTGGAAAGATTACGAAAGCTTCCGCCTGAAGCAGTTAGAATTAATCTTTCAATATTTTTTTCTTTCTCCCCCTGCAAGGCTTGAAAAATGGCAGAATGTTCACTATCAACAGGAAGGAGTGGAACATTATTTCTTTTAGCAGCTTCGATTACCAAATGACCAGCAGTTACAAGCGTTTCTTTATTAGCAATTGCGATGACTTTCCCGCTCTCAATCGCTTGCAGCGTTGGATTTAAACCCACACTGCCGATGACAGCATTGACAAGGATATCTGCTTTTTTATAAACGGCAGTCTCAATTAATCCTTCCTGACCATATGTAAACTTAATTGTAGGGAATTCTGCTTTTAATGTATGACAGTCATGATAGTCTTGTACAGAAACAAGCTCAGGTTGAAACTCAACAATCGATTTACGAGCCAAATCAATATTCTTACCAACAGAAATGGCTGCAACACTAAATTCAGTTGGATGCTCACGAATAATATCTAACGTTTGGGTGCCGATTGATCCAGTGGCACCCAATAAACTAATTTTTTTCAAAAAGGTCAACTCCTAAATGCGAAGCACATACGTTTTATATCCATAGGTGAAACAGATGAAGCAAGGGCCAAACAAATAATAGGCTATCAAATCGGTCAAGGATCCCGCCATGACCTGGTAAGATATTTCCAGAGTCTTTAACATTAAAATGACGCTTAAAAGCAGATTCAACTAAGTCACCGATTTGTCCAAAAATAGAAAGAACTACTGTAATTCCCATTAATGATAAAAGACCGACGTTGATGTCAGAGAAAAGTGCAAAGAGCACAGCAACCAAAACTGCACAAGCAATACCGCCAATTGATCCTTCCACCGTTTTATTGGGGCTAATTTCCGGCCAGAGCTTTGTCCTTCCAAGAGCCTTTCCAATAAAATATGCCCCCGAATCGGTAGCCCAGATCATAAACAAGGAATACAAAATAAAGACGAGTCCGCCATCTTGTCTAGTTTCAAAGAAATAGTAAAATCCAATCCCCACATAGATAGCAGATAAAATCGAAAATGAAACATCTTCAAAAGTAAATTGATTCTTGGTTATGACGGTAAAGGTTAATAACAATAGGATTAACGCAATACAAATTTCGGCTTTTGAGTAATAAAATGAATCTAATATGTGATGATACTTTTCAGGGAAAAGCAGCACCCATAGAAATAAAACTAATAATACACCATTAACCGAAAAAATATTCAGTTTTTTCATTTTCAATAATTCATACAAACCGATCGTCGCTAAAAAATACGTAAGCAATACCATTGGAAATCCACCAAAGTAAACGATGGGCAAAAAAAGTGCAGCTGCGATGACTCCTGTTATGATTCGTTGCTTCATTTAATTTTCAACACCTTTGTTGTACTATATACCACCAAACCGACGCTGCCGTTTTTGGAATGTTTCAATTGCCTCAAGTAAATGTTCCTCACTAAAATCCGGCCATAACACATCTGTAAACCAAAACTCAGAGTAAGCTAACTGCCAAAGCATAAAGTTACTTAAACGAATTTCACCACTCGTACGTATTAATAGGTCCGGGTCAGTAAAGTTGGCAGTCATTAGATAGGAAGAAAAGACTTTATCATCTAGGTCTATCTCATTTAGTTTACCACTTTTGCTATCATTTAAGACCTTCTTAACGGCATCAAGTATTTCCGCTCTACTCCCGTAATTTAAAGCAAAATTGAGAACTAACCCGTTGTTATCCTTCGTATCCTCAATCGCTTTTTCGATTGCACGGAGCGTATGTGGAGGAAGTTGATCTTTGTACCCCATCATTTTCACCTGTACATTTTCTGCAATCAAATCGGGGAGAAAGGTACCTAAAAACTCATCAGGAAGGCTCATTATATATTCCACTTCATTCTTTGGTCTTTTCCAATTCTCAGTCGAAAACGCATATAATGTTAACGTCTTAATTCCAAGTTCATTTGCTAATTTCGTTGTTTTACGGACTACTTTCATACCTTCGTGATGACCAGCAATCCTCGGTAATGCCCGTTTTTTAGCCCAACGCCCGTTTCCATCCATAATAATCGCCACATGTTCAGGAACAGGCAATTTTTTTATTTCATCTATTTTATTTCGGAGTGTGGAAAGGGTGTTTCGGTTCTTCCCAAGCCTTATTTTATTAAACATGACATTGCTCCTCTAATTAGTTAATCATTTCCTCCGAAAATAAATCATCGATCAATTCCATTGAAGCGTGTGTTGTTATGTAATGGACATTTCGGGGTAGCATGTTTTTATCATACCAAAAAAGCATTAAGATATCTCTATTAATTAACTTATGTAAAATAAAAGGAATTAAGAATTATTTTCAGACAACTTTCAAAATCCCTCAATAGATCTTATTTACGTAATAAAATAGTGAAAAACCCCCTAAACAGAGGGTTCGATAATGAATTATACTTCCATAATTTCTTTTTCTTTATCTTTTGTGACTTGATCAATTTTACTAATGTATTCGTCAGTTAACTTTTGAATATCATCAGAATGACCGCGAAGAGCATCCTCAGTAATTTCCCCATTCTTCTCAAGCTTCTTCAAATCATCATTACCGTCACGACGGATATTACGGATAGCTACTTTAGCTTCTTCTGAATACTTTTTAACTAACTTAACCAGTTCTTTACGGCGCTCCTCTGTCAATTGTGGGATCGCAAGGCGGATTACCGTGCCGTCATTAGTAGGATTTAATCCTAAATCAGATTTGAGAATAGCTTTCTCAATATCACCAAGAATAGATTTATCGTAAGGTTGAATCACAATTAATCTTGCTTCAGGTGTGGTAATTCCAGCCATTTGATTGACAGGAGTTGGTGCACCATAGTAATCAATTGTAATTCTATCTAATAATGAAGCACTTGCTCTTCCAGCTCGAATACTTGCAAGTTCACGTGAATATGACTGAATCGCTTTTGTCATACGATCTTTTGTCGCAGCAATGACCTGTTTCGGCATTAATTTTTCCCCCTAACAATTGTTCCTATCTTTTCACCCATAACGGCTCGTTTAATATTGCCCTGCTCCATAATTGAGAAAACAATTAATGGTATATCATTGTCCATACATAATGAAGATGCAGTTGAGTCCATAACTGCTAATCCTTCTTTAAGCACATCAAGGAAAGACAGATCTTCATATTTGATTGCGTTGGCATCTAAACGAGGGTCAGCAGAGTAAACTCCATCGACATTATTTTTTGCCATCAAAATCACTTCAGCATCAATTTCCGCTGCTCGGAGTGCTGCAGTTGTATCAGTAGAGAAATATGGATTCCCTGTACCAGCCGCAAAAATAATCACCCGTTTTTTTTCTAAGTGCCTAATCGCACGGCGTCTAATATAAGGTTCTGCCACTTGGCGCATTTCAATTGATGTTTGCACCCTTGATTCAATCCCCAAGTGCTCCAAGCTATCTTGTAGCGCTAAAGAATTCATTACAGTTGCAAGCATCCCCATATAATCAGCTGTTGCCCGGTCCATTCCCATCTCACTACCTATTTTACCACGCCAAATGTTACCACCGCCAACAACGACAGCAACTTCTACACCAAGTTCCGCTATTTCTTTCACTTGAATAGCAATCGATTTGATTACTGAAGGTTTAATACCAAAGCTTTCATCACCAGCTAGTGCTTCACCGCTCAACTTTAAAACTACCCGTTTGTACTTAGGACCGCTCATATTAACCTCCAATATGTATTTATTTCTTCTTAAAAAAGGGAACACATAGTGTCCCCTATTTAATAGCTATTTCGTAATATTCCCTTATGTTCGAGAATATTGCCGATTATTTTTTAATTTGATTCATTACTTCTTCTGCAAAGTTATCTTCACGTTTTTCAATGCCTTCTCCTACTTCGTAACGAACGAATTCACGGATTGTAGCACCTTTAGATTCAACGAATTGACGTACTTTTTGATCAGGGTTTTTAACAAAAGTTTGGTCAAGAACACAAACATCTTCAAAATATTTTCCAAGGCGGCCTTCAACCATTTTTTCAACGATCTTTTCAGGCTTGCCTTCGTTTAGAGCTTGTTGAGTTAATACTTGACGCTCATGCTCAACTTCGTCTTGTGAAACTTGGTCACGAGAAACATATTTTGGCTTAAGTGCAGCGATATGCATTGAAACATCTTTTGCAGCGTCTGCATCTGTAGTACCTTCAAGAACAGATAACACAGAAATACGTCCACCCATATGAATGTAAGCACCAAATGCATCGTTGTCAGTTTTTGATAACACTGTAAAGCGGCGAAGTGTTAATTTTTCACCAATCTTAGCAATCGCAGCATTGATATGGTCTGCAACAGTAGCGCCATTTTCCATTGTTTGAGCAGATGCTTCTTCAACAGATGCTGGGTTGTTTTTTAGAAGGTGTGCAGCTAATTCTTTTACAAGTGCTTGGAACGCTTCGTTTTTCGCTACGAAATCAGTTTCAGAGTTTACTTCTAGGATCACTGCGTTGTTTCCTTCAGTAACTACATATGTTAACCCTTCTGCAGCGATACGGTCACCTTTTTTAGCCGCAGATGCAATTCCTTTTTCACGTAAGAAGTCAATTGCTTTGTCCATATCACCATCAGTTTCAGTTAATGCTTTTTTACAATCCAACATACCTGCACCAGTTTTTTCACGTAATTCTTTTACCATTTGAGCAGTAATTGCCATAATGTAAATTCCTCCTTTATTTTTCTATGTATCCATATCTTAGCCAATGACAGCTAATATAAAACTTTCTTAAAAAAACCTTCTTAAAAAAAGGTGATAAAGGGTCTCCCTCTTATCACCTTTTCATTTAATCACTTAAATTAAGCTTCTACAGCTACTTCTTCACCTTGTTTAGCTTCAAGGATCGCATCAGCCATTTTACCAGTTAAAAGTTTAACCGCACGGATTGCATCATCATTCGCTGGGATAACAACATCGATTTCGTCTGGATCACAGTTTGTATCAACGATACCAACGATAGGAATGTTTAATTTCTTTGCTTCCGCAACAGCGATACGCTCTTTACGAGGGTCGATGATGAATAATGCATCTGGAAGTTGTTTCATGTCTTTAATTCCGCCTAGGAATTTTTCAAGACGTTCTTGTTCTTTCTTTAATTGTACTACTTCTTTCTTCGGTAATACTTCGAAAGTACCGTCTTCAGACATTCTTTCAATATCTTTTAAGCGGCCAATACGCTTTTGAATTGTTTCAAAGTTTGTTAGTGTACCACCTAACCAACGTTGGTTAACATAGTACATACCAGAACGGCCCGCTTCTTCTTTAACAGAATCTTGAGCTTGTTTCTTAGTACCAACAAAAAGAACTGTTCCGCCGTTACCAGCAAGTTCCTTAACCCAGTTATAAGCTTCTTCAACTTTCTTAACTGTTTTTTGTAGGTCAATGATATAGATACCGTTACGCTCTGTGAAGATATATTTCTTCATTTTTGGGTTCCAACGGCGTGTTTGGTGTCCAAAGTGTACACCAGCTTCAAGCAATTGCTTCATAGAAATTACTGACATGATTTTTTCCTCCTAATGGTTTGTTGTCCTCCGCTCACTTCATTTTTAAACAGAAACTGTTATGAACAGCACCATCTGTTTAAATCAATAAGCGTGTGTATTAACACCGTAAAATAATATAGCATATGTGATAATAACAATCAAGCATTACTTTTATAAAAAGGTTCTATTTAACTTGCCTGTCGATTTCCGTTCCAGGTGCTTCGCTTTCCGCGGGCGGTCCGGGGAGCCTCCTCGGTGCTACGCACCTGTGGGGTCTCCCCTGCCCCGTCCTCCCGCAGGAGTCTTCGCACCTTCCACTCCAATCAACAGGGTGCCAAAATAATGAATGAGCTCTAACATTACTAAAAAAAACAAAATCCCTAGCGAGGCTAGGGAATGGTTTAATTAATTTGCTCTTAGTTTATCTAATTCAATCAAGAACTTATCATTTAAGACTTTGATATATGTTCCTTTCATACCAAGTGAACGAGATTCAATTACCCCAGCACTCTCAAGCTTTCTTAAAGCGTTAACGATAACTGAACGGGTAATTCCAACACGGTCTGCAATCTTAGATGCAACTAATAACCCTTCACGGCCATTAAGCTCTTCAAAAATATGCTCAATCGCTTCCAGCTCACTATATGATAATGAACTAATTGCCATTTGAACAACAGCTTTACTTCTTGCTTCTTCTTCAATTTCTTCTGACTTTTCACGAAGGATTTCCATACCTACAACTGTTGCACCATATTCTGCGAGGATTAAATCTTCATCATGGAATTTTGCTTCTAATCTTGCTAGGATGAGTGTTCCAAGACGCTCCCCACCACCAATAATTGGCACAATTGTTGTTAAACCTGTACGGAATAAGTCTCTGTTTTCCACTGGAAAAGCAGTGTATTGGCTTTCAATATCAAGGTTTGAAGATGTTTCTTGAATATTAAATAAACCTTTAGTATATTCTTCAGGAAATTGACGATCCTCAAACATCTTTTTCATTCTTTCGTTTTCAATTTGCTGATAAATTGAAAAGCCAAGAAGTTTTCCGCGACGGCTGACAATATACACATTTGCTTCAATTGTTTCACTCAATGTTTCGGACATTTCCTTAAAATTAACTGGTTTTCCAGCTGCCTTTTGCAATAATACGTTAATCCTTCTAGTTTTTGTAAGTAAATCCATCTGTTTCTTCCTCCTAAGTAACTACAACCATTATTAAATTTTAATCAAGCATAATTTCTACATTTTAGGTATTTAATAAATGAACATTGCTTCCAAATGGAAATTGAGATGTTCACTTTTACAGGATAAACTGACTTAAATCTTTGTTTTTCGAAATAGCACCGAGTTTATCATCTACATACTGTGGTGTAATGGTAACCTTCTCCATAGAAATATCTGGTGCCTCAAAAGATAAATCTTCTAAAAGCTTTTCTAGTATGGTATGAAGACGTCTTGCACCAATATTATCTGTATTTTGATTCACTTCATATGCAACTTCAGCAATTCTACGAATAGCATCGTCAGAAAATTCAATTTGTATACCTTCAGTTTCCAATAATGCTTGATATTGCTTAATTAGTGCATTATCCGGCTCGATTAAGATCCTGAAAAAATCTTCCACAGTCAGCTTCGTTAATTCAACCCGAATTGGGAAGCGTCCTTGAAGTTCCGGAATTAGATCTGAAGGTTTGGCCATGTGAAACGCGCCGGCTGCAATAAATAACACATGATCCGTTTTCACTGACCCATATTTTGTTACCACTGTTGAACCTTCAACAACAGGTAAAATGTCACGTTGGACACCTTCTCTTGATACATCCGCTGAAGAACCTCCAGAGTTCTTGCTAGCAATTTTATCAATCTCATCAATAAAAATAATTCCATTTTGTTCAGCTCGGTAGATTGCTTCTGACGATACTTCATCCATGTCAATCAGCTTAGAAGCTTCTTCACTAGTTAACACTTTTCTAGCTTCACGAACAGTCAATTTGCGCTTTTTGCGTTTTTTTGGCATAAAGCTGCTTAGGGCATCTTGCATATTCATCCCCATTTGTTCAATTCCTGAGCCTTGAAGCATATCAAACATTGATGGTGTTTGCTCTTCTACCTCGACTGTAACGATTTCTTCCTCAAGCTGCCCTAGTGCCAATTTTTCTTTGACAATTTTCCGTTTTTCTGTGATCGAATAATCTTCTTGCTGAGTTTCTGTTTCAGTTGATGGATTGCCGCCGCCAAAAAGCATCTCTAGTGGATTTTTAAAGTTATTTGCCTTTTTAGCGGATGGAACTAGTAAATCGACAAGTCGGTTGTTTGCATTCTCTTCAGCCCGTTCCTTCACACTTTGCATTCGTTCCTCTTTCACTAGACGTACAGAGGTTTCAGCAAGATCCCTAACCATGGATTCAACATCTCGCCCGACATAGCCCACTTCAGTAAACTTGGTAGCTTCCACTTTGATAAAAGGAGCACCAACTATTTTAGCAATCCTTCTGGCAATTTCCGTTTTCCCCACGCCAGTTGGCCCGATCATCAAAATATTTTTAGGGATAATTTCATCCCTAAGTTTTTCATTTAACAATCCTCTTCTGAATCGATTTCTAAGGGCAACAGCCACTGCTTTCTTAGCATCCTTTTGTCCAATGATATATTGATCAAGTTTTTCAACTATTTGACGAGGGGTTAAATTAGTGGTTCTTCCCATAATATACGTCTCCTTCCGTTATAGCTCTTCCACAATAATGTTATGGTTCGTGTACACACATATTTCCGCTGCTATTTCTAAAGAAGCTTTCGCTATTTCCTTTGCAGATAAGTGGTCTCCCGCATATTTCTTTAGCGCACGTCCCGCGGATAACGCATAATTACCGCCAGAGCCAATCGCAAGAATTCCATCATCAGGTTCGATTACTTCTCCAGTTCCTGATACAAGCAGTAAATATTCACGATTCATAACAATGAGCATTGCTTCAAGCTTTCTGAGCACTTTATCGCTTCTCCACTCTTTGGCAAGCTCTACCGCAGCTCTTTGAAGGTTTCCGTTAAATTCTTCTAATTTTCCCTCAAATAATTCAAAAAGGGTAAATGCATCTGCAACAGATCCGGCAAAACCAGCAAGTACTTTTCCATTAAATATCTTTCTAACTTTTCTTGCTGTGTGTTTCATCACTACCGCATTACCAAATGTCACTTGTCCATCACCTGACATTGAATATTCACCATTATGATGGATTGCAAATATCGTTGTCGCATGAAATTGGTTCATAAAAATGAACCTCCTTTTGGAGTGATTTCGATTACATTTTCGCATAGATAATTATGTAACATGTGAAATTCCAATTTGTAAATACTCTATAATTAACTTTAAGAAAATATTCACATTTGTCATAATATTCTTCTCGCAAGGGCTACTAAATCGTAACATACTTCTAATTCCCTTGCAATAAACTTTACAAAACTTTCACAAAGTTCTGAATTGTTTCCAGCGCTCTATTTGCGTGCTGTAAATTACGCTCTTGCTTTCCTTTAATTCTTACCGGCAGTTCGGGAAATAAACCAAAGTTTGCATTCATTGGCTGGAAATTCTTTGCGTTGGTTGTCGTAATATAATGTGCCATGCTTCCGATCGCTGTTTCAGCAGGAAATTCAAGTGGGTCCAAACCTTGGCTTAAACGTGCGGCATTTATTCCAGCAATTAACCCGCTTGCAGCCGATTCGACATATCCTTCTACCCCTGTCATTTGACCAGCAAAGAATAAATCTTCCCGGTTGCGGAATTGATAAGTGGCTTTTAAGACCTTTGGAGAATTAATAAACGTATTACGATGCATCACACCATAACGGATTATTTCCGCATTTTCTAATCCAGGAATTAATTGAATAACTTCCTTTTGCGCCCCCCACTTTAAATGTGTCTGAAAACCGACAATATTAAAAAGTGTTCCTGCCGCATCATCTTGACGAAGCTGAACTACCGCAAAAGGCCTTTTCCCTGTTTTTGGGTCTTCTAATCCTACAGGTTTTAATGGACCAAATAACATCGTTTTCTTTCCTCGAGACGCCATTACTTCAATCGGCATACACCCTTCAAAAAAAACTTCCTTTTCAAATTCTTTTACAGGAACTGTTTCAGCTGAGATTAGCGCCTCATAAAAACGGTTAAATTCTTCTTCGGACATTGGACAGTTCAAGTAAGCTGCTTCCCCTTTATCATAACGGGATTTTAAATAAACTTTTTCCATATCAATACTATCTTTTTCAAGTATTGGTGCAGCGGCATCGTAGAAATAAAGATATTCCTCGCCTGTCAGCCCCTTAAGTTTTTCAGAAAGATCCGGACTTGTTAACGGTCCTGTGGCAATAACTGTTATACCCTCAGGAATTTCCGTTACTTCTTCATTTACCACCGTCACATTTTCATGATTTTTTACCATTTCAGTTACTTTTGCTGCAAATTCATGGCGATCGACTGCTAGCGCACCCCCAGCAGGTACAGAACAAGCATCTGCAGCTGCGATGATGACGGAATCAAGCTTTCTCATTTCTTCTTTTAATACGCCTACTGCATTTGTTAATGTATTAGCACGTAAAGAATTACTGCAAACTAATTCTGCAAATTTATCAGTATGGTGTGCAGGAGTTTGCCTAACTGGTCTCATCTCATATAGTCTTACTTTTCCCCCGCGTTTTGCAATTTGCCATGCTGCTTCACTACCTGCAAGGCCAGCCCCGATTACATTTATCGTTCCATCGTTCATTTATTATCCTCCTAATATTAATCTTGGTTTATGTAAATGTGGTTAAGTTCACATACCTATCATTACCTTTCCCACAATTAAGTCCAACTTGCATTGTACTATACGAATGAAAAAGAAAAAAGTTTTAAGCAACTTGGAAATATTTTTAATTATGATAATAACAAAATGAAAAGAGTGGACTTTGTCCACTCTCCCCCTTAGTTTTGCGGTTCCTCTTTGTAATCACAACTAACACATTGAACTTGCACGCCTTTTTTTAATTTCTTTTCAACTAGCATGCCTTCACATTTAGGGCATTCCCTTGGCAGTGGTTTATCCCAGGAGATAAATTCACATTCAGGGTATTTGGTGCAACCGTAAAATAATCTCTTTTTCTTGCTTTTACGCTCAATGATTTGTCCTTCTTTACAATTCGGGCAAGTTACTCCGATTTCTTTGACAATTGGTTTTGTATTCCGGCAATCAGGAAAATTACTGCAAGCCATAAATTTCCCATATCGGCCCATTTTAAAGACCATTGGGTTACCACAGTTCTCACAATCTTCCCCTGCAGGCTCGTCTTTGATTTCAACAGATTGCATTTCTTCTTCAGCTTTTTTTAAATGAATTTCAAAATCTTGATAAAACTCATCGATAATATTGACCCAAGGGACCTTACCATCTTCGATATTATCCAACCCCTGTTCCATTTTTGCTGTAAATTCGACATCCAGAATATCTGGGAAAAACTCTAAAATTAACTCATCGATAATTTCACCCAGCTCGGTTGGTACAAATCTTTTATTATCGAGTGCAACATAGCCTCGCTTTTGAATTGTGTCGAGGGTTGGTGCATATGTCGACGGACGGCCGATTCCCAGTTCTTCGAGTGTCTTAACCAGTCTTGCCTCCGTATACCTTGGCGGAGGCTGGGTGAAGTGCTGCTTCGGCTCGATGTCCTTTTTAAACACTTCATCCCCAACTTCTAGATTTGGAAGCATTTTATCCTTTTCATCTACATTGTCATCTGAACCCTCAACATAAAGTTTCATAAATCCAGGAAACTTTATTTTTGAACCATTAGCTCGGAATAGGACATTCCCATTTTGTAAGTCTACGCTCATTGTATCCATCACAGCTTGTGCCATTTGGCTCGCTAAAAACCGTTCCCAGATTAATTTATATAAACGTAGTTGGTCTCTTGATAAAAATGATTTTAAGCTATTGGGGTCTCTCAAAGTACTCGTCGGTCGAATCGCTTCATGTGCATCTTGAGCGTTCGATTGTTTCTTCTCTTTTCTTTGCTCATCTTTTAAATAATCTTCTCCATACTCTGAGCGGATGTAGCTAGCAGCCTCGGTTTGTGCCACTTCTGAAATCCGTGTTGAATCCGTTCTCATATATGTAATCAGACCAACCGTTCCTTCTTTTCCAAGCTCAATTCCTTCATATAACTGCTGTGCAAGCATCATCGTTTTCTTAGCTCGAAAATTTAGTTTCCTGGCTGCCTCTTGTTGTAAGGATGAAGTAATAAAAGGTGGTGCAGGGTTTCTTTTTCGTTCCTTTTTTGTAACTGACATGACTTTAAACTTATTATCATCCATTTGGCTTAGGATACTTTGGACATCTTGTTCTGATTTAAGTTCAAATTTTTCTTTGCCAGCTAATGAAAAATATTGGGCACTGAAATGGTCTTTTCCTTTTAAAAACTCGCCATCGATCGTCCAATATTCTTCAGGGACAAAGGCTTTGATTTCATTTTCCCGATCGATAATTAGACGGACGGCAACAGATTGAACTCGGCCTGCACTTAACCCTTTCTTCACCTTTTTCCAAAGAAGAGGACTGATATTATAACCTACAAGCCGGTCGAGAATTCTACGTGCCTGCTGGGCATCCACCAAATCCATATTAATTGGACGTGGATGTTTAAATGACTCTTTAATCGCATCTTTTGTTATTTCATTAAAAACGACTCGACAATCAGAACTAATGTCCACTGATAAACTATGGGCTAAATGCCATGCAATTGCTTCCCCTTCACGATCCGGGTCAGCTGCGAGATAGATTTTTTTCGCTTTTTTAGCTGCTGTTTTTAAATCTTTTAAAACAGGACCTTTTCCACGAATCGTAATATATTTTGGTTCATAGCTATTTTCTACATTAACCCCCATTTGGCTCCGTGGCAAATCGCGAATATGTCCCATTGATGCTTTTACTTTATATTTATTTCCTAAATATCGTTCAATCGTTTTCGCTTTTGCCGGCGATTCAACGATTACAAGAAAATCTGCCATTTAATTATCCTCCTTAAGAGGGAAAGTGTAGAAGCGCCCCGAATCTGGCAAAATTTCTGTTTCTAAGGTGCTTTTCATTTGAGAAGCTTTCCTATATACCAGTTTTACCTAAATTGACCGGAGAAAATACTTTACAAAACTGCCCTATCCCAAAGTTTTTCTTTTATATGTTTTTTACATAATTATTTATTCCATGTGCAAATATTCTTTTTTTCGAACATCTGTTGGAAAATGTATAACAAATTAGAAATTATTGCAACCTTTTTAAGCTAATTTCTCCATTTATTCATAAAAACCTTTAAAAATAAACAATTTTTCTAAAAAATTATTGCTAACCTAGAGTTTTATCTAATTTCAACTAATATATCCTCCGCATCTGTTACCAGCTTTGCCCCTTGTTGAATTAATTCATTTGCACCTATTGAATATGGATTAAATATGCTTCCAGGTAAGGAAAATACATCTCTTCCCTCATTGACAGCAAAATTGGCAGTGATCAGGGAGCCGCTTTTTCGCTTTGCTTCTATAATAAAGGTCCCCTTAGACAAACCACTAATGATTCGATTTCTCGATGGAAAATGCCATCTTAGAGGCTTTGTATCGGGAGGATACTCTGAAAGAACAAGTTGATTTTTCATCATATCTAAAGCTAAGTTCATATTTTCCTTGGGATAAATATGATAAAACCCACCAGCAATCACGGCAATGGTCTTTCCACCATTTTTTATCGCATTTTCATGGGCGAGTGCATCAATTCCTCTTGCTAAACCACTTACTATTAGTACCCCTTGATCTATTAAACCTGGAAAGATCATTCGAATGGCATTTTTTCCATATTGGGTAGCCTGACGAGAACCAACTACGGCAAGTTTGGGGTCTTTTTCGAGCAGGGAGAGATCACCCTTGGCAAACAATGCCCATGGTGGTTGATAAATTTCTTTTAACAAAGGGGGATATTCTTTATCCAAAATTGTGATGACGGCAATATCATTAGTTTCGTATTGGCGGATTTGGTCACGAATGATGTCGGGATTTGGTATAATGCTAGAAGATTTTTCTGAAGAGTTACTTGAGGTATTAGGTGGAAATAAACTAGTCTGGTGTGGAAATTGAATTTTTGACTTATAGACGTTTTTCAGGGTTGGATCTTTTTTCAGCATTTGTAAAACGGCAATCCAAGAAATATCTGGATAATGCAACAAAGAAATCAGGTTCTCTTTAAAGTCGTCCATTTTTATAATTGCCTCCTTATAAAAATAAAGTTAGACAAATAGCCCCTCAATTATGAGGGACTATTTGTTAAAGACTAGCAGAAAATATTAGTGTGTTTTACACTTTTCGTATAATCCTTGTTCTTTTAATACTTCAATTAAAGTTTCACCCATAACAGATGGTGTATCAGCAACTTTAATTCCGCATTCGTTCATGACACGGATCTTTTCATCTGCTGTACCTTTACCACCAGAGATAATCGCACCTGCATGTCCCATACGTTTCCCTGGAGGAGCTGTACGTCCACCGATGAAGCCGACAACAGGTTTTGTCATATTCGCTTTCACCCATTCAGCTGCTTCTTCTTCAGCTGTACCGCCGATTTCGCCAATCATGATCACAGCGTATGTTTCAGGATCTTCATTAAAAGCTTTTAAAACATCGATGAAGTTTGTCCCATTCACAGGGTCGCCACCAATACCAACTGCAGTTGTTTGACCAATACCAGCTTGAGTTAATTGATGAACAGCCTCGTAGGTTAATGTTCCAGAACGGGATACAACGCCGACATGTCCTTTTGTATGAATGTAACCAGGCATGATCCCGATTTTACATTCATCAGCAGTGATAACACCTGGGCAGTTTGGACCAACTAAGCGGGTCTTTTTGCCTTCCATATAACGTTTTACTTTTACCATATCTAAAACTGGAATATGTTCAGTGATACAAATGGCAAGATCCAACTCAGCATCGACAGCTTCGATAATTGCATCGGCTGCAAATGGTGCAGGTACATAAATAACAGAAGCTGTAGCGCCTGTTGCGACAACTGCATCTTTAACAGTATTAAAGACAGGAACGCCTTCTACTTCCATTCCGCCTTTACCTGGAGATGTCCCACCAACAATTTGGGTTCCATATTCAAGCATCTGTTTTGTATGAAAAAGGGCTGTTGAACCAGTAATCCCTTGAACAATAACTTTTGTATCTTTATTAATAAAAACGCTCACGTTAATTCCCCTTTCTTTGATCCTATTTCACTAATGAAACGATTTTTTGTGCGCCATCAGCCATGGATTCAGCAGCAATAATTTCAACAGTTGACTCAGCTAAGATTTTCTTACCTAATTCAACATTTGTTCCCTCTAATCGAACAACAAGCGGAACACTTAGCCCAACTTGCTTAGCTGCTTCTACTACACCCTCAGCAATAACATCACACTTCATGATTCCACCAAAGATATTAACGAAAATACCTTTTACGTTTGGATCAGAAAGGATAATTTTGAATGCTTCTGTAACCTTCTCAGCAGTTGCGCCGCCCCCAACATCAAGGAAGTTAGCCGGGTCGCCGCCGTAATGTTTAATAATATCCATCGTTGACATGGCAAGACCTGCACCGTTAACCATACAACCAATGTTTCCATCTAACGCAACATAGCTTAAGTCGTATTTAGAGGCTTCGATTTCCTTTGCATCCTCTTCTTCAAGGTCACGATACTCAAGCACGTCTTTTTGACGATATAGAGCATTTGAGTCAAAGTTTAATTTTGCATCAAGAGCCATTACCTTACCATCACCTGTAACAACAAGCGGGTTAATTTCTGCGATTGAGCAATCTTTTTCGATATAAGCATTGTATAGAGCTGTCATAAATTTAACAGCTTGATTAATTAATTCTTTTGGAATATTAATATTGAATGCAATGCGACGTGCTTGATAAGGTTGTAACCCTACAACTGGATCAATTTCTTCTTTGAAAATTTTCTCTGGAGTCTTTTCAGCAACCTCTTCAATTTCCGTACCGCCCTCTTCTGAAGCCATTAAAACAACTCGAGAAGTCGCACGGTCTAATACTAGTCCAACATAGTATTCTTTTTTGATATCACAGCCTTCTTCAATAAGCAGGCGTTTCACTTCTTTACCTTCTGGACCTGTTTGGTGTGTTACTAAAGTTTTTCCGAGGATTTCGCTTGCATATGTACGAACCTCATCAAGGTTTTTTGCTACTTTAACACCGCCGGCTTTACCCCGTCCACCAGCATGGATTTGTGCTTTTACTACACAAACCTGTGTACCTAATTCCTTCGCTGCTTCCACTGCTTCTTCTACAGTGAACGCTACTTTACCATTTGGAACCGCAACCCCGTATTTTCTGAGGATCTCTTTCCCTTGATACTCATGGATATTCATTTCCCATCCTCCTATTCAAACTCTTCTAAAAACTGACTCCGTTTTCATTTTATATAATGATACATACCTTGTCTACCATTATGCTAAAAAATTATATACTTCTTAGAAATACTCTAAATTGTCAATTATTTTCTCCCGATTTTACGTAGGAAGTTTGCGCCTCATTTGGAATAATTTGTTTTCTAATATAATAATAAAAAACAGGCATTGCCTGTTTTTTATTATTGTATATTCCTCAAATAAAGTCCTTGACTGGTGCAAATGTTTTTCTGTGATAGGATGTGATCCCATGTTGTTTGATTGCCTCGATGTGTTCCTTTGTTCCATATCCCATGTTTTGCTGAAATCCATAGACTGGATAGGTTTGTGAAATTTCTTTCATCAGTGTATCTCTAGCTACTTTTGCTATAATTGATGCAGCAGCGATTGAAATACTTTTTGCATCACCCTTAATAATAGATTCAGAGGGGAAGGGAATATCAAGTTTCATTGCATCAATAAGTAAAAAGTCTGGTTTTGGGTCTAAAGATGCAATCGCAGCATTCATTGCTTTTTTTGTCGCTTGATAAATATTCATTTCATCAATTTCCTGAGCATGAATCATCGAAATGCTATAAGAAATGGCTTCTTTTCTAATGATTGAATCGTATTCTAAACGTTTTTTTTCAGACAACTTTTTAGAGTCGTCAATACCCGCAAGAAAAAAGTCATTTGGCAAAATGACAGCTGCCGCAACTACTGGACCAGCAAGTGGTCCTCTTCCGACTTCGTCAACACCTGCAATCATTTCAAATCCTTTTAAGCGCCAATTATGTTCATAAACATTCATTTCCTCAAACTTTTCTTTTAGCTGTTGTTTCTCAGCATATTTCTTTTTCCATTTATGTACCAACTGTTGGACACCTTTGCGCTCATCTCGAAAAAGGTCTAATAAGAATGGATCAGATTCGATCGCGATATTTTCTAATCGTTGTTCAATCTCTGCGATTGTTAATTGTTTCATTCTATCACCCGCTATTTTGATACGTTATCATTTTTATAACAAACAAAATAACACCCAATTTTCTTTAGCATTGGGTGTTATTCACATTAGGATAATACTAAGTCTTTTAATTTGAATGGTTTGTCCATGCCGAAAATTTCTTGTTCCAATCTTTTTCCTGTAGGAGTCGCTGCAAGTCCGCCCTCGGCTGTTTCTCTTAAAGCAGAAGGCATAGATTGGCCTATTAAAAACATCGCATGAATGACTTCGTCACAAGGGATTCTACTTGTAATTCCCGCCAACGCCATATCTGCTGCCGTAATAGCATTAGAGGCACCCATTGCATTCCGTTTTACACAAGGAACCTCAACTAAACCAGCAACTGGATCGCATACTAATCCAAGCATATTTTTCAGAGTGATCGCCATCGCCTCGGCAGCCTGCTTTGGCGAGCCGCCTGCTAATTCAACAATCGCTGCTGCAGCCATTCCACTCGCTGAACCTACTTCTGCCTGGCATCCACCTGCCGCGCCAGAAATAGAGGCATTATTAGCGACAACGAAACCGAAAGCGGCTGCCGTAAATAAAAATTCAATCATTTCTTGCCGCGTTGGATTTAATTTTTCTTTTAACGCAAATAAAGTTCCTGGTACTACTCCTGCTGAACCTGCCGTTGGTGTAGCACAAATAACACCCATTGCTGCGTTCACTTCATTAGTTGCCACTGCCTTACTAACGGCATCTAACAAAATTGTTCCCCCTAGGGCTTGGCCACTCTTAATATAGTTTTGAAGCAACACTGCGTCGCCGCCAGTTAGGCCTGTATGGGAATGTACTCCCTTTAAACCTCTTTCCACCGCTTGCTCCATTACCACTAGGTTCCTATTCATTTTACCTAGAATTTCTTCTCTAGAAAGACCAGAAACCTCGATTTCTTGACGAATCATGATTTCTGCAATTTTAACCTGATTGCTTTCTGCAAGTTGAACAAGTTCGTCTACATTTCGAAACATTTGAGCACCTCCTGATGTCAAGTAAGTTTATTTAATCAGCCATGCGAATAATTTGTGATACATTTGAAAGATTCTGTAATTCCACTATGACCTTGTCATCAATCTTCTGGTCGACCTCAATAACCATTAAAGCCATTTCCCCTTTTTCTAATCGCGAAACTTCCATATGGCCAATGTTAATTTCATATTTTGATAACACACTTGTTACAGCTGAAATGATACCAAAACGATCTTGATGAATAACTAAAATTGCAGGGTGTTCACCCGAAAGTTTCAATGGGAATGAATTTATTTCAGTAATCTCGATTGTTCCACCGCCAATTGAAATTCCAACCAATTCAAGTTTGTTATCTTCATGATACAAATTTATTTTCACGGTGTTTGGGTGATCTGTTACCGCCTCTTCCGTACGAAAGGTCACCTCTAAACCCATTTCTTTTGCAATTTCCAAAGATTTTGGCATTCGGTCATCAAATGTATCCAAATCTAAAAGTCCAGCCACAATGGCAAAGTCTGTTCCGTGTCCTTTATAGGTTTTTGCAAACGAACCATACAATGAGATGATTGCTTTCTTTGGCAACTGACCGAATAATGTTCTTGCTACCCGGCCAATTCGTGCTGCGCCTGCTGTATGTGAGCTCGATGGTCCAATCATGACAGGACCAATAATATCAAATGCAGAACGATATTTCATATAGGACGCTCCTTTACTTTCTATACAATAATATTACAAGAAAAAAGGCAAAATAGCCTTCGATAAATACTGGGAAAAATACATAAAAAAGACTCTCCGTCCGGAGAGTAAAAACTAATTCTTTATTCAGAAATTAAATCATCAGGTCGTTCAAATGTAATCCGGCCAAATTTCTCGGATCTAATTTCCTTGATGACCAATTCAGATACCTTATCATAATCAACAATGCCACCAGCCGCAAGGCATCCGCGCAGTACACCTATTTTATCAAACATCTCTACCACATCTTCAGGTAGAGTTTCAAGACTGTAACGCTCCTTTAAGCGCTCTGGATATTCCCGTTCTAAAAACCTAAGGACATAAACTGTGAGGTCTTGGAGGTTCAGTAATGTATCTTTGATAGCCCCTGTAACGGCCAGTTTTTTGCCAACTTCTTGGTCCTCAAACTTTGGCCATAATATTCCTGGCGTGTCGAGAAGTTCCATTTCCTTTCCTACTTTAATCCATTGTTGGGCTTTCGTAACACCTGGAGTATTACCAGTTTTAGCGATATTTTTCTTCGCTAACCGATTAATCAAAGTAGATTTACCCGCATTGGGAATTCCGACTATCATTGCACGAATTGCCCGTGGATTTGTCACCCCTCTTGCTCTAAGACGGTCAAATTTTTCTTTTAATATTTCTTGTGAAGCTTGCGCAATTTCTCTCATACCTTCTCCAGCCTGAGAATTAATTGCTATTGCTTTAATTCCTTTTTCGGCAAAGAACTGAATCCATTCCTTTGTTGCTTCTCGATCAGCCATGTCTGCTTTATTTAACAAGACAAGCCTAGGCTTATGTTGAATGATTTCATCTATCATTGGATTTCTCGAAGAATAGGGAATCCTCGCATCCACCAATTCAAATATAATATCAACTAACTTTAACTTTTCTGTGACCTCTCTGCGAGCTTTTGCCATATGGCCAGGAAACCACTGGATCGTCATCGTTGGCCACCTCCCTTAAAAGCGAAAGCGCCTTGACCAGCCCCGACAAGCAAAAGCCAAGCTGGCATGAAGGTTGCTTCTTAACCTTCATGTCGGATTGGCTTTTGACCTCGAGGGGCTAGGCGCTTTCGCTGAATAGTAAACTTTATTTCACTGTTACGATATGTGCATCATTTAAAGGCCAGTAAACGAAGCTTGTTTTACCGATTATTTTACTATATGGAACGGTCCCAATGTGACGACTATCTTTACTGAAACGGCGATTGTCGCCCATCACAAATAATTCACCTTCTGGAACTGTTTTTCGACCTATTTTTTCTTCCAAAGTGAATGCATCTGTTAATGGTCCATCTTGTACTTCTTTTTTATACTTATCCAAATATGGTTCTTTATACGCTTTTCCATTAACATATAATATATCATCTTTATACTCAATGGTGTCGCCGGGCAGTCCAATTACGCGCTTTATGTAATCCTTTTGCTCTGGAGCATGAAAGACAATGATATCAAATCGCTTTGGCTCACCAATATTGTAACTAAATTTATTTACTATCATCCGATCCTGGTCCTTCAATGTCGGCATCATCGATAACCCATCAACAACAATCGGAGCAAATAGAAAGTAACGAATGACTGCAGCTAAGATAACGGCAATCAAAAGGGCTTTTGTCCATTCCCACAGTTCATTTTTCTTTTTTGTCATAACAATCCCCGCCAATCTCTGTAAAAAAAAGTTTTTATAAAGCTTATTTTACATAACTTCAACAAATTTAACACGATGGGATCATATTTTTTAATCAAACTTTAATAATTTGTTAAAAAACAAGCAATAATGGGTAATCAATATACGTAAAAAAGAGCCTGCTTCCGAGCAAGCTCTTCTTCTTTTTTATTATCGAATCTCTTTAATTCTTGCTTTTTTACCGCGAAGATTACGCAAGTAGTAAAGCTTAGCACGGCGAACTTTACCGCGACGAAGTACTTCTAGCTTCGCAATTTTTGGTGTGTGTACTGGGAAAGTACGCTCAACGCCTACTCCGTAAGAAATTTTACGAACTGTAAAAGTTTCGCTAATTCCACCACCACGACGCTTAATCACAACACCTTCAAATAACTGAATACGCTCACGAGTACCCTCGACAACTTTAACGTGTACACGTACAGTGTCACCAGGACGGAAAGCAGGAAGATCAGTACGAAGTTGTTCTTTTGTGATTTCTTCAATCAATTTTTGCATCGTTTTCAACTCCTTCCAACAGACGCTCATGCACATCAAACTTCTAAATCCATTGCAGCGGAACATCGTTATAAGACTACAATCTGATAGGTATCAGCTCAAGTCACAAGTAGTATCATACCATAATTACTAGGCACGTGCAATACTACTTGTATTCTTTTTTTATTTCTTTAAGCCATTTTTCCTGCTCATCTGTTAATTCTATTTTTTCCAAAAGGTCTGGGCGTCTTACAAGTGTTCTACGTAATGCTTCTTTATTGCGCCATTCTTCTATTAACTTATGATTCCCTGATATTAGAACATCAGGTACTTTCATGCCTCTGAAATCAGCCGGTCTTGTGTAGTGAGGATGTTCTAGCAGTCCCGTACTGAAGGAGTCTTTCATATGTGATTCCTGATTACCTAACACTTCTGGCAGAAGGCGGACTACACTATCAACTACCACCATTGCACCAAGTTCACCACCAGTCAGGACATAATCACCAATTGAGATTTCATCTGTTACCACATGTTCCCTTATTCGTTCATCGTATCCCTCATAATGACCGCAAATAAAAATTAAATGCTCTTCTTTTGACAATTCCTCAGCTTTTCGCTGTTCATAGCGTTCACCTTGGGGGCAAAGAAGAATTACCCTTGGATTCTTACTTTTAGCTCTATCCCTTAGTGCTGATACGGCATCAAAGATCGGCTGCGGTTTTAAAACCATTCCTGCACCGCCGCCATAGGGATAATCATCAACAGTAGAATGTTTGTTATCTGCATACTCACGAAAATTTATGACTGAATAGTTTACTGCAGATTTTTCAGCAGCTTTATTCAAAATTGATTGACCAAATACCCCGGAAAACATTTCCGGGAAAAGGGTAAGGATATCAATCTGCATCATGAAAGCAGCCCTTCCATCGGTTCGATTAGGACGACTTTTTCTTTCACATCTACTTTCTTGACCACATCATGGATGTAAGGGATTAATAATTCTTTGCCGCCTTTACCCTTAACTACCCATACGTCGTTTGCGCCAGGTGATAGAATTTCAGTGACTTTTCCAAGTTCCTCGCCTTTTGTTGTAGCAACAAGACATCCAATAATCTCATGGTAATAAAACTCATCTTTCTTAAGTGTACCTAGTTGTGATTCTGGTACTTTTAAAATTCCTTCCCTAAACTTTTCAACTTCATTGATATTGTTATACCCTTCAAATGTAAGTAATTCAAAATTTTTATGGGTTCGGTGGCTTTTAACTGTTAATTCAATCGGCGAACTTGAACCCGGCATAAACAAATATAATACATTTCCAGCCTTATAGCGTTTTTCAGGGAAGTCAGTTTTTGATATAACCCGGACTTCCCCCTTAATGCCCTGTGTATTAACAATTTTCCCTACATTAAACCATTTTTCCATTTCTTTATTCACCTTCTCTGATTTCCTCAATTATACCGTCTTTAATGATGATCTCGGACTGTCCCCGACGTTCATTCCACGAATCGCCTACTTTTACCTCAATAAGCGCCTGGACTTCCTTTTCCTTTAATTCACTGCCTAAAGGTAGCATATGTAATTGTTCGATTTGAAACTCAAGAAGCTTTTCTTTTTCTAATCTTTTATTGATTTCTTTTTCAAAATGATTCTTCAATGCACCAGGTGAAAAATTCTTTGTTTTTTCCATCCGCTTCAACTCAAATTGAAGCTGACTGTTTTCCCGTTGAAGCTGCTGTTTTTTAGCCTCATATTGATCGAATAATTTTTTCTTACTATCTTCCGTTAGAATTTGTTTAACCACAACAGTTTGAATGATTTGCAAAGAAAATGCCTCCCTAAAAGTTCTGCCCTTCTCTGTCTAGCTCCAGCGCCTAGGGGCTCGGGGTCATAAGCAAGGCGCTTCCGCTTTTCTTATAGCAAAAAAGGGAGGAATTAATTCCTCCCTTTCATCTAGGTGCAAAAAGCTATTCACCAATTTCTAGAAAAATTTTCTTTTGTTGTGATGATCCTGCTGCATAAACAACAGTTCTAATGGCCTTTGCAACACGCCCTTGTTTACCAATTACTTTCCCCATATCTGTTTTATTCACAGACAGCTGATAAGTAATCCGGGTGTCGTCTTCCTTAACATCCACATGGACGTCTTCTGGAAAATCTACAAGGGGCTTAACAATCGTTTCGACTAATTGTTTCATCGTCGACCGTTTTACTTACTTAATTTTGCATTATGGAATTTTTCCATGATGCCTTGGTTAGAGAAAAGGTTACGAACTGTATCAGATGGTTTTGCACCGTCTTGTAACCATTTAAGAGCTAGTTCTTCGTTGATCTCAACTTTTGCTGGTTGTGCAACTGGATTGTAAGTTCCAACAACCTCGATGTAACGTCCATCACGTGGTGAACGAGAATCTGCTACTACGATACGATAGAAAGGAGTTTTGTTAGCTCCCATACGTTTTAAACGAATTTTAACTGCCATTTTAAAAAAGCACCTCCGAATAGTTTCACACAAGATAGTATATTATCAATTCTTTTATAGTTTGTAAAGTGTTTTTTCTTTACATACAGTATTACCAATTTTTTCAAAAACAAAACAGGTTAAAATGGATTAAATGGGAACTTAAATCCACCTTTTTTCTTGCCTTTTTGCTGCATTCCAGTCATTTGTTTCATCATTTTTTTCATGTCTTCAAACTGCTTCAACAAACGGTTTACTTCTGTTACAGAACGACCGCTGCCCTTAGCAATCCGGTTTTTCCGTTTCGCGTTCAAGATCTCAGGATTATTTTTTTCAGCCTTCGTCATTGAACGGATGATTGCTTCTACATGGGCAATTTGTTTTTCATCAATTTGAAGATTATTTAACCCTTTGATTTTGTTTGCACCAGGCATCATCTTTAATAATTCGTCAAGCGGTCCTAAATTACGGACTTGACCAAGCTGATCCAAAAAGTCTTCGAGCGTAAAAGACGCTGTCCGCATTTTTTGTTCCAACTCTTTGGCTTTTTCTTCATCTACATTAGCCTGTGCTTTTTCAATCAACGTAAGCACGTCACCCATACCCAGGATCCTTGATGCCATCCGTTCAGGGTGAAACGGTTCAAGAGCGTCTAACTTCTCACCTAAACCGACAAATTTAATCGGTGTTTGCGTCACAGCGCGTATCGAAAGCGCAGCTCCACCCCTTGTATCACCGTCCAACTTGGTTAATACAACACCAGTTAAACCGAGTTGTTCATTAAAGCTTTGAGCAACATTAACTGCGTCTTGACCAGTCATGGCATCGACAACTAAGAAGATTTCATCAGGTTTTGTCAATTCTTTAATGTCTTTTAACTCACCCATTAATGCTTCATCCACATGAAGTCGACCAGCTGTATCAATGAGGACATAATCATTGTGATCTTCTTTTGCTTTTGCAATAGCCTGCCTAGCAATCTCTACGGGGCTTACTTGATCACCGAGTGAGAAAACGGGCATGTCCAATTGTTTACCAAGGGTTTCAAGTTGTTTAATGGCAGCAGGTCGGTAAATATCAGCCGCAACAAGCAATGGCTTGCGATTATACTTTTTGCGAAGTAAATTAGCAAGTTTTCCCGAAGTTGTCGTTTTACCAGCACCCTGTAATCCGACCATCATAATGACAGTAGGGGGACGATTTGATGCAGCGATTTTGCTTTGTTCTCCACCCATTAATTCCGTTAATTCTTCATTAACGATTTTAATAATTTGCTGCCCTGGTGTTAAGCTTTTCAGTACTTCCTGCCCAACGGCACGTTCACTGACTTTTTTCACAAAATCTTTAACTACCTTAAAGTTTACGTCTGCTTCTAGTAAAGCGAGACGCACTTCCCGCATCATTTCTTTAACATCCGCTTCTGAGACTTTCCCTTTTCCGCGGATTTTCTGAATTGTATTCTGCAGTCGGTCGGCTAATCCTTCAAATGCCATTCATGCCGCCTCCTAATCTAAATTCTCCAACTCGGCAACAGCTTCTAGCATTGCCTGCTTTGAAGGGTCGTCCTCGTTAAGCAATTCTTTCACATTTCTTAAAAGTTTACTACGCTCTTGAAATTTATGAAATAACAGCAGCTTTTCTTCATACTCCTCGAGCATTGTCTCGGTCCGCTTAATATTATCATAAACGGCTTGTCGACTGACATCATACTCTTCGGCTATTTCCCCTAATGAGAAATCATCTAAATAATAGAGAGACATATAGCTTTGCTGCTTTGGTGTTAACAACGAATGATAAAAATCATAAAGATAATTCATTCGTGTTGTCTTTTCAAGCATGCCAATCCCCTCCAACACGTATGTTAAGTGAAAAGCCTTTACATAAGTAGTTTACAGGGTCAGACATTATCTGTCAAGATAATCCCTTTACATCACTTATTCCGTTTGTTCAATTTCATTCGCAAACAATCCATATACATATTTCTCTGCATCAAATTCCTGAAGGTCATCCATTTTTTCTCCCAGACCAACAAATTTAACAGGTATTTTTAATTCATTGCGAATCGCAAGGACGATTCCACCTTTGGCTGTCCCGTCCAATTTTGAAAGCACGATCCCACTTACATTTGTCACTTCTTTAAATGTTTTTGCCTGGATTAACGCGTTTTGACCCGTTGTTGCATCTAAAACTAGGATTACTTCATGCGGCGCTCCAGGAACTTCTTTTTCGATGACACGCTTAACCTTCTCTAATTCTTTCATTAGGTTAACTTTGTTTTGCAAACGCCCAGCGGTGTCACATAACAAAATATCGGATTTCCGAGACTTCGCTGCCTGAATGGCATCATACATAACTGCTGCAGGATCTGACCCTTCTGCTTGCTTGATGACGTCAACACCGACTCTATCTCCCCAAACTTCCAGCTGTTCAATCGCACCTGCACGGAAGGTATCACCTGCAGCCAATAGAACTTTCTTTCCTTCATTTTTAAATTTGTAACCTAATTTACCAATTGTGGTGGTTTTCCCGACACCATTAACCCCTACAAATAGGATAACTGTGAGACCATTCTCTTGAATGTTTAATTTGGAGGATTGCTCTTCACCAGCATTATAGATATCAACCAATTTCTCGGAAATTACGCTTTGAACTTCCTGTGGGTCTTGGATGTTCCGGCGTTTGACCTCCATTTTCAACTCTTCTATTAATTTCATTACGGTATCAAAACCGACATCGGCTTGGATCATGATTTCCTCTAATTCTTCGAAAAAGTCTTCATCTACTTTGCGGTATCTTGCGACTAGATCATTTACTTTTCCTGAAAAATTATCTCTTGTCTTCGTAAGACCTTCCTTAAACTTCTCTGTAACTGAATCGGTTGATTTGGTGATTTTTTCTTTTAATTTTTTAAAAAAACTCATTTTATCACTTCCTATTATTTTTGCTATGTTAAATTTAGTTGTTGATTTCCGCTTCAGGCGCTTCGCTTTCCGCGGGCGGTCCGGGGAGCCTCCTCGGCGCTTAAGCGCCTGTGGGGTCACCCCTGTCCCGTCCTCCCGCAGGAGTCTCGCGCCTTCCGCTCCAATCAACTACGACTTTTAACAATGACAATTATTAAGTTTCAACAAGCTCTTTGGTATCCTCTAGACGAACAGATACTAGCTTTGAGACGCCTGATTCTTGCATGGTTACCCCATATAATACATCCGCTTCCTCCATTGTACCTTTGCGGTGAGTAATCACAATAAATTGTGTCTCCGTACTATATCGTTTTAAGTATTGGCTAAAGCGCTGGACATTCGCTTCATCCAAGGCAGCTTCAACCTCATCAAGAATACAGAATGGAACAGGCCGGACTTTTAAAATTGAAAAGAGGAGTGCAATAGCTGTTAATGCTCGTTCTCCACCTGATAATAAGCCTAAGTTTTGCAGCTTTTTCCCCGGAGGCTGTGCAACAATTTCGACACCTGTATTTAATAAATCTCCTGGTATCGTAAGTACTAAGTCTGCTCTGCCACCACCGAAGAGTGACCTGAATACTGGCTCAAAATGCTCTCGAATACCATTAAAGGTTTGTTCAAAACGTTTTTTCATTTCCTCATCCATTTCCTCAATAACCATGTAAAGAGTTTCTTTGGCCTCTTGGAGATCTGTCTTTTGTTCATTGAGAAACTCATATCGTTCAGAGACACGATCATATTCATCAATCGCTCCGATGTTCACATTTCCAAGTTCCTCTATGGCCAGTTTGATGAGCTTCACCTTCTTTCTAGCCTCTTCTAGCGGTATGGTTAATGGATATTGCTCCTTAGCTCCTTCAAACGATAAAAGATATTCTTCCCTTAAGCGGGCAAAACGGTTTTCAAGGTCTACATCCAAACGGTTAATTTTTACTTCCTCGTCTTTTAAAACAACAATCAGCCCACGCTGAAGTCGTTTTAATTCTTTTACTTCCAACTCTAAATCTTCTAATGTCGTCTTTAAGGTTAAACGTTCTTCTCTTCGTGCAGAAATTAACTGCAACGCGGCATCTTTATCCTGTTGTTTTCTAATTGCAGCAGTTTCTAACTGTTCCTCACCGGATGAACTATTTGTCATTTCCGAAGTTAACAGATTGAGGTCTTCGCTATACAGAGAAAGCCTTTGTTCACTCTCATCTAAATCCGCTTGTAATTGTGTTAAACGTTCTTGTGTACTCATATACTGTTCATTCTTGGAGGCAAAGGTAACTTTTAAATCATTTATTTCATTCGAAAGTGCTTCTTTTGAAGTCAGATCATTCGACTTTTGTTCCGAAAGTTTCGCTATTTGAGCATCTAATTCTGCTAGAGACGTTTTGTAGTTATCCATTGCAGCAGATAATTCATTTTTTCTATTGGTAAGGGTCGTTTTCTCATCAGAAAATTGCCCTTTTTCAAGGTCATAAATAGCTAATCGTTCATTAATATTTTTTTCTTCAAGCTCTGCTTGGCGAAGGTCTCCCTTTAAGGTTAGTTCCTTTAATCTCAAATCTTCGCCATTTTTTCGCATTTCATCCAGCAGAGTCTCTAAATCTTGAACCTCTGTTTTTAATGACTTTACAAGATTCTCTAACTGGATTGTTTTTTCTTCCATCACAATTAACTTTTCTTTTAATTCCTCAAGTTCCCCTTTACGAGTTAATAAAGAAGAGTTTTTTTGCTTAACCGCCCCACCTGTCATTGAACCGCCAGGATTGACGATATCCCCATCAAGTGTAACCATCCGGCAGCGGTATTGAAGAATTTTTGCTAATTCATTGGCACCTTTTAAGTCTCTCGTTATTACCACATTTCCAAGAAGGCTGCTCATAACCTCCGCGAATTTTGGATCAAATTTCACAAGACTGACGGCTGTACCAATAAAGGATGGATGATTTTGAATCGAAGATAATTGGACTGAAGACAATGCTCTCCCCTTAATGACACTTAAAGGTAAAAATGTAGCCCTGCCAAAAGAATTTTGTTTCAAATATTGAATAGCTGAACGTGCATTTGGTTCATTATCCACCACAATATGCTGGAGTGCTCCGCCAAAAGCAGTTTCCAATGCAGTTTCATACTCTTTTGGAACGGTAACAAGTTCCGCAACAGCCCCTTCAATTCCCTTAAGGGTTTTTCCTCGTGCTTTAAGAACCTCTTTGACACCTTGAAAGAAGCCTGAGTAATCTTCTTCCATTTCTTCAAGCATATCTTTTCTTGACTGTGCCTGCTGAAGAATTTGATATGCCTGGTACAAAGTCTTTTCCTGTTTTTGATAATTGTTTTTTGATGTTTCAAGCTTTCGCTGCTTTTCTCTATAAGTACCGACTTGGCCCTCTATTTTTTGTTGTATTTCGTTTAATGAGGATTGGATTTTTGATTTCTTACCTTTCGCGATTAACCGCTCTTCAATAAACTTGTCATTTTCAACGTCAAGACGGGAACTTTTTCTTTCCTGCTGTTCAAGCTGCTGTTCAATGTATTTCAATTCATTTTTTGCACCAGCTTGATCATTAAGTATTTCAATATATTCACTTTTTAAGTTCTCAATTTTTTCTTCAATATTTTCATTAAATAATTGCAGTTTTGCCTGTTTTTCTTTTAATTGGACTTGTAATAGATTTACTTGTTTTCCAAGGTCCTCAACCGTTTTAGAAAAACTGTCGCGATTCCTTTTTAACTGGCTAATTTTATCAGTTAATTCGGTGATGTTCGTTTGAAGCTGTTCTTTATTTTGGGAGGCATTTTTCTTACGCTCTTTTAAGACTTCTTTTCGCCCCTCAAGTTTCTCTAGTTCCTCTGTTGCATGAAGAAGGACGTTTTGCAGGTCAGTAATTGACTCATCGAATGCAGCTATCTGATCTCTTTTTTCAACAATTTTAGCTTCCTTTACTTGCAGTTCAGATGAGATTTTGAGTTCATCCTCCTGGTGTACTTTTAACTGTTTTGAAAGGTCTTCCCATTTTTGATGGAGATCCTCGATTTCATAAACGGTTAAGGAAACTTCAAACTTTTCAAGTTCCTCTTTTTTCTCCAGAAAATCCTTGGCCATTGATGCCTGTATTTTTAATGGCTCAACTTGGCTTTCGAGTTCGTGAAGTATATCATTTACACGGTTTAAATTGTCCTGAGTCTCAAACAATTTCACTTCCGCTTTTTTCTTACGTTGTTTATACTTTAGAACCCCAGCAGCTTCATCAAATATCGTTCGTCGTTCTTCTGCTTTGCTATTTAAAATTTCTTCCACTTTTCCTTGGCTGATAATCGAAAATGCTTCTCGTCCCAGCCCAGAATCCATGAATAAATCAATAATATCTTTTAGACGGCATTGCTGTTTATTTATTAAGAATTCACTCTCACCCGATCGGGTTACTCTTCTAGTCACACTTACCTCGTTATAATCAAGGGACAAGCCTTGGTCTTGGTTATCTAAGGTAAGTGTCACTTCAGCAAAATTCAGAGGCTTCCTTGTGTCGCTTCCGCCAAAAATAATATCCTCCATTTTGGTGCCTCTTAGCGATTTAGCTGATTGTTCCCCCAAAACCCAACGGATGGCATCAGTTATATTACTTTTTCCACTGCCATTGGGACCTACCACTGCCGTTACGCCTGGAACAAAATCAACACCTATACGATCAGCGAAGGACTTAAAGCCAATAATGTCCAACCGTTTTAGAAACATTTCTTAATCCTCCCTATGCATGCAAGTCGGACTCCCTGCAAACATTTTGTCATTCTAAGTTGTTTTAGCCTTTAATATGTCTAAAGCCATTTGGGCGGCATGTTGTTCGGCTTCCTTCTTTGATTTTCCAGTTCCTACACCTAATTCCTTACCATTTAAGGAAACTTTTGAAACAAATTCTTTGTTGTGGGCAGGTCCTATTTCTTGAAGTACACGATATTCAATTGTCCCTGTACCATCTCGCTGAATGAGTTCCTGTAATTGACTTTTATAATCCATCACATGAGAAAAAGCACCAGCATTTATCTTAGGGAAGACTACTTTCTCAAGAAAACTAATTACTGTTTCAATTCCTTGGTCTAAATAAAGGGCCCCGATGAATGCTTCAAAAACATCAGCTAATAAAGCTGGACGTTCTCTTCCACCTGTCATCTCTTCTCCTTTACCTAACAAAACTAATTTTCCAAAATGTAATTCATTGGCAAAAGATACAAGAGACGGCTCGCAAACAATGGCTGCTCGAAGTTTCGTCAATTCGCCCTCTGTCATCGTTGGATATTTTTTGTAAAGGAATTGTGAAACAGTTAGTTCTAGAACCGCATCCCCTAAAAACTCAAGTCTCTCATTGTCTTCGAAAGGCTTTCTGCGATGCTCATTCACATAGGATGAATGAGTAAATGCTTGTTTTAATAATTTTTCGTTCTCCATCGAAATACCAATCGTATGTTGAAAATCTTTAAAAAGATTTTCTTTTGCGCGATTATTCAACTCTTTTTCATTATTGTTCTTGCGCATACAAAACTTCTCCACCTTGCATCAAATAATTTACACACTTCTACATTCTAGTTTAAAAAAGTTTTTCACAAAACGCAAAGAAACTTGGCATCACTGTTGGAAGCCAAGTTCTATTTTACAGAATAAAGCTCCGTTTGAAAACGGAGCTTTTGTGAATAAATCCAACGATTACTTTGTGCTTTGTATGTAATTAACAGCGTCACCAACTGTGCTAATTTTTTCAGCATCATCGTCAGAAATTTCCATATCGAACTCATCTTCTAATTCCATAACTAGTTCAACTACGTCAAGGGAATCAGCACCAAGATCATCTTTAAATGAAGCTTCAAGTTTAACTTGAGACTCATCTACACCTAAGCGGTCAACGATGATTTTTGTTACACGTTCTAATACCTCTGCCATGCCTGTTCACCTCCCCTCAAGCTATTATAGAGTATTTCAACAAAATAATACACTAGGTTTTTATTACTATTTGCATTTTTAACTTTTTAACTGTCTAGCTTCAGCGCCTAGGCGCTTCCGCCTTTCTTATTACATTACCATGCCGCCATCAATATGAAGAGTTTGTCCTGTCATATAGGCAGAATCGTCTGATGCTAGGAATGCAGTGATTTTGGCGATATCTTTAGGCTCTCCCAATCTTGCCAATGGTATCTGTTTTAACATCTCAGCTTTTACGTCTTCTGACAGTTTATCGGTCATATCTGTTGTGATGAAGCCTGGTGCGATTGCATTAACTGTAATGTTGCGGGACGCCAGTTCTTTCGCAGTTGTTTTTGTCAATCCGATGACCCCGGCTTTAGCAGCAACATAGTTGGCCTGTCCTGGATTCCCACTAACGCCAACAATTGATGCAATATTAATGATCCGACCTACCCGCTGTTTCATCATTTGCCTTGTTACCGCCTTAGTACAAAGGAATACACCTTTAAGGTTGATATTAATAACATCATCCCATTCTTCTTCTTTCATTCTCATCAACAAATTATCCTTTGTAATCCCTGCATTATTGACTAGAATATCAAGTTTACCAAAATTGTCTATTGTTCCTTTAACCATCTCAGCAACTTCTTCAGAGTTTGATACATTACATTTTACAGCGAATGCTTCTCTGCCAAGTGCTTTGATTTCATCGACAACCTCATTTGCTTTTGCTTCACTGCCTGAATAATTTACGGCTACATTTGCTCCTTGCCTCGCAAGTTCAAGAGCAATTTCTCTGCCGATTCCTCTTGATGCACCTGTTACAAGGGCTGCTTTACCTTCAAGATTCATATTTTCTCCTCCTTTAATGCATCAATAACAGATTGTGCACTTTCCTCGTCCGAGACTGAGAAAGTGGTAACTGTTTTATCAATTTTTTTGATTAAACCTGAAAGAACTTTTCCAGGACCAATTTCAATGAAAGTATCGACACCTAACTCAATCATTTTGCGAACGGAATCTTCCCATAATACAGGGGAATAGAGCTGCTCAATTAATTTATCCTTCATTTCAGCTGCTGATCTAATCGGTTCTGCAGTAACATTTGCAACGATCGGGACTTCGGCATCCTTCATTTCAACGCCATCCAGAACTTCACGCAACTGGTCTGCAGCAGGCTTCATTAAAGTGGAATGGAACGGGCCGCTAACTTCTAGAGGAAGAGCCCTTTTTGCTCCTGCTTCTTTTGCTTTTGCACTTGCCAACTCGACCCCTTTTCTTGAACCAGAAATGACGATTTGGCCAGGGCAATTTAAGTTTGCGAGTGAAACGGGATTACCAGATTCACTTACCTCATTTGTTACTGCAAGAAGACTATCTCGGTCAAGCCCTAGTATGGCTGCCATTGACCCTTCTCCATTTGGGACTGCATTTTCCATAAATTCGCCGCGTTTTCTGACGGCATAAACTCCTTCTTCAAAAGAAAGGGTGCCGGCAGCAACTAACGCCGTATATTCCCCTAAGCTGTGACCAGCCACGTAATCAGCCTTAATTCCAAATTTTTGGAAGTAATCTAAAATAGCAATACTTGTTGTTAATAGGGCAGGCTGTGTATTGAAGGTAATAGTCAATTCTTCCTTCGGTCCTTCAAAAATTAGATTACTCAGTGGAATATTAAGCTTTTCATCCGCTCTTCTAAAATAATCCATAACCTTAGAGTGTTTATCTGCTAATTCTTTTCCCATTCCGACAGTTTGTGACCCTTGTCCTGGAAACACGAATGCTATTTTATTCATTTGAAAACTCCTTTACCGTTCTACTTTTTCTCGTTCTGCATCTTCAGATGACATCTTAATTAAACCGACAACATCGTTACTTACCATTTCTCTTGTTTGCCTGATTGCACTAAATATTGCCTGACCATTTGATGACCCATGTGCCTTAATCACAGGAGCGTTCAACCCAAACAAAGCTGCCCCGCCATATTCAGAATAATCCATTGTATTTTTTAATGTTTTAAGATTCGGTTTTAGCACAGCTGCTGCTAATTTACTTGTAAAGCTGCTCATCAATGCAGTTTTTAACATTTTAAACATGGATAGTGCCGTTCCTTCAATCGTCTTTAGGACCATGTTTCCCGTAAACCCATCGGTCACAACCACATCCGCCACACCATCTAATAAATCCCGTGCTTCAACATTTCCCACAAAATTAATATCGGCATTTTTCAACATTTCGAAAGCTTGCTTGGTTAGTTCATTCCCTTTCTTTTCCTCTGTCCCAATATTTAAAAGACCGACTCTTGGCTTGGAAATGCCTCTTACTTTCTCACAATAAATCGAGCCCATTAGTCCATATTGGAGGAGATGCTCTGGCTTGGCATCCGCATTAGCTCCGACATCTAATAACAAGAAACCCTCGCCGCCTATGGTCGGCAGTGTAGGTGCTAAGGCTGGGCGGTGTATCCCAGAAATTCTTCCTACAACAAAAAGTCCAGCTGCTACTAACGCACCTGTATTTCCTGCTGAGATACATGCATCTGCCAATCCATCTGCGACTTGCCCAGCAGCTAGCACCATTGAAGCATTCTTTTTGCGGCGAACCGCTTTAACAGGCTCATCTGTTCCGAGGATTACTTCCGTTGTATGGATGACAGAGATCCTTTCGTGATTTGTTAAGGTTTCTTTTATTTTATTTTCATCCCCGACAAGGGTAATATGTATATCTGAAAATGCTTGTACAGCTTTAAGTGCCCCTAATACGATTTCTTTTGGAGCATTGTCGCCGCCCATGGCATCGATTGCTAATTTCATTTTCCTCATCCTCTACCGATTTTTCGAACGGTACATTTCAAATTCTCCGGTAAAAACAATTTCATTATTTACAAAACTTGTTACTTCAACACTGGTTCTACCTTGATTCCGATCAATTTTTGTAACCTTTGCCTTGGCAATAACCCGCTCATTCAGTTTTACCAAACGTTTAAATTGAATATTCGCTTTGGCTGTTAGCGCCAGTTCATCATTTATTACAGCTACAGCTAAAGAATTAGCCTGAGCAAATACATGATGGCCACGTGCTATGTTATTTCGAATAAAGACATGCTCTTTTTTTACATCAAAAATCGAAATGGCATTCTGATCCAATTCTATATGAATAATTTCACCAATCACTTCTTCTAGCGGTAATGAGCGGACTTCATCATCAAATCGTTTCTCAGCTACAGTCTTAATCCGTTCACGAAGTTCAGGAATCGATAATTCTAAACGGTCAAGACGTATGGTTTGTACACTTACTTGAAACTTTTCAGCTAAATCTTCATCCGTAATAAAAGGATTATCTTTAATTGTCGTGGTCAACAATTGTTGTCGCTCTTTTTTACTTTTTCTCATGTATGTTTACACCGTCCGCGATCTTATGACTAGGTACTAATAGTAGTATAAAATTTGAAAAAGCAGATTGCAAGAAATAGTTTTTATCCTGCCTCTCTGCTTTTTCCATCAAAGAACCCCCTTAAGAGGAAAAAAGTTTGATTTAATCTAGTTTTTCCCCTTCTAAAACACCTGATTCATCGAGGATATTTCTTAGGTATTGATATTCTGGGGCTGTCCAAAATGCTTTAGACTGAATCAACATCACTGCATCATTTCTTGCAGTTTCTAGGGCTCGATAATCATGAACCATATCTGCCACTTTAAATTCAGGAACCCCGCTTTGTTTTCTGCCAAAAAAGTCGCCTGGCCCTCTAAGTTCTAAGTCTTTTTCACTTAACACGAAGCCATCGTTCGTTTCGGTCATGATCCGCATTCGTTCTTGGCCCACTTCTGATTTTGGACTTGCCAGTAAAATGCAGTAGGATTGATCACTACCGCGTCCAACTCTGCCGCGCAGCTGGTGAAGCTGTGAAAGACCAAATCTTTCAGCATCATAAATAACCATCATGGTCGCGTTCGGTACATTTACCCCCACCTCAACAACGGTCGTTGAAACTAGGACCTGTACTTCGTTCGCACTAAATGCCTTCATTACCGAGTCCTTTTCTTCTGAGCTTAAGCGGCCATGCATAAGACCTGCTTTAAATCGGTTTTGAAAATAATGACTTAATGTATTGTACACGTCAATGGCATTTTGAACATCGAGCTTTTCTGATTCTTCAATGAGCGGACAAATAACATAGGCTTGGTGGCCTTTTTGTAATTCTTTTTCAACAAAAGCCAGTACCCGTTCAAGCATTTCTGGTTTGGCCCAATAGGTTTCTATCGTTTTTCTTCCAGCTGGCATCTCATCAATGATTGAAACATCCATTTCACCAAATACCGTAATCGCGAGTGTTCGAGGGATTGGCGTAGCCGTCATAAACAATACGTCTGGATTCTCACCTTTTTCTCTCAGTACTCTTCGTTGTTCCACGCCAAAGCGATGTTGTTCATCCGTGATGACAAAACCGAGTCTCTTGAAGGTGACCTCATCCTGAATTAGTGCGTGTGTACCAATTAATATATCAACGTTCCCATCTGCTAGGTGTTGGAGGACTTCCTTTCTTCGTTTTCCCTTTATCGAACTCGTCAAAAGTTCACACCTGACATTAAAAGGTTCTAACATTCTTTTTAAACTTTCTGCATGCTGCTCTGCCAGAATTTCTGTTGGTACCATAAGCGCACCTTGAAAACCTGCCGTAACACTGGCATATAAGCCAATTGCCGCAACCACTGTTTTTCCCGAACCAACATCTCCCTGCAGCAATCGATTCATGCGTAGTGGTGATTTTAGTTCTGTTAACACTTCATCTACCACACGTGCTTGTGCATTTGTTAATGGAAAAGGAAGGCTATTAATAAATTCCTTTACTTTTGTTACATTATAGTTTTGGCAAACTCCAGGTGAATGCTCGCGTTCAAATTTTCTTAATGCCTGCATTTTTAATTGAAACAAAAGAAACTCTTCATAAACAATACGCCTTCTAGCCTGTTTAACCTCTTCTTGGCTATCTGGAAAATGCATAGCTTTGAATGCTGCCTGCCTATCAAGTAATCGATATTTTTTTAAAAAAGCAATTGGCAGCGTTTCTTCAATAAAATGTCCATACTGTTGAAAAGCAATGCTGATAAATTTCCGTATTCCCTTTGTCGTTAATTTTCCTCTTAACGAATAAACAGGCTCAAAATCTTTTGTTTTTGCATTTGTTCCCATCTGCATCTCATTTGCGGTAATCGTTTGCCGATGGGCATCCCATTTTCCTGTGATCGTAATGGTTTCATTGATGATAATTTTATTTTTTAAATAAGGTTGGTTAAAAAAGACTACTTTAATCAAATGAGCTCCAACATAAAGCCGGAACATAAGTTTTGATTTCTTCCTGCCAAAATAGCTAAGAGAAGGCTCACTGTGAACCTTCCCTTCCACTGTTACTTTCTCATCATGCTGCACCTCTGTTATTTCACGGAGGCGGTAATCTTCATAACGATAAGGAAAATACTCTAATAAATCTTTTATCGTAAAGATTTTCATTTCTGACAAAATTTCAGCAGTTTCTTCACCAATTCCCTTTATGACGGTTATTGATTGATTAAGATGTGGATTCACTATTACTTTGCGGTATACCGAAGATCTTAGCTTCCAGTTTACGATCTGTCGGTACTGCCGCCAACCCTCCCTGCCCAGTTTCCCTTAGTGTAGATGGCATCGTTAAACCTGTTATTATTTTTGTATTTTTCCACTTGCTTTTTTTTGCACAAAAAAAGAAGGGATGCTCCCTTCTATTTTAGCTTTTCATTATTCAATTGAAAAGATATATGAATATAACGGCTGATGACCATTATGGATTTCCACTTCAACATCTCCATAATTTTCTTCAACATATTTTGATAGCTGGTTTACATCATCTTCGTTAATGTCTTCCCCATAAATGATGGTTAATATTTCTGAATTCTCATCCAGCATTTGTGAAAGCAGGTCCTCGGCAACTTTGCCTTTGTCTTTGTTTTTAACAACGATTTTTCCTTCAGCAATACCCATAAAATCATCTTTTTCGATTTCTAAACCATCAATCTGAGTATCCCGAACAGCAAAGGTGATTTGACCAGTTTTCACATGTTTTAGTGCCTCATTCATAGATTTTTCATTCGTCTGAAGATCAGTAGTTGGATTGAATGCTAACAAAGCTGATAGTCCTTGCGGAACCGTTTTGGAAGGGATCACATATATGTCCTCTTCAGAAACATCGGCGGCCTGCTGAGCTGCCATAATGATGTTTTTATTATTCGGTAAGATAAATACTTTTTTAGCATTCACTTCTTTCACTGCCTGAACGATATCCTCCGTACTTGGATTCATCGTTTGTCCGCCCTCAATCACTGCATGTGCACCAATACTTCTGAATAAATCTGCAATCCCGGAGCCCATTGAAACAGCAACGATTCCGTATTCTTGCTGTTCTTTTGCTGATTTATGACGGTCTGCAACTGTTGCACTTTGTTGTTCGCCAACAATATTGGTATGTTGTTGACGCATGTTTTCTATTTTCATATTAATTAAATTTCCATACTTTTGCCCGTAGCTAAGTACTTCTCCAGGTTGTTCGGAATGAATATGAACTTTCACCACATCTTCATCCGCTATGACCAATAAAGAATCGCCTAATTTGCTTAGGTCGTTTCTAAAAGTACCTTCATCGAAAGGATGTTTTGCAGTCTTTTCTTGTTCAAATCTCACCATAAATTCAGTACAATACCCAAATTCAATGTCTGCTGTGTTTATATGTCCTTGGACACTCTTATGGTGTTCAGTATTGACCAACTCATCCATCGAAAGAGCCGCTGTAGGAGTATCAGGAAGCTTTTCACCTTTTAGGACCGCAAGAAATCCTTCGTACACAAATACAAGACCTTGACCGCCACTGTCAACTACGCCAACTTCCTTTAAAACAGGAAGCAGGTCAGGAGTGCGTTTCAATGAAGCTTTTGCTTCTTTTAAAACTTCTTCCATAATCACAATGACGTCATTTGAATGCTGGGCAGCTTGGACGGCCCTTTTAGCAGAATCCTTGGCGACAGTTAAAATGGTTCCTTCAACGGGCTTCATTACTGCTTTATAGGCTGTCTCTACTCCAGCTTCAAGAGCTTCGGCAAAATCAGTCCCTGAGATTTTCGCTTTCGATTCAACCGCCTTTGAAAAACCACGGAATAACTGTGAAAGGATTACTCCTGAATTGCCGCGCGCTCCCATTAGCAATCCTTTGGAAAGGGCTACTCCTACTTTTCCAATATGATCTTGAACATTATTTTTTACTTCCTTTGCCCCGGATGTCATTGATAAATTCATGTTAGTTCCAGTATCACCATCGGGTACGGGAAAAACGTTTAAAGCATCAACCATTTTCGCATTTGCTGACAAATGATTGGCACCTTGAATCACCATCTCGGCAAAACGTTTTCCATCTAAAGCTGTTATTGACACAAACTTTCCTCCTCTACGAGAGTTCGTAGCACAAACTTACGGGTTCGTCACTCGAACTCCCTGAACGTAAATATTGACCGAGTCAACGGCAAGTCCAACAGTCTTATCGAGGGTATATTTAACCTTTGATTGCACGTTGTGGGCAATTTCGGAAATTTTCGTTCCATAGCTAACAATAATATACATATCAATATGTAATGCCTCGTTCTCTTGGCGGACAATCACGCCCCGAGTGAAATTTTCTTTACGTAGTATTTCCGTAATTCCATCTTTAATTTGATTCTTTGAGGCCATACCGACGATTCCATAACATTCGATCGCCGCTCCTCCGGCAATGGTCGCGATTACTTCGTTAGAAATATCAATTTGTCCGAACTTTGTTTTTAATTCAATGGACATGAATCGTTCCCCCTCCTGAAAAAATTGCTCCTTGACTATAGTCATTTTACTATAATCACTGCAATATTAAAAGTTATTCCTGTCTGTTTACTATCTGAGCATTTTATATAAAGTGATGTCAAGGCTTTTTTCTTGAAAGGTAACTATTGCAATCAAATAAGTTGTATGATAAATTATTAAGGTATCTCAAGTCTAGAAAATTTGTTCAAACAATTTTCTTTTTCCAGATGAGGATCTTAAAGATTGCTGTATAAAGCTTTTGGTAGTTAAGGAGGGAAATCATTATGCCACGTCAATGTGTTGTAACTGGAAAGAAAACAACAACTGGTAACGCACGTTCTCACGCTATGAACGCAAACAAGCGTACATGGGGTGCTAACCTACAAAAAGTACGTATTCTTGTTGATGGAAAGCCTAAGCGTGTTTGGGTTTCTGCAAGAGCGTTGAAATCCGGTAAAGTAGAACGCGTTTAATAAACCGTTTAGAATGGACATCCGATAAGGGTGTCTTTTCTTTTTGTATAAAATAGTACAATTTTCTCTTCAGGAAACTATTCGTATAGTATTCCCCAATTAACAAAATAAAAAGCACCCAAATTAAACGGGTGCCATTGTAAAACGATATCAACATACATACTTATGCTATTCGTTCTTTTTAAACGCTCCAATCATCGCACGGACAAGTCCGCCTAAAAATTTCGGCAGTTTAATCGTATAAAATTTCATACTGTCCCTCCTCACAAATCTCCCCAGCTTATTTCAACTCAACATTTTTCGAACGCCCTACCATTTTATTCAAACGAACGAAATCAGTACCAAAAACATTGTAGGCACCATTCTGAGTTAGTTACTAAAACATATTAATCATGACTTCTTATCACTATTAATATGCCTTCAGAAAATGAAAAAGTACCATAATCATCAATAAGTTCATTACTAATACATAGTGTTGAACCAATTGAAATATGACGATTTTTCAAAGGAAATTTAAAGCCTTCTAGGGTAAGATTGCGGATATTTAATGTTACAGGAACAAAGGAAATATATTTTTTTGAATCCATTTTTTCAATCTTATAGCTGCCTGCTTCTCTAATAAAAACAATATTATTACGGTCAATGATGCAAATATCCACTTCATTTTTTTCTTGGAACGGAGTGAGCAATAAGTGAACATTCGCAAATAAATGATCCAGCCTGCCTCCAGTTGCCCCAAATAAACGAATGGTGCTTGGATGCTGATTAAGTGCCCAATTAAGGGCTAGCTCCATATCAGTTTCATCCTTTTCCGGTTTATACTTTTTCAATTCTGTAACCCGGTCTTCAATATATATTAACTCATCTGTTGACACAGAATCAAAATCACCAAAAGCAATAGAGGGAGAAATGTTTCTTTTTAATAAATGATATACACCGCGATCAACTCCTACCCAAATTGCATCATTTACTATGTATTCCGTTAAATCTGGCAAAAGCTCTTCAGGGCCTCCTGCTACAATATTGATAATCATAAAAATTCTCCTTTTTTCAGTATGCAAAAAGCCAGCATGTAAGCTGGCTTTCCCCATTAACCTCTTATCAGCGAAATTGCCTCCGCATAATCTTCTTGATTATAAATAGCTGAGCCTGCCACAAGAACATTTGCACCTGCTTCCATGCAAAGCTTTGCCGTTTCTGGGTTAACACCGCCGTCAATCTCAATCTCCATGGCTACACCTTTTTGTTCTGCCATTTCTTTTACTTTTCTTATTTTTGGAAGAACTTCAGGTATGAATTTTTGCCCGCCGAACCCTGGATTGACTGACATTAATAAGACCATGTCAATTTCACCGATTATGTGCTGAATCGATTCAACAGGTGTTGCTGGGTTTAAGACTACACCTGCCTTAATACCAAAGGATTTAATATTTTGAATCGTGCGATGTAAGTGACGACATGCCTCAACATGGACAGTAATATAATCAGCTCCAGCTTTAACAAATGCCTCAATATATTGATCAGGGTTTTCAATCATAAGGTGTACATCTAGTGGCAGTTTGGTGATTGGACGAATCGATTCAACAATCAGGGGTCCAATTGTAATATTAGGGACAAAGTGACCATCCATAACATCAATATGAATGTAGTCAGCTCCTCCTTTTTCCACTGCTAAAATTTCTTCACCTAATTTTGAAAAATCGGCTGAAAGTATGGATGGTGCTATTTTAACCATGTTTAGTACCTCGGCTTTCTATCTTTTATCTCCTGTAGGAAGTCCAAATAATGTTCGTAACGATATCCTGGGATTTCATTTGAGTCAACGGCTTGTTTCACACCACATTTAGGTTCACTCACATGCAAACAGCCCCGGAATTTGCAATTTTCACTTGCTGTTTGAATTTCTGGAAAACAAAAAGTCAAATCTTCGGCTTCAATATTTGTAAATTCCAATGAACTAAACCCTGGCGTGTCTGCTATTAGACCATTGCCAATCTTAATTAATTCCACATGTCTGGTTGTGTGCTTTCCTCTGCCTAGATGCGATGAAATATCATTTGTTTTTAATTCAAGGTCCGGTCTAAGGACATTCAGTAACGATGACTTCCCAACACCAGATTGACCGGCAAAAACAGATATTTTATTATCGACATGCGGACTTAGCAGCTCAATTCCTGCTTCAGTTTCGGAAGAAGTAAGGATTACTTTATATCCTGCTGCTGAGTATTGCTCTCTGTATTTCTTAATCATCTTTTGCTCATCATCGTTGGTAAGGTCCATTTTGGTAATACAAATAAGTGGTTCAATTCGATTAAATTCAACCAGTACTAGGAATCGATCTAATAGGACAGTACTGAATTCAGGTTCAACAGCTGAAAACACTAGAATAGCCTGGTCAACATTTGCAATCGGTGGACGTATTAACTCATTCTTGCGAGACTTTACCTCCATGATATATCCTTCCAAGTCATTTTCTGCTTGAAAAACTACCTCATCCCCTACTAGAGGGGTAATTTTATTTTTTCGAAATACCCCTCTTCCACGGCATTGGATTAACTTATCGTTTCCAAGTACATAATAAAATCCGCTAAGTGCTTTAACAATTTTTCCTTCCGGCATAGCCACACTCCTTGCCTTTCAATTAGAAAACCTCAACTATCATTATTCTGTTTCAGAATAGTTAATTACATCCTCTGCTATTACCTTGGTGTCCCGGATTACTCTGTAGCCAGCTTTTCCGCCGTATGGGATTGTTAACTCAATTTGTTTTTTGGTTGTTTCGGTAATATAAAAGGTTTCTGCCGGTTCCGTCATACTGTGATTCATATCCTCGATGTAAATAAGAACTTCCTGTTTAGGAATAGGTTCACCCGTAACTGGAACGGTTGGTTCGTAATCAATGGTTATTTCCTTCACTACCGTTTTTGGCGGCTTTTCTTCTTTACCTTTTGAAATAATAACGGTTATGGTATCGCCCTTAGTCATTACCGTTCCAGGTTTTGGTTTTTGTGAAATCACCATGTCGGCAGGAACTTTTTCATCATATTTTTCTTCAGTCTTGATCTCGAGTCCTACTAAAGAGGCATAGTCCTCTGCACTTTTTAAGGTGTATTGTGTTAAGTCCTTAAGTTCGATTGTTTCTGGTCCCTTACTAACTTCAAACACTAATACAGTGTCTTCAGGGACAACTTTTTCACCACCTGGAGGTGTTTGACTAAGGATCGTTCCTGGTTCACTTTCATCATATACTTCTGTCTTCTTAATATCTTTAAAATTTCGATTCTCTAATAAAAGAAAAACATCATCGTATTGTCTTCTAACATAATCCGATAGTTCCATTTTTTCTTTGCCTGTACTTATATATAGGTTAACTTTTGTGTTTTCCTTGACTGTTGCGCCAATTTCTGGATCTGTCTTAATGACTTCACCTTGATCAACCACATCATCTGAAATTTCGATTTGTTTCTCTACCTCTAACCCATTTAACTTAAGTTTGGAAATCGCATCATCCAATTCCATCCCACTTACATCCGGGATTTTGATATCTTTAGCAGACAATAAACCAGGTAAAAAGGTTATAGTTAATAGACCTAGAATAGCAAGGGTAAGGAAAGTTACAATTAAGACAGTCGGCCATTTTTTCCGCTTTTTCTTAGTCTCTTTTTCTTTCCCAGGTGTCTCTTTTTTTGTTTGGACAGTTTTATCCGCACTATGAACTAATGTTTCATCAAGATTTTTATGAGGACGGTCATCGGTAATAATGGGTATTGCCTTTGTTGCTTCATCATCGATTGGAATGATAAACTTAGGTTCATTCATTCTTTCTGGATCAAGTGCTGTTCTTATATCCTCTTCCATTTCATCTACACTGTTATAACGATGAAATGGATCTTTTGCAGTTGCCTTCAAAACAATATTCTCTACACTTTGTGGGATGTTTGAATTCCACCTTCTTACAGACGGCGTTTCTGATTGAAGATGCTTTAATGCAATCGAAACAGCCGATTCCCCAGAGAATGGAAGCCTTCCTGTTAAAATTTCAAACATAACAATCCCAAGAGAATAAATATCTGATTTCCTATTTGCCATACCGCCTCTAGCTTGTTCTGGTGACAAATAGTGTACCGAGCCTAAAACCGAATTAGTTTGAGTAATGCTTGTTGCACTCAATGCCATTGCAATTCCAAAATCAGTGATTTTTACATTGCCATTCCGATCAATAAGTATGTTATGTGGTTTAATATCACGATGAATAATATGATTTTGATGGGCATGAGATATGGCTGAAGTTAATTGCATCATAATATCTAAAGCTTTTTCGACACGAAGTGATGCATGTTGGTTTATGTATTGCTTTAATGTTTGCCCATTCACATATTCCATAACGATATAGTAAAGAGAATCCTCTTCACCAACATCGTATATACTAACAATATTGGGATGGGTAAGACTGGTAGCTGACTGTGCTTCTCTATGAAAACGGCGAATAAATTCCTCATCATTCACAAAATCAAGGCGGAGCATTTTAACAGCAACTTCCCTGTCTAAAATCATATCATGTGCTAAATAAACATTAGCCATACCGCCTCCGCCAATCATTTCAAGAACTTTATAGCGGCCGCTTATTCTCTTCCCAATAATCACTGATGATCACCCAATTCATGATCGTTAGCATATTCTAATATAATTAGGGTAATATTGTCTTCTCCACCATTCTCATTGGCAATCTTAATTAATGTAGATGCCTTTTGTTCAAGAGAATCTTCATTTTGGAGAATTTGAATCATTTCTTTTTCATTTACTTTATTGGACAATCCATCAGAGCATAGTAAAAGATAATCTCCTTCTTCAAACATGATTGTTTTAAAATCGATTTTAATATCTTGTTCCGTTCCTAGGGCTCTTAGAATCCAATTTTTCCTTGGGTGATGCTCCGCATCCTCTTTCGAGATTTGTCCGGTCCGAACTAATTCGTTGACAAGCGTATGGTCCTCCGTAAGCTGCTTGAATCCCGCATCATTTAAAATATAACAACGACTATCACCGACATGGGCAATGGTTGTAAAATTCTCTGATGCAATGACAGCCTCAATCGTTGTGCCCATCCCTTCGCACTCCACATGGCTTCTGGAATGATTAAAAAGCAATTGATTCACTTGAAGAACATGCGTTTTTAACCATGCTTCAGCTTGATCAGCTGTTTGAATCCCTTCAGACTTCTCCCACATTTCTTGTAAATGTGTTACCGTCATATTACTTGCAACATCACCGGCAAGGTGACCGCCCATACCATCTGCAACGATGGCAAGGCGGTGTCCGTCCCGATTTACAAAAGTACCACCACTATCTTCATTATTTTGACGAACTCTTCCTTGGTCTGTTTTAAAAACAGCTTTCACTCTTGTCACCTCGTCTCCTCTTTCCGCTCCTTTGCACGAAGTTGCCCACATGCTGCAGCTATATCTGACCCTTGCTCTCGGCGAATCGTTACATTTATACCTTGGTTTTTCAATGTTTTTTCGAAGGCAAAAATTTTATCTCTTGGCGTCCGTACATAATCCCTTTCAGGAACATAGTTGACAGGAATTAGATTCACATGGCACTTCAATCCTTTTAATAATTCAGCTAATTCTTCTGCATGCTCAACTGAATCATTAACTCCGCCAAAAAGACCATACTCAAAGCTGATTCGACGCCCTGTCTTATCGATATAATACCTTACTGCCGTCATTAAGTCATCAAGTTTATATGCCTTGTTAATAGGCATTAACCTCGATCGTAATTCTGTATTTGGAGCGTGCAGAGAAATCGCAAAATTAATTTGTGTGTCTTCATCGGCAAACTTATAAATCTTCGGGACAATTCCACTCGTTGATACGGTAATATGTCGTGCCCCAATGTTAAGCGCTTTTTCATGATTAATTATTTTTAAAAATGACATCATATTATCATAATTATCGAACGGCTCTCCAATACCCATTATAACCACTGAACTAACACGCTCATTAGTTTCATCAAGTGTTTGTTGGACTTTCACAACTTGAGCAACAATTTCGCCTGCTTCCAAATGCCTTTTTAATCCGCCCAATGTAGAAGCGCAAAAGGTACAACCAATTCGACAGCCTACCTGGGTCGTGACACAAACGGAGTTCCCATAATCATGACGCATTAATACAGTCTCAATCGAATATCCATCATGAAGTTCAAAAAGAAACTTAATAGTTCCATCAGATGAGGTTTGTTGAATTGCCGTATTTAATGTAGTTAGCACAAAATTACTTTCTAACTTTTCTCTAAGCCCCTTCGAGACATTACTCATATCCTCAAAAGTTGTAACTCTTTTTTTATAAAGCCATTCAAAGATTTGTTCGGCACGAAATGGCTTTTCACCATTTTCTGAAAGCCAATCCTTTAATTCTTGTAATTGTAATGAATAAATTGATTTTTTCTTAACTTCCGCTGTTGTGTTTGTCTCAGTTGTATTTAATTGTTCCAACTGTTACACCTTCTTTCTTAATACTGCAATATAGAAACCATCTGACCCAATATCTTGTGGAAATATTTGTAAATCAAAACCTGTAATTAATGGCTGAATTGCTTCAGGCATTCGTTTTTTAAATGTTACATCCCCTTCGAATTCAGGGTTGTTTTCTAGAAATGTTTTAACCGTATATTCATTTTCTTCTTTATCAACTGTACATGTACTATAAACAAGAATGCCGCCCTTTTTCAGTAAAGGAGTTACGGACGTTAATAAGTCTTGTTGAATTGTACTTAGCCGCTTTATATCCATCTCTGTTTTGGTATATTTCATATCTGGCTTTCTCCTCATTACGCCGAGGCCGGAGCACGGAGCGTCGAGAAGAATTCGATCAAATGATTCAATCTTAAACTTTTCCTGTAAATGTCTTGAATCAGAGACACTTGTTTTTATATTTTCTAAACCTAACCGCTTGGCGTTGTCATTAATTAATCTTACCTTATGCTGATGAAGATCTACCGAGATCACTTCACCGGTATTGTCCATTTTTTCAGCAATATGGGTACTTTTACCACCTGGTGCGGCGCAGGCATCAAGGACATATTCGTTCGGGGATGCACCTAATGCATAGGCTGCAAGCATCGAACTTTCATCTTGGATGGTAAACATTCCGTATTTGAAGGAAATGGTTGAAGCAAGATTTCCCTTTAAAGAACGAATGGCCTCAGGGATGATCGGGCTTTTTTCGATTTGAAAACCATCTTCCTCTAATATGGAAATACATTCGTCTCTTGAAATTTTTGTTAGATTAACTCGTGCCGTTTGCAATGGTGCGGTTAAGTTAACCTCACACATTTCTTTTGTCTTATCATATCCAAATTGATCTACCCACCTAGTAATAAGCCATTCCGGATGACTAGTTTCAAGCGCGAGTCTCTTATTTGGATCGGCAATTTCCGAAAGTGACGGGAGTCCTTCTCTTTGGATGCTCCTTAAAACTCCATTTACCAAACTGCCGATTCCTTTATGACCACGTTTTTTGGCAATTTCAACTGCTTCGTATATTGCAGCTCTGTCAGGTATTCGATCAAGGTATACCATTTGATATAGGGTGAGCCTTAACAAATGGTGAACCCAATTTGCTAACTTTTTATTTTCTTTGACAAAAGGCTCTAAAAAATAATCAAGCGCCATTCTTCTTTGTAATGTTCCATAGACTAATTCTGTTAAGAGACCGACATCTTTGGCAGGCAGCTCGTTTTTTTCAATGGTAGAATTTAGAAGTAAATTGCTGTAAGCTTGATTCTTCTCAATAGCAACTAGCATGTCCATTGCAATGGTTCGTACATTATTTATTGTTGATGTCATTGCTATTCTCCTAGTCTCGTGCCTACTGAAATTTTAGAACCTCGTAAGAATTGTTCAGAAGGCATTTTTGATTTCCCAGAAGGCTGAAGTTCAATGATTTTAATGGCTGTATCATTTCCCGTACTAACAGTGAAGCTATCAGTTTCTACCTTAAGGACAGTACCAGGGACTTCTCCACTCTGCCCTGCTTCTTTCTTAGCCTGCCATATCTTCACCACTTGGCCATTTAAGGTGGTAAAGGCAACAGGCCAAGGGTTTAATCCACGAATATGGTTATAGATTTCTTCACCGGTTTTTGTCCAGTTAATTTTTTCTTGTTCTCGTTTAATGTTGGATGCAAAGGTCGCATCAGCATGGTTCTGCGGCTTTGGCGTAAGTCGGCCCTCAAGAAGAAGCGGCAAGGTTTCAGATAATAATTTAGCCCCTGCGTCACTTAGTTTGTCGAAAAGTGTTCCGACATTGTCTTCCTCAGTTATTGGAACTTCTACACTTGTTAAGATATCCCCAGCATCTAATTTCTCAACCATATACATGATTGTCACACCTGTTTTCTGTTTTCCCTGAATAATAGCGTAATGGATAGGAGCGCCGCCGCGAAGTTCGGGAAGCAAGGATGCATGAACATTGATACAGCCGTATTTTGGAGATTCCAATAATTTATTTGGTAAGATTTGACCAAACGCTGCCGTAACAATTAAATCAGGTTTCAATGATAGGATCTTCTCGAGTTCTTGTTCTTGACGTATTTTTTCTGGCTGAAAGACCGGAATATCATGTTTTAAAGCCTCAACCTTTACTGGAGGAGGTGTCAATATCTTTTTCCTGCCAACTGGTCGGTCTGGTTGTGTCACTACACCAATGACATCGTATCCGTCATTAATAATTTGTTGTAAAACCGGCACGGAAAAATCCGGGGTGCCCATAAAAACAATTTTGGTCATTCAGCTTCTACTCCTTTTAACTCATCTTCCTCTAGATATCTTGTCACCTTGGTTGTAAATAAAATCCCATCAAGGTGATCGATTTCATGTTGAATGGCTCTTGCGAGGAAGCCCTCTGCTTCTAATGTATATTTTCTCCCTTTACGATCAAATGCCTCAATTTTAACAATATTGGGTCTTGTCACTTCACCAAACAATCCAGGGAAACTTAGACAACCTTCTGGTCCAGTTTGTTCACCAGATGTTTCTAAGATTACTGGGTTTATCATTTCAATTGTCCCTAATTCATCATCGATATCAACAATTGCAATGCGTTGGTCTAATCCAATTTGCGGGGCAGCAAGGCCTACCCCATCATATTCAATCATTGTGTCATACATATTATCAAGTACTTTGGCCAGCTTTCTATCAAACTTCACAACTGTCTTGCAAGTCTGTTCAAGTATTTCAGCTGGGTAATTTACTACTTTTAGGATTGGCAAATCATTTCCCCCATAAATGCTACGCTATAAATATATGTTGATTTGCGCTCCAGGCACGAGCGGTTCGCGGGCGGTCCGGTGAGCCTCCTCGGCGCTATGCGCCTGTGGGTCTCTCCTGCCCCGTCCTCCCGCAGGAGTCTCGCGCCTTCCGCTCCAATCAACATGGCTAGAATAACACAGCTAAATTTTTTTATTGCTTACATTTTCACCAAAAATGCAAAATATTAACCTTTGGAAGCATCTGGTCTTAAGCTGGTTACATTAAAATAAATGGATTCACATCTATTGTTACCAGTAAGCCACTCTTTGTGTCTGTTTGATATTGATCCAAAATGGTTTTTAACATTTTTGTCAAGTTCGGTTCCCGCTTGTATTTTATCAGACATTGATAGCGATATCTATTATTTATCCTAGGAATTGGAGAGGCAGCTGGCCCTAAAACGACGGCAGCATTTGAAACCTGGGAGCGGACATAATTAACAATTTTCTCGGTAGCTGTGACGACTGTCATTAACTGTTCATGACTGACAGTAATCAATGATAGATAATAAAAGGGTGGATAATGATGTGTTTTACGCATCATCATTTCTTGTTGATAAAAGAGATCATAATCCTGTGTCCCAGCAAGCTCAACACTATAATGTTCAGGAGTATAGGTTTGAATAATCACCTCTCCTGGCAACTGGTGTCGTCCTGCCCTCCCACTTACTTGTGTTAATAATTGAAAGGTTTTTTCAGAGGCACGAAAATCTGGTAAATGAAGCATAGTATCAGCCGAGAGCACACCAACTAAGGTGATATTGGGGAAATCCAAGCCTTTAGCAATCATTTGTGTCCCGAGGAGAATATCTGCTTTCCCATTCTGAAAATCGGTTAATAATCGTTCGTGAGACCCCTTTCGTCCTGTTGTATCCACATCCATACGAATTACCCTAGCTTCTGGAAGAATTTTTCCCAACTCATCTTCCACCTTTTGTGTACCGGTCCCAAAATAGCGGATATATTCACTGGAGCACTCAGGGCATTGCGTCGGCACATGGCTTTCATAGCCACAATAATGACATTTCATTTGTTCGTGAACACGGTGGTAGGTTAGCGATATATCACAATTAGGACAATTCATCACGAACCCACAATCCCGGCACATCACAAATGAGGAATGTCCACGTTTATTTAAAAATAAAACAGATTGTTGTTTTTTTTCAATACGGTCCTTTAACATTTCAAAAAGCTTGCTAGAAAACATCGAACGATTTCCATTCCGAAGCTCTTCGCGCATGTCAATGATCTCCACTGAAGGCAGGGATTGATTATTCATCCGATTAGGAAGTGATAAAAGATGATACACCTTCTTTTGAGCCCTAGCAAATGATTCGAGCGATGGGGTTGCACTTCCAAGTACCACTGGGCAGTGATAGTTTTTTGCCCTTTCGATGGCTACATCCCTGGCATGATAACGAGGCATTTCCTCCTGCTTATAACTTGTTTCGTGTTCCTCATCAATGATAATGATGCCTAAATTCTCAAATGGTGCAAAAATTGCGGATCTAGCCCCAACTGCTACTTTTACTTCCTTACGTTGAATCTTGCGCCATTCGTCATATTTTTCTCCTGCAGATAAACCACTGTGCAAAACAGCTACTAAATCCCCAAATCTTCCTTTAAAACGATTAACCATTTGAGGGGTAAGCGAAATTTCCGGTACAAGAACAATCGCCTCCTGTCCTCTCTCAATCACCTCTTGGATTGATTGAAGGTAGATTTCTGTTTTTCCACTTCCTGTTACCCCGTACAGCAAAAATACCTCATGTCGATTGGCTTCAATGGAGTTAAGAATTGGCGCAATCGCGGTTTGTTGGGAATTGGTTAATGGTAAAGGCTTCGTTCTTTTAAACGTCTTATCTTCAAATGGATTACGATATACCTCCATGTCATACTCAATTAGGAGCTTTTTTTCGACAAGCGCTTTAATGGTTGAGGATGTCGTTTTCATTTCCGCGACCAGTTGTCTTAATTCGACTGGTTCAAAGTGATCGACAAAATAACTTAATACTTGTTTTTGTTTTTCTGCTTTCTTGGGGAAACTCTCAATGACCTCTTTTAATTCATCAACAGAAGTTAATGGACGGACAAACTTAAGTTGTTTCTTTTTGACTTTTTCCTTAACAAGGTATGTGACTTCCAGTTTTCCTCTGGTTGCCTCTTTTTGTAATAAGGGAACCATTCCATTTTTTAATGCGACTTCCCAATCAACCATTACTTTATTTTCAAAAAGAGCTTGGAGGGGTTCTGATAAATCAGCCAGTTGTACCCCTTCAGCAAGTTTCACTTTTTTTTCATACTTTGCTTTTAATGCAGCGGGAAGCATCACCTGATAGGAAAAAATCTTAAAACAAAGTGTATGTTCGGTCAGCCAATCGCCAAGTTCTAATAATTCTTTGTTTAAAACAGGCTCGAGCTCCATTGGTTCGATAATCTCTCTTAACTTTTTAAATTCTGATTGTGATTTTAATGAAGTGACAAACCCTTGGATCTTTCGAGGACCGAATGGGACGATTACTCTCATTCCAGGCTTGATCACTTCGCTCCACTGCTCTGGAATCAAATAATCGAAGGCCCGGTCCGTTTGTTTTGTCGGTACATCCACAATCACACTAGCTATTTCCATTTTCATCCATATCCTTCAAAAGGGAAGTAATTTCTTCAATAATCATTTTTGCTACATTGCTTTTTGACATAAGTGGTAAATCGACTGAGGTTCCTGAGCGTTTATACAGGGTCACAATATTCGTGTCCGTTCCAAACCCTGCCCCTTCCGCTTTCACATTGTTGGCGACAATCATATCAGCATTCTTGGCAGCTAATTTTTTTCTTGCATACTCTTCCACATTTTCTGTTTCAGCGGCAAAGCCAACAAGCACTTGGTTCTTCTTCCTCTTTCCCAGTTCCATCAGGATATCTTTTGTTCTTTCCAATTCAATACTCGAATCACCAACTTGCTTTTTTACCTTATGTTCATAGGTGTTTTTCGGACGGTAATCCGCAACGGCTGCTGTTTTTATGACAACATCCGCTAATGAATAATATTCCAAAACAGCCTTGTACATTTCTTCAGCGCTTTCCACTTTCACCACTTCGATTCCTAAAGAAGCTGAAAGATTGACCGGACCTGAAACCAATACCACATGAGCCCCTTGTCTTTTTGCCTCTTCAGCTAGGGCATACCCCATTTTTCCTGTCGAATGATTTGAAATAAAACGAACAGGATCAATCTTTTCACGTGTTGGACCTGCTGTTACCACCACAGTTTTTCCTTTTAATGGCTGGTGATCCTGGTTGATAAAAAATTCCCGGATGAGATCCACAATTTTTTCCGGTTCTTCTAAGCGTCCCTTTCCAACATAGCCACAGGCAAGATATCCTTCACTAGGTTCGATGAATTGATAACCATATTCAGCTAAAAGTGATAGGTTTTTTTTCACAGCAGGATGATCGTACATATGTACATTCATAGCAGGGGCAATCCAAACAGGTGAGGTGGCTGCAAGCAGTGTTGTTGTTATCATATTATCAGCGATACCACTCGCAATTTTCCCAATCGTATTTGCCGTAGCCGGAGCAACTAGAATTAAATCAGCCCAATCTGCTAAATCAATATGTGCAATGACTCGCGGATTGATTTCATCAAAAGTATCAACATACACTTCATTGCGGGATAATGCCTGAAAGGTTAATGGGGTAACAAACTTTTGAGCTGATTCACTTAAAATAACTTTTACTTGTGCTCCAGTTTGAACAAGCTTACTTGTTAGTGCTGCTGCTTTATAGACAGCTATTCCACCTGTCACACATAATAATATTTTTTTATCTTTCATCATTGCTTCCCCCGCTTCTTAGTCCATTAGTCTTTCTTTTATTATGCAAGAATGAATGCAAATTTTCATCTTTTACCTACTATCATTCGACAAAATCCACTAAAAATAGAATCTCCAAAATAAAAAAGGCTGACACGTAAGGTTTCTCCCTGTTGTCACGCCTTCTCTAATGATTTCTAATCATATAATTATATATTATTCAGCAGATGCATCTGCCTTTTTAGAAATCCGGTACGTTAATTCACCACTATAAATTTCCTCAAGTGCTTTACCAACATGCTTATGGGAAACATATTTTGGTAATCTTTCATCCTTTACTTGGGACATTACCCGTGCACGTTTTGCAGCTACGGACACTAGTGAGTATTTAGAATCAATTTTTTCAAGCAAAGAATCAATAGAAGGATATAACATCTTATTCAACCTCCAGTAATTTTTTATAGCGATGTTCTACACGTTCTCTGCGGCAATGTTCTGCAGTGACAATAGCTTTCACTCGTTCACAAGCACGCTCTACCTGGTCGTTTTCAACGACATAATCATATAATTCCATCATTTCAATTTCTTCTCGGGCAGACAACATCCGGTTTTGGATAATGTCATCTGTTTCTGTTCCCCTTGTGACAATTCGGTTCTTTAATTCGGTTAAACTTGGCGGCATAAGGAATATAAATAAACCTTCAGGAAACTTTTCACGTACCTGACGGGCACCTTTTACTTCAATTTCTAAAAAGACGTCTTTTCCAGCATCTAATGTTTCACGAACATAGTCCACAGGAGTACCATAATAATTGCCCACAAATTCGGCATACTCTAACAGCTTTCCCTGCTTGATTAAATGTTCAAACTCTGCCCTTGACTTAAAAAAGTAATCTACTCCATCAATCTCCCCTTCTCGAGGTGAGCGGGTTGTCATCGAAATGGAATACTCAAAAGCTGTATCCGGATGTGAAAAAATTTCTTTCCGTACCGTTCCTTTTCCAACCCCAGATGGCCCAGAAAGTACAATTAACAATCCTTTTTCCTGCATTTTTAAAAATCCTACCCTTCATCAATTATTTCATCACGATCAGCTAAACGGTGTGCAACCGTTTCTGGTTGAACGGCTGATAGAATAACATGGTCACTATCCATAACAATTACTGCTCGTGTCCGTCTACCGTAAGTGGCGTCAATTAATGCCCCGCGGTCGCGGGCATCCTGAATAATTCTTTTAATTGGAGCAGATTCAGGGCTGACAATTGAAATAATTCGATTGGCAGAAACGATATTGCCAAATCCAATATTAATTAATTTAATCGACATGGTCTTCATCCAATCATTAATAATATATTTTGACCGTCTCAAACCTTTTCTAAACAAGGTTCACTCGATATTTTGAACCTGTTCCTTCAGCTTCTCGAGCAAACTTTTAATATCAACCACCTGTTTAGCAATGTTGGAGTCATTTGCTTTTGATCCAATCGTATTTGCTTCTCTGTTCATTTCTTGAACGATAAAGTCTAACTTTCTTCCAATTGGTTCCATACTTTGCAGGGTATGCAAGAACTGTTGAATATGGCTTTTTAACCGGGTAATTTCTTCACTGATATCTGCTTTATCAGCAAAAACGGCAACTTCGGTTAATATCCTCGTTTCATCCAATTGGCCATTAACGAATTCTTCCATCCTTTTTGTTAAGCGCTCTTTATATGATTGAACAACGAGTGGAGCGAATTTTTGAAGTTCTATCACATTAAATTCTAATTGTGACAAGATAGCGAGCAAATCCTTTTTTAATTCATCTCCTTCTGCCAATCGCATTTGTTTTAATAAATTGGCAGCTTCCTCTGTTGCTTCTAGAACTAGCTTTTCAAGCTCATCATTGCCGATTTCACTTTCTTCAATATGTAAGAGTTCACTTCGACTAAGTAAATCCTGAAGTGTGACTATTCCTTCAACATTATACTTTTCATGTACCTGATTGATAATTTGAGAATATTCATCAAGGAGTTTCCAATCAACATGTACTTTCCGGGTTACGCTACCTTCACCCTCTAAGCTGACATAAACTTCAACTCTGCCACGGCGGATATACTGACTTAGTTTCTTTTTCAAACGATCTTCTATTTTTAATAGCTGCCTGGGCATGCGGATATTCATTTCACAAAAACGGTGGTTTACTGTTTTTATTTCCACATTAACAGAGAATAAATCTGACTCTGCCTTAGCTCTTCCGAACCCCGTCATACTAGTTACCATTTTGTGCACATCCAATCTCTTGAAAAATTGATCTGCTCCCTAAATTTTTCAAAAAAGACAAAAGGTAATAGAGTGGAATCTATTACCTTTTGGATTATAACACACTTTATTTTGTTTTTCTTAACAAAAATGAACCTGCTAGTAAAAAAGTTGGAATCGATGATAACCCAACAATCAGCAACCAATCCTTAGCTGCAATCGGGAGCGTATGAAAAACAGGCTGTAATGGCTGGTAATAGATAACTACCAGCATCAACACTAGTGACGAAATCACCGCCCAAACAAGATACTGATTTCCAAAAGGATTTCTCGAAAGAACTGATTTTTCACTGCGGCAATCAAATACATGAATGAGCTGTGCCATAACGAGTGTTGCAAAAGCAACAGTTTGTGCATATTGCAACTGTGTCGGATCGTTATGATAGACAACAATGAAGGACAATAATGTTACAACCCCTATTAAAAAGCCCCGCGATACAACTTTCCAGCCTAACCCGCGCGAAAAAACACCTTCATCTGGGCTGCGTGGCTTACGTTTCATCACATTTTCTTCTGGTCTATCAAGTCCAAGTGCCATCGCTGGCAATCCATCTGTTACCAAATTAACCCATAGAATTTGTATAGGGATCAGCGGGAGTGGCAGCGCTAAAACCATCGCAAACAACATAACCAAAATTTCACCAACATTGGAAGCTAGTAAGTATCGGACAAATTTTCGGATGTTTTCGTATATATTTCTACCTTCAACAATCGCTGCCTTAATTGTCGCAAAGTTATCGTCCAACAGAACTAGTGCAGATGCCTCTTTTGCAACATCTGTACCGGTAATTCCCATCGCTACTCCAATATCAGCTGCTTTAATGGCTGGAGCATCATTTACTCCATCACCCGTCATCGCAACAATATGGCCGCGATTTTGTATTGCTTTTACAATTTTCAGTTTATGCTCTGGTGATACTCTGGCGAAGACGGAAACATCATCAACGACTTCTTCCAATTCTTCTACAGACATTTGCGATAGGGCATTTCCATCAATAACCTTACTCTTATTGGTTATGATTCCAAGTTGGGAGGCAATTGCTTTTGCTGTGATCACATGGTCACCAGTAATCATAACTGTTTTTATGCCTGCCTCCTTACATTCCTTGACAGCCTTTTTCACTTCAGGTCTTGGCGGGTCTATCATTCCCTGGATACCAATTAGGGTTAGATTCTTCTCTGCCTCATGCTCACTTAATATAACGGTATTAGCCTGAATTGGTTTAAAGGCAATCGCAATTGTTCGAAGAGCCTGTGACGCAAGACCGTTTATTGCCTCTTGTACTTTAACCTGTGTTTCTTTATTTAAAAATTGGGTTCTCTCGTCCCAAAGGACAGATTCACTAATTCCTAATAGGACATCTGGCGCCCCTTTGGTGACAATGAAATTCCGTCCCTGCTTGTCTTGAACATGCACACTCATCATCTTACGTGCGGAATCAAAGGGGAATTCTTTAATAATTGTAAATTCATCTAATAATTTTGTACGATCAAAGCCTGCTTTCATAGCACTTACTAATAGTGCTCCTTCAGTTGGATCTCCATCAAGAAAATAATCATCATCCCTGACAACTAAATCTGAATGATTGCATAACATCCCAAAAATCAGCATCTGCTGCAGTGCTTTTTCATCTCTAGGGTTAATATTTCGTTCATTTCTATAAAAATTTCCTTGGGGTTGATAACCGACACCATCTACAGTCCAGGTTTGCCCTCCGCTCCATAAGTGGGTAACGGTCATTTTGTTTTGCGTCATCGTTCCCGTTTTATCTGAACAAATGACCGATGCACAGCCAAGTGTTTCAACCGCTGGAAGCTTCCTAACAATCGCATTTTTCTTAATCATTTTTTGGACACCAAGGGATAATGCTACTGTGACAATCGCTGGGAGCCCCTCTGGAATGGCGGCAACAGCAAGTGAAACACCTGCTAAAAACATCTCATAGATGTCGTGGCCCCTTAAAACACCAACCACTACAACCAGAACAGTTAACAACAATGCGACAGTTATTAAAATTTTTCCCAATTGTTCTAAGCGCCGCTGTAATGGTGTATCCTGTGTCTCTGCATTTTGGAGTAAATCAGCAATTTGCCCCATAGCTGTTTTCATTCCTGTTGCAATGACGACTCCAACACCGCTACCCCTCGTAATCATTGTACCCATAAAGGCAATATTCTCCATATCACCTATTCCTGGGTTTGGATTAGCTAATGCTTCGATATGTTTAGAAACAGGAACAGACTCACCTGTAAGGGCCGATTCTTCAATCTCTAAACTTTTTGATTCAATTACCCTCACATCTGCACCAATTCGGTCCCCGCTAGTAAACTTCAAAACATCCCCAATAACAATTTCTTTCGATGGGATCTTGATCCACTGTCCATCCCGAAGCACTGAAACTTGTGGAGCAGATAATTCCTTTAAAGCCTGAAGTGATTTCTCTGCTCTTCTTTCTTGATAGAAGCCTAGAAAGCCATTAATAATGACGATGGCGATAATCGCAATGGCATCAATGTATTCACCAAGCAACCCAGATATCAGTGTAGCAGCAAGTAGAACTAAGACCATAAAATCCTTAAATTGACTAAAAAATAAGAGTAAAGCTGATTGCTTTTCTCCTTCGTCCAATTCATTTAGACCGTGCAGCTTCACCCGTTTTTTTACTTCTTCCTGCGATAATCCAGAAGAAAAGTCGGTTTCTAGGGCCTTTTCTACTTGATCTATCTTCATTTCATGGAATTTCATCCGACCATCTCACTTCCCCCTTTAATACCTTGTTTAGTCTAGCTCCAACGCCTAGCCCCTCGAGGTCGCTTCGGTCCTGCCGATGAAGTCAAAGAACGACTTCACCGTCATGCCCTCCAGCGCTTGTCGGGGCTGACCAGGCGTTTCCGCTTTTCATTCCTAAAGAAAGCTTATTCAGGGTCGTCCCAAAAAATGCTATGATATAGTGAAAGATAAATTAGATAATAAGTTAAAATAAGACAGTCTTTTTTTAGTAAGCTATAATTAATTCATATGAATGTAGTAAAGGATGTTTTCCATGTCATTTGATGGTTTATTTACAAAAGCAATGGTCGATGAACTTGTCCGTTCGTTAAAGGGCGGAAGGATTAATAAAGTTCATCAGCCCTATAAAAATGAAGTGATTCTCACCATTCGCGCCAATGGGGTAAATCAAAAACTGCTATTATCGGCGCACCCAAGCTATGCACGAGTTCAATTCACGGAAGAGGCGTATGAAAATCCAAGTGAACCGCCAATGTTTTGTATGCTGCTCAGGAAACATATCGAGGGTTATATATTAGAGGATTTATATCAAAAAGAAACCGATCGAATGATTGTTCTAGAAATTAAGGGCCGGAATGAGATTGGGGATATTAGCTACAAACAATTAATTATTGAAATTATGGGTAGACACAGCAATATTGTCCTCGTTGATAAATCCCGGAATATCATTCTTGACAGCATCAAGCATGTCTCCTTTGCGGTGAACAGCCACAGGGCAATTATGCCAGGACAGCCTTATGTTTTTCCACCAGAACAGCATAAGCAAAATCCATTCCATTGTGACCAAGACGATCTATTAAGAAAAATTGATTTCAATGCAGGGAAGATTGACCGCCAATTAGTTGAACAATTTGCTGGGATTTCACCCCTATTCGCTAAAGAAGTAATATTCCAAAGTGGCCTTGCCAATCGTGCTACTGTCCCGGGAACGTTTATAAGTATGGTTAAAAAAGTTGAATCAGGTGATATTTTCCCCTCCATTATCTCGGCAGGCGGGAAGGACGCATTTTACTTATTTCCACTTGAGCATCTGAGAGGAGAAATAAAAACATATCCCACGCTAAGTGAAATGCTTGACCGTTTTTATTTTGGCAAAGCCGAAAGAGATCGGGTTAAACAGCAAGGAAATGATATTGAACGATTTATTCATAATGAAAAAGAAAAGAATGAAAAGAAAATTGACAAACTGAACGTTACATTAAAAGAAGCTGAGCGTGCAGAACAATTTCAACGCTATGGAGAACTGTTAACGGCAAATTTATATGCAGCCAATAAAGGAATGCGTGAAATTGAAGTGCTCGATTATTATGATGAATTAGGTGGGACGATTATCATTCCATTAGACCCGCGGAAGACACCATCTGAAAATGCCCAAAAGTATTTTTCCAAATACCAGAAGGCAAAAAATGCAGTTGAAATTGTTATTGAGCAAATCGAGAAAGCCCAAGTTGAAGTTTCCTACTTTGATAATTTATTACAGCAGGTACAAGCTGCCTCCCCTAAGGATATTCAAGAGATTCGGGAAGAACTTGTAGAGGGCGGCTATATTCGGGAACGGCAAAAAAAGAAATTGAAGAAGGCACAGAATGCCAAGCCAGTATTAGATTATTTTTTATCTAGTGATGGTACAGATATTATCGTTGGCAAAAATAATAAGCAAAATGATTATTTAACAAATAAATTGGCAGCAAGGGATGAGATTTGGCTTCATACAAAAGATATCCCTGGCTCACACGTGGTAATTCGCAGCAAAGAACCATCTAGTGAAACGATTCGAGAAGCTGCCATTTTAGCCTCCTATTTCAGTAAGGCGCGCAATTCCAGCTCTGTCCCTGTTGATTTTACAAAGGTCCGATTTGTAAAAAAACCAAGTGGGGCAAAGCCAGGGTTTGTGATTTATGATAATCAACAGACAGTATATGTCACGCCAGATGAGGAAATGGTACTTAAATTGAAGAAATAGAAAAAGAGGGCATCCGCAAAGTCTTGGATGCCCTCTTTTCTGTTTATCAACGAATCTGTGTTTCCAAGAACTGACTGCTCCATTCAGCGGGGTTTTTACTCCATAACAGGAGACTCTTCTGATCATCTTCAGTAACGATACCCTTAGAAATCGCTACTTCTATTAATGTTTCAAAATCAGTCAGTGATTTACTAGCAATCTCATTTTCCTGAAGTAGTTCTTTTCCCTTTTCAAGGCCATATGTAAAAATGGATACTACTCCAAGCACGTCACAGCCAGCTTCCTTTAATGCTTGAACAGCGGTGATCACACTGCCTCCAGTTGAGATTAAATCTTCTACAACAACTACCTTTTGACCTGCCTCTGCTTTTCCTTCAATCTGATTCCCTTTACCATGACCTTTTGCTTTCGAACGAACGTAGCACATAGGAAGGTCCATTAGGTCGCTGACCCATGCCGCATGAGGGATACCAGCCGTTGCAGTTCCTGCAATGACCTCCGTCCCAGGAAAATTTTCTTCAATCAGCTGCTTCAGTCCTGCAGCAATTGCTTTTCTTACCTCAGGGTAGGATAGTGTTAAGCGATTATCACAATAGATTGGGGAACGAAGTCCTGATGCCCATGTAAAGGGCTCCTCGGGCTTCAAGGCAACCGCGTTGATTTCTAGTAATTTTTCTGCAATTAAATTTTTCATTGTGTTACTCCCTTCCATGCTTCTATCCATTGTTGATAACTCGTAACAGGGTCTTGTGAACGGGTAATTGAGCGGCCTACCACAATCGCACTTACCCCCATTGTCCGTGCTAATTCAGGAGTTGTGACACGCTTTTGATCTCCTACCTGATCTGACGTCATTCGAATCCCCGGGCATACTGTCAAAAATGATTGTCCGGCCGTTTCCTTTATTAAAGCGGCTTCCCATGCGGAGCAAACCACTCCATCTAAGCCTGCTTGTTTCGTTATGGAGGCATAATGAAGCACCGATTCCTTTAAGGAGACCGGAATAAGTTGTTCTTTTTTCATTTGTTCCTCAGACGTACTTGTTAATTGTGTTACAGCGATACAGTTAGGCCGTTTCTGTCCTGCAGGGGTACCTGCTTCTAAACCTTCCAGTGCCGCTTGCATCATATCAATTCCACCGGCAGCATGAACATTAACCAAATCACACTCTAAACGCGCAAGACCCTTCATTGCACTTTTCACTGTGTTTGGAATGTCATGAAGCTTTAAATCCAGGAAAATACGGTGACCTTGCTCTTTTAATTGATGAATAATTGAGGGGCCTTCCTGGTAAAACAACTCCATTCCCACTTTTACAAAAAGCTCTTTGCCAGCGAACGGCTTTAGAAATTGATTAACCTCGTTTATGCCGGGAAAATCAAGCGCGATGATAAGCGAGTTGTCCATGTTCCTTCCAGCTCCTTCCTGTACATTCACTGATGTGTTCAAATCCTAATTTTCCAAGCAGTTCAGGCAGTTCTTCAATGATTGTCGGACAAACAAATGGGTCAACGAAATTGGCCGTACCGACTGCGACTGCACTTGCTCCTGCATAAAAATACTCGATGACATCACTAGCCGTCTCAACGCCGCCCATACCGATGATCGGAATCTCGACCGCTTGGCTGACTTCGTGAATCATCCGGATCGCCACTGGCTTTATCGCTGGGCCAGACAATCCACCGGTTCGATTGGCAAGAATCGGTTTGCCTGTTTTTAAATCAAGTCTCATTCCGATAAGGGTATTAATCATGGTCAACCCATCTGCACCCCCAGCTTCAACAGCCTTTGCCATTTCGACAATGTTTGTTACATTGGGCGACAGCTTCACATATACTGGTACCTCTGAAACCTCTTTAACCTTACGGGTTAATTGTTTCGCGATTTCAGGAATGGTTCCAAAAGCAATCCCGCCTGTTTTTACGTTAGGGCAGGAGATATTCAGTTCAAGTGCATGAACATTTGGAGCCTTAGATATTTGACGGGCTACCTCCACGTAATCCTCTTCAAGCGAGCCGGCCACATTTGCAATAATTGGTACATCGTACTGAGATAAAAAAGGAAGCTCTTCGCTAAGGACTTTTTCTAAACCTGGATTTTGCAGGCCAATGGCATTTAACATTCCTGCAGAAGTTTCGGCGACACGAGGCGTTGCGTTTCCGAACCTTGGTTCTACCGTTGTAGCTTTAATCATAATCGCGCCGAGAACACTCAGATCATAGAACTGACTGTATTCTCTGCCGAACCCAAAGCAGCCGGATGCAGGCATGATTGGGTTTTTTAAGTGTAAGCCTGGTAATTCAATGTTTAATCGACTCATATCAATACCTCCCCTGCTCGGAATACAGGACCATCACTGCATACTTTTTTATAGGAAACTCCTGTTGAATCGTCTTTCTTTTTACATACACAGGCAAAACAGGCACCAATGCCGCAGCCCATACGCTCTTCTAGTGATAAGAAAACTTTTTTATCCTGGTAGTTCTGCTCAATTGCTCTTAACATCGGAGTTGGTCCGCATGTATAGATACAATCAAATTGCAATTCTTTCATTACATCCGTCACAAAGCCCTTTCTACCATAAGAACCATCAACAGTCGCTACATAGGTTTCCCCATTTTTCAAAAACTCTTCTTCGTAAAAGACAGCTGATGCAGTTTGGAAGCCAAGCACATGGATGACTTTAACCCCTTTTGCGACTAACTGATTGGATAATTCATATAATGGAGGAACTCCAATTCCGCCGCCAACGAGTAAGGCAGTTTCTCCCTTGCTGACTTCTTCAGCTGGAAAACCATTTCCTAGTGGACCAAGGATGTCGACATGCATCCCTGGTCTTAAGTCTGCCAACATGGAAGTTCCTCTTCCATCTTTACGATAAATCATTGTTAAACTTTTCTGTTCATAATCATACGAGGAAATACTAATTGGTCTTCTTAACAGTGGATCCAAGCCATTTGTTACTTTAATATGGACAAATTGACCTGGCTCCGTTATTTGCGTAACCAACTCTCCTTCAATGGTCAGCTCATAGATATCTGAGGCAATTTCTTTTTGGCTGAGTACTTTGCATAACTCTTTTTGGATCATGCAAACACGGCCTCCTTTTTCATCGCTGCCATTGGTTCTGCTGAAAAGTTCATTGATTCAATTACTTTTAAGATCGCATCAGCCGTGTCAAGTGAAGTTAAGCATGGGACTCCATTTTCAACTGCTTCCCGGCGAATTCTAAACCCGTCACGTTCAGGCTGTTTGCCCTTCGTTAGTGTATTGATAATGAACTGGGCTTCTCCATTATGGATTACATCTAACAGCGTTTTTCCTTCTGAACCAATTTTTCCAACCAATTTTACTCTTAGGCCTGCAGATTCTAGAACAGCTGCTGTACCGCTTGTTGCCATTAAACGATAGCCGATTGCAGAGAAACGCTTCGCAAGCTTTAATGCTTCTTCTTTATCTTTATCGGAAACTGTAAACAATACAGTGCCGAATGGCTGAATTTTCATGCCTGATGCAACTAATCCTTTATATAAAGCCTTTTCCAATGTTACATCCTTACCCATGACTTCTCCAGTTGACTTCATTTCTGGCCCAAGCGTGATATCGACACTCTTCAGTTTGGCGAAAGAGAATACAGGAACTTTGACATATACTCCTTCTTTTTCAGTGACAAGACCTGGGATGTAGCCTTGGTCGAGAATCGATACCCCAAGGATTGCTTTTGTCGCAATTTTTGCCATTGGGATATTCGTAATTTTACTTAAGAAAGGAACGGTACGGCTTGATCTTGGGTTCACCTCTAGAACAAACACTTCGTCTCCTGCAAGAACATATTGAATGTTAAGTAATCCAATAATATTTAACCCTTTCGCTAATTTCTCTGTATACTCCACAAGTGTTTGTTTCACTTTTTCACTTAAAGTTTGCGAAGGGTAAACTGCAATCGAGTCACCTGAGTGGACACCAGCTCGTTCGATATGTTCCATGATACCTGGGATTAAGACATTAGTACCGTCGCAGATAGCATCAACTTCAATTTCTTTTCCTGTTAAATATCGGTCAATCAAGACTGGATGCTCTGGATTCACTTTAACAGCGTTTTTCATATAGTAAAGAAGTTCTTCTTCACGGTAAACAATTTCCATTGCTCTTCCACCTAGTACATAGGACGGACGGACAAGGACCGGATAACCGATTTCGGTGGCAATCACAAGTGCCTGTTCCACTGACATAGCTGTTTTCCCTAATGGCTGTGGGATGTTTAACTGCACAAGCGCTTGTTCAAATTTATCACGATTTTCAGCACGGTCTAAGTCTTCTAAGCTTGTTCCAAGAATTTTCACGCCGTTTTCTTCAAGTTTAGCAGCTAAGTTGATTGCGGTTTGTCCGCCAAACTGGACGACTACCCCTATTGGTTTCTCTAAGTCAATAATACTCATCACATCTTCGATCGTAAGTGGTTCGAAGTATAGCTTATCAGAAATACTGAAATCCGTTGATACTGTTTCTGGATTATTATTAATGATAATCGCTTCATAGCCTGCTTCTTTAATGGCTTTTACAGAGTGTACGGTCGCATAATCAAATTCAATGCCCTGGCCGATGCGGATTGGACCGGAACCAAGAACAATAACACTATTTTTCGACGTTACAATTGACTCGTTTTCTTCTTCATAGGTGCCATAGTAGTATGGTGTTGCTGATTCAAATTCAGCTGCACATGTGTCAACCATTTTATATACTGGGATAATTCCGAGATCTTTTCTAGTCTTATTAATTTCTTGTTCAGATGTATTCCATAGCTGAGCAATTTTTTTATCTGTAAAGCCTTTTTGTTTTGCTTCAATGAAGATTTCCGTTTCAAAAGGATTTGCAGCAATTTCTTTTTCCAGTTCGATAATTCCTTCCATCTTCTTTAGGAAGAATAAGTCAATTTTACTCCAGTCATGAATCTTCTCTATGGTTAATCCACGTTTTAACCCTTCTGCGATGTAAAAGAGGCGTTCGTCCCCTGCTTTGCGTATCCGTTTTTCGAGTAATTCATCATCGATTACTAAAGCGTCGTTTAATTCGAAATGGTAAACCCCTGCCTCAAGGGAGCGGATCGCTTTCAAAAGAGATTCTTCAAATGTACGGCCAATCGCCATAATTTCTCCCGTTGCTTTCATTTGTGTCCCTAGGGAACGGTTACCTGATTCAAACTTGTCAAACGGCCATCTAGGGATTTTGGTTACGATATAATCTAGTGCCGGTTCAAAGCTTGCATAGGTTTTTCCTGTTACCGGATTTAACATTTCATCAAGTGTTAAGCCAACGGCGATTTTAGCTGCAAGCTTAGCAATTGGATAACCGGTTGCTTTTGACGCTAATGCCGAAGAACGGCTAACTCGTGGATTTACTTCAATAATATAGTAGTTGAAGCTGTATGGATCTAATGCCAGCTGAACATTACAGCCGCCTTCAATTCCTAAGGCACGAATAATTTTTAATGAAACATTGCGAAGCAGCTGGTACTCACGGTCACTTAATGTTTGGCTCGGCGCTACAACAATGGAATCTCCAGTGTGTACGCCGACAGGATCGATGTTTTCCATGTTACAAACAACAATGGCATTGTCGTTTGCATCACGCATTACCTCATATTCTATTTCCTTGAAGCCTGCGATACTTTTTTCTAGTAAACATTGATTTACAGGGCTGTGCTTTAAGCCGCTAGTAACGATTTCTTCTAATTCCTCGTCATTATGACAGATACCGCCGCCTGTTCCTCCTAATGTAAACGCTGGACGGACAATGACAGGGAAGCCAATTTTTTCAACAAATGCTTTTGCTTCTGCTAATTCATGAATGATTTCACTATCTGGAACTGGTTCGTTTAATTCATTCATTAGGCTGCGGAAAAGGTCGCGATCCTCTGCTTGGTTAATCGCTGAAAGTTTCGTGCCAAGAATTTCTACTTCACATTCAGCTAAGACGCCTGATTTTGTAAGATCCACCGCTAGGTTAAGACCTGTTTGTCCACCAAGAGTCGCGAGCAGTGCATCTGGACGTTCTTTGCGAATGATTCTGCTGACGAATTCCACAGTCAAGGGTTCGATATAAACAGCATCTGCCATCTCTGTATCCGTCATGATGGTAGCCGGATTTGAGTTAACTAGAATAACACGGTAGCCTTCTTCTTTCAGAGCGATACATGCTTGGGCACCAGCATAGTCAAACTCTGCTGCCTGCCCAATGACAATGGGTCCTGAACCGATTACTAAAATGGAGTTGATATCTGTACGTTTAGGCATTTGCTGTAACCTCCTGTTTGTTCTTTTCCATCAAGTCAAGAAATTGATTGAATAAGCCGTTTGCGTCTTCTGGTCCTGGAGATGCTTCGGGATGATACTGAACAGTAAATGCTGGGTAATCCAGGTGTTGCAGTCCTTCGACTGTTCCGTCATTTACTGCGATGTGAGTAATTTCTAATCTTGTATTCTTAATAGAGTCTTCCTCTACTGTATAGCCGTGATTTTGCGAGGTAATCGCAACCTTTCCTGTCGATAGGTCTTTAACTGGATGGTTGGAACCGCGATGACCGAACTTCATTTTTTCCGTATTAGCTCCACATGCTAGGGCAAATAACTGATGACCAAGACAAATTCCAAACAATGGTACTCTGCCTAATACACCTTTTAGCATATCAATTGCTTCTGGAACGTCTTTTGGATCCCCAGGTCCATTAGAAAGCATAATTCCGTCCGGACGTAACTGGAGGATTTCGTCAGCTGTTGTATGATAAGGGACAACAACCACATCACAATCCCGATGGTTTAGTTCCCTTAAGATTCCGTGCTTCATTCCAAAATCAACTAAGACTACTCGCTTGCCTCGACCTGGGCTTGGATAAGCATTTTTTGTGGAAACTTGTTTGACTTGATTTGTTGAAAGCGGTGCTTTTCGTAACTGAGTTATGACTTCATTCGGATCTTTTTCAATGCTGCAGATTGCACCTTTCAGAGTCCCATATTGACGGATAATCCGAGTTAATTTTCGTGTATCGATTCCTGCGATCCCTGGGATTTTTTTCATGTCAAAATATTCATCTAATGTGTATTCGTTTCTCCAGTTGGAAGGGAAGTCTGCTGCTTCTTTCACAATTAAACCCTTTATTGCCGGATTGATTGATTCGAAATCGTCTCGGTTAATTCCGTAATTTCCGATTAGTGGATAGGTTAATGTAACAATCTGTCCGCAATAAGAAGGGTCGGATATAATCTCTTGATAGCCTGTCATCCCTGTATTAAAAACAACTTCACCAATTGTTTCCGTATCACTTCCAAAGCCTTTACCGATAAAAATGGTACCATCTTCTAATATAAGTTGTTTTTTCATACTAAGACACTCCCTTTTTCCCAAGCAATTTCTCCTCCAGCGATTGTCATCTCAGGCCATCCGTTACATTTCCAACCGCTAAATGGTGTATTCTTTCCTTTTGATAAGAATTCTTCTGTATTAATTTCACGTTCTTCTTCTAAGTTCAAGAGTACTAAGTCTGCCGGTGCTCCCACTTCAATTTTCCCGTACGGAAGCGCAAATGCTTCGGCTGGCTTGACGGTTAGATACTCAATTAATTGTTCGAGTGTGATGATATTCTTTAAAACGAAGTGCGTATATAGTAATGGGAATGCTGTTTCGAGCCCAACAATACCGAACGGTGCAAGTGTCATTCCCTCCGCTTTTTCTTCTGTTGTATGTGGAGCATGATCAGTTGCAATGAAATCAATGGTTCCGTCTAAGAGCCCTTCTATTAAGGCTTTACGGTCTTCTTCAGCACGAAGTGGCGGATTCATTTTGAAGTTTGCATCCAAGCTTGGGATATCATCTTCAGATAACAATAAGTGATGCGGCGTTACCTCTGCAGTAACTTTTATTCCTGCCCGTTTAGCATCTCTAACTACCCGGACAGATTCCTTTGTGCTGATGTGGCAGACATGATAATGACAGTCTGCTGCTTCGGCTAGGAGTACATCCCTTGCAATTTGAACTGATTCACAAATAGATGGAATTCCATTTAATCCATGTTTTCTAGCAAATGAACCATCATGGACTGAGCCCTTATTGATTAATGTATTTTCCTCACAGTGTGCAACAATCGCCATATCTAGTGCAGCAGCTTTACGCATTGCCTCTAGCATCATTGCAGCTGACTGCACGCCTACTCCGTCATCTGTAAAGGCAAATGCACCTTTAGCTTTCAAGCCCTCAAAATCCGTTAACTCCTGACCCAACTGGCGGATTGTGATGGACGCATACGGCAACACTCTAACTTTCGCAGTATCCTTAATGCGCTTTTGCAAGTCCTCCATATTATTAATGGTGTCAGGCACCGGTCTTGTGTTTGGCATGTTGGCAATAGTGGTAAATCCGCCTCTTGCTGCGGCTTGTGTTCCGGTTGCGATGGTTTCCTTTTTTTCTCCGCCTGGTTCACGAAGGTGGACATGTAGGTCGATAAATCCAGGTGAAACTAATTTACCTTCCGCGTTCACTGTGCGATCCACAATTGCGTCAATTTGTGTTTCAATCTTAGTTATTATTCCTTCTTCAATTAATATATCAGCTTGTTTCTTTTCTCTATTAGATGCTATGTAGCACGCGTTCTGAATAAGTAGTTTCATTTTGGTTTCCTCCTTCAAGGCTTTCGATTGATCTTTTAATGGCTGCCATTCTGACGTATACACCGTTTTCCATTTGTTTAAATATCCTTGATCGCTTGCACTCTACAAGGCTATCAGCTATTTCTACATTCCTATTAACAGGTGCAGGATGCATGATAATGCTGCCCTGCTTCATCATCTTTTCTCTTTCTAGTGTAAGACCATATTGTTTGTGATATTCATTTGCCGTAAAGCTGCTTTTTTGTTGATGCCGTTCATGCTGTACACGAAGTAGCATGACTACATCGGCTTCTTGGACGGCCATATCAATCGGCCTATACCTTGATATATCTGTACTCCTAGTATCGAACCACTCTTTTGGTCCCGAAAAAATCACTTCTGCTCCCAGCCTTGTTAGAACATCTGCATTGGAACGAGCTACCCGGCTATGACGAATGTCGCCGATAATGGCAATTTTTAAGCCTGTGAATTGTCCAAACTCTTGCTGGATTGTCAATAGATCAAGAAGTGATTGAGTCGGATGATGCCCGCATCCATCCCCGCCATTTATGATTGGAATGTTTACCTTACCAACCAATTCATCAAAATAGCGATCTTGTTCGTGACGAATGACAATGGAGTTGACACCGATTGATTCTAATGTTTTTACCGTATCGTAAAGTGTTTCGCCTTTTTGGACACTTGAAGTAAGTACTTCAAACGGGATTACTTCTAATCCTAATCTCCTTTGGGCCACTTCAAAGCTGCTCTTGGTTCTTGTGCTCGGTTCAAAAAATAGATTGGCAGTAAACATTTGCCTGTCCGGAGACCATTTCATTCCGTTTTTAAAGTTATGAGCATCTGTTAAGATTTGATAAATCTCATCCACCTTTAATTCATTCGTGGTTAGTAAGTGACTTAACATCAATCATCCGCCTCCCTCATTTTGAATAAAAAAACACCCTGACCAGAAAGTTCAGGGTGTATGTATGCCAAGATAATCCATGAGTCAAAATCATGGTATTAAGCATACACCCTTTTAAACCTCACTGGATTTATTTAAAGAGTTGAAACTTAATTATGCAGTTTTCCGCTTATCAGAGGATTCAATCTCCTCAAGCATATTTTCATTTGCTGTTTCTCTGCCAGGAAGGATAAGGTTTAACAATACCCCGCAAATGGCTGCTAGTGCCATCCCTTGTATTTGTAATGACTCTGATACTTTTATGACAGCTCCACCGATGCCAACCACCAAGATGACAGATGAAATGACAAGGTTACGTTTGTTGCCAAAATCAATTTTGCTATCCACTAGCATACGTAAACCAGAGGAAGCTATAATTCCGAAAAGAAGGATTGAAACTCCGCCCATAACCGGAGTTGGAATGGTGCTGATTAGAGCAGTTATTTTTCCAATAAAGCCAAAGATGATCGCGAAGATTGCAGCACCAGCAATGACATACACACTGTAAATTCGAGTAATGGCAAGGACACCGATGTTTTCACCATAAGTTGTTTTTGGCGGTCCGCCAATCAGAGCGGAAATCATCGTTGCTGTTCCATCCCCAAGGATCGAGCGATGTAAGCCAGGTTCTTCAATATAATCTCTGCCGACTACCTTACTTAGCACCAACTGGTGTCCGATGTGCTCTGATAGTGTAACAATCGCAACTGGTACCATTAACAGTACTAAATCCCAAGTGAATTTTACTTTATAGCTTACAAACGGAATAATAAATTCAGGCATTTCAAACCACTTAGCCTCTAATACTGGTTTAAAATCGACCACTCCAACCACTAGTGCGTAGATATATCCGACAATAATCCCCGCTAAGATTGGGATCATACTTAACATTTTTTTTGCATATATCGAAAAGATAATCGTTGCTATTAGCGTGACAAGGGCTACAGAGAAATGAAGCATGCTGTATTTTCCACTCACAGGATTGTTCATAGCCATATTCACGGCGGTTCCGGATAGGGCTAATCCGATGACAATAATAACTGGTCCGACAACAATTGGCGGGAGAAGATTCATGATCCAGCGATGGCCTGCCTTGCTGATGATAAGTGAAACCAGTCCATAAACAAGTCCTGCAATGAAAGTACCCACCATGGCGCCGCCAGGTCCCCCAGCTGCTTTAGCGGCAATCACAGGTGCGATAAATGCAAAGGATGAGCCTAAGTAAGCTGGAACTTGGAATTTAGTTATTAATAAAAATGCTAATGTGCCAAGTCCACTTGATATAAGTGCAATCGCTGGGCTTAATCCCACAAGGTAAGGTACTAATATAGTGGCTCCAAACATGGCGAATAAGTGTTGTAAGCTTAATGTGATCCATTGAAAGGGTTTAGGAATATCTTTTACGTCTAAGATAGGTTTATTGGTCACTGTGATTTCCCCCATTTTGTATAATGCTTTGCTTTAGTTTTTTATTTTTCCCATAAAAAAACCCTCTTTATCCGTGAGGGTACAAAGAGGGTTTGGACATGCCTAAATATAGATTCTTTGGGCATATTCCCCTTTGTCAGCCTCACAGGACTACTTTTAAAAGGGTAACTATTTATTTTTCAAAAATACTGACTTGATCGACCTGATCCACTTCAGCTAACTCAACTACAATTTTTTCTTCACTTGAGGTCGGAATATTTTTCCCCACATAGTCTGCCCGGATTGGAAGTTCCCGGTGTCCGCGGTCGACTAAGACCGCCAGTTGAATGACTGCAGGTCGTCCAATATCCATTAAAGCATCTAGACCAGCTCGGACTGTCCTCCCCGTATATAGAACATCATCAACAAGTATCACTTTTTTATTATTTATCCCCACCGGAATATCTGATCCTTTAACCAGTGGTTCTTGATTATCTGTTTTCTTTGTTAAATCGTCTCGATAAAGGGTAATATCTAACTCACCAACAGCGATTGCTTTTCCCTCAATCTCCTCAATTTTGGCTGCAAGTCGATTGGCCAAATAAATGCCCCTCGTTCGAATACCAACCAAAATACTATCATCTATACCTTTGTTTTTTTCAATAATTTGGTGGGCAATTCTAGTCAAGGCCCTGCTAATGGCTTGTTCATCCAGGACAACTGCTTTTTGGTTCATACTACACCTTCTTCTTTTGTAAAAATAAAAAACCTCTCACCCAATTCTGGCGAGAGGTTAACTAGTTAATTTACAGATATGGGTATAGTTCTCCCCATGATCTTAACCGTTTCCTTCTCAGCCTCACGGGACTGTTTTAAAGGCTTATTAAGCTAAAATTATCTTACTTCAAATTAACGACTGTGTCAACGATTATTTCGAAGCTGATTAAGTAATAACTCGATATCTTCTGGAAGTGGGGCTTCAAATTCTAAATATTCGCCAGTTCTCGGGTGGTTAAAACCAAGCACACCTGCATGTAATGCTTGTCCATTAATTTCGAGCGTCTTTTTCGGACCATATTTTGGATCTCCAGCGAGAGGGTAGCCAATGTATTTCATATGAACACGGATTTGGTGTGTTCTACCTGTTTCTAATTGACATTCAACAAATGTAAAATCCTTAAAGCGTTCAAGAACATGGAAATGTGTGACCGCATGTTTGCCATGGTCAACGACTGTCATGCTTTGTCGGTCTTTCGTATCTCTGCCAAGTGGAGCATCAACAGTTCCAAAGTCATGGGGAATGACTCCATGGACAATCGCTTTATATTTACGGGTAACCGATTTGGCCACTAACTGATTGACAAGACTTTCGTGAGCCAAATCATTTTTAGCCACCATTAATAGTCCAGATGTATCCTTATCAATCCGATGTACAATCCCTGGTCTTAACACACCGTTAATCCCTGATAAATCCTTACAATGATACATTAAACCATTGACCAATGTTCCAGACATATGACCTGGCGCTGGATGAACGACCATACCCCTCGGCTTGTTTACTACCAAAACATCACTGTCTTCATAGTAAATTTCTAAATTAAGATCTTCTGGGACCACATCTAACTCTTCGGGGTCCGGAATCGTAATTTCTATTTGGTCGTCTACGTTACATTTATAATTTGTTTTAATCTGTTGCCCGTTTACCGTTATATTGCCTTCTTTAATCCATTGCTGTACTTGAGTTCTTGACCATTCTTCATCAAGACCAGAGATCACCTTATCAATCCGATCCCCTTTTTGCTCCTCAAGAATGATGTGTTCCATTTTCTCCATATGATTTCTCCTTTGTTTCTCTCTCTTCTAGTACCATTTGAATCATTAACAAGATGACACCGATCACTAAAGCTGAATCTGCGATGTTAAAGACAGGGAAATTATAGCCAAAAACATACGTATGAATGAAATCAACAACTTCCTTGCGAATGACACGGTCAATAAAGTTTCCGATCGCGCCTCCAAGCATCAATGCTAAAGATACACCTAGTATCCTTTTACCTTTTGCAGCTTTGTATAGATAATACATAATTGCGATTATTACAACAATGGTAATAACATAAAAGAGCCACATTTGTCCTTGTAATATTCCCCACGCCGCTCCACGATTGCGATGAGAAGTAATATAGAAAATATTATCAATGATAGGTATACTCTCCCCTAAATACATCTTACTTACAATAAGCCATTTCGTAATTTGATCTAATAAAATAACAAAAAGAGCGATTAAGTAATAAAACACTAAGAAATACCTCCACATCAGCTAGACTCATCATGTCTAGACGCTTTCGCTTATCATACTTCTTAAGCATTTTAGCATACTTTTTCGCTAAACGAAAATGTAACTTTATGAAAAGATCAATAAATCGGTTTTTTGTAATAATGCATTAAATACTCTGAATCCTTTACTGACTTTAAGGTAGGAATGATTTTTAATAATTCATTAGGCAAAAATTCTCCAGAAATTTCGCATTGCCCAAAATTTCCATTTTTAAGCTTTTGAATTGCTGTATTAATATCTGATAATTCCTCTTCTAAAACGGATGTAAACCAGTCCTGCTTCGGTTTGTTTCTTAAGGAATATTCAATTTCTTCTTTCGTTTGACGGAGTTCCAAAAACAGCTGTTCCTGCGTGGCATTCATAGTTGTTACCTCCGTGTTTCATTTGTCTTATTATTTCCGGCATCCATTAACCGACTCGGAAAAACATTTGACAACTACAACAACAATTAACGGAGAAGGAAAAATTTAAAAGCCCTATGCAATTGCACAGGGCTTTTATGATTAATTATGAGTATAGTTAGCTTTTACTACTTCAGCACAACGCGGGCAAAGTGATGGGTGTTCTGGATCTTGACCTACTTCTGGTGTTACAATCCAGCAACGCTCACATGTTTCACCCTCAGCCTTTGTTATAACAATGGCTGCAGTTTCTAATTTGATTGCATTTTCAGGTGCTTCCTCGTAGGCACCTGCTACTTCAAAGCCTGAGATAATAAAGAGTTGTTTCATATTTTCTTCAATCGAGTCTAATAAAGCTTTTGATTTTTCATTGACATAAAGCGTAACCTTTGCAGTTAACGATTTCCCAATCACTTTTTGATTACGCGCTTCCTCAAGAGCCTTTAACACATCATCACGAAGTTTCATGAATTCAGTCCACTTTTCCTCTAAACCTTGAGCATTTTTTAATTCCTGATATTCAGGAAGGTCAGTTAACTGAACACTCTCTTCTGTTACCGCTGGGATAAACTTCCACACTTCATCAGCAGTGTGTGAAAGGATAGGTGAAACTAATTTTGTTAAAGCAAGCAGCGATTCATATAACACTGTCTGGATAGCACGTCGCTCATGATTATTTGTAGCTTCAATATAAAGGACATCTTTCGCAAAATCCAAATAAAATGAACTTAAATCAAGGGTGCAGAAATTATTAATCGCGTGATAGATACCAGCGAATTCATAGTTTTCATAGGCATTGCGAACATTTTTAATCAACTTATTTAATTTAACAAGCATAAATTGGTCGACTTCGCGCAGATTTTCATATGCCACTTTATCGGCTGGAGTAAAATCAGCTAAATTTCCTAATAAGAAACGGAAGGTGTTACGAATTTTACGATAAACCTCAGCGACCTGCTTTAAGATTGCATCTGAAACACGAACATCTGCTTGATAATCAACTGAAGCAACCCAAAGGCGTAAAATATCTGCACCTAACTGGTTCATTACTTTTGCAGGGATAACGACATTACCGATGGACTTGCTCATCTTCCTGCCTTCACCATCAAGTGCAAACCCGTGGCTTAATACTCCTTTGTATGGTGCTTCACCTGTCACGGCTACAGCAGTAGATAATGATGAGTTAAACCAGCCGCGATACTGGTCCGAGCCTTCAAGATAAAGATCAGCTGGTCGAACTAAATCATCTCTTTCAAGTAAAACAGCTTGATGGGAAGATCCTGAATCAAACCATACATCCATGATATCTGTTTCTTTAGTAAAAATACCGTTTGGACTTCCTGGATGAGTAAAGCCAGCAGGTAGTAATTCTTTTGCCTCACGCTCAAACCATACATTCGAACCAAATTCACGGAATAAATCTGAAACATGATTAATCGTTTCATCTGTAATGATTTCTTCGCCAGTTTCTGCGTAGAAAACAGGAATTGGTACTCCCCAGACACGTTGACGAGAAATACACCAGTCCCCTCGGTCACGAACCATATTAAATAAACGCGTTTCACCCCAAGCAGGAATCCATTTTGTTTCCTTGACTGCATCTAGTAATTCATTTCGGAAATCTTTAATAGATGCAAACCATTGTGCTGTCGCACGGTAGATTACCGGTTTTTTCGTTCTCCAATCGTGTGGATAAGAATGGGTAATAAAAGAAAGTTTGAGTAATGCACCTGCATCTTCTAATGCTTGTGTGATTGGTTTATTTGCTTTATCGTAAAATAATCCTTCAAAACCTGGCGCCTCACTCGTCATCACACCTTTATCATCGACAGGGCATAGGACATCTAATCCATATCTTTGGCCTACATAAAAGTCATCTTCCCCGTGACCAGGTGCTGTATGGACACAGCCAGTACCTGCATCTGTTGTTACATGTTCTCCTAACATCACCAATGAATCGCGGCCATAAAGAGGATGAACAGCTAAAATATTTTCTAAATCATTTCCTTTTACCTTTTTAACAACGGTTACTTCTTCCCAGCCAATTTCCTTCGAAACTGATTCGAGAAGAGCTTCAGCAACTAGGTATTTTTTTCCGTTTGCCGCAACCACAACATATGTTAGATCCGGATGAACGGAAATACCTAAGTTCGCCGGAATTGTCCATGGAGTTGTTGTCCAGATAATAATTTGGGTGTCTGTATCTAGAACATTTTTTCCATCCTTCACCTTAAAGCCCACATAAATGGATGCGGATTTTTTGTCTTGGTATTCAATCTCAGCTTCAGCAAGTGCAGATTCACTGGATGGTGACCAATAGACAGGCTTGAGTCCTTTATAAATATAACCTTTCTTAGCCATTTCACCAAAGACTTTAATTTGTTGTGCTTCATAAGCCGGCTTTAGGGTAATATAAGGATTTTCCCAGTCACCGCGTACACCAAGACGTTTAAATTGTTCACGCTGATTATCAATTTGTTCTAGTGCATATTTTGTACAAAGTTGACGGAATTCTGCGACCGTCATTTCTTTACGTTTCACACCTTTATTGGTTAACGCTTGCTCAATTGGAAGACCATGTGTATCCCAGCCTGGTACGTATGGTGCATGGAAACCACTCATTGACTTATAGCGAACAATCATATCTTTTAAAATTTTATTAAGGGCATGCCCCATATGGATGTCACCATTGGCATATGGAGGACCATCATGCAATACAAACATCGGACGTCCTTTGGTTCGTTCCTGAACTTTTTTGTAAATATTTAATTCTTCCCATTTCGCCTGAATCTCCGGCTCTCTTTGTGGAAGATTGCCACGCATCGGAAATTCAGTTTGTGGCATTAATAACGTATTTTTATACTCCATTTTTTCTTCCTCCTGTAATCCTCTTCATATAACAGAATAGCCAATAGACAAATAAAAAAACCCTCTCATCCCAAAATAGGGACGAGAAGGTTTTATTCCCGCGGTACCACCCTGATAGATAGTTCGAATCAAATCGTCTATCCTCTTTAGCATTCGTAACGTGAATAACACGCCTAAGCCTACTATCCTTAAATAAGGAGGTTGGGCTATGGAACTCAAGGGTGATCTTCAATTTTTCAACTTTACCAGGCTCACACCGCCCCTGGCTCGCTAAAAAAGTCCTAGAAAAATTATACTGTCCCTATCATCGTCATTGACCATTCTTTATAACTGTTAAGAAATTATATGCTATAAAAACGCTTTTCGTCAAGCTAATGAATCTTCTTCTTCATGAACTTTTAGTTCTGTTGCATCTACCTCATATTCTAATAGGTGATCCCAATCATCGGTATTCAACATATCAAGCTGAGCCTCAATCAACATCTTAAAACGTGTACGGAATACTTTAGACTGCTTTTTTAAATCCTCGATTTCAAGAGCAATCTTCCTTGCTTTTGATAGGGATTCATTGACAATCCGATCCGCATTTTTCTCCGCTTCTTTAATAATCAACTTTGCTTCCTTTTGAGCATTTCGTTTAACATCTTCACCCGCTTCTTGAGCAATGATGATAGATTTATTTAGAGTTTCTTCAATCGTAACAAAGTGACCAAGACGCTCATTCATATCGTTCAAGCGTTCTTCTAATTCTTTTTTCTCTCTAAGTACTAATTCATAATCCTTGATTACCTGATCGAGAAACTCGTTGACCTCATCCTCATCATATCCTCTAAAACCCTTATTAAACTCCTTATTGTGAATATCCAACGGTGTTAACGGCATGATGCCACCTCCATACAATCTCTAATTCTATATGTATATACAAGAATTCGACATCTTTCATCGATTTTCCTTCTTTATTTATATAGTTATTTTTGTTTTCCGACATTTAGTCGCCATTTTTCTTTTTTCGTTTTCCCTTGAATGGCAAGAATCTTTGCTCGGCCACTTCCTCTAACTGAAATCATGTCACCCACACCGCATTCAAATGAAGGATTTTCAATTATTGTCCAATTCACCTTCACGAGTCCTTGTTGAATAAGAAGTTGTGATTTCTGCCGTGACACATGATAAATTCCTGAAATGACAGTATCAAGCCGTAGGGAAGATATCGTTAAGTCACTTTCCACCAATTTTTCATTGGTGGAAAGTGCATTTTCTATATTCGTTTCAGTTAGTTTTACGCCTGCCCTGCCAATTGTTTCAACATTGTTTAGGATATAATCGCTAATATCCTTTGCGGCAAAAAATTGGCATTTCCCATCTATATTGAGGATATCCCCAAACTTTCCCCGCTTCAGACCTAGGGACATAAGTGTTCCCAATACCTGCCGGTGCTCGATCGTAACAAACTTGGTTGGATAGTGGATGTCGAAAAGGCTTATTTGAAATTCATCATTATTAATCGAAGTTAGGTAATCTGGAAAAATTAGGGCTCGTTTTCGTTCTACCTCCGTGCTGCCGCCAAAAAGTTTATACTTTACCTCTCCATGTTCACCAATCAACATTCTTAGAATATGTTGTTCTCTTGGATCAAGGAAATCGGTTAATTTAGGAGTATATTGTGTGTCAACATAATTCTTCCAATTTAACACCTGATCAATAAATTCTCGTTCTTCTGGACGAAAGTGCTGATAGATATTCATTTTTCAAAACACAACCTAGATTCAATATTCTTAAGAAACAAGAAAACGATAGACACTTGATAATCCACTTTGAGCAAAATTAAGAACAAGAAAAGCAACGATTGGAGAGATGTCCATCATACCAATGGGTGGAATGATTCGTCTAAATGGCTCTAAATATGGTTCACAAATTTTTGCAAAGAATTGTCCAATAGATGTCCCTCTAGCGTTTGGAAACCAAGACATTAAAATATATATAATTAAGGCATACGAATAAAGTTGTATTAGCTTCTGTAATAAACTAAAAACAAGTGCCATTAAGCATTACCACCTCGTATTTTGATTTTCAAAGTCAGGAATAAGTTCTGATATATTTCCTGAAACCTCAACATTATCAGGTGTACATAAGAATATACTAAAACCAATCTTTTGAATGTCTCCACCAATTGCATAAACAGCACCACTTAGAAAATCGACAATTTGTCTGCCCTGGTCACTGTCAATTCGCTGCAGGTTCACGACAACTGCGCGGCGGTTTTTTAAATGGTCAGCAATTTCAGTTGACTCAGAATAAGAACGTGGTTCAACTAAAATTACTTTGGATGACTTTGTAGAATTGGCAGATTTTTGCACGGTTTGCAAGCTGACAACGTTTTGGTTCTTTACCACAGGTTGTTGCTTTTGTTTTACAGGAAGTGGCTCAACTACTTCTGGATATTCAACTTTGCTATCATCATATTCATCATCCAAAAAGAAAAATGTTTTTAATTTCGATTTAATCGTCATGATTTTCTCTCCTAACCATCTTCACCAACAAGCGCAGTGCCTATTCTTACCATTGTAGCCCCTTCTTCAATAGCAATTTCAAAATCATTGGACATGCCCATCGAAAGTTCTGTGCAAGGAGCATAATCCAAATTTAAGGCTTGGACTTGTTTATGAAGTTCTCTTAATTTATGAAAACATTCACGTATTTGAGATTCATTATCAGTAAGTGGAGCCATTGTCATTAAACCTTCAACACTTATATGTTCAAAGTTACGAAGTGATTCAATAAAGGTTAGCACTTCTTCTGCCGGTAAGCCATGCTTTGATTCTTCTCCAGAGACATTAACTTGTACCAAGCATTTCACCTTATGTTCTGCCCGTTTATTAATTTCTTCTGCAAGAGAAATCCTGTCCAAAGAATGTATATACTCAACAATATTAACGATATTTTTTACTTTTCGTGTCTGAAGTGAACCGATATAATGCCATACAGGCTTGTCCTTGAGTTCTTCCCACTTACGAAGGAGTCCCTCATCCCGATTCTCGCCTAAATTTATTATACCTGCATGTAGTGCTTCATTTGCTCTCTCAGTACTAACATATTTCGTAACCGCAATCACCCTGACTTCTTCAGGGTTTCGCTTGACTCGAAGGCAGGCCTCATTTATTTGTTGTTTTATTATCTCGTATTTTTCTGCTACCCTCATAAACTTTACATAGTCTCCTTCCAGCCCATAAAAGTTAACATTCTTCCTGTTTTCCCTTGGTCACGACGGTGGGAAAAAAACTCTTTATCACAACTAGAACAAAAGTTAGTCAACTGGATATTCGTATCTGGTACACCAGACTTCATTAGTATTTGTCTATTTACTTCACGTAAATCTAAGGAATATTGGCCGTCTTTAATTAAATTATAGGGTAAAATTTCGACATCTTCTAGTGTATTTTCGACCAAGTTTATAACATACTTATCAACAATATAACATTTTTCACAAATGGATGGGCCAATTGTAACTAGAATCTGTTCTGGGTTAATTCCTTCTCTTTTCCACGCAATGATCATTTCCCTTGCAATTTGACCTACGGTCCCTTTCCAGCCAGCATGGGCAACCCCTATCATTTTTGATTCAGGTGCAATAAAAAAAAGAGGGACACAGTCGGCATAGCAGAGTGTTAACAAGACGCCCTCCTCATTGGTATAAAAACCATCTGTATCTTTAATAGCATTTTCATAGGAATTTGAGCCTTTGCCACGGTCATGTTTAGAAATTTTTTTAAGTTGAATCCCATGTGTTTGTTCAGCTCCGACCCAATTCTTTAGCGGAAATGTGAGCAAGTCTGAAACTTTTTCTCGGTTGGAACAAACATCGCTTTGATTATCACCAACGTGAAAACCAAGGTTAAGGGATTCGTAAACCCCTTTGCTTACTCCGCCATTAGTAGTTGTTATTCCCGCAACTAAACCTGGATATTTGCTTACCCAGTTTTCGATAGTTAAAAAGGATTGATTTTTTAAAACAAAGGGTTCCATTTTCATACCTCTAATGTTTTTTCTATAGTTTACCATGAAAAGAAAAATTGGTCACCGCAAATAAAATAGTTAAACTTCTGCTTCTTCCGTTATATTTTCTGTACTGCCTTTATATCTGACCAAAATAACATCTTGACCTATTTTTAAAATATTCTTCCAAGGAATAACTACATCGTCATCTTTACCAAAAAAGCCAAGCACTCTTCCACTGCCGCTAATGACGACTGCTTCAATTTTTCCTGTTGATAAATTTATCTCAATATCACCAATATTTCCAAGCCTTTTTCCATCTGCTACATTAACCACATCTTTTATTTGGAACTCAGAAATTTTTACCATCTTTTCTCACTCCCGGTTTTATTTCTATAAAATATATGTTTACTCTAAGACTTTTAGTAAAAGGAATAAAAATAAAGCTGCCCTAAGGACAGCCTAACTTTGGATATTTTTATTCATTTGTCTTATCGCAGCTTTTTCTAACCGAGAAACTTGTGCTTGGGAAATCCCAATTTCATCTGCGACCTCCATTTGTGTTTTTCCTTGAAAGAATCGTTTCCGTAAAATTAACTTTTCGCGATCGTTTAGCCTGCGCATTCCTTCTTTTAAGGCAATTTCTTCAATCCAATTGATATCTTTATTTTTTTCATCGCTTAATTGGTCCATTACATAAATTGGGTCGCCGCCATCATTATAAATTGGCTCGAAAAGGGACACTGGGTCCTGAATGGCATCAAGGGCGAAAACGATTTCTTCATGTGGAACTTCTAAGACCTTCGCAATTTCTTCCGCGGTTGGTTCCCTTGAAGTTTCGCTCATCAATCGCTCTCTTACCTGAAGGGCTTTATATGCAATATCCCTCAAAGATCTAGAAACGCGAATTGGATTATTGTCACGCAAGTACCTTCGAATTTCACCAATAATCATTGGAACCGCATAGGTTGAAAACTTTACATTTTGGCCCAAATCAAAGTTATCGATAGATTTCATCAGCCCAATACAGCCAACTTGAAACAAGTCGTCAACAAACTCGCCTCTATTGTTAAAACGTTGAATGACACTTAATACGAGTCGTAAATTACCGTTGACGAGCTTTTCTCTGGCATAAATATCGCCCTCTTGCATTTGCTTGAAGAGTATTCTCATTTCTTCGTTTTTTAAGACAGGAAGTTTTGCTGTGTCCACACCGCAAATTTCAACTTTATTTCGAGTCAATCCTTTTCCCTCCTCACAGGAGTTGCTGTACAAAAAACAGTATCTCCTTGAGAAGGAAAAATATGCACTTATCCACGATGGTGGACAAGTGCACATTTGTCGAAAAATGCAATTAAGTCATGAAAATCATAGGTTTTTTAATGGAAAAATTTTTTTCTTCTTTACACCATTTTATTAAATTCTTTTCGCAGCCTTTTTATAATTCTTTTTTCTAAGCGGGAAATATAAGATTGGGATATTCCCAGCATGTCAGCTACGTCTTTTTGGGTTTTTTCTTCTCCATTTGTAAGACCAAACCGAAGTTCCATAATTTGTTTTTCACGGTCAGTCAGTTGATGAAGTGCTTTTGTCAAGAGCTTTCGGTCCACGTTCGCTTCTAGATCCTTTGTAATAATATCATCATCAGTTCCTAGAACGTCAGATAATAATAGTTCATTCCCATCCCAATCAATATTTAAGGGTTCATCAAAGGATACTTCTGACCTGATTTTATTATTACGCCTTAAGTACATGAGAATCTCATTTTCGATGCATCGTGAGGCATATGTAGCAAGTTTTATTTTTTTCTCGGGATTAAAGGTATTGACGGCTTTAATTAATCCAATAGTTCCGATACTAATTAAATCTTCGATATTAATCCCGGTATTCTCGAATTTTCTAGCAATGTAAACAACAAGACGAAGATTTCGTTCAATTAATATTGACCTTGCTGCTTTATCACCACCAGGTAATTTTTTCAGCAGCATCTCTTCTTCATCTTTGCTTAAAGGAGGCGGTAAGGCCTCACTACCACCAATATAATAAACTTCATCTGTTTTTAAACCCAATTTCATTAATAGTTTATACCAGTAGTATGATAGGCGAAGCCTCCATTTTTTCATGTGTGTTCCTCCTTCTAAAATATGTTTTTCTGAGTATAGTAATACTAACTCACCTTAATGGTTTTTATTTGCTGCCTAGGACCTGTGAGCATCTTTGGATGAACAATACATTGAAATGCATCTTCGCTTGAGAGTTGCTTTGTTGTAAAGGAAACTAGACCTTTTTCACATAGATATTGAGTTTCTTTATGTTCAATAAAAATGCTTTCAGGTTTTACAGCAATTATTAGTTGATGCTCTTGTCCAATCACGCGAGTAGGAACAATTCGGATCCTATTTTGCCACTCCTCTGGAAGGTCTCCACTGCCATTGATAAGTAATTCTGGGTCATCGGCAAGTTTCTTTATTGATTCTGGGATCGTTTCTTGAATGTTTTTAATGGAGACAAACATCACAGGTTGCTTTGACAATGGATCATAAAGCTGATTCCCGCTATCCACTAATCCTTTAAAGATAAGGGTTTCGTTATTTATATTGACTCTGACTTTAACAATTTGATCAAATTGAATTTTTGTCATCTCCATGCTTTCAACATTTTTTCTTGAGAAGTGCCAAGCGACGGGAAATCCAATTAGAACAAATATCCAACTTATCGGATCGCCAAACCCTTTTGTACTAGAAACGAGGACCTTGGTTGTTAACTCAGAATCATACTGAATAAAGTAATGGGCCCCCATTAATGCCCCGCCGATTAAAAAGGTGGACACATAAAGTGTCATTAACGCCTTAAAGAAAAAAGTCATCCGCTTATATCCAAACGTTATTAACACCATTAGGATTGAGCATAAGAATTTTGATATGGGATGGCTTGTATAGACATTTAATGGCGTAAATGATAATAAAATTATCAATGAACCAATAAATCCACCAGCGGCTAGTCTCCCTATTTTAATCTCTCTTTTTAGAAAAATAGCTGTTAAATATAGAAGCAGACTATCAAAGAATAAATTTAGAGCCCAGATCACATCTAAATAAATAGTTACCAGCTTCCTCTCTAAAAATTTATCAGCTTTTCCTTTCTGTTTACGAAAAAGTATATCGTACTTGCATGGCTGAAGTGTGTCACTTTCTGTAATCAAATAAACAAAAATTTCCACTATTCACAACGTATTTTGTCAGATGAATTTTGTCATACATAAAACACGGCTGTTGATTTCCGCTCCACGCACTTCGCTTTCCACTCCAATCAACAGGTGCTAATTATATCAACACAATTTAAATTAGCTTAAATACAAAAGACACGACCCAAAACAGGCCGTGTCTTTTGTATAAGTATTCACTTTTTACCTTCTACGATTACGGTTCCGTAAGAAGGTTGGAATATCTAATGTTTCTTCTTGGGAAACTTGGGTATGGCGGACAGGCTCTTGCTGAACCTCTTCGCGTTTTGGCTGTTCTCGTTTAACATTACCCATCTGAGGTTTAGTTTGACCAAAAGTAGGACGAGTAGCTTTTGGCTGCAAGGTTTCTTCTTTAAATCCAGTAGCGATGACAGTAACGATAATCTCATCTTTTAATGACTCATTAATAACAGAACCAAATATCATATTTACTTCCTGATCAGAAGCGGTTGCTACGATATCAGCAGCTTCTTGAACTTCATAAAGACTCAAATTTGTACCGCCTGTAATGTTCATTAGTACACCTTGTGCTCCATCAATAGATGTTTCTAATAATGGAGAACTAATTGCTTTCTTAGCAGCCTCTGCGGCACGATTTTCACCAGCAGATACACCAATACCCATTAAAGCAGACCCTTTATTAGACATGATTGTTTTAACATCAGCAAAGTCCAAGTTAATAAGACCTGGTACAGCAATTAAATCTGATATACCTTGTACACCTTGACGAAGAACATTATCTGCTTCACGGAATGCTTCCAGCATTGGGGTGCTTTTATCAACAATTTCAAGGAGACGATCATTAGGAATCACAATAAGTGTATCAACCGCATCCTTCATGGCACCAATTCCACCTGATGCTTGTCCGGAGCGTTTTTTTCCTTCAAATGTGAACGGACGAGTTACTACACCAACAGTCAATGCACCTAGGTCACGGGCAATTTGAGCAATAACTGGTGCTGCACCAGTACCTGTGCCTCCGCCCATTCCTGCAGTAACAAATACCATGTCCGCACCACTTAATGCTGCCTCCAATTGCTCTTTACTTTCTTCGGCCGCTTTCTTTCCAACGTCTGGATTAGCACCTGCTCCTAGTCCACGAGTCAGTTTAGCACCAATTTGCATCTTAACTTCTGCTTTGGAAAGATTTAGTGCTTGAGCATCAGTATTAACAGCGATAAATTCTACTCCCTGAACGCCATGTTCAATCATTCGGTTTACCGCGTTATTGCCACCGCCGCCGACACCGATTACTTTTATAGTTGCAAGAGAATCTAAATTTGTATCAAATTCTAACATGACAATCCTCCTAATTCGTCGGTACCTATTCGATTAGCCTATTCGAAAAAGTAACCAAGGAATTTTTTTACTTTTGATGACATCTTATCTTCCGGATGTTTTTCTGCTTTTTGTTGTTTAGGTTGTTGTTGTTGTTGTTTAGGTACTCTCTTTTCAGCAGGTTCAGAAATGGTTGAAGAACCAACGTGTCCACCTGGCAATCTAGCATTCTTGTACGCATATTTAATTAAACCAACCGCTGTGGTATATTGAGGTTCTCTTACACCAATATAGTCAGGCACGGCAATGCGGACTCGATTTTGAAGAATTACCTGAGCAAGTTCTAGAACACCTTGCATATTTGCAATACCGCCAGTTAATACATAACCGCCTGGCAGGTCACTATATCCTAAGCGTTTCATTTCATGTAGTACTAGTTCGAATATCTCTTCCATTCTTGCTTCAATAATATCCGAAATTTCCAGCTGATTAAATTGTTGGTGCTGATCACTGCCAATGATTGGTACACTGAACACTTCATCTTCTGAGGCTTCATCATAGAATGCATGTCCATGTTTTATTTTTATTTTTTCTGCATCTTCCGTTGAGGTCCGTAACCCTACAGATATATCTTTTGTGATATAATCACCGCCAACAGGCATAACACTAGTTTGTGTGATAAATCCTTCTTCAAAAACAGCTATTGTTGTTGAGCCGCCACCAAGATCGATAAGAGCAACACCGAGGTTTTTCTCATCTTTTGACAGTGCATAATCACCAGCTGCCAACGGCTGCAGAACAATATCCACTATTTCAAGACCGGCACGTTCAACACATCGAAGGGTATTAATGATAATTGATTTGGAGCCGGTAATGAGTGTACCATCCATTTCCAAACGAACTCCTATCATACCGCGGGGATCGTTGATTTCATCTTTACCATCTAGGATAAATTGTTTTCGAATAACTCCGATGTTTTCTCTTTCAGGCGGGATCGAACCAACATGAGACGCTTCAATGACACGAATGACATCTTCATTCGTAATCTCTCTATTTTGGCTGGAAACAGCTACAATACCATGACAATGTTGAAGCATAACATTGTTACCTGAAATGCCAACCACCACATCTCTGATTTCCATCCCAATCATTCTTTCTGCCTGCTCTATCGCCCTTCTAATCGAATGAACGGTGTCGTCCATGTCAACAATTGAACCTTTGCGTAATCCTTCAGATTTCACATTTCCAACACCAATTATATTTAATGAGTCTTTACCCGAGTCATTGACCATTTCACCAATGATTACTTTTACACTGGATGTACCGATGTCAAGACTAACATATATTTCATTGCTGTTCATTCTTTGGCACCTCCTTTAGATTTCCTTAAGTTGAACAACAACTATATTTTTTTTGTCCAATAAAAGTTCAATATTCATATCATATAAAATTATTCGTCACAACTAAATGATTCCCTTTAAAAAAATTCAATTTTTTTCTACTTTTTCTTTGTTCGTTGACCATTTTGTCAATAATATTCGCCTAATTACAGCAATATTCTGAAACAATCTGACACCAAACGCGAAAACTGCCGCTAAATATAAGTCTACACCAAGATTAACACCGAGAAAAGCTAAACTTGCAGCAAGTATAATATTAAAGAAAAACCCTGATACAAACACTTTTTCATCATATATATTTTGCAGGTATGCCCTGATCCCACCGAAAAGAGTGTCGAATGCCGCTAAGACAGCAATCGACAAATAATTGGAATATTCTTCAGGAATGCGTATTTCTGTTAACAGCCCCAAAATAATCCCAATTATTAATCCTATGAATGGAAGCCACATTAAGAATCGCCTCCTTCTTTTGTCGGTTCCATATATCGGATGCGAATGGAATCATCGTAGGCTGGTACCGTTAAGTTCGGAATTGGTTTTGAAATCGAAAGTCTTAGATTTTCAATAAAAAATTCTTCCGTTGCTTTTGATACTTTCATCCGATTATATAATTTTTCAGCTGTAGAGTTATCGTCTACACCGACAACAACTTCAATTGGCAGCCTTTCAATGGTATGCCCATCAATTTTTGTTTCCATATTAATGTCTCGAATCACAGTGGTATTAATAATTCTCTTCCCATCAATTGCTACATATTTCGCTTCGTACATATTCAATTCGTTTAGTAATCTCGTTAGAAGTTCCGGTGGAATAACTCTATTAACAGGAGTACCCGTCTTTATTTCTTCGATTACTGGTTCAATCTTTAATTTAATACCAGGAACAGTAATTTCAGTCAGTCCAGCTTCTAGCTTTAATTCTTTTAATGTATCACTTAAGACTTGTTCCTTGCTTTGTTTTCGTTTAGATTCATAGGCTGCTAGTTTTTCCTCATTTGAACGAATTTCACTTAATAAGTTGGATTGTAGTTCTTTTTCTTTCAGTATTGCTTCACGAAGTTGCCAAATATCACGGGTATCACGTTCAGCAGGTTTTTGGACTGTTTGAAATTGGATCGCTATCATGAATCCTACCAAGACTGAGATCAATGTAAAACTTACATTTATTTTTTTTTTGTCCACTTTTTTCACCTAACCTTTTAAATTATCATACCGTGGACATTACTTCATAACTAACTACCTAGGATTGGATCTAGTACCATTTCATCATCTCTTTCCATTGTGAAAACAATGTTATCGTTTACTAACTGATCTTTAACCCCTCCGATTAAGTTAATTGAAGATGAAAGAACATCAGGATCACCAATTGCTGAAATTATGAAGGGGGCTGGATGCTCGACTCCATCAACCGTAATAACAGGTCCATTACAAATAATATAAGAATGGCTAGTCAACCTTTGTCCATTTATAGCAACTGCTGCTGCCCCGGAAATATAAAGCTCATTAACTACTTTAAAGACATGGTGTTCATGAACAAGATAATTATTAATATTATCCTCTTTCGGATCATAAGCACCGTCTGTAAGTGTAATCTTTACTCCTTTACCCTTTACCTTCACCTTCCCCAAGAACATCCGATATTTCTCAGCATTCTCAGCGAGATTCTCATAAACCTCTGCTTCTTTCGAGAGGTCTTTCTCATTTTTTAGGACCAACTCTTGTTTTTGATTTAATTCCTTTTGCAATTCGCGATTGCTCTTTTCCTCGGCAATTAATTGGTTTCGTAGTGCAAGGGTCTGTTCCCACTGTTTATCAGACACTTTAGGTTTCCCTTTATTCATTTCCATTTGTGTTAAATGATAGGAAAAGGCCAGCATAAATCCTAATACAAGGCAGACCAGGGACATAACAACATGCTTACCCTTCACCCTTATCTTGCTCAACTTCTTTTTCCTCCACTTCGGTTTCAAAGGCCTTAAAATACGTTCCTACTTCTAGGTCAATAATTCCCTTCTTCTTAGGATCAATTTGAGAGATAATTGATGGATAATGTACCATTTTTTCAGAGAAGCTTCTTAATGTGGCACTAACCTCAAATCCATCATTCATAAATAAGGAAATATGATATTGATCAGTTTTTTTCGGAGTATAATGGATTTCAGAGATAGAGTTGGATATTTCACTTGGAAGTTTCTCTAACTCTTTCACCATTTTATTGAGGGCTGCCCCCTCTTTAAACTCAAATAAAATTGGAGAATTTACAGGAATTTTTTCTGCTGCATTTTCGTTCACTATTTTCCCATTTTCCATAATTGGTAAGAACTTATTTGCTTTTTTAAGATAAGCAATTCTTTTATGTTCTTTTACTTGGATGACCACTGTATTGGGCCAATGAGTCTTGATGGTAACTGTCTTTATCTCAGATAGACGTTTTATTCTCGATGCCGTTTCATCCTTTTTTATTTTCCAAATATTCGTATTATTCGAAAGGCCGCTCTGACTGATCAATTCCGTATCAGAATACACACCATTTCCTTTTATCGTTATCGTCTTTACATGGCTTAAGGGTGATTGTGAATAGGCGATAACTACTATCATTGTAAAAAACAGAATTAACAGGAGAACAAGGCGTCGGTTTGCTTTTCGTCGTCTTTGCTCCTTTAGCTTAGGAATACGGTCCTCGAGAGCTACAATTTTACCTTTTTCCATTTAAATTCCTCCACATAAAAAGCAGCTGCTCTAAAATAAATAGACTAAGCCTGTCCAACATTCGATAGTGTTACCTCGAAAAGAGAAACAACGGCACGAAAAACCATGCCGTCTCTAACTTTTTCGAGGTTGCACCTATAATATTATCAGTAATTATATCACAATATTTGTCATTCGGACGACATTTCTTACAAGAAAAGTAAGGATAATTTCTTTGGAAATTTTGTATAAATCCTTCCATCATTCTTACTCCCTACCGATTATTTCAACCTCAGTTTCCATTTTTACTTCATATAGGCTATAGATGGTATCCTTGACATGTTGAATTAATGCCAGCACATTCTCCGCAGTGGCACCTCCAGCATTTACAATAAAATTCCCATGCATTTCCGAAATCTTTGCACCGCCAATGCTAAATCCCTTTAATCCAGCGGTTTCAATTAATTTCCCAGCGTAATTCGGGAGTGGATTTCTAAAAATACTTCCAGCACACGGAAAATTCCATGGCTGGGTCTCTTTTCGATAATCTTTGTTTTTTTGCATTTGCGCCACAATGGCTGCTCGATCACCTTTCACAAGGTCAAAAATGGCTTCCACCACAATTCCAGGACGAGTTTTTTGAAGCACAGAGGTCCTATAGGAGAACCCCATTTCATGATTTGAGAGCCATTCCAATTTTCCATCATCGAATAAAATATGTGCTTTGGTTAAGATTTTACTAATATCCGAACCATGGGCTCCTGCGTTCATATATACAGCCCCACCAACTGAGCCAGGAATCCCACTAGCAAACTCCAGTCCTGCGAGGCCCTTTTTGCTTATAAGTGTCGATAAACTGACAAGTGAATGACCACCGCCAACTGTAATACTTGTATCGTTAATCTCAAGGTGATCCATTCCAGAACTAAGTTTAATAACAGCCCCTTCAATCCCCCTATCTGACACTAGCAGGTTCGACCCACGGCCAATTGCACGCCATGGCAATCCATGTTTTTCTATCACACTCATGACGGTTTTTAAATTTTCAACCGAAGACGGTTCAATAAAAAGGTCTGCAGGACCCCCTATTTTCATCGTCGTATGATTAGCTAACGGTTCATTTTCCTTAACCTTTCCGATATTTAAAGCTATTAACTCATTTAAGATTCCGTCCATAATTACCACCCTTACTTTCCTAGAAGCATTTAAATCAGTTTATGCTAAAAATCTTTTTGGGCTACTTTTGATTTGTGTTTACCAGTTCTTGCATTAAGGAATAAAGTCTTGAAGCTGAATCCGGCACACCCATTTTTTTAGCCTTTACTTTCATTTCTTTTAATTTATCTTTATTTAAAAGAATGCGATCAATATGATTCACAAGACTATTATTGTTTAAGTCCTTTTCTAATAATAGTTCTGCAGCACCATGGTCACTTAATGACCGAGCGTTTTTCTCTTGATGATTATTTGTTACATATGGACTTGGGACTAAGATGCTTGGGATACCAAGTGAGGTTATTTCTGCAAGTGTCGTCGCTCCTGCTCTCGATACCACTAAATCTACCCCGGCAAGTACTTCTGGCATATTATGAATAAACGGTTTAATGACTACATTTTTAGGGTTTCCAATCAAGTCAACTTCCTTTTTGACATCCTCAAAATGGACGTCTCCCGTAATATAAAGTACTTGATATGGTTTCTCAGCCAAATCAGCGAATGCCTTAACCACTGCCTCATTTATCGGCCTGGCACCTCGACTGCCACCGAAGATTAAAACCACCGGCATGGTTGCACTAAGCCCAGCAGCAAGACGACCTTGAATCCCGTCCTTGCCAATTACTTCAGATGCACGAGGATTCCCTGTAAAAACTGTTTTCTGTGCTGGAAAGTACTCTTTTGCCTCATCAAAACAAATGGCAATCTTGTTTACATATCTGCTTAAAAATTTATTTGTTAAGCCCGGAACACTATTTTGTTCGTGAATGATCGTAGGGATGCCAAGCTTAGATGCAGCATACACAACAGGCCCGCAAACATATCCGCCTGTTCCGATGACAATGTCTGGTCTGAATTCCTTTAACATTCTTTTACTGTCTTTCACACCTTTTAGGAAGCGAAGTACCGTTTTTACATTTTCAAAGGAGAGTTTTCTCTTAAAACCTGTAATATGAATCGCTTTAAAATCAATATTTTCCCTCGGAACTAATTTGCTTTCCAAGCCATTAGTTGTTCCTATGTATAAGAATTGTGCCTCTTTGTTCTGTTTTTGTATTTCACGAATGAGTGCGAGAGCAGGATAGATATGCCCGCCTGTCCCTCCACCACTAACAACTATTTTCATTTTTTCCACCTCATTAACTATTTAACACCTAATGCCTACCCTATCTTACTATAAAAACAATCGTAATAACGCAAATGAAAAAAGAATGTTATCTAATTGTAAATTATCACAGCCTAAAATAAAAAGAACCCTGCCGCTAAACAGGGGGAAGGTTCATAATCTCGAATACCTGCTGATATTAAGGAGTACACCAATCGCCATTAACATCAAGGTCAAACTAGAACCTCCATAGCTTAAAAATGGCAAGGTAATGCCTGTAACAGGCATAAGACCTGTAACAACACCAATATTAATCATAACTTGAATCGCTACCATGGCGATGATACCTACTGCTAGAAAACTGCCATATAAATCCGGTGCACCTAATGCGATTCGAATCCCTCTCCATAATAACAGTGCAAACAAAAGTAATATGAATGAACCACCAATAAAGCCTAGTTCTTCAGAAAGAATCGCAAAGATAAAGTCTGTCTGAGGTTCAGGCAGGTAGAAGAACTTCTGCCTGCTCTCGCCAAGTCCGAGCCCAAACAATCCGCCAGGACCAATCGCATAGAGTGATTGAATAATTTGAAATCCTGTCACTAACGGATCCGACCATGGATCCAAAAAAGATGTGATCCGTTTAATTCGGTATGGAGCGGAGGCAATAAGACCAATAAATCCAGCGACTCCTAACAGTCCCAGAAAGGCAAAATGACTTACACGAGCACCTGCAATAAAAATCATCACAACACAGGTTCCCATCATCACTGTGCCTGTGCCTAAATCCGGTTGAAGCATGATCATTGAAAAGGCTAGAAAAGCAAGACCTAATGAAGGAATAAGACCCTTCTTAAACGAAGTAATTAACTTTTGCCGTTCGGAAAGATACTTAGCCAAAAAAGCAATCATTGCCAGTTTCATAAATTCCGAAGGCTGGATTGAAAAGGCACCAACACCAATCCAACTACGAGAACCATTTCTTTCATTTCCAATCCCAGGAATTAACACAAGAATAAGTAACACAAAACAAACTAGTAAAAAGGTTTTGGACCAGGTCCGCCACGTCCAATAATTGATGTTCATTATGAAAAACATGGCAGCAACTCCAACTCCGGCAAAAAGAGTTTGCCTTTTTGCAAAGAAAAAGGAATCATTAAATTTATATTCAGCCCAAATAGCACTTGCGCTGTAAACCATGATAAGTCCTATTGCCAGAAGCGTGAATGTTACAATCAATAAAATAAAATCAGGAGTTGTTCTCTTTGTCGGCACCACCATACACCTCAACTGCTAGTTTTAGGGCTTAGCTAGTAGTTATAGTTTTAAGCTGAACTTAGATGAACGTCTAGCTCTAGCGCCCAATGGACAAGCCCTTACTTAAGCTTATGCACCGCATCGATAAAAATGTCTCCCCTGACCTCAAAAGTTTTATATTGGTCCCAGCTGGCACATGCTGGAGATAATAATATCACGTCACCTGATTCAGAGTATCGATAAGCCTCAGGCACAGCCTTGTCAACATTATCGACACGGTTAATCTGTTTTATTCCCGCTTCCTTCCCAATGCGTTCCATTTTAGGTGCAGTTTGCCCAAAGGTTATCATTGCTTTTACATTTTTTAAATAAGGAAGTAGTTCATCAAATTCATTTCCGCGATCCAAACCACCTGCAAGGAGAATTACCGGGGCTTCAAAAGCAGCCAAGGCATTAACCGTCGCTAAAATGTTCGTTGCTTTCGAATCATTGTAAAACTTTCTTCCGTTCACTTCTCTTACGTATTGCAGACGGTGCCTGACACCAGTAAACGTTCGGAGAACCTGCTGGATGGCGCTATTTTCTACACCTGAAAGCTTTGCTGCAGCCATAGCAGATAAGATATTTTCAAGGTTGTGATTGCCCGGCAAAGCTATGTTCTCAATTTCCATTACTTTATCATTATTAAACATAATCCAGCCATTAGATAGATATGCACCTTCAGTCAGCTTCTTCTTTGTCGAAAAAGGAATAATTTTGGCCTTAGAGTGACGTGCAACTTCTAATGTTTCTTCTTGATCCGCATTAACAATAAGATAGTCAACTTCAGTTTGATTTTTTGTAATGTTTGCCTTTGCAGCAATATATTCCTTTTTTGTCCCATGATAATCTAAATGGGCATCATAAAGGTTTGTAAGTATGGCGATCTTAGGTTTAAACGTGTCAATTCCCATTAACTGAAAAGAAGATAATTCAATGACAATTGTATTCTCTGCCGTTGCCTCCTCGGCTACCCCTGATGCAACGGTACCGATATTCCCTGCGATTAACGGGTGTTTCTGACCCTCATTTAGCATTTCATAAACCAAAGTTGTCGTTGTTGTTTTCCCATTTGTCCCTGTGATCCCAATAAACGGGGCTTCAGATATTTCATAAGCAAGTTCGACCTCAGTAATTACAGGGATCCCTTTTTCTATAGCACCTGAAATCATTGGGTTGTTATATGGAATACCAGGATTCTTGACAATTAACTCGAATCCTTCATCAAGCAGCTCAATTGGGTGATCACCACAAATTACTTTAATTCCTAGCTCTAGTAATCCCTGAGCCTCTGGATTTTCCGAAAATGGCTTTTTGTCATTAACAGTTACAAATGCACCAAGCTTATGTAATAGGGCGGCAGCTGTTACCCCGCTTTTCGCCAAACCTAGGACAAGAATTTTTTTATGACTGAAAGAGTTATTCTGTTTCAATTATAACCACACCTCAATATAGATTCCTAATATCGCAAGAATTAATCCTACACTCCAAAAAGTGACAACCACCCGCCATTCCGACCAGCCAACTAATTCATAATGATGATGTAATGGGCTCATACGGAAAATCCGTTTACCCGTCGTTTTGAAGGAAATAACCTGTAAAATAACCGATAACGTTTCAATAACAAATACTCCACCAATGATAATAAGTAAAATTTCAAGCTTGGTAAGAATAGCAATCGTTGCAATTGCACCACCAAGTGCAAGTGAACCTGTATCTCCCATAAAAACCTTAGCAGGATGGGCATTAAATACCAAGAATCCTAGTACAGCGCCTACCACCGCCACAGAAAATATAGCAATTTCCATCTGAGATTGATTCCACGCAAGGACAGCAAGTGCACCAAATGCAATAGCTGCGGTGCCTGACACCAAGCCATCCAGTCCATCTGTTAAATTAACAGCATTGGAAAACCCAACTAACCAGAATATGATGAAGAAAATGAAAAACCATCCTAAATCAAATGTGGAATCCGTAAAGGGAATGCTTATTTCGGTAGAAAAACCTTGTTGTTTATAAATAAGATAAAAAATTACTGAAATAATGATTTGTCCTGCCAGTTTTTGTTTAGAAGTTAATCCTAAATTCCTTTTAAGAGCAACTTTGATAAAATCATCTAAAAACCCCAGCAATCCAAAACCAAGTGTAACAAGAAGCAGCAAATAAGTTTTAACCGTCGGTTCAGAAAACTTACCTGTCATTACAAGTGTCGTAATAACAATCGAAAACAAAATCATTACACCACCCATGGTGGGTGTGCCTGATTTTATTTGATGGGATTTTGGCCCCTCCTCACGAATGCTTTGTCCAAATTTCAACCTTCTTAAGAAGGGAATAAAAACTGGAGAAAGCAATACTGAGATAAGAAATCCCATAATTATTGTGAAGAAAATAACTTGCTCGAGCATTTTATTCCCTCCTTTCAGCGTCGTATTTGCTAGTAATTTCATTTAACATCTCAGCTATATCATATGTTTCTTTATTTTTATTAAGAAGTTTTTTATTTGTAATTTTAAAGTTAGTTATTTCCATAATTTCATCTGTTTCTCCATTTAATTTTTCAATATAACGATTTAGGATAGTTACAATCGCCTCTGCCTGGTCTGGTGTATAGAATATTGGAAAATGGTTCGGTGTATAGCTTGGAACTTCGTTTCCTTCCTCCCAAATCGCGGCTATTGCTCCGTTAGAAATTGCCTCAGAAAGTTCCCCTGCGTTTTTAGTTAATGATACAAATAATCCTTTTGGCTGTGCTGTGTGAGCATGGTCGCAAACTGTAAAAAATAGCAGGTTATCTTTGACTCCACGACTATTCTCAAATAGACTTGTCAAGTCTTTTAAAGCTAAGTACATAGCTATCTCCCCTCAATCGCTTCCCTAGCAACTAACCGATCGTCAAAATCGTGAACTACATTGCCAATAATTTGATAGGTTTCATGGCCTTTACCTGCGATTAAAATCACATCACCTGCTGATGCCTCTCGAACAGCAGTTTGGATTGCTTCTTTGCGGTCAGGGATCATTCGGTATGCTGAACCTTGCACTCCTGCTTCCATGTCCTTTAATATTGCTATCGGGTCCTCACTTCTTGGGTTATCCGAGGTTAGGATTGGGTCGGAGGCCAACTGACATGCTATTTGAGCCATCAACGGTCTCTTCGTCCGATCACGGTCACCACCACAGCCAACAATAACGAAAACCTTCTTCTTTGCAAAATGCTGAACCGTTTTTAATACATTTTCAAGACTGTCAGGTGTGTGGGCATAATCAACAATAACCGTAAATTCCTGTCCTGCATTTACAAGCTCAAATCTACCTGATACGCCTTTTACACTTTCAATCGACTGAATAACTGCCTTAATATCAATGCCGGACACAACGGAAGCCGCAATACTTGCTAAAACATTATAAACACTGAATTTACCAATTAATTGCATCTTAATTGGATATTTTTCCGATTGGACAACAAGCTCAAACTGGGTACCTGAAGAAGTCATTTGGATGTTCTTCGCTTGAAGATCAGCTTTATTGTCGATTCCATATGTAATAACATGTGCAGCAGTCGACCTGCGATACATATCAGAAGCTGGGTCGTCAGCATTTAATATGGCAAATTTAGGTTTTTGGTGATCAAATGTATTACCAAGCTGGGCAAATAATAAACTCTTTGCACGCTTATATTCTTCCATTGTTTTATGATAATCCAAATGGTCCTGCGTAAGGTTTGTAAACACAGCCACATCATAATCGCAGCCATGTACCCTGCCAAGATCTAACGCATGCGAGGAAACCTCCATTACTGCTATATCAACACCTGCTTCAACCATTTGTCTAAAGGTTTTTTGAAGTGTTAAACTTTCCGGGGTTGTGTTTTTAGTTTCAATCGTCTTGTCAGCTATTTTAGTATACATCGTGCCAATTAGACCTGTTTTTTGATTGGCATCGGCGAATATTTTCTCAATTAAATGGCTGGTGGTTGTTTTTCCGTTTGTTCCGGTAATTCCGATCAAGTGCAGGTTTTTCGTTGGCTGCTCATAAAAAGCATCAGCTAGCACTGCCATTGCTCTCGTTGTATCTTTAACAAGAATGACAGGTACATCTAGTGATAACGGACGCTCAGCTAATACGGCTGCTGCCCCGCTTTTCACAGCAGATTCAGCAAAATCATGACCGTCTACTGTGTATCCCTTAATACAAATAAATAAGCTCCCGTTTTGCACCTTCCGATTATCGTTCTCAATCGAAGTTATCTCTGGATCCTCACCTAGATAAGGAACTAGAAGATGCAAATTCTTAAGCAGCTTTTGTAGCTTCATTTCTCTCAAATCCTCTCATAACCGTACATACATATGACTAATTTTCACCTTTGGAAATTCCTCTTAAGAAAGTTCCATCTTATTTTACATTAAAACATTTTATTTTGCTATTTAGTAATCAAAGCTTAATGAAAAAATTAGGCGGCGGAAATCATTCCGACCGCCTCTTCTTACATGAACTTTTAGTTGCATTAATCTTCTTTACCAAAATAAAGCCTAATTTTTGACCCTTCTTTAACCTTGGCGCCTGCTTCGGGAGATTGCCTTACGACTACATCACCCTCACCACTAGCATCAATTTTTAGATTTATCAGTTGATCCATTAGCTCCATTTTTGTTAATCCTGTGAAATCAGGTAATTTTATTAACGGTGTATCTGGCCATTTCAGTTCCTTTTCAATTTGACCCTTTCGAGGTTTAATCCCCATCTGGCTCAAACTATCCTTCATTATATTACCAACAATTGGAGCACTGACTGTTCCACCGAAGGCTGTTACTCCTTTTGGATTATCGACTGCCACATAGACAACAATTTGTGGATCATCTGCAGGAGCAAATCCAACAAAGGAAACGATAAAATTATTTTCTAAATATCTTCCGTTTTTCGCTTTTTGGGCTGTTCCAGTTTTTCCACCTACTCGGTAACCATCAACAAATGCCCTTCCACCGGACCCTTGGGCAACTACACTCTCAAGAGCATGGCGGATTTCTTTTGAAGTTTCTTCCGTAATTACCCGGCGTTTTTCAACTGGGGAATTTCTCATTACGACTTCGTTGGTAATTGGATCTACGAGCTCTTTTGCAATATACGGCTTATATAATATCCCGCCATTAATGGCTGCTGATACAGCCGTAACCTGCTGGATAGGTGTAACTGATACCCCTTGTCCAAAGGCTGTCGTTGCTTGTTCAACAGGCCCTACACGATCTAAATTGAATAAAATCCCCGTTCCTTCGCCTTGTAAATCAATACCGGTCTTCTGACCAAAACCAAAATCCTTCACATATTTAAACAATTTTTCTTTCCCAAGTCTTTGTCCTAATTCGACAAACCCAGGGTTGCAGGAATTTTGCACAACTTCTAAAAAGGACTGATCGCCGTGACCGCCTCGTTTCCAGCACTTTAATCTAGCTCCCGCTACCTGAACCGACCCTGAATCATGGAAATGTTCCTTTTCTAAATTCACTTTTCCTTCATTCAAGGCTGCTGCCAGGGTAATAATTTTAAAAGTAGATCCTGGTTCGTACGTTGACCATACAGGGAGATTGCGGTTATAAACCTCTTGTGGTACATTTTGAAAATTAGCTGGATCAAAGGTCGGTCTGCTCGACATGGCTAATATCTCTCCATTGTTTGGGTTCATTGCAATTGCAACAATCCCGTCCGGGTTATATTTTGCGTCTGCGATATCCAACTCTCTTTCCACTATTGTTTGGATTTTTGAATCGATTGTCAGCTTCAATGCGAGACCATTTGTCGGCTTCTCATAATCATCTGCCATATCGTTCATTCTTTCCCCTTTAGCATTTGCATAAAATTTAACTGAGCCCCGTTCACCACTTAGCTCTTTATCATAATATTGTTCTAAGCCCATCAATCCCTGGTTGTCCACTCCTGCAAACCCAAGAACATGTGATAGATAGCTCCCCATTGGATAATGCCGCTTAGAATCTTCACCAATATAGACACCTTCAAGTCCTAATGACCTGATTTCCTTAGCCTTTTCATGTGAAATTTTTCTGCCTTCCTTGATTCGAACAATCCTTTCTCTCAGGGTAATATCCCTATAAGCCTTTTCTTTTGACATATTTAAAACGGAAGCAAGCTTTTCCGCTGTTGTTGCCGGGTCTTTAATTTGTCTTGGAACAACCCAGACGGTTGGAGTACTAATATTTGTTGCCAGCGGTACGCCATTCCTGTCAACAATTTCTCCTCGTTCAGGTTCAAAGGGAATATTACGGCTCCAAGAGTCTTTAGCACCTGCTGTTAACCAATCACCAAGGACAAATTGAACATATCCTAGCCGGACATCAATAATTAAGAAGGTGAGAATACCAAGGAATAGTGCAATCATTAATCGTTTACGAACAGTAACATTTGAAACACGCATAGTTTGAACGACCCTCCTTTTTCTATCGTTCATTTATATGCTTGTACTTTTTCCCTTAGAACGCTGGTTAGGGTGATTAGATAGGAAAAATCCCGCTAAGACAGCGGGATCTTCTATTAATCCTGGACTGGTTCTTCAGTATTTTCTTCCTGGGCATTTGTTTTTTCATTATTTTCCTGATTCCACTGTTCTTCAGGAGTCTTTAAGTCTACGATTAAAAAATCTCCTTTTTGAACATGTGTTTTCGGTTTTATATTCTGCTGGGTTACAAACCCTTTGCCCTTTGAATTTAACTTTAATCCAGCAATATTCGCTACTTTCATTACATCTCTAAGTGACCAACCTGTCATATCAGGGGCAATAATTTCACCATTCGTTTGTATGATTACTTTCTCACCCTGTAAAACTGTTGTCCCAGACTCTGGCAGATGCCTAATAACTTTTGATCCTTTTCCAATTACGACAGGTTCAATACCTTTTCCTTTTAGAGCAGCTACGGTTTCAACAACCGATTTGCCCTTAAAATCTTCTAGTTTATCCATTTTTGCCTCCTCAAGTTGAGAAGGCTTAATGTTTAAGTAATGAAGGCTGTTTTTCATGACTGGGTTAAAAATTGCCGAAACAGGAATAGCACCTTGACCAGTTTCAAGCCCTTCTAATTTAGGCTGTTGAACCGCAACATAAACTATTAATTCCGGATCATCCTTTGGTGCCATCCCTAAAAATGAGAACATATAGTTATTAGCACCTTGTAAATACCCGCCATTCGGTCCAGGGATATTAGCTGTTCCCGTCTTTCCAGCAACACTGTATCCATCAATTTTATAACGGCCGCCAGTACCCTTTGGTGAGGTAACAACAGTTTCAAGGATATCTCGAACCTCTTTGGCCGTTTCTTTTGTGATTGGTGTTGAAACAACTTGAGAGGATGATGATTTAATGACCTCACCTGTATCATGATTGACAATTTTTTTAACCACATGCGGTTTTATCATTTTCCCACCATTTGCAATGGCTGTTGCCGCTTGAATTTGCTGTATAGGTGTTATTGCTGTTCCCTGCCCGTAAGCAGTAGTAATTTTTTCAATCGGATAGGTAAATTGAATTTTCCCTGATGTTTCGTTGGGAAGGTCAATTCCTGTGGGCTTATCAAAGCCAAACTTTGTTAAATATTCTCGGTACTTTTCAAAACCAAGCTTCTCTTTTGCTATTTTTGCAAAAGCAACGTTTGATGAACGCTGTACACCTTCTAGATAGGTGATCTGACCCCATCCAGAGTAATTATGATCATGAATTGCTTTATCCCTTTTCGTTACTTGATATGAACCAGATTGATAGGTTTCGTTTGGATTGAACACCTTTTCCTGGACAGCTGCTGCAAGCGTAAAAATTTTCATGGTTGAACCAGGTTCAAATGAAGTTTCAATCGCTTCATTATGCCAGCCGTCTTCAATTCCTTCTTTTGTTTTTGGATCAAAAGAAGGACGTTGTCCCATTGCTAATATTTCACCAGTTTTCGGGTCCGCAACAATCGCAATGATTTTTTCCGGGTTATATTCCTTTGCTGCTTTGTTCATTGCATCTTCTAAAAAGGTTTGAATTTTTTGGTCAATGGTTAAATAAACATCATTCCCATTTTGGGCAGGTGTAATTTTTTCTTTTCCATCAGGAAGGATATACCCCCACAAATCACTTTCAAAATTAACCTTCCCATTTGTCCCCGTTAATTCATCATTTAAACTTTTCTCAATGCCCATTTTACCCACTGACTTAATACTTTTGTCCTTTTGCTCAATCCGGTCAGCATAACCCACTAAGTGGGAAGCAAATACACCATTAGGATAGAAGCGTTTGGAATCACGGATAAATGTAATGCCGGGAAGTTTAAGTTTCTCAATCTTACTCTTTGTTTCGTGGGTAATATCTCTGCCTTCTTTGCCGAATTCAACCTGAAATTTATGATTTTTTATTCCTTTTGATAAGATACTATAAATCTCTAATTCGTCCATCTCTAGATATTTAGCTAATTCTTTTGCCGTTTTCTCTGGATCTTTTACGTGCTGAGGCTTTTTGGAATTAGTTGTCATCTTTTTATCTAATATAGCAATTAACGTATAGGCATTGGTATCTTCAGCAATTACTTCGCCATTCCGGTCTAAGATATCGCCCCTTAAAGCAGCCAAATTCCCTTCCCTGCTGTATTTTTCTTGCGCCTTTGCAGCAAGAGGCTGTCCATCAACCTCACCAGTGATTTGAATTGAAAAATATCTGAAGAGTAAAACAAAAAAGAGCAAACCAAAAAATCCAAATAAAAGGGTTGCTCCTGCATTCATATAGGGCTGTTTCTTGTTCATTTCTAATGCACTACCTTGACGTTATTTTCGTTTTTTATAAGACCCATTTCCTTGGCCTTCTTATAAATTCGATCGTACGCACTCAATTCACTTACTTGAACCTGCAAATCACTATTTACTTTCTGTTGTTCCGACACTTTTGCTTCCATAATTTGTATATCTTTGTTAACATCATAAATTTTGGCTTGATTTGAAATAATATGGACCGCACCAAAACATACAAATCCGGCAAAAGCTATTCCAATAATTTTTTCCCCTGGAGTGAGCCAGGATTTTTTAATAATGACTTGTCTCTTTTGTTGGACTTCCTGCTCCGTGTGTTGCTGTTCTAATTTCTTCCTGGCAAGATTACTCAAACTTTTCCCCTCCAGCTTATTATCTATTTTTAAATCTAGGTTTGAATTTCTGGATTTTTTCTCACAGCTTTTCGGCAACTCTTAATTTAGCAGATCTAGCGCGATTATTTTGCTCTAATTCTTCATCAGATGGAAGGATCGGCTTCCGTGAAATTAACTTTAATATTGGTTTAAATTCATCTGGAATGATTGGTAAACCTGGGGGTAAATTAGGAGTCTCACTTGCCTTCTTAAAGGCTGCCTTACAAATCCTGTCCTCAAGTGAGTGGAAGGTAATAACGCTTATTCTTCCCTCAGGGTTTAGCAAGTCAATCGCTTGATTTATTGACTGTTCGAACACCGCTAATTCATCATTCACGGCAATTCTGATTGCTTGAAAAACTCGCTTCGCCGGATGTCCACCTTTCCTTCTGGCAGGGGCTGGAATCGCATCCTTAATCAACTCTACTAATTCTGCCGTGGTTTCAATCGGCTTTACCATCCTTGCTGCTTCTATTTTTCGAGCTATTTGTTTAGAGAATTTCTCCTCCCCATAGCGAAAAAAGATGCGAACCAAGTCTTCATAGGCCCAATGATTAACCACGTCGTAGGCAGAAATATCGGCTTCATTATCCATTCTCATATCAAGTGGTGCATCATGGTGATAGCTAAAACCTCTTTCGGGAGTATCCAATTGCGGAGAGGAAACTCCTAGGTCGTAAAGAACTCCATCCACTTTAACAATTCCTCGATTTTCAAGTTCTTCTTTCAAGTATAAGAAATTGCTTTTAATAATTTCTAAACGATCCCCATATTCAGCTAACTTCTCTTTTGCGTGTGCAATTGCTGTTTCATCTTGGTCAAATGCAAATAGTTTACCTTGGGCTCCAAGTTTTGAAAGAATAAGTGAACTATGCCCCGCGCCACCCAAAGTACAATCAACATAAATTCCATCAGGCTTAATATTTAAGCCATCAACAGCTTCTTTTAACAATACAGTTGTATGTTCAAACATGTAGTAACCACCTTTTCCAATCGAACGATATATAACAGAAAATATATTAACATAATTTATCCATTATATATCAAAGCCAATCATATTTTCTGCAATTTCTGCAAAAGATTCTTCTGACTCGGTAAAATAGTCTTCCCAAATCTGCTTGCTCCAAATTTCAATTCGATTGGAAACACCTAAAATTACACATTCTTTTTCCAACTTTGCATATTGCAAAAGTGGTGCAGGGATATTAATTCTTCCTTGTTTATCAAGTTCACTCTCTGTTGCTCCTGAAAAGAAGAATCTAGTAAAAGCCCGGGCATCTTTTTTTGTCAGAGGTAAGCCTTTTAATTTCTCTTCAATCAGCCCCCACTCTGATAACGGGTAACCAAACAAACATTGATCCAATCCACGTGTAATGATAAACATGTCACCAAGCTCATCACGGAATTTGGAGGGCACGATCAGTCGGCCTTTATTATCAATGCTGTGATGGTATTCACCCATGAACATACCCTCGACCCCCACTTTCTATTAAAAATGTACCACATTCCCCCACTTTCCACCACCCATTTTTAAACTATTCTTCTTAAAACCCTGAAATCCTTTTTTATCCAGAAATTTCTCAAAAAAAAAAAAAACTTCACAGCTGTGAAGTTCAGATTATCGAGAAAGGTTCTCAGGAGTGTCTATGCAAACTGGCCTGTTGATTTCCGATCCGGTCACTCGCTTCAATCAACAGAGAGGTAAATCAACCTAATCATTTCCCACACTCTTTATATACTCTTGCTAAATGGGTTGCAATCTTTATTATTTTTGGGAGATGCAATAAGGAGAACCATTTCACTAGTATTCTGAAAGAAAATTCTATCTTTAATACGATGTTAGCGATTCCAGCTTTGACTAGACATATTTGGCTTAAACATTGAATTCACCACATATTTTTATTCTTTATTGTATTGCAGAACTTTATTGAATACACCTGTTGACCTTCGTTCCAGGCGGCGAAGACTCCTGCGGGAGTACGGGACAGGGGAGACCCCGCAGGCGCTGAAAGCGGCGAGGAGGCTCCCCGAACCGCCCGCGGAAAGCGAAGCCGCCTGAAACGGAAATCAACAGACTAGTTTAATTAGCCAAAACAAAAAAGACTGTCGACAAATCCATCGGATTTGTCGACAGTCTGAAACTTCACAGCTGTGAAGTTTTCTACATTTTCATTACCTTATGCCGGCCATCAAATTCAAATGTACCTGACATTAAGTCATGAATAAAATTCAACCCATATTGATTTAGGTAATAAAATATATTCCAAACCCTTTCTTGGGGAAAGCCATCCGGCCTTAATGACAGTTCCACACGGTCATATTTTTTAAGGATATTATCGTGTTTCAGCTTTCCTGCCTCATATAATTTGGTTTCCATAAACTCGATTTCTTTAAGTAAGTAACCTTCGTTTTTCTTTAACAAAGGTAATAAACCGCGGTCCAACTCAACTGTCTTATCTTCTATTAATCGGTACTGATTTACTAATTGTTCTTTCGCTAACGAAAATAGCGAAACCACTTCTTTATCTTTTATTTTTTCTAGAAATTGATTTCTCTCTTTTTCCATTCCATTGCTTAATATATCGGTTAAGTTTAAATGTAAATCAGTAACATCTGTTTCAACAGATCGATCAAAGATCGTAATGTTCAAACGAGGAACAATAGGAGGCATCTTAATATGAAAATGCTCAAAGACTAGTTTTAGTTCTGCCCAGTAAGAAATTTCTCCCGGTCCCGCAATGAAAGCAATGGATGGGAAGAGCCATTCCTGCATTAATGGCCGAGTCACCACATTATTGCTTAAAGAAGCTGGATTCTCCTCTGCATACTCCACTAGTTGTTCTCTTGAAAATGATAAAGCCCCATTCTTCCCCACAAAACAATCATTATCGCGATCATATTCAAGTAAATTCCGGTCATGCATTTTCTGGTCATAAAAGAAAAGGTTCGCATTCCTTTCACTTGCATCAATTGTTATCGGAAAACCTTTTTCGCCAATTCGCCTTTGTTGTTCCAATAATTTGTTTGTAATCGCTTCATGGTGTAGGATTTGCTTTTTAAAAAATTCTTTCTGCAGCATTCGAAACTCTTTGTTTCCAGAATCAACAATTAATAACCCGTAATCCTTAAACAATTCCATTATAATGTTGGCAAAGAAATCGACGAAGGTGGTTGATTTCGATATTTGTTCTTCAGCGAATTTTAATAATGTATTCGTATGTTCTGTCTCACCGAAGTTTTCAATTAAATTGTGTACCCAAGTAAGACAGTCTTCTTTGTTTAGCTGAATATCAGAGACCATCTTCTTTTGAAGCATTCTTGCAGGGTATGTCCATTTATCAGCCTTTTGGTTCGCTGGTACAAACACATGATTAACTTCATGGAAATCATGGTCTTCTCCAGCAATCCAAAAAACAGGAATCACCGGCACGCCTAGCTGTGCCTCTTTTTGCTCCGCCAATTTAATAATAGAGATAACCTTATGTATTGAATATAACGGGCCGGTTAAAATACCTGCCTGCTGTCCCCCAATAACAACGAGGCTATTATTTGATTTTAGTTTATCGATTGACTTTATAACAGCTTCTGACGATGGAAACCGCTTCATAAAGCTCTCAATGTGTTCAGCAACCTCTAAGCGAGGAAATGATCGGTTACTAAGTTCAGCAACTCGTTTGGCATCATCGGTTCCATCATTAAACCGGTAATGAAAAAAAGGCTGGATTTCTGGAGATTGTTCCAAATAATTCGAAGCAAACCGATTGGTTGCTGGTAAAGAGAGATTTAAAATCTCCATTCATGTACTTCCTTTCTGATCACCCAAATTCATTCTGTTAAGAGTATACCACTACCAACCAAATTTGAAAAAAACTTTGGCTTATATTTCAGTTGGTAAAAGTAAAAATCAATGCTCGATGAATTAATCCATAAAATGTTAAGGTGAGGTATGCAAGAAGAAAAAGGAGAAAATTAAAACGCCAAAAACCCTTTATCACTTTTTTTAAGATAATTTCTTCTTTTACTTTCCAATGAACCAACACAAAAATCATCGCAATTAAAATCATTATTAATATTATTAACCAAAAATATGATTTTTCCCATATAGTAACAATTAAAAAATGAACGGATATAATAAATAAAAATGTTGTAGAATCTAGTGACATATGAACTGCCTTTCGCGTGTTTTTTGTCACAAGTTTCATTACCATAAAAACAAATAAAAATCCTAAAAATGGGATGGCAAAGAAAATAGAGATGAAATAGGATAGAAAAGTAATCAAACGTAATCCTCCTTTATCATTTCTTTTCCTTTAATTAAATAATATAGGTTCTCAACTTGTGGAGCTTTCAAACCTTTATGCTCAGCCTCCTCTAAGATATATCCCAAAATTGCATCCACTTCTGTAATCCTGTGCGCTTCTATATCTTTAAGCATGGAGGAACGGTTAGCAGAAGTATTTTTACAAATAGTAATAATTTGCTGCAATTGTTCTTCTGTATTTTCTAGATTTAAAATCGAAGATACCTCGGAATATAAATTTTTTAGGACCTGAAAATAGTATTCATTTTTTATTAATTTGCCATTTTCCACCTCGAGGATGGCAGTTAATGGATTAATAACGGCATTGACAACTAGTTTACTCAGCAGCATTGTAAAATAATCCTCCTTAAAAACAAGTGGAAATTCCAATGGTGCAAAAGAGATACATTTAAACAACAGTGCTGGGTCCCCTTTAAATACTGCAACTTTTGTCACAGCTTCACCATTATGGGAAACGGTATATGAATTTTCTTTCAGCGCACCGTGCTCAACTGAACCAACAAAAATATTAGTGAACGGGATGGTTTCAATCTGTTTTAAATGGCCCATACCATTCTGTAAAAATAAGAGATTGTTAGGAAGAATGGGCAACTGATTAATTTTTTCAATAATTGGCTGAAGTTGATATTGCTTAACGGAAATGATGGTAAGATTCTCATTTCCCTTCCATTCATTTATTGGCAAAGCCTTTATTTTGGATATCGTTTGTTCTTCTTTTTTCTTCAGCACAATTCCATATTTAGTTATCTCTTTTGCTTGTTCTGGTGTTCTGGTGTATACCGTAACATCTAATATTCTACTAAAATATGCTGCGAATAACAGGCCAATCGACCCTGCACCAATAATTCCAACCCTCATGGTAACCCCTCTTTTAGTCGTCTTTACCCATATTTTATCAGAAGCTGCCGATAGTTTGTTACTAAGAATTCGAAAAAATTAAACCCTATTCGACAAACACCGAATAGGGCCAAAAAAGTTAGACTGGGTATACCGGATGTTTACGCATGCTAAAATTTAATTCCTTGGTTTCATAATAGGCAAAGCGTTGAATCAGAACATTTCGTAATTCTGAAGGTGCGACAATTTCATCTACAATTAATTCAGACGCCAACTTATAAATGTCGATATGTTCTTTGTATTCCTTATGCTTTTCTTGGACAAACGCGATTTTTTCTTTCGGATCTTCGATTTGATTAATCTTATTGGAATAAACCGCATTTACTGCTGCTTCCGGTCCCATAACGGCAATTTGTGAGGTCGGTAAAGCGATACAGCAATCCGGCTCAAAAGCTGGGCCAGCCATAGCATAGAGACCAGCACCATAGGCTTTTCTAACAATGACAGAAATTTTCGGGACCGTTGCTGAACTCATCGCTGCAATTAACTTGGCTCCATGACGGATAATGCCCGCACGCTCCACCTTTGTTCCAATCATGAAACCAGGTACATCTGCCAAAAATAAAAGAGGAATATGAAAGGCATCACAGAGTTGAATGAATTTTGCAGCTTTATCTGCAGAATCTACAAATAAAACACCGCCTTTCACCTTCGGTTGATTAGCAATAATTCCAATTGGTCTTCCATCGATTCTCGCAAACCCCGTTATCAATTCAGGGGCAAACAATTTTTTTATTTCATAAAAACTTGCATTGTCCACAAGCCTATCAATACATTCATACATATCAAACGGTGCATTTTGATTTTCAGGAATAATTGCTTCTAATTCACGACCCTGTTTTGCTTCTACACCAGCAGTCATTTTTGGTTTATCTTTAAAACTAGCAGGAAAGTAGCTGATATATTTTTTGGCTGATTCAATCGCTTCTTCTTCACTATAGGCAAGAATATCCCCGCAGCCGCTAACTGAACAATGCATTCTTGCACCGCCCATTTCCTCAAGTGTTACTTTTTCGCCAATTACCTTTTCAGCCATCCTTGGTGACCCCAAATACATAGATGCGTTTTGGTCGACCATTATGACGATATCACAAAAGGCAGGAATGTAGGCTCCACCAGCCGCGGAAGGGCCAAACAAAATGCATACCTGCGGAATCATCCCGGAAAGTTTCACTTGGTTGTAGAAGATTCTTCCTGCTCCCCGGCGATTTGGAAACATCTCTAATTGATCAGTTATTCTTGCCCCTGCAGAATCGACAAGATAGAATAACGGGACCTTTAATTTTTCTGCAACTTCTTGAATGCGAATAATCTTTTCAACGGTTCTTGCTCCCCATGAACCAGCTTTGATCGTTGAATCATTCGCCATAACACAAACCGTTTGGCCATTAATTTTCCCAATTGCTGTGACAACACCATCTGCAGGCAGATCACCAGCTTTAAAATTGGCAAATTTACCATCTTCCTCGTAGTTTCCCTCATCAAACAATAAGGAAAGTCGCTCACGTACAAATAACTTTTTTTGCTCTTTAGCTTTCTGATGATATTTTGGATGCCCGCCAGCTTCAATCAGTTTACGATTCTCATTTAATTGCTCATTCAATGTATTGGTAACAGACACAATTTTCCCCCCTCAAAACTTTTATTCTAGGACGATCAGTACGTCGCCTTCATTAACAAAATCACCAATGTTTACTTTTACATCTAATACCAAACCTTCTGCATTGCTTTCAATCGGAATTTCCATTTTCATAGATTCAAGCATCACCACTTCCTGACCAAGTTGAACTTGATTCCCTTTTGCCGCGAATATGTTTAAAACTGTACCTGCCATGCTTGCTGTTATTTCTTTCATTTTCATTCTCCCCTTAGTTCACTAAATTTTTTGTTAAAAAGCTTGTGTTGTACTTCCCCTTTTGAAAGTCATTATCTGTTAGTACATTAAGGAAAAGTGGTGCATTTGTTTTAATTCCTTCGATTTTCAGGTCTTTAAAGAAGCGAACCGCTTCTTCTAATGCTTTTTCACGTGTTTCATTGTGAATAATAATTTTCGCAATCATTGGATCATAGAACGGTGTAACCGTTCCACCTTCATCATAACCTGTATCAATTCTCACTCCCGCAGAATGACTCCAATCAAGCGTGTTGATTTTACCTGGCGACGGTAAAAAGCGGACAGGGTCTTCAGCATAAAGCCTAAATTCAATGGCGTGGCCTGACAAAGTGATTTCATCCTGGAGCAACGGTAACCGTTCACCACGAGAGATGAGGATTTGCCATTTCACTAAATCGAGACCAGTTATCATTTCAGTCACCGGATGTTCAACCTGGAGGCGGGTATTCATTTCTAGAAAATAAAAATTTTCGTTCTCATCAACTATAAATTCAATTGTCCCTGCATTTGTATAATTAACAGCACTCGCCGCTTTTAAGGCTGTTTCAAACATCTTGTTTCGTGAATCGTCCGATAAACTAGGTGACGGAGATTCCTCGATTACTTTTTGATGTCTTCTTTGAATCGAACAATTTCTTTCAAACAAGTGGACGACATTTCCATGGCTGTCTCCAAACACCTGGACTTCAACGTGTCTTGCATCTTTGATATATTTTTCGATAAAGACTTCGTCTGAGCCAAAATAGGCCATTGCTCTGGCTTTAGTCTGAGCAAAAGACTTATCGAGCGCTTGCTCATCTTCACAAAATACCATTCCAATCCCGCCGCCGCCGCTGCTTGCCTTCAGCATCACAGGGTAGCCGATTGTATCTGCAAGAGCAATTGCTTCCTCACTGGTTTTTAAACCGCAGCCACTGCCGGGAACGACCGGGACCCCCGCCTTTTCCATCGTTCGACGCGAAATAATTTTATCACCCATTAATTCAATAGTTCCCGGGTTCGGGCCGATAAAAATAATACCTTCCTCCATTGCTCGTTTAGCAAATGCAGCATTTTCAGATAAAAAGCCGTAACCAGGGTGAATTCCATCTACTTTCTCCCGTTTTGCTATTTCTAAAATTTTATCAACTTGTAAATAGGACTTGTTTACAGGAGGTTCCCCCACACAGAAAGCCATCGTTGCTTCTTTTACAAAGGGCATATCCTTATCAGCTTCGGAATAAATAGCAATTGTTTCAATCCCCATCTCCTGACAGGTTCGAATAATCCGAAGGGCAATTTCTCCTCGATTAGCAATTAAAATTTTTTGCACACTTTTTCCCCTTTCGTCCCCTTTTTATTCCACCATTTATATGTTTCTACATGATTCTCTTAATTTCCTGCAAATTTTTGAAAACGCTTTCCGAACTTATAAGAAGAATTTTTTGAGTTTTTGTTATATAATGAAAGGGATTCATTTGAAAAATGCCAAAATTAGTTCATTTCATGTTATTCAAGAGCAAAAGAATATATACAAGATTTTGAGTAATCATATTTAGGAGGTTGACTATGGCAGTAAAAGTGGAAAGACTCAAGGTTAATTTTAAAACACTAGAAGAATTTAAAAAATTTAAAGAATATGGGATTCAAGAATTATCAATGCTTGAAGATCTTGAAGCAAATATGGTTGATAATAATAGTGACTCCCCTTTTTACGGAATTTATTTTGGAGACAAATTAGTAGCTCGAATGAGTTTATACCAAATTGATGCCAAGTTTGACCGCTATTTCTATCCGCCTCAAGATTACTTAGAGTTATGGAAACTTGAGGTACTACCCGATTATCAAGGTAAGGGTTATGGCATGGCGCTTGTCGAATTTGCAAAAAGCTATGGTCTCCCGATTAAGACGAATCCAAGAGTACAATCAAGAGATTTTTGGGAAAAGATGGGCTTTGCGAATGTAGATTACGATATGGAGCGTGACCGTGGCGAAAATCCATTGGTTTGGTACCCTTCAGGAGTAGAGGCACAACATCATTAAAAAGCGCAAGCGCCCGTTTAGCGGCGTATGGACTGGAGCACTCCAACTGAGATAAAGGAAACACGAAAAGCGATAGCGCATTCGTGCTTGACTTATCGTAGGGCGGAGAGCGAAGTACACTAGCCGCTGGGCGCTGGAGCTGGATTCAGAGAGCTATTACAATTATCTACAATACAATAAATATATCTTCTAAACGATAAAAAAAGCGGACATTGAGTCCGCTTTTTCTACTTTTCTACTCTTTCAAGATTACCATTTTTGTCCATTTGGAATTTTACTTTTTGTTGTCGGTCCTCATCTTGAAGAACTACCATTTTCCGAGCTCTTTCCATAATTTCAATTAATGATCGATAGTCCTCTTCGATTGCTTTTAAATTTTTAGATAATCTTTCGTTTTCTGCGGCCAAATAGTATGCCTTTTTTTCCAACTCTTTGATTTTTTCATTCGATTTCTTCCGTTCCGCTTCATTGTTAGATGAGGCTTGTGCTTTTTGTTGAAGCCCCTCTAAATAATGGATCACCGCCGTAAATGTAATCGTGCCTCCTTGTTCATTTCCTGTTGGTGAAGGAACAGCTTCTACTTTAACTGGTTCTTCATAGGTTTCTATTTCATTCAACACTGGCTGTTTTTTCAACTCTTTACGCTGCTTTTTAGCCAGCTCTATGCCTGATTTATACTGTTTTCTTACAAACGAATTCCAACGAAAGCCACAGGCTGCTGAGGTACGCGTGAGCTGCTTTCCTACTTCTTCGAATGCTTGCAGTTGCGTCCCGCCTTCCCGGATGTGTCGTAACACAACCTCAGCAAGCAACAAGTCTTCATCTTGGGACCATGCATCTTGTCGAGTTGGTGACATTAAATCATCCCTCCTAGTGTTTTTATAATACATATGCATCTACTAGAAAAGATAGACTTAATCAAGCCTTGTGTTTTTCATCTTTATTCATTGTTTTTTTGTATAAACGCACTTACATATTCATGATGGATATCGCTTTCCCACAAGATAGCACAATTCCTAACCTCTTCCTCTATTCTTTCGCGCAGATTTGTTTCTTCCCACTTTTTAATCCAAATCCTTTTATAGGATTTCAGTACATTTACATCTCTAGATATCAATTGTCCAAGGTATGTTTCACAAGCCTGAAGAGATTGATCAATATATAGAGAGTTAATAAACCCAATTTCCTTTAAATATGAGGCTGTTTGGAGTTCTGCTTCCATTAAGAGCTTCATTGCACTGGCAACAGGCAACTTCTCTGCTAAAATTGAACCTCCTCCCCATCCCGTTGTTATTCCTTGCTTCCCTTGCACAAACCCTGCCAATATACCTTCTCGCGCTATGCGAAAATCGCAGGCAGCCGCAAGTTCACAACCGCCGCCAACGGCTGTTCCATTAATGAGAGCAACCGTCGGAATAGGAAGTGTAAGCAGCGAATAAAGAATATTTGCCATTTTTGAGAGCATCCCATAAGCTTCTTCCTTTGTGCGAAGAGAGTGAAAAACAGATAAGTCTCCACCTGAACAAAAAGCGCGATCATCTTCTCCGGTAATAACCAGTGCCTTAATATCAGGGTGAAAAGATCTTTTTATTGCTTCTGCCAATCCTTCCATAACGTCAAAATTAATAGCATTTCTTTTTTCACTTCTAGTAATAGTAAATATCAAAAAACCCATATCACGCTTTTCTATCTTGTACGACAACCTACAACACAGCCCTTCGTTATTATTTTCGCAAAGATGAGTATGTATAAATCCAAAGAAACGACAAAAGCACAAGGGAATTAAACCCTTGTGCTTTTTATCTTATCGAAAATTAGTCGTTCACTACGTCTTTTCCTTTGTATGTTCCGCAAGCTTTACATACACGGTGTGAAAGTTTCATTTCACCACAGTTTGGGCAGCTTACCATACCAGGTACGTTTAATTTAAAATGAGTACGACGTTTTCTTTTTGCAGTTTTAGAAGTCCTTCTAAAAGGTACAGCCATTCTTCCCACCTCCTTAAAGAGTATTAAGAAAGTAATGAAGGCCAGGAATTCTGGGTCTTCACTTTGCTTCTTAGATTTGTCGATTAAATTTACGAAGAAGAATTGTTTTCATCGAAAAACTTTGCGAGACCTGCTAGTCTCGGATCAATTTTTTTAGATTGATCTTCTCCATGAACAACTTCCCAATCCTTGCCAGATTGTGGAGCAGCATCTTCACGATTAACATCTTCGCAAAAAACTTGCATTGGTACCTCAAGTAAAAGAATCTCTCGAAGGATTGGCATTACATCAATCACTTCACCTTTCACTTGATATGCTTCCTCTTCAGCTTCATAAACTGAACCTTGTAAGAGAAACGTTTCAGTTGTTTCGACATTAATTGGAAGTTTAACATCCACTAAAGTACGAGAACATGGAAGTATTAAGTAACCTTCTATTGTTAAATGGAATGTTACTTTGGTTGAATCGATATCGCCCCGACCAGTAATATGCATCGGAGAAACTTCTCGGATGGTTGGATCATCTTGTTTAATCTCGTCCACACGAACTATCTCATCAATAATAAATTCCTTGTTTCGATATTTTTGTAATTGACTTAATGTCCATTTCAATTGAATCACCCCAAGGCAACAAAGGTAATTATAGCCTTCGATAAATTTTTTGTCAATGTTTTTTCTTTACACCCCGTCAGATGATTAAAAAAGCAAAATGTACCTACCTGTTTTCTATACTAGTTTAACCAGATACGTCTTTTGCAAACATCCTTAATATCTTACCATATAATTTGATTGGTTTCCTTAAAATATTGCTATAATGTTAAGAAAAGCGGAAGCATATGAGAATTTAAGGTTATAAGGAGAGTACAAATGAGAGCTGTTGGATTAATCGTGGAATACAACCCTTTTCATAATGGGCATGCCTATCATTTACAATCATCTAAGGAAGCAGCAGAAGCTGATATTGTTATTGCAGTAATGAGTGGTAACTTTTTACAACGCGGGGAACCTGCACTTGTATCCAAATGGCAGCGAGCTAAAATGGCATTGCTTAATGGTGTAGATATTGTTCTTGAACTTCCATATTGCTTTGCAACTCAGAAAGCGGAAACCTTTGCAAATGGTGCGGTGTCAATGTTGGATGCAGTGGGCACTCATTGCCTCTGTTTCGGGAGTGAAAGCGGAGACATAAATGATTTCCTTCAAACAATAGAATACTTAGAAGAGAAGCATCATCCATTTAATAAAAACATTAAACAGTACCTGGACACAGGTGTCAGTTATCCAAAAGCTTTATCCCTTGCTTATGAGCAATTGCCAGATTCGGATAAATTTTTGGATTTAGCTAAGCCAAATAATATTCTAGGACTCGAATACATAAAAGCTATAAAACAACAAAAGTCGACTGTCATCCCAATGACGATTGCTCGAAAAAATGCTAACTACCATGATCAAGATTTTACCTCTGCAACAATTGCAAGTGCAACCAGTATCAGGAAAGCCATCTTTGCTGACAGCGATGGTGAATCTGCTATTGACCAATATGTACCACAGCCGACCAAACAGTTGCTAAAAGAATATTTACAATCTTATCAAGTATTTCACCAATGGGAAAACTATTGGAGTTATCTTCAATTTCGTTTAATTCATGCTAGCCCGGAAGAGCTGAGAGATATTTATGAAATGGAAGAGGGGCTTGAAAATAGACTTCTCTCTGCAGCAAGGGAGGCTGATACTTTTCTTGAGTTTATGCAGAAAATTAAAACGAAACGTTATACTTGGACAAGACTGCAGAGGTTATGTGTTCATATTTTAACTAATTCGAAAAAAGTGGACATGGCAATAATCTCAGAAAAAGCCTCTTATTTAAGACTTCTTGGTATGACTACAAGGGGCAAGGAATATCTAAATAAAAACAAGGCTCATCTCAGTCTCCCTCTAATATCGAAACTTTCTTCTTATAAAGGAAAAGAGATTAACCTAGATATTAAGGCAGCACGGATTTATTCTCTCGGCATCCCAAGTCATTTAAAAAATAAAATGATCCATCAAGAATATGAGCAGCCACCTATTTATATAAAGTAAAAAGCTCTGTTAAACAGGGCGCCAAAATAAAACAATATTTCCCAACTTAACCAAAATAAAAAGATGATGTGTGTGCACCATCTTTTTATTTTTCCTTTAGCTTTTCTAAATAACTAACAGCTTCGTCAAATGTATCAATAGGAACAATTTTCATTTTGGTTTTTATCTCACGGGCGGTCTTTACTGCATCCCGATAATTGGAATTCTTTATTCCTTTTTCATTAGGGGCTAAAAAGATTTCCGCGCCTGCCTTGTCTGCTGCAACAATTTTTTGTTCAATTCCGCCAATAGGACCAACAGTCCCGTCCACTTCGATAGTCCCTGTTCCTGCAATTTGATAACCTTTTGTCAAGTCTCCTTCAGCCAACTGGTTATAAATTTCTAAAGAAAACATGAACCCTGCGGAAGGTCCGCCAATTTCATCCGTTTTTACCTTAACTTTTGGATCAACTACTATTTCTTTATCATCAACGAGCGAAATCCCAATTCCAACCTTTTGAGGATCCTCCTTAAAAGCCTGAAGTTTTAATGTGACAGTCTTTGTACTTTTATTTCGTAAATATGTTAATTCTACCTTGTCACCCGCATTTTTCTTACTTACGTAATCAATGAATTTTTCCGATGAAGGTAATTGCTTCCCATCCACTTTAAAAATCCGGTCACCCGCGGAAAGTTTCCCATATGCAGGCATATCAGGAATCACTTGGACCACATAGATCCCTTTATATTTGTATTTTACAGGCAACCCCGCTTTCCGGTAAGCTACCTCTATTGCATTTAGTTTCGACCCCGCCATAAGATGAAGCTGTCTCGCATTGTATTCTTCCTCGGTTTCTTTTTTATTTAATATCATATCAAGTGGATAAAGCTCTTCATAATTTCTAACCTTTGCTTCTATATAAGAGAATATATTGGCTCTACCCATTCTAACCGTCGTAAGCATAAAATTCCCTTCATCCTTATCCCCGCCTTCAACAGTAATGATTGGTCCAAGTTCCTTCGCCATTCCCGGTTTGGAGACATAATATGGCAATGAATAAAACATACCCCAAATAAAAAGAATCGTAATAATTAGAGCAGAACCTATATATATTTTTTTGCGCATCGCAGTATTTACCCCTTCCACTGTTCAATCACGGTTTTTATTTGCGTTAAGTGTTTTTTCGCTTCTGCCTCACCTAGATTAATAATCTCCTCTATATTTGTGAAGGCTCGTGAACTATAGATTTCGACAGGAGGGCGAATCATTACACTAGCAGCAATTTCCCGATTGTTAATTATTTCTGCTTGCATAATATCTATGCTCTGCATGATGACATCATAAATAGAGGTAATTTCGGCATTACGCTTTACCCTGGAAACATCGACTGCGATAACGATATCCGCCCCCATTTCCTTAGCGACAGAAACAGGAACACGATCAGATACGCCGCCATCTACAAGAATTCTGCCATTATATTTTTCCGGTACAAAAATTCCAGGTATCGAAATGCTTGCTCGGACAGCCTCTGCGACAGAACCCGTTTTAAATACCACCTTTTCCCCCGTCAATAAATCAGTAGCAACGATTCCAATTGGAATCGAAAGCTCCTCAATATTTTTCCCGTGGGTAAATACCTTGATAAATTCTTTTACTTTTTTTCCTGAAATAAAGCCCATTTTTGGAACTGTAAAGTCCAAAAAGTACTTCCTCTTGAAGGCAGTGGATAATTTATATAACCGATCCATATCAATACCTGCACCGTAAAAACTGGCAACTAGTGCTCCCATACTGCTGCCTGCAATTAGATGAATCGGAATTTCAGCATCTATTAATGCTTTAATGACACCTAAATGAGCAAACCCGCGTGCACCTCCTGAACCAAGCGCCAAACCTATTTTTGGGTGCTCCATAATTGTAGACCTCCTATCAATACCTAATCAAAATAATTGATTTCTTAATTGACGGACTTTACGAATTCCTTCCATGTAAAAGTGAAATCTCGTTCAATCTTATGGTCTAAATAAACGTTCTATGAGTATATTTGAGTTATATGAGGACAAGTCAGGATGGAATATTTCTTTATTTTACCATTCATTTAATCGATTGCACAGTTCAACGATTTCCTCGGGAGGAGGTCTCTTCATTGTTTCGGTCCAAATTAAAAACAATTTTTTTATCCATATCCGTCACCATTCTAGCTGGCTCTCTAATATTTTATCCACAAGAGTCCTTAGATGCATCCATTCGCGGTCTAAATATGTGGTGGGAAATTGTTTTTCCATCCTTATTACCATTTTTTATTGTTTCTGAAATGTTAATTGGCTTCGGGGTTGTAAAATTTATTGGTGTATTATTGGAACCGTTAATGAGACCCCTTTTTAAGGTTCCTGGTGTGGGCGGATTTGTTTGGGCGATGGGTATGGCTTCTGGATTCCCTGCTGGAGCAAAGTTCACGGCAAGATTAAGAGAAGAAGGCCAGCTAACACGAATTGAAGCTGAAAGACTTGTTTCTTTCACTAATTCATCAAATCCATTATTTATTTTTGGAGCTGTTTCAGTAGGATTTTTCTATAATCCAAATTTAGGGGTTATCCTTGCACTATCTCATTATTTGGGAAATATTTGTGTTGGAGTAATCATGCGCTTTTATGGAAAAGAATCACCTGATGAAATCACATCAAAAAGGAATAAGTTCAAAATCCGTTCCGCTTTATCAGCTTTGCATCAAACGAGATTAAAAGATAATCGACCAATTGGAAAACTACTTGGGGATGCCGTTAATTCATCCATTCAAACCTTATTAATGGTTGGCGGGTTTATCATTCTATTCTCTGTAATAAACAAAATACTTTATCATTTACATATCACCGCCATATTGGCAAAATCTGTTGAGGTGCTGCTATCAGCGTTGTCCTTTCCAGAAATGTTAAGTATTCCGTTTATTTCAGGTTTATTTGAGATCACTTTAGGCAGTCAACTAACTAGTCAAAATCCAGATGCTACCCTTTTACAAAAAGCGATGATTACCAGCTTTATCTTAGCCTTTAGTGGTTTTAGTGTCCAAGCCCAGGTTGCAAGCATTCTGGCACAAACAGATATTAGATTTAAGCCATTTTTTATGGCGAGAATTCTTCAAGGTATTTTCGCAAGTTTGTTTGCATTGATCTTATGGAAGCCTGTTTATTTGCGCTTTAATGGGAATGAACAGCCTTCAAATGCTTTGCCGGTTAGTTTTTTCGAGGATGGATCATGGGCGGACCACCTATTTCATAAAATGATGGTCGTTGGGCCGATTATCACCATCATCTCACTCTTAGTGTATGTGCTTATTTTGTTTTCCCGCTTAAAAAAACAATAATAAAAGAGCTGGCAGCAAGCCTGGCTCTTTTTTTCATTTACCCTATAAACTTCTTTTGTAATTCTTTTTCAACGATTGGCGGGACAAGTGACGAAATGTCCCCGTTATATTTTGCCACTTCTTTAACAATACTTGAGCTTAAGAAGGAATATTGATTGTTCGTCATAATAAAAAAGGTTTCAATCTCATCATTTAGAACTCTGTTCATTGAAGTAATTTGCATTTCATACTCAAAGTCCGAAACAGCACGCAATCCACGGATGATGGCATTAGCATTTACAGCCTTGGCATAATCAACAAGTAAGCCAGAATGGACATCTACTTTAACATTTGGAAGATCTTTTGTTACAGCCTTTATTAGATTCATTCGCTCATCAACAGTGAATAACGGATTTTTAGATGAATTATTTAAAACGCTCACATAGACGGTATCAAATACTTTGGCACCTCTTCTAATAATATCTAAATGACCATATGTAATTGGATCAAAGCTTCCTGGACAAACGGCTATTCTTGTCAACTTGACTCCCCCTTACTCAATATCTGTACGGATATAAATGGTTACCGCAATTATCCCATACTTCTCATGTTTTATCTGGCTGAATCGTCCCACCGATTTTGGTAATTCAACATCAAAGCTATGTTCACAGACAACGATTCCATCCTCGTTCACTACATTCTGTTTATCCATCTTTTCCATTAAACTGACCAGTTGCTGTTTTTTGTATGGCGGGTCTAAAAATATGTAATCGAAGCGGATTTCTCTTTTTATGAGGGCCTTCAGTGCTCTATCAGCATCATTCCGATACACCTCCGCCTGGTCCTCAAATTTACAAGCTTTTATATTTTCCTGAATCACTTGAATGGCTTTTGACTCTCGATCAATAAAGATTACTTTATCCAATCCTCTACTAAGTGCCTCCAAACCTAACCCACCACTGCCAGCAAACAGGTCTAACCCGATCCCTCCATCAAAATAAGGACCAATCATATTAAATAAAGCTTCTTTGACCTTATCCGTTGTCGGCCTCGTCGTATTCCCTGGAACTGCTTTCAGCGGTCTTCCTTTACAACTGCCTGAAACCACTCTCACTTACCTATCACCACATTTTTTTCAGAAATAATTTCTTAATACATCCTACCATAATTTATAAAAACTAGACAATTTCTGCGGATGATATCTTATTAATTTTATCGAAACACACCAAAGATTGTTATATCTCGAAATTTTATCATAAAACACGTATAAGCTTTTGGGTTGTGGAAATAATGTAATTAACAACATCAATTCGAGGATGTTGTTGCCAACCGCGGAGAAGACTTACGTTTCCCCATAAGTTCTTCCTCCGGTTTCTCCTCTCCCTTTGCCTTCTATCCTTTAGAGGATGTAGAAGGACCCTGCAGAAAGTTCTGCAGGTTTTTTTTTTGCTTTTTATTCAAAAAATCCATTATAAGTGATAAAGTATTGAAGAATTGATCCATTATAAAGGAGCGTTTTAATTGATCCAGCGTTTTATTGAATTAGGTGAAGGATATTCAGATTTATATGAATTACTAGAACTTATAAATTCCAATCAGCACCGTCTTCAACATCTGCTTGCACTTCACACAAAGATTGATGGTAAGGAACTGACTTCCTTAGTCGTTATTTTAAAACCTACTGATCCTGGAAAGTTTCAACCGCTTTATGTTTGTCGTGAGGGCATACCGAATCCAAATTATTGTCCTAATAAAAGGTATGAACTTTTTGCCCAAACCGCCGCTGCTTACAATAAACAAATTCACGAACTATCGGTAAAGCCCTCTTCTATCTTTTATGAAAAGGAACTTTATTTCCAATACCTAATTGGTATTCTGAGGCTTAATCATTATTTATTACCACTACAATAAGAAAAGGTGAGGGACTAAATATTCCCTCACCTTTTTAAATACCCATTTTATAATCATATTCTTTTGCTTTATCAGGTGCTGAATTTTCATACTCCATTCTTAAGAATGGTTTATATGAAGGTTCTACTTTTTTTACAAACGAAAAAGTATTCAACTTTTCCATGATCTCATCTACTTCTTGTTGATTACAATACAGTACAACATATTTCAGCTTTTTTGAAACATAATGTACATTTCCGAAGCGTCTAAGCATTTTAGCTTGTTTTAAAGAGTAAAGCCAAACCACCATTCCTTGTCTTTGAACAAACATACTATTTCCCCTTCAACAGAACCATCATTTTAACTAAGTCTAGCATATAAAAACGCTTCATTTCAATTCAAACTTTGTTTCATTTCAATATTATATGGCTGTCAAAAGAAAATAACGCACTCTAAAAGAAAAAGTCAGCTTTCTTTAGCTGATTTTTCACCCGCAATTACAGCTGCCACCGCCGCCACATCCACTGCTATGGCTAGATTTTGTTTCGAAAAACTGGTTGCCGGTTGGGACTTTTATATGTTCTGAGACAGCACCGCCTACGATGATGCTGATGGCATCTAGAAGGTCTTGCAGGTCATTTTCTGCCAATTTAAACTCCGCTACTAGTGGATCCAAATCCATTTCTCTTTTACTTTCACGGATTTGAGTCATTACTTTTTTATAATCAGGATGGTATTTCCCAAAGCGTTGAACCTCATCATACAATTCCTTTAGACTAACAAAACGCTTTATTTTACGCTGTGACTCCCTATTATTTTGCAATTTATATAAACAAATTTGATATTGTTCTGCAATTTCGGATTCCAGAACCATTTTTGCTAGTTGCTCAGCCTGTTCCAATAATTCGACTCTTTCTAATGTAGCAAGCACGATCACGCCCACCTCCACTGATATTTTAACATGAAAGTGTTAGTAATGCGAAATATACAGTTTATCTAGAGATATTTACCATAAATTCTTTTTCCATTCCATACGGTTGATTATTTAAATCGACCACTTCAAGTTTAACACTATGGCTGCCCGGCGTTAGCCCTTTTATAATAAATGCCGCCGCATTAACTTCGGATTTTTTCTTACCATCAATCCATATAACAAGCTTTCCTAACTTCTTCTTTGAATGATCAGTTTCTCGAAAACTAATTCCTGAAACAATACAATTAACTAATACTGTTTCCCCTTTTATTTGGTGATGGACAAATAATGAAGGTATTTCGGTTCTTGGCTTAATATGATTAAATCCGGAAAGCATTCCAATCAAAAAGATAATAAGGACTACCTGCGGAAACGGCTTTTTCATTTTGATTCACTCCTTCTTTGCTTGTATTGTTCGCCTCCATTTCATTTTTTAGTCTTCTTGCTAACAACAAAAAAAGCCACAAAATAAATTATGTGGACTTTGTTAATTTTGAGTTTTCATGGCTTGAAACATATGATACATCATAGAAGCCATTTGTACGCTATTTGAAAATTTGTTCACTTGATCTGGAATAGTCTTTTTATAATAGTGTAACGACTCAATTTCAAGTGCTTGTAAATCATATGGATTTCTTGATAACTTTCGATACCAGATGGGTTGTTCGCGGATAAACTGCTTTAAATCCTTTTGACTTTCAATATATTCAAGCACATCTCTACGCATAAATTAATACCCCTTCCTATTAGTCTTTTCTAAACAAAAAGGGATGTCTTGGTCCTTCTTGTGGTTTTGCTGGGCCCCCAGCTGGATTGTTTCCTTGAAATTGCGAAAGTACACTTTGGACCGCTCCGAGGGCCTGACTTAAGTTATTAATATGGTTTTGCATCTGATTCGGGTCCATTTTCTTAACCACCCCCATAATCGTGGAAATCCAATCACTTTTCGATTCTGTGCTTTCTTCTTCAGCGGACTCATTATTGGATCCAATCGTTTCCCAGCGAGTATCCTCTTCCCCCAATAAATACCACTCTTCATATAACTCTTGCCAGGTTGCCTTCCCCCTCCGTACTTCCTGGACAAGTTTAGGATTGTTTTTAACAAATTCTTTGAATTGTATAACGGTAGGGTGTAATTTTTTTTGTGTCATTTTTCTCACCTCAACCCATATTACTGCCAATAATACAATATGAAAGATCATTCAAAATGTGAAAGAACCTCGCAAGTTGAATATATTTAATATTTTTTCTGTTAATGATAAGATGTCAGAAGAATAAGAATTGAAAGAGGTATCTAGAATGAAAGATGATTTACGACAATTATTAGAAACATGTATCGAAAATGGGTCAGAAGCTGATTTAAATTCTATTGCCTATCTTTTAAGTGGGTTTAAACAAAAAATTAGTCAAAACCGTAGTACTTATATTGATGGAATTCTTCAAATGGAAAGGAAATTTGAAGAGAATACTTGTGAAATTACCATTCCCATTCATCCAATTCTGAATAATAACCTAGATATCGTCCATGGCGGGATTACTGCTACTGTCCTTGACACTGCGATGGGTAGTTTGGCAAATTATTATTTGCCAAAAGGATTTGGGGCTGTTACCAATCAATTGAATATCCATTACATAGCGCCAGGTATTGGAGAAACACTTCGTTGTAAAGCAGAGATAGTCCATAAGGGCAGCAAAACAATGGTTATATCAGGGGAAGCCTACCGGAGTGACGGCAAAAAAATGGCCTATGCGACAGGTACATTCTTTATTATTAGCAAATCATGACCGGAGGAGTTTGATACATAGTGGTCACCGCCATCGTCATTCCAATTATTTGCCTTTACTTTTATTGGCTTACAAAAAAGGAGATGAAGGAAAATGATTCCAAGTGGGCTTATGCTGGTCACGTTCAGCACGAAGCAATCCTAATTGGGGAAATCAAAAGCATCATAGAAGAGAAGCAACGGTTTTATTATCACCGTTACATTTATGTTCAGTCATTAAAATTGCAAACAGAAACAAAATTAATTACCGTCCAAAAGATAATGCCCATTACCAAAGACTTTCAGAAAGTTTCCTTTAAAGCAGGGGAAGTCATTAGAGTATATGGAATGTGGAAGGATAATAAATTTTTATTTAACGAATATGTTATTGAAAAAAGGTGACCTAATCGTCACCTTTTTATTGTTCTATTTTTTGAATGAAATTTTGCGTATAGTATTCTTCAAAAACACCTACTCCAAGATGTGAATAATCCTTATTTAAAAGTGCCTCACGATGACCTTTACTATTTAGCCAGCCTTCCACCACAGCAGGGCCATCGGTATAATTTGCCGCGATATTCTCACCTGCAGACTTATAAACCACTTCAGCTGTTTTTAGTCTTTTGTCGAGGTCTCCAAATTTCTTAGATGTATGTGAGAAGTCATTATTTTCTGACATGTCCTTACTGTGTTGAAATGCTGCTTTAGCCGCATTTTCGTCCCACTTTAATACCTTTAATTTATTTCTTGCTCTTAAGACATTAGTTATGTCAAATATCTCCTGTTCGGTGTCTTCTTCAATCTTGCGCTGCATTTCCTCACTAGGCTCAGGAACCTGAATTAAGGCTCCATTATAAACAAGCTCATAGGGACGCTGCTTGATTAGTGTAGATGCATCTAAGAAACGAACACTTGAGAGGTTTCCGGTGAACTTATCTATATATAGTTGAACAAAAATATCACCCAATTGCACCATCGGTCGAAGATTTAAATCTGTATCGTTTAGTTCAAAGCGATAAGAATTTCCGTTATACTCGAGATTAACATTCGTATCAATATAGTGAGTATTAAAAATTTCCTCAACTGGTTGTCCGATTTCAAATGGTGCTACATCTAAATTCTGACCAATGGCAAAAATCGTAACAATACGCTTATTTTCTACACCCACTTGTAAATAACCTTTAGGGTTTTGATTATAAATATACCACTGATAGCCATAAGTAGACTCATCAATCCGTAAAGGTCTACCAAGTTCCTTTTCTAATTCCTCTTCATTTTTTCCAATTAATAAAGCCAAACCTTCTTTTGGTTTTTCTGAGACAATTTTTTTACTAGGTTTATTTACTGGGTTTTGGGTTATGTTTTGTTCTTTAATTTCTGATGTATTATTTTCTTTAATTAAAATAGTATCTTCATTATTTTCGTTTATACTAACATAGAAACCAATGGTTAAAAAAACTGCTGAAAGGATTAAAATTTTTGACAGTATACGCAGAGGCATTCACCCTCTCTGGAACTTTTTCTATCATTATATGTATAGATAAAATTATTATATCATCTCTGACTTGAATAATAATAGTGAATATCTTAAATATCAGATAAATGATCTGATTAAAAGAAAACAGGTACACTGAGTACCCGTTTAATTATAATCAGACTATTTTTTTTATATAATAATTTCTAGTGTTGTGCACTATTAAAGTTTTGTTCAGATATTTCGGTTAAAGCCACTTTTGCTTGATCATCAGTTAATTCTCGGATGGCGAAATCACCTAATGAAACAATTCCAACTAATTTATCTCCTTCTACCACAGGCAATCGGCGTATTTGATGTTCAGCCATTAATTTTGCCGCTTCCTTGCTTGTAGAATCAGGTGTAATGGTAATCAGCTCGTTACTCATAATATCTTCTACCTTGGTAGAACCAGGATGTTTTTCTGCAACGCCTCTTACGACAATGTCACGGTCTGTTATCATCCCCACAAGCTTTTCCTGATCGAGAATTGGAATAGCACCTACATTTAACTCTTTCATTTTTAAGGCAACTTCATATACGTTATCCAATAAAGTACAACTTTCAACTTCGCTAGTCATAATATCCCTGATATTTTCCATTTTCTTACCCCCATGGTATAATTATTTCCTCTCATCTTTATACTAGGTTTTCCAACCAATAATGTTTTATTCGCCCGAATCTATTCATTGCAAGTTGATTGATTTTCAACTATTATTAAAATTGAATTATAATTGCTTTACTGATAAAAGAAACTTTGGGGTAATGGTATTGTTTTTAGGAGGGATTATTTATGAAATTCGAGAATACTGAGATTGAGAAGTTAAAGGCTGACTTAAACCGTTTGGATGAAGTTATGTTAGATCACGGTTTAGTTCGCGAGGGGCAATGGGACTACGAACGTGTTACATATGACCGAAAGTTTGAATTAAAAGAAGGTGTATTTTACCTTCGTGTTCGCGGCCATGCGGTAGAGGGTGACATTGGTGCAGATAGAGCAACCATTCAATTAATGACACCGCTTTTAGGTAAACACTATTATCCACATGGTGTTGAATATGGTGAAGGAGAAAACTTCCCGACTTCACTTGTGAATCAATGTAAAAAGATTCTTGATGCTGTTAAAACGGAAGTAAATAAATTCGCGCTGTAAGAGCAAAAGACGCATGGATTCATGCGTCTTTTTATTTTACAGTCCTAGAATTGCTTTAATCATCGAAGTTGTCTCACCGCCTTGATAAAATACATAAAGCAATAGGTATACGGCAACACCTGTGATTGCTGTAAAAAACCAAATGAGACTAGTTATTGGACCTAGTTTACGATGGATTGAAAGCTTATTTTTATATCCGGTCAGAATTGAAACAACACCGAACACAGCACCTGTTGTCGCAAGGGTTATATGAAAGATTAAAAATATGGTGTAATAAATTTTAATATTGTCAGGCCCGCCAAACGATGTGTTCCCAATAAAGATTGTCCGGGAAGCATAAATGATAAAAAAGATCACAGCAAAAATAGCAGCCAAAAACATGGTTTTTTTGTGAGATTCAATTTTCCTTTGCGCTATTTGCCACCATCCAATAGCAACGGTAATAGCACTTAATACAATAAATGAAGTACTGATAGTAGGTAAAATCGGTAAGGAATTCATTCCATGTCCTCTCTTTTCTTTTATTCTACAATAATAGTAGTTCAACTACACTAACAATTCAATGGATAAACAAGAAATATCCTCTCATTAGTAAAAAAATCTCCCAAGAGTATGGGAGATTATTTTATGAGCAAAGGATCTAGCTGCTGCTTCATTTCTTGTTCTGTATCAGCTTGATCTTTTCGATACCATTCAAAGAAAACATGTCCAAGGATAACTCCATAAATGATTTCTTGAATAATTTTCATTAAAACCCCACCAAGCTGCTGATCATGAATTAATGACATTGAACTAAAAAGCTCGGGACCACTTAAATTCAAGCTATCAAAATTAGCGGAACCGACACATAAACTCATTACTTGTCCCCAAACTTGTGGATCCGAATAGGTCGCATACATTGGTGTATCTGCAAAGATAATTAAGGCACAAGCTGGCGTTAACAGAATACCATCTGCAAAAATATAACCAACCTTTTTTAGTCCACTTAATGTCTCATGTTCTGGCAATTGATTAAGTAAAGGCCACCACATGAAAATTGCAACAACAAATAATAAAATAGAATAAATAGCATGCAGCCAACCATTTTGCATGACATGGTCGAAAATAATTGGTACGTGATAAAAGGAAAATAAACCATTAAAAACGATTAATGCAATTAGCGGTTTAGTTAAAACCGTAAAGACAGAATTGACTGCATTTAGGCTAAGAAATTTCCTCCACACCCAATTTGGGATACTTATAATTAATATAGGTGGTACCAGCAATACTAAAGCAGCCATTTGAATCATATGAACCCAAAACATAAGATGGGCTAATAAATCGATTGGTGATCCCTTAATGGCATAAAGAAGGATTATTGATAATAGAAATAAACTACCTTGTGTTTTCGTTAAGGGCTCACTATCTGGAAACCAGTTTCTATATTTTGTTGTAAGGACAAAATATCCTGCAGTAACTACGATTAAGATTAGTAAAAAGTATGGGCTCCAAAGTGCTTTAAAACCAAATATATCCAACGTAAGCACCCAAATCACCTCTTTTTGAATTAAAGAATTATTAACTATATTATTATTATACCTTTGGTCAAAACGATAAGCAAAGAAATGTAACCTTACATAAATTTGCTCTTAAAAAAGAAAATCGGCCTTAGCCGATTTTCTTTTTTTGAACATATTACCACCAAATAATTGTTGAAAAGGCAAGAATAGTTATGGCTCCAACCAACACACCTGAGTATAAAAATAGTGATGGAGCTTCATGCCCTTTATGGCTCATATGCATAAAATAATATAGTTGGAAAATAACTTGAACAACTGCTAATAGAATAATAAACGGTACAGTAAACCATGAAGTAAACCCTTTAATATATACAGCTGCAAAAGCAATTAGTGTTAAGAAAATCATTAAGGCAAAAGAAACTAATTGATATCTCATTTCTTCTGCATTTTTCCTGCGACGATATTCAATGTCTACTCTTGGGTTACCTGAATTTAATTGTTGATTAGCCATCAGTTTATCCCACCATTCCCATTAAATATACTACTGTAAAGATAAATACCCAAACAACGTCAATAAAATGCCAATATAAACTAAATACATAGAATTTTGGAGCGTTGTAAAGGTCTAAGCCACGTTTAGAATTTCTAAACATTAATGTTAAACACCAAAGTAAACCAAAAGCAACGTGGCCCCCGTGGAAACCAACTAGTGTATAGAAGGCAGATCCGAAAGCACTGCTTGTAAAGGTGTGACCTTCATGAACATAATGGTTAAACTCATAAACTTCAAGCCCTAAGAACCCTGCACCTAACAGAGCTGTAAGACCAAGCCAGACCATCATTTTTTTGAAGGCAAAGTTCTTCATATGATACATGGCGTACACACTTGTTAATGAGCTGGTTAAGAGCAGCATTGTCGCAACAAATGTTAATGGCAGTTCAAATAAATCCTTTGCTAAAGGATGACTTGAACTTGGAACTTTATCCTTTAATGCAAGGTATGTGGCAAAGAGGGAGGCAAAAAGAACTGTCTCTCCCCCTAGGAAAAACCAAAAACCTAAAAATTTATTTTTTGATTCAAGGGTCGATTTTTCTGGCGCAGCAGGCCAAGTTTCATACGTAAATTTTTCATCAGCGTGCATTATGCCTTAACCCCCTTATCGTCATCATCCATTAAGTCCTCTTTGTGGATATGGAATCCATGATCATCTTTAACTGATCGTAAGAACATGGAACCAAACGTTACTAATAATCCAATAATCATTACAGGTAAAGCCCATGCCTTATCATTAATATGGTACATTGCACCAAAGGCGGCAATGAATAATCCTAAAGCCATCATAAACGGTAAGAAAGATGAATTTGGCATATGAATATCACCAAGCGGCTCAGCCGGAGTCATTCCTTTTTTACCATCCATTTTTTCTAACCAGTAGGCATCCAACCCACGAACAAGTGGAAGTTGCTTAAAGTTATAGAACGGTGGTGGAGAAGGGATTGCCCATTCTAGTGTTCTTCCATCTCCCCATGGATCATTACCAACTTTAACATTTTTCACAGAAGTGATAATGATGTTAAATAACATAACAATAACACCTAAGCCCATAAACGCAGCTCCAATAGAACTTACCATGTTGGCACTGTCAAATCCTTGTCCAGGAAGGTATGTGAATACGCGGCGAGGCATTCCCCATAAACCTAAGAAATGTTGGATAAAGAATGTTAAATGGAACCCGATAAAGAACAACCAGAAAGTAATTTTTCCTAAAGCTTCATTCAACATTGTTCCAAACATTTTTGGCCAATAAAGATGAGTACCAGCAAAGACTGCAAATACTACACCACCAACAATAACGTAATGGAAGTGAGCAACAACGAAATAAGTATCATGGTATTGATAATCTGCTGCTGCAGAGGCAAGCATTACCCCTGTTACTCCACCAGCAAGAAATGATGGAATAAACGCCATTGCCCAATGCATAGGAGTGGTAAATTTAACACTTCCTCCCCACATTGTTAACAGCCAGTTAAATATTTTAATTCCTGTCGGTACACCAATTGCCATAGTAGCTACTGCGAAAATGGCATTAGCTACAGGTCCTAACCCAGTTGTAAACATATGGTGAGCCCATACCATGAAGCCTAAGAAACCAATTAATACAGTTGCAAATACCATGGAAGAGTAACCAAATAAACGTTTTCTTGAGAAAATTGGAAAGATCTCCGAGAAAATCCCGAATGCCGGAAGTATTAAAATATATACTTCTGGGTGACCAAAAATCCAGAAAAGATGTTCCCAAATTACCGTATTACCACCTAAAGTAACATCGAAGAAATTCGCACCAAACAATCGGTCGAACATCATTAGAACTAAACCAACTGTTAATGGAGGAAAGGCGAACAAAATCAGTGCTGAAGTAACAAATGTAGTCCAAGTAAACAAAGGCATTCTCATATATGTCATACCAGGAGCTCGCATGTTAATGATGGTAACAAGGAAGTTAATACCACCAATTAAGGTACCAATACCAGAGATCTGTAAACCTAAGATATAAAAGTCTACACCATGTCCTTTTGAGTGAAGTGCAAGTGACGCATAAGATGTCCAACCTGCATCAGGAGCACCACCTAAGAACCATGATAGGTTTAAGAATATTCCCCCGAAGAAGAATAACCAAAATCCTAGTGCATTTACAAAAGGAAACGCAACGTCACGTGCCCCAATTTGTAATGGCATTACTGCATTCATAAACGCAAATACAAGTGGCATTGCAGCAAGGAAAATCATAGTGGTTCCGTGCATTGTTATAATTTCATTAAATAATCCGGCACTTACAAAATCATTATTCGGCACTGCAAGTTGGATGCGGATAAATATTGCCTCTAATCCGCCCACTAAGAAGAAAAATCCACCTGCAATGAGATATAGGATGGCGATTTTTTTATGGTCAACAGTTGTTAAAAAGTCCCATAAAGTTGCCCCAAATCCCTTTTTTTGAGCATAGGTACTCACAATTTTACCTCCCTTTCAACCAATTCCCCTTTTATTGCTGAACCTTTAAGCTCATTAAATATTCAGCTAACGCATCAAGCTGGTCTTCAGACATTTCAGGGTATTTTCCTGTCATCATGTTACCAGGCTTATATGTTTCCGGGTTACGGATCCAATTTTTTACCTCTTTTTTATTATGATCCAAAACACCTGCTACACGAGAACGATTACCAAAATCTGATAAATTCGGTGCAAGACGTGCAGTCTCAGGCATTTTATTTGATGGTGTTACGGCATGACAACCGATACAGCTTTGATTAAAAATTTCTTGCCCTTGAGTGGCAACTGCCCCTTGAGCTTTTTGTGGTTCTTTCACATTTTGCATAGAAGAAACCCAAGCATCAAATTTGTCCCTGCTGATTGCTTTTACTTTAAAGTCCATTAAAGCATGGGATGGTCCACAAAGTTCTGCACATTTCCCATAAAAGAGGTTTCCTGCCTCGTTTGCCTGTTTATCATCAAACTCTAACCAGAATTTGTTGACATTTTCAGGATTGGTATCAAGTTTTCCACCAACAGCTGGAATCCAAAATGAATGTTTAACATCCGAAGATTTTAAATTAAAATACACTTTTTCATTCGTTGGAACAACTAAATCCTGACTTGTCACAATCTTCTGTCCAGGATATTCGAAATCCCACCAGTATAAATGAGAGCGCACGTTAATAACAAGCGCCTTTGTATTTTTCTTATCCATTGGTGATACGTCTGCAAGTTTAAAGGTTGCAGCAACCGTTGGAACGGCAAGAATTAATAGTAAAAGAATCGGCACAACAGTCCAAATAATTTCTAATTTGTGACTTCCTTCTACTTGTTTGGGGATTTTGTCATCCTTTCGTTTAAAACGAACCAAGATCAACACAAAAATGATCGCAACAATAATAATAACCCCAACCATGATTAAAGTACTTAACTTCATTAAATCATATTGCGTTTCCGCAACTTCACCGGCAGGCCTTAACGTGGAAAGGTACGGTTCGCCACATCCGGAGAGTACAAGCGCTAAAATCGAAAATAACGAAAATAAACGCCATTTTGCAAGCCTTTTCATAGCTTAATCAAACCCCTCTTTCACTAATAAATTCTTAAAACATTTGGTGGATCAAAGAAGTATGTAGGATGATTGTTTCCTTCAAACTCATCTCCAGAAACAATCAATTGCAAAACTAAATTAATGTAACGATAACCATTGCTACAAAAATAATAGTTAAATATTGCAAAGAGTAAACAAACATTAGTTTTGCCCACTTTATGTCATCTTTGATTCTATATCCATAAATCCCTAATGCCAGCCATCCGATATTTAATAAGATAGCAAGTACTAGAAATGGGATTCCTAACTTGGTTAAAAAAAACGGAATCGGTTGTAGTGCAGCAACCCATAGTACGATGTGAATTTTGGTGGTTTTGAACCCCTTCACTACCGGTAGCATTGGGATACCAGCAGCTTCATATTCTTTAACTCTTCTCATCGCCAATGCATAAAAATGCGGAGGCTGCCAAACAAACATTAAAACAAACAATGACCATGCCATGATATCAAGATTTGCATCAACAGCTGCCCAGCCAATTAGAGGAGGTACGGCTCCTGAAATGCTTCCGATAATAGTATTGGAAACCAATTGCCTCTTTGACCACAAGGTATAGAGGAAAACATAACTAAAAACTCCAAGCAGTCCAATTACTGTTGCAGTCATCGTAGTAAAGAATAAAGACAGTGTTCCCAGTCCAATGAGTAAAATACCTAAGGTAAGAACTTTTACCGGCCCTATTTTTCCTGTTACAGTGGGTCTGGCTTTGGTTCTTTCCATTAAATGGTCAATGTCGCGATCAACATAATTATTGATTGCACAGGAGCCAGCAATGATTAAAGAAGAACCAACTACTGTAAAAAAGACAATATCTAAATTATGTAGAAAACTTTGCCCTGTAAAATGTAGCGCTAACCATAAACCTGTAAAGGTAGTAATAAGGTTGGAATTAACAATCCCTATTTTTATGAGAGCCATAAGGTCTTTCCAAGCTGAGGTTTGTAAATTAGTATTCAGGCCCGCAGCGCCATTATCAATAGCAGCATCTCCGTAAGCCTTAGAATTAGACATTTGTTTCTCCTCCTAAAACCTAAATAACAAAACATTCATCATTTAAGTACGTAATTATTGATACTTAATTATTTATGCCCTCATTTGTAATAAAAAGGAATGCTCAGCAGAAAAATCAAGAAATTTTTTTCGACTTGAATAATAATTATCAAAAAAGAATAGTGATTTTTAAAACACTTTCTCTGTATATTAAATCACACTTTCCGATATTTTTGTGAACTTTTTTTGAATAATTTTGTACAAAATTGTGACAGGATTCATTAATTAATGACTGAAGTGTGAATTTTACAAGTGAAATCGCTTACTTTTCGAATAATTCATTCTATGTAGACTACTTTATATCTATTTCTAACAGACTAAAAGCAAAGTTTCAATTGTTTTCACTATAATAATAGTGTTAATTATTTATTATTCAGGACCTTTTTTATTAATAAAAGTTATTTAATAATCTATACTTAATTTCTGTTCATTTTCGACATTATTCGTTATTATTAATAGGGAATTTAAAAATCCTTGTTCTTTTCCATTTATTATACTGTCAGGTTTATCCAATGACAAATTATTGAACTATTAAGAGGTGACTTTTTTGCGACGATCTTTGAAGTGGTTAGCGGTTGCCACTACCATCGTAATGATTTTTATCCTAATTGGCGGTGCATTAGTGACAAAGACCGGTTCTGGAATGGGATGCGGAAGATCTTGGCCACTTTGTCATGGCAAATTCCTTCCGTTGGCAATAACGCCAGAATTAGCTATTGAACTTGCCCACAGGCTTGTTTCCGGAGTAGGTGGAATTATGGTTCTCATTCTATCGGTTTGGTCATGGAAGGCGATAGGGCATATAAGAGAAACAAAATTTCTTTCATTCCTGTCCTTTTTCTTTTTACTTTTACAAGCATTAATCGGGGCAGCTGCAGTAAAATGGGGACAATCAAGTTTTGTTCTAGCCTTACATTTCGGTATTTCACTTATCTCCTTTTCATCGGTGTTATTGTTAACACTTTTAATTTTTGAAATTGATAAGAAATTTAATGCAGAAAAACTTTATATTGATAAGCGAATGGGGTTTCATATTGTCGGTGTTTCCATTTATAGTTATCTGGTTATTTACACTGGTGCACTAGTGCGTCATACGAAGTCTAGTCTTGTTTGTCGGGACTGGCCATTATGTTTAAATGACACCCCAGCTTTACCCTCTAACTTGTATGAATGGGTGCAAATGGGGCACCGGGCAGCTGCTGGCCTAATCTTTATCTGGATTACTTATATCCTTATTTTGACGGTCCGCCATTATAAAGAGCAAAGAGTTCTTTATTGGGGATGGATAATATCTTTCATCCTGGTTTCCTTACAAGTGATTGCTGGTGCTTTAATCATTTTTACTAGTTTAAATCTGTATATCGCTCTTTTGCATGCTTTCTTTATTACCTGCTTATTTGGAGTTTTGAGTTATTTCCTTTTGTTATATTCGAGATCTAAAAGAAATTATCAGTAAAAAAGTTGCTAGGGAAACGTTATCCCTAGCAACTTTTTTAGTTTTTAGTTAATTCAAGTAAAAGATCACCTGTTAATATTGCATCCCCGCTTGATACATAAATATCCTTCACAATTCCTGAAAATGGCGCTTGAACGGTTGTTTCCATTTTCATTGCTTCGGTAATCATTAAATGATCACCGCGTTCCACTTTTTCACCTTTTTCGACGAGCAACTTAACCACCGTTCCCGGCATTGTCGCAGCTAATTGATTTTCATTTTTCGGATCAGCCTTTAACCTAGAGACTACCGTAGATTTAATACTCTCATCCTTGATGGATACTTCCCGTGGCTGACCATTTAATTCAAAGTAAACTACTCTCGTACCGTCAGCTTGAGGATGACCGATAGAGACGAGTTTAACAATTAGTGTTTTCCCTGTTTCAATTTCAACTTCAATTTCTTCACCCAGTCGCATTCCATAAAGGAATGTTGGTGTATCAAGTACTGAGATATTGCCATATTGTTCATCTATTTTCATGTACTCCATAAATACTTTAGGATATAAAGCATAAGAAATAATCTCAAAATCAGTCACTTGTCTGCCAAGTTCTTTAAATAATTTTTCCTTTATTTCCTCTAAGTCCACTGAATCAAGCAATTCACCTGGGCGAACTTCCAATGGTTTTTTTCCTTTTAAGATTACTTGTTGCAAGCCTTCTGGAAAGCCACCGTATGGCATGCCAAGCGATCCTTCAAATAGTTCAACAACTGAGTCTGGGAAATCCAGCGAATTCCCCTTTATTAGAACGTCTTCCTCGGATAAATCATTTTGAACCATAAATAATGCCATATCGCCAACGACCTTTGAAGATGGGGTCACCTTGACAATATCACCAAACATCTGATTTACGCGTGCATACATTTCTTTTACTTCATCCCAACGGTCACCGAGACTAACCGCTCTCGCTTGTTGCTGAAGGTTGCTATATTGACCTCCTGGCATCTCATGTTGATAAATTTCAGTATGAGGGGAAATCATTCCACTTTCAAAATCTTGATAATACTTGCGTACATCTTCCCAATAATAAGACAACTTCTCCAATGCATCAATATTTACTTGTGGTTTCCTAGGCGTCCCCTCAAGTGCATAAAATAATGAATTAGCACTAGGCTGGGATGTTAAGCCTGCCATTGTTCCTAAAGCCGTGTCAACAATATCTACTCCTCCATCTATTGCCCTTGCATACGTAAAGAGACCATTTCCGCTAGTATCATGGGTATGAAGATGGATAGGAATATTAACTGTTTCTTTTAGCTCAGAAATAAGTCTGTACGCTGCCTCAGGCTTTAATAATCCAGCCATATCTTTAATTCCTAGTATATGTGCCCCTTGAAGTTCCAACTCTTTTGCCAAGTGTTTGTAATACTGAAGATTGTATTTCGTTCTTGTCTGATCTAAAATGTCGCCTGTATAACAAATTGATGCTTCAGCAATTTTACCAGTTTGACGAACCGCATCGATCGCAACTTCCATTCCCTTTACCCAGTTTAAACTATCGAAAATTCGAAAAACATCAATTCCACCTGAAGCAGATTGATCCACAAATTCACGGATCAGATTATCAGGATAATTTTTATATCCTACTGCGTTCGCTCCACGAATCAACATTTGGAATAATACATTTGGAATTTTCTTACGAAGTGATACTAATCGGTCCCATGGATCTTCTTTCAAAAAGCGGTATGCCACATCAAAAGTTGCTCCGCCCCACATTTCAAATGAGAATAAGTCTGGCAAAAGTTTTGCAGAAGGCTCAGCGATATGTAGAATATCGGTCGTCCGCAAACGGGTAGCTAATAATGACTGGTGTGCATCACGAAAGGTCGTATCCGTTAATAATACTTGTGGTTGGTTCTTAACCCATTCGACAAGACCTTCTGCACCGAACTTGTCAAGGATTTGTTTAGTCCCCGATTGATACGGCAAATCATATGGTAAATTAGGTATTCTTGGCTTTGAAAATACTGGTCTTTTCTTCTTCTCAATACCTGGGAACCCATTTACGGTTACAGTTCCAATGTACGATAACATTTTTGTCCCACGGTCTTTACGAAACGGGAAAATAAACAATTCTGGAGTCGTATCAATAAATGAAGTATCATATTCGCCATTCCTAAACTTTTCATGCTTCACGACATTTTCTAAGAACGGGATATTTGTTTTTATCCCTCTAATCCTGAATTCCTGCAAATTGCGAACCATTTTTGAGGCTGCTTGCTCAAAGGTCAATGCCCAAGTTGATAGTTTTACTAATAATGAGTCATAATAGGGGGTAATAACAGCACCTTGAAAGCCATTTCCTGCATCCAGACGTACTCCAAAACCTCCACCAGAACGATAGGCCATAATTTTTCCTGTATCAGGCATAAAATTATTTAGCGGGTCTTCCGTTGTTACCCTTGACTGAATCGCAAATCCGTTAACTTGGATTTTTTCTTGTAATGGTATTCCGACTATCGGACCATGTAATTCATGCCCCTCCGCAATCAATATTTGCGTTTGGACGATATCGACACCTGTTACCATCTCCGTGACTGTGTGTTCTACTTGAACTCGTGGATTTACTTCAATAAAGTAAAAATCATTGCCAGAAACAAGAAACTCTACGGTACCTGCGTTCAAGTAATTTATATTTTTCATCAATTTTACAGCAGCTTCGCATATTCTTTTTCGTAATTCTTCAGATATGGATACGCTTGGAGCAACCTCTACAACCTTTTGATGGCGCCTTTGTACGGAACAATCCCGGTCAAAAAGGTGAACTATATTCCCCTGCTTATCTCCAATAATTTGAACTTCAATATGCTTTGGATTTTCAATTAATTTTTCAAGATATACTTCGTCATTTCCAAAAGCGGCTTTTGCTTCCGACTTTGCCCTTTCAAATGCTTCACGGATTTCATCTACTTGTTTTACAATTCTCATCCCGCGGCCGCCTCCGCCAAGAGAGGCCTTTATGATAATTGGCAGCTTGTGTTCTTCCACAAAGTCTTCTACCTCATTTACCTCTTTAACCGGACCTGGGCTCCCTGGAATGACTGGTATTCCGGCAAGCTCTGCCTGATGCCTTGCTTTTACCTTATCCCCGAACATATCTAATTGTGTTACCTGAGGTCCAATAAATATAATTCCTTCTTCTTCACAACGCTTAGCAAAATGAATATTTTCAGACAAAAAACCATACCCTGGATGAATGGCATTAGCACCGCTTTTTTTGGCGATTGCAATGATGCCGTCAATGTCTAAATAGGCATCAATTGGTTTTTTTCCTTCCCCTACGAGATAAGCCTCATCAGCTTTGTAACGATGGTAAGCCCCGGAATCCTCTTTCGAATAAATCGCAACAGTTCGAATATTCAATTCTGTACAAGCACGAAAAACCCTTATGGCAATTTCCCCTCGGTTGGCTACCAATACTTTTTTAATTTGTCTAGTCACAAAAAGCACCTTCTATTCTATGTATTTTTAAAAACGCGAAGAGCATAAATGTCCTTCGCGTTTTAATTAAATATAAAAAACCTTACCATCTTTTTGTTTAACCCGTTTATCAAGCTGTTCCTGGTTATTTTTATATTTCTTTTCATATTTATTGAACATAGAAACATTTACAAGGATTCCGGTCGCTGCTGCAAGTACTAAAAGCGAGGACCCGCCATAGCTTACATATGGCAGCGTGACTCCTGTTAATGGAATTAATCCAGATACTCCTGCTAAATTTACAAATGTCTGGATTCCAATCATACTTGAAATACCAATCGCTAGCAGACTTCCGAAAGGATCTTTACACTGTAATCCAACATAAATCCCTCTTAAAACAATATAGAAGAGGAGAATAATTACGAAACCAACACCCCATATCCCTAATTCTTCCGCAATTACAGCCATGATGAAGTCAGTATGTGATTCCGGTAAATAGCCAAGTTTTTGGATACTCTTTCCTAAACCTAATCCATTAATACCACCGGAGCCTATCGCAATGTATGAGTTTGCTAGATGAAACCCAGCATTATTTACAACATCTTCAGCAAAAGGATTGTCTAAAATAGCAAAACGGTCAGTACGCTTTTCTGAAAATATCTTATCTTTTGCAACAAAACCAATTGGCACCAATACTATAAGAGCTATGATTAGTAATTTTAAGATACTTTTAGGGTTCAGCCCTGAGCATAAGGTTATCATAGCGGCAATGGATACAATAATAAAGGCTGTTCCATAATCAGGCTGTAAAATAATAATCCCGCATATGATAAATAAATAAATTAACGGCGGAAGAACACCTTTATTCAGTTGATTTATATAGGATTGCTTTTTCGCATATACTGCTGCTAAATAAATGATCACCGCAAGTTTGACAAATTCAGATGGCTGCAGGCGAAATGTGCCGATTTGATACCAACTTTGGGCACCACCAACGATTACACCAAAGGGAATTAGTCCTAAAAGGATCACGATAGACCCAATAACCATAGGAACCTGAAACCCTTTTGTAAACTGCATTATCTTATAGGGCATAATCGCAGTAAAAAGAAAAATTAGTGTAAAAATCAACAACCAAAGTTTTTGCTTTTGATAAAAATAATCACTTGGTACTTCGTATCTTTGTACGGCTGAAGCCATGCTTGCACTGTAAATCATAACAAGTCCAAAGGTGCACAAAAGGACAGTAGCAATAATTAAAGTATAATCATATGATTTCAATATTTTTTTTAGCATTAAATGGTCCTCATTTTCAATATTGATTTATATCATTCTATTATAATAGAAAATAAACATTATTTCTTGAGGAAAAGCTAATTTGTTACAACAAATTAATATTGGAATAGTCTCAAAAATAAATGAAATCACCTGTCTTAAATAACAAAAAAACCCAAACAATGAACAGTAATTGTTTGAGTTCCTATGCAACTATTTCCTTAACGATGCATCATGAAGCACTGATAGCTCTTTTTCTAATGTATCGAGGATTGCTTTACCATCTTTACTATCTATTAAACCTAATCGAACAGCAAAATCTATCTCTCTTGATAGGCCAAACATTTGAGTGTCTAAAACCTCTTCATAAAGAGGGCATTGAGGCATTGTGAGATTGTCCATTTGCACTTTGATTAGCCTTAATATTTTTTCAGCGTCAGCCTGTAATAAGGCAAATGCTTTTTCTTGGTGATTCACGATCATTTCAGAGGCCAACATAAATCCCCCCATCTCAGAGCGATAATTCAACTTATCTATAAATTTTACCGTTTACAACGGAAAATTGCAAGAACAATGAAGTAGATTAAATAAAGCAGCAAGTTGGGACAAATGTTCTTCATAGATGATTTATCTTTTAGCGAAACCCGATTGTCCTACTATGACATCTTGCAAAAAAAAGTTATACTAATTATGCAAAGGTTTAGGGGGAATACACTATGGAAAATATAATTATCATTTCAGGAAACGTGAAGTATACAATCACACTTGATCCTAGTGTGTGGATTTTTGACGACAGACGAGTTGATTTAACCACCTATTTTACAACAAAGTTAGAGAATTCTCAATCATTGGAAGAGTATACAAAAGCAGTATCCAAACATTGGGACCGTGAAATTATCGAGGGTGCGATTTACCCGCCTACATTGAAAACTGAAAGAAAATTTGAAAAAGAAAAGGTATTGACCGGGACATTCGGTATACCATTAAAACCCTTTTTACAAAATTCAGAACCTGCTAGTAATGCAAATACATTAGTTATTCACTGTATTAACAGTGAATATGAATACCCTCTTGAAACGGCCAATGATTTTATCTTAAAATTTTCCGATAATGGCAAGCCACTTACAGTAGACGGACCAATTCATGTTTATTTTGGCGATGGCTCCAATCAGAAAACTCCGATTAAAAATGTTACGCGTATAACCATAAAATAAGACGGGTGCCTTTGGCGCCCGTTTTACTTTTTAATATAATTTAGAGTAAATCTGCAGCCAATAGAGCTAATCCCGACCTTTCTCCTTTCATTAATTTAACATGTCCTGAAATAGACTGATCCTTAAATTTTTCAACGACATAAGTTAATCCGTTGTTATATGCATCAAGATACGGATGATCAATCTGTTCAGGGTCGCCCATTAACACAATTTTACTTCCTTCTCCAACACGCGTAAGGATCGTTTTCACTTCATGCTTCGTTAAATTTTGGGCTTCATCTATGATGATGAATTGCTTCGGTAAACTTCTGCCGCGAATATACGTTAATGCCTCCACTTCAATTGATCCCAGTCCCGCTAAAATAGCATCAAGTTCTCCTGGCTTTTTAGTGTTGAATAGAAATTCGAGATTATCAAAAATGGGCTGCATCCATGGTCTAAGTTTCTCTTGTTTTTCTCCCGGTAAAAATCCTAAGTCCTTCCCTACCGGGACTATCGGCCTTGCCACTAAAAGTTTTTTATATTCCCGGAAATCTTCCGTTTGCATCAAACCAGAAGCAAGTGCTAACAGCGTTTTTCCTGTTCCTGCTTTCCCAGTTAATGTCACTAAATGAATATCTTTTCGTAATAACAATTCAATTGCCATCGTCTGCTGAACATTCCTGGAATGGATGCCCCAAACATGCTCTTGGTTTAAAGCTAGTTTTTTTACTTTCTTACTGGTTTTATCTACCATTCCTATGGCAGATGCAGAACTCCCCAATGCATCTTTCATTACTAAAAATTGATTCGGATAAAATGGGTGATTTGCTATCTCAGAGAGATTCAGTTCACCTTTTTCATAAAAACGACCTAATAACTCGATGGGAATCAACACTTCAAAAAAGCCTGTGTAGATATGATCGATTTCAACTACTCGATCATTTAAAAAATCTTCGGCATCTAATCCAATTGCATCTGCTTTGACCCTGACAAGAGCATCCTTACTTACTAGAATAACTGGCTTTCCATTTTCTTTGGTTTGTTCTTCTAAAAATAAATTTTTCGCAACAGCCAAAATTCGATTATCATTTGTTTTTTCAACAAATATATCCTGAAGCTCATGGAAAGTACGATGATTCAACTCAATTCGGATGGTCCCTCCGTTTTCAAGAGGAATTTTTTCATGGAGTTTTCCTGAAGCCCTAAAGCCATCAATTAACCTTGATACTTGTCTTGCATTTCTCCCTACTTCATCCATGTACCTTTTCTTTGAGTCCACTTCTTCAAGAACCACTGCAGGAATTACAACCTCATTATCTTCAAAGGAGAAGAGTGAATACGGGTCTTGCAACAAGACATTCGTATCTAACACGTATATCTTACTCAAAGCAACGCCTCCTGCTTTACTTGTTGTTTGGATTGCAACTTGCAAACAACCCTTCTGCTAGATTGAACTTTGGTAAAATATATGTTTATTGGAATAAAGATAGAAGGATTTCCGCACAATAAATGTTAGTGAGACATTCAATTCAGATAAGTGATTATGACTTTATCTCAATTATTTATAAAGCATTGCGGAGGTGGAATAGAAATGAAGAAGACCTTTATCATAACTGCGTTCTTGCTAATCTTAGCCGGCTGTAGTACAAATAAGGAACTCTCAAACAATGTAAACAATTCATCCGTTAAAGTAAAAAACAGCTATATTGAAAATGTTGATCGAAAAACAGGGCAAGAGATCTCTAAACGATTGGTAAAACTTGCAACAAGTATTCCAAATGTTAAAGATGCAACTGCTGTGGTAATAGGAAGATATGCCATTGTCGGTATTGATGTGAACTCAAAAATTGACCGTTCACAAGTAGGGTCCATTAAGTATTCCGTGGCTGAAAGTTTAAAAAAGGATCCCTATGGTGCTAAGTCAGTAGTCGTAGCTGATGCGGATACAACGCAGCGTTTGAAAGAGATTCAAGAGGATATTAATAAAGGCAGGCCAATCCAAGGTATTATGGAGGAACTTGCAGATGTAGCCGGTCGATTAATGCCAGAAGTACCTGGAGATATACTTACCCCAAGCCCTAAAAATGCTCCTGAAAAACCAGATAAAAAGCTAAAATCAAACGACCAAAAGAAGCTGGAAAAAGAACAAGAAGACCAATCTAATCACTATAAATAGAAAAGCGGAAGCGCCTATCACGGCCGCTGGAGCTAGACAGCAAACAAATTTCAAAGATATATACTAAGTATAAAAAAAAGCTTAGGTTAACTCCTAAGCTTTTCTTATTGCATCCATAACTTGATTGTCTAACTTTTGGGCAGCATTTTTATCATAGGTTTTGTCATATTGAACCTCTGTGACTATTTTAGAACCATAAAACATAACATCCCTTACCGCAGTAATTTTCACCTGGATAAGAGCAAGTTTTAGTGGCACATCCTGCAGTTTTTCCTCTTTTACCAGAGCGTCCCCGTGAATAGCATATGTAGATTCATTCGCAATCAAATTAATAACCACTTGATTGTTTTTATGAATATTCTCGAGGATCCTAGAGCGATTATCTACTGCAAAATAGATGGTACTTTCATCCTTTGCAAACACCCAGGAAATAGAACTAACATTAGGACCCCCTGTTTCATAATCAACTGTTGCCAATGTCACAAACCGCTCTTTTTGAAGCTCATCATATAAAGGCTTAATTAGCATTGGTTCTACTTGATTTGCCATTTTCTACATCCCCTTTAATTAGATCCTTTACCCTGTTTTTAAAAAAACAGATATTCTCATATTACTACTATCCCTTTCTTTCATCAAATTTAACCAATTGATTACTTACAAACTTTCTGCCATGATATACTAGAGGAAAACCATCGGTTATTAGAAATAGTTAAAGAGGTGTCTTATGAGAGTTAAATGTGTAATTTGCGATAAAATTGAAGCAATTGAGGATGAATCGTTTGTGGCCAAACGACTTCGTAATCGTCCCATCCATACATATATGTGTAATGAATGTAATGCAAGAATAGCCAAAAAAACAAATGCCAGATTTGAAACAGGAAATTTCCGTTTATACCGTACGAAATCGGAGGAAGACGACTGGTGAAAAAAAACGAAAGCGCACGTGTAGATTATTACTAAAAAAACCATCATGCACATTCCAAATTGGAATGAACATGATGGTTTTTATTTATTCTTCAATTGGATAATTCTCATACTTTTCTGGTTCTTGATTAATCTGTTGCAGCATGACCTCTATCAATTCCCGTGGAAAACGAGTTTTTTTCGTCTCATCCCCTTGTTGATAGGAAACATAATACATGACAACATCTGTTGTTACCTCTATGTTGGAGAGGTCAAGATCAGCTAACATTTCTTCAAAAAGGTGTAAAGTATCTCGAGCTGCTGTATCATCAGGACGTGAGTCGCATACAACCTTAATTGTAAGCCAATTATATAGTGTATCCTGAACGGATTTCATTTAACTAAACCCCCGTTATTTCGCTTCAGCCTGATGCTTTTTCGTTTGATGTAAGCGTATTTTATAAATTATCAATAACACGGCCGCACCTGCGAGCCCTTCCGCGATTGGCAATGCATAAGAAAAAATCAGCATAACAAAGCATCCAATCAGTAAGCAAGTATAAATCACGATGTTTTTCAAAAGAGGCAATTTTTTTGCAAAGCCTAACTTATATACAATGGCCGCTAAAATAACAATATATACATACTGTAACCACACAGCGGTTTTTACATCTGTTAGTTCAATGAAAAATCTAAGGCTAGGAGAGAATCCTTCCATCTTCTTGCACTCCTTTTACTTAACTCTGTTCAGCATATTTTTTCTTTTTAGCAGCTCTTTCACGTTCATTTTTATCAAGAATTTTCTTACGAAGACGAATCGATTCCGGTGTAACCTCACAATATTCGTCGTCATTTAAATATTCTAATGACTCTTCTAATGTCATAATGCGCGGCTTTTTAATCACTGATGTTTGATCTTTGTTAGCTGAACGCACATTTGTTGCCTGTTTCATTTTAGTAATATTAACGGTGATGTCATTTTCACGAGTATTTTCGCCCACGATCATCCCCTCGTATATTTCCGTACCTGGTTCAACAAAAATAGTTCCACGGTCTTCCACTTGCATGATACCATATGTGGAAGCTTTTCCAGATTCCATTGAAACAAGCACACCTTGGTGTCGTCCACCGACTTGGCCTGGTAACATTGGCTGGTAGCTATCAAAGGTATGATTAATAATTCCATAACCACGAGTCATCGTTAAGAATTCGGTAGTGTAACCAATTAAGCCACGTGCTGGCACATTAAAGATTAAACGAACTTGGCCGGTACCATTATTGATCATATCCAGCATTTCGCCTTTGCGGGCACCAATAGATTCCATTACTGCACCAGTATGCTCTTCTGGTACATCGATTTGGACTCTTTCCACTGGTTCACAACGTACACCATCAATTTCTTTAACGATAACTTCTGGTTTAGAAACTTGAAGTTCATAGCCTTCACGACGCATGTTTTCAATTAAGATTGATAAATGAAGTTCACCACGACCAGAAACGATCCATGCATCCGGTGAATCTGTGTTATCCACTCGTAAACTTACATCAGTTTGCAATTGTGCCCGTAATCTTTCTTCAATCTTCCTTGCAGTTAAATACTTACCTTCTCTACCTGCAAATGGACTGTTGTTTACAACAAATGTCATTTGTAATGTTGGCTCATCAATTCTTAGAATTGGTAGTGCTTCTTGATGTTCAACCGGACAAACTGTTTCACCAACGTTGATATCTTCCATCCCTGAAACTGCGATTAAATCACCCGCTACTGCCTCTTGGATTTCTTGACGCTTTAATCCAAAGAAACCGAAAATTTTGGTCACACGGAATTGCTTAACTGAACCATCTATCTTCATTAGGGCAACTTGTTGACCTACCTTCATCGTACCGCGGAAAACACGGCCGATACCGATTCTGCCAACATAATCATTGTAATCAAGAAGAGCAACTTGGAATTGTAAAGGATCTTCACGATTATCAACTGGAGCAGGTATATATTCAACAATTGCATCATACAAGGATTGCATATTTTCATCTTGCTTCTCAGGGTTAGTACTTGCTGTACCATTAATCGCTGAAGCGTAAATAACTGGGAATTCAAGTTGATCCTCATTTGCTTCAAGTTCAATAAATAAATCGATTACTTCATCGATTACTTCTGCAGGTCTCGCAAAGTCACGGTCAATTTTATTAACAACAACAATTGGAGTTAAATTCTGTTCTAATGCCTTTTTAAGAACAAAACGAGTTTGTGGCATACAGCCTTCATAAGCATCAACTACAAGTAATACCCCATCAACCATTTTCATAATCCGTTCCACTTCTCCGCCAAAGTCAGCGTGTCCTGGAGTATCCAAAATATTGATACGAGTATCTTTGTATTGAATAGCCGTGTTCTTCGCGAGGATGGTGATTCCACGCTCTCTTTCTAAGTCATTAGAATCCATAGCACGTTCTTCAACATGCTCGTTAGAACGAAATGTTCCAGATTGTTTCAACAATTGATCCACCAACGTGGTTTTCCCGTGGTCAACGTGGGCAATGATTGCAATATTACGTATATCATTTCTTATATTCAAAAAATTCCACTCCTATATTCTAAAAATAAGTCTATTTGTAGTTTCCCATTCACAACTAAAACATTATACCACAATTAAAGTGGAAACCCCTAACCATTTTATTGTAGAATATAAAATATACAAAAGCATTGTACGTTTGAACTGTATTTTTCAATGAAAAAGGGGTGAAAAAATGAAAAACGTAAAGTGGTCATTACTCGTTTATGCGATCCTTGCAGCGGCAAGTATTATGGGGATTGGTGTTGCAATTAGCGAAAAAAGCATAATCGGTGCTATTGGCTGTATCCTTGCAATTATCGTAATTATGGGAATGGGATTTAAAACAAAAAAGAAAATGCGTGAAAATGGAGAATTATAAAAGAAGAAGCCTACAACGGCTTCTTCTTTTTACCATCTTCCCTCTTTTAAGTAGTCCTTCAAGATCGATTGGTGTAATCCTTGATTTGCAGTAAATAATGAATCCTGTGCAAGGAAGCTCAGTTTTTCTCCCCTTAGATTTGTAACAAAACCGCCAAGTTCTTCTATAATTACTGCCCCTGCAGCAACATCCCAAGGAGATAAGCGCATCGAGAGGTACGCATCAACTCTTCCTGTCGCAACAAACACCATTTCAAGGGCTGCCGAACCATATGATCTTGTTCCCCGTGCATCTCTCACTAGAGGAATCATTAAATTATGATCAATACGGCGATTTTCCATGACCCATGTTGCATTTAGTGCTATGATGGATTCCTTAACAGTTGAATCCTTTAGAGGAGCCAAAGGTTTTTCATTTAAATAAGCTCCATTTCCCCTTTTGGCATGATATAGTTCGTCATGGAACACATCATAAATGAGCCCAATTTTACCAATCCCATTCTCATAAATACCAAGAGAAATAGCAAAATTTCTTTGTTGATGAATAAAATTCATCGTTCCATCGATTGGATCAATCATCCAAACCACACCATCAAGATTTTCTAGTGTATCCCCAAACCCTTCTTCGCCCAATATTTTATGATCAGGATAAACCGCTCTGATCTTACTAATAAAAAATTGTTCAATTTCTTTATCCATATTCGTTACCAAATCATTAGCATTTGACTTCGTTTGAATATTTAATGTTTCATCAAAAGATAATCTAATTCTAGCTCCTGCGGCATTAACCCATTCCTTTGCATGAAAATAAATTTGATCCCAGTCCATAACTCTCCTCCAAATAATTCTATAATCCTGTCAAGATTTCAATGTATGTAGTATGATGCATCATAAATTAAATAATGTACCTATAGCTTAATCAAATTGTTGGAACACATCAACTTTTAAGAGGTACCCGTACCACATCAAAAAGGACAATAATAAACGAACCCCCTTCATTTTTACTGGAGTTCGTTTTATAAGTTCAGAATATATTCTATTTCTTTCCATCCTGCTTTATTTCTCCTTGGATAAAAAAACATTATTAATTTATCAAAGTGCTTTTAATCGTAATAATTCTTGGCGGATTTTTTCTAATTTTTGTTTGCATTCCTTCATTTTTTTCTCATTCTTTTCTTCAATGGCTTCGAATAATGTAGCTAATTCATAATCCATTTCCAATCTTAAAACTGCTGTTCTTTCCTTTTCGCTTGCTTTTTTAAGTGAGGTATTCATTAATTGTTTCACGTTTCTCCTCCCCTTCCTGGATTTAACTCATTTTTCAGATTATTTTTTTACTGTATAATATGAGTCAGGGAGATATGTTGCAACAAATATGTGCTCTTACCTAGAAAGCATCAAATTATTGGTCTCTCTTATTGTTATGCTACAATTAAGAACAAATGTTTAGCTGGAGGTTTATACGTATGGTTTTTAAAGGATTTACAAACGTTGATTTTGATGTTTTTTTAATAGATGGTTTAGAGGCAAGAATGGAGGCTTTGAAGGAAACCGTTCGACCCAAATTAGAAGAATTAGGCAATCACTTCGCCCCTTTCATTTCTTCACTTACGGATGATGAAATGTTTGTTCATGTAGCAAAACATGCCAGAAGGACCATTAATCCGCCTAAAGATACTTGGGTAGCATTCTCTAGTAATCCTCGAGGTTATAAAATGCTCCCCCATTTTCAGATTGGCATGTGGAACACCCATTTGTTTATATGGTTTGCCGTTATTTATGAAGCACCTCAAAAAGATTTAATTGCTGAAAGATTTTCAAAAAAATTAGCAAAGATTTACAAAGATACTCCAAAGGACTTTGTTTGGTCAGTGGATCATACAAAACCAGAAACCATTGCACACAGTCATTTATCCAAAGAAGAACTTCGTTCGCTTTTTGACCGCCTGCAAAACGTAAAGAAAGCAGAATTATTATGTGGGTATACGATTGACAGAGAACAAGTCATTCAATTAGGTTCCGATCAGTTAGTTCAACAAATTGAGGACGTATTTGAGAAGGTAGCCGCTCTATATCGAATCTCACAAAATAGAAAGTAAAAAGAAAACAGCTCCTGCACAAAAGGTGCAGGAGCTGTTCATCCTATTTCATTTTTATTCTATCCCCGGAGGATGCATCTTTTACCTTTTTTATGGTTCGATAAGACGAATAGCCACTCATTTCTTCAAATTCATTACAAATTGTCTTTTCTTCAGCTTTGCTAGGAACAATCTCTTTAAAGCGGCGATACGCCTTCAATACTTCATCGCGGTCAATTCCCTGTTCATAAGCCTTTTCAATTGTTTCGAAAAATGCAATCACATCCACAATTTCTTCTGTACTCCAATGATGATCAATAGGATATTGGTATTCCATAATTTCACCTTCTAACTAATTCAACTAAACAGAATCATATACTTATTTTCCCCATTTTGCACGAATTTGTTCTGCATCATGAATCATTCGACGAAATAATTCTTCAACTGTAGGGACATCTTTAATTAACCCCATCACTTGACCTGCCCATGCAAAGCCCTCATCAGGTACACCATCATAAATATAGCGTTGGTTTGCAGTTCCACTAATGTAATCTTTTAATCCATCGTATCCCCCATTGTTTTTTTCAATGTCCAGAATTTTTTCTGTCCAACTGTTAGCAAGTGCCCTAGCCGGAGCACCTAGTGTTCTCTTTATCACCACTGTTCCAGATTCATTGCCTTCTACTAAGGTCTTCTTATATAACTCGTTGGCATGAACACATTCCTTTGTTGCAATGAATCTTGTACCCATTTCAATTCCTTCTGCACCTAAACTAAGGGCAGCCATTAGACCGCGGCCATCACCTATTCCACCCGAAGCAATAACTGGTATAGAAACAGCATCTACAACTTGAGGCACCAAAACCATGGTACCTACATCATCTCGGCCAAGATGTCCCCCACCTTCCTGCCCCACGACCATAACAGCGTCTGCACCAAGTTCTTCTGCTTTCACTGCCTGTCTTCTAGCTGCAACAAGGACGAGTGTTTTTATCTGTGTCCCTTTTAATTGCTCAAATATGGGAGCAGGGTTTCCTCCTGTCATTGAAACTACCGGGACCTTTTCATCAATAGCCACTTGGAGAAAATCGGCGAATGGTCTGCCATGCTGTCCAATCGCAAAGTTAACCCCAAAAGGATTGTTTGTCAGTTGTTTCACTTTACGAATTTCCGCTCGAAGTTGTTCAGGTTCAGCTAAGGACATGGCCGTAATCTGTCCAAGACCACCAGCGTTTGAAACGGCTGCCGCTAACTCAGAATAGGCTAAATAAGCTAATCCCCCTTGAATGATCGGATAACGTATGTTTAATAAATGAGTAACTCGTGTTTTCCATTCCATTTGAAACCCTCCTAAAAACTTTCTACTTGTTATTTCGTTACTTCAGGGTAATTTTCCTGTATTCAAGGGAAACTATCGTAAACCGGGCAAGGAATAACATATATTTCTTTGCAATGAATAGGAATAATGCTATAATTCCTTTTGTTTATTATTGAAATTCGACATAAATAGAGTATTTTTTACAAAGAGGTGTGGTTAACAATTGACTCAAAATCAAACACCGTTATTTAGCGGTTTATTAGAACATGCAAAAAAGAACCCAATACAATTCCATATTCCAGGTCATAAAAAAGGGGCTGGGATTGACCCTGAATTTCGTAACTTTATCGGGGATAACGCCCTGTCTATCGACCTAATAAATATCGGGCCGCTAGACGACTTGCATCAACCAAAAGGGATTATCAAGCAAGCGCAGGATTTAGCAGCGGAAGCCTTTGGTGCGGACCGAACATTCTTTTCGGTACAAGGCACAAGCGGAGCAATTATTGCGATGATCATGGCTGTTTGTGGACCTGATGATAAAATTATCGTTCCTAGGAATGTCCATAAATCAATCATGTCGGCCATTGTTTTCTCTGGAGCTATTCCCGTATTTATCCAGCCCGAAATTGATAAGGAATTAGGTATTTCACATGGAATCACTCCCGATGCCGTAGCAAGAGCTCTTACACAGCATCCAGATGCAAAAGCAGTATTAGTTATCAACCCAACTTATTTTGGTATATCCGGAGATTTAAAAAAGATTGTTGAAATTGCACACTCTTATGATATTCCTGTCCTTGTTGATGAAGCCCATGGTGTTCATATTCATTTCCATGAAGAACTTCCTCTCTCTGCGATGCAGGCTGGTGCAGATATGGCTGCTACAAGCGTTCATAAACTAGGCGGTTCAATGACCCAAAGTTCGATCCTAAATGTTAAAGAAGGCCTTGTTTCTGCCAAACATGTCCAATCCATATTAAGTATGCTAACTACTACCTCAACGTCGTATTTATTGCTTGCTTCACTTGATGTCGCACGTAAGCAATTAGCTACAAAGGGAAGGGAATTAATTGATAATACCATTAAAGTAGCACAATCAATTCGTAAAAGAGTTAATGAGATTGAAAATCTGCATTGTATTGGTGAAGAAATCTTAGGCTCAAAAGCTACCTTTGATTACGATCCAACTAAATTGATTATTTCTGTGAAAGAATTAGGTTTAACTGGTTATGATGTAGAAAAGTGGCTAAGAGAAAAACATAATATTGAAGTGGAACTTTCCGATTTATATAACATTCTTTGTATTATCACACTTGGAGACACAGAAACCGAAGCAGACTTACTAGTAAATGCTCTCAAGGAATTAGCGGACGAATGCCAGCACAGTACTGATAGAATTGAACCTGTAGAAGTTCTTCTTCCAGAAATCCCCGTGCTTGCATTAACACCTAGAGATGCATTTTATGCGGAAACTGAAGTTATTCCTTTTGAAGAATCAGAAGGAAGAATCATTGCAGAATTTGTAATGGTTTATCCACCAGGTATCCCAATTTTTATCCCTGGTGAGATTATTACAAAGGAAAACCTCCATTACATCCGGAAAAACCTCGAAGCAGGCCTCCCTGTACAAGGACCGGAGGATGATGAACTTAAATCACTTCTCGTGATTAAGGAATATAAAGCAATAAAATAGAACAAAAAAACAGGATTCCATTTAGGAATCCTGTTTTATTTATATTTAGCTATTAAATATCTTCCTCTGTATGATGATCCTCGCAACAATTGCACTTAGAATAAAGCACCGTTACTTTTTCATCTTCAAAATGATCAATAGTAGAATTACATGTTTGGCATACTAAAGTACCCATCTGCTCAATCCCCTTTTCATTAATGAATGTCCAAAAAGTGAAGTATTTATATATCCTTAATCACATAATAATATATCACATTATAAATATCAAGCCTAAATTGTATGTCACAATTAAAAATTTTCATAAAAAAAAAGGCCAATTAAGGCCTTCTTTTTTGAATCATTACTCATATTGGGTGACAAAAGGGATGGATGGTAGAGTTTCTCTGAAGAAGTCAGCCAAATCAGCTGCCTGCTGTTGGTCAGGTATACGGAATACGGTTTGAAGGTAATCAATATCTTCAATATCTTTGGGGTCAAGGAGAGTGGAGCGGCCTGTTTGCATGCAGACAACTAACGGCTTTCCAAAAAACATGGTGGTATAAATAATTCCAAAATCATAACGTGTACTTTCCGTGGTAAACCCAATAAACCTAACTTTTGAATTTTCATGCTCATCATAGAGCTTCTCAAAGATTTCCATAAGTTCCTCCTTTTTTAAAAGAATGATTCTTTAGAATATTATTATAATTCAAATTTAAATAAGAAACAAGAAACTTGTACATTTATTTCATACCGCAGTTGTCATAATATTTTATTCAGTGCTAGAATAGAGAGGATTAAAACTACGTACTCGTGGGGGGGAATGATGATGGCTGTTAACGCATACATTAAGCTAGTGCCTTCATCTGCTAAACAAAAGGTAACAATTGAGGAAGTAAAGGACTTATTTATTGAGTATAAAAAGAATACAACAAAAACAGGCAATCAAATAGGATGGGAATACGGAGAGTCTGCCTTCCCATATGAACTGAAAGAAACAATAGAGGCCAAAGGCAAATGGTTCTATTTACATTCAAATGATGAACGCTACTATGCCATTTTAGTTGGAGTTGATCAGGAAACGATTCGTAACGAAGAGGGTCAGGAACTGGAACAAACATACATACAAATCACTTTACCTGATCAATCTACTTACGGTGATAAAGGGAAAGCCAATGAATTTTGTAAATACCTTGCGAAAAAACTGCAAGGGGAACTCCATCTGTTCAATGAGCGCATCATGTATTATTATCCACGAAAATAAAAAAGCTCCTTAAGGGGCTTTTTTTAGTGAGTAAACATTTCCATGGTATAGTGAATTGAAGTGTATATAACAAGGCTTAAAGTAGTGATAAATAGTGTTTTACGCGCCGATTTGGTTACATGATTTCCAAGTAAATAAGCTAGATAAAAAAATACAAAAAACATAATGACTTTATATATTAGCTGGTCATGTTTTGACAACCATTCAATAAAGGTATAACCGCTCCAAATGATAAATTGTAGTATCACGACTATATAGACCCTCATATTTATCACCACTCTTAATACATTCAAAATAAAAATTAGAATGTTAGTTCTTTTAAGTATATGTTTTAAAAACGAGAGATATATTTTGTTTTTATGATAACAAGGATTTTTTTACGCTTCTATTTATAAGGCTATGTTAACCTTGTCTGTTGATTTCCGTTCCAGGCGCTTCGCTTTCCGCGGGCGTGCCGGGGAGCCTCCTCGTCGCTGCGCTCCTGCGGGGTCTCCCCTGACCCGTACTCCCGCAGGAGTCTTCGCGCCTTCCACTACAATCAACAGAATCAATTTTAACCTTTAACACAGCCCTCTTATAAGAACAATTCGTCAGAAATAAAAAAAGTCCTTTCCGCTAATTAGCGAAAAGGACTTTATTCTTTCTAATTTATTTCATAATGTGGATTGGGCTTCCTAACGCTACTTCCGCCGCTTCCATTGTTATTTCTCCGAGTGTTGGATGTGCATGAATTGTCATAGCAAGATCTTCTGCAGTCATTCCTGCTTCAATCGCAAGACCTAATTCTGCGATCATATCCGACGCGCTAGTTCCGGCAATCTGTGCCCCAATTACAAGTCCATCTTCTTTCCGAGTAATTAGTTTCAAGAATCCATCACCACTGTCTAATGATAACGCACGACCATTTGCAGCAAATGGGAATTTAGCTGCAATTACAGCGATTCCTTCTTCTTTTGCTTGTGATTCTGTATAGCCAACTGAAGCTAATTCAGGGTCAGAGAAGACAACAGCAGGGATACCTAAATAATCAATTTCAGACGTGTGACCAGCAATTGCCTCAGCAGCAATTTTCGCTTCATATGAAGCTTTATGTGCTAACTGAGGACCTGCTACAACGTCACCAATAGCATAGATATTAGTGAGGTTGGTGCGGCATTGTTTGTCAATTTCAATCAAACCGCGGTCAGATAACTTAACGCCTACTTGTTCTAATCCCATTTCATCGGTGTTAGGGCGTCTTCCGACCATTACAAACACATAATCTGCTTCGATTTTCTTTTCTTCGCCTTTTGTTTCGAACGTTACGACAACGCCGTTTTCAGTTTCTTCAACGCCCTTAGCAAATGCCTTTGTAAAGAATTCTGCACCTTTTTTCTTCATGCTCTTTTTTACGAGTGCAGCCATTTGCTTATCAAAAACGCCAAGACCGAGTATTTCTTCGGCACCCTCTAAAATGGTGACCTGGCTGCCAAAGTTTGCGTAGGCACCGCCAAGTTCAATCCCAATTACTCCACCGCCAATGACGACGATTTTTTCAGGGATTTCATTTAAGTTAAGCGCCCCAGTAGAATTCAGAACACGTTTTGAATATTTAAAGGCTGGAAGTTCGATTGGACGAGATCCAGTTGCAATAATTGCATTTTTAAAAGTATAAGTCTGTGCTGAATCTTCATTTATAACACGCAATGTATTGGCATCGACAAAATAAGCCTCACCACGAGCAATATTTACTTTATTACCTTTTAATAAACCTTCGACACCACCTGTTAACTTTTTAACGATGCCTGCCTTGAATTCTTGAACTTTTGAAAAATCCACTTTTACATTTTCTGCGGTAATACCAAAAGAATCGGAATGCATGGCTGTTTCGTAGCGGTGACCCGCTGAAATCAAAGCTTTCGAAGGAATACAACCGACATTTAAACAAACGCCACCTACATATTCTTTTTCAACAATTGTCACCTTTTGTCCAAGCTGCGCTGCACGAATAGCTGCAACATATCCTCCCGGACCAGCTCCGATGACTATAGTATCTGTTTCAATTGGGAAATCTCCAACGACCATTATATTACGCCTCCATTAACAATAGTTCTGGATCGTTCAACAAACGTTTAATATGATTTAATGCATTTTGTGCTGTTGCTCCATCGATCATACGGTGGTCAAAACTTAAAGATAAAGCTAATACTGGTGCCGCAACAATTTCACCATTTTTAACGATTGGTTTTTCTGCAATTCGGCCAACACCCAAGATAGCAACTTCAGGGTGATTAATTACTGGAGTAAACCATTGACCGCCAGCTGAACCAATATTGGAAATAGTACATGAAGCACCTTTCATTTCATTAGGGGCAAGCTTTCCGTCACGTGCTTTTCCAGCTAATTCATTGATTTCGTTAGAAATTGAGAAAACGGACTTACGGTCTGCATCTTTTACAACTGGTACAAGTAAGCCTTTTTCTGTGTCAGCTGCAATTCCAATATTATAATAGTGCTTATGAATAATTTCACTTGTTGCATCATCTAGTGATGTGTTTAATGCAGGGAATTCACGTAATGCACTTGTTAATGCTTTAACGATGTATGGTAAGAATGTAAGCTTAATGCCTTTGGCTGCAGCTACCTCTTTAAACTTCTTACGGTGTGAAACAAGTTTAGTTACATCCACTTCATCCATAAGTGTTACGTGTGGTGCAGTGTGCTTAGAGTTAACCATTGCCTTAGCAATTGCCTTCCGAATACCACTCATTTTCTCGCGAGTTTCAGGATATTCTCCTTGAGGAATAGCTGCCGCAGCCGCTTGTGGTGCCTCCACTTTAGCATTTTCCGTTGTTGCTGCAGTATCAGTCGCAGCTTGTGGTGCAGGTGCTGCTCCACCGCTTACAAATGAATCGATATCACTCTTAAGAATGCGTCCAAGATTTCCTGTTCCAGGAACTAATTGGATATTAATTCCTTTCTCACGAGCATACTTACGAACAGATGGCATAGCAACAATGCGACGATTTGGATCAACATCAACTTGTGGTGCTACTGCTACTGCAACTGCTGCTGGTTGTGGTGCTGTATCTTGTTTAACCTCTGGCGCAGGAGCTGCTGCTGCTGGCTTCTCTTCTTGTTTCGGTTCATCAGCATGTTCATCGCCTTTGAATTGTAGGTTTTCGTAACCAGGAGCATCAAAGGTTACCAAAACTTGTCCAACTGTTGCGACAGTTCCTTCGCCAACTAATACATCAACTACTGTTCCTTCAACAGGGGAAGGGATTTCTACTACAGCCTTATCATTTTGAATCTCACAAAGTACATCATCTTCTTGAACTTTGTCACCTGGTTTTACGAACCATTTAACAATTTCGCCTTCATGTATACCTTCACCGATGTCAGGCATTTTAAATTGAAATGACACTAGGATTCATCCTCCTAAATTACATGTTTTTTTGAGCAACATAACTATAGAAATAAACTACGATTAAATAGGTTAATTAAAAGGTTAAAACCTTTTTAGCTGTTGCAATTACATCTTTATAATTCGGAAGCCAAACAGCTTCTGCTTGTGGGAATGGAAAAACGGTATCTGGAGCAGCCACACGTAGGACTGGTGCTTCCAAACTTAAAATTGCACGATCATTTATTTCAGCAACAACATTTGCTGCAATACCAGCTTGTTTTTGTGCTTCTTGAACAACAATCGCACGGCCTGTTTTATTAACGGATGCAATAATTGTCTCAATATCAATCGGGCTTACAGTCCGTAAATCAATTACTTCCGCAGAAAAACCTTCTTTTTCTAACTCTTCTGCAGCTTTCAATGACTCATGTACCATTGCACCATAAGTAATAATTGAAACGTCTGTACCTTCACGTTTAACTTCAGCTTTTCCTAGTGGAATTGTATATGACTCTTCAGGAACTTCTTGACGGAAAGAACGGTATAACTTCATATGCTCAAGGAAAACAACTGTATCATTGTCACGGATAGATGAAATGAGCAGCCCCTTAGCATCATACGGAGTGGAAGGAATAACAACCTTAACTCCTGGTGTCTGAGCCATAAGTCCTTCTAAACTGTCAGCGTGCATATCAGGAGTATGTACCCCTCCACCAAATGGCGAGCGAAACGTTACAGGCGCACTAAACTTTCCACCTGAACGATAACGTTGGCGGGCTAACTGACCAGCAATGGAATCCATGACCTCAAATACGAAACCAAAAAATTGAATTTCCGGAACCGGGCGGAATCCTTGCAAACTTAGACCTACTGCTAAGCCGCCGATTCCAGATTCAGCAAGTGGAGTGTCAAATACACGATCCTCGCCAAATTCCTGTTGCAACCCTTCGGTTGCACGGAATACACCCCCGTTTACACCAACGTCCTCACCGAATACTAACACATTTGGATCGTTGCGTAATTCCGAACGTAAAGCATCTGTTATTGCTTGAATCATTGTCATTTGAGCCATGGCTTACTTCGACTCCTTTTCTTTATATATTTCATATTGTTCTTGTAAGTTTTGAGGCATTTCTTCATACATAATAGACATCAAATCAGTAACCTTTTGTTTAGGTGCAGCATCAGCTAATTTAATTGCTTCTTTAATGTCTTCTTTCGCTTGTTCGATTACTTCATTTTCTTTTTCTTCTGACCAAAGACCTTTGTTTTCAAGGAATTTACGGAAACGAACTAATGGATCTTTCTTTTCCCATTCATTGTCAAGGTCTGCTGTACGATAACGAGTTGGATCATCACCTGCCATAGTATGTGGACCATATCTGTATGTTAAAGTTTCAATGAATGTTGGACCTTCACCATTAATTGCTCGTTCGCGTGCTTCACGTACAGCAGCATAAACAGCAAGTGGATCCATACCGTCAACTTGAATTCCCGGAATTCCAGCTGCAACAGCTTTTTGAGCTAGAGTTTTGGCAGCTGATTGCTTTTCAACAGGAGTTGATATAGCGAATCGGTTATTTTGAGCAATGAAGATGGCTGGAGCTTTATAGGCGCCGGCAAAGTTCATTCCTTCATAGAAATCACCTTGTGATGTTCCTCCATCACCGGTATAAGTAATAGCTACTGCCTTTGTTCCACGCTTTTTAAAACCAAGAGCAACACCGGCAGTTTGAACATACTGGGCACCGATGATAATTTGAGGATGAAGAACATTTACTCCGTCCGGAATTTGCATACCTTGAAAATGTCCTCTTGACCATAAAAATGCTTGGGATAATGGTAAGCCATGCCAAACAATTTGCGGAACATCACGATATCCAGGTAAAATAAAATCTTCTTTTTCTAATGCAAATTGGGAAGCTAATTGAGAAGCTTCTTGCCCTGCAGTTGGAGCGTAGAAACCCAATCTTCCTTGACGATTTAAAGAAATAGAACGCTGGTCAAGAATTCGCGTGTAAACCATGCGACGCATTAATTCTTGGAGCTGTTCATCAGTAAGTTCAGGCATTGCTGCTTCGTTTACGACTTCACCAGCTTCATTTAAAATTTGAAGTGTTTGAAATTGTTCCTCAACAACTTCTAGTGTTTTCTTCGCATCAAGCTTAGCGTTTTGAGTTTTAGAAACCATTTAGGTCACCTCTTCCTTTCAATTCAGGAGCTAAATTTTTGAAAATATTATCCACTAAATTAGATTACCCAAAACCTAAAGATTAAAAAGCAGATAGTCAGTCCTATCTATTTTGTACTTTGTATTGAGTAAACCCGTGATATTACATAGAATTTTGGTTAGCTTAGTTCTTAAACATACTACTAAATAGTTTTTACAGAAAAGATAAGATAAAACAAATTTTCTTTTACCTCACCATCATTTTATTCTGTACCACTATTTTATGTAACACCATTGATACAATTAATGAACTCTTTTACAAGTTTACCTCATTAGTTTTTACACGTCAAATACTATGTATTAATATTTTTCAACACAATCATGTTGCTAAATATTTGTATATTATTCTTACTGTATCATTCAATTTCATTATCTGTTATATATATATTTTCTTTTCCTGGTGTTGTTATAATATAAAAAAAACCGGCATAATTTGCCGATTACTTTTATTAAATAATATTTAGTTACTTGAATTAAGTCCTGCCTGCTTATAAAATAACAACTTTTTATCATTGTATTGTTCTGTTAGCATATTAAATTTTTCATTCGCATTAAAGATTCTTTTATATGTTTCATTGAGCTTATTTACTTGGGATTCAAGATCCTCTAGTGGAAGGTTTTTGTTTTTAAACATTTCATATAATGTTTTATCATTTTTAAGCGCCTCATTATATACTGTGAATAACTCATCATGCGCTTCATATCTATTCATCATTGTCTCATACATATCATTAGCTGCTTTCCTTAAGCTTGGGTCTTCCAATTTATCCTTTATATTTGCAGCTTTTGAAAATTCTTTTTCCGAGAGCTTGATACTGTTTGTTTCCTTATCCATTAGCTCTTTTCTTTGATCTACTAATACAAGCGCTTCATCGGAAAGCTTAACGATTTGATCATATTCTTTCATGCCAAGTTCAATAATTTGGTCATAAATCCCTTTTTCCTTTTTTTCGAGTGCGACAAGGGGATTCTGTTGTTCCTCGAATACTTTTTCCGCCTTTACGACTTTTTCTAAGACGGTATACATTTTTTCTTCAGGTGCCTTTTCTTTTGTACATCCTGCAAAAATAACTGCCAAAACCAATATAATAAAAATAAAACCATACTTTTTTAATGACGACATGTTTTAAACCTCCTGATTATTCCATATTCTACTATATCGACACTTGGTTTGTTTGACAATAAGGAGTTTATAAAAGGATGCTTTAAGGAGGGCTTTAATCAATTGTTAACTTTTTATTAATTGTCTGATAGACTAATTATTATTAATAATTTAGTTAGAGTACAGGAGTGAGTGTTTTCATGTTAACGATGGGAGATATCATACGAGATGGCCATCCTTCCCTTAGAAAAGTGGCTGCAGAAGTATCTATGCCGCCCTCTGAAGAGGATAAACAAATACTAAGCAGTTTATTAGAATATGTCATTAATAGCCAAAATCCTGAAATATCTGCACAATACGGTTTGCGACCAGGAATCGGTTTAGCGGCCCCACAAATCAATGTGTTAAAACGAATGATTGCTGTCCATCTTATGGATGAGACAGGAACTCTTTATAGTTATGCGTTATTTAACCCAAAAATTATTAGCCATTCTATCGAAAAATCCTATTTAAATTCAGGTGAAGGCTGCCTGTCTGTTGATAGAGCGATTCCCGGCTATGTCCCAAGACATGCAAGAATAACGGTAAAGGGAACTACTCTAAACGGTGAAGAAGTGAAACTTCGTTTAAAAGGACTTCCTGCTATTTGTTTTCAACACGAAATTGATCATTTAAATGGGATTATGTTTTATGATTATATTAATCATGAAGATCCATTAAGACCGATCGAAGGTGCCATTGCAATTGAGCGGTAAATCACCCCAAATTGAAGTCGTAAAAAATAAAAGAACCGGCCTATTGGTCGGTTCTTTTGCTATATTTTTATAATGTCACTGTAATTCCATGTTTAACCATGATTGAATTAGCATTTTTCTTCATATAATAAAGTAAAAATACTCTTATTTTAAAAAAACTTCAATAATCTGCCATCGCTTACTTTACATTGGACAAGGTTCGTATAAAATAAGAGATAAGGAGATGATCCACTATGTTAAAGAAGCTGAGAAAGAAGCTCTTAAAACAGTGGAATGATTTACTACGAAAAAAATCCATTGCATAAATCCCATTGCCTAAATTTATTTAGGGCCCTTCAAACTTGCGAAGGGCTCCTTCGTTATTGTAAATTGTAAAAACAACGATTCTTTTTTACATACTTTTCATACAAGACTAATGTTTTCCAAAGAAAATAAATGAAAAAGATGAAAATGTTTTATATAATAGAAAAAGCTATGACCCAAGTTAGGAGCGATATTGTAATGATATTTAAAGTATATTATCAAGAAAGCATCACAGAAGTACCTGTTAGAGAAAATACAAAAACCCTTTTTATTGAAGGTGAATCAGTCAGAGAAGTCCGTTCAAAAATTGCTGACCGTGGCTATAATGTTGAATCTGTTCAAGAAGTTAAGGGAGCACATCTTAGTTATGAACAACAAAATGAAGACTATAAAGTATTGGAGAAAGATAATTTATGAAATTTGTTAAGAATGATCAAACTGCAGTTTTTGCCCTGGGTGGTTTAGGCGAAATAGGCAAAAACACATATGCAGTTCAGTTCCAGGATGAAATAATATTGATTGATGCCGGCATTAAATTTCCAGAGGACGAGCTATTAGGCATTGATTATGTTATTCCGGATTACACCTATTTGGTTAAAAATCAAGAAAAAATAAAAGGTTTATTTGTTACTCATGGGCATGAAGACCACATCGGTGGTATTCCCTATTTATTACGTGAAGTTAATGTTCCAATTTATGGAGGAAAATTGGCTCTTGGGTTAATAAAAAATAAACTTGAAGAACACGGCTTATTGAGAAATGCTAAGCTGATTGATATAAAAGAAGACGATGTCATAAAATTCCGCAAAACATCCGTTACTTTTTTCCGAACCACACATAGTATTCCTGATTCTTATGGAATTGTTGTTAAAACACCGCCAGGACAAATTGTCCATACTGGTGATTTTAAATTTGATTTTACCCCTGTCGGTGAACCAGCCAATTTGACGAAAATGGCCGAAATCGGTAAGGAAGGCGTACTTTGTTTACTTTCAGACAGTACGAATAGTGAAATACCTGAATTTACGATGTCAGAACGCCGGGTTGGAGACAGCATTAACGATATTTTCCGTAAAGTGGATGGCCGAATCATATTTGCAACATTTGCATCAAATATTCACCGATTGCAGCAAGTGGTAGAGGCAGCCGTAGTGTACGGACGGAAAGTAGCTGTTTTTGGACGCAGTATGGAAGCTGCCATTAATATTGGACTAGAGTTAGGTTATATTAATGCACCTAAAGAAACCTTTATTGAAGCAAATCAAATCAATCGACTGCCTGCTGATAAAGTTACCATTCTTTGTACTGGAAGTCAGGGCGAAGCGATGGCTGCCCTATCAAGAATTGCCAATGGTACACACAGACAAATCCAAATCATTCCCGGAGATACCGTTGTATTTTCATCATCACCTATTCCTGGAAACACAATCAGCGTGAGCAGAACCATTAATATGCTCTACAGAGCTGGGGCTGAAGTTATTCACGGAAAACTTAGCAATATTCATACCTCTGGTCATGGTGGACAGGAAGAACAAAAGCTTATGCTTCGCTTAATCAGACCGAAGTTCTTTATGCCAATCCATGGTGAATATCGTATGCAAAGAATGCATGCTAAGATTGCAGTGGATTGTGGGGTACAAGAAGAAAATTGTTTTATTATGGATAATGGTGAGGTATTAGCACTTTCCGAGGATACAGCACAGGTTGCAGGAAAGATCCCATCTGGTTCCGTTTATATTGATGGTAGCGGAGTAGGCGACATCGGAAACATCGTCTTACGTGACCGTAGAATCCTCTCAGAAGAAGGTTTAGTAGTTGTGGTGGTAAGCATTAATATGAAAGAATTCAAAATCGCATCCGGACCAGACTTAATTTCGCGAGGATTTGTTTATATGCGGGAATCAGGTGATTTAATTAATGATGCACAGAACCTAATCACCAAACACTTGAATAGGGTAATGGAAAGAAAGACAAGCCAATGGTCGGAAATTAAAAACGAAATTACAGATACATTAGCTCCTTTCCTATACGAAAAAACAAAACGCAGACCAATGATCTTACCAATCATTATGGAAGTGTAAATAATAAAAGAAGCGGAAGCACCTTTCAGGGTGCTTCCGCTTTTCTTTATTGTCTAGCTCCAGCGCCTAGGGGCTCGGGGTCATAAGCCAATCAGTCATGAAGAAGGTTAAAGAGCAACCTTCACGCCTGCTCGTCTTATGCCTGTCGCCCCTAAGCACGGCGCTTCCGCTTTTCTTTATTGTCTAGCTCCAGCGCCTAGGGGCTCGGGGTCATAAGCCAATCAGTCATGAAGGTTAAAGAGCAACCTTCACGCCTGCTCGTCTTATGCCTGTCGCCCCTGAGCACGGCGCTTCCGCTTTTCTTTATTCTAATACCTTTTTTTCAAATCGATCGATGTCTTGGTCTGTACCGATTACAATTAACACATCATTAGCGTGGAAGGTTTCTTTCGCTTGCGGAGAAACAATAATCTCTTCTCCTCTTTTGATAGCAACAATATTCAAACCATATTTCTTTCGAATGTCCAAATCCATAATCGTATGACCACTAAGTCTTCCATTCACAACAATTTCAACAATACTGTGTTCATCTGAAAGTTCAAGATAGTCAACAACGTTACTAGAGGCCATATTGTTAGCTATACGTCTTCCCATATCTCTTTCTGGGTGGACAACACTGTCTGCTCCAATTTTACGAAGAACTTTTTCATGGTAATCATTTTGAGCCTTTGCTGTAATACGTCCGACACCCAATTCTTTGAGAATAAGGGTTGTTAGTATGCTTGATTGAATATCATCGCCAATAGCTACGATTACATGATCAAAGTTCCGGATCCCTAAGCTTTTTAAAACAGCTTCATCTGTTGTATCACCTACAACCGCATGGGAAGCAATCATTGCATATTCATTGACACGTTCCTCATTTATATCAATTGCCAGTACTTCCATCCCCTCATCGGTAAGCGTGCGACAAATACTTCCACCGAATCGGCCTAGCCCAATAACCGCAAAGCTCATTTTCATAGAATTGCCCCTCTGCTTCAAACATTATCTACTATGGATTCATTTTATCATTATTCATTAAGGATATATAGTATGGTACCACTATTTACTCAGGTCTGTTTTTCTTCTTTCTATAAAAGAAAACGAAAAGAAATCCTAGTAATAATAAAATAGCTATGACAGGAATATTACCAATGATGAAAACAACTAAACCTGATAAGCCAACTAATAACATATTGATACTTTTCATAAATTGTTTTTTTGTTTTTTCCCAAGTATTTAATTTGTCTTTATCAATGGTTGGAATTACTACGCTTTTTTCATATAGAGTGATGTTAACAGTCGAAAAGGATGTTTGATTTTCTAAGAATTTCATCTTTCCTTCAATAGCCTCGATTTCCTCTTGAACAACTGCTAGATCAGCTGAAATTTTCAATAAATCTTCTGTTTTTACTGCACTTTTCATGAAAGTTGTTAACCGTTCTTCCACTACTCTTTTTGATTTTAATCTTGACTTAAGATCAACATATTCCTCCGTAACATCCTGGCCTGTAATGTTCCTTTGCAGCACCTCAGCAGCTTGGCTCTCTGCATCATGTAAAAAGGTTTGAAAGTTTTTTTGTGGTATTCTTATCCTAATGCTGCCACTGACCTGCTCCTTCCCCTCTTTAGACACATTAGACTCAGTAATATAGCCGCCATATTTGATTACTTTTTCTTCAAGAGTCTGGACTGTTTTATCAAATTTTTTTACACGCAGTTCGAGGTCCGCTTGATAAATGACCATTTGGTTTTGTACTTTTACTTTATCAGGCTCAACTGTTTTATCCGCTTTTCCCATTTCACTTGAATAAAAGTTTGCTTGCTCGCCAGTTCCAGATTGAGTGTTATCCATAGCCACGTCATTACTTTGAGACATTTTTTCACTTTTATTTTCACCGCTAGCACTGCAACCAGTAATCCAAACTAATAAAATAATAAATAGGATTGGTAACCTTCTATTTTTCATCTTCAGACACCCCTTTTAGTCCTTATTGTCATGGCCTGTATAAATGCATACTTATAAATACCGACGATTAAAAGGCTGCAAGGTTACAATCAAATAAAAAAAGCTGCCGTTGATTTATGAACTGACCCAATAAAGTTAGACAAAAATTTTAGGTTGCTTTCAAAACCTGAGTCCGGTATTCGACTGGACTTAGGTCTTTTAATTTTGCCTTCATTCGTTTGTGATTGTAATAATAAATATATTCTTCTAATTCTCGTTCGAAATGTTCCATACTCTCAAATTCTTGTAAGTAGAGTAGTTCAGACTTTAATAAGCCAAAGAAATTTTCTATGACTGCATTGTCTAAACAATTACCCTTCCGGGACATACTCTGTCGTATACCATGTTCTTTTAATTTATTTTGATATTTACTCATCTGATAATGCCAGCCTTGATCTGAATGGAGGATAGCTTCATCATCAGGTTTTATTTTTTTTATTGCTTCTTCAAGCATATCTCCAACAAGAGAATAAACAGGACGGTTCATAACTTTGTAAGCAATTATTTCTCCATTACATAAATCTAAAACAGGCGATAAATATCGTTTTTCCCCAAATAAATGAAATTCTGTAACATCAGTTACCCATTTCTCATTCATTTTACCTGCCCTAAAATCGCGATTTAGTATATTGGGTGCAACTTTTCAACTGATCCACGGTATGAACGGTACTTTTTCATACGCACCTCACATTTTAAGCCCATCTCATTCATTAATCGATTAATGGTCTTTGGATCATGGTAAATATTCTTTTTCTCCAATTCTTTGGTGATACGACGGTAACCATAACGTCCTTTATGCTCATGATAAATAGCTGCAATCGCTTCTTTTACCTTTGCATATTTATCTTCATTATTTAATCGTTTTTCCCAGTAATAGTACGTACTACATGGAATGTCTGCGACTTGAACTATTTCCACTACATCAAATTTATTCTTTAGTTCAAAAATTACTTGCGCCTTGATTTTGTTTGTAATTTTTCCTGTTCTCGAACTAAAGCGTTCAACTTTTTTAAATAGGCATTCTCCATACGTAAGCGATCATTTTCAGCTCGAAGAGCTTCGATTGAACCTTCAACTGGCAGTTGTTGTTCTTTGTTTATCTTTGATACTTTTTTCATGGAAGGACGCCCCTTTTTCTTTGATTGTAGGGCATCAATTCCTCCAGTTTCAAAAGCCTTTCTCCAATTTCGGACCATACCAGGTGAAGAAATATTGAAAATGGCAGCTGTATCATAAGAAGATGTACCCGTTTCGTTCATATAATTAAGTACATTTAGTTTAAACTCCCCAGAATAATTTGTATAGGACTTAATAAATGCTTCCATACCATGTTGTTCATAAAGCCTAACCCATCCACTGATAATAGTTTTACTAACTCTTACTTCTTCCTCAATTTTTCCAAAACTTTCATTTCCCTCTAAATACCTTAATACAATTTGTATCTTATCTTCCGTTTTAAATTTGGACATAAAAACACCCCGTAAATGTTAGTTTAGTGTCTAACATTTACGGGGCAGTTCATTATAAGCAGGCAGCTTTTCAATGTTTATTATTCTGTTTTTTCCAATTCATCTAATACACGGTTTACACGTTTCTCGAGCATTTTCATGCCGCTTCCACCTGCTTGGAAATGACGAAGCTTACCCTCACGGTCAAAGACATAATAAGCAGGGACATATTGATTTTCGAACGCTTCCGTTAACTTATGTTCACTGTCCACAAAAATCGGTTGATTGATACCATGTTCTGCGGCTACTTGTTTAATGTCTTCTATATTCAAATCGTTCTCAGAACGAGGCATATGCACAGCAACCACATTTAATTTGTCCTTAAAATCATCACGGAATTGGTTAACCTGAGGCATTGCTTCTTTACAAAGATGGCAGCTAACCGACCAAAAATGGATTAGGGTTGGTTTTTCACCAATTAGGTCAGATTTTGTAACTTCACCATTTAACCATTCAACGGCCCCAGTTAATTCTGGCATTGGTTCACGTAATTTCATTTAGATTTCCTCCTATAAGAAAAGCGCAAGCGCCCTGTTCAGCGGCGTATGGCCTGGCACTCCAACCGAGATAAAGGAAACACGAAGAGCCAGAGGCGCATTCGTGCTTGACTTATCGTAGGGCGGAGAGCGAAGGACACTAGCCGCTAGGGCGCTGGAGCTAGACAATAATCTAAGTTCAAAAACTTATAATTTCTGATCATTTTAAAAAGACCTAACACTATAATAGGTTAGGTCAATTTATTTTCTACAAATTATACGTTCAATGTAGCTTGTCCTGGCTTCCAGTTAGCTGGGCAAAGACCACCTGTTTGTAATGCTTGAAGAACACGAAGAGTTTCATCAACATCACGGCCGATATTGTTGTGGTTAACAACAGAATACATTAATTCACCTTCTGGGCTGATGATGAATAATCCACGTAATGCGATACCTTCTTCTTCAATTAGAACGCCATAATCACGAGCTACAACATGGTTAGTATCAGCTGCTAATGCGTAATTTAAATCGCCAAGACCATTTTCTTTACGGTCTGTTTTGATCCAAGCGAGGTGAGTATGAATAGTATCTGTAGAAGCACCAATAACAACTGCATCTAAATCATCAAACTCTTCATAGCGGTCTGATAATGCTGTGATTTCAGTTGGACAAACAAATGTAAAGTCCATTGGATAGAAGAATAATACAGTCCACTTATCGTTTTTCATGTTTTCTTCTAGGCTAACTTTACCAAATTCTTTGTTTGGCAATACAGCATCCATTTCAAAGCGTGGTGCTTGTTTACCTACCATACGTTCAGGCATTCAAATCCCTCCAAATATTAAATAAAATGAGTGTTTATAGCAATTCTCATTTGCTATCCTTTATCACAATACTAATTATAGGACAGAACTTATTTTGAGTCAATATTAAATTATAATTAATTTAATTTAATAAATATTATTAATTATAACCCTATTTCCCCTTCATAAGTTTACCCTATATGCTACAGAATAAAACGACGATATGTAACAATTTCCCTTTTAATTCTACTTTTATTTTATCATGATTGCGAAGTAGAATAAAATAATCCGCCTGCTTAGCTATTCCCCAGATGAGAAAAATAAGATCTAATAACTTTAATCGCTGCACCTATTGCTTCTTCCTGTGGATTTAACTTTGCATGGTGTAATCCATATGGTGATTCTACACCAAGCCAAAACATAAGCCCTGGGATTTCTTTCAGCATATAACCAAAGTCTTCACCTGTCATCGCTTCCTTGCACTCAATGACATCCACATCGGTTTCTTCTTGAATATATTTCATAAAGTCTCTTGTGATCGACTCAGTGTTATATACTTGATGGTACATCGAACCATAATCGATAGAGGCTTCACATTCAAAGCCGGCTTCGATTCCTTTAACAATTGCTTCAATACGATGTTTAACTTTTTTCATTGATTCGGCTGAGAGCGATCTAATTGTTCCTTCAAGTCTAGCTTTTTCTGCAATGATGTTTTGAACTGTGCCTCCAGTAATTTTCCCAATGGTTATAACAGCACTATCTAATGGGTCAACATTTCTCGAGACAATGGTTTGGAGCTGATTAACCAATGAACAAGCGGCAACAACCATATCATTCGTTTCATGCGGTCTTGCTGCATGCCCCCCCTTACCCTTGAGGTCAATAAATAATTCAGAGGTATTCGCAAATAATAACCCTTCCTTCACGGCTATTGATCCAACGGGATATTCTGGTGCAATATGTAAGGCAAAAATTAGGTCCGGCTTCCATTCCTGCATTTCTTCTGATTTCAACATTGGCTCTGCTCCGCCAGGTCCCTCCTCAGCCGGTTGGAAAACAAATAAAAGGTCATCTATAATTGGATTTTCTGTAAAATAGGTAAGTACCCCGAGAGCAATGCTCATGTGAAAATCATGACCACACGCATGCATCTTGTCATTATGTGTAGATGAAAAGGGTAAGCCTGTATCTTCACTTATAGGCAATCCATCAATATCTGTTCTGTAACCAATTGTTTTTCGAGGATTTATTCCGTGGATTTTAACAAACAAGCCCGTCTTCCATTTCTTTATTGTCATTCGGTCTTGTGGCAAAGACTCAAGGTAATTTAATAAGTATGCCTGTGTTTTAAACTCTTGGAAACCTAGTTCTGGTATTTGGTGAAGGTCACGGCGGATTTTGATAAATTGATTCATTTATTACCTTTCCTCCCTATAAAAGAAGCGTGGAAAGGATCCACGCTTCCACTTTTACTATCTAGCTCAACCGCCTAGGCGCTTTAACTTTTATAGTTGTCGAAGTTCTTGCATAATTTCTGTTTTCGATTTTGTTTTTTCGTCGATATCTTTTATTTTCCTAGCAGGCATTCCAGCTACAACTGTAAATGGTGCTACATCTTGAGTAACTACTGCACCTGCAGCAACTACTGAACCTTGTCCGACTGTTACCCCTTCAAGGACAACGGCATTTGCTCCGATTAAAACATCATCTTCAATTACTACTGGCTTAGCGGATGGCGGCTCAATTACTCCTGCTAATACCGTTCCTGCACCAATATGACAGTTCTTCCCTACTGTTGCTCTGCCGCCAAGGACAACACCCATATCTATCATGGATTTTTCCCCAATCACAGCACCAATATTGATAACAGACCCCATCATAATAACGGCATTATCCCCAATCTCTACTTGATCACGGATAACGACTCCCGGCTCAATTCGCGCATTTATATGCTTCATATCTAGTAAAGGAATTGCAGAATTACGGCGGTCATTTTCAACTACGTAATCTTCAATGCTCGCTTTATTCGCTTCTAATATTTCATTAATTTCAGACCATTCACCAAAAAGAACACCAGTATTCCCATTAATAAAGGTTTTTGTATCAGTACCAAAATCTATTCCTTCTAATTCACCTTTTACATAAACCTTTACTGGTGTAGATTTTTTGCTGTTTTGAATAAAAGAAATAATTTCATTTGCATCCATCATTTTCATTTGAGGGCCCCCTATTGTTGTCGTTACTAAAAATTACTTTATCAAACAAAAGAAATGAAAACAAGAAAAACCACCTTATTCTTCTGAAGATTCTGCGATATATTCCTTAATTAATTCGACAAATGCTTTAACTTGCTTTAGTTGAAAGGCTGATTCATAACCCAAAAGCCATGTATCACGTTTTAAGGGGTGATTATTCTCATCAACAAGCGGTATTTTGAAAATTTCCCTGTCAGTTTTCGTTAATGTTATCGCTGGCAGTATGGCATAACCAATACCATTAAAGGCCATTTGTTTACAGGTTTCAATTTGGTCAACAACAACTGTTCGTTTTGGTGAAGTTTTAAAATTTCGCATCCACCAATCTTGAATTTCCTGATAATAATTTGAGTCACTCTTAAATTGAATGAAGGGACGGTCCGTATGTAATACTTGTTCTGGACTAGTAATTTCCCTGTCAACTAAATATAAAGGGTCATTAAAAAGGTGGACTTTAACACCTTTCCAATCAGGTGTTCCGCGAATAATTCCAATATGAACTTGATCCTCATACAAGGATTTTAAAATTTCACTGCTCCATCCAGTCACTAATGAAATTTTAGCTTGAGGATATCTATCAATAAATTTCTTTAACACCTGAGGAAGCCAGTTTTGCCCTACAATCGAAGCAACAGCAATTTTTAAAGTGCCTGACACCCCTGATTGGAGAGAATAAATGGTTTCACGAACCTTTTCTTGCTTTGTTAGCACATCATTGACAAATTGGATGACATGTTCACCAGCAGGAGTTAGTGCTAAACCTTTTTGTGAGCGAATAAATAATTTAGTTCCCCAATCTTTTTCAATTGTTTGCAATCGTTGTGATAGGGCTGGTTGTGAAACAAATAGTCGTTCTGACGCCTTTCTCATATTCATTTCCTGGGCCAATACAGATAGTAGCTGAAATTCAGATAATGAGGACAAACTGACCACTCCTTAAAAAAGCCCTGTGAAAGTTACACAGAGCTATCAATCTTTTTCGGTATAAAAAATATTAATAGTAAACTAATCACAGCAAAAGCAAGGACAACATAATAAACAAAATGCAGGGAATGGGTTAATCCATTTTGCAAGATACTTTGGACTGATTCTGAGAGATGGTCTCTTTCAGTCGATTTTAAGAGAATATTGACATCATCCACTGAATAGGGATGTCCATTTTGGCTGAAATACTGACTTAGCCGATTATTAAGAATACCTCCTAGTAATGCAGCCCCTATTGTATTTCCCAGATTTCGCATAAACATATTAGATGCGGTAGCGATTCCTCTCTGTTCCCAACCGACAGTGCTTTGAATCGAGACAATAAATGCTGTTGATGTTAAGCCCATTCCTACTCCTACCAAAAATGAACCCACTGCTGCCCAAAGAGGCCCAGAAGACGCTGACATCGTCACAAAAGCGATACTGCCGACGATTAAGGACACCCCGCCAATTATCGATGTTTTTCGATACCCAATGGTTATCAACCACCGTCCTGCAAGAGTGGATGCTATTGGCCAGCCTATTGATACCGTTGTTAATGTAAACCCTGCAACAATAGGTGTTTGTTCCATCACACCTTGTACAAATGTTGGTAAAAAGCTCGAGATTCCAATTAACATAATACCCGTTGTCAGCGAGGTTGTGTTAGCGATAAGAATTGAACGTTCTTTCCAAATCGAAAATGGCATAACCGGCTCCTTTGCACGGCCTTCCTGAAGCACGAATCCCAGTAATGTTAAAGCACTAAATGCAAATAAACTTAGTGTCTGCCATGACCCCCATGCAAAGCGGCTTCCACCTTCCACAAGAATAAACATCAGTGAAGAAATCGTGAACGTTAATAATATAGCGCCAAGATAATCTATCTCATGTTTTTTCTTATTGATATCTTCATGCAAAAACATCCAGAGTCCCACTAATGAAAGAATCCCAAGTGGAATGTTAATCCAGAAAACATAATGCCAGCTTACATATTGAACAAGTAAGCCCCCCACAGCTGGTCCTGTAATTGCAGAAATACCCCAAACACTAGACAGATACCCTTGAATTTTCGCTCTTTCCTCAGTAGTGTAGATATCACCAACGATGGTTGTCGCTATGGGTGTGACAGCCCCAGCGCCAAACCCTTGAATCAAACGAAATATTATCAGCATTTTCATGGAAGTAGCGAACCCACATAGAATCGAACCGATTAAAAAGAAAATAATTCCGATTGTAAGTATTGGTTTCCGGCCAAATAAGTCAGATAATTTCCCATAGATGAGAACGGTTACAGAATTCATTAATAAGTATGCAGAAAACACCCAGCTATAAAGGGTAAATCCGCCCAAGTCTGCAACAATGGCCGGCATTGCAGTGGAAACAATCGTGGCTTCAATCGCCCCCATAAACATTGCTAACATCACTGATGCTAATACTAGTGGTTTTTTTGTTTGCTTTCTTTGTGAACCTTCTTTGGTAATCTTATCAGTAGGATTACTCATATTACCACCTCAAACTTTAAAAAAATCAAGCTCCCATTTCGGGAGCCTAAAAGCATCATTTTTCACTGTTTTGAAATTTATTAATTATTTTATTTACTTGATTTAATAAAGTGCTTCTTGGTAAAATCCCTTCAAAATAACCATCTTCAGTCTCGACGCATAAAAAAGGTTGAGTAACAAGTAACTCTAGGCATTTTTTAATAGATGCAGAAATTTTCACTCGCGGTACTGAGCTTTTCATAATCTCTTCTACGCGTTTCTTCTCAAGTTGTTCAAACTCAATTCTTTCTAATCCTAGAATTGAATCCATAATAATAGGTGTGCTAATTAACCCATGAAGTTTGTAATGGGGATCTAACACAGGGATCGCCGTATAACCGCTTTTTGTTAAAACTAATAAGGCATGCTCGAGGTTATTGCCAATTTGCACATGTGCGACCCGTTCAGAGGGAATCATTAATTCTTTTATCGTTAATTTTAAAAATTCATCGTTAGGAAGACTGATCATCGCCGTAACTCCTCAAATTTGTTTTTCTACAGTTACATTCTACCATAGTATTCAGGAGTCTGTGCTAATTTTGGTACCGTAACGGTGGAAACGTTTTTGCCTCCCCCACCATTGTGCACGACATGAAAAAGAAAGGAACCCTTAAGGTCCCTTATTGAATCAAATCAAAAATTTCAATTGTAATCATATCAATATTGTCAAATTGATAACGTTTTGGTTTTTCCTTTTCATTATATACTTCTAATTCAAATGTTTCCGTTTTCGGATGAAATGTTACTTGACATTTCCGATCTCCGTTTACTTCGAAATAGCGTTGTGCTGGTTCACCACTATTTGCTGTTTCCTGAAGATTTTTTAATCTTGTTAATATACCTTGAAGCTGTGACATATGCTCCGACTCCTTTCCAACCAAACAAACATTTACAATTATATTTCTCATTTAGCATTTTTCTATCCGAGTGGATGACTTTCATAATTTTCCAGCCGTATTTTAATATGCCAATATTAAAAGAATAAAATAACACCGACCATTTGTCCAAGTAAAAATAAAAAAATAGGGTAATTTTTTCTATATGAACGAATTTGGGGTTTAAACTTTCATTCAATCCTTTAAAGTAATTGATCGTTTTGAAATAAGTATTGATAGGAAATATCAATAAACAAATAATCCTCCCCATTCATTGGAAAAGAAAAAGTTCGAATGGTTTCTCCAGTTTCTATATCAGAATATAAGTCGGATAAAATCCCTTTCCGTTCATTTCTCATTTTAATAATATTTTCTAAAAAATATGGCCGCCAGCTCCAGTTCTTATGAATGTATTCGGATTGTGAAATCCAACCGTCTTTTGCTTTGAAAATATTGACAGATTTCTGGAAGCCATCCTCATCACATACATACATCCTAAAGGCAATCTGGTCTAATTCTTTTATTAAAGCCTGAAAAAGTGTTTGATATGTTCCATTCCTGTTTTTCATCACAATCTCTTGGGCCTTAGCTTGAAAGGATTCTGCGGTGGTATAAACAGCCTCTAATTTCTTTTTTTCATAGGAAATAAAGTCATGAAACTTATCTTTTAAGCGTTCTTTCAACAAATCATGTTGAATAAAGTCAGGTGCAGGCGGATGTAAATAATATCCCTGATAATAGCGGCCTCCATTTTTCCAAGCAAATTGCAGCTGGTAACTCATCTCAATATTCTCAAATAAGAGGGTTGCACCTATTTTCCTTGCCAAAAGGGATAATGAAAACAATACATCGTTAAAATTTATTCCTGTTGATGTTGATTTTAAAGCCTGTAAGTTAATTTTCAAAATATCTGGCTCAAGTTGTCCAATCCGTTCAAAATAATGACTTTCACTATCAATTCTCGCAATGGCTATTTTTATCCCATAGGTTCGATAATAATGCAGTAAGTGATCAAATTGATTTAAATCCCCAGAATAATTCCGATCAGATATTTCAAGGACAATTCGAGTGAGATTAAAACCTTTTTTTTCAAATGAAAGCAGTTCTTGTAAGAAAGGCTCACCATGCCCGTACATTAATAAATCAGCATGTCGATTTAAAAAAATACTTACATCCTCATCTAGGGTTAGTGCTTTTTCAAGCGCCATTTTAACTAATAACAAATCCACTTCGTATTTATATTCATCAGGAATTTGATCATCCTGAAAAAAGTTTCCTAAACTAATGATATCTTCTCCAGATCTATATCTCCCTAATACCTCATAGGCAATTACACTTTGTTGATCGGCACTAAAAATCGGTTGAAAATAGGGAAATACATTTTCAAGATCCGATAGTATTTCCAAAGCATCCATCCAAGTACCTCCAAAAATTTTTTCTTATTATACCATACGCTTATGTAAGAATTATCGTTCTTTTCCAAAAGGATACCATTATAGCCGCCTAGAAACAATCATATCCTATACCCAAGTTGTTTGATAAGGAGGATATGTTTTTGAAAAGACTTTGTTTATTAACGATGATCCTTCCTATGCTTGGATGTAGTCACTTTGATGCTGATACCAATGACAAAATTGAAAAGAAACAGCCTCTTTCTTCGGTAACAGTAGAAGATAAAACACCCAACTCTTCAGCAACTAAGTTAAATAGTACTCCATACAATATGAACGATGTAAAAGAGCAAGTGATAAATGTTAAGAATTCAGTTAATAAAAGCAAGTCTGTTACTACCACCCAAAAGAAAAAAGACTCCGCAATGCTGAATGTAGTGCTAATTAAGCAAAATCCTGAATTACGATACGGTTGTGAGGTCACAAGCCTTGCAATGGTATTAAATTATGCAGGAGTTAAAACAAGCAAAATCGACCTTTACCGATCTGTTAGGAAAGATTCTGACCCGTTAATTAAATCACCAAAGGGTGATATTTTACGTTGGGGAAACCCTGCTGACGGCTTTGTTGGGGATATGACTGGCCATCGATCTGGCTATGCTGTATTTGATCAACCAATGATTGCCCTAATCAACCAAAAGCTTCCTGGAAGAGCGGTTAATTTAACAAACAAGCCATTCGATCAAGTATTAGAGCATGTATCTGCTGGATATCCTGTCGTAGTATGGACAACCGGGGATTACCGCCTGCCTGACCGTTGGGAGGGCTGGTACCACGGGAAGCAATATATTAAAACCCCCCTTGATTTACATGCCGTCGTCTTAGTAGGGTATGACAACAATTATGTCTACTTAAATGACCCCCTTTCGGGTAGAAAAAAAGTACGGGTTGGAAAACAACAATTTATATCATCTTGGAAGGCATTAAAAAGCCGCGCCGTTAGTTATCATTAAGAAAAGCAGCCAACATTGGCTGAACAGGCTGTCGAAAAAATTTCGATAGCCTTTTTTCAATAGTTCACCGCGTTATTTTGTTATAATTATTATATAATACATAGCTTTTCAACAGGCCAGTAACATGAGCCAACATTGGCTGCTTTTATGAATATTTTATTATTTTTTGAATAAACACATACAAAGTACCCTTCCACTTGCTTTATTTTTCGTTTTTAATGAAAATACAGAAAGACTCTACTTTTTTAGGTAAATAAAAGATAGGCTGGTAGAAAAAATGGCTAAAAAACAGACGAGGAGAACGTTTTTAAGACGATCAATTGGCTCAGTCCTTACCCTTCTTGGATTAAGTTCGGGTGGATTTCTATATGCCAATCGAATTGAGCCTTCATTACTTGATATACAAGAACTTCAAATAAAACATCCACTAATCCCAAAAAGCTTTGATGGGATAAAACTAGTTCAATTTAGTGATACCCATTTAGGTTTTCAATATAATCTTCACCAATTTACTAAATTAGTAAAGAAAATTAATAGTCTTCAACCGGATATTATTTTGTTTACTGGAGATTTAATGGACGAGCCCAATCAATATACCGAAATTAATAAATTGATGACGATTTTAAAGAGTTTACATGCTCCACTTGGAAAATACTGCATTTTCGGAAATCATGATCATGGGGGATATGGTTCTGATATTTATAGAAATATCATGGTGAACTCTGATTTCAGCGTACTTTTAAATGAATCAGCTCCCGTTAAAATGAGCGATGGGAGCAGCATCTATTTGCTCGGAATTGATGATGCGATGTTAGGGAATCCCAATCTGCCATTAGCTTTAAAAAATGTACCTAACAATACTTTTAATATATTATTATCGCATGCACCTGATCTTGCAGAAACAGCGGCACAATATCCGGTCTACTGGCAGCTCAGCGGCCATAGTCATGGTGGACAGATTAAAATCCCATTTTTGGGAGCACTTGTGACTCCTCCCTTTGGCCAATTATACCCAGAAGGTCTTTATTCGGTTGGTGACGATTCTCACCTATCACTTTATGTAAATAGAGGGATTGGAACCACTCGTCTCCCCTTTCGCTTTTTGTCAAAACCTGAGTTAACTATCTTTACGCTTAGATCCGAAAAGTAAGCAAAAAAACTCCTCCTCAATTTAGATTGGGAGTTTTTTGCAATTAGAAAAAGTTCTTATATTTTACAATAATGTTTGTACATTCGATTGTTTATATTTTACAATAAAAACATTATATTCCCTTTTCTTAATAAAAAAGGTATAATATAAATGTTTTATATAACTGAAAGGAGAACATATTTTGAATCGTGATCAGAAAGGCCCCCTAATCAATCTAAATCTAACCATCGATAACCTCGCACAAGCTGTCTTTATTGTGAATCGCCATGCCAAAACAGCACCTAATCCCAAATTATTGTACAAATTAAAACAGGAAACACTAAAGAAATTAATTGACGAAGGTAAAGCGAAAAAAGTGGGTCTCCATTTTTCTGAAAATCCGCGAAATAGTCAACAGCAATCCGATGTGCTAGTTGAATGTGGAAGGTACACATTCCATATGCCTCCAACGAAAACTGACTTTCTAAATCTACCCCATTTTGGGAAATTAGACGAACGAGTACGAAATCCAAAAGCAACACTCTCCCTTAATTCAGCAAAAGCATTACTTCAACTTTATACAGGTATCTCTGATCTCGAGCAAATGCCACCGAAAAATAAAAAGAGCAAAACCTATCAAAAGCCTATCTTCAAAAAATTAGGCGAACGATACTCTTGAAGCCAGGTCTCCTGGCTTTTTTATTTTGTAAATCTGTCCTTTTTCACAAACAGCTTCGTGATAATTTTGTGAACAATATCACTAATATATAGACGCGTATTCACAACAGATTTACAATACAGTTATAAGATAAATCTATTCAAAGAGGTGCTTAACCAATGAAAGGAACTGCGATTCTTTTCCAGGAACAAAAGGTTACATTTATTGAAGATATTGATCACTCTATTTATGAAGAGATTAAAGATCAATGTGGCTGCGAACAATGTAATTGCAAACTCGAAAATAAATTAGTTAATTTCGGTTTTGTGTCCCCTGTATTTTGGCACGAAGACGAAATTGACTGGGACTATGGCTACTAAAACACTTTAATTTGTTATAACCTCCCCTCCCCCAAAAACGGTCTGAGAGCTCAGATCGTTTTTTTCATTCCTGTTTGGTAGAATCTTCACCCGAAAATAGTCTATAATCATTTTATACATAAAAACTGAAATTAAGCCTCACTCGGAAGGATGGACAATGTTGGAGCATTTAATCAATGAACGTGTAAAAAATATCGAAATCTCCGGAATTAGAAAGTTTTTTAATATGGTAGCCGATGTCGATGACTTAATTTCCTTTACGATTGGGCAGCCTGATTTTCCTACACCAGAACATGTGAAAGCGGCCGGTATTGATGCGATTAAGCAAAACTTCACTTCATATACCCATAATGCAGGAACATTAGAATTAAGGGTAGCTGCTTGTAATTTCGTTAAAACTAAATATGGCTTGGATTACAAACCTGATTCAGAGGTTATCGTTACTGCAGGGGCAAGCGAGGCAATCGATATTGCATTTCGGACTATTTTAACAGAAGGTTCTGAAGTTCTTCTACCGGGGCCGATTTACCCTGGCTATGAACCAATTATTAATATGATGGGAGCCACCGCAGTCCATGTCGATATTCGACAGAATCAGTTTCGGTTTACTCTAGAAATGATTAAACCCTTTATTACTGAGAAAACCCGCTGTATCGTACTCCCCTACCCTTCTAACCCAACGGGAGTAAGTCTCTCAGAATCAGAATTAAGAGAAATAGCTGATTTTATTAAGAATAAAAATATTTTTATCCTGGCAGACGAAATATACAGCGAGCTTACCTATGATCAGCCACATAAGTCAATTGCCGCCTTTCTAAAGGAACAAACCATCCTCATTAATGGATTATCAAAATCCCATTCAATGACAGGCTGGAGAATCGGCTTTTTATTTGCCCCTGATAGCATTGCAAAACATATTTTAAAGGTTCATCAATATAATATTTCTTGTGCCACTTCCATTGCACAGAAGGCAGCCTATGCGGCATTAACAACAGGTATTGATGACGCGCTTGTTATGAAAGAAGAATATTTAAAAAGAAGAGAATATGTCTACAAGCGTTTATCTGCTATGGAACTTAATGTCATTAAGCCAGATGGTGCATTTTATTTCTTTATAAAAATCCCTGAAACCATCGCATTAAACAGCTTTGATTTCTGTCTTAAGCTTGTTCAAGAAACAAAAGTGGCTGTTGTTCCAGGTAGTGCTTTCTCAGAATATGGCGAGGGCTATTTCCGTTTATCGTTTGCATGTTCCATGGAATTATTAGAAATCGGCCTAAACCGGCTAGAACCATTCTTGAAAAACTTGAAATAGGGAAAATTTAAGACCCTCACAATGAATGTGAGGGTCTTAAGATGTAAGTATTACTGCCCTTTGTATTTTCCATTATTTTTAGGTGCTTTTTCTTTTTTTGCTTTTTCTTTATGAGCTTGATTTGCCGCTGCTGAACCTATTTCAGTGGCGAATTCTTCGTTGGCAACTGCAGAATCAAATCCCTTTTTATTTTTTTGTTTAGCGTCGTTCTTTTTCGTCCTTTTAGCCATGATACAATTCCTCCTATATGAAGATTTCTCTCATAGTTTCAAATAGATAGGAGGAATTTATTCAATCCAATTATCACTTCCAATATTTATAAAGTGCTTGAGTCCCGCTATTTTCTTCTCCTCTTTCTGCTAATTGATCATATAAAGACTTTGCTAAGGAAAGACCTGGTACTTCCATCTCCATTCGTTCTGCTTCATCTATCGCAATTTTCATATCCTTAATAAAATGCTTTATGTAAAAACCAGGTTCAAAATTTCCTGCTAACATTCTTGGAGCAAGATTACTCAACGACCAGCTGCCAGCAGCCCCCGTGGTTATACTTTTAAGGACATTTTCAGGGTCCAGGCCAGCTTTTTCAGCATAAATTATCGCTTCACAGACACCCATCATATTTGAAGCAATGGCAATTTGATTGCACATTTTTGTATGCTGTCCCGCACCTGGTTTACCTTGATAGACTACGTTCGTTCCCATTAATTCTAAAATAGGCCGCATCTCATCAAAAGCTTCCTTTTCACCCCCGATCATGATTGAGAGCTTAGCCTCTTTTGCTCCTACATCTCCACCAGATACTGGTGCATCTATAGCCTGAATCCCTTTTTTCTTTGCTTCCTCATAAATTCTAAGCGCAAGTGAAGGGGAGGAGGTTGTCATATCGATAAAGTAACTACCTGGATTTCCATTATTGATTAAACCATCTCCACCAAGGTATATTTCCTCCACATCGGTTGGATACCCGACCATTGTAAATGTTACCGATGCCTTTTCAGCCACCACTTTGGGTGTTGCAGCCCACTCTGCACCTTGATCTAATAGTTCTTGTGCTTTTTCCTTTGTCCTTGAATACACAACTAAGGAGTATCCCGCCTTTAATAAATGCCCTGCCATACTTTTTCCCATAACCCCAGTACCAATAAAACCAATCACCGTATTTTCTGGTGTAAGCAACATCATCATCCCTCTCATGTTTATTATCTTTTTAATTTTAGCATTATACAAAAAAAATTTGGCAAAAAAAAAACCGGAGCGTCCCAATCGCTCCAGCCTTTGTGCTCCATCTCCAATATTATGCACATTTTTATTTTGTCCTTTTTCATCCCAACATAATCATAATTTACAACTCTGATGAAAAGTTTGTTAAATAGGCACGGCCGAATACTTCTTGATTATTAAATACTTCAATCGAAACCGCATTATCCTTTTCTATCATGTTTTTAAGTTCATGAATATGTAAATCTTCTTTCAGAGGAAGCGGGTCCATAAAAATATATTTTCCGCTTTTTCCTTTTACTTCTAAATATTCACCGTTTAACACTTGATCTTCGCCGTAAACTATTTCTCTTTTCCCAATTGCAGCTGCTAGTTTATCATCATGAATAGTCACTTTTACCTTATATAATTGCTGCCCTGATAAGATTTCATTGTTAATTCGAAATCGGAACTGTAATTCATTGTTTTTTGTCAACAAAGCATCTGCATAACGATTGACAATTAATTCATTGGAAAAAAGTAAACCACAGCCACTTATTAGCATGGACCCACATAGAACCAAGAGCAAAACAGTCATTAATCGAATATTTTTCAGCATGTAATAACACTCCCTTAATATTTTTACCATAGCCAAAATACATCGGTAATAAACGTAAAGAAAGGTTAATATAGGAAAAAACTTTGTTTTAGATTGTTTTGATCATCCCTCCATCCACTAAGAATGAACTGCCTGTCATATAGGAATTAGCATCAGATAATAGGAAAGCGGCAACATTTGCAAATTCCTCAGGAGTTCCATATCTTTTTAAAGGAATTCCTTCTTTAGCCTTTAATGCAATTGTTTCCCTGTCCACCCCTAATTTATCTGCGTTTACTTGATCTAAATGATTAACTCGGTCCGTTGCAATTCGACCAGGCGCAATCGTATTAATTAAAATATTATAGGGAGCTAACTCCGATGCTAGTGTCTTTGAAAGTCCAACAATACCTGTCCGAAAAGTGTTTGAAAGAATCAATCCTGGTATCGGTTCTTTAATTGAACTAGATGCGATGTTAAGAATTTTTCCCCCTTGTTGTTTTAAATAGGGCAATGCTGCACGAATTAGACGAACATATGATAATAAATTCAATTCAAAGGAATTCTGCCATTCTTCATCTGTTAATTCCTCAAACGAACCTGCAGGAGGACCTCCAGCATTGTTCACTAGCAAATCAATTCTTTGAAATGTATCTGCAGTTACTTTTACCAACTGATTAATATCGTTTACATTCATTATGTCAGTTTTTTGGTAGGCTACTTTTCCCATACCGATAGATTCAAGCTGACTTGCTTTCTGTCTCAGCTTTTCCTCTTCACGGCCAGAAATCATAACGTTTGCTCCCTCTTTTACTAAACGTTCAGCTATTGCAAATCCTAGGCCCTGACTCGAAGCAACAACCAAAGCTGTTTTACCTGTTAAATTTAACTCCATCGTGTTCGATTCCTCCTTATTAAATCTACTACTAGTATACAGGATATATCGAGGGAATACTTGGTAAAAGTTCATAAAAAAAGAGACAGATTTCTTCTGCCTCTTTTCATCAAACTCGCGATACTTTTAAAAGGTATGTGCCAAATCTTTTGCTCTTGCAATTGCATTTTCTTTAATTTCTTGTGCTTTGTCAGGCATGGCATTGTGACCTTCTACAAATAGTCCCTCAAGGGAAGGAACACCAAAGAAACTCATCATCACACTAATATACCGGTGTCCCATTTCCATCTCTGCTGCAGGCCCCTCAGAGTAAAATCCACCTCTTGCTTGTATATGCAGGGCTTTTTTATCCGTTAACAAACCAATTGGACCTTTTTCCGTATATTTAAAAGTCTTTCCTGCAACAGCTACTGAATCAAGATAAGCCTTCATAATCGGTGGAAATGAGAAATTCCATAGAGGCGTGACAAATACATATTTATCGGCACTCACAAACTGCTCACTTAACTCGTTAAGACGGCTGACTTTTTGCTTCTCCTCTCCAGTTAGTTCATCAAAGCTTTGACCGGAACGGAGCTTGCCCCATCCGCTAAAAACATCAGCATCAATATGAGGTATATTTTCTTTATACAGATCTAGATGAATAACCTCATCACTGGTATTAACTTGTTTATAGCTATCAATAAAAGCCTTACCTACAGCCATACTATAGGACTGTGTTTCATTGTGAGGATGTGCCGTTATATACAAAACACGTACCATTCATGCTCCACCTTTCATTTAAATAAAGACAATATTATTATCAGTCAAAAGACAAAAAAATAATCAAAAAGGATTTGCCCGAAGACAAATCCTTTTTCTTCCATTATTTATGCATTTGTATCAAGGGAGTAAGGGTTTCGACCAATATTACTTCTCATTTCATCAGTCATCTGGAATGGTTCATTAACCAATGTCTCATTTGTTGCCAGACCTAGTTGTGAACTTCCATCATAATGTACAGGTTTTTGTTCCATATTTTCTTTCACCTCCACCATTACTACTATATTATGTACAATTATTACCTAATAACTTGCCTATTTTTGTCTATTAATCATCCATAAGTACTACTAAAAAATAGGTATTAGGTATTACTTTTTATTATAATCAAAAATCGATAATAAAAAAGATAAATAATATGAAAAGTCAAAAAAATATAATCACAAAAAGACCGGCTAATCATCAGCCGGTCTTTCTGTTCATATAATTACTTTGTCGCAGCATTAACTGCTTCGATAACCTGATCAGTTGTTTGCATATTTAAAACTTGTTGAGCAAGCTTTTCCATATCAGATTTTCTCAAATTCTTGATTTGAGAGCGAGCTTTTAAGATTGATGTCGCACTCATTGAAAATTCATCAAGTCCAAGTCCGATGAGAACTGGAATAGCTGTTTCATCTCCTGCCATTTCCCCACACATACCTGTCCATTTTCCTTGTGCATGTGCTGCATCAATAACCATTTTTACTAATCGTAAAATGGACGGGCTATATGGCTGGTACAAGTAAGAAACACGCTGATTCATCCGGTCAGCAGCCATAGTATATTGAATTAAATCATTTGTACCGATACTAAAGAAATCTACTTCTTTTGCGAATTGATCCGCTAAGATAGCCGTTGACGGAATTTCGACCATAATACCAAGTTCAATACCTTCGGCAACTTTTTGGCCTTCCGCAAGAAGTTTTTGCTTTTCTTCTTCAAGTATCGTTTTGGCAGCACGGAACTCATCTAGAGTTGCAATCATTGGGAACATGATTTTTAAGTTTCCATAGTTGCTAGCCCGTAATAGTGCTCTGAGCTGGGTTCTGAAGATGTCTTGCTCTTCTAAACATAAGCGAATAGCCCGGAAGCCCAAAAATGGGTTCATTTCCTTTGGAAGGTCCAAATAAGGAAGTTCCTTATCTCCACCAATATCAAGGGTACGAACAACAACTGGCTTACCATTTAAACCCTCTAATACAGCCTTATAGGATTCAAACTGTTCTTCTTCTGTTGGTAATTGATCTCTTCCCATATATAGGAATTCAGTCCGATATAGACCTACACCCTCACCACCATTTTCAATAACTCCTTTTAAATCCTTTGGAGTTCCGATGTTGGCCACTAATTCAACATGATGATCATCATTTGTTACAGTTGGTTCATTGACAAGCTTGGCCCATTCGGCTTTTTGAACTTCGTATTGGTCATGAATTTTACGGTATTGTTCAACAAGCTCAGTTGTCGGGTTAATATGTACCTCGCCCTTTAGTCCATCAACAATGACAAGATCTCCATTATTGATTTCTTCTGTCGCTGACTTTGTTCCAACTACCGCTGGAATTTCCATTGATCGAGCCATAATGGCTGAATGTGAGGTACGACCACCAATATTTGTTGTGAATCCTAAGACAAATTGTCTGTTTAATTGTGCTGTGTCGGAAGGAGTTAAATCTTCAGCCACAATAATCACTTCTTCAGCAATCATACTTGGATTAACTAGCTGCACACCTAATAGATGGGCTAATACACGCTTTGTTACATCACGAATATCTGCAGCACGTTCTTTCATATATTCATTATCCATTTGTTCAAACATCATAACGAACATATCAGCTGTTTCCTTTAATGCAGATTCAGCATTTACCTTATCAGACTGAATTTTATCTTCAATTGGTGAATTTAATTCAGGGTCACTTAACACGAGTAAATGTGCTTCAAAAATCGCTGCTTTATCAGCTCCAAGGTCTACTTTGGCACGGTCACGAATTGCTTCGAGTTCTGTTTTAGATTTCTCTATTGCCTTGCGGAAACGGTCAACCTCTGCAGCAGCATCATCAATTGTTTTTGTTTCAAATGATAAATCTGGTTCAACAAGACGGTATGCTTTTGCAATAGCGATACCATTTGATGCGGCTATCCCCTGTAAAAAAGTCATTATTCTGCCAATCCTTCTTTTTTCAATGTCTCTTCAAGGCTATTTAATGCATCATTTGCATCGTTTCCTTCTGCAGAAATGGTAATATCAGCCCCTTGGCCAACACCTAGAGACATAACGCCCATAATTGATTTTAAGTTAACTTTTTTACCTTTATATTCTAAATGAATCTCAGAATCAAATCTGCTTGCTGTTTGAACTAATAAAGTTGCGGGTCTAGCGTGGATTCCTGTTTCTGCGATTATTTTAAATTGCTTTTCTGACATGCTAATCATACTCCTTTAATATTTATATAAAATTCAAACTTGCTTCATTAAAAATAAACATTTCTCATCATTTAGTCAACTAAATCGATAATTAACTAAAGAGAAAAAATCATTTCTTTTCAGCTATTTTTTCCAAAAAGAAAACAAACATGTAATGAATAATACCATTTTCGACTTATTCGAACAACTGAAAATTCTATTTTATATTGAATTGTCACAAAACTGTCAAAAACTATCAAAAACTATCATACATTTCTCCGAAGCTCCTTGAAAATTTGCAATTAACTCCTTGCTTCTTTTAGATATTGATACAAAACATCGCCGCCCCTTTGCCCGATCCCGCGGAAATGCTTAAAATCTTTTCTTTTCACCAATACCTGACGAAATTCCATAAACTGATCGTTAGTGACATAATACTCAGAAAGTTCCCCTGTCATAAGGCGATCCAAGATATCTGTAATCATATCTTCCGTCATTCCAAACACCACCTTTACCTAGTCTTATATTAACGTAACTGTATTTCCATAATCCAACATTGTAATTTCTTTTCACTATTATTGAAAGCGTTTCCTATTCTTTTGTTGCCTTTTTTCTCATATAATTACATTGTTAATAAAGAATTAACATAATTGTCAAATAAAAGGCTTTACGAAAAGAAAAAAGTAGTGCAAACTGTTATTTAACTGGATTTTATTTATAGTTTTTGAGGTAAAGGAGAGAGACATTATGAGAAAAGCAGAAGTTGGAAATATCATAGAATTCCGTGGTGGCTTGAAAGGGATTGTTGAAAAGGTAAATGAAAATTCTGTCATTGTCGACCTAACAGTTATGGATAATTATCGGGATTTAGAATTGGATCAACGAACTGTTGTTAATCACAAAAACTATAAAGTTATAAAAGAAAGCGCTTATTAAAATTATAGAATACTAGAAAAGGCAGTCCTCGTTATGGCTGCCTTTTCTTTTTTGACCTCAGCCTGAATTGTTATTGGCCCTTACCAGCTTCATTTGATAACTGTTTTAATGATTTTACTTTTCCATGTGGATTTTGATCTTGTTTACGGACAGTCCATTCTCGTTCTTGTTCACTTTTTGATTTGCTCATTTCTTTCACTCCCTTCCTTTTTTATTTTTTTCTATTCTTTATGTTCTAACCTAATGAAACAGTAATATTAGAGATGTAATGATTTCCATTTGAAAAACTTATTTGATAAAATAAATTTTATGTTTTCTAAAAAGGAGATCGCGTAATGAAGAAATTCTTCCAAGACCCACGCATATTGATTGGTTTAATTATTGCACATATACTTTTATTTTTTTCATTTCATGATAAAGCGATCTTTTGGTATATTTTTGCTGGTTCGATTCTAATCTTAATCGCTTATGCTATGTTTCAAGAAGAGGTGGATGATAACGTATCCTTTATTCAGTATATTTTTCTTGGGGCACTAACCGGTTTAATATTATATATTATCTTTTGGCTTGGGATCCGTGGAATGAAGATACTGCATCTACCCTATGATACAAGTCTTAAGAACCTATATAAATGGTTTGCTCCTACAATATTTTGGCAATATCTTGCCCTTTTATTAGTTGCAGCCCCTGGAGAAGAACTTTTCTGGCGAGGTTTTATTCAAAAAAGATTGAGTAAAAAGTTTAAGCCAGGGTTCAGTATTCTGGCAGCGTCACTCTTGTATGCTTCCGTCCATATTTATGCTGGCTCATTTTTGTTAGTTCTTGCGGCCTTTATTTCTGGTTTAGCTTGGGGATATCTGTATCTATGGAAAAAGAGTATGCCTTTGGTGATTGTTTCTCATATCATTTTTGACTTGATGATGTTTATTATCTTACCTTTACATTAAAAAGCAGTTGCTCTCCTGAACAACTGCTTTTGTTATTTTCTGATACTTGTTGGTAATGGCTTTATCCAAAGTAAAATAAAAAAAATCATGCAAATATACCCAAACAAAGGATATAAATAGGAGAGCAGCGTCCCATAATTTACAAGACTGATCAGATAAGAAACAACAAAAATGAGCGTTACAGATAGCATTGTCGGTATAGACGAATATTGTTTCAACTGCCGATCGAGTCCAAAGACATTTCCAATCACTGAGGTGAAAATTTCTCCATAAATAACGAGAACAAAAATCCAAAATAAAAAAGGAGCTAAATTTTTCATGACAATGGCCATTGGGATGTTATATATTTCTAAACTAGGGAGCATGATTAAGGAAAAATGACTCGCAATTAAGATGATAGTTAAAGCTGACCCTCCAAGAATTCCTCCCCATTTAATCGTCCAATCATCCTTCACTTCTGTAGCAATAGGAACCAAAACTGCTTGAGATAGACCAAGATTTAATGCCACATACGAAAATGGGGCGACGACGCTCTTCCAGCCATCATCCGCATGCGGGATAAATAGTAATTGATCTAAAAAGTGAGGCATCTGTACAGAAAAAAGCATTAAGATAAGGCTGAAAGTTATCATTAGAGGAACAACAAACGTATTAACAGCAAATAAACCTTTTGTTCCAACTAACATAACTAAAAAGGATAAAAAAATGGTCATGAAAACACCGGCTGTTTTCGGCAAACCTAACTGTTCCTCAAACACGGCCCCAGCCCCTGAAAGCATAACGGCACTAACTCCAAGAAGCATAAAAAGCATAAAGAAATTAATGACACGACTTGGCCATTTGCCAAACAAATACTCATTAAACTCTTGATAGGATTTTGCATTTATATGTGCAGCCATTCTCATTAGTTTCGAGCCCAACGCTATAAAGAGATAACCGCTCATTATTATACTTATTAAGCCAAAGAAACCAAACCGTGAAAAAAATTCAACGATTTCCTTTCCTGTGGCGAAGCCAGCTCCTACCACAGTCCCTACATAGACTGCAGCTATTTGAAATGCTTGTGTCCATTCCCTTTTCACATCATCTCCTCCTTATCATCAATATATGATGATAAGGACAAACAAAGACGAGCTTTTTTCCTTAATTAGAAAGCTTTGTTAAAGACTTATATTGATATTTCCACTCTGTTGATTGGAGCGGAACTCAACAGACAAGGTTAACACAGCAAATTAGAAACCATTACCAAAACAAATCACTTGAAAGTCAAAAAAGGTCAGAGTATACTATCGTCATAAGGTCAAATATAGTCAAAGTCAAACATGTTAATAAATTTTTTAATAGGAGGGTATTTACTTATGCTTTGTCAACAATGTAATGAAAATAATGCAAACATACAATTAAATATGATTATTAATGGACAGCGTAAGGAAATTAAACTCTGTCACGAATGTTATTCAAAAGAAAAGCAATCTCTAGGAGCCGGGCTAGGTCAAAATATGAACCTTTTCCCAAGTTTCCCATTTGAAGACTTTTTCATGTCTAATACAGGTCCTGGTAAGGATAACAACAGTCAATCTGTTACAGAACCTGGGAGAAAAAGCGGACATAGCGGTTTTATAGATCAATTTGGACGAAATTTAACTCAAATGGCCAAAGCTGGCTTAATTGATCCTGTTATTGGCCGCGATCGAGAAGTAAAGCGTGTCATCGAAATTCTAAATAGACGGAATAAAAATAATCCCGTCCTAATAGGTGAACCAGGAGTCGGAAAAACGGCGATTGCGGAGGGTCTTGCACTGAAGATTGCTGAAGGAGATGTTCCTGGCAAGTTACGTAACAAAGAGGTTTACTTGCTGGACGTTGCGTCCCTTGTTGCCAATACAGGAATCCGTGGTCAATTTGAAGAGAGAATGAAACAACTCATTTCTGAATTACAAGAGCGGAAAAATATTATTCTTTTCATCGATGAAATTCACCTTCTTGTTGGTGCTGGTTCCGCCGAAGGCTCTATGGATGCAGGAAATATCTTAAAGCCAGCCCTGGCACGCGGTGAACTTCAAGTTGTTGGTGCAACCACACTAAAAGAGTATCGGCAAATCGAGAAAGATTCCGCTTTAGAACGACGCTTCCAGCCCGTTCATGTTATTGAACCAACACCAGACGCTGCAATTGATATATTAAAAGGGATTCAAAAGAAATATGAAGATTATCACCAAGTGACCTATTCTGATCAAGCAATTCTTGCCTGTGTGCAATTGTCACATCGCTATATCCAAGACCGCTTCTTACCTGACAAAGCCATTGATTTGCTGGATGAGGCAGGTTCAAAATTAAACCTTATTTCGGATTATCAAAACAATGAACAAATTGAACAGCGCTTAAAAGATATTGGTGTTGAAAAAGAAGAGGCACTGAAAAGCGAGAATTATGAAAAGGCCGCTACTCTTCGCGATGAAGAAGCCAAACTGGAAAAGGCATTAAATACGGTTTCAAGTATGGAGAGACCCATTGTGGATGTATCACATATTCAAGAAATTATTGAAGAAAAAACAGGTATTCCAGTTGGAAAGCTGCAACAAGATGAACAGTTAAAAATGAAATCCTTAGAAGAAAAGCTAAAATCTAAGGTTATCGGCCAGGAAAAAGCTGCGAAAAAAGTAGCTAAAGCGATTAGACGCAGTCGTGCCGGCTTAAAATCAAAACATCGTCCAATCGGTTCCTTCTTATTTGTCGGACCAACCGGAGTTGGTAAAACAGAATTAACGAAAACACTTGCCGAAGAACTATTTGGCTCTAAAGATTCTATGATCCGCCTTGATATGAGCGAATACATGGAAAAACACAGTATCTCTAAATTGATTGGCTCACCTCCTGGCTATGTTGGTCACGAAGAAGCAGGGCAGCTAACAGAAAAAGTGCGCAGAAACCCATACAGTATTATTCTATTAGATGAAATTGAAAAGGCACATCCAGACGTTCAACATCTATTCCTGCAAATCCTTGATGATGGACGCCTGACGGATAGTCAAGGAAGAATTGTCAGCTTTAAGGATTCCGTAATCATTATGACAAGCAATGCTGGCGTGGGCCACAAGACCGTTCATGTTGGATTCGGTACAAACGAGGCGATAGAAGAAGCGAGTATTCTTGACTCACTTGGCAGTTTCTTTAAACCTGAATTCTTGAATCGGTTCGACAGTATCATCGAGTTTAATTCACTCGGCAAAGAGCATATCCTTTATATTGTCGACTTAATGATTAATGAATTACAAGTAACGCTAACGGAACAAAAGATTGAACTAAAGTTGACGACTGAGGCAAAAGAAAAACTTGCACAGCTTGGATACCATCCAGCTTTCGGGGCACGACCGCTCCGCCGTGTCATCCAAGAGCAGCTTGAAGATAAAATAGCAGATTTTATCTTAGATCAGCCAGAGATTAAAGAATTAACTGCTATTGTGGAAGATGATGAGATAAAAGTAGTTTCTCATGTTACTACTGTTAAATAAGTAAAAGCGAAGCCATTCTAGAAATTCTAGAATGGCTTCGCTTTTTTCATTTATAGATGTTTATCATCTACAGAGTTTAACCAATTTTCAATCACACCCACTACCGATTCTACACAACCAGCCTCAAATGGCGAGATTAAATTCGCAGCTTCAACTAACTTAGTGAATGACATACTGCCGCCTAATTTGCATAATTTCACATAGTCTTCCCATGCTTCCTCTTTATTCTCTCTGGAGCGCTTCCAGAATTGAAAGGCACAAATTTGCGCAAGTGTATAATCAATGTAGTAAAACGGTGAATTAAAAATATGGCCTTGACGCTGCCAGAAGCCGCCATTTTCTAGGTATTCATTACCGTCGTAATCTTTATGAGGTAAATACTTTTTCTCAATTTCACGCCACTGAAGCTTTCGCTCTTTTGGTGTAGCTTCTGGGTTTTCATAGACCCAGTGTTGGAATTCATCAACGGACACCCCATATGGCAGGAATAACAAAGCATCACTTAGATGAGAAAACTTGTACTTATCGGTATCTTCCTTAAAGAACAAATCCATCCATGGCCATGTGAAAAATTCCATACTCATGGAATGAATTTCACATGCTTCGTATGTCGGCCATGCATATTCAGGAATCTCAAAATGACGACTCGAATAAACTTGGAACGCGTGACCGGCCTCATGTGTCAAAACATCAATATCTCCAGAGGTACCGTTAAAATTTGAAAAAATGAAAGGTGCTTTATAATTTTCGATAAAAGTACAATAGCCACCGCCAGCTTTTCCTTTCTTAGCCACAAGATCCATCAAATTATTTTCCTGCATAAATCGGAAAAATTCCCCAGTTTCTTGTGATAGGTCCTCATACATTTGCTGCCCATTTTCTATAATCCATTCCGGCGTACCCTTTGGAGTGGCATTTCCTGTTTGAAAATTAAAAGATTCGTCGTAATATTTAAGCTTATCGAGACCGATTCTTTCCTGTTGTCTCACCTTTAATTTTGTTGCGATTGGAACAATGTAGTCCTTTACTTGATTACGGAAATTGGCAACCATTTCTGCATTATAATCAGTTCTCATCATTCGATAATAACCAAGTTCAACAAAGTTTTTAAACCCAAGGTTCTGAGCAATTTCAGTCCTTACTTTTACAAGATCATCATAAATGCGATCAAATTCTGCTTCATGTTCAACCATAAAGCCAAATTTCGCTTCATTTGCTCTTTTTCTCATTCCTCTGTCAGTTGATTGAGCGAACGGCTCTAATTGTGCTAAAGTTCTTTCTTCCCCTTCGAAGTCAATCTTTGCAGATGCCATTAGCTTCGTATATTCCGTTGACAACCGATTTTCTTTCTGAAGTAAAGGAACAATTTCTGGTTTGAATGTCTTCAGCTGTCCTTCGGCAAGGGCAAAAAGCTGTTTCCCCCATTTTGCTTCTAGTTGAGGCCGGAACTTAGAATCAACCAGTACTTGATAATACTTTGTCACTAACCCTTCAACCTCAGGTTGAATTTCATCCATATAATCCTGTTCTTCCTTGTAAAATTCATCATTCGTGTCAATTGAATGACGGATATAACAAAGGTTAAACATCGTCCCTAAGTCATTTCTTAGTTTATTAATTTCATTCATTACTTCGTTTTGTATATCTACTGTGACTGCATTTTTTAAACGCTCAAGGGCAGCATTAAATTTTTCAGTAACTTCTTTTAAATTCGGTCTTATGTATGTATAGTTTTCAAACCCCATTGAAACAACCCCTTTGTAAAATATTCCAACCTATTATATTATATACTATCGACTAACATTCCTGAAAACAAAAAAATACGGCCAAAATGGCCGTATTAGAATTTACCAGCAGGTAATCCCAGTTTTTTTAACAATTCAATCGCCTCTAGTTTTTCAGATTCACTAAGTGATGACATGAGATTATTGATTTGCTCCGCATGTTCTGGGAAAATATCCTGAATAAATTTTTTCCCATCTTCTGTGATTTGTGCATAAGTGACACGGCGATCCTTCGGACAGGCAATTCTTCTTAACATCCCTTTTTGTTCAAGCTTGTCAACCACGTAAGTAATACTCCCACTTGCAAGCAAGATTTTCCCGCCAATTTGCTGCATCGGCTGGTCACCTTTATGATACAGAAGTTCCAGAACGGCAAATTCAGTAGGGTTTAACCCGTTAGCTTGGATTACTTTATTTACATGTTCGTTAATAGCTTTATATGCTCTTGAAAGGACGATAAAAAGCTTTAATGAATTAGCAGTTGAATTATTTTCCATAAAAAACTCATCCTTTTAGTTTTAAATAAATTTTATTTATATAAGAAACCGGATCTTATAAATATCTTGATTTCAAGATTATTATAAAAAATTTTTGACGAGTTGTCAATTTACCAGACAAGGAAGGGATAAGAATTTTTGTTGAATAAAGAATAAAATATTTCTTATTTCCATCATTCGATAGTAAGATAAGGTTAACAAATATTTACAAACTAATTTTTCATAAGAAGGGATGTCTATGAGTCAACCAGCAGTTTTATCATCACGTAAACCCAATACTTCTGAAGCAACCATGTTTAAAATTTTATTTATTATCGGATTGTGCCATTTATTAAATGATGCTATTCAGGCTGTCGTTCCTGCGATGTTTCCTATTCTAGAAAAATCAATGGGACTGAGTTTCACCCAACTCGGGATAATTGCTTTTTCCTTAAATATGGTTTCGTCTGTTATGCAGCCTATTGTTGGATTTATTACCGACAAAAAACCATTACCCTACGCACTGCCAGTTGGCCTCACTTTCACTTTAATCGGTATTCTTGGATTAGGATTTGCCTCAAGCTTCGGATTGATCGTATTGTCAGTTCTTTTCATTGGTCTTGGGTCAGCGGTATTTCATCCAGAGGGTTCTAGGGTTGCCTATATGGCAGCGGGAAATCGACGTGGATTGGCTCAATCGATATATCAGGTCGGCGGTAACACAGGGCAGGCATTAGCCCCTTTAATTACAGCGTTAATATTAGTTCCACTAGGACAAATTGGGGCTTCCTGGTTTACAGTTGTAGCTGCACTTGCGGTAATCTTATTGGTCTATATCGCTAATTGGTATCATCAGAGGTTAATAGTTTCACCAAATGTAACAAAGAAAAAGAAATCTAGTGCCGGAACAAATAAAGGGTTAACAAAAGAGGTAAAAACGACATTAGTTTTGATTTTGTTATTAATCTTTGCGAGAACTTGGTATACTTCTGGGATTACAAATTTTTATACTTTTTATGCAATAAATGAATATTCCTTGTCAATTAAGCAGTCTCAGCTCTTCCTCTTCGCTTTTTTAGTTTCGGGAGCTGTTGGTACTTTTTTCGGAGGCCCTCTATCAGATCGTTTTGGAAAGAAGACCATCATTTCTATCTCAATGTTAACGACCGTTCCCTTTTCTATTTTAATTCCGTATGCACCGCCAACTCTGGCGTTTATTTTCCTGATTATCGCTGGATTTATCTTAATGACTAGTTTCTCAGTTACGGTAGTATACGCCCAGGAATTAGTCCCAGGTAAAATTGGGACGATGTCAGGATTAACCGTAGGCCTTGCATTTGGAATGGGGGCAATTGGTTCTGTGGGCCTTGGTTATATCGCAGACTGGATTGGGATGCAATCAATGATAAGATGGCTCGGAGTGCTGCCGTTACTAGGTATAATAGCTTTCCTTCTTCCGACCGATAAAAAAATTATAGAATGGAATAAGCAGGAAATATAAAAGGATGGGCACGGGAGCCCATCCTTTTATATTTCCTGGATTTTTTGATATAATTCTTCCTTTTCCTCGTCGCTAAGCATTCTTTCCGCCATTGGGAATAAAACATTTTCCTCTTTAGAGAAATGCTCTGTTAAAATAAAGTAAGCACTTTGAACTAGTTGTGCTGCTTTTTTCTTTTCTTCAATGGACCCCTGATTACTTTCTGCATTCGTAAGAAATTCTCCAATTTTGGATTTTGCTTGGTCATGCTCATACTCCATTACAGCAATAGGTCCTGAAGTTGTTCCGATATAAACACCCATCATCGGAAAAAGAACACCTTCTTCTCTTTCAGAATGGGGGTCTAATGCGGCCTTAAATTCATTTACACTTGTTATTAATCCTGAGAAATTAGTCTCGATTTCTATTTCTTGGTCAATTTTTTGTGTTAACTCGTACATTTCATCTAATTGCTTTAATAACGGTGGGTGTTCACCTTTTAATTGCTTAAGTCCTTTACTTAGTTCAGCTTGGGGCATGTCTCCAAACGCACTCATACAGCCACTCATCAACAATCACCTCTATCACTTTTATTGGTACAAGTATAAAATCAACCAGTAGTTAATGTAGTGACATTGCTCACATTTATAAAAAATTATGAATGAATTAAAGAAATTTTGTCAGTTTAATGAAAACTCGCTAATTTTTTTTAAAATTTTAACATTTATCACACAAAAAAAGATTAAATGTTTCATATAATAGAGGTAGATCATAAAAGGGAGGGAAAAAATATGAAAACCCCAAATTATCATGATTTTTATCAAAAGGCACTAATCCCCATTGGTGTAAATGACCAAATTGCCTTACAGGAATCCAGTGATGCGAACTCACCTTCAACCCATTGGCTGATTGCTGTAGAAGGGGTTCAACTCCCACAAACAAAAATATATTTTCATTGGAAAGTAAGTATATACCCTGCTGATTGTGAAGGAGACTTCAATTGGAAAAAGCCATATTATTGTTCTCCGAATATGGAGTTAATTGATCATGCAAATGCATTTGCATCTTCTCTCGTTACGGCCGGCAAAAACGATCGACTTTCTTCCGCAACGCTTCTAGAGAAAATAAGCTAACCCCTAAAAATATTACCTTCTGCTTCACCTTCTTTTTACCCTCATTTGTGAAATAACCCACATATAGTAAAAATGAAAAATCTACATAAAAAAGTGCTGTCTGCATATTGCAGAGAGCACTTTTCCATTTGAAACTTAGGCTAACCTAAATACAATCCCATGTCCGCCTTTTGGATATTCCCATTTTATGTTCTGGTACGGGCAGCCAATCCTGCAGCTTCCGCATTCATGGCAGCCCTCATAGCCTACCTGCATACGTGTTCCTTCCCACTTATAAACCTCAGCAGGGCAAAATACTGTACAAAGTTTATCGGGACATTTTGTCATGCAGACGTCATGATCCAGTACGGTCAAATGAGATTTTGTATCACATTTAAAACGAAGGAGATACTGTTTTTCCTCGATATTTTTCGTTGACATTATTTCACCGCCTTCCAAGCACGATAAATATCTTGTATCACACGGATGGTTCCACGTTCTGAAGTCACACTCTTCATGATTTGTTTTTGTTTTTCCCGTTTCGGTGTTCCATCAACAGTAAAGAATTTGCTCATGGCTTTATTCATCATTGGAACATATTCATTAAAATATTGTGGATACTTCTCAAAGGTATGTGCAGCATCCTTATATTTCTCTAAATCTTTCATTATGAAACTATTATTTAGTGCATCACGATAGCTATTTAAGCTTGATTCACTGAAATCCCCACGACTATGTGCCTGGACTACAGCTTCAGCAGCCATTTTTCCAGATGACATCGCCATGTTCGAACCTTCACGATGAATCGCATTGACTAGCTGTGCTGCATCTCCAACGACAATAACTCCATTTCCAGCAACTTTAGGAACCGAACGGTAGCCGCCTTCTGGTATGAGATGGGCAAGATATTCGGCGGATTCTCCCCCTGCCAGCATTGGTTTTACCATAGGGTGAGTTTTTAAGTAGTCTAGGAGCTCATATGGCTTTATTTTCGCTTTAATCATACTCGATAGTGTTGTTCCTACCCCAATATTTAAGCTTTCTTTATTGGTGTACACAAACGCTGTTCCGAGGTTGCCTTTTGTTGAATCACCAAAAATTTCAATCGTACACCCTTGATTATCTTCCAAATTAAATCGGTCATTTATTTTTTCTTTTGGTAAATTAATCACTTCCATTACTGTTAGAGCAACTTCATCTGGTCTAAATTCTTTATGGAAGCCCAATTGTTTTGAAAGTAGCGAGTTAACCCCATCTGCAAGCACGACGACATCCGCATATACATCACCATTTGGACGATCGGTACGAACTCCAACGACTTTACCGTTTTCAACAATACATTCAGTTACTACCGTTTCATTTATAAGTAGTGCACCTGCATCAACTGCCTTTTTGGCAAACCATTGATCAAACTGTGCTCGTAAGACTGTAAAATTATTATATGGCTCTACACCCCATTCGAGACCTTTATATCCAAATTGAACTACAGATTCTTTATCCATCATCCAAAAACGCTGTTCAATCACTGGTCGTTCCAGAGGTGCTTCCTTCCAAAATTCAGGAACTAATTCTTCCATTTGCTTACGGTACAATACCCCGCCCATTACGTTTTTAGCCCCTGGGTATTCCCCTCTTTCAATTAGTAAAACGTTTAGTCCACTTTTTGCACAGGTAAGGGCACATGAAGTACCTGCAGGGCCAGCACCAACGACAATCACATCAAATTTTTCAGACATAAATCATTTCACCGCCCTTTACAGATCTAAGTTGCTTAAATTGTTCGATTAATTTTGGAATGATTTCCAATGCATCTCCAACGATACCGTATGTCGCAACATCAAAAATTGGCGCATTTGGATCTTTGTTAATCGCGATAATTAAATCAGAATTTTTCATACCAACAACGTGCTGAATGGCTCCAGATAAGGCAACGGCAAAATAAATTTTTGGAGTAACTGTTTCACCTGTTTGACCAATTTGAAGGTGGTGTGGCAGCCAGCCAGCTTCAACAACATCACGTGTACCACCAACGGTTGCTCCAATTGTTTCAGCAAATTCATAAAGAAGCTGGAAGTTTTGCAAATCCCCCATTCCTTTTCCGCCACAGACGATGACATGGGCATCAGCTAAATTGACTTTTTTTGTTACGTCATTCACAATTTGTAATACTTTTGTACGCATATCTTCTTCTTGAAGTGTAATTTTTTCCTCAATGATTTTGCCTGTTCTCCCTGGCTCTGGTTCTAATGCCTTCATTACCTTTGGTCTCACCGTTGCCATTTGCGGCCGATGTTTTTTACAAAGGATGGTTGCCATAATATTACCGCCAAAGGCAGGTCTGCTTGCTTCTAACAATCTATTATCAATATCCACGTCTAGCATGGTTGTATCTGCCGTTAAACCTGTATTTAAATCTGTAGCTACGGCACTTGCTAAATCTTTCCCGTTGGGTGTTGCACCGTAAAGGATTATCTCTGGTTTGTATTTTTCAGCAAGGAGCATTACGCCCTTCATATATGATTCTGTACGATAATTCTTTAAAACAGGATGATCAACCATATACACAATATCTGCACCATAAGAAATAATCTTATTCGCTAATGGTTTTATTTCATGACCAAGTAAAAAGCCAGCTAATGGAACTTGCAATTTATCCGCTAACTTTCTTCCAGCACCAAGTAATTCTAGAGAAACGCCTTCGACCTTACCATCATTTTGTTCAATGAATACCCAGACTCCTCGAAAATCGTCTAGATTCATGTTAAATTCCCCCCTTGACAAATGATTGTTCTATTTTATTTAGATGTCTGGATTGTTAATAGTTCCTTCTTCTCCATCAAAAGGTCCATAAGTTGCTTAACCTGCTCATCTGCATCACCTTCTAGTCTCTTACCACCTTCTGGACGAGGCGGCGTAAACATTTTCCCCACGATTGTTGGTGAACCTTTTAGGCCGAGCTGCGAGCGTTCAACATTTTCAAAGTCACTTACTGCCCAAATAATCGGTTCATACCTTGCTGCTTGAATCATGTTGGGCATTGTTGAATACTCAATCTCATTAATTTCTTTTTCAACGGTTAATAAGCAAGGTAGTTCCGATTGAATTAATTCATAGCCGTTTGTTAATTTTCGTTTTATCAGTACTGTCTTTTCTTTCTGATTTACTTCTGTCACTTCAATTACATTGGTTATTGGAGGGATATCCATTCTTCTTGCGATTCCTGGCCCAACTTGTCCTGTATCACCATCGATTGCATGTTTTCCACAAATAATCATATCTACTGGGTGTTCTTTATTGATCTTTTCTAATGCTTTTGAAAGAGCGTAACTTGTTGCCAATGTATCTGCTCCTGCAAAGGCACGGTCAGAAATTAGATATCCTTTATCTGCTCCTATTTCTACACTCTTTTTAATGATATCAGTCGCTTGCGGCGGACCCATTGATAAAACGGAAATGGTACCCCCGGTTTTTTCCCTGATTGTTACCGCTTCCTGAACAGCGTGGGCATCGTAAGGGTTCAAGATGGCAGGTGCACTGCGGCGGTCGAGTGTGTTCGTTTTTGGGTTGATTTTAATAATTTTTGTATCGGGTACTTGTTTGACACATACGACAATATGCATGTAGGAATTTCCCTCCTCCATATGATCTCTAGATTTAGTGAAAGCGCTTGCTCCCTTATGGTTAAAAATGCTTTTATTAACGATATATGTATCGCAACAGAAGCATAGTACCAAACAATGATAGATTTCTTATTTTCTTACTGAATTTCACTGAAACTAGTGATGATTAAAAGATTCCAAACAAATCTTTATGCTGTTTCTAGGAGGTAGTTTTAAAAGTATTAACAATTTGAAGTTATGACAAGTTGTGGTAAGATATGTAGTTAATCGTGATGTAAATATTTGATAAATAGTACTAATATAACTATATGAAATATTTAGATATAAACAATGATAAAAATCACAGTTCATGTCTAATTTTGTAGATGTCTTGATAGGATTATTGGATAAGGAAGGAAATATGTGATGACTGAGGTTATTTTTGGCAGTGTACTTTCGGCGCTATCTACAGGGGCAGGTGCTCTAATCATTCTATTTATTCAACATTCTATTACACATCGTTGGAAGGATGTTTTATTAGCCTTTAGTGCTGGTATTATGATGGCAGCTTCTACGATAGGTTTAATCCCTGAGGCATTGAAATACGGTGGATTTGCATCACTTTTTGTAGGAATCTGTCTAGGAGTATGGACACTGACTCTATTAGAAAAAAATATCCCTCATATTGACTTACAGCATAACAAAACTGGAATTCAATTTGACGAGAAAGCTCTTTTAATTATTTCTGCGATTACTCTGCATAATATTCCTGAAGGATTGTCAGTTGGCGTTAGTTACGCATCGGAGCAGGGCGATACAGGAAATCTTATCGCTTTGGCAATTGGATTTCAAAATGCACCAGAAGGCCTTCTTGTCGCATTATTTTTAATTAATCAACGGATAGGTAAGTGGAAGGCCTTCATTATAGCTACCTTAACGGGAGCCATTGAAATCGTTACATCATTATTAGGATATTTTTTGACATCATATGTTCAAGGTCTTGTACCATATGGGCTTTCTTTTGCAGCCGGGGCTATGTTATTTATCATTTATAAGGAATTGATACCCGAAAGCCATGGAGACGGTAATGAGCGGGTGTCCACCTATGCATTTATCATGGGACTGCTGGTCATGGTGTACATAATTGATATTTTTTCATAGGATTTCATTTAACGGGGCCTAATCGAAATGGTTTTTTGCATTGTTATTAAATCAATATTTTAGGCCAAATCATAATCATCTGTTTAAAAGCAAACTTGATTTCATCATTTGGCCTGGAGGATCCTTCCATGGCCTTTTGATACTCGTTTATTAATTCATCCAGCTCTTGACTATATTTTATAGTTACTTCACTTGTAAACCCAAGTGAGTTGGCACTATTAATCATTAGTTGCCTTTTTTCCTTTATCTCTTCAATCATTTCATTATGGTTATTACGATGCTCATACATTTGTATCCCCCTACCTATTACCCAATTACTGTAAACCACTAAAATTTAGACTACTTGATGAATTATGACAAGAATTTTGATAATTGTAAACACATTCGCAAAAGTAGACAAAACAATCTATTTCTTTCGTTTTTCGACAAATTCTTCATTGAATATATCGGTTTTGCGACAAAATTCCTCATTTTTCACAAAAGCCCTATCCAGTATTATCTTTTTTCTTTAGGGTTTTGCGACAGGCACATGCGCAGAAACAATCAATTATTAAATCCTAATAAAAAAAATTGCCAAGAAAATACACTTCTTGACAATCAAACTGGCTGTAGATAACTACAGCCAGTTCTTTTCACTACTATTATTGAACTTCTAACTTGTCGTAAATCGGAACCCAGCCCTCAGTTGTAACAAATATCCTTACTGCGACAACTTTTTTGTCATCTTCTAAGGTAAAATAGTGTCTTGTATTTTCAGGGACAGAAATCAAGTCACCAGGATTTAAATGTACCTCAAAGAACTCACCATCTTTTCCTTGAATAACAAACACACCGTGACCACTGACAATAAAACGAACTTCATCATCAGTATGATGATGTTCGTTTTTAAAATTTGTCAGCAAGACATCCAAATTCGGAGTATTTTCTGACAATGAAATCACATCCTGAGCTTTGTACCCCCGTCTAGCAGAGATATCAGCGATTTCTTCAGAAAAAACACTCAGAATTTCTTCTTTTTCTCCCTCACTCAAAAGATACTTTTCTACCAAATCACCTGGGAGCTTGCTAATATCCCAATTTTCATAAACAACTTCCTGAGATTCTAGGAAACTTGCAACTTCTTCCAGAACATTTATTTGCTCATTTTTGTTTTGAAATGTAATATATGCCATTTTATATTCTTCCTTTCCTTTTTTGGTAAGTTAAACCACTTTAAATAACTGGTATGGTTTGTGTTCTAATAACCGTAACTGATACCGAAATAAAAACTCAGAAGCTTCAAGTATTTTTTTCGCTTCAAATGCAGTTCTCCCCCATACCGTGATTCCATGGTTACGAATTAAAATAGCACCAGTATCTCCTGAAATATGTTCAGAAAATTTAGAAGCCAGAGTCGGTATATGTGCATAATTGTGAATGATCGGTATTTTTAGGGTTGCATCCTCTTCCCACATATCAAATGCTTTGATTAGTTCTTGTCCTTTAAAGGTGACCTCACCCTGATCACCATATATTTCTGAAATAACATTATTATCAATTGTATGGACGTGAAGACTGCAGCCAGCATTCGTTTTACGATAAATTTCAACATGAAGAAGTGTCTCTGCTGAGGGTTTTAAATTTGTTTGTTCGACCGGGTGACCAAACTCATCAACAAGTAAAAAATCTTCATCCGTACGTTTCCGCTTATCCTTACCACTTGCTGTTACCAAAAAATGAAGTGGATGATTACTTACTTTTATCGCTAGATTACCGCTCGTACCCATAAACCAGTCCCGATTAGCAAGTTCATCTTTTACATCTGCTAATTCATTCCATCTTTCCTTTAACATTTTAATTCCCCCACCTCAATTCTTTTTTTAATTTCCTCGATACATTCAAAGAAAGTACTAAATCCTCGATGATTAATACCCCATTCCTCACATTTCTCCTGCAGTAAATCTCTTGCTAACACAAAATCAGCATGTTTTGCTGCCTCAAGATCTGTGACCGAATCTCCTATGACAATCTTGAACTTGTTGTTTTCATGGTTTAGCTTTCGAATAATGCTCGGCTTACAGCAGCCACAATTATTGTCACATAACGAATCACATTCATTCGGCCAAAGAATTTTAATCCTCTCACCTGAAAAATCAGATTCATTACAATAAATACCAGCAAATGGTCCAAACTTCTCTAATATCGGATTTACAAAAAAGTCAATCCCACCGCTAACAATATATAAAGGAATCTCTTCTTTATGAGCAAATTCTACAAATTCTTTAAATCCCGGCCGAATTTTTGCATGCTCAATCGCAAACGCAGTCAACTCTTCCTCCAATTGACTTGGTAATAAGGAGAATAATTTTCCTACTCCCTCATTAATAGAGATTTGGCGAGTGAGAATTTGATCTTTTATGTTTTCCCATCCCTGAGGAGCAAACTCTTCCATCATTCGGATAATATTATCACTTTCCGTTACGGTTCCGTCAAAATCACAAAAGATTACAGGTTTGGTCATACTGTTACCTCTGAATTTCCCCATAACGCTAGTGCTAGTTTAAGTTCAGGATACATTTCAGCCCCTTCAGCCAATAACTTCCCTTGGAGATTAGTTTCAATTGCTTGTCGGAAAGCAAGACCGCCGCCACGGGCACCGTCTGGATGTCCATGTACTCCACCGCCAGCATTAATAACCGAATCGATACCAAAATCACCTATTAACAATGGAACCAAGCCAGGATGAATTCCAGCCGATGGCACTGGGAAGGACTTTTTAAAACTTTCCTCACTTGTTAATTCCTTAGCAATCGACAGTGCCTTCGGTTTTTCTAATGCAACTGTCCCATACGGAGATGGGAACAATGATAAATCAGCTCCGGCATATCGAAGTAGTTTACCAAGTAATAATGAATGGGATACTCCATATACGGGTGATGATGCAAATGCACCACTGAAAGCAGGATGTGCCATAAGCGGCAATGCAATTTCATCATCTTCTCTTAATTCCTGCAGAACATCTAACCCATATGAAAAAACATTGAATAATAAGAGATCTGCTCCAAGCTCAGCAGCCTTTCTAGCTTTTTCTTTCAGCTTAGAAGTTCTGCCAGTTAGGTTAACAGCATATAAAGTGCGGTGGCCTGTTTGGTCATATACTTCTTGCAGTGCTTTTTTCCCTTCGACAATTCTTTTTTCAAATGGTGTTAATTCATTTTCAAACAGGATTTCATCATCCTTAACCAAATCAACACCACCTAGGGCTTGTTGTTTTAGCTGTTCGACTAAAAACGTGAGGTCTTTCCCGAGTACGCCTTTAAAGATGCTCATTACTAACGGTCGATTATTAACGTTTAATTTCTCCCTTAGTCCATCAATCCCAAATCTTGGACCAGGGAACTGCCTCTTTAATCCCTCATCAAATTGCAAATCAAGTAATTTAATTTTTCCATCCAATGAAAGTTTACCGAAAACGGTTGTTAAGATAGCAGGAAGGTCATTAGAAAAATTTATCGTTGGATAGGCAATTTTAATCAGTGCATGCTCTTCTGTTTCTGAGGGATTCGCTTCGACTGATACGACTCTTCCTTTATGTTTACGCAATTGGTTTTGTTCTAATTCAGGCAGATTCGTCCATGACCCAACTGTTAAACCAAGGGCAATTTCTTCTGCCTTCTTGGATGGTTTCTTTTCGTTATTTAGTAGATATGTTGCAATAATTTCAGTCATAATAAAAACTCCTTTTAATCAAACATAAAAAACCTCTTCAACAAAGAAGAGGTTAGCCGCCAACTAACATCTTCTCATCTATCAGCCTTGTTGCTGCAAGAATTAGCACCGTGCTTAAGCATTAGTTTAAGTCGGTTGCCGGGCTTCATTGGGCTTTTCCCTCCGCCTGCTCTTGATAAGAAAACGATTCGTATTTTATTCAGTTATTAATGTGTGTTTAACTTTAATTTGCATTATCGCAAGAAAAAAATAAAATGTCAATCGATTTAACTGAATATTTCTAAACGACTAATTCTTTCGACGGCTTCAGCTAATCGTTCTTCTGTTGAAAGTAGCCCCACCCGGACATACCCTTCTCCAAATTCACCAAATCCAATACCAGGTGCAACCATAATATGTGCCTGATCAAGGAGAATATTAGCAAATTCCGTAGAGGAATAGCCTTTAGGAACCTTAAGCCAGGCAAAAAAGGATCCCTTTGGTGCGCTGACATTCCACCCCAAGGAACGAAGCCCCTTAATCAATACATTCCTTCTTCGCTCATACAACTCGTTTAATTCCTTTACACAGTCTTGAGGTCCAATTAATGCCTCCGCAGCAGCCTCCTGTACGGCTCCAAATAAACTGACATACAAATGGTCTTGTAAAAGTTCAATAGCGGAAATGACGCTCTCATTCCCTATTGCAAAACCAACACGCCAGCCTGCCATATTATAGGTTTTTGATAAGGTATAAATTTCAATTCCAACTTCCTTTGCCCCTTGCACCTGTAAAAAACTTACTGGTTTCTTACCATCAAACCCAATGGCACCATAGGCAAAATCATGGATTATACAGATATCATGTTCATTCGCTAGTTTAATTGTCTCTTCAAAAAATTCATGAGTGGCCACCGCGCCAGTCGGATTATTAGGGTAATTGAGGAACATTAATTTTGCTTTATCTAATACATCCCTATCCAAAATACCATAATCCGGTAGAAAATTATTTTCCTCCCTTAGCGGCATCCTAAACATTTCAGCCTTTGCCAGTGCAACCCCTGACAAATAATCCGGGTAGCCTGGATCTGGTACGAGGATGGTATCGCTGGGATTCAATAAACACTGGGGAATTTCAACAAGTCCCGCTTTACCGCCAAACAGTATAGCCACCTCTTTATCTGGATCAATGGTTACTCCATATTCTCTTAAATAAAAATCAGCTGCTGCTTGTTTTAAATACTGGTGCCCTTGAAAAGGAGAATATTTGTGATTTAATGGATTCACCGCTGCTTCCTGAAGTTTAGCTACGATATGTGCCGGTGTTGGCTGATCTGGGTTTCCTTGCCCCAAATTAATCACATCATACCCCTGTGAAATATATTCCCCGACTTTTTTAACGAGTGAAGCAAAAAACTGCTTAGGAAGACTATTTAAAAGTTCTGATGGTGGAAATTGCTTCATGGTTCTCACCTGCTTTAATAATTTATAAAAGTGATTCTATTGTTAAATTCTAGTCACAAATGATATAACTTTTATAACTGCTTGTAAAGAAAAAATTCCGAAAGTTCAAACGAGGTGAAGATTCGTGAAATTAAAAATTTCATGTTTACAAATGGATATCGCCTTTGGTGATCCAAATAAAAACTATCAATCTGCTGAAAGACTCATTGAAAAGGCTGTAGCTGACCAGCCCGATATCATTGTTCTACCAGAGCTGTGGACTACAGGGTATGACTTAACTCGACTTAATGAAATTTCTGATATTCATGCTGGTAAGACAATTGATTTCCTTCAAAAGGCTGCAAAAAAATACCAAGTGAACTTTGTTGGCGGATCTGTAGCTAACCGTGAAGATAACGGTGTAAAAAATACCTTGCTCATTGTCAATAAGGAGGGTAAACTCGTTCACCAGTATAGTAAACTTCACCTGTTTAAGCTAATGGATGAGCATGTTTATTTAGAATCAGGATCTCAAAAAGGACTTTTTGAAATTGAGAATAATAAATTTGCCGGGAACATTTGTTATGACATTCGCTTTCCTGAGTGGATTCGTGCACATACATCAGAAGGTGCTGAGGCACTGTTTGTGGTTGCCGAATGGCCAGCGCAGCGATTGTCTCATTGGAGAGCCCTTTTAATTGCCAGAGCCATTGAAAATCAATGTTACGTCATCGCTTGTAACCGATCCGGTCAAGATCCTAATAACCAGTTCGCTGGGCATTCCTTAATTATCGACCCGTGGGGAGAGGTGATCGCGGAAGCTGGAGAAAGCGAAGAAATTTTATCTGCAGAAATTGAGATGGATTTAGTCAAAGAGATTCGCAAACAGATCCCTATTTTCACAGATAGAAAACCAGAATACTATAATTAATTTTCAAAAAATATTGACAATATTATTTTATTGCTGATATGATTTTTACCAGTTAAATAAAATTCTCTTATCACGAGCTGGCTGAGGGATTGGCCCTTTGAAGCCCAGCAACCGACCTTAAACTCATTGGATAATAGGGCGCTTCATGCGCTTAATAATCCCAATAAGGCACGGTGCTAATTCCAACAGAAGGATTATCTTTCTGAGAGATGAGAGGTGCGATAGACAATTTGTCTTCCCGAGCCTCTTTCAAATGAGAAAGAGGCTTTTTTGTGCCTTATTGCACGATTAAGCCTCCCAAAAACAAGGAGGAGCCATTATGAGTCTACTAAAACAGAAAACATACCAACCATTAACAAACGAGAGTGCTGTAGAACTTGCACTGGAATTAAATATTTTTCCAGGGCATGCTAAACTCTCCTGCAAGGAGATTGGTGACGGAAATCTCAATCTTGTTTTTCATATTGTCGAAGAATTAAAAGGAAAAAGTATTATTATTAAACAAGCTCTCCCATATGCAAAAGTAGTTGGTGAAAGCTGGCCATTAACACTGAAAAGAGCAAAGATTGAAGCAGATGCCTTAAAAATTTTCGGGCAAATTGCTCCTGATTATGTTCCAGAAGTATTATTCACTGATGATGTCCTTGCTGTAACTATTATGGAGGATCTTTCCCATCTTTTGATTGCAAGAACTGGCTTTATTAAAGGTGAAACCTATCCATTAATTGCTAAACATCTGGGTGAATATCTTGCTAAGACATTATTTTTCACTTCAGATTACGGATTAGGCCCTGGAGTAAAAAAAGAACGTGTCCACCAATTTATCAATCCAGAATTATGCAAAATCACTGAGGATTTAATCTTTACCGACCCATTTATTGATGCAGATACCAATGAATTTGAGGATAGTCTCCGTCCCGCGGTCGAAGCTCTTTGGCATGATGAAGAACTAAAGTTCCATGTAAATGTCTTGAAGAAAAGCTTTTTAACAGAAGCTGAAGCCCTCCTGCATGGGGATTTACATACTGGTAGTGTGTTTGCTAGTAATTCTGAAACAAAAGTAATTGACCCTGAATTTGCTTTCTACGGACCAGCTGGCTTTGATATAGGTCAAGTATTTGCGAACCTACTTTTCCAGGTTAATGTGAATGAAGAAAAATGTGATCTTTTCATAAACCATATTGAAACTGTGTGGAATGTATTTGAGGAGCAATTTACATTCTTATGGAATACAGAAAATAAAGAGGCTGCTGCAAAAACTTCTACATTCTTAAACTATCAATTAGCCAAGTTTTTTAGAGATTCCCTCGGCTTTGCTGGCTGTGAATTAATCAGAAGAACCATTGGACTTGCACATGTTGCAGATTTAGATGGGATTGAGGACAAGCAAACCAGAATCACTGCAAAACAAAAAACGATAGAGCTCGGAAAAATCCTAATTAAACAACGAAATGAAATTAAGGACCTATCATCATTTATCAAAACTATAAAAGAACGTATTTAGCTAAGGAAAGCAATCCACTTTGGATTGCTTTTCTAGTCATTTTTTGCCCACATTTCTTCTGGATTTAGTTCATAAATACCACTCTCACGAAACATATAGTGATTAATGATAAATTCCCGGCGAATGGTTGCATAGTCGTCATGGAATTGTTTTATAAACTCATTTAATTGTTTTTCTTCGTACTTTTCACCCATTTTTAACCCGCGTATCATGTGTTCAAATACGATTAACTTCTTTTTTCGTTGTGCTGGAATATTTTTTAGTTTCCCAGTTTTCGTAAAGAAATTTTCGATGATTTTTTGTCTCTCGAGACTGGACTCGACCATTTCATCCAACTCCTCTCCCTTTTTTTCTAACAGTTCTGTAAACACCTTTGCCTGCTGATTTATCAGCGATTCATTTAGGTAAAAGTAGATAGTATTCTTGACTCTTCTGTCATAAACCACATGAATTTCCCGTAATTTCTTTAAATGATGTGTAATCGTTGGAGCAGATAAGCCAAGCTTTCCAGCAATCGCCTGACCATGAAGTGGACCTTTTGCCAATATGGCTACAATCCGAATTCTTGTTGGGTCTCCCATTGTTTTATAAAAAGATACGATTTTATCTAATTGGATCATTGTCCTACCTCGCTTTCCTTTATATTTGACAATTATCTAATTAGATTTTTATCAAATTGGATTAACCTTGTCAATAATTATAAAAAAACACTCCCAAAGGAAGTGTTTTTTAGGCTCTTCAATTTACAACATTGGATTTTCATCCTTTGCTTTTAGACGCTGCCATCTTTTCTCAACTTCAGCTTCAAACTCTTCTAACATTGGCTTGTTCTCTTCTTTTAGAAGGTGTTTTGTTTTCCCCATATACTTTAACCAATCCGAAAGTGGAATTCGTTTATTCTTCTCTTCTGGATTGTAAGTAATCGATGTAACCCCCTGTTCCACTTCATAAAGAGGGAAGAAACATGAGTTTACCGCAGCCTCCACAATGGTTGTGCCAAAACGATCGTCAGATTTCCAGTTAAGCGGGCATGTGATGAGAAGTTTCCCGTAAACTGTACCGACATTTTGTGCATACCACTGTGCTTTAGCGCCTTTTTTAACTAGGTCCTGAGGGAATGCTTCGGAACCTGTAAACACATATGAAATATTCGTTGCTGCCATAATTTGTGCTGTATCTTTATGATGGAAAGCCTTACCACGCTGTGTTTTTCCTACACCTGAAGTACTTGTCATATGACCGATTGGCGTGGAATAAGACATCTGTGAGCCGGTATTCATGTAGCCTTCATTATCATATTCGAGCATAATTAGCTTATGACCACGAAGCGCTGTACCGATAGCTGATCCCATCCCGATATCCATTCCGCCATCACCAGTAATCATTACGAATGTAGCATCATCAGATACCTGAATTTCACCACGGCGTTTTAATTCCATGAACGCTTCAACAGTACCTGATAATGTTGCAGCACCGTTTTGGAATAAATTGTGCATCATTGTTTGCTTATGGGATGTGCTTGGATAAGATGTAGTAGTTACATAGGCACAGCCTGTTTGGAATAGAGTAACGATGTCTCCCTCAATTCCTTTAAAGAACAACTCAAGCCCAGCAAAAATTCCACAGCCCGGACATGCACCGTGACCTGATGCAATTCGTTTTGGTTTACCAGTTAAGGCCCGAAGTGGTGGTATTTTTACTTTTAATTTATTTGTTTCTTCATCCATTTTCACATCGATTAGTCCAGTTTTATAGACATCTCCATGTTGAGGTAAAATGACTGGCTTAAGAATTTTCTCAGGATTGCCAGGGATATGTCCATAGTAATCAAATGGCTTTTCGGCATAGCCTTTTTCCAATGTATCCAATGCCATATCAAAGAATGCCTCGGCATCACTTGCGTAGAAATCCTTACCGCCAAGTCCAAATACGCGACTTAACACAATGGTCTTGTTGTCTTTGTCATCTTGAAGTGCAGATTTCACTTCATGTGTAAGGTTAGGACCATTTGCTCCATAGGAATCGGCGCGTTCCCCAATTAATAATGATTTTACATTCTTAAGAGCTTCGCGAATTTCTTTTGCAGGGAATGGACGAATAATATTTGGACTGATCACTCCAGCCTTTATTCCTTTTTCACGAAGTTGATCCACAACATCCTTAGCAGATTCTGCAGCAGAGTTTAATAGAAATAAAGCAACTTCTGCATCTTCCATTTTATATAAATCTAGTACAGGATATTCTCTTCCCGATAGCTTAGCGTATTCTTCAGCTACCTCTTTAAAAATCTCACCAGCATTGTACATTGCTTCAGACTGTTGGAAGTGATTGTTAAGGAAATCATCCCCGCTCATATGGGCACCAATCGTTACTGGTTTACTTAAATCCCTAATAAAGTTGTAATCTGTTGGGCATTCACCCACAAATTGCTGCACAACACTGCGCTCCTTAAAGAATTCAACCCGGCGCTTTTGATGGGAAGTAAAGAATCCATCATAAGCAACAATAACAGGTAAACGGACCTTAGAATGTTCCGCAATTTTTAATGCCATAATATTCATATCATAAACAGCTTGCGGGGTTTTTGCTGTTAATATGACCCAGCCTGTATTTAAAGCATAATATAAGTCAGAATGATCTCCGCGAATATCTAATGGACCACTCACAGCACGCGTAACAAGATTCATTACCATAGGAAAACGAGTACCTGATTGGACTGGCATTTGCTCAAGCATATACAAGAATCCATTTGCACTTGTTGCATTGATTACCCGTGCACCTGTTGCTGCTGCACCATAGCAAATCCCGGCCGAACCGTGCTCACCATCTGCAGGAATCAGTTTAATATCATGTTCTCCACGTGTTTTCATTTGATCTAAAAATTGAGCGACCTCAGTGGAAGGCGTTATTGGGAAGTATCCCATAATATGATAATTGATTTGTGCTGCGGCCATTGCAGCCATTTCATTCCCTGATTCAAAAGTAGAAATTTGTTCTGCAATGCTTTTTGATGTTAATTTTTCTTCTAAAATAGACATTATTGGACCCCTCCTGCAATATACGGAAAGTTTTGTTTAACGCGGTGGTCATCTGCATACCCAAGTAATTCGCGAAGATCACCAAGGGCATCCGTTGGACAGGCTTCCACGCATTTTAGGCAGCCTTTACAGTATTGATAATCAATACCTTTAAGGAACATTTGTTTTCTGCCACGCTTATCCTCTCCTTCTTCCCAAACGAAACAATAGTCCGGACAAACATTGTCACAAGCTGCACAATGAATACATTTCTCTTGTTGGAATTCTGGAAGGAATCCTTGGCGTGAACCGCTTAAATCTTTATAAATACTATTAGCTTGTGAAACCATGACTCCACCGATTTCCTGAGTCATATATCCCAGCATTGGCAATGGACGGGTAAAAGCTTTTCCTTCCGCCCCGGCTGGTACTTCGTATGTTTTAAACTGAACCTCATTATAACCGCGGTCAAAAGTACGGATATTTGGCTCAACTAGATGCGGGTATTTTTTTGTGAACGTTTTCCTTATTACATCTCTCATTGATTCTGGATCTAAAAAGTCACAAATGCGATAGAGTGCACCTAGCATGGCTGTATTTACTTTCGTTTTTTCTTCAACAGCAATCGAAAGGGCATCTACAATGGCAAGTGTTCCGTATTCCAATTGTAAATCCTTTTTTACTTCATCAAATTCTCTCGCTGTATTAACGAGTACGATACCATCAGCATTTAATCCGCTGACAACATTAACAGTTCTATATAAGGCTTCATGGAAAACCCCAACAATATGTGGTTGTTCAATTGGACTATGGTCTCTAATTTCCACATCTGGTTCACAGAAGCGGATAAAGCTCTTTACTGGAGACCCCTTTTTTTCTGATCCGTAGGATGAAAAATTAGAACCCTTCAAGCCAAGACTTAAAACGCCTGCCTCCGCCAACATTTTTCCAGCAAGGTTAGCACCTAACCCCCCAATTGATTCAAGACGGATTTCAAAAAAGCCCAATTCATTTTTTTTCGGTAAAATAGACATAATGTCCCTCCCTGATTTGAAAAGCGGAAGCGCAGTGACCAGGGGCTTATGACCCCGAGCCCCTAGGCGCTGTAGCTAGAAATCTCGTAAAATAAAATTTTACTTCCCCACAACTATTGTAAAACGAATATTTTTATTAATCTGTGATAAAAGTCAAACACAGAGAAAAAAATTTTATAACACAAAAATTCATTATTGAATAAATGCTAGTATATATGATTTTCAAGATGATTTTTCATTGTATAACAGATTCAAAATTGTTGTAGAACAGAAAATAAAAAAAGCCTGCACCCGATTATGGTACAGACCTTTAAAAATATTTATAAATCATTAATGACAATATACGATGCCTTTACTGGTCCATGCACTCCAACGACAAGATTCAATTCAATATCCGCAGAGTTACTCGGTCCAGTAATAAAATTGACGCATGAAGCAACATGACCAGTTTTCTTATGAATCTCCCGCATCTTTTGAGATGCTTGCGTAATCCGCGGTACTAGTGTACTTTTCGGTATAAGTGCGATATATGTTGCAGGTAGAAAGCTGACAGTTCTTCCTTTATTCTCATCACTAAACAATACGACCGTTCCGGATTCAGCCAGTGTTATTTCACTAATAGTAATCCCTACATTAGCCTTTTCCGCCTTTGCAATGTTTTGTTGCCCCTTGCTATGATTCCACTCGTAAACCTCTATATTCTGTGCAGGCCATTCCTTCTTCAAAAGCGGATCTAGTCCCCACTTGGAAAAGCGATCATCTTTCCAAGTGACAATCGGACCGCCGCCAAAACCAGAAACTACTTCATTTAGGACTGAAGATAAATCATTGCTTTCAGTTACATAAAGGCTTGTATGAATTTTTTTACATTGGTCTTTAAGTACCTCTAACAATTCATCTTGTGTAGCATCTTTCAAAACCTCATATTGGGGCTGGAATTTCCAGGTCGGCCTTTCAACTGGAGAGGAAATGCGTGGCCGCCCAAGACTGCCCGCGATTTGGTTTAGAAATTTATCTCGATTGTGAATCGTCCCAACCATGATTATTTGCCTCCTTTTTCACGGTTTTTAAACCAATCTCTGAATCGCTCTTTATTTGGTGCCGGAAAATCTCGAATATCTGTCCAAGCCTTTAATGGACCTGGTCCTTTAGTTATCTTCTCACCCACTGTAAAAGGGTTCATGGCAGCGGGTGCCATCTTAGATCCTATCTTATACATGATTGGAGAGGCTGCCCCTAAACCAAAAGCTTTCATTAATAGCTTTTCGGATATTGGTGCTTTTCCCTCTTTTTCGACAATAACTTCTCGGTGTTTATGAAGAAGGTTATGTAATGGTATTTTTACTGGACATACTTCTGTGCAAGCACCACATAGGGTTGAAGCGTAAGGAAGCTCTTTAAATTCGTCATATCCGCCTAATAATGGTGATAGGACTGCACCGATAGGGCCGGAATAAATAGAGCCGTATGAGTGACCGCCCACATGCCGATACACTGGACATACGTTAATACAGGCAGCACAGCGGATACACTGTAAAACAGATTGGAACTCTCCCCCAAGTATCTTGGATCTTCCGTTATCAACAATGACAAGGTGAAATTCCTCCGGACCATCGACATCAAATGCTTCTTTCGGTCCTGTTAACACAGTAATATAGCTAGTTAATTTCTGACCTACCGCACTTCTCGTTAGTAAGCTTACTAAAACTTCCATCTCTTCAAAGGTTGGAACCAGTCTTTCCATTCCCATAACTGTAATTTGTGTTTTAGGTAATGCTGTTACTAAATCAGCATTTCCTTCGTTAGTTACTAGACTAAAAGAACCTGTTTCGGCCACAGCAAAATTACAGCCAGTAATTCCAATATCGGCTGATAGGTATTCCTTACGAAGCATCTCACGGGCATGCCAAGCTAACTCTTCTGGTTTTGATGTTTTTGTGTAACCTAACCTCTCCGTAAACACATCGCGAATTTGCTCTTTGTTTTTATGGAGCGCAGGTACAACAATATGAGACGGCGGATCATGATCATCAATTTGAAGAATGTATTCGCCAAGGTCTGTTTCTATAACCTCACAGCCTTCTTGTTCCAACATCGCATTTAAACTGATTTCTTCAGTTACCATCGATTTCGATTTAACAATTTTCTTGGCTTCCTTCTTTTTTACAATCCCTTGGATATACTCATTTGCTTCTTCCTTAGTTTGTGCAAAAAATACATGTCCACCACGCTTGGCAACATTCTCACTTAGTTGTTCTAAATAATAATCCAAATTTTCCAGTACATGTTGACGAATTTCTTCCCCATGAGAGCGCCATTCTTCCCAGTTTCCTAGTTCCTCAGCGGCGACTCTTCTTTTTACACCCATACCGTCCTGTGCTCCAGCAACGGCACCGCGCATGAAGTCATCATGAATTCCTTTATCAACACGCTCTTTAAATTGATCTGTGCTAATCTTCATTGCCATACAATTATTCCTCCATTCTTCTAAGTTTATAAAACTTGTCTGTTGATTTCCGTTCCAGGCACTTCAATTAATAGAGTTCCAAAATCAACGGCTATTTAATACCTCGGCAATATGCATTACCTTGATCGGTTTTCCAACTCTATCAATTCTTCCGCCAATATTCATTAAGCAGGCTGCATCGGCACCGATTAGATATTCAGCACCAGTTTCTTCAACATGTCGGACTTTTTCATCCACCATTTGCTCTGAAATTTGAGCCATTTTTACTGCAAAAGTACCCCCAAATCCACAGCATTGTTCCTTCCCAGGCAATTCAGTAAACTTTAGACCTTTTACATTACTTAATAGAATCATAGGAGCTTTCTTCACACCTAACAATCTTGTCATATGACAGGAGGTATGATAGGTTACACTTCCTTCAAAACGGGCACCGACATCCTCAATTTTCAAAACATCAACAATAAATTGCGTAAGTTCAAATGATTTTTCAGCAAGTTTTTTTGCCTTTGGTTCCCAAACGGGGTCCCCCTTAAAAATATGCTGATACTCATGGAACATCGTTATGCAAGATCCTGATGGAGAGACTATGTATTCAGCATCGATAAATGTGTCTATCATCCGTTTCATTGCTTCTTTTGTTTCTTTAACATAACCACTATTATATGACGGCTGCCCGCAACAAACTTGTGATTCAGGAAAATCAATTTCACAACCGAGCCTCTCAAGGAGTTCGACGGTGGCCTTTCCTACATTACTTTGGAACATATCTACAATACAAGTTGCAAAAAGTGTAACCTTCATGATTGTCTTCCTCTCCTATAATTCAATTTTCATAATTTCCGCTGATGAACTGGTCATCTGATGACTTAAATAAAAAAAGAAATAAATTTTTATATTATTCATACTACAATAAAACTAGAACCTTTTGAAAGTGCTTCCAGCAAAAAAAAATAAAATTATAAAAAACATGCATTCTCCAATGGCTAGGAGACGCATGTTTTATGGGTTCAATCGATTTTGGCTGTAAAATAGTTAGTTTGGAAAATTCGCAGATTGAAAATACTTTTGCAGCACAGCTTCTACATTTTCTAAGTGTACGAGCATAAACTTTCTCGCTTTTTCTTCATCCTGCTCTTTTACAGCTTCAAATATATCCTTGTGTTCATCAAATAGTCGCTCCACTGTGGTTTGTTTAGAAAAGAGCCAAACACGTCGTGTTTCTTTCATGGTTTCTCCCATCAAACCAGAAACATGATTCATTAAGCTAAGCAACAAAGGATTTTGCGCGGCATCAGCAAGAGCAAGATGAAATTGTAAATCAGCTTTTTCACCCAGTGTTTCATTCCCTTGTGCTTTCTTCATTTCTTCCAGTGCTTCCTCCAGCATGGATAAATGTTGACTCGTTCTTTTTTTAGCAGCTGCAGCAGCCGTACCAATTTCAATTATCTTACGAACCTCTAATAATTGAGCAATGTCTTCTTGGTTCATTAAAATAGCTGTCGATAGCGGAAAAGTGATTTGCTCTGGTTCAAATTCCTTTACAAATGTACCCTCCCCTTGCTTCATTTCAACGAGACCCATCGCTCTTAACGAGGTTAACGCTTCACGGATGGCGGAGCGGCCCACTTGGAAATTTTCTGCAAGTTGTTGTACCGAATCAAGTTTTTCACCTGGTTTAACTTGACCCGTTCGAATCATTTCATATATGGCCTCTGCTACTTCTTCATAGATCTTTTTTGGTTTTATTTTTTTATAATTCACCGGTCCAGCCCCTAACAAGCATTCGTTTCTCAGACGCATCTTCATTATACAGTTTTTTCAAAAATCTGCCTATGTAATCAACTTCATCAATTTAAACAATATTCTACTATTTGTTACATGATAATATTTAATAATGCAAATTTTTAAAAAAAAGATTGAATTTCTTCCATTTCGTCCCTATAATTCATTTTAGAAGCAGGAAACATCTAGTCATCTGATGACCTAGTCACCATTTGTAAGCGGTTGCTGAAATAAAGGAGGGTAGACATCATTACTTGAAGAAAAATCAAAAAAAGCTAATTCGGGGGGATTAAGCTATTATGACATTTACTCAAAATTTTACAGCAGTGGGGGATAATCTCGCATTATCTGCTGTTGTTGCACTAATTCCGATTCTTTACTTTTTCTGGGCTTTAGCTATTAAACGGATGAAGGGCTATCTTGCTGGATTATCGACACTTGCTATAGCCTTAGTGATTGCAATTTTTGCCTATAAAATGCCTGCAGGTATGGCATTTATGTCTGCCTCACAAGGTGCTGTATATGGTATACTGCCGATTGGCTGGATTATCATTACATCAGTATTCCTCTATAAACTTACTGTAAAGACTGGACAATTTGATATTATTCGAACCTCTGTTGTTTCTATTACTGAGGACCGCCGTTTACAAGCATTATTGGTAGCGTTTTCCTTTGGAGCGTTTCTTGAAGGTGCTGCAGGATTTGGAGCACCAGTTGCCATCTCGGCAGCACTTTTAGTAGGTTTAGGATTTAATCCTTTATATGCAGCAGGACTTTGTCTGATTGCTAATACTGCACCTGTTGCATTCGGAGCGATTGGTGCACCGATTATTGCCATGGAAGGGCCAACTGGTATTGCAGCAACAGAGATCTCAAAAATGGTAGGCCGCCAGTTGCCATTTTTATCAGTCTTTATCCCATTCTATCTAGTATTTATCATGGCTGGCTGGAAAAAAACGAAAGAAGTCATGCCAGCAATTCTCGTATCAGGAGTAGCATTTGCTGGGACTCAATATTTTACCTCTAACTTTATGGGACCAGAACTTCCCGATATCTTATCAGCTTTAGTTTCCTTATTTGCACTTGCCATCTTCTTAAAATTCTGGAAGCCAAAAACAATCTTTCGATTTGCTTCTGAGCAAGAACTTGCCGCTACGTCAGCAAGGCAACTTAAAACACAAGATGTACAGCATACGGGTGGACAAATTTTCAAGGCATGGTCACCTTTCCTATTGTTAACAGCAATAATTACATTATGGGGTATGCCTACCGTTAAGCTTGCATTAACTGGTCATTACGAGGGTACAAACGCCATCTTAAAGGCAGTTAATTCGATTGGGCATGCATTTACATATATTCCAAATGTGCCATTAATAAATAATAAAATCATTAACACCGCTGGGGCTCCTATCCCAGCAATTTATAAATTGGAACTTCTTGGAGCAGCCGGTACAGCAATTCTAATCGCAGCGATTTTAACAAAATTCATTGTCGGCATCTCATGGAAAAATTGGGCTATTACTTTTGGCGAAACAATTAATGAATTAAAATATCCAGTCATTACAATCGCTTCTGTTGTTGGTTTTGCCTATGTTACGAATGCATCTGGAATGAGTACTACTCTTGGAATGACACTTGCCAAAACAGGTTCTTTACTATTTCCGTTTTTCTCACCTTTCCTTGGCTGGCTTGGTGTGTTCATTACTGGGTCTGATACTTCTGCAAACTTATTATTCGGTAACCTCCAAAAAATCACAGCTACTTCTATTGGTATGGATCCGGTGTTAGCTCTGGCAGCTAACTCTTCAGGTGGAGTAACAGGAAAAATGATTTCACCACAATCAATAGCCGTTGCCTGTGCTGCTGTTGGACTTGCAGGTAAGGAATCCGAACTTTTCCGTTTTACAATCAAACACAGCTTCTTCCTAGTGATAATAATTGGAATTATGACCTTTGTTCAGAGTCATTTCCTCAGTTTTATGATTCCTTAATAATTAATTGAAAAGACCTATGCCAAAGCGGCATGGGTCTTTTGTATCGTTTGCTTCATTTTTTGTCTAAACTAGGCTATAATAAAATATTGTTTTCATTTATGCAAAGGAGTTTTTTTATGAATGTTATTTGTTCCACCTTGAATGCTAAGTTTATCCATACCAACCTAGCGATTCGCTATTTAAAGGCATATGCAGAACCAGATTTTAATATACAAATCAAAGAATATACCATAAAGGACCCTATATTAAATATTGTTACAGATCTTTATCAACAGAAACCGAAAGTGATTGGATTTAGCTGCTATATCTGGAACATCGAAGAAACCATTAAAGTGGTCAATCTGTTAAAAAAAGTGGACCCGTCGCTAATTATTGTTCTGGGCGGACCTGAGGTTACTTATGACACCCGTGAATGGATGGAAAAAGTCCCAGAGGTGGACTTTATTGTTATGGGTGAAGGAGAACAAACCTTTAAACAATTGCTAACAGAAATACAAAATAATCATAACTTTAAAAAAGTTCCTGGAATTGCCTTACGTGAGGATCAGCAAATTGTTATTACTCCCCAAATAAATAAGTTGGACCTTAAGGAATTGCCTTCACCTTATCGTTTCCCTGAAGACATCGCCAATTTAGGCAAACGTGTCACTTATATTGAGACTAGCCGTGGTTGTCCATTCAGCTGCCAATTTTGCTTGTCATCGATTGAGGTGGGGGTTCGGTACTTTGACCGTGAAAAAATTAAAGAAGATATACGCTATTTAATGGCAAATGGGGCAAAAACAATTAAGTTTGTCGATCGTACCTTCAATATTAGCAGGAGTTATGCAATGGAAATGTTTCGTTTCTTAATAGATGAACATCTCCCGGGAACCGTCTTTCAGTTTGAAATTACAGCCGATATCATGCGTCCTGAAGTGATTGAATTTCTTAATCAAGAAGCACCAAAAGGTCTTTTCCGCTTTGAAATCGGTGTTCAATCCACCAATGACTTTACCAATGAACTCGTAATGCGAAAACAAAATTTTTCAAAACTGACAAGAACAGTCTCATTAGTGAAAGAAGGCAAAAAAATCGACCAGCATCTTGATTTAATAGCTGGTTTACCTGAAGAAGATTACGCTTCTTTTCGAAAAACTTTCAATGATGTATTTGAACTCCGTCCTGAAGAGCTGCAATTAGGTTTTCTAAAAATGCTCAGAGGAACTGGAGTCCGGCTTCGTGCGGATGACCACAAATATATATATATGGATCATTCTCCCTATGAAATTTTAAGTAACAATGTCCTCTCTTTCGATGATATCGTTAGAATTAAGCAGGTGGAGGATGTGTTGGAAAAGTATTGGAATGATCATCGGATGGATACTACTGTGGAATATTTAATAACCAATGTGTTTCCTTCACCGTTTGACTTCTTTCAAGAATTTGGTTCTTTTTGGGAAAGCCAAGGCTGGTCTAGAATTGGTCATCAACTAGAAGATTTATTCCGAAGACTGTTTGCCTTTTTGGAACACCAGGATGTAGCCGACCTTGATGTTATTGTTGGGCTAATGAAATATGATTACCTCTTGAAGCACAAATTCAAACCGAGGAAACCCTGGTGGGAAGCAAGCTTTAATAAGGAAAAAAGAACACAAATTTACAAACGAATTTCAGAACACCCAGCTATTTTAGGACATTCATTTGTAGAGCTTGGTCTCGATGAAAAAGAGTTATATAAACATACGATGCTTGAAGAACTCTCTTTTGATTTATCAGAGTTCCAAACAACTGGGAAAATTTCTAAACAAGCCTCCTGTCTATTAGCTTATTTTGACCCAATGAACAATCGTACACTTATCTTTTCATATTCTGAAAAGTAACAAGCCGGCGTTGCCGGCTTATTTCTTTTTATTGTTTTTCTTCTCTTTTTGAGTCACCTGCATAATATCATATAATTTTGTGCCGTTAACATCGCCAAATTCGATGCTGAATTCTTCAGTAGGAATACGTGGTGGGGTTTTACGGCGGCTTTTCATTAACTTCTTCCCTTTTTCCCTAATTTTGAATTTCGATTTTGAAATCTAATCGCATTGTTATTATCAGTAAATTCCGCTGAAAATTCACTTTCTTGAACATTTTTATGAGGTGTTTTTGTATATTTTTCCACTGCATCAAATTCTGCTTTACGCTTAGCCATCAAATAATCCTCCCTGAAATAGTTTAATCTTACTTCCATAGTTTTGAACAAACTAAAGGTAATCATTCCTTTCCTTATTTTTCATAAATAAAATTGTCCTTCTCGAAGAAAATAAAGAAAAAACAGGAGTGATTAGAAAATGAAAAAAGCGAAAAATACACAGTCCGCCAAACCAGTGAGCTTGAATGAAACGATGCCCCATCAAATCAGTGCGCCTAGTTTTGAGGGTACGGGAATAAAAATGGAGCCTCCCTTTGTTAATAAACATGGCGTTACAATTGGTGATAGTATTTATGCCTCGCCTAATTCTCCATTAGAAAACTGGACAAAGGATACCGACCCTTCGATTATGGCGGGAGATGAATGGGTTCATCCGACAAATGATATTGGCTGGAACACAAGTGAAAATCGTGAGCTATTGGAAAGCAAAAAGAAACCGCAAGCATATCCTTTTATGCATCCTTCAAAAGATGTAAGTCAAGGAAGTGATTAAGATTATAATTTCTACCAAACTCTGGGTGATACATCCAGAGTATTTTTTATACCAAAACAACTTGCAGACAAACACTGTTATAATATAAGCAGTTGTTCATGGAGGTGTCACCCTTGATATTACCTGAATTAGCAGAAAAAATTGTCAAAGAAGTTCAGAAGTTAATTGGTGAAGATATTATAGTTGTAAATACGGAGGGCTATATCATTGCAAGTACAGACCTCGATAGAGTAGGTTCTTTCCATGAAGGAGCATTGATCGCATTACAACAAAAACGAAAGATGATTATTAAAGATGAAGACCAATTAAAGTTATCTGGTGTAAAAGCTGGGATTAATTTACCGATCTTATTTCAACATGATGTGATTGGTGTTATTGGGATTACTGGCGAACCAAATAAAGTTACCCCCTTTGGAGAAGTAATCCGAAAAATGACTGAACTCCTTATTAGTGAAAATTATTATGCAGAACAGTTTGAATGGCATACCCGGGCAGTAGAATCATTCATAATGGATTGGGTCCAAGCCAAAGAGTGGAATTACTCCTTCTTAGACAGAGCTAAGCTTCTATCAATAGACATAGAAGTCAAAAGAATGGTTGTAATTATTGAGTTTATCGGGTTAAATGCACCACTTTCGAGAGATAGTTGGACAATGATTTTTAATAGGTTTCAGCAAAATACAAAAGAAGTTGTCTCCCGGTCGGGCAACGAAAGGATGGTTTTACTCATAAATTGCACTAATCGGCCTACACGGGAGAGTATTGAAAGACGCTTGAAGCAATTTTTTCAATTCTTGACAAGCAATTTCGGGATTCAAGCGGTTGCTGGTGTTGGTCAGGCAGTGGATTCGCAGGAAATCAGTAATTCATATCGACAAGCCGAAAGATCCCTGAAAATAGCTAAGTTAAATTCCTCGATTATCTTCGATGAAGATTTGACACTTGAAATGATTTCTGAAGAAATAAATCCTAAAATCAAAGCTGATTTTATTACAAGAACCATTGGCCCCCTATTGAAGGAAACAGAACTATTAGAAACCATTAAAGAATTATTTAAGCAAAATCATTCGCTGAAGAACACATCCAATACATTACATATACATATTAATACCCTCCACTACCGTTTAAAAAAAGTTGAGGAATTAACACAATTAAACCCTAATAATATCCAAGATTTAGTTACGTTGTATCTTGCAATTCTCTTTTTGGATGAACAAACAAAAATTCAAAAATATTATTGAGGTTTTTTAGATATTCATCCATAGCAGGCAGAAGCCTGTTTTTTTATACTTAATTTAGAAGAAAAAATCATTTAGCTTGTAAGCGTATTCAGTGAATGGAGGAAACAGAATGCTTTCCAAAGTAGTAAAAGACAAATTAATCAGCATTGTCTCAAAGGAAAATTTTGATGATGCTAAAACCGAAAGACTTGTTTATTCTTATGATTCAACACCAAACTTGCAGGCTATGCCAGATGCGGTTGTCAGCCCAAGGAATACAAAGGAAGTCTCAGAAGTTGTTAAGGTATGTAATGAAAATAAAGTGCCTATTGTACCGCGAGGTTCTGGGACAAATCTTTGTGGAGGTACCTGCCCAACTGAGGGTGGCGTAGTTATTCTTTTCAAGCATATGAACAGAATTGTTGATCTAGATGAAGAAAATTTAACGATTACTGTCCAGCCAGGCGTCATTTGCCTCGATGTAGCTAACGCTGCTTCAGCAAAGGGACTTTTTTATCCACCTGATCCAGGTTCAATGAAAATTGCCACGATTGGTGGAGCTATTAACGAAAACTCTGGTGGATTACGTGGACTTAAATATGGAGTAACCCGGGATTATGTGATTGGTCTTGAGGTTGTCATGCCGAACGGGGATATCGTAAGAACAGGTGGAAAACTGGCAAAAGATGTCGCAGGTTATGACTTAACTCGGTTAATGGTGGGTTCGGAAGGAACTCTTGGGATCATCACTGAAGCAATTTTAAAGCTTATCCCCATGCCTGAAACCAAGAAAACGATGCTAGCCTTGTATCAGGATCTAGAAGCTGCAGCAAAATCTGTTTCCAAAATTATCGCCAATAAAATTATACCTATCACACTTGAATTCCTAGATCAACCTACGATTAGAGTAGTCGAAGACTATTCTAAAATTGGATTACCTACAGACGTTCAAGCAGTTTTATTAATTGAACAAGATGGTTCACCTGAAGTTGTCGAACGTGATATTGAAAAAATCATCAAGGTTTGCGAGCAGGAAGGTGCCGTCTCCGTTAAAGTAGCATCTTCAGAGGAAGAAGCGTTAGCCTTAGCTGCTGCAAGGCGCACAGCACTTTCTGCACTTGCACGACTCAAGCCAACTACTGTACTTGAAGATGCTACTGTCCCAAGGTCAGAACTAGCGAAAATGGTAAACGCCATCAATAACATTGCTGACAAATACAATCTGCAAATTTGTACTTTTGGCCATGCAGGTGATGGAAATCTCCATCCTACATGCCCAACGGATGCAAGAAATCACGAAGAAATGGAACGTGTCGAGATGGCTTTTGCTGAAATCTTTGAAAAAGCAGTGGAACTTGGCGGAACCATTACAGGTGAGCATGGTGTTGGAGTTATGAAAGCACCTTATCTTGAATGGAAACTGGGTAAAGAAGGAATTGCCGTGATGAAAGCCATTAAGCTTGCTTTGGATCCAAATAATATCATGAATCCAGGGAAGGTTTTTGCTAAAAGTTATAAAAAGCGCGTGGTAGTTTCTGGCCAAGGAACAGTATTAGCAGCAGACGACAAAAAAGACATGGTGGTTTCAAAATGACAACTGTTAAAGAAAAAGAAATCATCCAAGAACAGTTTAAAGTGAGAATGAATGAAGATGAACTATTAAATTGTATGCGATGTGGCTTTTGTTTGCCTGCGTGTCCCACATATATTGAATCAGGCTATAAAGAATCACATTCCCCGCGAGGCAGGATCGCCTTAATGAAGGCTGTAACCGATGGTTTAATTGAACCGGATGAAGATTTTGAGCGTTCACTTAACCTTTGTCTTGGCTGTGTGGCATGTGAAACTGTTTGCCCATCTGGAGTAAAGTATGGCCATTTACTCGAAGAAGCACGTGATATTGTCAGTCAGAATAAGAAATACTCATTATCGACTAGTATCGTTCGAAAAACAGTATTCGAAGGATTGTTCCCACATCCAAATCGAATGAAAAATGTGACAGGGTTAATTGGGTTTTACCAACGGTCTGGTTTACAAACTATGGCGAGAAAAATTGGATTCTTAGGTATATTGCCTGAGCATCTAACCTTAATGGAAAAAGTACTACCTCCAGTATCAACGATGAAAGAACTGAAAAATAGACCGGTTCATGCAGAACCAATTGGAAAAAAAACACACCGAGTTGCCTTCTTTAGTGGCTGTTTGATGGACTCCATGTTTATGAAAACAAATGACGCTACCATCAAATTACTCCAACTGGCTGGCTGTGAAATTGTTATTCCCGAGGAGCAAACATGTTGTGGTGCCCTGCACGGTCATTATGGTGAAAAGGGTGGTTCAAAAGATCTTGCCAAGAGAAATATCAAAGCTTTTGAAGATTTAAATATTGATTTTATCATTACAAATGCCGGGGGTTGTGGCGCATTCTTACTTGGTTATGATCACTTATTAAAAGAAGACCCAGAGTGGAGCGAACGAGCAAAGAAATTCACAGAAAAAATTCAGGATGTGTCCGAAATTCTAGTTTCAGTTACCTTCCATGAAAGAGTAAAATTAGAGCTTCCATCTCAAATAATTACGTATCAGGATTCTTGTCATTTAAGAAATGTAATGAAAACTGCATCTGCACCAAGGCTCCTTCTGCAATCTATTAAAGGAGCAACGTATGTTGAGATGAAAGATGCGGACCGTTGTTGCGGTTCTGCGGGCATATATAATATTATCGAATCAGAAATGTCGATGAAAATGCTTGATTACAAAATGGTCCAAGCCAAAAATATTCATGCTACCACAATTGTAACTGCTAACCCAGGCTGCTTATTACAAGTAAAGGTTGGGATTGAAAAGGAAGGACTCGCTGAGAAGATGCGAGGTGTTCACATCGTTGACCTATTATTAGAGGCAGTGAAGGAATAGGAGGAAGGAGCCGTTTGGCTCCTTTTTATTTTTCTTTAGAAATTTATATCCAATAACGAAAAACATTTCCACTAATAAAACAACAAAATAAATTAATAATACCTATACAGAGGTAAAATTATCTCTGGACAGAAAATAAGGAGCTGATTTATATGGCTAATAGCAGGAACAAGTTGTTAGTACCTGGGATTGAACAATATTTAGATCAAGTTAAATACGAAATTGCCCAAGAATTTGGAGTAAATTTAGGGTCAGATACAGTTTCAAGAGCAAATGGATCTGTAGGCGGGGAAATTACAAAACGCCTTGTCCAACAAGCACAAGCACAATTATCTGGACAACAACAATAACTTTATAAATATGGAAAAAGTCCGGAATTACTTCCGGACTTTATTTATCCTTTTGATTACTCCTATGGTTTCCATAAGGTTTTTTATTTTTTTTGTCATCCTGTTTAGCTATTTCTTTTTCTTTATTTTTATCTTTCCATTTGTTCCCATTCTTATTTTTACCGGTATCTCTATAACTGTCTTTCTTTTCAGACTTTTCTTGATTCGACGGTTTTTTGTTCTCTGCTTTTTTTTCTTTTCCGGGATCTCTATGGCTGTCTTTCCCTTTAGACTTTTCTTGTTTCGTCGATTTTTTGTTCTCTGCCTTATTTTCTTTTTGATTATTATTTTGTTTTTTAGGACGCTCTTGATTTTGCTTTATTTGCTTTTCATTTATCTTTTTCAATTGTCCGGGTGGAGTAAATTTTCCATTTATCCCTTTCTTTTCAGGCTGCCTTTTATTTTCTGCAAAAGCCTTATTTTGTAGGGCCTTAGTTTCTGTTCGTTTTTTTAGTGGTACAGAAGGCGGAGATTTAACAGGCGGTTTCGTTTGTATAGCTTTACTATCTGAAGTTTTCTTTTTATCTTTTGTTTTCACTTTTTTTGTTTTATTAATGGAAACTTGGGTATTATTATCATGTAATTTACCAGTAGTAATACCACGTTTATGAGCATCATCTAATGACTCTTTTGAGGCGTTAACAACTGTTGGTTCAGCATTTTGCTTTTCAATTGATGCTTTAATCTCCTCAATGTTCGCTTTAAGTTCCTTTTCCACATTTTCTTCCGGACTTTTGGTTCGAGCTGTGGATATAATAACGTGATCATTTTTACTCAAATAACCTTCTTTATTCATTTCAGCTAAGATCGTTTGTACTAAATCAGAAACATTTTTCTTTTTCCAGCTAGTCAGATGCGAGACAATCTTCTTACCGTCTTTGTTAAATCCTTTGATCTTAACAACCTGCATCTTCTTATTAACACCAAGTTCTATACTAGGATTAACATCAATGGACATATAGGCATATGCTTTATTACTTTGATACATAGGGAAAAATGAGCCTAGCATAATAACGAACACAGCTACTAGTGCCCAAACAGGTTTAAATTTAAAAATGCTAATAAACCAATTAAAAGGATTCGAACTTCTAACACGTTCCATTGGAAAAAAGTAAATTTCTTCCCCAATTGCATATGGCTGATTTTGCCTCGTAGTATGCAAAAACTCACCTTCAGGGGTCATTAGCGTTAGGAATTCTTCTTCTATTTCCATTATAATTCCCTTTTTCATGTGTCTAGCACCCCCTTTATATAATCTTTCATATAAACATAATCACTAGATAAAATAAGTGCAATGGCAATAATATATTTCCTATTTCGTTCAATCGTCTTTCTGCTGACATCTACCATTTTCTCTAATTGTTTAATGGGAAGACGTTTATTAGTGAATAACATTTCTTTTAATTCTTCGTTTTCTACTAACAATTTTGCAGCCATAATTGCGTTTTTGCGCGCATCGACATGCTTCGGTGAATTCTCAACTAAGTCAGAAAAACTTAAATCAAAAGTAGTTAATAATTTCTGAAAGTGAACAATCTCATCCTTTCTTAATTGTTCATCATTCTTTTTTTGGTAATCATCTAATGAGAGTTCATTAACAATAATTGTTCCAGCTGTTTCTTCTTCGTTAGTATCATTGGTTAAGTCAAAACTTAAATGTTGATTTTTGGATTGCTTACGAATATAGTCAATTACTCTTCTCTTGATAATGACTTCGGAAAAACTCAATAAGGAGTTTCCTCGCTCTTTTGAATATTTCTCTATCGCTTCATTGAATGCGATGAGACCAATACTAAATTCATCATCGGTTTCATAGATATATCGTTTGCATACAGAAGATACTGTTTTAGCTATAAATGGTTTGTAAGAATTAATAATTTCGTCAAGCAAATAACGGTCGCCTTGTTGAATCAGAAGAACCATTTCTTCCAGGGTGTTCTTCTTTTTCTTTTTGGCCATAAACAATAAACCTAGCATATGCTCACCTCTATTCGACCAATTATAACATATGAGTGATAACTTGGACTTTTTGGTGTTAAGCATTTAGAAAAAAAAAGCCCCAAGAATGGCTATCTTTTCCTGTTTATTGTTATAGCGCTTATTTATTTTACATTTCCTTTGTTTCATGTTTTTTTATTTCCCTTACCACACCCTTTAATCTTGTTTCTTCTGTATAAAACCTTATTTTCACTACATAGTTACGTTGCATCTTAAGCAATTTGTGGGGGTTCATTTTAAAAAATTTTTCCCAATAAAAAGCTTCAAATCAGAATATCCTGATTTGAAGCTTTTTATTAAATAAACTTTAATTTTTTAGCTTTAAAGACAGTAAAAATTTAATTAAAAAACCAATAAGCAACCCAGGAATTAAAAACAGCATCGGTAGAAAGACTGGACCAGGATGGATTTGAAAAATTGTAACCTTAGGTGATACCATTAATCCTACAGTAACAAAATAGGCACCGAAGACAAATGGAAAGAATGAGTATTTTTCATTAGCAGGCATGGCAGAACGATACCCATCCCACAAGGAAAATAAATAGACACATGGGTAAAACATTAGCCATTGATAGTTAAGAACCGCCTCTGCATTGTCAATTTCACCTAAAAAGCTGTACATGATTGCCGAATTAAAATGACTATTGGCATTTATCATTACTTCTAAGGTGACAAACAATATTCCTTTGATATATTGACCCATTAACAACTGACTAAAACCAGGAAAAGCAATATTCCAAAAAACAGCTTCCAGTTTATTCATCTTTTTCATCGTACAGTCCCGCTTTTCATGGCATATTTTTTAAGGTGAAAAACCTAAACTTAGTTTATCCATTTTTGCCAAAAAACAGCGGAAATTCTATTATTTTTCCCAACTTAATTCTTTTTAAGGATTCGTAAATAGGTTTGTGAAAATTTAATCCAGTTTCGATTGGTTTGGAAATAACTTTTAAAGAGTTGAAGAAATAATGGGTATTTTCCTTGATATGGATACCAATGAATTTCACTTTTTTTCCGTCCGGTATCCTCGACAATTGCTTTTTCATGGCAAAAAATTCTTAACCCGGCATCCCCATGGTACCTGCCGATTCCACTTTGTTTGGCCCCTCCAAAGGGAAGGCCATGATTGGCAATACTAATAATAGCATCATTTATCACCACTGCCCCTGATACGAGTTTAGAGGATACTCTTCTCGCTCTTTCATTATCATTTGACCAAACACTTGCATTTAATCCATAAACCGTATCATTTGCAAGACTAATTACTTCATCTTCACTCTCAAATGGAATGACTGGCAGAATAGGTCCAAAGGATTCTTCCTGGACTATTTTCATATCATGATTCACATTTGTAACTACCATTAGTGGTAAAAACATACTACTATCCCATTTTTCAGGAATTAGACCGGTCTCTAGACTTGCGCCCTTCTTTAATGCATCCTCTAACTGGTCTCTTACAATTTCTTTTTGAGCCGGGAAGGTCATCGAGCCGACATCATCATCTTCATCTATCCCCTGTTTTAAGTTTAAAATTTCTTTTTTAAGTAAGGATAGAAACTTCGGATAAATCGATTTTTCAACATACAGCCTTTCTGCACTCATGCATACTTGACCACTGTTAGTAAATGCCGCCCACACTGCCCCTTTTGCCGCACGTTCCAAATGAGCGTCTGCAAATACAATCATTGGATCCTTGCCGCCAAGTTCTAGCGTTGTTGGAATAAGATGCTTTGAAGCAACTTGTTGAATGATTTTCCCGGTCGGGATAGATCCTGTAAAGAAAATATAATCTGGTTTTCCATTTGTAAAGGCTGCCCCTACCTCTTTTCCACCATGTGCAACTTGAACAACTCCCATAGGAAAGCCCACTTTAGCAAAAAGCCCCTCTATACATTTGCCTACTAGTGGAGTTACTTCTGATGGTTTTAAAATCACTGTGTTCCCCGATGCCAAAGCACTAAGCATTGGGACCATTGCCAATTGAAATGGATAATTCCATGGCGAAATTACTAAAACCACTCCCCTCGGCATGTATTCAATAAATGATTTCTTTCCTATCAATAAAAGAGGCGTTTTTACTTTTTGGCGCTGAAGAATTCTCTCCCCATGCTTTATTATGTGATCAATACTGTCAAGGGTTGGCATGATATCAGCTACCAATGCCTCCGTAACCACTTTTCCAGTATCCGCAGCGATTGTTTTAGCTATAGCCTCCATCTGCTCTACGATAATATCTTTGAGCTTTAATAGGTATTTTGCCCTCTCAGATATTGTCAGATTACTCCACTGCTTAAACGCAGTTTTACCCTTTTGATAAAAGCTGTCAACCTCGCTTATTGGCGTTTCAGGAATTTCTCCGATCTGCTCTCCTGTTGCCGGGGCAATTATTTTAAGCTTTTCTTGAGTGGCATCCATCAGTCATCACCCCTGCTATAAGATATTAATTTGAAAGGTTGGGTTATTTTTTTCTTGTAAATAAAATGCTGTCATTGGTTTAACCCCATCTTTAAAGTCAGGACAGGCGATCCCTGATTCCTTAAGATCTGTGACAGCATGTGTGCAGTCGAATTGTCCTTTCCAAGTAAAGTAATCTAATGCTTCTTTCTCTACTCCCAGAAATTTGCGCAACGGTTTAATAGAAAGGAACCATTTCCCTATAGTTAATGGTATCATTCCTTTTGGTTGTTTGTTTAGCATTTCTTGCATCATGATTTCATATATTTCTGAAGCACGATAGGGATGAGGGTCTGTTAGATGATACGTTTTTCCAGCAGCTTTGTCTAATTGGCTTAGATAGGTAGTGGCTTTTATAATATAATCTATTGGAACAAGGTTCACAAAGGCTTCACCTTTCCCTAGTCGAGGTATGAGAGGAAGAAATTTTAACCGATCTAAAAAGTTCATAATAAAATAAGGGCCATCAAATTTAATGGTTTCTCCCGTATTGGAATGGCCTTTGACAATCCCCGGCCGAATGATAGTAACAGGTACTTCCTTTTTTAAAGTTTCCACTAAAACTTCTGCTTCATATTTTGTCTGTTCATAATGATTTTTAAAACCGGGTGGTGCAATAAGTTCCGTTTCATACAGAGTCCCTTCTCTATTTCCGACTACATAGGCAGTACTAAAATAAATATATCTATCTAGGTTTGGTAATCTTCGTACCCATTCATTTACGTTTTCCGTTCCATTTACATTCACTTTTTGCGCAATATCTCTTGGAACGGCTAAATCATAAATGGCTGCTAGATGAAAAACATGGGTAACCCTGTGTTGTAAAACTTCTTGTTCTTCTTCTGTAATAGCAAGAAACGGTTTGGTTATATCTCCAACAATTATGTGGAAGGTGGACTCATCTAACCCATATTCCGCTATTATAGCCGCCGATTCTTTTTTTGCACTTGCAACCATATCAGGCAGGATTAGGACAAAAACAGATCCATTCAATTGATTGCTTTTTAATACTTCGCGAATCAATTGATTACAAATGAACCCAGGAAACCCAGTAAAAAAGAAACCTTTTACCAACTTATCTCCTCCTTAGTCTTTATTAAGACGATTGTAATCAATCGTAAAGTCCTAGGAAAAGATTCGTCCATGGGTAATTAGTCTGAATTTTCAGTTTAATAAACGCGAAAAAAAAATGGCGGATTCTATTCCGCCACTTTTCTTAGTCATGTTGGTCCATTGGATTATAGAGTTTAACCGATGGATTTTTCTCTTGAAACCATCTGAGAGCAAAATCATTTTCAAACAAAAATACATAATGATCATATCTGTCTTTCACTAACATTGAACGAGAACTCGATAAATTTTCATCAACCGTTTCACTATCTACCCACCGGGCAATTTTTGAACCCATTCTTTCCATTAAAACCTCGGCATTATATTCATTTCTCATCCGATGCTCAAAAACTTCAAATTGTAATTGACCCACGGCACCTAATAAATAATCATCCGTTTTAACGGTTTTATATAACTGAATGGCTCCTTCTTGAACCAGTTGCTGAATTCCTTTATAGAAAGACTTTTGCTTCATAACGTTTTTAGCCGAAACCCTGACATACAATTCTGGTGTAAATTGCGGAAGTCTTTCATATTGGAAATCGTTCTTCCCGGTAGTCAAAGTATCACCAATTTGATATGTTCCTGTGTCGTATAACCCGATAATATCTCCACTAACCGCTTCATCCACAGTATTCCGTTCTTCAGCCATAAATGAAGTTGACTGGGAGAGCTTAATTTGTTTATTCAAACGTGGAATATTCACTGTCATTCCCCGCTCAAATTTCCCAGAACACACACGCACAAAGGCAATCCTATCACGGTGTGCAGGATTCATATTTGCTTGAATCTTAAACACAAAACCTGAAAATTGTTCCCCTAACGGATCAATTTCTCCAATGGATGAATTCCGGGCCATTGGCGGCGGAGCAAATTTTAAGTATGACTCCAAAAATGTTTGGACTCCAAAGGCAGTTAACGCACTTCCAAAAAATACAGGTGTCAAGTTTCCTGCTGCGATCCTTTCAGCTGAAAACTCATTCCCAGCTTCATTTAGGAGCATAATTTCATCTAGCGTTTGATCGTAAAGTCCGGAATTTTTTAGCGGATGATCACCGGCAATTTCTCCGTCATCATTTAATGGTATAAAACGGTCTTCATCATCTACTCGGAACTGTTCCACTCGATTGTTATATCGATCATAAATACCAAGGAATTCTTTCCCCATCCCAATCGGCCAGTTCATTGGATATGATTCTATGCCTAGAACCTCTTCTAATTCAGCTAACAGTTCAAGCGGCGGCTTGCCCTGACGATCAAGTTTATTCATAAATGTGAAAATAGGGATCCCGCGCATCCGGCATACTTTAAATAGTTTAAGTGTTTGTGCCTCTATCCCCTTGGCAGCATCAACGATCATTACAGCACTATCTACAGCCATCAAAGTCCGATACGTATCTTCACTGAAATCTTGGTGTCCAGGAGTATCCAAAATGTTAACTCGGAATCCTTCATAGTCAAATTGCATGACACTGGAGGTAACGGAAATTCCCCGTTGCTTTTCAATCTCCATCCAGTCACTGGTTGCAAACTTTCCTGTCTTTTTCGCTTTTACAGTTCCCGCGTCTCGAATAGCGCCTCCGAATAATAATAATTTTTCGGTTAGCGTAGTTTTTCCGGCATCTGGGTGGGAAATAATCGCAAATGTCCGGCGTGACAATACATCTTCTTTAAAATTGTTACCCATTTCGTTTTCCTCTCTTTTGACAATAAAAATTTTTGTCCATAACTTCAATCTTATCTCTCAAACAGAAACTTTGCAATATTTCTTTAAACACGAGAGCATAAAGAATATAATGAAAGAAAGTGGTAATGAGAAAAATAAGTAGCGTGAGTACATAACACATCGGAGGTACATGACTTGGATATTACTAAAATCGATCAGCAGACCCTGAATTTATTGCATAAAGCCTTTGAAATTGTCCTCAATGAGAACAATATTCATTATAAAAAAATTGGAATTGCAGAAGAAGATGTCCAATTATTATTCTTGTTTGAAGGAAAAGATGAAAAAGTTCATGTTTTTAAATGGAATAAAGCATCCTGTATAGGAGCCAGTATTGGGGCAATTGCTCAAAGTGTATTACTGCCAATCATTCCACATCTTCGCTTATTATCGTAGCTTTTATCAATCACACCAGCACATTTATAAAAAATTGTGCTGGTTATTTTTTTATGCAGGGATTTGCGTTTCCCAACGATTCCCACATCCATTTTTCTGGAAACCCCTTTATAATAGAGTAGTACTCTGTTGAAGGAGATGAAGAAAATTGAAGCCAAAAATAAAAAAAGTTTATAAGTTTATTCCGCTCATTGCAGCGTTAATATTAGTTATTGCAGGAATCGTCTGGATTATACAAACAACCAATAATGAAGTGGCTATCCCATTCTCTTCTGTTGAGAAAACCATTCAAGCTCAACAAGGAAAAACCGTTAACATAATTGAAAAACCCGATGGAAGCCTTTATATTCATGCGGGTGAAACGGTATATCTTTCCCATGTCCCACCAAACAGCCAAATGGTAGATAAGTTGGTTGTTAAATATAATATCGAATACTCCTATTCAAAGAGCAGTAAATATGGAAAATGGATATTAGGCGGAGTTATCCTTCTGTTGGCTGGGGCAGCATTTACCCTTCAAAAAACAAAAGGTGGATTGGGAATAAATAATTCGATGAAGAATAGTGTTGCAAAGTCTCAAACCCTTCCCTCCATTAGTTTGAAAGATGTAGGTGGACTCGGTGACGAAATGAAGGAAGAAATCTTACAAACACTCTCGACCCTAAAAGAACCGGAGCGGGCTTCAAAATTAGGGATTACCCCACCCAAAGGGATTCTTTTATACGGTCCCCCGGGTACTGGTAAAACCTTACTGGCTCAAGCAATCGCCCGAGAATTAAACGCTGCTTTCTTTTCGGCAAGCGGTTCGTCATTTAATGAAATGTTTATTGGTGTTGGAGCAAGCCGGGTCCGGTCATTGTTCAAATCAGCAAGAAAGCATAGTCCTGCCGTTGTATTCATTGATGAGGTGGATGCTTTAGCCGCAAAAAGAAAGGCACATGGCGGCGAGGAAGCCGAAAAAACATTAACAGAATTACTTGTGCAGCTTGATGGCGGCCATTCAAATGATGGAATTCTTTTTATTGCTGCCACAAATAGAAAAGACATGTTGGATGAAGCCTTCCTTCGTCCAGGAAGAATCGACTTCTCCTTCCATGTACCACTTCCAGATACAAAAGGAAGAAGAGAGATTATCGCTATTCATGCTAAAGATAAATCATTTGATAAGGATGCTCTTGCACAATTAGATGAATTAGCAGAAAGTACTTCAGGCTTTTCAGGTGCGGAACTTCAATCATTATTTGAGACGGCTAGCAGAAGAGCTGTTCGGAACGGCCAAGAAACGATCCAGAAGCAAGACATCGACTATGCCCTTGATCGAACAATTTTAGGGAGCACTTCCCGGTCATTACAAGATTATGATACAAAACGCAGGGTCGCTATTCATGAAGCAGGTCATGCCATTGTAGCATCCTTAACGAAACCTGGTTCAGTTAGGAAAGCAACCATTATCCCTCGTGGTGAGGCACTCGGGTATGTTGCACCAATTCCAAAAGAATTGCATTTATCTACGACCAGTGACTTGTTAGAGCGTGTCGCAATGGTATTAGCTGGCGGGGTTGCTGAGAGAATGCATTTAGGAGAACACAGCATCGGCGTAAGTGGCGATGTTCAGCAAGCAAAACAAATTATCGAACAAATGGTAGATACCGGAATGCTTCAAGAAGGATTCACATTGACCTTCAAAAAACAAGATAAAGAAGAAAAAATGCAAGAGCTATTTGAAAAAGCTTTACAAAAAGCAGAGAGTCTTATTAGTAACAATCAGTATCAGTATCAACAATTAGTTGATGCATTACTAAAGAAAGAAACACTTGAAGGCTCAGAAATTGAAGAGATAGTTTGGGGATCGCCGGCAGCCATTAGTGATAATATGGTCTTTGTATAAATATAACCTACGAAAACCAGGTGCTGCTTATGGGGCACCTGGTTTTCATTTTTCATGAATCATCTAATGTTTTTTTCATTTGGTGGTAAACTAAGCATGGACTTCACAAAAAGGAAGTGAATGATTTGTTTGGTAAAACTAAGATTTTTGAAAAAGAGCAGCATAAATATACTAATGAGGCAAAAGAATACCTTCTTAACCCGCAAAAAACAGAGGGATTACTTAACAAAGCATTAAAAATGGCAAATGAGAAAAAAGGAAGTCTAGGAGAAGTTTGGGAAAAACTGCAATTATTTTTTGAATTAGTTAAATCCTATTCAAAAGGTGAATATAAAAATGTCTCGCCAAGCACAATTCTTACTGTCATCGGTACTCTGCTTTACTTTGTTTCACCACTTGACTTAGTACCAGATTTCATTATTGGTCTAGGCATACTGGATGATGCAGCTCTGATTGGCTTTACTGTAAAGAAAATCTCCACTGAATTAGATGCTTTTAGTAAATGGAAACGAGCTTTTTCAAATGAAAACCCGCTTGATTAAGCAAGCGGGCCTCCCTTTTTATATTTTTATCTGAAGCAAGCTGCACCGACAATAATCAAGAGGATAAATAATACTACGATTAAAGCAAATCCCCCGCCGTAGCCGCAGCCGCCGTAACCATAGCCGCATCCACCATATCCGTAACCAAACATTTTTCAAGACCTCCTTTTTATCTAAATTGTTTTTTTAGTAACACCATGAAGCCCCAATAATAATTAACAAAATAAATAAAACGACTAGTAGGGCAAATCCGCCGCCGTATCCACCAGCTACACCTGACATTTACATTACCTCCTTTTCTTAATTCCATATATCCTATTCACTTGGTTAAAAATGTGCGATAGACACATATCCAAATTACCCAGTTTAAGAAAAAAAGAAGAAGCCCATAATTAGGTGAAAAATCAAGTATAATAATGGATTTTGACCCTCAAAAAAATATTTTTTACAATTTCATCCTCCTCCAATTGACATTCCTTTCTATTTTTCATACCATGTTCACAAATAAATTTAGATTGGGGCCCCAACTTGAGGAATGCTGCTACGCTTTTTTTAATACTTATCACGGTAATAGTACGAGCAATAACACGGTTCAGCGAGAAAAAGAAAGAAAATTCCCCCTTGAAAATTGGTCATAGAGGTGCGGCAGGCTACTGTCCAGAAAATACAATCTCATCCTTTAAGAAAGCGGTAGAATTAGGTGTCGACTACCTCGAGCTTGACATTCAGATGACAAAAGACCGTAAATTAGTTGTGATACATGATCCAACCGTTAACAGGACAACGAATGGGAAAGGAAAAGTAAAGGATTTTACTTTACAAGAAATTCAAAGACTTGACGCAGGAAGCTGGTTTCATTGTAATTTTGCGGGAGAAAAGATCCCATCTCTCTCTGAAGTATTTGATGAGTTTGCTGGGAAAATTGGCATTTTAATTGAATTAAAAAAACCCTCACTTTATCCCCTCATGGAGGAAAAACTTGCGGAGGAACTAGAGAAAAGAGAGTTAACATCCGGTGACAAGCAAATTATTGTTCAATCCTTTGACCGTGGTGCGCTCAAACGGTTTCATGAACTTGTGCCGGCCATTCCAATTGGCATTTTGGTTAAAAACACCGGGGTAAAGATGATTTCGAATAAGAATTTAAAGTCTTTTTCTAGCTTTGTGTCGTATGTAAATCCAAAAATAACCATGGTGAATAAGCGAATGATCAAAAGAATTCATTACCATGGCTTTAAAACAATTATTTGGACAGTTAATAAAAAGAATGACTTAAGGACGCTAAAAAATTTCCATGTAGAAGGAATCATCAGTGATTTTCCAGATTTATCATAAATAGAAAAAGGGTCTATTTTTGACTGAATAGACCCACTCACATTCTTTATTAACCTTTTGGTTCTATAATACAGAAAAGCAACGAATGATTTAGATAAATATAAAATACAGGATGATTGCCAGTACAATACGATAAATGGCAAATGGTAATAATCTTATTTTGTTAATAAGCTTTAGGAAAAAGCGAATAGACAAAAGAGCAAAAATAAAGGCACTAATAAATCCTGCGATAAAGATGGGAAGGGCATCAGCCGTCATATATTCCCAATTCTTTAATAAAGAGAGAAAACTAGCACCTGCCATGATTGGCACTGCCATGATAAAGGTAAAATCAGCGGCAGCACGGTGACTCATCCCCATCAGAACTCCTCCAGAAATCGTTGACCCTGAACGAGAGAATCCTGGCCAAAGTGAAAAGCATTGAAACAAACCGACAGTCAATGCTTGCTTATAGGTAATTTGGTCAACTGTTTGTACTTTCGGACTCTTTGGACCAATAACGTCAGCAAGAATCATTAGGATCGCCCCAATAACTAGCCCAATTAAAACAGTTGCAGTTGAAAATAAGTGTTCATCAATATAGTCGTTAAAAAGAACGCCTAGAACACCAGCCGGAATTAATCCCACCATTACTTGAGAAAGTTTTAAACGGCCTTGTTGCGAGGCAGCTTGTTTTTTGAAGCGCCCTAACCCTAATAAATCAATAAAGCGATCTTTAAAGGTGACAACAACCGCCAATATGGAACCAAGTTGGATAACGACTTTAAATGTGTTTGCTCCATGCTGTGTCAAAAACTTTTCGGATTGAAGCCACATATCATCCACGATAATCATGTGCCCTGTAGATGATACTGGTGCAAATTCTGTTAAACCTTCTACTAGCCCTAGAATAATAGCTTTAATAATCATAAGTAGATCCATTTCTGTTTATCTCCTAACCTATTTGCAAAAGTATTGTAAGTGATTATATGGTATAACTCATCCATTTTACTCATTAAACAATAACAAAGCAATATTTATTAAATTCCAGTTTACACTCTACTATTAATAACGCAGGCATTCAAAAATGGTTTCATGTATTTTTTCCAAAGAAAAAATGCGGCGTTAAAGTTTTGCCACATTCGGTGTTTTTTCTTTATATTGTTATTCTTAATCAATAATTCCCAACCGAATTGCTTTTACAGCAACTTCTGTTCTATTTTGGGCATTTAATCTTTTCATGATATTTGATATATAATCTCTTACCGTAAATTCACTTAAATATAGCTTTAAAGCTGCCTCAGCAGTTGAGGCACCATCAGCCAAAAGTTTGATAATTTCAATTTCCCTTGGTGAAAGTGTAATCGAATCATCAGTTAATATATCCTGCTTCTTAATATCAGCCTTAATAAACTTTGTTAGTAATTCACCCGAACTTTGGCCAAATTTCATTAGGGCTGGAAATAGGCTAGTGTCAACTGTAAAATGGATTCCCTGACCTTGATCTAAAATTACTCCACCGATTATTTTCCCTTCCGCTGGAACATAAATAGGAACAATGATTAAGGAGCCAAGGTCAAATCTTTTCACATATCTCTCGGGGAGGTCATTTTCTGCACTAGAAATATATATTGGCTGAAAATTCTTCATTTCGTGCCCTTGTGATTTTAATTTGACCAGACTTTCACTAAGGACTGGAATGTTAGTAATTTTTTCAGCTATCGCCTGCACTTCATCATTGTTGAAATGATGTCCAAATAAACCAATTCCGATACTTTCATGATTTGTAAACTTAAATAGTGCACAGCGCTTAAAAGGAAGAAAATAGCCAAATCCAAAGCATATATTTTCAATTGATTCACGAAAATTTTGTGAACGGATAATCCATTCATTAAATAAGATTACAGCATCCTTCCAAATACTATAATTATCTTTTTCAGAATGAAACAACATAACTTCACTCATTTTTGAAAATAAATAATGGACCGATGGATGTAATTTTGATGAGTACATAATCCTTGATTTTAAGACCTTGTGTGCTGCATTTTCCAACAAATTCAGGTGAAAGACGAGGGCCTCTGGCTCCGGACGACGTTGGAATTGTGCAAACCACTGATCTTGAATCTCATCCAACATCCTATATATATCAGATGGTTGATCATTGACGGACCGTAAAAAACTTACTAAAAAATCACTAATAAATTCAAAAACTGCTACCGATTTTTTATTTGTATTCTTTAGAGATTGGAGCATTAATCCCCATTCTTTTAATAAATCATCCTGATAAATTGCTAACATTTTAACAGCATCAATTAAAAGATTGTCTAAATGGTGGTTTAATGACTTCGACAATTCACCCACACTCCCTTCCCTGAAAATCTAAGATGTTATTGATTCTGAATGAAATCATAGTTATCTTCTATACATATTTCCTCTAAACCTGCCAAAATCCCTGCTAATTTTGGATTTTTTTGCATTTTCGTAGAACTTTGTTCTTACTATTAATAATCTTCCTACAAATGTAGGGATTTCGGAATCTACTGATTTATCATAAAATTGTGACGAATAGTGTAAGCACTTACAAGCGGCTGTAATGCTTGCGCGATTTATAATACAAAAGGAGGAAAGGGAATGAATTTAACAGCAGAATCAGTAATTGTTGGTGGGCAAACAGTTAAAAAGAAGTTGGTCTATGCTTTATTAGGTGGTTTTTTATTCTTAGGGATGCTGCTTAGTATTTTTGGAATTACAGGTGTAGCCGTTGCAGCTCCATTAAGTGGTTTTGGTGAATTTACTGTCAAATTCGACAAAATGGTTGGCGAGGGATTCCAATTATATGGTGGCGTTGCGGACGGAGCAACAACGAAAAATAATCCAGTTGCCGTCAACGCTATTGATAAAGCTACGATTAATGGCTTAGAAATTTCTAAAGCGATCCCTGCTCTTGGAATTCGGGTTGTTATTACCTCTGACAAACCAGTTGAGATTAATGGACTTCTTCAAAAAGCAACAATGGTAAATGGGGATGCCAAATTTGAAGAACTTACAATGTCCGAAAATTACATTGGAAATTATGACCTCACTGACCCAGCACAAAGAGCAGAAGCCCTGGCTAAGGAATTTACTCAAAAGGCCAATACCATCACAATTGAAAATGGTAATTTACAAACATTATATCTATTCCAAAAAACTGTAAGCTTACCAGGTATGAAGGTTTACTTCGAAAAGCTAAACTAATTTAACCACCACAGATTATTGAGTAAGGATGATAAAAATGAACTCTACTTATTCAAAACGTGAGCGGTTTAAGAGCTGGAGAGCAAGGCGCCCTTTTTGGGGGGCGACCTTGTGTATCCTTTCTGGACTGATCATTTTATGGGTACCGGCAAAACTTTATGAAGTGGCAGCTGCCCCAGGAAGTATCCTATTTGTGGGCTTCTTCTTAGGCGGTCTGACATTGTTAATGGGTTTCTTATCGTATATTATGCCAAGGCTTTCTACACTTCTTGGTATTTTGGCTATTTTTGCTTCAGTTCTTTCAATAATGGGTGCACTAGGCGGATTCCTCATTGGTACCATTCTCGGTATCATTGGCGGTTCGATGCTGATTGCTTGGAAGCCTGAGATTGCATCAAAACCGGCAGAACATGAGTCAAAAAACAATAATTTCGCAGAGAAGGAAGTAGCATCAGGTAAAGATATATTATCAGAATAATAGTTTAAAGCAGTACCTTTTATAAAGGCTTGTTAAATATACAGGCAAGCTTGTTTAAGAAATATTAATAGCATTCGCAGAAATGGTGATCGCTTTGGAAAGAAATAATATTTATAAGTTTTTAATCATTTTGGTTCTTATTTTGGGTGGTCTGTTTATACCCACCAAGGATAGTTTTGCTAGCAATACCATAGTTATTGGATTCATTATTGAAGCTGATCAAATTGAAGGTACCTTAGAAGAGCCTGTCATTATAACTGAAGATACGGCAGCACAGAAAGCTCGGCCAATGCTTAAATTGAAATTTGAAAATCTTTCAGCAGAGGGTTTACGTATAAAAAAATTAGTTCAATCTCCTAAGGGGATTGTTACAATCGATATGAATCCTAAAGAAACGGTCATATTCAACAATTTAACCCTTCATGTTACAAATACTGAATTTGCTGAGCACTATTTACCAGGTTCTGGTAATATTGGTTTTAAAAAGATTAAATTATTAGCACATCGTGTAACAGCTAATAATTCCAACCTTCCCCAATTCCAGTTAGGGTTTAACGAGGGCGGCGAAGTTGAATTGGAACCAAAAAGCGAGGATGAACTTATCCAAATGAAAACAAATTTAAAGTATTTACTAAACAGCCAGCATCAATAAAAAGAAGCGATGCATTGAAGCATCGCTTCTCCTTATTGTTGGTCGTTGATGATTCTCATAACACGCCCATTAAACTTCTTTTTGTAAAATCCTTGTGTTAAATCTGCAACTGCTATTCCGGTTGAACTTTGAGAACCAATAAATTTACCTCCACCAAGGTAAATCCCTACATGCCCATCAATTTTATAAGTGTCAAAGAATACTAGATCTCCAGGACGCGCATCACTTAGGGTAACTCTAGTGCCAGTATTTTTTAGGATATCTGTATGAGCGCCCACTTTAATTCCTGCCTGTCTAAAGGCCCACGCAACAAATCCGGAACAATCAAATCTACCATGGGCAACATCATAAGCGTTTCTCCCCCCGCCAAATACATAAACAGAGTTTCCAATATATTTTTCTCCAGCATGAATGACCACATTAATCGCTTCATTGGTGGTTGTAGGCAAAGGAACATTCACATTAACGGTTTCATTATTTTTATCTGTATCCTTAGAATTATGGGCTTCGTTTAATAATAGCGCTTCTTTTATTGCCAGTGTACCATCTTTCTGTTGTAAATCTGCTTTCTCAGAAAGTTTTTCCTGCTCCTTCATTTTAAGTTCTGCTTTTAATGCATCATTTTGCTCTTTTTGTTCTAATATTTGTTCTTGCATTCCTAAAAGTTCTGTTTTCATATTTTGCAATTCGTTTAACTTTTTCACTACTGAAGATTGTTTAGTTTGGACTTCATTCTGATCCTCTTTATACTGCTTAACTAGGTCTTGGTCTGCTTCCACCATAGATGCAACCGCACCAAGTCTTTCTACAAAATCACTAAAGCTTGAAGAACCTAGAAAAACGTGAATATAGCTAACCTGACCACCACTCTCTTGAAGCGATAAGGCACGTTTTTTTATTAATTCATTGCGTTTATTAATTCTCTCTTGAATGGTTGTTATTTCTTCCTGAAGATCCTGCACTTGGGACTGTGAGGCTTTTACCTTTTCTTCTGTTTGAACAATCATTTTATTATTATCTTTAATGGCTTGCTCAACTCTATTAATTTGTTCAATTAGTTTAATTAATTCATCTTGGACTTGAAAAATTTCTATATTTGCTTTTGAAATATCTGTTTGAAGACCTGTTCGCTGATCCTGTACAATTTTAAGTTTATTTTCCTTTGCATATACTGCTGGACAAGAGAAAACACTCCCGAGTCCCATAATAATGGTCGTACATAGTGCGATCATCTTCTTTTTCAATCTGGTTCCCCTGCCTTCTTAAAATAGACATCAAGCATCTAAGACGATTTTATATTAATTTCTAGGTCGCGCGACAAAATTCCTATGTAATTGCCAATTTAATAATCTAAGCTTTCAATTATGTAGGTCATTATTCATATAAACTTTCCAATATCATCTTATTTTGTCCCAACTAAAAGTATATCAACTATCTTTGTCAAATGAGTATTAATTTTATTACATTTACATTTAAATGGTAATTACTGGTTATTAATCCACTGAATGTATAACCTCCAACAAAAAAAAGAACCACAATCTCTATAATTTTAAGAAAAGAGATTGTGGTTCTTATGACTTGCAATCGATGCTTATATTGCTCAATGCTGTTGATTCTCCTTAGAAGTTAATACCTAGTAATTATTGCATCTTTACAAATTCTTTAAGACTATTTTTGCTTTTGTCAATAATGTTTAAATGAGTATCTCTTGCAAATTTAATATATTCCTTCCCAACCTGCTGCCATGCATTGCGCTGGTCACGACCAAAGGCTACACTTGATTCTGCATTTTTTTCAAAATTATCTTCTAGCTGGTCAACAATATGGAAAACTGATTTAATTGGTGTTAATGCTAAGTTCTCAAATTGCCCAGAAACCTCTAGTATCTGTTTCTTAAGTTCTTCTCTCTCGTTTATTGGTAAATTCTCATCCATGATTTCTTCTTTACCAAATGAGAATTGCTGCATTAGTTCAGAAACCATTTCCTTGTTTGTTTTTTTCGACTGTTGATACAAATTCGCAACCGATTTTCTAAATTGTTTATTAAAATTAAAGACCTCTCTTAATGCATTAATGTATGCATCCTCACTATTCTCCCGAAGCTTTTCTGCCCGTACACGTGAAAGTTCAAATTGATCCCAAAATGTGTTTACAAATGATCCTACCGCTACCGATTCTTCTGCTTCTTTAGCAGCTTGAACCGTTTCAATTTTCTTCTGTGCCATCGTCTTTCCTCCTCTTTCTATTATTGACTTTCTCTATTGGATCCTTCTTTTGGAACGAAGGAATGTAGAGCTCAAAGAAACTGGTATACATGTTGAAAAATTGATCTAATAACGATTGGTAAGATTCTAGTTGATTGGCATAACCCTTTAGGTATGTAATTCCTGCATTCGTTATTGAATATTTTCTTTTAGCAGGACCGCTCCCATTTGTATCCCATTCCGAAGAAAGAAGCTCGTCCTTTTCTAGTTGTCTTAAAAGTCTGTATAAATTCCCTTGGTCAAGCGTCTTAAACCCGAATGCCTCTAACTTCTGTATAAGTTCATACCCATGAAGTGACACCCTGCTAAGAAGCAATAAAATAAATGGCAGCACAAAATTTTTGGATGGATTAATTGTTTGATTGTCCTGATTTCCCATATCTTCATCACCTCACCCTATATATGTATTTTACACCTATGGGTAATATTTTGTCAACTTAGTAAATAATTATGATTAAAAGTTAAAAATTACTGTCTACATTTATAATTATTCGGCAATACACTAATAATTATAACAAGGTGGTGTGAAATGGAAAAATCAAGAATTAGTAAATTGGGAGTGCCTTATATGCATATAGGTACAGGCGACCCGTTGGTCTTGATCCATGGTTTAGGTGAAGTCAAAGAAGGGTGGGAAGACCAATTTGAATTGGCTGATCAATATAAGTTGATCATCCCTGACTTACGTGGTCATGGAGAATGCAGTAAGACGGAAGGAATATCAATAGAAAACTTTGCCTTAGATATACTCAGCTTATTAAATGAATTAAAAATTGAAAGCGCTCATATTTTAGGTCTGTCAATGGGTGGTGCAGTTGCACAGGAGATTTACCGGCAGGCACCCGAACGCTGCCGGACTCTCCTGTTAATTAGTTCATTTCATTATTTTCCTAAGAAACTTAAATGCGTATTATATGAACCACGAAAAGAACTTCTTCAGCAGATTTCATATACGAAAGAACACTCGGATTATGCCGCACGGATGACACTATATTCCTGGAATAAAGACACAGTTGAAAAATTCAATAAGTTTTTCCAACCAAAACCACAGATATTTGTTGACTCATTAGTGGCATGTTTTGAGGTAAATAATTTATCGTTATTACCGATGGTAGTTGTTCCGACCCTTATTGTTGGAGGTCAGTACGACTCAGTCTTGCCTGTTTGGATTCAGGCTTGGATGCACAAGCTGATTCCAAATTCAGAGTTTATTATTATGAGAAATACCGGCCATCTGGTCAAATTGGAGGCAAAAGACCGGTTTAATCAACTTTTAAGGACATTCCTTGCCCAACAAAAATCTGCTTCATAACTAGTAAAAGCGAGAAGGAGGGGAGTCCTTCCTGCTTTTACTACATTCTTGACTTAATTAAGAAATTCCTAAATTACTTGTGAACGTGAGCAGAGCCATTTGTCCGCGAAAATGGCAAACTTTCCGGTTAAGGCTAAAGAAACGTGTCCACCTTCAAATACCTCGTATGTCTTATCTTCACTGGAAACCATGTCAATAACAGGGAGGCTTTGTTTCTCTAGTATCAAAGTATCTCGTGATGTTGAGAAGACAAAGAATGAACAATGGATATTTCTTAAATCTACTTTCCTGCCGCCAATTGTCAGCTCTCCTTTTAGGAGTTTGTTATCTTTATAGAGATCATTAAATAGCTGTTTGAAAGCAGCCCCTGAAAACGATGCGGAGTCTTTTGTCCACTTGTCCATCCGCCGCCACTTTTTAACATATTCATCATCATGTGCACGGGAAATCAGGTTTACCAATGGACTAACGTAGACGGGGGAAAGTCCTCTAAACATTCCGTACATTATCTCAGATGGAATAACACCATAAACCTCAGAAAGTCGATCAAAATTAATTGTCCCTTTTTGAAGTCCTTTTAACCACTTATCCGGAACGATTCCTATACTGAAATCAATTGGTACGGTTGCTAGGACTAAATTCTTAATAGGCAAGTTTGTTAGTGAGGTAAAAATAGCGGCAATTGTGCCTCCTAAACAATAGCCAATCATCGATATTTCTTTTGCACCGGAATGTCGTAACGCACGTTTGACGCCTTTTTCCAAGTATTCAAGAATATAATCATCAAGAGTGATATCACTATCTTCATAACCAGGAGAACCCCAATCAAGGAAGTAAACATCATATCCTCTTTCCGTTAATCCTCCTACTACACTACTTCCTTCCCCAACATCTAAAATATACGATTTATTTAGCAGTGAATAGACTAAAAACACAGGGATTTGATATTTTTTTTCTTTAGCAGGATGATAATATACTGTTGATTTATTTTTTTTCCAGACAATTTCTCTCGTTGTTGGAACAATATCCGGTTTCGGTTCTGTTAAAACTTTATAGACTTGTTCCCACCTTAAAGATTCCTTTTTCAAATCAACTAATGGAATATTTCCTAATGCTTTTGCAATCATCATATCAGCCCCTTTCACTCTCACTGCCAGCACCAGTCAGAACAAGCGCATTTTCCCTGACTTTCGGCTTCCCTGGCTGCACAAGATTTTTCAAGGCCTCAAGTTCCTGTTTAATCTCTGTTAATTGAGAGATTTCTTGTCTTACATTTTGAAACTCTGTTTGAATGAAAGCTGATTCTTCCTTCATCTGTTTTATGATCGTCACCATATCTTGGAACATTGCCACGTTTCCATTATTTAAGGATTCCAAACTATCCTGTAAATTCCAAACCTGTTCTTCTAAAATATCAATTTTTTCTTCGGTTTGAAGAGATAATTTAGCTACATTTGCAATATCTTTTTTGGTTGGAATATTCATTACACCCGCCATGAGTTCTTGGTTCTTTCTTAACCGCTCCATATATCTTGCATGACTGTCTGTTCCAACCTTAAGAAGTCGAACGAACTCATTATTGTCAGATATCATATATAGCATGCCATTTAATTGTCTTTCCCACATTTCACTTATTCTTCTAAGTCCTTGCAATGGATCATAGGTTTTATCCTTTGACATAAGCCTTTTGCCTCCTTAATTAGGAATTTGTCATCTCTTCTTCTTTCTCCAAGTATTTATTAAATGGAAACATCAACGGTTTAATTTGGCGTGCAAATAAATTGACAAACCCTTTTTGATTTTCATAGATTAGGTTCCCTACTTGTTTAGTAGCCTTGAGATATTGCTTCCTGCCTTTTTTCCTAAGAGAAACATACTCCTCAATCATTTTAAGATATTTATCCATTACTTGATTTTTGCTAATAACTTGGCAAGGTGTACTTAGAATCGACATGGTTCTTTTTTGAAGTTGATCAATCTGGGCATTGATTTCTTCATATGACTTAAGTGGAAAGAAATGCTGCAGGCTAGTGGTGGACATCAAGAATTCCTCTCTTGCTGTCCTTTCCCATTCAGTAAATTCTTTATTAAATTTCTCTGCCATCTCTTCTATATTTTCTTGATTCCTTTGGATGCTATCTGCAAAAAACTTGGCCTCTTTTAGAAATACCTCGTCCCGGAAGTCTGAACGCTTGGCCCATTCGTCTAATTCATTAAATGCATTGTGCCAGAGAACGTCTAGGCTTGATAGCTGTGCATCGCTTACCTCTTTTTCTCTAATTTGTTCATCGTCCTTATTGGTGGATTCAAGGATAGGTCCTTGCTCTTTTTCAATTTTTCTTTTCTCAGACATCCTACTCGCATCCTTTTATGAATTTTTTATATCTTCTTTTTAAATACCACTAAAGGCCTGACGATAAATTTCTGCAAGTTCGCTGATAAATGGTTGTTTTGGATTTGCAATTGTATCTTGATCGTCGAATGCACGTTCTGCGAGAACGGCTACTTTGCTTTCAAATACTTCCTTACCAACCCCGCTTGCTTCAATACTCATCGGAATTTCTAATTCCTCCGTTAATTTAATAATTGCTTGGACTAGGCTTTCAATGCCTTCCTCTGTCGTACCCGCAGGGAGCCCAAGCATTTTAGCAATTTCCGCATAACGTTCATCTGCTATGAAACTTTCATATTTAGGGTATGTCATGAACTTATTCGGTTTAGCAGCATTGTAACGGATTACATGCGGCAAAAGAATCGCATTGGCGCGTCCATGTGGGATATTAAATTCAGCTCCCAAAACATGGGCTAGGCTATGGTTTATTCCAAGGTAGGAATTGGCAAAAGCCATACCTGCAATTGTAGAAGCATTGTGCATTTTTTCACGGGCAAGTTCATTACTTCCATCTCGGTAAGCTACTGGCAAATACTTAAAGACAAGTTGAATCGCTTTTAATGCAAGTCCATCTGTAAAGTCATTGGCCAATACGGAAACATACGATTCAATCGCGTGTGTCAATACATCCATCCCGGTGTCAGCGGTAACATGTTTCGGAACTGTCATAACAAACTGTGGATCAATAATGGCTACATCTGGTGTCAATTGGAAATCTGCAAGTGGATATTTTATATTTGTTTTATTATCTGAAATAACAGAGAAGGCTGTGACCTCTGAACCCGTTCCGGATGTAGTGGGAATCGCAACCAATTTTGCTTTTCCACGAAGCGCTGGGAATTTAACAACTCTTTTACTAGGATCAAAGAATTTTTGTGTCAAGCTATGAAAATCAGTTTCTGGATGTTCGTAAAATAGCCACATCGCTTTTGCAGCATCCATCACAGAGCCGCCGCCAAGAGCAATAATGCAATCTGGCTGAAATCTTCTCATCCGCTCTGCACCACTTATTACCGTATCAATGGTAGGTTCAGGTTCAATTTCGGAGAATTTTTCAAATTGGATTGTCCTTTGATTCTTGTTTAAATAGTAAACAACCTTGTCCACATTTCCATTTTTGACAGCACTGTTGCTTGTTAAAATGAATGCCTTCGAGATTCCTGGCATTGACGCAAGCATTTGGATTGAATTTTTTTCAAAGAAAATTTGCGAAGGTACTTTAAACCACTGGGTAAATGTTCTTCTTTTTGCAACCTTTTTAATATTTATGAGATTTTGTGCTCCTACATTTTGTGACACAGAGTTCCCTCCATAAGTACCACATCCGATCGTTAAGGACGGTAAGGATGTATTATAAATATCCCCGATTGCACCATGCGTCGATGGGGTATTGACCATGATTCGCCCTGCCTTCATACGTAGTGAGAACAAATCTACTAAACCTTGATCTGAGGTATGAATAGCTGCTGAATGCCCAAGACCACCATATTCTAAGGTTTCTTCCGCAATTTGCATGCCCTCTTCAAAACAATTAACCTTGTAACAGGCTAGAATCGGACTTAGTTTTTCACATGAGAGCGTATATTTTGGCCCTACACCCTCTAGTTCTGCAATGAGAATCTTGGTATTTGCAGGTACATTCACACCTGCCAATTTGGCAATCATTGTGGCTGATAACCCGACAATTAAATGATTAATTGTATTCGTCTTTTCAAAAACGGCAACCTTCTCTACCATTAATCTTTCTTCTTCATTAAGGTAATAACAATTATTTAAGATTAGTTCCTGTTTCACTTCATCATAAATTTCTTGATCAATAATTAATGCTTGTTCAGAAGCGCAGATCATCCCGTTATCAAAGGTTTTCGACAGGATAATGTCGTTAACAGCCCTTTTGATATTTGCTGTTTTTTCAATATAACAAGGTACATTTCCTGCACCAACCCCAAGTGCCGGTTTCCCTGAGCTGTAAGCCGCTTTTACCAAATTTGGTCCACCCGTTGCTAGAATAAGAGAAACTTTCGGATGCTTCATTAAAGCCTGAAACGCTTCATGTGAAGGAACTTCAATCCACTGAATGCAATTCTCTGGTGCACCTGCCCTCATGGCTGCTTCCTTCAGTAAAATCGCGGTCTCCGTACAACATTTTTGGGCAAAATGTGGGAATGCAAAAATAATTGGGTTCCTTGTTTTAAGCGAAATCAATGATTTAAAAATTACAGTAGAGGTCGGATTTGTGATTGGAATAACAGCAGCAATCACACCTACTGGCTCGGCGATCTCTACCATTCCTTCATTTTCGTTTTCGTTGATTACACCAACAGTTTTCATATCTCTAATATTGTTATAAATGAACTCAGTCGCAAACATATTTTTGAATACCTTATCTTCATAAACCCCTCTTCTTGTTTCATTTACAGCCAATTTTGCAAGATTCTTATGATTTTGAAGAGCAGTAAGAGCCATTTGTTTGACGATTTCATCAACCATCTCTTGGTTGTATGTACGGAATTCACTAAGTGCTTTCTCTGCATTATTTGCTAACATATCAATCATTGAAGTAATTAGATGTTTTTCATGTACTGCCTTTTCTTCAACTGCCATGTAATATCCCCTCCAAGTTCATTCCTCTTTTATTGATTCCATTAAAACTAGGCTTGTATATCGTTTATAATTACGTGGATTTTCACTTCTTCTCTTTTCTGGTTAAAATATAGCACGATGGATAAATCGAAAAATGTCGAATTTTGCGTTAAAATGAATGAATAACCATTCATTTTTAAAGAATTCATAAAATGTTCATAAATTGTCCCCCATATAAAAAAAGCCATAAATCCTTTTGAAAAAGAATTTATGGCTTACTTTCATAAATCAACCAGTATTCCGTAGTCCAGCTGATATTCCACTGATAGTTAACAATACCTCAATTAATAGATCGTCGTTAGAGCCACCCTGATTTCGCAGATCTTTTATTAACTCCACTTGTAAAAAGTTCAACGGATCGACATATGGATTTCTTCTAAATACCGATTCCTTAATATTCGGTGTATGATCAAGCAATTCTTTATCGCCTGTAATTCGGAGAAGAATTTCTTTGGTTCGTTCATATTCTTCAAGAATATTAGTAAATATCCGTTCAGCCATATTTTGGTCTTCAACAAGTGATAAATATTCTCTGGCCGTCGTAATGTCTGCTTTCATTAATGCCATTTGTAAATTATCAATTGTTGATCGGAAAAACGGCCATTTTTCATACATATCCTGAAGAATATGCAAATTTTGTTCTCCCTTTGCTGCAAATCCTTCTAAACCAGTTCCGGCTGCATACCATGCAGGAAGCAATTGGCGGCTTTGCGTCCAAGCGAATACCCAAGGAATGGCCCGTAAATCTTCAAAACGCCCTTGATTTTTTCTGCTCATTGGTCTGGAGCCGATGTTTAAGTCCCCTAGTTCTCTTAGTGGTGTTGCTTCAGTGAAATAGGTAAGGAAATCTGGATCACCAAACACCAATGATTGATATTTCGTTAAGGCTAAGCTTGAGATTTCTTCTATTGTCTCAACCCAAATTGGATCACGTTGATGCCCTTGCTCTGCTTCTTTAGAAATATGTGTAACTGCTAAAAGTAACGTGGATGTAGCTTGTTCTAAACTGCGGTAGGCAATATCCTCAAGTAAATATCTTGAAGATAATACTTCACCTTGCTCGGTTATTTTGACACCATCCCCAATCGTTTCAGCAGGCTGCGACAGGATACTTTTATTTAATGGACCGCCGCCACGGCCTAATGAACCACCACGGCCATGGAAGAACTTAAGTCCGATTTGGTACCTTTTCGCCATTTCATGAATCTCAATTTGAGCCTTATATAGTTTCCAGTTAGCTGTTAACGTTCCACCATCTTTGCTACCGTCCGAGTACCCAAGCATTATTTCCTGCTGGTCCCCCAATATTTGCAAATGATTACGATAGACAGGCATCTCGAAAAGAGTTTCCATTATTTTTGGTCCAGCTGTTAAATCGTCAATTGTTTCCAGTAATGGTGCCACATGTAAGTGACTTTCTAATGTGCCATCTGCGTGAAGGCGATAAATTCCAGCTTCTTTTGCAAGGACAAGTACCTCAAGCAAATCACTCGGTGATTTTGTCATGCTCACAAGATAAACGGAAATAGCTCGCTTTCCGAATTCTTCGTGTGCCTTCTTAATCGTTTGGAATACTTTAATCATTTCCTGTGTTTCAGCAGAGTAGTCTTCATTTAGTAATAAGAGTGGACGAGGATCCAATAATATATTTTGCAATATTTTTAGTTTTTCTTCTTCAGAAAGACCCGCATAATTCTCAGTGATACTGACTTTGCGCAATATTTCTGTCATGGCTGCTTCATGTTCGCCGCTATGATTTCGAATATCGAGTGTAGCTAAATGAAACCCAAATAATTGTACTTGTCGGATCAGCTTTTGAATAATTTTTGATTCATGGGCTGCTGGATGATGCTTTTTCAAACTCCTTTTAATCACATACAAGTCTTCTAATAATTCTTCGGCAGATTTATAGCCTAAGTCCGTTTTTCCTACTTGTTTTACACGTTCAATAATAATTGCAAATGCACGGCGGTATGCCTCACCTTTATTTGGCCATTTTTTGTCATCCGTTAAATAAATATCCTCTTGCTCAATTAATGTAAGAAGATCATCACTTACCTCCACCCTGGTAGTGGAATGACTATATCGTTTCATTAATTCAACTAAGGCATTTTTATATTTTTTTAAGACGAGTCTTCTTTGTTTTTTCAATGTCTCCCAAGTGACATCATGTGTAACATTTGGATTTCCATCCCGGTCACCACCGATCCAGGAACCAAAACGTAAGAAATTAGGAACTTCCCATTGTGCATTTGTGAAGTTCTTCTCTAAACATTCCGCCACTTCTTGATGAATTTCAGGCAGTACTTCGAATAGAGTTTGATCAAAATAATACAAACCATTTCGAACTTCGTCTAAAACAGTAGGCTTGTTCTGTCGTAATTCATCCGTTTGCCAAAGTATTGAAACTTCGTTAAACAGACTTTCTTCCAGCTTTTTTCTTTCTCTTCTTGTTAATAAGGGGTGATCGAGGTTTTTAAGAATTTCAGCAATTCGCTGCTGAATCTCAAGTATGGAGCGTTTCGTTGCCTCTGTTGGATGAGCTGTAATCACAAGCTCAAGAGATAAAGTATTTAAAGTATCTTGAATGACATCTTCTTCTATATTATTCTCTTTAAGCAAAAGAATCGCACTTTCAATAGAAGCAGGTTGGACAACCCTTTCCTCTTGAAGTTGGTACTGTCTTCTTCTACGCATACGATGGTTCTGTTCCGCTGCATTAATTAAATGAAAATACATTGAGAATGCTCGAATAACTTGTTTCCTCATCGGTGCATCTAAACTAGAGATTTCTTCCTTTAAGGCATCATAAATTGATTGATCAAAATGTTCCCTTAATGTTTTACACATTAAACGTATTTTTTCCACTTTATCAAATAATGCGGAACCACTGTGATTTATCAGAATATCTCCTAACATTTTCCCCAGTAATTTCACATCACGACGCAACGGAAGACTGCTGTCATTTACTTTAACTTCTGTTGTCATACTGCCACCTTCCTTTAATCTCAAAATTCGCTAAATTTTTTATTTATTAATATACCACAATTTTAAAGGACATGTTAAAAATAAGTTTTCTTTTTTTTTAATAAATTTTCAATTATACGAAAAAAACCTGCTCTGTGCAGGTTTTTTACGATTTTTTTCTAAAAGTAATCTTTTTAAGATTCTTTATCAAACACAAGCACATATGTCTTTCGATCATCATCATCATACGTAACGACGACAGAAATAATTGTTTTCTTGTCACTTTCCAGTTTTATTGTTTTCCTCGTTTCTCCTTCTATTAATATTTCAGCACTGCTATATTTTGCAATCGGCTCTAGTGTTATTTCATCCACATCACTTGAAACCTTCACATGGTACGTAAACTCATTACTTGTAAACGCGCTGTCAAATGTTCCTTCAGATACTGACAGTGACGATAGTAATGCTTTACTTACTTTATCGGTATTTATGGAACTTGGCTGTTGAGAAGTAGGCTGTGTAGAATTAGCCCGATTATTTGTTTTTATATTGGGCTGTATAGAACCTGGATTATTGTTCTGATTTTCTGCAGGTGTTTTAACTTCAGCTGGTTTATCTTCCACCGCTTTATCCTCAACAGGTTTCTCTCTTGTAACGTGGATGGTATAAATCTTCATCGAGCCATTTTCAGCAGTTACCGTGATCATAATATTTGACTGACCAACGGGTAGCGAAACATCCACTCCATCTTTTCCTGCTATAGTAGAATTCACCTTTATTGTTGAAGTTGCTTCTATGGCTGTCGGTTTAAATGTAATGGCAGGAACTTCATTTGGAACATTGACCTTATAGTCATTAACATCTGAAGAAAATTTGGGTGATAATTCACCTTTTGATAGTTCAATACTTTGCAAGAAATTATTAGCATTTTTCTCTCTTGTTACCGTCAGGGTATAGGAATTGGATGAACCATTGCCATTATTTACAGAAATAATAAACTTATTTTCACCTGTTTGAAGGGCGTAGGTCCCTATTGATCCATTGACAATCACCTGATCGTTGATTGTAATCGATGAATCTGTATTAGAGCTATCTACTAATAACTTTATATTTTGAACCTCGTTCCCTACTGTGGCAGTATATTCAAATAAATCTGCAGCGAATTTCTGCTCGAGTTTGATTCCTTCAATCTCTAATTTTGAAAGAGTGCTCGCTAATTGGTTTTCTTGAACTGTTGTTGTGTTAGTTTCAGCATAGGCAGATGTAATGGGTGATCCAGTTCCCAACCATGCCAGTGAAATAACTATCATTACATTTAGGGCTTTGTTTGATTTTAATTGTTTCATCGTTAATCCTCCTGTCCTCTATCTTGTGGGATAGTGGAATTTGGACTAACTTTATCATGGATTGCTTAAGTTTATCTTAATTTTTTACCTGCGATGAAATTCTTCTAACTTTGTAGAAATGACTGAGGCTACCTCATCATCCGATTTTTGGAGTGCTTTTTTAAAAAGGGAATTAGCTAATGATCCCATCGGCCCTGACGCATTGATTTCTAGAAAGCCCGTTACACGAGTTTTATTTTTATTTAAGGCTTTTGCTTCAAAATAACCTTCACCTAAATGTTTTTCATTTGAACGTTTTAATTCAAAAGATACTCTGGATGGTTCATTCCACTCTTTAATATCTATCAATAAACTAACCTTTTTCTTCATTACGCCAAGATCACTCTTAAATTCCCAACAGATTTGACGCTCATTTCTCTTTTCATGTTGAATATAACCTGGTACAAGCGGTGCCCAATTATTTTCGTCTCGAATAAAGTCCCAAATCACTTCAATTGGGATATCTAATTCTAGATGTTGTAAATCGCTAAGCATCTTATCCCTCTTTCGTTTTAAAAATAAAAGACCCTCATATGGCAGAAGGTCTTTTACAATATATATGTAGAAATTTATATTTATAGAAGAGGCGCGAAGCAGTTTGCCAAAAATATCCTCATCACAGATGAAGTTACTTTTTACTTATTTCTTGAATATTCCATTAGGAATTCATGAATTCGTTCAGCTGCTTGAGATAGTCGTTCTGGTGGTTGTACCATGGCAATCCGAACATAGCCCTCACCCAAGTTTCCAAACGCATCACCAGGAATGACAGCCACTCCAGCTTTGTCAATCAATTCAAAGGCAAACTCACGGGATTTCCAGCCTGCAGGGATTCTTGCCCACACAAACATGGTTGCCGGAGACTTGGCCACTTGCCAACCGCTTTTTTCAAGCCCAGAAATTAACACATCGCGGCGAAGTTCATATTCATTAACCTGTTTTTTAAGAAAAGCGAAATCTGAAGTTAACGCCCTTACTGCTGCTTTTTGGATAGGATAAAAGACTCCATAATCTATGTGGGATTTAAATGAAGCCAAGATGTCAATCGCTTGTTCATTGCCTACGACATAACCGATACGGCATCCTGCCATATTAAAGGTTTTCGAAAGGGAATTAAATTCAATTCCAATCTCCTTAGCCCCTGGAACCGACATGAAACTAAGTTGTGGATTCCCATCGAATATCAACTCAGAATACGCAAAATCATGAACAACCAAAATATTGTGATGCTTAGCAAAGGAAACTACCTTTTCAAAAAATGACTGATCAGCTAAAGCTGTTACTGGGTTACCAGGATAACTGATTATCATCATTTTCGTTTTATCTAGCACATCTAACGGGATTTCCTCAAGCATTGGTAGAAACTTGTTTTCAGCTAATAATGGCATCGGATAGATAATCCCGCCTGCAATATTTACGCTTGCCTCATAGATAGGATACCCGGGATCCGGTACTAGGACATAATCACCTGGATTAATGATTGCCGTAGCCAAATGGGCAAGACCATCCTGAGACCCCATCAACTGCAATACTTCGGACTCTGGGTTAAGGTCGACCCCATATCTTTGTTTATAAAAATAACTTACTGCCTGATTAAATTCAGGTATCCCTGCCAGGGTATAACCATATTTGCTTGAGTCACTTGCGGAGTCAAGCAATGTATCCACAACAAATGAAGGCGGTGGAAAATCTGGACTTCCTACACTTAAATCAATGACATCCTTACCGGCTTTCATTGCTTTTAATTTCCGATTTGCTACCTCTTGGAAAATACTTGCCGACATTTTTTTTACTTTTTCTGATGCAACGAGATTCATAGATATCCCTCTATCCTAAGTAAAATTTCAACAATTCAAACATATTTAAATTATATCAGTCTAATGAATTCAATTCTATATTTTAAGATAATCATTGATTATTATTCACTCATACTTTAGAATCTTAAGATAGGTTTTAATATTCAGGAAAAGGGCTTTATGTGGAGGTAACTGAAAAATGAAGCTGGTTCAGTATTTATTATTTTTTGCGGGACTAACCTTTTTTGGCTTAGGAAATGCAATTGCCGTTAAGGTAAAATATGTAGGCCTACATCCTTGGGAGGTACTGAATGTTGCGCTATTTGAACATTTTGGTTTCACCATTGGCACTTGGGGAGTCATATGCGGGCTGATCTTGATAATCATATCTTTTTTTGTAGCAAGGAGTTATATTAGCATAGGTACTGTCCTTAATGCCTTATGTATTGGACCTATCATGGACTTCTTCCTCTGGTTAGATATTCTCCCAAAAGCAACGGGTACTTGGGTTGATTATCTCATTCTTCTCTGTGGAATCATAATTACAGGGGTCGGCGGCGGGATGTATGTTGCAGCAGGAATTGGTGCGGGTCCTCGCGATGGCTTTATGCTATCCATCTCTGATAAAACTAAGTTATCAGTTAGTCAAGCTCGCATTATCGTAGAGTCCATGGTCCTTTTGATTGGTTTATTTTTAGGGGGGCCTGTGTTTATTGCTACTTTCCTATATACATTTATTCAAAGTCCAATTTTCCAACATTCTCTAAAGCTATTTAAGTCATTAGTAGAAGCGATCAAAAAGAAAAAAAGCCAACCACAAGGGATTGCCCTTTAAATAAGACCATGAGTCCACCATTTTTTTTTATATAGTAGCTAATTAAAGAAAACCTTATAAAAAATAGAAGATGCCCACGGCATCCTCTATTTTTTTAAGGTTATTTTTTTCGGATTGCGATAATCAGTGCAGCAAAGGAAAGCAACGCTGCTAATCCTGATAAAATTAGTGATAAAGATGTGGATGTTTCTGTTTTCTTTTCAGTCACTTCTGTTTTCGTTTTTTCGTTATCTTTTGTCGGTGTCTTATCACTATGTTCTGTTGTTTGACTGCTATGTTGACCCGTGGTAGCAGCTTTTATAATATCTGTAATCGAATGTGGTGAGTCAGACCCTTCTTCTCCTGTCCATTCCACTATACTGCCATCCTTGTAATATTGAAAAGCATCCCAAGCAGCTTTGGTTGCCTTTTCAGGGTTTTTGGCTACAAATTCAAATTGTTGGAATTGACCACTTAAAATCCCTTCCCCAGTCGCTTCAAAGGTGAATGTTTTTACTTTTCCACTAGCATCCTTTTCAGATGAATAGGTCCAGCCTGGAACGGGTTGATAAGACATAATTTCTACACCTGCTGGTGCTTTGACTGTTACTTTGGTAGTGGCAACATCTTTTTCAACTGGCACTTTTAAGGTATAAGTTTCCCATGCTCCAGTTGAAGATGTTTTTGGCATCACTGTTACATGTGCACTTGCCATACTTGTGAAGAAAAATAAGTTGATTACTGTCGGAATAAATACTTTTGAAATTATGCCAATCATTTTTTTCATTAGTAACTCTCCTCAGATGATTTTATTGACTTCCCACTAAAACATGGAAATCTGTATCGATACTTTCTAATGACTTTGTTAGAACGTGTACATGTACGTTCCACTTCCCAGCCATGCTAAAATGTAAACCTTTCACTTCGTACTTTCCTTCAGCCGTTTTTGCTAAGCTCACAGTTTCTTTTCCCATATCCATTTCAAGCATTGTAAACGTTAAGTGTAATTGTTCAATATCTTTAATTGGCTGACCTGTTCTGTCTTTTAATGTAACTTCAAATAAATTTGTTCCAACTATATTTGGGGTTGTTTTCAGTGTAATTCGCTTGCCATGATTCACTATATTGGTGTTATTGTACGGCCCCGGCGACTGCATGGCTGTTGGTAAATTGGTTAAGACCACAGAAAGAATAAGGATCATTAGTCCTATTAAAAGTTCACCCTTTAATGATGCCCCAAGTCCTTTAGTGGTTTCCTTTCTTCCTTTAAACAAATTCACAGCAGCAAGCAATACCATCAGTACAAATAAACTAACTTTACCTATTAATACCTGTCCATAGTTTGTTTGCACTAAAGCTGAAAGGTTGGGAATATATAATAGGCTGCTATATATTCCTGTAAAGGTTAAGAGAAGAACAATTATTAATCCCCATTTGGAGAAGTTTTTTATCATTCTTAGATAATCCTGTTTTAAATCCGTATTTTTCCGGAAGGAAAGGAATCCGACAAAACCAATTAAACTTCCAATCCAAATCGATGCGCCAAATAAATGAAGGAAATCCATTGCAAGCGGTAAAAATTGATTTGATTGTGAAGCGGCATGACTTGTCATCGACTTGGTCCATAGCAAAGCATTTCCTAAAATAAAACAAGCCCACAAAATGATTCGTTTCGTACTCTTGGCCATCCCGATGAACGAGGTAAGGAGAGTAAGAGTAATGAGAAGGGCGATTTGCAGAAGCCATGAATGACCATAATTCGTGTTTGTTAAGATACTTTCAATTAATGTAATGCTGAACACTTCACTCCATGGGAAACCAGATTCAATCGTTGCCTGTAATGGCAGACTTAACAGGATGCTAAAGAATAGTAGTGTTAGACTTGCACTAATTAGTCTCCGGAACTTCTTGTCAACTGTTTCTATCTCCCTTAACTTCTTGGGCATGACCATCATATAAAAAAAGATTAGCCCTACATAACAGGCATTACTAATATATTGAAGCCAACGAATGACGATTAGATCGGCTTTAGGAATATAACCCTTTGTTTCCTTATTGGAAGAAGCTGAATTTTGACCTTCATCACCAACCTGAAATGGAATGACTCCTTCGACAGGATGGCCATCACTTGAAACCACCTTCCATTTAATTCGATAGGATCCAATGGGAAGGTCCTTCTTTAATCCGCTTTTTAAGATAGACGGATGTTCTGGATCAATTTGCCCATTGTTTTTATCAACTCGATTACCTTCCGAATCAAATACCTTAATGGAGTTAAAGGCAGGCTGGATTGATTCATCAAATTTTATTATTACCTCCGCTGGAGCTTTTTCTACTTTTTCATTTTCCAATGGTGTAGATTTTTTTATGTAGGCATGCGCAGATGAAATAGACGGAAATAAAAATAGAAACAGGGCAAGGATTCCTAGTAATGTACTGACCTTCTGTTTTGTTTGCAAACCCTCACACCCTTATCATCAAAATCGTTGTTGTAATTAATAAATTATAGCTTTATGCAAAATAGTTTCTACTATCGATACTATGATAATGATAAATAGAGGTAATAACAATATCTATATCAGTCCAACTTGTGACTAATTGTTGAACTTTCTCAGTAATTGAGGAATTTGTTACACATTATCATCCTTACCGCTAATATTTTATTAAAACAATAAACCTCTATTAAATAGCCATTAGGAATAAATTCATTGTCTAATAAAAATCTTCATAAGATCAACACCAAATCTCCCTTATTTCTGCAAATTTTTGTTTTAGGATAAAGGTGATAAAAGAAAGGAGTTGTAAAATAATGAAAAAGTTTGTTGTTGGAATTCTAAGTGCAACTTTTATTCTAGGAGCTGGCACTGCTGTATTTGCATCTGGAAACGGCCACTCTGGTAATGGTGTAAGCTTTGAAAAAATGTTACCGTTTATGCAAAAGATGCATCCTGATTCTTCCAAGGCTGAATTAAAAAACATGTACAAAGCTTGTCATAAAAATGATGGGATGATGGGTGATACAAAAGGAAAGGAAATGGAAAGTGATAATATGATGAATAGTTTTTAAAAATGGCGTGACTATAGCAGATAAATTAGTGTTTCGAAACATCGTAAAATAAGAAATGATTGTCAACTATATTTTTTCTAATGGTTTGGTATACCTACCAGACCTTTTTTACATTCAATTGCTAACTTTCTATTCTATTTTGTATGAACTTTGTCATATCCTCCTAATCTTAAAAATCCTATAATAGGTTGGTGTACTACCCTAGATGAAATATTAGAAGGGAAGAAACAAACATGAAGTCATTAATAGAATTGTATAAAACTGACCAATAATCCGTGTATCACACATGGCTTTTACAAAGTAATGATCGATTGAAAGCTTTTAGGACCATTCGAAAAGGATTATTAAAAGTTATTTTTGTAGTTATTTTTAAAATCGCCGTTCCAGACCAAGAACCCCATCACATGGTGGCTACTCTCATCACTCGATGAATCCCATTTAAAAGTTCCTGAAATAATTTTATTCGTTCCAAAAGAAATTGCAGCTAGTTTAGTAAAGTCATATTGACTAAGATTAACAGAATGAGTGTTCATTATCACTTCGAATACAAGCTGACTGTTGCTGCTTTTTTCTGGAACTAGGGTAGCTTTTACCTCCACGGCTCCTTCAGAATTAATTTTCGTCCATTCACTCTCCATTTCCTTTGCATTTGTTTGTTCGGTACTCATTTTATTTGAAATACTTTGTTGTACTTTCACAGAGGTGGAGCTTTCCTTTGTCTTACTTCCATCTAGGAAAAAATTAGTTAGATAAAACCCAACGAATCCTAAAATTATTACTGCAACTATTTATTACGTACTTTTTAATTAAAAAAAGCCGTAACCTCAAGGATAACGGCTTTAACAATCACTTTAATTTTACCAATTCTGAAAGAAAATCAACTTCATCACGAAGCATATTATTTTCCTCTTGAATAAACTTTAATTTTTTCTCTATCTCCGCTGGAGAAACTATATCTTTATGATGATTATTTGCTTTCATACAAATAATCATCACAAACGGATAAAGTAAAACGAACAAGTATAATAACCATTCCATAACAATCACTCCTTCCTTTTTTCCATCTTATAAAATATACTTGCATTTTCTATGAAGATTGATAACGAAGGATACAATTGTCATTAATAGTTCACTTATTTCCTTATATGATTAATCACCTTTTACATCCATTTGATGAGATGGATTCGTATCCGATCCTACTACTGATACATAGATTCCATAACCAACCATTACTATTAATAAATAAGCTATCGCTGAAAGTGCCCACTTTTTCCACATTATGCTCACCTCTACAATTTTACTTTTTGTAAACGTAACGCATTGAGAACAACAGATACTGAACTGAATGCCATTGCTGCACCTGCTAGCCAAGGCGCCAGAAATCCAAGTGCAGAAACAGGAATACCAAGAGTATTATAGGCAAGGGCCCAGAACAAATTCTGCTTAATATTACTGATTGTCTTCTTACTCATGAAGATTGCATCTGCGATACTATTTAAATCCCCACGAATAAGCGTGATATCAGCTGCTTCCATTGCAACATCGGTACCAGTTCCTATAGCCATTCCGATATCTGCAATGGCAAGGGCTGGCGCATCGTTGATTCCATCACCAACCATTGCTACCTTCTTCCCTTCTGCCTGCAATTTCTTTATTTCATCCGCTTTTCCTTCAGGAAGAACTTCCGCAATAACATTATCAATACCAACTTGTGCAGCTATAGCTCTTGCAGTCTGTTTATTATCCCCCGTAATCATGATTACTTCGATTCCCATATTTTTGAGGCGACCTATAGCTGATTTGGACGTTTCTTTGATAGTATCAGCTACTGCAACCATACCAGCATATTGAGAGTCAATAGCAACCAGCATTGCTGTTTTACCGACCTTTTCTAACTCATCCATTTGACCGTAAGCCTCTTCTGCAGCTACATTGAATTTACTCATTAATTTCCTCGTACCAACTAATAGTTCTTTTCCATCAACAGTTGCTTTAATACCAAATCCAGGAATCGCTTCAAACTCTGTTACATCCTTTAATGGAATCTCTTTATCTTTAATCCCTTGAACAATGGCTTGAGCTAGTGGATGTTCAGATTGTTTTTCGGCAGAACCCACTAATGATAAAAATTCATCCTCTATTTGAGTCTGGACAGTTATTACATCTGTTAAAACAGGTGTTCCATTTGTTACGGTACCAGTTTTATCTAATACAACGCTAGAAATTTTATGGGTCATTTCCAAATGCTCGCCACCCTTAAACAGAATGCCATATTCCGCTGCACGACCTGACCCAGCCATGATAGATGTTGGCGTTGCTAGACCTAATGCACAAGGACAAGCGATAACTAAAACGGCAATCAGTTTTTCTAATGCTTCTGCAAAATTGCCAGGCTCCACCCAAACATACCAAACAATAAATGTTAGGACGGCAAGGGCAACTACAATAGGAACAAACACACCTGAAATCTTATCAGCTAGACGTTGAATAGGTGCCTTTGACCCCTGTGCTTCTTCTACTACCTTAATAATTTGGGCTAAGGCTGTATCTCTGCCCACTTTTGTGGCCTCAATCAATAAGAAACCATTTTTATTGATTGTAGCTCCGATTACCTCATCACCGATGGTCTTATCAACTGGGACACTCTCTCCTGTAAGCATCGATTCATCAATGGCGGAACGTCCTTCCAATATCTTTCCGTCCACCGGTATTTTGTCACCTGGTTTAATATGAACGATATCTCCAACAATTACTTCTTCAATGGGGATTTCTTGTTCTACTCCATCTCTTTCAACAATCGCTGTCTTTGCTTGGAGACCCATCAGTTTTTTTATCGCTTCTGATGACCTTCCTTTAGCCTTTGCTTCAAAAAGCTTTCCAAGAATAATCAGCGTAATAAGAATGGAACTAGTCTCATAGTAAAGTTCTACGGAGTGGTTCATTCCTCCGATAGACATTAATGATAAATATAAACTGTAAAAATAAGCTGCCGATGTTCCTAAAGCCACTAGAACATCCATATTTGCGCTTTTATTTTTTAATGCTTTATAGGCCCCAACATAAAATTGTTTACCAATGTAAAATTGTACCGGGGTAGCTAAAGCTAATTGCACCCATGGATTCATAAAAATTTTGGGGACCCAAATAAATGAGGTGAACGAAAAGTGACCCACCATTGCCCATAAAAGCGGGAAGGAAAGGATGGCAGAAAAGATAAACTTCCCTTTTTGTCTTTCAATTTCCTTTTGACGGTGGTCACTGGTTTCTTTTGCATCATCCTTTATTTGAGCACCATAACCAAGGTTTTCTACCTTTTTAATAATTTCACTTGGATTTAGGACCGCACTGTTGTACTCCACGGTCGCTTTTTCAAGTGCCAAATTCACATTTGCTTTCACGACACCGTCTAATTTATTTAAACCCTTTTCGATTCGGGTAGCACAGGCTGCACAGGTCATACCGGTTATGTCCAATTCTGTTTTCTCATTAACAACATCGTAACCCAGATCTTTAATCTTTTTTTCAATGTCTTCAACATTTACTTTTTCCGGATCATATTTAACATTAGAACGCTCTAGAGCAAGGTTAACATTGGCTGTTTCCACGCCTTCTAACTTATTTAGATCCTTTTCAATTCTTATCGCACAGGCTGCACAGGTCATACCTGAGATTTGTAAATTTGTTTCTTTTAAATTTTGACTCATTAAAGCCAACTCCTTATACCCCATATAGGTATATTTTTGTTTGAAAAGAACGTGCTAGAGACTAGCACGTCTTTTTAACTATGTTATTTCACATCGTATCCTTGATCTTCAATCGTTTCTTTAATTTGATTTAATGAAACCTCTTGGTCATTAAACTCAACATCCACTTTAGCAGCCTTTAAATCCACTTTAACGGAACTGATTCCCTTAAGTGCACCAACACTTCCTTCGACAGCCTTTACACAATGACCGCAAGACATTCCTTGAACATTTAATGTTACCTTTTCCATTTTGAAACTCCCTCTCTTTTATGAATTATTTTTTTATAAGTCTTTGGATGGTAGTTAGCAATTCATCCACAACTTCATAGTCACCCTCTTGAATTCTTTCGACCACACAGCTTTTCATATGGCCTTCCAATAGCACTTTCGCCACACTATTTAGAGCTGCTTGGGTTGCAGCAATTTGCGTAATAACATCATCACAATAGGTATCTTTATCAATCAAACCTTTAATACCACGAATCTGTCCCTCAATACGATTTAATCTTGAAATAAGATTTTGTTTTGTTTTATCTGAATGATGACTTTTCCGCTCCGATGTTAAAGGATCACAGTGCTCATTAGAATGATTCAGGTTAACAGGATCGTGATTATTCATTACCACCCCTCCTTTAAATCTAATTTACCATACCCCCCCACCCTATGTAAATAGGCGTTATTAAAAATTATTTAGATTTTTATACGACTTCACAATATGTCCACAAGTCTCTTGCTTTTATTACATAAATGCTGTTCAAAGTAGTTATGCAATCGATTTACCTTATTAACTTTATCAAATAAATATGGAGAAACTATGCATTTATCTTTTATTTTATAAATATGTCAATTGTTTATCCCATGTCTCAAAATCCAATGGGCTTTTTTACTCAAACCAGCCTTCTTATGTTTGCTTATATAGCAAATATGGGGAACTAGTAAAAGTTACTATAAATGCTCCTTTATTTTCATTAATATGAAAAAAAGACAAGATTTTGAAGAATCTAGTCTTTTTCAAATTTCGATAATTTATTAAACTCGATGCATCATAGGTAGTGAGAATAGATAAATATTAGCTACTGCAAGTAATACCATTAATACATAATATGGAGCCAATGCTTTAAAGGAGCCCTTATTACCAATACGATAGGCAGTATAGATTGAGCCGACCATTCCTATTACAATAATGATGTACTGTAAAATTTGAACAGAGGAAGCAGGTGCAAATGCAAGGTCTCCCCTTGTTACATTCATACCAAATAATGCAGCAGAGTTGTACCAAATTGCTTTTCCTTCCGTAATGATATGGAATAAGTTATGAGCAAGGTGTCCTGCTAAATCCAGTGGAATAATTGCATAACCGAACCGAATAAAGTTTTTCTTAACTTTCTCTACAGATCCGCCAGTTATCGTAGCAATTTTTGCAGTACCATATAAGAGAGCAACTGGGATAGCCATTGAAATAATAAAGGCCACAGTAAAGTTTACATTATAATTTTCCGTTCCTGTTACTGAACCAATTGCTTTTAAAATGTCCTGCCAAATATTTACCATTGTGATATTTTGAACGAAAACAATACCCATAATGACTGCTGCTAGGAATGTATGTTCAATCATTGGCTTTTTAATTACCCATAGTTCAGATGTAGGTACCCGTGGTGAAATTCGAATGGAGTTATTTGGGCAGTTTTTTACACAGTCCCCACATAAGTTACAATCAGCTGCAGTATCCATCGTTCTAACAAACTGAAACATTGGGCAACCTTCTGCTTTTTCGCTTCCTTTAAAGCAAGATTGTGTCTTACAAGTCTTACATATTTCAGGTGTGCCTCGAAGTTCTAATGAACCAGAACGTGAATAGTTTCCTGAAAGTCCCCCTAGAAAACATAGAGTTTTACAAAATGTTCTTCTCTCGAAAAAAATCGATGTTCCTATTACCATTGTTACAAGTAAAAGCAGTAAATAACCAGAACCTCTCGGAGATTCAACAATTCCCCAAATATGATCGCTGTAGGTAATGGCAATAAAGAAAAGGTCAATCATCCAAAGTCCATACTTTCTTAAGAATTTTGGCATTGGACGATTACTGCCTATCGTTTTCCGAATAATATCACTTACTTTACCAAAGGGGCAAATCGCACACCAAAATCTACCGATTACTAAGAAAAAGATTGGAATTAATGGCCACCATAACACCCAAGTTAATGACGTTCCAACATTTCGAGTTGGATCAACTGTTCCCGCCACCAATTCATAAACAATTATCGAAAAAACAGCGAGTACAATCCATTGAAAAATCCCTGGATACCATTTGCTTTGAATGAATTTTTTTACAATTGGTATTGATAATAGATTATAAGGTTTCTTATCTTGCATTTGTTTTTTCTCTTTAGATAACTTATCTTTTGGAATTGCCATTGGAAACATCCTTTCTTCTAAACCACTTATTCCAAACGCCAATCACTATAAAGGAAAGATTGACCGCACCAAAAGTTCCTAAAACCTTCATGTTTGCAGGTTTTTCCTTGACAGGCTCATGACCATGGCCACCACTGCCTTCCATGTCCATTCCTTCCATATCATGATCATTACTCGTGCTTTCTGTATCATGACTGTCTGAGTTTTTTCCCTCGCTCATGTCTTCCATATTATGTTCCGATTGTCCATTAAGGTTAGATGTGGATGGAACCTTACTATGGTCACCATCTGCCAAAGCTATTCTTCCACCTGAAAATACAACCACAAGGATAATCATTAACAACCATTTTCCCTTCAAAGTCCTCACCTCATTCCAAATATGTGTAGAGTACGATAAATGCTTAACAACTTAAACATTAATAAAAAAGTGTGCAGAAACTTTGATTTTTTGTTGTATAAAATATGGCATTTGCAAAAATATCTCGATTTTGACACAAAATTGAAATAAAGTTTGAAGCCCCCCCATTTTTATATGTAGATTTTTTTAGAAGTACAGAAAAAATATTAAATCTGCAAAGTTTCTTCATAAATTTCTTCTATGATAATGATATAAACCTTGCTAAGGCGGTGGATATATGAAGACAATTCTACTTGTAGATGATGAAGCTCGAATGCTTGACCTTTTAGGACTATATTTATCCCCTCATGGTTATAGATGCAAGAAGGCTGATTCAGGGAAAACTGCTTTGACTTATTTTGAAAAAGAAAAGGTTGACCTTGTAATTCTTGATATAATGATGCCAGAGATGGATGGTTGGACAACCTGCCAAAAAATAAGAGAAATTTCAGATGTTCCCATTATTATGCTAACTGCCAGGAGTGAAACGCCTGATGTTATTAAGGGATTAAAATTTGGGGCTGATGACTATGTGACCAAACCTTTTAATGAAGAGGAGTTATTAGCCAGAATGGAGGCATTGCTCAGAAGAACGAGGGTTTCAACAGAAGACAAGCATTTTCTAGTTTTCAATGGCCTAGAATGGAATGAAGAATCAATGGAATTGAAGTATAAAGGCCAAGTCATTTCTGTTACACCAAAAGAATTTGCTTTAATTGGTTTGTTTATAAAAAATCCTCAAAAAGTGTACTCCCGTGATCACTTATTGTCATTAATATGGGGGCTTAAATCACAGATAGATGATCGAACTATTGATTCCCATATTAGGAATTTACGAGAAAAGTTACGGAGTGCAGGATTCCCTATAGATAGACACCTTTTTACTGTATGGGGCATTGGATATAAATGGGTAAATAAAGATCCGAAAGTATCTATTAATGATAAAATCTTCCTTAATTAATCCTTTATTTACTCAAAAAGCAGTGATATCAAGATGATCACTGCTTTTTTATCGTTATTTTAATTTTCCAGATTTAATAATTTGCTCCCAATTTCCCCCGCCATCTTTTGTTTCATACAAAGAGGTTGAAAATGTGGAAACAGCAATTTGTTTTTCGTCCTTTTGGTTTACTGATATGGAAGAGGCTGCATCTTGATCAAGATCTAAACCAATATTCTTCCAGGATTGCCCTCCATCTTGAGAAATCATAACTCCTCTGGTCACATTGTCCATGGAGTAAGCAATAATGTCTTTTCCATTAGGCATGAGTGTCATGGCTGTAATAAGACGGGTATCATCAAAAATTGCCCAATTTGCTCCACCATCTTTTGATACCATAACTCCATTTTCAGTTCCCGCCAGCAAGGTATTTTTATCTTCTGGGAGAACCAATAGGGAGTGAACTTTCATAAGATCACTTGGTAATCCTTTTGGTTCTACCTTAGCCCATTTTTTCCCACCGTCTAAACTTTTATAAATCCCAGCACCATATTGTCCGGTACCCATATCATTTAGACCATAAATGACGTTTGGATCGTGATGATATGTTGTTAGAGTATGGAAATCGATTTTACCAACATACTCTACCTCTTTCCAATGCAGCCCCTTATCTTTACTGATTAAAACTCCCATTGGGTTCGGATATTCAGAGTCTGTACCAGGGTGTCCACTTGTTATCATCGTTCCATCTGAACGCAAATGGAATCCCATAAAATCATCATTTGCAGAACCCACCTTCTTCCAAGATTCTCCGTTTGTTGAGAAAAGTCCTTCATGAGTTGCTATGTAGGTTGTCCCATCGTTAGAAACACCTACCCCATGGATATCTTCAATTTTTTTCCCGCTTTTTACTGATGTAACCTTGGACTCCTCTTTTGAACTACAAGCGGAAAGAATTAAACTCAAAGATAATACTGATAATACAAATGCCTTTTTCATTACTTCACCTCAAACAGTCTTTATTAAACAAATTTATATTGCTTATATGTTTAATCTATCAAAAAAATATTGAGAAATTGTGCATTATTCATTATTGTCACGAATTGGTCAACTTTCATTTAGGTTTAATTCATTTGACAAATATTTTGACCCTCTTCAATTAAATTTTCGATATGAAATAATAATTGTTCACTTTGAACAAACAGATACTATTATCCAACTACTACATTAAAAATCGTTTCCCACAGGAAACGATTTTAGATTATTCTCTAAATACTAATGGCATTGACAATTTTCTCCCTTACAAGAGCAATACGACGAGCAAGAAGGGCATTTCCCTTGTTTGGATTTTTGAATATTTTTAAATAGGATTAAACCAGCAACTGTAAATATAACAATACCAATAAGCCAATTAATCATTTTTCACTCCACCTTTAACCAAAACTTTAGATTTATTGCTAACAGTTAATGTTTTAAATAACTTACTTAAAAAGTTTGGTGGTTGATTTTTAGTTTCTAATGCTGCCTTTCTTTCCATCTCTATTTGGTGGAGAGTGAATTTCATGGGTTTCTGGCACATAAGGATCCTCCTTAGTATTCCCTATTAAATCATACAGCGCCTTTATCTACTTTTAGTGTAGTAAACAAGTTTGCAGAAAGTAACAAGAAATTATTACAATCTACAGAACTATAGATTAGTGTTTTCGAATCCTACCTAGGAAGGTTGTTTCATTAGCTCTAAATCCAATGAAATAGATCTATTAAAGGATGTATTGACAAAGACTAGGAAAAAAAGGTTTTTATTTATAACAACTTTACCCATTCTTATTTATTGGGCAAGTAGAACAGCAATTCTTTGAATTGTATTTCCTTTTGAGGCATGAAATAGAAGAGCATAATCTTTTATTCCCCGGTAGATGAATGGATCGATATTTAATTCTTTTTTTAACCTATGCATTTTACTAATTACTTGATATAACTCAGTTTGTATTTTTTTGTTCGTTTCGTAGAGGCTTTCGTAATCATTTTTTTTGAAAATGAATCTTTTTCTACCTGGAGGGTTAAAAACACTTGTTTGAACTTTTAAATGTTCTGTTACTAGGCGATTAATTTCTATCAAAATATTAATTAATTATTTTTTATAATTACTTGTAGTTTCCAATCTAGACATCTCCATTCTAATAATTTAGGACTGCCTTGCAATGTTTTTCCTCTTTTCTTTTGAGAGTCAAGTAAGACATGGAACAAGCTTTGGAATAATTTAAGAAAGTAAAAGGATAACCTTACAGTCATTATCAATACAATTTCTTAGCTTGGAAACCATTTTTTTGAATTGAAAAAAGGGGGTGCACTGCAACCCCTCTTCATATTTAAACCCTCTAATATTATTTTGCAGATAGTTCACTTTCTGTTACCCATTGATGATTTGTTACTTTTTCTCCTCCGTTAGTTGGAGTGTAATCAATCATGTATACCGTTGTTTTTTCTGCGGAATCAATTGTTCCAGTTGCCCCCATCATACCTTCCATGTGGTCTGCATTTAAGGTAACTTTTGTTCCAGGTTCTAAGGTTTTAGTGCCCGCATCTTTAATTTCTTCTTGAATAACCCATTTATGATTTTTTACCGGTTCTCCCCCGGTTGTTGGTGTATAGGTAACCGCGTAAACTACTGTATCATATGCACCTACAATGGTTGCCTTAGCACCATTCATACCTTCCATGTGTTCTGAATGAACAATGGCGTTGGTTCCTACTTTATAGGTGGGATTATTTGCTTCTTTTAATCCTTCAGGAACTTCACCTGTACCAGAATGATCCATATCCCCCATGTCCATACTTGAATCATCTGTATTCGAATCATCCTTATTTGAATTTTTATCATCCATCTTCATGTTTCCATGATCCATATTAGAATTATCCGAGCTCTTATCATCATTATTGTTAGAACAAGCAGCTAACATTAACATTAATATCAAGGAAACAATTCCAATCAACAATTTTTTAGATTTCATTTTAACCCTCCTAAAATTTGTTACAAAACATATCCTACTATAAAAATGTGCAGAAAGTATGGATTTTGTTTGAAAAATAAACACTTTCTTACATAAAAGGTGTTAACACCAAAAACAGGGAGATTCCTCTTAATGGAAAACTCTCTGTTTCTCCAGAAATGGTTATAAATCCGAGAATTATTCAGAAAAAAATGCAACCATAAAAGAATACAAGTTAGGTTATAATTGTATTGCTCCTAGATATCGAGATTTCCAGTAAGAATTTTTCTTATCAGAAATTTCGACTCCCCTGGAAGAACTAGAATGAATGAATTTTACCATTTCCTACATAGATCCCCATATGCGAAGGACCGGGTTTATATGTTTCGTAATAGACGAAATCGCCAACAGATAAAGTATTTACAGGCTTCATCCTATTCCAATATCCTTTTGAATAATTCCAATCTATTGGAGATGGAACAGATAGATTCAAAAACCTAGAAATTATTAATGACAAAAAACAACATGATTCATTCATTGTTTTTGTTTGTATCATGTTATAAAGACCAATAAGTTAAAGTGTCAAAAATCCCTAAGAGAAGCATCAAAACCCCGGCAAACCTTTGTATCACCATTCCAAACTTTCTCCCTTTTTTCATTATCATCCCACTACCACCGAGGAACCAAATGATTAAAATAAAAATCAATAGTGGAATTGCGGTTCCAATTGCAAATATTGGAGGTAGAATAAACCCATAAGTACTAGACAATACGACAGGCATTAAGGTCATAAAGAATAGTACAAACATAGTCGGACAGAATGCTAGTGAAAAACTAAATCCTAACATAAAAGATCCGAATGGATTTTCACCCTTGTATACATTTAATCCTTTTAATAGATTTAAAGTTCCTGTTAATTTGATAAAACCCATCATAAACAACCCGACTATAACTAATAAAGGCCCCATTATCTTCCGAAGCCAAGGAAAATATAAAGTAAGATTTTGTTCAAATTCCCTTCCGAGCAACCACACCAAAACACCTAATAAAGAAAATGCTACTATTTTACCGAAAGTGAAAAAGATAACATCCTTCCAAGCGATTTTCTTTTGAATAGAACGGTTACCATAAAGTGTTACAGCACTAATATTACCGGTTAGCTGACAAGGTGCAAGAGCTCCAATAAGTCCTAGAATAAACGCAAACACTATTGGCCATGTTTCTAGGCTATAGGCTATATTAGAAAACGGTTTGCTTACAAATGAGCTAAATTGACTTAATATACTGTACATTTAACCACCTTAAATCAATATAAATTTGATAGATAAAGCTTGACTTAAAAATTTACCTCCTACTAAAATTTTATTTCAAAAGGTATTCTACAACAAAAATTTGCAGAAATTATGAATTTTTATAGCTCTCACAATTATCAACCGCTTATATTTATATAAAAAAAATAAGCCACTTTTGAAATAAAGTGGCTTCCAAAGTAAATTAAATTTTTTAGACTGAGGTGATTATGCCCAAACCTCATCAAGAATATCTCGGAATAGATTATCCAAAACTGGGGTCATATCCTCTTTGGATACTTTAAGGGTTTTCGTGTATTCCTCAAGCCGATTGATTTCTTTTTCTAAAAATTCATTGATGGCATTAACCTTCGGCTCAAGATTGAGTTCATCACCGCTGATTTTCCTTGCTAGCAAGGTTAGAATTTCCTGCTTTAACTTCCCCTCTTCAAGAAGCTCTTCTACTAGTACTTGAAATTCAATTGGCGGGACTGTATTGTATCTTTCAATCCATAAACAAGCTAATACCGGTCTTAGAACATAGAAGTACTTTTTAATTTTCACATGGTCTCCACGGAGATAATCGCGAAAATTGCCTTTTGCCATATTTAAGTAATGATAAAGTGCGGATTGTGGTAAGAACACTTGATTCTGGATTGCTTTTAATTGATCTACTAATGAAAAAGCTTGATAATACACAATTCCCGAATGGAGCCACTCCATTAGCGGTGGATTGGATTTTCGAAAGAGTTTGAGCGCCTTTCGAATTTCCCAACCATTAATATCAAGGAGGTCATTAATTGGAAGTTCAATCACTTCTCGCTTTTGGTCAATGCTCAAATACCAGTCCTTTTGATGGACATAAATAAATCGGACATCATAATCACTATCCTTAGAAGGAAATCCCCATGCTCTGCTCCCAGACTCGACGGCAAGACAGACTTTTACTTCATATTGTTCTTCAATTTTTTTGATTTCAGCGAGTATTTTTTCTTTCAAGGTTATTCACTCCTTAATCCATGCCTTGACCACAGACTTTTACAATAGTGGCGATATTCACGATGTAATAATTGTACAATTTGGCCACGTTTACCAGGAAATTCATGTCCTTCAAATATAGAAATGGGGACGATCTCTTGTATGGAATTAGTGACAAACATCTCTTCGGCCTCTAGGCTGTGTTCCAAGGAATAAAGCCCCTCTTCTACACTCAAATTATGTTTCTTCGCTAACTCACAAACAAACTGGCGTGTAATCCCATTTAAAATACCAGTTTGTACAGAAGGGGTGTATACGACATTTCCTTTTACCCAATAGATATTAGAAACGATTCCTTCTGCTATGTACCCTTTCTCATTTAGGAAAATCCCTTCTGTATCTGCAGCATGTCCTATCTCTCTTTTGGCCAAGATATTATTCATAAAATGATGGGACTTAAGACGTTCACTTCCTTCGGGACTGTTTCGTTTCAACTCCAATAATACCGCCTTTTTTTCTGTTAATCCCTCACTTTGAGGTAATGGTTTAGGAAAAAAAAGAATGTTTGGTTCAAAGTAAGGCTCCACTTGCAAACCAATATCCCCTATGCCGGCCGAGACATTTAGCCTTAAATAAGCGTTAGTCAAACCGTTTAGTTTTAATAATTCTTGCAAAATGTTATTCGTTTCTTTACGCTCAAAACGATAGTTGATGTTTAGAACCTCTAATCCTTGATTAAGACGCTCTAAATGGTCATCTAGTAAGAAAGGATGTCCTTCATAGACCCGGAACGTTTCAAATAACCCCATTCCATATAAAAAACCATGATCAAACGGGGAAATCATCGCCTCTTCTTTTGTTAAAAACTGTCCGTTTAAATAGATGAACATAATTAATGACCCTTTTGAATAGCAATATTTTTATAGTGATGGACGAAGTTACGTAACAACTCTTTTCCCGATGTTGTTAAAATAGATTCGGGGTGAAACTGGACTCCTTCAATCGGTAACTCTTTATGACGAATGGCCATAATTTCTCCTTCTTTTGTCCATGCGGAAATCTCAAAGCATTCAGGCAATGTCTCTCGTTTGACTATTAATGAATGGTATCGAGTAGCAGGAAACGGGTTTGGCAATCCTCGAAAAATTGTCTTTCCGTCATGATACATATCGGATGTTTTCCCGTGCATCAGCCTTTCCGCGCGAATAACATCTCCATTAAAAGCCTGAGCAATTGCTTGCTGGCCTAGGCACACACCGAATATCGGGATTTTCCCTGCGAATGCTTGAATCGCATCCAAGCTGATTCCAGCTTCATTTGGACTGCATGGCCCTGGAGACACCATTAAGAATTCAGGTTGTAGTTTTGTAATCTCTGCTATCGATGTTTGATTATTTCGCTTAACCACTAATTCTTCTCCCAATTCACCTAAATATTGCACTAAATTAAAGGTAAAGGAATCGTAATTATCTATCATAAATATCATTGCTCTTACTCCTCTGCCATTTCTTTCGCTTTCCATAATGCAGCTGCTTTTTTCATCGATTCTTTGTACTCATGCTTTGGATTAGAATCAATAACGATTCCTGCCCCGGCCTGCACATGTGCCATCCCATCTTTAACAAGCATGGTGCGGATAATAATGTTTAATTCTAAATCGCCGCTAAAATCAATCCAGCCAAGAGAACCGGTGTACACTCCTCTTTGAACGGGCTCAAGTTCCTCAATTATTTCCATTGTACGGACTTTAGGAGCGCCAGTTATAGTTCCTCCCGGGAATACAGAATCAATGATATCAAAGCTTGATTTGTCCTCCGCTAATTCTCCTCTTACATTGGAGACAATATGCATGACATGGGAATACTTTTCAATGACCATAAATTCATTGACCTCGACGGTCCCATACTTACATACCCTACCAAGATCATTTCGCTCTAAATCCACCAACATCACATGTTCCGCACGCTCTTTTTCATTTTCAATTAATTCATTCGCAAGTTGGATGTCTTCTTCGTGATTTTTACCCCTTGAACGAGTGCCTGCGATCGGACGTGTACTTACTTCTAGTCCGTCCTTTTTAACAAGAAGTTCAGGCGACCCACTTACAAGTTGAAATTCCGGAGTATGAAGATAGGCCATATAAGGAGATGGATTTAAGGACCTTAATTGTTCATACACTTCTATTGCTTCTATATCAATCGGTTTTGATTGGCGGACGGCAAGGTTCACCTGAAATACATCGCCTTGTCCAATATATTGCTGAATCTTGATTACAGCCTGAATAAATTCATCTTCTGTCATTGAAACCTCTAGATTATTATTGTTACTTTCTCTAGGCTTTTTTATTTGAATGGAAGGGATGTCTTGAATCCATTGTTTTTCCCATAAGGAAATTTTTTCTTCCATCCCCTGGTCATTTTCAGCTAAAAACATAAGCCACAAAATCTCTTCTTTATGATCAAAGACAAACCATTCTTTCACAATAAAAAAGTAGATTTCCGGTATTTGTAAGTCATCTGTTGCTAGATCCGGAAGGACTTCAATATACCTAGCATAATCATAGCTTATGTAACCAATTGCACCTCCTAGGAAACTAGGAAGACCTTCTATTTTATCGACATGATACCGATTCATATATTCCATCAATAAGTGTAATGGATTCCCTTCCTGTTTCTCGGTACCATTTTCATTTTGAATTTCAAGCATATGGTTTTTCCCTTTTATTATCGTCTCAGGCTGAAATGCAGCAATGCTGTAGCGCCCGCCGCGGCCGCTTTCCAACAGCACATGATGGGTGTTTTTCTCACCCAGTACACGATATTGGCTAAAAAACCTTGAATAAGTAAAAGGAATTTTCTTACAGTATAAATGAAGTTGTGTCAATCAATTCACTCCTTAACTTTTCTCTTTTTTCATCATACTTGAAAAGGGTGTCAGGCACCACTCTTGTTGTGAGGTTGCAGGTCGATATTTTTTTCAATCATTAAAAGGAATTTATTAACTGGCTGTGGAAAAGGGTAATAAATTAGTAATATTCAATTTCTAAGGGGGCTCACTTATGAAAAAGGAAACCATTCTAGTGGTTGAAGATGAAGAAAAGATCGCTCGGCTTCTTGAGATCGAACTTGAGTACGAAGGATATATGGTAACAAAGGTAAATGATGGTCTAGAAGCATTTGAAGCATACAAGAAGGGGAAATGGGACTTAATCTTACTTGATGTCATGCTCCCTGGAATCAGCGGAATTGAACTGCTCAGGCGGATACGGATAAACGACCAAATCACACCTGTTCTTTTACTAACTGCCAAAAGTTCGGTTGAAGATAAAGTGTCAGGACTGGATTATGGGGCAAATGATTATATAACAAAGCCTTTTCAAATTGAAGAGGTATTAGCGCGGGTCCGTGCTGCTTTAAGGGTTAAAGCTGTAGAACATCCTCAGGAAGACGAAAGTTTATTAATATTTGCTGACCTAAAAGTAAATTCAAAAACAAGGGAAATTTTTCGTGGAGAAGATGCCATTGAATTAACTCCTAGAGAGTTCGATTTGTTGGTTTATTTATTAATAAATAAGCGGCAGGTATTAAACAGAGATCAAATTTTGGAAGCAGTCTGGGGATATGACTTTATCGGTGACACAAATGTAGTCGATGTTTATATTCGATATGTCAGAAAAAAATTAGAACAGCAGAATAAGCCCGCATTAATCCATACCGTCCGTGGTGTCGGGTATGTCTTAAAGGAAGCTAAATGAAACTTAGTAATAAAATAAATTTTTATACTGCCGTGTTATTTGCCGCCTTATTGATAGTGATGAATCTATCTGTGTATTACACCTTTAACAAATTAATTCTCAACAGTGAATTAAACACCTCCGCAAAGGAAATGGAAAAAACGACAAATGATATTGGGAAATCACTTGGTTCCATTTCTGAGGCAGAACTTTTACGTTCTTACGTCCCTATCAATGGAATGATCCAATTTGTCACAGAGGATAACAACCCCTTATCAACAGTCACAAGCCCCACAGAGCAAGCTTTAATCGGAAGAAAAGCCGAGTTTCATCAAGGGGAAGTTAGTACTTTTATTGTTTTTCAAAAAAAGTCATATACCTTTGAGTCTATGCCTATTATTTTACTAGATGGAAGTGTCGCAAATCTTCAAGTGACTAAAAGCATTCAGCCTGCAACTGATAACTTAAAAATTCTGAGGCTTGTCTTGATTTTGGTGACACTTCTGGCACTAATTCCTGTAGTTGTTTCCAGCCGGATTCTCAGTAAACTGATTACCAACCCTGTTACATCCATGATTAAGACCATGAAAGAAATTAGACAGAGCGGCCGCTTCAAGAGGCTGACGCTTGATGGAAAATCAAAGGACGAACTTTATCAAATGGGAGAAACCTTTAACCATATGATCGATTTACTTGAAACAAATTACGAAAAACAAAAACAGTTTGTTTCAAATGCTTCTCATGAATTTAAAACCCCGTTAACCATTATTGAGAGCTATGCTAGTCTTTTAAAGCGGAGAGGATTAAAGGAACCGGAGCTTTTTGCCGAATCGATTGAAGCGATTCATTCCGAAGCAGTTCGCATGAAAGACATGACTGAACAGCTGTTACTGTTGGCTAAGCATCACGAGCAGTGGAATATCCAAAAGTCTGAGCTAAATCTTAGCGACTTTATGCTGCGAACGGTTAAGGCCTTTCAAAGTGCTTATAATAGAGAAATACATTTTCAGCAGAAAAACAATTTTCAGAAAACGGTTGTTACGGATGAAAAGAAACTAAAGCAGCTACTGTATATCTTTCTTGATAATGCACGGAAATATAGTGATGATGCCATTACAGTTAATTTAGGAATAAAGCATGATGAGGCATTTATAAGTATAGCCGACAAGGGAATCGGCATTCAAAAAGATGAACTGCCAAAGGTCTTTGACCGTTTTTACCGTGTTGATAAAGCAAGAAATAGAAAAAAAGGCGGTTCTGGACTTGGCTTATCATTAGCAAAGGAAATTGCTGATGCCATTGGTATCAGGATTCTCCTTGAAAGTGAAGAAGGAGTTGGAACCACGGCAACTCTTTTTATTAAAACTAATAAAAATTAATCCATTTCTCAGCAATTTCTAATCTTCATATTAGAAAATAAATGTACTTTACGTGGTGAGGTGAAAGAATGAAGAAAAAAACTGGGTTCTGGATGATAATAGGCTTTCTTATTTTTGCCTTTCTCATTTATTTTAGTTGGCAAATGTTCGGCCCGACCGAAGCATCGGCTGAAATTTTATCAAAACAGGCAGCACAAAAGCTTGTCCAGGACCGCTATCAGGGAACAGTTATTCAAATTAAGTTAACTGATGACCAGCAATACCATATAGATTTAGAGAAAAAGGATACTATTTATCAGATCGAACTAAATGCGATTTCTGGAAAAGTCCTGTCATTTATCAAAAAAGAAACGAAGTCTCCACCTCTTAATCAACCAGAGGTTACATTTAAATCAGAAGATGAAATTAAAAAAATCATATTAGCCAAGGTAAAAGGAACGATTACATCATTTGAAAAAATAACCAGCGAGGACGAAACGATATACAAGGCAGTCGTAAAAAAAGGAAATAATCAAACTACACTCATAGTGGATGCTCATACTGGAGAGATTCTCTCCTCAACTACTACACAAAATAATACTTCTTCCAGTAAGAGACTTACTGAGGAAGAGGCACGTGATATTGCAAAGAAACAAGTAAATGGGATTGTGGAACATATTTGGCTGGAAACAAAAGGTGAACAAACCTACTACCTTGTTGAAGTTGAGACCCAGGATGACAGAGAAGCAATTGTACAAATACATTCCATTACAGGCAATGTTATGTCGGTTTCATGGGACGATCGCAGTAGCGATGATGATAAAAAGGAAGATGATGACTAAAGTAAAGAACAGATAGTTTACACTAATGATGATTCTCATTAAATTCTAATGTTTTTCCCCCTTTTGCTCTAATCTTCACTGGATATTCTATTAGTGAAGTAAACAAACACAAAGGAGGAATTTTTAATGAAAAATAAATTTATTGTTGGTGCATTATCTGGGTTATTAATCTTGGGCGGGGCCGTTGCAGTGGGGGCTTCAAAAAATGATACACGTGCAGAGGATTCTATCCATCAGGAAGATAAAAAAATAAGTACAAATGTTAATGGAAATGACCAAGGCCAAACAACTATTAAAGTGGAAACTGATGACAGCAATAGTACAGCAGCAACTAATCCTAATTTAATTACGGCGGAAAAAGCAAAAGAGATTGCAATTAGTGAAGTAAATGGAACAGTAGTTGAAATTGAACAAGAATTAGAGCATGGTAGAATGGAATATAAAGTTGAGCTAAACACGAACACGGGTGAAGCAGAGGTAAGGATCGATGCTGAATCCGGAAAAGTAGTTAGAGTTGAGCACGATGATGATAACAGCGACGACGATAACAAATCGGATGACGGAGCTCATCAAAACAGACATAGCGGCGATGACGACAACAAAGCGGATGACGGCACTCATCAAAACAGACATAGCGGCGATGACGATAACAAAGCTGATGGTGGGGCTTATCAAAACAGACATAGCGGTGATGACGACAACAAAGCGGATGATGGGGCTCATCAAAACAGACATAGCGGCGATGACGATAATATCTGAGATGATTCCTTATGAGTAATCCCCAATAAGGGAACCAATCCTATTGGATTGGTTCCCTATTATTTTGAATCATTAATAAAAATTAGATTTTTGTTAAGGACACTCATTTATATGTAAACAGAAAGAAGCCCATCCATATCTGGATAGGCTTCTTTTTTAAAGAATAGGATCCATTAATCGATAACTTAGGAAATCTTTTTTAACTCTTCTGTTAATTTTAGGAATAATTCCTTATCCCCATGTAGTAATGTGTGGTCGATTTCCTTGCGGATTTTCTCCCGTCTAAATTCTAGCAGGGCATTATTTAGAAACATTTCTGCAACAACAGCATCTGTATTCTCATCCGAATGTTGTGGTGAATTAAGTAATTTCTTTTCCATGGAAATCAACTCCTTACGTTTTTTCTAATTATACAGTTAATTTTCTAAAAATTCAAACACTTTGTTCGAAAAATTTAAAAAATTTTTCCCCAAAAAGATTTGGTGTCAGGCACCACATAAAGACATTCGTCCACCTTCAGCGGACAAATACAGGTTTTTAGTGAATTTGGCTTTCAAATAGGGTGTTTCTTTGGTTAAATTTGGTGATGAGTTTAAGGAGTATTCCATTAGCAACCAATAAACCTACTCCAATTAAGAATAAGGTTAGTGGACTTAGAAAGAAAAGCCCGCTTACTTGGCTGATAATAAGGCCGACGACAGGTAACACCATAATACCGCCAAATTGTTGTGCTTCCTGAAAGGATTTTACTCTGGCGGAAACTAGCACATTCAAAACGATATTAAAGATCACTAAGGCTGGGATAACCCAAAACATTAAAAGCAACCAGGTTGAATTCAAAAATAAAATTTCATTAAAAATTCGATAAGTAATTAGATTTACAATCACTGCATTAAGTAAAAAAGCCACAAACGTTATGACTATAGTAGGGATAAAGGATGCAATCACCTTGCCAAAAAACAATTCAGTAACTGTGATCGGAGCGAATAATAATGTTTCCAATGTATTTCTCTCCTTCTCCCCTGCAAAGCTATTCGAAGAAGTAACCATTGAATTGATGATAGCAGTCATTAAGAAAAACGGGATAATCATAAAGTTTAAGAAAAAATAAACCGATTTGTATCCTAGTGTCGGTAGTGCAGCTAGGGTATTTCTTAACTCTTCATTCGGAAAGTTCTTGATGATGGCATTGATTGGTTTTTCTAGATCCTGTGAGGATTCCCCAATTAATCCTGTATTTAAACCAACATAAGCAAATATTGCTGGGAGTAAAATACATAGAATTAAAGGAAGGATGATCATTGGTACCCATATCTTTTTAGAAGAAAAAGTGTTTTTAATATCTTTTTGAGCAACGGCAGCAATAATGTTCTTATTCATGTTTTTCCCCCCTTATTTTAAAATATAATGACTCCAAACTTCTATTGGTAATTTCACATGAATGGATCCACGTTTCGCTCAGAATACTCTTTAGCAGACCTGGAATTTCATTTTTTGAAGATAGATGAAACTCGATCATATGCCGATCTTTTCTAATGTACCCAAAGCCCCTGTATGTCTTGTGGTCAATTGGCAAGAGACCAGTTTCAACCAATAGGGTAACCTCTGTTAAATAGCGATCCTCTAATTCGCTTCTAGTTCCCTTCTCAACGATTTGACCACCCTTTAAAAACAGGAAAGTATCACATATGGTCTCCAGTTGGTGCAAAACATGTGAACAGATGACAATCGTGACCTTTTCTTCCTTATTTACTTTCTTAAGGTAATGAATCACATCGTTTATCCCTTCAGGGTCTAAACCATTTGTGGGTTCATCCAGGAACAAAAGCGCTGGTTTATGGAGCAACGCCTTTGCTAGGGTAATTCTTTTTTTCATCCCCGTTGAAAACGTTCCCACCAATTGATCCTTCTTCTCAATCATTTCAAATTGCTCAAGCAGATGAGTAATACGCTTCGGATCATAGGCATTATAGATTTTAGAAAAAAAGACTAGATTATCCCATGCACTCATGTCATGGTACAAAGCGGCACTCTCCGTTACAATCCCCGCCCTCTTTCTGATTTTATCACCCTCTGTTTGAGGATCATATCCCATTACTTTCATCTTACCACTCGTGGCATTAATGACTCCATTTAACAAACGAATCATCGTTGTCTTTCCAGCCCCATTTGGTCCAAGCAATCCAATAATACTACCTTCCTTAATCGAGAAAGAAACACCCTTTAAAATATCACGTCCATTAAAAGCCTTATCCACATCAACCGCTTCAATAATTGACAACCTATATTCCCCCTATTTATTTGGTGTCAGGCACCGCAAAAAGACACTCTCTCCATTTGTCCACGATGGATAGACTCTGCACCAAAAATAACCAGTTTTATTAAATTTTATCAGATTGTTATAGGCTGTTTGTACTGTTATTTTGAAATTTATATAAATTGCTGAAATTTATGGTTTTTTATTTATGGCAATATTTTTTGTGTATGTACCGGAATTTGGGGAACATTATACTCATCTATTTTATTTACGGAGTAGGTGAGAGATCTTAATGGAACAAACTGTCTTAGCAGGTCATCAATCAGTAAATAACATTGATGTTTATTACGAGTTTTATCCTAATCACACATCTGAAAAAACGTTTGTTTTATTACATGGCTTCCTTTCTTCCACCTTCACATTTCGCCATTTAATTTCTTTATTGAAAAAAGAGTACCAGGTTCTATCGATTGATCTTCCACCATTTGGGAAAAGCGCTAAATGTAACCGTTATGTATATTCCTACAAAAATTTAGCCCAAACAGTAATCCAGCTTACAGAATCATTAGGCCTTAAAAAAATGACGTTTATTGGTCATTCTATGGGTGGACAAATTGTTTTAAATATCCTCCATATGATGCCAGAACTCGCGGACAAAGCTATTCTTCTCTGCAGTTCAGCTTATCTCAAACGCTCAAAATTGCCTTTGATTATTACAAGTTACCTACCCTATTTCCATCTTTTCGTAAAATATTGGTTTGCACGGACGGGAGTAAAGAAGAATCTTCAGGACGCACTTTATAATCACGCCATTATTAATGATGAAATGATTAACGGTTACTTACAACCGTTTTTAACGGATGAAATATTTGTAGCTCTTACAAGGATGATTCGTGATCGTGAAGGAGACTTGCCCGCCCAAATTCTTAACCAAATAAAAACACCTTGTTTATTACTATGGGGGGATCATGATAAATCAATGCCCCTTAATATTGGTGAGAAATTAAATAAGGATTTAACCAACTCAGAGCTCATTGTTTTAAAAGATTCTGGACATGCCCTTCCTGAAGAACGTCCTAGGGAAGTTTTTGATTATATCAAAGATTTTATTGATAAGTACCAAACGGCAGCTGAAGCTTAGCTGCCGTTTGGTACTGGATTTGGATTCGTTTTACCATGAAGAAACAAAAAATGAACGGTGCCAGACACCGTTCATCCACTCCTTATTTAAACCAGCCTTTTTCTTTGGATTGAGTAATTGCCTCGATACGGTTTTTTACTTCAAGTTTGTCGAGGATAATTGAGATGTAGTTTCTGACGGTTCCTGTCTTAATACTAAGCTCTTCTGCGATTTCCTTTGTATTTTTACCATCTGCAACGAGCTCCAACACTTCTCTTTCCCTGTCTGTTAATGGATTTTCCTCACCATACACATCATCCATAAGTTCTGGTGCATAAATTCGTCTTCCTGACATTACACTACGGATAGAACTTGCCAACTCTTCACTCGGACTGTCTTTTAACAAATACCCGTTCACTCCTGCCTTCAACGCACGTTGAAAATAACCTGTTCTAGCAAAAGTTGTTAGTATGATTACTTTACAGCCCAGCCCCTTTAGTTCTTCTGCCGCCTCTAGACCGCTCTTACCTGGCATTTCGATATCCATAATACAGACATCAGGCTGAAATTTTTTTACGAGTGCTACGGCTTCTTCACCGTTTGATGCCTTTCCGACCACCTCCATGTCTTCTTCCAAATTAAGAAGTGAACCAAAGGCACCTAATAGCATTTGCTGGTCTTCAGCAATCACAATTTTAATCATTTTTCTCCTCCTTTTCCATCCCTGGTTTAACATCATTTGGTACTCTTATGATTAACGTGGTTCCTTCTTTTGTCGAAACTTCCAGACTCCCATTTATAAATTCCAAGCGCTCTTTCATACCAATCAGTCCATGGCCATCTTTCAACTTTTCTTGCTCGCCCTTAAAAACCCCATCATCACGAATTGTCAGGACCAATTCCTGCATTGACTGAATAATAGTTATGAAGCAAGATTTCGCACCACTGTGTTTGACAACATTATTTACTGCTTCTTTCATACACATGCTTAGAATGTTTTCGGTTAACAGCGTAACTTTTGCTGGAGTAAAATCTCCTTCTTTGATCAAATTAATTTCAGCAGCGTGAAGGATTTGTTCAACACGGACAATTTCGTCCCTCAAGCGGATCCCACGCATCGACGATACCATCTTTCGTACTTCACTTAATGCGGTTCGAGCTGTTTGCTGCACATCCTTTAATTCATTTCGCGCTTGCTCCGGATCCTTTGAGATTAACTTCCGGGCCAAATCCGTTTTCAACCCAATAAGTGAAAGCTTTTGTCCGAGGGTATCATGAAGGTCCCTGGCGATCCGCTGCCTTTCCTCTATTTTAACTAACTCTGAAATCCGTTTGTTGGCATCCAGTAACTTTTCTTCTAGCTGACCACGTTCTTTTCTATTATGGATGCTAAACGGGAGGAGGATGACACTAATCCAGATAATAATGACAAAGGGCAATTGCTGCAGAAATAATTTTTCTTGCATGACAATACTGAAGTTAATGGACACAGAAGTACTAAACAAATGAATAAAATACAACGTTAAAAAGGCGATTCTTTCTTTGATATTGCCGATAAAATAAGCGAGAAAAAAAGCAAAGTAAACATAACTGAAAAGACTTGTGGCAGTGATCGATATACCAATCAGAATCAACGTCCATAGATAGACGGGCCAGCCTTTAGATAAAAACGCGATTCGGTAAAGAATAAAGAATAATAATGTGAGTAATATCCCCACTACTATTTCAATGGTTGAGGGGGATTGAAAAATAAAGTAAAACGGTAAAATGCCAAGAACCGTCCAAATATACGGAGCAATTCCATTATTTTTTTGAAATGTCAGATATTTTTTTATCATAAGGGAACCTCATTTTCACTTAACATCCTTAACCCTTTTATCATAACTCAAAACAAGCAAGTTGTACTCCAATACAGCACCATTTTAGCTAAAACTTTCTCAATTCATACACTATAATATTCTTCCTTTGAGACAAGTAAATCAGATATATGTACTTTACACCCATATGTTATATTTTTCCACAATTCCAAATATAATAAAATAATCATACTTTTATACCCGTTTACACCATTCAAATATTGGAAATAACAGTTGTTATTATACAACTAGGAGGAATGAATGTTGAGTGAAATATTCAAGAGTTACTCCGGAATTCCTTATTTGCGACTTGGTGCTGGTGAACCTTTAGTTTTCATTCATGGTCTAGGTGAAGTTAAGGAGGGTTGGGCAAACCAGTTTGAATTTGCAAATCAATATGACTTAATTATTCCTGATTTGCGAGGACATGGAGACTACACTACTCCTGGAGAGATATCCATAAAAAACTTTGCATTTGATGTAATTAGTCTATTGAAAGAACTGGGAATCGAAAGCGCACACATATGCGGGTTATCGATGGGAGGAATGGTTGCGCAAGAAATTTATCGGCAAGCACCTGGGATGTGCCGGTCTTTAATGCTTGTGAGCACTTTCCATTATGCTCCAAGGCAACTCGGAAAGCTGTTTTTAAAATACCGGAAAGCACAACTAGAAAATAAATCTCCTAAAGCGATCGCAGAAAGGTCCGCAAAGGTTTGTCTATATTCTTGGAGCAAGGAAAATATCGAGACCTTCTCTAAATTTTACAAACCAAACCGTGAATTCTTCTTTAAATCCATGGAAGCTTGTTTACAAGTCAATAACCTAAACTTACTCCCACAGATTAATGTGCCAACCTTAATTATTGGCGGGCAGTACGATGCAGTTATCCCTGTTTGGGTTCAGTTCCTAATGCATAAACAAATTAGGCACTCAGAGTTTGTCATATTCAGGAACACTGGCCATGTTGCCAAATTAGAGGCAAAGGATGAATTCAACAAAGTTCTGAGAGCATTTTTAAACAAACATAAATGGGCAAGTTAGGAGTAGAGGGATCATCCTTCCTCTCCTATCTTGCCCTACAGAAATAACTTGTCCCAAACTATTTAAAAAAGCGGATTGGAACGACTAGATGCCCATTGATCAACAATCCCTGCAAATAAACCAGATAATGCTAGACCAACATGCCCTGATTCAACACAAACATACGTTTTGTCTTCGCTCGATACTAAATCCATAATTGGTTTACTTTGCTCTTCTAAAACTAAATTGTCTCTAGACCCTGAGACCACGAATAGATTGGCACGAATATTTTTCAAATCGGCAGCCCTTTTCCCAACCATGAACTCCCCTTTAACCAGCTTGTTACCTTTTACTAATTCATTTACAAATTGTTTATAGGCCTCACCTGTAAAAGGCACTTGATCAAGTGTCCATTTATTCATCCGACGCCATTTTTCAACATAACGGTGATCGTGGGCCCGATTTAAGAGCATGGTATAATTGGTAAAATAGATTGGCGAACCAATAGCTCTAAACATCATTTCCACATATTTAGAGGGAACAACCCCATAAATATCTAGAAAATGATCGAGATTAATATCTCCATTTTTGAGACCTTCCGCCCATTTTTCCGGCCCTACAAACGTACTGAAATCAATAGGAACCGTAGCTACGATTAAATTTTTGATTGGTTCTTCGGCTACAGATGCGTAGATAGAGGCAATCGTACCTCCTAAACAATATCCAACGAGAGTAATTTCCTCCGCTTCAGAATGGCGAAGTGCCCGCTTAACAGCCGTTTTTAAATATTTCTCGACATAAGTATCTATACCAATCTTTTTGTCTTCATAGCCTGGTGTACCCCAATCCAATAAATACACTTCATAGCCCATGTCAGTTAAGTTTTTTATCACACTTTTCTTTGGGTCAATATCTAAAATGTATGGTTTATTAAAAAGGGAATACACAAAAAATAATGGAATCTCATACTTTTTTTGTTTGGCAGGATAATGCCATAAAACTGATTTATTTTTTCTCCATACTTCAGTCCTTGGAGTTTGACCAACCTTGGGTTCAGGTTCAGATAAAAGTTTAACCACATTTGCCCAGCGGTCCACTTCTTTTTGATAATCAAACTCCGGAATGCTCCCCTTGAAAGGTGCTTCTGTTGCCAAGCTCACCCCTCCATTTCATTTTATTTCGCTGTCCCTGATCCAGCCAACTCTCGATCCACTTCTTTGTTCTTTTCAAGAAGACCCTTTATTGACTCGAATTCTTCTTTAAAGTTAGTTAATTTCATTAACTCAAACTTCATTTCTTGGAGTTCTGCCTTTAATTCTTTGGTCTCTATTTGCTCTTTTTTCGTTTTTACTAACTCTGTTTTAAGCTGCTTTGTTAATTTAATGATTTCTTTTGAAATTTCCACAACACTCTCGATTTCTTTGTTCTGGGACTTCATGGTATCCTGCAAATCCCAGATTTGTTCCTCAAGAGCTTCAATTTTTTCCTCGGCTTGGACCGTTAATGTTGCAACATTAGCTATATCATTTTTAGTTGGTAAATTCAAAACACCTGCAAGTGCTTCCTGATTCTTTTTGAATTTCTCAAGATAACGAGAATTAATTTCTGTTCCGGTATTAGACATTTTTATGAAATCCTTGTTATCTGTCCAATGATAGATAAAATCATTTATCTGTTTTTCCCATAAAAGACTAAGCTTATGAATGGATTCAAATGGATCGTAAGGTTTTTTACCAGACATTACTTCCACTCCTATTTTTTCATTATTTAGATTGATCGGTTGCATTCTTCATATAATTCTGAAACGGCAGGATTGCAGATTTCACTTGCTTAGCAAACATATTTACAAATACTTTTTGATTTTCATATAAAACATTGCTTGTTTTCTTAACACTCTCAATATATTTTTCTCTGCCATTTTTCCGATAAGCGATATACTGTTCAACGGTTTCTACATATTTATCTAAGGCATCTAATTGTCCTGTAATTAATGCTTGAGTTGGGGTTAATAATAAATGTGATGTTTTATTTTGAATATCCTCAACAACTTTATTAATTTCTTCATATGATTTCACTGGAAAGAACTGCTGTAGTGGAGTCGTTGTCATAAGTAATTCTTCGCGTGCTCCCTTTTCCCACTCTTTCAGTTCCATCCCAAATTGCGCCGAAATGGTGAGGGCATTTTCCTGATTCTGTTTAAGCTTTTCCACGTAGTTTCTGACTGCTTCCAAGAAAAGTGTATCTCGTTTATTTAAGCGGTCTTCCCAAGCATCTAATTCATTAAATCCTACCTTCCAAAGCAGATCTAAGCTTGATGAATCCTGTTCCTCGTCAACCTCTACTTCTTGATTTTCTAACTCTAATACTTTTTCATTTTTTTTCGTCATGGTTATTCTCCTCCAAGTTCAAATCAAATAATTGTTTTAACTCTATTAACTCATCTTCCAAGCTTTTTAGTTTACAAGCGTGGATTTCCACTGCTTCCTTTTCCAAAATAGCTTGCAAGGCTTCCCATGATTCACGAATCATTTTTAACTTATTCCGGTTCTCTTGCTGTCTTTTGTTCATCCAATAGATAGATTCGTCCAAATAATCTAACTTTTCCTCATAATCTACGATTCTTACAGAAATAGCACTTATTTCATCTTTATTTGCAAGGCCTAACTGATTTAACCTTCTGGTTGTTAATCTTCTATGAATTTTTAACTGTTTCACATGTGCTTCCAAAGCATTTCCAAATGCAATGGTGAATTTTCTGTTATTTGTTGAGGCATGGATTCTCTTGTTCATTTCTGCTTCTATTTTTTTAAAAAAAGAATCTCTATCTTGATGTGTGGACTCCATGTACATCCCTCTTAATTAACTAGTCAGTGTCTGCTATTTCACTGTACACTGGCAGTTGTCCCGCCGTCAACAACTAGTACATGGCCATAAACATAGTTAGAAGCATTTGAGGCTAAGAATAGTGCTGGACCTTTAATGTCATCATCTGAACCAAAGCGTCCAGCTGGTGTCCGCTCAAGAATTTTTTCACCTGAGTAGTCCAGAATAGCTTTTGCCATTTTTGTTGGGAAAAATCCTGGAGCAATGGCATTGACATGAACATTATACGGTGCCATTTTTACGGCTAAATCCTTTGTTAAGGTAATGACCGCACCTTTGCTTGCTGAATACCCAATCGCATCCATCACTAAAGGGTCTTGTCCACCCATACCTGCGATTGAGGCAATATTAATAATTTTGCCGGATTTTTGCTCGACCATAATTTTACCAACTGCCTGAGAAAATAGGAAAACCGCCTTTAAGTTGATATCCATCACCTTGTCCCATTTATCTTCAGGCATGTCTAGAGCAGGAGCTCCCCAACTGGTACCACTGTTATTAACCAAAATATCAATCCGGCCAAATTCCTTCATGGTTTCATCGACCACCAGTTGGATATCCCTCGGATTCGCTACATCACATTTTAAAGCTTTTGCCCGAATCCCTTTTTCCTGCAATGTTTCTATGAATTGTTGACAAGCATCTAGATTTCTAGAGCATACTACCACATTTGCGCCTGCTTCTGCATAGACGGTTGCAATTTGCTGTCCTAAGCCTCTTCCACCGCCTGTAATAATGGCTGTTTTGCCTTTTAAGCTAAAAAGCTCTTGAGTATTCACTGCTTTCTTCCTTTCTATTATGCTTTTACTTTTAATTTTTCTTGGTCTCTTAATACTCGGCGAAGTAACTTTCCAACTGAAGATTTAGGCAAATCAGCCCGGATTTCTACTTCTTTTGGAACCTTATATGGGGCAAGGTTCTCTTTCCCAAACTGTTTGATTTCTTCTTCTGTATGGGTGTACCCGTCCTTCAATTTGACAAATGCCTTTACTGTTTCCCCGCGGTAGGAATCAGGAACGCCTATAACCAGCACTTCTTCAATTCCTTCTAATTGATAAAGGACATCTTCGATTTCACTAGGATAAACATTATATCCACTCGCAATAATCATATCCTTCTTCCGGTCAACGATATAAAAGTAGCCGTCTTCATCCATTTTTGCGATATCTCCAGTAAACAGCCATCCGTCTTTTAATACTTTGGCGGTATCTTCCGGGCGATTCCAATAGCCTTTCATGACTTGAGGACCTTGGATTATTAGCTCCCCTTCTTCTCCAACTGGTGCATCAATATACCCGTCTGGAGTCAATTGAACAACTCTTGCAATTGTACTTTGGACAGGGATTCCCACACTTCCATATTTTCTTGGGACAAACGGAGGGCTAAATATCGCAGTTGGGGCTGATTCTGAAAGTCCATATCCATCTAGTAACATGGCACCTGTTTTCTTTTCAAACATTTTTACTTGTTCAACAGGTAGAGGAGCCCCACCGCTGCTTAAATAGTACATTTCATTAAAACTGCAAGTATCTAAATCTGGCTGGCTATTTAAAGCAAAGTACATGGTTGGAACCGCTGACATTTGGAACGGCTTTTCACGGTTAATCGTTTCCATTACCTCTCTAACATCAAAACGGGGTAAGACAATTTGATTGGCACCTTCACGAATTCCACACAGTGCCACACTAGATAATCCATAGACATGGAACATTGGCAGGACGGTAATCATTTTTAGGTTTTCAGGTTTATTATCACAAGCTTTATAGGCAAAATCACATACTTGATTGAAATTAGCTAGGAGGTTGCGATGAGTGAGCATGACACCTTTAGATACACCTGTTGTTCCCCCTGTATATTGTAAAAGGGCAACATCTTCGTATTGGTCAATTTCAATTTCTGGGATATTTACGTCCTCATGTAAAAATTCATCAAAATAATGATCGCCTTCTGCAAGATCAGCTCTAGCACCACCAAAACTTACTACGATCACCTTTTTTAAGGATGTATTGGATTGTAATTCTTTTATTCTTGGATAAAATGCATCAAATGCAACGATGTACTCAGAGCCCGAATCATTTAAAACGTGTTCTATTTCTCTGTCTACATACATTGGATTAACTTGAACAGCTATTCCACCTAAACGAAAAGTACCGAATAGCGTGAATATGTAATGCGGGGAATTAGGAAGCATAATCGACAGACGATCACCTTTGGTGAACCCTGCCCGATATAAGGCTGCAGCAAATTGATCGGTTATTAGTTTTGTACCGTTGTATGTCCATACGTTGCCAAAGAAGGTAAAAGCGGGATTATTAGTATAACGTGTTACTGAACCTTGCAAAAAATCGTAGAGAGAATTGTGTTCAATATTCACATGCTCGCTAATTCTAGGGTCATAAACTTTTAACCACGGCTTTTGTTGATAAACCATTAAAACGATGCCTCCTCAGGATATTTAATGTCAAATAGGAAATATTCCTCTTAAAAATAGCTGTAATTACTTCGAAGGGTTCGTCAAAATCATTAATTAGAATATTAATATAGTTAAGATTATTGTGGTTTAATGTAGTTTTGTAAACCTCCCTCTTTCGACAAAATTCTACAAAATTCTCTGTTTCATAAAATAATATATAATCAACGCCGATAAATATAGCAAACGCTTTCAAAACACTAACTCAAAAACAGGAAAAATAGCGAAAATTGTCGGAATATTTTTTCAACACTTCTAATCCCAAATCGTAAAAAATGTAATTTGCAGTCACTAAACCCCTTCACCAAACATCACCCAAAGAACCTTTAAATCAAGAAAGTATTATTCTCCTATAATACTTATTGGTGTCAGGCACCAAAGAAATACACTTGTCCAGCAGAAGAGGACACTCGGAATATTCACGATTCTATTATTCTGAATTTTATAAAAATTAAAACTTTACAAATTGTGGTAATACCCTTTATGATATATATCAATAGGAGGGGTATGTTTGAGTAAAGTTTCTTTTAGTTGCTCTGAAATTCCTTACTTACGTTTTGGTGCTGGAGAACCTTTAGTCTTTATTCATGGTTTAGGAGAGGTAAAGGAGGGCTGGAACAATCAGTTTGAATTTGCGGATCAGTATGACTTGATTATCCCTGATTTACGAGGGCATGGTGAGCATATTACGAATGAGAAGATATCTATTCCACAGTTTGCCCGTGACATTATTACTCTATTAAATGACCTTCAGGTGGAAAGTGCTCATATTTGTGGTTTATCAATGGGCGGAATGGTAGCCCAGGAAATTTATCGTCAGGCTCCCCAGATGTGTCGGTCATTAATGTTGGTAAGCACCTTTCATTACATCCCTAGACACTTGGCAAAGCTAATCATAAACTATCGAAAAGTTCGCTCACTATCTACAAACCCAAGTTTACCAAAAAAAACAGCTGCTCGTATTTCACTTAATTCATGGAAAGGTAAAGTCTATCAGGACTTTCAGAAATTTTACCAACCTAATCATGAGGTTTTTCTAAAATCGGTTAAAGCATGTCTGGAAGTGAATAATTTAAAACTACTTCCTAAAATAAAAGTCCCTACATTAATCATGGGATCCCAATATGATTCTGTCATCCCTGTTTGGATCCAACTATTAATGCACAAACAAATTCCCCACTCTGAATTTGTGATCCTTAGGAACACTGGTCATATTGCCAAATTAGAACAAAAGGAGGCATTTAATAGAGTTATTCGCAACTTTTTGAAAAAACACTCAAAAGTAAGTTAAGGGAGGGATATTTTCCTCCCTTCTTCCATGTTCTTTCCTTAGTTAAATTATCATATAATTTACCGTTACTTTTAAAAAGGAGGATTAAATTAATGCCAATAACTAATGGGAATGGTATTAATCTTTATTATGAGGTTCATGGAGAGGGTGAACCATTACTTTTAATAATGGGGTTATCACTAAATTCAAAATCTTGGTTCAGGACTCTCCCTTCTCTCAGTGAGCACTTTAAAGTAATTATATTTGATAATCGCGGGACAGGTCTTAGTGACAAACCAAACTCCCCCTACTCGATCGAGAAAATGGCTGAAGATGCTAAATGCGTCTTGGATGCTGCCGGAGTAGACTCAGCCCATGTATATGGCATTTCAATGGGCGGGATGATTGCACAACGATTAGCACTTTTGTATCCTTCTAGGGTCCGTTCGCTTGTCTTAGGTTGTACAACCTCTGGGGGCGCGACACATGTCCAACCTAGTGCAGAAGTCTCGATGCTTATGCTTTCAAGGGGTTCTGCTGTTGCAACACCTGAAGAAATGGCGTGGGCTACCGCTCCAATCCTATACAGTCAATCATTTATAGAAAACCAACGTGAATTAGTGGCAGAGGACATACAAAAAAGAATAGAGATACCTGTTCTCCCTTTCGCCTATATCCTTCAACTTCAGGCCTGCCTAGCTCACGATACCTCCAGCGAGATTGACCAAATCAAATGTCCTGTCTTAGTTATCCATGGAGATGAAGACAAATTGGTTCCCTATCAAAATGGGGTAACCTTAGCAGAGAAAATTCCGAATGCTGAATTTTTGACAATTAAAGGTGCTGGCCACATTTATGTAACCGAGGCCAATGATTTAGTAAATGAAAGAGTAGTAGAATTTTTAGAAAATCAATAATGCTTAAAAAATGCCCGTTCACTAATAGAACGGGCATTTTTTCCCTTCTTCTGTCTCACGAACAATTCTTAACATAGTGCTTGGAACAGGTATCCCAATGCTGCAGTGTGTCCTTGGTACAAACGGTGGAATAAGCATATTAATGGATCTGAATAGAGAAATCAATCGTTCGATAGGCTATAAGAAAGGTTGCTAAAGAGTATATGGCCTCACTTAACCCAAATATAAAAATGGAACTACTGAAAATGAATACATTCAATAACAAGATAATTTGTCCGATCGAAAAAGAAGAATGTTTACTTAAAAGAATTGCTATCACTTCTGTTCCATCAAAACATCCACCGAATCGAATCGTTATACCGACACCCAGTCCTAAACCTAATCCGCCAAGCACAATTACTAGGAGTGGATTGGTGGTGATGACAGGAAGCGAATCGAATAGATAGGTTTCGAACGATAGAATGAGAATAGCAAAAAGACTGAGCATGAGAAACCTTCTGCCCAGAAATCGATAGGCAAGGAGGAAAAAAGGTGTATTTAATACCAATAAAAACAAGCCAATTTCTTCTTTTGAAATATGGGCAAGCAGGATACTTACGCCAATAATTCCTCCATCAATCACATGATTTTTCACCAAAAATAATTGTAAGGATAAGGATACAAGTGTAGCACCAAAAAAAATGAACAATAGCCGTTTATAAAAAGAACATGCCCCTGCTCTGCTTAAATCAATATAAAAGTTCATCCGGTTCCTTATCATACTTGTCCCCTTTTTCAACAAAATTCCATAGATTAATTGTGTTTAAAATATATTCAATTAACTCGAGAAACATTCTCTAACCCCCGATACTAAAAAGAGCCACTCGTACAAATAGATAATTTATACGAGCGGCTCTTCCATGGTGTCAGGCACCATCACGCCTGTGAAGTAAGCGGATGCTTAAATTCATTGGGTAACGAGACGTTTGTTTGATTCTTTATAAAGAGGACATTATTGGTATTATATGGCTGTTTCTCATATCCTAGTTCATTCTCATCAGGATGAAAATGGAAAATGACTTTACTGCAATCAGGCGGGACAATCGTGCTTAAAACTGTTCGAAGATTTACCTTCCGAGGACTGACTATATCATAAAGATGTATATATCCCTCCTCCCTTTGAAAAATCACCAGTGCGTTCTCATTCTCAAGATAGTAGAGGTCCTGGCTAAAAACCATAATACAGTAAAACATGAGGAGCTCTTCACAATTTGAAGTTCCGAATTGTTCCGAGATAACCTTACGATTCCCCGCTAAATTATAGATGTAATCTAAATCCTCTGGATTGCTAGCATCTAATTTTCTTACCTTAGAAGAAACTGCAGGCATATGATTATAGTCCAATAAAAATTGCACTTCATCTGTAGAAGAAAATCCGAATTTCGGGTAAAAATCCAATACATTTTGATTGGCAAACAAATAAATTATATCGACATGTTTATATTCGTCTAATACAATCTCCATCAAGCGTCTCGACAATCCCTGATTTCGAAAATCAGGGTGTGTCATGACAGTCCCGATTTGGATTGCTTGTATAACCTCCGCATTTACGACCAAGTTTACAAGATTAACGGATACATTAGCTACCACTTGATTACGATCAACAAAAGAAAACGGCAGATACTTTTCTGTCCAGTATCCATTTTGGTGCCATGTTTCAAACTCTATTCCAAAAGTAGCAGACGCCAATTGATTAAAACTTGTCCTTAAATATTCATGATCTTTATAATCTTTTATAAATAATAATTCTCTCAAAGGACTCTTCCCCCTCGATAAAAACAAAAAAGGACGAGCCATTTATCGACTTGTCCTTATCTATTTTATTATTTTTTCAACATCTTAAATACCTGCTCAACATCCTTATCACCGCGTCCTGATAGGTTAACAATTAGTACATCTTCGTTAGATAATTCTTTCGCCAGCTTAATAGCATATGCAACAGCATGCGAACTTTCTAACGCCGGGATTATTCCTTCCGTCTTGCTTAACAATTGAAATGCCTCTAGGGCTTCTTGCCCGGTCACTGTTACATACTCTGCGCGCCCGCTTGTTTTCAAATGGCTGTGCTCTGGACCGACACCTGGATAATCCAGCCCCGCAGCAATCGAATACGTTGGTTTAGGTTCTCCATTTTCATCCAGTAATGTTAAACATTTAAAGCCATGAATTACAGCAGGTACTCCTTCAGTCATTGTCGGTGCTTCAGCAGGTTCAACCCCAATTAAGCGCACCTCTTTATTGTCAATATAATGAGCAAAGGCACCAATTGCATTGCTGCCACCTCCTGCACAAGCAATCACCGCTGTCGGCAGCTTTCCTTCCTTTTCAAGAATCTGCTTTTTCGATTCTTCACTGATAATCGCCTGAAAATGCTTAACCATTGTAGGATAAGGATGTGGGCCTACGGCCGAACCCAATAAATAAAAGGTATTCTTATAGTTTTGCACCAAGTCCCCAAGGGCTTCGTCGACAGCATCCTTTAAACGGCCCTGCCCTTTATCTACAGGCACAACTTTGGCACCTAATAACTCCATCCGAAAGACATTGAGTGCTTGGCGTTCCGTATCTAGTTTACCCATATAAATAATGCATTCCATCCCAAACATGGCACAGGCGGTTGCTGTTGCTACACCATGTTGTCCTGCTCCCGTTTCAGCGATAATTCTCTTGGCACCCATTCGTTTTGCTAAAAGAATTTGGCCAATTGCATTATTAATTTTGTGTGCACCAGTATGGTTTAAATCTTCACGTTTCAGATAAATTTTTGCCCCTTGATTTTGTTTGGTTAAATTCTCTGCAAACGTTAATGGATTCTCCCTGCCCACATATTCTTTTAAGTAGTATTTGAATTCAGCTATAAATTCAGGGTCCTCCTTATAACGATTAAATTGCGATTCTAATTCGTTCATAACCACTTGTAAATCCTCGGGAACAAAACTCCCGCCAAACTCTCCAAAAAAACCTTTGCTCTCAACACTTACTCTATCCATACTCATCACGACTCCTTCTAAACTATTATTCTAATTCATTCTTATTACGAATAATTATCTGAATATTCCTGTAATTATATTATCACATTACTCTTAATCTGCAAACAGAACTATACGGCAATAATAGGAAAAAGCCTACACCTTCGTGTAGACCCTTGGTCTAGTTTCCTAATCAATCCTTATTCATATCTCAGAGAATCAATCGGATCAAGTTTAGAAGCCTTGTTTGCTGGAAGTAGTCCAAACACAATCCCAATAACCATTGAGAACAACACTCCACCTACTACCACTTGCCAGGACACTAAGGATGGCCAACCTGCAAAGAAACTAACAACGGTGGACGTACCCCAGCCGAGCACAATCCCGAGCATACCGCCTATAAAAGTTAGTGTCATTGATTCAATTAGAAATTGAGTCAGCACCTGACCTCGTGTAGCGCCTAACGCCATACGGATCCCGATTTCTCTTGTTCTTTCGGTCACGGATACGAGCATGATATTCATAACACCAATTCCACCAACAAATAATGAGATACCTGCTATACTTCCGATAATTAATGTCATGATTTTTGTGATTTGTCCTACCCCTTGAGCGATTTCTTCCATATTAATAACTTGGTAGGATTTTTCCGTATTATGCAGATTATTTAATAATCTAGCAGCCTTTTTACCTGCGACCTGCAGTTGTTCAGCTGATGCTGCTTGCAGAGTTACTTGGGTAAAATCACTTCTTCCGTAAATCGTTTTCCACGTTTGGAAAGGTAGATATACCTCCATTGATCCAAATGATAAAAGCCCAGTTGGTTTCTCTAAAACCCCAATGATTTCAATCGGTTGATTGGCAACCATAACAACCTTTCCAACTGGATTTTCCCCTTTAAATAATTCCTCTTGCAATTTATTACTGATTAATGCTGAACGGCGGCCGCCTAGAAAATCAGAGCCTGAAAAATTCCTTCCCTTAGCAACTTTCAACTCATTTAATTTTATATAGGCCTGATTAATTCCAGTCGATGAGGCATCCACAGTATCCTTTTGAAATTTAACAGAAGACAATTGGGTGCTTGTGGCCACCACACTTTTAATTTCAGAAATTTGTTCCAGTGCTCTAATATCTTCCTGTTTGAACGGGGCTTGCTGAAATATATTAGGGTTCGCACGTATTTCTTCATCGGAAGGCTGATAAAATAACTCAATCGTATTCCCTGGTCCGGTAATTTGTGATTTCAGCATCGCTTCCCCGCCCTGCCCGATGGCTACGACGATAATAACAGCACCTACCCCAATAATAATCCCCAGCATTGTTAGAATGCTCCGCATCTTATGGGCTTTAAGTGAGCTTAATGCCATAAAAAGATTTTCCATAAAACTCATCCTGCCGGCCCCCTAACACCCTCAAAAGGCGACTGAATCATTCCATCTCTAACCATAATTGTTCTGTTCGCGTATTCGGCTACTTCTGATTCATGGGTAACGATAATAATCGTAACTCCTTCATTATTCAGTTCGCTAAATTGTTCCATAATGTCCTTGCTTGTTTTTGAATCAAGGGCACCTGTGGGTTCATCCGCTAGAATAATCTTAGGTGTATTAACAATGGCTCTCGCTATGGCAACACGTTGCTTCTGTCCCCCAGATAGAGCATTAGGAAGATGGTTCATTCGGTCGGCAAGACCAACTTTCATTAATGCCTCTTCTGCACGGGCCTGGCGCTCTTTTTTGGGGATTCCTGCATATATCATTGGTAATTCTACATTTTTTAATGCCGTCAAGCGCGGAAGCAAATGAAACTGCTGAAAGACAAAGCCAATCGATTGATTTCTAACCCTGGCCAATTCCTTGTCATTATAATGAGAGACATTTTCCCCGCCAAGATAATACTCTCCCTCTGTCGGTTTATCCAAACAACCAATAATATTCATTAAAGTTGACTTTCCTGAACCAGATGGACCCATAATGGCAGCAAATTCACCTTTTTGAATGGATAGACTGATACCATTTAGGACAGGCACACTTTCTTTTCCTAACAAAAACGATCTTGTGATGGATTCTAGCCGGATCATTTAACTATCACTTCCAACCCATCTTTTAATTTGTCAGGTCCATTAATGATGACTTTGTCTCCTTTTGTAACACCTTCAAGGATTTCAATCTTCTTTCCTGATGTAATGCCAGTTTTGACATTTTGTTTATGCGCCTTTCCATCCTTGACGAGATATACAAAGGGCTGATTCCCCTCATCAAATAACGCATCGAGCGGCAGGACCATCGCTGTCTTTTTGTCTGTTTCTATCTCCATAATGACTTGGAAGCCTGGTTTCAACGTTTTAGTATCACCGGAAATCTTTACTCTGACAGGATACTGCACAGCCTGTGTACCATTTTGCAAACCGGCTTGGTTCTGCTCAGGCAAAATAGATGTCTTCGTGATTTCACCCAGCCACTCTTTGCCTGGCAATGCCTCTGATTTGATGATCACTCTTTGACCTTTGCTAACTTTAAGCGTATCGTATTCGGACAGTAGTCCTGATGCTGTCATCCCTGCTAATTTCCCAATATGTATAAAAGGCTCGTTTGTTGCATCAAGTGATGTTGCTGGCTTTTTAGCTGTTAAAACAATACCAGCTATAGTACTTTTAATCTCTAATTCATCTTGGCGTTTACTAATCAAGTCTTTTTGAAGTTCTGTTTGCTTAAGTTCGATGTTAGCTAGTTCCTTTTCCATCTCAAGCTGTTCAAATTCAGGAGAAAGCTGTTTTTTCGCTTCCTTTTTTCCAACCTGCTCACCTAACGTCTTTTCTTTGTCTTCGAGTTGCTCCAATTTCTTATCAATTTGGTTTATTTTTAAATTAGCTGATTCGACCGCTAATTTATTCTGCTCAATCTCCAACTCAAGCTGGGGATTTTCTAATTTAGCCAAGACAGTACCTTTCTTGACTGTCTGTCCTTCTTTGACCAGCAATTTCTTGATTTCCCCTTTGTCTGGTGTCGTATAGACCAGTTGTTCTTGAGGTAGCTTCACTGTTCCTGGAATCATTAATAAAGAGGAGATTTCTTCTTGGCTGATTTCCGTGGTCTTAACGGAAGGCCCCTTTGCAAGGACCTGCCGGTAGACACTTACAGAAATCATCATGATGATTAATAAAATGACACTAATGCTAATCCAAATTTTCTTTTTCATTATAGCTTCGGCGCTCCCTGTAAAAGGGTACCGACCAAAGCAAAGCCAATACTAACAACGAAGAAAATCACCGCAATTGTCCATGCCAGCCCTTTAGAAAATTGCGCTGTTTTATGAAGGCCCAAGGCAGTCAAAATAGCGGACCAGATCCCAAATACCTCGATGGACCCTAAAACACCAGCTTTATCCTGATTGAGAAGCCCTGCCAAACTAGTAATATATATTTCTGGGTCCCCGCCGATGGCATATCTGATTCCCATATTCAATATAAGTCCTGCTGCCCCGATAATCATGATAAAAGTATTCATAGATAATAATTGTTTAAAAGAAACAGTGGAACTAGCAATTTTGGCAATCACTAATTGAATAGCACTGCTAACTAAAACACCTATAATAGGCGTAATGATGCCCGTAATTGCAACAGTTACCTTTGTAATGGTTAACACCAAATCAACTTGATCTTCTGGGACTCCTTGAGCAATTAAAGTAGCTGCATCTAGTGATAGGGCCATTAATGCCATCCCAATGGCATAAAGAATACTAATAATAGTTAATGGTGCCCAAATTTTCGGACTTTGCTTAATCCGCTCAAACTGTACCCCTGGACTCGTAAACATTCCTAATAACTTAGGATTCTCTTTTTGTATATTTACTTCTGTTTGCAATTCCATTTCTAACACCCCTTCTTTCCACTCATGTAAAATATTCCATTTAAGTATACGACAAACTAAGCCGAAAGTTTCATTTTTTTCAAAATACCCTTCTGCTGCCTGTCACCAAAAGGAATACTATTATTTGTCTTCTATTCCAAGTTTTTGATATAATTTTAGTTAAACTAATTGAAAAAAGGGGAAAATAATGTCAAAAAGAAAATTCCAATATGGGTTAATCCAGATCCTTCTAATATTAACCATCATCTTTGTTTCAACAAAGATTTCATTTTTATTTATGCCGATCGGTATCTTTTTCTCTACTCTTTTTTTCCCAATTCTTATAACTGGATTTCTCTTTTTCTTACTTAATCCAATCGTTAATTTTCTTCAGCGCCAAAAAGTACCAAGAATTCTTGCCATCCTAATTATTTATGTAGTGTTTATTGGTATTCTTGTTTTAGCGATTGGCAACTTGGTTCCTGCCATCACAGAGCAATTTACCGCACTTGCTAATGCACTTCCTGATTATGCCAACAAGACCTTGCAGTATTTTGATAAGCTATCTCGAAGTTCTGAATTCAAATGGATCATGGAAGAGCAAAATGATCTTTTGGAAACCGGTAAGGAAAAACTGATCGCCTTTGCAAATACCTTGCCGGACAGGATTACCGGCGGTATTACGAATATCCTTGGTGTGTTTGCTAATATTGCTGTCATTCTAGCTACTGTCCCGTTTTTACTGTTCTATATGTTTAAGGATGGACATAAGTTTCCTAGGGCTGTAACTAAATTCCTTCCTATTTCATATCGAGAAGCAGGATTGCTTATGTTGAAAGAGACAGGTGAAACACTTTCCTCCTATATTCAAGGACAAGTTATTGTTGCCCTGTCAGTTGGAATACTTGCTTTTATTGGATACCTGATTATCGATCTGCCGTTTGCACTAGTTATGGCATTAATTGTTGCGTTTACCAACATCATTCCTTATGTTGGCCCCATTCTAGGCGGTGCACCCGCTGTAATTGTTGCATTATTTGATTCACCGACAAAGGCATTATTAGTTATTTTGATTATTGTAATTGCCCAGCAAGTGGAAGGGAATGTTTTATCTCCGCTCATCCTTGGAAAATCACTTGATACCCACCCAGCGACAATCATTATCGTCTTGCTCGCTGCCGGAAATTTAGCTGGCATCCTAGGAATGGTATTGGCAGTACCGTTTTATGCCGTAGTCAAGACCATCGTTTTAAATGTTATAAAGTTTCTGCAGGCGCGAAAAAGGGCAACTGCTCAAAACGAACCATAAGAATCTCTAATAAAATATCGAATGCAAAAAACTGTTAGGATCAATGGTTCCTAACAGTTTTTTTATGTTTTTATGCTGGGAATCACAACAGCATTACTCGTATTTCGTTGGATCAACAAAAGCATTACAAACCAAATAAATGACCATACAGATTGCAGTTGTTATAAATCCCCAGCCTGAGCGCTAGCGCCCGTTTAGCGGCGTATGGACTGGAGCGCTCCAACCGAGATAAAGGAAACACGGAGCTCAATTCGATTCCATGTTGTCTTATCGTAGTGCGGAGTGCGATGTTCGCTAGCCGCTGGGCACTGGAGCTTTATTCAGAGAACTATTTCAATTTATCCACAATTAAATATTTTTTAATTTCCTATATAATAAAAACAACAAAAAGTCTGATCGATTGTAAGCAATGTATTTGCCTACAACGATCAGACTTTTTTATAAGTTTCTTTTAGCGCTGGAAGATTGGTAAGGTAACCACAATCATCATGAGGAAGATTATCGTTATATAATTAACAGAGTATAAGAAATTCACTTGTGCCCATTTTAGGTTATCTTTGATAAAAAAACCGCTGATACTTACCACTAACCACCCAGCGTTAAGCAAAGTAGCAATGACCATAAAGGTAGTTCCAAGTGAATCTAAAAAGAATGGCAATGGAAACAAGCAGGCTATATACATGACCATTTGTTTCTTAGTCACAGAGAGACCACGAACAACAGGAAGCATCGCCACCCCAGCAGCTTTATATTCTTTATATTTCTTAATGGCTATTGCGAAGGTATGCGGCATTTGAAAGATAAACAAAATTAAAAACATAATCATTGGTACCTTTTGAAATCCAGGTGCAATCGCTGTCCAGCCAATTAAAGGTGTAACCGCACCAGACACACTGCCAATTATGGTATTAAAGGTATACTTTCGTTTCGACCACATGGTATAGGGAAAACAATAAGTAAACCAGCCGACGAAACCATATAATGCCGCTTCGAAGGTCGTAAACAGTAATAAAATAAATCCAACTACGGTAAGTGAAATTCCAATGGTTAATACTTGCTTAAGTGAGAAATTCCCAGTCACCGTTGGTCGATTCTTTGTACGATCCATTACTGTATCAATATCAACATCGTACCAGTTATTGAGCGCAAGTGCCCCGGCAATTACCATTGTACTTCCGAAAATGGTCAAAAGTAATATATCCACATTACTTGAGAGAGAGGCATCCGAAAAATATAAAGCTAACCAGAATCCTGCAAAAACCGGCAGGACATTAGCGGTTAAAACATTTGCTTTAAATAGTAACTTTAGATCAGTCATTAAACTAGATAGATTTCGTTGATTTAATATTATAGACCTTCCATCCTTCTGTAGAGAAGGTATCTCATTATTACTCATATAATATCCTCTCCTAAGAAGAAATTCTAAACAAATTTAATACTATCATACCATATTTAGATTATCATAATAATTGTTGTCAGGCACCTGAAAATGATTGTTGGATATTACCAATTGCCCGAAAACCTGATGAAATTTTTAAGGATGTTCGGCTCATCTTAGATAAAAAAGGCGTAGAGAATCACCTTTTTCAAAATGATTCTTCACGCCTTTTATTTATTGGACTTCGCTTAAAACCTCCTGATTTATTAAGGAAGGCGGCATTTTCCCCTGGAGACCAAGCACTAGATTTTCCGCTGCAAGTTTAGCCATTTTCAACCGTGTTTCATAGGTAGCAGAACCAATATGCGGCAATGTGACTACATTATCCATTGACAATAGCGGGTTATCTGGGTTTACTGGTTCTTGTGTAAAGACGTCAAGACCTGCAGCTAAAATCTCTCTGTTTTGAAGAGCCCGAACTAAGGCATCTTCATCGACAGTTGCCCCGCGCGAACCATTGACAAAAATGGCTGATTTCTTCATTAACTTAAATTCCTTTTCTCCGATTAACTTAACAGTATTTGGAGTTAGCGGTGTCATTAAGCAAATAAAATCAGCTTGCTTGCAAATGTCTTCAAGTGAACAATAGGTTGCTTGAAAGGTTTGTTCAACTTCTAGATTTCGAGAGCGATTATGATACAAGATAGACATATCAAAGCCAAAATGAGCCCGTTTAGCAATAGCCGAACCTACTCCTCCCATTCCGATAATACCTAGCGTCTTATGATGAACATCTACACCAAATTGCTCTTCACTAATTTTCGATGTCCATTTTCCTGACTTGACCATCTGATTTAATTCCGGCATTCTTCTTGCGGTTGCAAGTAGTAAACCGAAAATAGTATCGGCTACACTATCATATAGTACATCAGGGGTATTGGTAGCCATAATTTTTCGTTTAGTTATTTCGGGAATATCTAAATTATCGTAGCCGACCGATATATTGCTAATAATTTTCAAATGAGGCGCCTGCATCAAGAACTGCTTATCCACTTTTAATCCTGAGCCTAGAATCCCATATGCTTCCTTTAATTCCCGGTAAAAGTCAGGAAGGGTCTGCTCATCCAAGGTTTCAAAGTAAATAACTTCACAATTATCACGAACATATTCTAAAACTTCTAAATCAACCTTTTTATAGACAATAACTTTTGGTTTCAACAAAGATTCCTCACCTTCATTATTAGATCCTTCATAGAAGCATTTAACATAATTACATAATCAATATACACTTAATTAAGTGGAAAATAATAGATTTTTGATTGTAACATCAAGATAGAAACATTATTTTCTACACTTTTATGATAAAAATAGAATATAGCAAAATGCTGGGGGAGATAAATTGACGAATCTTAGAAAAACGTGTGAAGAGGAACCATGCAAAGTGATAATTCCGCTGCCTGAAGAATTTGACCTTAGAGTAAACCTTGGTTATCTAGAGCGGAATAAAAATGAATGTATGTATGAAGTTGAAAATAATACCATTACAAGGGTTATCGCGATTGGCGAAATTCAAACTCTTGTACAAATAAATGTAAACGATAAGAATCAAATGATTGTACACTTTTTAGCTGGTAAACCATGTGAGACAACTGATGTAATCCGCTATATCCGAGAATGGTTTGACCTAGATAACGACTTAACTCCCTTTTATCAAATGGCGAATGCTGACCCATTACTTAAATTGCCCGTAGAAAATTTTTGGGGATTACGTCTTATCGGCATTCCAGATTTGTTTGAGGCACTCTGTTGGGGAGTACTAGGTCAGCAAATTAACTTAAACTTCGCCTACTCATTAAAGAAGCAATTTGTTGAAAAATTTGGTGAGTCAATGGAATGGGAAGAAAAAAAATATTGGATATTCCCTACTTACAAAAGAATTGCTAAACTCACACCTATTGATCTGGCAGATATAAAAATGACCGTTAAAAAGAGTGAATATATTATTGGCATTGCGCAATTAATGGCCAGCGGCGAGTTATCCAAGAAAAAATTAAGAGAGATCGGCGACTTTAAAGATGTCGAAAAAAACTTAATAAAAATACGTGGGATTGGACCATGGACAGCCAATTATGTCCTGATGCGCTGCCTACGCTTTCCTAACGCCTTCCCTATCGATGATGTAGGTCTAATTAATGCAATTAAAACAGTACTTACTATGGATAGAAAGCCTTCCAAAGATGAGATCTTAAAGTTATCTATACCATGGAGAAATTGGGAATCCTATGCAACCTTTTATCTATGGCGTATTCTCTATTAAATCAAATAAACACCAGCACTAAAGGGCTGGTGTTTTTGGACTTTTCATCTTGGCTAAAAAGTTTTCTTATTTATATGACAAACCAAAATCAAACCCGTACGTGTCACCATATTTGTTCTTGTAAGAATAGGACGGATCTTCTACATAGCCAGGAATATCTCCGACTTCGTTAACTACAGCTTCCTTATTAGCAGGGATAGTAAACGGAAGTTTCCCAGTAGGATTAAATTTTCCACGGATAACATCAACAATTGCCTCCGTTTTCACACCAAAAGTGCTCATGACAGCTGCTGCATTTGGCTCAATTTGATCAATCAACCAAGGGTTTGTCATGTTTATCGCTGTAATCGTTGGCACCGTTTTTTGGATCTCAATAATTCTATCGACATTTGTAATCCCAGTTTCAGGACCGATGGTTATTCGTGGATTATTATCCCAATTCGATTGCACAGGACGGACCCAAACAAATGCATGTGTCGATTCAGCTAGATTATTCGTGATCGTGATAGAAGAATCATAGTTTTGTATGGTTTCTTTTAATTTATTGGTACTGGCATCATCACTTCCAGCAGGGAACATCTCGACATAAAGCTTAACATTCTTCACTTTTTCATCCCTCAATGGCAATAGATTTTCGCCATTGATTTTATCATTTCGTAAAAGGACGATTGACTTACGATGGGCCTCATCCGCTTTTTTCTGTGATGCTGGATTGTTTACAACATTAAGGGCATTCTCTGCGTTTACATAAGGGTTTTCGAATAGCCCTAATTTCATTATTTCTGTCAGCAAAAACGATACCGATTCGTTTACTTTCTCTTCATCAAGCAAACCGCTTTGAACTGCATTAATAATTGGAGTTGGATCGGATGCTCCAGAAATAATGTTTGTCCCTGCATCGATTGCTTTCGCAAATTTTTGTGCCGTTGTTAAGTTTTCAGCACCCCAAGCATTATTTCCAATCGCACCCGTGTCGGAGTTTACATAGCCCTTGAATCCAAGCTCTCCACGCAAGAAATCTGTTATAAACCCTTTATTCAGCGCAAAGCCAACCTCTTCAAATTGCTTATCTTGTGTATACCATGGCAATCCTTGATCAGCGCTCGTGTTGCTTGGATACGCGTAGTAAGGCATGATTGCCGATGTACCTGCTGCAATTGCCGCTTTGAAAGGCGGAATGTGATACTTTAGTAGACTCCCTTCGGTCGGATATGGATTGAATTTACCTTCCACAAAATGTGGGTCCAAACCATTATCACGTGCCCCGCCTCCCGGGAAATGTTTCGTCGTGATTGAAACACTGTCTGTCCCAAGTTCATCGCCTTGAAAACCTTTTATCGTGTTATAGATCATGTTTGCAGCAAGCTCAGGATGTTCTCCAAAGGTATCTTCAATTCTTGCCCATAACGGGTCTGTGGCAACATCCGCCGTATAGCCGTAGATTTTGCGAATACCGGAAGCTCTCCATTCTTTTGCAGCAATTTGAGCGAACTCATTTACAAGATTCGTATCACGGGTTGCGGCAAGACCTAATGGACCAGGCCAAAAGGAAAACATTCCAGATCCCTCACTACTATTCGTATAATCGGTCGAAGCATGATTCCGCGGGTTGGATGTGATCACAATTGGAATACCTAGCCTTGATCCCTCCGCTGCCTCTTGCAGCTGATTATTATAGTCGACTATTACATCTGCTGTTGGAGTTTGACGAAAGATGAAGTAGCGTGTACCTTGATCAATTAACTCATTAGGCTGTAACTTACCATTCAAAAATTTCGGAAATTCAGTGATAAGCATCATCGCTGCTTTTTCCTCAAGTGTCATCTGTTTGATAAGGTCCTTTACTCGTACTTGAGTTGGGAGCTGCCAGTTTTCTTATTGATCGACTTTTTTGTTCCCATTTAAGTCTTTGAATTTTTTGCCTCCCTGAACAAGGACGTTCTTGGTTGTTGCTTCTATCTTGGGTGCATTTTGCTTATTGCCATTCGAATTTCCTGGCTCCGCACGTGCAAATGGTACTGCAATCGATGCTAGCATCACAGCAGCAAGCGATAACGATGCTGCCCTTTTAAAATGATTTGAAAATAAATTCATCCTCTTTCCCCCATTTCAGATAAACACTGCCAAAAAAACTAGTAAATTGCTCAATGGACCAGGTCTGCCAAAACACCTCCTAATTCACGTAAACGCTTTCAATACAAATTGATTGTACATTTCAATTTGAAATAGATAATAGGGAGATTTTTTAGATGGATTTGTGTTTTATTAAGATTTGTAATATTCAGTTATATTATCCTATGATAAAAGTCTTATAGTAACTGCCTGTAACCTTCCAAATTAAAAGATTCGAATTAGATTCAGCCAAAAAAATAGTCAGTAATCTCATGATTATTGACTACGCTAATCTCCACTATTTAGAATGTAACAAACCCTTTCATATTGCAGATTTCCGAAACTCTGATGGGGAACAACCCGTAATTCTCTTAAAGTTATTACTGAAATAGGCTAAATCAGAGTAGCCCACTCTTTCGGCAATCTCCGACATTCTTAATGTTGTATTTAGTAACAAACGTTTACTCTCCTCAATTCGAAGTTCGGTTATATAATCAACAAACTTTTTACTAAGCTGCTGCTTGAACAATTGACTGAGGTAACTAGGATTCATGTGTACACTCTCTGCTGCATCCTTAAGCGTTATTTGGTCTAATGGGGTTATCTTTAAATAATGCAGCACCCGGTCGATCGTTGAGGAAGGAAGGTTTTCATCCTCATAATGAGCAATGTTCCTTTTCTGTTCTTCTTTATTACATTTATCTAACCACTTTTCAAGACAACTTCTTAACTCAGTCTCCTCTATCGGTTTAAGGAGATAATCGGTTACCCCGTTTCGCATTGCTTGTTGGACAAACTGGAACTCATCATGTACCGTGATTACGACTACATCCTGATTTCTCTTTAATTGGTCTAGTTCCTTCACCAATGAAAGACCATCCATTATCGGCATACGGATATCCGTAATAATCAGGTCTACCTTATTTAGCTTTATCCAGTCTAATGCCGCTAACCCGTTTTCACATTCGTGGACCACATGCAAGGGAAGGTTTAACTTGTTAATCGTCCACTTCAGAGCTGTTCGGACCCATTTCTCATCGTCAACCAACAAGATATTTTTCATAATTGTTCCCCTTCCTCCTGTTCATATATGATTGGTAAATGCATATTGATCTCTGTCCCTGCCCCTTCTTCACTATGAAGGGAAATTCCGTATTCAGGACCAAACAAGTAATGAATTCTTTGGTGGACATTTATTACCCCAATGTGAATTCCATCACTTGAAGTAGTTTTTAGTTCAATTTTCTTTATGATTTGCTCTAGAATTTGTTCTTTTATTCCAGCACCTGTGTCTGATATTCGAATAATAAAGGAAGTTTCAGATTGACGAAATACAGATATGATTATTTTCATTTTCCAAATATTCGGGCCAAAACCATGAACAAAACAATTTTCTATTAATGGCTGCAGTGAAAACTTTGCCACCTTAAGATTCATTGCCCATTCTGGAATATCAAATAAATACTCAAACCTGTCGTCAAAGCGAAATTTCTGAATTTGCAGGTACATTTGGCAAAATTTAATCTCTTCACCCAAACTTACTGTAGATGAGCTATTTTTTAAATTATAGCGAAGCAGCGTTCCTAACGCGGAAGACATATCAGCAATATTTTCCTGATTCTGTTCCAATGCCATGCCTCTTATCGTTTCAAGAGAATTATATAAAAAATGAGGGTTCATTTGTGACTGAAGCATTTTTAATTCAATTTCCTTTTGTTTGAGCAACATTTCTGCTTCTCTTAACTTCGATACATATACTTCTTCAAGCAGATTTGATAGCTTTTCAACTGTATTATTAAAACCTGTGGTCAGTTGTCCAATTTCATCGTTTGATTCCACTCGAACTCTAAAATTAAGATTTCCAATTTCAACTTCCTTCATATATTGTTGCAAACGCCGAATCGGGCGAATGATGCTGGTGGCAAAACCAAAACCGATCAGATAGGCAATGATTAATGAAATAAGAATTGTTGAGGCAATTGTCCTTCCAATTTGAATAATTCCCCCCGTCACATCTCGGTATGGGACGGCTGTAAAAAAAACCCAGCCAAGGTTTCGGGAAAATGTATAGGTGACGAAATCTTTCCGTTTGTTTTCTAATATTTTCGTACTACTTCCTTCTGTTTCCAGTTTAGAAAGTTGATTGAATTCTACTTTTTCTCCAAGTTTCGAATAATCGGGATGATATACATAATGTCCTTTTGCATCTAGAATAAAAAAGTAGCCATTTTCACTAATCGTTACTTTATTTGAAATTTCTTCTATCCTCCTGAAATTGATATCAATAATCAACATTCCCACTGGCAGAAGAGTTACAGGGTTATAGAGCCTCCTAACAAGGGAAATAACAGGCTCCTCTTTATTTTGCAGTTTTAGCGTTCGTGTTACCAACATACTCATTCCATTAAGCGGGACAGAAGAATACCAATATTCATCCTTTATTTTGGATGCAGGATAATAATTCCTTGTCCCAAGGGTATCAATTACCTGTCCTTTATCAAGGATCACCGTAATATTTGATATATCAGCTCGTGAATATTCCGCTGACTTCAAGGTATTACGAGCCAATTCACGAGTTGCCTCTTTATTTTCTACTACTTGTGTTCGCATTTTTAAAAGGCTAGAGAATTCAGGAGAGTTTATTATTTTTAAGCTTGTAATCTCAAAATCTTGTAAATAATATTCTATATGAGTTTCAACTTGATCAATCACTTGCCTGCTGGATTGACTAAGCTCATTTTCCAGTTCAATGGATGAACGCTTGTATGAAATCAATCCAACAGAAAGAACAGGAAAAATAACCAGAACACTGGAGAATGCGCATAGCTTTGTTATTAGTGATTGGTCTCTTAATAGAATGTAGCGATTAATAAATTCTGCTGTTTTTCTCCACTGCTTTTTCATTTTTCATCCATCCCAATTAGGTAAAATTTCCGCGATTTTTTCTTTTGGATAAATAAACAGAAAAGACCCAGCTGGTAAATGGATACATTCACCAGCTAGGCTTGATGCTAGTTAAAAACTATGGACGTGCTTTGTCAATTGCGTCCATTACTTCTGTATAATCTTTGGAGTATTTATCAACCATTGGCTGGACTGCCTCTTTCCATGGTGTCATATCGTCAACTTCAACAAATTTTACTCCAGCTTCTTTCAATTTCTTTTCTGAACGCTCTTCCCACTTCGCCCATTCTTCTCGCTGCGTTTTGACCGAATCTAACGCTGCTTGTTTGATAATTTTTTGATCTTTTTCTGATAGCTTATCCCACGCCGCTTTACTAATGAGTAATACTTCAGGAATACGTTGGTGGTGATCTAAGATAAAATTCTTGGCTTCCTGATAATGGTTGGAGGAGTCTAAGCTTGGCAGGTTATTTTCTGCTCCATCGATAATTCCTGTTTGAAGGGCGCTGAATACCTCACCATATGGCATTGGTGTCGCACTTGCCCCTAAAGCAGCCATGAAATCAATATTGATTTTGCTCTGCTGTACACGGATCTTTTGCCCTTTTAAATCCTTTACACTATTAAGCGGTTTGGTAGAATAAAAACTCCGAGACCCTGAGTCGTAATAAGCAAGCCCTTTCATTTTGGATTGCTCAAGACCATCTAGCAATTTTGTCCCCATATCACCGTTAAGGAAATTCCATAGATGTTCATCGCTTTCAAATACATATGGGAGTGAAAGTGCTGCAAACTGATTGTTGAACTCTGCTAGTGGGCTGGAATTGATTCTAGTAAACTCAATAGCACCAAGTTGCACCTGTTCCAAAACAGATTTTTCATCCCCTAATTGTGCGGATGGAAATACTTCAATTTTAATTCTTCCATCCGATCTTTCTTCTACTAATTCAGCAAACTTTTTGTCTCCTACAACAGTCGGATAATCTGGCGGCTGGTTATCTGCTAAGCGAAACGTATACTTGGCTTCCTCCGCTTTAGATTCTCCATCTTTGGTGGAAGCAGTTTCTTCTTTCCCACAGGCAGCTAGGATGGTACCCATTAAAAGCGTCGCTGCTAAAACTCCTGTAACCTTTTTTCTTATCATTCTTGAAACCCCCTTGAATTTTTTTATATTTTCTCCTATTCCTTCGGTTACTTAACTAACAAATGCGGCAGCCACATAACAACCTCAGGTATATAGGTGATAATTAACAAAACAACAAGTAATGCGTAGAAAAATGGCATCATAGCTTTCGTTCCCTGCTGAATGGAGACCTTCCCTATGGCACACCCGACAAACAATACCGTTCCTACCGGTGGTGTTAAAAGACCAATCCCAGCGTTTAAAATAAGGACAATTCCAAAGTGGACAGGATCCATTCCTAAGTTCGTTACTACAGGAAGGAGAATTGGAGTCATTATTAAGATCATTGGCGCCATGTCCATCGGTGCACCAAGGAGAAGCAATAAAATATTAATAATTAATAAAATAACAAGTGGATTATCAGAAATATTTAAGAATAAATCTGTTACCATTCCCGGGATCTGCAAATATGCTAGGATCCAGCCAAAGGCTGCAGAAGCGGCAATCAAGAAAAAAACCATAGACACCGTTCTCGTTGTTCTAATCAAAATTTTCCAAATGCTTGATACCGGTGCCTCACGATATATACCGAAAGCTAGAATAAAAGAATACAAACATGCTAATGCACCGGACTCTGTTGCCGTAAACCAACCAGTTAAGATACCGCCTAAAATAATGACGGCTGGACTTAAAGACAAAATTCCGTGAAGAAGGATGCCGCCGATTTGAGATTTTGGCACAGGATCAGCTTTTCCATATCCTCTTTTTCTAGCAATGATGTAGCCCGTGATCATTAAAGCAATCAACATGGTGATTCCGGGAACTATACCAGCCATAAATAGACTAGCGATTGAAACTCCTCCAGCAGCTAGAGAATATAAAACTAGATTATGACTAGGTGGAACTACTACACCTTGAATAGCAGATGCAATGGTAACGCCTACAGCGTAATCAGCTTCGTATCCATTCTTTTTCATCATTGGAATCATAACTGACCCTACAGAGGAAACATCTGCAACAGCAGATCCCGATATATTACCGAAAAACAAAGCAGCAACACTATTTACCATTGCCAGACCACCGCGAATTCTTCCAACTAATAAACTTGCAAAGTTTACAATTCTGTTGGCAAGTCCACCTTCACTCATTATTTGTCCTGTCAGGATAAAGAACGGAATGGCGAGCAAGGAAAAAGAATTGACACCTTGTATCATTTGCTGTCCTATTACCGGAAGTGGGATTCCTAGATAGATGACAGTCAGCAATGATGAAGCAACGAGTGTAAGGGCAATTGGAAAGCGAAATAAAATTAAGATAACAAAGCTTGAAAGTAAGATAATAATACCTATCGTGTTGCTGTCCATATTACATGCCCTCCTCTACATCTTGATGTCGGCTTGTGTTTATATTTAAGAAATGCAAAATCGAATAACCACAAATCATTATTCCTGTAATTGGCATGGCTGCATAGGTAACACTACTTGGAAGTTTCGTAGCTGGTAGTGTGGAATCCATCATCAATACCGTAAAGTCCCAACCTTGAATCACTAAATATAACCCAAAAGCAAAAGTGCTAACACTGATGATTTTATCTAAGACTTTATTAAATCTTTTTGGAAAAAGGTTTGTAAAAGAATCAATCCCCAAATGAATATACTCCCGAAAACCTATGGCGATCGCCATAAAAGCAAACCAGGCAAGTAAAAGAAGGGTAACTTCCTCTGACCAGAAAAAGACGAAGTTTAATAATTTTCGGGTCAAGACTTGAGTGGTTACGACAAAGATTAATAAGACTAATGATAAAAGAGTGAATTTTTCAAAAACTACATCGATGAAAAGGCACACCTTTTTGATAAAATTCATATGATCCCCCCTAGCTGAAAACGTTTTCTTGTCTTTAATTGTACGAATCATATGAATCTTTTAAAATGCTGTTTTTTTAGGATAATTTGTGTTTTTTTTAGGTTGGGATTTATTTATTTTTCTTTTCAACTGAACTTGGTCTAAGGATGAACTACTCATCCTACTTCAATAGTTGTCGCACTTGCAAATTAATTAGTTAATTAAACAAATTAATTTTATCTTAAATTTATCATTTTTGCAGATTTCTATCAATAAATCATTTTCTGGTGGTTCTTTTTTGTAGACTTCTAAATAACAAAATAATAAAAAGAGGTACTTCCTTGAAGAAGTACCTCTTTCTATACTACAATTAATATTTTTTTGTTAGGCTCTTAGAAGCATATCTTCATTAGAGTGAAACACAAAAAACAACAAAAATCTGTCCAGCTTAATGATTTTTTCAGCCATTGAGTGGCTCCTGACGCAGAGAACCGTCCCCCTGCCTAAATATTATAGATATAATCCTCGGGAATCACTCGTTTTAGGAACTGCTGGGTTCTTTCTTCTTTTGGTCTTGAGAAAATTTCTTCAGGGGCATCTTCTTCTACGATGACACCGCCGTCCATAAAGATGACTTTATTCGCTACATCTTTTGCGAAAGACATTTCGTGAGTCACGACTAACATGGTTGTGCCTTCTTTAGCAATGGTCTTCATGACGGTTAAAACTTCGCCGACTAATTCGGGATCGAGAGCGGAAGTGGGTTCATCAAATAAAATAATATCGGGATTTAAAGCAATGGCTCTAGCTATTCCTACCCTCTGCTGCTGGCCGCCGGACAGCTGGCTGGGGTAGGAATTTATTTTATCTGATAAACCGACTTTCTCCAACGCCAGCTTCCCAATCTCTATGGCCTCTGCTTTCGGAACCTTTCTTCCAATAATAAGACCTTCTGTCACATTCTCTAATGCTGTTTTATTATTAAATAAATTATAATTCTGAAACACAAAAGCCGTCTTTTGCCTTATTTGGTGAATTTGTTTTCGGGAAGCCGATTTGAGGTTAACATCCATGTTCCCAAAAATGGCCTGCCCCTCATCCGCCCGTTCAAGAAAGTTGATACACCGGAGTAAGGTTGTCTTCCCAGAACCGCTTGGGCCAAGAATGACCACCACATCCCCCTTTTCAATCTTTAAATCTACTCCTTTTAAAATCTCATTCTTACCAAAGGATTTATGGATATTCTTAATCGCTAACATGATTTCGCCTCCAATATTGATTTCAGACATCCACTGCTTTATACTTTCTTAACCGTTTTTCATACAGCTTAAATAAGTATTCAACTGAACTGCATAAAAGAAGATAGACGAGAAAGATATCTATGTACGCTTCAATATAATTGTAGCCGGCATTGGCTGCCACTTGAGCTCGTAACGTTATCTCTCTTAAAGACAAAGCATATCCTAATGAGGTAGCTTTGATGAGATTGACGGTTGCTGTGCAAATATTGGGCAATGCAACGACCAATGTTTGTGGAATGATAATCCTCCTGAATGCCTGCACATTGTTCAACCCCACGGAATACGCAGCCTCCAGCTGCCCCTTGCTCACTGTGCTGATAGCAGAGCGAAATACTTCTATTAATATAGCAGTCGTATTTAAAGAAAAAACAATGAATGCATACCAAATCGGATTTATATCGTATATATTCGTTTGAACCTGGTACTCTTCAAATACCGGCTTCAATAGTAATGGCACACTGGTAAAAGTAATAAAAATTTGAACAATAACAGGTGTCCCTCTTACGAACGAAACATACACCCGCGCTAACTGGCTGATGACAGGAATTTGATTGATCCTCGATAAGGCAAGCAAAAATCCCAAAGGAAGTGCGATCAACAGCGAAATAATGGTAATGATTAATGCTGTAGGTACCCCAGATAACGCAACAAAAAACGTTTTAACTAAAAACTGATAATCTAAGCCGACCGACACTCTGTCACCCCCTTACGTTGTTTTGATTACCTGCTTGCCCTTACTGAATATTATTTCCAGCTTGGAGAAGAATTGTTCTATTAAAATGGATAGAATCCAGTATGTAAGCGATAACCCAAGATAAATTTCCAATGAATGGGAATTATAGTTATTTGATATAATGAGACTTGCCTTACCCATAATATCCACCAGCCCAATGGTATAGGCTAACGAGCCTTCTTTCAATAATTCTAGAAAGCTATTACCGAAATTGGGCAATGCTACTACAAATGCCTGCGGTAAAACGATTCTCCTAAATGCCTGTGCCGGGCTGAGCCCGACACTAACGGCTGCTTCAAATTGACCTCTGTCAATCGCCTCATAGGCTGTTCGCATCACCTCAGACATCAATGCACCAAATTGAAGCGAAAAGGTGATGATAACAAAGACAGCGGTATGTAGAGTATTCAAGTCTGTACCAAAATTACCAACTATGGCGGGAAGTCCATAATAAACCAAAAATAACAGTACAATCGATGGGGTACATCTAATGATGGTGGTATAACCATTGGCGGTTTTTTTCGCTATTTTACTCGTTCCAAGCTTCATCAACGCTAGGATAAAGCCTAAAATTGATCCGAACAAAACCGATAGACCCGCAACCATAAATGTTACTTTTAAAAATGGAATAAGCTGTGGTATTGTACCCCAAAGGTAGGAAACATCAAAATACTTTTGCATGTGCTGCCTCCATTTTAGTTATTATCTTTTTACAGTATCCAATAGTTTGAATAAATCAGTATTATAGAATTTCACCATAATTTCATTCGTCTTCTTCTCTTCCTTTAATTCCTTAATGGCTTTGTCATAGGCGTCGGCAAATTCCTGTTCTTTTTTGTTAAATAATGGCCAGGTTTTGACAACCGTAAACTCATTATAGACAACCTGATCTACTAAATTATGATAGGGACCATCCTTAGCGAGAACTTGCTTTTCGTACGTTGCTCCTAAATAAATACCGCCATCTACACGTCCTTCATTAACCCATTGAACAACATCCACTGAGAACGCATCTCCGGCCTTTAGTTTGACCTTATTATCAGGATTAGCTTGGTTATATTCATCCACGATGGTATATTGAGCATTGCTTGCCGCTATAGGCGCTAAAGAAAACTTCTTTTTCGCAAAATCGGATAAATCTTTGACATCTTTATTTTCTTTTTTCATTAAAAGGCCGACACCGCTAAGTCCGAGGAATTCTTTCGGAAAAATATAGCTTTTCGTTCTTTCCTCCGTGAACCAGGCATTTTTTACGCCTACTTGATATTTGCCTTGCTGTACCCCTACCAATAAGTCCTCACTTGATGTTGGCACATATTCAAATTTGTAATCAGGAAGTGCCTTATCCACTAATTTCATCACTTCAAGTTCATATCCAGTCGGATTTCCCTTTTCATCTACATACCCGATTGGTTTACCGCCTTGATCAAACGCTACTTTTACTGTTCTGACTTCTTTCTTAGCATCTCCTGAATCTGACTTTGCTCCTGTTGTTGTCGTGGAACCACATCCTGCGATTAAGGTAACTAAAGCTGCTCCTGTTGCTGCGATTTTTAATAACTTATTAATTTTCATTGTTTTTTCCTCCCTTAGATTCATATTGTTGAATAGCTGTTTGAGCTAATTTTGAAATGGTTAAATCATCCATTGGCGGATTGTGCAGTCCTGCCCGGACATCCCGGTAATATCGCTGCAAGGGGTTGGTCAGCTGCAAGCTTTTTGCTCCCACTAACCGCATAGCCTTGTCAACGACTGTAATAGATGAATTGGTCACGATCTGTTTCGCTATAAGCGCTTCATTCGTAATGTTTTTATTGCGTTCCTCATCCATGTAAGCTTCAGCTGCACCATAAAGCGCAAATCTGGCTTTGTATAATTCCAAGTCCATCTCGCCTAACAATGCCTGCACATTCGGTAGCCCTGCAATTGTTCCCTTTATACTATTGGGAGAGTGGGTATTGGCAAAATGGAGCGCGAAGTCCCTGGCTGCCTGCGCTATTCCTAAATAGGATGCGGGGATTAGCAGACCCCATCCATTCAATTTAAACCCCGTATTGTAGCTTGGAATTTCTACTAAATCTGACTCACCCACCACCACGTTTTTTAATACCAGATCATGGCTCCCAGTCCCACGCATCGCGATCACATTCCAATTTTCCTCGATGGATAGACCTTCGGCATCTTTTGGAATAAGGAAAAAGCCAACTGTTTCTTTTTCTTCTATCCAGGCAGAAGTTAGGAAGTAATCCAGTTCTGGTGAGCAGGTTGTATAACTCTTACGCCCATTAATCACCCAATTGCCATCTAATTGTTTGGCATTGGTTCCCGGCCGGCCGCCGCGAATTGGACTGCCTGTCGTGATTTCACTCACAGCCCGGTTAATGATGGCACCGTTATTGACCTCTTCTGCAAAAAAAGCTAGCTTTTCCGGTTCCCAATAGCGGTTTTCAAATAATTCTCCAACGGTCATTAATGTCCAGCCAATTGACAATGCTGTACTGCCATCAAAACTGCCCAGTGTTTCTTGGACAAGAATGGCATCATAAAGAGAAAAACCAGACCCGCCAAATTCTTCAGGCAAGGTTACCTTTGTGTAACCAATTTTTCGTAAGGCATGAATATTCTCATGAGGGAAGCTGCCTTCCTCGTCAATCAAGGCGGACCGTTGTTTAAATTCCACTTCTAGGGGCGTCAAACGCTCCAGCCACTCACGTTGTTTACTATTTTTAATAAATACTTCTAGCATCCTTCTGCTGCCTCCTAAACACTTTAAAATAAAAAAGACTGCCCCCGTTGTAGTGGGAGCAGCCTTCAGTTGACTGATCAGCTATGCTCATAAGCTCATATGTAAAATGCTTTTTTTAATATTATGAATCTATTACATATAATAAACTCGACTAATCCAATATGTCAACTAGGAATTTAGAAAGAATTCATTTATAGAAACTCCGTGCTGATGATTAATTGGATACATTTCGGACACTCTAGAATTAGGAGGTGCTTCGCATGTATTCTTCTTGGATATACACTCATTTTATAAACACAGGTTGGTTTGTCATCTCTTTATTCTCGATTCCTCTCGTTATATTAGCTTTTTTATTATACTTTGAGTTAAAACAGCAAATGCAAGATAATGACGGTAGTCAAAACCAATAGCACCCAGTGTTATTTCTTCCACATTACGCACCATTACCCGCACATATTCCGAAATACCGAGTTCCTTCTTTCATATACCCCAGTAGGTATACTCTTAATACTCTCTATAATTCCGTCAAATAAATGATTCCAAAGAGGAAAACGCTTACAACTTAGCGAATATATACTTTGAGTTATTAATAAAAGTACACGGAGGGATGTCTTTTGATAAACTGCAAAAAATGTGAAAAAGAGTTTTATTTCCAAGTTACGGAAATGAATGTCCCTGGAGGCAAAGAGCGTGAGTATATCAATTGCCCCCATTGCGGTGAAACAAATGGTTCAGTTGTAACGAGCGGTGTCGTGTATATTCATAAAATTGAGGAAAACTCTAAAAATTAATGATCGATACTTTACACGACAATTGGGCCCTTGAACATAGGGCTTTCTTTAATTTTTGTACAAATAAAAACGTCACCCCGTGGGTAAAGAATCTTTCATATCAACTATTTTTTTTAATTATTGTTTTTGGATTTTCTAAACTCATTTATATCCCTCTTTTTACATTCATTTATAAGGACCACCTTGAATCCTTTATATCTCATATTCGAGAAAATTGCCCAATACAAAAAGGACACCTTTTAAATGGCGCCCCTTCGTATTATAAGGATATTATTGAAACAGGATTATTGATCAAATGAAGGTATCTTCTAAACTCTTGGACTGAAAGGTTGACTGTTGCTGTGTTTACATTGGGATAGTCTTTCTAAAAAGTCATATACACTTTTTTCCTGATCTAGTTGTATCATACTGTGCTTTCCTCCTCTAAAATGGTATCAACTGGTTTCTTTGCCTTAGCCCTTCCATCTGCGACAAGAATTGCTGAATACAAAACCAATGCAATTCCTAACACCTGCCATCCCCGTAGATGTTCCCCAAGAAAAAGTACTCCAGTTACCACTGCAATGATGGGTTCAATCGTTGCTAAAATGGAAGCCTTACTAGCTTCTAAATGCTTTAGTCCTGAAGTGTACAAAACAAAAGCTGCAACCGTTGATACTAGTGCTAACAACACCGCTGACATCCAAACATCTGCATATTGAAATTGATCAGTCTTTTTTATTATGTCACTTGTCACTAACATGAATATACTCGTATAAAAAAATGTGTACGTTGTAATGGTCAAGGCAGAATACCTTTGGGTTACAGGTTTACTGAATATACTATACAACGCATAACAAAATCCAGATAGAATCCCCATGAACAAGGTTTTCATATGTATACCATCCTGGCCTAGTGGCAGCAGGCCTACAACAAATGCACAACCTGTAATTGCAAGAGCAAGTGCCCACCCTTTACGAATAGTCAAGGGCTCTTTAAAAAAGAGCCGAGACAGGATGGTTACAAACAGAGGACCTGTATATAAAAGTGTTACTGCAAGGGATAAACTCGATTGAGAAAAAACTTCGAAATAAAAAAAATTAAATAAAGCGACACTTAAAATTCCTGCACAAGCGAAAAAAATGTGATCTTTTAATCTGGTACGTAACTGATCCCGATAAAATGCTGTCATAACTAGAATTAAGATAACAAAGGTAAAAATACCTCGAATGGCAACTACGTCCCAAGCCGTAAAGCCGCGAGCATACAATGGGGCAATAAATAAACCAATAAGTCCCCAACATACCGCACCAGCAATTGTAATAATGTAAACTCTTAAACTCGTCAATTTTTCCATTTTTTGCACCTCTTATTTCCAAAGGGAATGACACCAATTAATCACTTCGCCGTTAACCGGTGCAAACCCTCCCCAGAAACTCAATTGTTTCTGCTGTTCCACAATCCTTCACTCTTCTATTTAACCGTTTTTCCTCAGTGCGAATGTATCCACCCGCTGAGTAGTGCCTTTCTTTATAGAGCTGGATTCCGCTAAACTCATATTCTTTGTTTCAGGAGCCATGAATAAACAGAGTAGGAATCCAATGAAAAACAACGCCCCACAAATATACAATGTTACTGCCAAACCATAGTTCGCCATAATGGTTGGGGAGAGAAACGTACTAGTGTCGGAGGCGTCACGGGTTATTGCTGTGGAAAATCCCACCGCCGTACCCGAATATACCAACCCAACGATGATACCAAAGATTAGACCAAGTAAAATTTGAATAGGAAGTCCAAGTTTTTTCATTAGATATTACTCCTATTTTTTATCCTTTAAATGTGCCCTACTGTTTTATCTATTGATCGATACTTAGCGATTTCCTGCTCATAAAGATCGTTACCGTATGCATCATAGACTACCATAACCGGGAAATCCTTAACAGTAAGTTCACGAACAGCTTCTGGGCCAAGATCTTCATATGCTACTACTTCTGCGGATTGGATTTTATCGCTTAAAAGCGCGGATAGCCCGCCAACGGCAGAAAAACAAATGGCTTGGTGATCTTTGCATGCGTCTTTCACCGATTGACCCCGTGGTCCTTTTCCAATCACACCCTTAACCCCATATTCAAACATGGCCGGTGCATAGGGATCCATGCGGGAGGCTGTTGTTGGAGCGATGGATCCAATCACTTGACCAGGTTTAGGAGGTGTTGGTCCAGCGTAAAAGATGATATGGTTTTTCAGATCCACAGGAAGTGGTTGATTTCTGTCCAACAGCTCGAGAAACCGCTTATGGGCAGCGTCTCTGGCTAAATAAATAATTCCATTTAGGAAGACTTCATCTCCTGCTTGTAAATTCAAAACATCCTCATTAGTAAGTGGCGTTTGTAAGTAGACTTTAGCCATTTTTTAGCACCTTCCTTTTGCAAATTTAGATTACATAAGATTTTTTACGTGCAGCATGGCACTGGATATTCACGGCTACTGGAAGGGCTGTAATATGGCATCCATAGGTTTCTGCAGCTACCCATAATGCCGTATTCGTACCACCCAATCCTTGCGGACCAATTCCCAGCTTGTTAACCTCTTCGAGTAATTCTTTCTCTAGCTGGGCAATATGTGGTTCGTGGTGATACACGCCAATTTCACGCAGAACGGCCTCTTTAGCAATCTCCGTTACCTTATCAAAGGTCCCACCAACACCTACCCCCACTACGATAGGAGGACATGCTCTTCCTCCAGCCGCTTCGATCGTATCCAATACAAATTTTTTCACTCCTGCCACTCCTTCTCCAGGGAGCAAGAATTTCATTGCACTCATATTTTCACTTCCGCCACCCTTAGGCAGAACCGTTAATTTAATCTTGTCTCCTGGAACGAGTCTGGTGTGTATCACACCCGGGGTATTATCGTTTGTATTGATTCGGAGTAATGGATCCCCTACAACTGAATTACGAAGGTATCCCTCCTTGTAGCCTTTTCGAATGCCCTCATGAATCGCTGCTTCAAAATCTCCTCCATCAATGTGTACTTCCTGGCCCACTTCTGCATAAACAACGGTAAGCCCTGTATCATGGCAGTAAGGTCTGTCTTCTTTGGCTGCCAAGTTAGCGTTTTCAATTAACTGTTCAAGAATCGACTTCCCTAACGGAGACTGTTCCGTTTCCAAGGCCTTATGGAATCCATTCACAATGTCTTCAGGCAAGTAATAGCAAGCCTCCCAGCAAAGTACAGAGACTGCATCACGAATCTGTTCTACAGAAATCTTTCTCATTCTTCATCCATCCTTTTAATTTTTATTACGCATAAAATATTGCGAGAAAAGGTCTATTTGTGCCCCCCTCTCTGTTTGTCCCTTGAATCAAGTATAGAACAGAAAAACATTCATGTATAATGAATGTTTATGATTGATTTAATCGACAAAGTCGATCAAAATTGGTAATATCATAGTCGTAAGGAGGAGAGTCACTTTGGAACTTAATTGGTTAAATACATTTATAACGGCTGCAGAAGAGGGGAATTTCAGGAGAACTGCAGACAGGCTCCATGTTGCCCAGTCAACGGTCACGCTTCATATTCAAAATATTGAGGACGAGCTCGAAACTCAGCTGTTCGACCGCGTCGGTAGGTCAGTACAGTTAAATCCAACAGGACTCGGATTCTTACAGTACGCCAAAACCATTTTGGAGAACTACAACGAAAGCATAGAATATGTCGCCAGGCGTCTACAGGGTTACCAGGAAACCATCAAAATCTCTGTAGCTACGGTCGTTGCAACAACATATCTTCCTAGCTGGATCAGAGAGTTTCGCAAAATGAGTCCAGAAACAGAGTTCTCAATTGAAGTGACGGATTCGAGTTCTGTAATAACGAGCGTGATCAATCAGGAGTGTGACATCGGCATTGGCCGAATTCCCGTAGTACAGGAACAATTGGAAAGCATTGAACTATATAACGACCCAATTGTTCTCGTTGGTCCACACGGCGTTGGTGTACGAAATAAAAGAGAGTTAAGTACAAACGATATCTTTCATGAAAATTTACTGTTCACCAATAACCATCCACTATACTGGGATGATCTGTTATTTCAACTTCGGCAACACGTGTCAAATGTGAGAACCATGAAGGTAAGCAAGGTACACGTTTCCGTTGAATGGATTAAGGAGGGGATGGGCATATCCTTTCTTCCGCTCACAACAGTGAAAGACCAGGTAGAGAAGGGAAATATCGATATAATTCCTTTTCCATACTTTTCTCTCCCGTCTGCACACACCTATATACTGACGCGTAAGAATCAAAACCAGACAATCAATAGCTTTATCGAGTTAATATCAAGGAAAGAATTTACTTTTAAGAGAGATTAACCATAAAGACAGGCTTCTAACGAGCTCCAAAATAGAGTGGAAGAAAATTGGAATCCCAAAACGAATATATAGAAATCGATTTTTCCCAATATATAAACTCTAGCCTTTCTTTTGTTCTAGAGAAATAACAAAAACAGCAAAAAGACTGCACTTTCATCTAGTGATAAGTCTTTTTTGCTGTTTTTCGCATTTAACAAACCAATATTTTCAAAAATAATAAATTCATTTAAACGGATCATTTAATTCTTAAAAAAGAAAAAATCCTAAAATCATTAAGATTTTAGGATTTTGGTTGATGACCTGTGAGGGGTTCGAACCCCCGACCTCAACCCTGTCAAGGTTGCGCTCTCCCAGCTGAGCTAACAGATCTCTTATTTAACTACAAATCTAATTATAGTAAAAATAATAAAAATGTCAATACCATTTTTATTTTTCCATATAAATATCTATTAAAACCAATCACATATACCAATAAGAACATTAGTTCTAATATCCTTGAATAAAGAACAAATGTTTGGATATAATAATACTATAAACCAAGAAAGGAGTGATCCAGATGGAAGGGCTTTTCATGCGTTCAATTGAGGAAAATATTCCATTAGAAATGATTTACCTAGCTGACAACCAAGAATTGTCCCAACGGAAATTGATTGTGAAGGAAGTGAATGACGAATATATTCGCGCCTTTTGTCTGCTCCGAAAACAAATGCGCACCTTCAAACGTGAAAATATATTATCCATTATGCCTGAATCCCGTACCAACTACCGCTACCTTCACTAATCCTCACAACCGCATTCACACCACAGTTCCTCCCCCTATATTAAAAGCATTTCCACTTTAGTTTTGTTATAATGCAGTGGTAGAGATCGAATCACGGGGGGATTTATCACATGGCGTTTCCAAAAGGAACCATCAATGAACTTACCATTTATAGTGCAGAACTTGGAGAGGATATCCAGCTCCTTGTCTATCTGCCAGCAAACTACTCACCGCTATATAAATACTCGCTGTTAATCGCCCAGGATGGCCGAGACTATTTTCAGCTTGGCAGAATCGCGCGATTGGCAGACGAGTTTCTTTTTCAAAGAGAAATTGAAAATTTAATCATTGTAGGGGTACCCTATAAAAATGTAGAAGACCGCCGCAAGAAATATCATCCAAATGGCTCTCAGAATCAACAATACATTCGGTTCCTAGCCCATGAATTAGTTCCTTTTCTTGATCAAGAGTTTCCTACCTATCAAATGGGCTCAACAAGAGCACTAATAGGCGACTCCCTTGGCGGTGCTGTTTCTTTAATGACAGCGCTTCAATACCCACATACATTTGGAAAAGTCCTATTACACTCTCCATATGTGGATGAAAGTATTTTAAGCGCTGTTAAGAACTTCTCAGAGGGGCAGTTATTACAACTCTATCATGTAATTGGGAATCAAGAAACGGAAGTTCAGACAACGGACGGCAGTCTTAAAGATTTCCTAACCCCGAACAGGGACCTTTCAAAAATAATTTCAGAGAAACCCATTACATATTTTTATGAAGAGTTTAGCGGTAATCATACCTGGAAGTACTGGCAGCCTGATTTACGGCGCGCCCTTAAAATGTTGTTTTAATTTAACAAATATCAACATCATGCTAAGTCATTTAATATATTTTGAAAATTTGCTATAATATTAGGAAGGTTAATTTTTGTTTATATTGTAAAAAGGAAGTTCATCTAAATGGAGGTATACGTATGAAATTTGGAGTTGTTATTTTTCCATCAAAAAAACTACAGGATTTAGCTAATTCCTATCGAAAACGTTATGACCCGCATTATGCTTTAATTACGCCACACTTAACATTGAAAAATGCATTTGAGGCGTCCGAAGAAGAAGCGAGAGAATATGCAGATAAATTAAGAAGATTGGCTGCAAGTCACAATGCATTTACATTAAAAACTTCGAAAATCAGCTCATTTAAGCCCGTAAACAATGTTATTTATTTTAAAGTCGAAAAATCGGACGAACTAACCGCTTTGCATAACGAAGTTAATCAAGAATTTACAGAGCAAAACTTAGAATATGCATTTGTTCCGCATATCACCATTGGTCAACAACTTTCCAATGATGAACATTCTGATGTATTTGGTTCACTACGTATGACCGCGATTAACCATGAAGAAACGATTGATCGTTTCCATCTTCTTTATCAATTAGAAAATGGTTCCTGGACCGTTTATGAAACATTTCGTCTTGGAAAGGAACAGTTTAAGTGACAGTAAAGATTGTAGAAAATCAAAAAGAACTTGAAGATGCCTATTTTATTAGGAAAACTGTTTTCGTTGAAGAACAGGCGGTCCCACTTGAAGAGGAAATCGACGCCTATGAAAACGATGCAAAACATTTTATCATGTACCATGAAGGTTCTCCAGTTGGTGCTGGTCGCTTTCGTTTCGTTGACGGTTATGGTAAAGTCGAACGAATCTGTGTCTTGAAAGAGGCAAGAAAAACTGGGGCAGGAAAAGCGATTATGAATACGATTGAAAACTATGCACGTGAAAAAGATATTCATAAATTAAAGCTTAATGCTCAAACCCAGGCTATTCCATTTTACTCGGGACTTGGTTATGAGATTGTCTCAGAAGAATTTATGGATGCAGGAATTCCACATAAAACGATGGTAAAAAAATTATAACTTTTTGAAGCACTTGGCGTGGCAGCGTCAAGTGCTTTTTTGGTAATTCCATCAATGTCAAAGAACCTCTTTTAGTTCCTCCAAGGTTTTGATATGATAGAACATGTCTTGATTTTTGGATATAGAGGATAAAAAATTATGAAAACAGCGATTTATCAAAATCAGAATATTGTCCTTGAGCAATTAAGCAGGGACCAGTATCAGAAAATATTTCTTGCCGGAAAAAATGGTCATTTAAATTGTCCAATCTGTAACGAAAACGTTCGCTTGTTTTTAGGTATTCACAAGGAACCCCATTTTTTCCATACACATTCACCTGAAAAACATTGTTCAGAGCCCGCTGTCATGCTCGACAAGGCTGATCTACAACCGACTACTGAATTGAATGGATTTAACATCCCAAAGGGTAGGACGATTACAAAAACCCCGCAAATAATTGACCAATTCAATGCCGCCAAGTCAATTGAATATTCTGTTCCATTTAACCTGCCAGATAAAAACACTCAGGAGGAACTCTCACCTTTTTTACAACGACTTGCAGGAAATGGAGTTGTTCTTGATGAAAGTCAGGCTGCTGCTGTCAAAGAGACAGATGGCTCTCTGTTGGTACTTGCTGGTGCCGGAAGTGGTAAAACTCGGGTGTTAACAGTACGAACAGCATATATGCTGACTGAAAAACTCATCGACCCAAAAACGATCATGCTTGTCACTTTCACATCAAAAGCGGCAACAGAAATGAAGCACCGACTGCTTTCATATCCACAAATAAAACGCGATAAAATTAATCAACTGGTTACTGGTACTTTTCACAGTATTTTTTATCGCATCCTGATGTTCCACGACGCACATAATTGGTCATCAGGCAAACTTTTAAAAAAAGAATGGCAGCGAGACAAAATCCTGAAGGAAGCTGGAAAAGAACTGGATTTATCTGAAAAAGAGTTTGCCTATGATTTAGCGCTTCAGCAAATTGGCCTTTGGAAGAACTCTCTGCTAATGCCAACTGAAGTGAAGCCCACTTCTGATTGGGAAGAAAAAACGGCCATTTTATATAAAAAATATGAGGACTATAAGAAAAAAGAGGGACTGTTTGATTTTGATGATATGCTGATTGGCTGCTATCATTTGTTTATCTCATCCCCCTCCCTTCTTGACCAGTATCAAAATCGTTTTCATTATTTTTTAATTGATGAGTTTCAGGATATAAATAAGGTCCAATACGAACTCATCAAACTATTATCTGCAAAACATAAAAATGTTTGTGCGGTTGGTGACGATGATCAAGCCATTTATTCATTTAGAGGAAGTGACCCTAGTTATTTACTACAGTTTGAAAAGGATTTTCCCAACGCAAAATTGGTCACACTTGATCAAAATTATCGATCTTCACATGAAATTGTTTCCTCAGCGAACCAGATGATTGCGGCGAATAAAATCAGAAGATCAAAGAAAATGAAGGCACAGTTTTCTTCAGGAGCACTTCCACAGTTATTTTTTCCCTATGATGAAGAGGAAGAAGCAACGATGGTTGTCACAGATATACAAGAGCAGATATCTTTTGGAGCAAACCCTTCCGACTTTGCCATTCTTTATCGAACCAATGCTGGTTCGCGTGCGGTGTTTGAAAGACTAGCCTGCTCTAACCTTCCATTTAAGATTGATCTAGATGCAGAAGCTTTTTACGATCGTTATATCGTTAGAAGCGCCCTCTCCTTTCTCAAGGTGAGCTTAAATGAAGATGACCCACAAGCTATGTCTGAGATATTACCTTTGTTATTTCTAAAGCAAACAGTCCTTAAAGAATTAAAAGCACAGACCATTCTAAACGATTGCAGCCTGCTTGAAGCGCTTAGCCACTTAACTACCGCCCATGCTTTTCAAGAAAAGAAATTAAAAAAAGCGGTCACGATTATTCGGGGATTGAAACATTCATCCCCACACTCAGCACTTGAAAAAGTCGAAAAAGATATTGGGTTTCTTGATTTCTTGAAAAAAAGGGGTAACGAGTCAAATCAGCTTGAAAAAGGCTCTGACGATCTTAAAGACCTAAAAGTGGCTGCAAAAAGCTTCGATAAAATTGAAACGTTCCTTGCTCATGCAGAGCATATGTCGGCTATGAACAAAGAAATTAAGAATTTAAGTAAACATTTTCATGAAGCCATTAGTCTTAGTACGATTCATCGTTCAAAAGGTCTCGAATACAAAACGGTTTATATTGTCGGTGCTGTCGACGGCAGTTTGCCTCACGATTTTGCACTAGAAGCGTATCGAAATGGCGATTTTACCGCGCTTGAGGAAGAAAGAAGATTATTTTACGTAGCAATGACTCGAGCTAAGGATCAGCTTTTTATCTCCGTTCCAGAAAATAGACGAGGAAAAAAAGCACATCGCTCGCGGTTTATTGCACCTCTAACTAAAAAGAAGAAGACCTCATCCTAATTTAGGAAGGAGGTCTTCTCTTTTTATTTTTTATTAATCATATTAGAAATCGTATTGAGATCAAGTTGCTTGCCATCATTAACAATGGACTTAACAATTTGCTCTACCATTTCTTTACTTACCGGTTTTTTGGCAATATCAGAAACACGATAGATTACTTTACGGACTGTTTCTTCATCTTTAAAGTTCGCATTTTGTAATGAATTAGCTAATTCAAAGATATCTTTCATATTTACGCCCGTTTTCTTTTCAATGTTTTTAAAAAATCCATTATCCATATTCAAAGATCACGCTCCTTCATAAACTACTTTTATTGTATGAAGGATGGATAATTTGGTGAATAAAAATTGGAAAAGCGTACGTGCCTTAGGCACTTTTCAGGAAACAAAGCGAAAGGGTTGGCTCCTTTTTCAAGCCAACCCATTTCCCTAAACAAGCACTATCTATTAATAGAAGCTTGCACCAACAATGATTAAAAGGATGAATAATACGACGATTAATACAAAAGTTGAACCGTAGCCGTATCCACCGCCGTAACCGTAACCACAGCCGCCATATCCAAACATAGAATGTCACCTCACTTCTGTAATCTCATTAATAACATATGAAATTACCTTCTACTGTGTGTAGGCGCGACATCTATTTAAGTAAATTGGATTCAAAAATGTTTAGTTTAACCCTTAGGTTTAAATATTAATGCGCCGATAAATCCGAAAATAATCGCTGCTGAGATTCCAGAGCTGGTCACTTGGAACATCCCAGTCAATACGCCAATAAGTCCATGTTTCTCTGCATCCTGCATTGCCCCATGAACTAAGGAATTCCCAAAACTGGTAATTGGAATGGTAGCACCTGCCCCAGCAAAGTCAACGAGTGGTTCATAAAGACCGAAACCATCTAATACAGCGCCAATCACCACGAGCAAACTCAGAGTATGACCAGGAGTAAGCTTTGCAACATCAAATAATAGCTGCCCGATCACGCAGATTAGCCCGCCAATGACAAATGCCCAAAAAAACATTGCTAACATAGGATCACCCCTCACTTCCATTCATTTCAATGGCAACAGCATGTGCAATACATGGAATTGATTCGTTTTGCTGAAAGCTGAGCGGGGACAGCAATGCGCCTGTTGCGACTACTAAAATCCGTTTATATGTACCCTTTTTCAACTGGTTCAATAAATGGCCGTACAAGGCTGTTGCTGAGCAACCGGCCCCACTTCCCCCAGACTGTACTGGTTGATCATCCTTATACATTAATAGCCCGCAATCTTGGAATTGTCCTCGTTCTAATTCGAGACCACTTTTGTTAATTAGTTCAAAGGCTGTATCGTGACCGACCCTGCCTAAGTCCCCTGTAACAATCAAGTCATAATAAGAGGGGTCTAATTGCAAATCACGGAAATGAGCAATAATGGTATCGGCTGCCGCAGGAGCCATCGCCCCTCCCATATTAAAGGGATCTGTTAAACCCATATCAATTACTTTTCCGATCGTAGCCGAGGTTGTAACCGGAAATACCTGCCCAGGCTCATTAGGCTGCACAAGTGCCACACCTGCTCCTGTTACAGTCCATTGTGCAGTCGGCGGTTTTTGACCTCCATACTCTGTTGGGTAGCGAAACTGTTTCTCTACGGCTGCATTGTGACTGGATGCACCTGTCAGAACATATTTTGCTCCCTGGTAATTTACAACAAATGAAGCCAGAGCCAACCCTTCCATGGATGTAGAACATGCACCGAATAGTCCAAAATAAGGAATCTGCATGGTCCTTGCGGCAAAACTGGTTGGTGTTATTTGATTAATTAAATCTCCTGCAAATAAAAATTGGATCTGTTCTTTTTCCATATTTCTTTTATTTAGTGCTGTTTTAATCGCCTCTTCTAATAGTAACCGGTGTGCTTTTTCATAAGTTTCCTTCCCCATCCACAAGTCTTCATATAGTAAATCGAAATCCTCTGCTAAATTACCATTGGCTTCAAACGGTCCACCGGTAACCCCGGTAGAGGTGATCATTGGCCGATTTGTAAATATCCATGATTGGTGTCCTTTTAACAATTTACAATACCCCCCAAATCACCAGCAGGGTCTTTATCAGTGCGACAACAAATGCCGAGAAAACACCGAAGAGTATGACTGACCCCGCAAGCTTAAACATATTTCCACCCACTCCTAAAACAAAGCCTTCTGTTCGATGCTCTATAGCTGCAGATATTACTGCATTTCCGAAGCCTGTAACTGGCACAGCACTTCCGGCCCCGGCAAATTGTCCAAGTCGATCGTAAACTCCAAATCCAGTTAGTAACATAGATAAAAATACCATGGTTGCTACAGTTGGATTTCCAACACTCTGTTCAGTAAAATCAAAATAATAAATATAAAAATAACTGATGGCTTGACCGATCACACAAATTATACCACCAACAAAAAATGCCTTAATACAGTTCTTCAGGACAGGCCGTTTAATTTCATGCTTCTGTTGAAGTTGTTGATAGTTGCGCTGCTGGGGTGTCATATTTTTTTGTTTACTCGTTGCCATCTTTTTTCTTCCTTTCTTACTTCAAATCTTTTGTCATATTAACGATTTCGTTAAAACGGTTTTCAGCATTTTTAGCTGTATATTTAGAGGATTTCATTTTTTCATCAAGTCTGACTGTTTCTAGAAAAATTTTATAGTCACTTGAGATTGTAAAGTTTTCATCGGGATATTTTTGTTCCAGCATTTTGTTGATATTTTTTTCAATTTTTTTCATTTTAAAACGATACAAATGCTTAACCTTATAAACAACTAGTGTATCTTTCTTTCCTTTCACAACAGCCACATCATATAATTCTGGAAACGAACTGACATCCTGCTCAATGTCTTTAACATGATCATTACTTTTATTCTTTTGTGTAACGATTGGGCTAGGATTCGTTGTTTTCATAAGAGTTAATTGGCTATCCTTAACCTGTTGGTTTTGTCCACAGGAGGAAAGTACCAACAAACAAGCGAGTAATACCCAGCGATGAATTGCTCCCATATGATTCCCATCCCTTGTTCCATTTTATATTTACCACTACTATGTAGTTTTTTCGACAATGATTAAAATTATGAGGAATAACTTATAATTTATCTATTGTTTATGAAAAATAAAAAACTGCCAGCGAATCTGACAGTTCCTCTTACTTACCTTGAAGTTTTTTTCCCACAGCCACAACCTGTTCCTTTTTGCTTTATCGATTTTGATGGTTGATACATGTTGGTCGATTGTGACGATTGAATTGATTGTGAATAGTCATAGTCAGTTGATTGAGTTCTCCTTTTCTTTTGACTCATGATTCTCTCTCCCTCGCTGTCAATTCTATGTTCACTGATATAGAATATGAACAATCTCTAAGCCTTGTCTCAGCGGACACCACTATTTTTCGATAAAAAACTGCACAATGGTCTCCACTATAGAAGCACTTCCCGCAACAGCCAAAATTAAGATAATTGGGAATGAAAAGACTGGGAATAGCATGGATAAACTAACAATTCCGATCGAAGTCCATATTCCTGTACACCAATAACAGCTAAGAAGTTCTCCGAAAAATTTTTTGACTCCCTTTTCTTTCGGTACGTAATAAACTTCCATTTCTCCGTACTCATTTATTTCATTTATTTCATTAAAAAAAGGAACCCGAATAAACTCGGTAATTTTGTCAAAAACAAGTAACCTTGTCAGCCTAAAGCTCGCCAGCGAAAGAAGAAGCAAGTTTAATAAGGTTATTTTCATATTGGAGGATCCTTTCAAAGACCTTTATTATCAAGCCTAATTTACTTAAATAAGGCGATTGTCCGTGTCCCAAAACTGCTCTGTTAAATATCTTAGTATTGTAAGAAATATATCGGAATAAGGAGGAAATATTTATGGGTTGTGGAAATAATCATGATTTTCGTCATGGTAACTGCGTTTGTGAAGTCGTTCGTGCCATTAAGGATATCCAAGATAATGCTGTAATGGAGGACGAATGCCCAGAGTGTTCTAGTTGCTTTGCTGAGCCGCTAGGATCATTGGTGTCACCAGTGAGGAGAGATCCTGTCGATACTCGCGTATTTGTGCTAAGTACTGCGGATGGTTCGCCATTCCATGCATTTTTTAGTAATGAAAATAATGCATGTGTATCCATCTACTTCCGCGTAGAAGATGTATTTGATAACTGCTGTGCTACACTTCGTGTGTTAGTACCAGGACGCCGCGAAGGTGGAACTTTCTGTCCAGTTAACTTGGTTTCCGGCGGGGATAAATGCTGCATCAATCTAGACAAAGTTTGTCAGGTTGAACGCTTCCGCGCAAGTAACGACTGTATTACAGTTGACTTAAGTTGCTTCTGTGCAGTGCAATGTATTGCTGATGTAAACTTAGGAATTTGTAGCTAAAAATGTAGCCAGTCGGTAAAACGGCTGGCTTTTTTATGGTCCAACTATTTCCTGAGCCCGATTAAGAATATATTTATAAGTGCATGTACAGGCACGGTTTTAATTGTTTGATCATGAAATCGAATCGTCACATCTTGACCATCGTATTCGCTCAGATACCCTTGATAGTTATCTTCCTCGGTAACAAAAACGCATGGAGCTGGTGGAAGGACCCTCGGATAGTTTTTTAAATAATCTAAGCGTTCTTCGATATTCATTTCTTTAAAGGGCTTTACCCGATTAAAGAATGCACGCTCCCTTTTTTGAGGCGATTTGGATGTTGTTCCAGGTGAATTCGAATTTGGTGTTATTGATGGTTTATCTAATTTAGTTTCGTCTTTAATTATTTGCTCTGGTCCTAGTTCCTTTTTTGCAAGTGAGATTATCGTCTTTCCTTCCTCCTCGCTTGGCTTTTCTTCTTCAATCACTAGGTCCTGTCTTATTGAGTATGTGTCTTGCATATTAGTGGCAGTAGTTCTTACAAACGGCTGATGTATATATAATAATGGTCCTTTATTCTTTTCTTCGGACATTCTTAGCACCTCCATTTACATAAACCTTTAGAATATATTTATGCTAGAGGCCCATACAGGTCACAAAAAAATTAAAAATTTGCATAAGAAAAGGCCCGTATAAATACGGACCTCCATTTTTACTCAAACGTGTGCTTCCCGAGTTATAGGATGTGGTATCCGGAATCAACGTGAATGTTTTCTCCAGTAATTCCTCTTGATAGATCACTGAAAAGAAACACGGCAGTGTCGCCAACTTCTTCTGGAGTTGTTGCTCGGCGTAATGGTGCTCTTTCTTCAATTTCTTTTAAGATGGAATTAAAATCACTTATCCCTTTTGCGGATAAGGTACGAATTGGACCTGCAGAAATTGAATTAACACGAATATTTTCTTTACCAAGGTCTGCAGCTAAGTAACGAACACTAGCATCAAGAGAAGCTTTGGCTACACCCATAACATTATAGTTCTGGATGGCACGTTCGCCGCCTAAGTATGTCAATGTGACAATACTTCCTCCTTCAGTCATTAATCCTCTTGCTTCTTTCGCTACAGCAGTTAAGGAATATGAGCTGATATTGTGAGCGAGCAAAAAGCCCTCTCTAGTTGTGTTTAAATACTCACCACTTAATTCTTCTTTATTTGCAAATGCGATGCAGTGTGCTACTCCATGAATGGAACCTACTGATTCTTTGATTTCAGCAAAGCATTTTGCAACTTCCTCATCGTTTGTCACATCACAAGGTAAAACAATCGTCCCCTCGGCTTCTAAAGAACCTGCCAGTTCACGGACACTGCTTTCTAACCTTTCACCTGCATAGGTAAAAATTAATCTTGCTCCTGCATTGTGCAGTGAGCGGGCAATTCCCCACGCGATGCTTCGTTTATTGGCTACACCCATTACTACGTATGTTTTTCCAGATAAAGAAAGATTCATATTGAAAAAGTCCTCCTAAAATTACACATGATATTAGTACTTGGTACTAATTTTACACTAATTTGTCATAAATGAAAAGTTTACATTTTTTCAAGGCTCTGTTAAATAACCTGTTGAATTAAACAATTAGCTCTAACATAGTCTTTTTCAATAATAATTAGCAGGTCTCGCAAAATTCCAATTCTCTTTTTAACTCATCAACATACTCCTTCGAGCCAGTAACGATTAATCGATCTTTCATCTCTAGTTCTGTATCTCCATGAGGAACGATTGAATCCTTGCCCCGAAAAATTCGTACAAAAATGATATCGCCCGTAAAGGGAAACTTCCGTAATGACATCCCATTAAATTGGCTATTCATCATGACAATCTCATAAAGACCTGTCTCTTGATTAGTAAGTATGTTGATTAAGGTTGGTGATTCAATCAATGCCCTAAGTAACACTTTTGTTGACATAAATGTCGAAAACATTTCTATATTATGTTCACGTAAATTTTCCTCGATATCTGGACTTTCAATTCGTGCAATGACCCTAGATACCCCTTTTACTTTTGCAGCGATCGACAAGGCTGCATTTTGCCTTTCATCACCTGTTGATATCACGACAACCTCTGATTGAAAAACTTTTGTATTCTCCAACGTTTCAAGTGAATAATTAGGAATTTCAACGATTTCAAATAGTGAATCGGCAATTTGTTTATCTGATTTCTCCATTTGGGTATGGTAAAGGATTGGATCATACAGACCTGACTTTATTTCTCGTGAAACAGGCAGTGTCGTCTGATTGGCTCCTAAGAACGATACACTAACCTTTTTATTTGCAACCGCTTCTTTTGGGAATAACTTTTTAAAAACAATTGGTGTGAAAATAGACGTGATTACTGCTACTAAAATTAGTGTTCCACTCATCTCCGCTGATATGATTTCTAATCTTTCTCCAATTGTAGCGGCCGCAATGACGAGTGACAGCGTTGATGTGAGCAAAAAACCAGATGCAATGACTGTTTTTAAATCATACCAAATTTTCAATAGGTAAACTGGTACAAGTTTTGAGAAAAGCAGCCCAACTAATAAAAGCGGTATTAATAACAAAAGCTTTTTTTCACTAAAAAGCGACCAAATATCAAGATTTACTCCTACCATGACAAAAAAGATAGGAATCAAAAATCCATAACCAAAAGAATCCAACTTATGTACAAGGTCTTGATTAGGTGCTAACAAGGATACAAGTACACCTGCTAGAAACGCCCCTAATATATTTTCAGCACCAACTGTTTCAGAAAGCCCAACTAAAACAATGATCAGTGTAAAAACTGCCCTCGTACCAATTTGGACGGTCCCCGTTGACAGTGATTCAATAAACGTACGATTTTTAAATCTTTTTCCAAGAAAATAAAGAACGATACCCGCTGCAAACAATATAAGTAACAGCCACGTATTCCCATGCCCTGATTCATTTAACGAAACAAACACAGCCAGTAAAATCATTGTTACTAAATCTGCAATGACCGCAACCAATAAGATAATTTGGCCAATTACAGTTTTCATCAAATGGGCCTCTTTCAAGGTTGGAACGACTACCCCCAATGATATCGTCGAAATGATTAGCGTCATTAAAAAGGCATTCTCAATAAAACCTGCCATGACAAAGACAATGGATAGTCCGAGAGAGAAGATAAAAACTCCGGCAAAGATTAGTGACGCCACAACAAATGAATTTGGCTCCCTTTTCCCATTAGGAAGCACCTTACGCTTATTCCCTCCAGCAAAGGCTTTAAAATCTATTTCAAGCCCGCTTAAAAACATGAGAAAAATAAAACCAAGTGTCGATAAGGTGGAAAGCCATATATCTTCATGAACTACATCGAAACCACTCTTCCCTATGACAAGTCCCATGATAATTTCAGCAACAACAACAGGTATAAAATTTAATTTAAATCTGTGTAAAAGAATGGGGGTAATAAATGCCATTGTAACAACAATTAACAGAGAGATAACGGAAACATGCTGCTCCATAAAATGACTCCTTTCAATCATTAAGTAGGAATTCTATTTATAAAATCCAACGCTTCGACTAAAAATATGAGGGAAAAGGAGTTGATCCAATGAAAATTGATGTAATCGGTGATATCCATGGGTGTTTAGCAGAATTCCAGGAACACACGTTAAAGCTTGGCTATAAATGGGTGAATGGAATCCCCCTTCACGAAAACAGAGTACTTGGTTTTCTTGGTGATTTAACAGACCGTGGACCTGCTTCCCTTCATGTAATCGAAATTGTTTGGAAGTTGGTGCTGAAAGAAAAAAAGGCTTACTATACACCAGGGAATCATTGTAATAAGTTATATCGGTTCTTCCTAGGCAACAAGGTTCAGATTGCACATGGGCTTGAAACAACCGTTGCTGAGTATGAATCATTATATAAAAAAGAACAGCAATCCATTCGAAAAAAATTTGTTGAACTATATGAAAAAGCTCCACTCTATTTAGTATTAGACAATACGAAGCTTGTTATTGCCCATGCAGGGATTAAACAAGAATTTATCGGACAATCCCATGGGAAAGTTAAGGAATTTGTCCTTTACGGGGATATCACAGGTAAAAAACACCCAGATGGGTCTCCAATCAGAAGAGATTGGGCGAAGGAGTATCATGGTGAGCCCTGTATCATTTATGGACATACGCCCGTTAAAGAGCCTAGGTACATAAATAATACGTACAATATTGATACTGGTGCAGTCTTTGGCGGGAAACTTACAGCCTTAAGATATCCAGAGATGGAATTGGTATCAGTTACCTCTACTATGCCATATGTGGAGGAAAAATTTAAACAATTTGATTAAGAAGTATTGCGAACATATAAAAAAGGCTGCCTCTTAATCAAGTAGGTCAGCCTTTAATAAGTTACCCATATCGCTAGGTAATGGCGCAGTAAATATCATTTCATCGTTTGAAAATGGGTGAATAAAGGATATTTTTTTACAATGAAGTGCCTGTCGATTTATTTGTGATATATCTCCTCCATATAAATCATCCCCAAGTAAGGGGTGATTTAAAAAAGACATATGGACTCTAATTTGATGGGTTCGTCCCGTTTCAAGCATAAGTTCCAAATGCGTAAATCCATTATACCTTGCAAGTACTTGATAATGAGTACACGCATATTGTCCCCCCTTACGAACTTCCCGCTCAATGATACTGTCATCTTTACGGCCAATAGGTGCCACTATCGTACCATTATCTTGTTGCATTTCACCCTCTGCAAATGCCTCATATGTCCGCTTAACTTGACCGCTCTGCTGCATCATACTAAACAAATGATGTACATGGCGGTGTTTAGCAATCAGAACAATTCCTGAAGTGTCCCTGTCAAGCCGTGTGACAATGTGCGTAGTAGCTTGCAAACCGCACCGTTGATAATAACCAATCAGTGCATTCGCCAAACTGCCTCCAGGATGTTCTCTGGACGGAATTGTGTTCATTCCTGCTGATTTATTTACTACCAACAAATACTCATCTTCATAAAGAATCGATAAAGGAACATTTTCACCCAAAAGCCCCTCGCTCGGACTTTCACTGGGGAAAATCACGGTTAATATATCGCTCCATGCTAAACGGTAGCGGACATTTACTTCTTCACCATTTACTAGGATATTACCACCTTTGAACTTTATATCTGTTAAAGCCGTCCGAGAAATCTCTTCCTCTTTTAAAAATTCCCTAACCAACTTTCCAGCATCGCTTTCACCAATGACCCACTTCATTTGAAATTGCTGAGACATTACAACTGCACCTGCCTCTTAATCTGAAATAAAGGAATCATGAACTCTTTTCCAAAACGGAAATGGACGGAAGCGGGCAAAGCGGATTTTTTCTTCAGGCACTCTAAATTGAATGGATTTAACATCCTTATGAAGCATTGTCAGGTGGTCAATTGTAACCTGAAAATCTGAGCGATTGACTGGTTTAAGCATACAATTATGGTGAGCTGGAAGAATTAACGGCGAGCCGATCGTCCTAAAAACCTTGTTATTAATTGATGCCATCTCCGCAATTTGAAGGGCAGCTATTGATGGATGAATAATCGCCCCGCCAAGGGCCTTATTATAGGCCGTACTGCCTGAAGGGGTTGAAACACATAAGCCGTCACCACGGAACCGTTCGAAATGCTGTCCACGAATCTCCACATCCATAACCAGTGTTCCCTCAACACTTTTTACAGTTGATTCATTTAAGGCCAGATACCTTGATTCCTTTCCAGCATGAGAATAACGGATTATCACCTCTAACAGAGGGTATTCGACAACCTGATAAGGTGTTTTCGCAATCGCTATCACTAGCTTTTCAATTTCATCCGGAATCCAATCAGCATAAAACCCAAGATGTCCAGTATGTATTCCAACAAAAGCAGTTTTATCTAAACGGCTGCTATAGCGATGAAATGCATAAAGAAGCGTGCCGTCACCTCCAATGGAAACAACTATATCAGGTTGGTCTTCATCGTATATAAGATCAAAATCAAGTAAATACGTCCTCATTTTGTGCATTAATATATTTGACTTTTGATCTCCTTTTGATGTAATCGCAAATTTCATAGATTTTGGCTCCTTGTGCGAATGGCTTTTAAATCGACTTTCGTATGGCTCAGTCCTTCTCTTCCTGTTTCAATTCTTTCTTCCTTGTAAAAAAGGCTTGAGCATCCTGTATTTCACCGCGAATTAATGACATTTCTTCATCTAAACGAAACGCTGCTTCAGCTGCTCTTTGCAGCCGCATTTGGATATCACTTGGAAATATCCCTTTGTACTTATAGCTCAATGTATGTTCAATTGTCGCCCAAAAATTCATCGCAAGTGTTCGTATCTGAATTTCTGCCAAGATATTCTTTTCGCCATGAATAGTTTGAACAGGGTAGCGAATCACAACATGATACGACCGATAACCGCTTGTTTTTTTATGTGAGATATAATCCCTAACTTCAACTATTTCAAAATCATTACGGTTTTGGAGTAAATCGACAACTGTGTGAATGTCATCAACAAATTGACACATAATGCGCATTCCCGCAATATCTTGCATTTCTTCTTCTAATCTTTCAAGTGGTATCCCTTTTTGATTTGCCTTATCAAGAATACTTGCAATTGGTTTAACTCTTCCTGTAACGAATTCAATTGGTGAATGAGTAGCATCAAGTTCGAACTGACCTCTCATCCCCTTTAATTTTACTTTTAACTCTGAAACCGCCTGTTTATATGGGGCTAGAAATTGGTCCCAATGCTTCATAATTTCACCTCTAAAACAAGTTATGTTAAGAAAATATGCTCTACTTTTGTAACCATTTCTTTCCCATAATTACTATTACCCGAAATATTAGTTAGCACATAATTAAATTCATCCTGGAAGTTTTCAAGTTCTTTTTTCTCTTCGTTAAAAGTAACCCATACAGGTAATTTATTTTCGTTTGCAATTTTTAGGTCTGGCCAGATTTGTTCATTTAACACGATATATGTATAATCATCTTTATCTTCCATTAAGTAAATGAAAGAAAATTGGTCAGAATCTACAAGAATTTGTTCCCCGGGAACCAATTCAAGGATGCTCTCATTTGTTTCTAACATTAGTTTCTCTTCAATTATGTATGACTTTTCGATCATTATTCTTTTTTTCATCGTTTATACCTCCATTATTTACCCCCTTATTTTAGCATAATTCACGATTTCACCCAAGGATTGATGTTAGGTTAGAAAAGAGCTAATAAAGAATATACCCCTTAAGAAAGGTTGATGGACACATGACGCAAAATATTGAAATTGAATTTAAAAATATTCTAACTAAAAATGAATATGAACATTTGCTTAAGTTTTTTAAGGTAGATACAAATCAAATTTTTAAACAGGAAAACCATTACTTTGATACACCAAATTTTTCTTTAAAGAGTAAAGAGACTGCACTAAGGATTCGTAAAAAAGGTTTAAACTTCGAAATGACTTTAAAACAGCCAGCAGATGTCGGTCTTCTAGAGACCAATCAGACAATCAGTGAAGCTGAAGCACAATTGGCCTTTCGTTTTGGAAAACTTCCCATAGGAATCATTCAAAGACTTATAGAAGAAAGCGAGATTCCATTTTCAACACTTGAATATTTTGGTTCATTAATAACCGAGCGAGTTGAATTCGAGTATCAGAAAGGATTATTGGTATTGGACCATAGTATCTATCTAGATACAGAAGATTATGAATTAGAATATGAGGTTAAAAACTATCAGAATGGAGAGAAAATCTTTATTGAACTGTTAGAACAATTTAAGATCCCCGCTCGTTTAACAGAAAATAAAATTCGCCGTTTCTATAACCGAAAATACCAGCAAACAAACCAATAAGACCCAGACACTGAATAATAGCCGTGAAAAGGTCGTCATCAAGCCGAGGATGACCAGAACTCTGTACAATAACCGAGGAAAAGGTCATCATCAAGCCGATGATGACCAGAACTCTAAACAATAGCCAAAGAAAAGGTCATCATCAAGCAGATGATGACCAAAACTCTGTACAATAGCCAAAGAAAAGGTCATCATCAAGCAGATGATGACCTAAACTTTGAACAATAGCCAAAGAAAAGGTCATCATCAAGCAGATGATGACCTAAACTCTGTAAAATAGCCGTGGAAAAGGTCATCATCAAGCAGATGATGACCAGAACTCTAAACAATAACCAAAGAAAAGGTCATCATCAAGCCGAGGATAACCAAAACTCTGAACAATAACCGAGGTAAAGGTCATCATCAAGCAGATGATGACCAGAACTCTGAACAATAGACAAAGAAAAGGTCATCATCAAGCTGATGATGACCTAAACTCTGTACAATAGACGTGGAAAAGGTCATCATCAAGCCGAGGATGACCAGAACTCTAAACAATAACCAAAGAAAAGGTCATCATCAAGCCGAGGATGACCAGAACTCTAAACAATAACCAAAGAAAAGGTCATCATCAAGCCGAGGATAACCAAAACTCTGAACAATAACCGAGGAAAAGGTCATCATCAAGCCGATGATGACCACAACTCTGTACAATAGCCAAAGAAAAGGTCATCATCAAGCTGATGATGACCTAAACTCTGAACAATAGACGTGGAAAAGGTCATCATCAAGCCGATGATGACCAGAACTCTAAACAATAACCAAAGAAAAGGTCATCATCAAGCCGAGGATAACCAAAACTCTGAACAATAACCGAGGAAAAGGTCATCATCAAGCAGATGATGACCAGAACTCTGAACAATAGACAAAGAAAAGGTCATCATTAAACTGAAATGAATCTTAAACGTATTCAAATGTAGATTTTTATTAGTTGGAGTTATTTTCAACTTTCAAATTCCTGCTTTTTCTATTAAGAAATGCTCACTTGGCATACATTATTAATATGTTTAATTGACAAATTTCCATTTTCAAAGCAATTCATTTGAGATATGAAATTTGCATTGATAAAATAAATCTACATAATACATTTAAGGGAGTTGGCAACATGATTGAAAGAAAGCTTTCACCATTTGAATCCATTGGTGAAGAAACATTACACCATCTTGTGGACACTTTTTATGGCCTTGTTGCACAACATCCTGACCTTGCTTCAATTTTCCCAAATCAATTTACAGAAATTGCTCGGAAACAAAAGCAATTCTTAACTCAATATTTAGGCGGTCCTGCATTGTATACTGAGGAACATGGCCACCCAATGATGCGTGCACGTCATTTGCCATTTCCAGTTACCCCTATACGCGCCAAAGCCTGGCTAGCATGCATGTCAGAAGCTATGGACAAAGTAGGTTTAGAGGGTCCTTTAAGAGATGAATTTTATTCACGGCTTTATCTTACTGCACAACATATGATTAATACGCCTAACGATGGCAAGACCACAGGTGAAGAAAGTGAATAGTTCAAAATCTTCGAGTGCAAAGCGGCAATGCAGTGATAAAAAGCCGATTGAGATATACATGTTTATTGATCCTTTATGTCCTGAATGTTGGGCATTAGAGCCGATTTTAAAGAAGTTGCAAATCGAATATGGACGTTATTTTTCAATTAAGCATATTTTAAGTGGACGATTAGCCGATTTAAATATAAGCAAGAAAAAGAATTTTGAGAATATCGCTCAGGTATGGGAGAAGACTGCTAGCAGGTCAGGAATGTCATGTGATGGAAGCCTATGGTTAGAGAATCCTGTCGATTCTCCTTATACTGTTTCCATCGCTCTAAAAGCAGCAGAATTACAAGGGCGACGTGCTGGACTCCGTTTTTTGCGGAGAATCCAAGAGGGATTATTTTTAGAGAAACTAAATGTTTCTAATCTTGAGGTGTTAAAAGATTGCGCTGGGAGCCTAGGTTTGGATGTGGAGGAATTCATGTATGATATCCATTCTGAAAGTGCAGCAAAAGCTTTCCAATGCGATCTGAAAATCACCTCTGAAATGGATGTACAAGAAATCCCTACTTTAGTATTTTTTAATGAAAATGTAGAGGATGAAGGAATTAAGATTACCGGATCCTACCCCTATGAGGTGTATGTTCAAATATTAGAGGAAATGCTTTCTGAAAAACCAATCCAATCTCCTCCACCGCCATTAGAAACGTTTTTGAAATTTTTTAAATTTGTAGCATCAAAAGAAATTGCTGTTGTTTATAATATGTCGATTTCTCAAATTGAAAAGGAAATGAAAAAGCTTCTTTTAAAGCAAGTGGTGGAACAAATTCCAGCAAAGTATGGTACGTTTTGGAGATATATCGAACAATAGAAGCATGCCGTTCAACGGTATGCTTTATTTTTTTATAGCTCTGTTACACTGCCTGTTGATTTCCGCTCCAGGCACGAGCGGTTCGCGGGCGGTCCGGGAGCCTCCTCGTCGCTGCGCTCCTGCGGGGTCTCCCCTGCCCCGTCCTCCCGCAGGAGTCTTCGTGCCTTCTGCTCCAATCAACAGGGTGCCCAAATAAGCAATAAACTTTAACTATCCTTTTCATAAACAAAAATGCCTTGCAGATTCTACTGCAAGGCATTTTTCTATTATACGAACAAAGGGGATGGGAGAAATTTTTCACGGTCAAACAAAGGGGTTTGTGTTTGTTGTGATCAACTTCATGTGTATAATATAACACGCTATTTCCAGGTGCGGCAATAAGTATGTGCTTTGTTTCACATAATTGTCAAATTATCATAAATTCACTGAATGGACAATAGACATAGTAGTAAAAGAAATGAAACTCACTTTTATGAGGGTGGCCTTTTTATATGAGAAAATTCCCTTTAACGCTTATGATTGTTTTTATTTTTATTGCTTTTTTTCTTCAAATTCTTGCACTGTTAAAGATTTTCCCTTTATTATTCAGTACCCCTATATTATTTGTATCAATATTTATCTTCATTAATTACATTAATGACCGGAAAAAATTTAGAGGATTTTAGAAAGGGATGGAGCCAGTTTGGCACCATCCCTTTCATTATGCTTGTGTTAATAATTGCTCTAATTCATTCAGTTTTTCTTCAAAAACCTTACAAGCATTTTTTATTGGATCTGCACTAGTCATATCGACGCCAGCTCTTTTCAATACCTCAATCGGATAATCTGAGCTTCCTGCACTTAGGAAGTCAATATACCTTTTTACCGCTGGTTCGCCCTCTTCTAAAATTTGCTTGCTTAGCGCTGTAGCCGCACTAAAACCAGTTGCATACTGATAAACATAGTAATTGTAATAAAAATGAGGAATTCTCGCCCATTCCAATCCGATTTCCTCATCTATTACAATATCTTCTTCGCCAAAATATTTTTTATTTAATGCATAATAACTTTCTGTTAACGCATCAGCCGTTAAAGCTTCGTTATTTTGTGCTTTTTGATGGATCATATGTTCAAACTCAGCAAACATAGTTTGACGGAACACTGTCCCTCTAAAGCCTTCCAGATAATGGTTGAGTAAGTATATACGTTTTTGCTCATCATCAATTGTTTTTAATAAATAGTCGTTTAAAAGTGCTTCATTACAGGTCGAAGCCACCTCTGCAACGAAAATTGAATAATTGCCGTAAGGATACGGCTGTGATTTTCGAGTATAGAAACTGTGTACGGAATGGCCAAATTCATGGGCAAGTGTGAATAAATTATTTACATTATCCTGCCAGTTCATTAAAATGTATGGATGTGTCCCATATGCACCTGATGAATACGCACCACTCCGCTTGCCTTTATTTTCATGCACATCGACCCAGCGATTTTCAAATCCTTCAGTAAGTATTTTCGCATATTCCTCGCCTAATGGAGCTAACCCTTTAATCACTAAGTCCTTCGCTTCTTCGTATTTGATTTCCATTTTTACATCTTTGACAAGAGGTGTAAATAAATCATACATATGAAGTTCATCAAGACCCAGGACTTTTTTACGAAGCTTTATATATCGATGTAATAAATGAAGATGATCAGTAACCGTGTTTACTAGGTTATCGTACACACTTTCTGGGATATTGTTCGCAGAAAGTGCAGCATGTCTCGCTGAATCATACTTTCTTACTCTTGCATTAAAATTATCCTTTTTCACATTACCACTTAATGTACTTGAAAAGGTATTTTTAAAATCACCATATGTCTTGTATACAGCTTTGAATGCATCATGTCTTACCCGCGGGTCTTCACTTTCCAAAAAGCGAATATAGCGGCCATGGGTAATTTCGACCTCAACACCATTTTCATCTTTAATAGATGGAAATTCAAGGTCTGCATTATTCAACATCCCAAACGTATTACTAGAAGCATCCATCACCTCGCTGGCTTCTGCAAGCAACGCTTCCTGTTCTGCAGTGAGGACATGTGGTCTTTGCAGGTTAATTTCGGCTAGTGCATGCTCATAGAGTTTTAATTCTGTTTTTTCACTTAAGAAACTGGTTACTTGGCTCTCATCCAATGAAAGAATTTCAGGGACAATAAAAGCTAATTGGCTCGCTGCTTGTGAATACATATTTTTCATTCTGTCATCCAGGCCTTGATAAAAAGAGTTTGTTGTATCTTGGTCATAACGCATATGTGAATATGTATAAAGCTTTCCAATTCGTTCTAACAGTTTATCTTGGAATTGAAGCGCTTTATAAAGTGTCTCTGCACTTTCACCTAATTTCCCTTCAAATTCTTTAATTCCTGGGATTTGGCTTTTTACTTCTTGAAATTCCTTCTCCCATTCCTTGTCATCTGCAAAAATATCTTCTAATTTCCATGTGTCTTGTTCAGGGATCTCATTTCTTGCTGGTAGTGATTTTGTTGCTGTTTCATTTGCCATCCTTCATCCTCCATTCTATTCTTACCTGTGATAGAAAGCATCATTACATAGTATTCTCCTTACCTTTCCAATTTCCTTTTAGCAATTGACAGAAAGGAAACTCTTTACACCTCTATATAGTATGCCCTTCTGTTTGTTTTCATTTATCTATTCGATAGGAAACGCTGATATTTTTGAGAAAATAAAACCTTTGATTCTTCCTTTTCTCGATTTGTCCTAGGAATAAATATTTTTCGTTTCAATTTGAATGTGGTTTCTCCCATTTTCGTAAAGATACCCATTTGCTCTAACAATAAAAGATAGTCAAGTATGGCAGATAACGATGTCCCTGTTTTAGCTTGTGGTAAATTTCTTAAGACTATTTCATTTCTGTGAATCCTTTTATTGAAATGGAAGGATAATTCCTGTAGGGTTATTAAATCACCAATATTCTTGTTGTCAATACAATCAATAAATAAATAGGTTTGCCAAATAATCGGCGAAGTTTGAATGACTAGTGAATGAGGGATTGGAAGGCCTATTTCTGTCGGTAGTAGGAAAAGATTAAGGTTTCTGTTATAGATTTCATGAAGAAATGAATGATGCTGTTTACTAGGATGGAGGGTCCAATTAAGAAGAAATTTTTCAATTTGCTTGTTCCAACTAGAAAAATCTATTTGATTGTTGATCTTTGGTTCTAATAGATCTTTTATATCCATTTTCCTTATTGGGTAAAAAGAATGATGTGCGAAGGCATTTTTTATTGAGTAAGGGGTAATGGATCCAACAAAATGAAATTGCTGTTTATCGGGGCAATATGATGGTATATAAAACTTTCCTGCGGCAGTGGTACGTAAAAATAGGTATTGAAAGTTGGATAAAACAACCATATTATTTCTTTTCGTACGGATTTGGTTGCTAGATATAATCCATATGGGATGATAACCGTTCTGAAGATATGAATTGGTCCTTTTGATAAGTATACTTTCTGGAATCGTTGAGCATTGATACTCTAATGCAAATTTCTCTCCATTAAACTTGAACATTATGTCAGGTCTCTGCTGAATCTCCTTATCGTAGTACTCTAATATGGAAGGGATCTTTTGTTTCACGAGCCACTGATAGAGTTGACGTTTGCCCTCCATGTGATATATGGATTCATTTTCATAAAAATCATGACAAACTCCACCTTGCTTATGGGCAAAATGAAAAATACGCTGATTCCCTAATTTGAGTAAAACGCTTTCCCCGCAAATAGGGCAAAAAAATTCTTCTTTACTGCGAAGTTCTAAAAGAGTATCTTTTTTGTAATCAAGGCCGAGACAGATAGATACACCCATTTTTGTTTGAGCAGTTAGCAATAAATTCACACCTCCTTTCATAATGTTAATTCGTCAAAATTCGATAAATACCTTTAAAAAAGATAAAAAAACTCGCCATTGACGAGTTTATTATAAGTTTAGAGTAATGGCGAGAGAAGTCTTGCTGTCGATTCAAGAACCTTAAAACCAAGATGTCTGTCATCAAAGGTTGCTTTATCCAACTGTTTGGTATATTCAAGGTCATTTAAATATTCCTCAACAAGCTTTTGTGTACTATTGGTACGGAATAAAAAAGCATTTACTTCGAAATTCAAATGAAAACTTCTCATATCCATATTTGATGTCCCGATCGAGGCTAGTTCATTATCAACAATGACAATCTTACTGTGCATAAACCCCCGCTCATATTCATAGACCTTTACCCCTGCCTCCAAAAGTTCCGGAAAGTATGAACGGGAAGCGTGAAAGACAATCCGTTTATCTGGTTTATTAGGTACAAGAAGTCTTACATCAATGCCACTAAGTGCAGCTACTTTTATGGCTGAAAAAATATCTTCATCAGGAATAAAATAAGGGGATGCAATCCAAACTGATTTCTCTGCACTTGCAATCATGGAGAAAAAAATATTTTTAATCACACTCCACTCATTATCCGGTCCTCCAGCAATGAGCTGCACCCCACCGTGACTTTCGTCATCAATCTGAGGTGATAGGTACTCAGCAGTTAAGAAACTGTGACTGGTCATATAATACCAGTCTTGTAAAAATATTAACTGCAACGTTCTTACGGCTTCTCCTCGAAGCATTAAATGCGTATCACGCCAAAACCCTATCTGTTTATTTCTACCCAGATATTCATCCCCAATATTCAACCCGCCAACAAAGCCGATATTTCCATCAATGATGATCATTTTACGGTGATTACGGAAATTAAATTTATTATTTAAAAATGGGAGTTTTACAGGTCCAAAAGTGACCATTTCAATCCCTTCATTTTTAAGTTCATTAATATAAGATTTTGAAAGTTGCCAAGAACCTACAGCGTCATATAAAAAACGTACCTTAACACCCTGATGGGCTTTCTCAATTAATAGATTTTTTATTTCCTGCCCAATATGATCGTGACGAACAATATAATATTCCAGATGGATGTGATGTCTAGCCTTTTTTATTTGCTCAATAATATGCTGAAAGGTTTCGTCACCGTTTGTTAATATTTTTGTAGCTGTGTCAAAGGAGATAGGACTATTCCCTAGCTTTTGAGCCAAGTTAAATAATTTCCCTTGATGCTCACCCATTAAACTAAGTTTTTCATCATTTCTTGGATCTTCTTCCCCTTCAACGGTCAAAAAAGCTTGTTTATCTAAGAAGTATTTTTTTCTAAACATCTTTTCCTTACGATAATTCCTTCCAAACAGGAGGTAAAAAATAAAACCAACTAACGGGAAACTGCCTAAGACCACTAACCATGTGATCGTTTGCGTTGGATGACGGTTTTCAAGGAAAATTACAATGGATATGAATATGACCGACAGTGTAACAAGTACACTTAGGATACCGAATATTCCACTAGCTAAACGATCCTTAAAGAAAAACCATAGTACGGATAATAGCAGCAAATATAGAATAACCCTTACTGTGTTTTTCAGTGTCCTCACCTGCCAGAATTTATTTCCAAAATAATTAATGCTAAAAATACCGATTTCAATATCGAAATCGGTACATTAGTTAGCGAAAATGTTTGCGCAATTCAGCAAAAACATTATCAGAAATTATCTCTTTTCCGTATTCTTGAATTCGATGTATCGTAAGTTGTGTCTCGAAACCGTATTCAAGTAAAATACTTAATATATCATCAATTTCATCTTCTTCAAACAAGTCTTCAGGAAATTCTGTAAATAGAAAATATTTCCCCTCAAAATGATATAGCTTTGTCACTAAATCATCTAAACCTGCTCGATTGGATAAACTAATGACATCCTCAAAATCTTTAAAACCAATGAGGAATTCTAATGTTTCTTCCTCAAGCAATATATCTTCCTCATCTGTATGATTAGGATTGAAATGATGGTCCAGAATCTCATCAATTTGCTCATCAACTGGAAGATCTTTTAGTTTGTCATTTGGAATGGGTAATTCAAACTTTTGACCATCCTTTGATAGTTGTGCTTTAGTAACAAGGATTTCTAAACCTTTATCAAGTGCTTGAACTTGAATCCAAAGAGGACCCTCAATTACAAACTCCTCTTCATCATGAACTTCATCCATCATTTCCCAAAAGAGTTCTTCACTTCGTTCCCGATTGTACCAGATTTCTTCACGGTCAAAGCCTCGTTCTTCTATATCACCATATGAAATGTAAAATTTTACTGTATTTTCATTAATGCGTTCAATCTCCATCTAAACCTCTCCCTTCCGTTTTCCAGATTGAAGGGACAAAATACCCCCAAGCAGATACTGCCTTAGCATTTACTTAAATCCAAAAGAATTCTCATAGGGCAAAAAGTAAATACTCGTGTACTTTATTTTATGATAAAAGTACTAATAAGGGAAATAAAAAAGGCTAAAATCTAAAAACCGTTATAATGCCTAAAGATTAGCGGTACGATATTCATTTTATTGTAGCAAAGTGACAGCGAAACTACAAATGAAATCAAATAATTTTTTATATACAAAAAAAGACCTCCTATATGAAGGCCTATTTATTTAATTAACCATTCGCTGTGCTTCGCGGAGCTGGAACGTTCTAACTCTTCTTGGAAGGAATCGTCTGATTTCATCCTCGTTATACCCAACCTGTAATCGTTTTTCATCAATGATAATCGGGCGCCGTAATAGCCCTGGATTTTCTTTGATTAAACCAAATAGATCTTGTAACGGCATTGCATCTAGGTTAACGTCTAATTTTTGAAATGTCTTTGATCTTGTAGAAATAATTTCATCTGTACCATCCTCGGTCATTCGAAGAATCTCTTTAATCTCTTCCATGGTTAATGGTTCTGAAAAAATATTTCTCTCTGTGTATGGGATTTCATGTTCTTCTAACCATGATTTTGCTTTTCTGCATGATGTACAACTTGGTGAAGTGTATAGTGTTACCATCGATCTTCACACTCCTCTTTTATTTGAGACTGTTATTTAAAATCCGTTATATTGAATCAAGCAATTTGGTTATAATCAGGTAGTACCAATTTCAATAATAATTATAAATAAGTAATTTATATCATTGATTATACACCACTGTTTCTTAAAAGGGTATCCTTTTTTCCAAAAAATATTGTAAGAGCAAAACATTCAAAAATTTCGTTTACACTATATTAGACGAATAATTCTTCTAAAAGTTTCATGTTTTTTAATTATTTTATCTGTATTTTTGCACTCATAATTATTCATCTGTTATAATGTTCGTCAACAATGATTGATAATGCGAGGGTCTTCATGAGATAAATTACTTATAATATTGAGTTACCCTATTTCTAAGAAAAATAAACCATCAATGTATTCTCAATTATAAATCCGAAATGAAAACGCATTCATTTAGTTTTTGAAAACTTATCGATGTAATTTAATTTCCTCTTTAAATCAACGGTAAGTTCTTTTACAATAAAGTAGGAGATATTTAAATTTGCATCACAAATATTCTAAGCAGCTTATTAATGGAGGGGTTATTACCATGGGCTCATACATATTGGATTTAACGATTGTTGCTTTATTAATTATAGGAATTACGGCCTTAATGGGTGTGATTACGAACAGTTTTGGTGAAAAGGTATTCGGTGGTAAAAATCGGAGTGAATTTGTTGATGAAAGTGCCAAATACCAGACTGGATGGAAAACTGTTGGGGGAAATCGGAAATAAGAATACTTAAATATTGCCGTTAATAGGTGAAAAAACGATCTCAAAAGCGAGATCGTTTTTTTTGATTATCTAGATTGTACTTGGTATTGTTTGAATTCTTTCTCAGAGCATAGTACAAAGTGACCTGGTGTAACTTCTCTAAATTCGACTGGATCATTCGGCTCGTAGTTATGACTTGCCGGGTCATAAGACTTCCGTTTACGAGTCCGTTCACTGATTGGATCTGGAGATGGAATTGCTGATAAAAGTGATTGTGTATACGGATGTAGTGGGTTTTTATAGAGTTCATCCGCAGGTGCAAGCTCCACCATTTTACCAAAATACATAACACCGATCCGATCACTAATGTATTTAACCATGGAAAGATCATGAGCAATAAACAGATAAGTCAAGCTTTTCTCTTTTTGCAGTTTTCTCATTAAGTTAACTACCTGAGCTTGGATAGAAACATCCAATGCGGAAATCGGTTCATCAGCAATAATAAATTCAGGTTGGACAGCAAGGGCACGTGCAATTCCAATCCGTTGACGCTGACCGCCACTAAATTCATGTGGATAACGGTTTGCATGCTCTCTATTCAAGCCAACGGTTTCCAGGAGCTCATAAACCTGCTCCATTCGGTCTTCCCTAGACTTTGCTAAACCATGAATATCAATTCCCTCGGCAATAACATCTGCTATTTTTAATCTAGGATTTAAAGATGCATAAGGGTCTTGAAAGATCATTTGCATTTTTCGGTTGAAATCTTTTAATTGCTTTTTTGATTTTTTCCCATGAACATTTACTCCGTCGTATAAAACTTCTCCGCCAGTAGCATCATACAAACGAATAATTGTACGTCCTGTTGTGGATTTACCACAGCCAGACTCACCCACAAGGCCCATTACTTCACCTTTATAAATATCAAAGGATACATTATCAACAGCTTTTACTTCATTTGTTTTACCTTCATTAAAATATTGCTTGAGATTTTTGATCTCAAGTAATTTTTCTTTTTCAGCCATTTATTTCCCCTCCTTATTTTCAGGGAATGGTGCATGATCAGTTTTTCCAACTTTGACTAAATCTGCATTACCAGAAAATTGATTTTGCCGTCTTAGAACAGCAGCTGGCGGTTCGACTTTTGGCGCATCCGGATGAAGCAGCCATGTTGCAGCATAATGCGTATCAGACACTTTGAAGAATGGTGGTTCTTGCTCTAAATCTATCTTCATAACAAATGGATTACGTGGTGCAAACGCATCCCCTTTTGGTGGATCTAATAAATCTGGTGGTGTTCCCGGAATAGAGAAAAGTTCATCATCTTGGGTATCCATATCAGGCATCGAACTAATTAGTCCCCATGTATAAGGATGTTTTGGATTATAGAAAATCTCATCTGCAGTCCCAATTTCAACTATTTTTCCTCCGTACATAACAGCAACGCGATCGGCTACATTTGCAACCACACCCAGATCATGCGTAATAAAAATAATTGATGTATCAATTTTCTTTTGCAAATCTTTCATTAATTCAAGAATTTGCGCTTGAATGGTTACGTCAAGTGCAGTGGTCGGTTCATCAGCAATGAGTACTTTCGGGTTACATGCCAACGCAATAGCGATAACAACCCTTTGTCTCATACCACCAGAGAACTGATGCGGATATTGATCCACACGTAACTCCGCCTTTGGAATACCAACTAGCTTTAATAATTCAATGGCTCTTTCCTTTGCTGCGTGTTTGCTCATGTTTTGGTGTTTAATAAGCGGTTCCATAATCTGGTTGCCAATTTTCATGGTTGGATTTAAAGACGTCATCGGATCCTGGAAAATCATTGATATATCTTTTCCACGGATTTTTTGCATGTCTTTATCTTTTAATTTTGTTAAATCCTTGCCATCAAATAGAATCTGTCCGCCTTTTATTTCTGAATTATGCTCAGGAAGTAAACGCATGATTGATTTGGTGGTTACAGATTTACCTGAACCAGACTCACCTACTATGGCTAAGGTTTCTCCATTATATAAATCAAAACTTACGCCACGGATAGCTTTAACTTCACCTGAAAACGTATGAAACGATATATTTAAGTCTTTTACTTCTAAAATTTTCTCCATTTACATCCACCTGCCTTCTAATCACGCATTTTTGGATCCAATGCATCACGTAATCCGTCTGCAACAAGGTTGAAGCAAACCATGATTAACGCAATCATAATGGAAGGAATAATCATTTGATAAGGGAAAGCAATCATCGATTTAAATCCTGCATTTACTAATGTTCCAAGAGATGCATGAGGTTCCTGTAATCCTAACCCGATAAAGCTTAAAAATGCTTCAAAGAAAATGGCATTCGGGATAGAAAACATCGTATTAATAATAATTACTCCAAACATATTTGGAATCATGTGTTTAAAAATAATAGACGAATTTGAAGCACCTAAAGTTTTAGCCGCAAGAACAAATTCTTGACCTTTAAATTTTAATACTTGCGCACGTACCACACGAGCCATACTTGTCCATCCCGTAATGGTTAAGGCGATAATAATTGGGATAATACCTGGTTTTAACACGAGAATCATCAAAACAACAACAATCAGGTTCGGAATACCCACTATAACCTCGATAATCCTCTGCATTACACTATCTACTCGTCCACCTAAATAACCGGAGACAGCTCCATATGCAACTCCAATAGCCATATCGATTAACGCAGCCATAAAAGCGATAAATAATGATACTTGTGTACCTTTCCAAACACGTGCAAATTGGTCTCGGCCTAAATTATCAGTACCAAACCAATAATAGGCATCCACTTTACGAACTTCATATGCGTTATAAACTGTACCATCTCTTCTTGACAATGTTCCATCAAAAGGAAGCCAGTGAACATCTTCTAAACCTTGAATTCGCGGTGGCAAATTATTATGTTTAGTGTTTTGCGTATCGTAGTCATATGGCGTAATCATTGGACCAACAAAGGCCATGATAATCATAATAACAAGGATGATCATGCTGACTACAGCACCTTTATTTTTCCTGACTCTTAGCCATGAATCCTGCCAGAAATTTAAACTTGGTTTGGCAATTTTTTCACTTTTTGATGGATCAATATGGACAGGAGCAAACATATCCTTTGAAATTGTTATGTCTTTGTTGCTCATTTAGTTTTCCCCCCCGATACACGAATACGTGGGTCGATGATTCCATAAAGAATATCAACAATTAAGATTACTACGATAAATAGGACCGCAAATAAAATGTTAGTACCCATAATAACTGGGTAATCATTCATATTAATTGATTTAACGAACTGCTCACCAATTCCTGGGATCCCAAATATTTGCTCAATAACAAGGGACCCAGTCATTAAGCTAACTGCTAAAGGCCCTAAGACAGTTACAACAGGTATTAAGGCATTTCTTAAAGCATGCTTAAAGCTAATCTGCCAGCGGCTCGCACCTTTAGCTCTCGCCAAAGTAATATAATCAGACCCTAATACTTCAACCATTTCAGTACGCATAAAACGCGCTGCAATCGAGATTGGGAACATCGCTAGTGCAATTGTAGGAAGGATCGTATATTCTGGACCTTTCCATAACATTACTGGAAGCCAGCCTAATTTTACCGAAATATAATATTGCATTAATCCAGCAAAAATAAATGATGGGATAGATTTACCAACTACTGCGATAAAAGTAGAACCGTAATCTATCCAAGTGTTTTGCTTTAATGCAGCGACTACACCTAATAAGATACCTAAAATGGAACCTACAACCATAGCTTGAAAACCTAATTGTGCAGAAGGTCCCAGGCGATTAGCAATAAGTTCTGTTACAGGGGTATTATCAAATTGGAAGGAAACTCCTAAATCTCCTTTTACCAAGCTCATCATATAGTTAAAATATTGAACAGGCAGGGGGTCGTTCAAACCATATTTATCCAGTAAAATATTCCGCTGAACTTCAGAAAGCTTTTCGAAGTTATTAAAGGGACTACCTGGAATTAGCTTCATGAGGAAAAAGGTAAGCGATGTTACGATAAAAAGTGTAATAATCATATAGCCAACACGTTTTAGTATATATTTGACCATGCCTACACCTCCTAATTAATTTGAATTTTCGACATCTTACGACAATTCTCACACAGGTAAAAAGAGAGTATATTTGTAAATATACTCTCTTTTTATTTGATTAGTTATAGTTACTATTTTGTGATTTTAATCCACTGGTAACTATAGTCAGGACCAAATGCATGGTGAGCAAAACCTTGAACCTTAGGATTGATTAGTAGGTTCACGGAACGTTGGTAAAGTGGTGCGATTGCCGCATCATCTTCTAACAAGATTTTTTCTGCATCTTGAAGAGCTTTCCAACGATCTTGTGGCTTAGCTACAAGTTCTTCACTAGCTGATTTGATTAACTTATCAAATTCAGGATTGCTATAGCTCATGTGGTTTTGACCGCCGTTAGTAACCCATAAATCCATATATGTCATTGGGTCAGCGTAGTCAGGTCCCCAACCACCCATTAATAAATCATAATCTTCAGCATCTTCACGAGCAATACGAATTTTGAAAGGAACTGCTTCGATTGTAATTTTTAATCCTGGTAAGTTTTTCTCTAACTGATCTTTAACGAATGCATCAGTTACTTTTGAAGTTTCAGTATCTTGACCTACATAAGTAAACTTAACTTCTTTAAGTCCTGTTTCTTTAAGACCTTGTTCCCAAAGCTTTTTAGCTTCTTCTTTGTTAGTGCTTAAGTAAGTTCCTGCAGTATCACGGAAATCTTTATTGTCTAAGAATGAGAAACCTTTTGGTACAAGGAAATCAGCAGGGATTGATCCGTTTGCTAATACATCCTCTGTTAAAGCTTTTTTGTCAACAGTTAAAGCAATTGCTTTACGGATATTAACATTCTTTAATGCTGGGTTCTTTTCGTTCATTTTTAACCACCAGATTGATGGTTCTTGATAGCGAAGTAAATCTTTTTGTCCTTCAAATTGTGAAAGGATTGCAGCTTGTGCAAGTTTTGGTGTGATATCAGCTTCACCAGCAGTATATGCGTTTGCAGATGCTTGTGGATCTTTAGAAACGTTAAAGTTAATTTTCTCTAAAGTAACGTCCTTTGCATTTACATAATCAGCATTCTTTTCTAATACCCACTCAGTACCAGTAGGACCATCCCATTTAGTCATTTTAAACGGACCATTGTAAAGTAGGTGTGTTGCATCTTTCGCATAGTTATCGCCTTCCGCTTCAACAAACTTTTTGTTTTGCGGGAAGAACAATGGGAAAGTTAAGTAAGATTCGATGTATGGAAGTGGTCTTACTAAGCTAATTTCCAAAGTATAATCATCTAGAGCTTTAATCCCTAAATCATCAAGTTTTGCTTTACCAGCAACAATTTCAGATGCATTTTTGATTTTGCCTTCCATGAAGTATGCACCGTATGGAGCAGCAACTTTCGGATCAATTGCACGTTGCCATGCAAAAACAAAGTCATGCGCAGTTACAGGGTCACCATTTGACCATTTTGTATCTTGTTTTAATTTAATTGTAATAACAGATTTATCATCATTATATGTTGGTGCTGCTTCAGCAACTCCAGGAATAACTTTTTGGTCTGGATCTAAACGATATAGTCCTTCATTTGTAGCATTTAACATTGTGAAGCTCAATACGTCTTGAGACATTACGCTGTCCATTGAAGGAATTTCTGCAGACTCAAGAACATTTAGAACTTGCTCATCTGCCAATTGAGTTTCTTCAGTGCCGGCTTTGTTTTCGCCTTCATTTTTGGACGTACCTTCATTCTTGTTTCCGCCCGAACATGCTGCAAGGAACATGCTAAGAACTAGTGATAGTACTAATAGTAGTGAAAGTTTTGATTTCTTCACTAGTAGACCTCCCTTTTCTATTATTCTGAAAAATTACTACATTCTCTATTATACATATTTTCTACAAATTGTACATTATTTTTTTGAACTTTATTTACATTATAGAAACAATCTTTACGTTATCATTACATTTCCCTGTGTTATAATTTAGACTTATACAGATTTTTAATATAATATACTTAAGTGAACCCCTATTAAATCAATCTTTTGGAGGTTATTTAGTGAATTATCAACTTAAGAAAAGACTCTTAATTTTAGTATTCACACAACTAGTGATTATTTTAATTTCGTTCCTTAATTATCACAAAGTTTCTTTGTTAAGCTATATCAATATATCTTTTTATTTCTCAGCAGGACTCCTGCTTACCTCTTTGCTTGTTTTTACTATTCATTCAGGATTCTATGACGTCATTTCAAGATCCTTTAGTTATGCGTTTCAAAGAGGCCAGAATAAAAGACGCTTTGATGAAATACCTCCTTTATCAGAACTTGTTACATTCAACCAAAAACCCTTAGTTTTTTACGGACTTATTAATGCGCTGTTTATGCTTATTGCCCTTGTCATATATTATTTTTAACTGACTTGAAAATAATTATTCGTTTCATTATAATAAGTACAATTGTATAGTTGCTTAAAAGGCGATGATAAAGAGTAGTACGTATTTACATTCGGTTCAGAGAGTTTGTGGGTGGTGGAAACAAACACGAATAAATACAGAATGGACTTTGGAGCCTCTGTCTGAACAAATTATTTTTATGTTTTATAAAAAGTAGGATTAGACGTAACCTTGCGTTAAAAGGTGGCTAAATTGTCTTCATGATGGATTTGGCATTGAGTGACTCTTTATTTGAGTAATTTAGGGTGGTACCGCGAACCATTCGTCCCTATTCGTTTTTAGGGGATGAATGGTTTTTTTTATATATTTTTTAGGAGGAAATTTTATGAAAACAATTTTTTCTGGTATTCAGCCAAGTGGAACGATTACACTTGGTAACTATATCGGAGCGTTGAAACAGTTTGTAGAAATGCAGAACGAATACAATTGCTTTTTTTGTATCGTGGACCAGCATGCCATTACGGTTCCTCAGGACCCGGTAATACTGCGGAAAAATATCCGAAGTTTAGCTGCATTGTATCTAGCAGTTGGAATTGATCCAAACAAAGCCACATTGTTTGTTCAGTCAGAGGTTCCTGCTCATGCTCAAGCGGGATGGTTGATGCAGTGTGTAGCCTACATCGGTGAATTAGAAAGAATGACTCAATTCAAAGATAAATCCACCGGGAAAGAGGCAGTACAGGCAAGTTTATTAACTTATCCACCTCTTATGGCAGCCGATATTCTTCTATATAATACGGATTTAGTACCTGTTGGCGAAGATCAGAAGCAGCATATGGAATTAACTCGTGACTTAGCAGAAAGATTTAATAAAAAATACAGAGACATTTTAACCATTCCTGAAATAAGTATTCCTAAGGTTGGTGCAAGAATTATGTCTCTGCAAGAACCAACGAAAAAAATGAGCAAATCTGATCCAAACCAAAAAGCTAATATCACACCTTTAGATGATCCAAAGCAAATGGTGAAAAAAATTAAGAGTGCTGTGACAGATTCCGAAGGGATTGTTAAATTCGATAAAGAAAACAAACCTGGCATATCAAACCTATTATCAATTTACTCTATCTTGGGTGGAAAAACTATTTCTGAAATTGAAGGAATGTACGAAGGGAAAGGCTACGGTGATTTTAAAAGTGACCTAGCGGATGTTGTTGTCAATTTCTTTACACCAATACAAGAAAGATACTATGAATTACTTGACTCACCCGAACTTGATCGTATATTGGATGAGGGTGCAGAAAAAGCAAATTTAGTGGCTAATAAGACTTTGAAGAAAATGGAAAATGCTATGGGGTTAGGTCGTAAGAGGAGATAGCAATAAGAAAAGCGCAAGCGCCCTGTTCAGGGGCGACAGGCATAAGACGAGCAGGCGTGAAGGTTGTTTTTTGACCTTCATGACAGATTGGCTTATGACCCCGAGCCCCTAGGCGCTGGAGCTAGACAGTAGTCTAAGTTCAGAAACTTATCCTTTCTTATTAATTAAAAAAAGCCTGAGCCCAAAAGATATGTTGTGTATATCTTTTGGGTCAGGCTTTTAATTTACTTTCGGACCATGTTCCATTTCCCAAAGTTTTTCAAAAAACGGCTGCCCTTTTATTAGATTTTCACAAAATGTTTCATGCCTTTTCGACCATCCATACTTTGTTTCCTCAAATAACTGTTCCCATGCAGCTTCAAAATTTAAAGCTTGAATTGTTGAATAATTCTCCGGACACCATTCAGTGTACCAATACCTTACTTCTGCTTCATTACTCGAAGAGAGTAATTGGTCAAGTGCCATAAATAATAGTTGTTTTAATTGACGTTCTTTTCTTGTTAACCCTCTCATCAATTCCGGTTCAGGTGAGAGAATGTGATAGTCCTTTAACTTTGGCTGCTCATAAAAGTGGTATTTATTAGCCTCATGTTGACTTATCATCTCGTAAACTAACTGCTCTTGTCTTGGAATTAACCGGCTTTTACGGATCGGAATATTATAGCCAATGGTATCAATGGCTAATATTCCAGTTCCATCTGTGACTACAAAGCAATAGTCAAGTTGCACTCTTTCATGATTCTTCCTCAAATAGGCTTTCTGAAAGATATCATCTAAGAGCTGTTGAGGTAATTCTGACAAATCATTTTCAATGTAATTAAACAAAATCGGTTCCACTTTCATCAATGGCACCTGGTCTAATAACTCTACTCCATCATCCTTACGCCATTCATGGAAGTGGCATACATTATAACCGTTTTCTTCCCCTTCAAACCAATTTACCCATACATCATGAAGATACAACATTGTACAACCCCTCACTTCAAGAAACTGTTTGTAAATCAGTATGGGCAGACCTTAGTTAAATTATTCCTTTATATATATTTTGCTCCAATTACATTTATGAACTTCAATAAACAATGACCGTTAACACGCAAAAAAAATCCACCAGTTTATGGCAGATCTTTAACGTTTAGATTTTGGATTAAAAGCATCCTTTAGACCTTCACCGATGAAGTTAATTGATAAGATGGTTATTGTGATGATTAATGCTGGCGGGACCCAAATCCAAAGTTTGAATTGGAGAACATCCGGCTCATTTGCTGAATTCAACATATTTCCCCAACTTGGAATTTCTTGCGGAACCCCAAAGCCAAGAAAACTTAGACCTGTTTCAGCAACGATCATCGTTGCAAATGTAATCGTCGCTTGAACAATTATGGTAGATAAAATGTTTGGAAGCAGATGCTTCACAATAACTTTTGCTGGTGAGCAGCCAATAGAAATGGCCGCTGTAATGTATTCATTTTCTTTTTCAGCGAGGATCTTACTACGGACAATTCGGGCAATCCCCCCCCAGCTTAGCAAGCTAATTGTCCCAATTAAGACCCATAATCCGTTAACTTTTCCAAAAAGAATGGCATTTAAAACAATGACAAATACAAGGAATGGAAAGTTTAAGATAAAATCAGTAAATCTCATTAATAAGCTATCAACGGTTCCGCCGAAATACCCTGAGATTGAGCCAATTAATGTTCCCAGTAAAATAACAAATAATGTACAACTGATTCCTACTAACAACGATATACGCCCGCCATAGAGTAATCTTGTAAATACATCCCGTCCGGATTTATCTGTTCCCAGCCAATGTTCACTGCTTGGCTCTAACGACATTTGCCCAATGTTGATTCTCGTAATATCTGCCGTAGTGATATAGGGTGCGAGGATAGAAACAATAGTAACTATCAGTAAAAAGAAAAGACTAATCATTGCCAATTTATTTTTCACAAATTTCTTTCGTGCTATTGCAAAAGGAGATAAACTTTTTTTCGGGGGTGTAACTAAAATCTTTTTCTCATTTTGCGTTGCTATTTGCATTTTTTCTCCCCCTTAATCTAGCCTAATTCTCGGATCTACAACACCATATAAGACATCAGCTATTAAATTGCCGATCAGTGTTAAGAAGGAGAATAACATAGTCAACGTCAATAATACTGGATAATCCCTCGTCCCAACTGATTGTAGGAATAGTTGTCCCAAACCTGGATAGGTAAAAATTGTCTCAGTAATAATCGCACCACTAATTATGGCGACAATATCAAATCCTAAAAAGGTTATAAGTGGAATAATTGAGTTTCTTAAAATATGAACATTATAAATCTTTCGTTCCGGCGTCCCTTTTGCACGTGCTGTGCGGACATAGTCCTTACGGCTATTTTCTATAATATCGTTACGTAAAAATTGGGTATAACTAGCTGTACTTAATAATCCAAGTACGACTGCAGGCAAAAAGACATGATGTAATCGGCTTAACCACCATTCAATGGTTCCATCGGTAACACTAATATCGACTGAACCATTTGATGGGAACCAGCCCAGCGTAAAAGAAAAGAAGAAGATGGCGAATACCCCAGCAATAAAGGATGGAATGGCCAACCCTATGTAGTTTAATCCTCCAATTAGATTATCTGTTAAGGTATATGGCTTTCGTCCTGCATAGGAACCCATTATAAATGCGAGAATATAGGTTATTAAAATTGATGAAAAACCTAAAAGTATTGTATTAGGGAGACGCTCACCAATAACCTCAGATACCTCTATTTTGAAACGTGTTGATTTTCCAAAATCCCCCTCAACGAATCCACTAATCCAACGGAAATACTGCTGAGGAAGTGGGTCATTATAACCCAATTTCTCACGCATTTCTGCGATATACTCTGGATTTGTATTTCTAGGATCTATTTCTCCACTTAGCGAATCGCCCGGCATTAATTTTGCCAATGTAAATACTACAATGGAGGTAAGGAGTAACATTGGAATCATTCCCAATATTCTTCGAAATGCATATTTCAGCATGTGCATTCTCCTTGTCTAAATAAGCTTTGGTACACACGAGCATGTAAATCAATACCAGCTTATTCAAATGGGAGAAGTATACCCATCTCCCATTTGAAGTTTAAAATTGAGTTAGTATTTTTTAGAAACCTATTGCTTAATCCACCATTCGTTTGGACGATTCATACCAGATACATCAAATTTAACGTCTTGCACTCGCTTGCTGACTGCCATTGTTTCTTCTAGTTCAGCAATTGGTAAAGCTGGTAGATCTTGCATGAATAGCTTTTGCCATTGGACATAAAGATCCTTACGTTTGTCGTTATCTGTTCCTACAACATTGATATCAAGTGCTTGATCTAACAATTTATCACTGTCAGCATTTACCCAGCGTGGATAGTTCCAAACAGCTTTTGATCCCCAAAGTGGAGTCGGATCTGGATCTGAACCAGTTGACCAGCCGCCGAAGAATACTTCCATTGATTTATCAGCTTTATCAAGCATTTCATAATAAAGGTTTACATCTGTCATTGTTAATTTCGTCTTCAAGCCAACTGCTTCCCAATATTGAGTCATTGCCTTAGCGCGCGATTCAAATGTAGGGTTATCAGTTGCATAGTGGCTGAAATTAACAACAAACTTCTTCCCATTTGGATCTTCACGGAAGCCATCGCCATCAACATCTTTGTATCCTGCTTCATCTAATAATGCCTTAGCCTTTTCAGGATCATATTTGTATTGTTCTAATTCTTCATTAGGGGCTGCAATCCAATGGTTTGTTGGAATTGGACGGTTTACTGGCTTACCTACACCAAAGAAAAACGCCTTAACCCATTCTTCACGATTGATTGCATAATACATTGCTTCACGAAGCTTTTTCTCTTGATATTTAGGTTCGTTCATGATGTTTTTCTCGCCATCCCAAGTACCTAATCTGAAACCAACATAGTAATAGCTTACGCCAGGATAGGTTACAGCATTTACATTATCAAGTGCTTTCACTTGATCAATAATACTTGGATGGAAAGAAGTCATATCAAGTGTTCCGTTTTTTAGTTCTCCAACAGAAAGAGATGGATCGATCACTTTAATAACTACTTTTTCTATATGCGGTTTGCCGCCAAAGTAATCATCAAAGCGTTCCATTTCTATAGATTCACCTGGAATTACTTTCGTTACTTTAAATGGTCCTAAACCAACAGGCTTGGTCCGAACTTGTTCGGATGCCATCATATCTTTTACTGCCAGTCCTTTAAATTCCGTACGATTCATCGGGTATGTCCAAAGATTATCCAAGTTGTTTACACGAGCTTTATCAAAAGTGATTTGGATGTGATAATCATCCACTACTTTAATACCAGCGATTTCTTTCGCTTTTCCATCATGATAATCTTGTGCACCCACAATGTTTCTTACGTTATCAAAACGTGGACCATCATAATCCTTATCAGCGATAACCTTCAATGCAAATTCCCAGTCTTTAACTGATAATTCGTCGCCATTGTGCCACTTTACACCTTGTTTGATTTCGAAATCGAAAACTTTATTGTCTGTTGTTTTCCATGAGGCGATATGAGGCTGTGCCTTTAGATTTTCATCATAATCAATTAGGTTTTCATCAAAGAAATCAATAACATACTGATCGCTTGCATTTCCATAAAATGAATAGTTAAATTTACCCTCTGGCGCAGAATCAAGTGCATAAACTAGTGTCCCGCCATCTTGTGGTTTTCCAGCAGTTTCTCCAGTCTTACCATCATCTTCGTTTTTGCTTGTCCCCGTTTTTTCTCCGCCGCTGCAGGCCGCTAAAAATACGGATAGAACCAGCATCAATGCCGCTAGCATCAGCATACTTCTCTTCTTCATTTGTTTCCCCCCTATAGTTTTTATTTTTCTTTCGCTACTGTCTAGTGAAAGCGTTCATGAGCTTTCGCTTTTCTAGTAAAGGTGGCAAGCTACTCGATGAGATGGCTTCACCTCCTTTAATACCGGCAAAATTTTAGAACATTGCTCCATTGCCATGGGGCAGCGCGGATGGAATGAGCATCCCATTGGAGGATTAATTGGGCTTGGCACATCACCTTTTAAGATAATCCGCTCTTTTTTCACCCTGGGGTCAGGAGATGGAATTGCTGAAATTAATGCTTGTGTATATGGATGGAGAGGCTCAGCATATAAATCTTCTTTATCTGCAACCTCAACCAAATTACCTAGATACATAACACCGATTCGGTCACTCATGTGTTTAACAACACTTAAATCATGTGCTATAAAAAGAAAAGTAAGGTTAAATTCTTCTTGCAAATCTTTTAACAAATTTAAAACCTGAGATTGGACTGAGACATCGAGTGCTGAAACAGGTTCGTCGGCAATAATTAATTTCGGCTTTAATGCTAACGCTCTAGCAATTCCGATTCTTTGACGCTGGCCCCCAGAAAATTCATGTGCATACTTGTAATAGGCATCTGGCGGTAACCCTACTTTATTTAACAAATCCATGACTTCCTGTTTTAATTCATCCTTACTTTTTTTAGAAAAGTTATAAATAGGCTCAGCGATAATGTCCCCAACCATTTGCATCGGATTCAAAGAAGCATAAGGGTCCTGAAACACCATTTGCATATCTTTTCGAATCTCGCGAAGTGATTTGCCTGATACTTTGGTAATGTCTTTACCATTAAAGAGAATTTGGCCCTCTGTTGGTTTTAATAGTCGAAGGATTGTTCTGCCTGCAGTTGATTTACCACATCCAGATTCACCAACTAGCCCAAGGGTTTCCCCTTTTTTAATCTCAAAAGAGATATTATCCACTGCTTTTACATTTCCAATTGTGCGTTTTAAAAATCCGCCTTTAACAGGGTAATAGGTTTTAAGATTTTTAATCTCTAATAGATTTTCTGATTGTAAGGGAGAATGGTCACCCTGTTTATGTACTGAAACGGTCTTCATGATCTCACCCCTTCAATTGGTTTACTTGTTTCATAGAGTAAACATGCAACTTCGTGGCCATGTTCAACATCTTCAAGTAAAGGGGTGATTGTCGTGCATTCAGGCATTGCCTTTGGACATCGATTCGCAAAACGGCAGCCCACTTTTGGCATATGAATAAGCGATGGCACGATACCTTTAATCGAACTTAACCGTTCTTCTTGTCCATCCATTTTCGGGATTGCCCCCAATAGTAGACTAGTATATGGATGTTTTGGATTATGGAAAAGCGTATCAACATCCGTACGTTCAACAATCCTTCCGGCATACATCACCATAACTTCATCACACATTTCCGCTATCACACCTAAATCATGTGTTATTAAAATTATAGACATGTCATTTACTGCCTGAATTTCCTTTAGAAGTTCTAATATCTGAGCTTGAACAGTAACATCCAGAGCAGTCGTTGGTTCATCTGCAATTAATAATTTAGGCTGACAAGCAATGGCAATAGCGATCATCACTCTTTGTCTCATCCCGCCGGATAGTTGATGTGGATACTCATCAACCAGTTTTTCAGGTCGTGAGATTCCGACACTTTTTAATAGGGCGATTGATTTTAGCCTGGCTTCTTTCTTTGTAATTTTTAAATGATTAAAAAGGACTTCCTGTAGTTGATAGCCTATTGTAAAAACTGGATTTAATGAAGTCATCGGCTCTTGGAAAATCATCGAGACGTCTTTCCCACGAATTTTATTGATTTGAGATTCGGACATTTTCTCAAGATTTATTCCATCAAAAATAACCTCACCTGTTTTTATTTTTCCGCTTCCCTTAGGTAAAAGCTTCATAATGGAAAGGCTCATAACGGATTTGCCACAACCAGACTCTCCAACAATTCCAACAATTTGTCCCGGCTTAACATTAAATGAAACATTATCTACTGCATTATAATCAGTTCCGTCAATATCAAATGCAGTCTTTAAGTTTCTCACCTCGAGCAATGGTGCCTCTTTGTGCAACGATTTTTTTGTGCTCATAGTACACCTTCTAACTTTTTAAATTATTCTGTTTATTCAAACTATTTACTTGAAATTTTATTACGAAATTGTTACAATTGCAAGATTTATTTGAATTCTCTAAATTAAGTCATTTGATTTTTTTTAAGTCTAGTTTTATTGGCTTTTTTCGATGTAATTCTTATAGTTTTCTAGGTACTCTATTGCGGGAATGGAAAATGATAGTTTCGTAGAATAAGGATTGGTTTTGTAAAAATGTTCAACAATATCATATCCAATTGCGTAACCGAGAAGTCTTGGCAGCCTTCCCTCTCCATATAGTAGTTCATCGTGTCCTCTTTCATTTTTCTTCGTACCAAGTTGTTTTTTTATATATTTATCCCAAAATTTTAGTAACTCTTTTTTATTATACATACGGCACCATGTGGCTAAATATTCCGAACCACAATTTTTTAAAACAGCATATTCAGCAAGTCCTTCTATAATTATTGAATCAAGTAAAGTATAGTCTTCCATTCTTTTATTCAACTTTCTTAGCCGGCAGACGTGATGATATTCATGGACCATTAGTGCCTCTATTTCTTTCGGATCCTCAAAATGCGAGAGAAAAAGGAACATTTTATCAGGAAATGAGACACCAGCTTTACTTTTAGCTTCTCTAAGAAAGAACCCGCCTGCTTGTGCTACGGGAAAAAGAAATACTGGTATGTCAGGACCATTCCATTTCTCTTTATAGTGATGAAAGAGTTGTTCCACTTGAGTCCAAGCCTTTTGTTCTTTCATTCGGTCAATAATAATTCGAGCGGATCTGGAGGGACGGTACATACCAAAATTCAATAATTGAGTATATATTTCCTTTGGCGTTTGTTTAATAAAAAATGGCTCTAGTTTCTCACACAACTTTACAGGTCTGTCAAACTCCTTTTCCATCCAATAATCTGTTCGAATGATTCCCATTTTTACACCCCATTTACCTAGCCTCTCTGAACAGTTTATGAAGGTTATCGAAAGAGGTTCATAGGTAAAATGGTTAAAAAAACGACCAGACATATTTGTCTGGTCGTTCGTAGATGTTTATTCGTATTTTTTAAATACAATCGTAGCGTTGTGTCCGCCAAATCCTAATGAATTACTCATGGCTGCTTTAATTTCCTTTTGACGTGCTTTATTTGGTACATAATCTAAATCACATTCTGGATCTGGTGTTTCATAGTTAATGGTAGGTGGCAGTATACTGTCTCTTATCGCTAATACCGTAAAAATCGCTTCTACACCGCCTGCAGCACCAAGAAGATGCCCAGTCATAGATTTCGTTGAACTAATTGCTAAGTTATAGGCGTGCTCACCAAATACCTCTTTCATTGCAAGGGTTTCAAACTTGTCATTATATTCTGTACTAGTCCCATGGGCGTTAACATAATCAATTTCATCCGGCTTTAACCCACCATCATTAATGGCCATTTTCATAGCACGGGCGCCGCCTTCACCACCTGGTGCCGGTGCTGTAATATGGTAGGCATCACCAGTTGCCCCATAGCCGACAATTTCAGCATAGATTTTGGCACCACGCGCTAAGGCATGTTCAAGTTCTTCCAAGACAATAATCCCTGCACCTTCGCCAATGACAAATCCATCACGATTTTTATCAAATGGTCTGCTAGCTGTTTTTGGGTCTGGATTGGTGGACAAAGCAGTATTCGCACAGAACCCTGCGACTGACATTTTTGTAATCGGTGCTTCTGCTCCGCCTGTAACCATTGCATCTGCGTCACCGCGTTGAATGACTTTAAAGGCATCACCAATCGAATTTGTTCCAGTTGCACAGGCGGTTACCGTACATGAATTGAAGCCTCTCGCACCTAATGTAATGGAAACTTGTCCTGTTGCCATATCTGGAATTAACATTGGAACAAAAAATGGACTAACACGCTTATATCCTCTATTTTGAAATATTTCAAATTGCTGTTCAAAGGTTTCCATTCCGCCAATTCCAGAACCAATCCATACTCCAACACGATGGGAGTTTTCTTCATTAATGGTTAAATTAGCATCTTTCACTGCCATGATTGCCGAGGCAACCGCAAATTGTGTAAAACGATCCATTTTGCGTGCATCTTTTCTATCCATAAATGCTTCAGGATTAAAATCAGTTGATTCTGCAGCAACTTTTGCTGGATATTCATCTGCATTAACTCTTGTCAGCGGCCCAATCCCAGATTTCCCTTCTAATATATTTTTCCAAGTAGTTTCGGCATCATTTCCAAGCGGCGTTACTGCACCTATGCCTGTTACTACAACCCTGCGCTTTTCCATATTATCTATCTCCTTCATTTCTTATCTTTTTGCTCATTCTGTTCATTATCTTCCCCATTTAATCGCAATCGCACCCCAAGTTAGGCCTCCGCCGAAACCTACCATGACAATAATGTCATCATCCTTAATTCTTCCCTCTTCCAAATCTTCTACAAGTGAAATGGGAATCGACGCTGCAGAAGTGTTTCCGTATTTATTAATGGTTTTTGACATTTTTTCAACTGGTAATTCTAATCTTTGTCTAGACGCTTCCATAATACGAATATTTGCCTGATGAGGAATCAGGAAATCGACATCATCTTTTGATAAACCTGCTTTTTCGAGAACATTAATACAGCTTTCCCCCATTTGCCTAACAGCAAATTTGAAAACTTCTCTACCGTTCATAATAATATATTCATCCTGGTACAGATGCTTAGATCCTGTCCCATCAGCCCCAAGTTCGAAGGAAAGAATTCCTCGGTCTTCTGAAACAGGTCCGATAATTGTCGCTCCAGCACCGTCCCCAAATAAAACTGCTGTATTGCGATCAGACCAGTCTGTAATTTTCGAAAGTTTTTCCACTCCAACGACTAGAACATATTTATAAACTTCGGTTTCCACGAATTGTTTACCAGTCACAATACCGTACATAAAACCAGCACAAGCAGCACTGACATCCATTGCTGCTGCCTTCTTTGCTCCCAGCCTTTCTTGAATTCTGCATGCAACCGAAGGAAAAGGAGTATCAGGAGTAACCGTAGCTACCAATATTAAATCAATCTCTTCGGCAGTAATCCCTGCATCTTGAATCGCCTTTTGGGCCGCTTCAAATGCCATGTCCGAAGTCTCAACATCATCGGCTGCGATTCTCCTCTCTTCGATTCCTGTCATTGTACGAATCCATTCATCAGATGTATCCATAATTTTTTCTAAATCCTTATTGGTAACAATTTTCTCTGGTAAATATCTACCGATACCTACAATCCCTGCTCTCACACGGTCCATCTCCTTTATTTATGACAAGATTCTATATTCTACTGTTTAATATCAATTATTATGACTTGGTACTAATTTTATCAAATAAAGTCTAATTTAAGCAACTGTTTAGGGTAAATATTGAAAAAGAAATAAGCTCCCGCGTTTGAGAGCTTATTTCTTTTTACATTTCTTTACGTCCTTCAGCTAACCCGAGTTCGTATGCCTCTTGCATAACCTTTGTAAAAAGGTTCATGAACGGCTGGATTAAATCCATTGATAATTCAACGCCTGCCTTGTCCAATTGTTCTTTAGCTTCGGGTAAGTATTTCATCGCGATCTGCATAAATTCTAGAGATTTATCCTGACTTATCATATTATCTCCTTCTAACTTATTATTAGCGAAATGAATCCTTTCTTTCATCATCCCTATTTCAAACATATTCTATACAAAACTCAGGACACTTTACAACTGATTTGCATGCAATCTCTGGACATGATCCATTTGCTCTTGAATGGATGTTTTTAATGGAGTTCTTTTTTTTATGGAGACTTTTACAATGTCAGAATTCAAATCCAATGATTCAAAACCATTTTCCACCCGATGATTTTCAGTGATATTTAGATAGTCGGCACATCTCAACCATTGATTCTGCTTGCCACTTTCAAGTATATAACTGCCTGCCTTTCCTGTTTCCATTATATCTAAGATCGCCTCTAGTGCATCATTTATAAAAAGGACATCATTAGACCATTCCCGTTCATCAGTAGTAATCTTTATTTCTTGATATTTTGAAATTAATACTTTCTGAAATAAAAAAGTAGACGTTTGCCATGGACCATAAACTGCGGGTAAGTAAATAAACTGCGTATTCTTTCCTGTTTCTTTTATTAAATCCAGAAATCCCTCTATTTCCTTGCCCCTAAATGTACTCGCCAGCATTTGTACGGGGAGAATTAGTACATTATTAACATCGTTCTTATTAACCGCTAGATATTGAATCATATGCTTAGTTACATTTTTATCCTGTAAAATTTTTTCTTTTTTACTCATATAAAGATCATATATTGAAATGATCAGACTAGTATTAGGTGTGGGTTTTACTGGCTCACGCTCCCACTCGGATAATGATTGTTCAACCAAGTTTGCATTTCGGCCCACTTCAAGCCTTTTTTCTTCTATAAATTCCATATAATCCGTCTCTTCTAGATGAATACCATCTACCTCTATCCCTTTATTTAACAAACTCTTGCAAATATGAAAATTCACAAAGTCAAACATCCCAAAAAGAATTGCCTTGTCCATATATTTTTCCTCCCCACACTAACCTTAATGAATCCTATGCGCATCGTTAAGGAATTATTTCTTGCGGGGAGGATGAAGTTTATAAGACCGATTCATGGCTGTTGAAGAACTTTATCATAATGATCGCTAGTTGTTGTTTTTTTTCTGGAAGAATAAATGTTGGATTTATTTCTGATACACTAATTAATTGTTGGTACAATTTAGACTGGTTATAGGATTTTGCCCCAGACAGGACATGAATTATTTTAACTGGACAGTCAAATGGTTGTTTAATGGTTTCTTCCTTGTTAAGAATAGTGTTTTCGAGTAAATTCTGTTCTATTTGATGCGCTAATGATAATTCTCTCAGTAACTTTTTGTAAAAAAATTTATGTTCCTTTTCTTGTTCAAGATGATGTTTTAAGGATAGAATCGGATTAAGTAAAATGATCGACCTAATCCTGTGCTTCATCTTTTCCATTAATTTCAATGCAACCAATGCCCCCATACCTTCTGCCAAAATATGAATTTTGTTATTTAGAATCTCGCTTCGGATCACATGCTGGTATAACCTCTCTGCGAGTTCAACAGCATTTTCGCTCCCCCAGTTTCGCCCATAAAGATTCGAGGAAAAAATGGTGTACCCTTTTTCTTTTAGCTGGTTGATAATTGCCAACTTACCTTCATTTTGTGTCCAAAAGCATTTACAGTCATCGACAAAATGCCTTTCATCTCCAAGTACTAAGATCCCAAATCCTGTAGGCTTCTCTGGGTAATGAATAATATTCCATTGGGTATCCATCTGAAAATTGCGATTCTCCATCGATAAATCTCCTTTTCCATATTTCCTCACAGTATTGTATGCCGCCTTATTAAAGATGAAAGGGGATTTGCCTATTTTTACATGCACATGTAGAATTCAAGTAGGAAATAAAGGAAAAGAGCAATGTAAACCAATATAGGACAACTTACCTTGAGAGGAAGTTTCGCTTTATCATTTCTGAATCATATGATAATATAATTAAAGATGTAAAATAGGTTGTTAGAGGTGAAGAATAATGCGATTTTTTTGGACCCTTTTCTGGTCATTTCTATTAGTGCAAATGCTTACATATGTAGTTAGCTCAATGACTGCAGGAGCAAAATATGATTTCGTTACTGGTACTGTTGCTGCAATTGGTGTAACTATTCTAATTTACGCAGTAACTGCATTGATTCCAAACGAGCCAGTTTCAAAACATTAAAAAAAGGTCATCCAAGCGGATGACCTTTTTTATATGGATCTCTATTTAACCGCTAATGAAATTTCTCCATTGCTGATACCGATCTCCACTTTGGAATGATCATGTAACTTTCCAGCAATTATTTCACGAGCTAGTTTAGTCTCGATATTTCTTTGGATAAAACGTTTTAACGGTCTAGCACCATATATTGGATCAAAACCATTTACAGCTATAAATTCTTTTGCTTCCTCATTGATGAGAATATCTATTTGTTGATGTTTTAAGCGATTTTGCAATTCTCTCATCATTTTTGCAACAATATTCTTTATCTCCTCTAGTGATAGTGGCTTAAAGAGAATCGTCTCGTCTATGCGATTTAAAAACTCTGGACGGAAATGCCCCCTCAATTGACTCATCACTTTTTCTCGAACCTCGTCGGGGATTTCACTTTCAATTTCACTTCGTTCTAACAAAAATTGTGAGCCAATATTGGATGTCATAATTATTACTGTATTTTTAAAATCAACTACACGCCCCTGCGAGTCTGTAATTCTTCCGTCATCAAGCGCTTGAAGGAGAATGTTAAAGACCTCAGGATGGGCTTTTTCAATTTCATCCATTAAGATAACAGAGTATGGCCTTCTCCTTACTGCTTCAGTTAATTGTCCGCCTTCTTCGTAGCCCACATATCCAGGAGGTGCACCAATCAAGCGGGAAACGGCATGCTTCTCCATATACTCTGACATGTCAATCCGGATAATATGATCTTCACTATCGAATAAAGACTCCGCTAAGGCTTTTGCTAACTCTGTTTTCCCAACCCCAGTTGGACCTAAGAATAAAAATGATCCGATTGGCCGGTTAGGGTCTTTAATTCCAGCACGAGCCCTTAGGACTGCATCTGCCACTAAATTTACAGCTTCATTCTGGCCAATTACTCTTTCATGCAGAATCGATTCTAATCGGAGCAGCTTCTCTCTCTCGCCTTCGACTAATTTAGAAAGAGGAATACCAGTCCACCTAGATACAATGTTCGAAATTTCTTCTCCTGTCACTTCTTCACGAAGTAATCTTTCATCTTTAGAAGTTACGGTTTCGAGTTCTTTCAGTTCCTTTTCTGCTAAAGGAATTTGACCGTGTCGAAGTTCTGCTGCACGATTTAAATCGTATTGATCCTCTGCCTGTTGAAGTTCCCTGCGTAGTTTCTCCAGTCGCTCCCTTTTCTCCTGCAATTTTTGAATACTTTGTTTCTCTTGCAGCCATTTTGCCTTCATTTCATTGGCTGTCTCTTTAAGGTCCGCAAGTTCCTTTAGAAGTGCTTCAAGTCGTAACTTGCTTCCTTCATCCACCTCTTTACTTAAAGCTGCTTCTTCAATTTCTAATTGCATAACTCTGCGGGTTACTTCATCTAACTCTGTTGGCATGGAATCTATTTCAGTCCGGATTAACGCACAAGCTTCGTCAACAAGATCAATGGCTTTATCGGGCAAGAACCGATCCGTAATATAACGGTCTGATAATGTTGCCGCTGCTACCAAAGCATGATCATGGATTTTAACACCATGGTGTACCTCATACCGCTCTTTTAAGCCTCTTAAAATTGAAATGGTGTCTTCAACGTTTGGTTCTTGGACAAGTACCTGCTGAAATCTTCGTTCAAGTGCAGGATCTTTTTCAATATATTTTCTATGTTCATCAAGCGTTGTTGCTCCAATGCAATGAAGTTCACCACGTGCAAGCATCGGTTTTAACATATTTCCTGCATCCATTGCACCTTCCGTTTTCCCTGCGCCAACAATGGTATGAATCTCATCGATAAATAATAAGATTTTGCCTTCACTCTTTTTAACCTCATTTAATACGGCCTTTAATCGTTCTTCAAATTCACCCCTAAATTTTGCACCTGCAATTAACGCACTCATATCTAATGAAAAAATGGTTTTATCCTTTAAACCCTCTGGAACATCTTTTCGAACAATCCTCTGTGCTAACCCTTCTACAATTGCTGTTTTTCCTACACCAGGTTCACCTATTAACACCGGATTATTCTTTGTTTTTCTTGATAAAATCCGGATGACATTTCGGATTTCAGTATCACGTCCGATAACAGGATCCATTTTTCCTGCTCTAACCTCCGCAACAAGATCCCGTCCATATTTTTTTAAGGCATCGTATCCTGCTTCGGGATTTTGTGATGTCACTCTTTGATTCCCCCTTATATCTTTTATGGCTTGTAAAACATGGTCTGGCTGTTTTCCTAAAGCTCGTAATATCTTTCGCATTTCTGAGTCATCTGAATAAACCGCAGCTAATAGAATATGCTCGACAGATAAATACTCATCAGAAAATTTTTGCTTATATTCTTCAGCTTTTACAAGTAACTTCTGCAGCTTTGCGGTAATATATAGTTTTCCTTGTTCTACTCCACTGCCGGTAACCACTGGTTTTTTAGACAGAGATTCCATAAGATTCTTTTTCGTTCTTACAGAAGAGACTCCTGACCTTTCTAATATGGCAGAAATAAGACTATCTTCTTGCTCCATTAACGATATAAATAAATGAGGTTCATCAATCTCTTGATGATTTTGCTTAACGGCTAACGATTGGGCATCCATCAATCCTTTCTGTAACCGTTCTGTCATTCGGTTCATATCCATTTTTCAACACCCTCTTTGACCATTTTTGACCTTTTTCTTTATTATAAAACAATCGCGTCTAAAAAGAAAATTTTCTCATTTAGAAATATAGTCTATAGTCGAGAGTTTAGACAAAAGAAAAAGCCACCCAATGGATGACCTTTTCTGTATTAAACTTATGGTTTTCGCTGATATGTCCAAACTCGTTCATCATTGGAAGTCTCAGGGAATGCATCCCCTGCTTTTAACTTGATTTTTTTCGGATTATTGACATTGCTTCCCGTATCTCCCACTTCAATATATACACCATTATTAGGTGCTTTACTCCCAGATTTAAACTGGCGATTTTGACCCATTCTTTTTCCCTCCTTTTCTTCACAATGTTATTATTTCCATTTCAGGCTCTGTCATTATTGGCATTTCTTACAAATTCCTATACTATTCGACATTATTTCCTAAGAAATAAACAAAGTCGGCACGAAGTTATGACGATTGTATGAACTTATTGCTCATTTATTGCTAATTATTCTTTGTTAACAATATAATTATAGTATTATCTTGTAAATCTAACCTTGACTGTCAATTTTTTAAATCAAATTTTTGTACCTTTAAAGGTGGTTATGAGTATGCAGTCAGTAAGAGAAATGCCGGTAACACTGTCCCATCTTTTTGATACAGTTCACCATATAAAGAAAGTTGAAAAAGGTACTTTTCTATTTCAGGAAGGATCTACAGCTGATGAATTGTACATAGTTCAAAGTGGAATTCTTCAAATCAGCAAAATCATTCCTGATGGGAGAGAACTCACATTAAGAATGTGCTCGCGTGGTGATTTTGTCGGTGAATTAAACTTATTCTCCCCATCTTCACGATATTTATTAAGTGCTCGTGTTATTGAAAGTGGAGAGGTAGCAGTAATTATGAAAGATACTCTCGAAGAAAAACTTTCGCAAAATATATCACTATCTTTCGAATTCATCAAGTGGATGAGCCAGCAATATCGAAAAACTCAAACTAAGTTTCGTGATTTGGTTCTTCATGGTAAAAAAGGAGCTTTATACTCTACACTTATTCGAATTACCAATAGTTATGGAATAAAAACCAATAATGGAATATTAATCGAGCTGCCATTAACCAATCAGGAGTTAGCAAATTTTTGCGGTACTTCACGCGAAGTTGTAAATCGTTTGTTAAGCGATTTACGCAAGAACGGAATTGTATCCATCGATAAGGGCACGATTACCATTCATGATTTGGACTATTTAAAACGGGAAATCGATTGCGAGGACTGTCCAGTAGAAATCTGTAAAGTGGATTAGATATTCTTTAAGTGAAAAAAATCGGTCATTTGACCGATTTTCAGGTTATCGAAACTTTCGATAGCCTTTTTATTTTAATATTTTGGCTTTGCGACAAGTCTGTTGATTTGCGCTCCAGATGCTTCGCTTTCCGCGGGCGTGCCGGGAAGCCTCCTCGTCGCTGCGCTTCTGCGGGGTCTTCCCTGACCCGTACTCCCGCAGGAGTCTTCGCATCTTCCGCTCCAATCAACAGGTGTATTAATAAAGATTTGCAACTCAATTAATAATAAGAATTCAATGTTTAAGCTAATAGAATCTAACCAAAGTGAAAATGAATATGTTCTTAAGGATGAATGAACATTTCTCCTTATTGTAGCCTGCAAAAATATAATAAAGATTGCAACAAATTTAGCTAGGGTAGCAAAATTGTGTGGCAATGCTTAGGTTGATTTGACACCCTGTTGATTGGAGCGGAGGGGCACTCGACTCCTGCGGGATAGAGAGGTCACTGGAGACCCGCAGGCGCCAATGCGCCGAGGAGGCTCCAGGACCTCCCCGCGGAAAGCGGGTGCCCGGAGTGGAAATCAACAGGCCCAATAGCAGGGACAATATCAAAAGATTGTTTTAAATAAAGAAAAAAATTGCCGGGAAAAGATCCCTTTCTCCACAATCTGTATCGGTCATTTGACCGATTTTTTTATGTTAATAATCCTATTTGTATAGCTGATATCGTAAAGAATATCGCGGAATTAATGATTTCGTAAATACCAATTTGTTTCGGGGATAAAGACCTGCCATAAAAAACAATCGCTCTTAGTAAACTAGGGATAAATGCTAAGGCAACAATCCAAACACCAAAACTGAAGCAAGAAAATACTAAGATGATATGGTAAATCCATGAAATCCATTTAAATTGGTTGTTCTTCTTTTCCCTAATCATTGTTTTTACATAAAAGGTACAGCCAACAAAAAATAGTACCGATGTTAAAAAGGTGAAAACAATTGTTTCGAAGTTTATTTCCCCATTTGTTAAATAACTGCTTGCTAATCCAGCTATTGAAAAGGCAAAAACGGCACTGAGATCATTCATAAACGCCCGGTCTTGATTCTTTGAAGTATAAAAAGCATTTATCATAAAAAACGGCAGCATCAGAAGGCCAAAATATATAATTGATGGTCTTTCCAACAGAGGAAAAAGTAAAAATAGTAACGATGGAATCATATATAAAAGAGTCCATGTTGTATAAAAAGAGATTTTTTTTCTTTTAAATAAGAGGAGCATCGGGTAGGTTGCCAAGTATAACAAGAGCCAGCCGATGAAAAATGGGATATGCTGCCAAATAAATCCTCCCTTAATGACACCAAGCCAAAAAGGGATGATTAGCATTGCCCATGCACCATGTTGCTTCGGTAAAAATAACTTCATTATTTTCACTCCTTTTTCCTGACTAGCCTAAATATAAGCTAGCTTAGCAAAAATATAAGTGAAACACATCACATAATTCCATAAAAAAGAAGGCCTTCGCCTTCTCTTTGTGACATCTTCTTAACTTTTTTGATCCATTTTATGAACAAGCTCTTGAAGTAATTTCAGAGTCCATGTTATCGCCCTTTTATCATCAATATGAAAACAAGGAATATCGGTTTTCAACTTGATTACCTTATCCATTTTGTCTTTCCAGTATACAATAGCAGCAATATTGGACACGCGTTTTAATAAAGAAAGGTCATTTTCATCTCTTAATAACAGCAACTTTGGAAAAGACTCTAGTTTGTAGCCTTCTATTAAAATCACGTCTGGCTGAAAAAATGTCATCAATTCAATCTGGTCTTCAAGTGAATAATAATGGTTTTCGGCTTGGAGGAGTAAACTCCCATTTCCTTCGACGATTGATGCAAGTGCTCCTGCCTTTACATGTTTTTCTGTATCTTTCAATGGTAGATATTCTGGTCTGCCACCATGTCCGTGATGCTTTATGGTAACTGTTTTTACCCCTTTTTCTGCTAACAGGTTAATCAACTTTGAAGTGATTGTTGTCTTTCCACTATTTTGATAACCGACCACTTGAAAGATGACAGGAGTTACCAAGGCCATTCACTACCAACTTGATCTTCAAGCAGCAGGACATCGATTTCACTGCCAGCTGCATAGCCTCTAGTACCGCCTGGAAGAATCATCAGTGAATTAGCCCCAGAAAGGCTCATAATGATGTTAGACTTGTCGAGTCCACTCGGTGTGGCCATTAGTCTTCCCGCATCAATAAACGTTGAACTTCGAACAAACCTAGTGAATGGATTTGCTTTAGGAAAATCCACCTCTAATAGAGCTTTTTCAATACGAAGATGCGGTTTTTCTGAAAAAAGCATTCTTCGGATGATTGGGCGGGCAAACAATTCAAACCCTACATAACATGCTGATGGATTTCCCGAAAGCCCAAATAGAAGCTTGCGATTATACTGTGCCACTGTCGTCACACTTCCAGGACGCATGGCAACTTTATTAAAGAAAACCTCCGCACCAAGCTTTTTATAAATAGCCGGCAGATAATCAAAATCACCCACTGAAACCCCGCCGGTTGTAATTAACAAGTCAACATCGTTTAAAGCATTCTTCACTGCTTCAAAACAGGTATCAAACTCATCCGGAAGCTTGCCTAAATAGCGGACAATCCCTCCGGCTCTTTCTATTTGCGCTGCAATCATATGGGAATTACTGTTACGAATTTTCCCAGGAACTAGTGGCTCGTTCACCTCTAACAGTTCTGTCCCTGTAGCAAATAAACCTACAATAGGTTTTTTTGCTACGGCTACATGTTCATAACCAAATGTCGCAAGCATGGCTTGTATCCCAGGATTGATTAACGTCCCTTTTCTTACCAAGACTTCACCTTGCTTGGCATCCTCTCCACTAAATGAAACATTATCACCTTTTTTAAAACTGCGTTTAATTGACATATAGGGAATTCCATTCTTTTCGTATCCCTGTGCAAGTTCGAACATAACCACTGCGTCTGTACCCTCAGGCATCATTGCTCCAGTCATAATTCTTACAGCTTGGAACGCACCAATTACTTTTTTTGAAACCATTCCAGCACCAATATGATCGATAACTTCAAACTCAACTTTATTCGTTTGTGCGGCATCACGGGTATCAATTGACCTTACCGCGAAGCCATCATAGGGAGCCCGATCAAAATGAGGAACATCGCTTGTTGCAATTAAATCCTCTGATAAAAAGCGGCCATAACTTTCATTTATTGAAACCTTTTCGGTCACACCCGGTAATTGATATTCCATAATTTTTTGGACAGCTTCCCCAATTTGTATTGGTTTTCTTCTTTCAAACAAAATCATCAACTCCTGCTATAAACATATACCTGTTTTTGATATATACCATTAATCATTGAATAACCTTCATTATAAGCTTATTAGAAACATAACAACATATCAAATGTCACAATTTAAAGGAATTCAGACATAAAAATGTAAATCATATCGAATGTGTGATTCAGGTCACCTAATTTTTTGCTTTTATAAATTATGATTAACGTAGATTTACTTAATAGGATTTTTTTAAGGAGGAAATATACGATGAGTTTCACTATTACTGCAGATTCATTAGTTAAAGATATTGTAAATGAATTACCAAAAACAAGTGATGTTTTTAAAAAGAACAGGATTGATTTTTGCTGTGGAGGTAACATTCCATTAGCAACTGCTGTCACTCAAAATAATCTTAACCTTGATACTTTATTAGAGGAATTAAAGGAAGTATTTGAAACATATGAAAATGCCGAAAAAGACGTTGAAGTTTGGACTAACTCTGATTCAACTACGATTATTAATCATGTCATCTCCAATTACCATCGTGTATCAGAAGAAGAATTAACGATGCTTAGTCCATATGTAACAAAAGTATCACGTGTCCACGGTGATAGCCACCCAGAATTATTACAGGTGAATGAACTCTTTTATGAATTCAAAAAAGAATTGATGGAACATATGGCAAACGAGGAAGCAGTGGTTTTTCCTTTAATTAAGCAGCTGGCAGATGGTACTGTCGAGAACCGTGAAGAAGCTATTGCAATGATTGTTGAATTAGAAAAGGAACATGACCATGCTGGAGAAATTTTAAGGAAAATTCGTGCTGTTACATCTGACTTTACTCTCCCTTTAGATGCTTGTGGTACGTATCGTCTAGTTTATGCACGTTTAGAGGCCTTAGAAGGATTAACTTTTATGCATGTGCATCTTGAAAACAACATTCTATTTCCAAGATATATATAATAATTACAACAGCCTGATAAACCAGGCTGTTTTTCCATATAAAAAACAAACCTCTCTTCTCATGAAGAGAGGTTAACCGCCGATATAAGACATTTCTATTTTTTTTCGATTTTTGTACGTTTCTGCAGTTCTTTCGTCTGAATACCGATCATCTCGACCATTCCAAATTGCAGTCACTCTTGCCCGGATCTCTTCATCAGTGGCACCATTTCTCATAAAGTTCCGAATATCATGCCCATTCCCATTAAATAAACAAGTAAAAATCTGACCATTGGCTGATAAACGTGAACGTGTACAGCTTGTGCAAAACGACTCAGATACAGATGTAATGAACCCAACATTCACATCTTTATCCTTATAACGATACAGTTTTGCCACTTCCCCATAATAGGCAGGGTCGACTGGCTCGAGCTCAAATCGCTCTTTTAATAGATAATAGATCTGTTTTTTTGTAATGACATCATCCATTTTCCAGCCATTTGTAGAGCCAACATCCATAAATTCGATATAACGCAACTCCAGTCCATTTTCTTTGCAATATTCTGCCATTGGAATGATTTCAGTATCATTTAGACCCTTTTTTACAACCATATTAATTTTGACCCCAAGCCCAGCTTGTTTGGCGGCTTCAATGCCCTCCAATACAGGTCCAGTGCCTACTCCTCGACCGTTAATCTCCCCAAAGAGTTCATCGTTCAAGGTATCAAGGCTGACATTAACGCGTTTAAGACCAGCTTCCTTTAACTCTTTTGCTAATTTCGGGAGGAGTACACCGTTAGTCGTTAATCCGATATCAGGTAAATCCTCAATAACTGAAAGTTTTTTAACAAGAATAGGCAAATCCTTACGAAGAAGAGGCTCTCCCCCAGTTAGCCGAATTTTTTCCACACCCAAACTAACAAAAATTTTCGCAAGGCGTTCAATCTCCTCGTATGATAGCAAGGCGCTTTTTGGAAGAAATTCAAAATCAGGCCCGAATTGATCTGCTGGCATACAATACTGGCAGCGGAAATTGCACCGATCGATTACAGAAATTCTTAAGTCATGCAAGGGTCTATTTAATTTATCTTTAATAATGGTTTTTTCCATTAATCTCAACTCCATTATTTTTAAGGAACCTATTTTAAGTGTATCAGTAATTCGTAGAAAAGACTGTTACATTATTCACTATTACAATACTTATTACTTTAAGTCTTATCTTAGCAGAAGTTTGCCAATCAAGAAATACTTTTAGGTCCGTATAAGTTTTCACTATATTGTCATTGTTTACTTCTATTTTATGACTTCTAATAAGATAAAATATTACTAACAAACAAATCATGAAGATTAGAAAATAAATGGTTATTAAAAAGATGCCTAGAGGTGAATTCGATGACAATACCAATGAAACCAACTCATTCCATTGAAATAAAAGAATTACTTAGATTTGCAGATCGGAAATTTAAAAGTGAAAAAGGAAGCTTTTTATTTCAAGAAGGAATGGTTGCCGAAGAACTTTACATTATCATTTCTGGAAAAATTCAAATTAGTAAAATCACATCGGATGGTCGTGAACTTTCATTAAGAATTTGTGGAGAAAATGATATTTGCGGAGAATTAACCCTTTTTACGGATAATCCTAGGTATTTATTAAGTGCAATGGTTCTTGAAGAAGGAGAAGTTGTTGCAATAAAGAAAGATGTAATTGAAAGCGAAATTTTTCAAAATAGTAAACTTGCCTTTGAATTCATGAAATGGATGAGTGATCATTTCCGTAAAACGCAAACAAAGTTTCGCGATCTTGTCCTAAATGGAAAACGCGGGGCACTATTTTCAACTCTTATCCGTATGTCAAATAGTTATGGTATTCAAATAGATAATGGAATCCTCATTGACCTTCCGCTTACAAACCAAGAACTGGCTAATTTCTGCGGTACATCTCGTGAAAGTACCAACCGAATTTTAAGCGAATTAAAAAAAGATAAAATTATTTCTGTTAAAAAAGGAAAAATATCCATTTTGGATTTACAATACTTAAAAAATGAAATAGATTGTGAAAATTGTTCTGCAGTCTATTGCAACATTGAATAGGATGGAAAGCCATCCTATTTTTTATTTTCCTTAAGTAACGACTCTGACAAGGCTGTCTCACAAAAATGAGGCAGCCTTGAACTATTTTTCTAATTTTTCTGTACTTGCTTTTCTCTTAAAGCTTTGGGGATATAAACACAGAATGGCTCGCTTTCCAGATAATCTCCAGTCATCGCATAGGCTCTGGACCTGGATCCTCCGCAAACATGACGGAATTCACATACACCGCATTTTCCTTTAAAGAGATCAGGGTTCCTTAATGATTTAAATATGGGTGATTCACGGTAAATTTCTGCTAATGGGGTTTCACGAATATTACCCGCTTTAACTGGTAGTAGTCCACTTGGATAAACATCCCCAATATGGGAGATAAACACAAATCCATTACCATCATTAACACCTTTTGGAGCACGTCCCAATCCATCAATGGAGCCGGTTAATCCTTTTTCTGTTAATGCACTTAAATATTCGATTTCATCGGTTGTTTCTTTTGCTTCACGCATTTTTTGTTGAATCACAACCCGACGGTAGTGCATTGCTTCTGTCGTTTTGATATCAAAAGAAACCCGCTTACTTAAATCATATAACCATCTGAAAACTTTTTCATGTTGAACAGGAGAAATCATATCCGATTCTTGACCTCTTCCAGTTGGAACTAGGAAAAAGACACTCCATAACACGCAGCCTAAATCCTCTACCATTTTTGCCATTTCATCGAGATAGTCAATATTGTAACGGGAAATTACCGTATTTATTTGAATAGGTAACCCAACCTCATGCAAATATTTTATTTTTTCCATGGTAAGGTCGAAGGAACCTGCCGTTCCTCTAAAATGATCATGAATCTCGGCTTTGGGACCATCAATACTAAATGCCCAACGTGCTAGACCTACTTCTTTTGCCTTTTCAATAGCTTCTTTGGTTACATTCGGTGTCGCACTTGGCGTCATTGATACCCGTACACCTTTTTCAACTGCATATTTTGCAATTTCAAAAATATCTTCTCTCATCAACGGGTCTCCGCCTGTAAAAACAAGCATTGGATTGTTCATTTCATATATTTGATCAATTAAATTTTTTCCTTCTTCAAACGATAATTCATGTGGATCTCTTCTATACTGGGCATCCGCACGGCAGTGCAGGCACTTTAATTGGCAAGCTCTAGTAAGTTCCCATATAACGATAAATGGGTCTTTATTAAAATCTCGGCTAAAATTCATATTGAATGTGCCTCCTAATACTGGCTTTTAAATCAAATAGCCTTATTAACCTGTATTATAAAGGTGTTTATGTTCGAAAAAAGTGAACTATCTCACATTCCTAGCAAATATATATGTCAGAAAAGTGAAGGATAAAAAAAACAGCAGAAAAGTTCTGCTGTTTTTAGCGAATTCCTAAGGCAATTTTCGCATAGCGTGACATCATCTCTTTATTCCAAGGAGGATTGAAAACAATATTTACTTCTACCTCTTTGATTTCTGGAATATCAGCCAATGCTCGTTTAACTTGGTCCACAATCGTACCAGCAAGCGGGCAGCCCATTGATGTTAATGTCATCGTTATGGTTACATTCCCTTCATCATCCATTTCCGTATCATATACTAACCCTAAATTTACGATGTCCACTCCAAGTTCCGGGTCAATAACTAACTCTAACGCGCCTAATATATTTTCTTTTAACTCTTCATTCATTTTTATTCCACTCCTCAAATGTCTTTGTCCTAAATTTATTATAGCAAATAACTTTGTTTTCCTTATAATTGAGACTTCACAAAAAAAGTATATAGTTTTTTTATACTTATTGGTGTGCATTTTTTTACAGTTTCGTTATAAAATTGTTAACATAGTTAATATAGAAATAATTAAAGTTACAAGAAACAGCTATATTTATATTAGAGTGTATCACGAATATAATTTTTTTCCTAAAGCAACCATCATTATTCGTGATGAAATTATTATTAGAAGGAGTTCTTATGGCAAATAGACACTTAATTGCATTAGATTTAGATGGAACTTTATTGAAAGATGATAAGACGATATCTTTAAAAACAAAAGAAATTATTAAAAAGGCAAGAGAATTAGGCCATATCGTCATGATTGCAACGGGCAGGCCTTTTCGTTCCTGTGAAATGTATTACCGTGAATTAAATTTAGACACACCAATTGTCAATTTTAATGGAGCGTTTGTGCATTTTCCCGGAAAGCCCGGCTGGGGTTATCACGAACCACTTGATATTAAGGTTGCGCACGAAATAGTTGAAGCGTGTAGAAGCTTTCATTTTCATAATATTATCGCGGAAGTAATCGATGATGTCTATTTCCACTATCATGATGAAAAGCTTTTAGACATTTTTAATTTTGGAAATCCTAACATCACAACAGGAGATTTAGCCGATTATTTAAAGGATTCACCTACAAGTTTGTTAGTTCATACAGAGGAAGATCAATTAAATTTAATACGTGATCATTTATCTGCAGTCCATGCGGAAGTAATTGACCATCGCAGTTGGGCAGCACCATGGCATGTGGTTGAAATTATTAAGTCTGGCTTAAATAAGGCTGTTGGATTGAAAAAAGCTTCTGATTATTATGGTATCCCTGCCGAAAGAGTAATTGCGTTTGGCGACGAAGACAACGATCTAGAAATGCTTGAATATGCTGGTCATGGGATTGCCATGGGAAATGCCATTGATAAAGTTAAAAACATTGCGAATGACGTTACTTTAAGTAACGAAGAAGATGGAGTGGGTCAATATTTGGCAAATTTGTTAAATATAAAATTATAACATCCTTTCGCCATTGTTTACCTAAATGAACGTCTTCATTTTTGTACATACTATATTCTGAAGCAGCAATACTGCTTCAAAATGAGCCTTGAGCATATTGGAGGGATTCGAATGGGTAAACGAAACAAATCAAAACGCTTTGTCCAGCAAGGAGTGGATACGGTCAGTAAACATGCCGAACGTATTCCCTACCACATGACCTATGCTGAAGCGGAAGCTCAGAAAATGGCCAATGTGCAAGAATCCTCGCTTGGAGGAATATAAAATGGGAAACCAATTGTTCCAAGAAGCACGAAGATTTGTTGAAATGGCGAAATCGGCCAACCCTGCTGAACTTGATTCTGCTGTGGCGAAAGCAAAAAATGCATTAAGTTCTGCTTATGCAAATTCCACCGTAGCAGAGCAAGCACAGCTCCAACAAATGCAACAAGAGCTTGATCAACTGTAAAAAGAAAAGCGGAAGCGCCTTGCACAGGGGCGACAGGCATAAGACAAGCAGGCCTGAAGGTTGCTTTTTAACCTTCATGACTGATTGACTTATGACCCCGAGCCCCTAGGCGCTGTAGCTAGAAAAAAAGAAAAGCGGAAGCGCCAGTGCGCTTCCGCTTTTCTTTTTACTCTTTGCGAAAAAATCCATAGATATTAGTCGTTTGGATAATATTAGTAAATGCATTTGGATCCACTTCCTTAAGGATTCTTTCCAAATCAAAAAGTTCGTATCGTGTAATGACAACCATTAACATTTCTCTAGCTTCGTTTGAAAATGCCCCTTTGGCAGGGAGAATCGTAATTCCTCTTACAAGTTTTTCTTGTATGGCTTTTTTCATTACATCTGCCTTTTTGGTAATAATTATTGCAGTGAGTTTTGCATGCCTAGTATGGATGGCGTCAATCACCCTAGTCGAAGTATATAAAGTTACAAGCGTATAAAGAGCTTTTTCCCAGCCATACAAAAATCCTGCTGTTAAAATAATCACTCCATTTATGACCAACATATAGGGTCCAATCGGCTTGTCTTTCATTCTCGATAAAACCATTGCAATGATATCTACACCTCCCGTTGATGCTCCCCATTTTAACGTAATCCCAACGCCAACGGCTTGGATGACTCCACCAAAAACTGCATTTAGAAGGATATCATTTGAAACCTGTTTAATCGGGATGAGTATCAAAAATAACGAAGACAACGCAACGCTAATAAAGCTGTAAACTGTAAAAGACTTTCCTACCTTTTTCCATCCTAAAATAGCCACAGGAATATTCAGTAATAATAATAAAAATCCTAGCGACACATGTATTGGTGTGTAGTCACTTAACACCTTTGAAAGTAATTGGGCTATTCCCGTAAATCCACTTGAGTAAATATTTGCAGGTACCAAAAATAAATTCATCGCTAAGGCGCCTAACAAGGAACCCGCTGCAACCACTCCTAGCTTCTTTATCTGGAGCCAAATCATATCTATTACCCCTTTACCTGAGAGAATATGTATCTGTTGAAACGTTTTCTGTGATAGATAATTGTATTTTTAATGTGAAACCGATAAACTGAAACTATAAATAGTTTGAAAGCAGGTGAGCTATGTGCAGGTACGAATACTAGCTGATAGCGCATGCGATTTACCAAAAAGTTTTTATGAAGAGCACCATGTGACTTTATTTCCTTTAAAAGTTGAGATTAATGGCAAAGAATATGAAGATGTAAAATCAATTGATCCGTACACCGTATACGAAGCAATTCGAAGTGGAATTGTTCCCAAAACATCCCAAGTCTCCCCTCTTTTGTTCGAGGAAGTATTTACCGAAATGGCAGAAAAAGGTGAAGACGGGATATACATAGCCTTTTCTTCAGAATTATCTGGTACATATTCTACTGCTGTTATGATTCTTGACCAAGTGAAGGAAAAATATCCAAATTTTAATTTAACAATTGTTGATACCAAATGTGCTTCGCTTGGAATTGGTCTAGTGGTTCGAGAAGCTGCGGTTCTTGCTGCTAAAAATATTGAAAAAGAAAAAATATTAGAAGATGTGCAATTTAGAAGCACTCATATGGAACATCTTTTTACAGTGGAAGATTTAGATTATTTAGCAAAGGGAGGGCGTGTATCCAAAGCCTCTGCTTTTCTTGGAGGATTATTGAATATTAAGCCTATCCTCAATGTAGAGGACGGGAAACTTGTCCCAATCGAAAAAATACGAGGTAAGAAAAAAGTGATGCGGCGCATCATTGAAATTATGAAGGACCGCGGCGCTGATATGGATAACCAAGTCATTGGAATTAGCCACGCGGATTGTGAAGATAACGCTATAGAAATGAAAGCAATGATTGAAGATGAATTCCATCCGGTCGAAGTTTTTATGACTTCAATCGGTTCGGCTATCGGGTCCCATACAGGTGCTGGTACCATCTCCATTTTCTTCTTAAATGAACTACCTTCATCAAATTAAAAAATGAGTGGGGTATAAACACCTCACTCATTTTTCATTCCTCTATTTATGATCTGTCTTCTTGGAGTATTGATTTTTTCCTGCTTGACGATTTTTTTCGCGCATCATATTCTTTTCATGGCGAAGGGCATTGTTGTCTTTCGCTTTTTTATCGTTGTCTGAAGTATGCGGCATAACCTTACCCCTTTCAAATAGATTCACACTTAGTTTCTGTCAATTTGAAAAGAGTATGTAAAAACATTAATCTTTCTTCACGTAGGTCCAGTTGCCCTCTTGGTATACTCTGCCCTCTTTCATAAGTTTACCAAGCGCACGTTTAAAGGCACCTTTACTTAAGTTGAATCGATCTTTAATATCTTCAGGCATGCTTTTATCGTTATATGGCATGGCACCATTTCTGCTCATCAAATACTCATAAATTCGTTCCGCATCAACATCTTGCGTTTCCTCTTTTCTTGCCAGCAAGGAAACATTGATTGTACCATCTTCTTTTACATCAATAATCCGACCTTCAACCTTTTCTCCAATCCGTGGCTCTTGCTGTCTTTGTGACTCATGAATGAATCCTTTAAAACCTTCGATAGTGTAAATCCAACTTCCGACTTTGGCTGTTCGGTAAATATGTCCTTGTACATTTTTATTAAAATTGGCTCTTGTTGCTTTTACAGAAATAGATTCAATCACTGGGTCCGTGGCCAGCTTTGCGTATAGAAGATAATTACTGCTTAGTTTTAAAGTAATATAGACTAAGTCTCCAGGCTGGGGCCAGACGGATTTATGTACAGGCAAATCATCAATACCTAACAAAATATCCTTTGGAAGTCCGATATTTAAAAACACACCAATTCTTGGATTTGAGTCTGTAACCTTCACCCAAGCATAATGTCCAACCGCTACGTCTGGAATATTGGTGGAAGCAGAGATTCGACCTTCTGAGTCAACATACAGAAAAACCTCAACCTGATCATCTTCTTCAAATTCTTGATGGGCTTGATTAAAATGAAGTAATACATCTTCATTACCATCTGTTAAAAAATACCCAAACGAAGCTTTCCTAGCTACAGTTAATGTGGTGGTTTGACCGATTAATTCATTTAAAGACATATATAGCTCCTCTTTTCTACTCACGGAGAATTAGTTAAGTTCATTCCAAGCACTCCAATCCATATGTACGGAAAGGACGCTTCCTCTTCAAATAGTTGTTTGAACTGCTATATTTTACTATAATGTACCCATAAAGGGAAACTTTCTTCAGAGATGGTTTTAAGATATTGTTAATAAAATGGAGGTTTTGTTATGTCAAAAGATAGCTCATTTGATATTGTATCTCAGGTTGACTTATCAGAAGTATCAAATGCGATCGCCCAAACAATGAAAGAAATTGGCACACGCTATGATTTTAAGGGCAGCAAAAGTGAAGTCTCACTTGATAAAGAAAAAGAAGAACTGGTGCTTGTTTCCGATGATGAATATAAAATGGACCAACTAAAGGATGTTCTATTTAGCAAGTTAATAAAACGAGGAGTTCCAGTTCGGAATCTTGACTATGGAAAAGTCGAAAAAGCGTCCGGCGGAACAGTACGTCAACGTGCTAAAATGGTTCAAGGTATTGATAAAGAAAATGCAAAAAAAATTAATACCATTATTAAAAATAGCGGCGTCAAGGTGAAAAGTCAGGTTCAGGACGACCAAGTCCGTGTTAGTGGTAAAAATCGGGATGATTTACAAAAGATCATCTCCCTTGTGCGTGAGGCTGACCTAACAGTGGATGTCCAGTTTATAAATTACCGATAATAAAAACGGCGGAAGGATTGATAAATCCTTTCGCTTTTTTTATCATCATTTTTTTCATAATTTGACCTATTTATCAAAAACTAATAAGGAGTAAACACTTGGAGGTATTAAGTAATGAGCAACAATCAAAATCAACAAAAGAAGACCTTTCCAGCACAGCATCAAAATCATCAGCCCGGCATCGAAAGTGAAATGAATCCTCTGCCCATTTCGGTTGATCCCAATTATCAGCCAAGTGGAAAATTAACAGGCAAAACAGCAATTATTACTGGTGGTGACAGTGGGATCGGAAAATCTGCCGCCATTTATTTTGCCAAAGAAGGGGCAGACGTAGCAATTATTTATTTAGAAGAGCATCAAGATGCAGAAGAAACAAAGAAATTAATTGAAGCGGAAGGGCGAAGATGCCTGCTTTATTCTGGGGACATAGGCAGTGAAGAATTTTGCAAAGAAACCGTGAATAAGATTCATTCCGAATTTGGGAGGTTAGATATACTTGTCAATAACGCAGCGGAACAACACCCGCAAAAAAGTTTATTATCAATCACCTCTCAACAATTGGAAAAAACATTCCGTACAAATATTTTCTCCTTTTTCTATATGACAAAAATGGTTCTTCCCTTTTTAAAACAGGGGGCATCAATTATAAATACGGCTTCCATAACAGCTTACAAGGGTCATGAACAATTATTGGACTATTCCGCAACCAAAGGGGCAATCGTTTCCTTTACCCGCTCTCTAGCATTGTCCCTCGCACCTCAAGGGATTCGCGTTAACGGCGTTGCCCCAGGTCCAATCTGGACACCTCTGATCCCATCGACTTTCACAGAAGACCAAGTTGCTACGTTTGGTTCAAATACGGCAATGGGTAGAGCAGGACAGCCATATGAACTAGCAGCCAGTTATGTTTTTCTTGCCTCAGATGACTCCTCCTATGTCAGTGGGCAAATGATTCATGTAAATGGCGGAGAAATTATTAACGGCTAAAAAAATTGTCGGGGAAAGCTCCCCGACATTTTAACGTTTATTTTTTCTTAATTTCATTAAAAATAAGAAAAACAACAGGTAAACAACCACTAACCCGGCAATCAATGGAAAATTAATGCCGCTTTTCTCCGCTGCAACATATACCTCTGAATTATCCCGATCTAGAATGATCATATATTTATTATCATTATTTGTTACTTTATCTCCTCCCAGGAGTCCCCTCAGTTCTTTCCCATCCTCAATCTGGTCGTTTGTTAACGTTACACTTTGAGATTTGCTTGAATTATTGATTGCAATGATTGAGGTTTCCCCTTTATATACACGTTTATAAACAACCATACCATTTTGATCATAGAGCATCTCCATTGTTCCTCTTGTTAATGAAGGAAGTTGGTTCCTTAATTCTCCCACCTTGGTGATATAATCAATCAATTCCTTTTCAGCCCTAAAGCTCATTTGCCCGCGGTTATCAGGAATTCCTCCACCATTTAAAGCAATTTCTGTCCCATAATAAATGATTGGAATGCCTGGAGTGGTATAAAGGTACAACATTGCTGTTTTCCAGCGTGAGCCTGGGAATTGTTTCTTTGCCACAATATCACTCGTAAATCTTGTTGTATATTCGTTATCCAAAAAATTAGGTCTTAAAAATGATTGCTGATTTTTATCCACATCTGAGTATAGTGTACTAAAGGACTGATCTGTACTTGCAAAAGTCTTTCTTAATTTTTCACTATATTGATACGTAACGACACTGTCTATCCCAGCACCTGTATATGTTTGCATATCTATAGGATTATTTTTTGAAATGACCCCTAACAGAAAAAAGTCTTTTTTTGTCTTCTTAAGTTCAGTTGAAAAATCAGACCAAAAGCTAATTGGAACATAGTTTACTTCCGGTAAGCTCATCCCATCAATATCTGTTTTATTGATCCACCATTTTGCAGTATCAATTAAGTATTTTTTCACTTCTGGATTATCCTGATTAAGATCGGGCAATCCATCAATCCAATCTTGCTCAAGTTCCTTCTGTTTTTCATCTCCAGATGCTGTCTCATGTTTTGCATGAAACCAATCCTGCTTGCCGGAATCACTTAGCCAAGGATGATCCGCCGCTACATTATTCGTCACAAAATCGATGATTACCCTCATTTTTCGTTTGTGAGCTTCTTTTACTAACGATTGGAAAGACTTCATCGTGCCAAAATGCTCATCAACTTTATAAAAATCCTTTACCCAAAAACCATGGTAGCCATTTTTTGTGTTATCAAAAATAGGACTTAATCGAATCGCAGTAAACCCCATATCATGTATGTAATCTAACTTATCAATAATTCCCTGGATATCTCCGCCATTATATACCAAAGGATCTTTAGCATTTACATCAATATCATTTTTCCGATTTCCATCGTTGAAACGATCAATCATAATGGAATAAACCGATTCATCCTGCCATAAGCGTTCTTTCTTTTCAACGGCCGCATGTGCAGAAAGCGATGAGTTCAGTAATAACAAGATTAAAATAATTGTGATTTTTTTCATATAGTTAAATCCTCCTCTAAAAAAGGGAAGAGGATATCCTCTTCCCTACACTATTTTAATCTAATCAAGTTTTTATTCCAAATTTAAATTCTTCGATTTGCTAGAAATCAAACCTAATTAATTCACTATGTTAATATTATAATCCTTAAACCATGTGTGCAGTTGCACAAGGTACGCCAATAATTGAGGTCCTGTCATCAACTGGCCAAACCATGGTTCTTGAAAGGAATTCCCACCAGACTTCACGATATTTTCAAGTTGCTCTTTATTAAAAAATTCATGTAATGCGGAGGATTTATCCTGTAAAATATTCTCCACCTGTTTTTGGACGGCAATCGTGTAGGCAGGATTGTGTGTCTTTGGATACGGGCTTTTTTTACGATACAATACTTCCTCTGGTAAAATACCCTCAAATGCTTTTCGAAGAATTCCTTTTTCTCTCCCACGATACATTTTAATTTCCCACGGGATATTCCACACATATTCAACAAGGCGGTGATCGGCAAATGGAACCCTGACTTCGAGACTTGCACCCATGCTCATCCGATCTTTCCGATCAAGCAAGGTAGTCATAAAGCTAATCATATTAATATAAAATAATTCTCTCCGCTTAGCTTCTTCCCCGCTTTCACCATCTAATCTTGGCGTTTCGGCAATCGCCTGATTATACTTTTCCATTACGTAATCATTCAATTTAAGTTTATCCTGCCAATGTGATTTCAACAAATTTTGTCGTTCTGCTAATGACCGCATCCATGGAAATCCTGGACGTTCTAAGTCTTGTTTTCGATGGAACCAAGGGTACCCGCCGAATATTTCATCTGCACATTCCCCTGACAGGCTAACAACAAAATCCTGTTTGATTTCTTTACAAAACCAAAGTAATGAGGAGTCAACATCTGCCATCCCTGGAAGGTCCCTTACATGGGTCGCTTCGACCAAATCATTTACCAATTGCTCCTGAGTAATTATTTTGTTATGGTGAATGGTCTTAAATTTATCCGTAATCATTTGAATAAATTTCCCATCAGCATCTGGTTGGAATTCTGTTGAGGAAAAATATTTGTCATTACCTTCATAATCAATGGAGTAGGTATGGAGCTGCCCTTTGTTTTGGTCCTGAAAACCTTTTGCAGCTATCGCCGTAATGATGCTTGAATCTAAACCGCCAGACAAAAAGGTACTTAATGGAACATCCGAAACAAGCTGCCTCGTTACAGCATCTGTTACTAAATAGCGGACCTTCTCAGCGGTTTCTTCCACGCTGTCCTTATGTTCTTCACTTTTTACATTCCAATAACGCCAAATTTTTAGACCATTCTTTGAAAATGTTAGAGCATGTGCCGGTCTTAGTTCATTTATTCCTTTAAAGATCCCGGAACCTGGCGATCTAGATGGCCCAATTCCAAAGATTTCAGCAAGACCTTCTTGATTGATTTCAGTTTTCACTTCTGGATGGGCTAATATAGCCTTGGTTTCAGAAGCAAATAAAAGACCTTTCTCATGTTCCCTGAAGAATAATGGTTTTACTCCTAAGCGATCTCGGCCTATAAAGAGCTGCTCCTTTTTGCTATCCCAAACAGCAAATGCATAAATTCCGTTCAAATAATTTACACACTCTTCCGCCCATTCTATATAGGCAGATAATAGAACTTCTGTATCAGAATGACCCTTAAATGAATATCCTTTAGTATGGAGAACTTTGCGGATATCTTCTGTATTATACAATTCCCCATTATAGCAAATGGTGTATTTATATCCGTCTTTTAGTTTGGACATTGGCTGTCTTCCCCCTTCAGGGTCAACAACAATCAGTCTTTTATGACCAAAAGCAATATTTGCATCAGACCAGATGTTTGTTTCATCCGGGCCTCTTTTTGCCAGAGTATTTGTCATTTTGGTCAGTGTTTCTACCTCGTTTTTGAGTGACCTATCATAATTAATCCAGCCTGTAATGCCACACATTTTCTTTCACACTCCTCATTAACAGAACTACTGTACATGAATCATGTTTTATAGTATTCAGCCCATAGGAATTGGTTAATTGTCCAAAAAGAAAAGCGGAAGGCTGTGTAAGGTAGTCAGATTTTTAAGTTAAAAAAATAATACTTTACCTTTCTGTTATAAAATTTCATGAAGATGTCTAAAAAGAATATGATATCATCTGGCACGGAGGTTAATAATGAATCGACAACAACGAATGAGACTATACGATTTTCAGGAAAGAGCCTACACAGAAGGAACTGTTGAACAAATTAATGAACAATGGATCTTCTTTGATGAGGAAACGGAAGAAGCTGAAATGTTAGATGATTACCTTCAGCAAGAAATTGAAGTCTTCCGGATGAACCGTTGGAAGAGAGGTAAATTGTACGAAACAGGAAAAATCCGAATTGGAAACGAAGCAACCATGCTTCGTAATCATGATTTAGTCAGGATTAGGAAACATTTAGTTTATTCACTTGAAAGGCTTTTAGATGGGATAAATGATGATGCTTTTTTTCAATTTGTTACCACTTTAAACTCCTTAAACTTTTCTATTTACGATTGCATCTACTGTTATAATCATTTATCCTTCTTATCGGATGAAAATCGTAAGGATGGGGTAAATTTTTTAGTCTTCGATAATCAGGAACAAATTTGTAATGTCCAACACCATTTTTGTTATTACGAAAAGGTGAATGATCGGTTTGAATTTACATTAAATACGGGAAAACGATTAGTGATAGAGAAAATGATCTCATAGAAAAAAAGGCATGGGCATCCACGCCTTTTTCATTTGAATCCATTTAGTTCCCAATGTATTTGGAATAAAGCAACTTTGCTTTGACCACATCATTAGTTCCATGAATCAATACACGTGCATCTTTAAACACAACAATTGAAGTATCTACATCTGGAGAAAAGCGGAGCAAATAGTCATTTCCCGACACACTGCCACTTTTCTTAAGATTCTCGGCTAACTTTCTTACATCCAATTCGCGTTTATTTCGTGGATTAATTTGGATCGTATTACGCCCGCAAAGTGTTGTATAAGCTATCTGCTGTTCTGAAGATCGATCGAGAAAATCAAATTGATGGTTCACACATGTTGGACAATTAGGATTTCTCCCCTCGGAAATATCCATTTGCAAGGTGGAATAATCCCAAATATCAATTTGTTCTAAATTAGGTGTAGTCTTTTCCCCAATTAATATTTTGATTGCCTCGAGGGCTTGAAATGATCCAATAATATCTGTTAACGGTGACAATACACCAACGGTATCGCAGGTTTCCCCTGTCCCAGTTGGAACATTAGGAAAGAGACAGCGATAACAAGGTGTTTTTCCTGGTATTATGGAAGTAAACATCCCTCTAGAGCTTACAGCTGCCCCATGAACCCAGGGAACTCGATACTTAACAGCCACATCATTGATTAAGAAGCGTGTCATAAAATTATCGGTACCATCTACGATGCAATCCATACCTGTTAATAATTCTTCTGCATTATCAAGGTTTATATCAGCGATATGTGCATCAATGGTAACAGATGAATTAATTTTATTTAACCTTTTTTGGGCAGCGATGACTTTTGGAAGCTGTAAGCTTGCATCCTCTTCATCAAAGAGCGTCTGACGCTGCAGATTTGAAAGTTCAACCAAATCCCGATCAATTAAACGGATATAGCCCACCCCTGAACGGACAAGATGGTTAGCAATCACCGTACCAAGTGCTCCTACTCCCACAATGGCCACTTTGCTATTCAATAATTTTATTTGACCTGTCTTCCCTATCTGTTGAAAAAGAATCTGTCTTGAATAGCGTTCAATTTCACTCATATTACACCTCTTTTCCAAACTACTATTATTTTACCAAATTATTAATTTGTGTTGTTTATAATTTACTAATTTTAAAAGTATTCAAAAAGTTATATAATAAAAATAGGTTTAAGTATAATTTTGGAAGGAATCTCTTATATCATTTTCTAATATTATAAGAGATGCATATCTATTCCTTAAAATTAGAAGTGGAGGGGAAAAATTTGAATCTAGGCGGTTTTAAAAACAAAGAAGTCTTGGTCGATTTAACAAATGGGGTAATAAATTATCGGGCCATCAATGAAGAAGATGCAAAAAAATACATAGGCGGCCGCGGCCTTGGAGTTAAGTATGTGTTAGATAACGGCCCTGAAGTCGAGCCATTATCTGCGGAAAACATCCTATGTATCATGACAGGTCCTGTCACAGGATCACGTTCTTCCATGAGCGGACGCCTTTGTGTTGTCACAAAATCACCTTTAACTGGTACAGTTACAGATTCTCACATTGGTGGATGGACAGCAGCACGTCTAAAGTGGGCTGGAGTGGATAATATTATTTTTTCAGGAAAAAGCGACAAGCCCGTATACCTATTTATTGAAGATGGCAAAGCAGTGCTTCGGGATGCATCTAACTTATGGGGAACTAGCACTAGAGCTTTTATCCAAGCAATGAAAGATGAACATGGAGAATCAGATCTAAGTGTAATGACTATTGGTCAAGCGGGTGAAAACACTGTACGCTTTGCCTCATTTATTAATGAACATGACCGGGCAGCTGGCCGCGGTGGTACTGCTGCAGTTGCAGGCTTTAAAAAGTTAAAAGCGATTGTTATTAAAGCTCCTCAAAAAGGCAATATGCCGCAGCCAAAATTGGATACTGATTACAAAGATGCCAATAAAAAAGCCGTCAAAGCAATCCTTGATGGGGGCTTAACTGCACCTAATAAAGGTGGTTTATCCGTCTATGGAACAAATGTATTAACTAACTTAATCAATGAGGTGGGAGCGCTTCCAACTAAGAATTCCCAACTAACACACTGGGATGAAGCAGAGAAACATAGCGGTGAATATTATAACACGAATTTACGTGTAGCCAATAATACCTGCCATGCCTGCCCAGTTGGCTGTAAAATCGAAGTAGAAGTAAAAGATGGCAAATACAAAACTCGTGTAGAAAGTATTGAATTTGAATCTGCCTGGTCACTTGGTTCGAACTGTTTACTAAGTGATGCGGAAGCGATTTCATATATGATCGACCGTTGTAATGAGTATGGTCTAGATACAATTGAACTGGGTCACTGCTTCTCTGTTACAATGGAAGCTTATGAGAAAGGAATCATTTCAGAGGAATTAGTCTGGGGTGATGCCGATTCTATGATTGAATTAACCAAGAAGATTGCACACCGTGAAGGCTTCGGAGGGATTCTTGCTGAAGGACCAGCACGTGCAGCAGCATCTTGGGGAAAACCTGAACTGTCCATGTCTGTTAAAGGTCAGTCAATCCCTGCATATGACCCACGTGGAATTCAAGGTATTGGACTTGGTTATGCAACAAGTAACCGCGGTGCCTGCCATCTGCGCGGATACACAGTTGCCAGTGAAATTGCCGGTATCCCTGAACCAACTGACCGCTTAAAGCCAGAAGGAAAAGGCGAATTATTAAAGGTATTCCAAGACATGCTAGCATTCTCCGATTCAATGAATATTTGTAAGTTCTCCTCCTTCTCAGAAAACGCAGAGCATTATGCTGAGCAATATAGTGCAATGACAGGAAATCAGCTTACTGCTGAGGATGTAATGAAGGCTGGGGAGAGAATCTATAATCTTGAACGGTATTACAATAACCTAGCTGGATTTAATAAACGCGAGGACGACTTCCTACCAAAACGTTTTACGGAAGAACCAGCATCTGGAAACAGTGCAGGTCATGTAAGCCGAATGGATATCATGCTTGAAGAATATTACCAAGTCCGCGGCTGGAAAGACGGCCTCGTCACAGATGAGAAACTTCGTGAATTGGGTATTATCGATCCTGAAGTAAAGCAAACAGTCTAAGAAAAATATTAATAAAGCTTCTGCCCATAAAGGCGCAGAAGCTTTGTTGATAGAGGTTACCCCCCTATTCTCGTTGTTTTATAGCGGTAATTTTTGATTAATTCATCAAGAGTTTGAGCTTCATTTGCACAAAAACGAACTTTGACTGTATTAACTTTAAAAATTGAAGTAAATGAAATTTCCTCTTCCGAAAGTATATATCCCCTCCAGTTTTCCGCTTCATAAATGTAAGGGAACTTGTCAGTCACTTGTTTGGCACCTAATTCTTCAAAATACATACCTAGATGTTCAATCTTTATCCCACGAAATTCTAAATCTCTTATTTCCATATTACCCACCAGCTACTGGCGGAAATAGAGCAAATTGATCCTTCTCATCCACTTTCGTTTCTAAGTCGTCGAGATGGATAATATTTCTCCCATTTACATAGACATGAACAAATGGAAGCAGTTCCTTTTCTGCTGTAAAGATTTCATCTCTTAAAGACGGAAACATCTCTATCATTTTATCCAGTACATCTATTACTCTTTCACCATCAGGCTGAACATCAACCGTTACTCCACCACAAATTTGCCGGAGATTAGCAAACACTTTTACAAGCATATGGATCCCTCTCCTCTCTACTAATTTCAATATTAAAACCAAACTTAGCAGTTGTCACGTTGTTTATTATTCTTGCGAATATAAAAGACTGTCGAATTGTTCGACAGCCTTTACAAGATAACATTAAAATTATGGGTGTAAAAATGACATTGGCAATCTTCCACCTAGATATAAAACAAGAACCCATGCAACAACAAACTGAATCCAAAATACAGAAGTTCTTCTGTTATTAGCCACACGGCTAAGAATCATTTCGAATAATCCGATTACCCAAAGTCCGACAACCGCTTTTAAAACATACCAAACATCAATTTTGTAAACCGAAAATAAAAGCCCTGCACCTGTTGCAATAATAAGCAAATATAATACTCGTAAAATCATTTTAACAACTTTTGCACCTTTTTCTTTTCCACCCTTATGTAAAAAAAGTGCCACAACAAATAGAATTAATGCTAAAAGCCATGCCGTAATATGACCGTGAATCAATATAGTTCCTCCTTATGTATGAAATTTCATTTAATTCGAACCTTATCATACCATAAACAGTTAATAAACACGAAAAAAAGTAAGTCAAATATAGTAACAAACATAGGAACACAATCTATCAATTATGGATTTAACTTTATTAAAAAAGGCTGAACCCTATATCCAATAGGAATTCAGCCCTTAAGTATTCATAAATTAATGCCATTGCACTTTATTTTCTTTAAACAATGACGCCGGAATATGAATCCCTGATGCCTCTAGGCGATCATAAAATTTTGGGCGGACACCAGTCGGTATAAGTTGTCCAATAATTTTCCCCTCAGAATTAAGTCCTTTTTGTTTAAAGGAAAAGATGTCTTGCAGAACGATATTGTCTCCTTCCATTCCTTGAACTTCAGTAATATTGATAATTTTCCTTGTTCCATCCATTAAACGGGTTTGCTGTATAATCACATCGATTGCACCGGCAATTTGCTCTCGTATGGCTTTAATCGAATTATCCATTCCTGCTAAAAGGACCATTGTTTCCAAACGGCTAATCATATCCCTTGGACTATATGAGTGCCCTGTAGCAAGTGAACCATCATGGCCAGAATTCATTGCCTGAAGCATATCAAGCGCTTCTCCACCACGGACTTCTCCGAGAATAACACGGTCAGGTCTCATTCGTAACGATCTCTTGAGAAGCTCCCGAATCGAAATGGCTCTTTTACCTTTTATTTCGGAAGGTCGTAGCTCTAGTGATATTACATGCTCCTGTCCCAACTGAATCTCGGCTGCATCCTCAACGGTTACGATCTTTTCTTCATCTGGAATAAAATTAGAAAGGGCATTCAGAGTGGTTGTTTTACCAGACCCCGGGCCACCGCTAACAAACATATTCAACCGGGCTTTCACGCATGCATCTAGAAAAAATGCCATTTCCTCTGTCACTGTCCCAAAGTTGATTAAATCTTCAATTTGGTAGGGATACTTTGAAAGCTTCCTGATAGTAACGGCTGGTCCATTTAATGCAAGGGGAGGAATGATTGCATTAACACGTAAGCCATCAGGCAGCCTAGCATCTACCATTGGCGAACTTTCATCGATTCTCCATCCAAGCGGGGTAAGAATTCTGTCGATCATAGCCATGACATGTTCATTGTCACGGAATTGTACTGATGTTAATACCAATTTCCCTTTTCGTTCACAGTACACCTGGTTAGGTCCATTTACCATAACCTCTGAAACATCTTCATCTAAAATAAGGGGATTTATGGGTCCAAAACAGGTTAAGCAGTCGATTAGTCTTCACCTCCGCGAAATAGAAATAGCCCCGCCTTTACCAAAGGGGGGATAAAATTCATAGATTATCCATAGATACATAGAACACCTATGCACACATAGAATAACCATTATGAAACACCCTAATCTTTCGGTAACTGGCTGGCTTAGTGCACATGCACCTTAGCCCCTTTAGCTTTGCGTCACTGATTTTCATCAGGTTTGCCTTTATCGAGAAACAGTGTTTATTTCCGACTGATCTCTTAATCCTATAATAGTCCCTTTTTCAATTATCGAAAATCCTACCAATATATCATTTTTTGACGAAAGTAATAGTTATTTATAACTATTTTCGCTTATTTTCTTACAAAATAAATAACTACTGATTTCAATTTATTTAGGCGAATCAATCACATTACCTTTGCCTATACATAGGATGTAGAAGATACTATGAAAAAAAGGGTGTTGAAAATGCCAGCAATTGTTGGAGTTGCGCAGGTCATTACACTTGGCAGCAGTTCTGTTTTCCATATTGGCGATGTATATAAAATCATGCCATTTTCTACCGCAAAAACATTTTCTGGCGCTGGTTCCTTTAACACTGGGGATAGCTTACAGCTTCAAAATAATGTAAGTTCCACCAACACAACTGATTCAGATGTTTACGATCAAGGGATTGCACTAAATGCTTAATGAATGGGTGATTTTAAATGAACTTTTATATCCAGCAGTCCATTCAGATTAATTTCATTAAAATTGGCGGGATTACCAATTCCTCAGTCTTACAAATAGGCAGTGCTGGGATTATTAAACCTACGGCTCATTTATATAATACTGGCGGATTTACTGGACCTGCACCACAAACAATCAAATCTTCGGGCTCTTTATTAGGGACACCAGCAGTCCCCCTACAAGCCTCGGTAAGAAAACCGGATAAATAAGCCGCCTATCTTATGAAAATCGATACGTTTATTGGCGAAATAATTGTGAGGTGATTACATGTATCAGGATTATTCCCAATATCTTCAATGGCTACAGATGTGTATTCAAGCTCAGGAGCAGAGAATTCTATCTTTAGAGAGCACTCTCCAAAAAATGCAAGCAGAAATCAAACAATTATGTGAAAAACAGGCCATCCATGTAGACAAAATTGAATATAAATTTGATCAACTAAAGGTAGAGACACTTGAAGGAACGTTAAACATTGGTCTAAATCCATCCGAATTAGCAGGAATTGAAGATTTTGCGGTCCAAAATCAATCCTTATCCACCCCAATCTCACCAAAACATCAAATGCAAAGATCAATGAAAATTGAGGAAGCCATTTATAGATATTTAGAATCGGATTTACCACCGATCGTGGAAGCTACTCAGAGAGAATTGAACGTTCTACCAAATGACGAGTATTTAGCATTCATAAAACAAGACATCATTAAACAGCTTCCGAGTAGGATCGAACATCATTTAAACACCAAATCCTCGGACAATCGCACGATTGAAGATGCCCCGTCAGATGATTTAATTATTGAAGCATTAAAGAAGGAAATTCAAAATGGGGTAATGGTTTTTTTTAGTAATTTACCTGATAACCTGAAAGGGATGCATACGGAATGAACTTTGTAGTTTATAACCGCGAACTCTTTGTCCAAAACATAAAAATCACTGGGGTGTCAAGTTCCTCGTTAGTAATGGTAGGCGATACAGAGACAATCCAGTTAGCCTCTACTTTTGATACCCCTGCGGAATCATTAATTATTGGTCCTTTTGTTCCGCTATCAGTGGAGTGAACAACATGCTGCAGAGAACCTCTTGTGTAGACACGATTAATATTAAAATCGTCTCTTTTTCCTCTACGGTACAGTTAGGGGATTCCTGTATTATAAATAGTCTTTCTAGAGCACTCGCGGTCCAAAGGGAGGAAGAAGTGTTCTATGGAAATGAAGGGAATTTATCCCCTTACAGAGTCTATTCTGAACCAATACCTTTTCTTCCTATTAATGAATCTTTCACATACTCCCGTCAAAATCCAAACCCTTTAATTAAGGTTGGCCGAATTGATATTACGGGGATATCTTCATCTTCCCTCTTGCACGTTGGGAGCAGCCGTCATGTTTCCATGGAAGCTAGAATTAAGCATATTCGACAGTTAGGTCCAAGTCCTAGAAATGAAGAAGACGAAGGAGAACAAGGACAACAATAAATGCATAAGTTACTCTTAAGGATATAACTAAGTTTACTAAAAAGGATGTTTGGTATGCCAGCGATTATCGGTCCCGTCCAAATTGTTAACGTAGGTGGCGGTATTGTGCAATTTGGCGATACGGTGTATATCTCTCCAAAGAGTGCCTCTAAGGCAAATGCAGGCTCAGGTGCATTTAATACCGGTGGATTCATCGTGACGAATTCGGGATTAAGTGGTACAAATGTACTTGATACGAAAGTAGTCGATCAGCCAATTGTGGGTAATAATTAAAAAAATGACATAAACCACAAGATGGTCTATGTCATTTTTTATTGAATTAATCCTTCTCAACCTTCAAAATATGAGCCCCGTCAAAGAAAAACAAATACCTCTCATTGACCTTTCTTTTCCAGATTTGTTCAATTGCACGGGTATATAAGTTAATTTGCATCTTGTAGCGGTTTTCAAGAATTATCTTAGCTTGTTCAAACCCGCCTTTATAGCGATCAGTTATCCGATCTGACTTATAATCCACCAAAACCAGCCCATCTTCATCCTCTAAGATGCAGTCAATAATCCCTTGGACAAACACAGATTCATCTTCCTCGTTCCAATTAGGATACACATCACGAGCATGCATGGAAAGTGTAAATGGAACTTCTCTGTTGATTGTTTTAGCAGTAAAGTACCTTTGCCCCAAATTGGAATCAAAAAATTGAATAATCAAATTTTTATCGATTACTGCAGCCTGTTCGGGGGTTAATAATTCATTATTGATCATCCATGTTAATTGTTCCTGAAGCGATTCCTGATTCACTGGTTTAGTTAAATCAACGTGTTGCATGACCATATGCATAGCAGAGCCTCGTTCGGCCGGGCTTAATTGCTTTTCCTGCATAAATTTAGGTCGTTTTACGATTGATTTTTTTAAATGGTTTACAAGGTCGGTCCCACTTTGTTCATCTGCCATTTCCCTTTGGCGCTTTATTTCAGAAACCGATTGTTTCGAACGATGGCTTGCTGCATTCGTAAAAGAATATTCCCAATCTAAGCGGGACTTAATTTCTTCAGCGAATGGTGACGTAGTCTCGACAAGTTCACCTTTTTGCACACGTTCAAGTAGTTGATTTTCTTCTATATCTTTTTCTGTTTCATTCTGCTTCACCTCTTCAGCACTTAGCAAAGAAATTTTCCATACGGAAGGGTGATTTGTGATTTCCTCAGGTATAAGGGGATTTATTGTTTCATTAACCCTTAATTCGTTACTGTTTTGATGGCGAACAAGGGCAGGACCAATCCAATCAATATAGCTTGAAACTGCTGCCCGTTCGTAATCTTTCAACAGCCATTCTGTATTAGCTGCAACATCATTCCATTGATCAATTTTTTTCAGCGCATCTTTTAATGTTGCGGTTAGGTAAAGTTTTTCCTTAGCCCTAGTCATCGCTACATATAAGACACGCATTTCTTCGGCGAGCATTTCCATTTTCTTTTTTCGCTTAAAAGCAATTTGTGGTAAGGAAGGGTACGAAATTCTTTTTTCTGCATTTACATACTTAGAAGCAAATCCATATTCTTTATCCAACATATATGGTTTACGTATATCAGCCATATTAAAGGTTCGAGCCATTCCTGCCATGAATACGACGGGAAATTCAAGCCCTTTGCTGCTATGAATAGTCATAATTCGGACAACGTCCTCTTGCTCTCCAAGTGACCTTGCAGCCCCGAGATCGTCTCCTCTTTCCATCATTCGTTCAATAAACCGTAGGAACCGGAACAGACCACGGAAAGAAGTATGTTCATATTGCCGTGCTCTATCATATAGTGCACGCAGGTTTGCCTGTCGCTGCTTTCCTCCCGGTAAGCCTCCGACAAAATCATAAAACTGGGTATCTCTGTATAACTGCCAAATTAACTCAGACAAAGATCCCTGTCTTGCCATAGAGCGCCATTCTGTTAAAAAGTCATAAAAGCGGCGCAGTTTTTCGTAAAATCCAGCCGTATTTTCAGCTTGTTTACTCTTACAAAATGCAGAAACTGCTTCCCAAAATGAGCCTCGTTTCTGATGAATGCGGATTATTGATAGTTCCTCCTCGTTCAACCCAACGATGGGGGACCGTAATACAGCCGCAAGGGGGATGTCTTGGAATGGATTATCAATAACACGCAGGAGTGAAATCATAATGGCTACTTCCGTTGCGTTAAAGTACCCCGTTGAGAGGCTGGCATATACGGGAATCCCTTGCTGCTTAAATTCTTCAATGATCTGCGGCGCCCATGTCATCGAACGGAGCAGTATAACTGTATCCCGATACATGAGCGGCCGAGTAGATTTCGTTTTTGGATTATATACTGGTGCTCCAGTAGCTACTAATTCCTTAATTTTAGATGCAATAACCCTTGCTTCGAGTTGGGATTGTTCCAGTCCAACTGCATCAAATTCTTCCAGTTCCTCCTGTGCACCTGCCTCACTTTCAGATGTCTCAGTTGATGATTCCCTTTCTTCAACGTTTTGGTTAATAAGCAGAAGTTCAACCGGAAAGGGTTCATCTTCGGGATAGGGTGCACCTGCACGTAACTCTGCCGCCTCGTCATATTCGATTTCACCAACCTTGACACCCATAATTTGTTTAAATAAATAATTGGTAGCATCGAGTACTTCACTTCTGCTTCGGAAATTTCGTGCTAAATCAATACGTAATCCCGTTGACTCTCCGTCAACTTTAAAGCGGGTATACTTGCCTAAGAAAAGGTTTGGCTCGGCCAATCGAAAGCGGTAAATGGACTGTTTAACATCTCCGACCATAAACATATTTCCATTGTGCTCTTCTTTCTTCGTTACAAGTTTCAGGATGGTTTCCTGCACCATATTTGTGTCTTGATATTCATCACAATAGACTTCTTTAAAATGCCTTTGGTATGCGAGAGCCGCTTCCGATGGAAGAAATTCACCCTCGGTTGAGATTTCCTTTGTCAAAATGCCAAGGCAGTAATGTTCTAAATCTGCATAATCGACAAGTCCTTTTTCTCTTTTCACCTTTGCAAACCGCTGGGAAAATTCCTTCACAAGATGAACCAATGTTTCTATTAATGGCCGCATCTCTTCCATATCACGTAAAAAGCTCTCAGGTTTTCGAGAGAATAATTCCCCTTTTATATCTTGAATTTTTTTCTTTGCTTTATCGCGGAGTTTTTGGGCCTTCTCCGTTAGTTCTTTATCAAAGTGATCACCTTTCACTTGTTTTGCCCGTGAAAAAGACCAGGTCATTAATGCTTGATAAAGTGTTTCCCAAGAGTCCTTTTTCGCAAGTAGAAGAGTATCAATTACCATTAAATCATCTAGAAAATTTTCGGCTCTTGGAGCTGGTCCGCCTGGGAGCTTCGTTACTTCCAGCCCCCGGTTTATCATTTCTCTAGCCGCTTCTAATTGTAGTTCAATATCAAAAAGCAGGTCCTGTATAAAGGGAAGGTCCTCTATATTATGAATCGATGAAACATCATACATATTTATTATTGACCGTAAATATTGATCTGGCTCTGGATTTGAGCTAGCAAAATCGTAAATAGACCGAACAATATCCATTAAAGCAGCATCGCTGCGGTCATTAGTGAATGAATCCACCAGGTTAAAAAAGGTTTCATTATCTTTTTGGCTATATTCTTCTTCAAATAACTCGTCCATCACTTCATCTCGGATTAATTGCGCCTCTGTTTCATCAGCAATTCGAAACCCTGGGTCTACGTCGATTAAGTAATAATATTTTCGGATGACTTCCATACAAAAGGAGTGAAGAGTTGAAATAGATGCTTTGTTTAATAAGCTGAGCTGTTTTCTTAAATGGCGAGAACTTGGGTCCGCATCAATAGCTTTTTCTAGCGCCTCCCCTATTCGATGCCGCATCTCAGCTGCCGATGCATTCGTAAAGGTCACTACTAATAATTCATCAACATCAATCGGATCTTCCTTTGAAAGAATTTTTTGAATGATTCTTTCCACGAGGACAGCCGTCTTTCCGGAACCAGCCGCTGCCGCGACGAGTATGTCTCTATCTTTTGCCATTATTGCCTTCCATTGGTCATCAGTCCATGTTACATTTTCTGGCTTGGGCGGAATAGCAATCTTACTCATGATTCTCGAACCTCCTTTCTAATCAACTCTAGTACATCTTCCTTCGAGTGTGGTGTGAGAACACGGAATTGATTAGTTTCAATGGCCTCGTCAAATTGACAAACTGATTTATAAGAACAAAATGTACAAGGTGTTTTATCCTTTAATTTATATGGTGCTATATCAATCTGACCATCAATTATAGCGTTACCTGTTTTTAGATATATTTTACGGACATAAGTTTTCAGGTCATCAAACTCTGATAGACTGGCAACTTTTGATTTTTTAGATAAATTCCCATCTTTTTTTATGCCAGCCGCAATAATTTGTGAATCACCCGATTCAAGTGTTTTGTCCATAAGCCGGATTACATTTTGATCACTTACCATTAATCCATTCATCTTAAATTTTTTCATCATTTCCTTTTCGATTTCATCGATCGTCAACATTTTGGTTGTATTAATAAAAGGATTATGAACATGGAAATAGAGAACACCTGCGGGACTGGCTTTCATCTCTACCAATTCATTTGAATGTGTCATGACAATATCAAGATATGTTAACATTTGCAGCGCAAGACCATAATACACTTCACTAAAATTGACATCCTTTTCACTTGACTTGTAATCAATTACTCGTAAAAAGACGCTATCATCTGCTGCTTTTGCCTGATCGACTCGATCAATTCTACCAGCTAACTCCATACGTTTCCCATTTTTCAATGAGAATGATAATGGCGGCAGTTTTCCATTTGGTCCAAATCCTAATTCCAAACCAATCGGTGAAAAACCACTCACTTTAGCATGCTCACTTAAAACAACAGAAGCACGGGTAATAATTTGTTCTAATTTCCTTTTAATATAATGATGTCGCTCTGAGCTTAATAATATTTCGTTTTGCAGTTTAGGAGCTAATGTCATGACGGCTTCTTTCGAAAGCTCTTCACATTGTTTCCTTGAAAGCTCAGCCCATGAAAGGTTTTGTTCATTGACAATATCCGCAATCTGTTTTAGGGCAGCATGAAACAACTCTCCGATATCAGGAGCCTCTAACCGATATACTTGGCGATCCCGGAGCTTTAAACCATGCCCGGCAAAATGAGAAAAAGCACAGGAGTTATATAGTTCCATTCTGGAAACACTAGCTTGAATTGCTTCGCCATATAATTCATCTGCTGTCTCTTTAGAAAGTTTTACCGTTGGGTTCGTATAAAACAGGCTAGAAAACACTTTTTGGGCCTTGTCCTTCCCTGAACTCTCAAGATAGTAGTTATAAACATCCCACCAAAGATCAGAAATAGGGTAACCTCGTTTTTTCCATTGCAGTTGGGAATTGAGGTAAGACAACGTAGTTGTAAAATTTGAAATAAAACTTAGTTGACTCCGTTCCGAAACTTGTGATGGATCTGAAACGTAGAAAAGCTCATTTGCCTCTGGAAACATATCTTTTAGTCTCTTAATATACGAAGAAGGAATTAGCGCTTTTCCTTCATCATTCGCAAGTGGATAACACACAAAAAGGACTTCAGATGGTGCAGTAAAAGCTTTATAGGCTAGATAGTTTTCATCGAGCAAGCGTGTCCTGCTGCTTGGTGCGATATTGACCCCAGCTGCCAAAAGCATTTCCCTGTCTTCATCCGAGAGGATCCCTTCATCCGATATTTTTGCAGGCAATATTCCTTCAGTGACACCCACCACAAAGACAATTTTTATTTCATTCAGCCTTGATTTTTCTAAATCCCCAACCAAAACCTGGTCAAGTGCAGGTGGAATAAGTGAAAAATGTAAGGATTCAAAACCTGACTCTAACACCGCCGCAAATGCCTTTAATGGGACTGGCTCATCCCCAAGTATTTCAACATATTGATCGAGAAGATCGATGACAGCATTCCAGACTTGTTCGTGCTCACGCATATTTACCAAATTACCCTTTTCCTCGGCATCTGCCTTCCACTTTTCAAGCTTGGCTGGGACATCCAATTCTTCTAGCAATAAATAGATGGCTTCGCAGAGTTTTCGTCCTGAATCGGCTTTTTTCAACCTTCTTGATAGACGTAATAACGGCGCAGTAATCATCAGTTTTAATTCATTTAACTCTTGTTCCATCTCTTTTTCCGCATCGGTTTGAGAGTTAACCTCTAATTCCAGCCCTCTAATGCGTCGATAGCTCCAACGATCTTTTTTCGTCCATTTACTTCCGTTTATTCCGTATGCTAGACAATAATTTTCTAGTTTGTCCATTCTCTCGCGCATTTTAGCGGTATTTTCCTGAAGGGGGAATAATAATTCTGTCTTAATCACTCTAAATACCGGTTCATAGCGCCAGTAAGAATTAATCACCTCAAGACTGGATCGAATTAATTCAATTAAAGGATGGTTAAGCATCGTCCTTTTTTGGTCAATAAAATAGGGAATCTGATAATCGTTGAAAACTGGTTCAACAATCTCATGGTAGTCCCCCCCATTTCTGATTAACAATGCGATATCCCGGTACCTGAAACCCTTTGTTCTGACAAAATCACGAATCTCTCTGGCAATCCCTTCAATCTCTGCTCTACGGTTTACTGCTTGGCAAATATTAATTTGGGAATTATTCAAATATGGTACTACTGGCCGCGTATCAAATTTTTCTTCCAGATGACGCAATGATGGCTCAGCCCATTTTTTTTGCTCTTTTAAAATGACTGACAATTCCATCTTGATCCCATTTGCTTTGGCTATATCATAAATAGAAAAGCATGCTCCACCAGCCAAACGGAACAAATCAAGTTCATCAGGGGCTGTATCAAATGATAAGTGATCGGTTGTTAGTGCAATTGAAACAGTTTGGCAATGTTTCATTAATTCCACCATTACCCGATATTCCTGTGGTGAAAAACTATCAAAACCATCAATATATATTTCTGCATCTTTTAAATAGGTTGAATGGGACACTTTCTCCGCTAAGAGTGTAAAGTAATCCTCTGAATCGATATATTTACCAAAAATTTCATCCTCAAACCTTTTATAAATAATTTCTAAATCTTTAATTTTATCATTTAAGGCATTGGCCGCTGTTGCATCACCATTAGATTGGAATGCGCTTTGAATTAACTCCTCTGGTCTAATACAATATCGTTTAAATTCAGTGATCATTTGCTCAAGCTGTTTGATAAATCCAGTCTTATCGGCAGCACGCTGAAAAAGCCCTAGCTGCTCCTTTTGCTCTTCAATAATTTTGCGAATGAGCATGCTCATCCCTACACTGCTTAAATGGATTCGGCTAATCCCGCCTGTTTCTTGCAAGATCCGCCACGCTAGTCGTGAAAAACTATATACTTGAGCGCGGATCATTCCGCCGATTGCTGGGTCTGTTGCCAAGCGATATTCAGATAAAAAAGTCATCTGTTCAGGAACGATGTAAATGATCGGTGTGCCTTCTGGTTTTTCCAGAAGCCGCTCCTTTATTTCTTCTATAAACATTGCTGTCTTTCCGCTTCCTGAACGCCCGATTACCATTCTTAATGACATGTAAAAACCTCGCTTTCCACAACCACTCTTAAATTTTATATCTCCCATTCTATCATAAAATAAGCACAAACGTTTGGAATACCCATGTACAGATTCAAGCCATAATTGGTAAATTCTACGGTTTTAAGACAAGGCTGTGTTAAAGGTTAATGTTGATTTTGGCACTCTGTTGATTGCAGTGGAAGGCACGAAGACTCCTGCGGGAGTACGGGTCAGGGGAGACCCCGCAGGAGCAAAGCGACGAGGAGGCTCCCCGGCACGCCCGCGGAAAGCGAAGTGCCTGGAACGGAAATTAACAGACAAGTTTAACACAGCCTAAAACAAAAAAAAACACGATTCTTCATCGTGTAAGTGCCTTCATCTCAATATTTAAAAATGGACGTCCATTTCATTTAATGGCCAGTAGCGTAAATCAACTTTACCAACGACTTGACTTGCCGATATAAAACCAAATTGTCGGCTGTCCCAACTTCCTAATCGATTATCACCAAGGACAAATAACTTTCCGTCAGGGACAGTATTTTCACCGGTAATTTCTTTTAAACTGAAATCACCAGTAATCCTTATTCCAGGGGATTTTTGTTTGTACACATTTAAAAATGGTTCATCATACTTATGCCCATTAATATACAATAGGTCATCTCGATATTCAATCTTGTCTCCCGGCAGGCCGATGATCCGTTTTACAAAATCCTCTTTTTCATTGGCATGAAAAACAATCACATCGAATCGATTCAATTCCCCCACTTGATAACCCAGCTTATTAACTACCAGCTTATTTCCATCCTGGAGCGTTGGCATCATTGATTCGCCTTCGACTACATAATTTGAAAAGAAAAATGTACGAATAAAAGCAAAAATAATGATTCCAATCGCAAAAGCCTTAGCCCACTCCATGCCTTCCTTTTTCCATTCAATCTTCATTAACGCTCCTCCGTTTCTCCTGCTTATAGTTTCTATCTATTTCACCATTATGGTCAGTTTCCGTGCTCTTATTCATTCGGCCTTCAATTCTTTTACCAACAAACCAAAGAATGAATATAATAAGCAATACTACAACAGTCCGAAGAGGCTTCGTCAGCAATGACTGGATATCATAGCCCACAAAACTAATTGTGAATATCATCACCATCTTCCCGATACACACAGCTAACATGTATTGGGCAAGACGAATTTTAGAAAGACCTGCAACTATGTTCACTACAGCTGAGGGGGTAAATGGAAAACATAGCAATAAAAAGAGGGGGCCGAATCCATGACAATCCAGCCAATCCATCAATTTACGAACCTGCGGGTGCTTTGGCAAAAAAGATAATAACCTTTGCTGCCCATACCTTCTGACTAGTAAAAATACGAGTATCGCCCCAATACAGGCTCCTAGCCATGAATATAAAAATCCAAACCAAAGTCCAAAAGCACTGGCATTAGCCATTACAAATAAAAACAATGGGAGAAATGGCAAAAATGCTTCAATGACAATAAGCATTATGCCAGGTATGGGGCCAAGGGCTCGATATTCCCGAATTAGATTCATTATATGTTCAAGCGTAAACCAAGCTCTTAATGATTCAATGTCCATCCTATTTCTCCTCATTATTTTTACGAATTAGCAATGCCAATGATTACTTTGTGATAAATTGATGAAGTGCCTCTTTATTCTTTTCAACATTGATATCTAATACGGCTCCTTCCCCAGCTATACGCGCATCCGAATAGCTATTTTCAACAGGAATTCGTAACGTATCAATATTTCCACGATCACTTGAAAAGAAATCCTTTGCCATAAATGTTATGTCTGAAGTTTTCATATTTGTATTTACGTAAGGCGTCACCACTCCAATCAGTTTAGGGAGCTTTGGAATCGTTTGCAGTCCCATCAATTGATCCCCGATAGCCTTAACCGCCTTTTGTTGACGTTCTACCCTTCCAAAATCCCCAATAGCATCATGACGGTAACGGACATAACCAAGCATTTCCTCTCCATTTAATTTTTGCAGACCTGGCTCTAAAGTTACATCAATATTTTTTGACATTTTTTTCTCTACATCGATCTCTACCCCATTAGGGAATGCTTCATCAATAAGTTGCACAAAGCCTTGAAAATCGACAATGACATAGTATTGAAGGTCAATATCAAAATTTTGCTTAATCGTTTGCCTCATTAATTCTGGTCCACCGCGTGCAAATGCTGAATTAACCTTATGTTTACCATGTCCTGGAAGCTCAAGGTAACTGTCCCTCATAATTGAAGTTAGTTTAAAGGTTCCTTTGTCTTCATTATAATGAACAATCATGATTGTATCTGCTCGAGACTTTTCTTTCCCTCTTGCATCACTTCCAAGCAAAAGGATATTCGTTCCCCCATACTGATCCTTTTGCCCTTCGAAAGTATAGACAACATTTGAAGCCTTTTTATCAATTTTTTTTAGTGATTGGTTAACTCCTTGCTTGTATTGATAATAAGCATAGCCCGCTACCGCCCCAATTAGCAGTAGGAATACTAGTAAAACGGATGGCCATCGTCTCTTTTTCTTCACTTGATGTTTATCAGATCTCATTGATTATCACCTATTCATCCATGTTTTTTATGCTCCTATTTATATGACCGTTTTTTCTCTTTAGGGGTTTCTTCATTTAATTCATTTTCCCCTATCAGATATCCTTCTATTAATAAAAACTTTCTCATATAATAACTGATTATTTCAATAAAAAAAGCTCGCCAAATGACGAGTTTTGTTTATGTTAAGTCCTATTGCTTTTAATGTTCCTTTTTTGTAAAATGAAGAAGAACGTTTGTTCTCATTACTATGAAAGGTGTGACTAAAAAAATGACCAGAATCCCCGAAGATGATCGAGACATAATGGAGAAGGCAATGTATTTGCCAATGGTTCTAATTATCTTAAACCGGGATTTAACCGTTGTCGAAAACAGCCCTTTTAAATTAAAACAACCCTATTTAGATTTGATTGAGGAAACGATGAAGGAAATACAGAAGGAATTGACGGAAGTAAAACATTATATGAAAAAAAATAAACTTCAGGTAATTGAAACAAAACGGGACGATGCTTTTACTTTATACAGGTTTATCTATAAAGGCTACGAAGAAAACCATAATTACTTTAACCCAAGGATACGAAATAAGGTCCAAGAAATAATGGATGCCTATTTATTAAAAAAACATCTGTCCCGTTAATTGTTAGAAATAAGCAACCTTACTTTGGATCCTTCGAATAGGCATCGTATTCTAGGGAGCTTTCCGATGCATTTATCAACTGGGGTCCATTTGCCTTATTAAAGAACTTTCTCCCATTACTTTCTATTCTTTGCATGAGCTTTGTTTTTAATAATGAAGTTCTTAACATCTGTACTTCTATTGTACTTACTGGAACTTGAAGTATATGTGATTTTTTGTTACGGAAAGTGATCATTGTCTTTTGTGCGGCTACGCGGCGATAACATTCCACATGTTCAAATGCTATCCATATACACTCAGGTTTAAGCGGCGAAACTGTAGGAAAAAAATAGATGTGGTAAGTTGGTTCAATGATGATTGAGAGTTTTCGGAAATAACCAATTAGTTGCCGTGTTCCTCTTTTCCTGCTTTCGTAATCGACACCATAATAATTGCAACTTTTTTTAATTAGATCCAAGGGTTTAAAGGGTAACAAGAATTCATCTTCTACTTCCACTACACGCGAGTAAATTTTACTACCATATACCACTGGTTCTACAAACATCGTACGTGAATTGATTTCATAATCTTCGATCTCGGTTTGCTTCAATCCATTCAACTCCTTTTTCATCTTATCCATCATATCTTAACACTCCTTGTTTTTTATTCCCTTACTTTTCTGAACTGTTCCTAAATTATTCACAAAATTTAGGCTAAATAAATATTTATCTGAAAATTATAAAAACCAATGATATTCTTCAAAAAAATCCATATAATTTTAAAAAGTATCAGAGGTGATTTTCATGAATGAAAAATCATACACGGAATTAATGAAACTTGGTGCCATGAAACGCACTCGCTTGAAAGAGAACTTTGTCCAGGATTTATACATCGAAATGCTGCTGTCCGAAATTCAGCTAACAGTCGAAAGAGAAAAATTACTGCAAAAAATCGATGCCGCCATTGATTCTCGAGACAAAAAGTCATTTCTCCAGTTATCCGGTAAACTTAAGGAAATCAACAAAAAGTTTGGAACGTAATTACTTTTAACTGCCGTCATGACTGACGGCTTTTTTATTTTCCACCCAAAAAAAAGGCTGCAGACGTCTAACGATGTCTGTGCCCATTTTAGGTTTGTGCCTATTTATTTCTATGCTTCAATTCGTACTCTTCAAGCGCCGATATCCGGTCAAGCATGGAAGGATGGGTATACCTGAAGATTTTTACTAATAACGGCGGATTTACTTGACTTAAACCGGAACGAGTTAATTCCTGAAAAGATGTAATTGCTGCTTCTGGATTTTTTGTCATTTCAATCGCATATTTGTCAGCCCGAGTTTCCTGATAACGAGAAGTAAAATTGGTAAATGGACTGGCAGCAAACAGAAGCATCGAAAGAATCATAAAAAATAATGGCAGTGAACGGATATCTCTTACATCGGAGATTTTCAATTCGTTACCCCATCGTCTAGTTGCCCAATTCATAATCCTATAGGTCAAATACAAACCGAGCAGTGATATTAGCAAGTAGCCAGCTATTCCAAAATAAATATGTTTTTCAACATAATGGCACATTTCATGAGCCATTATAAATAAGATTTGATTATCCGATAGTTTATTTAAGGTAGTATCCCACAGGACAATCCGAGCATTAGAACCAATCCCCGTAACATAGGCATTTAAAGCATTCGTTTCTTCTGACTTATTCACTTCAAATACATGAGTAGCTGGAATTTGAGCCTTTTCGGCCAAGGTCAAGATTTTTGTTTCCAATGCTTTATTTTTTAAAGGATAAAAGTCATTATAAAGCGGGTCAATCACAACTGGCTGGAGAAACATCATAAATAATGTAAATGGAATGGATAAAAGCCACCCATACAGCCACCAGCGTTTCTGACTTTTCTTCATCAACCAGTATAATACCGGGACAATGATCAGCCACGTCCCATAATTAATCCAAAAATCTATTAACTCATCTTTCATCCAAGAAGCAAACGACTGGGTCGAAATATGATACGTTTTTGATAATTTAAAACTAATATAGCTTAATGGAAATGTCGCCAAATAAGCGAAAACAGATAACCAAAGCAGATAAATGGCTGTTTGGAGCAGTTTATACCTAGAGGAGTTTTCAGCCCAATTCTTAATTGCTTTAGATAAGCCGAATAATAATATTAAGAAGTAAATAAGCCATTCTAAGGGAGTAGATAAGAAAAATAATAAATTTCTTATTTTAGAGTACTCCTCACTCAGCATAAGTTCCCTGCCATTCAAAAAGGTGGCCGGGTCAGCCTTCGATCCTTCATATTCGAAAGGAAGGCTTGAGTCAGCAAAATAAAATAAATACCAATAAAAAAACAATCCATATAGAATGTAGCCCACAACCGCATAGACTCCCATTTTTCTCGCCATGATTTGTCCCCCTTCTTGTACAAACTCTCTATACTTAGTTTAGTTAAAAAAGGACAAATTAGAACAATTAAAATGCAAGTGCCTCCGTGCTTGAGCCTAGACAAGAACAAAAAGCTTAAGCGCCCGTTTTGCGGCGTATGGACTGGAGCGCTCCAACCGAGATAAAGGAAAACACGAAGAGCGGAGCGCATTCGTGCTTGACTTATCGTAGGGCGGAGAGCGAAGTACACTAGCCGCTGGGCGCTGGAGCTGGATTCAGAGAGCCATTTGAATTTATCCACAATAGATTATTTTATAATTTCCTATACAATAAAAAAAGCCGGTATTTAAATACCGACTTACATAAGATACGAATAAATGGATAGGACAGCGATAGAACCAAGCACTACTAAAATAACATTAGCTCCTAAAAAAGCAGCAATAAAAGCAGCGGCAGCCCCTAATACCCCATACCAGATATCATCCTTTTGGATAAAAATTATTGCAGGGAAAATTAGTGCCCCCAGTGTGGCATACGGAACATTTTTTAATACTCCTTGAATAAAGGGAGGCAGTTCTTTTCCTTTGAATAAAACAAAAGGCATCATACGTGGAATATATGTAACCAAACCCATTCCAAGAATCATCCAAACGATTTCAGTTTTCATGTCTTACACTCCGATTTCTTTTAATTACTTCAACTGATTCGATAATGATGGCTGATAAAAGGGTGGCGCTAACAATGGCCCAGCCTTGAGCCATAAGGTTTCCAATGGTAAAAATCGAATTAAATATCGCACCTAGTACTGCCAGAAATACTACCTTTATGCTCTTTTTCATAGATGGGACTAGAAGTCCAATAAACATGGCATATAGCGCGACCCCCATGCTTTCCTGTAGGGTTTGAGGCAGGTTAGCTCCAATCAAATGACCCAGTCCAGAAAAAACTACCCAACTAGAATATGATACCGAGATAACACCGAATAAAAAACCGGTTGCCGCCGGTCCTTCTTTTGTAGCAACCACTGAAAATGTTTCATCGGTTATCCCAAATGAATAAATCAACTTATTAAGAAGATGGTCCTCTTCTACCTTTTCATTCAGGGATGTACTCATTAGGAAATGACGAATATTTACGATAAACGTTGTTAAAATAATTTCAAATATTCCTGTACCATAGGCGATCAGGCTCAGTGATATGTATTGGGATGCACCAGCAAATACAATTAAGCTCATTAACACCGTTTCATATAGAGATAGTCCCGAAGTCTTAGCGAGAAGACCAAAGGTCAGCGCAATTGGAAAATAGCCAATTCCGATACTTATCCCGGCTTGAATCCCTTTTTTAAATTCCGACGATTCTTTACTAAATGCTAGATCCGCCAACTCTATTCCCCCCTTGTTGCACTTACCCATTTAAAATTAAATAATAGCAAATTTTCAGTAAAAATAGAATAAAAAAACATGGCGCCAAGGCACCATGTTTCTTTATTTCCCTTTAAAGGCAGGCTTTCTTTTTTCAGCGAAGGCCTGCAATGCTTCGATTCGGTCTTCTGTTGGGAGTGTTACCTCGTATGCCTTACGTTCAATTTGTAATCCTGTGTTTAGGTCCGTATTCATCCCATTCTTTATGGCAAACTTAGCCTGTTGCACGGCAATTGGGCCATTTGCCAGTAATTGCGAACAAAAAGCTAAACATTCTGTCATTAATTCCTTCCGCTCCACAACTTTTGTTATCAGTCCATAGATAAAAGCCTCATCTGCGGACAAGCGCCGTGCAGTTAAAATGAGTTCTAATGCCTTAGCCTGACCAATCAAGCGCGGTAAACGTTGTGTCCCCCCTGCACCAGGAATGATGGCAAGACTCGTTTCCGTTAACCCCATTAGTGCTTCTTTAGCTGCAAAGCGGAAATCACAAGCCAAAGCTAACTCCATTCCCCCACCAAACGCAAACCCATTTATCGCGGCAATAGTCGGTTGAGGCAGACTATCAATCGCTGTAAAAACTTCATTAATTTTATAAAGATTTCGCTTCACTTGTTCATCCGTTAATGTTTTTCGTTCCTTTAAGTCAGCCCCCACACTAAATGCCCTTTCACCGGCACCAATAAAAAGAACTGCCCGAACTTCTGGATTTATTCGAATTTCTTCGACCTTTTTCTGTAAGACCAGTAAGGTTTCATAATTAAACGCATTTAGAGAATCGGCCCGATTAATTGTGACAACTGCCACATGATTTTTAAATTCCAGCAAAATTGACTCCACCATGCTCCCCCTTAAAAAGACAGGTTAACACAACCTGCCCTCCGAAATAAATACTAGTTACTGACAGTTTGGGCTACTTGTGTCTTTAGTGCCCGTCTTAAGATTTTCCCGGTTGTATTCTTTGGAAGTTCTTCAATGAATTCAATAGAAGATGGAATTTTATATTTGGCTAAACGCTCCTTACAATAATCAAGTAATTGTTCAGTTGTTAGCTCAGGATTCTTGCTGACCACAAAAGCTTTTACAGCCTCCCCAAGATTCGGGTCTGGAACGCCGAGAACAGCCACCTCGACAATATCTGAATGGGTATAAATAGCCTCTTCCACTTCACGCGGATAGACATTATAGCCGCCCACTAGGATGAGATCCTTTTTCCGATCGACAATATAAAAATACCCATCTTCATCCATTCTGGCCAGATCACCAGTATGAAGCCAGCCATTTCTAATAATTGCTGCTGTTTCTTCAGGCATTTTATAGTACCCCTTCATGACATTAGGACCTCTTACAACCAATTCTCCTACTTCACCAATAGCGACTTCTTCACCAAGCTCATTCAGGATTTTATTTTCAACACGGAGGATGGATGTACCGATCGATCCTGGCTTACGCGGGCGGTCAAGCGGATTAAAGCAGGTAACAGGAGAAGCCTCAGACAACCCATAGCCTTCAGAAATGACAACACTAAATTTTTGTTCAAAATTCTTTAAGAGGGCTACAGGTAAGGAAGCCCCTCCTGAAATACATAGGCGTAAAGATTTTAAGTCTTCAGGATTTCCATCTGGATATTGAAGAAGGAAATTATACATGGTTGGGACACCCGCAAAGACCGTAGCTTTATTTTCTTTAATTAGTTCAAAAATTTCTTTTGGACTAAATTTTGAGGCTATTAATAGCGTTGCGCCACTTAATAATGGTGCATTTAAGGCAACAGTCAAACAGAAAACATGGAACATAGGAAGAACCGTTACTACTTTATCTTCGGAATTCATTTTCAAATACTCACTAACATCTTTAGCATTACTATATAAATTTTTATGGGTTAACATCGCACCCTTTGGTTGGCCTGTAGTACCGGAAGTATAAAGAATGACAGCCGTATCATCGTCTTGGAGCTCAGGTCCTTTAAAGGTTAAGTCTCCAGCAGCAATCACCTTTGAAAACGATTTCATTTTCGAAGAGCATGATAGGTTCTCAATCTTCGATTCTACATTGCTAGTTGGTGTGGTTTCACAAATAATATAGTGCTCTATTTTGGAAAGGGAGGTGTGTATTTTTTCAACTAATGGGATCGCCAGGTCAAGCCCGATAACTGCTTTAACGTCACCATTATTTAATATGTAGCCAATCTCATCAGCAGTATATATGGGATTCACGGGAATAACAGTTGCCCCCAAACGTAATGCCCCATATAAGCTTATTACAAAGTGCGGCGAGTTCCCCAACAATAATGCAATATGATCTCCTGGTTTTACCCCTAATTTTTCTAAACCTGATGCAAATTGAGTAATTGCACCATCTAATTCAGCATAAGTACATGATTGGTTCATAAAATAATAGGCTGGTTTAGCAGCAAAGTTCTTCGCTGATTCTTCAAACTTTGATAAAAGATTCATATTTCTCCCCCTTAGTTGAATGAACGTTCATTCACAAAATAGTAGCAATTTTCTAAACATATTATATTAAAAGAAAAGAACCTATTCAAGTATAATACTTGGAAATTCAAATAAAAAAATGGCACAGCATTTGAAAACGCTGTGCCCCGCCTCTTAATATAATAAATTAAAAAAATCTTCCTTTGAAATATTTCCAAAGTAATGGGTTGTGTCAATGTCTGCAAGTGCCTTTTCGATTTCATTTTTTTCATAACGTGTCCCCGTTAACTTCTCCTCTATTTCACTTACATCACCTACACCAAAAAAGTCGCCATAAATTTTACAATTTTCAATGACGCCCTTATTAACCTCTAACCGAACATCAATACTGCCTACAGGAAAGCGGTGAGAATGTTGTAAATTAAATTTAGGCGATCTTCCATAGTTCCAGTCCCAGTTTTGGTAGCGTTCTTTTGAAAGTTGGTGAATTTTTTCCCAATCCTCCTTCGTGAGAATATATTCTGGAATTTCTTCTTGCCCCTCAAAAATATTCTTTAACAGTAAGGATCTGAATTCACCAATTTCCATCCTTTCAGTAAGAAACTCAGAAATATTAGCAACCCGGCTGCGGACAGATTTAATTCCTTTAGACTCAATTTTATCTTTTTTCACTTTTAACGCCGAGACGACATTTTCTATTTCTGAATTCAGCATTAACGTCCCATGGCTAAACATTCTACCCTTGGTTGAAAATTGGGCATTTCCAGAAATCTTTCTGCCTCCAACCTCAATGTCATTTCTGCCGCTTAATTCCGCGTTTATCCCTAATTTTTTTAATGCAGTCACAACAGGTTCAGTAAATTTACGGAAATTATGAAAACTTTCTCCGTCATCCTTAGTGATAAAACTAAAGTTTAAATTACCAAGATCATGATAGACCGCACCGCCGCCGGACAGCCTGCGAACAACTTTAATGCCGTTACCTTCCACATACTCTGTATTAATTTCTTCAATTGTATTTTGGTTCTTCCCAATAATGATCGATGGTTCATTTATGTAAAATAATAAATACGTTTCATTAATATCAAGATTTTTCAGAGCGTACTCCTCAATTGCCAAATTTATCTGTGGATCAGTGACTCCTTTATTATCAATAAATAACATAGTTGATGGCCCCTTCTTATATTGAAATAGATTGAAATTCTTTTGCAAGCCTAATAATACCAGTAAACTCACTTGATGCTTCAGTAATTAACTGAGGTAATGATCCATAGTGAGGCAAATGAGTTAGAATTAATTGCTTCACTTTTGCTTTATGTGCAAACCTTCCAGCGTCAATACTGTTCATGTGCCCAGCTGATTTTCCATTTTGATGTCCATAAAAGTTACATTCACAAAGCAGTAAATCAGCATTTCGACTGAACTCAATAAACTCCTCTTTATACGAACTATCACCAGTATAGACAATTGCTTTTCCAGCTGCTTCTATTCTCATCGCATAGCACGGGGCCGGGTGATCTGTTCTCAGAAAAGAAACATGAAATGGACCGATGGTGAGAACCTCACTAGGGTTATAGGCAACTCCTTTTGTTATATCTTTATAGGTTAATTTGCTAAATTCATATTGATCCAAATCATGACTATATAGAGGCAATGTTCGGGTCTTCTTTCCTAAAAAGCCTTGGATTAATCTTGCATGCTGTAAGACGCCAATATCTGCAATATGGTCAGGATGGTAATGCGAAAGGATTACCGCATCTAGTTCCTCAGGCTTGGTAACATTTTGTAACTTAGAAAGTACCCCGCTTCCACAATCAATTAATAATTGAAAGCCATCATGTTCAAGCAGATAACCAGAACTTGCTTCATTTTGCTTAGGATATCCACCCCAATAACCAATAATCGTAAGTTTCAAAATAACGCCTCCACTTCATAGTGTTAGTTCCTACAATGCTAAAAAACCATATCACTTTATTATAAAAAAAAAACAGCCGAAAATAAATGTCACCATTTGATATAACAGCCTTAAAGCCTTGAACCGAATGCAAGCAGAAAAAAGAAGCTGCCAGCAATGTACAGCTTCGGTTTAGGAATTTTCTTTTTTTAAATAATTTAATACATTTTGGACGGCTGCCTCACCTTGATCAATGCAATCTGGGAGTCCAACACCGCCATAAGAAGCCCCTGCTAAAAATACCCCAGGCAGTTCAGCATTCATATGGTCTAAGATGTCCGTTAAACGCTGTTTATGTCCAACGGTATATTGAGGCATTGAATTTTGCCAACGTGAAATAATTGAAAAATCAGGATTCATTGTGATATCCATGGTCTTTTTCAAATCATCCAAGACAATCTTGATAATTCGATCATCAGAGAGGTCGACGATGGTTTCTTCTCCTGCTCGTCCAACATAACAACGTAAAAGTACTTTACCTTTTGGTGTTGAATGTGCCCACTTTTTGTGTGTCCAAGTACATGCAGTAATTGAATAATCACTGTTTCTAGAAACGACGAACCCAGTTCCCTCAATATCATTTTTCACAGCTTCTTCAGGAAAAGCTAAAGCCACGGTGGCTACTGATGTCGAAGGGACTTCTTTAAATGGATCAAAAAAGCGATAATCCCCAAACATCGACTGTGTTATCTTATGAGGAGTCGCTGCTATAATGCTATCTGCCACTAAAGTTTCTCCATTATTGAGATATACATCATATTTATTGCCGTTCTTAGTAATTTTATCAACTCGATGACCTTTTAAGATGGTTTTGGGATCTATTTTTGCTTCTATGGCTTCAGCGAACGATTGTAATCCTGTTTTAAAAGTTAAGAAGGCACCTTTTGCTTTTTCCTTATTAACAGGAGTTTTCGGTTGGGAAGGAGTGGATTTTTTCATACCAATGATCAGGCTTCTGTATTTCTGTTCTACTTCATAAAACTGAGGGAAAGTAGACATGAGACTTAATTGATCAATATCCCCCGCATAAATTCCAGACAATAACGGTTCAATTAAGTTTTCAACAACTTCATCTCCAAGTCTTCTCCTGAAGAATTCACCTAAGGATTGGTCTTTTCCACTTTCCGACCTTGGTAGAATGAAATCCGCTGCTGCTCTTAATTTACCGGGAATGGAAAAAAGACCAGTTGTGAGAAAAGGTCCAACTTCGGTTGGGATTCCCATAATCGAACCACCGGGCATAGAGTGAAGTTTCTCATTAACTAAAACGTATGATTTACCTGTGGAATTATGGACTAATTGATCATCCATCCCTACTTCCTTTGCAAGCCTGCTTATACTCAATTTCCGGGCTAAAAACGAATCCGGCCCTCTCTCAATTGTAAAGCCATCCCTGATAACGGTTTGCATTTTGCCGCCGAGACGATGGGATGCTTCGATAAGTTTTAACTCAAAAGGGAGATTCTCTTCCTGAATCGCTTTTTGAAGATAGAATGCTGAGGTAAGCCCAGCAATCCCTCCCCCAATGATAATGATTTTTTGTTTTTCTTCCGTCACGGTGGTCACCTTCCTTCAACACACATTTTGAAGCCTATTCTGCAGTCAATTTAAGGATGACGGTCGATAATGCATCAATAAATTCTTCCTTAGCATTAGGCATTTCTGGGCGATAATAACTTGCACCTAATTCTTCCGTCACTTTTCTACATTCAAAATCATTATCATACAGCACTTCAAGGTGTTCACATACAAACCCTACTGGTGCATATACAAACGCTTTATAATGATGGTCATTGTATAAATCCCTAGTTAAATCCTGAACATCTGGACCAAGCCATGGTTCTGGCGTTTGCCCAGCACTTTGCCACCCTACCACATAATTTTTTATTCCTGCCTGTTTTGCAATGAGGTCTGCAGTTTCTTGAAGTTGGCTTGGGTAAGGATCGCCGAACTGGAGAATCTTTTCAGGCAGACTATGTGCGGAAACAATCAGAACAGAATGATCCCTCTCAACTTGAGACATTCCTGTAAATACTTCCTTTACCTTGTCAACCCAATAATCAATAAACTTTGGTTCCTGATACCAACTGTCTATGGCTCTAATTTTTAGCTTACCACCTAATTTTTTTGCTTCATCTATTGCTCTTCCATTATAGGATTTTATGCTGAAAGTTGAATAATGAGGAGCAAGAACGATACTAATAGCTTCTTCGATTCCGTCATCATGCATTTGTTTCACTGCATCTTCAATAAAGGGGGTAATGTGTTTTAAACCAAGATACATTTTGAATTCTATGTCCTGTTGAACACTATTTAAATGTTCCTCGAGCTTTTCTGCTTGCAGAAGGGTAATCTTAGCTAAAGGGGAAATCCCTCCAATGGCCTCATACCGGCTTCGAAGTTCTTCGATCATTTCTGGAGTGGGCTTCCGGCCATGTCGAATGTGGGTATAGTATCCCTCTAAATCATCTAATGTATATGGGGTTCCATAAGCCATTACCAGCAACCCCATTTTCTTTTTTGTCATGTTCGCACCTCGTTTATTAAATCTGTTCCCTTTACCCATTAAAAATGTTTGGGCTAGGTCATTAAATGCTCCGAAGCCCTTAATGACCCATTTTAAAGCACCCATCTTATTGTGCCAAAAAATTGGACTCCTTACCAATTTTAAAACTTATGATGGGAATTTAACGACTTAATTGGGAGGCTGAATACTCATGGACAAATGAGGTTAATTTCTTTAAGGTTTCTGGATTTACAGAAGGGAATACACCGTGACCTAAATTAAAGATATAGCCATCCCGTGCCATTCCCTGGTCTAAAATAGCTTTTGCTCTTTCTTCAATTACTTCCCATGGGGCTAACAAAATAGCAGGATCAAGGTTACCTTGTACTGTTTTATCAATACCCATTTCTCTTGCTTTGTGAATTGGTAAACGCCAATCTAACCCAACCACATTAAGCGGAAGGTCATTCCATTCTAATGCAAGATGACTCGCACCCACACCGAACATAATTAACGGAACATTTTCCTCTTTTAATGAAGTAAAGATACGGTTCATGATAGGCTTAATGAAGTAACGATAATCCTCCACATTTAACGCTCCCACCCATGAATCAAAAATCTGGATTGCCCTTGCACCGGCTTTGATTTGCGACTTTACGTATGTAATAATCATATCGCCAAGTTTGTCCATTAATGCAAACCAGGCCTTTGGATCCGTGTACATAAAAGCTTTAGTCTTATTATAATTTTTAGAAGGACCGCCTTCGATCATATAACTTGCAAGTGTAAAAGGTGCACCCGAAAAACCTATTAATGGCACAGATAACTGCTCCTGAGTTAATAATTTAATGGTGTCTAACACGTAAGGAACATCTTCTTCTGGATTAATTTCACCTAGTTTTTCCACATCTGCTAAAGAACGAATGGGATTGTCTATTACGGGCCCAATTCCTCCCTTTATTTCTACTTCCATGCCAATCGCAGGAAGAGGAGTCATGATATCTTTATATAAAATCGCTGCATCAACGTTATATTGCTCAACAGGCAAGCGCGTTACATACGCACATAACTCAGGCTGGTGGGTGATTTCAAAAAGAGAGTACTTTTCTTTAATTGCTCTATACTCTGGCTGTGATCTTCCTGCTTGACGCATATACCATACAGGTACATGATCTGTTTTCTCGCCCCTTGCTGCTTTTAAAAATGTTTCATTAATCGGTCTTGTCATTACTATAGTCCACCTTTCAAAGACGTGTCTGTTGTCCATTTTAATATATATATCATGAATTTAAAACTTACTGATTCTTTCTAAACTGTATTTACTATAACTATTTATCCTATTTGTGTATAGCTAACGATATTAACTGTCAAAAAAAAGTCGTTTTTACGTTAAAAAAATTGTTAAATTCGGCAGGTTGCTTACAATATTTTTTCACTTTTTCCTCTCACCACTTGGGGCAATTTTCATATTCTGTATTACATCCAACAGGGCTATAGCCCCCTGGGTGATTGAAAGGAGGGAAAATGATATGATTGTCGAGCTTACTGCACTTCATTGGATCTATGTGACGTTTATTGTCCTTATTATTGGATTTATGGTCATGAGAAGGGACACGTCGATTGTATGTATTGTCGGTATTTTCCTAATTGCTATTACAGCAACAGGCTCGTTAAGTCATTCAATTAGCAGTATTTTCAACAGTTTTAGTTATGCTATTACAGAATTATTATCTACTATTCTTGTTATTTCCATTATTGTTGCAATGAGCAACACATTAACCGTAACAGGAATAAATGATGTAATGATATCACCTTTTCGAAAGCTGATACGTAATCCAACTCTAGCGTATTGGACCATTGGGATTCTAATGATGATAATCTCTTGGTTTTTCTGGCCATCCCCTGCTGTTGCATTATTAGGTGCGGTTCTTCTCCCTGTTGCGATTCGTGCCGGACTTCCTGCTCTTGGCGTTGCCATGGCAATGAACTTGTTTGGTCATGGAATCGCTTTATCCGGTGACTTCGTCATTCAAGCTGCTCCCAAGCTAACCTCCGATGCAGCTGGTATTCCCATACAAGATGTCATTAATGCCAGTATTCCGTTAGTGTTTATCATGGGGCTAGTTACAACCGTTGCTGCCTTCTACTTCTTGAGAAGAGATATGAAGCGCGGTGTACTCACTACTACAAGCTCTGTCAGTGAGAATCATCCAGCTGAAGGAACCACCACCGATCAACCTGCGCTTTTATCAATTGGGCAAAAACGTTTCTTTGCTTTTTTAGTACCGCTTTTATTTGCAGCGGACGTTGCCGCTATGTCAGTCCTTGATTTAGCTGGTGGAGATGCAACCGCTTTAATCGGTGGTACCTCAATATTAATTCTCCTTTTAATTACTTTAACTAGCCATAAAAATAAGGGCTTAGAGAAAACAACCCAGTATCTAATTGAAGGATTCCAATTTGGTTTTAAAGTGTTCGGACCTGTTATCCCAATTGCTGCATTCTTCTATTTGGGTGATGCCGGATTTGGGAAAATTATTGGCGACTTTTTACCTAAAGCATCGCAAGGAATTGTTAATGACTTAGGTGTGTCCCTTGCAAGTATTGTACCGTTAAGTAAAGAAGTTGGGGCAATTACCCTGACTACAGTTGGGGCCATCACTGGATTAGATGGTTCAGGCTTTTCAGGAATTTCTCTTGCAGGGTCGGTAGCAAGCCTCTTTGCAGTTGCCATCGGCAAAGGTGCAGCCACATTGACAGCCCTTGGGCAAATTGCTGCCATCTGGATAGGCGGAGGTACACTCGTACCTTGGGCGTTAATCCCAGCAGCCGCCATCTGTAATGTCGACCCCTTTGAACTAGCAAGACGAAACCTTCTGCCAGTTGTGATTGGTCTTGTTGTTACAACGATTGTTGCAATGTTCCTCATTTAATCTAAGCAAAGAGGCTGATCTCTGACCAGCCTCTTTGCTTAGTTTATTCGTTTCTTAAAATAATTGTATAATAGAATCCAAATAACTACCCAGAGATAACCAAATGCATAGCCGCCCAGTACGTCCGTAGGATAATGAACTTGTAAAATAATTCGGCTTGCACCAATCAATAAAAGTAAGATGGCAGTAATGACGGCAATAATTATTTTCCCCGCTCTAGATTTTACATCTTCCATGATAAGATAGGCAATCATAAAATAAACAATTAATCCCACCATGGCATGGCCGCTCGGGAAGCTATAACTTTTCACATCAACAAGATGCTCAAGGTCTGGCCTAGGGCGCTCAAAAAGATCTTTTATTAATTTACTTACTTCATTTCCGATGGCAACCGATAAAGCCAAGACAGCGGCACCAACATAGTTCCTCTTTCTTAATAAAAGCCAGGCAAGCGCAAGTAAAGCTACAACCCCAATCCCTTTTTTATCTCCCATTTCTGTTATTTGAATAAAAAATGGAATGACTGACTCAGGTACATGTGAAAATAGCCCTGCAACCTTTTCATCTATCCAAAAGTGGCTGCTCATTGCGACCTTTATAGATATAAACACTGCGCATAAAACAGCAAAAATAATAAATAGATAGGAAAAACTTCTTTTGTTCTTTCGTTCCATCCTCCAAACCCTTTCTTCTTTCTCATCTAATAAAAATTCTAGTAAAAGTATAATTAAAAAGAATATAAAAATCTACTTTATAATATAAAAGTGTTAAAATAGTTTGAAAATACTTTCTTCATTTCTGAAATGTTTGGGGGATTAGAGATGTTAAACAAACTGTTTACTGCACTTGAAAGTTCCTATGACGAAATGGTTGCTATTCGCCGTTATTTGCATCAGCATCCGGAATTATCTTTTCAAGAATATAATACGGCAAAGTACATTCAATCATTTTATGAAAAACTCCAAATTGAAGTCAAGGGTAATGTTGGCGGAAATGGTGTTGTTGCGAAGATTCATGGAAAAAAACCAGGTAAAACCGTGGCATTACGGGCAGATTTTGATGCTCTTCCTATTCAGGACGAGAAGGATGTGCCCTATAAATCATTAGTTCCAGGGGTAATGCACGCTTGTGGCCATGATGGACATACAGCGACACTCCTAGTCCTCGCAAAAACACTAAATGACTTTAAAGAGGAATTAGAGGGCACTTATGTTTTTATCCATCAACATGCAGAGGAGTACGCCCCAGGTGGTGCAATTTCAATGATTGAAGATGGCTGCTTAGAGGGTGTTGATGTGATTTTTGGGACTCATTTATGGGCAAGTGAACCTACCGGAACTATACAATATCGAACCGGGCCGATCATGGCGGCAGCAGACCGATTTGAAATTGATATTCAAGGTAAAGGCGGGCACGGTGCGCAGCCACATAAAACCCAGGACGCCATCGTTATAGCATCCCAGCTTGTTTTAAATCTACAGCAGATTGTCAGTCGAAGGGTGAATCCGATTGATTCTGCTGTTGTCACTGTCGGCTCTTTCACTGCTCAAAATGCTTTTAACATTATCGCGGACAAAGCCCAACTTATTGGCACTGTTCGTACCTTCAATGATGACGTCCGCCAATTTATAGAAGATGAAATGGACAGAATTATTTCAGGCACGTGTGCTATGACTGGAAGTTCTTATCATTTTAGTTATGAGCGTGGCTATCCAGCAGTAGTCAATCATGCAAATGAAACAGCATTTTTGGCAGCCTGTGCAGAGCAAGTAGCTGAAGTAATAAACATTGAAGAAACTGAGCCGCAAATGGGCGGCGAAGATTTCGCTTATTATTTGCAATATGTGCCTGGTACGTTCTTCTTTACCGGTGCAAAACCTACAAGTTCCGAGATTGGCTACCCACATCACCATCCTAAATTCGATATTGATGAAAAAGCAATGTTAATTGCAGCTAAAACATTAGGTGTCGCAGCAGTTAACGTCCATAGAAATGAAGAATAAAGCGTAAGCGCCCGTTTAGCGGCGTATGGACTGGAGCGCTCCAACCGAGATAAAGGAAAGCAGAAAAGCGGAAGCGCCTTGCCCAGGGGCGACAGGCATAAGACGAGCCGGCGAGAAGGTTGCTCTTTAACCTTCTTGACGGATTGGCTTATGACCCCGAGCCCCTAGGCGCTGTAGCTAGACATCACGAAGAGCGATAGCGCATTCGTGCTTGACTTATCGTAGGGTGGAGAGCGAAGTACACTAGCCGCTGGGCGCTGGAGCTGGATTCAGAGAACTATTTCAATTTATCCACAATTAATTATTTTATAATTTTCAATACAATAAGAAATCCCCTGGCCTCAAATTGGGTCAGGGGATTTTTGCAGCAATCTTAATCGATAGGCGTTCATGGCTGTTTCTCCTAGATGCTTGAGGAGGTTGTTATTGGCATATGCACCAACAAACGCACCAATCCCCGGTACAAGCTGGAGCATTTTTGCAAGGTCGATATAGTCCCGGTACTCTTGCTGGAATTTACGCCAATCCATTTCCACGAGGGTCTCTTTGCGTTTTTCCCAATTTTCAATTTCAGCTAATGTATTCTTACGAATATCTTCACTCGAAAACGCTAGTTGAAAAACATGAAGGATAAATAGTCTCTCGGCATACTCCTTTGTATTAAAACCATAGATGGAAGCAGCATCAAATAGAAATTTCATCTTAATCGAAAGGAGAAGAGGAAAGTCAGCCAGTCCAAGCAATATTCCACCTGCCCCTGTCCCTGCGCCTTCAATCATCGCTGTCTTCTGAAAAGCAGCAATCTTTTTAACGGCCAATTCATCTCTTTCTGCTAGACTTAACCCTCGCGCCTGGTCCTTATTCGTGGTCATTTGTGATCCAAATAAAGTGGCCTTGACCATGGCTTTGATACTTTCTGTCATTACCTCATGAACTTTATCAGGTATTAATTCATTAATTTTTCCTTGCGCTTTTTTCGATATTCGGTTCATCATCCCCGAACGTCTAGTTAATTTTCGCTTCCACTCTTCGATCTCATCATACACCTTTAACTCATACTCGTTCATATGCCACCCCCACTATAATTTTATGCATATATACGAATTTTCCGCCCAATAGTTTCAGAAAAAATCCCCTTTCATGCAAAAGGGGATTGTGGAGATTACGCTTTTATTCGATTTTTCGCGTAAAAATAAACAAAAATAAAGGTAAATGCAAGGCCAGCAAATAAATTCAAACCGGAAATCATTAACTCGCCTTTTACTAAAATAAGCAAAGTAAAGATACTCGTTTGGATAGTTAAGATGGTCATTAATAATTGGGAAAAGGCTGCTGTTTTAAATCTTCTTTCCACTGGATATAAATCCACCCATAGTTTGTTTTGATGATGGTTCCAAAGCGGCAGCAGTTGAAAGCCTGTTAAATATAAGAATAAAATTCCGAGTAAAATTTGGCCCATACCAAAAGAAATAAAATAAATCGCGAGAGCGCCAATGATAGTTAAACGTACAAAGAGTCCCAGATAATCGGATGAACGTAAGAAGGCTCTTGAAAACAAATAAAGATATGTATTTTCTCGTGAGAATGAAATTCTGTTAAGGAATAAATCCAGCCATTTTCTTCTTTTTACAGTATCCCTTAACTTAGGCACATCGGTAAACATGTTAGCAAGTCGGTAAAATGAAGCCATTCTTTTCTCTTCTTGATTAATTAGTCTATCCCATTTAAGCCCCATGTTTTTAGTCTGAACATAAAAAGTACGATAATATAGTGCACAAACCACCACAATGGCTAACAACATAAACAGGCTCGCCTGCTTAAATAACAAAAAAGTAAAAGTAGCATTAATAAAATAGCGTACAGTCAGGTCCCACCTATGGACTGTTGACTGGACAAAATAATCTATCCGCCAGCTTGCTGCTAAGTTCCATGCTTTTATAAAGAGGAGAATCACAAAAAAAGGTAAAAATGATCGAAACCCATGATTACTAATATGTGCATACATTGGCATTAGGACAGCTAAAACCATGAGCAGTAGGTATCCCTGAAAAACAAGGCTGGCAATCCCAGAACGAAGGAAATACCCTTTTAATTTATCCTCAAGGGGTAGGATAAATACCTGATCTGCTTCAAGTAGAAAATTGTACACTGGGCTGTAAGTAAGCAAAAATCCAATAACAACTGCAATCACTATTTCAACTGGAAAGCCAGCAGGCAGATTTTCAATCCACTGTTGGTAATAAAATGAAGCTGTCCCAATTAAGAACAATAAGACAACAACAAGATGTCCATTAAAAATATAGCGCAAATACCTTCCTAAATCCTTAACACGACCGCTTGCTCGTTCCTTCCAAAGCTTTTTATCATCAAACATAGTTTTCTTCCTTTGTTAATTGAATATACAAATCATCTAAAGAAGCAGCAGGCATTGAGAACTGCTCCCTCAACTCTTCTAATGTCCCTTTTGCCCGAATTTGCCCCTCATGCAAGATCACAAATCGATCACAATATTTTTCAGCTGTCGCAAGTATATGAGTAGACATTAAGATGCCTGCTCCGTTATCTTTCATCTTTTTCATTAAATCAAGCAAGGATTGAATCCCTAGTGGATCCAGTCCAACAAAAGGTTCATCCACTATGTATAAGGATGGCTGAATTAAAAAGGCACACATAATCATTACTTTTTGTTTCATACCTTTAGAAAAATGGGCAGGAAACCACTTTAAACGCTTTTCCATTCGAAATTCTCTCAGTAATGGATTAACACGCTCTTTATAGGTGGTTTCATCAAGGCCATAAGCCATCGCTGAAAGTCTTAAGTGCTCCTCAAGAGTCAATTCTTCATATAAAACCGGGGTTTCTGGAACAAACGTAAACAATTTTCGATAGGCTTCTTTATTTTCAGTAAAGGTTTGTCCTTTTATTTTAACTGCACCTTTGTGCGGTTCCATTAATCCAATAATATGTTTTATGGTTGTACTTTTGCCTGCCCCATTTAAACCAATCAAACCGACCAGTTCTTTTTCATTTACTTCAAAAGAAATATCTTTTAAAACAGGGTTTCTGGTATAGCCGCCAACAAGATTTTCAATCGTTAATAAAGACATTTGCAACGTCCTTCCTAAGCAGGATTATCTTTTTATTTTAACAAATTGTTGTTGATAAAAATAGTTTTCAAATTTTTATCACTTTTTTTGTATATTACTTTTCAGATTGGTTATCATAATATTCGAAGGGGAAACAACTTACTTCAATGAAGTGATTCATTAAAACTTGAGATGAGGTGTCTGTCAAAGACAATTAACATTTCAAATAAGTGAGCTTCCAATTCGTTTCAGATAAGGGGATGGTTGTTTTGTACAGCGTGCATTTTAACCATTTTGAGTTCTAGTAACACCAAGTAATTGTTTATCTTAAAAAAATAAACATTAAATGAGGTGTTTACCGCAGATCGCTACCTGTTTTTATAAGTTGGGAAAACATATAAAAACACCATAGGGGATGGTCAGCTTGAACAATAATGTTTCTTTATAAAAACACTCTATAAAAAATGAGGTGTTTATCAAAGAACACTCCTAATGAACGTACCTTTTGAAGCAATTCCCCTTCGAGAGGGCAGGATTCCATGCGGATCCTGCCTTTTTCTTTTTTTCGTTTGTATGGTAAAATAATACAAACAATATTGAAGGGACAGTGTATATGAGCGATTGTATTTTTTGTAAAATTGTTAATGGTGAAATTCCTTCTGCCAAGGTTTTCGAGAATGAACATGTTTTAGCTTTTTTAGATATTACCCAAGTAACAAAGGGACATACGTTGGTTATTCCAAAAGTACATAAGGAAAACGTATTTGAATTAACTCCAGAAATCGCAAGGAATATTTTTGAAGTAGTTCCTACCATTGCTAATGCTTTAAAAAGAGAATTTAATCCCATTGGATTAAATACTGTAAATAATAATGGCGAACATGCGGGGCAATCTGTCTTTCATTATCATATGCATTTAATTCCGCGTTATGGAAAAGGAGATGGGTTTGGGGCCGTATGGAAAAGTAATCAAAATGAGTATTCTTTTGAATTATTACAGGAAATGGCTGAAAATATAAATAAACAAGTATAAATTTATACGGAATTTTCAATTATCTGAAAATTATATCTTTTTTATTATTAAATTATTATGTTATAATGAAAACAGGTTTTTCGCTGCAGGCAATGAGTGCACTGCAGGAGAATCAAATAGATTAGTATAGCAGAGGAGAGAAGAGAAATGAATACGAAGAACATTGTAGTTTTAGCACTATTAGCTGGGATTGGGGTAGTTTTGCATACGGTAATGCCTAGTTTTCTTGGAATTAAACCTGACATGATGCTTGCAATGATGTTTTTGGGAATCATCCTAATTCCTGAGTTAAAGAGTGTGATGCTTTTGGCCATTGTAACTGGAGTATTGTCAGCATTAACCACCGGTTTTCCTGGCGGACAAATTCCAAATATCATTGATAAACCCATCACTGCTTTAGTTTTTCTTGGGTTATTTTTAGCTTTAAAAAAATACCGAAATTCGATTGTTAGTGTTGGCGTTTTAACTGCCATTGGAACCCTTGTTTCAGGAACAATCTTTTTAACAGCAGCATTCTTTTTAGTTGGTTTACCTGCATCATTCACTGCACTATTTGCTGCAGGAGTTCTGCCGGCTATCGCACTAAATACCGTTATTATGATTATTTTGTATCCTGTAGCCCTATCCATAGTGAAACGAACTAAATTAACAACACCTTCCGTCATTCAAAAATAAACGACGGGACTTAATTAAGAAAAGAACCCAGCGGGGTTCTTTTCTTAATATTCCTCTATATAAGTTTAGAGATCAATAAAGCAATTAATAGAAAGATCCCTCCACCCCCAAATAAAGCAGCAGCTTTTTTTCTTAAAATTTGTTTAGGTGGATAAACACCTGGTCTTGTTAATCCGATTAAATATTTAATTGCACCCAATAAAAGGATAGCACTAAAGATAAAAAAAATGATGGCAGCAATTTTCATCTTCCTTGTCCCCCTATTTTGTTTCAAAAGTTCGACTGAACGTTGTAACTATTTATATGTTTACCCGTCCATTCCTATGAACAGGTATAAATGTAATTAGGGAGATCAATCGTTTTTTTTAATTTTAATTTTCTAAAAGTTGTTATTATTCAGTGGATACCAAAAGGTAAATTTTATGGTTTAATTATAATAATTTCACTTTTTTTAAAATTCCAATAGATTATTATTCTAATTTTTAAAAAATTTGTGAATTTTTTCTTTATTAATTTTTATTTTATTGGCATAATGAAAATAGAGAAATATAAAAGTAGGTGAAAATGGGGATGACTGAGAAACAATATTCAATGAAAGAAGCGATGATCTTTACTCAGAGAGTTGCTCAACTAAGTAAAGCCTTATGGAAAGCGATTGAGAAAGACTGGCAGCAATGGATTAAGCCTTTTGATTTAAATATTAACGAACATCACATTTTATGGATTGCCTATCACTTAAACGGTGCTTCCATTTCGGATGTGGCTAAGTTTGGCGTCATGCACGTTTCAACAGCATTTAATTTTTCGAAAAAGTTAGAAGAACGAGGTTTGCTGCAGTTTTCTAAAAAGGAAAATGATAAACGCAATACGTATATTCAGCTAACTGAAGCAGGAGAAAGTATCTTACTTCAACTAATGGAAACCTATGAGCCAAATGGCAATGCGGTTTTTTCTGGTGCTTTGCCCCTTCGTGAATTATATGGTAAGTTTCCAGAAATTGTTGAAATGATGGCGATCGTCCGCAATATTTATGGTGAAGATTTTATGGAAATCTTCGAGCGTTCTTTTCATAATATTGAAAGTCGCTTCGTTGAAGAAGATGGGAAGCTAAGAAAATCACAAAATCCTGAGCAAGAGCTGGTTTAATCAGTATTATAAGTATTTTTCCAACTCTTGAAAAAGGGACAAGCAAATCTTTTGTTTTAAACAAGCATTGATAACGTCTTTAATCTTTAAAGATGACGGTAATGATGATGATAATTCATGAAAAAGCGGATGGAAGTTTACGTACCCTTCCGCTTTTTGTTCTTCTAATTTTAAGTTCATTTTGTCACATAAAGAAAAAAACTGTCCTGCTTCCTGTTCTGTAATTCCATTTTCAATAATAAGTTTATATAATTCGAGCTTCGGATTGTTGAGTAACTTTAATAATAGCTTTTGATGATATTCAAGAAGGTTTATTCTTTCCATCAATTCATTTTCAGTCATTCACTAGGCCTCTTTTCAGAACTTTTACATTTTTATATATTTATTATTAACCTTTTAAAAGATGGGGTAAACCATTTTAACTTAAAACAGGAAAAATTTTTTTGAAGAAATATCCTCCAAAAATAAATTGGGTTCATGGAAATCCCTTAAAACCTAAAACTCTTCCATTCTTTATGACTATCTTTTTTTTGTAATTTTTGATATTGTAATAAACATAATACGAACATCAGGGAGGGAATCATTGATGATCTCCATTTTTATTGTCTTCGCTATTTTTATCTTGTTTTATGTAAATAAAATGACCAATTCACTTTGTATGCAAAAGGAAATCCCTGAAGAAAACCAACATAAGGTATTTCGTACAATTAATATCCTCATTACGATTCTTCTGATATCATCATACTTGGAAATTTTATATACATAATCCAACTAGAGCTCCAAGCGAAAAAGGATATGTATAATTAACACATAGAAGCGATGAGAGTATTTCTCATCGCTTTTAGTTTGTGACTTTATTAATAAACCCAAGAAGCGCCGATGATTATTAATAAGATGAATAGAACTACCACTAACGCAAATCCTGCGCCGTAACCTGCTCCACCAGACATAAATTTACCTCCATTCATTAATGGTCTTTTTTGAGGAAATTAACACCAACACCAAGAAGCTCCAACAATAATTAATAGTATGAAAAGTACTACAATTAGAGCAAAGCCCGCTCCATAACCATGGCTCATCGTAATACCTCCTTTTTCATTTTCTACGATATACTATTCAACGACTGGTCATTTCGTTTAGGCACTTCCCATTTTTTTTTGAAAAGTTCAATTTACCTTTTGTGGAAAATTTCAAATAATAAACATAGTTATTATTTTTGCAGGAGTTACCATTTATGTTATAGTAGAGTTTGTGGACAAGAATATACTATTTAGGAGAGATTTCATCATGAAAAAATGGATATTAGCCCTTACATTAGCCGGTGGAGTACTTGCATTAAGTGCATGTAACCAAAGTGGTTCTGATACAGTGGCAGAGAGCAAAGTGGGTAATGTTACACAAGAAGAACTCTACAATACAATGAAGGAAAAGTATGGTGATCAAGCCCTTCAGCAACTAGTATATGAAAAAGTTCTATCTAAGAAATACAAGGTGACAGATAAGGAATTAAATGCAAAAATTGATCAATTAAAAACAGATCTAGGTGCAAATTTTGAAACTACCCTCGCACAGTACGGCTATAAAAGCGAAGATGATTTGAAGAAAACAATGAAATTAGGCATGATGCAGGAAAAAGCTGCCCTTAAAGGCGTTAAGGTAACTGAAAAGGAATTAAAGGATTACTATGATACGTACCAGCCAGAAATTAAAGCTCGACACATTCTTGTTGCCGATGAAAAAACAGCAAAAGAAGTGAAGAGCAAGCTTGATAAAGGTGAAAAATTTGAAGATGTGGCAAAAAAATATTCAACAGATGAGGGTTCTAAAGCAAACGGCGGGGACTTAGGCTGGTTTGGTACTGGTAAGATGGATCCAGACTTTGAAAAAGCAGCATATGCTCTAAAAGTAAATGAAATTAGCGGTCCAGTTAAGTCGCAATTTGGTTATCATATCATTCAATTAACTGACAAAAAAGAAAAGAAACCATATGCTGAAATGAAGGCCGAAATCGAAACCCAAGTAAAAACTTCAAAATTGACAACAGAAGAAATTAATAAAGCTATGAAGCGTGAACTTGAAGCTGCAGATGTTAAAGTTAGCGACAAGGACTTAAAGGATGCGCTTACTCCTCAAACCGGAACAGAAGCTGCTCCACAGTAATTAGAACAAAAAGCGGAAACGCCATTAATGGCGCTTCCGCTTTTTTAAATGATAAGAAGATAAGTTTTTGAACTTAGATTACTGTCTAGCTCCAGCGCCTAGGGGCTCGGGGTCATAAGCCAATCCGTCATGAAGGTCAAAAACAACCTTCACGCCGGCTCGACTTATGCCTGTCGCCCCTGAACGAGGCGCTTCCGCTTTTCTTATTCTCCTGTTGCTCCAATTTCTTCCCGTTTTTCTTTTTCTCGTTCAAGGCGTTTCATATAGATTTCGCCTTCCTGCTCAATGTTTTCCATCTCTAATTGCCGCTCTTCTCTTCCTGTCTTTATCGCCATTAGCGCACTTATCACAATACCAACCACAACTGCATATACCCAAATAGGAATAGTCAATTTATCTTGCTCCCTTCATAGTGGTTGTCCACTTTTACTAAATCATATTCGTTTAATAGGAAATTATGAACTGTTACACAAAAAAAATAACCTCAAAAGGAGGTTATTTTACTTATGAAACACCGGCTTATAAAAGGAACGATTCTCCAATGCAAAAATTCTTTCTGTGAATTCACCTGGCTTCACTCTTTCCAAGGCACGGTCAAGCATATTCATTTTCGCATCAAGATTATCGATATAATGAAGGATTTCTGCTTCTTTAATCATTGGAGGTTTTGGACTTCCCCATTCCGCTTTTCCATGATGACTAAGCACAAGATGTTGGAGGATTAGTACTTCTTCACCAGATATACCTAGTTCTTCCGCTGCTTTGCCAATTTCGTTAACCATAATCGTAATATGCCCCAGTAAATTTCCTTCAATGGTATATACAGTTGAAATCGGACCTGAAAGTTCCAGTACTTTCCCCATATCGTGTAATATAACCCCTGCATAGAGCAAATCCTTATCAAGACTTGGATAAAGATTGGCAATGGATTTAGCCAAATCAAGCATACTTACAACATGAAAGGCAAGCCCCGAGACAAACTCGTGGTGATTTTTTGTTGCTGCAGGAAACTCTAAAAAAGCCTTCTGATGCTTTTTAATTAAATGGCGTGTTATTCTTTGGATATTGGGATTTTTCATATCAAAAATATATTGTGTAAGTTTGCCAGCCATTTCTTCCTGGCTAATTGGGGCGGTCTCCAAAAAGTCATCTAACTTTACGCCGTCAGATGGACCTGTTCGTCGAATTTGACGAATTTTCAATTGACTTTTCCCCCGATAATTTTGTACCTCACCCAGTATTTTCACAATACTTTGTGGAGCATAACTCTTTCCATCCTCTTCATTAACATCCCAAAGTTTTGCTTCGATTTCCCCGCTTTTATCCTGAAGAATCAGTGTTAAAAAAGGTTTGCCGTTGCTTGCAATCCCTTTTGTTGAATTCTTTATTAATAGAAATAATTCTACCTGCTCTCCAATTTCATGCTTTAATATTCCTTTACCCATTATATTCACGTCCTTCCCATTAGTAAGAGTATAACATATCCTAATATTACTCTATGAAATTATCTGAACAGCACCTTTTTCTAAAAAAAGAACATTTTCCCTTTCAAAAAAGGTTAGCAAATGCTTATGACAAGTAAAAAATAATAGTTGATTTCTTTTCAGCCCTTTAAGAAGTTCTAACACCTTTTCCGTCCTTTTCGCATCAAAATTAACAAAACTATCATCGATAATAATTGGAAACTGATATTTTTCATATACTGTAACAGCAAAGGCAAGCCGAATGGCCACGTATAACTGTTCGGTTGTTGCTTGACTTAGTTCATTTGCTTCAAATATGGTATGATCCCTTCTCTCAACTAAGAATCCTGAACCAGAATTTTGTAAATGGATTCTTTGATAGTTTCCATCGGTGAGAAACAACAAATATTCTTCCGCTTTTGAGATCATTCTAGGTAAATGTATGTTCTTATACGTTTCAATCGTATTAGAGAGGATATCTTGCGCGATACAGTAGACAGACCACTCCTTTACTGCTTCTTCTAGTTCAAATTTTTTCTGTTTGTAGTAATGGAGTATATCTGAGTATATACCGCCCTCTTCTAATATTTGTATCTCGTATTTGATGGAAGCATGCTTTTCCTGAAGTTCCTTAAGTTTAACTTCCCATTCATGAACCTGCAGGTTACATTCGGCCACTAATTCTGTGCTTTGACGCATTTGGAGAAAATTTTCCCTTTCTACTTCTGAGAGATTAGAGTATTGCAGTTGACTCTGTAGTGAGTTAAGTCTTTCTAACAGTTGTCCCTGCTTTTCTGCTTTTGCACCAAGTTCGTAAAATTGTTGTTCTGTTTCCACTTTTGCTGATGAGATAAGGGTTTGAAATTCCGCTTGGAGATGCTTAAACGCTTGTACTTTTTGCCTTAAATCGGCTTCAAGGTCGCTAAGTTTCACCTTTCGCTCCTGACTCACGATTTGCTTACCATGCTCCTCCTTTAACTTATTACGCAGTAAATAGGCAGCGTTATACAAGTCTAAGCCCTTTTCATTTAAATAAAGGTTTGAAAAGTTGTTTAATCCTTTTACTATTTTTTCCTGGTGCTGCTCTATTTGTTGAAGTCTTAACTGATATTGTTTTTTCTCTCTACTGATCAACTTAAACTGTTCAATCAGTTTGAATGCTTCTAGTAAGAAGGACTTTGCAATATACTCAGGTATTCGTAGTTCATGACTAATGGAAGCAAGCTTTTCATTCGTTTGGGCGTTCTCCAACTCCCATTGTTCAAATTTAGCAATGATCTTTTCATATTGAGTTTGTTGATGTTTCAACTTCATTTTTACTGTCTGAAGCTCTGCTCTCCTCTGATTATCCAAGGCTAATTGTTCTTCTAGCTTTGAGATTTCAATATATTGGGCTGATTGCAGTTTTTGCATTAACTGCTCTTCCTTTTCTTTTAAGCCTTTTATCGTTTGATTTAGCTCAGCATCCTTCGGCAGCTTGTTCTTTTTTGTCATCAGGACGACAAGTAATATACAACTGAGAACACCTATCGTGAATAAAAACCACTGCTTTGTAGCTATCCCATAAACTGTTAAGGCAATTAAAATAACCTCAAAAAGTAAATACTGAAGTTTCTTTTGCTTCCCTTCCCTTTCCACTGCTGCTTTATCACGTTCATTGAACTGTTGATAAAAGTCTATTTTGTCACGTAGAGTCCTTAATTCCCTTTCTATGTTCTCTTTATCAGCGCTCGAATTTACCTTCTCTTCCAATGCAAGCCGTTCCTGTTTTGTAAGAACTTGTCTCTCTGAAGACCGAACCTCTTTTTCTATTTCCTCTAATCTGCCTTTTTCTTCTTGATACTGATTCTCTAACTCTTCCTTAACTTCGTTTAGCTTTTGTATTTTCTGTGATACTACTTCAACCTGATTTTTCATATAAATATTTGTATTTAATGCAAAGATTTCTTCTTCATCAATATTTAAATGAAGTTTTTCCCTAGTAATCGACAACTCTTCTTCAAATGCTAAAAGTTTTGTTTCACATTGCAGTCTTTCCTGCTTTAATTGGTCGTAGAGAGAAACTTGATCCAGCAAAGCTAAGAGAGCAGGTTCATTTTTTAGAAACGAAAGATTAGGTTGAATCCCCGCTGCTTCTTCTTGCAAATTTTCAATTCTTTCGGAAATGCTTTTAATCTCTGCCTTGTAGGGGTGGATGAGCTGATTTATCTTTTCGATTCTTTCAATCCCACGTACAGGGAATTCAATGTTACCTAATTCATTAAGTTCATTCTTTGTCCACTTTTCATCTTTGACTATGGATTCGATTCTTTTCCATTCATTAAGTTTTTCTATTTTTTCTCTTATTTCCTGCAACGAATGGTTTACTGCCTTCATTTCCATTTCGAGCGTTTCTTTCTTTTCTACTAAGATTGTATAATCTCTATTTTTTGCTTCTGCTGCTTTCAATTCTTTATTTATTTCATGGATTGCTTGTAACTTTTCATTCAATAAGGGTTTCTTCCCAGATGGCTTAAAACGAGCATCGAGCTCTTTCTGTAGAGCAGCTTCGGTTTTTGACAACCTTTCTGTTCCTAATGTCCCCGCGGAAAACAGAAATTTACCAATCTCTTCGCTTTTCATCTGATGAATATTTTGTAATCCCTGCAAATTAAAAGAAAAAATAGATTGAAATAGGCTTTTATCAAAGTTTCCTGTTAATTCCTTAAGAAGTTCTTCGCCACCCATCTTGCCATTATCCATAAAGACCTTAACATCACCCGCAGCTTTTCCCTTTACTCGTTCGATTACAGCACCGCCATGTTTTTCATGTAAAATTCGGATTTTACCACCATATTTAGTACTGTGTTTTGGCTCATAGCGTAGTTCGGTTGTCTGTTGTTTTGTAGGGAAGCCGAAAATAATTGCATGGATAAAGGCCATAATCGTAGACTTCCCAGCTTCATTTTCTCCATAGAAAACTTGAAAATCGTGAAGGTCAATAATTTCAACATTCTCTAATTGGCCAAATCCATATATATGCAGCTCAAGAATTTTCAAAACTCTTCACTCCTTCCTCTATGATTGATAAAGTAATTCGAGCAGCAATTTCTCTGCTTTGTTGATTATCTCTTCTTGATCTGCAGTTGATAACTGGTTGATATATTTTCTCCCTAATTGATGTTCGAATAGGGGAGCTAAGGCTAGGTCGACATCTGCATAATTTTCAATCGTTTCAAAAAGTTCAGCATAAAAGTTTGCGTCTCTTTTCAACTGTTCCTTATCTATTAGCTGCCCTTCAATAACAGTTAAGTCAACAATCCATACGAAGGATTCCTCTTCTTTTTCATTCTCTAAAAGAAGTTCTAACAGTTCGCCCTTCAAGCTTTTTTGTTCACGCTCATCTGCTAGTACAATATTTTTCAAGGAAAGTGTTAATAACGTTCCTTTTTGTTCCCTCCGAAAACTATTAATGGTTGTTTGGCATAATTGTAAAACATCATAGAAGTTTTTGGCCGAAGCAGCATCAATTACTGTTTCTTCCCAAATAATATCGGCTGTTTCTAAAAAATTTATTTTCTTATCAAAATCTGTCAATGTTACATGGTAGATACCCTTCATACCTTTTTCTTTCTTATTCCTGCCTTGAATATTACCTGGATAAATAATCGGCGGGGATTCTGATAAGACAGCTCGTTTATGAATATGACCTAAAGCCCAGTAATCAAATTCTTTCTTATGTAAATCACTAACTGAAAAAGGGGCATAGTTATCATGATCTACCCCTCCGCTTTCATTTCCATGGAGTATCCCAATATGAAAGTCAGCGCCATCTTTCTTCCTATATTCATCTATTTTTCTATCATAGACATGTCGTGTTGGATAACTAAAACCATATAGATGGACAATCTCACCGTTCTCTGTATGTAAAACTTTGGTTTCTACCTTGCTATTAAACACATGAACATTTGCTGGCATATTAAGATGTACCCATGATCCGTTTAAATGGTCGTGATTGCCGTGGATTACATAAACATGAATCTTGTTTTCTGCCAACTTAAGCATCTCTGTCCGAAACCGGGATTGTGCCCGCAGGCTGCGATCCTCTCCGTCGAATAAATCGCCTGCTAGAATAACAAAGTCAACCTGATGATGAATCGCGGCCTCCGTAACCTTTTTTAAAGCCGTAAAGGTGCTCTCTTTTACTCGGGTAAAGATGTCTTGAGGCAAATACTTTAATCCGACCATTGGGCTATCCAAGTGCAGGTCCGCTGCATGAATGAATGATATTCTTTTCATAAGACATTCCTTTCCACTTCTTTTCTTCATTGTAGCACCACAGAAATACGAATGCACGTTCTTGTCAGATATTTATTGAAAAAAAAGAGCATTTACCGCTTGGTAAATACTCAGATTGTCGAGGAGGGTTATATTTAATTGAATGTTTCTGCTAATGGACCTGTTGATTTCCGCTCCGGGCACTCGCTTTCCGCGGGGAGGTCCTGGAGCCTCCTCGGCGCTTTGGCGCCTGCGGGGTCTCCCGTGACCTCTCTATCCCGCAGGAGTCGGTGCCCTCCACTCCAATCAACAGGGGACAAATCAACTAAGTATTACCACACACTTTAGCTACTCTAGCTAAATATGTTGAAACCTTTTTAAATTTTAGCAGGACGCATTAAGTAGAGCCTGTCATTAATCAATAGAAACAAAAAATCATATTCACTTTGGATTGAGTCTTTTGCTTAAACATTGAATTCACCACTTTTTTTATTATTTATTGAGTGTTAAGGGTCTACATTGTTACACCTGTTGATTGGAGCGGAAGGCGCGAAGACTCCTGCGGGAGTACGGGGCAGGGGAGACCCCGCAGGAGCGCAGCGACGAGGAGGCTCCCCGGCACGCCCGCGGAAAGCGAAGCGCCTGGAGAGCAAATCAACAGACTAATTTAAAAGAACGATAAAAAAAAGGTGCCCTAAAAGTTATACTTTTGGGACACTATCTTTTACTACCTTATTCGTTCTTTGTCAGCTGTAATGCTTTTTTAATATCTTTAAAGGAATTCGATTGTCCATACATTAAGACACCACCACGATAAACTCGTGCGCCAAATGTTGCTAAGAAAACAATTGTTGCCACTAAGATAGCAATTCCTACCATTGCCTCCCAGACCGGAATTGTCAACATTCCAACCCGCAGAAACATGATCATTGGTGTAAAGAACGGGATGAAAGATGTCACCGTTATGAACGGAGCATCCGGCTTTCCTAAGCCAAACATAGCAATCATAAACCCAGCAACTACGAGCATAGTCATTGGTGTAATCATTTGTTGCACATCTTCAATTCTGCTGACAAGTGACCCGAGAAATGCTGCAAGTGTGGCATAAAGAAAATAGCCAAGAATAAAGAAAACAATTGCATAAATAATCGTTCCCAGTGGAATATCACTAAAACCATAAACACCGAAAAACCCTTCATTTAAAGATTCCATATTTTGTTTGAGAGAGAAATATCCCACTGACAGAAAAACAGCGAGCTGTGTCAGACTTAATAAACCGATTCCAATTATTTTTGCAAACATCTGTTTAATTGGAGAGACACTTGAAATTAAAATTTCCATCACTCTAGACGACTTTTCTGTTGCTACTTCCATCGCAATCATATTAGCGTACATAATTACTGAAAAATATATGATAAAGAGCAAGACATAAACCAGACCACGTGCCTGATTCAGTTCCTCTTCCGTTTTTGCATTCTTCTCAAGAGCAATTTTCTTAAAAGACACTGGTTCATAGAGCTTTTCGAGCTGAACTGGCGTCAACTGAATTTGTGAAGCAGCCAGCATAGTTTTGACTTGCTGAAGACTCGTTTGAAGATCAGTATACAAGGATGAATCAGCAATACTTTTTGCTTTATAAGTAGCCAACGGAAGTTTTTCATCATTTAAACCTAGTAGAACAATTCCTTGGTAAGTTCCTTTTTCAATTGCTTTTTCTGCCGCTGCTTCACTGCCTTGGAAAAGTGTTAAGTTAATATCTTTATTAATTGTGCTAACTTGTTTTTTGAATGGATCAAACAGTTGACCTGTTTCATCAAGCACAGCCACATTTTCTTTCCCATTATTTTTATCGAAGACATCAATGATATTAGTTAAGTTAGTTAAGACCAAGACAATTACAACTGTTAAAAGGGTTGTTATGATAAAGGATTTTGTTTTCAATTTGTTTAAATAAGTGTGGAACAGAATAATCCAAAAATTATTCATAGGAATCACCTACTTTTTCAATAAAAATATCATTTAATGATGGTTCTTCAAGAGCAAACTTCCGGATAAACCCTTGATTGACTATCTCCTTAAGTATTTTTTCAGCTATGTACTCTCCTTCAATTTGCAGATGAATTCCTTCCATAGTTGGTTTTGACCTTACGACTCCAGGATAATTTTTTAAGAAATCTAATGGAAAATCGGCATGGATTACAAGGTTCTTTTTCCCAAAGGAACGCTTGATTTCTTTTAATGAACCATGGACGACAGGGCTTCCTTTGTGCAAGATACAAAGATGTTCACACATTTCCTCGACATGCTCCATTCTATGACTTGAGAAAACGATAGTCGCCCCCTCTTCTTTCAGAGATAGCACAGCCTCTTTTAGCATTTCCACATTTACTGGGTCAAGACCGCTAAATGGCTCATCCAAGATTAGTAATTTTGGTTTATGGACAACGGCAGCAATGAATTGGATTTTTTGTTGATTCCCTTTGGAAAGCTCCTCAACTTTTTTATTTTCATACTCAGGAATTTTGAAGCGCACAAGCCATGATTTTAATTCCGTAAGAGCCTGAGATTTTTGCATCCCTCTTAATCTGGCTAAATAGACGATTTGGTCCCGAACCTTTAGCTTCGGATACAAACCTCTCTCTTCAGGGAGATAGCCGACCAAATGACTGGTGGAATAGTCAATCGGGTTCCCGTCCCAAGTAATCTTACCACCACTAGTGTCCAGCAGCCCTAAGATCATTCGGAAGGTCGTTGTTTTCCCTGCACCATTAGCCCCTAAAAAGCCAAACATTTCTTTTTCAGGAATCACTAAAGATAAATCATCCACAGCAATAAAATTTCCGAACCGTTTCGTGACATGTTCAAGTTTCAGAACCATTGCACACACTCCTCTCCATCTTTCATACGAATTTGGCATATTTTGGTTTCATTTTCTTTTTGCACAATTTTATAAATTATGTGAAAATAGATAAAAACTAGATTCTTTTAAGGGGGTTGTTAAAATGAAGACTTATAAATTAACTGCATTTGAATCCAATGGGGAAAAGGTTTTAGATGAATCCTTCCAGGCTGAGCATGATGATGCGGCAAAAGAATTAGGTCAAAAATTGTTGGCAGAAAAAAACTTATTAGAACGTACACATCGATGCTCTTCACCAAGCGGAAAGCTATTACTCTTTCATTCTTAAAAATGAAAGCGCTGTAAATGTGGATAGGTTTGAAATAGCAAAAAAAAAAAGAAGCCGCGTGCTTCTTTGTTTATTTACCTATAAATTTGGGTTGTCTTTTTTCGATAAATGCCTTTATTCCTTCTTGGTGATCAATGGTTTCGCGCATTTTTTGCTGTGAATGTTTTTCTAATTCTAAGATTTTTAATAAGTATGGACGGTGCATATCGGCTAATATCTTTTTCGTTTTAATCATCGCCTGAACCGGTCTGCTTAACCAATCTGAAATTCTAGCATCTAATGCCTCCTGAAGATTAGCTTCCGCTACTTCTTCGATTAAACCTAACGCAAAAGCTTCATCAGCATCCATCATTTTTCCGTCCCAGATTACCTGTTTAGCTTTTGACTCTCCCAATTTTTTCTCTAAAAAGAAATGGGCCCCTCCATCTGGAATCAGACCGATCCCGATAAAATTCATTGCTAGTTTACTATTTTTTTCAGCAATAATATGGTCAGTTGCTAGCGCGAAACTGAACCCCAAGCCAGCCGCTGCACCTGTAATAGCACTAATAGTTAGTTTAGGCATGCTATAAAGAGTAACAATTAGTTCGCTAATACTGTCCATAACAGGATAAAAGTCGTTTTCGGTCATGTTTGAAAGCATGGATTTAATATCGCCCCCAGCTGAAAAGGCTCTTCCTTTTCCTCTGAGAACGACAATATCGATTTCATCCGATTCACTAATTTCCTTTAGCTTACAGACTAGCCCCCTAATCATTTCTGAGTCCATGGCATTTAATGACTCAGGTCTGTTCATTTCTATTGTCGCCACACGCCCTATAACTTTTACATTCACCTTATCTGTTATAAAGTTTATCGACACGTGAAACCCTCCCATCCATTTGAATCAATTCTATTATATATGGAATTGAGGACAGAAATATATGAAAGTTTTTTAAAAATAGTGAATTTTCTACCCGTTGATTCAAAAAAGACATCAACGGCACTTTACTGTTGATGTCTTTTTTAGGTTACTTTTTAATAATATTCATCCTTCTTAAAAACTCAATTGGCTGTTGTTTTCTAAAGTGTTCTTTTACCATATAGGCAACACCTTGTTCGTTCTGTGATCGTGTCACCCAATCTGATGCTTTTTTCACTTCGAAATCGGCATTCCACATTGAAACACCTAGACCTACAGCTTCAAGCAAAGGAATGTCATCTAGACAATCGCCGATATAAACCATTTCTTTTCTTTGAATCCCTAATTGGCTTGCAAGGTATGATAACCCAGATAATTTTGATACACCCGTTGGGACAATATCCAACCGTAAAGTATCTAGTTGAATTAATTCAATCTCATTATACATTTTTTGAAGTGCCTTTTTTGCATCCTGAAGGTCACTTTCTTCTTCAAAATAAACTTCTATCTTCGGAGGGCTCACTGGCTGGTCATGTAGATACCCAGTTAGTGAAGACACGAATTGCTGTGAATAGAACACCGGATCTCCTGAGGTAAAAACTGTCTTAGCCAATAAATTATTATTCAATTTGAACTTATTGGCTAATGAAAATTGTTCATGAACAAGACGAATTTGACATGGCAGCGCCTCTAAAAAGCTGACTGTATCATAAGTAATTTGTTCATTAATCCTTTTCACATAAATTGGTTTGTCCTCAGAACTTGCAATAAATGCCCCTTGATGTGTAATGAGGGGGGATTTTATTTTTAAAGCCTTGGCTACTTTTCTTGTGGAAGGAAAGCTCCTCGATGTGACAAGTGTGACATAAATTCCTTTTTGCTGAACATATTCAATAGCTTCTTTTGTTGATTTATGAATTTTTCCGTTTGTTTGAAGAAGCGTGCCATCAATATTTAAAGCAAGCAAGCGATAAATCATTCCGTTGCCCCCTGTTCTTGGTGAAATAGCCTTTATAAACTTTTATGATTTTTTAGGCATTTGTAGAACAGAGCAAAAAAGAAAAAGCCTTCGGTTTATACCGAAGGCATGTATTTCAATTTACATTTTTCCGTAAAGGTCTTCTAGAGGTTTCATAATTACTTTGTTTAACTCGCCAATAACCATGCTCATCCGTTGTTCTGCTTGCATTAACCTAGCAATTTTTTCATTTTGCTGAACAAGTCCTACAGATGATTGTGCTTGCGCTATTTCTTGTTCAGAGATATCCTGCCCCATCATCTGTTTCTGTTGCAAGTCCATTTGGATTTTGCGGAACTGATCAAACATTTGTTTCGCTGCTGGGTCCGCATTTACTTCGTTATAGGCCTGTTGAAGTTGTGTGTATTCATCACTTTGACGAATAGCTGTTTCTAACGCATAGGCGGAATCATATAAATTAATTGCCATTGGTAAACACTCCTTTTTAATCAAACGCTTTTGTAATCCGAATCAACTATAACAAACTATTCACCAAAATGCGAGAATGTTAAAATCACCATCTAGATTCGTGTTACATACATTACTATATCAACTAATGCCCATAAGAAATAATGGTTCCAATTTAGATAGAAATTGGGGAATGTTTATGTCTTTACCATTAACTCAGGTTACCATCGAAGCAATAAAACCTAAAAATAAGAATGACAGCATGGTGCAAATATCCAACCATTTGTTTACTAGTTTGGGATTAAATAAGAATAATCTTCAATTAAATATTAAGTTAGGAAAAAAAGCAATACAAACAGTGGTTCAACCAGTAGATCTGGAACCCCAAAATTTGATGCTTTTTCCTGAAAATATTCTCAAGAATTTTTGCCTGCCTACCCAGAGTTTTAATTTTCAAGCCATCTTTCGGGATGAACTTCTAACACTCGAACTCGGACCTGTGATTGGACTAGTAACTGATTTCTCTTCCACTAAACAGGAAGAACCACACTTTCGTTCTATTCATACTTTTTGCGAGGAACTTCATCATGGAATTACTGAAACTGGTGGCTTTTTCTATGTTTTTTCATATGAGGAATTTTTAAATCAAGGCTATTACCTTTTAAATGGGAAATGGAAATCCTTTGAACATCCAATACCGGATGTGATTTACAATCGTATCCATTCCCGTAAACTTGAACAATCTGTCCCCTTTAAGCAATTTCGTAAAAGACTTGAAACCATGATGATTCCTTTGTTTAATGAACGCTTCCTATCAAAATGGGAAGTATATAATCAACTATTTCAAGAAAAAAATCTCCTCCCCTTCTTACCAAAAACAAAAATATACACGAAAGAGCATCTGTATGAACTTACCGACGAATATGAAACGGTATTTATAAAGCCGGTTCATGGCAGCCAAGGAAGAAATATAATCAAGTTGAAAAAAGAAGATGAAATCCACTACACTTTACAAACCTCGATTGCATCACTTAGCGAAAACTCTAGCTCTCATTACCACTTAGACGTAATACACAACCTAATCAAGCCTATTCTCCATAATCGATTTTTTATAATTCAACAAGGAATTAAATTAATGTCGTATGACTCATGTTCCATGGATTTTAGGGTATTATGTCACAAAAATCTGAACAACCATTGGCAAGTAACCTCAATAGTGGCAAGGATAGCTGCAAAGAATGAGTTTGTTTCCAACATTGCAAGAGGTGGAAAGATGCTTAGACCGTTAAAGGTTCTGCGAACTTGTCTTGGACCTAAAAATGCTTTAGAGGTGCTTACACATATGAAAGAATTAGCAGTGGAAACAGCATCAATTATTAGTAACTCTCAAACAGGGATAACTGGTGAACTTGGCATCGATATTGGAGTTGACCAGGACGGAAAGCCATGGATTATTGAAGTAAACTCTAAACCCTCGAAAAACTTTGAAGATGGATTAGGAAAAATCAGACCATCTGCGAAGGCACTTATTCAATTTTGTACACTACTTGCATTCGATTCGACTTTTGTAAAGGAGGACTAGTAAATTGATTGCCTTTGGAATAATGACTATAAATTTTGACAGTGAGCAGTCCTATATCAACGACATTGCAAACCTTGCAGAACCCTGTGGGATGGAATGTTTTCGCTTCACCCCTGCCAATGTAAATCCACTTACATTACAAGTAAAAGGAAAAAAATTCATGTCACAAACAAAATCCTGGGTTGACAAAGATTTCCCCATTCCAGATCTTATTTATGATCGTTGTTTTTACGGGGATGATGACCATTCCAAGCAGTGTATTCCGATTGTATCCTGGCTGAAGAACAGACCCGAAATAACCTTTTTAGGCTATGGACTGCCTAATAAACTGGAACTCTATGAAGTATTAAAAAGTACTGTTTTATCAGCTTACTTGCCCCTTTCTCAGTCGGTTTCCGATACTAGCATCGTGTTAAATGAATTAACTGCCAAAAAAAGAATGATTTTAAAGCCAATTAATGGCTCTCAAGGAAATGGCATTTACTATTTGAAAAAAAACAACAAATCCTTCCATGTTAAAACAGAAAAAAACAAGAATATTATCTCAAGAATTTTCCCAAATGAAACCAAACTTAATAGTTGGCTGCAACCACTTATTAGCAAGCGTCCCTACCTTATGCAGCCGTATTTAGAATTATCAAATGATGACCTGCAGCCATTTGACATTCGAATCCTCTTACAGAAAGGGATCGATGGGAAATGGGGAGAAATGGGCAGGGGTATTCGAGTGGGGAGCACGGGGGGAATCCTTTCCAATTTAAGTGCTGGTGGTTTCATCACTAATTATGATGATTGGTCTTCGTCTTTCCTGCCCGCTAAAAGGGATTACATTAATCAGGAATTAGAATATATTCTCTCTAATCTTCCCCCTATTCTTGAAAATGCTTTTTTACCATTATTCGAAATTGGCATCGATATTGGAATAGCGAAAAACGGCTCCATTTGGATTCTAGATATCAATTCAAAGCCTGGTCGAAAAGTCCTCCTTCATACACAGCCAGACATAAAGGAGACTTTAACCCTTGCCCCTTTGCTTTATGGGAAGCACCTAAGTCAAATGGCTCAAAATGAAAGGAAGAGCTATTATGAGAAAACATTATCTCATTGAAGTTGCTCAAAATGATCAATTAGTAGTATTCTGTCCTCCTGCAATACTAAAAGAAAAAGAGTTAAAACGAATTGCCTTTGGTTCAAGGTCGATAGAAGTCGATTTTATCCCACATCCTGATCAAGATGATCGGATTTCAATCAGCAGGGAAATTCAACAAGCACTTCAATATCCTAGCTTCAACATTCCACTTCATGTTTTCTGCGCTAACCAAAGTCTAATAATCGGTCCACTTGTAGGTATTTTTACAGCAGGATTTACCTCCTTGCCATTAGAACCGTTTGGTGATCGAACACAGTTTTTCTCGAAACTCCTTTCTGTTAATAAAATGGTCGGCGCCTTACCATTTGTGTTTGGAGAACAGCAAATTGATTGGGATCTAGGAACCATTGAAGGGTATTTTTATCATAATAACAGTTGGGAAACGGTTGAAATCCCCTTTCCGAATGTTATTTATGATCGGCTTCCGAATCGGAGAAGTGAAAATAACCCAAGGTTAATTAAAGTGAGAGAGCGATTGCAGAAAGAATATCTTATCCCTTGGTACAATCCTGGATTTTTTAACAAACTTGAAATTCATGAAAGGCTTATTCAAGATGAAACCGTGTCTAAATTCCTTCCAGATACATTACCATTTACATCCTTTTCCTCAATCGAAACGATGCTTTCCACCTATGGCCATGTTTTTATCAAACCTAAAAATGGCAGTCTCGGCATAGGTGTTCACCAAATTATTTACGACAAACACAGCGATGTATATTACTGCCGATTCCAAGATACAAGTAATGTAAACCGTCTGAGGAAATTTTCTAGTTTAGAAAGCTTGATGGGAAACGTATTTGCCAATCAATCCCTTGAAAAAATGCTAGTACAGCAAGGGATTAATCTACTCCGAACCGAATCCCGCTCCATTGATTTTAGAGTCCACACCAACAAAGATGACATGGGAAATTGGCATGTATCTGCGATTGCTGCGAAGATAGCAGGGCCTGGCAGCGTGACTACCCATTCAAGAAGCGGTGGAGATATTAAGACAATCGAGGAAACATTCCCCAATGAGGAATGTTCACTTTATTCCCAGAGACTCTCCGATGCCGCATTGCTTTTAAGCAGCGCAATGGATCGGCATGTAGAAGGAATAATTGGTGAGATTGGCTTTGATTTAGGTATCGACCGAAATGGAGAAGTTTGGCTCTTTGAAGCAAATTCCAAACCTGGAAGAACCATCTTTACTCATCCTGAATTAAAAGAATTTGATTTGCTAACCCGAAAATTATCAATCGCATTTGCCGTCTTTCTTACCGAGCAATCCTTATTACACCCAGAGGAGTTAATCCAATGAAAACCAATCATCCAGGTCCTCTGGTTGGAATTCTATCAGCAAGAAAAGCAGATGGTTCCATCGCTGGAAATGGCCCCCTGTTTATAGCATTGCAAAAAAAGCTTATTTCACTTGATGGAAAAAGTTTTGTTTTTATACCAGAGGATGCAGGTATAGACCATATTATGGGCTATACTTTTTTACCTGAACAAAATCACTGGAAAAAGGAAAAATTTCGCTACCCAGACATTGTATATAACCGGGTCCCCTTCCGAAAGTCGGAACAAAGCGAACAATGCCAACAATTCTTTACCATTTTAAATGAGAAGAATATCCCTTATTTCAATCCATGTTTTATTGATAAATTTGAGCTCTATGAATTGTTTAAAAGACATTCGTTTCTGAAAACGTTCTTGCCAGAAACCATCCTTATCGAAGGAAAGAAGGACTTGTTCTTATTTCAAAAAGAGCATAAAAGCATTTATTTAAAACCTACTCAATCTTCTAAAGGAAAAGGGATACTTCGCTTAAGGTTAACTGATGCTGCCGAACTTCAATTAGACGGGATACACCAGCATGAACTTTTTAAATCCTTTGATCATTTTTGGGAAAAATACGGCGTGGAATTATTGACAAAAAACTACTTAGCACAAGTGGAAATAAAATCGGCAAAGTATAAGGGAAATCGCTTCGATTTTCGTATCCTCGCCCACGGTGAAGATAAAGGTTACACTGTAACAGGAGTTGGAATTCGGCAATCTCAGACACAAGATATTACAACCCATATTCCATCCGGCGGCAGACTCCTGCCATATGAAATTTTGCAAACTAACGAGCATGATAATTTTATTGAAGCCATTGTTCCTGAAATAGGGATGGCACTGTCTGATCGATATGGCTATTTCGGAGAGTTTTCTATTGATGCCGGGGTAAGTATGACTGGCCATCACTATATTTATGAGGTAAATTCCAAACCAATGAGATTTGATGAAGAGGAAATTGAAGAGAAGAAAATGGAGCAACTTTGCCGTATTTTCCTCCAACTCTCCGATTATGAAAACTGACAGAAAATTCATATTTAAATATTCTCCTAAACCAGTTAAGCTATTAGTAAGAATATTAAAAGGAGGATTTCACTATGATCATGCACTTTCAATTTAAACCATTATTTGAAAATAAAAATATTCCTGGCTGGAATTTTTCCTTTTATCATAAAAAGCAGCGGGTGACGGGAATTTACCACCAAACAGGGAAAATAGAATGGACAACAAATGTGCCTGAACAGGATGAGATCGAGGCATTATCAAGCCAAATCCATGAACTAATGCTTTATCATGTATATGAATAATCTAAAATTTGGATGACCCGAGTGCATGAAAACTTTCTCTTTCCGTAAAACTAAATATAGTTTTGGGAAAGGAATGATTAGTTATGGAAAAAGGAAAAAACTTAGGAACAGATTCAGGTTCTGCATATGAAGGCAGAGATAAGGTGTTTATGGATGTTGACCGAATGATTAACGAAGGCATGTCTGGTGGTTCAGTGCATTCACGCGAGGAGTCAACTAATATCGAAGAAGCCCGTGACCTTCAAGAAGAACAACCGCCCTATGAATGCGATTGATGTGAATTTCCAAAATAAGAGGCTAGCCGATTTAACCTTGGCTAGCCTTTTTGATTTATTAGGTTTAGTAACTACTGTTATAATATTAGAAGTTATAAAAAATATTTTTCAAACGGGGAAATCAATGATGCTAAGAAAATTATTGTCTATTTACGAAAATTCCATTCTATTTCCCGATCAACCAATGACACTTTCGGAACAGTTTTACATATTTTTTAGCGAGATGGACAACGAATGGATTGGCATTCCTAAATCTAAAGTTTCTGAAAAGGAATTAACCCTCCTCCAAACGATTTATCAATTAGTTGAACATCCACCAACAATCCGAAACTCTGCTACCAAGGGATGGGATGCGTACTTATTAGATGATGGGCCTCCTCCCACTTATCATGCTAAGTCAAATCTTCGGTTCATTCAATTTCAAATTAACGGTGATGATACGAATCAACTTGAGATTGAGTCAGCATTAAAAGGGTTCTTTACTGAAGGAATCATCATCATCTGGGAGAACAAAAGACGAGGCGTTATTATTGAAGAGGACACCATAGACTTACTTACAGAAGAAGAATTGATTTCCATGTCAGAAACCATAGAAAGTGACTTTTATGTCAAAATCGCTTTTTTTATTGGAAAGTTCAATTCCTTTAACGACCAACTTCGGTCAAAGTTCCTGCTTGAAAAGGAATATTTTTCCTTCGGTCTGACCAATCTTGACTCCCTTATGAATATTTTTACATTTGAACGGGTTCTTCCTGCATATGTGGCTTTTCACTTGCCGATGGATTTAAAACCTAAGATTCATCAAGGAATATTCGAAGTTTTTAATGATGATCCTGAGATGTATTCGACCATTAAAGTTTTTCTTGAGAATAATTTAAATGCCAGTTTGACGGCAAAAAAGTTATACATCCATCGAAATACACTTCAATATCGAATTGATAAATTTATCGATAAGTCTGGAATCCAATTAAAGGATTTTTATGGAGCCTTTACAGTCTTTTTAGCTTGTCTCCTTTTTGAACAAAGTCAAAAAAGGTAACAAAGTGCCCAAAAAAGCGTTTTCATTCTTTGTGCAGTCTGTCCATACCTATTTTCTTCTGCCGCTTGTAAACTATTACTAACAAGATAAAGGGAGGAATTAGAATGGCAGAGTTAAAATTAGATCATATTTATAAAATTTATGATAATAAAGTAACAGCTGTACAAGACTTCAATTTACATATTGAAGATAAAGAATTTATCGTTTTTGTAGGACCATCAGGGTGCGGAAAATCTACGACACTTCGAATGATTGCTGGTCTTGAAGATATTTCAAAAGGAGATTTCTACATTGATGGTAAAAGAGTAAACGATGTAGCTCCAAAAGATCGTGATATTGCGATGGTTTTCCAAAACTATGCCCTTTATCCACATATGACTGTATATGATAACATGGCGTTTGGTTTAAAACTTCGTAAATTCCCAAAAGATGAAATTGACCGTCGGGTAAAAGACGCAGCAAAAATACTTGGTTTAGAATCTTACTTAACTCGTAAACCTAAGGCTCTTTCAGGTGGACAACGCCAGCGTGTAGCATTAGGCCGTGCAATTGTACGTGATGCAAAAGTATTCTTAATGGATGAACCATTATCAAACCTTGATGCAAAGCTTCGTGTGCAAATGCGTGCGGAAATCGCTAAACTTCACCGCCGCTTAGATACTACTACAATCTATGTTACTCATGACCAAACAGAAGCGATGACAATGGCAACACGTCTAGTCGTTATGAAAGATGGGATTATACAGCAAGTAGGTTCGCCTAAAGAAGTTTATGAAAAGCCTGAGAATGTCTTTGTCGGCGGCTTTATCGGATCTCCTGCGATGAACTTCTTTAACGGAAAATTAGAGGATGGAAAATTCGTAATTGGAAATACTGCTCTTTCTGTTCCAGAAGGAAAAATGAAATATTTACGCGAACAAGGATATGTTGGAAAATCAATCATCCTAGGTACTCGTCCAGAAGATATTCATGATGAACCAGTTTTCATTGATGCATCTGCTGGATCAAAAATTAAAGCTCAGGTAGATGTTGCCGAGTTAACTGGTGCAGAATTAATGATTTATTCAAGCATTGGCGGTCAAGATTTTGTGGCTCGCGTTGATTCTCGTGGTGATATCCATCCAGGCGATACATTAGAATTAGCATTTGACATGAATAAAGCACATTTCTTTGATGAAGAAACAGAATCAAGAATCCGCCCTTAATATATTAAAGGTGGAAACGCCGCTGGGCGCTGCAACTGGATTCAGAGAATATGGACCAATAAGCCCTGCTTCTTAGCGGGGCTTATTCTTTTATAAAAAATACTTCTTCAAGATGACAAGCAGGACATCGATACACATGGGGACACTTATGACCTAAATTTGTATCAGGATATCCATCTTCCATTTTCATTAAGTCTATCTCCATATATGGACTATAATCATCATAAAAATCCATTAGACGACCACTTTCCATCATAGGCTCACCGCAATTTGTACATAATAAATAGGCTTCACGAAAACCATTACATACTGGGCATTCAGACATTCCATTCACCCTTTTGTTTATTTGATAACCTTAGTTTGTGTTAACTTACATGCCATATGTAATGGAATAAATTACTAATTAATTTCTCGAATAAGTCTTTCCGTTTTAATCATAATAAGTATTACAAAGCAAGCAACCATTCAACAACACGATGGATGAAACCAAGAAGGGTAATAGCCGGTGCAAGTCCGACTCATCCAGCCAAAACCAAAGTTTTATGAATGTATCTCCAATTTGTAGAAAGTTTATCAAAGTATTATTGATAGCATGGGTTAGGCCTAGGCGGCAATGGTTTAATCTCCATTATGGTTCAACTCCATACTGACCCCAAACTTATTAAGAGGAGTGTTATTCAACTATGGCAAGTAACAACAACTCTAATCAACTTCTAGTACCAGGCGTCGAGCAAGCTCTTAGTCAAATGAAGTATGAAATTGCTTCAGAATTTGGTGTAAATCTTGGTGCAGACACTACTTCACGTGCCAACGGATCTGTTGGTGGAGAAATTACAAAACGTCTAGTAGCAATGGCTGAGTCTCAACTTGGCGGATTCCAACGCTAATTTTAAGTAATCCAAGTAAATACAAATAAATATTATGGCTAAGCCCCTTCCATTTGGAAGGGGCTTTCAATTTCAAATCATATTCTCTGGCTTAACCCATTTGGAAAACTGCTCTTCAGTAAGATAACCTAATTTTATCGCTGCTTCCTTTAAGGAACCATTTTCTTTGAAAGCTAATTTGGCAATTTCTGCTGCCTTTTCATAGCCAATATGAGGATTTAATGCTGTAACAAGCATCAATGAGCGATTCAAATGTTCTTTAAGAACCTCGTCATTTGCCTGAAGACCTACGGCACAATTTTTATTAAAGGACCTTATTCCATCTGAGAGGAGTCTAACCGATTGAATAAAATTATTAATAATAACTGGTTTAAAGACATTTAACTCGAAATTTCCTTGACTCGCTGCAAAAGCAATTGCAGCGTCATTTCCATATATCTGGCATGTTATCATCGTCAATGCTTCGCTTTGAGTTGGATTTACCTTTCCGGGCATAATGGAACTCCCAGGCTCATTCGCCGGGATACTAATCTCTCCAATCCCACTACGCGGTCCACTTGCCAGCCAACGGATGTCATTAGCTATTTTCATTAAATCAGCGGCCAAAGCTTTAAGCGCACCATGAACATGGACAATCTCATCGTGACTTGTTAAAGCATGAAATTTATTTTCTGAGGACCGAAATGGGTATCCGGTAAATATGGAAATTTGCTCAGCGACCTTATCACCAAACAAAGGGGGTGCATTGATTCCTGTCCCAACCGCCGTCCCTCCGATCGCTAAATCAAGTAGATATTGGCTTGCCTCCTTTATCATCTTTTCACATTTTTCAAGCATCCACCGCCATCCGCTGATTTCTTGTCCCAATGTCAGTGGAGTTGCATCCTGTAAATGTGTCCTTCCGATTTTAATGACTTTAGAGAAATCCTTTTCCTTTTGCAGGAGAGTATCTTTAAGTTCTGATAATGCCGGAAGAAGTTCTACTACGATCTTTTGATATGCAGCAATATGCATGGCTGTTGGAAAGGTATCGTTAGAACTTTGTGACATATTGACATCATCATTTGGATGAATTTTTTCATGTGCAGCACCCCAATCCTTTAAATATTCATTTGCCTTATTGGCTATCACTTCATTTACGTTCATGTTGGATTGAGTACCACTACCTGTTTGCCAGACCACCAGTGGAAAATGTTCATCCATATCTCCGGCATGAATAGAATCACATACTTTTTGGATGGCCTTCACTTTATTTTCACTGAGCTTTCCTAATTGGAAATTTACTATGGCTGCTGCCTTTTTAATAAAGACCAAACCATATATTAATTCCAATGGCATCTTCTCTGAGCCAATTTTAAAATTTTCCTTGCTCCGTTGTGTTTGAGCACCCCAATATTTATCAATGGGCACACGAACCTCACCAAGTGTATCCTTTTCAATTCGATAATTCTCCACTTATCAACACACCTCACAAATTCATATACTTCAATATATATACCCATTCCTATCCATTTTATTAAAGCAATGAGGGTGGTAATCAAAAAAAAACTGCAGACACTTGTCTGCAGTTACCAAATTAATGTTTAATGATTGTATATCCGATATAATAAGAAAGGATTAAAAAACTACCAATCAAAAGCACAACTGAATACTCTGACATATACATCCCACCCCTATAATAGTAAATACTTAAACATTTTTAAAATATCATAGGCTGTCGGGTTTGCAAGTGACGAATATTACACTTTATTGATCAGGAGGTGAACTTTTTGTGAACATTACCCTTTTTGGAGCAACGGGCAGAGTTGGGTCGGTTATATTAGAAAATGCTTTATCCAATCAACATTCCGTCCGAGTACTGGTGAGGGATAGCAGTAAACTAAACATTAAAAGAGATGGCCTTCTTGTTAAGGAAGGTAATGTACTAAATGAAACGGACATTGCGAGTAGTTTAACAGGATCGGATGTAGTGATTAGTTCTCTAAATACAGCGGGTACCACGGTACTGTCTGACTCGATGCCCTTTATTATTAAACATATGAAAGCCCAAGGAATACACCGGATTATTACGATTGGAACTGCTGGAATTCTACAGGCTCGATCTGCACCACATTTATATCGGTTTCAATCGTCTGAGTCGAAAAGGAAAAGCACCCGTGATGCGGAGGAACATTTACGCGCCTTTTTATTATTAAGAGATTCAGGGCTCGAATGGACAGTTGTATGTCCGACATACCTTCCTATTGGGGAGAGAATAGGACATTACAGATATGAAAAAGATTTCCTTCCTGATGATCCTTCTTCTATCTCTATTTACGATACAGCGGATTTTGCCTATAATCAGCTATTTAGCAATGAATTTATCGGTTCACGAGTAGGGATTACTTATTAAAAAAGACCCCCTTAACTTGGTTAAGGGGGTTACTTGTCTAAGCGATTGAACTCTCCATGACTAAATGATGACCAAATTCTTCCGAATAACCATTGAAAAAGGTCGTCATAAGGGCGATGATGACCTAATTTTTTCGAATAACTTGAGAAAAAGGTCGTCATAAGAGCGATGATGACCATTTTCTTCCGAATAACTAGAGAAAAAGGTCGTCATAAGGGCGATGATGACCTAATTCTTCCGAATAACTAGTGAAAAAGGTCATCATAAGGGCGATGATGACCTAATTCTTCCGAATAACCATTTAAAAAGGTCATCATACTTAAAGAAGATGAAGACCTAAGAATGAGAGAGTTCGGTCGCTTTTAGAAACAACCAGACCCAAGTTCCCGAACTCGAGAAAAGTTTTTGCTAGCCGGCCAAATCTGTGTTGCCCTGCTGAAGTTCATACATTTGATAATACTTCCCTTTTTTCTCCATTAATTGATCATGTGTGCCCTTTTCAACAATCATCCCGCGGTCTAAGACAATGATTTGGTCAGCGTTACGGATCGTTGATAACCGGTGGGCAATGATAAAGGTGGTCCTCCCCTTTTTCAGAACTTCCATTGCCTCTTGAATCACAGTTTCCGTTTCTGTATCAATACTTGACGTAGCTTCGTCAAGTATAAGTATAGCTGGATCGAATGCCAGCGCTCGTGCAAAGGAAATGATCTGTCTCTGCCCACTTGAGAGGGTACTGCCTTTCTCTAGTACTGGCTCATCATAACCATTTTCTAAATGCTTGAATACCTTGTCAGCCCCTACATCCTTTAATGCTTTTTCTACTTTTTCTTTGGTTATCGCAGAATCATTAAGACTTACATTTGAGGCTATGGTTCCGGTAAATAAATAGGGATCCTGTAAAACAATTCCCATATGGTTACGGATAGATTGACGGGGAATCGTTTCAATATCTCTTCCATCAATCGTAATTTTTCCCTTTTGACAATCATAAAACCGGAAAAGTAAATTCATAATGGAACTTTTTCCAGATCCCGTGTGGCCAACTAGGGCGACTGTTTCACCATGTTTGGCTTCAAAATCAATATTCTTTAAAACGTATTCCCCGTCTTTATAACCAAATGATACATGGTCAAATATTACATATCCTTTAAAACGAGCAATTCGCTCACTACTTACATTTTCCCCAGGTTCATCCATCAGTTTAAATACACGTTCTCCCGCCACAAGAGCAAGTTCTAGATTGGCCAATTGATTAACAATCCCCTGCACCGGTTGGAAAAGCCGATTAATATAATCAACAAAGGCATACAGCATTCCTAGTGAAAGAATCGTAGAAGCATTTAGTGCCTGGTCGCCAAAATACCAAATAAATGCTACAAAAATAAGATTTCTTAGGACTCCGACAAGGTTGTGCGAGGTTAATGAATTGAGACTTAATAATTTATTTTGGTAGTTAAAATGCTCATGGTTAAGTTTCTCAAAATCTGTTTTTGCTTCTTTTTCTCGACTGAACGCTTGGATAATACTCATCCCTTGGATTGACTCATTAATCATTGCATTTATTTCGCTATTCTTCGATCGAATCACACGGTTGTATTTTGAAGCATACTTACGGTAAATCAACATCCATACATAAATAATTGGCAATAACAATAAACAAATTGCTGCAAGCTTTACGTTTAAAATAAACAAAGCTACATATATGCCAGTAATATAAATAGAACTTGTAAAAAAGGTAGCGAGAACGGTAACATATAATTCACGGATTGCCTCCGTATCATTCGTAATTCTTGCTACTACTTTACCAGCAGGCAGGTTATCAAAATAATTTATTGGCAGACGTTGAATTTGCCCATACACATCTTCCCGCATTTTTTGAATGATGCGGTTTGCAGATTTTTGCAATAAGAAACGTTCACCGTACTGAAAAACAGCTGATACTACCAAGAGTCCAAAATAAATGGCTAAAAGTTGAACGATAGGGAGAATCTCAGGCTGATAAAAGGCTAAGATTTCAGACAACCTAAGGACCTTGGCCTGATATTCAACCCTTCTAACACCATTTTTTATCTCCAATGTTCCGGCATTCAAGGTCCGCTTTCCGTCAAATTCAAGCTTTTCGTCGATGAAAACAAACTTAGAACCGACCTGCAAAATTTGGATCTGCCTTCCCTTTTGTTCACGACTAGATACATACTTTTCTCTTTTATAAAATTTCCCGTCATAATTTACTGCTTTTTTGCCGCTTGATGTTTCATACCAAACAGATTCAATTCCTAAAATATGCTGATCAATGATATTTTTAGCAATAAACGGGCCAGCGAGATCGGTTCCGACAGAAATGGTCAGCATGATCAATGCTGCGAAAATAATTTTTTTATACGCCAAGGCGTATTTAGCTAATCGTTTTCCTGTTGTCATGCTTGCACCTCTTCCTCTATCTTCCCTGCAATCTGCTGGCGAATAAATTGTTCCCTATACCACCCATCATGTTCAAGGAGCTGTTCATGTGTCCCTTCTTCGACAATTTTGCCATCATCTAAAACAATAATATGGTCGGCATGTTGGACAGCGGACATTCTATGTGTGGTAATGATAGTGGTCTTGTCATTTCTAACCTTTCTAATATTATCAATGATTCGTTTTTCTGTTTTGGCATCAACTGCCGATAAGGAATCATCGAGGATTAGGATTTCTGGATTTTTGATCAGTGCGCGTGCAATCGAAATCCGTTGTTTTTGCCCTCCTGATAAGGCCACACCCTTCTCCCCAACGAGTGTACTTAATCCCTCTGGAAGGAGGGCCAGATCTTTTCGAAACGCAGCTAAATCAATGGCCTCTTCTAATTCCTCCTCGCTGGCATCTTTGCTGCCAAAGAGGATATTCTCTTTCACACTTCGAGAAAACAGTACATGATCCTGTGGCACATAACCAATCCAGTCGCGAACCTGATCTAAGGTTTGTTTCTCCAAAGATACCCCTGATATAGATACCTCTCCATCGCCTAGTGGATATTGTCTTAATAACTGTTTAATAAAGGTGGTCTTTCCTGAACCTGTTTTACCGACAATACCCAATGTCTGTCCTTGGAGAAGCCTAACATTAACCTGATGAAGGTTAACATTCTTAGAAGAGGGATAACGAAAAGTTACCTTTCGATAATCAATTTGATCTGCATGTGGAATTGAAACAGGGCTTAGAGGATTGACGACTTCCTCCTGATAGCTCAGTGTTTCATTTACACGGTCAAGTGAAGCATTCCCCCTCTGCATCACATTGATTAACTCACCAATTGCGAACATGGGCCAGATCAGCATCCCTAGATACACATTAAACGAAACAAGATTGCCCAATGTGATCGATTGATGGAAAACTAAATAGGCACCATACCCGAGCCCAATTAAGTAACTAATACCAACAAGCACCTTAATTGTTGGGTCGAATAATGCGTCAATTTTTGCAACGTTAATGTTCTTGTAATAGACATCCTCTGTCAGCTGATGAAACCGCTTGCTATCTGCAGATTCTTGAACAAAAGCACGGATGACTCTAACTCCTGCAACTGATTCAAGTACTCGGTCATTCAGTTCACCAAACGCATCTTGGGCTTCCATGAAGCGAGTATGAATTCGTTTTCCATACATTTGCATTAAAATCGCCATAATTGGCAGCGGGATAATTGCCGCCAGCGTTAACTTCCAACTAATTAAAATTCCCATCGTTAAAAGTAATGTCAGCATCCATACACTTGAATCTACGAGTGTCAGGATCCCAAAACCTGCTGTGATTGATATGGCCTTTAAATCATTAGTGGCACGCGCCATTAAATCCCCAGTCCTATTTTTTTCATAGAATATCGGAGTCATTTTTAGTAAATGAGCAACGAACTGGACCTAAGTTTCCTTTCTATAAGGAAGGCTCCTCCAAACAGTCGGTACATCCATATATAGGTTATTGCATAGGAAGAAACCATGATTGCCAAAAGAATGCCAAGGTATTGGATTATTTTCTTATTACTAATACTGCCTTCATGAATATCATCAATCGCTAAACCGATTAATTTAGGCGGAATCACATCCAATATGCCGACTAAAATTAATAGGGTAATCGCGATGGCATATCGCTGCCAATTTTCTTTAAAGAACCAACTTAATTTTTTTAACACCGCAAACATAACTGACTTCCCCCTTATGTTTTACTATCCGCCGTCTATTGCTCCTGCTGTATTTCCTGTCCAAGACCCTTCTAAATATCTCATCCAAATTTCCTCCCTCAAGTTTGTTTTGAACTATAAAAAAAGACATACCGCAACAGTGCAGTATGCCTCCTTTTAAAAAAAGGGACAAAAAAACACACGTCACGTATTAAATAAAACGTAACCTGTGTTTTTGTCATTAATCAATTATTTCACATTGATAAATTAACAGGAAATTTCTTCAGGACAGGTTACATTCAAATATTCAATTGTTAAAGAGACATGATTGAATGTAGTCATTTTTGTAACCCTCCCTTTCCTTTTTTTTCTTCCTTTGTTAGGTTATCACCAGTTCTTTTAAAAGTCAATTCTCATTTTTCTGAATTGTTTCGAATAGTTTTCGTCTCATAGGAGAACATTAATGACCTTTTCCCTTATCATTCCATCTCTTCCTCCATTTTTCCTTTTGCTTATTCCATTTTTCTTCCCACTTCTGAACCTCGTTATTAAAATTCTCTTGAAAATTAAAACGATTCTTAGCAGCCTCTTCTTGCTTTTTCTTTTCAATCAATGTGGAGATATGCTGGACATTAAAGCTTTCAACAGGCTCATTCGTTAATGCTTTCGTCATAACTTCCCGAAAAATAACTGCTGAACCTTTATTGCTGACAGGCGTAATATAATGATCCTTATCTGTTTTATCGTAGCCAACCCAGATCGCCCCGACCAGCTGCGGGGTGTACCCAACAAACCATTGATCCTTCAAGCCATTTATTCCTTCTATTGGAACCTGAGTTGAACCAGTTTTTCCTGCCGTTTCTCGGCCAGGTATTTGTGCAGCCTTACCCGTTCCTTGTTCCACTACACCAAGGAGCATGGTCGTTATATTGTTGGTTACGGCTTTTGTTGTGACTCTTTCTTTTTTTGCTTTCCAGACAGCGACAACCTTTCCGTCAGCATTAACAATTTTCTTAATTGCATGCGCCTTCATTCTTACTCCGTTATTTGGAAAAACAGAAAAAGCTTCTGCCATGTTCAAAGGAGAGACACCATTGTGCAAACCGCCTAAGGCAAGAGATAAATTACGGTCATTTTTGTCCAATGAAATTCCAAACCGCTTAATTGAATCTAATCCTTTTTCAATCCCAAGTTCATTTAACAGCCAAACAGCAGATACGTTTTTTGATTCTTTTACAGCTTCATACATGGGCACCTGACCAGCATATTGATTATCGTAATTACTCGGTTGATAACTCCCAAAGGTCATTGGTTCATCTTTTAACATATCCGTCATCTTCCAACCTTCTTCCAGTGCAGGTGTATAAACCGCTAATGGCTTAAAGGAGGAACCAGGCTGAGCTTTTAATTGCGAGGCTCGATTATAACCCCTAAACGTATGTTTTCCCCTGCCGCCAACAATTGCCTTAATTCCACCTGTCTTGGGATCTAAGAGGACACCACCGCTCTGCACTAGGGTGTCTTTTCCTTCTTGGAATAAGGAGTCATTTTGATAGGTCTCTTCCATGGCTGTTTGCATTTCAGGTTCAAGTTCTGTAAAAATTTGATAGCCGCCTGTTAGTAATTCATCCTGTGTTAATCCATATAAGTTTATAGCCTCTTCTAAAACCTGATCAACATAGTATGGAAATTTCCCCCGGAACGGGTCACCGCCCTTATCATTCAAAATTACTTTTTCATGTATGGCTTTTTCATACTGAGAATCCGAAATATACCCTTGCTTCTTCATTTGTACTAATACTAGATTTCGCCTTTCGGTCGCCTTTTCCATATTTTCATAAGGATTCAGGGCAGATGGTGCTTTAATCAGTCCTGCAAGTAATGCAGATTCACTGATCGTTAGGTCATTAACCTCTTTGGCAAAATATTTGCTTGCGGCCGTTTTAATCCCCCATGCACCATTTCCAAAATAAATTTGATTTAGATACATTTGCAAGATTTCTGGTTTTGAATATTCACGTTCAATTTGTAGTGCTAAAAAAACCTCCTCCATCTTCCTATTTAAGGTTTTTTGTGAGGTGAGAAGTGTATTCTTAGTCAATTGTTGCGTTATGGTGCTGCCGCCTTCAACCATTCCTCTAGCTTTTAGGTCTCGGATGAGAGCCCTTGATGTCCCTATTAAATCTACACCGCTATGTTGATAAAATCGACGATCCTCAATAGCAATAATCGCGTTTTTCAATGAATCAGGAACTTGCTTAATAGAGACACCTTCATTTTTATTTGCGGATACTTTACTTGCTACATTCCCATTCACATCATAAAACAAGGTAGCCTGTGGCAGTTCGTTCTTAAGTCCTGATATATCAGCATCCTTGGAAAAATAATAAAGTAGTCCAAAAAAACACAAGATGATGATTAACATAGAAAGTACAATAGTTTGGAACAAGTGCCACTTTTTCAAGTTATTGAATATGGTCTTAATTTTCTCTTTTAATACCAAATGAAAAACATCCTTTATCTGTAATCTATCATCCAGTTAATTTTCGAAGATAGGGAGAGTTTTTATGACAATATTTAGTATTCCAAAAAAAAGAAAAAAGATGGCGGTTTCCCATCTTTTTCATGTCGTTTATTCATTTTTCGTCAATTCTTTAAAACGGTGTTTCGATACCTTTTCATCAATGCTGCTAAAAATCCGATAATTTTCTTCATCCAAAATCCGAAAATGTTTACTGAGAATATTTTGTTGCAGAATATACCCGTTCTTTTTCGATACGACTCTCCACCATATCCGGCCGCCGAGTGTTTTTGACTTCCGAATATCTATTCCTTCGCGGGCAACCGTTTCTAACACCTCAAGCGGCTCATTCCCAAATAGAAATTGTACTGTTTCACTTTCACGAAATAGTGCACAAATCGAAACTACAGTAGACCAGTTGGCTAAAACTCTACCTTTTTCAATTTGAACAAGTGTTTTCTTTGAGACACCAATAATGTCTGCCATTTTATCCTGTGTATAGCCGACTTCCGTCCGTATGAGGCGAAGCTTTTCAGAAACCTGCATTATAATTTCATCTCTGGTCAAATTAAGCCCTTCCTTCAATTACAACTAGTGTAATTTTACACTAGTTTACTTAAATCTTCAAATCCTAGCATCAAAAAACTGCTACCTTTATTGATAGCAGTTTTAATTATTTATAGTGATTTAGGCGGTATTCCGCAATTGCTAGAACATGAATTTTTCAAATCGCATGCCCCGCATTTTCCTTTTTTCGATTTATTAATAAACCTAACTAAAGCCCATGTCGCGTATCCAAAAATAGCTGCTCCAATTAAAATATTGGCAATCATTTGCTCCACCTCTTTCTAGAATTAAACAAGTCCTAACAATTTGCCGCCTTGATAGATAATCAAAGAAAGCACATAAGCAATTGCAAATGCATAAATCATAGAAAAAGCTGTCCATTTTTTTGAATTTGTTTCTTTATAGATAGTTGCTACCGTCGCAAGGCATGGGATGTATAACAAAATGAAAACCATGAAACTATAGGCAGCAAGCGGAGTATAATAGTCCGCTAATAACCCTTGCAAACTTGCATCATTCGGAACAAAATAAATAATATTCATGGTAGAAATAATGGCCTCTTTTGCCAAGAACCCTGTAATTAACGAGGCAGATGCCTGCCATGTTCCAAATCCAATTGGATCAAAAATTGGGGCGATTACATTCCCAATCGCGGCTAAATAACTATCATCCATGTCAGCCTTTAAACCATTGGGGCCAGCATAAGATAATAACCAGATAAAAACAGAACCCGCAAAAATAAATGTTCCAGCTTTTCTAACAAACCCTTTTCCTTTATCCCAAGTACTCCTCCACAGTGATTGAAACTGTGGAAGACGGTAAGGGGGCAGTTCTATAACAAATAATGAAGTCTCCGATTTTAGTAATGTAGACGAAAAGATCTTTGCCAAGACCAATGCAACTACAATCCCAAGGACATAAAGGCTTAGAACAACTAACGCCTTATTTCCTGCAAAAAAAGCTCCTACAAATAACGCATACACTGGCAATCGTGCTGAACAGGACATTAACGGGGTAAGCAATATAGTTACCAGCCTTTCCCGTGGTGTCTCTATTGTTCTGGCTGCCATTATTCCTGGTACATTACAGCCGAAGCCAATCATCATAGGGATAAACGCCTTCCCATTTAACCCAACTGACTCCATAATTCGGTCCATTACCAATGCAACACGGGCCATGTACCCGGAATCTTCTAATAAAGAAATAAAGAAAAATAGGATAAAAATTTGCGGAACAAATACGAGTACACCGCCTACACCAGCAACTAACCCATCAATAATTAATGCATGAATAAAACTTGAAGCATGAATGGCGGTTAAAACCAACTCAAATCCTGTCGTAATCGGCCCTGTTAAAAAACCGTCCAAAGCATCAGATAATGGTGTTCCGAGCCAATCAAAAGTCAGCATAAACATGACATACATAAGCAGTAAGAAAATGGGCATTCCTAAAAAACGATTGGTAACGATCATATCAATTTTTTCAGAAAGTGGAATGTCAAAGTTACTTTTAATAGCCACTTCGACGACGATTTTTTCTATTACTTCTCTTCTTTTTTGATAAATATAGTTTGCTAATGATTTTACATTGTAAAGTGTTTGTAAGGTTGACTCCAAGTTAACAATTAGTTCATTAAGCTTTTGCTCGTTAACAATACTATTTACATAATTTCTAACATATTCATTTCCTTCAAAATACTGAATGGCAAGAAATCGTCCAGAAAGGCCGGTTTTGCCATTTATCTCAGCCGTTAAAGCGACAATTGCTGCTTCAACCTCTTTACCATAGTAAACAAGGTTCTTTTTAGCAGGCTGGATTGATTGAGTCGATATAACATCAACTAATTTATCACAGCCCTTACCACTTCTTGCCACAACAGGAACAACTGGCACTCCGAGAAGGTTTGAAAGTTTAGATCCATCTATCTGAATCCCGCGTTTGTTTGCTACATCGACCATATTAAGTCCAATAAGTGCTGGTTTTTCAAACTCTAGCAATTGTAAGGTCAGGTGTAAATTTCGTTCTAATTGTGAAGCATCTAATATATTCAGCAGGCGGTCCACTGATTCATTAAGAAAGAAGGATGTAACCACCCCTTCGTCCTTCGATAACGGATTAAGTGTATACACACCAGGTAAATCAATTAAATGGCCAAAATTATTTTTAAAAACCCCAACTTTTTTTTCAACGGTTACACCGCTCCAGTTACCAATATACTCATAAGAACCGGTAAGATTATTAAACAATGAAGTTTTCCCTGTATTGGGATTTCCGATTAGGGCGATTTCCATTATATTCTCTCCACTTCAATTCGATCTGCTTCTCTTCGGCGAATACCCACACATTGTCCGCATGATTCAATCATTACAGGACCGCCAAATGGCATGACACACTTCACACACACTTCTGAGCCTTCAGTGATCCCTAAGTCTAGTAAACGTCTTTGAACTAGGTGACCTACTAGAGAAATATCAATAATTTTCCCTTTTTCTCCTGCTTTTAAAGAACCAAACATGTATATCACCCTATCTTCGCTAATTGAGAATGATTATCTTTCTTGTATTTTAACACTTATTTTAAGCTAAAAAGCTTAATAATTTTGTCTAAAGTTTGAAGAATTTATAAGAATCAACCGCAAGCACTATATAGTAAAAAAGGAAAAGAGCTAAAAGCCCTTTTCCTTTCTCGATTTTTTATAATTTTATTTTGAAAATAATTTCTTTGGTACCGCACTCATTACAATGATGATAATGATTGCACTGATAATGAAGCTTGGCGGCATGAAGGTTCCATTATATAGGAGTGAGTAAATGGCCACAGGCTGTCCCTTGGGTGCATATTCACCGAAGAATACGATTCCAGAAAACCAATGGCAAAAAGACTTTTATTTTAAAATAAAGAAGGATTTTCAATTTTAACCTCGAATAGATATTATAAGCAGTTTTTTGTCAATAACATAGGGGGAAAACGGCATGTTCACGGAAGACCAAACAGATTTAATTGATTTTTTCAATCAAAATAAACAGAAGTTAATTCAAGATTGGGAAAATGCCATTGTTACCACTAATACTGATCCTTTTAAATTAAAAATTCACGAAAACGGCGAGGCGTTACTCGAAGTTTTACTTAATATGCATAAAATGACGGAAAAAGAGCTTTTAGATATCATTGAAAAACTCGCTATTGAAGTATCGGAAGAAAGAGTTTTGGCTGATATTAACCTGGGTGATTTTGTTTATAATGTTAATCTTGGCAGAACAGTTTTATACAGTCAATTAAGTACTACGGGTATTCCATGGGCAGCCCTGCAGGAAGCATTAAACAAAGTAAATTTTTGTTTCGACAAATTTTTATACTATGCAGTTTCCCATTACTCTGAAGCAAAGAATAAAATTATTGAAGAAAAGACAATGCACATTGATTCTACCCATCAGGATCGATTAACATTACTTGGGCAGATGACTTCAAGCTTTATACATGAGTTTAGAAACCCCTTGACATCTGTTCAAGGATTTATCCAATTGCTGAAAGCCGATTATCCGGAGATGAAATATTTAGATATCATTTCAAGTGAATTGGATCAACTTAATTTTCGTATATCGCAATTCCTCCTTTTATCAAAGAAAGAGTTAATTGGTAAAGAAAAAGATAACTTCAATTTAAATACATTAGTGGAAGAAGTATTAAACTTCCTTTATCCAAGCATACTTGACGGAAAAGTAAAAATAAGAAAAGAACTACGAGAAGATATTATTCTTAATGGGTATGCAGATGAAATTAGGCAGGTTTTAATTAATATTATCTTTAATGCGATTGATGTATTGAATCATGATGAAAATCCGAATCCAACAATCGAAATTAATAGCAGTCTAGAAGATCAATTCATCAAAATCAATATTTCAAACAATGGTCCTGTGATTCCCGCAGAACTAAGAAAATCCATTTTCGAACCATTTTTTACGACAAAAAAACTAGGTACAGGTCTGGGCTTGTTTGTCTGTAAAGAAATTATTGAAAAACACAAGGGAAATTTAGAATGTGATTCATCTCCAGATAAAACTACATTTTCGATTCTCTTACCTGTTGCAGCCCTAACTCCTTAAACTAATAAACAAGAATATAATAGCACGAATGCCAATCCCACTTTATTTAAAGCCGGGATTTTTTTAATTGTCATTAATAAATCTTCCCGCTAACAACCTGTTATGCATATGATGAACTAAAAATTTTTTATCGGGAGATTAGGCTAATGTTTACATTAAAGGTGGATAATGAGATTGAACTTCAGCTATTTCAACAGCATCACGCCGTAAAACTTTATCAAATGGTGGAAGAGAACCGTGAACATTTGCGCGAATGGCTGCCCTGGGTGGATAGCATGAACTCCCCGTATCAATTTGAATCCATTATTCCGATATGGCTAAATCAATTTGCAGAAAATAGTGGATTTAACGTAGGGATTGTCTATAAGGGTGAGTTGGTCGGCTCAATTAGTTTACAACAAGTAGATTGGCACAACCGAATGACCAGTATCGGATATTACCTTTCAAAAAAGGCAGAAGGTCATGGCATAATGACTCGATCTGTTCAGTTCCTGTTAAACTATGCATTTTTCCAATTAGGTTTAAATCGTGTTGAAATTCGCTGTGGTATCAAAAACAAAAAAAGCCGTGCTATACCTGAAAGACTAGGTTTTATTAAAGAAGGAGTCATTAGAGAAGGCGAACAATTATACGGACGCTTTCATGACCTCTTTATTTACAGTATGCTTGCCCGTGACTGGAATAAACGAGTCCCTTATTTGACATAAAACTGACTTTCTATTTCTCATGGATGCTGCCTGATTGGCAGCATTTTTTCTGTTCGATTTGCTTATAGATTTTTTTTTTGAAATAATGTTTAGAGACCAACGTAAGTGAGGTGGCAACCCTTACACTTGTAAGGTGATAGATGATTTGGATGAATGTAGTGATTATTGTTATCCTAATAGCCTTTACTGCTCTATTTGTCGCTTCAGAATTTGCGATGGTAAAGGTTCGATCCACAAGAATTGATCAATTAGTATCAGAAGGTAATCCAAAAGCAGAAGCAGCAAAAAAGGTAATATCTAATTTGGATGGTTATTTATCTGCCACCCAAGTTGGGATTACGATTATCTCCCTTATTTTAGGATGGCTCGGGGAGCCTACTATTAGGGCATTGCTCAATCCTGTTTTTGACTTAATTCACATCCCTTTATCACTAAAACATATTATTTCGTTTATCTTTGCTTTTATTGTCATCACATATTTCCATGTCGTTATTGGTGAATTATCACCGAAAACAATTGCGATTCAAAAAGCAGAAGAAATTCTCTTGTTTTTTTCTCGTCCTTTAATCTTGTTTTATAAATTGATGTACCCATTTATTTGGATTCTAAATCGGTCGGCTCGGTTTGTTACTGGTCTTTTCGGAGTACAACCTGCATCCGAGCACGATATCGTCCTTTCCGAGGAAGAATTAAGGTTAATTCTTTCGCAAAGTTATGAAAGTGGTGAAATAAACCAATCGGAATATCGATATATGAACCGAATATTCGAATTTGATAATCGGATTGCTAAAGAGATCATGGTTCCCAGAACTGAACTTGTAACACTTTCAAAAGATGCATCCATGGAAGAAATTATTGAAATAGTTAAGGAAGAAAAATATACAAGATATCCCCTTATTGATGGTGACAAAGATAATATTTTAGGGGTTATAAATATAAAAGAAGTTTTAACAGATTGTATCCAGCAGAAATGTACTGGCGAACGACCACTGCTTCCTTATCTAAAGCCCGTTATTCATGTCATTGAAACTATACCGATTCAGGAACTTCTGCTCAAACTTCAAAAAAACCGTTCACATATGGCCGTTTTATCTGATGAATATGGCGGGACAGCAGGAATTGTCACGGTTGAAGACATACTTGAAGAAATTGTTGGTGAAATACGCGATGAATTTGACTTGGATGAACTTCCTCTTATCCAGAAAAAAGCCGATGGTCATTTTGTTTTAGATGGTAAAGTATTAATCAGCGAAGTAAACGACCTCCTCGGCACAACACTTGATGAGGAAGATGTCGATACAATTGGGGGCTGGTTTTTAACACAAAAGTTTGATGTACATAAAGGTGACTCCATTGAACATGAAGATTTTGTATTTCAAATTAATGAGATTGAAGGACACCATATCTTGTACATTGAGGTTTATAAAGCCGATTCAGATGAAAAACAAGCAGATCCTGTTCCTGAGTAGGATCTGCTTATTTCTTTTTATAAATTTTTGTAATATTTCGTCTTTATCGTTCATATTCACTATGTTTCTCCATAAAATATAGTTATCAACTAATATACTAACCAGAACGTTTGACTGTATAGTTCAAATTCTTTATAATTATTGTTAATTTATTAAATTGTCGAGGTGGTATGATGACCATTAGACGAGATTAGGAGAAAACTAGAAATAAATCAAGGAAATAGGAGCTAATTTTTTTATCAAACTGGGAGGTGACTCCTTACCTGTCTAAAAACAGGATAAGGGAACTTATTTGGACATATTTAACTTGGTTATTATAGCCATTTTAATTGGGTTAACTGCCTTTTTTGTTGCTTCAGAATTTGCTATTATCCGAATTAGGAGCTCAAGAATTGATCAGTTAATTGAAGAAGGAAATTCGAGTGCTGTGACTTCTAAAAGAGTGATTTCTAATCTGGATGAATACCTTTCAGCCTGTCAGTTGGGAATAACCATCACTGCCCTTGGTTTAGGTTGGCTAGGTGAATCAACTTTTGAAAAGATTCTGCATCCAATATTCGAAAGACTGAATATTCCAGAAAGCTTTAACCAAGTATTATCTGTTGGCTTTGCATTTGCAGCAATTACCTTTTTACACGTAGTAGTTGGTGAACTTGCTCCTAAAACATTGGCAATCCAGAAGGCGGAACGGATTACTTTGATGGTGTCACGTCCGCTTGTACTATTTTACAAGATAATGTACCCTGTTATTTGGCTGCTTAATGGCTCAGCCCGAATTACGACTAAATTTTTCGGTCTTAAGCCTGTATCTGAAAATGAAATTGCTCATACAGAGGAAGAACTTCGAATTATCCTTTCTGAAAGCTACAAAAGTGGTGAAATTAACCAATCTGAGTTTAAGTATGTAAATAAAATTTTTGAATTTGATAACCGTATTGCCAAAGAAGTTATGGTTCCAAGAACAGAAATCGTGTCCTTATCAAAGGAAGATACATTAGAGACTTTTCTTCAGGTATTACGTGAAGAGAAATTCACACGATATCCCATCATCGATGGGGATAAGGACCATATAATTGGCCTGATCAATATTAAAGAAGTAATGACAGATTTAATTGGTAATGAAAAACTAGCTGAACGGACTCTAGAAAACTATACTCGACCAATTATTAGAGTAATAGAGACTATTCCAATCCATGACCTATTAGTAAAAATGCAAAAAGACCGCGTACACATGGCAATATTAATGGACGAATATGGTGGTACTTCGGGACTTGTAACTGTTGAAGATATCCTTGAAGAGATTGTTGGGGAAATTCGTGACGAATTCGATATGGACGAAATTCCAGAGATACGAAAAATTAAAGAAAACCATTATATTATTGACTCAAAAGTTTTAGTTAGTGAGGTCAATGATCTTCTGGGAGTAGAAATTGACGATGAAGATGTGGATACAATTGGAGGTTGGATTCTAACCGAAAATTACGAAGCAAAAGAAGGAGATATCCTACTTCATGAAACCTATTCATTTAAAATCCTTGATATGGAAGAGCATCATATTCGTTATATTGAGGTTACGAAAAACGCCAATAATGACGAGAATGTTAGTCAACAAGTTTCAATATCCAATTCAGAAGTGCTTTCTTAAAACAATCCTAACCAGACGGATTTTTACCCGTCTGGTTTTTTATCTAATCAATTAGCTCGCTTAATGATATGATTATCGAGATTTAATTATAATCATTTCTTCTTCTATTTTGGCAATTTTTACTAAATGGGAATCGAGTCGGCGGTTAATATGCTGTATTTCGTTACTGTGTGTCTCTTCTATCCGTTGAAGCGATTCCTTTATATCAGAAAGGTCAATTTGATTTACTTCTACACGATGCTCAATGCTATCCATTTTTTCAAGCCGAGATAATCGTTTTTCGATACTTTCTAATGTTTCATTTAAGGTACGGAATAAACTTTTTATGTCATTAACATTATCTGTTAGCTTATCGATTTCTTGTACCATTGGAAGACCCCTCCTTCGTTCTTGCTCTAATCTTATCATTATTTTCACTATAAATATGTTACAATATCAGCAACACTCGATCCGATATAAATACTGACTTATATTTTCCAAACCCTTAGTACATATCCCCCACGTTGTGATTCATTGCACACAAGTGAACGTTTTAAGAAAAATAAATGAACATTTTAAAAAATCATATTATGTAAGGACCAGTCCGTGAATAAAATCACATGCAAAACTATTTAAAAGTTATAATCTTTCAATATAGGGAAATGGAAAAAGGCTTCATTTAGCTTTCACCATGACATCCATTTCTTCCTTTATGAATCAATACCTAATAGGAAAAGGCTGGTGCATTTAGATGTTCATATCTATCGATGAAAGAGCTGCCACATGGTTCACAAATGAATTCGAATTTAACAAACCATTTTGCATTCGGATGTTTCCTCAATACGCTGGTTTTGGGAAAAAGCATAAAGGTTATAGTCTTGCTTTTTCAGTTGAATCCCCTGTTCATGTTGGATATTCTAAAGAGATTAATGGGATTACCTTCTTTGTTGAAGACAATGATGCTTGGTTCTTTGAAGATACTGAAACAGCCTTAACTATGGATAATTATCTAGATGAAATTATGGTTACATATCATGAACTCCCAAGTTTAGCGGTAATTTAATTAAATATAAAGACCATAAAAAAACAAGCCAGTATATGTTATCTGGCTTGTTTTTAATTGGTTTTGAAGTGGATTTAATTTACTTGCTTATCAACGCTTGGTGGAAGTAATTTTTCACTTTCATATACTTTACCAAGTTTTTCTTCCCCTTGGGTGAAGGTTGCGGTAGCTGCATCAAAATTTGGTGTTTCCTTTTTTAATTCATCTGCTTTAGCTTGGTAAGAAGCCGCAAAATCCTTAATCGCCGCATCAAGATCTGCTTTTTTATCTTTTAATGATGCAGGAACTTGATAAGTTTTTAATTCGGCGGCAACCGATGCTGCCGATTCACTTGCTTTAGCTCGATCTTCCGCTGTTGGTAATTCTTCAGGTGTAGCATCTTCCTTAGTTGCTTTTGCAACATAAGCATTTAAATCAGCATCTTTTGCGTTAATTTTATTACCAAGATCCATATAAAATCTGACTAATTCCTTTTTAACATCCACTTTAGATGCAGTTTCTTCCGCTGCTTCCTTCTTGTCTGTCTTTGCTTCATCATTGCTTGAGCAAGCTGTTAGACCAATAGCCATCGTAATTGCAGACACAAATAACAAGAACTTTTTCATTTCCATTTCTCCCTAATTTACTATTTTTGAAACCTTGTATATTTTACAACATTTTATTATATCAAAAAAGTATTTAGTGTTCTAAATAGTTAATTTTTTCTGGAATTTTTTTAAAACCTTTTCCCCAAGCATTGATCTTTTTTATAAACTTTAGTAAATAATCCAAATATAAGTAATTTTTTTTGCTTTTTTTTAACTAAAATTGAGATAATAGCAATAGAAAATAATATTTCTGAAAAATGAGGGGTTTCAAAGATGGTAAAAAGTAAGAATAAAAAAACACAGCATTTAGCAACAATTTTTCTTGCTGTGATGGGGATTGGCTTTCTAGCCACTATTCCTATAAAAGAGTCAATCTGGGGGATGATCCTGCAGGGTGGATTTGAAGCAGGTCTAGTAGGCGGACTAGCCGATTGGTTTGCCGTAACAGCATTATTCCGGCATCCACTAGGTATTCCTATACCACATACAGCACTGCTGCCAAAAAATCGGAATAGAATTATCGCTGGAATCATTTCCATGTTAGAAAATGATTGGCTCACCAAAGAGAGTATCCGTAGAAAAATTGATACCATTAATTTTACTGATAAAATATTTGACATCATCAACAGTGAATTACCTTCTCCAGCAGTCCAAAAGAATTTCATCACGATCGCTAAACATTTGCTAAAAATCTTTGATATAACAAGATTCGCTCCACTGTTAGAAGAAGAAATAAAAGCTCGGCTCCATGATATCGATAGTAAGAGTTTTCTTCCTTTGCTGATAGACCAAGTTAAGATTAGAAAGTATGATGAAAAAGCTCTTGATTACTTACTTAAAGAGGTTGATGATTGGGCAAGAAAGGAAAGTACCAAGTATAAACTCGGCGAGTTGGCGGTCGATGCGGTCGAAAATATCAAAGCTGATGGTTTTATGCAATTCGCCTTAAAATCATTTAGTAATTTGGTTAACGAGGAGAAATTAGGAAGTATGATTCAAGGCCTTATTTTAAAAGGGGTAGCTAGCTTCCAAGACCCATTAAATCAAAATCGCCAAACATTAATGATTCATATTGATAATAAACTGCAATCGTTAAAAAATGACCAGAAGGTCTACGATGAACTTAATAATCTTAAAACACAATTAGTTAATAGATGGGATTTGCAAGAACAAATTACAGAATTATTAAATCAGATAGAGCAAAAAGCTAATGACTTTATTGATAAACCTAACTTTTATGATGACTATCTCCTGCCAATTGTAAAAAAGGGCTTAGATGGGATCAAATCAGATCCAGAAAAAGTTCTGGCGATTGAAGCCTGGATTAAGAACCATATTTCTAGTTTTGTTGATAAAAATCATTCGAAAATAGGCATTCTTGTCAAAGAAAATTTAGAAAAACTGGATGATAAAACACTTATTAAGATGGTTGAAAACAACGTCGGAAAAGACCTGCAATGGATCCGGGTGAATGGAGCTGTATGTGGATTCTTAATAGGGCTTGTCTTAGTTGGTATTAAAGCTCTCTTTTAATTCACCTCCCAAAAAGCTGCCGAAAGATGGTGGCTTTTTTCTAGTATAAATTCTTATTTTGTCCTATTAAAATCAGAGTTCTTTTTCAGAAAAATCCTACATATTTACTACAGTAGTCATGACTTCTACGGTAAAAAAGGAGGCTGAAAAATGGCAATAAAGTTGATTAAAATTTCTGTGGTGTATTTTGTCATTGGGGTTTGCCTGGGTATGTATATGTCTATGACGGAAAGTTTTGACTTCACCCCTGTTCATGCCCATATCAACTTATTAGGTTGGCTGACTATGGCTGTTGCTGGTCTCATCTATGTTGGTTTTCCTGGTGCAGCAGAAACAACACTCGCAAAGGTTCACTTTTGGCTTCATAATATCTCTCTACCCATTATGATGATAGGACTCGCTTTTTTAGTATCTGGGACAGAAAGCGCTGCTCCCGCGGTAGCTACTGGTGGTACCTTGATGGTATTAGGGATCATTGTCTTTGCGATTAATATCCTTAAAAATGTTAGGAATTAATCTGCACTATAGTGTTTATATCATTTGTTACATGTACAACAAAAGACGCCTTGTTTTTTTGGGCGTCTTTTCATTGCTAGCGATAAATTTCTAATAATTTTCTTCTTAGTTTGATTTTTTCTTCATCTGATATCTTGTAGTTATAGTTATAAATGGCCCCTTCCCAATCTCCATACATCGGGTTTGGAAAAAGTATTAGTTTTTTACCGAATTCGTCCCTATACTTATCAACCGCCTGATTTCTTTTTGTAACAGATAATTTATCAAATCCACTAAAGTCCCCGAGGTTATCACCAAATAATAAGAGAATTTCATGTGTTTTCGCGACCTGATGGCGGCGTGTTTCTTTACCAACTTCGCCAGGTTGAATTAATAATACATGGTCAACATCTGCTTGTGGCGCCCCCACACTTTGCAAATTCTTAATAGTAGCATCTTTTTGTGATTCATAACGGTTAGAGATGTAAAAAATCTCCACTCCCAAAGATTTTGCATACTGCAAAAATTCAATGGCACCCGGTAGTGGTTTTGCTTCAGCCCGCTTAAACCATTCATTCCAATTAAAAGGAATTTTTCTTCCGGCCAAAACATACCATGCTTGGTGCGGACTGTTATTTAATATGGTCTCATCGATATCAAGGACAATTGCTGGTTTCAAGGCATTCTTGCTCCGTTTTTTACTAAAGATTTCGTCTAATCTCATTTTCCCAATGTTATAGCCTTGATAATATAATCCTTTGGCTTCCCCAGCTTTTTGAAACCAAAGCACCGACATCGTATTTTGTTCAGACAAACTAGCCATTTTTTCTGCATGTGCGCGAAAATTGGTTAAAGAAATAATAAAAAATGCTGCAGTGATTATTGTAAGAATTCTATTCAATACCAACACCTATCCCTCATTTAATTTTCAATATTAGTATGTGGAATAGGAGTAATTCCAATCATCCATTGGGATTCTTCTTTTTTGCCACTTTACTTCTTTCTCCAGTTTCGTTATATTTTACTTATCAACTGATAAGCAAATCATTACGAAAGGACCAATAATATATGAGCAAGATGAACATACAAGCGAAAGCAATAGATCCCAAGGAAACGTACCAATTGATTATTCATACTGCGCGGCGCTTATTCATGGAGCTAGGTTATCGCGCCGTTTCTACAAGACAAATTGCTCAAATTTGTGGTGTAACACAGCCGGCTATTTATCATCATTTTAAGAACAAACAAACACTTTATGTCGAAGTGATGAAGCAAACTCTTCACCAAACAGAACTTGACTTAAATGCATTCTTATCTCAGTTCACCACCTTTCAAGAAAGGCTTACTCAAATTGCACTCTATATGACGGAGCATTTTGAAATGGATCTGGCACAAATGTTTCACGACATTTCACATGAACTGCATCCGACTGAACAACAGCACCTCTATCAATCTTGGACCAAGGCCTTTTTAACACCTTTTGAAAAAATGATAAATGATGGGGTTTCAAGAGGAGAAATTAAGAAGCCTGCATTGATGAATACAAATACCACTGAATTAGCCTTTTTGATATTAAACATTATTAAATCCATTCTTGAGCCAGAAAATACCACCATACTCTCTACAGAGGAACGGCAATTAAAGGCCATGGAAAAAGCCAAATTAATGGTTGAAATTTTTATTAATGGAATTAGAGCGTAATTTAATTTTTTTTACCCACTACTTATCAAACGATAAGGAAATAAGATCGGAGTGAACAACTTGGAAAAACAATGGTTTAAGAAGTATGGTAATGCTGTAAGTGGAAAGAAAGGCAGATGGATCGTTCTTATTACATGGCTGATTCTAGCAGCTGTTTTAAATGCCACTTTGCCACAAGCAAATTCCCAAAAAAATGAGATGGCAAAAAATCTAGAATCAACAACCCCTTCACAACAAGCGAAAATTGTTGCAGAGAAAGAATTCCCGACAACTTCAGGTACTCCTGCCCTTTTAACCTGGTATAAATCAACTGGAATTACGGAAGTAGACCTTTCACTAATTCAAAAGTATTCCAAGGAACTAGACAAAAATCCAGTAGATTCACAGGATACTGTTGTACCTTTTTACCAATTCCCACTCCCAGCTCTTAAACAGCAGCTTTCAGAGGATGGTACAACCTTAATTTTACCTGTTACCTTTAAAAAGGAAGCAGACAAGGAGCAAATTGCTGATGGCATATTAACATTCAAAGAAAAAGCTGCTTCTATCTTTCCTGAGAATCCAAATAAAGCAAAAATGGGGGATAAGGATCGATTACTATTGCGAATTACTGGACCTGCAGGCGTTTCAACTGATGCAACAGCTTTATTTAGTCAAGGAGATCTTTCCTTACTATTTGGAACGGTTGCTATTGTTCTCGTTTTATTACTACTAATTTATCGTTCTCCCATTTTAGCCTTGATCCCATTATTAGGAGTTGGGATTGCCTATGGTGTCATAAGTCCCATCCTCGGTGGAATTGCAAAGGCGGGCTGGGTTGAACTGGACTCTCAAGCCCTTTCGATTATGACGGTACTTCTTTTCGGTGCAGGAACTGATTATTGTTTATTTCTCATTTCACGATATAGAAGTAACTTACTTGAAGAAACAGATAAGTTTTCTGCTATGAAACTCTCGCTAAAAAGTGCATCTGGTGCTATCGCAATGAGCGGGCTAACAGTTGTTTTCTCGTTGCTGGTGTTATTGCTATCCAAATACGGCGCAATCCACCGCTTCGCCATTCCATTTAGCCTTTCTATTTTAATAATGATGGCGGCCAGTCTAACGTTAATACCGGCACTCTTAAGTATTATTGGCAGAGCCTCCTTCTATCCGTTCTTGCCGCAGACTAGGTCAATGCAAGAAGAACGGGCCCAAAGAAAAGGAAAAACACTACCCCTTCAAAATGATAAAGAGGGTTTTGGTACACGACTAGGTAAACTTATCGTGAAAAAGCCAATCGAGTTAAGTGTAATTACGTTATTATTTCTAGGTATTTTTGCATTCTTTTCATCCAAAATTGTCTATACTTACGATACCTTATCTTCTTTTCCAAAAGATATGCCATCAAGAGAAGGGTTCAAAATCATTTCAGAACACTTTAATCCAGGTGAAATAGCACCTGTTCAAGTAATCGTGCAAACTGATGGGAAATCAAACGCTGTAAAAGAAGATTTAGAGAAGCTCACTTTCGTTGAACTAGTTTCTGAGGGGAAACAGGGAGTAAAAAATGCCAATATAATTAGCTATAATGTAGAAATGAATGTAAACCCATATTCAAATAAAGCAATGAGCCATATTCCAGACCTTCACAAAACAGTAGAGAACAGCTTAAAAAATGCTGGAATTGTTCATACATCTGATCATGTTTGGATTGGGGGTCTAACAGCAGAACAGTATGATACCAAACAGACAACCAATCATGATAGCAACATCATTATTCCAATTGTTATTAGTATCATCGCTGTTTTACTGCTAGTTTATCTTCGTTCAATTACGGCCACAGCTTATTTAATCGGAACGGTTCTATTATCATACTTTAGTGCACTTGGACTTGGCTGGGTACTTCTTCATAATATTTTTGGAGTTGAAGCAATCCAAGGATTTATTCCGCTTTATGCCTTTGTATTTATAGTTGCATTAGGGGAAGATTATAATATCTTTATGATTTCGAGTATATGGAAAAAAAGCAGGCATTTGCCACTTCTACAAGCTATTAAGGAAGGTGTTGCTGAATCTGGCTCAGTCATCACTTCTGCTGGCTTAATACTAGCCGGAACATTTGCGATATTAACCACCTTGCCTATTCAGGTCCTTGTGCACTTTGGAACAATTACTGCAATTGGGGTTTTATTGGACACCTTCGTCGTACGGCCATTACTTGTACCATCAATCACCGTCATACTGGGAAAATGGGCTTTCTGGCCGTCCAAAAGGACCATGGCAGCTGTAAAAGAAAATTCAGCGAATTAATATTTTTCCATAGAAAAAGCAGTAGGGATAACCCCCACTGCTTTTTTATTATAGTAATCTTTAATAACTTTTTAGCCTACTCGTTTATTTACCTTATCCTGGATCGAATTTCGCTTATGGAATCCTTTTGTATAATAAACCGCAACCAAGAAGACTAAGAATAAGGGTCCAATAATTAGTGCAATCCGAGTATCAGGATTATACGCCATTAGACCAATGACAAAAGCTAAGAAGGCTAATGAAAGATAAGAAGTAAACGGAAACAGTGGCATCTTATATTTTAGACCCTTCTCCTCAGCCGGCTTTAAAGTTTTGCGATAGCGAATTTGCGATAAAAGGATGACTCCCCAAGTCCAAATCGCTCCAAAAGTGGCGATACTCGTTACCCATGTAAATACTTTTGCCGGAACAATATAATTTAAGATAACACCAATCAATAATGCACCTGCAGAAGCTATGACTGCAACACCAGGAACACCACTCTTAGTTACTTTCGCGAAATTCTTTGGAGCCTCATCATGCTGTGCTAAATTAAATAACATCCGTGCCGTACTAAATATCCCACTGTTACAAGATGAAAGTGCTGCTGTTAGTACAACAAAGTTAATTATACCTGCTGCTCCTGGTATGCCGATTTGTTCAAAGGTTAGAACAAAAGGACTTCCTTTTGTACCAATTTCCTCCCATGGATAGATGGACATGATCACGAATAATGCACCTACGTAAAAAATAAGAATACGCCAGAAAACCGAATCAATTGCTTTTGAAAGAGACTTTTCAGGGTTTTTAACTTCACCTGCGGTAACACCAATCATTTCAATTCCTAAATAGGCAAACATAACCATTTGTAATGATAGTAAAACACCTTTAATTCCATTCGGGAAAAGACCGCCATGTTCCCATAAATTCTTAATGCCGGTAGCAATACCGCCGTTGCCGATTCCAAAGAAAATCATTCCAAGACCAATAGCAATCATCGCAATAATCGTAACAATTTTTATAAGCGCAAACCAAAATTCTAATTCACCATATGCTTTTACAGCAAGAAAATTGACTCCTGCCATTATCACTAGTGCTGCGAGTGCCCAGATCCAGCGCGGAACATCTGGGTACCAATATTCCATGTATATTCCAACAGCAGTAATCTCAGCCATACAGGTTACAACCCATAAAAACCAATAATTCCAGCCTGTGATATAACCAGCAAGTGGTCCTAAATAATCCCTTGCATATTTACTAAAAGAACCTGCAACTGGTTTTTGAATCGCCATTTCGCCCAATGCACGCATAATAAAAAACATAATCAGCCCTGCAACCGCATATCCAACCAAAATACCTGGTCCAGCCATTTTTATTGCTGTTGCTGAACCAAGAAATAATCCCACCCCGATGGCTGCCCCTAAAGACATCAAGGTGATATGCCTTTCTTCTAAACCACGATGAAGCTCTTTACCATTAGTGTTTTTACTCATATAAATCCCCCTTATGAATACACATTAGAATTCTCTCATCCCAGAAATAATTTCTTTGCTTTTTCACTATAGCAATTTTAGACTTTGTTTTTAAGCCTATTATTACTTAACCCTCCTTAAGACCTAATTGGCAACGCTTTCAAAAGGTAATTATGAAAATATTTTCTCTTTTTGAATTACTCGGAATCATTTTAACATTATAGCATATTATTTATTTTGTAAAAACACATGAAATTATTATATTTTTTTTGTAAAATTAAACAAAGGGATTTTTTATATTATGGCTCTGTTAAACTTGCCTGTTGATTTCCGCTCCAAGCACTTCGCTTTCCAATCAACATGGTGCCAAAATAAACAATAAGCACTTACATAGCCAATATTTTAATAAGACTACTATAAATCATTCTATATTAATCTGGGGGTAATCGTTCTGAATACTAGACTACCTGATCCATTTAAGACTGCCTTCGAAAGCTTAGATGAATTTGCCGACCTTATTAGTCAGGTACTAATGTGCCCTATTACTATTGAGGATGCAAACCACCGTCTACTTGCCTACAGCACACATGATGAACGGACGGATCCAGCGAGAATTTCTACGATCATTGGACGACGGGTGCCGGAAAAAGTTATAAATCAATTATGGAAAGAAGGAACCATTCCTGCTTTACTAAAGACCCAAGAGCCGATCCGTGTGAAAAATATGAGTGACATCGGTCTTAACAATAGAGTTGCCATTTCAATTTGGAAACAAGATGAAGTGATTGGATTTATTTGGGCAATTGAAATTGATAAAGTTTTAACAGATGAAGATTTTATTCTTTTAAAAAAAGCTGCAGATTCCGCAAAAAATAAACTATTACAGCTTCAGACAAGAAAGAACAAAAAAGAAGAACGTTCACAAGAATTCTTTTGGAAACTTTTAACAGGTCACCTTAAAGTAAACGAGGAGATTTTCGATCATTTCCATTCTCTACAATTAACACCACCTACCTCTTTTGCGGTTCTTGTTTTTCAGTTTCAGGAGAATATCTCGAGTAAAGTAGAACAATCCATATCATATCTGTTAAAAACAAATCAAAGAATAAAAATTATTCTTAACACAATAGACTGCAATCAACTCATTCTTATGGTATCCACAACTACTATTGAGAACCATTTCAATGAACTGGATCAATTTTCAAAATTTTTTGTTCTGCAAATGGGTGAGAGATATGGAATCAATGAGATCAAACCAAGCTATAGCAGTATTTATAAGGATTATCTACAAACAAACAAGGCCTATAAGGAAACCTTAGCAGTCTTAGCAATTAAAGAAAAGTTCCCTTTGGAGACCAAGGATATTTTTACCTATCAAAAGCTTGGAATCTATCAAATAGTGGATCTTATTTTAGAAAAAAGAAAAACTGAAGCCTATGAAAATTATGCCTTAAAACGGCTTCATGAATATGATCAAAAACACAATAGCAACTTAGTCGAAACATTAGAGGTTTTTTTAAATAAAGACAACAACATAAATGATGCAGCCAAGGAACTGAATGTCCATGCAAATACATTAAATTATCGACTTAAACGGATCTCTGAAATTGGGGATGTAAATTTCAAGGATCCTAATCAAAAGATGATTCTCTACTTAGATTTAAAGCTGGAAAAATATCAGGGGATTTGAACGTTTTGTGAAAATCTCCAAAAAGAATGAAAATCTTTCTCTTTTCTGAACAAAGAAATTCTCTAGGAAACATTTTATACTTTAGCCATAGCTAAACACTTTAATGTTACTAGGGGAGGAAATAAATATATGTTTATTGGCGTACCTAAAGAAATTAAAAATAATGAAAATCGTGTAGCACTAACTCCTGCAGGTGTGGTTTCATTCCTAAATGCTGGACACAAAGTATTAGTAGAAAAGGACGCAGGAATTGGAAGCGGTTTCACTAACGAAGCTTATGCTAAAGCTGGTGCTGAAATCATAGATAGTGCTGAACAAGTATGGACTAAAGCTGATATGATTATGAAGGTAAAAGAGCCTCTTTCAAGTGAATATAAGTACTTCCGTCAAGGTTTAATATTATTTACTTACTTACACTTAGCAGCAGAGCCAGAGTTGGCACAAGCTCTTAAAGATAAAGGCGTTATCGCGATTGCCTATGAAACCGTATCTATGAACCGAACTCTTCCATTACTTACCCCAATGAGTGAAGTTGCCGGTCGTATGGCAGCACAAATTGGTGCACAGTTCTTACAGAAAAATAACGGGGGGCTTGGAATTCTGCTTGCGGGTGTTCCAGGAGTTAACCGCGGAAAAGTTACCATTGTCGGTGGAGGAATTGTAGGGACCAATGCCGCTAAAATGGCCATCGGGTTAGGTGCCGACGTGACAATCATTGATTTAAGTGCAGAACGCCTTCGTCAGTTAGATGATATCTTTGGAAATCAAATCAAAACTTTAATGTCAAACCCTTTTAATATTGCTGAAGCCGTGGCAGAAGCTGATCTTCTTATCGGTGCAGTACTAATCCCTGGTGCAAAAGCTCCTAAGCTGATTACTGAAGAAATGGTAAAATCGATGAAACCTGGTTCTGTTATCGTCGATGTTGCGATTGACCAAGGTGGAATCGTTGAAACAATCGATCATGTAACAACACATGATAATCCAACATTTATCAAACATGGGGTTGTCCACTATTCAGTTGCAAATATGCCTGGTGCCGTACCTCGGACTTCAACAATGGCTCTTACAAATGTTACGGTTCCATATGCATTGCAGATCGCTAATAAAGGGGTTTTTAAAGCCATTTCTGAAAATGCTGCATTGTATCTTGGCGTTAACGTGGCCAACGGTGAAATCACGTATGAGGCAGTAGCAAAAGATCTTGGCTATGATTATGTAACAGTAGAAAAGGCCTTAGAAAAAGAACTTGCTTCAATTTAATTGTAATAAAAGAAGGCAAGCTATTTAGTAGCTGCCTTCTTTTTGTTATTGTATTAGGAATTATTAAACTTTTTCTGTTATGATTTCCTCAAGGTCACTCCAATTTACGATCCGTGGAAAGTTTAAATGCCGATTATAGGATTGATCGCGAAGAAAAATTTTAATAGATTCGTTCAATAAAGTATTTAATACTTCTGGTTTATCATCGAAGTAATAATCAAGCTTTAATTTTTTTATGATTTCTACTTTTTCATGATCCTGCATTCCGTAAAAAAATCTTTCATCCTGAACGGGAAAACCGTTTTCTTTTAACCAAACCTTCGTTCGTTCACCATGTTCTTTAGGTCTTGCTGTTATATAATATATCTCGTGCCCGTTCTTCTCCAGTTGTTGTAAAGTTTCAACAGCATCAGGAAAGGCTGGACATGACGTATAATAAATTTCTTCTAATGAATTATTCCACATTTCTTTCCCTTGTATATCAGTCAATCCAAAAGGTTCATGTATTTCAACTCTTTTTAAGTTATGAAAAATTTCAATTGGAACATTCTGATTCAACCTTTTATTATAGATATTAAAAGCATGTTCTCGTAGATTGATTAATGTATCATCAATATCAAAACCAAATCTCATCACATAATTCCCTCTTTTGAATAACTTGGATAGCCAATAAATTTATAATCTTTTCCAATTTTTATAATTGAAGTGTCCAATAAATCAACTGCATCAGCCATTTTCTCTATTCCCGTACCTTCGAGGAAAGTTGGTGCATGCTTTCCACCAATTAGTTTTGGTGCAAAGTATAGGATGACTTTATCAATACATTTATTTTCTAGGAAAGATGCATTAATAGTCCCTCCTCCTTCAATTAATACAGAAGAGACCAAGTTCTCACCTAATATTTGGACCACTTCATTAGGATCCACTCTTTCTAATCCATTAGTGACAAAAACTTTAACCCCTAAAGACTTAAGCACTTCCTCTTTTGCCTCGTCATAATTCTTGCTTGTAAAAATCCACGTTTCTGCAAGGTTATCGGTGACAACCTTTGACTCTAAAGGAATTTTTAAAGTTGAATCTAGAATTACCCGAATGGGATTTCTCCCATTTGGGATCCTTGTCGTTAATTCAGGGTTATCTTCTATTACTGTATTTACACCTACAAGTATAGCCATATTTTCATTACGTAGATGATGGACATCCGTCCTTGATTCTGCAGAAGTAATCCATTTACTATTTGAAGTATGTGTGGCAATTTTCCCATCTAAGGTAACCCCTGATTTTAAAGTGACAAATGGCTTTTTCTCGACAATAAACTTATTGAACACTTCATTCATCCTTTGGGATTCCTCTTGCAGAACTCCGATAATCACTTCGATTCCAGCATCTTTTAGTATTTTGACACCATTACCTGCAACAACAGGATTAGGGTCAAGTGTCGCGATCACCACTTTTTTAATTTCTGCCTCAACGATCGCGACAGCACAGGGGCCTGTCCTGCCATAGTGGGAGCATGGTTCCAACGTCACATAAATGGTACCTCCCTTTGCCGCTTCACCAGCCATACGCAGTGCGTGTATCTCAGCATGCGGCTCTCCTGCTTTTAAATGAGCACCGATTCCGACTACACGGTTATCATTCACTATTACGGCTCCAACAAGTGGATTGGGGTCGGTTTGGCCTTTCATTGCTTTGGCATTTTTTAAAGCTAGATCCATATAGAATTCATGATTAGTCATTTGGACAAGTCTCCTTATCTTTTAAATGACCCGAACGACTAATTTTTGTCTGAAGGTACTTTTCGTTATACTCAGATACATCACCCCACAAGGGCTTTCGGCCTGAGACCTCTAAACCAGAGCTTTTTAATGCTTCCAATTTTTTCGGGTTGTTTGTCATAAGTGTTACAGGTTTGGATCGTAATGCTTTAAGAACTAAAATCGCATCTCCATAATTTCTTGAATCATCAACAAAACCAAGACCTTCATTCGCTTCAACCGTATCATAACCGTTTTCTTGAAGAACATAGGCCATTGCCTTGCTAAATAAGCCGATCCCTCTTCCTTCATGGTTTGCTAAATAGAATAACGCTCCTGTACCATGTTCTGAGATCATCTTCATTGACTGTTTTAATTGGAAACCACAATCACACCGTTTGCTCCCAAAAATATCCCCTGTATGGCAAATCGAATGGAATCTAATAATTGCATCGTCTCCATATTCGAAATCTCCGTATACTAACACACTAGATTGTTGGAACTCCGCTAAATTAGCCGAAGATAATTTTTCAATAATTCTTTCAAAATCCTCAGTTACTTCATCACAGTTCAGCCAACAGTACCATTTAAAAACGACGGTTTCACCATATAAATTAACTGGAAGCCGAATCGGACCGACTAAGTATATCGCTCCTTTTTGTGACTTGATTAATTTAATTTTGTCTTCTAAAACAGAAAGCACATTCGGGCTTAGCGTTTGTTTCATCAAATTTATCCCCTTTTTAGCATAGTGTTCACTTGAGTAAACAATTTATATTCATGAATTGATTTTCCTGTCTTCTATTGTCCAAAAATAAAAAATAGGCTATCTTGATATTACAAGATAGCCTAAAGAAATTACAAATATTTACGATGTACCCCTTTCCCATCATAGGAGAACAACATTTTTCTTTCTTCGATCATCGATTCGATATGGACAGGCCTTCCCCAAAGCTGCTGGATATATGGAAGTACTTTTTCGAGATATTTAACATCAAGTTCCACACCTTCATACCAATGCTTTAAATAAAGTTCACCATTTTTCAAATAATCTCCATCATTAACCGTTATATAAGGGAAACCGCCATTTACACGCATATTTACAAGCTGGTCGCGAACCTGTTCCCATTGTTTATCGACTATTTTATAGTCCCTGCCTTGTTTTTGGAAAAGATACATATCCTCTCGCATGACTAGGTCCTTATTTAGATAGTTTCGCAAGAAGGAAATATCTGACTCTACTTCACGAACTTCAAATATCTTTTCTCTTCCAGACCCTGGTATTACTCCCCTTCGAATCATATCTTCTGTTGGATTATTGTAGCGCTCCTCAATATCCTCAAAAATCTTAATTCCAAGGTAATATGGATTGATTCCTGTTTTGGAAGGCTGCACCACGCCGGCATTCAATTTAGCAAATTCGATGGCTTCACCACTTGTTAAATCCATTTCTCTTAGGATCCGTTGATGCCAAAAAGAAGCCCAGCCTTCATTCATGATTTTTGTTTCCAGTTGCGGCCAGAAGTAAAGCATTTCCTCCCGCATCATTGTCAAGATATCTCGCTGCCAATCGGTTAACTCACGACTGTAGGTTTCAATAAATAATAATAGGTCCTTCTCTGGTTTAGGAGGAAATTTCCGTTTCCTTGGTTGATTTGTTTCCTTTTTGTCCTTTTCATCTAATCCCCATAGATCATCATAGGGCGTAGCCGCCTGAATTTCATGTTCATCATCTGACTCGTCATCTCCGATAGACCAAGATAATTTTGGTCTCATCAATGATGGGTCAATGTGTTCATCGATGGCCAATACCGCGTCAAGGAAGGTCTCTACCTCCTTTTTGCCGTATTGAATTTCATATTGATGAATTCTTTCAGCCGTAGCTGCCATACTTTCGACCATATCCCGCTTCGTGTTTTGAAAACGAACATTATTTTTAAAAAAGTCACAGTGTGCTAATACATGGGCAACAATTAATTTATTTTGTATTAGGGTGTTAGAGTCAAGCAAAAAAGCATAGCATGGATTGGAATTGATAACTAATTCATAAATTTTACTCAGGCCTAAATCATAATGAAGTTTCATTTTGTGAAATTGCTTTCCGAAGCTCCAATGTGAAAATCGGGTTGGCATACCATAGGCCCCAAATGTATAAATAATTTCAGCAGGGCAGATTTCATAGCGCATGGGATAAAAATCCAAACCAAACCCGGTTGCGATTTCAGTAATTTCACTGATCGCATATTCCAGTGCATTACGTCCTTCCACATTCATTTGCCATTCCCCCTTTTCCTCTTACCACAATGTATGAAGTAAAAAGAGGAATGATGAAACAAGATAGAAAAAACAATAGGCAAGTACGGATTTAATTTGATATTTTTTTGGCCTCTTTCGCTATTTTTATCCCTACATTTCGATTTCGTTTCCATTCCTTTTGAAAAATAGATAAGGGTGGATTGGTTTCACCAACTAAGTTACTTATTTCGATTGTCAGCGCCGGCCGATGATAAGTTGTGATAAACCAATCGGTGAATCCGCCGCCCATTGCATTTTGGTCCGGCACTGCTAATTTATAACCAGTTAATTTCGATATTTTTTTTGCAATCCGTTTATCCCGTTTCAAATTTTCTCCATTTTTATAGTTCCAATAAATTTCTCTTCCTGAAGTGTGATAAGCAATGGCGATTGTAGGGTTGACTTCTTTAATAAAATTTGTAAGAGATCTTACTTCTTTGGATTCTAGTGGTTCTTTCCCTTTATAGAATTTATACCACGGAGAAGCTGGTTCTCGATCGAGACTTTCCCATCCTGCAGGATATTGCCTGTTCAGGTCAATTCCCAAGCCATTAGCTTTCCATCGTTTGAAATCTTTTGATCCATCATTCATCTTGACCAAAAGCCTCTGATGTTTAGATAGGAAACTTTTCAAATCATTCTGTTGGATGGTTACACCATCCGGATTTAACATAGGGACAAACCAAATGGAGACATCATTAAAGATTTGATTGGACTTGAAACCTAAAAAGGTTCTTTCATTATATGTCGACGCATAAGACTCAAGCATTTTCATTAACATGAGACTTGTCATCCACTCTCTACCATGATGAGAACCAATTAAGACAACATTTTTCTTACCTGTTCCTAACTTGATTGCCCAAATATGACGACCAAAGTGGGATGTACCGATTGATTGGATTTTTAATTTTTCTTTATATTTTTCGTTTATTTTTGAAAGGTCATCTTCTAACATCTCAAAACTATAAGGTTTATTGCCTTTAACAATTTTTGCGCTTGTCACATTTTCCTGCTGAATTGTAAAAAAAACGATGATACAGATTATAATTTTAGCCATATGACCTCCACTAATTTAATTTATGCAGGTAAATGTTGAAAACAGCGTAAATAGTGAATGTCCAACATTTTCTGTGAAAGTTATCGTCAAAATATCATACAATAATCTCAACTCCTAATAAGGAGGAGATAAAAACAAATGAATAAAATGGATTATGATCGAGCGTTGTATTATACACATCGTTCTGAGTGGGATAATTTGCTGATTTTAATGGTACGAACAAAAGACCAATTTTTATCTAAAAGAATTGAACAATTCCTGCATGCTTACAATTTCGAACGTGATTACACGGTAATTGAAACAAAACTGTATAACCTGCTGCGATACATTGACCATGCGAATGAAACCGTTGAAACTGACCCTAATGAGATACCGATGTATAGTCTTTCCTAATTTAACAAGTGAATGCAAATGAAATTGAGAAACTTTTTACTACCGGACCAAAGAATTCCACCACCAAAAAAACACGGCTTCCACAAGTGGGGAGCCGTGTTTTAAAACTGTCTTATGAATTTAGTTACGCGATCGGATATTGTTGAGCGATCGGGTGTAAAATGATTTCATCAATCATCATGTACTTTGGAGCAGATGCCATGTACACAACTGCGTTTGCAATATCTTCTACCTTGAGCCAGTCCTTTTTCTCTGGCAATCCTTGAGTGGATTCAGCAAAATACGTATCAACCATACCTGGATTAACCGTACCTACACGAATTCCATATTCACGAACTTCTTGAGCCACTGAACCAGTGAATCCTTGAACAGCATATTTTGTTGCCGTATAAGCTGCACCATTCGGAATGGTATAACGGGCTACGTCAGATGAAATGTTTATAATCGTTCCTGATTTTCGGCTTTTCATATGTGGTAAGACAGCCTTTGTTGCTAAGAATACACCCTGAACATTTACTTCAAAAACCTTTTTCCATTCTTCTAAGGATACTTCCTCCGTTAACTTAAAGAAGCCGACACCTGCATTGTTAACTAGAAGATCTATGGAACCATATGTTTCAATTGTCTGTTCAACAACAGCCTTCATATCTTCTTCTTTTGAGACATCCGCCTGTACAGGCAATACATTTGCGTAACCCATTTTTTTTAGATCTTCAGCTGTGTCTGAAATCTGTGAAGAACTTCCCACAATCGTTAATTTCATTCCTTGCTCTGCCAGTTTTACGGCAATTTCCTTGCCAATTCCTCTAGAGCTGCCTGTTACAATGGCAATTTGGTCTTTAAGCATGTTTCTCTTCCTCTCATGATGAAGTTCTTAGTTAGTTTAGGAAGGCAATTAAATTTCCTGAACCAATTTCATTTTATTGTCAACTAACTCCATAAAATCATTTTCAATGGCTTTTAGTTTAGCTTTGCTTTCTTCTAAACTGTTACTATTGACACCAAAATAGAACTTCACCTTTGGTTCTGTGCCAGATGGACGTAAACAAACCCATGAACCATCCTCAAACGAATACTTTAACACATTCGATTTTGGTAAATCAATCGTTTCTAGCCCTTTGTCCGTTACACGAGTACTTGCTAAATAATCCTCCACAGTGGATGCAGCCAATGTTCCAAGTTTTGTAATTGGTTCTGCACGGAAAGATGCCAATAACTGTTGAATCGTCTCTGCGCCTTCCTTGCCCTTTAAGGTTAGAGAACGAAGGCCTTCTTGGTAATATCCATACTTTTCAAATACCTGCATCAACCCATCATAGAGGGACAAGCCCTGTTTCTTATAAAAAGCACAAACTTCCGTTGCTAAGAGAGCAGCCTGTACCGCATCTTTATCACGAGCAAAATCACCAATTAAATATCCGTAGGATTCCTCATATCCAAATAAAAATTTACGATTGCCCGCAGCCTCATATTGATTGATTTTTTCAGCGATAAATTTAAACCCTGTTAACACATCAACTGTTTCTAATTCGTAAGCATCAGCAATCTTCCTGCCTATTTCCGATGTAACGATTGTCTTTAAAACCACTCCATTTTCTGGAAGTTTTCCTTTTTCCTTTTTCTGGGTAAGGATGTAATCCAGTAATAAAGCACCAGTTTGGTTACCAGTAAGAACCACATATTCTCCCTCAGGATTTAAAACAGCAATCCCTAAACGATCAGCATCAGGGTCTGTTGCAATTAAAAGGTCAGCACCGATTCTTTTTCCATCACGAATCGCTAATTCAAAGGCAGCATGTTCTTCAGGGTTAGGACTTTTTACCGTTGAGAATTCTGGATCCGGAAGTTCTTGTTCTTTTACGATCGTTACATTCTCATATCCCAATGCTAAGAGTGCAGCACGGACAGGCTTATTAGCAGTTCCATGTAGTGGAGTAAAGACGATTTTGATATCCGTTTCTTGAGCAAGGGATGGATTCTCAGATATTGTTAATAGTTTCTCCGTATAGGCTTGGTCAATTTCCGAACCAATTGTTTTAATTAATCCTTCTGCTCTTAATTTTTCTTCACTATCAATCTCAATCAATAATTCATTTTCAATCTCATTTACCTTGGCAATCACTTCGTCCGCAGCATCAAGTGGCAGTTGGCCTCCATCAGACCCATAAACTTTATAGCCGTTATACTCAGGTGGATTATGGCTTGCAGTAATCACAATGCCTGAAAAAGCATTCAAGTATCTTAGGGCAAAAGATAATTCAGGAGTCGGTCTTAATTCATCAAACACATACGTTTGTATCCCCTGTGTGGCCAATGTTTTTGCAGCCTCCAGCGCAAATTCTGGAGATTTATGGCGTGAATCAAAAGCAATGACAACTCCACGTTGTTTTGCTTCAATTCCATGGTTTTCTATGTATGCTGCCAGCCCAGCAGATGCTTTGCGAACAGTATAAAGGTTCATTCGGTTGGTGCCTACCCCAATTTCTCCACGCATACCACCAGTACCAAATTCTAAGTTTTTATAAAAGACCTCTTCTAATTGCTTCTCATCCTTCATTAACTCATTTAATTGATCTTGTAATTCAGTATCCAATCCGTCAAATTCCATCCAACTCTTTGCTGTCTTTTTCCAGTCCATGGTGATTCCCTCCAAATTTTGTCTACTGTATATTGTTTCTAATCTCAACATTGTTACTCCTTTAAAAATCTTATGAAATTAAACGACAATTTTCGCAGAACTACATTTAATCGGTTCTTTTTCTATATTACCTCAAAAACCACTATTATTAGTAGAAAAAAAATAAAGCCTGCATATGCAGACTTTTACTTTCTTATATTAGTAACTCATTATCAGCTTTTGAATAGATACTTAACATAGGAATTCTAATATTTTTTGCTTCTTCAAATTGTTCATATTTGAATGGAAACAGTAAACCAAACTCCGTTAATGTCTCTACATTCTTATTAAATAATGAGGCATACTGTTCATCAGGTTGAGAGGACTCTAAAATGGAGATTAAGGTTTGAATACACGTCATAACCTGAAAGGCATCTTTTAATGTATTGAACTCTTCAGATGTATGCAGAACCTTTAATCGCTCAAATTGACAAATCTCCTCATCAGTAAAATAGAGCGGAAATATATTCGAATAGATGTACCTCACCAGTCCATTAATTTCTTCCTCTTGACTCGGTGTCGAGGCAAATACAATTTTCACTAATAACCCACCTTTGCCATCGCTTATTTCTGTCTTATTGTATATGATAAGAATAACATAACTAAGTCAGTATTGACGGTGGTAATTATAACCTTAAGGAGAATTAAATGCTAAACACAATGCGAATGGGAGAATGGTTTCAAATAGTCATCCCATTAGAATGGAATGGAAAAACAATCGACGCTATTTTTCGGCATGTCTGGGAAACCCCTAAAAAATTAACCCATACTTTTAGAATGGAGAATAAGGTAAAAATTAATGGAGACCGCGCAAACTGGACTATGCCTCTCGTCAAGGGTTCCAAGTTGCAAATAAAACTTTTCGAGGACGAAAAAGTAGAAATTTTACCCTATTATAAAGATATTGACATACTTTTTGAGGACGATCATGTTTTGGTTATTAACAAACCGCCCTTCATGAATAGCCATCCAAATGACCCAATTGCAGATCATGATACATTAGTTAATGCAGCCCAATTTTATCTGCAAGCAAAAGGAGAAAATAGAAACGTTCGGCAAGTCCATCGATTAGATCGCGATACGTCAGGTGCCATTCTCTTTGCTAAACATTCACTAGCAGGGGCTATTATGGACCAGATGCTCTTTAAGAGAAATATTAAAAGAACCTACATTGCTTTGGTTCATGGGATAGTTAAACACAGTAGAGGATCAATTAATGAACCGATTGGCCGGGATCGCCACCATGCAACAAGAAGGAGAGTTTCTCCAACTGGTCAGGCTGCCCTTACCCATTACAGTGTAGTTAAAGTGGACAAAGAGAAGCAACTATCATATATAAAATGTTGGCTCGATACGGGGAGAACTCATCAAATCAGAGTGCATTTAAGTCATTTAGGGCATCCTCTTGTTGGAGATACGTTGTATGGCGGAAAACCAATTGTGAGAAGACAAGCACTACATGCAGCAAAGCTTGAATTCATTCATCCATTTACGCAGGAAAAGATTGTATGTCATGCCCCATTTGTAGATCAACCTGTAATTTTTAGGGATATTGATATCTTTTCATTATAGAGCATGAAAAAGCCTCCGAGCGGAGGCTTTTTTTAAAGTAAAGAAATATTATCTATCGGTTCTTCTAAAGGCTTTCAGAATGAAACTTACTAGCAAGACCAAAACAGCCGAACCGATAATTGCAGGTATTATTGCAAAATCTGCAACTTCTGGGCCCCAATCACCTAAGACCGCTCTTCCCAGCCATGCCCCAACAAAACCTGCAATGATATTACCAATAATGCCACCCGGAATATCTCTTCCAACGATAAGACCGGCTAACCATCCAATAATCCCACCAATAATTAATGCCCAAATGAAACTCATTTAGTACACTCCTTTTTAGTAACCAATTATTTGTCTCAGGCAGTTGGAAAAGTAACCTTTTTTCATGCTACCTGTATTTATAAAGTACCCTAATTTCTTTTTTATACTCAGAAAAGAAAAAATCTTAACTCGGGCAACTAAGTACATAAATACATAAATGTAGGCAAAAGTAAAAATATCTATATTTAAAAGAACTTTTTAAAAACATATAATGTAAAGATTTTGTAAACATACATAGAATTTGTTCCAATAAAATGAACGATTCAAAAAATTCTAATGTTAAGTTTTTGTAAATTTATAAAGAATTTGTTTCTTTTTTCGACATTTTTCATATAAAATTACTGAGGTCGGTATTTACAATTGTTTAATTGAAAATGGGGGTATTCACATGGCATTTAAAAAAGTCGATAAATTTTCAGCATTACTTAGTAATATTTCTGCAAACTTAAAGGAAAGTGCAAATTTCTTTACTGAATACAAATTAAAAAATGTGAGTGATTTGAAAATTTTCTCTGAGAAAATGAAGGAACTTGAAACAAAAGGTGATACATATGTGCATGAAGTAATTAAAGAATTGAATGATGCCTTCATCACTCCAATTGAACGGGAGGACATCCTTCACCTGGCGATGAGTATGGATGATGTACTTGATGGGCTTGAAGGTTGTGCAGCATTATTTGAAATGTACTCTATTACGAATGCAGATGAATTCATGAAGAAATTTGTAGATGCAATTCAAGGAAGTGTCCATGAAATTGACAAAGCTGTTGAACTTCTTTCAAATAAAAAGTTACAGCAAATAAGAGAACATGCCATTAAGATAAAAGATTTTGAATCCAACTGCGATAATATCTTACGCCAGTCGATTAAAAATTTATTTACGGTTGAAAAAGACCCGATCCGGATTATCCAATACAAAGAAATTTACGAAAACCTTGAAGATATTGCCGACTATTGTCAAACGGTTGCTAATACACTTGAAACCATTATCATGAAAAATGCTTAAGGAGCAAACATATGAGCGTTGTATTAATTTTAACGATTTTAATTGTCATTGGTGCCCTTGCATTTGACTTTATTAATGGATTCCATGATACAGCAAATGCAATCGCAACCTCTGTATCTACTAAAGCTCTTAAACCACGCCAAGCAATCTTGTTGGCAGCGGTAATGAATTTTATTGGTGCATTAACATTTACTGGTGTAGCAAAAACTATTTCTAAAGACATTGTTGATCCATTTTCGCTTACTGGCGGTCATACCGGCTCAATTGTAATTTTTGCGGCACTGTTAGCAGCGATTTTTTGGAACTTACTCACATGGTATTACGGTATTCCAAGTAGTTCTTCTCATGCAATTATCGGTTCTATTGCGGGTGCGGCCATTGCTGCAAAAGGTTTTGATGTAATAAAGGCCGAAGGTTTTCTTAAAATTCTTGAAGCATTAATTTTATCACCTATTTTAGCTTTTACAGTTGGATATATTGTTTACAGCATTTTTAAAGTCGTTTTTAAGAACTTTAATTTAACTAAAACGAACCGATCCTTTCGTATAATCCAAATTGCTACGGCCGCATTGCAATCCTATTCACATGGAACAAACGATGCGCAAAAATCCATGGGGATTATCACCATGGCTCTGTTAGCTAACGGTTATCTTCATACAGATGAAGTTCCTTTTTGGGTACAGCTCTCTTGTGCAATTGCAATGGGACTAGGTACCTCGATAGGTGGATGGAAGATTATCAAAACTGTTGGTGGTAAAATTATGAAGATTCGACCTATCAACGGTGTTGCAGCCGATTTAACGGGTGCAGCAATTATCTTCGGTGCTACCTATATTCATTTACCTGTCAGTACAACTCATGTTATCTCATCAGGAATTTTAGGGGTAGGTGCTTCTCATCGCCTAAAAGGAGTTAAGTGGGGAACCGCCCAACGAATGTTAATAACATGGGTAATTACTCTTCCAATCACAATGCTATTAGCAGGTATTATCTACTTCATCCTTAATATCTTCTTTTAAAAAAGGAAACCAGAAAATTTTTCTGGTTTCCTTTTTTGCTTATATCACTTCTAAATGTAGCAAACATTCATATTTTTATGTTAGAGGACAAGTTTTGGAGTGATGGATGATGAAGGAAAAACTAGCAGCAATGCTGCTCGGGAGTTTACTGTTAAGCCTTGGGGTAAATGGATTTTTAGTTCCTTATCACTTACTTGATGGAGGCGTCATCGGGTTAGGACTAATCATTCATTATTTTTACGGATGGCCGACTGGACTAAGTATTATTGTGTTAAGTCTTCCTTTATATGTTTTAGCCTGGTTCTTTGAGAGACGCTATTTCTACTACAGCCTCCACGGACTTATCATCTCATCCTTTTGTATCGATTTTCTATCATTTATTAATGGTAAAATCGAAATAGGGATATTACCCAGTACAATTATTGGTGGATTGCTTGTAGGGATAGGGATAGGGCTTATGCTGCGTTATGAAACCAGTACAGGCGGGACAGATTTGCTTGCCCAATTATTAACTAAATTTACTTCTATTAATATCGGGATTATCATCTTCTTAATAGATGGTCTTGTCATCACAAGCGGTATTCAGGTTGTTGGGTTGGAAAAGTTCTTTTATTCTCTTCTTACGATCATCTGCGTCGGCTTTATGACGGCGCTAACCGTAAGAGGAAACAATAATCAACATTTTCCTTATTATTAAAACAAAAGGAAAGGAAAACGCTCGTTTATCACTAGCGTTTTCCTTTCCTTAATATTACTTTCCCTTTATGTCAATTGTTCGATACGTTTCTTTCATAATTCCATAGGATTTCTTCAACCGTTCATAAAAGGATGGTTCTTCCCACTTCTCCCAGCTGTACAAATATGTATCAGCTTGCTGAAGCAGATTATTCTTTGTTTTAGGTAATGTCTGGATAACCTTCCCTTGTTCTGTTGTCACAATCGCAAGCCGAATACCACTCGTTTCAACACTGCCAGATAAACCACCTTCCCAAACATTTCCCATTACTTCCTTTGAACTAGGGTCTTTCACATTTAAGAGCTGCCATGGAATTCTTCCTTCAATCACTTTTTTATCATTACTAATGCTAACATCTGTTAATGAGTCGAATTCTTTACTATTTGGATTGGCGTTCCCAAACTTTAGTTTTCCTGTCTCGTAAATCGCAAATGGAATCACCTTTTTGGTGGTTGGAATCGTTAATTCCTTATTAAGAGCAAGTCTAATGGGATGAAATACACCATTATTTTTTTGATTTGCATACTGTTCCACATCAATCATCTTCAGTAGATGGGCGTATTGATAATAAAATGTGTCATAGTAACTATCGACCATGATACTTGAATTCTCAGGCCCTGTTAGACTTACTAAAAAATCAATTCCAAAGTCTGTTTTGATTGCTATATTATCGTTTAAAGGAATTTGGGTTTGGCCCTGTTGCTTAATGGAATCAAGCAGCAGGAAGGTTCCTTGTCTGCGAAAATCAACTGGACGATTATATTTTAAAAGGAAATATAAATATCCATTGTCAGAGGTCAACCGAACTTCATTTAAAGCGTCCTTTTTATCTGTGCTAGGGTAACTCTTTTTGACTCCCGCTAACTCCCAATCCAATGCATTTCCATCCACTATGATTTCTTTTTCCTTTTTCCCAGGTTCAAATCCTAATAAGCCAAAATGCTGTTCATTTGTTTGCATATTATTCCAATATGGTCTTCGATCAGGATTATCAAAATCCATGGTATTCCATGTTCGTTTAAACCATTCATCCTGCCAGGTGAAGACAAGTCCCCCCATATAGCCTTCAGAAACAATCGATTGGTATAGATGCTTATTAATATTCCCTTGTTCTTCTTCTGAATGAAAACCTTGGTTCATCCCATAAGCGTTCTTATGTGTTAATCCTCTTGAAGCCGGAACACCAAATTCTGCAACAAGCACTGGCATTTGATGGACAGCACGGAGATCATTTAAGTAGCCAGCATAATTGTTTTTCTTACCCTTTGCATCTATATAATTAAGATATGGCTTTTCATAGTTAAGAAAATCAGGATAATAAGGATAGATATGATAGGAAGCAAATAATCCTGCAGAAAACCCCTTAGATGCTTTAATATGATTTGGATTCACTGAAACCATATCTTCATTTTCCAGTGGTTCAGTGGGATGCTTCAACATATCTGTTGTAACCCAGTTTGTAAAACTCATTGAATGCTGCCACTGGTAGTGTTCCGCTTCATAATCCGCAGCAAAATCCATTAAACCAGCCAGCCAGACTTCAAATGGATTGGCCCCTTCTGTTTTAAAGTACTCCCCTGTAAATCGACTAATTTTTGAATGCTTATCATTGGTGTTTGTGACCATAGCAGGGTCCCATTCAGTACCAACAATGATTCCCAGAACGTACTTCGAAATATCGTACTTATATTCACCTGACGCATGGCCAGGCCGGTCTGGTATGTTTGCGTTCCCATGGATAATATCAATCATATTTTTTATTTCAAGTTTTGCATCTTCAGTATTTATTTTGGCAAAGGCGTCTTGGGTCTGAATAAGATTCTCTTCATTAACCCACGTCCCATGAAATAAGAATAGCGGCTTACTAGCAATTTTGTTATATTCATAAAAGGCTTCGTAAAATTGTGGCGGGTGGAGTGTGTAGACTCTGATCGCATTGGCATTCATTGCACCAATTTCTTTAAACCAACGAAAGTATTCATCTTTTGTAATCGCTGTCTCCCCAGGAAAATAACCAGGTTTTCCTATCCCCATATTTACACCCTTTATTAAAAGGTTTTCCCATTTCCCGTCCTTCTGAATCTGTAGATAGGATTTTCCAGTCTTGCTGTTTGATTTAATGCCATTAAGTTCGACTAGTTCCACTTTTTCTTGACGTGTTACATGGTGTAGTCCATGCTTTAAAATATCCTTCATCATTGGTACGTAGGTTTCCCAATAGAAAGAACCTCCCGAACCAACACTCTTTTTCCAAGCATCCAAACCCTTTGTTTGATAAATTCCTGGAACATCAGCTTCATCTGCAAAATCTCCTGAGAAATAATAAGAGGAATACTTAGCATTTTGGTGATAAATGACGGCTGGAAAAGAAAGTGGAATCCCATATCCTTTAAGAGTTTCTTGTGCTTGCTTAGTTATTGGCAACTTATAGGCGGCCAATATTTCCTTCTCATCTTTGGCATCAATAATATCGAACCAATAGGAATACTTTCCATCAATACTTTGAGTAAAGTGTTTTTTTCCGTTCTTTGTCAATTCGAAAAGAAGACCCTTGTCGTTAATGTCTTTTTCCCCAATCACAACGATATAATTGTTTTTACTGACAAATACAAATCCTTTTCCAGTAAATGACCACTTTTTGTTTTGCTTCTCATAATTCTCTTTTACCCATTCTGGTACCTCTGTACTATTAAGGTTAGAAAAATAGCGTCCGATCCAGCCTGCCCATTCTACATTAAGTAAATTTGAGATCTCAGCTTTCGATGATTCTGTTGTAGGACTTGCAAACGTATTAAATTCTGCTATTAATGTTTTGCCTTTAGATTTAACTAGTTCTTTTTTTATTTGATTAACTTCATCAGTTTGAAGTCCACCATAAATTTTTGTTGAGTGTTTTCCTAATGGATTTTGTCCGTAAAATTCCTCTTTATATACTCCATATTGGTCCGTTAAATAAATCACATCGTACGGTCTTAAATCCTTTGGTAAAGGAGCGATCGAATATTTCTTTCCCTCCTTTGGTTCAAATCCTTTATAATCCTCCGTAACTGAATAAGGTTTTTTCCCATCTTTAAAATATTTTGCATTATTTAATATCCAAACCAAACCTTTATGTTCCCGATACGAAGGATTCGGAACCGTTTTATCAACAATCAACACATTTAATTGTTTTACAGGTTGAATTTGCCATAGCCAAAACGGACTGGTGATAAATATTAATAAAAGAACCGTATAAATTATTAAATTGATTGGTTTGATCATTCGGAAACACCTTTTCTTTTCATTTCTCCCCAACTTTGTTCACCGATGAGCATTTGCCATATTCCCTCACATCTCCAAAATACGGTCATCGGTCTGTACCAAAGAGTTTCTGTTAAAGAATATACAAATAACTTCATGATATCTGATACTTTTGGATATTTTGTAAGACTCCATTCTTCTAATAGAACCGATACCATTGAAAAAATAGACCCATATAAACAGGAGAGCAGAAATAACAAAATAGCAAATTCTATATAGATTCCCCCTAGGAATAAACAAAGGACCATAAAAAGGTATCCTAAAAACTCAATGACTGGTCCGAAAAATTCAACAATCCAAAAGTAAGGAAACGATATTAAACCAATGGAACCGTATTTCGGGTTAAGGGTGATTTTCCGATGAGTCCACAAACTTTCAAGCAGCCCTCGATGCCAACGTCTTCTTTGCCTACGAAGGAATGTAATCTCCTCAGGAACTTCTGTCCAACAAACCGGATCCGGAACATAGACAATCTTTTTCTTGATATTTTTTTCCTTTAACAGTCGATGAATCCTAACGACTAATTCCATATCTTCCCCGACAGTATCTGTTTTATATCCACCTGCAGCAATTACCCATTGTTTTGAAAAGACGCCAAATGCGCCTGAAATAATTAATAGGAGGTTGTGCCGGCTCAAACCAATTCTCCCCATGAGAAAGGCACGTAAATATTCGATGATTTGCATAACTACCAAAGGTTTATTTGATAAACCGATTCTTTGTATTTGGCCGTTTTTGATTTGGCAGCCATTCGCAATTCGAACACTTCCACCCGAAGCGATCACTTCTTCATTTGAATCAATAATGGGCTTCATAACCTTTAAAAATGCATCCTGCTCAAGAACGGAATCACCATCTAACGAACAAAAATATGGGTAATGAGAGAAATTAAGACCAACATTAAGGGCATCTGCCTTTCCCCCATTTTCCTTATCAATAAGAAACAAATTTGATAGTACAGCTGATTGATAAATCCGGACAATCGGTTTTGTTTCCACTTGTTTCCTAACCGCTTTTTTTATTTCCTGCATATCATAGTGATCAATTACTTTTGCGAGAGTTTGGTCTGTTGACCCATCGTTCACCACAATCACTTCATATGTTGGATAATCTACGCTTAATAAGGAACGGACACTTTGAATAATACCTGCTTCTTCATTGTAAGCGGGCACAATAATTGAAACAGGTTTGGTATAAAATTCATCCGAATAATCTTCATAGGCTTGAACTCTGTCAAGTTGGTATTCCTTGCGCAACTGAAAAAAAGAGATCACCAAGATAACAGAGTAAAAAGAGATGACAATCACCATATATATTGCGATAAACCAAGCAAAAATCGTTACAACATTTCCCCACTCAAAAATCACCATTTTCTATACCCCTTTATGTAGCCATTCCCATGCCATATCCTTAGCAAATGGATCCTTTGAAGTTTCTAATACTTCCCGCAATATCTGGTGCCCATTTGGAAATTGGCAGATGGCTTGCCCGGCTTGAGAACGTACCCACCAAGTTTGGTCATGCAAAAGTTCGATTAATCTTGATATTCCTTTGACTTCTTTTAATGAACCAATTAGTTTTGCTGCAACCATTCTCTCTTCCCATTTACTAGAATAAAGTAGTTCTAAATAGGGTTCTGAATTTTTCACATGGCCCACCATCGATAATGCCTTTAAGGCTCGGAGCCTGATTTCCCCTTTATAGACCGAAAAGATATTCTCAAGAAAAGGAAGATAATTTAATTCCTTTTTTATTGAAATTACATCTAGGACTGCTTTTTGTAATGGCTGACTGCCTTTATGGAAATGAAGAATAAATTGTTCAAATTGTTGTTGCTTAAGGCGGATTAATATTGTGCGGTACTCAAATTCAGAGAAATTCTGGTAGTGGGTTGTTAACAGATTAAATAAAAATTCGTGTTGAAATAAAGCAAGGATTCTTAATGAATGAATAAGTTCTGCGTGAGAGAGCTTTTTTTTCTTTGTTAGTAAGTAGATATCGTCCATCAGGAGATTTAATTTGAAATCCTCAATATGATAGAGGGTGTTCATCCGTTGACTCCACCTTTTACTTTTAAGTTTCTTACGATACCTCTCCAATAAATACATTGATGCTAGTTCTGTTAATCGTGTCTTTTCATCCTCGCCTTCTAAAATTTTGCTAAATCTGCTTAGAAGTTCTTCAATGGCTATTTGTTCAAGAACAGATTTAGGATTTAATCCCCTTGAATACCCTCCCTCCATTAACATGGTAAAAAGAATGGAATGATATTTTTCTATAAATTGCTCAATCCGTTTCCTGTTTTTAATATCCATAGCTTTTCTTATGATTAGATATATTAGCAACACCAATAAAATGCCTAAAATGGTAATCGTTAAAATTGTCAGGTAATATAATTCATTTTTCAGCATGCTAATTCATCCTTTTGATTAACCTTTCAATCCTAGCTTGGAGTTCTTTAATACTAAAAGGTTTGGTCATATAATCATCAGCTCCTAGTTTTAATGCCCGTTCCATGTCAGTTTCCCTTTTTCTCCCGGTCAACATAAGAACATGAATATTTCTTCCATTTTCTATTCTTTTTACTTTCTGCAGGATTTCGATACCATCCATAACAGGCATAACACCATCAAGTATTAAAAAATGTTCTCCATTCGCCTCTAAGCGTTTTGATTCAAAGAATTGAAGACCATTTTCAAATGTGTCAATGTCTAATTCAAAATGATTTAAATTCATAACCTTAAGTATTCTAATTAACATAGTTCGAATTATTGGATCATCATCAATGACCGAAACGTACAATGTTTTTTTTATAAAATTATTATTTAAGTCCATAACTACCTACTTCCCAGACTGACGAACCTTCATATATGAATAGACAGACCTTCTTTATTTTGATTCATTGCTTTTACTATTCCCTTTTTTCTAAACAGATTTAGTGTATTTAAAGTTTATTATTAATAAGTCCTTGTGTCACGCGAAAAATGCAGAAAAAGTCGAATAATAATAAAGCTTGTCGAATTCTTTTGAGTTCTAAAAACAAAAAAAGATCCAAAAACTGGATCCTAAGATTCCTATTTATAATAGGTTTTTAACTTTATTTGTACAACTGTCCATTGCTGTCATAATTGATCCCCGAAATTGCTTTTCCTCTAAGGCAACGACTGCTTCTATTGTTGCCCCTCCTGGCGTACACACGTTATCTTTGAGTTCTCCAGGATGTTTTCCGGTTTCAAGGACCATTTTTGCAGCCCCAAGAACAGCTTGAGCAGCTAGTCGATATGCTTGATTCCTTGGTATTCCTTGCCTTACTCCACCATCTGCCATAGCTTCTATAAGCATATACACATATGCCGGGGAAGAACCGCTGATAGCAGGAACGGCATCCATAAGCTTCTCTTCTAGCCTCTCGGTCTTTCCAAAGGTCTGGAACAAGTGCTCTACCTCAACAATTTCATTTTCAGTAAGGTAATCATTTGCACAGATCACACTCATTCCTTCCCCAACTAAAGAGGGAGTATTAGGCATTGTCCTAATTACCTTTACTTGGAAGCCAAATGCCTGCTCAACATTCCTCAAGGTGATTCCAGCCGCAATCGTTACAATGATTGCCTCTTGTTTTATATCATTCCTTATTTCTTCGATTATCTTTGAATGTAAATCAGGTTTCACTGCAATAATAAGTATGTCAGCAAACATAGCAACATCTCTGTTATTTAATGTTGTGCATATATCATACTTTTGTTTGATTATTTTTGTCGTATCTTCTGTGTTAGCACTAGCCAAAATATTCTTTTTTGGAATTGTTAATGATTTAACCATTCCCGCCATCATTGCCTGCGCCATTTTTCCTGCCCCAATAAAACCTATTTTCTTTTCCACTTTAATCTCCCCACCTATTTATACATCTCATTCTCCAATACAATGATGTTTTCTGCGAAAGTTGTTTTCCCTATTTCTTTTGTATTTTCCACCAACCTGTATATATTATCACAACATTGTTTAGCACCTATAACTAATAAGGGTACCCCAATAAAATCAATTTTTAACCCCCTTGAGAAAAATCCACCCATGGACATAGCAAAAGGAACAGTTGGTGAAGTATTGGAGAAGACAATTTTTTCATCAAATTTAAATTTTTCTTGCAGCAATAAACTCATTTCTTTTAATGCAGGGATCACATATTTATTTCTTTTCCGTCCAATCGTATAAACAGAGTTTCCATCTTCATCCATTCCATGGAAAATAATCTTACCAAAATCTGCTTTCGTTAATTTATTGAAATATTTCACATTTAAAATTTCTTCTTTTGTTAGTTTTCGTTCGGATTGTGGTAATTGTTTTAAATGGTAGGCCGCTGCTAAAGAAGTTGTATGAGTTCCGCCAAAATCATTATAGATATAAATCATGGAATCATCCTTTATTTTTGCTATGTATATTATGTTCCATATTGTATTTTCCAATTCAAGGTGATTTCCCACACCAAATAAAAAAGAAGTTTATCACAATTGGATAAACTTCTCGATTATTTATTTATTTATTTATTTATTTATTTAGATCCTTTGGTGAAAAAGCTCCTGGTAGTAAATCTTTTACAAGGATTTTTTTAATATCGCCTTTTAAATTTGTAAGCACTACTTCCATTTCCGCATCACAAAGTTCAGAAATAACCTGACGACAAGCCCCGCAAGGTGAAACCGGCCCTTCAGTATCCGCCACGACAACGAGTGAAGCAAATTGTGTAATCCCATCAGAATACGCTTTAAACAGTGCTGTTCGCTCTGCACAGTTGGTCATACTGTAAGCTGCATTTTCAATATTGCAGCCGTGGAAAACTTGCCCATCTTTTGATAATAGTGCTGCACCAACTTTGAAATTGGAGTAGGGTACGTATGCAAACTCTCTTGCTTTATTTGCTTCTACAATTAAGTCTTTCTTTTCCATCATGTTCACGCTCCGTTAAGGAAATTTATTGCTGAACTAATTTAGTAATCCAATCAAGAAGCACGCCGCCAAAATACACCCCGAAAACACCAACAACTGCGGAGAAAACAGGGGGAGCAGGTAATGGAAGCTTTAAGAATTTAAACAACATACCAACTATTAAACCGGCAATTAAAGCCATTATTACGTCTCTCATTGAATTAACCTCACAATTGATTTATTAGTAATTGCTTAAGGATAGCTCACCTTTACTGATTGAAACGCCAGAACTTGCACCAATTCGAGTTGCTCCTGCTTCAACCATCGCAAGTGCATCTTCACGGCTGCGAACCCCACCTGAAGCTTTCACACCAATTTCTGGACCCACGGTTTGACGCATCAAGCGAATATCCTCGACAGTGGCTCCGCCTGTTGAAAAACCTGTAGATGTTTTTACATAGTCTGCCCCAGCTTTTACAGAAATTTCGCATGCTCTAATTTTTTCTTCTTTTGTTAATAAACAAGTTTCGATGATTACCTTCACCAATGCTTTTCCTTTAGCAGCTTCGACTACCGCACGGATATCTCTTTCTACTAAGTCATCTTGGTTATCTTTTAGAGCACCCACATTAATAACCATATCGATTTCATCTGCTCCATTTTCGATCGCATTTTTTGTTTCAAATGCTTTCGTTTCAGGAGTAGTTGCCCCAAGTGGAAACCCAATTACGGTACATACTTTCACTTCTGGAGTGTCAGCAAGCATACCAGCAGCTGTTCGAACCCAAGTTGGATTCACACACACAGATGCAAATAAATATTCCTTTGCTTCTTCCACTAGCTTTACAATTTCTTCTTTTGTTGCATCTGCCTTTAATAATGTATGGTCAATCATTCCTACTACATTCTGTGTCATATTCTACGTCTCCCTTTTAATTAAATTTTATATATAAATGTTTTTGTCGATTATCACAATGTAACTATATCAAATATAATGAACATTTGTAAATACATTTATGAACAAATGTAAAACTTTTTCATCCTACTTAAAGACAGTCTATATTTAGTTCTTATCCAGCAAGAATTGTGCTGTAAACTGGTCTGTAACTAGCACGTTTGCAAACCCGCCTTTTAATGCCCCGTATATTCCCTCAATTTTATTTGGCCCGCCTGCTACAAGAATGGAATAATCTTTTTTCTTTAATTCATCCAAATTTACTCCAAGTGTCCTCTCATTCAGGCTCTCGTTGCACACTTCGCCGTTTTCATCAAAGAAACGGGAGCAAATATCACCCACAGCTTTTCCATACAGAGATTCTAAGTCACTCTCTGTAAAATAGCCTAATTGAAATAATAAAGAATCTGTTTTAATTGGTCCGATCGTAAATAGAGCAATATTCGCCTGACTACCTAGTTCAAGGATTTTCCGGATATGGCGATCAGCCTCCATTGCCTGTTTTACAACGACATGATCCACTATGGCTGGAAGTGGAAGATTGTGTGGTGTAGTATGAAATGCTTTTCCAAAAAGATATAAAATCTCTGATGCATACGTATTGGTTTCAGCGTGACTGACACCACCCTTTAGTTGGACAACTTTTACCCCTTTTACAAATTTCTGTTTTAATTCAATGGCTATATGGTAAAGGGTCGTTCCCCATGTTACACCAATTATGTCATCATCCTTAACAATTTGATCAAGATAAATAGCTGCTTTTTCCCCAAGATAATTTTTTATAATATGGTCTTCATATTGCGGAATTGAAGCGACAACCGCCTTCTTCAGGTTGAACTTGTTTTCAAGTTGTCTCGCTAGATTCTCAACATCTTCCGTCGGATCCATTATATTAATCTGGACAATTCCATCACTTTTTGCCTGTTGTAGTAAACGCGACACAGTGGGACGGGAAACCCCTAGTTTCTTGGCAATTTCGTTTTGATTATAATCCAGCAGATAATAGAGCTTTGCTGCTTCAATGACTTTCGTTAACTTTTCACGATCCACTGTTATCACCTTATCGTTTATTATTTTCTCTTTATTGTAACAAAAATAATAAACGAAATCACTTTTGTTTTACATTTGTAAAAATCATTATGAATATAATTTCAGCTAATACAAGTGAAGCTAAGCGTTGAACATGAATTTTCAGCCTCTTTAATGGGGAACAATTATTATGAGAGGAGGCGATATGATGCAGAAATTAGGCGGATTTATTTACCAAAAGCGGAAGTGGGTTCTGGTAACATGGGGGTTCATTATTTTACTATTAGGTTTGTTTGCATTAAAACTGCCTGACGTTCTTAGTGGAAATGGTTTTGAATATAACGGGGAATATACTAAAACACGCAACCTTCTCGAGCAAGAATTTGGATATGCTAAATCCTCCATTATTCTTGTTTTTGAAAAAGACAAAGCCATTAGTAATGAAGATTTCAGACAATACATACTAGCCACCTTTGAAAGGTTATCAGGCTTTGATGATGCAGAGCAAACGATTTCCCCTTTGGAACGAGCAGGAATGTTAAAAGCACAATATGCCTATGGACTTCTTACTTTTAACAAGAATGCTGAAAACCTTGGGACAGAAATCAACAAATTAAAGCCTTTACTAGTAAATAAAAAGGGGCTAAAGGTCACAATGACCGGCGAACCGATTATTGTCCAAGACCTTAATACAGCAAGCCAAGAAGATTTAGCAAAAGCGGAAATGATCGGTCTGCCAATCGCTTTAGTGGTTCTTATCCTTGCCTTTGGAGGACTTATTGCTGCGTCACTCCCGATTGTCATTGGCGTAGTTTCTATATTATGTACAATGGGAACCGTTTACTTTTTTAGCTATCGTGCTGATTTAACGATCTTTATTTTAAATATTGTTCCAATGATTGGATTAGCGTTAAGTATTGATTTTGCCTTATTATTTATAAATCGATATAAAGAAGAAGTGAAGACAAAGTCGATAAAGGATGCTCTTGAGATAACAGTTTCTACTGCTGGTCGTTCGATTATTTTTTCAGGACTCTGTGTTTTTATTGGTTTATCTGCATTGTGGTTTATCAAAATCGATATTTTTCAGAATGTTGCGCTTGGCGGAATGACTGTTGTGTTTATTTCTGCCGTTTGTGCCTTAACCTTTCTTCCTGCGCTGCTTGGCGTTTTAGGAGATAAAATCAATAAATTAAGTATTTTACCCGCAGTGGACAAGCAAACGATAAGTTTTTGGCATCATTTTGCTAAATTTGTCATGAAGAGCCCTATTCTGATGACTATAGCAGCCCTTGCAATTCTTTTAGCAGGATTGATTCCTGTTAAACAAATGGTTTTAGCGATCCCTGGTACAGAATCCCTGCCCCCAAATTACCCTTCAAGAACTGCTTTAGAAATCTATAAAGACCATTTTGTTGCTAAAGAAAAACGGGATGAGAAAAAAGTCATCGTGGTCCTTGAATCAAGTGGTAACATTCTTCATATGAATAATCTAAAAAAAGTGAATAACGTGATTAAAAACATTGAAAACGATGCTCTTGTGAATACCGTTCATTCACCCTTTTCAGCTACTGGAATAAAGGATGTAAACCAGCTTTATCAAGTACTCACTTCTGGGAAAACGACAAAGGCAGCCCCAATTATCGACTACTTTATTAGAGATAATAAAATGCTCTTAGAGGTATATTTAAAAACTGGTGAACATTCTGCTAAAGCAAGACAATGGGTAAGTGACTGGTCAAATAAGAATTTAGGTTTAAGCGCTTCCTTCGGCGGATCGATAAAATTCGAGCAAGAAATTTTTTCTGAAATATATCAAAAAGCACCAGATGGGCTATTATTGATTGTTCTCTCGACTTTCGTCATATTAATGGCAGCATTCCGTTCCATTCTTATACCATTGAAAGCAATTGTAATGAACATACTAAGCCTGAGCTGCACCTTTGGGATCCTAGTCTGGATTTTCCAACAAGGGCATTTTGGCGTCACACCTGTAGATATTGCGTTAATTTTACCTGTATTTGTTTTTACTCTTGTTTTTGGACTATCGATGGATTACGAAGTGTTCCTTATCTCGAGAATTCAGGAATTTTACTTAAAAACTGGAGATAATAGTGAAGCGACTATATCTGGATTGACTTATACTAGTAAAATTATCACTTCTGCTGCAGCCATTATGATTGTCGTTACAGGTGCATTTGCTTTTACCGGCGTCATGCCAGTTAAACAACTAGGAGTAGGAATTGCTATAGCAATTTTTATAGATGCAACCATTGTGAGGATGGTGTTAGTTCCAGCACTGATGAAACTACTTGGCGATTGGAACTGGTGGTTTTTTGGCATCAAACATAAAAAACGGCATATGACTAAAAAAAAGCCAGCCTGACCTAAAATACAGGCTGACTTTTTTTGTATTTCACACTATAACCAGCACCTCTTAACATTGTTCTGCCTAGATGTTCTTTGTATAAATTTCAGACGGTATTTTGCTGAGTACTACATACAAGCTAACTGGTTCTTTCCCGGTATTGTTAAATGACATTTCCTCCTCACTTTGAACATGGATTAAGTCTGCCTCAGAGACTTCTGTTTCTTTCCCATCAATACTAATTGTGCCGTTACCGGTTACGACATAAATATAAACTTCTGTTCCTGGATGCTTATGAGTGGGCAGTTGTTGGCTAGGTAAAAAATTTAATACAAAAGCAGTTGTTTCACCTTTTTTGTAAATAATCCTTTTTGTAAATTTTTCTTCGCTATATTCCATATATGTTTTAACTGAATTCTTTTCCATAGATAATTCCTCCTAAATTACAATTTCTATTTTTATTTTAATTGAAAATAATTTTCAATTAAGTGAGTATGATCACATTCATTCAATATTAATTAATTTAATAGGAAAAGCCAGCTAACTTTCAGCTGACTTTTCCTATTATGATATAACCACTTCTACAAGCGAGGCACCCTTTTGTAATTCCTGTTTATTTACATTCTGGATTGTCAAAAAGAATGAGGAACTGCTTATGTTAAATTTAATGAAAGTAACATGATCACTAATCATAATTCTAGTAAGAAAACGAATACTAAGAAAACCTTTAATGCAAGACTATGAAGGAGGTTTTCAAATTGAATAAAAAAACGTTTATTTTTCTAATCATCCTCTCACTTGTTGAATTCTCTCAACCTGCCTTTTCATTTAAGGCAAAAGCTGTAAAAACACATCCTGGTGTCGTGGATTTACGTATCCTAGAAACAACTGATTTACACGCATCCTTAGTCAATTATGACTATTATCAAACAAAAGTAGACAACCGAATTGGTCTAATCAAAACAGCGACACTTATTCGGAAGGCACGGAATGAAGTACAAAATTCTTTATTATTTGACGATGGAGATCATCTGAAAGGAAATCCTCTTGGAGAATATTTAGCGAGAATTCGAGGGATACGCAAGGGAAAAATTCATCCAGTTTATCGTGCCTTTAATTATTTACATTATGATGCCATTGCCATTGGTAATCATGAATTTAACTACGGTTTAGGATTCTTAAAAGCAGCCTTGAAAGGGGCAAAGATGCCCGTCCTCAATGCCAATGTTTTCTCTGTTAAAAAGAAAAGACCCTACTTTACTCCGTATGTTATTTTGAAAAGAAAAGTGGTTGATCAGAATGGAGGAACACATCAACTAAACATTGGGGTAATAGCATTTATGCCGACACAAATTATGAAATGGGATAAGGCAAATCTTGAAGGTAAAGTTATGGCTAAACCCATTGTTGATACTGCAAAAGAATTTATCCCAATCATGAAGTCAAAAGGAGCCGATATCATTGTTGCCCTAGCCCATACAGGAATCAGCTACGGAACCTATAGCGCTGAATCAGAAAATGCAGTCTATTATTTATCAAAGATTCCGGGCATCGATGTCATATTGGCAGGACATTCGCATAATGTCTTTCCAAGTTCTGTGTATAAAAATTCTCCTGATACTAACATAGAAACAGGACAAATTAATGGTAAACCTGTCGTAATGGCAGGGGCTTTTGGTAATCGTCTTGGAATTATTGATCTCAGACTAGAAAAAACAAATGGCCATTGGATTGTATTAAAAGGGACATCCTTCACAAGAGCAATTGCTAATGATACCGGGACCTCCCTTGTTAAGAGAGATAAACGTCTTTATCAATTAATTAAACCAGAGCATCAGGAAACAGTTGATTTTATTAATAAATTAGGGCTTTAATAGTTAAAACATTCTTTACTTTCAAACTTTAGTTATATAAAATAAAGTGAATAATATAAATGGTGTTTTTATTGGGGGAGTCTGTCAAACAGGCTCCTTTTTGTCATTTTTTAAAAATGGACCATTTAAATCTTGGGAGAAGGGGTTACTACATGTCAACACAAGCTCTAATCGCACTAGGTGTATTCTTATTTACCTATGCCTTTATCGTCACTGAAAAGATTCATCGCACGATCATTGCCATGTGCGGCGGAATTATGATGGTATTACTAGGAATTGTTGGGCAGGAAAAAGCGCTTCACCATATCGACTTTAATACACTCGGATTATTGACCGGTATGATGATCATCGTTGCCATAACTTCAGAGACAGGTCTGTTCAAATACATAGCTATTTGGTCAGCAAAAAAAGTGAAAGGTGATCCATTAAAAATATTGTTGGTGCTCGGAACTATTACTGCCTTGGGATCAGCCTTTTTAGATAACGTAACAACGGTCCTATTAATGGTTCCAGTTACTTTCAGTATCACGAGACAATTACGGGTTAATCCGATTCCCTTTTTAATAACCGAAGTTATTGCCTCAAATATTGGCGGAACTTCCACACTGATAGGCGACCCGCCGAATATCATGCTCGGCAGCGCCGTAAAAGAACTTACCTTTATGGCATTTATTAATAATCTAACAGCGATAACATTCTTTATCTTATTTGTAAATATTGGGATCTTAGCATTTATTTATCGGAAGCAGCTTCGAACAACGGATGAGTTAAGGGCCAATTTAATGGACTTAGATGAAAAGGAAGAAATAACAGATACCAAGTTACTAATTAAATCTCTAACTGCTCTCTCTTTAACTATTTTGGGTTTTTTCCTGCATCAGCTTTTTCATATTGAATCTGCTACCGTTGCGTTAGCTGGTGCCTTCCTGCTGCTTCTATTAACAGGAGAAAAGTATTTAGATAAAGCATTTTTAAAAGTAGAATGGACAACCATATTCTTCTTTATCGGCCTGTTTGTATTGGTATCAGGATTAATCGAAACAGGGGTAATTTCGTTATTAGCAGATTACTCCGTACACCTAACTGGAGGGGATGTTACATCCACATCCATCTTAATTCTCTGGGTTAGCGCGATCGCTTCAGCATTTATTGATAATATTCCGTTTGTTGCCACCATGATTCCAATGATAAAAGACATGGGGGAACTTGGCATTACTAATTTAGAACCTCTTTGGTGGAGTCTATCTTTAGGGGCATGTCTAGGCGGAAATGGCACATTAATTGGCGCAAGTGCCAATGTGATTGTGGCGGGTCTTGCAGCGAAGGAAGGCCATCCTATTACATTTGGAAAATTCATGTTGATTGCATTTCCATTAATGATTTTATCAATTATTATTTGTACGATTTACATATATTTAAGATATCTAATTTAGGAGGGGTATAATGAAAGTAGAGTATAAATATAACGAACAGTTTCTCGAACTAAAAGAAACTCCAAACGGCGATGATTTTGAATTTACACTTACTTTTATTGATAACAAATGGAAGAAAAAAATCGAAGAAATTCGTGAGTATTTTGATACAAATAACATCCTAACTGATATCTATTTTTATATTCATCCGAAAAATAGGTTTCAAATAATTGTTAGAAAAGACTTTTATAATGAATTTATCATCCAGTTGTTTAAACAACAAATAGTTGAAGAAATTAAATGGGTTTAAAAAATGGCTGCCATTATACTGTATGGCAGCCATTTTTATACGCCAAATCTATTAAAATTTATCTACGAATCTTGCTTAAAATGAGGCGAGACTTTTGGCTTATTCTTCTCTTCCCAAAGCCTTCCAAACCATTTCGTAAACCTTTTTCACGGGAATATCATGAAGTTGTGCAATGCTTTTACATTCTTCAAACTCCGGAGCACATTGCACAACTTGTCCATTATATATTCCTTCTTTTACTGTCACAGGACCCCACTCTGTAATAACTTTCCTAAACATTCTTTCTAACCGGTGTACAGTTAAAGGATAATAGCGTATTCCAAGTGTGGTAGTTTCTTTAAAAAGAATTTCCTTCATAGTATTTATATGTTTCTGCGAACAAAGTAGCTGAAGTAATACGCCTGGTCTATTTTTTTTCATATAAATCGGGGTATAGAAGACATCATTAGCGCCAGCCTCAAATAACAAGTCCATCACATAGCCAAGCCATTCTCCAGGAATATCATCGAGATTAACTTCCATTTTGACCATCTGATCATCAAGATGCTCATTACTGGGAGGAAGATGAGAGATCATTAAATCATTTCCTTTCTTTTCAAAAAGAGGCATTAAATATCAAAAAGGACGTCCGCTTAAAGGTTTATTTTAGTCCTCTCCAATGACAACACGGAGCACATTGGGATGTTTTTTAAAGGTCTTCGTTCCAGCCCCATAACCAATGGATGTAACCTTCATAGATGGTATCGGGCAAAATTCTTCTGCCAATACAGCGACAATCGCTGCCCCAGTGGGAGTGGTGAGCTCGAAGCGAATGTCAGATTGTTCAATTGGTACACCTTTTAAAATTTCAAGAGTAGCCGGTGCAGGTACAGGATAAATACCATGATCAATATGGATTCGACCTGTTCCCACAGGAATGGGCGATGATTTAATTACGTCTATTCCTAATTGATGAATTAAAATAGCTGCACCGATAATATCAATAATCGAATCTACTGCCCCTACTTCGTGAAAATGGACCTTCTCTAAGGGAATTCCATGGATATGTCCTTCCGCTTCACCAATTCTTTTAAAGATTTTTAATGCTGTATTTTTCACAGGCTCAACAAAACCTGCCCCCTCAATTAAAGCAACAATGTCTTTATAAGACCGGTGTTCATGATGATGATGATGGTCATTTCCATGGCTATGATTATGATGGTCATGATGGTGCTCATGGTCGTGTGCATGGATGTGTTCGTGACTTTCATGGTTGTGTTCATGATCATGTGCATGGGTGTGTCCGTGATCGTGTCCATCATCATGTGCATGGGTTTGTCCATGAACGTGTCCATCATCATGTGCATGGGTGTGTCCATGTTCATGTGCATGGGTATGTTCATGTTCATGATGATGGTTATGGGTATGAACATTCTTCAACACCACATCAAATTTGGTACTTGTAATCCCATTTTTCACTATCTTTTTCCATGTCAACATATACTCATCATCAATATGAAGTTTTTTTAATTCTTCTACTAAACGATTCGGATCTGCTCCGGCATCAATTAGAGCTCCAATAACCATATCGCCGCTAATACCTGAAAAACAATCAAAATAAAGTGTCCTCAATTTTTCCCGGCCCCTTTTTGTGCAAGTTGATCAATTAATACTGCGTTATATCCCCCGCCAAACCCATTATCAATATTCACGACACTAATGCCTGATGCACATGAATTCAACATCGTTAATAAGGCAGATAATCCATTAAAATTTGCTCCATACCCAACACTCGTTGGGACAGCAATAACAGGATGGGAAACAAGTCCGCCAACTACGCTTGGAAGTGCCCCTTCCATACCAGCAACAACAACGGAGACCGTGGCATTTTGAATTTCCTCCGCATGACTTAACAAGCGATGAATTCCAGCAACACCTACATCATAGATCCGATGTACTGTGCTGCCTAATACTTCTGCCGTAACCGCTGCTTCTTCGGCAACTCGTAAATCCGATGTACCTGCACAAATTACGGCAATATACCCTTTTGGCTCTCCCTCATAGACAGTGTCCTCTTTCCAAAAAAGAATTTGTGCTTCTTCTTTGTAGATAAAATCAGGGCAAGCACGTTGGACAATTTCTGCCTTTTCCTTGGTAATACGTGTGACGAGCACTTGGTTGTTTCGGGCTCTTAACACTTGGATAATTGAAATAATTTGCTCAGTCGTTTTACCTTCGCCGTATACGACCTCTGGGAAGCCTTGACGTTTCTTACGATGATGGTCAACTTTAGCAAATCCCAAATTTTCAAATGTTGCTAATTGCTCTTTTGCCTCTTTGACACTAAGGGTACCTCTTTGAACCTGCTCTAAAATTTCTTCAAGCATTCATTTCCCCCCTTTTTAATATAAACTTCAAAAATGTTGGGCCATTCCGCTTGCCAACTTATCATATTTCTCATAAATAAGTTTATATTTTTCACTATTATCCTTAATAGGAACAATTGCTTCACCCATTGGGATATTCTTTTTAATATCTTCAAAGGAATGAACTTTACCAGTAGCCACTAATGCAGTCCATGCTGCTCCCCACGCTGCACTGTGATAGCTCTCCGGCACATAAATCTCCGCCTCGAATACATCCGCCATCATTTGCAGCCACAATGGAGACCTGGATAAACCACCATTTACATATATCTTTTGATGTTTCCCGGCTAACCCCTCTAAAGCCTTGCCAATTTGAAAGAGGTTAAATGTAATACCTTCTAGAACCGCTCGAATAAAATGTTCTCTTCTATGTGTGATAGACAATCCAAAGAAATTTCCTTTTGCTCGTTGATTCCATATCGGTGCTCTTTCGCCATTGAGATATGGATGAAAGATGATTCCATCGGAACCAAGTGGCACCTTTTCTGCATCCGCAAGGAAATCAGCGAAATCCCTAGGGTCATTCAAAAGATCTTTTATCCATTGTAAGGCAATCCCTCCATTATTAGATGGACCTCCTATGATAGAAAAATCTTCTGTAAAAGAATAACAAAAGTTTTCTTGATGTTCACTCATTTTAACGCCTCTTGTGAATTGCCGAATGGCTCCGCTAGTTCCAACTGAAACTGCCACTTCACCCGGGAGAATCGCTCCAATACCCAGGTTAGCCAGTTGGCCATCCGCAGCACCGATAACAAAAGGAAGTTCAGAATCAATCCCCATTTCTTCGGCTTTTAGAGGATTCATCCCTGTTAATATCTCTGTTGGAGGGACAATTCTAGAAAGCTGATCTTCATGAATACCCGTTAGAGATAATAATGTTTGATTCCACGTGTGTGTGTCTGGGTTAAATAACCCTGTCGCAGATGCCATCGAATAATCTATAACCCTCTTGTTAAACCAGCATTGAAGTAAATACTCTTTAATAGACATAAAGTACTTTGCTTGGAGGTACGGATCATATTTAGTTTCTTTCATCCACAATAACTTAACAAATGGCGTCATGGGATGAACCGGTGTGCCTGTGTTTGAATACACCCCGTTCCCCATTTTTTCAATCACTGATTCTGCTTGTAGATAACTTCTTCCATCAGCCCAAATTAAGGCTGGAGATATTGGGAATCCATTCTCATTTATACAAATGAGGGAATGCATTGCAGAAGAAAAACCAACTGAAATCAACTCACGATTTTCAATTTTGGCTTTCTCAATTACCTCTTTTATGGCTTGTACAGCTGATTGTTCAATCTCAATTGGGTTTTGTTCGACCCATCCTTGCTTTGGATAATGAAATGTGTTCATTCTCTCAGCTTCTGCGATTAATTTACCTTGAAGGTCAAATGCGCATGCTTTAACACTTGTTGTTCCGATATCAAGTCCTATCACAACTTCTCTTGACATTCTCTCCTCGTCCTTTTCACATAACATAAAGTATATTATTTATTGCAATTTTTATAATGTTATATTAAAAGGCTCTGGATATTTCCAAAGCCTTTTTTTAAATGTACTTTCCTAAACACATTGGCGAAGTGAAAGCTCTAAGACAACACCTTATTCATACTTCCACTCTGATATCCAACTAAATCTAACGTGATATATTTGTAACCATATCCTTGGAGTGCTTTCACGATTGAGTCATGGTTTTCAAGAACCTTTTTCATATCATCTGGTTCTACTTCGATTCTTGCAATCTCATCATGTGTTCGCACCCGTACTTGATGGATATCTAGTGATTTTAAATAGGCTTCGGCTTTTTCTACCTTCGTCAACTTTTCTTTTGTAATATATTCACCATAAGCAATTCTTGAAGAAAGACACGCTAAGGATGGTTTATCCCAAGTTGGCAAATCGAATTCACGCGAGAGTTCTCTGATTTCTTGTTTAAACAAATTAGCTTCTAGGAGTGGACCACGTATCCCCTTTTCTTTAGCGGCTTGCATACCTGGTCGAAACTCATTCATATCATCTGCTATGACACCATAAACCACATTTTGAAAGCCCTTTTCTTCCATGACTGGAATCAAATGATCAAATAAACTGCTCTTACAGAAATAGCATCGATTTTTATTGTTTTCTGCATAGCCTGGAATAGCAAGTTCTGATGTTTCAATCACTTGGTGCCTGACACCAATTTGATTTGCAAGAACTCTTGCCTCTTCCAGTTCACTAGAAGGGTAGCTTTCAGAGTCTGCTGTTACAGCGAGAACATGCTCAGCCCCTAAAGCATCCACTGCAGCCTTTAATAAAAAAGTACTGTCTACTCCTCCTGAAAATGCAACGACTATCGATTCCATATCTTGGAGAATTGACGTTAATTTTTTGTATTTCTCTGTTAGCATGGACCGTTTCTCCCCCAATCCCTTATCTAATTAAAGTCAGCCATTGTTAATTTATTTAATAGACTTTAGATTTATGTGCACCGGGGATTTATATTGTCATGCTTCCAAAGCCGCCATCTACTCGTACGAGTGTTCCTGTTACAAAACTCGACGCTTTTTCAGAAGCAAGCCAAACCGTAGCACCTTGTAACTCTTCCGCCTCACCAAAGCGATTCATTGGAGTATGTCTCATGATTGATTCAATTCTCTCTTTATCTAAAATTTTTCTGTTTTGTTCAGCAGGGAAAAATCCTGGAATAATTGCATTGACACGGATACCATTTGGTGCAAATTCTCGTGCTAAGAACTGTGTAACACTATTAAGACCTGCTTTTGATACGGAATAGGTAAACACTCTTGATAATGGTGTTGTTGAAGAAACCGAAGAGATATTAATAATGCTTCCTTTTCTTTCCTGTTCAATCATTCTCTTCGCAAAAATCTGACAGGTTAATACAATTCCTTTTAAATTTATATCCATAATTTTGTCCCATTCGTCCATGCCAAGTTCAAAAAATGGTGTGGCGCTATTTGTACCTGGTGCGTTTAATAGAATGTCCCAGCCACCAGACCATTGTTCAATCTCATTCGCAACGTTAACTAAGGAATCCTTTGAACTAACATCAGCAGAAAATGCCTTGGCTTCCCCGCCACTCTCATTAATTTCCTTGGCCACTTCTTCTGCTTTTTCAAGATTACGTCCTACAATTGCAACTTTGGCACCGTGGGAAGCCAAGCCTTTTGCCATAGCTGATCCCAAAACACCATTTCCACCAATTGCAACTGCAACTTTTCCACTTAAATCAAATAATTGTGCCATAATTTATTCTCTCCCTTTTACTTTTAAAATAAATTTCCATTTTCATTGAAAGGAATATCATAAAGATCAGAACATAGTTCCATATTAGGATGCTGCCTCACATATTCTAGTAAAGGCTCAGATACTTCAATTTCACTTAATACTAAGGTATTTTTAATACGGACTAATTTCACGTTTGTAAAATCTAGAATATTACATGTTTTAATTGCTGCTTGGAATGCTTGTTTATCGTTTGGTAAGGTCGTAGCAATTTTAGTTGGGGCAACAACTGTTGAAGTTAAGCCATTAGCATAAGTTCCTTCTTTATCCATCTTGTCAACAAGCCGTTGTGTCGTAAAGTCTGCTGTTCCTACTCCATTGGCATTTCCTTCAGATTGATGTGTTACATCGAGGACCACCATTTTGTTAACATCCGGTCCACCAGAAGCGTATGGAGTTGGATAACGTCCAGTAATATTAGGGTCCATTCCATCACCACTAATATTTTTGCCGATTTCATCAATGACAAGGACATCCAATTGATCAAAGAAAAGCTTTGGCAATAACTCTTTTGCTTTCTTTTGAAGCTCAGGTTCTTTATTTATTATCTCTTCTGATGTAAGTACTTCAATGATGGCTACTTTATCAAATGCATTTTCAACGGATGCAACCCCAAACAGGAAAGGGGTCTTTTCCATGATGATCTTTGCCATTGCTGGAACATTTTCTGCCATATACTTAAATCCCATTTGATGACAAGCTTCTGCCCCTTTTTGCTTTCCTAATCCAATACTAATCATCTTCATCATTCCACTTTCAACAGGACCACGAAAAGCTGTGTGTGGTTTGATACGGTTGATGACCACAATTCCATCTGCTTCTGAAGCAAATTTATCCACATAAATAGGTAATCCATTCGGCAGCTCACTTATCTTTACTACTTCCATTGAAGAGCGGATTTCGCATCCGACACTTTCTTCGGTTACCCCAAGATGTGCTAAAACTTCGCGCTGTCCCTCTGCTGTCGCCCCCCCGTGGCTCCCCATACTTGGTACAATGAAAGGTTTGGCCCCTAAATCTTTTAAAAACTTGACTGTTACCGCGGTCAATTCAGGAAGGCGATCGAGCCCCCGGCTGCCAACAGCAATTGCAATTTCCATTCCAGGCTTTACCTTTTCCTGTATATCTACTCGTTGTAATTGTGTCATCAGGGTTGAGCCAAGGTCATCGATCCTTTTGTTATCAAAGTGAACTTTGACTTTTGCCATTTTAGGAACCGGAATATCTTTTAATAATTCTTGTAGGATACCCATATTTTCTTCACTCCTTTTTTTACCTATTAAGTTTTCCACTTTCCATCCTATTCCATGTATTTATGAAATTTATAATTGATAATCTTCTTCTGTAATCCCTTACAAAGGAAATATAAAAAAATATATTTATTTAATTTGTTTACCAAACAAACTAATTACCTGTATAATAACATTATAGACAATTTACGTCAATAAATATGAGATTTTTTCCTTTTAAAAAACTAAGGAGGTTCTTTTATGCTCACTGGGGATGCAGCATTTATTAAAAAAATGAACAGGTCGATAATCTTAAGTAAAATTGTTGAGCATAAAATGATATCTAGAGCAGAGTTGGCAAAAATTACGGGATTAAATAAAGCTACAATCTCAGTACAGGTATCAGAGTTGCTGGAAAAAAAGTTTATTATTGAAACACCACAGGAACACAGAAGTTTAGGGAGAAAGCCAGTCATGCTCTCTGTTAACCGCGAGGCAGGATTTGCGCTAGGAATTGACCTAGATAAAAATTCAATTACATTTACCATATCAGACTTAATCGGTACTTCTATTCAGACCGAAATAATTGAACTGCAAGTATCAGATTATGATGTCATTCTGAAATTATTAATTGAACAGATTAATGGTTATAAAATTAAGTTCGCTTCCTTACGTTATGGTCTTATTGGGATTGCGATTGGAATCCATGGAATTATAAATAAAGATGAAATAGTCGATTATGTCCCTCAACATGGATGGCAAAACAAAAACCTAAAAAAAGACTTAGAGAATGAAATTGGAGTCAATGTTTACATCGAAAATAATGCCAACTTATGCTCGATTGCGGAAAAAGTATACAAACACCATCATAGTAACAACTTATTATCAGTTAGTTTGTATTCTGGAATTGGGATTGGTTTCATTATTAATGGTGAATTATTCAAAGGATACCACGGCTATGCAGGTGAGATTGGGCATATGATTGTTGTTCCGAATGGCCTGCCCTGCAGTTGCGGAAATTTAGGATGCTGGGAGCAATACGCTTCCGAAATGAGTCTGTTTATCAAAATGGCTGAAAAACAAAAAGATCTCCCTATTAACTTTGAATATATCCAGCATCGAATGAACGAATATGTTCCTGAATTTAATGAAGAGTTAGATCAATTTCTTTATTTTCTTTCGATTGGGTTAAATAATTTAATTAACCTTTATAATCCTGAAATCCTTGTGGTCAATAGTGAAGTGCTTCGTTTATTTTCAGATCCGGTTAATAAACTAAAAACCCTTCTTTCTTCATCAATTAGCCACTTTTCTAAATTGCAGATCTCTGAATTTGGCAAAAAGGCATGTATTATGGGAGCCTGTGCTCTAGCCATTCAAAACTTTTTAGGAGTTTCAGAGCTATGTTTAACTTTGAGCGAGGAAAGCTTTCTCGATAAATAGAATAAGCAAAAAGTAACTATAAGCCTATATTCCAGTAGGCTTTTTTCCTTTTCACTTAATTTTAATGAAAAAACGAGAAAATTAATGTAATAATAAGAAAAAGAGTGATGTGAGCACTTTCATAACCAATGTTCCCGTTTTCACGGTTTTTGTTTCCGTTTTCAGTAAGATTGTTTAAATATTGATAATGAATGATAATATGAGTATCAAATCAATAGGAGGAATTGTAATGAAAAAACTAATTAGTTTAGTAGTTGAACAAATTGAAAAACATGGTGAATACATTCCATTTCATCTATCTGAACCAGTAAAAACCAATTCACGTAAATAAAATGGAATTGGTTTTTTTTTATAAATTTAAAAAGACAGTTACTAGCAACTGCCTTTTTGTACTTTTGTTTTTTAGCTCTGTAGAAAAACCACAAATTCAAATGATTTCTAACGTTTTAAGCGTTAGTGACTGGCACCATACTATCTGGTATCCCAGGCACATAGGTCTTTCCCTTAGTGCTTGATATAAATTCTTTTTTTGCTTTTTCCAAAACATTGTCTTTGTTTAATAGTAGGTCATAAAGTGTCAACGCCATCGTTTTCGCGGCAAAATGCATGCCCTTGAAACCAATAGAAGAACCGAAACTAGCAGTGGCCTGCCAAGTATGAAATTGTACTCCTGCTGGAGCGCAGGTTGTCATGAATTGTCCCACCGGTGTAATCCAACAAACATCGCCTACATCCGTTGAAGCCCCAAATGTGGTTCCTTTTAAAAGTTTATTGTTTTGGCAGGCAATTGGCAGGACCTCTTCCATGAATTCCTCTAACCTCACTTCGCTATTGGTATTAAGGGTACTCACCAATTCTTTAGTAAAGGATATTTCTTCTTCTGTAAATTCCTGAGAACTTATCTGTAACATATTATCATAAATTAGATCATTTAAAGTGTCATTGCAAAAGGTTTCATATGGGCTCGCCACTATCTCCCATGTTACTTCTGTTTCTGTCATTAATGCTGCCCCTTGGGCAATTTTTTGCAGCCTTTTTTCCATTTCCTTAACTATCTTTTTTGTTGCTCCTCTCAAATAGTACCAAACGCTTGCCTTATCTGGAACAATGTTAGGAGTAAGTCCACCATTTGTTATACAATAATGGATTCTGGACCCGTCAAGGATATGTTCTCGCATATAGTTAGACCCTACATTCATAAGTTCAACGGCATCAAGTGCACTTCTTCCGGCATGTGGCGCTGCCCCAGCATGGGCGGTTATTCCTTTAAAATAAAATTTCATAGAAGTCATCGCTTGTAAACTGTTATTTGTAACTTCATTCGATGTGCCCGGATGCCAAGTCAATGCACAGTCCAAATCATCAAATGCACCGGCCCGTGCCATGAAAGTTTTTCCAGATAGTTCTTCTTCTGCTGGACAGCCGTAATAGCGAATCGTCCCGGGAAGTCTTGCCTGATCCATTACTTGTTTTAATGCTAATACGGCTTCAACTCCCGCTGTCCCAAGCAAATTGTGGCCGCAGCCGTGGCCTGGACCGTTTTGAACTACCTCTTCTCGTGCTGGACTTACTTTTTGCGATAATCCTGGGAGGGCATCGAATTCACCTAAAATCCCGATAATGGGTTTTCCAGTACCATATTCCGCAACAAAAGCTGTTTGCACGTTACCAATCCGCTTTTTAATATCAAATCCTGCTTCAATTAATCTCGAAATCTGCAATTCTGAAGCATATATCTCTCCATATGACAATTCAGGATTTTCCCAGATCTTTTGAGCCATATCCGTGAATGAGGGATGGTGTTCATTTATCCATTGTAGAATATTCTGTTTACACAACACTTACCACTCCTATCCAATTAAATCACATGGATTTTCCGTTATTTATCGTTAGTTTACTTTTGAAATTAAGTTCTGTTTTTGAATTAAGACACGCTGCTGCGACGATGCTCAACACTGCGCAACCGATTAAATAGATGAAAGCTGGCGTATAGGAACCGTTATTTACTTCAATTAAATAACCCATGATCATTGGTGCCAGGAATGCGCCAATCATCCCTCCAAGGTTAATAATCCCAATCGCTGAACCAATGTTACTTTTTGAAATTACTTTGTGAGGTAATGAAAAGGCTGTTGCAAACACAAGTCCATGGAATATAGTACACAATGATTGATAAAAAATGACCATCGTTACAGAAGGTGCGTTAAATAACAAGAAAAGAAACACGATGACTAAAATGGAACTTACAATCGCTACGATTTTTTCTTTTCCACTTAAGTAGGTTTGGAAGAGCTGTCCGCCTACAATTGTTCCTATAGCACCCGTAAACGCTGGAATGGATGTTAGCATCCCCATTGACAGTAGATCCAGTCCTCTTACTCCCACAAGATAAGGAGGCATCCAGGAGATTAGACCCCAAATCACCGTGCTCATACCAAACCAAATAACTGCTAATTTCCACGTGATTGGTATTTTTATAACATCTTTAAAAGATGCTTTTTGTGAAACTTCTCCTTCAGAACTGTCCTCTATCATATTTGCCGGCTTCAGATAATACCAAAGGAGCCAAGCAACAAATACACCCAAAATACCGATTACAATGAAAAGATTTTGCCACCCAATCCACACAAGTAAAGGCGTTGCAATCAGAGGTGCGATTACCCCGCCAAGTGAATTGGAGGACATCATGATTGTCTGTGCACCAGGACGCTCTCTCTTAGGAAAAACGCTCGCGATCGCTTTTGAACTTGCTGCCGGATAGCCGCCCTCACCAAGACCAAACATAAAACGAATCATGACCATGCTCATTAAAGACCAAGCCATTCCTGTTAAAACCGTAAATATGGACCAGAAAATAATAGCAATCGTAATCACTTTTCTTGAACCATACTTATCGGCAAGCCAGCCGCCAGGCACCTGCATTAAAGCATAGCCAGCAAAAAAACTGCTTAGCACAACCCCCATAACAGTCGGACTTAGTTTAAAATCTTTCGCAATTTCAACAATACCTACATTCATTGCCATCCTATCAAGATAAGATAAACACCAACCTAAAAATAGCAGAGCAAGAATCATATATCTTTTCTTATTAACTGTTATGCTATTTGGCATAATTTTCCCCCTTTAAATTTTTAATATTAATAAGGTCTTGTATTTCTCCCCTTCCTAAAGTGTGAAATCGCTTTCATAGTATAGAAAAGTTTTTTATTCTCTTCCCTATATTAACTAAATATTATAAAATATCAGATAAATCAACAATGTGGACGCTAACAATCTTTGTCTATGTTCATTGTTGAATGCAACAGTGGAGGTGAAAAGTGTGGAAAACAAAGAAGCTTTTTTACGAGAGTTAAAGTTAGAAAATCAAAAGGCACAGCATGCTATGATGAATTTGATTGAAAGCTTTCAGGCCATTAACTCAACACTTAAATTGACTGAGGTATTGAAAAAAATCATTTACAGCGCACTAAATATAGTCCAGAATGCAGATGCCGGTTATATCCAACTCTATGACGAAAATTCAAATCAATTAATTATTAAGTCCTACGTTGGTTTTAATGACAAGATCAAATCATTTAAGGTGAATGTGGGTGAATCTATTACAGGAAAAGTATACAGAGATGGCAATGTCTGCCTAATTGGAACGAAAAAAAAGATTTATGACAATATGATTGATTTAAGAAAAGAGAATTTAGACTTTCTTGAAATGTCACACTTGCACCCAAATATCAAGTCTATTTTATCAGTGCCGATTTCGTTTAGAACAAATAGAATTGGCGTAATGACACTTCATTGTTTCGATAAAGAAGAAGCTCTCAGCGAGACGGATCTCCTTTTTTTGCAGAGCTTCGCTTCTCAAGCTGCTATTGCCATACATAATGCTCAGCTTCACACGGAAGTACAGAAAAGCTTGGAAGAAGTCACACATTTATCTAAAAAGCTTACGGAAACAAATGGTCTATTAGAAAAGAGAACAGGTATCCACAACCTCTTAACCAAGTTATCGATTCAAAACCGAGGACTAGATGTCATAATTGTTGAAATGAATAAATTGATGGAAAAGAAGCTATTCTATGCGGATTACCTTACAGGAAAATGCAGCCCGGACCACCTTCCGCCTTTTATCAAAAGTCTTGATGATCTCTTTCTTCTTTTCGCTAATAAAAGTGGGCCTGCTTACGTTTCAATCTATGATGTAAATCAGACTGACTGCTATATTTACCCAATTAGATCGGGTTCCACCTTTTTAGGATGTTTGATAGTGGATGGCAGCTCCGCTCTGTCCCTGCTTGATCGCCTAGTAATTGAACAGGGGGCCCCCATTCTCTCACTTGAAATAATGAAACTTCGGTCAAAGACCGAGATAATGTATAAAAAAACCTATGAAACCTATCAACAGTTTTTAAAAACAAAAAAACCTCAGCAGGCAGAAATTCTTGCAGAAGAATTAGGAATTCAACAGCACTCATTTCACCAGACTGCTTTAATTGAGCTTGATGGTAACGCTGATTTGCATTCTCTTGAAAACGATGCCTTACTTCTACTAACACATTTGAAGAAAAAAATTCAGCCCGAAAACAGTCTTCTTTTCAGCTACAATAACAAGATTACCTTTTTTTCTTCCTATTTAAGCACCGATAGAGAATTAAAATTCGTAGAAATAATTGAAAGTACCATTAATTGGTGGAATCAGCAATTTAAGATATCTGCCAGGGCTGGTATTTCCACAGGGCACTACTTTCCTGGGCAGGCAGAGGAAAATCATGTGAAGGCCGAGAAAGCCCTTCTCCACTTAAAAAAGCAAAAGAAAAAGGGCGTGCTCCATTACAAGGATATCGGTATCAGCAGACTATTTTTACATCATAATTCTGAAGAAATCGCTTCCTATCTGAATGAGACGTTCTCACTATTGAAATCAGATAAGAAAAACAGCGAACTCTTGCAAACCCTTTTTACTTATGTACAGAATAACCGTTCCATGACGCTAACTGCGTTTGAACTACATATTCATGCAAACACACTCTATAACCGCATTAAAAAAATAGAAGAAATTCTTGAATTAGACTTCAATCAATATGAGGACTATCTAAATGTACAGCTGGGAGTCTACCTTTATAAAACCTTTATAAAATAAAAGCCAGTTTATAATAAAAGTGTCAGGCACCGCGAAAAGACTTAGGTCTTTAGGTGGTGCCTGACACCGAAAATTAAAACCAGTCTGCAAATCCTAGTTCTCGCATGTGTTTTGCTGAAGTTTCTAAGCAATCAAAAGGGTCACGGCCATAGGTATCATCTTGTTCAACTAAGAAATACTGTGCGCCACTCTCTAGACCAGCTTCAGTAATCGCCTTGATATCAAGATTTCCTTCTCCAAGTTCCGCAAATTCAATTGTATTCGTGAAGACTTGCATGAATTTAGATAGATCACTAAAGTCAACTTTATCTATATCCATCTGTCCGATTCGGTAATCTTTCAGGTGAATTAAAGAAATGCGACCAGCGTATTTTTTAACAAACTCAACCGGGTTTACGCCTGCTCTTTGAATCCAGTGAACATCTAACTCAAAACCAAGTTTTGTTGTGTTATTTTTTATGATATCCAATAAATATTCGCCATCATATTTTTGGAATTCAAGGTGATGTGTATGATAATACAATTCAATTCCATGCTCAGCTAATCTATGGGCCATCGCTTCTGCTTTTTCAATAAAATCCATGATTCTATCTTTATGACCCATACAAGTTAACGGCAGCATTCCGATTCGTAAAAAATTACAGTCGAGAGTCTTACAATCATTTACGATTTTTTCAAAATCATTGGTTAATGTCTCGCCAGGCGCGCCAGGGAGCATTGGCTCTAGTGCAGCTGAAAGCGCTGCTATTTTGATATCAAAGTCAACACTAGCTCTCCTTAATTCTGCTACATTCTCAGCTGTCATTGGGATCTGTGATACCTCTACAGCATGATAGCCAAGCTCACTTACTTTTTTCATTGTTTCATAGGCACCTAGCTCTTCAACTTTACCTTTAAGCATCATCATTTGAACGCCAATTTTCCCTTTTTTCATTTGCTACCCCTCCATCTTAATACTTTGTTTTGTCTCTGAAGAAAGTCGAATAGCATCAATCATTTGAATAGATACGACCGCATCCTTTGCATGAACATAATCATGATTGCCCTGTAAGATACAGTTATAGAATTGACTGATTGTTTTTGCATGGCTGGCACCATAATAGAATTTTGATCCAGGCAGCTTAGCATCTTCTACCAAATCTTCCTTTTTTCCCTCTTCATTTATTCTTGTGAGAATGCTGTCTTTAATGATGAATTTACCCTTTTCAAGATATACTTCAAGCTCTACACTGGAGTTCTCTGGATTGGCATTGGTTGAAAAAAATAATCCTCTTGCACCATTTTTGAAGAGTATATGTGCGGAAGCAGTATCTTCAACTTCAATCCCATAATCCAATAATTGGTCCACTGAACCTCTTATTGATTCTATTTTTCCGCCGACTAGCTGTATTAAATCCAGTGTATGAAGGGATTGATTGATCATGGAACCACCACCGGCATACGCCATTTTTCCACGCCAAGGTTTCACATCATAGTAAGCTTTTGGTCTATACCAGGCCACCAATCCTTTAACTCCAGTGACCTTGCCATATTCGCCGCCTTTGACAATCTCCATAAGCATTTCAAAAGACTCATTATAACGGTTTTGTAAACAGACACCGATTTTAACATCACTATGGTCTTCCTCTAGTTTTACAAGTGCCTGTCCTTCCTCAGTGTTCATGCCCAACGGCTTTTCTTGAAAAACATGAACTCCCGCTTCTACACAATCTTTTGTTACAGGATAATGTAAATAGTGAGGCAGACAATTATGGACAACATCAAGATTTTCTTTTTCAAGCATCTCGTTATAATCCGTATAAAAGTTTACCCCTAGTACGGTATCTTTTAATGATTCATCAAGATCACATATTGCTACCAACTCAGCATTCGGGTTAGCTTGTATAGCTGGAATATGAATTTTTGAAATATCTCCAAGTCCTATTACTGCTACTTTTAGCATTTGCTCCACCCCTTTTTTTGAAACGAAGTCGGGAGCGCATTAACGCCCGAGTTCGTTTCATGTGATCGTTACTTTCTAACCGGATATTTACCTTCTTCGGCAATCCGTTTATTTAATTCTTCTAGGAATAAATCTTCATCAAATGGTACTTCTATTTCCTTGCCTAACCAGCTTGATAGGTGCATCGCATTTGCAAGTCTAACACCATTAATTCCATCGCTGCCAGGAGCTAATAATGGGGTACCTTCTACAATTGCAGAGGCAAAGTCTTCTAATACAGCAATGTGCTGTTCGCCCCAAACATTACCAAAATCAAGTACTTCCTCAGTGAAAATATCACCTGCACCGCCGCCCATAAACAGCTTCATAACATCTGACATATCCATGGAATTACTCATTTCATTCTCAGATTGTTTCAGGCGCTTAATTGTTACTTTCTTACTATCGTCTACCACGATTTTTCCTTTATCACCATGGATTTCTAAACGGTCTGTCCCTACTACATCGTGTGTCTTAGTAACAAATACACCAGTAGCACCATTTCCATAATCAAATACTGCAGTTACATCGTCTTCAACCACAATATCTCTTTGATAGCCATAGTTTAATTTTGCATAAACCTTTTTCGGCATGCCGCACATCCATTGAAGCAAGTCTATTTGGTGTGGCGCTTGGTTTACAAGGACACCACCGCCTTCTCCGCCCCAAGTTGCTCTCCATTCACTTTGATTGTAGTACCCTTGAGGTCTCCACCAGGTAGTAATAATCCAATTGGTACTGCGAATACTGCCAATTTCACCATTATCAATAAGTTCTTTTACTTTTTTATAAAGTGGATTTGTACGCTGGTTAAAGAAGATTGCAAACTTAAGTTCAGGTTTTGATGCTGCAAAGTCGTTTAACTCTTTCACTTGTTTTGTATAAACACCAGCTGGTTTTTCCACTAATGCATGTATGTTTCTTTTAAGTGATTCGATTCCCATTTCAGGATGTAGGTAATGGGGAACAGTTGTAACAACTGCATCAACATTACCACTTTCAAGCATATCGATATAATTATCGTAGAAAGGAACACCAGGATACTTCTCTTCAGCTACTTGTTTTTTAGCAGGATCATTATCACAAATCGCACCAATCACCATGTTTTTAACTTTTCCTTCAGAAATGAAATTAGCGTACATACCACCTTCTGCACCTAATCCAATAATCCCTAATCTTACATCTGCCATAATTAAATTCCCTCGCTTTCAATATTTTTAAGAATGTCTAGAAGTGCTTCATATTGAAGCTTGTAGCCGCTGGCACCATCCAGCCCTTTGTTGTCCTTAATGATTTCAGTTGCATCTTCAAGCTCTAAATCCTTTAAAGAATCAAAGAGAACGAGATGTGGCTCAAGAGTTAAAAAGCCTTTGTAGCCGCTCTTAATAAACTGGGCTAAAATTTGCGGTATTTTGCCTTCGCCAGTTCCACAGACAACGTTTTGACTTGTCTGTGTTACAGCATCCTTTATGTGTATATAAACAATCTCATCTTTTAAGAGATCGTGACACTCCCCAGTATCCTCACCGCACTGTACGAAATTAGCGAAGTCGAAAATCCCTTTAAAGTAAGGAGAACCTACTTCTGTTAAAATCTCATGACAGCGTCTTCCGATATCACCAAAGATATCCTTTTCATTTTCATGCAGCAAAATCACATTGTATTTTTCTGCTATGGCAGCAAATTCCTTTAACTTGCTAACAACTTGACTGCGAAATTGATCTGCATCTTCACCCTTAGGAATATAGAAGCTGAAGATTCGCATATATTTACAATCTAGCAAATTGCTAATTTGGCAAAGCGTGTCCAACATTTGCTTTTGCTTAGCAAAGCCCTCTTCATCATTGATGAATACCTTTCCAATTGGCGAGCCTATAGAAGAAACGCAAATTCCGGCCTTTTGAAGCCTGGGCAGGACATTTTCGTTTATTTCATCAACAGTAAAATCACCAATATTTTTCCCATCAATACCACGAAGTGATATATATTTCATTCCTAAATTTGATACAACCTCAAGCTGGGTATCAAAATCAGATGATATTTCATCTGAAAATCCTGAAATCATTAAGTCTTGATTCATTTATGTTTTGTCCTCCTTTTTAACAGGATTGGTTCTACTTATTTTTGTTTTCCGATAACTTGAAGGTGTCATGCCCACTTTCTCTTTAAAATACCGGCTAAAATGAGCGACACTCTCGAAGCCTGTTGCACGAGACACATCTGTTAGTGATTGATCAGGCTCCATTTCTAACAAATACTTGACCTGGTTAAGCCGGCAAGCCATCACATATTCCATCACCGTAAAGCCAGTGACTTCTTTAAAGACATGTGAAGCATAATACTTACTTAGATTTAACTCATCTGAGATTCGGTCTAAACTGACTTTCTCAGCATAATGATCATTAATCCAAGATGCTATGGACTCGGCATGAAGTTCTTTTTCGGACTTTTTGCTCGTTACTTGAGATAATTCCTTTTGACTAATCTTGTAAATTCCCATCAATAATTGAATCAACTCAAGTTTTACTTCAGCTTCCAGGAGCTCATTTTTCTTTCCCGTCCGCTGCAGTTCTTCATCAATATGAGTAAGCGAGCGGGCAATTTCCTTTATCCTGCCATCAACAAATTGTCCAAATTCATCGTAACCTGTACGAAGGAAGCAATTATGAAGTTTTTTAAACGGATCGAGCAGATTAGGAATACCAAGTCCATTTAATGATTCCTGCAGCCATATAGGTGAAAAATGAAGCATACTTCTTGTATACGTACTGTCTGTTCCTGGATTAGCTTTATGCAAAGTCATACCATCTAACAGGATGATATCACCAGGCTGCAACTCATAAATCCGATTGTTAATTAAATACTTACAATCACCCGAGTGAAAAAAATAAATTTCATATTCTTGATGTGAGTGAAAATTAAAGTTGTAAAAGTCAACACCCTGTACACGGTAGAAACCGTATATCCACTCATCCATTATTCTTTTTTTTAATGAAGAGCTAGTAAACTTTTCCATTGCTTTCACACCCTTAAAAGTAAGCGTTAACATATAAGTTTGTTAACTGAACATACTTATATTATATTGAAGATATACACAAAAAACATTCTCTAAAACTGCTCAATAATTTTTATTATTTGACTGATATTGCTTTTAAACATTGTTTTTTAGACAAACAAAAAAGGAGACAATTACAGCGTTTAGGGCTAGTATTTGTCTCCTTTTGCAGTTGGTTTCTTATAAACCCATTATTCCATCCAATTTGTGTGGAAAACTCCTTCTTTATCAACACGTTGATAAGTGTGAGCACCAAAGTAGTCACGTTGTGCTTGCAACAAATTCGCTGGAAGAGTTTCAGTACGGTAGCTGTCATAATACGCAATTGCGCTTGCAAAGGACGGAACAGGGATTCCACGTTCAATTGCCACAGCAAGAACTTGGCGTAATGGCTGCTGATAATTCTGAACGATTTCTTTAAAATAAGGATCTAGTAATAAGTTTCTTAATTCAGGATCGCGATCATACGCATCTTTTATTTTTTGTAAGAATTGGGCACGAATGATACAGCCGCCGCGGAAAATCATTGCGATATCACCGTAACGAAGATTCCAATCGTATTCTTCTGATGCAGCACGCATTTGTGCAAAACCTTGTGCATAAGAAACAATTTTACTCATATATAATGCCTTACGAACTGCTTCGATTAATTCTTCTTTATTCCCTTCAAAGCCCTTAACTTCTGGTCCATTAAGAACCTGACTAGCCTTAATACGCTCATCCTTCATTGCTGAAATAAAGCGGGCAAATACAGATTCAGTGATAATTGGAAGTGGAACTCCTAAGTCTAAAGCATTTTGGCTTGTCCATTTACCAGTACCTTTTTGACCAGCTGTATCGAGGATTAAATCTACCATAGGTTTACCAGTTTCTTCATCCACTTTTGTGAAGATATCAGCCGTAATTTCAATCAAATAGCTGTCTAATTCGCCTTTATTCCATTCAGCAAAGACCTCATGAAGCTCTTTTGCATCTAAACCAAGGACATTTTTCAAAATAAAATAAGCTTCACAGATTAACTGCATATCTCCATATTCAATGCCGTTATGAACCATTTTCACATAATGACCAGCACCATTTGGACCAATATACGTACAGCAAGGGTCTCCCTCTACTTTTGCAGAAATGGCTTCTAAGATTGGTTTGACAAGGTTATAAGCTTCTTCTTTACCGCCTGGCATGATAGAAGGACCTTTTAATGCGCCTTCTTCTCCACCTGAAACGCCCGTTCCAATGAAATGGAACCCTGCTGTCTCAAGTTCCTTATTACGTCTGATTGTATCTTGGAAGAATGTATTCCCACCATCAATTAGGATATCGCCTTCTTCAAGAAATGGCTTCAAGGAGTCAATTGTAGCATCTGTGGCAGCACCAGCTTTAACCATTAATAAAATTTTGCGAGGCTTTTCTAAAGAATTAACGAATTCTTCAACAGTACGGGCACCAACGAAGTTTTTACCCTCTGCTTCATTCTTTAGGAATTCTTCTGTCTTTTCATAAGAACGATTAAAAACAGCCACAGAATAACCGCGGCTTTCGATATTTAGGGCAAGGTTTTTACCCATAACAGCTAAACCAACTACACCAATTTGTTGTTTTGACATACTATCCCTCTTTCTATTTTAATACTATTTAGATAACCATATTTCTTTCATCAATACAATTAAAAAGTGCTTTTTTAGCGTCTTAAAAAATATTTTTCGGCATTATCATAGCAAATATTCCTTACCATTCGCTCCATTTGCTTCATGTCATTTGGTACCGACCCTTTTTCCACCCATTCGCCAAGGATGTTACACAGTATTCTGCGGAAGTAATCGTGACGGGCATAAGATAAGAAGCTGCGAGAGTCTGTTAGCATACCGATAAAGTGACTGAGTAATCCAACATTTGCATAATCCTTCATTTGTCTCTCCATACCATCGATATGATCAACAAACCACCAGCCTGAACCTAATTGAACCTTACCTGGAACACCCTCTTCATAGAAGTTCCCCATCATACCAGCTAATGTTACGTTATCTTTTTGATTCAAGTTAAATAATACCGTTCTTGGCAGTGCGTTTTCTTGATCTAATGAATCAAGGAATCTCGACAAGCCTTCAGTCATATTAGCTTCTCCAACTGAATCAAATCCAACATCTGTTCCAAGCAATTCTTTCATTCTTGTGTTATTGTTTCGCATTGCTCCCATGTGAAGCTGCATAACCCACTGCTTTTCAGCATACATTTTTCCAAGTTCTTTTAAAAGGAAAATACGATAGGCAATCAATTCATCATGTGTAAGCTGTTCACCGCTTAGACGTTTATTGAAGATCGCTTCAACTTCTTGTTTGCTTGTTTTTACATATTCCATCTTTTGGATGTCATGATCAGAGGCACGGCCTCCATTTTCATGAAAATACTCGACTCTTTGTTTTAATGCTGTTAAAAATCCATCTAAGGAATCGGTTTTTATCCCAGAAACATCCGCCAATTTTTCAATCCAGCTTGTAAAAGCAGGGCGTTCAATAAACATCGCACCGTCAGGACGGAAAGTTGGAGCAATAATCGTTTGAAAGGTGTCATCATTTTTCAATAATTGATGGTATTCTAGTGTTGAGATTGGATCATCAGTCGTTCCGATAAACTTTACATTTGACCTCTCAATTAAAGCCCTCGCAGTGAATTCTGATGTCTGTAATTTTTTATTACATTCATCCCAAATTTCACGAGCTGTTTCTGGACTTAATACTTTATCAATTCCGAAAAACATTTTTAACTCTAAGTGTGTCCAATGATAAACAGGATTTCCAAGTAAATGAGGAACCGTCTCTGCCCACTTCTCAAATTTTTCCCAATCACTAGCATTACCTGTTATATAGCGTTCACCAACACCATTCATGCGCATTGTTCTCCACTTGTAATGGTCGCCCCCAAGCCAGATTTGTGTAATATTTTCATATGACTTGTTTTCCCAAACTTCCTTTGGGTCTAAGTGGCAATGAAAGTCAAAAATCGGTGAAGATACTGCCGCATTTTCATACAGTTTAATCGCTGTTTCTGTATTAAGTAAAAAATGTTGATCCATAAATTTTTTCATCTAGTATCTCTCTCCTTTAAATAGAAATTCAAACTGTTCACGCATAATCTGTAACCCCTTACAGAAATATATAATTATTCCGTTTTTAATTCAATTACTTTAATTTGTTTATTAAACAAATTAACTACAAGAATAATTTATCACGATTAATATGTTTAGTCAATTAACTATTTAGTAATAATAAACCTATTTAATAAAATAACTGATATAATAGCAATATACACAATGAAATTCTCGAAATGGAGGATATATATGGTTACCGGTGATGCGGCATATATTAAAAAAATAAATCGATCTTTAATCATAAGAGAAATTGTAAAAGAAGGAATGATTTCAAGAGCAGATTTATCCAAAACTACTAACTTGACGAGAGCTACAATATCCGCTCAGGTTGCAGACTTATTGGAAGAAGGACTTATACTCGAGACACAACTCGAGCATTATTCGGTTGGAAGAAAGCCAATTATGCTCTCTTTAAACGGACAAGCTGGCTATGCACTTGGTATTGATCTTGATTATGGTCAAATATCATTTACATTAACAGACCTTCTCGGCTGTCCTGTTTCATCTAATATTATTAAAATTAGTTCTGTAGATTATACAGAGATATTTCATCTTTTAATTGACCAAATTAAAAAATACAAAGCCAATTTTATTGACAGTCGTTATGGCATTGTTGGAATTGTCATTGCAATCCATGGCCTGGTAGCAAAAGATGAAGTCATTCACTATATTCCAAAGCTAAATTGGCACAATATCAACCTAAAAGGTGATTTAGAAAGAGAAATCGATATCCCTATTCATCTTGAAAACAATGCAAATCTAAGCTCTTTTGCAGAGCGGGTTTATGTACATCATGAAACAGACAATCTGATATGTGCTACTCTTTATTCGGGAATCGGTCTTGGCATGATGATGAATGATGATTTTTTCAGAGGGCATGAAGGCTATGCTGGCGAAATTGGCCATATGATTGTAGTGCCAGGAGGTAAGCCTTGCAATTGTGGAAATAATGGGTGCTGGGAAAAATATGCCTCCGAGTCCAGTATTTTTGAATATCTATCGGAAAAAAGGAAAATCAATAATTTGTCTTATGAACATATTCAAAAGTGGCTAGATGAAGGCGATGAGGAAGTACTTGACTTGATGGAGCAATTCATTTTCTACCTATCAATCGGATTGAATAATATGATAAACATGTATAACCCCGACGTACTGGTGCTTGATAGTGAATTGTTACGTTTGTATCCAGATTCCCTTGAAAAAATAAGCAAGAATCTAAATTCTTCTATCAGCCATTATCGTGAATTGATTATTTCTTCAATTGGAAATAAATCTTGCGTCCTCGGGGCATGTGCACTTGCAATAAAACAATTTCTCGATGTTCCCATGTTAAATTTATCCTTTGATTTTAAAAGCAACAATATTGAAAACGTAATCATTTAGTCTTATAAATGCCTCGTCTAAACGTCATAGCCCCTTTTAGCGATTGCTAAAAGGGGCTTTCATATTTATTAGGCACTCTTTAAATTTTCATTAACCTTTTGCTTATTTTTTAATTCATCAACAATTTTTTTATATAAATCCTCTGACAAATTATACAAAACAATTAAGATAATTGCTGCAATCAAATTTAGTCCAGCAGGAACGAGGAACATTAGCCCCTTAATACCAAGGAGTGTGCTAGCTGTTTGTTCCACATTAGGAACGTAGCCAATTAATCCTAAAGCAATACCAGGAATAAAACCAGCTAGTGCCTGTGCTAATTTACGGAAGAAGCTGTAACTTGAGTATACAATCCCTTCTGTCCGTTGTCCTGTTTTCCATTCATGATAATCCACGGCATCAGCAACCATAACCCATGGTAAACCAAGTGCAAAGCTAAGTCCCAGGCTTCCAATCGCGAGTAATATTAGAAATGTTGGTACGCTGGCAGGTAAAAGGAAGTTCGCAACATCCGCTGCAATTCCAATAAAAAGACCCATGATAAACGTTTTCTTTTTTCCTAGTCTTTTAACAAGAGCTGGAATAAAAAATGAACCAATGACAGCGATTCCAATACTAGTAAAGGAAAGAAATGACATCAAACCTGGATTATTTAAATTATATTGTAAGTAAAAAAGTTGAACAGCCGTGCGTAAATTACTCCCCGCAACCATAAACAAACAAACGAAACAAAGGGCAATAAGCGGTCTATTGCTTAGTAATAATTTAAATAGTTTTGACATCGGAACCTTTTCTTTTTCTATTTTAGGCGTCCTAACAACATTTTCAGTTGTATTACGGTAGCAAATGTAATGGAAAATCATCCCAACCGCCGCCATTGTAGCGATTGCAACAGTATAACCTAATTTTTGATTTGGAAAATATAAAACAATTGGAATGACAACCATCCCTGAAATTAGTAAAGCAAATTGGCTTCCAATAGCTCTGAAGGATCCAAGAGATGCGCGATCAACCGAATCTTGGGTCATTGATGCTGCGAGTGATCCGTAAGGAATATTGACAATGGAATATGACAATCCAAAGGCCATATAAGTTATAAACGCAAATACAATTTTTCCTGTTTCAGAAAAATCAGGTGCCATAAAAGAAATGACCGTCATTAAGGCAAGCGGTAATGATCCAAATAAGATGAACGGTCGGAATTTGCCTCGTTTACCTACCTTACGTTTATCCACAAAAGCACCAACAGCAGAATCTGCAAATGCATCAAATATTTTAGAGATCAAAAATACAAGGCCACCCCAGTAAGCCGAAATTCCTAAAATATCAGTATAGAACTTAAGTAAATAAATTTGACCCATATCAAACATAAAACCGTTTCCAACATCACCTAAACCATATGACATTTTTTCTTTTAAGGTTAATTTCTTTGTACCGCTATTCATCATTTTTTCACCCTTCCCTTAACTAAATAGACTTTACCTGTAACCCTTTTCAATAAAAATTAAGAATAATAATGAATTGAGTTCTGAGCATTGTAATATTTTTTTAATTTGTTTAATAAACTAACAAATATCCCGCATAGATAGAATACACCTATCGATATATTTCGTCAATAAAAATTTGTAAGCGGTTATCATCACAAAAAAGAAGATAGCTAAGCAGATCTTAGCTATCTTCTTTCTTGTGATATATGAATTAATGTTTGCCTTTTCTTTTTTCAGCTAAATCAGCCGCAAGTTGCGCTGTACGCTTTTTGTTTAATGGATAACAGAATACAATGATTAGGAACACAACACCAATTCCGATTGCAGGTACTAGAGTACCAATTGTATGAATTCCTTGAAGTGTATCAGCTGTCTGTGCTTTAAGATTTGAATTATAACCGACTGCTGCGATTGCTGCCCCACCAACACCGCCAGCAACTGCTTGACCAACTTTACGTGCCATAGAATAGATTGAGTAAACGGTTCCATCTTCACGTAAACCGGTTAAATATTCATGATAATCAATAACGTCAGTCACGAAAGCCCAAATTACAAGGTTGAAAAGACCATAACCTAACATTCCAACGGTCAAAATTCCGATAAATTGTGTTGCAGTTAAGTTAGGAAGGAAATATAGAGCACCATATACAATAGCAGCAAGTAATAAACCACCAGAGGCAACTTCTTTTTTACCAAATTTCGCAACTAATGGTTTTACAAATGGCATACCTACAAATACTGCAATAGATTGAAGCAGACCAACCATACTTAATGCCTTTGCATTTCCGAAGTAATCCTTAAATAAATATACGTTTACTGCACCAATTAACATAAAGATAACCAGGAACAATAATGAAGCAATAAGGAACCAAATTAATGGTCTGTTGTTAACAAGGCCTTTCATTGTTTGTCCAAAGTTCATCTGTGGTTTATTTGTTTCATCCATTACAATCCGTTCAACAGATAATTTATAACAAGCCATGTAACATGCTAGTGCAAGTCCACCAAAAAGTAATGCAGCTAATATGAAGCGATTAGCATCTGGTCGGTTGTTAACGAACAAAATCATTGGTCCAACCACGTTAATAATTAAACCAGCCAAATTTCCACCTAATGTTCTCCAGCTTGATAATGCAGTACGTTCAACAGGATCACCTGTGATAACTGACGCCATTGATCCGTAAGGAATGTTAACTGTACTATATAGTGTTCCCCAAATAATATATGTTACGTAAGCATAAGCAAGATAAAAACCGTCTGACATCCCTGGAATATGAACAAACATCAAAACACCAGAAATAACTAGCGGGAAGGACATTCTAAAAATCCAAGGCTTGAATTTTCCATTTTTCCCTGCTTTTCTTGTATCTATAAAACGACCCCATGTAACGTCTGCTACTGCATCCCACAAACGGGCAAGAAAGAATAATCCACCGACTGCAGCAGGATTAATATGAAAGACATCTGTATAGAAAACCATTAGGAATGCTGCAACTAGAATAAAGAAGAAATCATTCCCCCAGTCACCAAACATATATCCGATTTTATCTTTCATTCCAAACTTTCTGAATCCATTAGTTGTTTGTTCAACTGCTGTTTTGTTCGCTGGCTGACCCATAATTTACTCCCCCATTTTCTGTATAATTTTAAAGATTTGCCAAAACTTGCTGTTAACTCCTGTTGTATTTGAATATTCAATACCTTGTAACCCTTTTCATTAATGATTATAAAAAATATGATTTCGTATTAATTAGTTAGTTTGATGAACTAATTAATATATTTGTATCTTATCATCGTCTATTTACTCAGTCAATAGATTTTTGTAAGCGTTTAATTAAAAAAATTGGGAATTTTTAATTTGGCCGGGATAAATGATTATTGCGATCATATGAGAAATACTAAAACTCGCTATAAATACTATTTCAGACACTTATTGTTCAAGATCGTCACCAGATGTTCATTATTGAGTTAAGTTATTTTTTTTATAATAAATATTGGGAAAGAAATAATTTAAGATGGGGCGTGTATTTTATGGAAAAATTACTATATATAACCGCAAATCCAAAAGGGCTTGAGAAATCAAAAGGATTAAAAATTGGGGAAGCCTTTCTTGAGTCTTTTCATCAAGTCCTCCCAGCTGTCTCTATAAAGAAGGTCGATTTGTTTTCTTTAGATTTCCCGCAAATGGATGCGGATTGGTTTCAGCCAGAGGAAAATTAGCTGGTTATGGGTATACCTTAGATCGACTATTAGACATTGAAAGAGAAAAAATCCTGAAAATGCATGAACTCGCTAATGAGTTTATCAGTTATGATTACTATGTCTTTGTATCCCCAATGTGGAATTTAAACTCCCCTGCTATTTTAAAGGCATATATCGATAATTTATTTATTGCTGGAAAAACGTTTGCCCATACAATTAACGGACCTAAAGGTCTTTTAATGAATAAAAAAGCGATACATCTGCAAACAAGAGGAGGTCAGTACACAGGGACTCCTATGGAAGCATTGGAGTCTGGTGATCGGTATTTAAAAATCGCACTTCGTTTCTTAGGAATAGAGGTTGCTGATTCAGTTATTACAGAAGGTTTTGATATTAATCCACTAAAGGTGCCTGAGATTCTTGCCCAAGGACAAGAAAACGCAAGAATTGCAGCTAAAGATTTCGCTCTTAATCCTGTCACGGTTTAAGGTAAAAGTACTTGAGTTTCTCTTTAATTAAGGGAAGCTTTTTTAATGTCTGATTTTGTCATTAATATCTATTTCATAGTATAATTGGAAAGATGCAAGTATTAATATTGTACAATAGTACTGAAAACATTATTTACCATACCAGGAGCGTATTCATGTTAAAAGATTTTGTATCAAATGCAGCAATATTAATTGCTTCTTTTTCTGTAATGGGAGTGTTATTTAAAGACAAGCCCATACGCATAAACGCTCCCCGCTCATCTAAACTTTATTGGGGCCTTTGTTTTGGAATTTTGGGGAATGTATTAATGGTTTTTAGTATTCAAATAAACGCAAGTACAATTGCTGATTTACGTCACTTGGCCATTGTTATTGCAGCTACTTTTGGTGGATTTATTCCTGCATTATTTTCTGCCGTTCTAATTGCAGCAGGACGAATTCTTCTTTTTGGAATTAATGAATCATCCATACTCGGATCAATCGGTGCACTTCTCACAGGAATATTCTGTGGGTGTATTTCAAATATTAACCTTTCAAGAACCCTTAAGGCCTTCCTCATGAATTTAATAGGCTTGTTTTTTGTTTCTATAATTTTTATCATCAGAATTGAGGATCTTCAAATTCTTAAAAATGTATTAACCTTGCATTATTTTATTTCTCTCATTGGCGGTTTTATAGCTTATCATTTCTTTGTTTTTGTAGTTAAATCTTATGAAGCACAAAATCAATTAAAGCATAGCTTAATGAAATTAAAAGAAACGGAAGAGCGGTTTCGACTCATCGCTGAATACTCTAGTGACATGATTACCATGCACAACGAAAATGCTGAATACAAATATATTTCACCTGCTGTTAAGGAAATTATCCATTATGAGTATCCCGAACTTCTAGATAAAAATATGTATATGTTTATTCATCCTGATGATATTGAACATACAAATGAGATGTTTGAGAAAGCTTTAGAAGAGGGTGCTGCTAATTCGACCTATCGTTATCGTACAAATTTGGGAGACTATGTCTGGATCGAATCTGCTCTGAAAAGTGTCCATTTTGAGGAAGATGGCAGCAAAAAGGTCATTATTGTATCAAGAAATATAACTGACCGTAAACTAACAGAACAAAAATTACAAGAAGCCAATGAACTTCTAAATCGTCTCTCCTATATGGATGGTCTAACCGGAATAGCAAATCGAAGATATTTTGATGAAACACTTGTGAAAGACTGTTCAAATTGTTCTTATACCCATTCTCCAATCACTTTAATTATGTTTGATATTGATTACTTTAAAAAATACAATGATACATACGGCCATCTAACAGGAGATGCATGCTTACAATCGATTGCTCAGGCCATAAACAATCAGATTACTACCATTAACTCTAACTGTACTTTTTGCCGGTATGGGGGAGAAGAGTTTGCCCTCATCTCCCCTTCCACAGGAGTAGAGGAAGGGATGAAAATTGCAAAACAAATACAAGACACCATTCGGTTACTAGCGATTCCTCATCTTAGTTCTGAAATCACCGATATTATTACACTTAGTATGGGAGTTGCCACCATTGTCCCCTCTAGACCTATCATGCCACAAGAGTTAATAAAAATGGCCGATGAGGCCTTGTACGTATCTAAGACAAAAGGGAGAAATACGATTACGACTGCTCAATTAAGTTTGGAAGGTTTGTAACTAACAAGCCTTCCATTTTTCATTTTCAAAATACTATTTTATTTTTTCTAAATTGTGCAAATATTGTTGTATAATGTGGAAAATACATGTAAAATTTCCCTAACAGCCTTATTATGGATGGTGACGTTAATGGACATAACGAAACATCTTTTTTTAAACCTCTCAATTTTTATCATATTATTATTTTTCTGTTTAATATTTTTTGATAATATAAAAAAATTTACCCTTTCTAAATCCTCATTAAGTATTTTGTGTATTGCTTGTGTTTGGTTATGTATTCAATTCTCTTACAATCCAGTCCCATCTGCCCGATACGATTTAAGAATTATTCCTTTAGTGTTGGGTGCCCTTTATATTGGAATCGGACCAATTCTTACAGTTGCGATTATAGTCATAAGAGGCTTTTATGGCTTTGATTTGGGCTTTGTTCAAACGGCCGCACTTTATGCACCAATGGGAGTAATTTTCTGGCGATTATATCCGTGGTTTCTAAGACAAGTTCCAGGACGTCGCATTTTCATTACGGTATGCATAGGTGTGATTCTTGGTGTAGTAACAGTTATTGGGATGAGTTTCGAAAATACCCATACCTTTTGGCTGGATGCTTGGTTTGCATTCCTATTTATTCCCTCACTTGGAATTGGCATTATCTCATATGGGATTGAATTTGTTAGACGAAATAACGAAATGCAGCAGGAGCTCATTAAGGCAGAAAAATTAAAAGCAGTCGAACAGATGGGAGCTGCTATTTCTCACGAAATCCGAAATCCACTTACGGCTGCCAGTGGGTTTGTCCAACTCCTTCAAGATGATTATCTTTCAAGGCATAAAAGAAAAGAATACCTATCTATTGTTAAAGAAGAATTAATTTCTGCTGAACGTGTTATTCAAGATTACTTAACTTTTGCAAAGCCATCCTTGGACGCGCTAGAAGAACTTAATGTAAAAAGTGAACTACGACAAATAATCAATATTCTTCTGCCTCTAGCCAATCAAAATTCAGTAGAAATTATTACTGATTTCTCGGTTATCGGTTTTATTGAGGGAGATGGACAGAAGTTTCGTCAATGTTTTGTGAATGTCATCAAAAATGCGATTGAAGCGATGCCAAATGGCGGATATCTAACCATTACCACTGAATTCAGTAAAAATTATGTAACCATAAGTGTTAATGATACTGGTATTGGAATGACTAATGAGCAACTTGAGCGATTAGGTGAACCCTTTTATTCCACAAAGGGGAAAAATGGTACTGGTTTAGGTATGATGGTTGTTTATAGCATTGCCCGAGCCATGGATGGTACTGTCTGGGCAGAGAGTGAAATCGGAGTAGGGACCACTTTTCATTTTAAATTTCCAACCATACCCATGATATTAAAAAGTGAATTAAACTAAAAGTAAACCGACAGGATAATTAACTGTCGGTTTGTTTTTACATGGTTTTTTATTTTCCAATAAACATTTGTGTCCAATGTTTCCCAGTAGCTTCATATCCTACCCCAATATGAGTAAAATTAGCACTTAGGATATTTTTGCGATGGCCTTCACTATTCATCCAAGCAGTTACTACTTCTTGTGGTGTCCGTTGTCCTTGAGCAATATTTTCACCTGCAGATTTATAGGTAACACCAAAGTCCCTCATCATGTCAAATGGAGATCCGTAAGTAGGACTTGTATGTGAGAAGTAATTCTTTTGCTGCATATCGAGCGATTTTTTCTGAGCTACGCCATTAAGCTGTGTGTCTGCCTTTAAAGCTGGAAGGCCATTCTTACTACGTTGTGCATTAGTCAAGTCAATTACTTGTTGAACATATTGACTAACATTTCCAGTAGTTGGTGCTGGTGCATTATTTTGTGTAGCAGCCGGCTGTTTTGGTGCTGGTGTTGTTTGTTTTGGTGCTGGTGCCGGCGCTGTTTGCTTTGGTGCTGGTGTTGGTGTTGTTTGCTTTGGTACTGGCTGCTGAATTGGTGCTGGCTGCCCTGCTGGTGCCTGTCCTGTCGGTGTTTGTTGCTGGATATATGGTTGTATTTGCTGCATAGCCCAATTTCTAGGGTCGATTGTTATATACTGATATTTCGCATCACGGATTAATACCGCTCTTGTATGTGGATATTGGTTACTGTTTAAGGATGTCTGATACGAAGAAATCATATCATCATTATTGTTATAATTTTTCTTATTTTTCCGTTTAGTATTGAAAAGATTTACATCAAGATCTGATTGACTGTTATTATTGTTGGTGTAGTCCTCAGTTAATGGACCATTGTGGTCAATCCCATCATCTCTGCCATTACGGACATCCATATAAGGGGTGTTATTTCTTATGTCATTGTTCATGCCAACATGAGTATCCTGATCATTTAAGTCATTTTTATCATTGTTATTACAAGCAGCAAGTCCTAATGTTAAAACCGCTGTTAAAGCTAACCCAAAAGATTTTTTTATCAATCGAAATACCTCCTTTGTAGAAATCATGTTACCCCTTTATTTTTCTAGATTTTCAAAGAAAGTATTGGTGGAAAATAAACGTATTTTATTCCACAAAAAAAACCAACTAGTGTAATAACTGTCGGTTTCTGTAATAGTATTCAATTTTCCAACATTGGAATTCGTTCTTTATACTTGTTAATCAGCGCACGATTATGCTCTTCTGCACCATCAGCATTGCCGCTTTTAAAAATTGGCGGTTCAAAGTTGTTACTAATCATATTGCTAATGGCCTCCACCATAATTCCGTTAACGATTGCTGTCCCAATGACTGTTGAACCTGAACCAAAGCTAACAGCAAGAGACTCGTGCTCCATTAATGCATCACCAACCATTATATGATTATCAATGGAAAGGTTAGCAGTATGATACAAATATTTACCACTTTTATGCCTTGATGCCACGGCGTTTGTATATACGTATGATGTGATAGCAATGACAAATGCCCCTTTATTTTTAGCAAACTCGGCAACATCGATTGGTACGGGATTCCTGCCAGAAGTTGATGCAACAATAACAACATCCTGAGGTTGAATTTTCACTCTAGTTAGAAATTTTTTTGCTAAGTCATTTTCCTTTTCTAATTCAGATGAACGAACAGCCCCCTTATGAAGCATTAAGTCCTCAATCAGGATAGGGTTAATAGGTACTAGTCCACCTGCACGGTAAAATAGTTCTTCTCCAAGGATATGTGAATGTCCGCACCCAAAAACATGAACAATTCCATCGTTTTGGATACATTCTGCGATCTTTTTAGCAGCTACTTTGAGGCCATCAGTTTCATCCTTTTCAACTAAGCTTAATAATTCGTGAAGCTTTTGAAAATAATGATTGAACACGTTAAATAACCTCCATTACCATGTCTTCAACGTTTCATTTGGATCATAAATTTGTAGCGGTCGGCACGATATACCGATTTAACGTATTCAACAGGGGTATTGTCCTTTAAAAAAGTGTTTCTTTGGATTAACATAACTGGTGCACCCTTGCTAATCTTTAGTAAATCAGCTTCGTTTTGACTGGCCACTGATGATTCGATGATCTGTGAAGCACTATCAATTTTTAAGTCTAATTGCTCTTCAATGTATTTATACAGGGAATCATTTACAATTCTTTCTGTAAGTCCTTTAATAAGGTTGGCTGAAATATAGTTTGTTTCTAACGCCATTGGGACATTATCTGCCATACGAATTCTTTTGATTTCATATACAGGGCCATGTTCAGAAATTAAAAGCTGCCCTGCTACTTGTCTTGTTGCAGGAATAATTTCAAAGTGAAGTAATTGGCTTCCAGGCTCGAATCCTCTGGCTTTCATATCTTCTGTGAAGCTGGTTAATCCTTGAAGGGGCTGTTCAATTTTTCTTTCTGCAACAAATGTGCCCTTTCCTTGCAATCGATATAACAATCCTTCATTTACTAACTGTGTAAATGCCTGTCTCACTGTCATCCGGCTAATTTGATATTTTTCCGCATATTCTCTTTCTGGTGGGAGCGCATCACCGGGACGCAACTCTCCATTTTCAATTAGTTCTTTAATATATTCTTCAATTTGGTAATAAATTGGAATCGGAGAATTCTTATTAATCATTTCCTCCAGCTGCATCCTTTCCTTAAAACTGTCACGTTGTAACCTTTAAATCTGCTATTGCCGCCTTATCTGCAATAATTGTAACACATGGATGATTTTTCAACACTGATGCTGGAAAACTTTCACTTATCTCCCCATTCAAAAGTCTAAAAAGTGCTTCTCTTTTCTTCTCACCTGACACAAGAAGCAGAATTTCTTTGCTATCCATAATGGTGGAAATCCCCATTGTAATGGCTTTAGTAGGAACCTCTTCGATTTTATTAAAAAATCTTGCGTTTGCTTCAATAGTTGAAGAAGCTAACTCTACAATATGCGTTTTGGAAGCAAAGGGAGTTCCTGGTTCATTAAAGCCTATATGTCCATTACTGCCAATCCCAAGGATTTGCAAATCAACACCGCCATGCTGATTTATTAAATCCTCATATCGATGACATTCCTCTTGAAAATCTGAAGCAATACCGCTTGGAATATTTGTCTTGGCTTTATTGATATCAATGTAATTAAAAAGCTGGTTATTCATAAAATACCGGTAGCTATTTTTATTTTCACCCGAGAGCCCAATGTATTCATCTAAATTAAAAGTGGTTACCTTTTGATAAGTAGTCCCATTTTTATGGTAGTCGTCAATTAAGCATTTATATGTCCCAATTGGAGTTCCGCCTGTCGCCAACCCAAGTTTAATACTTGGGTTCTGAATAACCTTTTTTATGATATATTCAGCTGCTTTATTACTCATTTGTTGATAATCTTTGACTTCAATAATCTTCATTTAGAATTTTCCTCCCTATTATAAGCAAGAACTCCCCTGCATAATGTCATATAAACTTCCATATTCTCATCTAAAATAACAATGTCCGCATCTTTTCCAACTGCAATACTGCCTTTTCGATCATAAAGGTTCAATTGCTTGGCTGGGTTCACTGAAGCCATTTCAATTGCATCTTCAAGTGAACAGTCTGCATATGAAATGATATTTTTTACCGCCTGACCCAATTTCAAAATACTTCCTGCAAGAGTTCCATCCTTAAGTACTGCTTTTCCATCCTTTACAAAAACCTCTTGGCCGCCGAGCTCATACTTCCCAGTTTTCAAGCATTTTGCCCGCATTGAATCGGTTATTAAAATCAATCCATCACTTCGTTTTTGCTTAAAAGCAAGTTTAACCATTTCTGGACGGCTATGCACCCCATCGACAATAATCTCAGCTTTTAATTCTTCTCTTAAAAAGGCCGCTCCCACAACCCCAGGTTCACGATGATGCAGCCCTCTCATTTGATTATAAAGATGGGTGACGTGACTTGCTCCAGCTTCAATTGCTTCGTTCACCTCATCATAAGTAGCATCTGTATGACCAATCGATGCAATAATCCCCTTCTCCTTTAAATATCGAATCATCTCCAAACCATGCGGTCTTTCCGGAGCTAAAGTGACAAGTTTAATCGTCTCATTGGACAGCTTTTGCCATTCTTCAAGTAAAGCAAGATCTGGATCAATTATATGTTGAATTGGCTGTGCCCCAGCCATTTTACTATTCACAAACGGTCCCTCGAGATGAATGCCTAGTATTTCAGATTTTCCTGGAGCGTGCTGTTCTTTAATGTAATCCCCGGCATTTATTAAGGCATTTTCAATTTGTTTCCCTTCCTGTGTCATCGTAGTAGCTAAAAAGCTAGTAGTACCTTCTTTAGGCAATGCTGCTACCATTGTATCCAGTGCTTCCGTTGTTGCATCCATTGTGTCGGCACCTCCTACACCGTGGATATGAACATCGATAAAGCCTGGAACTGCATTAAAATGGTCAGGAAGTTCAATTACATTATAGTTTTCATTATTAGATAGCTCAGATGATGAACCAATTTCAATGATTTTTTGATTTTTTATTTTAATATATCCATCTTCTATTATTTGTTCTTGTGAATAAACCCGTATACCCTTTAGTAAAATATGATTATCGTTGGAAATCATCTTCGATACTTCCTTTCAGGTTATATCTAAATCTTAGCATCACCATTATATAGTTGTCTATACCAATTTATTTTTTAATAAAAACTAGAACATAATACCATTTCATTTTAATACTACTTTAACCCAATAGAATCAGTTTGTAATTAAATTTAGTAAATTGGTATAGACATCTATAAATATTTAGTGTTATATTAGAAACGGAAAAGCGCTTACACCTGCAATGATTTTTTTAATGAATTATTTTATAGTTTTTTTTTAGATTATATTAGGAGGTAATGTGATGAAGAAATATTTACAAAGAATTGGTCGTTCATTGATGTTACCTGTAGCTGTTTTACCGGCTGCAGCTATCTTGATGGGTATTGGTTATTGGATCGACCCTACGGGTTGGGGGGCGGATAGTCCGCTAGCGGCTTTCCTAATTAAAGCAGGTTCATCGATTATTGATAATATCCCTATCCTATTTGCCGTTGGGGTAGCATTAGGGATGGCTAAAGAGAAAGATGGTTCGTCCGCGTTAAGTGGTTTGGTTGCCTACCTAGTTGTGACAACCCTGCTTTCACCAGGCTCAGTGGCATTGCTCGAAGGGATTAAACCAGAAGAGGTAGATCCTGCGTTTGTAAAGATTGGAAATGCTTTTGTTGGTATTCTTTCTGGTATTGTTGCTTCCACGATGTACAATCGCTTTAGCCATGTTAAATTACCAGATGCTTTAGCATTTTTCTCTGGTAAGCGTCTTGTCCCAATCATGACTGCGGTATCTATGCTTGCTGTTTCTGCGATACTATTCTTCTTATGGCCTGTTATCTTTACAGGACTTGTTTCATTTGGTAAAGGTATTGCTCATTTAGGCGCTTTTGGTGCAGGTTTATATGGATTCTTTAACCGTTTATTGATTCCAACTGGTTTGCACCATGCCTTAAACTCAGTATTCTGGTTTGACGTAGCTGGAATTAATGATATCGGTAATTTCTGGGCTGGGAAAGGAACAAAAGGTGTTACTGGTATGTATCAAGCAGGATTCTTCCCTGTCATGATGTTTGGTTTACCAGCAGCAGCATTAGCGATGTACCATACTGCAAAGGACAAAAAGAAAAAAGCTGTGGCTTCCTTAATGTTAGCAGCAGGTTTCGCAGCGTTCTTTACTGGTGTAACAGAACCAATTGAATTTGCCTTTATGTTTGTAGCTCCAATGCTTTATGTAGTGCACGCGGTTTTAACAGGGATTTCCTTAGCCATTGCAGCTGTATTCCATTGGACGGCTGGATTTGGTTTTAGTGCGGGTCTAGTTGACTTTATTTTAAGTTCTAGATTACCGTTAGCAAACCATCCTTACATGTTAATAGTTCAAGGCTTAGTGTTTGCGGTAATCTATTATTTCTTATTCAGATTCATCATTACGAAATTTAACTTGATGACTCCTGGACGTGAAGAGGATGATGAAGAATCTTCTGAAATCAATGTTGCAACCGGTGAAAGTAAATTTACTGTTATGGCAGCACAGATTTATGAAGGATTAGGTGGAGATGCCAACGTAACTTCTGTTGACAATTGTGTAACTCGTTTAAGGATGGAAGTAAAAGACATGAACGCAGTTGATCAACAAAAAATTAAATCGACTGGTGTACCAGGAATTAATATTGTTGGAAAGCAAAGCATTCAAGTAATTGTTGGAACGAATGTACAATTCGTAGCAGACGAAATTTTAAAACTTCGTAATAATCCAAATGCGATGAAGAAAATTAATACAACCAAAAATGATACTTATACTCCAGTGGAATCGAATGAACGCTCTCCACTTTCTGAAAAAGATTTCGTTATGCCAATCGAAGGGGAAATTATCCCGATTACTGAAGTGCCAGATCAAGTCTTCTCCCAAAGAATGATGGGGGATGGTTTTGCAATCGTTCCATCTAAGGGTTCTGTAGTTTCACCTGTTGATGGTGAAATTATGAACGTATTTCCTACTAAACATGCTATTGGCATCAAGTCAAATCAAGGATATGAAATTCTCATCCATGTCGGCATGGATACTGTAAATTTAAAAGGCGAAGGTTTTACCGTGCTTGTAAAAGATGGAGAAAAGATTAAAAAAGGTCAGGAGATTTTAAAATTTGACTTAGATTTCATTAAAAAGTCAGCACCATCAACAGTTACTCCAATTATCTTTACAAACTTAACAAAATTAAATGTAAAAAAACAGGGACACTCATCCCAAGGTCAAGACGGAATCCTATCCATTGAATAACAGCAGAAACGACTGGTGCCTGACACCAGTCGTTTTTGTTAAGCGAATAATTTCGATTCCTCTGCTTGGAAGAAACTCTTCATGGCATGAAAGACATCTGCTTTTTGTTTAAGAATATAGTAACGGAATTGATCGTCTTTAATGTTCTTATAGGCGGACATTAACGTTGAATGGCGGTTATATTGATTTACTTCACCGTAGCCAAACATATTAGACACTTTCATTAATTCTTCCACTAGCTTCACACAGCGGGCGTTGTCCGAAGTAAGATTATCGCCGTCTGAAAAATGGAATGGATAGATGTTGAACTTTCGTGGATTATATTTGGCATCAATGATTTCAAGTGCTTTGCGGTATGCGGATGAACAAATGGTTCCACCACTTTCACCCTTTGAAAAGAAGTCTTCCTCTGAAACAACTTTAGCCTCAGTATGGTGGGCAATAAATTCAATTTCCACCGTTTCATATTTGGTTCTTAAAAATCGAGTCATCCAAAAGAAAAAGCTTCGGGCCATATACTTTTCCCAGATCCCCATCGATCCACTTGTATCCATCATGGCAATAACTACTGCTTTAGAATCTGGTTTGATGACTTCATTCCAGGTCTTAAATTTTAAATCGTCCTTGTAAATCGGGTGAAATGCTGGCTTTCCAGTCATCGCATTTCTTTTAAAAGCTGACATCATCGTCCGTTTCTTATCAATATTCCCCATCAGCCCTGTTTTGCGAATATCATTAAATTCAATGTTTTCAACTAGATGTTCTTGCTCTTCTTTTCTTTTCAAATTTGGAAGCTCCAATTGTTTAAATAATGCTTCCTCTAGCTCCATTAATGATACTTCCGCCTCAAAGTAATCTTCACCTGCTTGGTCGCCAGCTCCTTGGCCTTTTCCAGGTCCCTTCTGGCCGCTAGAACCATCACGTGCTACTACATCACCTACTTGACTGTCACCATCACCTTGGCCCACGTGTTTGTTTTTGTCATAATTATAACGGATTTTATATTCGTCCAATGAACGAATTGGAATTTTTACGACATCTCGACCGTTAGACATGATTATGCTTTCTTCAGTAATTAAGTCGGGAAGATTGTTTCGAATTGCCTCCTGGACTTTTTCCTGATGCCTTTGCTGGTCATCGTGGCCTTTACGGTGGAGGGACCAATCTTCTCTTGAAATGACAAATTGATGGTTGTTTGTTGACAATGTAAACCCCTCCTTATAAATTTAATAGGTTCCAAAATGCACAAATTTTCATCAAATACATATGATAACGCGAGTGAAAAATTAAGATAAATATGGATTACTTTATCCTATGCAGAAATAAAGAATAATTTACAAATTATTTCGACAATTGTGTATTCGCCTATAAAATTGGACAAAGTGTAAAGTGGGAGCATTACAGATTCTTCGTGAATTTGAATAAGGAAAAAAATAGACTGACAGATTTCCTTCTGCCAGTCCCTGCTATTTTAACCCCAACTTATCTATTTAATAGACTTCCAACATAACGAAGTAATTCATTCGCTGACGTTGTATTATAGCCATGTTCATCCACTAATCTTGCAACTACATTATTAATTTTCTTGAGTTGCTGTTCATCAGGTGTTTTTGAAGACGTGGTAATTTTCACAACGTCTTTTAGATCAGCAAACAATTTCTTTTGAATAGCTTCACGGAGGCGATCATGAGAATTATAGTCAAATCGTTTCCCTTTTCTCGCAAAGGCTGAAATCCTAATAAGAACTTCCTCCCTAAAGGCCTTTTTCGCATTTTCAGAAATACCAATTTGTTCTTCAATGGAGCGCATCAACTTCTCATCTGGATTGATCTCCTCGCCAGTGAGCGGGTCACGCAGTTTCGATTTATTGCAATAGGCTTCCACATTATCTAGGTAATTGTCCATTAAGGTTTTCGCAGATTCTTCATATGAATACACAAATGCCTTTTGGACTTCCTTCTTGGCAATATTATCATACTCTTTTCGGGCTAATGAAATATAATTCATATAACGTTCCCGTAACTCTGCGGTGATGGACGGGTGCTGGTCGAGTCCATCTTTTAATGATCTTAATACATCAAGTGCATTAATTGATGGTATTTCCTTTCGAATGATTGTTGATGAAATTCGGTTAATTACGTAACGAGGGTCGATACCACTCATACCTTCATCAGGATATTCCTTCTTCAGTTCATCCACATCAGCTGTATTAAATCCTTCCACGCTTTCCCCATCATAAAGGCGCATTTTTTTAAGTAAATCAATATCGCCTTTTTTCGGTTCCTTTAAACGCGTAAGAATAGTAAACATCGCAGCTACTTTTAACGTATGCGGTGCAATGTGAACATCAGAAACATCACTTTCATTGATCATCTTTTCATAAATTCTTTCTTCTTGTGACACCTTTAAGTTATACGGAATTGGCATAACAATAATCCGTGAATGCAGTGCTTCGTTCTTCTTGTTGGAGATAAAGGACCGGTACTCCGTTTCGTTCGTATGCGCCACAATTAACTCATCCGCACTAATGAGAGCAAACCGTCCAGCCTTAAAATTCCCTTCTTGAGTAAGAGACAGCAAGTGCCACAAAAATTTCTCATCACACTTTAACATCTCCTGGAACTCCATCATTCCTCGGTTAGCCTTATTAAGTTCACCATCGAATCGATAAGCACGCGGGTCTGATTCAGAACCATATTCCGCAATCGTTGAAAAATCGATACTACCCGTTAAATCAGCAATATCCTGAGATTTTGGATCGGATGGGCTGAATGTACCAATCCCTGTTCGTTTATCTTCGGAGAAAAAGATTCTTTCGACTAATACATCCTCAATCCTCCCGCCATACTCCTGTTCAAGACGCATCATGTTCAGCGGTGAAAGATTACCTTCAATGCGGATGCCATATTCATCAAAGAAGTCCTTTCGCAAATGATGTGGGATTAAATGGAGTGGATCCTCATGCATCGGGCATCCTTTAATAGCAAATACAGAGCCCCGATCAGTGAGCGAGTAGGCTTCTAGCCCCCTTTTTAACATGGTAACAAGAGTAGACTTCCCTCCGCTTACTGGACCCATTAATAATAAAATACGTTTTCTTACATCCAATCTTTTTGCAGCTGGGTGGAAGTATTCTTCCACAAGCCTCTCAAGCGACTCCTCTAAACCAAATAATTGATTGCTAAAGAATTCGTACTTCTTCGTCCCTTTTTCTTCTGTAATTCCTGCATCCTTAAGCATATTATAAACTCGTGAATGTGCCGACTGTGCAACCCATGGCTTCTCTTTCAACAACTGTAAATAGTCTGCGAATGACCCTTCCCAACGTAACTTTTCTTCTTCTTCGCGATACATCTCGATTTTTTTTAGAATATCCATAAGGCCCTCCCCCGTAGGTTAATCAGAGACGATTTAATATACTCTATGCTGATAAGCTTTTGAACATGCGTAACCATTGCAGTTAGCGTCTATCTTTTTTGTTACAATAAAAAGAATCTTCCTCTTTTCATTTTTATAAGATAGGCTATAATAAGACTATATGTGTGATAAAATTGAAAAATGTATGACGAAGGAGGATTACATAAATATGAACACTTTCATCGTTTGTTTAGTCATGGGTGCGTTTTTAGCGGCAATCTTCACATCAGGTTATAACGACAAACCAGGTTCAACCAAATAAAAGCTGCCGATTGGCAGCTTTTTTAGTGGAGATCCAGTTTATTTTTTTGAATAAATTCCTTCATGTACATTCTACTCTTCCGATCAAGCATCCTAGCCATTTGTTCTGTCCAGCGGTCTTTTCTTTTCCCATCTGTCCGCTCTTCATAATAGTTAGAAATTAAGTTATCATAATTTTGTAACTGGTCAATGTAAACCTCTTTATTTTGTTCATATTCGTCTTCATGATAAACATGTTCAAATGGCAGCCTCGGTTTTTTTTCATTTAATTTTGTCGGAAACCCAACTGCCAGTCCAAACAAAGGAATAACCCGATCTGGTGTTTTTAAAATCTTAGTTACCTCATCTAAATTATTGCGAATTCCACCTATGTAACAAATCCCTAACCCCATCGATTCTGCGGCAATCGCTGCATTTTGTGCGGCTAAAGATGCATCAATGAGAGCTACCATGAACTTTTCCGTGCTTTCAATCGAAGGGGTAACATCTATCTGTTCATTCTCCCCAATAATGGTATGGCGGTATAAATCTGCACAAAAGACAAAAAAGTGGCCGTTGTTTTCAACATATTCCTGATTGCCTGCAATCTCTGCTAGTTTTTTCTTTTTTTCTTTGTCTCTAATACCAATTATAGAGTAGGCCTGAATAAAACTGGATGTGGATGCCGATTGAGCACAAGTAATGATCGTTTTAATTTGTTCGTCTGTTAGTTGCTTGTCCTCAAAAAGACGATGAGAGCGGTGGTTTAATATTGTTTTGATAACTTCATTCATAACAATCTTCCTTTCCATTACTCAAAAGGGGGCCATTTTGGCCCCCTCGGATTATTGTAGATGCGCATAGTTTTGCTGCCTAAGCGCTTCATAGATAAGAATAGCGGCTGTATTGGACAAATTTAGAGAACGAATATTTTCATTCATAGGAATTCGCAAGCTGACTTCTTTATTATTTTCAATGACATCTTTCGGAAGTCCTGTTGTTTCACGCCCAAAGATAAAATAATAATCTTTACTTGAATTACTGTAATCAAAACTGCTAAAAGCCTTCTGTCCAAATTTTGTAATATAAAAAAATTCACCGCCTGCATTTTTCTCATAAAAGTCATCAAGAGAATCATAATAGGAGATATTAACGTGTTCCCAATAATCGAGTCCTGCTCTTTTTAGCATTTTGTCATCCGTAGAAAAGCCTAATGGACGGATTAGATGTAAATTTGTATCTGTTCCTGCACATGTTCTTGCAATATTTCCTGTATTGGAAGGGATCTGCGGTTGATATAAAACAACATTAATTGACATGGAATTCACCTCATGTAAAAACTCTACATGCAATTATACCATTATCATAGACCCTTTCAATAATTAAGCATCCTTAATCGATGATTGAAAAAAATCTGTATTTAATATTTGGCGTATAGGCGGATGAATCTTCGTATGCCCAATACCTCATTCGACTATTATACGTATGGGCATTAACTAACGGCATGCCATTTGCATCCTTACCCGTCACAATTGTATTATGATTAAACCGTCCATCCCCTTCAAAATCGTAACAAATTATATCTCCCAATAATAATTGGTCCGGACTGCTTACTTCCCTTGCCCGTAAACCAATTTTTGAATTAGCTAAGTATCCCTTTAGAGAGTGTGCCACTGCCCAACTATAGCTATAATTGCTTTTTTGGAGCCACCAACCTGCTGCCCGATTAGGATAGCCTCTCATCGGTGCTCCGCCACTATGAAGGCATTGTGAGATGAAATTGGTGCAATCATTTTCAAATTTTTTATATGCAGGATTATAGCTATTCCACCACCGTTCTGCATATTGAACAGCCTTTAAACGATTGTACTGAAAACTCAATCGCTCATCTAGGTCCTCTACAATAAATTCTGCAGGCGTTTGATAAGTTTCTTGAGGTGCATACGGATTAATTTCCTCATCCAACACTAAAGCCTCTTTATAAAACTTAGCTAATCTTTCTTCCACTTCTTCTTCCATATACAACAAACCTTTTTGCTTGATTAAATATTGATAATGGGCCTGATATTTTACCGTTTGAAATTCTTCCTCTTTATCAATTTCTATGATTCTGCCGGAAGCTTTTACTTTTACAACTTCAGCGGATCTTTTTGCTAATGTACTTTGCTTATTTTCAGCCTTTGGAAAAAATACTTTATGTGTTCTTTTATCGGAAACAAATTGACTGACTCTTTTTTCAAATAACTCTTGTATCAAATGAAGCATATTCCTCACCCCTTTCCTTCATACATATGTGAGAAGACAGGGATTCAATCAAAAAAATAAGCGAACCACTTGAGTTCGCTCATTTTACCTATAAAAACTTAAGGCTTTTTCTATTTCATTTTGTACTTCAAGATCCTGTTCATGTTCCTGAGCTTTATTTAAGGCCGCAAAAGCTGTCTCACCGCCAATTTTCCCAAGGGCCCAAGCTGCTGTTCCTCTTGAAACTGGACTTCCCTCATTCTCTAGAATATCTACTAAATCAGGAATGGCTGTTTCATCCTTAAAATGCCCAAGGGCAATAATTGCATTCCGTTGGATTGGCTTTTTCCCTCTCCAAGCACCAGATACATGTCCAAATTGAGCTTTAAATTCTCGATTACTTAATTTTAGAATCGGCCTTAATAAGGGTTTCGCCACTTCAGGCTGTGCTTCCAGTTCTTCATGAAAATGATAGTTCTTCCCTTTGTTAATAGGACAGGCAGTTTGACATGAATCACAACCATATATGCGGTTACCAATTTTATCTCTATACTCATCTGGAATAAATGTTTTTGTTTGTGTTAAAAAAGAAAGACAGCGTTGTGCGTTAATCTGTCCACCTTGGACCAAGGCTCCGGTGGGACAAGCATCCAAGCACTTTGTACATGACCCGCATTGGTCTTCTATTGGAGAATCAGGTTCAAAGGGAATACTTGTAATCATTTCACCCAAATACACATACGACCCAAACTCAGGTGTAATAATGGCGCAGTTTTTTCCACTCCAACCGATGCCAGCTCGTTCAGCTACGGCTCGATCTGAGAGCTCTCCCGTATCAACCATCGATTTTAACCTTGCATCAGGTACCTTTGTAGTGATAAACTCTTCTAATTTCTTAAGCCTATCATTTAGCACATGGTGATAATCAAGCCCCCATGAGGCCCTGCTGAAAATCCCTCTCCTCTCACCCTTTTTACTTTCAACACGGTGATTCATCTTGGAAGGGTAAGCAATTGCAATTGAGATGATCGAACGAGGTTCCTCTAGTAATAATGAAGGGTTCACTCGTTTCTCTATATCTGGTTCTTCAAATCCGGATTGGTAGTTGAGTGCCTGCTGCCTTATTAGTCGATTTTTTAATTCAGTGAACGTGTCAGATGTCGTAAAACCAATTTTATCAATGCCAATTACCTTACTATAGGCAATTATTTCTTCCTTTAACTCTTCAATATTCATGTGGTCCCCTCCCTTCCTTCGAAGTGATTTATAATAAATATGGATTGTTAAATTATTAGTTGCACATCTATTTATGATAAACTATTTTCATTGAATTTTGGAGGTGGAATGGTTGGAAATTAAACTCTCAGAGGAAATAATCGAGAAAATTCCTAACTTTAAAGTGGGGATCATTGTATATAAAAATATTACAGTCGCTGAATCACCGCAAATGATTAGAGGAAGACTTCAGCTTTTTCAAGAATCTATTTATTTTGATTTAGAAAATAAAAATGTTACTGAACTCTCAGGAATTCAGGAATGGCGTAACATTTTTAAAATATACGGGAAAGATCCCAATCGGTATCGTCCTTCAGTTGAAGCTTTGTATAGAAGGGTACAAAAACAAAATTTCCTTTCATCTATACAGAGTGCTACTGATATTAATAACTTTTTCTCCTTACAATATCAAGTACCTATTGGAATTTACGATCTGGATAACTTGAATGGAGCGATTAGCATTCGATTAGGAACAGAAGAGGAGGAGTATACTGGATTGAATGGGCGGATAAATTCTTTGAATCGTCTGATCGTATCTTCGGATAATGTAGGGGCCTTCGGAAGTCCATTTGTCGATTCGGATAGAGCACCTGTAACTTTTGCTACCCAAAATGCCCTGCAAGTAATATATTTGAGACCATCAACCGATGTTGAAAAGTCGATGAGATTAACAGAGTCATTAATGAACATGTTTATACAAATACATGGAGGAGAAGCGTCCTTCCAAATAATCAGGTGTCCATAGGGCACCTTTTTGTATAAGAAAAAACGCAACTCATCGTTCTCTAATGTAACGATAAACTGCGTTAGTTAATATGTATGGAGCGGGTGATGGGAATCGAACCCACTACATCAGCTTGGAAGGCTGAGGTTTTACCAGTAAACTACACCCGCATTATATAAATTAATGAATCAGCAACTTACCTTTATTATAATACACACTATTTTTACTATAGTCAAGGGGAAAATGCAGATTTTGTCGAAATCACTTATATAATGAGGAAAATGTACCTGGAATTAACCATCTTAGAAAAATAAAGCCTGTTTTCGAAAATAATGTTGTGATATCTCAAGCAGAGCCCATTTAAAATCGATATTTCGTGTGAAATTACACTTTACTATATGACTTTTTAGTTAGATTTAATGACTTATCCCTTCAATGGGCGAATTTTTAAGTTCTATGAGCGAATCTTGGGTATTAATGGGCGAATTTCGGCCTTCTTTGGGCGAATCTAGTGTTTCAATGGGCGAATTTAAGAAGCAATATGCTTTTAGAAAAGAGCGAAATAAAATTAAGTCAAAAAAAAGTTGCTCATAAAATTATGAACAACTTTTTTCAATCAATTTGATACCGGTGATCGGGGTCGAACCGATACTCCTCACGGAACACGATTTTGAGTCGTGCGCGTCTGCCAATTCCGCCACACCGGCGCGTATTAAAATGTTTTGATAAAGCAATGCCGAGGACCGGAATCGAACCGGTACGGTAGTCACCTACCGCAGGATTTTAAGTCCTGTGCGTCTGCCAGTTCCGCCACCCCGGCGAAATCTAATTACCTGTTCTTATCCATAGTTGGCAAATAATATGGAGGCGGCAACCGGATTCGAACCGGTGGTAAAGGTTTTGCAGACCTCTGCCTTACCACTTGGCTATGCCGCCATAAATATTGGAGCGGAAGACGGGATTCGAACCCGCGACCCCCACCTTGGCAAGGTGGTGTTCTACCACTGAACTACTTCCGCAAATTGGCTGGGCTAGCTGGATTTGAACCAACGCATGTCGCAGTCAAAGTGCGATGCCTTACCGCTTGGCTATAGCCCAATGTATACAAATTAATATTTTTATATGATGGGGCGACTGATGGGAATCGAACCCACGAATGTCGGAACCACAATCCGATGCGTTAACCACTTCGCCACAATCGCCACTATAAAATTGGCAGGGGTAGTAGGAATTGAACCCACACCAAAGGTTTTGGAGACCTTCGTTCTACCTTTAAACTATACCCCTATAAATGGTGGAGGGGGACGGATTCGAACCGCCGAACCCGGAGGGAGCGGATTTACAGTCCGCCGCGTTTAGCCACTTCGCTACCCCTCCACATATTATTCAAAATGCTAGCAGCTGGTGCAAGCAAAAATTAAAGGTGGCTCAGGACGGAATCGAACCGCCGACACAAGGATTTTCAGTCCTTTGCTCTACCGACTGAGCTACTGAGCCACAAGTGGCGGTCTGGACGGGACTCGAACCCGCGACCTCCTGCGTGACAGGCAGGCATTCTAACCAACTGAACTACCAGACCAATTGCGGGGACAGGATTTGAACCTGCGACCTTCGGGTTATGAGCCCGACGAGCTACCGGACTGCTCCACCCCGCGATAATAGAAATATAAAATTTAGTTCATGCGTTTAGTTGCATGAACTGTATCAATCTCAGTAAGCATATGCAAGAAGCAGCTCGATTGATACAACTCGCAGTTTTTTCATTGAAGCAACGCTCGTTGCTCCACCCCGCGATAATAATAATATGATTATGGTGGAGGATGACGGGATCGAACCGCCGACCCTCTGCTTGTAAGGCAGATGCTCTCCCAGCTGAGCTAATCCTCCATAATTTTGAAAGTTATTTCACTAGTGTGAATAAATATGGTGACCCCTACGGGACTCGAACCCGTGTTACCTCCGTGAAAGGGAGGTGTCTTAACCGCTTGACCAAGGGGCCATATCGTTTAAAAATTTATGGCGGAGAGCAAGGGATTTGAACCCTTGAGACAGGGTTACCCGCCTACACGATTTCCAATCGTGCTCCTTCGGCCACTCGGACAGCTCTCCATAAATGGCTCCGCAGGTAGGACTCGAACCTACGACCGATCGGTTAACAGCCGATAGCTCTACCACTGAGCTACTGCGGAATAATATAATAGTATTACAGCCTGGCAACGTCCTACTCTCACAGGGACGCGTGTCCCAACTACCATCGGCGCTGAGAAGCTTAACTTCCGTGTTCGGTATGGGAACGGGTGTGACCTTCTCGCCATAATTGCCAGACCATATATTCGACACTATTTTATTATAATGTTTTTTTCATATTTTTCAAGAGGAAAATTTATTTTTTTCATTCCCTCAAAACTAGATAATGCAGAAGAAGTGGTAAACTCGAATTCACCTTAAAATTAGGATAAGTCCTCGAACGATTAGTATCAGTCAGCTCCACATGTTACCACGCTTCCACCTCTGACCTATCAACCTGATCATCTTTCAGGGTTCTTACTAGCTTGCGCTATGGGAAATCTCATCTTGAGGGGGGCTTCATGCTTAGATGCTTTCAGCACTTATCCCGTCCGCACATAGCTACCCAGCGATGCTCTTGGCAGAACAACTGGTACACCAGCGGTGCGTCCATCCCGGTCCTCTCGTACTAAGGACAGCTCCTCTCAAATTTCCTGCGCCCACGACGGATAGGGACCGAACTGTCTCACGACGTTCTGAACCCAGCTCGCGTACCGCTTTAATGGGCGAACAGCCCAACCCTTGGGACCGACTACAGCCCCAGGATGCGATGAGCCGACATCGAGGTGCCAAACCTCCCCGTCGATGTGGACTCTTGGGGGAGATAAGCCTGTTATCCCCGGGGTAGCTTTTATCCGTTGAGCGATGGCCCTTCCATGCGGAACCACCGGATCACTAAGCCCGACTTTCGTCCCTGCTCGACTTGTAGGTCTCGCAGTCAAGCTCCCTTGTGCCTTTACACTCTGCGAATGATTTCCAACCATTCTGAGGGAACCTTTGGGCGCCTCCGTTACTTTTTAGGAGGCGACCGCCCCAGTCAAACTGCCCACCTGACACTGTCTCCCACCCCGATCAGGGGTGCGGGTTAGAATTTCAATACAGCCAGGGTAGTATCCCACCGACGCCTCCACCGAAGCTAGCGCTCCGGCTTCTCAGGCTCCTACCTATCCTGTACAAGCTGTACCAAAATTCAATATCAGGCTACAGTAAAGCTCCACGGGGTCTTTCCGTCCTGTCGCGGGTAACCTGCATCTTCACAGGTACTATAATTTCACCGAGTCTCTCGTTGAGACAGTGCCCAGATCGTTACGCCTTTCGTGCGGGTCGGAACTTACCCGACAAGGAATTTCGCTACCTTAGGACCGTTATAGTTACGGCCGCCGTTTACTGGGGCTTCGATTCAGAGCTTCGCTTGCGCTAACCCCTCCTCTTAACCTTCCAGCACCGGGCAGGCGTCAGCCCCTATACTTCGCCTTGCGGCTTCGCAGAGACCTGTGTTTTTGCTAAACAGTCGCCTGGGCCTATTCACTGCGGCTCTTCGAGGCTATTCACCTCAAAAAGCACCCCTTCTCCCGAAGTTACGGGGTCATTTTGCCGAGTTCCTTAACGAGAGTTCTCTCGCTCACCTTAGGATTCTCTCCTCGCCTACCTGTGTCGGTTTGCGGTACGGGCACCTTTTATCTCGCTAGAGGCTTTTCTTGGCAGTGTGGAATCAGGAACTTCGGTACTAAATTTCCCTCGCTATCACAGCTCAGCCTTCACGAGAGGCGGATTTGCCTACCTCTCAGCCTAACTGCTTAGACGCGCATATCCAACAGCGCGCTTACCCTATCCTCCTGCGTCCCCCCATTGCTCAAACGATAAAGAGGTGGTACAGGAATATCAACCTGTTATCCATCGCCTACGCCTTTCGGCCTCGGCTTAGGTCCCGACTAACCCTGAGCGGACGAGCCTTCCTCAGGAAACCTTAGGCATTCGGTGGATGAGATTCTCACTCATCTTTCGCTACTCATACCGGCATTCTCACTTCTAAGCGCTCCACCAGTCCTTACGGTCTAGCTTCAACGCCCTTAGAACGCTCTCCTACCACTGACATCAAAGATGTCAATCCACAGCTTCGGTGATACGTTTAGCCCCGGTACATTTTCGGCGCAGAGTCACTCGACCAGTGAGCTATTACGCACTCTTTAAATGGTGGCTGCTTCTAAGCCAACATCCTGGTTGTCTAAGCAACTCCACATCCTTTTCCACTTAACGTATACTTTGGGACCTTAGCTGGTGGTCTGGGCTGTTTCCCTTTTGACTACGGATCTTATCACTCGCAGTCTGACTCCCACGGATAAGTCTTTGGCATTCGGAGTTTGTCTGAATTCGGTAACCCGATGAGGGCCCCTAGTCCAAACAGTGCTCTACCTCCAAGACTCTTACTACGTGAGGCTAGCCCTAAAGCTATTTCGGAGAGAACCAGCTATCTCCAAGTTCGATTGGAATTTCTCCGCTACCCACACCTCATCCCCGCACTTTTCAACGTGCGTGGGTTCGGGCCTCCATCCAGTGTTACCTGGACTTCACCCTGGACATGGGTAGATCACCTGGTTTCGGGTCTACGACCACATACTCATACGCCCTATTCAGACTCGCTTTCGCTGCGGCTCCGTCTCTTCAACTTAACCTTGCATGGGATCGTAACTCGCCGGTTCATTCTACAAAAGGCACGCCATCACCCATGAACGGGCTCTGACTACTTGTAGGCACACGGTTTCAGGAACTATTTCACTCCCCTTCCGGGGTGCTTTTCACCTTTCCCTCACGGTACTGGTTCACTATCGGTCACTAGGGAGTATTTAGCCTTGGGAGATGGTCCTCCCTGCTTCCGACCGGATTTCACGTGTCCGGCCGTACTCAGGATCCACTCAGGAGGGAACGAAGTTTCGACTACAGGGTTTTTACCTTCTCTGACGGACCTTTCCAGGTCGCTTCATCTACCCCGTTCCTTTGTAACTCCATGTTGAGTGTCCTACAACCCCAAGAGGCAAGCCTCTTGGTTTGGGCTATGTCCCGTTTCGCTCGCCGCTACTCAGGGAATCGCGTTTGCTTTCTCTTCCTCCGGGTACTTAGATGTTTCAGTTCCCCGGGTATGCCTTCCATACCCTATGTATTCAGGTAAAGATACTGTTCCATTACGAACAGTGGGTTTCCCCATTCGGAAATCTCCGGATCAAAGCTTACTTACAGCTCCCCGAAGCATATCGGTGTTAGTCCCGTCCTTCATCGGCTCCTAGTGCCAAGGCATTCACCGTGCGCCCTTTCTAACTTAACCTAAAAGGTTTATAACTCTTACTAAATAAGAGAGAAAAACTAAAATGGCGATTACTCGATGTTTACTTTGCTTCTTCATTACGATTATCTAGTTTTCAAAGAACGATTAAAAAAAGCTTTGAGAGAATTGCTCCCTCAAAACTAAACAAACAAAGATCGTGTACAAACTGTTTTGTCTGGCTCACAGGTCCAGCTTTATCCTTAGAAAGGAGGTGATCCAGCCGCACCTTCCGATACGGCTACCTTGTTACGACTTCACCCCAATCATCTGTCCCACCTTAGGCGGCTGGCTCCTTACGGTTACCCCACCGACTTCGGGTGTTACAAACTCTCGTGGTGTGACGGGCGGTGTGTACAAGGCCCGGGAACGTATTCACCGCGGCATGCTGATCCGCGATTACTAGCGATTCCGGCTTCATGCAGGCGAGTTGCAGCCTGCAATCCGAACTGAGAATGGTTTTATGGGATTGGCTAAACCTCGCGGTCTTGCAGCCCTTTGTACCATCCATTGTAGCACGTGTGTAGCCCAGGTCATAAGGGGCATGATGATTTGACGTCATCCCCACCTTCCTCCGGTTTGTCACCGGCAGTCACCTTAGAGTGCCCAACTAAATGCTGGCAACTAAGATCAAGGGTTGCGCTCGTTGCGGGACTTAACCCAACATCTCACGACACGAGCTGACGACAACCATGCACCACCTGTCACTCTGTCCCCCGAAGGGGAAAATCCTATCTCTAGGAGTGTCAGAGGATGTCAAGACCTGGTAAGGTTCTTCGCGTTGCTTCGAATTAAACCACATGCTCCACCGCTTGTGCGGGCCCCCGTCAATTCCTTTGAGTTTCAGCCTTGCGGCCGTACTCCCCAGGCGGAGTGCTTAATGCGTTAGCTGCAGCACTAAAGGGCGGAAACCCTCTAACACTTAGCACTCATCGTTTACGGCGTGGACTACCAGGGTATCTAATCCTGTTTGCTCCCCACGCTTTCGCGCCTCAGCGTCAGTTACAGACCAGAAAGCCGCCTTCGCCACTGGTGTTCCTCCACATCTCTACGCATTTCACCGCTACACGTGGAATTCCGCTTTCCTCTTCTGCACTCAAGTCCCCCAGTTTCCAATGACCCTCCACGGTTGAGCCGTGGGCTTTCACATCAGACTTAAAGGACCGCCTGCGCGCGCTTTACGCCCAATAATTCCGGACAACGCTTGCCACCTACGTATTACCGCGGCTGCTGGCACGTAGTTAGCCGTGGCTTTCTGGTTAGGTACCGTCAAGGTACCGGCAGTTACTCCGGTACTTGTTCTTCCCTAACAACAGAGCTTTACGACCCGAAGGCCTTCATCGCTCACGCGGCGTTGCTCCATCAGACTTTCGTCCATTGTGGAAGATTCCCTACTGCTGCCTCCCGTAGGAGTCTGGGCCGTGTCTCAGTCCCAGTGTGGCCGATCACCCTCTCAGGTCGGCTACGCATCGTCGCCTTGGTGAGCCGTTACCTCACCAACTAGCTAATGCGCCGCGGGCCCATCTGTAAGTGTCAGCCGAAACCGACTTTCAGCTTTTCCTCATGAGAGGAAAAGGATTATCCGGTATTAGCACCGGTTTCCCGGTGTTATCCCAGTCTTACAGGCAGGTTGCCCACGTGTTACTCACCCGTCCGCCGCTAGACTCCGAAGAGTCTCGCTCGACTTGCATGTATTAGGCACGCCGCCAGCGTTCGTCCTGAGCCAGGATCAAACTCTCCAAGAAAGTTGATTAGCTCATTTGTTACGTTGGCTTAGTTCATAATTGAAACTAAATTTTATTGTTTGTTTGCACGATTTTGTTTGTTTAGTTTTCAAAGAACAATTAACATCGCCCGCAAGCGACTTTATTAATATAACACATAGCATTTAATACTGTCAACATTTTTTAACCGTCACTTACGAAAACAAAAACTCTAATGTCTCGCAGCGACGGTTATTAATATACCAAGTAATTCTTAAAAGGTCAATATGTTTTCAATATTTTTTACAATGATTTTTTATTAAGACAATAGCCTCTATGAAAAACACCTTGGCCTTTAGTTTCTATATTCACTACATCAATTAAATGTTTGTCAATTAAATATTCAAGCAATACTCCTAGATCCACTGAATAAGGGATCAATTCTTGTTCATTCATAATTTCATTGAATAACCAAACTTCCCTGCTGCTTAGTACTTCTAAAAAATGACCTGTCCCCATTTTAGTCCTCGAATGGATCATAAATTCACTTGCAAGGAACAATAGTTCTAATCTTTTTTCAAGCGTTTCTTCACTGTACACGAGCTCCTCATATAATTTATAAATTTCAGGCTCTATCTGTTTTACTTGATTCCAAACAGTTAACTCTGGGTGAAGCCCATTTTCTAGTACAGCCAACCTTGCAAGGTGATGCAGGGAATGAACAACATAATTGTATGCATCTAAAAACTGATGACTTTCAAATAATGCTTTCCCATCCACATAGCGTCGAATCAATTTTGCAAATTCTAAACCCATTTTTATTTTACGGCCATTAAAAGGAAAATCACGCAATTCTGTTTTTAAATTGGCCACATATTCGTTCCGGTCAAATATGATTTTTGCCTCATAAAGCCATTCAAATATTTTTCGATTCGATCCTAATAATATCCATTCATTCAACTGCTCTTCCGTGATGATATGCATGGCTGCCTTTTTATCATAATAGGAATAGTGCTTGATAAATAATGGCTGCTCTGCTTCTTTTACAAGGACTAACAGAATTACATCAAATGAATCTGTTATATGACTTAACTTTTGTTTTTTCTCTACCATCAATACCCCAAGAGTATTCATTTGGCTCGCCCGTTCTTGATAAATAGGCCGAAGGATGTCTTCCATCTATCATTCCTCCATTTTTTTCAGGTAGCAATATAACTTCGACAATGAAAACAAATCTCCTTCTTTCTTCAGAGACAAATTTCGACATTCTTCATCCTTGCTTTTTCCTTCTTACCATAATTATGGTATAGTTTCTATAGGAGGGAGTAACATGGCAAGATATTCGAGTAAAATAAATAAAATTCGTACCTTTGCATTATCATTAATTTTTATTGGTTTCATTGTTATGTATGGCGGGATCTTTTTTCGAACTTCTCCACTTATTATGACCATTTTTATGATTTTAGGATTACTTTTTATTATCGCAAGTACCATTGTTTATTTTTGGATTGGAATGCTATCAACAAAAACAATCCAAGTAACATGCCCTAGCTGCAAAAAGCACACAAAAATGCTTGGTCGAGTGGATATGTGTATGTATTGTCGGGAACCATTAACCCTTGATCCTAATCTAGTAGGCAAGGAATTTGACGAGTCATATAATAAAAAATAAAAAGAGGAAGACATAAACCATAATTGCTAAAAAAGCTACTGTGGTTTGAGTCTTCCTTCTTTATTTTCAAAAATCTGCTACTTCAGTTTAATGTACCTCTTTACTTGCACATTCCGGACAGGAACCATAGATTTCCATGCGGTGATTTTCGACTTTGAAACCTGTTACATGGGAAGCTAAGTGCTCCACTTCATCTAAGCCTGGATATAGAAAGTCAACTATTTTTCCACACTTTTCACAGATGACATGATAATGATGGGATGTAACAAAGTCAAATCGGCTTGAGGCATCCCCGAAAGTCAATTCCTTTACAAGACCGACTTCACGAAATACTCGTAAATTATTGTAAACCGTTGCCACACTCATATTCGGAAATTTCCCTTCAAGGGCTTTATAAATATCATCTGCAGTAGGATGTGACATTGAGTTTATTAAATATTCAAGTATCGCATGACGTTGTGGAGTAATGCGTACCCCTGTTTCCTTTAAGGTATCCAACGCTTCTTTTAACTGATTCATCGCCATGCACCTTCTTTCTAAAAAATATTCTTACTTTATAATTGTTATAATTAATTTTACTAAGTAAATTGTACTTTTGTCAATATTGTTATCTCATTAACATGTAATGTCTATTATCCTTTTCCGTGTAATGTCTGTTCAGGTGCCCTAAATTGAAAATTTACATAGCGTGCAGTCACAAACAATAAGTCGGAAAGTCTATTTAAATAGGCTAATACAAGTGGATTTACATCTTCGCCTAATCCAACAGCGCATCTTTCTGCCCTCCTTGCTGTTGTTCGCGCCACATGAAAAGCAGCACCTGCTGGATGTCCCCCTGGCAAGATAAAATTTGTTAACTCAGGAATTGCCCCATTCCATTCATCAATCTGTTTTTCTAACTCTTCAATATCTGATAAAGTAAGTGCCCACTTTACTTCCATTCCTTTAGGTGTTGCCAGCTCTGCACCGACATGAAAGAGATTTGTTTGTATTTTATGATAAATAGTATCAATTATTTCTTTTCCTTGAAAATTTTCCTTATTTAAATAACTAAGCGCAAGGCCAATCATTGAATTGGTTTCATCACAAGTGCCGTAAGCTTCCACACGTAAGTCGTTTTTCGCCACTCTTTTTCCGTAAATAAGTGAAGTTGTTCCTTTATCACCGGTTTTAGTATAAATTTTCATGTATTTATCCCCCTGTTAATAAACGCGACTTCAAGACATCTTATTATGCGAGTATTTTTTCATCATAACACCGGTTTGTATATTTAGAAAACTCATAATATACAAATCTTATTTAACTCCATAAAAAAAGGGGCCACTATGGACCCAAATTTTATCTGAGGAGGTATGCCCTAATAAAAGGATATTCAATCTCTCGTTTCTTGCATTGGACAAATGCCTTTCCTTTACAAAATAGGCTTCAGTTAGGAATTAGCTGAGCTGCTCCCTAATGTATGTTAAAGCTTCATCAACATGACCCTTTACTTTGACATTTCTCCATTCTTTCACAAGCTTGCCTTCCTTATCAATAATAAATGTAGACCTTTCGATCCCCATATATTCTTTGCCAAAGTTTTTCTTTAACTTCCATACCCCGAAAATATCCGCTAACTGATGCTCTATATCTGCTAGAAGCAGAAAAGGTAATCCATATTTCTCGACAAATTTTTGATGACGGTCAACAGGGTCAGGACTTACCCCCAAAATAACGGCATCCACTTCAGTAAATTGTTGAATTTGATCTCGAAAATCGCATGCTTCTGTGGTACATCCAGGCGTCATATCCTTTGGATAAAAATACAAAACAATATTGGTGCCTCGGAAATTTTTCAGATTTACTACCTCACCATTATTAGCCTTCAACTCAAAATCAGGTACTTGCATTCCAATTTCAACGGTCATCTTTTACCACTCCCTATGTAATTCCTTAGGGTAAGCGTAACAAAATTCACCCATATAAAACAACTATCCTGCATCTATTATAGTGTTTCCCGGTCAAACATAACTCGAGCTACAAATGCTGCTGGTAATGTATAACCAATCAACGCTTCTGCAACTGTAATAATCCTTCCTATCCCTTGTGGAATGACATCACCATTGCCAACTGAAAATAAGGTCATCGCACTAAAATAAAAACTAGTCTCAAAAATATTCCTATTATCTTGATTATTTACTTCCATCAACAAGGAAATGCCGATTAACTCAAAAAGTAAATAAATAAGGCCAAATCCAAGAATGACAGTCAAATAAACAGAGCCTAAATACAAAAAATTATCAATCGATACTAACTTACCTTTAACTGTATTGGGAATAAAAAGCGTTCTTAAACTCATGAAGATGCAAAAAATAACGATTGGTAGTAAGAAAAAAAACACAATAAACCACCTCAAATTTAGCTTCTGGTAGTTTATTTCTATGCTAGCTTGGACAATAAAATATCTGAAATAGCTAATTCCCTGCTCCTCTATATTTCTTAACACCTTGATTCCATATCATAACGGCAATCACGAAGAAACTAACACCAATTACAGGTGTTAAAAATGAGTACCAAAACCATTCCTTTTTGCCAAGAAAAAAGGCAGCGGGGTAGACACCAACAAAGGCAAATGGCAGCACCCAGGTTAATACAAAACGAATGAGTTTATTGTAAATGTTTACTGGGTATCTGCCATAATTACTAATGTTGTACATCATCGGCATTAGCGACGTACGGGCGTCCGCCCAAAAGCTAATGCAGGCAATCATAATGAAAACTCCTCCATAAACAAGTGCACCACCGATGACAAAAAGGATAAATAGAAATGGATCAAACCAGTGCAATGAAAGGTCAAGTCTGTTTCCCGAATAAAACATCACAGCAAGTCCAGTAATGGCCCCCAATAAGGACTCTAGTTCAATCCTCTCAAGGATAATTTGAAAGAGGCTGTGGATAGGTCTTGTTAAAATTCGATCCAATTCCCCCTTCACGATATACCGTTCATTAAAATCCCAAATATTAAAAAAAGCAGAAAAAACAGCAGATGGGACGAGGAAAAATCCATAAATAAAAATGATTTCATCCCTTGTCCAGCCATTAAGTAAATTGGTATGGCCAAAGACAACTACTATAAAAATTAAATTTATCGCTTGCGATAATAGATCCGAAAAAAATTCAACAAAAATATCGGCTCGATATTGAAGTCTCGTTTTTAAATACTGAGATAGGTATTGAAAAAACATTGAAATATAAAACAACTCTTACCCCCCTTGAATAATCAGTTGTTTCTTTGCCAAGGACCAAAGAATTTGAATTGGAAAAAATAAAAGGATTACCCAAACAAATTGTTGAATGATTGCATCGATCGCCTGTGATTGAGAAAAACCTTGGGTCACAATCATACTCGGAAAATAACTAATTCCTTGAAAGGGAAGATATTTCATCACATCCTGGGCCCATCCTGGAAAAAAGCTAATCGGCAATAACAACCCAGAAAACAAATCGATGACAACACGTTTGGCTCGAATCAGCCCAGAGTTATTATATATGAAGAAAGTAGTAATCCCTGTCAATAAATTCAACTCCGTATTAATAAAGAAACTCAACAAAATTGAAATGGCAAACAATCCCCAAACACTAAGATCCCATGTAAACTGTACTGGAAAGACAAAATAAACGATAATCAGTCCTGGAGCCGAAAAGAAGAATAGCCTGAAAATCCCTTCCCCTAACCCCTGCATAACTTTCATCCCCAGGTAATTATAGGGCCTAATTAGTTCAACAGCGACCTTCCCTTCCATAATTTCTAAGGCCATTTCACGATCAAGGTTGTTAAAATAAAAGGCACGCGCCATCCAGGAAACAGCTACATATGTAGTCATTTGCGCGACTGAAAGACCCACGATTTCTTCCTTCGAACCGTAAATGGCGGACCATAGAAAATAATAGGCACCAATGTTAATACTATAAATTAGAATTCCTGTGTAATAATTAGTTCGGTATGCCAGCATCATTAAAAAGCGGATTCTAATCATCTCAAGGTATTTATCCACTTATACCGCACCCTTTTCATAAATATTTCGAATGATCTCTTCCGTTGACGTTTCATTTATTTTGACATCTTTTATTTTAAATTCAGCTACGACTTGAGCAATGACTTGTGAGATAATTTCATCATTATCTTCCAGTGTGGCCGTAAAGATTTGCTCCTTTTCGTCCAGGTCCCACTTTACAGGAATTTCACTTGTTAGTTTATGCACAGCAGACAGTTCGACATGTTCAAGAAACTGAAACTGAATCTCTTTCCCTTCGCCCCATTTCTCCTGAAGATTCTTTAATGCCCCATCATATATGACCTTACCTTCATCTAACATGATTACTCGCTCGCACAATGCCTCAATATCTGTTAAATCGTGTGTAGTTAAAAGAATCGTAGTTTGATATTTCTCGTTAATTTCTTTTAAAAAATCACGAATTTTCAACTTTACAAGTACATCTAATCCAATCGTTGGTTCATCCAAAAATAATAATGGAGGATTGTGAATGAGCGCAGCAGCTAGTTCGCATCTCATTCTCTGACCAAGCGATAATTTTCTTACTGGCTTATCTAAAAGTGGTTCAATATCTAATGTGTGAATCACATGATTCATGTGGGTGTTATAATCTTCATCGGATACCTTGTACACTTTTTTCAAGAGGCGGAAAGATTCCTGAACAGCAATATCCCACCACAATTGGGAACGTTGCCCGAACACAACCCCAATTGTTTGGACAAATTTTTCCCGTTCTTTATGCGGGTTCATCCCGTTTACAATGATATCTCCTGATGAAGGTGTTAAAATTCCGGTCAGCATTTTTATGGTTGTAGATTTTCCTGCTCCATTCTCACCGATATAACCCACCATTTCACCTTTTTTTACAGAGAAATTAATATCATTAACTGCAGGAACAATTTTATAATTTCTTGTTAATAAATCCCTAAATGCCCCTTTTAAACCTGTTCGGCTGGAATATGCCTTAAATTCTTTTCGCAAATTATTAACTTCTATTACGTTTTTCATTTTCTCCCCCCGAAACAATGACCTAGAGATTTAGTTTAGCCAAATAAGGTTGATAAAACAACAAGCACGCCTTCATAAAATATCCGAATAGTTAAACAGACAAATATTAGCTAAAAAAGTGCTAAAATGGGATAGAAATGATTGAAGGGGGAAAATACATGAATTTTATTAATTCTGAAAGATTACATAATGAAGCACTAGAACATATTGTCGGCGGAGTAAACAGCCCATCACGGTCCTATAAAGCGGTTGGCGGTGGAGCACCCGTGGTAATGGAACGGGCTCAAGGGGCATACTTTTGGGATGTAGACGGAAATCAATATATTGACTATCTCGCTGCGTATGGTCCAATTATAACAGGACATGCCCACCCACATATTACTGAAGCAATCAAACGCGCAGCAGAAAGTGGTGTCCTATATGGTACACCAACACCACATGAAGTCAAATTTGCAAAAATGTTGAAAGAAGCCATTCCTTCGATGGAAAAAGTTCGGTTTGTAAACTCTGGTACAGAAGCTGTGATGACAACAATACGCGTTGCCCGTGCATATACAGGCAGAGATAAAATCATTAAATTCGCAGGCTGTTATCACGGTCATTCTGACCTCGTCCTGGTTGCAGCTGGCTCCGGTCCATCAACATTAGGTACACCAGATTCTGCTGGAGTTCCAAAAAGTATCGCACAAGAAGTAATAACGGTTCCTTTTAATGATATTGAACCATTTAAAGAAGCATTAGCGAAATGGGGAGATCAAATCGCAGCTGTGTTAGTGGAGCCCATTGTTGGAAACTTCGGGATTGTTGAACCAAACCCTGGTTTTCTGCAGCAGGTCAATGACTTAACCCATGAAACAGGTGCGCTTGTGATATATGATGAGGTAATTACAGCGTTCCGGTTTATGTACGGTGGTGCCCAAAATTTATTAGGGATTGAACCAGATTTAACCGTCCTCGGAAAAATCATTGGCGGCGGCCTGCCAATTGGCGCCTACGGTGGACGGAAAGAAATTATGGAAACAGTAGCTCCGCTTGGTCCTGCCTATCAAGCAGGAACTATGGCAGGAAATCCAGCATCCATTCTTTCGGGAATTGCCTGTCTCGAAGTGCTAAAACAAGAGGGTATTTACGATTACCTAGACCGTTTAGGTGCCATTCTTGAAGAGGGAATTTTAGAGGCTGCGAAAGAAAATAATATCGATATAACAATCAACCGTTTGAAAGGTGCTCTAACTGTTTATTTTACAAAGGAAAAAATTGAAAACTATGTTCAAGCAGAAAATACAGACGGAGAAACGTTTGCAAAGTTTTTTAAGCATATGCTCCATCAAGGAATAAATCTTGCTCCATCCAAATATGAAGCATGGTTTTTGACAATCGCTCATACAGATGAGGATATCGAGGCCACTTTACATGCAGTAAGAAATGCATTTTCTTCACTTGCGAACGAATAAATATACAATTTTTATGCACTAAAGGAAGTGGAAATCACTTCCTTTTATTTTTTAAAACGCTTTGAAAACGTTTACATTAACATGTTCCCTCAATTATCAAACGCGTATTATCCACTATTTTCTTATCCAAAACAATGTATATTTATTTGATTTCTGAAAATTCTTATGATACTATTAAATTATTATTTTTATATTTTTCCTTTAACAATATACCACGTTAAAGTGACAAACGAATGACAACCACGATGATATACTTAAACTTTTAGTTTCATAGGAGGTGAATGGCCTTAGCAGATAACTGCTAAAGCCTAATATGATGACACAAAAATGGACCCCTTCCCTATTCAAAGATTTCCACAAACAAGAACATGATGCTTGCGGAATCGTCGCATGTCTTGAAAAAACTAAGCGCCCGACTAGAAAAAATATTTTTGATTGTATAGATGCGCTTGTGACTATGAATCATCGTGCTGGTTTTATAAATGGAGAAGGCGACGGTGTCGGCATTCATACCGATATCCCAGTTGCGCTTTGGAAAGAAAAATTGCTTCAGGCAGGTCAGGAACCAACGCTTGCCGAAAAAGAAGAATTTGCTGTTGGCCATGTTTTCATTAGTCAAAAAGTAAACTGGAAAACTACTAAACAAGAATTACTTGAAAAGTTAGAAAAACACAACTTTGATGTAGTATTTGAAACAGATCAAGTAACTGATTCTTCAGCACTTGGTCCAATCGCAATTCAAGAGAATCCTGTGTTCTGGCAATTTGCCTGTCTTTCTTCAAAAAACGGCCAAGAATTAACAAAGAGCCTTTTCGAAGTAATAATTGATTTTGAAACAAATGATCAAGTTCATGTTGCTTCATTAAGTCACAACCATGTTGTATACAAGGTAATGGGTGCAGGGGATATTCTCCCACGTTACTATCATGACCTTGCAAATCCACTTGTAGCTTCTACCATGACACTTGGACATAATCGTTATTCTACAAATACATTATCAAGCTTTTTCAGAGTACAGCCATTTAGTGTTCTTGGACATAATGGAGAAATTAATACCATTGCCAAACTTCGTGATGAAGCAAGAATGATTGGTGTGCCCCTTGTCAAAGATGGCAGTGACTCTCAAGATTTAAGCCGGACGATGGAAACATTAATTTGCCGCGAAGGTTTTTCATTATTTGAAGCAATTGATGTTTTATTCCCGCCAATCATCAATGAAATTAAGGCATACCCTGAAAATCTACAAGATTTATATACCTACCTTAGAGAAGCCTGGGGGCATTTTGCTCAAGGTCCTGCTGGTATTATTTCAAGATATGGTGATGAAGCCGTATTTAGTGTTGATGCACTAGGACTTCGTCCGCTATGGATGCTCGAGACAGAAAGCTCTTATTTATTTTCATCTGAACCAGGGATCATTTCTTCGAGTGAATATGTGAATGAACCAAAGCCTTTAGCACCAGGTGAAAAGGTTGGCTTTAAATGGAATGGTGACACGCTTGAAGTTTATGAGCAAGATCGTTTTCAGACTGAAGTGTATTCCCGTTTTTCTGAAAAGTTAAATATTAGTGAAGTTAGAGCTCGTTTGCTTCCTCCTTCTTTAGGAAAAACAGTGACGATGACATATCCTGACAAAATCCATAATGGACAATATAAGGCATTTGGCTGGGAACGAGATCATATCCAATTAATCGAACAAATGGCGGAAAAAGGTGTGGAACCAATTCGTTCGCTTGGTCACGATGCCCCACTAGCTGCACTTAACCCAGAAAGAAAAAATATTGCTGATTACTTTAAAGAAAGTGTAGCGGTTGTAACGAATCCTGCAATTGACAGGGACCGTGAGACTGAGCATTTTTCAACACGTGTCATTATCGGAAAACGTCCAACACTATTCAATAAAGAAAATAACGAAACAGTTATTGAGTTAACTACCCCTCTATTATTGGAAGGGAAAGCAGGCTTTGACTTATCTGAGAGTTTAGGTCAGCCAAGTTTTGATCAAGTTGTTTCCCATTTTCAGGCGCAGAAGCTTGTAACCTTTATTTCTGCTACATTCAGCAAAGAAGAAAAGCTCGAGCAAGCGCTAGATAGACTTGCCAATGAAGCCGTTCAGGCAGTTCAAGCAGGAAAATCGTTGCTTGTTCTGGATGATGCAAAAGCACATCAGGAAGATTTCTATTGGATTGATCCTCATTTAGTAACGTCAGTCATTGATCAAGCACTTGTTAAAGCAGAAATAAGAAGAGACTGTTCATTAGTTCTACGTTCTGCTGCAATTCGTTCTCTTCATGACATCATTACTGCATTTGGATTAGGTGCAGATTTAATCAGCCCTTACTATATGTTCTTAACGGTTCTTGACGAGACTTCAAAGCCTTTAACAAATCTATTTAGTGCTCTTACAAAAGGGCTGGAAAAAGTAATCTCAACAATTGGTATTCATGAACTACGTGGATACGGCCGCCTATTCTCAAGTATCGGCTTACATGAGGATATTGCTAATCTATTAAACATTGTAAACTTTTTTGGTTCGAAAGAACTTGAAACTGATTTTGAAGCAATGAAACTTGATGCCTTATCAAGAGCCGAAGCTTACCACAATGAAAAGGAAAGAGTCGGAAAGACTTTCCATCTCTTCCCACGGATTTGGAAGGCAATTGGTGAAATAGCAGCTACAGGTGATTACAATGTTTATCGTGATAAAATCACTGAACAAGAAACAGAGAATCCAACAACGATTCGTCATTTAGTTCAGCTTAAACAAAGTAATAAAAAGTTAGCACCAGCAGATGTCGACCTTCGCGTCGGTGACCATGATTTACCGTTCATTATTTCTTCCATGTCTTTTGGTTCTCAAAATGAAACAGCATTTAGAGCCTATGCCGAAGGAGCAGACCGTCTAAACATGGTCAGCTTAAATGGTGAAGGCGGAGAAATTAAAGATATGCTCGGTAAGTATCCAAAAACTAGAGGACAGCAGATTGCCTCTGGAAGATTTGGAGTCAATGCGGAACTACTTAACTCATCCAATTTATTAGAAATTAAAATTGGTCAGGGTGCAAAGCCTGGTGAAGGCGGTCATCTACCTGGTTCAAAGGTTACGGCAAAGGTTGCCGAAGCACGTAATGCAACCCTTGGATCAGATTTAATCTCACCATCAAATAACCATGATATCTACTCAATCGAAGATTTAGCGCAAATGATCCTGGAATTAAAAACAGCTAATGATCAAGCAAAAATCGCTGTTAAGGTTCCAGTTGTACCGAATATTGGAACAATTGCTGTAGGGATTGCTAAAGCGGGGGCTGATATTATCACTTTGAGCGGCTTTGACGGCGGGACAGGTGCTGCAAGAATTCACGCGCTTCAACATGTTGGATTACCGGTTGAAATTGGCGTAAAAGCTGCCCATAATGCCCTGCTAGAAAGCGGCCTTCGCCACAAAGTAGAACTCTGGGCTGATGGCGGTATGAAAAGTGCAATGGACGTTCTGAAAATTATGCTGCTTGGCGCTAACCGTGTTGGCTTTGGGACATTATCGATGCTGGCAATTGGTTGTACTACATGCCGTGGCTGCCATTTAGATACTTGTCACGTTGGAATTGCCACTCAAATTGAATCAGAAGCTCAGGCGAAAGAGCACGGTCTAAGACGTTTTGTGCCTCGCCAATTGGACTTAGCAGTACAAGGAATTATGAATCTCTTTACTGCATTTGCAACAGAATTAAAGGATCTTTCAGCTTCAATTGGAATTCGCAATCTACAGGATGCAGTAGGTCGTTCTGATTTATTAGAGCAAGTCAAAGGTCAAGGGCAACTAAGCCTCTCCTATTTGCTAAAACCATTAGAAATCAGTCAATTTGCAAAAACCGAAGCATCAAAATCAATTGAAGAAGTTCAAATGCAAGTAGCTGTTGGAGCAGAGTACCTTGATGGCAGTGTAGATCAATTACACTCTTCTCGTGAATTCACTAGTGTCACATCCGAACAGCGTGTGTTAGGAAGCCGAGTATCTTGTCACCGTGTCCGCGGCAGACTTGATGGTTCATATAAGCAGTTACCATCCGTCCAGCTAAAATACAAAGACGGTTCCATTCCTGGTAATGGATTAGGCGCCTATAATAGTGAAGGAATCGAAATCACCGTTAATGGCGGCGGTCAAGATGGTGTCGGAAAAACATCCTTTGGTGGAAATATCCAAATTTTAAAATCAAAAGGTAAGAATGGTCAATTTTATAATGGTTCCGTAGGAAAAGGATTTGGCTATGGAGCTCAAAAGGGACTTCTTATCGCTCAAGGTAATGCAGATGCGAGAGCAGGAATTCGTCTTTCTGGGGCTGATTTAATTATTGGAGGCACTGTAAAAAAACCACTTCCGGAAAATGAAGCAGGTAATATTGGATCAAATGCTAATATTAAAGGGTTTGCCTTTGAATATATGACAAATGGCCGAGGCCTTGTTTTAGGAGACCCAGGTCCATGGATTTGCGCAGGAATGACAGGCGGGGTTGTTTATATTCGTCAACAGCCTGAGATGAGATTAACGAAAGAAGCAATTCATAGAAGAATTGCTAAAGGCGCAAAGGTTTCAGTTGTGGACTTAAATGAGAAAGGCAAGCAGGATATTAACGAGCTATTAAGTCAATATACCGACTTGCTTGAACAGAATGGTCAGGCTGAAGAAGCACAGCAACTTCGCGCACTACTAACAGATGTAGAAAATCACTTTGTGCAGGTGCTTCCTGTCAAAGAACAAGCTGATCCATCTGTATCTACAGAATGATTTATTAATAACAAGTTTAACGACGTCCGCTGTTTCAGCGGACGTTTTTTATTCCAACTTTTTTTAACAAATATCAAAAAAATTCATATGATATCTCTTGATAATATGGGGTAATCCATGTATAGTAAAAATTTGCTTAAGAAAACCTTTTGAAAGGAAACCAATTAGAATGAAGTTAGGTGCCCGCATATTAAAAACGGGAATTGCTATTGTACTCTCACTTTACTTGGGTCAGTTGTTACACTCTCCCTCTCCGGTATTCGCTGGCATTGCCGCCATATTTGCGATTCAACCAACCATTTATCGTTCCTATTTAACGATTATTGAACAAATTCAAGGAAATCTTATTGGCGCATTGCTCGCAGTTGTTTTTGTTCTTCTCTTAGGAAATCACATTATTGTAATTGGATTAGCAGCCATTATTGTCATTGCCATTAATTTAAAGCTTAAACTCGAAAATACAATTGGACTATCGCTTGTAACATTAATTTCGATTATGGAAACCCCTGGTGGGAATTTCATTCCATTTGCTGGGATCCGCTTTTCTACTATTATGATTGGGGTATTTTCTGCCTTCTTGGTCAATCTTGTGTTTATGCCCCCAAGGTATGAAAACAAACTATACTTCAAAATGACTAGCACAACAGAAGAAATCATTAGATGGATTCGGTTAAGCACACGGCATGACTTTGATCATAATCTTTTAAAAACAGATATTGTTAAATTAAAAGACAATATTATTCAAATGGGTCTGTTTTATACAATGTATAAAGAAGAACGCAGCTATTTTAAGAAGAAAAGCTTAGAAAAATCGCGTAAGCTTGTTATTTATAGACAAATGCATTCAGCAGCCAAAAAGGCTCTTGATACATTAAAACGACTTCACCGTTTTGAGAATGAATTATTACATCTTCCAGAGTCTCTTCAGCAGGCCATTCAGGAACAATTGGATTGTCTCATCTATCATCATGAACAACTTATGCTTAGATTCATTGGTAAAATTACAACTCCTCCTACTGATTCGGAAAATAGTGTTTGTTTAAATAAAAAGCAATTATTTGATTTGTTTTTACTTCACCAGCAAGAATTCACTGGACGTGACCACCCGCATGTTTACCATACAATGCAAATCATAGCCTCGATTATCGATTATGGTGAACAGGTTGAGCACTTAGATACCTTAATCACAAGTTTTCATTCGTATCACCATAATGAAGTTTCAATTGAGGAAGACATTTCATAAAAAAACCGAAACAGATTATTCTGCTTCGGTTTCTTTTTGTTCTAATTGTTGGACTTGAAAAAGTTTATAATATTTCTCTTGTTTCGCCATTAGCTCGTCATGTGTCCCAATTTCCACAATTTGACCATGTTCGATCAGTACAATTCGATTGGCATGAGTAATGGTTGACAATCGGTGTGCAACGATAAAGGTGGTTCTATCCTTAGCTAACACTTCTAGTGATTCTTGTATTGCATGCTCACTCTCCAAATCCAGAGCTGATGTTGCCTCGTCAAGTATTAAGATAGGCGGATTTTTTAAGAAGACGCGGGCAATCGCAACTCGTTGTTTCTGTCCTCCTGAAAGCTTAACACCTCGTTCGCCGACCTTGGTATTGTATCCTTCAGAAAGGTTCAAGATAAACTCATCGGCATTAGCGGCTTTTGCAGCTGTGTATACTTCTTCTGTAGATGCATCTGGCTTCGCTAATAAGATATTATCCATTACCGATTCACTAAACAAGAGATTATCCTGAAAAACCACACCAATTTTGTCCCGTAAAGATTGAACCTTAAAGTTTCTTATATCTATCCCGTCTAATGTGATTCTCCCCTTTGTCACATCATAAAAACGGGGGATCAAACTAACAAGCGACGACTTCCCACCGCCGCTCATCCCTACTAGAGCAATTGTTTCTCCCTTTTTTACATGCAGAGTTATATCTTTCAAAACCATCTCTTCGTTTGCTTCGTAGCTAAAAGACACATTCTCAAATGAAATATCACCATGTACTTGATTACAAACTTGTGCATCTGGGGAATCAACGATATCATACTTCTCATCTAAAAATTCAAATACCCTGTCCATTGATGCAAATGATTGAGTGATTGTTGTAGAGGAATTAACCAATCTTCGCAATGGATTGTAGAGCTTATCAATATAGGCAAAAAATGCAACCATCGTCCCTAATGATAGCTGGTCCTGAATCACAAGATAAGCAGAATAGCCAATTACAATTAATGGGGCAATATCTGTAATGGTATTAACTGCAGAAAATGCCTTTGCATTCCAGCTAGTATGCTGCAAGGCCTTTTCCAAGAAATTTCTATTTTGCTTATCAAATTGACCCTGTTCAAATTCTTCTATCGCAAAGCTTTTGATTACCGGCATACCTTGAACACGCTCATGTAAATAGCTTTGAACCTCGGCAAGTGCTTGTGACCGTTGCCGAGTCAACTTACGTAGATTCCCAAAAAAATACCTAATTGAAAAGGCATATAGCGGAAATAACAATATTGATACGAACGTTAGCTTAACGCTCATTAAAAACATAAGAATAATGGCAATAATTATTGTGGCAATATCCAGCCAAAGATTCATTAATCCGGAAATGACGAACGTCTTCGTTTGTTCAACATCATTAATGACACGTGAGATAATTTCCCCTGCACGATTATTTGAAAAATATTTAAAACTTAACTTTTGAATGTGGGTATACATCGAATCACGAATATCATAAAGAATTTTGCTTGAAGTCCACTGGGCAAAATATTGGCGGTAATATTCGATCGGCGGTCGCAAGATGACAAAAACAACAAGCATGATAACCATAATGAACAAGAGTTTTTCAATCTTCTCATCATGAGATAGAGTATGACTGCCCACAATGTCATCAACAACATATTTAATCAATAGTGGTATCATTAGCGGAATAGAAAATTTTATTACCCCAATAATGATTGTCCCTATCACCTGAAGCCGATACGGTTTTACAAATTGCAGATACCTTAGAATACTGCTCAAAGTAGTCCTCCTTTCAAAAAATAATAGGAAGCAATTGATACAATTATTTTTTTACAATAATAAAACCACGCAGGTTATTCTCGTACTACAAAAGCAAATAAAAACCTGTTGATTACATCAACAGGCGCGTAATATCCTCTTTACCCATCTAACGTCTGTATGTTAAATAACGTTCATACCAAATATCAATAAAATCTGGTGCAAATGGGCCATTCCGTTGCCGAATCCATTGAATCAGTTTTTCAACATTTCTTTTTAGAATTTGATCAATTGGATCTGGATAATTCATTTCACGGCGATGACGTTCATACTCATCTTCGTCTAGTAAATTAAAAGTCATATCTGGAAACACCTTAATATCTAGGTCATAATCAATATACTTTAGTGCTTCGCCATCAAAAATAAAAGGGGAACTGATATTACAGTAGTAATATATACCATCCTCACGAATCATTCCAATTACGTTAAACCAGTATTGTGAATGGAAATAACAAATGGCTGGTTCTCTGGTTATCCACGTTCTGCCATCTGATTCTGTCACTAGTGTTCGATCATTGCCTCCAATAACCAAATTCTGAGTCCCTTTTAAAACAGTTGTTTCTTCCCAGACGCGATGGATGTGCCCATTGTGCTTATAGCTATGTATTTGCATTGGTTCACCTTCGATGGGTACGCCCATGTTTCTCCCCTACCTTCATTCCTGAACGCTTTGTAACCCTATTTGAAACCGTTAGATAAATAATGACAAAAGGTAACAAAGTACAATTCCTATTTATTATTATTATAACGGTTGAGAACAGATTTTAAAACAAAAGAGCCATATTTCGATGGCTCTTTGTAAAAATTTGCGAATTTTTTAAGGAGATTCCTTGTTTTCCACCTAAAAGGAAGGTGTTAAGTTCATTTCCCGATAGGAATTGATTACTTCTTCTGTCTGCTTTTCAAAAATGGACTGGATCTCTTTTAACTCATCTTTCATCAGCCGAATCTCTAATTGTATACTTTCAAGATCCGTCGACTTCTGTATTGTCTGAAGCTCCACTTCGATTTGTTGACAACGCTCAAGTTCTCCTTGAAGATATAATAATTTATCCATCGTCACCAATTGTTCGGAAACTAATCTGTTAAAATGATCCATTTCCCTCACCGCCTTCTTATTTGTTCCTAATATGTATTCTTGAACAAGTCGGATTTTCCTTTGAAAATTTATGTAGACATTATAGAAGTTTTGTCGAAAGTAGAAAAGCGGAGGCGCCTTGAACAGGGGCGACAGGCATAAGACGAGCCGGCAGGAGGTTACTTTTTAACCTTCAGGACGGATTGGCTTATGACCCCGAGCCCCTAGGCGCTGGAGCTAGACAATTATCCACGTACAAAAAGAAAGACACTCTATTCGAATCTAGAGTGTCTTCTTTTTGTTAACTATTATTAGCTTTGACCAAATTGGCCATTGCCTTGGTTTTTACGTGCTTGAGATTGTTGGTTTTGTTGTCTTACTTCAGCAGCATTAGTTTCACTCGCAAATTCAGTTCCGAATGAGCCAGCAGCAGCTGAAGAGCTTGCAGCACCTGCTGTACCAGCAGCAGAACGCGCATTTTGAGCTCTTACTTCAGCAGCATTTGTCTCGCTTGCAAATTCAGTTCCAAATGAGCCTTGTGACCCAGATTGAGATTGAGCGTTTTGTTGTCTTACTTCCTGGATGTTAGTTCCAGCTGAAGTTTTGTTTGGCTGTTGATTGAAATTTGCCATGTTAATCACCTCCACGAATATAATTTGTCCATCCTTCGTGGAGATTATCCGCAAAAATATTATTTAAAAATAATTAAACGAGTAATGAAATTCCACCATCAATTATGATGGTCTGCCCCCTGATCATGCTTGATTCATCTGACAAAAGGAACATAACACAATTTACCATATCCTCAATTTCTACCATTCGTCCTGCAGGAGTTTTTTCTTTGGCCTCTTGAAGCAGTTCTTCACGATTTGGAAAATGCTTTAATGCTTCCGTATCAACTGCGCCACCTGAAACTGCATTAACGACGATATTTTTAGGGGCTAATTCAACCGCCAAATATCTAGTTAGTGCTTCTAAAGCCGCCTTGGAAACGCCAACGACCGTGTAATTTTCTAGATAGCGGATCGAACCAAGAGAACTAATGCTGACAATTTTCCCGCCGCCAGTTCGTTCCATTAATTTGGCAGCTTCTTGGGCACAAAACAGCAAGGCCTTACTATTAATATTTAAAGTCCAATCCCAATGATTTTCCTCAAGCTCCATTACTGGTCGTTGTACGCCAGAGGCAGCATTATTTACAAACACATCTAGACGACCGAATTCTTCATCTATTTGGGTGAACATATCTTTTATTTTCGCTACATCGCCAACATTTGCTTTAACAACGAGTACTTTTCTCCCTAATGCCTCTATTTGCTCTGCTGTCTCTAGAGCTGATTTTTTACTTCTAGCATAATTAATGACAATATCATATCCTGCTTCAGCTAATCGAAGAGCAGTCGCCTTACCGATGCCCCTGCTGCTTCCCGTGATGAGTGCTACTTTTTGAGTCATGTAACTATTCCCTTCTATGTTAAATATATTTGATCAATGTCTAGCTTCATCGCCCAACGGCTAGTGGACTTCGCTCTTTTCGCTACGATAAGTCAAAGGGCTCCAGTCCATACGCCGCTAAACGGGCGCCTGCGCTTTTCAATTTATTTTATCTTTTCCACGAATAGAAGACAATTAATATTAAACAATAAGAGTAATTAACCTTGGAAAGGAAGATATAAAGATGTATGTAGGACGTGATATGACTGAACTGTCGATGATGTCTAAATCGGATTGGAAAAGCAGTGAACTTGCTTTTTTCCACCATTCTTTGCAGCAAATTGCCCCCTATTTAAATAGTGAAGGACAAACGATCCATCGTGAAATTATTGAGGAAATTGAAAACAGGGGAGGCATTAATAGACAAGAGGCAGACTATACCCATGGTACGAAAACAGTATATGATTAAGAAAAGCGCAAGCGCCGCTTGCGCTAGACAGTTATCTAAGTTCAAAAATTTATACTTTCTTATCATTGAAAAAACGCCGCAGCTTTGCGGCGTTCATTCCTTTTGGCGTTCTAAATAAAGCCTAAGCATTTTTTGGTAGGAAACAGGGAAGGCAAATTCTTTCATTTCTTCTAATGATACAAACTTCCACTCGTCACTTTCCTGAAAATCAGAGTGGAAGGTACCTGTATATACGTTAATATTCCACACCAAATGAGAAAAAACATGTTCAAGCTGCCCAATAATTTTTTCAAGTTTTACTTTTATATTTAAGGTATGCTCAAATAGATCTATAATCTGCTCACGATCATTTTGTAATGGATGATGAATTTCAACATTAGGGAACTCCCATAAATTTGCGAGCAAACCTGTTGCCGGCCGCTTGTGGATTAATACCTTTCCATTCCCATCTAAAAGGACAGCTGCCGCAAGTTGAACATTTCTTGTCTTATTTTTTTTGGTCTTTATCGGAAGTTCATTTTGAACCCCCTCCTCAAACCCTTGGCAATGTTCCCTAACAGGACATAATAAACATGATGGAGAGGTTGGTGTACAGATTAATGCTCCCAATTCCATTAATGCTTGGTTAAAGGAGGATGGGTCATCATGAGAAATTAATTCTCGAACTGCCTTTTCAAATATTTTTCGTGAGGATGATTTTGCAATATCTTCCCATATTGAAAGAACCCTTGAAAATACCCTCATTACGTTTCCATCCACAGCGGGTTCAGGAATTCCATAGGCGATACTTAATATGGCTCCAGCCGTATATGGCCCAACCCCTTTTAGTCCAGCGATGTCCTCAGGATTATTGGGTACAATTCCGCTATACTTCTCCTTTACTTCCTTTACTGCTGATTGTAAGTTTCTTACCCTTGAATAATATCCGAGTCCTTCCCATGCTTTCAAAACCTTATCTTCCTCAGCCTCTGCTAGGTCTTCAATGGTAGGAAACCACTCAATAAAACGATTAAAATAGGGAATAACCGTATCCACTCTTGTTTGCTGCAGCATAATTTCTGAAACCCATATTTTATATGGGTCTTGATCTTTTCGCCAAGGTAGGTCACGTTGTTCATATTTAAACCAGTTAATTAAATCTGTTTGAAAAGCAGATTTGTTGATTTTTTCTATATTCTTTAGTTCAATAATCATAACTTTTGTTCCTCCAGATGTAGTTAAACTGCGTGAAAAAAGGCATTATAATAAGTAATGTATTTGTTTTACGATAAATTAATTGAGCATGTTTGACAAGAATTATATTTGAAGGAGGACTTCCTTTTGGATACAGGAACACACGTTGTCATGGGAATTGCTCTAGGTGGTTTAGCAACTCTTGACCCTGTTGTCGCTAGCAGCCATGCTACCACGACTAGTGTCTTAATTGCTACAATTGCCGGATCGCAAATACCTGATATTGATACGGTTTTAAAGTTAAAGAATAATGCCATTTACATTCGCAATCATCGAGGCGTTACCCATTCCATTCCAGCTGTGATTTTGTGGCCGCTTCTCTTAGTAGCCGTTATTTATCCGTTTTTTACTGGTGCCAATCTATATCATTTATGGGCTTGGACATTTGCAGCAGTCTTTATTCATGTATTTGTTGATATATTTAATGCATACGGAACACAAGCTCTAAGACCATTCTCTTCAAAATGGGTCGCCCTAGGCGTCATCAATACCTTTGATCCGGTTATCTTTGGAATTCATATTCTTGGGATTATTATCTGGGTATTAGGGGCAGATCCTGGCTATACTTTTTTGGTCATGTATGCCATTATTGTCGGATATTATCTCATACGCTTTAAGGCAAAACATCGTGTTATGACTGAGATAAGAAAAAAAATACCAGATGCAACAGAAATAATTATCGCACCAACAATGAGGTTTCATCAATGGCGAATTGCTGCCATGAACGAAAAACAATTTTTTGTAGGAAAAGCAGTAAATAATGAAGTCGAGATCTTAGATTATTTTAACCGTATACCCGTTCCCAAGACTCCTGTAATTGAGGCGGCAAAGATGGATAAAAATCTTTCTGCATTCTTATCCTTTTCGCCAGTCTATCGTTGGGAAGTGGATGAATACACTGATTTTTTCGAAGTGCGCTTTATTGATTTACGATACAGGAGCAATGGACACTATCCATTTGTTGCAGTCGTTCAATTAGATTGTGACTTGAAACCAATTAGTTCATATACTGGCTGGGTATTTAGTGAAAAGAAATTACGAAAAAAATTGAGCATCATTCCAAGTTAAAAAAGCGCAAGCGCCCTGGTCAGCGTTAATCTAAGTTCAAAAATTTATACTTTCTTATCAGTTAAAAAAAGCGGTGACGAAAAGTCACTCGCTTTTTCTAGTTTAAGCTATTTTTATCAGGCTTTAGAAAATCCTTGTATTTTGGGTTGGTTGCCACAAATTCGTGTAACTTTTCCCCATAGTTTTCAATCCATTGCTTGACAATTCTCTCAGTCATGTCACTGCCCTTATATTCTCTGCCCGCCTTCGCGTAGGTGGTTTCAAAATCTTCCCAAAGCAGCTCCACCCATGTTCTGGCTTGGTTATAGCTTAGTTGGTTATTTTTACTTAATAGCAGATTTGCTAATTCATCATGGTAACTGTTCATGTTCACACCTCATTGCCAATTTCTTTTAACATAACCTAAATTATTAACGCAGATACTAATGTTACGTGGTAAGCATTGAAAATGCTTTGCTTTTCACGTGCTCTCATTCCATTTTGGAGGTATATCATGAGAAATAAAGAAACTGGATTCCCAAATCAAAATAATAATAAACTCGAGGGAGAACCACGGGCTAAAGCAGAATATGCATCAAAAAGAGCTGATGGCACGATTAATACTCACCCACAAGAGCGCATGCGTGCATCTGGAGAGCGCGACGATGAATCGCCGCAAGTGTATAAATAGGTAGCCTTTAACAACCTTAAAAAAGACAAGCCAGAGGATTACTCTCTGGTTTGTCTTATCATTATCTTTACTTTTTTAGCAAAGAGATTGGCAAGGCCTCTTCATGGCCATCCCCCTTGAGACGATACCCCCATGCAAACACACCGTTTAGATAGTCAATTTTAAAATATTCGCCTGGACTGCCCTCTATTTCATAAAGTTCTCCTGGTTTAAACTCATCCGGGTTCATTAGGTATGCTTTTGCCATTTGAACCTTACGTTCGAGGACGGCAAACTCACTTACCATTCCCATTTGTTCTGCTTTTCGTGCTTGCTCTTGAAGGATGCCAATTTCCTGACGTAATTCATGTTCTGTCATTGTACTATAGCGTTTGTCCTGCTGCATTGTTCATTCACTCCCTCTATATCCCTTTATTTTAGTATAGTAATTTTTATATAATTAATAAAGGTTGAAATTATTGAAGGAGATTAGATATGAAAACAATCATCATTACAGGAGCTGGCTCCGGGTTAGGCAAAGAATTGGCCCACCTCTTTTCACAGAAAGGTTATCATCTTTTGCTTACTGGGAGGACTGTTGATAAATTAACAACTTCAAGAGATGAAATTATTGCTCTCGGAGGAAAAGCTGACACCCTTCCAATAGATATTCAAAATGCAGATGATGTTTCAAAAAAGATAGAAGAAATCAGCGGGACATATACTTTGTGCGGATTAGTCAATAATGCAGGGGTAGGGCATTTCGGTCCGTTTATTGATATCGATGAACAGCAGATCATGGAAATGATGAATACAAATGTTCTAGGGACTATTTTGATGACAAAAGCAATATTACCTCATATTCTTAAGTCATCTGATGGGAGAATAATGAATATTATTTCTACAGCTGGTTTGCGTGGAAAAGTCAATGAAGCGGTCTATGCAGCCAGTAAATTTGCGGTAAGAGGTTTTACGGAAAGTTTGCAAAAGGAATATGAAGATCACAGTATTAAAATAAATGCTGTTTATATGGGCGGTATGGACACTCCATTTTGGGATAATTCCGATCATGTCAAAGATTTTTCCCGTTTCCGTACACCAAAAGAAGTTGCGGAGATTATTATGGAACAAATCGATCAGGACTCCATTATTATTGAAAGTAAAAAATCATGACTCTTCTTGGTCATGATTTTTTACTTCTGAAAGGTATGCTTCAATCAGTTCCATTGGGAAGCCTTTTCGATATAAGGTTTGCTTCATCTTTTGTTGAAATTCAAACCCGCTGTACTTACTATATTTTCGAAGTGCCTTCTCACCTTGAAATCTGATTGCCTCCATATCTTCATCAGCATCGGTGTTTACTGAAGTTTCATTAACAGCAATATGAATCACTTCATAAGAATATCCTTTTCTAAGCAGTAAATTCTCTAGCTTCTGTTTTTGAATTTTTAATGATTCCTTCGCATTTTTTTCATAGAACTTAACACTTATTTTGGTGGCTTTTTCAATCTGCTGCTCTAAGGGATATTCCTCTAAAGCAAGCATAAGTGTGCCTTCATCAATTCCTTTATCCTTCAGTTCCATTTTGATATTCGTTGGACCTTTGTCAGTGGTATTTGCTTGGGTTCTTACATAAGCCAATGCAAATTCCTCATCATTTATGTATTTAAAAGCTGATAGTTTATGGATAATTTCATTAATGACAGGTTCTTCTATTTCCTTTGAAAAAAGGTAATCCCTGATTTCTTTTTCCGACCTCATCCTTCTAGATAAATAATGGATGGCTTTGTTGTAAGCTTTACGAATGTCATCTTGATACTGAATTTCCATAAAGGAAAAATCGTCAAGTTCCATCCCTTTTTTTAATTGAAATTTGATCAAGACATCACTATCGACACTGAAGGCGAATTCCTCCCCCTTCCCCTTGCCGTAATCCATAAAAATATTAAAGCGATCCTGATTTTTTTGCTGAGTGGTGATTTTTGTAATTATAGCCATGTCATACACCTCAACAATACTTTACCATATTCCTGATAAAATATTGTAAGATAAATCATAATAAGGGGGCGGAAAAATTGAGGATTACCATTGCAGGTGGAACAGGCTTTGTCGGGAAAGCACTTATGGATGAATTATTGAAAAACAATCATGAGGTAAACATTTTAACAAGGAGATTAAAAGGCTCAAATGGAAATGATCGGATCCGTTACGTCCAATGGCTGGGTGAAGATTCAAGCCCTTTACAAGCCCTTGAGGGTACCGATATTTTTATTAACCTTGCTGGCGAATCGATTAATGGCGGACGGTGGACTGATCAAAGAAAAGAAAAAATCTTAACAAGCCGGTTAGACTCTGTTAAAGAACTTTTAAATATCATATCAAAATTAAACACTAAACCAAGGACTTTGATTAATGCGAGCGCAATAGGCATTTATGGAACATCTTTTGAAAAAATCTTTACGGAAAAAGAAAACCATGGGTTTGGGAATGATTTTTTGTCCGAAACAGTACGGCAATGGGAAACAGAAGCTAGTAGAGCTGCTCAACAAGGGGTACGCACCGTCTTTTGTCGGTTTGGTATTATCCTTGATAAGCAAGAAGGAGCCCTTCCTAAAATAGCTTTTCCTTATAAATCATTTATGGGCGGACCCATTGGGAATGGTAGACAATGGATGTCTTGGATTCACATTGATGATGTGGTTAAGGGTATATCCTTTATTATCAATAATGAACAAATTAATGGGCCGGTTAATTTTACCGCACCGAACCCGGTAACAATGAATGAATTTGGGAAAACACTTGCTAGTGTATTACACCGTCCTCACTGGCTGCCTGTCCCGGGCTTTGCCCTTCGTCTGCTCCTTGGTGAAATGAGTACATTGGTTGTTGATGGGCAAAAAGTATTACCGGAAAAGCTTTTAGAAAATGGCTATCAATTTAAGTATTCAAATCTACAATTGGCATTAAAAAATATATTTTCTTAAAAACCGTATCATTCCTTTCCTAAAAGGTAAAAATGGAAATAAGTACATAAGTGCTTCTATTTTTTACCACATAGCTTGATGACGATTAACTAAAAAAACTGTTGAAAGGAATGAGCAAAATGGCGGAAAAAAAGAAAAAGGATAAGGATCGTGGAAAATACTCTCTAACGAGTATGCAAGAGGTATCTTATCAAAGAGAATTTAAAATGGCAGACCGTGCTGGCGGGTTTCACGACAAGAAAACGAGACTATAGTTATCGAAAGGTTCTGCTGAAGTATTTTCCATTCATGGTTCCCTCATAAGTTGTACATCATAGTAAAGGGAGCATTTTTGCTTCTTGGATGTTAACTATGAAAGGGGTTTTTAGTAATGGGTCGTATGCATAACGGAACTGGAAATAGTAACAAAAGTTCACTTCCACAAACACCTAAGAACCTAAAAATAACAGATGGAAATGACGTAGAATATTCTGCAGAATTTGCAGACCATGCAGACCTTGAAGCACTTGCACGTGCTAATGCTGCGAATCAGCGTGTACAATCAAAAAGAAATAAATAAATCTTTATGTAGATGAATCAAAAAAAGAAGCAGGGCATCCTGCTTCTTTTTTGATTCAAGCTTTGTGATAAGTCTGTTGATTTGCGCTCCAGGTGCTTCGCTTTCCGCGGGCGTGCCGGCGAGCCTCCTCGTCGCTGCGCTCCTGCGGGGTCTCCCCTGCCCCGTACTCCCGCAGGAGTCTTCGCACCTTCCGCTCCAATCAACAGCTGTATTAATAAAGATCTGCAACTCAATAAATAATAAGAATTCAATGTTAAAGCCAAAAGAATCTAACCAAAGTGAAAATGAGTATATCTTTAAGGATGAAAGAACAGGTTCTCCTTTGACACTAATGTTTGGAAATCATCTGTAAAGGCGATTATTTCTCCCCATTCCATTAAATCCTTATCGGAAATCTTCCACGTATGTTTTTCAGCATCATTTCTGATAACCGCAAAATGAGAACGGTCAGTTGAATAAACCTTAAATCCCTTCTCTTTACATTGTTCAATGAAGAAGAAATCCTCAGCTCGATTTACCTTTTCAAATGGAACCTGTTGAAAGACATCTTTTCTAAACATTAATGTTGCTCCAGCAACAGTCTCTGAGATTGAATTCTCATTACCTGGCACATGGATCAGCGCTTTTTTATTTTTAAAATAGATATATAAAGAGTTTTTTCCGATAATAGAAATATCTTTATTTTCAAAAGCAGCCATGGAACTTTTAATGTAGTCAGGCCCATAATAGTCATCGTCATCAAATTTTGCAATAATATCATAATTGGATTTCATAATCCCAAAATTTAAGCAGTCACCTAATGTTGCTTTTTCATGTAGTTGATAAATCTGGACATTACGATATTCCCTAGCCTTAGTAATCCATCTATCCATATTCATAGAATCCTTATTTAGGATAATGATCAACTCTTTATTCTTCCAGGATTGCTGTTTATAATTATTAAAAACATTATTGATGTTCTCTTCTCTTATTGTACAAGTAATAATGGAAACCACTCTCTCACTCCTTTAACTTTGAGAATTATTTATGAGTTCATGACCTTATCTAAAAGGTTGGTTAAATTAGTAAACTTTTTAAGAGTTTTAATAGAATTAATTTCTTCTTGCAGCTCATTTATTTCGTCAGAGCCAAAGCCTGCAGCTCCTAAGATATTTATGTGACGGATGTCGATTTGAAGTAAAAGGACAATTGTTTCAAGAATGTGCATGAATTTTTTTTGGAATTTTTGAAATTGCTTTGGATAAGATTGAATGAGTAATTTATATTCACTTAATAGCTTACTCATTGTTAATAAATCTGCAAGACCTGAAATCTCTAATCCAAGAACAAGAACATCGATGTCATGATGCTTTAAAATAAACAGTCCAAGGTTGTTAATTGCCTCTTTCCATTTGCTTTCGCCTATAGGGTGTTCTTGATGATATGTGATCAAATCATTTCTAGCTATATATGTGGCACCCATTTTATATAAACGATATCCTAGTTCCCAATCTTCGTAACCGTACTGGACAAAGTCTTCATCGAACAATCCTGCCTGAGTAATAAACTCTTTTTGAATGGAAACATTCCCTGTAAGAAATGCCATCCATGGAAAGGAAAACCCTTCTAAGTCAGCAGCAAAATTGTCGGTTATCGATTGGAACCATGGGTATGTTACAACTCCTATATCCTTGAAAGCTTTTCTTGCAATATCGCTTTTTTTCAACAACGGGTACGGTTGTTTAGATGGATTTTTAAAGTTTTTGTACCTAGAATAAAGCAACTGATTATTTTTGGCTAAAGTTTCGATATTGTTTATTTCCTCCTGAGTAAATTCCGGGAAGATACATGAATATATGACTTTTGAATGCATTACTCCTGATAAAATATGCTTATTTTTTGATTGGTGGAATTTATGATGTTTTTCAACAAAATCAGGTTCTGTTATCATTTCTGCATCAAGAAAAATAAGAGTGCTCCCTCTTGCTGCACGAATGCCTAAATTTCGAACCTTCGCTCTTCCTAGGTTCTTTATATTACGTATATATTTGAAATGATAGGGAGGCTTATAACCTTTTATCTTTTCTTCCGTTAGGTCAGTTGAAGCATCATCTATAAAGATAACTTCCATTTTTGAAGGATTGAATGTTTGATATTCAAGTGAGAAAAGAGTCAGGAGATTTAGTGGATATTTATTTAGGGAAGGAATAATAATACTGACTTCAATATCTTGGCTATTATTTACTAGGGTTTCTGTAGTTAGTTTCTCGTTGGAGCTTGTGTCCTTGTTATTCGGGGACTTTTTAGTTTTTGCATTTACCTTCTGTGATTCTTGTTCATTTACCGTCGGAGTTGGCCAAAGACCGTATAACCCTTTCTCGTTTCCAGTAAGCTTTTTATTCAAAAAATTATTAAGATTTTTTTCTGTGCGGCAATGATCCCAAAGTCTAATTTCGTTAATATTACCATTAAAGAATAGACCTGGCTGCCCGCCAATCATCCCAGATGGATAGACATAGTTTTTAGAGCTTCTATCCCCTTTTTTTACAAACTTCCCATTAATGAATAGCTGCGGCTCTCTTTCATTATAGACAACAGCAATGTGAATGAGATCATTAATGCTGGCTTCATAGACTAACACCGCATATATATTCTCGTTAGTATGTTCATAAACCGTTATTCCATTTAGTCCAACTGAAACACTAACCCCAGCATCATTATTGGACATCCCCTGTCCAGGACCAATCATAAAATTCGTTCCAGTTCCATCAACTGGCTTATCCCGAGATTGTTTATCGATATGATGAACATTTTCAGGTAATACCCAAAACTCATAGGTAAATGTATTTTTCAGATCCGTTAATAAACGTCCATATAAGCTATTCCATAACATGACGCACCTCTTCAATTTACTTTATGATTAACTAGTCCATTTGGTTTGCTTTTACACAATATGAATACCATTTGATTTTGACTAAACTTATCCCCATTTATAGGTTGCTTTTGTTTATTTTTTTAGCTATTTGTTGATTCCCTTCAATTAGGAGCATAGAAGTTCAAAAAAAAAAAGAGCTCATGCGCTCTTTTTTACGAAATAATTGCTATGATTTCTTTTAACCTATATGGCGGCTAATGTTACTTCTTTATCATTGCTTTCTATTTCAAACTCCCCTAAAATTTGAAAGCAACACTTTATGTTCTGTTCACTAATTAACTGTTTAATTAACTCCGTATTTGTCCGGATAATTGCTGTCTCCGCACTAGATTGAGTAATCCATGTGATCAGTGGGTTGTTATAATCTTTTGTTAGACCTTGAATTATCCATAATTCGTCTTCATGCTCTTTTTTATCTCTTAAATGAATTGCTGGGGTCTTTGTGAAATACTTTTTTGTCAGCTTATTTTGACAGACATAGACTAAATCTTCGATTGCTGCACTTGCCGTTGGAAACATGCCAGCACCTGGTCCTTGTAATGTAATACTGCCAACAAGATCTGTGTAAACATTTACGGCATTTTCTACCCCTTCAATAGAATAAAAAGGATGAGACTTCCCAACAAGGACTGGTCTAACAGACGCCTTAATTTGATCACCTTTCTTACTTATACTTGCAATATGTTTAAACCTAAGACCAAGTCTTTCAGCTGCCTCGATTAACTCACTTGTAATTGAGGTAATCCCTTCCCTTTCAACATCCTCCCAATTTGGTTCCTCACCAAATGCAATTCTGCTAAGAATCATTGTTTTATAAAAAGCATCAAAGCCCTCCACATCATTGGTTGGATCTGCTTCAGCAAACCCCTTTGCTTGTGCTAGACTTAAGGCGTCAACAAAGGACTGCTTCTTCTCACGCATTTCCGTTAAGATGAAATTCGATGTTCCATTCAGTATTCCTTGCACGTGATGAACACGGTTTACATTTAATAACTGCCTTAAGGTTTGAATAACAGGTATACCACCCGCAACTGTCGCTTCGTAACCTACTGAAACATTATGATGCTTTGCTAACTCGAGCAGCTCATTCCCGTGGTGTGCAAACATTTCTTTATTAGCTGTGATTATGTGGCATCCTCTTTGAATTGCTTGTTTTAAAAATGTAAAGGTGGGTTCTTTATTGACGATTGCTTCGACAATCACATCAAGTTGAGGAAGACTTAAAATTTCATTAAAATCTGCAGTGACTAATACATCTTCATTAATATTTCTCTTTTTATGCTTATTTCTAATTAGTACGGCTGCAACTTCGACCCTTTTTCCTAATACACCCTCAAGTTCTTGAGCATGAGATTGTATCGTTCTATAAACACCTTCCCCTACTGTTCCAAAACCCAGAATTGCCACTTTAATAACAGACATGTTAAATCCACCCTTCAATTAAATAATTTACGACCAAATAGTAAAAAACCCTCTTCATAAGAAGAGGGTTAGATTCCTCCTCTTATCTGTCAGGTTAAATCACCTGCAGGAATTAGCACCTTTTCAAGAAATACTTGATGGTTGCCGGGCTTCATCGGGCCTAGTCCCTCCGCCGCTCTGGATAAGAGTTTTATGTATTTGTTTCATTAAATTTCCAAGTTATAAAAAGAATTCTAGTTGAATCCGTTGTAATTGTCAATATTATTAGAAATTTCTTTTTTCACAATGGTAATAAGGATATCTCTTCTTTGTCCCCCAAACGGTCTATCATTTCTAACCACTCCTCTGGTTTATTTGAAAGAATGGAATAATAGGTTGTTAGAAAATCCTTTACAAGGCTGGCAGGGAGTGAAACAATATCCTCATTTAATGGCATGAAACATAAATCAAGCCCTGTTACGGCTTCCCCATTGTTTTCCCAAGAAGGATGAACATAGGAAATATCAATGCGCTTGTAACCCAGATGGGAAAGGACTTCACGTCGCACAAAAGGATCCATAACCTTAACTCCACCAAATTCGTGATGTTCCACCCTGTACGGATCGTATATTTCTGCAAACATTCCGTAAAGCTCTTTTCTATTTTCGCTGGCTAATTGTTGTAAATCCTTTAATCGGTTTTGAGCTAAAAATCGACCAAGACTGTGGCCAGGTTTACTGATGATCGTAAAATCTGTCATGGCAATATTCCAATCAGGATAGTACCGGTATTCAGTTGCGCCTAAGACTTTATCACCGTCGACTGCCACAAATACGCGAATACTCGGATCTTCTAATGGCTCTTTCCATAGCTCATACTCTAGCACTTCTTCAGGGGGGAAAATTTCTTCCATTAAGTTATGAAGCTTTCTAAAATTTGGATCATCTATACTGGTGATTCTAATATATTCCATTAAGATTTACCTCCCGTTTATTTAAAAGGATTTTTCCATTCCAATAATGCCGCATAATTGCAGGATTCTTCATCCTCTAGATAGTTTTCTACAATTCCTACTGGCACACGGCCACAGCGCAGTAAGAAAGTAATAACAGGATCCTTTATATTTCCTTTAATGGTCGATGCTAAATATTCCTCTGGTGTCATGTGATTGGCTGTTTTATGATATCCTGGCATTCTTCCGCCGCCTAGTAATCGTTCTAAACCTTCCTCGATCACTACATGGTACATCGCATGCATCATCAATTTTCCTAACCCTAGTTTACGGTACCTAGGGCGGACACTGATATCAACGATGTACAAGGTATTACCCCTTGGATTATGGTTTCGGATGTATCCATGGTCAGTGATTTCTTCCCACGTATGGTTTTTATTGCTTGGGTCAAAGTCGATAATCAAGCCTGTTAACGAACCCGCTAATTCACCATCAACTTCAATACATAATGCCCCTTCTGGAAACAGGGCCACATGATTGGATAATTGCTCGTTATTCCACCATAATTCTGACGGAAAAGGAGGTGGGAAGCACTCGGATTGAATCTTGATAAGATCGTCAAAATCCTGTTTTGAATAATTGCGAATGATAACCGGAACAGGCTGTTCTTTGTCAAAGACGTAAAATTCACTTCGATACATACTAACCCACCCCTTCTGTTTACTATTCCCAGTCTGTGTATAAATCCGTTCTGCGATCACGCCAGGTTGTAACCGATCCTCGTTCTCTTACTTCATATAACAAATTTAAATCCAGGTCGCCAGTCACAATCATGTCATTATTAATTTCACCTTCAACCAATATGCCTTTAGGTGGAAATGGAATATCGTTTGGAGTAATGATTACCGCTTGACCAAAATTAGCGCGCATAAAGTCAACGGTCGGAAGGGAACCAACTGTTCCTGTTAAGACCACATATATTTGATTCTCAATTGCACGTGCATGGCTGGTATAGCGAACACGGTGAAAACCATGCCGATCATCTGTACAGGATGGACAGAAAATGACATCAGCACCCTTGGCTTTTGCCATCCGCACGATTTCTGGGAATTCAATATCATAACAAGTGAGGAGGGCGATTTTTCCTTTTTCTGTTTCAAAGATTTGAAAGGAGTCCCCTGGTGCCATATTCCATTCATTGACTTCGGTCGGTGTAATATGGAGTTTGGCTTGTTCACCAATCCTCCCATCTGGATAAAATAAATGAGCGGTATTATACAGCTTGCCATCCTTCTCAATCACGTGCGTTCCTGCAATAATATGCATGTTTTTATTTTTGGCAAAATTAGCAAATAGTTCTTTATATTGTTCAGTAAATCTCGGCAAATCATTGATGCTTAGACTTTGCCCTTGTCCATTCCCAATCGATAATAGCTGGGTAGTAAAGAACTCTGGAAAAAGGACAAACTCCGCCCCAAACTCCTCGGCAGTTTTTATATAATGTTCACACTGTGAAGCAAATTCCTCAAAGGATTGAATCGTATGTAGGTGGTATTGCACGACAGATACACGAATTTTCATTATTTCCCTCCACTCAATTGTAAAAATTTCTCATAAAGAGATTATCTAATATTTTCGCTATTAATACAATTTATTCAAACTAAAAGCCTGCCAAATGGCAGGCTTCTAGAATTTCATCTTTATCGCTGCAGTTTCCCCTCAGCAAGCTTGATTTGCTTCTCAACTTGCTCAGGTGATGTTCCACCAAAGCTATTTCGAACTGCCACTACATGCTCTGGAGCTAATACCACATAAATATCTTCCTCAAATAATGGACTAAAGTCTTTATATTCATCGAAGCTCAAATCCAGCAAAAATTTGTTATTCTGGATCGCATATAAAACAATTTTTCCGATCACCTCATGAGCATCACGGAAAGGCAGACCTTTTCTCACCAAATAATCGGCAATATCAGTAGCATTAGAAAAATCATTGTTAATCGCCTTACGCATAATATCCTTATTAACGGTCATGGTTTCAATCATCGGTGCTAATAACATTAAAGAACCTTCAAGCGTTTCAACGGTATCAAACATACCTTCTTTATCTTCCTGTAAATCCTTGTTATAAGCGAGAGGTAAGCCTTTAAGAACGGTCAGCAAACCGATTAAATTACCATAGGTCCTGCCTGTTTTACCACGGAGAAGCTCTGGTACATCTGGATTTTTCTTCTGCGGCATAATACTTGACCCTGTGCAGAACGAATCGTCCAGTTCAACAAATTGAAACTCCTGACTTGACCAAATGACAAGTTCTTCTGATAATCTGGAAATATGAGTCATGATAATCGAACCGATTGATAGAAATTCAAGAATAAAGTCGCGATCACTAACAGCATCCATACTGTTTGGATAAACTGTTTCAAATCCTAACAACTCAGCGACACGTTCGCGGTTAATAGGAAATGTTGTTCCTGCCAATGCCCCTGAACCTAGCGGGAGCCAATTGATGCGCTTCAAACTATCAATCAATCGTTCTTTATCACGCTCAAACATCCAAAAATACGCCATTAAGTGATGGGCGAAGGATACAGGCTGTGCACGCTGCAGATGAGTATATCCAGGAATTAATGTTTGGACATTCTCTTTCGCCTGTTGGATTAATGCTTGTTGAACATCTTCTACTAACTTAATAAGTTCCGTCGTTTTTGTTCTTAAATACAGATGCATGTCGGTAGCCACCTGGTCATTACGGCTGCGCCCTGTATGAAGTTTCCCACCCACAGGACCGATCTTTTCAATTAATAGCTTTTCAATATTCATATGGATATCTTCGTCTTCTACTAAAAATTCGACCTGATGATTATCAACCAGCTTTTTTATGGAGAGAAGACCATCCTTAATTTTCTCGGCATCCTCCATTGGAATGATGCCACACTCTCCCAGCATTTGCACATGAGCGAGGCTCCCAGCGATATCCTCCTTAGCTAGCTTTTGATCAAAGGATATTGAAGCTGTAAATTCCTCTACCAGCTTATTAGTTTCTTTTGTAAAACGGCCGCCCCATAATTTCGACATGTAGTGTTCCTCCCTACCCTAATAACGAAGCCCTCGAAAAGGACTCGAGGGCAATCCGAATTATTTTAAAATAGATTCCTTTTTATTCACTTCTGAGTAGACTTTAGTCGGTAATCCCCAAATTTTAATAAATCCTACGGCTGCATTATGATCAAACGCATCGCCCTTTGAGTATGTTGCAAGTTCCTCATTGTATAGGCTGAATGGAGACTTTCTGCCAACGACCGTATGATTCCCTTTATGAAGCTTGATGCGGATGGTGCCTGTAACTGTCTTTTGCGTTTCATTAATAAAAGCATCAAGTGCTGGTTTGATAGGAGAATACCAAAGTCCTTCATAAATAATCTTAGCCATTTGCTGTTCAACTTGTGTCTTAAATTGAGTGACCTCGCGAGTTAGGGTTAAAAACTCTAATTCTTTATGAGCATTGATTAAAATGAGTGCAGCAGGATTTTCATAGACTTCACGAGATTTAATTCCTACTAATCTATTTTCGATATGGTCGATACGGCCAACACCGTGTTTGCCGCCAAGCGCATTTAACGTTTCAATTAATTGTACAAGCGGAAGTTTTTCGCCATTTAAAGCAACCGGTACCCCTTGTTCAAATTCGATTTCAACATATTCTGCTGTATCAGGAGTTAATTCCACCGGATTCGTCCAATCGAAGGCTGCTTCTGGTGCTTCAGCCCATGGGTCTTCCAGCACACCTGCCTCACAAGCACGGCCCCAAATGTTGGCGTCAATTGAAAACGGATTATCTAAATCAACGGGAATTGGAATACCGTTTTCCTCTGCATATTTGATTTCCTCGTCACGAGTCATTCCCCATTCACGAACAGGAGCAACGACCTTTAGGCTTGGGTTTAAAGCTTGAATGGAAACTTCAAAACGGACTTGGTCATTTCCTTTCCCCGTGCAGCCATGGGCAACAGCAGTTGCTCCCTCTTTTTCTGCTACCTCCACTAATAATTTAGAAATTAATGGGCGAGAAAGAGCTGATGATAATGGATATTTTCCTTCATATAAGCAATTCGCTTTTAAGGCTGGTAAAATATATTCCTTTGCTAATAATTCCTTTGCATCGATCATATAAGCTTTTACCGCACCAACATTTAGTGCTTTATTTTTAATCGCTTCTAGATCTTTACCTTCACCGACATCTAGACCCAATGCAATCACATCATAGCCGTATTTTTCTTGAATCCATTTTACTGATACAGATGTATCTAAACCGCCTGAATAGGCTAAAACGATTTTTTCTTTTGTCATTTTTATAATTCTCCTCTTACTATATCTGTATTTTTATCCAACTGATAGAATTATTATACAACAAGTTCCATAGAAAATGAAACTATTATTCTAGTAAAAGTTTTAAAATTGCTTTTTGAGCATGCAGGCGGTTCTCAGCTTCATCAAAAACAACTGAATGTGGACCATCAATAACCTCTGCCGTTACTTCTTCGCCACGGTGTGCTGGCAAACAATGCAAAAAGATAAAGTCCTCATTTGCAAAATTGCACAGTTCTTCATTTACTTGGAAACCTTGGAATGCTTTCAATCTCTTTTCCGTTTCTTCTTCCTGCCCCATGCTGGTCCAGACATCTGTTACGACGACATCTGCTCCTTTGATCGCTTCTTGAGGGTCATTTGTAATTATAAGGGAACATCCAGTTTGTTTTCCCACTTTGATGGCATCTTCGGTTATTTTACCATTAGGCAAATAGCCTGGTGGGCTAGCAATGCTAATATCCATGCCGACTTTCATGGCACCCTCCATTAAGGAATGGGCCATATTGTTATTTCCGTCCCCGATATAGCATAGCTTTAAACCAGCTAATTTCCCTTTATGTTCTAGTATTGTTAATAGATCTGCCAACACTTGTGTTGGGTGTTGAAGATCGGTTAAGCCATTAATGACCGGTACAGTTGCATGTTCAGCTAATTCCTCTACTGAATCATGTGAAAAAGTTCGAATCATTAATCCATCCACATAACGGGACAACACTTTAGCCGTATCTGATATGCTTTCTCCTCTTCCTAATTGAATATCCTTTGAACTTAGGAAGATCGCATGGCCACCGAGCTGCAGCATTCCTACTTCAAATGATACCCTTGTACGGGTTGAGGATTTTTCAAAAATCATTCCTAAAACCTTTCCGGCTAAATACGGATGTGGTTTGCCTTGTTTTTGGAGCTTCTTCATCTCTACCGCTTCGTTTAAAAGATAGAGGATTTGATCTGTACTGAAATCAGAAAGCTGTAGGAAATCTTTTCCTTTCAGCTTCTGAACAGTTTTATTACTAATTTCAAATAAATTAATGGCCTCACCCATGAACGGCACCTCTCTCTTCTAACTTGTAATATTCATTCACAGATCGTACCCCAAAATCGGATCTCTTCCCTTTTTCAAGGCCAATGATTGCTTCAATTGTATCTAAGTGTGTAAATACAGGTACCTTGTAGCGAACAGCATGTTCACGAATCTGGAACCCAAATTTAATTTTATTCCGACCTTGATTCGGTATGTTAATAACAGCCTTCATTGACTGGTTTCGGAAAAGATTAAGGACTTCATCATCGCTCTTAATTACTTTTTCAACTTGAATGTCATTGTCTTGAAAATAGGCAGCTGTCCCTTCTGTTGCAGCAATCTTGTATTGTTTTTTTATAAGTTCTTGCACAATTGGAAGTGACGCTTGCTTATCTCGATCGGCGATGGAACAAAAAAGATAATTTTCCTCTGATTGACCGCCAAGGGATGGAATTGATTTTTCAAGAGCCTCTTGATAGGTTACTCCCATACCAAGTGCTTCACCTGTAGATTTCATTTCAGGTCCGAGCACATGGTCGACACCTTTAAGTTTACTAGATGAAAACACCGGTGATTTAACAGAAAAATAACCTGGTTCATCCATTAGTCCTTGTGTAGAACATAAATCGGTGAGCGTTTCCCCTAATTGAACACGCGTCGCCCATTCAATCATCGGTATTCCTGTTACCTTGCTCATAATTGGTACTGTTCTTGATGAACGAGGATTGACTTCAAGTACATTCACCTGTTCTTGATAGATTACAAATTGAATGTTCATGATTCCAATTACCGGTGCAGAGTTAGCGATTTTCCCGGCGTAATCAATTAAGGTTTCTTTCACTTTTTCTGAAAGTGACACCGGCGGGAACACTGAGATACTGTCGCCAGAATGAACACCAGCTTTTTCTATATGTTCAAAAATTCCTGGTACGACGATATTTTTCCCATCACAGATGGCATCAATCTCGCATTCTAGTCCAGGTAAATATTTATCTACTAATAAAGGCCACATAGAAGCTTGTGAATTTTTCTCAAGCTGCGCTATATATTGGTTCAATTCCGCTTCTGAAAAAATCGTAAACATGGATTGGCCGCCTATAACATAGGATGGTCTCACTAAAACTGGATATCCTAATGCAGCCGCTGCTTGTTTCAGTTCTTCCGGGTGCGCAACGGTTTTTCCTTCAATATGCGGAATATTTAAATCCTCCAACAGCTGATAAAATTCTTTTCGATCTTCTAAACGATCGACATTTTCCACGGTCGTACCTAAGATTTTTACACCCTCTTCTTCTAATGCATGGGCGATATTTATGGCTGTTTGACCGCCAAACTGGATCAAAACACCATCGACCTTTTCTTTTTCGATGACATGGAGCACATCTTCTGCAGCGAGTGGTTCAAAATAAAGGCGGTCCGCAACCGAATAATCGGTACTCACTGTCTCAGGGTTATTATTGATAACCACTGCTTCGTATCCCTTTTTCTTGATCGCTTTTGCAGCATGCACCGAGCAGTAATCAAATTCAATTCCTTGCCCGATTCGAATCGGACCTGAGCCAATAACAAGAATCTTTTTCTTGCTTGTTACCTCAACCTCGTCAAATCCATGCCAGGTAGAATAATAGTAAGGTGTGACAGCATCAAATTCGGCCGAACAAGTATCAACCATCTTATAGCCTGGTTTCCAGTTCAGTTCTTTCCACTTGCTTCTTACTTGTTTCTCTGGAATGGCATATATTTGAGATAATAGCTTATCGGCGACATTATTTCGTTTTGCCTCTTTGAGCAAGGAAACAGGAACATCATTCCAGTTATAGGAAGCCAATTCCGTTTCTAACATAACGATTGAGCTAATTTTGTGCAAAAACCATAGGTCAATCTCGGTGATTTGTTGAACCTTTTCAAGGGAGATTCCTCTTCTAAATGATTCTGCAATGATGAAAAGCCTCTGGTCATTCGCTTGTTTAAGAAGCCCAATTAAGTTCTCTTCATCCATTGTTTTATTTCCCTCGAGACAAAGCCCATAGACATTCATTTCCATCGAGCGAATAGCCTTGTTTAAGGCACCTTCAAAGGTCCGATCAATCGCCATTACTTCCCCAGTCGCCTTCATTTGCGTTCCTAAGGTACGATCTGCTTCAGGAAATTTGTCAAAAGGGAAGCGAGGCAGTTTCACCACAATATAATCAATCGCTGGCTCAAATGAAGCAAACGTATTACCTGTTATTGGGTTCACAATCTCATCCAAATGATACCCAATCGCACATTTAGCTGCCATCCGCGCGATGGGATAACCGGTTGCTTTGGATGCAAGGGCTGATGAACGGCTCACCCGTGGATTTACTTCGATAATGTAATATTGATTCGATGCTGGATGCAGTGCAAACTGGATGTTACAGCCACCGATAATCTGTAATTCTTTAATTACTTTTATTGAAGAATCACGAAGCATTTGATACTGGACATCCGTTAATGTTTGCGATGGAGCGACTACAATCGAGTCACCTGTATGAACGCCAACTGGGTCCATATTCTCCATATTACAAACAATGATGCACGTATCATTTGCATCTCTCATAACCTCATATTCAACTTCTTTCCAGCCTTTAATACTTCTTTCTACTAATACTTGATGAATTGGACTAGCCGCTAAGCCTTTTTTTAGAACCGTTTCAAATTCTTCTTCATTGTAAGCAAAGCCGCCGCCATCTCCTCCAAGTGTATAGGCAGGACGAATAATGACTGGATATCCAATTTCTTTAACGAAAGATACCCCTTCCTCAAAGCTGTGAATAATAGCCGATTCAGGAATGGGCTCTCCAATTTCAAGCATCAAACTGCGAAACCTTTCTCTATCTTCTCCATTTTTAATGGATTCGACAGAAGTTCCTAATAATTCAACATTGTATTTACTTAAAATATTTTGTTCGTAAAGTTCAACCGTTAAATTCAAGCCAGTTTGGCCGCCTAAGGTGCCAATAATTCCGTCTGGTTTTTCTTTCTTGATAATTTTTTCAATGGTTTCCACATTAAGCGGTTCAATATATACCTTATCGGCAACCGCTTCATCCGTCATGATGGTCGCCGGATTATTATTAATTAGAACGACTTCAATGCCTTCTTCTCTCAAGGCAATACATGCTTGTGTACCTGCATAGTCAAATTCTGCAGCTTGCCCAATGACGATGGGACCTGATCCAATCACTAGTACTTTTTTTAAGGATTTATTTAATGGCATATACTGTCTCTCCCATTGATGCTATCTGACTTACGAAATCTTTTAAGATATACTCTGTATCGCTTGGCCCTGGATGGGCTTCTGGATGAAATTGTACGGTTTGAATTGGAAAATTCTTATGCTTCAAACCTTCAATCGACCGATCATTTACATTACGGTAAGTGACATCAAATACTTTGTTGTCTATACTTTCATCAACCACAACATAGCCATGGTTTTGTGCAGTGATTTTTACCTTCCCCGTAAATAGTTCTTTTACTGGATGATTGCCTCCGCGATGTCCATATGCAAGTTTTGTTGTTTTTGCTCCGTATGCTAAAGCTATTAATTGATGCCCCAGACAAATTCCCAATGTGGGATAGTTTTGGCTAATCTTTTTTATTTCTGGAAACCATTTTTTCAAATCCATCGGATCTCCAGGACCATTACTGAACAGGACTCCGTCTGGATTCAATGATTTTATTTTTTCATAAGACGTATTATATGGAACAATGGTAACCGCACAGTTTTCATCAAGCAGAGCGTTAAGAATCGACTTTTTATATCCAAAGTCCATTAACACCACATGCGGACCGTTGTTTTTGAAAGATTGAATTTTTTTGGTTGATACTTTCTCTACCCAAAATGAGCTATTATCTGATTCTAAATTTTCGTTATTCTTTGTTTTGCTTAGATATCCTTTTACAGTCCCGCGGCTGCGAATGGTTTTTACTAAAAGTCGAGTATCGACTCCCGCAATCCCAGGAACTCCTGCATCTTTAAGGTTTTCAGAAAATTTATTGATTGACTGATAATGGCTTGGAGTTTCACATAAATCACCGATGATGACCCCAGACAAAGCTGGTGTGATACTTTCATTGTCAATTGCATTTATTCCATAATTTCCGATAATCGGATAACAGAATGTAATGATTTGTCCAGCGTAAGAAGGATCGGTGATAATCTCTTGATACCCCGTCATGCTAGTATTAAAAACCACTTCCCCGAGAGAATCTTTTTCAGCACCAATTAGTACTCCTTCAAAGACTTCGCCCGTTTCCAAAGTAAGGTATCCATTCTGCAAACTACTCACGCGCCTTTCTCAATACTTTGGAAAGTTTTTTCCAATGCTTTAATAAATTCATTTATTTCTTCAGTTGTGACAGTTAATGGTGGTAAAATCCTTACCACATTTGGACCAGCTGTAAGGATCAGAAGGTTGTTTTCGAGTGCTTTTTGAACGATTTCTAGGGCATTCGTATCAACAACGATTCCTTTTAACAGGCCAAGTCCGCGGATATCTTTTATTAATGAGTACTCTTCCTTCATGACAAGCAGTTTTTTATCCAAGTATGAAGCCATTTCGTTTGCTTGATTTAATATGTTCGTGTCATGTATATGTTTAACCGTTGCGACTCCAGCAGCTGTGGCTAATGGGTTCCCTCCAAAAGTACTGCCATGACTGCCTGGGTCAAAGCCTTTGGCTGCCTCTTCTTTTGCGATAATCGCTCCAATCGGAAAACCTGAGCCAAGACCTTTGGCAATACTAATGACATCGGGCTCAATTCCGTATTGTTCATAAGCAAAGAGTGTACCTGTTCTGCCAATCCCTGTTTGGATTTCGTCAACCATCAGGAGTATTTCTCTTTCCTTACAAATCTTCGCTAACTTTTTGACCCATTCATGGTTTGCAGGAATGACTCCACCTTCACCTTGAACGAGTTCTAGGAGAACAGCTGCAGGCTCAATCGTATAAAGCAACTCCAGCGCTTCTTCATCATTAAATGGCAGATAACTAAACCCTGATACTAACGGAAAAAATCCCTGCTGAATTTTTTCTTGTCCTGTAGCCGATAAGGTGGCTAGGGTCCTCCCATGAAAGGATTGCTGAAATGTGACAATTTCAGGTGCTTCTTTTCCCTTCACTTTGCTGGCATATCTTCTTGCTAATTTAATCGCTGCCTCATTCGCTTCGGCTCCACTATTACAAAAGAAAACCTGGTCACCGCAGCTATTACCCGTAAGAAGCGACGCCAGCTTCTCCTGATTTGGGATATTATAGAGGTTTGAACAATGCCACAGGTTTTGTAATTGCTCCTCAAGTGCATCCTTTACAACATCAGGAACATGCCCTAGGTTACAAGTGGCAATACCCGAAGTGAAATCTAAATATTGCGTTCCCTGTTCATCCCAAACATAGCTCCCTTTCCCTTTAACTAGTGTGACAGGGAAGCGGCTGTATGTTGCCATCACTGGCGAGGTCAGGGAGGTGGAATTATTGATTGACATTACGCGATCCCCTCTTCTAAGACAATTTTAGTTCCGGTCATTTTACCGTTCGTATAATCTATTAAGCTGCTTTTTTCAGATCCATTGATAATACTAACTTCAGGAATTTTGTGGACAAGGCCATCAATGGCGGCTTTTACTTTAGGTATCATTCCACCATAAATAGTCTTATTATCGATCAGTTCCTCGATGGTTGCCTTTGAGACTTTATCAAGTTTTGTCTTGGCACCATTTTTTTCAACTAAGATTCCAGGTATATCACTAATGAAGCAAAGATTTGCACCCAATGCTTTGGCAATCGCTGAAGCAGCAATATCACCATTAATGTTATATCTCTGTCCGCCAGCATCGATACCGACTGGAGAAATTACTGGAACATTACCTTGTGCAATGATTCCTTCGATTACTTCATGGTTGACACCAATTACTTCACCAACGAATCCTAATGTATCCGCATTTTCAGTTGGTTCAGCTTGTAATAGGGAACCATCTACACCACTTACGCCAATCGCCTTTCCCCCAACTTCGATTATGTTTCGGACAACTTGTTTGTTGACAGAGCCGCTCAATACCATTTCAACAATATCTAATACTTCGTGATTGGTTACTCTAAGACCATTCACAAAAGTGGTGTCAACGTTTAGATTTTTTAATAATGAGGTAATTAATGGACCGCCGCCATGGACGATGATGGGCGTCCATTCTCCTCCTTCATGAAGTGAAACAATATCTTCATAAAAGGATCTTGGGAGATTATCTAACACACTTCCGCCGCACTTAATGACTATATATTTCATTCTCTCGTCCTCCTCTTATGTGCGGTAGGATGCGTTGATCTTCACATAATCATAAGTTAAGTCGCATCCATAAGCTGTAGCGTTATATTCACCTTGATTTAATTCAACACTCAATTTAACAATTTCCGATTCTAAGTATTCCTTTACTTCTTCCTCAACAAAGTGGCTTGGCAAACCATTTTCAAATACTGTGAAAGGTCCAATTGCCACTTTTACCGCGTTAGGTTCAACAGGTACACCACTATAGCCAATAGCAGTTACAATTCTACCCCAGTTTGGATCCGTTCCATAAATAGCAGTTTTAACAAGGTTGGAGGATATAATTGCTTTGCCGACTGCACTTGCTGCGTTTTCACTGTAGGCTCCATTCACTTGAACTTCTACTAGTTTGGTAGCCCCTTCACCATCTCTTGCAATTTTTTTAGCGAGTGACTCACAAACAATTTTTAATCCTTGTTTGAAAAGTGGCCATTCTGGATGATCCTTTGTTAGTTGAGTATTCTCTGCTAATCCATTGGCCATAACGAGGACCATGTCATTTGTACTTGTATCGCCATCAACGGTTATCATATTGAAGGTTTGATTCGTTATCTCTCGAAGTGCTGCCAATAGGTCTGCTTGTGCAATGTTTGCATCTGTTGTAACAAATCCAAGCATGGTAGCCATGTTTGGGTGAATCATTCCAGACCCTTTAGATGCTCCTCCAATGGAAACCGTTTTTCCATCAACTTTAAATTGCACTCCAGTATGTTTGACACATGTGTCAGTTGTTAAGATAGCATTTTTAAAGTTATTTTCATCTTGATTCTCTTGATTTAAGAGTTGTTTTATCCCTGTTAACACTTTATCCATCGGTAAAAGTTCTCCGATGACTCCGGTAGAAGTAACAGCTACGAGATGGTCTTGTAATCCCAACTCGTTTGCAAAACTTTTTTGCATCGCGAATGCATCCAGTAATCCCTGTTCCCCTGTACATGCATTGGCATTTCCAGAGTTCACGATAATGGCTTGAACCTTGTTTTCTTTCGCGATACTTTCTTGGGTAACTAATAGTGGAGCTGCTTGAAAGATGTTGGTTGTATATACTCCTGCAGCCGTTGCAGGAACCTCTGAAACGATATATCCTAAATCAAGTCGTTTTCTTTTTATTCCACAGTGCATGCCGCCTGCTTTGTATCCCTTTGGTAAGGTAACACTACCTTCTTCTATAACAACGATTTCGTTTGTGGATGTTGCTTGTGCCAATTTAATTTCCCCCTTCAAATTCCCTTCGTTCTCCAATTTAAACAAGGTAGTATTTCTTATGGATACATCGGAATGTCAGTGAGCCCCGTTCGCTCATCCCAACCATTCATCAAATTTACATTTTGGATGGCCTGCCCAGCAGCCCCTTTAACTAAATTATCTATTACTGAAATGATTGTCAGTCTGTTTGTTCTTTCATCAACATGCAGGCCGATATCACAATAATTAGAACCGGATACTTCTTTTGTAGAAGGGATATTCCCTTCAGGCCGTACTCTTATAAAATGAGATTCTTGATAAAAATGTTTATATAAATCTATAACTTTTTTCGTTGAAATTCTTTCTTTAAGATTCACATACATCGTGCACATGATTCCTCGTGTCATTGGTACAAGATGGGTAGTGAATGAAATCGTTAGTGGATTCCCACTTTCATCTGAAAGTACTTGCTCTATTTCAGGAATATGTTGATGTGCTCCTAGTTTATAAGCTTTTAAGTTTTCATTGATTTCAGAGTAATGAGATGTTAAGGAAAGTCCTCTTCCAGCACCAGATACTCCCGATTTTGCATCAACGATTATCGATTTTTCATCTATCAAATTTGTTTGTAACGCTGGTATAAGACCTAGCGTTGTGGCGGTTGGATAACAGCCAGGATTTGCTATTAAGTTAGAAGTCTTTATTTTTTCTGCATAAATTTCACTTAATCCGTAGGTTGCTTGTTGTAAATATTTATCCTCTGCTGGTGAATGTTTATACCATGATTCATATATATCACCCGACCTTAGCCGGAAATCTCCAGATAAATCAATACATTTAATACCAGTCTCTAAAAGCTGTGGAACATACCTACTGCTCACCCCCGAAGGTGTAGCCAAAAACACAATTTCATTTTTTTTAGACAATTTATCAACATCAAAATTTTCAAGTGGTTGATCAGTAATTTCAGAAAGGTGAGGATAAATTTCACTAAAATTTGACCCTGATTGGGAGTTGGAAACAATTGAACCAACCTCCAAAATGGGGTGTTTGTTGATTAACCTCACTAACTCAATTGCACCATAACCAGTACCACCGATAATCGCAGCCTTCAATTTATCCAACTCCTAAGTTGCTTTTATAATGAATTATTATACATATTCACATATAAATATTCAATGGAAAAATAGCTTAATTTTCTGTTTTTAATGAAAATTACTGCTTAAATTTTTGAAAACGCTTACATTTAATGATGGAAGATTATTCACTTTTTATGCATGTTGAGCCAAAGAAAAAAAACACTCAATGAGTGTTTTTTAATAATTTATAGGCTTTCATGCAGCAAAGTTAATACGCTTCTTAATTCCTTAACTGCGATTTGTCCGGGTGCTGAAGCTTTTTTGGCTGATCCAAATGTAAGGGCGGACCCAAATACTTCGCCGGCCAATCGACTAATGACTCCCTTACCTGCCATAGACATAGTTATGAACGGTCGATCCGCATATTGCTCCTTCATTGTATTTGTTGCATCTAGGAGGGTGAGCACATCTGCTGGACTAATTGGCATCACAGCAATTTTTGGTATATCTCCCCCTAATTCTTGTGCCTTCCTTAACCGGGTTACAATTTCATCTTTTGCAGGCGTCTTTTCAAAATCATGGTTAGAAATAATAACAAAGACATTTTTCACATGAGCATCTTCAATCAATTTCTTGATTTCATTTTCATCATTGAATAATTCAACATCAATGATATCAACCAAGCCAGTTTCTGCAATGGTCCTGTTTAATTCAAAATAGAACGATGTGGTAATTTCTTTATTGCCTCCTTCTTTGTGACTTCGAAAAGTAAAGATGAGTGGTGTATTAGGCAGGATTGAGCGAAGTTCAATAAGCGCCTCTTTTACTTTCTCAATAGTTTCTACTTGGTCAAAAAGGTCGACACGCCACTCGACTAGATCTAGGTCGAGATTTTTAAGAAAATCAGCTTCTTCCTTTAACTGTGCAATAGTCTCTCCAACGATTGGCACACAGATTTTTGGTATTCCTTCCCCAATTGTGAGGTCTCTAACGGTAATAGTTTTAGGCATTATCCCCACTCCTTATTGATCTTTTGAAACTTCTAAAAGTTTAGTCCCCTAAGAAATTAATTCTTTTACAATTAGGTCCGTAATTTCCTCCGCGCTTTTATGATCGGTGGAAATCTTTAAATGATGGTTCTTGTAAATGTCTTGTCTTTTATAAAAAAGCTCTTCCATTTCTTCTATTGACTTTCCTTTTAATACCGGCCGACTATCAATAATTAATCCTAATCGATCCTTCCAGGCTTCCAATGATAGTTCGAGGAAAATCACAATACAAGATGCTAAACACGTCTCTCTAATCTCTTTTTGAAGGAAGGCACCTCCGCCAACAGAAATAACTTTTTGCTTCTGTTCTGCTAGACTCACAATTAAGCTTTTTTCTCTATCTCTAAATTCAGTCTCACCAAACTCAGTAAAAATCTGGGATACCGGCATGTTATACTCTTTTTCAATTCTTTCATCAATATCAATAAATTCACGGTTAAGTTTAGCCGCGACCTTCTTGCCGATCGTAGTTTTTCCAGCACCCATGAAGCCAATAAAAACAATACTCTTATCTCTGCTCTCCAAAATCTCAAACCCCCAATAGGATAAAACAAATTATTAAGCATAATTATAATGCTATTTTGAGATTTTAGACAATTTTTTAAGTAAGAATGATTAATTGGTACCTGACACCAAAGAAAAGCGCAAGCGCCCTGTTCAGCGGCGTATGGCCTCCTCGAAAGAGCTAACGCTCTTTCTTCGTGCGATGCCTATGCTGCCGAAGCCTTCCTTGTGGAGCGCTCCAACTGAGATAAAGGAAACACGAAGAGCCGGAGGCGCATTCGTGCTTGACTTATCGTAGGGCGGAGAGCGAAGGACACTAGCCGCTAGGGCCACTTGCGCTAGACAGTAATCTAAGTTCAAAAACTTAATCTTTCTTATCCTTATAAAGAAAGAGACCCACACAGGGGTCTCTACGTCTATTGTTTCATTTTCGGGTCAAGTATATCCCTTAGTCCATCGCCCATTAAGTTAAAGCCAAGGACGGTTAGCATTATGGCTATCCCTGGGAAGAATAATGTCCATGGTGCCTGTGTAATATAATTTTTGGAATCAGCGAGCATTTTTCCCCATTCAGGTGTCGGTGCCTGCGCTCCCATACCAAGGAAACCAAGGGCTGCTGCTTCAATAATAGCTGTAGCAATCGCTAAAGTAGCTTGGACGATTACTGGTGATATACTATTTGGTAAAATATGACGAAGTAGAATTCGGGAATCTTTCATTCCAACCGCACGGGCCGCCATAATATATTCTTCCTGTTTCACACTTAATACTTTAGAGCGAACAAGTCGTCCAAAGTTCGGGATATTAATAACCGCAATCGCAATCAATGCATTTTGCAAGGATGGCCCCAAAATTGAAACAACGGCAATCGCCAAAAGAATACTTGGAAAGGCTAGCATAATATCAAAAATGCGTGAGATAATTGCATCTACCCAGCGCCCGTAGTAACCAGCAATAATTCCAAGAAATGTCCCTGCCACAACAGACCCTAATACTGAGAAAAAGCCTACCCACAAAGATATTCTAGCGCCATATACAATCCTAGAAAAAATATCACGTCCAAAGTCGTCTGTCCCAAACCAATGATTACTAGAAGGCGGTAGCATTCGGTCGGTTAGGACTTGTTCTTTATAACTATATGGAGCAATAATCGGGGCAATTATTGCAATAATGATAAAAAAGACAACAATCCCTAACCCCACTAAAGCTAATCGGTTTTTATAAAATGATATCCATGCTTCTTTCCAGGGAGGTGTCAGCTTTTCTTCAACAATTACCGTCGTTATATTTGCCGGTTTTTTTTCAAGTTCCGCCACTTTTAGTTCCCCTCCTCTATTTCGTGTATTTAATTCGTGGGTCTACAAACACATACAATAAATCCACGATTAAATTTATAAGTACAAAAATTGCCGCAATAATTAAAATCCCCGACTGTATAACCGGATAATCACGGTAGCCGATGGCATCATAGAGGTATCTCCCAATTCCCGGCCAGCCAAAAATCGTTTCCGTTAGAATTGCTCCTCCAAGTAAAAGGCCCGTTTGCAGCCCGATAATTGTTAATACAGGGATGACAGCATTTTTTAAGGAATGCTTATATACGACCCAAAACATGCTCAGTCCTTTTGCTCTCGCTGTACGGACATAATCCGACTTCATCACCTCAAGCATGGTTGCCCGCGTCATTCTAGCAATAATCGCCATTGGAATGGTGGCAAGGGCAATACTAGGCAGGACCAAATGTTTAAGGACAGTAACAAACTGATCGGTTCTTCCTTGTAATAAAGTATCTATTAAATAGAAATTAGTAATCGCTGAAACGGGGTCTCTTACATTCTCTCTTCCTGTCGTCGGCAGCCATCCTAATTCAATAGAAAACACCCATTGTTCCATTAAACCAAGCCAAAAAATCGGCAGTGACACTCCAATCAGTGCAAGCACCATCGCAACATAATCAAACCATGATTTGGAGAACCAGGCACTGACGATCCCTGCATTAACTCCAACAATGATGGCAATAAACATAGCTACAACAGTTAGTTCTGCCGTTGCTGCTAAGTATGGCCATATTTCTTCGTTAATTGGCCCCCTTGTTCGCAGTGAAACTCCTAAATCCCCATGGAGCAGGGCATTAATATAATCTACGTATTGTATGTACCAGGGCCTGTCCAACCCTAATTCCTTCGTTAACGTGGCAATAGATTCTGCCGTTGCTCTCTGACCAAGAATTACCTGAGCGGGATTTCCTGGAATAGCATGGATAATGGCAAAAACAACAAGTGTCATCCCTATTAAAACAGGTATTAATGAAAACACCCGGCGGACTGTATATGTTAACAATTTATTTCACCTCACTGTAAAGCATAAGCGACTAGATAGACGCTGCCACAAAACCATTTTTTTCAATCGTTATGAATGTGCTTAGCTAACAAAAGGGGAGGCTAAACTCCCTCCCCCTTTCAGCCATGATTATTTAAATTCAACTTTAGTTAATGCTTCTGATCCAGTTGGGTGCGGTAAGTAATTTGCCACATCTTTCCCTGCTGCTAACAACGGTGTAGAGTGAACAAGTGGAACCCATGGCGCATCATCATGGATAATTACTTGTGCTTCTTCGTATAATGCATTACGTTTTGCTTGATCAATTTCTGTTTGTGCTTTAATTAAAACGTCATGTAATTTGTCATTACTGTATTGGGAATAGTTATTACTTCCAATGCTGTCTTTATCAAGCAATGTGTATAGGAAGTTATCTGGATCCCCATTGTCACCTGTCCAGCCAAGCATGAACATATCAAATTCACCTTTTGCTGCTTTATCTAAGTAAGTAGCCCAGTCCACAGATTGGATTTTGGCTTTGACGTTGATTTTGCTTAAGCTCTCTTGAATAACTTCAGCTACTTTTTGTGCTTCAGGCATATAAGGGCGCGCAACAGGCATTGCCCATAAGTCAATTTCAAATCCTTTTTCGTATCCAGCTTCTTTCAATAATGCTTTAGCTTTCTCTAAATCATATGGATACGGCTCAACTGATTTATTATAGCCTTCAATAGAAGGAGGCATTGGATTGACAGCCTCTAGAGCTTTTCCACCATAAAACGCATCAATAATCGATTTTTTATCGACAGCGTAGTTAATTGCTTGACGAACCAATTTATTATCAAATGGTTTACGAGTGGTTGTTAAACCGATATAACCAACGTTCATAGAAGGACGTTCAATTACTTGTAGGTTGGCATTTCCTTTTACAGTCGCTTCATCTGAATTATTCAGTCCATCCATCACATCAATCTCGCCATTTGCAAGCGCGTTAAGACGTGCAGTATTTTCAGGGATTACACGGAAAATAACTTTGTTTAACTTAGGCAAACCTTTTTGCCAATAGTCAGGGTTCTTTTCTAAAGTAATAGTATCGTTTTCTTTCCACTCAACGAATTTAAATGGACCTGTACCAACAGGATTCTGTCTAAACTTGTCACCGAATTTTTTAACAGCGGTAGGGCTTGCAATTCCAAACGGAGACATCGCCAGGTTCTTTAAGAATGGAGCCTGTGCACGTTTTAAAACAAATTGAACAGTGTTCGCATCTAAGGCTTTAACTTCTTTAATAACGTGGCCCTCATCCTTTTTAAATCCGCCAAACATAGTGTAATAAGGGAATTTATCAGCATCCCCATTCATCCAGCGATCAAAGTTAAAAACAACCGCATCTGCATTAAAATCAGTACCATCATGGAATTTAACGCCTTGACGAAGCTTGAAGGTGTAAGTTAAGCCATCAGGTGTCACTTCCCACGATTCAGCAAGTCCTGGATTAATCGTGGTATCTTGGTCACCATATTGGATTAATGTTTCATAAATGTTTTCTGTTACTTTGAATGCTTCACCTTCAGTTGTTGTAATCGGATCTAGCGATGTAGAATCTCCACCACGACCATATACTAGTGTATCCTTTTTCGCTCCGCCACTTGTGGCAGGATCTTTCTTGCCGCCTGCTTCTTCATTCGTTTTGCTGCTACAGCCAACTAAAAACATGCTGATGGCTAATAGAGAAATCAATAGCAGTTTAAAAGATTTCTTCTTCATAAGCTTTTTTAACCCCCTATATTTTTGTTTTCTTTATCATAAATGCTGCAAATCACTTGTTATATAAGTGACATGCGACAAAATGACCGTTCAGGTTTTGTTCCGCTGGTCTAGTATTTTTACAAATATCCATCACCAGTGAGCAGCGTGTATGGAAAGCACAGCCTGAAGGAGGATTTGCTGGGCTGGGAAGTTCTCCTTCTATAAAAATAGTTTCCCTCTTAATATCAGGATCTGGTATTGGTACCGCTGAAAGAAGTGCCTTTGTGTATGGATGTTTTGGATTTTCATAAAGCTCCTCACTTTCGGCTAACTCTATTAATCTTCCTAAATACATCACGCCCACGCGATCACTAATATGGCGTACTACTCCTAAATCATGAGCGATAAAAATGTATGTAAGCTGGAATTCTTTTTGAATATCCTTCATCAGATTTAGAACCTGGGCCTGTATCGATACGTCAAGCGCTGACACAGGCTCATCCGCGATAATTAGTTTCGGTTTCGTCATTAACGCTTTTGCAATTCCAATCCGCTGACGCTGACCACCACTGAATTGGTGTGGATATCTTTTTGCATGGTAGCTGCTTAAACCTACGACTTCAAGCATATCTCTCACTTGCTTTTTGCGTTCCTCTTTTGTCCCAATTCCATGAACGATCAAAGGCTCTTCTAGAATCTGTTCAATAGAATGTCTTGGATTAAGCGATGCATAGGGATCCTGGAACACCATCTGGATATCACGCCGGGTTTTTCTTAATTCCGATTTTGACATACTAGTAATCTCTTTATCTTCAAAAACAATCTTTCCGTCGCTAGCTTCAATCAAACGCATAAGGAGCCGGCCGGTGGTAGATTTTCCGCAGCCGCTTTCACCAACTATGCCCAATGTCTCTCCTTTTCTAACGTAAAAAGATACATCGTCAACCGCTTTGACTTCGCCTTGCTTTGTTCCAAACAGGCCGCCTGTAATCGGGAAGTACTTTTTTAACCCATTAACCTCAAGAAGTAACTCTGACATGGTTGTCACTCTCCTTCTCCAATGTATGTAGGAAACAGCGTACTTCATGTCCGTCTTTTGCCATTTTAAATAAATCTGGTGTTTCTTCCTGGCACTCCGCGAATGCCTCCGTGCATCTTGCCGCAAATCGACAGCCTTTATGAATCGTCCCTGGAGTAGGAACTGTGCCTGGAATACTATACAGCCGATCTGTTTTCCCTCTTAAATCGGGTACAGATTTTAGCAGGCCCTTCGTATAAGGATGTTGAGGATTTTTGAGAATCGTTCTAACATCACCCTGCTCGACGATTTGCCCAGCATACATGACAATGACACGTTCACAGATTTCAGCAACGACCCCTAAATCATGGGTAATGAGAATGATCGTTGTATTTGTCTTCCTATTTAAATCCTTCATCAATGCTAGAATTTGTGCTTGAATTGTCACATCGAGTGCGGTTGTTGGCTCGTCTGCAATCAACACCCTAGGATTACAGGCCATTGCCATGGCAATCATAACCCGCTGCCTCATCCCGCCCGAAAGCTGGTGGGGATGATCTTTAATTATTCCTTCTGCCCTCGGGATTCCAACAAGCTTTAATAATTCAATACTTCGTGCCATGGCTTCTTTCTTTGAAAGGTCTGTATGTAAGCGAATCGCTTCAATTAATTGATTACCAATCGTAAACAGCGGATTTAATGAGGTCATTGGTTCTTGAAATATCATTGAAATCTGATTACCGCGGATTTTGCGCCATTCTTTTTCGGATAAATTTTTCAAGTCTTTACCTTCAAAAATAATCTCGCCATTCTCGATTTTCCCTGGTGGTGAAGGAATCAACCCCATGGCCGTTAGAGAAGTGACACTTTTACCACTTCCTGATTCACCAACGATCCCTAATATTTCGCCATCCTTTAAATCAAAACTGATACCATCGACAGCCGGAATGAATTTTTTCCCTGATTGAAAAGACACCTTTAAGTCTTTTATTCGAAGAAGAGGATCCTTTTCCACATTTGCACCTACCTGTTCATTCGTTTGTTTTTATGTATTCCTTTTATCAGAAATATAATAATATAGTAAATTTTAAAATTATTATGACATATATAACTTTAGTGGTACTATCCATTTTTGTCAATTACGTGAAAAAAGTTCAAAATATTCCAGTTACACAGAGCCGCGTTGATGCAATAAAGGACGTTTGAAGTTTTTCACCAAAATCCTAAATTTAAATACTAAAATACTAAAAGATCCTTAAAAAATCCTAAATTTAAATACTAAAATACTAAAAGATCCTTAAAAATAATAAAAAACCCTGCAAGACTATTGGTGTCTTACAGGGAATCTCAATACAGTTTTTGGTTTTTGTACATCAGTCCTGCGCGGGTCAGATAGATAAATTTCCCGGTGGATTTTACTTGTTCGAAGATAGCCATTTTCCTTACAAAAGAACTCCATTTTAGCGAAACTTTCTGGTTCATTATCGAATGGTCCGATATGCATAATTTGGTAAGAAAGACAGCCCATAGTTTATTTAGCTCCAGTTTCTTTTATAAAAAATTATTTTTTCATACCGGTATAAATATGAATGGCATCTCTTAGAAACGCTGCCGTACCAGGCTGTTCTTTATCATAATAGGCGGTAAATCTTTCATCATCCACATACATTTGTGCAAGACCAGCATGAGCTTCCTTATTATATTCATTCCAATAGAAGCATAACCATTGTTTATGGAGATCAGCAGCCTTTTGAGCTAAATCTCCGGCAGGGTCTCCTGTTTTATAAGCCTCAGCAAGGGTTTCTGTGATCAGTTCAGCTAACTTAGTCACCTCCTCATATTGCTCTTGTGTCATATTTTGAAGTTTCGCATTGGACTTATTTACGGTATCATCGCCGTACTTTTCACGAATCTCTTTTCCATATTTTTTCTCATTTTCATCCACCATTTTTTTCTTAAAGCCCTCGAACTTTTCTTTATTTGACATTTTCATTCTCCCTTCCGTTACTGCAATTGTCTTATCAACATTTGCAATTAACAATTCTAATTGTTCCTTTTTCTCAAGGAGTTTTTTACGATGCTCTTTCAGTGCAGTTGCCCCGTCAAAGGAAGGAGCCGTCACAATTTCTTTAATGTTCTCTAAACTGATCCCTAATTCCCTGTAAAATAAGATTTGCTGCAAGCGATCCACTTCTGCTTGACCATAGATTCGGTATCCTGACGAATTAATTCTTGCCGGCTTAAGAATCCCAATTTCATCATAATACCGAAGTGTTCTGGTGCTAACTCCCGCTAGACTTCCAAGCTTCTGCACAGTATATTCCATTCGTTTCCCCTCCTTGTAAAACTAACGATACACCTTTACGCAACGTCAATGTCAATAACAATTTAAAAGCGGAAGCGCCCGTTTAGCGGCGAGGAAAAAGGTGCCTGACACCACAGATGGACAAATATCCATCTGTGGTGTCAGGCACCCAATTAATTCTAATAGACCTGATAGTTGCCTCTGCCGTTTCCTTTTGCTTTGTATAGGGCTATATCTGCTTGTTTCAGCAGCAATTTTTCATCCTGTTTATAGGGATCAGAATAGAAGGATATGCCAATACTTGAAGCTACTTTTAAATGGTGCCCCTCGATTACCCAATTGTTTCTGAAGGAGGATAAGATTCTTTCTGCAATTTCAATGGATTTCTTTTTATCATGTAAGTTAGTAATAAGAATGCCAAACTCGTCACCACCTATGCGAGCCAGTAAATCTTTCTCTCGAATACAAGCTTTTACACGCCTTGAAAATTCCTTTAGTAATTCATCACCAATATCATGTCCTAATGTATCATTAATGACTTTAAATTTATCAATATCGAGATAAAACACTGCAAGTGTTCTTTTAGACTTCTCCGCTCGGGTCATTTCTTCTTTTAACATTATTGAAAAGAAATTTCGATTAGGCATTCCTGTTAAATAATCATGGAGAGCATGGTGTTTTAATTGATCTTCATACTTTTTTCTTTCAGAAATATCTTTATATACCACCACTGCTCCATCCCAATTTCCGTTACCATCATAAATAGGGGAATAGGATGCTAATACATCAATTAATTTCCCTTCCTTTGTAATCCGCTGTACTTCATGGGAAGGAACCACTTCGCCACTTTTTACCCTCTTAATAATTTCCTTTAAATCGTCTTTACTGTTCTTAGGAATAATACTAATGGTCCAATCATTAAGAATTTCACCCTCGGTCCAACCTAATAAATTTATAAATGATTTATTTACCGATACAAAGTTTTGGTGTCGATCAAAGGTATACATCGCATCTGCGGTACTGTTCCATACTAGTTCAAAACGATCATTCATCCGTTTTAATTCATTTTCTCTCTCTTTTCTTTCGGTTACATCACGTACCACCGCCAACAAATGGGTACACTCCTCTTCTTGATTCCATAAAGGGGTAATAGTTGATTCCCAATAAACGAACTGACCAGGTGAATACTTATTATTCAGCCTATTTGAGTATGATGGAGGAACAACAATCCGATCCTCGTATGTAATTGACTCCCTCGCAGTTATCGCCTGCTTGTATTTCTCCTCGATTATATGAAAAACTTCTTCAGGTAATACTTCCTCTATGGGCTTACCAAAGGATTTTGACGTTAGTCCAGAAAAGTTCTGAGCAGGCTCATTCGCCAGTACATAGCTGAACTGACCGTCCTTTCCCACCTTTGTAAGGTAGACTAAATCTGACATATCGTTAAATAATTGAAAAAATAAATCGATTTTATTTAATGATTCAAGATTATTTTTATTTTCACTCATAATTCGCCTTTCAAAAATGGAGGATTTCTTATTAGTATAGTTTGCTCTTTTTAAACAAAAATTAAAGATAAATAATTATCTATTACTCTAGTAGAGCGAAAAGTCCCTTTTCTCTGAATGTATTTATTATTTTAAAAAAACTTTCTTTTCCGATCTAAATTAGTTAAAATTCAGTATTATCAATGTTTACAACCTTCTGTAACTTCTTTTACTAAAAAATGTTTTTGACAATTCAAAACTTCAGAAAGTATTATAATATAATATAAAGGGAGGTAATAACATGTCAAACATCAATAGACAGAAAATTGTGGATAGTGTACCTCAAACAGGTTTTTTTGGACATCCTAAAGGACTATCTACCCTTTTCTTTACTGAATTCTGGGAGCGATTCTCGTACTATGGAATGAGAGCCATCCTTGTTTTCTATATGTATTATGAAGTTTCTAAAGGTGGATTGGGCATTGATCAAAATCTCGCACTTTCGATCATGTCCATTTATGGATCACTTGTTTATATGTCTGGAATCATTGGCGGCTGGCTAGCTGACCGGATCTTTGGTTCTTCAAAAGCCGTGTTCTACGGTGGAATCTTAATTATGTTTGGACATATAGCGCTTGCTGTTCCTGGCAGTGTTGCTATGTTCTTTGTATCCATGGTATTGATTGTCCTAGGTACTGGGTTGCTTAAACCGAATGTTTCTTCCGCAGTAGGTGAATTATACAGCGAAAAGGACGAACGTCGTGATGCAGGTTTTACTATTTACTACATGAGTATAAACCTTGGTGCATTCATATCTCCATTAATCGTTGGGTCGATAAGTAACTTCCACATCGGTTTCTCTATTGCAGCAGTAGGTATGTTCTTAGGATTAGTCGTATTCAGTGTTACTAAGAAAAAAAATCTAGGCCTTGCTGGAACGATGGTTGCGAATCCACTGGCTCCTGCAGAGAAGAAAAAAGTCTTCATGATGATTGGTATTGGTGTAGTTATTCTTGTTATCTTATGTGCAATACTGATACCAAACGGTCTTTTAACTTTTGCTAGCTTTATTAATATTGTCACTTTCCTTGGTATCTTAATCCCAACGATTTACTTCGTTGTCATGTATCGCAGTCCAAAAACTACTACAGTTGAACGTTCAAGAATTATTGCCTATATTCCATTATTTATTGCAGCGGTAATGTTCTGGGCCATTCAAGAACAAGGCTCAACCATCCTTGCCAATTATGCGGATAAGCGGACTCAATTAGACTGGATGGGAATTAAGATTTCACCAGCATGGTTCCAATCTTTAAACCCGTTATTCATTATCATCTTTGCACCAGTATTTGCTTGGATCTGGGTTAAATTAGGAAATCGTCAGCCATCGATTCCACAAAAGTTCTCATTATCATTATTATTTGCTGGTTTGTCATTCCTAGTTATTCTTATCCCGGCTTATCTTGGCGGTACAGATTCATTAGTAAGTCCACTATGGCTTGTTCTTAGTTATTTAATCGTTGTATTTGGTGAGTTATGTTTATCACCAGTAGGATTATCAGCAACAACTAAATTAGCACCTGCAGCATTCTCAGCACAAACAATGAGCTTATGGTTCTTAGCAAGTGCTGCTGCACAAGCATTGAATGCACAAGTTGTTAAATTCTACACCCCTGAAACAGAAATGACCTACTTTGGTGTGATTGGCGGAGCGTCCATCGCCCTAGGTATTATCCTATTAATGTTATCACCTAAGATTCAAGGATTCATGAAAGGGATAAAATAATTAAAAAAAGTGCCTGGCTTTCTCACCCCTTGAATAACGGATGATGAAGGCTGGGCACCTTTTTTATTTGTGATAAGATATAAATAGTGATTGGAGGTATACATATGTATTTAAAGGATAAAGTGAAACACCTTCCCTCTTCCCCTGGAGTGTATTTATTGAAAGACTCCAACGGACAAATTATTTATGTGGGAAAGGCAAAAAATCTTAAAAATCGTGTGCGTTCATACTTCCAAAATTCAAAAGCCCATACACAAAAAATCATCAAGCTGAAAGCCAGCCTAAAGGATTTTGACTATACCCTTACTGATACAGAATTTGAAGCCTTCATGCTCGAATGTAAACTAATCAAAGAAATTAAACCTATTTTTAATAGAATGATGAAAAATCCTCAGTCCTATGTCTACATCAGAATTCACAAGGATGGAGAGTACCAAAGAATAGAAATTTGTACAGACACAGATAAGCCAGATAGTCTATATTTTGGCCCATATAAAAGCAAACATATTGTAGAAAAGGCGCTTCTAGGAATGAAAGACTTCTATAAGGTGAACTGCAGCAGCCCTTCTAACAAGAATACTCCATGTCTAAACTATTCCTTAGGTTTGTGTCTCGGCATGTGTATGGGAGGGGCAGCACTCAATGAATACAATGAAAGAATAAACAAAATCATTGCATTGCTAAAAGGCTTGGATGTAAGTCTCCTCAACGAAATGAAGAAAAAAATGATCGAGGTCTCTGAAAAATTCGATTTCGAAGCGGCGGGAAAATATAGGGATACCTTGAATGCTATCCACTCACTGCTTAATAAAGAAAAAGTCATTGAATTTATAGAAAGCAATCATAGCATTGCCGTTATTGAACCCTTAACAGACACGACTTTTAAACTATTCCTTATTCAGAAAAACAAAATTCTCTTCACAGAAAAGTTTAGCTGGTACACTCCGGAATCTGTTCGCAAAACCATTAAGGACAGTATATTAACTATTTTTAAAGCAGCAGCAAATAATTCTTTTAATAAACTTAGTAGAGATGAAATTGATGCCGCTCAGATTATCTATAGCTATTTAAAAGGAAGCAACTGTACGTATATTATTATTTCGGAACAATTGCTTAAACCCTCATATGCCTCTAAATTAGATGGTCAAATATACAAGTTAATGCAAACCTATATGGTTAATCGATAGATTAAAAATCGCTCATTTGGGTTATGTTCATGAACATAAGGAAGAATAATTTCTTTTTTCAATTCAAACATGGTGTCATTTTCTAAATAATAAATATAATCCTCTGATGGATAATATAAAATAATTTCAACATCCCGTTTCGCATTTTCAACCGAATATAAGATATTATTAATGATTTTCATAAAAATTTGAATGGAAAAGGGATTAAAAAAATAAAAACGATTATCTAATGAATCAATTTGATACTCTTCAGCAAGACAACAATGAAAAAAAATATCATCATTACTAGAGTGAGTTGTTTTATTATATTTTTTTCGATTTTCAATTGCTTCCTGATAAAAATCCCTATTCATTTCAATTCCAATTACCGTTGCATGAAAATGATAATGGATAAAGAAGTTTAATCTTCCTTTACCACACCCAAAGTCAACGATTCGATCATTGCTATTAATTTGATAATAAGTAAATAATTCTTCGAGCGCACTATAAGGAGTGGGCTCATAACGATGGTAATGAAATGACTTATGAAATCCTTTTTGGTCCCCGCCTGTTTTTATTCCCATCAATTTATCGTAATAATATTCTTTCATTGAATGCTCCAATCAAACGAGGTCATCCCCCACTTGTAGGTGAGGGATTTCTTTTTTATGCTACCTTAATTGCTTTACCAAACGGAACTCTTGGTAAAATAGCACCCGGTACAAGCCATATCATTTCATAACTAACATTTTCAATCTCTTCAGAAATAAAACCAGTTACATCTGTAATGTAAAACAGTGTATCAACATTCTCTTCTTTTGCCCACTCAAGTACCAAAGTATATGAAGATTTCCCATGTGTATGGTATTTAATTGTATCACTTTTAATGGGGGTCGTACTTCTAATTTTAAAATCTGCTTGGACTAATATAGTATCCGGTTTAACTTGTTCAAACAGTTTTACTATGTTATTGATTAAAATGCTTGGGGCTTCATTCGTGGAAGTGTCAACAGCCAGGGCTACCTTTTTATCTTGACGCTGTTGTATCATTGATAGGATCGTTTTATGCCATTTCAACACAACCAACTCCTTTGGAATAAATAAGTGAACCATCTTATTTTGCTTTAATAACAAGGAGGTTATGATTGGATAAAAGCGGTAATCAGTGACAAGATATGAAGGTAAAAAAAAGGCCCATCTTGGTCTGCCCTAGATGAGCTCTTGGTTACTATTCCTTGTTCTCATTCAGTTCATCAATCAGCTGCTTGGTTCGTTTGGCGTTTCCTTCTGCGAAATTCTCGAGACGTTCCTTTAATTCATCATCATCATGAATTCGCTCTGCGGTTATTAGATAGGTCCGCATTAAATCTTCTTCTGTTTCAATAGCATCCGTAAGAACATCTTTAAGTACTTCCTTTTCTTCATTCCTACCATTAGAAAAATTGAATCCCATCTAAAAGACCTCCTTTTCATCCTTATCGTTCTCTTTTCTATTTCAAGATATCCAAGCCATAAATAATATCTTCAAACTTGCCACAATTAATTAAATCGTGTAAGATTAAATCGTAGACGACTTATTTTTAAACAAATGAATCCAAATATTAAGGGGGAAGTTAAATTGACAACAGTTTATGACTTTAATGTAAAAATGACAAATGGTAAGGAAAAATCCATAATGGATTACGAGGGTAAACCATTACTGATAGTGAATACTGCCAGTAAATGTGGTTTGACACCCCAATTCAAAGGACTTCAGGAATTATATGAAAAATACAATGAGGATGGCTTGGAGATTTTAGGCTTTCCATGTAATCAATTCAATAATCAAGAATTCGATGATATTGAGGAAACCACACAGTTCTGCCAATTAAATTATGGTGTGACCTTTCCAATATTTGCGAAAATTGATGTTAATGGCGCTAATGCTGATCCCCTATTTACTTATTTAAAAAACCAGAAGCCAGGTACACTTACTAAAAATATTAAATGGAATTTCACAAAATTTTTAGTCGACCCTAATGGACAGGTAATTGAGCGCTATGCTCCTACGACTGAACCAAGCAGGATTGAGAAAGATATAAAAAAATTATTGTCATAATTATTTAAAGTAAGGTGATCATCTTGGAAGACTTCATGGTATTAAAAAACCAACTATGCTTTGCTGTGTACGAAACAGCAAGCGAATTTAGTAAGTTGTATTCTAGTGCACTACAACCCTATGGCTTAACCTATCCTCAATACTTGGTGCTATTAGCATTATGGGAAAAGGATGGTGTTTCAGTCAAAGACATAGGCGAAAAATTGAGTCTGGGGACTGGAACATTGACTCCTATGCTTACAAGAATGGAGGCAAATGGTTGGCTTCGAAAAGAACGTTCAACAGTAGATGAACGAAGGGTTTTTATTTACTTGGAAAAGAAAGCTCTTGAAGAAAAGCAGCCTATAACAAGTACAATCAGTGACAAAATACAATCCTGTCATATTGAACTCGAGGAATATAAACAATTGATGGAACGGCTGAATCAATTGCATAGTAAATTGAAAATCGAGAACATTGACAGTAAATAAATCCACATACAAAAAACAACACTCATGTTCCAGTGTTGTTTTTTGTACTATTTTCATTTGATTGAAGAAATTTTCCTAATGGTTGGCTGGTCTTTAATAGCCTGGGCTGGATATTGATAAACGGATGGATTACGGATACAGAGCCGCTCCCATGCGTCTACACATTGAGGGTCAAAATGGGTCCCTTTGTTTTCTTTAATATACTTCATAGCTTCACTATGAGCCCATGCCTTCCGATAAGAACGTTCAGAAGTCAGTGCATCATACACGTCGGCAACCGCCGTTATCCTTGCGAAAAATGGAATGTCTGTCCCTTTTAATCCATCTGGATACCCGCTTCCATCCCATTTTTCATGGTGTGACCTGATAATACCCAATTCTTCTTTCATAATGCCTAGTTCTTTGCACATTTCGTAACCATCGACAGAATGCTTTTCAATGAGAGCTCTTTCTTCAGGCTGCAACTTGCCCGGTTTATTTAGAACTGAATCAGGAACACTAATTTTACCTACATCATGAAGGAGTCCCCCTTGAACAATGGCACGTAGTTGTTCAGGTTTCAATTCAAGTTCTTCGGCAAGTTTCAATGCATACATTGTCACCCTGAAGGTATGCCCAGCTGTGTAAGTGTCTTTTTTTTCTGTAGCCGTCACTAGAACCTTGACACTAGCACCCATGCTGTTAGTTATTCTTTCAAATGGGTCGTTTGTAAACAAGGATCGGATTGACTCAGCTAATGTTCCTTTTACTGCATACTGTTTCACTAAACCGATGATCATGACAATCATGGCTGCAAGTAATAAAAAATGATAAATCCACCAACTAACACTCCATAATACCCCTCTGACCATAATCAGTTGAGAGACCAATAACCAGCCTGAGCTATAAACAATCGCAAGTTGCAAGGGAAATCTTGTAAACCTGTAGGATTGATAATAGTGGAACATGGTTACGCCATTTAATAACATAGTTACACTAGTCAAAATGGGATTTAACGATTTTGCATTTAATGGAAGAAAATGAACGAGACGTTGGTTTATCATTAATATTAGACAAACAAATATTAAAGTAACTGTCCATAAAGGCAGGAGGTACCGCTGCACTTTTGAAAAAAACGCAACGATTGGATGGTCTGAGGGTATGGAAGATAAATAAGTCCAGATGGTAGCTAGGAATATACTTAATTGGGCTGCGATTCCAGGCAAATGGGTTACGCCAAGGATAAAATTAGGAGTAGAAAGTCCATGAATCGAGAACATTAACCCAAGTGATAAAAATGATAATGATAGAAAACTTATTTTAATATTCCGGATCCTTCGTCCCGCCACCCCCACGGAAATTGCAATGATACTGGCTAGAATGGACACCAGGCTAACAATATAAAAGTGTCCTCTCGGCAAAGGGATATTCAAATCCTTAAATAACCCTAAATGAAAGGCTTCAAAAATCAAATATGGGACTGCCACAGCCATCAAAGGTCCAAGAAAACTGTATTTTTTCATATACTCCTCCAAAAGATAAGCTAATTCAATGCTCTCTATGTTTATAGTATATTCTTGAAACAAAGGAATATTTGGTATTGCTATTAATTTAGAGAAATATTACTGTTTATAATTTTTGTGAGATTTACAGTTTTTATTTTGATATAAATTCACAAGACCCGACTGCTCCATTACAGTCGGGTCTTCGGGTCTATACTTATATATATTCTAAAATGCCCAGTCGATTACCAAGTGCATTACCTTCATCTTTAATAATTAATATATTAAACAATTCCAGTTACTAAATATACAGCAATAATGAAGAAGGCTGCGATTGTTTTAATAATAGTGACAGCAAAAATATCACGATAGGATTGCTTATGTGTTAATCCTGTAATTGCAAGCAAGGTAATAACAGCACCATTATGTGGAAGTGTGTCCATACCGCCAGAAGCCATGGAAATGACACGGTGCATTACTTCAAGTGGAATTCCAAATTGGGTTGCTAGTTCAATATATTTATCTGCCATAATTCCAAGCGAGATGGCGATACCAGCCGAAGCGGATCCAGAAATGGCAGATAAAACATTGGTCGTAACTGCCCCATTTAATAATGGATTTGTAAATAATTTAGCGATTCCATCTCTTGCAATTGTAAAACCAGGAAGGTTTGAAATTACGGCACCGAATCCATATTCTGTTGCAGAGTTCATGATGGCTAATAATGCACCAGCAATACCTACATTCATGCCATCTTTGAAGTTCATCATAATCGGTTTACGGTTATATAAAATAGTGGTAAGAATACCAAAAATAAGAGCAATTTCAACTGACCAAATGCCGACAACTTGAGGTGTTTCAATGTTCGGAAAATTTAAGCCGATTTTTGAAAAATCAAATCCATTAGGATACCATTTTGGAATGAAAGTAGTTAACACTTTATTTAACACACCAACAAGCACAACTGGCACAAATGCCAAGATTTTACGTCCAATACTTTCATTTTGATCCAAATCAATGTCGATTTGTTTTTCTTTTATTGTGCCAAAGCTATAATAATCTTCGCCGGCTATTTCTGCCTTTTTACGACGAGAGTTTAGATACAACATACCAATCACGAAGATAAAAATGGCACCAATAATCCCTAGCGTAGGAGCAGCATAAAGATTGGTTTTGAAAAATGTAGTTGGGATAACGTTTTGCACTTGTGGAGAACCTGGAAGTGCGTCCATCGTAAAGGTAAATGAACCTAATGCAATCGTTCCTGGAATTAACCGCTTAGGAATATTAGATTGTCTAAACAAGTTTGCAGCAAATGGGTATACAGCAAAAGCAACTACGACTAAACTAATACCGCTGTATGTTAAAATCGCACACAATAAAACGATGACTAACATTGCCCGTTTACGTCCCACTAATTGAATTAATGTAGAAGCAATGGAACGGGCTAGTCCAGACATTTCTACAACTTTTCCAAAAATAGCTCCCAATAGGAAGATTGGAAAATAAAGTTTAATATATTCTACCATTTTTCCCATAAACACATTAGAGAAAAACGGGAGTACCCAATCTGGATCTGTTAAGAGTACCGCGAATAACGCACATAACGGCGCAAACATAATAACTGAAAATCCTCGGTATGCGATAAACATTAACATTCCGAGTGCTAATAATATAATTACTAATTCCATACAATTTCTCCTCTAATCCTAGGATGTTAATTTCAACTAAGATGAAATTAAGGCAGGTCTATCTCTTCTTTTAGGTTTAAACGCTTACACCTGCTGTAAAAATAAAAAAGATTACGATATACGATAGTTGATGGAAGGGGACTACTGTCCCTCCTCCAAAAACTCTATTCTATTAATCTCTTTGTAGTGAGCCGTAAATTTTATGCTAAAACTGTTTTTTTATTTTTAGCAATTTCTGCTGCCACTTCAACGATCATATCCTCTTGACCGCCAACTACTTTACGCTTACCTAATTCAATTAAAATATCACGTGAATCAACACCAAATTTTGCAGCAGCACGTTTTGCGTGAAGTGCAAAGCTTGAGTATACACCTGCATATCCTAGAGTTAAGCTGTCTTTTGTAATTTCCTGTGGTACTTGGAGAATTGGAGCCACAATATCTTCAGCCAAGTCCATCATTTTATACAAATCTACCCCAGTTTTAATTCCCATCCGTTCACAAACTGCAACTAGTACTTCTGTTTGTGTATTACCGGCTCCAGCACCTAAGCAGCGAACACTGCCATCAATTCGAGTAGCTCCTTCTTCAATCGCAGCAATTGTGTTAGCCATCGCAAGTGAAAGATTGTTATGACCATGGAAACCAACATTAACACAAATCGATTGTTTAAGAGCACGAATCCGTTCGCGGACTTGGTCAGGAAGTAAGTAACCTGCAGAGTCAACCACATAAACAGTGTCTGCTCCATAGCTTTCCATTAGTTTTGCTTGTTCTACTAATTTAGCAACAGGTGCCATATGGTTCATCATTAAGAATCCAACTGTTTCCATCCCTAGTTCTTTGGCATAGGCAATATGTTGAGGTGCTACATCGGCTTCTGTAACATGTGTTGCAATACGTGCCATTTTAGCTCCTAAATTTGCTGCTTCTTTTAATTCATGCAGGGTACCGATTCCTGGTAATAGAAGAACAGCAATTTTGGATTTATCTGCAACAGATACTGCTGCTTCGATTAATTCCATTTCGTTTGTGCGTGATAGTCCATATTGTAACGAAGATCCTGCTAAACCATCGCCATGAGATACTTCGATATAAGGGACGTTAGCATCATTTAATGCTTTTGCAATTTTAAGTACTTGATCAACTGTATATTGATGATTAATAGCATGGCTCCCATCGCGCAAGGCTACCTCAGTGATAAGAATATCTTTTTCATTTGTCATTATTATTTACCCCTTTCTACAGCTCAAACTGTTTCTTTCGTTAATAGTTTTTTGGCAAATGCTTCAGCAATTTTTACTCCAGCTGATGTCATGATATCTAAATTTCCTGCATATACAGGCAAGTAATCTCCAGCACCTTCAACCTCTAGGAAGATGGTTACCTTATTTCCTTCAAAAATAGGTTCCGTACGAAGTCGGTAACCTGGAACATATGCTTGAACTACTTTTTCCATTTCAGCAATAGATTTTCTAATTGCCTCCTCATCCATTTTTCCTTCTTCTACAAGGGTATAAACAGTATCACGCATCATAATTGGCGGTTCTGCAGGGTTTAAAATCATGATCGCCTTCCCTTTTTTGGCACCACCAACTTCTGCAATCGCACGAGAAGTTGTTTCCGTAAATTCATCGATATTGGCACGTGTTCCAGGGCCAGCACTCAAGCTTGCAATGGTCGCAACAATTTCTGCGTATTCTACAGGAGCTACGCGGTTTACTGCATGGACCATTGGAATGGTCGCCTGACCACCACAAGTAATCAAATTGATATTATCTTTGTCTAAATGTTCATCAATATTAACAGCAGCACATACATATGGGCCAACAGCAGCAGGAGTCATATCAATGACTTTTATACCTGCTTCTTTTAATACCTTTGCATTGTAGAGATGCGCTTTGGCTGAAGTTGCATCAAATACGATATCAGCTTCTATGGTTGGGTCTGCAAGGAATCCATCAATTCCTGTATCAACCCCTGCATAACCTAACTCTCTTGCACGGCGTAACCCGTCTGATTGCGGATCAATTCCAATTACTGCTGTTAATTCTAATAATTCCGAGCGTCCAAGTTTAATCATTAAATCAGTACCAATGTTCCCTGAGCCAAGAACGGCAACTTTTACTTTTGACAAATTAATTCTCCTCCTAAAAAATATTGTATTGATTGTTTCTATCTAGCTTTTCTATAAGATGCTTTTACCTTGATAACCTAAACAACTTGAAATCTCAGCTGCAGCCCGTGTAATTCCAGCTATTACTTGTGGTAGCTTATTTTCATCTAGCCTCATTTTAGGTGCAGCACAGCTAATAGAAGCGATTACATTTCCCTGATGGTTGAAAATCGGAGCAGCAATACATTTCAAACCTAACTCAATTTCCTCATCATCCACCGCGTAACCTTGCTCACGAATGCCATGTAACTGTTCTTTAATCTCCTCAATATTTGTCATCGTGTGTTTCGTAAACGATTCCAAAGTGATTGATGATAAGATTCTATTTACCTCATTTTCATTTAAATGAGCAAGGATTGACTTACCTACCCCAGTACTATGAAAGGGAGCTCTTTTCCCAATATGCGAATAAATAGTGAGGGCACTTTGTCCTTCTACTTTTTCAATGTAAATAATTTCATCTCGCTGTAAGGAAACTAAGTGAACGGTTTCATTTAGTTCATCGACTAACTTTCTGATAATCGGCTTTGCAACTTTCGCAATATCAAGATTTTTCCCGACATAATTGCCAAGCTCAAAAAGTTTGATCCCCGGCTTATACTTTAAATCTTCAGGATTTTGTTGAAGATACCCTCTATGTTCTAAGGTCTTGATGATGCCGTGGACTGTACTTTTTGATAAATTCAAATGCTCACTAATCTCTTTGATACTTAGTTCTGGTTTAGTTACCAAAAATAATTCAAGGATATCAGCAGCTCTTTCAACAGATTGAATTAAACGTTCTGACACAACCATCCTCCTTTTGTTCGACATTATCGAATGGCGTTCGCATTCCTTAAGGACAATTTAATAGTAACTCTCGTTCATTATTCTGTCAATCTTTTAGATAATTTAGTTAAATAGTTTAATTTACCTTTGATAATATTCAAAAAAGAAGCCTGATTTCTAATAGAAATCAGGCTTCTTTTTACAGAATATCAAATTGTTTAAAACCAGTTGTATCCGGGATAAAATCTAATGTTTTATGATTGAAATAATGGCACTCAGCATTGTCAATGATAAAATGGAGCTCATCCTTAGTAATTTCTGTATCGCTAGACTGAATTGTTTCTTCCAACGTCACTTTTACTTTCATAAAACAACTTTTCCGCATTTGCAGCCGAATCAATTGTTTTGAGCCGGCTAACGTTAATCTATCTTGTAATTCAGTTTTTGCATTTTCAGTTAATATAAACACGAAACCACCCCCGTCTTCATTAAAAAAATAATGCTATCCATATAAAGGATAGCATTATCTTGTACTTCTAGTAAATTACACGATTGCTTAAGTACCACAATAGGTTCGGTAAGGCTGGTTTGCTTTTTCCGGAAGTTTACAGTATTCAGCTTGTGCAGGGGAGTGAGCGTATGGGTTTGAAAGGACATCTAGCAACCGCTCCATTACACTGTAGTCTTCTTGATCCACGGCAGCATCGAGTGCAGCCTCCACCCGGTGATTACGTGGTATTACCGCAGGATTACTGCTACGCATTAACTGATGAGAATCAACAATTGATTCCTGTTGTCTGCCAAGTCGTGCCTGCCATTGCTGAAACCACTCTTTAAATTCCGGTGTCTGCACCAAGTGCGTTTCATCGGGTCTTTCAATTGCTAAGGCGCGGAAAGTATTAGTATAATCTGCCTGATGCTTCTCCATAATACCGAGGAGATTATGGACAAGGGATTCATCCTGCTTTTCTTCGTTAAATATCCCCAGTTTTGCTCTCATCCCAGAAAGCCAATTGCTTTGATACAAATCCATATATTTTGAAATCTCATCCTGTGCCAGTTTTACAGCCTCTTCCTGATTTTTATGGATAAGCGGCAGAAGGGTCTCTGCAAATCGGGCGAGATTCCAACCAGCAATATACGGCTGATTGCCATAAGCATAGCGGCCTTGAGTATCAATGGAACTAAATACTGTTGCTGGGTCATACGTATCCATGAATGCACAAGGCCCATAATCGATTGTTTCTCCACTGATCGTCATGTTATCAGTATTCATTACACCATGGATGAAGCCTACTAGTTGCCATTTCGCAACTAACGCTGCCTGTCGTTTAATCACTTCCTGGAGCAAGGTAAGATATCGATTCTCATCTGTTTCAACATATGGATAGTGGCGATTCAGTGCATAGTCAGCAAGATCCCGAAGTTCTTCGACCGTTCCCCATTTCGCAGCAAATTGAAATGTACCGACGCGTAGATGGCTAGAGGCCACACGTGTCAAAATCGCACCAGGCAAGGTTCTTTCACGGAATACTGGCTCTCCTGTTGTCACAACTGCTAAACTACGGGTGGTCGGTATCCCAAGGGCATGCATGGCTTCGCTGATAATGTATTCGCGCAGCATCGGTCCGAGCGCCGCTCGACCATCTCCTCCGCGAGAGTAAGGTGTCCTTCCTGGACCCTTGAGTTGAATATCAAGTCGTTCACCATTTGGCGTAATTTGTTCACCAAGTAAGATTGCCCGGCCGTCTCCTAATTTCGTGAAATGCCCAAATTGATGCCCTGCGTATGCTTGGGCGAGCGGCATTGCTCCCTCTGGTATCTGGTTGCCCGCAAACATGGCAATGCCAGCTTCGCTATCAAGTGCCTGCTCGTTCAAGCCTAATGAGTTTGCGAGTGAATGATTAAGAACAATCAACTCGGGTGACCGTACTGGTGTTGGTTCAGTCTTGGTAAAAAATATGTCAGGCAGCCGAGAATAACTGTTATCAAAGTTCCAGCCAATTTCTGTTTTTTCAGTTGCCATCGTATCCCCCTTTCTTGTTCTAGTATGTAATTTAAGATTCCCTATATTTTAATGCCAATCCTTTTAAAAAGTTCCGAGCGAATTTATCCCCACACTCTTTATAATTCTTATGTCCTTCTTTTCTTAATAAGGCACCGAGTTCACCTTTAGTTACAGTTATTCCTGCACTTTCGAATATTTCGAGAAGATCATCAGTCGTTAATGCCAGCGCTATTTTTACTTTCTTCAACAGGAGATTATTAACGTTTACGGTTTTCTTTATTGTTGGTTCAGGGGTATCCGGTTGTCCTGGTTTAGGCTCTTGTTTGCCTCTTTTATAAATAATAAGACCGTTTAAAAATGAATCGAACATACTGTTATTACATTTTATTTGTTCGTCATATTCAGCCTCATCGTCTGATTTTGTGAGAACCTTTATCACCTCAGGAACGGTTACTTCCACTCCGCCAAGTTTAAATATTTCTGCCATCTCTTTATTTTTTAACTCTAGTGCATATCTCAATCGAATGAGTATATCATTATTATCCATCTATAATCCTCCTTTAAAATTTGGTGTTCATATTCAAACAGTCATTTTCCAACTTGATAATGCCAGCCAGTTCTCTCGCTCCTCATAATCGGGTAGTATTTTACCAACAAGGCGCCAAAAGGAACGATCATGATTAAGATGGACCATATGGCACATTTCGTGAACAACTACATAGTCAATCACCTGCTGTGGTGCCATCGCCAACTTCCAATTAAAGGTTAACTGCTGCCTGGAATCACAGGTTCCCCAATTGCTGTTATTATCTGAAATACGCATAGACCGTGGTTTTGTTTTAAAATTCTTTTGATAAAAACGAATACTCCGCTCTACTAACTGTTTACATTCTTGATAGTAAAATCGTTTTAATGCTTGTTTTATTTTTGCTTCCTCTAGTTGTTTAACATATATTTTTAACATATCCCCTTCAAACACTACATAGTCTTGTAAGATATTTATATCTTGAGTGACCTTAATAGGGTATTCTTTTCCTAAATAAAGGAACATTTCTCCATGATCATAGATCTTCACTTTTTGCCCCAGAAGTCTATCCTTCATTTCCTTCGATTTTTGCTGGATCCAATCCCATTTTTCCTCTATCAATTGAAGTACACGTTCATCAGTTGTTCCTTTTGGGGCCTGGACTTCAACATTGCCATAAACATCTATAGTAATGCCCAACGATTCACGTTTTTTATAAACTATCTCAAAACTCATGGTCTGACCTAAATAATTATGTATCATTTAATCACCTGCATTATGACAATAGGTAAAATCAACAGCAAAAAAATTCCTACTCTAACCTTGAATTAGTGTATGCCAGATCGAGAGATTTGTCCATGAGAAGCCTCAATTCCAAGGAGTAGTTAATTATTTATTTATTTTGTGTAAAATTCCCCTTCAAGTATGGGACATTTTTCTTTTTATTTATGCAAAATCTCTTCAATGGGCGAATTTTTAGGTTTAATGAGCGAATCTGGGGTTTTAACGAGCGAATTCGGTTTGACCCCCTAATTCCTGACACTAGCTACTGTTTTCTCGTTCTATCTTAGTTTTTAATTTTTGGGGGAATTCCTTCCTCACTTTTTGCCATTGTAGATGATTACACTACAGCGTCAAGCCCAAACCGCTTGACCCTTTCGCTTTATCATCTGCTTAGTTGGCAAGTGAAGAAGGAGTACCTCTGCCTACTTTACAGGCTAATCGCCATTTCGGGGGAAACCCACTATCCTTGTATTTCTCATGAAAATTGAGAGGAGACATACGCCTTAGGCTGCCATGGTATCTCCTTTGGTTATAGAATTCAATGTACTCGTCAATCCGGAAGTATGCCTCTTCAAAAAACTCAAAAGAGTAACGTCTGAATACATCCCGCTCGATTATACTGTGAAAAGACTCAATAAAAGCATTGTAATTTGGTCATTTCGGAGGAATCCTTTCATGATAAACCTTATTTGTTTCACAAAATTCTCCGAAGTGGTTGCTTACAAATTGTGGCCCATTGTCAGTACGGATGATAATGCAGTGGCCACCATTTCCTCGGGAGCCTCCAGGCCCCGTCTGATAATTGCCTCTTTAAGCATTCCCGTGATATCCTTGGCTTGGCACTTCGATCCCCTGTAATAACCCACTATGCTTCTGTCAAAGACATCAATGGCACTTGCCAGGTAAAAGAACCTCCGGCTACCCTCGATCGAGTCATATTTAATATCAAGCTGCCAAAGTTGGTTAGGCGCTGTAATCAGCCTGTTCCTTACAAGTTTCCTAGGGTATTTAGGATGCCCAGACCTTTGTGGCAAGAGGATTCCCAGGTCAGCACACAAGCGATGGACTTTTTTATGATTGATGACCAAATGATGTTCATCTTTAAGTAATTGCGTCAAGTTCTTCATAAACCGAAGCTTCACCTTCAATGGCTTCCATCAAATACTCTTCAATTTGGGAGTCTGGAACTATCTCGCCTGATTCTGTTTTCGAAAAGCCAGGATAAGGGCGCCCACGTTTTCCTTTGCTCTCTACTACTTCTTCTCCAGCGTGATAATAATATAAAGACCGGTTTATTCCTATAGCATCAGTCAGCCTATTAATGTAAAAACCCTCCTCTGCCCAAATCCGAACCTCCTCTAGGACCGTTAGGGCCGGTATTGGCTTTTTTTAAAAGGTTGCGAAGCATAGCTACTTCCAGTTCCTTTTCGCCGAGCAGCTTCATAGCCTGTTCATACTTGGCTTTCAATTCCTCTTTTGTAGGTTCAGCAGAAAGAATTGCAGTGGTTGGATCGTCCATCTGTTCCCTAACTTCGTCACCATACTCCTTAATCCACTTCGATAGAGTATTTCGAACGATTCCAGCATTTCGGGCTACGCTGGTATAATTTCCACTTTTGATAGCCATTCGGACATAACTCTTTTTGAGTGCATCAATTTTCCTTTTTGACATCTTATAAGACCTCCTAACCTTGGACACTATTCTTAGCACAAGTGTATAATTTCAACCCTGTTCCTGTCCAAAGGAATTAGGGGGTCGTAGAGAATTTTGGTCTTTTATGGGCGAATCTAGTGTTTCTATGGGCGAATTTATGAATTATAAATCTTTAAGAAAAAATCGATACTAAGAGAACATAAATAAAGAAAGGCAGATTATCCGCCTTTCTTCACTTTTTATTCAATTCATGCCATTGCTTAACCAGACGCTTCGGTGCAGCACGTAAATAGGCTTCTTGAATTAGATCAGTCAATTCATCCCAATTTTCCTCAGCCGGATTTTGAATAGATACCCAGCCGTGTTGTCCGATATATGGGGTTTTGTAATAATGCTCTTTCTGTAGCAATAATTCTTGAGTCTCTCGATCTGACTTGAACGATAACCTGAAACCTTTTTCACTTTCACCTGAAATCACGAAGGATTTTCCATTTATTTTAAACGTATTGTGACCAAATCCGTCGATATGTTCAACAGCTTCGGGCAGTGCAAGACAGATTTTACGTACATTTTCGAGCATGCCTTCCGGATCTTGTGATTTCATGTTTTTATTCACCTAGCATCGATTCTATTTTGCATTCGCATCTGGTTGATGAATTCCGAAAACATTGCCTTCGGTATCAATATAGTATCCTTGCCATGCCATTCCAGGCAGCGCATATTTAGACATCGCAACCTTTCCGCCATACTCTAAAATTTTAGCTTCCGTTGAATCGTAATTTTCCACTCCCATGGTGCAAGCAAATCCATTTAAAGCCTGGTTTGTTTCCGGTGGAGCACTTTGACGCTGCATCAAAGCACCATTGATCCCAGGCTCGTTTTCATCGCCCGTCACTGCACCAAAATAAGGCATTCCTGCATACTCACTCCAATCTTGAAATGACCAGCCAAATACCTCTCCATAAAACTTCTTCGCACGGTCCATGTCACTCACATGAATCTCGAAATGAACTAATCTTTCCATAATTTCCTCCAATTTTCGAAAAAACTTTTTTCATTAAATGAATTCGTTTGTTCTCTTCCAATTTCCTCCCTATTATCGTTTAGAATATAGAAAAATAATCAATTCTATTGTACTCCTTTAATATGAGCCAGACTCTAGCATCTTCCTTGCTTCCAACTGGACGACCGAATAGATTTCCAGAAGAGGTATTTTGTATTCAGTTGCCGCCTCTTTTATCTCTTCATACTCGGGTGTTATTTGTAAATCTTATCCCCTTCGTATCCAATTTTAACTGTCAAATTCCCATAAGGAGTTTCTATCTTTTCAAAACGGCGTGACAGGATTCTTCTTGAGCATTCAGACTTACGAACACCAAAAGTACTTGTTTCTTTAAGTAATAACTCTTCCATTGCTAGACAATCTTGTGGCTTTGTAAGAACAGTAATAAGCGAACCAGGTCTGCTTTTTTTCATTGTTACTGGAGTGAAATAAACATCAAGTGCCCCATGATTTAAAACTTTTTCCAAAACATATCCCAAAGTTTCTCCTGTTATATCATCCAACTGACATTCAAGAATCGTTATTGTCTCTCTTTGAATTTCATCATTTGCCTGAAAAAGAAGAACTCGTAATACATTCGGGTGATCGAAGTTCTTTTTTCCAGCCCCATAACCAATTCGCTCTATTGACATGGCAGGGATATGGCCATATTCATCAACCAGCGCTTTTAGAAAGCCTGCTCCTGTTGGGGTCGTTAACTCACCCATTACATGAAAATCTGCTAAAGGAACTCCTCGTAAAATTTCGGCAGTAGCCGGAGCAGGAATAGGATAAAGCCCATGCGCCATCATGACCTTCCCATAACCTGTTGGAACAGGCGAAGCAATGAGCTTATCGATTCCCAGATTCTCAAGGGCTAAACATACCCCGATTACATCAATAATGGAATCCATTGCCCCTACCTCATGAAAGTGGACATCTTTTGGATCCATACCATGTATTTTACCCTCTGCCTCGGCAATCACTTGAAAAACAGCAATACTTCTCTTCTTAACCCGGCTAGGTAATTCGCTGTCATTTATCATATTTAAAATAGTCGAAGCTTTTCTGTGTGAATGATGGTGATGATGCGAATGATCCTGTTCTTCATGTCCGTGGTGGTGATCCTTATGTGAATGGCCGTTGTCATCATGATAGTGGTGCTCAACATGCGAATGGCTATGGTCTTCGTGATGGTGATGATGCTCTCCATGCGAATGGTTATGGTCTTCATGACGGTGATGATGCTCTCCATGCGAATGGTTATGGTCTTCATGATGGTGATGATGCTCTCCATGCGAATGGTTATGGTCTTCATGATGGTGATGATGATGCTCTCCATGCGAATGGTTATGGTCTTCATGATGGTGATGATGCTCTCCATGCGAATGGTTATGGTCTTCATGATGGTGATGATGATTACCATGCAAATGGTTATGGTCTTCATAATGGTGATGATGCTCTCCATTCGAATGTGCACCATGAACCTGTGATTCTTCTTTAAAGTGCAGGTCGAGCAGTTTTGCTGAAATTCCTTTCTTATCTACTTGCTTCACATTTAAAGAAAAAGGATCGATTGGCAGCTTCTCCAATTGCTCTCGAATATATGTTAAGTCTGCTCCTAAATCGATCAATGCTGATAAGGTCATATCACCTGAGATCCCGGATTGGCAATCAAGATAAAGTACTTTCATGGTTTACCCCCTCTGAAACTAGCTGAAGGATAAGAGCTGCCTGATATGCTGCTCCAAATCCATTGTCAATATTCACCACACTCATTCCTGATGCACAAGACGTCAACATACCAAGAAGCGGGGTAAGACCTTGAAGATGTGCACCATATCCAACAGAAGTAGGTACAGCAATGACCGGGCGCCGCACTAAACCGCCTACGACACTAGGCAATGCCCCTTCCATTCCTGCTACTACAATGAGAACACTAGCTTTGGTAATTTCTTCTCGATACGCTAGTAAACGATCAATTCCAGCAACACCGACATCATAGAGTCGTTTTACATTACATCCCATCCACTCGGCTGTAACGGCGGCTTCTTCTGCAACTGGCAAATCCGAAGTACCTGCGCACATCACCATCACTTCACCTTGATATTGACGAGAAGCCGAACCGAAAAGCAAAATGCGTGATACAGTATCATATCTTGCTGAAGGGAATTGTTCTAACAGTAATTCTGCCTTTTCTTGTGATAGACGAGTTACCATTACTTTGCCGTGCGTATCAATCAGCTTATCCATGATCAAACCAATTTGTTCAGGTGTTTTTCCTTCTCCATAAATCACTTCTGGATAACCGGTACGCCTTTCTCGATCAATATCTACTTTACTGAATCCTAAATCATCAAACTTACTCATGAAATCACCCGCTGTCTTAAAGTTAAGAATTAAATAAATAATCCCTCTTGATAACCCATTAAATAGATATAGTAAATTCCGTAACAGATACTAATTATTGAAGCAATACCTGTTAAAACGCGTTCGACCCTTTGTATTTTTCCTACAAATACAAAGGGTAAGCTGACGACAAATGTAAACAAAAGCATCCCTAGTATGGTACCTGTTCCAAATATCCCAATATATAGAACCGCATCCTTCATAGATTCAACCACAGATACAACTAGTAGTGTCATCGCAGCACTTCCAGCAAGTCCATGGATTTGACCAATGAACATAGACTTTAAGAAAAGTTGTTTACTTTCTTTACTTTCTCTTTTTATATCCTTTCTTTTTAGTGTTCGAAGGGAAACGATTCCTAGATAGACAAGCATAACGCCTACACTCATTTCAAATGCCATTCCCCATTTCTCAGGAATGCTTCCTTTCGTAATGGCCAAAATGAGAAATACCCCTAATAACGTTAAGGTATGTCCAATCCCCCAAAAAACACCTAATAAACTGGAATGAAAGAGTGATTTATGTTTACTTGCTATCGTAGAAACAGCAATAATATGGTCAGGTTCTAGAGCGTGTTTGAGTCCTAACAAAAACCCTATTCCTAAAACTCCAAAAAGATTTCCCAACTCGTTTCTACCTCTCTGCCTGTTGCAAAACCTTATTCATACTGCCACTCTTGTATCCGATGAAATCCATCGTGACATAGGTGTATCCAAATTCTTGAAGTTTTGCTGTGATTTCTTGATGATTTTCCAATAAACGTTGCATCTCTTGTGGTTCTACTTCAATTCTAGCAATCTCACCATGGGTACGTACGCGTACTTGCCGAATTCCAATAGCTCGAATAGCTTGTTCTGATTTATCTATTTTTTTCAGTTTTTCTATCGTAATGTGCTCTCCATAAGCTATCCTTGATGAAAGGCAAGCAAAGGAAGGCTTATCCCAAGTTGGTAGCCCCATTTGCTGTGATAGCTCACGAATTTCACTTTTATAAAGATCAGCTTCCTGAAGTGGTCCCCTTACGTTATATTCTCTCGCTGCCTTTGTTCCTGGTCTGTGCTCTCCAAGATCATCTGCTATTAGCCCGAAAGCTACATTACTGTAGTTACCCTCTTCCATGATTGGTACAAGATGCTCAAACAGGCTTTTTTTACAGAAGTAGCATCGGTTTGATGTATTCTCAGAATAACCTGGAATATTTAATTCCGATGTCTGAATTACTTCATGTCTTGCACCCAATTGTTCGGTGAGCTTAATGGCTTCTTGCAATTCCTCAAAAGGGTATGTTTCACTGTCAGCTGTTACAGCCAATACATTTTCCCGACCAAGAGTGTCGAGTGCAGCCTTCAATAAAAATGTACTGTCCACACCGCCTGAAAAGGCAATGACTACAGTCCTCATTTCCTTTAAAATTTCTTGAAGTTTAGTATATTTCAAATCTAGCATGATAATCACCCTTTATAAATTTTATCTAGGTTTCCTGCTGCATGATCTATTTCTTTTTATGCTTTCTGTCGGCTTAAAGCCCGGCTGTCGGTACCAAAATAATTACATCTGTATCTTTTCCATTTAGGTTTGATTCTTCAAAAAAACAGCAGCCTTCATGTCTTATTGGGCAAATTGAACTCCAGAATCACATGCACCTGTTAAATCATCTGCAATTAAAATAATTTTCTCCACCCTAAACCTGCCCTTTTTACTCTTCCACGTAAGGAATCGTTAATGGGCCTAATGGTAAAACAGCAATCGACATATTCTCTCCGTATGTTTGTTTCAATTCCTCTAAAGTTTGTTCAATATTATGAGTAGGTTTTAGCATGGAACCTATAACTTGTTCATCTGTGAGCATGGAGTATACATAGACATCTGCCCAAACTTGCGTCACCGCTTGTTTCTGAACCTGCCATTGATCGAACATTTTAAAATTCGGATCATTGATTAGATCCAATAAAGCTTGTGGGCTATCAGCAAATTCAAAAATCTTCGAATAATTCCCATGACTTGGAAGTCCATCCGAGCATTCAGAAGCGACAATAATCGTTCCGCCTTTTTTAACAATTTTATGTGCTGCACTCATCCCTTTAACAGCTTGATAAAGATTTTGGTCAAGGGGGTAACCAGAATTGGATGTAATAACGACATCAAATCGATCGTCACACTTGATCATGGCATGTTCTTTTACAAATTCGCATCCTTTGTCATGGGCTTCATACAATTCACCAGCAAATACAGATGTGATTTCTTTTTCTCTATTTAATGTAACATTTAACATGAAATTAGGTTTACACATACGATTGATCTCTCGAGTCATCTCTTGAACAGGGTTATCTTCCATATTCCCCCATGTAGAACGAGCATCCCCAATCATTCTTGCATTATGAAAGGTCATAATCGTTTCAATACCAGCAATGCCTGGCATAATCCCTTTTGGACCTCCAGAAAATCCAGCAAAAAAGTGGGGTTCGATAAAGCCGGTTACAATGCGAAAATCGGCTTCCACATATTCCTTATTTAAATATACATCACAACCAAACTTACTTTTTCCAACATTCACTAATGTTTCTTGATCATGACATTGATTGTTAATAATTCTTACATTATCGACAACCCAATCTCCAAGCATTTGAACAAATTCTTCCCTTGTTTGGTCACGATGGGTACCCGTTCCATTTATAATAACAAAATTTTCGATTGGAACATGATTAAGTTCTTCAATCAGTACGGGTACCATCTTATGATTGGGTGTTGGTCTCGTAATATCACTAATAACAATAGCCACTTTATCCGTGGCTTTCACCATTTCTTTTAAAGGTGCAGTGCCAATTGGATTTTTTAATGCTTCTTTTAGGGCTTCAATATCATTTTCTAAACCTGGTAAATGATTAGGCTCAACAATAAATGCATCATCAGACACTTCAACTTCAAGTTTATTTTGGCCATATAATAGGTTTGTTTTCATTTTAATCGCTCACTTTCAATTTTTAAAATGTTAAATAGGTAGTTTTAGAAAAAACAATGCCATTTATTTTCCTAAATAATTATATTATAATTGCAGTCAATTAAATTTTAGCCCCTGAGAATGCTCTCAGGGGCATATTTTTCAATTTATTTACCCAGAGAAATTAACTCGCCTGTCGCTCTTGCAGGATTAATTTTCCTTTCTTCTGAAGCCTGTTTGCGTACCATGCAACTACTATTGGACATAGAATTGCACTCACAATAACACTTGCAGCAACCATAATTGTTGCAGATCCCGCAACTTCAGCATAGGCAGGGTTTGCTGCAGCCACAGCAGCAGGAACTCCAGCGGCATTGCCAGCAGTGGTTGCAGCAGATAATCCTGCAATTCCGTTACCGCCTGTTAAACGGTCTGCAAAGAATAGGGCAGTACCAGTAACAACTACGACAGCAACCCCTAACAAGATTCCAGTCAAACCAGAGGCAGCCACTTTTTTGAAATCCAGTCCGCACCCAAGACCAAATGCAAAGAAAGGAATTAGAACAGGACCTGCTTTCCCAAAAAATTCACGAAGATCTTTATCCAAATTACCTGCAACCATTCCCAGCACTAATGGTAGTACTGCACCAACCATCGCTTGCCAAGGGAAACCAGCAAGACCAGCAGCACCTAAAGTAAGCATTGTAAGGAATGGACCAGATTCAAGAGACATAATGGAGTAAGCACCTGCATCCTCAGGCTTACCAAATTGTCCCATCAGAGCCATGTACATACCACCATTCGTGTCATTCATAGCAGCAACAATAGCCAGTACAGACAACCCGCCAAGAACCATTCCATTTCCTATGAACTGTGCTGCAATAATACCAACAATTGCAGCCACGCCAATCTTTGTGATTAATAACACGCCACCTTTTTTCATGATATAAGGTGTGGCTTTGAAGCTTAATGTTGATCCCATACAGAAAAAGAATACTGCCAAAATTGGGAGCGCGCCCGTCCAAAGGGCACCAGTAAAGGAACCAAAGAAAGTAGGAGTACCAGGGAATAACGTATTTAATGTTGCACCAACAAGAAGTGGAAATAGCATCATTGAGCCGGGAATTCGATCAAGTGTTGCTTTAATTTTCATAACAGTGTAGCTCCTCTCAAGTATAATAATAATTTTTTGTTTTAACAAAATGGTAAATTATCGTAATCGAATTTCTTTAAACTATGGGGAATTTTATTTTATTTCGTTGATAAAAAAATGAACGGACCACTTGCTCGGCTGCTTTTTCAAGCAATTCGCCAGCATATTCCATGGCTTCTTTTAATTCCATGGGTTTGTTTATAATACTGTGAACGCTTACAATTCCATACTGATAAAGTACTTCTATTCCTTTTCCTACGGAACCAGCCAAAATGATTGTCGGAATATTTTTTAATAAAGCCGCCTGCGCGACTCCCATCGGAGTCTTACCTGAAGCCGTTTGGAAATCTACTTGTCCCTCTCCTGTTATGACAAGGTCCGCTCCCCCAAGTGCCTTATGAAGGCCTGTATATTCTAAAACAACATCGATGCCCCTTCTCATTCTAGAAGGGAAAAAAGCTTGGAATGCCCCGCCAATTCCACCAGCTGCTCCTGCTCCTGGTAAATCATGAAGACGAACACCGGTTACTTTTTCAACTTCATCTGCCCAATGAGCTAGACATGCATCTAATATTAGAACCTTCTCGGGAGTTGCCCCCTTTTGTGGTCCAAACACATGTGATGCTCCATTTGGGCCAATTAAAGGATTTTCTACATCTGAGGCAATCAGAAATTGGCAACCTTGAATTCTATTGTCAAAATTGCTTAAATCGATGGAACTGATTTTTTTGAGTTCGGCTCCACCAGTGGAAATTTTGTTTCCTTGTTCATCTAAAAGTGATAACCCCAGAGCCTGGAGCATTCCCGCCCCACCATCATTGGTTGCAGAGCCGCCCAGTGCTAGGATAAATGACTTAAAACCATCATCTAAAGCCTGTTTAATAAGTTCCCCTGTTCCAAAGGTAGTGGCTTTTAATGGATTAAGCTCTTCTCGGGGAATTAGCGGTATCCCAGAGGCCTTAGCCATTTCAATGACACAGGTTTTCCCATCACCCAATATACCGTATTCGGCTTCTATCTTTTGACCTAGTGGTCCAGTTACACAGACTGGAATTTTTTGTCCATGAGTGGCAGCAACTAATGTATCCAACGTTCCTTCACCGCCATCAGCAACAGGAAGGCATAGAGTATTAGCATCTGGAAATGCCTTTTGAATGCCACTTTCTATTGCTCTTGCTGCATCAACTGCACTTAAACTCCCCTTAAATGAGTCAGGGGCAATTACAATCTTCATATTATCCCCCCTCAAGAAATCGTTTTCATTTCTAATCTCATTATACTAAGCTTGATTATAGAAAACATCGTGTGTACCATATAAAAAAAGGGATTAATTTTTTGAATTTTTTGTATGGTTTAACTAACTTTTCGGAGGAAATGATGTTAACAAGAGAAATTGCCCAAACCATTGTACTAGAAACCTCTCTACGCCTTAATAGAAATATAAACATTATGGATGAAAAAGGGATTATTATTGCATCCGGTGATCCTGCTAGGATAGACGATATTCACGAGGGGGCCCTTGAAGTTTTAAAAAGCGGTGAAACACTAATTATTCCTTTTAATGAAAAAGGTGTTTGGAAAGGAGCTCATCCCGGCATTAATCTTCCGATTGTATTTCAGGATAGAATTGTGGGAGTGATTGGCATTACGGGAAATCCCAAAGACATACAGGAGTTAGGCGGCATCGTAAAAATGATTACGGAGCTTATGATTAAAGAAAAATTTATCGCTTCTCAATTGGAATGGAAATTACGAACGAAAGAAATGATTATCGAAGAACTTTTGAAAAGTTCTCCATCCTACAGCAATATCGAACGGTGGCTTAACCTAATTGGGCTAAAACTTCAGGAACCATTTATCACTCATGTAATCCAAATGACGGATCGCACAATTACGAATCAAACATTAACTAATAAAATAGAAGGAATAATTGGTGAAAAACACGGCCTTGTGGGTTTTATCAATATTAATCGAATGTTTATCGCCTTTTCCGGATTTACTCAGGAAGAAGCAGACAAAAAGCTACATAACATATATGACGATTTGAAAAAGCTCAAGTTAAATTTCCGACTAGCATATAGCACTTCTTTTAATTCAATGAGTAAGTTTAACCAATCCTATATTGATTGTGACCTTGCCCTTCAGATCAGTGATGAAGCAGAGGATTTCATTTCATTTGCCGAAGTGGAACCAAAAGCGTTAATTTATAAAATAGATCGTGCATGGGGAGAAAGGTTTACCAATAGAATCATGAATAAAACCTTATTAAAATATGCAGATACTTTAGAAGCCTTTTTTAAAAATAACTTGAATATCCAGCAAACTGCTGATGACTTATACCTTCACCGAAACACACTCATTTATCAGCTAAGCAAAATAGAAAAAGAAACAGGTTATGATCCAAAAAGGTTTAAAGATGCTTTAACACTACAGCTTGCTCTTTGGTCGGATAAGAAGATAAAAAGCGAGGAAACTGCTAACTAACAATACGGAACGTTGGTTTTGAAGGTACAACATTTGGTGACTCAGACTTTGGAACTTTTTCTAGGGCGGTTCCACATCAGCTTATCAAATCGAGGGGGTTTGGAACGAAGATGGGAAAGGTCCATCTGTCATCGATATGACGAAATATCCTGGGGGAACATGTTATGTTTCATTTTTCATTTCCTCTATTTGAGTTTTCTAAAAAAGAGAAGCCGGAAACCATTATGGTTTACCGGCATGTATTAGGATTAAAGTTGTTCGCCGTTTGTAGCAATAACATCTTTATACCAATAGAAAGACTTCTTCTTGCTGCGTTCTAATGTTCCGCTGCCGTCGTCATGTCTATCAACATAAATAAATCCATATCGCTTAGACATTTCACCTGTAGAGGCACTCACAAGGTCGATACATCCCCAAGGAGTGTATCCGATTAGGTTAACACCATCTTCGATCGCTTCACCCATCGCTTTAATATGGTCTCTTAAATAATCAATGCGATAATCATCGTTGATTGAGCCATCTGCTTCTACTGTATCTTTTGCCCCTAGACCATTTTCTACAATGAATAAAGGTACTTGATAACGGTCATAAAGTTTGTTTAATGAGATTCGAAGACCTTCAGGGTCAATCTCCCAGCCCCAGTCACTTGCTTTAAGGAAAGGATTTTTCACACCGCCGATAATGTTACCAGATGAACTTTCTTCATTTGTTTTTTCTTTCTTTTCAGTGCGGGACATGTAATAACTAAATCCAATATAATCAACCGTACCTTCTTTAATGATTTCCAAATCGCCTTCTTGAATGTCTATTTCAATACCATTTTCCTTAAAATAACGTTTGGCGAATGCAGGATATTCCCCACGAACTTGAACATCTCCACAATAGTAGTTAAATATTTGTTCTTCTTTTAAAGCATGCATGACATTTTCAGGGTTGCTATCGAAAGCATACACTGGAGCATATACAAGCATACATCCAATTTGCGAACCAGGAATGATTTCGTGTCCGATTTTTACAGCTAGGGCACTAGCCACAAATTGATGATGCAGTCCTTGGAAACTTTCCTGTAATCGTGCTTCTTCACTTGATGCAGAAAAACCTAAGCCGAAAAGCGGGAAATGTGTCGCTCCATTGATCTCGTTAAATGTCATCCAATACTTCACTTTATCTTTATAACGATTAAAAACAGTTCTTGCATAACGCTCAAAGAACCCAATGAGTTTTCGATTTTTCCAAGCACCATATTCTTTAATAAGGTGCAGCGGTGTTTCATAGTGAGAAATGGTTACGACTGGTTCAATACCATGTTTATGTAACTCATCAAATACCCGGTCGTAAAAAGCTAAACCTTCCTCATTAGGAGTTTCTTCGTCCCCTCTTGGGAAAATCCGCGACCAAGCAATAGACATACGGAATACTTTAAAACCCATTTCAGCAAAAAGAGCGATATCTTCTTTATAGCGATGGTAAAAATCAATTGCTTCGTGATTTGGATAGTGGTACTTACTTTCGTCAATCTCATAATTGAAACCAGGTTTCATAAGGAGTTCTAAACGAACTTTTCCACCAGGGAGTACATCGGCAAGGTTTAAACCTTTACCGCCTTCTTGTGATGCTCCTTCTAATTGATTAGCAGCGGTTGCTCCGCCCCATAAAAAGCCTTCTGGAAATTTACGATTCAATTTCAATCACCTCTAATTTTTTTATAAATCCAATGGTTAACGTTAGTAATATATAGAAAATCAGGGGAAATAGATTCCCCCACCTTCATATTATTGCAATGCTAGGAATGCCTCACGTGTATTGATTTTCCCTTGTTTAACAGGTTCAATTGTTTGATAACGGTCAGGATTTGTAATAATGACTGGAGTAATTAAGTCATATCCTTCTGCTTTAATAGCTTCCATATCAAAGGTTACAAGAGTTTGGCCCACTTCAATAAAGTCGCCATCTTTCACATGTGCTGTGAAATGTTTTCCTTGTAGTCTTACCGTATCTAAACCAACATGGATTAGGATTTCTGCTCCATTATCACTTGTAATGCCGATCGCATGCTTTGTTTTAAAAATAGTCGTTACTCTTCCAGTAACAGGAGAAACTACTTTTCCTTCCTGCGGCAGGATCGCTAAACCTTTACCCATGATTCCAGTAGAGAATGTTGGATCATTTACTTCACTTAATGCTTTTACTTCGCCTTTTAACGGGCTAAATACTTTTTCTGCTGCTACTACTAATTCAGACTTTGTGTCAACAGTGTTAGTTTCATCTACTGTTGTAGTCTCTTGCTCTTCTTCACCTTCTACATCTTCAAAGCCCATTATAAAAGTAGCGATGGCGCCTGCTGCGAAAGCAATTGGTAATCCAATAATAGCTAAAACAAATGTCGATCCGATAAAAGAAGCAATACCTGGTAAACCAACGTTACCACCTAGAATGAAATATTTTACACCTACTGCACTGTAGTATGCTCCACCAACAGCACCACCAATTAATCCACCGATAAATGGTTTCTTAAGGCGCATGTTAACACCATACATAGCAGGTTCTGTAATACCCATAAGTGCAGTTAAACTAGTAGTCATTGCTAATGATTTAAATGATTTATTTTTTGAGCGTAAAGATACGGCAAATGTTGCTCCTGCTTGTCCCATGTTTGCGGCAAACATTGACGGCAAGATAAAGTCATATCCTTTAGTTGCAAGGTTGTTCATTACAATTGGAGTAAATGCATAGTGCATACCTGTCATGATAATTAATGAGAATGTACCACCTAAGATTAACCCCGCAAAGATCCATCCATATTTAAATAATGCCCCAATTGCTAGAGAAAGCCAGTTTCCAAGAATGGCACCAAGTGGACCAACTGCGATTAATGTAATTGGTACAATGAAAAGTAAAGTGATAGTTGGAACTAAAATAAGCTTAAACATACTAGGAATTACTCGGTCAACCCATCTTTCAACATATGACGCAATCCAAATCGCTAGTAAAATTGGTATAACGGTTGAAGAATAAGTGACTGCAGTTACAGGGAGTCCAAGGAAATGAACCGGTTTACCTGCACCTAATAAAGCTGTTATGGTTGGATGCAAAAGCGCCGCAGCAATCGTTGCCGCTACATAAACGTTACTGCCAAACTTTTTGGCCGCACTTACTGCTAAAATAATTGGCAAGAAGTAAAATGCACCGTCACCAATAGCGTTTAAGATGGTATATGCTTGACTAGTGTTTGTCATCCCCCCAAACGCCATCGCAATGGCTAAGATCCCTTTGATCATACCGGCACCGGCAATTGCAGGAAGAAGTGGTGTGAATGCCCCAGAAATTACATCAAAGATGGCATTGATCGGATTTTTTCCTTTTGCAGAGGATTTCTTACCCTTGCTATCCATTTTTATCGCACTGTTTTCAAGAATAGCGTTATATACTTTTGGAACATCATTTCCGATAATAATCTGGAATTGGTCACCGCTTATATTGGTGCCCATGATTCCAGGAACTTTTTCTATTCTTTTACGATCTACCTTACTTTGATCCAGTAAATTGAAACGTAGTCTTGTCATACAGTGAATAACGTTTTGAACATTACCTTCTCCACCGACTAATTCAATGATGCTTATGGCTGTTTTTTTGTAGTCCATGGTTATACCTCCTGATTTTTTGTAAAAAAATAACCTGAGTAACAAGAGATGGATATGACCCAATGGTCCCACTCGTGTCCCTCAGGTTTTGCCTGCATTACCAGTAACAATCCTGTGTTATAAATATAAACTTGTAAAACTTCCGAAGTCAGTTGCAGCATCTGGCCAGTTCCTGCAACAGCACTTCAAATTAGGAAATAAAAAAAACCTAAATTGTACACCACACCCATAAGAGTAATAGTACTACAATTTAGGTTTTGCCTGCTTGATCAGTAACAATCCTAAAAAAATAATTAATTTGTAAACATATATTAGCATCCGCTTTCATTCCAAGTCAACGCTTTCTTTCAAAAAAATTTTATAACCTATTTACCAAGAGTTTAATATGAATGGTAAAGTAAGCCATTAAGATTTTAGTTTAGAAATCAACCAATTCTTTCATTTTTTGTACAGTTATTCCCATATGGAAATAACACATATCTTGCCTTCTGTTTCGGTTGTATAATAGACTTTTACCATACGCCCAAGTTAATATAATTCAATAATCTCAACTACTTGAGAAGGGGCAGACTTCAATTTAGCCGAAAAATCGAATTACATTTTTCATAAAAATAACTTTAAGATAGAAGAAGCGGCCAAAATCTAGTAAAATATCCACATGTGATATTAGATAAGGGGTTAAAAAAATGAGCGTATTAAACGTAAAAAATTTAAGTCACGGTTTCGGTGATCGTGCGATTTTTAATGATGTGTCTTTTCGACTTTTAAAAGGAGAACACGTTGGACTAGTTGGGGCAAATGGTGAGGGTAAGTCTACTTTCATGAATATTGTTACTGGAAAGTTGAAACCCGACGAGGGGAAAGTTGAGTGGTCACGAAAAGTTCGTGTTGGTTATTTAGATCAGCATGCTGTACTTCAAAAAGGTACTACGATGCGTGACGCTTTGAGTACAGCTTTTCAATATTTATTTGATGCTGAATCAGAGATCAACGAACTTTATGCAAAAATGGGTGATGAAGGTGCTGATATCGATGCATTACTTGCAGAAGTTGGAGAGCTACAAGAAACTTTAGATAGTAATGATTTCTATCAAATTAATTCAAAAGTTGAGGAAGTAGCTCGTGGCCTAGGATTAGACGATGTTGGACTAGATCGAGATGTAGATGATCTTAGCGGTGGGCAACGTACGAAAGTTTTGCTAGCTAAGCTTTTGCTAGAAAAGCCTGAAATCCTATTACTTGACGAGCCTACGAACTATTTGGATGAACAGCATATTGAATGGTTGAAGCGCTATTTACAGGAATATGAGAATGCATTCATCTTGATTTCGCATGATATTCCATTCTTGAACAATGTTGTTAACTTGATCTATCATATGGAAAACCAAGAGTTGAATCGCTATGTTGGAGACTATGATAACTTCTTAAATATATATGAAATGAAGAAGCAACAGTTAGAGTCTGCTTACAAGCGTCAACAACAAGAAATTGCTAATTTGAAGGATTTCGTTGCTCGTAACAAGGCAAGTGTTGCGACTCGTAATATGGCGATGTCTCGTCAGAAGAAGCTCGATAAAATGGAAATTATTGAATTGGGGAAAGAGAAGCCAAAACCAGAGTTTAACTTCAAGGAAGCTCGTACAGCTAGTCGTTATATTTTCACAGCTGAAGATCTTGTTATTGGTTACAATGAACCACTTTCTCGCCCTCTGAACTTGAAAATGGAACGCGGACAAAAAATTGCATTCGTTGGTGCAAACGGTATTGGTAAGTCTACTCTTTTAAAAAGTATTCTTGGGTTGATTGATCCAATTTCGGGTAAAGTGGAACGTGGTGAGTATCAACACATCGGTTACTTCGAGCAGGAAGTTAAACAGTCCAACTACAACACTTGTATTGAAGAGATTTGGAGCGAATTTCCAAGTATGAATCAGGCTGAAGTCCGTGCTGCTCTTGCAAAATGTGGATTAACGACGAAACATATTGAAAGTAAAGTCGAAGTCCTTTCTGGTGGCGAAAAAGCCAAAGTACGATTGTGTAAAATTATTAACACAGAAACGAATTTATTAATTCTAGACGAACCTACCAATCACTTGGATGTGGACGCAAAAGAAGAATTGAAGCGTGCTTTAAAGGCATACCGCGGAAGTATCTTGATGGTATCCCACGAACCAGATTTCTATCGTGAAATTGCAACCGATATTTGGAATTGTGAGGATTGGACTACGAAAGTGTTTTAAATAAAGCTTAAGGGGTACCCAATGGATAAAAATTCACTTGGGTACCCCTTTTTATTAACATCCAAAATTTTATTAAAAATACTAAAGAATAGAATGATCTTCTATTATTTCAATATTAATTTTGCAACAGCTTCCAATTGATTCAAGCGGGTACTCTAAATAACACTCGTCCGAGCTCATAAATTTATGTGTCCTCCCCCCACAAATTACTCCCATCCAACATTTACTTTAGTATGTGCTGTGAACGGTAGAGACTTGGGGTTGTTCCAATATGTTTCTTGAATACTTGATTAAAGTATTTTTGATTTTCGTAGCCTACTTGTTTACAAATTTCGGATACTTTTAAATTTGAGGTTCTTAGCATTTTTTTTGCATTATTTAATCGAACCTTTGTAATATATTCAAAAATGGTGCTGCCAACTGCCTTAGAGAACAAACTACATAGGTAGGCAGGGTTCTTATGGAACAGCTTGCCTAAATCATCTAGAACGATTGGGTCCTTAAAATTAGCATTTATGAAACTCTTTAAATCAATGATCAGTTTTTCATTATAGGACACGTGGTTCTCATTTAAAAAAGCAGTTGATTGTTCAATAAATTGTTCAAGCCAAACTCTGATTTCTTCCAAAGACTGTAATTGATTTAATTCTTGGTAAACTAAATATCGTTCGCCCCCAGTTTTATTTACTTCATATTCACTTTCGATATATTCCAAAAAATGATTAACGATTTTAAAACATACATATTTTGATCTTTCTGGAGGCAGGCTGCTTTTTTGGCAATCGAGAAAAACTTTGTCCATGAACTGATTCATGCTGCTAAGAAGATCTAGGCCTTTTTCATTAAAAAATGTATCAATTTTTTCAATAATGCGATTGCCAAATGAATGATTAAACGTTTCTAATTCTTTATAATAGGTTACTAACTGGTTTGAAAAAATGCCATTTTTCAAAGCTTCTTTTGCTTCACTGTAGGCTTTCTTTATGTCCGAAATATTCTCATAAACATTGCTGATTCCAACATTGGGTCTTATTTTAATATCATGAAAAATCAATGACTCAAGGTCCTGAACCACGTCATTCCCAATCTCTAAACCAAAGTTTAAAAACATAACAACGATTTCACTATCAATCGTATAGATAAAACTCTCAATCTTCCTGTTTTCCAATAAGTTTTTTAAACGTTCTAAGGATACTTGAGTTTTTTCCGTGTCTTTTGAATCTTCCCAGGCAAGCCCCTTCAATCCGATGTTTAAAAAAGAAAAACTTTTTAGCTTTTGGTCTTTTTCAGGGGCAGCAAATCTCTGTCCTAAGATATAATCAAGTAAACGCTTTTCTTCTAAAGCCATTTGATATTCATTAATCCGCTCAGTTGAATGTTTTTCATTATTTATTTTTTCTAGTTTGAAAATGGCGTTTTTAATAGAATCAATAATTTCTTCTACTTCAATAGGTTTGACTAGATAGTCGATTGCCTCGAGTTGAATAGCCCTTTTGGCATAATCAAATTTTGAATATCCGCTTATAATGATAAAAACAGTATCTAGATTAAGATCCTTTGTTTCTTTAATTAAATCCAATCCATTTAATTTTGGCATTCTTATATCTACTAACACAATGTCAGGCTTCTTGTTCATAATTTCTTTAAGGGCTTCTTCTCCGTCTAAGGCAGATCCTACAATTTCAATGTGATGCTCCTTCCAGTTAGCTGCTGATTTTAAACCTTCAATTACAATTTTTTCATCATCAACAATTAAAAGTTTATACATATTAGAAAACTCCTTAAAGATTGATATGGATAATTCCGTCGTTCTTTAGGCCAACCTTAAGATAAACGGTAGTTCCCTTTCCTATTTCACTCTCAATCTTTAATCCATATTCTTTTCCATAATAAAGTTTCAATCGTTCATTAATATTTTTCAAAGCATAGCCCTTTTTGTTAATATCTACTTCATTCATGTCAAATCCTTTTCCGGTATCACGAATAATGAAAAGTAGACCAGCCTCGACCTTAGTGCCTGCAATCATGATGGTTCCGCTTTCCTGATGTTCTAACCCATGGTAAACAGCGTTTTCTACAATGGGCTGTAACAGCAATTTAATGATACTTTCTTCCATGATTTCAGGTTCAATCGTAAATGTGTAGTGGATTTTATGGTCAAAACGAATATTTTGGATATCCATATAACTCTTCACTTGATCCATTTCATTTTTTACGGAGGTAATATGACTTCCATCATTTAAGGTAAGTCTAAAAATTTTTGACAAGTTAATCGCAATTTTTGCTATTTGTTTCGCTTTTACTTTCTCTGCCATCCAATAAATAGTGTTCAAAGTGTTATATAAAAAATGTGGATTAATGTGGCTTTGCAAGGCTAATAGCTCTGCTTCCTTTTCCTTAATCTGTGATTTATATAACCTTTTCGTTAAATCATTATTCCAATTATAAAGATGAACAATCTGATTCCCGATTTCTCCAAGTTCATCCTCATTATTAAAATGAATACCTACTACAGTCTCTCGTTTTCCCATTTTTTCAGTAACCATGCGCAGCAAACTTAACTGGTTTGTAATCCTCCTGGTAATAAATAAGGCAATAATTAAGGAGAACATTAACGCCATCACTAATAAAGAAATTGTTACTAATCGAAGTTGATTGACCTCGCGAACAATATTTTCATAGGGGATAATACTGACAACATCCCAATTTGTTTTTTTGTTTGTATGATAATTAAAGAAATATTGCGTTCCATTCATTACTTTTTTTATGGTTCCGCTTTTCTCACGCCCTTGAATGATTTTGGCTACCTGAGATGAAGAGAAACTATGATTGCTAGAGAACAAAATTTTATCTCCATCCAGTATTAAAATATCTCCTGGAGGGTTACTATTATTAAACATATTATCAAAATAGGCTGGATCAAGATCAATCAGAACCAGCCCCATTTGTTCCTTCGTTCCAAGATCTCGAATATTTCTTCCGTACAGTAAAGATTGGTTAGCACCTTTAACAAGTTTTAAATTACTTCCATTTAACCATTCACCCTGCCATTCGCTATGAAGTAATCTTGGATAGATATTGGACCTTTTTATCGTTTGATAGATATCATTCTTCAAATTTTGTTCCCCGCGGTTTACTTTCAAAAAGCCGTGATTTTCATTCCCAACGTAGATGGCATTAATATAGGGATTGTTTACCACCGTTATATTATTCAAGTTTTCAAGTGATGACGTCTCCAATCTGTATAACTTTGCATCTGTTTTTTTATAGGTTAAATAGTCCTGAATTTCATCCGAAAGAAAAATGTCATTAGATAGATTCTCTACATTGCTTCCAAATGCGTTAATATTCCAATCGACAATAGTTAAAAAGTTATCAATCGTGGAAGATACTTTATTTTCTATTACTTTATTAAAATAAATGAACGTAAAAGGACCAATAACAAGTAAAGGGATTAGGGCTGAAAACAAAGCTAATAAGATAATTTTACGCTTAATTGGAGAATCGATGAGTCTCATTAGTTTAGCCATTATGTTTCTCCAGTTTATAAATTTTGTCCATGGTCATACTTACTCTGGTGATAGAATACTTGATTGGTTCACTGTCCATCGGTCAAGCCAATCCACCACAAAAACATAGTTGAATATTATTTATGCTCCTGGCGTTGGAGTGGCTCTGAATGCATTTACAGTCTTATCCATAACAACCAGTGCATCACTTCCCGAATCAAGAATCGTATTTTGAAGCGACTCTTTTTCTACCAATACTGTTGTTACGGTAAGCGGCTCTGATGCTTCGGTAGTTAACAAAGCTTCTACTTGCGCAGAGAAACAAGAATCACTTATCTTGGCATGAATCTCCGTGGCAACAACATGATTATTAGAAATATAATTTCCATTACCTGAAACAATACGTATGATTACAGGTGTTGCCCCTACCGGCTTGATGTTCTGAGTATTAATTACCTCAGAAAAGTGATTAGCAATTACAGAATTATTATTGCCACTGATATAGAGGAGACCATACAAATCATCTAAACCATTGTCTATTCCCAGAAAAGGAGTCCAAGGTTCATGGTCACGTAAAAAGTGATTTGAAGAAACCAAATTTTCTGAACAATTACCCCTGAATACCACCATTCCTGGATAAAATGAATGAAGTCTATTATTTGTGATACTAGAACGAGCCACACCATCAAAATAGATACTGCTCGCACCTCGTGGAAAAACATTATTCGCTGTAATCAAAAGTCCACCAAAATTTTGAGCGTAAATTGAATATCCTTTAAAACCTGCTCCTATCAAGTTATCGGTTATTTTTGAAGCCTGTCCCCAACCTCGCAGCTCTACACAGTTTCCACATTCAACTATGAAATTATCATGTATAGTCAGTGCATCTGCATGATAAATAGTAATTCCATGCTCTAAATACACCAACCCCATGCCTGTAATCCGAAATGAGTCACAAGCACTTGCAACATAAATTCCCGTTTTCCCGTTGGTGTATGTGTTCTCCGGATTTGTTTCTCCTGAGCCATCTTCAATAAAATGCAAACCATCAATACAAAAGTCAGAAAACTCTACTGAACTTATTCGGGGATTTCCACTTCGTTCAACATAAAATGCAGCTCCTTTATATTCCTCGTCATTTACTTCAAGGGGAATATCTACGAGTATGCGACTTCCTCCCGGCCACAATTCATGCAAATCCGCCCATTCATTTTCAGAAGTATTAAAACGAATACTCGAAGATGTAAACCCGTGTCCAGAACCCATAATTTTAAGATAACTAATGTCTATAACTACTTGACTACCAAGATGATAATCTCCCGGTGGAATATAGATAACCGCACCCGGCTTTCCGCCTTTATTCACATCAGTGTCCGTTTGCCTACTTTTAATATCTGCTATAATGCTATTGATTACCTCACCAATATCCTCATACGGATTACCGACAGGCCACTCTGTTACGTCGTAATGATTTTTACTAGCCATAAATAAATTCTCCTATCGATTTAGTGTGTTTGTTCATAAACTACTTTTTCCTTGATATAGCTAAAAGTAAAGCCTTACGAATTCGTGCTTTTCCTGCAGCTTTTCTGAATATATACGCTCTGAAAGAAAAATATTATTCGATAAATTCTCTACACAGCTTACGGCCCCGCCATTCGAAAACAATTCAAAACCCTTACCTAATAAGTCAGGAAAGATCAGACTGGTCATGGCCATTTCCCCATTATTAGCAAATACCTCAATCGAAGAACGATCGACAAATACATGAAGTTTTATCCGATGGTTTGGAGCTTTAACTGCTTCATGATCGATAGATGGAAAGAATCCATTAAAAGTGGTTTCACCTGAGTTTCTTCTATCAATGTAAATTTCCTCTTTTTCAACATTATATCCTATCACTGTTTCTTTTTTGGCTGATTTCAACACTTTTATCCCAAATTCCTTTGCTACTTCAAACTCAAATTCCACAATCATGTCACAAGTCGTTCCTTGAAGGTTCAAAAGGAGATTTGTGTCTGGTTCTAGTATTTGATTCTCAAGGTGGATATGTTCGGCACGGAGATTTTCCAGTTCCTTTATTGGCTTTTGAATCAACAGACCCGTGGATGTCAGAAATAGTTCTCGTGGAAGCGTCAACGCACCTCTCCACCCTTGAGTCGGAGTTTCGTTTGCATACCTCCAGTTGCTCATCCAGCCGATATAAATTCGTCTCGCATCTACTGTGTCTGACCAACTGACTCCAGCATAATTATCCTTGCCGCTATCTAGCCATTTAACTTTTTGATCGGAACCATCGCTTTGCCGTGCCGGGGTTTCTTTGAGTTTGTATACGTATCATGATGGGTAAAAATGGCCACTAAACCAGATTTCCCATTAAAGAATCCTAAGAAGGCATCACCCGCTCCAGTCGTATCGACTGCTTTGACGTTATAACCGCTAATTTTTCCAAAAGCTTTTCCTTTGCGAAAAAGGCAGCCCTCGTTCCCGAGTGTGACGAATAGCAATGACAGTTGATATTCCTTTACCAAATAATCTGTTCCCTCGAGAAATTCCATTTCTCCTACGAGCAGGTGAAATTCTTCTTCCGATAATTTCACGATATCCGAATTCAATAGTCCTTTTTTCATCAATTCCTTAGCATGATGCTCACACTTCCATAATTGCCTTCGATAATTAGGATCAAAGGAAATAATCTTTCCAATATCTTTTGCCTGTTTAATTGCTTCAAAGGTTGCCGGTCGTGCAGGCTCATCTGTTAACGAGAGTGACCAAAGTGAACGATTTTTGACTGGCAAAGGATTTCGTGGTCCACTTCCTCCGTTCGTAACATCATATATGCACTAGGGTTACGATAAAAACTGAAGGATCGATCCCCCTCTTCATTCAAATGGACTAAAGCAAGGGTGGTGCGAATTTCATTCGAAAATGTTAATCCATGAGTATGAATTCCACAATCAATTAACATCTGCTCTAGGAAATGTGCAGGCTTTCGATTAAATTTTGCCAATGCCGCTAGTACATTCGCTGGGGCTCCGCCAGGGTTCTGAACAAAAGAAACCGTCTCCTCCTCAGGATTTCTAGTCTGAGTAAAATCATTTAATAACTCTCCAATAGCTGTTACATCATACATACTTATACCTCACTCCGCCATTTGCTTTTTTTATCAAATTGTTATTCTTTCACTGCACCTAAAGTCATACCGCTTACAATATAGCGTTGTACGAAAAAGGAAAATATCATAACAGGTAGACTAAATGAGATGGCAGCAGCTGTCATTGGCCCTAAATCAAGATTATAGGCGGTTAAAAATTCTGAAATCCCTACTGTCGCCGTTTTGGCATTCGTACTGGTCATGAGTAGCGAGAACAAGAAATCATTCCATGCTAACATAAAAGTAAAGATAGCCGTCGTTGCCAGTCCAGGGAGTGACACCGGAAGAATAATTCTGATAAAGGCACCGATCCAGCTGCATCCATCCACCCTGGCTGCTTCATCAAATTCTTTTGGAACCGAGTCAAAAAAACCAATCATTAACCAAATTGCAAAGGGGACATTTAAGCTGGTATACACCAAGATTAACGCAAAATGGGTATCAATTAAGCCCATACTTTTTACAATCATATACATCGGAATTGCAATACTAATCATTGGTACCATTCTGATCACTAAGGTAAATAACAAAAAGTAGCTTCCTGTTATGGAAGAAAACCTGGAAATTCCATATGCAGCCATGGCCCCAAAAAACACACTTAAAATGGTGCTGGTACCCGCTGTAATTAAGCTATTTAAAAAATATTTTCCTATAGGCAAGTAATCGAACATTTTTAAATAATTTTCTAGTGAAAATTTCGAGGGCCATAAAGTTGGCGGCGCCGTAACTGCCTCGGCGGATGGTTTCAATGATGTTAAAAATAGATAGATATACGGACCTAAGAATAGTAAAGCCAACAAGCAAGTGGTCAACAATACAATCAGCGTCCATATTTTATGTTTAACATGAAAATTTACAAACCAAACTGGTTTTTCTGCAAACGTTTCTTTTAATGGTATATGGGCCATTTCTATTTCACCTCTCCTATCATCATGAATGTCTTCTCCTAGGTGACCACATTTTTGTAATGAAGAAAGAACTTAGGACCAATAAAATGATGATAAAGATGACTGCCATTGCACTAGACTGCCCAACCTCTCCATAGCGGGTCAATGTCTTATACATATATGTACTTAGCAATTCGGAAGAAAAACCTGGCCCCCCTTGCGTAAGCACCCAGACAATATCGAATGTTCTGGCAGCATCAATAATGCGAATTAATAATGCTACTGTTGCTACTGGGATAAGAGAAGGGAAAGTAATGTAACGGAACCTATGCCATTTATTGGCCCCATCCATTTCAGCTGATTCATATAAACTAATAGGAATTCCTTTAATACCTGCTAATAGAACGAGCATAATGAAAGGTGTTGTTAACCAGATGTCTGCAATAATCGTAGAATAGAGTGCAAAACGGGAGTCTGATAACCAGAGTATTTGATGCGGATCAGAAAGGATTCCAAGTTTATAAAGCCCCCAGTTGATAATGCCGAATTGATCATTAAGCATAAATTTCCAAATTATCCCTGTGACTAAAGGTGCCAGCATAAGTGGGCTTAATAATAGTGTCCGAATAAATTGGCTTCCTTTAAAAGCATTACTTAGAAGCAAAGCAAGGATAAGCCCTAAGATAAACTCGAATCCCACCGCTACTCCTATATATACTACTGTGTTCCAAAGGGCTTTTAAAAAACGTTCTGAAGTCAACGAGTTTGTATAGTTTGCAAAACCGACAAATTCTCGTAAGGAAGGATTAATGATATCAATCTTATAAAAACTGTCTCTAATTAAAAGAAAGATTGGATAGACCAGAAATACCAACATAAAGATCCCTGCAGGAAAGAAAAAGATAGTCGATAATGCTCCATTTTTCAGTCTCAAGAAAACCGCTCCTTTCTATCAATATATTTTTTAGAACCCCTTCATGGATTATATATCTGCATGAAGAGGTTCTATTAAGTACGTTTCAGTTTATTGTGGCGGCAATAAATCTTTGATTACATCTGCTGCCCAATCTAGTGCTTCTTGAGGTGTTTTTTCTCCAGAAAGTGCATATTGCACGGCTGGGATGAGTGCTTCACTTTCGATTTCTTGCCATTCCTTAATAGCAGGTCGATTTTGCGTTTGTGGTCCGCTTAATGTCGTCATAAGCGGTTTCAAATGTTCATAGCCCTGCTGTGTACTATAACTTTCAAAAACGGATTTTCTCGCTGCTACCCCCAATGATTTCATAAATAGTTCATTCTTTTCATAGATGAAGTTGAGGTACTCTTTGGCAATCTCTTGTTTTTTGGAAGAACTAGGGATAACCTGGTACCAAGGACCTGGGACAGCACCTATTCCTGCTCCGCCGCCAATCATTGGAGCACTTCCAACTTTTCCTGCTACCTTTGATTGTTTAGGGTCATTTGAAGGGACATAGAAGTGACCCCAAGCAAGCATCATGGCAGATTTTCCATTCCAAAATAGCTCAGAAGTTTCAGCAGATGCCATTTCTAGTGCACCTGATGGAACCGATTGATCTTTTTTCAAAAGGTCAACTAAAAATTGCAAGGAATCAACATACGGTTTTGTATTAACAAGAACTTTGCCATTATCACCAACAACCAATGGTTTCGCACCTGCTTGAGCTGCATGATCCAGCCAGCTGGCTACCGCATCCCCATTGTTCGCACCAAATACCGTAGTTCCGTACATATCTACTTTTCCATCATTATCTGTATCTCTAGTAAAAAACTTGGCTGCATCACGATATTCATCCCATGTTGTTGGCGGATGTAAATCATATCCATACTTTGCTTTGAAATCGGCTTTATTCTTTTCATCTTCGAAAAGATCTTTACGGTAGATTAAATTTTTGGCGTTCGTCCATACAGGCATTCCATAAACCTTATTCTGATAACTTCCGCCTTCTACTAATCCTGGGAATAAATCATTTTTAAGGTCATCTGTCATGAGATCTTCTAACGGTAAAAGTCCGCCAGCTAGAGCAGGAAACCAAAGTATATCGATGGTTGCAACATCGAATGCTCCTGCTTGTGAAGCTACCTCAGCCTTAAGTTTGTCATAGACTCCCGTATAGGGAACGGATTCAATTTTAACTTCGTAGCCTGTTTTCTGTTTAAATTCTACGGCTGTTTCTTTTGCAACCTTAAAGGCCGGGCTTCCCCCTTCAACGAGGACCGTAATGGTTTTATTATCACCTTTTGTTTCTGAACTATCTGTTTTTTCTCCCGAACAACCCGATAAAAAGATAGATAATACTAAAAGTAATGAAACTACCGTTAGGATTCCCTTTTTCTTCACCTTAACCAGCCTCCTTAATTTTTGACTGCATTCTTAATAAATGGTAATCCCCCAAATGGGCTATTAGCCTACCATACATTCATTGATAATTCTCCTCTAATGTTTCTATTCTTTTTCAAAAACTTGATAACGGTTTCATTTTTTGAAGTAATTATCTTTTATTTCCTTTTGCCTCCTCTAACGTTTTTATAAACTCTCTTTACACTTTTAATTGTAATAATTAAGGGGTTTGAATAAAATTCTAACTTTTTTAGAAAAGGTTATATATATTTAGAACTTTTTCAATAACAAACTTCCCAGAATAATTAGTAGCTTGTTCCACTTTTTTATGAGGTGACAGGTACAGGGCATAAGAGATAAAGGAAACACGTAGAACAAAAGCAACCACTTGCAAAACAAATGATTGTCATCTTTGAAAAGACATCATGGACTTTGCAACAAGCTTAACAGCTTCTTTAATAATGGTATTAAGAGAAAGCCGAGAAAAGATAATGGAAAGATGAAAAATACCCTTGAGAAAATATGAGGGTAAGCATAGGCAACCTTTGGTCAATTATTGAATGGTTGTCTGAGAAAAATATTGAAAAAAACCCGGATTCGTATTGGAACAAACCCGGGTTGGTATGGAGTCAGGACTGAAAATCGGAAATGTTTATTTTAGTTCGGAAGAGTTAATTTTTGGGTTACCTTTTTAAAACCAGCAGTGAACAGCACTCCACATGTGCCGGGTGTATGGGGCAACACATGAGATGTTAGTGTGTTTAATTAATAATAAATTATTGTATATATTCTGCTTATTTATGATTTATGCTTTTTGCATTAAAGCCCCCGCTTCTTACAAATTTTATTTCCTTGATTTTGTTCTGTTACCTAAAGATGTCCGGATGAAATTGATGTGTCAGCGGAGAAACACCATTCCGGGTGACATTGGTTTGATGGCAAACTTTTTGACAAAAATACATAAAAACCGATTAAAAATAGAAGCCTAACATTTAAAGTACATTTCTGTAAAACTTGTCGGTTATTAGCATGAATTAGATGTTAAAAATTTTGGAGGATTGCAATGGAGAAAAAAATAGTTGCACTCGATGTATCGAATTTATGGACTCCTTATATGAATAATACGATGGCTCTATGCGTAAACAAATATGCATTGCAAACTATTCAAGATCCAGAAATTAAAGCTATTTTTGGCAAAGCTTTGAATTTATCAGAAAACATTGTTCAAAAAATCGCCGCCATATTCAATCAGGAACAATTTCCGATTCCCCATGCATTTACAGAGGAAGATGTCCATTTAGATGCACCGAGATTGTTTTCAGACGAACTCTGGCTGTTCTATTTGCACCAAATGTCGACACACGGATTGACTTCTTATTCTCTTGGGATTACCGCTTCCCGCAGGCTAGACATTCGTCAATTCTATTTCGAAACGTACATGGGATCTTATGAATTATACGAAACTACATTGGGAATGCTGCAATCGAGAGGTCTCCTGGAACGTCCGCCCACCATCGTGCTTCCAGAAAAAATTGAATTTGCGGAAAAGCAAAGCTTTTTAACCGGATGGTTCGGGGAACGCCGACCATTGAACACAATAGAAATATCTAGTCTTTATTTTAATTTGCAGAAAACCATCTTGACTAAAGACTTGGCTCTCGGTTTTAGCCAAACCGCTAAATCGAAAGAAATCCGCCGGTTTATGGAGGAAGTGGTAAAACTGGCAGCAGAACATATTGAAATTTTTACTACCATCCTTCATGAAGACTTCATTAGTTCTGCCATCACATGGGACACTCATGTTACAGATTCTCAGATTGCACCATTTTCGGATAAATTGATGATATTCCATTGCGCATTTTTGATTCAAGCAGCAATGGCATATTATGGAACTGCCTTGTCCGGCTCCATGAGGCGCGACCTCGGGCTCAAATATTCGTCTGCCATCGCAAGGGATGTAAAGCTTGCGGAAGACTGCGCAAACATCATGATTTCCAATGGATGGTTTGAAGAACCGCCGAGTTCCGTTGATCGACGAGAATTATCTTAGAGAAACTTCACCATAACTGTGATTTTACGAAGGTAGACAAAACCCCTTGAGCACCAAGGGGTTTTAACTCGCGTTCTTATCAATTATCCAAGCAAGTACATATTGCTGAAATTAATGTTTTAGTGCTGAATGAATTTTCTCCACCTCACAAATATCCCAAACATTCAAAATACTTTACTTATCTTTTTAAAAAATTTTAGAATGTTTCCTCCTATACTAGGAACAATACCATTGTAGTAAAAAGGAGGTAATTAGAAATGGATATTCAAAAATTAGCCGATCATGAGTCATTGGATCTACATGAAGTTATTAATTTTAAAACCCTATGCTTAGCGAAATCAAAACTAATGCAAGGACTGGTATTTGATCATGATTTGAGAGCATTAATGCAAAAAGATGTTGAACAGTCCATGCAAGCGCTTGGAGAATTACAGGCAGTTTATCAACGTGCACCTTTTCAAGCGCCTGTTCCTCAAAACCGGCCAACACCAATAATAAATTGAAAGGAAGGCAAATTCATTGAACAATGACTATTTAGACCCTATAAACTCGCTACACGTACCAGAGTTAGCAGATACCACATTTGCGATGGATTTACTTCTTCGTGCCAAAGAAGGTGTGCGTAATATTGCGGTTGCATTAACGGAGTCCGCATCACCTGATGTTAGAACCCTCTTACGAAACCAGTTAATGCAAGGGATTGCCATGCACCAAGAAATTACAGAATTAATGATTAGTAAAAAATGGTTCCATCCATACGAATTAAGTGAACAATATCAATTAGACCAACTCTCTGCCAACAATACATTGATGATTGGCAAAATGAATCTATTTCCTGTTGAGACCAATAGAAAAGGTATGTTTGACCGGACACCTGATGAACACTAACACTGGAGGCTGTAACCAATGAAGGCGGTAACGTATCAAGGTATTAAAAATGTTGTAGTCAAAGAAGTTCCAGATCCAAAGATTGAAAAACCAGATGACATGATTATTAAAGTAACAAGTACAGCTATATGTGGGTCTGATTTACATTTGATTCATGGCATGATTCCTAACCTGCAAGAAAACTATGTTATTGGCCATGAACCAATGGGAATCGTCGAAGAAGTTGGTCCAGGTGTGACTAAGCTAAAAAAGGGAGATCGAGTAATTATCCCCTTTAATATAGCATGCGGTGAATGCCAATACTGTAAAAACCATTTGGAAAGCCAATGTGATAATTCAAATGATAATGGTGATATGGGTGCCTATTTCGGATATTCTGGTACGACGGGTGGCTATCCAGGTGGGCAAGCTGAATATTTAAGAGTGCCATTTGCCAACTTTACTCATTTCAAAATTCCAGAGACTTGTGAAGAGCCAGATGAAAAGTTAGCAGTTATTGCCGATGCGATGACTACTGGTTTTTGGAGTGTTGACAATTCAGGTGTAAAGGATGGAGATACAGTTATTGTTCTTGGCTGTGGTCCGGTTGGTCTTTTTGCTCAAAAATTCTGTTGGTTAAAAGGGGCAAAGCGAGTCATTGCCGTTGATTATGTCAATTATCGCCTGCAGCACGCAAAGCGCACCAACAAAGTAGAAATTGTTAACTTTGAGGACCATGAGAATGTAGGAAATTACCTGAAGGAAATCACCAAAGGCGGCGCTGATGTTGTCATTGATGCAGTTGGTATGGACGGTAAAATGACTGATATGGAGTTCCTTGCAAGCGGAATGAAGCTTCATGGCGGAGCATTAAGTGCGTTTATCATGGCTTCACAAGCAGTGCGTAAAGGTGGGACTATTCAAGTTACTGGCGTTTACGGCGGCAGATATAATGGTTTCCCTCTTGGAGATATTATGCAGCGAAATATCAATATCCGCTCCGGTCAAGCACCTGTCATCCACTATATGCCATATATGTTTGAATTAGTTTCGACCGGAAAAATTGATCCAGGAGATGTCATAAGTCATGTACTTCCACTTAGTGAAGCAAAGCGTGGCTATGAGATTTTTGACACAAAAATGGATGATTGTATAAAAGTCGTGTTGAAACCTTAAGGAAGGAGGTATAAAAATGAACTACGCCTTACATGAAGTTCTTGAGGTCCATGAGATGGCTGCATTTAAGACCACTTGTTTAACTAAATCCAAAACGATGAAAGCGTTAGTTACAGATCAGCTATTAAAAGATATTATGCAGCAAGACATTGATGTATCTACGAGACAATTACAAGAATATGCTTCTATCCTTTCCAACGCTAAGCAGTAAATTAGGAGATGAATGAACATGAATCCAATCATTGAAACTTTAACGGGCATGGACGGACTATCGGATCAAGTCGTTGCAATGGATCTACTCATTTCAGCCAAAAGTGGAATTAGAAATTATGCCATGGCAGCTACGGAGGCAGGAACACCCGAAATTAAAGAAATCCTCACTCGCCATTTAGTGGAAGCTCTTGATATGCATGAACAAATATCCGCATATATGGTAGAAAAAGGATGGTACCATGCTTGGGATACAAACGAACAGATCAGTTTGGATTTAAATAATATCAATACAGCATTGAACTTACCGACATTATAAAAATTTCCGGGAACAGTTTAACACTCAACAAATAAACTGTTCCTATATAATTTAAAACAATTAATTGACTATTTTTATTATGAAAATGTCGGAGCAGGAAATTCATCAATTTTGATACGAAGTAAACTATAAGGTTTCTGTCGTAAGTCTTTTCCATAATGAAATCTAGGCTGTCGATGTAATTGGTTCACAATGACATACAAATATTGATCCGGACCAATTGAAAAAGTATCCGGCCACAAAATTCTCGGATCATGTGCGATAGTTTCCATTATGCCACTTGGCAATATTTTACGGATACTGTTGTTTTCATAATCACCAGCATAAACAGTTCCCTTTGCATCGGTGATCATTCCATCAGACGCACCTTTTTCTCCCCAATACTCCACATGATAAGTTAAATCCATATCCGGTATTGTTCTGTCTCTCAGGGCTTCTGTTGAGATCGAGAACAAATGACGACTGGTTAGTGGAGCAAAAAATAATATCTTTCCATCGGGAGAAATCGCAAGACTATCAGAAGCCAATCTAAATGGAGAAGTTGAACCGTCTTGGTTTCGATTCATTAAAATTTGACCTTCTACTTTCGGTAAAAAATAGGGATCGGGTGAAGTTGAATTTGCCCCATTTAACCGTCTAAACGCGTTTCCATTTGATAAATCTACGACGATAATAGCTCCTGGGCCTCTTGAAGAAGAATCCGTTATATAGGCATAACCTGCTTTTCCAACACGAAAATCAAAACGGACATCATTCAGATAAGTTGTAGGCAGGACTACATCTTCTGTAAAGGTATATACTTTTCTTATTGTATTGGTTTCTAAATCAACAGCGACTAATTTTGCCCCCCCTATAATAGGTTCAGAAAAATTAGGTGCTGCTGTATCTAATATCCAAAGCGTTCCCCTTCCATCAGCAACTACACTTTGAACACTGATGAAAGTCATTGTGATATTCTCGGGATTAACCAAATTGGTTTGTAAATTAGGATAAGGCTGCAATTTATCCTCAACAATTTCCCCCACCGTAAATTTAACATCGTCTCCCCATTTCGGAAAGCAAATGAAAATACGACCGGTTTCTGAAACAGTAACACCTGTAGGCATAGCTCCATAAAATGCATAAACTAGTTCTAAATTACCGAAATGTTTTTCAGTAGGTAACATAGGTTTAATATCCTCCTCAAGCATTCAAACGGGATATCACCTATATATGATTTATATTTTTTCTAGTGCATGTTTCTTAATAAGTTTTAAAGTGATCGAAGGTAAGAAAAAGCTGAACTTTGACTAATTTTTTTGGAACAATCATGATAAAAACTGTTAGAGGTAAGGCCTAGAATAATTTCTGGAAGCCTTTTGCATTATTGAATTACTAACTTATTAATTAACTTCTCTTTCGCCAGCCAAGCTCCTCCAATGACCCCTGCGTTATTGCCTAGTGTGGCAATAACAATCTCGACACCATGTGCAACTCTCGGAAAAGCGAATTGAATAAATTCCTCTTTCAGAGGTCTCAGCAATGTATCTCCAGCTTTTGATACTCCGCCTCCAATAACGATTTTTTCAGGATTCAAGCCATTTGCTAAATTAGCAAGGGCCAACCCTAAATGGTAGGCAACATCACCTATGACTCTGTTGGCGAGTTCATCCCCTTCATTTGCAGCATCAAAAACACGCTTGGCAGTCAGGGCCTGTCCATCATTAAAATTTCGTAATATACTAGTCTCGTTGGTAGAAGCTAATTTCTCCATTGCCAAACGGGCAACTCCTGTTGCTGATGCTACCGTTTCCAGACATCCTGATTTCCCACATTTACATGGGGCTCCGTTTTTCGGTACGGAAGTCATATGGCCAATTTCACCACCGGATCCATTTACCCCATGTACAACCTCACCATTAACGATAATTCCACCACCAACACCTGTTCCTAAAGTAACACAAATTAAGTTTTTAGCCCCTTTGCCCGCACCTTTCCACATTTCACCGATTGCCGCTATATTTGCATCGTTGTCGACAACAACCGGCAGAGAGGTTTCCCTCTCAAGAATGGTTTGTAAAAGGAATCGTTCCCAGCCGAGGTTAACCGCCACTTCAACGGAACCATCCTCCGAATTCACAGGGCCTGGCGCACCGATTCCGATTCCGACTAACTGATTTTTTGTTTGATTTAATTCTACTAACTTTTGATCAATCGCTCTTGCAATCGATGCAGGTATGTGTTTGCCCTTATTACTTAGATCAGTATCGATCTCCCAACTATATATGATGTCACCCTGCAAACTGATAAAAGCCATTTTAACCGTGGTCCCACCTACATCAACACCAACTAACCATCTTTCTTCCATAACCATTCACTCATTTCCTTTAAGTTATCCCACTTCGAAAAGCGCCATGTTTACAAAAGAGGCTCCTCGATTGAGAAGCCTCTTGTTAAGTTTGAGAATTGTCTAGCTCCAACGCCCAGTAACTAATGGGCGCTTCTGCCTATCTCATTATTTTACAGCCGCAGCCGTTTTTTCAAGATTAACCCATTGACCTTTTTCAGCAGATTCAAGAATTGCATCTGCGATTAATTCAATCTGGTAGCCATCATTGAAGTTAGGTGAGAATTCAGTACCCTCACTGATTGCTTTAAAGAAATCATATGTTTCAATGATCTTTGTTTCACCATAACCAATTCCTAGAGCAGGGATTGGCCATAATCCTTCACCGTATGGAGTAGCTGGTCCTGAGTAAACAGTTCTGAAGCCTTTTGCATCACTTGGATCATCAGCAAAGCAAACTTGAAGCTCATCACGGCGCTCATAGTTAAAGTATAGAGAACCCTTTTCACCATGAATTTCAAAAGTTAGGAAGTTGTTGCGGCCATGTGCATTACGAGTTGCTTCGATTGTTCCAATTGCACCATTATCGAATTTGACCATGGTGATAAATTCATCGTCTACATCAACAGCTGCTTTTGGGACATCATTGCCTCCAGCTTTCACTGTACCTAACTTGTCGATGCCGCCAGTTTGAATTGGTCTTTCAGGAATCCATGTTTTTGTAATTGCATTTACATCTGTAATTTCGCCCACAAGGTAACGAGCATAATCAACCACGTGTGTACCGATATCACCTAGAGCACCTGATCCAGCGATTTTCTTTTGGAAGCGCCATGATAATGGAGAATTCGGATCAGCAGACCAGTCTTGTAAGTATGTTCCACGGAAGCTTAGAACTTTACCAATTCTTCCTTCTTCAATATATTTTTTCGCAAGAGCCACAGCTGGTGTTCTTCTGTAATTGAAAGCAACTGCGTGTTTTACACCTGCAGCTTTTACTGCTTCTAACATTTCCTTCGCTTGTTCAGCGCCTAATGCTAATGGCTTTTCACAAATAATATGCTTGCCTGCTTTTGCTGCTGCAATTGCGATTTCAGCATGAGTATTGTTTGGAGTAACAATGTCGATGACATCGATTTCTGGGTTATTAACAACATCTCTCCAGTCAGTCGCATAGTTGTCAAAGCCTAATCTTGCTGCCGCATCTTTAGCCAATCCTTCGTTAACGTCAACTACTGTATGGCGATGAGGAATTGCTGGTGCTGGCCAGAAAAACATTGGCATTCCTGCATATGCAAGTGAATGCGCTTTACCCATAAATCCTCCGCCGATCATACCTACGTTTAATTTTTTCATCTTAGTATCCTCCCACTATTATCTTCTTATTTTTAAAAAGTTTGATATTCCTAATGGATGAAACGTTTATGCTTGATTTACTTTATCAAATTGATTTAAATAACTGCGGCTGATTTTAGCCCCTTGTTTTGGATCTGGGTAGCTGTCTAACTCAACCGTAATCCAGCCATCATAGTTTGCCTCTTCTAATGCTTTAACCATTTCATCAAATTTTTGATGCCCTTTACCTAATGGTAAAAAATCTCCATTGGCATAATCTTTGAAATGCACATACTTGATACGATCCACATATTTTCTGATAACAGCCACAGGATCTCCACCGCCTGCTTCGATATGAGCTGTGTCTGGGCAAAGATTAATTTTTGTTAATGGCATTAATTTATCTAGTTGTTCAGGAGCCTGAACATTCGTTCCTAAATGAGGGTGATAACTTGCAACAAGATTATATTTTTCAGCAATTTTTACTACTTTATTAAGCGCATTACCAAGAGCGGTATAATCACTTTCAAGAATCCCGTTTGCACGTACTGCTCCGCCGCCGATCACAAGATGCTCTGCACCTACTTCTGATGCGAATGCCGCTACACTTTCGATTTTTATTAATTCTTCTTCTAAAATATCAGGGAAAATAAAGTTCCCGCCTGTATAAACACCCACCAAAGTTAAAGAATGCTCATTCATCAATTTTAAAAACTCATCTTTTTTATCTTTATATTCCATTAAGTTGCCGTCGAAGATTTCAAAGCCATCATAGCCAGCTTCGGCAATATCCTTTAACGCCTCTTCTGTAGATCCGTAAGCAAGGTAGTAAGAGTCTTTAATAGAAGTCACACCTGCTGGATGACCTACTACGCCGCCCCAAGTATTTGTTTGATAACCTAATTTCATTTGATTACCTCCATATCTTTTGGAATTTAGTGTGCCATATTTCATCCTATAAAAACCGAGCAACTCACCTTTAATTATAGTAATCGATTACATTTTCTTTTAAAAATTTCTCTAAACTTTCAATAATAATAAGATTTAATCCACTATTTACGGTTTAGCACAATGTAATCCATTACATTTTTGTATGAAGATGACTGCTGTTTTTTAAAAGGAAGTAATGAATTAATCTCTATTTAATTCTAGCCATTACTATCATCAGACAAGAATAATAGATGTTGTATCGCTTACATGAATTATTGTAATCGATTACACCTAAATATGCAACCTATAATTTTATATTGTCACAATTTGTTCACTATAAGCTTAGGAGGAATGGAAATCGTAAAAGTTGTTCCCTTTCCTTTTATACTATTAACATGAATAAATCTCTTTACAACCTTCAATCGGTTACGAATTTCATGAGCGATACCTATGCCAGCTTTTCAAGATGTTGATGATGATCCATAGTTAAAGCATTCAGATTAGAGACTTGCAACGGAGCCACCATCAACTCGAAGGTTGACACCATTTATAAAAGAAGCCTTTTTTGAAGCAAGGTACACAACAGCTGAAGCAACTTCCTCCACCGTCCCTGGCCGTTTCACTTCAACATGCGGACGATTTTCCTTAAGAAATTGCTGGATTGCTTCATCATAACTGATGTTCAGCTTTTTGGCATTATCCTTCAACAGGTCCTCAAGCATGGGTGTCATGATAAATGCAGGCGATACCGTATTGACAAGTATTCCTTCTGCAGCATATGCCTTGGATAAGCTTTTTGTAAAATTAATTAGTGCTGCTTTAGAGGCATTGTAATGAGGCATGAATGCGTCTGGTTGAATGCCGGATTCTGATGAGATGTTAATAATGCGGCCAAATCCTGTTCTTTTCATATAAGGAATAATTGCTTTAGTTACACGTACCGTTCCAAAAAGATTGACTTCAAAAATATGCTGCCATTCGTCTATATCCAATGATTCAAAGTCATCAAATCCACTTGCAATCCCCGCATTATTAACGAGGATGTCGACGGTTTTAAAACGATCAATAGCAGAAACAACAAGATGGTCGACGTCTGCTTGTTTTGTTAAATCGGCTTGAATAGCAAGAACACTTCCTCCGTTTTTTTCGATTTCAGCCGACGCCTCATTTAACAATTCCGCGCCGCGTGCACAAATTACAACGTTGGCACCTTCTTCCGCAAACGCCATGGCAATTGCTTTCCCAATACCTTTACTGCTTCCAGTCACAAGTGCGGTTTTATTTTTTAATTCCAGATTCATTTTTTCATCCATTCCTTTCTATACAAACCTGATAAAATTGTAGTTACCAAATAAGGATTAACTCTAGCTGATACACAGCTCGGAGTTAATCCTTATATTTGTCTAAAATTAATTTTTCACTGAAGCCTCAAATAATTCTGCATGGATAGGTTCAGCAACTATGGGTTCAACAGCATTTATGAATCTTTTAAAGTGAGGGGTTTCCTCATGGAGTTGAATCGCTTCTTCATCCTTCCATTTCTCAACAAAGATAAAGCTGTTTGCCTCTTCTGGATTTTCATAATATTGATAACTAATATTTCCGGACTCCGCTTGAGACGGTTTTGTTACAAGCCTTGCCTCTTCCAAGAATATTTCACGATAAGACGCATTCACCTTCAATTTTGCGTGAATGATAATCATTGTTCTTCCCCCTTAATGAGCGAATTTTTTTAAAAATAATTAACCTGCATGTTTTTCTAATAAAATCTCTTTTTTATTATCCTTTTCGGAAGGAAGTTTCATAAATTTCATTAAATACGCACCAAGGAAATACGTGCCTGCGAAGATCCAAATAACCCCTTTTGCACCGATAAGTCCAATAAATAACCCAACGATTGCTGGAGCGATAAAGTAGGACATTCCTGCACCAAAGCTTACAATCGCCATTGCTGATCCTTTTTTCTCAGGAGCAAGAGATGCTACTAGAGCTGAAAGTGGCACGAAACCACAAAGCACAATTCCCATTAAAATACCTGCAATATTCAAGGCCAAGAAACTGCTGCCAAATACTTCAGGTGTGTAAAGCAAGACGAGTAACATGACGCCCATACCGAAGCTGCCAAGCCATTGAATCGTTTTTTGCCAGCCTAACCATTTATCACTGATGTAAGGAATGATTAGGTTAAAAATAATATTTGCAAACCACATCGTTCCCCACATTTGTAAAAACTGTTCAGTTGTGAATCCGTAATTGGACTTCAAGTACATTGGGAAAAAGATTGGCAGTGAACCGATCCCTGTTGAATTGATAATCCGAACCACGCCGCCGATCGCCACTTTCGGCTGTTCGATACAAATGGTAAATCCACTCATTAAGCTCTTTAGCTTTTCCTTTGGATCTCCCTTTTGTTCCTTTTTTACATCACCTTTTACTACAATAAGACCAACAATTCCTCCGACTAACACCCAAGCTACAGCACTCCACAATAACCCGATATATCCGATCTTCGGAAGCATGTAAGCAGGGAAATAACTTCCTACAACATAGAGCCCGCCACTCCACGCTGCCCAAAATAATCCTACAGCTGTTGCCAAAATCCGCTCTGGACTGCGATAAGTAACCCACACTAAGAAAGAGTAACAGAATAAAGGATAACCTAAACCACGAATCCCATAAGTCGGGAGCATAATAGCGTAATTGTTTAACTTTAAACCATATTCAATGAATAGTACCTGACCGATTAACCAAGTAACAAGACCGATAACCATTACCTTCCTAGGTCCCCACATCTCGGTGAGTACACCAGAAAAATAAGATGCGATAGCCAAGATGGCTCCATAAACCGCAAAAAGAGTGGCTGATTGTTGAACGGTCAATCCCTTTTCAATCAGATAGGGAGACAACCATGCGTGCTCGAGACCGTCACCGGCCATAAAAATTAACGTTGCAACAAATCCCCAAACGACTCCCATTGGCAGTCCGCCTAAAGTACGTTCTTGACCTACAAGCGTATTCATTTTTAACACCTCTATTTTTATTAATTGGGTGCGGGGGGACGGTTCTCATGCTTCGGAAGCATGAGAACCGTCTCTGGGCTTCCTTAAGCCCACCACATTTCCGATAATTGCTCTTTAAACAACGTTCCTTTTAACAGTGTAATTGCTTTCATTAAGCCTTCATCGATAGACGCCAACATATCTTCATGTTCAATGGAAACCACGTAATCATACCCTACTGCACGAAGTGTACTGATCATATCTTTCCACATTTTTTCGTTATGGCCATAGCCCACTGAGCGGAAGGTCCATGAGCGATCCAATACTTGACTGTAATGCTTCGTATCGAGAACACCATTCACCTTGATATTAGCTTGGTCTAAATAGGTATCTTTTGCATGGAAATGGAAGATCGCATTTTCACGGCCTAGTTTTTTTATGGCCTCAACTGGATCAATTCCTTGCCACACCAAATGACTTGGGTCAAAGTTAGCTCCGATGTTCGGTCCTGCATGTTCTCTTAGTTTTAGTAGTGTTTCCGGGTTATAGACAACAAATCCCGGATGCATTTCGAAAGCAATTTGATGAATCCCGTGCATTTCAGCGAATTTCGCTTCTTCTTTCCAGTACGGAATAACGATATCATTCCATTGCCATTCTAAAACTTCTGCATATTCTGGAGGCCAAGAGCAGGTCACCCAATTCGGAAACTTGGCACCCGGATGATCCCCTGGACATCCAGCGAAACCATTGATAACTGGTACCTCTAACTGTTCAGCCAGTAAAACCGTTTTTCTCCATACATCATGCGCCTCTTTGGCAGCCTTTACATTAGGATGTAGAGGGTTGCCATGGCAGCTTAGTCCACTGATGGTTAGTCCCCTGCTTTCAATCGCCCGTCGGAACGATTTGATTTTATCTGTATTCCCTAACAATTCATCGGGATTACAATGACTATTCCCCGGATAGTTACCGGTTCCTAACTCAACGGCCTCTACCCCTATTTGGGCTAATTTATCTAACATGGCTTCAAAAGGAAGATTTTGATATAGAACTGTAAACACACCTAATTTCACACTAAAGCCTCCTTATTTGCACTAACCTTCACCCATTTTTGCTGTTCATGGCTTTCTAAAATGGCATCGGTAATAGCCATCGAAATATGACCGTCTTCGAATGTAGCAAAATTAGCTTGATCCTTTAAAGGATCTTTACCATCACGAATGAACGTATAATAATTTAACATCATATTTTTCAGTGCATCTGGCCAGCCTTCGTTATGACCTCCTGGATGATGAATCGCTGATCTTGCTTCAGGTGCGAACAGTGCCGGATCGGCAAGAAGGATCTCATTCGGCTTATCTCTGTGCCCCATCCATAATTTTTCTGGCTCTTCTTGATTCCAGTAAGCAGAGCTCTTGCTGCCATCGATTTCAAAGCTTAAACGATTTTTTCGGCCTGCACTTACTTGTGAAACAGTGAAGACTCCTCTTGATCCATCTTCAAAACGAACTAGTACGGATGCATAGTCTTCTGTATTGATTGAAACATCTTCATATTCTACATCTTGAGTACTTTGTGTGCTGAAAGTGGCCACACTTCCAATTGCTTTCTTTCTAACTGGAATGACCGTTGCTAAATCAGCAAATACTTCTACAATCTTTTTACCGGTAACAAATTGAACGGTGTCACACCAATGAGACCCGATATCTGCTACTGCGCGAGATTTTCCGCCGACTTCCGGTGCTAAACGCCAGTTAAAATCCGTTTCATATAGTAACCAATCCTGCAAATAGCTTCCGTGAACCAAATTCACTTTCCCAAGGTCACCTTTAGCAATTTTAGCTCGCAGGTTTTGCACACTCGCATGCTGTCTGTAATTAAAGTTCACACCATGTACAACACCCTGTTTTTGAGCCAACGCCAACAATTCCGCTGATTCTTCACTATTCATCGCAAGCGGTTTCTCTGAGATCACATGTTTACCTGCTAAAATAATTTCTTTATTAATCGCAAAGTGCACATGGTTTGGGGTACAATTATGAACTACCTGAATTTCGCTGTCACGCAGCATTTCAAGGTAATCTCCATATGCTTTCGGAATTCCAAGTTCAGCTGCCTTTCTTTCCGCTTGTTCTTGACTCGTCTCGGCTAATGCTACGACTTCCACGAATCCAAGTCTTCTGATTGCTTCAATATGTGTCGGGCCAATGAAACCTGTCCCGATGATTCCTACTTTTATTTTTTCCATTTGTTTTCCGTCCTCCAATCGAACTTTTCGATTCACCCAAGAATGAGTAGAAGTCATCTGGTGTAATCGATTACACTAACTTACAAAAAAATATGTGTTTATTCCTAGAAAATATATAATTTATCTATCCTTCAAACCTCTATAAATGTAATGGATTACATTTTCGTCGAAAAAATTTGAATTTATTCATACTTTTAAATTAAGAAATAACCTTTCAGAATAAAATACCTTTTCACTTAGGACTAAAATATTTTACTCTTTTTTTCGACACCCTAATTGTAATCGATTACAGTATAGAATTCAATATTTTTTTAAAACTTCCTCGATTCTTTTTTAATCAGAATGATAAAAACTGATCTAGAACCAATAGAATGCTGGTCCCCTAACAATAAAAAACAAAAGGGGAGTGAACCATTATTAAGTTCACTCCCCTTTTGTTTTTCATTATTTTAATTCTAACAGGAATAGGCTAAACTACTCTTCTACGGTAAGTTCTTTGCACGATTCACGGACAATGAGTTTATCAGGAAGAATAAATTGATCTTTCTCTATTTCTTCATCTTTAATTAATTTTAACAGTAGACGCATCGCTTTTTGACCCATATCAAACGTTGGTTGTGCCACGGTTGTTAGAGCAGGTTCAAAAATCGATGCAAATTGAATATCATCAAAGCCAATAACAGATAAATCCTCTGGCACTCTTAAACCTTTAGATTTAGCGGCTTTAATGGCGCCCATAGCCATTTCATCATTACCGGCAAAAAGGGCTGTAGGAGGATTCTCTAGTGACAAAAATTTCATCATTAAATTAAATCCACTTTCAAAAGAAAATTCACCTTCCTGTACCAAACTTGGATCCACAGACAGGCCATGTTGCGCCATTGCTTGATGAAACCCCCTGCATCGATCTCGTCCAACTACAATATTCAAGGGTCCGGAAATATGTCCAATTCTCTTGTGGTTTAAGCTAATTAAATATTCAGTTGCCTTTCTTGCACTGCTAACATTATCAATGGAGACCGTAGGCAGCTTGGAACCCTCATAGTATTCACACGCCAATACTACAGGGTAATCCTGAGATAAATCTTCTAATATTTTTTGATCGGTCCTTGCAGTTAATAATATCAATCCATCTGCTTTTTTTTGACCTAATATCGTTAAAAAACTAGTTTCGCTTTCGACATCGTTTCGCGCATCTCCTAGAAGTACTTGATATCCGTTTTCGATGGCAATGGATTCAATTCCGCGCAGCACCGCAGAAAAGAAAGTATTGGTTATATCAGGAACCACCACTAGAATTGTTTTGGTTTCAGATCTTCTTAATTGTCTTGCCAGCATATTAGGCTGGTAATTTAATTTTTTTATGGCTTCTAAAACTTTTTCAGCTGTTTCTTTTTTTACAGTCCCTGCATTACTAATGACTCGGGATACTGTGGCCGTTGAAACATTTGCCATTTTTGCAACATCCGCAATTCTAACCATGTATTGCTTTCCCCTTCAGTGTTCGTTTACATTTATTGTAATCGATTACATAAGGAATTACAATAATTTTCGTAAATCAGCCATAAAACGGTATCATGTTTTTACACATCTCTATAGTTAGTAGACACAACACTTTTATTCCTTACCTTTTTTAAATCTTTAAGTTTATTGTCTGTAAAAACGACTATCCTTTTGCTTCAGCACCACTCTGGTTTAACGGAAGCAGTTAAACCAGGGTGCTTAGATGAATGGATTCCCTATGCAAACGCAAAAAGGCAATCCTTCTTTATGAAGAATTGCTCATGCCTGACTGGACTTTTTTTACGTGATATGAGAGTTAAATTTTTACCAAAAGTAGACTTCGACTGCTTATTTGACAAATAAGGAGTTTTTTTAATAAAAGAGGCTCTAGAATTTTGATCATCCTCTTAATTTTTCAGTTATAGTTATTTTGCCGCACCTTGGATAGACTTTGGTGCCTCTTGATGGTAAACGAGCTTCCAGGCATCTAATACATTTTCTTTCGTTACATTTAACGCAGGTACAGCTACATAGGCTGGCGCTTCTTTACTAAGTAAAGAATAACCCGCTAAAACCGCTTCTGAAATTCCTTGGTCATATGGCAACTGGGCACCTAGACCTTTAATTAAACCGTTTGATGCAATATCCAAAGCAACGTTTGTCCCTAAATCAATAGTCGTAATGACAAAATCCTTCTTTCCAGCGGTACGCGCTGCTGCCAAAGCACCTTCAGCTGGAACATCCCAAACGACAAACATTCCATCAAGATCACGATTTTTGGTCAGCATTCCAGATGCAACCTTCTCACCATCGTTAGGACCAATGATACCGCCTCGCTCAACTATTTTTATTTTAGGATATTTTTCTTTAATTGTTTTTTCAAAGGCTTCTGTTCGTTGTTTTGTTACGAAGTAATCAGCATCATGATAAATCACACCGATTTTTCCTTTTCCACCAAGCTTTTTCGCCATTATCTCTGCTGCCTGAACACCATTGCCATAGTTATCAGCAGACACTACGCTTACATAATCCTTGCCAGCTTCTAATCCGTTAGGTTTATTATCCATAAACACGACTTTCACTCCTGCATCTGCTGCTTTCTTAAAAGCGGAGGCAGTTGAAACAGGATCTACCGGGATACCAACGATAATATCTGGTTTTTTAGCTAAAACCGTTTCGATATCGGATACTTGTTTTTCAGCTTTGAACTGGGCATCTGTTACAGCAACCACTTGAATTCCCATTTTTGCAAAAGTTGCCTTTAAGCCATCGATTTGAGCGGTTGCCCAGTCATTCCCAGCATAGTGCATAACAATCGCAGCTTTGTAATTTCCTTCTTTGATCTTTTGTACTTCTTCTTCCGTAAGCTGCAATGTTTTTGCTGAAACAGCTGCTTCTCCCCCCGGACCTTTACTTAATATTTCTTGGTCAGGGATCTCTTGATTAATGGTGATTGGACCGGAAATGGCGGTTGTTTCTTCTGTTTTTGTTTCCTCTTTTGGGTTACTTCCGCTGCTAGTCTCACTTTGCTTGCCGCACCCGACAAGTACAATACTAGTAATAAATAGAATCATAGTCATAATAGATAGTAACTTTTTCATAATTAGCCCCCTTATATTTCTTGGAATTTTTGACTTTATACTTTTAAAAATTACTACAATCTTAAATAGTTTTATGAGAAATTCATCACCTCATTTGGATGTAATCGATTACATTTTAGTTGTTAAGAATTAGAATTACCTCTGTTTTACATAAACAAAAATGTAATCCATTACATAAAATATTCTTAGTTGTTATTCTACATTAAATTAATAGGATAGAAAATTAATAATTTTGCGGATAAAACTATATATTCTTGCGGCTTTTTGAAAAGGTACTTTTAAAAAAGAATTATTCTCTACCTACTATTCCATTCTTTCTATATTTCCCTGGCGGACTTCCTGTAATTTTTTTAAAAAGTAAATTAAAATAATTAGGATTCTCATATCCTATGATCGCGGCAATATCTCTCACAGAAAGGTCCGAATGCTTCAGTAAACGTTTTGCTTCCTGAATACGGCACTGGATTAGGTATTGTATGGGCGGCAGTCCTACCTCTTCTTTAAATACATGGGCCAAATGATAGGGACTAACATAAACTAAGTTTGCTAGTATATTTAGAGTCAACTCTTGACTAAAATTTTGTTCAATATATTTTCTTACTTTAAGGCTCATCTCAGAAATGGATGGCTCACGAGCAGTTTTTAGCAGTCGAGTGATTTTAATAATAACGGTTTGCAATATGGAGGTAATCACATCTTGATACTCGGAATGTTTCTTGTCATATTCACGTAAAATGGTTTGAAAATAATGCTTAATCTCGTCTTTTTCCTCCTGTAAACGTATAATAGTGTGATTACTGGAATCAATTAAACGCTGGTTTCCTTTTATAGGAACATTTAATAAACAAATGGAAATAGCCTTTAAAGGGCTTCCCGTACATGTTCTCACTACCACGGTACTAAATGGATTAAAAATGATCATATCCCCTTCTTGTCCAATAAAAGGTTTATCTTCAAAAATAAATTCTCCACACCCCTCTTGCATATAAAGAATTTCTATATAATTTGTCTCTCGATGTTCTTTAAACCAATTAGGACTAGTTTCATTGATTTCTTTGGCAGAGATAAACTGAAGAGTATTTAATAAAATAGAGGACTTTCCCATGTTGTATCTCCCCTTTTACTTAATAATCACCTTGCAAATACAGGGTGAACCAGCAGCACTTACCGCCTGTGTTTCACCCCGAAGCCTCACTTGCCTATACAATTAGTAAATTAATCACTTACTCCCAGCCAATTTCCTTTAATTTGTCTTTCAAGTAAGTAATAGATTCTTTTGCAAACCAATCCGGTTCAGATGCTCTAGAATTGAATCCAACTTCCATTGCTAGATATCCATCATAATTAATATCTTTTAAGGCTCTCAATACCGAATCATAATCACATTTTCCTTTACCAGGAGGCAGACGGTCGCTGTCTGCGATATGAACATGATGAAGCTTGTCTTTCATGCGGTATACATAATCACTGGCAACTTCATTTCTGTACAATGCATGGAATGTATCAAACATGACCTTAACATTATCCATTCCTGATTGCTCTGCTAAGAGAAGGGCGTCATCAGCGGTTTCGATTAAGTTACTGTCTGCAGGAGTTGGTTCAACTACAAGCGTCACACCAAGGTCCTTTGCATATTTGGCAACTTCGATTAAGCCTTCTAAACTGTAGTTCCAAGCTTCCTGTTGCGAGGTTCCATAAACGACCCAGCCGGCAATCCACATGACTGTTGGGCATTCCCATTCAGACGCTAAACGAACAACTTCTTTATAATGATTGATTGTAAATTCTCTTTCTTCCTTTAATGGAGAGCTTGGGTTCATCCCTGGACCGCCGCCAGGTGCTGGAAGCATAGATGAAACCTTTAAGTTCTTTTCCTTGAGTAATTTTTTGATTTCTTGTCTTCTTTCAGCTGACAAATAATCCGGCCATGCATGTGGGGCAGCACAGCCGATTTCTATTGCATCGTAACCAAAAGAGGAAAGACGGTTGATGACTTCTTCTAATGGATAAGAAGAAAGCCAGTTTGGAAAACTACTATATACCCATGTATTGAATGAAATACCTTTCATTGTGAACAGCTCCTTATAATTAATTGTTGCTTTAAGTCAGTTAGGTAGCCATCCTCCAGTGCGCCACCTTATCCGACAGTAAAAGCAACCTATCCATTTATGCGCCAGTTGAGACAGCTTATCCGCCAGTAAAGCCATCCTCCCAGGCGCTTATTTACTTATTCCCAAACAAAAACAGCTTTCTCAGTCTTTCTTTCATCAAACATACGGAAAGCTGTTTCCGCTTCTTCCAATTTAAATTGGTGAGTAACCAACTTTTCTACAGGCAGATTTTTTCTAACAATAAACTCCGTAATTTCATCAAATTCTTGAATTGGGAAGTACCAAGAACCCATTACAGAAATCTGTTTTCGAATTAATTGCGCACTTGGTTTGATTGTTGTCTCTTTACTTTCGCCGATAAAAGCGACCCGTCCATGTGCTCTCACGCAATCTAATGCATCATTCTCTCCGTAAGGGCTTCCGGAACAATCAATCGCAGCATCTGCACCAAGACCCTTTGTAATACGAGCGATTTCTTCTTGAACATTCATTGTTTTACCATTGATGGTATAATCCGCACCCAATTCCTTCGCAAGCTCCAAGCGCTCATCCAGCATATCAACAGCAATAACGGTTGCTCCTAATCCTTTAGCGATCATCACACCAGCGCCGCCCATAGGTCCCATTCCAAAAATAACCAGGTAGTCTCTTCCTGAAATACCTAATCTCTTTTGCGCGTGGTAAAGGGTTCCAACAGCGTCTGTTGAAACAGCAGCCGTTACGAAACTCATGCTATCTGGCAATCTCATACAGTTTTCAGCTGGAACGACCATGTACTCTGCGTCACCGCCGTGAGAGTCAAAGCCGATACATTTAAATTCTTTACAGAACATTTTGTAGCCGCTCTTACAATGTGCACATTCACCACATCCAAGAGCTAAGTAAACAGCAACTCGGTCACCCGCTTTGTAATTGGAAACCCCAGCTCCTACTTCTGTGATAACTCCTGCAGGTTCATGCCCTGGTACCGTGCATCCGCATTTTGTTCCTTCAAAAACGGAAGTTCCATAATATAAGCTCATATCGCTTCGGCAGATCGCTGATGCTTTTAACTGAACTAATACTTCCCCTTGGCCAGGCGTTGGAATTTCAACCTGGCGAATCTCTACCTTTTTATCTCCTGGAAAAAATACAGCATTCATTGTTGTCATTGTACTGCCTCCAATCATTCATCATTAATTTTGAAAAACAATTATCCTATCATATTTCCTTGAAATGAGCTGCGGGAGGGAACAGCCCCTCCCTTTGTAAGCAAGAGAACCGTCCCCATGCTTCCAAAAAATTAAGCCCACCACATCTCGGTAATTTTCTCCTTGAAAATGGCCCCTTTTAAGAGAGTAATAGCTTTGCATAGTCCCTCGTCGGTGGAAGCAAGCATATCTTCATGTTCGATGGAAATAACATAATCGTATCCGACTGCTCGAAGGGCACTTACTATGTCTTTCCACATTTTTTCGTCCGAGCCGTATCCGACTGATCTAAATGTCCAAGAGCGGTCTAAAATTTGGCTATAATGCTTTGTATCTAAAACACCATTAATCTTGATATTTGCTTGATCTAAATAAGTGTCCTTCGCATGGAAATGGAAAATCGCATTTTCCCTGCCAAGGTTTTTGATGGCCTCGACCGGGTCAATTCCTTGCCAAACAAGGTGGCTCGGATCAAAGTTTGCACCAATGTTTTCGCCGGCATGCTCTCTTAACTTTAGTAGAGTTTCAGGATTATAAACTACAAATCCTGGGTGCATTTCAAAAGCAATTTGCTGAATGCCATGCTCTTTCGCGAATTTTGCTTCCTCTTTCCAATAAGGAATAACGACTTCGTTCCATTGCCAGTTCAGCACTTCTAAATATTCCGGAGGCCATGAGCATGTAACCCAGTTTGGATTTTTTGCACTTATATGATCACCCGGACAGCCGGAGAAGCCATTGATAACAGGAACTTCCAAAAGTTCTGCAAGTAATACCGTTTTTCGCCAAACGTCATGTGACTCTTGAGCAATGTTTACATTTGGATGAAGCGGGTTACCGTGGCAGCTTAAGCCGCTGATCGTTAATCCCCTAGTTTCAAGTGCTCTTAGGAATGATTTTCTTTTTTCAGGAGATTCAAGCAATTCATCCGGATTACAGTGATGATTGCCGGGATAATTCCCTGTCCCCAATTCAACGGCCTCCACACCCATGGCTGCCAGTTTATCCAACATTTCTTCAAAAGGCAGGTTCTGATACAAGGGGGTAAATACACCTATTTTCACGCAAGTACCTCCTTGCTAGCCTGAACCTTCACCCATTTCTGCTGCTGGTTACTTTCTAAGATTGCGTCTGTGATACACATCGAAAGGTGCCCGTCTGCAAATGTCGCAAAATTAGGCCTGTCTGTTTTCAGGCTTTTGCCATCGCGAACAAACGAGTAGAAATTCAACATCATATTTTTCAAAGCATCTGGCCAGCCTTCATTATGCCCTCCAGGATGATGAATAGTAGACCTTGCCTCTGGCGAAAACAACGCCGGATCCGCTAATAGAACTTCATTTGCTTTATCCCGGTGCCCGATCCATAGCTTCTCTGGTTCTTCCTGGTTCCAGAATATTGAAGCTTGACTTCCATTTATCTCAAAGCTTAATCTATTTTTGCGTCCCGCACTGACTTGAGATACAGTAAAGACTCCTCTAGATCCATCCTCAAACCGGACAAGCACAGATGCATAATCTTCTGTATTAATTGGTACATCTTCATATTTCATATCTTCCGACGTCTGTGCCCCAAAAGTAGCTACGTTTCCTGTCGGTCTCTTTCTTACTGGAACAACAGTTGCTAAATCGGCAAAAACTTCGACAATCCTTTTGCCTGTTACAAATTGGACGGTATCACACCAATGGGAACCAATGTCCGCTACTGCGCGTGACTTTCCGCCTACTTCCGGCGCCAAACGCCAGTTATAGTCTGTTTCATATAATAACCAGTCCTGCAAGTAGCTTCCGTGAACCAAGTTTACTTTCCCAAGATCACCTTCAGTGATTTTCGCTTTTAAGTTTTGTACACTCGCATGCTGTCTGTAATTAAAGTTTACCGCATGGATGACGCCTTGTTTTTCTGCTAATTCTAACAATTCTGCTGATTCATCACTGTTCATAGCCAGTGGTTTCTCTGAGACAACATGCTTTCCAGCTAAAATAATCTCTTTATTAATGGCAAAATGAAGATGATTTGGTGTGCAATTGTGCACGACCTGGATTTCGCTGTCTTTCAGCATTTCTCGGTAATCACCAAAGGCCTTCGGAATTCCAAGCTCAGCTGCCTTTTTTTCAGCCATTTCTAGACTAGTTTCCGCCAAACCAGCTACTTCAACAAAGCCAAGCCTTCTGATGGCTTCTATGTGAGTCGGCCCGATAAAACCAGTACCGATAATACCAACTTTAATCTTCTCCACCTTTCTTCCTCCTGTTCAAAAGTTGATCGTGTTGTTCAAGGATGCAAATTTATAGACCTTATAGGGTCATTCCGCTTTTTTGAAAAGAATTCCGCCGCTTTTATCATTAATTACGACAATTTCCGAGGAAATTCTGCCAGTTTTATCATTAATTCCGTCTATTTGTGGAGGAATTCCCCGGAACTTAATATAATTCCGCGGAAATCTCTATTAAAATTATCGTTTCATCGCTTTCTTACCAAATGCCACCGCCAAGATAATGATAATTCCTTTGATAATCATTTGCTGGCTGACATCAAGACCCATGATAATCAAACCATTGTTGATCGTACCAATCATTAGGGAACCAACAATCGTTCCGATGATTGTTCCTACACCGCCAAACAAGCTTGTCCCACCAAGGATAACGGCAGCAATAACAGAAAGCTCATCCCCTTCACCGAAAGAAAAACGTCCGGCATTCATACGGCCCGCATAAAGGAGACCAGCTAAACCAGCCATTAAACCAGTTGCAAGGAATACCATTAGCTTGATCTTCATTGTCTTAACGCCAGAGAATCTTGCAGCATTTTCATTTCCGCCTGTTGCTAATACCTGACGGCCAAATGATGTCTTACGAAGTAATATATGGGCAATCACTGTAAATACTAAAGTCCAAATAAGTAAAACTGGAATCGGACCAATGTCCCCTGAACCAAAGATGAAATTGAAATTTGCGTCTACAATCGGAACTGGAGCAGTATCTGTAACCCACATCGCAGCACCTTTAATGGCTCCCATCGTTCCCAGGGTTACCAAGAAGGATGGAATCGCTACTTTTGTTACAAGCAGACCATTGATTAATCCAACCACAAGACCAGTACCAACACCGCCTATAAGTCCACCAATGATGCCATAACCAGCTTGGATGGCTAATGCACCTACCAGAGAAGAAAGGGCAGCGATGGAACCGACAGAAAGGTCGATTTCTCCTGTACTAATAACAAATGTCATTGCTAACGCCATCAAAGAAATCGTCGCTGTTTGTCTAACAATGTTTAATAAGTTCCCTGAAGTTAAAAACCCTTCATCACTTAAGCTGATAGAAAAATAGATTAATACACCCACGAAGGCAAAATAGACAATATAATTACGCCACTCGAATCCTTTCAACGCAGGAGTTGCTGGCTTTTGAATACTAGAAACCTTGGATTGCATATTGTAATTCCTCCTCTGATTTAATCTCCCTGCGGGTCAGTTCCTTTTTGATTTTCCCATCATGCATGACGATCACACGGTCACTCAAAGCAAGCAATTCTGGGAGCTCGGAGGAAACCACAAGGATCGCCTTGCCGTTTTCGGCCATGGCTCTAATAATCTCCACAATTTCCGTTTTTGCACCAATATCCACACCAATTGTTGGTTCATCCAACATCAAGACAGTAGGGTCGTTCGCCAGCCATTTGGCTAGAACGATTTTTTGCTGATTACCGCCCGATAACAACCCGGCCTTTTTAAAAATATTATCTGTTTTAATATTTAACATCCTTACAAATTCATTACTAATCTCATTTGACTTCTTACTATCAATAAAAGCTCCTTTTTTCACCTTCGAAAGAATTGGAAGAATCATATTATCCTTGACACTATGTTCAAGAACCAATCCTTGCATCCGGCGGTCCTCCGGAATCAGTGCAAGTCCGGCTTCTATCGCATTCTTTGGATTCTTAATGGATTGTTTTTGACCATTGATGTAGATGTCTCCACTCTTAATTGGGTCAATCCCAAAGAGATTTCGAAGTAATTCCGTCCGGCCGCTTCCCATTAACCCGGCAATTCCGACAATTTCACCCGGCTGAATTTTTAGATTAATATCTTGGACATGTTCGGCATTTAAGTTTCTTACTTCAAAAATCGGCGGCACGTCCGTTGCGTAGAAACGTTCTTTCCATTCAAACGCTTGGTCAAATTGCATACCGACAATATGTGAAATTACAGTATCAAGATCGGTTTCACTGCATTTTTCTGTTGTGATATATCGGCCATCACGCATAATCGTGATTCGATCACATATTTCAAAGATTTCATCCATCCGGTGAGAAATATAGATAATGGAATAACCTTTTGCTTTCAATTTGTTAATAAAACTAAAGAGTACTTCCGTTTCATTTTTGGTTAAGGACGAGGTTGGCTCATCCATAATCAGAATCTTTGCTTCTTGTGAAAGTGCTTTGGCAATTTCCGTCATCTGCCAATAGCCAACCCCCAAGTTTTGAACTACATCATTTGGTCTAATATCTACGCCTAATTCTTCTAGCAATTTTTCTGTTTTCTTTTCACAATCCTTATCATCGAGCAGCCCTAATGATGTTTTCTTCTCACGAGTAAGATAGATGTTTTGGGCGACGGTAAGGGTAGGAATTAAACTAAACTCTTGGAAAATCATCGATATATTATTCTTTTGAGCATCATCATAACTTTTAATGCTTACTGGTTTTCCTTCAATTAAAATCTCACCGCTGTCTGCAGAGTATACGCCTGTGAGGATTTTCATTAACGTCGATTTCCCGGCACCATTTCCCCCCATCAAGGCGTGAACTTCACCTTTTTTGACGGAAAAATGGACATCGTTTAAAACGGTAATCCCATTAAAAGCTTTATTAATACCTCTCATTTCGAGAATCGGTTGTTCCATCCAAGTTCACCTTCTTTTTATGTTAGAGGCTGCTTTCAAAAGCAGCCTCTATCCTTTTTTTAAAATTATTTCATCGCATTTTTTACTGTGTCAGGAGCCTCTGTTCCGTAGATTAACTTCCATTCATCTAATACATTCTCTTTCGTAACTTTGATGGATGGTGAAGCAACATAAGCTGGTGCTTCTTTTCCTAATAAGGCATAGCCGGCAAGGATTGCTTGAGCTACACCTTGGTCATATGGCAGCTGTGCTCCAAGACCTTTAACAATTCCATCTTGTGCAATGGAGATTGCTACGTTTGTACCTAAGTCAACTGTTGTAACAACTAGGTCATCCCTGCCAGCCGTTCTTGCTGCAGCCATAACACCTTCAGCCGGTACATCCCATGGAGCGAAGATACCATCAATATCATGGTGTCTTGTCAACATAGCAGATGCTACTTCTTCTGCCTGATTTGGACCAGTAATCCCACTTTTTGCGACAATCTCAATATTTGGATATTTTTCTTTGATTCTTTTTTCAAAAGCATCAGAACGGTTTTTGGTTACAAAGAAGTTTACATCGTGATACACAATGCCGACTTTACCCTTTCCGCCAAGTTTTTCAGCCATTATGTCTGCTGCGGTTGCTCCGTTACCCATGTTGTCACCAGACACAATACTGATGTAATCTTTACCTGCAACTAAACCTTGTGCAGCACCATCCATAAATACTAACTTTACGCCTTGGGCAACAGCCTTTTTATAAGCTGGTGCAGTAGATACGGCATCAACTGGAACAGAAATCATAATGTCCGGCTTTTTCGCTAAAACGGTTTCGATATCATTTACTTGCTTCTCCGCTTTGAACTGTGCATCTGTTACAGCAACGATCTTGATGCCCATCTTCTTAAATGTATCCTTCATCGCACCAACTGCGGCATTCATATAGTCAGTACCAGAGTAGTGCATAACAATCGCCGCTTTATATTTACCTTCTTTAATCTTCTTTAGCTCATCTTCCGTAAGCTGCAATGTCTTAGCTGAAACGGCCTGTTCTCCGTTCGGCCCTTTATCTTGTACCGCTAAATCAGGAATCTTCGGATTGATCGTTAATGGACCTGAAGCTGTTTCTGAGTAGTTTTCATTCTTTTTCGTGCTCGCTTGTTCAGATGTAGATTTTTTTCCGCCACACCCTGCAAGAAAAACACTTAAAACAAGTAACAGTAAAACTGTAATAGAAAAACTCTTTTTCATTTGATTACCTCCACTATAGTAGTTATTTAGTTGAAGCTCGTTATTTGTCGGTACCACCTTAAAATCTATAAGTGTGGCACCACCCCCTTTTCATAAATGTAAGCTTAATAGAATATTACTAGTAATGGATTACATTCATTTAAGTTATAAAACCAGGCTTCTATGGGCTTCAAAAAATGTAATTGATTACATTTTTTTCTAAAAAATTTTCGCATACTGCTGACATGACTGTCTTTCAATCAACTGGTTAGCTAAAAACATTTGCTCGTGTTTGATTTCCTCTTTGTTGATGAGCCTCAATAATAATTCCGCCACTTTCTCACCAATTTCAAACGCTGGCTGGGCAATCGTTGTCAGACCTGGTTCGAATATGGACGAGAATTTCAGATTTTCAAAACCGAGAACCGAAATATCCTCTGGCACCTTAAGCCCCTTAGATTTAATGGCTTTAATGACTCCCATTGCCATTTCATCATTGGCAGCGAAGATCGCAGATGGGAGTTGACCAATGGCAAAAAACTTCATCATAAGGTTAAAACCGCTTTCAAAAGAGAAATCACCTTCCTGGACTAACACAGGATCCACGATAAGGTTGTTGCTCGACATTGCTTGATAGAATCCTTTGAGACGGTCTCGGTTCAAGACACTATTGAGAGGTCCAATAATGCAGCCAATTCTTTCGTGTCCCAAATCGATTAAATATTCCGTTGCTTTTCTGGCACCGCTTATGTTATCAATCGAAACAGTTGTGATGTTGGAACCTTCCATATACTCACACGCAAGGACCAACGGAAATCTTTGGGCCGCCTCTTCAACGATTGCTACATCAGTTTTGGCAGTTAATAAAGCCATTCCATCTGCTTTTTTTTGATGCAAAAGGTTTAAAAACCACTTTTCTCGTTCCAGATCATTGCCTGTATCGCCGAGTATAACTTGATATCCATTTGTAACCGCTACTGCTTCAATCCCCCTAAACACCTTTGAAAAAAACGGATTTGTAATGTCAGGCACAACAACTAGAATGGTTTTAGCAGAAACAATTTCCTTCTTTGCTACATCTACAATCCCTACCATCTTTGTTTTTTGTCCTTTCCTGTTTCTATATTCGAATTGTAATCGATTACAAAATTGTCGTCTAATCATCTTCCGACAAGGTTTTTTTCCAATTGAAATCGTTTTCTATCCTTTTGGACACAATCATCGTTCATTCGGACAATAAAATCATAAATTTTTTAAAAAAACAAAAAATTGAGGTCCGGTAAACCCGGACCTCACAGCGATTTATTTTTTTGTAATTCTGCTAACTTATTCTTGGAAACTTTTGCTATTTCCTCATAATTTTTAAAATATGCTTTGTACGTTTGCCCTGCCGTTTCAATCCTCTTTAAATATTGCAAATTAATAATATAGGAACGATGGGAGGCTACAAAACGGGAATCAAGGAGTTCTTCAAGATTCGTTAACGCCTCATTTACCTCTATTTTTTGATCAATTGTATGGATGACGGCCTTTCGGTCCGCTCGTTCAATAAAAATAATGTCATCTAACGGTATAAAAGAAAACTGATTGGACTGTTTAACCATTAAATCCTTCTTAACTGTTGGGCGCTCGCTTTCCGCTGGAGTCTTAGCAAGTGCAGCTGCTCGTCCTAACGCTGCATAAAGACGGTCACGGTCAATAGGTTTGACAATGTAATCGATTGCATTTACACTAAAAGCTTCTAAGGCAAACTCATCATGCCCAGTGATAAAGATAACTTGTAATGACGGGACTACTTTTTTACAAGATTTCACCGCTTCCATCCCATTCAACAATGGCATATTAATATCAACCAAAATGATGTCTGGTTTTTCTATCATCACCTTGCAAATTAAATCCTCACCATTAACGGCTTCTCCAACCATTTCATAACTCTGCAAAGGTTTAATGAGATGCTTCAATAGTTTTCTCGATGGTGCATGGTCCTCTGCAATTAAAACTCTCAAAAGATCACCTCATATTAAAAGCTTCTATTTAGTGGAACATTAATATAAAAATTAATAGATAACATACTACTATTTGAAATCGCTGTCAAACTAACTACTCTCAGTATAAGGCAGTTTAAGCAGGATAGGAAGTATTTTAATATTAATTAGGTATGGCGGTTTTTTGCAGTTTTAAAGAAGAATTACTGTGGACTATACTAAAGCTATGGCTTCAGGAAAATCCATGACTATTCTTTCGGAAGGCAGGGTATAAAAATGGAAATCACCCCTAACGAAAATTTATATAAAGAAGTTTTACAAACCATGTCTGAATGCGTCATTATTCATAAAAAGCCGGGCAGAATCATTGCGCTTAATGAAAATGTTGAAAAAGTACTTGGTATTAAATCCGATTTATTAACGGAAGCAAATGTAAGCAAATTAGATTATGTAAAAGAAGATGGATCCCCCCTACCCTATTCGGAATTGCCAGGAATTATCACCCTCGAACAGGGCATTCCTTTCCATGATTATGTCTTGGGAGTAAGCGATCGAAATAATGGGACTAAATGGCTTTCCATTACTTCAAAACCACTTAAATTACATAAAGATGGGGAACAAGCTGCGCTTGTGTCCATATCGGATATTACCAAAAGAAAAAAAATGGAACAAACTATCATTCAGGCAAAGGAAGCGGCGGAAAAAGCAAACCTAACCAAATCGGACTTTCTTTCCAAAATGAGTCATGAACTCCGGACCCCTTTGAACGGAATCCTTGGTTTTGCCCAGCTATTAGAAATAGATGAAACCTTAAATGAGGAGCAGCAGGACTTTGTCCAAGAGATCTTAAGCGGAGGGAAGCATTTACTAAGCTTAATTAATGATATTTTGGATTTATCCAGAATCGAAACAGGCCAATTAAAAGTTTCAATTGAAGAGGTAGATCTGCTGACCGTTATCAATGAATGTATCCATATCGTGCAGCCGCTTGCCATGAAAAAAAGAATTACAATTCATAATCAAATGGACCATTCGCAAACCGTAACCGTTCTTGCCGATCCGATTCGCCTGAAACAAATCCTACTTAATCTTCTCGATAATTCCATTAAATATAACCGGGAAGACGGCAAAGTCATGATTTTCTCGTATATGAAACAAAACGAGGCTGTTATTCATATCGCGGATACAGGAGTTGGACTTTCTGTTGAAGAATATCAGAAAGTGTTTGTCCCATTTTATCGGATTGAAGGAACACAAGAGGAAGGTACTGGCATTGGATTATCTTTAGTAAAGCAACTTGTCCAACTTATGAGTGGAAAAATTAGTGTAGCGAGCCAAAAAGGTATCGGCAGCGATTTTCGCTTTAGCCTCCCCCTTCCCCATGATTTAACGACCGCGATGCAATGGGGGGAAGAAGTGATGGATTTACCAACAAAGAATCCTAAGTCAGATCACTATGGTTTGCTGTATGTGGAAGATAATGAATCTAACTTACACCTGGTGAAGAACATCCTGAAATCCCAGCCATCCTATACGATCTTAACTGCTCGTTCCGGAAAAGAAGGATTGGCACTGGCTAGGACTGAAAAAGTAGATTTAATTCTACTAGATCTTAACCTCCCAGATATGCATGGCTATGAGGTGTTTGACCTTATAAAACAGGATGAAAACACGAAGGATATAGCGATTATTGCTGTCAGTGCCAATGCCATGCCTCAGGACATCCAGCAGACATTAGGCAAGGGGTTTGATAATTATCTGACAAAACCTGTTAATGTAAAGGAGTTCTTAACAACTATATACGAAACTTTAACTAGTACAATTAATCAAAATATACCCGAACATAAAATTTTAAGTACCGGACCAAATGGAGAGGAAGCTGTTTCTGCCAAGACACTGCAGTTGTCTATGAAAGATTTAAAAAAGCTAAGAGAAAAGAACTATACAGCTGCTATTGCCATGCACTATACCGGGAATAATTGGGCAAGAGCACAAATTGAAGGATTGAAGACAACTTTTAATAAAATGGGGATTAGGGTCGTGGCTGTAACTGATGCCGAACTTAACTGGGAAAAGCAAGTTGCAGACATTCAAAAGATATTAGCAAAAAAACCGGATATTATTGTTAGTCTTCCAATCGATCCGTTATCAACCTCGGGTGCCTTTCAAACCGCAGCTCAATCAGGTGTGAAGCTGGTTTTTATGGACAATACACCATACGGGTTGGAAGCGGGTAAGGATTATGTAAGCGTCGTTTCAGCCGACAATTATGGAAACGGGTCCTATGCCGCCGACATTATGGCAGAGAAAATAGGTTTTAAAGGCAAGATTGGGGTCATATACTACGATGCTGATTTTTTTGTAACGAAACAAAGATTAATGGCTTTTGAAAAAACGATTAGAGAAAGTTATCCTGACATTCAAATCGTAGTCCGCAGCGGTTTTACTAGTCCGAATGATGGGAAAGAGCTTGCAGACGCTATGATTTCTCAACACCTCGATTTGAAGGGAATCTTTGTTGTATGGGATTTGGTGGCGGAAGGTGCTATGGCCTCAGCCCGTGCCCTAGGAAAACATGATTTAGTTATTACGACAATGGATTTGAGTACCAATACTGCTGTAGAAATTGCAAAAGATGAACTTATCAAGGGCTCGGGTTCGCAGATGCCCTACCATCAAGGAGTGGCCGAGGCAATCCTGGCCGGTTATGCACTGCTCGGCAAACCAGCACCGGCTTATGTAGCTGTACCGGCACTAAAAGTAACGAAAGAAAATCTCCTTGAGGCATGGAAACTTGTGTATAACCAAGATCCCTCAGAATTAAATGGGTACTTAAATATTCTTAAATAAACCCATGCAGCAGCCAAAGAAAAAAACAACTTTCATTTTACAAACTATTAGCTGTTTACTTTAAGTGTAAATCTTCACAAACTAATTAGGAAAAAGGCGTTTCCAATTTAAAGCACGTCACCGATCATAGTTTGTTGTAAAAATAAAGAAACTAGCCAATTATTACGTCAGCCTTTGTGGTTTATATTTTGTTAAAAAAACATAAATGATAGAGCAACGGTGATGACCATGATATAAACAGGAAAGGCATATGCTAATTTCCATCCTCTGTAGGTAAATACATGTACTTTTACGATGACGAATTCGAAACAAACTGCATAAACGTACCAGATGAAAATGTAAAAAACAAGCTTCAATTTTTTCAGTTTCCATATTTCATATACATAAATTAATAAATATCCGAAAGGTAGGAATATACACACACGATGTCCTTAGAAGGTCGAACAGTTCATATTTTTAACTGTCTGTAACCTGATACAAATTCGGGGAAACAGAAGCGATTAAATGGTCCATTATTTTGGGCACCGCCATGCTGAACAAAAAGATTAGAATGGTGATTTCGGTTGGTATTTTTTTAGGCATCTCCATAATAGTATACTTAGAAAAATGCCAACGATAATTGTCCATTCACCATAATGTAAAACTCCAATATAAACTACATACAATTCAAGTAATACAAGAATATAGGTCCATCCCAATAAAAAGAACTAATATAACTGTCACCAAGAGGAACACCTCGTTTTAAAAAAACAACATTATCAACCATATTATCATTATTTATTTGATGAATTCTTCCTCTTTAACCAATAATAGCAATACGTTTATCTTCAAATTTCATCGGGAGCATTAGTAGTACAGAGAATAAACCAAATATTATACCAGATATAATTCCTAAAAAATGCTGTTCATTGGTAATAAATATCCTTCCTCTAACTAACTCATTAATTGATATGATTCTTTTAAAAGAACTAAAAACTCTTGATTTAGTTCGTTTTCACTATGAAATCTAAAGTTATTGTGAAATCTGTTTTTTGAAACTTGTTCAATTTTAGTAATCTTCTCGTGTTCAATTTGATGGTTTGTTACTAAATTAAAATCTAACCATTTCTTTTTTGGATGAACTCCTCCGAAGGCAGATTTATTCAAAAGATGTATAGAAGTCTTTTTAAACTCAATTTCAAAAGGTCCAATTTCTTTCAATAAATCGAGTATTTTTGAATATATTTCATAAACATTAGATGCCTTATTTGAGAATAATTCATCTTCTGACATATCACCATCTCCTGCTTTCACTTTAACATATTAAACTTTATTACCTTTATTTTGCCTCTTTTTACATCCTTTTACCATTTCTTTATTCAATAGTCGAGTAGAATGGAGCCTTTCTACCTTTCGATAGATTGTACTCCACCCCCTCTCAGAACCGTGCTTGCACTATTAAAGCACACGGCTCCTCCTAGTTACCATTCGCATTTCTGCTATCCTTAATAGTTGCCATCATAATTTCTACCTCAGAGTGTAGTAAATGTGTCCCTAATAAGGTGGATAACTGGTAGCTAGCCTTTCCTCCATCGGCATTCCCCAACTTCATTGGTACTACGCTGCTATCCGACTCCCTATTCGGCATCTAGCTTCCTTGCTTGTTATCGCTTGTACACCATACTCTTCCATCAAGAAAAGACCAATAGGGTCTCCCGAGTTGCATATCATATCAATGTGTAACGTGCGAAGGTCTCTGATTCCAGAGAGGTTTTAACCATCTTGCCTTAAAGGATGGATAAAATATAGATCAGCCCTCTTGTTTTACTAACATTATGGAGCTCAATCCCTTCAACCATTTGGCTTTCGGCCCGCCGTCGGGTAGAAAACAAGCGCGCGCAATCAATATTTATTGATTCACGTTTCTAGTAGCCCCCCTACGATCCCGGACGGTCGGATTTCCCGAGTCCGGTTCTGACCTTGGATTAATCACCTACAAGCCTTCCCATACAACCGCAGGATTAAATGTCGGTACACATATTCCCCCATCATGCGAAGGAAATGGCTTTGTTTCGATTTAAATTGGCGTTGTCAGAAGATCCGAAGGAGCAGGAACTGAGACATCGAGGAGATGGATTTGCTTTATTTCGTGAAAAGTAGTAAAAAAACAGGTTGGTGGAAGTATTAAAAGGATGTGACGAATTATGGATGGGGAAGGTTATTCTAGAGGGGATAAATGTTGCTTGATCAAACGATTAACTAGTTTTGCCAAATAGTAAAAAAAACGTTTAATTGAAAGTTAATTAAGCCTTAATAAATCAGCATTATTTGGCCAAAATAAAAAGCCAAACAAACGTTTAATTTATAGATTTTGCGATAAGTTTTATTATGGCTTAAAAAGGGAACTTATTAACTATGTGATAAATACTATAGGTGAGAAAGGACTTGATTAGATTGAAAAAAGGTTGGCTAGGAATAGGGATTGTGGTCGGTGTTATTGTCATATTGGGCCTTATGTTCATGTCCAGCTATAATAGTTTTGTCAATTTAGAAGAAGACGTAAATCAATCTCATGCTCAAATCGAAAACCAACTTCAACGAAGGCTCGATTTAATTCCAAACCTGGTGAATACTGTAAAAGGATATGCGACTCACGAAAAAGAAGTTATTGCATCCATCTCAGATGCACGTGCACGGCTTGCTGGAGCAAAAACCCCCGAAGAAGAAGCAACCGCTAACGATCAATTATCTGGGGCTCTAAGCCGATTGCTTGTCGTCGTTGAAAATTACCCTAACCTGAAGGCAGACCAGCAATTTACTCAGCTTATGGATGAACTGGCTGGAACAGAAAACAGAATTGCCGTGGCCCGGAAGGATTACAATGAAAAAGTAGCAGAATTTAACAAAAAAGCGAAAAGATTCCCTGGCTCCATTATTGCAGGAATCGGCGGGTTTGATGCGAAAGAATATTTTAAAGCAGACCCTAAGGCTCAAGAAGCTCCAAAAGTTGACTTTGGAGGCAACGGGTAATGAATATGAAAAGGATCTTCAGCTTTCTGTTGGTATTTACCACGTTATTTCTTTGTGCAGCCCGTGCACTTGCTGAGGATGTCCAAATACCTGCTCCAGTAGGAGATATTTATGTACAAGATTTTGCCCATGTCCTAAATGAAACAGAAAAAGCAGAATTAATCAATTTAGGCAGGAATCTTGAAGACAGAACAACTGCACAGGTAGCCTTGCTGATCGTTCAATCCATTGGCGGCCAATCCATAGAAGAATATGCAAATGAGGCATTCCGTCAATATGGGCTTGGCAGTCAGAAGGAGGATAATGGCGTCCTCCTTGTTTTAGCCATGAAGGAACATAAAATCCGGATTGAGGTAGGTTATGGTCTCGAGGGAAGAATTCCAGATGCTAAAGCTGGCCGAATCTTGGATCAATATGCTATTCCTTATTTGAAAAGTAACCAGCCGAACCATGCTGTTTCGGAAACTTATAAAGCACTTGCCAATGAGGTCCTTGCCGAATATAACGGTGGTGACGGCCAAAAGACAGTACCGAAGGATGAAGGGATAGGAATTCCATCCTGGCTTCTCATCATCATTGTCCTTGTGGTGGTAGTTTTAGACTTTAAATTTTTCGGAGGCACCTTGACATATTTTCTTCTATCCATCCTATCAAGAGGTGGTGGAAGAGGAGGCGGCGGATCTCGAGGAGGAGGCGGCGGATCCTCCGGCGGCGGCGGTTCAAGCCGAGGCTGGTAAGTAAAAGAGATGCTCTATAGTAAAGAGCATCTCTTTTTCAATCATAAGAAGCATTTTTTAAGATCTTTCTTTTTCACTTATAGGTATAGAAAATAAAGATCCCTACTAAGAAAATTTTATATTTGCTAGTATTGTTGAATAAACCTCTCTGGTCGAACCCAGAACCTCCAAATAGTGCTGTTCTTATATTAATTTTATCACATTAGTACATTAAAATCTTTCTGACAGAATAAAGAAAAAACACTAAAGAAAGATATAAAAGCCTCCCTGAAAATCAGAGAGACTTTTTTACACACAGGCCACATTCAATTATTTGTCTTTCAATACAAGTAGTGAACAGCACTCCACATGTGCCGTATGTGGGAACATGTCCACCGGCTGGATATACTTTACTTCATATTTTGCACTTAACGTTTGAATGTCCTTCGCCAATGTTGAAGGATTACATGAGATGTAAATGAGCTTTTTTGGTTCAGCTTGGAGGATGGTTTGGATTAACTGCCCATCAAGACCTGTTCTCGGTGGATCAACGACAATGACATCGGGCTTCCAACCCTTTTTGACCCATTTAGGCAGGACTTCTTCTGCCTTTCCAGGTACATATTTTGTATTGGACAATCCGTGACGCTTTGCGTTTTTCTTCGCATCCTCAATTGATTCTGGGATGACGTCCATTCCACGGACTTCGCCTGCCTGGTCGGCGAGCCATAACCCGATGGTTCCCACTCCACAATAGGCATCTACTACTTTTTCCTGACCAGTCAGCGCGGCTGCTTTTTTCACTTCATTATAAAGCTTCACGGTCTGAACAGGATTTAATTGAAAGAATGTCCTTGCAGAAAGCTCAAATTGAAGGTCTCCTAGTGTTTCTTGGATGAACTCTTCCCCCGCTAACGGAAGAGTTTCCTCGCCAAAAATAAGGGACGTCTTTTGCCCATTTATGTTCTGAACAATTGATTTCACATTCGGAAGACGTTTTTGGATTTCATGAATGATGGTGTCCATTTTTGGTAATTCTTTTTGTGTTGTAATTAGGACTATTTGTAATTCACCTGTTTGAATGCCAACACGAGTAACGATGGTTCGAACAATACCTTTTCTAGATTTTTCATTATAAATAGGAATTTTTAATTCCTCTAAGATTCGTTTAACCGCAGATGTTGCTTCATTTGTTTGTGAGTGCTGCACCGCACATTCTTCAATATTAATCAATTGATGGGAATTAAGGCCATAAAGCCCCGCAAGAACCTTACCATCCATTGCCTTTACTTGAAAACTGCTCTTGTTTCTATAACCCCAAGGGTCTTCCATTCCAATGGTTTCTCTTATATCAAGTTTGCTAATGTTCCCTTTGGTATGGCGCTCCAGTGATTGAATGACAATATCACGTTTTTCCTTCAATTGTTGATCATAATTCAAGTGCTGTAATTGACATCCACCACATTGTTCATATACCGGGCAAAGCGGCTGGACTCGATTGGGGGATTTAATGCGAATTTTTTTGATTTTTGCCTCAGCAAATTTGGGATTAATCTTTGTCGCCTCTACGACCACTTCTTCACCAGGAAGGGCACCGGGCACAAAGACAACCTGTTTTTTAAAATAGCCAACACCTTCCCCATTAATACCGAGCCGTTTGATCGTGAGCGGAAAGGTTTGCTTCAATTCAATTTTGATATTTTGATCAGATTTCATCTATTTCACTCCATAATATTCCATAAATTCATATAGATCGTTTCATTTTAATTTCCCCGTATTATAGCATGTTTCACACAGAAAAACCGAATTCCAAAAAGAAATTCGATTTCTGTGGGTGATATATCTATTTTTTCTTCGGAAAATCATCAAGGCTTTTGAACTTGTAGCCTTTTTTCTTTAAATCCTGAATCGCCTTTTCCAAGGCATCGGCGTTGTCCTTTGAGACAGTGTGTAATAGTAAGATACAGCCCGGATGGACCTGCCTCATAATATTGTCGTAGGAATATTGCCAGCCTCTTTGCGAATTCACATGCCAATCGACGAAAGCGAGTGACCAGAATACATGCGTAAAGCCCTCTTCATTAGCAATCTGCATCGTTCTTTCACTAAATACCCCCCGTGGCGGTCGAAGGTATTTCATTTCTTTTTGACCTGTTAATTCTTTGGTTTTGACGCTGACCTTTTTAAGCTCTTCACGAATCCTTTGATCACTTACGGTTGTCAGGTCCGGGTGATGCCACGAATGGTTCCCGACAATATGCCCTTCTTTGACCATCCTTTTCACAATATCCCCTGCCGAAAGCAAATAATGCCCTGTCACAAAAAAAGTCGCAGGTACCTTTTCCTTTTTTAAAATATCAAGAATCTGGGGGGTATATCCTTGTTCATAACCGTTATCGAAAGTTAGGTATAACGTTTTTGAGTCGGGGTTGCTTTTATAAAAAGCACCGTATTTTTCAATTAGCTGATCAAGCTCGGCTCCAGCTTCTGCTTGCTGTTCATTTACACCTTTTTTAAAGCCCCAATGGATTGGCTGATTGGAAACAGCCGCATATGTACTCTGCGGTATAAATAAAAGCAGCATACTGAGGATGCAAAATAATCGTTTCATCATGTTCCCCCTATTTTGTTTTTTTTAGTGTTTGTTTAAATGAGAAAATGATTATTAGTATTTATAGGAAATTTTGAGGCTGATGGTAGACGCGGCCTTTCGTGGTTCCTGTATAAGGGAAACATAAGGAAGATAAAAAGTACGTGGTTATTCTTGTAGATGGAAGGTGAAGGAATGTACGTATCTCCATATTTGTAAATGAGGAATCAATTAGCAAGAAATAATCTCTAATTGCAACTAAATGTGCATCCTGGGATATGAAATGGCAATGTGGACATACCCAAATTTTTCTATTATAGCTCATTGGAAACCGAAAGCAATTTGGGCATTGAACACCTGTAATTATTTCTAACATTTGCAAGCTAAATTTCTGCATTATGTCTGTAATTAAAGGGGTGTGACTTTTTAAAAGTAGTCTTTTAATTTTCTCAATGTTTTTAGGATCAAGGAGAGTCTTATTATGTTGATTGTAAAATACTTCTATTTTCCCAAGTAGTTCACCCACTCGGCAAATCTTTTTCTCCGCAATTGCGTATCCGGGACTAATGCATAATTCAGTTGAAGATTTACTAATAACTACTAACGAGTCAATTGGCATTGGAGGGATTTTGTGTTTTTCAAGAAAGTACTTCAATAATAAGTTATGGCGGTGGGCCTGTGCGATTGGATTATCATAGACTATCCTCTTGTCCATATAATCTTGAATCATTTGATTTTTTTCGATAGTTAATTTTCCGGAATGATTTTTGCCATCAATCATAAGAATTCCTCTTGGGGAAATCAACAATGCATCTATTTGAAAGTACCCGTCACCATACGGGAGGCGCAAGTCGTGGAATATGTAGAACCTTTTTGAGGGAATTTGACCTAAATAATATCGTATTTTCATTTCTCCACTATATCCAGATCGTAAATTTTTAATGAAAAGTCTCAAATCGATCAGTTTTGGATGATTTGGGGGCATTCTTTTTTCTAATGCTTCAGCTTTCAATAGGTTAAGCGGAACTGCTAGGTCTTTAACAAACAAATTAATACCTCCTTTAGAAGTCGTTTCGCTTATTTATAACATGTTTGCCCTAATTCTTGTATGAAATATATATGAATTTTGTTTTTTTGATTATTTTTATTGTGCTAGACATTCGATGATGGGGGAAATTTTACAATTTGGGAGATAATTACACTATAAAAATGATTTATTTTACAATTATTCAATTTATTTTACAAAACAAGCATGGGATTAAACAATAATTGTAAATTTTTTACAAAACAATAAAGAAAACCAGATTATAAGACCAAAATTATGATTAATTGTACAATCCAACAGCTTTATTTTTCAAAAAATGGAATATCTCCCAGTTCGATCATTCTACAATATTTGCTCTTCAAACTAAAAAAGATAGACGCAAACCCTGCGCCTATCCCCCCTACTAACTCCCTATTTAAAAACCGGTTCCTTAAACGCTGCTAACTTCTCTAAGGAAGACTTATCAACATCTGCATGCAGGCTGTTTCCGTGTGAGTCCATTGTCACTACCGCTGTGAAGCCTTCTACACGCAGGTGCCACATCGCTTCTGGAATACCGAATTGCATTAAATCGACACCTTCAACTGATTTGATGCAATCTGCATAGTACTGAGCAGCTCCGCCAATTGCATTTAAGTATACCCCGCCATGTTCTTCTAATGCAGCTAACGTCTTTGGTCCCATACCGCCTTTACCGATGACAGCACGGATGCCGAACTTCTTCATGATATCACCTTGGTAAGGCTCCTCCCGAATACTTGTTGTTGGCCCAGCCGCTTTAACATGCCAAGCACCGGCCTCGTCTTTTAACATAACCGGACCGCAATGATAAATAACTTGTCCATTTAAATCTACTGGTGCGTCATGATCGCTTAAATACTTATGAATTGCATCACGGCCAGTGTACATCAAACCATTAATTTGAACGACATCGCCTACTTTAAGAGAACGGATTTGTTCTTCAGATATTGGCGCTTCCAAAGTGATAACCCCTTCAGATGTAGCTGCCGTTTCCTGTACAGCTGCTTCTCCTTCAGCAAAATCAATGAATTCCCCATCTTGATACATCCATTCGTTGATTTCACCAGTCTCCGCGTTTACACTTACACCTAAACGACGGAATGCCCAGCAATTGTAGGCAACCGAAACATAGAAACTTGCAGGAATACGGTTCATGACGCCCACTTTACAGCCTAAAAGGGTTGCTTCACCACCGAAGCCCATGGTGCCGATTCCTAATTTATTAGCGTTTTCCATTACATACTCTTCTAACTTACGAAGGTCTTCATTTGGGTTCACATCTTCCACAGAACGGAATAACTGTTCTTTCGCTAAATCGTATCCAGAAGAACGGTCGCCGCCAATACCAACACCGATAAAGCCAGCGCTGCAGCCTTGGCCTTGAGCCTGGTAGACAGAATGCATAATGCACTTACGAATTCCATCAAGGTCACGTCCAGCACGGCCTAGTCCGTCTAATTCACATGGAAGGCTGTATTGAATGTTTTTATTTTCACAACCGCCGCCTTTTAAAATCAGACGAACGTCGATATAATCTTTTTCCCATTGGTCAAATTTGATAACAGGTACGCCTGCACCAAGATTGTCGCCACTGTTTTCACCAGTTAGGGAATCGACCGAGTTCGGGCGAAGCTTCCCTTCTTTTGTTGCCAACACAATGGCATTACGAATCGCTTCTTTAATTTCTAATTGATTCACACCTACTGGCGTTTTAATTTTAAAGGTTGGTAAACCAGTGTCCTGACAGATGGGTGAAACTTGATCGTCTGCCATCTTGATATTATTTGTGATTGTCGCAAGGCTCATTGCGGCACTTGTACCCGCATTTTCATTTTCCTTAGCCCGTTTAACAGCTCGGCGGACGTCCTTAGGAAGTTTTGTTGATGTTTCAACGACTAGCTTGTACATGCTTTCTTGAAATTTAGAAATATTCAATTCGAGTACCCCTCTCCCCATGTTCCCCATTAATATTTTTCAATTTTACAATTTTTGCACGCTTATATTATACTCCTATAACCATTAGAATTAAAGGATTAGCTTGCAACCGCTGCCAGGATAATCGAGGAAATCCCCATGTAAATATTGGATTCACCTTTCTAACCCCATTAAAAAGAGCCTGTTGGTTAAACAGACTCACTCACTTCACGGTTATTAAATTCCCTGCATTTTGATTCCATATCATCTAACATCGAAATTAAGCGGTCAATATCTTCAAGATCCGTATCTTCTGGATCAATGGCATCGAGGACATCAATGAACATGTTTAAACGTTGTTTTAAAAAATTCACTTGTGTATTTTTATCTTCAATCGGACTACCCAAATTGTTTCACTCCTTTCGCTAACGTTCTCATCCTATCGAAAAATTGCTGCTTTGACAATCGATTAATAATATTTTGCCCAACTTTTTAAAAAAGAAAAGACTCCTGTAATCAGGAGTCAGCTTTTAGCGTGGTCGTTCTGACGCTGCAAATCCAAAGGATACATAATCTTGAACCGGGATCCATGCACCGATTCCTTGAGAGGTGACATTTTTAATTACGATAAACTTTTTGCTGCCCTTTAGCATTAAATAGACTTCACCGTAGGTTACTTTACCTTTTTCATTCACACCTGGTGCATAGGCATATAAGTAGCCCAACCGATTCGGTGGAATGTTATAAATATGGTCGTTCTTCGTGCCGGCGCCAATAATCGTATCGAATGCAAGCGGAAGATGTGTTTTTTCCATTGCCTTTAAAAGCATCATTTTTTTCACCGCTTCTGCACTCGCAATTTTAGCAGTCAGCCCGCCTCTGATAATCTTTTGCGACTCCTGAACATACTTGATTTGATATGGGACTTTGCCGCCGCGATTATCAAAATAATTGGTGTTTATTTTTTGAAACTCCCAATTCGGAGAAGTTTCCGATGATTCGTAATTTAAGGGCCACTGACCTAAATAGACGATGGCACGATAGCCAATCGCAAAAGGTGTGCTATTGATACTCGATTCATTTAGCATTCGGATTAGATCAGGGTTTTCGATTTTTACCTTTGATGAGTTAATCAACTTTTTAGTTAAATCACTTGGTTGTAGTAATGGCAGATCCTGTGTCGAATTTGGATAGGTATTCTCCTTAGTAATATTTCGAACCGAAGCTGGGACCTGATATTTTACCGAAACTTTTTGCGCTTGACCCTTTTGTGCGAAGGCTGAGGGAATAAAAGTTAACATTAATAGCAGTGTCATCAGGATAGTGACATTTTTCTTCACGAGTTAAACTCCTTTCACTAATAGCATTAATCAGTCTGCTAATAGTTTTTTCGGAGTTGATTATTTTTATCCATCTCAGCAAGGAATTTCAATATTTCATCTGTAGTCGTAACATTAATTTTTCAAAAAATGGAAAGAACAATTGGATCGCAGTTCCTACAGTGAATGTAATAATAATGGTACCGTATGAGATAGGTCCATGTAGTAAAAAGGCAGGGATCAATGCTGTAATCTCTCCAATGGTTTTGGCAACCATTAAATTAACTCGAAAACGTTCTTTAATGGCTAACATAAAATTATCAATGGGGCTTTGAGGGAATTTTGCCTGAATGTATATAGCTGCACCAAATCCGATAATCAAGATTCCTACTAATAGCATAACTATTTTAGGGATAAGTTGATTGACTTGAAATAAATCAAAAACAGTTCCTAACCAAAAATCAACTAATGAACCTATGATTATTATCGTTAGAAGTGAAAGAAGATCAGGTCTTTTCTTTAATAAGAGAGAGACCACTATGACTAAAAAAGCCCCATCAATCATTACCCATTTTCCTACTGATAAACCTACCTTTTCAGTTAAGGCGACATTAAGAGCATCCCATGCACCAACACCAATATCCGCCACTTCAATGGTCATACAGACACCAAAAGTCATAATAGTAAGTCCAAAAATGAAAAATAAAAACCGAATTAATAGTCTCATTAGTCGCTCCTTAAAGTTAAGAAAAAAGTAACACAATTGTAATATTCAGAACATTTACAAAATTAAAATTAAATACTATAATATACTTAACTTATCAACAAAGGAGGGCCGTAATCAATCTGCTTCCATTACTTATTATCCATAAGGAGGTTGGGATTCCCGTCTTATATGAGATTCAACACTCGTGTTCATGTATCTAAATAAACATGAAGGTTGGTGATTGATGGCCCAAAGAAAAGCGATTGATTTTTACCCTACTAAATGGTTATTTTATCATAATAGCCCAAGCTTGACGATTAACCCCGTACATTGAAGAATGGAAATGAAACTTAAATTTAATAATAAAGACTCTATGCCACCGGGCTTAGAGTCTTTATTTTTTACAATAACTAGAGTAAGTAGAAGCCAATTCCCATAATCAAATAGGCAGCGAGTAGTGTTAACCCTTCGAACCAATTGGATTCACCGTCGTTCGAGATAACAACCATAAGGAGTACCGATGACACCATCGCAATTAGCTCTTGCCAGCTAAATAGCAGTGGCATAGTAGTATCAAAGAAAAGTGATACAAGCACAAGAACAGGTAATACGAACATGGCCACCTGCAATGTAGAACCAATCGCAATTTCAACGGCAATATCCATTTTGTTTTTAAATGCCATGACAATGGCAGATGCATGTTCGGCTGCATTCCCTACTATAGCCACGATAATGACACCGATAAACAATTCAGACCAACCAAGTGTTTCTCCTACATACTCAAACGTATGAACTAGGTGCTCGGAAATGTAAGCGACTGCTATTGTTGCAATGAAAAGAACAGCAATGGCTTTCCCTTTTCCCCATTCTGGTTCTTCTTCTTCATGTGCGGCTTTTTCAGTACTAGGCTGGTATACGCCTCGATGGGTAACCAACTTAAAAAATAAGGCGGCCAGATAAAGGATGATCAAAATGACTGAAATCCCAATACTTAAGGAAAGAGTTTTTGTCTCATTCATATTAATAGAAAAAACTTCAGGGATAACAAAAGCAATGATAACCGCAAACATCAACAACCCTGAATTATGCCTAGCATCGTAGACATTAAATGATTGACGCTTAAATTTTAAGCCCCCTATAAAGAACGAAAGCCCGGCCACAAGTAGTAAGTTTCCTAACACGGAACCTGTTAGTGAGGCGAGAACAATTCCAACAAGCCCGGCTTTCAACGAAAAGATTGAAATAATAAGTTCGACTGCATTTCCGAAGGTTGCATTTAACAGTCCGCCAATCCTCGGCCCCGCAACAATTGCTAGACTTTCAGTTGCCCTTCCCATATAACTGGCAAGTGCCACGATTGTTAAGCAGTAGATAATAAATAAAACAATATTTGACCAATGCAACAGTGAGCCAATAACGGACAGCGGCACTCCAATGAATGTCATAAGCATAAAAATCCTGTTCACCGTATTCCCTCCATATTCTTTTTATATAATGAGGATATTTTCTATTAGACTTTTCCTTTTGTTCCTTAATTTACCTAAAATTACCCCAATTGTCTAGGGTCGAAACTTTCCTCTTGCATAAGAACGTTTTTCTAGTTACCATTATTTAGGAGATATTTAATCTTTATTGAATGAAAATTGTAGAATTGAGGAAGTTCTATGAATAAAACTAATCTGCGATTTTGGATCCTTGTTAGTATCGTTGCGATTTCTGGGTTTTCGCAAGGAATGTTGCTGCCTCTCATCGCTGTAATTTTTGAGAAAAGTGGGGTATCCCCTTCATTAAATGGTTTAAATGCGACCGCACTTTATATCGGAATTCTCCTTGTATCTCCTTTCATGGAAATGCCTCTTAGAAAATACGGTTATAAACCAGTGATTATTTATGGCGGCGGACTCGTCATCGTTTCACTAGCTCTATTTCCTATCTGGGAGACGTTTTGGTTTTGGTTTGCCCTCCGGGTACTAATTGGAATAGGTGACCATTCCCTCCATTTCGCCACACAGACTTGGATTACCTCATCAGCTCCTGCTGATAAGCGAGGACGAAATATTTCTCTATATGGATTATTTTTTGGAATTGGTTTTGCCAGTGGACCACTTATGACACCATTAGTTAATGTAAATCAATCTCTGCCTTTTATTGTCTCCTCAATCCTTTGTTTTATTGGCTGGATTTTTGTATTTATGCTTAAAAACGAACGACCTGAACAAGAAGTTGGTATCAATTCCTTCCTATCGACCATTAAACAGTTTAAGAAGGCTTTAAAATATGGATGGGTTGCTTTCCTTCCGCCATTTTCTTATGGTTTTTTAGAATCCTCCTTAAATGGCAGTTTTCCTGTCTATGCCTTAAGAATGGATATAAACGTCACCAATGTTTCCATGTTGTTGACTGCATTTGCCGCTGGTAGTATTATTACCTCACTTCCTTTAGGAATTTTGAGTGATAAGTATGGACGGCGAAATGTCTTAATAACAATACTTTTTCTTGGATTTTTTAGCTTTACTGCTGCCATCTTCCTTGAACACTCTTTTATTGGACTGTTTGTCGTATTTCTTATTTCTGGAATGGTCGTTGGTTCAACTTTCTCGCTAGGTATCAGCTACATGACAGATTTACTTCCAAAAACTCTTCTTCCGACCGGCAATTTGTTATGCGGGATATTTTTCAGTCTCGGCAGTTTAAGCGGTCCCATCATTGGAGGTTTGTTTATTAAATTCGTTGAAAATGTGAGTTTCTTCTATATCATTAGTACGATGCTCTTAACCTTATCAATTATCATCTTCACATTTGGTAAGAAGACTAATTTAGTATTTAAGCAACAAAGTTCGTAACAGGATAATTATGGAGCAAATTCATATCTTATGCATAAAATATGTGGTAAGATAACCATAAATAGAAACCCTATAAAGATCGTGCTGTCATCCTTTTGATGACAGCTTTCGTATTTTTTAAGGGTATTGACTTTGATTATTCTTATCAATTAGCAATCGGAGGGGGGAAAATTAGTGAGTTCCGAAGCAAAGGCACTAACAAAGAGTATGAACAAATTAGGGCTATTCGAGAAAATCAAACCACATGCAGAATTAATTGCAGCAGGCCTAAGCGGTGGTTTAATTGCAGCTGGCTGGTTATTTGATAAGTATGGAAATGGGGCAGATTCCATTATTGCTTACCTGCTAGCATTTGTAATTGGTGGTTTTGCCAAGGCAAAAGAAGGCATTGAGGCTACCTATGAAAATAAGGAACTGAACGTGGAAATGTTAATGATTTTTGCAGCTATTGGATCGGCCATTATTGGATACTGGACAGAAGGTGCCGTGTTAATCTTTATTTTTGCAGTAAGCGGGGCACTCGAAACTTATACAATGAATAAAAGTCATAAAGAAATCTCCTCTTTAATGAAACTGCAGCCAGAAGAGGCTTTACTCATATCAGATGGCAGTGAAAAGAGAGTTCCTGTTTCATTGCTTCATGTCGGAGATTTGATTCTAATAAAGCCCGGTGAGCGGATTCCTTCTGACGGGATGATCATCAAAGGACAAACCAATATTGACGAGGCGGCAATTACTGGTGAATCTATGCCTGTATCTAAAGGCGATAGAGAAGTCGTTTTCGCAGGAACTGTTAACATGACAGGCTCAATTACTGTCCAAGTAACAAAAGCGAGCCATGAGACTCTTTTTCAAAAAATCATTCAGCTCGTACAATCAGCACAAAGCGAAAAGTCTCCTTCACAACAATTTATTGAACGCTTTGAGGGAACCTATGTTAAAGTAGTCCTTTCTGTTGTTTTATTGATGTTTTTTCTTCCGCACTTTATCTTAGGCTGGAGTTGGCAAGAAGCCTTTTATCGGGCGATGATCTTATTGGTGGTGGCTTCTCCCTGTGCCCTTGTTGCATCCATCATGCCTGCAACTTTATCAGCCATTTCCAATGGAGCTAAACGTGGAATTCTGGTAAAAGGCGGGGTGCATCTAGAGAATTTAAGCCATTTGGGTGCCATTGCATTTGATAAAACCGGTACATTGACAAAAGGCAACCCAGAAGTAACGGAAGTGATTGTAAAGGATGGACTTGATAGGGATACCCTGATTTGGAAGGCAGCATCAATTGAAAGCCATTCTAACCATCCTCTTGCAACAGCGATTGTGAAATATGTAAAATCAAACCTTAACAAAGAACTCCTCCATCCAGACAGTCTGGAAGATATACCAGGATGGGGAGTAAAGGCCACCATTAACGGTGAAAATTGGAAGATTGGTAAAGCAGCGTTTGTAGACCAAGAACTGATTGAAAAGTTTGCAGGTGGAAGGATTAAAGAACTCGCTACTTATGGCAATACGCTTGTATTTATTGAAATTGATGGCGAGTTATCTGCGGTAATCGCAATGAAGGACGTTGTTCGTGAGGAGACTAAACTTGCGATTGATCACCTGAAAAAGCAAGGAATCCGTACAGTTATGCTGACTGGTGATAGTGAAAAAACGGCACGCGCAATCGCTTCGGAAAGCCATGTTGATGAGTTTTTCGCTGAATGCTTACCTGAGGTAAAAGTCGAAAAATTAAAGAAGTTAAAAACAAAATATGAAACCGTGGCAATGGTAGGTGACGGAATTAATGATGCACCTGCACTTGCTATCGCCAATGTTGGTATTGCCATGGGTGGTGGAACAGATGTTGCACTTGAAACTGCGGATATTGTCTTAATGAAAAATGATTTACCTCGCATTGCTGAGGCCATTGATCTTTCGAAGCGAATGAATAAAATCATTAAACAGAATGTTATTTTCTCGATAACTGTTATCATGATCTTAATTTCGTCAAACTTCTTTCAGATCCTTGATTTGCCATTTGGAGTCATTGGTCATGAAGGCAGCACAATCTTAGTTATTCTAAACAGCCTGCGATTGCTTAAATAGTACAAAAAGCGAAAGCTCCCCTGAACTGGATTAGAAAGACCGGATGAACATCATCCGGTCTTTTTATTTTTATAAGATGGAAAGCCCATTAGTGATAGCCGTTTGAGCCGTTTGCTGAACCGGAAGTTTTGTTTCCTTTACTTCCTTTACCTTTTTGCTTAGTACCGCCATCTTTTTTAGTTTTCTTTGTCATAATAAGAACCTCCTTAATGAAAGTAGCCTGCCACCTTAGTTTGAACAGATAGGCAAGTTTCATGAAGGTAACTATTAGCAATTCTTACGGTTTTTCTCACTATAAAAGGCATTTATTTCTCCACCTAAAATAATAATAAATGCCGAAATGTATAACCAAATCATTAAGACAATGATTGCCCCGATACTTCCATAAGTAAGAGAATAATTACTTATATTCCCAACGTAAAACGTTAATCCAATCGAGGATACAATCCAGCCAATTGTTGCAAAAGCGGCACCTGGAAAGGCACTGCGGCATTTTAATTTTACATTTGGTGCAATCCAATACAACACTGTAAAAATAAGAAACAAAATAATCGCACTAACAAGCCAACTTAATGTATTCCAGAGCTTAATAAATTCTGTCGTGTAGCCCAATTGAGAAAATAAAAAAATACCTATTTCTCTGCCGAATACAGGGAGAACAATAGCGAGAATTAATACCAAAATCATCCCAAATGTTAATATTATAGCCATCCCTCTTGAAACAATAAATGAACGGCTTTCCTTGACATTGTATGCCTTATTAAATGCCTTAACAATCGCATTAATTCCGTTCGATGCCGACCAAATAGTGCCAATGATCCCGAACGAAAGCAACCCGCCATTCCGATGGTTCATGATATCGTGGACATTTTTTTCAATTAAATCCATTGCCTCGCCTGGTGCAAAATCTTTCACTACTCCGAGCATATCCTGATGTTGAATCGGAATATAGGGAAGAAGTGTAAATAGAACAATCAGGAGCGGAAATAGGGACAATAGAAAATAATAGGCCAGCTGCGCACTTAAACCTGGCAGATCATCTTCATCGACCCTATGCCAAAGTAATCGTAATAGAGACGAGCGGACATTCCCCACCTTTTCCATGTCCATCCTCCTTCTAATGAGTTCTTTCGTCTTCTCCTAACACTTCTTCTAAAAGAAGTGCTTCGTCACTCTTCGAGAAAGTATCCTTCGTTTCTTTTATCATGTCAGTTACCTGAGGTGTTAATTCGCGTAATTCTTCTACCTTATCTGTGATAAAGGAGATATCTTCGTTCACCTGCTTTACGGTTGTCTTTACCTTTTCAGCTGTTTCCTTTACTTTCTCCGCAATTTCACCCGGATTTCTAAAAACATAAGTAACTTTTGATGTGGTTTTTTGTACATTTGCTTTCATCACTTCACGTGTTTGTTTATCTAAAAGGCTAATGGCCCCACCAGCAATGGCACCAAGTATCATTCCGCGCCAAAATTGATTTTTCTGTGTCATGTTAACGTCTCCTTTAATCTTTGTTATTATCAATAGTACCCCATGTAAAAAATACCAAAACCTGCATATTTTTATTTTCCTTGATAGAGGTATTCCATGCAAGTCCGATTTTTTTATTGACATATAATTTCTTACATGAAAAGATGAACTTAATAATTCGGAAAGGATGACCGAAATGAATTTATCTGAAAAGTCGATTGAAAATGTCGAATATATGATTGAACAAATAAAGGAAAAATTAAAAGTCTTAAACCTTGGTGCAATTAAACCTTCACACTTTGATGAAGAAATGTACGAGGAATTGAAAGAGATTTATGATATGGTCCAACGAAAGAATTCGTTTAGTCCAAATGAAATGCAAGCATTAGTTGAAGAGCTTGGAAGCCTTCGAAAGAAATAAAGTGAAACCCGTTATGCAAATAACGGGTTTGTTTGTTATTAATCTTGTTCAGTTAAAATGACGGTTCCCTCTTTGGTAACGGCAAGGGTATGTTCGTATTGCGCTGAATACTTCCCATCAATAGTTCTTGCCGTCCAGCCATTGAGATCCATTTTTGTTTGGTATCGTCCTACGTTTACCATTGGCTCGATCGTAAAGACCATACCCTCCTTGATTCTTGCACCTTTCCCTGGCAGCCCATAATGAGGAACATCCGGTTTCTCATGAATTACTGCGCCAATTCCGTGGCCAATAAAGTCACGTACAACCGAAAACCCTTCGCTTTCAACATATTTTTGAATAGCGTGCCCTATGTCTCCGATTCGATTACCGACAACGGCTTGTTCAATCCCTTTATACAGTGCTTCTTTTGTGACTTTTAATAACCGCTCGGTTTCCTCTGATACGGTCCCAACAGCATATGACCAGGCAGAATCCGCTAGCGCACCGTTATAATTTACAACCATGTCTACCGTGACAATATCCCCTTCATTTAAAGGTTCTTTCCTTGGAAAGCCATGGCAGATTTCGTCATTTATACTCGCACATGTCGCATATTCATAGCCTTTATAACCTTTTTGTTCTGGTGTCGCACCTTTTTTCTTAAGAAATTCTTCCACAAAGACATCAATTTCCCAAGTGGTAATACCTGGTTTAATCAATTTAGCTATTTCTTTATGACAAGCAGCAAGAATTTCCCCTGCTCTCTTCATTGCTTCTATTTCACGTTGTGATTTTAGGACAATCATTATTGTAGGGTCCCCTTCCTTTTTATTTATTTTTATGTATGCAAATCAAAATTGTTATTCGACTAAAAACATACCTCTAAAGAATTATACAACATGCCGTAATAGGCAACACTTTTAATATTAACTCTATCCTGGTATTTTTTCAAAAATACTTTAACATAATTATTTTCTTAAAGTTCATATTTTTTGCCTTATTTCTTTGTTCTTAATATGGTGCTTTTCTATTCTTTTTGATAGAATTAACGTAGAGTGAATAATAATTGGGTGTGAGACTAATGATTGGTGATCGCGTAAAAAAATTTCGCTTAGATAGAAAAATGTCGCTATCCGAACTTGCTGCTCAAGCAGGTGTGGCAAAATCTTATTTAAGTAACCTTGAAAATAATAAACAAGAGAATCCTTCTATAAAATTCCTAGAAAAAATCGCTGTTGTTTTAAATATTCCTGTGGATCACTTGATACATGAAGAAATTAATAAAGAGGAATTAGATATTGATTGGATGAATTTAGTCAAGGACGCAATGAATTCTGGCGTCTCTAAGGAACAATTTCGGGATTTCCTCGAATTTAACAAGTGGCGAATTAATCAAAACGATAAATAGAAAATAAAATAATCTTATTGAAAAATAAAAGCATTCTACAAACAAGTTGCACTTGTAGAATGCTTTTATTTTATGTACGAATAGGATGATTCTGATCATCTTTCGTTGACCAAGAAATCACGAACTGCTTCTATGGATAACCCTAAGTCCTTTGCTTCTAATATGAGTGCCATCCATTCCTGATCGATTACTTCTACTTCACTTTTTGTAATAACCATTCCACTCACCCCTAAAATACATAATGTATTCCAGGTAGCCCGGCCATCCTAGCAGAAACCCGCCTTAGATCCTCGGCTTTGCGTCCCTGCCTTTCAACAGGTTTGCCTTTTTCTGACATTAATAAAACTTAAGTCACTGAATTAGCATTTCTTTTTTGTTTTGATAGGTCGATTTACTTAATCTACATTGATATTATATCTAGTGCTATTTTAGTAGGGTGTTGTAATTTGTCGTATTGATTAAATTTTCACACAACTAATTCTAACAAATTATCCCACATTTCTACAAAAATATCCTATTTTGGACTTGAAATCAGAATACCTTCTGTCAAAAGAGTGAATTTTTGGAAGAAATACCCTGCTATTTAATCATTTCTTTAACCAGAACCAAAAAATTTTCCCAACATATACGTTAAATATTTGTCTAAATTGTGACAATTGGCATATAATATAAACAATATAATAATTTTCTAAATATTATTAATTTTCTAATATTGGTGGTGTTGCAGTGTAATGACCATTCTTCATGTGTTGAATTTTTCCATACCGATTGCATTTATTGGGTTGGCCGGTTATTTTTTAGACCTCATGTGCAAGCCAGATTCCACAAAACACAATGCTGGTGAAGATTGAATCTTTTAAAGGATTCCTCTGTCATTCAGCTTTTTCTTTTGGTGTAGTTATTAAAAAAGTAATTATTTCACTCCGTTTCGGGAATGATACTTGCGTAAACGAAAGGAGTGTTGTAATTGGCACGCGGAGAACATTTTGAACATAAAAAGAAGGGTCATCCAGGAAACTTTCCACAAGATACTTTAGTGGAAAAACATGCGAAAGAAGCAGTTGGTGACGAAGAATTCCTAGTTGTACGAGAAGCATTTAAAAATCGTGTGGAAAATGAAGATGAGTATCGCGGAGATACTGCTCGCTTACTAAATGATCAGACAGAATAAAAGGCGTGAGTATCTCACGCCTTTTTCCTATTAAGAAAAGCACAAGCGCCCTGGTCAGCGGCGTATGGCCTGGAGCACTCCAACTGAGATAAAGGAAACACGAAGAGCCGGAGGCGCATTCGTGCTTGACTTATCGTAGGGCGGAGAGCGAAGGACACTAGCCGCTAGGGCCGCTTGCGCTAGACAGTAATCTAAGTTAAAAAACTTTATCTTTCTTATCTTTTAAGAATTCATTTTAGAAATGTCGCTTTTCGATCCTTATATTTCTAATAAATGGAGAAAATTCAATTGACTTAAGCCAATAAGCAATTTTTTCAATATCCTTTGAAAAGACCCTATCTTGTTTAATGGATGCTACCTGTTCGCGGGCCTTATCGTAGAACAACCTAGTAATTGTGGCCATCTTTTCGATCCCGCGAATCTCCACGGCCTGCATGGCACAAATCAGTTCAATCGCCACAACTCTTCGTGCATTTTGGATAATTTGATAAGCATGCCTCGACGCAATCGTGCCCATACTTACATGATCCTCTTGATTAGCAGATGATGGTATGGAATCGACACTAGCTGGATGGGCAAGCGTTTTATTCTCTGATACCAGTGCTGCTGCCGCATATTGCATGATCATTGCCCCTGATTGTAAGCCAGGCTCAGGACTTAGAAAGGCTGGTAAATCATTCAACTGCGGATTAACCAATCTTTCAATCCTTCTTTCTGAAATATTCGCCAGTTCAGCCACAGCAATTTTCATAAAATCCATGGCAAAAGCAATCGGCTGTCCATGGAAATTCCCCCCTGAGATCACCTTTTCCCCATTATCAAAGATTAACGGATTATCTGTTGCTGCGTTCATTTCAATTTCTAATTTTTCTTTCACATAATCCAGAGCCTGCCACGATGCACCATGAACCTGTGGCATGCAGCGGAGAGAATAAGCATCTTGAACCCGTAATTCGCCCTGTTGTGTAGTTAATAAACTATCGCTTAAATAACCACGGATTCTTGCTGCCGTATCAATTTGCTGTTTATACCCTCTAGCTATATGAACTTCTTCCGCAAATGCATCGATAATCCCATTTAACCCTTCCATTGTCATAGCTGCAATTAGCTCACTTTCATGTGCCAGCTGCTCTGCCTCCAAATAGCCGATCACACCCATAGCTGTCATCGCTTGTGTCCCATTAATAAGGGCTAGACCCTCTTTTGCCTCCAACGTTAACGGTAAAATTCCTTCTTGTTGGAGTGCATCAAGGGCCTCCATTTGTTTACCTTTGTAAAATACTTCTCCTTCGCCAATTAAAACCAACGCAAGATGAGAAAGCGGGGCTAAATCACCGCTTGCCCCCAGGGAACCTTGCTGCGGGATCACAGGAATAATATTCTGATTCACTAACTCTAATAACTTTTCAATGACAACAGGTCTGACTCCTGAATAACCCTTGAGGAGTGCGTTGGCTCGTAGAAGTACCATTGCTTTGGAAACTATTTCGGGAAAAGGTTCACCAACCCCGCATGCATGGGAGCGAATTAAATTAAGCTGGAGGTCTTGAACATGTTTTTTTTCAATAAGAACGTCGCTGAACTTTCCAAATCCCGTCGTAATCCCATAAACTACTTTTGATTCTGAAACAATTCTTTCAACTGCTTCACGACTCTTCTTGACTGCTTCCATGCTCTTGTCTGAGGCCATGACCTTTTGCTTTCGATATAAAACATCTTTCATCTGCTCTAATGTTAAACTTCCACCTGTCAGTGTTACCATATCGTCTCTCTCCTCTACCACTGTAGTATAATAAAGAAAGAGGCTGGATTCCGAATCTACTTGATTGGGAGTCCAGCCTCTTTTATGATGAATTGATTGAATATTATCAGATGCCTCATGGGTATCATTCCATTCTTTATCTATCTTAGTGATAATATTGTATGGTTTGATAAGCTTATTTGTCAATTCAATTTTCTGAATTTTAGAACGATAACGCTTTAGCAGGATAATAAATGAAAGGAAAATACTTAAGTTACAAAATACCTTGAGATTCCGTTATACTATATAAAGGTCAAAATGGATGTACCTGAAAGGAGTAAATATGAAATCTCTTGTACTTGCAGAAAAGCCAAGTGTTGCCCGGGAACTTGCCCGTGTTCTTGGCTGCAATCAAAAACATAAAAGCTATATGGAAGGAAATCAATACATTGTCACATGGGCACTCGGCCACTTAATCGAATTAAAAATGCCAGAGCATTATGATACGAAATATAAAACATGGAATTTAGAGGATTTACCGATTATTCCACAAAAAATGGGCTTGATGGTCATGAAGCAAACCAACCATCAATTCCGTGCGATCGAAACATTAGCAAAACGGAAAGACATTAAAGAATGTATCATCGCAACCGATGCTGGTCGTGAAGGTGAATTAGTAGCACGCTGGATTCTTGACAAGATTCGGTGGAACAAGCCCTTAAAAAGATTATGGATTTCTTCGCAAACAGATAAGGCCATCAAAGACGGGTTCAAGCAATTAAAACCTGGTAAACAATTTGAGGACCTCTACCATTCGGCCGTTTGCCGTGCGGAAGCTGATTGGTTAATCGGATTGAATGTAACAAGAGCACTAACAACAAAATATAAAGACCCACTTTCGGCAGGTCGGGTTCAGACCCCTACTCTTGCCCTTGTTTTGGAACGAGAACAGCAGATTCAATCCTTTGTTCCAAAGGAATATTGGACGATTCGAGCCGATATTGGCCCACTTTCAACAGATTGGGAACGGGACAATGAAAAGCGCATCTTCGATAAGGCAAAAGCTGAAACTATCCAATCCAAAGTATATGGTAAAAAGGCGGTGCTCGATAAAATAGACCGCAAGAAAAAATCAGAGCCACAGCCACTGCCTTATGATTTAACAGAACTACAGCGAGATGCTAACAAGCGGTTTGGTTTCTCGGCGAAAAAGACATCATCTGTTTTACAACGTCTTTATGAGCAATACAAATTGGTCACTTATCCTAGAACTGATTCACGCTATTTAACCACCGATATGGTGAACACTATGACAGACCGCTTGCATGGCATGGCTTCAGGTTATAAAGAAGAAGTTCGCCCCATTCTTGCAAACAAGGGAACTGTGCTCGCCAAACGCGTCTTTAACAATGAAAAGGTAACAGACCATCACGCCATTATCCCAACGGAGCAAAGGCTTAATCTTAGTGAACTTGATTCAGATGAAAGAAAACTTTATGACATCATTGCTCGACGTTTCTTAGCATTGTTTTTACCAGCTTATGAATTTGACACCATACAGGCAACATTTAAAGTTGAAGGCGAAACCTTTACTGCCAAAGAAACAAATGTAATGGAATTGGGCTTTAAAAAGGTGTTAGGAAAAGAAGGATCGGAACAATTGACTACTGGACTGCAAAAATTAGCTCAGGGTCAGTCCTTTACGGTAAAAAATGGCGTACTAAACCAAAAATGGACAGAGCCGCCGCAGCGCTATTCCGAAGCTGATGTTCTGGCGCAAATGGAGAAATTCGGTCTAGGTACGCCAGCAACGCGGGCAGAAATTATTGAAAGACTTGTAGAAACGGAAGTCGTAGAACGACAGAATGGACGCTTCCACTCAACGAAAAAAGGCAAGCAGCTTATTGAACTTGTTAATGATGAATTAAAGTCACCGGAACTAACGGCCAAATGGGAACAAGAACTAGAGAAAATCTCCAAAGGAAAGGCGGACCCGAAAGCCTTTTTACAAAAGATTCGCCGCCAAACGGAGCAGTTGGTTTCTGAAATTAAAAAAAGTGAAAAATCCTATCGTGCCCACAATTTAACCGGTTCAAGATGTCCTGAATGTAACGAATTCCTAAAGGAGCGGAATACAAAGGAAGGCAAGATTCTCGTTTGCTCAAGTCCAGAGTGTTCCTTCCGAAAACGTAAGGATCCAAAGCTTTCCAACCGCCGTTGTCCGCAATGCCATAAAAAAATGGAAATTCATAATGGAAAAGCCGGCGCGTACTTCCAATGCCGCCGCTGTAATGTCGTTGAAAAGGCAGAAGACAAGAAAAAAGCTGTCAATAAAAAAGAAGCACAAAAGCTCGTTCAGAAATATACCCAAAAAGAGGATTTCGGAACCAGCTTAGGTGATTTACTAAAACAAGCCTTAAACAATCAGGAATAAATTAAATGGTAAGCACTCAGGATGTGCTTACCATTTATGTTATAAGTTTTTCGATTTGGCTAGTATTATGTTGGTCAAAATTTTAGAAACGAGGACAATGTATGAGAATTAGGGATTGGGATCCTAATTTAAAGGTTCGCTTATTCAGTGAAGCGATGATGAACATCACGTTTTGGATGTTTTTTCCTTTCTTAACGATTTACTTCGCAGAAGAGTTCGGTAAAAGTAAAGCAGGATTATTATTAGTTTTTTCACAGATTTTTTCAGTACTTGCTAACCTTATGGGCGGATACTGCGCTGACCGGTTCGGGCGGAAACGAATGATGGTACTGTCTGCAATTGGTCAAGGACTTTCATTTATCGCATTTGGCTTCGCTAGTTCACCGTGGTATGAATCGCCGTGGATGGGCTTTATCGCTTTTGCAGTTGCCGGTGTGTTCGGTTCCTTTTATTGGCCGGCTAGCCAAGCGATGGTAGCCGATGTCGTCGATGAAAAAGACAGAAGCAATGTGTTTGCTATTTTTTACACCTCAATTAATATTGCGGTTGTAATTGGCCCGATTTTAGGTGCGATTTTTTATGTTCATTACCGGTTTCAACTTTTACTTGTCGCAGGGTTAGTCTGCATTTCCTTGGGACTTATTTTAGCCAAATGGACTCGTGAAACAGTCCCGGTTAATCAAAGTACTTCTTCGTCTGACGGGAAATGGTATTACTTTTTAACAAATCAACTGAAGGATTATTCACTCATTGTTAAAGATAAAACCTTCCTTCTATTTATTCTTGCGGGAGTATTAGCGGGGCAAACATTTATGCAATTGGATTTGTTGATTCCAGTTTATATAAAGGATGTCTTTCAAGATCAGAGTCTCTTTTCAATTGGGAATTGGTCGTTTTCGGTCAATGGTGAACAGGCGTTTGGTTTGGTGCTTGCAGAAAATGGATTTCTCGTCGCTCTGCTGACAGTAATTGTCACAAAGTGGATGAGTACTTATTATGAAAGAAATGTATTTGTACTTTCGTCAGTTGTGTACGCCTTTTCTATGATTCTTTTTAGTCAAACCACGTGGATTTGGGGTTTAATGATCGCGATGGCGGTTTTCACTTTTGCTGAATTAATGGGGGCTGGGCTCCAGCAAAGCTTTGTATCACGACTTGCTCCGGAGCATATGCGAGGACAATACTTCGCTGCTGCAAGCCTTCGGTTTACCATAAGCCGCACTATTGCACCGCTTGCAATTCCAATGACGGTACTGCTTGGCTATAGCTGGACGTTTTTCGTGTTAGTTTTTCTTGCCTTGTTAAGTGCTGGGATGTACTGGGTCATGTTCCATTCATTTGAAAAACAAAATATTAAATCACATATATAAAAACCGGTCAATAATCTCTTAATATTTGTACTAAATTGTTCACATTTGCCCAATTTGTATTATAATTAACTTATAAAGATAATTATAATAAGGGCGGTGTAAACAATGGAATTATCCGAGTTCATGGCTCCAACATCATTATCAGGTATTATTACATTCTTAGTACTATTTTCCGCAGGTGTTTATTTTAATATAAAAGTATACGGCAGCAAGATGCAGTAAAGATGAAAATCTTTACTGTTTTTCATTTTATAGACGTTCTCAAACTTAATTGGTAATAGTTTCTTTTTCCAATTAATAACGCTACAATATAGAAAGATTCAGAAAAAGGAGGCATACATATGAATGAATTTCAAACAACACTTGAAAAATATGCTGAACTAGCTGTTAAGGTTGGTGTAAATGTTCAGAAAGGTCAAACTCTAGTCGTTAATGCTACATTAGATGCAGCGAATTTTGTTCGTCTAATTGTTAAAAAAGCTTACGAAACTGGTGCTCAAAATGTCATCGTCAACTGGAACGACGATACTGTGACGAGAACAAAATATGACTTAGCTCCAGATGATGCTTTCCTTGAGTATCCTGTTTGGCGTGCCAAAGAAATGGAAGACCTAGCAGCCAAGGGTGCAGCCTTTATGTCAGTTATTTCTACTAGCCCAGATTTGTTAAAAGGTGTGAATCCAGAACGGATTTCTAACTTTAATAAAGCTGCCGGAACAGCATTGGCCAATTATCGGAAGGCCGTACAATCCGATAAGGTGAGTTGGACGGTTATCGCCGCTGCGTCACCTGCATGGGCTGCAAAGGTATTCCCTGATGAGCCTGCTGAAAACCAAGTCAATAAGCTTTGGGATGCAATTTTTAAAGCAGTACGTGCAGACGTGGAAAATCCAGTAGAAGCTTGGAAGAAACATGATGAAACCCTTCATGAAAAAGTTCATTATTTAAATGAAAAACGATACCAAAAGCTTCATTATACAGCGCCTGGTACAGACCTAACGATTGAACTTCCTGAAAAACATATCTGGGTAGGCGCAGGCAGTGTGAATGAGAAGGGCTTTGAATTTATGGCAAACATGCCGACTGAAGAAGTGTTCACTGTACCCTATCGAACAGGTGTGAATGGTACAGTTGCTAGTACAAAACCTTTAAGCTATGGTGGAAATATTATTGACCGCTTTTCAATTACATTTGAAAATGGAAAAATTGTTGGCGTGAAAGCAGAAGAAGGCGAAGAAATTCTAAAGCGTCTTGTTGATACTGATGAAGGCTCACATTATCTTGGTGAGGTTGCACTTGTACCATATAATTCACCAATTTCCCTATCAAATGTCCTATTCTTTAATACATTATTTGATGAGAATGCCTCAAACCATTTAGCAATCGGAAGTGCCTATGCTTTCTGTATTGAAGGCGGAAAGAAAATGTCTTCTGAAGAATTGAAAGAGAACGGTCTAAACGAAAGTATCACCCACGTCGACTTCATGATTGGTTCCACTGAGATGGACATCGATGGAATCACCGCAGATGGCAAAACAGAACCCGTGTTTAGAGGCGGGAATTGGGCATTTTAATAAAGCGTAAGCACCCTGTTCAGCGGCGTATGGCCTGGAGCGCTCCAACCGAGATAAAGGAAACACGAAGAGCCCGAGGTGATTCGATGTTGACTTATCGTAGGGCGGAGAGCGAAGGACACTAGCCGCTAGGGTGCTGGAGCTAGGCAGTAATCTAAGTTCAGAAACTTAAAGAGCAGGGATCTCCTGCTCTTTTTCTATTGTGAAAATATAATTGCCCCATCCTTTTCTTTTTCAATTTTTTCACGCATTTTATTAAGTTGGTCCAGTGGATTTTCAGGTATAACTTTTCCTAATATGCCAACAAGGTCAAGTGATTTTAATAGGTCTTCCTCCAAGCTTTGTAATTCTTTTGTCAATGAGTCACCTTGACAGATGGAGTTCAAAGTTTGTTTCTTTGTTATGGCTTCATCAATTAATGACAAAGCTAGCTCTTTTGTAACCGTCCCTTTTGCTTCCTCTAATTGAATACAAACGGATTTTACAACCTGTTCCACCTTTTCCTTAGTTCCACTAACAATAGGGTCAATTTTCTCTATAACTGGTTTAAGTGGTTTCGTGACAGGCTCGACGGGCTTCAACACTGGCTCAAGTGGATCTGTTACTGGTTCCAACGGCTTCAGGATAGGTTCGATTGGCTCAACGATTGGCACCAATGGTTTTGTAATAGGTTCCACGGGATTCGTCACAACATTAATCACCTCTTTAACAGGTTCAGTGATCTTCCCAATGTCATCGGGTGGTTTATCTACATTGGAACGATCTTCACATGTGAGAGGCAAATGTCCACTTGAAATTTTATTAAGCTCTTTATCCAATTGATTAACGGGAAGTGCACTTAATTCTTGAATTATTTCCAACTTCTCAGGCTTTGTTGCATTTGACTGGCCGGAAACCGTATTAAGGACTAACTGCTTAATAATACTATTTTCGGATTCTAAAGAATGAGCTACCATAACCACCTGTTCCATCCCAAGTTCTGGAACAGTTTCCGCCGCGTTTAGGCAAGCCCCTTTAAAGGAAAGAGCTGAAGTATCAACAATCATATTCTTTACACTAACTGGTCCATTTGCTTTTAAACTAATAGTTACCGGACCTTTTGGTGAATTCACCTGTTTGGTTAATTTCATTCCATATATCATTGCGGATTTATAATGAAAACGAATCATTAGTTTCCCATTATTTGCAGCGGTATCTTGTTTAATTATGGTTACTGTAATACCCGAACCAACGACTCGATCTGCCTCAATGACAAACCCTTCTGTACTTTGGTCCTCCGCTTTTACTACTTCACCACTTTCAAAAATAGTTAAAAAAAGAAATAGGAGACAAAAGATTAACAAGATTTTCTTGCTTTTCCACCACATGGTTTGCTCTCCTTTAGAAAGTGTGGGTTGATTTTTCCAAATCAGTTGGGGGTGTAACTTTCACTCTCACTGGTGCTAGCCGCCATGCCAGCAGTGCTGCACCTCCGATGATTCCAAAGAGAGTCCCGAAAAGAAACCCTCCTAAGGCTCCAATAACGGATAATATCGATAGAAAAATAGTAAAGATTCCAAGAATTTTAGAAGCATTAGGAAAAAATAAGGCTACAATTCCAATCAAAGTAAGCAATCCTCCAAAGAGTAAGCCAATGATTGCAATCGACCCTGGTAAGAATGTACTTAAATAAAGGTTTAATGGTACCCATGAAATCATGAGTCCACTGATTATTGTCATGAAAGCCCCCCATATGGGCCTGGCTTTTCGCCATTTAGTGAATTTCATCTATCTCCCCCCCTACCTTATTTCTTATCAATCTTTTCAACTGTCAGTCTCATTCCATTCATATTAATTGTTTTCTGAAAAAGATAGTGCGTTTTTAGTTTTGCATGTTCTAAAGTAATTTTTGAGGAGGTTTGTTGGAATTGTTTTTGCCAATCATCACTATGATTTTCTTTTAGCGCTAAATTTGTGAATTTTGCATCCGCTTCAATTAAACCTGCATCATGTTGCAGACCGGTAATTTGTACAGGTTTAGATGCAGTAATCTTGACACGAATCCACTGTCCGCCAACTTTGAAATCCTTGTATAATTGCAAATGATCAATTGTCAAATTTTCTATTAAATTGGTGCCTTGTGGGGCTGAATCTGAGCTGCTTGTTTCACCCATTTTTGGAAAGAAGGTATAGCCATTCCCCTCTAACTTGTCGAACTCTACATAGAAATCACCTACTCCAGCAATGGGGACAGCATAGGCTACACCTGAAATCCCAAATGAGACTAATAATAACGCTAATACCAAAATTCCAGTACCTAAAGCCGACCAAAAAACTTTCTTACTTGTCATCCCCTCAACAGATTGAATTGAACTTTCCATACGCACTCTCCTATTTTCTGAATTTTTAAACATTACTCTTTTATTACCTTACTACGGTTATATAACAGCCACAATCACGTCATCTATCGGAAAAATACGAGCACCCCGTCAAATGTCGGGTGCGAATTATTACTACGGACATATTGAAAAATATTCCAACGAAGAATATTAAAACAGTTCATGATGAGGTGGGGGCACATGGAGCACAAATTGGAACAACTTTTACAGAAGGGGCTTTCTATTCTTTTTCAACTAAGAGAACCATTTATGAAAGAATGGAAAAAAGTCTTATCTACATTAAAATACCGAAAAGATAGTTTAGTAGATGAATTTAATGTGATTATTCAAATTGCTTTCCAACAGGTTGCTAACAATAAAATCTCAAGTGTAGACTCCTTCATCCTTTCCCTCCATACGGAATGGCACAACCGTTTCGCCACGAAATATGATGAAAATGAGTCAATATTCTTGTTAACAATGATTGAAAATATATTTCATAAGCTGTTATCTGTCATGGTTTCTTCCACTTTTCTCGATCATCAGGCTGTCCAATCCGTGTTTTCGAGAATACTTGACCAGACGTTGTTAACACAAGATATTGAAGAGCGGAATCAAAAATGGATAAAAACGATTATCACAACTAACATCATGCCAATAAAATGGATTGCTGTCGTCAATAAGGAGCATGAAGAATATCAGGTTAATAGTGTAGTCTGTTCAGAGCAACATCAAGTGGAAAGGCATCTAATTGAGATGTCCACTAGTTTAAAAGCAGGTCAAATCGACCACTTATCTATGGCGATCTCGAAACTATTAGGAACAAAGGGACAAGAGGATACCATGATCCGTATCCCTTGCTTGAATGACACCTTATTAATAGGTCTGGAAAATAGTGCTTCTCCGATTACCGACCATGAAATCGAATTTATTAGAGGGATGTATTTGCGGCAGCTAAAACTACACCATCTAGAAAGTAAGATGGAATGGAAAGATGCCTCGCTCCTCTTTTTACAGCACTTATTACGTTCACGCGGGGCGGATGAGGCTGTTAAGGCAATTACGACAGGGTTAGTCGAATATATGCCGTTTAATCGCTGCGCTCTTTTTATGTACAATCATTTCGAGGGGAAAGGAATTGGCGTTTCAGGATATAATGTAAACAATCCCTCTGTTCAGCAGATTAAGGAGGAAATTTTCAAACTCCCTTTAATCAAAAAATATTTCCATACCTTAAACCATTCTCACCCCCTATATTTTGCGGATGCAGCGCAGGTGTTACCGAAAAAATATGTTCAGGAATATAAGTTGAAATCCTTAGTGGTATTACCCATATTTGTGCCAACCAAGAGCAAGTTAATTGGGATTGCCCTTTTAGACAAAGGAGAGGATTCTCAATTTGAGGTTTCTGTTCAAACCTTAACCACACTTATAAAATTCGGGCATTATGCTGGGGAACTGCTTTTTTCGATTAGAGATGAGGCACTGCAGCAATTTGGAAACTCCAATGGGGTCTTAACACAGCGGGAGAAAGAGGTGTTAAAGTTAATTGCCGACGGTGCCACCATTAATGAAGCAGCGACGGTTCTTCATCTTAGCAGTTATACAGTTCGGGATTATATCTCGATCATTATTCAAAAATTAGCTGCAAAAAATCGAACGGATGCAGCAGTAAAAGCAATTAAGATGAACTTAATCTCATAATACAAAGCTTGCAATATTATTTTATTAAAGGATACAATGTATATTTAGGAAAAGAGCTTGGAGGATGTACTTATGTGGAGTGAATTTAAACAGTTTGCCATGAAAGGCAATGTTATTGATTTAGCTGTTGGTGTTATTATCGGTGCAGCTTTTGGAAAAATAGTTTCATCTCTTGTCGCTGATATTATTATGCCTTTAGTTGGGGTAATCATCGGAGGAGTTGATTTTGATTTTTCAAAACTTGCCTACGGAAAATTAGCCTATGGTAAATTTATTCAAACGGTAGTTGATTTCTTAATTATTTCTTTTTCAATATTCTTATTTGTGAAGTTTATCAATCGCTTTAAGAAGAAAGAAGAACCCGCGGAAGTTGTTGTAAAAGCGGACCCAACAGTAGAATTATTAGCAGAGATTCGCGATCTTCTAAAAGAAGATAAAGATTTTTTTAGAAAAAATGAAACATCTTGACCCATTTATCGTATATGTTAAGTAACAAATAATTTTTGAGGTGAAAATATTGTATACACAAACATCTACTGAATTTTTGCCCTCTGTTATACGAACGTTTGCCCTTTCTCTTGCGATTGCTTTCTTAGGGACTATGGCAGGTGTATTTGTACCAGACAGTTTATTTATGCCGCTAGCAATTCTAGAATTTGTCATGCTTATAATCGCATTCTTTTTCAGACGTAAAAAGGCCATATCTTATTCATTCCTATATCTCTTTACGTTTATATCTGGAATTACGCTTTACCCCATCGTAGCCTATTACACAGCTGCAGCAGGAGCAAACGTGGTGGTCATGGCATTTGCTAGTACGACCGTGGTTTTTACAGGTGTGGCTATTTATGCAACGAAATCAAAACAAAACTTTTCCTTTTTAGGTGGATTTCTGCTCGCTGCTTTACTAGCATTAGTGGTTATTTCCATTTATAATATTTTCTTTCCATTGGGCTCAACAGCAATGCTTGCTTTCTCCATTATTGGAGTAATCGTTTTTAGCGGTTATGTTCTGTTTGATTTCAGCCGTATGAAGCATTACGGGGTTAGACCAGAAGAAGTACCATTGATGGCATTAAACTTATACTTGAACTTTATTAACCTATTTGTTAGTATCCTTCGTATTTTTGGAATTCTATCGAGTAAAGACTAAGTTGAAAAGTGAATTATGCTGGACATTATAAAAAGGAGCTTGGATTCCCCAAGCTCCTTTTCCTTATCTATTATTAATTAAAGTGAATCCGCGTTGAATCACCTGATTAACTGATTTCCCCCAATTTTTGTTTCGTAATAATTCGGAAATAATTTTCACATTGGGATGACTGTTATTTTGCAACTTATAGATTTCTAGTATTTCTAGTCGTAATAACCACTCACTTGGATATTTCTGATCTAGGGCTGCTATTACCTCTTCTAATCGAGACCAACTCTGTTCATTCCATTCCGGTCCCTCACGCAGGCTGCGAATTTCCGCATAAAGCCTTTCTAATTCATTCAGTTGCTGAACTTCTGCTTCCTCCATACTGTTTGTTTCATCTGTTGGCCAATCAAAAAAAGCGTCTGGATCTGCAGCGCCTGCAAAAACTGATGTAATTCTTGCACCGACAGCCATATCATACGTCCCCCATGAGGGCTCAAATAGGACTTGCCCCTGATAGGTTACTTGGCAATCCTTAAAAGAGACTAAGATGGGCTTTCCTTCTGACATCAAAATTGACTTAACAATCCCCTTCACATTGACACCGCTTTCAAATTTCAACACGGTCTTGCTGCCCTTAATGATGCCTAAATCCTTTAATTGAGTGGGCGAGCATTTCTCTAATGCTATCTTTCCCTCCAGACCTCCTATTGGTGTTCCAAAGCCCTTGTGATGTGTATCTTTGCCATGACCATTTAATTGTTTCTGATCAAAAGATAATGCGGTCGGCCCTTTGGTTCTGATATAAACAGCCTCTCCCTTATCATCCTTCCAGATGGTTGCCAGTGTCCCTGTCACTTGCAAGCCAGACGAGAAAACAAATGTTGCAAGATTATCAGATTGTAAAGCTTTTTCAAGGCTTTCCGTGCCGCCTTTCTTAAATGCCATTGTCGAAGCAAATTGATCAATGGCACCTGCTAGTTCATTAAAATCTTTACAGACAAATAATTGCGGCTGTGGCTTGGTAACATCATAAGGTGTCTTAATACATTCCTCAACTGAAAATGGAATCTTTCTCACGTCATCGGCTAGACAGCTTTGACTTTCACCTACAGATGAAAGCAAACCAGCTCCATAGATCTTCGGATCGCAAAGGTCACCAATCAAGCCATACTCCACCGTCCACCAGAAAAGCCTTGAAACCATATCGGCCTCAGATAGACCCTTCACCTTTTGTCTTGCTTCTGCCACAAGCCTTTCTGCCTCTTTCACCTGTTCAGGGGTTGAATTAGGATCTTCTGCAACAATGGTTAAATGGCGGACGGCTTTAAACACCTCTAATTTTTCTTTACTAGCGAGTGCTTTTGCCCCCATCTCACCAATTTTCCTTACAAATTCCCGATAAGATTGATCTAATAAAATCGGCGCATGTCCAGCAGCTTCATGGATCATATCCGGTGCAGGGGTATAGGCAATGTTTTGAATGTTTCTTATTTCTGTCGCAATCGGTAAAAGGCCATTTGCCAGAAATCCATAAAATACGGAACCTGGAATAAGCCCATCAATCGTAACGGCCCCCCAGCCGACTTTTGCTAGGCTCTTATTCATATCGTCAACCCTTGGAATGGATTCAGTTTTAATACCTGAATCTCTCAAGCCATTTACATATGCGGGATGAGCGATATCCTTTAAAAAATAATGATTTTGCTTCATGACAAATCGCCATACTGCATGATCAATGGGTGTATAACGATGGTAATACTGTTTTGAAATGTATGGCTGTAAGTGCGCCTGGCCTCTTTTTGCTCCTTTTCCAGTCATGGTGAACATTCTCCTTCACAAAGAATTTACTGGTATCATGCGAGTGACTGCATTTTTGGTCGGAGTCTTTCCTTTGCCCTTCTCATTCTTGTTTTGACCGTAGACATGGGAAGGTTACTTTTTTTGGCAATTTCGACGAGAGAAAAATCTTGATAGTAATATAGATAAATAGGATATCTATAGATTTCCGGTAATAGGTTAATCTTTTCAGCCATTTGTGCTGCAGAAAATTTATGTAACACTTCCTCTTCTGGGATGACTGTTGGTTCGAAAGAGGCTGAATAGGAATAAACTTCTTCCCTCCAAAATTGCTTGGATCTATTTTCTTTCCGCCAAAAGTCACGGCATTTATTGATGGCAATCGTAAAAAACCATCCTTTATATTTCGATTGCTCCTTTATTGAAGGATATGCTAAATAAGCAGAGAGTAATACCTCCTGATAGATGTCCTCCGCAAGTTCTTTATGCCTCACCAATGATAAAATATATTTATAGATTGCTCTTCCGTATTCCATGACCACTTCTTCAAATGATGGGGTACGTTCATTTTTCATTTTCCTAAACCTCCATGTTGAAAAATCCCTTTTCATATTAATAGACGAAGTGGAAAGTATAACCCCTACAGTACTGAAGTAATTTTTTCTCTAAATTTATCATTCAGTGGGATTTTGAATGAGCCTCTGCATAAATAAACTTATCCCGATTTTTTTGCAAATGGTTATATAATGCATAAGCGCCAACAAAACAGCACCTGTATTCATCCCAATAATAACCCCGTTCATTCTCCATTCTGGCATTGCCGCAAGCAGTAGAATGAGAGCAAAGGAGATGATGGTCGACCATATGATATGAATAAATGTCTCTTTAAGTAAATTAAGTCCAAACAAAAAGGCCTGCATTGGCATGATAAAGAAGTGGAATAAGAAAAATGGCCAGAGTAATTGTAAAAATATAGCTGGTGTTTCTGATTTAAAAAATAGCGAAGTTAACTCCGGTGCAAAAAAGTAGAAAATAGCTACTGCTGCAACCCCATATACAAAGGTGAGCTTCATCACCTGTTGAAGCATTTTATGGAGCCTTTGATAATCACCTTGTGAGTAAGTCTTGGATACAGCGGGAATTAGAACGACCATAAGGGAATGGGCAATAAATGCTGGGAAAAATCCTATTGACATGGCCACGCCCATCAACAGCCCAAATTGCTCGGTCGCTACTGTTTCGCTCATTCCAGAACGAACCAACGCTGCCTTAATGATAAAGGGCTGTATGGCACCAGTGAATGCTGAAAACAACCGAAGACCCGTGGTTGGAATCGATACTGACATTAAATTCTTCTGGACTACCTTGCGTTTCAAATTAGAAAATGGCTGTCGTTTCAATTGCTGAAACTGGATAATGAACATGTAGAATAAATATAGGAACACAACAATCTCGCTTCCAATAAATGTACCAATTGCGATTAACAATGACTCGGATGTGTCAAAGGCAAACAAACGAAAGAGGAGAAACAATCCAGCGAGTTGAATGGTTTTCCTTAAAAAGTTAGATACTGCTATTTTCCCCATTTGTTGCTTTCCCATAAAATATCCCCTCGCGACGGACGTAAAGGAAATGATTGGGATTAAGATTAAAACAAGCCATCTAACATATGGATGATATTTATCAAACACAGGAATAAACGGAATGATCACAGTAGCTGCTAAAAAAAGGACAGCCGAGAATACAATCGTAATCGTAATGGCATGATGAAGGATATTACGGTGATAACGGTCTTCCCTTTCTGCAATAAATTTTGAAATTGATACAGGCAGCTCAAAGCTTGCTAACAAAACAATGAAGAATATCGATGGCAAAATGGACATATATAGTCCTAGCCCGTGTGGTCCTAACTCTCGAGCAAGAATCATATTTACTAAAACTTCAATACCTTCCCCCAAAAATGCAGCGGCAGCTAAAAAGAATATTCCCTTATAATAAATCCTCAATTTTTTCTCCTCCATACTAATCTCACTTATATAAACTTATGAGACAAGTTCTTTGATTAGTAGGAGAAAATTTTAACAGAAACAAAAAAAGGACCTAAGGTCCTTTTAAATGTTAGTAATGACTGTTCTCTTTTTGATCATCCAAGTCAACCCCAGAATGACGATAACTAATAATAACTGGGTAATCGTTGTTTCCAAAGTTGGATATAAACCAATCCAATCAATAAACGGAAGCTGATGCACGGTGCTTGTCGACAACACATCCGAAATCTGCAGCGCATGGATACTAATACCGAGGATTTTAAAGGCTAAAATATAAATAAGAATAGTTGCCGCTTTAAAGAAAAAGCGAATCGGTATTTTTACGCTATAATAAATAATGGCGAACCCAACAATAGCTAGGATTCCCACTGCCAGGATTACACCCAGAACCAATTGCTGCATACTAATGTATGGGGTGATTCCTGTATAGAATATGATGGTTTCTGCTCCTTCACGGAACACAGACAGAAAACTAATGAAAGCAAAAGAAACCAAACTTCCTTTGGCAATGGCTTGTTCCATTTGTTGATTAATATATTTATTCCAGTTCCCAATACTGGATTTATTATGGAGCCATGCTCCAACTGTTAACATCATAATCACAGCAACAACTCCAGTAATTCCCTCTATATATTCTCGGCTGGAAGCTGCAACGATACGTGAAAATACAATATTAATTATAATGGCTAATACAGCACTTGCTAGGATACCTGCTCCAACACCCGCCCAGATCCATTTCTGTTTCGCACCCTGATCCATTTTCTTCAAAAAGGCAAGCAATGTAGCGACGATTAATAACCCTTCTAACCCTTCGCGCAGCAAAATTAATGCCGCATCCCATAGTGAATAATCAGTTTTACTAATTAGCGGTGCAAGACGTGAATTTATTTCTTTTACAATCTCCTCTGCTTTGGGACCATCGACTTTAGCAGAACTTAAGAGACTAATAGCTGTAGGTATTTTGGTTTCAAGATCACTATACAGTTTACTATCCCTCGTCTGAACATCCCCTTCGACCATTGGCCAAACGTTAAGGACTTCATTTAACAGGTTCTCGGCACTTTTATAGTTTTCTTGTGAAATCTGTGATTCTGCCTTACTCAATAATGTTGAAAGATCCGACAGTGAATAATCACCTTGAACCTGTTTAGAAACCTTCCCTGCTAAGAAATTTTCCACTTCGCTTGATAGCTTCTCGATATTTGTTTTCGCCTTATCTAAATCGACCGGATTCTGGGTGATTGCGATTCGAATTAAAGCCATGTATTTTTCGATACTGCCGTAGGTGGCAATGCTCTCATCATGGACAATTTTTTCCGAAGCATTCCATTTATTTAGCAAGGTTTGATATTGAGTTTTCAATACTGTCTGATTTCCATCCTCAATCGATTTCTTGAATGTGGCAATGAGCGGTATCATCTGCTTTACTTGTTCTTTTCCCTTTTTTTTATCTTGTGGATTTTGTTCTTGGTCATAAAGAACGACCGCACTGGAAAGAGATGAAAGACTTTTTGACAGAACGTCTTTTTCTATTTTCCCTTTAGTTAGTAAACTCTGAACCTCGTGAAGCGCTTGTTCAACCTTTTTAGCCTGTTCACTATCCTTGTTCTTAATCGCTTTCCATTCTGTTGCAAACTGTTCCATATTGGTGGAAACGGTTGATTGGTCTCCATCCTTGGCTTTCATTAAACTATCACCAATTAGAACGAAAAGTTCATCATGATTCACTTCCGCTTTCACCGGATGAACGGTTTGAAAAAAAACGAAGAACATCATTAGAATTAAAATAGATTTACTTTTTGTTTTAAATCGTAACATGTTTCTCTCTCCTCTATATTAGGAAAAACTCTAGTTAAAAAGGGTTTCTCCTATAAAGCCACCTGGTTTCGTTCCCGGTAAACAAGCAAAGATGGCACTTCCTCTATGGGAAATATATTCATTTAATTTATCCATCATGGCCAATCTATTTTGGATTGGAATAAATTGTTTACTAGGAGCACGTTGGAAACATAAGAACAACAGGCCTGCATCAAAGCTTCCGGTCTTCAGGTCCATTCCATCTGAATAGGAATATGCCCTGCGCAGAATTTGCTGTGTCCCGTCCCCATGGGATAAACGTGTATGGGAGTCTGCAGGGATGCTATATTCGCCTTTTTCATTTTTTTGCTTCAAATCAAGTTTTTCAAATTCACTTTTTTGCCCAATTGGTGCACCGTTTTCACGATAGCGGCCAAAGGTATTTTCTTGATCTTTTAGTGTCGTACGATCCCACACTTCAATAAACATTTGAATTCTTCGGACGACAAGATAACTTCCATTCGCTAACCAATTAGGGCCATCTCCAGGCTGAACCCAAACCTGTTTGTTCATCTGTTCTTCATTGTTTACATCAGGATTGGCTGTGCCATCTTTAAAGCCAAACAAGTTCCTTGGTGTTTCATTTTTTGGATCTGCTTGTTTCGTGCGTTGAAACCCTGTTTGCGCCCAGCGTAAGATCGCCTTTCCTCTTGCAATTCGAATCAAATTCCTCACTGCGTGAAAAGCTACTTGCAAATCATCCGCACAGGCTTGAATACAAAGGTCCCCACCAGTCCATTCGTCTTCCAACGCATCAAGTGGAAATTTAGGCAGATCCACTAATTCTTTTGGCTGCTTATGTTTTAGGCCGAATCTGTCGTGATTGTCTTTTACAAACAAACTAGGACCAACTCCGAATGTAACCGTTAAATTAGAAGCAGATAACCCAGCGGCCTCCCCAGTATCTTTTGGCGGGAGAAACTCATTACTCGAAAGATCTCCGACTGCTTTCCCTTCAGATAATAGGGCGGCAGCCTTTGTCCAATCCTTGAATAATTGAACCAGGTCTTCTCTTTTGGAGGTGGTTACATCCAAGGAAACAAAGTACACGTGATTTTGCGTTTTTGTGGTGATCCCACTTTGCTGTTTTCCATAAAAGGGAACAATATCATGGTCCTCTTTAGTAGTAGCTTTGCTTTCCGTAATCGAAAGCAACCCTCCTAATCCAGAAGCACCAAGAATCACTCCGACACCACCAACACCGGCCGTTTTAAGGATATCTCTTCGCGAAATCTTTTTTCTAATTACCGAAGATTCATCGATGATGTTTGTATTCTTTGCCAATTAAGACGCCTCCGTTACAAGTCCTATTTGTGAGAGTGGTTCTGCTAGTGCATCAATCGCCTGACTTAGTTCTTTTACTTGGTCCTTTGTTAATTCAGTGTAGAGTTTGTAGCCATCTCCCTTTTTGTGCTGGTTCAATAAACTGTACACATCATCAAAACGGGCTTGAATTTCCTTTGAAACGGCCTCATCTTTTTTCGTTAATGCCGGATTAAGCAATTGATAAATCTTTTCTGCTCCCTCCACATTGGCAGCAAAATCATATAAATCAGTATGGGAATAACGATCCTCTTCGCCTGTTACTTTTGAAGTGGATACCTCATTTAAAAGGTCAACAGCGCCAGTTATCAATAATTCTGGTGTTACTTCAACGGTATCTACCTTGGCACGTAAGAGATTAACATCTTTCATTAACTGCTCCGCGTACTGCTCATATCCCTTAGTGGTTTTTTCTATCCAAAGACCTTTTTCAATCCGATGGTACCCGCCCCATTCTGCCTCAGGAACATCGCCTTCACGTGCATCAATCTTCGGGTCTAAGTCACCGAACACTTCAGCAATTGGTTCGGCACGCTCATAGTGCATCCGTGCTGGTCCATAAAGGGCTTTGGCTTGTTCGATTTCTCCCTTTTTAACAGCGGCTGTAAAGGCGTCTGTCGCCTTAACAAATTCTTCAATTTCTCCTAAGGCATATGCCCTATAATCATCTGTAACCCCAGTGAGCGAAGCCTGACTCGCAGCTGCCTTTTCTTTTACCACTTCTTTTGTTGAAGTTTCCTCTGAGTTATTTGAACATCCAAATAGTAGACTACTAGATAAAATTAAGGTGCCTGACACTTTTAATAGTTTCATTTTTATGTAATCCTCCGATATCTATAATGATAATCATTTTCATTTGTATTTATATCATAACAATAAATGAGAAACCTTTTCAATTATATTTTTGAAATTTTATAAAAAAAAGACCTTCCATTTTCCGGAAAGCCTTCGGGACTTATTTAATTAATGAATGCTTAAATGCATAGATGACTGCTTGAGTTCGGTCTTGTACGTTAAGCTTGCTCAAAATATTGCTGACATGGGTTTTTACGGTTTTGAGGGCTATAAACAACTCATCCGCTATGTCCTGATTGGTTTTGCCCTCAGCCATTAATAAAAGTATTTCAATTTCACGAGATGTGAGGTCTTCGTGTGGCAAGTGTGTATTTTTTTGACGCATTTTTACCATCATTTTACCGGTAACTTCCGGTTCAAGGACCGATTGCCCATGGTATGTAGCGCGGACCGCATTGGCTATTTCACCAGCTTTAGATGTCTTAAGCATATAGCTTGTGGCTCCAGCCTCAAGTGCAGGATATACTTTTTCATCATCCAAGAAACTGGTTACTATGATGATTTTTGCTTCAGGCCATTGTTCAATGATCCGTCTTGTGGCTTCAATTCCGTCCATTTCCTTCATAACTAAATCCATTAAAATAATATCAGGGCGAAGTTCGAGGGCAAGTTCCACACCTCTTTTTCCATCGTCAGCTTCCCCGACTACTTCAATATCTGGCTGTGCAGATAAATAAGAAGAAACCCCGATTCTTACCATTTCATGGTCATCAACAAATACTACTCTAATCATTGGCACCATCTCCATTAATCATCACCGGAACCTTCACTTCCAGCCTTGTTCCTTGATTTTTCACACTAACTACTTTTAACGTACCGCCAACTTCAACTGCACGTTCATGCATATTTTGCATTCCATAGGAGCCTGCCTTCATCTCGGTTACATCAAAACCAATTCCATCATCAACAATCCTCAAGATGACCAAGTCGTCCCGTTTAACCATTAGAACTTCGAGCGAGTGTGCTTTCGAATGTCTTAAGGTATTTGAAATAGATTCTTGCAGAATTCGGAAAAGATGATCTTCCACACCTTTATCTAGAGGGAAGGCTTCCGTTTTCCATTTAATATCCATTTCAACCTTTTGAGATAATTCGATTAAAAGCTCTTCAATTCCTTCTTGGAGTGTTTTATTTTTTAAGGCAACCGGCCGCAAATGTAAAAGGAGGGCACGCATTTCCAATTGGGATTGGTGAATCATTTCTTCGACAATTTTCAGTTGCTTCGCTTCGCGGTCATTTTCTACTTGTGATTGCTGCTTTGTTTCGTTAATGGCTGACATCATCATCGAAGCAGCAAATAATTGCTGACTGACAGAGTCGTGAAGCTCACGGGCCAGACGGTTCCGTTCTTGTTCGATTATTTCTTGAATTCTTCCTTCTAGGTCTTCCACCTTTTCGGTGGCTAAGCGTTGAGAGAGTTTAGCTTGCTCAGACATTTGTTTACCGATTTTGTCAATTCGGTTGGCAATTAGTTGCATTTCCGAGATCACCGGTTTCTCCTTCACTTCTATCTGTTTCCCTTCCTCTAATAAATGCAAGGAATGTTCAACCGATAGAAACTGTCTTCTCCAATACATCCCAGAGAACGCACCTAAAAGTATTCCGACCGCAATACTAAAGGCCGGGATAAAGATAACAAAGGGAATATTCATGAACTGTTTACTCCACAATTCGGCCCAACTGCCCAGTGGGAAAACAAAGATAAAAATGGCACCGATAATGATCGCAATAAAAAAGGAAAAGCCGACACTCCAGAAAATTTGGCGCTGGGTTGTGCTCATATCCGGCTCACCTCTAAATTTCCGACAACGAGCGAAGTAAATATTTTGACTTTGTGCTCGGCTGCCTCATATCCAGGTGTCTTAACGTGTAAGATCCGATTGAAAAGTTTCGAGTCATGATGCTCGAAAACACTTGTTGAACCTACTATGCAAGAATGCTGGATACTTACTTCTATATCATAAGGAACAAGGATTTGAATATTCCCAACGAGATTTCGTATAAAGATAACGGTTTCCCCTTTTGGAAGCATCGTAAAACTAAGATCAATGATGGTATCACCAATTCCTGCCTGGATGTTTACATCATTCCATTTGTAAGTACCAGCAGGGGTCTTTTGTTGACCAAGAACAATATTTTCAAATAATGGCTCTGTTTTAATCAGTGTTTCTTGTTCCAGGGTTTCTTCTGCTTGGATGATCTCCGGTGATATCTTCTTTGGATGCTTTTTTGAATTAATAAACTGAATGAAAAAATGCAGTAATATGGCGAGCAAAAAGAACCTAAACGTCATCATGTGAAAGATACTAATTACAAAGAAGATAATTCCGCCGATAAAAAGAAACTTCCCTCTTTTTTTCCCAGCACGCTTGCGGCCGAGAAAAATCATGCCGCCAGATATGATAAGGGAAAAAATAAGCCCACTGTTGAAAAATAATATTTCCATAACTAGAATGATCGCACCAATGATGAACATCCAGCCTAAATAATCATTTTTTGTATTTTTAAACATGGCCCACCCTCCCTTACCAATGTCTGGCTCATCATTTATTTTAATTAAAGAAAGCGCAAGCGCCCTGGTCAGCGGCGTATGGCCTGGAGCACTCCAACTGAGATAAAGGAAACACGAAGAGCGTTAGCGCATTCGTGCTTGACTTATCGTAGGGCGGAGAGCGAAGGACACTAGCCGCTAGGGCCGCTTGCGCTAGACAGTAATCTAAGTTCAAAAACTAATACTTTCTTTTCATTTGGACAAAAGGCGCAGAAAGCCTACGCCTTTTATACATGCGCGCCATGTGCGAGGCGCCTTCGCTTTTCTTTTAGCATACCATATTTGTAATTAAATGGACTTGCTTTCTTCTAATTTCATTTCTTTTTCTAACTGGGCGATCCGAGCATCGATGGTATTGCGATAAAACGAGCTATTCACTTGCTGTTCTAAACGGTCAAGATAGTTTTCAATCTCTTTAAATTTTGAGTAGGATTTATCTGAATAAGTATTTGCATCAAGTACTTGGTTGATTTGATGGTTTGCACGTGTTACATTTTCACGTCCCATTAATTCCATCCTTCTTAGGTGCATATCCTTGATTTTGTGTTTCATTTCTTCATATTTTCTTTCTAAGTCTGCTAGCTGACCCTTTACTTGTTCAAGTGAACCACTTAAGCGGGTTGCACGATCTGCATATTGCTCATACTCTGAAGAGGCAAACTGATAAAGTTCTGTTTCGCCAGCCTTTGAAGCAACATCCGCCTGGTATTTTCTTTTTTCTGCTAACTGGGCTGCTTGCTGGTATTCTCTTGTAAACTCATCCTTCAATGTATATTGACGTTCTAACAACTTTCTAACTTTCTCCGTTTCTTGCTCACATTGACGAAGGTATTGATTCAATAAGGCAATTGGATTTTTTTTATCTTTTTGATCAAGTGCCTCGTGCAAATCTGCTGTAATCGTATTTTTAATTCTTGTGAATAAGTTTGTCATGTGTATTCTCTCCTTATAATCTTAATAATTTTTCATTTCATTCCATTGTTTTTCAAAATTAGCAAATGGGTCAGACCCTTCATTCACGGCAGTATCCTTATTTTGGTTCCATTTTTTATAAACGAGGTATAATACATAAGCTGCTGCCACTCCAATGATGGCTGGGGCATTATGAATGGAGGCCATCAGGACGATGAAGCCAATAATCCCAAGCCCGATTTTTCCTCCTGTAGTTTTAGCTTTTAAGAACTGTTTGAATATGAAGTATAGGAGTACTAAGCTAACCAGTAACCCCACCATGGGACCAATGGTTGAAAGCAAGATCATAGCTGCAATTCCACCTGCTAACAATAAACCGAATTTTTTCATTTTGTTTTTCTCCTTTCGTTATCTTGATATCATCTTACCTCTTTTCTTTGGCTGTCATAATTGCGCTTTAGCTTGATTTTTATATCAGCCTTAAGACGTAGAAAGGGTCAGTTTCTTTGCTATTGCTTAAGAAACTGACCCTTATTGACTTATTTTGAGATAAACATCTGTACCCAATAGTGTCTGGATGAGCCGCCCTGTGAGTAGCCAACACCGATATAGGTAGATCTCGTGCTTAAAATATTAGCTCGGTGACCAGAGCTATTCATCCAAGCTTGCACAACTGATGCTGGTGTTGTTTGCCCTGCTGCAATGTTTTCAGCAGCTGAACGATAGGAAATCCCAAAGTTTTTCATCATATCAAATGGACTGCCATACGTTGGACTCGTATGACTAAAATAGTTTTTATCTCTCATATCATTTGCTTTGTAACGAGCCACCCTTGACAGTTCCCAATCCGGTGTTAATGCTTTCAATCCATTTTTCGCACGTTCCTGATTGGTTAACTGAATGACCTGACTTTCAATACTTTTGACTGCGTCGAAACTTGGAATGGTCACCTTTTGACCTGGATAGATCAAATTTGGGTTTGTAAATTGCCGATTTGCAGAAATAATCTCGGAAATTCCAACCTGATACCTGACAGCGATCTTCCAGAGTGAGTCTCCCGGCTGAACGGTGTATATTTGCTGGGCAAAAGACACGCTTGGAATACAAAATAGTGATAATAAAAACAGAAAACTAAACCAAAAAGATTTTTTCATTTTTTCGCCTCCTCCGAATATATAATCTTGATTTCCGGCTCAAAATATACAATGGATTAAAAAATTTAATTAACTTTGATTTATTGAAAAAATTTGGTCTACATTATGGAGGATTTGAAAAGTGAATGAGATTTCATGGATGACATATTTAATGTTAATTTTAGCGAGTTATCGGTTAACCCATTTAATTGTTTTTGATAAAATTACTGAATTTATCCGTAAACCTTTTGTTAAAAAAATTAAGGTGGAGACAGACGCTGGGGTAGAAACAAAGGAAGTTCCGACATCGATGTTCGGTTATTTACTGAAATGTTATTGGTGTGCAGGTGTTTGGAGCGCTATTTTACTTGGGGGAACCTATTTACTCTTTCCACGCATTACCTTTGTGGTCATCTTAATTTTATCGATTGCCGGCGGCCAGTCGATTATTGAAACCTTTGTCGGTGTTAATATCAAAAAAGTGGACTATTATGCCTCACTTAAGAAAAAGGACAATTAGAAATTCGATGGAAAAATCCTCCCCCCTTTTGCATATATTTTTAGAAAAGCTTAAGACGTTCATCTCTTAAGCTTTACAAAGGGGGAATACAATGGCTGCAATTTGGTGGGTCACAACAATTGGTTTTGTTATATTTCTTGGTTGTATTGGAGGAACATTCTTCTACTTCCTAAGAAGTTCCTTAAATACCGAAGACTCAACCCGAATTGATCCATTGGAAATTGACAAAGAGGAGTAGGACCCTGCAAACGCTGGGTTCTTTTTATGTTAAGAAAATCTTTCCTTGATTACATTTATTTTAACTCCTTTGGCAAAATTAATTATGATGTCATTTTTTTAGGCTGGAGGAGTATTATATGAGTTCATCTGAAAAAATTCCACAATTCCCAAAAACGTATTGGCGTGAAATAGAATTACCATCTTTTAAGAAATTAACTGAAGATATATCTGTCGATGTTGCCATTGTTGGAGCAGGGATTACAGGGATTACAGCTGCTAACTTACTTTCGAAGCAGGGGGTAAAGGTTGCCATTCTTGAAGCTGGTAGTGTGTTAAATGGTACCACTGGACATACCACGGCGAAGGTTACCGCACAGCACGGGTTAATTTATGATGAATTTATTAACCATTTTGGAGAGGAAAAGGCTAGACTATATTTTGAATCACATATGAATGCCATACAATTTGTGGAAAGTAATGTGAACGAAAAAGGAATCGATTGTGATTTTAGCAAACAAGATGCTTTTATTTATGCTGTCACTGATGAATATAAAGAAAAGCTGGTAACGGAGTGGGAAGCCTATAAACGACTTGATATAGATGGTGCATTAAAGGATACCATCCCCTTCGATATTGAAGTGAAAGCTGCCTTAATGATGCGAAATCAGGCCCAGTTTCATCCCCTTAAATATTTGAAAGCTCTGTTGGATGAAGCAGTGCAAGCCGGATGTATGGTGTTTGAAAATACTACTGCTACCGACATTGAAGATGATGACCAGCAATCAAAAGTTGTTACAAAATCCGGTTTCAACGTTACTTGTAGTAAAGTGATCATTGCCTCTCATTTCCCATTTTACGATTTGCCAGGTCTTTATTTTGCACGTATGTATGCAGATCGATCATATGCAATCGGAATTAAAACAGATAAAGAGTACCCTGGCGGAATGTATATTAGTGCGGACAGTCCAACCCGTTCGATTCGTTATACACCAGTGAATGGCGAAAACTTGATTATTATTGGCGGTGAAAACCATAAAACAGGTCAAGGCATTGATACTATTGCCCATTTTGAAAATCTTGAGGCATTTGCGGAAGAAGTTTTTGGGATTAAGGAATATGATTACCGCTGGTCAGCACAGGATTTAGTTACACTGGACAAGCTTCCATATATCGGCCCGATCACTTCTGAACGTGAGCATATTTTAGTGGCTACAGGGTTTAAAAAATGGGGGATGACAACAGGAACAATGGCTGGCCATTTATTATCAGATTATGTGTTAAACAACGACAATCCATACAAAGAGCTTTATTCACCGTCAAGGTTCCATGCCGATCCGGATTTAAAAAGCATTGTCAGCACCAATGTCGATGTTGCCAAACACCTCATCAAAGGCAAGCTTGAAATTGTTCCAGGAGATCCGGACGATCTGTCGGATGGCGAAGGATCTGTTGTGATGTATAACGGGAAAAGGGCGGGGGCTTATAAAGACGAGAACGGTAAACTCTATATCGTTGATACCACTTGCACCCATCTTGGCTGTGAATGCGAATGGAACCATGCTGAAAAAACATGGGATTGTCCTTGTCACGGCTCACGGTATGCATATTCAGGCGATGTAATCGAGGGACCTGCTAAAAAAGCATTAAAATTACTTGCTGAAGAGTAATTGGTTATTACAAGGTACAAAAAGCGCCTCCTTGCTCAGAAGGAGGCGCGCTTTATTATTTACTATTTGGACGATTGTGTTTTATCCCTTCACCAGTTGTAAATTCAACCAGTTCTTCACTATCTCTCATTGGCTTTTTGCGATTATTATTTCGCTGAGCATTTTGATTTCCTAGCTTCTGTCTTCCCATACCTACCAGCTCCTTTTTGAGAAATACATTGATAGTATGAGTGAAAATAATTAGTCTTATTCTTTTTCAAGGACCGGCGCTTTTCTAAATTTAGTCATTTGCTCAAATGCATAAGCCATTTCGATTAAATATGGCTCACTGTATGCTGTTCCTGCAAAAGTAATCCCAACTGGCTCCCCTTCTGCTGTATAACCAGCTGGAACAGCAATGGATGGATAACCAGCTTTTGCACTAATATGAGAGCCCTCCTCACTTGGAAAAACAATCACATCCAGGCTAAATGTTTCCAAAGCAAAATCAATTCCCTGTTTTTTCGAATGATACTGGTCGAACTCCAATGTGTTAACATAAGCTGCTTCTGTTAACGATCCGCTTGTTTCCTCAGACTCGATTAGGACCGCCTGACCGTATTTGAGCATTTTCTCTTCATTGTTCTTATTAAAATCAATGAGGTCTGATAAATTTCTAATAGGTACTGATGGATGGAGGCTATTTAAATACGCATTAAGATCTGGTTTAAATTCATAGGTCAAAACATCATACTTCCAATCTGCTTTGGCAGATGGAATCTCAATAGTATCGATCACGATAGCACCAGAGGTTTTTAATTTATCAACCGCTGCAAGAATCACCTTTTGTTTTTCTTCACTTAATAACTCGATAAAACCTTCTAGGGCTAAGCCAATTCTTTTGCCGTTTAGTCCATGTATCAATAGATGATCGGAAAAGTCTTTTTGAGCATAAGGATTTGTTTTAGTAATAGGATCTTTATCGTCGCATCCACAAAGTGCCGTTAGAAGAATTGCTGCATCTTCCACCGTTCTGGCCATCGGACCCGCTGTGTCCTGGGTATGTGCAATTGGTATAATTCCTCTTCTACTAATCAGTCCTACTGTTGGCTTGATTCCCACCAAGGAGTTTTGACAAGCAGGATTTAAAATCGATCCTGATGTTTCGGTTCCCACTGCCGCTGGTGCGAAGTTAGCTGCAACGGCTGCCCCTGAACCTGAGCTAGATCCGCCTACATCAAACTCCCCTGGGGCATATGGGTTCAATACCTGCCCGCCACGTGAACTATAACCGCTTTTCATCCCGATTGCCATGAAATTGGCCCACTCAGTCATATTTGTCTTTCCAAGAATGACTGCTCCAGCATTTCTTACTTGTTCTGCCACAAATGAATCATGGAGAGCAATCGAATCTTTTAAGGCAAGGGATCCAGCGCTTGTATGCATTTTATCATGTGTATCAATGTTATCTTTTAGTAAGATGGGAATTCCGTGTAATCGACTGCGCGGACCTTTTTCTTTTCGTTCCGCATCAAGCGCTTCTGCTAGCTGTAATGCATCTGGATTTACTTCAAGGATGGAATGCAGGTGCTTATCATACTTAGCGATTCTATGTAGGTACATCAGTACTAGCTCTTTCGATGTAAGCTCTCCTTGTGCAAATTTTTCTTGTATCTGAGTGATAGTAGCTTCTTCAAGCCACTCTACATCCATTTCTTTTAACTTTGAGTCTTCCATGTTTGTTCCCCTCCCCTTTCTCCTTAACTATTCAAGAAATAGGAATGAAATCCCTTTACACATTAAAAGAAGACAGCGGATTTTCCTCCGCTGTCAATGCCGTCCATTATTTTCTTAGTTTTTGGTCTCTTTGTCCTTCTTCAGCGATAAGTCCTTTGTAAAATACTCTCTTATTAACTGGAACCTTTAACTCACGGCAATACTGTTTCAATTCTCGTTCTTCTCTCTCAGTAACTAGCGAGATAACAATCCCATTCGCACCCATTCTTCCTGTTCGTCCCGCCCGGTGCACATACTGTGAGATATCCTTCGGAGAATCGATATTAACCACGTGGGTAACTCCTTGGATATCAAGTCCTCTTGCCGCTACATCAGTAGCAATCAGCATGCTCATTTTTCCATCACGGAAAGACTTTAATGCAGTCTGCCGTTCGAGCTTTTTCATGTCGCTATGCAAGATTCCAATTGACAGCTCTTTAAAATGTAATTTTTCCTTAAATACTTCAATTTCGCCGATATCATTAATAAATGCTAGCGATTTACTATTTTCTAAGCGAGTGATTTTTTCAAGCAGCTTGATTTTATCTCTCGGCTCACAAGAAAAATAAATATGTTCCACTTCTCCAGAAGAAGCAAGTTCATCCTTTTCAATCCGAAGAACTTCGGGGTCCTTAGTCATTTCCTTGGCTAATTTCTCTGTTGCCGGTTTCATTGTTGCAGAAAACAATACCACTTGGCGGTCGCTCATGGTTGATTTCACAATATTTTGGACGGTAGTAAGATGTTCGTGAATAAGTAATTGATCCCCCTCATCAAGAACGACCAGTTTTACTTCATGCATTTTCACTTTTTTCTGTTTAATCAGTTCAAGTAAACGGCCGGGTGTAGCAAAAATGACATGCGGGCGTTTCTTTAACTTCTCAAGCTGCCGTTTCATATTAGCTCCGCCAATAATGGAAGTGCCTCTGATTCCGCTGCCTTCAGACCACTTTTGAAATTCCTGATAGACCTGCATCACCAGCTCTTGCGAAGAAGCTAACACAATAGCTTGGAGGGATTGTGAACTAGGGTCCATTTTATCTAATAATGGAAGTAGATAAGCTAGCGTTTTACCAGTACCTGTCGGTGACTCGGCAATTAAATCCTTGCCTTCAAGAATCATCGGAATGGCCGCTGCTTGAATGGAAGTCGGCTGTTGAAACCCAGACTTTTCCCAGGCTGCCTGCAAGTATGGTTTTAAGGTATTTAACATATTGTACTCCTTTATTTAAAAATCATTTTTCTTATTATTTGTCTTTCCATATCGTATTGATACTAACGTAATAAGCTCGGAGTGTCTAGTTAGCAATAGTGTAAAATCATGCTGCAGAATTAAAATAGAGGGCAATCCAAACCATATGATAAATCAAGACGGATAAGTAGAGAACGCAAGTGGAAACCAACAGCGTCCGAATCCAGCCTTTTAATGGACGCAGGTAAAACAACCCAAGCAAGGTTAAGGGCAAAAAGATTTTGATAATGTAGAAATAAGACCAGCTTTTCTCAATGACAAGTTTCATCATCGGATTTCCTTCAGAAACGATACCTGAAGCTATCCCAACATGTGTCAGAACAGCATCCAATAGTCCAGCAATTAGCAGGAATAAACAAAGTCTCATCACTACCACCTCAGGAAGAATTAGTTAATTAGTATCCATTATTTCTAGTAATACTTATGCTGATACCTATGAATCCTTTCATCCGTTCTTAAAAACGAACGACTTATTCAAATAAAAGAGCTGCAGAGTTAGGCAGCTCATGTTTTTTTAGGATATTCAATTCACATATTTTCCACTCTCGGGACGACCAATCTCTTCAAAATGCTCTATCAAATACTGAAGACTTTCTGCTAGTTCTTCTCCTCCCATTGGAAGCCCGTGACCGGTTACCACTACTTGCGGCTTAAGTGCCTCTAGTTTTTTCACCGATTCAAATGCCGCATCCCAATCAGTCGTATAATATTTAGGGGGACCGCTAATCTCTTGTGTTTGCGTCATTACTTTATAAAGCGATTCTTGTTTTACGGTCACAAATGCATCTCCGGCAATCAGCGTCCGGTCTTGCTCACGGAATAAACTAATATGCCCTGGTGTATGTCCTGGTGTATGTAGCCATTTCCAATTAGGCATATGGGGAACAGTTCCATCACTAGGAAGCACCTGAACATGGGTACTTATATTAATTCCATGGTTTGGGAACATCGGCGACAATTTTGCAACAAGTCCGCTATCGACATTTGGGTCACCGGGTGGATAGTCACGTTGTCCTGTTAGAAAGGGAAGCTCAAGTTCATGTGCATAAACCGGGATCTTCCACTCCTCCAACAATTCAGCAACTGAACCGACATGGTCAAAATGTCCATGCGTTAAAACGATCGCTTTCGGAATAGCCCCCTCACCAAAATGTTCTTCAATCATTTCAATTATTTTTTCTGCAGATTTTGGCATTCCAGTGTCTACTAGTACAAATTCACCCGATTTATCCGGTTCGCCGACAAGTACAAGATTCACGATTTTGTCGGTATAACAATATATATCTGGTAAAACAGCCATCCCCACACCATTGCCAATTGAGGTCATCGGAAGAAAAGTTTCTTCAAATTTACTATCCTGATTACGCTCCAAAAGAATCCCTCCCTTTTTGCTTATTATTTAACTAGAAGGGAAAATTATTACTATCGCTCATCCTCGTTCGTCCTAAAGTTATAATATATAAAATATTATAACGAATTATCCGTTCTTACCCAAATAAGACTGCCCACTATGAGCAGCCATTTAATCAAATAACACAATGGAAAAGATCGCAGCGTTGTCCTACCGGTTCTTACTAATCGTCAACGGCCGTCTATATGAAATTAAAACAATTATCAGGTATTAGTTAATTTCGTCAAGCTTGATGCCCATTAGTCTAAAATGCACGGGTTCTAACTGATTAACAATTACATTCATGCCTAACGATTGTAAACTGGCAATTAGCGGTTCCCCTTCTCCGATGATTAATAGCCCCCAATGCACTGGGGTTCCTATGTTTTGGAAGAATTTTGTTTAATTTTAAGAGGATTTAATTTTCGAAAGCTTTGTGAACTTTACCGCTAAAGTGATTTTTCCTGATGCAAACGATGGTAGAATAAACAACAGAAAGATTACAATATAGTGGAGTTGAATATGATGTTTAATAAGATTGCTCTTATCACATCACTGTTGTTTTTTCTTGTAGGAACGATTGTCTATGCAGATTCTCGATTAGAAGTTTCTTCTCCTCAACATAATCCAGTAGTTAGCCACACAGCTCAAATAGTTACTTTAACATCAGATAATAATAAAATCGAACCAACAAATAAAATAACCGGAACAGAAAATGGGCAGGCCTTATCGACTTCAAATCAAGTGGAGAATGTCCAGCCAGCATTAATAAATTATGTTGTTCCCGGTTTGGTGGGTTTATTTATTATCATTGGCTTTGGAGGTTATTGGTTAATTTATCGAAAAAAATATACGGCTCAGACAAAAGAACAGTGAATTTCCCCCTAGTAAGATAGAAACAAGCGTGAGTCCATGGATTCACGCTTGTTTGGTGCCTGACACCAATTCTTGTACTTCTACTTCTACTTTCTCAGAACTGCACGAACCGGACTCCCATCTCCTTCAACTAGTGGTAATGGAAGGGCAATCAGTTCGTAATCGCCAGGTTCGATTTCATCAAGCATTAGTGACTCTAGGATGTGAATACCATGCTCATTCAAGCTATGATGGGCAGGCAGTTCTTTACTGTCAAGTGGATCGACGGATGGAACATCCAAGCCGATCAGTTGAACTCCCTTATTTCCTAAAAAAGGAGCTAAGTTCGGCTCAATATGTGGAATCTTTTCAGGGAAAACATCAGGTTTTTCCCAGGCTAGTGTTCTAAATAACACCCGTTTGCACCCATCTAGATTAATCTTCTCTAAATCAGCGGCACCAATGCTTTCCTTACCAAGCATATTAATAACTCTCGCAGGACCGATATATAGGTCAAGGTTCAACTCAATGATACGTTTTCCTTCGTTATCAAAATGGAAGGGAGCGTCCACATGTGTTCCTGTATGGGTACTTAATTCAAGTTTGCCCACATTAACGGAGCCGCTTTCCTCCATTGGCCATGCGACCTCGTATTGAAAATCCGTATCACCTGGCCAAACAGGCATCCCATTTATTAGTTTTCTAGAAATATCATAAATCTTCATAACCACCCATGCACTCCTTCAATAATAATCTTTCGTTTATCACCATTATTTCATATTTCCGCAGGGTTTTTCATTAGTTTACATAAAAAAAGACAGGATTGATTCCTGCCTTCCTCAATGAAACGATTTCCAAAATTCGCTGTTCCTATTAATGAGCTCTTTTAGGTCATCAAACGGAATGGTAAAGGTAGGAAAACCGGCTGCAAATGCTGCAATTTCATAGGGGTGAAAGTAGATATTCAGCCCAGCCTCACTTATAAAAAAGGGTTGATCCGCCTTAATTCCATGGTACTCGTCAGGAAATAGATAAGACGAATACTGATTATTACTTGTTATTTGATCAAGAATTAGCTCACTAATTGCTTTTACAAAAGGACTGCCAGGCTTAAAAAGGTCTTTTAATTGGTACATCGAGCCCGTTTTTAGGTTAATATGGGCATATTTTTCGACAGGCATTCCGTGCGCTGCACAAAACGGGTAATCGTACCCTGCAATCTTAATAACGAGTAAATTTTTCTTAAAATAAGTTATTTCATAATTACCCGTATAATTCGATTCCAGCTGAGTGTGTGCGGGTACGGGTTTTACACCTGCCATCTCCTTTAGAGAGCGATTTACACTTTCTGGATTCTCCATCCCTTCGATTTGTGGAAAGTAGACTAAATAATCCTTATTTGGTTTGTATTTATACTCAACCACCGAATATTGGTTATTTAGCGGAAGAATGGAAGCTTGCTTCCAGAGTAACTCTCCCATTTGATTATAATATAAGAGATGGTCGTCAATATGACCCTTAATTAATGTTTTTTCAAAACTAAGCCAGCCTGAGCCACTGACCATTGGCAGATGTTCCTTTCGCCTTCCGTGTTTGTCAATAAAATAAGTATGCAGATCATCAGTGACAGACGCAAGGCCCTCCTCAAATTTTGTCATCACAGTAAAATGAAATCCTGTGAGGATATGACCATCCGAATCCGCTAAGGCATAAATGGATCTCATACAAGGCTGTTTCGGGTCAATCTCCTTTCCAATCGCAAAACGCCCTTCATTTAAATATAAGATTTGATTATAGTTAGGCTTAACCACAAAATGACCTTGCCGATCAATGACACCAAAATTTTCTCTATTATTCTCTGACAAACTGACGATTGCCAGATCTGCTATAAATGAACCTGCATATGAAAATTTGGGCTCGATGACTATTTTCCCCTGCTCATCGATATAACCCAGCTTTCCATCGGTACTATTCTTAAATGCAAGCAAACCTTGACCATAATTAGCGACGTAAGCAAAAGGATAGGATTGTAGTACCTTTCCGGTAAGGTCGATCAATTGAAACCTGTCTTCTTTTGTTTCAACTATTGCTTTCCCTTGTTCAAAATCACTGGCAGTTTTATAGATTAATGGAATCACTTCTTTCCCTCTTTTATTGAGATAACCATATAAATATTCCCCGTTCGCATCTATTTTCACGGCACGAACGCGTCCTTCTTTATACTCTCCAACAATGATAGAATACGCCTCTTCCGTGATTTCTTTGCCATTCTCATTAATCACCTTGAATCCCTGGGCATCATTGACAACGGCCCTGCCTTCAGAAAATGGGTTAATCGTGTCGTATTTAGGCTGTACGATAAAATAACCTTTAGAATTAATGACACCTGATTTGTCCATTAAACCAACAATGGCCAAGCCATTCTCTTGAAAATCCTCGGCATGATCGTAGTTTGCCGGAAGAATCCAATTTCCTTTTGCATCCATATATCCCCACTTGTTTCCGCCAATTTCCTTCCTCACAACAGGAAAAAGGTAAACGGACCTCGACTCTCTGGAAATGGATAGCGCTCGAATTGCTTTTTGCTCCACCTCAGAGGGAAGCGGAAAATAATATCTAAATTGACCAAAGTACTGTTTAAGAACAAATAAATAGGGCTGCCGGTAAAGATGGTATACCCCAAAGATTTCCTGGATTCCATCACCATCGATATCCATAGATTGAAGGATTGCTTGTTGATCTCGGTATTCCAACTCTGCACCCATAGGGAGATATGGCAATATCCAACTTATTAATTCTCTGTTATTACCAACCATCATAACTCACCCATTTTAGTTTTTTATATTTATATGATGCAAAGTGGGCTATGTGTTAAACACTATTAATGAAAATGCTGTGTTATATTTATCTGTTGATTTCCGTTCCGGGCACTTCGCTTTCCGCGGGCGTGCCGTGGAGCCTCCTCGTCGCTTTGCTCCTGCGGGGTCTCCCCTGCCCCGTACTCCCGCAGGAGTCTTCGTGCCCTCCACTCCAATCAACATTAGCCTTTAACACAGCCAATGAAAAAAACACCGCTAATTAAAATAAACCAATTAGCGGTATTTTTATCGTTTTATCTATTACAATTGTTCTTTTATCTTATACTTTTTCACAATGCTTTCTATTTTTAAACCGGTGCTTATATCACCTTTTACCTTCACCTTTCCTGTCAATAAGGCCATGGTTCCGCTCAGCTTACCTAATAACGATTTTTTGAAATTATCATACGACATTTGCATTGTACAAACCGGAGTCGCTTCTGTTCCCTCTTTAATGGTTAATTTTCCATCATGAAAGAAATGCTGATACGTTCCTTCTGCATCACCGTGAATGTCATACTGAACAATAGCTTCAAACCCTTTAATAGGACCAGGATTTTCATTAAAAATCTCTTCTATCCGTTGCATTAAGTCAGTTAATGAATATTCATCGATTGCCTTCGTCATTAGATAATCCTCCTTAAAATTCCAAAAACCCCTCATAGTTTCATGATACTAAAGGCGAGACAGCTTCGTAAAATGAAAACTTTGCGAACTTTTTGATTATTCCTTTTCACCTCAAATTCAGCACAAAAATAGCGGCCGATATGGGCTCCTATTAAACCATTATTTTATGTTTTCTGCTTCCGGTATTAGCTGTTTCCATTCTTCATAGGAAATGATTGTATCCCAGTGCCCAGTTATTTTTGCAATCGTAATAACTAAGAAGAATAACACGAAGAAGGTAACTGGAACAAACCATTTATTAACGTTCTTCCGGGCAACCGTCATGTTTAGCGTATCTTTCACAGGACATGCCTCTACACAGGACATACATGCTGAACAATTAAGGGAATTTACGGTCTCAACCTTGTGTACTTTTAATCTTTGCGGACAAACCTTGGTACACATTTCGCAGTTTGTACACGTATCTTCATTTCTCTCAATCTTCGTAATTCTAAAGATACTGCCTAGTCCAATCAGTGCACCGTAGGGACACAAGAAGCGGCACCAAAAGTTTCTAAAAAATAAGGACAAGATGAAGATAACAATGATAAACTTCAAGGCAAAGCCGCCAAGATTGATAAATAAAAGGAGCATTTTTACATCAGATACCTTATTATACGGTTCCTCAAGAAAACTTTTCGCCGTAAACACAGGCATTTGTACAACCATAAGAACAAAAAATAACATCAATAAGTATTTTATTGGTGTTAGTATCCAGGCCAGCCATCGCGGGATTTCAAAATTCCTCTTAAATATTTTCCTGCCCAGCAACGCTATCAACTCACCAACTGTTCCTACTGGACAAATCCAACTGCAGAATGATTTACGCAAAATGATACCCGCACCTACAAAAAATGCAAGTAAAACGAGACCGGCTGGATGAATGACATCAAATTCGCCACTCGTAAGCCATACTTTTAAGGCGACCAAGCTGCTGATTGGCAAGAATCCTTCAACTGCAGAAGGCCGGTTAACAAAAGGGGATTTTCCGAGTGTTTCAAAATGCAAATAAAATTGGTAAAACTGCAGACCGACATATAATAAAAACAACAGAAACAAGCCCTGAACGGTATATCTTGTAATTTGGACAGGTTTACGTTTCAACTGTTTCTGATACCAAGCTTTTGATTTCATAAGGTTTCCTCCCATCTTACTACCTCAACTATAATGAACTTAAAAAACATGGCATGTGATAAAAGTCATTGAGAATATTGAGTTCATAAAGAATTCACATAACCATTCATAAAATGTTAAATAAGCTTTTTTGGGGAAGATAACCTCATGAAATAAAGCCAGGAGAACGTATCCTCCTGGCCTTGTATTATTTTTCTACTTCAAATAAGATATTATTTTGTTTCCTAGCTTCTTCGGTAATTTGGAGTACGATTTCGCTCCAGACCTTCAATTGCTTATATTCTTGGTCATTTTTCGTCTCAATAATTTTAGCAATGTTAACACATTCATACACCATGTTTTGTTCTTCTAGAGTGACACTCATGGTTTCTCTCTCTTTTCCACGGTTGTCCACGAAGGTAATAGTTGAAATCGGGGCCGCATCTTCAAGGATAAAGGTTCCCTTTTCTCCGTGAATCTCACACGGTAATTCGGAATGAGAAATTTTTGAACAAAGGATCGTACAAATAAAATCATCATACGTTAACACCAAGGTTCCACTTCCATCCACACCGCTGCGGAGAACAACAGGATGATAGTTGACTTGCTTAGGTGCACCAAACAATCCGACAGCTAAATAAAGCGGATAGACACCTAAATCAACAAGCGCACCGCCAGAATATTGCGCTGAGAAAATATTAGGCTCCTCCCCTTGTAAAAATAAATCATAGCGAGAAGAATATTGGATATAAGGCAATATGGTACTACGTAGCTTCCCAGCCCGTTGTAGGTTGTCTTTCAGGATTTTAAAATTTGGGGTATGGATATTACGAATCGCTTCAAATAGATATACGCCATTTTCCTCCGCTGTCTGATAGGCTGTATGTAACTCTGCGCTCGTTGAAAAAATCGGCTTTTCACAGATAACATGTTTCTTATTTTTCAAAAATGTAAGTGTTTGTTCAAAATGGACAGAATTCGGTGATGCAATATATACCGCTTGTATTTCTGAACTCTTTGCCAACTCCTCTAGATCAGTAAAAAAATAGGGAGCGTTATATGTATCCGCTAATTGTTTCGCTTTATCCTCAGTTCTGGAATAGACACTTGTTAATTGCAAATGACCGCTGAGCTCGGCTGCTTTGATAAAGGATTCTGTAATCCATCCTGTTCCAACTGTTCCAAAGGTAATCATATTAATTCCCCTTCCTATATTTCTTTTAGAAACCATTGTAGTCTTTTTCGACGCGACTTGCCAATTCCAGAGCCTATAAAAAAGAAACAAATATTCCATTTCACGTGTGTTTTATACATGAATTGTTGGGAACAATGGAAAAATATCCGTATTTATGTTATTTATAATGTAGAGTTAAGAATGAAAGAGGTTGAAAAGGGTGGACAATAACACATCTAATTTTATTAAAGATATCATGATAAAAGATCTTGAAGCTGGAAAGCACACTAAAATCGTCACTCGGTTCCCTCCGGAGCCTAACGGTTATTTACATATTGGACATGCAAAATCGATTGTCATCAACTTCGGCTTAGCGGATGAGTTTAACGGGTTAACAAATTTACGCTTTGACGATACCAATCCGTTAAAAGAAGATATCGAATATGTAAACTCAATCAAAGAAGATGTAAAGTGGTTAGGTTTTGAATGGGATAACTTATTATTTGCTTCCAATTATTTTGAAGAAATGTATAAACGTGCGGTTTTATTGATCAAAAAAGGATTAGCCTATGTTGATGACTTATCAGCTGACGAAATCCGCCAGTACCGCGGGACACTAACGGAACCTGGAAAGGATAGTCCTTACCGGACCCGTTCGATTGAGGAGAACCTTGAGTTATTTGGAAAGATGCGGGACGGTGTCTATGAAAACGGCCAAAAGGTCCTTCGAGCGAAAATTGATATGTCATCACCGAATATAAACTTACGTGACCCTGTTATCTACCGGATTGCCCATGCAACCCATCATAATACTGGTGACAAATGGTGCATTTATCCAATGTATGCTTTTGCTCATCCACTTGAAGATGCCATTGAAGGTATCACCCATTCCATTTGTACGATTGAGTTTGAAGACCAACGTCCTCTTTATAATTGGGTTGTCGAACAATGTGAAATGGAGAGCACGCCGCAGCAAATAGAATTTGGCCGCTTAAATGTAACGAATACTGTCATGAGTAAACGTAAGTTGAAACAATTAGTAGACGAAGGATTTGTGGATGGCTGGGATGATCCTCGTATGCCCACCATTTCTGGGATGAGAAGAAAAGGATTCACGCCAGAATCGATTGTTTCGTTTGTCCGAGAAACTGGCATTCACAAAGGTTCTGGAGCAGTTGATTCACAAATGCTCGAACACTTCGTCCGTGAGGATCTAAAATTAAAAGCACCACGAACAATGGGTGTCATCGATCCTTTAAAGGTGGTTATTACGAATTATCCAGAAGGACAAATTGAATTGCTAGATGCTGAAATCAATCCAGAGAATCCAGAAATGGGCACGAGAAAAATTCCATTCTCACGGGAAATTTATATTGAACAAGATGACTTTATGGAAGAGCCGCCTAAAAAGTATTTCCGTCTGTTCCCTGGTAATGAGGTCCGTCTAAAAAATGCCTATTTCATTAAATGTGAAGAAGTGGTTAAGGATTCAAATGGTAAAGTTGTCGAACTGCGCTGCACTTACGACCCAGAGACAAAAAGCGGTACAGGGTTTACGGGTAGAAAAGTGAAGGGAACGATTCATTGGGTGGAAGCAGCCCATGCCGTTCCTGCTGAATTCCGCCTTTACGAACCACTGATTTTAGACGAAACAGACGATAACAGCAGTCCAGAAAAGACATTCTTAGACAATGTTAATCCAAATTCTATTCAGGTGTTACAAGGCTTTGTCGAGCCTAACATGAAGGAAAGCAGACCGCAAGAGAAATTCCAATTCTTTAGACATGGATACTTTAACGTCGATCCTAAACATACAACAGTAGATAAATTAGTATTTAATCGAATCGTATCTTTAAAAAGTTCATTTAAAATATAAAAGCGGAAGCGCCCGTTTAGCGCACGACAGGGCTGGAGCGCTCCGAACGAGATAAAGGAAACACGAAGAGCGTAGCGCATTCGTGCTTGACTTATCGAAGGAGGAGAGCGAAGCACACTAGTCGCTGGGCGCTGGAGCTAGATAGTTATCATCGTAAAAAGTTACTATATAAATACTTAAAGAACCAGGCATAAACACCGCCTGGTTCTTTGCTATTCCACGATAGAATTAGGGACTTCTAAGATCAGTTTAGTCCCCTTCCCAGGTGAAGAGCTGATTAATAACTCTCCACCCACCGAACGTGCACGCTCATCCATACTAAACAAACCAACACCAAAGGTTTGATTCTTCACATCAAACCCCTTTCCTTTATCCTCAATCATAACACGAACTACATCTTCAATTTCTCTTACAGTGACCGTGGCTTCATTAACTTCGGCATATTTGCGAATATTCGTGAGTGCCTCCTGAATAATCCTGTAAATCGTTAGTTCAATGCTAATGTCTAAGCGCCGGTTTAACACGCATTCAAAATACACATCAATATTGTAATGGTCTGAGTAACGGGATAGAAACGATCGAATAGCTGGCACTAGTCCTAAATCATCAAGTACGGAAGGCCGAAGTTCCCATGAAATCTCACGGATTTCTTCAATCAATTCGGTTGCTTCGGTTTGCATCTGTTGCAAAAGAGGATGGTCCATTTCGGCTAAGAGACGATTAATAGTAATTAAATGACTATACAGGTTTTGTCCAATTCCATCGTGTAAATTACGTGACAAGCGTTTTCGTTCCTCTTCTTGAACATTAATGATAGTAGTCATCATTTTTTGAAGCTCTCGTTCGACTCGTTTTCGTTCAGTAATTTCATAACGAATCGCTAAGTATTGATACGGTTTTCCCTTTTCATTTAAAAAAGGAACAATCGTTGTATCCATCCAATAAAGAGTCCCATCTTTTGCCCTATTGCAGATTTCACCTTTCCAAACCTTACCGGAACCGATTGTTTTCCACATTTTTCGAAAAAATTCTTTTGAATGGTACTGGGAATTGATAATTCGATGATCTTCCCCAAGGAGTTCCTCCCTGGAGTATTTCGAGATATGACAAAATTGATCATTCACATATGTAATCGTGCCCCGAGAATCGGTGATGGCTACTATCGAAGATTCATCAAGCGCAAACTTTATATCTACTAATTCCTGCATTGACTTTTTTAATTCTAACTCAAGGTTTGCGAATTTTGCAGGCTGGTCCATTTCCTTGTCCATTTGCTCCTCCCTGCATCTATCGAAGTATCTGTTCCGTCAATATTTTTTCTAAGTCTTGAGCGGCTTTCTTTACATACTGCCGATCAGTTTCTGTGTACGTCTTGATTTTCCGATTACCAATAAGTAATACCCCTTTAGGGACACTATGAAAAAATAAAGGGACAGCATAAGTCGAAACAAGTTTTTCAGCAAGCATAATTGGATGGTCCGTAACTTTTCCGATAATTCCGTTTGGAAAATCTGTAAGCATCATCGGACTTCCGCTTGAGATTATTTTTCCTGCGATGCCTTTTCCGAAACGGACAGTTATTCTTTTGTACTTTTCATTTAAATTGCCAGCAGCATAATGCCACTTAACATCTGGACCCACTTCATTTTGCAGCGCCAGAGCAACAAATTCGCAATCAACCACAGTCAACAGACTGTCGCAAACCTCCATTACTGCAGGACATTCCTTAATCTCTTTCATTCAAGAATTTCTCCTTAAATACCATAACCCAATAACCCTTTTCTTACGGCATATTCCACCAATTCAGGTCTGGTTTTCATCTGTAGTTTCTCCATCAACTTACCTTTATGGGTTTCGACGGTTTTAACACTAAGCACTAGTTGTTCTGCGATTTCCTTATTGGAATAACCTTTAGCAATAAGTGTTAGCACTTCTTTTTCCCGATCAGATAAAAGATTGTACGTATCATTCCCATCTTGTTTTACGCTGCTTAAATATTCTTCCATCAATCGCTTCTGTGCAGAGGGATGTAAATAGGCATCTCCGACAGCAACTGATTCGATGGCTGACATTAATTCAGCATGTGGAGCACTTTTTAAGATACAGCCAGATGCTCCCCCTTGAATGGCACGAAAAAGGTACTCCTCATCATCATGCATCGTTAGGATTAATATATTCACTTGAGGCATTAACTTCTTCAATTCCATTGTAGCGGATAATCCGTCTTTTCCATGTGGCATGCTTAGATCCATGACCACAACATCAGGTTTTAACTTTAACGCTTGTTTAATTCCTTCATTTCCTTCCGATGCTTCACCAATTACCTCCATTTCTGGATTTGTGTTTAACAGCATTTTAAGCCCCATTCTAACCACAGCATGGTCATCAACCAAAAGGATTTTTATCACTCTTAACTCTCCTTTAATCCCGGTTTAACGGAAGAGATATTTCTATGGACGTTCCTTCCCCTATTTTAGAGGAAATCTTGCATTGACCGCCAGTCAGAAGCATTCGTTCTTTCATTGCAGCAAGCCCTGATAATGGATTAAGGTCATTGTATTCCTCTTGTTGAAATCCTTTGCCAAAATCATAAATGGTAATGGTCAATTCTTCCTCCATCCAAATAAAATGAACGGTTATGTTGGAAGTATCCGCATACTTGGCAATATTGGCAAGTGCCTCCTGGCAGACACGAAATACGGTAATACTATTTTTTTCAGGTATCCATTTTTCTTCACCCGTTGTTTCTAAATCTACTAGGATCCCAAACGTTGATGTATATAAGTTAATATAACTCCTCATGGCTGGAAGTAAACCAAGGGTTGTTAGTGTAGGCGGATGTAATTCAACAGATAGGTGCCTAATTTCTTGAATGGTCTTTTCAATCAACTGCGACATTTCGCGAACATAATGTTTCATGTGTGGTTCTTTGGCGCCTGAATCAATAAACTGTAAGCCAGTTAATATACTATATAGATTTTGTCCGACACCTTCATGAAGTTCTAGGGCAATCCGTTTGATCTCTTCTTCTTGGGAATGAATTATATAAGAGCAAATCTGCTGTTTTGAACTTAATTCATCCATATTGCCCCTCCAAAGTGTTATTTTTTAATATGGCTGTGTTAAACTAGTCTGTTGATTTCCGCTCCAATCAACAGGGTGTCAAAATCAACATTAACCTTTAACACGGCCTTTAATATAAAAAAGGCAGGTTCTTCTTAGAAAACCTGGACCTTTTTTATAGTATATGTTAATCCGCTTTCTGAATCAAAAGCCCTCCATTGCCTTTCTGACTCTTTTACTTGTGAAGTAATCGGTACGGCAAGAAAATAAAAATCATCAAAATAAAAACGAATGTGTGTCTCATCTGGACAAAACTGTACTTTTTTTATTACTTTCTTTACTGAAGGTGCTTGGTCGCTACCCTCAGCATCTTGAATGGCAACCTCAACTGGTACTCCAACAAACTGGCTTACATCTTCTAACTTAATGAGTTCCACAGCTGTTACATCCTCTCTTCACAGGATAGATGAACATCTTATATCCTTGCAGATACTCCCAAAACTTCTCACCAGCATGTTCTTCGATAAATTGAATCGTTTCATCTTCAGAACCCCAGTCACTCATTCCTTTTATTTCTGCAATAACCATCTCAGCCCCATCAAGGTTTTTTTCTTCAAGAAACCAATTTAGACGTTTTTTGGCAAACGTATTCTTTAACAACGTGTCGATTTCAACTGTAAAATCTCCTGCTAACGGACGGACAAAACAAAAATCAATATACGTCTCACTAGTCATTGACATTCACACCTTTTTTATAAATAAGGAATGCGATAGGAAATAAAATAACATTAATCACGGCGGCTGCGATCGTATTGGTATAATTTTCATAAAAATATTGATGAACCATATATTGAGTAAAGATAATGTTTAACATCAAAACTGCTAAAAGAAGGGCGACAGGCAGGTAACTACGCTTCATAACGTTTCACCCCCACGGCATAAACTGCACCGTTTTCTACTTTTACATATATTTCAGGAAGCGGACGTCGCGGCGGCCCTGCGATTGGCGCACCCGTTTCCACATCAAATTTTCCGTGATGGCAAGGACAAAGCATTTCTCCTTCATCTTTTTTCCAAAATACAGGACATCTTAAGTGGGTACATGCATTTTGGTAGGCTACATATTTATTTTCAGATAATCGGATTAGGATTGCACTGTCATGTTCACCAGGAAAGGCAAAGTCAACTGCATCCCCTACAGGCAAAGAATTAACATTAGTAATTTTTTGCATTGGATATTTTTTATCTCCCAATCCAGTTAATTCTTTTGCAGCTAATGCTCCCCAAGGAAGAGATGAAACAGCAAATACTCCTGCTGCTCCAACTAATGTTTTCATAAAGCCGCGCCGGTCAAGTTTTCTTTCATTGTTGCGGTTAATATTATGGGTATAATTATCTTCATTGAACGGGATTTTATTATTTTTTTCTGTCATGTTCATCCCTCCTAAAACAGTTTCGTGACGCCCTGCAGAATACCAGGCAGGTTCACTTTTACATTTGTTTCGCCTTCTAAATAAGGCATACTTGTAACCCATTTTCCGTTATCTAGGTTAAATTGCTTTTGTTTTGCTTCTATCTCTTCATCTGTCAGCCATTGTAATGTATTCGATGGGCATACGCTCGCACACATTGGCGGAATGCCGTCCTTTGTCCGGTCGATACAAAGATCACATTTGTACATTAAATTTTGCTCTGTATCAAACTTTGGTATTCCATATGGACACGCAATTGTACAGTTTTGGCAGCCAATACACTTTTCCACAAGAGCCGATAGCACGGCACCTGTTTCGTGGATTTGAATAGCTTGAGCTGGACAACTTCTAGCACATGCCGGATTTACACAGTGCAGGCACATAAGAGGCATGGTTTGACGGTTAACAAGCGGGTTCACATCGTAAACATAGTTACGGTTACGTTCTTCATGACCGCCACACTGTGTACAAGCCGCCAAACATGAACGGCACCCTATACAGTTTTCAAGTTCAAGATATAGCCTCTTTTTCATTTACTGCACCTTCTTCATTTCTAGTTTTTCAATCTGAGCGGCACACGCTTTAAATTCTGGCATCCGTGACATAGGGTCAAGCGCTGGAATGGTTAATAGATTAATAGATTTCTCGTGGCCAAAATGGTACGGAACAAATACGGTATCTTTTCGAATCGCTTCTGTGATTTTGACTTTATATTCAGCCTCTCCTCTACGTGTAAAGAGGCGGACAAATTCTTCATGTTCAATGCTATATTTTGCAGCTGTTTCTGGATGTACTTCCACATAAGGCTCTGGGCACATATCCCGTAAAAACTGAATGCGGCGAGTTTGATTTCCAGAAAGATAATGGTAGACGACACGTCCGGTTGTTAAGCGTAATGGATACTCCGTGCACGGCTCTTCAGCTGGCGGACGGTATGGCAAGGCACAAATTTTTGCTTTTCCATCTGGATGGTAGAATTTTTTATCTAAGAACATGTGAGGTGTTCCTGGATCATTTTCATCCTTACATGGCCAAAACACACCATCTTGCTTGTCGATTTTATCCCAAGTTGCTCCGTAATAGTCGGCATAACCGCCCTTAGATGCTAGACGGAATTCATCAGCCACATCTCTCGCCGTTTTCAAGTGGGAGAAATACTTGCCTCTGCCAAGGTACTCTGCTAACTCTGCTTGAATCTGCCAATCTGGCTTTGATTCACCAACTGGTTCTTGCGCTTTATTGATTTTAATAATCCGGCCTTCTAAATTGGTTACCGTTCCTTCATCCTCTGACCATGTAACGGTTGGAAGGATGACATCTGCAAATTCTGCAGATTCGGAAAGATAGAAGTCTGCACAAACCATAAAGTCTAAGCCTTTTAAAGCTTTGCGGACAAAGTTTAAGTTTGGTGCAGATACTGCTGGGTTTGAGCAGAGTAAATACAAACCTCTGATTGTCTTTTCCTCCATTAGTTCGAACATTTCATAGGCAGAAACACCAGGCTGCGGCATTTCTTCAGGTGTAATACCCCATACCTTACATACTTCTTCTACATGCTTCGGATTGGTAATTTTACGATAACCTGGAAGCAAATCAGATTTTTGACCATGCTCCCGTCCTCCTTGACCATTACCCTGCCCTGTAAATGTTGCTACTCCCGCTTTAGGGCGGCCAATTTTCCCTGTAACTAATGCCATATTCGTGTAGGCTGATACATTATCAACACCTTTATGCTGCTGTTCAATACCACGCGCAAACATGACAATGGCATTTGGTGCTTTTCCGTAAATTTCAGCGGCACGGATAATTTTTTCTGGAGCTACTCCAGTAAGTTCACTTGTATATTCTGGTGTAAATTCTTTCACCAATTCTTTTGTTTCTTCAAAGCCATTCGTATGATTATTAACGAATTCTTCATCTGCATAACCGTTTTGAATAAGTAAGTTTAGAATACCATTTGCTAAGGCAAGGTCTGTCCCAGGACGTAAATCCAAGTGAACATCCGCTCTTCTTGCAATCGGGGTTTCACGAGGGTCAGCTACAATTAAGTAACCTCCTCTCTCTTGGACAGCCCATACTCTGAACATTGAAGTTGGGTGACACTCAGCCGTATTACTTCCTGCAATGAACAAGCAATCTGTTTCATGGAGATCTGTCCACGGTAATGTGGAACCGCGGTCAACACCAAAAGAACGAAGAAATCCACCAGCTGCACTTGACATACAGAAGCGGCCGTTATAATCAATGTAGCGTGTTTGCAGGCCAACCCTGGCGAATTTCCCTGTCAAATAACACTTTTCATTTGTCATCGACACACCACTGAATACTGACAATGTATCTTTTCCGTAATTATTTTGAAGCTCTGCAAACTTTTTAGCAATTAAGCTGTAGGCTTCATCCCAACTGGCTTCACGAAAGCCTTCTTTTGTACCCTTAAGTGATGCATCATCGCGAATTAATGGTTTTAAAATTCGATCATCATGGTTGGTTTGCTGGTAAGCTGTAACCCCTTTAGGGCACATTTTTCCGACGTTTACCGGCCAGTCATACCGTGGTTCCACCCCGATGATTTTATTTGTTTTTGTATTTACACGCAGGTTCATTCCACATTGCATCCCACAGTAACTGCAATGAGTTTTTACAAGTGTTTCATTTGGATGACGAAGATTTTCTATTTCTTTAAAAAATTTATCCCTTTGCATTCTGGTTTGCCTCCTTGACCTTAACTTGATGTGTTGCGAAGCCTGAGAATCTTGAGATTCTATATTTTCTGCGACAAGGCAGACATAGTTCTGCAAGATTAAAACCATCCTGCATATTAAATTCCATTTCATTGACACATAAAACTTGAATGACATCATTCGATTGTTCCACTGATACAAAATGATCGCCGCATACTTTACATTCCTTCATATGCTGTTCTCCATAATGCTCACGGTAATTTCTTGCAAATACACTCATCGGACGGAATGGAATATGGGCAAGCTTTCCGAATGGCAAGTAAATGAGTGTCACAATAACTGAAAATTGATGAATCAGTGACATTTGCGGCTGCATCCAACCATGTAGGAATACGTTTTGGACCGTTAATAAAAGTCCAGTAACGGAAATAAACAATAATAGATACAGCGGTAAGAAATCGTACATAAACTTTTGTTCTGCTCTGGCTTGCATGTTTTTTAAGCGGCGGTTTAGAGCCATACATACTCCAGCTGTAACCATAATCGCTGCAATATTAAGTGCGTTATAGGATAACCAAGCGATGATTCCATCTGCTTTCACGTTCATTACATTCATTCCAAATAACACGATTGTATAGTAGCCATTGTCTTCCATCGTAAAATACATCCAACTGAACACGAGCGGGAAGGTTACCAAGCACGCAAGGACACAGCCCCAACCGATTAAAATGTGCTGCACCCAGCGGTACATCCCCCGATTACGAATAAAATCGTATATGGCTAAATGATTTACAGCCGTTTTAGGTGTACTTTTTCGAAATAATAACTTTAAGCCTTTTTTGATAAAAATTTTGGTAGGCGGTCTTTCTCCCCATGCAATAAAGCGGTAGAAAAATCCTCCGATAAATACAATGGTTCCTACCATATATCCATAAAGATTTAAGTCAACATGTGTAAACATTCTTGTACCGATAAACGTTAAAATCGCAAGTCCAACAACCGTCAGAAACATTGATTTAGCAAAGTGGGATGCAAACGCATCATTGACCGATCGCTCTTGTTTTTTAGTCATTGAAATATTGGCTTCCATTGGAGTTCCTCCTAAATAAAAATAACACTACCGTTTTTTCATACTCTCATTGTAAGAAAAACGGCAGTGTTATAAATATCAGGGAGTTCCCCCATTATGGGGGGAAAAAACCCCTAGAAATGTTATTTTAGACAAATGTCTGTCACATTTTGTTTATGGAGCTTATTTTTGAATGTATTTTTTTCGCCAAGAGTACAAAAGTAGCAGCAAGTAGATGGAAACTTGGAGCGAGAAGACGATTGCATCCCAGAAAGCAAGACTTGTTGGTCCCTTTGTATATCCTGGGAGTAGGTAGTTCCCTGCATCGATCACTTCAGGGATATAATAAATGGAAAATACAGCTATGGTTGCTGCAATCCCAAGCATGGTAAAGATGGAATAAATGATTATTGTAGTTTGTTCACCCGCAAAGACCACTTCTTCAAGTAATTTCATTTTAAAAATAGAAACCCTCTTTTTTATGGTCTGGAGTGCATTTTCCATCAAATTGTAACAGCCAGTTATATTTTCAAAGACATAATATAGATCCGTTTTCATGTATATACAGCATTGGAAAATAGTCCTCATTACGATATCAAAAACGGCAAGGCTCATTAAACCACTGGCTAGTTCTGGACCCTTTGGAAAAATTAGAAGGTATATTAGGGAAATAAAGAGGATGACTGTGTCAAAACAAAGGCCAGCCAAAAAAAGAATATTTCGCTCTTTTGGTGCTATTTTCCATACCGGTGACATATCTGTTTCTAGGACAACAAAAAACAAACGATGACCTACCTCCACTTTTGTCGGGAGATTCTGAGCTCTCATCGCCAACACATGACCAAACTCATGAATAAGCACAAGAAAAAATGTAAATGACAACCATAAAAAAACATTAACTACCATAGTTTCAAAAACAAATATATCCTCCCGCTGGGGAAATAAAGACGGATTTTTGATGAAAAGGATAAGATTTATGACAAATAAAATTACATACAAAGGGTAAGACACCCGATTAAAAAAGAATTTTCCTATCTTAGGGGAAATCCTCAAAAAACCAAGATGCCCCTTTTCTTGATGCTGCTTTTTAAGCTTAACACCATCAATTTCATCAATTAAATTCAGATCAAGAAGTTGGTTGGCAAATTTGATCAAGTCCACGTCTTCTTTTGGGTACTTTTCTTTAAGACGCCTTTCGATTTGACCTAATGTAACTCCGTCGTTCATCTGATTGATTGCATCAATACATACCTCAGGCATTTCATAGAACTCACCTGAAACCTTATCTTCAACTATATAATTTTTACTATCTTTATGAATGTAAACTTGTTCCAACAATAGACACGAATCGAGTGTAAGCCTCATAACAACACCCTATCTTTTATATAGTTTAAAAAAAAGAAGCTTAGCTTCCGCCAGCATCTTATCCTCCTAATCCAAAAAAGCCGCACCACCAACATGTAGTTTTTACTTTCTTCAGTTTACGGATTTTCATCCTTCCACCTCCTTCAGTAAAGCTTTTTCTTTGTTCCATGGATATTTTTGATGAAAGTTGACCCATGCAGGAAACACTTTGATAAAATTCTCTACCAACGATGGATCAAACTGTGAACCCTTTCCTTCAAGAATACGCTTATATGCCTCCTCCAATGGCATTGCTGCTCTGTACGATCTGGAAGATGTCATAGCATCAAATGCATCTGCAATTGATGTAACTCTTGCTAGTAAAGGAATTTCTTCTCCGGCTAATTGATCAGGATAGCCCTTTCCATCCCAGCGCTCGTGATGTGACCGGATGACAGATAGACTGTCCTTTATTCCGTGGACATTCTGCACTGCTTCAGCACCGACACTTGGATGTGACTTAATAATTTCAAATTCTTCTTCTGTTAATTTCCCAGGCTTCATTAATATGGAATCAGGAATATGCACTTTCCCAATATCATGCAATAAACAGGCATAATAAAATGATTTTTGTTCCTCGTTTGAAAACTTACCAATTTCCTTTGCTAAAATTGATGCATAACGGGCAACACGTTCGCTATGCCCCCTTGTATAAGGATCTTTTAGTTCTAGTGTCGCAATGACCCCTTTGACAATTCCTTCTAACTGTTTATCGTGGGCAGTACTAATCGTTTTGAAATATCCCTGAAAGCGAACTAATAAAAAGAAGGACAAAATCGTTAAGACAGCTACTAATATCCCTGGCAAAGCAACATATCCGTCCTTTAATATTATTCCAATCAGAATGTACTTTAAAATAGTACCCAGACTGACTATCCAAAAATATCTAGTATTTAAGAAAAGGGGTAATGTTAATATTAAAAACAATTCGACAATATTTCCACTAGTGTATGGTTTCTTTTCGCCATAAAAAGTTAAAATATCAACAACAAAAACAGTAAGAAGGTAGGTAATGCTAAATACATACTTTACCCAATATCCTTTATTTACTTTATATAAATAGTAAGAAATGGGAATCAATATAATTAATACAAAATAGGTTATATACCAAAAGTTGCTTGGTAGGCCACCCTTTTTATTATTTATAACTTTAAAAATGTAATAATAAAAATAGTCATAACCTATGAAAATGAGATAGAACAATGAAAGAAACCATTTCATTATCCGTTTTTCTTCATGTGGTATCATAAAATCCTCCAAGTGTATCTCACACATGATCCTTCCCGTTTTTCTTCTATATTTTTAAATTCGGGTCAGACAATCGTAGTTTGTAGATCTTACTGACTATATAAGCAATAAAATAACAAAAACTATTAATATCCCTTATTCCTCTACATTATATATCATTAGTAATACCCTTGTAACATGTTATTTTGAGGAATTTTGTATAATTGTAGAACTATTTAACTATTTGTAGGATCGGCAAAGATACAATTACTCGAGTCCCTTTATTGATCTTACTATCTATATTCAGTTCACCATTGTGATCCTTAATGATTTGATTTGTAACCATTAAACCTAAACCAGTTCCATCTGCTTTTGTCGTGAAAAATGGTTCACCAAGATTTAAGATGTTCTCATCTTTAATTCCACTACCCTCATCTTGAATAGAAACAACCATTTTCTGTTTTTCTATAACTTGAACACGGATTTCTATCCTGCCGCCATCTGGCATGGCTTCAATTGCATTTTTTATCAAATTGATAAACACTTGCTTTAGTTGCTTTTCATCACATTCGATAGGTGGTAATGGCCCTGCCATAATTGTCTCTACAGTGACTCCTTGTCTTTCCGCTTGCTGTTGCGTAATCGATAATGTATAGGCAACTACTTCTTCAATACTTGCTTTTTCAAAATTAATTACTCTTGGTTTACCAAGATACATCAGGTCATTAACAATTGTATTGATCCGGTCAATTTCCTGAATCATAATTGGATAATAATCATTGGTGTTTGGGTATCGTTCTTGCTGCAATTGTGTAAACCCCCGTAATGAAGATAAGGGATTTCGAATTTCATGACCTATAGCTGCAGCCATTTGACCAACTACAGCCAATTTTTCTTTATGTCGTAGTTCTTCATAGACTTTCGTCAAGGTTTGAATATATGAATGAAACCGAACTAATAAAATATAGGCGATCAAAGATAAGATAATATATATAACAGTTGGAACTAAAACGTTTAAATCCCGCAGAATTACTCCCAACAAAATTTCTTTCCCAATCATCCCAAGTGAAACAACCCAGAAATAATTTTTATTTACAAAAATTGGGCAGAATAGAAGAAATAATACCTCAACAATATTCCCCGAACCGAATGAGGCTGTTGATCCTAAATAGGTCATTAAGCTATCAACCATATCAATTCCAATATATCCTATAATATAGATGTATTTTACTACGTAAGGATTCCCCTTTTTAATAAAATAGATAGAAAGTGGCAGCATACAGAAAATTAAAATGTATAACCATACACCCAAACCAACTTCATCTGTATCAAAAATACTTACTTGCTTATTTATTTTCGGCCTTATCCAATAATAAAAAATATCAAACGAATAATACAATAAATTAAACAACCATAAAAATAGAATACTTGCCTTCTTTTCTTCAAAAATGAGCTTAGTAGTCTGGAAGCCTTCTTTCATGTAGTTTCTCCTTATATATGTTCACGTGAAAAGTTGTTATAAAAATCATGCTCTTATTTTATCATCTTTCTTTCGCTTAAAAGACATCATTTTGGTAAAACCGATGAATTCCGACATATTTCGATACATCAAGCACAAAAAAACGAGCTTACCTGAGGTAAGCTCGCCCTATTTTTTTATTTCCCAATCAGCTAGCTTTTTTCACTTGGCTAACGGTCTTATTCAAGGTTGAATGTTTACGTCCATATCCAAAATAAACGAATAATCCAATCACTAGCCACACTCCAAAACTAATCCACGTTGTTTTTGGTAACTGAAGCGCTAAGTATCCACAGAATACAAAGGCTAGAATCGGAATATATGGTACAAACGGAACCTTAAATCCAGTTTTAGGTGCTTGATTATTTTTACGAAGATATATAATTCCTACTGCCACTGTCATGAAGGCGAATAATGTTCCGATATTTGTTAGTTCGGCCAGTTTATTTAATGGGACTAATCCTGCAAAAATCGAAACTAGTAAACAAGTAATCCATGAATTCACTAATGGTGTCTGCTTTTTCTTATCAACCTTTGAAAAAACTTTTGGCAATAATCCATCACGGCTGATTGCGTAAAATAAACGAGATTGTCCATAAAGAATTACTAATAATACGGTGGTAATCCCTACAATCGCACCAAGGGAGATTAACCCTGCTAACCAATCCTGATGAATGTAATTAAGAGCAAATGCGACAGGGTTTTTCACGCCTAACTCTTGGTAAGGAACAATACCCGTTAAAATGGCGGATACGATAATATATAACACGGTACAAACTAGTAAAGATGCAATAATCCCAATTGGCATATTCTTTTGCGGATTTTTTACTTCTTCTGCTGCAGTTGATACAGCATCAAATCCGATATAAGCAAAGAATACTGTTGCTGCACCAGCTGTCACACCTGAGAAACCAAATGGCATAAACGGTGTCCAGTTAGAAGGCTTGACATACCAAGCACCTACAGCGATAAATGCTACAACCACGGCTAATTTAATAATTACCATAATTGTATTAAAGCGAGCGGATTTCTTTACACCCTGAGTTAATAGCAACGTAATGATTAGTACGATAAGGATGGCAGGAACATCAATAAATGTGCCGTTTGCTGGATCATACGCACTTGTTAGAGCTTTAGGAAAATGAATACCAAAACCCGCGAGAAGTCCTTGGAAATACCCTGACCATCCGCTTGCAACAGCAGATGAGGCCAATCCGTATTCTAAAATTAAATCCCAGCCTAAGATCCACGCAATAATCTCGCCAAAAGTTGCGTAACTGTACGTATACGCACTTCCTGATACTGGAACAGCAGACGCAAATTCTGCATAGCAAAGGGCGGCAAATACACAGGCTAATCCTGATAAAATAAAGGATAAAATAAGTGCAGGTCCTGCATGTTCAGCTGCAGCAACCCCTGTAACTACAAAAATTCCTGTTCCTATAATAGCCCCAATTCCGAGCATGGATAAATCAAATGCACCTAAATCTTTCTTTAAGACTACATCTTTTTGTCCTGCTTCTTGAACGAGGGCCTGAATTGACTTTTTCCTAAATAAATTCATCGGCTAAACCTCCATTATTTATGTCGGAATGTTCTGAAAAAACGCTCCGCATAAAATTGTATATCGAAATAATATATTCATTTTCTTAAAAAAGCAATATATTTTGAAAAATATAAATGTTTGAAAATAATCCCATGGAAAATATAGCGTTTACTTTTTCCGTTTTTAATACCCAGGAAAGATACTGACTATATAAATATAATAGTTATATTTTATGTTCAATTTGTTTCGTTTTAATTAAGCACAAAAAACCGATGATTTCGAAATCATCGGTTTCATTTTGTTTAAGCAATCTTACTTTCCAGCTTGACTCGAGGTGAATTCCACATACTAATCCATTTCTTAATAGCTGTAATCATAATAATCATACCTAATAATAACATAATGATAGACAATACCCCATTCAAGACACTATAACCAGCAGCTGCCTGATTGAGATAAACGTTTTTCACCATCCAATATCCTGCATAGTTTACAGTAACAAAGAGATAAGCTAGCGGTATCAAACAGGTTAGCATGTAACGGCGTTTGTCTGCCATACTCAGAATCACTGTCGCACCAACAATTAGTCCAATCGATGCCATTAGTTGATTGGAAACACCAAACAATGCCCAAACAGAACCAATATCCCCAGAGAAGAGCAGGTATCCCCACATAAAACATGCTAATGCACTTGCAAAAATAGATCCCGGAATCCAATCTGTCTTCTTCAGTGGCTTATAGAATTCCCCGAAAAAGTCTTGGATTAAATAACGAGCAACACGAGTTCCTGAGTCGATGGCAGTTAGAATAAATACCGCTTCGAACATAATAACAAACTGGAAGAAGTATGATGATAGTTTTGCAAACCATGGAATGCCAGTGAAGATATAGGTCATACCTACCGCTAATGTTACGGCACCACCTGTCCTGCCCTCAAGATTAATCCCAATTTCATCAGCAAGTTTCGGCAGTTCCTGTACCTGCATACCAAGTGTCTTAAAAACTTCAGGTGTAGAGTTAATGGCAAAGTAATCTGCCGGCTGAAGGGCTGTTGCCGCAATCAATGCCATAATACCAACCACACACTCTACTAGCATCGCGCCAAAACCAACAACCTTAATATCAGACCAACGATCAAGCATTTTTGGTGTAGTTCCCGAACCTACGAAAGCATGGAAACCAGAGATCGCACCACAAGCAATTGTGATTGAGATAAACGGCCAAACAGGTCCACCCAGAACTGGGCCTCCGCCTGATGTAAATTTTGTGAAAGCAGGCATCTCAATTGCGGGATTAATAATAAATACCCCGATGATGAGGGCAATAAATACACCAATTTTCATAAAGCTGCTTAAGTAATCACGTGGTGCTAGTAATAGCCATACTGGTAATGCCGCTGCAAAAAACGCATAAATCGGTAGAATAATAGCTAATGTTTTTGTATCTAATGTCAGCCAATCACCTAATACCGTACCTTGAATGGACGGACCAACAAATACGCCAACCATTACGAGAATAAATCCGACTGTGGATGTTAATTTTAAGTTGCCAGTTTTTTTATAAGCAATTCCTACCAACATCGCAATTGGAATTGTAATTCCCACTGAGAAAGTTCCCCATGGATTGTGTTCAAGTGCATGAAGAACAACCATAGAAAGACCCGCCATCGTGATGGTAATAATGAAAAGCATTGCAAGACCCGTACAAAAACCCGCAACAGGCCCTAGCTCGTCTTTCGCAACTTCTGATAAGGATTTTCCTTTTTTCCGCATTGATGCAAATAGGACAACTGCATCATGGACTGCTCCGCCAATCACTGCCCCAATTAAGAGCCATAATAAACCAGGCAAGTATCCAAATTGTGCTGCAAGGATGGGACCGACAAGTGGTCCTGCTGCAGCGATGGCGGCAAAGTGATGACCAAATGTTACCCATTTATTGGTTGGAACATAGTCCTTACCATCATTTAATTCATGTGCCGGTGTCGGCTTTGAATCATCTAATTTTAATACCTTCGCTGCCATGAATGTTCCGTATAAGCGATAAGCAATCATTAAAATACAAATTGAGCCGATTACAATTGAAACCGCATTCATTTAATTTCATCCTCCTACATCCTTTTTCTCTTATCACTATCATACCGAAAGAAAGCGTTAACATAAGGTTTTCATCCTAAAATGCAAGTTTTAAAGGATGAAAAACAAGAATAATAGAATGAAATGCAAAAACAGCTTCTTAAAAACCAAGAAGCTGCTTTAACTCTTTTGTATAGGTTCTGCTTACAGGAACCTTTTCTCCATCCTTCATAATTAAGTTGTAGGTAGAATTAAACCATGGCTCAATCTCGACAATCGCATCGACATTAACTAAATAGGCGCGGTGGACACGAATGATGGGTGAATGCTGCAACTTTCTTTCGAAAGTGACAAGCGAATCACTGACAGAGTACTTTGTATTCTCGATTGCAATGACTGTTTTCCCCTCATTTGTACCAATATAGTGTATGTCACTAATGTTTACGATTACAATTTTTTCATCAATTGTGATAGCGAGCTTTTCTGGCCTTTCGTTTCCAAATTTATGTCTCTGATTTAATAAAGGAATTGCTTGTTTGTGATTTTCTATTAGCTTATACAACTTCTCAATCGTTTGTAAGACTCTCTTTTCTTCAAAAGGTTTTAAGATATAGTCAACAGCATTTAATTCAAAAGCTTGGAGGGCATATTCGTCAAATGCCGTCGCAAAGACAATGAATGGAGGATGATCAAGTCTATTTATATGTGCCGCAATTTCGATACCACTTTCATCAGCGAGCTGGATATCTAAAAAAATCACATCTAGGTCGAGGTTACTTATCTTTTCTAACGCGCTTTCAACACAATCCGATTCCCCTACGATCTCAATCTGTTTGCTTCGTTTGAGAAGATAGGCCAATTCATCTCTTGCTAACGGTTCATCATCCACAACAAAGGCCTTTAACAACATCCTCACCCCACTTTTTGTTGTTGTGTTAACGGTAGTGTAATTGATACTTTCGTTCCTTTATTCAAGTTGCTTTCTATTTGAAATGAAGCAGTTTGACCATAAATTTCTTCGATTCGCTTTTTGATATTCCAGAGTGCTGTTCCTGTTCCAGCAGAAGAATCTACGGTTTGGTTACCCAGGGTACCAAGCAGCTCTGCTGAGATTCCTTTTCCATTATCTTCAGTAAGAAGGACCATGTTCTCCCCTTCCTGAAAGGCACGGACTAATACTGTCCCACTCTTTGCTTTTGGAAATGCATAACGGATCGCATTTTCAACTAATGGCTGCAGGGTAAATGGTGGAACGAGCACCCTTTTTAACGCTGGTGCAATATCCATTTCCACATGATAGCGGTCTGGAAAGCGTGCTTGTTCAATGGTTAGGTAAGCCTCAACATGTTCAAGTTCTTTTTCAAGCGGGATGAGCATTTGCCTAGCCCCCTGAAGATTACTTCGAAAAAAAGTACTAAGTTTGATTAACAAACCCCTGGCTTTATCCGCATCTGTTCGAATTAGGCTTGAAATGGTATTAATGGCGTTAAATAAGAAATGTGGATGGACTTGTGCTTGCAAAGCCTTGATCTCCGCATCTTTTAATAATCTTCTCTGTATTTCCAGCTCAGCCATTTCTAATTGGACTGAAAATAGGTTGCTCAAACCTTCTGCCAACTCTTGTTCAACCCTGTCAAGTTTACTAGAATCAGTGAAATACAACTTTAATGTCCCTACCGTTTTAGCATGAATCTTTAGTGGTAATACAATCGCTGCCTGCAAAGGGCATTGTGGATCAAAACATTGAATTTCGTGTGCAGACTTTGCAATTGTGATTCTCCCTTGTTCCAGCACCGTTTTAGTTAATTCCGTTGCCATGTTTCCTGAAGGAATATGATGATCTGAGCCTGTACCAACATGGGCAAGGACATGGGTCTGATCTGTAATTGAAATGGCATCGGCATTCGTCCAATTAAGAATAATCTCGGCTGCTTTTGTACACGAATCCACATTTAACCCCTGTCTGAAGAAGGGCAGTGTTTGATTGGCAATATACAAAGCTTTATGTGTTTGAAGTGCTCTCATTCGCTCTTGCTCTTGCAGAATCTCCTGGATAATTAACACAAAAAGCAGAGTTCCCAAGCCATTTATAGCAATCATTGGGAGGGCAATGACCTCAACTAGATTCATAGCCTCGTTATATGGTCGTGCTATCAAAAGAATAATCCCCATCTGTGCACATTCCATGAATATTCCCATGATTACGGCCTTCCATGGCGAATTTCCTTCTTGTATCTTAAACCTTTTGCTTAAAAAACCTGTGACAACCCCCGCCATCAGCGTAGATAAGGCACATGCCTCAGCTGTAAACCCACCTAAGGTCAAGCGATGGATGCCAGCAATTAAACCGACCCCCATACCAACAATAGGACCGCCAAGTAAACCACCAATTGTTACTCCCATAATCCTAGTATTAGCAATGGCACTTTCATTGTCCATATTTGTCAGCCAGTCCTGGGAAGTAATTGTCCCATGTCCAATCTCTACTCCCGTGTAGTTGCTGATGACTCCGAAGGCACCGAAGATTGCAATCATCGCTGCTTTAGCAGTAATTCCGTGTTCATTATTGATAATTTGACGGAATGATTTCATCCGTGAGAGAAGAAACGCTACAATGATAAGAATACCAACACGTTCAAGCATGAGAGGCAATAATTCGATCATGGTACCTCACCTTTCTTCTATACTTCCCTACTACTATACCAAAAAAATAAACCAACCGTCTCTACCGTGTTTTTCCTGTAAAACTACCATAATAAATATAACATTTTCGATCTTCATCAATCTCTCTTGAATCTAGGGTGAATTCCAACCATCTTCCATCCCTTTGGATGTAAATAAAATCGGAGTGAAGAAGTGTCAGCACTTCTTCATGATTCCACACTTCCTTTTGCTCGATAAGAACGGACCCGTTTCTTTGAAGCTCTCTCACCTCAAAACCTATATGTGAATAATTTTGCTCCGTGACATCTGTATATGAATTTTCTTTTTTTACATAAAGGACATTCGTTCCATCAGGATCGATGGCAGTCGCCGTTACCACAAACGTTTCTCCCTCTTTTACGAAATATTCACACGACATTCTTGCTACAACCTCGCTCACCGTCAAGTGTTGATAATTCCAAAGGGCAGGAAAATTTTGATACTCGTCATCCTTTCGATACTCCAACCTCAAATTTCATCACTCTTTCATTTTCTTTTCATTTTACCATTGTTTTCCTAAGGTTTGCTTTTATAATTAGAATATCAATTGAAAAAAGGAGCGTGAAATGGTGAAGAAAACCCAATGGTTAGTGACTGGTGTTATCACTTCCCTTCTAGCCGGCACCCTTTCTGGCTGTTCAAGCGATCGCCCGCCCAAGCCAGACGACAGCACCTGCCGAGACTGGGACTGGGACGATGATCAAGGGGTTTGGGAATGTGATGATACCCATTCGTCCCATTATGGTCATTATTTTTATGGAGGAAGTTATTATCGCAATAAATCATCACTCTTGAAGTCCTCGGCTTATAAGTCCTACAAATCATCATCGAGCTTTAAAGGCGGTTTCGGAAGTGGCTCTAAGGGTGGATTTGGAGGATAAATATGTCGCAGTATACACCGAAGAGAAGAAGGTTTTATGCACAATTCCCAACCTTTTGGTCTGATTTATACGAAGGCGAGTACAGCCTATATCACGTTTATCCTATTTCTGAACAAACCTATAAGCAATTACAGGAAGCCACGGAGCAAATGGGTATCGTTTTTTTCAAAACAGCTCGTCTTTTACGGAGTCTTACAGATGAACAACTCCTTGAATTTGGGTTTCCACCGGCGAGCCTCCCATTTTTGAGATTGAAAAATCTCTACCCTGAAACGATTATTGGCAGGTTCGATTTTGTATTGACCGATAATGGTTTCAAATTGCTGGAGTTCAACAGTGATACACCGACATTTATTGTGGAATGTTTTCATATGAACGGGCAGGTTTGTAAGGAATTGGATTACCTGGATCCAAATAGTGGGGGGGAACGACTGCTTTCATCTGGAATTACACGTGCAGTTCTCGAAGCAGCGAAAGGAAAACGGGATCCCAACGTTGTGTTCACAGCCCATTCTGACCATATAGAGGACTGGAATACCGTTCAATATTTAAGCAAGTTGTGTCAGGTTCACAATCGGACCTTACCATTGTCCGCACTTCGAATGAAAGACGGGATCCTTGTTGATGAGGAAGATTATCCAATTGATGTATTGTATCGCCAAACCTATCCACTTGAACATCTGGTTAACGACCGGGACCCAATAACAGGAGATTTGGTTGGAATCGAATTATTACACCTGGTTAAGTCAGAGAAACTGTCCTTGTTAAATCCTGTCTCCGCCTTTTTGCTGCAGCCAAAGTCAATCCAATGCCTAATTTGGGGGTTAGCGGAACAGGGGGCATACTTTACAACAGAAGAGCAGGCATGGATTAAAGAGTATATGCTTCCTACGTATTTTGAAGCAGATGAATTTTTCGGGAAGAGCACCTATGTTCAAAAACCAACGTTCGGAAGAGAGGGAGACACGGTAACGATTTGGGATCAACATGCAAATGTAACTGCTCAAAATACCTTCCAAACCTATAGGGAGGAAGTTTCAGTCTTTCAACAATATGCCGCTCTCCCTACTGTTTCACTGGAAACAGAAAAGGGAAGCGAAGAACTTTCATTAGTATTCGGATCATTTCTTATTGCAGGTAAAGCAAGTAGTATTGGCATTCGTGCTGGCGGAAAAATTACAGGGAACGAATCTTATTTTTTACCAGTAGGTATTCAAAAACAGGGGGAATGTAAATGACAAATTTCTTATTATATTTAGCCATTTCAATTGGGCTTTTAATCGTAGGACTTATTCTTATGGAAGTAACCACTAAGGTCAAGGAGTTTTCCTTGATGGCAAAAGGAAATAAGGCAGCAAGTTATGTCCTGGGCGGAAGACTTCTCGGGCTTGCCATTGTCTTGTACTCAACTGCTGCTAATTCCATTTCACTTATGGATATGGCGGTATGGGGAGGAATCGGAATTGTGGCTCAGATTGTAGTCTTTTATCTGGCTGAATGGCTGACACCTCGATTTAACGTCAGTCAAAGCATCGAGGAAGATAACCAGGCTGTTGGGCTTTTTCTCATGTTACTCTCTGTTTCGATCGGTATCGTTATTGCTGGATGTCTAACCTATTAAAAAAACGCATCGCGAGGTGAACTGACCTATTGATTTGAGACAATAGGTCAGTCAAAGGATGCGTTTTTTTATTTTAAAGTGAATGATATGTATTCTTATCGCAGATTACAAACAACCGCGCCTCTTTAGGTAGGGGTTCACTCCATTTTTTTAAAATATTTAAATCACTACGATCGGCAATCAGCTGGGCTCCCTTTTTCTTGAGGGACTCATATGCATCTCCGTATGTCTTCCAGTCGGATTTTACTTCTACTTCCCATAAATCACTTCCCCCATCCCCATCCTTACGACTTAATAATTGTGTAAACAAATGGCTTGCCCCTTTGGTCTGCGCAGATTTTGCCATCAGGTTAGATACCGATTCATGGGAAAGAATAAATTCATCAATTTTGACATGTTTGAAGTTGCCGACATGCTTTTCATTTAGTATCTCTGCAATCGTATAAATATTTTTTTCCGTCCCTTCATCGTAACGCTCAATGGAAGAGGCGGTTAAAAGTGTTTTTCCATCTGCTAAATCCGCATGATTAATGCCATCTGGAGCAAAAAGCAGTACCGCTTTTGAACTTTCAATTTTCGCCCTTTTTAAGGTATCTTCATCCGTTGGACTCCCCTGAATATACAGAAACCTTTCATGTTCATAGGGTGTTTTCTCTAATTCATCAATTAACACGACTTCCGTTTTGTTATCATCAATAAAAAGCTCCTTGATCGTATTTTTACTTTTGGCGGTCCAGCCGACCACGACATAATGATTTTCTCCCCTAAAAGTCATTCTTCCTTCCTCCTTCATCCGTTTGTACTGTGTCACAGCATCGACGATCATCCCGATAACCACACCAAAAAGTCCAATTCCCGCTGTATAGACAATCACCATTGCCCAAATTCTGCCTAATTGTGTGGTAGGATACACATCTCCATAGCCAACTGTGGTCATTGTCGTTAGAATCCACCAAACGGCATGGAAGATGCTTTCAAATGTTTTTGGTTCCAGTACCTTCATAACTACGGCATTTATAAAAATATAAAACGTTGTTACTAACAACACCGTCCGGTACCGATATTTAGCTGCCGTAAGAAACAATCTTCGAAAAAATATCATCGCTACCCCCCGTTCCCATTGTTATAGAATACTATTTCTACTATTTCTACTATTTCGCTTGATATTCCTTTAAACAAAAAAACAGTTGACACCAACTCAAAATTACTGTAATATTAACTTTTGTGCTTCACATTTATGTAACTTGTAATTTATTAGATAACGCAAAGTAAGAATTCATTCTGGCATTCTGCTTATGTTTTAAAATAAAAAACTTATTCACACTGGATCGGCTTCGGAGCCGTTAGGATGTAAGAGAGGTAGGGCTTACGTCGTTTAGGTATAAAACCTTCAGGTGGAAAAATAACCGCGGCAAACTTGTTTTTACAAACAATGATTATTATATAAGTTTTTACTTGCGATGTTGACAACAAGAAGTGCAACCAATCACAAGTTACGATAAGAATTCTTTAATGAATTCAACAAAGAAGGCAGGGGAATATTCATTCCTCTGCCTTCGCCCATTTTAGAGACCACAAAATCTCCAGAATGAAAGGCCTGATTAAACATCAGGCCTTTTTTCTTACTTCTTAATAACAATTGCTTGTTTACCCATTTGCTCCCATGCTTTAATAAAACTAGCACGATTTAATTTCTGATTTTTTTCTCCATAAGGATTGTTAATATAAATATACTTTTCATCGTAGCCCGTAATTACAACACTATGCTCACTAAAGGTAATATCGATTTTCCCCTGCGGAGTATCCCATTTCTGAAAAACAGATACAGGCGCGAAGCTTGATGTTGTGATAATCCAGACTGGTAATCCTTGACCTACTTCTTCTAAAACTTCATCAAATGAATGATTAGTTAAATTAACTGCCCGATCACCGACGTATTTTTGCGCGAGTTCAAATACGGGACCATTATAAACCCCTAGTCCTGGACCATTCGCCATATCGCCGACAAACCCTGCATTAGGATTTCCCTTTTTCCCGTTACTATACGTTAATGGGACAGTTTTCACTTTGTTAGCTAACTCATTTTTGGTCACTTCAATTCCGTGATAGTTAAGAATCATCGCCAGGCTGGTGATTTCACAGCCATTATAGAGTTTTGGTGGGTCCATTTGATTGATTAACGGCACATCTAGTTTGATACTATCAGGCACTTTTGGAGCTTCTTTCGCAAAGAGTGCTAGTGTCCGTGTTTTTAATGATGCGGCCTCAGTAACTAGTGCTGTTGCTGGACGGTCAAACTTTACCTTAAAAATCGTTATACCACTGATAACTATTATAAAAACAACGATCATAGCAGTTAATATTTTTTTCATAAATGAATGTACCATTCCTTGTATTAGTCTTTGCTGGAGATTCTAGTAATATACTACTATATTACCTACTAAAATAGTTCGAAGCAAGAAAGGAAAATATTTTACAATTTATGATAGCAATTGAATCTTAATTTAATCTTAACTTAAACTCCCCTTTAGTGTTTTACTAAAAGGGAATTTTATTAGGCCTTCATCTTATATTGTCTAAATTTTTTCGTTATTTGATTAATTACCTCAGAGAAAACTAGTCCGAAGGCAATTGAACCCGCCAGCATGAAAACTTTTGCAGCCAAAGTAATTGCTGAATAATAATCGTTCTCCACAAAATTTCGCATCGCATCATAGGCCAGACCACCTGGTACGAGCGGAATAATTCCTGCTACACTAAAAATGATCACTGGTGTTTTATAGAACTTTGCTAGCTCCTGACTGAGTACTGCTATAAAAATAGTCGCGGCCAATGTTGCTAAAATGGCGTTATCCGTGTAGTCTTCCATGAGGAAATAAATTAACCAACCACCCATTCCAATCAGCCCGCACTTGATTAGTGATTCCTTCGGAGCATTAAAAAGAATCCCAAAGGCGCTTGTTGCAATAAAACTGGTAATTGCTTGTGCAAGAACAGCCATGGTAAATCCACCTCACTTCACAAAAAAGATAATACGACGGCAATCCCTGCTCCAATCGCAAACGCGGTCAGAAATGCCTCAGCACCTTTAGATAATCCCGAAACTAGATGACCCGCCATTAAGTCTCGAATGGCATTGGTAACTAGTAGACCTGGAACTAATGACATCACAGAGCCAATGATGATTTTATCTAATTGTTGACCAACTCCCAGTTGGACAAACAAAAAAGAAAGTAAGCCAATCACAAACGATGCTAAAAACTCCGAGAAGAACTTGATCGGGACAAATCGATGAAAATAGACGAAACTTAGGTAACCTATTCCTCCTGAAATCATCGACGGAATAAAATCATTCCACCCGCCTTCAAACATGATCATAAAACAACCGCTTGCTAATGAGGCGGCAGCCACTTGGATCATAAATGGAAAGGTTACATTGAGAGAATCAACTTCCTTTAAATGCTCCCAAGCTTCTTTCAAATTTATTTCACCACTGCTAATTCTTCTTGATATGCTATTTACCATGGAAACTTTTTTCAAGTCTGTTGACCGCTCTGAGATTCGAATCAGCTTGGTCTTCGTCGGTTCTGACCCCTCTGCTGAAAAAATGATTCCCGTTGGGGTTACATAACTATGCGTATGTTCAATACCAAAGGCAGCCGCCATTCTCATCATTGTATCCTCGACACGATAAGTCTCGGCCCCGCTTTGGAGCATGATTTTCCCCGCCAGTAAACAGACCTCCATAATTTCATATGTTTGTTCTACCTGATTTCCCATTTATTCCACCACACACACTTCTACATTTGTTACTTAGTTTAAATGAAAATAATCGTTTAATCAAAGTTAACTGTGTCAAATCTCTTCGCGATAAAGCAGTATATCCATAATATTATTAATTGGATAAATGTTGCAATTACCCACTATACACTAAATGTTTATTCATTATACAATATTATATAATGACTTATTGTCCTGAAAGGAATTTTAACAAATGAAATTAAACAACTCTAGTTCAACACCTTTATATGACCAGTTAAAACAAATTTTGAAGGAAGCCATTGAACAAGGGGAATATAAATCTGGGGATCGACTGCCTAATGAATCCGAATTATGCGATTTATATGGTGTCAGCCGAATTACCGTAAGAAGAGCGATTCAAGATTTAGCTGATGAAGGTTTTTTAGAGCGAAAGCAAGGCAAGGGAACTTTTGTAACAAGAACCAAAATCACACGGGAATTGGTTTCTATTGATGGATTTACAGATTTCAGTAAGCAAATTGGAAAAAATCCATCCAAGCGAATTCTTGCTTGTGAAGAGATGAAAGCAACTTCGGAAATTGCCGAAGCACTGCAAATTGGCATAGATTCACCTGTCTTAAAGTTGGTCAGAATCATGTCAATTGATCAACAGCCATTTGTACTTGATATAGCTCATTATTCGTTAGAACGCTTTCCCAACTTAATGACACACTTCACCGAACATGAATCCACCTATGAAGTGTTGAAAAGTATTTACCATATCAATATAAAATCTGGTTCCAGCAAAAAAATTATTACGGTCATACCAGCTTCTGTATTGGAGGCAGAATATTTGGATTGTGAAATCGGGGAAACATTATTCAATATTGATAAAACCATTTTCGATGAAAAAGGAGTCCCGATTCATATTTCAAATTTCAAGACTCCTACAAAAATGATTGCACTCACAATCACTACCTAATAAGAAAAGCGGAAGCGCCTTGCCCAGGGGTGACAGGCATAAGACGAGCCGGCGAGAAGGTTGCTCTTTAACCTTCTTGACGGATTGGCTTATGACCCCGAGCCCCTAGGCGCTGTAGCTAGACAACACGAAGAGCCGGAGGTGAGATTCGATGTTGACTTATCGTAGGGCGGAGAGCGAAGGACACTAGCCGCTAGGGCCGCTTGCGCTAGACAGTAATCTAAGTTCAAAAACTTATACTTTCTTATCATTAAAAATAAAAGGAATGCTTGGGCTATAATCAAAGCCCAAGCATTCCTTTTTCAGCCTAAAAAGTTAACTGTTTTCCATGGCCAAATGCTCCATTTACTTCACATGTTCTAGCAGCAATATGTGCAGCTTCCTTTAAGGATCCTTCAATGGACACCCCATTAAAGTAATTAGTTAAAAACCCAGCGATGAACGAGTCCCCTGCCCCTAAAGTGTCAATGACATTTGCTTCTTCAATCCCCTGTTGGTAACGTTTATTATTATGGGACATAACTACACCTTTTGAACCTCTAGTAATAATGATAAACGGGGTTCCAAGTCCATGTATTTTAACAAATAACTCTTCAAGTTCAACTTCTGTAAAATCACTTCCTGAAATAAATGCAAATTGGATATGCGGGCAAACCTTTTCTAATAATTCATTTGTAAAATGGTTAGAGAAATCATAAGAAATAGGTAAATACTGTTTAAGAAGAGGCAATTCTTCATCTAAATGACTATATATACTTGTATGTACTAAATCAAACGATTTAATATATTCATAGTCATCCGCCGCTAAATTCAGCTTGAGTTTAGCTTGTACACCACCTTTATTGGATTTGACAAAGATTCGGTCTCCATCCACATTTAGGTCAACATAGGCCTTCCCACTTTCACCAACCGCTCTCCTCACTTGACTAGTTTCTATTAAGTTCTTTCTCAAGGAATCTAAGATATGGTCGCCTTCCACATCCGTTCCAACAATTCCAATAAAAGCAGCTGCCTCCGCTCCACTTTGTTTGGATAAAACGGCAACATTTAAAGCATTTCCACCTGGAAACATTTCGTTTCGATCCTGGTAAATATCAACAACACTATCCCCTATTCCAATAATTCTCATAAAATTCCACTCCTCCTTATTTATCCTTTCACACTACCTGATGATAAGCCACGAATAAAATATTTTTGCATGAACATAAATAGGAGAATAATTGGCAAAGCAGAGATCATTAAGCCTGCCATCAGAACTCCCCAATTGGTTTGAAGCGCATCTCGGAATTGCATCAATCCTGCAGGAATGGTTTTCAGCGCATCAGAATCCACAAAGATTAATGCGAACATAAACTCGTTCCATGTGTAATAAGCAGTTAGTACAACCGCAGTAAGTAGAATCGGTTTATTTAACGGCACAAAGATTTTTGTAAAAATGGACCATGTATTACAGCCATCCAAAAAGGCGGATTCTTCCAGCTCTTTAGGTACCTCAAGAAAAGCAGCACGGATCAAAAGGATCGTAATTGGAATGCGATAGGCTACATAGGGAAAGATCATCGCAAAATACGTATCATGAATTCCTAATAATTGAATGAGTTTGTATAGAGGTACTAAACTTACTTGCGGGGAGAGCATCATTCCGCCCATACAGAACACTAACAGGATATTCTTCCCTTTAAATTCAAACCTCGATAAACTATAAGCACCAAGTGCACTAATTAATACTGTTAGAAAGCAGGTAGTAGCTGTAACAATTAAACTATTAACGAAATAGCCAGATATCCCTGTGTTCCATGCCTCTGTATAATTAGAAAACATCCATTCCTTAGGTAGTGCCCAACTGCTGGAGAAGATCTCTGAAGTTGATTTAAATGAGTTAATTACCATCCAAAAAAGTGGATAAGCTATAACTACAAAATACAGAATCAGGATTGTAAAGATTGGCAGTCCTTTAACAACATTCTTTTGCTTCCTATATTTAGATTTAATTGGAATCGAATGATGGTAGTCCATTACTTTGCTTGTCTCCACTCTAAACATCCTTTCCTGTTTTGAATACTTTCAACTGAACCAAAGATACAATTAAGGTAATAATCAAAATCACGGTAGCCACAGCCGATGCATAACCCATTTGGTCTTTACCGAAAGCGGAATGATAGAGTAATGTTCCTAAAACTTCACTTGAATTACCAGGTCCGCCGCCTGTCAAAATATATGGCTCATTAAACACCGTGAAAGCACCAGTTAACGTAATTAGTGTAGTAACAAAGAACATCTCTTTTACTTGAGGAACAGTAATTGAAAAGAATTTTCTGATTTTACCAGCTCCATCAATATCAGCGGCCTCATACAATTCTTGAGGGATATTTTGGATGGCAACAATAAATAACATCATAATGTAACCAATACTTTGCCATTGAGACACAGCGATCACAGCGAAAATCGCCGTTTCAGATTCTCCCAGCCAAGCTCTTGTTAAATTTTCAAGACCTAACATATTTAATAGCCCATTTAAGATTCCGATATCCGGATTATAAACAAACGTAAACAGTAAAGCGATAACCGTCATTGATATGACAACTGGAAGGAAAAATACGGTCCGGAACAATCCACTTACGATCCGGATCAGTTTATCTTCAAGGATTGCTGCTAGAATCAGTCCGCCAAACACTTGAAATATTATAGAAATCAATGCATACCAGAGATTATTTTTTAAAGCTATATAAAAAACTTCATCTTTAAAAAGATTAAGGAAATTTTCGAAGCCAACAAATGTTTTTTCTGCTGAAAATGCAGAGAAATCATAGAAACTATAAAAAAAGTTTTCAACAATCGGATAGTAAACAAAAAGGGCCAAAAAGATTAAGCAAGGTGCAATATAAAAGTATGGTAACCACTTGTTTGTATTTTGCATAATAACTCCCCTTTTTTTATCAGGCGCTTCTTTGGAAAAAAGGTGGTCAACTAGTAACCACCTTTCTGGTTTCCTATTTATTTGCTGACGCCTTCACTTCTTTTACTGCTGCTCTGACATCTTTCATTACATCTTCTGGACTTTTCTTTCCGTCTAACATTAGTTGTGTCCCATTTAAATAAGCATCTACTATTTTAATATCTACCGCCGTATCAAACCATAAGTACGTTTGCTCAGCATTAACAATTAAATTAATCGCATCTTGTTGAAGTTTAGATGCATTCGCTTCAGTTGTTGTTCCTTTAACTGCACTGTATTCACTAACTTCTTTTAATTGTTCTGTACCTTTTTCCTTTGAAGTTAAGAATTTAACAAATTCCATGGCTTCTTTCGGATGCTTTGTTTTAGAAGAAATCATAATTCCTTCTGGTGCTGCTGTGATGGAGTTGGCATTTCCTTCTCCGCCCTCTACACCTGGTACATTAAATACACCTAAATCTTCTTTTAACGATGGTTCAATTAACCCAATTTCTGCAAGTTGGAAGAAACCAATTGCTGCTTTACCACTGTTAAATAACTCACGTGAATATTCATGATCAACAGAGTTTACTCCTTTATTGAAGTATGGCTTAAGTTCCATGAATTTTTCCAAAGCCTTAACGTAACCTGGATGTGAGAAGTCACCCTCAGGATTTTTTGGATCATAATCTTTATTAATAACATCCTGCGGCACCATCAATTGATTCAATGTTCCAATATAATGGGAAATGGTCCAAGGTGCTTTACTACCAAAAGTGATTGGAGTCAATCCAGCAGCCTTTACCTTTTTAGAGACATCAATTAGCTGGGACCATGTTGTTGGAACCTCGAGATTTAAATCTTTGAAGATTTTCTTATTATAAAAGAATGCCTTGCCGTCAGTGGACCACGGAATCCCATAAATTTTACTATCTAATGTGAACGAGTTAAACTGGGAGGCAATGATTTGATCCGACCACGCTTTATCTTCATTAACATAATTTGTTAAATCTAGTGCTTGTCCTTGACGTGCGAAGTTATAAGCAAATTCCCCGCTCCAAGAAAAGAATACATCTGGAGGGGTGCTTGATCCTAATACAACGCGAATCTTTTCTTTATAAGAGTCGTTTAAAACGGCCTCTGTTTTAATTTTAATATTTGGATGAGCTTTCTCAAACTCTTTTACAGCTTTTTCAAAATACTGCTTTTTAGGTTGATTCGGCCAGCGGTGGAAGAATTTAAGTTCAACAACATCTTTTCCTTTAGTTGAACTAGAACTCTTAGAACAGCCAGCAAAAAAGGATAGAAAAAGGATAGAAATAATACTTAAAATCAATAACTTCTTCATTAATTTTCCCCTCCAGAAGATCCGTCTCTATGATTAAAGCAGCGGACATTCACAATGTTTATCTTGGTTTAGTACTCAACTGTCCACATATATCTTCTTTTTGATAGCGGATGATTACGAGCCTCTGCCAACTGATCCGCATATTTTCTTAATACGTAATTCAAGACTAACGGAGCAATATATCCTTGGACTTCTTCTGCTACCCCAGTGAAATCAAAATCTTTTGCATCAAGGACAACCAATTTCTTACCATAACGTTTAGAGAATTCTAGTGCTCTTTCCTCTAAATGTCTTGTTTCATCTAAACCAAGCAGGATAATGAAAGGTGTTTCTTCATCAATAATTTCAAATGGTCCGTGGAAGTATTCTCCCGCGTGAATGGCATGGGAGTGGACCCATTGCATTTCCATAAGGATACAAATTGCATATGAATAGGCAACGCCATAATTTGCTCCGCTTGCCATTGTATATATAATCTTTTCATCTTTATATTGTTGTCCAAATGCTTCAGCTTTTGATTGATAGAGTGCTGCTGCTTTTTCGTAAACATTTTGTAAGTTCTCAAGACTTCCTTCTACTAAACTAGCTTTTTCATTATTTTCAACCACTTTTAGTACACCAAATACTAGTTGATATAGTACTGAATAATTAGTGGTGAAAGCGCTTGCTTTTTCGCCCCACTGATATTTCAACACAACATCAGATGCTTGTGCTAATGGTGAGCCTTCCTCATTTGTTAATGAAACAGCCAATGCCCCTTTTGACCTAGCAAATTTTGCTGCTTCTACTGTTTCTGGTGTGGTACCTGAATGAGAGCATAGGATAACCAAGGAACCGCTTCCAAGTTTCGCATGATTGCGATGGATAAATTCATTTGCGCTATAGAGGTGTGCATCAAGAACTTTAGCTTCGCGATCAATTACGTACTTGCTTGGATACATAATCGCAGAGGAACCTCCGCATGCTACAAAGAATACGTTTGTAATCTCCCTTTTTTCTACTTCTGCCAAAGCTTGTTGCACTTGATTTTTAACGTCAACTACTAATTCAGTCGTCATTTTTGTTGCCTCCCTGATAAATTATTTTAGTGAATGAACACCAATAAACTCTTCAAACAATATACAACTTTATATAACGTTATATGTTGTTATATATAAATTACTATAACTTTAAACTCTAGTCAATAAAATTTTCAGAAAAATGAAACGACATTTCTCGACAGAAAACCATCTTCCGTCATGGAAGGTGGCCCGCTTTTCATTATGATGATCACTTTTGCTAGTTTTTCAAAGAGATTTGGTCTGCATTGTCCTTATGATGACAATTTCTTATAGTCTTCAAAAGGGATTTGGTCTTCATCGCCTTTATGATGACAATTTCCTCTAGTCTTTCTAAAGGATTTGGTCTTCATCGCCTTTATGATGACAATTTCCTCTAGTCTTTCTAATGGATTTGGTCTTCATCGCCTTTATGATGACAATTTCCTCTAGCCTTTCTAAAGGATTTGGTCTTCATCGCCTTTATGATGACAATTTCCTCTAGTCTTTCTAAAGGATTTGGTCTTCATCGCCTTTATGATGACAATTTCCTCTAGTCTTTCTAAAGAATTTGGTCTTCATCTTCCTTCAAAAAAAATAAGACCTATCCACAATGGTGAATAGGCTTCAAATTCTCTATTAGTTATTTTTGCTTATAATACGTAATCGCTAGTGCAAAGGCCAAGACCGTTCCTTTAACAATATCCATCGCATAATACGGTACCGACATCATCACGAGTCCGTTTTGCAGAATCCCAATCAAGACGGCTCCAACAAATGTTCCAAATGCATTGGCCTTCCCTGCTCCCAGTACAGAAAAGCCAATATATGCGGCGGCAACTGAATCCATTAAGTAAGGAGCACCAGAGTTAATTTCTGATGTTAACACCCTTGAAGCCAGTACAATCCCGCCAATAGAAGCAAACAATGCCGAAAGTAGGTACGCAGCCACTTTATACTTATTGACAGGAATCCCTGATAGTCTGGCCGCTTCTTTATTTCCACCAATCACATACATATAGCGACCATGTTTTGTATAATTCAAAAAGATATGCACGAGAATCACTGTGATTGCCATAATAATGATGATCCATGGAACCTCACCGATTTTTGTAAAAAATGGACTGATCAGGCCTGTCGCCATCGAGCCATCAGGCATAACCATATTTTGTGAAACGGTTGCCCCTTTTGTATAGGTCAGTGCAGTCCCTTGAATGATGAACATGGTTGCCAGCGTCATTAGCATGTCTGGAATTCTTAACTTCACGATCATAAATGAGTTTAAGGCACCGACAACCAATGATGCCGCAATTGCAGAAATAATTGCTACCAGTGTGTTTTGTGAAAACCAAACAAACATCGAAATGACAATAGCGTTTGATAAGGAAGCGACCGACCCTACCGATAAATCAAAACCATCTACTGACAAAGAAATTGTAATTCCGATGGCGATAATCGTTACAATCGAGATGGAACGTAAGATATTGATCATATTGCTGCCTTGAATAAAGGTAGGATTGGCAACTGAAAAGATAATAATAAGTGCAAGAATCGTAATAATCGTTCCATACTTATATAAAAAGTGAAATAACTCAAATACTTTTTTGGCAGGGGCTTCCTGCTTCTTTGCTGCGATATTTACTTCCATTCTATCTGCCCCCTGTTGAATAAAATAATAATTCTTCTTCGTTGGTTAGATTTGTTTCAACTTCCTTAACGGACTTTCCATCATATAAAACATACACTCGATCGGTAATTCCAATAATCTCCGAAAGTTCGGAAGAAGCATAAATAATCGCTTTGCCTCTGTTGGCTAACTCGTTAATTAACTCAAAGATATCCTTCTTTGCTCCCACATCGACACCTTTAGTGGGTTCATCAAAAATATACACATCAGCCTCAGCTACCAGCCATTTTCCAATTGCCACCTTCTGCTGGTTTCCTCCGGAGAGATTCTGAACTTTTGTTTCTTCTGAAGGTGTTTTAATACCTAGTCGGCGGACCAATTGCTTAGCAGTCTCTTTTTCCTTTTTACGATTTAAAAAGCTAAACACCTTTGTGAAATCCCCTAAATTCGCCGCCGTTAAATTGGTTTCAACAGATTCCAGTACAAGAATTCCTTCTTTTCTCCGTTCTTCTGGAACTAGAGCAATTCCTTTCTTGACTGCATCATAAGGGCTTTTTAATTTTAATATTCGCCCATTAAGAATGACTTCTCCTGCCGTTAGTTTTTCGGAACCAAATAACGCTTTGCACAATTCTGTTTTTCCAGCACCGACCAGCCCAGCAATTCCAATGATTTCTCCTGCTTTTACATGAATATGTAAATCCTTTATTTTTCCTTGATCAGATAAACCATTCACTTCCAGGACCGTATTTCCAATTTGATTGTTCTTAACAGGGAACTGTTCTTCCAATTTTTTCCCCAACATGTACTCAACCACTTTGTCAGAAGTGGTATCCACAATCTTCTTTTTTGCAACAAATTCACCGTTCCTCATGACGGTCACTTCATCACAGATTTCAAAAATCTCTGGCAAGCGATGGGAAATAAAGATTACACCTACATCTTTTTCTTTTAAATCACGAACAATCCTAAATAATTCAGTCGTTTCGGTATGACTCAAGGGAGCAGTCGGCTCATCTAAGATGAGAAATTTACATTGATTTGAAACCGCCCTTGCGATTAAAATCATTTGTTTTTCAGCTAATGTTAACTCACTGACAAGCTTCTTCGTTGAAAGGGAAATATTCATATTTGCTAATATTTCCGCTGCTTTTTGATGGAGGTTCTTCCATTTCATCCATTGCTTTTTCCCCATGTTGTGGACGGTATCGAGCAGCAAAATATTTTCTGCAACCGTTAAATAAGGAATGAGTGCGGTATCTACCTCTTGATAAACAATTTGTATGCCTGCGTCCTGTGCATTTTTCGGTGAACGAATCTTCAGATTTTGCCCATCGAACCAGATTTCACCAGTATAGTGGTCATAAGCACCGGAGAGAACCTTCATTAGTGTTGATTTCCCTGCGCCATTTGCCCCAATCAAGGCCTGAATTTCGCCAGTTTTCATTGAAAAATCAACTTGATTCAGTGCTTTCACTCCCGGAAATTCTATCGAGATGTTCTTCATCTCCAATGTTGCACTCATTAAATTCCACCTCCGTAAGCAAACACTCTCTTAATCTATTGAAAAAGAGAGTGTCTAGTTGTAATCGACTATTATTTATAATGGTTCTTTAATGTCTTGATCCAATCCTCTTCAAATGCAGTCGATTGCCCCCAGCCTGGGATAATTTTTGCAAGGTTTACCATGTTAACTGGTTCTTTAGACTTTTGAAGAATATCTTGTGAAACAAGTGATGCTTCTAAATCAAAGGTCTGAGGTGTTTCTTCACCTGCCAGTTTCTTTGCAAGGATCCTCATATCAACAGCACCGATTAGTTTAGGATCGACCGCTGCTGTATTTGTCCATGCACTGCCTTTTCTTTGTATTTCTTGCAGATCCGCGTTGGAAACATCAATACCATAGATTTTCACTTCTTCACGGCCTGCTTCTTTCAGCGCACGCGCTGCACCAATAGCAAAAGCATCCCAGGTTGCAAAAATGGCATCCAGTTTTCCTTTTGGATATTTATTTAACATCGCTGCAACAGCATTCTGCGTTTGAACACTTGTATCTGCAGCTGCTACACCAAAGCGTTCCACTTCTTTAAGTCCAGGATTTTTTGAAAGCACATCTTGATAAACCTTATTACGTCTAACCATTGCAGGGAAACCGTCAACCCATAGATAGGCAATATTCGCTTTACCATTTGTATTCTTTACAAGTTGGTCGAGGGCCAATGTTGCTAACGCTTCATCATCCTGGGAAGTTAGTGTTACTCCTTTGACATTCGCTATATTCGGATTGGAATCAAATGTAACAACACTTTTTCCTTTTTCAACAATCTTTTTTACATCATTAACAGTCGCCTCATCATCACCATGAGAAATGATAAATCCATCATAATCTTGGTCTAACGATTGATTAATGGCATCATGGAACTTTGCCGTGTCACCATTTGCTGTAAACACGTCCACTTTAAAGCCAAGAGCTTCTCCCTCTTCTTTAGCACCAGCTAAGAATTGAGCAGTATGATCGTCTCCACCAATTTTACGAATAACCTTAATTTTCAGTTGGTCCCCATTCGTAAACTTTTCAGGTACACCTTCAAGGGTAACCTTTTTACCGCTAGCTTGTTTTGTTTCTTCCCCTGACGCACAGCCAGTCAGTAAAAGTGTGGCTGCCAATGCTGATACGAGCGTACTTTTAAAGATATTTCTTTTCATTATTAAAGCTCCCCCTTTATGATCCTCATCAATACTCCGCTACTCCTATTGGAAAAGTTGGTTTTTAAAAAAATAAAAAACCTCTCCAGAAAAAGAGAGGTTTCATCACAAATTAAAGGACTACTCCTCTCTTATCTTTCAAAACAAAAATTGTTTTGCAGGATTTAGCACCAATTCCAAATGGAACGGTTGCTGGGCGTCATCGGGCCAGTCCCTCTGCCACTCTTGATAAGAGAACGTATTATTCTGTTAAGTAATAAATTAGATTTTAGTCTCCTATTAACAAGTTGTCAATAGTGTTTTGAATATTTTTAATAAAGTTATTTTTCTCTATCTAACAAGGTCACTGAATATTAGCAATGATTTTTCCCAACTTAATTGATAGGATAATCCTTTATCATTATCAGAAATTTCGGTATGATAATATTTAGAAAACCGAAATATATTTCAGAAAGAAGTGTTATTTATAATGACTCAAGAGAAACGTGCAAAACGTAATTTAATCATCATGTGGTTTGCGAACTTCTTTGTTGCAGGTAGTATGACGATGGTTATGCCGTTTATCTCGTTGTACATTGAGACATTTGGAGACTTTTCGGAAAAATATGTCCAACATTGGTCAGGGATCACTTTCGCGATTACGTTTGTTTCCGCCTTCGCCTTCTCGCCGATTTGGGGTCGAATAGGTGATCGCTATGGACGAAAAAAAATTCTTATCATTTGCGGATTAGGAATGGGATTATCGATTTTTCTTATGGGGTATGTCCATTCTGTTTGGCAGCTGCTCCTCCTCCGTTTTTGCATGGGGTTCTTTTCGGGTTTTATTCCGATGTCGCAGGCTTTTATTTCTACGCAAACACCACAGGAGATTGCTGGACGAGTGCTTGGAACCTTACAAACAGGCAGTATTACAGGATCCTTATTAGGACCGATGCTGGGTGGAATACTTGCAGATTCACTTGGCTATTCTACTACCTTTAAATGGACGTCTATTTCCATTTTCATTTCTGCTCTGCTTGTCATTACCACAAAGGAATTTATGATGGAAGCTAAAAAAGGAACAAAAGCCCATTATTCAAGCAGAGAAGTGGCTAATCATATTATTCGCAATCCGGTTTTATTAACCGTATTGCTCATCTCTGCCCTTGTACAGGTCGCCCATTTTAGCATCCAGCCAATTTTATCATTATTCGTTAGCGACCTGCATGGACCGGCAAATGTTGCCTTTTATTCAGGAATTGCCTTTTCTGCTGCCGGACTTGGCAATTTATTAATGTCACGGAATTGGGGAAAGATTGCCGATAAGTATGGCTATATTAAAATCCTAATCATTCTTCTTTTTCTAGCAGGGATCGTCTACCTGCCAGGTGCTGCGGTTACTAATTTTTGGCAGCTTGTTATCATCCGAATTGCTCTTGGTGTCACGATTGGTGGAATTATTCCTGTTAGGGTTGCCTACATTCGACAGGAAGCTCCGCTTACCATGCAAGGCGAAGTTCTCGGCTACAATACGAGTTTAAGATTTCTAGGAAATATCATCGGACCAATGCTGGGTGGATTTATCTCTGGATACTTTGGATTCTCAGCAGTTTTTATCTGCACCAGTGCATTATTGATACTAAGTGGGATCATTCTGTTTGTTTCCATGCACCGCCATCCAAAACTAGTTAAACACACTATTTAATCCTATGACTATATGTACAAAAGGCCCTTATCCAGGGCCTTTTCATTTTAATTTCTTATAATTTTATTTTCTTGACTAATAAAGTCTACCTCTTGATAATAACTATTCTTCACTAAAATATTGGGACCAAGACATTTAACTGCCGGGCAATGACAACTTAAATCCTTGGCTATAGAGGATGCCTGCCATGCTTGATAAGCACTTAATAGGTTGGTAGTTTGGATATTGCCTAGTGGTGGTGTATCTCCAAAATCAGTCACAATAATATCACCGTTAAAAATATTTACATTCAATCGCGAACGGCCATCAGGATCATTTCTGACGGTAACATTTTTACTTTTATACAAACGTTGTAAAAGAGCTTGATCCTCTTGAATTTCGCTGCAAGCATAAAATGGAAGTGTCCCAAATAGCATCCAGACCCTCTCATCTCTTACATCCAGTAAGTGATGTATTGCTTCTCGAATTTCACTTAGTGATAAGGTTTCAAGATTACTGGCAAAGTCACTTGGGTACATAGGATGAATTTCATGACGCTGACAATGCATTTCATCGACGATCTGACGATGAATTTTCTCCAGATGCGGTAGAGTGCGCTTGTTTAGCATTGTTTCGGCAGAAACCATCACCCCTGCTTTTACCAATTCTCTGCTATTTTCTATCATTCTAATAAAATATTTTTCCCGTTGTTCGTATTCTGGCTTCCGTTCCATTCGGGCAAAACCACCCTCAACAAAATCGTCGATTGTCCCCCAGTTATGTGAAATATGTAAAACATCTAAATAAGGAACGATTAATTCATAACGATCCAGTTCAAGAGTCAAATTTGAATTAATTTGGGTTCGAATACCGCGCTCACGAGCATACTTTAAAATCGGTACAACATAATTCTTAACAGAGGATAAGGATAGCATCGGTTCTCCTCCGGTAATACTGAGGGAGCGTAAAGTTGGGATTTCATCTAACCTTTGAATTAATAGATCAAGAGGAAGCGCCTGCGGGTCTTTTGTCTGAAGTGTATAGCCTACTGCACAATGCTCACAGCGCATATTACAAAGGGTTGTGGTGGTAAATTCGATATTGGTAAGCTGAGGCTTACCATATTGCTCGATATCTAAATAGGCTTCCCATGGATCATATAAAGGGGTAATTTTTTTCAATGTCGACATAATATCTCCTTAAAATCAGTCTTCAAAAAACCTCTCTATTATAGCTGATTTCCGGATGTTTTGGCTATTTTCAACCATTACAAAAGTTTATGTATGAAAAAATATAATTATTCTAAGCTTGTTTGATGAAAAATTTCCCTATTAATACATAACTGCTCCCTATTCGATAAAGAATAAACGGATATTAATTAATCGGATTGGTGGGAATATCAATATGGAAATGCAGCCTTTAGGAGAAGCAGAGAAACTCGCCCTAAAAAAGATGAAAATCTTTCGGCAAAGCATACTTCGTTATATTTTACGTGCGATGCTTGCAAGTATGTTTATTGGTTTTGGTGTCATCGTAGCCTTTAAAACAGGGAACTTCTTCTATATAGTGGATAACCCACTCGCCTATCCGATGGCGGCACTTACCTTCGGGGCAGCAATTATTTTAATCGCCTATGGCGGTGGTGATTTGTTTACCGGAAATACCTTTTATTACACCTATGCCGCGCTTCGCAAGAAGATGATGTGGACAGATGTCTTTAAGCTATGGGTTTGCAGTTATGGAGGAAATATTCTTGGAGCTGCCGTGTTTGCTTTTATTATTTTTACGACAGGACTTTATGAAAGTTCAGAGGTTAACGGTTTTTTACTCCATGTTGTCGAGATAAAAATGCAGGTTCCAACGACAGAGTTATTTTTCCGGGCAATTCTCTGTAATTGGCTTGTCTGTATGGCCTTCTTTCTTCCAATGGGCTTGAAAGGGGATGGACCGAAGATGTTTACCATGATGCTGTTTGTCTTTTGTTTCTTTATCTCCGGCTATGAACACAGCATTGCTAATATGTGTACGTTTGCGATTGCCTTAGTTTTAAATCATCCTGGGTCCATTTCTTGGGGCGGTGTCATCCACAATTTAGTACCTGTCACGATTGGAAATATGATTGGCGGTGCTGTATTTATGGCCATGATGTACTATTATGCAAACAAGCCATTTTTAGATGAATACGACAAAGAACAGGGCAGCTAAGCATCAATATGCCCTGTTCTTTTAATATAAAGTGCGATATCGACAAATTCCCGGGGAAATATCAACAAGATCAGAGGGTAATCGACAACTATTATGAATATTCTAAAAATAAAAACAATTATAATCTTTCATCTCAAGTATTACTTCTAAAGCACATGTTAAGATTGATTTAAAAAAGGCATACATCAGGTGAAATTCACTGATGTGTGCCTTTTCTTATTTCTTTTTGCTAATAAAATAAACATAGGCTTTAATCATAAAATAGCTTACTTCCTCTGGAAGCAGGTCCTTGATCGGTTTTAACCGCTCCCGGCCGGCTTCCGCTAAGGCATTTTCCAAAAGCGGCATATATTCAGCAGGAATATACTTCGTAAAATCAACCTCTAAACCATGTTGTGCACTTTGAAGCAGGTGATTTTCTACCGTGCTTACCGCCAAATCCCGCTGTTCGGCAATTTCCTCAATTGATAAATTTTCCTGATGCAATTTTAATGTCTCCAAATGTGAATCAGTTACCCCTGTTTTCTTGGCAGGCTTCTTTGGGGCTTTCTCAACAGGTACCAACTCACTCTTATAGTCTGAATTGGTTTCGCAGAATGTCCTAATTGCTTGAATAAATTCTAGACCATATTTTTTTAACTTTAGTTCCCCCACGCCGCTCACCTGTAAAAATTCTTCCGTTGTCTTAGGCAGTTTGGCACACATATCTTTTAGGGAAGCATCCGAAAAAATCACAAACGGCGGAACTTTTTCTGAGTCAGCAATTTGCTTTCGTACTTCTCTTAATACTTCAAATAATGGGTCATCCTTGGCAACCTGCTTCACCTGTACAGTTTCACGTCGATGGACCTGCTGCTTACCTAAAAGGATATCCTTTCCTTTTGATGAGACAAACAGGGTTGGAAATTGCCCTTGTTCGATTGCTATTAACTCCTGTGATATCAAAAATTCAATGAAGTCACTGACATCCTTTGAGCTTCTATCCTTCATAATTCCATAGGTAGGGAGCCTGTCAAAGCCCATTTCGGTTACTTTTTTATTCTTCGATCCTGTTAACACTTGGGCCGTAATCGTTTTTCCGAACCGCTGCCCCATTCGAATCACGCAGGACATCACCATTTGTGCTTCTTTCGTTACATCGATGCTCGTCCTGGTATCTAGGCAATTGCCGCATCTGCCGCAAGGCTCTGTCTCCGTTTCGCCAAAGTACTTTAAAATAAATTCCTGCAGGCAGTTTTCTGTATGGCAATAATCAACCATTAGCTGGAGCTTTTCTAATTCCTGAGTCATTCGGCTTCGATCGCTGGACTGATCAATCAAAAAACGTTGTATTTGGACATCCTGTGAGGAATGGAGCAGAATACACTCACTCTTCAGACCATCCCTGCCGGCACGTCCAGCTTCCTGATAATAACTCTCCATATTTTTAGGCTGCTGGAAGTGAATTACATAGCGGATATTGGATTTATCTATCCCCATCCCAAACGCTGAGGTCGCAATCATTACCGTTGCATCATCTGCTAAAAATCGTTCCTGCTCCCGGTTCCGCTCCACATCACCCATCCCAGCATGATAGCGTGCAGCCTTTATATTAGCTTTAATAAGTCGTTCATAGAGTTGATCGACATTCTTGCGGGTTGCTGCATAGATAATGCCTGCTTCTTTATCATTCCTTTTTAGATAGTCTTTAATAAACTTGTCCCGGTCCTGACCCTTGATGACCGTAAAGGATAAATTTTCCCGCTCAAATCCAGTAATAATTGTATTCTCTTCATCAATTCCTAATAAATCGCAAATATCTTCCCGAACCTTTGGTGTTGCTGTAGCAGTAAGAGCTAATACCATGGGTCTTTGAGGAAGGCTATTAATTAACTCTTGAATATGACGGTAGCTTGGTCGAAAATCATGGCCCCATTGCGAGATACAGTGTGCCTCGTCCACAGCAACTAACGGAATGTCCATGCTGTATAAGTCTTCAAGGAAATCTTGTGATTCCAATCGTTCAGGTGCAAGATATAAAAGCTTGTATTTTCCTGAAACGGCTTCTTGCATGCGCTTATTAGCTTCTCCGTAACTTAACGAACTATTAATAAATGTAGCGGGAATACCGACTTGAATGAGGGCATCGACCTGGTCCTTCATTAATGAAATTAGTGGGGAAATAACAATCGTGGTACCCGGTAAGACAAGTGCAGGAATCTGATAACAGATGGATTTCCCACCACCCGTTGGCATGACAGTGATTGTATTTTTGCCGGTTAACACGGAGCGAATGGCCTGCTCTTGGCCGGTCCTAAAGGAGCTATATCCGAAGTGTGACTCTAGTAATGGCAATGCTTTTTCAAACAACATTTTTTCCTCCTTTCATTTTTTTCATCTTACTCTATTATACTGCTAGTCATTCGATTTTCAAAAAGCATTTATGCTATAAAAATAAGTAAATCTTTGCTAAATTTGCGACAAAAATAGGAAATTTATTTATAATCAAACTACTAAATAACTTTGTGAATCACTAGAATGGAGGAGACCATGGCCATTAAAGCTGTGATTTTTGATTTTGATGGAACAATTATTGATACGGAGACAATTTGGTTTCAGGTATTTGAGGAATTGTTAAAAGAGATATTCAATATTGATTTGCCGTTAGAGGAGTTTGCGAAAAGTATCGGAACGACAGATGAAGCTTTTTTTCAATACATTGAAGCACAGACAGGGATGAAGATTGATGAGAAGGAAATAAATCAATTAGCGAGGGAACGTTTTTTAGAAAAAAGGGGAATTTTAGAAGTGCGTGAAGGTGTTGTTGAAAAATTAGAGGAAGCAAAGGAGCTTGGTTACCGAATTGGTCTCGCCTCTAGTTCCTCGAGAGAATGGGTAGAAGGATTCCTAAGGCAGTTTAATCTTTGGGAATATTTCTCTGTTGTTAAAACCAGAGAGGACGTAGTTAAAGTTAAACCCGATCCTGCGCTATATCTAAAGGCTTTAGAGGAAATGCAAGTGGAGCCGCATGAGGCCCTGGCAATTGAAGATTCCCTTAATGGAGCCATGGCTGCAATCGAAGCTGGAATGAAATGTATCGTGATTCCGAATCAGGTTACATCATTTTTAACCTTCCACGAAAAAACGATTCGCTCCGAATCTTTTGGTGATTTTAGCTTTAAGCAAATTATTTAAACGTAAAAGCGCTACAATTGTTAACAAGAATAGACTGCCAATGTATCCTTGGCAGTCTATCTTTTTAAATCAAGATGTTATTTAAAATTTCTGCATTATGCTCGTTTTTTTGGGGTGGCGGGGCAATTGATTCCTGCTTTAGGTCACTGTGCATTTTTACCTGATAATCTCCCCAGGTTGAAGCAAAGACGAGCTCTTTTTCTCGAAAGTAGGGATTAGTGACCAATTCCCCAATTTCAAGTACGGGGGCCATACAACAATCAACCTTATGGGCAAATTCAATCCACTCATAGAAAGTTTTGCTTTTAAAAAGAGCCATGAGTTCCAGATAAACAGGGTTAGATTCAGTTGTTGTGGAATAATGGGCTTGAATCCATTCTTCACGACCATGAGCCTGGCAAAAATTTGCCCAAAACTTTGGTTCGAGCGCGCCAAAGCTCATAAACCTCCCGTCGCTTGTTTCATATAAAGCATAAGAAACAATGCTTCCGCTAAGTACATCAATGCCATTTCCTGCTCCGGTTTCTTGTTCAACCAGGACATGGTTCCCTAATAATGATACTAGCTGGTCGGTAATGGAAATAGAATGATAACTTCCGTTTCCTGTTAAGGTCCTCGAAACAAGCCCGGCTAAGATTCGCTCATTGGCCGCAAATCCGCCTATATAATCTCCCAAAGTAATCGAAGGATGGACAGGTTTGCCCGCTTTGGTTTTGAACTGGGCCAATACTCCACTTAACGCCATATAATTGAGGTCATGGTTACCAAGCTTACTTAACAGCCCTTTCTGTCCATAGCCAGATATCGAGCAGTAGACAATATCTGGCTTTACCTTTTGAACCGCCTCATATCCTAAACCAAGCTTTTCCATTACCCCTGGTCTAAAGCTTTCGAGGACGACATCTGCATGAGCAATTAATTTAAGTGCGGTATCGTATCCATCCTTCTCCTTTAAGTTAAGGATAATGCTTTTTTTCTGACGGTTGTTAGCAAGAAAAACCAGACCATTCCCTTGTTTGGAAAGTCCCATATGCCGGGCAGGGTCCCCTTCAGGCGGCTCAACTTTTATGATTTCCGCCCCCAATTCAGCAAGACGTAATGTGGCGAAAGGACCTGGCAAGTAGTTCGTAAAATCAATAACTTTAATACCTTTTAACATATTTAGGACCCTCTTTTACGAATTTGTAGTGCCTGGAGTAAAAAGCTCCTCCAATTGTTTTCTTAAAACAAATTTCATTATCTTACCACTGGCATTTCGCGGCAATGCCTCACAGAAGACATACTGTCGCGGACGTTTATAATTAGCGAGCTGGTCTGAGTTTTTGCAGAATTCATCCAGTTCCTGCTCCGTGACCTTTGGATCTTTTTTGACAACAAACGCCGTAACGGTCTCTCCCCAGCGGTCATTCGGCTGGCCAACTATTGCCACATCCAGGACACCATTGTGGGCATGTAAGACATCTTCCACTTCCCTTGGATAAATATTTTCACCGCCGCTAATGATCATGTCATCGACACGGTCATTGACATACAGATATCCCTCATCATCAAGATAACCGATATCTCCGGAATGGTACCAACCCTTATACAAGGCTTTTTCCGTCGCTTCTTCTCGGTTGAAATAACCTGCCATCATACATGGCCCTTGCACAATAATCTCACCGGTCTCACCGACTGGTACAATATCATCAGGATCTGATGGGCCATCTTCTCTCGTACGAACCACCCGAATGTCATGGCTAAGGGCTGCTTGACCAGCAGAACCTGCTTTCCTCAATTGATCCGTCTCTGATAAGAAGGTAATAGCTGGACCCATTTCAGTCATTCCATAGGCTTGAATCAGCTGGATTCCTAGTTTGTCATGGAGAGCATGAACAAGTGCTGGCGCCATTGGGGCCGCACCGTATAAACCAAGCTTTAAACTAGACAAGTCATACTTGCTAAGGTCCTCTTGAAGGAGCATATTCCACATTGTTGGCGCTGCAAAGAATTTTGAGATCTTTTCTTGTTCAATTAACTGGAGAATCGCTTTTGGATTGAATTGATGCAAAATGACATTACTTGCTCCTGCATGAATCCTTGGCAGAAAGGCGCAATGGAGTTCAGCACAATGGAACATCGGTGCTGTGACGAGACCTACATCTTCTGCTCTTAGTTTGCATGATGCAATACAGAATACACTTTGGTCGACCATATTGCGGTGGGTATGCATGACTCCTTTTGGCCTTCCCGTTGTCCCGCTGGTATAAATAAAGGCATAAAGATCGGTTTCTTTCACGTCCGCATGAATGTCTTCGGATGAAGAGGCGGCCAGCTTTTCCTGGTAACTTGACGCATACGCAGGCGTTTCTTCATCGATAAACCAAAAAGAGGTTTTCTCGAAACGACTCACAATCGCTGAGATGACAGGCTCTAAGGCCTTTTCAAAAAGAACGACCTTTGGAGCAGCATCTGATAGAATATAGGCAACTTCTTCTGACGTTAAGCGGAAATTAATTGGATTGAAGATAGCACCGATTTTTGCACAGGCAAAAAATGCAGTCCCTAATTCTTCGGTATTAAACATGAAGGTAGAGACACGGTCGCCTTTTTGCACCCCTTCTTTTAGGAGGGCATCTGCGAGTCGATTTACCTGCTCGCTCCATTCCTTATACGTATAGCGGACATTTTTTCTGACATCGTAAATGGCTTGTTTGTTCGGATATTTTTTCACCGTCAAATCAAAGATTTTACCAATCGTTGTCGTCATTGGAACGCCTCCGTTACCGAATTTATATTGGTCTATCGGCTATTTCTTCTGGTCAATCAGCGAATTTTCCTGGCCAATCAGCGAATTTCAATCGTCAATCAGCGAATTTCTCTGGCCAATCAGCGAATTTCTCCGGTCAATCAGCGAATTTCTCCGGTCAATCAGCGAATTTCTCCGGCCAATCAGCGAATTTCTCCGGTCAATCAGCGAATTTCACTGGCCAATCAGCGAATTTCTCTGGCCAATCAGCGAATTCCTCCGGCCAATCAGCGAATTTCTCCGGCCAATCAGCGAATTTTCATAATCTATCGGCGAATCTATATGCTCTTACGCCAAGCGCTCAATAATCGTAGCATTTGCCATCCCATGACCTTCACACATAGTTTGCAATCCGTAGCGCCCGCCAGTTCGCTCCAATTCATGCATCATGGTTACCATTAGACGAGCACCGCTGCCGCCGAGCGGATGACCGAGGGCAATCGCACCGCCATTTGGATTTAATTTCACAGGATCTGCCCCCGTTTCTTTCAGCCAAGCAAGTGTGACAGGGGCGAAAGCTTCATTAACTTCAAACACATCTATTTCATCGATGGATAAACCGGACTTTTCTAAAGCCTTTTGTGTAGCTGGAATCGGTCCTGTCAGCATCAATGTAGGATCTGAGCCGACCACCACGCGTGTATGAACACGGAATCGCGGTTTCAAACCAAGTTCTTCTGCTTTCTCACGAGACATGAGCAGTACCGCTGCTGCCCCGTCACTTATTTGGCTGGAGTTACCTGCATGAATCACTCCATCCTCTTTAAAGGAGGTACGGAGACCAGCCAATACCTCTAAAGATGTTCCTTTCCTCGGACCAGAATCATCCTTGATAACAGCGGTTGTTCCATCCGGAAGTTTTACCTCGATTGGGAAAATCTCTCTCGAAAAATACCCCTCTTCTTGCGCCTTAAGTGCCTTTTGATGGCTTTCAAGTGAAAATTGATCAAGTACCTCACGGGTAAAACCATATTTTTCTGCAATTCGCTCGGCTGATAAGCCCTGATGGATCATTTCATACTTCGACCTTAAATTAGGGCTAAAAGGTTCCTCAGCCCCTTTGTAGTTGGATCCCATCGGAACACGCGACATGCTTTCCACACCGCCAGCTATCACCACGTCCATGTCACCGGCCAAGATTGCTTGTGCAGCAAAATGGACCGCTTGTTGGCTTGAACCGCATTGACGGTCTATGGTTGTCCCCGGGACTTCAATTGGGAAACCCGCGATGAGCGCAGCCACTCTAGCAATATCGCCTGCTTGCTCACCCGCTTGGGTTACGCACCCCCAAATTACATCGTCCACAAGCGCCGGATCGATCCCCGCTCGATTGACTAGTTCCTTTAAAGTCAACGCTGATAAATCATCCGGACGGATATCTTTTAGCACCCCATTTCTTCTTCCGACTGGTGTACGTACACCTTCCACAATTACTACTTCACGCATCTTAATCTCCCTCTCTATAATCCTAGATTTTTCGCAATGATTGTTTTCATTATTTCGTTGGTACCGGCGTAAATGGAGGAAACAGGAATATCACGGAATCTTCTCGCAATCTCGTATTCTTCCATATAACCATAGCCACCATGGAGTTGCATACATTCTGCAGCAACCGTTTTAGCAATGTCGGTTAGTTTCCATTTAGCCATTGAAACCTTCGTTACTATGTTTTTCCCTTCAATATGTTCAGCATTTAATTGGTCCAAAAAGGCTCTTCCCATTTCAATTTCTGTAGCCATTTCTACAATCTTAAACTGGGTATTTTGGAACTGGCTGACTGGTCTTCCGAACGCTTCTCTGCTTTTTACATAGTCGATCGTCATTTTCAGCATCACTTCCGAAGCAGTTTGCGCCCCAATTGCAACAAGCAGACGTTCCTGTTGGAGTTTTTCCATTAAATAAAGAAAGCCTTTGCCTTCCTCTCCGAGCAGGTTCTCCTTCGGGACACGACACTCTTCGAAGATCAATTCCGCTGTATCTTGGGAATGGAGACCGACTTTGTTCAACTTTCTCCCCCGTGAAAATCCAGGTGCCCCTCTCTCAATGACGAGGAGGCTGACTCCTTTATGCTTTGGCACAGCATTTAAGTCCGTTTTAACGGCGACAACAATGAGGTCGGATTGAATTCCATTGGTAATGAACGTCTTTTGGCCATTAACAATATAATGGTCACCATCAAGTTTTGCCGTTGTTTTAATGTTTGCGAGGTCAGAGCCTGTACCTGGTTCCGTCATCGCAATCGCGGTAATGATTTCACCTGTCACACATTTTGGCAGCCAGCGCTGCTTTTGTTCTTCTGTCCCATAGGCAGTGATGTAAGGAACGACAATATCATTATGAAGGCCAATTCCAACTAACCCTGAGCCGACTCGTTCCAGCTCTTCATTAATGACCACCGCGAATCCCCAGTCGACCTCACTGCCTCCATACTTCTCATCGATATCAGGGCAAAGAAATCCCTGCTCGCCCATCTTCTTCCAGAAGGAGCGCGGAATCATCCGGTCCTCTTCCCACTTCTCATAAAAGGGATATGCTTCTTTGTCCAAAAACTTTCGCAAGGATTTGCGGAAAATTTCATGTTCTTCATTTAAGTAGGGGTGTTTCATTAAAAAACCTCTTTTCCTTAGGGTTAACGCTTACAATTTTAATGTTCAGTAAAGGCCTTATTACAAATTTGGCCGTTATTTTTACAAATCCAGTGTTTTTTTACATAAGTTTGGGCTTTTTATACAAATCTCAGATGTTTTTATTCAATTATTGGAAATATAATCCATAACTAATGGTTTTTCATTATGTTTATACCTCTCATCCTCTCACGCAGTTGATATTTAAGTACTTTCCCTGAAGCGTTCCGCGGTAGCTGCTCTTCTATAAAAATTCGCCGAGGAACCTTATAGCCTGCTAATTTTTGGCGGCAGAAACTCTTTAATTCCTGCTCATCAATTAATGTACCTTCCTTCGGTACAATGATTGCACAGACCGCTTCTCCCCAAACCTCATCAGGCAAACCTATAATGGCTGCGTCGAGGACATCTGGATGTTCAAATAGAACCGATTCCACTTCAACAGAGTATACATTTTCACCGCCGGAGATAATCATGTCTTTTTTACGATCCACTAACGTGATATACCCTTCTTCATCAATTGTTGCTAAGTCACCTGTATAGAGCCAGCCATTTTTCAAGGTACTCTTCGTTTCTTCCGGTTTTCTATAATATTCCTTCATCACCATGTCGCTGCGAACAATAAATTCACCAATGGCCCCAGGTAATACATCCTTACCCTCTTCATTGACAACCCTTGTTTCTGTTAAGAAAATGGGTTTCCCGCCTTTGCCAAGATGGTGTTTGTGACCTTCCGGGTCAAGGAGAATTCCGCCTGGACCAGCTTCTGTCAAGCCGCAAAGGTTATAAAATTGATCGGTTTTAAAGAGTTGAATGGTTTTTTTGACCAGTTCTGGTGCCATGGGCGCGGCCCCGTAGCCGACTCTCTGTATAGAAGATAAATCATAATCTGCTGCATTAGGAACCTGGAGAAGAAAATTATACATAGCTGGAACGGCAAAAAGGTGGGTGATTTTGTGTTCTTGAATCGCTTGGAGTGTTTTTACTGGGTGAAAATCGCGATGGATAATATGCGTGGCACCAAGTGCTACACCTGAGATAAGAAACAGGTTTAATTGGGCCGAGTGAAACAGCGGTGCGAGATGGAGAATGCGTTCATGCTGCCGGATCCCCATGTTAATAACGACAGCAATTCCTACTTTAAAAATTTGACTATGATCAAACAAGGCACCCTTCGGACGTCCTGTTGTCCCTGAAGTATACAGGATTTCTAAATCATCCTGCTCAGAAACCAGCACATCTGGTTCAGTCTTGTTCTCTGATAAAACTCCTTGATAAGAATAGTAACCCGTGGTTTCTGGTTCCTCGACTGTAATTACCAACCGGACATCCGTGCCTTGTTTAGCCGCGGCAATGATGGATTCGAACTCCTTATCACACACAACCAAAGACGTATCGGATTGGTCTAAAATGTAGTGAACCTCTGAAGCAGTGAGGCGGAAGTTAATCGGGACGGCAACTGCACCAATTTTTGCAACAGCAAAGAAGGTCAAGACAAAGTGATCCGAATTCTTCATCATCAATGCAAGCTTGTCACCTTTATTGACGCCCTGCATCAACAAACCGTTAGCAAGTCGGTTTACTTCCTCATTAAATCGGCGATATGTATAGCTTCGCCCCTCACATTCGATCGCTAGTAATTCAGGGAACTTGCGGGCAGTTTGTGCTAGTAAGCTTCCGATATTCATAATTGAATCCCCCTTTTAAAAAAAGACTACTCTAGTATTTATGCAATTTTTATGCCAATATACTAGAAATCATGTTGTAGTTCTACAGTCCTGAAAAAACGCAAGTTTCAATGACGAGATGTGTAACATCCAAACATAGTGGACAATATAGTGTCCATTTTCTGGACACCCTTCTCCTATGTAGGCAGTTTATATTTTTTGATTTTTTCATATAAACCTGATCGGCTGATTCCTAGTAATTTAGCGGCTTGAACCTTATTTCCTTGGACTTGGACGAGTGCCTTTTTAATCGCTTCTAGTTCAGCATTTTCAACTAATGATATATTTGGAGAAGCCTCGATCTTAGAAACCTGCTTTACTAAATAATCGGGGAGATCCTCAAGCATGATTTTCCCATTTTCTGCAAAGGTCATACCCCGTTCCATCACATTCCGCAGTTCGCGAACATTTCCAGGCCAAGAATAACTTAGCATCGCTTCTCTTGCCCTGTAATCCATTCCCGTAATGCTGGTTCCTAATATTTGATTCAATTCAATCATAAACCGCTCAATTAAATGATCTGTATCATACAGTCGATCGCGAAGCGGTGGGACGTACAATGAAATGACATTAAGACGATAATATAAATCCTCTCGAAACAGGCCCTCTTTGACCATTTCTTCCAAGTTCCGATTGGTGGCTGCAATGATTCGGACATCTACTTGAATTCTTACCGTTCCACCAACCCGATAGAATTCTCGCTCTTGAAGCACACGGAGCAGTTTGGCCTGTAATGAGAGGGACATATCCCCAATTTCATCGAGGAAAAGGGTTCCGCCATTAGCCAAATCAAACTTTCCAAGTTTGCCTTTTTGCCTTGCACCCGTAAATGCACCTTCGTCATAACCAAAAAACTCAGATTCTAACAAATCCTCTGGAATCGCCGCACAATTTACGACAATAAACTTCCCTGTACTTCTTGCACTACTATTATGAATTGCCTGGGCAAACAACTCTTTACCCGTGCCGCTTTCTCCGCGAATAAGAATGGTGGACCGGCCCTTGGCTGCTTTGGCTGCACTTTTCTTCAGTTTTTCCATGTAGGAATCAACTGTTAATAGGTGCTCCCAAGTAAATCTAGCAGACTCCGACTTTTGAAATTGCTGATGATAAAAGCTCGCCTTATTCTCGGCTTTCTGCAGCTTTTTAAATAATTCACTGACCTCGTTTAATTGTCTGAACACTATTTTTCCAATCGCTCCGATGACTTTCCCATCCTCTAAGATTGGAATTCGGTGGACCATATATTTAATGCCATTAATCTCTAGAAAACCACTGACCTCGGCTGTTTCTGTCTGATAGACATTGTCGAGATGAAGTGCCGGCAATACTTTGGCAACTGGTTTGTAGAGAACGGATTCAAGTTTAAGATTAAATAATTCGAGTAGAGGAGGGCTGACCATCTGGATGTTCTTCTTTTCATCCGTCATGACAATTCCGTCGTAAGCATGATCTAAAGCAGTTTCTAAGGTCCTTTTTAAGGTTTTTACTTTATTTAATTCTTGTGAGGTTTTCAGCAGGGACATGACCATATCTGTTTTCGTGAGGATTCCTACCACATGGTTTTGATGATTGATAACTACACCGGTACCTACCTGGCTTTTTTTTACAATTTTTTCGATACTCTCATAGGGGGTGTCAATTGGAAGAGTTTCAACTTGTTCTTTTATATAAGTTTTGATAGGGGTGGATAGCGGCTCCTCTTCCAGGACCATTTGACATAACCCGCTTCGCGTAAAAACGCCCGCTAGTTTTCCATTTGTGTCTATGACTGGCAGCAAGTTCCACTTCTTGTTATTCATTAAACGGACAGCCTCAGATAGTGTTGTATCCTCAGTAACTATGCAGTCGACTGGCGTAATCAACTCGTTAAATTGGACCATGTTGTCCCCCTTTCTTCATATTTTTATTGTAACAAAAGCTAGGCATATTTTTGAATATTTTAATAATATCTATTTTTCATGGGAACTTTTAGCCTCATTAGTCGTAATTAAAAAAGAGGAATTTATTCGAGGAGTGAGATTATGAGCCAAAAAGGCTGTATTAAATGTGGCAGCAGAGATACAGGAACAAAAGATGTAGCCATGACAGGGACAGGTCTATCAAAGATGTTTGATCTTCAACACAATACGTTTACGGTTGTCTTCTGCAAGAACTGTGGATACTCAGAGTTTTATAATAAAAAAACATCCACTGCTTCAAATATCATCGACCTATTCTTTGGAGGGTGATGGATTAAGGGGGATTCCTATTGGAATTCCCCCTTGTTTCCAAAGTTTATTTCGGCTGCATTCTAATCGCCCCATCCAGCCGGATTGTTTCTCCATTTAACATCGGATTTTCGATGATACTTTGAACGAGTTGCGCGTATTCATTTGGATATCCGAGCCTTGATGGAAATGGAACCATTTTTCCGAGCGAATCTTTTGCCTCTTGCGGGAGTGTATCAAACATCGGTGTGTGGAATAGTCCAGGTGCAATCGTCATGACGCGAATCCCGTAGCGGGCCAGCTCTCTTGCGATTGGCAGGGTCATTCCAACAATTCCCCCTTTAGAAGCACTGTAAGCAGCCTGGCCAATTTGCCCGTCAAAGGCGGCAACTGAAGCAGTATTAATAATCACACCTCTTTCACCTTGTTCATTCACTTCATTGCCTGTCATTACTGCCGCAGCAATCCGAATCACATTGAACGAACCAATTAAATTTACATGAATGACTTTTGAAAAAAGTGAAAGATTATGTGCACCATTTCTGCCAATCACCTTCTCGGCAATACCAATTCCTGCACAGTTCACAACAGTATTTATACTGCCCATATAATCCGCTGCTTGATGAACCCCCTCTTGAATGTCCTCTTCTTTCGTGACATCAGCCTTTATAAAAAATACGGCTTCCCCTAATTCTGTTTGGAGCTGCAAACCTTTTTCTTCAGATTGATCAAAAATAACTGCCCTTCCACCATTTTGAATAATCTTTCGAACTGTCGCTTCTCCTAGCCCTGAAGCGCCTCCTGTTACAACTGCCCGACAAGTATTTATTTGCATCTTTTAACCTCCTAAACAAGAATGATACTTTATTATCTTGCAAGTATAGTGCCAAAAAGGTCTCTAGATACATGCACAGAAGTTAAACCCAAAAGTGTTTATTGTTTGGACAGAAAAGCCAGCAGAGTGTTCAAATCCTGTACATGTTACTACTATTTATAGAAAGAATCCTCTGAATCTCATTTCATAGGTCTATTTGCATATTTTGTAGAATGATATATATTGAATATTCGAAAAAAGGACATATGGTTGGAATTTAGAAGGAGACAACTCTCATCAATCGTTAAAGGCATTTCCCTACTTGATTGGAAATGGGAAATACGAAGTTGCGAAAAACATTAGTGGTGGAGGCTGGACCTCTGCACAATTGTTAACGGAAATGAACAAACCCGAAAACCTCGAAGTGATTAAAAATGCGGATGTCATTACTCTTGATATTGGCAGTAATGATTTTTTACAAGATCCAAATATCCAGGCACTAAGGGCTAATCCAACAACACCAATTGATCCTGTCCTTTTTAACGGTGTCATTCAGCAGATTTCTGGTAAACTATTTACTAACTTAAGTACGATTATCGGGACAGTTAAGACGGTAAATCCTGATGCTCAGCTTATTATTTACAACATTTACAATCCATTTACCGATACATTAGCCAACCTATATCCAATTGGTGAGCTTTTCCTTCCAACTGTTAAGCAAGGATTCCTGGGGGCAGCTGCTCAATCCAAATCACTATTAGCTGATGCCTATTCAGCCTTTAAAAACCATCAGGCGGAATATATTTTCCCAGGCGAAGATGTTCATCCAAATGAAACAGGTCAGCAAGTGTTAGCTAGCCTTTCAACCACTCTATTAGCTGCACAAGCTCCAGCTGATATTACGATTGATCTAACCCCGTCAACCACTGAACAAACAAAGGATCCTGTGACCATTACTGTTTCGACTACTGCAAAAAAGGCATATGCGATTCAATGGCTTGCAGGTGAAAAAACAATTGAGGATTTCGCCTCAGTCGATGTAGGGACAAATATTACTGACAACAAGTTTGAAGTAACTGAGAATGGAACCTACACGGTTTATGTCAGAGATAGCAAAGGTGCCAGAGCGGTTAAATCTATAAAGATTGAAAACATAAAAGCTGATGATCCTACACCTAATACAGGCGATCCTGGCAACACCCCTGATCCGACACCAGGTGATCCTGGTAATAATCCGGACCCAGATCCTGCGCCTGGGGATACAGGAAACACTCCAGATCCAACACCTGAAGATACTGGTAACACCCCTGCCCCTGCTCCAGTGGATACAGATAACGATTCGGATCCCGCTCCAGTGGATACCGACAGCCCTGCAACTGACAACTCAGCTGCAGAATCTGGAAATCAGCTGCCGGACACGGCATCTCCAATGTACAATATATGGCTACTGGTCTTGGCTTAATTTTGGCCGGATTGATTGTCATGAAAATGCAAAACCGTAAAAGAAGAGAGAATATATAAATGATAAAAAAGGTCAGGCCTCAGTTAAACTGAGGTTCTGACCTTTTTCTTTGCCACAACGTCTTCTCGTAATCCAGATCGCTTTTTTCTTTCCATGATTAAAACCATGATAATTGCCGCTAAGAGGAAAAGACTTGCAATACGGAAAATGGATGCCGTGCTAACAAATTGGGCGGCGACACCAAATATTATCCCGCTTAAACCCAGGCCTAAATCAATGGACGAGAAGATCATCCCGTTCGCCACACCTCGCCGATGAGATGGTGTCATGAGTAATGCCCAAGATTGCAGTGTAGGTATCAAACAGCCAAATCCTAAACCAAATAAGGCACCTGAAATGGCAATCAGCAAGTTGGAATGGGCAAAAGAAAGGACCCACATCCCAACAAACGTAGAGAACGTGCAGAACAAAACAAGACCAATCGGACCTTTTTCATCAAACCATCTTCCGGCAAAAGGTCTTCCCAATGTTGCCAGTATTGCGTTGAAAATATAAAACAAAAAGATTTGTTCAATGCCGCGCTCTTCACCAAAAATAACAATAAAGGTTACAACTGAGCCATATCCTAGATTGATAATAATGGTGATAAAGGCTGGAAACCAACTTGATTTTTCAATCGAAGATCCTATATAAGAAAACTTCAAATCTTCTTTACGTGTATTGATCACTGCTTGAGGAGTTTGATAGCGTACTGCTGTAAGCAGAATAATTGAAATAGCCCCTAAGATCGCCGAAATAAAAATAAGATTTGCAAAAGTAGTCAGATTGTAAATGAAGATTCCTAGACTAGGAGCAACAATGTACGCGATGGTCATGGAGAGTCCGAAGTAACCCATCCCTTCCCCCAGCCGCGAATTAGGGATTGCATCTACCGCTGCAGTGCCATTCACTGTGGTTGACCACCCCCATGCAAGACCATGGGCGAAGCGGAATAACAGAAAAATCACGACAATTTGCGAAATGGGATAAAGAATCGTAACTAGGAAGAGCATCAATGCTCCTATTATAACAAGTGACTTTCTTGGCTTATACTCAAGCAAAAAGCCGATAAATGGACGGCTGATCACCGCGCCAATCGAAAATAATCCTGTCACTAAGCCTATCTCCAGTCCTGAAGCTCCAATTGATTTTATATATGGCGGCAGAGTAGGAATGAGCATTTGAAATGACAAAAATACAAAAAGATTTCCCACCATAAGCATGATAAACGACTTCGTCCACAATCGCTCTTTCAAACCGTCCCCTCCCTTCACTTCGTTAAAAATTGTTTAACAAGTCAATTCACTTATCTAAATTTACTTCGTATCACTAAATAATAGCACAGATATTGGAAAAAGAATATCAGCATTCTGGAAAAACATTGCAACAAAAATCTTATCATTTATTTTGATTTCCGTTATCATTAACTAAGGAAATATTGTCTAAACGGAGGAATCCTCATTGATGAAAAAAATGGTTATCACTCGTAATATTGATCAAGATCACATTTCACAAATCAAAGATATCATTCCTGATTGGGAATTGATTGTTGGCAAGGATAAGCAAATTTGGCAGGAGCATGTAAAGGATGCGGAAATTATCGCTGGCTGGAGTAAGGGGTTAAAGGAATACTGTCTCGACCCACAATCCAAACTTAAGTGGCTGCAAACATGGAGTGCTGGTGTTGATTCTTTACCTCTTGCAGAATTAAATTCTAGAGATTTTTTCTTAACTAGTGCCAATGGCGTTCACGCCTATCCCATCTCCGAGACGATATTTGCATTGATGCTGGGGTTAACACGCAAAATCCATACATACGTCAAGAATCAACAGAAAAAAACTTGGCATCATGCCCATATGGGACAAGAAATCCATGGAAAAACAATCGGGATCATTGGAGTAGGAACGATTGGGGGAGAAACAGCTAAAATAGCGAAAGCCTTTGGCATGAAAGTTCTTGGTGTCAGGCACTCGGGAATGCCTGCTCACAATGTTGATGAAATGTATACTCCAAGTCAATTAGGCGAATTGCTTCCTGCCTGTGATTATGTGGTGGTTACATCACCGCTCACAAAGGATACTTATCAAATGTTTGGTACGGAACAATTTAAACAAATGAAGGCTTCTGCATTTTTTATTAATATTGGCCGGGGTGAGATTGTAGTGGAAGCTGACCTTATCCAGGCTCTAACAGAAGGAACGATATCTGGAGCTGGCCTTGATGTGTTTGAGAAGGAACCGTTAAGTAATGAAAGCCTATTATGGGAGATGGAAAATGTGATCGTCACTCCTCACACATCTGGCTCAACGGAACATTATAATCAGCGGGTAGTTGAAAATATTCTAATTCCTAACCTAAAAGCTTATATTTCTGGTAATGTTCCACCAATTAATCTGGTAGATTTTTCGAAAGGTTATTAACATGTAATGATTTTTAGCCTGCATTATCCATTTAAACAAGAAGGGGTGCCTCAACCTTGAGGCACCCTTTCTTGTTTAATTATTTTTTATATTTTCCAGGTGTGTACTTTTCACTGGCTTTAAAGTTATATACGGGTTTAATAAACCCAGTAATATCAACGGTTTCTTCAACCTTTTCTAAAATTTCATTCTTCGACTTATAGGCCATTGGCGCCTCATCTAAGGTTTCTTCTGAAACAGACGTCGTCCAGACGCCTTCCATGGTTTTATGAAAATCATCCATATTAAGAGTTTTTATCGCTTTCGTCCTGCTCAGAACACGGCCTGCTCCATGGGGGGCCGAGCGATTCCAGTCATCGTTCCCTTTACCGACTGCCAAAATCGACCCGTCTCTCATATTAATTGGAATGATAAGACGCTCCCCTTTTTGTGCAGAAACTGCCCCTTTTCGTAAAATTAAGTTCTCGGTATCAATATAATTGTGCACCGTATCGAAGCGGTCCTGCTCTTCAAATCCCATGTTTGCCGTAATCGCTCTAGCAATCTCTTCCCGGTTTGCCTTTGCAAATGCCTGTGCAAGTTTCATATCATGCATATAATTATGAAAATCCTCACCTTCCAAATACGCTAGATCATTAGGAATAACTGGATTCTTTTCTTTATAACTCTGGATCATGGCTTGGATCTCTTTTTGGCGTCCTTCCGCCTTTAATTGGTCAATCACTACCGATAAATCCTGCTTGTGAAGTTTTGAGATAGCTACCTTTTGATAGTAGGTGGCAATCTTCGCTCCTACATATCGGCTTCCAGTATGAATCGTTAAATAGTGGTAACCATCGGCATCAACAGAAACTTCTATAAAATGATTGCCGCCCCCTAGTGTCCCTAAGCTATAACGGCTTCGATTTTCACTTAAGATATGCTCTGCTTGGAATTCTTGAATAGCGGGAAAACTCGTGTTAATAAATCTGACTGTCTCATCACTATGCACTTCCTGCCCACTCGGGACATACGTACGGATTACTTGATCTAATTGATTAAAATCAACCTTTTTATCCTGAAGCTTGACGGTTAGCACGCCGCATCCGACATCCACACCAACTAGATTCGGGACAACCTTATCCTTTAACTGAATGGTCGTACCAATTACACAGCCTTTTCCCGCATGATAATCTGGCATGATACTAATCTTTGTATCCTTTAAAAATGCTTGATTACAAAGTTCTTGGATTTGCTCAAGGGCTGTTTCTTGAGGATAGTTTGAAAATACCTTTGCTTCTGTTTGTGTACCCGTTACCTTAATCACTTGTTTTCCCTCCTTTAACGCAGATTACCAATAGGCTACCATCTTATGGGCATTCGGGCAACCGATTTTCATACGACATTTTTTTCTAAATAAATGGCTGTGTTAAACTTGTCTGTTGATTTCCGTTCCAGACACTTCGCTTTCCGCGGGCGTGCCGGGGAGCCTCCTCGGCCCCGTACTCCCGCAGGAGTCTTCGTGCCTGTAACGAAGAACAACAGAGTGCCAAAATCAACATTAATCTTTAACTCAGTCAAATAAATAAAGGAAGATGCCCTTGGACATCTTCCTTCTTCAACCTTATTAATAAATGGTCTGCATTCCCTTACCAGCCACGGTCATCCACTCAAACTGACGCAATCTAACCTCAAACAGTGTTAATGGATCCCGGAACATCTCTGGATTGGTATTCATATTCGTAAGCATTTCTTGGTTCGCCTGTATTCCAGCTTGCGCCTCTTCCGCAGAAAGATTTAACAGCTGCAATGGACTCTTGAAAAACAGGGTTACATCCCGCTCAAGCGACTTTTCAAACAGTTCAAATTGCTGGAAAAACTGTTGATTCACTACAGAGATCGCTTCTGAATAATCCTCATTTTCCACAAATGCTTTATACTTATTAAAAAGCATCGCTTTATTTTGGGATATTGCCCCAAACAACTTCCCAGCGCTTTTTAGTAAAAATTGTGAAGGGGTTCTGCGCAGAAGGATATTAACAGTTTCCAACTGAAAGCGACTTGTCATCCGGTCGGTGTCGCGGTGCCAATCGTCAATTAACTTAAAATCACAATCAAGCACGAGGCGTTCTTCTCCATACATACGATTAAAGCTTTCACCAATTTCATTTAGAAATTCTTGACTTTGCACAAACTCCTCTTTGCACCCATCAATCCATTCTTGTAATAAGCGGTAATATTTAGGAAGCACCGTCTGGTCTAAGTACTCTTCTAGTTTTTTGTTCATCATTTCATTAAGCTCTATATGAACCTTGCTAAAATTACTGTCTTCTTTTATAAAAGTGGAACACTCTTGAAGCATTTTTGGAACCGTCTCTGAAATATCTTTTGCAACCGTATTTTTGATGGAACGGTAAGATTGTACAACAGCTTTTGTTTTTTGATTTTCTGTATCCTTCAGTTGATTGATTGCGCCCGTTAATTTCTGGAGCATTTCTTCATTCCAACGGACTGATTCGATCAATTGATTTTCAACATCCACCCGTTTTTGCATCAGGCTGGCAATCGTTGTGCGAATATAGAACAATAGCTTTGCCAAACGTTTATCTTCCATATTTCTTGTATTTTTAATGGAGCGGATAAACTCTTGTAAGTCTTTTAACTGCTGGCGATTCTCATATTGAGATGAAAAGGCAAACACGGATGCATCCGGTATATACGATTGAATTCTTGCCCTTGTTTCATCATATACACTGATTGCCTCCTGCTCATTGGCAATCGTGTCCATCTTACTGAGCAGAAAATGCACAGGAATGTCAGGTGCTAACTCTTGAATTTTTGCAAGCACAGACCGTTCTTTATCTGTAAACGGTGCATTCGCATCAAGTACGAAGAGGACCGTATCAGCCAATTGCAGATTCTTTAACACTTCATAAGAATCATTATAGTTTCCTTTTAATCCAGGAGTATCTAAAAGTGCGACCTTATTTTCATGCAAAAAGGCATTTGGACGCTTAAATTCAATGATAGATTCCAACGCGTTACGGCGGCGGTCCATTCGTTCTTGGAAATCAGAAAAGCCGGATAAACTAGAAATCTCTCGATCTGTAATTTCCGTGATTTCTTCATCTTCGGAGTCTTTAAACATAACCAGTGAAGAAGTCGGGCTATCCTGCAGGTCTTCACCCATAATTGTATTAACAAACGTCGATTTTCCACTGCCGCTTAACCCGGTAATAAGCAAATGTTGTGTGTCAAAATTCACTAATTGCTGAACAATCCATTTTACACGATTATTCTCACCCATATCATTGGTTTGAGCCCAATTCGTAATGGCATCAAAGAGTGTCAGGCATTCTTCAAGTTCATCCATATCCGTTTCCGTTATACTAATTAGTTTCTCAGCTTCATTAACGATTGACATACTTAAACTCGCTGGAAACAGTTCATTCCAAGAAAGAACAGCTGCCGCAGAAAGGACGACATTCTTAGTGTCAGCAAGACGCAGCCAATTCGTAAGAAAGTTTGGAATAAAATCTTGGAGATTTTTTATGAAATACCTGCCATCGATAAAGCTAAAAAATGCTTCTTTATGGAGTCCTGAGAGCTCAGCCAAGTTGTCATCTCGATGAATGTCAAGGCTTAATAACAAATGATTCATTTCCCTGATCCAAGTAAAATAGATTTCTTCATTGTTATAGCTATCCCAAAGAGTGGAAATAAGCTGTTCGAATTTTCGTTGATCTAGGCTAAACAAAAAATGGACAGCATGGGAAAAATAACTCGGCGCATGATTTCGAGTTACACCCTTTTCCACATACGAAATGATCATATCAAACCATTCCAACGAACCCGTTCGGATGGCTTCGTTTACAGCAAGCTCTATAGCATTATTCCAATCTTGCTGCTCTTCAAAAAACGTGCGAGCAATTTCCGTCACGTTTGGATAATCTGGGTTTGCATCAATGGTTTTTTTGATTACTGATAATGCCAGGTCAAGCTTTCCTCGCTCGATATACAATGAAAATAACTGTAAGGCAACTTCGGTAGTTAAGGTGAGATTATCACTTGTAATCGCACAATAGAGATCTTCTGCTGTTGATAACATGCCTAACTGATAATATGCATCAGCTGTGTTTTTCTTCGCCCATGGCTCTAGTTCATTAATAATATTTTCCCATTTAAAAATGGCTGCTTCATAATCTTTATGATGGAAATACACTTCTCCCTGAGCAAACCGAATTGATGATAGATTCGGCAGATCCTTACATGCTTCCTCTTGAAACAGTTCACCAAGGACCTCAATCGGATGAATATTCTCATGTTCATTGATGAACATTTTATAATACGTTTTAAGTTTTAATTGCGTCTCTAATGTCATTTCTGTCCCTCCAATTACAACACTCTCTGTCATTCATATGGAAAAGAGCCATAATTATTCTCTATACTATTCGACGGATTATCCGATTTTAAGTCTCAATTATTACGATTCTACCAGAGCAATTTATTAAAAGGATGTCAGTTATATTTCATTTTGGAGACAAAGTAGAACTTATTACATATTTTTCAGAACTTATAATAAGCCTGCCCGGAAATGGCAAGCTTACTAAAGACCTTTCTTATCTAACAGCCACAGTTTTTTCATTCAAGACAATCTCAGAAAAATAATTCACTGTCCTCATTTCTTCATTGAACAAAAAAGATGATTTCCATGTTTCTTCTAAAAAGATCTCCATTACCTTGATGGCACGCGTGTCCCCGCTGGCAGCCTGCTCAAGCGCCACAATACTTTCAAAAATTTTCACCATAAGTTCGGCAGCCTTTTTCGAATGAAAAGTCTTTTGGTCTGCCGATGCCAACCTCAATGATTTCGATAAGTTCTGTAACTGAATTAACTTATTTTCTACTAAATAAGTCCATTCAGATGGCAAATGGCCAACACTGTGTAAGCGTTCACTCATTTCTTCGATAAATAGTTCCTCTGCTTTAAACTTCTCCATTAAGCGAAGGACCTCTAAGCCGAGAATATTAGCCGTTCCTTCCCAGACAGTCAGAACTTGGGCATCCCGTAACAATCTCGGAGTCACAAAATCTTCGATATAACCATTGCCACCATGCATTTCGATGGCTTCATGCGTAAAGTGAATCGCTTGTTCTGCTGTTTCTTTTTTCAAAAGAGCAATGTACAAACGATTAAGAATCGTCTCCTTCTGACTCGCATCATTATTCATAACCCGTTCAAACAATGGAAGATACGTAAAAACGGTACGTGTCTCAATTTCCAACTTTACAGCAAGCCGTGTCAGTGTATCCTTAACCATTGGATAGTTAGCTAGTTTACTGCCGAATGCATCCCTTCTTAAGGCATATTCCTTTGCTTCATGATAGGCCCTTCTCATAATTCCTAGTGAGGCTACAGCATTGCATACTCTTGAGAGATTAAGAGCTTCCATCATATAGTAGAAACCCTTCGAAGGATCTCCAACCACAAATGCATCAGCACCATCGAATTCCACTTCAGCCGAAGGGACAGCCCTGACTCCAAGCTTATCTTTTAAGCGGCGAATCCGGATTCCATTTAGCGTGCCATCCTGATTCCTCCATGGTACGGCAAATAAAGTCAGCCCTTTCGTCCCAGATGGAGCGCCTTCCTTCCGTGCTAAGACCATCGCCACTCCGCACATACCGGCATTGGAGGCAAAGTACTTTTCACCATAAAGCTTGAAATGTTCTCCGTGTTCCACAGCACTCGTCTCATTCGCTCCGACATCTGAGCCCCCTTGCCGCTCTGTTAGGAATGTCGCCCCCTCATAAAGCGGAACTTCTCCTGTTGAGAGGACATGCGGCAAAAATCGTTCCTTCATTTCTTCTGAAGCATACTGGTTAAGTAAATAAGCAGTGGCCATCGACAATGTGACTGGACAGTAAAACCCGGGTTCTGTTTGTGAAAGCAGATAACCTTGGGCATAGGAGTAAATATAATTCCCCTTCTCCCCAAGCCCGGGGATTTCTTTATGAACATAGCCGACAATTCCGGTATTATAGGTATCTTCTACCGTTCTACGATAACCTTCATTCACCCATACTTTAGAAATATCTTCACCATAAGCATCATATTTAATTAAGCGCGGCTGTCCTTCCCTGTCCGTAAACTTTGCCCGCGAGTCAATAACCGTGGCGCATTTTTCACCAAAAGCAGTCAGTTCTTTGTCGGCAAACTCGAAAAAAGATGGATCGAGTAACTCTTTAAGCAAGGATTGAAACGATAAATCTTCTTTATAAAAATTCATTCTGGAATACCTCCATATTTTCAGAATAGTCAATAAATTAAGTATAACACGTTCCTTGCTTGTTAAAAATGAATTCAATGTAATTTTGAACACACTTTCTTTTTTATACATTTTCAACGTATAATTGGTTCAAATACATAAAGGGGAAATCATCTTTGGAAAAGGAACAAGCTATCTTTTTAGCTAACTTTATCGAGAACGCATCTTCAGCGGTCTTTGAGACAAAAAAACTTGAAACTTCGGGTGGACGTTTGCAGAAGTTTCATCAATGGACAAATGGCAAACCTACCCTCGCTGCATTTGAGATTACTAGGTCAGATACTGATACTGGCTATTACTTTGTATTCATTGATTGGCACCGAAATGACAACTATTACTTAGTCATTTATGCACATGACCGTTCCACGACTTGCGCAGAGATCCGACAAATTCAAGAAATAGACGGTTTTCCTCATATTGTTTGGACATATAAGCCCTTTAAACGAGATGGAAAAAACGATCAAAGAAAAGCCTATTTTAAGCAAATGTTTGGTTCAACTACCATCCATATCAAACTGCCCACCTCGGCACTTGAAGTAGATATATTTTTGGAAAAATTATTTAAACTATGTCAAAACCGAAAAAAAGCAGACCTAATTGTCGAAGTTTTTGATTTGGAATAAGAATTTCGAGGTTTTTAGAGATGGAATCAAGGGAAATAGAACATACGAAAGGGAGGCTTTTGGCCTCCCTTTTAATTATAAAACCTTACTTAAAAATGCTTTGGTTCGTTCTTCTTGTGGACGATTAAATAATTCGCTTGGTATATTTTCTTCAACCACCAAACCACCGTCCATAAAAATAACACGGTCACCCACTTCTTTAGCAAAACCCATTTCATGAGTCACGACCACCATGGTCATTCCTTCTTTAGCGAGGTCCTTCATAACCTCCAAAACCTCACCGACCATTTCAGGATCTAGTGCGGACGTTGGTTCATCAAAGAGCATGATTTTCGGCTCCATTGCAAGTGCCCTTGCAATTGCAACACGCTGCTTTTGTCCGCCGGATAAGGAATCAGGATAGGCTTCCGCCTTATCCTCTAAACCAACTTTTCGTAAAAGCTCTAACCCCTTAGCTCTGGCCTTTTCCTTAGGAGTATTTCTCACTTTCATTGGTGCAAGCATAATATTTTCAATCACGGTTTTATGCGGGAATAAATTGAATTGCTGAAAAACCATCCCCACCTCTGCCCGTACCTTATTAATATCGGTATTCTTGTCAGTCAGGTCGACACCTTCAATATAGACATGTCCCCCTGTAATGGTTTCGAGCATATTAATGCAGCGGAGAAACGTCGATTTCCCGGAACCTGATGGACCAATGACCACGACTACCTCTTTATTTTTAACTGTAACGTTAATGTCTTTTAGGACCTCATTTTGCCCAAAGGATTTTTTCAAATTCTTTACCTGGATCATTCAGTAGCCAACCTCCTTTCAAGACGAGTAAGCAGGAAGCTTAAAGAAAGTGTTAACACGAGATAAATAACTGCCGCGGCAAGATACGGTTCCCACACACGGAAATACTGTCCTTGCATGGCTCGTCCCCAATACATAAGTTCAGGGGCAGCAATAAGAGCCGCTAACGATGACTCTTTTATTAGGACGATGAACTCGTTTCCAAGGGGCGGAATCATTCGTTTGAATGCTTGCGGCAGGACAACAAAGCGCATGGCTTGTATATGATTCATCCCTAATGACCGTGCAGCCTCCATTTGGCCGCGATCAATCGATTGAATACCTGCTCGAAATATCTCAGCGATATAGGCCGCTGCGTTTAACGATAGAGTAAGAATGGCGGCTAAAACGGGACTGGTTTCATCAAGAAAAAGTGGTACAACGGCAAAATGGATTAATAATATCTGAACAAGTAAGGGTGTCCCTCGAAAAAAAGTAATGTAAATAGTAAATGGCCAAGCGAGGAGCTTATTTTTCATTATTTTTCCTAATCCGATGAATAAGCCAAGAATGGTACCAATTAAAATACTTGCGATAGAAAGCCCGATAGTTAGAAGCGTTCCTTTTAGGAAAAATGGAGCGTATTCAACTAAAATATCCCAACGAAAATCCATACAATAAATCCCCCTATTAAACAAAAAGCTAATTATTCAAGTCTAACTAGCAAAAATTGCGTAACTTCTTGGTTAAGAGTTACGCAATTCATTCAGCGCTGTTTACTGCTGTTGATCTTTTAAGATTTGTGTATCTGGTTCTACTTTAAACCACTTCTTGTATACTTCTGTATAGGTTCCGTTATCAATTACTGCTTTTACAGCCTTATCAAAATCTGCTTTAATCTTGCTTCCCTTTGGAAACATTAGTCCGTAAAATTCTTTTGCAAAAGCAGCTGAGTCTTCAATAACAACAAAATTATCTTTAGGATTGTTTTTTGCATATTCCTCGATAACTGTGTTATCAGCAACTACAGCATCAGCTCCGCCGCTTTTCAACTCCAAGATTGCTAGATTATTATTTTCAAACTTTTTGATTTTATCACTATTCTTGCCTAATAGGCCTTCAACAGCTTCTTGTCCTGTTGTCGCATTCTGAACGGCAATCGTTTTATTATTTTTTAGATCAGCTGCGCTCTTAATGTCACTATCTTTTGGAACAAGGATTTTGTTGGTTGATAAAAAGTATGGCACTGAAAAATCATAGGATTGTTTTCTTTCATCGTTAATCGTGATGGCAGAAATACCAATGTCAGCAATTTTTTTATCTAATTCAACAAAAATTGGATCCCAGCCGACATGTTCAACTTTCACTTTATAGCCTGCTTCTTTTGCCACTGCATTGATAAAATCGATATCAAAACCGACAACTTCTCCCTTATCCTGATATTCAAACGGTGCATAGGCAGCATCTGTTACCACACGCAGTGTTTTCTTTTCAGTGTCTCCTCCTGCTTTTGTACCTGTACTTGTACTTTTACTAGTACCACAAGCTGACAGAACTAAAAGAAGTGCGACCATAAAAAAAGTTGAAACTAATTTAAATTTCTTCATTTTTCCAGACCTCCAATGTTTTTTCTAAAAAGTATTTTTTTAAAATTTTGATAATATTTCGAATATAAATGATTATAACCTGTTTTAATTCTATATTCAATATTTTAAATAATTTACTATATTAATACTGTAATTAACTAAAGTATTTAACATCGTAGGATAATACTTTTATAAACATTAACTAGTCCAGAGCTATCTACCATTGCAACTGTCACCTCCCTGTCATTGAATAGTTGAAGGTGTTTATATTATATTTAATGAATTGAGAAGTATTGGGGGCAAAAATAATGAACGAATCATTTAAAGCATTAGTAGTAGACAAGACTGAAAGCGACTTTACTGTAAACGTAAAGGAAATATCGTTGAAAGACCTTCCTCCAGGTGACGTCCTTATCAAGGTCAGCTATTCGAGTGTGAACTACAAGGACGGATTAGCGAGTACACCTGATGGAAAAATTGTCAGATCCTACCCATTTATTCCTGGTATTGATCTTTCCGGAGTTGTCGCACGTTCGAACGATTCTCGCTTTAAAGAAGGCGATGAAGTAATTGCTACAAGTTATGAGATTGGTGTCTCTCATTATGGCGGCTATAGTGAATATGCTCAGATCCCTGCTGATTGGGTAGTCCCATTGCCAGAGGGACTATCATTAAAGGAAGCAATGGTTTACGGTACAGCGGGATTCACAGCCGCATTATCCGTTCAACGCTTAGAAGAAAACGGGTTAACTCCTAATAACGGCAAGGTCCTTGTAACGGGGGCTACCGGCGGGGTTGGCAGTATCGCAGTAGCGATTCTTGCCCACAGAGGCTATCATGTGGTCGCGAGTACAGGCAAACAATCCGAACATGACTTCCTTATTGAACTTGGAGCAAGCGATATCCTTTCCCGTGAAGACGTAACAGGTCAGAAAATCAGAGCTTTAGATAAGCAGCTTTGGGCAGCAGCAGTGGATCCCGTTGGCGGCAAAACACTCGCCTCGATCCTTAGTAAAATTACATACAATGGTTCAGTGGCAGTCAGCGGACTTACCGGTGGCGGCGATGTTCCCGCCACAGTATTCCCATTTATTCTTAGAGGGGTTAATTTGCTTGGTATTGATTCCGTGTATTGCCCAATGGAAACAAGAATAGCTTTATGGAAGCGCATGGCCGCTGACTTTAAACCAGAGCATTTATTAAAAGTGATGAATAAGGAAGTATCACTAGACGAATTACCCATTTATTTATCTTCGATACTCAAAGGTGAAGCACGGGGCAGAATCATCGTAAAAATATAAAAATTTGTTTTCGAGATGACTTTTTCATCTCGTTTTTATTTTATAGGTGCGTTAAAGGTTAATGCTGATTTTGGCATCCTGTTGATTGAAGTGGAAGGCGCGAAGACTCCTGCGGGAGTACGGGGCAGGGGAGACCCCGCAGGAGCTAAAAGCGCCGAGGAGGCTCCCCGCAACGCCCGCGGAAAGCGAAGCGCCTGGAACGGAAATCAACAGACAAGTTTAACGTAGCCATTTTTAAGTACTATCTAGGCATAAAGACAGAGGATGTCTATGGGCATTCGCCGTTACTCCTTATATTCACCCACATAATCTATAGGGTATTTACAACATAAGGAGAGATGCCTAAATGAATCCGTATGGTCTTTATCAAATGCCTCAAATTCCTCAAACGCCTCAAATGCCGATGGAATATAATGCATATGTTCAACCCGAATCAATGAATTACTATGGTCAACCAGAACAAGTAAATTACTATGAACAACCAGAACCATTTAATCCCTATCTACCAGAACAATATGACCCGGCAAGACAGCCACAACAAGTTGAGCGGAGACTGAATCAATTGGAGCGGCAAAATGAGCGGCAGGAAAGAGAGATCAATCAACTACAACGTCAAGTAGCACAGCTCGACCGCAGACTTCAAAGAGTAAATCAACGTCTTCGTGCTGTTGAAAGAAGATTCAACTTCCCATTCACTCCATTTGATGGAGAATATTAAGAAAAACTTTCGAAGAACCGGACAGATGTCCGGTTCTTTTACATAATGAATTAAAAATTGGTAAGGTTTTTTACCAATTCGAAGGATGATATTAAAATTCTGTTAGGATATCTTACAAATCCACTGACAAGGAGCGAAAATTCAGTTAACTTTTTTATATAAACCACAAGAGAAAGGAAGATTTCAAATGTATCGAAGAAATGATATTAAACTCGCTGAAAGAATCCTTCAATTAGATAAATTAAGGGATGAGTTGTATGAAGAACTCATGAAAACAATGGGCTCCCAAGCGAACGAACTTTTAAGGAGACTACAAAATTATTAATTTCCATTTGAAAAGGGGGAAGAAAAGTTGACAACACGCTTAAGGAAAGGACTCGAACGCCTTAGACGGTTTTATCTAAGAAAGTTGTTAGAATCAGGTACGACTGATTTTACACATCAAGAACTACACTCCCTTACCTTCTCAGAACTGGAAAGATTATACGATAAAACATTCTCCTCAGCCGACTCAAAAAAAATGACTCCATAAATACTTATTTTGACAAACAAGCAAAATAGTATGATAATCTAGTCCCATGTAAGGTAATCTAACATATTATAATATTATGAAAAAGAATACTAACTATCTGTAAACAATAGGGTGTGGTGAGCGACAAAAATGGGAAAAGAAATCTCTTATAAAGATAAAAAGGTAATCACAATAGGCATCGTCAGGGATCTCACAGGTCTATCCGAACGGCAAATCCGTTACTATGAGGAACGAAAATTAATTTTTCCGGAAAGGTCTGCGGGGGGAAGCCGTAAGTTTTCCTTTTCAGACGTGGAATTGCTGATGGAGATTGCTAATAAAATTGAAGATGGCATTCAAACACATGATATCAGGAAGGAAATGCTGCGTGAACAAAAGAAACACAACGAAGAACAGATTCGCAGGCAGATGATCCAAGGGCAATTAAATGCTCAATTTGGTTTACGAAAAAAATAAGGAGCTGCCCAGTATAATCCCATTCCTTCAATAAAGGAATGGGATTTTTCATCCTCCACTGCACATCATTCAGTCTATAAGTTAAGATAAATACCCATTTTGCAAAATCCATGTTAGATAATCTCCCAAACTTATAGAAACCAATCTAAAATCATGTAAGAATACTAACATACCAAATGTTAAGAATATTAACATCATTTCAAAGGGGGAGAAAAAATGGATACTACATTCTTAATGAATAGCCTATGGGTAATGGTGGGAGCAGTACTTGTCATCTTAATGATTGGAGGTTTTATCCTTTTAGAAACAGGTTCAACCCGAATGAAAAATGCAGGTCATATTGCAGGCAAAACGATCCTAACCTTCGGAATAGGTTCCATCGTATTTTGGGCAGTTGGATATGGATTAATTTTTGGAAAAGGAAATCCGCTGATCGGATTCTCTGATTTCTTTTATTCAGGCTATGATATCGATGGATTGCCGCTGTCTGGTGCTGTTTTCTTTTTATTCCAATTAGCGTTTGCCGGTATTTCATTAACGATTGCGTTCGGCGGCTTTGCAGAACGAGCTAAATTAGGTGCCTACCTTGTATTTGCTTTACTTTTCTCAGTCATTGTCTATCCACCAATCGCTCACTGGATTTGGGGCGGCGGCTGGTTAGCCGAGCACGGGAAACAAGATTTCGCTGGTTCTACTGTTGTTCACTTAACTGGTGCCATGGCAGCTCTTGCTGCTACGATTCTATTAAAACCACGTATCGGGAAATTCAACAAAGATGGCTCGGCCAATAATCTTGCCGGTCATAACCAAGTATTTACTGCTTTAAGCGTTTTGCTATTATGGGTTGGCTGGTTTGGTTTTAATGCAGGTAGTACATTAACTGTTGATAAAGCTTTCTTTGGATTTGTTGCTGTTAATACTAACTTAGCCGCAGCAGCCGGGACAGTAGCTGCGATGATTGTCTCTTGGATGGTTCTTGGCAAAGCTGATGTTCCAATGATGTTAAACGGAGCCTTAGCAGGTTTAGTTGCCATTACTGCTTCTTGTGCATTTGTAGATACATGGGCCGCGGTCTTAATTGGCTTTATCGCAGGCATTCTTGTTTTTTACAGCATTCGCTTCTTTGAAAACCGAGGCATTGATGATCCCATCGCAGCCTTATCAGTACATGGTACAGCTGGTGTCTGGGGAACATTATCGACTGGATTCTTCGCCACTAAAGAATTAGCCACAGTCGGTAAGCCAGGATTGTTTTACGGGGGCGGCCTTCACCAACTCGGTGTTCAAGCACTTGGAGTTTTCACATGTGCTGCATTTGCCTTTATTGTCTCTTTCATCCTCCTTGCCCTTATGAAAAAGTTTATGAACGGCTTGCGTGTTACAGAGGAAGAAGAGATTATTGGATTAGATATGAGTGAGCATGGAAGCTATGGTTATCCAGAACTAGTAAAGGCAGAACAAACAAAAGCTTTTTAAATATTTATGAAAAGTGCAAGTCCTTTCTGGCTTGCACCTTTCTAGATTTTTTAAGTGGAGGTGAACAAAAATGAAGCAAGATACCTATTCTGCGATTGCTGAATACAGAAATACCCACATGAAAGAAGCGTCCAAAGATCACTTTCAATTGAACCAACTCCACGACATCATAATCAAAAAGGTTATGGAAATCTCAATGAAGGAAATTCAAATACGGTATGGACCTCTTCCCTCTCCCTTCTCTTTATTTGTCATGGGAAGTGCCGGCCGCTTTGAACAATCGGTCTGGAGTGACCAAGACCACGGTATCATTTACCTTGATTCGTCTCCAGAAGCAAAGGCTTATTTTTTGTCATTAGGAAAGGAAGTTTCAAAAGGTCTTTATCAAGTTGGGTATCCTTATTGCGATGGCGGCGTAATGTCAGGCAATCCATTCTGGTGCAAATCACAAACCGAATGGGAGAAACAAATTTTGAACTGGACTTCCGAATCTTCATGGGAATCGTTGCGCTACCTATTAATTTTTATCGATGGCCGCTCTTTTTATGGCCAGCATCAATTCATGAATCAACTGAAAACATTTGCTTATCAAACGGTTCAAAAGGAACAAATTCTTGCAAGAATTTATAAAAATACTCATCATTTTAAAAAAGGAATTGGGGTATTAGGTCAGCTTTTAGTGGAGACGCACGGGGAACATGCAGGATCTTTGAATATAAAGGAGACAGCTCTATTTCCTTACATCAATGCTGTCCGACTTTTGGCAATAAGAAATCATGTCCTGGAAACCTCCACCCTCTCAAGGCTTGACCAACTACAAATTCATGACAAGCACCTTTATAAAACCATGTTTTTAAAACTGTTAACCTATCGTCTTCAATTTGCCAGCCAACTAGATTATGAATCGGGGCACTATCTACCTGTTGAAAAACTAACAAAAGAGCAAAAGAATGAGATGAAAGAGATCATTAGAAACGGCGTGGCACTTTACCAATTCGCAGGAAAACTTATCGAAAAGGAGGGATAAAATGAAAATAAATGATTTAGCTCAGTACTTAAGGCAAATTTCCGGCAGGGTTAGTTCCAATATTTATGCAGGGATTCAGGGACAAGTTAATCCTCAACATCTTTCCTTCATCCGACAGCTGCAAAAAGAAATGAAAGGAAAAAACAATTTAGACACCCCGCTTAGTGAATTAGAAGTAGTCGTATTTGATTTAGAAACGACGGGGTTCTATCCAGAAAAGGGGGATTATGTCCTTTCAATTGGAGCAGTGAAAATGGTCGGTCCTCATATAAGGAATCATGATACTTTTTATTCGCTCATAAAATCAGACCTTCCTTTATCTGATGAAATTGTAACATTAACGAACATTCAGGAGAGGCAATTACGTGATGCTCCCAGTGCCAGAGATGTCTTACTCCAATTTTTAAACTATTCACAAAGTCATATTCTTGTCGCGCACCACTCCAACCATGAAAAGTCCTTTATGCAGAAAATGACATGGGACATCCTAAAGACACGATTTGAACATCGAATCATCGATACATCCTTCTTAATACGACTTTCCGACACCTCCATGAAATCATTACCTCTTGAAGATGTATGTAATCAATGTGGGATTGACATAAAAGATCGTCACCACGCACTTGGCGATGCCATGATGACCGCGCAAATTTGGGGGAGCTATTTACAACAAGCCCAAATAAAGGGGTATAGTAATTTACAGGAAGTGTATGAACATCTTGCAAAGCTTTAAGATCAAAAACACTATTTCAAACTAGTGTTTTTTTGTAACTATTTAAAATTTTAATGCGCGAAATCATTTCGACTTTGCAACACCTCTAACTTACTTACCCCTGATTATCTGCCCCGTTACAATCCCTAGCACAGACAAAATAACCTAAAAATAAAAAAATTTTAAAAAACTTTTTTTCGCTGTTTTCCTTATCACAACAATAATGTAAACGCTAACAATATTTTTGATTTATTTGAATTGTCAGATTTTTGTGTTGACCATGTTTTCGATTGGTTGTATGATTATCGAAAATAATCATTCAATTCATTAAGTGCCATCGCTCCCCATCATTTGGAGAAGGGTATGGTAATTTCTTTTTAAAAATTTTTTTAGTCATTTAAAGCGGTCTATCATAAAAGAGGAGTGGTCAAGTTGGGGAGTCAATGGATTTTCCTTGACGGTGAATTCGTCAAGAAAGAAGATGCTGTAGTTTCAGTTTTCGATCATGGTTTTTTATATGGTGATGGAGTATTTGAAGGCATACGTGTTTATAGCGGTAACGTCTTCCGACTCGATGCACACCTAAAGAGACTATTTGAATCAGCACAATCCATTATGCTGAATATTCCTTACACTCAGGAGGAAATGACGCAATTAATCGTCGATACAATCAGAAAAAATCAGCTAGAGAGCGCCTATATTCGTGTCGTTGTTTCTCGTGGTAAAGGGAATCTCGGCTTAGACCCTTCATCCTGCTCCAGGCCAAGTGTCATTATCATTGCTGAAGAATTAAGAATGTATCCTAAAGAGTTCTACGAACGCGGGATTAAAATTGCATCTGTTGCGAGTCGAAGAAATCGCCCAGATGTTCTAAGCCCACAGGTTAAATCGTTGAACTACTTAAATAATATTCTTGTCAAATTAGAGGCTAATCAAGCTGGGGTAGAGGAAGCATTAATGCTGAATGACCAAGGTTATGTTACCGAAGGCTCCGCTGATAATATCTTTATTGTGAAAAATGGTGCCATCTATACCCCGCCTGTATATTTGGGAGCGTTAGAGGGTATCACCCGGAACGCCATCCTTGATGTCGCAAAGGCCAAGGGTTATGAGGTTAGAGAATCTCCGTTCACAAGACACGATGTATATGTAGCTGATGAAGTGTTCTTAACTGGGACAGCTGTAGAGGTTATTGCTGTTATTGAAGTAGATAAACGTAAGATAAATGATGGTAAACCAGGTGAAGTTACGAAAGATTTATTAGAAGAATTCAGGAAAATAGTAACAACAGACGGTGTGGCTTGTTACCCAGAAGGTGCAAACCATGCAATCGTTAGTTAGGAGCTAAAAACATGCGTAGCGATATGATTAAAAAGGGAATTGATCGGGCACCCCACCGCAGCCTATTATATGCAACCGGGGTCAAAACGAGTGATCTTGAAAAACCGTTTATCGGCGTTTGTAACTCGTTCATTGAAATTATCCCAGGACACAAACACCTTAATCATTTCGGTGAGATTGTAAAAGAGGCTATTCGTGAAGCAGGCGGTATTCCTTTTGAGTTTAATACAATCGGTGTTGATGATGGGATTGCGATGGGACATATTGGGATGCGCTATTCCCTCCCAAGCCGCGAATTGATCGCCGATAGTGCCGAAACTGTAATTAATGCACATTGGTTCGATGGTGTGTTCTACATTCCCAACTGTGACAAAATTACACCAGGTATGTTAATGGCAGCAGCAAGAACCAATGTTCCTTCTGTCTTTGTTTCAGGCGGGCCGATGGAAGCGGGCGTTTCACCATCGACTGGTAAAAACCTTTCCCTCACTTCTGTTTTTGAAGGTGTTGGGGCTTACCATAACGGAACCATCAGTCAACAGCAGTTGCTAGACATTGAAACAAATGCCTGCCCTACTTGCGGATCATGTTCTGGGATGTTTACAGCTAATTCGATGAACTGTCTAATGGAAGTATTAGGAATGACTGTTCCTGGAAATGGAACAATTGTTGCAACTTCAGAAGAAAGACATGAACTAATTCGTCAAGCCGCTAGGTATTTAGTAGAACTAGTGAAAAAAGATATCCGCCCGCGTGACATTATTACTAGAGAGGCAATTGATAATGCCTTTGCCCTAGATATGGCCATGGGTGGTTCAACAAATACTGTGCTTCATACATTGGCAATCGCTCATGAAGCCGGAATTGATTACGATTTACGTGAAATTAACAAAATCGCTGAAAGAGTTCCTTATCTGGCAAAAATAATGCCAGCATCCGATTATTCAATGGATGACATTCATCGTGCAGGCGGTGTTAGTGCAATTATTAATGAACTTTATAAAGTGGAAGGCGCCTTGCATGACAACTGTATTACCATTACTGGTAAAACTCTTTCAGAAAATGTGAAGGAAGCAACAATCACGAATGAAACGGTCATCCGGACCAAAGACAATCCATATAGCCCAGTTGGCGGATTATCCATCCTTTATGGCAACATTGCTCCAAATGGCAGTGTAATCAAGGTTGGTGCTGTAGATCCTTCTATTAAAACATTCTTGGGTGAAGCAATCGTTTTTGATTCCCAGGATGAGGCACAAGAAAATATCAATAATGGTACGGTCCAAGCAGGACACGTTGTTGTTATCCGTTATGAAGGTCCAAAAGGCGGACCAGGAATGCCTGAAATGCTTGCTCCTACTTCCGCAATTATGGGACGTGGGTTAGGTAAGGAAGTTGCCTTGATTACCGATGGTCGCTTTTCTGGAGCTAGCCGCGGAATTTCCATTGGTCATATTTCACCAGAAGCAGCCGAAGGCGGACCAATTTCTCTTGTTGAAAATGGTGACAAAATCCTAATCGATCTAGAAGCACGCTCCATTGAACTTCTAGTTGATGATGAAGTTTTAGCCGATCGACAAAAGGCATGGGTGAAACCAGAGCCAAAAATTAAAACAGGTTATCTTGCAAGATATGCAGCACTCGTTACTTCTGCCAATACTGGTGGGATTATGAAAATCTAGAAATACCAATGGGAATTGTTTAGTACCCCTCCCCTTCTTCAAGAAGTTAAGGTGCTAAAGGGTTAAATGAAAAACATTTGACAAAAAAATATCCAAAAATCGATGACGGGAATAAAGGAATAAGAATTCGTATTTTCAGAGAGCTGGGGTTGCTGGAAGCCCAGTAATACAACTTATTCTGACATCATCCCTGAGTGTTAAGCCGAACAGTCATGACTTAAGTAGGCTTAATCGGGTGTCCATTCTTGAACACCTGTTACCAAAAGAAGCGTTCCTCATATTTTAGATGTCGCTTCATAAGGCAGTATTCGTAAGAATGCTGTAAAAACGGGTGGTACCGAGAAAATGGAAGGCCTTTTCTCCCCGATTATTCTGCTTTTGATGTTCTTGACTGCAGTCTATTCTGGGAGAATAGGGCCTTTTTTACTATGTGCTAGCTGAATCTTTAAAATATTCACAACCCTAAGGAGGGATTATGACGTGAAAGTAGAAGCAAAAAAGCTTGAGGTCCAAACAACTACAGAGCCGAGAACCGGTGCAGACCTTCTCATCGACTTACTAAAAAAAGAAGGTGTGGAAACGCTGTTTGGATATCCCGGGGGGGCCGTTCTTCCAATCTATGATGCCATTTACCGCGCCCAGGGTACCATCAAGCATGTTCTCTTCCGGCATGAACAAGGAATGATCCATGCAGCTGAAGGGTATGCCCGAGTTACCGGTAAACCTGGAGTCGTTCTTGCCACATCAGGACCTGGGGCTACCAACCTAGTGACAGGAATAACTGATGCGATGATGGATTCCCTGCCACTTGTAATATTCACAGGTCAGGTTGCAAGAAGTGTCATCGGAACAGACGCCTTTCAAGAAGCGGATGTTATGGCAATCACAACACCAATCACCAAACATAACTTTCAAGTACAATCTATCGAAGACCTACCACGCATCGTGAAGGAAGCATTTCATATCGCTTCTACCGGACGGCCAGGACCAGTCTTAGTAGATGTTCCTAAAGATATTTCCGCAGGATTTTTAACGGAAGAACCCGAAGAAGCGAGCATTAATTTACCTGGATATCAGCCAACAACAAAGCCAAATCCATTTCAAATAAAGAAACTTGCTGATTCGATTTCGAAGGCTTTCAAGCCGGTAATTCTTTCAGGCGCAGGTGTTCTCCATGGAAAAGCATCAGCTGAGCTCACTGCTTTTGCAGAAAAACATCAGATCCCGGTGGTCACTACTTTACTTGGGCTTGGTACTTTTCCAGCAGATCATCCCCTTTCGTTGGGAATGGGTGGTATGCACGGAACATATGCAGCAAACATGGCCATTTACGAATGTGATTTGCTTATCAATTTTGGAGCACGCTTTGATGACAGATTAACAGGCAATCTTAAACATTTTGCTCCATTTGCGAAGGTTGCCCATATTGACATCGATCCAGCCGAAATTGGAAAAAATGTTCCAACACAACTTCCAATCGTTTCTGATACGAAAGAGGCACTTAGCGAACTGCTCAATCACGAAATTGAGTCACCAAAAGCTGGGGAATGGCTGCAAAAACTGAACCAAGACAAACAGGAATATCCGCTATGGTATAAACATGATCCAAACGGAATGTGTCCTCAATGGGTTATTGAAGCAGTCCATAAAGTTACGAACGGTGACGCTATCGTGGCAACAGATGTTGGTCAGCACCAAATGTGGGCAGCACAGTATTACACCTTTAAACAGCCGCACCGCTGGATTACATCAGGTGGACTTGGAACAATGGGCTTTGGGTTCCCTGCTGCGATTGGCGCACAAATTGCCGAGCCAGATAGTACAGTTGTAGCGATTGTTGGGGATGGCGGTTTTCAGATGACACTTCAGGAATTATCGATCATTTATGAACGAAATCTTCCTGTAAAAATCATTATTGTCAACAACGGCGCATTAGGAATGGTTCGTCAATGGCAGGAACTTTTACACGGAAACCGTATTTCGGAATCGATTCTTCATACACAACCTGATTTTGTAAAACTTGCCGACAGTTATTCAATTAAGGGCTATCGGGTTAACAATCAGGAGGAACTGATCACCGTGTTGCCGGAGGTATTTGCTCATAATGGCCCAGTATTAGTTGATTGCCGTGTACTTCAGCAAGAAAAAGTATTCCCAATGATTGCCCCTGGTAAAGGAATTCATGAAATGATAGGGGTGAAACCATGAAACGGATCATCACAGCAACAGTTCAAGACCGAAGCGGAGTCCTAAACCGTGTCACCGGCCTCTTACAAAGACGCCAGTTCAATATTGAAAGTATTTCAGTTGGTCCATCTGAAACCGAAGGAATTTCAAAAATGACTCTAGTGGTCGAGGTTGAAGACGAACAGCGCCTTGAACAGGTGACGAAACAGTTAAATAAGCAAATTGATGTTTTGAAAGTTTCCGATATTACGGATAAAGCAATTGTCGCACGCGAACTGGCTCTAATTAAAGTTGCCTCAAGCAGCCAATTGCGAAGTGAAATCCACGGGATTATTGATCCGTTCCGTGCCCTAATTATTGATGTAAGTAAAGACAGTCTCGCCGTTCAAATTACAGGACGTCCTGATAAAATCGATGCCTTGATCGAAATGCTTCGGCCTTATGGCATTAAGGAAATTGCAAGAACTGGCCTAACTGCCCTCCAGCGTGGGCACCAGCCGCAAGTAAACGATCTAGCAACATACTCACTATTAAAATAACAATATATTTGAAAGGATGATTAATAATGGTAAAGGTACTATATAACGGAGATATTCAAGAAGAGGTTTTACAAGGAAAGAAAATCGCAGTAATCGGATATGGCTCTCAAGGTCATGCTCATGCTCTTAACTTAAAAGAAAGCGGCTTTGATGTAGTAGTTGGTTTACGCGGAGGAAAATCATGGGATAAAGCTGTTGAAGATGGATTAGACGTTCGCACTGTTGCAGAAGCAACTGCAGCTGCAGAGGTAGTAATGGTTCTTCTTCCAGATGAAATGCAGCCAAAAGTTTACGAAGAAAGTATCAAACCTAATCTTGAAGCTGGAAATGCTTTAGTATTTGCACATGGTTTTAACGTTCACTTCAGCCAAATCGTTCCTCCTGCTGATGTTGACGTATTCCTAGTAGCTCCTAAAGGTCCAGGACATCTAGTTCGCCGTACTTTTACAGAAGGTGCTGGAGTTCCTGCTCTATATGCGGTTTATCAAGACTACACTGGTCAAGCACGTGATGTTGCTCTTGCATATGCAAAAGGAATTGGCTCTGCTCGTGCCGGAGTATTGGAAACTACTTTCCAAGAAGAAACAGAAACAGATTTATTCGGAGAACAAGCAGTTCTTTGCGGCGGTACTACTGCCCTAATCAAAGCGGGCTTCGAAACACTAGTAGAAGCTGGATATCAGCCTGAAGTTGCCTATTTCGAGTGTTTACATGAATTGAAATTAATCGTTGACCTTTTATACGAAGGTGGCTTAGAGAACATGCGTTATTCTATCTCCGACACTGCTCAATGGGGAGATTTCGTTTCTGGACCACGTGTAGTTAACGAAGATACAAAAGCACGCATGAAAGAAGTATTAAAAGACATCCAAACTGGTAAATTTGCTCAGGGCTGGATCTTAGAGAATCAAACAAACCGCCCACAATTCAACGCGATTAATCGTGCTGAAAACAATCACCAAATTGAACAAGTAGGCCGTGAGCTTCGTGCATTAATGCCGTTTATTAAAAACAAACCAGTAAATGCAAAGAAGGAAGTGGTGGTAAATGGTTCACGTTAACATCTTCGATACGACATTACGCGATGGCGAACAGTCCCCAGGTGTGAATTTAAACCAGCTGGAAAAATTGGAAATCGCAAGACAACTTGAACGGTTTGGGGTTGATATTATGGAGGCCGGCTTTCCGGCTTCCTCCCAAGGCGATTTTGAAGCAGTAAGAGCAATCGCCCGAAATATTAAAAACGTATCAGTCACAGGCCTGGCAAGAGCGACGAAATCAGACATTGACATTGCGTGGGATGCGTTAAAAGATGCAGCAGAACCAAGGTTGCATGTATTCCTTGCCACCTCCCCTATCCATATGCAGTATAAATTGATGAAAACACCTGAGGAAGTTACACAAATTGCGGTTGACATGGTGTCTTATGCAAAACGGAACTTCCCGCATATTGAATGGTCAGCGGAAGATGCATCCCGCTCTGACCTGGATTTCCTTGTTCAAATTATTACGAAGGTCATTGATGCCGGTGCGACAGTCATTAATCTTCCTGATACAGTCGGTTACACCACACCGGAAGAATATGGACGCATGTTCCGCTATATCCGGGAGAACGTCCCAAATATTCATAAAGCCGCATTATCTTGTCATTGTCATGATGATTTAGGAATGGCGGTTGCGAATTCGTTAGCAGCGATCGAAAACGGTGTAACTCAAGTTGAAGGTACGATTAATGGAATTGGAGAACGTGCAGGAAATGCCTCTTTAGAGGAAATTGCAGTTGCCTTAAACATTCGCAAAGATAAGTATCCTTATACTACGAATTTAGTATTAAAAGAAATTAAACGCACAAGTGACCTTGTTAGCCGCTTTACAGGTATGATTGTTCCACCTAATAAGGCCGTGGTTGGAAAGAATGCTTTCGCTCATGAATCAGGAATCCATCAGGATGGCGTCTTAAAAAATACATTAACCTATGAGATTATTACCCCTGAATTAGTTGGGGTCAAATCAAATGATTTAGTTCTAGGCAAACATTCCGGCCGTCATGCCTTCAAAGATAAAATTGAGCAGATGGGCTTTGAATTACCGGATGAAAAATTGATTGAAGCCTTTACTGCTTTTAAACAGTTAACCGATCGTAAAAAAGAAGTAACAGATGAGGATCTTTTTGCAATTTTAACTGATATTCAAACAACAGCTGTTGATATCAAAAAATATGAACTAGTTGCCTTCCAAGTCCATTACGGCTCAGCCAACTTGCCGACAGCGACGGTGGCATTAACCACTCCAGAAGGTATTCGAGTCGAGACGGCCCGTACAGGTTCGGGTAGTGTTGAAGCTTTAATGAACACTTTGGAAGCACTAATTAAAGAAGAAATCCATCTTACTGATTTTAGATTAAGTTCGATTGGTCAGGGACGGGATGCACTTGCTGAGGTTCATGTCAAAATGACCGTGAACGGTACTCCTGTAACTGGACGCGGTTCCGCACAAGACGTACTGGAAGCTTCTGCAAAGTCATTCTTAAACGCTGTTAATCGTGTATTTTTCAACCAAAATACAGCTGTAAAAGAAACGGTAGTCTAATAGAGCACAAACAATAAATGAGGAGGTTGCTTCTAATGAAAAAACGTATTGTCTTACTTCCCGGTGATGGCATTGGCAAGGAAGTTATTAACTCAGCAAAAGATGTGTTAAATGCAATTGCTGAAGAATACAATCATACTTTTAGCTTTGAAACCCATGAAATCGGAGGAGCAGCCATAGACCTTTACGGCACTCCCCTTCCGGAAACAACCGTTGATGCTTGTAAACAAGCCGATGCGGTATTGCTTGGTGCTGTTGGCGGACCAAAATGGGATAACAATCCCTCCCATTTACGCCCTGAACGAGGCCTGCTAGGAATCCGTAAGGCACTTGATTTATATGCAAACTTAAGGCCGATTAAAGGATTTAAAAACCTTCTTCATGCCTCACCTTTAAAGGAAGAAGTAGTATCTGGAAGCGACCTCCTTATCGTACGTGAATTAACTGGCGGCCTTTATTTCGGAACACCAAGTGAACGTCGTGATAACGGAAACTCCGTTGTAGACACGCTTGTCTATTCCCGTCAAGAGATTGAAAGAATTGTCGATAAAGGTTTTCAAGCAGCTCAGAAAAGGCGCGGTCATCTTACTTCGGTGGATAAAGCAAATGTACTGGAGTCTAGCAAACTATGGCGCGAAATAGTTGAAGAGAAAAAAGCTCAGTACCCAGATGTAGCTGTGGAACATGTATTAGTTGATGCTGCCGCTATGAAACTAATCACGAACCCAAGCCAGTTTGATGTCATCGTTACCGAGAATCTATTCGGCGACATCCTAAGTGATGAGGCTTCAGTTATTACGGGATCACTTGGGATGCTCCCTTCCGCCAGCTTAAATGAAAATGGTGTCGGCCTATATGAACCTGTTCACGGCTCCGCTCCTGACATCGCTGGTAAAGGTGTTGCCAATCCCGTTGCGATGATATTATCAGCAGCAATGATGCTAAGATACTCTTTTCAATTAAATGACGAGGCTAAAGTGATTGAAGATGCTGTTCAATCGGTTTTAGATGCCGGCTTCCATACAGGTGACCTTCAAGTTCCAGATGGACGTCTTGTGGGAACAGCAGAAATGACGAAACGGATTGCAGATTATATCAAATCACAAAATGCTTCGAAATGCATCGCCAGCTGTTATTTTTAAATAAAATTGGTGGGTAAACCGTCTGTTTTGCGGTTTACCCCTAAATTTATCCAAAGTATTAAAATTCATTTACGTGAGGAAGGACGCTATGCAAACACCAAAAAATATTATCCAAAAGATTTGGGAAAAGCATGTAGTACATCAAGAAGACGGAAAGCCCGATTTATTATATATCGATCTACACCTTGTTCACGAAGTAACCTCTCCTCAGGCATTTGAGGGTTTACGAATGAATGGTCGTAAAGTACGCCGCCCGGACCTTACCTTTGCGACGATGGACCATAATGTTCCAACCCGCCAACGTCTTGTAATCAATGACCCTGTTTCAAAAAATCAAATTGATACCTTACAACAAAATTGTCAGGATTTCGGGGTTCCACTTGCTGATATTCATCACCCAGATAACGGGATTGTCCATGTAATCGGACCTGAACTTGGACTTACTCAGCCTGGCAAAACCATTGTGTGCGGTGATAGTCATACCTCTACACACGGAGCATTTGGTGCGCTCGCTTTTGGGATTGGTACAAGCGAGGTTGAGCATGTTCTTGCAACCCAAACCCTTTGGCAGGCACCGCCAAAAACCTTAAATGTCAAGGTCAACGGAAAACTAGGTACTGGTGTTACCGCTAAAGACTTAATTCTTGCCATCATCGGTAAATTCGGTGTCCAATTTGGAACAGGTTATGTGATGGAGTACACAGGTGAAGCCATCCGTTCTCTATCGATGGAGGAACGAATGACAGTTTGTAACATGTCGATTGAAGCAGGTGCTAGAGCTGGTCTCATTACACCAGATGAAACGACTTTTGAATACTTACGGGGCAGACGTCATGTACCTCAAGGAGAAGCATTTGAACAAGCTGTTGCTGAATGGAAGACTCTAGCTTCTGATGAAGGGGCAGCCTATGACTTGGTTGTTGAGATTGAAGCAGCCGAAGTTGAACCACAAGTAACCTGGGGAACAAATCCAGGAATGTGTATTCCGATTACGGCAAATGTTCCAAATCCAGAAGAAACTGAGAAACCTAGTGAAAAGGACGAGATCCAGCGTGCGCTTGAATACATGGGCCTTGAAGCTGGACAGCCAATTTCCAATGTAAAAATTGATCATGTTTTTATCGGTTCTTGTACGAATTCTCGCTTAAGCGACCTACGAAGTGCAGCTGAGGTTATCCGTGGCAAGAAGGTTAACCCTTCCGTAACTGCCATCGTTGTTCCTGGTTCGTTTAGTGTCAAATTAGCCGCGGAAAAAGAAGGTTTGGATAAGGTCTTTACAGAAGCTGGATTTGAGTGGCGTGAAGCCGGCTGTAGTATGTGCCTAGCAATGAACGATGATATTGTTCCATCAGGGGAACGCTGCGCCTCCACTTCTAACCGAAATTTTGAAGGCCGCCAGGGGAACGGTGCCAGAACCCATCTTGTCAGCCCTGAAATGGCAGCCGCTGCCGCTATTGCAGGTCACTTCGTAGATGTCCGACAATTTGCTGCTGCACAGGAGGTAAGATAGACTATGGAACCATTAAAAATTCATCAAGGCCTTGTTTATCCATTAAACCGTTCTAACATTGATACAGACCAAATTATCCCGAAGCAATTTTTAAAGCGGATTGAACGCAGTGGTTTTGGCCAATTCCTTTTTTATCATTGGCGTTTTGATGATGAAGGGAATCTTCGACCAGATTTCTCATTAAACGATCCGAAATATAAAGACGCTTCAATTATCGTTGCCGGTGAAAACTTTGGCTGCGGATCTTCACGTGAGCATGCTCCGTGGGCGGTTCAAGATTTTGGCTTTAAAATCGTCATTGCCCCAAGTTTTGCAGACATTTTTAAAAACAATTGTGTAAAAAATGGGATTCTCCCAATTCAGGCTAGTAATGAACAAGTTCAGTACATGATTAGAAAGGCTGAATCTGAAAATTATCAATTAACCGTCGACCTTGAAAATCAGGTGGTCTATGATAACGAAGGTTTCAAAGCTTCTTTCGATATTGCTCCATACCCTAAAGTCATGCTGCTAAATGGCTGGGATGAGATTGGTGTTACTTTAACCTACGAGGATAAAATTCAGCAATATGAACTTGCGCGTAAATAAACATAAAAAATGAGCCTGGAATCCCAGGCTCATTTTTTATTGGTTGTCACAGCTCGTTTAAAATATTTCTATTCTCAGATTCTTCGTTAAAGGTCAAGACCTCATCAACCGGTTCGTATGATTCACCGTAAAAATAATGATCTTTATAGGTGTGAATCATATCATATGTTTTTCTCATGGATTCAAAAATCATTTCTTCTGATTCTTCATTAGGAGCCCAGTAGAGGATTTCCATCTTATTAACCTCGTTTGTCGCTAATGATTTTCTTTCATATCCGATAGAAACGGCGTGCTCAAATTTTTCACGTTTATAAAAATGCAGCCGTTTTTCGGAATCGCTATCTTCATAGTTGACTGGTTCTACTTCCAGGATAATGGGTTTTCCTTTTTGCTTTAACTTTTCTAAAAGTTTATGGCCAAGTCCCTGGCCACGTGCATTTTTTGAAACAAATAGATAATCAATAAACACAAAATTGTCTAATTCCACATACATCAAAACATGATTTGGCCCCTCATCTTTATGATAGATGTTTGAACGTTCTTTCAGTAAGGTTTCCATGTGAGCCCTTGATTTCATTTCCTCAACAGGAAAATACTGATTCAACTTTTCATACCAATGCATGGAAACGCTCCTTCATGTGCTACTTAGATTTCATTAAAACTCAGGTAATTGATCAAGATTATTTTCTTTGATACCATCTGGTTCACTACGGATAATGTCTCGACCATATTTGTGAAAGACATCGACATGAGCGATTTTTCCAGCTTTTGCATCATTCAAAGCCGAAATATAGTCTAACTCGCGTCCCGTGCTTGTTTTAAAAGCAATAATATCGCCATCAGCGTTTTTCCTAACGGACACGAATTCTTCTTTACCATCAGGGTTACTGTTCCCTGCTTCAATTTGAGCCTGCTGCTGACTATCTTGCTTGTACTCTTCATAAATTTTTTCATAATCTTTTTGTTCCATTGCTTCCACCTCCGAACATTTGTTAGTATTTTTCTTTTTAAATAAATTATCCTTGCTTAGGAAAGTTTCAAAATTTCTTAAACTGAACAATTGAGCTTTCCTACCCTAGAAAGGCACGGTTTTTCAATATAAAACATTAGGCGTTAAGAAGGTTTGATTATGATTTTTTGCATACTCATCAAAATTACTAATAAATAACGAATAATGGATATTGCCTTCATCATTATAATTATTAACTAATGCCTTGGTATCTCTGCTTTTAGTCTGTAGATATTGAATAAAACCTTCCACATATTTTATACGCCATTCCAAATAACTTATTAAATGTTGATGGGTTTTATCTAAATTCTTATCTGGTAATGGATAGTCACTTGCGATTTCATATGCCTGGAAGAATGCCTTTCTTGTTTGATGATATTGTTTAATGGTAGAGGTATCATTTGAATCTTTTAATGCCTGATCAATGGGTAAGGCAATTTCTTCTGTATACCATCTATAATAGTGATTGTATGGAGTAACTTCTCTCGGTTGAAATGCAGAAAAAAAAACTAAGAGTAGTAAAAAAGCCACAAGAATATACCCTTTCCTCCCCATCCCGTCAATCCCCCTCAACTACATTTTCTCAATTATATGAATAAGCAAGTCAATTAAGACTTACATGGGTTGCGATGCCTGACACCTCTTTTACATTTTTCAAAATTAATACTAGGAGATAGACGACAATGATATTTAGTATAATAACTAGCGCAACAACTGCAGGGCTTATTTTAACTCCAGCTTGAATTTGAAGAAGGACCATTGCAGTAAGTGCATTTATTGCATTCTATATCCCTATCCACATTCTTTCTGTTCACAAAAAATCAGAACTTCGAAAAACTGTTTATATGAAAAAAAGGACCAATACCTTGGCACTTAAGAAAATTCTTTATACCTGTTAATATGCTCATTACTTAACTCTTCAGAATTTAAACTTCTGAGGAAACTGTTTGATGATTCCAACATTTGTAAAGTTATGCGACTGTACTGACTACAGTATGCTTTCATTATTTTGAAGCATACTATACAAAGCACTGTGATTTAATTAACGTTTAAGATGAAAAAGGGATGGTGTAAGATGAAGAAGCAGCTTCCACCTGGCCAATTCGAAACAGAAAAATGGCCAATACTGCACAAAGGGGATGTTCCCGAGTTTAATGAAACCACATGGAATTTCAGACTTTTTGGTGAGGTAAAGGAAGAAAAGTCCTTATCCTATAAAGAAATCATGGAGCTTCCGAAGACCATATCAAGTGTTAACATGCATTGTGTTACCACCTGGTCTAAATTTGATACCACTTTTGAAGGAATTGCACTTAGAGAGTTATTGAAATTTGTTGAAATTAATGAAGGTGTAAAATATATTAAAATTTACGGTTACTACAATGGGGACAGATTTGGTTATTCTGCAAACCTACCGCTAGAGCCTTTATTAGGGGACGATTCTTTGTTTGTATACCGTTGGAAGGATAAAAATCATGATTGGCATGATATTGATCAAAAACATGGTTATCCACTAAGGTTTATTCCACCAGAAATATTTTATCTATGGAAAGGCTCAAAGTGGGTTTCTGGGATTGAGTTTATGAAAGTAGACAAGGCTGGTTTTTGGGAAGAGCTTGGCTATTCGATGACAGCAAATCCATTTAAAGAAGAGCGGTACCGTTAACACATGCTACGAAACAAAAAGGTGGGTAAGAAATACATAAACTTAGTTATTCGAAAAAAGGTTAAGTAAGGAAGATTTAGCAAATCCTAAGTAGAAGGAGGATTTGAAATGAAATTTACTATCCGTATTTTCTTCAGGGAAAACTTTAATAATTCAGTATTTGAAAGAGAGCTAAAAAAATCCTTAGAGGAAATTAGTGTATCTGTTACAAGTATTAATTTTAATCAATTTGAAGAAAAATACATACATAATAAAAGGAATATTATTGAGATAAATGTTGAAGTTAAAGGGGACTATATCGATTACAGAACCGTTTTTGGTTGTGTATTTTTAGTATTAGATGAACTTTCTTTAAATTTATCTGGATTAGATATAAATGAATAATAGATACTGCAATTAACACCATTATTAATTGAAAAATACATTTTTTAGGCAAAAAGAACAGGCTTCTAGGCTTGTTCTTTTTGTTTAGATATAGGAATAAAGTTTCATTCATTTTTAAATCGTTATAATGGCAATAATACTAATGCTGTGGGAAACACATTTTCTAATACATATTTTCACAATACATAAAAATAAGTTGCTTCCCTTTAATATTTCGAGGGTTTAAATTCTAAATTCTATATCCTTACAATGTGTATGTTTATCTTGGAAAAATTTATAATTTTGCTCTATAGAATCGGTTGATTTTTCCACAAAATTCCTCTGTTTTATAATTATTTAATTGACCTACTAGTTACTGGTGGTTCATTAAACCAACCTTTTTTAACCAATAGTTTAAACCCTTTTTCTGAAAAACTTTGGACTTGTTCAATTAATTCACTTAGTATTTTGACATGATTCTTCTTATAACTAGATACAGCAGCGTTTTGTAAATTTATTATTCCAATAGGATTTAAAAACATTATTAGATTCGTTGTTAACTTATCTGAAAATGGTGATTCATGGACCCTATGAACGAAGCTCTCTAGTCCAGTTGTAGTACTAACTCCGTTTTCCCTGAAAATATCGGATAAAGTAGCAGCTTGATGAAATGCTAATTTCTTGCCATCATTAATTAATTCCTTTGACTCTTTATCTTTTACCAAATCAGCAAAAACAGTGCATAGAGCAACACCAACATTATTGCATTGAAGTGCACTGGACATATGTGCTAATTCTACCGCATTAAGTGGCCTCAATTGAGTAGATATAACCTTAAACAGTTTACCCTCTCTTTCATGTGCTTTCATGTATAAAAATGGACTGTTTTGTAACAAGTTCTTTTCTTTTAATAAAACTAAAAGAGATTCATCAATTTGAATCATTTTAGTGAGGAGTTCACTAAAGAATTTCTTTACATTTATATCCGCTAGTTCTGCATATTGAGAAGCGAGAATCCGCATCCCATTTCCGGTAATATGCTTAAGAATTTCAATAATTAATTGATCGGTAAAAAGCTTTACTGAGGAGTTATATAAATCAACTTCACTGAAAAATGGCGTTTCATTATAACCGCTGTCATTTAATAACTTTGTAGCCTCTTTTTCTTGAAATGTAGATAATGAATTGATTTCATCTAAGACACTTCTCAAATCTTTATCCTCAGCAGTGTCAATAAGATTTTTTAAAAAAATATTAACCATATTCGAACTTGATTGTAGATACCAAAGAAAGCCGAACTCATTTACGTTCATACAAAAGGCTCCTTCATTATTTATTTTCTCTTATTAGAATGACAAAAATATTGGTAATTATTCACGGTATATTTCTAATTAATACATTTAGTCTCAATCTCAAACTTTATTAATTATTGTAATTTATATAATTTAATTAGAGTTTCTGCTAAAAGAATACTTCAATAGCTTATTTAATGATTTTCATTAGTAAAAGGCCTATCCAAATTCCTGGTATCACGCACAAAATTGGTAACCATATTGGACCAATTAAAAATCCGAATATCTTGAAAGTTGATGAATATATACACCCCACTGTTACAAAGAAAGCACAAAAAACGAATGGTAAATAAGAATATTTTCTATTTCCTCCACCAGCATCTTTATAAGCATCCCACATGGCAAAAAAGTATAAACAAGGGTAAAACATTATCCATAAGTAATCAGTTTGAGCAATGGCTTTTTCGATTTCTCCATGAAAACTAGAAATTATAACAACATTAAAATTGGCATTTACATTTATAAAGAATTCTAAAAATACAAAAACAATACCTTTTATTAGTTTGCCATTTAAAAATTGACCAAAGCCAGGAAGAGCAATACTCCATAGTAATACTTCTTTTGAGTTAGCCACCTAATTCAAGCTCCTTACCAAGTTTCGTATAATGTGATTATCTCAATTGTAAAAAAGACTCACACTAATTATTATTCATTAAAAACTTAATTAGTTTTTTAGTGTGGAAATAAAATTTAATATTACACCAACGTAACCTTAGAATGTCCTGCTTAACATAAAAAATGTGATGAAAAGTACAGTGATGGCATCACATTTCTAAATATTAATAAACAGAGTTATCCAATAAAAAGACGTGCTTCTATCAACTGTTTTTCCTCATTATAGATGCAGTTCCTGTCCCCATCGCTTGTGAGAATACCGGTCTGGTCATCCGTGTATGCCTCACACAATACCTGACTAATTTAGGAGTATTTGATATTGATATAACTATTTTAATTATATTGGGCTGTATATTAGCTTTAATGCTTTAAAATTTTTTCGTAACCTAACTCCCTCAAAAATAGTGAAATATTTTTAGCAACCCTAATTGATACTTATATTGTTGCTAAAAAAGGGTTGCATACCCGGTTCGTCCTTTTCCTAGAATTTTTAAAACTAACATCATTTATGATGTATTGTTATTCCCAATTTTAACTGTAATATAAAGAAATTAGATAAATTAAAGGGTAAGCTAAATAATTAGGGCTGCCAACTCTGACAGCTTTTTTTAGTAAAGTAACGCGGAGTGGACAAAAAGAGTTAAAAATCCAGTCCTATCTTTTATAGCACTTGACTGATATATTGCATTTAACTAAATACAAGGGGAAGTCTAACTGCCCCTTTTTATTCATGAAATTTAGTTTTAAAAAACCAGTTGTGAAAAGCTTGTGTTAAGTAATCAGTTATCCAAATTGTTATAAAACTCCAATACCAAGTCCATTTTTTATATTTAATTAATTTTGTATATTTCACTGCAACTATTTCAAAGATGACTATTACAGAAGTACTAATAAAGCAATGCAGGGTTTTTAAAAGGTTAGATTTATTTTTTGGATAGTACAAACTAAATAAAGCGCACAGTCCAGGATATATAAAGTATTCAAATGAAAAAGAAGCTTTATTTGCTTTTTTGAAAAATAAGCGATATGGATAGGAAATTAAGTTTTTTTCTACCACTAGTAATCCAAAAATCCATGTTAGTGCTTGTTTAAATAAAAATACAACTAGTGTTTCACGAATTTTATTTTTTGGTGTAAATTTTATTAATAATAATGACACAATTATCCAGGATGAAATTTCAATAGTTTTCTCTGCTTTATATTTCATTAATTATCCTCCTTTAATAAATAGTTTTTACTTATAGAATTGATTAATTCAATTTTTGTTTAAGGTAAATTTATAATACGAAGATAATATGAAATAAAACAGTAAGGGATATTAAGCTAAGCGTTGATTCAAGAAGGATTAACGATGTTAATGTATAGTGCTCCTCTGTTTGTAAAACCAATTTACATCCATTTGGGAAATTCAAATGGCAAGAGAACCACATAATGTCCTTTTGGGGTGTGAAATGATTGCTTTATTTAGAGAAAAACCATGATCCAAGAAGGAACGCCGCAATCCTTGCCGAAATTAACAACCAATTTGATTTAACAAAGGCTATTCAAGAAACCGAACAACTTTTTAATCAAATCCGAGTGAGTAAAACCTCTCATCGTGGAAAGAATGGAAATCATTCTATAGGAACTCTTGCGCAAAAAATGGCAGCAGGCTTTTATCGCTTTTTATCCACCTATACACCTTCCGATTCACGTGGAAAGGTTAAAATAGATAAGGCTGGAGACGTTGTACCAGATTGGAAAGATCTGTTGGACAATGAATTCATTCATTTAGAAAATAATGTGGAGAAAGTAGTCAATGTAGTGGATTATGGGGCAGTTGGCGATGGTAAAACGGATAACACCCTTGCATTTAAAAAAGCGATTGGCAACGGAAAAGTTAAGGTAATGGTACCGGCTGGCGTCTTTATCACAAAGGGAATCCAACTCCCCTCCTTTACTATGCTTGTCGGGGCAGGAAAAGGCATAACGACCATTAAACTGCATGATTCAGCAAAAAAAGGCACTCGGCTGGTAACAAACGCAAACCATTGGAAAGGTAACACCCATCTTTTTGTTGGGGCACTATGTTTAGACTGGAATGTGGAAAGGCTTGGCAATGTGGCTAAAACAAGTACTTGGGGGAACCACTCAAGCTGTTTAACATATGCAAATGTTACCTATGGCTGGGTTAAGGACGTTGAGGCGATGAATCCAGGCCTTCATTGCTTCGATATTTCATCGACTTTGTACAATTATGCGGGAGACGGTTTTCGCGCCCGCGGCGGAAGCAAGTATGTCTGGCTGGATAACTTAAACGGCTATGGCTTCGGCGATGATGGTATCACCACTCATCACAGTGATTATATCTACATCTCACGCTGCCACATGTGTGATCCGAGTGGCCGGGCCCACAAGAAGGGATTTTCCAACTCCAACGGGATTGAAGTCGATGATGGTTCCAGAAATGTAGTGTTAGTTAATAATTCTTCGTCTAGATGCTTTGGCGGGGTAGAAATTAAAGCACACGAAAATTCTTCAGCGGCTTCCAATGTCCATATTATCGGGCATATTTCCGTCAATGATAACCGCTCATTTAATTTTCGCCATATTGGACACCACAAAAGTACAGAGGCAAAATCGCAAACAGCCTACAATATTTGTGCTACGAATCTTATAGCGATCGCGCCAGTATTTACTGAGTTATATAAGGACTCAACACCGCGCGGAATGGTAGTCTCCGCTTATCAAAATGTCGTGATTAATCAGTTTACTTTAATCGGTGATCCCAATTATGACTACAAAGGCCACCCAGTTATTGCTGTTCAGTACCGGGCCAGGAACGTCATATTAAAGAATATATCGTTCAAGGATTTTAAAAAAGCAGGGACCGATATTAAAGTTTTCGGCGGAGAGAATCACGCCGATTCTATACAAATTTGTAATGTAATGAGCAAAAATTCTGCACCAAAAGTGATCAACGTCGGATCAGGAATCGAAGATGTTACAATTGAAAATACAAAAAGCGTCCACAACTATTTGTGACGCTTTTCTTCTTTTTCAATAGTCATTTCATCGACCAGTTTTTCGGCTACCTTACGATATAAATTACTCATATGAACGAGTGAAGAGATCATTAATACCTGCTCAAGATCCTGTGAATTTCCTTGATCAACCTCAGATATTTCTTTTTTAACCTCCATTACCCTTTCCTCAATGTCTCCTTTAAAATCTTCAACATTTTGGCGGGTTAAATTCAGATAGCCGGTATAAAAAGAATCGAGTTCTATCTCTTCATTGATAATTTTTTGATTGATCCCCGCAAGGGTAGCTTTAATATCATTGATCGAAAGTGCCCCTTTTAGTTGGTATATCAGACTCATCAGGATGAGATGCTCCTTTGAATATTTCTTATTATGGATTGGAAAAATGAGTTTTCCTTTCGCGTAATTGTTGATCATCGTTTTGGTGAGGACCTTGTCGTCTTCATTCCGCTTTGTTTCCAAGAATTTATTTTCAAATAATTGGATTACCTGATCCATATATAAATCGATCTTTGGTATTTCCTCTAGGGTTAAACTTGCTTCTAGGCCGAGCTGTTCAATAATTTGATTGATATTTTTCAATTTAAAAACCCCGTTCATTTGCTTAATATTTTTTATTATACCTAAACAGATATCCATTGACTAGGTGTTAATATATGAGTATTATTATAAGTAGTTATTAAAACTACATGTTGTAATAGGAGGCATTACAAATGAACAATTACATTCGCGAACCTATTAATGGACTGACTCATTTAGCGGGTGCAATATTAGCCTTTGCCGGGCTCCTTGCGATGGTTATTAAAGCTTCTGCGACAACCAGTTCACCGACTGCGATTACTGCGGTCATTATTTTCGGCGTTAGTATGATTCTGCTTTACTCAGCATCAGCCACTTATCACATGGTAATTGCCCGCGATAAAGTCATTGCCTTTTTACGCCGGCTCGATCATTCAATGATTTTCATTTTAATTGCTGGTACGTATACTCCTTTTTGTTTTATTAGCTTGGACGGAAAAATAGGTGCGATTCTATTTTCCATTATTGCGGGTATTGCAATAAGCGGGGTTGTTTTTAAAATGGTCTGGTTTAATTGCCCGCGCTGGATTTCTACCGCTTTGTATTTAGCGATGGGCTGGATGATTGTGTTTGTATTCTCACCGCTTACGGGAAGCTTAAACCCCAATGGTTTATTTTTGCTCATTCTCGGTGGAATTTTTTATACTATTGGCGGAGTGATCTACGGTGCAAAACCTAAATTCTTGCAATCAAAATACATGGGCTTCCATGAAATTTTTCATATTTTCATTTTGCTAGGAAGTCTGGCACACTTTTTAACCGTATTTCTATACGTCATTTAATATAATGTTAAAACTTTTAAAACGCCCTCGATGGATGGCGTTTTTTGTTTTTGAAATAAACTTTAATGGTTAGGACAATATAAAACTAATAATGCACCATACTAAGATAGAGGTGTTCTAAGTTGGTACGATTAATTTTTCAATTGATTGTCATTGGACTTTGCTCGATTCTTTTTGGATTTGCCTTTAACACTTTTCTTATTCCCCATCAACTGACCTCAGGTGGTGTGACAGGCATCGCTTTTTTTATTCACCATTTTTTAAATATCAATACTGGATGGATTATCTTGCTGATCAATATTCCTTTATTTTTCTTAGGATTAAAATACTTAGGCAAAAAGTTCATTTTGCTGACAGGGTATGCTGTCTTTGTGTTATCAATGAGTATGAAATTTATTCCGATTCATCCTATTAGCAATGATATTCTTCTTTCTTGCATTATTGGGGGGGCACTTTATGGAATAGCCGTTGGGCTGATCATTCGGATTGGAGGCTCTACGGGAGGAACGGATATTGTTAGTCTTACTCTTGCGAAAAAAAAGAACTTGCAGGTGGGCTTTTTAAATATTTGCATGAACCTTTTGGTCGTGGGGATTTCCGGATTGATTTTTGGATGGGGTATCACACTGTATACGATTATCGCTATTTATGTGTCGGGCCGGGCCGTTGATATGGTTTATACCAATCAAAATAAATTAACGTTAACGATTGTTACTGATAAATATGAAGAGCTGACGGATGCACTAATTCATTTGCATGCTCGGGGTGTAACGGTAACGGATGCAGAAGGGGCTTACACTCATAAGCCCAAAAAGGTGTTAACCACGGTGATTACCAAATTCGAATTAAATGAAACCAAACATACGATTAGACAGGTGGATGCGAAGGCGTTTGTCAATATCATGCAAACAATGGAAGTAATGGGGCGTTTTCGGAGGGATTGATGGGGTGGGATGATGCCCATGGATTTTGGATAAGGGCATAAATCGTATTAACCAGGTTACCTGAACCGATTTTTACCTTCGCGGGCATTAATTGCATCCACTAGTTCCCGTTGGACCGTTTTTTGGACCTCGTCGGGCATTAGTCGCTTCCTCTAGTTCCCGTTGAAGCGTTTTTTGGACCTCGTCGGGCATTAGTCCCTTCCTCTAGTTCCCGTTGAAGCTTTTTTTGGACCTCGTTGGGCATTAGTCGCTTCCTCTAGTTCCCGTTGAAGCGTTTTTTGGACCTCGTTGGGCATTAGTCGCTTCCTCTAGTTACCGTTAATCCGTTTTTTGGACCTCGTTGGGCATTAGTCCCTTCCTCTAGTTCCCGTTGATCTGTTTTTTGGACCTCGTCGGGCATTAGTCCCTTCCTCTAGTTCCCGTTAATTCGTTTTTTGGACCTCGTTGGGCATTAGTCGCTTCCTCTAGTTACCGTTAATCCGTTTTTTGGACCTCGTTGGGCATTAGTCCCTTCCTCTAGTTCCCGTTGATCCGTTTTTTGGACCTCGTCGGGCATTAGTCGCTTCCTCTAGTTCCCGTTAATCCGTTTTTTAGACCTCGTTGGGCATTAGTCGCTTCCTCTAGTTCCCGTTGAAGCGTTTTTTTAGCCTTCTCGGGCATTAGTCGCTTCCACTAGTTCCCGTTGAAGCGTTTTTTTAGCCTTCTCGGGCATTAGTCGCTTCCTCTAGTTCCCGTTGGACCTTTTTTTGGACCTCGTCGGGCATTAGTCGCTTCCTATGATTACCGCTATCCCGTTTTTACTGCCTCTTCGGACATCATCCCACCGAATTTCCTTTAAAATTTAATCAATCCACCCCAACTAATCTATTAAGTTCCTCCATCAATACCCGAGCGTGATTATAGACCGGGTCCTTTGCTCCATATAGGAGCGTGACTGTGCCCTGTGCTGTCATTTCAAAGATTTGCCGGATATATTCCCGTTTTTGTTCATCTGAACGAAGTTCCTCAAGGTATCTGTTCCGGAATTCTTCAAAAAGTTCAGGTTTGTGACAAAACCATTTCCGCAACTCATTGCTCGGAGCTAAATCTTTAAACCAATACGACAGCTTTGCCGCATCCTTAGAAATCCCCCTCGGCCAGAGCCGATCAATCAAAATCCTAAATCCATCCACTTCCTCAAAAGGCTCATAGACCCTTTTCATAAAAATATTATCCATACTTCACCTCCAAATAGTGTCAGGCACCATATGATCCAAGCGTCCACCCCATATAGACAAATTCATAGTTTTGTTCACGAATGGTGTCAGGCACCAATATTAAACCACCAATATTAGTCCTCGTCCTTCACGTCAATGCTTTCTGGGATGGGTTCGTTTAGGATTTCTTCGATTAGTTGTTTGTATTTTTCCATTTGTTTTAGGTGGGTATTGAATTGTTCTTTGTAGATCAGGTATGCTTCCCCATCAAATAGGGCGCGGATTTTCTTTTGCTGAATAAGGCTTTTAACGGTTGCCTCAGGCATTGATAAATATTCTGCCGTCTCTTTTATAGTAAGGTACAATTTGATTACTCCTCTTTATGAAATTCAATTTGATGGACACCCCTTCCGGCTCTTCCCTTTGTTGTTTCCGCTTGTGCTAAGGAATTTAAAATGGCTTCCTCGGCAGCTTCTGCTGCGGACGTAAATAGCTGGTTCATAATCGGATGGTCCTCGCGAAGCTGGCAGCGAGTTTCAATCTTCGCGTCCGAAAAGTGTACCATTTTATGGGCCGTGGAAAAAGCAATGACAATATCACCGCTGCCATGACTAAAATGACTGCCGGTTCGGCCCAGTCCAATCCCGCAGCGTTTCGCCAAGCGCTGCAATTGCCGGTCACTTAACGGGGCATCGGTGGCCAAAACAATGATAATCGAACCATCGGATGTCTCAGACAAGCCTCCCGCCTGTGAATAGCGAAATGCTTGTAATTCTGCCTTTTTTCCAAAATTGCTAAGAACTAAGCATCCGACCGTGTACTCTTCAACGATTCGGGAGGACGAGCCAATCCCGCCTTTATAACCAAAGCAAACCATGCCTTTTCCTGCTCCAACCGCCCCTTCGACTGCCTGTTCTTCCGATGCTTTCTTGATGGCTTCAATGGCATGCTCAGGTTTTACAGGAAATAAACGGATTGAATTTAAATAGCTGTCATTACATTCCCCAACGACTACATTAATGGTTCCTGTCGTGTCACCAATTTCCTGATCCCTTCAAGCATGTATTCCAGCACTCCCTGTGTGACAGCTGGGACCGCGAAGGTATTTGTTAACATGATGGGCGATTCAAGCACACCTAATTCATTCAACTGGACAAGACCTGTTGTTTTTCCAAATCCGTTAATAACATAACTGGCCGCGGTTACTTTTTCTTTAAATAAATTGCCTTTATGAGGAAGGATTGCCGTTACACCTGTACAGGCATATTCCTCAACTGACTGATTAATCGGGTAGTCAAGTGTAACATGTCCTACCATTACTTCAGCCACATCGGTGATACAGTTTTTCCTTCCCGTTGGCAGGTTTCCAACGATGATTCCTTTTGCTCTAACCTTCATCGGAAAATCCCTGGCCGATGGTCAAGAAAGTTTTGATAAGCAAAGCCGCGGACAACCTCTTCAGAGTAATATTTTAATAGTTCGTTGATAAGATTTTGGCTTTTCGAGGTGTCCTCTAAATTAGTGATAAAAGTAGAAATCCCATCAAAATCCGAGCCGAATCCGATTTGTTTGACGCCGCCCAATGAGCAAAAATGATCAATATGTTTCACAAGGTCTGAAATCGTTACTTCACCTGATTCCTTAACAAAAGGCGGATGATAAACAACATGAATCAAGCCGCCCTTAGCAAACATCGCCTGTGCCTGTTCATCTGTTAAATTTCGCAAATGATTACAAAGTGCTCGAGCGTTCGAGTGACTTGCAATCGGATACTTGGCTAATTCAATGACCTCCCAAATCCCCTTATCACTCAAATGGGAAACATCGGTCAGGATTTGATGGTCGTTATTAAACTCGACAATCTCTTTCCCGAACAACGTCAGCCCCGCCCCACGCGGTTCACCGGCACCATCTGCAGCGAGATTTGCTTGATTCCATGTCAAACCAACGGAACGTACCCCAAGTTGATAAAGAATATGAAGCTTTGCTAAATCGTTGCTAATCGCATCAACGCCTTCAAGTGTTAACATCGCGCCAATTTGGCCAATTTTTAAGCGGTCAAAATCGGACCATTCTTTGATATGGACCATATCCGGATTTTTTCCCAGCACTTCCTTGTAAAAATAATCAACTTGCTCGAGAGCTACTTGAAATTTCTGATCACCCTTGATTTCAGGTTCAATAAATATCGCAAAGCATTGAACTTTGATTTGGCCTTGCTGTAATCGTGTTTTATTTGTATGTAATTCCGGCGCATCCGCAAACCGTAGTTTCCCTTGCGCTTCTTGAAGTTTCATCAGGGCATCACAATGTAGGTCAATGATATTCATTCAGCATACTCTCCTTTTTATTAAAAATTTTATCACAACAAAAGGGGCTAGGTTGGTAAATACCTAGCCCGAAAAAAATTTAATTTAATAGTTAGTTTGATTCCGCCATCTTTTTAATACTTGGCAGCACCTTGTCCCAAATATCCGCACTTAAATCACGGTATTTTTTCCCTTCCGGCATCACAGAAAAATCACCTTGTAAGATATGTAAGTTTGTCATACCCATTTCCTCGGATAATTGGAAGGTGATTCCGTCCTCTTCGGTGACAAGCGCCTTTTCCTCACTGCGCACATCAAATACGGTAAAGCGGAGGAGTTTATTTTTCTCAAGAGCCGTCACATTACCTTCGACGATCACTGTCCCATCTTCCCCTTTCCAAAGGACAGGACTACCTAATTCCCATGTAGAGTCGAGATGAAACTGAGGTCCGCCGCTCGAGAATTCCGTTGCCCAATGGTTATTGTACTCCTCAACCGTTAACACATCCCATACCTTTGACGCCGGAGCATTGATTACAATCGTTTTATCGACAAATAGTTTTTTCATATATACCTCCTAGGGCAAGATATCTCCATTATAATTCTTCGATTCCCTCTCCCAAAATTATCGACCATAAAGAGAAAAAAACTCACCGACTGGCGAGTCCTAAACAAATTTTAATATTTTCTTAGAAACACGGCCTCCTTTTCCATCAATTTATTACGAATGCATTCATGACAAAAAGAGAGGATTTTTTCTATCTCCTGCGTTGTATTTGCAAGAACCCTAAGGGCAAACCCTGGCTCTGCGATCATAGTGAGACCAATTCGTGCTTCAGAAACCGATTCGAAATAGTTATGGAGTTCTTCTAAAAAAAGCTGGTTTACTCGATCATCAATAACAATCATCGTCCCAAAATGGGTAAACCCCTCCATAAAACCAATCCCCTTGATATCCCCATCTGGTTGAAGTTTTAGATGATCAAATAATATTAATCTCTCATCTCGGTATACTTCCATTTTGGATTGCAGTAAGCCATATTGAAATAATGTGCCATCAGGCGCCCAGCCTGGAGTAAATATTTCTGAACAAATAAGGGAGGACCCGCTCTCCATTCGAACTACAGTACGTTGCTTATAACAACTATACTGGTAAGCGATAACTGGATCGGGCATATATTCTAAAACACTGCCGCTTTTTAAATAGATCGTCTGCTCTTGAATGGCAGGCTTGATTGTCGTCTTATATATTTTAGTAGATGATTGCGTCGTGATAATGGCATTGGCGTCTTCTTCCAGACAAATATCAATTTTATATGAATCCCCGTCCACATAACCCCCGCCAGGATTCATTATATAAAAACAGGCCTCACCGCTTGTTGTCAGGTAAATAGGTCTAGTAATTTTAAAAGCACCCTCAGAATAGGAATCTTTTAAAATTGTTTTCTTCCCTTTCCTGGAACCTGTTAGTCTTAAGTATCCTGTCCAGTTTACCACCTACCCTAACCCAACCAGCAGTGCATTTGACTTAAGCCAATGAATAACTTCGTTTACACCGACATCCTCTTTTAAGTTCGTAAAAATATAAGGCTTCTTGCCTCGAGCTGCCTGTGTATCTGCCTCCATGACCTCTAGACTTGCGCCAACATACGGTGCTAAATCAATCTTATTGATAATAAATAGATCAGATTTAATCATCCCTTGTCCGCCTTTACGAGGAATTTTTTCCCCTTGGGCTACATCAATAATATAAATGGAAAGGTCAACAAGTTCAGGACTAAAGGTGGCGGCTAGGTTATCACCTCCACTTTCAACAAAAATAAGCGCAAGGTCCGGATGTTTCTCCTTTAGCTCATCAATTGCAGCAAAGTTCATCGACGCATCTTCCCGAATTGCTGTATGCGGGCAACCGCCGGTCTCTACACCAATAATTCGATCCCCCGGGAGCACACTGTTTTTTATTAAAAACTGTGCATCTTCCTTTGTGTAGATGTCATTGGTTACAACCGCCATTTTATATTCCTCATGGAGGTACCTGGTTAATCGCTCAACAAGCAGCGTCTTCCCTGCTCCAACTGGTCCTCCAACTCCTATACGTACTGGTTCCATTGTTTCCCCTTCTTTCATGGTTATTAGGACATAAACAATCGGGTATGTAGTCTTTCATGGCGCATTTGTGCAATTTCAAGGCCAGGAGCAACAACTCCAAAATCATCCACATCCATATGTTCAATTTCTTCTGTTATTTTCAGTAAAAAAGGCTGCAGTTCTAATAGGATACGCTGACCAGCTGTCTGCCCAAGCGGTATTCCGCGCACACCATTCTGAATAAGAGTCACCATACTTGAATAAAGGAAAGTCAAGATCCCCTGTCTTTTCTCAATACCTAAGTAGTGGCATATGATTGAAAAAGCAATTCCAGGGTGGCCCAACGCCTCCTTGGCACGAATTTTACTAAGGTACACCTTTAATAATGGAATTGAATATAAATCATGCCCCATTCGAATCAATCGTTCCCCAATCCGTCGGTTTGCTTCCCGTGTTTCTTTGGGGATATTCTGTATGAACAGTTTTCGATCGAGTATCCAGAGCTCTTCCGTATCATTATTAAGTAAGGTTTCATAGGTTATGCGGCAGGCAAGTCCATCCGTATAGGCCAATTGTTTTTCCAAGTAAATGCGGAGCCATTCAAAAAAGGTTTCCTTACTATAGACGGTTTCTTCCTGAATGTAAGTTTCCAATCCAAATGAATGGGAAAAAGCACCTGAAGGAAAATTCGAATCGCCAATTTGCAGTAAAGCTAAAAGTTGATTATCCATGCGAGTGTCCGATATGGCGGAAAGCCCTTTTTACCTTTCTCTTCTCTCTTGAGTATGGAACACCCAATTGGTCGAGCAGTTCCTGAACAAGATAATCAAATTGGACAAGCATAACCTCACCTTCAAATTGCGCTGGTAAGTGGCGGTTGCCCAATTGATGAGCAATTTCCCCCATTTGCTTTAAACTTGTCGGCTGAATCACGATCAAGTCGTCGCTGGTGACACTGATGACAATCATATTTCTGTCATCCATGAATAATATATCGCCATCAATCAAGTCTTTTGGTTCCTTTAAGCGGATCCCAACCTCTTTTCCGTGGTCAGTTGTCACCCGCTGAATTCGCTTCACTAAGTCATCACTAGCTAGATATACCCTTTCTATGTGACGTCCAGTAGTTGAGATTTCTTCTACATTGCCAATGACTTTTTCAATAATCATTCTCTCACTCCTAAAATAAGAAATAGCGCTGTGCCATCGGTAATACCTCAGCTGGTTCACAGGTCATTAGTTCTCCATCCACGATCACCTCATAAGTTTGTGGATCGACTTCAATGGATGGCATCTCAGCATTTAGCTTCATATCCTTTTTTGATAGCTGTCTGATTCCTTGTACTGGCTTGATTTGTTTTTTTAGTCCCAGCTTTTCGGGAACTCCAAGTTCAATCGCTGCTTTTGACATGAAAGTAACCGATGTGGTGTACTTGGCTTTACCGAAGGAAGCAAACATGGGCCGATACAGAACAGGCTGCGGAGTGGGAATTGAGGCATTTGGATCTCCCATCAAACTATGCGCAATCATTCCACCTTTGATAACGATCTCTGGTTTAACGCCAAAAAATGCCGGATCCCAAATGACGAGATCTGCCAATTTCCCCACCTCCACCGACCCCACTTCCTCCGCAATCCCATGCGTTATCGCTGGATTAATTGTATATTTGGCAATGTATCGCTTAGCACGGAAGTTGTCGCAGGCCCCCTTGTCTTCCGGTAGCTTGCCGCGCTGCTTCCGCATTTTATCAGCTGTTTGCCAGGTACGAGTGATCACTTCTCCTACTCGGCCCATCGCCTGCGAATCAGAACTAATCATGCTGAATACGCCCAAATCGTGGAGAATGTCTTCCGCTGCAATCGTTTCTTTTCTGATGCGCGAATCAGCAAAGGCAATATCCTCCGGCACGTCGGGGTCCAAGTGATGACAAACCATCAGCATATCTAAATGCTCATCTAAGGTATTTTTGGTGTAGGGTCGTGTTGGATTGGTGGATGACGGGAGGATATACGGGAAACTTGCGACTTTAATAATATCAGGAGCATGACCTCCGCCTGCACCTTCCGTATGGTACGTATGGATGACCCGGCCATTAATCGCTGACAAAGTATCCTCGACAAACCCGCCTTCATTTAAGGTATCGGTATGAATGGCAACTTGTATATCATACTTGTCCGCGACCTTGAGGCAGTGGTCAATGGCAGAGGCAGTCGTCCCCCAATCTTCATGCAATTTAAGACCAATCACACCGGCATTAATCTGTTCAATTAACGGTTCCTCAGCAGACGAATTACCCTTTCCTAAGAATCCTAGATTTATAGGGAATTCTTCAGCAGCCTCCAACATGCGGTGAATATTCCATTCCCCCGGCGTACAAGTGGTTGCATTTGTTCCCGTTGCCGGACCGGTGCCACCGCCAATCATGGTTGTAATCCCTGATGACAGGGCTGTTTCAATTTGCTGCGGACTAATAAAATGGATATGGGCATCAATCCCGCCGGCTGTTACAATCATCCCTTCTCCGGCAATGACTTCTGTCGACGCCCCAATGATGAGGTCTACACCTTCCATTAAGAGAGGATTGCCACTTTTTCCAATTCCAGTGATTCTGCCATCTCGAATCCCAATATCGGCTTTATAGATCCCGCTATAATCCAAAATAATGGCGTTGGTAATGACGGTATCCAGTGCTCCCTGTGCTCGTGTCACAAGCGGATGCTGCCCCATCCCGTCACGGATTACTTTTCCACCTCCAAATTTCACTTCATCCCCATAAATAGTAAAATCCTTTTCTATTTCGATAAATAAATCAGTGTCCGCAAGCCGGATGGCGTCGCCTGTTGTAGGACCAAACATGTCTGCATATTGTTTTCTCGACATTCGAAAGCTCATAACTGTTTCTTCCCCCCTTTGTCCAGAGGGCCATCTGTTTTATTATTTAGTCCATAGACTTCACGCTTACCGGCGAAGGGAACGAGGTCTATTTCCTTCGCATCGCCAGGTTCAAAGCGGACGGCAGTGCCAGCAGGGATATTTAGATGCTTTCCAAATGCTTGGTCTCGGTCAAATTTTAGTGCGCTATTTACTTCATAAAAATGAAAATGGGAGCCGACTTGAATCGGCCTGTCACCTTGATTGAGCACCATGACCCTAACAGCCGTTCTCCCCTCGTTACAAATAATCGGCTCTTGTTTTAATCGATATTCTCCTGGTATCATTTTTTTACTTCCCCTCCCCAGTTGGAAGTTATTTTACATTTACTGTAAAATCAACTCTCTATTTCGTAAAATAACTTCATTTTTTGTAAAATCGAACTTCTCATCCGTAAAATAAATTTGATTTTTGTAAAATTAACCCCCTATTTTGTAAAATCCCCCTATTTTTCTTCTAAAATTAGCTTAAAGTCCCAACCAACCCACTCTAAATCTATCGAATTGGTTCATGTACAGTGACAAGCTTGGTTCCATCTGGAAAGGTTGCCTCTACCTGAATATCGTGAATCATCTCCGCGATCCCTTCCATCACATCTTCATTGGATAATATTTTGGCCCCCTCACTCATCAGTTCTGCCACCGATTTCCCATCTCTTGCCCCTTCGATAATTTCGTAGGTGATCAGGGCAATCGCCTCAGGGTAGTTTAATTTTAGGCCTCGGTCTTTACGGCGCCTTGCCAGGTCTGCTGCAACAACAATCATTAATTTTTCCTGTTCCCGCTGAGTTAATTTCATCGCCTGCCTCCCCCCAGTAAATCATAAAGTGTACATGCAATAATTTTCGTAGCATCAATCAAATCTTCGATTCTAATGTGTTCATCAGCCCGGTGCCCGTTGGCCTCTTCTAACACTTTAGGTCCAACACCAAACATGATCGTTGGGATCCCTTTTTCATAGAAATGACGGGCATCTGCATAGATTGGTACGCCGTTAATGGCTAATTCACCCTTGCCCTTCATAATGGACTGCCAATTCGAAGACAGAGCTGAAATCAATGGGGAATCTTCCGGAACAGGTCCGAAACTTTCTGCATGGAGAATTTTGCGAATCTCTATTTTTATTCCCTTGACCGTCTTTACGGCTTCTTCCACCACACTTCTAAATTCCGCCTCCGCTTGTGCCCCATCTTCACCAGGAATCAGTCTTCGATCTACTCTGATCGTGCATTCATCAGGCACAACATTCGTGTTAATTCCTCCCGAAATGAGACCGACAACTAAGGTTGGATGATCAATTCCAGGCACAGTAGATTTTTTCGCAGCAAGAGTCTTTCGGTATTCATATAAACGATTTAGAATCTCAGTCGTCGCCTCAAGCGCATCAATTCCAGTATGCGGTAAGGCCGCATGAGCAGATTTTCCTGTTGTTTTCACTTCAAAATGTAAACAGCCATTGTGAGCATTAACCGCTGAATAGGTAAAGCCAGCAGCAATCGCCTGATCTGGTTTAATATCCCCTTGATCAAGCAGTCTTTTCGGTCCTAATTCGCCTCCTGTCTCTTCATCAAAGGTAAATGCAAGGTTGACTTCCCCTTGCAGCCGCTGACTGATTTTTGCCTGTTTCAAAGCTAGAACAGCATATGAGTAGGCAGCAATATCCGATTTGGAGACAGCTACACCCCGGCCATACATCCTACCGTTAATGATCTCCCCTCCATATGGGTCAACACTCCAGCCTAACCCTGGCGGCACGACATCACCATGTGCATTTAGGGCTATATTGGTTCCCTCTCCATTTCCAAACTTCGTGCGGCTTAGGACATTGGCCAGACTGATCATTCCAGCCGCTTTGACTTCCTCTTCCTCCACATCTAATAGGGAAACATCCTCAAATCCGAGTTCCTGAAGCTGATGATATAAAAAGGCTGCAATTGGATAACAGTCGCCTGCAGGATTATCCGAAGGAACTTGCACGATTTTTTGTAAAAAATCAATCATTTCTACCTGGTGCTCTTCAATCCATTGGACTAACCGTTCCTTATCCTGATTCATCAAATTCCTCCTCTTCACTAAAGACAAACACCAAACTTTCCTTTACCCACCCCTAATTGGTCATCATAAATGACTTTTCCTCGTAAAATTGTTTTCTTCACTTTGAGTAAAAACTCCTTATCCTCATAGGGTGAATAAGCATTTCTAAAGGCCAATGACTGTTTATCAACAATCGTTGATTCATCTAAACGGATCAGCACTAAGTCCGCATCGAGTCCAGGCCGAACCCTTCCTTTCCGTTCAGCGATTCCAAACCTCTCTGCCACATTCGACGTCCCTAATGGTAAAATTTCTTTAAGGCTGATTCTCCGTTTAAGGGCTTCATCAAGCAGTGAAAGCCATGTAAATTGAACCCCCTGAATTCCTCCCCATGCTTCCCAGATGGAATCCGTTGCTTTCATCGAATATAAGCATGGAGAATGATCGGAGCCAATGGTATCAATCCACCCTCTCTGAAGGCAGTCCCATAGCCCCTCTACTTCTTCGCGCGGTCTTAATGGCGGCGCACATTTGAGGATGGCACCGCTTTTAAGAAAATCCTCTTCATCAAAGATTAAATAATGGGGACAGGTTTCAACGGTGACGTCTACTCCGCTTTTTTTGGCTTGCTCGATCAATCCGATTACTTTCGCTGAACTAATATGCACAAAATGAAGGGCAGTTCCATATTTTGCAGCAAGTTCTAGTGCATAATTAACAGCTTTTTCTTCTGCTGATACGGGTCTGCTGGCGAGAAAGGCCTTTCGTTCATTCATTCCCACCCTTTGTTTATAAAAAGCTGACAACTTATGAATCTCCTCATTCCATTCTGCATGGAGGGCGAGAATCTTCTTATGTTCCGAAGCTGCTTGCATGGCTTGTTTCAATCCATTCGGAGATACGAATGGGAAATCTTCAATTCCACTCTCACTCATAAATGCCTTCCAAGCAATAATCCCCGTACTCATTTGGGAGAGCTCTTTCCGGTCAGTGATGTTCGTCTCTGTTATTCCCCCCCACAGAGCATAATCAACATATGACCTAGTAGCTAAGTAATCCTTTTTATCTAGTAAATTATTAAGATTAGTGATGGAGGGGGCACAATTCAGCGGCATATCAAAAATCGTCGTGGTGCCGCCGATTGCTGCGGCACGGCTGCCTGTCTCAATACCTTCCCAATCCGTTCTTCCCGGGTCATTGAAATGGACATGGGCATCAATAAAGCCAGGAACAACGAGACAGCCGCTTGCATCGATCACTGTATCTGTTTCCTCTTTCAATGGTTCTGCTTCACTTTTTACAAAGGAGTCGATTTGCTCATCAATTACTCGAATGTTTACCTCTCGAAAGCCTTCCTCGGTAAAAACAAGCCCATTCTTCACCCATAGTTCTTTCATGTTAGGATCCTCCTTAACTCCCTCGATACGTACTATACCCACCAGGTGAAATCAGCAATGGAACATGATAGTGGGATTCGGGTTCAGAGATGCCAAAGCGAATAGGAACACAATCTAAGAAGGAAGGGTCTCCGAGTAACGTACCACGATTACGGAAATAATCTCCCACATGAAAACGAAGTTCATAGATTCCTATTTTCATGCTTGTTTTTTCTAGAAGTGATTGGTTAACTCGCCCATCCTCATTTGTCCGGCATGTTAAAATGAATTGAAACCTGTTTTCTGAATCAACTTGCCATAACTCCACTACCACTCCACTTGCTGGCTTACCAATACTTAAATCCAGAACGTGAGTAGTTAACTTTCCTGTCATTTCGGTAATTCCCCTGGATTTTCTAAATCATCACGTGTCATTGAAAAACATTGAAACCCGTAAGGAGGTCGCGGTTCGGTAAATACCTTTCCATCTTGTGAGGCTGGAATTTCGTCTAAAACGGTTTCCCACGTCCGGTTATTGGATTCAAAGCGAACCTCAACTAACTGTGGAAAACGCTCTAATACGCGAAGGCCAATGCGGTAGATAAGATTTTGGATGGAGGGAGAATTTTCTTCATGAAAAACCGTATAAGCAATATCCCTTACTTGCTCTGCGGCGACATACCCATTTGCTGTCCTGCCCTTCGCTTCCTCAAAATCGTTATAGCGCCACCCAATATTCAAAAAGATAAACAGCGGTCGATCAAAGGATTCCGGAAGTGTTGTATATTCATCTTGCACAAACCCATAAAAGGAACTGCCTCGTACCTTTAAAAGCTTTAGTCCCTTTAAACTGCTGAGATGATCAGTTGTGATAATTTCTTCTCCAGAGCGTTTCACTTCCACTTGAGCCAAAGACTGCTCATTTAATGAATAGCGAAATACTAATGGGCTCGGTTCAAAACTATCTTTCGTCGGTACTGGAAGTTCGTCAAATGGGATTTGTTCACTTGAAATATCGACTGCACTCATATGTGAATACGTTTCAAGGAAACGACGGCCGACAAACTCAAGGAACCCTTCTTGGGTGGAACCTTTATAATCGCCAGCATGTTTTAAAATAAAATTTTTCATTGAATCAGTTGCGACAACTAATGAATTATCGCCATCTTTAAAAGACGGTAAGAAAGCATCGCCCTCTACTGCCACCTTCACGTTCATTCCAAACAGAATATTGCTTCTACCCGAAAAGGCTGATTCAGGAATTGGACGGACCGCTGTGAGCGGGGTTGCGTAAGTACGATAAACCCAAACATCTGCTTTTCCATAACGCATCGTTCTTTGCATAGCATCCTCCCCTTTATTCAATAAGATCCGTTAAGCGGAACCCCACAATTTTATAGACTTCATTTAAGGCTGTCAGGAATTCTTGTTCATAGGCATTAGCAACACGCACTTTCATTGCTGCAAGGATGGTACCCTTGTTTTGGCCCTTCACCGCCATGATAAACGGAAAGCCAAATTGTTCAACATACCTTTGATTTAGTGACATAAACTCCTTATGTTCATCCATAGTTAACCGATCAAGCCCAACACCTGCTTGCTCCTTTTGTGAAACCTCTGAAATGATTAATCTAGTCCCGAGATCCGGATGGGCCCGAAGCAGTGCCAATTGAACAGCTTCCTCTGCATTTTTTACAACCGTCACCATTCTTTGTAAGAGTTCCTCACGAGAATTTAAGGGCAGACTTTCCCATGCTGCCCTTGCCACCCATGGAGAGTGCTCAAACACCCATCCTACTGCACTCACAAACTCTTCTTTGTTCATTTGATTTACGTCCTCGATTGAAAGCCGCGGCTGGTTATTCACTACTCGTGCCCACCCCCTTCAGAATTTCATAATCCTCTTTTGTATCCACATCAAAAAAGTCCCAACTGTTTTCATAGTCAACTAGTTTTCCAGTTAATTGAGATTTTCTAAAAAGCTGGCGAGCCCCTTCATCCCCTTCAAGTTTCAATAAGTCAGGAACTACTTTAGTTGAAAAAATAATTGGCGGTCTCGGAATGCCCTGAAAACTTGCCGCAAGAAACGGGATATCGATATTTTGGTGGTGACCCTTCATGTAACGAAAAACTAAGTCATTGATGATTTTTACTGGCAGAAGTGGTTGATCAGCAAGAAGGATCATGATTCCTTTTGGCTCCATTTCCATTGCTTCCCGTAATCCAGTGTGCAAGGAATGGGCCTGCCCTAGATCAGAGTCTTGGCATATCACAGCTTTCCACTTTTCTTGGAGAGGAGTTTGAAAAAGGCTGCGCTCAATCCAGTGGAGATGATCCGCTTCCCTTGTTACCACAATGGTAAAACTTAATTCAGATTTTACTGCTTTTTCTAAGACTGACTGACCAATTGATCTTTTCCCCCATGGGAGGGCCAGTTTGTTAATCCCCATCCGCTGACTCTTACCCGCGGCAAGACAGACTGCGATGACCCCAGCGTTATAGTTCAAAGGTAATCACCTTTTGCTGCCTCTTACTCCGTTGCCGTTGTATTAGTTCTGCAACTAAACTGATAGCAATCTCCTCGGGCCCCTCTGCTCCTATCGATAGACCTGCAGGACTGTTAATTTCCTGAGGAAATGCCAGCCCCTCGAGAAGACGTTGTGTCCTTATTCTTGGACCAAGGACGCCTAAATACATTAATTCCTTCCCCTTTAAATGACTCAATATCTCCTGATCCTTTTGAAATTGGTGCGTAAGGATCAGGACTGAATCAGAACAGGTTAAATGAAGAAGTGGAATCGTCTCATAAGGATTTCCAACTAGCCATCCATCCGCATCTGGAAAGCGGTCTACATTACACAAGGCAGAACGCCAATCGGAAACAGTCACTGAAAATCCTGCCTGTGAGGCGATTTTTACCAATGGCACGGCATCAGCGCCGGCACCAAAAACAACTAATCGAGGCTTCGGTTCAAAGGAATGAATATAAACATTTGATGATAGTTCCGCAAAATATTTGATCCCGCTTTTCGGAAAGTTTTGATGAATTCCGTTTAATAGACCTTTAACCTCATCTAATGTCCTTCCATGCCATTTTCCAAAATAGTGTTGATCATCCGAGAAAAATAAATAGTCAGAAACCGAATACTCCTCGGTCATTTTTTTCATCATCGTGACTCGATGGCCATTGTCCAAATGGAACTTTAGCTTTTGAAGGTGATCACGTAGAAAGGCATCGACAGGTTCAAGAAGCACACGGATGACCCCGTTGCAGCCTGCACCATGTCCCCACGATAAATCGTCCTCCTCCCGCATATCATAAATTACAGTTTTTACTTTTCCTTCATCCCTTGCTTCTTGAGCTCGATAGGATAAGTCTGTTTCTAAACAGCCTGCACTTAACATGCCAACCTTTGTCCCGTCACTTCGTAACAACATGGATGTACCTTCTTTACGATAGGCGGATCCTTCTACATGAATGATGGTAGCTAAACAATCGCCTTCATGATAAGAATCAGAAAATAAGGCGTTTAAGATTTCATGAATCCCTTCCATCTTGGCCCCCTATTCTTTCCTAGTTTCTAACTATATATATATTGATAGACCTCCCAAAATACACCCATGTTCTTTTTCAATTTTCTACTGACCAGGTAGTTTTATGTAGATAGATGAACATAATGAACAAAGTCCATGTCATCTTTTTTCACCATACTATCCAAAAGAGGAAATAGTATCTACATTAATGTCATAAAATCTTACATAAAAAATTGGCGGTTTGATTGTTTTCTTTTTATTTGGCTGTGTTAAACTTGTCTGTTGATTTCCGTTCCAGGCACTTCGCTTTCCGCGGGCGTGCCGGTGAGCCTCCTCGTCGCTTTGCTCCTTCGGGGTCTCTCCTGCCCCGTACTCCCGCAGGAGTCTTCGTGCCTGTAACGAAGATCAACAGAGTGCTAAAATCAACATTAACATTTAACACAGCCTTTTATTTAAAAATCATGTCAGAAATCCTTTCAACAATAGAGCATTTGTGAGCATCTTACTGAATAATGTATGGTAAGTTCATTCACTGTCCTCAATTCCTGGCAACAAAGCTTACCCCCAACCTGCCAGTTATTCAACAAGAAAGAATCAATCTAAATAAACCAATTGAAAAATAGAATGGAGTGCTGGTATGACGGATACTCTCTTTATGGAAAAAGCGATTGAGCTAGCATTAAATAATGTATTGACGAATCAAGGGGGACCATTTGGGGCGGTCGTCGTCAAGGATGGAAAGATTGTTGGTGTGGGCCGAAATCAAGTGACAGGGACAAACGACCCTACTGCCCATGCGGAGGTACAAGCGATTCGAGATGCCTGCCGAAATTTAAACGACTTTCAGTTAAACGACTGTGAAATTTATACCAGCTGTGAGCCTTGTCCGATGTGTATCGGCGCCATTTACTGGGCTCGCCCTAAGGCTGTTTATTATGCCTGCACCAAACAAGAAGCAGCGAAGATCGGCTTTGACGATCAATTTATTTATGACCAGCTATCACTTCCTGTCGAAAATCGAAAAATACCGATGAAAAAAATCTTTCCAACAAATGGAGACTTACCTTTTAAAACATGGGAGAATGCAAAAGATAAAGTGGAATATTAATTTGACAAAAAGGATGTTGTCCTATGGAAAGCAAACAAATAATCAAACGAATCTCTGTATCCACCAAAAGAGAGCTAGCAGATACAGTCATTAAAAATGGCAAAATAATTGATGTCTTTACTGGTGAATTGATGGAAGGTGACATCGCAATTGTGGATGGGTACTTTGCAGGGATCGGTGAATATGAGGGGAAAAATGTCATTGATGCGAAGGGGCTATATATTTCCCCTGCTTTTATCGATGGTCATGTGCACATTGAATCCTCGATGGTCACACCCAAGGAGTTTGCGAAGGTTCTTCTGCCGCACGGGGTGACCACGGTTATTGCCGACCCTCATGAAATTGCCAACGTATTAGGAACGGATGGAATACAATACATGCTCGATTCCTCGGAAAATCTACCGTTTGACTATTTCTTTATGCTTCCATCCTGTGTTCCTGCGACTGAATTTGAAAATTCCGGTGCTACTCTATATGCCGAAGACCTCAAACCGTTTTATCTCGAGCCACGTGTATTAGGACTAGCTGAAGTCATGAATTTCCCGGCAGTCTTTCATGCTGAACAGGACATGATCGAAAAGATTATAACATCTAAACAATCTGGTAAAAAAATTGATGGCCATGCCGCTGGCTTATCAGCCAATGATATTAATGTTTATATGTCAGCAGGGATTCGAACTGATCATGAAAGCACAACAGCCGTGGAAGCAAAAGAACGTCTCCAAAGAGGAATGTATTTAATGATTCGCGAAGGGACAGTGGCAAAGGACTTGCAACAATTGATAACAATCGTCAATGAACGCAATGCCAGAAGATGCTTATTTGTCACTGATGATAAACATTTAGACGATCTTGTTCATGACGGCAGCATCGATCACAACGTGAGACTTGCTATCGCCTCAGGCCTCTCAACGATTACCGCCATTCAAATGGCAACCATCAATGCAGCCGAATGCTTTGGACTCGAAAATAAGGGTGCGATTGCCCCCGGATACAAAGCTGATTTCTTCCTGTTTGATGACATGAATAAAATTAATATTAGAACCGTTTTTAAAGACGGGAGGGCCGTTGTCGACAATGGCCAGCTTACTATGGATTTAAACAACCAAACTTTCGTTGAAACAGAGCGATTAAGAAATTCAGTTCGTTACCATGAGCTAACAGTAGAACATTTCCATATTCCTTTAAAAACGAACAAAGCAAATATCATTGAAATCATCCCCAATAGTCTTGTAACCCGTCATATAATTGAAAAAGTTGAAAAGAATAATGCCGGGTTCTTTCAAACTTCCATCACGAATGACCAACTAAAGCTGGCCGTAATTGAACGCCATCACTTAAAAAATCAAATTGGTTTAGGAATTGTCAAAGGTTTGGGGCTAAAATCAGGGGCCATCGCCACAACTATTGCCCATGATTCTCATAATCTAATTATTGCTGGAACGAAAGATGATGATATGGTAATTGCCGCAAAAGCGATCAAAGAGATGCAAGGCGGTCTGGTCGTTGTCAACCATGGAGAAATCATTGCTTCCTTGGAACTATCCATTGCAGGCTTAATGTCCGATCGGCCATATCAAGAGGTGTATTCCGGTCTTAAAGAAATCAATCTTGCTCTTCAAAAACTAGGAGCAAATCATCACTTTAACCCGTTTCTAACCTTATCATTTTTAGCACTTCCGGTCATACCAGAATTAAAACTAACAGATAAGGGGTTATTCAAGGTTAGTAACTTTAAACATATCGGTCTTGATGTGGAGTAAAAAAAACATCCTCTCACCATTTCGGCCGAGAGGATGTTTTCGTGTATTTGCTTTTATAAAGCAACCGAATCCTGATTTTCAACTTTTCTATTATAATACCTATTGAGAAAATGCCCATTTAAGGAAGCAAGGACCTGTTGAAATAGCATGCCGACAACTACTGGCACCGCTACTGCCGCTGGAAAGTAGGAAACTGCGATTACTGCACCCGCACTGATATTCCTCATGCCGCCAGTGAAAGTCAGCGATATAACGTTGTCGCGTCCACCTTTAAAAAATTTCCCTATTAAAAACGAAAACAAGTAGCCAGTCAATGCGATCATAAAGACTGTCAACGTAATACTAACTAATTTAAGATTAATATTCTTTAAGTATGGTGCCACAACAGCCCCATTTAGCATGACCACAAAACCGAGGCATATTTTTGAAAAGGGCGCAAGACGTGTTCCCAATTGGTCTTTAATTTTCCCCTTGGTCACTTGGTTTAAATACATACCTATCAGCGAGGGAATAACAACCATTCCCAATAGCCCCTTCATAATATTGATAAAGTCCATCTCAATGGTTTCACCCATAAATAACGATAGCGAATAAGGAACAATAATGGGTGAAAGCAAGGTATCGATTAAAATAATCGATAAGACCAGAGGAATATTCCCTTTGTAAATAGCCACCCACATGAAGCTTGTGACTCCTGTCGGGATTACCATTCCTAAGATAAGTCCTGTAATTGTATATATATCACCAGAAAAGACGACATGACCAACACTCCAAGCCCAGATCGGCATAAGAATATGGAGGATTAACATCGCGATAAAAATCGGAAACGGATGAACAATTACTTCCTTTAACGAATGAAAATTGGAACTTAAACTTCCTGCGAAGGTCATAAATGCAAAAATCCATGGAATTAAGAAAGAAAAGTCCTTTAGATAGATACTGAACAATACTCCAGTCAATACACCAACCGGAGTAATTAATGGCATAATTCTTTCTAGTTGTTTATTTATCTTTTGCAGCATGTTGAGAATCTCCCTATTCGTCTTGAAGCGAACTTACATATGTCCTTCCAGTAAGTCCATCCTTTTAAAGACGTCACTTTTTACTTATAAAGAATACCACATTTTCCTTCTATCCTGTATCAAGCAATCTAAAAATCTTTCGAAATACGAAAAAATGTACATGTAAAATATTTACTAAAGATGTATAATAATTGCAATCTATTTACATTGTATTTGAAATGAGAAAGAAGTGAAGCAGTTGGCAAAAGCGCAAAAATATCAGATATACATGCTATTAATATTTGTAATGGCCACATGGGGGCTGAATGTCATTGCAACGAAGATTATTGTTACGACCTTCATGCCGGAGACCATTACAGCACTAAGGGTATTCACTGCGGGCATCTGTGTATTTATCATACTTAGTTTTTTAAAGAAAGTAAGGCTGCCTTCAAAAAAAGAGTTTCGCTATATTTTTTTTGCATGCTTTTTTAACGTGGTATGCCACCATTTCTTTCTGTCACTTGGGTTATTAAAAACTTCTGCAACAAACGGAGGACTTATATTAGGACTTGGTCCCTTGCTCACGACGATTGTTGCCTTTTTCTTATTAGGAACTAGGATCACGCTGATTCGATTGTTGGGAATCACGATGGGATTTATGGGTGTTACGTTTATTGTGATTTTTGGAAATGATGGAGTAAGTTCCGTCTCGAGTGGAGATATTTATGTGTTCTTGGCAATATTTTCCCAAGCATTAAGTTTTAGTTTAATAAAAAAATGTTCCGATACGTTGGATCCGCGCTTGATGACAGGTTATATGCTGGTAATTGGTTCTGTCATATTATTTATCATTAGCTGTTTTACAGAACCCAATGGGCTAAAAGAAATTTCCCATGGTTCTGTCAGCGTTTGGATGATATTCTTTGCTTCCGCCATTATTGCCACGGCTGTAGGTCATATGATTTACAATAATGCCATCGGTAAAGTGGGTGTAGCTGAATCGGCTATTTTTATCAATTTCAACCCGTTCTTTTCCTTGATTGGTGCCGTAATTTTTCTCGACGAGCAGATTACTGCATCGCAAATCTTTGGTTTCATCTTCATACTTGTAGGTGTTTTATTTGGGTCTGGTGCATTTGAAGAATTCCTATCTCAATCCAAGCAAAAAAAGAAACGATTATATTTGAATAAAGTGAAGGACTTGCATTAATGTGACTCTGGCCTGGGTCACATTTTTTATCCCCCAGATACTCAATCCCAATACACCCCAAGTCTTAGACAAAAATAAATCTCTGGTTCATTGAGGAAAGCGAGAGGATTTCTTATCCTTAACTAGAAGATGTAAGAAAAAGGGGATGGGAAAAGTGAAAAGGATTGTCTTACTGCTATTGGTGATCACAGGATTATATATTCTCTACAATCAAGTTTCTGCATTCGATTGGTTTAGTAAAACAGCTAATAAAACCACACAGTCAGCATTGACAAAGGGTATTGATGTTATTGAAGTGGATATTTCTAGTGTCAGCACCACAATTATTCCAGAGGATCGGGAAGATGTGAAAGCCATCTACAACGGTAGAGATAAGCTAACCGTTAGAGAGCACGGCGACACCATCGAGGTTTCCGTCAGACATAAGGGATTTGGTTGGCTCGACTGGTCTCCTTTCTCTAAAAAGAAGAAATTAATAATCTATATTCCAGAAGATTATCACCGCAAAATAAGGATCAGTTTGGGTTCAGGGAATGTTAATTTTTCAGGACAATCCAAAAGCAAACCGGTAAAACTAGACGAACTAAAAGTTGATATTGGTTCAGGCAACATGGACCTGAAAAACATGACGATCAACAATTTTGAACAAAATGTAGCGTCAGGAAATGTCGATATTAAATCACTACAAACAGAAACTGGATCGTTTGATGTAAGTTCTGGCAGCCTGGATGTGAAGGAATATACTGGTGCCATTCAAGCAAATGTTTCCTCTGGGGAAATTGATTTTCAAGTAGATCAACTGACAGATTCGATTGATATTGAGGTTAGTTCTGGAGATGTAAAACTTGACCTTCCTAACAATGCGGATTTTACATTAGACGGAGATGTTACCAGTGGAGATATCATTTGTGAACTGCCATTGACATCAAAAAATATCAAGAAAAGAAGCATCGAAGGCATCCATGGCTCTGGTAAGTACAAAATAGACCTGGATGTGTCCAGCGGGGATATTACAATCCGTTAATTTTTAATAGCGTGTGGATGTGCTCATCCATGCGTTTTTTAATTTATTTATAAAAGGAACCTTAATCCAAAAAATATCATATTTTATTCTGGCTTGCGTTTTAAATATGGAAGGAGAGTTACCATGTATTACCACCCTTACCAATATCCAATCTATCCTCCATTGTCTGCATACCCGCCTCAAATTCTGTTTCAACCGTATCCAAGGAGTTATCCCCCCGTTGATGTAAAAATATTTGAGAGCTCAGTCAAGTCATTTCGTCTATTAATGGACCAAGGGAGTATTTTGTTAGATCGCTTAGGGGATGTTGGCTTCGCTCGGAAAATGATGAGTGCAGCCCAGCAGGGGAAAAAAGCGGAAGTTGACCATTTAATTAGTTCCGTTGGATTAAAAGTACCTGTTGAAACCCAATTTACACCATCTGGTGTCCAATTCGAGCTCTACGCTTCTCCGCACCCCAACAATCCTGAGAGCTGCTGTACATTAAAAGTGTCGATGAAATGGGGGAAGTAAATAAATTATTTATCAAAAAAAGTGGTATCCCCATCACAATTGGATACCACTACTTTTTTCAATTTTAGATAAAAGATATCTATCCATCTGCTCCACTGGTATTGGTTTGCTAAAGAAATAGCCCTGACCAATTTTACAATCGTTTTCCTTTAAAAAATGAAGCTGTTCATCTGTTTCGATTCCCTCTGCAATGACAGCGAAGTTTAAATTTAATCCCATATCGATAATCGTTTTCACCATGATTCCTTGATTCGCATGGTAAATAATATCATCAACAAATGTTTTATCAATCTTAATTTTATCAATTGGCAAATGTTTTAAATAACTTAATGAGGAATAGCCTGTTCCGAAATCGTCAATAGAGATAAGTACGCCTAGGTCCTTCAATTTATTTAAAATAATTGTTGAGTTTTCTAAATTTTGCATGATGCTCTCCGTGATTTCTAACTCTAAATGATGCCCCTCTAGACCCGTTTCATCTAATAAGCTTGAGATATAATCGATGAGATGGTCATCTTCAAATTGGCGAACGGAAACATTAATAGCGACAGGAAAATCATGAAAACCCATCTGTTTCCAAACTTTTCGCTGCTTACAAGCTTCTTGGAGAACCCATTTTCCAATCGGAACAATCAATCCTGTTTCTTCTGCCAACGGAATAAATTCACAAGGCGGAATGAGACCGTGTAGAGGATGCTGCCAGCGAATTAATGCTTCGATACCAACTAATGCCCCTGTTTTCAAACATACTTGCGGTTGATAATGCAGCATCAATTGATTCTGTTCCAGTGCTCTTCTTAAGCCATTTTCCAACTCCATTTTTCGAATAGAGATCCCATTTAAATTGGCAGAATAGAATTGGAAATTATTTTTACCCCGTTCTTTCGCTTGATACATAGCAGTGTCTGCATTTTTTATTAAGGTTTCTACATCCACTCCATCCACAGGGTAAAGACTAATCCCAATACTAGGTGTCACAAAAAACTCTTGTTCATTCACTTCCAGCGACTTGGAAAACTCAGCGAGGATTTGCTGGGCAATATTAGCGGCCCTTTCTTTGTCTGTGTCCTCTAGTAAAATAATAAACTCATCCCCACCCTGCCTAGAGACCATTCCTTCCGTATGAACAGTGACATCTAGTCGATGAGCTACTTTTTGGAGGATAAAATCACCGACTGTATGCCCTTTGGTATCATTTATGATCTTAAATCGATCCAAATCTAAAAATAAAACAGCCTGGGTCTTGTCTGATTGCTTAGTTAAGACTTCGTTTAGATGGTTTCTAAATTGGTTTCGGTTGGGTAATCCCGTCAACGAATCATAAAAAGCCATATATTGAATGGTTTTCTCTGCTTTCTTCCGCTCCGTAATATCCCTGCCAACCACTTGTACTGCGAATCTTCCTTCATAAATGATCGAGGTTGCAGCCATCTCCACGTCAATAGTCTCTCCATCCAGCCGATTTACTTGGAATTCAAACCTTACCATTTCTTGTTTTGGTTGCTCGAATTGTTCTCGAATCAAGTTAATAATATTTGCGGAGGCAAATTTCATAACAGATTCACCAATGACCGCTTCTGAACTCGACGCTCCAACTAGTTTCCAGCCTGCCTCATTCATATATTCTATTTTTTTCCGGCTGACAACCGCAATAATATCAGGTGACATTTCTACTAAACTACGGTAACGATCTTCGCTTTCTTTGCGATCAGTAATATCTATAAGGACACTATTGAAATCTACAAAATTCCCCTTACGATCAAGAGTTGGAAATCCCCGATCCTGAATCCAACGGACTTCACCATCCGGCCGAATAATCCGATATTCGCTCGTGACGGTTTCTCCTATAGCTAATTTTTGCGCTCTCTCTTCTAAGAAAGTTAAATCATCTGGATAGATTACTTTTTTCCATAGATTAAGATCTTGATAGAAATCTATATAAGAGTATCCATACAGTTTTTCAATCCCCGGTGTAATTAATAAAGAGTCTGATGTTAAATCATGGGACCATATCGCGATATCTAACGTATCAAAAATATTTTTTAATTTTAGCTTATTTAAACGGAGTTCATCGTCTTTCCTACTAATTTCCTTTAGAGTATTCATAATAAATGGAAGGATGCCTATAAGTATGAAAAGAGAGACATACTTGATTACACTTACGGATGGAAAAAGAAATGTAAAGATCAAATCTAATAACTCAGTAAAGACGATCAAACAAAATATGAGCATCCAATTATGTACATTATTTATTTTTCGGGTCCTCATGTTGATTTCTCCCTTTTTATGTTAGCATTTTAGTGCTTTTATACTAAAAAAATCGTAGTATCTTTAAAATAACAAAAAACTATTTACTTAACAATCAAAGGTTCACAAAATTGGAAACGATTACAATTATTTTTATTTCTGAAATAACTGACAAAAAATAAACGATTAGTTTGCAGACCAAAAAAGAGAGTAAAAAAGTTCCCACTTTTTGACTCTCTTTTCACTTTGGTTTTCTAGTTCCTTGGATCCACAAAATCAGGATAATCAGTTATAATTCCATCTACATTCATTTTCAAGAGAAATTCTGCAGCTTCATGGCTGCGCACAGTCCAGGATTGAATCTTCATACCGTTTGCGTGTACTTGCTTGACTAATTCTTCTGTTACAATTCCGTAACTTGGATTAAAGTAATCAGCGTATGCAGCAAATTCCTTTAATGATTGTTCAGATGTGTCCGCTCTATTCGATGTAAGGACACCAATCGGTACTTTAGGCAATAGACTATTTGTTTTTTTCATGGATTCAAAATTAAATGATTGAATAATGATTTTTTCATTTTGCGGTTTATCTAAGTTTCGTTCTTTTAATTCCTGAGCTACCATTTCTTCAATTCCTGGATAAAGCTCAGGTGCCTTCAATTCTATTAAAATACCAATTTTCCCATGATAGCGGTCAAGAATTTCATCGAAAGTAGGAATCTTTTCCCCTTTAAATTGTTCCCCTTTCCAGCTGCCTGCATCAAGGCTTCTGATCTGGTCAAATGTTAGGTCTTTAACATACCCTGTACCATCTGTTGTTCTATCAACCTTTGTATCATGGATGATGACCAGTTTCCCATCCTTGCTTCTTTGAACATCAATTTCAATATAATCTGCTTTCATGTCTACTCCTTTATCAAAAGCAGCAATCGTGTTCTCAGGCGCATACCCAGATGCTCCGCGGTGGGCAACTGTTTCCACCTGACGCAACTCCCCAGTTGTTTCTGCAGCAAAAGCCTGCTGAAACGGACTAAATAATAAAGTAAAAGCAAGGCCCGTCCCCAATAACATTGTTTTTTTCATTTTTCCTCATCTCCCTTTTATATGTGTACTACATAGAAAATTGTATGAGAAAAATGTTAAGTCACTATGTTACTCTCATATAGACATTATTAATAAAATGTAAAAAAGTATAGGCACTTACTCATTCCATATTTTACAAAAAGGTCGTTCTTTTTCCTTTTGTTAAATTTAAAAAAGCAGAAACCGGAAACCGGCCCTGCTCCATTCTAGTTTAGATACGCTCTACGATTTTCATTCAGAGCAGGCATGCAGCCTTTTTCCCCTGATCCATTACTTCAATAAATATATTCTTGTTTCATAGGGTTTAAGAGTGAATTTTTTCCGTAACTTCTTATCCACACCGTCATAATTATGAAGGACAAGTTCAGAAGTAGAAAAAGATAAACTTCCCGGGATACGAAATCTGGTCGATTTTTCACTAAAATTGTTAATTACAATCGCTTTTTGATTTCCTAATCTGCGCGTGTAAACAAACAACTTCGGATGATTCGGTGCTAACAAATCGTAGGTGCCATAAACAAACACTGGATTCTCTTTTCTCAAGCGTATTAATTTTTTATAAAAAGATAGGATCGAGTCTGAGTCATTTACTTGTGCCTCGACGTTAATCTCTGTGTAATTCGGATTGACACCAAGCCAAGAATGCTCCGCTGCTGTAAATCCACCTTTATTGGTTGCATCCCATTGCATTGGTGTTCTCGCATTATCCCGTCCCTTTTCCCAAATCACTTTCATAATTTCTTCATGTGAACGTCCTTTTGCCGATTCAACATGATAGTAGTTTATCATTCCGACATCGTTGTAATCATCAATGGAAGAGAATTGGACATTTGTCATCCCAATTTCCTGACCTTGGTAAATAAATGGGGTACCCTTCATTAGAAAATATAGTGCTCCTAGCATTTTGGCACTCTCTTTCCAATACCCCATATCATTTCCCCAGCTAGAAACCCGTCGCGGCTGATCATGGTTTTCGATAAATAGGGCATTCCAGCCTCTGCCTTCCAAACCTGTCTGCCATTTGGTCAAGACCTTTTTCAACTTACGAACGTCAATTGATCCTTCTGCATCCTTATCCCATAGATCTAAAAATTCGAATTGAAATATCATATTAAAATAGCCGTTTTCTTCGCCTACCCATTGATCAGCTTCATTTAGTCCAACACCATTTGCTTCCCCAACGGTCATGATGTCATAGTTTTTTATGGTTTTTTGCGAAAATTCTGTGAGGAACTCATCAATTCCATCTACATTCATCATTTTAGGAAAACAAGGCACGTAATCTAAGTTGTCAGGGTTTGGCATGTCAGGGAATCCTGGTTCTTTTTTAATATGCGAGATGGCATCGACACGGAAGCCGTCGATCCCTTTTTCCAGCCACCAGTTCACCATATCGTATAAAGCATCCCTTACCTCAGGGTTTTCCCAATTCAAATCAGGCTGACGTGCGGAGAAGATGTGCATGAAATACTGTTCTGTTTCTTTATCATATCTCCAAGCCGGCCCACTGAAAATTGACTCCCAATTGTTCGGTGCCTTTCCATCTTTTCCATCTCTCCAAATGTACCAATCACGCTTCGGGTTGTCCTTAGAAGAACGTGACTCAATAAACCAAGGGTGTTCATCGCTCGTATGATTGATAACCAAATCCAGGATTAATTTCATCCCTCGCTGATGAACCCCATCAAGCAGCTCATCAAAATCGGCCATCGTCCCGAATTCATCCATAATATCTTGGTAATCGGAAATATCATAGCCATTGTCGTCATTCGGTGATTTGTACATGGGCGAAAGCCAAATCACATCTATTCCTAACTCTTTTAGGTAGTCTAATTTAGCCGTAACACCTTTTAAATCACCAATTCCGTCCCCATTGCTATCCATAAAACTGCGAGGATAAACTTGATAAGCGACACTTTCTTTCCACCATTTTTTGTTCACTTGTGCACCTCAGTTCTTTCAAGTAAATCTTCACTTATTTGTTCAAAAGATTGGGCAGCTTCGATTTTAAGTAATTGATGCTGATTTCAATGCTTTCAAACGGCGTACGACGGCTCATATCCTGCTCGACCACCCACCATTCAACACCGGCATCTTCACCTGTAGTTAATACTGCGTCAAGATCAACACCACCGGTTCCAAGCTCCGCGAAAAATTGTTCCGCATCGGTTGTCATGTCTTTTAAGTGAATGAGCGGTGTTCTATTTTTATACCGATTGATCCATTCCATCGGTTTTTCACCTGCTTTTGTCAACCAATAGATATCAAATTCAGCTTTTACATGGTCGTTGTTTGTATCATCAAAAATAGCTTCCAGTGCCATTCTTCCATCAGACAAGCGGGCAAGTTCAAAATCATGATTATGGTAACAAAGGGTAATTCCTTCACGCTGGCATGTTTCACCCACTTGATTTAATATTGAAATCAGCGCTTGATAATCCTGTTCGCTGCGGCGATCTGGCATTAAGTATGGGCAAACCACATATTTACTATTTAATATTTTCATTTCTTCAATAACTTGAGACAAATTGTTTTCCAACTGCTCAAGCGGGACATGGCTGGCCGCGGCCCGAAGACCAAGATCATCTAATAAGGTTTTAACTTCCTGCGCTGACAATCCACCATAACCAGCGAATTCCACACCATCAAACCCCAGCTCTGCCACTTTTTTCAGTGTGCCCACAAAATCCTTTTCGCTTTCTTCACGTAAAGTGTACATTTGAACGGCAACTGGTATGTTTTTCTGCATTACACCCACCACATTTGGGAAACCGATTCTTCGATTAAGACTGATTTCAAATTGGTTACTGCCCGATTGAAACCTTCGTTAATTGACATAATTGGATCCTCATGTTCAATGCTGACCACATAATCATAACCATAGGTACGGAGTGCACTCATCATATCAGACCATTCTTTTAGGCTATGTCCACAGCCAACTGAACGGAAAGACCATGCCCTCGTTTTCACTTCACCATAAGGCTGCATATCCGTTAATCCATACATATTCACATTTTCCTGATCAATGTATGTGTCTTTGGCATGAAAATGATGAATCGCATTTTCCTTTGCCAAAATTTTAATCGCCGCCACCGGGTCAATTCCCTGCCACCATAAGTGGCTTGGGTCTAAATTAGCGCCAATGGCATCACAGGTTTCCTCACGAAGCTTTAAGAGTGTATATGGGGTGTGAACTAAAAATCCTCCGTGAAGTTCAAGCCCTATTTTTACGTTGTGGTCCTTGGCAAATTGGCCAACTTCCTTCCAATAAGGAATCAGTTTTTCTTCCCATTGCCACTTTAACACATCGCCATATTCATTCGGCCAAGGCGTAACCGGCCAGTTTGGGTATTTAGCTCCCTCATGGTCGCCTGCTGTACCAGAAAAGCAGTTAACAACCTGGACTTCCAGCAATGAAGCAAGTTTAATTGTTTTTATGAGTGTTTCGTGCGAGTTTTTAGCAAATTCTGTTTCAGGTGAAATCGGGTTTCCGTGACAGCTGAACGCGCTGATGATCAGTCCGCGTTCCTCTACTTTTCGGATATACTGTTTCCGGGCCTCTTCACTTTCTAATAACGTGTCTAAATCACAGTGATTGTTTCCAGGATAGCATCCCGTTCCGATTTCAACTGCATGCAGTCCAGCTTCTTTGACTGTATCAAGCATTTCCTCGAATGACTTTTCAGCAAATAATACGGTAAAAACTCCTAGTTTCATAATGAATTCCCCTCTCAAGAATTGTTCTTTTTTATACAACAGACCCTTGTAGATATTAATAGAGAGATGGCGGCCATGTACGGTCCACCACCTCTAAAATTTAATGTAAAATTATCGTAGCTCACTAACCTTAACAATTTGTTTCGTTTCATTTGATTGTAGTGCTGCCAAGATCACCTCTAATGATTTCTTACCTTCCTCACCAGGGACAGGCGTCTCTTGGTTCTGAATAACAGCATCCACAAAGTGATTGATCACATGCGTGGTCCTTTGTCCACCCGCATCATTTGACTGAATTTTTCCAAGCTGATAGTTAACTACATCTCCGTTGGCATACTGAACAACAAGTGAATTGGTTGGATCGTCCTCTAAACGAAGAATCGCTTTTTCACCATAAATGATCGTCGAGTTATCTTCTTTACTGACATAAGCCCAGCTGGCGGCAAGTGTTCCGATAATCCCGCTTTCTGTTTTCAATACACAAACAGCATTGTCATCGACATCCGCAAAAGTTTTGGCACTTGTTTCAACAAAGGAGCCAACTTCGGTAATTTCTTCGCCTAGTACATACCTTAATAAGTCGGTCTTATGGACTCCTAAGTCCCCCATCGCGCCAACGAAGGCTTTATCCTTTTCAAAAAACCAGCTTTCTTTTCCATCTACACTCCATCCCTCAGGACCGCCGTGTCCGAATGCAGTGCGGAAACTATAAATTTTGCCGATTTCACCGCTTGCAATCAACTGACGTGCTCTTTGGTGTGATGGTACGAAGCGCTGATTATGCGCAATCATTAATTTTTTTCCGCTTTCTTCGGCTGCAGCAATCATCGCTTCTGCTTCCTGTTTTGAAGTGGCCATTGGTTTTTCACAAAGAACATGAAGCCCTGCATTTAAAGCAGCAATCGAGATTGGGGCATGAAGGTAGTTAGGTGTACACACGCTAACGGCATCGACCGTTCCGCTGCTTAATAATTCTTCATAGTTTGTATAGACAGCGACATCATATTGCTCTGCTACTTCTTTCACCCGGTCTCCATTGATATCACAAACTGCAACTAGCTCCACATTTTGATTGGCTAAATATTCAGGGATATGGCGATGCTGAGCAATACTGCCGCATCCGATAACTCCAACTCTTAACTTTTCCACTATTTTTGTCCCCCTTGGATTTTTTCTAATGGTTTCGCATTTCCATAAACAGGACGCTCCCTTTTAACTGGCGCTGCCCATTTTACAGCATTAATAATCACGCGTTGGATCTGTTCGTTATGGTAAGTCGGATAAGTTTCATGTCCCGGTCTAAAATAAAATACCTTTCCATTTCCACGTTTGTAGGTGATTCCGCTGCGGAAAACTTCTCCGCCTTCAAACCAGCTCGTAAAAATTAGCTCATCCGGCTGGGGAATATCAAAATGTTCCCCGTACATTTCTTCTTTTTCTAATTCAATATATTCAGAGATTCCTTCTGTTATCGGATGGCTTGGGCTCACAACCCAAAGGCGTTCTTTTTCATCCGCTTCCCGCCACTTTAAATCACAGCTGGTACCCATTAATGTTTTAAATATTTTTGAAAAATGACCTGAGTGAAGAACAATCAGTCCCATTCCATCGAGAACACGCTGTTGAACTTTTTGAACGATCTCATCTTTCACTTCTCCATGGGCTAGGTGTCCCCACCACACTAAGACATCAGTATTAGCTAATATCTCATCGGTTAAGCCATGCTCCGGTTCGTCAAGAGTAGCCGTTCCTGTTTCGATGCCTGCAGATTGAAGGAATTGGGCGATAGTACCATGGATACCTGTAGGATAAATATCCCTGACCACTGGATTTTTTTGTTCATGACGATTTTCATTCCATACTGTTACTTTCAACATGATGAACGACTCCTTTGATTGGTTACTTTATAGTTAATTTTAGAGATAGATAGAATTAATGAAACGGCTTACATTGACAGATAGGGTGGAAAATATTGAACTCCATCTAGGGTCAGCGTTTTTCCCCCTTAGTGGTAAATGAAACCATCCCATAGGTCTCTACATAAGATCAGCTTTGTAAAAATCAAAATCCTTTATGACTTCATTGGTTTCTGCTGCTTTGAATATCGTTTCAATTAATTTTGAGACACGCAGCACTTCCGTATTTTTAACAATAGGTTCCGCTTTTCCTTCAATAACGGAAATAACATTATCGTAAAAGCTTTCCATCGTTGATTCCACTTCTGGTAAATCGGAGGTACTGACAGCCGATTCTGACGGCGGAGCCATAGTTTTCGTTAACCCTTGCCCTGCCTGAATTGGTTTTGGGGCCTCAATAGCTATACCGAAGTTTTGGGTCACTATCTTCCCTTCTATGCTCCAATTCTCTATTACTGATGTTCCGGCAGTCCCTTTAACATACCATCTTGGTAATTGGATAAAATTGGTTGTCCCGACTTCAATTAAAGCTGTAGTGCCATTTTCAAAGGTGATGATTGTTTGAAAGCCATCATCCACTTCATCCCCTAGAACAAAACTTAAATTGGCGTACACACTTGCAATCTTACTATCTACCATAAAGAGCAGCTGATCCAATAAATGAACACCCCAGTCTAACAGCATTCCCCCGCCGGGTGCTTTCAGATGGCGCCAATCTCCCGGAATTCCATTAGCTCCTTGGACACGTGATTCTACATGAAAGATGTCACCGATGATATTTTCATCGTAAATTTTTTTGATCGTCAAGAAATCTTTATCCCACCGGCGATTTTGATGGACCACAAATTTGCGCTTAGTCTCTTCAGCAACTTCGATAATTTCTTCAAAATCTTTACTATAAATTGTGACGGGCTTTTCACAAATGACATGCTTGTTTGCATTTAAAGCCGCAATAGCTAATTCTTTATGGACATCGTTTGGCGTTGCAATCAGAACGAGGTCCACTTCCTTATCAGCTAAAACTGCAGCGTAACTTTCATACGCTTTATACCCATCCGCCTCGGATGCAGCACTTCTTTCTTCCAAAATATCAAAAGTTCCATACACGTTTATCGCTTGATTTTCTTTGAGTAATTTCACGTGATAGCTGCCCATACCGCCATAGCCAACAATAACTAAATTATAGGTTCTATTTGTCATTTTCTTTCTCCTTCTAGAATAGATTACTCATTACTTATTTGATTCCATCTTAAACTTTGTCTCTACAAATAAACATAGATGATATAATTAAAACATCGACTATTTTGCTATTTTATTTTTTCTGAAGGTGGGCATATGATGACAAATATATTATTCTGCGGCTATTCCTTTCACACAAATGGATATCATGCCCAACATAAATCCGGATACCCTTCGTATCTTTTTCGCCTGCAATCAGAAGGTGTCTGTGAAGTAGTGGTGAAGGGAAGAAAAATGGAACACGAGAAAGGAGACCTTCTCCTCATTAAACCAGGGGATCATTATGAACTGCTGGTTAAAGCGGGACAAAACAGCGGGGACTATCACATAGTCTGTGAAGGAGCTTGGGTGGACGAGTGGTGGAGCCGTTCCGCTAAGCCGCCTGTCTCCCGAATCGATCTTGATGAAAAACTGCTCTCCTTATGGCGTCAAATCATAAACGAAAAACGCCGTCCATCCTCGAGTCAAAACGAAGAACTCACCGGTTATTTGCTGCGAGCACTCTGTTTATATCTGGAACGAGGTGTCAACGAAACGGTTCCTACCTTCAACCACCCGTATACCGTCACACGGATGATGAGGTACATTGAAGAGCATGCCCTAACAGCATTTAAAGTGGAGGATGTGGCACGCCATGCTGGTCTTAGCGTTTCGCGTTCCGTTCATCTTTTTAAAAGCAGTGTCGGGAAAACGATGATCGAATATGCCTTAGAAATTCGTTTATCCGCTGCAGTCGAGCGAATGAAATACACATCCATGACACTTGAACAAATTGCTGAAGATTGCGGCTTCGGCAGCTATCCTTATTTTCACAGGGTATTTCATAAGAAATATGGCATGGCCCCTGGGGCGTATAGGCGTCTGGAATACTAGAATTCAAGAACAGTAAATAGTAATTGAATCAGTTAAAAGCAGACGGTATAGCGGGAATCTTTTATAGATTCTCGTTACCATCTGCATTTTGTTCATCTATTGTTATAGGAATTTGGTGACTGCATGATTGACGTTCAACCAATTTATGTGGAATGATAATGCGCTTGGTCGGTTCTGTTCTATTTTCAATTTTTTGAATTAAACTCCTGGATGCTTGATATCCTAGTTCAAAAATATTAATATCAATGGAAGTTAAGGGTGGTTTTGACATTTCTGATAAAAGGACATTATTAAAGCTAACGACAGAGATTTCTTCCGGAACCCTGATTCCCAGCTCATCTAATGTGCTCAGTACACCTAGTGCCATTAAGTCGTCAACCACTGCGAGCGAAGTGGGGCGTTGTTCAAGCGCCATTAATTCACTCACCGCTTCTTGACCTCCTTCCCGAAGGAATTCTTCATGAAGGATATATTCAGTTTTTATAGGAATGTTTGCCTTTTTTAAAGCCTGCTTATACCCATTCAAACGGTCAACTGTAACCATTAGCTCTAGACTTCCGCCAATAAAAGCTATTTTCCGATGTCCATGGTCAATTAAGTATTCAGTAGCCTCTCTCATTGCACGAACATTATCATTATCAACATGTGTAATTTCTTCTGCATCTTTAGAAGGCTTTCCAATAACAACAAAAGGAAAATCCCTTTCTCTTAAAAACGAAATGGCTTTATCCTCCACCTTGGAATTAAGAAGAATCATCCCATCTACTCGTTTTCCCTGAACCATGTGGATGACTGCTTCAAATATTTCCTCGTCTGATTTTCCAGTCGTCATATGCATGGCATATTTTTTATTATGGGCACTTTCACTGATTCCCTGTAACACCATTGAAAAAAAAGGATTCTGAAACACCACATCACCAGAGCTTGGCATGACAAGCCCGATTGTTTGGGTAGATTGAATGGCAAGGCTTCTGGCATTTTGGTTAGGATGATACCCTAGCTGCTCCATTGCTTTTTTAACTTTTCGTTTTGTCGCTTCACTGATTCGCGAATTATTGGCAATTACTCTTGAAACAGTTGATGGGGCAACATCTGCAAGCTTTGCCACATCCTTAATGGTAACAGCCATTTTCTTCTCCCCTCTCATTCGAAGTTCATTGATTCTTACTACTAATTTTAAAATAATAGAAACGATTAGTTTGCATACTCCAATATTTACGAAAACGGTTGCACAATCCACTCTTTATTATAACGGCTTTATAATCAGTTATACAGCTAAAAAATAAAGGACCTCTCGATTTCAATAACAATATATCAGAAAATTTAGATTTTATTTCTGATTTTCTATTGAATTGCGCTGAGAAATAGATATAATTAATTTTGAAAACGATTGCGCAAACGTTTGCACTATACAACAGCCTCCTTAGCATCTTCATACGATTTTTTGTGCAATTTCATGCAAACGGTTTCCTAGATTAATAGAGTACGGGAAAGGAGATTTTTTATGAAGAGAAAGCAGAAATCACTTCTGTCACTTGTTACAGTAGTTGGACTAATTCTTCAATTATTTTCTGGACTTGTGACAAGTCAAACGGCCAAAGCGGCAGAAACAGAACCAAAGCAGGTTGTACTTGTTGGCAGTCTGCAGTCAGTTTTAGGGAATTCAGGAGATTGGGATCCATCCTCTTCCAAAACGCAAATGGCTTACCAAGGAAATGGTTTGTATAGCTTTACCGGCACACTGCCGGCAGGAGCATATGAGTACAAAATCGCCATTGGAGGAAGCTGGAATGAAAATTACGGAGACGGCGGCGCGCCTGGCGGAAACAACATTAAACTAACTCTGACCGAACAAAAAGAAGTCACCTTCTATTACAATGACAATACCCATGCTATTGCTGATAGTACCCATTATACACTTTTGGCAGAAGACAAGATGCCTCGTTTAGTTGGAAGCATTCAACCTGCCATTAAGGCAGGGTCTACCTGGAGTCCGGCAGACTCAACAGCGTTAATGGAGGACACCCATTTTGACAACATCTATTCCTTTACTGCAAAGGTACCTAGAGGCAGCTACGAATACAAGATTGTATTGGGCAAGGACTGGACGGAATCCCACCCTGCTTCAAATGAGAAGCTGAATGTCCTCTCTGATACGACAATCACATTTTTCTATAACAACCAAACAAAAGAAGTTTATTCAGATTATAAACCAATTGGATTTGATGGCATGATAGATAAGAATGCTCTTTATCATGATTCATGGGACCCAGTATACCGGACGCCGTTTGGGGCAATTCCTGCAGGGAAACCCGTCACATTACGGGTATCGGCTAAAAAGGGTGACCTAACAAGAGCCAGCCTGTATGTGAAAAACTATAATACAGGCACAACAAAGGTGCTTTCAATGAAAAATGCAGGCTGGACAGACACCAAGGACAAAGGTGCCATTGAGTTCTGGGAAGCCACCTTTACACCGTCTGACAAAGGAGTTCACGGCTATAAATTCATTGCCGGGGATCAGGATACAACAGTGGAATACGGAGGAGACACACAGGATGGGCATACCGGTAAAGCGGAGGATAAAAATGCAGGTCTCTTCCAATTGACCGTTTTCGACCCGGGCTATCAAACACCGGATTGGATGAAGGAAGCTGTTGTTTATCAAATCTATCCTGATCGTTTTTATAACGGCAACAAAGCAAATGACCATGTAAAGGATCAGATTGGAGCCCGAGGCAGCCAGCCAATAGAACATCCCGACTCCTGGTCATCCTTGCCTGATAATCCATATGAACAAGGCACTGGCTCCTACACAGGGGACGGAGAATTTACAAACGACTTCTTTGGCGGCGACATTGCTGGTATTAAGGCAAAGCTTGATTACCTTCAATCACTTGGCGTCAATACCCTATATTTAAACCCAATTGCACTTGCACCGTCCAACCATAAATATGATGCAACAGACTATAAACAGGTGGATCCGATGTTTGGCTCGGAAAAAGAATTCGAGGATTTTGCCAAGGAATTGTCTAAACGGAACATGCACCTGATTTTGGACGGGGTATTTAATCATGTGGCTGATGATTCCATCTATTTTGACCGCTACCACAAATATAAAACAGTGGGTGCCTATGAATACTGGTCTCGTATTTACGATTTAATGAATGACGAAAAATTGTCTGAAACTGCAGCTAAGGATAAGGCCAAACAGCAACTCATGGCTGAAGGACAAACCTTTAGCCCATACGGATTTGAAAACTGGTTCCATATTGAAAATGTTAAAGTTCCAAATGAAAAAGTCAACGGTGTTTCGACGGGTGAGCATTATAAGTATGAAGGCTGGTGGGGATACGACAGTCTTCCTGTATTCGAATCCGTTAATGGCACAAAGGTTAACCATCCAAGTGAACTTAACAACACAGAATTGGCAAATTATATTTTTTATGACAAGGACTCAGTAGGAAAAACTTGGATTAATCGAGGTTCATCTGGCTGGCGCCTGGATGTAGCTAATGAAGTGGACAGTTCCTTCTGGCAGGAATTCCGCAAGCAAATGAAGTCCAAGACTATGATAGGAGCCGGAAAAACACTTCAAAAAGAAGAAGAGCCACTTATTCTAGGTGAAATTTGGGATGATGCATCCAAGTACTTCTTAGGGGATCAATATGACTCAGTCATGAACTATCGTTTCCGCGGAGCCATTTTGGATTACTTAAAGAACGGTAATGCCGCTAATGCACAAAGCACACTTCTCGCTATACAAGAGGACTATCCAAAGGAAGCTTTTTATGCCCTCATGAACCTGATGGGTTCCCATGATACAGCTCGGGCAATCTTCCTGTTAGGCAATGGAACGGATACGTATTTCAGAGCGGAACAAGATCCGAACTACAAATACGATGAAGGTGTGAAGCGATTGAAGCTGGCTTCTATCCTGCAAATGGGTTACCCTGGAGCACCAACCATTTATTACGGAGATGAAGCGGGTCAAACAGGATCCAAAGACCCAGATGACCGACGCACATATCCGTGGGGGAACGAAAACAAAGACCTCATTGCACACTATCAAAAGATTGGTCAAATCCGTAATGAAAATGCTGACCTATTCGCTCATGGCGATCTGCACCATTTATACGCAAAGGGTGATGTGTTAGCCTATGTCCGGACAAAAGAAACAAAATCTGGCCTTGTCATTATTAACCGAGGGAAAACCACACAAACGGTTGATATCGATACAAAAGTGCTACTCGCGAATGGTCTTCGTTTTGTGGACCAATTGGACCCTAAATATGTGACTACAACGAAGGATGGCAAGCTGTCATTAACAGTTCCAGAAGAGTCCGGAAGAATGTTAATAACGGTTAATGATGTTAAACAACCACAGCCTGTTAAAGATGTTACCGGCACAGCTGGTTCTAAGGAGGTTACTTTAAGCTGGACAGGAACAGGTACAAAATACAATGTCTATCAATCTACTGTTTCAGGTGGATTATGGACAAAAGTGAAGGAAACAACAGGTACATCTGTGAACATTTCCGATTTAAATAATGGTCGTACCTACTATTTTACTGTTACGGCCGTAAATGAAAGTGGGAATGAATCTGTACCAGCTGCCTCATCCGGCCTTGTGCCTCATTACGATGCTTCAAAGGCTAGTATTAAGGAACTGACAACTTTAGACAACGGGGAATTGAATCTGGCACAGGCCTCCAATGTTAAAGCAGCTTTTTACCTGGCAGGTGCGACTGAAACTGGTGCAGCAGAAGGAATTACGGCTGAGCTTCAAGTAAGAATGAAAGGCCAAACCGATTGGACATCTTACCAAGCCTTGTATAATGGCCAGGCTCAGGGAGACCAAGCAAATGAGTTTCAGGGAGGCTTTACAGCGTATGAGGCGGGAACATATGAATACCGAATGGCCTTTACGCCGGATTTAGGGAATACATGGGTTTACTCAATTACTGGTGAAGTGACCTTTTCACACAGCACGTCTGACACTACCCCGCCTGCTAATAATGTTACTTTGGATACTCCGATCAAGGAATCCGGTCAGGTCAACTTGAACTGGAAACTCACGCAGCCGGATCAGCCTTTTAAAACGGTCATTTACCGTGACGGCCAAATTCTTTCAACATTGGACGGCAGCGCCGCCACCTTCCGTGATTATCAGGTGGCAAATGGAACTGCCTACCAATATCAAGTGCGTGTCTATGACCAGGCTGGAAATCACGTAGAATCTAACAAGGTAAGTGTAACCCCTGAAATTGTTATGGTACAAGTAACCTTTAAGGTCCATGCACCGGATTATACAGCTCTAGCAGCGCAGGTCAATATACCAGGCAGCTTGAATGGTTGGAATACTAGCGCCTGGACTATGAGCCGTAATGGCGCTGTGACGCCTGATTGGGAATACACAGTGGAGCTTGAAGAAGGAACTGAGCTTACGTATAAATATACGAGGGATAATACTTGGGATCATGAAGGGTTAGCAGATCATACGCCATCCGATCATTCGGATGACGATATCAGTAACTACGGCTATGGTGCCCCAGGAACCGATATGAAAATTGTGGTCACCAACCAAGGGAACAACAAAATGGTTGTACAAGATACCATTCTGCGCTGGATTGATATGCCGCTGGCAGTCAGCCAAATCGATGTCAATGGATCAACTATGACTATAAAGGGGAATGCAATTAAGGGAGCTGACCTCACTATCAATGGGGAAAAAGTGACAGTCGGAAATGATATGAATTTCTCTCAATCCTTTACCCTTCAAGCAGGTCAGACACAAGTACCTGTTCACATTGAACCAAATGATACAACCAAGTCCAACATCTTTAAAGGGGACGGCGGTTCCATCAGCAAGAATACAAAGAACTATGTCATCGATGTCCTAACAAAAACGATAAGCGAGACCAAGTAAGCGGTCATCGAAAAGGTCTGCCGGGATCATGGCAGACCTTTTTTGCTGAAAGTTAAGAAAAGCGACTTGGTATTGACATCAGCTTTCACATCTGTTGTTTCCGCATAAAGCTCGATTATAGAATCTTTGAATATGCATGGAAATATACATTAACTCTGCATCAGGATATTTTATCCGGTATTTCCCTTCCAAAAATTGGCCAACCTCTTGTGCACAGGCATATGTCACTTTAAAATTTTCCTTGATCATCGAAGCCATTTTTTCATCATAGTCATGGTTCGTCCCATTTGCTAATAGGCTTTTGAGCGAAAAGCGCAAATGAGTAATTAATCGTTCATAGGACATCGTATCTTCCACAATATTGATATTTAAACAACTTTCAATGATTCTCGTAATTTCCTGAATCGTTGTAGTAATGTCTATCGTTTCCTGCATATCTCCTCTATTCATCCTGGCCGTATGAATATGCATCGCAATATTGCCTACTTCATCTTCAGGAATTTCTACTCCGAGTTTCTCTTTTATTAACTCCTTTGCCCAAAGTCCGATTTGAAATTCCTTTACATAAAGAATTTTAATTTGCTCCAGCAGGGCATTTTTAATGGCAATGCCATTTGTTAATCGCTCAATGGCAAACGATAGGTGATCCGAAAAAGCGACATGGATATGTTCATTTACCGTAACGCCCAATTCCCTTTCCGCATAAGAGATAATCTCTTCTGCTAGTTGTATATGTTCCTCTGGCAATAATTGCAGTATTTCTTCGAATTTTTTATGCTCATTTGCATCCCTCATAACAAACACTTTATCAATTTTAGCTTGATTTACAGGATCATTCTTTCGTTTCTGGAATCCTATTCCTTCGCCCATCACGATCTTTTCTCCGTCGATGTCTTTCACTACAACCGCACTATTATTTAGGATTTTTTTAATTCTCATTTCTTTCACCTTCCCTCTTTTGCTCTTGCATTAACTGAAAAATCAAGACTACTCGGTTTCTTCCTTCACCCACAGAATGAAAGTGGCTATGAACGCGGCTACGACAGAGATTCCAAGACCAATAAGGTAATGCATTAAATTCGAAATCCCTATTGGGGCTACAATAGCGATCATGGGAATTCCTGTTAAGCCATAAGAGTTTGCTACTACATGAGTAAGAACTACATACGCCCCTCCAAAAGCACCGCCTATGGCTGCACCTATAAATGGTCGGAACAATCTGATATTCATCCCAAACATAACCGGCTCAATAATGCCTAAAAATGCTGAGAAAGCTGAAGGGATAGCAATTTTTTTCAGTCTCTCATTCTTTGTTTTAAAAAATACGGCTAACCCCGCTCCTCCTTGGGCCATGTTGGCCATGGACCAGATTGGCAACAAAAAGTTAACACCTATCTTTGGATTTGCAAGCAATTCCATTTCAACTGCATGTAAAGTATGATGCAGCCCCGTTACCACAATGAGAGAATAACAGCCGCCAAATAAAAATCCGGCTATAACTCCCCCAGATTTATAAATAAGCTCAAACGTATTGGTCATCATGTCACCGATGAATAATGAGATCGGGCCAATAATTAAAAGTGAGATAAAACCAATCGAAATAATCAATAGAAATGGGATTAAGAACAAATCCAATGAACTCGGTATTATTTTCCTCAGGCGCACTTCGAGCTTACTCATAAAAAAGACAGAAAGTAAGATTGGTATCACTGTTCCCTGATACCCTATTAAAGGAATATCAACTCCCAGGACCTCGATATATTCCGGTACTTTATATCCAAGCTCGGCAGGATTTAATAGCGAAGGGTGAGTTAATATCCCGCCTATCACTGCACCCAGGATAGGATTGCCACCAAATTCCTTGGCAGCACTAAAACCAATCAATATCGGCAAAATAATAAAGGCGGCACTTGAAAAGATATCAAGCATTCGCATTAATGAGCTTTCAGGCGGTGCCCACTGAAACACCTTGATCATTCCGATCAGTCCCATTAGTAAACCACTGGCAACAATAGCTGGAATAATCGGAACAAAAATATTGGATAAGGTCCTCGCAAATCCAATAAAAGGATTCATTCTCACCTTTGGCGGTTCTGCAGGAGAGATTCCGCTAACAGGAGTCAGTTTTGTTTCAATTAAGGCCCTGTAAACTTTATTGACAAGCCCGGGACCTAAAATAATTTGGAAAAGTCCCATTCGGGAAAAGGTTCCATATACACCGTTCAGTTTATCGATTCCAACTTTATTAACCTTGCTTTCATCTAAAAGTTCAAAACGCAAACGAGTCGTGCAATGGGTCATATTCATAATATTTTCTTTCCCGCCTAATAGCGGTATTAATTCTTGCACAAAATCATTTGCTTCTTTCCGCTCGTCTTGAATGTTCATCTTCCACCTTGAATTTATGAATTGAATTGTATGTTTCACATCATGAAGTAGATTGCCTTTCAGGTAAATAATGACAAATGTTTTCATAATGCACAGTGGCGTTCAGCAGAAAACTGAACGCCACAACTGTATCTTATTTAAAAACCCCTTGCTGCTTTTCATGAAGAACCTTGGTTTCATCACGTGTGATCGATATTTTTAAAGACGGTGCCAGCATTCCACCGAAATGCTCCATTTGATACTCCGATGATTGCTCGCCAACCTCATCCATATCTTTACCGTCCACATTAACATAATTCACAAAACTTGTGACAGTGCCATTTGGCATTACCATCCAAGAATACGCTTGATACGGATTATCCGTAGGATTTGCAATGACAAGCCCACTATCATTTAACGGTTGATAGCCTCCAAGAAGAGAGTCTGAAGTAAATCCATATAATCCTTCCGGTGCGTCAAGACCGGATGCAAATTTCTCCGTGTGTGTTTTTGCAAAAAGATAGTAGCTGTTTCCTTTTACTATTACACTTGGCCGCTCCAGTTCGTCATTCACATAATTTGCTTCTAATAAAGGCGGCAGCAATTCAAATTTGGATAAATCCTTATTGGTTGCTTTGGCAATACCAATACTTCCATTAAAAGCTTTTGAACTTTCAGGGGTTACATGGTTCTGACGGAATTCCTCCGAACCAATAAATTCATTATTATATGGACGGTCTGCAAGCTTTCCTGCAGTGTTTGCTTCAAATAACAGATATTGCTCCCCAGTTTTTGGATCCTGGAAAAAATACGGATCGCGGAATGCATAGGAAGATTCTTCATTCCCTGTTTGTTCCTTTGTTTGATAGTATTTCCCATCGGCCTCAAGAATTATTTGATGTTTGGACCAATTCTTAAAGGACACACCTGTGTTCGTTGTACGAACATCAGCCGTTGCAGTTGCCAGCCGCTGATCATAGCTTAGCCCGGCTTCATTTTTTTGCCCCGTTGCTGTGTAAAAGATTTGCAATTTCCCATCTTTATTAACGATGGAACTGCCAGCCCATTGCCTGGACCCCAATGCTTCTCCTGCTTTAAAAACGGGGCCGCCAGACTCCCAGCTCTTTCCGTCATTTGAATAGAAATAGTGAATTTGAGCTAGATCATGGCGTTCTCCAGGAAGGACATCCTTCTGTACCGATAGGGCGAAAATAATTTTAAAACCATTTACTACAGCGGGATGACCGTTTAAATCCTGCAATGGCCATGCATCCCAAATATAATAGTCTGATGAAAGTTTAACAAGCTCATCTTTATTAAATGTCGGGGCTGTATTTTTATCATTGATTGTTAGATTGCTAACATTTTCTCTGGTCCAGTTGAATGTATCTGCATTTTCTTGGGCAGAAACGGTTGAACCAACAATGGGTATGAAGATAATAAAAAGTCCGATAATAGCTGCTATGATAGATTTGCTTTTTTTAACTTTGTTCCATTTCATGAAAAGTGTTCCCCCAAATACCTTCTTACTTTTGGCTTTGTTAAAAACTTTGTTGATTAACCATAAATTTTAAGAGACCGATAAGAGCTCAGGAACCGGTTCCACAAGCGCTTATACGGTCTCTTAGTGAGCGAGCGATTGGAGCGCGGGAACCGTTCAAATCATTTCCTTATTGTTTTATCCAGCCAGGTGATAACTCTTTTGCGATTTTTGTTGCATCACCTTTGATTGATAGCTGTATCGTAGGAGCCAACGTGCCTCCAAAATGGCTAAATTGGAATTCTGGTGATTGATTCCCAACATCACCAATTGACATGTCGCCTAAATCGCCAAAATGAGCAAAACCTACGACATTCAAATTAGGAAGGACAAGCCATGAATACGCTTGGTACGGATTTCCCGGAGGATTAGCTAAAACCAAACCACTTTCATTCAGCGGCTTATACCCGCCAATCAAGGTATCGGAAACAAACCCGTACATCCCTTCAGGTCCTTGCAGCCCCTCAGCATATTTATTGATATGGCTGTCCGTAAATAGATAATATTTTTTATCCTTTACCACAATATGCGGTCGTTCCAATTCTTCGTTTACATAATTTGCTTCCAACAGTGGCGGCAGCATTTTAAGATTGGAAGGATTACCATCAACTACCTCGGCGATACCAATGTTCCCATTTGCATGAACAGCTCCTGCTGGGACAGGGTTCTTGCTGGTATATTCGGAACTTCCGGCAAACTCTTGTTTAAATGTGCGATTTCCCACGGTGCCGCCTGAATTTCCTTCAAATAAAATATATTCTTTTCCAGTTTTCGGGTCTTTAAACCACATCGGATCACGGAAAGCGTAGCCGCCGCCTTCACCTTGCTGAGCTTGTTCCTTTGTCTGATAATATTTGCCATCCGGCTCTAAAATAATTTTGTGTTTACCCCAATTTGCAAAATGAACTCCATCGCTATCCGCAATTATATCTCCGGTTGCCTCTGCAATGCGTTGCTCAAATGTCAAGCGCTCTTCACCTCTATGCCCGGTTGCTGTATAGAACGCGTGAATTTTCCCATTATCCATCATGGCAGATCCAGCCCATTCACGAGAACCCAATGATGCTCCTTCTGGAAAAAGTGTCCCCCCAAGGGTCCAATCCTTGCCATTTTTCGAGTAAAAATAGCGGATGGTTGCAATGTCATGCACCTTTCCAGGCAGCACATTACTTGGAGCAGATAGGGCAAAAATCACTTTCCAGCCTTTTACGGAAGCGATATTTCCATCGCGGTCCAACAGAGGCCATGTGTCCCAAATGTGATAACCTGGTGCCAATTTATCCAGCTTGCTTATATCCGTATAAGGCAAGGTATTATCTTGATTCAGTTTGATTTTTGACACCTGTTCCCGTGTCCAATTTGTCGTTGGCCCCGCTTCTTCCGCTTTTACATTAAGTCCGGAAAAACTTGAGGCAACAACACTAGCTGCTAGCACGATGGCAGATACGGCTTTCTTACTTATAATGGTCATCCTGCTTTCTCCTCTTCCAGTTATTATTATCGATTTGCCCCGAATGGTTTTATTTCGCCGGCTTTACCTTCTTTTACAACTTCAGATTTATCACCATTCAGCTTCAATTTTAGAGTAGGAGCGAATGTACCGCCAAATTTCACATTTCCATTCTCATCCTTCGGCTCGTTAATGAAACTGATTACCTGTTGGTCTGGAAGGACCATCCAAGAATAAGCTTGATAAGGGTTTTCCTTCGGATTCGCAATAACAAGGCCACTTTCGTTCATTGGTTTATGGACGCCGAACAGTCCTTTGCCAACAAATCCATAGACACCATCAGGACCAGTCAAGCCAGGAGCATACGTAAATGTATGGCTGATTGTAAATAGATAATAATCGTCTCCATTTACGACAACGTGCGGACGTTCCATCTGATGATTGGTTCCAACCGACTCAAGCAAAGGAGGGAGAAGCTTCAATTTGGTTACGTCCTTATCAAGTACTTCGGCAATCCCGATATTACCGTTATACAATTCGGCACCTTGAGGAACGGAATGGGTTTTACGGTATTCTTCATCACCGATATTTTCCGGTTTGAGAAAGTCCCTATCGCTTCCAGCTTGTCCTTCAAAGATAATATATTCTTTGCCTGTATTCGGATCCTGGAAGAAGAATGGATCACGGAATGCCGTAATGATTGGACTATTTGCTTGTGCAAGAGTTTCGTAATATTTTCCATCTGCTTCTAGAATAACTTGATGTTTTCCTTCATTGGTCAGATGAACTCCGTTTTTATCGGTATGAATATCAAAGGTTGTTTTGGCAATCCGCTGTACGGCTCTTTTATCCCATCCATTATTATCCCAATTATCCTTTTCACCCGTTGCTGTATAGAATAAATGCACTTTTCCATTGTCATCAAGCATCGCTGTACCAGCCCATTGCATATGACCAAGGGCTTTATTATAGTCGTAAGGGATTCCTGCATATGTCCAATCCTTGCCGTTTTTTGAGTAGAACATGCCAATTCTTGCTTCCGTATGGCGTTCACCCCATCCTAATGAACGCGGCGCGACTAATGCAAAAGCCACTCGGTAGCCATTTACAATCGCCATTGAACCGTCTCTGTTTTGCAGCGGCCATGTATCCCATACCCATTGATCCGGTGCTACTAGATCAAAATCAAGATCAATTTTCGGCGCTGTTGTTTTATCAGTAGGACTTACTTTTTCTGCTTGCTGACGAGACCAGATCGATGTGTAGTCTGAACTTAATTCCGCTGCAAATGCAGGTGTTACCGCCAGGCAATTGGCAGCAACAACGGCTGTCAATACCAGTTTTTTTAATTTCGATTTTTTTCGATTTTTTCTTTCCATTTCCCCATATTCCTCCATTTTCCGCGGTTAACTGTGCCTTTTAAGAATTTTTCGACTTGTCAATCTAGTTAAAATCTTCTTTAAGAGAACAAAAAAAGACCTAAAATGTACAAGGAGATGTCTACCAAAAAAGGTACACTTCGCCCTTCATACACTTTAGGTCTTGCCTGCTTTACCAGTCACAATCCCGCATAATTTTGTTTACAGGGAACATTATATTCTGTTCGACAATTTCCTACAATAGGATAATTTACTCTTAATTCCATCTGGATTTACTAGTTATATTTTCATATGTGCTGATTCAAAACTCATTAGAACAAGTAATACAGCAGGGCTAATCTTTCTCTCCTTCGAGTGCCGTATTCATACTCCATGCCTTCATCGAGCGGACAAACGGCTCTCCATCCACTCCAAATACTTCAAGTCCTTTTGATTGGTCCAAGGATGGAAAAACACGGGAAGAAATGCTTTTTTCATTATTGAAGTATGCTTCCACAATCGATTTATCAACAAATAGGTGTGCCCTTAAGATATGGTCTGGAAGGTTTAGTGCCCCTCCTTGAATCCCCTTTTCAATATCAGGATTTATACTTGACCGCTGACGGTCAAGCTGAATGGTTTTCCGTTCCTTATCATAAAAAACAGTCGTTTCTTCCTGTTCATTTGGGGCTTTTAATAGTTTTAACCCGGTAGCTTTCGTATTGGAAACATCGATTTCCAACTCGATTTCAAATTGATTGCTTTGGATTTTTCGAAGCTGTTTATTGGCTTCCGCCATTGATACATTTTCAACGGATATCAGTTCTTTGCTTCGAAGTGACTGAACCTCTTCAATCGGACGGATTCCAAGATCATGCTCATCATTTAAATAGATTTCAAGAGGCAGGCCGGCCCCATGTGCCCACCCTGATTGGTATTTTTCCCTTTCCGAACGTCTGTCTTGCAAAATGCTTGTTACAATGGTGCGGCCTTGCCCATCTATAAAACCTTGTGCTCCGGTAAAATGTTCACCATAATCAAACAGTTTAGGCTCCTCGTGGTCAGGAATAAATTCCAGCCTTCCTGGGTCCCATGTCCCAATCCAATAAAACGTATTGTGGGCAGCATCAGGGCTGGGGGACATAAAATAAGGACTAATCATGAAAACATATTTTTGTTCACCCGTCTCCTTGTTTTTAATCGGTACTAAAGATGGCAATTCCCATACATCTCCCGTACGCGGGTATTTCACTTTATCCCCAATCATCAATGGTTTTTCATACTTCCAGTGTTCAAGGTCTTCTGAGGTATAGAGTAAAGCGGTCCCGCCTGCCTCGTTTATCCCCGAGCCGACAAGCTGGTACCATTTGTCTCCCTCTTTCCATACATATGGATCACGAAATTGGCCAAAGATCACCTTTCCTTTTGGTGTTTCGATATTTTCAGCTTGTACGGTTACAGGGGCTGGATTCATGTTCCAATGATTTAAGTTGACATCAGTTGCATCTTCTGGCCGTGCCATACCTGTCATTTGATTCGGATTCATTTCGTCGTTCCCCGCTGTGAAAAATAGCACTGGCACCCCATTTTTGTCATAGGTTGCACTACCGGACCACACTCCATCCCTGGCTGCCGTTCCCTCTGTTGGACTTAACGCAATGGGGCGATCTTCCCAATGAATCATGTCTGTACTTGTGGCATGTCCCCAATGAATCTGATGCCAGAAAGGACCAGCCGGATTAAACTGATAAAATAAATGATATTTCCCGTTATAATAAATTGGTGCATGCGGTTCATTCATCCAATGCTGGGGAGCAGTAAAATGATAATTCGGGCGGTAGCGGTCTCCTTTATAAACCGTCCGATCGAATGACGTATCCGGTATCGGCAGTTTATGGTTCCAGCTGTTAAGGACTTTTTCATAGTGCCGTTTAATCGATTCATGACTAAATGTTTTACTGTATAGGGAAACATTGTCCATTAATCCATTAAACATATTAGACTGGAATATATCGGACACAGCGGCTGCCTGATTATGTTTTCCAACAAGCAGCGGCAGATGAGTGGCCGGTGTAAACTCACTATTAGCAGGCACATCCTTTTCTTGAATGTGTTCACCGTTTATATAGAGTGAGATTTTATTTGTTTCTTTATCAAATTGGGCAACCACGTAAGACCACTGATCCTTCGGCAAAATTTTCCCTTCGGGTGACCAAATTTCCTGCCATTCCCCATTTAAAGCAAGCTGAAACGTGATATATCCATGCCGTCCCATTCCGAGCATAAATCCCTGTTTATTTCCTTTATCCTGTTGATTGATAATCACGGAGGGCTGTCCATTGTCGCCCCATTCATAGGCTCTCGGGGCAACCCATGCTTCAATGGAAAAAGACCCAGCTGGGTTATGAACCTTTCCCGAAGGAATTTCCAGCCAATTGGAATATCCATCAAATAATAATGCTTTACCGCTAATGCCGGTTTTCCATTCCGGATCTGTTGTTAACGCATAATGAATAACAGACGACACAGATTGAGCAAGATCACGAGTGACGTTACCATCCCCTTCATCAAATCCCCACTGATGGAGAGCACGATTACTAAGCACCAGGTCTAAAGGTTGATCCTTCTTTTGATTGATATTGGTTGTTTCTAATCTGGTGTTCACCTGTTTTTTGATTAAAGCTCCTGTAATCGTCAGGAAGCATACTGCTAAAACAAGCAGCCGCATCCATATAATCCTCTTCTTTTTCATCTTAAAAACTCCTTATCTAGGTACAGTGTATTCAACCTTAATAACAAAAAAAGACCTAAAATGGGTAAGGACATATACACAAAGGTATCTTCTGTCCTTCACTCATTTTAGGTCTTGCCTTCTAACCAGTCACAATCCTGCAATATTGAATTTCACATGATTATTCTAGGTTATTTGATTCTATCTATCAAGGTAAGATTTTACCTTTTTATGGCCACAGGTACATTTACATCATCAATATTAATATGTCCCCATCCGCCAGTTTCATAGTCTACAACTTTGATGTATAACTCTTCGCCAATATAATCCGAAGCATCCCAGTTAACTCTTCGATAGGCTTCCCAGTTACCACCTGTTTCCTTCATTAACTCTTTGCCGTCTGAAGCTCTTACCAGTGCTAGATAAAGTCTGTCGATATTAGCTCCGCCGCCAATTAGGAAATCGATTTTTCCGTTTCCACCTAACACAAAGTTCTCCGATTTTAACACTCCTGTCAATGAATCCCCGCCTTTTTCTCCATTAAAACCCCATAAATGGTGTCGTTCCGGGTCGATTCGGTCTGAGGCTTGGTTAAACGGTCCGCCCCATCCCCAATCGTTTGCCTTGGAAACGTGTTCATTGCTAAAAGCTTTCCCTTCTACAACAGTCCATCCGGTTAAATCGCCGGTTTGGAAATCATGGTTTGGCAATTCTGTACTTTCTGAAATAGGATCTCCGCCGCCATTCGATTCAGGCCAATAGGCAGGAACCGTTTCCCCGTATGCGGAACCCATTTCCCATACCTTCATCGATACCACTTTCGCCTTTCCGCCACTACTCCATAACTCAAGGCCCAGTGCATCGGAAAGGGTTGGATATACACGTGATGTGATGCTTTTTTCACCATTTGCATAAGCCTCAATCATTGACCGGTCCAGATAAATATGAAGCTTGAGATTTTCTTTCCCAATCTTAAGCTCTCCACCCTGTATTCCTTTTTGGATATCCGGATCCAGACTGGATTTGTTTCGATCAATGTTTAGTGATTGTTTTTCAACATCATAGAATAGTAATGTTTCTTCCTCGCCATTTGCTGACTTTCTAGCTTTTAGCCCCACTTGTTTTGCAGAGGCTGGATTGATTTCCAGTTGAATTTCCAACAGATCACCTTTAACATTTGTTAATAATTCATTGGCTTTATCTGTATTTTCATTCTTGATTGAAACAAGTTCCTTTTTCCTTAAGGAATCTAATTCGGAAATTGGTTTAATCCCTAATCCACCTTCTGAAGTTAATGAAAGCTCAAGCGGCAGCCCTGCATTATGAGCCCAGCCAGCATCGTAATGCTGCTGCTCCGTCCGGCGGTCCTGTGCAATACTAAAGAGAATCGAACGCCCCTTTTCGTCAACCATTCCGCTTGGTCCTGTAAAGTGTTCACCATAATCAAATTGTTTCGGTTCCTCGTGGTCAGGAACAAACTCTAATTTTTCTTTATCCCATGTTCCAATCCAATACCAAACATATTTGACATTGTGTGGACTGTACCCATCAAACCATGGGTTGAAAAAGAAGACATATTTTTCAACGCCTTTTGCATCTTTACCTAATGGCAAGAACACTGGCAACTCCCAAACCTGGCCTGTTTTCGGGTTTTGCTTATAATTGCCGACAATCAGTGGCTTTTTGTATTCCCAATCTTTCAGGTTCTTGGAGGTATAAAGAAGTGCCGTTCCCCCTGCACCTTTAATACCGGAACCAACGAGCTGGTACCATGTATCTCCATCTTTCCAAACATATGGATCACGGAATTGCCCATACCATACCTCCCCTTCTTTTGCCGGCAGGTTGGGCGCTTGAACCGTAACTGGCTTCTCATACATGGACCATTCTTTCAAATCCGGGTCCCCGGGATCTTTACTCGTTGCAAGACCGGTCATTTGATTTGGAACCTTTTTATCATCCCCGGCTGTAAAAAATAACACCGGATTCCCATTAGCATCAACAGTTGATCCGCCTGACCAAACACCATCAGGCGCAACGGAGTTCCTATCAGGTGCAAGAGCTATCGGTTCATCCTTCCAATGAACCATATCCTCACTTACAGAATGCCCCCAATGAATTTGATGCCAATATGGGCCTTGGGGATTATTTTGATAGAATAGATGATATTTCCCATTATAGTAGATCGGTGCATGAGGCTCGTTCATCCAATGCTCTGGTGCAATAAAATGATATTGCGGCCGGTACCGGTCGCCATCATATCTGCTCCGATCTGGTGCCAAATCAGGTATTGGAAGTTTATGATTCTCAAAACTACTTAAATACGAATCATAATTTTCTTTAATTTTTTCCCCTGATAGCGAAAGGTTATGCATTTTTAATTCGTCCATCATTCCATTAAACATATTGGCAGTGAAAGCTCCATTAACCAAAGCAGCACTGTTATGTTTTCCGATTAATAAATCATTTGAAGATGGTGTGATAGTCCCTTTTGGTGTGACCGTCTCCCCGACCAATTCACCATTTAAATAAAGCTTCATTTTTTGTTCAGCCTTATCAAAGGTGGCAACAATATACGACCATTTATTTTTTTCAAGAGGTTTGTTTTCGGCAGCCCAAACTTCCTTCCACTCACCGTTAATACTTGCCTGAAACGACCATTTCCCGTGCCGTCCCAAGCCAAGGATATAACCTTCACTTGCCGTTTTATTGTGTTGATTGACGATCGCTGATAATTGGCCGAGATCGCCCCATTCGTAAGATCTTGGTGCAACCCATGCTTCAATTGTGAGAGCATCTGTTGGCTTTATAACCTGATCAGAAGACCTCGTAATCCATGTAGAATATCCGTCGAACAGTAAAGCTTTGTTACGAATCCCATCTCTCCATAAAGGATCGGTCGATGGCTTGTATAAAGCTTTCGTAAACACATAGGAAATAGGGTCTGCCATTCCTCTAACAATGTCTTTTGTTTTGGTTCCACTGCCTTCATCCAATGGCCAGTTTGCTATGATGCCGGTATTTTTCACATGAAAGTCATCTACGTTAATATGGCCCCATCCACCTGTCGCATGGTCCACCACTTTGATGTAGACTTTTTCCCCCAAGTTATTGGCTGCATCCCACTTTACCCGAGTATAAGCTTCGCTTTCTTTCCAATTGGTATTAGTTGCTTTGATTAATTCTTTATCATCTGAGGCCCTGACTAAGGCCACATATAATTTGTCTATGTCATTACCACCGCCGATAAGGAAATTAATTTCTCCATTACCTGCCAGGGTAAAGTTTGCTGATTTTAAAATTCCCGTTTGTCCGTCTCCGCCATCTTTAGCACCCCATAGATGGTATTGGTTATGGTGATTAAACGGACCACCCCAACCCCAATCTTTATCGTCTGTAACATCCCGATTACTGAAGGCATCACCTTCAACGACTGTCCATCCTGTTAAATCACCTGTCTCAAAATCCGGATTTTGAATATCGTCTGTCATCACTGGGTCATTATTAAAAACATGAAAATCATCGACATTGATGTGCCCAAATCCGCCAGAATGATAGTCAACAACTTTCATATACAATGCCTCTCCGATATATTCTGATGCATCCCAACTGACTCTTCGATAGGCTTCTGTATTGGATCCAGTTGCTTTAAAAAGCTCTTTTCCATCTGAAGCCCGAACTAAGGCAACATATAGCTTATTTATATCCTGACCCCCGCCAACAAGGAAATCAATCATTCCATTCCCGCCAAGTTTGAATACAGTAGATTTCATTACACCCGTGCGAAAATCAGCATTTGCATCATTGGCTGCCCCGGCAAATCCCCAAACATGGTAGGTTCCTTGTTGCTGAAAAGGACCACCCCAGAAGTTTGTAACATTGGATACTGGATGATCAAATGCGGATCCTGTTTCTGTCCATCCTGATAGATTGCCAGTCTCAAAATCTGGATTTTCAATCTCATTTTGCAGACTGCCTCCATCAACGGCGATTTTGTCTATGTTTGAAACAAAAGAAGCCTGGTTCAAATCATATACCATTAATGATTTAAGTTGTACTTCCCCGCCGGTTGTGTAAAGTTCTAGAGATTGATTTTTAGGATCGGGGAAGATTTGATCAGTTATTACTGCCTGACCATCATTGCCAAATACTTCAACAGATGCCCGGTCAACAATCAGATGGAGTTTAACAGTTTGATTAATGGCTGCTAACGGAGCCTCATGTTTTGCGGCAAATTGACTGCTGAAACCCGATTCACCAGCATTGGAACGGTCAACAAATATTTTTTTACTGCCAATATCATAACCAATCTTCGTCTCCCCGCTTTCCCCTTTTCGAACTTTCAAACCAAACTCAGTGGCCGTTGTCGAATTTAATTCAAATTCAGCCGTAATCTCAAAGGCATCTCCTGTTAACTTCGAAAGCAGATTTTCTCCCGGAGTTATCACTTTATTCTCGATATCTTGTGGATTCCCCCTAAGGCTTTCGAACTCACCTGCAGGTTTTTGGATAAGCCGAATCCCTTCACCTTCAACAGTTGATAAGGCAAGTTCACGCGGAATAGACATTGTTCCTCTGAATGAGGATGTTGGAATGTCCTGCCCATATTTCCAATTATTCATCCACCCGAGCCATAAACGGCGTCCATCAGGGACATCACTCCATGAAACAGCTGCATAAAAATCAGCCCCATAATCGGCCCAGAGGACTTTACTCGGTTCATTGGCATTGGTGAACGTTTTCCCATCAAAATCACCGATAAAATACTGCATCCCCGAACCGCCGGCAGGTGCCCCTTCACTGATGCTGACAGCCAATACCCACTTCTTCTTAGTTGGATCTCCATTAACGGGAAGGGCAAATAAATCCGGGCATTCCCATGTTCCCTTATGTGAGCCGTCATTGTTGCCAAATTCACTTACTTTCGTCCAACTTTTCAGATCCGGTGAGTTATAAAAATAAACACGATCACCAGCTGAAATTACCATAATCCACTTTTTTGTTTCATCATGCCAAAATACCTTTGGGTCCCGGAAAACATCAATCCCCTCTGGCATAGGGATAATTGGATTGCCATCATACTTCGTCCAAGTACGGCCCTTATCGTTGCTGTAAGCTAAACTTTGAACTTGATGACCACCTTTTTCCTGAGTAAATACAGCAACCATCGGCGGTATAGAGTCTTTTCCGAATCCAGTCGTATTGTTCCAATCCACAACTGCACTCCCTGACCAAATAAAACCTTTTTCATCTGGATAAAGACCGATCGGCAGGTATTCCCAATTGACCAAGTCTTTACTTACCGCATGTCCCCAATACATCGGTCCCCACTTTGATTCAGTAGGATTATGCTGATAAAACACATGATACTCCCCATCGTAATACACCATGCCGTTGGGATCATTCATCCAGTTTTTTTCCGGAGAAAAATGAAATTTGGACCGATATGGTTCATTTTCGCCATCAACAGACGAGATCGATGTTTCACCTGTTTCGGCTTTACTAGAAACAGAGGGCATAAACATTGAAATGATTAGAGAAAAAATGACCACTACCAATATTCCTTGATTTTTTAATCTTTGCTTCAACCCTGTTCCCCTCCAACATTTATTTATCACTACTATCCAAGCAATTAGAAGGCGCTTACAAATCAACTTATAAGAATGGGTGCTAATATGTATTGTTTAAGTGCACCCTAGAATAATTTTTAATCTTCAGTTTGTTCCCTTCATGTTTAGCAACTGGTTAAACCATAATTGACATAAGTAATAAACTGCATATGCTGCGAAACTGCCTATGATGAAAATCGTAGCTGGATAAAAGTAGAAAAGAGCAGTACCCGCCCCAACAATTATCAATAAAAGAATCGTTAAGACCGGGTTCATAAGGGAAAAGAGAAAGGCATTTCGAATAACGTGCTTAAAGCTTAGTTCAAAATGGACCATAATCGGAAATAGATAAATGGAGATCGAACTAAACAACAAAATGCCAATGACTAAGATGATATACAGAACGAGGTGACCAACAGAACTGCTTGGATCTATAAGCATATAATCAAAATATAAGAAACAGGCAAGTACCGACCAAATAATCGAGATAATAAAGCTTTGTTTGAAATTTCCTTTAAAAATTTTTACAAAGCTTTTTAAAATACTTTCTGTTTCCTGTTGTAAAATGCGTTTGCGGACAACGCCAAACATGGCTGCTGTTGCAGGAAAAAAGGTTATTAAGGGGAGCGAAGTAATGACCCATAGTAAATTTAAAAGAAATAAATCTACCATTGTATCCAAGGTATTAAATAATCTGTTGTTTAAACCATTCATTAAATTCATTCCCCCTATTACCTTTTCACTACATTATCGCCAAGTAGATTTTAACGAATAAAGCTCTAACGAGTGTAACTTAATTTCTTCATGTTTTACATAAAGCTCCAAATGCTTATTTTCTTGATTTGGGAAGATTAAGTCCGTTATGACGGCCTTTCCATTATTTCCAAATAATTCTACAGACGACTGGTCAACAAAAACATGTAGAGTGATCTTATTATTTTCTGGCAGTAAATAGCACTCATGTTTTCCTGCGAAGGCCTCATGGAAAGCAGCCTCTCCTGAATTAGTTCGATCTATAAATAATGTTTGGTTTTCTGCATCAAATCCAATAATTGTTTCTTCATTGGCTCCCTTACAAACTTTGAACCCAAATTCCTTTGCGGTTCCAATTTCAAACTCGGCAATGATTTCGAATGTGTTACTATTAACATTTTCTAAAATATTTTTACCGGGTACAACCACTTCGTTTTGAATTAATATTTTTTTATCACGAATACCTTGTAACTCTCGAACTGGTTTTTGTACAAGCCGAATCCCTTCTTCGGTTTTCTTTAGCTCAAGTACTCTAGGAATCGTCATCGCACTTCGCCATTCTTTTGTAGGAGTAACATTTGCATATTGCCAGTTGCTCATCCAGCCAATATAAATTCTTCTTCCGTCTTCAGCTGGAACATCGGACCAGCTAACGCCCGCATAATTATCACGTCCGTGATCAATCCAAAGGGTCGTTTCTGGTTTGTAATCATTGAAAAATGTTTTACCATCAAATTCGCCAATAAAATATTGCGTTCTGGACCCTTCTTCATATTTTGGATCATTGCCAATGCTGACAAATAGCACCCATTTTTTCTGATTGGAATCCCCATCAACAGTTAATTCAAAAAGGTCGGGACACTCCCAGACACCCTGATGTGAGCCATGTCCTTCTCCAAATTCACTGGCAAACTCCCATGAAGTTAAATTTTGGGAAGTATAAATTCTAACCGTTTGACCTGCGGCTATTACCATGACCCATTGATTAGTTTCACGATGCCAGAACACTTTTGGATCACGAAAATCAATGATATTTTCTTCTTGCAGAACAGGGTTCCCCTCATATTTTATCCATGTGCGTCCATTGTCTTTGCTAAAGGCAAGACTCTGCCTTTGTCGTGGACGGTCCGAATCAGGGTATGTATCCGCATGAGTGAAAATCGCCACTAACCCTGATTGCCCATCAAAGAAACCGCTTGTGTCGTTCCAATCTACGACTGCACTACCTGAGAAAATCGTTCCATGCTCATCTGGTGCCAAACCAATCGGGAGGTGTTCCCAGTGAACAAGATCTTTACTTACCGCATGTCCCCAATGCATGGGACCCCATGTTGTTCCATTGGGATGATATTGATAGAATAAGTGATATTCCCCGTTATAAAACACCATCCCATTTGGGTCATTCATCCATTGTCGCTCTGGAGTGAAGTGATACTGTGGACGGTATTTTTCGGTATAATATGGTTGTTTTTCTAAGACGTTGTTGGTCATTTCTTATACTCTTCCTTTCTCAAGAATTCTTTTATTTAAAAACCGTTCAACCTGAGCAGCAGTTGGAATACTAGGAATTCCACCTTTTCCTTCTGTCGTTAGGGCACCGACTGCATTAGCAAAAGTGACGATTTCTTCAGTGTCTACTTCAGTTAAGTGATCTAGAGGTTTATTCATTTTAAGGATTTGAGATAGTGCACCACCCAAGAAGGCATCTCCTGCTCCCGTCGTATCGACAACGTTTACTTGATATCCTTCTTTACTGCCATAGAAGGTTTTGCTTCGGTAAAAACAGCCTTCGGATCCTAGTGTTACAAAAATAACTGCTGTATCAAACTGTTCCTGTAAAACTTCCGTCCCTTTTACTACATCACAGTATCCCGTTAAAAATTCCAATTCTTCCTCAGAAATTTTCACAATATCTGCATATTCAAATCCCTTTAAAATCTGCCGCTTGGCTTCATTAAGTGACCGCCATAAAGGAATTCGCAAGTTGGGATCATAGGAAACCGTTACCTTATGCTTTTTGGCATATTCCAATGCGGTTATAGTCGCTGAAGCTGCCGGTTCATTTGTTAAAGATAAAGAACCGAAATGAAAGATACGGGACTGTTTGATTGTATCTTCATTGATTTCAGCATTCTCCAGCATGATATCAGCACCCGGATTCCGATAAAAACTAAAGGAACGATCCCCTTTTTCATCTAAATGGACAAAGGCTAGTGTTGTATTGACAGTTTCCGAGAATACAAGATTGCTTGTATCAATGTTGTGAGTTTGTAAAACCCCCTTTAGCAGATGGCCAAATTGATCATGGCCCACTTTTCCGATAAACGCGGTTTCCATATTTAATCTAGAAAGTGCCACAAGCACATTGGCCGGCGCTCCGCCAGGGTTTGTTTCAAATAATACATGGCCCTTTTCCGAATGGCCAGAGGGTGTAAAATCAATTAATACTTCGCCTAAAGCAGTGACATCAAACATTTCTATCATCCTATTCTTATTTTTGAAAAAGCCAGACGGGAGATGATGTCTGGCCACATATAGGGATTATTGTTTGTTATAGCGGTCTAATCCTTTTTGGTACACTTTCATTAATTTATCAAGACCCATATCATTTAATTGTTTCACATAGGCATCCCATTCTTTCTCAATCCCGCCCTCAATCAACCATTGGGCTTCTTTTTGCTTAACAAATGCTTTAATTTCCGGCTCAATCGTGTTTATCACTTCAAGCTCTTCAGGGCTAAAGAAGATAGATGGATAGCTTTCTTTCACCATATGTGGTCTATAATATTGATCAAGAATCTGTAATCTTTCCTTTGCTCTTGGCTCCATGTCTACCACTTTACCGAAGTGATCCTTTAAGACGACAAACGGACCGCCCGGAGCAACCTTTTGACGCAATTCACCCATTGCTACGCCAGCAGGGAGCTGTTTATTGACTAACATGCCATTGGCATCTTCCTCGTAAATTTCACCAATTGGCCCCCAGTTAATTTGTGCCGACATTTTTGGCTCATACAATTGGTCAACCCAGCGCATCGTTATCTCAGGGTTTTTGTTCGCGGAGGTAATCACAAAGGCATCTCTACCGTACTCGGAATAGTTGGAACGCCCAATCACAATTTTGCCATCCTTCCCTTTTAATGGCGGCAATACCACGTAATCTTTTACTCGATCCGGTCCAACTACTTCCGTATTTTCCCACCATATAAACGATCCAAGAGTTGGATCCTGCGTTTTCCCTTTTGCAAACAGCTGCTCCGTTTTTTGCGTTACAACCTCAGGGTCAAGCAAACCTTCCTTTACCCACCCGTTGTAATAATTTATTGCTTCTTTAAACTCTGGTTGAACCCCGGCATAAAGTACTTTTCCATCTCTAACAATCCGGTGATCGGCTTCAAATGGCGCATCCGGCACCCCGAATAAACCAATTAAATCTCCTTCATTGCCGCACCAGCCGTTGTACCAGAAAGACAGCCCAATTTCGTCTTTCTTGCCATTCCCGTTCGCATCCTTTTCCACAAACGTTTTTAACACATCATGGTATTCTGTTAATGTAGTCGGCATTTTCAGACCAAGCTTATCTAACCAAGCTTTATTGATGAACATAATATTTGGCATGCCGATCAGATCCATTTCTTCTGCACGCGGCAAGGAATAAATATGGCCATCAGGGGCTGTTACAACCTTTTTCAACTCTGGTCTCTCTTCAAAAAGTTTCTTTAAATTAGGGGCATATTTATCGATCAAATCCTCCAACGGTATAATCGTGCCGTTCTGGCCATATTGGACAAGGTCATGATCAGAAAAGCCTGACGAGTAGAACGCATCTGGCAGATCGCCGCTTGCCAGCATTAAATTTTTCTTTTCTTGATACCCATCACCAGGAATATTGTTCCATTTGATTTTTACGTTTGTTGCTTTTTGAAGCCGGTCAAAAATCACCATTTTTGAATAGTCAGGTGCGAGAGCCGCTTTTGGCGAAACAATATTTAACGTAACTTGTTTGTCGACAATCGGTAAACCAGTCTTATGAAAGGCAGTAGTATTTGCTTTTTTCTCTGAACTGGCGGAATCGCTGTTTGAACAGCCAGTTAATGCTAATGAGGCACTTAATCCTAAAACCAATGCTATTGCCATGCTCTTTTTCTTATTTTTCCGAACATTCTTCTTAATTGATTTCAACATTTCTTATTCCCCCTATTAGATTAATTAAATGGATGGCAAACTCTATCAGTGACGCCTGCCATCACCTCCCTTATGGCAGTTTATTTCTATTAACCTTTAATTCCGCCAATCATAACCCCTTTAACAAAGTACTTCTGAACAAATGGGTAGACGATTAAAAGCGGGATGGAAGCAACGATAATTACACCGTATTTGATTAGCTCGGACACTCTTTGTTTTGCGGCCAAGGAGTCCAGGTCACTGATCATCATCGTGGATGCCTGATTTTGGATTAAAATGTTTCGTAAAATTAATTGCAGCGGATATAAGTTTTCATTATTTAAATAGATCAAAGCATCAAAATAGGAGTTCCAGTGTCCAACGGCATAGAATAACACCATGACAGCGACAATTGGTTTTGAAAGCGGCAGGACAATTTTCCAGAAAAATTTTGCATCGGAACATCCATCTATTCTGGCAGCTTCTAATAACTCACCCGGAATAGAGGATTCAAAAAATGTTTTTGCGACAATGACGTTCCAGACAGCCACTGCTTTCGGCAGAATAAGCGCCCACATCGTGTTAAGCAAACCCAGATTCTTAACAACCAGGTATGTAGGGATTAAACCGCCTGAGAAAAACATCGTCATGAGGAATAAAAACATGATGACATTTCTTCCATACAAATCTTTTCGAGACAAGGCATAGGCAGCCATTAAGGTAAAAGATACATTGACAATCGTTCCAACTACCGTATAGATGATGGAGTTCTTATAGCCCAGCCAAATCTTGCTGTCTCCAAAGATTCTCTGATACCCTTCAAGAGTCAGCTCTTTCGGCAATAGCCATACCTTTCCTTCGTAAATCATGTTTGGGTCACTGATAGAGGCAATTATAATAAAGTACAATGGATAGACTACCAATAGTAAGATGATCGCGACCAGAAAAAAGTTAATAATATCAAAGACCTTATCTTCCTTCGATTTTCTTGTCATTCTCTTATTCTTTAAAGCTAATATACTCATTTATGCTGCACCTCCCGTTACCATAATCCTGTTCCGGATAATTTTTTTGCAAACTTATTTACTAAGACTAATAAAACTAAGTTAATCACTGAATTAAACAATCCTACTGCGGAAGCAAAACTATATTGCGCCTGCTGTAACCCCATCTTATAAACATAGGTTGGGATAATCTCTGCTGCAGGCTGGTTCATTGGTGTTTGTAACAGGTAAGCCTTTTCAAAACCAATATTCATAATGTTACCAACGTTTAGAATTAATAGAATAACAGCCGTTGGCATAATCGCCGGAATGTCTACATGAAAAATACGCTGCCACTTATTTGCTCCATCCATTACCGCAGCCTCATGCAGTTCAGGGCTGACTCCTGCAAGCGCAGCTAGATATATAATCGCAGCCCATCCGGTTTCTTGCCAAACGCCTGAGGCAATATATAATGGTTTAAACCAATCAGGTTTTGCCATAAACGAAATCGGATCACCGCCAAAGATCAGGATTAAGTTATTAATTAGACCATTGTTTGAAAAGAAGACATAAATCATACCCGCTAAAACAACTACTGATATAAAATGCGGCGCATAAACAACTGTTTGAACAAAACGTTTGTACTTATCACTTCTAATTTGGTTCATCATGAGAGCTAGAAAAATTGGAAGCGGAAAACCAACGATTAGTTGTATAACGCTAAGACCAAGAGTATTTTTAATCAAGATCCAAAATTGATAGGAGTCGAAAAATCGCTCAAAATGTTTAAATCCAACCCACGGACTTCCCATAATTCCTTTTGTTGCAACAAAATCTTTAAAAGCAATTAATATTCCATACATCGGGACATAATGGAAAACAATAAAATAAACTAAAGCGGGTAAAAGAAATAAATAGAGCTGATAATTACTCAAGATTTTTTTTAGTTTTGATGCTTTTCTTACTTGGATGGGTGAATCGATAATCGGATTTGCCTTCCTTGCCACTTCCATATTCTTGCCTCACTTTCAACAATGTTTTTTTTTTGTCTAACTTTTCAATTGAAACGTTTCCAACGATAGCTAAAAAATTTTGTGTTATCTAAACCGTTTCTTCCTTTCTTTACATCATAGGTATTCGATAAATCTCTTACTTGAACGCTTCATTGAAACGTTTCCAAAAAGAGTTAAAAAAATTATATATCTAAGGTTCCTCCCTCTCTGTAACGAGAGGTATTCGATGAACCCTTATCCTCCAGCTTTTAATTGAACGTTTCCAACGAAGAGTTAAAAAAATTGCAAATAATAGCTAAGTTGTTTCGCCCTCTCTGTACATGACAGGGATTCGATAAATCTCTTGCTCCAGTGCTTCACCTTCAATCTTTCTTAAGAGAAGCTTTACAGACATTCTTGCCATTTCCTCAACCGGCTGCCGGATCGTTGATAGAATTGGATGAAACAGCTTATTATCCTGAATTCCATCATATCCGATTACTTTTACATCCTCTGGAGTCCGCAAGCCATATTGTTTAGCTTTATCGATATAATTGGCGGCAAGTAGATCGGTATTGGCAAATATCCCGTCCACATCCTGATGCTCTTTTATTTTAAAGAAATTTTCGAAGTATTTTTCATCATTAAAAACAGCATCTAGCTCCTCGTAGATGATATATTCGATACCTTGAGCCTCTGCTTCATCGATAAATCCCTTTTTCCGAAGTTCAACCTCACTATAAACATCACTATAGGTTGCAAGATATGCGGCTTTTTTAGTTCCCACTTTCACAAGCTCTCTTACGGCAATGCGGCCGCCAGTGTAGTTATCCGAGGTTACGCATGTGATTTTTTTTCCAAAATGGCGGTCAATGCTGATAATCGGAATATCAGTACTCACACTATCTTCGATGTCATTGTAAGTGATTCCAATAATGCCTGCTACTTTATTCTGATTGAGCATATCCAAATAATAAAGCTCTTTGTCAGGTCTGCCCCCACTATTGCAAAGCATCAATTTATACCCTTCTCGGTCAAGTTCATCTTCGATATAATAAGCGAGCTCTGAGAAAAATGGATGCCATACACTCGGAATCATCAGCGCAACCATTGTTGATTTTTGCATTTTAAAATTTCTTGCCACTTCGTTTGGAATATAATTTAATTGTTTGATCGCTGCATTCACTTTCTCCCGGGTTTCAGGCTTTACAGTTGGATGATTGTTTATGACTCGTGAAACAGTGCCAACCCCAACTCCTGCCAGTTCTGCAACATCTTTAATGCTTGGCACTACCACTACCTCCAGTAATAAAGCGATTTCATTCACTTATAATATTATCACTTTGGAAACGTTTCATCGTTTCCATACACCAATAATATCACCCCTTTGGAAACGTTTCAATGTTTTTTTATAGAAAAAATAAATTAATTTTCAGATTACTTTTTTAAGATAGAGTGTATTTTTTTATACCTCTTCCACTCTCATCAGAAATTTGCTTTACATGCTCCAGGGCATTTCCCATGCAATCCTAGTCCGGCAAACTCCTTGTTTAAACTGATATTGATCCCTCAACATAAATAAAGACTCCGTCCAAAAAACAGAGTCTTTACTTTAGATCACTTCTATACGGATTTCGGCTCTGCTTATTTCTGTTTTATAGAGGATTCACGATATTCATTTGGGGTAATCCCCTCAACCTTTTTAAATACTTTTCGAAAATATTTGTCGTCTTGATAGCCGATCATATTGGCAATTTCATAGATTTTTAGCTGGCTGTTTTTTAATAACGATTTCGCCTTTTTCATTCGAAATCTAACAATGTAATCGGAGATATTCACATTAAATTCTTGTTTGAATTTTCTTGAGATATATTCTCTGCTCATATAAAAATGGTCTGATATCTCTTGCAGCTTTACATCCCGGTCAAAGTTTGCTTGCAAGTACTTTTCGATTTCATAAATGATGTTACTATTTTTCTGTTCCGTGCCTCTTTTTACTCTCTTCAAGAAGATAGTAATTTCACGTTTTTTCCTCTGTTTGTATTCTTCTAACTGAAAGGTACCGTTTTGATCGAAGAATAAATCAATTCGTTTATGGATATCCTCTCCTGTTTTAATAGGGAGATGATATTGCTTAAACCATCTATTGCTGATCACCAGATATTCATTTTCAAAATGGAACAGCTGTTTTAATGATAAATAATCGTTTTCAGTAAAATCCGTTGCTATTTGATTGATCACTTCTTCAAAAGCCCCAATTTCACCAGCTTGTACGGCCAGTTCGATATTAGCCGAGTAGTCCATAAGATTCTTTAAGGCAGGGCTTGGCAAGGTCTCCTGCACAAAGACTCGATTCTCTCTATTTTCCAAAATATTACTAGTAAACAACAGCTGCTTGGCATGAAGATAGGAATCCAATAAATGAGAACTCTTAGTTACTAGCTTTCCTAAAACAATAGGACAAGAAATATCCATCATGCTTTGTATCGTCTGATATATTTGTATTAAAAGGTCTACTATTTGCTCAAACTTGTCCCAAAAAATAATGACAACTTCGCCTTTATTTGATAAGTAACGAAAACCAACACCACATTCATGTTCCCTCATGATTTCATTAATGATGTTCAAGATTGTGAAATAGGCTAAATCACGATCTCCTTGAAAAGCCTCAATGGTCTTACCGTTCATCTGAACAAGTGCTGTTTGATAATTGCAGGACTGAGGAATCCCAAAATCCTTATACAAATCTTCCTTCAGATGATCATTATTTAGCAATTTGGTAAGCTTTCGGTCCCGATAAACAGGTTTCATTTCATTGATTAATTGAGAGCTGCTTACGATTTTAGCCCGGTTTAATGCTTCTTTTTTCCATTCATCCACGGCTGTTTCCAACGTCTGATTTAAGATTTCGGGGTCAATCGGCTTTAAGAGATAGTCAGAACTGCCGAAATGAATGGCTTTACGCATATAATGGTAATCATCATAACCGGTCACAACGATTGTTTTACTGGACGAGTGATTTTCTTTAATCCATTCTAAAAGCAGGACGCCATCCATTTTTGGCATTTTCATATCTGAAAAAATAATCTCTGGATTATACTTTTGAATGAGGTGAATGGCTTCTTCACCATTTCCTGCTTCATAAATTTCGTCAATTCCATTTTGTTCCCAAGCACCTAATATCTTGATTCCTTCACGAACGTGCTTTTCATCATCGACAATTAATGCTCTCATGTGTGCTCCACCTCTTTTTGGATAACCATAGGAAACTGAACGGTCACCGTAAATCCACTTTCTTCATTACTGTCAATCCACATTTGCGCTTGATTTGCGTAATAAATCTGCAAACGGTCATAAATATTCTTTAAACCAATGGTTTCTCTTTGTTTTTCTTCTTTAGATCCCCCATTACATAATTCTTGCCTGATACGATTTAGCTCTTCTTCATTTACGCCTACTCCATTATCCCTAACACAGATGTAAACCATTCCGGTATCTAGCAGCTTCCCCTCAATTTGAATGGTTGCTTTTTCTAAACGCTGATCAAATCCATGTTTAAAACAATTTTCCACAATTGGCTGTAGAATCATTTTGGGGATAAGTATTTCTTGTACTTCTTTTGAGACATTCACTTCGAATTCAAATTGCTCGTCAAACCGTTGTTTTTGTAATAATAAATAGGATTTAACATGCATTTCCTCTGAAATAAATGGAACAATGTCTTCCTTCATATTCATACTGTATCGCATGATCTTCGATAAGGAAGTGAGTAAGGAATACACAGGAACCGCCTTAGATTTTAGTGCCAGCGTACCAATCGATTGAAGAGCGTTATATAAAAAATGCGGGTTAATTTGCGACCGTAATACTCGCAGTTGGGATTCTTTATTTTCAATATCCAATTTATATTCTCTCTCAATTAAATCATTGATTTTTGAAATCATTAATTTGAAATGCCTTCCCAACATGCCAATTTCATCGTTTCCTAACGAATCAAAATCTGCCTCAAATTCACCTTTTTCTACTTTTTTCATGTTATCAATTAATACCTTTATCGGTGCAGTTATCTTAAATGAAACAAACATGGTGGCTATTAATACGATAACAAGCGTAACTATTCCAATCAAAATATTAATCAGAGCTGTTTCTCTCGCACTTTGATAAAGTACATTGTAAGGAATTCTTTTAACAATATACCAATTCTTGTAGGGAGCGGAAAACTTATCATGGACAATCACACCGGAGAATTGTTTATCCTTCCATTCCATACTTTTAGTTGTGGAAGATACTTTCTTCACCTGCTCAAACCACTTTTCTTTATTTTCCTTACCGATCATAGATTCATTTGAGGAGTATATAATGACTCCTTTGTCATCCATAATAAACAAATCTTCCATATCCTTTGCAAATAAGCGGCCGGCAATCGCACTTATTTTTGAAAGATTAATATCAATGGACAAAAAACCTAATAGCTTGTCTGATGGAACATCGCGAAGGATATTATGAAAACTTAACACTTTTTTCTTTTCCGAGTCCGGAATAACAGAAATATTGTTATAACTATAGATTTCATGTGGAGGTTCGATGAGTGAAAATCCTTCATACCTTGTTAACCTTGAATAGTAGGGGTGCGAAAAAATACTAATGTACTTTCCCCTCCCGCTAATTCTTGAATGATAATTTGTAAAAGAATCTTTACCGATATCAATATATAAATGCATTTGCTCAATTTCTGGACGTGTATTAAATAAGTAGGCCAGGGCTCGGCGAACTTCTTCTTGATTCGTCCCTAAGTTCTGTGAGAGTCCATCCCTCATCACATTCATAAAGGGGGTATATCGGTAAAGTACCGAAGACATCTGAGCAACATCTTCCAAATAAACCGTAAGTTCTTCTTCCCCTTTTACAATCAGGTCATGGTTGGTCGAAACAAAGCGATTATTAAGTGACTTCGTGGTTTGATAATAAGTAATCGCGATTGAACTGCCAAAAGGCAGCACCGTTACTAGCAATAAAAATATAATAAGCTTTTTACGAATTCCCCATTGCATATCATTCGGTTAGTTAAATGGTAAAACAAGAACTAACCTTCCTCCAATTAGTAAAATTTCCTCCATTGTAACAACATTCTTTAACCAATGATAGGGCATACATTGACTTGTCGATAGTTTTGACTGTTCAATATTTTCCACCCTACTGGTCAATGTAAGCCGTTTCATAATTTTCATTATTCTCTAAAATGAAGTTATGGAGGTGCAGGTAATGAATAGCCATAGTAAGTTGGAAAAAGTAAAAACCTCATCATTAGAACTTCAAAAAAATACGAAAGCTTCAAAGTCAGTTTCCTTAAATAAAAATAAGAAACTGAAAGACGCAGGATTATATGCTCTATTTGTCGGTCCCGTTCTCTTAGCATTCACGCTCATTGTTCTGATCCCTTTCTTCACAGGTATTTATTATGCCTTTACAGACTGGAATGGGATAACAGGTGCTGTCAAATGGGTGGGATTGGACAACTTTAAGTACATCTTCACCGAAGACAAGCAATTCCAGGATTCATTCAAACTTACTACGAAATATACGATAATTGCGATTATCCTTACAAATGCGATTGGGTTTGGATTAGCATTACTTGTTACCCAAATGCTGAAGACAAGAAATATTTTACGAACAGTTTTCTTTATGCCTAATTTGATTGGTGGTCTTTTATTAGGATTTATCTGGCAGTTTATTTTTGTAAAAGGCTTTGCATCAATTGGAGAGTTGACCAAGATTCCTCTTTTCGAGTTAGCTTGGTTAGGCGATGCCAATACCGCTTTCTGGGGAATTGTCATTGTCAGCGTATGGCAAGGTGCAGGTTACATTATGATCATCTATATCGCAGCCCTGCAAAACGTTCCTCAAGAATTAATTGAAGCGGCCAAAATTGACGGTGCAAATCGATGGCAGATTCTTCGTCACATCACTATGCCACTTGTAGCACCTGCGGTCACCATCTGTTTATTTTTAACAACAGCATCATCATTTAAGGTCTTTGATGCGAACCTTTCATTGACAAATGGAGGTCCATTCAAGTCAACCGAAATGTTAGCGCTCAACATTTATACTGAAGCCTTTGTGAATAACCGCTACGGAATTGGTGAAGCAAAAGCATTAATATTCTTCCTAGTAGTTGCAGCTATTTCGGTCATTCAAGTGACGTATTCGAAGAAGAAGGAGGTTGAATCATAATGGGAATCAGGTATACAGTAAAGACATTTATGGTTGAAATTCTTGCCATCGTGCTTGGTCTCGCCTTTTTAGTTCCCTTTTATTATGTGATCTCAAACTCCTTGAAACCGTTCGCTGATATATTATCCAACACATCGGCCTTGCCGAAGGTTCTGGAGTTTCAAAACTATGTGAGCGCATTTGAAAAGCTGAACTATTTAAAGGTATTTACAAACTCTCTAATCGTTACAATAGCAAGTAATGTTGTTCTAGTTATCTTTTGTTCCATGGCCGCCTACATGCTGGTTAGAACAAAAAAGAAGATCAGCAATGTTATTTTCATGACCTTCGTAGCAGCAATGATTATTCCGTTTCAATCAATTATGATTCCGCTCATCAAAACAGCTGGAACCTTTGGTCTTTTAAACAGCGTCTGGGGTCTAGTCATCATGTACTTAGGTTTTGGATCTGGAATGACAATTTTCTTATATCACGGTTTTATCAAAGGAATTCCAGTCGAACTTGAAGAGGCAGCAATTATCGATGGCTGTACAAGATTTGGCGTATTTTGGAGAATTGTTTTTCCACTATTAAAACCGATTACAGTTACCATCGTCATTTTAAACAGCCTATGGATTTGGAATGACTTCTTATTACCATCACTTGTACTTCAGGACCCGGAATTAAAAACAATTCCATTAGCAACGTTCTCATTCTTTGGACAATATACAAAGCAATGGGATCTAGCGCTAGCCGCATTGGTTATGGGCATCATTCCGTTGTTAATCTTCTTCTTTGCGATGCAAAAACACATTATTAAAGGGATTACCAGTGGTTCTATTAAGTGAAATATCAACATGGGGAACAACCTCTGCTATCTGCATGACAGATAGCAGAGACAAATATAAAATAGATTTATATACCAGGAGGGAAATTTAATGGGGATCAAAAAGTATTCTTTACTTGCAGGTGTATTATCGGCTTCACTTCTATTAGCAACAGCATGTTCTAGCGACAGTGCTTCAGGGGATAGAAAAAGCGATGGTAAAGACGGTAAAGTAGTGGTCGATCTTTTTAATGGAAAGGTTGAAATCGCTGATCAATTGAAAGCGTTAACAGATCAATATACAAAAGAACATCCAGATGTAACCTTTAATATTGAAACAGTAGGCGGCGGCGCTGATGGTGCTGCAGCACTTAAGGCGAAGTTTGCTTCCAACAAAGCACCTGATATCTTTGGGAATGGCGGTTATCAAGAGGCTCAAACTTGGAAAGATAAATTCGAAGATTTATCTGACCAGCCTTGGGTGAAAGATGCCTATGAAAATGCATTAAAGCCTATGACAATCGATGGAAAAATTTATGGTCAACCTGTTAATATGGAAGGCTATGGTTTTGCTTACAATAAAAAGTTATTTGCGAAAGCTGGCATTACAGAACTACCAAAAACATACTCGGAGTTAGAAGCAGCATCGAAAAAACTAAAAGCTGCTGGCATTACTCCTTTCTCAGTAGGCTACGCTGAATGGTGGGTACTAGCAAACCATGGGTTGAACGTTCCGTTCGCATACCAACAAGCAGATGACGAAAACTTCATTAAAGGATTAAACGAAGGTACTGCTAAAATTGAAGGCAACAAATATTTTGCTGACTACTTCAAACTGGTAGACTTAACCATTAAATATGGTAATAAAAATCCGCTGACAACAGATTACAATACAGAAGTGACACAATTTGCTAACGGCGAAACTGCAATGATTCAGCAAGGTAACTGGATTCAGCCGATGCTGGACAAATTAAATCCAGGCATGGAGGTTGGTTTCATTCCATTGGCACTTACTGATGACGCGGCACAAGCAGATAAATTAATGGTTGACGTTCCAACGAACTGGGTAGTTCATAACAAAGCACCTGAAGCTGATAAAAAGGCGGCAAAAGATTTCTTAAACTGGATGGTTTCATCTGAAGAGGGTAAAACAGCATTAGTTAAGGAATTCAAATACATCCCAGCATTTAAAACAATCGAAGCAAAAGCAGAAGATATTGGACCTCTAGGTGCAGAACTTCAAAAGTACTCTCAAGAAGGCAAAACTTACTCTTGGCAGTTCATGAAATATCCTGATGGTGCAGGTCAGGAATTCGGTGCTTCACTTCAAGCCTATGTTGGCGGCAAAAATTCGAAAGCTGAAACTGAAAAAGCACTCGATGCTACTTGGGCTAAGTTAAAAAAATAGTATTTCATTTAAAAGGCTCCTCTCAATTTGAGAAGAGCCTTTTGATTATTCACGATCCGGGCTATTGACCATAATTCCAGCTACTTGTGTTAACCGGTCATAAAACGACGGCCCGGCAGGTTGTTGATCAAGTCCTATTTCTTCAAATGCTTCTTTCATGCAGCGAAGCCAGCATTTTGCCCTTCTAGGCGTTACTTCAAATGGCAGATGCCGATGTCTCATGGCTGGCGGTCCAAATTCCTGACTGTAAAGGGCTGGACCTCCTAAAAACTGCGGCAAAAACATCCGCTGCTTACGCTTTATTTCTTCCATATCCCCTTCAAACAATGGTCTTAGTTCTGGGTCGGCATATACACGCGGATAAAAAGCATTGACCAATTTATCTATTGTTTCTTGCCCGCCAATTTCATCATAGATCGATTTAAAATTGTAATCCACTTTTCGTCACCATCCACTTTCAGTTTTTGATTATTATAAGATTAAATAGGATGGCTTTTTGTGATTTATATCACTTTAATTGAAGAAATACAAAAGTTTTCAACCTTTATGAAAAAGAGTCAGAATCAAAATTACTAGAATGGAGCTACTAATTCCACTTTAATACGATCTGGATCTTCGAAAAAAACAGCATAATGAGTTTCCCCGCCAGCAAATGGATGTTTATCCTGATAAAGTATGTGGACCCCTTTTTCTTTTAATTGCATTGATATTTGATCGACTTGTTTTCTTGATTCCGCATGGAAAGCTAAATGATTAAGACCAACTCGTGAACGATGGTACGGGACATCCAAAAATCGTTCTTCAGCTTGTACAAAAACAAGATAGGTTATTCCATGTTTCCAGCTGATGCCAGACTCCCATTTCTGGTTGGGCTCGTATCCTAACTGTGTTAAAAACCAATCCCAGAATTCAATAGTTTTACTAAGGTTAGAAACATAGATTTCTAAATGATGCAGCATTTTCTTCTATCTCCTTTTATAAACCTATTAGTTATCAATTCACCAATTGTATCATGTTAAGAATTGGTGCGGCCCTGCTAGATTCGCTCATTGAAATACTAAATTCGCTCAAAAAAGTCCAATATTCGCTCATTGGAACTAAAGATTCGCTCATTGAACTAAATAATTCGCCCATTGATGTAACATGAAGTTAAATAAATCATAATTTTTAATTATTAAAGTATAACTTTTAGCAAAATAAGAGTATTAACGCTCTTAACAGTTCGGATATTACTTGAAACAACAATTTATTAGAAGGAATCATACAAAAAACACCGATAATCAAAATGGTTGTCGATGTTTTTCTACTTTATAGTTGTCCTCATTGGTTACAATCACATCTTTATCCTGAGCAGCAGTAGTACGCAAAATATCCGAATTCGAGCTCTCAGGTTTTGCCTGCTTTTCCGCCTTCCAATTCATGGCAACGCTTTCTATAAAAGAAATCTCTGGCTAGTTCCGATTAACAACTCGTTCAATATGAATAGTAAGATAGGACATTTCTTCCTTTGTTATTTTATAATTATGGGTCTTCTCAATAAATTCCGCTATTTTTTCTGTACATATAAAGGCATCTGGATACTTTATTTTCACCATATCATAAAGATAATCGTCAGGACTTTCCAAGTTTTTTTCACTAAAAAGGCGTTGCGCAAAAAACTTTAGATGGGTAAGGAATCGGAAATAATTCAACGATTCTTCATCAATTTCGATTCTGAAATGGTATTTCACAATATTTAAGATATCTTGAATTAATTTTGTCATATTGACGACATTGGGCATTTCTTCGTTAAGCTCCGCATTGACAATATGCATGGCGATAAAACCAGCTTCATCTTCAGGAAGAGTAATCCCGAGCATTTCTTCGATCTTTTTAATCGCTTTCAAACCAATCGCAAATTCGTCACTATATATTCTTTTGATTTCCCATAATAAAGCATTGGAGATAAGCAATCCCTTTTTGTTTCTCTCAATGGCAAAAGTAATATGATCGGTCAATGATACATAGATACTGTCATTTAACTTCTTTCCCAGTTTTTCTTTGGCATAAGAGATGATTCTTTCTGATACATCCATGTATTCTAATGGAACATCGTATAACAACGTTTTAAACTTTTCTGAAACATCTTTATTGTCCAATTTGAACGTCTTCTCGATCTTACTTTCATCCACAACATCACCGGGCCTCTTTTGAAACGCAATCCCCCGGCCCATTACTACTAATTCTTTATTCTGCGCATCCAAAACACTGATAACATTATTATTAATTACCTTCGCGATTTTCATATAAATCACCTTTTGTGGAAGTTTTTATAAAAAAAAAACCTAAAACTAATAATGGGTATTATTAGTTTTAGGTTTTGCCTGATTTAACAGTAACAATCCTATTATTTAAAAAGTTAATTTAAATATTATCACTTTTTGAAAGGGCATGCAATATTTTTCGGTTCCTTAAGATTTATCTTCGGCTTTGATTTGATTCATCATTAACGTCGCTTCTACTGCGGTCCACTCTTGTCTATAATCGGTCAAAATTTTTTCCAAAAACGGCAGAGCATCTTTAGTATTTCCATCATCAATTAATATCTTTGCTTTACCAAGTAACAGCTCATCAAAATATGGTGAATAAACATAGTGAGGGCTGGTTTGAGAAAAAAAGTGATCGTAAAGGAAGTGAATGTTCCCCTTTTCATTCAATCTTTGCTTTGATTCAATTAAAAAGAACATAGCATCATCTGAAAAATATTCATTTGGCTCTAGTGATAAACTCTTTTCCATTTGTGCCGCTGCCGCCCTGTAATCCCTATTTCTAAATGCTGTTAAGCCTTCTCTATAAGTGCTTAAACTGGCTTTCGTAGAAGATTCTAGCCTGCTATTGGCGTTGATAGAATCCTGTTGCTTAACCTGCCCTTCGCTATGTCCCTTTGAACCAACTGTCACCTTCTTAAAAATTTCTGTTTTTGGTGGACTTTCATGATACAGGAATACAGGCTTCGCTTCACTTATTTCTTTTTGTTGACTGAAAACCCGTAACCCAACCCCTCCCATCAATAAAGAAGCCACCAAACTTGAACCTAAGATAAGACGCTTGGACCAGCCCTTTTTGAAAGATTTTTGGTCAGTACTATCAGGTTCCGGTAACTGATGATTTTCTAACCAATGTTCCAATTCGCGGATAACGGAACTGTTTTTTACATAAAGCGGCATGTGATTTATTTCTTGAGCTACATCTTTTTTTTCTCCAGTAACAATCTGGGTCAATAAATAGCCATGGTAAAAGTCAACCGGTAAAGGAAGTTCCACTTGAAAAGTTAGCAGATCGTGAAAAATATTTTTCGCCAGATGAAATTCTCCAGCCCCGATTAATTGCACGGCCTGATTGTAGTTCAAATATAGCTCATCATAAAGAGGAACTTTCTCCTCCAGCATTTGCCTAGTGGTTAAGTAATTTGCCGTTTGTAGGTTTTTCCATTGTTTTAGAGCTTGCTGAGGAAACCCAGAAAGAACATGAAGTAACCCAAGTGCCCAGCTTACATCGGTACATAAAGGATACTCCTTTATCATCTTTTCAAGAATTAATGCAGCCTCTTCATACTGCTCCGCTTTTAAGTACTGAATAGCTAGGTTATATGATTGTATCTCCATCTAATCGCCTCTAAACCAAATAAATAACTTGTCTATTTTGACCATTCTAGAAATGAACACAATTGAAGACATTTTAACGCTCCCCCTTAAGTTATTAATATATTGTTATGACTTTTGCATCACGGATTAGTTTTCCTGTGTCTTTATGACGGAAACCGCGCTCGTGAACCCCAAATACTTGAAATTTTTGTAATTCGGCCTGAAAACTTTCTGGAATCGTGCCAATACTAGTCATGGTGCCGCTATTCATAAATTCACCTAATGACTTAATTTCCTCAATACCATTGGAATCTAGGATTTTGAGGTAGTCATTAATGATTACTTCTATTTGCTCCCCCCATTCTTTAAGATTCATTTTTAAAGCTGATTGATAGATTAAATCCATTGCATCCACGGCTTGAATCGTCAAATGAATTAATTTATTCACTTCCTGTTGATGGTCTATATTGTTCTTTTCCGACTCAAAATCCAATTTCGTGATAGGCTTTAATTCTTGCAGCTTTTTTCTAATTGCTTGAATGTAGGTACTCTCATTGGTCACCGTTCGCATCCCTCCAAATTAATGGTCATGTTCAATGGCTGCTTTATTTTTTTAGTGGTCTTTTGTGATATATATGATGGACATCCACTAACTTTTCTCGAAATTAACGAAAAAAAGCACCATATGCAAACAGCATTTACGAACTGTTTCACATATGGTGTCTCCTATGAGAATAATTTTTGAAATAGTGATTTAGGTTTTTTACGCAATTTATCCGCAGAGCTCTGAAGCCCGTACATGATCACTGATTTACTCATAAATAAAATAACCATTTGGTAAGGTCTAAGTCTAACAAGTGAGGCAATTCCTAGCCTTTTTAAAATAAACATCCCTGGATAAGCAAAAAGAGTATCAAAAATTAAATTTAAAAAAAGATATCGAGTAAAATTACCAAAAGTCCATTTTAAAATCCATAATGAACCGACAAAAAATGGACCCAGCATGAATGGCAATTCGCCTATTACTTTAGGAATAATCCTTTCATAAATCCGCCACCACACTCTTTTTTTGGCGAGAATACTTTCAACAGCTACCCAGATGAACATAAATATAGCCCCTGGAAATAAACGCTTGATTGTTCGTTTCCCCATGAACGGCATCGACAACCAAGGCAGGATCATGATTACGAGTAAAATCATTTTATTTTTTCTCATCTATGTGCCATTCCTTTTTCTTTTTAGAATGCACAAAATTGGAAAAAACTATTTATGATTTTATAAAAATATTTTTTTCTTTAAATTGGAATTTCATATAAATGCTATTTTTTTGTATAAAAAGCAAGTACGAACAAAAGAAGCGGCAGCAGTCCAGCTAGTCTAAACCACCCCTCCGCACCGCCAACATATAGAGAAATCGTTGGTAATGCAAGGGCGATTCCACTCCATAAGAACCCTTTCCAAGATTTATTCCAAACACCCCAAACAAAAAGCAACACGGATGCTCCGATTAATAGCCAATAGACGATTCCTACCAAGAAAAAATCCATCATTTCTCCCCCTTTTTACAATATTTCTTATCTATTTATCATATGAATCTGCTAACGAACTGTCCGTACACATATTTATACTTAACTCAAAATTTACGATTTATGGTAAAATTAGTGGTGATAATTTCCGAAAATTCAATTTTGTTATAAGAAGTAGGAGGGAGAAATTGAAATGTTACAACGCCCACTTGTAAGTGAGTACCCAGAATATTATAAACCGTATGTAAATCTAGTTCCTGATGGTGATCTATTATCACTTTTGAAAGAGCATTTGGTAAAAACAATCGATCTATTCGAGTCACTATCGGAAGAAGCTGGCCACTTTCGTTATGCTGAAAATAAATGGAGCATCAAAGAAGTACTTTGCCATATGGCAGATACTGAAAGAATTATGAGCTATCGGCTTCTACGTGTTGGACGCGGGGACCAGACTGCTTTGGCGGGTTTTGATGAAAATGAATATATTCAAGGGTCACAAATTCATAAATTACCTATTAAAAATATACTTGAAGACTTTATCGCCACTAGAAAAGCTACCCTTACTCTTATTCAAAATATGCCGGAAGAGGCTTGGGCAAACATTGGTTTTGCCAATAACACAGAAGTCACTACCCGTGCCATCGCCTACATTATCGCAGGTCACGCTCTCCATCATTTGAATATTATTAGTGATCGATACCTGCCATTATTAAAATAGAACAATATCGAGCCCGCAGGAAAATTTATCCTGCTGGCTCAATTTTTGCTTATTTTATTGTTGCGAACATAAGTTCCCCGTCTTATAATAGAAATATCGGTAATAATAAGAAGTGGGACGCTCTGATCAGCATGTCCACTACGGCTTATATCCGATTGAAGATCTCTAAAAATACTTTTTTAACTGAGGAGAGGTTAATTATGACATTACGTTTGATTCCCTATTTTGTGATGGATGGAAATGCGAAAGAAGCAATCCAATTTTACCAAAAAGCTCTAGATGCTCAAGTTCTCTTTACGCAATCTTTCGGAGAAATGCCAGAAAACCCTGATTTTCCACTACCAGCTGAAGCGAAAGACCGTGTAAGTCATGCAACAATTAAAGTGGGCGAAACAGAACTAATGTTTTCCGACACCTTCCCTGGCCAACCACATCAAAGCGGTAATCAAGTAACCATCTGTATTTCAACGAACGACGCAGACCAAGCACATAAATTCTTTGAAGCCTTGCAACAAGGCGGTCAAGTAACCATGCCTCTACAAGAAACATTTTTCAGCCCGGCATATGGCAGTGTAATCGATAAATTTGGTATAACCTTTCAAATTTTCACTGAGGGCAGACAATAAAAATCGTACATACAAGAAGTAAATAGATTAACCCGGTCCAATATGTGACCGGTTTTTTTTTGCCAATCTAACAAAAAAACTAATCAAGCGCTTGATTAGTTTTTTAACCCATTTTTGATCGTGAAACGGCTGGCTGATATTTTCTCATCGGGGACTTTTCTAACACTTCTTGAAGATAATAGTTTCCATTTGGGCTTGTTTTCTTGAGCAGCTCCAACAAGTATGTAATATCATCTAGTGCTCTATGTGTTTGATAGTCTGTAATGTTGTGTGCTTGTAATAGGGTCAGTAATTTTCCATTTGGAAAGCCGTAATTTTTCCAAGGGATATTTCTCATCGTACAATACCATTTCAGATCGTTGACTTCAGGATACATATGATAAAGGAAGCTTCGGTCAAAGGAGGCATTATGAGCAAACACTGAATCGGCACGATGGAAGTATGTTTTTATTTTTGCATCATAAAAGCTTTTCCCTTGAACCAAATCATATGGGATTCCATGAACTCGATACGCTGAGTCATAATTATTCCTTGCTGTACGAGAGAGCGGCTCACGTAAAAAGGAGTCTTCTTCGATAATATCGATTACCTCGCCAGTGTCGGCTCGATAAGAAAATAACTTTAAGGCAAGTTCGATTACTTCATCTTTTGTTGGTCCTAAACCGGTTGTTTCAACATCTAATACTAAACCCAATTTTTCTGATCTCATCCTAATGATCATCCCTTATTAGTAAACTTTATCCCATTATACCAAAGCAAAACATTTGACTCTATCTCCAAAATGTACCTTCAGGTGAATACTCATAGAGAATAGTCCACCCGAGTGCCAATGAAAGATATTTTCGTACAGCTACGGCATTGTAAACCTCTCAGAGTGCCCATCGCAGATATTTTTCTACGGCTACGGGCACTGTGAAACATCCTATCCCATTAATCCCCTTTGCTGATTCCCGCAAGAAATGCCTTGATAATAATCATTAGACTTTCATTCAAATCCAAAGACATCTTGAAACCGCCTTTTTGCTCTAAGGCTGAAAATCCATGCAAAATACTTCGCAAGCCCCTGACGGCATGCAGAGCACGGTCCCCTTCTAAATGATAGGTTTGCAAAATTCGGACAGAAAGGTCAACGACCTTCGCTCCCGCTTGCTGCACATCCACATCCTCCGGATCCGGTGCAAGTAAGGTTGCCTCATAAATTCCTGGGTGCCTTCGGGCGAAATCTACATAAGCCTGACTAACTGCCAGGACTGCATCGGTGCCTGACACCCCAATTGCTGCATCTTCCATCGCTTCATAAAGCATATTGATTCCATAGATCGCCAATCTCTTACGTAATCCTGGAAGTCCGTCGAAATGGTTATATAAAGAAGGCGGACGGATTCCTAGTTTTTTTGCCAGGTTTGCTAAGGTAACTTCCTGGACTCCCTGCTGGTCAGCAAGTTCTCCTGCTGCTTCAATAATATAAGATAATTCGAGACCAATCTTTGGTCTTGGTGACATTGTCATAACTCCCTATCTAAGTTTTCGTTCAAGATGTTTGATGGCCCGTTCCATTTCTTTCACAGGATTCATCACCATCTCTCCATGGCCAACCGCTAGTAACTCTGGTTGGTAACCCACTAATTTCCGTGCGCTCTTCATAGCTGTTTCTTTACTCCAAGTACCAAAGGCTGGGAATGGAAACCAAGGCACTATTTCCCCTGCTACCGCCATTCCACCTCGTGTCTGCAAGGCATCCCCACCGATCAACGCCTTTGTGCGCAAATCTAAAAATGACATCGAGCCGGGTGTATGTCCTGGCGTTTCGATCGAGGTTAACGAACCAATCAAGTCGCCTTCCTTCAATAAAATATTGGCTCGCGTTTTTAATTTTTTGGGGACTCCGCCTTTAATCGGTGTTTGTGCCTCATGACGATCAAGTGACCGATCACCATTCATTAGTCTGTTGTCGCGAATCGAAATATACACCGGCACTTCTGGCATCAAGCCTTTTAAGGAATCCAGCGCTCCGACATGGTCTTCATGAGCATGTGTCAGCACTATTTTGGTAATTGGCTTTCCAATCGATTCCGCAGCTTGCATAATCCCCTTCGTGCAAAAACCAAGTGCTGCATCGATTAATGTTAACCCATCCTCTTCCTCCACCAAATAGCAATTGACCGGAAAAACACTTGCCATGAATGTGACTTGATATAAATATCCATTTCTTATCATCCTCATCTGGCATATCCCCTTTAACTAATATCATTAGTTTTATAATAACTAATACCATTAGTTTTATCAAGCCTATTTTTGGAAAAAATTTCATCTCCTGCTTTTAGTCATATATTCGTCTCCTGTACCAAAAAATACTAACATGGATACTACTTAATTAAGTTGACACTTAATTAAGTATACGCTAAAATAACAACATGATTGAAAAAGTCCTTCATGCTTTGGCAGAGCCTAGACGACGAGATATTTTATATCTTGTTCGCGATGGAGAGCTTACCTCCAGCGCGATTGCCTCACATTTTGACATCTCAGCTCCAGCAATCTCTCAGCATCTCAAAGTTCTCGAACAATCTGGCCTTGTTGTGGTTCGGAGAGACGGAACAAAACGGTACTACGGTATTAGAAGGGACGGATTTTCAGAATTAAAGCAATATATTGACCGTTTTTGGGATGATAGTTTACTTCGTTTGAAAGAAGCTGCAGAAGAGGAAGAAAGGAGAATCAATAATGAATCAGACCAATAATGACGTAATCACCAAAGAGATTTTCATTGAAGCCCGACCAGAAATATTATTTTCATTCTTTACGGATGCCGAAAAAATGGTCCGCTGGATGGGAAGACAGATCTTGCTTGAGCCTAAAATCGGCGGTAAATATCGGATTGATGTGAATGGCAGCGATATTGCCATGGGCGAATATGTTGAAATTATACCTTATGAAAAAATTGTTATGTCTTGGGGCTGGGAAAAATCCAAGCTCGTGCCGCCTGGCTCAAGTAAAGTTGAATTCAAACTGACTCCGAAAGAAAATGGCACGAACCTAGTATTAACTCATTATGACTTGCCTGTGGAAGAAATTCCTTCTCATCAACAAGGCTGGTCCCATTACATGCCTCGCATCAAAGATTTTGCCGAAGGACGAGATCCAGGCGTTGACCCTTGGTCCGTTATAGCTATGCATTAATTTATATAAAAACATTATTTATGAGGAGAGAAATAAATGTCTAAAACAATACATCAGGAAGTAGTTTTCAATGCAAGCCCGGGTCAGATTTACGAAGTACTCACAGATTCAAAGCAATTTAGTGAAGTTACGGGAGGGGCTCCGGTTGATATCAGCCCTGAAACTGGTGGGACTTTCTCATGCTTTGGCGGTATGATTCTTGGAAGAAACATTGAACTAGTTCCAGGAGTACGTATCGTTCAAGCTTGGCGTGTAGCAAACTGGCCTGAAGGGGTATACTCAATCGCTAAGTTTGAGCTTAAAGAACAAGACTCTAAAACCCTTGTGGTTTTCGATCACATCGGTTTTCCAGAAGATGAAGAAGTACATCTTGCGGCTGGATGGGTAGAAAATTATTGGAAACCTTTAGAAAATTATTTAGGATAAGCGGTATCCTGTCTACGAAAAATGCTTGGAGCTTCTCCAAGCATTTTTTATATATTAATAATGATCTTCTTAGATTTTCCCCTCATGAAAAAAAGGTCGTTCGTTCAAAATTTATTCAAAACTTTTTTACGAATATGTGAAATACTGAACATTTTACCCTAATTTCGAAATAAGTTTGATATAGTAACAATGTAGAAAACAAATAAAAAAATTATTTAACAAGGAGTGTTTCACATGGTAGTAAATTGGTTAAGAGAAAACAAAGTTGCCGCAGGAATTTTAACAGTCCTTCGCCTATATATCGGTTATTCTTGGATAACAGCTGGGTACCACAAATTAGCTGGTGGTTTCGATGCATCTGGATTCTTAAAAGGGGCGATTGCTAATCCAGTAAAAGGACCCGATGGCAGTGTCGTTTATGGCTGGTATGTTGATTTCTTACAACACTTCGCCTTACCAAACGTTGATATTTTTAACACGATCGTTCCAATTGGCGAATTTTTAGTTGGACTTGGACTTATTCTTGGCTGCTTAACAACTGCTGCAATGTTCTTTGGTCTTGTGATGAACTTCTCTTTCTTCTTAGCAGGAACTGTATCTCATATTCCGACTGACCTTTTCATCGGAGCAATTATCTTATTTGCTGGTTATAATGCCGGCCGCATCGGTCTTGACCGTTGGGTAATCCCATTCATTCGTAAAACTGCATTTAAAGGAAATAAAGCCGTAAAACACAACGTTTAAACCGAACAAAAAAGCTACACAATCTTGGACATTGTTCCAGATTGTGTAGCTTTTTTATTCATATGATATTCTTAAAAGCTATTATCCTCTTCCAAGCTTTCCTTGTTCACGTACCAATTGGTTACCTGTGTAAGGATAGCAAAGACGAAAAAGAAGTTCATAGCCCAGACATTAATAAATGGGGCTATTCCACCAAACTCAATGGTTTCAAGGCCTTTTAGCTTCATGACAATCATCGATTCGATAAAAATAAGCACAAAACCCACTACACCAGCAATAGCTGCCCTAATCATATGTCTTCCCCCTGAAATTTATTATTTATGTAAGTTCGATAAATGTGATTTTGACAATTTTGTGAACACCTTACTTTTATTATATTGCAAAAAAGGGAGTAGCAACACCCTGTAAGAAAAAATTTTATCAACCAACAAGGCTGCGGTTAGCGGATATATTATTGGATCATTCTTATTCTAATAATTAAAATATGGTTGATAAACTATTATACATAACCAACAAAATGCTTATTTTTTATAAATATTTGATATCTTTCATTGAGGCATTTAAAATCTTCACAACTTCCACACAAGTTCCACCTAAATTCTACATAAGTTTTTCATATGATTAACTCAAGTTAATACGGAAATGGTTCGAAGAACTCATTTCTTAAAACTTCCCATTATTTTGATTGGTGCTGACACCAATCTATTTTTTTGCCCTAAACTGATTTCTTCACAACTTCCACACAAGTTCTCCCTAAGTTCTACACATGTTTTAACTATTATAAAGATAACTTAATTAGGAAATGGTTCGAAGAGCTCATTTCTTAAAACTTCCCATTTTGGATTGGTGCCTGACACCAATCTATTTTTTTTTGCCTATAAAAAGGTCAGCCATCAGATTTTATGATGGCTGACCTATTAATTTCTTAGTTTACTCCTACTTGTGTCCAAGCAGATTTAACGGCATTGTATTGTGTGCTGCCTGATCCATAAAGGTCAGCTGCTGCAGCAAGGAGAGCGGCACGAGCACCACTAAAATTACTTGTTGGAGTCAGATAAACCGTTAAAGCACGATAGTAGATTTTTTCAGCAACCGCTGTACCTAAACTTGAAATTGTTAAATAAGCTGCTTTATTCGGAATTCCGCTATTTGTGTGAACTCCACCATTATCAGAAGTAGTATTCACATAGCCGCTCATCGTCGATGGCTGTCCATAAAGTTCTGGATTTGAAAGACTGCGAAGAGCATCGCCAGATTTGTTCGGTGTATACACATCTTCACCCATTAAATAATCGCCTTTATCGAGGAATACTCCAAATGTATCAGAAATTGACTCATTTAAGGCCCCCGATTGATTTTGGTATTCTAGCCCTGCCGTTCTTTCAGTAACAGCATGCGTTAATTCATGTGCAACTACATCAAGCGCACCTGACAAGGAGCGGAAAGTTGTTCCATCTCCATCTCCATAAACCATTTGTGAACCGTTCCAGAACGCATTGTTGTAATTTCTTCCATAATGGACAGTAGAGCGCAAGGTAGCCCCATTATTATCAAAACTATTTCTATTAAATGTATTTTTATAATAATCATAGACGACACCGGCATAATAGTGCGCGTCGACATCTGCTCTCTGTGCTGTCGAATTGAAATTATTATCTGGATCAACTGAATAATTGCCTGGCAGGAACGATAGGTTTCTAGCCGTTCTTGTTTCAATGACGCCCGTCATCGGCTTGGTAATATCATATAAATAGTAAGTTCCGCTTGAGTAGTAGGTGTTTATTGTTTTCGTATCCCCGAGGACACCTACCCCTGTTCCATCTGCCACCGCATTATAGGATTTTAAGATATTTCCATTGACGGCATCCACATAGACAACCCAGTTGGCAGGGTATGGCTGAATAAATTGCAGATTTGTTTTGTAAGCCAGATTAAATTGATCGCCATTTTTATAAACCACTAATTCTGCCTTTTCAACCGTATCTTCTACCTTTTTACCAGTAGGTCCAGCTTCCGCATTAGTTAAGGTTTCCGCTTTCGTTACTTTAATAGATTTCCAAGACTTATCAAGGGCAGCATCCTTCGATAGCTGCGCTTTCAGTGCCCCTTGGAAATAGGAAGATGCTTCTGGGTACACATCTCCATTCACTGCCGTAACGATTCCATTTTTATCCGTGTGGACCTTAAACTTTGCTCCATCAACTGGAATCCCCTGAACCGATTGAACAAAATTATAGTGCTTGCTGCCAAGTTCATCCGTCTGAACATCTAGTAAAGTTAAATCTTTAGCTGTATCTAATTGATAAAGCTCTTTATTTTCCTTTAAAAATTGCTTAATGGCATCTTTATCTTTATAAGCTTTGGTAGATAACTTTCCATGAACAAAGGATGGTACCTTTTGTCCTTGTTTCCAATAAACCTTTGCATCCTGACCAAACTGCGCTGCATCTTTCTGAACCGTAACATTATACGGAACAGTTTTTGCCGCAGCCGTAATCGGCAGCACAGACCCCACTGTTAATCCTAATGCTAATACAAGGGATGTTCTCTTTTTCATTGCCAACCGCCTCCTAATTTCTCTTTGTCTAGAATTTTCAAAATAATCATAACACGATAAATCTATTAGGATAATTGGGAAAAAGTGTGGGACATGGTGTCAGGAACCAGCGAAGGCACTAACGAAAGATAACCCATTCTATTAAAAATCCCAACGCTAGGTTCTCAATGGCGTTGGGAAAATTTTATTATTTATTTTTTCGGGGGACTAAACTTTATTTTATTTTTTGTAACTTTTTATATAGTGCTAAAAGATTACTTTAAGTCACTTTTTTCAAATATGAATTCGCCAATAATAATCCATTTGGTATTAGAAACCACCAATTGAGAACATTTAGAGTATATACACAATACTTTTTTCCAATAATTTTTATATAGAATTTGTTACAAAATAATAAGGAACTGATATTACCAAAAATAAACAACAAAATGTATATTCCCTTACTATAAAACATAGTAGAATAATGATATACAACATTATGAGGAGTAGATTCCACTTGGTTTTCTTTCGCGTTCTATCGTCCATCCTAAAAAATAAATTTCTACTTTATCTACTTCTCACTTTGATCCCAGCTTTAGCCGTTAGTTCGGTGTTAGCACAACACAAAGTAAAAATTTTGGAAGCACAAAATAAAAATAAAGCTGCACGATATGCCACCTTCCACACAATGAACATAGAAAATTTATTTAACGAAACGGTTGGCAGATTAGAGATGCTCGCAACCTCACTTAAGTTTCAAAACACCAACCTAACTAATCTGGAAGCAGTACTCAGAGAAACAATAAGGAAAGATCCTCGTCTTTCTGGTTTCTTTTGGACAAATGGCCAAGGTGACTTATTAATCAGTACCAATACAAATTCTACAAATGTAAATGTAAGCGATCAACCTTATTTTCAACATGCCATCCTGACCGAGAAAACAAGTTTTTCGGACATACATATTGGCCGAGTTACGGGCAGGCAAATCATCACAATTGCTACTCCAATTGTCGAACATGGAAAAGTTCAGGGGGTGCTTGTTGCCAGTTTACGTACAGATAAAATTGAAGCAGCCATTAAAAACCTGGTTAATGGTGAAATGGTCATTATCACCGATGATTCAAACAAGGTTTTATTTAAAGCAGGTTCCCTTCCTAAGAAGAACTCAGTAAAATCCAGTATGAAAATAGCCAATGTTCCTTGGAAAATTTCAGTCTTTGTCCAATCGGAAAATCGACGAGCTTTTTGGAAACCGTTTGTTAGATATTTGATGATTTTTCTAACCATTTCCAATATCGTTTTTTTATGGGCCCAATACTTTCTTTTAAAAAAGAAAGTGCAAAGGGAAAATGCTCAAACGGAACATCATAAACTAGAATTAATCGGGAAGCTTGCGGCAAGTACAGCTCATGAAATACGGAATCCATTAACAGGTATAAAAGGCTTAATAAAACTTTTAAGCGAGGAATATCACGATCAGAAGGCCCAATCCTATTTTAAAGTAATTCAAACAGAAATCGATCGGATCAATGTCATTGTTAGTGAATTGCTTGTACTAGGGAAACCCACTGCTCATACGTTTAAAACTGATAATGTCAATACCATTCTGACTGAAATCGAGCCGATCATTCATTCTGAAGCTAATTTTATGAATGTGGAGTTATCCATTAATTACTCTAAGGAAAGTCTACCCGTTTCTTGTGTCAAAGATCAGTTAAAACAAGTCATTCTTAATTTAACAAAAAACTCTTTGCAAGCCATGCCTTTTGGAGGAAAACTTTCTATCGCTCTTGAGAAACAGGCAGAACAATGTTTAATTACCGTTACGGATAACGGAGTGGGAATGGAGCAAGATCAAATCAACCAAGCATTTAACCCATTTTTCACGCTCAAAAAAGATGGATCTGGATTAGGATTAACCGTCTGCAAACGGATTATCGACTCCTATGGCGGGAAGATCTTTATCAAAAGCATTCAAAATGAAGGAACACAAGTCATCATTACACTCCCATTAGTATTCGAAAAATACGAGTAAAAAAGCTGCCCTCAAAACAGGGCAGCTTTACTAAATTATACTTCCTCACTCTTGTTCAAAAGATTAACGGAATTCTTGAAGAGTGGAATGAGGATAATAACTCCTACGATAAAAAGAAGGGCCGATAATTCGTACATGGTTACCAAAGAAGTGGTTTTTTTCAGCCAACCGCTCGCTGTCATGGTAATAACCATTGTCCCCATAAACATAGGGTTTAATATGCCATTGACTCGCCCGATAAAAGCTTCTTCTGTGTTTTTCAATATCATTGTATTAATTCCAATGTGAATACAAGGCATAAACAACCCGCTAATGAATTGCGCGGACAATGTCAGCCATAATTGTTCTGATAGCCCCATCACAAAAAATCCTAGTGCCGAGGCGCTCATTCCAATGGCAAGCAAGATTTGTGGAGGTGTCTTCTTGGCTAACCCCATCGTGAGGCCCCCACCTAAAATCATCCCCGCTCCAAAAGCTGCCATCAACCATTGCAAATCCTCTTTTGGTAAACCAAGTCTTTCCGTAATAAGGAAAACAGAAAGTGGCTGCGTCAGTCCCAGCCCTAAACCTGCTGCCGCAAAACAGCCGCCAAGCAAGGTTAGCGACCGGCTGTTCCAAACATAACGGAATCCCGCCTTCATTTCTTCCATAAGTGTCGTTTTCACAGGGCCTTCCTCAATTTCCCGGTCAGGTGGAAGCATAAATAGAATTGCTGCCGAAAGCATGAACGCAATCCCCATAATCGCAATCGCTGCATTTATACCGTAATGCTGATACACAAATGTTCCGATAATCGGGCCTAAAATCATAAATAGAGCAAACACCGTTTGGTACATCGACATACCCATTTGAATTAGTTCTTCCTTTACATGAAGCTTAAAAAGTTTCATTCCAGAAGGCTGTGAAAACTGTGAAAGGATCGATGACACGAGTGTTGCGAAGAAAATAACCTTCCAGCCCCCAAATACCAGTGTTAACAAAACAATAAAGATAGACACCGCACTGAGGAAATCACACCAAATCATCGTCCGTCTCGGCTTCCATCTATCTGCAAAAGTGCCTCCAATAAAGGAAAATAGAAAGATTGGCGCGAATTCTGCAACAGAGATCAGTGAAACTGCAACGGGGTCTTCATTTGTCTGTTCAATTACAAATAATAAAATGGAGTAGTTTCGTACCCAAATACCGATTTGTAGGAATAATGTCGAGAGCAAAATGGTGCGTATGACTCGATTTCTAAATAAGTCCCCCATAGTAACACTTGTTTGTGTTTCTCCCATAAAAAAACCTCCTTATCCATCTGGACAGGAGGTACTTAAGCAGCAAAAGGGCACAGTACACCAAGTACCATTTACTCCCTTTTGTCTATAAAAGCCCGCACTAACCCTATCCAGAAATATGTTCGTTTAATAATCCGAATTTTTTTCTTTTAATAGGTTTAGTGAATCATTGGCTTGATGGTCACCCTTTCATTTATCGTAGTTTCCATACTACTCGATTCAATTTGAAGAATCAATAGCGAAGTTTGTCATATGGTGTAAACCAACGAAAATCACATGAACCTCTTATTAGTTTGGGTAAATTTACAATATTCTAAACTCATAGTAATAATAAAAAATATAATAATATATCATCTTGAGAACTCTTCTAGACTTTAAAACTTGATAATTGGATGTTGACCAACTCCTTTTTAATCGAATATCTTTGATCCAGTTTCTAAATAAACTATAACGTATTTAATGAAAATTATGGTAAATTATGAATATAGAAATTACTGAAAAGTGGTGAAGATCATGCTAGAAAAATTCCCGGTTTATATGAACACATTTAAGCAAGAACGAATTATTCGTGTATACCTGCCTAATAGTTACAGAGAGGAAAATAAAAGATTTCCAGTCTTATATATGCATGACGGGCAAAATGTCTTTGAAGATGAAGGAGCCATTAAAGGAGTATCTTTAGGAATGAAAGATTACTTGGATAAGAGTGGGCTTGAGATTATTGTCGTTGCGATTGATCTAAATCCTGAAGGGGAAGAACGAGTTAATGAATACTGTCCATGGAGGCATGGAGAGGTAAGCAAACAAATCCTTGGCTACGCTAGCTCATCTGGCGGCCGAGGTGAAGAATATATAGATTTTATTGTGAACGAGCTTAAACCGTTAATAGATAAGAAGTACCGAACCATTGAAAATCATACATCGATGGCTGGTATATCATTAGGTGGATTAATCTCCACCTATGCTGCCTGCCGTTATCCACATATTTTTAAAAGAATCGCAGCTTTATCACCTGGATTTTATCGAAATCAAGAGGAAATCGAAAACCTATTGAGAACCTCTGACTTATCTAAGATAGAAAAGTTTTACATGGACTTTGGCACAAGAGAAGTGGGTGCGGATGAAGAAATGAATCAAGTCTTTCTTGATCTTACCAATCGTGTATATGAGGTATTGAACGGGAAAATAACTGACCTCCACTTTGAGCTAATCGAGGATGCGGAACATGCTTATCTATTCTTTAGAAAAAGAGTTCCTGCCGTACTATCTTACTTATTTTCAGATGTATAAATCTACTCGAAGAAGGGTACGGCAGATTGTGTGCCATACCTTTCTTGTTCGTTACACCTTAATCGTGTTCCATTCATTCACTGTGTCTTTCACCAATTTAACAAAGGCTTCCTTTTCCTCAATGAATAAGGTATGGGCAGACTCTTCAAACCACACCCACTTTTTCGAAGGTGCCTGCAGTTGGTTGTAAAAAGTCTCAGCTATCTCACTTGGTGCGGTGAAATCATGCCGGCCACAACAGAACACAATCGGCACTTGAATGTGTTTGTTGGCTTGGAGCAAATCTAGGTTTGTTAGTTCTTCCTTAAAAACTTTCATGGAAAACATTTGTCCTCTAATCCATCTAATCAAGTCTAGCAGTCGATATTCAGGACCTTTGAGGATGGACTTTATTATGGGATTGACAAAGTCACCTGTGTGAACAAGCCCTCCGCCAAATTCTTGCAACCATTTATTGTGGATTCGATCGGCATTCAAGTTTTTCCATGGTGGTGCCCCTAGTTTTTTTAGCTGCGTAAAAGCCTTTTCATTTCTGCTTTCCTTTGCCTTTTTCAAAGTATATTCATAAGAGACTCTTTCATTTTCCTTCATATTAACTACTTGTGAAACCGCAATATAGCCATGGAATCGTTCCGGCCTTCGATTAATGGTCAAATAAGAAAGAATCGTCCCCCATGAATGTCCGAGTAAATAAACTTTATCTTGTTTAAAGCGTGAACACAATTTCTCCACTACTTCCAATAAATCATCCACCATGCGATTAATTGTCATGGAGTCTTTTGGTATATTCTTAGAAAATGAGAGACCTGACCCACGTTGGTCATAATTAACCACAAGAAAGTCTTTTTCAAGGTCGGAACAGAATTGGCGGATAAAACCAATTTGCGCTCCTCCTGGGCCTCCATGAACCCATAGAATAATAGGGTTGCGGTGATCATGACCACGAAGAAGAACCCATTGCTCTACACCACCAATGCTCATTTTTTCTAGTGAAGAAATACTGTTTGATTCATGTGGAATAGCTGGCGTTTTATTAACAAACATTTCATCATCGTCCATCCATAAATAATCATTACCCGAAAAACATATACACATCTTTCTACCTATAATCAGGAAAAATCACCCAATATCTATTCTCCAATCACCACTATAATTCCTGCTATTTTTATGGATAAAATAGAAAAAAGTGTCAGGCAACATGTGAAAAATTCACATGGTGCCTGACACCCAATACCCAATTAGAACGGTTTCAGAATCATTAAGGAGATGATGATTAAAAAGATGATATTTTCAAGGTTTTCAAATTGAAAGAGTATTTTTGATAAACGCCAATATTCCGTCGGGATCTCTTCGCCTTTATGAGATTCTAAAAGTGCCTTTACGGGTTTTGACCTTGGTGATAGGACAAGCGGACCAATGGCAAGGGCTGCCAAAAAGAGAATCAGACTTGTTACATACCATCCCATCTTGAATAGGCTTGGGTTGAGGAACCCCATACTTAGCCCTGTAATTAATAAAAGCGCGCCGCCAATCATGACAAAAATATGCAACTTATGTCTAATCTTATATGAATGTCTTAATTCAGTCATGTTTTTTCCAGATTTGACCACGGTTGTTAATATGAATCCTGGCCCCATCCCTAGGATGGCTGAAAAAATATGTATGAAAACAAGGATTTTATAGATAGTAATCAATTGCTGCCAACCTCCATTCACTCCATCCCCATTTTATCATATTCTTAATTAATATATTAAAGTGAAATATAGTAGTTTTTGTGGATACTTTTGAATAAACAAATTTATAAAGTTAACCCTATTTACATAGAAGATTGATACAAAAGGAGCCTGCGAAGTGAAACCTTATGAAATTTCTAATATGATTGTTGATGAAGAGGCATATGATCAAGAAGAAGTAACCGCTGATTTTACTTATCAGAATCAAGATTATAGTATTACTTTTAAAAAAGGAGACCTCGAAATAGTGAATGCCTGGGCTTTTAAAAATGGCCACTCACTTCCTGCAAACTTACCCGACAATATAATTGAATTAATAAGAGCAGATGTGAAGAACCGTATTTGATTGTTCGTTAATCAAAACATATAACATACACTTAAGGCCATCAGAATACAGATCTGATGACCTTAGAGTGCACAATTTTTGAAGTTAAAAATATCCTCCTAATCATTCGGGTTTATGATCGCCAATACTTGATGATCTTCCCATTTTCCACTTATTTTCACATTTTTCACTGCTAAACCTTCTTTATGAAACCCGGATTTTTCTAGCACCCGAATGGAGCCAATATTGTGTGGCATGACGCCGGCCTCTATCCGGTGTAATTTCAATTCCGTAAATGCATATTTCACCAGCAATTTAACCGCCTCTGTCGTATAGCCTTTCCCATTTTGCTTTTCATCTAAAAAATAACCGATAAACGCACTTTGAAGTGAGCCTCTTAGCACTTGAAAAAGATTAATTATTCCAATTAATCTACTCTCACTTGTAAAAATTCCAAACATATAGCTTTGATCATGGCTGATATCATCTTGAAAAACCTGAATTCGCTGCAGTTGAGTTTCGAGTGTATAGAAATCTTCACTTCGCTCCATTGAAAACTTTTCAAAAAAATAACGATTATCTGTATGTAATTGAAGGAGGGGTACAGCATCTTCTTTAGAGAACGGTCTAATGTAGATTTTATCACCTTTAAAGACAGACTTTTCTTCTACTGCTCTCAAATGCAATACCATATGTTCGTCATTATATTCGATTCCATTAACTTTGAATGCATTTTCCTCGAATCCATATACTTGAAAACCTAATTTACGATAAAGTTGTTTTGCTTTTTCATTGCTTGCCATCACGGATAAATTTATTTTTTCAATCGCTGGAATCGATTTGGCTTTATTAATGGCCTCAGTCATTAATGCTTTCCCCACACCCAAACGCTGCTTCTTAGGGGTAACATACATCGCAAAAATATTGGCCCGATGCTTAATTTTTTCCGCATTCTCATGTAATAAAGTGACAACTCCAATTAGATTTTTCTGTTCAAATGCACCAAATGTATAATTTCCTTCAGCATTAAAGTTATGGACAACTTGGTCAATCGGATTTTCTCTTTTTAAAGCATCTTCGTAACTCGTTAAGAACGCTTCCGGATTCTGCTTTAGTGCTTCCAACCTTAGCGCCCAATAGCTTTCTGCATCAGAAGCAGCCAGTAATTTAATCTCCATAATAATCCCCTCCGAAAATATTAAAAACCAAGAACTCGACCACATCCTGGCTCAGTACTTTTCTTTTGAAAATTTAACAAATAGTGCTTAATTAAATTCTACATAAGTTATTATCTAAAAAGAAATGATAAGAGCAAAAACAAAGAAGGTAATCCCATGAAAAAACTTCTAGTTAGTTTATTTATTTCTATCCTTTGCTTCTCCGGAAGTATAAGCCCACTGACAGCCATAAATAGAGTATCTGCGCAACAGAAACCGATTCCTCCATATGCAAAGTGGGGTACATTGGCGTTGAAGGAAACCCATGAAAAGTATCCGCAAGCCAAGATCATTGATTATCTTCACATTGGAAGAACAAGCGGACCGCAAACCTCCACCGAAAAGTTTAAGCTTTGGTTAAAAGATAATAATAAAGAATTCGGGGTTTTCGTCAATATTGAATTTAACAAGGAAACGGAGAAGGTCGTCAAGATTACTTTTCATGAAACATCAAGATAACCTTTTTCAACAAAGGAAAGCGTTCAAATTCTATGAATCCTGATAAATTCCTGAACGGATTGCATGATTATTTTTATTGCATCTATACTGGCTGAAACGTCACCTTGTATCTCTAAACTATGTTCAGCACCCGGAATAATGACAGTGGTGGCAAGTTGATTATGATTCAATAAATCAACTCTCTCATAAATATAATGATGATCCTTGTCGCCAATAATACATAAAGAAGGCAGCTCTGTTTTCAAAAGTGTCTCGAACACAAGGTCCTCTTTTAATAGCGGGGTTAACCAGATACCAAACGGATGTCTAATAAAATTTTTGTGTTTCCACTCCATAGCCATCGGGATTGTTCCAATCGATTTACTTAGGAGAAAACATTGCTCATAGCTCGTGTCAGTTAAGATTTCTTCGACAACAGCCTGTACGTCTTCATACATCCAACGTTCCTGATCTTCCTGGCTAAGCGATGTAAAATGTTTATTCTTAGCAAACTGATAATTAACATGCAGAATATCTATATTGTTATTCAAACACATGCCGGTTGCGTAATGAAAAAGCGGTCGCTGCGTTGTATATCCAAGGCCTGGAAGCATGATGCAAATACTCTTATTCGGTTTATCATTATAAATCCATGTATACGAAATGGATGAAAATTCATCTCTAAACACTTGTCCTTCTTTAGATTGATACACTCCTCATCACCTCATTGATTTCTTCTTACACCACTCGAAATATGTTCCATAGTGGTTTATACACTTGGGCAAGATTAGCATAATTTCTATTCTTAGGAACAAACTAATTCAATCCAGTTAATCGGAGTGAATAATATGCATAATTCTTATTGGTATTATGCTTTACTTGTTTTAAGCATCAGTTTATTTATTTTTATACTATTCAAAAAAAGAAACACTCAATCACTATACTTGTTATTAACCAAGATTGGTGGAGCTTTTCTGATTGAGACTGTCATCTATAATTTCTTAGCCAGCTATAATTACAATCCGAATTTTATCAAGGGTAATGAATTCTATGACAACAATTTGGGCGCTTTTGTGTCAAATGCCTTCGCTTTACCAATCGTTGCCACCCTAATAGCTGTTTTTCATTTAAATTGGATGTGGATGCTCTTATTTTCAGGATTATTTGTTGGCATCGAATGGTTATTTTTACAACTTCATATCTACTACCATAATTGGTGGAGATTAGCCTATACAGGACTGGGGCTTCCATTCTATTTTGCTACGGCCAAGATTTATTATCATTGGATTTTGCATCCTTCCAAAGGATTCAAACATTATTGGATTCTTTATTTGATAACTGGCTCAATCTCTGCTAGTGCACATATTTTGCCCATTATTTTTTTCTCAAATCGAATTTACTCACCTGGCTGGTTTGAAAATTCTGGCCGTGACTCGATTGCCTTTGGAGTCATTTTCTATTTATGCTCTAGTCTGTATTACTGTCTTATGACGAAACTTAACTTAAAAAGGAATTGGATAAAATATATTATCACTGGTTTGCTTATGTTTGTAGTAAATCTAATGCTTATTAATGCTGGAATTCTTCGTAGTCTCGTCTGGTGGGACCTGCCCTATTATGTCACTTTATCGATTATGCTCCTGCTGGTAACAGGAATTATTGATAAAAGATTGTTTCAACTGTCAAACTTAAGGTAGCCAAGAATACTCTTTTTGGCTGCCTTTTCTCATCCTATTCATTAGGTCAAAATACCCTACTCTCTATATCAGGAGTTTCCATCTCTTCCGCCCTCTTTGCTAATGTATTCCTCATACCTGGTGCTTTCTTTATGATACCTATATTTAATAGACATAGTTGTAATTATTTTTAAATTCTTTAAGAATTCAAATTCACCTTCCTATCCTATCATTATTAAATATAAAAAAGCGCTTGCATTTTTTCAAATTCATTTTATAATACTTGTATACAAGTATACTCGTATTATATTAAGAAGGTGAAATGATGAAGGAATTATTGTATCCCACAAAATGGCTTTCAAAAGCTTCTGCTGGTGAGCGTGTAGCATGTGAACTTAGGATGCAGATCATTTCTGGTTTGATTGAAAGCGATACCATCCTGTCAGAAAATAAATTAGCCGCTGATTTTAATGTGAGTCGATCACCTATCCGCGAAGCATTAAAAACACTGGCTTCTGAAAATTTAATTCGTCTAGAAAGAATGGGTGCAGTTGTAATCGGATTCACCATTAAAGAAATAGTGGAAATTTATGATGTCCGCTTACTGATTGAAACGTTTGTATATGAACGTCTTGTAAAACTAGACAATACATCATTAGTTAAGGAATTGAGTAAAATACTCGAGATGATGAAAATTGCCATCAAATATCATGATGCCGATGAGTTTGCTTATCAAGATGTCATCTTCCATGAAACAATTATTCGAGCGATTAATCATTCCTACATCATGATGATTTGGAATAATGCAAAACCGGTCATGGAAGCTTTCATCCTCTTAGCCATGCGGGCTCGGTTCGAGGAAAAATATAATGACTTTCCACGGATTATCGATAATCATCAACTATACATTGATGCCATCGAAGCAAAAAATAGAGACCTCATGATTCTATCATTACATCAAAACTTTGATGACGTACAAGTTAAAGTAGAAGACCTTTGGAGGTCTCAACAAATGCTTTCTAAAGGAGTCGAGCAAGAATAATGACAAGCTATATGTTAGGGTTAGACATTGGTACGACAAGCACAAAAGCCGTTTTATTTAGTGAAAAAGGCGAAGTCATCCAACAAGAAAATATCGGTTACCCACTTTACACACCTGACATTTCAACAGCTGAACAAGACCCAGAAGAGATTTTTTCAGCAGTAGTAAAAGCGATTTCAAATATCATGAAACATCATCCACAAAAAGAAATTTCGTTTATTTCTTTTAGCAGCGCCATGCATAGTCTTATTGCTATGGATGAAAATGATCAACCGCTGACACCATGTATCACATGGGCGGATAATCGCAGTGAAGCTTGGACTCATAAAATAAAAGACGAATTAAATGGACATGAGGTCTACAGACGCACAGGAACGCCGATTCACCCTATGTCGCCATTAAGTAAAATTACTTGGATTGTGAATGATCGTCCAGAGATAGCTGAAAAAGCGAAAAAATATATCGGGATAAAGGAATATATCTTTAAAAAGTTCTTTGATCAATACGTTGTCGATTACTCACTTGCTTCAGCGATGTGTATGATGAATCTCAAAAAACTTGATTGGGACCAAGAAGCATTAAAAATCGCCGGGATTTCCAGTGAGCAATTATCAAGACTCGTGCCAACGACAGAAATTTTCTCTAACTGTAATCCTGAATTAGCAAACCAAATGGGGATTGACCCCAAAACTCCGTTTGTAATTGGTGCCAGTGATGGTGTCCTTTCCAATCTTGGGGTAAATGCGATTCGAAAAGGTGAGATTGCAGTCACTATTGGGACAAGCGGTGCGATTCGCACCATTATTGACGAACCGCAAACCGACGAAAAAGGCCGAATTTTTTGCTACGCATTAACGGAAAAACATTGGGTTATTGGCGGGCCAGTTAACAATGGCGGGATGATTTTCCGCTGGATTCGGGATGAATTTGCCGCATCAGAGGTAGAAACCGCAAAAAGACTAGGCATTGATCCATATGAAGTACTAACAAAAATCGCAGAAGGTGTTAGACCGGGCGCTGATGGATTGTTATTCCATCCCTACCTTGCGGGTGAACGGGCGCCATTATGGAATCCAGACGTTCGCGGGTCATTTTTCGGCTTAACGATGGCGCATAAGAAAGAGCATATGATTCGTGCTGCCCTTGAAGGGGTCATTTACAATTTATACACGGTATTTCTAGCTTTAATTGAATGCATGGAAGGTCCTGTGACACGAATCCAAGCAACGGGAGGGTTCGCGAGGTCAGAGGTTTGGCGTCAAATGATGTCCGATATCTTTGACTTAGAGGTAGTTGTGCCCGAAAGCTATGAAAGTTCATGTCTGGGTGCTTGTATCTTAGGTCTATATGCTACAGGAAAAATCGATTCGTTTGATGTTGTTTCTGAAATGGTTGGAAGTACACACAAACATACACCTAAAGAAGATGCAGCTAGAGAGTATAGAGAATTACTGCCAATCTTTATAAACTTATCGAGAGTTTTAGAAGAAGATTATACACGGATCGCTAATTATCAAAGAGGATTAATTAATAAAAATAAATAAATTTTGGGGGAATTATCATGCCATTAGTTATAGTTGCAATAGGGATTATAGCATTACTGATTTTAATCATGGGCTTTAAATTAAACACTTTTGTATCACTTATCATTGTTTCTTTCGGTGTGGCCATTGGACTTGGAATGAAATTAGATGAGATCATCGCAACAATTGAAGCAGGGTTAGGTGGAACACTTGGACATATAGCACTAATCTTTGGACTTGGTGCAATGCTGGGTAAATTAATTGCAGATTCAGGAGGCGCGCAGCGTATTGCGATGACTCTCGTTAATAAATTTGGCGAAAAAAACATTCAGTGGGCTGTAGTAGTATCTTCATTCATTATTGGAATCGCTTTATTTTTTGAAGTAGGACTAGTTTTATTAATTCCAATCGTATTTGCGATATCTAAACAACTAAAGGTTTCTATTTTATATCTTGGTATTCCAATGGCAGCAGCTTTATCTGTAACACACGGATTTTTACCGCCACATCCTGGACCAACAACCATCGCAGGTGAATATGGTGCAAATCTTGGGGAAGTATTACTTTACGGTTTAATTATTTCCATTCCAACTGTCTTTATTGCTGGACCTTTATTTACAAAGATAGCAAAAAGATTGGTTCCTGCATCCTTTACAAGAACTGGAGATATCGCCTCTTTAGGTGAGCAAAAAACATTCAAAATGGAAGACACACCTGGATTTGGAATCAGTGTATTTACTGCAATGCTTCCTGTCATTCTAATGTCCATCGCTACAATTATTACTTTGCTTCAAAAAACAATGGGATTTGCAGATAACACTTTACTTGCCATTATCCGTTTTGTTGGCGGTGCATCCCCTGCCATGGTGATCTCGTTATTATTCGCTATTTATACAATGGGATTAGCAAGAAATATTCCTATGAAATCAGTGATGGATTCTTGTTCAACAGCCATCTCACATATTGGGATGATGCTATTAATTATCGGTGGCGGCGGTGCCTTCAAACAAGTATTAATTAATGGTCATGTAGGTGACTATGTAGCCGAGTTATTCAAAGGAACTTCATTATCACCAATTATTCTCGCATGGATCATTGCAGCTATTTTACGTATTGCCTTAGGGTCTGCTACAGTTGCTGCTTTAACCACTGCTGGGTTAGTTATTCCAATGTTAGGTCAATCAGACGTGAACCTTGCCTTAGTCGTCCTAGCCACTGGAGCGGGTAGTTTAATTGCCTCACACGTTAACGATGCCGGTTTTTGGATGTTTAAAGAGTATTTTGGTTTAACCATGAAGGAAACATTCGCAACATGGACATTACTTGAGACGATTATTTCCGTAGCTGGATTAGGGTTCATTCTATTACTAAGTTTATTTGTTTAAGATGAATATCCAATAGTGGGGGATTTATGTCCCCCACTATTGGCAGTTAAAAGGAGAAGAAAGTGAAATGAACAATACAATTGGAGTTATTGGTTTAGGCGTAATGGGCAGCAATATTGCCTTAAATATGGCGAACAACGGTGAAAGAGTCGCTGTCTATAATTACACAAGAGATCTAACAGATAAGCTTTTACAAAGAATTGACAATCAATCGATCGCCCCTTATTACGACGTACAAAGTTTTGTTCAGTCCTTGGAAACCCCTAGGAAAATTTTCCTGATGGTGACTGCCGGAGCGGCGATTGATTCAGTCATTTCATCCCTAGTTCCTTTTCTTGAGCCAGGTGACATTATTATGGACGGCGGAAACTCCCATTATGATGATACGGCTCGAAGATTCGAAGATTTGAAGTCGAAAGAAATTGAGTATTTAGGGATTGGAATTTCAGGTGGAGAGGTTGGCGCTTTAAATGGTCCTTCAATTATGCCTGGCGGGGAGAAAGATGCATATGACAAAGTAGCGCCCATCCTCACCAAAATAGCGGCCCAAGTGGATGGTATCCCATGTTGTACATATATTGGCCCAAAAGGTGCCGGGCATTTTGTGAAAATGGTTCATAACGGAATTGAATATGCTGATATGCAATTGATCGCTGAAGCCTATACCTTTTTAAGAGAGAGATTACAATTAACTGTGAATGAAATTGCTGATATCTTTGAAACTTGGAATCAGGGTGAGCTGAAAAGTTATCTAATTGAGATTACTGCCGAAATTTTAAAGAAAAAAGATGAAAAAACAGGCTTACCGCTGATTGATATCATCCTTGATAAAGTAGGGCAAAAAGGAACAGGTAAATGGACAAGTATGCAAGCAATTGATAACGGGATTCCCTTATCCATCATTACCGAGTCATTATTCTCCCGTTATGTATCTTCATTAAAGGAAGAACGTGTTAGGGCGGAAGAAATTTTAACTGGACCGGAATTGGATCAGTCAATACTAGATAAAGATTTGTGGATTGAGCAAATTAGACAAGCTTTATATATGGGTAAAGTATGTGCCTATGCCCAAGGGTTTACACAATATAAAATGACTTCGAACCTTTATGACTGGAACTTGCCATTGGAGGAAATTGCACTTATTTTCCGAGGCGGGTGTATCATTCGTGCTGAGTTCTTAAACGCAATAAGTGAAGCCTACCGGACACAAGCAAATCTGAAGAATTTATTAATCGATCCGTTTTTCGCTGGAAAAGCAAAAGAGTATCAATCAGGCTTAAGGAAAATTGTCTGCGAGGGAATTAATTCAGGAATCTCCTTCCCTTGCTTAAGTGCTTCCCTTTCTTATTTCGATAGCTATCGAAGAGGCCATTCAAATGCCAACCTTTTACAAGCTCAAAGGGATTATTTCGGTGCCCATACGTATGAGCGAACAGATATGGAAGGCGTATTTCACACCGACTGGAACTAAGTTTTTATAATTATGGCTGTGATTAATCTAGTGTTGATTTTGACACCCTGTTGATTGGAGCGGATGGCACGAAGACTCCTGCGGGAGGACGGGGCAGGGGAGACCCCGCAGGTGCGCAGCGACGAGGAGGCTCCCCGGACCGCCCGCGAACCGCTCGTGCCTGGAGCGGAAATCAACATCCAAGTTTACCAGAGCTCATAACATAAAAGTCCTATACTCGTGCAATGAGTATAGGACTTTGTTCTATTTTTGGATAGAGTGTGAATAGAATGAAACGAAAGGATTATGGAAAGAAAAACCAACTAATTATGGGAGGGATTTTATGTCAACATCGAGAATACTGAAATGGGTTTCAGGTGGGCTTGAAGCATTACTAGGAATTCCTGTACTTGGAGGTACGATCGTTCTCAGTCTTGTATGGACCCCTCTAGCAATTATGTTAATATTACATATTGTTACGTTGGTGATTACCAAAAAAGAGGGCAGCGGGTCCATTACAGGTAGTGTCCTTGGAATCATAACTTCTTGTATAGGCTGGATTCCGTTTGTAGGAATGATTATGCATATTATCTCAGCGATTATTCTAATGGTTGATGCGGCTAAGGCAGAAGGCAATCAAGCAGGAAGCTAATCTTCCTGCTTGATTGCCTCACTATTTATTTAGCTCGATCTTCAGTTGTTTAATAGCTTCCATCACTTCTTGAAGATTTTCTTCATAATTCATTTCATTTCTAGCATGGAGCAAAACTGGCCGCACCGATTCAACAGATCGGCCAAATTGGTACATCCACTCATATCGCGGGACCATCCAGATGTGAAAATGATGGGTAGTATCTTCATTATAAAAATAATACACATGCTCTATCCCAAGGACTTCTCTTTGGGCTTTTCTGATTTTAGAGAGAATATTTATGTAATCCGTCTTTTCGACATCCGTTAATTCATCAAGACATGTAATATGCCGTTTGGAGGCTACAATTATTAATCCCTTAATCAGATAGGCGACGTCTTGATGGGCATGAAAATATTCAGTTTCATAAACGACCCCGCCATCAGGCTCGATTAAGCCACTTATTAAAGCACAGCTTAAACAATCCACCTCGACTGTATTTCCATTGGATAAAGTAATTTTTCTCAAGTCTACTCCCCCTGTAAAAATCAGATACGAATACTGACAGTAATCTTATCTGATTTTTACCGATAATACTATACTATTAAATAGAATAATCTTGGGGGATAAAGACTTTTAATTGTTTAGGTTTTACAAACACTTCTTCTCCTGTTTTTAGATGGAGGCTGCGATATTGCTCCTTTCTTAATTCCACTTCCAGGTAGTCCCCATTATCCTTTCGAATCAATTCAAGTTGGACAGCAGCTCCGACTAAATGAATATAATTAATCTTGGCAGATACAGAATCTGGGCTTGCCTCTCTTTCAATACTTATATCATGTGGACGGACGTACCCAACGGCCTCGGTATTCTCTATTCCCGAAAATTCTGGGGCATCGACTTCAAAATGCCCGTGCCGTAATTTCCCGTTATGCAGACGGCCTTTAAACAAATTCACGTTTCCTAAAAAGTGATAGACAAAAGGACTGTTTGGATTTTCATATACCTCTTCTGGTGTTCCGATTTGCTCAATTTTCCCTTCATTCATCACGACCACACGATCGGCAACATCCAGCGCCTCCTCTTGGTCATGGGTCACAAAAATACTGGTAATCTGGTAATCATCATGAAGTTTTCTTAACCATCTGCGAAGATCTTTCCGGACCTTGGCATCTAAGGCACCAAACGGTTCATCTAACAATAGCACCTTAGGCTCAACCGCTAATGCCCGTGCTAATGCGACCCGCTGCCGTTGACCCCCAGACAAATTGGATGGATATCGATCAGCAAAGGCCTCTAGTTTTACTAGTTTTAGTAATTCCATGACCTTTTCTTTTATTTCGTTTTTGGAAGGTCGTAATTTTCTAGGCCGCACTTTTAACCCATAAGCCACATTATCAAAAACAGTCATATGACGAAACAACGCATAATGCTGAAACACAAATCCTACTTTCCGTTCCTTTGTACTGATATGTGTGATGTCTTCTTCCCCAAACAGAATCACACCTTCATTGGCGGCTTCTAATCCTGCGATAATTCTGAGCAGCGATGTTTTTCCAGAGCCGGACGGACCTAGCAGGGCAACGAGTTCCCCCGTTTGAATATCCAGATTAATTTGATCAAGGGCTTGGAAGTTTCCAAATGATTTCGAGATATTTTGGATTTGTATGCTCATCTTAGTGCGCTCCTTCTTCAGATTCAAATGACTTTCTGGCTTTCCACTCAATGACATTTTTTACAATGAGCGTGATGATGGCGAACAATGACATTAAGGAAGCCACCGCAAAGGCAGCGGAAAATTGATACTCATTGTATAAAATTTCGATATGAAGCGGCATCGTATTGGTCAAGCCGCGGATATGTCCAGAAACAACCGATACGGCCCCAAACTCCCCAATCGCTCGTGCACTGCAGAGAATAACCCCATATAGTAGTCCCCATTTAATATTCGGCAAAGTGACCAAAAAGAATGTTTTCCAGCCGCTCGCCCCCAGCGTCAGAGAAGCTTCCTCATCGGCCGTCCCTTGCGTTTGCATTAATGGAATCAGTTCCCTGGCGACGAATGGTAGTGTCACCAAAAGCGTGGCCAGCGCAATTCCTGGTACTGCAAAGATGATTTTGATATTATGATCAATTAACCATTGTCCAAATAAACCATGTGCACTAAATAATAATACAAACACCAATCCCGCAATCACTGGGGAAATGGCAAATGGAAGATCAATAATCGTAATCAGTAGACTTTTCCCCTTAAAATTGAACTTAGTAACGGCCCAGGCGGCTGCCACTCCAAAGATGGCATTTAGGGGAACAGTAATTAAGGTAATAATCAATGTTAGCTTAATAGCCGATAATGCGTCTGGGTTGCTAATGGCCTCTAGAAAAACAGCTGCCCCTTTATCAAAGGCTTTTATAAAGATAGCAACCAGTGGCAATACCAAAAACAAACTTAAGAATGCTAATGCAAGTGTGATGAGTATCCAGCGTACAAGACGTGGCTCAGAGTTGCTGGACGCAACTTGGACCGGTGCAGTTGAATACTGCAATGAAACATTACCTGCCATAAGGACCTCCTTCTGGACCTGCCTAATTTATTTGCAAAACAAACAATTTTCCTCAAAATCTATTAAAATACTATATAAATTTCCGATTCGTCCACCACTGTAAGACGTTAATAATAAGTAAAATCGTGAAAGAGAAAATCAACATCACGGCCGCAATCGCGGTGGCTCCGGCGTAATCATACTGTTCTAGTTTGGTCATGATTAAAAGCGGTGTGATCTCTGTCCGCATCGGCATATTCCCTGCAATAAACACCACCGAACCGTATTCCCCAAGGGCACGAGCAAAGGCAAGGGCGAAACCTGTTAACGCAGCCGGCAGTAATTCTGGAAAAATTACTTTCACAAACGTTTGCGCCCGGTTTGCCCCTAAGCTTGCCGATGCTTCTTCTATTTCTTTATCTAAGCTTTGCAGGATGGGCTGGACGGTACGTACCACAAAGGGGAGCCCAATAAAGGTTAATGCCAGTGTAATTCCGAGCGGAGTAAACGCCACCTTAAAACTTAAAAACTGACCAACCCAGCCATTCTCTGTATACAATGTCGTTAAGGCAATCCCAGCAATCGCTGTCGGTAAGGCAAAGGGCAAATCAACTAATCCATCGATAATTCGACGGCCTGGAAACGGATAACGAACAAGCACCCATGCGATTAATACGCCAAAAATAACGTTAATAAACGCGGCTGTAAAAGCTGCACCAAAGCTCAATTTATAAGAGGCAACCACCCTCGGATCTGAAATGGTTCCCCAAATTTTTGACCACTCAACAGTCACTGAATTAATAAAAATCATCGATAATGGCAGAATGACAAGGATGCTTATATAAAACATCGTAAACCCTAACGAAAGGCCGAATCCCGGCAGGACACTATTTCTTTTCATCTTTAAGCTTGCTAATCGAGCCATGAGGTTGACCCCTTCCAAATAATATACATGTAGGGCGCCCCCCATCACCCTTGATGGAGGACACCCGTCTCACTGAACTACTGTTATGGCTGGTAAATCTGATCAAACGTTCCGCCATCATTAAAGTGCGTCTCTTGTGCTTTTTTCCATCCCCCAAAATCATCGTCAATGGTCACTAGGTTAATTTTTGGAAAGACATTTGCATACTTATCAAGAATCGTTTGATTGCGAGGACGATAATAGTTCTTCGCGATAATTTCCTGTCCCACATCACTGTATAGATAGTTCAAATAGGCTTCAGCAACCTCTTTTGTTCCCTTTTTCTCAACGTTCTTATCCACAACAGCAACAGGTGGTTCGGCAAGAATACTTATGGATGGGACGACAATCTCAAATTTGTCTTTTCCTAATTCATTAAGAGTCAAGAAGGCTTCGTTCTCCCAGGCAATTAAGACATCACCAATTCCTCTTTCCACGAACGTGGTAGTTGCTCCGCGGGCACCAGAATCTAAAACCTCAACATTTTTATATAGTTGGCTCATAAATTTCTTAATTTTCGTCTCATCACCATTATATTTATCTTTTGCATAGGCCCAAGCAGCTAAGTAATTCCAGCGGGCACCACCTGACGTCTTTGGATTCGGGGTGATGACGGAAGTACCTTTTTTCGTTAAATCATCCCAATCCTTAATTCCCTTAGGATTTCCCTTTCTAACTAGAAACACGATCGTCGACGTATATGGTGTGGAGTTGTCCTTCAGGTTCTTTTGCCAATCCTTTGAAAGTAATCCGCCAATATTTGCAATTTCATCAATGTCGTAGGCCAAGGCTAAAGTCACTACATCCGCCTCAAGTCCATCAATAACAGCGCGGCCTTGTTTCCCGGAACCACCATGTGATTGTTGAATCGTCACTTTCTGCCCTTTTTCTTTTTCCCAATACTTAGCGAATTCTCCGTTAAACTCTTCATACAGCTCTCGGGTTGGGTCATATGAAACATTTAATAATTGGACAGGTTCCTTTGTTTTTGAAGTTTCTTGTTTGGTTCCTCCATCCTTTTTCTCAGAACTTTGGTTGCTTGCCTGAGTGCCGCATCCGGCCAAAATAAGAGCGATTAGAATAAGTACTGTTGTGAATTTGTAAGCGATTTTCATTAGTAATTTCCTCCTTTTTTTTAAAACAAAAGGCTGTGTTAAACTTGTCTGTTGATTTCCGTTCCAGGCACGAGCGGTTCGCGGGCGTGCCGGGGAGCCTCCTCGTCGCTTTGCTCCTGCGGGGTCTCCCCTGCCCCGTACTCCCGCAGGAGTCTTCGTGCCTTCCGCTCCAATCAACAGAGTGCTAAAATCAACATTTACCTCTAACACAGCCAAACAAAAAAGACTACCTATCCCTAGACCATTCCTGTTAGAATGAGCCTCTGCATTACGGCCTTAGGAAAGGACCCGTCAGAAATGCTCATCTTTCGGATAGTTTAGAAAATAAGTAGCCTTCAGTGGACTGATCGGCTGTTTTTTTTAAATGAACCCAATAATAAGTGGGGTTACTTTTGTTCTTTAGGGGCGTACTTTTTTTGTTGGGCAAATCTAGTTTTCTCTGTTTTATCAATTTGGGTAATGCTGCCATCATGAACTGTTATCACCACAGATCCATACTCCAGTCCTTTAAGTAACGACAGAATATAATTTGCCTTTGATTGATCCACGTATGCCATCGTATCATCCTCTCTTAATCTACCAATTTCACATAAGAATACTTGGTTTTATTCCAATAAAAAACGATCCAATGACAGACAACAATGTGGACTGCACTTACTAATTGGAAAATTCATGATCAGTCACCTTTCTAACAAAAGAGGCCTATACCCCTTTATTTTATCTAAGAGTATAAGCCTTTGGTTTTCCAATCAGCTTAATTTTATGTTTACAATTTATTTGAATTATTTACATTTTATTCTGACTTTTCCTACCTGTCAAGTGGGTTTTTTAAAAAAACCTTTACATTATTCAAAAGTAAGTCGAAAAGCTTTCACGATAATACCATCATTCGCAGGTTCAAAGTCGTATTGGGGTAACCGTTCAAAACCCATTCGTTCGTAAAGTCTCATCGCACTCTTCATAAAATCTGCTGTATGCAGGCCAATCGCTGGAAATCCCTGTACTTTTGCACGCCTCATACATTCTGAAATCAAAGCACCTGCTACTCCTTTTCCTCGAGCGTGCGGTGTGACTGCGAGCATCCGGATCTCAGGGTAATCCAGCTCATCGACTAATCCTTTATACGCGTCGGTTTTGGCTGGAAATAAGGCAACACTGCCTACGATACTTCCATCAATCTCTGCAACAATGCGTTCCACATTTTCCTGCAAATCTGCATCCGACGAGATGCTTTGTTTAAGAGCCTGCCAGTGCTCTTGTGGGATGTTATGGGCATGTTCTTCATAGGAGTGAACTCTTTGGTCGCGAATAAATGGGAATTCATTTGCGACCGCATCACGTATCATCATTTTTCCACCTGCTTTTAATCAATTTTTCTCTCAGTGTATTAAAAATTTCTCGGCGTTATTACTTAAAGCTTGTCGATGATGTTCTGATGTCAAACCAGATAGATCAGGACCCTTCGGTAAAATAGTATATCCCTTTTGATCATTGCTCGCGATATGGTTCGACAAATGATAATGCCGTTTGATTGCATCAAAATCCGTCGTATCACCGAACCCAGGGGTTTGATAAAGATCCCTTAGATAGCCCCATAAATTAGGAAAATCGACAATCCGATTACGATTGGCTTTGAATGCAGAATAATAGGCAGCATCGAAGCGGATCAACGTAGCATACAGCCGAACATCAGAATCCGTAATAAAATCACCAAATAAGAACCGCTGTTTCGACAGACGCTCTTCCAGCTCATCTAATCTTGCGAATAAAGTGTCATATGCTTGTTCGTAGGCCTCTTGTGATTGGGCGAATCCGCATTTATAGACGCCATTGTTGACCTCATGGAAAATGATATCGTTAAGAGCATCAATCTCCGCACGTAAATGCTTCGGGTACAAATTAGGTGCCTGCTCTTTATGAAAAGGAGCCCAGACCGTTTCGAGATAGTTTGTCAGTTTAAAATAATCATTATTAACGACCTTTTGTTCCTTAACATCTATGATTACCGGCACCGTCGGCCTGCCAGTATAATCTGCAGCTGTTTTTAAATAAATTTCACTCATATATCTAATTCCTAATACAGGGTCAATGCCGTCCTCATCTAAAGAAAACTCCCAATCCACATGGGGAAGTTTCGGCCGCATAGGACTAGCTGTCCCTAAACTGATTGCTTCTTCTAACCCGAGAACACTTCGGACAATAACCGACCGATGGGCCCATGGGCAAACGGCAGACCATAATAATCGGTACCGCCCGGCTTCAACTGGCAGCTCCCCATCGTTTTGACCGAAGGGCGTAGTAAATCTATTTTTTTGACGATTAAACGAACCATCTGCTGTAATCTCTTTAACAGCATTTGGACTTTTATTTATTCTTTGATCATCTCGTAACATGAATGAATCCCCTCTTATTGATAAAGTAATAAATTCTAAGTAATTCTATCGGTTTTATTAATTTTAGTATGATTATTCTTTATAAGTCAATGATATTACCTGACTACATTTAAAATTCAGAATATATATTCATAAAGCGATCTAATTCAAACGAAAAAGGACATCTCCATGTTGTTGAAGATGTCCTTTTTACACTATTAAGCTGCTTTTTGTTCTTTATAAGGTTTAAGCTTATGGCCTTCCCATTTGGTAATAACAATGGCAGCCAAAGAGTTTCCGACGATATTAACACAAGTACGTGCCATATCAAGGATCCGGTCAATCCCGGCAATAAATGCTAGTCCTTCTACTGGGATTCCTACGCTTCCCAATGTAGCAAGGAGAACAACAAATGATACGCCTGGTACCCCGGCAATTCCTTTAGAGGTTAACATCAATACAAGGACTAATGTGATTTGATGGCCAATACTCATATGAATACCATACATCTGCGCAATAAACAGCGCTGCAATCGCTTGATAAAGGGTCGATCCATCAAGGTTAAAGGAATATCCTGTTGGAATGACAAAGGACGTAATCGCCTTAGGACAACCAAGTTTCTCCATTTTTTCCATGATTTTCGGAAGAACTGCTTCCGAACTTGCTGTTGAGTACCCTAAAATTAATTCATCTTTTAAATACTTAATGAGATGGATAATGTTAAATCCGACAATTTTTGCTGTTAAACCTAAGACAACTAAAATGAAGAAAAACATGGCTCCGTATACAACAAGGACTAGTTTTCCTAATGGTATTAATGACGTAATACCAAATTTTGAAACAGTAACACCAATTAATGCGAACACACCGAATGGCGCTAACTTCATGATTTGATTTGTGACATAGAACATCGCATCGGCAGTTCCTCTGAAGAAATTAATGATTGGAATCCCTTTCTCCCCAATTGCCGCAACTCCAAGTCCGAACATAACGGAGAAGAAAATGATTGGCAGCATTTCCCCGTTTGCGAGAGACTGGATGATATTTGTAGGAACAATGTTTACAACAGTATCAATCATTGAATGAGATTCTGTTTGTTCCGCTGTGCTTACATAGCTGTTAATATCTGTTTTCGCAAGTTTCGATTTATCTACGCCAGCACCCGGTTGAAATACGTTTGCAAAGAGTAGTCCTAAGATAATCGCAATCGTAGTGATAATTTCAAAATAAAGCAGAGTTTTACCACCAAGTTTTCCCAATGACTTCATATCTCCAACGCCAGCAACACCCACGATTAAACTGGAAATAACAATGGGAACAACGATCATTTTAATTAAACGAATAAATATATCGCCAATTGGCTGCAGGTAACTTGCCACATGTGGATTCCCATAAAAAACCGCACCAACAATGATACCGAGAATGAGCCCAATGAATATCTGCCATGCTAAACTAATTTTCTTCATTTGCATTTCTCCTTTTCAATATAATAAAAGTTGATTATTATGATGAATCAACTTTGACTTATAAAATGAAATATTATCTTATCTATAAAGTTATACTTAGTTAATATTATAGAAATTTTCCTCATATAACAACAATTTTATATATGGAAATTACTCCTATTTATAATATCAGAATAATAATATTCCTTATTCACCAAGACTTTTTGCCTAATAAAATCAAAATAGCCAGGAAAATTCCTATCTGAAAAGTATAAGAAGAGTGGAGATTTACAACCTGTACGAAAAGGTTCACTACGTATTAGCCTAGCTATTGATGAATAGCCTAGTTGTAGATGGTTTTCCATACTTTTGTAAAGGAGGGGTCAAAATGGGGTATTATGTAAAAGTTGCTTCTAAAGTCAACATTTATGTAGAAGATATTAATCCCAAGAGCCATAAGACCATCCTCTTTGTCCATGGCTGGCCTGCGAATCATAAATTATTTGAATATCAGTTTAATGTCCTTCCTTCTATGGGGTACCGATGTATTGGGATAGACCTTCGAGGATTTGGCAAATCAGATAAACCATGGAACGGCTACTCTTACGACAGAATGGCAGATGATATTCGCCAAATTGTTAAGGCGCTTCGTTTACAGCATTTCACACTCGCTGGCCATTCAGTAGGTGGAGCGATTGTTATTAGATATATGGGGCGTCATAGCGGCTATGGGGTTTCGAAATTAGCCCTTTTCGGTGCAGCGGCTCCTAGTTTTATCAAGCGGCCTGGCTTTCCTTTTGGATTAGAGGCGAAGGATGTTAATACCCTGCTAGGGCAGATCTATAACGATCGGCCAAAAATGCTCGCAGACTTCACGAATATGTTCTTTCATCAGGCACTCACCAAGCCATTCTCAGATTGGTTTTTTCAATTAGGACTTGAAGCCGCAGGTCATTCCACGGCTGGTTTACTTAACTCTTTAAGAGATGAAATCTTATTCGCTGATCTCAAAAGAATTCATGTGCCTACATTAATTCTTCATGGAAACCATGATCAAATTTGCAAACCGCCGCTGGCTTCCTTTCTTCATCAAGGCATACAGAATTCTAAGCTGGTTTGGTTTGAGCATAGTGGACATGGGTTGTTCTGGGAAGAGCAGAAGAAATTTACCCAGGAATTGGCTAATTTCATTGGATAGTATATATAAACGCTTCCCGCTTTAAAAGTTGGAAGCGTTTTATTACTACTTAGCCACAACCAATGATACTTTCTTATATAGAGCATACTACCATCGGAGAGTACTTTGTTAGTATGTCTTAGCATGACCTAAAACATAGAACAGAAATCGAAGCATTTATTCAAAAAAAAAAGGAGAGTAATTCTACTCTCCTTCTTCTACAACAATGATATACCCATCTTGCTGCGGGCCGTTCTCGTATACTTCGCGAGAAACTATGTAATAGTTTTCCTTACTTTCGTCACTGATGACTAATTCACTTGGACTTTTGTCCACAGCTGCTGCTTCTAGACTAAAATATGGTAATCCAAGTGTTGAAATATCAAATGGCATGATTATCCCTCATTTCTATCTATTAACATGTGCATTCCCTTTGTAAAGTATAACAAATTCTTCCTCCAGTGCCCTAATGATTTTTCTTTATTTTCAAGTTATGGTACTCTCTTAAAAGAAAAATCAAAACGTTTCGGAAACGAGGGATTATTATGAACGTATTATGGGATTTTGACGGAACTCTTTTTGATACCTATCCAGCACTTGTCTCTGGATTCATCCGCTTAAGCAAACAAGATTTAGACCGTGATGAAGTTCTAAAATGGCTTAAAATTGATTCCAAAACTGCTTTTAAACATTATGGAATCGGTGAGGAGCAGAGACTTGAGTATCAAACTTTACATAACTATTATTCAAAAACAGAAAGCAAGCCATTTGAACACTTAACAGAAGCTTTATCTTCAGTGGATAACAATATTATTGTGACGCATCGTGATAAGGAATCCACTGTTTTTCTACTTGAAAAATACCAGTTAAGTAAATACTTTAAAGACATTGTTTCTGTGGAAGAACAAGGATTTACACGAAAACCACACAGTTCCTCCTATGAATATGTTTTAAAAAGTTACCATATTGATTTAGTTGTTGGTGACCGTGATTTAGACTTAATTCCCGCTCGCAAATTAAATATTAAAACATGTGCCTTTCAAAATCAAAATATCGAAGCGGATTTCCATATTGATAACTACACTGATTTTATCCCTGAAGTTCTAAACCGCCTTTAGTTTTTTTTATAAAAAATTTGAAACTTAATTGAAGTTAAATCGTACAAGTATATATAGGTACGATGAATGGCAAAATAAAAAAACTACGATAGAACGGAAGATTATATTGGGCTCTAATATTTTACTTATTGGACATTATGTTTTTGAGGCTTATTATTGGTTAATTTTAATATCCATTTTTGGTTCTTGGTTTCCTAAGTTTCAAGAAACCAAGCTTGGGATCTGGATTGGCAAGTTAGTCGAACCTTATTTAGGTTTGTTCAGAAGATTTATTCCACCACTTGGTCCTATTGATTTTTCACCAATTATCGCATTATTTGCCTTCCAATTTATCAGGCAATTTGCAATCGAAGGTCTTCGCCAATCACTGAATGTCATTGGTGTCTAATAGGGCAAAAAAAGGAGCTGCGCTGCGGCTCCTTTTTCTATATCATCAATATCTCCCTTATATCCTCTTCCGTAAGGGTAGATATAGCTTTTTCATCAGAATCGATGATTTCTTCGATGAGGTGTCGCTTTTTATCTTGTAGTTCATTCATTTTTTCCTCGATCGTTCCGCGGGCTACCAGCTTGATGACCTGGACGACATTTTTCTGACCCATCCGATGGGCACGGTCAGCAGCTTGTTCCTCTACAGCTGGATTCCACCACGTGTCATATAAAATGACAGTATCCGCACTCATTAAATTTAGACCGGTTCCGCCTGCTTTCAAGGAAATAAGAAACAAATCCCTTTCACCTCGATTAAAACGCTCGCAAATTTCCACTCTTTCTTCTGAAGGGGTTTGTCCATCCAGATAAAAGTAGTTCAGCCCTTTTGCGGTTAAAGACCTGCCGATAAGTTCTAGCATCTTCGTAAATTGAGAAAAAATTAACACCCGTCTTCCAGAGAGCTTTGATTCTTCGACAATCTGCAAGAGCTGTTCAAATTTCGCCGAATTCCCTTGATAACCTTCTACAAACAAACTTGGATGACAGCAAATCTGCCGCAGCCGCGTCAATCCTGCTAAGATTCTGATCCGATTTTTGCGAATCGTGTCTTTGTCGAGATGCTTCAACGTATCGTGCCTTAATTTCGCCAAATAAGCAGCATACAATTTCTTTTGTTCAGGGAACAGTTCAACCGATTCCAAAGACTCCATTTTTTCAGGAAGTTCAGCGAGGACATCTTCCTTTAACCTGCGCAGTAAGAAAGGACGGATTCTCCGCGCAATCGTTTTTCTTGAAAGCTTGCTATATTCTTTTAGCCCGAGGAACAGTTCTGGAAAAACAACGTGAAAAATGGACCATAACTCCTCTAAGGCATTTTCCACTGGTGTACCCGTAAGCGCAAATCGATTCAGGGACTGCAGTTTTTTTACGGCTCGGGCAGTCTGCGTCAATGGGTTTTTAAAGGCTTGGGCCTCATCGAAAAACACGGTATGAAACATTTGTTTCTCAAACCAGGTGATCTCACGGCGCAATAACGGATAGGAGATGATTACGACATCAACATTTGTCTGTTCTTTCAGCAGTTTGGTCCGCTCTTGTTTGGTTCCATCAATAACAACTGCTTTTAACTGGGGAGCGAATTTCCTGCATTCACTCAGCCAGTTATAGGTCAATGATGACGGACAAACAACAAGGGCCGGCTGATTAGTTTTTCGGATATCAGACAGGACTGACAAGATATATGCGATACTTTGAATTGTTTTTCCTAGCCCCATATCATCTGCCAAAATTCCTCCGAAGCCATAGTAAGCCAGAGTTTTCATCCATTTAAACCCAGTTTTTTGATATGCTTTGAGAGTAGGATCTAAACTGACTGGCACCTCAAACTCTAACTTGTCAGGATGGTGAAGGTGATCCAGAAACTGCCGAAAGGATTCTTCTAGTTTGAACGTATCACTGATTTCAACTGTATCAAGGAGTTGAAGACTCTGCTCGATTGGTAAATCTAAGCCATTAGCGATGTCCTTATTTTTGGCTAGTGGTGAATAAAGAAAACGCTGGATTTCTTCGAATTCTCTTGTCTGAAGCGAGAGCAGCGACCCGTTCGGCAGGCGATAATATTTCCTTTTCTCCTCTAAAGCCGCCAAAACTTCACGTATTTGTCTTTCAGGAATACCGTCCATTTCAAATTTAAATTCAAGCCAATTGGTACGTTCTCTTTTGAACCTAACCCTTACCTGTGGACGAAAATTCTCTCTCGAAATACGATTTCTAACAGCCGTTGTTGCGTAAATTCTGACAAGCTTTTGCAATTTTGGAACAATGTACGTTAAAAAATCATATTCTAGTTCTTCATTATGAAGAAAATATCCTCCGTCCGTCTTGGCGAACGAACTTTCTTCAAAAATCTGCAGGATTTCCTCTTCCTTCTCTACATCACGAATCACTAACGAGTCCGTCGGGAGATCTCTATTTTCCAATGGATTAATTATTGTATTTTCGTATTGAAATTCGAGCCCAGCAAGCAAGCGGTTTTTCACACGATCCAAGTAGAGTTTGGCCACTAGCGGTGTGGTCATCCATTTCTTCGTGATTGCTTCGGCTATCGTAACTTGGCCAAGTCTTTTTAAGCCTGGCGCGACTTTTTCCAAAAAGAACTGAATTTGCTCTTCTGGAATCGGTATTTGGCTCATTCCTGAGGCATCAAGCATCCTTTTCAGGTCGAAAAGTCGTTTAAAATCCTGCTCTTCCAGTTGTTTCATTTTCCCTTCAAAGAGAACAGAATGATAAGCTTCAAAGAAAATCATTCGCTGCAAGTTTTTTACTTTCAGCTGATAGCCGTTTCGATCCGCTCCAGCAAAATCAAACTGTAAAGGCAGCCCTTCGTCAAACACATGCAGGCCTTGATAGATTTGGCCCTCATACTCCACCAGCACATTAGGTATCTTTTGGAGGAGAGTAAGCATACGTCCCCATGTGGAAGATGGAATAGATAACATCTGCTGTGTAGTGTTATTGGTGTCAGGCACCACATAAACCTTTTCATCACGGACTACTTGGACGAGTTGCTCGAGTACGTTATTGTTTTCTTTTTGGAAGCAGTGCTGACTTGGGTCAAATGTAAATGAATTAGAAAGTTTGAAGGCCTTTCCGGCTTTAATCTGTTCCAAAAAGGCACGGATGTTTTGTACTATGATGGATTCGAGTGTCAGTTCGATCGTGAATAAGTGGCTTCCATTACCCATATCAACGGGTTTCAAGGTAAACTCAATATCCAGCACGGTTCTTTTTTCAAAATGCAGTTGATGACCACTTGATCGGATCGGCTGGTCGGTAAAAATAGTCAATAACCCTTCAGCGAGTTCCTGATTAGTTGAATAATCGACTCTCGGGATCGTTCCTTTCTGTTGGTGCTCGTAAATAGCTAATAAAACGGCTGCAATATGCTGACATTCCTTCGTAAAAGAGGCCAACTTCGGGCAGCTGCATTCCGTTCGCAGGTCATCATTGGAACCTGTTTCGATGGTCACATGAAAATCTTCATCACCTGTCACGGTTGCTTGACAACGATGTGGGAGGTATTGCTGAAAAATTACTTTATTCGTTTGATAAAAATAATCTCCTCGTTTGAAGGAGGCAGTGCCACACATTTCCTTAATGCGTTTATGAGTTAAACTTACGTTCAAGTGTCCTGCTCCTTCCTGAGGTTTAAGATCTGCTGTCCATAAAGGTATACAACATTATAGCATAAGTCATATTTTTTCTTATGATAGAAAAAACGCCTGCCCTTTAAATTAAAGGCAGACGTTTGATCATTGAAATCTATTCTTCAAAGCCGACACTCATTGTATCTGGGTGAGAGCCCGCACGGCTATCTTGATTTAATCCATCGATTTTGTCCATATCTTCAGCAGATAATTCAAAATCAAAAAGATCTGCATTTTCGATAATGCGATGTTCTTTGATTGATTTTGGAATGGTCACCACACCATGCTGTAGATCCCAGCGTAAGATCACTTGAGCAACAGATTTATTATATTTATGAGCAAGATCTTCAAGAACTGGTTCATTTAGAAGCTGCCCTTGTTTTAACGGCGACCACGCTTCCATTTGAATGCCTTCCTTTTTACAGTAAGCAAGTAATTCCTTTTGGGTTAAATGTGGATGGAATTCTACCTGGTTTACCATTGGTTTAATCTCTGCGGTACTGATTAAATCTTCTAGATGATGAACAAGGAAGTTACTTACACCAATGGCGCGGACACGGCCATCTTTATAGAGCTTTTCCAACGCCTTCCATGTTTCTTTATATTTATTTTTTCCAGGCCAATGGATTAAATAAAGATCCAAATAATCAAGCCCAAGCTTGTTAAGACTGGTTTCAAAGGCTGCTAACGTTGATTCATATCCTTGATCAGAATTCCATACCTTGGAAGTGATAAATAATTCTTCACGCGGCACCCCTGATTCTTTAATGGCTTGACCAACGCCTTCTTCATTTTTATAGATAGCGGCGGTATCAATACTAATATATCCATTCTTAATAGCTGCTTTAACGGATTGAACTACCTCTTCTCCTTCAGTCACTTTGAATACACCTAACCCTACCCATGGCATTTTTACACCATTATGTAATGTAGTTGTGTCTTTTAAACTTGTTGGCATCATCTATTCCTCCTTTTTATTAAAGACCGAAACAAGGACTATGGGTTCTTGGTTTCGATACTAGAAAACAGCTCAATGCGATACAGTTTATCTTCCTCTGGCGGCTTGAACTTTCTCAATATACTGTTTTGCATACTCAGTAATCTTGTTAAATTCCCCTGTTTTAGCTGGTGCCAATAAATTACCGCCTACTCCAACGGCTACGCAGCCATTCTTAATCCACTGTTCGACATTGTCTAAACTGACTCCACCAGTTGGCATAATATTTATTTGCGGAAGCGGCGCTTTTACTGCTTTAACAAAATCTGGACCAAAGGCACTGCCAGGGAACAGTTTCACAATATCAACACCCGCTTCTAATGCACGTTTCATTTCGGTGAGGGTCATACAGCCAGGCATATAAGGTACTTGATACAAATTACATAAAGTTGCCGTTTCCTGGTCAAAGGCTGGACTCACTACAAACTGCGCCCCCGCCAAAATCGCAATTCTTGCGGTGGTTGCATCAAGTACAGTTCCTGCGCCAATCACTACATTATTATTATTTTGATAAAGGGTTGCTAATTCTTTAATCACTTCTTCTGCGCCTTGGACGGTGAAAGTAACCTCAATCCCTTGAATACCGCCTTCCACACAGGCTTCTGAAATGTTAACAGCCTCTTCTTTTGAGTCTGCCCTGACAACCGCAACCACACCACATTCCGCAATTTTCGTTAAAATATTGATTTTTTTCATCGCAGTCACTTTCTTTCTACTTATTTTCTTTTCAACAAAATATTTTCAAATAGTTTTCATCATTCTTATTTAAATTTACAAAATCATACTCTTATCGTATCATATAATAGAACGGCGTTCCAAAAATATGAACTGAAAAACATTTAAAAGAGGTAGAAATCATGTCTAATGTTCAATCCCTTGAAAGAGCTCTTACCATATTAAACAAGCTTTCTGAATATCCCGACGGCATCCAGATTACGCGGCTAGCGGAGCAGGTTGGACTGACAAAAGGTACCCTTCATCGATTATTATCTACACTATCAAATATGAATTATGTTATGAAAGATGAAGAAACCGACAAATATAAACTTGGCTTACAAGTCCTCTTTCTTTCTAGAAACCTTTTAAATCAATCAAACATTGTCACGATCGCAAAGCCATTTTTAGAAAAATTAGTGCAAGAAGTGAATGAAACCGTTCATTTATGCATTGAAGACCGCGGCGAAGTCATTTACATTGATAAAATTGAAAGCAATCAAACCATCCGGATGTATTCGCGCATTGGAAGCAGAGCCCCAATGTACTGCACAGCTGTTGGGAAAATACTACTATCCGATATGTGTCCGGACAAATTTGAAGACATCGTTTCAAATATTACCTTTATTCCAAAAACACCTACAACGATTACATCTAAAGAAGAACTCATCAAAGAAATTGAAACGGTGAAAGTCCAGGGTTATGCCTTAGACAATGCCGAGAATGAAGAAGTATTAAGATGTATTGCATCACCTATTTACGACCATAAAGGCAAGATTGTTGCCAGTTTTAGTATTTCTGGACCTAACAATCGAGTAACGATGGATCTGATCAACGATACATTAATAGACAAAATGAAACAGTATAGTATCGCCATTTCAAGAAACCTTGGGTATACAGGTTCTTAAACAAGATAATTCAAAGGTAAAGAAAACCTGATAATACGGATTCTCTTTACCTTTTTCCAATTCTTCTATTAACGCTTCTCCAATGATTCTTCAATAAAAGTTTCTAAGTTGGCTCGATTAGGTAATCCGTCGTTATCTCCAGGAGCCATCACTGCAAGCGCACCGATGGCTGCTCCGCGTTTTACCGCTTCCTTCAATGGTAAACCTTCTAATATCCCGCTGACCACTCCAACGGCAAATCCGTCACCAGCACCTACCGTATCAACAACTTTCTTTACTGGGAATCCCTCGGTGTAGAATTGCTCACCTTAAAATGAATTAATATTTTGATGAATATTACCAATACTTTTGGTAAAATCATGTAAAAGTATTTTTGGAGGATTTTTATTATGATTACCTATCCGCATTTAAAAAAGGGAGCTGCCATTGGAGTAACTGCACCCTCATCAGGTGTGCCCGGACCATTACATGAAGTCTATAGACTTGCATGCAGCCGGATGGACAAAGAGGATTCACGGTGGTCTGTGGAGAAACAAGTTGGACTCAAGACAAGGCTAAATCAGCTCCAGCTTTAATCCGTGCAGCTGAATTTAATGCAATGATGCAAAACAGTGATATTGACATCATCATTCCACCATGGGGCGGGGAATTATTAATCGAGATTCTCGAACATATAGACTATGAAAAGATTAATAACAAGTGGGTTTTAGGCTATTCTGATGTAAGTGCTCTTTTGCTTGCGATTACCTTAAAAACAGGTATCGCTACCGCTCATGGGACAAATCTCGTAGATTTAAGAGGAGAATTAATGGATGAAACGACCGCCATGTGGGAGTCTGTGTTAGCAACGAACTCGGGAGAAGCTATTATTCAGAATTCCTCTGAAAATTATCAAAAGGAATGGCAGCATTCGAATCCATCCCCCTGTGTCTTTCATTTAACCGAACAGACGGTTTGGAAGGTTGTCGGAAACCAACCTGCTAAGATCGAAGGGCGCTTGCTCGGCGGGTGTGTTGACATTATTAGGCATCTTATCGGGACACCATTCGGTGATGTAGATGCTTTTAGGAAAAAACATATAAACGAAGAGCCTGTTATTTGGTATTTAGAGAATTGTGAAATGAATACTGCTGATTTGCGGAGATCCTTAGTCCAAATGAAATTAGCTGGTTGGTTTGAAAACTGTTCAGGCCTAATGTTTGGACGGAGTGAAGCCAATAAGCCCGTTGAAAACTATACGGTGGAAGATGTTTATCAAGACCTAGCTGATGAGCTAAAAATACCCGTTATTTATGATATTGATTGTGGGCACCTTCCACCACAAATCACCTTCATTAATGGGGCATATGCGGAGGTAGAGGTCTCAGAAGGTAATGGAGTGGTTAAACAGATTTTCCGAACATAATTTACCGAAAATAAAGGCAAAAAGGGCTGCCATAATGGCAGCCCCATTTAATAATTTTATCCACCTAATAAACTGGCTATTATTAAATCACTTCCGGTTACGATAACGATGCTTTGCCCAAATCCACTCAAAATACCAGTCGTAACCCTCAAGATATTATTACTCATCCGATACTTCCTTTTCTGAGTCCACCCATCAATAACCATCGGAACATTTAAAAAGAGCCCGATCAATAATGAGAAATGTAATCCTGCTATCAACAAAAGTGGGAAAAGTAAATAGCCTGCTAAGATTCCCGTGCATCTTGCACATAAAGGGAGAGTATATCCCTTAATGGTTAAACTCCGAGACTTCATCCGATGACATGGAACGATATCTAGTAATCTCATTAGATTAATTACAATCCGGCCCACAGTCGCAATCTGGGCCACAATCAAAATCAGGGATACAATCGCAATCTGGAGTCCAATCATATTTCTTTTTTCTATGCTTCTTTTTCCCATAATAAATCAAAATAAACAGCAATAATACGATTCCTGCACCTATGGCAATCGCACCGACAGTTATCGTTCCTTTTACCAATAAAGTGGTACCCACGACAAAACATATAATCATTGCCGTTAAGAATAGAAAAAACATCCTCATCACCTTCTTAATTAGAAGTAACTTTACTAAGTATTTCCTGACTCGTTACCATCCTTTTAGCTGTATAGAATTCTATCATTTTATTCGCCTTTGAAGAATAACTTACCTTCAAATTACCTTAGCAAAAGATCTTTCTCTAATTTAGAGGTTTGAAATTGAGAGGAATTCAAAAAGTTTCATTGCTATAATATGGATAATCATATAATCAAATACCCACCATTGAAAGGAGCGGAACCTATGAAGTACAAAATTATCGAAAGAGAAAGTTTCCAAGTAGTTGGAATCAAGCGGGAGATTTCATGTAAGAATGGTGAAAACTTAATAGAGATCCCCAAAATGTGGACTGATGTTCATCAAGATGGAACCAATGATTTATTATTCAAGTTGAATAACGGGGAAATTAAGGGGGTCCTTGGAGTATGCGCCGATAAACGCGACACTCAGCCACATTTAATGGATTACTGGATTGCTACGGAACATACTGGTGCCACTCCCGAAGGCTTAATGAATCTCGAGATACCAGCTTCAAAGTGGGCGGTATTTGAAGTGAACGGTGCAATGCCTGATGCTATTCAAAAAGTGTGGAAACAAATATACACCGAATGGTTCCCTTCCAACCATTACAAGCACGCTAGGACGCCAGATTTAGAAGTCTATTCAGCTGGTGATCCTTGGGGTGATGATTACTACTCGGAAATTTGGATTCCTTTAAAATGATCGTTACTTTTTCTAATCAAACGTTTGGTTAGGCTCTCAAAGCCATTTATATCAATGGTTCTGGAGATTTAATCAGACGTTTGATTAGTTAATAGTCAATAAATTAATGGATGATTAACAACTAGTTCATATTTTATTAACAATCTAGCGTTATAGTACATTTTAGAGGGGATAGCATGCGTGGCTATCATGGTATTTGGCGTAGGCGGAGCCGATACTGAGGAAAGAGCACCAGATTAAAATGATGCTCCCTTAACTTTGAGGGTAAAACAGGATACTTTCACTTATTTTCCTTTCATTAAAGGAAGCTGATTTGCAGTTAACGGGCTAATCTTCCTTTGCTTTAATTCCGGATCTTGAGCAAGATTATAACCGATTTCTTAAATGGCTCCGTTTGTTTGTCATGAAGAAAACATTCGTGCCTATTATCTCTTTTCCTGAACGTCAGTGGGTTTTTCCCACAGTTCAATCCATCTGCCATCAGGATCAGAAATCCAAATAAATGTTCCAAATTCACTTTGCTCCGGCTCCTTCAAAAGAGGAACCCCGCTTTGGTTAAGATGCTCAAGACACTCAGCCATATTGTCAATTTGAAAATTCAACATAACAGATTGCTCTTGAGGAAAATATTCGTTATCCTCTGTAAAAAATGAAAAGGCTGTTTTATTCTCTGCTCCAGGAGTAATGATCGTCATATTCCAATCATTGTCCATAGGGATACCTAGAACGTCGTTATACCATTTTTTTAAAGTTTCTATATTTTTTGATCTCCAAAAGATGCCGCCAAATCCTAATACTTTCATTTTTCCACCCCTTAAATTTATATACTATACCTTTTAATTTACCCCTTTAGTAATTCAAGATTCATTCAACTAATTCCTGTCACTATATGATTTTTATAGTTTAATACTAAAAAGCTTGAGGATCATTCATCCCCAAGCTCTCATCTTCCTATTTACCAATAAATTCCTGTGTCCAATAGTTCCCCTGCGAGACATAACCAACCCCAATATAATTGTAATTCGGGCTAAGTATATTCTTACGATGTCCTTCACTATTCATCCAAGCTTTGACGACTTCTTCAGGAGTACGCTGTCCCATGGCAATATTTTCACCTGCATAACGATAGGTAATCCCATACTTCTTCATCATATCAAAAGGTGAACCGTATGTTGGGCTTGTATGGCTAAAGTAGCCATTTGCAGACATATCACGTGATTTTTCATGTGCCATTTTGCTAAGTGTTACATCCACTTCAAGGGCCGGTAAGCCATTTTTAGCTCGTTCTTGATTGGTTAAATCAACTACTTTTTGCTCATAAGCACTTAAGGTACTAGTATTTTGGGCTGTATTCGTCACAGGTGCCGGTTGATGCTGGACAGGCTGTGGCGCAGTTTGAGCAGGCTCTTGTGTTGCGATCGTTTGATCCGGTTGAGACTGAGTTGGCTGCTTTATAGTATTATGTGAAAAAGTAAATCCTAAACTAGCAAGATATTTCTCAATGACATTATTAATTTCATTCATATTTGTCCCTTGGTATACATAGACCTTTTCCTGTACCGACGGGCTATTAGTGGCCGCATGGGCTTTATTTAAGACCGGATTTGACATCATTAATGCCGCTGCAGCTGCAACAGTAAGAATTGCTTTTTTCTTCATTATTGATTCTTCCTCCTATTTCGACAATTTGCCGTTTTTCCGCAAATTCATCGTAACATATGATTTTTGTCATATTTGAGGAAATATTTTACAACAGAAAGTATGATCCATTCTATTAGAAACTTTATTTCAAGCTAACTCCTGATACTCTAAGTCTCTTTCACTATCAAGAAAAAACAGTCCTTTTTGCACCTTTTACCAAATTACAGAAAAACTACCAATAATTATAATGAGAAGTAATATTGACACCTCTTGCGAAGACCATCCTTCTTAACAAATATTTCAGAAAAGTATCGTATTTTACTTTTTAGTATTAACTGGGGTAAGGGCTTCACCTCCTGTTAATACACTCAGCATATTATCGGAAGCTAAATGAGCCATCTTCATTCTTGTTTTCACACTTGCACTTCCAATGTGCGGGAGTGTTACCACATTTGGCAGGGACAATAAGGGGTGATCCAATGATACGGGTTCTTGTTCAAATACATCCAGCCCGGCTCCCCAAATCTCTCCATCTTTCAATGAATGATATAATGCTTCTTCATCAACAATGCCCCCTCTTGCGGTATTGATCAGAATCGCATCTTTTTTCATGAGCGACAATTCATCTTTACCGATCAAGTGGTGAACTTCAGGACTGTACGGCAGCAGCAGGCAAACAAAATCAGATTGCTGTAACAAGTCCCTCATTTCTCTGTAGTGAATTCCTAGCTGTTCTTCTTTTTCCAATTTCCGTGTCCGATTATGATAGAGAACGTTCATATCAAACCCATGCGCCCGCTTAACGAGGGCTTCGCCAATTCTGCCTAATCCAATAATTCCTAAGGTGGCCCCATAAATATCCTGTCCAGTCATTTGCATAAGGGACCAGGCGCCCCATTCCCCACTGCGCAAATAATCCGATCCCTCAACCACTCTTCTAGCTGCTGCCATTAGAAGGGCAAACGTTAAATCCGCTGTCGTTTCGGTTAATACGCCAGGTGTGTTAGTTACGATCATTCCCCTATCTGTTGCCGTTTGAATATCGATATTATTATAGCCAACCGCAATATTACTAATGACCTGTAACTGTTTCGCTTTACTCAGGACCTCTTCGTCAATCTTTTCTGTTAATAGACAGATCAGCCCGTCTACCTCTTCAATTTCTTTTAATAACACATCTCTTGGAACGGGAACATTTTCTTCAGACCACATCTTTACATGAAATTGACTTGAAAGTTTATCGACAATTTCTCCGGGTAGCTTTCTCGTAATATAAATCGTTTTTTTCAAACCTACCTCCACCTTTCAGCATGTACCTGATTTAAGATGTAAACATTTCTAAGAAATGTTCAATAACAATTGAAGACGTCCCTAAGGCAGGAGCATTTTTTCCTAAGGAAGAGAGAAATAGTTCCTGAGTGTTGCTAAACTGGTCATTACTCCTCGATGATATAGAATTTCTAATTGAGTTCATCACCATAGGCAGAGCTTCAACAATGTCATTCCGGATAATAACTGCTTGTGGGTTAAATGTATTTAAGATGCTTGTCAATCCAATTCCAAGGTAAAAGCCGAAATTTTGTAATGCCATTAATACATCTGGATCATTTTGGTTGGCCAGATGGATTAGTTCCTGACTGGTATTGATACGATTGTTTTGCTGAAAAGTGTGGAGTAATGCTTTTTCAGAGGCGTATAATTCCCAGCACCCTTTGTTGCCGCAACTGCATTTGAGTCCATTATAGTCGATGGTTAAATGACCCATTTCACCAGCGAACCCATTGACCCCTCGATATATATCATGATTAATGACAATGCCGATCCCGATTCCCGTTCCGACACTCACGTAAATTAAGTTTTCGTAATTTTTAGCTGCCCCGAAGACTTTTTCTCCATAGGCACCAGCATTGGCCTCATTTTCAATAAAGACGGGTACTTGAAATTCCTTTTCGATGTCAGCTTTTAAGTCAATTTGATAATTCCAGTCGAAGTTAGGAGTAAAAATGACCTTTTGCTCTGTACTGACAAGGCCTGGAACACATATCCCGATGCCAATTAAACCATAAGGAGAATCAGGGATTTGATTGCTAAGTTCCTTAATCATGGAAAATAGAACATCTTTGTTTCGATCAAATGATGGTTTCTCTAATTGATGGGATTGATCTACGACAATGTTTCCCTTTAAATCTGTTAGAATTCCATTGATTGAATCAACGCCGATATCAATGCCAATTGAATAACCGGCATTTTTATTAAAAACAAGCATCACAGGCTTTCTCCCGCCGCTGGATTGCCCTTGTCCGATTTCAAAAATCAGCTTCTTTTCTATTAAAGTATTTACTTGTGAAGATACAGTCGACTTATTTAATCCTGTTATTTCAGATAATCTCGCCCTCGAGATTGGGGAATTAGATACAATTTCATTCAATAATACCTTTTGGTTCATTTTTTTCACTAATATTTGATCCGCGATCATCAATAGTTTACACCCCGTTTGTATAATGCATAAATTAAGTCATTATATTATTCTGGTCATTTACTTCTATTATAAATTAATTATTAGTAAAATTACACTTCTATTATTAAAAACACTTTATTCATTATATTTTATTAGTTTATCCATACAACAAACTAATTATTTGTGAAAAAGGACTGAATATCCAGCCCTCGGTGTTTGGTATTGTATTAGCGATTGAAATTAGTTTTAAAGGATCGAGAAGAAAGGCAGGATAATCAAGCAAAGAGAAAGAAAAAATATGGCCAATGCACCCATTTTTTGTTTTTCCTTCCACATGGAAACGCCGAATCCCATGGTATAAACAATAATTAAAAACAGACTAACGTAAATAAATATTTTCAATTATGCCCCCACCGTTCGAGGTTTTTTTATTCTTTTACCATAATCAACAATTTCAACATCTACTTTCACATGAATGTCCGCTTTCTGATATGATTTTCCCCAATTGAATTTTTTATATTCCTGGATCGTCCCAAAGTATTTGCGAGCATACATGGATAATGGATAAGGTACACCTTTAAATTTTGTTTGAGTTTTTTTTAACAATTTTTCGTTCAGTGTTTTTATATGAGCGGCTATTTGTTTTTTTACTATTTGTTGATTTTTTTTCTCTGTATAGTTGACCATTGACGGGTTTGAGATAATTTCTATCTTTAAAGGGATGGTTATAAAAATCTTTGGCCTTTGACCCTTTAAGTCCATCTCCACTTTATTACTTTCTGTTTTCATAACTCTTGCTGCAAACTGCAACTGATCGTCCGAAAAAGGATCAGGTATATCAACCAATATATCATGGATGTTCGTTGAATCATCTAGAATATTGATATTACGTGTTTCTTGACCGGTTAGCTTATCAATCATCATGCCATTCCTAAAGACAGCTGACCCAATAAACTGTGTAGCATCCAATTCGCCTGTAGCATCCAATTGCCCTGCCATGTATTCATCTTCACTTTTTATTTGAGGATTTTTTTCCATAGCAGCTGTTGTGTACATCGCCAAAAAGAAATCTGTCCCCCTTTCCAATGTTGTAAAAAAACGAAAGAGGGTGGAATCTGGGATGAACCCATTTTCAATTCCGTGATTAATCATGAATTGAAAGTATTTATGTGGTCTTGTTTCCATTTTCGGCTGATTATTAATAAAATATTCACTTGCCTTTTCTTTAGATATGGCTAAATGACAATCCAAGCGAATGTCTTTATCCTTTAAGATGTCGTAAAACTTCCTAATAAACTCTTTGTCTTTTGCATATTCCTCGGATACAACAATAATTTTTAATAGTTCATAACTAATATCCCGGGAGATGACGGAATTGCCTGTAGCTTTCGCCGCAATGAAATCATTGGCATCAAACGAGACAATTTCCCGAGGCTTTTCGGTTGACCCACCACCACCTTGCATACTGCCCACTTCCGGATTGGCAAGTAACATGGTGACTAAGATTTTCCCTTCATCTTTAGAGCGATCTAGTCCTAGTCCGATCACATAGGCTTTGTCTTCAATTTCTTGACGATCCCAACAACCTGTTAATAAACAAACAATGACGAAAAACAATAACAATCTACATACTGCCTCTTTTTTTTTCATGTTTAAATTCTCCCTTTAGCAGTGCAACCAGCCATAAAGTGATCGAAACAACCAAAAATGTAGGACCAATAACACTTCTTAAAATCGGTTTCAGTTGGAGACTGAGATCATATGGTGATTCCGGAATGGATCCAATCAATAAATAAATCGTTGCCAATGCTGGAATGAGGAATTCAAAGTTTTTAATTTTAAATAGTTGACCGAACATAAGTGCATTTATATACAAAAATGCTGTAAAACGAATTAATGCCGCCATTAACCAAATGACGAAAAATAGGATTTCGATATTAGGAAAAAAAGTTCCAATTGAAATAAACCGAATCGCTGTGTGGAATGGATAACCAATCCCTTTTAAGGATGCATCAAACAAACAGATGAAAATGATAATACCCACACTTAATTGGATGCTGATGTAAACTAAGGCAATCCACGTACCTTTTCGAAAATCTTTGTATGATGCGATAGACGGTATTATTAAGGCAAACAGAAAAAATTCAGAAAAAAGGGATAGATTTAGGGAGCTTTGTTTCAATAGTTCAAGTTTTCCAGGACCCCAAATGGGGAAAAGGGATTGAATACTGCTTTCTTGAGTACATAATACGAACGCAAGATACAAGAGTAGTACTGCATAGTAAATAATAAGATAGGCAACCGATCCGATATGCTGAATTCCCTTTTTTGCACCATAAGCACAAACACCCATTAAGATGGCATAGATGATCACAATCGGTGTCCTATTAAAATAAAACGTCCTAATGATCGTTGTATATGTTCTTGAATCGAACGAAATGGAAAATACATTGATGATAAATATTAGAAGACAGACAAAAAATCCTAGATATTTTCCGAGTAATTTTTGAATAACAGAGAATAGATTTTTGTTTTGGTACAACGACATGGTCTTTATTAATAAAAAGAGCGGGATAAAAGTGAATGCGGCCGTTATAATCGGGATCATCCATGCTGCATTTTGGGCCTTTTGAAACAGAGCCGTTGGTGTGTCTTCAGTTACTTTGGAACCAACCATTAAAATTGCGATGGACAGATATTCACGGATACCAATTTTTCCAGGTTGCTGCTTCATATGTTTTTTATCCCTTTCTTTGTTTGACAGTATCCTTTGGATTTAAATATCCTGGGCGAAACCTTTCTTTCATGGGAACATGACGAATAATTAGGTCTTTTGAAGAGATGAAATGCGGCGTCATGGGTGCAAAGTAAGGAATGCCAAATGATTTTAATGAGACTAAATAAAAGAGTCCGGGTACAAATAAAGCTACTGCGCCATAAATGCCCATAAAGGCTGCCACAAAAATAAACAAAAAGCGTGTGATGCGAATCGCAAAATTCATGCTCACATCACTGATAATAAAAGAGCTTAAGCCACTTAAGGCAATAACAATGATGACAATCGGACTAATAATATTCGCTTGAACAGCAGCCTGGCCTAAAATCAGTGCACCGACAATCCCAATCGTTGGACCAATAGGAGTTGGCACACGTAGTCCCGCTTCTCGAATGAGTTCAAAGGCGATTTCCATCATTAAGATTTCAACGGTCGATGGAAAAGGGACACGTTCCCTTGTCCCGGCAATGGCCATTAACAAATCAGGCGGGATCATCCCTACATGATAATTTGTAATTGCAATATATAAGGGCGAAGCAAACATGGCTACAAACAAAGCTTGAAATCGCAAAAACCTGATGAAATTACCATAGGGTGTGCGTAGGTAATGGTCTTCCGGCGAATGAAACATTGACCAAAAGGTAGCAGGCAGTACCAGACAACTTGGAGAATTTGTCATTAATAAAACGATGTGACCTTCTTCAATAAAGGATGTCGCCCGGTCAGGACGTTCTGTATATAATATGGATGGAAATAATGACCTTGGTCGTTCTTCTAGGTATTGCTCTAAAATACTTAGATCAAGAATCCTATCCGTTTGGATTGAGGCTATCTTATCTTTAATCGTTTGAAGTAATTCATCATTTACTAGGTCTTTTTCATAAACCAAAAATACATCATTTCTGGATCGTTTCGAAATAACCTTTGCCTCAACAATAAGATTTTCATTTCTTATCTTTTTACGAATTAAGGCAATATTATCGATTACCTTTTCGTTAAAAGCTTCCTTTGCCCCTTTTACAATCACTTCATTATCGGATTTCTCAATGGAACGGCCTGTAATTTTCGTCGTTTCAAATAAGTAGCATTGAGTATCGCCATCCACAAAGAGTGCGGTGACTCCACCTGTAATAAATTCCGTAATTTCCCCAATATTTGTAGCTGTCCTTTCACTTGGGGAGGAAGTGATATTTTGAATTTTACCTGACGGCTGATCGTTACCAATTAATTTTTCCATGATGCCTTCTTGAATGCTTTGTGCGTCGACCATCGTACTTATAAAAATGATAAAAGCACGGCGATCAAGTGAACCGATGATAAATTCACGTACTTTGATATCGATATTCTTTGGTATACTGAATATGGACTTAAATGTTGCTAAATTTTGATCATAATTACTGCTAATATCTTGTTTTTTTAGTTCAATATCCTGTGTATTGGATTCTTCGCTAAATTGTGGTTCTGCATTGAGCTTCTTAAAAAGCGGCTTTAAGACTTTTTTCTTCAAAACGAACCACCCCCTAGTTTTTATATAGTTTTCCAGTTTTAGGAGGCCTTTATGTATGTATCGTGAGAATACCGCACCTATATTTTCACAGTTGTTATTCAAATGGTAAACTAGGTGGAGGATCTAGTTTGATTTTTCGATTGAGTGATATTTTTGAAATGACTGACGAAGATTCTGCCAACCTTTTGATTTCATTTGCGGGTAGTTCCATCGACACACCGTTTAAGGCTGTCGTATATTTGTGCCGAACGGTATAGGGGATCTGATTCTTATCTAATATCTCGTGCAGTTCCTTTTGAAACATTAAATGACTATCTTCTACCTGTTTCTTTGCTTCCTCCAATGTGAAAGGAATTCCCTTTGCTTCGGCTTCAATTACTGCTACTTTGGCTGGTTTTGATTTGAATTCGATGATAATCGAGATGGTTTGTTTGCTAGTGAGGTCAATGGCAGGATCTACATAGACAGAAGGATTCATCGTTTCTTTTACCTCTTCTCGCTCAACCTTTTGATGATTGTTTTTACTACAACCACAAGTTATAGCTAGGATAACCACTGCAAAAATGGCTCTACTATAATACTTCTTCATTATTATTGACTCTCCTTTGAATCAAAAGTATAGCATTTAGTATTCACCTTTTATGATGGTTTATAGGCGCATGGTATTGAGGAAAGCGTAGGTCGGGGGCTTTGGGCACTTCTACGTTACCCATCTTCTTCATTTTCTTTACAAGAAGAGCTTAAGATGTAGATATAAATTGTTGATTTTTATGCAATTCCAGTTTATAACATAATAAGATAGTGCCCCCTGCTAAAACAGCAGTTGAGCAAAAAGAAATATTCAATAAAGGACGAGGGGGATCTACATGAAGGGGAAAATGAGACTTATTCTGACGATGCTCATTTTTGGAAGCATCGGGGTTTTTGTAAAAAAGATTGACCTATCTTCAAGTGAAATTGCCTTCTTACGAGGGGTTATTGGGAGTCTATTTTTGTTAATAGCTAGTTTCCTTGTCAAACATAAGCCATCTTATCAAGCGTTAAAAGAAAATGCACTTTTGCTACTATTATCAGGGGCAGCGATTGGCTTGAATTGGATTTTTCTGTTTGAATCCTATCGTTATACAACGATATCCAATGCCACGATTAGCTATTACTTTGCACCGATCTTTGTGATGATCTTAGCACCTTGGATTCTAAAAGAAAAATTGACGAGCGTAAAGGTTATTTGCATCGCAACAGCAATGATTGGTTTGTTTTTAATTGTTAATCCTGGTGCTGGCGGCACAAGCGGATCACAGAATAATACGTTAGGGATTTTCTACGGCCTTTTAGCGGCAGCCTTTTATGCAAGTGTGGTCTTAATGAATAAATTCATCAAAAACTTGTCAGGTTTTGAGATTACGTTGGTACAATTAATGGCGGGAGCATTGGTTCTGTTTCCCTATTTACTATGGCAAGGTAATCTAGATTTCGGAGGTTTAAGCTCAACTTCGATTATTTTTATCTTTATTCTCGGGATTTTACATACTGGTTTTGCTTATTTTTTATATTTTACTTCTCTCCAAGAACTGAAGGGGCAAACGATTGCCGTTCTCAGCTATATCGATCCGATTTCAGCCGTCGTCATTGCCGCGATCTTCCTAAACGAAGGGATGTCACTAATTCAAATGATAGGCGGAGCCCTTGTCTTAGGTTCTACTTTCTTAAGCGAAAAGCTAGAATTAAAAATCTCCAAAAAAGGTCAGACTCCCACTACTTCACCGTAATGGAAGGCTGACCTTTTTTAATCCTATTAATCTTCTATTTCCGCCAGACTCCATTATTACCTAATCTTTCTAGCCCGCCTTGCAACTCACAACTTTATTTGTGATATACTTTAGAAAGTTTGTTCTACAGTGGAGGTTTAATTAGTGGAGTTACTAAAATCAAATACCTATTCGAAATCGACTTACATCATTTGGCTCATTATTGGGATTGTACTAATAGCCTTTAATTTGCGGCCTGCTATAACCTCATTAGGACCGTTAGTTGGAATGATTCAGAAAGATGTGGGATTAGCCCATTGGAGCGCAGGCTTATTAATGAGTTTGCCTTTAATTGTTTTTGCCATCATGTCACCAATTGTCCCGAAGCTTGCTAATCGTATAACAAATGAACTGGCTTTATTAGCAGGTTTGTCCTCACTTTTGATTGGCATTTTGATCCGTTCTATTCCCATGGCGTTTTTCCTTTTCACAGGGACTTTGTTCATTGGGGTAGGGATAGCGATTGGAAATGTCCTTTTACCAGCCATTGCAAAGGATAAATTCCCAGACCAGTTCGGGCTGATGACAAGTGTTTATTCTACATCCATGGGATTAGTTGCCTCCTTAGCATCCGGTGTTAGTGTTCCGTTAGCGGAAGGGATGAACCTTGGTTGGAAAGGTGCCTTAAACGTGTGGGGAATTCCAGCTGTCGCAGCGATCTTGGTGTGGATATTCCTTTCTAAATTTAATCAAGGTAATCAAAAAGAGATCAAACGAGTCACCCCGAGCTCGAACCATATCTGGCGCTCTCCTCTTGCCTGGCAGATCGCTATATTTATGGGTTTTCAATCTTTTTTATTTTATGTAACGATTTCCTGGCTGCCTGAAATCTTACATAGCCATGGATTGAGTATGGAAACAGCAGGCTGGCTCTTGTCATTTAGCCAAATTGTCGGATTACCGGCTAGTTTCTTTATACCTGTAATCGCAGGACGTTATCGTTCACAAATATGGATATCCTTTGTGCTAAGCATGTGTTCTATCATTGGTTATGGAGGATTACTGCTGGGGTCTTCCTATCCCATTTTAATTGTGAGTATAATTTTTATTGGGATTGCCTTGGGAGGAACTTTTCCACTGGCATTAAGTTATATAGGGCTCCGCTCGAAGAGTGCCGGCGAGGCTGCCGATTTATCTGGGATGGCACAATCAACGGGTTATATCTTAGCAGCAGTAGGTCCCTTGTTTATTGGATTTTTGTATGATTTCACCCATATGTGGACCATTCCACTTATTACTTTAATCATCATCTCTTTTGTTGTTATGCTGTTCGGGATGATGTCTGGACGGGATCAATATGTTTAAAGAGGAACAACGAGCGGCGTTGTTCCTCTTTTTATATAAAAAAATCAATTTGTATTTTCCAATATGTTACGTATTTTATCTGTGTATATCTTAGCTAAGTCCTTCTTAGTGTATTCAAAGTTTTTCATGCTAGATTCTTTCGGAATATCCATGTTGACTAGTTGTTTATCTAGCTTTTCTATGACAAACCGTTCGTCTTCTTCATTATTTACCCCGCCCACATCAGTCAAATTAATCTTTGTCCCGTCATTTAGTTCTATTATGTAAAAGAATTCACCTTTTGATTGTTTAAATAGAGAAGGTCGCCCCTTACTATAAACTCCAGTATTAATCTTAACGATATCGTTGTAGCTATACTCCCTGCCCTGTGGAGAAAAAAACGAAAAATTGATAACCTTATCCTTAGTTACTACAGCGACAGCGGAAGTGATCGTATATAGTAAAATGATATTAAAAGTAATAAAAGCAGTAAGGACTGGTTTTCTATACTTTTTAAAAAGCCTTACGTTTCTCCAGGTATCCCTTAAATCTTTATAGAACACGTAGAAAAACAAACAAATAAGATATATCTCATAAACTATAACTAAACCGGAATAGGGTCGTTTAAAAATCCAAATAATATAATCTTTCGGTACATATACGGTTTCTTGAATAAATGATAGTAATATAAAAATCCCAATCGATAATAGGAATAGCGCAATAATTGTAAGAACTCGCAAAATGACTGCTTTAAGGAACCTCATAAAAATGCCTCCACAAAACATCCTCGTATTTATCTCAAGATTAACCACTTTTTATGATGGAAGCAAGAGAACGCTTGATGTATAACAAAAGACTGAATAGTAAACGCACAGTAACAATCACTGTGCGCATAGTTTCATATTTTCTTTTTCCATTGAATCGACCCGGTATCACTATGAGGATGACTATTCGACTTTAATCGTTTGTATTCATTTTCTAATTCTGTTAAAGAAAACTTCGAAAGCTGTTCCTCATTTTCAAATATTTTAAAGGTAAGTAATATATTTATTAATGTTTTCCTTCTTTGTTCTACAGCATTCCGCAGGATATTCTCCATACCATCCTCTCCCTTTAGCCGCTTGTTTGTTTTTGAAAGAGTTACTTATTAATACCCACGAGAAATCATATTTTGTGTAATACATTTTGGATTTTTATCGACTTTTCCCTTTAATGAGCGAATTATTAGCATAAAAGAGCGAATTAAGTGTATTAATGAGCGAATTCAAAATCAACAATTTTTATACGAAAAAAGAAGTCTTACAATAGGATCAGCTCCTTTAAATTGGATAAAACAAGAGACTTCTCACGGGTATGAGAAGTCTCTATTGGAATAGTCGACAAGTGTATGAATTTTATATACACAAAAAGGAGACACAGTAAGTTGTGTCTCCAGTTGTCTGGCAACAAATAATTTTATTAACTAGTTTAAGCATTTTGTTTGATTATTTCCAATCCCGATAATACTTATATGATTACTTAATAGTAATATTAACATCATCAAATTGATCCTGTCAATTAATTATTAGAAAATTCATAATTTTAATTTCGGATCTATTTTTCTCTTAATTTTACCCGGTAATGCCGCATTGATCGAGGTATCCCTTTTAGTTCAAGGAATCCTTTATAGATTAAGTACCGAATTCGGTATTCAATATAAGCATAAAAAGCAGAATGAGGATTAGTCATTCTGCTTTTTAAATCGGTATGAATTTATATGTTAAAAAGAGCAATTTCCAGTACAGTTCTCTCCACATTTTAGCTTTCTCTCTGTTGAAATTCAGACACCTTATGCCCCTTCGCAAATGGCCAAGCAAACACTTTCTTGCCCTCAGCGCTGCCGCCAAATTTAAACACGACAATCCCGCCGACGATGACCACCACTCCAATTAATTGATTGAGAGTAAATGGAACTTTATTCAGACCTAGCCAGCCTAATGAGTCCCCGAGTAAGGCAATCAACAACTGTGATGTTAACGCAATCGCGATGGCGTAAGTGGGTCCGAGTCTCTTCATTCCTTGAACGAGACACACAACCACTCCTACGCCAATCATTCCGCTGAACCAGTACCACGTCTTCATATTTTCCAAATGGAATAACTGTCCGCCCTCAAAGATAAGACCGAATGTCAATGAAGCAAGAAATCCCATCCCTAATACTAATGTTGTTGTGGGCCATGACCCCGCCCGTTCATTGACCTTACTATTGAAAATATTTTGCAAAGCTACCAGGGAACCGGCAATAATTGCAAATAATAGTCCTAGAATCATCCGTTTCTCTCCCTTGTGTTGATTTTTTTAACTTTCGTAAATATTATCGCCTGCGAGGTCTTTCAATCCATTCCTATCCTTAACTAAAATGGAACCACCTCGATGGCGTTCAATCAGACCTTCTTCACAAAATTGTGTGATCACTCGATTTAAATGGCGATAACTCGTGCCAATTAAATTGGCCGCATCCTTAATGCTGATACTCAGTTGGTCTTTATCATGCGAGTCAGCTTCATCAGAGGAAACCGACAATAGGTAACTAGCCAATCGGACTTCGACCGGATACATAATATTAAAGGTCATTGAATTGTTTTTTAGCTGAAACTTCTTCGTGATAATATCCAATAAAAATTGCAGGAATGGCGCGTGGTCACTTCCATATTGCTTCAACCAGCGATAGTGAATACCAATCATCCAAACTGACGAAACGGCCTCTACCGTGTTGATGATATCAATTCCACGGACATACTCAATATCCCCGATCACTTCAATCGGTTTCTTAAAAGAAAGAATGAGTGTTTTACCTTCCGGCGAACTAATATAGATTTTGACCTTTCCCTTCACAAGAACGTACAAATACTCTGAAGTTTCCCCTTGGGAACAGATCAGTTCCCCTTGGTCAAAGCTGTACAGTGACAAATGCGGAATCAATGGTTCATGAAATATCGAATCTAACTGGTATGCTTGGATATAGGCGAGCAATTGCTCCTGATCCTTTTGTTCCCTCACTAGGTTTCACCTCTGTTTTTAACTGCAGCATGCGTGACGTTAAGACCTTAGGATGACCACACCAGCTATCATCATCCCGATACCAATAAACTGTGGCAGTTTCATCTTCTGCTTTTCTAGGCCGAACCATCCACTACTATCGATAATAAAAGTTAATGTTAATTGCGAAATCAGGATGGCCGATATACTAAGGGTTACACCGATTTCCTCAATTGATCTGACATTACTGAAGATAACAATCGCTGCAAATGCGCCACCCATCAGATATAATGGTTTCACTTGTTTGAAGCCCTGCCATTTAGCGTCCCGAACGAACATTAAGATTATAAAAGCCATTACAAATCCCGTAAACTGGGTAATGGTTGCTGCTTGCCATGTGCCTATATCTTGACTAATACGTGTATTAGCAATTCCTTGCAGGGTAATAAATGCCCCGCCTAAAAACGCAAAGATAATTCCCCTCATTCTCTCTACTCCCCTAATTTTTATTTCTGTCTATATTAAAAGGTATCTTAAGCTTGTTTGAATAGGACATATGTCCTCAATTATTAAAATTGTGTTAAAGTCCTAATATAAAAAGACCGCCAAATGACGATCTTTAACTGTCCATAACTTATTTTGGCTTTTTTTGGGCCTGTCTTACTACCTTTTCAAGTCCGTTTTCTCCCGCAAATTCTTGATCATTTGGTTGAGCATTTTTATTGTTCTTCAATTGGTTATTCTTATTTTTTGCCATACCTTCACCACCCTTGTCGTTTCCTAATTCAGGATGCCAATTAATAAATCGTCACCCACCATTTTAGTTTGCTAACTTTTTTGCGGGCTATGCGATTGGATGCACGATTTTTCTTAGCCTCTTTCCGTATAGTTCCACTTTTTATTGAGACGATATGGAATGGAGGTGATCGCGTTTTATGCAAAATGAAGGCAAGGATTTACCAAATAAAATCAAATATAGTATTTGGGATACTAAAACTGAAGAAAATCTCGACACAATGAAAGAGGAATTTGCCGAGGCTTTGGAGGCAACAAAAATACAATCAAAAACAACAAACCAAAAAGAATAGAAAGAGATGCCTGACTTAGCTGCTTCTTTTTACAGCAAAAAAACAGGCAACCTTGGCAAAGGTTGCCGAATAATCATTTACTCCACTGTCAGCCAGGTTTGTGACCATTTTTCAATTTCCTTTACGATTGGTTTTAAAGCGAGTCCCTTTTCTGTAAGAGAATACTCAATTCGGACGGGCGTTTCCGGAAACACATCTCGTTTCACAATCCCCTGACCTTCTAAATCCTTGAGCCGCTCGGAAAGGACTCTTCCGCTAATCCCCATAGAAGATTCTAAGCTGCAGAAGCGCTTTGGACCTGATAACAGTTGATAAATAACTAATCCTGTCCAACGCTGGCTTAACATCCCCATCGCTTTTTCAAATCGAGGACAAATGACTGACTCATCCATTGACCTTCCCCCTCCTTGCCTATAGCAATTAACAACATAATTACCTTGCAAAATAAATTTATTTGACACAATCGTGTTTTAAAAATATAATTACTTACATAAAGTAACTGACTAACGAATAATTATTAACTATTAATATTCTACTTTAACCAATTATGGTTCGTCAATACATCATATAGAATAAGGTGGTTTTCAAACATGAACCTTGAGGCAGATGTTTGCATTGTAGGTGCAGGTCCCGGCGGCGCTTTACTAGGATATTTGCTTGCGAAAAAAGGAATTTCCACGATTGTACTCGAACGCCACAAGGGGATTGACAAAGAATTCCGTGGGGAACATCTCAATCAGAACGGAGAACAAGTATTAAAAAAATATGGTCTTTATGACCAAGTAGAAGCTGCTGGATTGTTATTAATGGAACGAGTGGAATATTGGCAGGACGGAAAGGTAATAAAGGCCATTACACCTGGTGCTGGGGAGCACCATGTCGGCATCCATGTCCCGCAAAAGAATTTGTTAAGCGTATTAATTCAGGCATCTGAACCTTATCAGAAATTCAAATTGATGATGGGGACAAAGGTGACGGAGTTAATCTTTAATGACGCGGGGGCTGTAACTGGTTTAAAAGCATTGAATGGCGAGCAAGAAGTAACGATAAACAGCAAGTTTGTTGTTGGTGCTGATGGCAGGTTCTCAACAGTAAGGAAATTGGCTGAGATGCCATTTACAAAGAAAACACATGGGTACGATTTGTTATGGGCGAAAATTCAAAGTCCAGCCACTTGGGAGCCAACTATTAAAAACGCTCTAGTGAATGGTAATCAACTGGCTTTATTTACTCAGGCAGGCGGTTTCATCCAAATAGGCTGGAATATTGAAGAGGATTCATATCCATCATTAAAGAAGCAATCATGTGAACCTTTTATCAAACAAGTGATAGAGGCATTTCCAGAGTTAACTGAAACCATTCGTACTCAGATTCAATCATGGGACGATTTTATTTTATTAAAAGTACAAAGCTCATATTCTCCAACCTGGGTAAAGGACGGATTGGTGATCATGGGCGATGCCGCACATACGATGAGTCCGACTGGGGCATTTGGAATCAATTGTGCCCTATTAGATGCAGATGTATTAGCTGATGTGCTGAGCGAAGCACTCGACAAACAGAACCTCAATGCGGCACAATTAAAAAGATTCGAACATGAACGACGGGATCATACAGAAAAGCTGCAACAGCAGCAACGGGAGAAAGAGAAAACCTATCGGGATAATTTTGCCGTACCTGTCCTTTCTTAGCAGACATTAGAGTCGGAATAAATCTATGAAAATATGGATTGGGGGAATTCATAGTGGAACAAATTCAATTAAAAGCAAATACTCTCTCTTTTTTAGAGGATAAAATAAAATTAGTTAAAAAAGGTGATGAAGCGATTTACCTAGTGGGACCGATCAAGCTTCCGGTCAATTTATACGGGGAAACGGTTGAATTTAAGTGGTATAGCTGGCTGAAGAGTGAAAATGTAACAGAAGATTTCCAGCAAGTCATTGATCAATTAAGTTCAGCGAATTTAGCTGAATACCAACAATCCAGCGTCCTCGTTTATGGGGATTTTGAATATGGTGAGGATGCTCTAATCAGAATGCATTCGATTTGTCATACTGGAGATATTTTTGGAAGCAAGCGCTGTGATTGTGGTTTTCAACTGAAACAATCGATGAAAATGATTGCCGAGCATGGAACCGGAGCGTTATTTTATTTAGCCAATCATGAAGGCCGAGGAATAGGCTTATTTAGCAAGGCAATGGCCTATATTCTACAAGAAAATGGCTACGATACAGTGGAGGCTAATGAAGGACTTGGTTTTCCAGATGATTCACGGAATTACGAGGATGCCATTGAAGTGCTTAAAGCGCTAAGAAGCAAACCTGTCACCCTCATCACGAACAATCCGAAAAAGCTTAAAGCCTTAAAAGCAGCTGGTGCACCTGTCTCTGGACGAACTCCTCTTTGGGGGGACATCTCCGAGTACAATGAAAAATACTTACAAACAAAAGTAAAAAAATCTGGTCATATGGCGTAGGATATAAATTACAAAGTTATTGACATTTCATGACAATTGTTTTAAAGTAACAAAGTCAAATCAAATAACAAAATTCATTTGTTTGTGGACTTTTCTAGAGATATCTCTATTTTCGCCACACAGTTCTCACCCGAGAACTGTGTGGCTTTTTTGTTGTTTAGAAACTGGACCATTTATCAAAAAATCAAAAAGGGGTAGAAAATATGAAAACTTGGCACTATGCATTGATTGTTTTTTTAGGAGGATGCTGTTACGGTGTATTATCGACCTTTGTTAAGCTTGCTTACTCAGCTGGGTTTACTGTAAAAGAAGTCACAGGAAGCCAGTTCATACTTGGGACGTTGCTCATCTGGGTCGTCGCTCTTTTTTCGAAAAAGAAAAAACTTACGCTGCCGAACATAGGTAAATTACTTTTAGCAGGAATTCCCGTTGGGTTAACGGGCGTATTTTATTATCAATCCCTGCAAACCCTTGATGCTTCACTTGCGATCATCTTTTTATTTCAATTTGTATGGATTGGCACTTTTATTGAATGGATAGTTTATAAAAAAATACCTAGTACGGGGAAAATGGCTTCGATTGGGATTCTAATTATTGGCTCCATTCTTGCTGCTGGTATTATTACTGATGGCGGCATAGAACTGTCCTTGAAAGGAACAGTATGGGGACTGCTTTCTGCAATTTCATATACCGCTTTTATCTTTCTCAGCAGTTCTGTGGGAGAGGATACACCGCCAGTACAGAAAAGTGCTCTCATGTCCACTGGTGGATTAATCACGGTGTTATTGGTTTTTCAGCCAACAAATTTACTTCATTTATCTGTAATGATTGGAGTAGCTCCTTATGGATTGTTCCTAGGATTACTTGGCGTCGCTTTGCCACCGCTTTTATTTTCTATAGGAATGAAGCATGTGGGACCAAGCCTTGGAACCATCTTAACAGCCTCTGAGTTACCGATTGCTGTAATCTTGTCTGCTATGGTTCTAGCCGAGAACGTTAGCTTGTCACAATGGTTTGGAGTTGTCCTCATTTTAGGCGGAATTGTGGCCGCCAACGTTAAATGGCCTAAAACTCAAATGAAGTCAACTTCATTGGAAAGTAAATCGATGTTACAAGAATAGCAAAGGGGCCGTATGATGGCCCCTTTTTTAGTAATAGGATGGTCTTTTTAAAGAACATTTACTTGCTGCTTCCTGTAAATTGGGAGCGTAGAAGCTTAGCTTTTTTATAAAATAACAGGTTTCTGGAAAATGATGTTCCAAAAATCGTAAGGTAGTTTTATTAAGTAATTTATTTTCCTTATATTTAATCACCATATTGTAGACAAATTGGCTCATTTCTAGGGTTGTTTTTCCCACTTCATTAGCAAATTCAGTTTGACGGGCGAACCCTGGCTCTTTGAACCGCAAATAACCCCGCAAGTGATGATTTTGAACGATAAATGCTTGATATTTGTTGATATACATCTCGGCTTGAGTACTGGCCATGATTTCAATAGGATCAATGATATTCTTAAAAAGAACAGCATGACCTAGTTGGTCCTCAAGCCATAAATCCATCAGATCTGATAATGGAAGTGGTACAGGCTCCTTCCCATACACCAACAAACTTAAAAATCGCAGATATTCCTGATTTTCTGCTAACGTTCCGTTCAGGTAGGTTGGTGATAAATTTAAATTCACCTTATTATCGATTCTAAGCGACTGTAGTTTCCCTTCAAATTCAAAATATCCTTTTGCGACGGGCCATGCCCTCTGGGAAAAATATATCATGGCTTCATCTGTATAATTAAGCGACCGTGGAATGTTGCTTAATGATGCAATCAAATCCCCAAATACATTAATATACTGCTGCGCGGTGTTAACATATTCAGTTTCGCTAACAGAAAGATTGTCTCTTACAAAATACGCATGATCTTGTAAAACTTCTAACCAAAATAATTGTTCATCCCATAAAGAAATCACAATTCTTTGCATATGCTCTCCCCCCCTCTAACCCATATATATCTATATATATGGGTTAGAGGTCTATGAAAGAATATTTTCATAATGGAAAATTAATAGTTCATAAGCTTTAGGGATTATTTTACACCATGGTTGTATTTGGCAATTAAAAATGCTGTTTATAGCAGTATGTTTTTTGAAACTCCTTGTAAACACCCAAATCTCATTAAAAAAAAAACTCTTTACAACAAATGAATTGTCATCAGAGTTCTTTTTGAATATAGATAATCAAACGATTGATTTTGCCAATCTTATACTACACTTTTATACTAGGAATGCACCCAACGCCACCATTGCTTTCTTCAAAGCTTGTTCATAGGCTTTATCCTTACCAATCACTGTACGAAAATCTGCAACATCTCGAACAGTGGAACGCCCTTCAATTTCATACCCATTGTTAAAAATGAGAAGACATATGGTTGATTTATCACTCATTCGATGGAACTTTTTCTCTAAGAGCATTTCTTCTAATTTTATACGTTTTTCATCCTTAATAGGGTGTGTTCGAGAATACGGGATGATGATATGGTCATACATATGGTGGTTCTTACAAGTTACAATAAGAATTTTTTCCCCCTTATGATCCACTTGATTGATCTCTCCGCATTTTGGACAAATACTATCTATGAACATATTTACCATTCCCCGCACTCCCTTTACATTATTTATTAATAGACAAAACTCAGCTTGAACAGAAGTTGTATTATTTTATATATTTTCGTTTTCTTTTAAAAATTCCTTCTAAAATATAAAGGGTACTTTAAATTTAATCAAATTTTAATTTTCAATGATTGAGTGAACTTATAGCAAGTAGAGTAAGCTCAATCTTTACTCTAAATCATTGGCGATTTCTTAAATAATTTTTGAAAATGTAAAGAAGCGTCTGAAATACTTTCAAACGCTTCTTCGGAGGTATTTCTAAATGCTGGATGTTACTTATGGTGGCAATAATAATATATTCGAAACGAACCTAACCAAGAAAAAGCCACCGAATTGACAGTTGAATCTTCACTCTGCACCTGTTTGCTTAGCAAGCTTCCAATAAGCTTCAAGAATACAGGGGGATTAAAGTGATAACCTCTTATTGATATCAATATTTTAATATTACTAAAGTCTTATAGATCGATGTTATAGAATACTTCGGTAAATCCGTTCTAGAAACCACCCATACCAGGGGAACCACCCATCATACCCATGCCAGGGGAACCGCCCATCATACCCATACCAGGGGAACCGCCCATCATACCCATACCAGGGGAACCGCCCATCATACCCATACCAGGGGAACTGCCCATCATACCCATACCAGGGGAACTACCCATCATACCCATGCCAGGGGAACCACCCATCATACCCATGCCAGGGGAACCGCCCATGCTCATGCCAGGGAAACCGCCCATACCCATGCCAGGGGAACCCCCCATGCCCATGCTAGGGAAACCGCCCATACCCATGCCAGAAGAGGAACCACCCATACCGATGCCAGGGAAACCGCCCATACCCATGCCAGGGGAACCACCCATGCCCATGCTAGGGAAACCGCCCATACCCATGCCAGAAGAGGAACCACCCATACCCATGCCAGGGAAACCGCTCATACCCATGCCAGGGGAACCACCCATGCCCATGCCAGGGAAACCGCCCATGCTCATGCCAGGGAAACCGCCCATGCCCATGCCAGGGAAACCGCCCATGCCCATGCCAGGGGAACCACCCATGCCCATGCCAGGGAAACCGCCCATGCCCATGCCAGGGGAACCACCCATAATACGTTGAGAATCTAATGTCATGTTTTCACCTACTTTCTTTTACATACTATGATTAAAGAATATATGTGAGCTTATTTTACCTTAAAATTAGGCAAACTAACTGCAGATACAAGGGACGACTGCATTTGAAGAAGTAGTACTTCCTTTTCCTCAGTTTCTAATAATTCCAAGGTCAGTTCTTTCTCGTTTATCCCTCCTTCATATATCATATACGACTTACATCTGAAAAAAGTTATTTAATATAATTGCAGATTTAGAAGAAATGGACGTACAAATACCAGAAGGTGAGCCAGTAGAAGATGATTTATATTCTGAAACTGTTAGTTTTGATGAAAATCAAACAGCAACGGAGACTGAAACGGTAGTGCCAGAAGAAATAGAAACAGCATCTTCTTTCGATGAAACTGAAACATACTACGAAGAAGAAAGTAACTCATTCAATTGGCTCTGGCTTATCCTCTCTTTGGCCGTCGTACTGATTGTAGGAACTTATTTTCGGAAAACTAAAAGAAAAAAGAACGCCGAATTTAGCGTTCTTTTTTACTTCTAGTTTGGGAGATTGTCATGTGATATATGTAGAATTGTATACATTACTCCACTCATTTCTTCTAAGTTGCTTACATCGCTTAAAAAGTAAAATACATCGTACTCCCATTTATCAGGATTATAGATTACGAGATATTCTGAGTTATCAATCGCAGGAATATCCTCTTCAATTTTATCTTTTAAGTTGTTTAGACTTTCTTGTGGTTGTATTTTTCTTGTAAGTTGAAATAGATAGTTATTCTCATTGATTTTAGATGTTGTTGTATCAATAAGTGGAATTCCCACATTTACTCGCTGCCACCCAAAAGAATTTAGGATATTGTCATAGTATCCATTAAATAAAAACTTATTTAGCCCATCGTTCCCTTTCCAAAGATATAATGGGCAGTAGCTATTTTGTAAATTGTTATTGATCCCTTTTTCTGTTATCAGATATAGTTTAAATTTTAGATCATCAAAACCGTCTGTTTTATGTCCATTATTTCTTACTCTCACTTTAATGATGTTCATATCATAATCACTTGGTAATGTAATCTTGTATTGGGTTGCTATCATCAATTTCCTCTCCTTTTTGAAAAATATAGAAAATTAGGTATAACTTATGAAATATGAGTATCCTTATAAAGTTAGGGGTTTTACGTTTTCTATTGATACGAGATGAATATTAGATTACCCTAAGAGGAACATCCGCTGCTACAACTGGAACAACTTGAGCAGCTCGTCCCACCGTCATGGCCGCCTCCATGCCCCCCGTCCCCGTGACCAGAACCATCTGAGGCAGTCCCGCAAAAAATAGCTGTGGAGCACCCGCTCGTGTATTTCACAGCTTGGGCATATGTATACAAGCTAGCATACTTATAATATTCTTCAAAATAAAAATAGGAGAAAAACACCATTACAAGTGAAAGGTTAGTCATTTCACCATAGGACCGCTGCTTCGTAAATCGACCTTTTTCATCTGCTTGATAGATTTTTTCGGCATCACTTACTTGCTGTTTCATGTTCCTGACAAGATATTCAATCGTATCTTTATTATCTTCATTAACTTTGAAGTACCTATTAATCAACCATTCATGACTTTCTTCCCTGAATTCGCCTAATACCCTTTTATCTATTGGATATTTGAAAAAATCCCCCCAAGTCTTCCAGCTAAATTGAGTGATGGTAAACAACTGTGAAAACACCCAATCAAAAAAAGCTCTTTCCTGTGGTGCAGGCATTGGCCTTGTGTTTGGTGTGTGATGGAGCATTTTCCCTGTAAATTGCTCCGAAAAAGTTTGATATTTTTGAGTGAACATCAACATTGTATGCCAAATTTCATCTACTTCTTCACTAAACATAGGCGTTTGCTTTAACATATTTGCAAGCAAAAAATAACGCTTTAATTCAAAGAACCGCCATTCAAATTCATCTTCCGTTCGCTTCGGATGCTCTTGAAGAAAACGATATTTCATTTGTTCAACATAATCTAAATTTAAAGCGGTATCTAATTTTTCAAGTAATGGTGTCACCGGGACATTGGAAAGCACCCCCATATACTCTGGAATATTTTCTTTGGTTAATTTAGGTCTGTCCTTTACCGCTAGAACCACTACACCTGTAACCACTCCTGCTAGCAAAAGAGCCGCAGCTACAATTCCTCCAACCAAATGAATCACCATCTTCCCCCATAAAAGATAATTACATGTTAAAATTTGTAAAGGTCTCAATACTTTTCAAAAAATGACCCTACTCATATCACGAAGTTTTACCACTGATTACATTATATATTATTTCAGCATTCAATTAAGAAAAATATGTTAATATTATCTTATTATCTCAAACACTTAAAATAAGCCGATCCATATTTTGAGACGGCGTTTTTCGGAGGAATTTAAATGAAAAAAGCGACAGTAAGTGTACTATCCATCCTTGTTTTGAGCTTATTACTTAGTAATGCCTATGCTGATGCAAAAACACGAATGGGCGGAACTAGAGGGGCAAGTACTGGCTACTCTAAACCATCCACGTCTACACCGAGGACTTCGTCGCCTAAACCGAGCTCCAGCAGTAAAACGAATACTACGACGAAATCTTCATCTTATTCTTCCCTTACGACAAAATATCCAAAATCTACACGTTATTTTTCTGGTGGCGTGTTATCAAAGACGCTTGTTTTTGGAACAATTTTGTTAATGTTAAACGATACAGCCGATGCTGAACCTACCTATGCAGATGAAGAAGGTAACGTTTATACGCTTGATGAATTAGAAGAGATGGATGTACAGGTACCAGATGATGAGCTAGTTGAAGATGATTTATATACTGAAACTGTAAGTTTTGATGAAGATCAAGCTGCAACTAAAACAGTAGTGCCAGAAGAAATAGAAACCGCTTCTTCTTACGATAATTATGAATCTGAAACAGACTACCAAGAAGAAAGTAACTCATTCAATTGGCTCTGGCTAATCCTCCCACTTTCCGTGGTAGTGATTGTAGGAGCTTTTTTTCGGAAAACTAAAAGATAATAGAACGCCGAACTTGGCGTTCTTTTGTCCTTCTATTTTAGGTTAACGGCATCACTATCACAAAGAACTTCCTTTAGAGGCAGTTGTTGAGGAATAAATAGCGGAGGATTTAATAGATACATCCTTTAACAATAGAAACAAGCTGCACCAACAATGATCAACAAAATAAACAATACTACTATGAGAATAAATTCACTGCACCCACCTGCAGGAAAACAACCTGTATAACAAGGTGCTGCATAGGAGTAAGACAATGGAGGTTGAGGAAGAACATTCGCCCCAGCAGTAATCGGTAAAGCATTAGTCATCGGTATGGCATTAGTCATTTTTTACACTTCCTTTCGAATATATGGGGAGCATTACCCTATATATTACACTTAGAGAGGAAATTCGAGCCCGTCTATATTATAAATAGGCATGCCTAGTGCCAATCTGTGCATGCACATAACTTTAATGAATAATCAATTGGGCATACTCAGACAAAATTAAAAATTGCCGAGAAAAAAACTTTCTCGACAATCTGGGTTCACTGAAAAGAATCTGCTTATCCTTGATACACACTATCACATGTTCCAGGTTTTGGTTCATAAAAACAATGTTCTTTAAATTGTCCAGATTGAGGTTGACCGTACCATGTTGGAGGGCATGGAGCATGTGGATTAAAATACCAAAGGGCATATTTCCCTGGGTGGTCTCTCCAATAATCCAAATTTTGTTTTGCTAATCTTCTTTCAGAAGTTCTTGATCTCTGATAAAATACATTCCCTTTTTGAACTGCTTCAAAAGAATAATTTCCACCTTGCACTTGATAAATAACTTGCGGAACTGTCCTTAGTCCTTTAAAGTCTAAACAATTTGCTACAAGACGATTCACAATTACATTTCCAACATATAACATGCCTTGTGTTCCTTCACCCTCGGCTTCTGCTCTCATCATCCTTGCCATTAAGTCAACGTCTGAACTTCGATAATTTGCTCTTGGCATTTTTCCACCCCCAAAATATAGTATGAAAAATAGCTTAAATTGATGTCATTGTTTATAGATTGACTTCGCCCCCTGGATAAATCCAGGGGATTCTTTTTTTAACTTTCATCAAAGCTTCCTTTCAGCCGGGGCTTCCAGTTTAAGGTCCAAATATATTGTTATTTTCCGGTGGATATTCCTCTAACTTCTCAGCAAATCTACTATCATCAGAAGGAGCAGCTCCAGATTTTTTGTCAAAATAAACAGCTATCGCCCCCAAAATAACAACAGGTGTAAAAATATATAACCAAATCATTATCATACCTCCTTACTTCACTAACTCATTAATAATATTATATTACAAACTTAAGTTTATTTTACAAATATTCACAAATTAAAACCGCGTCATTAGTAGGAGAATCCCAATAAAAGATCACCAAAGTTAATCAATCCAATTTTTAATGGTAATACTAAGATTTATATCGTAAAAGTAAAATATAGTAAGGAAGGGTAACGATGCCACGAAAAGCTTCACCGAATATGAATAATGAGGTGCCTGACACCGAAGAGAATGATGAATCGAAAAATGACCACAAAAATGAAGATGAAGTTGAGAAACTTAGTTACATGTTAGGAGCTGTAATGAATTATTTGTCCGACGATGAATTAGAAGAGCTTGATGTCGAATTCCTTTTAGACGAAACAGAAGGTCTGCGGGAATGGTGGGACCGATATCGAGAAAGCAACAAAAAGCAGATTGAGGAAGAAATTAAAAAATCTCTGGGTGAACTGTCATTAAAAGAACTGGAAGAAATCCGTGAAAAGATCAAAGAAAAGCAGAATTAAATATTTATCAAGATATTTCTGACTAAAAACCGTTTTATATACGGTTTTTTTTTATGGCCATTCAAATTTTTGGAATATCTTTTTTATTTTAAATTAGATTAGATATAGTTAGAATAGATTTTATATGCCGTGAGTAAAGAAGGAGAATAAATTGACTGTAGAAAACAATAAGTACCAAGACCAATCATTATTTAGCATCACGTGGCCTCTTTTCATCGAAATATCACTTCATATGGGTATGGGAATTGTTGCTACGTTAATATTAAGTGGATATTCAGACAATGCAGTGGCAGGAGTCGGCGTAGCCAATCAGATTATTAATATATTTATTTTAGTCTTTAATGTCACTGCCATCGGAGCGACCATCCTGATCGGTCAAAATTTGGGTGCAAACCGATTAGACCGGGCACGACGCCTTGCAAGGTCCGCCTTTGGGGTAAACTTCTGGATTGGTGTTGTGATGACCATCGTTGTCGTGGCTTCTGGCGGAGTATTTTTAAAATTTTACGGACTGAGCGGGGAAGTTTACGATTTTGCTTATACCTTCCTATCTATCATCGGGCTGTCTCTTTTCCTAGAAGCTATTGCGTTAGCATTAAGTGCTGTTTTGCGCAGCTACGGACACACAAAAGAAACCATGGTGGTTACGATTATTATGAATGTAATTAGTATGGTCGGTTCCTTTATTGCCATTAAAGGGTGGTTCGGCCTTCCTGTAACAGGTGTTGCCGGGGTTGCCTATGCCATGTTTGCTGCCCGGATTTTTATCATCGCCGCACTTTTTTACTTTGTTTATAGACAACTAGCCTTAAAGTTTCATATGAAAGATTTGTTTAAAATTAATAAAACGGATGTTAAGGGACTTCTTTCTATTGGGATCCCTTCTGCTGGAGAAAATCTCTCTTATCAATTTTCACAAGTGGTGATTACAAGCTTTGTGGCACTTACAGGGGATGCAGCGTTAGCAGCACGGGTGTATATTTTAAATATATCCATGGTTTGCTTCCTATTTACATTTGCAATTGGCCAAGGGACACAATTGTTGATTGCCCGTTATATCGGAGCCAAACAATATGATCGAGCCCTGAAAAGGGGCCTTAAGACTTTAAAAATTGCCGTGATTGTTTCGGCATCCGTTTCACTTGCAGTTGCTTTAATTGGCAAGCCAATATTAACTATATTTACAACCGATGCTGACATAATCGCTATCGCCCTTCCCGTATTGTGGGCGATTGTGTTCATTGAACCAGGCAGAGCCATGAATATCGTTCTGATGGGTTCTTTAAAATCAGTCGGTGATGTCCGCTTCCCTGTTGTCATCGGAATAATCTCTATGTGGGGAATTGCCGTCGTCCTTAGTTACTTTTTCGGAATTACACTTGGTTTAGGACTATTAGGAATTTGGCTTGCCCAAGGATTAGATGAATGTATCCGAGGATTTTTTGCCCTAAAGCGCTGGGTTTCTAAACCATGGGTTAAGAAGAAAGTGGTCGAACAAAACTTATCATCAAATATGACTTAAATTACTTAATAACTCTCACTAGCAAGGCTGCTAAAATGGCAGCCTTTTTCTATTTGTACTAAAAGGACAGAAAGTGGATGGTGTATTTTTAGTTGAATTGGACGGTTAACAATTCATCCGGATGGGATATTATTAACCTATTAATCTTTAACGGAGATGATGAAAATGACCTGGGCTGTGGTTTCGATAATTATCGTAAGTACGATTAAAATATTAATGACCTGTCTTCCAACTGGGCCGGTGGAATGGCTTATAAGGAAATTTGAAATTCATTCAAAACTTAATGAAACAGACGTCACTATAACCATCAACGGAAAAAGCTTGGTAGGTGGAGAGAAACTTCAAGTGATTCAGCACTTTAACGAAGCTACCTATTTAAAGCAGCATTATATCTATCCAGGGACTGAGGAATTATTTTTACATCCCGAAAATAGCAATACTCCATTGGTTATTGATACGAAAAGTGGTAAAAAAGATGTTAGATTATTTGTGTTCAGTTACAACGATCGCATTGATGTAGTCAAACAGTACAAGAAGAAGGTCATAGCTTATAGTCTGTCTTCTGAACCTCTTCAAAAAAGCACTTTGGAAGTACAATACTAATTTACCTCTAATATGAAAATGAACACCGGAGCCTGGTCCAGTGTTCATTTTTATTTCTATTACTTTTTTAATAGCTCCGTTATTCTGGTTAAATCCTTTCGGCGATAGACACTTAAGACAATCCCAATTAAAATAGCATTTAGAAGTGTTGGCATTAGTCCATAGCTGATAAATGGCAAGGACATCGAAATTAATGGGAAAACTCCTAATGTCATTCCGATATTTGTAGCTAGCTGGACGGTATAAAGAGAAACGGCTCCGATTAGCAGAAGTTTGCCGTACGGATCTTTTATCCTACTTGTGATGATCATCATTCTGGCGATAAATAGACCAAGGATTACCACTAACACAATGGCTAAAAGCCAGCCGTAGTAATAGGTAAAGCTAACAAAAACTAGATTGGTGTGGGCTTCGGGAATGAATTCTTTGTTCATGGAGTGACCAAACCAGCCTGCTTTTGAAAGAAATTCTTTTACATGTAAGATCATAAATCCTGGTCCATCAGAATATTCTTCCGGGTTTAAGTAAGCCAACAATCGATCTTTCTGATATACCCCTAAAAACTTCCATGAAATAAGGCTTACGAACAAGAAAAAACTTACGGATAATCCCCAGATTGATAGAACAATTTTCCGACTAAACCGGCTCCACCAAAGCATCGAAAAGACCATGATGGTGTAAATGTAGGTAGTAGAAATACTAGGTACTGTAAGTAGTAAAAAGAATGGCAGGAGGAACAATAGACTAAACTGCCAGACCTTCAACCTCTCAAGATTAAATAAGGAAGCCCAGGCAAGGAAGAAGAATGGGAGCGACATGATACTTTCAATCGTTAATGGTCCAACCCTAAGAAGTGAAAGTCCATTAATCGTGGTGTTTGAAAATAGTCTTAACACTAGAAGAATCAATACCCCAATGGAATAAAATAACCACCCTTGCTTTTTTAACTTCCGATAATCCATCAGCATGATCCCTAAAACGGATGCACTCCCGATTAAAGTAATAATGACTTTAGACACTAACAAATATTCTCCTATAGGGATTGAAAACATTGGTAAAAATCCAAGCCCGAAAATGGTCACTAATAAAATCATCAGGATCCAATCTACTTTGGGCCGATGGAGTTTATTGAGCTGCTGCCCTAATTGAATTGGGCTCCCCATTTGTTCGACTGCTTTTTCCTCCGCCTCTGTTTCTTTCAGCCCCTTCTTTATCCAGACGTTTTTCGCTTCCTTCACGTGATAATTCAATTCATCTGTAACATATTGCTTTGCTTCCTTCGATTTAATTTGAGCGATGACTTCACTTAAAAAGACTTGTTTTTTATTCACTTATGCCTCACCTCTCAAATAATTCTTTCCATACTACTTGGCTATTAATTTGTCTTTTATCAGCTTTCCGCAGCACTTTTCGTCCTCTATCCGTTAGTTGATAATACTTGGCTCCAGCTTCAGTCCAGTTTGATTGGATACATCCTGACTGTTCTAGTCGATGTAAAAAAGTGTATAAAAATCCTTCATTGTCTTCATACTTTTTAATACCTCTTCCCCGCAACTGCTTCGTTAATTCAAAACCCGTTTTTTCATGAACAAGCAGCTGCATAACCGCTAGCAGAATGTCTTCATCACTTTCGGCTGGTTGATTAATTTTTCCAAGGATATTTCTACGATGCTTCTCCGTAAAGTTCAATTGAGAAAACATCCGTTGATCCATGGCCTTTTTTAAGTTCTTTAAACGATCCTCCATCATTTTTCCTCCAATCGTTCTTTCAGAAGTTCCTTTGCTCGTCTGAGCCTGGTTTTTACAGTGTTAGCTCCCACATCTGTTACTAAAGCAATTTCTTTAATGGGCAACTCCTCGTAATAATAGAGATAGATGACTTCCCGATATTTAATAGGAAGGAGCATGATTGCAGCAATCAATTGATCATCCTCTTGTCTTTGAATGACCGCCTGTTCGATCATTTCCTTTTTCGTCGTGTTATGTAACGGTTCATCCTCTGTAATGACGACATTCTTGTTGTACCAGCTTTTCAGAAAATCTTTGCAATGATTGATAGCAATTTTCCACAACCAAGTTCGTAGTTTCGATTTGCCGCTATATGTATGAAGTCCTTTATAACACTTAACAAATATATCCTGCGTTAAGTCCTCTGCGATTGCACGATTATTTACATATGAAAAAACCAGCTGGAGGACTTCCTGTCCATACCTGGTCATAATTTCATCAATAAGTAATTCTTTATCTTCTGTTTCTACTACTCCCAATGTTAGTTCTTCCACGTCTATTCCTCCTTCCTTAAATAATAGACGATGCACTCATGGATAAAGTTTTTAAAAATAATATTTTTTGAAAAGGAAACAGTAATCTAAAAAAAAAAACGCCCATCGGCGTTTTTTCTACTTCTATAAACTGATTTCTGCTTCCTAAGAATTAACTAAATACAAGCTCTTTTTCACTTAGTCCAAGTGTCTGCTCTGTTGAAGTATGAATTTCATGCAAAAGCGCTGGGTTTTCCATTAGTGACTTGCCATATGAAGGTATCATTTCTTTGATTTTAGCTTCCCACTCTTTGATATGTTGAGGGAAGCATTTTTTGATTACCTCAAGCATTACATGAACGGCAGTGGAGGCGCCAGGAGAAGCACCCAATAACGCAGCGATCGAGCCATCAGCGGCAGTAATCACTTCTGTACCAAATTGCAGTGTTCCTTTTCCGCCTGCTTCCGTATCTTTGATAACTTGTACACGTTGGCCGGCTACTACTATATCCCAATCCTCAGTTTTAGCATTCGGGATAAACTCTCGTAACTCTTCCATACGCTGTTCTTTCGTTAACATCACTTGTTGAATCAAGTATTTTGTTAGTGACATCTCTTTTGCGCCTGCAGACAACATCGTCAAAACATTATTCGGTTTGACAGAAGTGATTAAATCCATATTTGAACCTGTTTTTAAGAACTTTGGTGTGAAACCGGCAAATGGTCCAAATAGCAGCGATTTTTTATTATCGATGAATCTTGTGTCAAGATGCGGAACAGACATTGGCGGAGCACCAACTTTAGCTTTGCCGTATACTTTTGCATGATGCTGTTCTACAACTTCTGGATTGTTACATACCATGAATAGCCCGCTTACTGGGAATCCTCCGACATGTTTTCCTTCAGGAATACCCGATTTTTGCAGTAAATGCAGGCTTCCTCCACCGCCTCCGATAAAGACGAATTTTGCGGTATGGCGTTTGACTGTACCGCTAAATTGATTCTGCACTTTCAATTCCCATAGGCCGTTGGTAGTACGTTTGATACCGTTAACACTATGATTATAGTTTATCTGGACATTTTTATTCTCTAAGTGTTCAAACAACATGCGTGTTAATGCCCCAAAGTTGACATCTGTTCCAGAGTCAATTTTGGTTGCCGCTATCGGTTCATTCAATGTACGGCCTTCCATGATCAGCGGAATCCATTCGATCAGTTTTTCATGATCGTCAGAGAATTCCATTCCCTGGAATAAAGGATTTTTTGACAGCGCTTCAAATCGTTTCTTTAAAAAAGCTAGATTTTCTTCCCCTTGTACTAAACTCATATGCGGCAAGCGTTTGATAAAGTCCTGTGGATTATCGATCAGCTTGCTTTTTACTAAATAAGACCAAAATTGCATGGAAACCTGAAACTGTTCATTAATTTTTATCGCTTTACTAATATCTAAAGATCCATCTGGTTTTTCAACTGTGTAATTAAGTTCACAAAGTGCCGCATGACCCGTTCCTGCATTATTCCATTCGTTAGAGCTTTCCTCGCCTGCGTTTTCGAGTTTCTCATACACAGTAATTTCCCATTCTGGTACTAATTCTTTCAAGAGTGTCCCAATAGTCGCACTCATGATTCCGGCACCAATTAAAATGACGTCTGTTTTTGTTTCTCCGTAGTTCATTTTAACCAACCTTTTCCCCTGAAATTTACAGAAAAGATGTAGGTGTTACACCAAGGTAATGCGCGACCCAATCACACACCTTTTCTGTTTCAAAATTAATAACATTTCATTGTGTATACAATTATTTTCAAATTACTATTTCAACTATTATTATATGACAATTTTAAATTATTTAAAAGGTATTGGAAAGTGAGAAGTCTTTCCACAAGGTTCTATATCGAATTTTTTCCTAAGTTAAGGCTATGGGGACAGTAAGAAAAGGAATACGTTAACTTTATATATCGTAGGGTGTTAGTTTCTTAATCATAAAAAAGGGTTTTATCACTGGTCCTGTACCGCTATAAGCCCCCAGCAGTCAAGTGAATTTATGGATTTCCAATTATTATCCTGCAAATGTTGTAAGTTTCGGAAAATACGTCATATGCGTCCTGAATTATGTCATATATCTCTTAAAATAGGTCATAAATCTCTCCAGCTTGAGATTATTACCATTTATTTTCCAGTGAATGTCGTAAGTTTCGAAAAATACGTCATATGTGTCCTGAATTATGTCATATATCTCTTAAAATAGGTCATAAATCTCTCCAGCTTGAGGTGATTACCAATTATTTTTCAGTAAATGTCGGAAGTTTCGAAAAATACGTTATATGTGCCCAGAATTATGTCATAAACTTCTATAATTATGTAATAAAACCTCAGAATTTAATTGTAATAAAGTTTAGACTAACGTTTGGTTAATAGCTAAAAAATAAAAATATAGAGGAAAAAACCCGATTTCCTTAGTAGGAAGATCGGGATTTTTTCGTTAGTAGAATAGTGTTCCATTCTTTTTATGCTTGTACTTTTAATAGAGGTTGCTTTTCCTCTTGCAACTCAGGTGGTAATTCGATCCGTTCAACTTTGTTCACGATAAAGATGTAAGATAATGCTCCGATTAACAAAACTGCACCAATAAAGAATAAGGCAGCACTAAAGGAATGTGTTGTACTCAAAATATATCCAACTACGATCGGAATCACGATACCAGCCAAGTTACCTGATGTATTAAAGATTCCACCGTTGAGTCCAATGAGTTCCTTTGGAGACATATCACCAATAAGCGCCCAGGTTCCTCCAGCCATCCCTTTTGCGAAAAAAGAAACTGACATGATTAGCATGATAAGCGCAGCAGAAGACGTATAATTCGCCAAGACAACCACACTCGAAAAAAGAAATCCGATGATAATCGGTGTTTTACGCGCTGCACCAAGGGACTTTCCACGTTTTAACAAGTAATCAGATAAATACCCACCAACGATCCCCCCTAAAAAGGCCCCTAAATATGGGATCGAAGCCATAAATCCAACCTTGAGCATGGACATATGTTTTTCTTGAACAAGGTACGTAGGGAACCAGGTTAAGAAGAACCAAAGAATAGTATTGAGGCAGAATTGCGCAATATAGATTCCGATCATTTGTCGATTGGTCAATAGCAGTTTTACATGGGCCCACCTGATTTTGATCGGTTTATCCCCTGCATTTGCCAAGCCGCCGCCTTCAAGGATATAGTCAATTTCGGCCTGATTAGCTTTTGGGTGTTTTTTCGGCTCATGGATATGCTTAAACCAAAACACCGACACCAAAATCCCTGCCAACCCTGCAACATAAAAAACCACATGCCAGCTGTAACTCTGTAAAAGCCAAGCCATTACAGGTGTAAACAATGCAATTCCGAAAAACTGAGCCGAATTATACACGGATACTGCCCTGCCTCGCTCATTCTGAGGAAACCACATGGCAGTCAATCTGCTATTGCCGGGAAACGATGGAGCTTCTGCAACCCCTACGACAAATCTTAAAATGAATAACATGAGAAATCCGCTAACCCATCCTTGAAAAAAAGTAAATAATGACCAGACAAACAGCCCAACTCCATACACAACACGGGCTCCAAATCGATCCAATAACCACCCACCCGGGATTTGCAGAAAGGCATAGGCCCAGTTGAATGCAGAGAAGGCAATCCCCAATGACACCGCATCCAATTGCAGATCTTTGTTCATTACAGGGGCAGCAACACTTAGCGCCGAACGGTCAATATAGTTAACTGCGGTCGTGATAAATAATATAGCCAAAGTCAAATAGCGTACATTGGTTTTTTTAGTAATCGCTTTCAATTCCTGCATATTAACACTCACAAAATTCCCCCCTAAATTATATCAATTCCAATCTAGTCGCGAACGCCACTATTTTCACAAATCAATATTCAGTCATTAATTAATATTTTGATAATTTATCAGTTTGTTCTATTAGAAACTCTTTCCTACTATCACCCTAGCAGTTTCATGGGATAGTTGCTATACGAAAAATGGTTACTAGACATTCGATAACCTCCTTCAATTTCATGTTCGTTTCATTATTCCAGGTGAAAACCCTTACACCAATTATCACTTAACGTATACATTAATGTCAATATTTTATTTTTAGTTCCATGTGCCCAAATATCAGTAGACACAAAAAGAACACAATTAAAAAACAGTAAATTACAGTGTTTTTAAATCAGTAATGCCAAAATATCAATCTTATTTTTTAAAAATCTATTGACTTTAATGTATACATTAATCAATAATTAACACATAAAGTCAGTCACACAATCACCTAACTAACTGGGTTACGAACTAACCCTAAAAAGGAGAGTTATTATGAACGCTATAATGGAAAAAGTACAGCAAAAAGAAAAGATGACGAATCTGATGTCAAAGTTTATATCCCTTGTCAGCTACAAACTTCCAGATGATGTGGAGAATAAGCTGAAAGAGCTGAGCGAAGGGGAGGATAATCCTCTTGCAAAAATCATCTATAAAACTATGTTTGATAACCAAAAGCTTGCCTTTGAGTTAAAGAGACCTTCATGTCAGGATACAGGTGTTCTTCAGTTTTTTGTAAAGTGTGGAGAGAACTTCCCTTTGATTGGACAATTGGAAAGTATTCTAAGAAATAGTGTCTTTCAGTCAACCAAAGAAACACCTTTGCGTCACAATTCTGTAGAAACATTCGATGAGTATAATACAGGAAAGAATATCGGGAACGGTTCACCAAGTATCTTCTGGGAGATTGAAGAAGACAGTGACAAAGTGGAAATCTACACTTATATGGCAGGAGGAGGATGTACCCTTCCTGGAGTGGCAACAGTTCTAATGCCCGGTGAAGGCTATGAAGGCGTTGTAAAGTTTGTTCTTGATCGCATGACAAGTTATGGACTTAACGCCTGCCCTCCACTTCTTGTAGGTGTTGGCGTCGGTACTTCTGTTGAAACAGCGGCATTAAATTCAAAATTAGCCCTGATGAGACCTGTTGGAAGTCAAAATGAAAATGAAAACGCTGCAAAGATGGAAAGACTACTTGAGGATGGAATTAACGCGATTGGCCTTGGACCTCAGGGACTTAAGGGATCTAAATCCGTCATGGGTGTAAATGTTGTGAATACAGCAAGACATCCATCTACGATTGGAGTTGCTGTTAATACCGGATGCTGGTCACATAGAAGAGGAAAGATCACATTTGATAGTAATTTAAACTATGAAATTAGTACTCACGAGGGGGTAACACTATGAGTAAAAAGGTTTTAACAACACCTATAAAAGATGAAGATCTTAAGGATATACGAATTGGAGACATTATCTACCTAACCGGTACGATTGTTACTTGCAGGGATGTTGCCCATAGAAGGCTTATTGAAGAGAAAATTCCATTACCTGTCGACCTTAGGGGTAAAGCTATTTTCCATGCAGGTCCGATTGTTAGAGATCTCGGAAATGAACAATACGAGATTGTCTCTATTGGCCCCACAACCAGTATGAGAATGGAGAAGTTTGAAAAGGAATTTATTGAAGAAACAGGTGTTAAACTCATTGTTGGAAAAGGTGGAATGGGGAGGAACACTGAAGAAGGCTGCAAGACTCATAAAGCATTACACCTCGTTTTTCCAGCCGGAAATGCCGTTTTTGCGGCAACAAAGGTTGAAGAAATCAAAGAAGTACACTGGAAAGATCTTGGAATGCCTGAATCTCTTTGGGTCTGTGAAGTGAATGAGTTCGGTCCTCTGATTGTTTCCATTGATGCAGAGGGAAAAAATATCTTTGAAGAAAATAAGGTGGAGTTCAATAAAAAGAAGGACGAACAAATTGAGTTAATCAGCCAGCAGGTAAGATTCATCAAGTAAATTTTTCTATAACATGATATCTTTGGGATATTTTATCTATAGATGGAGATGGTTTGATATGGCTATGCAGGTACTGCAAAAAACACAAACGATAGTCCGCTATCAGAATGATAACGGTGAAGTATATAACGGAATTGTTGAGGATAATGAAATTTTACAATTGTCTAGTAATTTTACTGAAGTTCTAAACAACGAACTAAATTTTGACGGCGTAAGAGTTAAATATAGTGATGTGAAAATTCTAGAGCCTGTAGCCCCCTCAAAAGTTGTTAATTTCGGCTGGACCTATGCAGCACATGCAAAAGAAACTGGAGGTAAGGCTAATCTCAAAGAACCGTTTTTGTTTTTAAAGCCGGCATCTTCCTTGATTCCAGATCAAGGGGAAATCATTCTTCCTTCAAGTGATTTAACCAAGCAGGTGGAATTGGAAGGAGAAGTGGCACTTGTTATTGGTAAGCGTGGGAAAAATATAAATGAAGAAGAAGCATTGGATTATGTTTTTGGCTGTACAATCTTTAACGATGTAACAGCCAGAGATCTGACAAAAAAGGATCCCCAGTTTACACGCGGCAAGGGGTTTGACACTTTTGGTCCTTTAGGTCCATGTATCGTGACGGGGATAGATCCAACTAATTTGCAAATAGTTACAACCTTAAACGGAAAAGTCGTACAGGATGGTAATACGAATCAGATGTCACTTTCTATCCCTTACCTTATCAGTTGGATATCACAGGTTATGACACTGGAGCCAGGTGATGTTTTGGCTACTGGTTCCCCTTCTGGGAGTTGTCCGATGAAGTCAGGTGATGTTGTTTCTGTGGAAGTAGAAAATATCGGGAAACTATGTAATTATGTAATATAGCATTTACTAAACAAGGGCTGCAGTGGATTTCTTGAAAATCTCTGTAGCCCTTTTTCATTAATTAAGGCATTGATCGGATAATTTGTAATATTTCACTTCGGGCTCTAAACCGATGGGATTGTAACATGGATCGTGCAGCATCTGGTTCTGCTGCCCGCATAACAGCCACAATAGCCTTGTGATCCATAATGGAACGTGTTGGTTTCGGCCGAAGCTTAATCGTAAATAATCTGGCACGATAAAGTTGATCAGATTGACTATCCATTACTCCCCTAAGACGGGGATTTTGGGCCAGATCCACAATAAGTTGATGAAATTGTTCATCAAGGTCAGTCCATGCTAGAAGATCTTCGTCTTCAAGTGCTTTTTCCTGCTCTTCTATCAAATGATCAAGTTTGTCCAATTCTTCACTCGTAGCACGCTTGGCAGCCAGGCTGCCAGCAATTCCATCAAGTGCTTCTACCACTTCATAAATATGTTGGAGATCGTCCGCTACAATCGGTGCCACAACAAATCCACGACGCGGTATAAGCTGTACCCATCCCTCCATCTCTAAACGCACGAGAGCTTCACGAACTGGAGTTCTACTCATACCCAATATGTCAACCATTTCCCTCTCTAATATAGTTTGTCCTGGAGGGAGCTGAAGTTGTCGTATGGCATGCCGGGTTGCAAGATACGCACGTTGCGGCAAGCGTGATTCCCCATTATTATCTAAACGATATAAAAATGAATGAATGTTTTGAGAAAGGGCTGAATGGTCCAATTCTTTCAAATTAACATCACCCAATGCAAGTTCATCTGGCGTATTCATAGTTAAAACACACTTCCCAAAATTTGATTATGATAACATTCAAAGAAATCATAACAGAAAAATAATAATCAATAAATCATTCAGCATGGCGCCTCCATCCCGAAACCATCAATTCGGAGTAAAAAAACTGGAGCCCCATCAACATTCTTAAGCCATATATGTTCTTGGCCATGTAAATCGTCCTTCACCCAGACGTCACCTTTAGATACATCACCCTTTTTTCGAACCCAAGTAAGATAGGAACCAACAACTTGAGGAACTTCATCCAATTCATTCTTCTTTGGAAATGAGATTTGTTTTTGTTTCTCTGTTTTAATATTGATCGCATAAAGTGTTGTAAACATGGTTGGAACAGGTCCTTCCTTCCACTCCTTGTTCTCCTTTGCACGAGCGACAATCACTTTGTCCGGTGAGAACCATTCCAAATCAAGATCAACAAAACCTTTAGGGGTATATTCCTTTTGCGGCTTGTAGGTTGGCATATCGGCAATAGTGGTTTTCTTGTTTTCAACAAAAAATCTTCCTTCTCCTGAAATATAGGCTAGTTGATTGGCAGATGGAGCCCACTTAAACCAGTCTTTGAATCCTAGCATTTTACCTACTGCTTGAAAGTGTTCTCCTTTTGATGATAAAACGCATAAGGTATTGCTATCCATCGACCAAGACGCCGTAGGAGTTGCTAAAAAACTAACCCACTTCCCATCTGCACTCCACTTAAAATAATCAGCATCAATCGCAAACAAGTTAGGTTCTTTTGTTTGAATGGTATAAAAATGCTTCATTTTTTCTTTCGCGAGATTGGCATCTATGGGAATCCGATAAAGTGGGATGGGGCCCCAACCAGTAGGACGCAATTTGGATTGTGAGGCAACGATAAATTCCTTCCCATTCGGAAACCATTCAAAACCGCTAACCCCTAATGAAACATTTTCAAACCCCTGCGGGCGGCCATTCTTTGTTTTCGTAACGTTTAATAAACCTTGGTCATTGTAGGCCAACTGATTTTTGTTCGGCGACCACTTAAAATCAGATGTTACGACTCTTACGTAAGGCTGGTAGCTTTCCTTTTCCTGCGTATCATAAATAAATAGATTAGATTTTTCACCTTTTTCATCTCCATCAATATAACCAATAAACCTGCCATCATATGACCATTTCTGAGAATACACATATTGATTTTTAGTGATTTGTATTTCTTGATCTCCCTTTTTGATCCATAGCTGATGATCACGAATAAATGCAGCAGTGAGCGGAGCTCCTGCACTGACAACCGTCGATAAATTAAAACTGATTATTAATAGAAATAATGCTATCCGAAATCCCAAGAACACCCCTCCTATGTATAGGATGCCCTGGTATTTAATGAAGATTCTCAATAAATAACAAGGGTGAAAAGGTCCCGATAATGACGGATATCTTCTCATTTGTGGAATTTAACCATTGCTGCATGTTAGGAGGGTAAGATTAAGTCTCACCTTCAATTGGTAATCAATATTTTTATTGCATTGGTATAAAGGCCACATTCCATATACCATCTTCATCCTTTACCATCTGAAAGCCTTGCTTTCCTTCCGGATTTGTAAACTCTATATACCCTTTGAAAGGGCCGGTCTTGATAAACTTCCCTTCAAGAAGACCTGTATAGGTATCGGCTAATTGCTCCTGTAAAGGACGATCATTTGCAGGAATTTTCTCTTCCTCCTCCTTCGTCCATTGTACATATCCATTTCGGTCCGTATACAATGCATAGGCAACATCATATCTTTGCTCCCCCTGTGCATTCACATAAAACCAGGCAATAACTCTTGGGTCGAGGCCTTTTAAGCGATTTTCGTTTAAATCCGTTGCGAAGGCCTGATAATTGTTCAAATCTTCCTCGGTTAATTTATAACCAGACGACTGCTTTCCTTCCCCCTGATCAGCTAGTTCATCCGCCATTAAATGGGAAGTAAACGGCAGTGCCCCGTTCAGCTTCCAGCCGTTTTCGTACTTGAATTCCAAATTATAGGACCGGTACACCGGTGAACCCTTATGATCAACGGCAACCTGAAACTTCATCGTCCAAGTGGTATCGTTTATTTGTTTACGTGAGGCAATTTGCGCATCATGCCATAATAAGTTCGTACTGCTATCCTTTATCGGCTGAGCAAGTTTTTCTTCATATTTAATAATATCTAAAACGCCAAAAATTCGATTGGCCAACTCATTTGTATATTCTTCTTTTAGATAATCTACAATCTTCTTTTTTGTATTAAAATTATCAGCCATATACCGATATTTCGTGCCGTTATAATGAAATTCGTGTGGTTGTTCCCCGCCGCCATTGTAGACAGCTAGAACATGAGTAAAAGCCTCACTGACCGTTTCCTTCGCCATTTGTTCAGTCAGCACAACAGGGGTTTCGTTATTTTTAACTTGTTCTCCGTTTCTAGGTACAATCGTACTTTCACCCTTGAAAATAACTTGGTAACCTGCAAACATCCCAATGAATAGTAGCACTGCCGTTAGAAGATTAGGGAGCCATGTTCTTTTATCATTTGAATTCTTCGTGGCCATAGAATTTAACTTTTGCTTGAGCTCTTGCTTAAATCGCTGGTCTGCATTTAAATCTGGTCGATCTCGTAAAGGCTGTAAAAATTCATCGTGCATTTTTTTGTTCATTAAAAATCACCACTCCTTCGTTAGACTTGTTTAAGTACTTTTTAAGAAGCTTAATGGCCCGATGATAATCCACTTTAACCTTTGATTCTTTCCAGTCTAGAATCTCAGCCGTTTCTTTTACCGAATACTCCTTTAATCCTCTAAGGATAACCACATTGCGGTATTCTGGCTTTAACCTTAGAAGTGCCTTCTGCAGCACTGCCCAATCCTCGTTTTGATCCATTTCAGCTTCAGGAATAAAATCCTCGCTTTTCCTCATATCTGTAAGAATCGATGCCAAAATCGAAATAAATTTCTTTTTTCTGTAATGATCAATGGCTGTTCTTTTGGCTATAGATATGATCCACGTTTTTACCGATGATTGCTGGCGAAAACTATCATAATGTTTTATAACCTTAATAAAGGTGTCCTGTGTTAGATCCTCTGCCTCTGTCTTACTGTTAGTAAAATATAGTAAATATTGATAAACATCCTCAAAATACTTTTCATAAAGAACATCTATGTACTCTTCCCGGTCACTCAACTCGCTCTCCCCCTTTTTCTGTCAATTAGTCGTTTGATAGTAAAGAAAGGTTTCAATCCATGCCCATTTTTTTGAATCTAAAATATAAGCTTTGTATGTAAACTTCTTATTTTGGTTTGAAGTAACCGATTATCGAATGATTAGCCACTGACTTGGGAATAATTTATTTAAATTATTTGAAGGTGGGATCCTTTTGATTTTAACAAATCCAATAAGCTCATCAGAGGTAGGAACCCTTTGGCTTACATACCAAGAAAAAACTCTTATTATGAGAGTTCTAGAATATTTCATGAAAAAAACGGATGACGAGGAAGCCAGAAATATCTTAGGTGGCTTATGGCAGGAGTTAAATTATTATGTTATAGAAATTGAGAAAATATTTACCCACCAAGGGGTCGTTATTCCTATTGGTTTTAGAAAAGAAGATGTGAATTTAGAAGCCCCCAAGTTATTTGACAATGGATTTGACGTGATGTTTATACGAGTATTAAAAGAAGTAAGCATGGGTATGTACACCATTAACATGAATATGGCCTATAACGATGATGTGATACAGGTTTATGAAGGTCTTACCACTGTTACCCACAAAATTTATAAGTTAGCCACACTATATTTACTGGAAAAAGGAATCTTAACCCTTCCACCAAAAGTGACAATGCCAAAAACAACAGAGTTTATTAAAAGTAAAGATTATATGAGCGGTTTTCACCCATTTAATTCTAAACGAGCTTTAAACGACATTGAAATTGGTATTCTTCATCATGGAATAGAGACTAATAATATTGGAATGCAGCTTATAACAGGATTTGCTCAATCCGCACAGAACAAAGAAGTTAGAAAATATTTTGAAAAAGGAAAAGAACTTGCAAAAAAACAAATTAAAATATTCCAAGAAATTCTTTTGGAAAATGATATACAGATCTCTGCCCATTCGGGGGGGACGGTAACAACGTCAACCATTGCCCCATTTTCAGATAAACTAATGATGCATTGTATCACCTTTCTAAATGGATTTTGCATCGTTGGAAATAGCTTTGGTACATTTTTTACTTTAAGAAATGATATCTCCTTAAAATTAGCCCTCCTAGCCAAAGATATCTATTTTTATGGTCAAGAAGGAATTGAAATTATGATCAAGCATCAATGGTTTGAGGAACCTCCACAAGCAGAAGACAGAAATCAAATCATTAATAACTCATGAATAAAATTTTTTCACAATAGTGGTGTAATTATGTTTATTCAAGGAAAGGGCGATGCAAATTCAAGCATCGCCCTTACTCTTCTATATTACTTTTTTCCTTGAAATTAAAAATCCAAATCCTATAACAAAAATAGTAATTGCCGTAGGAATTAATAAATGTAAATCACGAGTGAGAAAAGGTTCAAATTTTGGTTCCCCGAGGATCATCTCACCTGCTGTCCAAGATAAGATTCCTGCCCCAGCATAAGAGATAATCGGGTACTTATCCATTGCTTTTAGTATTAACTGGCTTCCAAAAACAACGATCGGAATACTAACAATCACACCGATCACAATACCGGCCAAATTTCCTTCCACTGCCCCCGCAATAGCTAGTACATTATCAAGAGACATGACTGCATCTGCAATGATGATGGTTTTGACAGCGGAAAATAAACTTGAACCTCCCTCTTTCAGATGTTCCTCCTCCTCACCAATTAATAGTTTAATGGCAATGTACACTAGCAGAAGGCCTCCAATAAAGGTTACGAAAGGTACATTAAGCAGGTAAACAATGGCTACCGCAAAAAATAAACGTAAAATAATCGCTCCAAAGGTTCCCCAAAAGATTGCTTTCTTTTGCTGCTTCTTGGGAACATTTCGTGACGCCATTGCAATCACAACTGCGTTATCCCCGCTTAATACAATATTGATTAATATAACTTTCAAGAGTACCGCAAATGACAATCCAAACATCTCCAAATCATTCACCTCTGGACAAGTTTAACTTTGTCATTATATTAATTTGCAATAAAAAATAGAACTTCACAAAGTATAAATGGGGAAAATTTAAAAAGAAAGAAAAAAGAAGCAAAATATTTACTTCCAACAATGGAGTATTTAGATATAAGGCAGAAAAGCTAATCATGCTTTTTAAACTTAAGACTCCTTAATTCATTAACGCCTTTATGTCGTTACAAGTATAGTTTATCCCTTATCTAATTTAGTATAGCTCTCAATTCTTGTAACCGCATAAGCGACAAAATAAAGAGTTAAGAAAATAATAAAATCATATAAAGTGGACCAATTTTTATCGTTATAAAAGTCGATTGCATTAAAGAAATTCATTCCTCCAAAGGCAGCAATTGCAGCGAACATAATTCCTTTTAAGAAGCTATTCATTTTTGGCTTTATTTGGAGAGCGAGCATGACTCCAACTGGTGCTAAAGAAAAGTGATAAGGTAAAAATAGAAAGGGGGCTAGAGGAATGATCACCATTGGGTATGACCACAACCCTAGAGATAAGGCAGAAAGATCTATTGTAAGTGACAATATAATGGTCATTAAGCCTGCTAAAAGAAGGCGTCCTGTACTATCTTTTTTCCTAAATATAATCCAAACAATCCATGGAACAATAAATAGGGCCAGTCCAAACCACCATTGCCATGTTGAAAGAAAATCTTCTTTCACTATTTTAGCAAATAAAGAACTTACCTCAGTGAACTGGTTATAAGCTTTTTCTGATCGGGCGAGTCCTTCCTCAAATGCCATTTTTATTACATCTCCTTAATACATAGTTGTTAAAAATATCCCCCTCTCAAAAGAGGGGAGGATATCTTATTTATCTTGTGCAAGTTCTTTCCTATTGGGAGCAAGTGGCGGCTGTTCTAACCACTTGTTTTTCACCATAATATTGAACCATTTTTTTGTCATTGCTAATGTTTTTAGAATTGTTTTTTCATAAACGACAGCTAAGTCTGTTCGCATGGCTCCTGCTAGACCTGTCCCATAATATACTTGTGCAGTTTGAGCCAAGAAACCCATATGATACAACATTAATCTATCTGAAAAAGGAGAGTCTTTTGAGGTTGTAACCTCTGATTCCCACGACATCGGAACTGGCAAATTATCCTTGTGCAGAATTTTTGAAAGGGCTTGTATGTTTTCATCCGCCTTTGTTTCTAATTCCTCAAAAAACTTTCTTATTTCTTCCGATTCAGTGACTTGACTGAATCCAATTGAAAGAGTTTTTGCCATAATGCTCTTTTTAATGTTAAGAGAAATACTGATTATTTCTGTAGCAGATAAAAGTCTCCCTTTTCCGAAGAATCCGTCAGTAAAATCATTGGTAGAAATAAATTCAGGGCTCTCGGCAGGATAGAAATAGGGATCTCTTTGGAATTTTCCTTTTTTAAGCAATAGCTCAATCGTTAAATCGTACATCCTTTTTGCATCATTATCACATGAATTGTAAAATTCCCGTATGTCTTTTCTGACAGAAACAGATAAAGCAGTTGTATGACCCAACAAACCGTGTATAGTCATAATATGTAAATAGTTTAAGCAGAATGTGTCAGAAAACAATCTCTCTGCACTTTTATTAAGGTCGGACTCAGTAAATCCAATGGGAACTGAAAAGCCATCTTTCTCAATGAAGGAAACAAGCTGCTTCTTTTGCTTTTCCCATATCTCAATGGCAATTTCAAAAACCTTTTTTATTGATTCGTCTTCCAAAATAGAAATCATATACTTATTTACTATCTCTGCCATAGTTCCGTTTACATACTCCCCCCATAGTGTTCCTATTTCGGAAGATGTAAGTTTTAAATTATCAATTTCCATTTGTTCTCACCTCTTCCGTATTTTTTACTGACATAGAAATAGATATGCATTGGGGTAAAGTTTTAAAAAAGCTGTCCCCAAAAACTTTGAGACAGCTTCCCATTTTTCTTAAGTTAATTTTTAAATCGCCCACTTGAAGGACGCAGTTTTGGCGGTCTTTGACTGGAGCGAAGTAAAGGACGTATTGATCACGCGGTCCGTCTGCTTCCGCCTTGCTGAAGATTGGGTCGGCCATTTTACCGGCCGAACTCAAGAATACACCTGACTTGTTGTAATCGACAGTATACCCTTTTTCTTTATCAATTTTTCTGGCATTTAAGAGTTGCAGTTGAAGTTTGCTGAATACATCGTAGGCGACACCGTTTTCGAAATGTGGTTTAATGTCCGTGCCAGTGACGACCACCCTTGTTTCAAGTGGCGAAAATTCCACACGCTTTACTTGATAGGTTTCATTTTCAAATGTAAATTCTTTACTCACATCAAAAGTTTCGCCACCACCAACAGCTTCTTTCGAGAGCTTGAAATCAAGTGGCCAAACGGTCTCTACACGGCTTGCTCCATTTTTCCCATGAATGGTCAAGTCTTTCAATTTTAAATGGACTTCATCCCCTTGGAACGTGCTGATGGATTCGAACGAGAGCGCTTCTGCCACTTTGTTCGCCTTCTTATCGTAATAACGGCTGCCCCAGCCGATATTTTTCAATTTCTTTACTTCTTTGCCTACCACTAAGTTCATGGAAGTAAAGCCTTCAAACATATCAAGGTAATAGTTTTTCAAATTAGTTTTCTTGCTTTCGTAGGTAACCAAAAGCTTGGCTTCCTTGTCATCCATCAAGATACTATTAAAATGAACAGTAATATCGTGATCTTTATCATAATAGGTCTTGTTGATTTCTTGGCCCATTCCATTTGTAAGGGCGGATTTTAATCCACTATCATCGATATGCTCGCTAGAGAAAATTTTATCGTAAACGTTTTGGATCGCCGCTCTTACTGGTGAAAAAGTTAGGGAAGATGCCGCAATCAAACAGGCTGCAGCTGTAAGTAATATCCTTCTTGAAAAAGATTTTTTCTCTCTTATGGTCATAGGATTGTCTCCTAACTGGTCGATTTTTTTATTCAACTCTTCCCATCCATCCGGGACCTGCTTTTCCAAAGCATTGTTTAAATGCTTCATAATTTTTTTATTTTCCATCCAAAAAACCCCTCCTTACTCCAGACCTTTTTTTAGTTTTTTCAAGGCCATTCGGTATTTCCAGAGAACAGTTCCTAAAGGCATCTCCATGAGTATCCACATAGCTAAAGCTAGGGGTTTCGAAAGAATAAGCTTTTAAGCCCATTGTCTTTACGAGGGCTACCACAAGTCCCGCTACCACATCAGGCCGAGGCCTTCAGCTTTGCCTTTCTTTTCTTCATGATGATTATTTTTCGTGGGGATTGGAGGAATTGTCTTCTCTCCATCCCTTCGAAAGCATCCTTGGTGTGTTTACGGACAATATTCAAAGCTCCATTCACATCCGCATGGATCAAAGTCTTAGAGCCTTTGATTTTGTAAAAAGCTCGACTGCTTCTATACCCGCTAAAATAAGTTTGGTTCTCTTCCCCGTAAGTCGGAATTGGGTCATGATTCAAGAAACTTGACTTGGAGGTATAGCTTTCTTCCCGAACAATGACTTGAATTCCATGGCGTTCTGCTTTGTATCGAATCATCCCTATGAAAGTGGTATATGGGATTTGTATGAAGGTTTGTTTACTAGTCTTTTGCATATCAACCTCCATCTTCCAACCCTCATTTTTTCCAATGATGATTGTATCTATGGTTCTTTCTTTCGCGATCTCAACTACTTTTGCACTGGCCTTATGTAAAAAATCCATGACTCGATTGTTCCTTTTTCGGTCTAATGAAATTAATCTCGTTGTGTTAAACTTCCCTTCCTTTGGTCCTTTTCCATTTCGAAGAATACTCATGTATTTGGCTCTTAATTTGTTATAGTATTGATTTATCGATTTTAACCATTTGCCCTTGATAAGCAGAGGCTTTAGCCCCGTGTTATCAATAATAGTTGCCAGGTTATCAACTCCCAAATCAATCCCCATTACTCGTATCGGCTCAAATACCCACTCATTTAATTGTTTTTCTGATCGTTTGATCTCCTTTTCATGTTCACTTTTAAAAATAACTTCAATGACATACCGACCATAGGACGGGACAATCCGCACTTGTTGTAGTTTCCCATCAATATGTGCTATTTTTCCCAGTTTCAATGTAAGAGGAGTTCCTGGTAGTGAAAGCACCTTTCCATTTTTAATTTTAGTAATTTGATTAGTTAAATAACAGGTCGTTCGTCCATTCTTTGGTTTATACTTAGGAATCTTTGGTTTTCCTGAAAAACTAGTAGGCTTGGTTTTATATCTCTTTGAGGCTTCGAAGAAACTTTTCCAATCATCATATACTTTTTTCATTGTTTGTTGATTGGACTGCGAGGGCATAGAAATGTAATCAGTTTGCTTCATCACTCTAAATAGTGCTTCTACAAAGTTATAGGGAAGGAAGGCTTTCTCTCGGTGGGGAATTTCAAATAACTTTAGTTTTGGCTCCAAAACAAAACCATTATTATCGACTTTTTTAGGCATAGATCGGGCTTTCTCAAAACTATTTAGACGAATTTGATTCATTTGAGGTAAATAGTATTGAATATCTGTTAAAACTTGAAGTTGATTTTCATTTCTTATTTCTTTTTTTATAGCGGTATAAACCTGTCTAATATAGTAGTTTGTGATATTGTACAAGTTTTTCGCTTTAAAACAGAGTGAGTCACAGTAGTTAAACAATTCATGTTCCGGCTGAATTTGTATTTTATAGGATCTATACATTTTATTCACCCCCCAAAAACAGAACTAGTGTTCTGTTTTTATTTCTATCATACCAGAGAATTTCATAGAATGTATAGTAAAAATACTTATATTATTTAAAATTATGATTAAAAATACAACTAATATCCCCATAGCTAAAGCTAGGGGTTTTCCGCTGCCTTTTGATGGTTGTTTAAATTCATCCCGGGGATCCACCGAGGTCTTTAATTGATGCAAACTAGTTTGAGTCATCTTTGGCCTCCTTTCATATAGTAGACGACCGACTTTTGTTTTTTATTGGTAAAAAATTTATTTTTTTCTCTATTATGGCAAAAAAAGTGGTGCCTGACCCTCAGCGTGTTAAAGCTTTAACGCATCAGGAGTCAGGCACCTATTTCGATGTAATTAAAATGCCCAGTTCCCATTTCGGAAAATGGGTTCGATCCTTCCGTCTGGAAGCATACCGTCAATATCCATATCACTAGAGCCAATCATAAAATCTACGTGTGTCATACTTTCATTCAAACCGATTTTCTCAAGTTCATCTTTAGACATCGTTTTTCCTTCCTCTAAACAAAACGGAAATCCTTCGCCAATTGCTAAGTGATTTGACGCATTTTCGTCGAAAAGCGTGTTATAAAAAATGGTGTTAGATTCTGAAATAGGCGACTGATGCGGAACCAGAGCGATTTCCCCAAGATACCTGCTGCCATCATCTGTTTCAATCAATTGTTTAAGTGTGTCATACCCGTTTTCACAGGTGAAATCTACGATTCTACCTTCTTTAAATGTTAAGGTAAAGTTTTCTATAAGGTTTCCTGAGTAACTTAACGGTTTTGTACTGGTAACGATGCCGTTTACCCCGTATTTATTAGGAGAAGTGAACACTTCTTCTGTAGGCATATTCGCTATGAAAAGTGTCCCTTTTTCATTATGATTTCCTGCACTCATCCATTTATGTTTTTCTGGCAGTTCCACGGTTAAATCAGTGCCTGGGGAACGGTAATGTAGTGATTTGTATTTTCGTCCATTTAAATAATTAGCTTTACTATCTAGAGCTGCTATATGTTCTTTCCATTCACCAATTGTATCCTCATGGTCGATTCTCGTTGAAGAAAAAATAGCATCCCAAAGCGCATTGATTCGTTCCGTTTTATCAATATTCGGGAACACTTTATCGGCCCATGCCTGATTAGGATAGGCAACAATCGTCCATGCAATTTTATCACTCAACATATAGGTTCGAAACTTAGTAAGGGCTTTACCGGATGCTTTATTAAAATTCGCGATTCGCTCTGGGTCAATTCCATTTAATAAATCGGGGTTTCTTGAATCGATCAAGATAAAGGCACCATTCTTTTCAGCTAGCTCTTCACGCTGCATGACACGGTAGGGCGGGAACTCGGTAAAAACTTCATCGGATGCCGATTCATATTTCATTCGGGTTAAAGCGTCATCATTCCATTCATAAATGACTTCGCTTGCACCAATTTCATAGGCTCTTTTTGTTAGTAATTTTACAAGCTCATAACTTTCAATAGAAGCTGAAATAAATAAAATTTGCCCCTTTTGAACATTTGCTCCGATTTCAACTGCCAGAGCAGCGTATTTCTCTAATTTTTCTTGAAAAGTTCTCATATCATTTCCCCTTTGTATTAAATTTCTTGCAAATACAAATAATAAAGTTCTTTTAAAATGTATAAATACCTTCAATTCTTAGACGGAATAATACGGATTTGGTTTCTTCTTTAATCAAAAAAGTTAACTCATCTTTTATTCAAGGTGTCTATTGAAAATAGCCCCTCTTGTTTATTGAAGACAAATTAGCAAGTTTGACAAAAAAATTAAATATACCTAATATTAATATTAATTTCTTTATTCAATAGGAAGCAGGTGTTTTCATGCAGTATAGTATTGGAGTAGAATATGGCCTGCATTGCCTTGTTTATTTAATTGATATTCCTCCAGATTCAAGCATAGGAATCAAGGACCTATCTGCCTTTCAAGGCATTTCAGAGACATATCTCTCAAAAATTTTTGCCAAATTAGCCAAGGCAGGTATCGTAAATTCAGTACCAGGCGTTAAAGGCGGCTATAGATTATCAAGGTCCCCAGAAGAAATTTCTTTTTGGGATGTAATTGAAGCAATTGAAGGGAAAAAACCCATTTTTCAATGCAAAAACATAAAAGATAATGGCCTTCTAGTTCGAGATAACCAAAACTCCACCTGCTGCTCCGAAACTTCCGCTTGCACCATTAATCTAGTCATGCTTGAGGCAGAAGAAAATATGCGCAATTTTTTACGTAAAAAGACCCTTTCATGGCTGAATGAAGAGCTTGATCATGTTTTATCGAAACAAATACGTCAAGATACACGTGCATATTTTGAGAAGAGCAACAGTTAATCAAGACACCCCTTACCCCTCTATCCTGCAAGGGGGTCTTTGCCCAATTACCGATAAATTTCAAAAAAAATGCTCCGAAAACAAACATCCTATCCCGATTCATTTCCCCTCTTAAAACCTATTTCTCTTATCTTTTGATAATCCTATATTACAAATCAAGCGCTAATCCTTTTTCAAGGTTAGCGCTCGATTAATGTATAGACATAAAAATTCTATTTTGCCGCAGTTGCGAAATTTCCCATTGAAATCGAGAGTCGATTCCAACTATTAATTTGATTGATCAAAATAATAAGATCTACATAGTCCTTTTCACTAAAATGAACACGTACTCGATTATAAAGCTCATCAGGTACTCGCTTCGTTGGTACTAACGTCACGTGTTCAGTTAATTCTAATGCTGCTTTTTCAGCATCCGTGTAGAAGTCACAATCTTCCCATGCGCCAACGCAGTACAAACGCTGTTCCGTTTCACCCATTTTTCGAGCATCAGCAGTATGCATATTAATACAAAAAGCACAGCCATTAATTTGAGAAGCACGAATTTTAATTAGTTCACGGAGTTTACGGTCTATTCCAGTAGTTTTAGTGTACTTCTCCATCTCCATCATTATATTAAGTGCTTCAGGTGCTATATCATAATAATTAATACGTAGTTCCATTTCCATTCCCCCACAATTATAGATATAGTTAATCGGCGATTAACTGTATCTATAATCTACACCTCTAATTAGCTTTTGTCAAACCAGGATTATGGTTGTTCTTTGAATAGAACTTTAAAAACTAAGCCTAGATATGTATTACTGCTAATCTATTATTAACAGTTTCCGCCAGGTAAAAAAGAACCTTGCTTTATTCAACAAGGTTCTTCGAGGTATAAAATGAGCACGGGACGGTATCCGTGCTCATTTGTTTTATATGGAATAGGAGTTGACGGTTAGATTAATTGAAACAGAAGAACTTTTTCCATACATCTTAATATTTATAAGATTGTCCACCATCAATTGGAATAACAGCTGCGTTGATGAAGTTGGCTTGATCAGATAGGAGGAATGCTACCAAATAGCCCACTTCTTCTGGTTTACCAAAACGTTTCATTGGGTTTGGCTGAACAAATTGTTTTCCTACCTCTTCCCAGTTATCTGGATCCATTTGTTTTAATGAACCTTCGACCATTGGTGTCATGATTGCGCCTGGTGCAATGGCTTTGATACTGATTCCGTATTGACCATATTCAATTCCAGAGTTTCTAGTTAAACCTACCACACCGTGCTTACTAGCTGCATAACCTGATTGGTTTCCTACTCCGCGAATACCTCCAACGGAAGCAGTATTAACAATAGAGCCAAAACCTTGTTCTCTCATGACTTTCAAAACGTGTTTCATTCCATAAAACACACCATTTAAATTGACACTAACAACTTTTTGAAATTCATCAATGCCAAAATCTTCTGTTAGGTTTTGTTTTCCTTCGATCCCTGCGTTGTTGAAGAAACTATCGATTTTTCCAAATTTCTCAACCGTTTCATTTACATAGTGTTCAACTGCTTGTTCATCTGCCACATTCGCAGTGATTAGCAGCATTTCTGCTTTTGGTGCCACTTCTAAAACTTTGCTTTTTGTTTCTTCTAATGAAGCAGCGTTTAAATCAACAAGTGAAAGTTTCGCTCCTTCTTTTACTACTTGTAAGGCTGAGGCTTGTCCTAAACCAGAACCTGCACCTGTAATTAATACAACTTTTCCATCAAAACGATTACTCATTGGAAATTTCCTCCCTTAGTTTTTGTTTCAAGGTCTAAAGCGTATTTTTTAATTGTTTTTAATTAAAATATCTCATATTAAAGATATATACCGATGGAATGTCATCTTTCCTACTTAGTTCCCACGATTTATTATTGCGCTGTATACCCGCCATCCACAATCAAACTATTACCAGTCATGAATGAAGAATCATCAGATGCCATGAATAATACTGCTTTTGCCATTTCTTCCGCTTTACCAAGACGTTTCATCGGTGTGACTGCAGCTAAAGCTTGCTTGCTTTCTTCCGGAATAATTGGTGTGTCAATAAAACCAGGGCATAATGAGTTAATACGAATATTTTGTTCTGCATATTCAAGTGCAAGGGAACGAGTTAAGTTAATCACGCCGCCTTTTGCCGCGTTATAGGCTGCTGAACCTGGTGATCCAACCCAACCGTACATAGATGCCGTATTAACAATCGTACCGCCGCCTGTTTTTAACATTTCTCGGATGGATTCACGTGCTACTAAGAAAACGCCATCTAAGTCAACATTTACAGTGTTGCGCCATTCTGAATACTCTAATTCATGTGAAGGATGAACACGGCCAATACCCGCATTATTGAAGACTACATCCACCTTGCCGAACGTTTCAACGGTTTGTTTAAAGATATTTGCAACTTCTTCTTCACTCGTAATATTTGCTTTTATAAAAAGAGCTTCGGCATTAAGCGCCTTCAGTTCTGCCTCAAATGCTTTTCCTTTTTCCTCATTTAAATCAACAAGAACCACTTTGGCTCCCTCTGAAACAAATAAACGTGCTGTTGCTGCCCCAATACCAGATGCTCCACCGGTTATCACAGCTACTTTGTCTTGTAATTTTCCCATCCTAAATCCTCCTCGTAGTATCAAGAATTCTTTAGCACATTCTAGAGAAAAATAATACATATATCTATTATCTGTGCTTTATTGTTCACAATTAAATTGTACTATTTTGTTCACAATTAACAAGCATTAAGATATCATTAAGTGTCTACTGACTAGACACTTATGCTAAATCTGTCTATATTGAGGAAGGTTTTTTCATGAATAATGAACAAAATACGACGTCTCAACGACAAAATCGGACAAAAGCGCATTTAAAACAAGCATTGATTGAACTCATAAAAGAGAATGGGTACCATTCCGTTACTGTAAAAGACCTTGTCGATTACGCCGCTTATAATCGTAGTACCTTTTATATCCATTACACAGATAAAATTGAATTAGCTGAGGATTTACTTGTTTCCATGCTTCAAGGGTTAGAGGCTTCAGTTGGCAAAGCCTATGTACCTGGTCAAAAGGTTAATACAGCTAAGCTAAATGCGCCATCTTTTAATATCGTTTCTTACATCTATAAAAACCAAAGTTTTTTTACATTAATAAACTACGATGACACGCTACCAGGATTGCATACACGGTTCCCTCAAACAATCTTAAAAATCTATAAAGAACAATTTATTTTCGAAACCATCAACAATATCCCAGTTAATATGGATTATTTTAAACGTTATACAGCCTATGGCTTTTATGGTCTCCTTCATACTTGGATCCAAAATGGCTTCAAAGAAACGCCAGCAGATTTTATCCAAGAAGTCATTGATCTTACGAAAACTCATATTCACTCATTTCAATATATTGGACATAACAAATAACTATCTGCACCAGGGCGAAGAAAATCCAGCAAGGAGGTTTACATTGAAAAAACTCTAAGTCGTTGCCGCTATTATTGAAAACGAACGGCAAGAAATTTTATACGCGTTAAACAACATAGGAGAAGCCGCCGCCACTCCGTCTTTAGCATCGATACACCGTTAAATGCAATCCTTTACAATTTTGAAGGAGGTTAGTAAATGATATTGGTGAGTTCGTGTTTAGCAGGTTTGGAAGTGCGATATAACGGAACACATAGTTTAAATAATAAAATTAGGAAACTAGTAGAAAAAAATAAAGCTATTACAATTTGTCCAGAATTACTTGGCGGCTTTTCAACGCCACGAGAGCCTGCTGAAATCATTGGTGGCAACGGAGAAGATGTACTGGATGGAAAGGCTAAAGTAATGGATCAAACAGGAAAAGATGTTACGCAGCTTTACCTAAACGGACCCTATGCTGCTCTAGAAAAAGCGAAAGAAATAAATGCGACTATTGTGGTTCTTAAGGAAAACAGCCCGTCCTGCGGCAGTTCAATGATTTATAACGGCAAATTTATTAGTAAAAAGATAGAGGGAATGGGAGTTACTTCTGCATTACTAAAAAGAAATGAATTTAAAGTGATTTCTGAGGAACAATTTGCGGAAACCTTTCTTTAAACTTGGAGGCTTCTGATTTCAAGGGGGATGTGATGCTGCAAATACTGAAGAATTCAAGTCATCTGATTATTGTCATACACGAAATCTACGGCATTAATCAACATATGGAGAACTTTTGTAATTTATTATCAAAACAGGATTTTGATGTGATTTGCCCGAACCTATTAGAGGGAGAACAACCTTTTAATTACTCTGAAGAGGAAATTGCCTACCTACATTTCATGAAAAATGTAGGTTTCTCTGAAGCTGTACGCAAAATAAAGAATCTATTGTTAGACGTTAAAAATGAGTACGAAAAAAATATATTTGATTGGATTTAGCGTTGGAGCAACTGTTTCTTGGTTGTGCAGTGAGGAAGACTGTCTGGATGGGGTCGTGGCGTATTATGGTTCTAGAATTAGAAATTACCAACAGATAGTGCCGCAATGCCCTACGGTTTTATTCTTTCCGGAGGAGGAACCATCCTTTCATGTGAATCAATTAATTTCAAATCTTGCTCAAAAAAATATCGAGATCCATAAATTTAAGGGACAACACGGATTTAGTGACCCATACTCTTCTAAATTTAATAATGAATCCTCCCAAAATGCCTTCAAAGAAATGTTAAGCTTTTTAAAGAAACATCATTGATTAACTTGAGTAGTTCTAAACTAACTTGCCTTACGTTTTTTTATAATCCGGCCAAGAATACTTCAGTAACAAATATACGTAATAATCTACTGTTGCTTCAGGTCCAATACCGCCAACAATTCCAACCTTTTTTATCCTATCAGTCCCCTATAATGTATTAACTTTATGTTAATGAGAATTTTGTTTAGAGTCAATTTTGGAAAAGAATAGTTATAAAAAAATCAACCAATGCAGCATCTAACCACCAAAAGTGGTATTATATTGGCTAGTGAAATGTATAGGAGGGTTATCTTGAAAAAGCTTGTAAAAGTTGTTGCTGCCATTATCGAAAACGAACAGCAAGAAATTCTGTGCGCTCTAAGATCTCCAGAAATGTCGATTCCAAATATGTGGGAGTTTCCTGGAGGTAAAGTGGAGGCAAATGAAGACATTTTCTCAGCGCTTGAAAGAGAAATTGATGAAGAGCTAGACTGTAAGGTTGAAACATTCAAAGAGGTCTTTAATGACAACACCCACGAATACGATACATTTATTATTAATTTGATCTCAATTAAATGTAGAGTAGTTGAGGGAACACCGACGTCAAGTGAGCATTCAAAGTTAATCTGGTTAAAACGGGAAAACTTAAATTCGCTAAAGTGGGCACCGGCGGATGTTCCAGCAGTTGAGCAATTAATCCAAGAAAAATAGTCTTCTCGATATGAGAAGACTATACTTTTTTTGTAAACTCAGTATATAAAGGTGCAGGAACTTCATTCTCTAATTCCATGATGACAGTAATTGGCTTATCTCCTTCGAAGGAAATAGAATTCCCTTTCCCAATATAAATATACGGTTCGGTTTTTCCATCGATCTCTCTATATTTTCGAATAAATAAGTGGAGATTTACTCCGCGCCGCTTATTAAAGATAATATTCTTACCTCGTTCGGACTGCTGGGTAGTACTATTCACCGACTGCCATTGGAACTCATAGGGGCTAATAAATTTATCCTTGTAGTTTATACTTTCCTTTACATCCTCTTCTTTATGTAAGTCAATGAAAAGGAAATACTCGTTCCCATTTGCCAGTAAACCGGAGCCCCTGAAAGAACTATGGATTTTCCGATAATTCGATAGTAAAGCCGCGTCTACCATTTGATATTGTTCATAAAGTTTAAAGTGAGGAACTCCGTAATATTCACCTTTGAATTCCTTTTCGTAGCGAAAAATTCCATAGGTGATGATATCCTCAATATACTTCCGATAATCTTCATTTTCTAGTACTTCTTTAAAAAGAGGTGTCTTAACTAGTTTACCATTGCTATAGTGCATTAACTTAGGCTTATTTTTAATCTGAACACTATCATAGTAATTTTGATTCAAGCACTCAAAAGCATGCAAAATACTATCGTCATCCACATCATTGATCATCTTTAGAATTTGATACTTAGCTTTTTCTAGGTCAATTTCCTCGTGCTCTACCAAGTACCGAACGATTGCAAACTCATATATCCTCTTTAGCGGAAGCTTACTTGATAATTCCTTCAGGACCCCCTCAAAAGACTCATCCAGTAACAGACTTTTTAAATGTTCATCCTTCTCTACTTTAGCTACAAATTGTAAATAAATATATATATTATTTTTTCCCGTTATAAATCTAAGAGGGTCGGGTGCTCCATCGTATTTCAGATAATCCAACAGTAAATAAGGAATTCGCCCCTGATTAAGCTTCTTAAATTCGAAATACTCTTCCTTCAAATACTTCATTGAATTGAAGTTTTCTTTATCAATCTGAGCCAAAATCCTTTCCTCTGAGATCTTGTCCATTTGGATATGAGTACACCCTGGAATATTGGCAAATCCAGTTGCAACTGCTACTTTTAAACTTTCTTTATCATAGTAACGACTCCCATTCAAGGCCAATGCAATCAGAAATGTTTTATTATGGTTTCCGATAAAATCAAGGACTGTTAGGAATTCCTTATTACCATGCTTTCGTAATCCCCGACCAAGCTGTTGAATAAAGACAACGGGAGAGTTTGTCGGTCTTAACATTAGGACAGTATTAACAGAAGGAATATCCACACCCTCATTAAAGATATCCACTGTAAAAATAAATTCTAACTCATCATTGTCATTCTCTAATCGATTAATATATCGTTCACGGGTTTCAGGTGAATCCGCACCATACAGACACACACTTTTATAGCCCCTCTTATTAAATTCACTAGCCATATACTGTGCATGTTCAATACTGACACAAAAGCCTAGGCCTTTTCTTTTGTCACCATCATGTCCATAGAAATCCATTTTCTCAATGATAAAATCAACACGTTCATTGACCTTCAACCTCTTGGTAATTTCGGTGATATCATCAATATCCACATCACTTAAATCGATGCCTTCAATATCGGTGATGCCAAAATAGTGAAACGGAATGACCAACTCATCCTCTAGTGCTTCGTGCAATCGTACCTCTAAAGCCACATTATTATCAAAAAGATCAAAAACATTATAACCATCACTGCGTTCAGGAGTTGCTGTCATCCCTAAAGTAAACTTTGGCTCAAAATAGTTTAAGACAGATTGATAAGTTGGACTAGTGGCATGATGGGCCTCATCAATGATTAAATAATCGAATTCATCTTTTTCAAATTCCTCATAGCATTTTGAGATTGTTTGGATCGTTGCAAACATATAATCTACATATTTCTGTTTGTGATTACCTGTAAGTAATCCAAAGGTGATGCCATCATTAGGAAGAAGCATTTCAAAAGTATCTTTTGCTTTTTTCAAGATCTCTTCTCTATGTACGATGAACAGGAGTTTTCTAGGTTTAAAACTCTTTACATCAAATGCCGACATATAGGTTTTACCTGTTCCGGTTGCGGCAATGACAAGGGCCTTTTTCTCGCCAAAGCTTCTAAGTCTCTCTAAATTCTCTGTTGCGCGCTTTTGCATTCTATTGGGAACAATATATTGTTTGTTTTCATAAATCATTTGGTGGGTTCTTTGAGTTTGCTTAAAGCTCGCCAAAAATTCTTCATATCGATTAATAAAGTCCTGATCAGCATCCTCACTCATATTCCAGAGATAATCGTATTCCTTCAAGACATCTTGAATAAATCGACCATTTTCTTTCGTAATGATCTCAACATTCCATTCAATATTACTTTTTAGAGCACTTTGTGTAATATTAGATGAGCCGATAATGACCTTATAGCTATCACGGTATTCAAATATGTATGCCTTAGTATGGAAACCAATCTCTTTATCAGTAACAAACACTTTCAGCTCAACGTTATTAAACTCTCTGATTTTCTCTAAAGCCTTAGCATCAGTGAAGTTTAGATAGGTAGATGTGATAATCTTACCTTTAATTCCCTTTTTCTCTGCTTCCTTTAACGGATCCAGCAGCAGCTGCAGCCCACTAAAATTAATGAACGCAACACTAAAATAAAACCGCTCACACTCGTTCATCGCCTTCACTAATTCTCTTAACAAATTGCCTTTATCTGAATTAACGATAAGTTTCTTTTCAGTTGCTTCCATTTAAACTTCCCCTGCTTATTTCTTATATGTTATTTATTGGATATACCAAAATTGTACAATATAATTGGGAAAATAAAAAGATCCTCTATTTTTCTTAAAAATAGAGGATCTTTTTATAAATTGTTTTTATAATGATAATGGTTATTTTCTGTAACCCGCAAATTTTTATTAATATTTGTTTACGCACTCCACATGGCTTGGGTGATGATGGCAGATAGAACGGTGTAGTGGTGTTTACCTAAATATTAATTATTTTATTATCTAACTCATGGTACGGTTCACCGTAACATAGATAAATGAGGTTATTTCTAAAATAAATTTCCCCTTTAGTAATACTGTGATCGTATTTCTTTAACTTAATAAAAAGTGGCTGTACTTCAATTCATTAAATTACAGGCTTCATCGTTTCTTTTAGCACTGAAACGGAATGGTTAAATTGTTCTTTTTCCTTTTCATTTAACTCAATTTCGATTACTTCTCGGATGCCGCCACGGTTAATTACAGCTGGTACTCCAATATACACATCGTTTTGTCCATATTCTCCATTTATATAGGCAGATACTGTAAGGATGCTGTTTTCATTATTAAAGATTGCTTTTGTAATCCTAACAAGCGACATTCCTATTCCATAGTACGTTGCTCCTTTTCGCTCAATGATCTGATAGGCTGCATCACGGACGCTTACGAACATTTCTTCTAAACATTCTTTTTTTAAATCTCCCTTGCGTTCCAAAACAGTATCGAGATTCTCAATCCCAATCATTGCATGGCTCCAGACAGGGAGTTCTGTATCTCCATGTTCACCAATGATGGCTGCATGTACATTTCTTGTATCTACGTTAAAATACTTCCCTAGTGCAAACCTTAGACGTGCAGAGTCTAATACCGTTCCAGAACCGATTACACGCTCTTTTGGTAGTCCTGATTCTTTCCAAGTTACATAGGTTAGGATGTCCACTGGATTTGTTGCCACTAAGAATATTCCATTAAATCCACTTTCCATAATGTTTTTAACAATTTGTTTAAATATTTTCGTATTTTTTTCAACTAATTCCAATCGGGTTTCACCTGGCTTTTGTGCCAACCCCGCAGTGATGACAACTAAGTCCGCACTTTCACAATCTTGATAAGAACCGCTCCATACGTTTATTGGTGAAGGTGCAAACGGCATTCCGTGGTTAAGATCCATCGCTTCTCCTTCAGCTTTTGCTTCATTTACATCAATCAGGACTAATTCCTCAGCAACTCCCTGGTTAATCAATGAATACGCATAACTGCAACCTACTGCACCTGTTCCAACTAGTACAATGCGATTTACTTTTTCCTTATTCATGATAATAAATCTCCCTTCGAATGAAAAAATTTAAAATATTAACCAGCTAATTATTCCAATTACACCAAGTAAACCTAAGCTATATTTAATTGTCACTTTAAATAATTCACTTTCTTTTCCTGCTATTCCAACTGCTGCGGCTGCAACAGCGATAGATTGTGGTGAAATCATTTTGGCCATTGTCCCACCCATAACATTGACAGCAACCATTGTTTCAGGTGCTATGCCAATTTGTGAAGCGGTGACAGATTGAAGTGGCGCAAATAAGGATCCACTGTTTACAACACTGCCTGTTAAAAATACTCCTAACCACCCTAGCACTGGGGAGAATAATGGAAATACTTCACCTGTTGAAGCAAATGCTAAACCGAGTGTTGATGACATACCAGAGTAAGTACAAATGTAAGCAAATGCAAGTACACTACAAATCGTTAGCACTGGTGACAATAACTCTTTTGCTGTTTCTTTTGCAGTATCTCTCAGCAGTTTGCTGCTGCAGCGAAAAAGAATGCTTGCAACAATGATCGTTATGACAATAGCTGTTGTAGTAGATGAAAATAAATCTAATTTAAATACTGCAGCATATGGTGTATCTTGCGGAACGATTGGTGCATGCTTGATGACTGTGTTGTTTAATCCTGGAATGGGCAGCAATAAGACTAACTTTTCTAAAGGGCCGCCAGGTATAAATAAATTTTTGAAAAATGATAAATTAAACAAAGTAACACATAGGGTTAAAAATACAAATGGCATCCAAGCATAAGCAATCATTCCAAAAGAGTACTTAACCTGCCTATCTACCGTCTTCTCTTTATTTACACGGAAAATCTCTTTCGGTTTCCACACTTGTAAAAATAGGGCTAGTGCTACTAAGCTCACAATTGCAGCAAAGATGTCTGCAAGTTCAGCACCTAAGAAAGTTAGAACTATTGCCTGTGTAAGTCCAAATGAAACACCACTTACTAATATTGCCGGGAATGTTTGTCTAATCCCCTTCAACCCATCAATGATAAATATTAGTAAGAATGCAACTACAATACTTAATACGGGAATGACCAATGCCGTATATCTTCCAACAACAAGACCATCTAAACCTGTAAGGAGTGAGGGAACAGTTACTGGAATACCCATTGCTCCATATGCACCACCAGCAATGTTTGCAATCAAACAAAGACTTGCTGCATATATAGGACTAAATCCAAGTCCTACTAAAATGGCTGCTGTTATCGCAACAGGTGCTCCAAATCCTGCAGCTCCCTCCAAAAATGCTCCGAATGAAAAGGCTACTATAAGAACTTGCAATCTTTGGTCGGCTGTAATAAAAGATATACTATTTTCTATTATTGAGAATTTACCTGTTTTTACGGTTATTTTATAAAGGAAAATAGCAGCAAACACAATCGATGCTACCGGCCATATACCGGCTAAAGCTCCATATGCAGCAGACAACAAAACTAATATAATAGGCATTTTATAAATGAAGACTGCAACAATTCCTGCTACAATGATGCTGTAGAGTCCTGCAATATAGCCTTTTAATTTAAAAACTGTCAGCATTACAATAAAAAAAACTATAGGAATGGCAGCTATAATAGCTGACAACCAAATGTTACTCAATGGATTATATAATTGCTCCCAAACATTCATGCTGTTCAACTCCCAGTTAATAATAAATCCTTTTTATTCTTACCAATTTTAAAAAAAAAATGATTCGTTATGTGAATTGTTTCACAATTAAACCGAAAAAAGTTTTTCTTTTTTCTATTAAAATTGGTTTTTTCTATTGTTACGGTAACAACGTTAGTATAACATCATATTTGTGAAGTATTTCACATAATTTATGAATAAACTATGAACTTTAAATTATTAGAAGATGTTATCTTCTTCACCTTAAGTGAATTTTAGGAAGAGGAAGTTATTTAATTCATTTATTGATACGATATAGCCAAAACTTTCAAGCCTTCTTAAGGAATGACATATAATAGATTGCTGTCTTTGTTTGTCGAAGTGGTCCTCGCTTAATCTACATACATTTCCTTACGGATATAATATTCATTGTTCAAAGCATATACCGAAGCTGCAACAATCGGATAAAGAAATACTTTGGGGAACAGATGACGAAAAACAAAAAAATGTAGACTTTTAAAAAAAAATGTAAATAGCTTTAGCTTAATAAGATACAAAAATAAACCAAGGGAATCCCTTGGTTTTTCTATTAAATTCTCAGTTTGATTGGCAGCCACAAACACAGAACTATGAATTCCGATTCAAAATATTATTAACTACCATAAAAATCGCGATTCCCAAAAGAGCCCCCGAGCTATCGATGAATACATCCTTAACCTGCGGTCCCCTGCCCGGAACAAATAGTTGATGAATTTCATCCGATGCAGCATACAGGACGCAAATTCCAAAAGCTAGTATCGATTTCCTCCAACCTAACTTTTCACCTCTCCGCAGTGCGTTAAGCGTTAGTACAGCAAGTAGCAAGTAGGCAAAGAAATGAGCATTTTTTCTTACGATGTGATTGACTGTCTCAATGTTCAAATCCGCCCCTGGCTTGAATTTGTTCACTGTTTCGATCACTTTCTCAGTAACTCCCAAACTAAGAGAGTTAGACTTGGTAGCTGGTTGAGAAGACATGTTAAATATGAGAAACATCCAGAGGATTACCAACACCCAAGGCAAGAGGGTTTTAATCCTCTGATTAACCGATACCGTCTTTTCCATTCTAATTTGCACGTTGATGATTGCTCCTAAATGATTAATATAAAACCTATTCTACCATTTTTTAAAGTTATGTCCTATTAATACAGCAGAATTCCCAGTCAATCCCACTCCATAAAAAAGGAAATATAAGTAATTACTTATATAGATTTCAAAATTTAAACCAAGAGTATTTTTACTCTTGGCTATTACATTCTTTCTTACTCACCCGTTACAGCAAAACGCTTGATGCGATCTCCGATTTCATCACTGACACGTTGGAAAAATGCCCATCTCTCTTCTTCTGTGCCTTCTGCTTTGGCAGGATCATCAAATCCCCAGTGAACTCGTTTATTATCTTATAAATCTATGTTTTCCGAAGCAAATCAGAGAAGTCGAAGTCAAGAAAAAATGTTTTCGAATAGTTCTCCAAAACATTTATATCAAGCAAAGCTGTTCATTCTTGATAATTTATCAGAATTATTGAAGCAAGAAGATGTCGCCAACTATCTTCATATTTCTAGCCGGCATTTATACACGCGAACCTTAATTCTTACCCATCCTTTTGTATTTAGGCTTATACCGGAAATTCACAAAATGAATACTTATTCCTACTAGAAGCATCCCGATAATCAGTGGATAGGTCACCGTTTCTCCTAAGAAAATCACACCGAGAAGAACAGCAACAATCGGAACGAGAAATGTATATGAACCAACTTTGCTTGCCTTACCAGCATTGACAAGACTGTAGTAAAGGATGTATGCCAATGGTATGCCAATGGTGGCACCGAAGCCGAGGCCAGATATGTAATATCGATTCCATTCGATGGCAGACCAACTTTCGAACACTGATCCCATACTTATGAGGAAAATGCCGCCAATGATACATTGAAGCGCCACCATCCAAAACGAATCTACTTCTCTGCTAACTTTCTTGACGTAGATCACTCCGAACGCCCAACTTACAGCAGTTAGTAACCCGAGCATAACTCCGATTGGTGATATATGGACTGTCAGACCATCGATACTAACGACCGCTATCCCAACAAACCCTAGCAGCAAACCGAGTATTTGGACTGGCGATAAATATTCACCAAGTAACAGCCAAGCGAAAAGGCCCAGTAAAATTGGTTGAAAATAGACAAGAACGGAAAATAATCCACCCGGTAAATAGAGCAATCCTGCCGTCTGAAGCCCGAAAAAAAGGATCGTATTAAAGAAAGCTGCTATAAAGTACTTCTGCCAATTTTTCCGCCAATTTATCGCTTTCCTTGTCTTCCAAATAATAACTGTCAGCAGGATTCCTCCTAAAAGTGCACGCAGTCCTGCATAAAGCAATGGCGGTGAGTAGGGTACCGCTAATTTATTGATTGGCCAGCTCGCGCCCCAGATTAAAATGAGGACGAGAAGCGCAGCAGTCGATTTTGTAAACACCATCTACATCCCCTTTTTAACGACATAAAGCATGTCGCAATTGTAACTGCAAAGTTCGAAGAGACGATGCACTAATGCATCGCCTCACTTTAGTAAGATAATTTGCACATCTACTATTTGAATTACATTTCTATTTTACTATAAAATTATAATTACAAATACGTTTATAACACACTCAATTCTTCATCTTTTATATCACTGATGAACATGCATCCTGGTGCATGCGTAATCATGATCGAGGGCTTACTTTCCATCGCAACCGCTTGAGGAGTTACACCACATGCCCAAAATACCGGAATCTCCCCTTGTTTAAATGGTACAGCATCTCCAAAATCAGGTTTTGAAATATCCTTGATGCCAATTAGGCTAGGATCCCCGATATGGATTGGTGCACCGTGGACTGCTGGAAAACGTGACGTAATCTGAACGGCACGGATTGCATCCTCTGGTGTCATTGGCCGCATACTAACAACTGTCGGACCCTCAAACATGCCTGCTTTTTGGCACTTAATATTCGTTTTGTACATTGGAACGTTACAGTTTTCTTCGATATGTCTGATTGGAATACCGCCCTCAAGGAGTGGTGTTTCAAATGTAAAGCTGCAGCCCAACAAGAAGCCAACCATATCATCTTCCCAGTACTCAGTAATATCAGCGACTTCTTCTGTAAAAACACCATCTCTGTAAATACGATATTTCGGAATGTCTTTACGGATATCTGCACTTTTGGCAATCATAGCAGGAACATAGGAGCCAGGCTCTGTCACGTCTAATAAAGGACATGGCTTCGGATTCCGCTGGCAAAAAAGCAAAAAGTCAAAGGCATGCTCTTTTTTTAAGATAACCAAGTTCGCTTGTGTATTCCCTTTTGACATTCCTGCCGTCGGTCCAGTAATCTCTTGCTTCCGAATTAACTCTCTTATTTCATGCGGCTCCAAGGTTTCATAATTCCCCATAAAACTACCTCCCAAATTAGCTAAATTCACTTAAAAACCAATGGTAATTGTTCGATCAATGTCACTACACTTAAATAGCCCATGATCACCACAACAAAACCACCCGTAATCGTTAACCATAGCGGATGCTTATACTCACCAACAATACTTTTCTTATATGCGGCAACTAATAATGTACCTAAACCTATTGGCAAAATAAGCGCGTTCAACGCTCCAACAATAAGCAAGATTGTTACTGGTTTTCCAACCACGGCAAACGTAGCTGTTGAAATAACGATAAATGCGATAATGACCCAATTTTGGTGTTTCTCAATGGCAGGATGGAATGTGCGGATAAAGGAAACTGACGTATACGCCGCCCCTACAACAGATGTTACCGCCGCAGCCCACATGATTACACCAAACATACGATAACCGAGGTCACCTGCAGCCAGCTGGAACACAGAAGCTGGAGGATTCGCTGGATCAATCGCTAGTCCTTTTGTTACAACCCCAAGAACAGCCAAGAATAATGCCACCCGCATAACACCGGTTACGAGAATCCCTGTAACAGAGCTTTTCGTCACTGCTGGCAATGCTTCAACACCTTTGATACCCGCGTCTAATAGACGGTGTCCGCCTGCAAACGTAATATATCCTCCTACCGTACCTCCAACCAGCGTAACGATCGCAAACATGCTAATCTTTTCCGGCATAACCGTATTCACAATCGCCTCTCCAACCGGCGGTGCTGTCGTGAATGCCACGTACAGCATGAGCAGAATCATTACTACCCCTGCAGCTTGAGCGAATTTGTCCATTGCCTTACCTGCTTCTTTAACGACAAAAATAAAAATCGCTAACAGCGCACTAATCACAGCACCTGTAACTGGATCCCAACCAAGCATGGCATTTAAACCCAACCCCGCGCCAGCTACGTTTCCTATATTAAATGCCAAACCGCCAATTACGATAAGTATAGCCAAAACAACTCCGAGTCCTGGGAACACTTTGTTGGCAATCTCTTGCCCGCGCAACCCTGAAACGGCAATGATTCTCCAAATGTTCATTTGCGAAAAGATATCTAGTAATAATGAAATTAAAATAACAAATGCAAAACTTGCAGCCAATTGTTGTGTAAATACGGTCGTTTGTGTCAAAAATCCAGGCCCAATCGATGACGTTGCCATTAAAAAGGCGGCACCGAGTAAGACACTTCTACTAACCTTCTTTTTCCCTGTCACTTTGGCATTTTCTTGTATAACATCAAATTTAGGATTTTCCATATTAAACCTCCAAGTTAGAGATTGCAGTTACAGTAATATTCTTCTTATCTAATGTTTCGTTAATATATTTTGCAAAGGCTAATGCGTGTGCTCCATCACCATGAATACAAATGGTATCTGCACGAAGCGAAACTTCTGTTTTTTGCTGAGATATTACTTTTCCTTCTGTCACCATTTTCACAATTTGCGCGACCGATTGTTCTTGATCGGTAATCATCGCATCCTTCTGTGAACGCGACGTCAAAGACCCGTCAGCTTGATACGTGCGATCTGCAAATACCTCATGTGCCGTTCGTAAACCGATCCTCTCTCCTGCCTTTGTCAATTCACTGCCGGCAAGGCCGAATAATATCAATGAGGGAGATACATCATAAACCGCTTGTGCAATGGCTTCGGCAAGTTTTGGATCCTTTGCCGCCATATTGTACAAAGCACCATGGGGTTTTACATGCTGCATTTTTTCATTGAACGTCATTAAAAACCCTTGCAATGCCCCAATTTGATACACAACCATGTCATATCCTTCTTGAGGAGTAATCGCCATTTCTCTTCGCCCGAATCCGTTTAAATCTGGCAAACCAGGATGAGCTCCAATTTTAACACCATTGGAAATGGCCATCTTCACCGTTTCTCTCATCACACTTGGATCTCCACCATGAAAACCACAGGCAATATTTGCAGATGTAACGTATTTCAATATTTCTTCCTGTTCCCCAAGCTTGTACCGGCCAAAACTCTCCCCTAAATCACAATTCAAATCCACTTGAAACATATTTCTCCCCTCCATTCATTGATCACTCGTCTACTAAGAATAAGCGCTTTAATACGTTCCGCATTTCGGAACTTTAGTTTTGAAACTTAAACCCATTCTAGCATAAATATTTTTAGTTGAATATATTGTTTGCGAAATTATATGAAAATTGTAAATATCATAATATTCTATATTTCTAGACTTGCTTTTAAATTTGAATGTAAACTATAATATTTGTAATATCCGTTTAACAGAACTTAAGTACCGAAATTCGAAACTTTGAGGAGCTGTTTATTATGGCCCATCAGAAAAATAATACGAACATAAGGCCTTTAGGGGATTCTGCGCTAGTCATTCAGTTAGGCGACGGAATCAGCCCGGCCATCCATGAAAAAGTGAAAAATCTTACCAACTTATTAGAAAAAGAGCCGTTTACAGGATTGATAGAATCTGTGCCTTCTTATAATAGTTTGACAATATATTACAATCCCGTTGCCGTCTATTTGTCCCGCACAGACAAAGAAGCATCAAGTCCTTACAAAAAAGTCAGCGCTTTTATATTAGCGTTACTGGATAAATTAGGGACTACTGAAACACCCGAACAACGGCTGATAACAATCCCAGTCCTGTACGGAGGAGAGTTTGGTCCAGATTTGGAATATGTAGCAAGTTATCATGGACTTTCTGTTGAACAGGTAATTCAAATTCATTCTTCAAATGATTACTTAGTTTATATGATCGGCTTTGCACCGGGGTTTCCGTTCATGGGTGGAATGGATGAAAGAATTGCCACACCACGTAAGGATTCACCCCGTCTTGCCATTGCACCGGGATCTGTTGGAATTGCTGGTAAACAAACAGGCATCTACCCGCTGGAAACACCCGGGGGATGGCAAATTATCGGCCGTACTCCGCTTGATTTGTTTCTTCCAGAACTTTCACCTCCAACGATGTTACAGTCTGGAGATAGAATCCGCTATGTACCGATAACGCCTGAAGAGTATGCTGCCTATAAGGAGATGAAACAATGAGCATTAAAGTGCTTCATCCTGGATTATTGTCTACGATTCAAGATTTAGGGAGATACGGCTCACAAAAATTTGGGGTAATCGTCAGTGGAGCAATGGATTCTATTTCTCTTAGAGTTGCAAATTTACTTGTCGGAAATGACGAAGGCGAAGGAGCACTTGAAATTACGCTTTTTGGGACAACTCTCCAATTTGAAACTGATGAGTTAGTTGCCATTACTGGAGGAGACCTGCAGCCTACGATTGACGGAGAAAAGGCACCCATGTGGCGGCCGGTCTTGATTCGCAAAGGATCTATTTTACAATTTAAATCCGCAATGAATGGGTGCAGGGCCTACGTAGCATTCGCCGGCGGAATAGTAGTTCCAGAAGTTATGGGAAGTAAAAGCACTTATCTTCGTGCGGCTATTGGAGGGTTTCAAGGCAGAGCATTACAAAAAGGGGATGTGTTTGAATGTGGAGACTTCAATCCACTCAGTCGGGCATTCGTTCATCAGCTAGAAAGAATGACTACTCATTTTAAATGGTCTGTCAACTATACAGAATTTATGACATTCAATAAAACACAAACGATTAGGGTTTTACAAGGTGCTGAGTTCGAGCGTTTTGATAAGGCCAGTCAACAAGCGTTTTTTTCAAAGCACTATAGATTAACAACTCAAGCTGATCGGATGGGCTATCGGTTAGAAGGCGAATCACTCAGCCTATCAGAGAAATTTGAGTTGTTATCAGAAGGGGTCACATACGGTACTATTCAAGTCCCATCAAACGGACAACCCATTATTTTAATGGTTGATCGACAAACGACAGGAGGATATCCAAAAATCGGTCAAGTCATTTCCACTGATCTACCTTGTTTAGCACAGATGCAGCCAAACGCTAACATCCAATTCAAGGAAGTTTCGCTTGAACAAGCAGAATTAGAATTAATAAAGCAAGAGCAGATGCTACGTAAATTATCGATGGGCATTCATTTTAAAGCATTTCATAAATGAGAGGACATGAACAGATGAAAATCGACGAATTAAAAGGATTCTTGGAAATCATTGAACAATCTTCTATTGACATTATGAAACTAGAAAAAGGAGATTTTAAGCTTTTTTACCAAAAGCAAGGGGTAGAAAACTTGGCTGCAAACTTTGAAAATCAGCATATGATTGCTGATAAGGCATTGCCACATCTCCCTCTAGAAGTTGCTAATCCTACAGTAAATACCGCTGACCAGGACGATAGCAGCTTACATGTCATTAAATCACCAATGATTGGAACATTCTATGCGCGTCCAAATCCAGACGCTGAGCCTTTCGTCCAAGTGGGATCAATGGTTTCCCAAAGCGAAACTGTATGTATTTTAGAAGCTATGAAACTATTAAATGAAGTCCATGCTGATGTCGACGGGGAAATCATCGAAATTTTAGTGAATGACGGACAAATTATTGAATATGGGCAGCCATTGTTTACCGTGAAGGTGAGTGAATGAGATGCTTACAAAAATATTAATCGCTAATCGAGGAGAGATTGCTGTCCGAATTATCCGCGCTTGTAAGGAGCTTAACATCAAAACGGTTGCTGTCTTTTCGGAAGCCGATCGGGATGCACTCCATTTGAAAATAGCGGATGAAGCCTATTGTGTGGGACCTGCACCTTCTAGAGACAGTTATTTAAACATCGAAAATATCATTAAGATTGCAACGTTGACTAATGTCGATGGCATCCACCCAGGCTACGGATTTCTTGCTGAAAATGCTGAATTTGCTGCATTATGTGGTGAATGTGGCATCGTCTTTATTGGTCCATCACCTGAATCCATTCGCAAGATGGGTATTAAAGACGTTGCGCGGCAGACGATGAAAGATGCCGGTGTTTTAATCGTCCCAGGGTCTGACGGAATTATTAAGGATTTTGAGGAAGGCTTGCAGATTGCTGAAGCAATTGGATTTCCAGTGATTATTAAGGCAACAGCCGGTGGCGGTGGAAAAGGCATCCGTGTTGCACGTGATGCCGATAGCTTAAAAAAGGGAATTGAAATTACACAGCAGGAAGCTGCAACTGCCTTTGGTGATCCAGGTGTCTATTTAGAAAAATTTATAGAGGATTTTCGTCACGTTGAAATTCAAATTTTGGCTGATATGGCTGGAAACGTCATTCATCTCGGCGAACGTGATTGCACCATCCAACGAAGAATGCAAAAGCTAATTGAAGAAACTCCATCCCCCGCAGTTTCATCCGAGACGCGCGCGAAAATGGGGCTGGCAGCTATTCAAGCAGCCCAAGCAGTCAACTATGTTGGGGCTGGTACGGTTGAATTTATTTACGATTATACAAATGACACATTCTATTTCATGGAAATGAATACCCGTATCCAAGTCGAGCACCCAATTACCGAGATGGTCACAGGTGTCGATTTGGTTCAGGAACAGATTCGCATTGCTGCTGGTTTACCGTTACAACTTCAACAGAAGGATATCATGCTTACGGGCTGGTCAATCGAGTGCCGGATAAATGCCGAAAATTACCTAAATGACTTCATGCCTTCGCCTGGAAAAATAACAGAGTATACCCTTCCTGGAGGATTTGGTGTCCGCATCGACTCGGCTGTTTATACAGGGTACACCATTCCGCCCTTCTATGATTCTATGATTGCAAAATTGATTGTACATGGTAAAACGAGAGAGGAAGCTATTCGTAAAATGAAACGTGCACTTGAAGAGTTTGAGGTAAAAGGGGTTTATACAACCATTCCATTCCACCAAGGCTTGCTGCAAAACGACGTGTTTTTAAGCGGCAACTTCAACACGAAATTCCTTGAAAAATATACTGTAACATCAAAAGTTTAAAATTTAGGTTATTTAGAAGGAACGGGGCGGTCTCTACATCAAATAGCATTGATGCAGAGACCGCCCCGTTCTTTTTATTTCGTATAGCCTAAACGCATTGAAATTTCCTCAGCCACTTTTTTTACTTTCTTTGCATAACTCTCAATGTTCTCCCCCCGATAATTTGCTTCGAGACCTGCGATACTTATGCCCGCAACAACTTCTCCTCTGTGATTAAATATCGGGGCTGCAATGGCAGATGTATGGTTTTCCAATTCAGAATGGCTGATTGTAAATCCATCTATTCTCGCCTGCTTTATCGTTTCATAAATTTTATCTTTGTCCGTAATGGTACCAGTTGCAAACGATTTGGGCTCAATTGATTCGAGGTATGCCTGCACTTCCGAATCAGGTAAAAAAGACAAGACAGCACGTGGACAAGCACCAGCATAGAGTGGGCTTTTCCTTCCTATCGCAGTATAGAGACGAACCTTTTGTTTTGTGTCAATTTTCTCAATATAGATCGCTTCGTCTCCATCTCTAACAATCAAGTTAATTGCTTCCTTCACATCATTATGCAATTCATTCATAAACGGATAGGAAATCTTACGTAAATCAATCCTACCCAAAACCAGATGACCAAATTTGAGAAACAAGAGTCCAAGTCGGTATTTCGAATCACTTCCTTTTTCCAAGAACTCCATTTCCTCTAACGACCTGAGCATTCGATAGACTGAAGTTTTCGGAATCCCCGATAGATTAATAATTTCTTGAAAGGATAGTTCGGTATGCTCTATAAATAGATTTAATACATCCATCGAACGGACAACTGTTTTATTTTTGTTGTTCATTAATAGTAGTCTCCTTCCCCTTCACCATTCCGCATTTCGAATCGATGTTACTCCAGCGATGAACTTTCTATGTATTCAATAAGCTTATCTTCCATTCAACTTTAATATACTCCTAGTGGATTCTATACAAAAATAGTTACTTATATCCTGTCCATTTTTTTGTTAGGTCATATTTAATAAATCCCGATATTCATGAGATTCTTGAACAATTTCACCTGATGATTTATCCCTTTTTTTCCCATATTGAAATTTCTTATTTGTAAGTATAATTTTTTTCAATTTTAATTATTCTGATAATTGCATTATCCTTATCCGTAAAGCATCTATATTCTTTAAATTAAAACACAACACACTGGAAGAAATACAATCATGGTGGTAATGGGGGAAACTGAAATAAACCATACACCAGTAATTCTATTCCAACAATTTTAGAAAAATATAAAACATGGGAGAGAATAGTTTATGTCAATTTTACATGAAGAAGCACTAAAGATACACAAGGAAAATCGAGGAAAACTTGCCGTTCATTCAAAGGTCGCCCTACGCGATGCAAAGGATTTAAGCCTTGCTTATTCTCCGGGTGTTGCTGAGCCTTGTCTTGAAATTTATAGAGATGAAAACAAAGTGTATGACTACACAGTAAAAGGGAACCTCGTTGCCGTTGTCTCAGACGGAACAGCTGTGTTAGGGCTTGGAAATATCGGACCGAAAGCTGCTATGCCCGTTATGGAGGGGAAAGCCCTATTGTTTAAGTCATTTGCGGATGTTGATGCCTTCCCGATTTGTCTTGATACAACTGATCCGGACAAAATTGTCGAGGTAGTTAAACTATTGTCACCTACATTTGGCGGAGTGAATTTGGAAGATATTTCAGCCCCTCAATGCTTTGAAATTGAGTCCCGGTTACGGAACGAGTGTGATATTCCCGTTTTCCATGATGACCAACATGGCACTGCAATTGTAACAGTTGCCGGGTTAATCAACGCACTGAAATTGGCTGACAAAAGAATTGATGGAATTCGTGTTGTGGTAAACGGTTCGGGGGCAGCAGGTGTCGCCATTGTAAAGCTATTGGTTCATATGGGGGTAAAGGACGTAATTTTATGTGATACAAAAGGTATCATTTATAGTGGCCGCCAACAAGGAATGAATCCATTTAAAGAGGAAATGGCCCGCATAACAAATAATCAGCAGATCAAAGGAACATTAGGCGATGCACTTGTGGGAGCAGATGTGTTTATTGGGGTATCAGCTGCAGGTGCCCTAACAAAAGAAATGGTTAGTACTATGAATGAAAATTCAATTATTTTTGCCATGGCCAATCCGGTGCCTGAAATTTTTCCGGAAGAGGCAAAGGAAGCAGGAGCACTTGTAGTCGGGACTGGGCGATCTGATTTTCCTAATCAAGTCAATAATGTACTCGCATTTCCGGGTATTTTCCGTGGAGCTTTGGATGTGAGAGCGAAAGAAATAAATGAAGAAATGAAACTGGCCGCCGTGTATGCAATTGCCGAATTAATTACAGATAAAGAACTTCATCCTAATTATGTAATTCCGGACCCTTTTGATTCAAGAGTGGCGGCTTATGTAGCGGCAGCCGTGGCTAATGCCGCATTGGTAACCGGAGTTGCCCAAACGTTTGTTAATACAAACGAAATCAAAGAGCGTTTGTTGGGATTAAAGGAAGAACAACAACCTGTCTTAGCTTAAATTCAAAACAATACATTTGACGAAAATATACTATTTTTGGACTTGTTGGGGCTTGGGACGACATGTTGGAATGGCAAAGCTAAAAGTACATGGGGTGGATTGATCTTTTCCGCTTAACTTCTTTTCCTCCACCGCCCCAATAATTCCGTTACTCGTTGGTTTAGTAATTTTTACAGTAACGTTACTGTCTAAGAGTGAAATCCAGAATCTTTATTATTAGATGAAGAAAAGATTAGAGGATGAATTTTCTCGGAGCGTTTGCAATATAGTACTAAATGTTTGGATAAGTAGGGGGAATTTGATGGAAGCAAAATTTTGTAACGAGTCCAGAGTTATACGAACAAGTCGTGTATTCCCAAATGATGTAAACAATCACAATACATTATTTGGCGGACGATTAATGAGTGATGTGGACCAGGTAGCGTCGATTTCCGCAGCTCGTCATAGTCGCAGAGAATGTGTAACTGCCTCAACCGATTCAGTAGACTTTTTATGTCCCATTCATACATCAGATTCTGTCTGTTTTGAATCTTATGTGACTTGGACAGGTACATCATCCATGGAAGTTTTTGTAAAGATTATTGCTGAAGATTTAATAAGTGGTGAACGTAGAATTGCAGCTACTGCGCTATTAACGTTTGTTGCACTTGATCAGCATAAACGTCCAGCACATGTTCCACAGGTTATTCCTGAAACTGAAGAAGAGAAAAAATTACATGAATCCGCACCGGACCGAGCCATAATGCGCAAAGTTCGAAAACAAAAGAGTAAAGAATTAGCTGCATTCTTAACACACTAATTATAGATTATTAACTTAGGGAGATAGCAACGTTTAAAAAAATAGAACCTCATGAATCTGGAATAAGTCTCATGACACAGTCAACGAGGGGGATAAATATGAAGTTCGATTTCTATGAAAAATCTGAGAAGGAACAAAGGGATTGGCCTTCATCATGTGATGAAGGCCATTATTTGCGCAAAAAAACTAGCAGCACCGTCCCCTTGAACTATGCCTTATAAATTAAAACGTAATCACCTGGTCCAATGAGCGCCACTCCAAGGACTACAGCGATCAAAATAAAGTTATATTCATAACCGCCTTCAGTCAGCCAAAAGCCATTCTTACCATGGACGGTGAAGATGGCATCAATCATAACGATTGTGATAAGGATTGCACCTAGCCAGGTGAACTGTCCCGCTGAAAACAGCAGTCCACCAGCCAATTCGAAAAATCCTGCTAAAATCGCCCATGTCTTGCCGCCTGTCTTGATTCCAATCGACCCTAAATATTCACCAAATTTGACTACCCCAGGACCGCCAAACCAGCCAAATAATTTTTGGCATCCATGCCCAACGAACGTCATTCCCACAGCCAATCGAATAATCAAGAGCCCTAAATTTATCATTCCTACCCCTTCTTTCAAAGACGATAGCCCAACATTATTAAAGCCGGACAACTAAATATTCCATTTAACTTACTACTTTTTACTGTTGATTTACTCGGGACCGTTTGATAAAGAACGATAGGACTAATGCTACAAATGCGATTCCGGTTGCAACAATAAAGGCATCATTAATCCCTTCAATCGTAGCTTGCTGCATGGTTTGGCCGTAAATTAAATAAGTTGACAGCTCTTTTCCTGTTGCAGCCGGCAGGTTCGTGAAAGATGACAGACCTTGAGCAAGCTGGGATAAACTGCTGGTAATAAAAGAATTTGAACTTGAGATTGCATCCCCATACCCACTATAATGGAACCCTTGTCTTGTCGTCATGACTGTAACTAGGAAGGCGGTCCCTATACTTCCTGCTACTTGTCTGGCTGTATTGGAGGCAGCCGTCCCATGAGCGCCAAGATGGCGTGGTAACTGATTCAATCCTTCTGTCATGACAGTCATCATGATAAAGGACATTCCAAACATCCGCATCACGTATAAAAACAGAATATGACCATAACTGGTTGTCATACTCAGACTGGTAAATCCCCATGTGGTAAGTACAGTAATCGCTAATCCAGTAACGGCTAGCCATCTTGCCCCGATTTTATCAAAAAGGGCTCCTGAGATAGGGGACATTATGCCCATCACGATGGCACCTGGAAGCATCAACAGACCTGATTGTAATGCTGTATACCCTCGAATGTTTTGCAAATAAATCGGAAGTAAGATCATGGCGCCAAACATAGCCATGTTAACAATCATACTGATAACCGTTGTTAAGGCGAAAATATCATATTTAAAGACCCGTAAATCAAGCATTGGCTTTTCTGCCGTCAGTTCGCGCCAAACAAAACAGATTAAAGAAATTATTCCTATGATTAAGGAGATAACCACTGTTTTGCTGGACCAGCCATCATTACCAGCTTCACTGAATCCGTATAACAAGAACCCAAAACCTAGGGTTGAAAATAAAAATCCTGAGAAATCAAATTTAGGATTTGTTACTTTAGTAACGTCCTTCATCCACATGAAGCTAAGAATTAAATCAAGTACACCGATTGGGATAACAATATCGAACAATAACCGCCATGAAAAATGGCCAATGAGCCACCCGGATAATGTAGGACCGATCGCAGGAGCAAATATCATGACAATCCCCATAATCCCCATAGCCTTGCCGCGTTTTTCCGGAGGGAATAAGGCAAAAAATACCGTCATCAACAGGGGCATAATAATACCTGCACCGCAAGCCTGAATGATCCTTCCGACCATGAGCATACTAAAGTTTGCTGACACAGAACAAACTACCGAACCCAATGTAAATAAAAAAATGGCGCTAATGAACAGTTTTCTTGTTCCAAACTTCTCTATTAAAAAGGCCGTTATAGGAATTGCAATTCCGTTTACTAACATATATCCTGTGGAGAGCCATTGGACGGTATTGGCTGAAATCCCCAAATCATTCATAATATGCGGAATGGCCACATTCAGTAAGGTTTGATTAAGTATGGCAACAAACGCACCAAGCATTAAAGCCACAAGAATTTTTCCGTTTCCTGATTCTTTTTCGGCATCGGAAGCAGATGGTTCTTTCTGCTCTTTCATGCTTTCTTTCGGCTGAATATCCTCCTCTGCATATTCCAATTCTGCTTCCATATTAGCGGAATCTTTCAACACTTCCTGCGAGGATATATCCTCAGCCTTTATGTCCTTGATTTCAATCTGAGATATATTTTGCTTAATCTCCTCATCATTAGTCTCATGGAAAGCAGCCTTATCTATTACCTCTTCATTCATCTTTTCTGTTTGTGCTCTACGCGACTTCTTTTTATTGATGATAGTAAAATTTATTAAAAGCAGCAGCAAAAGGCCTAAGATAACATAAACAGTGATATAAATTAACATGTTATCACCTACTTATGAATCCGTACTGTTACGTTCATACCGGGAACGATGGCTACACCTTTATTATCATCAATAGAAATTTTTACCGGAATTACTTGAGTCACTTTGGTGTAGTTCCCTGTATTATTCGAACTTGGTAACAGAGAAAATGTTCCAGCCGTCGCTAAACCGATTTGCTGGACTTTTCCTTTTAAAGTGTTATTTTGAAAAGCATCCACATAGATATCGACATCCTGCCCGATTGTCACTTCATCAATTTTGGTTTCCTCAATATTTGCTGTAACCCAAAGGTTATTAAAATCATATTCTTTCGCTAATGGTGTTCCTGCAGCTACAAATGAATTTTGGACACCACTACTTTGAACAATCGTTCCATCAGTTGGCATCGTCACTTTCATGTCTATAGGTTTACCTTCTGCATCCGTTGTTGTAATGGTTCCAACTTTAGAATCCTTTGAAAAATGATCACCAAGATTGACTTTCCAATTGGTCAATTTTCCATTGGCCGGAGCCGCAATCGTTACTTGTTGTCCTGCTATTTGGGCATTTTCCGTCGATAAATAATTTACTGCTCCATTATAGTAGGCATATCCTCCAACACCACCACCCACTAATATAAGCAGAATAATAATGTTCAATAATAGCAATTTTTTAGTGCTCATTCCTTTTTTCCTCCCTTAATGGATGAATAGTTTAAAGAGTGCGGTTTCGTGTTCTCCATTTCATTTTTTTGTCCGCCCATTACACTCTCCCTTCTTATGCCCATGTATAGGGCGCAGCACTTTCAGGAATAAATTATAAAGAGTGAATTCTTATACGTCAATAAATAATATGACATATCGTCATATGGATATTGACACATTTATATAGGTATATTATCATGAATATAAATATTTTATGACACCTTATCATATGACAAAAGGAGTTAATAGATGCCTAAGCAAACCTTTTTTAATTTATCAAAAGAAAAACAAAAATCATTAATAGATGCTGCTAAGAAGGAGTTTTCGAGGGTTCCTTTATATGAAGCGTCGATTTCGAATATTATCAAGGATGCCGGTATCCCCAGGGGGAGCTTTTATCAATATTTTGACGGTTTAGAAGATATATTCTACTTTTTACTGCATGAGCATTCCCAACGGAATTTCGAGCGGCTGATTTCCATCATGAAAATGAACAATGGAGATCTATTTGCAACCATAGTGGATTGGTTTAAAGGCATTCTCATTATGTTTGAAGAACCAGAAAATCGGCAATATTTTAAAAATGCCTTTTTAAATATGAATTATAAAGTCGAAAAAGCATTTACCCAGAATATGTATGAGGAAAAAAGAAAAAGCAGATTCTTTGAAATTATTTCCAATATAAACCCCGGAAATTTAAACGTAACGAATGAGGAAGAAATTTACCACATCTTCAAAATTATGATGGCTGTATCGTTTCAAAATCTGATCCATGCTTTCGCTAAGGAGCTACAGATTAATGATGTTATGAAAACCTTTTTGTTGGAGATTGAATTACTAAAAAAAGGTTTTTATAAGGAACCTAAATAAACTTGAGATAAATGAACAAATCTTAGTGTTTAGGATGGAGAATAATGCAAGCTTATGAGATAATGATCAACCCCGTGATTAAAGTAAAGGAAACAGATACAGTTCGTTATGTAATCGAAAAATTCATTGAAAATCGTATCAGTGGACTACCAGTAGTCAACGAAAGAAATGAAATTGTGGGCTATATTAGCGATGGGGATATCATGCGGTATATCGGCAAGCATCAATATCGATTCATTGATTCCCTCCAATTCGTTTCCGTTATCAGAGGTGATCATGAAGATTTTGAGCAAAAAATCCGAATGCTGCTAGAATTAAATGTAATGAGCATTACCAAAAGAAAGGTTTACAAAGTGTCATGGAACGAAGACATAGAAACTATCGCTTCAATTTTAGGAAAAAAACAAATAAAAAAACTACCTGTAGAGCGGAACGGAGTATTAGTTGGAATTATTAGCCGAGGCGATGTCATTAGGCATTCCTTTAGAACAGTTCTATAACATATCAAATGGAGAAAGGCTGCAGACAATCTGCAGTCCTTTTTTATGCGCTGGAATCTTTCTTGTGCCTGTAATTTTTAAATTTATCATTTAATCGCGGTAAATCTTCACTTTTTTGACATGGCATTATCCATCACCCATAATAGTATGGGAGATTGATAGGGAGAGCATTCCGTTAGAAAAAACAAAATGTTCATTTCGACAATAACCTGGTCGCCACAGTAACCTTATCCAAGGTTATCATACTGCTGCAGGTCATAATCTTTTATTTTTTTATATAATGTCTTTCTAGTTATCCCGAGCAATTTTGATGTTCTTGAAATATTCCCTTCGAATACTTCTAAAGCTTTTTTGATTGATTCCTTTTCTATATTTTCTAATGTGGTCAATTGTTCTTCGTTTTGAAGAAGAATTTGTTCTGTCAGTTTATCAGGAAAATGGTCAATTGCTACCGTCTCACCCTCAGACAGAACGAGCGCTCGTTCGATATAGTTTTCCAGTTCACGAATATTTCCCGGCCAGTGGTACGATTTTAAATAGGTGAATAGGTTTGGATCGAAGCATGAGTTTTAGTAATAGATACACCTTGATTAATAACTCCCGCTTCAACTGAACCAGAAACTACAGAAGTAAGCTCTGCATCTGGCTTATACATATGGCTACTTGTATACGCCATGGCTTGTTTGAAATATGGAATGTACTTATGATGGTGATATTAAACTAAAATTCTCTAAGTAATTAAATACCTAAGCAGGAATCAGCATGTGGTCAAGAAGGGAACGGTTTTCTCCGTTCCTTTTTTGTTTTTTTAGAAGTAATGAAATAATATCCAGGGCCACTACACTCCTTTTTATGCATGTGGTGTAGGTATATCAATGAAAGAAAGCTCGTAGAAAATGATTATGACAATAATTATTCTACCTGACCTTGCTGTAACTTGGGTGTTGTAGAGATTAATTACTTAATTAAGAGATTTAACGTTTAAATCAAATTTATAAAGGGAAAATACGTTTGTGTAGCTATAAATAAATTCAATTAAAATCTCAAAAACATTCCATTACGCTTTTTTTCGGGGAGGTATAAGTATGATTCAGTATTTCATCGCAAAAGAAACGTTTACACATCAAACTGACTGTTTTTTTCCAGGTAGTATACATGCAACTACCTTAACTATTAACAAAATGGATATAATTGAAGTCCCTAATGAACAAAGCTTTACTTTTAATAATAGTTGGTATGTTCTAGCTACCATCAATAACCAAGGACATTTCTATATAGCCCTTGAAGATTTGGACCATTATTTTTACCAAGGAAAGCTTGTAACTGACTTTGACTTAGAATTGAACTTAAACTATTTGCAATTTCAAATAGATCTGGCACTAGAAAAAAGGGATGAAGAGTTATTTTTAAATCATACAAAAAAATTAATAGAATCTAGTGACCTTAAGGTGAAATTAAAGAACTATTTAAATAACTCAGTCATGAACCATTATTATCAATAATCAGGTACTATAAATCACATTTCTGAAGGAGAGCAATCCAGAGTGAGAGGTAATGAAAAACAGTTAATCATCCAGCAGTTACTAAACATGGAAATTTATAAATCAACTGATGATCGTCAGTTTTATGAGTTAACATTACAAGAATTAAGACATGAATATTACAAATATGTGGAAACAAATTTGTGAGAATTAAAACTTCAACCATAAAATACCAGGCGGACAGCACCTGTCAATGTTCGCCCAGTATTTGTGAATTTATGTACGTTGTCATTCCCAGCCAATTATTGCATTGGATTTTTAAAATCATTAACCAAAATTTGCACTTCATCATTTTCGTGAATGATTCCAGGCCTTTCTACTGCACATACAATCCCCCGCCGCTTATAACCTGCACGTACAAACCGGAAGGATAACTTTTCATGATCTTCATAATGCTTTTGGATTTCATCCCCAGGCAAGGTGCAAGGCTGGTTTTCCCCCATACATATTAATCCAGCACCACTTGGAAATAGAATTCGTGAACCCATGGTGAGTTTCGTCAAATCGGGAAATTCCTTTAGCAAGAGATTTGCACCTAACCATTCAGGCAGAACAGATTCAACACCTAATTCTTCTGCAATCCTGACTAATTCTTCCACAGACACAATTGTTATCTGGCGGCGGTTTAGAATCTCTGTTCCTCTTGGATACATCGGCTGCCTTGAATCAGCCTTACAGGTTACACCAAAGTGCCTGTCTCCACGAATCCCACCGAATTCAAGATTTGCTTCTGGTATTCTTCTAGTTACAAATGTCTTTGAATCATCTGCAATTAAAACTGCATTTATTTTTGCCCATCCTCTTTCCAAAATGAAAACTCCTATCCGTTCAAACATTTCCTAAAATAATACCTTCCACCTGGTTAGATTGGAAATGCCTGGTGTAATTAATTACAAACTACTCGAAAGGTGTGGTAAAATTCATTTTATCAATCAATTAAATCCAATACAAAGAAGGTGGTTCCGCGTGTCCCTTGAAAAAGAAGTGAAGCTTTATTTTGTCCGGCATGGAGAGACCCATTTTAATGTAGAGAAGCGATTACAGGGATTTTGTGATTCACCTCTTACGGATAAAGGAATTGAACAGGCTAAATCTTTAGGAATCGGTTTATCTGATATAGAATTTAATGCAGTATACGCAAGTGAAAGCCAGAGAGTAGTAGATACGGCTAGGTATGCCATTGGCCATCGGAATATCCCCATCATTACTGATCCACGTCTAAAGGAAATGAACTTTGGGGTTTTGGAATCCCTATTACAAACAGAAATTCTAGCTCAATATGGAAATATACTAGAGACCTTGTTTAGTCTTAAGGATCTAAATCTGTCAGCCCCAGAAGGAGAATCCTACTTACAGCTTTTTTCACGAACCAGCTCTGCTATCGATGAAATCATTCATAAGCATAAAAATGACGGTGGAAATGTTCTCGTATTCTCACATGGGGTAACAATCGGCAACTACTTAATGCAATTAGCAAAAATGAGCAGGTATATTCACCATGATAATTGCAGTGTTTCTGTACTCAAATATTTGAATGGTGAATTTTATGTAGACAAGATTGCTGACACTTCTTTTAGAGATAAATACTATCTAAAATAACTTCGCCCCCTGGATAAATCCAGGGGATACTTTTTTTAACTTTCATCATCATCGATTGCCAAAGATATCAAATCTATTTTCAAACTTGTTCACTTGTTGATTAATATTTGTCAGGATAACCAAGATAAAGATGTCTTAAAGCTTTGAAAGCCTATAGGATTCCTTGACCAGCTCAAAAAAATTTTTTACAGGCGCTGAGACAAAATGATGTTCAAGCCAAATGACTCCTAAAGAAGAGGTTAAATTAGCATCCATAATCGGTGTTGAGTAGAGACTTTTGTTTCCATAGATATCTAAAACAGATTTTGGCACGATTGTTGCTCCCATCCCTCCCTTAACCATCTCCATTAATACTTGCATATCAGAGCATTCCGCAATACTTATTAGTGGAAGCTTTTGTATAGAAAATGCCTCATGAATAGTGTTATAGATGCCTAGGCCCTCAGAACTTGGAATAATTAGGGGCATATGAGAAATTTCTGCCAAAGAGTGTATATTTGCCTCCTTCTTGCTCACGAAAACAAAGGGCTCATTAATTAGATGATGATAAGTCAAACCACGATGTTCAAGTGGAAGCCGTACAAATGCCATTTCAATAGCCCGCGTTTTTACCATTTCCGCTAAATAAAGAGAATCATTTTGAACCACTTTTATAGAAACAAGGGGATATTTTTTGTGGAAGGATTGGAGCATTTCTGGAAATCCCGTAACCGGTAAGGTATTGATCCCCACAGAGAGAACGCCCCTTTTTCCCTCTTCTGTTTCCTGTAACTCAATTTTTAGTTCTTCCACACTGTTCACAAGATGCAAAGCACGATTATAGAGCACATTTCCTTTATCAGTTAACTCCATACTCTTACCCTTTCGCTCGATTAATCTAACACCTAGCTCATCCTCCAATTGTTTCAACTGTATGCTGAGTGGAGGTTGAGACATATGCAGCCGATTAGCAGCCGCTGTAATATTCTTTTCCTCAGCTATTGCTATAAAATACCGTAATTGTTTAATGTCCATTGATTTCTCCTACTATATAAAAAATGTATGGTTTCTATATAAATTATATATTTTTCGTATAGTGCAAGTCCATGATATGATAACTATCGATTTCATCGGTCGTTAGAAAGGGGATTGATATGGAACGATTTTTTAAATTACATGAACATGGTACGACAATCACAAGCGAATTTTCTGCAGGTTTTATTTCATATATAACCGCGGTCTACATTATTATTGTCAACGCAACGATTTTGGCAGTAGCTGGAATTCCGATAGAGGCGGGAATCATTGCGACAATATTAACTAGTTTTTTTGGATGTATACTTGCAGGATTATGGAGTAATTCCCCTCTTCTTCTCATTCCTGGTATGGGGCTCAATGCGATGTTTACCTATACCATCGTTCAATCAGGGGGATTCACATGGCAAGAAGCGTTGGCGATGACTTTTGTTTCAGGGCTGATCTTTGTTGCTATTGCCTTTACACCAATGGCAAAAGTAATTACATCCGCCATTCCTAATTCCTTAAAAGAAGCCATTACGATTGGCATTGGAATTTTATTGATTTTAATTGGGTTTGACAATGCTGGTATTATTACTAATTCTGAGCACACCCTGCTTGCCATTGGGGATTTAAGCAGTCCCTCAGTCATTACAACATTTATTGGTTTGATTATTACGGTTTTTTTATTTATTAAAAATGTGCCAGGAAATCTTTTATTAAGTATTATTATTACCTCGTTAATATCGATTTGGCTTGGAGGAGCCACTTTTGAGGGGGGGTCTTTTTCAACGGCCTCTTTCAATGAATACTTTGATGTGTTTGGGAAGGCTTCGTGGGCACAAGCAGGTAATATCGTATTCTGGCTAACCTCTATTTCATTTGCAATGGTGGTTGTGTTTGAAAATATCGGCTTGATCCATGGACAGAGCAAGATGTTAAACCGCCCTGAGAGCAGTAAAAAATCACTCCAGGCAACTGCTGTTTCGGTTTTATCTGCTGGAATCTTTGGAACGAGTCCTACCGTTTCATCAGTAGAAGCTGCAGCGGGGATTACCGCTGGTGGAAGAACAGGTTTAACCAGCGTTGTTGCCGGGTTTATGTTTCTTGTTTCGATTTTGTTTATTCCAGTGATTAAAATGGTTCCCGCCAGTGCGGTGTCACCCATTCTCATCTTAATCGGTGTACTAATGCTGCAGAACATTGTTCATATTTCTATGGACGATTTAACAGAGAGTTTCCCAGCACTTCTGATTATTGTACTGATTCCATTGACGTATAGCATTGCAGATGGCATGGCTATCGGCTTTATTCTATACCCATTGATGAAGCTTTTAATGGGGAAAGGGAAGGAAGTTCACCCTGCGCTATATTTGATTGCCATTCTGTTTATTAGCAATTTTATAATTCCATATGTATTTTAAGTAAACTTTTTAATCAAACGTCTGATTAGTCGGTTAAGCCCTTATATACCAAGCTCTCTAACGATTTAATCAAACGTTTGGTTAGTTTTTTAACCATTACATATAAAGGTCATCCTGCGACATTACCAACTACCTCTCATTTGGATTAGGTGTGTTTGGAGCATGTTTTCCTTTATTCGCGCCTTGACCGTTTCCTTGACCATTACCCTGGGTTGATGGATCTTGTGGAGTTGGTTTCCCGCTCCTATTTAACCGACAGTTTTCCCCATCGATTACCCTCCTTTGGCAGAATAATGTTTAAGGATGTTTTAGAAAAATTTTAGAAAGTTTTAAGAATTTCGTGGTATGGTTCACTTGTTTCAAAAGCAGTGACAGGTATACCTAGAGTATTATGGGCAAGCGCTGGAGCATTGTTGATACCGTAACCAACCATTGCAATCCTCTTCCCTTCTGCCTGCAATTTCTTAATTTCATCAGCCTTTCCTTCTTGACGAACCTCAGCAATTACATTTTCTATACCTACTTGTCCAGCTATTGCTTTTACTGTCTGCTGATTATCCCCGTTAATTATGATTACCTTTATTCCCATACCTTTAAGGCGGTTTATGACTAATTTTGTGGTTTCTTTTAACAAACTATCAATATCTGATTAAACTACAATTTATTACAAAGTCATTACATTCGTTTTACGATTTCGACAAATTATAGCAAATTATTCAAGTGATATGTAAACTAAAATTAGTAAAAGAAACGATTACTAAGGGGATAAAAATGAAAAAGAAAATTATAGCATTAGTTACAGCTACAGTATTCGGGACTTCCTTATATAGTACTTCAGCCATGGCTGCAACAATCAAAGTTAAAAGTGGGGATACTTTATCAAAGTATTCAAAGCAATATAAAATATCAGTTTCAGAGATTAAGAAAGCTAATAAATTATCAAGTGATAGAATCAAAATAGGTCAAAGTATATACATACCTGAAAAAGGCAAGGCCGTGACTAAAACTAGCACCAGTCGATCTTCATTAGTATATACGGTAAAATCCGGTGATAGCTTGTCATCAATCGCAAAGAAGTATAGGACAACTGTGACACAACTAAAAGCGGGGAATCGATTGAAATCGAATCTAATTCGAATAGGTCAAAAATTAAAAATTAGTAGTAGTCCTGTAACATCACCTGTTGCTCCAGCTCCCGCAGCAAATAACCCTGCAGTGTCTACCATTAATAAAAACAAGTTGATTCAAAACGCTAAAACCGTGGTTGGCAGCCCTTACAAATGGGGAGGAACTACTCCAAGCGGATTTGACTGCAGTGGATTTATTTACTATGTGATCAACAAACAAAAATCCGTATCTCGTCAGACTGTTGCTGGATATTGGAACAAGATGAAACCTGTGTCTACTTTATCCGTTGGCGATTTTGTCTATTACGAAACGTATAAAAAAGGTCCTTCACATATGGGAATCTACGTAGGAAATGGTAAGTTCATTCATTCTGGTTCCCGAGGAGTTGAAATTTCCAATATGAATATCTCTTACTGGAAATCTCGCTATCTTGGAGCAAGACAACTCTAGTTTCAAAAGTCCTTATGTATCGATAAGGACTTTTTTAATTTATCTAACTAACTCGGACCTATAAAAAAGCACTCTTTCTTCGGTTATATTGGCAAGGTTATTTAACTATTTGTTTTCACCAATTTCTGCGAGGCATTAATAAATTCTTTTACAGCAGGCAGACAATCCTTAATAGACTTTACTGCTAATCCAATAGAACGATAGGTTTCAGGAACAAGGTTAACAGTAGAAACTTGTGTTAACCAGTTTGGTAATGTTAATTGAGGAACCACTGTTAGCCCAAGTCCTTCTTGAACCATAGAGATAATGGTTTGATTATCTTCTACCTCAAATTGAATATTGGGTTTTAATCCATTGGATTGAAATCTTTCCTTTATCAACACTTCACAGCCAGCCTTTGGCATGATAAAGGGTTCCTTCGATAACTGCTCTATGGTTAAGGTTTTATAATCATGGAAAGGGTGACCGCTAGGTACTAGCACAACTAATTTATCTTTTAAAAGAGGAATCGTCTCTAATCTTTTAACTGGCAAGGAAACAAATCCAATATCAATCACTCCATTTTCTACCCATTCAGTAATTTCGTCGTAGCTCCCCTCGTAAAGTTCCAGTTCAATCCCTTCATACCTGCTTTTAAAATGGGATATAATTCCAGGAAATAATTTAGCTGATGCACTTGGAAAACTTCCAATCTTGACTTTACCCATTTCTATCCCAAGAATTGCAGCCGTCTTTTGTTTAATCTGTTCCGACTCTGAAACAATATTTCTCATATGTCCAATCATCCGTTTTCCTGCGTCCGTCAAAGAAACACCATTTCTTCCTCTATTTAATAGAATGATCCCCAATTCTGATTCCAAAGCAGATATATTATGGCTGACACCAGATTGCGTGAGTCCTAAAATTTCACCTGCCTTAGTAAAGTTACCTGTGTCTACAACCTTAAGAAATACTTCATATTGAAAAACAGTCATGGGCTTCCTCCTCCGTTTACCTAAAATAGGGTCACTTATTTATTTTTGAGGTAAATTTGCATAAGATTTCCTCATGTATTCAATTCATAATATTCATTTTACTTATACAAAAGAAGTGCATATGATTAAAGTACAAAAGTTCAAGGAGGAGAAACATGAAACCTTTTCCGGTTTACCATATTGATGCTTTTACGGATGTATCGTTTGGTGGAAATCCTGCGGGGGTCATTCCCGATACGGAAAATTTAAGTGAGGAAGACATGCAAAAAATTGCCAATGAATTGAACCTCCCAGAGTCCGTTTTTTTATTGCCTTCGTCTCATCCTGAGGCAGACTTTAAAGTACGATATTTTACACCGCTGGAGGAAATCAATTTTTGCGGTCATGCAACAATTGGCCTATCATGGTTACTTGGAACCAAATACAATTGGTTAGAAAAAACGGATCAGATTGTTTTTGAAACCAACGTAGGATTGATTCCGGTAAAATGGATAAAAGAAAACAATCAATTGATTAGTGTTTCAATGACCCAGGTCGCTCCAAAGGTCCACGAAATAGAAATCAATAAGGACACACTTGCCCATCTTGTCGGTATCCAAACAACTGATTTGGATGAAAGATATCCCATTAAACTTAGCAATACTGGTAACTGGCATCTGCTTGTTCCAGTGAAAACACGTAAAGCCATTGATTTAGCTGAGCCGCACCTAAAAGAGTTAGGCAGCATGAATCGGGAACATAATATTTCAACCACTCATTTATTTACCTTTGATTCTAATGGGGAGTTTGATATTTATACAAGGGACTTCGCCCCTGGTATCGGAATAAATGAGGATCCTGTAACTGGTGCGGCAAATGGCGCTTTAGCTGGGTATTTGTTTTTAGAAGGATTTCTTTCAAATAAGCAAACACATCATCTTAAAATAGGTCAAGGCCATGCAATTGGCAGACCAGGTACATTATATATAACCATTCATTCCGAAAATAATGCACCAATCATTGAAGTAGCTGGAAATGCGGTTATAACGATTGAAGGGAATATCAATATTTGATAAAAGTTCTATCGCAAATACCCAATTAAAGTCATTCCCAAAAGTAAATGCGATGCTTATTTAAGCATCGCACCCGTTTGTTTTATGACATGTTGGTTATAAAAAAGAATGAATTAAAAATAGAATTGCAAAAGTAACTCCAGAACGCATATGCCACTTCCGGTCCATCCTCTGATATCGAAATAGTCCCGATATAGGAACTGGAAGAAGGACTAGCAAGGAAAGCAATCCACTTATATTATTAAAATCAAATTTAAAGCCGTGCATAAAGACAGCTACCGTATGCACGATAATAAAAGCGATGGCGATAATCGCTGCTGGAGTATGCCATTTTCGGGCAAAGCGCAACAAAGTGGACAACCATTTTTTTACCTTTCCTTGAACTTTCAGGATACGAAGCCTAATCACACGAAGGAGCACATAATACGCAAGTACAAAAAATAAAGCAATTCTAGCAATGGAGCCAAAATCTTTAAATGTATGTTCGAACTGCCTGCTGTGCAGAGCGGTTAAGGAAAGCTGTAATAGTCCCTTAAGTTCCCAAAACACTATCAAAGCAGCGATAATAACAGCCATGATTACCCACATTCGTTCCTTTTTAGGAACCCACCCATGTTTTTGGACCTTGATTTCCCGTGTATTCATTGAGCTGTCCTCCTATAAAAAAGAGTAGTGTATTCCCTACATTTCTACTATTTAAATTAATAAACAACTTTTATAACCTAAACTTAAAATAACCATCAATTTTATTTAAATACAATTTAGCACAAAAAATGAATGCATTTTACATATTAATGAATTATTAATTATAAATTAATTAAAAAAATAGGTTAATCTGAATACAACAAAAAAGCTGCCAAAATGACAGCTCTGTTCTTCATAGTATGCATTAATTCTTTATGCTTAGTTATTTCAACGAAATCTTCACAACATCATCCAAATATTTCGTCACACTATATCCAAAAATCTCCAGCCTTTTAGGAATCACTTTCTCCCCAGAGCCGTTACCGTCCACCTTCATGTTTTGAACGGTAATGAAATAGCGAGGCCTCTCGATTTCGTCAAATGGGACAAGCATTTTATCTGTATCGTATTCCATCCCGTTTTTATCAACAAGCACTCCTTCCGTATTCATCTCCATCGAAACAGGCTCATTTTCATCCTCTCCCACAATATTGAAGTTAAGAGATTCATACGCTCGATTCTTAACTTCATGATCACTTATGACAATAATGGAGGGTTGTCCAACCTCCAGTTTGTCGATAGAGATTGTACTGCCTGCATATTCAAATGTTTGAGGATATTGCTTAGTAGCGTCCAGTTCGATGGTTTTTGGGTCTTGAAACGTTAAATTAATTGATCCGAGTTGAACGTTAATCTCTTTTGGCTTTTCTCCAAAAAGAGGGTCAAAGTTTGTTTGAAAAGTAGTCCAATTCATGTATTGTTGTGAATCCATAAAATAGCCGCCATATGTATCAGGTTTTACTTTTTTATTATTCACTTCCAGATTTTCAAAATTAAGAACATCAATCATTTTCTCTGGCTTTTCACTATTAATCCCATATTGCAGAATCGTCGCTGTTGGAGCAATCGTTAATTTATCAAATCGAACCGGGACTCCCTCGACTTCTGTTTGTTCATTCAAGTCATATTCAACGGAAGGCTGTTTAGTCACAGGAATCTCAAAATTCCACTCCCCTGTTTCATATCCTAGGTTCTCGTTAGCGCTAATATCATTCTGGTCAGAGGAATCACGAATCAATTTCAGGAGCTTCGTGATCTTCAGTTTGATCGTCCCATTTTCTGTTTTGAGTGGCAGCAGACTAATCTTCCCTTGAAACACGTTCTTTTCCTTATTATTTTCATTAGACTTAAGGTCAGGAGGATAATACCTAGGATGGCCTTCAGTATTCATGATTTCAAGCTCATTCTCCACAAAAACCCCATCATCATAATTCATCATATATTGATTTTCATCATTTGTATCTTCGATTTCATAAAATACAAGCGTCTGAATATCATCAGCAATCGCACTCCTGATCTTAACTTTCACCCCATCGCTTTCCGCCTCTAGGTTCAGCCTTTCACCAAGGTCCTGTTGCAGAAAGGGACGCAATTCCTGATCTTTTTCTGTCCATGTATAGTAAAGGCTGGTAAAAGTCCCTGTAAAAACTTCTAACCCTATTAATAATGCGAAAAAACTTGCCAAAACAATGCCTATTCTTATACGTTTCTTGTTCTTCTGTTGTCTGAGCTTCTCCTGTTCTGTCAGCCTAGCTTTGACGTTCCCCATGAGATCTGCTGGCACATGGAAATTCTCTATCTCTTTAGTAAGATTTAACATGTTTAACATGACATCCTGAAAGACAGCTAAATCATCCTGACAGTCTTGACAATGATAAATATGTATCTCAAAATCAATCTTTTTCGACCGATCAAGGGTTCTTTCTAAATAATCAATGTAAGCCTTATGATATTCCTTACAGCCATTATAGTGTGATCCGTACACCATTTCTTTTCTAAGTGACTGAATTCCGGAAAACAAAAGCTCTTTCATCTTTTCTACTGAAACTTGGAGAAGATGTGCCGCTTCCTCATGAGAGAGTCCTTTTACATAGGTAAGGACCATCGCTTCTTTCTCGTATTCTTTCAATTGATCAAGTGCTTTAAATATATCCTGACGTGGTTCACTTTCTTCTGGAACTTGTACACTTCTTTCATTACAAATCTCTCGACAGGTATGTATGAAAATGGACGTAACCCACGTTTCGAATGATGTTTCACTTTTAAATCTAGGCAATTCCTTGTGGACTTTTAAAATGGACCGGTAAAAAAGCTCTTCCATTTGCTTCTGATTACTAAGATAGGACCAACCAAGTGTATAGAAAGTTTGTTTATGCTGATCGAACCAATCAAAGAGGGATTCCACGCCTTTTTTGCTTATTGTGATGATTGAAACAGGATCTATTTTTGCTGGGACCATGCATGAATTTCCCCCTTCAACATTCGCTTTATACCAAATGGTATTTACATCATGAATTTCTATTAATCACTTTTAATTATAATATAATAGAATTAAAATTGGTCTATATTTCCTTTTCTTGGATGATATTTAATATTCAAACATCTCTATATTGTATTATTTGTACTGATAAAGTAAATGGCTCAGTCCAATACTGAGCCATTTACTATTGTTTATTCAAGTTTCTTTTTTTAGTAACACTGCCTACCGGATCAAGCATGTTGTTTCGGCAGCACTGCTTTCATCGGGTAAAATTCAGTTTCCATTATACCAGCAATTACAGCTGGGTCTTCATTGATAAGTTTTGGGACTTGAGCTTCATTTTCAACTTCAATTATGGCTAGTCCATGCGGAGCCGAGGGATTTAAAACAGGACCGAAAACCAGAGCAATCCCCTGATTTTGTTTGTCTGTCCAATAGTCAATATGTTTTAACATAATATCCCGTTCTTCAATTGTCATATCCTGATGAAAAGTAGTTCTCGGTGGAGTAGATTTTAGCATAAAGTGCATTTTAGCTGTAACCTTACTTGCTGTATTGTCCGACATCCTCATTTACCCCCATCAAATTAAAGTTCTTATTCCTAGTTACGACACTCAATAATAATTATTCCATGAATCCCTTTCGAATACAATGAACCCCCTTATATGCCACTTAGCCTGCATTCAGACAAGATTAGGGTCTAAATAGAAAAAGATCATCATATTTATTTATATTGAATTTTTTTGTTAGGAGGGAAAAGATGCCCAATCCTCAATATCCAAATATAAAACCTCATCTAACGACACGCAGTTTACATCCTGAAAGTCAGGAAACACCTATTCAGTTTATAGAAACTGATATCATTTATAATCATTTATTTTATAGACAAAACCACTTTTCTTATCCTTCTCTTTCTTATTCCAACTATTGGATTCCTATAAATGGCTTTGTCTTAACCCAAAAGCTGTTCTCCATGCAAGATCTCCTGCAACTTCCATCGAAAACGGTTAAAGTAGTCCTTGAATGTGCAGGAAACAAACGTAGTTTTTTTGATCCTAAAGCATTTGGAGAACAATGGGAAAAGGGTGCCATTAGCCAAGGGGTTTGGAAAGGAGTTCCGCTGCGAACCCTCCTTGACCTAGCGGGAATTAGAGAAGGGGCAAAAGAAGTGATCGTGGAAGGGTATGATTACGGAAAAAGAACCGACTTAGATTCCATTTATAGTTTCACCAGGAGTTTACCTATGGAAAAGGCACTACATCCTGATACCATTATTGCTTATGAATATAATAATCAACCAATTCCATTTAAACATGGTTATCCATTAAGATTAATCGTTCCACAATGGTATGGTATGGCTTCGGTTAAATGGATTAAGCAAATAACCATTACTGATTCAAATTTTAAAGGGCCATTTCAGTCCATTGACTATGTATATTATCCACATAAAGAGAGTAACAAAGATACTAAGCCCGTCACAAATATAAATGTTAACTCTACCATACAAAAACCGTTAGATATGGATGTTCTTAATACTGGTAAGCACCTAATTAAAGGTATCGCTTGGACAGGGAAAGGGTCTATAACAAAGGTAGAGGTCAGTACTGATAATGGGAAAACGTGGTTAAATGCGAAAATCGAAAATGAAAATTCCAGTGGTTATGAATGGGTTTCTTGGTCATATGAATGGTCTATAGTAGAGAAAGGAGAATACACGATTTTATCAAGAGCAACAGATTCTACAAATAGAATTCAGCCAACATCACCATTTTGGAACAAAAAAGGCTATGGTTACAATGCAATAGATAAAATTAAGGTAAAGATAGAATAGAAACCAATCAAGAAAGCTGCCAGTAGTAACCGGCAGCTTTTTAATAGTTATGCTAAATAATCAATCAGTTTTTCCTTAGGCTGGCCAAAGATTTCCGCTTCAAGCCTCCGTCCGGTCGGGGTAGCCGCCAGTCCACCTTCGGCTGTTTCCCTTAACGCAGAAGGCATTGACTGTCCAATCGCATACATGGCTCCAATGACTTCGTCACATGGAATTCTGCTGGTGATCCCGGCAAGAGCCATATCGGCTGCTGTCAAAGCATTCGATGCACCCATTGCATTCCGTTTCACACAAGGTACTTCCACGAGGCCAGCAACCGGGTCACAAACAAGACCCAGCATATTTTTTAAGGTGATGGCCATTGCTTCCGCTGATTGCTTAGGCGTACCACCAGCCATTTCAACGATTGCAGCTGCTGCCATACCTGAAGCCGAACCCACCTCTGCCTGGCAACCGCCTGCAGCACCTGAAATGGATGCATTGTTTGCTACGACAAATCCAAACGCCGCTGCCGTAAATAAAAATTCAATCATTTCCTGTCTAGTTGGATTGAGTTTATCCTTTACCGCAAATAACGTACCCGGGACAACTCCCGCCGAACCGGCAGTTGGCGTCGCACAAATGATGCCCATCGCTGCATTGACTTCATTCGTGGCAACCGCCTTGCTTACCGCATCCAAAAGCAATGAACCCGTAAGAGACTTTCCGCTCTTAATATAGTTTTGCAGCAAAACTGCATCTCCGCCTGTGAGTCCTGTGCGTGATTTTACTCCATTTAAGCCCCGTTCGATAGCCCGTTCCATTACGGTCAGGTTCTGGTCCATTTTGGCAAGCACTTCTTCACGGGAAAGGCCTGTAACTTCTACTTCCTGCCGAATCATGATTTCGGCTATTTTAACCTGATGTTGTTCCGCCAGCGAAACAAGTTCAGCTACATTACGAAACATAACATTTCCCCCTGCTGTCTTCTATTAATCTAGTGTTCAACCCTGAAAACACCGATTAGTCAACCATACGGATGACACTAATAACGTTGTCAAGCTTTTGCAAATCGTTTACCAACTGTTCATTTATCTTTTCATCGGATTCAATGACCATGATGGCCGTGTCGCCTTTATCTTTCCTGGCCACTTCCATATGACCAATGTTTATTTTATTTTGTGAAAAAATGGATGTTACCGAGCTGATTACTCCAAAACGGTCATTATGCATGACCAGTATGGCGGGGTCACCCGATAACTTTAGCTTGAAGGAGTTGATTTCTGTTATTTCAATAGATCCTCCACCGATAGAGATTCCAATGATCTCCATCTCTTTATCGTCCGCAAAAAGATTAATCTTTACTGTGTTTGGATGTTCTGTAACGGCCTTTTCCTCTTGAAAGATGACCTCCATACCCAATTGTTCCGCTATCGCCAATGCATCAGGAATCCGCTCGTCGAACGTATCAAAGTCTAGTAAGCCCGCTACAAGGGCTAAGTCTGTTCCATGTCCTTTATATGTTTTTGCAAAGGAACCATAAAGCGAGAGAACAGCCTTTTTCGGCTGGCTCTCGAACAGGGTTCGGGCAACGCGGCCAATGCGGACGGCACCAGCTGTATGTGAACTGGAAGGCCCAATCATAACCGGACCAATAATTTCAAATGCTGATCGATACTTCATTGTTATCACCTGAGTTCTATATTAAGATTCTCTACATGTTATTCCATTTGCTTACTTAGCAACACGTCTTTAAGAAAAAATAGGGACAATTTATAGAAACTGTCCCTATCCTGCTATTAAAGTTTAAACTGCTTTCTTATCTGTCATATCTGCTTGAAGATCCGCAGGTACACGCTTATTGATTCCGAAGGCATAAAAGCTGATGGTCACAATAGCTAAAAACACAATACCTGCAATCAGTGAAACACGAGTGTCTTCGTTGAACCACATTCCAACAAGCACCGCTGTCAGATAGGCAATTGTCACATAGTTAGTAACAGGCGCAAAAGGCATTTTGAATGGATGGCTGGCCATTTTATCAGCATGAACTTTTCTGAACTTGATTTGACTGATCAGAATGACAAACCAAGGAACCATCCCTGGTAGAACACTTGAAGCATAGACGTACACAAACAGTTTTTCTGGTGCAATATAACTTAACACAACACCAACGCCAAGTCCGATCAATACGCCAATTGTACCGAATAAAGGAACTCCGTTACTCGAAACCTTCGCGAACGCTTTTGGAGCTTGTCCATTAACACCAAGAGTATAAAGCATGCGCCCTGCACTATAGATACCACTGTTACATCCGGACATCGCAGCAGTGATAACAACAAAGTTAATGATTCCGGCTGCAGCTGTAATACCGATTTTTGCAAAAGTCGCTACGAACGGGCTTCCGATAGCATGCAATTGATCCCAAGGATAAACTGTGACTATAACAAAAATTGCACCAATATAGAAAACGAGGATACGCCAAATCGTACTTTGAATCGCATTCCTGATTGTTTTTTGAGGATCTTTCGCTTCACCAGCGGTAATACCGATAAGTTCAACACCTTGATACGCACCAACAACTAGTGATAGGGCAAAGAGGAATCCTTTAAGACCTCCAGTAAAGAACCCGCCATTTTTCCAGAGGTTTGATAGGCCGGTAGCTTCTCCTCCGTTGCCAAGGCCGAAGAAAATCAAGCCAAAACCTGCAATAATCATCAATACAATCGTAACTACTTTAATCAATGCAAACCAAAATTCGAATTCACCAAATGATTTAACGGAAATAAAGTTTGCTGCCCCAAGGATAACCATTGCGATAAGTCCTGGAATCCATGCAGGAAGATCTGGAAACCAATACTTCATATATGTGCCGATTGCAATAACTTCCGCCATGCCGACAACTACCCACTGGAACCAGTTGCTCCAGGCAGTCATATATCCAGCAAGTGGATGGATATACTTATAGCCAAATGTTGCGAATGAACCTGTACTTGGTTCCAAATAGAGCATTTCGCCCATGGCGCGCATAATTAAATATAGAAAAATACCTGTAATTCCATAGGCGAGCATAACGGATGGACCCGTCCATCCTATCGTGCTGGAAGATCCCATAAATAGACCTACACCAATCGTACCGCCTAAAGCAATCATTTGAATATGACGTGAACTTAAGCCCCTATTCAATTCCTTGTTTGCCATTTCGTTTCCTCCCCTATACTGCTTATTGTCAAATATTAAGCAAGATTCATATAACCCTTTGTTCATATTTTGTTATCGTAGTATAACTTATGATAACATAAACCCCAGGAAGTAGTCCACCTGAAAAATACAATTGTCTTTTTCATAAAGATGAATTATAATAGATTCGTAGACGGATGATTATTCCAGAAACTAATAGGCTAATGCAAGTTCCCTAAATGGGATGCCTAATTTCTCTGATAAATTTTCCAGCATATCTTTTGTCATACGATCCAAATCGTATTGTGGATTGAAATCCCATTCTTTACGTGCAGCAGAGGCATCAATGCTATTCGGCCATGAATCTGCGATGCCTTGGCGTACAGGGTCAACATTATATGAAATTTCGAATTCAGGAATGAATTTCTTAATGGATGCAGCAATTTGTTCCGGCTCAAAGCTCATCGCCGTGATGTTAAATGCGTTACGATGCTTCAATCGTGAAGGGTCAGCCTCCATTAATTGAATAATTGCTTCGATTGCATCAGGCATATACATCATATCCATATAGGTTCCTTTCCCAATGAAAGATGTATATTTCTTGTTCTTAAGAGCTTCATAGTAAATATCTACTGCGTAGTCAGTTGTTCCCCCGCCTGGAAGAGTCTTGTACGAAATCAGTCCAGGGAACCTTACTCCGCGCACGTCTACACCAAATTTAGTAAAATAGTAGTCGCAAAGTAATTCTCCGGATACCTTTGTGACGCCATACATAGTAGTTGGCCTTTGTACCGTATCCTGTGGTGTCATATCTGCAGGTGTTCCTGGTCCGAAAGCAGCGATGGAGCTCGGTATAAAGAGTTTTAGATTTAGCTCACGGGAAACTTCAAGGGCGTTCATCAGGCCACCCATATTCAGGTCCCATGCAAATTTTGGTTTTGCTTCTCCTACTGCCGACAAAAGGGCTGCAAGATGCATGAGGGTGTCAACTTCATATTTTTTACAAATGCCCAGCATTGCTTCGTAATCCATCACATCAAGGATTTCAAATATACCACCTTCGATGACTGGATTGCCTTCAATATGACGAATATCTGTTGCAATAACATTTTCTGTTCCGTACATTACTCTGAGACGATGTGTCAATTCAGAACCGATTTGGCCGAGACAGCCAGTAATAAGAATTTTTTTCATAATAAACGGGACCTCCTGAAGTGTCTTTTACTAATATTAAGCTGAAGCAAAATCTCTAGTATTCTTGGTGAAATTATTAATTAGATAATAGACAATTCCTTACCTATTTTTTCATAGACTGCTAGAACCTCATCAAGCATTTCCTTGGTGTGTGCAGCAGTAGGCATATTCCTAACCCTGCCTGTACCTCTAGGAACGGTTGGGAAAGTGATTGATTTGGCATAAACGCCTTCTTCCATCAACCTGCGCGAAAATAATTGGGTCAGATCTTCTTTCCCTATGATGCATGGGGTAATTGGCGTTTCGGAATGGCCAATATCAAAACCAAGATTCTTTAAGCCTTCTTTTAGATATCTTCCGTTTTCCCAAAGCTTTTCAACCTTTTCTGTCGATTCGGACATGATATTGATCGCTTCGATACATGCAGCCGCATCTCCCGGAGTCAATGAGGTTGAAAATAGGAATGGACGTGCACGAACTTTCAGCCAGTCAATCAGCTGTTCTGTACCTGCTACATACCCGCCTACGACACCAATCGCTTTTGAAAGGGTCCCAATCTGCAAATCAATGCGGTCTGATAGTCCAAAATGCTTGACTGTACCAGCACCATTACCCATTACCCCAGAACCATGAGCATCATCTACATAGGTAATTAACCCAAACTCTTCAGCAATTTCAACGATTTCTGGAAGTTTCGCTACATCACCGTCCATTGAGAAGACTCCGTCTGTGATGTACATGACTTTTTCGTAAAGACCGCTTTCAATCGTTTCTTTCGCAACTCGGCGCAAATCGTCCATGTCCTGGTGTTTAACGCGGATAATTTTCGCACCTGATAATCTGCATCCATCAATGATTGATGCATGGTTCAATTCATCGGAGAGAATAGCATCCTTCTTTGTCATCAAGGCTGAAATAGCACCCATGTTGCAATTGAACCCGGATTGAAAGGCAATGGCCGCTTCGGTATGCTTGAACTTTGCAATTGTTTTCTCCAATTCATTATGAATTTTCAATGTACCATTGATTGTACGGACCGCACCGGCTCCTAATCCATACTCGTCAATTGCCTCATGCGCTTTTTGCTTCATTCTTTCATTATTGGCAAGGCCAAGATAATTATTGGATGACATATTGATTAATGCTTTGCCATTGATATTAATTATTGGGCCGTTTGGTCCTTCTACAGTATCAATGACATTGTAAAGGCCGTTTTCTCGCAACTCGTTCAGTTGGGGTGTTAAGAAATCCTTTAAAACTTTATTTGCCAAAGTAGTTCCTCCTTTTAAATTACCTCACTCAGGATTATTCACATAACACCTACTAAGATCTACTAATCTGAAAGCGATTTCAAATAACTACCAAAAAAAAAGCAGTTATATCTCGATAAATAATTGCTCCCGAAAATTTTCAATCCTACTTTTAAACGCGTGATGCTATGGAATTGGAAGTGTGGTAATAAGCTGTTCAGTTGATCTTTCTCTCAACGTATTAAAAAAGTAGATTCATATATTTCAATGTTATTCTATAATTATGTCGAAAAACTGTCAATACTATTACAAAAAACTAATCATTCAGACAAATGACCTAAATTCTCTTTAGGTTGTTAGAAAGTCTTTAGCAGAGCATGTTCACTTAAATTCTGACATAGTAAAAAAACCTTTGTACCACGGGACAAAGGTTTTTTTACTATTCACTTACCTTTTAATACACATCACGCTGATAACGTCCTTGCTTTTGCATATCTTTTAGATGGGCTTCTGCTTCTTCGCGGCTCATAGAACCTTCTTTTGCAATTACGTTAATAAGTGTTTCATGGACGTCCTTCGCCATGTATTCCTTATCTCCACACACGTAGAAATAAGCACCTTTTTGCAGCCATTCAAATAGTTCTTTACTATGTTCTTGCATTTTATGCTGAACATAGACTTTTTGAGCTCCGTCTCGGGAGAAGGCCGTATCTAATTTAGACAGTACCCCATCTTGCTGATATTGTTGCAACTCATCTTGATAAAGGAAATCTGACGCTTCATGCTGGTCTCCAAAAAATAGCCATGACCGGCCTGTTCCTTTATTCACTGCACGTTCCTGTATAAACGAACGGAATGGTGCAATTCCTGTTCCTGGTCCAACCATAATAATATCAATATCATGAGACTCTGGCAGATGAAAATGTTTATTTGCTTGAATAAAGACCGGAAGCGTATCTCCTTCATTTACACGCTCAGCACAAAGTACAGAGCAAACCCCTTTACGATCGCGTCCATGAGCTGTATAACGGACAGCACCAATGGTTAAATGAACTTCATCCGGATTAGCTGCAATGCTGCTTGCAATCGAATAGAGGCGCGGCGTCATTTTCCTTAAGATAGAAACGATTTCCTGAGCAGAAGCTTTCCATGGACCGAACTCACGTAACATATCAAGCAAATCACGTCCATAGCAATATTCTTTCACCTGGGCTGCATTTTCAACCAAGAGAAGTTTTTGTAGCTCTTCGTTCTCTGTGAAAGCTGCTGCCTGCTGTAAAACCTTTTTTGATAGCAGGGTAATTTCAAAATAGTTCGTTAGCGCTTTCTTCAGCGGAAGTGTCTCACCTTGCTTATTGATCGTTACAAGAGCTTCTTCATCCCATTGCATTTCGTCAAGAAGGGACGCCACAAGTTCTGGATCATTTGAAGGGATAATTCCAAGGGCATCGCCTGGCACATAAGAAAGGCTTGATCCTTCTAGTGATAACTCAACATGCCTTGTTTCTTTACTTGAGCCTGCACCATTTATATTAATGTTTTTAAGAATTTTTGCTTGAAACGGATTTGTTCGTGAATATGTTGTTGGAACCTGGTTGTCTTTTTGGTCAGTCTTCGTGTTATCCAATGTTTTTTGCATGGTTCTTAACCTCCAAAAGTGATATATACATTTTACCATTTATTTCGGAAAATCTGATGTGTATTTTTTCACAATTTTCTTTCCAATTTCGATTGAATTTACCAATCAACGTTTAAATGGGTCAAAGTTTTTTTCAAAGCTTATAAAATAAAGTTAGCAAATATATAAAAAATTACAATACTATAAAATAGATATATTTGAGATAGTAGCAATGATAAGGGAAATATTTAATCCAGAGATTTCACTTGCCACATTTAAAATTATATCAGGTAATTAGATATGGTTAAAATTTAAAAAGAAGTATCTAATTATTTCTATCTAGAAATAGCTTGTTTAAAAAGCCTTCTAAATTGCTCCCGATCTTCTGCTGTAAACGGCTTTGGTCCCTTTGTCCGCTTTCCGCCTTTTCGAGCCATTGCACTTAAGTATCGTGTTTGTAATAATTGATCAATATTTTCATGGGTATACCTAAACCCTTTATGGTGAAGGACGATACATCCTTTTGGTAAACCCAGCGATGCAAGTCCATAATCTTGCGTAACAATCATATCGCCTGATTCGGCTAACTTCATAATCCGATAATCAGCAGCATCCGCTCCAGAATCGACATAAATAATTTCCACTCCTGAAGGTTGTTCCGCATTAGAATAGTGCGAAAAACTCGTAACAAGGATCACAGGAATTCCTGCTTTCCCTCCTTCTGAAATAATAATATCCTTTACCGGACAAGCATCTGCATCCACATAAATTTTCATCTTTATCTCTCCTATAAAGAAGTTCGAATTAATTGTGATACTATTGGTAAATGACACTTTTGTCAAATTATGTACGCAGTAGAACGATGCACAATTTATATATTTAAAAATAAACCTTCCCTCTTGCCAGATAAAAAAAAGATGCTGATAAAATAAGCAAAAGCGCTTATTTTATCAACATCCCTTCAAGTGCTATATTTTCATTTCTGAGCAAGTTCGACACCTTGGCTAATTGCTCTACCCAGTGTCCCCCAAGCTTGAGGACTTCTAACGCCCACTCTCAATCATACTTTGAATCTTGCTTTCTAAATCCTTGGGTTCATTGGCATAATTATATAACCCTAGGAAGGTTTGGGTTAGGTCTGGGTTCATCCCGATTAAACGATTGACCAAATGTTGTTCCTCGGTAAAAAGCCTATTCTTCGTAAATTGGCAGGCCATTTCAAACCTTGAAAGCATTTTTTCGTTCATTCTTTGGTTGTATTGGTCCGCCATCTTCTCCCAGTTCATGGACCAGTCTTGGTGCTGACAGAGGACTTCAGCAAGAATTCGTGCACCGTATAGACCATCATGCATTCCTTGACCAACAGCTGGGTCCTTAAAGGAAAGGGCATCTCCAACTAGTGCCCAACCCGGCCCCATTCCGTTGTACCAATCATTGTCATAGCCCAATAATCCTTTAACCTTACCTGTAAAATCGGCTCCCTGCAATCGCTCTGGAAAATCAGTATTACCAAAACCAAAATCGACCAGCGCACGAAAAGCACCTTCAGGATTAACTTTGAACCGTTCCATCCATTCCTTGTCTTCAAGCGGGAACATAATCCCAATCACATGCAATTGATCGCTTGTTGGAAAAGCGATGATTAATTTATCCTTTACTTTATAAAATTCTGCACATCGCTCTCCCTTTTGGATAAAGTTTTTGACATAGCCTACATAAGAAGCAAAATCGGTAGGAACGGATTTCCACTTCTCACTATTTACCTTTTTCCGAATCGTAGAATTTCTGCCATCGGCGCCGATAACCAGTTTTGCTCTAAATTCAACCGTACTTCCATTCGGATCAATGGCCTGAATTCCGGCAACTGTTCCATTCTCCATTAAAATATCGGTTACACGAAACTTTTGAAGGGCCGTTACATTCTCTTGTTTAATCGCATGTTCGAATAAGATTTGATCGAGGTGTGTTCGGCGAATACATAAACAGTTGGGTTCTCCATCCACCACGGGAAAACTTCCATCAATCACTTCCTCATCGAATTGAATGAACGCCCGATTGTAGGTTGGTGTTCCCGTTGCCAGCAGCTTCCCTAGGACTCCCATTTCTTTTAACATAAGCAATGAATTGTTAAAAAAGTTATGGGTAGAGAGGATATCACTTGGAAATTGACTCCGCTCCAGAAGCAGGATTTTATAGCCTTTCTTAGACAGTTCATACGCTGTTGCAGCCCCCGCCAACCGGCCGCCGACAATAATCACATCATATAGATTCTGCACTTTTAGTAACCTCCTATAACAGCCTTTGCTGTTGATATTCCCATGGTATCAAATCATCGATAGCTGTTAATCTAACAAAGGTTATAGCGGGGGTTATATATATTCAAATCTTTGCAAATCCTATCTCATTATGCTAAACGTGCGGATTATCAACTTTTATGTTCCATTTTGCGAATGGCCTCGACTCTTCCTTTTGCTCCAAGCTTGCTGTAAATGCGATTGAGATGGATTTTTACAGTCCCTTCGGTAACTATGAGCTTTGCCGCAATTTCTTTATTGGATAAGCCCATGGACAACCAGTGAAGAACCTCCATTTCTCTAGCCGTCAGTCTGTGAACCCCGGTTCGGTTACTAGACTCTTTAGATGGATCGTTTATCCCCACCTGTTGCAGGATTGAAGTAAGATAGTTCTCTGAAACGTCTGAGAATAGTTCCATCTGGTGACGTTTAGTCTTCACTAGAAGGTATTGTTGAAACAATTCTTTTGGATTAAAACCGATATCTGAAAAGATTCGTTTGTAACCATGCCCTTCGCCAAGTCTCAATGCTTGATTCAGGTGGGAAATGCTTTCAAAGCCTTTTCCTAACCCACGGTAGATCTCGGCTAAATAGAGGTGAGATTCAAGACTGGTCATTATTCGTCCATTTTGTTCTGCTTGATTTAGGAGGATATGGGCAAAGATTTCTGCATCCTTTAGTTGCCTATTGTTAATTAAAATTAAGAGATAGACCAGTAGCTCGAATTCCCTGTTAGGAGTAAGTTCTGTTAGATCTTCAAAACAGCAGGATTCCGCCCATTTATTAACCAGTTTCATCTCACCCTTTGCAAGCTGAAATCGAACGATCTGTGCTGTTAAAAGCTGACCCCAGTGACTAAATTGAAGGTTTAAGTCATTTAGGTACTCTTTTGCTCGAAAAAGACTCTCAAAGGATTTACTCGACTTTCCCCTCGCCCACTCGATCTTTGATTTGATAACCACTGCAGGTACATACGCTCCCATTAACCTAAATGACCTCGCGAGCCTGATTGCCGTCTCCGCGTATTCAAGCGCTAACTCATCTTGATTTCGTTCGTAATGAATTTCACTAAAAGCCGCACGCTGATATGCAGCATATGCTGTTTCCTGGTACTGATTCTTTTTAATAAATGTGTGGTATAGCTGATGGAACAGGTAAGACTGTTTTCCTCTTCCATTCATCCCATAATACCCGCGAACGAAAGGCAGTTCTCCTGTATTTAGCTCAATTCCATAATCAAGCCATATCTTGATGTCAGGCATAGTGTCCCGTTCTGCTAATTGACGTAAAATCTTAATAGCTCCCTCATAATCCCCCAATAATAAGGCGTTAAAATTTTCTAACACTACCACTTCTTCTTTTAGACGGAGGATTGGCCCACTATGACTTTCCCTTGAAAAAGCAGCCTTTACCTTTGTAAGAAAAATACTTACATTTTCATATTTACCTGCTAACATTTCGGTCCATGTTAAGACAATTAGAATCTCAGGACGTTCAATAATAGGGCTGGGTAATTGGTTTAACCACTTTTCCAGCGTTGTTACTTCCCTTCTTCTTAACAAAGGTGAGACAATACTTAAAATTAACTCGGCTGCTAGTTCATAATTTTCAGCCGTTATCGCATATGGAATCGCTTCCTCGATAGAACCAGACTGAATAAACCAATGACAAGCTTTTAGATGCAGAGATTTATAGGCATCTGGCATTTCCTTCTTCAAATGAGTGGCTAAAAAGTCCGCGAAGATATGATGATAACGATACCAATATTGCTGGCTATCTAAGGGTATCAAGAAAAAATTTGACTGCTCAATTTGCTTAAGTAATTGGCTAGAGTCATTATGATCTGTGACCATATCACATAAATGACTATTCATTCGATGAAGAATGGAAGTTTTCATTAAGAATAATTTCAGATCATCGGAAAGATGTTGAAAAACTTCCTCCATTAGGTAATCAACAATATATCGGTGGCTTCCATTAAACTGATGTAAGGTATCCGTTTGACCTGACCGTTCTGAAAGTACAGCAAGCTGAATTCCGGCAATCCAACCTTCTGTAAAATCAGCTAGGAGCTGAAGGACTGACGGTTTTGGGAATACCCCCGTTTGTTGGAGCCAATAAGCTGATAGTTCCTCCATCGTAAATTTCAGATCATTGCTGTTAATTTCATTTATTTGCCCCTTGGCTCGAAGTGCGCCAATTTGAAATGCTGGTTCATTCCGACTTATTAAACAGATATGTATATGACTTGGCAAATGGTGTAAAAGAAGCGATATGGATTGATGGACTTCAAAGCTTTCAATATGATGATAGTCATCAAAAATGAGGACAACCTCTTTCGGAATATCCATCAGCCTATTTAGCAGATTGATAATCATTTGTTCGGAAGAGAACATTAACGACGGCTGCAACAGGGTTTCATATATCCCCGCCACTTCCGGATGGATTTTATCCAGTGAGGCAATTACATACGCCCAAAAGCGAAGCACATCGTTGTCACCTTCATCAAGTGACACCCAACAAGCGTTAATTTGTTGATCTCGGACCCAATCACTTACGACTGTGGACTTCCCATATCCGGGTGGTGCCGTAACCACTGTAAGTTTACATTGCAGGGTACCATTTAATGTATTGTATAGTCTGTCTCGGATTATGTGTTGATTGGGTGGATGGGGCAGGTGAAATTTAGTTGATAATAGAAAATTTCGGTTCGGAAAGTTTTCCGGATTATTTTGTGTCGATAAATTAGTACTCAACTCACTATCCTCTCTTTCTTCCGTGCTATGGAACTACAAAACCATGAAACCTAAAAAAGCGATAATCCATAACATCGGGACTAAATTTATCATGATTGCAAATCGGGGCTTTTTCACTCGGAACACCCAAGCAAGAATGGAAGCTGCGGTAACCGCAAACGGAAATAGCGAGATCACTAGAACAAAAGAGCCATTAGCGAGATTCACACCGCCGTCAAAGCTCATAAATGACAACCCCCAAATGACAAACCAGGGAACCAAAGAAAGTACATATAAGATTTGACTAATAATTAGATAAGGTTTCATAATTCCTCCTCTATAAAATTCTAAAAACAATTATGTCATTATGACTAATTATATGAGTGAATAACAAGATTAATCTATAGTATTCTTTAGAACTCCATGCGTGAAATCCGTGGTGGGGATTTTCTGGCGTCATTGGGGAAGCCGTGGAGATTCCCGTTTTCGATGTTCATGTTTAAGGTTATGACATGCCAAAACAGTACCTTCTCACCCAATACCTTTTTACTATTTTTAGAAAATTGCAAATAAACTTAGTTTATCCGATGGACGAACTAAGTTTATATCAGTTATACTATATTTAGGACAGGACTACTGCACCTAGAAGATTTTCCTTACATACTGACTCCCCAATGTATCTCCTGGCTTTAAACTAGCAAAAAGGAGGTTTCGTTTCGAATTTTTTAGAAAGCCCTTTCAAACAACCCCAACTAATAACTTATAAAGGAGATCAATACATGTTAAAAGTTATGCGTAAACCCCTCATTACTGGATTAGCTTTAGCTTTATTATTACCTGCAGGAATGTCTAGGGCAGCTGCTGGAGTAACAAGTAACCAGTCTTCTCATGCATTAACCGTACCCTCTATCGCTGAAAGATACAAAGATTCTTTCGCCATTGGTGCTGCCGTCGAACCCTATCAGTTAAATAGCACTGACGCAGAAGTTTTAAAACGCCATTTTAACAGCATTGTAGCTGAAAATATCATGAAGCCGATTAATATTCAGCCCGAGGAAGGTAAGTTTAATTTTACTGAGGCAGATAAAATAGTGAAATTTGCGAAAGAAAATGGAATGGAACTTCGTTTCCACAACCTTGTCTGGCACAGTCAGGTACCAGATTGGTTCTTCCTTGATGAAAATGGCAATCCAATGGTGGATGAGGCCGACTCCAAGCAGCGTGAAAAGAATAAAAAACTTCTATTAAAACGATTAGAAACCCATATTAAAACGATTGTAAAGCGTTATAAAAATGATATAAAATCTTGGGATGTTGTGAATGAGGTTATTGACGATGCTCCTCAAAATGAACGAGGTCTGCGTGAATCGGCCTGGTACAAAATCACTGGCGATGAATATATTAAGGTAGCTTTTGAGACTGCTAGAAGATATGCTGCAAAAGATGCCAAGCTTTATATTAATGATTACAATACAGAAGTAGAACCAAAAAGAACGAACTTATATAACCTTGTTAATGATTTATTACAGCAAGGTGTTCCAATCGACGGTGTTGGTCATCAGTCTCACATCCAAATCGGCTGGCCATCTAACGCGGACATCGAAAAATCCATTAACATGTTTGCTGATCTCGGTTTAGATAACCAAATAACTGAGCTAGATGTCAGCCTATATGGTTGGCCGCCAAGACCCGCTTTCCCTACTTATGAAGCTATTGTGGCTGAAGGTGAAAGATTAAAAGCTCAGGCAGCCAGATATGATGCTTTATTCCAGTTATATGAAAAATTAGGTGATAAAATCAGCAACGTAACGTTCTGGGGCATAGCGGATAACCATACTTGGCTAGACGACCGAGCAAAGCAATACAATGATGGTGTAGGAAAAGACGCTCCATTTGTGTTTGATCCAGAATATAAAACTAAGCCTGCTTATTGGGCTATTATGGACTAAGAAAATAGGTAAACAGCCAAAACCAGCTCCTCGCAAAGAAGGAGCTGGTTTTTTATGACAATCGAAATAAAATGAAACAAGTCGGCCCTTATTGGTTAATAGTTACCACTTACCGCTAAATTTGGCTGGAGCTGCACGATTAATTGCATCCATTCCCTCCTTACATTGAAATCGACTGGTACCAGGCACGATTCTCCCTTTGATTATTTCAATCACGTCTTCCTCATTTGCAAGAGAATCAAAAAAAGCTGACCCAAGTCAGCTTTTTTCTCACTATTACCCTTTAACAGACCCTGCCGCAATCCCCTCTACAATGCGGTCACTTAAAATAAAGTACGCAATCAATACTGGGATAATACTAATCATCAGCGTTGCACCAATCGCACCCCAGTCAGTCAAGTACTGTCCTACGAAGTTGTTTACCCCAACCGTAATCGTTTTCCATTTGTCGGAACTAAGGAATGTATTAACAAATACGAATTCGTTCCAGTTATAGATCATGTTGATAATGACAGTTGTTGAAAGGACAGGTACTGTCATTGGCAGGGTAATTTGGAAGAAGATCCGATGGATGGAGCAGCCATCCACAACCGCCGCTTCTTCAATCTCCCTTGGGATTGTTCTGTAGAATCCTGATAGAATCATAATCGTAATCGGCAGGTTAAATGCTACATACGATAGGATAACGGACATTGGATTATCAATCATATTGGCCGTTTTAAAGAAATTAAATAATGGAATTAAGGTTGAATGAAGCGGAATCATATATCCAGCCATAAACAAACCTAGAACTAATCCACTTAATTTCCATTCCATTCTTGTGATTGCGAACGTTACAAAGCTCGCAAGAATAACAGTAAGAACAACCGCTGCGACTGTATACAGCACACTGTTAAAGAAGTAAACATCGATGTGACCCGCTGTCCAAGCCTTTGCATAGTTGCCCCATTGTGGAGCTTGTGGAAGTGCAAAAGGTGACATCCCAAAAACCTCTTGATTAGTCTTTAAGGAAAACAGGAACAGCCATACCAGCGGATAAACCTGAATAATCGCAATCACTGCCAGTACGAAGTACAAGATTCCAAATCCAATTTTGTTTCCTAGTGATTTACTGGTTTTATAAGAAGCTGATAGGGTCGTTTTTTGTATTTCAACTGCAACCTTACTCATCCTTTTCACTCCCCTTTTTAATAGTCAACATCTTTTGTATTAAGTAATTTTTGAATTAGCCATGTTGCCACAAGACAGATGATCAATAATCCGAATCCAATCGCACTTCCGTAACCGAAGTTATATTTACTGAATGCTTCTGTATACATGTAAGAGGCCATAACCTCACTCGCACCGTTTGGTCCGCCGCCGGTTAAGACGAAAATCAAGTCAAAGTATTTTAATGAACCGACAATGGCTAGGATGACCATGACTTTTATGACGCCTGCAATAAGAGGAACCTTAATTTTATAAGCAATTTGAATTGGCGTTGCTCCATCTATTTTCGCCGCTTCGATCAGTTCTTCAGGAACATTTTTTAACGCTGCATAGAAAATAATGATGTAGAAACCTGCATATTGCCAAACGATTGGAAAGAAAAGGGCAAATAATACTATTTTAGAATCCGCTAGCCAAAGCGGAGGATTTTCAACGCCAACCAACACTAGCAATCTGTTAAGCATACCGTTCGTTGGGTCAAAAATCTTCGCCCAAAGCTGTCCGATTGCTACTGAAGATAATAACATCGGGATTAAGTAGATTTTTCTTAAAAAGTTAGCACCTTTGATTTTACTTGCTAAAATCAAGGATAAAATTAAATAACCAACCAAGCTTACAGTTGAAAAAAGACCGAGTAACAGAGAATGCCATGCACTTTGCCAAAACTTTGTGTCCTTTGTTAATTCAATGTAATTTTCTAAACCGATGAACTTCATCTTGCCGATGCCGTTCCAGTCCATCAAACCATAATACCCTGTTAAGACAATTGGGATATAGATTAATAAGAGAATAAGAATTAAGGCAGGAAGTACATAAAGACTGATTACCCATTTATTTGACATTACACTTCTCATATGAATACTCCTTTCTTATTTGAAAGGCTGTGTTAAACTTGTCTGTTGATTTCCGTTCCAGGCACGAGCGGTTCGCGGGCGTGCCGGGGAGCCTCCTCGGCGCTTTTAGCGCCTGCGGGGTCTCCCCTGCCCCGTACTCCCGCAGGAGTCTTCGTGCCTTCCACTCCAATCAACTGAGTACAAAAATTAACATTAATCTTTAACACAGCCATTTGAAAAGAAGCTAAAATGATAGAGGGCATAAGTTGTATGCCCTCTACACATGAATTTCTATTAGGTCATTTTACTTTTGCTCTTTTGCAAGCTCTTCCGCGTGCTGTTTGACAAACTCTTTCGGCGTCACTTGTTTTCCAAATAGAGCGGTTACTAAATCATGGTGTAATTCCGATACTGCCGGGCTGGATTGAGTATCAAAGTAGGTTGTTACGTTCGATGCTTCACCCAAATCCTTTAAGATTTCAATGTACATTGGAGCCAAATCCAGCTTAGATGTGTCTACTTTAGTCGCAGGGATAACACCCGCATCAGTTACAGATTTTTCTCCCCATCTCTTCACAAGATAGCCAACAAAATCTTTTGCTTCCTTTTGAACTTTAGAATCTTTTGCTACGAATAAACCAACACCAGGGCCTCCTACGTAGCTGTTGATGCTTGTCCCTTTTCCGCCTTCATAAGTTGGGAACTTGAAATAGCCAATCTTATCTTTAAATTCTTGTTTAACATCTGGGCTTGTTGTGTAGTTTGGTAACTCCCAAGTAGCCGTTAAGAACATCGCTGCTTGTTCGTTCATGAAGTAACCTTTTGCATCGTCATTTGATAATGCGCTCGCGCCTTTAACAAATCCACCCATGTCGACAAGGTTTTGTACCTCTTCAGCTGCTTTTACAATAGCTGGATCATCCATTTTTGCTTTCCCTTTAATAACATCTGTTAGAATAGTAGGCCCGCCAATCCGGTCTGCTAGGTACATAAACCAGAAAGATGCCGGCCAGCCGTCTTTCGCACCAACTGTCGCAGGAACAACGCCATTATCTGCTAAAGTTTTAACAACATTTTTATACTCTGAGAAAGTCTTTGGAACTTCAAGATTATATTTCTTGAAGATTTCTTTGTTGTAGAACACGTAGGAAATATTTAATTCTAGTGGAAGACCATATGTTTTTCCGTCCACTGCATATGATTCTTTTACCCCTGGGATAAATGCATCTTTAAGATCTGCATCTCCCTCCACGATGTCATCCAGCGGTGCTAACATGTTACCTTCTACATAAGGCTTAATAAATCCATCTGACCAAGTCATGCCAATATCAGGCAGTTCATTAGAAGACGCTAAGACCTTAAGCTTTTCCCTATATTGATCTGGATTTAAAATTTCAGTTTCAATTTTTACATTATGATCTTTTTCATATTCACTAATAATGTCTTTTACAATGGAGAACTGAGCATTCGAGCTGCCTTCCGGCCACAAATGCATGAATTTGATAACTTTTTTACCATCTGAACTGCTTTCCTCTGATGAACTTGAGGAAGAGCAACCCGCAAGCACTAGAGAGACAAGCATGATTACAGACATAAAGATTGCAACCGTTTTCTTTCTTAACAATGTGATTCCCCCCTATGACCTTTTCTAGATTTTACTTACATTTATAGTCTACATTCAGATAGTTCTGAAAAATAGGTCACAACGATTAGGAAAAATACTACTATTTTTAGAAAGCCTTTTCATTATTGTCCTTTCGGTATGCGCTTGGTGTCATTCCCTCTAGTTCTCTAAAAATCTTAATAAAATATTTAGCCGTTTTATACCCGGATTCTTCTGCAATATCGTTAATTGGAAGATTAGTAGATACCAATAATTCCTTCGCACGCTGGATTCTCCGTCGGGTTACGTATTCACTGAAAGTTAATTTGACATGTTCCTTAAAGAGGACACTTAAATAACTTGGATTTAAATGAACATAATCGGCTACTTCCTTTTGGGATAACTCATTTTTTAAATGGTTGTTGATGTAATCAATCGCTTCCCTAATCGGTTCACGGTTGGAAGGATTTTGGGAATTGGCATCAACAAGTTTCGTATCTACCACTTTCTCGATTAATCCGGCCCGTTCTTTTTTCTCCACCGTTTGGACTGCTTCCTCTACGGCCTCTATTAACGCTTTTTTACTAATGGGTTTTAGTAAATAGTTAATTACCCCTAAACGAAGAGCTTCCTGGGCATATTCAAACTCTGAATATGCCGATATCACAATGATGACAGGGAATATATTTTGTTCTTTCGCGATTTTTAATAATTGTAACCCCGTTATTTCGGGCATGTGGATGTCTGTGATGAGAATATGCACTTTATGTTGCTTCATCAGTTCAATAGCTTCTTCTCCATTCGAAGCTGTATTTATTTGATATTGTCCATTTGCCCAAGTATCTAATATTTTCTTTAGTCCTTGGCGGGTTCTTGGCTCATCATCCACGATCAAAATTGTCTTTGAATTCAACATGGTCTTCCTCCCTCTTTACCGGTATGGCAAATGAAACCGTTGTTCCAATGTTTACTTCACTCATAATGGTAAGTCCACTTTTTAGACGATCAGGATAGTATAATTCCAAGCGTTTGTGAACATTGGAAATCGCAATCCCGTTGCCGCTTTTAGAGATAATCCCGCCTGATTGAATGGCCTGTTTAATAGATTCTAATTTTTCCTGATTGATACCTGGGCCGTCATCCACTACAAGTATTTTCAAATAATTTTGATCAGCCGTTGGTTGAATAGTAACCGATATCGTACATGGGTTCATCGTATTGCCTGCTCCATGTAGAACCGCATTTTCGACTAACGGCTGAATCAACAATTTTGGAATTTTCACGTGCCCGGTTTCAACAGGCATGGATAAATTCCATTTTAAGTGATCACCGAAACGCATCTTCATAATATCCATATAGTCTTCAATATGTTGGATTTCGTCCTTTATAGAAACCCAATCTCCATCGTTTTGCTTGGTTATCGTATAACGGAATAAGTTAGACATGGCTACGACAAACTCTGCCAGCTCTTCCTCATCTTTGTCCTCAAGCGTCCACTTTAGTGCGTCCAATGTATTAAATAGAAAATGGGGATTAATTTGCGCTTGTAATGCTTTTAATTCACTCCGGCTTCTGGTAATTTCCTTTTGATACACCATTTTAATCAGATGATTGGTTTCTTTCACCAGTTGGTTATAAGTACTATTTAATTCATTGATTTCATTGACCGTGGTAACGCTGGGGTTCATCGTTAATGAACCTGCGCTTGCCTGCTGCATCGTTTTCGTTAATTTAGTAATCGGCCTTGTAATAAAAGTCGATAAAAAGAGCGAACTAATCAAAAAGATAATGAAGCCAATAATCCCAGATATAATTATTCCCGAACGTAATACACTAATTCCTTTTGTTAGAGCCTTAACAGGGGTTAAGATGACCATTGTCCACCCGGTTTGATTAGACGTTTGTTTTGTCATCATATACTCCTGATTATTCAGAGAAAGAGTTGGAGCTTCATTTTTTATAATCGGTTTAAGAGATTTTTGGTAGTTTGATAGAATCGGCTTTGAATTTTGATCTAATAATATCGAATACTGGTTTTCAATATTGGTTTCGTCTTGGTCCACGAACTGCAGATAATTCCGATAGATACTAATGAGCAGATATCCGCCATTTGCGTAGTCACGCCCCATTAAATTCACTCGTCTTAGAGCGAGGATGTTATCTGAGTTATGCGGATCATCACCAATCCAAACCAGTCGTCCATTCGCGCTATCAGCCTGCTGGATCCACTTCCCGTCAATCCTAGTGACTAGATTCGTATCATCTAGTGGAATTAAACGGTCCATCGTATTGGTATAAAGTTCAAAAGAAAAAATCCCCTCTGTATTAGCTTGTATGGTATTTACAATTCCTTTTAATTGCTGGCGCTCGGTGAAAGAAATAGGGTTTCCTCCATATGCCTTAGTTAAGGTTCTTTGAGTCGTATCATTCGTCATGACCAGTTTCGAGGCCGTGCTAATTTGTTTATATAATGATTCTAATCTTCCATTTGCCTCGACTGCTGTCTGTTGAATCTGTTTTTCAGCATTATTTTTCAGCAACGTTGATACTCTATTAAAAGTTAACAGGCCGACAATCATTAAAACAATCAGCATAACGACTAAAAATACGACGAGTATTTGATTTCGTAACGTGTTCCATTTATGCAATCTCGAGAACATATTATCGCCCTTCTAGAATCGTTTTTAAACTACTATACCGCAATTTGTCGAATCCCGTAATATTATTTTAAAAAATCAAAAATCTGCTAATTTTTTAAAAGTTTGTCATGTTCAATATAGGTTCAATCGTCTATAATTTATATAAAACTAAGCACCATTAAGAAGGGGAGTTTTTATGAATAAGCTGTCGATGAGTGGTCTATATACCCTGACTGAGTGGATCACCAAGTTTGCCTATGTTAATTTATTATGGATTGGCTTCTCACTCCTTGGACTCGTGTTGTTTGGAATTAGCCCATCCACCGTGGCAATGTTTGCGGTTATAAGGAAATGGCTCATGGGTGAAAGTGATATCCCTGTGTTTCAAACCTTTTGGGATACCTATAAAAAAGAGTTCCTAAGAAGTAATGGATTAGGACTGGTTCTCGCTATATTAGCGATTATTATTTACATTGATCTGTTCTATATTAAAATCAATACAAGCTTTCAAATTCCTCTATACTTAATTATTTTCACGATTGTCATTACAGTTTTGTATATTATCCCCGTATACGTTCACTATGAAGTGAAATTTATCCAGTTGTTTAAAAATGCTTTCTTCATCATGCTAGTGAATCCGATTCCTAATATGATGATGATCATTGGGTTTATCGCAGCGATTTTTGTCATGAAGTTTATACCGGCACTATGGTTTATCTTTGGCGGGAGCATTACGGCGGGAATCATCATGGCATCCTGTTATGTAGCCTTTCAAAAAATCGAAAAAAAACAAGGGCAGGCAGCCGCTTAACACTTATAGAATACTTGTGAAACTGGAGAAGCAAAAGGAAGCACAAACGCTTAATGTGCTTCCTCTTTTTATGCTAATTTTAATAGTTCACTCACCGTAACAAGTTGATAGCCTTGTGATGTTAACTCAGAAACTAGCATTCGTACCGCTTCTATCGTTTGTGAACGGTCCCCATAGCCATCATGAAAAATTAATATACTGCCATTTTTTATCCCGTCTCTTGATTTTTCGAGGATATGACTTACCCCTGGCTGTTCCCAGTCCTTAGCCTCTAAATTAAGTGCACCAATCATCGGATATCCCTTCTGCTCGAGTAATGAAAACGTTCCCTGATTATAATCGAGATAAGGAGGACGAAAGACAACAGGTTTTCGTCCGGTCAGCTCCTCTATTAATTCCTCATTTTGTTCGATTTCTTCTAAACATTCGATGTTACTTAGTTGAGATAATTTCGGGTGAGTAAACGTATGATTCCCGATTTCATGTCCCAGGGCAGCCACTTGTTTTACCATCTCAGGATTTTTCTTCATTTGCTCACCAATCATAAAGAAGGTCGCTTTTCCAGCTGCCTCCGAAAAAATCTCTAATACTTGAGGTGTGTAGATGGGATTAGGACCATCATCAAACGTAATCGCCACTGCCTTACGCGATGTAGGAACTTCGTTAATCATATTTATTGAACACCCCCTCAATACGGACCTCTAATATAATCCTTTACTTTTTCCTGATAGAATCGTTGAAGCTCTTGCTTTTCTTCTTCTGAGAATGGTTTTGTCTCAAGTGCTGAGAGATTTTCCTCCACCTGTTTAACATTTTTAAACCCAGGAATAATACATGTAATTTCTTTTTGGTCCAAAATCCAGCGTAGTGCTCCGCTCGCCATCGATTTCCGTCCTTCTCCAATCCACTTTAATTGATCAGCCAATTCAACACCCTTCTGGAATCCAAGACCCGCAAAGGTTTCCCCTACATTAAAAGCTTCTCCATTTTCATTAAATCGGCGGTGGTCATCCTCTTCAAATCTATGCTCGGCAGTATACTTACCAGTGAGCAGACCGCTTGCCAGCGGTAATCTTACGAGAAGTCCTACCCCTTTTTGATAAGCCTCAGGGATTAATTTCTCTAATGGCTTTTGGCGGAACATATTAAAGATGATTTGCAGGCTCTTCACATTTGGATACTCCAAACAAATAAGACCTTCTTCAACGGTTTCCACACTAACTCCATATTGACGGATTTTCCCTTCCTGTTTCAACCGATCCATTACTTCAAAAACACTGCCATCCTGCAAAATCTCCGTTGCCGGGCAATGAATTTGATACAAATCAATCGCCTCTCTATTCAAACGGCGAAGACTGTCTTCACAATAGGCACTAACTTTTTCATAGCTATAATTTTTCGGATCAAAAATGTCTCCCTGACGGCAGAACTTTGTTGCGACATAAATCTGGTCTTCCCTGCCTTTTGTGGCTTGGGCCAGTAACTCTTCACTATGACCGTCCCCATATACATCGGCCGTATCAAAAAAATTAACACCTTGGTCAATCGCATATTGTAAAGATATCAGTGCTTCTGTGTCATTTGTTTTCCCCCAAGCACCACCGATTGCCCATGTGCCAAAACTAACCTCACTGATCATGATTCCTGTATTACCTAGTTCACGATAATTCATGTTAATAACTCCTTTCTACTTAACGATTCCAATCAAATTCAATTTCTTTTAAAAATTCCCGAGCCAAAACCATATGCCCGGCAGTTGAAGGATGGACCCGATCCCAAGCAATGGCTGCAGAATAAAGGTCTTTTAAAACAATATTAAAAGCGGCTTGTGTATCAACAACTAAACAATTGGTTTCTTCAGCTATTTTCCTGACAACCTGACTGTACTGATCCATGGACCGGCGCATTTGATCCTGCTCATTACTCTCCAAGTAAAAAGGTGTCATAAGGACAACCTGTTTGACATATGGCTTTGTCTCGATCACAAGTTTCCTAAGTGTTTCCTCGTATTCTTCTAAATAAACATGCCATTCCTTGATGAATGGGGTATCGTATTGACGCCATACATCGTTAATTCCAATCATTATTGATAACCAGTCTGGCTTTTGATTGATGACATCTTCCTGCCATCTATTCTTCAAATCACGAACGGTGTTACCATTGATCCCCTTATTCACCACTCGAATTCCCAGCTCCGGATATACGGCCTGGAGCAGTCCATCAACAAAGGAAACATATCCCTTGCCCAGAGCAGCAAACAATCCTTCTCCTTCAGGTTTGGCTCTTTCACAATCCGTTACCGAATCACCAATAAACAAAAGCTTTTGACCTTGTTCCAGTTTCATGGCCTTAACTCCTTCATAAAGAGAGCTGACATAGGCCACCTCTCCGTTACTTTCTAAACTCTCTTAATTGCTCATTTAGTTCCTTAGTTTGTGGATAAACTTGTTGATAAATTGCAAATAGTTTTTTATATGCTTCCACATTTTCCTGAATCGGATCATAGGTTTTTGAAGTTTGGATAAATTTCTGTGCACATTCTTTTAGGGATGGATACCAACCGCAGCCGTACGCAGCTAACATGGCTGCACCCATTCCAGGACCTTGCTCACTCGTAAGCTTTTCAATTCTTGCGTTAAAAATATCTGCCTGCATTTGCAGCCATGCGTCGTTCTTCGCTCCGCCGCCAATAGAGATAATGGAATCAATGGTCTTACCGCTGCTTCTAAAAATCTCAATCGATTCATGTAAGGAAAAGGTAATTCCTTCGAGTACTGCTCTGGCAAAATGCTTACGCTCATGGGAAGCATCGACCCCAATAAAACTGCCGCGAATGGTTGAATCCGCATGCGGCGTTCTTTCCCCTACAAGATAAGGCGTAAATAATAATCCGTTGCTTCCTGCCGGTACTTCATCCACACCTGCTAATACCTGTTCAAATGCTTCTTCTTTTGCAAACGTATCTTTAAACCAGCTTAAACTATAGCCGGCTGCGAGGGTTACTCCCATCGTATAGTAAGTATTTTCTTCACCATGATTAAAATAATGAACCTTTCCTTCAAAATCAAGGTTATTTCGATCTTCATAGGAAAGAACAACTCCAGAAGTACCGATACTGCATAAGGTTTTACCTTCCGATAAAATCCCTGAACCAATCGCACCGCAGGCATTATCCGCTCCACCCGCGAACACTTTTACAGCTTCAGACAATCCCGTTTCTTGGGCAAATTCGGCTTGAACAGTACCCACAAATGCATGTGATTCTACCAGCGGGGGACAGAAATCAGCTGAAATATCAAAAGCCTCTATTATTTCATGACTCCATTCACGCTTTGCTACATTTAGTAGTAACGTCCCTGCAGCATCAGAGTAATCCATGTGGATATTTCCTGTTAACCGATAGCGCAAATAATCCTTTGGAAGCAAAAATACGCTGGCCCGTTCAAAAACATCAGGTTCGTTTTCTTTTACCCAGAGGATTTTAGGTAAAGTAAAGCCCTCAAGCGCAGGGTTCTTCGTTTCTTCTAATAAGCGCTGACTGCCAACAACGTTGTAAATCTCCTGGCATTGTTTACTTGTCCTTGTGTCATTCCACAGAATCGCATTTCTAAGTACTTGGTTGTTTTCATCTAATAAAACTAGGCCATGCATCTGCCCCGAAAAAGAGATACCCTCGATATCGTTTATGTCTTCATCGAATTGTTCCATGAGCTCCGCTAAACCCGCTAATGTCTTTTCCACCCATTCTTCCGGGTCTTGTTCACTATAGCCAGATTTTTCAATAATGAGTGGATATGATTTGGACACTTCTTTACAAACTTTACCATATTGATTGACAAGTAATATCTTTACTGCACTTGTTCCAAGGTCAACACCAATTACGTATTTCATCCGTATCATCCTTTTCTTATTGGCTGTGTTAAACTTGGTCTGTTGATTTCCGCTCCAATCAACAGGGTGCCAAAATCAATAATGACCTTCCACACAGCCTTCTTATAAAAATGTGCTGGAGTAATATACTGCCAGCACATTTTCTATGATTATATTAGTAGTAGTTAAACAGTTACACTTGAAAGTGTTTCTAGTAAATATTGATTAATTAAAGCTTTTAGGCGCTCCGTTCTGCCTGAGATGTTTTTAATTTCAGTTAATTGAAGTGCATAGGCTTCAAGTTCACGGAAGTTTGTTTTTCCTTCTACGATGTCTAGGCCAATTCCTTTTGTATAACTGCTGTAACGCTCTTCGGTAAAGCTATCAAGGACTTTATCTTCGATTAACTTGTTAGCAACTTTTAGGCCGATCGCAAATGCGTCCATACCAGCAATGTGTGCGTGGAATAGGTCTTCTGCTTCGAATGAACCTCTTCTTACTTTTGCATCGAAGTTTAAGCCGCCTTTTCCTAAGCCGCCATTTTTCAGAATTTCGTACATGGCTAATGTGTTGGTATATAAGTCAGTTGGGAATTCATCTGTATCCCATCCAAGCAGTGTATCACCTTGGTTAGCATCAACAGATCCAAGCATTCCGTTAATACGAGCAGTTCTTAATTCATGCTCAAATGTGTGACCAGCTAAAGTAGCGTGGTTTGCTTCAATATTAAACTTGAAGTAGTCGGTTAAATCATATTTTTGCAAGAAAGCCAGACCTGTAGCCACATCGAAATCATATTGATGTTTGGTAGGCTCTTTTGGTTTTGGCTCAATTAGGAATGGTACGTTTAGGCCGATTTCTTTCGAATAATCTACTGCCATATGAAAGAAGCGTGCTAGGTTATCTTGCTCCAACTTCATGTCTGTATTAAGAAGTGTTTCGTACCCTTCACGGCCGCCCCAGAATACATAGTTTTCTGCACCAAGCTCTTTTGCTACTTCTAACGCTTTTTTTACTTTCGCCGCAGAGTAAGCAAACACATCTGCATTTGGAGCAGTGGCCGCACCATGAACATATCTAGGATTCGTAAACATGTTTGCTGTGTTCCATAGTAATTTTGTCTTGCTAGTTTTCATGTATTCTTTAATCATCGCAACAATTACGTCTTGGTTCTCATTTGTTTCTTGTAACGTGCGTCCCTCTGGAGCAATATCTACATCATGGAAAGCAAAGAAAGGAACATTTAACTTTTCAAAAAGTTCAAATGCAGCTTCCACACGGGCTTTCGCTAAATCTAATCCTTTAAGATGATCCCACGGACGGATCGCTGTACCTACGCCAAATGGATCAGTGCCGTCTGCAGTAAATGTGTGCCAATATGCAACGGAGAAACGAAGAATTTCTTCCATTGTCTTGCCATTTATTTTTTCTTCTGGATTATAATACTTAAATGCTAACGGGTTTTTGGATGCCGCACCTTCAAATTGAATTTTATTAATTGTTTCGAAATAAGCCATGGGATTATTCCTCCTAGAGTTTTATGGATTCAGAACAACAATGTAAATGCTTACAAAAGGTTTCTGAAATCTCTTAACCTTTGATACTCAAAGTATAGCATCGTTAACTTAGTTTGTCTACCAGATAAACTAAGAATAAATATTTTTTTAAAAGTAAATCAAAGAGCTTGTAAAAATATCAGGTTAGCATCTGATTTAATGAAAAATAAAAACTTTACATTGTTTTCATTTAACAACCCTCGCCTTATATAGCAAAATGGTTTATATTACGCTTAATTTAATTATTTTTAACCGAAACTTAGTTGAACCGATATACAAAGTACCTTCGTTCGGTTATAATGGATTTGTAAGTATCTAAACTTTTTAATGAGGAGATATTATGATGAAAAATTCAAAGCCCAATGAACCTTTAGTTACGCATATTTTCACAGCAGATCCTTCCGCACATGTCTTTGAAGGCAAGCTTTATATTTATCCTTCTCATGACCTTGATCACGATGAACCATCTAATGATAATGGTGACCAATATAAGATGGAAGATTACCACATATTATCCATGGATGATGTGGAAGCACCATGTTTAGACCACGGAGAAGCTCTTCATTTAAAAGATATCCCTTGGGCAAGTAAACAGCTTTGGGCACCAGACGCGGCTTACAAAAATAACACGTATTATTTATTTTTCCCTGCAAGAGATAAAGATGGTATTTTCAGAATTGGCGTCGCAACCAGCCCTAATCCGGCAGGACCTTTTACACCAGAAGAAAATTACATACCAGGCAGCTTCAGCATTGATCCAGCTGTCTTGGTGGATGAAGATGACAAAGCATATGTTTATTTTGGCGGGCTTTGGGGAGGACAATTGGAAAAATGGCAAACAGGAACATTTACCCCAGATGCGGAAGGCCCAGCAGCTACAGAACCTGCTTTAGGACCACGAGTAGCTGAATTAAGCGATGATATGCTGAAGTTTAAAAGTGAACCACAGGAAATTTCCATTGTGGATGAAAACGGTAATCCGATTCTTGCAAGTGATGAAGACAGAAGATATTTTGAAGGACCATGGGTTCATAAATACAATGGTCTTTACTATCTATCCTATTCTACCGGTACCACTCATAAAATTGTTTATGCGGTAAGTGAACATCCCCAAGGTCCATTTGTGTTCAAAGGGACGATTCTTACACCAGTAATTGGCTGGACCACGCATCATTCGATTGTCCAGTTTAATGATAAATGGTATCTATTCTATCATGATTGCTCGTTATCAGATGGTGTGAATCACAAGCGTTCTGTGAAATACACTGAATTAAAATATAACGAGGATGGAACGATTCAAACGATTGACCCTTATGGAAATAAATAATTATGCTAAAGACTGGCTCTAATTCATTTGATCTGCCCCGTAAATGTTAGACACCATTCTAACATTTACGGGGTGTTTTTTATGGCTAAATTTAATTCGGAGGATAAAATAGCTGCTGCTCAGCGCTATTTGAATGGCAATGATAGTTATCAAAAGATTGGTGATTCCATTGGAGCACACTCTTCTCTCATAAAAACTTGGGTGAAGCAATACGAGATAAACGGTGTAGAAGCGTTTCAAAAATCCTATACAAGTTTCTCAACAGAGTTTAAACTAGACGTACTAAAATATATGAATAACTACGGGACGTCACCGAATGAAACAGCTGCTATTTTTAAGATAGCTGATCCTTCTACCATTCGAAAATGGAGCAGGCAGTTCGAGGAACATGGAATTGATGCCCTTAAATTAAAGAAAAAGGGGCGTCCATCCATGAAAAAAGAAACAGTGAAAACAGAAACACAGAAACAAAAAGCCAACAAACCAATACATAGCGAAGAATCTTTGGAGTTTTTACAATCAAAAGTTGAACGTTTAGAAATGGAGATTGCCTACTTAAAAAAGTTGAATGCTTTAGTTCAAATGCAGGAAAAATTACAAACAAAATCAAAGCGCAAGTAATTTTTGATCTAAAGCAAAAGTATGAGGTTGTGGATCTAGTTGAAGTCGCTGACATGAAACGCAGCACGTATTATTATTGGGAAAAACGATTAAATCAGCCTGATAAATATGAAAAAATAAAGGATGCAATTAAAGAGATTTTCCATGAACATAAAGGTCGTTATGGGTACCGTCGAATCACGAAAGAATTAGAAAAAAGAGGTTTCCACCATGATCCCAAAACCATCAATAGTTTAATGAATGATATGGGGATAAAATGTATGGTGCGTATGAAGAAGTATAAATCTTATAAAGGTAAGGAAGGCAAAATAGCTCCGAATGTCTTAAATCGAGATTTTACTGCTGAGAATATGAATGAAAAATGGGTAACAGATGTTACAGAATTCCGCCTATTTGGTGAGAAGCGCTACCTCTCTCCTGTCCTGGATTTGTGTAATGGTGAGATCATTGCCTATAGCGTCATGAATCGTCCTGTATATACATTGGTAGGAGACATGTTAAATCAAGCAATTGAACGTCTTAAGCCCGGAGACAAGGTCATTCTTCATTCAGATCAGGGTTGGCACTATCAAATGGGAAAATATCAAAAAAAATTGAAACAACATCAAATTACACAGAGTATGTCCCGGAAAGGAAATTGTTTTGATAATGCAGTCATGGAAAATTTCTTTGGCTTATTAAAGTCCGAACTCCTTTATCTACAGGAATTTGATAGTTTAGAGCATTTTGAACGGGAATTAGCTGATTATATTTACTATTACAATCACAAGAGAATGAAGTCAAAATTAAAAGACCTGAGTCCAGTAGAATTCCGAACTCAAGTCTTAAAAGTTGCATAAAAGTATTTGTCTAACTTTTTTGGGTCAGTTCAATTGGGGTCAGTTTTTTTAGACCATAGGATTAAAATACTGGTCCATACACATTACCAATGTACTAAAAGCCCTAGTCAAAGGGACTAGAGCTTTAAAATCAAACAAATTCCGAGTGGTGCAATCACTTGTAGAACTCCGGCTTTCTGTGTTTTACGCTGGGTAGTTTTTCTCTTACTCGTTGGATTCTTTCTAGGTCAATTTCCGCGATTATAAGCGTTTCTTCTTCGCCTCCACTTGCAAGAACAACCCCCATCGGGTCAACGATCATACTTCGGCCGGTAAACTCTGGTCCTACTAGGTCTGCTCCGCAAACAAACATCGTATTTTCTATTGCTCTTGCGCGAATAAGCGTCTGCCAATGATCCTCTTTCATAGGCCCTGCCATCCATCCTGCAGGAACAAACAGAACATCCGCCTCCTGAAGCGCAAATTGTCTTGCTATTTCAGGAAATCTCAGTTCGTAGCAAACCATTAAACCAATTTTTCCAAATTCGGTTTCTACTACCCTATATTGATTCTCTCCAGGGATAATTGTATCAGACTCTTTATAGCTAAAAGCATCATATAAATGAGTCTTTCGATAGGAATGCAAGAGTTGCCCCGAACGATCAATCAATACAGTTGTATTATAGGCCCGCCCTTTATCATCATTTTTTGATTCATACATTCCACAAACCACATAGATCTCGTTATCGCGGGCCGCCTCTTTAAGAGCAGAAACAAATGGACCGTCCAAGGGTTCCGCAGCATCAGCCGGCAATACGCCAGTCTTCGGAGTTGCAAGTACCATATAAAATTCCGGTATTACAACAAAATCTGCGCCCTTCTCTTTTGCCTTCTTAATATATTGTAAGGCCTTTTCTAAATTAGAGGTTTTATTAATACTAGTAGTTAATTGTGCAATGGCTACTTTCAAAGCAGTTACCTCCTAAAAATACGTTTTATTTATTCTAATCTATTATGGCATGCTTTGACCGAACTTTTTATACTTTTTAGATTATTCCTGCACATTCGCCTGATTTAAAGGGTACATGCCCCCTGCCTGCGTCTTGGAATCAATTTTATTATTCCTTATGAATGACACAGAGACGAGGGAGGCAATACACAGAATTCCAATGAAAATAGCAAGCGGTACCCAAGAATTCTTGTAGGCGCTTAATAAAACAGTTGCAATCATTGGGGCCGTGCCTCCAAATAAAGCGGAACCAGATTGATAGCCGAGTGTAATCCCCGTATATCCCACATTTGTACTGAACATTTCTGTAAACATGGTGCCAATAATACTAGCAATGGCTGACCATAGAATCCCTAATGCAATAATTGAAATGACATAAGTTAAAAACACAGATTTAAGGGACATTAGATAGAAGTACGGAAAGGAAAACAGAGCTAGACTAGCGGCACCCATCATAAACACACGTTTACGTCCAATTTTGTCAGAGAGCTTTCCCATTAATGGAATACAGATGACGGTAACAATGGTAGCTGCAGTAACAATATTTAATGCTGTAGTTCTTGAAAAACCCAAGGTCCCAGTAGAGTAACCAATAAAAAAGGTAGAGAAAACATAGAATGGACCAACTTCAACACACTTGGCACCGAGAGAAATTAAAACAGCCTTCCAATGATAGAGCAGAGTCTCAAATAGAGGGACTTTTACCACATTCCCTTTTTGCTTTTCTTCCTCAAATGCAGACGTTTCTCCAAGTCCTCTTCGAATCCAGATTCCAACAGCAACTAACACGGCACTAAGGATAAATGGAATTCTCCAGCCCCATCCTAGAAATTGCGCTTCTGGCAATTTACTCATTAAAGAAATCGAACATGTTCCTAGCAGCATACCAAACGGAATTCCCATTGCAGGAAAGCTGCCGTAGAATCCTCTTTGTTCCTTAGGTGCTGATTCAACCGCAAGCAGTACAGCCCCTCCCCACTCTCCTCCTAGTGCAATCCCTTGGACAAGCCGTAAAAAAATAAGAAGAATAGGTGCCATTACACCAATTGATTGATATGTCGGCAATAATCCGATACATACAGTTGAGATCCCCATTAATAAAAGGGAAATTACAAGGGTATTTTTCCTGCCAAACTTGTCTCCCATATGGCTGAAAATAAGACCTCCAATTGGTCTTATAAAAAATGTTACCCCAAAGGATGCATAGGCAATTAATAAACTTACAAAAGGATCATCATTCGGAAAAAATAATTGATTAAACACAAGTGATGCCACAGTTCCATAAAGGAAAAAATCGTAGAACTCAATTGTACTTCCGATTAAACTAGCGAATAGAATCTTTTTTGGGTTTTTAACAAATGTTCCTTTTGCCTCCAACTTGCATTCCTCCTATTACTTCATTAGTAATATTAAAATTACGCTAGTGCTGCGGCACCACCCATATCAATGGCCTGATTTAATAATTTGACAGTAAACCTCCGCTGCTCTCCACCTTCAAGCACGTTTAGATCCACATCCATCAGCTCAAACCAATTTGGAATCGAGTCATAACACTTCAGAAGTCCGAGGCATCTCTTTAATCCATTCGTTATTTCAACTTGATAAATACCCGGCTTTGGGGAGAAATATTTATTTTCCATACAGAAATAAACCCTCTTTTGCTGGCGGAATGTAATCCTCCCGCCTATTTCATAGTGGTTCCCTAAATAATGCGGGACAAGGTGAACATCTCCGTCGCTGATTAATTTTCTAATTAAGGTAGAGCTTATTTTTTGATGTTTATTTGTCATTTTCGGGATGACCGTTACATCAAAAGTGTGAGGGGAATTCTTCAAAGATTGAACATCCCCCGCAGCTTTACAGCCAAATCTGTAATCAAATCCAACCACAACATGTTTTACATTTAGGCCGACTATATATTGGCGAATAAATTCACTTGGCTGAAGGGAAGCAAAGAGTGGATTAAATCTTACTATATAAACCTTTTCTGCCCCTAAGGAAGCTAACCTTTCAAGTTTGGCCGGCAGAGGGGTCAAATATCTCCGATCTGTTTTTTCGATAATTTCACTAGGATGCGGGTCAAATGTCATTACTGTAAATGGAAGATGAGCTTGCCGGGCAAGGACCCTTGCTTTTTGCAATAAACATTGATGTCCTAAATGAACACCATCGAAAAACCCCAATGCCATCACACTTGGCTCTTGGAAAGGCAATCCATCCAGCGGGTGGGTAACATGTAAAATTTCCACACTGCTTCTACCTCCTAGTTGTCATAAAAATTTTCATAATTATGAATACTGTATTGTGTATACATAAATAATTAAAAAAAATCCTTAGCTCCTCAAACAGCTGAGGAGCTAATTAAGCTGCTGTTACTGACCTTTAGTGTAATAGCGTACTTCAAAAATTTTACATCCTTCCGATGTTTTCCATGGACCGTGTTTCATTCCTGGCGGGCGACATGCCACTGCTCCTTCTTTAAATTCTTCATTTAATTCCAAATCAATAATGGATCCTTCAATAATATACAATTCCTCCCAAAAGTCATGTAGTTGTACGCCCATTGGTGAAGTATTTGTATCAGGCTCAAATTGAAGAATTCGTGTGGCCACACTAGAGCCAGGGATTTGCGCAATGATTCTTTGCGAAAGGCCTTTAACCTGTGGAATATCCTCTGCCTCAAAATTTGAATAATCTGTAAACTCTAACTCCGGTTTTACTGCTTTTACTTTTTCCATTTAAACCACCTCAGCGTCTTTTAATATTTTCATTTATACTGTGTTGTGTATACATAAACGCGTAAAAGAATTCCTGAAGCTCCTTAAAAACCTGAGGAGCTAATTAAACTGATGTTACTGACCTTTAGTGTAATAACGCACTTCAAAAATTTTACATCCTTCTGATGTTTTCCATGGACCGTGTTTCATTCCTGGCGGGCGGCATGCCACAGCTCCTGCTTTAAATTCTTCATTTAATTCCAAATCAATAATGGATCCTTCAATAATATACAATTCCTCCCAAAAGTCATGTAGTTGTACGCCCATTGGTGAAGTATTTGTACCAGGCTCAAATTGAAGAATTCGTGTGGCCACAATAGAGCCAGGGATTTGCGCAATGATTCTTTGCGAAAGGCCTTTAACCTGTGGAATAACCTCTGCCTCAAAATTTGAATAATCTGTAAACTCCAACTCCGGTTTTACTGCTTTTACTTTTTCCATTTAAACCACCTCAGCGTCTTTTAATATTTTTATTTGATAAGATAAGGAAATTCTTTTATTGGTTCTAGCATCATATATTTCTGCCTTAAATTCTTCACCATACAAAAATTCACTTGATAGAATAGGCAACGTCCCACAAAGGATTGCGGCTTCCGAAATGGAATATCCCCGTCCCTCGATAATTTGAACAAGCTCTTTCGGGGTTAGAAATTCCGCTAATTTACCAGATTGATATAAGCATTCTTCCCCATTCAGAACATACCAGCTCTTCATCTCGATTTCATCCCAATGATCTTCAATGCTGCCGAGAGGCCATAATTCCTTAGATACCGGCTTGGCACAAACCTGCTTCGACTTTTGAATCGAAACTGCCTCAAGAACGCGGTCCGTATGGTCACTTCCAAGTCCAACGTACCATTCGCCTTCTATATTTAGGATGACAATTTCAGCCTCCCCGCTTGAATCATTCCTTACTGCGGTTATTTCCGATTCATTACAGAGAAGTTCAGGAGACAATTGATAAATCATCGGCACTGCAGGTGGCGCGGCTACTCCTATTTTTTCTAATTCTTCAATATGATTCCGCAAAGAATTTTGATCTTTTGCGGTATAGCCGGCGATTAAAAGATCTTTTGGTTCCCAATTGATTTCTTTACCATTTACATGAAAGTTCATCGATTCTGACCCCTTTTGAGGAAAAATTAGTTTTCTACTAAGCTTTCTTTTGGAATGCTATAACTGTTTAAACATTTTTCAGCTAATGCTACAACTTCCTCATAGCCATAATTTCGATAGGCATATCCTTTCGCCACAAAAGGAGCACCTGCATAAAACATCTCATACTGCTGATGACGCCCACCAAATTCACTGCCGATAATATCCCAAGCCAGTTTGAACAATTGGACTTTTTCAACAGCTCCCATGGTATTTGAGCGAATATATCGTTCCATGTCATTTTTCGTTTCAGGATTGATTAATTCTTTATATGAAGAAGGAACCTGCAGCACTCCGCCGCCTACCAATTCTCTAAAAATATGAATCACTTGCGGATAAATGGAGTTTTGCAATCCCATTGCCCCGTACAGGAATCGTGGATTGGGAATCGCATTCCCGTTATGATCATAAATACATTCATACTCGGATGCCAAAAGCAGCCCTTCCGCCGTAGAAGCCAATGATGCCAATTCGCCCAGTTTTTCTTGAACACTAGGAATTTTATCAATTCCATTCGCTGCCGCTATCTTCCGTGCTAAACCGATAACAAACTTCAATTTCGTTACATATCTTATCTGTGCCTGGTTATTACCGATCCGATGGGCTGGAGTGTCATGGAACTGTGCCTGTACCAATTTAATATCTTTATATACAAATACATGCTCCCAAGGGATAAACACATCATCGAAAACAACGAGGGCATCACTTTCATCAAATTGAGACGATAACGGATAGTCATAAACACTAGGCTTATCCGCAGCAAAACTAGGGCGGGCATAGAATTTTAAGCCTGGTGCGTCCATTGGGACAACAAAAGAAACCGCATAGGTTTCATCACCTGGTCGTAATGGTGTAATACAACTTACAAATAGATAATTGGAAACAGCGGAAGATGTCCCTAACATCTGGGATCCTCGAATGATAATCCCATCCTCGTTTTCCTTGTATACTCCTGTTGCCAGAAACTGTTCATCTAACTCATGGGATGCCTTGCTGCGGTCAATTTGTGGCGGAATAATCACATACGATAGATACAAGTCATTATCCCTCGCAAATTTATAAAACTTTGAAGCATTATCTTTTAGCTTAGGAAGGCCCCGCTCAAATACATCAGGCGAACTAGCAAAACCCGCCATATAAGAAGCAACATGATCCGGCGAACGACCGACAAATCCATACGTTGATTCAGACCACTTTGTAATCGCTTCACGCCGATCTCTCAAATCCTCTTGGCTCTTCGGCATCATATAAATTTTATTTGCAATCATCCCATCTTCTGTTTGATAAGTCATATTGTTCACAGGATCTGCGGCTATGTCATACAACTTGGCAATGGACCCTGAAATCCCTTTAAAAGCAGGATGGGTTGTGACATTTTCTACTTTCTTACCATCGATATAAATACACCGATTATCCTGAATAGATTCTAAGTATTCTTTTCCAGTCCTGACCAAAATAATCACCCCTTAAAATAGTTTTAATAACTAAACACAGCTTCTTTTACTTCATTGTCGAGCTTCTTGATGAGTGATTCTTTATATGTTTTTATAAATCGCGGTTCCTGGGTAATCTGTGCTCCATAAAATGTGATATTACGGACTTCCTTTACATCCACTTCAATGATGGCCATTTTCAGCGTCATTTTATCAGCCTTTTCAACCACTAGACTTGAAGGTCCTGAAACAGAGTAAACGCTTTCACTTGCAAAAAAACTTAAGATTACATCTCCATGATTTCTTACAATATCAAGTATTTTGGACTTAGAATCTACCGCAAAACGGATTGTATTGTTATCGATGGCAAACACCCATGACAAAGCACTTGAAAGTACCTTACCAACTTGAGGATGATACACATTACAAAATACAATCGTTTGTCCTTGGAGCATTTCCTTCATTTCCTCTGTTAAAACCGTTTCTACACTATTCATTGGACACCCACCTCACTTTTGTCAGAGGACATCGCTTCATGTCGCCTCCAAATTAGGAATTACCAACATGAAGCAGCGTTTCCTTCGTATTATCTAAATGTTCCAGGATATACTGTTCTACCAGATTTGGATCTTTTTCTATCAAGGCCTGAATGATTTGATTGTGCTCCTTGATTACATTCGTTGCTCTTCCTTCTTTTTTAACCGCTTTAAGGCCCATTAGCTGGGTTAAATTATGAAGGTTTTGAAGAACCTGTTCCATGATCGAATATTTCGCAATTTGAGTTAGCGTAATATGAAACGCATGATCAAGTTCAATGAACTTTACTGCATCGTCATTTTTTAAAGCTTCTTCCTGCTGTGAGACAATCTTTTTGAGTATGGTAAGCTCCTCAGGTGATTTCATAACTTTCAAAACGTTTTTCGCCACTTGGACCTCAATGTTTCTTCTTAGTAAAAAGATTTCTTCCTCTTCCTCTGGAGTGATTTTCCTTACAGTCACTCCCTTTCTTGGAATCCAGACTAACAGCCCTTCTTTTACTAAATCCTGAATTGCTGCCCTTACTGGTGTTCTTGAGGTATTTAATTTTTCAGCCATTTGAACCTCTGTAATAATCTCATCACGAGAAAAACCACCAAATAAAATAGCCTTTTTAATTTGGTTATATACCTTATCCTGTGTAGTGGTTTCCTTTTGAATTGGTTTTAATTGAATCTTCTCCATTTTGATTCACCCTCCTTTCTACATTATACAAAAACCAGGGAGTTTTTTAAACTCTGTATTAGTTGTTGTGTATACATAATACATTGTTCTTCTGTTTCATGTCAAATAATTTTCGGAAATTTTATAATATTAAGATTTATCAGTAAATAGGACTGTTACCAAATCGTTATGCGTAGGATTGTATTGTTCCTAAGCTGACACTTTTATTTCTGGAGGTTGTTTTTTAAAGCCTTTAGTAAGGAAAATTAAGTATACGATTCCAGCAACCAGCCATAACCCCCCTAGAGTTTTCGAATGCGTGTCAAGGTTTACTAGCAGCCAAATATCTAATACTGCACCGACTAATGGCAAAACAAGGTTTAATACTGTGCCCTTGAATGATCGCATTTTTCTTCGGAAAAAGTAATGTGCAATAACAGATATATTTACACATGTGAATGCAAGAAAGGCTCCGAAGTTAATAAATGAAGCTACCAAGCTTAGACTTAAAACCAATGCTAATAGTGAAAATAGACTAATGATTAAAATATTATTAACAGGTGTTTTCAATTTTACATTCAAATGCCCAAACACTCTCCTCGGTAATTGGCCATCTCGACCCATTGCGAATAAAACCCGGGCCGCACTTGCTTGCGAAGCCATAGCTGAAACAAAAACACCAACACCAAAAAGTACAAGGAATGCCCCAGATAGGAAGCTGCCTCCTATTAATTTGATAATCTCGAAAGAAGCAGAATCTGGATCTTTAAAGGATTGGTAGTCAGGCCAAACGTTTTGAGCTACATAGGAGACGACAATAAATACCAGGCCACCAACTAGAGTAATGATAAAAACAGCTCTAGGTATATTCTTTTTGGGATTGACTATTTCTTCGGAGAATGTCGTTACTGAATCAAATCCCAGGAACGAAAAACAAAGTAATGAGGCGCCAGCTAACAAAAATGAAAAATGTTCATCAGGATTATAAAAAGGGGCAATTGTAAAAAACAATCCCGTCCCTTCACCATTCAGAATCGACCTAATGGATAATACGCAAAAAATTAAAATAAAACAAATAACGATGACAGTGGCAATAACATTTACTGCATTGGCCAATTTTAGGCCTAAAATATTAACACCCGTTACAAGTATTAACATTAATAGAATCCACACATAACTAGGGATGGCTGGAAATGCCGCTGAGAAAAATATACCAAAAAGCAAATAGTTGACCATAGGGATAAATAAGTAGTCTAATAATATTGACCAACCAACCAAAAATCCGAAATAGGAATTGATAGATTTCTGTGCAAAGGTATAAGCTGATCCCGAATAAGGAAATTCTTTTGCCATTTGCCCATAGCTATACGCTGTAAAAAGCATGACACACAAGGCAATAACATAAGACCCCGCAACCATGCCGTGCGAAAGTTGAGCAGCAATACCATAGGTACTAAAAACTGTAGCGGGTGCCATAAACGAAAAACCAAAAAGTACAACTGGCAGTAATGTAAGTGAACGTTGCAGTTTGACACTTTCATCCATAAAATTAACCCCTTTCTTTAGTTATTGATACTGTTGTCTTCGCTCCTGAACAAGCGGCAAGTCTTTATTCAAAATCAGTGTAGATAATTTCACCGTCCATGATGGTCATTTTCACTGTCGTTTCAGGTATATTCTCAAGCGGAACTGCAAAGAGGTCACGGTCAAGGACCACAATATCAGCAAGCTTGCCTGGCTCCAATGTTCCTAACTCAGTCTCCCGATGGACACTATAAGCTGCCCCTTTTGTATAAGCCCGCAATGCCTCGGCAATCCCAATCCGTTCTTGCTTATTCCATGAATCTTTTCCGGTGTAATCGACTCTTGTGACTGCATGGAAAATTTGTAACATAGGTCCAAGCGGCGCGATCGGAAAGTCCGTTCCAAAAGCCAAGACTGCTCCCGCATCCTGCAATGATTTACAAGGATAGAGATAGGGGAATTTTTCCTCCTTCACCCGAGATGTATGACTGGTTCTTGGCATTAATGCAAGATGCGAAGGCTGCGTTGATGCTATTACACCAAGCTCTTTAAAACGTGAAAGATCATTTGGATGAATGATTTCGACGTGCTCTAGAGCATGGCGGGAATCACGTTTTCCGTTTATTTTTTGAGCCTCTTCAAATGCATCTAATCCCAACCGAACCGCTCCATCCCCAATCGCATGAAATCGAATTTGAAAACCCTCTCGGTCCGCTTTTACCACCCAAGACTTAATGATTTCTGGCGGAAAGGCGACATGTCCCTTTGTTTCTGGTTTATCTACGTAGGGATCAAGCATATAAGCGGTGTATCCAGTAACAACACCGTCGACATATTGTTTTAGTCCAGCTAATCTTAATTTTTCGGAATTGAACGTATCACGCATTTGCTTCACCGAACTCAAATCACCATTCAAAGCAGGATAAAGATGAATGCGTGTGGTTAGGCTGCCAGTTTCATTGAATTCCCTGAACGTATCAAAACATTCTAGCTTTTCAAGAGCACGCTGGGCGTACAAATCGTTTACGGATGTGACTCCTAAGCTTTTAGTATGCTGAAGAAATCCATTTAGCAGTTCATATTGTTTTTCTTTAGAAAATGCAAGCGCAATATCCGCTACTAACGAAACCGCTGATTCAATTAACACTCCCGTAGGTTCACCTTGTTCATCTTTTAGAATCGTTCCGTAAGAGGGATTTTCTGTTTGGCTGGTGATCCCGGCAATTTCCAAAGCGTGGCTGTTTACCCAAGCATAGTGTCCTTCGGCATGAAAAAGCAGAACTGGACGATCAGGGACAACCTGGTCTATAGAGGACCAGGTGGGAAATTCTCTCCTCTCCCAATTGCCGCTATTCCATCCATTACCAATAATCCAATCATCATTTGGTCTTTTATCGGCGAATTCCTTCACTATTTGCGCTGTCTCATCCTCAGATGCCGCTTCCGACAAATCAACGCTAAAGCTGCTAAAAAGGCTGCCAAGCATCACATGTAGATGTGCATCGTGAAAACCTGGGAGAATTAGTTGATTTTGAAAATCATATTGCTTCGTTTCTTTCCCTACATAAGACTTGCACTCTTCGATTGAACATACAGCGATAATTTGATTACCCTGAATAACGATTGCTGCCTCTTCCGGATGATCAACAAGTCCGGTAAATACTTTATTTCCTTTTAGAATCAAATCTGCATCCATAATATGCTGTTCCTTTCTATAACTTAATGCTGTAAATACCATCGCCGCCAATGCTAAAATGTAAGCAGGTGCAACCATATCCCTCCTTCATTGACTGAATTGATCGAAATTTCAATCTTTATGTACAAATACTATTAGGTAGTCTAGGGTGAAGGTCAATCAGTATTTTTAAATAAATTTGCCAAAAGCATGGAGTATACTCCAGGAAACAGGTGAAAGATGAAAATTAGTTCATTTGCTAAAAAATTCAATGTATCTATTGATACTGTTCGTTACTATATGAATCTCGGATTGCTTATACCGCTAAAGCCGGGGATATATTATGAATTTGATCAAACATGTGAAGAGGATATGAATCTCATTACAGAATTAAAATCATTTGAGTTTACATTAAATGAAATCAGGGAAATCATAGATTTAAAAAGGATCACCTTGCTGCGTGATCATGAGGATTTAGATTTCTACATGCAACTGCTTGAACGGAAAAAAGCGGGGATTTCCTATGAAATTTCCAAACTTCAATCGACGATTCAAAAAATTGATCAGAAAACGGAAGTACTACGTCAAAAAGAAACCAATAAAACAAGTGTTGGTTTTTCTATTTCATTTCTACCCTTTTTACGTTGCCCTGTTTGTTCTGGTCCTTTACAGTTTCAAAATGCTCTAATTCATAACGAATCAATTATCGATGGTTCCATACATTGTACGTGCGGCTATCATGCAGAAATTCATAAAGGCATATTGTATGCACCCAACCTTGATAATTCCATTCAGAATAGTGCGTACTTGTACGAACAAAAAACGGTAGGAGAATTGAGCCCTGAACTCGTTAACATGATTGAAAAATGCAGTCTCTTCACCTATCAAAATCTGAAAAATGTTGACCTGACAAATAAGATGATCCTTGAACCTTGCATCGATACCTTTGTATTTCTGCCAAAGTATTTACATCTGCTGCAGGAGAATGCCTTTTACGTTTTTTGCGGGAGCAAGGAAGAAATGATTAAGAAGTTAAAGGCGAAAATCGACTCAATCAATCCAGGACTGAAAGTCCTTTATATTGTCAACTCGTCTCTTCATTTGCCTTTTGCAAATAACAGTGTTGATTATCTTATTGACAGTATTTCCTTCAACGACTATGCACTGTTTAATAATATTTTTCCTCTTGCTAAGCTCACAAAGATTTGTAAAGAGGATGCAATTATCATTGGATGCTCTACCTATTATAGACATGGTGCAAAATCTATTCGTAAAATGAAGGAACTCTATCCGAATGCATATCTTAAAAACTTTGAAAAGGATTTTATTAAAGATAATATCAGCAACTATCAATTTCAGTTGGAACGGAATTGTTTAATTGGAGAGATAAAACAACCGGGGATCTATATCGAACATCATGTTAAAGAAGAAACCGCATTTTTTGAAGGATACATCGCAAATAGGATGAAACCTTTATGTTATTCTTCCCTGCGGCAAAAGCTGCGGTAATATTTTCCGACAATTTTTTTTAATTTTTTATTGCCATTTATATTAGTTGCTGATATTATTGAAGGTGCGTAAATTGGAAAGCTATTATTCAATATGTCTGGATCTTTCCAAGCAGATAATTTTTGACCACTTCCTTCAAGAAGTTAAGGCCATACGGACAGCCGGGTCAAATGCCGAATGGCAACTTTAGTTGCCTTATTGATTGAGTTAAAAGCTCAAATTTTATAAGTTGGTTACTTTACAACCAGTGCATATGCACACAACTTGTGAAACGGTCAATAAGAGTAGTAAAAGTAATTATTTGCTATATAGACTCTGATCCTATTAAGATATATTTTGAATATTATAGAGCTTCCTTACTGAATTTTTAAGGACCTTTATCGTGGTAGTATGATTTCTATTACGGTATTCGTATGCTTTTTTAATATTGTAGATTATATCTAAAGCAAGTGTTGTGCGCGGTTATGCGTTATGATTCACTTGCTTTTTTTGTTGTGAACTTTTAGAGGAATTAAATTTCTCTCAGCTTTAAAAAAATTAACCAGTTAGGAGATTAAGAGAATGGGAAAAGCACTTATTATTGGCGCCGGCGGCGTGGCATCAGTAGCAATTCATAAATGTGTACAAAACAGTGAAGTATTTGAAGAGATTTGCATCGCAAGTCGTACAAAATCAAAATGTGATGAATTAAAAGCAAAACTAGATGGTGGTAAAACCAAAATCACGACTGCACAAGTGGATGCTGACAATGTTGAGGAATTAATTGCCTTAATCAATGAAGTAAAACCAGATATCGTAATGAACCTAGCTTTACCATACCAAGACTTAACAATTATGGATGCTTGTCTTGCAACAAAAACACACTATATGGACACAGCAAACTATGAGCCAGAAGATACGGCTAAATTTGAATATAAATGGCAGTGGGAATACCGCGAGCGGTTTGAAAAAGCTGGAATTACCGCTCTTTTAGGCAGCGGCTTTGACCCAGGTGTAACAGGTGTATTCTCTGCTTATGCCCTAAAGCATTATTTTGATGAAATCGAATATATCGATATTCTTGATTGTAATGGCGGCGACCATGGCTATCCGTTTGCAACAAACTTTAATCCTGAAATCAATATCCGTGAGGTTTCTGCTAACGGAAGATACTGGGAAAATGGTGAATGGGTCGAAACTGAGCCAATGGAAATCAAACGTGAATATAACTTCGCTGAAGTTGGTCAAAAGGATATGTACTTGCTTTACCATGAAGAGCTTGAATCTCTTGCCCAAAATATCCCAGGAATTAAGCGTATCCGTTTCTTCATGACATTTGGCCAAAGTTATATTACACACTTAAAAGCCCTCGAAAATGTAGGAATGACTTCTATCGAACCAATTGAATTCGAAGGAAAACAAATTATTCCACTTCAATTCTTGAAGGCTGTATTACCTGATCCAGCTTCCCTTGGTCCACGTACAGTTGGGAAAACAAACATCGGCTGTATCTTCAAAGGGAAAAAAGACGGAAAAGATAAAACCTATTACGTATACAATGTTTGTGACCACCAAGAGTGCTATAAAGAAGTCGGCTCTCAAGCCATCTCTTATACAACAGGCGTTCCTGCAATGATCGGTGCAGCGATGATCATGACTGGCAAATGGAATAAACCAGGCGTATTCAATATTGAAGAATTTGATCCAGATCCATTCATGGAAGAGTTAAACAAATGGGGACTTCCATGGGTAGAAGACTTTAATCCTGTGCTTGTTGATGCATTGCCTGAAGAAGCAAAAGAGCTGGAGCTTGTTCGTTAAGATGCGGTTTGAAGAATTACCAACACCGTGTTATGTCGTTGATGAAGGTCTTGTGGAAAAAAATCTCAAAATCCTAAACGGTGTCATGAAACGCACAGGTGCTAAGATCGTTTTAGCACAAAAGGCATTTTCGATGACCAAATTCTACCCTCTTATTGGGGAATATCTAAGTGGTACAACCGCAAGCGGTTTGTACGAAGCACGACTAGGTTACGAGGAAATGGGCAAAGAGAATCATGTCTTTGCCCCTGCCTATCGCGCAGATGAAATCGATGAAATTATCTCTATTTGTGATCATATTATTTTCAATTCTTTCTCCCAGTTGGAGAAATTTAAAGATAAAGCACTTCAAGCTGGCAGGAAAGTTGGCTTGCGCATCAATCCGCAATGTTCTACTCAAGTGGGACATGAAATCTATGACCCTTGTTCACCAGGTTCAAGGTTCGGTGTAACTAAAGAACACTTTCGTCCCGATTTACTTGATGGTGTTTCAGGACTGCATTTCCACACCCTTTGTCAGCAAAACTCTGATGACTTAGAAACGACTCTTAATGCAGTCGAAGAAAAGTTTGGTGAGTTTCTTCCGCAAATGGAATGGATCAACTTTGGCGGCGGCCATCATATCACAAGAGAAGATTATGATATTCCGCGGCTAGAAGCGTGCATTAAAAGAATGCAGGATAAATACGGTTTAGAAGTTTACCTTGAGCCAGGAGAAGCGATTGCTCTTAATGCAGGCTACTTAATTACCTCCGTACTTGATTTACATCAAAACGGACTAGAGATTGCGATTCTTGACACTTCTGCCACCTGCCATATGCCTGATGTCTTGGAAATGCCTTACCGTCCTCCTCTTTTTGGTTCAGGAGAAGCTGGCGAGAAGCCATATACGTATCGTCTTGGCGGGCAAACCTGTCTGACTGGTGATGTAATCGGAGATTATTCTTTTGATCAGCCATTAAAAAGCGGTGATCGTTTAGTTTTCGGTGATATGGCAATCTATACGATGGTCAAAAACACCACGTTTAACGGGATGCCATTACCTGCGATCGCTGTTCAAGATAAAGATGGAGATTGTCAAGTTGTGCAGCAATTTGGCTATCAAGATTTTAAAATGAGACTAGCTTAATAGAATAGTAGAAAAAAAGGGAGAAGTGCAAGTAATGCACCTCTCCCTTTAATTATGCTCAACATTATCCAAGCACATCAGCTTTCCCTTAAGAATTCTCTATTACATTGTTGATTGTTCTTGCTCTTCGTTTACCAAAGGTAATGTCATCTGGTTTGTTAGCTCACCAAGTTTCTCAATCCTAATGGTTACCTCATCTCCTGCTGTCAGCCAATCCTGTTCATGCTCGGGTAGACCAAGTATGACTCCTTCAGGTGTTCCAGTGATAATCAGGTCACCTGGCTCTAGGGTTATATAGTTAGAAATATAACTAATAATCTCATCGCAATAAAATATCATGTCAGCTGTATTGGAAGATTGTCTTACCTTACCATTTACAATCGTTTCAATTTTCAACTGATTTGGGTCGCCGACTTCATCTGCAGACACAAGATACGGTCCAACCGGACAGAAGCCATCAAGTGCTTTTCCTAATAACCATTGATTTGTGCGGAATTGGAGGTCTCTTGCGGATAAATCATTGGCATTGCAATACCCTGCCACATAATCCAGTGCACGTTCCTTGGATACATTTTTGGCTATTTTTCCAATTACGATGCCAAGTTCTGCTTCAAAATCAACTTGCTTCGCATCTGAGGGAATCTCAACATTCTCTCCGTGACCAGCTAGTGAATTGCCATACTTGTTAAAAAGTACAGGCGTTTTAGGCGGTTCCATATTTGATTCTTCCGCATGCTTCCGATAATTTAGGCCCACACAAATGATTTTTGCACTTTTTGGTACACATGGTCCATATTGAATCTGATCCTCTGGCAGGGTGAAAGCGCTGATTTCCTTGTTTGAAAGAAAGAAATCTTGAAAAAGTTTTTTAGAGTCCTCATCCACTTGTAACCACTCTTCTAAAGAAAGAGGAATTGTATAAGATTCATTAGCGGCTTCCCAAGCCTTGGCAATGTCAACAATACCTGTATCTGTTTTCACACCGAATTTCGTTTCATCATTTGAATTAATTTTATAATTTACTAGTTTCATATTAATTTGATTTCCCTTCCATATTTCGCTGGATGATAGGTAATAATATTTAATATATTATCAACACTTCAATAGCTGGAACCCAATACTTTTTCTCCATATCATCAAAACCCTTCAACTTAACTGGTTTACTATATTAAACTAGGTTTATAAATTAATCTAAAAAATATACTTGGTTTATTATGATAAACCAAATTTTGTATTTTCTATTAATTTACTATATCATGGAAGTTTTCACTAGGCAATAATTGTATTTTTAATCTTCAGAATAATCACTCTACCTATCATATCCTAGGTTTAATAGACTATGTCTAAAAAAATACCAAGAACCATCATTGATATATAACAAACTAAAGGACAGAGCAATTCATTGCTCTGCCCTTCAGACCAAATTTGTTTAGGTTTGTACTATTGTTGCGGGTCTTTACCCGCTGAAAAATCAATACCCAATTCTTTCAGTTGAGCTTGGGCCTCTTCCCTCGTAATGGTTCCCGCCCGCTCTTTTTCCATAATATCCTCGCCTGTGCTTTCGTATCTTCATCGAGATTGGAGAACTTATCAGCACGGTTGCCCCCGCCGCCGTCTGGGCCTCCGCCAGGACCGCCGCCACCGCCAGGGCCATTGCTTGCAGGAGTGATGATTCCGGATTCGTTCATCCATGTTACGGAATCCTCCATTTTAAAGTTGACTACTTTTGTACCTCCCGAATAGTCCCCATCCTTATAAAAACCATTTGCATTACTTCCTGTCGATGAGCCACCTGTGTGAAAGAAGCTGTTTATTGTTGAACATAATCAACTTCTTTCCTTCTTTAGTTTTATTTACCGACTTTATGTTAACTACATATAAAATTTCACCCTTAGACAAAATGTGACAAAGTTCACACTATAAAATCTAGTAGAATAGTATTAAAATAAAAGTATAATATAATATATTGTAGTTTGGATGAAAACCAAGAGCTAAAGGTCGAAGGACGTCAATAGCAGGTTGTTTGGTATGCGGGGGGAATCGTAGTGGAAAATGTGGCAAAAGAATCAGCAGGAGAAATAGGTCAACGGCGGGCAAAATCAACAAAATGGTATAAGAACTGGAAGTTCATTACAACAGGTATAATCGTTATCATCGCGATCATATTTACGGCAATGAGCTATTATCAGGCAAATTACTTTAATGCACATATTGAGATTAATGGCACAAATGTCGGAGGACTAACGGCTGATGAAGCACTCAATAAATTAAAATCATCTGTTTTAACAAATAAGGTCTATGTCGGACAACAACAAGTTTTAGATGGAAAAGATACGAAGATGGAATTTACGGAGGAAGATCTGCCGGGCGTTAAAAAGTTATTAAAAAGCCAGTGGTCACTTTTCCCTTCTTCAAAGGCGAAAGAATATTCAATATTGCCGAGTAACATCGATCAGTATCGCAGCAAAGAAATGAAAAAACAAGTCGAAGATAAGCTCCTATCAATGAATAAGAGTTTAACTCCACCTAAAGATGCAAAGGCAATTTTGGAAGAAGGTACGGTTAGCATCTCAAAAAGTATAAATGGTGAGCAGTATGATGTAGCCAGTCTATTAAAAGACTTCGATAAGCATGGGTATACTAGTGAAATCCATTTGAACCCTGTATACATCCAGCCAATTAAAGAAGACAGCACGATTGTAAAGAATGAAGAGAAAAAATTGCAAGAGCTTCTTCAACAAACTGTTGAGTATAAAGTCCAGGACAAAGTTTATTCTTTAAAAGGCAGTGAATTAATTAAAAATGCTTCTATTTCAAAGGATTTAAAGGTTAAGATTGACAAAACCAATATTAAAGAGAAAATTGCAGAAATTAATGAAGCCCAATCTACATTAGATAAAAACTTTAAATTTAAGACCCACTCAGGTTCAGTCATTACAGTTAAAGGACAAGGCTATGGCTGGGCATTAGACGTGGACAAAGAAACCAAACTGGTAAAGTCAGCATTTGAGAAAGGAACGGCCTCCATTTCTGCATCTAATACGGTCGGACATGGCTGGAGTGGTGAAGGCTATGGTTATGAAACCACAGCAAACAATGGCATCGGTGATACATATGCAGAAGTGTCGATTGCACAGCAGCGTATCTGGATTTACAAAAAGGGGAAATTAGTCATCACCACGAATGTCGTGACTGGTAAACACAGCACTGGTAATGATACATCCAAAGGAGTGTGGTATATCCTCTATAAACGAACACCTGCCACACTAACGGGAAGAGAACTTGGAGGAAAACCGAGTTATGAAGTAAAAGTTAATTATTGGGCACCTTTTACGAATGATGGACAAGGATTCCATGATGCCGGCTTTCGGTCAAACTGGGCAAGTAATGCCTACTTAAATGCAGGATCGCACGGCTGCGTTAATACACCGCCTAGTGCTATGAGTACCGTATATAATAATCTCAGCACATATGAACCGGTGGTTATCTATTAAATAACCAAATAAAATCAGGAAATCGTGAATGATTTCCTGATTTTTTATTATTCGTATGTTTTTATGGTTGGTGGTTGATAGTTAATAAATTTATCTAGTAATTCATCTGATTTTTCTTCAATAATCGCCATTGAACGGAATTTTTCTTGCAAGAATTTTTGGTCAATCATATGGTCAAACAGACTGAGCAATGGATCATAATAATGTTCAATATTAAGCAAGCCGCATGGCTTTTGATGTAAACCAATCTGCCCCCAGGTGAACATTTCGAAGAATTCTTCAAGCGTTCCGGTTCCGCCAGGTAAAACAACAAATCCATCCGACAAATCGGCCATTTTGGCTTTTCTCTCGTGCATGGTCTCCACTTTAATTAACTCTGTTAATCCTTTATGGGATATTTCACGTTCTTCTAAAACTCTCGGTATAACACCAATTGCGTGACCGCCTTCGCTAATTACAGTATCTGCGACTGCACCCATCAACCCTATACTTGAGCCACCGTATACTAATGTAATGTTTCGTTTTGCTAACTCTTTTCCTAATTGAATTGCGCCCTCTCTATACGCCTTCGAAGCGCCGAGACTTGAACCGCAGAAAACAGCTAATCTTTTCATGAATTTGCCTCCCTCCTTTTTATCAATTATAAATATAATTTATTCGTACTAGTACAAGAATAGTATTATCCGTTACTGACTCTAATTTAGTAATCCTAAAATACCACCTCCCAGAATTGCCCAAGCATGTTTTTGTAAAGATTAGAATACAATCGAAAAAAGGACAATTCACTGGAAAGGTGATCAAAGTGAAAGAAATTACCTTTAAAGCATTTGCCGTGACTCATGAAATTGACTTGAACAAAATTGCGATCCATTGCGGAATTCCTAAAAAATTCACCTGGGAACAACCTTTAGTCCTAAGAGAAGCTATTCTAGAATCGATTCTCAATAAAGATGTGGACGATACACAAATGGTGCTAATTTTTTCTTTTGGCAGCATTGTCTTCATTAATCATTCCCACGATAATGAGATCAAGACCTTATTGCAATACATCCATTCCTTTGAACCGGATTTCGACATCGGACAAGTGGACAGGTATAGCGACGATTACTGCCTCCATATTAGTGAATCAGAGAATCTGGAATTAACCGATGAATATGTGGTTGTGCCTGAATATGAGGATTTTTACCCTGAATTAATTTCAACAGTCATTGCAAAATCCGTGGCGCTGGAAAAAACGGAGGAGCAACTTGGGAAAATCCATGACAAACTCGAAACCATGATCGACAGACTGGAGAAAGGTAACCTGAGAATTGGCAACAAGGAGCTGGCCCGAACTACGGCAAAAATCGTCCGTCACGAATACAATACCCTTGCTTATATCATGATTTTGGATAAGCCTGATATTACCTGGACGAGCAGCGCAGCTAGCGATTTTTACGATAGAATGGTGGAGTTTTTTGAATTGAATGATCGTTATAGAATATTGAAAAGCAAAACGGAGATTCTGTATAATATCATGGACGGTTTTTCCACCATCAGCCATTCAATTCGAGGATTATTCGTGGAATGGATCATCGTAACTCTAATTGTCATTGAAATTGTCTTGACGGTTTTGGAGATTGGAGGATGGTTATGAAAAAGGAGAGACATCCAGTGACTTCGGCCTGGGTGCCTCTTTACTTAGATTTAGTATTAGAATAAACCTCTAATTTAAGCTCGCTTTCATTTCTTCTACGGATTCAACCTCAAATCCTAAATCAAGTAACATTTTGTGATCTTCCGATTCTTCTTGTCCAGTAGTTGTTAAGTAATCACCGACGAAGATGGAATTGGCCGCATATAAACCCAATGCTTGTAGTGAACGAAGGTTTACTTCCCGTCCACCTGAAATCCGAATTTCTTTTGTTGGATTAACAAAACGAAATAACGCCAAGACCTTTAAACAATAAAGTGGGTTTAGTTCTTTTACTCCTTCTAAAGGAGTACCATCAATCGCATGCAAGAAATTAACTGGAATGGAATCCGCATCCAAAGCTTTTAAACTGTTTGCCATATCGACTACATCTTGCTTTGTCTCCTTCATCCCTACAATGACACCTGAACATGGAGACATTCCGGATTCTTTTACCATTTCCACTGTATTTACTCGATTATCGTATGTATGTGATGTTGTGATGTTTGAATGATTGCGCTCTGATGTATTGATATTATGATTGTAACGATCGACCCCTGCTTCTTTCAACTGCTTCGCTTGCTCTGGTTTTAACAGTCCAAGACAGGCACAAACTTTCAATCCATATGTTTCCTTTATTTCTTTAACTGCCTCCACTACGTGTGCAACATCTTTATTAGATGGTCCTCTGCCACTAGCCACAATACAGTACGTCCCTATATTTAAATCATGTGCACGTTTTGCGCCTTCAAGTATAGTATCCTTATCTACCATTCTGTAAGAATTAATCGGTGCTGTCGAAATAGATGATTGAGAGCAATAGCCACAATTCTCGGGACAGAGACCAGATTTCGCATTCATAATCATATTAAGTTTTACCTTTTTTCCATAATATCGCTTTCTGATTTGAAAAGCTGCATGCATTAATAGAAGTACGTCATCATCCGGACATTCTAAGATTGAAATTGCCTCCTGATTTGTAATTTCAAACCCATCTAACACTCGGTCTGCAAGCTCCATCCATTTATTCATCTTTATCCCTCCATTTTTACAATTTCCACATAATCTGATAAATTACCAAAGTAACAACCATTTTTTTATTGTAAACTTAAATTGTATAAAGGTTAACAATAAAATAATAGAACCATTATATTATTCTGTCAATAAAACTTGGAAATATATTGTAAATATCATGAAATAATGTAATTATGAAGCGGTAATTATATAAATTTATTTGAAAGCAGGTACCCCAATGTCTAAACAAATTCACAGTTCATTAAAGGTTTTGCTAGTTTCAAATTTAGAAAGATCAAAGACTTTTTATCGGAATGTTCTCAAATGCGAAGTAACGGATTGGTGGGCGATTCGCGATGGATTCACCGGACTTGGAGTTAAGTTACTTCAAGCAAATTCGCCAGAAGATGTATGTCCCAACAAACCTGCAAAAGGTGCTAAGCAGTCGGCTTATGATATTTACTGCTATGTAGAAAATTGGGCTGCACTTGATGAACTTTATACTGAATTTAAGGAGAACGGAGCAAAAATTGTTATCGAGCCTTGGATTGATTCTGATTCCGGACCTTGGAAAGAATTTGCGATTGTAGATCCTGATAACTACTGCATTGCATTTGGCGGTACCAACAGTTTATAAAATTCAATTCGCTCATTGAAACACTAGATTCGCTCGATACAGTCTAGAATTCGCTCATTGGAAGCCAATATTCGCCCATTAACCTTAAAAATTAGCCCATTGACGGGACAAACCGATGACAAAACGCAAAAAAAAGCGGGGATATCACCGCTTTTTCTTGAAATTCTTCGTATTCTATTGAAAATGCAAACTCTTTTCTCTCTATTCAGGCAAAATTCCTCTTACTGTACCTTAAACAATCTCCCAATAACGCACCTTTTGTTTTTTATCAATCTGACCGTCTAACCATCCGACCAAGTCTCCTAAAAGCTTCTCTTTTCCCTCTTCATCAAAGGGACGATGCTTGGCCAAAGGGTACTCATAAAGCTGTTTATCCTTAGAGGCCACTCGGTGAAAAAATTGATTTAGTTTTGTTGGTGGTGTAATTTTATCGTCAAGTCCGTATTGCAATAATATCGGCAGTTTAATCAACTGTGCCTGATTTTCTAGGCGTGAAATCGCTTGAATCAATCCACTTCCCAATCCTGGTGTAACGATATTGTGACGCAAGCGGTCAGAATAGTACTTAGCACGCATTGCTGTATTTTTCTTCATCAAAAAGATTCTCCGAGATTTATTGATACTGTAATCTGGTTTAACCTTACCCATAATGGTTATACCTAACTGCTCTAACGGTTTCACTTCGTATGATATGGCCGGCGATATAGCAATAATCCCTGAAATGCCGGCACTATGATCCAAGGCATATTCAAGAGTAATCAAGCCGCCAAGGCTATGCCCCACAATATACAAAGGCTGTTCAGGCTGATCCAGCGCAACGAGGTTTCGAAACTCATGTAAATCTCCTCTAAATTCATCCCATGATTGGATAAATCCCCTTTTACCGGAGCTTTTTCCATGACCGCGCAAGTCCAAGGCATAAACCATATATTTATTATTAACCAAACTGGTGCTAAGATTTTGCAACCCTCCGCTATGGTCGCCATGTCCATGAACTAAAATAACTGCTGCTTTTGGAGCTGTTAATGGTTCGATTACTCGAAAGAATAGTTCTGTTCCATCGGCACCATTAAATGTCCCTTCTGTAATCATTTGTGATAATCCTCCTGTTGCAAACACTATTTAAAAATGGATTTGAACATAGAAAACTTATTAAATCCATTTTAGTATAAAACAAGGTAAAAGCAATTATATTCAAAAAGGTTAGGAAACAGTGCAAAGGACAAGCATACATAGTAAGATATGCAGATGATTTTGCGGAACACCTTGCCCAATCTAACTCGGCGAATGCCTATAGTCTATATAAATAAGGAGAGGAACGCTTTTTGCGTACCTCTCTTTTTATTAACATTTATTTCTCCCGTAGGAACCAATCCCAGTTAAGAAAGCATTTCTTCTTTTTCTTTTCCGTATTTATTATTCCCCTTTTCCTTTAATACATAGCTGAGTAAGTCTAGTACAATACGGGCTCCTACTTGTCCGGTCATGCCCGTTGGATCATATGGCGGGGCAACTTCTACTAAATCAAACCCGATGACTTCTCCTCTTTTGGAAACCCCTTCAAGCAATTCATTAACCTCATCGTAGAGGAAGCCGCCTGGAGAAGGTGTACCTGTTCCAGGCGCAATTGATGGATCGATTCCGTCAATATCAATTGTTACATAATATTTTTCGCCTGCAGGAATTAGCTCCAGGACTTCCTTTAGTCCCATCTTTCTCATCTGACGCGGTGATAGGATCACACTGCCATATGTTTTTGCTGCTTCGACGTCTTCTTTTTTGCTGCTGCTGATCCCGCGAATGCCAAACTGAAATATCTTTTGAACATGATCCAGCTCAGATAAGCGGCGAATACAATTTCCGTGACCATACCGCATCCCTGAGCGGTGATCCGCCCAGTCTAAATGGGCATCAATTTGTATCACATGAAACGGACCTATGTCTTTTAGTCCTTTTCCAACTGCTGCTGTGATGGAATGATCGCCGCCTAATACAACCGGCATTGCACCTTTGGAAATAATTTTTCGGATTGCTTCTTCTGTATTCTCATGGCACTGCATAATATCCCCGTGTACCATGTCTACATCACCGCAGTCGACAACTTTCCATTCAGGTCCAAGGTACATAATATCGTTTTCAATATCATAAGCACCATCCAGACCGAAACTATATAATGTAGATCCTTCACGGATTCCTCTTGGGCCCATTCTTGCTCCTGATTTCCATTGTGTACCCATGTCATTTGGCACCCCGATGACCGCCACATCTGCGTCAAGCTGGTTCAGGTCCGCACATATTGGGTATTTTCCAAAAGTACAAATTCCTGTAAAAGGTAAATTTAAAAACTGTTTTTCATCACGATTAGACATTCATGCTGCCTCCTTCTAGATTTTCAGCCTCGCTTTTTGCTAATGCAAGGTTTTCTGCCAGCGGGCCAGTTCTTAACCAAGATTTTAAAGTATTGCTTCTATACTTTTATACAATTAATTTTCAATTAAAGTTGTGGTTTTCACCTCATAAGTCTTTTGAAATAAGTTCAGATAGTCTTCTTTTGTCAGATCTCTTGAATTCGCTTGAGTACACAAATGTTTAAAGGCTCCTTCTGCTAGAAAAGGGAAGTCTTCGGGATTTACATTACCTAAATCTCGGAAGCTAGGAATCCCGATATTATTTGCCAGCTCTTTTAACAGCACAACACCTTCGTACGCCGTTTCCTCAACTGTTTTTCCTTCAGGATTTGCCCCAAGCTTGATTGCTACCTTGGCGTGCTTTTCTGGATTTGAAGGAATATTAAATTCAAATACATGTGGAAGAAAAATTGAATTCGCCACTCCATGTGGAGTATCATAGAGTCCTCCAAGTGGTTCGGCCATCGCATGTACAGCCCCAAGATCCGTGTTATCAAAGGCGATACCAGCAACTAAACTGCCCAAAAGCAAATTTTTCCTAGCCTCTAAATCATGACCATTTTCTACCGCTAATGGAAGGTATTTAGCTATTAATTCAATAGCATATAGTCCCAAAGCATCTGAAAGTGGTTGAGCAACTTTGCAGGTATAAGCTTCAATTGCATGTGTAAGTGCATCCATTCCTGTAGCTGCTGTAATCGATTTAGGCAATGTTAACGTCAATTCAGGATCAACAAGTGCCAGTTTAGGAGCGATTTTCAAATCTAGTATCGCCTCCTTCTGTTTCGTCACGGTATCCGTAATGACAGAACCTCTTGTAACTTCACTACCGGTACCTGAAGTTGTCGGAATACAAATTAGAGGTGGGATTTCCCGTTCTAGTAAATTTACGCCGTAACGTTCTCTTAGCTCTCCTCCATGTGTAAAAAGTGTCCCAATTGCTTTAGCTGTATCCATTGAGCTTCCGCCGCCAAGACCAATTAAGAGATCGATATTCTCGTTTTTAAACTGTTGATAAGCACTCTCGCAATCTACATCTTTTGGATTAGGTGATATTTCATCATAAACAATATAATTGACACCTTCTTGATCTAATGACTGTGTGATTTTTTCCAAAATTCCTGTTTGTGCAAGTCCTTTATCTGTAATAATGAGGGCTTTATTTCCACCAAATTCTTTAGCCCTTTTCCCAATATTCTTTACTTTCCCATTCCCAAACTCTATAGAAGTAGGCAAATTAAAATGAAAATCCCATAACATTATAAATTCCTCCTTTATTTTTTAAATATTCCGAATTTAAATTTATATTTTTAATTATTGCTAAACCATTCAGTTGGCTTAACATCTAAATTAATATTGATTTGTTTTACCTCAGTAAACGTATCCAAGCCAAAGGTTCCTAACCCGCGGCCAATCCCGCTCTGCTTGTAACCTCCCCACGGTGCTTCATTATAGGCGAGGTTATAAGCATTAACATACGTAATCCCGGCTCTTACTTTTTTAATAACCCTCAAAGCTTTGGCCCCATCTTGTGAAAAAACACCTGCTGCAAGCCCGTATGAAGTATCATTTGCCAGCTGGACTGCTTCCGCCTCATCTTTAAACTTTTGCACGACAAGAACCGGACCAAAGATTTCTTCCTGAACAATTCTCATGTCAGGTTTGGTGTCAACAAATATTGTTGGCTCAAAGAAATAACCATTTTCAAGCCCGTTGCTTGTGATACGATTGCCGCCGCAAGCCAATGCAGCCCCTTCGTCTAAGCCAATTTGAATATATTCCAGGATCTTCTTCATATGGTCTTCACTTACGAGCGGACCCATCTCTGTAGACGAATTATTACCAGGGCCTACCTGAATCTTTTTCGCTCTTTCTACCAATCTAGCAATGAACTTATCATGAATGCTCTCTTCTAATAATAAACGGGATCCTGCATTACATACTTGGCCGGCATTGGTAAAAATTCCATTCAAAGCATAATCGATGGCTGTCTCAAAATCTGCGTCAGCGAAAACAATATTTGGCGACTTGCCACCTAGTTCGAGTGAAATGTTTTTAATATTTCCTGTTGCTGAATTCATGATGCGTCTACCCGTTGCTGTACTACCTGTAAAAGAAATCAGATCCACCTTCTGGCTTTCCGCTATTTCATTTCCTACTGTTGAACCACCTCCCAAAACTAAGTTTGCAACACCAGCTGGTACCCCCACTTCTTCCATGATCTCAAATAATTTGTAAGTGGTGACTGGAGTGATTTCAGCTGGTTTAAATACAAGCGTATTACCCGCAGCAAGCGCAGGGGCTATTTTCCAAGCTCCCGTCAACAATGGAAAATTCCATGGAGCGATAAGTCCGCATACACCGACAGGTTCACGAATAACCATGGCTTGAACAGGATCGGCAACAGAATACGTTTGACCATTTGGCTTTGTCACTAACCCGGCATAGTATCGAAAGCAATTCACGGTATCAGCAATATCAAACTCAGATTCTTTAAGAGGTTTTCCCGTATTCTCTGTTTCAAGCTTGCTAAGCTCGTCTGCCTTTTCTTCAATCTTATCCGCTATTTTAAATAAGTAAGATGCACGTTCAGATGCCGGTAAGTCTGACCAAATTCCAGAGTCAAAAGCTGTTCGTGCTGCATTAATCGCCATTTGGGCTTCTTCTCTACTTCCCTGTGGAGCCTCAGCCATGATATTACCGTTAGCAGGATTCACAACATGACTCTTAGCTCCTCTTAATGAATCCATCCATTCTCCATTAATAAACATTTTCAACTTCAGCATTTTTACAAACCTCCAAATATATTATTTTTTTACCTTACCTGTTGAGGGATAAGCTCTCGATCCATGTCTTGGACATTTTGTGGAATCGTTTCTTTATCAAAATGAAACTCAGGAAGTGGTTTGCGGAACCATTTCGTCAAATAGATAAGATAAATCAAGCCGCATGCCATCCAGATACCCCCGAGAATCAACGCATCCCTTTCTAAATGCGACCATAACCATATCGTAAACCCTGCGCCAATGAGTGGTAATAATAGGTACCGAATGCAATCCAGAAAAGAACGCTTATGATTTCTGATAAAATAATGGGCGATAACAGAAAGATTTACAGATGTAAAGGCAATTAACGCTCCAAAATTGATAAACTTAATAACTTGTTCCAGGGTTAATGGAATTGCGAGTAAAGAAACTACGCCAATCACAATGATGCCAAGTGACGGTGTTTTAAATTTAGGATGGATGTATCCAAATATATTTTTGGGTAATACGGAATCTCGTCCCATCGCATATAACACTCGCGATGCGCTTGTGATTGAAGCGATTCCTGAAGAAAAATTACCAATAATCACTGCTGTAATAAAAATGGACTTAAATAAATTTCCTCCGATCAGCACTGCAATTTCAAGGGCTGCAGAATCAGCATGTTTGAATGAAATGCCGGGATGTACCAATTGTGCTAAGTAAGAAGAGCCAATATACAAAACTCCGATAAATAATAGCATGATGATAATGGCTCTTGGGATCGTTTTTTCGGGATTGATTGTTTCCTCTGATAAAGTGGTGAGTGAGTCAAAACCAAGAAAACTAAAGCAAAGAATGGTAGCTCCCGCTAAGATAACGGACAAGGAAACATCTGCATCAAACAATGGCTTAATGGAGAAAAGACTACCCGTCCCTACTCCTTCTGATAAACTTTTGAAGGATAATATCCAGAAAAGGCAAACAAAAATGACTTGAGCAATAACAAAAATTTTACTCGTTATTGCTGAGATCTCCACACCTAGTATGCTTGGAGATACGATGCTTGCAGTCAACACAATTACCCACACATAATGCGGGATTCCAGGAAATACAGCACTTAAAAAGACAGTGGACATCAAGCAGGTAACCATAGGCGTTAATATATAATCAAGCATAATCGTCCAACCTACAATGAATCCAACCTCAGAATTAATAGATTTTTGCGTAAAGGAATAGGCTGACCCTGAGATCGGGTAGGCTTTCGCCATCTTTCCATAGCTGAGAGCTGTAAAAAGTATTGCTAGAAAAGCAATAATGTATGCAGTCGTAATGACACCTCTTGAGGTAACGGCAGCAATTCCATAGGTATTAAAAAACACCATGGGGTTATTCCATGCAATCCCTAAAAAAACAACCTGTGACAAAGTAAGTGTTCTTGCAAGCGCTTTCTGTTTCATAACTCAACTCCCTCCGTGTTAATAAATTTAATTCTTAGATGATTTAGAAGATTTCGTATTTTTATTGTAAACCTTGTTGTTACACAAAGGTCAAGAGGTGTATTATATTTTTTAGGGGGGAGATTTCATTGAAGATAAAGGAAAAATTAACCATTGGTGAAATGGCGAGGTTAAGAGGGGTAACAACGGAGACTCTACGCCACTATGATCGGATTGGCCTATTCAAACCTCAATATGTCGATCCCGATTCGGGGTATCGCTACTATTCTATTTTTCAATATGAAGTTTTAGGGACCATTAAAGAGTTGCGGCAACTTGGGATGAGTACAGACGAAATAAAGGATTATTTTAATGAACGTAATTTTAATAAGTCCTTGGACATTCTGAAAACCAAGCATACGGAACTTGTGTCAAAACTGAACGAGCTACATGACTTAGAGGAAAATATTCGAGGGAAAATTGGATACTTGGAGCATGTAGCGAAAGAAAAAGAACTTCAGTCGGTGTTTTTCCGCGAAATAGGGAGAAGGAAGTTAATTACCTTAAATGAAAAAATAAATAATAATTTGGAACTCAGTTATGGTGTTATAAGGTTAGAGAATATGCTCACCGAGAAGACACCAATTCTAGCTAGTAATAGACTAGGCATTATCATCCAGGAAGCGGATCTTAGAGCGAAACGATTTGAAGAACCATCCATTATTTTTGTAGTGGCAAAAAATAAAGAAAAAATACCAAAACAGTGTCAAATGACGGTTCCTGCTGGGTTATTTGCGTGTATTCGTTATAACGGGGAATTATTATGGAATCGAAGCGAAAGTTTGAGTAAAATATTGGAATATCTTGATGAAACCGGATATCACATAACCGGAGATGCGCTGCAAATTATGCACGTCGATATTACAATCACAGATAAACCAAATGAGATTACATTCGAAATTCAAGTTCCCGTTCAAATAAAAAAAATTTTCCAATAAAAACACAGGGATCAACTAACCCCTGTGTTGAATTACCTTTGATTCTCTAACGATAAATTCAATCCTTTTTGATAATATTGCTTCATCATTTCTTCAGGAACCATATTTCCACCAGTCCCCCAAATAATATGTGTACCTTTACTCATTTTTTTCGTTAAATGATGCTTCTGTAAATAATCGGTTCCTTCTTTAGATAATTTAATCGGTCCTATCATGCCTGCTAGTGCTGAAGGTTCTAAATGAATCCCCTCTGTATCAACTAGTTCCTTTAATAGCTTATACAACTGTTCATCGCTAACCGTATAATTACCACTTAGAAACGGTTCTATAGTTTTACCTACAAATCCAGATGGTCTTCCTACAGCAAGTCCATCTGCGTCTGTTACATTATCAATACCAATATCTTGCACAGAAATTTTATCATGAAGTCCAGTCATTAAACCAAGTAACATACATGGCGAGTGGCTAGGTTCCGCAAAGAAACAGTGAACATGGTCTTGATAAAATAACTTCAAACCAAAAGCTATTCCGCCAGGACCACCGCCTACACCACAGGGAAGGTAAACAAACAAAGGATGATTTTCATCAATTGTTATCTCTAACTCTTCTAATTGTTTTTGTAATCGAGATGCTGCTACTGCGTATCCTAAAAATAGGTCATAAGAATTTTCATCATCTACAAAATAACATGTAGGATCCCCATCTGCTTGGAGTCGACCTTCCTCTACTGCTTTACTATAATCCGATTCATATTCCATTACATTAACATTTTTGCTTCGAAGTAGGTCTTTTTTCCATTGTTTTGCATCAGCCGACATATGAACGGTCACATTAAAACCTAACTTTGCACTTATGATGCCTATACTAAGTCCTAAATTCCCAGTCGAACCTACTGCGATTGAGTATTGGGAGAAGAATGTTCGAAACCTATCACTATCTAAAATGGAATAGTCATCTTGAATCGTCAACAATTGATGTTGAAGAGCTAATTCTTCGGCATGTTTGAGAACTTCATAAATCCCGCCCCTTGCTTTTATAGACCCTGATATAGGAAGGTGACTATCACACTTAAGCAATAATTCACCCAATATAGGTTGTCGATAATTCTGCTCTAAGGATTGTTTCATGGAAGGAATTCTCACCAATGGAGATTCTATTATCCCATTCTTCTTTTTTGTTTCTGGGAAAACTGTGGCAATATATGGAGCAAAGCGTTTCAATCTTTCCTCTGCATCCTTTACATCGTCTTGAGTAAGGGGGGATTTTTTAATTCCTGTTTTAAACTTTTCAATTTTAGGATTTAACCACAATATTTCATTCAACGAAATGAGTTTGTTTAGTAAAGGATAGTTTTCTTTCCATGTTTGTAGATCTCCGAATTCAATCTCTTTCACTTTGATAGTCCTCCTCATTGACTTGATTATTGTCTTCAAAACAATGTAAAATATAATTTAATAATTGTTAAATGCAGTTTAACATAGATATTTTGGGTTGTTAAGTATTATTTAAAAACGTTAAATTTAAGTTAACGATTTATCAAGGAGTGCATAGTAATGGAAAATATAGATATTGGTAAGAAGGTTGAAAAATATAGAAAAGCTAAAGACTTAAGCATTAGAGAATTAGCAAAGTTAACTGAAATAACGCCTTCAATGTTGAGTCAAATTGAACGTGGCTTAGCAAACCCTTCTATTCAGACTCTTAAAGTTTTAGCGAAATCCCTCGACGTTCCTACATTTAGTTTTTTCATTGAAGAGACAAACACGGCTGATTTAGTTGTTAGGTCTAGTCATCGAAAGAAAATGATCATTGAAAACTTATCCTATGAGCTAGTTTCACCTGATTTTACTGGAAACCTGGCAACAGCCATTATGAATTTCCCACCTAAGACGGCTTCATCTGAGAAACAGTTGGGGCATAAAGGAGTAGAAGTTGCTTATGTATTAGAGGGGAAAATTAAAGTGTTTTTAGATGATGAAGAATACATATTGGAATCTGGTGATAGTGTAAAAATACCAGCACAAATGAAGCATAAATGGGAAAATAATTTTAATGAACATGCTGCGATACTTTTTTCGGTGACTCCACCAATTTTTTAATTTTCTTATTTAACAAACGGGTAGCGTTAATTGAGTAAGCAGAAAAAAATGACCCACTTCTAATGAAGTGAGTCATTTCTTTCTATTACAAAAGACAATACAAAATACGGTGCAATTTAAGTTGCATTTTGAACTGTAATTTCAAGTTTTGAGATAGGAAACGGAACCCTTAAACCTTTTTGGGGTACTCTCTCTATTTTGCCCGATGGACGGTCAAATTGACTTTATTTGTCTCACACATAAATGTAGATAGGTGGACAGGTTGATCGTTTGCATCAAAAGCAATTTTTAAAATCCTAAAAAGATTAGCCCCAATATCACATTCTAATAACTTAGCATACTCTTTTGTCGCACCAATCACATCAATAATTTTGTCGTTACTAACTATTTCTGTTTGGTAATCCTCTAAAAGGATCTTATAGGTGGATTCATCCCCTGCAATCTTCTTTTCTAAATCTGGAAAATGCATCAACGAATAATGTGCAATATCATAGAAAAGTGGACGGCCGTTTACATACATGAGCCGCTCAAGTTCAAGAACGGGACTTCCTTTTTCAATGAGGAGATGACCTGCCACTTCTTCAGTTGCAGGGATAACTTCACTTCTTAAAATCCGAGAATTTGGAATCATGCCCAGTTGATGACTAAACTCCGAGAATCCACTTACGGATAACAATTCATTATGAAACTTATTGGATGCAACAAAGGTGCCTCTGCGCGGAATCCTTGTCAAGGTTCCTTCTTTCACTAATTCCTCAATTGCCTTCCGGATGGTAATCCGACTTACATTATATATTTCACAAAGTTCTGCTTCTGTAGGGATCTGTTCATCCGGTTTATATTTTCCGTGCTGAATGTCATTCTTCAACATTTGCCTTATTTGCATATAGAGAGGCTGGGGGGTTGAAGGATTTAAATTCATAGCTTACTTCATCCTTATCCGTCAATAAATTATATACTGTCTATTATACCTTGATTGCCCGTCCTAGTCACCATGCACCGAAATATCTAATCGTTTTGGATGCTGTCTCTGTGCCCAACTTTAAACATTCGTTGATAGAGAGGCCTTTCAATCTTCCATAAATAAAACCCGAAATGAACGAATCTCCGGCTCCCATTGTATCGACTACATCCGCTTCAACGACTCCATATTGATAAAATTGTCCACCATCATAGGCTAGCGATCCATTTTCACCTAAGGTTGCTACAGCAATTTTAGAACCGACGCTGTTGACCTCCTTTAAAAACTGACGAATATATGCATCGTCCTGCTTGTATGAGAAGAATGCATAATCAACAAACGGTGATAAGGTTTTTACTAAACTATGATCTAATTGATCTGAGAAATCAAAGCAAGTAGATAACCCCTTCTCTTTAAAAAGTGAATAATACCCTTCAACATGCCCCCATATCCCCGCATGGACAAGTTGATGTGTTGCAATAAAGTCGAGTTCTTCTTCTGTTAAGGTAAAGTTAGCCGTTACTCCTTCATCGTATTCCCCAAAGCTACGATCATTGCCTATTAATTCAACATATGTAACGGCTGTTGTTCCATCCTTCTGGGATAGATGCGTCGTATCTACTCCTTTCTCTCTGATTGCCTGAATCATTCTATCACCGTATGTATCGGAACCAACCCAGCCAATATAAGCAGAATCGGCACCTAATTCCTTTAAATAAACAGCTACATTTACAGGATTACCTCCAGGGTAGACCTGCCCGCTTGCCTGATAAACATCCATACAGTTATCTCCGACTGTTGCAATTCTCATCCTTTTCCCCTTCTTTCTGATCATTAATGCTGAAATGGAAGAAACGAGCACTACGATGTAGTGCTCATTGTTGGTCTTAATATTCCATTACTCGATAATATCTTCTAAGATCTAAGGAGTGGTTTCTTATACGTTCTAGGTGAACACTAATCCGGCTTAGGACAGACCAGTTAATACTAACTGCAAAGTGCTTCCTGAATTCATCGCTAATACCTTCCATTTCAAAGTCTTTCGTATCAATAACCGTGAGTTCTTTAGTAATCTGCTCAGCGAATCTCTCTACACGGTCCATCAGTGGTCTAGTTTCATCTTCACCTTTTAATAAAATTACACTTGTATCTTCGACAACAAGTTCAAGGGTTCCATGGAAAAACTCTGCAGCATGAATCGATTTTGCATGAATCCATTGCATTTCTTCTAAGATACACATCGCGTATGAATAAGTGTTACCCCATAAGTTACCAGAACCAACCATCATGTGGTAATCCGTATCTTTGTGTTTAATTGCGAATTCCTCTGCTTTTTTATCAAAAGCCTTCACTGCACTTAGAATGGCTCTTGGAAGTAATGAAACTTCCTTGGTAAATTGCTCATATTGCGGAAATTCATTGTTGTTATACATGAAACGGAAGACCACCATGTATAGCAGCATAAAGAAAGTATCAAATGAATGTTTTTCAGAACCTGTTGTGATGCAGTGGTCGACAATTTGTGTTAAAGGAGTATTGGGCTCAGCAACTAAAGCGATGGTTGTGGCTCCTCTTTCTTTACAAAATTCTGCGGCTGCAACTGTTTCTTTGGTTGTGCCTGATACAGATGTAAAGATACACACAGAGTCTTTGCTAAAATGCTTATTGTTCATTACCATGAATTCAGCTGCAATCTCTGCATGAACATCAATCGTAGAGTTTGACTTTAAAATATATTCATAAGGATACATCATCGCAATCGTTCCACCCGCACCGATTAAGAAAAGATTACTGTATCCTCTTTTTGAGATTCCATCAACCATGTCTTCAATTTGACCTCTAAACTCAAGGCCCTCTTTTTCTACCAGTTTCAGAAATAACTCTTCATCAAATTTCAACATCCATGTTTCCTCCTCTTATTGGAATCGAGAACTAATCAATTCCATTTTATAAAGCTTTATATTTTTATATTTTTTAAAAGGAAGGAAGTTAGTTAAAGAGTTTCTAACTCCCCTGTCTCTTTTTTAAGCGACTGAGTTACTGTCTTTCTCTATCTTCGAACCATATTTCTTTTCCCAATAGAAGTAAACAGGAAGTCCTGTAGCAATGACGATAAATGCGGCTGCCATTCCTTGCCATGGAGCCCAAGTGAATGTTCCCCATGCCAACCATGACGCACCAAGAATAGCTAGAATCGTTGTTAATCTCCACGCTGGCATTCGATATACTGGTTTATAATCATCTCTTTTCCGGCATTTATAGACGGCCGCAAAATCTAGTATATTAATAACCAATTGGATAAGCGTGAAATACCCGAGTAATGCTGTTAAATTACTAAACATCACGAGGATACAGGCATAGGTTACTTGAACAATAATTGAAAAACTTGGCGTTTCATACTTCGGATGAACTTTTGCAAAGCGTTGGAAAAATAAGCCATCCTTTGCCATCGCATATTCTAATCGCGGCTGGAACATAATGCAGGAACTCAATGACCCCAAAATAACGATAATAGCCGTAACAGCTACAAATGAGGAGGCAATATCAGACAGTCCTGGGATATACTTTACGGCTTCTGATACAGCTGCATTTGTGCTGATTAATTTTTCAAAAGGCATTAAACCTATAACACAAACGGCAAGTAACGTGTATAGGGCTAGTACAATGAAAACAGAACTTATTAGTGCACGCGGAAGCACCTTACCTGGATTTTTAAATTCCCCAGCCATAAAACAAATTGCAGCCATCCCCGTATATGCCCAAGTTGTAGCAGACACTCCGCCAATTAGACTTGTTTTGACCGTTCCAGTTGTTGGAGTATAGGCAAAGTTACCAGGGTTCATATACATTAGTCCTAAGACTATGACTATTAAGAAGGGAATGATTTTTACAGCAGTTATAATAACTTGGAAAAGGCCGCCTTCTTTTACACTTCGATAATGAATGGAAGTAATGATTAAAATGATTGCAATACCTAATAATTTTCCAGGCACCCCAGAGAAAAATGGCAAAAAGGTTGCTACGTAAGAAACAATCGCTAATGCCATAATCGAAATAGATGGTGGATCTAAGGCCCAGAAAGTAGCCCATCCATAGAGAAAGCCAAGCGGCCTCCACCCTGCTTTATTTAAGTAAACGTAACCGCTTCCATTTTGGGGATATGCAGTTGATAGCTCGGCTAATACCATTACTTGTGGAATTGCAATAACCCCGCCTATAATCCAGGCAAGAATTGAAATAGATGGACTTCCTGCCGCTTTTGCCACATCACCAGAAGAAACAAAAATACCTGACCCTACCGTCGTTCCAACAGCGATTGCCAGAGCAGACCAGAAGCCTAGCTTTCGTGTAAGTGCACCATTACTCATAAAGAGTTCCTCCATATCCAGATGATAAGATTCCCAATTCCTTTATTTTCTTAAGAGATTTCATGATTGCATCTTGCGGGTTTTGATAATAATTTGATCCCATTATCTCTAGGGTACATACCCCTTCGTATTGATGGTTTTGAAGACTGGTTAAATATTCTTTCCAGTTCAGTACCCCGTCATCTAGTGCTAAATGGGCATCCGATTGACCGTCTCCATCGATTAGATGGAAATGACTTAATTCAGAAAGAATGGAGAAATAATCATCAGGTGTTTCACCTGCTAATTGCATGGCCACCGTATCAATCATTCCTTTTAATGAGGAAGATTGGATTTCTTTTATCATTTTCTTAAGCCCTGGTGTGTCAATGACTAGATTAGACTCAAATCTGGTTAGTGGTTCTAAGGCAAGGGTGACACCTTCCTTTTCAGCCACTTTTGATAGTTGAAAAATAGAATCGCTTGCATAGTTCCAAGATTCTTCTTGACGAACAGAAAAGTCACCAATTCCAGAAGTAATAAGCATCATATTGGTGTCGAGCGCTAAAGCTGCATAAATATTCTCGGTAAAATAATCAATACTTACTCTCCGCCAATGTGGATCTGAGGATGCAATATTATAGGGATAAACACATTGTTCTGGAGTATAGCAAACAATTTTCATATTCCTAGCTTTGATTTCTTTGTTGATATTTCTAATCGTTTCAAATCCGTTTCGATAAACATACAAATGCGGCTCACCAGCCCACAATTCAATATGTTTAATACCAAGGCTCTCCATTGAATCTAAGAAATAGTGGAAAGGATAATGTCTAAAGGTGATATTCATTCCTGCAATTTTCAATATTAGTTCACCTCCTTTATATGAAAACGCTTTTATTTGTTATATCTTGTATTATAATTAAACAGTACAAAAGCTGCAATACAAATTTTTAAAATTTTTGTTAAATTCTTTTAAAAATATGAAAAGACGTGATTCTGGTAAATCACGCCTGTAACCGAGTAAATTAGCACAATCTATTTAGCAATAAAAATTCCTATTTGTCTTTGTATTCCCAAATACCCAAGTGGCCCTTCGCCGGAATGTATTCCTCGAGTTTCTTCATATCCTCAACTTCCCAAGCGAAGCCTCCCACACGATAGTCACCTAAGAAATAGTCATTGCCTGAAACGATTCTTCCATCTTCAAGGACTGCCCATGTTTGGTTGTTCTCTATGACTTTCAAACAATTCACAAGTTGGCAGACGGCGATAATCTTCCCAGTCGGAAGGTCCTCTTTTATGTATCCATGCTTACCAAGCAGCTTTTGGATGGCGATATGATTGCAAACAGCCTTATCTATTTTTTTGCTCGTGTGAATTGCCAACGGTCCTCGATATTTTGTTCTCCATGTTCTTGTTTCAAACTTGGCCTCCCTCAGGACAAAAAGGCTTGCCCATGGCTGAATCATTGATAGAACCTTCATACATACAGCCTCCAACTTTTATAAAGTTAATACCTTGTTTAACAACCAATTATAGGTATTTTTTTATTATGCGCCTTTTCTTGGTATAATAGATAATGTTTTTAAGATTACATGTATGGTGAATAACTGATTTAAAGTCAATTCACTATTTATATAGTAGGTAAAGATAAATTTTGGTACGTTTTATCGTTACGAAAAGAGGAGGAACTTATGAATAAACAGAGCATATACGGATTAACGATCGATCAATTAGCGGCCTGGCTTGAAGATCACGGTCAGAAGAAGTCGAGAGCACAGAAAGTTTGGGAGTACCTTTATCGGAAGCGTGTCACTGCATTCTCGGAGATGACGGAAGTAAATGAAGAGTGTGTTCATCTATTAGCAGACAACTTCGAGATCCAAACCTTACAGGAGCACATTAAACAAGAATCGGCTGATGGCACGATTAAGTTTTTGTTTAAACTGAAGGATGGCAATTTGATCGAAACGGTTTTAATGCGCCAGAAATACGGCCTTTCCGTTTGTGTGACAACACAAGTTGGCTGTAACATCGGCTGCAGCTTTTGTGCGAGTGGGTTATTAGCGAAAAGTCGCGATTTATCCAGTGGGGAAATTGTTGAGCAAATTATGAATGTACAGCTGCATTTGGACAAAAAAGGCCAAGGAGAAACGGTCAGTCATGTGGTCGTGATGGGCATTGGTGAACCATTTGATAATTTTGAAAACCTATTAGACTTTATCAAAGTAATCAAAGATGATAAAGGGCTTGCCATTGCGGCTAGACGAATCACCGTCTCAACCAGCGGTCTTGCAGACAAGCTGATTGAGTTCACGGATAAAGGATTGCAGGTTAACCTGGCAGTGTCATTACATGCGCCAAATAATGAACTTCGCACCCGTATTATGAAAATAAACCGGGCCATTCCGATTGAAAAATTAATGAAGGCGATGGAGTATTACGTAGACAAAACAAACCGACGAATTACGATTGAATATATTTTGTTGCGAGATGTAAATGACCGTAAACAAGAAGCTGAGCAGCTAGTCGACCTGCTCCGTCCACTCGGGCAGAAAGTCTATGTAAACTTAATTCCATATAACCCGGTCGATGAGCATAGTCAATATCAACGAAGTGAACAGGAATCGGTATTGTCATTTTATGATACGTTGAAAAAGGGCGGGGTTAATTGCAAAATCCGCCAAGAACACGGAACAGACATTGATGCAGCATGCGGACAATTACGAAGCAAACAAATAAGAAATGCTTAAGTATAGTTAATGTAGGTAAGACCGGGTAGCGATACCCGGTTTTTTTGTCGATGCGGATTTCGACATTCTTCCCTCCATTTCCCGGGAAAAAATCCAGTTGATACAAGGGTTTATGCTAAAACTAATCAAACGTTTGGTTAATAAGGAATGCTAGGGAAATCTGTCGAAGCGGGATAAATTTCCGAAGGAAATCCTAATATCGACTAGTTTTTAACTTTAATAATGAAAAAATATAATAGTGTCGACAAAATTTATTCACAATAAAAGGCTGAAACCCTTTATTGGCATGGCCTCATGGTTATCTAATCAAACGTTTGGTTAGTTTTAAAGAAATTTCTGGTTGGTATGTACTAATAGGAAAGTGGTTTGACATGAATGATTTATTGATATTTATATTTTGTGCTAGCACTTTCTACACGGTCACAACCGCTTTTTCATTAAGTTGTTATCTTTATTATTCATTTTGGGGTAAAAAATGCAGCTGCAATGACATTGAGATTGAAAAAGGTAGTGGAGAGCCAGTTAAAATACATGATTGTTTCTTCCCTATCTACAATGCGGGGGCAGTTTTCGAAGAAGACTTATTAGGAAAGGCATCTAAAAAGAAAAAACGATATTATCAAGAAATGGATGGTTATTTCAATCGACATGGCACGTTTACGGTTCGTATTGACAAGAAACTTTTTACTGTTTCCGAAAAGGAAATTTTCCATAAAGAAAAAGTCATTGTTTCCTTCCTTTTGTAGGTGCCCTTCTGGTAATGGACTATATCGGTGAAGTGTTAAAAAGAAAGAACAGATACAAATTAGAGAAAGATGGTCACTTTAACTATAAGGGCACTTTTGTAATTTGTTTAGAGGCAAAATTTATTATGTTTATGAAAAAGAACTATTCCAAAAAAATGAACACCTGTTAAATAAGGTGTTTTTTGTGCAAATCGGATAAATAATTTTCGTTCGGCAAAACTAAACCCGTAGGTTTTCAGAGTTGTTTTTATAAACAACGAAACAGAATGCCTATGAAGGATTGTTGGAGGGAGGAAGTTATTTTGGCATTACAAACAGCACACCGAATTCTTTCTGTTAAAGATGCAATCGAGTCTCGTTACAGTATTCGTAAATTTGTTCAAGAACCAATTCCTCAGGAAGACCTGAATGAAATACTAAATCTTGCACACTTATCTGCAAGTGCTTGGAATCTTCAGCCATGGAGATTTCATGTTGTGACGGACTTTAATCTTAAAGAAAAACTTCAAGAAGCGGCTTTTGGTCAAACGCAAGTAACTTCAGCCCCTGCGGTCATCCTTATTGCCAGTGATATGGAAGATACCCTGGCGAATTTACCAGATACTGTACACCCAGGATTAACACCGGAAAGAAAACAAGAAGAAATTTCATACCTATCTTCCTTCTTTAATGCTATGGGGAAAGAAGAAAGAGCACAATGGGGACTTACGCAAAGCAATATCGCCCTTGGGTTTCTGTTAATTGCCGCTCAAGGAATGGGATATTCAAGTGTACCTATGCTTGGTTTTGACCAGGGAAAGGTAAAAGAGTTATTAGGACTGCCAGAGCATGTTAGATTTGCCGCGATGGTACCAATTGGAATTGCAGATAGAGAAGGTTATTCTCGCCATCGATTTGAATTAGAAAAAGTCGTTACCTATCATTAAATATTTTGAGGGGGATGAATATCCATCCCCCTCTTTTCTTTTATCCCTCACTTAATACTTAATCTTTAAAAAACAAAAAAAGGATTAATGAATTCTTGATGAAACCAGTTTTTTGATTATACTCTCCAAATCCTGAAAGGAGGAGAGAAGTTGAAAAATTGGCTTAAATTCACTGCCCCTTTCCTCATGGCTTTAATCATCCCTACTGTGGCATCAGCTGAAACTAGTTCAACTCCATCTTATGAAATAAAAGATGTGACGATGGATATTAAAGTAAATGATAAAGGAGATATGCATGTAACCGAATTTTTTAATTATAATTTTGGACAAGCTAGAGGGATCTTAAGAACAATTAATCCAAATAAATCAGACGGTATTCAAAATTTTAAAGCTTGGGAAGTAATACCGGAAAATAAAGAGTTGGATGTAGAAACAATAGGAACCAATGAAGGCTCCACACAATACAAAATCTACGACCAAAGTGAAAATGTATCTAAACAGTTTATGATGGAACTTTTTGTCGGAAATAGTCCAAACCCATAGAAAAAAGGTATCTAAATGATATTAGACACCTTCGTTTTAGCTATTTGCTATCATTACTCGGTAAACTTTTTAAAAATCAATGTGGCATTATGTCCGCCAAATCCTAATGAGTTGGATAAAACCACTTGAACATCCTTCTTCTTTGCCTCATTGGGAACATAATCTAAATCCAGTTGTTCGTCTGGTGTTTCATAGTTAATGGTTGGCGGAATAATTCCTTCCTTGATCGCTAAAACAGAAAAGATAGCTTCAATAGCTCCTGTCGCACCCAATAAATGGCCGGTCATTGATTTGGTGGAACTGACCGATAAATGATAGGCGTGTTCTTTGAAAACTTCTTTAATGGCTAACGTTTCATACAAATCATTATAATTGGTGGATGTCCCATGTGCATTGATATAGTCGACTTGTTCAGGGGAAATATCCGCATCGTCTAATGCTAATTTCATAGCCCTGCCAGCCCCTTCTCCATCTGGTGCAGGTGTGGTAATATGATGGGCATCACCCGTCGCGCCATAGCCAATCAATTCTCCATAAATCTTAGCGCCGCGGGCCAGTGCGTGTTCTAGTTCTTCGAGGACCACAATTCCAGCCCCTTCTCCGATTACAAAACCATCTCGCTTCTTATCAAAAGGCCGGCTTGCTGTGTTCGGATCAGGATTTTTAGAAAGAGCGGTCATATTCGAAAATCCAGCTACGGTCATTTCGGTAATCGTCGCTTCTGTTCCACCCGCAATCATCATCTCCACATCCCCTTTTTGAATGACGCGGAATGCATCACCGATGGAATTGGCACCCGATGCACAAGCAGTGACCGAACAATTGTTGATTCCTTTAGCACCAAGTGCAATCGACACTTGTCCAGCTGCCATGTCTGGGATGAACATCGGAATCGTAAATGGATTGACCCTTCGTTGTCCTTTTTCAATGAATTTCCGATGTTGTTCTTCGAACTCGCCTAAACCGCCGATTCCTGAACCAATCCAAACACCGACTCGTTCGGCAGGAATGTCCTCTCCGATTTTGATCCCCGCATCGTTTACAGCCATTTGACTTGCTGCCACCGCGAATTGGCTATAACGCCCCATCCTTCTTGCTTCTCTTTTATCCATGAACTCTTCTGGTGCAAAGCCTTTTACCTCAGCTGCAATTTTAATATCAACTTTTTCCACATCAAAGATGGTAGCTGGGCCAATCCCCGATACACCACTTTTAATGTTTTCCCATGTTGTATGAGCATCATTCCCCAAAGGAGTGACTGCTCCAATACCTGTAATCACTACTCTTTTACTCATTTAATGCTCTCTCCCACCCATTTATAAGTTACCTACACTCTATAGTGTAACGAATTCAGAGGGGATGGACAAATTGATTTCAGACGATTTTCGGATTTAGATACTTAGGACGCCAGCAAATGTTTTAGAAATATAACAACTATTTTGGACAGGTGAAGGCTGTTTTCAGTTTAAAGAACCAATACATCAATCGTGCATTTCTACCTTTTTGCGTATGAGGATTCATTTTTGTGCTGAGGCATTTCATGAATTGGTTGTCACAATAACAAGGGGAATTCCCTTGGTCTAAACAGCGATCATGATGGTAGCAGCAGTTATCTACATCATTAATGGGTCTTCCCGGCCCGCTGCATCCTGGCCCACACCATCGATAATTTGGGAAAATACAGAGAGGCAGGCTCTTTTTTCTACGTGTCAATATCTCCACCTCCTAGAAATTGATTACTATATTAATATGAAAAAATAAAAAACCTGATTAGACTAGTTTTAGTAAAAGTTGTTTATCGCAGCTATAAGATCATCTTCTATAGGAATTGGGCAAAACGAGATTTGTTTTGCTTGCAGGTAATTGGTTCTCTAACAAGCTATGTTGGAATATAAATAATCATATATATAAAATTCACTTGAAAGGGGAATCAATTCTTATGGATTTTTGCATCTCTTGTGGGAGTGAATTATCCAAGTATGAAAGGAATCGAAGTGAATGCTGGGAGTGCATGGATACCACCACGGAAGCCTATACAGAAGAGGAATAACAATTAAAGTATAAATGGCCCCTAGTCCAATAAGGACAGGGGCCATTGTCTATTTATCTAATGTGATCATGAACTCAAATAAGGATGTTCTAATACTCTCTCTTTGTTACCGATAATTCTTTTATTTTTTCAACCCAATCCTTGAACGTTCCAAATTCACTTGAATCGAATCCGAAGTGTGTCTTTATAATATGGACAAATTCGCTTTCATGATCATGGAAAACTCCATCAGAATAAATAAGTTGAAAGATTTCAGTTAAGACGATATATTTGGAGCGTTCACTTTTAAATTCTTTTAAAATGTCCTCTATCGAGAGTCCTTTTAACTGATAATCCTCCAGCCCCGTCTCCCTTTGATATTTTTTTATTAAGGAATTTTCATATATAGATAATTTGCCATCAATTCTGGCAATCATTGCAGCCAATTCAAGAAATGCAATTTTCTCCTCTTGCTCTAGTTCTTCTAGGAACATTACACATACCTCTCCTTATTGTCTTTGTTATATTTATACGAAAAAATTCCCATTAGGTTTCATTTTATCGTTATCGCATTATTCCGCAATCTCTAGTTCAATCCCATTAGCAGCGAAAAAATGGCTGATTTCTTCAGAAACAGGCTTATCCGTAATAAATATATCGATTTCATTTGGACGTGCAAAGGTCGCAATGGAACTTTTATCCACTTTACTATGATCTAGTAATACAATGACTTTGTTCGCAACGGAAACCATGACTTTTTTTAATTCCACTTCATATAAACTAAAGTCTGAGAGGCCATCACGAATATTAAAAGCGTAGGCAGAAGTGAATAAAAGGTCGATATTAATTTTTCGTAACAGCTCTTCCCCCAATAGACCTTCGACTGAATTAGAAGTGTTCCTAACGATTCCACCAATAATAATTACGGTTAAATAAGGGTTTTCCTTCAGCATGGCCGCTGTTGCAATTCCACTTGTAACTACTGTTAACCTCATTTTTGTCTCACTCAAATATTTTGCAAACTCAAAACAGGTCGTACTTGCATCTAATAGTATACATTGCCCTTCTTGTATATAATTAAGCGCTTTATTACCGATTCTTTGTTTTTCCGCGCGGAATTTCTTTTCACGAATTTCATAGTTTTTTTCAAGTTGATCTGTTTCTTTATTCGTTTCTTCCGCTTTCAGCATAGCCCCGCCATGTGTACGAAGAAGTAGACCTTGTTTCTCCATTTGATTTAAATCAGATCGTATGGTGGCAGCAGAAATATTAAGCATACTGGTCAAATCATTTACAGTTACGACTCCTTTTTCTGTCAGTAATTCAATTATTAAATTTCTGCGTTGATCTGCGAACATAATTCCACCCTTTCATTTATTTTCGAAAATTTACTAAACGGTTTTCCGAAATAATATTAATACTCATATTATATAGGTAAATGGCTGAAAAGTCCTGTTTAATGACTAAACTAATTAAAATATATATCTTTTTTGTTAAAATATATTTTCACTTCATTTTGTTTTGTTTTGCTTTACCGCGGCAATTCGTTAGATTTGAAAATAAAGGAAAAATTGAGATTCATTTTTTTTAGCAAAATAACCAATAAAATTGAAAAAAAAAGTCCCCTCCGAAGTAGAGAGAAGACTTCGCTTCTCTTTTCTACTAAAGAGGAGATTCAATCATAGGACTCGGCTTGCTTCACTTTCTAGATGTAATTCAAGTTGCTTTAAAATGTCTTGGAAACTGTCGATGTTCCAAGCAGCTCTGCCAATAAAGAGTCCATTCACATTTTCTAAATCGATATATTCAAGGAAATTATCATGATTCACACTACCGCCGTACAAAATTGGAATATCGCCGCCTATTTCTGCAAAAAGCCCTTCTAACGTATGTCGAAGAAAGTCATGGATTTCTGCTAAGTATCCAGCATCTGCAGGAATACCTTGCTCACCAATCGCCCAAACAGGTTCGTAGGCGATCAGAACTTCCTTTGCTTGTTCCCTGGATACTCCCTGCAAGCAAACCTTTAGCTGTGCAGCCAATGTTTCTTTCGAAATCTGCTGTTTCTTCTGCTCAATGTTTTCTCCAATGCAAATCAGAGGCTTCATTGAATAGTTTAGGGCTGCATGGACTTTTTTATTAATCGCTGCATCCGTTTCATTAAAATATTGTCTGCGCTCCGAATGGCCAAGTTCAATCATATCAATGCCAATTTCAGCTAGCATTCGCGGAGAAATCTCCCCTGTATAAGCACCACTATCTTCCCAATGCATGTTTTGGGCCCCTAAATAAATATCGGAATCAGCGGTAAGCTCCTTAATGGGAACAAGGGATGTATGAGAAGGAATAATAAATAATTGGAGGTTCGATGTAATCGCTTTTGAAATCTGTCTAAGTCCTTTCGTAAAGTCGATTCCTTCTGCAATGGTCTTTGTCATCTTCCAATTGGTCCCGATCCAAATCTTATTCATCCAGAAACCTCCTTCGTCGATTCTCTCGTAAGTTTATCATCTACTTGCTACTAAATTTAATGCTTTTTCTAAAATCGACCGGACGATTGTTTCATTCTCTTGGTAATTGTCTTTATCTTTACCTCTTACTTCCACAGCGACACGCAGCCCACGTTCGGATTGGAGACTTAGTTCGTCAGCTTTTCGTAAAATATCACTTATTTTCTCAATGGTTAAGAAGCCAGGTTCCCCAATAGGCATATGGAAATCCCCATATAATTCATTGTTCGGATCGACTACCGCATTAGAAAAATGAATCTGATGAATCTGCGCTTTGGCTAGTTCTAATGCCTCCGAAATGTCTTCCCTATTTAAGGCAGCATGCGCTGTATCAAAGGCTAAGCCAATATTGCTGTGCTTTTCAGCTACACTCGACAGCAATTCAACTGTATCAGTCATTGGGCCAATCAGACGCTTTTTATGGGCAAAGCGATCCAAATGTTCGACCAACACGTTCATTTGATATTTGCTGGCTTCCTCGCAAATATCACATAAGGCTTCATAAAACCCTCCCATCGCTTCAAGTCGACGTTCTGGGCCTGGATCTAGACCTGGAACAAAGGCAATATTGCTTGCACCACACTCTGCCGCAAAATAAATATTTTCTTTAATCTGACGAACGGATTCTGAGCGTAATTGTGAATCTAATGAGGAAACATCCAGCTTGTTTTTATCTATTAAAAAGGTCAGCCATTGTGTTAATTGAAAGTTATATTGTTCTTTTAATGCCAAAATACGTTTTCTTTCTTGTTGGTCTTGCCCGTCTGCTATTTCATACGAACGATAAAAACCATCAGAAGCCATTTTTTCTAGCAAATTGATGGTGAAATCTTTTTCTTGTTGCATTGGAAAATAAATTTCAGGGACTAGCAGGGATGGAATAAACTGGGTACTCATTTCACATTTCTCCTTTACCGATAGGTTATCAAATAATTTTTCTCATCAAGCCTCATCATCAAGTAAATGATTTAGCTATCCTATGTCTTAGGCCTGTAGCAGCTCAAAGCTAGATTGATAGCTTTGGTAAGCATCTTCTGCCGTCCCATTTTGATGAATAATCTTATTTAACCCCGCCACGACACCAATTGGATTCTTATCTAGCGTTATATTCCGACCAACAGCCACGCCTTTTGCTCCAACTTCCATGCAATGTTTTACATAATTGAAGTAGTCAAGGATGTTATCCGTTTTTGGTCCTCCTAACACAAGAACTGGACGTTTGGCAGCTTCAATGATTTTCACATCAGCTGGATCTCCAGTTAATCTAGTCTTAATAATATCTGCTCCTAGCTCTGTCCCGATCCGCGCTGCGGCGGCAATCGTTTCGATTTGATTGGATTCAGGACTTGTCACATGATAGCTATACGGCAGCGTCTCACACATATATGGAACATTCCAGTCATCTCCCGCTTTGGCAAGATCCCAGGCCATTTTGTGTGAGGCCGCTTCACCATCTGCCCCAGGGAAAGTCATCGAAATAACACTATCCGCGCCAAGCTTAAGTGCATCTTCAACCGAAAGAATGTCTGTAGTCTGGGGGATACGTGCATCAAATACGCTGGTAGATAAGTCAGCACGGACAACCAACCCCACGTTCTTAAAGGACTCAGCGTACATTTTTGCCATTCCATATGTAACAATTACAGCATCAAGTCCATTCTCAATCAATTGTGGCAAAAGGGTAATCGTTTGTTCAATTCCTGCCGTCTTGGTAGAAAAATAGTATCCATCCAACGCCAGCGTAATTGATTTACCATCATTTGAAAAAATTCGCGACATTCTTCTTGTTTTGGACATATCGGGCTCCCATTCCTTTTTTACATCTCTAAACCTTGTAAAAAAGATCCCACGGTGGAGATCTTTTCTTTTAAATTATTTAACTGGTGCACTTTCTAATAGGTCAACTTGAACGAGAATCTTTTTTAGCTCCTCAATCTTTTCAGCACTTAATGACCGTGCTGGTGCTAGAACGTTTGTGGAAATGTCCATTCCCTTCAATTTCATAGCTTCTTTTACCACACTTACAAACGGTGAATCAAGTTTGTACATAGTCGGCAATACGGCCATGCGTTGGTGGTATGCAACTGCTTCATCGAGACGGTTCTCCTTGAATCCCTTGTATATTCCAAGCGCTAATTCCGGAGCGAAATTGACAGAAGCACTAATCGCACCATCACCGCCAAGTGTCAGGGTTTGTAAGAAATGATCGTCAAAACCGGAGAACACGGAAAAATCTGGGTGCTTGCCTTTAACTGTTAAAATCATATCACGAATATGTGCAACACTTTCAACCGTTTCCTTTATTCCAACGATATTCTCATGTGCATCAACCAATTTAAGGACGAACTCCGGAGTTAAATCCTGTCCGCTCATTGTTGGGAAATTATAAAGTAAAATCGGTAAGTGAACAGAATTGGCAATTTCACTATAATGAGCAAATAAATTTTCTTCAGTCAAATTCCAATAGTAAGGGTTGATGACCACTACCGCATCTGCTCCGACTGATTCTGCGTGTTGACTGAGCAGAACGACTTCTCGCGTATTCGTGCTTCCCGTACCAATTAAAACCGGAACCCTGCCGTTCACATATTCGGTTGTATACGAAGCTACTTCTTTGCGTTCTTCCAAAAACATTTGTGAAAATTCGCCGCCTGTTCCTAAAAAGAACAAGCCATCCACACCTGCTTCAATTAAGAAATCAATAACAGTTGCCATTCCTTTTTTATCAAGTCTGCCTTGTTCATCAACAATGATTGATACCGGTGGAATAACCCCTTGAAATTTTTTAGTTGTCATAACAATTCCTCCTGATGATAGTTTTTTATTGGCTCTGTTATCCATGCCTGTTGATTTCCGCTCCAATCAATAGGGGGCCAAAATTAACAATACGCTTTAACACAGCCTTTTTATCAAAACCAACTTTATTGTTGAACGGCTGCTTTTTCTACCCATTCTCTCATCGATTTCAACATGATCCAGACGGTCGTTGCCCCAGCATCTTGGTGACCGATCGCTCGTTCGCCAAGCGATTTTGCCCTGCCAAACTTCGCAACATATTCCTTCGACTTTTCTACACCACCGGCTGCATGTTTTTCAGCAACGATAAGGCCTTCTAGTAAACTACGATTTGCTTCCACACTTAGTTTGAGTCCATTCACTGCAGGCTCCAGTGCATCAATCATCGTTTTATCTCCTAATTCAGCCTTCCCTCGTTCTTTAATGGATTTTACGGATCCTTCAAGAATTTGTGCTAATAATGGCAGGGATAATTCCTCTTGTGGTTCAAGACCTTTTACACCGCCAGTAAACAAAGTTCCAAAAATAACACCAGACGCTCCACCCATATTTGCAATCATCGACATACCTATCGTTTTAAAGACGTCATTGATGGTTGTAAATTCTTTTTTGGTTAAATTTTCTTCTGCCTTTGTAAAACCAACTGACATGCCAATTCCGTGATCTCCATCACCGATAGCGCTATCAATTTTGGTTAAAAACGGTTTGTTCTCTCTGACTTGTTCACCAACATACAAGAACATTTCCTTTACTTGTTCAGCATTCAACTTTACTTCTTGGGCACTATTTGGCATAAACGTTCCCTCCAATACTTGTAGCTGTTAATCCTTTTTTGTAATACGGAGAATCTGCAGGTGCATTATATAAATCTTTTAATTCATCATCTAACTTCAGTAATGTGATCGAGAATCCAGCCATTTCTTGTGTTGTACAATAGCTATTAACATCCATGTCATAAGCTTTAATCTCTTTTTCTTCTAAAATTTGAGCCACTCTGCGGTTTATGATTAATAGTTCCATTAATGTTGTTGACCCAAGGCCATTTACTAATACAGCCACTTCATCGCCAGCCTCAAGGTTGCTTTCCGTGAGCAAGGTTGCCATTAACTTATCTGTTAACTCATCAGCAGGCATCATTTTCGTACGTTCCATTCCCGGCTCTCCATGGATGCCCATGCCAACTTCAATTTCATTATCACCAAGTGTGTATGGCGGCTCTACTGCACCTGGAATCGATCCAGGAGCTAAGGCAACACCAATTGAGAATGTATGATCATTCGCTTTCTGGGTTACTTGTGTGACTTCTTCTAATGACAGTCCTTTTTCTGCGGCCGCCCCCGCAATCTTAACCACGAAAATATCTCCCGCAATCCCTCGGCGATCTCCTTTTCGTTCAACAGGAGCCGATGCTACGTCATCGGTTACGAGGACTGTTTTTGTCTGGATATCTTCCATTTCTAGTAGTTCTTCTGCCATGCCGAAGTTTAATACATCACCAGAATAGTTTCCGTATATAAATAGAACTCCCTTGCCAGAATCAACTGCTTTCGCTACTTCAAATACATTCGTTGGAGGAGGAGCTGCAAAAACATTCCCCAATGTGACCCCATCAGCTAGTCCTTCCCCTATCAGCCCCAAAAACAATGGTTCGTGGCCACTGCCTCCACCAGTAACAATCGCCACTTTATCCTTAAGATTACGTCGAATGATTCCGTTTACATTTTCAACCTTTTGATATGTACTTTTATAGGCAGCCAGAAAGCCCTCAATTGTTTCTTCTACTACGCGTTCGGGTTGGTTAATAATTTTCTTCAAACTAAACTCCCCTTTCTATTAAAAACAATACTTATTATTTTTTCGTTTACTTTTATTTATTTTCATTTACAATCATAACCCTCTTATTTTATTGTGTCAATTTTCATTTTATTTAAAATAGCCTAAATTTTCTCCTTTTTTTCGACAAAAACCCACAAGCTCATTAAAAGAATAAGAGGGCTACGATTAGCAGCCCTCCTATTTTTAACCCTTATGCCGCTTTAGCTGGTTTAATTGGTTCTTTCACTACAAACCAATAGAAGAAAGCTGCAAATCCCGCGATAATTCCACCAGAAATAAAGGCTAAGGAATAAGAACCTGTTGCATCTAAAATGATACCTGTTACTAATGGTGCAAATGCTCCGCCGAAGTATCCACCAAAGTTTTGGATGGCACCCACAGATCCAACCATTGCAGGAGGTGCTACATCACCAGACAATGCCCAAGCGCTTCCAGTAATTGCAGAAACAACACAAAGTGCCAACGTCATCAAAGTAATCGTGATGGCTAATCCATGTACAAATGGAAGGAGGATAACAAATGCAGCAGCTAGAAGTGCACTGACCGCAATCAGACCACGTTTCGCATTAATCGGAGAACAAACTCCCTTATCCGCTAACACCTTAGTAATGTAACCGCCGCCTAAGTTACCAACTATCCCCCCAAGATAAGGAATCGCTGCATAAATACCAAGTTCTTTAAAAGAAATATTTTGTGTGTTTAATAGATATAATGGCAAGAATGTTAAGAAGATATTCCAAATCCAAATGGTACAGAAGAAGCCAAGAATCATTCCCCAAACACTTCTATACTTAAATAGCTCTCTCCATTTAATATTGGTTGATTCGACGGTATCGTTGCTTGCGCCGCCTTCAGCCTTAATATAATCATATTCTTCTTTAGAAAGCATTTTACTTTTATCAGGTGTTTTGTAGAATTTCATAAATAAGAGGATAAAGACAATACCAATAGCACCGGTAATGAAGAATAGTGCACGCCAGCCAAATGCCACTTGAATGGCGACTAGAATTGGTGGAGCAATGGCCGGGCCAACTTTCGATGATGCATCCCAAAACCCAGTCGCTAATCCCCGTTCACTCTTAGGAAACCATTGAGCAGTTATCTTGGCATTAGAAGGCATACACGGCGCTTCCCCTACTCCAAGTAAGAACCTTGCTCCAACTAGGGTCAGCATCTTGTTACAAGCACCCGTTAAAGCGGTTGCAATACTCCACCACAGAACAGCAATCGAATAAATTCGCTTTGCACCAAATTTATCAATTAACCAGCCAGAAGGAAGCTGCATGCACGCATATGTCCAAGAAAAGATCGTTCCTAATAAACCGATATGAGTCATATTTAAATCTAATTCTTCAATCATCGCTGGTGCGGCAATTGAAAGATTGGTACGGTCTAAGTAGTTAATGATTCCACCGATTAATAGCCAAATTACAACAGTCCAACGGAAATTCTTTTTCGTTTTCGCTGCCTTGACCGGGAGATCATTCTGAAGCGCTTGTTCTGTTTTCATGTTATTCCTCCTATACCATTTTTAATAGTGTTAACAACGACTCTTAGATAGCGCTTACAAAGGTGGTTAAAAAATCTATCCCGATCTTATGTAGGAAGAAAAGGATAGTGATGCTAAAAGTTATACTTACAAGAGGCAACAAATTAGTTTAATTGCTTCTTTACTAGGTTCATCGCACTTTCCAATGCTACTCTTATCGTTCTCTCATTTGCAAAATAATCATTTTTGTCTCTGCCTTGCACCTCAACGGCTACAGGCAGGCCTTTTTCAGCCTGAATGCCAAGCTCATCGGCTTTTTGCAAAATGCGAGACATCTTTTCAATCGTGAGAAAGCCTGGTTCACCGATTAGCATATGATTATCACCATATAAATGGCTTTCGGGATCTAAAACGACATTTGCAAAATGGAGGCGATCCATGATTGTTTTTGCTAATTCTAATGATGTAAAAATATCCTCACCATTAAGTGCGGCGTGTGCTGTATCAAATACGAGACCCACATTTGAGTATTTTTCCTTCACCTTCGAAATGATAGGAACAGCTTCACTTGTGAGACCTAACACTCGTTTTTTATGCACTTCGCGATCCATCGCTTCTATCGATACATGCATATTAAAAGTGGACGCTTCCTCGCAGATTTCACAGAGACTTTCATAAAAAGCCTCAAGTCCCTGCTTGCGGAACTGAACTCCTGGATCGGGGCCAGGGACAAATGCAACCGTTGAAACACCACACTCTGCTGCCAAATATAAGCTTTCCTTAATTTGTTTAACGGTTTTTTCTCTTAAACTAGTATCTAGTGCGGAAACATTTAGATCTGTCTGATAAGTTAAGAAGGTCAACCACTGCAAGATTGATAAGTTATTTTGTTCCTTTGCTCGCAAAATTCTTTTTCGATCCTCTTGGTCATACCCATATCCGATTTCAAATGAACGATAAAAGCCTTGAGAACCTAAATTTTCTACTACACCCGCCGCGAAACCCTTTTCATCTTTTACTGGGAAAAACACTTCCGTGACGAGCAGCGATGGTATGATTTGTTTACTCATTAGATTCTTACTCCATTAATAATGGGCTTCAATTTTTCATCTACATATTTACTAATATCGTAGATACACTGATCAGCATTTGTTTTCGTTTCTTCTGTTTCTTCTTCGACCATAATCCAGCCATCATAGCCATAATCAACTAATGATTGAACAATGGCAGGAAAATCAATATCACCGGTCCCCATCTTTTTCCACTCAAAACTTTTCGAGCAATCCTTAAAATGAACATGTTTGATAATTGGTAAATACTTTTTAACCACCTCGACTGGGTCCATTCCTCCAGCTGCAATGTGACCCACATCCGGTGTATATGCTACATATCTTGTATCTAATTCTTCAAAAAGAAGGTTGTAATCGCTTTCTGTTCTAAAATAAGAAGTTGCCGGAGAATGTGGATGAAATACAGCAACGACGCCATTTTCTACCGCACGCTTACTTACTGCATTAACACAGCTAATAATATCTCGTTGACGTTTTAATAGATTGTCGCGATTAGGACCCACTCGTGCAGGTAAATTTAATTTTGCATTCGGGAAGTGTTTTAAATAGTTAATATAATAATCGGCCCGTTGCTTCTCTTCTTCCGATTCTGTATCACTTTCCCAGCTGAATGGCAGGGTAATTGCCGCTAATTCAAGTTCCAAACTATCAAGTTTTTCTTTTAGTTTTTCGGGTGCTTCATTATATTTTCCCAATAAAGCATATTGAACATCAATCCCCTTAAACCCAGCTTTCTTCACCGTATCAATCATATGATCCAGGCAATCTACTTTTTCATCATAATCAAGTACCCATGTTGATCCGTGACATCCAAACTTAATCGTCATTTGCAATTTCCCCCTCAAATAATAATTAACTAGTTCATACACTGCGGAAAATTTCATTCCTCAGCAAATGTTGCAAAGAGCAATAGGCAAACAAGTTGTTTATCTATTTAGAATATTATCATTTGTTTTTGTTTTGTCAATTGTTTTCAAAAAAAATTCTCTCTTTGAAAATAAACGAAAGAAAAAATCTAGAAATGTAGTGGTAATTCAACAATACTCCTATTCGTTTCAGTTTCTTCATATAATACACCGATTTAGTTATTGTTTTAGCGAGAAATACACACAATCGTTTATTTTCATTATTTTTCATTTGATAAGAAAAATATTGACACAAACGAAAATAAATGAAAAAATATGGCTAATAAATTAAATTGGAGTGATAATTGTGAAAATTGGAATTGGCGCAGATCACAATGCTTTTCAAATGAAAGAAGAAATAAAGTCATATATTACTAGCTTAGGGCATGAGGTTGTCGATTATGGATGTTATTCAGAAGATGAAGTCGATTATCCTGGCGTGGCCTTTAAGGTAGCAACTGACATCACAGCTAACCAACTAGAACGCGGTATTCTCTTTTGCGGAACCGGGATCGGAATGTCGATTGCAGCTAATAAAGTTCCAGGGATCCGCTCTGCCCAATGCCATGATGTTTATTCAGCAGAACGCGCACAGCTAAGCAACAACGCGCAAATTATGACCATCGGGGCAAGAGTTATAGGTGTAGAACTCTCTAAAAAAGTAGTCTCAGCCTACCTAAGTGTTACCTTTCAAGGTGGTAACTCCGCAAGAAAAATCGATCAAATCATGGATCAAGAAAAAGAATACCTTCTTAACGGTTCATGCAGTTAATCTAGCTTCACTTAGCTTGTGGACTCACAGCTTATTAATAAGAGGAGGAGAAACACGATGCAGACAAAAAGTCACCCCCTTACGATAGGGCTAGTGATGGATTTCCTTGCAGTCTCACAACAAGCAGCGATTGCTGCATATCCTTGGATCGGTAAAAGGAATAAAATCGTTGCAGATGGAGCAGGAACAAGTGCGATGCGAGATCACATGAACTTAATTGATATGCAAGGAACTATTGTCATCGGTGAAGGTGAAATGGATGAAGCCCCCATGTTGTACATTAATGAAAAACTCGGAACGGGAATGGGTCCACTTGTTGATATTGCTGTCGATCCTATCGAGGGAACAACATTCCTGTCAAACGGGCAAGAGAATTCACTTGCAGTCATTGCTGTTGCTAAGCGAGGAAGTCTATTACATGCCCCAGATATGTACATGAAAAAGATAGCTGTCGGTCCGCAAGCAAAAGGGTGTATCGATATCGAGTTACCGCTAACAGAAAATATCAAAGCTGTAGCGAACGCACTTGGAAAGGATGTAAAGGATTTAACCGTCATGATTCAGGACCGGCCGCGGCATGAGAAGTTAATGAATGAGATAATTGCAGCCGGTGCCCGTTTGAAGTTGTTTTCGGATGTCGATATTACAGGTGCCATTGGAACAGCTATAGATGAAGTTGATATTGACCTATTAGTAGGAACGGGTGGTGCGCCAGAGGGAGTAATTGCTGCCACTGCCTTAAAATGCCTAGGGGGTGACTTCCAAGCGAAACTTCTTCCACAAGATGAGGCTGAATGGAATCGATGTATGAATATGGGGATTTCACATCCCGAAAAACCCTTAACCATAGATGAGATTGTCAAAACGGATGACTGTTTCTTCGTTGCCACAGGAATCACCAATGGCGTTCTGCTGAACGGAGTAAAGAGAAAGGATAATGGGACGATGCTCACCCATTCATTAGTTACTATTGGCGGAGAAACGAAAAATTCCCAATATATCAATGCGGCTTTTTATTGATGTGCATTAATTATCTTTAATAGAATTATGTAGAGACTTTCTCCGGCAGCTTATACATGAAAAATTATTGCTTGATTTTTTGATGGTATTTTTTCATGGATAAGTTAATAAGTATAGTACGACAGTAGTATATTTATTAGGAGGGTCGTAATGCATAGTGGTGAAGGCTTACATCCTGATACAGGTGTTACATCCAGATTATTTGTTGAGCGATCATTAAATGAAATACGTTTTTGGGCCAGGATTATGAAAGAGCATTCTTTATTTCTTCGATTAGGTTTTAGAGCAGAAGACACGCAACTAATCCAGGAAGCCAATCAATTCTACCGATTGTTTGAAAACATCGAACAAAGAGCACATTCCTTTAACAATCAAACAGATCCTGAACAGATAAGAAGATTTAATTCAGAAGTCCAACAAGCGGCAGCCAATATTTACGTATTTAAACGAAAAATACTAGGATTAATTCTCACATGTAAATTGCCAGGAGCAAATAATTTCCCACTATTAGTTGACCATACAAGTAGGGAAGCTAATTATTTTAGAAAACGCTTAATTGAATTAAATGAAGGGAAATTACAATCCCTTCCGGATGCCATTATTAAAGAAAATGTCTTCTTCTTAAGAATCATGGCGGATCATGCCAAATTTATTGGTCACCTACTCGATCCGTCTGAGAGAAAGCTAATTGATGTGGCCAGGAATTTCAGCAATGATTTTGATCAATTGTTGTATCAGGCAAGGGACTTGGATTCTATGAAGCCACAATCCCAAACTGTTCCTATGTTAGATCAATTCCTTGACCAAAATCGTGTGTCGGTTTCATCTCTTCGGGACTTCAAGAAAACGGCTCGTGATTTAATTGAACAATGTAAAATAAAGAGTATCATTCACCCACTATTAGCAGACCATGTTTTCCGTGAAGCTGATAGGTTCTTAGAAATAATTGATATGTTTGATGCTCATCTTACAAGAGGCAACCCACAAGCTAGAGAGTAAAAGATTGAAGAATAAGGGAATTATGTCCCAGCAGAGGATAGAATAGAAGTGAATCAGTTGGCCATTTTATTAGCCCCATTTAGTTCATCTTATGAATTGAAATTTTATATTATATAAAAAACAGTGCGAATTCATTTGCGAATTGCACTGTTTTTTTCTCTTCAAAAGCTATTAAGTTCTTAAAAACAATGTTTTACAGTTTTCCAAATACAACTTTTCCATTAAAAATAACTGCTTTGCGCTCAGTCGTTCTAGCAACGGCTTCAGCAGAACATGAGGCATTTACAAGAACAAGATTTGCTTTATCACCTACCAGCGGCCAGGCTACTTCACCGTCTTTCGTTAATGGAGTAGGTCCCCCAGTAGCATACTTTAGTGTCTGAGCTAATGAACGTTCATCACTTTTCCGGTACAATTCACTATATCGAGTTACCTTTTCTAGAACATCTCCTGTACCATACGGCCCCCAAGAGTCATAAAAACCATCACATCCTAAATAAACATTAACTCCATTTTGATCGAATAACTCAATTGGCGGCAAAGTACTTGTAATTGGAATCGTAGACATAATCGACATTCCTAACTTGCTCATTTTTGCTGCGATTTCTTCCTGTTGTGGGACTGCCACTTCTCCTAGACTAAATGCATGGCTTACAGCCACGCGATTGTGCCATTTCGCTGCATCTACCATTTCTGCCAATTTATCTACTGTATAATAGCCAACATTCCCTCTGTCATGTAAATGGATATCAATATCTGCATCAAATTCTGTTGCTAAATTCATCACCTCATAAAGTGATTTTTCGATATTACGATCAATTCCAGCTGGGTCTAACCCACCAACTAATTGGGCACCTGATCTCATTGCCTCTTTCATGAGCGGAATAACATTTTCTGTTAATAAGCCATGCTGCGGGAAGGCAACAATTTCGTATGTTAGCTTATCCGAGTAATCCTCCAACGCTGTTTTTACACCTTCTAAATTTTTCAAACCAATATAAGGGTCAATATTTACATGTGTCCGAATATGTGTAGACCCATGTGAAAGCAGTAAGTCAATCATGGCACTAGCACGCTGTTTCGTTGTTGGCGCTAATTCCTCCAGCTCCATAGCCTCCATACGTAATCGGTCCTTCAAGTTTTTTGCAGGGATCGGAGACTTCCAATCAAGTGAAAGATAGGTTTTATCCAAATGGTTGTGCATTTCTTTAAAAGCAGGTATTGCCAAACTACATTTTCCGTCAACAGTATTCTCACCAGGTGGAATGCTGAAACTCTGCTGTTGTTTTTCAACAATTTCCCCATCCTGGATTTTCAAATGGAAAAGTTCTGTCTTTGTTTCATAAACTCCTTTTTCATCCTGTATATAGCCTGTCTCTAACCGAACATTCGTCAACCAATATGAGGTAGTCATTCTTTCTCCTCCTTTATAAGTTTAAACACGCACTATGTCTGTGTCTTCTAGTTTACTCTCAACCTTTTTCCCTTTGAAAAACAATGCTTCTACCGTTGCTCTTCTTGCGACTGCCTCTGCTGAACAAGTTGCCTTTACCAGCATCATCGTTGCGTCATCACCAACCTTTGGCCAGACACGCTCACCTTTTTCATTCAGTGGTGTTACACCGCCCGTTCCGTACTTAAGAGCAGTGGTTAAAGAATATTCGTCACTCAGGCGGAATCTTTCAGCAAGAACCCCGAGCTTTTGGATCGTGTTTCCAGTTCCAAAGGGAGACCAATGGTCTGTAATACTGTCATGTCCAACAGATACTCGAATTCCTAATTTATCAAGAGTTGGTATCGGAATTGTCGCCCGATTTATAGGAACAGTAGTGGTAACATCCATTTCTTGATCTTTTAGAATTGCAGTGATTTCATTAAGCTCCACACCATCCAGGTCACCTAATGCAATCCCATGGCTTATCGTTGCTCTACCTTTAAGTCCAGATTCCTTCGTGTAATAAGCCATGCGTTCAAATGTAAATGCCCCTAATGTATTGGGATCATGTAAATGAATATCTACACCCTTATTGTTTTCAACCGCAATATCAAAAATAGTGTTTAAGGATTTTTCAATGTTCCGATCCACCGTCGCAGGGTCGACACCTCCAACTAATGTCGCGCCATTCTTCATCGCATCACGAATGAGCTGAACTGAGTCACTTTTCAATAAACCATGCTGTGGAAAAGCAACAATCTCATAGGTAAGAACATCCTCATATTTTTTCAAGGCATTGACGGTTACCTCAAGATTTTTAAGTCCAATCACGGGGTCAACATTACAATGAGTGCGAATATGGGTGTGGCCGTTTTTAATCAATAATTCAATCATTTTCTCTGCGCGCTCCTGGGCTGTCGGCAGGAGCTTGGGCAACAATTCTTTTTCTTCTTCTAATCTAGTAAAAATGCCTTTTGTGATAGGTGTACATGCTTTCCATGGTCCACCATAATAAGTTTTATCGATATGAATATGCATATCTCTTAAGGATGGCAGTAGTAGCTGACCATGAGCATCGTGCTGATTAGCAATTGTATTTGGAATTTCATTTGTAATTTCAGAAATTTTATCCCCTTCAATTTTCAAGTGGCAAATTTCTGTCTCGGTTGCGACAATTCGATCATTTTCATAAATGAAACCTTTTTCTAAGCGGACATTCGTTAACCAAAAAATTGTCATTCCTATTCCCTCCTAAGTTATAGAACTAGGAAAAGTACTTTTTAACAAAAGTACTTTTCCCCCTTGAACAGTATTCATAAAGTTCCTTATTTAATTACCACATCATCAATCATTAGATAGTTGGCTGCATTTAACCAAAAACCACTTACATTTTTACTATAGGCAGCCAAATGTTCATAATTTCGAATTGGAACATATACGGCATCGTCAATCTCTTTTTGCATTACTTCTTCATATAGCTTTAATCGTTTTTGCTCATCCGTTTCCTTTCGCGCTGATTCAATCATTTTGTCTACATCTGGATTACTATAGTAGAAATGGTTTCCTGCAGCTCCCTGTGATGCTGAATGGAATAAGTTATACTGGTTGTAATCTCCGTCGCCTGTTGCATTTCCCCATCCACCAATAGCCATATCGTGCTCACCTTTTTCAATCATGTCAATGTACGCACCATATTCCATCACCTGGATTTTCACATTTATTCCAATCCCTTTTAATTGTGATTGCATCACTTCAGCCATGTTAATACGTTCTTTTCGGTCACTGGTTAATAAAGTGACATTTAATCCTTTTTCATAGCCAGCTTCTTTTAACAATTTCTTTGCTTCATTTAAATCATAATCATAGGCTTTAACCTTATCACTGTATCCAAGCACCTTTGGACTCATCGCTACATTGGCAAGAGTTCCAACGTTATTATAAACACCTTTAATAATGGCTTCTCTTTCAATGCCGTGGCTGATTGCCTTACGGACTCTAACATCATCAAACGGTTTTTTCTTTGTGTTAAATCCAAGATATTCAACAGCTAGTCCTTCTGTACGATAGAGTCCCATTTTATCGGAAGCTTCAATACGCTCAATCTCAGTTACAGGAACTTGGTCATTAATATGTGCCTCACCTGTTTCAATCATCGCTAGGCGGGTTGCATCTTCAGGAACAACTTTGAATACTACTCTATCAATATTAGGTTTCTTCCCCCAGTAGTTTTCATTTCTCTTCAATGAAATTTCTTGTCCAGTCTTCCATGATTCAAACACGAATGGACCTGTACCAACTGGATGTTGTGATAAAGAATCCGGGTTTTCTTTAAGTGCTTTTGGACTAATAATACTACCTTCCTGGCTGGCCAAAATAGAAAGCAGTGGAGCATAAGGATACTCAAGTAATAATTGAACGGTATAATCATCAACAACTTTTATTTCCTTAATCATTGAGAACTTCTCGCGTTGCGGTGATTCCGTTTTCGGATCTAATATACGATCAAATGTGGTTTTAACAGCTTCAGCATTGAATGGTGCCCCATCATGGAATTTAATGCCTTCTTGTAATTTAAATTCCCATGTTGTGTCATTTAAGACATTCCATTCTTTCGCTAGCTGTGGCTGAATTTTGAAGTCCTTATCTGGCGCAATTAGTGTCTGATAAACTTTTTGATAAACGATATTCGCTGAAGGAATATCCGTAATAAAAGCTGGATCAAGTTTTGTAGCATCAGAAAGCCTTACAACAGTTAATGTGCCGCCTTGCTTGGTTGCTTCTTTTTTGCTTGCTGAATCATTTGATGAAGTTGATTTTGTTGAACAAGCTTGAGCAAATATCATCATTAAGCCGATTAGAATAAATAGTAGACTCTTATTAATACTGCGTGCTTTTCTCTCCATTTTTACATGCTCCCCTATTATGTTATTTTGTAAATTCTGACCTTTCAATCGGTTATCCACCATCCTTCCGCTGGTGCATATCTGCATTATAAAAGACAATCAACAAAAATTTTTACAGAATATTTACTTAAATTTTAACTATTTTGACATATTATTTAAAAAATATTTACTTTTCACTTAATTTTGATAATTTGTACATAACCCATTAAAAAGTCTGAAGGTTTAGAAGGGGGTCCACAGCAACGGTTAATTACACCTTATCTTTCCAAAAATTAAAATAAGGAGGGTTTTACATGTCAGTTGAAGTAAACACAGAAACACCAGTTGTAATCAAACAAACAATGAATCTACCGAAACAATCTAAATTTAAAGACTTCCTTTCTATTTTAATCGTTAATAAAGCAGCAATGGTCGGGGCAATTATTATCCTCTTTTACATTTTAATCGGATTATTTGCACCGCTCTTAGCCCCCTATGATCCATATAAAATTATATTAGAAGATAAATTACTGCCTCCTTCGAGTGATCACTGGATGGGAACCGATGATAAAGGGAGAGATATATTAAGTCGTATTCTGTATGGCTCGAGACTTTCGATGGGAGTCGGTTTTGCTGCTGTAGCCTTTGGCGCATTCTTCGGAATCTTTTTTGGACTAGTTGCTGGTTATTATGGAAAATGGGTTGATTCGATCATTATGAGAATGATGGACGTCATGCTCGCTTTCCCTGGAATCTTACTAGCTTTAGCCATCATTAGTGCTCTAGGACCTGGTCTAATAAATGTAACGATTGCGGTTGGAGCTTTTTCCGTTCCTTTATTTGCTCGAATTGTCCGTGGTTCTACATTAGAAGTGAAACGTCTCGAGTATATTGACGCCATTCGGTCACTTGGCGCAAATGATTTTACCATTATTTCCAAACATATTTTACCAAATATTCTTTCTCCAATTATTGTCCAAGGAACCTTACGTCTTGCGACGGCGATTTTATCAGCTGCTGGCTTATCGTTCCTAGGTCTTGGCGCGCAGCCTCCTTCTCCGGAATGGGGAACGATGCTAAGTAATGGAAGGGATTTCTTATTCTCTGCGCCGTACATTGCGATTTTCCCAGGTTTAGCGATTTCAATCCTCGTTTTGGGTTTTAATATCTTTGGTGATGGATTACGCGATGCCTTTGACCCTAGAATGAAAAAGTAAAATTTAAGGAGGTAAGTAGACAATGTTGATGTTTATTTTACGCCGTTTAATCCAAACGATCCCCGTCGTAATTGGGGTAACTTTTGTCGTATTTTTTATCATGCAACTAGTTCCCGGTGATCCTGCTGTTTTGCTTGCAGGTGAAGGAGCATCAAAAGAAACAGTTAATGCCATTCGTGAGCAATTGGGGTTAAACCGGCCATTATTAGTTCAATATTTTGACTACCTTTTGAATGTTTTTCAAGGAGACTTTGGCACTTCACTTAAGAATAGCCAACCAGTCCTCGATGAAATAATGGTGAGACTACCGATCACAATGGAGTTAGCATTTTTTAGTATCCTTATCACTATCGTTTTAGGTATGGCTGCGGGAATTATTTCAGCGGTTAAACCTTATTCACTGACAGATACAAGTGTTATGTTAGTTGCCCTACTTGGAATTTCCTTACCGAGCTTTTGGTTTGGTTTAATGATGATGTATTTTTTCTCCGTCAAACTGCAAATTCTTCCGGTAGCAGGATGGGATAGTATCCTTCATGTCATCCTCCCCGCTCTTACATTAGGAGCAGGCGGTGCAGCCATAGTTGCACGGATGACTCGTTCCAGTATGCTTGAAGTCATTAGGCAAGATTATATCCGTACAGCTCGAGCAAAAGGACTGCGCGAACATGTCATTATTTATAAGCACGCATTAAGGAATGCCTTAATTCCAGTAATAACGGTTGTTGGTTTACAGTTTGGTGCTTTACTTGGCGGAACTGTATTAGTTGAATCCATCTTTGCGATTAACGGGCTTGGCCGAATGATTGTTGATGCAATCCGAATGAGGGATTTACCAGTGGTTCAAGGGGGAGTTTTAGCAGCCTCACTTATCTTTGTGATTGTGAACTTATTTGTAGACGTATTCTATCGGTTCTTTAATAAACGAATTGAACTAAATTAACGGGTGGTGAATAATGGTGAATGAGAAAAATAGTCCAATTTTAGAGGTTAAGGGATTAAAAACACATTTCTTTACAAAACATGGCGTTAGTAAAGCTGTTGACGGGATTGACTTTACCCTTCGAAAGGGAGAAACATTAGGGATCGTCGGTGAATCGGGCTGTGGAAAAAGTATGACATCGCTTTCCATATTACGACTAATCCCCTCTCCTCCGGGGAAAATTGCCGGTGGGCAGGTTCTTTATAAAGGGAAAGATTTAGTCACACTTTCAGAGGACGAAATGAGGAAAATCCGTGGAAACGAAATCTCGATGATTTTCCAAGAGCCGATGACATCATTAAATCCTGTCATTCCTGTTGGAGAACAAATTGCTGAAGCATTAAGATTGCATCAATCCATGAGAAAAAAGGACGCTTGGAATAAGGCAGTTGAAATGCTTAAGCTTGTGGGAATACCTTCTCCTGAAAAAAGGGCAAAACAAGAACCATTTCAATTAAGCGGCGGTATGCGCCAGCGTGTAATGATTGCGATGGCACTTGCCTGTACTCCAGAAGTATTAATTGCCGATGAACCAACAACAGCCTTAGATGTAACCATTCAAGCTCAAATATTAGAGCTCATTAAAAATTTACAAAAAAAGATAGGTATGGGCGTTATTATGATTACGCATGATTTAGGAGTTGTTTCTGAAACATGTGATAAAGTTGCCGTTATGTATGCCGGAAATATCATTGAACATGCGCCAACTGAAAAGATTTTTACAAATCCAAGGCATCCTTATACACAAGGACTGTTAAATTCTTTACCGAAGATCCATGAGGACCAAGAAGAATTACAAACGATCGAAGGGAGTGTCCCAAGTCCATATAATTTGCCGGCAGGCTGCCGTTTTGCTTCAAGGTGCCCACATCAGAAACCTTTGTGCCACTTGAAGAAGCCTGAATTAATGGAACAAAATGATGGAGTTAAAGTACGCTGTTGGATGTACACGGATGAATGGACGAAACATGAAGAAAAAGAGGGAGCTGTTAAATAATGGTGACTGCTACAAAGAAAAAAGTATTATTAAAAGTGGACCATTTGAAACAATATTTCCCTGTTAAATCTGATTCCATTTTTAAACCGAAGGCATATGTAAAAGCAGTTGATGACATTTCTTTTCACCTATACGAAGGAGAAACATTAAGCATAGTTGGGGAATCTGGCTGTGGGAAATCGACAACAGGACGGGCGATTTTACGTCTCGACGAACCAACAGATGGAACTGTATATTATGATGATAAAGACATTTTAAAGCTCAATAATAAAGAGATGAGAAAGCTTAGAGGAGACTTGCAAGTAATTTTTCAAGATCCTTTTGCCTCACTTAACCCCCGTCAAACGGTAAAGCATATATTAAATGAAGCAATGGCCATTCAAAATGTCGTTGAAAAACCGAAAAGGTTGGAAAGAATGATTGAGTTATTGGGGTATGTCGGTCTACCACAAGAAGCACTTGAGCGCTATCCCCATGAATTTAGTGGTGGGCAGCGTCAACGAATTGGGATTGCCCGCGCACTGGCAGTCGATCCTAAATTAATTATTTGTGACGAAGCAGTTTCTGCTTTGGATGTTTCTATCCAAGCCCAAATCCTAAATCTATTAAAAAAACTGCAAAATCAGTTTCATCTTACCTTTTTATTCATTTCACACGATTTAAGTGTAGTTAGGCATATCTCTGACCGAGTAATGGTTATGTATTTAGGTAAGGTCGTTGAAGTTGCTGACAAAAAGGATCTATTTGATTCACCGCTTCATCCATATACAAAGGCATTATTATCATCCATTCCTGTACCAAATCCAGTCTTTAAAAGAGAACGTGTCATCTTAAAAGGAGATGTCCCTTCCCCCATTGACCCTCCGAGCGGATGTCGTTTCCATACTCGCTGTCCGTTTGCAACGGAGAAGTGTAAATTCGAAGAACCTGCCTTAAGAGAATTAGCTGAGAATCATTTTGTCAGCTGCCATTTCGCAGAACAACTTTCGCAATAACTGTTATATTAGAAATAAAAAACTTTATAATAATAAAATAGGGAGTATTTTTAAACTCCCTTTTTCTACATCTAAAGGAGAATCTCGTATAATGCTTAATATTGAAGCTTTCTCCATCTACATTATGTTATGTGTCTTAGCCCCTTTAATTGGTGCATTTACTTTGCTGTTCTTATTTATATTTGAAAAACGAATTGATCTTTTAGAAAAACAAACAAGGGAAATTGCTCTTGAAAAAGAACTGCAAACTGCCCTATATAATCAATTAAATCAGGAAATCCAACCACATTTCCTCTTTAATACATTAAATTCCATATTAAGCCTCGCAAGATTAGACAGAAAAACAGAATTAATTCACTCGATTGAATCTCTTTCAAGATTGCTTAAGTTTAAATATAAAACAAATACACCTTTAATAACAATTAATGAGGAATTATCCTATATTAATTATTATTTGGAAATACAAAAAATAAGGTTCCGAGACAGACTTCATTATGAAATATCAATGGATTCAACGGTCGAAAAGGCAGTTATCATCCCTTTTTTAATTCAAACTCTTGTTGAAAACGCTTTTAAGCATTCATTTGACAAGCATATAGGTGAGGCTTTTTTAAAGATTATTATTGAAAAGAACCAGACGGAAGTTTATGTTACTGTATGGAACAATGCCTTAGATGGACAGGAAGTCCATTCACATAAAGATGGGCTGGGTTTAGATAATATTGCAAAAAGGCTTGATCTGCTCTTTCAAGGAAAACATACTTCAGTAAAATTAATAACTTCAGAAGAAGGTACCAGTGTGCTAGCCGTTTTCCCACTTGTACTAGGATAGGGGGCATCGAAATGAATATCCTTTTAGTAGATGATGAACCACTGGAATTGGAACTGCTTGAATATTTAATTCAAAAAGAGTTTCCAAACTGGAAATTTTTTAAGGCTCTAGATGCTTCACAAGCCATACAAATAGTCAAAAAACATGACATCTTTCTTGCATTTCTTGATATCCAGCTTCCGGGTAAATCTGGTTTGGAATTAGCGATGGAACTCACACGCTCTTATTCAATGGATATTATCATGGTTACTGCTTTTCAAAATTTTGAATATGCTCAGCTTTCGATAAGAATTGGTGTGGTTGATTACATTACCAAACCTGTCATTGAAGAAGAACTTTTGAACGTATTAAGAAGGTATGAGCGATTGGGACGGTATACAGATCAAATCGTAAACGCTTTACAAATTATACATCAGGAATATAGTGAAAAATTAACATTAAATTATTTAGCTTCAAAGATACACATTAACCCTGCCTATTTAAGCAGAAAATTCCACGAAGAAGTAGGTATGGGTTTCTCTGAATATTTAAATGAATATCGGTTAAAGGAAGCTCAAAAAATGTTAATTAATCATCCTGATTTAAGTATAAGCACGATCTCAGAAAGATGTGGTTTTAATAGCCAACATTACTTTAGTCAAATCTTTCGGAAAATAACTGGACAATCACCGAGTGACTATCGCTTAAAGGAGACCTACCGTTGAATAGAAGTTCTTATCAATTATATATAAGCGGTACGATTAAATTGGGGGTAAGCTTTGGGGTCGTTAGTCTATTAGCGAGGTGGATAACAGGAAATACGATCCTTTCTTCTCCAGAAACCTTAATTAAATACGGATTAACTGGTGGAATAGGCTATTCTTTAATGGGAGCGTTAGCCCTCATATTGTTTGGATTTTTAGCAAAAATCATTAAAGAAAAATTCCCCGATGCGCAAACGATTGGAGATGTACTGAGGAAAAGGTTATCACCAAGTGGGTATTGGTATGTCATTATTATACTTCTCATTACCAGCATGCAATCCCTGTTTATCCAAGCAATGGGTGCTGGAATCCTCATACATATCCTATTCCCAATGCCGGTTTTTATGGGAATGTTATTGTTTTTAGGCTTTTGTTTTTTTCTAGGCGGTGTTGGCGGCATGCAGCGGCTCCATCAGTTATCAGGTGTTAATGTCTCTTTGATCTTCGGAGCTGTTTTGATCATTCCTGTCTATTTTTATATTCAGGAAGGTGTCCATCCTGTTTATGAAGGAATCAAGCTATTTCATCCTTATATTTTATTCTATAAAAATACAGATTCAATTTTGTTTATTTTCACGGCCATTTTGATTGGCTTTGGGCAGGTTTTGATTGATCGAGCCACATGGCAGCGAGTATTTATCATCAAAAAAGAAAAGGTTCGAATCACTTTTACTCTTGCAGGAGTAATTTGGGCCACAATTCCGCTTGCCCTAACCTCCCTGCTAATGATTATTATGTTTGGCAGAAGCTATAAAGATATCTATTCGTTGCTATTTGAACTTGTAGATAAAATACAATCAACCATGCTCATTGTTTTATTCGTGCTTTTTTGCTTTAGTACGATTTCGTCAGCAATCAGTGCCGAACTACATGCTACGACTACCTTGGTTGTAAAGAATATTATTGAACTATTTCGCCCTTTAACTGACCGTGAAAGATTTAAATTCACTTATATTTTTTCAGGAAGTATTTGTGTTTGTTTACTAATTATCGTGAGTATTTTTAACCCTGCACCGCTGCAATTATTGTTTTTCTCTGGGAATATTTACGCTGCCCTCATTGTCCCGATATTATTTATTATTCTTAGTAACAAATCAATTCCAGTAATCATTCCCTTTTCCTCGTTGATTGGTGCCTTGGGAAGCTATATTTTTATTCCGCTTAATAATAATTTAACTATCGTCTGGATTAGCTTCATTATTTCTGGAGTTATTTGTCTATTAGTTTATATTTTCCAAACAGTATCCGCTAGGATCAAGGATTAATGGAAGATTGGAGGGAAGCCACTATGGGAGAAAACCAAGTCATTTATGATGATTCATTCGCTGAAAATACAGATTTATTACCAACGAAACCGGAAGCTAGAACATGGAAGTTTAGCCATTACTTCTCCATTTGGATGGGTTCGGTTCATAATGTTCCATCTTATATAACCATTGGTGGTTTCTTTGCGTTAGGGTTGTCGATATGGCAGGTATTTTTTATCATTATGATTTCATCTATCATACTCTCAGGAATGATGGCATTGAATGGCCATGCAGGGGGGAAATATGGAATCCCTTTCTCCATCTTGCTCCGGATCATTTTTGGTAACAAAGGAGCAATTATTCCAGGGGTATTAAGGGGGATCATCGCCGCAATTATGTGGTTTGGTCTACAAACATATGCTGGAAGCCTTGCAGTAACTATTTTAATTGCAGAATTTTGGGCGCCTTATCCAACGTTAGGTGCAGATTGGAGTTTTTTAGGATTAAATTTGGCCAATCTTATATCCCTTCTCCTCTTTTGGTTGATTCATGTCTGTTTTATTTTTGCAGGGGTAGAGGCGTTAGGAAAGTTTACTAAGTTCCTCTCTCCAATGGTATTTGTCGTTTTTGGTGGAATGTCTATTTGGGCAATAAATTTAGCAGGTGGAATCAACCCCATCTTACACTACAGCGAGAAAGGTGTAGAAGGAAATAGTATTTTGGTTATCTTAAGCTGTATTTCAGCGATATTAGCAACATGGGTGGCACAAATACTAAGCGTTTCTGATGTTACTAGGTATTCGCGCACCAATAAAGGCCAATCATGCGGACAAATTGCAGGGCTTGTAATTACTTATTTATTGTTTGCTGTTGCAAGCATTACCATCGTCATTGGGTCTGAAATTGCTTTTGGAGTTCCTATCTGGAATGTACTTGAAGTAATTAATCGATTTGATAGTAAATTTGTCACTGTTCTTTCTCTACTAACCATTTGTTTAACGACCTTATCCGTAAACATTTTAGGTAACATTATTCCATCAGGGTATCAATTAGCCTCATTATTACCGAAAAAATTAAACTTTAAATCAGGTGCCTTCATTGGTACCGTTAGTGGATTACTAATTATGCCATGGAAGCTAATGGAGAGTCCTACTACCATATTTACTTTTTTAAATATGGTCGGTGGAATGTTAAGTCCTGTAATAGGTGTGATTCTTGCTGACTATTTTCTTATTAAAAAAAGAGAAATCATTATACAAGATTTATATTTTTCCAAAAGTATGAGCCGTTTCTCAAACGGAGTTAACTGGCCTGCACTATGTGCCACTCTATTCGCTGGGTGTATTAGCTTAATTGGTAGATTTATTGATTTCCTCGAACCTATTTATAATATATCATGGTTTACAGGGATCATCGTTTCAGTCATCCTATATGTACTATTTATCTATTGGAGCAAACGATTACATTCCAATAGAACAGAAAAGGATTTGGCAAATATGACAAAAGGGGGATGATATTTTCATCCCCTTTAAAATGTATTTCTAATTAATAGAACCACAAACCAAGTTACCTTGATAAAAGACGGCCTTCCGGTTTGAACGTCTAGCAACGACTTCAGCCGAACAACTTGCTTCTACTAAAATCATATTGGCTGCATCCCCTTCTTTGGGCCATTGCTGTCTGCCATCTCTGTCTAAAGGAGTCAAACCTCCAGTAATATATTTTAATGCTTGAGAGAGAGAAACTTCATCTGTCCATCGACATTTTTCAATTAGTCGGCCAAGCCTTTCAAGAACGTCTCCATTACCAGTCGGCCACCACGAATCAAAAATATTATCATTTCCAATGGCCACATTAACACCACATTCTGAGAGCAGGCTTACAGGAGGAATGTTTCTGCCAATTGGGAGGCTCGTCACAATTGAAATCCCTGCATCCCTTAATAAATTTGCCATATCAACGGCTTCTTCTCTTGATACATCTCCAAGTCCAAAAGCATGACTGATTGCTACTCTTCCTTCCCAGCCAGCTTGCTTCGTTAAATAGGCAAGACGTTTCATTGTGAAAGTACCTAAGTGACCAGGATCATGTAAATGCAAATCGATATCGGCATTACCTTCTACTGCTAAATCCATTAATTGTACCAAAGATGCTTCAATATTATTGTCGACCGTTGCTGGGTCGACAGCGCCGACAATCCCTGCCCCATTTCTCAAAGCCTCCCTAATCAGCCCTACTGTCCCTGGACGGAGTAAGCCATGCTGGGCAAATGCAACAATTTCAGCGCTCAGTTTATTGGAATAAGATTCTAGTGCGTGCTGAACTCCCTCTAAATTTTTCAATTTCACCTCAGGATATATATCAACATGCGTTCTAACATGGGTGGATCCGTATGATAGTAATACTTCAAGCAAGGCTTCCGCACGTTTTTGTGTGCTAGATGAGATAGAAGCCAGGATATTCTTTTCAATCTCACATCGTTCAATTACACCTGAAGCAGGGATACTAGCCCGCCATTGATCACCCATATAGGTTTTATCAAGGTGAACATGCTTTTCGATGAAAGAAGGAAGCAAAAGCATGCCTTTTGCATCTATTACAGGTAACAAAAATTCAAAGGGCTCAGAAGGAGTAATTATTTTTGAAATTTTCCCATCCTCTATTAATAAATGACATACCTCAGTCATCGTTCCTACAACTCTTCCATTTTCTTCCTTGTACCCTGTTTCCATACGTGCATTCTTTAACCAATACTTGCTATTCATTTCTATTCATCCTTTCCTTATTAACCACCATGGTAAAAGGGGTTACCCAAAAATAGGTATCCCTCTTTTATACTGTAGCTTATTGAATTGACACATCATTTATTTCTAAATAGCCTGATGGACTAATAGAAAAACCTTTTACATTTTTTCCTACAGCAGCTAAATTCTCAATCACTCGAGTAGGAATGTAAACTGCCTCTTTCATTTCTATTTCTTGTGACTGTGCATATAATGCTTTTCGTTTTTCTTGGTCTTTTTCACGGCGTGCAGCTTCTATTATCTGGTCAACCTCTTTATTACTGTAAAAGAAGGTATTTCCCGCTCCCCCCTGCGAGCTTGTATGGAAAAGGTTATATTGATTATAATCAGCATCACCAGTAGCATTTCTCCAGCTAAGGATGAACATCTCAGAGTCACCCTTATTTACTTGGTCAACAAAGGTACCATACTCCAACACCTGTATTTTTAATTTGACACCGATACCTTTTAACTGTGATTGTAGTACTTCTGCCATGTTCACTCTTTCTTTGCTGTCCATCGTTTTAAGTGTAACTTCAAAACCATTTGGGTAACCCGCTTCAGCTAGTAATCTCTTTGCTTCATTTAAATTATATTTATACGATTTCATATCTGGATGGTAACCGAAAACCTTTGAGCCTAATAGGGAATTAGCCCTTTTCCCCACATTATTGTAGACACCTTTAATAATGGAATCTATTTCAACAGCATGGGCTATGGCCTTTCGAACCTTTTCATCATTAAATGGCTTCTTTTGAACGTTAAAGCCGATATACTCTGTTCCATATCCTTCACTACGGTAAACATCGATTGCTTGTGAAGCCTTTACAGTATCCATCATTGGTACAGACAGGGGTTCAGCTATTTGGGCTTCACCTGTTTCTAGCATGGAGATTCTAGTGGTTTCCTCTGGTACAACCTTAAATACGACTTTATCGACCTTCACCTTATCTCCCCAATAACTATTGTTTTTTGTTAATACAATTTCTTGTCCAGGTGTCCATGATTTGAAAACAAATGGACCTGTCCCATTTGGTTCTTTAATAATGCTTTTCCCGTATTTCTCGATAGTTTTTGGACTAATAATCCCACCTTCATGACTAGCCAAAATAGAGAGTAATGGAGCAAACGGCTCCGATAAAATAAACTGAACGGTGTAGTCATCAATTACCTTTACTTCTTTTACCATTTTAAAGACAATAGCTCTAGGAGATGCCACTTTCGGGTCTAATAGTCGATCAAATGTAGCTTTTACAGCATTAGCATTAAAAGCTGACCCATCATGAAATTTAACATCTTTTCGTAATTTAAACTCCCATGTCGTATCATCCAGTTGTTCCCATTTTTCCGCCAGCAAGGGCTGGATTTCAGCATTATGATCCCGACCAACTAAACCCTCATAGATTTTGCGATGGGTAACACTTGCAGCATTGATTGTTGACATAAACTGTTGGTCTAAGTTTTCTGCGTCTGACAATCGGGCAATCACTAATGTCCCCCCGTCCTTAGATCCTGGGTTTTTGCCATTGCCTTTTGTGCTGACATCCTTACTTGTCGAACAGCCGGTAATGACAAACACCATAAACATAATCAGAACAAATCTACCTAACCCCCATTTTTTCACCATGTAATATACCTCCTGAATATTTTTAACATCTTTATAACTGTTTATCTAATTATAAAAAATATTCAGATAATTTAATTTCGAAAATATTTACTTTATTTTTCATTATCTTTACTACTTTTGTTCATTTTAGATAGAATCTACTATTTTAAATGATGGAGTAAATAATTCTCTTTCAGTCAATTGCTGATAATCTCTTTCCAAATATCCTTTTCTCATTTTGTTAAAATATTGTTGTCCCTTGGTTTTTATTTCTTCTAAATCAAAATTAGGTATTTTTTGGTCCTTCATTACAATCCTTCCGTTTATTATGGATAGTTTCACGTCTCTTCCTGTTCCGCTCATAATTATTGTTCGGATTGGATCATCGAGAACTCCTAAATGATATCCATTTAAGTCAATTGCAATAATATCCGCTTTCGCTCCAACAGCTAAACGGCCGAGGTCATTCCTTCCAAGGAACGCAGCTGCCCCAAGTGTGGCCGCCCGAAAGAAATCGGCGTACGTGGAACCCTCGACTTCCTTTTCTATGAATCGGGAAAACATGCTGCCTGTTCGAATGTTTTGAAACATATCTGGCGGAAATGTATCTGTTCCAAGTGCTAAATTGATACCTGCCCGTCTATATCTAGCAAATGATTCTAATGCCGAAGCATGCCTGCCAATTATTAAAGGACAATGAATAACCGTTGTATTCGTTTCTTTCAGAAGTGCTATATCATCACCTTTACCTGAATGTGCTTCACTATATCCAGCAATAAAGTGAGCATGCGGAATTCCTGTTTTTGACCCTAAAAAACCAAGGTCATATAAATAGCGAATGGGAGTTACACCGTGCTTTTCAACTATGGAATGATATTCATAGGCTCCTTGTGCTGCATGAAGTTTAATTGGCACTCCTAATTTATCACTATAGTATTTTGTTTGTGTCAAACTTTCTGACGTTTGACATTCAATTCGTTCGGGTGCCAGCATCCCCCTAACTAATCCATCATAAGCTCCGTCAAATTCTTCTATAAACCTTACAGCATCATTTAATCCAGCTTTTCCTGCTTCTTCATCCCAGTACAGATGGATCGTCCCATCAGGTTTTACCACCCTGATTCCAGATTGGTAGCTTGGCCCAAGATAGATTCTTAATCCCAAACTTCCAGCATGGTTTGCTGCTGCAGCAAGCTCTTCATACGTTTCTGCCCATTCTTTATAAAGTACCGAGGTAATTGGCATCGCAGTAGTAACCCCATGGAGAATCAGTTGTGAGTAGGCATAAAGAGATTTAAAATTCTCTTCTTTTGCTGTCATGACTTCATGGTGTCCGTTTTTTATATACTGTTCAGACCAAAGCAGGTTATTCTGTCTGTTTGTCCTTGCCTCTAAATGTAAAATATCGTGGTCAATATCACCTAATGCATTTAAATCGATAAACCCTGGACTAATGACGGAGTTTCCCATATCGATTACCTTGTCCACAGCGCCAAGAAAATTTTTACCAACAAAGATGATCTTATCATTTTCAAACACGACTTCTGCGTTTTCAATTAAGACGTGGTCTTCTCCATCGTAACCAATTACGTACCTTCCTTTTAATTTAGTTATCAATTCAATTAACTCCTTTCATTATTCAGAAGTAAGCTTATTTGACTGCTTTTCTTGTGTTCACGTGTAGGACAGAAATCCTACTTCTCATTTTGTTTGTGAAAATGCTCAAATAGATGATCACAATCTTCTCTTTTTTCTACTTTGATCATGTTAAGCACACTTGTATCTTCTCCTGTTAAATATTTGCGTAGGTGCATATCAGAAAAACCATGATCATGAGCATCATCTCTTGTGTTACAATAATGAACTTCTTTAACTCCTGTCCAAATGATGGCTGAGACACACATTGGACATGGTTCACAAGTTGCGTATATTACACAATCAGATAAATCCATGGTTCCAAGTTTCTTACAAGCTTCTCGAATAGCAACCATTTCTGCATGTGCAGATGGATCTGTATCTCTCATCATCGTGTTACTTACTGCAGCAATCACTTCATCACCACGGACAATTGTTGCGCCAAATGGACCTCCAACTTTATTGTTCATTCCTTTAATTGTTGCCTCTGCAGCCATTTTCATATAATCCATCATTAAATTCCTCCTATTATTTATTGAACAGAAATTTTAATAAATATCCTTAAAAACTTTGACTATGCTTCTACAAAAAAACTATTGGTTATTCGGTTTACTATACTTTCCAAAAATAGTGTATAGAATAAACGAAACAATCAAACCACTAAAGAATGCAAAATCATTCATTTTAGCTAAAAGTGGAACATTCTTAAGAAATGCACCTGACATTGGAAGAATGAAGCTCATTGCTAAAACACCCATTGCAATTGGATTATAGCCGTTCTTAAACTCCCCATTACTGCCTTGTGGTACATAAATATTATCAAGGTTTAGCTTTCCCTTACGATGAATATAGAAGCTGGAAAGCATAATCCCTGCGATTGGTCCAAAGATAGATCCAATAAAGCTATAGAAGAAGAACAATGTTGTTGTGCTAGATACAAGCTTCCATGGTAAAATTAAGGTTCCAACAATCGCTGTCAAGATACCTGCTGACTTTACAGTAAATCTTTTTGGAAATAGAGATGTCATTTGTAATCCTGAAGGCAATAGGTTTGCAAACACAACAAACGCCGTAGCACCAACGTTTAGGGCTAATATTAATACTACTACAGAAAATGTATTTTCAATTTTATCAAGCGCATGAACGATATTGAAAATAGGCTCACCAAATGCAATTTCAGTACCAGCAATTAGAGCAACACAAGTGATGGCAAAGAGAATATATGAGAAAATAAATCCTAGTGGTAACCCAATAATAACGTCTCTTGGCGATTTAGCTCGATGAGTAAAATCAGCCATGTTAACCACTGGACCGGCCCAGTTAGATACTAACGCACTTACGCAGGCAATAAAAACAAGTGGGCTAGAGGACGGATCTTTCGGTACATACGATAAAATTGGTCCAAAACCACCCGCCATGTTGATTGCCCAAACTGCCGCACCAATGATAAATACGTAAACAACAGGTGAAGACCAGTTTCCAAACTTACCCAAAACATTCATTCCACCTAAGAACAATAGAACGGTAATCGTCCAAAGAATGGCATAGGAAATCATGGTAGGAACAGTTAAGCCAAAAATATTAAAATCTCCACCTAAGGACATATAATTCGGAATGAATCTCGCAAAAATAACATTCAAAGATTCCGCCCCAACGACAGTGGTAGTACCAAAGAATACCAAACCGGCTATTAGACCACGACATAACGCAGGGATAATGGCTCCTTTTACTCCAAAGGTATCTCGAAGAAGCATTGCAAATGGGAGGCCATACTTTGATGCTGAATAACCGTTTAAAACATAAAATGTTGATACAATAACTGCTGAAAGCATGACGGCTAATAGTACTTGCTTTGTATTTAATCCTAGAATAAAGAATCCTGCTACTGTCATATAAGACATGATATTATGGACGGCGCCCATCCATAGTGTCGTATAGTTTGATATGCCCCAATCTCTTTGGCTAGGCTTCTTTGGAAGTAAATCATCTGAATAACCATATGATTTATATTTATCATAGGCTTTTTCAATTTTAGCTTCTTCCATATTTACATCTCCTTGCTTAGCTAAATTTATCCATTACCTTACAATATGAGTTCCTGCGCCTTCATTGATTGCTTCTTTTAAGCTTTCTGGGTTTGTGATAATGACCCTCGAACCATTTTTTTCCAAAAAACTTAAGCTAGCCTCAATTTTAGGAAGCATGCTTCCTGGAGGAAAGTGGTTTTCAAGTACATATTGTTTGGTTTCTTCAAATGTAATCTTTTCAAGTGCCTTTTGATTTGGCTTGCCAAAGTTAATACAAACTCTCGAAACACCCGTGGTAATGATCAATGTTTCCGCTTGAACCTGTTCTGCTAGTAGACTCGTTGCAAAATCCTTATCAATGACTGCGTCAATTCCCTCAAACGCATTGTTATTGTTCCTTACTACAGGAATCCCGCCGCCTCCAACAGCGATAACCACAAACCCAGCATCGATTAATGTTTTAATCGCATCTTTTTCCACAATGTTAATTGGTTTTGGTGAAGGGACCACTCTTCGATAGCCGCGGCCTGAATCTTCTATGAAACTCCAGTCTGGATGTTCTTTTTTCATTTCTTCAGCCTGCTCTAGTGTAAAAAATGCCCCTACAGGTTTTGTCGGATTTTTAAAATTGGGGTCATCAATACTTACTTCTACCTGTGTAATAACCGTAGCGACCTTTTTGTTAATACTCCTCTTGGCAAATTCATTGATTAAGGCCTGTTGAATTTGATAGCCAATACCGCCTTGCGTATCTGCCCCACAATTGACTAGTGGAACTACCGGCATACCAGTGACTTCATTCGCAATTTCCGACCGTCTAAGTCCAAAACCTACTTGTGGACCATTACCGTGGGTGACTACTACACTGAAGCCTTCCGCAACCATATCGGCAATATTTACTGCGGTTTCGCACACCGCTTCGTATTGGTCCTGAACCGTATCACGGCCATTATCGCGGACTAATGAGTTTCCTCCAATTGCAACTATTACTAATTTTCCCATCAAATTTCCCCCTTGCTTTCGTTTGCTTGTTTCACTAGCAATTCAAGAGATTGTTCCTTATGCAAATGATATAACGGGTTAGTCGGATCATTTGCAATCGCATTCTCAATTTCTTCAATTGCTTCCTGATGTTTACCTAGAGCCCTAAGACTGTTTGCCTTATGGAAAGAAAAATCATAGCGTTTTGGCATTAGTGCAAGTAATTTGTCCATTTCAACAACAGCGTCCTCATGCCTGCCTAGTTCTCTCAGGTAATTGGATTTATGATAACGATAAAAAGTTTCTGTAGTGTTTAATGCACAAGCTTTATCATACTCCGAAAGCGCTTCCTTCGGTTTCCTCATTGCTCTTAAACAATTGGCCGTATAGAAATAGAAGTCTAAATCCATTGGGTCAAGAGCTAATGCTTTGTTGTATTCCTCAAGTGCTTCCTCATATCTCTTTAATTCTTGTAAGAAATAGCCTTTGTAGTAAATCAAATCAAGGTTATGACTATTATGTTCAAGGTCCTTTTCAATTTCCAAGATAGCTTCCTCATAATGACCGCTTCTTGCAAAATGTTTAGCCTTTTTAATAGATTCATTATTTTCTTCAAATTCCTTGTTCAAGATGGCTAAAATCTTATCGTGGCCCATTTCTTTTGCGTGCTTTAATGCTGATTTCCCATCTCTATCAGGGAGAAACACATCTGCACCGGCGTTTACTAGTTCTTGAATGATATCGGAATATAACCGACCGCCATTACCCAGAATCACGGACTCAAGTAGAGCGGACCAGCCTAAATTGTTCACATGATTTACCGGAACCCCAGCATCCAAACAGACTTGAACGGTTTTCAAATAGCCTTTCTCACTAGATGGAAGCAATGCAGTGCCTCCAAAACGGTTCACACTATTTAAATCCGCACCATACTGGAGCATTAAGCTTAAAATTTCATGAAATCCGTTTGCACCGGAACAAATAAATGGAGTTAGCTGTGTTATATCTCGTGTATTTACATCACTGCCGGCCTCAAGTAATAATTTAACTACATCAATTTGATTTTTTTGTGTTGCTGCCATTAACGCTGTTCGACCTGCGGTATCTTTATAGTATACGTCTGCACCATCATCTAAAAGCTGTTTTGCAGTTGCTAGATTACCCTGCTCACTTGCTTCAATCAGTTTACTGTGTAAGGAATGATTTTCCAATGCCATTCTCTCCTTTTGTTGTGTTCCCAACATGAAGTCTATCAATTTAAATAAGATTAAAATCGGTTCTGGTCCTAACAGAATTAGGACCAGAATCTATTACTTAATGTTTTCGCTTAGAGCAAGTAATGCCTTTTCAAACGCTTCAACTGGAGGATTAGTGATTCCTGCTCCAATCATTCCAATTCCAGCTTCCTTATGGGCTATTGCTGTATTAATGATTGGCATGATTCCCGTCTGAACAACCTTTCGAACATCGATTCCAGTCGGAATACCCATGAATTTCAACAAAGGAATCGTTACGTTTGGATTTTCTGTTGTTGTAATTTCTTTCATTTTTTTAGAGTAGCCAATTGCGTCATCGATTGTTCCGCCTACAAGAGCAACAATAGCAGGGGCTGTAGCCATCGCAAATCCACCGATTCCATAAGTTTCAGTGATTGCGCTATCCCCAATATCCAATCCAGAATCTTCAGGCTTGTAGCCGGCAAACATTGGACCAATTACTTTTTGCGCCGGACCTGTAAACCATGTATTTCCCGGAATTCCACTTACACGGATACCGAATTCAGTACCATTACGTGCCATTGTTGTTACAATCGTACTATTTTCAATGCCATGTGCTGCATCAAGAGCACATTTTGCAAGGGCCATCCAAGTTGGACCAGAGAAATAATCACTGCTTGCAACAAACTCAAATACTTCTCGTTTTTGTTCAAGTGTAAAATCTGTTTGAATAATATAAGGTGTTAACGCCTGGATTAAAAGCGTTGTTCCAGCAACGTTGCGGTTATGACACTCGTCACCCATATGAAGGGCTTGAGCAAGCATTAAACGCAAATCAATTCCATTCGAATTTAACTTCATCGCTGCACTTAGGATTGGACCGAAAACATCGCGCATCCAAACTAAACGGTCAATCACACTTTGATCATTAGCACCCATTCGAAGGATTTTTGAAAGCTGCTCACTCAAGTTTGTGTAAGCAAGATTCCCATAGGTTTTATTCTCTACAATGTGCATATACATCGAAGCAGATGTTACACCAGCCATTGAGCCAACACAGTTGTGCTCATGACATGGAGAGAAGGTAATTTCACCAGATGCAGCCAGTTCTGCCGCTTCTTCTAAATCCTTTGCAAGTCCTTCAAATACAATTGCCCCAGTAACAGCCCCCCTCATCGGACCATTCATTTTATCCCAAGTTATTGGAGGTCCTGCGTGAAGAATCGTTGATTTTGTCATACCTGGCACACAATCAATTGCTTTTTCAAAACCAACTAATACTGGCTGTGAGTTAATAATTCTTTCAACAGCTACCCTATTTGCTGCTTCAATTTTTTCAAGAATAGACGGATCCTCAAGCATATCAAGGGCTGCAATAAGTTCAGGGTTGCCTCTGCCTGGCGGGGTCCACTCTAGATGAGTTACTTCTGTATTTTGTTTTACTAAATCATCCTTAAATGACTCGATTCCCACGTTAATAACATTAAGTTTTTGATTAAAAAGCTCATTTATTTTACTCATGGCTTATTCTCCCTTCACAACAAATTCTCTTGCCAAAAGGCCTGCATTTTGGCTGCTGCTGGCATGTGTCACACCTGCAGCTAACAGCTTTTCTACCTGTTCTTCAAGGTTTTGAGGATCCAAATCTGTTCCAAGAACGTATCCGATAATTTCAAGATGCCTTCCCTCTTGTTCCGCATTTTGCTTTGCCTCAATGATTGCAGGAAGCATTGCTCCAACTGGGTCTTCATGTGCCCCATATCCTAAAACAAAGTCCATGACGATTACACCAACGGATGGATCTTTCGCTTCTTGGATAAATCTTGAAATTCTTGTGGACGGATCAATCATTGGATGTGGCTTACCTTGTGTGAACTCATCATCACCAAAATCAATAAATGTGTGTTCTTGACTAATATTTTTATCTTTCAAGCGATAGTTAGGATCTCTTTGGATATTACTATAGACATTATCGAACTTCTCGATTGCAGCATTCATGGCCTCGTCGCAAAGGGTACCGCCGCTGAATAGCCCGCGGATATATTTTTGTTCTGGTGTTAATTTGGTGCGGACCTCTTCAATAAGTGGTATGTTTAGTGCCCGTTTATTAATTTTGCTTTCATCAGCACCAGCCAACAATACCGCTTTAAGCGCAGCCTCTTTAGACATTTTCGCAAAATGTCCGCCAGCTTGTTTGACCTTCTCTTCATCTCCACCAACAAACCAAACAACAACTGGTTTCTTGCATTGTTTTATTTGCGCTAATACTTTCTCTTCAACACTTGGTGCAGGTGGCTTTGATACAAGAACAATGACTTTCGTGGTCTCATCCTTCTCAAGTGCTTTGATACCATCAAGCATCATGATTCCGCCAATTTCCTCTTTTAAATCTCTACCGCCAGTTCCAATCATCTGTGTGATTCCACCGCCGAATTCATGAATACGTACACTTACTTCTTGGCTTCCTGTTCCTGATGCCCCAACGATACCAATGTTCCCTTTTCTTACAGCATTGGCAAAGCACAAGGCAACATTGCCAATTATTGCTGTTCCGCAATCTGGTCCCATCATTAATAAACCTTTTTCATGGGCCAATTTCTTTAACTCAATTTCATCTTCTATGCTTACATTGTCGCTAAATAGCATGACATGGAGATTGTTTTCAAGAGCTTTTCTAGCTTCTCTCGTGGCATATGCTCCATTTACAGCAATTACTGCTAGATTAGCTTCAGGAATACCTTGAGATGCGGATGTGATTGTTGAATATTTGACTTCACCTTTCTCAGTGGAGGTTTCCTTTTTTGTCATTAATTCTTCAATAGCTATGAATGCGCTTTCACACATTTCATCATTTGCAGCATTAACCACAATGATTAAATCACTTGATTTTGCCTCTTCTACTTCGAATGTCATTAATCCCACATTTTTCATTACTTCTTTATTCATTTCTGTACCCATTGCGATAATAGCCTGTTCAACGCCGTCTATTTGGTTCGCTTTTGTTGACAGTGACATCAAAGATACAGAATCAAAATAGGTTTTTGCTTTTACAATTGCTTTTACTGTCATGATTGACCTCCTGCTTTAAGATTGGCTTTCAACCCGCAGACAAGCCCTAAGGCTAAATCTGTTCCTGATGAAGAGCCGATAGTTAGAACTTTATTTAAAGTGAGAAATAAGTCTTCTTCTTCTCCATAAAGTATGGAATAGATTAAGTGAATAACAGACTCTCTCACTTGACCAATTGATGCCTTTTTTAATGCCATATAGCTTATTTCATTTGTTAAGTTTTTTGCATTCTGCAACACTTCTTCACAAAATGATTGATGTAGATAGAAAGGGCTATTCCTCAAATTAATGATCATAAATAATCCAACTAGGTAGTCATCCCCCGAGGGAGTTAATCCTGGACCAAGACCAATTAACGAAACAGCATGATGCAAGGCACTGGTCATCCGATTATTTAATAATCCCTCTAATAATAACTTGGTTCGTTCTTCGAGCAATTTTGACATTTCAGCCTCAAAAGGACTTTGGCCAACTACTTTCTCTTTCATTCCGCCAGCTTTCCCATGGATATCGATGTATTCCACCATTCTTTTTAAATTTCGATTGATGTTTTCAGTGTTCGCTGGGTACTCTGGTAAAATACTAAACCATTTATCAGCTTGATTCGTAAATATGGCAAGCTTATTTGAAATGTGCAATACATTATTTTTTACATACACTGCATCATTGACATCGATATTGAATTCTTCCAGGCTGGGAGAATGAATCACAAGCGTATTCGGTCCATTATCAATTTGGGTGCTGGCAATCGTAAATAATTCTCCATTTTCATGACAATGGATATTAATAGTCCTTTTAAATGTGCTATGAACAAACCCAGTTAAACCCGAATTATTAATTCTTTCGATAAACCCAAGTTCACCAGATTTCGCACTCCTCGATTGTGGCACAACATTGATCTGGAACGTCTGTACATGCAGCTCCTTTCAAAGGATATATTTGTAAAGCACAGTATAAAAATTAGCCTCAACTCTTTCATTTCCCTAAAAGGGAAAAATTTGTTTTACTGCTATTTTAGTTTGACAGGTTATGACCTTACATGATTATTTTAGATAGAATGCATAAAAACATCATCGTTTAAGCAAACCAAAAAAAGTAGAAATCGTTTGTGCATGTTATACAATTATATATGTCGATTTTTCGACAAAGGAGTGATAACCTTGCTGACCGTTAAGGATTTATTTGAAATACAAGCGATTGATGGCTTAAAGATAGTTGCTGGGGAAAAAGGAATTGATAATGAAATTTCAATTGTAAATATCATTGAAAATCCCGAGGCATTTGACTGGCTTTCACCTAATGAACTCCTTTTATCAACGGGTTATATTTTTAAAGATAATGAGGATTTACAAATTAGAATACTTAACGAGCTTTCAGCTATTAATTGCGCTGGTCTCGTTGTTAAAATGAAACGATACTTCGAAAAGCTCCCACAGAAAATGATCGATTATGCAAACGAATTGGGTTTTCCACTGATTGAGCTGCCTTTTGAATATACCTTATCAAAGGTTATTTCTATTATTAATGAGAAAGCATCTGGCCGTTATGATTTATTAAATAGAAAAACCCTAGACATGCATAACTTATTTTTTCGGATTACACTGGAGGGCGGAGGGATTGAAAGGATTTCTTCCATGTTATCGGGTTCTATTAATAATCCAATTATTTTCGTTGACCCGGATTGGAAATTGCTTCACTATACAGAACATCTAAATAATAAGGTACCTCTTTCATACTGCTTCAATCTTGTTAAAAATCGACCTATTTTCAATAAGGAGTTTATTCAGTCTGTTCCTAAAGAGATAAGTGAAATGAAAAAAAGTATTCAACGCATTTATTACTTAGAAAGAATGGAAATAAAATGCCGCATCCTCCCTATCGCAGTTTCAAATAATATTTATGGATATATTGTTGTATGGCAGACTGTTCAAGATTTAACGGAGTTTGACTTTATTATTTTAGAGCAGGCGTCAACTATAATGGCACTAGAACGTATAAAGGCAAAGGAGATTGAGGAGGTAAAATTAAAAATCAAACAGGATTTCTTTGATGATTTACTAACTGGAAAAATAACATCCGTCGAAACTATTCAAACCTTTAGTGAAATGCATGGATTAAATCCGAGTTATAGTTACTATTGTATAGTCATTAATTTAGAATCAGAGGAAGATGACAGTTATGATGATATGGTTGCAAGGAGGGTTCGGTTGGAGAACAGATCCAGAAAATGTGTGGACATAGTCTATAATCTTTCGAACTATTCAAACGCTGAGGTCACATGCTTTCATAGAAACAATCGTATCATTATAATGATTGGACAAAATGACAACAAACCTTCTCTATCGGTAAATGAGATAAAACAATACGGGAATAAAATTTATAATGTACTTGAAACGGAAATAACTAACATAACCTTCTTAGTTGGAATTGGCCGTCAGTATGAAACCATTCATTCCCTTCATAAGAGCTTTTCTGAAGCCAATGAATCTATTCGGCTTATGGAGAAATTTAATATAAGAGGGGGAGTATCTCATTATGAGGATCATTCCATCTATCACTTTTTGGATAGTAATATCAAAGATTCAGAATTAGAAGAGTTTTTCAAGAAAAGCCTTGGGAAAATCTATGAGCATGATCATTTACATGGGACAAGTTATATCATTACGCTAGAGAACTATTTTATTAATAACCTTAATATTAGTGAAACAGCAAAGGCGATGTTTTTACACCGAAATACGCTTATTTACAGAATCGAGAAAATTAAGGAAATCTTAAATACTGATTTAAAAAACTCAGAGGAATTATTGCAAATACAATTAGCTTTAAAAATATTTAGACTCTTAAATAAAAAACTTCCTATCAATTCTTAAATCAGCTGGCCCCGTTCCCAATAAACCACGGGGCCCGTTATATTTTTGGGAGATTAAGAAGTCGATATGACCTATTCCGATAAATGGTATTGAAGGAATTCAATCACTTGTCTCAATGCACCTTGGACAACCGGATTATCAAAATCCTTATCAAATACATGCTCTCCATTTGGAATTGTGATTAACTTGGTTTCAACCCTTTCTTTTATCAGTGCTCCTCTCATAAATACCGATTGTTCATATGGAACATCCTCATCCTTTGTCCCGTGTAACAGTAAAGTTGGTGAATAATCCCTAGTAATATTTTGCTTTGGACAAAACTTTAAGAGTGCATCCTTATGTATTTTTGGATTTATCCCCGTAATCTCTTGGATCCATATCCCTTGTTGTCGGGCATACACATAATAGAGAAACCTCTGTTCAATCGATGCCTCTGTAATCACTTGGTCGGAGATAAGCCTTCTAGCAATATTTTTAGTGACATGGTCCTTTTGTAAATAAAAACTGCTGGGATTTGTTGCCCATTTACCAGTGATATCTCCATAGCCATAAAAAGAGACAATTGCACGTGGTTTATGTGTAAATGAACCCGTACAAAGCGCCAAAAAACCACCTGCAGAACTACCAACAACAGCAATTCTTTCCGGATCAATGGAAAATTCATTTGGTCCTTCTGATTTTAGCCACCGTAATGCATCTTGAACATCATCCAGAATGCCCGGTAATTTTGTTTCAGGAGCTAGCCTATAGTCGATAGAAAACAAAGCAAATCCATTATCATTGTAAAATTTTATCATCTCATCACTTATTCCTTCTCTTGTCCCCCAAACAAGCCCACCACCATGAATATAAACTATAACTGGTGCATGATCTTTGCTATTTCCATAGAAATCAGCCTTTATTGAAAAACAATCATTACTCTTATATATAACTGTTTTCTTCATTTGAACACTACACATCCTTCTTGTAAGTAAAATCGAATTGCTAAATTGTAAATTATTATCTAGTCCAATAAAATCCAACCGAAAAGCCATTATCTTAAATTGAGATAATCCCTGCTCTAAATTTACGACATATTTCACGTATTATAAATTGTACAACATGCCTAATAAACACCCTATATTTTTGGTCTAGGTAAACAATTAGGTTATTAGAGTTTCCTACAAAGTAATAAAATGGCAGAAAAAAAGGCAGACAGTGGTACTGTCCGCCTTTTTTGTTTACTTTTAGTGGAACTAAGTTTTACCCATTTTTCACAGTAATCTTACGGTGCAGTACATGCTTTACAGCACCTACATATTCGGCTACTGCACGCTGGCTAATAGCGGCGTTTGGAGTAAGACCTTCAAATCCGTGATAACATCCAGGATAAAGGTGGAATTCCACATCAACGCCAGCCTGGCTAAGCTTTGTTACATAGGTAAGTGTCTCATCACGGAATGGATCTAGTTGCCCTACGCAAGTATAGGTATAAGGCAGCCCCGTTAGGTCGGTTGCTCGCGCTGGTGCGGCATACGCCGAAACATTTTCCGTTCGATTTTCTCCATTGAGGTACATGGACCAGCATTTTTCATTGAGATCATGGTTCCAAATCATATTTCCGGTTATTTCTAAACTTGATGGTGTATTATTGTGATCATCAATCATCGGATACAACGGCATTTGAAAACATAATTTAGGGCCTTTTCGATCGCGAGCCAATAACGCTAGGGCAGCAGTTAGCCCTCCGCCTGCACTAGCCCCTGCTGCTCCAATCCGGGACGAATCAATGCCTAATTCATTCGCATTTTCAGACATCCATTGTAGGGCCGCATAGCAATCTTCCAAGCCTGCTGGATATGGATCCTCTGGAGCTAAACGATAATCAACCGAAACCACCACACAATTTGCATCAATGACAAATTGCTGACACAAGACATCATTATCCTCTGGCGTTCCGAGGACATATCCGCCACCGTGAATCCACAAGAGACCTGGTAACCTCTCATCTTTTTCCTTTGGTTCATAAATTCGTACCCTGACTTCAAGGTTAGCCTCTGGACCAGGAATCATCCGGTCATAAATAGCAACATGCTCATCTATTGGTATTTCGATAGATTCTGCGGCCTCTGCCATAAACTGTCTAAATTCCTTCAGGTTGTCCAAATCAAGCGGTGGAAATAATTCGAGTGTCTCTCTCAATTCAGGATCAATTCTATTTTTCATCGATATTCCCCTTTACTAGTTTTTAGAATCTCTAACATAATGTATACGCTTACTAGTTAAAAGATATACTTATTTGGACGACTTTCAGTTATTCAGATATTTAAAACTTGCGGATAATATTTGCCCCTCCCCCCTTGTTTTCACAACAATATGGAAAGAGTCAGAATTTAGGAACTAGAATTCTATAAAACACTTGAAATTTTCCAATTATTTCGTTACCTTATTGAAAATAAGGGGGGAATTGCCGTGATTAGAAAACTTACAGACCAAGACCATCAACAGGTTCTTGCTTTTTTAGGTGAGGAACCATCTATAAATCTATTTATTATCGGGGATATTGAGGCATTCGGTTATTCTTCCGAGTCCCAAGAACTCTGGGCCGAATTTGATGAACAGAACACAATTATAGCCGTACTTCTTAGGTTCCATCAATCTTTTATACCTTATGCAAAAGGAGAATTCGATCCGAGCGGTTTTGTATCGATTATTAAGGAATACAGCCAGCCTATTCTCTTATCCGGAAAATCAGAAATTGTTGCTAAATTTGAAGCATATGATGACCTCCAGCTTGGTAAAAAGCAAGTGACTTATTTTGCCGAATGCCGTACTGATGAATGCCTGTCTCCTGATAATGTCGTATATAAAAAGGCTAGCATCGAGGATGTTGACCAAATTTTAGAACTCCGCAAATCTATTGAAGAATTTTATGTCAGAGATGATGCCCGTGACGTATTGGTACAATCCATTGAGGCGAATACATCAAGAACCTATTTTACAGAGGACAATGGGGTTATGACCGCTTGTGTTTCAACCGCAGCGGAAAATTCAATGTCGGCAATGATTGTCGGTGTCTGCACGAGGAAGGAATACCGCCGGAAAGGTCTCGCCACTTCTATTATGAAAAAGGTCGTTCAGGATGTCTTAAATGAAGGGAAAACGCTTTGCTTATTCTATGATAATCCTGAGGCTGGCCGAATTTATAAGCGGTTGGGCTTTAAAGATATTGGAATGTGGACCATGCATCGCTGATTCTTGAATAAATGAGGAGTACGAATAATTCCATCCATAAAAGGTATACTACTCTTAAATTTAGGGGGTGAGTATATGCCAAATCAACAAAACAACCAGCAAAAAGGGAAAACCAATCCTAATCAGCAAGGGGCCGGGTCTCAGTATCACGAGGAGCATGCGAGTAATGTTCCAGATTATGGTGCAAACACGGTCGACCCCAATGCTTTTACTAATGCAGCTGAAAACAATGAACAATCTTGATTTTTTAGACGCCCATTTGTGGCGTTTTTTTTCGGCACTGTTAGGACTCAAGAATTTGTTTAATATTTTTTAAATCTTTCATGTTTGCTCGTTTCATCATCGGAGCCATAAACGGTGCAAATACTTTTGAAAAACCGGTTGGATTCCCTTTATTCCTTAACGTCATCCGTGTGCGATTTCCCTCGATAGATTCCCAAGTATAGATGGTCTCCATCGGAAACGGCCCTTGTGCAGTTTTCATAACTAGCTTTTTTTCTGGTATAAATTCAGTGATTTCATAGATATAGGCAAGTTCCCTTCCAAGAAAACGGGCTTTAAACGCCACTCTTGTACCCAACCTCAATGGTTTTTCTGTTTGCCATTCGGCAGATTGGATATTTACATACCATTCCGGAGCGTTGTCAGGATTCGCCCCATATTTTGATACTTCTCCCACCGGTCGCTCGATTATTATTTCTGTAAAAACATCTACCATTGTTACCCTCCACTATCTGAATTGATTGGTGTACGCTTTAATTTTTCAAAAGTGTCTTTTAAATAAAGAAAGACAAGCAAATAAATACATAGAGTCACGAGATAAATCGGAAAGGAATACGAAAACTTCCATCCTTTGTACGTGAATACATGTAGCTTAAAGCTAAGGACCTCAACTACTAATGAAATGAATGACCATGATACTATGTACCAAAATACCCTGATCCCTTTTACCTCCATTTATCATAAAAATAAACAAAGGCATAGCCAAAGGGCGGGTAAAGAAACCAAGTAATAAAATCAAACCATTCATATTTTTCTACATCAATAATATCGTATAAATCAAATTTTGTTCCGGCTAATATATGATCAATGACTTGAGCATATGTCATGCTAAAAAGAAGCATAAGAAGGGTTATGGAAAGCGGAAATCGCTTTGGAAGAATCAGCATAAATGTATATGTAAATACTATGGAAATCGTTATAAACCATTATCCTTTTGACCTGTTTAGGTATTAATTTTTAGTTTCTTCATCTTTTTAGTTAATTATGTTACTATCCTAAAAACATAAAGACATCGATTCTTTATTTTTAGAATTATTCGATTTTTTTAATCTAGAGAATAGCAGTAGGTACTGCTTAAGTGGTATAGTTAGATAATAAAGTTACTTTCAATTTAGAATTTCTATAGTACACAAGCCTACTAATCAACAAGATAAAGTAGAGAATCGACAAGAGGTGTTAACCATGAAACAAGATATTGCATTTATTCAAAGAGAAGTGTTAAAGGAAAAGCCTGATTTTGCATCACTTGGTTTTGGAAAGTATTTTAGTGATTATATGTTTGTCATGGATTATCAACATGAAGTCGGCTGGTATGATCCGAGAATTACTCCTTATGAACCCTTAACGCTTGAACCGTCTGCGATGGTTTTTCACTATGGACAAGCAATCTTTGAGGGAATGAAAGCCTATAAGACGGCTGATGGTGCCATCCAGCTTTTCCGTCCAGAAAAAAACATGAGACGTTTGAATGAATCATGCGAAAGACTATGCATTCCGCAAATTGATGAGGAATTTCTATTAAAAGCGATTAAACAATTAATTTTAACTGAAAAAGATTGGGTTCCTGAAGGTGAAGGGACTTCTCTCTACATTCGTCCTTTTATATTCTCAACGGAACCATATCTTGGCGTCCGCCCTGCGAAACAATATAAATTGCTTGTGATTCTCTCTCCATCTGGAGCTTATTATGGAGACCAGTTAAGCCCTGTTAGAATCTATGTAGAAGAACATTATGTTCGGGCTGTTATTGGCGGAGTAGGTCATGTAAAAACAGCTGGAAACTATGCTGCCAGTCTGAAAGCACAGGAAAAAGCAGATGAAAATGGATTTGCCCAAATTCTCTGGCTTGATGCTAAGGAGAATAAGTATGTAGAAGAAGTTGGCAGCATGAATATCTTCTTCAAAATTAATGGTGAAGTAGTCACACCACGATTAAATGGAAGTATCTTACCAGGGGTAACACGTGATTCCGTGATTGAATTATTAAAATACTGGAATATCCCTGTACGAGAAGAGAAGATCTCGATTGAAGAGGTATTCGCAGCGCATGCACGCGGCGAGCTTGAAGAAGTGTTTGGTGCAGGAACAGCTGCTGTTATTTCCCCTGTTGGCGAATTAACTTGGAATGACCAAGCAATTACAATAAATGATCGTCAAATCGGTGAACTCTCTCAGCGTATTTATGATGAAGTGACCGGCATCCAAACTGGGAAAAAAGAAGATCCGTTTAACTGGACAGTGAAGGTTGAACAGGTAGAGGTGTAAAAAGGATACTGGCCGGGCAAACCGCCCGGTTCTTTTTTGTTTAGCAAATCTTACCTCATCACAGTGACACTCGTTTCCACAAGTTACCGCTTACCTGATTTTCCACCCTTCACGGGTACTATTCGCATTCACTAGTTACCGTTTAACCATTTTTTCCGACTTCAGGGGAACCATACAACTCCTATGGTTACCGCTGAAACCATTTTTCACTCCCCACGGGCAATATACGGCTCCTATGATTACCGCTGAACTAATTTTCCACTCCTCACGGGCACCATACAGCTCCTATGATTACCCGTTAATCAATTCCCTCCTCTCCACGGGCACCATACGAATCCTGAATCGAATGTGGCGAAGCCTGCACTGTTCGCTTATTTTTTTGAAAAAGTGAAATTCCCCTCTCGAATGTGTTGAAAAATATCTTAATTACACAAAATACTTAAGAGAGGAGACCTGCAATGGAACTTTTTTTGCTTATACTTTTTTTACTTGCTGTCATTGGATTATCTAGTTTTATCCATCATTTTTTGCCATACGTCCCAGTACCGCTGGTTCAAATTGCACTCGGGGTGTTACTTGCTTCGCTGCCGTTAGGCATTCATATCCCGATGGAACCGGAATTGTTCTTTGTTTTATTTATCGCTCCCCTGCTTTTTCATGATGGTAAAAATGTTTCACGGCACGCATTATGGAAATTACGAAAACCAATCCTATTGCTGGCTCTTGGTCTTGTGTTTGTTACCGTATTTGCAATAGGATATTTAATCTATTGGCTGATTCCGTCGATTCCACTGCCAGCCGCTTTTGCTTTGGCTGCGATTCTTTCTCCGACCGATGTCGTTGCTGTAAGTGCCATTTCGAGTCGGGTGAAGATACCGGAAACGATCATGCATATCCTTGAAGGAGAGGGATTAATGAACGATGCCTCTGGATTGGTTGCATTTAAATTTGCGGTTGCCGCGACGGTAACAGGTGTTTTTTCATTGGCTCAGGCAAGCGGGAGTTTCATCGTAATTGCTATGGGCGGACTGGCTGGCGGTGCACTTCTTTCGATACTAATCATTCAACTGAAAATCTTTATTCGCCGGCTGGGGATGGAGGATGTGACCATCCACATGTTGATCCAACTTCTCACCCCATTCGTGATTTTTTACCTTGTGGAGCATGTTCATCTCTCGGGTATTTTATCTGTCGTTTCGGCAGGTATTGTACATACCATCTACCGGGAACGTGACCAATCCCCTGCGATGAAATTGCAATTGGTTTCACAAAACACGTGGACGGTACTTATCTATATTTTGAACGGATTAGTGTTCGTCCTTTTAGGTCTGCAAATTCCAAGTGTTATTAGTGAAATTTTCAAAGACCCGCTGTTTAATAATTGGGAAGTGAGTAAGTATATTTTCATCATATCAACTGCACTTCTCTTCTTGCGCTTCTTATGGATCGGCGCGGCCTGGAAGTGGGAGTGGCTCAAAAAGGAAATCAAAATGCCCTCAATGAGAGCGATTGGCATTCTCACTATTTCCGGAGTCAGAGGAGCGGTTACCCTGGCAGGGGCATTCACCATTCCATATGTCCTAGCCGACGGATCTCCCTTTCCTCAGCGTTCTTTAATTATTTTTATAGCTGCTGGAGTTATTCTAGTTACGCTCATAACGGCCAGTATCTTTTTGCCTATTCTTGCAAGAACGGAAAAAGTAAACGCTAATGAACAACGGAAAGAAATGTTGCGAGAGGCGAAGCTGCGGACGATTGATTCAGCCATTCGTTCGATTCGTGAATTGATGAATGATGAGAATCGTGGCGCAGCGGTCTCGGTAATTGCCTCATACAATCAAATCCGAAATCAACTGATTACTGAAAATAATAAAAACTCCGAGCACCTAAAAATACTCGAAACTGAAATTCGGATGAAGGCTTTGGACGCTGAAGCCCTCTACATTGAAACATTAAAATTAGAGGGTAAAATAGACCGAGAAACTTATTATTTGTCTGAGGAACATATTCAGAGAATGAGGCTTGCTGTGACCAATCGGATGCGCTTTAGAAGATTATTTATCGGAACACTGGCTAAAAGAAGTGTATTAAAACTGATTCAATTAATCATGCCGAAAAGCCAGCAACAGCTTGAAACCCGCCAGGCACAATTGAAGAAAATGATTCAGTTAAAAATGAATATGGCTAAAGCCGCCATTAAGTCTTTAAATAACCAGATGACACCTGAAAATGAGCATGTGTATTTAGTGATTATCGGAGAATATAGCGAAATGCTTACGAAATTTAAATTAGCAAAAAAGGGTGCCGACTCTGCTCATTACAGAGATTTACAAAGAGAATTGCGTGTAAAGGCATTCCAGGCTGAAAGAGATGAAATTCAGAATTTGTACGAAGAAGGAGAAATCACCACCGATATCATCCGGAAAATTCGCAAGCAGATCAATATTCGGGAAGCCTATTGGATGGAAGAAAGCAGTCTCCATTCTCATTAGTATTCCACCGCAAACACGAATAGAGAAGTGAAAGCCTGGACAGACCTTATGCCTCTCTTTCTACAATTAGTCTTTTCATGACATAGTTTATTTGCTCCAGTACATCCTAAAAAGAAGAACTTTTTTGGACGGAGGAGGAAATACATTGAACATTGACGATATCATCGTAGCACGTGAGAAAATGAAGGGAATTGTTCATACCACTCCCCTTGATTACTCGAAAACATTTAGTCAGCTCGCTCATAATGAAATCTTTTTAAAACTGGAAAATCTCCAAAAGACAGGCTCCTTTAAAGTAAGGGGCTCGTACAATAAGCTTAATTCGTTATCAAAGGAGGAACTGGCAAAGGGTGTAGTCGCTGCATCAGCGGGAAATCACGCACAAGGTGTGGCCTATTCGAGCCAAATGCTTGGTGTTCCTTGTACCATAGTAATGCCAAAAGGTGCACCACTTAGTAAAATCCTGGCTACAAAGCAATATGGGGCAGAAGTTGTCCTAGAAGGGGCAGTATTTGATGACGCTCTCGCTTATGCATTAGAACTGAAAGAGCAAATGGGTGCTACTTTTATTCACGCTTTTGATGATGAAGAAATTATGACAGGGCAAGGAACGGTTGGATTAGAAATTCTTGATCAGCTCCCTGAAGTAGAAGCTGTTATTTGCCCTATTGGCGGCGGAGGGCTGATTGCTGGTGTCGCTACGGCTATTAAGGAGAAAAATCCCAATATATCTGTATACGGTATTCAAGCACTTGCCTGCCCAAGTATGAAACAGTCCCTGTTTGAACATAAGCCTGTTATGGTGGATTCAACCCCTACAATGGCGGATGGAATTGCAGTGAAGAAACCGGGCCTCAAACCGTTTGAAGTGGTCCAAAAATACGTGGACGATGTATTTTGTGTCGATGAAATGGAAATTGCAAGGACCATGCTTATGCTATTGGAAAGAAATAAACTGTTAGTAGAGGGTTCGGGTGCTGTCTCACTTGCTTCCTTACTTTATGAAAAAATAAATATAAAGAAGAAAAAAGTGGTGGCTGTGTTAAGCGGTGGGAACGTCGATATGAATTTTATCTCAAGAATTATTGAACGGGGCTTGGTTGAGTCTGGAAGATACGCTAATTTTATTATTACTTTAAAAGACAAACCTGGTGAACTGCAACGGGTCTTAGGCTCGATTACTGATTTAGATGCCAATGTTCAATCCGTTAATCTTCATCGAATCGGCAAGGATATTTATCCTGGCTATGCTCAAATTGAGATTTCGGTTGAGACTAAAAACCACGATCATATTGAGCTATTGCATAAAGCCCTGACTGAGAAAAACTATTATGTAGAAATGGGACATTGTTAAGAGCTAAGCATATATGCCTAGCTCTTCTCATTCCTGCACATTACAACTTTTTAACAAATTCTGACTTTAAACTCATTGCTCCAAAACCATCAATTTTGCAATCAATATTATGGTCGCCATCCACTAAGCGGATGTTTTTAACCTTTGTACCTGCTTTTAAAACCGAAGAACTCCCTTTTACTTTTAAGTCCTTGATGACAGTAATAGAGTCTCCATCGGTTAAAACATTTCCATTAGAATCTTTCACCACTGTTTGCTCTTCCTGTTCTGCTACGGATTCTAAATTCCATTCATGAGCACATTCTGGGCAAACAAACAGACTTCCATCCTCGTACGTATATTCTGAATTACATTTTGGGCAGTTCGGTAAATTAGACATCTGTACTATACCTCCATTCATCCCTGTTATTCTAATACATGCAATGGCTTCTAGTCTATAATCTGTTTACGCCTGAAAAATATATTCGTAGCAAGCTACCCCCTCAACTTGCCGAAAACCTTCATTAACATATAAAGCCTGGGCCCGCTCGTTTTCTCCATTGACCGACAGAATGGTTTTATGGTAGCCCTTTTCCTTTGCAAACTGAAGGGAAGCCCTTAGGAGAAGTCTGCCTAACCCTTGTCCCTGATATTCAGGAATGATAGCAAGCGGGCCTATATTCATAATTGGAGCTCCTTCATATTCGTCGTCGGCCCCCCTTACGATACCAACCGGTGTTTCGAGATGATAAAGAATTTTCATACCGCCTTCTAGGTAATCGTTGCCTTCAGCCATTTTGGCCACCATTTCTGGAGTAACCGGTGTTTCATTGCCCTTTAGTTTTGCAAACCCAGCATTGCGGACTTCACTCCAAATCTTTTCATCTACCCCAGAGCGAAATGATTGAATACGATAATCTTGCGGTATGCTCCATTCAAGAACATCGCTGTTTTCTCTAACCAGCAAAAAGGCGTACCTCTCTACTGAAAAATCTAACTGCGTCATCACGCTTATCAATCGTTGATTATTCAAAGGTATAAAAATGTAAATCTTCCTTAATCCTTCTGTATGCTTTAAAAGACCACGCAGCAGTTCCTTATAAATGTCGGGCTCCTCGACTTCGGAATGAAAAATTCGAAAGCGTGCCCTTTGTCCACGACGATTGTATTCATCAATAATCAGCGAAGCCGCCCCGATGATCTCACCTTGTTCATCCAACACAATATACGTCGGATTTTCGGCATTGGGCGTAAATTCCTTTAGATCCTCTTCATACAAAAAAGAATCATCCACCTCATTCCGATGTTTCCTGCAATACTCAATAAAGCCATTAACCCTGTCTGGTTTCAGAACCTCTACCCTCATTAAGACAAAACCCCCGATTAAAAATACATTTTCAACTTATATATTCTTGAAAACCACTTCGTTTCCTTGTTTTCACGCTCTAGTAAAAAAAGAGTGCCTGACACCAATTCGGTGAATACCGAATTGGTGTCAGGCACCATTCATTTTTTCTATTCTAAATTGCTATGTCGGCCGAATGCTAGTGTGTGGTCTACTTCATTGAGTTTGCTGTAAAGCAAACATAAGGTATCAAATAGAATATGAGCACATTGGTCGAATAACGAACCAAGCGGCTGGATTGTTTTCAACTCATTCTCGCGGCGATATTTTGTGGCGGCTGGTACGTGAAGAATCTGTGTTGCCGCTGCTGCTAACAGTGATTCAGGATTGGTAGTCACAGCCATTACAGAACAGCCTAGTGAGTTCGTTTTTTCAGCAGTCCAAACCACATTTTTCGTTGTACCGGAACCCGAAATGGCCACTAAAAGATCACCTTCTGCAATAGATGGCGTGATCGTTTCCCCTACAACGAATACCGTTGCTCCCAAATGCATCAAGCGCATTGCAAATGATTTGGCCATTAACCCGGAGCGTCCTTCACCGATGACAAAAATCCGCTTTGCTTTTTGCAATTGAACTGCTAACTCTTGAAGCTGGGCCTCTTCCACTTGGCTAAGGACCGTTTCTACTTCTTTTAAAATAGTAGGAATTACTAACATGGCATTTTCTCCTTTGTTTGTAAAATAATTTGTTTAAATTGTTGTGCCGCCGCTGATGGATCTTCCGCTTTTGTAATTGCTGAACCGATAATGACTACCGCTGGATTCAGTGACCCGATGAGATTCTCGATCGAATCCAGCTTAATTCCGCCTGCTGCGGCTACCTGAAACGCTGAGAAATTACTAGGCTTTGTTCCTTGATTTTGACTGCCTAATTCCTCTTGTTGGTCCTTGCTCACGTGCTCGCAAAAAATGGCTTCATTGTATTTCCGTAATGCTTGTTTTTGTTCATCGGACGTATTTAACAGATCAATCATGACCTTTTTTTGATATCGATTGGCTACTTCCATACATGTATCAATGGTTACTATAGGAGAAACTCCCATAACGGTCGCAACATCTGCTCCCGCTTCAAAGCAAAGTTCAAATTCATAGCGCGCATTATCTATTGTTTTAATATCTGCAACAATTTGTTTATGAGGAAAGGCTTGTTTTATCTCTTTAATACTCGTTACACCGAATTCTTTAATTAGCGAAGTCCCAACCTCAATCCAATCAATGGAATCCTCCACTTTTTTCGTTAATTCAATCGCTTCTGCAATTTCCATTCGATCCAAAGCCAGTTGTATATTCATAATCAAACTCCTTTATATGGGTTTGTTGATAAACCGATTTACTAAATCGGTTTATGAAAAGATTATACTTCATTTGTAAGCGTTTTTCAATATGTGCCTGAACCCCGTTATGGTGTCAGGCACCAACAAAAGAAGCCTATAGATTTTTTACATCATTCTGCTTGGAAAGACAAACACTTCAGGGTTTATGTTTTCTTTGTTTATTTGTTCGAATAATAGTTTGGCTGCCTTTTTTCCCATATCCTTTGCAGGCTGTACGATGAAGGAAATCGGGGCCTCTAGCAAATGCGCGAATGGAATATTATCAAATACGATCAACTCAAGTTCTTTTCCAAGCTTAATGCCTTTTTCCTTTAGAAATTCTAGAACCGCCAGTAAGACACGATCATTTGCAGCAAAGATTGCTGTTGGCTTAACATCTAAAGAAAAGAGTTGTTCAATTTTGCTTTTCAATTCGGGGATACTTGCTTCAATAATAAAGTCGGGATTAATCTCCATATTTGCATCCGTTATTGCCAGTTTATATCCTGCCAATCGATCGATACGGGTACTAACAGTCAGCGGCTGTACCACAAAAGCAATATTCTGGTGCCCCTTTTCAATCAAATGCTGTACAGCCTTATAAGTAGAATCCGTATTATCGGTAATGATGGAAAACACATCAAGATTCTCCACTTTTCTATCAACAAAAACAACGGGATAGCCCTGTTTGACCATCCGTTTGTATAGATCATTATTTTTCCCTGTCGGAAAAATGATCAAACCATCTACCTGCTTCGCTCTTAACATTTCAATATATTTCTTTTCCTTTTCGGGATCATCATCGGCATTACAGACGATGGCGTGCAAATCATGTTTATGACAAAAATCCTCAATCGCACGGCTGATTTCTGTTGAAAAATAATGAGTAATATTGGCGACAATGATTCCCACCATCGAGGTCCGCTTTTGTTTCAGGCTTCTTGCGATAAAATTTGGCTGGTAGCCCAGCTCTTCAATCGCTTCTTCAATCTTAAGTTTCGTTTTCTCACCCATATATTCAAACCGTTTATTTAAATATTGAGAAACGGTACTTTTCGATACACCGGCTGCTTTTGCTACGTCGGCCATTGTTACTTTTTCCATGCCTATCTTCCTCTTTCCTCTTGGTCACTAACTTCATTTTATCCGGAAATCTACTAACTTTCCAGTTGGGGCCGAACGGAGTATTCTTAGAAAAGAGAACCTCATCATCCATGAAAAATTTTAGTGTGTTTGTTGGGGACAGTTCCACCACTTTCTTGATGGGGTTTGTCCGTAAGAACCTTTATAAATTAGAAACAGCCTTGGAAAGATTCCAAAGCTGCTTCCACTTTATTAAGCGCTCACTTTAACATCTGCTGGCTTACTTTTATCCTTTTTTGCCGCTTTTACCGCCATGATCGTTAAGATTGCGGAAAGGAATAGAGATCCTGCCATAAAGATATAAGAAGTACCGAATCCACCTGTAGCATCATTTAAATATCCAACGATATAAGCACCTACAAAGGAGCCTAACGCACCCATACTGTTAATAAGAGCCATCGCACCGCCAGCTACATTACGCGGCAGAATTTCAGGAATGATAGCAAAGAATGGACCGTATGGAGCATACATGGCACCGCCAGCAATCACGAGTAAGACAAATGAAATCCAGAAATGTTCTGTTCCAATCGCATAAGAGGCATAGAAAGCGATTGCACCAATCAATAGGAACGGCCAAACAAATGCGTTTCGATTCAATGTTTTATCAGAGAAATATGAAGCAACTAACATTAGAATAATGGCTAAAATATAAGGAACTGAAGATAACCAGCCTGTTTTTACGATATCCATATTTGGCGCGGCCTTAATAATCGATGGAAGCCACATGACAAATCCATATACACCAATGCTCCATAAAAAGTATTGCGCGCTTAACAAAATAACTGGTTTTGATTTAAAGGCTTCGCTGTAATTTTTTACCGGCTTAATTCCTTCTTGCTCTTTTGCTAATTGTTTCTCAAAATCATTCTTTTCTTGTTCGGTTAACCATTTTGCTTCTCTTGGTTTGTCGTTGACAATTTTCCACCAAATGAATGCCCAAATAACAGCCGGAAGCCCTTCAGCAATGAACATCCATCTCCAGCCTACAGAGTTAACTAAATAACCAGAAACAATTGACATCCATAATACGGTTGCTGGGTTTCCTAAAATCAAAAACGTATTCGCACGGGATCGCTCTGCTTTCGTGAACCAGTTACTTAAAAGGACTAACATCGAAGGCATTACGGCACTTTCTACTACCCCAAGCGCAAAGCGAATCACAAATAACAATTTAATATTCGTGATCATACCTGTAAAGGAAGCCAATAACCCCCATGCAATCAAAGACCAGAAGATTAAAACCTTCGCACTTTTTTTCTCGGCAAATGCAGCACCTGGTACTTGGAAAAAGAAATATCCTAAAAAGAATAGAGAACCAAGTAAGGATGAAGTACCAGCAGTAATGTGAAGATCCTCCGCTAATCCTGAAGCAGCTCCGAATCCATAGTTGGCACGGTCAAGGTAAGCAAGACTATAGGTAATAAAAGCAATTGGAATAAGACGTAACCAGCGTTGTTTCGCAATCGTTTGTTTCATGTTATTTCACTCCCTCTAATTGATTTTCTATATATTTTTCTAACGCTGCTTTGGTTGGATAGCCATCGTTATCACCAGGTGATTGGACCGCTAACGCACCAATCGCATTGCCTCTTAAAACCGCATCCTGAACGTTGAGACCTTCGAGTAATCCACTGATCACCCCAACGGCAAAACCATCACCGGCACCAACGGTATCAACCACTTTTTCCACACGAAAACCGCGAACGGTACCTTCTTCTGTTGCTGTTTTATAAAAAGCTCCTTCAGCCCCAAGCTTAATGACTACCAGCTCTACCCCCTTTTCTAAATAGAAGGAAGCGATATCACGAGGTTCCTTAAATCCTGTTAAAATTTCACCCTCACCGATGCCCGGTAATACATAATCTGCTTGGAACGCCACTTCGTTGATTTCCTTTACCATTTCTTTTTGTGATGCCCAAAGAGTGGGTCTTAAATTCGGGTCAAAGGAAACCTTTTTACCATTCTTTTTCATAAACGTTAAAGCGTGTTTTGCAAAGGATCTTGCACTTTCCGAAAGGGCTAATGGAATCCCCGTCATATGCATATGCTTTGCACGCTGAAAGTACTCTTCATTGAAATCATCGCAGTTTAAATAGCTTGCTGCCGATCCTTTGCGAAAATATTGAACCTCTGGATCGCCTTCTAACACCATCGATTTCAATTGAAATCCAGTTGGATAATGTCGGTCGATTAAAACATGTTCGATGTCAACGTTTTCATTTTTGATCCGTTCGATGACAAATTTTCCAAACGCATCGTTTCCGACTTTACTTGCCCATCCAGAGCGTAAACCAAGTCTGGCAAGCCCGATGGCTACATTCGTTTCTGCCCCGGCAAGTTCACGGGTAAATTGGCTGACTTCGTGTAAGGAACCAGGATGATTTGCTATAAACATTGCCATGGCTTCTCCAAAAGTAATTGTATCTAACTGTTGCATGTTAAAGCCTCCCCTTCCATTATCATCTGAATAAACTCTCGTGTCCTCTCCTTCGGTTCGATTGGAAACTCAAGCGCTTTTACCATTTCAGATGGAAAACGATTCATGACCTTTTCCCAACTATGGCTTCCGTCTTTTTGTAATGGCACCGTGATGAACTCTCCCTTATCATCTTCTACTTGTTTTAAATGAAGATACTCGACGTATGGTGCAAGTTTGCTAAGGGCAACGTCCACATCCTGGCCAGAATAATACCAGTTTCCGGCATCAAATGTCATTTTAACTGGTGTGCCCTGCTCGGAGGCGCTTTCAAAAAAGGATGATAAATGATTGATATTCCCGCCATGAAGCGTTTGATCATTTTCAACAAACAATTGAACTTCCTGATGCTGATCCAAAAAGGTATTCAGTTCAATAAGATTGGATTGGCCTTTTTGAAAATGCCCAAGAGAAACCTTGATCCATTTAGCTCCTAGCTCTTTTCCTTCTTCAAAAATCTCATTTAATTCCTTCTTGTTCAATTCGTGATTCTCTTTCCATAACTCAATCGGAGCTGAATAAACAGTGAATAATTGATATTGTGCAATTACTTGTTTAATTTGATTTAGTGGTGGATCTTGGTCCGACAATAATTCGCGTCGAATCTCAATTCCATAAGCACCTGAATCTGCAATGAGCCTAATAAATGAAGTTTGCCCCTTCTTCAAGACTTCAAATCTATTAAATGCGTTTATCGGGACAATTACTTTATTCATAACAAAATCCCCTTTTTAAAAAATACTTAGGATAAATCTTTTTAGTAAACCGATTTAGTAAATCGATTTATAAATATTATAAACCCAGTGAAAGCGCTTTTGCAATAAAAAATTAAATTTTTTCTTTATCCTGATTTTGGTGCCTGACACCAAAGATGACTCCAAAAGAAATACCCCCACAATTGTAGAGGCACGTAAGTTTATATGGATATTATGGTATTAATAATATTTTCCCTGTGCTCTGCCGACTTTCTAAATAACGGTGTGCTTCTTGACCATCGCTTAGTGCGAAGGTAGTTGGATCGGATACTTTAACCTTTCCTTCCGTCATCCACTGGAACAGCTCAGTTGAACGAGAAATTCGTTCTTCTCGGGAGGTAAGCACATTCCAAAGGTCACCACCCGTCAAGGTCTTGGATGTATCCATTAACATTCTTGGATCCACTAAAGCTGGATCCCCTCCTGCCATTCCGTAAAATACTACAGTCCCGCCAATGCGAGTGACATCAAAACTGTCTTGCAGCGTTGAACCCACTGATTCATAGACCACATCGACACCTTTACCGTTTGTCGCATCGAGGATTTGCCTCTTCCAATCATCCTTGTACAAGAACACTTTATCCGCTCCCGCTTCTACTGCCGCCTCCGCTTTTTCCAAGGATGAAGTTAAACCTATAACTGTTCCGCCTAGTAATTTTCCAATTTGAATTAAAAGCTGCCCGACCCCGCCTGCTGCTGCATGGACCAGTACGACATCATTCTTTTTCACGGGATAACTATCCTTTGTTAAATAATGAGCCGTTAATCCTTGTAACAGCACGGAAGCCCCTTCCGCAAATGAGATTGTTTCAGGCAGAGGAATCGCTTTTTCCACAGGAACGGCTACGAACTCTGCATTTGCATGTGGGACATCGGCAAAGGCAACCCGGTCGCCAATGTGGATATCTTGGACATTTGCTCCTACCTTTGCGACTATTCCTGCCCCTTCATATCCTAAGATATAGGGAGGCTCTCCCTCTAGATGGTAGTTTCCTTTTCTTCTATATATATCGGCAAAATTTAGGCCTATTGCTTTCATATTAAGGAGTACTTCATCCGGACCGATAACAGGTTCGTTGATTTCTGAATACTTCAGTACCTCTGGCCCGCCAAACGTATTAAAAACTAATGCTCTCATATTGATAACCTCATTTAAACTAATTTTGCACTACGCTTTTATTAAATAGAATTGTGTTAAAGATTGCAACTCACTTAACTGGCAAAGTGCCCTCATAAAGAAAGACCTATCTCTTCTATTCAGCTTTACTTTAGATACGATTCAATCCATTACGTTTAACTTGCTTCATAAAGCTGAGTAAGATACGCTTCATACAGACCACTTAAACAAGGAGATATTAATAATGGATAGAAATAAATTTTCAGCAATTGCCCACCGCGATCATGCCTTTAGTAATCCTATTAACGAAAAAAAGATAATGAAAATGCTTGATATTGTCTCTCCAAAAGCCTCTGACAAAGTGATTGATATTGGAGCAGGAAAGTGTGAACTGTTAATTCGCTTGGTGGAAAATTACCAAGTAACCGCTACAGCTATCGAATTGTATGAAGGGGCCATCGAAGAAGCAAAGCAAAAGGCAAACGGCAGAATTCCTGAAGGCAGCATCGAGTTTATAGTGGAAGATGCAACCTCGGCAGTCGATAGATGTAAAGAAGCTGGATATGATATTGGCATTTGTATTGGTTCAACTCACGCATTAGGCGGACTTGAACCCACCCTACAGACATTAAAACGTCTAGTTAAGAAAAATGGCTACATTCTAATTGGCGAGGGATATTGGAAACATACTCCAAGCCCTGCATATTTAGAAGCGCTCGGAGGAGCTGACGAGTCGGAATGTAAAACCCATGCGGATACTGTTAAAGCTGGAGAAGAATTAGGGTTAATCCCGCTTTGGTCTTATGTAGCCAATGATGATGAATGGGATGAATACGAATGGCTTTATTCGATGTCCGTTGAGAATTATTGCCTTGAATCTCCAGATGACCCCGATTGTGAAGCCATGCTAGAGCGGATCCGAACTTGGCGTCGGACTTATTTGACCTGGGGCAGGGATACGTTGGGATTCGGTTTGTATTTGTATAGGAATAACAAATAGTACCTTACAATCCTTATATACCAAGGCTTCCACCCTATTTAATCAAACGTTTGATTAGTTTTTTAGAGGTATTTTTCGACCTTTTTTAATCAAACGTTTGATTAGTTTTTCCTCAAAAAAATTTCTCACACCAGAAGAAGCCTTCAATACCAAGGCCTCTCCCCCATTTACTCAATCGTTTGATTAGTTTTTTCAAAAATACACTATCCCCTCATAAATCCATATATCCCAAGACTTCAACTCGTTTTAATCAAACGTTTGATTGGTAACACCGATTAGACTAATAAAGCCACATCTGGTACACTATAATAGTTACCCAAGGTAATTATTACTCTAGCTAACTATCTATTTTATTCGGGGTGATTTAAATAAAGACTTCACAAAAATTCTTTCACCAATTATTGATGCTTTACCGGCCGTTTGAAAATAAATTGAATTTCCATTTGGCTGAACACCAACTACACAGAGCGCAATGGTCTATTTTTCACTGCTTATCCAATAATGGACCTGCTACACTTGTGGAACTTTCTCATTATTTATATGTAGAAAAGCCCACAGTTACTCGGACTATTAATCGCTTAGAAGAACTAGGATATGTCGAACAGGTTCCTAGCAACGATAAACGTGAAAAGCGGATACAGCTGACAGAACTAGGAAAAAAAGTATATACGGATGTTCGTGTCACGATTGATCAATTTGAAAATGACATTTTAAATGGAATCTCAGAGCAGGAACAGCTTGAGACCATCCGGATTATGGGAATCATACGAGACCATATTATTAAGTAAGGAGTTAATTAACGTGAATCAACCAAGAGCTAAACTTTGGACCAAGGATTTTACGATTGTTTCCGGGGTCAATTTTTTCGTCACTTTAGTCTTTTATTTATTAATTGTCATCATTGGTGTTTATGCAGTAGACGAATTTCATGCTTCTACAAGTCAAGCAGGTCTTGTCACAGGGATCTTTATTGTTGGTTCATTGATTGGCAGGTTATTGATTGGCAGATTTATTGAGTCTATTGGCCGAAGGAGAACATTAATCATTGGTGCCGTCCTTTTTATTTTGACACTTCTTCTATATTTTCTAAATTTCGGGATTACCTTCCTGCTTATAACACGCTTACTTCATGGGATTGCAGCTGGAATGGTCGGGACAGCAACGGGAACGATTGTGGCCCAGATTATCCCTGCTTCACGAAAAGCAGAGGGAATTGGCTATTTCAGCATGAGCGCAACACTGGCTACCGCAATAGGTCCATTCATTGGTCTTTACATGACCCAGCATACAGACTTTCAAATGATATTTATTTTCTCACTTGCCTTAGGGGTCATTAGCTTAATCACAGCGTTCTTTGTAAATGTGCCACAATTGGAAGGATCGCCCCAACCAACTGAAACAAAAGGATTTAAACTTTCCAATTATATTGAACCCAAGGCACTTCCAATCGCAGTTATTACATTAGTAGTAGCTTTTTGTTATTCCAGCGTTCTTTCATTTATTAATTTTTATGCGATAGAAATTGACCTAGTAAGTGCGGCAAGTTTCTTTTTCTTAGTTTATTCCATAGCCGTATTGTTATCGCGCCCCCTTACCGGCCGTATAATGGATGTAAAAGGGGCAAACTATATTATGTATCCATGTATTATTGCCTTTGCCGGTGGTTTGTTTCTGCTTAGCACCGCAAGCGTTAATATTATATTATTAGCATCTGGCGTACTAATCGGCCTTGGTTTTGGTAACTTGCAATCAAGTACCCAAGCAATAGCAGTAAAAGTAACTCCTCCCCATCGGATGGGATTGGCAACTTCCACTTTCTTTATCTTTCTTGATGCCGGTCTTGGGTTCGGTCCATACATCCTAGGATTTTTTATTCCGCTAACAGGCTATCGTACTTTGTATGTAATCCTAGGTGCAGTCGTTCTTGCGTCGATGGTTCTTTACTACTTCCTTCACGGTAAGAAAGAACTGCCAAGAAGAACCATAATGAAGGAACCAACGCCTGGCACCCATTGAATTCTAGCACCACCCTCTTGATGAAGACATAAAACCCGTCTTAAGCAAATATGATTAACATAAGAATCCTAAATAAAGGGGTCGGTAAATTTGATGATTTTTAATAAAATTGCATTATCCTTTGTTGTTTTCTTTTCCATCAGTATGATCATAAATACTTATTTAGGAGAAAAGGAACAGATTCAATCGGATGTTATTTATTTTGTGATGAACGGGTTTGCGTATATTGTATCTGCATTAGAAGTAGAAAAAGAAAAACAGGGGTTAGAAACTGCATAGATTTGACATATATAGTTCCTTTTTCCCTTGAAACAAAAGGAATATTCTGATATATTATTATCAATTATATATTTTTCTTACTTCAATACGTTTGAAGTGAGGATAGAGGCGCAAAGACCATTAGTACGCAGCTGGAGGATAATGAGGTCCAACGATGGTTGTGAAAAGGGGAATTTGCCGAAGTTTCATTGATTCTCATTTATCATGAAGCTGGTTCTGCTATTGAAAAAATACAGAACTGTCATATAGGAAACTATATGGAGGGCTATCTTACGCACGGGAACTTAGTTATTTTTGTTTCTACTGCAACAGTGAACCCTCGCTGTTGCTTTTTTGCGTTGAATTTTGAATGGCCTTGCCCACCTCTAAATTTTATAAAAATTTATTAAAAGGGTGAGAAAAGATGAAATTTGGCCAAGTTTTAACCGCGATGGTTACACCATTCGATCAGAATGGCGAAGTTGATTTTAACGCAGTAAGAAGATTAGTAGATTATTTAATTGATAATGGTACGGACGGGCTCGTCGTTGCTGGTACAACAGGCGAATCTCCAACCTTAACGACAGATGAAAAAATCGCTCTATTTAAAGCTGTTGTCGTCGCAGCGAGAGGAAGAGTTCCTGTCATCGCTGGCACTGGCTCAAATAACACGCGGGCTTCTATCAGTTTAACAAAGCAGGCTGAAGAAACAGGTGTAGATGGGATTATGCTTGTTGCTCCATATTATAACAAACCTTCCCAAGAAGGTATGTATCAACACTTCAAAGCAATTGCTGAATCTACATCATTGCCGGTTATGCTTTATAATATTCCTGGCCGAAGTGCGGTCAATCTATCGGCAGAGACCATTGTTCGCCTTTCACAAATCGAGAATATTGTCGCTGTAAAAGAAGCAAGCGGCAACTTGGATGCCATGGCTGCTATTATTAGCCAAACTCCTAGCGATTTTACCCTTTATAGTGGGGATGACAGCTTAACATTGCCAGTTTTAGCAATTGGCGGCGCTGGAGTTGTATCCGTTGCTTCCCATGTAATTGGCACTGAAATGCAAGAAATGATTAATCACTTTAAAAATGGCCGCGTCCAAGAAGCGGCTCACTCTCATCGCCAACTTCTGCCTCTTATGAAGGCATTATTTACGGCTCCTAATCCAGCACCAGTAAAAGCAGCCCTGAACATGAGCGGGGTGCAGGTTGGTGGACTTCGATTGCCATTGCTTCCTTTGAGTCCTGAGGAAGAAATGGCATTGCAAGTCGTTTTACCTGGAAACCAAGTCAAAACATTAATTTAATTTGCATGTAGGCTGTCAACACACAGGGAATTCAGTGCTGTTGGCAGCCTTTTTTTGAAGGTAACTATCTAGAAAAAGTTTTCATCTTCCCTTCCAATAAAGTCTAACCAAAAGGGCATACTATTGATATTTACTTAGTATAGGGAGGATATTGACTTGCAAACCAATGATCAGCAATTATCCATTTTCGCTTTAGGCGGCATCAATGAAATCGGTAAAAACATGTATGTGGTTCAATACGCGGACGATATTTTTATCATTGACTGTGGTGGAAAGTTTCCAGATGAGAGTTTATTAGGAATTGATTTAATTATCCCTGATATTACCTATTTAGAAGAAAATCAGGAGAAAATCCGCGCATTGATTGTCACTCATGGGCATGAGGACCATATTGGCGGGATCCCGTATATCTTAAGAAAATTGAATGTCCCTATTTATGCTACCCGCTTTACATTGGGTCTCATTGAATTAAAAATTGATGAGCACCGATTGAATGGAAACACAAAGCTCGTGACAATTGATTCTAATTCCAAACTTGAGTTTGGGGAAACTTCGGTTTCCTTCTTTAGAGTAAGTCACAGTATCCCAGATTGTCTTGGTATTGTTTTTCATACTCCAGAGGGGAATGTCGTTCATACCGGAGACTTCAAATTTGATTTAACACCGGTGAATAATCAACATTCCGATATTCATAAAATGGCTGATATCGGTGAGCAAGGTGTCTTAGTTTTAATATCTGAAAGTACCAATGCGGAGCGTAAAGGGCTAACACCTTCAGAGCAGATGATTGGGGACAATATGGATGAAGCCTTCATGAAAGCGGAAGGGAAAATCTTCATATCTACCTTTGCATCGAATGTAAATCGTGTTCAGCAGGTCGTTGCCTCTGCCATAAAATCCAATCGAAAGATCGCGCTTCTTGGCCGTAGTATGGTAAATGTCGTCTCTGTTGCAATAGAGCGGGGATATTTAACCATGCCCGAAGGAATGCTCATCGAAGCAAGGGATGTTGACCAACTTGCTCCGGAAAAAGTGGTCATCCTATGTACCGGAAGTCAGGGAGAACCCATGGCGGCCCTTTCTCGCCTTGCCAGCGGAAACTACCGGGATGTTTCCGTTTATCCGGGAGATACGGTTATCTTAGCAGCCTCACCAATACCGGGCAATGAAAAAGATGTGTCAAGGATCATCGACAACTTATTTAAACTAGGTGCTAAAGTGATCTATGGCTCAGGCAGTTCAACGGGTATGCATGTTTCTGGGCACGGTTATCAAGAAGATTTAAAGCTCATGCTAACTTTAATGAAACCAACCTATTTTATTCCGATTCATGGTGAATATCGAATGCTGCATCATCACCGGTTATTAGCGGAGTCAGTGGGCGTAGAGCAAGGGAATACATTTATTATTAAAAATGGCGATGTGGTTGATATCGAAAAGTCCGTTGCTCGTCAGACCCGCTCCATTCCAGCTGGAGATACGTATGTAGACGGGATGGGCGTTGGCGACATTGGGGACATTGTCCTCAGAGACCGGAAACAACTTTCTGAAGATGGAATGCTCGTAATTGTGATTACCATTAGTAAAGGAGACCGGAAGATCATTTCTGGACCTGACACGATCACCCGCGGGTTTGTCTATGCACGTGACTCAGATCAGCTCCTCAAAGAGATTAACCGCCTTGCTAAGAAAACCATTAATGACCTCCAAAGCGAAAACATCCGCCAATGGAATGTCATGAAACAAAACATCAAGAAAAGCGTCGGACAATATGTATTCGCCCAAACCAAAAGAAAACCGATGATCCTGCCTATTATCATTGAAATATAAAAAGGGTGTCAGGCATCATGTGAAAATTTCACATGATGCCTGACACCTATTTTCTACCCTGTTGGTAATTTTATTTTATCCAGTATGGTGGTGAGGTAGTTTCTAACTGTGTTAATTTTTGTTTTTTCCTTGAGGTGTTGGTGTTGATGGATTACTTCCATATCTTGTTTTTGGTCAATGAGGTCTTCATCGATTAGTTCCGCGTTATAAATTTTATCTCCGTTATTAATGCTGCGAATGGAATTGGCTAATTCTTCACTAGGGCTATCCTTCAATAAAAACCCACTTACCTCCGCCTCTAATGCACGCCGATAATATCCACTTCGTGCAAAGGTAGTTAGGATAATCACCTTGCAGCCAAATGACCGTAAAGCTTCTGCTGCCTCTAACCCACTCATTTCAGGCATCTCGATATCCATGATACAAACATCAGGCTGCAGTTGATGCACTAGTGCAAGCGCCTCTTCCCCATTGCTTGCCTGACCAACCACTTCCATGTCCTCTTCCAAATTTAAGAGAGAACCCATTGCTCCAAGCAGCAGTTCCTGATCCTCTGCAATAACTATTCGAATCATGTCAGTTCTCTCCTTATCTGGCAGCTGTTATGTAAATAACAACTCCCCTTATAGAAGGGGAGCAAGCCTGTAATAATGGGATCTTAGTTGTTAAATTTCCGGTTTCACTTGTTGGACGGAAAACTTTTTCTTTGCTAAAGCTTTGACTTCCCTAAAGCTTACAAAGTTCTTTCGTTCCTCATCCCATAAACGGAATCGTAGGGACTTTAAGCTTGTAGCAAGAGAAATGGTTGGTACGTTTTGTAAAGGTGGAGTATTATTGTGTGCTTCTTCCAATTTATAGTTAGGCACTCTTGGGCTTAAATGATGGACATGGTGAAAACCAATATTTCCAGTCAACCATTGCAAAACTTTTGGAAGTTTATAGAATGAACTACCTTCAACTGCTGCTTTCACATATTCCCATTCTTTATCTTCTTCAAAATAAGAATCTTCAAAAGTGTGCTGTACGTAGAACAACCAAATACCTGCCGCTCCTGAAATCATGAAAATCGAACCCTGTACTAATAGAAACGACTGCCATCCGATTGCCCAACAAAGTATACTAATCAGAGCAACAATCAGAACATTGGTTAAATACGTGTTGTTACGTTCCTTCTGTTTTGCGCCTTTACGGTTAAATCGATTTTTAAGAAGAAAAACATAAATCGGGCCTAATCCAAGCATGACCAATGGATTGCGATAAAAACGATAAGCTAAACGAAGTCTAAGTGGTGCAGCTAAATATTCATCTACTGTAAGTGTCCAAATATCACCAGTTCCACGTTTATCCAAGTTACCACTTGTTGCATGATGAACAGAATGCTCATGTCCCCATTGATCAAATGGGAAGATGGTTAATACACCCATCGCTGTCCCAACGATTCGGTTGGCACGGCGGCTTTTAAAAAAGGAATGATGGGTACAATCATGAAATATGATGAAAATCCTAGTTAGTAATCCTGCGGATATTACAATCGGAACCAATGCTAACCAATAGGAAACGGATAGGCTTAAATAGGCTAAGTACCATAATGCAAAAAATGGTACGACCGTGTTAATGATCTGCCATACACTTTCTTTTGTTGTCGATTTTTCAAAGGGAGCTACTTGTTTTTTTAGAGTTTTCGTATTTTGTAAGGTCATTTTTTTGAATTCCCTTCCTTCTTTGTGTCGTTATCTCAAAGTATATAGAAAAGAATTTGTCCATGTTAGTAGCAGGTGTCATGTGCAGGATATGACAAATGTCACATTACAATAATATTTTTCAGCAAATTAGTGCCTGACACCAGATATACCAACACTTCTGGTGTCAGGCACTTTTTTTGAAATAATTTTAAAAATTATTTTGGGTGAATGGTGTATATCCAGTATAATGAAGCGTATTCAGTTTATGCATATGATATTTCTTTGCGAGAAATCCTAAAGGTAAGCCGGATAATACTAATAAATGAGGTTAATACATGAGTAAAGTAAGTTTTGCGGATTATCATTTAAGTGACGAAATCACAAGAGCACTGACCATTTTAAAATATGACACTCCTACCGAGGTCCAAAACGAGGTCATTCCCTTGGCCTTGAAAAATCAAGATCTGGTTGTAAAATCGCAAACGGGCAGCGGCAAAACTGCCTCCTTTGCCATTCCTATTTGCAACATGATTAACTGGGAAGAAAGAAAGCCACAAGCATTAATCCTTACCCCAACGAGAGAACTTGCGGTTCAAGTGCGCGAGGATGTAACGAATATTGGCAGGTTTAAACGGATAAAGGCCATGGCCGTTTACGGGAAAGAACCCTTTTCGAAGCAAAAAGAAGAACTGCAGCAGAAAACGCATGTCGTCGTCGGAACACCCGGACGTGTCATGGACCATATTGACAGAGAGACCCTCATTCTTGATGAAATAAAGTATCTTATTATCGATGAAGCAGATGAAATGCTTAATATGGGGTTTATCGACGAAGTAGAAGCAATCATAAAAGAACTTCCTTCCAACCGAGTCACCATGGTCTTTTCGGCTACCTTACCAGAGGATGTTGAAAACCTCTGCCATAAGTATATGAAAAATCCTGTTAATATCGAGATTGCATCAACCGGGGTCACGACGGATACGATCGAACATCTGTTAATCGAGGTCAAAGAAGAAGACAAACTTTCCCTGCTCAAAGATGTAACAGTTGTCGAAAATCCAGATAGCTGTCTCATTTTTTGCCGGACAAAAGAACATGTGGATACCGTATATTCGGAATTGGAAGAATCGAATTATTCATGTGAACGACTTCATGGAGGATTAGAACAACAAGATCGGTTTGCGGTAATGGATGGCTTCAAAATGGGAAATTTCCGCTACCTCATCGCCACGGATGTGGCCGCACGCGGAATTGATATTGATAATGTAACCCTCGTCATCAACTATGACGTCCCTATGGAAAAAGAAAGCTATGTCCACCGCACTGGAAGAACGGGTCGTGCCGGAAATGAGGGCAAAGCGATTACCTTGGCCACACCATATGAAGGGAAATTTGTTCGGGCGATTGAGCGCTATATTGGCTTTGAGATACCTAAGATGGAAGCTCCAAAACCCGATGATGTTGCAAAAGGAAAAGAAGCCTTTGATGAAAAAATCAGCGGCCGCCGCGTTGTGCGAAATAATAAAACAGCCCGTATTAACCAAGGCATTATGAAACTCCATTTCAACGGCGGAAAAAAGAAGAAGATGCGCGCAGTCGATTTTGTTGGAACAATCGCAAAAATTCCTGGTGTCACAGCCGATGATATTGGCATTATCACCATCCAGGATCAAATGACCTATGTTGATATTTTGAATGGCAAGGGCGCACTCGTCTTACAGGCGATGGAGAATGCCACCATTAAAGGAAAGAAACTTAAAGTTAGCAAAGCACTTAAATAAAGGAAGTACTTTATTTCGAGCGATTATCCATGATAATCGTTCTTTTCTTTTTATAATCACATAAAGTTCCTTCTATTCTGATAATATTGTACAATTAAGGTATTAACAGGAAAAGTAGAGATATTTTTTATGAAAAAACGAAAGCTTGCACTACAAATTATCGGCGGTATCATTATTATTTTCCTAATTGTAATCGTTTTCAACACTCTGATAGTAAAATCAAAACAACCGGCTCCCCACCCAACAGACATAGTAATTAACGAGAATGTTGCAGTTGAGAAATTATCCAAAGCAATAACTTACAAAACCATATCCTATCAAGATCGCAATAAATTTGACTTTAAGGAATTTGAAAAATTTATTGCCTTTTTATATGAAAGTTTCCCACGCATTTACGAACAGTTAAAATTTGAAAGAGTAAATAAGTATGCCCTTGTATATAAATGGAAAGGCAGCGACTCAGGCAAAATGCCTGTCGGTCTAACAAGTCATTATGATGTGGTTCCTGTTTTATCTGGAACGGAATCCAATTGGGAGCAAGACCCTTTCAGTGGTGCGGTTGTGGACGGAAAGATTTGGGGTCGGGGGACATTAGATGACAAAATTGGCGTGATTGGAATATTGCAAGCAGTGGATTTTCTGTTAATGGAAGGATTCCAGCCGAAGCGAGATCTGTATTTCATGTTTGGATTTGATGAAGAAATCGGCGGTGATGAAGGGGCGAGCGCGATTGTAGATACACTTAAAGACAGAGGAATTACCTTTGACTATGTTTTAGATGAAGGCGGTGCGATTGTCGAAAACATGGTTCCTGGTGTGGACCAGCCAGTTGGTGTCGTTGGTATTTCGGAGAAAGGATCAGCTACGGCAAAACTGACGATTGAAGGCAGTGGCGGTCATTCCTCGCAGCCAAAGGATCACACCAATATTGGCCGGATATCAAGTGCTATTGCGAAACTTGAAGATACTCAGTTTCATGGTGACCTTAGAGGTCCCGGTGAAGATTTATTTGAATATGTTGCACCAGAAATGAGTTTTGGTATGAAATATGTGTTTGCCAACAAAGTCATTTTTGAGCCGGTGATTGAAAAAATATTACTTGGACAGCCAGCATCTGCAGCATTAATTCGTACCACGATTGCCCCCACGATTTTTCAAGCTGGCGAGCAATATAATGCCTTACCTGAAACAGCGACGGCTTTCATCAACCTCCGGCTCATGCCTGGTGATTCCTTAAGTAAGTAAAGACATTCATTGAGGACACCATCGATGATGATGATATTAACGTGACGGTAACAGGTAATGAAGCCTCCAAGGTGTCTTCAATTACGGGATGGCCATTTAAGTCGATTCAACAAGCTGCGAGGAATGTATACGGGAAAGCAGTCATTGCCCCTTATTTAATGTTTGCCGGCTCTGATGCAAGGCAATATGATCGTATTTCTAGTAATACTTATCGGTTCCTACCTGTACAGATAACTTCAGAGGACCTCAATCGAATGCATGGGACGAATGAACATGTCAGTGTCGAAAACTACCTTCATGCGATAAAGTTTTATACGGAAGTAATTAGAGAGTCAAATAAACAATAGTTATGGGAGGGATACCGCAATCTGGCGGTATTCTTTTTTATTCATCTTACATAAAAGGATAATTTTTGAAGAAAATAACGTTATTACTGTTCTTAGGAGGCTATATTTTGCTAGAAAAAGCTTTCATAAAGACACGGCTGATTTTTATTGTGCTTTTTGTTGTATTCATCACCACTAGTGAACAAAGTAATGACGTATTAGCGTTCACTAGTCAGGTGCTCCAAAGGGGTTCAACAGGAGAAGATGTTATTGAGTTGCAGTCACGACTCAAATATAACGGCTTTTATACAAGTAATGTAGATGGTGTATTTGGCTGGAATACATATTGGGCCGTACGGAATTTTCAAGATCAATTTGGTCTTCCTGTGGATGGAGTTGTAGGCGCTAATACAAAGGCAGCTATCGTGAAAGCAACAAAATACGAAAAAACTAATTCATCAGGTAACAATTCTGCTAATGTAACAGGCGGTTTTTCACAAAATGATATTCAATTGATGTCAAACGCTGTTTACGGGGAATCACGTGGTGAGGAATACACAGGGCAAGTCGCTGTTGCAGCAGTCATTTTGAACCGTGTCAGCCACTCATCGTTTCCTGATACAGTTGCAGGTGTCATCTATCAACCAGGAGCCTTTACTGCAGTGGCAGATGGTCAGATTAATTTAACACCCAATGCTACTGCGAAGAAAGCAGTTATGGATGCAATCAACGGCTGGGATCCTAGTGGCGGAGCCATATATTATTTTAATCCTGATACCGCGACAAGTGGTTGGATATGGAGTCGGCCACAAATCAAAAGAATTGGGAAACATATTTTTTGCAAATAGTGTATGTAAAAAAACGACTTAGAAGTTGTAAGAAACTTCTAAGTCGTTTTTTATGATGGGCCTAAATGGACTCGAACCATCGACCTCACGCTTATCAGGCGTGCGCTCTAACCAGCTGAGCTATAGGCCCATATTGGAGCGGGTGATGAGAATCGAACTCACAACATCAGCTTGGAAGGCTGAGGTTTTACCACTAAACTACACCCGCAGTTTAAAAATAAAGAAAAATGGCTGGGCTAGCTGGATTTGAACCAACGCATGTCGCAGTCAAAGTGCGATGCCTTACCGCTTGGCTATAGCCCAATACTATAAAGTAAATGGGGCGACTGATGGGAATCGAACCCACGAATGCCTGAACCACAATCAGGTGCGTTAACCACTTCGCCACAATCGCCAAAATAATCTATATATCAATAGCAGGAAACCTACTAGAAAAAAATGGCGGTCCGGACGGGACTCGAACCCGCGACCTCCTGCGTGACAGGCAGGCATTCTAACCAACTGAACTACCGGACCAAATTGCGGGGACAGGATTTGAACCTGCGACCTTCGGGTTATGAGCCCGACGAGCTACCGGACTGCTCCACCCCGCGGCAATAATATATTAAAGATAATGGAGGAGGAAGAGGGATTCGAACCCCCGCGCGGTATGACCCGCCTGTCGGTTTTCAAGACCGATCCCTTCAGCCAAACTTGGGTATTCCTCCAGATATTAATAAATAATTAATTGGTAGCGGCGGAGGGGATCGAACCCCCGACCTTACGGGTATGAACCGTACGCTCTAGCCAGCTGAGCTACACCGCCAAAGAACAAATATAATCATGGTGGAGGATGACGGGATCGAACCGCCGACCCTCTGCTTGTAAGGCAGATGCTCTCCCAGCTGAGCTAATCCTCCACATTAATGAAAGTTGTATTACGCTTGTACAAAAAATATTGGTGACCCCTACGGGATTCGAACCCGTGTTACCTCCGTGAAAGGGAGGTGTCTTAACCACTTGACCAAGGGGCCAGATTAAATCTTGACGAAAAAAATAACCCAAAAGGGCTAGCCTGGCAACGTCCTACTCTCACAGGGACGCGTGTCCCAACTACCATCGGCGCTGAGAAGCTTAACTTCCGTGTTCGGTATGGGAACGGGTGTGACCTTCTCGCCATTGCTGCCAGACTATATGAGGTTTTATTCCCTCAAAACTAGATAATTGACAATCATCATATATTCGTTTTGGTTAAGTCCTCGAACGATTAGTATCAGTCAGCTCCACATGTTACCACGCTTCCACCTCTGACCTATCAACCTGATCATCTTTCAGGGTTCTTACTAGCTTGCGCTATGGGAAATCTCATCTTGAGGGGGGCTTCATGCTTAGATGCTTTCAGCACTTATCCCGTCCGCACATAGCTACCCAGCGATGCTCTTGGCAGAACAACTGGTACACCAGCGGTGCGTCCATCCCGGTCCTCTCGTACTAAGGACAGCTCCTCTCAAATTTCCTGCGCCCACGACGGATAGGGACCGAACTGTCTCACGACGTTCTGAACCCAGCTCGCGTACCGCTTTAATGGGCGAACAGCCCAACCCTTGGGACCGACTACAGCCCCAGGATGCGATGAGCCGACATCGAGGTGCCAAACCTCCCCGTCGATGTGGACTCTTGGGGGAGATAAGCCTGTTATCCCCGGGGTAGCTTTTATCCGTTGAGCGATGGCCCTTCCATGCGGAACCACCGGATCACTAAGCCCGACTTTCGTCCCTGCTCGACTTGTAGGTCTCGCAGTCAAGCTCCCTTGTGCCTTTACACTCTGCGAATGATTTCCAACCATTCTGAGGGAACCTTTGGGCGCCTCCGTTACTTTTTAGGAGGCGACCGCCCCAGTCAAACTGCCCACCTGACACTGTCTCCCACCCCGATCAGGGGTGCGGGTTAGAATTTCAATACAGCCAGGGTAGTATCCCACCGACGCCTCCACCGAAGCTAGCGCTCCGGCTTCTCAGGCTCCTACCTATCCTGTACAAGCTGTACCAAAATTCAATATCAGGCTACAGTAAAGCTCCACGGGGTCTTTCCGTCCTGTCGCGGGTAACCTGCATCTTCACAGGTACTATAATTTCACCGAGTCTCTCGTTGAGACAGTGCCCAGATCGTTACGCCTTTCGTGCGGGTCGGAACTTACCCGACAAGGAATTTCGCTACCTTAGGACCGTTATAGTTACGGCCGCCGTTTACTGGGGCTTCGATTCAGAGCTTCGCTTGCGCTAACCCCTCCTCTTAACCTTCCAGCACCGGGCAGGCGTCAGCCCCTATACTTCGCCTTGCGGCTTCGCAGAGACCTGTGTTTTTGCTAAACAGTCGCCTGGGCCTATTCACTGCGGCTCTTCGAGGCTATTCACCTCAAAAAGCACCCCTTCTCCCGAAGTTACGGGGTCATTTTGCCGAGTTCCTTAACGAGAGTTCTCTCGCTCACCTTAGGATTCTCTCCTCGCCTACCTGTGTCGGTTTGCGGTACGGGCACCTTTTATCTCGCTAGAGGCTTTTCTTGGCAGTGTGGAATCAGGAACTTCGGTACTAAATTTCCCTCGCTATCACAGCTCAGCCTTCACGAGAGGCGGATTTGCCTACCTCTCAGCCTAACTGCTTAGACGCGCATATCCAACAGCGCGCTTACCCTATCCTCCTGCGTCCCCCCATTGCTCAAACGATAAAGAGGTGGTACAGGAATATCAACCTGTTATCCATCGCCTACGCCTTTCGGCCTCGGCTTAGGTCCCGACTAACCCTGAGCGGACGAGCCTTCCTCAGGAAACCTTAGGCATTCGGTGGATGAGATTCTCACTCATCTTTCGCTACTCATACCGGCATTCTCACTTCTAAGCGCTCCACCAGTCCTTACGGTCTAGCTTCAACGCCCTTAGAACGCTCTCCTACCACTGACATCAAAGATGTCAATCCACAGCTTCGGTGATACGTTTAGCCCCGGTACATTTTCGGCGCAGAGTCACTCGACCAGTGAGCTATTACGCACTCTTTAAATGGTGGCTGCTTCTAAGCCAACATCCTGGTTGTCTAAGCAACTCCACATCCTTTTCCACTTAACGTATACTTTGGGACCTTAGCTGGTGGTCTGGGCTGTTTCCCTTTTGACTACGGATCTTATCACTCGCAGTCTGACTCCCACGGATAAGTCTTTGGCATTCGGAGTTTGTCTGAATTCGGTAACCCGATGAGGGCCCCTAGTCCAAACAGTGCTCTACCTCCAAGACTCTTACTACGTGAGGCTAGCCCTAAAGCTATTTCGGAGAGAACCAGCTATCTCCAAGTTCGATTGGAATTTCTCCGCTACCCACACCTCATCCCCGCACTTTTCAACGTGCGTGGGTTCGGGCCTCCATCCAGTGTTACCTGGACTTCACCCTGGACATGGGTAGATCACCTGGTTTCGGGTCTACGACCACATACTCATACGCCCTATTCAGACTCGCTTTCGCTGCGGCTCCGTCTCTTCAACTTAACCTTGCATGGGATCGTAACTCGCCGGTTCATTCTACAAAAGGCACGCCATCACCCATGAACGGGCTCTGACTACTTGTAGGCACACGGTTTCAGGAACTATTTCACTCCCCTTCCGGGGTGCTTTTCACCTTTCCCTCACGGTACTGGTTCACTATCGGTCACTAGGGAGTATTTAGCCTTGGGAGATGGTCCTCCCTGCTTCCGACCGGATTTCACGTGTCCGGCCGTACTCAGGATCCACTCAGGAGGGAACGAAGTTTCGACTACAGGGTTTTTACCTTCTCTGACGGACCTTTCCAGGTCGCTTCATCTACCCCGTTCCTTTGTAACTCCATGTTGAGTGTCCTACAACCCCAAGAGGCAAGCCTCTTGGTTTGGGCTATGTCCCGTTTCGCTCGCCGCTACTCAGGGAATCGCGTTTGCTTTCTCTTCCTCCGGGTACTTAGATGTTTCAGTTCCCCGGGTATGCCTTCTATACCCTATGTATTCAGGTAAAGATACTGTTCCATTACGAACAGTGGGTTCCCCCATTCGGAAATCTCCGGATCAAAGCTTACTTACAGCTCCCCGAAGCATATCGGTGTTAGTCCCGTCCTTCATCGGCTCCTAGTGCCAAGGCATTCACCGTGCGCCCTTTCTAACTTAACCGAAGTTAATTATTAAAAGAACTTACTTGTTTATATGATGTCTTGTCAATTATTATCTAGTTTTCAAGGAACAAGTTTCGAGAGATAGTTCTCTCAAAACTAAACAAAAACAGAAACGTCCTTTAATGAAGTATCAAGTACTTCATTTTATCCTTAGAAAGGAGGTGATCCAGCCGCACCTTCCGATACGGCTACCTTGTTACGACTTCACCCCAATCATCTGTCCCACCTTAGGCGGCTGGCTCCTTGTGGTTACCCCACCGACTTCGGGTGTTACAAACTCTCGTGGTGTGACGGGCGGTGTGTACAAGGCCCGGGAACGTATTCACCGCGGCATGCTGATCCGCGATTACTAGCGATTCCGGCTTCATGCAGGCGAGTTGCAGCCTGCAATCCGAACTGAGAATGGTTTTATGGGATTGGCTAAACCTCGCGGTCTTGCAGCCCTTTGTACCATCCATTGTAGCACGTGTGTAGCCCAGGTCATAAGGGGCATGATGATTTGACGTCATCCCCACCTTCCTCCGGTTTGTCACCGGCAGTCACCTTAGAGTGCCCAACTGAATGCTGGCAACTAAGATCAAGGGTTGCGCTCGTTGCGGGACTTAACCCAACATCTCACGACACGAGCTGACGACAACCATGCACCACCTGTCACTCTGTCCCCCGAAGGGGAAAGTCCTATCTCTAGGAGTGTCAGAGGATGTCAAGACCTGGTAAGGTTCTTCGCGTTGCTTCGAATTAAACCACATGCTCCACCGCTTGTGCGGGCCCCCGTCAATTCCTTTGAGTTTCAGCCTTGCGGCCGTACTCCCCAGGCGGAGTGCTTAATGCGTTAGCTGCAGCACTAAAGGGCGGAAACCCTCTAACACTTAGCACTCATCGTTTACGGCGTGGACTACCAGGGTATCTAATCCTGTTTGCTCCCCACGCTTTCGCGCCTCAGCGTCAGTTACAGACCAGAAAGCCGCCTTCGCCACTGGTGTTCCTCCACATCTCTACGCATTTCACCGCTACACGTGGAATTCCGCTTTCCTCTTCTGCACTCAAGTCCCCCAGTTTCCAATGACCCTCCACGGTTGAGCCGTGGGCTTTCACATCAGACTTAAAGGACCGCCTGCGCGCGCTTTACGCCCAATAATTCCGGACAACGCTTGCCACCTACGTATTACCGCGGCTGCTGGCACGTAGTTAGCCGTGGCTTTCTGGTTAGGTACCGTCAAGGTACCGGCAGTTACTCCGGTACTTGTTCTTCCCTAACAACAGAGCTTTACGACCCGAAGGCCTTCATCGCTCACGCGGCGTTGCTCCATCAGACTTTCGTCCATTGTGGAAGATTCCCTACTGCTGCCTCCCGTAGGAGTCTGGGCCGTGTCTCAGTCCCAGTGTGGCCGATCACCCTCTCAGGTCGGCTACGCATCGTCGCCTTGGTGAGCCGTTACCTCACCAACTAGCTAATGCGCCGCGGGCCCATCTGTAAGTGTCAGCCGAAACCGACTTTCAGCTTTTCCTCATGAGAGGAAAAGGATTATCCGGTATTAGCACCGGTTTCCCGGTGTTATCCCAGTCTTACAGGCAGGTTGCCCACGTGTTACTCACCCGTCCGCCGCTAGACTCCGAAGAGTCTCGCTCGACTTGCATGTATTAGGCACGCCGCCAGCGTTCGTCCTGAGCCAGGATCAAACTCTCCAAGAAAGTTGATTAGCTCATTTATTACGTTGGCTTAGCTTACTTTCTTCCGAAAGTGTCACTAATAAAAATTTTGTTGACGCTTCTGTTTTGTTTAGTTTTCAAAGAACTATTTTGTGACAGGTTTATAGTTTATCATCTCATCTTCAGAAAGTCAAATACTATTTTGAAATAATATTTTCCGAACAAACGAGATTATTATCATATCAACCACAATCACTTTTGTCAACTGGTGAAGGATTATTTTTTCAAGAAACATCTAAGTTTCGTTTGATATTCCCTCATCAGATTTACTATATTACTATCATCCATCTTTAAAGTCAACTATTATTCTATAAAAAATAAGTATTATCATTTTTTAAGATAGCCATTCCATCATTCGGTCATTAATGCAACCATAATGAAGCACTATTTCTATAGTAAAATTCGGTTATAATATACAATTATATAAATTGAACAGTAAAACGCGGAATTGCATTGCAGCTTACGGAGTGTCAGGCACCGCTTAGGAAGGTAATGGAATGACAAATATTAAAGATTTGGCCAAGATGGCAGGTGTTTCTGTAACCACTGTTTCTCGAGTGTTAAATAATCATCCGTATGTAAGTGCCGAAAAAAGGAATGCCGTTTCAGAGGCGATTAGACAGAGTAATTACCGACAAAATATTAATGCAGTCCATTTAAGTACAGGAAAGACCTTTCTTGTAGGAGTGGTAGTTCCTTTTATCGATACCCCTTACTTTGCCCTATTAATAAAAGGAATTGCAAATGAAGCGTTAAAACACAATTACAATTTGGTGTTATTTCAGACCAACTACCTGGAAAGCCGAGAATTAGATGCATTACAAACGTTAAAACAAAAGCAGATTGATGCGTTAATTATTTGCTCAAGAATATCCGATTGGACAACTATAGAAACGTATTTGCCTTTTGGACCGATCATTTTATGTGAAGATACCAGAGGAAAAAAAGTATCCTCCTCATTTGTGGATCACTATAAAAGTTTCCTATTTGCATTAGATTACCTATTTCAAAAGGGTTACAAAAAAATTGGTTATTGCATCGGACGTCAATCAGGTACTAATAGTAAAAACAGAGAATTAGCATATAAGGATTTTTTAGAAAACAATCGATTACCCTTTAACCCTTCCTATATTTTTAAAGATTGTCTTCACTTTGAAGATGGGGAAAAGGTAGTAGAGCAGATTAGAAAGATGCCTCATCCACCAACAGCCTTACTGGTGACAAGCGATGATGTTGCAGCGGGGATTGTTACCTGTGCACAAAATCTAGGTGTTACGATACCAGATAATCTTGCCCTTATTGGGTTCAACAATCAACCTATCGCTAAATTGATGAGTATTACAACGATTGAAATCCCACTTGAGGAGATGGGCAGGAAACTATTTTTACAAGGTATCAGCAAAAATGAGGAGATTGCTCAATATGAAATCCCCGTAACATTAATTGAACGGAATACCGTTTGAGTCTCACGAATTGATTATTTTCTCCCGTCTTCACCTTCCGTACCTAATAAAACAGAAATTATTTTTTTCAATCCACTTGACCTGAAACGCGTTTCATAAACTATCCTGTTTTTGCAAGAACTCACAACACCAGGTCGGCGTTATCAGAATTCCCTGAGCGTAACGACCTGTTGTGATTTAACGGAGGGATAAAAAATGAATCAACCTATGGTGTTTTTTGATATCGACGGTACATTGCTCAACGAGGATAAAGTGATTCCGGATTCCACAAAGAAAGCTGTTCGTTTACTTCAGGAAAAAGGAGTACACACAGTAATTGCCACTGGTCGTGTGCCGAAAATGTTTTATTGGATTCAAAAAGAATTGAATATTAGTTCTTTTATTTCCATGAACGGACAATATGTGGTATTTGAAGGGCAAGAAATTTATGCCAATCCAATTAATCCCGAGCTGCTTCAGTCGATTTCCACTTTGACAGCAAGAAAAGGGCATGCCCTGGCCTACTGCAGTCACGATAATTTTAAAGTCAGCCAAGAAAATCACCCATTTATTGAATCTAGTTTTGACTCATTAATGATGCCTTATCCTAAAGTTGACGATGCATTCTATAAACATCAGCCAATTTTTCAGGGACATCTTTACTGCAACCACGAGGACAAATATCAATACGTCGACCATTTTCCTGATTTAGACTTCGTCAAGTGGCATGATTTTGCTTATGATTTTCTGCCAAAGGGCGCCTCAAAAGCGGTTGGTATTAGCAAACTGCTTGAATACTTAGATATCAGCAACAAGAACTGTTTTGCGTTTGGGGATGGTTTGAATGATTTGGAGATGTTAACGATGATTGGAACGGGAATCGCTATGGGTAATGGGGTTCCTGAAGCAAAGGCCGCAGCTGATCTTATTACCACGACATCATCTAATCACGGAATTCTAAACGGCCTCATCCAAGTTGGGCTTTTAGGAAAAGACGCGGCCGCGGAATATGCAAATAAAGCGATATAACTAACGATTGAAGAAGGATGGTTTTTAGAATGTGTATGTCAGACGGTGTCAGGCACCATCTGACATATACCTATCCTTTAAAAACCTGTGGGATATAAACGATGAAAGTACTCCCTTTTCCGAGTTCACTGGTAACTTTTATCGTTCCTTTATGTGTGTCAACGATCCATTTGGCGATGGAAAGTCCCAAGCCATGACCACCCATTTGCCGGGAACGCGATTTATCAGACCTGTAAAACCGTTCAAAGATATGCTTACTATCCTCTGCACTTATTCCAATCCCCGTATCTTGAACGGAGAGACATAACTGTTGTCCTTCAATTTTCAGCGCAAGACCAACTTCCCCACCGTTTGTTGTGTATTTTATTGCATTATCTAAAAGAATATACAATAGCTGTGATAGCCTCCCCGGATCGCCGACTGCAATCAGCGAATCAGGTGAATCCAAATGGAGAGAAATTTGTTTAGCAGCAGCCAGCGGACGAACTGAGTCAATCGCTCTTTCTGCTTGAGGACGAAAGTCAAAGGTCTCTAAACTAAGCTGAATGGTATTTGAGTCTGACCGAGCTAGTGTCAATAAATCACTCACCAGATGTGTCATCCGTTTCACTTCTTGTCTCATATTGATGAGAATTTTCTCCACCATGTCTCTCTTTTGAGGTTCAATCGTCATTTCCACTGCATCAATCGAAGAAAGCAAGACACTTAATGGTGTCCGTAATTCATGCGAAGCGTCTGCCACGAATTCACGCTGCCTTGTAAACGCGCCGCTAATTGGAATCATCGCTCTTTTTGACATGACGACACTCATATAGATGGCTATCCCCAAAAATACTATTCCTATTGTTATAAGTATCATCAATAGTGAGCGGAACAGCTGATATGCAAAGGATATGTCTTTTCCAACATATAACTTCCCAATAAATTGACCATTATTATAAATAGACCGATTGGCAATCATGAGCTGGATATCTTGAGAAGTCTCACGCGGGTGAAATTCCCCCTTCATTCCCCTTCCATTAGCATTCATTTCAGCATGCACAATTTCCTTTCGAATCTCCCCTTCATTTTGGATTCTTCCATTGATGAGCCGGAGTATATTTTGCCGCATCCGCTTATCTGATTCATTGCCCATTATTATTTCTCCGTTAGAATTAACGAGATAATAAAAGAACTGATTTACTCCTGCAAACACGACTTCTTGGTTATCGATTCCTTTCAAGTCACTCTGTTCATTTTTTAGTAATGAATTCTCGATGAAACTCGCTTCCTGATTCACCAATGATTGCAGTTCACGTTCCTGGTTGTTTAAGATGATAACATGAAGGACAATATAAACAATTGCGATAAAAAAGAGTAGAAAAAGCATGAGCAATCCACTATACATGCGGGTTAATCTGCCTTGCGTGTGTCTAAAAATATCTTTTTCACCCCGTTTGATGAATGCACGAATGAAGGATCCAATTTTAGTTTCCAAACTTGTACCCTACCCCTCTAATACTTTGAAGCAAATCTTGTTTTCCGAAAGATTGGAGCTTTTTGCGGATTAATTTGACGGTTGCATCTATCGTTTTAGGTGCAACCTCTGAATCAAAGCCCCAGATACGCTCTAAAATTACTTCACGCGGCAGAACTTGCCCCATATTTTTTACCATTAAATCTAACAACTGAAATTCTCGAGGGCTTAGTTGAATTTCCTCTTGACCCAAACTAACACTATGACTCAACCGATTCAGAACCAAACCTTGAATTTGAATTTCTTCCTCCAAAATCGGCGCATAGTTACGACGGGTAAGGGCCCGGAGCCGAGCTAAAAGTTCGTCAATTTCGAACGGTTTAACGAGGTAATCATCTGCACCTGAATCCAGGCCCTCAATTCGATCCCCAACGGTATCTTTTGCAGTCAGCATCAGAATCGCACCAGAATAACCTTGTTTCCGTAATCTTGCACAAACTTCCACACCTGTCCCATTTGGCATCATCCAATCCATGATGATGACATCATAGTGGGCGGTGGTAGCATAATAGTAAGCATCCTCTCCATTTGTTACCCACTCGACTTGGTAGCCGCCTTTCTTTTTAAGCATATATTCAATTAATTCACCGAGACGCAAATCGTCTTCCGCTAATAAAACTTTCATCCTTTTATCTCCCTTGCGACTGATTTTATAAGGATTAAAATCATCTCTAGTAACTCAAATCTAGCATCGCAATCTTAAGGTTTGCTTAAGAAAAGACAAAAAGGTGTCAGGGACCATGTGAATTCTTCACATGGTCCCTGACACCTATCATTCTACTTTTCATCTAGAGATATATTTCTTCAGCATTTCCTTTGTTTCGGCATTGGCAAAGCTTGCTTCTACGCTAGTTAGGTAAATTTGCTTATAGTCATCTTCACTTATATTGAATTCTTTAAATACGATGTCACATTCATTTGCCATCGTTGTATTTGAAACTGTCCGGTTGTCTGTATTAACCGTGACCTGAATTCCATCTTTATGAAATTGATATATAGGATGTTCGCTAAACTGGTTCACTGCTTTGGTTTGCACATTACTTGTTGGGCACATTTCAAGCACTATTTGCTTTTCCTTTACGATGTTATATGCCTCTTCATAGTCCTTTATAAATACGCCATGGCCAATTCTCTCCGCACCCAAAAGTTCAACTGCCTCTAATACGTTTTTACCTACACCCGTTTCACCTGCATGGATGGTTACTCGATAACCATATTCTCTAGCCAATGCAATGGGTTCTACGAATTTTTCAGAAAATCCTTCCTCTTCCGATGCACATAAATCAATGGCCACTACACCTTCTCCAAGGAATTTCTTCCCCTTCTCTACCACCTCAAAAGCACGGGAAGCAGGCATCGTCCTCATGCAGGAAAGAATCAAGTTTCCCTTTATTTCATATTGATTTTCGGCATCCTTCATTCCAATTAAAACGCTTTGGATAATCTCTTCAACGTCTAATCCCCCTGCTGTATGAAGTAATGGAGCAAATCTTACCTCCATGTATTTCACATTTTCGCGGGCCGCATCCTCAAAAAGTTCAAAGGTGATTCTTCTAAGATTTTCCTCTGACTGCATAACTAAATTAGGTATAGAAAATTTCTCTAAGTATTCATCAAGGGATTCGCATTCTAATGGCGCAATGAGCTCTCTTTGCAGTTCGTCCCTATCCAGCGAAGGCAAACTAATCCCCTCTCTCTTTGCAATATCAATGATAGTTTCCGGTCTTAGACTCCCATCCAAATGGCAATGAAGTTCTATTTTAGGTAAAGTTGCAAAATTCATTTTAATATTTACCTCCTAATTTTTATATAAAAAAAAATTCCTGATTACGAAGAAAATACAAATCCATGTATCTTCTTCGTAATCAGGAATTTATAGGTTCCTGGTAGAGACCTCCAAACCATATCATTGGAGTTATACGAAAGTTTTTATTAAATTACTATTGCTAAAGAATAATAAATTCTATTTTCATTGTCAACCCTTTAAGCATAAATTGAACCAACTATATTTATTCGGAACTAACTTATTTATTTTTATGGCTGTGTTTAACTTGTCTTTGATTTCCGTTCCAGGCACTTCGCTTTCCGCGGGCGTGCCTGGAACGAAGATTAACAGAATGCCAAAATCAACATTAGCTTTTAACAGAGCCATTTTTATAAAAACGATCTCTTACTCTTTTCAACCTGGCGTGGTAATTTAGTATATCCAGTCTAGCTTTTTCTGCTTCTGGTGCAATCGGTCTTAATTTTTCCAACTCCCAATAATTAACAATCACATCTAGAACTTGATCAAAATATTCCAATGGACCATAGTTTGCCTCTTTTGCAATAATGGCCATGCGATCTTCGAAATCAGGCATTACTGTACCAGGCATTTGGAAGTTTTTAATCACATGTCCTAAATGATAACAGTAATTAGGTTCCAATTGGAGATGAAATTTAATCACATCTCGATAAAAGGCATAATGCAGCGTTTCATCCTTTGCAAGACGGCGAAGCAAACTAGCTAAATCTTTATCATGCGAACCAGCTCCTTTGGCCACGTTATTATAGAAAACCATGGTTGCTAGTTCTTGTAATGATGTATATACCATGGTTTCAAAAGGCGTGTGATAATCAGGATTCCAGCCATTCTCAACCGTTTGTTTGTGTAATTGGTGGAGCCTCTTCGGATCGACATTACGTGTAATTAATAAATACGTTTCAAGCAGGTTTGAATGCTGGTCTTCTTCCGCAGTCCAAGTATGGACAAAATCTTTAATAACCGTTAAAGAACCTTTAAATGTTTGATCTAGATGCGAGGTAAACCATGGCAGGTTTACTTCGGTTAAAAGGGCGGTTTCAACAGCAGTAATAATCGATGCAGGCAGTGTAACCTGGCTTTCATCCCAGGGAACACGCCTGAAATCCATTGCCTTATCCCATGGTAAGAAATCATGATAACCCCAATCTATTTTTTCAGAACGCTTTTTATGTTCTTCATATAAATCTATTAGTTTAGGCTCCAATCTAAAGTCCAAATCATTTGTTAACATCAAAATCCTCCGTTGTCGTAAATATTATTAGTTTACCGTACAAACGATCTTTAATCGTAAAAAAATGGGCCCATTTCTACCCATTTAAATATTCGCGAATTACCAATGTTTGGGCGCGGATAAAGTTATATCTGATATTAGTACCTGTTGCTAAGTTAATTGTATCACAACTATTCTGAATTAAACCAATAAATAAAAAAGTGAAATAGAAGGGATCGTCCTTCCATTTCACTTTTGTCAATTTTACGGATTTACTTTTGTGTTAAACACTTGTTTACCGTCTTTATATTCTAATACAGTCGCAGATTTAATTGGATTGTGGTCTTTATCGATCGTAATCTTACCAGTAATCCTAGATAAATCTTTTGTATTCTCTAATGCTTCTTTAATCTTAGCTGTATCTGTACCACCCGCACGTTCAATCGCATCTGCTAATAGATAGACAGTATCATAGCCAAGTGCATTAAATGCATTAGGAGATTCTCCGTTGTACTTTTCTTTATAAGTCGTTACAAACTTTTGGATTGTTTCATCTGGATCTCCAGATGTGTAATGGTTTGTGATAAATGTATTATTTAACGCTTCAGCTCCAGCTAACTCTACTAACTTCGGTGAATCCCAGCCATCTGCACCCATTAACGGAACAGTGATTCCTAATTCACGAGCTTGTTTTACAATTAATCCAACTTCTTCATAGTATCCAGGAATAAAGATGAATTGTGGATTTTTTGCCTTAATACGAGTTAAAGTAGCACGGAAGTCTGTATCTTTTGCAACATATGCTTCCTCAGCAACAACCTTGCCGCCTGCCTTTTCGTACGTTTCTTTAAATGACGCTGCTAAACCTTTGGCATAATCGCTGGCACTGTCTGCAAAGATAGCTGCATTATTTAACTTCAATTCCTTGGCTGCAAAATTAGCAGCTACAATTCCTTGGAATGGATCAATAAATGATGTACGGAAAACGTATTCGTTTAATTTTCCATTATCTGCTACAGTTACGTTCGGGCTTGTCCCAGATGGTGTTAATAGGATTGTTTTCGTATCATTTGCAATTTGTGCCTGCGCTACGGTGTTACCGCTTGTTGCTGCACCAATAATCGCTGTTACTTTGTCTTGGCTGGTTAACTTAATCGCGCCATTGGTAGCCTCAGCAGCTTCAGACTTGTTATCCACTTTAACAAGCTCTATCTTTTTGCCCTTTACTCCACCCTTTTTGTTGATTTCATCAACTGCAATATCAATACCGTTTTCAAGTGACTCCCCGTAAGAAGCAACTCCACCGGATAACTCTAAGTTTACACCAACTTTAATGGTTTTACTTTCACTGCCTGAATTTTCTTTTGCTCCTGAACAACCTGCAAGAACTCCTGCCAATAAGGTGGAGGCCATAAACATTTTTGCCCAATTCTTTTTCATAATAAGGACCCCTTTTTTCTATTTTTTCTGACAACTCACATCATAGATTGCTAGATTTTCTAACATGAATACCGATGTGATTGTCTAGGTGATTTAATTAATATTATTGTAGTACAACTTTACTCATTCGTCTAGTATATTATTCTATTTATTTAAATATTTCTGAAACTTATGATTTATCAGTAAAAATGGTAACGCTTCCATTGTTGGATCTAATGAAATTCTTAGGTAATTCCTCTTTTTAATTTTTGTAGAAGTTATTTTATAAAAGAAATAGAATAACCCCCATTAATTTCCTCAAAAACATTTTTTAACCTAAAAATTATTTAATTTAAATAAGACTCCACCAATCACAATTTCTTTACATTCATTTAACATTAAATTAAGAAAAAATCTTATCATTCCCATATACAATTAAGTAAACCAAATTATTGGGAGGGATTGGATGGAGATTTTCGTATCCTGTGCAGGTTTTAAAGGACCTGTTAAATGTACATGTTTAGCTGAACTAGGATACATGGTCACAGGTATAGGTGTACATACAAAGGGAATCAGTGAATGTGATACATTATTTCGGAAACCAAGGATGATTCTAGACGGCACCGGCAATCTTATCCAACAAAATATCGAGAGAAGAAAACCTCCAAACCAAAAGGTAAAGGTGTTTAATATACAACCAAATGATCTGTTGGAAATGAATAATTGATAAAGGGGAATGGCATTTATGAGAGTGTTACAATTGTTTTATGGCTTCGAATGTCGAATATTCCAACAGGTCAATCGTCATTTTGATAAAAAACTATTAAATCTATTTTTCCGCATCCTGACACATCTTGGTGGTGCAAGATTTACGATTGGAACCACTGTACTTCTCATCATGTTTTCGCAAAGGGAGACTAAATTGATTGCCCTTGCCAGTGCACTTGCTTTAGCCGCAAGTCACATACCAGTACATTTTGTAAAGTTGCTGTTCCCCCGAAAAAGGCCCTATTTAATTATAGAAAAAACAAAGTTTCCGGAAAATCCATTACAGGATCATTCTTTTCCATCGGGACATACCACTGCAATTTTTTCCGTTATCATTCCATATGTATTATTCATACCTTACCTGTCCTTTATCTTGATACCATTAGGACTTTGTGTAGGCATATCTAGAATTTACTTAGGCCTTCACTATCCTTCCGATGTAATTGCTGGGGGGATACTCGGTTCACTTACGGGGAGCCTTTGCTTCTGTTTATTGTGGTTATGAGGATTACGATCAGGAGGGATATTATGAAAATTGCCATTTTCACAGATACCTTTCATCCAGATATCAACGGGGTGGCTAGGACACTTAAACGATTAACCAATTTTTTAGAGGATCGGGGCATTGCCTTTAAGATCTTTGCACCTGACTCTTATTCCGATGAATATCATTCCACTAATGTCCATCTTTTTAAAAGCCGCTCCTTTTTCTTATATCCTGAATGTCGCTTAGCTTTTCCAAACCTTCCTCATATTAGGTCGGAATTAAAATCTTTCTCTCCCGATTTGATTCATGTTGCAACCCCATTTAATATCGGCCTTTGTGGTGTTTATTTTGCAAAGAAATTAAACATACCGCTTGTCGGTTCCTATCACACCAATTTTGAAGATTATTTACACTATTATCACCTTCATTTTCTTTCAAAGATTCATTGGAATTACATGCACTGGTTTCATCAAACCTGTAGAAAACTCTTCGTTCCCTCACTTGAAACCCACCTACAATTAAAGCACCATGGATTTTCAAATTTAGAAATTTGGCCACGGGGCGTAGATTGCCAACTTTATCACCCTCATTATGATAAAAATGCAGTTCAAAACCTTTACTCTATAAAAGCAAGATATCTGCTAACATATGTAGGCAGATTAGCACCTGAAAAGGATATACAGACACTAATGACTGTTTCTAAATCAATCCCAGCTGAAATAAATGAGAAATTGCATTGGTTAATAGTCGGCGACGGTCCATTACGAAAGGAATTAGAAGCACAGGCAGCAGTAAATATGACCTTTACAGGATTCTTAAATGGAACAAGTTTGGCCGAAGTCTATTCAGCATCTGATCTATTCGTTTTCCCCTCACCTACTGAAACCTTTGGAAATGTTGTTCTAGAATCCCTTGCCAGTGGAACACCTGTTATAGGTGCGAACGCTGGGGGTGTTAAGAATATCATTAAATCAGGAGTTACGGGGTATTTATGCAGACCTGGTAATACTCAGGAGTTTTGTAATGCGATTATTCATCTATTATCTAATGACGGACTACGTGAACAAATGGCAAGCGCCGGAAGGGATTATGCATTAACACAGAGATGGGATCGGATTTTTGAAGATCTTATTTGGCATTACAGAAACGTTATCGATGAACAAAACAGACAAGCATTCATCTCATGAGAATATTCCAATACCAAGTTCTTATTACCCATATGAAAAAATAAGATTGATTAAGGTGTGTTATTTAAAAGTTTTCGGGGGTGGTTGTGCTGAAAATATTACGGCTCGGGCATGCCATGTATGTTTTAAAAAGTAAGATAGGAAAAAAGTATTTAATTGATCCCTTTTTTGATTTAAATCCTGGCTTTCCACCGCAATTAAACACGTCTGATTTCTATCAATCAATTGATTGTGTATTTCTAACCCACGGCCATTTTGATCATACCAGCGGTCTTAACAAGTTGGTTGAACATAAGCCTGACATTATGATTGTTGCACAATATGAATTGGCCTTAATTCTTCTGCAGCAAGGAATGAAGAATGTGCTTCCTATTAATCTAGGAGGTTCGGTCTCCTTTGAGGAGTTAACGGCAACGATGGTTCAAGCAAAACATACCTCTTCCTACGGTGAAACCCAAGGTTCTCCTGTTTATGCTGGGGAGTCGGCAGGTTATATTTTTGATTTTAAAGATGATTATACTCTTTACCACTCAGGTGATACGGCATTAATGTCAGATATGAAATTGATTCAAGATGTGTATGATCCTGACATTGCGATCCTCTCCTCATCGGGCCATTTTACAATGGGGCCAAAAGAAGCCGCTTATGCTGTTAAAAAACTATTAAATGTTAAATATGTAATTCCTAGTCATACCTTTCCGACAAATGAAACAGCTGCTTCTCCTGAATCATTAACTCGATTATTAAAAGCTTTTCCTGTGGTTGACTTTATGGTTGATAAAGATAAAGAGTTACAAGAATTATTAAAGGATTATTCAAAAACAGCAGTGATTACACTTGCTTATGGAGAAGAAAAAGAATTCGATCATAGCCTTTGATCAGAAGTCTTAGTGGATAAGGAATTCTCATGAGAAAGGCACCCTTCGAGAGGGTGCTTTATTTTTGTAAAACGATTCTTTCATTAAAACAAAAACCTTAGCATTGTTGTCTTCCAAGCTCTACCGCGGTGGTTTTTTCAGCATTGAAGGAAGATATCCGGAATGTTAGGGTAAAGTCCTCGAACTTACAACGATATTTTTCTAGTTGATCCTGTCCGCACGAATTGCTGCCAAGACCGTTTTGTTTGTAGTCAATATTTAAAACTACATAGTCCCTCGGCTTTAAATCGACGGTATGCTTGGCTTTTTCAAGATCGCTAACTTCATAGTGTGATGCGCTAAAGTTAAAGGTTTCACTCGCAATAAATATAAGTCCATTCGCATCATCATCAGTAAAGCTGACCCAGTCACAGTCGGAACGATTGCCATTCTCTTGAGGTTTCACATAATTAGTAAATAGCTCATCAACCGTTTTACTGTAGACACCAAGAGGATTCGCCTGTTTTGAATCTGGATAACTCTCCCCTGGACCTCTTCCGCGCCATTGTGTTTGGTCAAAATCATTATTTAACTGCAGGTGCAGACCGAGGCGGGGCACCATTTCTGGAGCATTATCTTTCATACCAGAAGCCATTCCGTCGATGCTGCAAAGAATGTCACCATCCGGATAGATCGTGTATTGATACTTAAGTTGATAATACCAAGAACTGTTTGTTGTACCATACAGTGCATCCGCACACCATACAAATACGCCATCTTTCAACTCAAAGCGAATATTTTCAACGATTTCATGTCCGAGATGCATGAAATATTTTCCTCGATAATCATTAAGCAAGTACATATCATTGTCAATCGGTGCACGCCAGAAGTTAAACTGCGGGCCTTTTTCAATCTGTATTTTCCCATTCCGAGTTACTTGTTTAAGTGTTCCTTTGACACAATCGAAGGTAATGGTAAAATCATTACCACTTACGTTTAGGAATGCTCCATCTTTTTTAACCAGGAGTTCGCCATCACCATGCGCCTTAAGTAATTTTGACCTGGCCGAGAGCACAAAGGAAGCGTTCGCTAATTCATGTCCTTTCCGTGCCCAAGATGTATCCTGATTTAATTTATATGAAAATACCAAATAATAATTGGCTCCGCTTACTTTTTCAATGTCCTGTCCAGCTGTCAGCTGAATCTCTGCCGTTTCCCGTCCCGCCATCTTTGGAAGCTCTATATCAAAGGCTTCAATCAATCGGTCATCTTCAAATAACGAACATGTTAAATTCAAATGGTCTAATGATAAAAAATCATATCGATTAATGAGCCGGAAAATGCCCTTCTCGGTATCAATCCATTCTGTTTGAACTGGTTCAATCACTTTTTTATACTCATATAGACTTGGGGACGGTGTACCATCCGGCATGATTAACCCATCGATACAGAAGTTTCCATTCGTCGGGTCATCACCAAAATCACCACCGTACTGATAGTAAACCGTACCATCCTCTGCCACCGTTTCAATCCCATGATCAAACCACTCCCAAACAAATCCGCCTTGGAGTTTATCATACTTATAAAATAAGTCTTGGTATTCTTTTAAGTTTCCAGGTCCATTTCCCATGGCATGGGCATATTCACAGAGAATATGAGGTTTTTTTGACTTTTCAATCACCTGATCCATCGTCCGTCTTTCCTTATGTTCTAGCCATGTATACATCGTGCTGTATACATCTGTCACCTCCGCTTTAGAATCTCCTTCATAATGAACAAGGCGAGTCGGGTCCATTTCCTTGGCACGCTTAGCCATTGCTCGGAAATTATCACCAAAAGCTGATTCATTTCCAAGCGACCACATAATAATACACGGGTGGTTTTTATCACGTTCAATCATCCGTTCCAGCCTTGAAACATACGCCGTTTCCCATGCTGGATCATTACTGATCCAATCATACTTCCCTGTCAATTCAAAACCATGACATTCTAAATCCGCCTCATCAATCACATACATCCCGTATTGATCGCAAAGATCATAAAAATAATGCGCATTCGGATAATGAGCCGTACGAATAGCATTAATATTATTTTGTTTCATTGTCTTTATATCGCGCTCAATTTCTTCTCGAGTGACAACCCTCCCTGTTCTCGGGTTATAGTCATGACGATTCACACCCTTGAACTTAATTGCCACGCCATTTACAAGGAATGTATCATCCTCCATGACAATAGAACGAAATCCTACGTGCTGATGAATGACTTCAATAATATTTTTATCTTCCTTTACAGTCATATAGAGGTGGTATAAATTAGGCTGCTCCGCACTCCATTTCAAGGGGGACACTATATCCATGCTAAAAGGTTCGTCAGCTCTTTTTTCCTCGATAAAAACTTGCTTGCCATCTGGATCCATTAATTGATAAATAATATTTTGGTTGCGCTGTTGTGTCAGCGAAACTGAAACGGTAAGGGCAGCGTCCTTCCACTCCTTATCAAACTCCGTGGTAACGGTAAAGTCATATAGTCCTGTTACTGGTCGAGTATATAGTTCAACGTCCCGAAAAATTCCGCTTAACCACCACATATCTTGGTCTTCTAAATACGTCCCATCTGACCACTGAAACACGCGGACAGTCAAACTGTTTGTACCCTGTCTGCACAATTTCGTAATATCAAATTCTGATTGTATTCGAGCACCTTTACTATAGCCTGCAAATTCTCCATTAATATAAAATTCGAAGGCAGAATCAACACCATTAAATCGAAGGATTAATTGTTCTCCTTCTATATTCCGATTAAACTCAAATTCTCGTCGATAAATACCTGTTGGGTTTTCTGTAGGGACACGCGGTGGAATAATCGGGAAATTGTACCACAGATCAGAATAATGCATCTTCCCGTACCCTTGCATTTGCCAGTTGCCAGGAACAGCAATTTCATCCCAATCTTTCGTATCTAAATCCTCGTAATAAAAGCCATCTGGCCAATATTCAGGGGCTTCTAGAAAAGTAAATTTCCAAATTCCATTAAGTTTTTGATAGTAGTGGCTATTGACCGCATCACACGTTTCAGCCTCACCAAGAGAAGGATAGCTGTTAAAGTGAGCACGAGCATCCAAGCGGTTTATACCATCTGTATAGATGTTTTCCCATCTTTTAAATTTTTTCATCATTTAACCCCTCAATCGTTTGAGTTTTTATTCCAATTCGGAGGTAACGTAAAATGTTTAAATATTTAGCAGCCAGCCTTACTTATCTTCACCCGTCGGCTCTCTGCAGCGAGAAGTTGTCCAAGGATAAGGAATACACTCGATGTCCAAGTAAATGCTGGGTCACGAAGTCCAGTCCCAGTTAGTGCATCAAAGTTTTCCGCCATACCTGATTTTGTTGCCATTGCACAGAATTTCTCTGCCACTTCGAGAGCTGCCTCCTTTTTGCCAGATGAAAGCAACCCATCCACGAGCAGCAAAGTGGTTGGTGCCCAGATTGGCCCTCGCCAATATCCATCATTTCTGTAGAACGGACTGTCTGGCATCTCGGTTGCTAGTCCATATTCTGTTAAAAACCCTCTGGACGTTATATCTTCTACCAGTCTATTTAAGATTTCAGGCGGAAGCCTATTTCCGAGAATCATAGGGATATATAAGACCAGACTGTTAGATTCGATGACTTCATGTGTTCCTGAGCGTTTTGCTACAAAGTTATGCCCTTCCCAAAAATGGTCAATCACTCTACTTAACAATGCTTGAGATTCATCCATCCATTGTTTAGCCTCATCATATTTTCCCAGCTTACAGGCAATCTCCGACAGAACCTCCATTTGAATTACTAGGAAAGAAGAAAGGTCGGGACTTTCAACTGGTGTTCCTTTGTGAAAAATTGTGCTGTTATCCCAACCACTGTCATTTCCATGATTATATTGCGGAATTCCGTCTTGGTCGCTGTCTTGGAACGTCAGCCACCACTTCGTCCACTTCTCTAGCGGCTGATAGACTTCCCGAAGCTTTTCCTCTATAACAAAATCGTTTTGTTCCCACATCCGCCTTAGAGTCCAGCCGTGGATGGGCGGTTTGGTAAAATTCCATAACGCAGACCTATTATTGACGAAGTCCGGCAGCATCCCTGATTCATCCTGTAAATCAAAAAAGATCATAAACTGGTCCCAGGCGAGCTCGGGGTTATTTTTTGCTAATGCAAGGGCATTAAAGCAGTGATCCCAACTCCAAATGTTTGTCATCCAGTTCTTCGACATATACATCGCCGGCCTAGTAAGCATTCCTTCAGACGGAACAACACAGGACCAAGTAATATAGGCGGCTTTCTCTTTTCCTTTTGCATACTTATCCGGAATCTCAAGGGTATTTTCTAACCATGACTCATATTCCTTTGCAACATTTTTATGCCCTTTTGTAAAAGCAGAATAGGAGCGGTTCGTGTAAATGGTCGTAAACTCCTCAATTACACCTTCCATTTCCTCCATGTCTGAATTCGGAAGAAAATCGACAATAATTTTTTCACAACGCTGCTCTATGAAAGGTGCGTCCACAACGAGGCGTCCCTTTATCGAAGTAAGCATGTATCGCATTTCCTGACGGGAATGGTTAACTTCCCAGCGATCCTCTTCTACCGCAACTGCATAATCATAAGCACCAGTAATACCTGTCAGCCTTACGCCAACTCCATGACTTCTAATTTGTAAAACACGGGATTCTGTTATACAAAATTCTGCAAACCCTGCCGTGTTTTCGAGCCGGAGCATACTCGGAAGGAGTACCGCATTATAAGGAAGGGGGCTTCCCTCAAAGGTAATATCAATCCGGAACACCTCTCCAAACTCATTGTCTCCATTTCGGATATTGCGGAGGTACAGCGGACTATCCCCGTCCTCGTGATGATTTGGTGAAATGGTTATAAAAGAACCATAACGGCTGAAAGGGATTTTTTTTATATCAAACATTAGATCCACTCACTTTCAACATTCATTTGTTATCCGATCATTCGTATTCACCCGGAACTCTTGATCCGTTTCAAAGAATTTCGGTCTGATTAAATAAGTAAAATATGCATAACCGAGAAGGAGAAGCAGACCCGCTAAAATAAAGGGAAGGGTATAGTTTTTTCCAGCTAAGATGATCCCGACAAGAAATGCGGCTAACGACGAACCCACGCTGCGAAATACGGCTCTCATTCCTGCATACAAATCCCTTTCTTCATCCTTAAATGATGACATGGATAAACTGTCAGCCAGATTGGTCAGCATCGTAAATACCCCGCCTCTTACTAATAAAAACGCGGAAAAGATATAAGAATTGATGTTTAAAAATAACAGAAGGCAAAGAATGATATTCACCATGTAAATATAAAGAAATGTCTTTTTCACCCCGAAACGGTCGATCAGTGCTGGTGAAAAAACAGAACCGATAAACAGCGCCAGACCATTTAGAGCCAGCAGTATCGAAACAGACTCATTCGAGAAATCGAAACGAAACTTAATAAATAAATTCAAGTAAGGCTGTAGACAGGATGCTGCACCACCAGTAATTAGTGCGAAAACAGCAAAATATAATAACTTTTGCTTTACTTCTCTCGTACGCTTGCTTTTAGTTTCAACGAAAGTTTTCGGTTCAGGACCTTTAATCCGCTGATGATCTTGATCTTCCCGCGCAGCTGTTTTCCTTCGTTGCTCAGTTGGCAGCAAACTTCCCCTTGTAAAAGCTAATAATAGAAACAATACGGATGTGGCTAACAATGTATTTTGGTAGCCTCTCTCTGAAAGCTCAATCCACTGTGGCAAAAAGCCGCCAATCAGCGTTCCCGCTCCCAAGAAAGCAGTAAACACTGCGAATAAAAAGCTATAAGCCTGGGTTTCTTCCCTTTTTGAGCGGCTATAATGGAACAACAACTGAATTTCCGTTGTTTCCACAAGCGTTAGACCCATAGAAACTACAAATTGGGCACAAAAAAAGAATGCAAAGCCTTCTGCAAAAGCAAAAATGCTGCATCCAATGGCAATACTTGTAATCCCTGTAACCAGCAGCTTTTTCCGGCCTGTTTTTTTAGCCAAGATACTCACAGGTATTGCAAGGATTCCCATTACTAAAATACCCATTGAGGTGATGAGTCCTATTTGCTTTTCTGTCATACCCATTTCAATTAAATGTAGATTCAAAATTAAGGTAAACATTCCAATGCTCAGCCCGTATAGAGATTCTGTGGCTAAAAAACGTTTCACACCAGACGGCAATGTAAGAAATCGTAACGACTGTATCATAGAGTGTTTCAACCTTTCATATAACCAAAAGTTATAGGATAGTCATATCCCATTGATAAACCTAACCAATCAGAAGGGATAACCCCTTCTAATTAGTCATTGTTTTCACTCGTTATCCCTTTACCCCTGACTTAGACACATCCTCGACAATGTAACGCTGTGCAGCGAAGAAAAGAATGAGCGGCGGGATGCTGATTAGGAAGGTTATCGCCATGATTCCCTCCATATCCACACCAAACATTCCTTTGAACTGTGCAAGTCCAAGTGTCAAAGTATATTTACTCTGGTCATTTAGAAATACGAGAGGCCCTAGGTAATCATTCCAGCAGTTCAACACGCTGAACACTCCAACTAAAATTAAAACCGGATTCATTAACGGAAGATAAATTTTATAAAAAATTTGGAACGAGTTTGCACCATCTATCCTCGCTGCTTCATCCAGCTCTTTGGGGATGCCCATAATAAACTGGCGCATCAAAAAGATATAAAATGGAGCACCGAACCAGGCGGGAACAATCAATGGTTTTAGCGTATTGATCCAGCCAAGGAAGTTAAATTCCATGTATAAAGGAATCATCGTTACTTCCCACGGAATCATCATTGTGGCTAGAAGAACCATAAATAAGAAATCCCGTCCTTTGAAAGTAAATCTTGCAAACCCATAGGCAACCAGTGAAGACGAAACTATTTGACCCAGAGTTGCCAAGATGGTCACCGTGAGTGAATTTGTTAGAAATTGCGTGAAGGGCTGGGATATCCAGGCTTCCTTAAAATTTTCAAAGTGAAGACTGGAGGGAATCCACTTTGGCGGGAACAGATAAAGCTCTTCAGGTGATTTTAATGATGTGGTTACCATCCAAAATAATGGCGCCAGGAATAACAGCGAGAAAAAGAATAAAAGAGCGTATATAAAGGTTTTTTCAACCCTTCTTTTTATTTTCATAATAAAACCCCTCGAATTGATAAATTGGCTGCAATCCTATTTCTTCTTTTTAACTTCTCCTTCGTAGTAAACCCAGGCCGACGAGGATTTAAACACTAGCATTGTTAACCCTAAAACAATCAAAAACATAAACCATGCATTTGCGGAAGAGTATCCCATTTTAAAATATTTAAAGGCATTTTCGTAAACATACATTGCGTAAAAATAGGTTGAATTGAGCGGTCCGCCGCCAGTTAATAGCAGAGCTAACGTCAATTGCTGGAAAGCTGCTATTATCGTTGTGATGACATTAAATAGTATGGTTGGTGTTAAGAGCGGCAAGGTGATTTTGAAGAACTGAGTAATTTTATTAGCTCCATCGATAGATGCAGCTTCATAAAGTTCTCTTGAAATACCTTTTAAACCTGCCAGGAAAATTAACATCATCGTACCTTGACCCCAAAGGCTGGCAATTACCATCGCTACAAGCGCCCAGCCCGTCTCATTGAGCCAATTAGGACCTGTTATATCAACCAAGGAAAGAAAGTAATTAAGAATACCGTATTCACCATTGAATACCCAAGCCCAGATCATCGCAAGAGCAACGCCCGAAATGACGGATGGCAGGTAGAAAAAGGTTCGGAAAAAGGAGTGACCTTTTACATTTTGATTCAATAAAATGGCTAAAACTAGAGCTACAATAATATTTAAAGGAACAAACAGCGCAGCGAATTTAACCGTCACCCCTAATGACTTCCAAAAAAGCGGATCGTCCGTAAACATTGTCTTATAGTTATCTAGACCGATAAATGTCGCCTCACCGACAACCGGCCAATCATAGAAGCTGATAAAAAGAGAATATACTAATGGTCCGAGCGTAAAAGCAAGAAATCCAATTACCCATGGGGAGATAAAAAGAAGTGGGACAATCTTGTCCCACTTTATTTTCTTTTTCTTGTTTATTTCCACATAGGGTGTTGGAGAGGCAGGTAAAGATTTCATCATGAACACCCCACTTATTTAGTCTTACTACTTCATATATTTCTCAGAGTCCTTTGCGGCTTTATTTAGTAATTTCTCAGCATCCTGTCCAAGCATAACTGCATTTACGGCTGCAGAAAGGTTCCGGTTGATTTCATTCCAATTGCTGTTTAAAAGAAATGCTGGTGTATCATCAGATCGTTCAAGCATTTTATAGAAGGGGCTTATTAATGGATCTTGCTCCATATTCAATTCCTTTACCACACTGATTCGAACGGGTAAATCCGCCGTACGCATTTTAATTGCTTCAGGTGAGGAATAAAACTTCACAAATTTGTAAGCAAGATCTTTATGCTTAGAATCCTTTGCTACCGAAACTGCAGAGGAAGCAATAACTCCTTTTGCTTGCTTGTCCCCAAATGATGGAACTTCAACTGTTCCAAAATTGATCTTGGCTTCTTTAAATCCTTCTAAAGGCCAAATACCACTTTCCCACATGGCGATCTTTCCTGCCTTGAAAATATCATCACCGCTTTGTTGGTTTTTTCCGCCAACAAGAACAGCGCTTTTATCCTTAAGAAGGTCACTTAAAATTTGAATTGATTCAATTGTTTCAGGACTGTTCATATAGCCCTTAACTTCTTTCCCGTCTTTACTGATGAAACTGCCGCCATTGCTCCATACCAACCCTTGGAGATCATACGTGTCTGGCTCTGGTACTACCCCAAAACCGTATTGCTTTTTGCTCGGGTCTGACAATTTTTTAGAAATCTCTTTAAAATCGTCCCATGACCAGCCATCCTTTGGATAAGCGACGTTAGCTGCATCAAATAAATCTTTGTTATAATACACAACCCGTGTTGTGAAACCAGCAGGCATGCCATAAATTTTTCCGTTCATGCTGGAATAATTAAATAACCCTTGATAAAAATCATCCATATCCATTTCTGCATCACCGTCGATATAAGCATCAAGCGGCTCAAGTGATTCGTAATATGCTGGGAAATTCCACATATACATCATATCCGGTGGATTCTTTGCCCCAAAGGAAGCAGCCAGTTTCTGATCAAAGCCATCACCATAGGCCTCTACTTGAACCTTTACACCAGGATTCTTTTCTTCAAATTTTTTGGCGATATCCTGTTGAATTTTCAAAGCCTCACCCGAGTCCCAGGTAGCAAAGCGAAGTGTAGTAGATCCTTTTCCATCCTTCACATCCCCATTACCACCAGAGGTTTTTTCCCCTGAACTGCTGTTCGAACAAGCGGCCAAGGAGAAGATACTAACTACTAATAAAATCATGGCTAGAAAGCTAATTTTCCTCACTCTGAATTTCCCCCTTTTTAGATAAAAAATTAACCGCCTTCATTGTACTTCTAATGAAAGCGGTCTCACACTGAAATTCATCTTAACTTGTTAGTAATAATGTTTTTATTTTCTGTAATATTTAACGTAAAGGGGTAAATTTGTCCGAATGGATTCTCCTTTTTGTTTGACGATAATCAGATGGTGTATGTCCCGTACATTTTTTAAACCATTTACTAAAATATTTACCGTCATACACCCCAACCTTTTCCCCTATTTCCTGTAACGTATGAGAAGTGGTTTCAAGCAATTCACAGGCAGTATTTAGTTTTATCTTTTCCGTAAATGTTTGGAAACTTTCTCCGACGGACTTACTAAAAAGTGTGCTAAAATGGCTTCTACTAAGGCCGACTTCATGGGCCACATCAACCGATGAGTAGGATTCTGAAAGGTCCTTCGTAATCATTAGAACCGCTTTTTGAATTGGTTCCGGCCATTTATCATCAATTCCATATGTTAAGCCTTCCGGTTCATTAGTGTCTTGTTCTTTCTCTTCTGATTTTTGGATTTCATCAGTGAATTGTTTAAGGTATTCTTCAAATTCATCATCTTGGAAAGCAGTTTTTAAAATATAACCAGAAGCCCCCACCTTAATGCCTTCCTGGGCATATTCGAAATCCCGATGGCAGCTTAATAGCAGGACCTTCGTGGCTGGTGCGGCTTTTTTAATTTTTCGGGCCAGTTCAATGCCGTTCTGTTCTGGCATGACAATATCAGTAATGACAACCTCGGGAGAGTGTTCAAGGAACATTTCCCACCCCTTTTGACCGTTAGATGCATCCGCTACCACTTCCATATTGAATTTCTTCCAATTTACCGTGGCCATTAACCCTTTTCGGACGATATATTCATCATCAACTACTATGACTTTGATCACGTGGACATCCTCCTTTTTGGCCAACGTATTTTAATCGTTGTTCCAGCCTTTGGACTTGATTCTATTATCAGGCCATATTCACTTCCAAAATGAAGCTTAAGCCGCTGATCGACATTAAACACACCTATTCCCCGTACTTTGTCCTTTGTGGAATGGTTTTTGAGTAAGTTTAGTGCTGTTTGTTCACTCATTCCTTTTCCGTTATCACTCAAGAAAAGCTCTAAGAAGTCTGAATGATCTGCAATGGTTAATTTAATTTTTCCTTGTCCGTCTTCAAAGGCATGAAAAAAAATATTTTCAAATAATGGCTGTAAGGACAACCTAGGTATCAAATAATCAAGGCTTTCCGGATTGACCTTTTCTAGGTAATCAAACATATGTCCAAAACGGATTTCCTGCACTTTCAAATAGTGTCTGATTGTATCCAGCTCTTTTTTTAACGGAATCAATTCATCAGAAAAATTGAGATTTTCATGAAGAACTTCGGTGAGATGGTAAATCATTTGCTGAACTTCCTTGGCGTTACTAAGCCTTGCCTTCCACTGAATGGAGTTTAGCGTATTAAACAACAAATGGGGATTGATTTGATAATGAAATGCCCTTAATTCCGCTTTCCTTTTTAGCCGTTCCGTTTCTCCAATTTCATTAATTAATTCCTTAATTTGTTGGACCATCTGATTAAAACTCATTGTTAATTTCCCAATTTCATCGTTTTCTTGTACAGGAATCTGAGTATGCAGCTCACCAACACTTACTAGTTCCATTGACTCCTTTAACTTTCTGATTCGTTTTGCAAGCGGTGCAGAAAAGACCATCGCTAGAATGATTGCCAGGATAATTAAAAAGAAAATACCCATCATAGTATAGTTAAAGATAACATCCGAAGATTGGTAAAATAATTTTTCAGGGACTCGGACTTCAATTTTCCAGCCAAAGGCATTAATATTTTTCACCCTGACAACGTCACTGGAAAGTCTCTCCCTATTTTCCTTTGTTCGGTAAAGGATCTTATTCTTCTCATTATAAATGGTTATAAAGGCGTGGACATCTCTTTCAAGATACGTAATATATGAAAAAAGCTCCTCGGCATTCGTCTCTATCAGCAGCTTACTTCCCTTTAAAATTCCATATTGGCTCTGGATCGGCAATACAAGACCAATCATTGATTCTGGTGTTTTGTTGCTATCATAATGATTAGCTTTATAAAATCCAATCCAGCGATCCCCTTGTTTTATTTTGTTTGCTTCCTTCCAAAATGGCATTTGAAACAGTTTTTGAGAATTGAGACGGTTTCCCCCATAATAATATCCAGAACTTGTTATTAAGTAGATTCCTTTCGTATTAAAAGTTTTATGAGCTTCAAGGAATCTCTCAAAATTCTTTTTCTCTATGAATCCTTCATAGGTCCGTGGAATCTCCTCTTTAATGACTATTAAGGTAGGGTCAGATAAATATTGATGTATATCATTTGAAACGACAAACATCTGATTAATGGTATTTTCTAATTGCGTTTCAAGCTGTGAAACAGCAAAGTTTTCATAATCATTAAATTGTTTATTTACAATCGTGGATGATTTTTGATAAGAGAGATAACCGAATAAAAGAAGAGGAATCAGTGCCACTACGATAAAAAATAGCATCAACTTGGTTCGAAAACTGCCATACAATTGATTTTTTAGTTTTGTGGATATATGTTTAATAACTTTGAGCGTCATATTCAAACCTTGTAATCTTTGCATGATATCACATTCCCCATAATTGCATTCTCATCCTTTTATTACAGGTAATCGTTTTCATAAATCTCCCTTATCATAAACCAGAGTTGTTATAATTTCTATAGAGATCTCCTGTGTTTTTAGTTGGTAGTTACGACCACTTTTATGAAAGTCTCTGTTAAACTTGCCTGTTGATTTCCGCTCCAGGCACTTCGCTTTCCGCGGGCGGTCCGGGGAGCCTCCTCGTCGCTGCGCTCCTGTGGGGTCTCCCCTGCCCCGTCCTCCCGCAGGAGTCTTCGTGCCTTCCACTCCAATCAACAGGGTGCCAAAAACAACATTAACCTTTAACACAGCCTTATGAAAATAAAAAATGAAGGGTCAAGGAGAGAAAACTTTCCTTGACCCTTCATTTAGATTCACAAAATTTTATAATTCAATCTTATATTTCTGTTCACTTATGCCTTCCATAGAGAAAACTCGTTCCACGTAGTGAATTTCTTTGTCCGACATCAACATGATGGTGGAGCTCCTTGTACCGTAGTTCTCACTTTTTATGAACAGTGGTGAAAGCCTTCTTTCCCATTCTAATGAAACGCCTGTGTTTGGAAGAAGTTCGTCTGGAGCTTGGTCCGTATCTTGAAGGATGCCGAAAAGGCGTTCTACCATCCCATCCTGATCCCCGTTGATCATTTTGGACATACCAGCCTTACCTTTTTGAACCTTTGGCCACTCAGTATTTAATAAATGGTTGCTGACACCATAAATCCCAGGTACAATTTTTTTCAGTCCTTGCCCTTTATTTGAAAAATAAAATAGTCCATTTCCATCACCGGCCAATAAGTTATAGCCTGGGTACAGATCCTTACGTTCTCCAAGATCTATCATATAATCCTCTACATTTCCTTTGTGTTTCAAGGCATCGGCAACCAATTCGCCCCGTGAGCGCTTTCCTTCCGTTACTTCCTTCGGATCGCGATAATTGGTCAACGCTGCAAACCGTCCCGTTGTAGTAACCCCCATCCAGGTACCCATTTTTTCTAAATCCCTGCCGGCAAGGATGTCAGGCCAGTCTTCCCAGTAATGGACTGAGGATGTAGGACGCCCAAGGAATTCATCTCGGTTTGCTGCCACAATGAGCTTGTAGATTGGATGGACTTGATAAGCAAAAAGTATTAAACACATCAGAAATCACAGCCTTCTAATCAATTATCCCTGGCTTTTTCAACCTTTACGTTTATTGAACATTTTTTTGATCAGACGAATCTGACCTCTATGACTCAGCTCATCTTCAAACACATGGAACCATTTAAAGAAATTATTCGCATAACGCTCGTGCCAAAACGGCGTTTGTTCATATAACCATTCATCAGGAAACGTTTTAAACATTTCGATGGTTGTATTCCGTGCTTCAGCCATTTGCTCCAAGTAATAATCAATTGTATTGCCCTTAATGGTTTCTCGCCCAAGATTTCCTAAATCTAGGGCAGGAAGTAAGATGCTTAACTCTTTCTCATTTAGATCCCGGTTCTCAAACGTTAAAACTTGATACGTCTTTTCGACCGCAGCGAAATGAGCCAGCAGCATTCCGATTGAATTCGCCTCTTCATCAAAAAGGAAGTCCAATTCTTCCACTGTTAGTCCCTTTACAGCTTCAATCGTGGTGTACCTTGTATAATTCATCATCGACACCAATTTACTGAACTCCATCCCCAAACTATCTTTTTGATCGATTATATATAATGTATCCAAATCCATGTTATTACCTCCGTATGGGAAAATAAACCACTTATTCTAATTCGCCATCAGCTTAGTAAATCCTTTTAACCTAGAGTAAATCCTCTAATAGGCTGAAATTGCTAAAAAGAATAACATCTATTTCCGATGTTTCATCCGTAACTTTGGAAATGATAATAGCTATGAACGAATTCATTTGGAGGTGTTGTTTCTCATGTCAGAATTAGAACCATTAGAATACGAAACAGGGACAGCGATTCGCGAATATGACATTATTGATATAACCCAAACCGCCTTAGGGTATGAAGTACTCCTTGATATCGAACTAGATAGCGGTTATTCCTTAGCAAGAACTAAACTGGAAGTGACCCATGAGGACTTAGCAGGATATGAAACAAATGATATTGAAGAAGGTATTAAATATGCCTTGGGATTTTTCACTCATTAGCACACAAATATTTCAAGGGGAAATCTCGGGTGAACTGTGTTAAACTTGTTAATCTAACCAACGACGGTTGGATGTACGTACATGAGTAATGGAGTGGTTAAATGAGTAGTACAAAGGGGAAAGGCGGGACCGGTCGAGGAACCGGCAAAAAGGGCTGGACTCGTTGGCAGGCAGGAGTCAAAAAAGCCAAAAGCGCCAAACCGTATGTTAGCAAAGGTGTAAAAAGAGCTAAAGACGCAGACGAAAAAAACGAAAAATAGTAACAAAAATGGGTGTCAGGCACTGCTCGTGGACAAATGTCCACAGGTGGTGCCTGACACCCTATCCTGTTTTATAAAATTAACCGAATTTGATTTCCGGAAGGGTCTTCTGTTACAAAGTAATCGGCTTCCTTGGTAATTGGAGCACCTATCTGCTTTAGTTGGTTCAAGGCTTTCTCTCTTGCAGACGTATCAGGGAAAACGAGTGAGTACCAATTTAAACCAACACTGTTTTTTGGTGGGGTGGCAGCCCCTTCTCCCTGCCAAGTATTGATGGCAATATGATGATGATATCTGCCTGTCGATAGGAATGCCGCTTGTGGATAGTAACTAACTACTTCAAAACCAAGTCCCTTTGTATAGAACTCTTCAGCTTTTTGCAAATTGCTGACATGCAGGTGAATATGCCCCATAAGCGTCCCTGCTGGTAAACCGCTCCATTCCGCATCACTCTCCGCGATAATCCCATTTCCATCAAGCTCTTCAGTTGCCATTTCAACTAAGCCGTTTTTCCATTTCCATTCTGAAGAAGGGCGGTCCCGGTACACTTCAATCCCATTGCCGTCTGGGTCATTAAGGTATAACGCCTCACTTACATAGTGATCTGCTGCACCGAGCGGATATCCAGTTTGGACCATGTGCCGTAAAAAGACCGATAGATCTGCTCGTGATGGAAGTAAAATGGCAAAGTGATACAAGCCGGAGGAACGACCTGATTTCGCCACAACATCCTTCGGCTGCTCTATTGTTAATAATGGCTTTTTTCCATCGGTCGTTAAGACCGCTTTACGCTCTGATTTTTCCAATACTTTAAAGCCCATGATATTTTGATAAAAGGTAAGTGAATAATCGAGATTCTTCACCTTAATATTGACCTCTCCGACATATATATTTGGAGCTTGATGAAATTTATCCATTTTCTCCTCATCCTTTCGTCAATTAGTTATATAAAAAATTGTCTTTAATTTTAGTATGGTTGTGATACATACCATTCATTCGATTCCAATCACCTATGATTACAGTGTACTTTACTATTATCTCGAATTCAAGTATTTTAAATTAAAAACAAAATGAAGACCAGCCTATTTTTATGCCACAAAAAAAGGCAATTCCGCTATGCGAAAAAGCCCTAAAATATTGTTTCCCGTTTTTTATGCTTCTACAATGTCTGGTTGTTTATAGACTTCGTTTTCAAATTCACCTGTTACTTTACTGGTTAATATACCGGATGTCATTGCTCCGCTAACGTTTAAAGCTGTCCGTCCCATGTCAATAAGAGGCTCAACTGAAATGAGCAAACCAACAATCGCAATTGGAAGATTCATAACTGATAGAACGATTAACGCTGCAAAGGTGGCACCGCCGCCTACACCGGCTACACCAAAGGAACTAATTGCCACCACAAGAATGAGTGTCAAGATAAAGGATATACTCGTTGGATCCACCCCAGCCGCCGGGGCCACCATCACCGCTAACATTGCAGGATACACACCTGCACATCCGTTTTGACCAATGGTAAGTCCAAACGACCCGGCAAAGTTTGCAATCCCTTCTGAAACACCAAAGTCTTTCGTTTGCGTTTTAATGGTCATTGGTAAGGTTCCTGCACTAGTCCGTGACGTGAAGGCAAAGGTCAAGGTTGGCAGCCCTTTTTTCACATAATTTACAGGACTTAGTTTGGCAAAGGCTAATAGTAGTAAATGGACAATGAACACCAAAATGAGCGCCACATAGGAGGCAATCACAAACTTACCTAATTTCGCAATCGCCGCATAGTCACTTGTTGCTGTAACTCTTGTGATGATGGCAAGAATTCCATATGGTGTTAGACGTAAGATTAGAGTGACTACCCTGATGACAACGGAATAGAACGTATCAATGATCTTAGCAAAAAAATCTCCTGTATCTGGGTCTTTGCGCTTTACCCCAAGATAAGCAATTCCAATAAACACGGCAAATATAACAACCGCTATCGTCGATGTCGCGCGCGCTCCCGTTAAATCCTGAAATGGATTACTTGGGATTAACTCAATAATTTGTTGAGGGAGCGTCATATTTTCTATCCCAGTAACTCGTTCCTCTAACTGGGCATTACGAGCGGCTTCCGCTTCTCCTTCAGTTAACTGCACACCATCAAGGCCAAATCCCAATGCAGAGCCAATTCCAATCGCCGCAGAGACAGCTGTCGTTGCAAGCAGGATGCCGATGACAAGGAAACTAATTTTCCCAATATTTTTCGTTAACTTTAACTTTGTAAAAGCTCCGACAATGGAGACAAATATCAGCGGCATGACCACCATTTGTAATAGTTTCACATAGCCATTTCCGACAATGTTAAACCAATCGATTGAACCTGTCGTTACTTCATGTGTCGTGCCATAAATGAGATGAATGAGAAAACCAAAGATAATACCTAAACCTAACGCACTAAAAACACGCTTGGAAAAAGAAACATGCTTTTTTTGCATCGTAAATAATCCAAACATGAGTAATAACAGAACAGCTACGTTGACGAGGATCAGCAAGAAATTCATACTATCCATCCTCCTTCAAATTCGGGAAAATTGTAATCCAAACATTCCAATGAAATAAGTCGGAATTATGGTCGTCACCATATACCTGCCACGTAAAATAACAATCAAACGTTTGATATGGTAAATAATATGATATGACTATTCCTTATATTCCAAGCCCGTCACTTATTTAATCAAACGTTTGATTAGTTTTTTATCAGCTAGAAAATCACCGCTTAGATTTGGACTTTTTTTCATTCAGATGAGGATGAATTGACCGCATCTTTTAATGCTGTTTCTAATTCTTCCTTGAATCGAGTCCTTTCCTCCATTGTCCATCCAAGTGTATCTTCCATAAAATCAATAATCGCTTCTTCCCACTCCACTACCCATTGAATATCAAAAAATAAAGCTCCCGTCCGACGGATAAAAAAGTCTATTGGTGTTACTGTCATTTCATCCTCTAATGAATAAACAATTTGAACAAACACCTCAAGCGGCAAACCAAACTTGTTATTTGGGTCATAGGTTTTCGCAATGTCAAAAATTCGATCAATATTTGAACCGTAGCGATGAACCAAATTGCGATATTGGTCCTTTGTAAACCCTCTTAACTCGGCATTTTTTTCATTTTTTTCAATAAATGAAGCAAAGTTACGAGCCCCCTCAAAATGACCGCCGGATATCGGTAAATACTTGGTCTGGCATGCTTGAAAATTGCCGCTCTGTTTAGCGATCAAGTTCACCGCCGTTTCCGCCATTTTTCTATAACCGGTCAGCTTCCCGCCTGCGATGGTAATCAGCCCAGAATTCGAAACCCATATTTCATCTTTTCGCGAAATTTCAGAGGGACCCTTGCCTTCTTCATAAATCAGCGGTCTTACCCCTGCCCAGCTTGATTCAATATCCTCCGTGCGAATATCTACGGTTGGAAACATATAATGAATCGCTTTAATAATGTAATCTCGATCATCTGTTGTCATTTTCGGATGAATCGGATCGTTGTTATAAATAGTGTCTGTGGTCCCCACATATGTTTTCCCATCCCTTGGAATGGCAAAAACCATACGGCCATCCGGTGTATCAAAATAAACTGCCTGATTTAGGGGAAATCTCGATTGGTCTATCACCAAATGGACCCCTTTGGTCAGCCGCAGCTTTTTCCCAGTTACCGACTGATCTTTATCTCGGAGCGAATCAACCCAAGGGCCTGTAGCGTTAATGATATATTTCGCATAAATTTCATGAACGGTTCCAGTTAAAAGATTCACAACCTTAGCACCGATCACCTTATCATCCTGGTAAAGTAACTCCATTACTTTTGAATAGTTTACGGCTTTGACACCTTGAGCAACCGCTTCTTTGATGACTTCAATAGTTAAGCGGGCATCGTCAGTACGATATTCAACGTAATACCCGCCGCCAGTTAATCCCTCTCTTTTAATGAGCGGCTCTTTTTGAATGGTTTCACTTGCGGAAAGCATTTTTCTGCGTTCACTTTTTTTAACACCTGCTAAAAAGTCATAGACCCGTAATCCAATCGATGTACTGACTTTTCCAAACGTTCCACCTTTATGAATAGGTAGGAGCATCCATTCGGGTGTCGTTACATGCGGGCCATTTTCATAAACAATCGCTCGTTCCTTCCCTACTTCTGCCACCATCTTCACCTCGAATTGTTTTAAATATCTGAGGCCTCCGTGAACAAGTTTGGTGGAACGGCTAGATGTCCCAGCTGCAAAATCCTGCATTTCTACCAAAGACGTTTTCAGTCCTCTTGTTACTGCATCTAATGCGATCCCAGCGCCTGTAATTCCACCACCAATGACAAGCACATCCCAATCTTCTCTTGCCATTTCCTTTAAGACTCTGTTTCGATTCAAACTCGAAAATTTTAATATTTCCACTATGGTTACCTCCAATTGGAATAAAAAAGAGACCATAACAAAGACAATGGTTAATAATCCAATGCTTTGTTGTGGTCTCGCTAATCCCTTGGTGAAAAATTCGAAATATTATTTTAACTTTAGTATATCATTCAGATCCATCATTTAAAAGCCCTAGCTGCGTTTACAGCCTTTTTCCAGCCTGAATATAGATTGTTCCGATCCTCTTCATCCATATTTGGTTTGAATGATTCATCCATATGCCATTGAGCAGCAATTTCTTCTTGGCTTTCCCAATACCCTACTGCTAATCCTGCTAAATATGCGGCTCCTAAGGCGGTTGTTTCCCTTATTTCTGGGCGTTCAACTGGCACATCTAACATATCGCTTTGGAATTGCATTAAGAAGTTATTGGCAACAGCACCGCCGTCTACACGCAGAGCTTTTAGTGAGATCCCTGAATCGGCTTCCATTGACGTTAATACATCTTTTGTTTGATATGCAAGCGATTCTAATGTTGCGCGAACAAAGTGTTCTTTCGTTGTTCCACGTGTTAAGCCGAAGACCGAACCACGTACATCACTATCCCAATAAGGAGTTCCTAACCCCACGAATGCTGGAACTACATAAACACCATCGGTAGATGATACACTCGCAGCAAATTTCTCACTCTCTTCAGCACTTCTAAACATCCGTAACCCATCACGAAGCCATTGGATAGCAGAACCGGCAACAAAGATACTTCCTTCTAATGCATATTCTACTTTTCCGTTAATACCCCAAGCTATGGTCGTTAACAGCCCGTTCGCTGATTTTACTGCTTGTTCGCCTGTATTCATTAGCATAAAGCATCCGGTTCCATACGTATTTTTCGCCATTCCTTTTTCATAACAGGCCTGACCGAATAATGCCGCTTGTTGGTCTCCTGCAATGCCGGCAATTGGCACATTAGCGCCAGAAAAAGAGGAATCAATTGTTTTGGCGTATACTTCTGAAGATGGGCGGACTTCCGGAAGCATTGAAGCAGGAACTGAAAGAATTTCTAATAACTCCTCATCCCATTTAAGGTCATGAATATTGTACATCAATGTTCTCGATGCATTGGAGTAATCTGTCACATGGGCCTTTCCACCGGATAGTTTCCATATAAGCCAAGTATCAATCGTTCCAAATAGCAGCTCTCCACGCTCCGCTTTTTCTCTTGCGCCTTCTACATGATCAAGAATCCATTTTACTTTTGTTCCAGAGAAATAAGCATCAATTAAAAGGCCAGTTTTATCCCTGAATAATTGATCATAGCCCTTTGCTTTCAATTCTTCACAAATCTCAACGGTTTGGCGAGATTGCCAAACTATCGCATGATAGACTGGCTGCCCTGTTTCTTTATCCCAGACTACTGCAGTTTCCCGCTGGTTAGTAATACCGATTCCAGCCACTTGTTCTGGTTTTACATTCGCCTCAGCCAAACAAGAGGCCATTACCGCTATGACTGAACCCCAAATTTCATTGGCATGATGCTCGACCCAACCCGGTTGTGGAAAGTACTGCTGAAACTCCTGCTGAGCAACATGAACAATCTTTCCTTCTTTATTAAATAGAATCGCACGTGAACTTGTTGTCCCTTGATCCAAGGATAAAATGTATTTTTCCATATATGAACTCTCTCCTATCCTACTACATTAAAAATATTCCTTTTTTCTACGCAGGCCCTTTCAAAAGACTTCCAGCCCCTTATGGAGGCGATTACAAATACTACGATTATACCAGACCTGTAGAACATCTATTATATTTGATTACTTTTCGAATGCTTCAATGTGATAAATACTCGAGGAAAAATCTTTATTTATCAGCGGCAGCGTTAATCCAATTTTCATTAACTCATCGCCCGTATATTTCGGTTCTCCCCTATTTACTCTATAAATCTCACATGGCCTAAGCCCGCGCAACTTCAGACGAAATAACGGTGGATTTGGTGTTGCCAATGTTTTATAGTAAAAAACGGCAGCCCTTTCCTGGTTCGGTGAAACATACATCCAAGCTGAATCCCTTCCATCAAACGGACTTAACAGCCTGTATAATTCCCCAAAACAGACAATATCCTTGATTTGATGATATCGTTTGATTTGCTCTATTACAACCTTCTTATCATCATTACTCAGTTTGTCGATATTTAATTCAAAACCCAAATTTGCAGCCATTGCTACATGGCATCTCATTAAGAGCGGTGTAATTCTTCCTACCTGATGATTCGGCACATCTGATACATGCGCCCCCATTGAAATCGCAGGATAAATGAGGCTTGTTCCGTATTGAATCTTAAGCCGTTCAACAGCATCTGTATCATCACTCGTCCAGGTTTGCGGCATAAAATAGAGCATGCCAGGATCAAAGCGACCGCCTCCTCCGGAACAGCTTTCAAATAAGATCTGTGGAAATCGTTTGGTCAGTTTTTCAAGGATTTGATACAAACCTAGCATATAACGGTGTGCTGTTTCTTTTTGCTTATTAGGTGGCAGCGCAGCCGAACCTGCCTCAGTCATATTTCGATTCATATCCCATTTCACATAGGAAATTTTAGCACTGCTAAATACTCGGGTGAGCGTTTCGATTAAAAAATTACATACGTCTTCCCTGCTCAAATCAAGAATTAATTGATTTCTTGACTGTGTCCGGTTCCGTCCCGGCACATGGATACACCAATCGGGATGTTTACGGTACAAATCACTGTCAGGAGAAACCATTTCCGGCTCGACCCATATTCCAAATTGCAGCCCCTTTTTTTGGATATAATCAGCCAATCCATCTAAACCATTGGGAAGTTTTTTCTTAAAAACAAACCAATCACCCAACGAACTTTTATCATTGTCCCGCTCCCCAAACCAGCCATCATCTAAAACAAACAGTTGGATGCCTAATTCTTTTGCTGCATCCGCAAGGTCGAAAAGTTTTTTTTCATTAAAATTGAAGTAGGTGGCTTCCCAGTTATTAATGAGAATTGGACGTGTTTTGTCTCGGTATACCCCACGACAAACTCTTTCCCTCAGTATTTTATGAAAAGTCCTGGACATTCCTCCAAGCCCTTCCGATGAATAAATCATTATAGCCTCCGGAGTTTGAAACGTTTCCCCCGGCTTCAGCACCCATGTAAAATCAAAAGGGTTTATACCGATACTTAGTCTAGCAGTTTGAAATGGATCCACTTCGATGGAAGCTTGAAAATTCCCGCTGTAGACCAAACTGATTCCATATACATCTCCATACTCTTCGTTGGTGTCTTTTGAAAGGAGCGCAACAAACGGATTATGTTGATGGCTGCTTGCACCTCGAGCTGATGAAATCATTTGAATCCCGTGGTTAAGCGGCCGCCTTTCGATGTGACGCTCACGCCCCCATGTTCCATAAAGGTGCAGCCAATCCCAATCTGACTGATGAATGTCCACTGACATACTCATACATTTATGTATTTCCACATCATGGGTCCCAAGGTGCTCAAAGGAGACCGACCTCGTTATCACATCAAAATCACTGTAAATTGTATAATGAAGATTCATCCCGATCCCAAGCATGGAATCCACCAGTGTTAGCACTAATGTTTCTGCTTCAGATTTATCCTCGACATACGTAGCAGGCAATCCCTCAAGTGGATGTTTTCCTTGGAAAATTTCATGAGAATCGTAGACAAATTCGGTTACCGTAGTGCCGTCCGCTGAACGGATCTGATAGGCTGGCGAACGAAAGTCCCCATTCCCAAAAGCGGGATATTCCTGTGGCAGTGTATCAAGTGAAAATTGTGAAAGAGAAGGCTCCGTCGTCGGCGAAAAAGACCTGCGTTTATACGCCAGAATGGAAGCAGGCTGCAGTGCCTTAACCCTCTTGCCCCAATACAAATGGGCGGGATATTTACCATGGACAATTTGAATTAAATAACTAATCCTGTTATTGTACAAATGAAAAATCCCATCCTTTTCATCCCAATCAATTGGCACGGGCACCCACTCCTCCATATTCACTGCATAGCCAAAATTACTTATCTTACAATAAATATGATTTGCCATATGCCTAACAGAACAATTTATGAAAAAAAGGTGTCAGGCACCGTTCATGGACATTTGTCCACAAGCGGTGCCTGACACCCATTATAGTGTAATTATGAAGGTGGTTCCCTTCCCTTCTTCGCTTTCAACTAAGATGGTTCCTTCGTGCAATTCGATGATTTTTTTGACGATGGAGAGCCCTAACCCACTGCCTCCTTTTGACCGGTCCCTTGCCTTATCTGCTTTGTAGAATCGTTCAAACACATGGATCTGGTCTTTTTTCGAGATCCCAATCCCTGTATCAGATATTTTCACGACTGTTTTGTCATCCACCTTTTTGAGCTCAACACGAATCATTCCCTGATTCGGCGTAAATTTAATACTATTGTGAAAAAGATTTGTCCAAACCTGGCTCATTAAATCTTCATCCGCGATGATGGAGACCTTCTCCATAGAAACATCCAATTCCAGGTCCTTTTCCAGCCAAAGCGGCTCACACGCTAAAATAATCGTCCGTATTTGCTGGTCTAATCGATAGCTATGTCTATCAAAGGGATGGTGTTTGGATTCTAACGAAGTTAATTTCAAGAGATTATCACTTAATTTCGAGAGCCTTCTACTTTCCGTTTCAATGATACTGAGGTAATGGTTTCTCTCTTCATTTGTCAGCTGATCGTATTGGAGGGCTTGGGCAAAACCCATTATTGATGTCAAGGGTGACTGAATTTCATGAGAGACATTCGAAATAAATTCCTGCCGCATATCTTCCAACTGTTTTAACTGCTTAGCCATATGATTGATATGGTCAATCAGTTTGGTAAATTGATTTTCTCTCCCAACATTTAAATCCAGGTAAACATTAAAATCACCTTTTGCAATCCTGCTTAAGGCATCAAGTACTTCATGAAAGAGATTGTGACGCCTAGAGTTCGTCAATAAACTAATAAGAAACCCAGCAAGCGCCATCGTTAATAAACTACTGACAACCTCCGCCATATGACGAAGATAATCGGATGTCTGAAGATGGAAAAGGTGATAGATTCTTGAGACGATGAAATAACCTGCCGTAAAACCCAGCGAAACAAATACAATAAAAAAAACAATCCCAAATAAATGCTGAAAAAAACGTTTGGCCTTCATGGTTTTACCTCGAAACGGTAGCCTAATCCCCGAATCGTCTGAATTCGAAACGGATATTCCTCCTCTGAAAAACGCTCTCTTAACCTTTTAATATGCACATCGACCGTTCGTTCGTCTCCTTCATAGTCATAGCCCCAAATATCTTCAATCAGCACCTCTCTTGAAAATGTTTTTCCAGGGTAGCTTGCTAGTTTAAACAACAGTTCGAATTCCTTCAACGGAATGGTAATTTCCTTATTTTTAAAAGAAATTTCATGTGTTTTTCGATTCAGCATAAATTCATTAATGGTGATGGTTTGTGAGATTGTTATTTTATAACGCTTTAATACGGCTTTGACTCGGGCCGTTAATTCAGCGGGATCAAAAGGTTTCACAAGGTAATCATCGGCCCCAAGTTCAAATCCTTTTAGCTTTTGGGAGGTTTCCCCTTTGGCGGTCAACATTAAGATCGGCATATCACCGAACTCCCGAATCTCTCGGCACAATTCCCAGCCATCCATAATAGGCATCATAATATCAATAATCGCGATATCGATTTTTACTTTCTCCATCAACTCTAACGCCTTCATCCCATCTGATGCTTCGTACAGTTCGAATCCCTCTTTTTTCAAAAAAAGAAGCACAAGCTCGCGAATATTAGCGTCATCGTCGACAATTAATAATTTTGTCATCGCTCCTCATCCTTTTCTATATATTAAGCAGGTTCACTGATTCGTAATTGCTGTTCGGCAAATTCACGATATAAGGAGTGAGTTTGGACTAGTTGTTCATGCGTGCCGCTGCCGGTTATTTTTCCCTTATCCAAAAAGATAATTTGATCAGAGTCAATGACGGTCGACAAACGATGCGCAATCACGAGTGTGGTTCGTCCCTTCATTAAATTCTGTAATGCCTGTTGGACTACCTGCTCAGATTTGCTATCAAGACTAGAGGTTGCTTCATCTAACATCAATAGTTTCGGGTCCCTAAGAAAGGCACGAGCAATCGCAATTCTTTGCCGTTGACCACCGGACAATTTGATACCTCTTTCGCCTACTTCGGTGTCATATCCATTCGGGAGCTCAGTAATAAATTGATCGGCATAGGCCATTTTCGCAACCCTTCTTAAATCATCCTCGTCCACTGGTTTATCCATTCCGTAACAAATATTATCGCGAATGGTTCCTGCAACAATCGGGCTTTCCTGTGATACATAGCCAATTTGGCTTCTCCAGGAAAGCAGTGAGAATTCATTTATTGGCTCCTCCCCAAGGCGAATTGTTCCTTGCTGTGGTAGATAATACCTCTCCAATAATGAAAACAGTGTCGTTTTCCCGCTGCCACTTGGACCAACTATTGCGGTTACCTTGCCTGCCTCTACGGAAAAACTGATATTATTTAGTACCGTTTCCCCATTAGTATATGAATAATGCAGCCTCTCCACCTTTATAGGTTGATTCATATTTTGGACATCCCACTTGGAATCATCTTGTTCATCATTCATATCAATAATCGAGATAATTCGCTCGGTCGCACCGGCTGCCTTTTGAAATTGGGTAAAGAAGGCGGCTAATTGTCCCATCGGCATGACGATTTGAAAAAGATACATGATAAAAGCAACTAAATCACCTGCCATTAATGCACCTGAAGATACTCTCATTCCACCAAATCCTAGAATGACGACTAGCAGTACCATGATTACTAAACCAATTAACGGAGAAATTAGTGCTTGAATTTTTGCCTCTTTCAACCCATATCGAAACAACTTTGTAATTCCATTTTTACCATTCTTATATTCGATTTCTTCCGCATTCGAAGCTTTGACTAGGCGTATTTCGGATAATACTTGCTGGATAACGGAGGTAAACTGTGCTGTTTCAGTTTGCATCCCTTTGGACACCTGATGCATCCTTCTACCAAGTGTCATTAAAATGACTGCTGCAATCGGCAGGGCAATAAACATTAACAAAGCCATTTTCCAATCCAATAGCAGTAAGACAACTATCGAGCCAATGATGGAAATGGTCCCTGATAGAAAGTTGGCGAGATGGTCGGTAATTAATCCTTTTACCACAGCTGTATCATTCGTCATTCGGCTAACCGTTTCTCCTGTTTGATTTTCATCATAGAACGGTATTGGTAAGACGAGCAGCTTCCTCCATAAACGGTCTCGAATCCCGGCCACAACCGATTGCCCGATTTGATTTAATATATAGATGGATATTCCGCTCGCAACAGCTTGAATGATGAGTGCGGAAACAAGAAGAATGATTCTTCCTGTGCTTAACGAGCTAAGAGAAAAATCATTGATAAGATTTTTGGTGAACAATGGGACAAACAGCCCCACCAAAGTGGTTCCTACACTTAATAAAAGAGCGATACCCAAAAGCAATTTAGAAGGTCTGGTTTGCTGAACCAACCGAATAAACTGGCGCCATCCCTTCTCGTTCTTTACATCTGACATATTTCTTTACATCCCCTCTATCGATCACATACTTCTAATTTCATTTACTATAACAAACTAAATTATACAAAGAATATATGAATTGAGTATGAACTAAGAAATACGGAAGCGCCTTGCTCAGGGGCGACATAAAAAGGTGTCAGGCACCACTTGTGGACATTTGTCCACGGGTGGTGCCTGACACCCTTATGAATTTTCTCAACTTGCTGATGGGAGTTTTATTTCAACGTTGGTTCCTGCCTTTTGTTTACTGCTAAATGTAATGCTGCCCTGGTGTTGTTTAATGATTTTATGGCTAATCATTAGGCCAAGTCCTGTTCCTTTTTCTTTCAATGTATAGAATGGTTCACCTAATCGAGGAAGTAATTCTTCAGGGATCCCACACCCTTGGTCCTGGATAGAAATAATACATTCGCCATCTATTCCCTTGCGAAGGCGGACGAGAATTTCTCCCCCTTCCTTCATTGCTTCCATCGCATTCTTTAAAATATTAAGGAAGACCTGCTTTAATTGATTTTTCTCACAGGTAATATAGTAGGATGTTTCATCAAAATCCATTTTGAATTGGACATTACTCATCAAAGCTTCAGGCGCTAGAAGTTCAAGGGTATCTTCGATTAATTCGAGGATATTCGTCCTGACTAATTGAAGCGCTTGCGGTTTTCCCAAAGTAAGCAGTTGGCTGGTAATCGTTTCAATACGATTCAATTCACTTAGGAGCAAATCATCAATCGAACTATCCCCTCTTTTGTAAAGTTGCATGAACCCTTTTATGGTAGTAAGTGGATTTCTTATTTCATGGGCAACCCCTGCCGCTAACTCCCCAACGATCGATAGCTTCTCCGACCGAAGAAGAATTTCTTCTGCCTGTTTACGTTCCGAAATATCTCTGCTTATAATGACGATATTTTCAACAGTCCCATCTTCTCCCAAAACAGGCACACAGCGTGATTCAAAATCAAGCCATCTTCCATCTTTGTGCCTCATTCGAAATTCAATGGATTGCATCTCTTTATTATCAAACATCAACTTTATTGTACTTTTAAACAGATCTACTTCATCCCTATGAATTAATTGGTATTTTTCCAATTTTTCTAATTCACAGCATTGATACCCTAAAACACTCTCATGTGAAGGAGAAAAGTATATCGCTGATTGTTCATCATTCAAAACCAGGATAAGGTCTGATGTATTTTCAGCGATAAGACGGTACTTTGATTCACTTGCCTCTACCAGTTTATACATATCTGTTAACCTATTATTTAATCTATGCAGCTTTTCATATGATTCAATGAGTAATGCGCCAATGATCACCCCTAACATCACAAATAATAAATATTGTAAATGAAAGATAGGGTTATCAATAAATATCTTAAACGTAAAGACCGTAATTCCGTAATTCAAAATATAGGCAGCAAAAAATATGCTGATTTTTTTAATAACCGTAAATTGCTTAGTATAAAAGTAAATAACCGAGAAACCAAACATCAATAATCCCCAGCCACTAAGAACTGGTTCCCATTGTCCGCTGGTCCACAGTCTTGCGAATAGTGAAAACAGTCCAGTAATTAATCCTGCGGATGGCCCGAGGTATGCAAACATGAGAATAACAGGCGCATACCTGATATCGTAAGAATAGCCTAGCTGCTGGAATGACAGAATAACAAGCAGCACGGAAACCACCCCCGCATATAGAGACGTCCAGAGGCGGGCTAGTTTAAATGGTTTATGCTTAATGAATGAGGAGATGACTAAAGGTGTACTGACCAGTAGTGAAAAAATTGCAAGATTAAAAATATAGTCTAACAGGATCATTGTGCTTCCACCCACTCTAACTGTTTTCGAAATATTCCCTTTTATCATAAACTAGAGTCGTGCCTATTACCATAGTAATGATAGCCTTTTCAAAAAGGAAATTACATCGTGTTTCGAATGGGTATTTATTACTATTTAATAGCATATAATTTGCACTTTTCATAAAAACTGGTTTTCCCAATTTTAAGTACTTTAGCAGCTTCCTGCTTATTGCCATTCGTTATGTGCAGAGCATTAAGGATTGCTTCCTTTTCCGCCTTCGCAAGTATTTCTTTTAATGAAGAAATCTGTAATTCCTGTTTTAAAGCCATCTGAGTATTCGAAGGATTGTCTGCAGGAGCATAATTATTATCCATTTCTATGTCTCGCAGATATAATGGCAGATGGGCAACTTCAATCGTTTTTCCATCTAAAACATTGATGGAGCGTTCCAATACATTCTCGAGTTCCCGGATGTTTCCCGGCCACGAATGCTGCATTAGTCTTTCTTCTACGTAAGAAGACAACACTATCCCTTTACGATAAAATCTCTTCTCTAATTTTTTCAATAGATTTTGGGAAATAAGCGGAATATCCTCTTTTCGTTCTCTTAGAGGGGGGATATCTATCTTGATCACATTTAAACGATAGTACAAATCCTGACGAAATTTTCCTTCCTCCACCAACGCCTCTAATTCACGGTGTGTAGCAGCGATAATCCGGACATCTACAGCTATTGACCTTTGACCACCAACTCGCTGCACCTCTTTTTCCTGCAATACCCTTAAAAGCTTACTTTGCATCGAGAGTGGCATGTCACCAATTTCATCTAGAAAGAGTGTCCCATTATTAGCAATTTCGAACTGACCCTTCTTGCCGCCTTTCTTTGCCCCTGTAAATGCACCATCTTCATAACCAAACAGCTCCGATTCTAGTAAATGTTCTGGAATTGATGCACAGTTGATTGCAACAAAAGGCAGGGAGGCACGCATGCTGCTATTATGAATGGCATGTGCAAATAATTCCTTGCCTGTTCCTGATTCCCCAATTAATAAAACGGATGAGTTGCTTTCAGAAATTCTTTCTGCTAGTTTTTTCGTTGCTGCAAAAGCTGGGCTATTCCCAATTAAATGGTTGAAATGGTATTTACTTTTCAACTCTTTTTCAACTTTTGTTTTATAATATTTTAATTCTTCCACTAGTCCTTGTATCTTTGTTTTATACATTTGCCATTCATCTGGTGTGCGAAACATGACTGTTCCAACCGCTCCGACTATTTTCCCATCTTCAATTATAGGGAAACGGTTAGCAATCATTTCACTTCCATTGATGGGATGAAGAGCAGCAAGCTCTTTTTGTCCTGTTTGGGCGACGATATGCATACGTGAATTTTCAATGACATCCTGTACTTGCCGGTGGAGGGCATCTTTCACGGTTGTTCCTAAAAATTCGCAATATGCTTCATTTATATAAAGAATAATACCTTTGTGATCCACCACAACAATGCGTTCTGCTAATAAATTAATAATTTGCTTATGCCAATTAACAGGGATTCCCTCAAACCCTTCGAACATTCTTATCCCACCTTTGCACATTAGACATTGTCATTATATCAAATAACGACATAGGATTGCGGAATTGGAGGTATCAATCAAAGTGAAAATCCTATTCGAACAATCGAATAGGATTCATTATTTCAATTATTGAGCCGTGTAGCCTCCATCTAGAATAACCGCTTGGCCAGTAACGCCTCTACCCTTATCGCTCGCTAGAAAGACAGCATAATCAGCAATTTCTGATACTGATAATAGCCTCCTTTGTGGAACTAGCGGGAAGAGTACTTCTTCAATGACACGATCTAGGCTGACATTTCTTGTTTTTGCCAAATCCCCTAATTGGTTTCTGACAAGCGGTGTATCGACGTAACCAGGGCATAAAGCATTTACCGTGATTCCGTTGGCTGCGCCTTCCAATGCAGCAACCTTAGTTAAACCAATGACACCGTGCTTGGCACTATTGTAGGCTGCCTTACCAGCAAACCCAATCACACCATTAATGGAAGCCATATTGATAACCCTTCCAAAGCCTTGTTTCTTCATGATTGGGAATACATTTTTAATCCCGATAAAGGGAGCCGTTAACATGATTTTGACCAGTAATTCAAATTTTTCTGTAGGAAACTCTTCAATTGGTGAAACATATTGCATTCCTGCATTATTGACTAAAATATCAATGCTTCCGAAAGTTTGATAAGCAGACTCAAGACTATTTTTAAATGCCTCCTCATCGGTTACATCACATGGGGCTGCTAGTGCTTCAAATCCTTGCTCTCTTAGTTTGGAAGCCACTTCTTCACTTTTACTAGCATTTAAATCAGAGATGACTACTTTTGCACCTTCCTCTGCAAAGGTCTTTGCAATTTCTAATCCAATCCCACTTGCAGAACCGGTAATAAATGCTGTTTTTCCATCTAATGCCTTGCTCATCCGAGCATCCTCCTTAATAACTAGAAAACTATAAATTTATATTTACGTGGATCGCTATTAGATAATTCCAAATAAAGTGTAGAGACCAATAACGAAGAAGACAGCCACTGTTTTAATGATCGTAACAGCGAAAATGTCTCGGTATGATTGCTTGTGTGTTAATCCAGTAACAGCAAGTAATGTAATAACAGCACCGTTATGTGGAAGTGTATCCATACCGCCCGATGCCATCGCAACGACACGGTGCATAACTTCTGGCGGAATGTTCGCAGCTGCAATTGCTTGATTGTATTTATCAGCCATCGCGCCTAACGCAATCCCCATGCCACCTGAGGCCGATCCAGTAATCCCTGCAAGGGAACTAGTTGTAACCGCACCGTTAACGAGCGGATTTGTAAAGGTACTGGAAATTCCATCACTGATTTTTGTAAATCCAGGAAGGGCAGCAATAACTCCTCCAAAACCGTATTCTGCTCCTGTGTTCATGGTAGCAAGCAAGGCTCCTGCAATACTTAGGTTTAATCCTTCTTTAAAGTTTATCTTTACTCGCTTCCAATCAAAAGCAAGTGATGTAATAATTCCAACGACTAGAGCCATTTCTATTGCCCAAATCGCAGCAACAGTCGGAACATCTACTACATACGCTTTTAGGCCAATTGCGGAAAAATCAAAACCGTTCGGATACCATTTTGGAATGTACGTGATGAACAGTTTATTGGTAACCCCTACTAAGATGAGCGGTACAAACGCCATAACTTGTTTTAAAACAGATTGCTGAGATGTTAAATCTGGAACCGCCATATCCTTTTGATTGGCTTCAGCCAATGCCGCCGCATTCTCTGTTCCAAACCCAAAGTAACCTTCTCCTGCTTTTGCAGCCTTTTTCCTACGTGTTTCAAGATATAAGAGCCCTAGGCCTAAGACAAAAATAGCGCCAATAATTCCAAGAGTTGGAGCGGCATAAATATTCGTTTTAAAGAATTGAATTGGAATAACGTTCTGAATTTGCGGTGTCCCCGGCAGGGCATCCATAGTGAATGTGAAGGCACCCAGTGCAATCGTCCCTGGGATTAAGCGCTTCGGAATATTCGCTTCCCTGAACATTTGGGCAGCAAACGGATAAATAGCAAAAACAGCGACAAATAAACTTACACCGCTATATGTTAAAATTGCACCTAATAATACGATGGTGAGCATCGCACGTTTTGCACCAAGCCAGCGGACAATCGTCTTCGCGATGGATTCTGCAATCCCTGACATTTCAACCACTTTACCAAAAATCGCTCCTAATAAGAAAACAGGGAAGTACGATTTGATAAATCCGACCATTTTTTCCATGAAGACGCCGGAAAAGAACGGTAAAACATGGCTCGGGTCAACAAGTAATACTGCTAAAAGTGCACAGATTGGAGCAAATAGGATAACAGAAAACCCTCGGTAGGCAACAAACATTAATAGCCCAAGCGATAAAAGAATAATAAATAATTGCATTTAAATCCCCCTTATAAGTTTAGATTGAACTTCATTCCCCTTAGTAAGCGTTTGCAAACTGAAGTCTACTTTATTAATTGCAAGTTCCATGCCAAATTTTATTTATTAATTTTAAAGAGTATAAATTTTCAGTATTATCACACTGTTATTATACTAAATTAATACCGATTTCATCAAAATCTACCATTGTACCGATTTTTCATTCCGTAGTTCCGGAAAAATATGCGATTAAGATTCCGGGAATGCGGATTTTTCCGCATTCCCGGAATTATTTATATTTATTGTCCTATGGAAACTCCCGAATTTAGTAAAACCCTCAAATAAAAAAGAAAAACCGGGCAAAATCGTCCGGTCCTCTCTTTGCTATAAAATTTTTTTCTCTCTAAGGGAACCAGTAACTCCCAATCAACCTATTTCTCTACCCAAACGGGCATTAGTCGCCTTCATAGATACCTTACTCTTTACCTGCCTTGATATAGCCAACTTCTTCCACTAGCACTTGGCCCTGTGGTCCCTGCATCCATTCCAGGAATGGCTGGATTGTTCGTATTTTTTTGTTGTCCTTCACTGTGATTGCATATAGGGAGGCCGTGAATGGGTATTTTCCACTAGCGATGTTTTCCGGACTTGGTTCAATCCCATTAATCGCCAACAGCTTGATGTCTGTATTTGCCTTCATTCCCGTTGCAAAGAACCGAAACGAAAAGCCAATTGAATTGTCATAGTTTCGGTAGTCGGCTACCTGTTCGATAATCCCTCCCATCCCTTCAGGTACATCTTCCTTCAGAGGCTTCATGATAGGCGTATCACCCATGATTTTCTCCAGAAGCGTTTGACTCCCCGAATTTTTAGGACGCTGGAAGGCAATAATTTTTTCATCCTTGCCGCCTAGCTTTGACCAGTTTTTAATTTTTCCAGAGTAGATGCCTTTAATCTCTGAAACAGCTAGGCTATCAATCTTATTATCTGGATTTACGAAAAAGACAAATGCTTCCTTCCCTATTGGGGTCATGACCAGTTCTTTACCTGCCTCTTTCGCCATTTGCTGCTGTTCTTTTGATGGCTCTGCACCAAAGTAAATATCGACATCACCTGTTAAAAGCCGCTCATAGGCATAAATGGTATTAGTAAAGGTGACGACTTCCCCATATTCTTGAACCACCTTTTCAATATTTTCATAGGCTGCATTGGCAAAAGCGGAATACACCGGGAACGCAGCTTCTGCTCCATCTAAAATAGGCATTTCACTTGGGTTTTTAATTGTTAAGGTTGAAGCAGTTTTCAACTTCGGCAAAATATTATCTGGATTATTCACATCATATGGATAGAGGTCTGTACTCGAATATCCTCCTCCATATTTAAACCCGTAGGATGGCAGGACCGTTTTACTGCGATGCCATTGAACAGCGGCACCAGTACCGATTGCAAGCATAAATATCATTATCACTGACAGCAGTTGCTTTTTATTGAACGCTGGGAGCTTTCTCCCCCATAATACGGCAAGCCCTGCTCCTAATATAAAGGAAAGCTCGTATGCTAATGGTGCCCCCAGAAATAATCTTCCTTCTCCCATAAGCATGGCAATAAAATAGTTTGGCGCGTAGGCCAAATGAAAAATACTATAAAACAACCAAGCATCCGCACCGTAAAACCCTTTGCTTATCAGCATAAACAGGGCCCAAAGGACCGCCGTATAGGCAAGCGGCACAAGAACAAGGAGCAGATAGTTCTTTATGTATTCCTGTTTCAAGTGCTTCTTGCTTACGAGGAACCCAGTCAAACACCCAGCAACAATTAATCCAGGTAGTGCAGCAAGCAAAGTATTATCAAACTCCGTCATAATCGCGAATGCGAAAAAGCTAAAAACTAGTGGTACGATTCCAAAATACAGCAATATGAACTTTCCTATTTTCCCCATGTCCCCGCTCCTTTTAATTACCTTTTCTGACAACATTATATAGTGTAATTTTACACTTTTATCTCACTTTTTACAATATACTTCTAGATAGAAAAAAGACCTTTTCGCATCGCGAAAAGGCCTTCCTAAAAAATCTACCCATTTATGATTTGTCATTACTTATTTTGAAAGCATGGTTAAAACTGTATCCAATAAAACATTGATCCCCTTTTCGCAGTCTTCCCAAGTTGTTAATTCTTCTTCACAATGGCTCTTTCCATTAATACTTGGAACAAACAACATCGCAGTAGGTACGAAGCTAGCAATGAACTGAGCATCATGTCCTGCACCCGAAACCATTCTTCGATTAGAATACCCGAGTGACTGTGCGGATTCTTCAAATAGTTGACAGATTTCTGGTTCGAACCAAACTGTGTCCCGCTCCCATAATTTTGTTGTTTTTACCTCACATCCTTCATGAAGTGAAGTTAAATTCGGGAGTGATTCGATAAAGTTTTTAACCGTACGGACAATTTCCATGTCCTTATGCCGTGCTTCTAGGGTAAAGACAACCTTATTTGGAATGACCGTATGGATGCTTGGGTACACGTTCACCCTGCCAATCGTGAAAACTAAGTCTTCATCTAATACCCCTAAACGCCTGCGGATTTCATTGATTAAGTTATTTGCAGCAAACAGGGCATCTTTTCTCATATTCATTGGGGTGGTGCCGGCATGATCAGATTCCCCTGTTATTTCAATCTCATAGCAAGCCATTCCCACGACACATTCTACAACACCAATCGAGAGGGCCTCTTTTTCAAGGATCGGGCCTTGTTCAATATGAAGCTCTAATAGGGCCGCAGCCTCTTTCATCCGATTCTCTACTTCCCCCTCGTAGCCACTTGACTTTAAAGCCTCACCAAAGGTAATTCCCTCTGAATCTACCTTTTTCAGCATTACTTCCTTATCAAATTTACCAGAAAGCACCCCTGAAGCCATCATGGATGGTTCAAACCGGGCTCCTTCTTCATTTGTAAAATTAACGATCGTTATAGGGATTTGTGGTTTAATCTGATTCTCAACCAACGTCCTAACAACTTCTAAGCCAGCTACAACTCCTAAAACACCATCAAATCGGCCGCCTTTTTTCACCGAATCCAAATGGGAACCAATGAGAATTGGCGGTTTATTCTCAATTCCAGCTAGTGTTGCATACATGCAGCCCATATCATCAACCGTGACGGTCAGACCTAATTCCTCACAGCAGGAACGGAAATAGTCCCTTACTCGAATATCCTCTTTTGATAAAGACAACCTTGTGACCCCATTGTTTTCTGTCCGGCCAAAGTTTGCAAATTGTTCTAGTGTCGTTTTCAGTCTTTCCCCATTAATCAATAACTTTTGTCTTTGCATGATTAAACACTCCCTTTTCTAAGTGAGATTACGTGCATGATTCATTCGTTAATAAATCTCATGGAGGATTAAACTGGAAATTTGCGGAATATGATCATTATGCAGCTCTTAGACCCAAGTTTAGCTTACTTTAAAAACTTATGTAAATATTCAGTCAATATATTCATTATACACCACGGCCAAGCCCTGTCATTAGACAGAACATAAAATCTCACATACAAATTGTTTGATAGTTTGTATGAAAAAAGGTGTCAGGCACCGCTCGTGGACAACTGTCCACGAACGGTTCCTGACACCAACAATGACTTCAACAATGTCAACAACAATCTTATTTTTTCTTTGCGTGTTTACGCATGTCGAAGGCTACTGCTACGACGATGATTAGTCCTTTTACGATGAATTGGATGTATGGACTTACGCCAAGGAAGGCTAGGCCGTAGTTGATGATTTGGAATATTAATACCCCGGTTACGACGCCTGGTACAGATCCGATACCACCTGATAGTGATACACCACCGACTACGCAGGCTGCAATGGCATCTAGTTCGTACATGTTTCCTGTATTGTTTGTCGCACTACCAACACGTCCAGCTTCAAGCGTACCAGAGAAGCCATATAATAGACCAGCAATCATATAGATAATGATCAGGTTTCTTGCAACGTTAACACCAGAAACCTTTGCTGCTTCAGGGTTACCCCCGATCGCATACATATTTTTACCTAATTGTGTTTTATTCCAAATAACCCAGATAACAGCAGTTGTTATTATCGCATAAAGAACTAGATAGGGAAGTTCATAGGACCCAATTGGAATCCCGCGTTGAGCAAAGGTTGTAAATTTTTCACTTAATCCGCCGATTGGCTGCGCTCCATATGGCGGGCGGTCAAAGTAAATAGAAGTGATTCCGTATACACCAATCATCATACCTAAAGTGGCAATGAACGGTGGCACGTGTAACTTGGCTACAATTACACCATTTAATGTAGAAATTAAACCCGTTGCAATCATGGCAATCAAAATTGGGACAATTAACGGCAATTCTGGAAGGTTCGGATACATTTTATAGGCATAATCACCAGCTTGCAGCATAGATGCGGACACAACAGCTGCCAGCCCGACCATCCGTCCAGCGGATAAGTCAGTTCCAGCGGTGATCAAAATTCCAGCCATCCCGAGGGCAATAATGATCCGGGAAGAGGACTGACTTAGGATATTGATAAGATTGGTTACTGATAGAAAGTCAGGAGAAGCGATTACGATTCCGATGACTAGTAAGATTAAAAATACATATATTACATTATCAAAGAGCAACTTGGTTATACTGCCTTTTTGTGCGGCTGATTTATTCATTTGCATCTCCTCCTAATACAAAGCAGCTAAGCTCATGATTTCTTCTTGGGATGTTGTTGCCGTTTCGACGATCCCAGCTGCTTTACCATTACTCATTACTAAAATTCGGTCAGAAACTCCCAGAAGCTCTGGCATTTCTGAAGAAATCATGATAATTCCTTTTCCTTCAGCAGCTAACTCATTAATTAACTGGTAAATTTCGAACTTTGCCCCAACGTCAATCCCGCGTGTCGGTTCATCTAGCAACAATATTTCCGGTTTGGTTAACAGCCAGCGTCCAATAATAACCTTTTGCTGGTTCCCACCTGAAAGACTGCCGATAGATGTTTTTTGTGATGGGGTTTTTACTTTCATCGAATCAATTACCCATTGCGTATCGTCAGCAACTTTGCGGTCCGATAGGAACCCGCTTTTAGTCTTATATTGCTTCATGTTTGAAATGATCGAGTTAAAACTGATACTCAAGTCAGGGAATATCCCTGTCGACCGTCTTTCTTCGGTTACAAGGGCAAAGCCATTTTTAATGGCGTGCTGCGGCGAATGATTTTTGACCACTTTGCCATTTAATTCAATCGTTCCTGATGTGATCGCCCTTATCCCAAACAATGCTTCAACAACCTCTGTCCGTTTGGATCCAACTAAGCCGGCAATCCCTAATATTTCTCCTTTTCTCAGTTCAAAACTTACATTAGAAAAAGAAGGTTGTGTTTCTGCCGTCAGATCAGAGACTTTCAAAATGACATCCCCTGGCTTGTTTGCCTTAGCAGGGAAGCGCTGTGATAAGTCACGGCCAACCATCAGTTTGATGATTTCGTCAGTGGTGAGGTCCTTCGCGCTTTTGGTCGCAATATACTGACCGTCACGCATGATGGTTACTTCATCAGAAATCTTCAAGATTTCCTCCATTTTGTGAGAAATATAGATAATTGCCACATTCTCACTTTGCAGTCTTTTAATGATTCTAAAAAGATGATTTACTTCCGTCTCAGTAAGTGACGAGGTTGGTTCATCCATAACGATAATTTTTGAATGATAAGAAACTGCCTTGGCAATTTCAACCATTTGCATTTCTGAAACAGATAGCGTACTCACCTTACTGCGTGGATCAATGTTGATGTCAAGACTTTTGAAAATTGCTTCTGTATCCTCATACATTTTCTTTTCATCTATGAAAATACCTTTTTTCGGATAACGGCCGAGCCAGATATTATCCATGACATTCTGTTGACGAACCTGATTTAGTTCTTGGTGCACCATCGAAACTCCATTTTCAAGCGCCTGTTTTGAATTGGCAAAGGAAACCTCATTTCCATCAAAAAGGATTTTACCCTCATCCATCGAATAAATCCCAAATAGGCATTTCATTAGTGTTGATTTTCCAGCACCATTTTCGCCCATTAAGGCATGTACCGATCCGGGCTTTACTTTAAGGGACACATTATTTAAAGCAAGTACCCCAGGGAATCGTTTGGTTATGTTTAGCATTTCAAGTAAATTGGTAGTTCTGGATTCTGACATGAGCGAACCTCCTTGTTAAACCATTTGAAGATATAAGACACAGTTTTGGTGCCTCATATGAATTCTTTTATAAAAATACGGTGTCCAGCTCCAATTTCGAAGGAGTCTTACTCCGAACGAAAGAAAAGCGCACCCTTTTCCTTCGTTCGAAGAGCGCCTAGGGGCTGTGCAGCCCTGGACAAGGCGCTTCCACTTTTCTTATTGTCTAGTTCCAGCGCCTAGGGGCTCGGGTCATAAGCCATTCCGTCAAGGAGGTTAAAGAGCAACCTCCTCGCCGGCTCGTCTTATGTCTGTCGCCCCTGGACAAGGCGCTTCCACTTTTCTTATTGTCTAGTTCCAGCGCCTAGGGGCTCGGGTCATAAGCCATTCCGTCAAGGAGGTTAAAGAGCAACCTCCTCGCCGGCTCGTCTTATGCCTGTCGCCCCTGGACAAGGCGCTTCCACTTTTCTACTTATAAGCGTCTTTACCCACTTGGATATTATCTTTTGTAATCTCAATGTAAGGAACACGTACAGCTTTATTATCATCAAGCTTCCATTCAGTTCCGTCTAATACGTCTTTACCCTTTGCTGCATTTGCTGCAAGTTCAATGGTAGCTTTACCTTGGTTTTTAGCATCGTTTAAGACAGTACCAACCATTTTGCCTTTTTCAATCATTTCAAGTGCTTCTGGAATCGCGTCTACACCTACAACTGGCATAAACTTGTCTCCAGAGAAGTAGCCTGCTTTCTCAAGAGAAGCAACCGCACCTAGTGCCATTCCATCATTATTAGCGATGACAAATTCAATCTTATCGCTGTACTTAGCTAACCAAGCATCCATTTTTTCTGTCGCTTTTGTTGCATCCCACATCGCAGTATCCATTGCTAATTCTTCTACTTGGATACCTTTTTCTTTTACAGTATCCACTGCAAATTTTGTACGTGCTTCTGCATCTGGATGTCCTGGCTCACCTTTTAATAATACGTATTGAAGTTTACCATCTTTGTTTTTATCATATTTATCTTTGTTAGCTTCCCAAGCTTTAGCAATAAGTTGACCCTGAAGAACACCTGATTCTGAAGATGTAGTTCCAACATAGTAAGCTTTATCGTAGCCTTTTAATACGCTGGCATCTGGCTCTTTGTTAAAGAAGATAACTGGAATATTTTTTGGTTTCGCTTTGTCGATAATTGTTTGAGCCGCTTTTGGATCCACAAGGTTAATGGCAAGAGACTTAGCTCCTTTGGCAATAAGTGTATCGACTTGTTCAATTTGTTTTGCTTGGTCGTTTTGAGAGTCGTTCAACATAAGCTTTACGTTATCTTTAGCTGAAGTTTCCATTGAACGGCGCACATAAGACATAAAGTTGTCATCAAATTTGTAAATGGTCGCACCAACTGCCGGAAGACTATCCTTACCGGAACCAGAATCCTTACCACTAGTTGAATCACTGCAGCCTGTTGCTAATAGAATACTAGACGCAACTGTCAAAGATAGAATTAACCCTTTTTTCTTTTTAAACATGTTGTCATTCTCCTTTTACTATTTAGTAAAGACTCTGGTAAGCTTCTAATCTGCTTAACTTAGCCTCCATGTAAGCCCTTACCTTTATGTTAGCACCGGACGAAACTTTGCAATAGTTCAAAACACTAGCACTAATTTGTGATTATCTAGATTATTTTGCAAACGTTTGCAATAAAACTGAAATATTTGTAAAAAAAATGAGACCAATCCATTTTGCGGATTGGTCTTAAAGTAAACTATTAACTTACAGAGGCCTTGCGAAATTCTGTAGGTGATAAACCAGTATGCTTTTTAAAAACACGGCTAAAATAATTCGGATCCTTATAACCGATTGAAAAGCAGATTTCCTTTAAGCTTTTTCCGGGGTCGGCCATTTCCAATTTGGCCTTTGAAATCCTTATCTCTGTCAAATAATCGATAAACGTCAAACCAAACCGATCTTTAAATAATTTACTGAAATAAAAAGCACTAAGTTCCACATATTCAGCAACCTGTTCCAATGTAAGGGAATCAGCATAGTGAATTTCAATATATTCCTTTGCTTTATGCAGCATTCCTTTGGCATGATTGTTACGCCAGACCTGTACATGCTGGACTACCGCCAACAGATGGGCTTTTCCCTTGTCTACTATCTTCATTACTTCTTCCGTTTCGTCAATAGACGGTAGTTGTTGATAGCTGATTCCTAAATCATGGAGCATTCTAGAAATCAGAACAAACAATTCATCAAATGACTTTTTTAGCAATGGAGCATTCAATTCATTATTCTCCGTAGGAATTACCACAAATGAATCAAAAGTTAACAGGACTTGGTTGACATCTCCCTGCCGGACGGCATCGAGGAGCTTTTTTTCAACCTCAAGTATCTCTGATTGATTTGGCCGTGCTGCTGTTGATTCTTGTTTGTCCGCAAAAAAGTACCTTTGATTTGGACTTTTTAGCAGTTGTTCTAACGCCATGACTGCTTCATGGTAGGATTGATTCAGTTCATGTGCATGATGGTACGGGCGGCCAACTCCAATCCGCAATTGACCTTTGAAGGATTCTTTATTAAAAAGCACAAATAGCCGTTCGATATTAGACCTTACGATGGATTTAAACTGGCTTTTTTCTATTGTTTTTTGGGATAGAAATAAAACAGGAACTTGGCTGTCCGTCATCGGCCCAAAAATAGCCTCTTTTTCTTTCACCAAAGATTTAACGGTTTCCTTGAGCCACAAATACCACGATTTTTTTTCGTTTGCAGTTATTTCGCTTTCTTGGAATGGCTGGAAGGAAAACAGCTCCATATATCCGCTTGTAATTTCAACACCCAATAATTGTCCCCACTCATCAAACGTGATGTCCTGTACTTGGTTTACCAATAGCGATGATACCCATTCCTTTTGGGCAATGGAAACGGCGCGGTTAAGATTTTCCTTCAAGTTTTCGTGCTCTTCTCTACGCTTCCGTTCTTCAACGATTTCCTCCGACACACGGTCTAGGCTTTCAAGAATATCTTTTTTACTGCTCGGCTTTAGGATGTACTCCTTGACTCCCTGCTGCATGACTTCTTTCGCATACTCAAATGTATTAAAGGCCGAAACCATGATAAACCGAATATCGGGGGCGAATTTTCTAATCGCTTTTACTGCTTGGACTCCATCAACCCCAGGCATTTTTATGTCCATAAACATAATATCAGGGTGATGTTCTTTAGCCATTTCAATGGCTATTCTTCCATTGGGAGCCTCACCTATGACCTTGACTGTATCCGAAGAGTTGTTGATAATTTTCGTTAATGCCTTTCTCTCCAGTATTTCGTCATCTACTATAAGTATTTTCAACAAACACTTGTCCCCCTTTACCTATACCAGGAATCGTCAGTCTAAATTTGGTCCCTTTCTTTAATTCTGATTCAATTTCCACAACGTCGTTTCGCTGGTAATAGAGTTGAAGCCTTCTAATTACGTTTTTCACTCCAATCCCATTGGAATGTCCTTTTGATTTTTCAGGCACAAAGGACTCTTCTTCCGCTGTTCCTTCCACATAGTCGAGAAATCTCTTTTTAGTAGCTTCACTCATCCCTTCCCCGTTATCGATAACCTCCACGTAAATTCGGTCTTTGTGTCGGTATACATTCAGACGGATTTCTGCATTTTCTTCATATTCCTCTACCCCATGAATGAAGGCGTTCTCAATAAGCGGCTGCAAAATTAACACCGGAATCTCAATATCCAGACAGTCTTCCTGGATATCTGTAATAAATTGAATCCGCTCTCCAAATCTCGTTTTTTGAATATAAAAATACTCACTGACAATTCTCACCTCATCACGAAGAGTTGAGGCCTTATTCACATCTCCGAGATTGTACCGCAGTAATGCCGCAACAGCTTCAATCAATCTGGACGTTTGTTCTGCTTCCTCTAAATAAGCCAGTTTTGAAACCGTATTCAATGTATTGAATAAAAAATGTGGATTGATTTGATTTTGCAGACTCCGCAGCTCCAATTCCTTTAACAGCTTATCCAATTCCGATTTCTGTTTGATTTCCTTTACCAATTGCCTTAGATTCGTGCGCATTTGGTTAAAGGTTTCCGTTAGTGGCTTTAACTCGTCCTTTGTGGTAATTTTTATATCTTCTCCTGATAGATTTCCTTTTGAAATTTCCTTTGCCGCTTTTGAGAGCAAACTAATTGGCTTTGTAATCCCGCCGGAAATCCATAGCGCTAACAAGGTGCTAAGGAAAAATGCAGCCGCAAAAAGCGAAATCGACATCAATTTATAATAATGGTTTTGCTGCTCCATCTGGCCATAAAATTTTTGATAATCTGTCAGTTTATTATTTAACAAATCCAGAGTGCTTTCCTGAAGAAAACCATTAATCTTTAAAACCTCATTAAAATGATTCGAATATTTGTTAATCTCGTCCTTTTTAAAAGCCCCTAAAGTGGCATCACTTTCGTCTATAAAGCTATCGATCATATTTTTGTAATTCGTGAGATTAATTTCATTTGTATGGATCACTTCATATAGTTTGTTTTGATCCTTAATCAACTTCAGCTTTTCTTTTTGATGATCTCTTAGATAGGAAGGCTGCTTTTCCAAAATATAAGCATGCAGCTTTTCCGTCATTAAGTTGGTTCTTTGCGAGATATCATTCAACAACAGAAAGCGTTCAAAGCTGTCGTCATATTCCGTTACTAATTTTTCACTGCTGTTATAAAAAAAGAAGCCGACAGAAGATAATAGAACAACAAGCACAATAAAATATAAAAGCAGCTTCGATCTGATTCGAAATAACATCACTTTCTTCCCCCCATTCCAACGGCAGGAAGGTCCTCTAGTCTTGCAATTCGAGTATTTGTATGGATGATAGGATCTACTCTTTTTCCCTCAATAATATTAATCATCATTTCCACGGCACCGTATCCCATTTCATATGGCTCTTGAACGACCGTTGCCTTAATGGTTCCCTGCCGGATGTATTTTACGGTTTCCGGAAGTGTATCGAATCCAATAATGTATATTTGATTCTGCTTTTTATATTTTTCTACCACCTGTGCTATTTCAATACCGTCCAGAGCGCTAGTTCCAAAAAATGCATTCACCTCAGGGTGCCCCTGCATGATTTGGTTAGCCTTTTCTGCAGCAATCACCCTGCTAATCTCTGACTCTTCCACAGCAATAATATGAATCCCTTTTTCGAATTGAACGGCATCCTTAAAGCCCTTTACCCTTTGAATCTGGTGATTCTTAGTAAAGCTGCCGGTAATTATCGCTACATTTGCTTTTCCTTTTGTATCTTTAATTAAGGCCTTTCCTGCCAAAAATCCTGAATAATAATTGTCTGTCCCAATATAAGCCTGCCTTCTGCTATTTGCCGCATCTGTATCCACGGTAATGACAGGTATTCCCTTTGCTACGACCTTGTTGATAAGGGGGCTAAATTGTTCATCGCTCAATCCCTGTGTCATGATCCCATCCACTTTTGCCGCCGCCGACATTTCAATTGTTTTTAAATGATCCTCCAGATTGGCTTGCTTTGGTCCAGCATATTCCAAAAGCACATCGTACTTTTTAGCAGCTGCCCTTGCCCCTTCATCAACAAGCCTCCAATATTCGTTATCTAACTCCTCTGCAACAAGAACAAAATGGTAGTTATACTTTTTTACTGCACTATCCTCTTTAGGTAAATGGTGGGTAACGACCTTATATCCGTAAAATATTGAAAATGAGCAACTGACAAGAAAAAACAAACTTCCGACTGTATAGGCAACGATGGATAATTTGCTCATATAACATCCCCAATCCCAAAGCATTGTTAAGCATATTATACGGAACTTACCAATTTTCGACAATCTCCAAAAAATGAAAATGGTTTAATTATAGAAACCTCATTTATACCAAAAGATAAACAGCCTTCATTGACTTTCAATGAAGGCTGTTTATCTTTGTTTATTTAAAAATTATTTGGTAAGTCGTTCAAAGTCAACTTTAGGTGCTAATCCCTCGTTCACCTTTTCAACAATGATATCGTGGTCTACCGTAAACGTAGCTGTTCCTTTAATATCTTCTGAGGATGCTCCAACTTTTACGGTATAGGTGCCTTTTTCAAGAACCCATGCATTTTTCTCTTCATCGAAGGAGGCAAGGTCTTTGGCATTAAGTTCGAATTGAAGCAACTGACGTTGATTTTGCTTAAGTTCCTTTGTTTTTCCAAAGGCCTTTAGCTCAACAGCAGGTTTTTCAAGCTTTCCATCCGGAGCGGAAACATAGACTTGAACGACCTCTCTGCCTGGTAGTTTACCTGTATTTTCTACCATAGCTGATACCTTTAGCGTATCTTTAAACTTCTTGCCCTCGCTAATATTTACATGACTAATATCGAAGTCAGTATAGGACAATCCATAACCAAATTCATAGGCAGGCTTCACATTAAACGTCGTATTGTAGCGGTAGCCGACATAAATGTCTTCGTTATAGATTACCTGTGTTGGGTTCTCTGCAGGTGTACCAGGGAAGCTTTTGGCCGATGCAACATCGCTATACTTGACTGGGAAGGTAGTTGGCAGTTTTCCGGAAGGATTGACCTTACCTGAAATCACATCGGCAACTGCATTACCTGCTTCTTGACCAGGCTGCCATGCTAGTAAGATAGAATCTACCTTATCCCGCCAGCTGGCTACCTCAATCGGTCCGCCAATATTTAAAATAACCGCTACTTTTTTTCCTTGCTTATGGTATTCTGCCGATACTTTCGAAATCATGTCATTTTCCGCATCGCTTAATTGGTAATCCCCTTTTACATCCTTACGGTCTGCACCTTCACCAGAATTTCGGCCAATGACAATGACACCAATATCGGATTTTGTAGCGGCATCTCCAATTTCGGAATCTGCTAGAGGCTTCTCAGGAATAGCGGGGATTGACTTACCAAAATCTTCTCCCCATGGACTTGGTTTAATTTTATATTGGTCTTGGGAGCGCAGATTTTCGATATATGTTTTATAATTATCTAATTCAGTTTGATTTAACTGGTATCCAACACTCTTTAAGCCATCTACAATCGAAGTGGTGTAAGCCGCATTCACATCTCCACTTCCTGTTCCACCTTTAACGGTTTCGATTTGAGTATTACCAAATAGCGCGATCTTTTGATCCTTGCTGATTGGTAATGGCATCTTGTCATTCTTTAAAAGAACCATTCCTTCAGCGGCAGCTTTGCGAGCTGTTTGTGCGTGCGCAGCTAAATCAGGCTTGTCTGTGTTTTGGTACTTTTTAAACTCAGGTGTTTGGATAAGGATATTCAGAATGTTCTTGATATTTCGGTCTAGTACCTTTTCGTCTAAACTTCCATTTTCAACAGCCGTTTTAATTAAAGTTGAATGGTTTGCCGCACCCGGCATAATCATGTCATTTTGTGCTTTCATTTGTTCAACAGGATCATTCCCGCCAAACCAGTCAGTCATTACAAAGCCCTTATAGCCCCAGTCCTTACGTAAAACAGTTGTTAAAAGGTCTGCACTTTGGGATGCGTATGTTCCGTTTATTTTGTTATAGGAACTCATAACTGACCATGGATTGGATTCCTTGACAGCGATTTCAAAACCTTTTAAATAAATTTCTCGTAATGCCCGCTCTGAAACTACCGTATCAACGCTCATTCTATTCGTTTCTTGGTTATTGGCTGCGAAGTGCTTGATCGTTGCCCCAACACCGTTGGATTGAACCCCATTTACCATCGCCGCAGCCATTTTTCCTGCAATTAATGGATCCTCTGAATAGTATTCGAAGTTACGGCCATTTAATGGATTCCGATGGATATTCAGTGCAGGTGCTAATAACATATCAACACCATATTCTTTTACTTCATTTCCCTGAGCTTTACCAATGGCTTCTACTGTTGCTGTATCCCAAGTGGATGCCAGCGATGTTGCGATTGGAAATGCTGTTGCATAATAGGTTTGGGTTTCCCCTGATCTTGTCGGTCTGATTCTAAGACCTGCCGGACCATCGGCAAAACGCAGTTCAGGGATTCCTAACCGAGGAATTCCATATGTACCGCCTACTGCCCCAACTACATCATCAAACGCAGGCCTTCCAAATCCTGGCATTCCTACCCCGACAACAAATTTAGACTTTTCATCAAGGGTCATAGCTTGAATCACTCTATCAATCGATGCCGCGTCTGTTAAGTTTGGCGTTGAGGTTTGTTCAGTAGAAGTTTGAGCTTGCTTTACGGATGTTGGATTTTGACTTTGAGCGGATGCAATGTCATAGGTGAGTCCTGAAAGAAGTAATGAAGATGTAAGAGTAAAGGCTAGTAATTTTGACTTTTTCTGTTTCCTAAGTTTTTTTAACATATAATGCTAATTCCTCCTCAAAATAGTTTTAACTTTTTAAATAAAATTAAAACGCTTACATTTGCTAGTTTAACTTAAATAAACTTTCTGACTATTGATAATTTTCTGGATTATATTGCGATTATCTTCACTATTTTGTTTTAGCAAAAAAAGGCTTTGGAACGGCCCTCTTTCGCGTTTTATGTGCCTATATCTATAGTCCTGTCGGAAAATGTCTAACAAATATGTAGAATTACCCTTGATTTTCAATAAATTTATTGAATATTCAGTCTATGACAAATTAATCTAGTAAATCACAATTTAATGCTATCTCTTCTAACTTATCGAATGATATTTTACATGTTAACTTCTCAAATGAAAGGGTTTTCATATATTAAAGGAGTGGTTAGGTATGAAGAGTTATTACAAAGTTCTAAGTTCATCCATGTTTAGTTTAATACTATTGTCATCAGGTATTTCAGGCGTGCAAGCAGCGGAACAGACACAATCGCAAGTTAATGGCTCAGTTGTTGCCATAGACAATAGTGGTGTACAAACTGGTGCTGCACAGGAACAAACACCGATATTAGTTGACCAAGCTTCCATTCCGGCAGTTATTCAGGCGATGACGCTAGACGAAAAGGTCGATTTGATTGGAGGAGCTGGAGCGTCAGTAACAGGTGCAGCCGGCGGAACGTTTGCTATCCCAAGGCTTGGTATTCCAAAGCTTACTTTTGCTGATGGTCCAGCGGGGCTCCGGTTTGGATCCACAGCAAATAAGTCGACAACCGGTTTCCCTATTCCCTCCGCGTTATCTGCAAGTTTTAATAAGGAGTTAATGTACCAGGTTTCTAGTGCGATGGGAAAAGAAACTCTTGATTATGGTGTGGATGTTATTTTAGGACCCGCACTAAATATTCATAGAGATCCTAGAGGCGGAAGAAACTTCGAATACTACTCAGAAGATCCACTCTTAAGCGGTGAAATGGCAGCTGAGTTTACAAAAGGAGTTCAGGACCAGGGTGTTGGCGTAAGTATGAAGCACTATGCAGCAAATAATCAGGAAACCAATAGACAATCAGTCAATGAGGTTATTTCTGAACGCGCCCTAAGAGAAATTTATTTAGCTGGTTTTGAGCGGGTAGTAAAAGAAGCGAACCCATGGACAGTGATGAGTTCCTATAATTCTATTAATGGACCATTCTCTGCTCATAACTCTTGGTTGTTAAATGATGTATTAAGAAGTGATTGGGGCTTTAACGGCATGGTTATGACTGACTGGGGCGGCTCTAAACAAAATGGTATAGCGATGTTAAATGGAGGAAATGACTTGTCGATGCCAAGCTTGAATGCTGTTGGTAAAGCGGCGGTAAAAGCAGCCATCTTAGACGGTACACTTCAAGAGGAGAAACTTGATACGGCCATCGAGAATATTCTTAATTTAGTCGTTAAGTCACCTACATTCAAAAAATTAAGCACCGTTGATGATGCGAAACAAAGTGTAAGCGCTGACCTTGCAGCAACTAATGCAAAGCTTTCAAGAGAAGCTGCGCCGGAAGGAATGGTTTTATTAAAAAATGAAAACAAAGCGCTTCCGTTTAGTGGTACGGTGAAGAAAGTCGGTATTGTTGGCAACTCCTACACCATGCCAAGCTGTGGATTTGGCACCCCTGCTTCTGCTTGTACAACAGATAATGCCGCTTCAAAAATGTTCTTAATGGGAACAGGAAGTGCCTATGTTACTCCAACCCATACAGTTCAACTTCCGGAAGGACTGAAAAATGGAGGCTATATACCTGTTAACACAAACGCCAGCGGAGCTGAAATCAATGAAAATCTTACCGCTAAAGATGCCGCATATATGGCACAGAATTCAGATATTGGTGTGATTGTGATTGCTAGAGGATCTGGAGAAGGGGCAGATGGAAATTCAACAACGTTTGAACCTTCTGAAAAAGAATCAGAACTAATCAAAAAAGTTTCTGATGCCTATCACGCCGTTAATAAAAAGGTAGTAGTAGTCTTAAACGTAGGTGCTCCGTTTAACACTGTAAGCTGGAGAGATTCTGTAGACTCCATTTTATTATCTTGGCAGCCAGGAATGGAAGCTGGAAATGCCCTTACAGATGTTCTTTCTGGCAAAGCGAATCCATCAGGTAAACTTCCGGCAACCTTCCCAGTTAAATTAGTGGATTCGCCAAGTTATGCAAACTTCCCAAGCTCTGATGGCAATCCGAACTTAGTAAATTATAAGGAAGATATTTATGTAGGATACCGCTACTATTCTACCTTTAATGTCAAACCAGCTTACGAGTTTGGTTATGGACTCTCCTATACAACGTTTGATTATAGCGATTTTAAATTAAATAAAGACAACTTATCTAATAAAATCAAAGTCCAGTTTAAAGTGACAAACTCCGGTTCATTGGCTGGAAAAGAGGCACCACAACTATATGTAAGTGCACCTGACGGCAAGTTAGAAAAACCAGCGATTGAACTGAAAGCATTCGGAAAAACCCGTGAACTGAAGCCAGGTCAAAAAGAGACGTTTAACTTCTTTATTGATCCAAAGGATATTGCTTCATTTGATGAGTCTACTTCCTCTTGGATTGTTGAAAAAGGTACCTATCAATTCAAGATTGGAGCGTCATCTTCCGATATCAGAGGGACGCTGAATTTTAAAGTGGACAAAGATATCATTGCCGAAGTAGTAAATGACAATGGACCTGATGTGCAATTAGAAACTCTATCAAAATACAATCAGTAGAGTAATATGAACATCCTTAATAATATCATTGTGGAGGTAATGAAAGATGCTTAAAAAAATGAAAAAAAGGGCCATCTTGGCCACAATGGCTGCAGCCATGACTTTATCTCTTAATACAAACGTTTTTGCTAAGGAAATCAATACACAGCCAACATCCTATCAAACCGTGACAGAGATTGAAGATTGGGGAGCTGCAACCACGAAAGTAATTGTCAATGTTGGGAAGCCAATACCAAAAGACTCTGTTACAACAGATACCTTCAACGTCCATGTGGCCAGAAGCGATAAACGGTTAAAAACACCGTTCCTAGAGGAAGGGAACCGAACCATTACGAAAGCATACGTAGCAGATAAAGACGGCAATCCTGCTGTACAAACAGGGAAATATGTCGTCTTAGAAATGAAAATCGGCCCGGATGTATCCCTAGGTTCCCCGCTTAACTATGATTGGGCGACTACTGGTTTTAATGATTGGGTTGATATGAAATATACCATCACACAGCAAAAAGATATCGAAACAAGTGCAGGAACAATTTCAGGGTTAGTCGTTGATCAATTTGCAGGGGATACAAGAGAACTGGTAGATGATTTTTCAACGGGGAAAGGAACCTATGACAATGTTAGTTTAACCTATGCGGACTATTCCCCAGCAAAGGACAATCATAAAAACCCATTAATTATCTGGCTGCACGGCGCCGGTGAAGGCGGATCCGACCCAACCATTGCAATCTCTGCCAATAAAGCAGCCAACTTTGCTTCAAAGGATATTCAATCCTACTTTGACGGTGCCTATGTTTTGGCCCCTCAAACACCTACTTTTTGGATGGACGGTTATACCGGAAGAGGGGATGGAACCTCCAAATATGAAGATGCTTTAATGTCCTTGATTAAGGATTATGTAGCTAATCACAAAGACATTGATTCCAGTCGAATTTACATTGGCGGTGACTCTAACGGTGGGTATATGACCATGCTGATGGCGAGGGATTATACCAATTACTTTGCCGCTGCATTCCCAACATGTGAAGCATTAAAAGACACGTTAATATCAGATGCAGAAATTCAGAAAATGAAGGATCTCCCAATGTGGTTCATTGCCGCTAAAGCCGATCCAGTAGTTATCACTTCTCAATATGTTGAACCTACGTATAAACGCTTAGTCGATGCTGGTTCAAAAAATGTTCATTTATCATTATTTGATAAGGTAGTAGATACATCCGGTTTATATACCAAAGCAGACGGCACTCCATATGAATACAACGGACACTGGTCTTGGATTTATGTATATAATAACGCCCCAACAGACATGATCAACGGAAAAACAACGACCATCATGGAATGGTTAGCAGCCCAGTCGCTAAATAAGTAAATGGTGTCAGGCACCACAAAAAGACAACAGAGCGATTTGTCCACCATAGGTGGACAAATCGCTCTGTTTTAATTATTTTCTTAGGTTAGAAGCTGCTGTTCCTTATAACCAGTTCTGTTGCAATGAATATTTTCTTGGCTGTTTTTCTGCCTGCTATTCTCTCCAAAAGTGTGTCAACGGCAGTTTCACCCATGATTTCGGTATATACCTTAACTGTGCTTAAGGATGGGTAGACGTATTTAGAGATGCTGATATCATTGACACCTATGATGTTTACACGATCAGGAACGGAAATCCCTTCCTCCAACAACGCCCTTAATGCGCCAACCGCAAGTGAATCATTACCTGCAAAGAAAGCCGTCGGTAATTGATCCCCCTGTTCATGAATCGCCTTCTTCATCAAAGCATGACCATCATCAGCAGTAAAGTTACCTACATACATATATTCTTCATTGGGCAGTCCTTTTTCTGCTAAAAAGCGCTTGAATGTCACCTCTCTTGGGTCTTCAATCATAGAGGTTTTATCCTTAAACACTTCTCTGCCTCCGATATACCCGATCCTCTCATGACCCTTTTGAATAAAATGATCGAGCACTTTTTTTGTAGCTCGTTCAAAATCAATAACAATCGAATCAAACCGATCTTCATCTGGTGAGGTATCAACAAAGACAATATTTTTGGTAATCTTAATGAGATCATTCACTTGCTTCCTGCTAAATTTCCCAATCGCAATCAGCCCTTGAATATCGTCATCCTTCAGATCCTCATAGTTGCCTTGAAAATATTTATCCACCTGAATCCCATGCTGCCGGCATTGGTTTTCAACCCCCAGCCGGATGGACATGTAATATAAATCTTCCAGCTCTTCTTTTTCCGTATACCATTGTAAAAGAGCAATCTTACCCGATTCCTGCTTGCGAGCTGGTTTCTTTTTATATGATAGTTCCTCTGCCACTTCGAATATTCTTTTCTTCGTTTCATCACTGACAGAAAGAGTAGTGTCATAATTTAAAACACGGGATACCGTTGCAATCGATACCCCTGCTATTTGTGCAATATCTTTGATGGTAGCCATGAATCAGTCTCCTAATGTATTAGCAAAAAAACGATACACTGTTCTAGAATGATATTCTTCCTCTGGATTTAAAACGACAGAAGGAAACTCTGGATGGTGAATTGCATCAGGAAATCCTTGGGTTTCCAGGCAAACACCCAAATAATTCTCCGCTCTGACACCTGAAATTGAATAAGGGCCTTCTAGAAAATTCCCTGTATAAAGGACGACGCATGGCTGATCGGTCGTAACAAGGAGCGAGCGGCCGCTTTCTTCATCGCTTAGGATCATCGTATTTTCTCCCTCTTGTCTAAAAACAAGTGGGTGGTCGTAACCCTTCCCGACAAGCACGTTTTGAGGATAAGATGAATTCAGCCCAGAACTCAACCTTCTGCCATGTTTGAAATCAAAGGGAGTATTTTTAGAATCAATCAACTTACCAGTAGGAATAAGATCGTCTCTCAACTCTAAAAATCGATCACTATCTAATTTAAGAATGTGCTCCGAACAATCTCTTTTTATATTTCCGCTTAAGTTAAAATACGAGTGATTGGTTAAGTTGACTAACGTTTTTTGATCCGTTTCGCTTTTATAACTAATATCGATTTCATTTTTATTGTTTAGAATGTACGTAACAGTGGTGTCTAGATTACCTGGATAGCCTTCTTCTCCGTCTGGACTATGATAAAAAAACTTCAACCCGACAGCATTTTCTTCCTCAATGATTTCAGTTTTCCAAATCACAGAGTTAAAACCCTTCTTGCCTCCGTGCAGATGATTGGGGTAGTTATTGTCTGCAAGCTGATATTCTTTACCGTCCAATTCGAAACTTGCACCACCAATTCTTCCAGCTACCCGTCCACAAACTGCTCCGAAATACGGTGACCATTCTGTGTAATCTTCGAAGTTATCAAAACCAAGGACTACATTTTCAAAGTTTCCACGGCGGTCAGGGACGATGATTTTAGTAATTATACAACCAAAATTCAGACAAGAGACCTCCATGCCATAATCGTTGACTAAGGTATATTCTGTAACGGACTCTCCCTCGTAACTGCCGAATATTCTATCTAATATTTTCATCGATATCACTCCATATTTTTACAAAGAATTGATAAAACGCTGGAACCCAGCTTGCCCTGCTTCGTCCCGTTTGAACACTCCTGCATCTTCCAAGACTCTTGAGAATTTCCTTCCTACTTCTTCTCTTACCAGGCCTTCCACATTCGCATCATTGGCAACATCTTGATAGCGGGATTTTAACACCTCTGCCCAGTCTAAATGGTATTCGGCAATATCTGCCTCTTTACCGAGGATGTACTTCTCCACTTCTCCAAGTTCAGCCTTTAATCGTGCAGGTAAAACAGCCAGCCCCATTACTTCAATTAGGCCGATATTTTCCTTTTTAATATGATGTACATCGGCGTGAGGGTGGAAAATGCCCAGTGGATGCTCATCACTTGTTCGATTATTACGAAGCACCAAGTCCAGTTCAAACACATCCCCATTTTTCCGTGCAATCGGCGTCACTGTATTATGCGGCGTCTCTCCAGTTCTCGCCAAAATTTCAAGCGTCGCATCACTGTAATTTTTCCATTGCTCAAAAATATGTGAACCTGCTTCAACCAACTCACTGATTTGAGAAGAGCGAAGACGAATGACGGACATTGGCCATTTTACAACAGAACACTCAACATTTGGATGGCCAGCCATTTTAAATGTCCAGTCATCTCCTGCTTTCGCCATCGCAAATTGATAATTCCCGCCTTGATAATGATCATGGGTTAATATTGAACCGCCGACAATTGGCAGATCTGCATTAGAGCCGACAAAGTAATGAGGAAATTGATCAACAAAGCTCAATAACCGTAAGAAAGACGTGGCACTAACAACCATATCGGTATGTTTTTCTGACAGGACAATACAATGTTCATTGTAATATACATACGGTGAATATTGGAGATACCATGGCTGATTTAATAGATTGACACGAATCATTCGATGATTGGAGCGTGCAGGGTGTCCGACTCTGCCTTCGTAGCCTTCATTTTCAACACAAAGTAAGCATTTTGGATAATCCGTTTTTTGCACCGACCGCTCGAGCGCGATACTTCTTGGATCCTTTTCAGGTTTTGATAGATTAATGGTAATGTCCAGTTCACCATATTCTGTGGCGGTTTTATACTCAATATTGTTCCGAATCCGCTTCATTTGAATGTAATTGCTATTTTTACTTAACTCATAAAAATACTCGGTTGCCGCTTTTGGATCCTGTTTATATTTTTCATAAAACACATGATTGATCGTCGATGGACGTGCGATAAAACAGTTCATTATTTTACTAGAAAATATCTCTTTTTCATCAAATAATTCTTCAATTATCGCTTGACTGCAAGCATAGTCCACAATTAAATCGAGTAAATCAGGGATTTCAACGTGGCCGCCCTCCGCCTGATCTATTTCCTTAAACTCGGCTAGCTTGAGCAATGCCAGAATTTGATTGCGCGCATAGATTTCATCTTCCCGCTCAATAAGTTGAGTGGTAATCGCTTGATTAATTAATTGTTGTACTAATTGATAAATCATTTATGATCCCCTCTATTTCTGATACCCATTAGGGTGATGCTGATGCCAGTTCCAGGCATTGCTGATAATTTGATGAATCGATGTTCTCGTAGGATTCCATCCCAATACCTTTTTGGCTTTTTCCGAAGAAGCTATTAAGGTACTCGGGTCTCCCGACCTGCGTTCGCCGATTTTAACAGGGATATCAATACCTGTCACCTCTTTAGCCGTCTCAACAATTTCTTTTACCGAGAATCCTTGACTTGATCCTAAATTAAAAATATTACTTTCGCCGCCATTTTGCAGATAGCGAAGGGCTAATATATGGGCATCAATTAAGTCCTCAACATGAATATAATCCCGGACACAAGTTCCATCTGCTGTATCATAATCCTCCCCAAATATCGTCACCGCTGGTCTTTTCCCTATTGCTGCTTCGAGGACAACTGGAATCAGATGGGTTTCAGGATTATGGTCCTCACCAATTTGTCCGTCACTTCTTGCCGATGCCACGTTAAAATAGCGAAGTGATACAAAGTTAAGATCAAATGCCTTTTCACACCAAGACATCATTTTTTCCATTGCCAGCTTGGTTTCGCCATACGTATTTGTAGGAATGGCTGCGGCCTCTTCTGTAATCGGCACAACTTTTTGCTCTCCATAAACAGCTGCTGTTGAAGAAAAAACGATATACTTGACGCCAAATTCTTTCATCATTTCAAGGACAACTTGTGTTCCATATACGTTGTTATCAAAGTATTTTAATGGTTCTACCATTGATTCTCCAACCAAGGAATTGGCAGCAAAATGCATAATCGCTTCAATACTTTCTTTTTCAAAAACAGAACGCATAAACTCGCGGCTGCGGATATCTCCCTTATACAAGTTAGCCTTTGGATGAACCGATTCCTCATGGCCAGTTTGTAAATTATCAATGACAACGACTGAATATCCCTGATCAATCAACTGGTATACAGCGTGTGAACCGACATAGCCTGCACCACCTAATACAAGAATGCTCATTTAAATCGTTTCCTCCAATCGAATCTCTTTTGCCCCATCACCAATGCTCGCTGCATAAAATTCAGCCTCGTAACCAATCTTGTCAAGATAATCTGCTCCAACGTTCTCAATAAAGTTATCAACTTCTTCATTTCTAACAATCGCAATCGCACAGCCGCCAAATCCTGCACCGGTCATTCTTGCACCAAGAACGCCTGGCTGTTTCCATGCAGCCTCTACTAAACTGTCCAGCTCAATTCCAGTAACTTCATAATCATCACGTAAGGAAATGTGTGATTGATTAATGAGTTGTCCAAATGCTTCTAGATTACCTAATTTAAGTTCTTCGAGTGCTTTAATTGTTCTCATGTTTTCGTAGACTGCGTGTTTTGCCCGTTTACGAACTGTTTCATTAGTAATGAGATACCGATTCTCATCGAACTCCGCTTCCGTTAACTGGCCAAGTGCTTCGATCGGCAGTTTTTGCTGAAGTTGAGCCAATGCCTCTTCGCATTCTCCTCGTCTTTCATTGTACTTGGAATCAGCTAATTCCCTGCGCTTGTTCGTATTCATGATTAATATTTTGTAGTCTTCCAGGTGAATCGGTGCGTACTCATATTTCAACGTTTGGCAATCTAATAAGATACCTGCATCTTTCTTTCCCATGCCAATCGCAAACTGATCCATAATACCGCTGTTTACTCCTATGAATTCATTCTCTACCCGCTTGCCAATCTTGATGAGATCAAGTTGCGGAATTTCAAAATTAAATAGGCCATTTATAAGCACTCCGGTTAAAAGTTCAATGGATGCTGACGAAGAAAGTCCTGCACCATTGGGTATATTACCTTCAATTACACAATCAAATCCTGAGGGAATTTCATATCCCGCCTCAAGAATAAAACGGACCATGCCTTTTGGATAATTGGCCCAATTATGTTCCTTCTCATAGTCTAGTTCGCTTAAGTTAAATTCGATGATTCCTTTTTCGGGAAAGTTGGTGGAGTAGAGGCGAATCACTTTGTCTTCCCGCGCCCTTGCTACAGCATAAGTACCATAGGTAATTGCACATGGAAAAACGTGCCCGCCATTGTAATCTGTATGCTCACCAATTAAATTAATCCTTCCAGGAGCAAAAAAGGCTTGCTTGGGTAATACTTGAAACATATCTAAAAATACTTTATTAAGTGTGATTGCGTTCATTTTAAATTCCTCCAGAAGTCTTGTGTCTTGTTCGTTAACTTTTTATTTTCAACATAATTTTACTACCCCTAGTAAAAACCTTCAAGTATTTTACTAAAATTTTACTTAAAAACACAATAAAATCTTGAATATAATTTTGTACTAGGTATTTTTAACTTAGTATTTGTGTTAAAATTGATAGTAATAAATAAACTAAATAATACCTTTTTAAACAAATTCTTAATGGTACTAATGATAAAAAAGGCGTGATGTCATTTGAGTTTCGACCCCAAAACTGGAAGTTTCGAAAAAATGAAGTTACTTAATCAATCAACCGTTTTAAACATGATTCGATTAAAAGAACCGATTTCAAGAGCAGAAATTGCCAAATTAACAAAATTAACCCCGCCAACCATAAGTTCATTGGTTGCTGAATTGATTGAGAAGAATCTTATTGTAGAGGAACAATCAACCAGCGCAACTTCAGGCGGTAGAAAGCCAATTCTCCTCCGTATTAATTACTCCGCTTATTATATAATCGGAGTCTATGCCGCAGCAGAGGTTATTCGCGTTATTTTAACCACAATGGACGGAAAGATTGTAACCGATTTCAGTAAAGATATTACTGAACTGCCAACTAAAACCGAATTTATGAGCATGATGATAGAGTGCATTCATTATGTGCTTCAAACTGCACATATAGAACGGGAGTTAATCCTTGGTATCGGTATTGCCATGCATGGACTTGTTGACTCTGAGCAAGGCTTGGCCATCTTTTCTCCACACTTACATTTGGAAAATATACCTCTGAAAGAAAGAATAGAGAAAGAATTCAATATCCCTGTTATTGTCGAAAATGATGTACGAGCATTAGCTATTGCTGAGAGCTGGTTTGGGCAAGGTAAAGGAGTCTCCGACTTTATCTGTCTTAGTGTGGGACGAGGGATTGGTTCTGGAATCTTTATAAATAGTGAGATTTATAAAAGCACTTTTTATACAGCTGGAGAAGTCGGGCATACCATTTTAGATGTGAATGGTCCCCTATGCGAGTGTGGTAATAATGGATGTTTAGAGGCCTATGCATCTGAAGTTGCTATCTTAAATAAAGCTAAGGAAGAACTTAAAAATCATCAAGATACAATTCTCACAGAATGGTTGAAAGATAACAGTACTGAGCTCTCCTTAAACATGGTCTATAAAGCTGCTAAGAAAGGGGATCCATTTGCTATATCGCTATTAGAAAAGGCCGGTCAATCCCTTGGACTAGCCGCAGCTAATATGATTAATATTTTAAAGCCTTCGAAAATAATAGTAGAAGGGGGTATTTTCGAAGTAGGAGATTTTGTTTTGTCCCAACTAAAAAAAAGGATAGAGAAATATACTTTTAAAAGCTCTCATGAAGAAATTAAAGTGGTTTGTTCAGAATTAGGGAAAACCGGTATGGTATTAGGAGCTGTGACATTAGTTTTAAAGAAACTATTTAAAGCATAAGGATAATAAAAAGAGTTGGATCATAGGATTCAACTCTTTTTTTGTTCAATTTGTAAAAGTGTATTTAGTAACGGAATAGTATACCTGACCCTTTTCTAAAATGGCAGTTGGGAAATGTGGATGATTGAGCGAATCTGGAAGACCCTGTGTTTCTAAACATAAACCAAGGTACTTTCTTGAGGTAATACCTCGAATTGAAAAATCGTCTGCTAGCTGATTACCAGTGTAAAGAACGACAGCAGGCTGATTCGTTTCGATCATTAATCCTCTTCCACTCTCTTCCTCATACAGATAGATTTCTTTATTTTGATTATCCTCTAGTAGAAAAGGATGGTCATACCCATTTCCTGCAAGTATATTCTGCGCGTCATTTGTAGCAGTTCCATCGATAATCTTCCGTCCCAATCGAAAGTCAAAAGATGTATTATCTACAGATAGAACCTCCCCTGTCGGTATCAACTCCTCATTCAACTCAAGGAATTGCTTACTTTTTAGAGTTAACTTATGATTAAGAGCGTCTCTTTTTAAATTGCCGCTTAAATTAAAATAAGAATGATTGGTGACATTAACTACAGTTTTTTGATCAGAGACACCTTCATAAGATATTTGAAGCTCATTATTGTTATTTAAGGTATAGGTTATTTTCATCTTTAAATTTCCAGGATACCCTTCTTCCCCATCCTTGCTTGAATAAGTGAATACAAGAGCCATTGAATCTTTATCTTCAATTACCTCTGTATCCCAAATCACCTTGTCGAAGCCTTTTATCCCGCCGTGCAAATGATTATCGTAGTTATTCTTTGCGAGATGATACGTGATACCATCTAATGTAAATTCAGCATTAGCTATTCTGCCCGCATGCCTGCCGACCACAGCGCCGAAATATGGAGAATGCTGCTGATATTCATCGATTGTATCAAATCCCAAAACCACATTTTCAAGTACCCCGTTTCGATCAGGAACGAGGATCTTGGTAATCGTGCAGCCATAATCGATGGTGCTTACTTCCATACCCTGATCATTAATCATCGTAAAAATAGTTATTGTCTGTCCATCAAGTTCTGCAAATTTTTCCTGTAACAAATTCATGATTTAAACTCCCTTCGTTCCCGATGGTATAAAGAAAACTCGCCGACTGGCGAGCCTTCATGAAATAATTTTATAAAAGCAAGCAGAATAACCTAACTTAAGCTTTCACAATATTAGAATGCCACATATCATTTATTTCTCTTATTTTTGTTAACTCACATTTTGGTTCTCTGTTATAAGATAATAATCCGTTGATTTCCTGCTCTACATCTGTTAACTGTGTATAACAATAGCCATGTAGACTCTTAGAAGCATAGACCGCTTCCATTACTCTGCGATAATCTGCAATAAACTCCTGTTCATCCTTCACAGATGTATAGCCCCAGCCACTGTCTTCACCAACTTTGAAGCCAATTCCTCCGAATTCTGTTAATAAGATTGGTTCACCTTTATGTTCAAATCCATCCGCATAAATTCCACGGCCAGCTGGTTTTGAGTTTAATAGATTTTCTTTTGTGAGCAAGGACTCTTTAAAATCCTCATATTTTATCTTTTCATCGTTTGATCCATGATTGTAATTGTGAATCGCACAAATATCCGTTTCTGTAAGCTCCCATCCATCATTAGAGATGACTAAACGTGTTGGATCAAGAGAATGAATAAGGTGGTACATCGCTAAAGAATGGTGCTGCTGCTGTTTGTTAGCTTTAATAAAAGGCACTCCCCAGCTTTCGTTGACAGGTACCCATGCGACGATAGATGGATGATTGTAATCCCGTTCAATGATTTCAATCCATTCTTTGGTTAATCGAGATGCAGCGTCCTCGCTATAGGACGGAAAGGCTGCACATTCTCCCCAAACCAGAAATCCTAATTTATCTGCCCAATAAAGGAAACGAGGATCCTCGACTTTTTGATGCTTTCTGCAGCCATTAAAGCCCATTTCTAAAGCTAATTCAATATCCTTTTTCAAATCGTCATCCGTTGGAGCGGTTAATAATCCTTCTGGCCAATAGCCTTGATCAAGAACTAATTTTTGATAATAGGGCTTATTATTTAAATAAACCATTTCATTTTCAATATGGATCTTTCTCATACCGAAATAGGATTCCACTTCGTCTAAAATCACCTGATTATCTTCATCTTTTAACGTGAATTTAATATCAAATAAATTTGGATTCTCCGGTGACCAATTCCAGCCGATATGGTGAAAAGAAGTTCTGAAAATTTGGCGATTATATAAATTAATTGAACGTTTATTATACGGTTCAAAAACCTCAATCGTATCCTTTGCTACCTTTTCACCCTGAAAACTAATTTCGATGTCTGCTTTTTTGTTAATAAATTCACCTGAGACCTCAAACTCTACAATTATATCTCCACGGTCAATGTCGGGTGTTAATCTTAATTTTGAAACATGTGTAGGACTAACCGGTTCAAGCCATACGGTTTGCCATATCCCCGTCGTTCTCGTGTACCAGATCGAATCCGATTGTTCAATCCAGAATTGCTTTCCTCTGGGAATCGTCTCATCGGTAGATGGATCTTCGACTCTTACAACAACCTTTTCATTGCCCCAAGTTAAATGATCCGTAATGTCGAGAGAGAAAGAAACGTTGCCGCCTTCATGAAAACAAGCATACTCCCCATTGACATAAACCCATGCACGGTAATCCACTGCCCCAAAATGTAAGAGAACCCGCTGATTATTCCAGCCTTTAGGCACCGTGAATTCTCGGGAATACCATACATAATCATGGAATGATGGGTCATTAATACCGCTTAGTTTCGTCTGATAGGCAAAAGGAACATTAATTTTCCGATCAAAGGTTTCCCCATTTTGAAACCACTTTTCCTTTAACCCTACATTGTTATCATCAAAAGCAAAATCCCATTCGCCGTTTAAATTAACCCAATCTTGTCTGACCAATTGTGGTCTAGGATACTCATTACGGGGTACTGACATGTTGTTTCCCATCCTTCCTAAAAAAATAATCCTATTTAATTCCTGATTGATTCACGCCTTTTATAAAGGAACGTTGACCAATAATAAACAATAATACTGCCGGTATGGTTGCAATTGATGTTAAAGCCATTAACCTACCCGGTGAAGAAACGAAACTTCCTTGCTGCATGATGGCAATACCCGTTGTAATAGTTCTCATTTCTGGAGAATTTGTAGTTACAAGCGGCCATAAGAAGTCATTATATATACCCATAAATGTAAAAATAGCTAATGTCCAAATAACTGGTCGTGCCGATGGCAAAACGATTTTTACAAATACTTGCCATTTATTTGCACCGTCTAGGAATGCTGCTTCCTCCAGCTCTTTTGGAAAACCGCGAAAATATTGATAGAGAAGAAAGACACCAAAAGCATTTGCAGAATATGGAAGAATCAGTACTGCATAAGTATCTAATAGACCGAACTTATTAAACTCCATATATAGTGGTAAAAAGGTAATAACCCACGGAATCGTCATCGACCCAATAAAGATGCTAATTAGCAATTTTTTAAAAGGAACATCTAAACGGGCCAGACCATATGCAGCCAGTGTGTCTACAACAAGAACAATTAGTGTTCCAATAATCCCAACAAAAAGGGAATTGCCCATCCATTGTAAGACAGGTGTATCTGAATTTCCTGCTAAGCTATACTGATAATTTTCAAGAGTAAATACTTTCGGAATCCACTTTAGACCGGCAGTGAATGCTTCCTGATCCGTTTTAAAAGAAGTAGCCAGCATCCATAAAATTGGAACGATAAAAATCAAGCCAACAAGAATCGCAAGAATAACAATGGAAATTTTAAACGGTGTTTTTTGCACGCTGAACTACTCCTTTCGATTTGTGATTCGGAATTGCAATATTGAGATAACGATCATAATCAATGCCATAAGTAATGACATGGCGGCTGCATTCCCTAATTGCCGCTGTTTAAAAGCTTCATCGACGATATTCATTAATAGAACCTTTGTTGAAGTCCCTGGACCTCCCCGTGTCATTAAATATGGCTGCCCGTATATATTAAAAGAGGCAATTGTTGATGTAATGACGACAAATAGCATCGTAGGTTTAATACTAGGTAACGTGATATGCACAAATCGCTGCCAGCGGTTGGCGCCATCAAGAGAACCAGCTTCATATAGTTCTTCAGAAACATCATTTAGTGCATTGATAAAAATAACCATGTTAAAACCAATCGTCCACCATAAAGTGGCGATAGCGAGGGAAATCCATGCCCACGGCATGTCTGTTAACCATGGAATTAATGGCAGATTCATCTTTTGTAAATATTGATTAATTAACCCACTGTTTGTATCAAGGATCCATAACCAAATAATTGCTACGACCGAAACAGAAACAGAATAGGGAATAAAGTAAACCGTACGAAAAAAACCTTTGAATTTACCAGGCAGTGCATTCACTAACAATGCTAAACCTAATCCAACTACAACCAATAAAGGAACACTATATACAACGAATTGGAAGGTGTTTTTAAGACCCTCGAAAAACAGTTCATTAAGATATGAATTAGAGTCAAAGATTTTTGTATAATTCTTAAATCCTACAAATTCATGGACAGGATTTAATAAATCCCAGTTATGCAGACTTATCCAAGCTCCATAGCCAATAGGAATTAAAAGAAAAACAACAAATAACAGCAAGTAAGGGATTACAAAAAGACTTGAAGTCAATTGGGATTTCCAACTTGTATTTCTCATTTACCTTCCTCCTTTCGATTACCTACTAGTAGAAAAACAAGAGACGAACAGGTATTCAACCAACCGTCCGCCTCCTTTAATGATTACTTATTCATTACTTGTTCTGCCTTTTTATTCGCATCATCTAATGCTTTTTGAGGATCCTTCTTGCCTAGAAGAGCAAGGTTAATTTCAGCCCATAGCGGGTCAGACAATTGACCCCAGTTGGCAACGACAGGAGCAAACTTAGCATATTCAAATTCTGAAGCTACGATCGGCTGTTGCTTCATACTTTTAAACTCTTCACTTTGTTCATAAATTGCTTTTGAAGCTGGTGCTTGTCCTGATTTTGCCCACTCCATTGTGTTTCCAGCAACATACTTTAAGAAATCAGTAATACCATCTAATTTTTTTGAATCTGTAACAGTGGCAGGAATCACGAAATTATGTCCATTCGCATAGACCGCTTGTTGTTTAGTGCCTAATTGAGGTACTGGAGCAACTCCATAGTTAATACCGGCTTTATCCCATTGTTCCATCATCCATGGACCATTTAGGTGCATCGCGTTTTTACCTTGTAAGAATAATGTTACTTCACCATCTTGTTGTACATTTTCAGGAGAAACCTTTTCTTTTTGAATTAAGTCGCGATAGAACGTTAACGCTTCAACCGCTTCTGGGCTATTGTAGTTTGGCTTACCATCCTTCATTAATTCTCCGCCATTCTGGAATAACAGAGTTGGGAAAATGAACTGGTTTGGCCATAGAGTTGGTACAACAAAACCATATTGATTCTTACTAGAATCTGTTAGTTTTTTTGCAGCTGCTAGGAACTCCTCACGATTTGTCGGCGCCTTTTCTGGATCTAAACCGGCTGCTTTAAATAAATCTTTATTATAGTACATTACTAATGGATGAATATCTAAAGGAATGGTATAGTGCTTACCACCAATATCTCCAGCCTTCCAAGCAGTTTCAGCATAATCTTCCGCTTTAACACCTGCTTTTTCGACTGTATCAGTTAAATCTTTTAATAAATTCTTATCTGCATAATTTTTTAGCTGATCAGTATGCATGATTAATACATCTGGAGCATTTTTTTGACCCGAAAAGGCAAGGTCAACGGTTTTATAATAGTCAGATTGAGGGACAATTTGGAAATCCACTTGATACTTAGATTGTGATTTATTGTAATTTTCAACGATCGTTTTCATACGTGGACCATCCGCACCAGAGAAAGGTGCCCAATAAGTAATTTTTTCCCCTTTTCCGCCTTCTGAATTATCTTTGTCCTTCGCACTTGAACATCCTGCTAAAGATCCGAGCGCTAGAGCAGCAGTTAAAGCTATACCAAGCCATTTCTTTTTCTTAACCATTTTTATCCCCCTTATTTAGGTAAAAATTTTTGGTTACTTCTAGGATGAGGAAATATTTACAAATTATGTGTTCCTCATTAGTTAATTAAATTAATTTACTTTCTGGTATTATCATAATATTGTAAGCGCTTTTTGTCAAATACATATTTTTTAAGATTATAATTTTGTTTTTAAAATAAAAATGGCCTCGGTACAGTCCAAGGCCATCTGTCATTATAATGTTAATTTAATTTATCCTCTATACTTCTTATATAATAGACTTGTGATTGGAAGTCTCCCCCACGTTCAAAACTGCCGCCATTGACACCATTAAACTCTGTCGGAAGCTGCAGCCCCACAGTCATTAGTTCATCACCATAATATGTCCGCTCGCTTCCAGTCACTTGATAGACTTTTGACTCATCTAAGCCACTGAGTCGCAGCATTTGCTGTTTCTTAGGATTCGGAGTTGCTAATACTTTATACCAGCCAACTAATGCCTCCGACTGGTCTTGGCTTACTACCATCCAAGCGGTTTCATTGTTTGAAAATGGATTCAACAAGCGATAGAATTGACCATCACGAATCAACTCTCGATGCGCTTTATAAAAAGCAACCTGCTGTTTAATTTCCTTACGTTCTTCTTCGGTCATTTTGATTGGGTCCAATTCATATCCAAATGTTCCAAAGTAAGCAGTGTTTGCCCTTGTTTGTAGTGGTGCCTGGCGTAATGTCTGATGATTCGGAACAGCCGAAACATGAGATCCCATACTATAAACCGGATACGCAAAGGATGTGCCATACTGGATCTTAAGTCGTTCAATCGCATCTGTATCATCACTCGTCCAAGCCTGCGGAGCATAATACAACATCCCGGGGTCAAACCGTCCGCCACCGCCCGCACACGATTCAAACAACACATGTGGGAACTCACTTGTTAATCGATCATATAGATCATAAACCCCTAAAATATAGCGGTGGAAAAACTCGCCTTGCTGGTGGACAGCTAGTTTATTCGAAAAGGCTTCGGTAATGTTTCTATTCATGTCCCATTTAATATAAGCTAGGTTTGTTTGTTTAATAATAGCGGACATTTTATCATACAAATAATCCACGATTTCCAGTCTTGAAAAATCTAAGACCAGCTGATTACGCCCCAAAGTATAGTGCTGACCTGTGATACCTACTGCCCAATCTGGATGCTCGTTAAATAGTTCACTATTCGGACTGATCATTTCCGGCTCAAACCAAAGCCCAAATTTCATTCCTGTCTCGGTAATTTTCTTAGCCAAACTATCCAAACCATTCGGAAGCTTATTTAAGTCTACATGCCAATCACCAAGTGAGGAGGTATCATTATTTCGTTTTCCAAACCAGCCATCATCCAGAACAAACAACTCAATTCCTAGTTCACTTGCTGATTGTGCAATCTTTACAAGTTTTTCTTCATCGAAATCAAAGTAGGTTGCCTCCCAGTTATTAATTAGAATCGGACGCACGGCCTTCCTCCATTGACTTGGAATCAGATGCTCACGGTATAAAGCATGAAAAGCATGACTCATCCCATTTACACCTTGTTCGGAATACACCATGACCACTTCGGGGGATTGAAATGACGCTTGCGGCTCTAAATTCCACTTAAATCCGAATGGATGAATCCCAACCGTAAGTCTTGCCATATCGTAATGGTCGACTTCTACTTGCATCAAGAAATTACTGCTATAGATAAAATTAAAGCCATATACTTCGCCTGTATGCTCCGTTGCCTCAGGACGCTTTAGTGCCAAGAATGGATTATGGTGATGAGAACTGGCCCCGCGCAGACTGGAAATAGACTGAATGCCTGTTTCGAGTCTTCTTTCCTTTACATGCCGTTCACGTGACCATGTCCCTGCTAAATGAGTAAATACAAAATCTTTATCCGGAAGGTCGAGCGATGCTCTCATGAATCGATCAATAACCAGCTCGTCTGAACCCGCATTTCTTAACGAAGCACTTCTCGTGATGACAGGTTTGTCACGGAAAATTGTATAATTTAACTGCAATTCCGCTTGCAGGAACTCATCTTTTAAGAGGATTTGTAGTGTACTTGCATCATGATTGTCCTCTGTATAAGTTGCCGGAAGACCTTCAAGACGAAGTTTTCCTTCTAGGATTTGATACGATTCATATGTGAAATTTGGAATATGATTAGCCGTGGTTTTACTAACGCCGATTGCTGGTTCTCGAAAATCTGAATTTCCGTAGGCAGGGAATTCCTGACGCAACGTCTCTAATCCAAATGCCGGGTCGTCAGCATATACATGCGTAGTTGCCCCTGTTGGGACATCATACACTTGTAAATGGGAAAAATCTTCTCTGTGGCGTAACGCCTTTCCGTAATAAAGATGGCCGAGCTGCCCATTTTTCATAACATGAAAAATATAGCTTACTTGGCCATTTGTTAAATGAAACTGCTTGTCCTCTTGATTCACATGAATAAGCATAACCTTCTCCTTTTTTTCAACATAGTAGTTGATTTCCGCTCCAGGCACTTCGCTTTCCGCGGGCGGTCCGGGGAGCCTCCTCGGCCCCGTCCTCCCGCAGGAGTCTACGTGCCTTCCGCTACAATCAACTTGGCTATAAAATTTTCAATGCTTTCTTATAAGGAAAGAGCCTGGCAATATCAGGCTCTTTTCTGTATTTGATTCAATTCATAATTAGATTCTATTGATCACAAACTCGAATTCTATGTCTTTGTCAGCATGAATCAAATGTTCATCATGCACCGGTGCACCCCAGCTGTCGTCTCCGCCAACGCCCATCTGTTTGCCTGCAACCGTCACAACGGTGTAATGAACATTTGGCAACTCATAATGATGTTGAGCATTCTCGAGTTCAAAAGCTGTATATGGCGAAAAATTGCATTCTAATGGTTCAGCCGCCGCCGATATTTTTATTCCCTGACCTTGTTTATTTGTTACCCTAACACGACGTACTCCAGTTCGGTTGCCAGACTCTTGCGGCATCACATATCCGGACAAATTATCTGATACTTGATTTTTAAAAATGCCCAGTCTTGCACCCATAGCACGGTCTGAGTAGTTCTCTTTAGGACCCATGGCGTACCATTCTAATTGATCATAATCTGCTGGCACCTTAAAGGATACGGCAAAAATCGGCATCTGCGGAAGATCATTTGCGCCATGATACACCGATTTCACACCGACACTGCCATCGGCAAAAACCGTATAGCTAATTTTCACTACCACTTCTTCACTTATTGATAATTTATAAGTAAAGGCAACGGTCACCTGACCTTTGTCATTTTTAAGTTCAATAGCAACACATCTTCTGGTCAGACTGGCCGCGTACCAAAGCCCCGAATGGAAACCTTGGGAGTAGCCGCGATCATTATCCGTCGTTGCCCGCCAGAATAATGGTGCTGGCGGCAGAGCAATCATCTCTCTCCCCGCGTAATTAAGCGAAACGAGACTGCCCGCCTGTTTCGAGAATAGAATCGTAAAGTCCCTGCCATGGACACCTATATTGACATCGCCTTCGACGACTCTTAACTCTCCCTGAACAGCGGCAGACTTTTCTTCCGCCTTTACCTGAAACACAAATTGTCCAAACGCAATCTCATAACCAGCTTCAGCCCAGAGTGTGTTTTCCTTTAAGACCAAGGAGGTTTGAATACAGTGCTCCCCAGAAGCACTCGTGATATCAGCTGGCAGCTTAAATTCAGCTCTTCCTGAACGTTGAGGTCCTACATTAACCTCTAGCTTGTTTCGATACAATTCCTTGCCCTCAAGATAAAGGGCGTATTCCAATTCATAGTCAGTTAGATCAGCGAAAAGGCTGTCATTAATAATCGATACCCCGGTCTGATCTGGGTTTAGCTTAAAGTTTTGATATAGATATTTGACTTCCTGCATCTTAGGTGAAAGTTCTCGATTGGAATAAACGATTCCATTTGTACTGAAGCCGTAATCGGTTGGACGGTCGTCAAAGTCACCGCCGGTGGCAAAAAATTCATTTCCATAGCGATCCTTTTTGATAAGGGACTGGTCAATGTAATCCCAAATAAAACCGCCTTGATACATTGGATACTTCTTCTCTAGATCTGTATATTTGTACATCCCGCCAAGTGAATTTCCCATGGCATGCATATACTCACAGCTAATGTACGGCTTCTGGGGCTTTGCATTCAAATATTCCTCAATATCAGCCGGCTTTGCATACATTCTGCTTTCCATATCACTTGTATCATTATATTCGCGGGCATGAAATACACCTTCATAATGAACCAAGCGGCTTGGGTCCACTTTCTTGAAATATTTAGACACGTTAAGAATGACCTCACCCGCATAGGATTCATTCCCGCACGACCATATCAGGATGGACGGATGATTTTTATCCCGTTCAACCATAGAGACAGCCCGATCCATTACAATATTCTCCCATTCCGGCTTATTCCCGGGAATGTTCCAGGACGGCTCGACTGCCCCCATCTTTTGCCATGATCCGTGCGTTTCCAGATTCATTTCATCAATGACATATACACCATATTCATCACATAAATCGTACCAATAGCTCTGATTCGGGTAGTGCGATGTCCGGACAGCATTTATGTTGTGCTGTTTTAACGTTTTAATATCCCAGAGCATGTCTTCCTTCGTAATCGCACGGCCAGTCCGGCAATTAAATTCATGACGATTCACACCTTTGAATACAATCCGTTCACCGTTAAGGTGCATAATTTTATCGATAAGTTCAAATCTACGGAAGCCCACTTTCTGAGGAATAACTTCTACCAAACTGCCTTTTTCGTTAAAAACTTGTATATAAAGCTTGTATAAATTCGGTCTTTCTGCGCTCCATAACTTTGGATTCTCAACGTCCATGGTTACTGACCATTTTCCGTCACCGGTGTCAATCGTACGGGTAGATACTAAACTGCCTTCTCTATCGTACAACTCTGTTACAATTTTTGAAGGTGAAGAGCTGCCAGACAATAGCTTGAGGTCTACTTTAAGCGTACCTTGCGTAAAAGCATCATTCAATTCCGCACGAACATCTGCATCATAGACATGAATCTCTGGTACAGTATAGAGATAGACATCACGGAAAATTCCTGAAAAACGCCAGAAATCTTGATCTTCCAGCCAGCTTCCTGTGCTTCTTTGGTAAACCTCGACCGCTAATTTATTTTCACCTTCGGTTAGAAATGGGGTAAGATCAAACTCAGCTGGCGTGAAGGAGTCCTCACTATAGCCGACAAACTTCCCGTTTAGCCACACATAAAACGCTGATTCTACTCCCTGAAAAGAAATGTAAACCGGCTTATTGGTCATGTTTTCTGGTACAGTAAACATCTTCACATAACTGCCCACCGGATTATGGTCTTGTGGAATTTCTGGCGGACGAATCTCATTAAGGCCATCCCATGGGTACATGGTATTCACATATTGTGGTTTTCCGTAACCCTGAAGCTGGATATGCCCTGGTACAGTGATGTCTCCCCAGCCAGCACAATTAAAGTCCACCTGGTAAAAATTCTCCGGACGATTATCCGGATTAACGCTATAGCTAAATTTCCAGTTTCCGTTTAAATCATGGCGCAAAACCATGGGAGCAGCGTTTTTAGCTTCCTCCATCGTCTCATAATAAAGATGGTCTGAATGAGCCGGTAATCGATTAACAGCAAACACATTCACATCCGTAAGCCACTCTAGTTTTGGAATTGTTGTCATCATGATCACTCTTTCTATTACATTTTTCCAAAAATCTACTATTTAACAGATCCCATCATACCGGCAACGAAATGCTTTTGCATGATGAAGAAAATAAGAGCTGCTGGCAAAGTAGCAATTACAATTGCCGTCATAATCATTCCAAAATCAGGTGAATAGCTTGAACCTAAGTTTGAAATTAATAGTGGAATCGTCTGGTTTTCAGGTGACTGCAATACAACCAACGGCCATAAATAACTGTTCCAGCTAGCCATGAAGGTTATGATAGCCGCAGCTGCGTAAGTGGTTTTCATTGTAGGAACATAAATCTTAAAGAAACATCCTAATTCCGATAGACCATCAATTCTTCCAGCTTCAAGAATTTCCTTCGGAAACATTTTGGTGCTTTGTCTAAAGAAAAAGATCAGATAGGCGGTTGTAACCGTTGGTAAAATGACAGCTGCGATTGTATCAATCCCAATGATCGAGAAGGATTGTGAGATGGAAGCAAACATTCTAAAGAGCGGTACCATCAAAGCCGCAAAAGGAATCATCATTGAAACCAGCAAAATATTAAACACAAAATCCTTCGATTTACTTTTATAAATTTCAAATCCATATCCCGCCAAAGACGCAATCAGCATCGCAAGGATGGTTGTTAATACTGAGATTTTAGTTGAATTTATTAATGCAGGCACAAGATCAACGGTGTCCAGCAGATTGTGAAGGTTCTCCATAAAGTGACTGCCAGGAAGCATCCTTCCTTGCGTTACGTCAACAGACTTGTTTGTCGAGCTTACAATCATCCATAAAAATGGAAACACTGAGACAATCGCTGCGATGATTAGGACTGTATAACTGAATGTATTTTTTAGCTTACTCATTATTATCACCTGCCGCTTTAAACTGAATGATCGAAAAGATGACAATCATAATTACGATTGCATATGAGACAGTAGCTGCATACCCAAAGTCCGGGGTATATTTAAACGATAAATTATAGATATACTGAGAAATGGTCATTGTCGCATTCCCCGGTCCGCCCTTGGTAATATTCATGACCTCGTCAAATAACTGCAGTGTACCAATCGTTGAAGTAATCGATGTAAATAGAATAATCGGCTTCAACATTGGGATCGTTATTTTGAAAAATTGTTGAACTGGCGAAGCCCCATCAATTCTAGCTGCTTCATAGATTGACTCATCGACGTTTTGAAGAGCAGATAGATAGAAGATCATGTTGTAACCTGTCCAACGCCAAGTGATCGCCACAATGATAGCGATTTTCGCCCAAAAAGGATCAGTAAGCCATTGGATCGGTTCCGAAATGAGTGCAACTTTCATTAACATCATATTAATTATTCCATCTTGACCAAACAAATATTTGAAGATGACGGAATAGGCAACTAATGAGGTTACGCACGGTAAGAAGATGGCTGTTCGGAAAAAGCCTTTAAACTTTAACGTTTTATTATTAAGTAGAACAGAAAGAAATAAAGCCAGTAAGATCATAACCGGTACTTGAATGATTAGATAAATGACTGTATTTTTTACTGTAGTTAGGAATGTTGGGTCTTTAAATAACCGCGTATAATTATCGATACCTGTAAAGGTTAGATTTGCACCAACACCTGTTTGAAAAGATAAGATAAGAGCCTGAATCATTGGGTAGAAGTAAAATAAAAAGATCATTACGGCAGCGATAATAACAAAGGACCAGCCAATGATATTATTTTTCAGCCGAATTTTGCGACCGGAATTTGATTTTGGAAGGGCTTGAGTGTGGCTTTCTTTCGCTGATATCAACTTTAGTCAACTCCTTACGTAGTAAGTTCAAGAAAAGAAAACGCCTCAGAAAGTCGCCTGATACATCAGTTAGCTCCAATACATGAATGGCAGAGCCGGCGAATTTCTAAGGCATAATCTCTTTAAAAAGAAAATTTGTTACTTTCTAGCTTGTTTTGTTATTTTATTTAATTTGTTCTTCTGCTTGCTTCTGAGCATCCTCTAATACTTTATCTAAATCTTTACCTTTTAGGTAATCCTGCATGCCAACCGCTAAAATGTCTTCAATTGCATATGTGTGCATACCATAGTTAACTTGAGGAATTTTCTCTGTCCAAGCAGCAAAGTCAGAAACGACTTTTTGTCCACCGAAGAAATCATCTGCAGCTGTATAAGCTTCTCCTTCTGCAGCAGGCTTATAAGTTCCAATAGCTCCCATTTCTTTATTCAAAGTCTGATAAAAATCAGCATTAGAACCAAATGTTTTTCCTAAGAAATCCGCAGCCTTTTCTTTACCATCGATGTTTAACACGTACCAAGAGCTTCCGCCTAAGTTAGAAGCGTTCACTGAATTTGCAATACCAGATTGTTTTGGCATCGGAAGAACCGCCCATTTGCCTGCTTGTGAGGCTTCTGCTTTGATTGATGGAGTAATCCAGTTACCAGTTGGAACAGTTGCAACGTCGCCGCTGTTAAATCCTGCTACGAATTGACCCCAGTCAGAAACAGGTTTTACTAGGTCTGCGTCTAAAATCGCTTTATATGTTTGGAACGCTTCTTTTAAAGCAGCGTTGCCTGCTAAGTCAGGTGTAACTCCGTCGTTCTTTAAGTACCAAGAACCGCTCGTTTGAATCATCATACGAATAAGACCTAGGTCTTTTGGATCCTGTGTAAGCATTGCTTTACCAGTTGCTTCTTTAACCTTTTTACCTACTTCAATGTACTTATTCCAGTCCATGTTTTGTAAGTCTGCAACTTTGTATCCTGCTTTTTCCAAATAGTCAGTTCTTACATATAGTCCAGTTACACCTGTGTCGAATGGAAGACCGTAGTTTTTACCATCCAAGCTAGTAGGGGCAATTTTATACTGTGCGAAATCGTCCGCTTTAAATGAACCTGTTAACTCATGGAACATATCTGGATACGCTTTAAGGAAGCTTTGCGCACGATAGTCTTCAATCAAGACTATATTCGGCAGTCCTTTTGTTGTTCCAGAACTTAAGCTGGTATTAAGTTTTTGAATAATGTCATCTTGTGCGTGTTCTACTACTTTAATGTTTACATCTGGGTTTTCAGATTTATAAGCATCTTTTGCTAGATTCATCGCTTTAATGTTGAAATTTGGATCCCATGCCCAAACAGTTACTTCATTTGTCTCTTTGCCTTTGTCGGAAGTCTCATTTTTTGATCCCGAAGAACAGGCAGTTAGCATCAATATACTAACTAAAAAGAGTGCTAGTACTTTTTTCATTGATATTCCCCCAACATTCTATTTTTGTAAGCGTTATCTAACCTACACGTATTATGTTATCACCTGATTGAACCTAATCGTTAGGACGATATTTTTATTGGGTGGTAATATCTTTGTAACATGAACGCGCTTCCAAAGGATTCATTTGGATTATTTTTAGATTTTATGACTATTTTTACTTTATTGAAATTGGAAGTTCCAACCGAACCTTTGTCCCTTCACCTAGCTCACTGGTAATCGTAACACCAAACGGTTCCCCGTAAATCAGTTGGATACGCTCATGAACATTCCGGACGCCAATTCCGGAAAACATTTGTTGTTTCCGCTTTGTATTTGGAAGTTTATTTTCAGAAGAGACCTCCATACCATCTCCATTATCAACAACTTCACAGATTAATGTGTCTTCCTCCTTCCAAACAAGAACATTGATGTACCCGCCAGGCTTATGATTGAAGCCGTGGAAGAATGAGTTTTCCATAAAAGGCTGCAAAATTAGCTTTGGTACATGGTACTCGATACAATCTGGCGCGATAAAATAATTCACTTTAATCCGATTTCCGTACCGTTTTTGATTAATGAGAACGTAGTTTTTTAAGTTATCCACTTCTTGGCCAATCGTATTCGTCTCACTGACATTGCCAATTGTATTTTGAAGCAAGGAGATCAACGCATTAATGGTCGCTTCTGTTTCTTCTTTACTACCTTGCTGCACCATGAACTTTATAGAAGTAAGCGTATTGTACAAAAAATGTGGATTGATTTGCTGCTGCAATGCTGCTAATTCCGCATTACGCTTCTGTTTTTGGGATTCCACTAGCTGGTCGACATACAAATGAAGTTCATCAAGCATGGAATTAAAGGCATTGCCAATTTTCATGGTTTCATAGGTGCCGCTTGCAGAAACATATTGGTGGAATTCATGTTTTGAGGCATCTTCGATCTGCTTCACCAGACTTGATAATGAATTGGTCAATCTCCTTGTGGCGAGCAAAACAATGATTAATGCCGCAAAGACAATCCCCATCGAAATGAACACAATATCTTTTTTATCAATTAGGTCTCCGACTGCTTTTTGCTTATCAATGATATTAAACAAGTACATGTCAAAAGATGGAAGGTACTCCATCGAGATAATTTGATCCTTTCCCATAAAGGTATCGATAATATAACGGTCTGAACTCTTTTCAATTTTAGCTGCATAGCTAAGTAAGCCCTTTGGTGCTTGTCCAATGAGCTTTGACTGATTACTCGAAACAATGACCCCCTTCTTATCTACAACAAACACATTATTTCCAGGGCCTGTATAGCTTGTGAAGAATTTTCTAAATTCACGTTCATCAAACGCAAAAAACATTGAACCGTAAACATTACCGTTGATTCGTTCCATTAGAACCTTTGATGCGACAATGAACTGTCGATTCGTTCCATCATTTCGCTTGTCCAATTGGTATATTAGTTTCTTCGGCTGCTTAAACGTATTACTAGTAAGGGGACTAGTCCTTAACTCTTCCTCCGTAATAGGCCAGTACGTACGATCCGTTGCAAAGCTGAATCCATTTCTGCCCATGACGAAAATGCTTTCCTCATAGGCATCTAAATTGGTTTCGATTCGCTTTAACTGTTGACCCGTATTAAAATAAGCACTTAGTTTCTCTTTATTGCTGAATTGCTCTGACTTAAGAATTCTTTTAATCGTAGTGCTTTGAAGGAGATTGTTCGATGCAAGAACGACTGAATAGTTAAAGGATTCGAAGCTCTCCTTTACCTGACTCATTACTTTTGAGTTCGTCACGCTAAACTTTTTAATAAAAAATTGCTCCGACATCCGTATCGTTGTCCATGTAATCGTGATTGACACCGTAATAATCATTAAAACCGTAATGAAAAACATAACGATAAATAATCCGTTATGTTTAAAACGTTCGGGAATAAATCTCATAGTTCACCATCTCTTATCTTAGTTTTTGCTTTCTTTTGTATTGGCTTGGAGACAATCCCTTGATTTTCTTAAAAACTTTACAGAAATAACTATGATCCGAATAACCTACCATTCCACTAATTTCAGAGATCGATTCCGTCCCATGCAAAAGCAGCTTCGTCGCTTCCTCAATTCGGATTCTATTTAGATATTCAATGAATCCTTCCTTACTATGGGTTGAAAAATAGTTAGAAAGGTAAGATGGATTAAAATGAAAATGCTTTGCCACGCCTGTTAGGGTAAGCGGCTCAGCATAATGGTCTCCAATATACTCCATTAATTTTTTCATATTTAAATCTTCCGGCTCGCTTTGCACCGAAAAGATGCATTTTTTCGCTTCTTCGATAAAACGATTCATTAATTCAACTGTAGCCTTTGATGAAGGCGCTTCATCAATCGATCTAAAATAGGAATACTTCGCATTTTCCAAATCTGTTACATCATATTTCATATTACTTAGGAGAATGGTGATGTTAAAAATAATGTTGCCAAAGAAAGCTTTATATTCAAAGACATCCATCGTATAACAAGAAGACATGACCTGAATATGTTCTTGTAAATACTGAAAAGCTGAATCAAAATGTTTTCGCTTTAATTCCTCGGTAAACCAATCCAAATTAAATTTTTCAGGTTTGGAAGTCAGGTTAGGGAGATCCTGCTCCATTAACAATGATTGATTCGAAAAATAAAAGTGATAATCTAACAATTTTATAAGACTTTCCTTGTACATATTCCCTACTAATGAGAGATCTGTAAACGCATTCGACAAAGCAAGACTAATTCCCGGACTGGCCAGTGCAAATTGGCGGGCTAATTTAATGACCTCGGGAAAATTGTCCATATTCATATTCATTAAGTATCCAATGATATTTTCTTCCATACGTAAGGGCTCGAGAACAACTTGGCTTACGTTATTCTGAAATGCCTCTTCAATTTCTCCCTGGATTCCTGTTAGAAATTCTGCATTTTTTCTAGATTGGTGGTGGTTTCTCAAATCTACTCCAATTAAACAAAAGTGGCTATACGGTAAAGCCTGAGAAACTAAATCTGGATCATAATTTACTTCATATCCTGAAATGAGCTTATCGATAATCTGCCCAATTGGGAGATTCCCTGTTAATCTATGGTCCATTTTCTGAAAGGCAGGAATTCGGCTTGCGGCCGTTTTCAGTGCCTTTAAAAGGCCTTCTGCATTAAGCTTCGGCTTTAATATATAATCAACCACACCGCTTTGAAAGGTGGAACGAACATAATCAAATTCTCCAAAACTGCTTAAAATAATGATTTCTTTATGAGGATATCTTTCCTTCACAATTCTTGTTAATTCCTCCCCATCCATGATGGGCATCACAATATCTGTAATGATAATATGCGGATCGGTGGCTTCAATTAATTCAAGTGCTTCTTGGCCGTTCGAAGCCTCGCCAACAATCATAAAACCTTCTTGTTCCCAATTGATATAGTGCTTAATCCCTTGTCTGATTAACATTTCATCGTCTACAATAAGTGTTCGGCATAGTTCCCCGACTGTCAACGTGATCCCTCCAGAAGATGACCTGTACATTTAGTAATTTAATTATACTATACCAATATTGACTATCCTTTTATAAAAATTGTACCAATTAGTTACACAATTGCTGAACACAAATAGCCCTATCCAAATATAAGGATAGGACTCCATGCTTTTTTATTTTTATAGACGGCTATACGAATCTTTTGACCTATTTATGAAATGTTTGATTAGTTACACCATAAAAAAAGGATAACCTTCACGGTTACCCATTGTTTACTCCACAAATTGAATGTTTAATTCAGGTTTATTAATTAGCTCAAGGTCTTTTGGAATGCGCATGTAGAGTATGCTTTGCCCATCGTAAAAACTAGAATGGTGCTCGAATAACGAAGCCTGCTCAGTAAATTGGGTGACTGTAAAAACCTGATTAAAGATGGAGAATTTAAGTTTAGCTTTCTTTGAGTTTTGTAAAGTTAATATATCCCCTGCTAATGTCAGACGGATTGGGTTAATCACCTTACTGATATCCATGTCATTTACACTTGATCTCGTTCTATAGGCTACAGCCTCTATTTTATGATCATTCGTGTTCTTTCTTTCCACAAAAATCTGTGTCGCGAAAAACTCTTCGGTTTCAACTGATAGATTAAGTTTTGGCTCACGATACTCGAAGTCCCATTTTTTCTCTATGAAGTTTCTATCGATGGTATCATTTTTCCCCGCAGCAGCGGCATCGAATACAGTCTTCCCTTCTTTCTCTATAGTGTCGATGGGCGCTTTTTTTAAATCAGACATATCTTTTCCGTTGATAAACGGAACGACAATCGCACAGATAATTAATAATGAAATATACCCTCCAAAAATCCTTCGGACCCAAGGGCTGGAAACAGATTTCCCCTTGTTATTGACTGTCCTCTTTATACTTTTGGCTGTGAAGATGGAGATAATAACGAGAATAAATAAGATGGGTAGTAGGCTCCCTATGTTCATCATGGTTATTGTCTAACCTCCAATCGGTTTGACAACACAAAGGCACTAGCAAAGACCAGAGTGCAACTAATAATTATTTTAGTCATAAATAACAAGATAGATGATTCTGTAAAGATAAATCCGAAGAAGTTGGTCACGATTCTTGTATTCCCACTAACCTCGCCCAGAAACAACGCACCGAAAAATAGCGCCGGCACTAGGACAACGAATACTTTATGAATCTGGACAAGCGTTCCGATCAAATATCCGAGCGCACAAAATAGGAAAATATAGAGACTTGTTGTGCAGGCGCCTAATATAAATTCATTAAGAGCACCCGCTGCACTTGTACTAGCAACCGTAAGCTGACGATCAAAGAGATACATAATCACCTTCAGTAAATTGGGTGACAGCATGGCTGTCAGGCCGCCAATGATGCTGGCTGTCAGCAAAAACAGTAGATTAGAAAGATTACTGCTTAATCGATTAGTGACAAAGGTGAAGTCATCATTTCGATACGCCTTCGTGGTAATGATGATCGCTATGATAAATCCCCATAGCATGGTGAAAAAAACAACCATATCAGCCGAATAGTAATGAACCTCCACCTCAAGTGTTTCACTGCTTGATCCCGACATGCTCACGCCGTTTAGTGAAAAAAGGATGGCCAGCAGTTGAAGAAAGACGAGGTTCCAAAATACCTGAACATATGCCTTCACTTTATAGATATATTGCTTCTTCACAATAGAAGTTAGCCTAACCCTGGTTAAAGACATCATCAATTCCCCCTTCGGTTTTACTAGTCAAATAAATACATAGGTCACTAGCGGTAACCGGTGAAAATTCAACTCCATTTGCACGGGCCTGTTGCCATTCTTGATTAGAAAATTGACTCCTAACAACCACATAGGACTGATCATGACCGATGTTCTTGGTATAAATAATATCTCTGTTTTTTGTCCATTCATTGATGATTGCTTTCTTTCCTTGAATACCAATCGCCCACTCCTTAAACTCTTCTGCCGGGAGGTGCAGATGCTCTTTTCCGTCTTTGATTAGAAGGATATCCTCTAGTAAATCCTCAATCTCGTTTAAATGATGGCTTGAAATAATAATTGAGCGTGGATAGGCGATATATTCTTTGAGCACTGCACGGTAAAAATCATTTCTAACTGCCGCATCCATCCCTGTGGTAGGTTCATCAAAAATCGTCAATGGGCACCGTGCAGATAATCCTAAAATTGTATTGAATGTGCTTTTCATTCCATTGGATAGGTCTTGGTAATGCTGCGATGGGTTGAGGGAGAAATAGTCAAAAAGACGTTGGGCAAGATTTGACTCCCAATTTTCATAGAAATTTGCTGCGGCCCCTAGAATTTCTTTAAGATTTAATGCTGCAGGCAGATTCATTTGGTCATGAATAAATATGGCGTTCGCTGAGATTGTTAGATTATTAAACGGTTTTTCTGAGAAAACCTCGATCTTACCGGATGTTTCTTTTATTAAGCCGGCAATAATTTTTAACAGCGTGGTTTTCCCTGACCCATTTCGACCAATCAGGCCGGTTATTTTATTTTCTTCGATCTGAAACGAAAGATTGTTTAACGCTCTTTTTCTCCCGAATTCTTTTGTCAATCCATTGCACGTGACGACACTCATGTCTCTACCTCCCCTATTTTTGCTGCTTTTATCATTTCAAATAGTTCGTCTCTACTTACGTTTAGCCGCTCCGCTTCGAGGACAATTTCCTGAACTAACCTTTTTAATGTTTCATTTTTTCGCTTGTTAAGGATCATTTCTTTGGCGCTGCTGGCTACAAACATCCCAAGTCCGCGTTTTTTATAGAGAATATTTTCATCTGCCAAAATATTGAGGCCTTTCGCAGCAGTCGCTGGATTAATATTAAAGATTTCGGCCAGTTGGTATTGGGAGTAAATTTTTTGATCACTCTCAAAGTGTCCATTTAGAATCTCACGCTCAAGCCATTCCGATATCTGTAAATAAATCGGCTTCGTCCCATCCAGATTAAGATTCAAGCTATCACCCTTCTCCTAGCATAGTGCATTAGTGTTGTAATGTAGTATATAATAAATGGAAATAAAAAACAATACTGGTAATCTTCAATAATACCTTTTTAATCTCGTCCGCATCTGAGAGACAATTGTCCACAGGCGGTGGGATTATTAATTCATTATGCTATCTCGGATTAGGATGTTTGAGTATCATTCTGTTGATTTATGTATGTTATAAAAAAAGGGATCAGAAGGGGCCTCCTGCTATTTTTAGCAATGGTCGGTTTGAGGTATATGATTGAGGCAGTAATTTTTACTCAAAAAAATAGAGCTTCCTATAAAAGGAAAACTCCATTCCTTAATTTTATATTTGATTGTTGTCCCCTTTGCTAGGTCTTTCCACATTCTCCCGATTATGCTTTTCACAAGCAGATATTATCATTTTGGCTGGTGGGCTAATCAGTCCGATGATACGACTGCTTTTGGGGCAGTTTTTTATTTAATAGGACTTAATAGGGTGCCTGACACCTTTTCATTCTCCTTAAAAATTTAATTGAATTTTTTGTGCCTCTTCTAGTTTTTCTTGTTGATCATTAAATACGTCACTTGTTAGGATTTTTATCCATTTAATATCTTTATCCTTTGTTTGGTCGACGATGAAACCTAGACTTCCTCGCTTTATCTGGTTTCCTTGGAGTTCCCCATTCAAGTGTTCAAGATACATATCCTGTTTCCAATCCATTTTCGCTCCTGTATTCGTTTCAAACAGGGCTACAGGGGCAAAACTTCGCTTTTCCTTGGAATGATTCTTAATATCGACACTTATTTTGATAAAATCAAACTCCTCGTCCTCTGTTAGCGGGTGGAAATAGTCAATTAAGCTATAATCTGGCCGGTAGTGCAGAAGTTTCATTTCTTTGATTGTGTACTCGATATCTCCAAAATGATAGACCTTATTAATTTGTTTCATTGTTTTTAAAGTAGCCTCTCCTTTTTCATCCGTAACAGACTGGTCTGGTTTTTGTAACGTTGAATCATCGGTAACCTGAGGGCTATTATAATAAGCGTCATGATCATCTGCAGAGATCTTTTTGGGTGCTGTGGAGGTGTTCTCTGATTTAGAATCAGAATCCTTATGAGTCGTCTGAGTTGAAACAAATGAACAGCCAGTTAGTAGGAAAGCAAATAAAATAATTATCATTGCCTGTTTCACATCGATTCCTCCTATCAAATTAATACGTCTTTTTAACAAGCTATCCCGTTGCTAAAAACGCAACGGGATAGCTTACTGCCAATTCCTAATCCTCTTTATCGTGAGCAACTTGCCTTACTTGTCTTCAATGACTGTTTTTCTACTGCCTTTTTCAAGCAGATCAAAGATGATTTTCGCATTGTCTGTATTATCGATTTGGCCGGCAAAACGTTCGCTGGCAGGGCCGAATGCATATACATTTACATCTTCACCCGTGTGTCCTCCAGTCGTCCATCCCGTGAATGATCGGGTATCAATAATTTGTTCAATCGCATTATCGATATCCACTACTTTCTTCGTAGCAGCGGCAACTTCAACGGACTTAATCTCTTTATCTGTTAAAGTAAGATTGATATATTTATTCAACGTTTCTTTCACACCTGCACCGTTTGCAATCTGCTCCGCCATATAATCAGGCGTACGTTGTGCAGCATTGATAGGGGCACTAAACCAGTTATACTCCCCGCGGGCACCGATTGAGTAGCCGCCAGTTGAATGGTCAGCTGTTGCTACAACCAATGTATGTTTATCCTTTTTAGCAAAGTCAATGGCTGCTTTGAACGCTTTTTCGAAATCTTCCATTTCACTCATCGCACCAACAATATCATTATCATGGCCAGCCCAATCAATTTGACTTCCTTCTACCATCAAAAAGAAACCCTTTTTATTTTGATTTAACCGCTCAATGGCGGAAGTAGTCATATCTGCAAGGGAAGGCGTCTCTGAATCCCGATCAATCATTTTAGGCATGCCGCGTTTTGCAAATAGACCAAGAACCTGGTCATTTTTGTCTTTTTTCAATTCTTGAAGGGTTGAAACATAACTGTATCCGTCCTTTTTGAATTCATTTGTAAGGTTACGATCTTGACGGATAAATAAATCAGAGCCGCCTCCCAAAAGGACATCAATTTTGTGTTTTCCGTTGACCATCTCATTGTAATAATCATCAGCGATGGCATTCATGTTATTACGGTTTATATCATGAGAACCGAAGGATGCCGGGGTTGCATGTGTAATTTCTGAAGTAGCAACTAGACCTGTGGATTTCCCTTGCTCTTTTGCAGCTTCAAGGACAGTTTTCACTTCAGATTTGTCGTTGTCTACGGCGATGGCAGCATTATAGGTTTTGACACCGGCAGCCATTGCCGTTGCTGCAGATGCTGAATCTGTTACATTTTGCTTCGCATCCTCAGGATATGTAGTTTGTTGTCCAACTAGAAATTTATCAAACTCGGTTGGTTCTACTTTTTTGGTAGAAGGATTATCCTTTAAATAACGATAGGCCGAAGTATAGGAAACGCCCATACCATCGCCAATTAGAAAAATGACATTTTTAATTTCTGCATTATTTTTAGTTGTTTTTTCGTATTTCGCGCTTGCAGTACCAGCTCCCGGTCCAATAAGACTGCTAAATGCTATAGTAGAAAGAACAGCGACTGGAAGAACTTTATTCATTAGTTTTTTCTTAAACAATTGGATTTCCCCCTAAATGAAAGTTGTAATTACGACTCTCATTATAGAGGGGGGTTATTAAGACAATGTAAACAATTGTAAAGACGGCTAACTTTTTGAATGTTAAAATATAGGCAATTGGTATGAATGTTAGTGACTTTTTATCAGTGAAGCCTTTTTTCTCCATATTCTTCTCTACCCATCCCCTCCTGAAAACGGCCTATTATTCTTTATATTTTCTTAACAAAAATTGAACATTTGAGTTCGGGTAGACTCTCTAGATAAACAAAAAACTGATTCAATGATTCGAATCAGTTTTTTGTCTCTACATTAATCATCATTTTTATCATACCTTCGACAAGTGTTGGAACTTCTTCAAATGCACTTTTCATATGAAGACGCTCCGTTCGTTTGTGGGCGTCTTTTCCGAGTGGACCGATATTTAAGACAGGGACTTGGAGTTCTTTCATCGCATCGAATGGGATGCTGTAGCTTGTGTCCCATACCGGGGTATTTGATTTGAAAACGGTCCATCCTTCCCCATCGTCCTGATAATTAACATAGCTTAAGTCGCTAATTCCATTAAAATAGTGGACTTGCTGAACAGGCAACTCAAATTTTGCTAGACCTTGCTCTTTCACATATTTCACACATTGTGAAATGAGTTCATCATTTGATGAATTTACTGCTGGATAATATGGTGGAGCAAATAGTAAAACCATCGCCGGTGCAAGTTCCTGGCATCGAATCATTAAAGCATCGGTAATTCGAATAGACTTTTCACGGTCATCCCATTCTGAATTTGCATGAATGGTGGCTTTGATTCCTTCGATAAAATCCGTTCCAAATTTATTTATCGCATGCGTAAGTAAAGTTTCATAGCGTAATACACGAACTTCACCCACAGGGTCGACGGACTGCTCTTTGCAGACTTCTGTGTAGGCTTTATTGCAAGCTCTAGCAGCATTGACTGCAACTTTTTCAAAGATATCCATAATTTCTTCCGCATTCCGCTCCATTAAAAACACATTATATAAGGCTGATGAGCGGTATGGTGTTTGAACGGAGTATTCAAGTTTTAAATCCTTTTGTTGTAGTGTGACCGGAAGTGGGGTTGTTTCTCCCATCACCGTTTCTTGGAGGATCAAATTCCACTCCATCCTCTGTGTCAAAAACGATGCGATATATGGCGCTGTGATTCCACTTAGTGGTTCACCAACATGTGTCTCTTTCCCGTAAAAAAGCGCAGATGGCATAATTTTACCGATGGAACCTGTATATACATAATAATTTTCGTCACCCGGTTCTTGTGAAAATACTGGTTCTCCATTCAAGAATAGCTTATAGGTGAGATCATACTTTTCCTTTAGTTCTAATAATTTCGGTACAGCGGCACGCATACCTGCTGAATTAACTTCCTCATCTGGCACGGTTAACAAGAGAAGATTAATCGGCCATTGCTCGACAGTTGCCTTTTCGATTAATCCCATATGCATAACAAGTCCCATTTTCATATCCATGGTACCTCTGCCGAATAAATATTCTCCAGATTTCAGATCCTGAACCACATCTTCTGGCAGCCCATCCAATCTTTCATGGAGCATGTTGGTTAGCTCTTCTGGCTGATAAGCAAAAACCTCTAGATCCCCATATTCCTCTGTATTTACTGTATCAAAATGACTAATGAGAACGATGGTTTCTTTCGCTGCAGGATGTTTATATAAAGCAGTTAAAAACCGCCTGCCCTGATCGGCATCGTGAAGAAGCAATTGAGTAGGATTGTCCTGAAAATAGTCCAAGCCTTGCAGTTTTGCTTCTACCTTTGAAGGAAAATTACGTTCACCCTCTGTTAATGTCATGCTTCTCCAGCTCACCACCTCGCACAAAAGCTTACGAAGTGCCTCTGGTGTCCCCCAACTTAGCTGATTCATTACCCGTTACTCCTTTAATTAATTTTAAAAATGGTGATTCGAGATTGTCCACCTCAGATGGACAAATACAACCAACTGTTCACGAATGGTGCCTGACACCCTATCGATAGTCCACATCGTTATTTGTGCTCACTTTGACCTTTTTGTTCTTAAAATAATAGGAAATATAGCATACGGCTAAAAATCCTAAACCCACTAGTAAACCGACTAATTGGGTCGGATCAAAGGCCAAGAATATTAAGATCGAAACGCAGAATACGATACAAATAATTGGTATTAAAGGATAGAATGGGACTTTATATTGTAAATCCTCTATTTTCCCACCAGCTTGCAGGTATTTCTTCCGAAACAACAACTGCGAGAGGGCAATACCGATCCACGAAATCGTAACAGAAATGCCGGCAATCGACATTAACAAGACAAACACAGTGTCGGCTGCAATGACGCTAGTTAACAAGGATAATAGAGAAAAAATCATCGTAAATACTAGTGCAGCAAATGGAACCTTGCGTTTTGATAGCTTTCCAAACCATTTTGGAGCCATTCCATCTTGTGCCATTGCCCATAGTAAACGGGTCGACGCGTAAATACATGAGTTTCCCACCGATAATATCGCTGTCAGAATAACAAAATTCATAATATCTGGAGCGAAAGGAATACCCGCCATATCCATAAGGGTTACGAATGGACTTTCCAATAGTCCCAGTTCCTTAGATGGAAAAATGGCCGATAATATCACAATAGAAGCTAGATAAAAGACGATAATTCTAAAAAGGACATTTCGAATGGCTCGCGGAATATTCTTTTCCGGCTCCTCGCTTTCTCCAGCAGCAATTCCAATCAGTTCAGACCCTTGATAGGAAAAGATAACATTCATCATTGTAACAAAAAGGATGACAAAACCTGCAGGGAACAATCCTGATGGTGCTAAGTTTTCTAAAAATGGTGCAGGACGGTCAGCCAATGGAATGATTCCAAAAATAGCAGCGAAACCAATAATAATAAAGAAAATAACAGCAACCACTTTAATACCTGCAAACCAATATTCTGCCTCTGCGAATCCCCTGGTTGTAAGAGCATTGAGGACAAATAACAGGGCGATGAAAACAGCACACCATATCCAGACTGAAACATCAGGAAACCACCGTTTCATTAGGATTCCTGCTGCGGTAAATTCAACCCCAGCCGTAGTGGCAGAACCGACGAAATACATCCAGCCTAACGAAAATCCGGCTGAAGGACTAATAAATTTACTTGCATATGTTTGAAATGAGCCTGTTACAGGCATGTGGACAGCCAGTTCTCCTAGACATACCATGACCAAGTATAAAATGATCCCACCAAATAAATAACCTATTAATGCACCGCCAGCTCCAGCCTGATTAATAGTATAACCAGCGTTTAAAAACAACCCTGTTCCAATGACTCCGCCTAACGAAAGCATAAACAAATGTCGACGTTTCATTGATCGATTTAATTGATTCTGCTGACCCTCTCGTTCAACCATCTCCCACACACCCCTTGTATTCTAGCAGTCTCCAATCCAATGTTTCTTAAAAACGTAGTGACAAACAGCTTAAGCCGCCATCTAATTTACGAAATTCAGACATGTCGAGCTCAATCGTCTGAAAACCAGCCTCGTTCATTTTTTGCTTTGTTTGAGGAAAACCTGCTGGGATGATGACATAGTCGTTTACGCGAATACAATTCGCTGCATACTCCTCTTCGGGTGGAACAATAATTTTCGTATAGGAATTAAAAACTGGATGATCTATAAATTCGCCTGCGACAACAATTGTTTGATTTCCAAGATAAGAAATACCTGTTTTAAGGTGGAAAAACTTTTCTAGTTGAACAATAGTCGCCTGGTAATGTTCCAATTCAAGAATTTGCTTTAATTGTTCAGCTCCTTCCAAATTTGTTCTTTCAGAAAGTCCTAAATAAAAATGATTTTCAATTTGTAAAATATCGCCGCCGTCAAGGGTTCCTGGTGACTTAATATAATAGATGTTTTCATAATGGGACTTTATTGTCGACTCCATCTCGATAATTTCCCCGTTACGTGAAGGGGCCCCTGGGTTTGAAATAACCGCAAACTTAGGCGTCAGGACTGCCGTGTCTTCTACAAAGGTGGAGTCTGGGAAATCCGTATGACTAGGCAGGACAGTTACTTCTACTCCACAGGTTTTTAGTGCATCGATGTAAGCTTTATGCTGCTCGAGTGCCTTTTCTAAAATAGGATTTCCTAGGTCAGAAGTCGTTAAGCCATGGATATAGCTCTCCCCGGGTGTTTTGACAATTGTATTTTTAAACATATTTTTTCCTCCTTCAATTATGTGCGGATAACAGGGCAGGTGAGACATGTTGGACCACCTGTTCCTAAGTAAGAGATTTCATTTCCTTCATATTCATAGACGGTTGCCCCTGCATCCATTAATTTTTGCTTAGTGTAAGGGTTTCCAGAAACTATCATACAAATTCTCGGTGCCAAGGCAAGTACATTACAGCCTAGTTGATGATACTCTTCGTCGGGAACTTCAATTAACTCAAAGCCTCGCTTAATTAGAATTTGTCTTAAGAAGACTGGCATTAATCTAGAGTAAACAACAGCTAGGTTTTCATCTACGATACTAATAAAAGACATAAGATGTAGACATTCGTCCTCACCTTGGTCATGCGGAAGCTGGACAACGATACATTCGTCCACTAAACCTTTAGTTATTTCCTTGATTTGGCGGATCGCTTCATCATTCGTTCGATAGCCACGGCCAATTAATAATGTGCGATCATCCAGCCAAACAAGATCTCCCCCGTCAGCTAATGCTTTACCAGTAAGTTCACCTAAAATAGGAATGTCCTTTTCTTTTAAAAATTGTTTGTACACTTCGGCTTCAGGCTGTCGTAATTTTTTTCCTGATTTTAAAATAATGGCACCCTTTTTCGTAAATTTAACAGGGTCATGGGCATAGAGAGAATCTAATCCTACAAGTTCTGACGCGGGTAAATATTCAATATGATCGACATGCTGTTGAATAATAGAAAGAAACTGTTCAAATTCATGCTCTGCTTTTGAAAAATCAGGTTCATGAATATAGTTGAATTTCTTCCATTCCTTTTTTAAATGTTCTTGACTAATAAAAGCTTCTTTTGGGTGTTTAACAATAACTGTGTTGAGTTTTTTATACATAGATGATGCCAAAGAAGATCCTCCTTTCTTTTTCCGCATAGTGGAATTCATTTCCCCTGACAGGAAAACTTATAATATGATATTATAGTAGTAATAATTTCATGTCAATTTATATTTTGAATTTACTGAATAATCGTTCTCGTTATTTTTTTAGATACTTAATTTAAATAGGAGCTGGAGATATGCAAACTATCGATCGAGCCATGCAGGTAATCAAAGTTCTTGTTGGAAATGAAACAAAGAAATGGTTTTCAATTACTGATTTATCTAAGGAGTGTGACCTTCCTGTAAGCACTATGCATCGTCTATTACAATCAATGAAAAATCATGGACTTATACAACAGGATCCAAATCTAAAACATTATTCAATGGGGAACACCTGGCTAGAATATGGCTTACAGATGTATGATACCTTTGATTTTGTAGGATTAATTCGGCCCGAGATGGAAAAATTAATGCTTGAGGTTGAAGAGAGTGTTTATTTCAGTAAACCAATTGGCCTAGAATCATTAATCGTTGAAAGAATTGACTGTCAGCAAAATCCGATCCGCATTTACGATCAATTAGGATTACGCATTCCACTAAACATTGGAGCAGCAAATAAAGTCATGTTAGCCCATATGCCCCCAAGTGAAAGGCTAAAAATCGTAAATGAGTTAGTCGCCGCAGAAGATAGAGATACTTTTTTAACTGAATTAAATCAAATAATGAAAATGGGCTATGGGGAGAGCCACGGGGAGAGAACAGAAGGCACATCATCCGTAGCTGCGCCTATTTTTAACCAATTAAATGAACTAATTGGCGCAATTAGCATTGGATATGTCAATTTCAATATAACAATAGAACGAAAAAACTTCCTAATCGAAAGAGTCATTGAATACGGAAGGAAAATTTCTAACAAACTTCGATTTAAATAGGTTCCGCTTTAAATAGCGAATGTATCAACGAGGGTGTCAAACGAGGGTGTCAAACGAGGGTGTCAAACGAGGGTGTCCGGCACCACCTGTGGACATTTGTCTGCAGGTGGTGCCGGACACCCTTTTCTGTTACTATTTTGAATAGTATTATATTTTCAGATTGTACGATTTGTATAGAGGATTGAGGGAAACTGTGTATGTTGAGGAATAAGAATGTTTGGATTTTGTTAACAGGGGAATTTATTGCGGGTCTTGGGTTGTGGCTCGGTGTTATTGGAAATTTGGAATTTATGCAAGAGAAACTCCCATCAGACTTTCTAAAATCGCTTCTTCTTGCTGCAGGCTTGCTGGCTGGGATTGCATTTGGCCCCTATGCTGGCAGACTTACCGACCAAGTAAGTAAGAAAACCGTTATGCTTCTGGCTGGATTTGTAAGGGCTATCAGTGTTGTCTTCATGTTAATTGCGATTGCCACAGGTTCGATCTGGTGGATGGTTGTGTTCCTCGTCTTGCTGCAGATTTCCGCAGCGTTTTATTTTCCAGCACTTCAAGCAGCGCTTCCTTTGGTTGTGTCTGAAAAGGATTTGCTTCAATTAAACGGTATTCATATGAATGTCTCAACCCTGTCTCGCATTATCGGAACAGCGGTGGCCGGGATTTTATTGGTTATCCTGCCTTTATCAATGCTTTATGTTGGTTCTTTGGTCGCGTATATTGGTTTATTTATCCTTACTTGGTTCTTAAGTATCGATGAATCAAAGGATCTTCAGATAGAAAAGAATAGTCCCACTGAAAAGACAAGTTTTAAAGATGTTTTTCCAATTATTAAAGGTCTGCCGATTGTCTTGATGACGCTTATCATGACACTGGTCCCGGTCCTTTTTCTTGGCGGATTTAACCTTGTGGTTATTAACATTAGTGAACTCCAAGATAGTTCAGCCATAAAAGGCTGGATTTACACAACTGAAGGAATCTCTTTTATGCTGGGCGCTTTTCTTATTAAGTTGATCAGCGACCGGACATCCCCCTACATTATCTTATTTGCCTGTTCGTTTTTAATCGGGGGTTCTCAGCTGCTGCTTTATTTTGCTGATGCACCGGTAATAACTATCGTAGCTTTTGCGTTTTTTGGATTTTCTGTCGGCTGTTTTTTCCCGACAGCTGCGACCATTTTTCAAACAAAGATACCAAAAGAGTTCCACGGCCGCTTTTTTTCGTTTAGAAACATGCTTGATCGTGTTAGCTATCAGATTGTCCTGCTCATTAGCGGCTTCCTCTTAGACCTAATCGGCCTGCAGGTCATGTGCGTCCTTTTTGGAGGAATATCGATAATCATGACAGCAATTTTTTATATCAGACATAAATACCTTCAAACCCGTTCAATTAAACAAAACACCTAACAACAAGCAGGCACCATCCGACAGTTTGGATGGTGCCTGCTTCATAGTGAAGTGTCCCCCTGGAGAGGACAAGTGTCTGCGATCGGTGCCTGACACCACTATATATCACTACTTTATATCTTCACTTTATATCACCCATTTAAAAATGAGTGGTAGAGTAGATGGGTTTTAGTTCTTTTTGGGGTTCTATGTAGGCTTTTGCGCTATTTACGGCGGTTGGACCTTCGGAAAATCCACCTGCTATCAGGTGAAGTTTATTTGTGTAGTTTGCGACGTCTCCTGCTGCAAAGATACCTTCGATATTAGTTTGCATTCTGCTGTCTACTTTGATGTTTCCAAATTCAAACTCTAATCCCCATCCCTTGATGGGGCCAAGGTCAATACAGAAACCATGATTGACGAGAACTTCGTCCACTTCAATGATCTGAGTGTCGTTTGTTACAATATTTTTAACGGTAACACTCCCAATTCTTCCATCTTCCCCATGTAACGCATCCAAAACATGCGGAGTCAAGATGGTCGCGGTTGATCGTTCAAGTCCTGAGAATTCTTGTCTGCGATGGACCACGGTAATATGCCGCGCAATCGGGAGCAGCTCGTTCGCCCAATCAAGAGCGGAATTCCCTCCACCAGAAATAAGCACATGTTTATCTTTATAGTCATTCAGCTTTTCCACCGCATACCGCAGGTTTCGTCCTTCATATTGATCTGCATTTTCTACGTCAAGCTTGGCACTTTTTAAAGTTCCGAATCCAGTCGCTAAGATAATCGACCGGGTATGGTGCTGTTCTCCATTGTGACTTTTTAATAGGAACGTCCCATCTGGTAGCCTTTCTAACCCGACAACCTGTTGATTCAAAACAATTGTTGGTTGAAAGGTTTGCGCCTGCTCCACCAGCTGTTTAATTAAGTTTTCCCCTGAAACAGCCGGAATCCCGCCAATATCGCGGATCACCTTTTCTGGATAGAAGTAAGAAACCTTCCCCCCTAAGTATGGGAGAAATTCTATTATTTTCGTTTCCATCTCTCTCATCCCGCAATAAAAAGCAGTAAATAAGCCAACTGGACCACCACCGATGATGGTAACATCGTATAATTTCATTTCATTCCCCACCCCATCTAATCCCATTTCACTAGAAATTCATGACCTTTCGATTATCTAACGCCGGCTCTTTTTGAATTAAATCATAACAAAGACAGACTGGTTTTTTCGTCCGTGGATCTTTAACAATTTCAGCATCAATTTGAAAGACCGTTTTTAGTACGTCTGGGGTCATCACTTCGTCTGCACTTCCCTCTTTGACAATAGTCCCCTTTCTTAGTGCAACCATATGGTGAGAAAACCTCGACGCATGGTTCAAATCATGAATCACCATCACAATTGTCCGGCTTTGTTCCTTATTTAATTTTTCAAGCAGCTGCAAAATCTCTAGCTGGTGCGCCATATCAAGGTAGGTGGTTGGCTCATCAAGCAGCAAGAGATCGGTTTCTTGGGCAATGGCCATTGCAATCCAAGCGCGTTGACGCTGTCCGCCGGAAAGAGCATCAACTGGATGATCGGCAAATAGACTAAGTCCAGTCACCTCTAGCGCCCATTCAATCACTTGCCGGTCGTTATCCGTTAGTTTGCCAAATCCACTTTGATGCGGGGAACGTCCAAATGAAATCAATTCATAGACCGTTAATCCATTGGGTGCCTCAGGGCTTTGCGGAAGAACAGCCATTTTCCTGGCGATTTCTTTTGTTGGGACCTTGTGAATCATCTTTCCATCCAAATAGACGATCCCAGACTTGGCTGCATGGACTCGTGCTAATGTTTTTAAAATGGTGGATTTACCGCAGCCATTTGCGCCGATAATGGTTGTGATTTCCCCTTTATTTATGTGTAAATTCAAATTTTCAACAATCGTTTTGTCTCCATAACCAATCTGAAGATTCTCGGTAGAAAGTGAAACCACAATCCGTTCCCCCTTTTTTATTTGGCTTTCATTAGTAAAAAAATAAAATATGGTGCACTAAATATTGCCACTACAATTCCCACTGGTATTTGGGTTGGGGCCAGCAGGTTTTTGCCAATCGTATCTGCCAATAAAAGCACAAACGACCCTAACACCGCAGTAAGCGGCAAAAATAACTGGTGCTTTGGCCCAATTAATCTTTTCGCAATATGCGGAGCAACTAAGCCTAGGAAAGCAATTCCTCCCCCAGCTGCGACACTGAAACCTGCAAGCGCCACTGCTGCTAGAAGCAAGATTCTTCTTTCCTTTTCTACATAAATCCCTAAGCCAGTCGCGACCTGGTCACCTAAATTCATGATATTTAGGATGTGTGCTTTGTATAAAGCAAAAGGAATAAGCAGCAAAATTAAGGGTGCGAGAATGGCGACAAATCTCCAATTCGTTCCCCAAATATCACCAGAAAGCCAGACAGCCGCCTGCATGAAGTCTTGCGGATTCATTTTGAGTTGAAATATAACAATCGCAGCGCCAAACCCTGAATTCACACCAATCCCGACTAAAATTAACCGGACAGGATCAATTCCTTTTTTCCATGCCAATACGTAAATTAGAAAAGCCGCAATGACCGCTCCTATTAAGGCGAATAAGGGCATTAAGAAAATACCAAATGTGCTGACACTGTTCATGGAACCTTGAAAAAAGTAGATAAACAAGATAACCATGAATCCTGCTCCAGTATTAATACCTAATATTCCAGGATCGGCTAGTTCATTTTTCGTCACACCTTGCAAAATGGCGCCAGAGACTGCTAATCCTGCACCAATCAGTAAGGCCAAAACCATTCTTGGTAATCTGAAATCAACTAAAACGAGTTGGTCGCGGGCTGTTCCCTGCCCTATTAATGTCTTGAAAACATCGATGGGAGCAATCCGTACGACACCAAGGTTTAAACTTATGATAAAAGTGATAATTGTTAAAATAAATAAAAGGCTAATTAGGACGATAAATTTTTTCTGTTTTGCTTTCGATTGGTTCATTACAGCCCCCTCCTTTCCCCACGAGCCAGGTATAAGAAGAAAGGAACACCGATGATTGCCGTTACGGCTCCAACGGGTGTTTCAAACGGAGCATTCACCATTCTAGCTGCAATATCCGCAAGAACAAGTAACAGTCCTCCAAGTACAGCGGAAATCGGAATAATCCAACGGTAATCTGAACCAATGATAAATCGGGTAATGTGCGGAATTACCAATCCGATAAATCCAATCGCACCGGCTACCGATACAGCAGCACCAGTTAGCACTAATACGACAATCACGCCAAGTGATTTTACTAAAAGTGTATTTTGTCCAAGCCCTTTTGAAACTTCTTCGCCTAAACTAAGGATAGTGATTGACCTTGAGATGTAAAGGGCGAGTAATAACCCAATCCCACCAGTGATCAATAGAATCTTAATCGATTCCCAAGTTACGGTGGTTAATCCTCCAGCATACCAAAAGCTCATGTCCTTTGCCACTTGTGTATGAAGAGCAATGGCGCTTGAGAATGCACTAAGCATCGAACCCACTGCCACCCCGGCCAGAGCGAGTTTTACTGGGGTCAATCCTCCCTTTGAAAAAGCTCCAATCGTAAAAACGAGGATTACGCCAAGACCTGCCCCTGCAAATGATGAAAAGGTCAACCCCAGCATTGTCGCGGTTGGAATAAAAGCAAGAGTGATGACTAATGCAAAAGCTGCTCCATCCGTCACGCCCATGATGGATGGGGAAGCGAGCGGATTCCGTGTTAAGCCCTGCATGACTGCACCTGAAACAGCAAGGAAAGCACCAACTAATACAGCCCCGATTGCTCGTGGCATCCGAATTTCTTGAATAATTTGATGTGTTGTCATATCAGGATTAAAATGGGAGACAGCCTCCCAAACAGTAGTCATTTTTATATCCGCTGCCCCGTAAGCAATAGATAATCCCATCGAGATTAAGATTAGTATCATTCCTGTGATTAATACGAAAGTTCCTTTAATGGATGTTCTTATTCTTTTATGATGAAGAGCAAACGAATCGCCCTCGTGCTGCTTTGCATTCAAAAACTAACACCTCTTCTGATAAAAAAAGAAAAATTGGATATATTATTAAATCGAAATAGTAAAAGGAATGATAATCATTATCATTAAGTATAGATAGTAACCACCCATTTTTCAATACGTTTACAGTATAAAAGCGACTCCCAATAATATCCTTCAAACTTCTTTCACAAATTAACCTAATTTGAAGGGTTTTGTTGATTGACACTACAAATGAAAATGATTATCATTACCATTATAACAGGTATTCACTATCTTAGGAGGTTTAAGCATGCTTAAAAAGCGCTTTTATTTATCTTTTACTTTATTACTGATGTTATTTTTGGTAAGTGCTTGCAGTAATTCTGATAATACAAAAACAGAAAAAACAACAGAAAAGAAAAATGCCGAGGTGACATTAACGGATGCAAAGGGTAAAGTGACAATCCCAGCAAATCCAAAACGAATCATCGCTCCTTATTTAGAGGATTCACTAGTAGCATTAGGGGTAAGACCGGCTGCACAATGGTCAATCGGAGATACGGTCTTAGATTATTTACAGCCAGAGTTAAAAGATGTTCCCAAAATCGGCTGGGACCTTCCACTTGAACAAGTAATCAACAACAACCCAGATTTAATTATCTTCAGCTCTCCAACTGCCATTCAAAAGGGACAATATGAAGAGTATAAAAAAATTGCTCCAACCTACGTTTATAAGGACGAAGTAAATGCTGATTGGCGTAAACAACTGACTCAAATGGGTGAAATCTTAAGTAAACAGAAAGAAGCAAAAGAGGCTCTAGCCAATTACGATACGAAAGTGGCGGATGCGAAAACGAAAGTTCATGATGCTATTGGTGATGAATCAGCCGCTATTCTTTGGGTTATGGCTGATAAGTTTTATTTAATGGAAAACAATCGTTTCAGTGCCAATGTCCTTTATGGGGATTTAGGCATTAAACAGCCTGCTTTCGTTGAAGGTCTTGGCGGAGCTGCTGTCCAGTGGGATCCGATTGCTCTTGAAAAATTACCAGAAATCAAAGCAGATCACATCTTCCTTGTCAGCAAAAAAGGCGAAGCTGGTTTAGACATATTGGCGAAGAGTTCCATCTGGAATGGTCTTGATGCGGTTAAAAATGGACATGTATATGAAATGAACGACCCATCCAACTGGACCATTAACGGTCTAAAAGCAAGTGAAAAAACGATTGATGAAGTAGTAACTGCCCTTAAAAAATAATGGTCAAAATACCTAAAAGGTGTCATCCCTGTGGGATGACACCTTTTATTTTTTGATCTATCAATTACTTTTTTAGAAATTATTACAACCATTAATGGAATTAGGTATAAGTTCTTCTATCATTCAAACGAATTTATTCTGATCTGGTTAGATCTTTCAAGTCGCACTATCTCGAATGAATGACCTTCTCCTGCCCATTGAACCATTTTCTCTGCTAATTCGTTCGCATAGACCCGGTCACTTACTGTTGGATATCCTCCAATACATTGAGCTTCATCAATCACGACGGAACGAAAATCCAAATCTAAAGCAGCCGAAATTTGCTCCTTAATGGCAACTTCGGCAATCGTTTCATTAAATAAAATAAGAGCATAGTTGCTTCCTTCTTGATATCTTTGTGTAAGCTTATCAGTTACCCGTTCTATTTCCGCATTTGAGACCTCTTCAATTATTTCACATTGAAGAGCTGCCGCAGCAGTTTTTAGGAAAACTCCTGCCTTCTTTCCAGGAATATTAATCAAGAATAACCTTTTATTTGAGAATAGCAGGGAACCAGCCGTATCTTTAACTTTTAGGATATTATTTACAACTTCATTTACTGCACTATCAAACCCAAGATGATAGATATCCGAGTTCTGTTCACTAAATATATTAATAGGAATGAATAAAATCTGGCATCCATCATCCTTTTTAAGATTAGTAAGGTCTATTTCTTCTTCCTCGTTATAAAAAATATAAAGGATATCAAAATTCTTTACCATGTTGTCATGCTGTTGTAACCAACTAGCATTGGAAAAGGAGCATAGCCTTTTTCCGCTCTCTGGCTCTTTAAAGAAAAGATATTCTAACTGGTTGTCAACTAATATATTTGTTTGAATTCCCGTAACATGATAATTGCCTTTCTTTTGCAGGCTATAGACCAATTGATCGATTACCGTACTAACAACTTGTGGAATAGTCCCTACTTTCACTATTCCAACATTTTTCTCATTCATGCTGCTGTCAAGCCTCCTCTTCTGATGTAAACAAGTAATACTGTTTTCTAACATTATAGGTAAAAGCAGACAATTAAGTAATTATTTTGCCCATTCTATGTGTAATCGTTCACAGACCAAATATATAACTATTTTTTATTTCAAGACTATTTTTACTTTTACGACATCTAACACAATTTAATCAAACGTTTGATTAGTTTTTCCACTTTGAATATAAAACCATGGGTAAAATCCAAAATGGTGCCCTGCGTATTTCAGCTGGTGTCAGGCACCATTTTTAAGGCAGGCTTCTTTAAACTTAATTTTCTTAATTTGATTGTAATTTAAGAAATGATGTTAAAGCGGTTGGTAATGTGGAGATATTATTAAATATAGTATTATGCAACTAAAAACGAATGGCTAGGCATTCGGAAAGCGAGCTGAACTTTTATGCTAAAAGCTAGACTATATGATATTTCACTATTTCTTATTGCCCTTGGCATAGCTTTTAGTTCAGACCGTATTTTAATTAATCAAACTGATTTTTTTAAAGCATTAGCATTATTTTGGTTATTCTCTAGTCTGTATTATCACCTTCGAGTCTTATCTAAAAGTGGCAGCACGAGTTGGGAACATGGAATTAGTTACGATTCTTCCTTTGCACTATTTGCTGGGCCGGTAGGCTTATTCGTATTTGAATTTATTTATCGTTTTACAGTATATTTTTATAAAAAGTGGACCAAAACTGCTGATCCAAATGAATTTTTAGATACCTTATATAATATTGGCTCATTCGTAATTACTAACTCAATAGCTTATTTTTTGTTTCTCCACTTACAGACGAGCTTTAATGGCTTCCCTTTTGGCTTTTGGATTTTAATGTTGATTATAGTAAGTATTTCTTTGATTCTTTCAAGCATCTCCTTGGTAGTTGCCTTATATATTCTTGGAGATTTTAAAACCATAAAAGAGGGTATCAAATTTGTTTTAAAAAGCAGAAGTTGGCTTGATTATGGTACAGTGGCCTTTACAAATGGACTTTTATTTCTCTTTTTAAAAGAGGATAAATGGGAGATGTTGATTAGCCTTTTTATTCTGAATTACATTGTAAGCCGTTCCTACCATTCCAAATCACAAAGTATTCAACACAAACTGGAACGTGACAAGTTCGAGCAGATGGCCTATACAGACTTTTTAACTGGAGTTTTCAATCGAACCTTTATGGATAAAAAAATGGCCGAGTTAAATCGAACCGGGGAAAGAATTGGGATTGTCGTTGCTGACATCGATAAATTTAAACGTATTAATGATAATTACAATCACGCGGTTGGTGATAAAGTGATTCAGCACTTCGCCAGGACATTAAAGAGCTATCTCAGTGAAAATGATTATTTGTTCCGAAGCGGTGGTGAGGAATTCACTCTTTGTCTTAGAAAAAGAAATTTCGAGGTTACTTTGGAACTTGTTCATAGGATGCTAAACGGGGTCAAAAACAATTATGTAGATGTAGAATTTAATGGGGAGAATTTGTCTATTTCTTACACAGCATCATTTGGACTGTATTTCTATACAGCAAATGATCAAATCTCCATGGAAAAGGCATACATACAAGCGGACCAACTCCTGTTACAATCCAAACAACTTGGACGAAACAAAGTATCCTACGAAAATGCCCTCTTATCAGTGGAATTGAAATAATGGTAGCATTAATGGTGTCGTTAGTGGTGTCAGGCACCAACAAAAGACAAACGTCCGCCTTAGGCGGACATTTTGTTTGGTCCAATTTATCTTAAGAAACACGCTTTAAATGTTTAAATTGCCCTTTGGATAGGACTGATTTTTCGAGTCTGTGAGCCATGATTCCCGCTAAGACTGCTAAGATGATGTCCTTTGGCAATGGCACTACCATCCATAGCCAGGCCATTTTGTAAGTAAAACCTTCCGGTGCAGCAGCCCATATCTTGTAGGCAAAGTACATCCAATTTGTACCAAAGAAGTAGTTCACAGCCATTCCGATTAGGGACGCAATGATAAAGGCTGGCACGGTTTTCTTCTTTTCAACGATTTTTCCAATAATAAACGCTGTGAAAATAAACGATAATATAAAGCCGAAGGTAGGACTGAAAATGGTTGAAGGTCCTGCTCCAAATCTAGAGAAAACAGGAACGCCTACAAGTCCTACTAACATATAAACAACCATGGCAATTGACCCCAAGCGGCTCCCCAAAATTGCCCCTGCTAAAATAGCAAAAAAAGTTTGAAGCGTAATTGGAACTCCGCCCACCACCATAAATGGTACTAAAGAGGTGATGTTAGCCCCTATTGCCATAAGGGCCACAAACATTCCCACTAATGTTAAATCCAACGCTCTTAATTTACGATTCATACTCCCACCCCGATTAATAGTTATAATCTTAAAATAAAGGGTAGGTCGCCCAATTGTCAACTAAAATATAATTATAGTTAACAATAAAAAAGTGTCAGGCACCAAGGGGAACCACTGTCCTCTCCACGCAGACAAAACAAAGGATTTCGTCCACAAACGGTGCCTGACACCACTTTTAACATCCACTTTTAAAACTCATTTTTAACACTTTCTTTTACTTCGTGAATATATCGGTCAGGATGGCGTAGCCGTTGTTTACTTTTAGTTTTGCTAGTATTTCTCCTTTTGCTGAGGCTTTTTCCCATTCTGTTCCTGTGTTGTCCTCAAGGTAATAGTTATCCAAGTTGTAGCTAATAAAGGCGATTTCTTGGCCTTGGTTGTCTTTATCGATATAGCTGATCGTCCCGTTGAGGAATTCTCCCTTATCCGGTTTCGTAAGGGTGACTTTAATAGGTGTGTGGACCCCATTCTTTTTCTCCATTAGAACGTACACTTCAAACTCTCCGCCCCGGTCTTGTAATCTTGTGACCACTGATTGTTCCACCAATTTTTTCGGGACTTCTTCCGCTTCATACTTTAGTGTCACATAGTCGCCTCTAAATACATCAGATGGATCCAGTGGTTTCGTTTGAAGAATCATTTCTTCCCCCGTAAGCAAGGTATAAAGGGGCTTGACGCACATACCTAAAAGAATGAGCACTGGCACGCAACAAGCCAAAACTAACTGCTTTGCACGCTTATTCATGCACACTCACCCCTTTTTTCCTTTGTTTTTCAAAATAAAAGCCGAAACCTAGCAACAGGAATCCTCCAATGATAAAGACAAACGATTTTGGTAAAAACTCAAAGGATAAATCAAGGTAAAAACGAAAAATCATAACGCAAAGAATGATGATACTGAGCAGGCTTCCTCTATTGATTAAATACAAGACATAAATCAGGTAGAGGATGGAAAAAGGAATATACAGCCAATCGAGCGGCCAGCTGTCTTCAAAAGATAATAAAAGTGCTGCCGCTCCATGAACGAGGTAGCCTAATACAACGTAAACGTCTTTAATTTTCCCTTTCGAAAGAACCAGTGCGACACCGATAATCAAATAGGTTAGACCGTATACATAAGCAAGATCATCAAAATTATAGCCATTGATACAATAGCTAATGATTGTCCCGATGAATGCCAGCGACAGCAAGCCAGTGACAAAACCAGTCAACTTTGAAAAACCTATTTTTTCATTAAGAATATATATCGCTGCAATCCATAGCAGCGTCCAAAAAGGGATGTCTACACCTAGGAGGTATTGGCCATCAAGCATATACTTGAGGACAAAAAGGGAAGATGCTAGTAAAATCCATTTTTCCCGTAAAACCCAAGCCAAGGACAAAATGCCAAGCGACCACCATAAAAAGGCATTTTGAGAATTGGTTCCGAGATGAAACATTTGCTCGACAAGAAAAATCCCCGCCCCAAATACAAGACAGCCTAAATAATAAAGACTCTTCGATGTCTTAGGAAAGTTCTTCTCCATTTTATAGCCCGCAAGATTACAGGCAATAAACAAGGCGATAATTAGAAGGAATTTCACGGTTTTTCCAATCTCATCCCAATTGCTCGCGATAAAACTGAGCACTCCTGCCCCAATTAAAATCGAACCCACATACAAAAGTGTTTTTGTAAACGAAAGTTTCTGCACTTCGTAAAGTGCCTCTATCTCTTGGGCCTTACCTTCTGGCAGAATCTCCGAATCTTCTAAGTACTTAAGTTCCCTCTTTAAAAAATTTAATTCATTCTGTTTTACGATACGTTTTGTCAATCATCCCACCCCTTTTCGCATCTATTTTTCTAATTGCTCCCCTTCAACCAACTCCAAACCAATTCTTTACAATTATGTTTATTCGACAAGTAGTATTTATATCCTTTTATAAAAGAGTGCATCAATTGCCTGGGAGAAATGTAAGACCCTTCATTTACCGTTGGGAGCTTTATTTTACCTTCATGGGCAATGGAAGACCCCTTCATTTACCGTTGAGTGTATAATTTTACCTTCACGGGCAATGGAAGACCCCTTCATTTACCGTTGGGAGCATAATTTTACCTTCACGGGCAATGGAAGACCCCTTCATTTACCGTTGGGAGCATAATTTTACCTCCAGGGGCAATGGACGCCCCCTTCATTTACCGCTGTGAGCATAATTTTACCTCCATGGGCAATGAAAGACCCCTTCATTTACCGTTGGGAGCATAATTTTACCTTCACGGGCAATGGAAGACCCCTTCATTTACCGTTGGGAGCATAATTTTACCTCCAGGGGCAATGGACGCCCCCTTCATTTACCGCTGTGAGCATAATATTACCTCCACGGGAAGTGCTGCAACAGCAATTTCCCCCTTCTATATAAAATATCTAGGTTAGGCATTGGATAGTTAAACAATCAATATTGCGATTTTTACCGTATCCTCCCAAACCATAATGGGAAAACTCCTATTTTACAGAAAGATCGTTCTTTATAAAGTTCAATATAGTTTTTTTAAAAGTTTTAAAGCCGGGCAATCAGCAAAATGTGGTGCAAATTGCTAAAAAAAGAATCTTCATAAACTTGTAGGATTCGACAGAAAGCTACAGGGAATGAGACACAAATCAAGTTGGATTTTGTCATAACAATATTATAAAATAGCGCACTTCGAAGCATTTATTCCCTAATTCGACAGTTTCCTAGATATACCTAAAACTTTTGTACTGGATAATATTTCCTAAATAATCAATTTTCTAAAATAATATTCAATTCTTCGAACACCGAAATTTTTGTAGGACGAATTATGAGTACCGTTCGGTAATTTCGACAAGGTATTCTCAAAATTATATTTAATATTGGCTTGTATCATCAAAATTTAGTGATAAATCAGGAGGTGCAGTAATTTCGTGAAAAAGAGACAAAAATGGAAAAAGAATTTGATGGTCATGACTGCTATGACTGGATTAGGCTTTTCGGTATTCAATCCAGATTTTAGTACATCCGCCAGCGCAGCTGGGCAGCCCGATCTACCGCTGCCAAAGGCAGAATCCTTCTCAATCGTTCAACTAGAGGTACCTAATCAGAATGCAAAGGATAAACTTTTAGAGTTAGGCATTGACCTTACACACCGGGCCAGTGAAAACAATGGAATTTTTGAAATGGATGCGGTTGTTACACCAACTGAGATTGCCATGTTAAAAACATTTGGAATTAAGGTAAAAGACACACTGATCACAGAAAAGCAATGGAATACGAGAACGGTAGAGAGACAAACGGCTTTACAACAAGAGTCAAACTTGACGGCTTCTGAGGATTCTCTTAAAATCCTTCGCGCCAATTACTACACAAACCAATCTGAAACCTTTCTCTATATCGAGGCGAAATCAACTGCAGGTGTTTCAGCAAGCACCGCACTTACAGCTACTTGGACAGAAAACGGCGTTGAAAAATCGGCCACACTCTCCAGAAAGGTGGATGCCGGTGAATACTTATATCATTATCTTGAGGTTCCCGTGAGCACTATCCCAGCTTCTGTAAAGTTAGCAAGTAACCTTGGTGGAACTGTTTCAAGCCCTGTTACGGAATGGCTCGGAGCGGACAAGCCTGGGAATCCGCAGACACACTATGTCAAAGACTTTGTTGACCATATATGGATCCAACAGAATTATATGAACGGGCTGAAAAACTAGCAAAAGAGTTTCCTGGTTTAGTAGATATCATTGAAATGCCTAATAAAACAAATGGATATAGACGACTTGCACAAGCTCAAATAGGCAGCACCCAGGCTACCTCTGTTGTAGTTACATCCAAAGCATGGGGCCATGAAGGCGGTAATGATATTTCAGTAGAGTTCAAGGATCCTAAAAGTAATGATTCTTCCTTAAAAATTAACGTCGAGGGGAAAAAGGTTTCAGTCTCTTTAGCATCTGACTCTTCTGGCCAGATTACCAGTACGGCGAAACAAGTGATAGATGCCATAAATGCTGACTCTTCTGCAAGTTCACTCATCACCGCTAATACATATCGCGGCAATGCTGGGACAGGAACTGTTTTACCAGCTACTGCGAAATTAACGGACGGTTTAAAAGCACCAGCAAACATTTCCCGTGAGCCTTTTACCGTAAAAGCGATTCGTATTGGGAAACATCGTGATGGCTCGAAACCAGGTGTTTTAGGGTATGCACAAGAGCACGCCCGTGAATGGGTTACACCGCTAGTGACGATTGAAACAGCAGAGCGCTTACTCCGAAATTATGCACACGACGGCGAAACGAAACGCCTTGTAGATAACTTGGATATTTTCCTTGTACCGTCTGTAAATCCTGATGGTGCGCATTACACTTTCTATGACTACAACATGCAGCGGAAAAATATGACCAATTATTGTGGTCCTGCTCAATCTGATCCAGGATCCCGTAATTCTTGGGGAGTTGATATTAATCGAAACCATTCTGTAGGTTCTGCATTTGATGGATTTATTGGTGCATCCACAACAAATTGTACTAGTGGAACCTATGCAGGCCCTGCGGAAACCTCTGAACCAGAAGCTAAAAACATAGTTTGGTTAGCCAATGAAAATCCTAACATTAAATTTGCCATGAATATTCATAGCTATGGGGGTTACTTTATGTGGTCACCTGGTGCCTACGATGCAAATCGTACAACTCTGCCACGTCCAACTGCTGGTGAAGAAGCCTTTTACTGGGCAGCTTCCGATACGATTCTAAACGATATTCAGGATTATCGCGGCACAGTCATTCTTCCGAGCCGCACTGGTCCAGTTCCAGATGTTCTTTACTCTGCAGCGGGAAATTCCGCAGACTACCTATGGTATGAAAAAGGGATCTATGCTTGGGATTTTGAAGTTGGTGCGGATTTATGGAATAAGGAGACACAACAATGGCAAGCAGTTGGATTCCAGCCATCTTTTGAAGAAGGGCACGAAGAAGCCATGGAATTTGCAAATGGTTTAATAGGGATGTTTAAAGTTGCCTACAATCAGTCGAAGGACCATCAGCGTCCGACTTCCCAAGTTGTACCAGGAAGCGGTAAATTCACTGGACCAGTAGATGTTACCTTTAAGACTAGCGAGCCTGCGACTATTTATTATACCCTTGACGGCAGCCGTCCTACCTTTGAATCTGCAAAAATTAATTTAAGCGGCATTCGTGAAGATGCCGAAGCTTTAAAAATTGATAAAACGACAACATTGAAATGGTTCGCTATAGACGCAGCAGGAAACATTGAAAAGAATTATAACCCAATTAGTAAAGAGAAGAATAACTATAATTCTGCTACAATTACAATCAAGTAATCTAGGGAAGGGCTGGCCCTTAGGTCAGCTCTTTTTTTATTTGGCCTTACTTTTAAGGGATTTTTATGACGCACTTTACTTACCTTTAATGCATAACAAATAGCCCGGTTCATTTATCTGATCCGGGCTTTCGCTTTTTTTTTACTTTTCAAAAATGGCATTAGATAATAGGCGGAATAGGTAATCTGTATGATCACGGAAGCCTGCTTCTAAACCAATCATTGTTACATCCTTATCCTTCTCTTTGACGATTACAGCCTGACCCTTGGCCTCTTCTTTTCTATTAATCCAATGGCCTGCCATAAAGAAATCATCAGTGTTTGCTAGAGTTGCAACAACTTCATCATTATCTGTACCGGTATACCAAACCGGGCGATAAACAAAACCAAGGTCGTTCTGGCCATAGCCAGCAGTTAGGCCAGTTCCTTCATAGTTAACCTTCACGATTCCATTGCTATTTGATCCAGCAGGATTAATTCCATCGTCGGTAAGACCAAGAGTTTTTGTTGCGTTTGATGCCCCTGCTCCCACAGCAATATACTTGCCGCCGTTGCTGACAAAATTATTAACATTTGCCTTAAACAAATCGAACTGCCCTGCATTTTGGAAGCCGAATTCTTTGTTAGCTGCGGTTGGAGTTTTTGAAATAAGGCCTTCTGTACCGCTATAAACAAAGGTATCGAACCCTTCGAGCCCTTTTTCTGCTACTTCCACTGGCGTCACTTCAGTCACATCAAAGCCAAGTCGTTTCAAAGCAAGCTTCGTTCCGCTATGGGACTGGACTTTGCCCATTCCGCCATCCTTCAAAATGGCTACCTTCAATTTAGTTAACCCCACTGCATCAGCAGGCACCTTATCTGTAGATGCAACCTGTAATCCTGATGCTTTCACAGCTGCTGAAATTTGGTTCGCCGCCGCTTCTGTGTAGAAGTTCCCCTCTGCATCACGCTTTACAGAAACACCTTGTTGTAACAATGTATTTACTAGATTAACAGCTTTAACGGAGCTGTTTGGAATCAAGAATGGCCCCTTACCAGAAACGGATCCTTGACCTGTGACTTGATTAACCTTTGTTGCTGACACATCCACCGTGCTTTGTGTTGGCACCGCTTCAAAGCCCCAAAGCTCTGGTAAACTCCAGGCAGAAATATCATACATTGCTGGCGTATCGTTAGAGATATCTTCTCCATCCCACAGCATTGTATTAGCTAGACCAGCCTTTGCTTGATCTATTTGAACAAGATAGGTTCCTTTTGGATAGGTTTTTCCATCTGCCGTAAAGGCCTTCGTAGCTTGAACCACATCAATATCATTATTAATTAAGTGATTAACAGCCTTATTCATTACAGTTGGGTCCTTCTCGTCAACTGGTAGGATATAGGCTTTCGGGAAGAAACCATCTTGATGGAATGGATGATCAAAGTTAATCCCTCGTTTAAACATTTCGATTTGGTCTGTGATCATGCCTTGTTTATTTTCTGTAGCAAATTTTAACGCGCCTAATATGGCGTTGTATTGCCAGCGAACACCGTCTAAATCATTGGTCGGTGCCTCTAATGTATGGCCATAAGCCCCGTGGTACATGGCGTACATTGGTGTAAAGATTGGCGGATAATCATCCCATCCAGCAGCATCATCCCGCTGTGGAACGTAAGCACCTAACATGCTTTGATATAGGTTTCCCTTATAATTAACCTTATCTTTCATTATTGATGCTTCCATTGCTTTCGCTTGTTCAATAGCCCACTTATTATAAAGGTCATACTCATAGTTAGGGTTATGCGGCGGCGTACATGGTTCGATTAATCCTTGTAAGTTCGGACCGTAGTTTTTCACGTATCCATGTGTATCAAGGAATACCATCGGATTCCATTCTTTAATAAGTTCAACCGTTTCTTTCGTTTCTGGCTGTGACTGGGTAATAAAGTCACGATTCAAGTCAATACCCTCTCCATTAAAACGAGTAGCATTCACACGTCCATCAGGGTTTTGAACGACATTGAAGATCAGAATATTATTTTCTAAAATATTTTTGGTCTCCTGGTCATTCTGTGTTGCAAAGCGTTCAATAAGCTGAAGAAGTGCATCAGAACCAACGAATTCTGTTCCATGAATAGAACCGTTAATCATGATTGGAACTTTAAAGTCAGGGTTATTTTTAATCCAATCTTGCGCCTTACCAGGGTTTTTAAACATTTGTTTTCTTAGGGATTGGATTTTTCCAAACTTTCCTTGCGTAGTTGGGTCTGCAATCGTTACAACATATAGAGGATGGCCATCCGCTGATTTTCCGCGTACCTCCACTTTAACTCTATTAGACTGCTTTTGTATGTCAGCTAACTTTGAGCCAATTTGCGAGAATTTAACAAAATCATAGTTTTCACTATTAAACAAGCTTCCATTTTGTTCTTCATATGCATTAACGTTTGTCCATTTTGGAGCCTCAGCAAGTCCAACAGACCATGGAGCTGACGTTAACAAACCTATAGTCAGTAGACCAGCAACCGCCTTCTTCTTTTTCATATGTACCCCTCCGCCTATGTATCATTATTAGTTTCTATGTATTTTTATTCCGTGAGACTTATTTTATTACGAAACCTGAAATAATTCCATCCTACCAAAATACCAAACAGAAAACCCATTCATTACCAAATATGGGTCAAAAGATATAGTTTGGTGTCAGGCACCGTAAAAAGACACTCGCGGCAATTTTTCCGTCTCACGCGGACTCTATAAGCCAGTTTAAGGCACAAAAAGGCACCTATATTAATTAGGGTGCCCTTGTTTTCTCATTATAAATTTGTTTCTAACGTTCCACTCAAAAAAGAAAAATGTCCACGAGTGGTGCCTGACACCTTTAGTTTATTAATATTTTTTATCCCGGCAATATTTGCAAACTTTAATGGTTTCGTTTGTTTCTGTTTGATGTGGATATAGTAGTTTGATTCTTGTTCTTTCACATATCGGGCAGGTTCCGCGCCCATTTGAAGGCAGGTAGCTGATTGTTTTCCCTCGGTTTCTCTTTGCCATCTCCATCCATCCCTATTCTTTTTAGTTTCTTTTCTTTATCTAATGATGGACTGGCACAAATATTGTTAGGCATATAATTGTTTTTAGAAAAAAAGCTGATCGAATTTTTCGTTTTCGTACAAGTGAAGCATTTGTCCACGAGCGGTGCCTGACACCTTAGACAACCATCTGGCATTTTTGCGCACCTTTCTACATACATTTCTAAGAAGATCATTTATTTCAATGGCTGCACGACTATATAACTCTTTCCATAAGATAGGAATAAGAGGCGAGACTAAACTTTTTCAGTTGGAAAGGAAAGATGTGGTGCTTCAATATGAAAAAAAGCGGAGGTTATCAAGATTTGTTTCAAAATCTCCAAGAAAATGGGATGTCCTTCGAGCAGGTATTTGAACGAATCGTATCATTCATGAAGGTAGATCCTAATGGAAACTATAAACTAATGGTCGGCACAGATTCTCAAGTCCATAAATCTACGACTGTTTTTATTACCGGGCTTGTTATTCAGAATAAGGGAAAAGGCGTATGGGCGTGCATAAGGAAGGTGGTCATTCCTAGGAAAATGACACACTTGCATGAGCGGATATCTCTTGAACTATCATTAACGGAAGAAATTGTTTCGATGTTCACCGAAGATAGGAAAAATGAGTTAATCAATCTTGTCCTTCCCTATATCTATCAAGGAGCAACCTTCACCATGGAGGGGCATATTGATATTGGTGCAGGAAAGCGGAACAAGACAAGTGAGTTTGTGAAAGAAATGGTTACCAGAATTGAATCTATGGGCGTTGAACCAAAAATCAAACCAAACGCCTTTGTTGCTTCCAGCTACGCAAATCGATACACCAAATAAGGGTATCAGACATCACGTAACTCCGTGGTGCCTGACACCCTTTTTTATTCTCCAAATTTAAACACATTCCAGTTCAACTTTAACGGTTGTGCCCCTGCCCATTTTACTTTCAATGTTCATGGTGCCGTTGTGTTCCTGGATAATTTTATTGCTGACGGTTAGGCCGAGTCCAATTCCTTTGTCCTTCGTCGTATAGAACGGTGTTCCCAAAAAGCGCATCAATTCGGTGTCAATTCCCATCCCTTCATCTGAAAAACGTATCTGCACGTAATTGCCTTCCATCCTTTGGACATGAATATTGACATTCCCGCCAAATGGCATCGATTCAATTGCATTTTTTAAAAAATTAACAAAAACCTGTTTCAATTGATTAGGATTGCAATTTAAAATGATATCATTTTTTCGATAATGATTTTTAATCTGAACATTATGCAACAATGCCTGTGGATGTAAAATATTAACCGTACTTTCTAAGATTGTATGTAAACTTTCTTGTTCAAATAGAATCGCCTGTGGCTTTGCCAACGACATAAATTCATTGACGATAATATCAATACGATCTAGTTCGTTCATGATGATTGATAAATATTCACCTTGTTTCTCTTTGTTAAGTGTCTCTTTTAACAACTTTGAAAATCCCTTTAATGAAGTTAGAGGATTTCGGATCTCGTGAGCAACCCCTGCTGCTAATTGTCCGATAATAGAGAGACGATCTAAATTTCGGAGGGCTTCATCATTTTTAACTCGGTCCGTAATATTTCTGCCAACCGTAACATACGAATCGATTTCGCCTTGTTCATTTAAGATGGGAGAAATCATTGTCTCTGAATAGATTACTTCATTATCACCCGTTTTGACCTGCGTTTGGAGCAATTGAGGTTCCTTCGTTTTTATCAGGCGTTGATAAACTTTTTCAAAATGGTCAATTTCCTCTGGCAAGATAAGGTCATAGACATTTTTACCTAATAATTGATCAGGAGTATACCCAATTCCTTCTTCATGGGATGGAGATGCATAAAGGACCTTTCCATCTGTTGTATAAACCTTAATCATATCTGTTGTATTTTCTGTAATTAGCTTGTACATCTCACGTGTTCTTTTTAATTCTCTTTCAATATTAATATGCTCCGTAATATCCCGAAAGATTGCCAGGACGGCAATAATCTCCCCACAACGATTTCGAAAAGGGGAATACGAAACTGCAATATCAAGAATGGACCCATCTTTATGGTATTGTTGAGTAACCATATCGGAAAATGCTTTACCACGTTTAACTGATTCTATCGTTTCATTCACTATGTCCGGATTTGGAAATTCATCAATTCTTCTACCTATTACATCGTCCTCTGTATAGCCAAATATTTTCGTATATACATGGTTCACTCGAATAAACCGATTCTCCATATCAACCATACAAATCCCGTCCGCTGTACAGTCTAAAAATAAGTCAATTAAATCATCTGGATTATAAACCACAGAATCCTTCTCATTTGTAAAAATCGGGAAAAACTTTGACATAGAGATCTCTCCAAACACATCAATTATACTCTTAATCTCCATTTTACAGAGTTTTTCGATAAAGAAAAGAAGAATTTTACAAGTCGGATATCAGTATGGTGTTAGGACAGTGTAAAGTGGAGTGTCAGGTAGGGTGTAAAGTGGGGTGTCAGGCACTATAAAAGGACACTATAAAAGGACACTATTGTACATTTTGTCCACCATACATGGACCACCGCGGGTAGGTGTTGATACAAAAAAACGCTTAGACCACAGGAAGGTGGCCAAGCGTGTCTCTTTCTTTTTAGGACTGTTTGAAATTTGATTAATCGACTGGGCGGTCCTCAAAATCGTAGTCAACAGTTCCTGCTGCAACATGTGCCTTTTCTAATGCTGGTGTTTCCGGACGCGCAATTTGATAGACGGATGCACCAACAATCTCCGCAGCCTGCTGCAGCTTTTCCTTGCTGATTTTATCTAATGTATCTGTTGGCTGATGGTACCACGGCTCTACCGGTGAGTGGATGAATAGTGCGGATGGAATTCCTAATTCATGGAACGGCTGGTGGTCGCTTCGCCCTAATTGTCCATAAGGAATAGCCACATTCATCGTCCTTACTCCTGCTGCAGCACCTAAATCGGTAACTAGGTTCTTCTTACCGTCAATCGTATACATAATTAAGCCGCCCGCCGGATGATCCGCTCCGGCATCACGGCCGCCGATCATATCCATTTGGAAGTGGGCAACCATACGATCCACGTCACTTTGCGGAAGCTGTGAAGCGTAAAAAGATGATCCTACTAAACCTCTTTCCTCTGAACCAAAGGTTAAGAAACGAACCTCCGTATCAATTGGCGCTTTTGCGAAAATCCTTGCTAATTCTAGAACGGCGGATACCCCTGAAGCATCATCGTTTGCCCCTGGTCCCCCATGAACAGAATCATGGTGGGCACCGACTGTAACGATTTGGCCAGTATCCTTATTCTTGTTCGGCTTCAATTTAGCTTCAACAACATAAGAGGTTTTCTCGATCTTTTCGATATCTACATCTAAGGTTGCCTCAACTGGTCCAGACTTTAATTGCTCCACCAAAGCCAAGCCTTGGGCCCGTGTAATCGCTACTGCCGGTATATTTTGCCCTTCAGCCGCTTGTCCAAAGTTGTTACCATTTGGATTGCTGTTATACATGAGGACACCAACTGCACCTTTGTTTAACACATTTTGTACTTTTTCAATAAACGTGATGTCCCCTCGTTCCACCAAAGCAATTTTCCCTGCAACTCCATCTGGAATTTCCCCAAGTTTTGCTTTCCCAACATTCACAAGCTGTGCTGTTACCTTTTTGCTTACGCTGCCGCTAAAGGCACGCGGTTCAGTCCCTGCAATATCGACTCCACCAATTTTCACCCAAACATGGTTTGTTCGATAATCATAGATTGGGAATGGTAATACTCTTGTTTCAAAGCCTAAGCTCTTAAACTCGCCCTCTATGTATTTTACGGCACGAACTTCTCCTTCTGTTCCCGCTTCCCTTGGCTGCTCTGACAACAAAGCAATGTTGTTATACATCTTATCAGCACTAATCTTCTTAATAATTTTATTATCAAAGGCTGTGTCAGATTGTCCATTTGGTGTACTTATTGTTTGAGCATAAACAGCCCCGCTGGACAAAACCATCCCTGCTGCAAGAATTGTAATAATAGATTTCCGACGAAACATATAATTCCCCCCTTTTTGTTATCAACCCCCTTAATTATTTACAAATGTTAACATTTAGTAAACTAGAATCGTACTACAAAACCCTTGCCATTCCTATATATTTCAGCATTTTCACACTATTGAGAACTTAATAGACTTCTGGAAATATACTCTAATATAGTAACTATTTACTGTGACTATCTAGAAAAATAGAACCACTTCTAATCTATATCTCCTCAATCACACATTATTAAATACCTAAGAAAGATGGTCTAGTATGCCTATAATTCGCTTATTTCCGAGGAAACTATACATATTTCGCATTACCCTTTCCCCACTTCGGATAAAACCTCATTTTTTTACGTAAAATGACAAAATCTTCACAAAGAAAAAGCAAGCAGTTTAGACAGATATTTCTATCAAACTGCATGCTTACATTTTATTTACCTTTTTATAAATCTATTATAATGCACTTTCAATATCTTTAGCCATTGATTTAACAGATTTTAAGCCTCCACCGCTTAGGTACCAGGTGTCTGCATCAAGGTAGATAATCTTATTATTCTTAAAGGCAGTTGTTTTCTTAACTAACTCATTTTCAATAATTTCTTTTGCACCAATTTCTCCACCGACTGCCGTAGCACGGTCAATCACAAACAATACGTCAGGATTTTTCTCCATAATGTATTCAAAGGTAATGCTCTGTCCATGTGTGGATACCTCGATGTCCTGATCGGCTGCCCCAAACCCAAATACATCATGGATTAAGCCGAAACGGGAGCTTGGTCCATAGGCGCTGACTTTCCCTTCATTTGCTAGCAAAATAAGTCCTTTCTTATCAAGGGATGAAACCTGTGTATTTAACTTTTCAATACTAGCATCAATCTCTTTTAATTCACTAGCTACCTTGTTTTCTTTGCCAAAGATTTCCCCAATTAGGTTCATATTCTTCTTGAAGGATTCCATGTAGTTTTCATAGTCAAGACCCATATAGACCGTTGGTGCAATCTCAGCAAACTGATCATATAATTCGGCTTGCCGTGTTGAGATAAAGATTACATCTGGCTGCAGCTCGTGAATGGCTTCAAAGTCCGGCTCTTTTAAACTTCCGACATTCGTATATTTCTTATCAGCATATTTTTTCAAATAGGATGGGACCGCTGTTTGTGGCACCCCTGTGACATCGATACCTAACTCGTCTAGGGTATCAAGGACACCAAAATCAAAAACGACTACTTTTTCCGGGTTCTTTTTCACTTCAGCTTCACCATATTGATGCTTAATCGTCATTTTCTCTGCTGTTTCCTTACTGGCAGATGCCGTTTCCGTTTGCCCCTTTTCATTTGACCCACAAGCGGCTAACACTAGAATAATCACAAACATCAGACTCAATAAATTCCATTTTTTCATGTTCAAAACTCCCCTTTATTATGAATTAAAATAAACACAGATTCTGCAGTCATTGATTTCCTGAATCGGAATTTCCATATCATAAATCTCACTCAACGCTTTTGATTGAATGATCTCCTCGGTCGGTCCATCCTTCACGACCTTACCATCCTTCATGGCAACAATCCGGTCAGAATAGACCGATGCAAAGTTAATATCATGGAGAACGATGACAACCGTTTTACCGAGCTCATCCACCAATCTCCGCAAGATTTTCATAATCTGAACAGAATGTTTCATATCCAAATTATTTAACGGCTCATCAAGGAGAATATACTCTGTATCTTGCGCGATCACCATCGCAATAAAGGCACGCTGGCGCTGACCACCGGATAATTCATCTAAAAAGCTATCCTGCATTTCTGTTAAATGCATATACTCGAGCGATTGGTCGACAATCCGTTCATCGTCCTCCGTTAACCGCCCTTTTGAATATGGGAATCTCCCAAAGGAAACAAGTTCTCGGATCGTGAGGCGGACATTCATATAATTCGATTGCTTTAAAATCGAAACCCGCTTGGCAAAATCACTAGATTTCATCCTGCGGACATCTGATTGATCAATCAGCACTTCACCCGTATCGGCATCGAGCAAACGGCTGACCATCGACACGAGTGTCGATTTCCCCGCTCCATTTGGGCCTATAAACGATGTTATTTTTCCAGGTTGAATATTGATCGTAACATCTTCTACCACCGGTTTTTTTCCGTAAAACTTTGACAATGATCTCACTGTTATCATGCAGTTTTCCTCTCCTTAAGCAGTAAATAGATGAAATACACACCGCCGATAAAGTTGATAATGACACTTAACGTCGTCGAAAAAGTAAAGACCCGTTCAACAAACCACTGTCCCCCGACAAGTGCGATGATACTCATGAGAACCGCACCGCTTATCAAAGTCTTGTGTTTGTAGGTATGAAAAAATTGATAGGACAGGTTGGCAACAATTAATCCAAAAAATGTTATCGGTCCAACTAGTGCTGTTGAGATTGAAATAAAGATGGCAACAATCACAAGCATTTGTTTCACAATCGAATCATATGGAACCCCTAGATTAATCGCCGTCTCTCGCCCAAGTGATAAAACATCGAGATACTTTATATACCGCCATGCATAAATCAGCACAAGCAATACGATGACAATCGCCATCCACACTAGATCTGAATTGATATTATTGAAACTAGCAAACATCCGGTCTTGAACAATCAGAAACTCATTTGGATCAATCAGCACTTGTAAAAACGTCGAGATACTCGAAAAGAATGTCCCAACAATAATTCCAATCAATAATAAAAAGTAGATGGACTGGCCACCCTTTTTAAACAAAAATCGATATAAGAAAAGGGCAAACACAATCATCACAGCAACTGATAGTAAAAAGTTTATTTGTTTATTGGTGACAACCAGATGTGAAGAACCTAGAAAGAAAATAATCACCGTCTGTAATAAAAGATAAAGGGCATCTAGTCCCATAATGCTTGGCGTTAAAATCCGGTTATGTGTAATCGTTTGAAAAATCACGGTGGCATATGCGATGGTAAAGCCCGTCAACACCATGGCAAGTACTTTAATTCCCCGCCTTGGCAACGCATAATCAAAGCTTCCATTTAAATCATGAATCAGGTATACGGCACAGCATCCCGCAGCAATCAATACGAGACAGGCCATTCTTAAGGGATTACGCATAGGCCTTCCTCCAAAAAAGCAAATATAAGAACGTTCCGCTGCCGATCACACCAACCATGAGACTGATTGAAATCTCATATGGATAAATGAGCACCCTGCCTAAAATATCACAAACCAAGAGGAAAATAGCCCCTAGAAATGCGGTATGCGGCAACGTTTTTTGTAAATGGTCACCTTTGAAAATAGAGATAATATTCGGAATAATTAAGCCAAGAAATGGGATAATTCCGACGGTCAGGACAACGGATGCCGTAATTAGTGCAACAAGTATCAACCCGATATTTACCACACTTCGATAGGCAAGACCTAGATTTTTTGAAAAATCCTCACCCATCCCTGCCACGGTAAAGCGGTTGGCATAAAAATAGGCAATGACTAAAATTGGGATACTTATGTAGAGAAGTTCATAACGACCTTTCATAATCATCGAAAAATCCCCTTGAAGCCAGGCCGACATATTTTGAATGACATCTGCTCGGTAAGCAAAAAAGGTGGTAACCGATGACAAAATATTACCGAACATTAAACCAATCAGTGGAATATAAATGGCATCCTTAAACTTGATTCGGTCAAGAATCTGCATGAATAAAAAGGTTCCCCCAAGCGCAAACACAAAGGCTACAGCCATTTTTTCAAGCATAGTTGCATTGGCAAATAACAACATGGAGACAAGGATTCCAAGTCGGGTGGCATCCAAGGTTCCAGCGGTTGTAGGAGAAACAAATTTGTTCCGGCTCAGTTGCTGCATAATCAATCCGGCGATACTCATCCCAGCCCCCGCGAGTAGAATCGCAACGAGTCTCGGTACCCTGCTCACCAAGAAAATTTGTGTCTCCTCTGTTTGAAAGTCTAGCAAGTCTAATGGCGAAAGACTGCTAACACCTACAAATAGCGAGGTTGCAGATAAGATTATTAACGCTAACAGTAAATATCGTTTCTTCATAATTGTCCCCATCATTTCTATCATTCTAGCGATCCGTTAATGATAATGAAAATCATTATCATTAACAAATTAAGTTGATTATAACATTCAGAAATTTGAAGTCAACACTAATTGAGAACTTTTTTCAATTAAACTACCAAAATCATACATTTGTCCCTTATTTTTATCCCTAAACAACATCATAATGAATAATAATTTTATCCGTTCCATACTCATATTGGACTTCCTGATCCTCATAAATTGGGCATTAGGAGGTGAATGTAGTGAAGAGATGGCTATTGGCTATATTATTACCCATAATGATTTTATTGTCTGGATGCTCCAGTGATCCTGTTCAAGATGATTTACTTAATTATGTAAATAAAGAAATGAAGGAAGCTGCGAAATTAGAAGAGACCGCCGTTTCGGCCTATGAAGGGGTCTCGGGTACAAACTATCAGAATGATCAAACCATGTACGATGTCTTAAATCGTGATGTCATTCCCAATTACAGCGAATTTATTAAAGAACTAGATTCTGTAAAAATTGAAACTGATAAGCTAAGAGAAATTCACGAAATATATATTGAAGGGGCAGATATACAATTTAACGCCTTTGCTATAATTAAACAGGCGATAGAGGAACAGGATGCAGACTTGATTCAAAAGGCTAATGACATGTTGGCGGATGCACGAAGACATCTTCGAGAATATCAAACTAAATTGAATAAACTAGCAAAAGAACATGATGTAGAAATTGAAAAATAACCATCATTTCTTGACTTAACCAATTAACAAAAATAAAGTCAGTCCCCAGCTTTGATTAAAGTCTAGAGGACTGACTTATTGTTTTCGAGTCACCTTTTATGAAGATGGCTGTTTCCTCATTGGCGGAATTTCCACATAGGTCAACATGCGCCATCCCCATTCCAATGGCCCGAACCTAAAAAACCGAAGCCAGACTGTACTAAAAATAAGCTGAATGACGTAAATCGCCACACACAAATAAAGCGATTGGATATACGCCAATTGATCAAATAGATCAAAAACTTTTCCGGCGAGGAGGATTAGCGCTGTTTGTGAAACATAGTTGGTCAGCGCCATCCTTCCATAGCTTTTTAATGGAGAGAGAATCCGCCGGATGAAGGGAAAGTTCAGAAGTACAAGCAGCAATCCCACATAAAAAGCAGAGACAATCGGACCAATCATAATTCCAATCCGTAAGAACCTTTGTGTTTCATGAGACACATCACCTGATCCAAATGCAAACGGGGCATACTGATACTGATAAATAAGACCTGCTACACTACAAACAAACATAACACCTGTAAAAAGGGCAGTTACTTTCCACTGATTTGTCATCCGTTCAAATAATTGAAACTGCCCGGCGGCGATTCCTAGCGTCATCAACGGGACTACCATAAATATTTTTTCAGCAAACAAACTTATGACTAGCAACATGCCCAGTCCAAAAACAAGATTCACAACCTTGTTCACTCTATAAAATGGTAAGATAATCAGACCGCAAACAGCGTAAATTGTTAATGCTTCTCCTGGATGGAATTGTACATGAATGGACCCAAGTAAAAACAATACAACAATCCTCCGTAAAAACAACACATACCCATTTTTCCCCTTCGCCATTGCTCTCGAGATAAATATGTAAAACCCGGCACCAAATAAAAAAGTAAAAATCGTATAAAAGCGGCCCTCCACAAATAAGTTTAAAAACCTCCAATACGTTGCATCGCTGGTACCGGAAAGCGGTAATTTCACTGACAATAATGGAATAATATTAACCAAAATAATTCCCATGAGGGCAAAACCTCGTAAATAATCAAGCGCGTCAATCCGCGCGTTGATTTCATTCGAATTCATCTATATCAACTCCACCATCATTATAACCATTTATCCGCCTTTCACCTATTGAAATCAGACAAAAAGGCTGACACAAAACAACGTGTAAGCGTAATGCCTCAAAATGAGGTTCCATTGGAAACTCACTTCTTTTTAAATAAGATGTCTTTTCCTTAACCGAGTAGCCAGCAAAAGTAAAATAAGCGGAGACTTTCCGGTTATATGCAGAATGGAGCTCGTTTCGGGGTAAATAAGCGGAGATTTTCCGTTTATGCAAAGCAAAATCTCCCCTTTTCGAATTTTTCGAGTCAATAGGCGGAATCTCTCCGTCTATTTGAGCCTTTTTTAATAATAATTTCGAATTAAGAGGAATTCTTCCGTTTATTTAACAGCTCGGGTGCTTAACCTGCCCCCCCAGCCCAGCAACCCGCTCAATTGACTGGATTGCCCGTAAATAGGGACTTGAAATGATACGGTCAATTTTCATATCAGCAAAAAACTCGGTTAAGTCAGCCGCTTGCCTAACTCCTCTTTCAGTAAGCTGCGCCTCGAGTGATTGCCCCTCTGCTTCACAATGCCTTATAACATAAATCTATTTATCCAAGTAATCATCCCCAATAAATAAGTCAGCAACTGTAATTAAATTCGTTGTATTTATAAATCTCCTTCCTTATTCTTCTAAAACAAAATCAGGGGCTTAGTGACTTATCAGATCCAAACAAATGACCAAGATGATATTACAAATGCACTATCGGTTTATTTTAATAACAGGTAAGAGCTAACTTGATTTTTTCAATTTCAATCTGCTCCGCCCCAAATAACCTATACCAAACATATACCTTTTTCATACATTAATAAAAAAACAAAAAATGTTAGAAGGGAAACTGGAGGTATACAGAGTTATGTTGGAGCTAAAGCAATCTCAACATGGGCGAGGGATTTTTGCTACACGTGATATCAAGAAGGATGAGCTATTAGAGGTGTCACCCGTTATCATCTTCCCGAAAGAAGAGTTTAAGTATTTGGAGAAAACTACCTTAATTGACTATGTCTTCTGGTGGGGAAAAGATTTTGATGAATGTGCATTAGCACTAGGTATGGGTTCGCTATTTAACCATTCCAGCCAACCGAACGCTATCTTTAAAAGGAAACTAAAAAAAAGAACCATTAACTTTTATGCCTATACCGACATAGAAGCTGGAGCGGAAATTCGCATCAATTACAATGGTGACCCTGACGACAAAACGCGACTATGGTTTGAGGAAAAATAAAACACATTTTTCGGATAGTAAGAAAGAGTCCCAATCCTAATAAAAATAGAATTGGGACTCTTTCTTTAGGCCATGTTTCCCCGTTTAGATTGACATTTATTTAGATGTATATTATTCTATTAAAGTTATTTTATATAAAACCTATAAAAATACTAGGAGATGTAAGAAACATGAAGAAATTTGCACTAATTTTTTTAGCCCTCCTTCTTACCGTAGCTTTAGGCGCTTGTAGCAGTAAAGAGGAAAAGGTAAGTTCTGCTAAGAGTAAAAATCTTTATGAGCAGATTAAGGCAAAAGGTGAAATTACAATCGGGACAGAAGGTACCTATGCTCCTTTTACTTATCATGATGACTCTCAAAAGCTTACAGGCTTTGATATAGAAATTGCTGAAGAAGTATTTAAAAGATTAGATATTAAACCCGTTTTCGTTGAAACAAAATGGGATGGCATGATCGCCGGTCTTGATGCTAAGCGTTATGACATGGTTGCAAATGAAGTGGCTGTTCGTCCTGACCGTTTAGAGAAATACGATATGTCAGAACCGTATATTGTCTCAAAAGCTGTTCTTGTTGTTCATGAGAACAATAACGATATTAAAACACTTGATGACTTAAAGGGTAAAAAAGTTGGACAATCCTTAGACAGTAACTACCGCAAAATCGCTGAAGCACATGGGGCAACCAATACAGTTGTTGAAGGATTTAATCAATCCATCGACCTAATCACTTCAAAACGTATTGATGCAACAATTAACGATAGCCTTTCATACCTAGACTTAAAGAAACAGCGTCCAGATCTTCCTATTAAAAAAGTTTATGAAGAAGCAGACGCAACAAGCAATGCTTTTCTTTTCCGTAAAGGAAATAAAGAACTTGTAGATGCGGTAAATGGCGCTCTTGCAGATATGAAAAAAGATGGTACGTACCTAGCAATCTCTAAAAAATGGTTTAATGAGGACGTATCTAAGTAAAGGAATGGAACGATATGTTTGCAGACCAAGAACGAATAGATCGAATTATAGGAATCCTTAGTGATTCCTTTTTTCCTATTTTAAAAGCGGGAATTCAGTTTACGATCCCATTAACAATTATCACCTTTATTCTAGGGCTAATTTTAGCCTTCTTTATTGCACTTGCACGGCTATCCAATATGAAAGTCTTAAATGCTGTCGCCAAATTTTATGTTTGGATCTTTCGCGGCACTCCCTTACTTGTTCAAATCTTTATTCTATTTTACGGATTACCTAGTATGGGAATAACACTTGATCCATTTCCGGCTGCTGTCATTGCTTTTACGTTAAATAAAGGTGCTTACAGTTCGGAAATTATTCGGGCAGCGATTCTTTCGATTCCAAAGGGGCAATGGGAAGCAGCTTTTTCAATTGGAATGACCAAATCTCAGGCGATGAGACGAATTATTATTCCTCAAGCCATTCGTGTATCATTGCCGCCGCTCGGAAACTCTTTTATTAGTTTAGTAAAAGACACCTCCTTAGCAGCAACCATTACGGTTACGGAACTATTCCAAAAAGGTCAACAAATCGCGGCTGCTACCTATGAACCTCTTTGGATTTATATTGAAGTCGCCTTTATCTATTTAATCTTCAGTACCGTTCTTTCTTATTTCCAGACAAAAATGGAGATTCGATTTGAGCGAAGTGTCGCTAAATAATGGAGGTGATCCAATGATTCACATAGACAATTTGCATAAAAGTTTTGGGCAGCTTGAGGTATTAAAAGGAATTGACCTGACCATCCCAACAGGAAAGACAGCCGTGATTATCGGTCCTTCCGGTTCTGGAAAAACAACCTTACTACGTTGTCTTAACCTGTTGGAAATGCCTAATCAAGGTTCGATTAAGCTTGCGGAACAATCAATAAATTTTGACCAAAACCATAAGATGAAGGCAAAAGAACTTGTTTCTTTTCGTAAAAATACAGGCATGGTCTTTCAAAATTACAACCTATTTCCACATTTGACAGCAATTGAAAATGTAATGGAAGGACAGACCACTGTTCTTAAAAGGTCAAAGTCAGAAGCAGAGACGAAAGCAAGAACCCTTCTGGATAAAGTTGGTTTGAGAGAACGAGCCGAGATGTATCCTCATCAACTATCTGGGGGACAACAACAACGTGTGGGAATCGCCCGAGCTATGGCCATGGATCCTAAAGTACTGCTTTTTGATGAACCTACTTCTGCTCTAGATCCTGAGTTAGTTGGCGAAGTTTTAAAGGTCATGAAGGATTTATCAAAGGAGAATATGACAATGGTCATTGTAACCCATGAAATGAACTTTGCCAAAGATGTTGCCGACCAAGTCATCTTTATGGACCAAGGAGTTATCGTAGAAAAGGGTACCCCCGAAGAGGTATTTGAGAACACAGAAAATCAACGGACTTTACAGTTTTTGAATAAGGTGGCTGCAAGATCCTAGCAGAAAAACTGATCCATTCAAAACAAGCTCTTCCGTCTTGGAAGAGCTTATTTTATACATATAAACCCTAAGCTTATGAACCAAGCATAAAGGCCATCAATGATTTATCTTCTTTAAAATTCCAATCAATAAAAATATCTCTTATTGATTTTTTAAAAATATCCTCAAATCTGCCTTCCCGGTGGAAATATTTTTTTTCCAACTCATCCTTTGTGAATCTAAGTTCTTGTTCAAACCCTTTTTCAATTAATGCCTTTTCAATAGGTACAAGAATACCGCTTCTTTCAACTAAATAAACGGATGGTGAAATGGGATAGATATGGATATGATCAGGTACTTTTTCAACCAAGTAGCTGAGCCGTCCAACCTCCGATTCTAACCTTTGCATATCTATATCTGCTTGACTAACCTGACCTATTGTCTCCTCTAAGACAAAAATAAGAATGCCCGAATTATTTGGGAAGTTCCAATCATGATAGTATTCTTCTACATCGACTTCCAGAGTCACTTTTACTACCCCGGTTATTTCATTCAAAACATGGTTAATAATAGCAGCTCTTACATCGTCAACATACCTATTCTGTCCTTGCTGTAACAAGATCTCTTCCATTGGGGTTAAAAACCCGCGAATATACGTGACGAGATGATTTTTGGACAGGGTGGTCCGACATGTATGCGGCCCTTTTCCAAAATTTTTTCTTAACAACTTACTAACATAACTACTAATAAATTCTTCCTTGTTTTGATTAATCATCCTTTTCTACTCCTTAATTAGGTACAAATATTCCATCATTTTATTATGTACCAAAGACCAGCTTGTTAAAAAAAAAACATGTGATAAGCAGGAAAATCCTGTTGCCACATGTTTTCGATTCATTGATATTACTTAAAAAAAACAAAAATGAGATAGTTGCGGTTCTTTTCATAATCCCAGACAATAAATATATCTTCGATGACGCGATTAAATAAATCTTCAAATAGACTCTTATTTTTCAAATAACCGCTTTTGATTTCCCTTGCTTGATGAAGAAGCAGATCGAGATTTCCTTGTTCATACGCTAAACTTTCTAATTGTAAGAGGACTTCTCTTGCTTCAATCGCACAAATATTTTGTGTAAACTTTACTACCTTTAAACCAACCGGTCGTTTATGATAACGGGTCCCTACAAAATCAATCAAGTTAAAAAGAGTTTTCTCAAAATCTTCTTCCATTTTTACTTCATCAGTAGATGGAACATTTTCTAACAGAATAATTCCAGTATTCGAATCATAATTCCAATCATGGAAAAAGTGATCAATTTTTCCTCCGAATACCTTCGAAACTTCCGGTTTAAACTCATTGATGACTGCATTGATTACGGCTGAACGAAAATTATGGACTAAAATCAACTGATTATTTTTCAACAAAACTTCCTCTGCTGGCGTAATAAAGTTTCGAATGTATATATATAATCGGTTTCCTTTTGACATCATCGTACAGGTTTCTGGACCCTTACCAAATCTGCGCTTGAGGAGCTTACTAAACGTACTGCTAAGATATAGCAAATTCTCTTGTGTAGATTTACTCATTAACTTCTCCTTTCAGGAAAATAAAAAGACCTAACTTCTAGAAAAAGAAGTTAGGCCACGGCTAAGACGACTATTTTTATAGTTTCTTCCATTTACCATACAATTGATTAGGATATATTTTTGCTGGATATATAATAAATGCCATAACTAATGACTGCAAGACATTAGACCTTAACATTTTAACACGATATTTACCTTACTAGCAATCATTTAATTTTATAGAAGGTTGGTAAACTTACTTCGATACAAGTTCCCTTATTGCTGCTGGTAATATCAATTTTTCCCTTATGCTCTTCAATAATTTGATAACTTACCGGCATTCCGAGCCCGGTCCCATATTCTTTTGTCGTATAAAACGGTTCATTTATTCGGTTAATCATATCGGGAGGGATGCCGCATCCTTGGTCGATGATTCGAATCTGAGCATGTTTTTCCTCAGTAATGGACCCTTCAATTAAGATACTGCCGCCATTTGGCATGGCCTCAATTGCATTTTTTATATAATTGATAAATACTTGTTTTAATTGATTTCCATCCCCTAAAATGGATTCTTCCAGAAAACTGAACTTTTTATCAACCTGAATATTATTTAATAACATTTGGGACTCCATTAATGCTAGAACTTGATCTAATAAGGAACTAATCGTCAATTTTTCATACTTTTTTTTGATTGGTGTTGCCAGTACCATTAGTTCCTTGAGAATTACTTCAATACGTGCAACCTCTGACTCTACAATATCATAATACATGGGCTCCCCATGATAATCCCTAGCCATTAAATGTAAAAATCCTTTTATCGCTGTGATCGGATTTCGAATCTCATGGGCAATTCCCGCCGCTAATTGACCTGCCACCGCTTGTTTTTCCGATAGTAATTGTCTTTCTTTTTTAATTTGAGTGATATCTTTTAAAACTACATATGACCCTACCACATCCTTATTAAATAGGATTGGGAATGCAGTTACGTTTACATCCATTAATGATTCGGGTCTCATACTAATCTTTGCATCAAAATTTGTTAGTTTTTCACGGCCCTTTTCAAAGAAGAACGTTTGTGATTCATTCAAACTTGTGGAGAGGAATATTCGACTCAACCTCATCTGTAATAATTCAGGTATGGAAAAACCTAAGAGTGTTTCGCAAACATCATTTACATAAACCAATTGCCCATCCATATTCAGGATAAAGAATGGGTCTGCACTTTTTGATAAAACAGAGAAATCCTTATCCACATTGACATCGATATATATTTGAAGCAGAAAGTTTAGACGTTTTATCTCATCCCTCTCCATTTTCCCCCACCTGTCTTTAGTTTTTAATAATAAATAAAAAAGCCAAAATAAGCGTAGAGTTTCTACGGCTTATTTTGGCTTAAATTCTAGCATCAACATGTCTAGAGATTCATTGCCTATAAAAAGAGTCACTGACTTTTTTTCTAAATTCACAAGTAGACTAGAGCATAAATCCCTATATCCACTTTTAATACTAAACCTATTTGTAAAAATATTCAATTAATTTTTTCAGACAATTTGCTTTTTTATGATCTGCCATCTAGTGATGAATATGGAAAGTGTAAGTATGACCACTGTCACCACAATACCGACATAGGGAACAAGCACCGGATATCCCCAAAAATTCAGGGATATAAAATTCATGTACAAGTCTTCCACTTTCATTATATTTGTCAGTGTGAACCTAAATATTTTTGAAATCCAGATGGTGTCGATGGTCATAATGCTTTTGGCGAGAAGTGGAATGCCAAACAGGAACCCTGAGATGAAGAAGGAGATGACTGTCGATTTTGATAATGTCGAGACGACAACTATTACACCTGCAAAAGCAAGTGCCGCAAGCAAATGGATACCTATTTGAATCAAATGATACTCCATGAACGTCAGGCTATAGGGAGAGGTAAAATATTTAAACGAATACTGGATGGGAAGGTCCCAGCCCTTTGTACCGTAAATTACCGTCCTCACAACCAGATTAAAAACATCCCACCCGATAACGACAATGGTTGTGAAAATAAATGAAGCCCACAGCTTTGCTCTCATTGTTATTACTCTGCCATTTTTCGTACTGAGGATATAGTTATCCACACCTGATGAATGTTCGTTTGAATAGATTCCTGTTAAGCCAATTAACAGAAATACACCGGTTAATACAAGGCCAAATACATTAACGAAATCTACCGCTTCCATTGGTGCCTTATAATATGAAATTTTATTTATTTCTACCTGATTGTACATATCTTTTTGGAGTTCTAGTTTGTTAGCCAAGGCGATATTTCCCTTTTCATTCTCCTCTTTGATTAACTGATCTAAGCCGGCGGCTCGCTCTTTAATTTGAGCTTTAATGTTTTGGCTATAAGCGATATTTTCTACCACTGCTGATTCAGCACTCCTTCGCTCATCTGGAGCACTTTCAGCCAAAAAATATTCTGTTAATTCCTTGTTCACTTTTTCTGCTTCGGCGATTTTTTCTGCGGTAATTGGCCCTTCCCACTTTTGATATACCTCTTGCGATATTTTTGGATTTTCAACATCGAAGGCAATCATCGTAAACCAGCCAAATAAAAAGATTCCAATAAAATAAAGACTTTTTTGCTTAAATATCTTCACCAGTTCCCATTTAATTACGCTCATGCCCCTACCCCCTCGTCAAAATAATACAGATACAGATCTTCGAGATTTACAGGGACATTTACAGCATCATCGGCAGGTTTTTCCTCTGATATAATCCGCAGTTCAATTCCATCGACTTTCCTTGCGATATTACCCACTTTAAATCCTTCCTGGTAAGTTGCTATCTCAGCCTCGCTTGCTTCTACACACCAAATCTTAGTTTGAATTCGACTCATTAACTTTTGCGGTGAATCTTTTTCAATTAGCCGCCCGTCCTTCATAATTAGAATTTCCTTAGCGATGTATTCTATATCTGAAACGATATGGGTCGAAAGAAGAACAATCCGTTCCATGGCTATTTCAGCAAGTAGATTCCGAAACCGGATTCTCTCCTTTGGATCGAGCCCCGCAGTTGGCTCGTCAACTATTAGTATTTTAGGGTTATTCAAGAGGGCTTGAACAATACCAACACGCTGCTTCATCCCACCGGACAGTTTGCCCATCTTAACTTTTCTCTTATCGGTGAGATTTACGGTCTCTAACAGGTCTTCTACTTTTCGCTTTGCTTCCGTCTTCTCGATGCCTTTTAAACTGGAAATATAATACAGAAATTTTTCAACGGAAAAATGCTTGTAATATCCGAAATGTTGCGGGAGATAACCGATGATATCACGGTAACGGTCTCCCATTTTTCTAATATCCTCTCCGTTAAAAGTAATCGTTCCTGAAGTTGCATTTGAGACGGTCGCAAGAATCCGCATTAAGGTGGTTTTCCCTGAGCCATTTGCCCCTAGAAATCCGTAAACACCATTGGTCAGCTCTGCATTTACTCCATCAACTGCCCGTTTATCCCCGAACACCTTTGAAACGTTTTCGATATTAAGCATCATAATATTCTCTCCCGATTTCAAGTCTTTTTATTTTCACTAGATTCACCGTCCAGAGTAAGCCCCCGGCCAAAAGAATACCTGCAGCCGGCAGGATATCCATGCTGAATACCATTTCCATGATTTCCTCCACTTGCAGTAAACCATAACAGAGTGCAAACCAGACTGCGAGCAACACGCCGCTCGCCACATTCCCTTTCATATTCATGGCAAATAAAAAGGCCAGGCCCGTCACAAGAACATAGGGAATCGTCCAAGCCAAGAGGAGTTTTGAAAAAATAACTTCTGGAAAGACTGCCATAGAGATCGATGAAATCCCTATGTTGACCATTAAGTTAAACAATCCGACTACAAAAAGCCTTGAAATAAATATTTGCTGGGCATTATACTTTAACGTCATTTCAAGCTCGATCAACCCTTCATCTTTGCTCTTAAGAATTTCTATTATCCCTACAATAAAAGGTAGTGGTGCCAGAGCAAACGCCGTAACATACGGATCGGTTTTCAAATGGATCAGACCAACTATACCTAGCAGTAAAAACAAGCTGTTAAGTCCCCAAAATAAATAACCAAAACGAAAAAATTCCTGGATCGAGTTTACAACTAAATTTTTGGCACGAGATTGAAATACATTGGCCCTGCTTTGGATTGGCTGCACCTGTGACATGATCAATCCAATCGATGATTCTATTTCTTCCTCATGGGGAAAATCCACCTTATAAGAATCTAGATATTCTTTAACCTCTTTATCCACTTGTATTTTGTTCATCCCTATCCCCCCGCTGCAAGTAAGTTTTAAGCTTCTTTAGGCCCTGATTAAGCCTCGATTTCACGGTCGGTACACTTGTATTTGTCACCGAAGCAATTTCCGATATCTTCAAATCATGATAGTATTTAAACAAAATCGCCTCTCGTTGAAAATCTGGAAGCTCCTCGAGTGCCTCTTTGATCTCATTTCGTTTTTCATTTTTTTCAAAAATAGAGGAAACACTTTTCTCTGAACCTGAACCGTCATTTTCATACCATTCATATGTATTCCTGCTATCTTTGTAAGACTTGCTTTTCAAATAGTCTTTGGCGTGGTTGCTTGCGACCTTCAACATCCAGCTTCGAAACTCGGAGGAAGGCCTGAATTTTGAAATGTTGTTTAATAGTTTAATAAAGGTCTCCTGGGTAAGGTCCTTTGCCAGCTCCTTATCGCCTACCATCCGATAAAGAAAGCTGTAAATCAGCTTATAATGCCGCCTCACCAATATTTCCTGGCTCGCTCGGCTCCCTCTCTTTATCTCTGCAATTAATTCTAAGTCCGACATTTTCTCACCTCCACTATGCTAACGAGAATATTTCGAAAAAGATTTATGATTTTGAGGAAAATTTAATTTTTATAAAAAATGTATATATAGTCAATTTTTTCTAGTTCATTATACAAATTTATAACTAATATTAGTAATCTAAAAAAACTCCCCCCATTAAAGGTGGCGATTATCCCTTATGCCTTGTTAATAGTTTGGGTGTATTTAACTTGTCTGTTGATTTCCGTTCCAGGCACTTCGCTTTCCGCGGGCGTGCCGGGGAGCCTCCTCGTCGCTTTGCTCCTGCGGGGTCTCCCCTGCCCCGTACTCCCGCAGGAGTCTTCATGCCTGGAACGAAGGTCAACAGAGTGCCAAAATAGATATTAACCTTGAACACAGCCAATAGTTTAAATAAAAAAAAGAGAGCACGTTTGCTCTCCTTAAACAGTTGATATTAATTTAGTAATTATAGAGTCTGAAGTTGTTTCATTCTAATTAACCTAGGTATCTATGGTATAGCGCCTTTGCTTCGGATATATCCTTCGTTCCATGTACTAAAACCCTTCCGTCTCTAAAAACTACTAATCGGTGAGGATTCACAGTATACGATAAGAGGTAAGGATTTCGCTCCACGGCTCCTCCTTGATTTGCCAATATTTTTTCTAAAGCATCCAAATCACGAATGGCAGGTATAGAAGGACGTATCTGAACTGAATCTCTTCCACATAGCACAGCTGTCTTTGTTTGATTTTCGAATAATAAATAAGGGTAAGTACGTTCTTCCCCGCAAGAAAGACAATCCCTCTTTTTCAATTTATCTACTTGTATGGAACTATATTGGTTTTTCCATAAATCAAAAGAAACGAGTTTATTTCGCAATGAATCCAAGTCACCCACCAAAATTTTCAATGCTTCGCTTATTTGAAAAGAAACGACCATGTTCACAGCTGGACTAATAATTCCAGCTGTATCACAGGTTAATCCTCCAAGAGGAACGGTTTCTACTAAACAAGAAAGGCAAGGTGTTTTTTCAGGAATGATCGTGTAGGAGATTCCATAGCTTCCAACGCAAGCACCGTAAATCCATGGGACACCATACATTTGGGATACATCGTTAATGATCATTCTTGTTTCAAAATTATCCGTTGCATCCATAATAAGATCAACTTTTTTGGCCCAGTCTTCCAGTTCTGACACAGAGGCATCCGCAATGATTGCCTCAATTTTCACAGAAGAGTTAATGGCTGTTAAGCGGTTTTTGGCCGCTATTACTTTAGGAATTCGATTTTTGGCATCTTCTTCTGTATATAACTGCTGCCGCTGTAAATTGGACCATTCTACATAATCACGATCAACAATGGTTAGTTTACCAATTCCAGCACGGGCAAGTGCTTCTGCGCATGCTGATCCGAGTGCTCCCACTCCAATTATGAGTACATGTTTATCGAAAATTCGCTGCTGCCCGTCTTTTCCAATGGGTGAAAAAAGTTCTTGTCGTGAGTACCGATTAATCACCCGATACTCATTCCTTCTTTGGGACTGCTTGCTGTGGCATATCTCTTTTTCTCGATTCGGCCGGCCTCATAGCCTAAACGTCCAGCTTCAATCGCTAATCTCATTGCTTTTGCCATTTTTACTGGATCTTTGGCCGCTGACACAGCCGTATTCAATAAGACGCCATCGGCTCCTAATTCCATCGCTAAAGCCGCATCGGCAGGTGAGCCAATTCCGGCATCAACAATAACAGGAACGACAGCTTGTTCGATAATAAAGCTAAGGTTTACGGGATTGATGATCCCTTGACCAGATCCGATTGGCGAGGCCCCTGGCATGACAGCATGACAGCCAGCTTCTTGAAGTTTCCTAGCTAAAACAACATCGTCTGAGGTATAAGGGAGGACAATAAATCCTTCCTTCACTAATTCTTCTGTCGCCTTTAGGGTTTCAATCGGGTCAGGAAGTAATGTTTTATCACAGCCAATCACTTCCACTTTAATCATATCGCATAGGCCGGATGCTTTTGCTAATTTTGCGATACGGACGGCCTCTGCCGCTGTTTTCGCACCCGCTGTATTAGGCAGCAGCGTATATTTATTGGTGTCTAGCTGTTCTAAGAAATTCGGCTGACTTGATTCAAAAATATTCATTCGTCTTACCGCGAACGTGAGGATTTCTGCTTTGGAAACTTCCACTGCTTCCTTTTGGATGTCATAGCTTGGATACTTTCCCGTTCCTAGAAACAAACGAGATTGAAAGGATAATGAACCTATTTTTAACATGTCAACCGCCTCCTACAAAATGGACTATTTCAATTCGATCTTTATCTGATAATCTAGTACTTTGGTGATCTATTTTGGTTAAGATTTCACCGTTTACTTCCACGACAATGACCTTATCATGGATTTCATAATGTTTGAGAACATCCGAAACAAATATGATATGCTCTGGTAAGTGGATATACTCGCCATTTAATATTACTTCCATCATGAACCTCCTAACCAACTGTCTCTTTGTGTCTTTCAAGGTGAAAAGCTGCGAGAAGAGCCTCATCTTGCCGTCTACCTGCTAATAGGTCAGCTACTATTTTCCCTGTAATAGGGCTTAATAAAATCCCATTTCGAAAATGCCCTGCTGCCACGAACAATTTCTTCCATTTTGGATGCTCGCCAATATAAGGGATTCCATCGCCTGTCTGCGGTCTGAATCCTGACCACACTCGCTCCCATGCTGCTTCCTTAATCTGAGGAACTAACTTAGTCGCTCTTTCTATTAATGAAGCAATCCCTTCGGGTGTAACCTTGTTATCAAAGGTATTTTCAAGCATGGTAGCACCAATATAAATTTCCCCATTCCGTTTTGGTACCAGATAACAGCGTTTGTCGGAAAAAATAGTCGTGTTAATAATCGGCTCCTCCGTTCGAACGGAAAAGCATTCTCCTTTAACAGGATACACGCTAATGTCCAAACCCGATTCACGCATTAATTTCGCTGCCCAAGCTCCGGTGGCCACGACAACTTGTTCACTATGTATGACACCATTGGTCGTTTTAACCCCTTTAACCTGACCGTCTTCAAAAATAAAAGAAAGAACCTCCGTATTTTCACGAATTTCCGCTCCAAAATAAACAGCCGCATGTGCAAACGCTTGTGTTAACTTTGCTGGCTGCACATGTCCATCGTTTGGGAGATACATCCCTCCAACAACACTTGGTGCTAAAGACGGTTCCATTTCTCGTAATACCTTTCCATCCAGCCATTTTATAGTTGGATCCCAATTCCTTTGATAGCTGACCTGTTTTTTTACCTCTGCTGCTATTTCTTCCGTTTCTGCAATTTTTAGCATTCCTTTATTCACAAACTCGATATCAATTCCCGAATATTCAAATAACTCACTTGAGAGAGTAGAAAACATTGCTTGACTCTTTAATGCCAACTGGAATAAAGGACCATCTTGTTCAATCTCCGCTTGTGCTGCCAGCATACCGGCAGCCGCACTGGAAGCTTGGCAAGCCAATCGTTCCTTCTCAATTATGATTACTTTTCTTCCCATTTTTGCTAGTTGATAGGCAATGGAGGATCCGTTAATCCCTCCTCCGATAATGGCAACATCAAATGAATTTTCCACTTGTTCCATCTCCATCTCTTAATACATTTAAATAAGCCTTTACTGCTAATAATGGATCCCGAGCTTCCAATACCCCTGACATGACCGCGATTCCTTTTGCCCCAGCATCTAGTACCCGTCCCGTATTCTCGGGGGTTATGCCTCCAATGGCAATTACCGGAACCTCTAATTGTGTGATCCTTGATAACTCCTCAAGGCCTTTAGGGGTCATTCCTGGTTTTGATTGTGAAGGGAAGACATGGCCGAAAAGCATGTAATCAGCACCCTTTTCTTTTGCTTTTTGTCCTTCCACATAGGAGTGGATGGAACTTCCTACCTTAAGCTGAGGAAAATTCCCTTTTACAATGGCTGCATCTAAACTATGAAAGGCTAATTGAACCCCGCCAGCCTTTGTAACTAAGGCAACATCCACACGATCATTGATTATAATCTTTGATAGTGACAGGTTTGTCTTGGTTAATAGTTCAACCGCTTGAAAAAGTTCCCTCGCTGTTTTCTGTTTTTCTCGTAAGTGAATCGCGGTTACATATGGATGAATATCCATGACAATTTCACATAGCTGCTCGATCGGCATTTTACCATTGGATATAATATGTAACTCTTTAACACTAGTTAAAATACAAGTCACCCCCAATAATCACGATTCCGAATCTCAATGAAATAAAGTGAAAAACAAAAAACCACTTCCTTTTGATAAGAAAGTGGTTGATAATTTGAAATATAAAAATGATTCTTCAAATATCCATGCTTCCACTTCCCTACGCTGGTATAACCCAGATCAGGTTCATAGAGTCCCGAAGTATCACTTCAATCTCAGCCCTTTAAAAAGGCACCTCTAGCGGATTGTTATTTATTCATTTATAAAAATTCCCTTGCATGGTTAATGTTAACACTTCGATTAGAAATGTCAAATAAATTCTTATACATCCCTTTCATATATACTCTGCCCTTCACCTTTACCTGAAAAAGGATTATTTCACTATGGTCAGTTTTTGTCCAATATAAATTGGTTGATTGGGATCGAGGTTATTGGCTTTGACAATAGAGTCAATCGTTACACCATTCTTCTGAGCTATCTTCCAAAGCGAATCTCCAGCAACAACAGTGTATTCAACGGTTGATACTGTTGGAAGGGTTACAGTAAATTTTGCAACATACCCAGAATCCGGAGTATTGATGTCTTTCTTGTATTCTATTGAATACCAGTCTCCGATTGCGGAATATATTATTATATCTGTATTCATCGGGAGCACAATCTTTGTATCATACTGAGTTCCAGGATTGGATCTAACATTGACGTTTGTCCTTGTCTTAGCATTTTCGATTGCTTGAATCTCCTGATTGGTTGGAACTTTGATTAATGGTTTGGAGACATATCCTTTTAGAACCGCGCTTATAATCCTGTACTCAATCTGATACCAATCACCCGTTTCTCCAGTTATAATCACTTCTGAACCAGCGGGGATTGTTGTTAGGATAGTGCTTTGAGTGGTGGCTGCCGAGCGCAAATTGGAATTTTTCAAGGTTAAACCAAAACCTTCTGTAATCAGAATGGATTTGTCACGTGCTGTATATTCATTCTTATTCCCAGCAAGATCTGTAAGTTTTACAATTGGATAGTAGTTTCCACGGATTACATTAAAGCCACGGCTGTTTTTTCCATCCCAATAAAAATTGGATGTACCCTTCAAGTGGCGTCCCCACCCAATGGTCTGAACTAGCTGGCCGCTTTCATCCACAATGGTTACATCCATATCTGCGGTTTCACTGATGGTAATGGGAATTTTAATTTGGTTCTTCCCATCCTGCATAGTAAGCTGGCTGACTGCTGGTAAATCGATTGTTGCCGTTGGCTTTTCTGTATCTAACTGGGATGTTTTTGGAACGGCGTACGTATATAGAAATTGATTCGTCTCTGTTACAAAAATCGTGTCTTTGATGACGCCGATTGGCCGCAAGCCAGATGCGCCAGTAGTTGGTGTCAGCTGAAGAGTTGAATAAATCAGCTGACCATTTGCGATATTAAAGAATTTTATTTTGTTGTAATTTGCCAAAATAATTTTATCAGAGGCTACGACCATTCCACTTGACCCTTTAACGGTCTGAAGTCCACCAGCAACAAACTGTTCTGCATACAAGGTCTTCCATTTTTGCACTCCGGTATTTTTGTCTACCGAGATGATATTGGTCTCATCTAGGACAATTAAAGAATCACTCGTTACAGATAGAGGTTGTGTAAACATACCCGTGGGGCTAAACTTCCATAATGTTCTTCCACTTGCGCCTTCCAATGCCCAGATATTTCTTGTCGTCGCCGGTTTCGTTTCGAAGTAAAGCTTCCCGTCTTTATAGACAGGGGCCCCATAAATAGGCAAACTTGAGTCAAGATTATATGTCCAAAGCACCGTGCCTGTGGAGGTGTCGAATGCATACATTTTGGATGTCATTTGAACTGGATTCCGTATATTTGCAAACAGTCGGTTATCGCCAGCAGCGAAAACTCCTTCCAACTGCTCTTGGAATTTAAGGGGATATGTCCACTTTCTTTGACCCGTAGTTACATCAACCGTACCAATTGCATTCAAACCTTCAGTTGTTCTTGTTAAATAAAACAACGTATTCTGGTCAATTAAAAGGCGATTCGCAAAGCTATCAACGGTCCAAAGTGTCTGTGGAGCGCTTCCGTTATCTTTAATCGCATAAATTTTTGTCATCGTTGAAGCGTAAATTACTCCGTCTCTTGCTATTAAATCAAGAAACCCATTCTGTTCTTCTATTGAAAAATTCCATCTCTCTTTATAAGTATCCAAGTCGGTGGCAGAGAGTATTTTTTTCGAGATTCGTTCAACCGAATACAGTTGATTTTGATTTACACTAAATAATGCAGAAGCATTATTAAATGGATCTTTCTTTAACGTCAATAACGTCAAATCAGCAGGCAAGATGGCACTAGAAAAATTCGTATTTCCCTGGTCGGCCAAATGCATTTCCCAGTTTTGGTCATTCGCCCTTAAATTCTGATTCCCTACAAGTCGCTTTAATTCTTTTATTCTTTTTCTTAATTGTTCGTTTTGAGCCTGTAATTGCTTGTATTGTCTATAAATATCGAACGGATTATTTCTATAATAATGATTGAACATCATTTGGGAACATCACACCTCCATTATTGTGCTTTCATCATTTTATGCACATTTGCCTAGGTGGTGATGTTTAATTAAACAACCCAAAGAGCCTTTTCTAAAAATGGAAAAGGCTCTAATGATTTAAACCGTTTGATGCAGCTGTTGGCGGAGTTTCCGGGCAGCAGTCACCATATTTTTAAGAGATGCAATGGCTTCTTCTTCATGACGTGTTTTTAAACCACAATCAGGATTAACCCAGAACTGTTCTTTTGAAATAACCGCTAAACTATCTTTTAATATTGTACTGATCTCTTCTACACCTGGCACTCGTGGACTATGAATATCGTACACTCCTAAACCAATCCCAAGTTCGTATGGATTTTGCTTAAGAGATTGAATTAGCTCCCCATGACTTCTAGACGTTTCGATTGAAATAACATCTGCATCAAGGGCACGAATAGGTTTAATAAAGTCATTAAACTCGCAATAACACATATGGGTATGAATTTGGGTCTCATTTTTCACACTGGAAGTAGCTAACTTAAAGGCATTGACTGCCCATGCTAAATAGTCCGCCCATTTTTCTTGGCGTAATGGCAATCCTTCACGTAATGCAGGTTCATCTACTTGAATAATGACAATGCCTGCATCTTCTAACGCTTTTATCTCTTCTTTCAGCGCTAAAGCAAGTTGGTTGGCTACTTGTTCACGTGAAATATCATCACGGACAAAAGACCAATTTAGGATGGTGACAGGACCTGTTAACATCCCTTTCACATATTTTGACGTTAATTGCTGGGCAGCTTCTACCTCCTTCACGGTCATTGGAGCGGTCCACTCGATGTCACCATAAATAATTGGTGGTTTGACACAGCGTGAACCATAGGATACCACCCATGCTTTTTCTGTAAAAGCAAAACCTTCTAGCTTTTCTCCAAAGTACTCAACCATATCCGTTCGCTCAAATTCACCATGTACGAAAACATCCAGTCCAATCTCTTCTTGAATTTGAATCCAACGAGCTGTTTCCTCCTCCAAGAACACTGCATATGCAGCGTCAGTAAGTTCTTTTTTCCGCCAGGCTGTTCGTTTACGTTTTACTAGATCCGACTGAGGGAAACTGCCAATCGTTGTGGTTGGAAAATCTGGTAATTTTAATGCCTCCTTCTGCAAAGGCTGGCGTTCGTTAAATGTCAATGGACGGGCAAAATGTTCGGGTATTACTTGTAACTCAAGCTCCTTCACACGTACATTTTTCCGCGCCTCATGCTGTTCTAATGCTTGGGTCGCTTTCATACTTTTTGACACACTCTTATTTCCTGGACACGCCTCGTCACACACATAGGCTGTTAACTGTGTTAGCTCCACAATTTTCTCATCTGCAAATGATAGGGCATTTTTTAATGTGGCATCAATACGTGTTTCTGCCTTCGTCGTCACAGGTACATGCTGCAAACTACATGATGACTGAATCCAAGCTTCATTTACACCGCTTAATAATAAAACAGCTTTTATATTGAATGCTTTTTCAGCCAAATTTGCCCGCCAAATATCCCGTCCATTGATGATACCAATTCCTAATACTTTGTCTTGGGGAAAGCCGTATTTTCGAAGTGAGGTCATATTCTCTTCAGAACCATGGATGAAATCAAGACCAAGCCCAGCAACCGGTAATTGAGATAGTTCTTCATACGCTGATAATCCTTCAAAATAGGTTTGTAACATGATTTTGGCAGCCGGTACTTGTGCTGCTAATTGTTTGTAAATCTCTTGGACTAGTTTTACATCCTCCGCTGTAAGTGAAAGGACTAGTGCGGGTTCTTCCACTTGAATCCACTGGGCGCCTGCATTTACAAGTTGCTGTAATACTTGTACATAGAGTGGTAGGAGTTTTAAAATAAACAATGCTTTCGATTTGGCATCGTATCCTTTCGCTAATTTCACAAAAGTAAAAGGACCGATTAAGGTAGGCTTTGTAATTAGACCTAAATCCTGTTTGGCTTCTAGAAAATAATCTAATATGTAATTCTTCGTTAATCTTAATGACTGGCCTTCATACTCAGGGACGATGTAGTGATAGTTTGTGTTAAACCATTTTGTCATTTCACATGCTACTACATTCTTTGCTCCTCGTGCCATTGCGTAATAGGTTGATAGATTTACTTCATCACCTGTCCACTGATAACGATTTGGAACCATTCCGAACATTGCCGCATGGTCTAGCATCCGGTCATAAAAGGTAAAATCTCCAACTGTTAGTAAATCCAAGCCTAATGATTGCTGGCGCTTCAAATTATTTAAGCGAATCGTTTTCATATCTATACTGAATTGCTCCTCTGATATCGCTGTCTTCCAATAAGATTCTAGACATCGTTTCCACTCCCGGTTATCACCAATATACGGGTAACCAATAGCTGTACTAACTAAATTCATTTTTCATTCCTCCTTTTTATAGTTACAAAATTCCCAAATACAAAAAAGCCATCTCCACAAAATGGAAATGGCTCTACAATCAAGTTAAAGTTTAGCTAAACAGCATGCATAAACAATGCTGCTCATAACTCGTTAGTCGTACAAATGAAGGTCACCACCTATTTCCACGTAGGTATTTGGTGTGTACTGGAATTTGGCAGGTCTCCTGGCTTATCATCATGGTTCCTCACACCTTCCCGTCGAATAGACAGTGGTATTTGTGATTCACTCCGATTTACAGTTGCGGGACAGCGACGGAATTACACCGTTCTTCCCTTTTAAGCCAAGCCTTAGCTTGGCACCAATTCTTACACGATATGGAATTTTCACTAACTATAACATATTAATAATTTGGTGTACATAATTTTCTGAAAAAGAGCCCCGAACTTATGGCACACAATTTATTCACCAATTGCTTTGATACTTCCTTCCGTATTTGCTCCTCTATCTTCTGATCCTTTTTCTCAAGGGTTGTTTCGATAGTAATCACAAGTTTATTTGTTGTAGAGTAGGTGAAAGTATTGATTTTGTAAATGATATAATGATATTTTTTCTAGTTTTATACTCTGATCCATTTTCTTTTTTTTGCAAAAAGAAAAAAGAGCCTTGAGTGCTCGGCTCTTTAAGTCCACAGTTAAAACCCATTTAAAACATTAGCCAAAATATACTTTTACACTGCCTTCTATCTTTGCCGTTGCTAAACAATTTTTGATAAAATCCAGGATTTGTTTTTGGTCCCAAGGTAAGGAGTCACTTTCTGACAAGGACTCACCATTGTTAAAAAATTGTTTGTAGGCATTGACAGCCTTTTCAATTTGTTGTTTCGAAAAGATAGAACTGCCTCCTGACCCACTAACTCCTGCATAGTACTTATTTGCATCAAGTAAATCATACAGTATGATAGCATTATAATTCCCCATGCTAAAACGAGCATAAGCAATTTCATGCCCTGCTTTATTATATCCTGATATATCGTGACCCATTAAATTATCCTCCTTCAGATATAATTTACGTACCAGAAATCATAGTCTAGGGAAACTTTTAAATGATAATATGTTTACAAAACAGACCTATGCCTTCGGGTCTATTTTTATAAAACAATTTATCCGAAAAAATATGGAAAGAATGGATGTTAAAGCAGAAAAAAGTGTGGATTCAATAAGATGGTTATTAGAAAACGTTCGCAAAATTTACTAGTTGGATTTATTCTTCGAGGTTTTCATAAAATCATTGTTTGGTTGGGGAAAATGATAGAGGACAGAAACGTCCAAATGAAAAACTATTATTTTTTTGTCATGCTTCCATTTTGCTACCTCCTACAGATAAAATAATATCACATTAGAATTCCTATTAATTTAGTCTTTTCAAAAGCTTTTCTACAATTATGTGAACAAATTCGGCAATCATTAAACAGTTGCTATACCTCCTAGAGAAACAAGACAATTTAGAGGAAATTGAACATCTAAAAAACTTGTTGGATGAAATTTCGTCTAGCTCGGATATTACGAATTTATCGGTAAATAAATTAATAAAACATATTTCTGTGCAAAAAAACGGCACTCCATTAATTGAGTACCGTTTATACTTTCGTTACTAAAAAAAACTGCCGCTTTCACGACAGGTTTCTATTATTCAATCGATTTAATATATTCGGCAATGGCGTTCACTTCCCATGTTGATAGCTTCGGAATGCTGTCATTTCCATGACGTTCAATCGCATCCTCTATGGTCTTTGCGCTGCCATCATGAAAATACGGAGCAGTTGCCCAAACACCCCTTAAAGTTGGAGTATCAAACCTTTTGCCATCACGCGGATTCTGATATTGACCGCGTGCATCTCCTTTTGAAGGCACGTCGAGTTTGCTTCCTGTTCCAATATCATGGAGAAAGTTTGTGTTTCGTTCCGTCAGCTCTCCTTCTCCATTCACAGCCTTGCCGCTGTCAGTGAAGAACTCCCCGCCATGGCAGCTGAGACAGTTTCCTTTTCCGTTGAACAACCGTTCTCCTTCTTTGGCTGTGTTTGTTAAACTGCCATCTTTCTTCCGAAAAGGACTTTGAGGAGGAGGATACGAGTTTGGATCTTGCAAAAAAGCCAGGAGTGCATCATACATGTGCTGTACATCTTCTGGGATCGGTTTGGCAGGATCAAGTTCCATCATGCCTCCCATTTCGCCTTGAACAGTATGAATGTAATCCGTAAACTCATTGCGTGACCCGTCCCACAAAAACAGCCCTGTTTCTGTCGTCACCACATTGCTTGGAATATTACGTGGACCTTTTGCCGTCGTTAACGTTAAGCGATTCATGTCCCCATCGGCATGGCACGAAGCACAGCTCATCCAGTTGTTCCCCGTTATGCTTGTGGCGAATTCATCACTGTTTGCACTGTAAAATATTGTTTTACCTTCCCGCACCTCTTTTGACAGAGAATCTTTTTTAATCAGTTTTATAGGTTCCCCTGACATAGTGGCCCGTGCATAAGGGCTGTCTCCCCCTGTTTGAATCGTCGCTAAATTATGACTCATCGCATTATGAACATATAGTGTCTGGCCATCTTTTGAAATGGCAATTCCCCGTGGGTTATCTCCTTTAATGCGCCGCAAAATTTGGGTCGCATTTCCGCCACGTGTTAAATCAAAAACGACAAGGTCTTCGCTGCCCGACATCACCACATAGGCTTTGCTGCCATCCGGCTGAAAGGCTACATCATATGGGTTCGCTACGATGATGGTTTCATTTTTTACATCCCGTATTTTCATTTCGTCAAAGAGCTCTTTTCGCTCATCTACGATTTCTTCGTCTTTTTCTAAATCGATAACGGACACCGCAGGAAAGATCGTCTCTTGAAAATGAATTGGGGTATCGATATTCGTTAACAAGTGTGGAACAAACGCTTTTTTCCCATCAGGCGATATCACAAACTGCTCAAAAGTATTAGGAATTCCCTGGCTTTTCTTACGGTTAGTCTGATCCGGTGAATTAGCCAAGGTAATAGTCTTTGTCACTTTGTCTGCCTCTGTATCGATGACAGAGATATGGCCATCTAAATAATGAGGAACATATAGCTTTTTCCCATCCTTGGTCATGGCAACCGTTCTAGGACGGTCACCAATTTTTAATTCCTTCTTTACTTCCCTCTCATTGGTATCAATGATAGATAGAGTACCAGACTGATAGTTTGCTACATAAAGTGTTTCACCATTTGGGCTTGTGACAAGCCCAAATGGTTGAATGCCAACCTCAATGGAGTCGACCACCTTCCTCTTTTTTGTGGAAATGACGTCTACCTGATTATCAAATAAACACGAGACATACACGAATTGGCCATCGGGACTTAATGTTAGCTGCTGCGGTTGTTTTCCGACCGAAACTTCCGCTTGTATTTTTTTCGTTTTTGCATCAAGAATCGATATGGTATTTACATCTATATTGGCCACATAAAGTGTATCACCTTTGTCATTTAGCACCATATTATCACTATGAACCGCATGGTCACGAAGGACCTCTTTGTTCGTGGCCATTTGTTCCGGCATACAGCTTACAGCGATAATGGCCGTTGCAGATAAAATTGTTAATTGCAAGAGTCTCTTCCACCACATAATATTTCCTTCCTTACCGTTTCTTCACTTCTACATTCACTAAAATAGGCGCAATCCCATATTTCCCGTGCCCTGCCTGCACTTGCGGAACATTGTCTTTGTCGGTATTCCCAAGCTTTTTACCATCAATATAAGCATCTCCTGTATCCCAGAACTCACTTGCCTGCATTCCTTCCTGTAACGATGGCCCGTCAATAACCGTATCGTAAAAAGAAACATAGCGGGAGATTATCGTTTCACGGTCCAGAGATGACAGCGTCTCTTGGTCTCCGTCCGCATTGTATAAGTTATTTAAAGCAACACGGAAGACAGCTGATAAAGCCCCTGCGGTCATGGGGTTATATTCCATTTCATCTTTACTTGTGTAATATAAATTGGTTTCTTTATCGAGCATTTTCTCATCCATCGCTTGGTATAATTCACGTGCTTCATCGCGGTACTTCGTTTCTTTCGTTGCTAAGAATGCCCCAGTCAAGCCTCTAATCGCTCCTAGTTGTGCATCTAAAGTTGGCTCTGTATCGTCCTTACCTTTTCCGATCGTATATCCGTTTGCAACTAGCCCATCTTCACGTTTTAACTCATTGATGATAAAGTCGGCTTGCTTTTTAATCATTTCCAGAGCACGCTTTCCTTCTTCAGTCTCTAATCCTTTTGCATCCTCACCATTGGCGTATCCGACAGGAAGACCGTCAATCGCACGCTGGAACATTCGCAGCGCCTCTGTCGTGTATCCGGCCTGAAATGTATCTACATGAGCTCCCTGTGTCTTTCCGTCATGTTGATCGATAAAAGCTCCCGCTTCATTGTTAAAGTGCATGGCATCGATATTTTTAAAGACTTGCAGCAACACATCGCGGTTGATGGAATAAGGATCAGATGCCTTTACATCGTTGGCAGCAGAACCATCTACATTCTCCTTAACTGCACTCGGAAACGGTTTACCGTCAAATGCGGCTAAAAACGCCGGGTTTTGCGCTTTGTTTTCCGGGCGCTGATCTGTCATGCCGTAAAATTCGGATGCCGGCCACAGCATCAGCCATTGATCTTGCAGCATGCTTCGTGCATCTTTTACGGTCAATTGTTTGGCGCTTGGCATCTCATTATGGCCGTCTTCCACGACCTCGATTTGGTGCGGCAAATAAACAAAGCCATTTGCTGGATTATATTTGCTTCCAGTCCCAGCCGTCAGTTGCTTTTTAGCTGTATCATAAAATAATCCTTCGCGAATGTAGGCCAACTTGTTCCAAATTTGTTCCGTCAGAATGGCTCCCTGCATCCCATCAGCTGAACTAACCCCTAACGCGATGTTTGCGTCATCATCATCTTTCGGTGATGTCGCTTCAAGTTCTTCATCGCTGTCTACTTTATGTAAGCCTCCCATAAAGTCTCCAGACCAAAGAGCCTGCTTCAAGAAGGTTGCTCCATATGCTGACGGATTTAACGTTTTGTCCATCTTTGCCCGACCCCAGCGCAACGTTTCAAAATTCACCTGATACATTGGGACATAAGAGTCATCGTCATTTTCTGCATAATCCTTTGTATCCACATTTTGTATGTAGTGCGGGTCACCAGAGGAATATTCAATTAATGTTGGAAACATATTCCTAAACAATTCATCTTTTGGATAACCGACACTGTCTGCCAGTTCATAAAAACGTTCACCTAGCATAGTTGGTGCGTCTTTTCCTGTTTTCTTCGCTAATTCTGCAACCGCCGGGCCGTGGATTAAATGTATGCCCATTCCGGACTTCTCCGTCACTTCATACATCGCTTCTTCTGAATATTCATATGATTCTACACCTGACGTGTAGTCAAATTTGGATGGTTGATCAAGCTTTCTTACATCAAGAACATCTAAATCTAAGCCAAGACCTTCTACTAAGGGCTCTCCGGAGAGCTCAAATTCTGCATAAGCAAACATATTCGCCGCTGTATCAAACCTATAATCTATCACTGGAACAGATACGCTGCTTTTTTCTGTTTCCGTTTCCGCTTTTGTATCTTTTTTTGCAATTGACTTCTCGTTTGAGCAGGCACTCGTTAATAAAAGCGATGTAGCCAATGCGAATGTTGTCATCACTTTCCATGGTAGTGTTCTCATTATCGTTCTTCACTCCCTTAATTTATGACTCTATAATTGAAAAATGATTATTATGTCATTTTCTAACTTTAATTGATAATAAAAATCATTATCAATTAAAGTTAGCTTCATTTACGTAATTAAGTTATTTCTCATAATCTATTTATTTTCACATCCCCTTATAAAAAATGGTCTATAAGGGTGCCAAAATGATATTATTCTTGACGAATTAATGATTTTACATGCTTTTCTTTTTCAATATGACTATTTTCACTAAAGTAAGTTTCTTGAATATAAGTGATAAATTGTTCGATCCGCTCATTTTGGGACACCTGTGCTTTTTCTATAGAACTTACAACCTCGTTCATACTGTCTTGCAAAAGTTTTTTAAGGTCGTCTTGAGGATACATTTCTTTAAATTTAGGAATCGTTAAATCTCTGGATTTATTAATAGTTAAGTTCAATAACTGATTTAACTTGAAATATTTATCCAAGCTTAAACGATACATTTTTCTTCCACTAAGTAACAATCCAAATGCGCTTGTATAAAGGGTAAGGCTCATTATATTGATATTACCTGAAAGGAGAAAGTTAATATGCATAAAGAGACACGCCAGAATGGATGGAAGTATCATAAACCCGGCGATGAGAAACAAACCAACCGTCACCTGAACGATGGGAATGGCATAATTTAAAGCCATTACTTGCTTCAAGGCTGCTTCTTCTATAAAAAATCTATAAAACTCTGGCACATTGGGTTTATCTAATGTATTCATCAGATAATCACTTAGAAATACTCCTGGTTGAGTAAACCAAGAATGTCCTGAAGAACCCCCTTCACCTAAAATCTTCGTTACTCCTGCTAAAAGCCAGCCTATTCCAAATAGAATGCGCATTAAAACGACTAAATTATGAAAAAAATGTTTTCCTAAATTATTTTGATTTTGCATCATAAGCCCCCTCCAAAATATATATTGATCGAAGCAAAAGTGACAATGATAATCATTATCACTTTTTAACCGTTGGCGATATATTATAAAAAAGTTCTTAAAAACTATTTAAAATAAAATTAAAAAAATTTAATATTTCTAGTCAAGTCACTTGGTTATGATTATTTTCAATTAAGGTATCTTACAGTTTAGATAAAATCTCAATGAGCAAATTATCATGTTGCTTAATGAGAAGAGTTGTTTTAGTTGAATTTCAAAAGGAAACTATTACCTGATTGACCAAAAAAGAGTGATAATTTAAGATATTATTATAAAATAATTGATAATGATTATCACTATCGTTATATAAAATGAATGAGTTTGTTAGGGGAAATGTACATGAGGTTGTTATTGGTTGAAGATGAGTCAAAGGTAGCCCGTTTTATATCGCAAGGATTAAGAGAACACCATTATGTTGTAGATGTGGCGAACGATGGTGAAATCGCTTCTGAACTCGCATTTGCAGAAGAATATGATCTTATAATTGTCGACCTAATGATTCCGAAGAAAAATGGAATGCGATTGATTAAGGAACTAAGGTTGAATGGAAAAAATATTCCTATTCTCATTCTCAGTGCTAAAGATTCCGTGGCAGATAAAGTAGATGGACTCGATTTAGGAGCGGACGATTATATGACAAAGCCGTTTGCTTTTACGGAGTTATTAGCACGTATACGGTGTCTATTAAGACGAGACCAAAAACTGGCATCACCTCTTTTACAGGTAGCGGATCTGACGTTGAATCCTTCTACGAGAGAGGTAACTCGAGGGGGACTCCATATATTCCTTTCCAATAAGGAATATGCTATTTTGGAATTTATGATGAGAAATGCCGGTAAGATTTTATCTAGAACGTTAATTCTAGAACGCGTTTGGACGGATGCTTATAACATAGGAACCAATGTAGTTGATGTTTATATTAATCACTTAAGAAATAAAATCGATAAAAACTTTGATTTTAAACTAATACAAACGGTATATAGTATTGGTTATATAATCAAAAGTGAAGAATAAACCATCATGAGGTTTTTAAAAAGTATCGTATGGAGAATTACGATTTGGCATTCGATTATGTTTATATTCATTTTATTCCTATTTAGTGGATTCTTATATTTTACATTTTCTGAAATGGTAACCAAAGAAGTCGATTCGATTCTTACCAGAGAACTTGGTTTGATTGCCTATTGTTTGGAGGAAGGGGATTCATATTCTAAAATCGAACAACACATCAACCGATTGCGAAGTTTTGAAAGCGTAAATCAAGAAGAGATCTATTGGACAATTGAAACTGATCGAGGGGAAATCATTGCTGAATCTCGAAATTTGTACGGTCAACTCATCAACGATTCAGAAACTTTAAAGAAGATGGACGAAAATACCTTCAGCTGGGATCCTGAGCTAAATGGGATACCGCTTCGTGCGATGTCCATGCAACTGATTTCAGAAAATAAATTGACATACAGAATTACGGTTGCTACTAACGACACGATACGGCATTTCGCCATTGATCAGTTGCGGAACATTATTATCATCTCTAATTTTGTATTCCTAGGAATATCCATCGTGATGGGATGGTTGATTTCGAAAAAAACTCTGAAGCCGATTCATCAAATTATCAGTACGACTAATACCATTACTGCAACCAGTTTACACGAACGGCTGCCTATCGAAGGGCCGGAAGATGAATTGTATAGTTTATCTAAAACTCTCAATCATATGATTGACAGACTAGAAAGCTCATTCACGCAAATTCAGCAGTTTACTTCCGATGTTTCTCATGAACTTCGTACTTCCTTAACAATTATGCGAGGAGAATTGGATGTTGCCTTAAATAGAAATAGATCTGAAGAGGAATATAAAGTCGTCCTGTATGCTGTTTTGGAAGAGGTCATCTATTTATCTGATATGGTAGAAAAATTCTTATATTTATCGAGAAATACCTCTAATTCAAATCTGATAGAGCGAAAAACCGTTGACGGAATGCTCTTATTCCAAAATGTTAGGAATCATTTACTTTCATTGGAAATGAAAAAACAGATTGAATTACATATTCAAATACCCGATCCATTCATTTTATTCGGGGATGAAGATCTCTTACGAAGATTATTTATAAACTTGATTGAAAATGCGCTTAAGTACACACCAGAAGGTGGCACAGTGGAAATCAAGGCAAACAGGACGGAAAAATTCATTTATATTAATGTAATTGATAATGGGATCGGGATTTCAGAGGAACACTTGCCTTTTATTTTTCAGCGATTTTATCGCGCGGACGATTCCAGATCAAGGAGTCATGGAGGAACTGGGCTTGGATTGTCTTTATGTAAATGGATTGTAGATGTTCATAGAGGAACGATTGAGGTTCGTAGTAAGCCAGATGAAGGGACGAGTATAACTGTAAAGCTGCCTGTTTGTTAATGAATAAACAGACTGAACCAGTAAAAAAAAGGTAATCAAATAACTTCATTTCTAAAATAGTCGTATAACAAGTAGTTCAGAGGAAATACTTAAAATGGCTTTAATACGGAAAGGAGGTCGTGACATGGACGTACAACGAGCACAAGAAATTACTAATTCACCGACTATGGCTAATGTAACGTATAACGGAACACGTATCTATATTGAGCATGTAGATCAACAAAACGGAACAACTACAATCCATCCTCTAGATGAACCAAATAATAAACAAAGTGTTTCTGTATCAAGCCTGGTAGAACATTGATTAGGTAAATTTCCTCCGAGTGAAAGCATTGTTTCTAAGAAAACATCACTTCAGAGTGGTGTTTTCTAGTTCCACGAAGACTGTTATCGCTTTCTAACGAACCAGTTCTATTAATTTAAGGAGAAAATCACCAATACTATTTAACAGAGCCTTCTAAAAAACATTCTGTAAGATATACCTCATCATATTCACAATAGTCATAGTCATGCCCTGTTTCTGGAATGTGATATAAAAATCCTAATAATGGCGAATTACCTTCTCTTACATTTGTAATAATAATAAGTGATTAATAGTTTTTACTACGGAATTTTATTGAGAAAAATAAAAAACCTTACCCGATTATTAATCAAGGTAAGGTTACATGGCTATCTTTTTAATACCCTCTTGTTGAGAGTGTTTTTTTTCGAGTTTTTTGTTTAATAATATAATACGTTTACCTTATAACACTTCAAACATTTTTCATAATATTGATCGCCATCAAAACGATGATCACAATTTTGCTGAATCTCCTTTAAACGCTCCTCTAAAAAAGCAAGGCTAGTTTTCATTTGGGTAATTTCCTCTTTAATCTTTTGAACATTCATCCGAATAACCTCCCAAGAAAGTTACTGATATATGCTGCCCCCAGATACCTTAAACTCCTTAGCTTTTTCCTTCATACCTGTTTCAATAGCTTCCTTCGTATCAAGTTTGTTTTCTTGCGCATAATTACGAATATCTTGAGAGATTCTCATGCTACAAAATTTTGGTCCACACATTGAACAGAAATGAGCTGTTTTTGCACCTTCCGCAGGTAAAGTTTCATCATGATATTCTATCGCTCGTTCAGGATCCAAAGATAAATTAAACTGATCTCTCCAACGGAATTCAAAACGAGCTTTTGATAAGGCATCATCTCTTTTTTGTGCTCCTGGATGTCCTTTTGCCAAATCAGCAGCATGGGCCGCAATTTTATATGTAATAACCCCTACACGAACATCCTCTCTATTCGGTAAACCTAAATGTTCTTTAGGCGTTACATAACAAAGCATAGCTGTTCCATACCAACCAATCATGGCAGCCCCAATAGCAGATGTAATGTGATCATAACCAGGTGCTATATCAGTTGTAAGAGGTCCAAGTGTGTAGAATGGTGCTTCCTGACACACTTCTAGTTGTTTATCCATATTTTCTTTAATAAGGTGCATTGGTACGTGACCAGGTCCTTCAACCATCACCTGTACATCATGTTCCCAAGCAATTTTTGTTAACTCTCCAAGAGTCTCTAATTCTGCAAACTGCGCTTCATCATTCGCATCTGCGATAGACCCAGGACGTAAACCATCCCCTAAAGAGAATGCAACATCATAAGATTTCATTATTTCGCAGATTTCTTCAAAGTGAGTATATAAAAAGCTTTCTTTATGGTGGTGTAAACACCATTGTGCCATGATTGAACCACCGCGGGATACAATCCCTGTTAATCGTTTTGCCGTTAGTGGAACATATCGTAAAAGAACACCAGCATGAATTGTGAAGTAATCAACACCTTGCTCCGCTTGTTCAATCAAGGTATCACGGTAAATCTCCCATGTAAGATCTTCAGCAACACCATTTACTTTTTCAAGTGCTTGATAAATGGGGACGGTGCCGACAGGAACGGCTGAGTTTCGAATAATCCATTCTCTTGTTTTATGAATGTTTTTACCTGTTGATAGATCCATAATATTATCAGCACCCCAGCGTGTCGCCCATGTCATTTTTTCAACCTCTTGTTCGATGGATGATGAAACAGCAGAGTTACCGATATTCGCGTTAATTTTAACATGAAAATTACGTCCTATTATCATAGGTTCTGACTCTGGATGATTGATATTAGAAGGAATGATCGCTCGACCTTTTGCAACTTCATCACGCACAAATTCAGGTTTCATATTTTCCCTTATTGCGATGAATTCCATTTCAGGAGTAATAATTCCCTTTTTTGCATAATGAAGCTGTGTAACATTTTTCCCTTTTTTTGCACGTAATGGTTTGCGCTTCAAACCCGGAAACACATTATGATTGGCACGAGGATCTTTTTCATCCTTATACCCATTATCTACAGGCTTAATTTCTCGACCTTCATATTCTTCAACATCTGCTCGTTCATGAATCCATGTGCTTCGAATGGCAGGAAGACCTTTTGAAATATCAACAGAATAATTTAGATCCGTATAAGGACCGCTTGTATCATACACGCGTACTGGAAGGTTTTCCTCTTCACCAAACGTACCCGTAGTAGGGCTTAACTCAATTTCACGCATTGGTACTTTAATGTCGGATCTCGAACCTGTTACATATACTTTTTTACTTCCTGGAAAACTAGACATGATGGAAATATTTTGTTCGTTTAATGAAGTCGTTGACATAATAAATCTCTCCTTTTTTTTTGAATATAAAGGCCGAGATACAGAACATAACAAGTGAATAAGCGTATAAAAGTACATCAAAAAGCCGGGACCATAAATGGTTGGACCCGGCTAAAATGTATGCAGAAGTATAGTTGCATTGAAGATTGTCTATTCTAACTTCCCCACGCTGGTATGATCCAGATCAGGTCCCAAGAGTCAAGAAACTTCATCGTGTTTCTTTCTCAGCCCAACTTATTGGACACCCCTAGTTATTTATATTCATTTAAGCTACATTATATATGAGTATCGGTTAAAATGAAATACATAATATTATTTAAAGTAATAAAGTCGTGTTTAGATATAAGGTAAAAATAAATTCCCCACTTACTGTTTGCCTATTTTATTTCCTCCAAAGTTGGATCAATAAAACAAAATTCAATCTTATTATTGAAAGCGTCCTGTAGCTCCTTTTTCTCAACAAATACGCCATTCGTTTTGGCAATGTCTAGAATTTATTAAGCCAGAAGACTACTCTTCTGGCTTGTTATTTGAAAGAACTAATTTAAGTTCTGCTTCGTAATCTATCAAGAAGGACGGCAATAACAATAACTATCCCTTTTACAACTTGTTGCCAGTAATAATCCACGTTAAGTAAGGTCATTCCATTCGTTAACACAGCCACAATCAAAACCCCAATGATAGTTCCTTGTATACGGCCACGTCCCCCTACAAAACTAGTACCACCTAGTACGACAGCTGCTATCGCATCTAGCTCAAATCCTATTCCTACCATGGGCTGCCCTGAGAACAAACGTCCTGCCATCACAACGCCACTAACACCGGCCAATAAGCCACTGATGGAATATACATTAATCAGGGTGCGATTAACTTTAATCCCTGTAAGGTGTGCAGCTTCTTCATTACCGCCAATAGCATAAACATGTCTCCCGAACATCGTATTCTTTAAAACAGTTATCATGATGATATAAACAATTGCCATCACATAAATAGGAGTAGAAATCCCCAGAATTTCACCTGCACCAATGAATTTGAACTGCTTTGATGCCAAAACTACAGGATATCCTCCGGTTATAACATAAGCCAACCCCCTCAGGTAGGTCATACTTCCAAGCGTCACGATAAAGGCAGGCAACTTAGGTACAGCTGTTAAAAATCCATTAATAGCCCCAGCAACATATCCTACCGCAACTCCTACTAACATAGCGATAACTGGAGGAGTTCCGGCATTTGATAGTAATACAGATATAACACCGCTTAATGCAAGGGTTGAGCCTACCGATAAATCAATTCCTCCTGTTAATATAACTACAGTCATCCCAGCTGCCAGAATAGCAGTGATTGAACTCTGCTTTAGTACGTTTAAGATATTACTTGAGTCCGTGAAATTCGGTGCAACAATAATCATAACGATGATTAATAAGGCAAGAATGATTACCATGCCCAGCTGATTAAAAATCTGTTTTGACCGTTCCCTGAATGAAACTACGGATGGACTTGACGTTTGTAAGTTTGTATTCATTGTTTAACCTCTCCTGTAGCATAGTACATAATTTTTTCTTGTGTAGCTTCATCACGAGATAGTTCAGCTCTGAGTTTCCCCTCATGAATCACTAAAATCCGATCACTAACTCCTAATACTTCTGGTAATTCAGAAGAAATCATCAATACAGCAAGCCCTTGTTCTGCTAATTTAGTTATGATTTTATGAATCTCAGTCTTTGCACCTATGTCTACACCCCGGGTCGGTTCGTCAAGCAGCAGTATTTTAGGACCTATAGATAACCATTTAGCAATAACAACCTTTTGTTGATTTCCTCCGCTAAGGCCCATAACATTTTGTTCCTTTGATGCCGTTCTTACTCCAAGTTCTTTAATGTATCGATCCGCATCACGATTCATTTGCTTATACTGCAATAGTTTAAATTTACGATAGGTTGGCAATTGTGCCATCAGTATATTTTCTTTTACAGATAAATTTGGTAATAACCCCTGTTCCTTCCTGCTCTCAGGAACATGAGCAATGCCAAGTTTTATTGCGTCAATAGGACTTTTTATATGAACCTCCTGGCCATCCAAAATTATTTGACCCTCTGACAGTTCGGATAATCCAAAGATTGTTCTTACCAGCTCAGTCCGTCCCGCACCGACAAGGCCTGCTAAGCCCACAATTTCTCCAGGGTAGATTTTCATCGATATCCCCTTTACAAACTTCTTGTCAGAGACATTTTTTAACTCAAGGACAGGTTTTTGTTCAGACCTATCAATACTTTCGATTCTTTCTCTTACAAATAGCTCATTTAACTCTCTTCCTACCATAAGTTTTACTAGATTCTCAGGATTTGTAACCGAAATTGGTCCACTTGTAACCCAATGACCGTCCCTAAGAACTGTAAAGCGATTTGAAATTTTAAAAATCTCATCCATTCGATGAGAGATATAAACAATAGCTACGCCTTTTCTTCTTAATTCTTCAATGATGCCAAAAAGCTTTTCTATTTCTTTATCTGTCAGAGATGCCGTTGGTTCATCCATAATTAAAATCTCAGAGTTAAGTGATAAGGCTCGAGCAATTTCTACCATTTGTTGCTGGGCCACACTTAAGGTGGAAACATCCGCTCGAGGATCCAAGGAAGATCCTATGGATTTTAATACTTGGGCCGCACTTTCATAAATATCATTCCAATTTATTAGGCCCAGCCTATTTTTCTTAAATGTTGTCCCCATCATAATATTCTCACCAATGGACAAATTAGGTGAAAGGCTTATTTCTTGGTGAATAACACTGATCCCTTTATTTCTTGCCTCCATTGGATTATTCCAATGTACTTCTTGACTTTTATATTCAATTGTTCCTCCATCAGGCTGATACACACCAGCCATGATCTTCATTAACGTAGATTTCCCTGCACCATTCTCCCCCATCAAGGCATGAACTTCCCCTTTATAGAGTTCGATATTAACGTTTTGCAACACCTTAACACCGGAAAATTTCTTCGTAACCGCCTTCATCCTAAGGATGGGTAACTGACTCTCTGGTAGACGACGATTTATTTGTTCTTGAACCTGAAATACTGCCATTAGCGCCACTCCCTAAGTCTCTTTTTAAGCCCTATTTTACTTAGATATAAATATAGTGCTCCAAAGAGAGCACCATATTTTACCTCCACTAGAGGGAAGTCAATTACCAGCCACTATAGGAATTAACATTATCTTTAGTGATAAATTTAGTTGGAATAAGAACTTTTGAGTCAACTTTCTTTCCATCAATGACTTTTAATGCTAAGGCAACACCATCAATAACCATTTGATTTGGGAATTGTGCTGAAGTACCAGCAAAGCTTCCGCCTTTTTTCAGCGCATCAACAGCAGAAGGCGCACCGTCAACACTTACGACAAAGAATTCCTTTTGTCTACTAGCTTGTTCTTGAGCAATTTGTACTCCAACAGCCTCTTCATCATTTATTGTAAATACTGCATCGATTTTTTTGTTTGCTGTTAGTGTCCCTTCCATTACGGTAAGAGCCTTTTCACGATTACCCTCACCATTTTGTTTAGCAACAACCTTGATCTCTGGATATTTTTTAATTACTTCGTTAAAACCTTTAATTCGGTCTGTCACTGCTGAAACAGGAGGTCCATCAATAATAACAATATTACCTTTTCCATTAAGTTGTTTAACAAGGTACTCCGCAGCTAATTTACCTGCTTGAACGTTATCAGACATAACCACTGTGTCAATGCCACCTTCTGCAAATCCATCAAGAGCAACAACCGGAATACCTGCTGCTTTTGCCTCACTAACTGCACCAGCAATGCCAGCAGAATCAAATGGGCTTAATAATATTAAATCAACTTTTTTTGTGATAAAGTCTTCAATTTGTGCAGTTTGTTTAGCAAGATCTTGATCGGCACTTACAGTCGTTACTTCAGCATTATACTTAGAAGCAACTTCTTTAGCCCCTTTAGACATTGCTACAAAGAATGGATTACTTAAATTTGGAACTGTTAAACCAATCTTTAGCTTTTTTTCAGTATTAGACTTGTCATCTGTTTTACCAGAATTAGAAGCGCTTTCATTATTACTGCATGCACCTAAAAAGCATAAAGTTAAAATTAATAATACTATGTTAAAAATTTTAAAGTTTTTCATCGTTTGTAATTCCTCCTAAATATAGTTATGTAAAGTAATAAATACTTCTAGCAAAACACAATTCTTGTAAAAAAATCTGTAATTTCGTATTATAAAAATGAGTGCTAAAATTAGTATTAATTTTAGATATACTCAGGCAGGGTTATGATTTGGGGCTTTTTTCCATTTGGTCGTGGTTGCCCTAATTCGTAACCTTTTTTGTGATTCTTTCATTTTCTCTCCCAAAGAAAAAGTAATTTAAACGATTAAAATCTCCTTCTTTTATTTTCACAACTCTATAAGCACCACCCCCTAAAAATGATGTGGATATTTCTTTAAAACGCTTTCATTTAAACGCCTTCACTTTTTAATTTTATCTGATATTAGATCCTTACGTTGGGGGAAAAGTCAGACTACGCGAACAGAAACTCCTGATTCCTCAATGCGGCTAAGCACAGTCTTTTTTGCGGCACTATCGGTTATTAAATAATTTACCTCATGAATCTCCGCAAACTTCGCAAAGCTTACTTGACCTATTTTGGTATGATCAGTGATGAGAATAACCTTTTCCGCACAATCAATCATCTTCCTTTTCGTTGATGCCTCAGTTAAATTTGGGGTGGTTAAGCCATTTTCTACATCAACGCCATTCGTAGCAATAAACGATTTGTCTACACAAATTTGATTAAAGCTGTTTTCAGCCAATGGACCTACCAACGCTAGTGTTTCTGAACGCAGAGAACCACCACATAATAAGACTTCAATTCCCGATACATCCTTTAATTCGTTGGCACATAATATTGAATTGGTAACTACCTGTAAGCTAGAAAAGTTTCTTAGTTCTTGAGCAAGATAATAAGTTGTCGTACCCGAATCGAGCAAGATACTTTCACCGTTCTCAATAAGCTTAGCCGCTTCCTTTGCAATAGCCCTTTTCTCTTTTTGAAACTGCACTTCTTTCTCAATGTAAGTCGGTTCGAAGGTTACACTTTTGAACAAGACAGCCCCACCATGCGTTCTTTTTAACAATTGTGCTTCCTCTAGTTCCTTTAAGTCCCTACGAATTGTTGATTCAGACAAGTCGAAGTGTTGACTTAATTCTTGTACATCTACTCTAGCATTCTTGTTTAGTAACTCTAGTATGGCCGACTTTCTTTCTATACCGTACACAGAATTGTTTCCCTCCCATTCATTTAAAATGCGCCGTTTGACTGTTTTAGCTCACTTTTGAATGAATTTGACGTTTTATGCTCATTTTTGATTATATGTGCTTTTTTACCAATTTACAATATAAATTTAAAGAATTGCGAAAATTTTAAAATATAAATTAAAATAAAAAAGCTATTGATTTTCGAAGATTAGTATACGGTAGACTATACTTATTATGGGAACACTCTGACTAAGTAAAACTTAGAAGTAAACACAAGTAAGGGCTTCGAATGGGGATGATTTGAGAGAAATGAAAGTAGTTTTGAAAAAGAAAAATTGAAGTATAAGTTCTAAAAATAAAACTAAATGGGAAAAAGGAGTTTCTCCATTTAGGGAGTAACTCCTTGTTTGTGGTAGAGGCAGGAAATCCCTTACTTGGTTCCTGCCTCTTCTTTTAAAATCATAACCGAGACGCATTCGACGTGCGTCGTCATCGGAAACATATCAACTGGCTGCACTTCCACCGTTTTGTATCCTCCGTCCTCCAATATCCGCAGGTCCCTCGCCAGGGTAGCTGGATTACAGGATACATAAACGACTTTTTTCGGCTTCATCTCGATGATCGTTTGCAGCAAAGCCTCGTCGCAGCCTTTACGTGGCGGATCAACGACCAAGACATCAGCGACATTCCCTTCTTTATACCACTTTGGAATGACAACCTCGGCTTCCCCAGCAGCAAACTCGGTATTATCCATTCCGTTTAATGCGGCATTTCGCTTGGCATCCTCAATCGCCTCTGGAACTACCTCTACACCAAATACCTTCCGTGCCTTTTGTGCTAAAAATAAAGAAATCGTCCCGATCCCGCAATAGGCATCAATCACACTTTCTTCTCCGCTAAGATCCGCGTATTCAAGCGCCTTATCATATAAAACCTTTGTTTGAACAGGATTAACCTGATAGAAGGACAGGGCTGAAATTGCGAATTTCACATCGCCGATATAGTCGTATATGACTTCGTTCCCCCATAACACGTTCGTTGTCGCCCCCATAATCACGTTGGTCCGTTTGGAATTCACATTATGGATAATCGACTTTATCTTCGGGAGCCGCGCTACTATTTGCTCCACTAGCTTGTCTTTATGCGGAAGGTCAGCCGTCCTTGTGATAATGACCACCATAAGTTCGCCTGTTTGCTTACCATATCGGGCCATAATGTGTCTTAGCACACCTTTATGTGATTCCTCATGATAGGCAAGAATCCCTAACTCACTGCAAATTTCCTTCACCGTCTTTACTGCCTCATTAATTTCAGGCAGTTGAATGACACTTTCGTTCGTATCAACAATTTCATGGCTTCTTGGTTTAAAAAAGCCAGCAATTAGTTTGCCGTCCTTTTCCCCCACTGGCACCTGTGCCTTGTTGCGGTAATGAAAGGGCTGGTCCATTCCTAAAATGGGATGTACAACGACATCCTCTAGTTTACCGATCCGTGTAAGTACCTGACGAACTTGGTTTTCCTTGTACTTTAGCTGACCTTCATAACTAATATGCTCGAGCTGGCAGCCTCCATATTTATGAATATCACTGCTCTCAATCTCGACCCGGTCAGGGCTTTTTTCATAAAGCTCCACCAACCGCCCAAATCCATACCCTTTACCCGTCTTAATGACCTTCACTTTTGCCTTTTCGCCAGGCAGTCCATTGGGAACAAATAACGGGTAGCCATCAATCTTGGCTACACCCGACCCATCATGGGTTAAATCTTCAAACACTACATCTATAAAATCATTTTTATTAACCGGTACGATTCTGCTCATTCGTTTCTTCCTTTGCACGTTTTGACTGCTAAGATTGTAACACAAAGCATGGTTGATTGCGAAACTTGCTCAGGAAAAGAGCCTTTTTTTCGAAAAAACCAAGAAAATTGTCAGAATATTTTTATTTTCAAATATAATAAAAGTGTATATGATTAAAACAATCTCAATATTGGAAGGAGTGGATAATGATGAAGATGAAATATAACCTTACGATTTCGTTACTCCTTGCCTTTCTTGCTTTCACCTATTTTCACTTTTCATATTCACTTTCCCACTCTCATACCAATATCAAGGCCATCATCAACATAGATGATGCCAAGGTGAAAGGGCAATGGGACGATGACAAGAAACTGCCCATGGACTTACCCACACTTTTCGTACTTCCTGTCATCCTTGCAGCAGTTGCCTCTCCGCTTGTTTATTTATCGATCATTTTTATCAGAAGCTTTATTTTTCTGATACCAATATTTCATCAATCCAACTATGTGATCTACGCTCCCGAATCATTCTGATATCTATCAATGATAAGGGAGGAAATTATAATGTGGATTCGCTTTATTATTATTGGCTTTTTTTCCGTATCAGCCGCAAGCATGCTTACCTACCAGGGGATTGAAATTTTCCATGCGTTTACGGATTTCTTTAGGCAAAAATAAATGAAGGGCAGACTCAGGCGGGGATTTATTAATCCCCGTTTGGAGTCTGCCCTTTTTAATTAAAAGCTCTCTTCTTGGTCGCCTTTCATGGCCGCAACTTTATCTTTGACCTCTTCTATATTCCTCATCTTGTTATCCCAGCATTTTTGACTCAAGTCGACTGGATATTCTGCAGGATTGGTAATCCTCTTATACTCATCCCAAAGGGCAACGAGATTTTGCTTCAAATAATCACGGGATTCTTCCAAGCAAGGTACTTCATAAACAAGTTCCCCTTCAGAAAAAATTCTCACATGTAATTCTTTTGCGGTAAAGTTGGTAACAACCTTGTTCATAAATGTATGGGTTGGATGGAACATCCGCAGCCGTTTTTCAGGGAGCTTTTCATCGGCTAGTGCAATATAATCCCCTTCGGCATGGTTGTTCGTATTATTGATGATTCGATATATCCGTTTCAATCCAGGTGTCGTCACCTTTTCCGGATTGGATGAAATTTTGATCGTATCTTCCATTTTTCCGTTATCATCTTCAATGGACACAATTTTATAAACTGCCCCAAGCGCAGCTTGATCGTAGGCCGTAATCAGTTTGGTCCCTACTCCCCAGCTGTCAATTTTGGCACCTTGTGATTTCAAACTCATTATGGTGTATTCATCTAAGTCACTGGAGGCTACAATCTTGGCATCAGTGAATCCAGCTTCATCAAGCAATTTGCGTGCTTCTTTCGAAAGGTAGGCTAGGTCACCACTATCAAGGCGGATACCGATAAAATTGATTTTATCCCCGAGCTCCTTAGCCACTTTGATCGCATTTGGCACACCAAGACGGAGGGTATCGTATGTATCTACTAGAAAAACACAATCCTTATGTGATTCAGCATATTTAATGAAGGCCGTATATTCATCTTTATATGCTTGGACCATCGAATGGGCATGTGTTCCGGATACAGGAATACCAAACAGTTTCCCCGCTCTGACATTACTTGTTGATTCAAAACCTGCAAGATAGGCTGCTCGTGTTCCCCAAATTGCTGCATCCATTTCCTGTGCCCTTCTCGTTCCAAATTCCATCGCCACTTCTTCGCCCACGACTTGCTTGATTCGCGATGCCTTCGTCGCAATTAATGTTTGGTAATTCACAATGTTAAGCAGGGCTGTTTCAATCAATTGGGCTTCTGCAAGGGGCGCTTCAACCCGTATGATTGGTTCATTGCCGAAAACTAGCTCGCCTTCTTCCATGGCACAGATAGTTCCAGTAAATCGGATATCTTTAAGATATTGAATGAAATCCGCCTGGTACCCTACTTCATTTTTCAAATATTCGAGGTCTTCCTCGCTAAAGCGGAAACCTTGAATAAATTGAATCACTTTCTCCAATCCAGCAAATACAGCATAACCGTTCCCGAACGGAAGCTTACGGAAGAATAGTTCGAAGACCGCTCGTTTATTATGTATTCCATCTCTCCAATACGTTTCAACCATGTTGATCTGATATAGATCCGTATGCAGAGTTAAACTATCATCGTGGTAAAAGTGTTTCATCATCTGACCTCCGAAGTACTATTTCAGCTTTTTCATCATTATAACCAATAATACACCCGGAAGTCTATTTAACTTGGGCTCCTAGCGATTGTTCAAAGTGACCGAGTGCCCATTCATGGCCAGCCTGAAATTTTTAGGATTAGATTCACAATCCTTTACGAGAAAAGGGCTAGCAAATTTTTAATTTACTAGTCCTCTTCGCACTTTTTATATTCATCAATGAATCAAGCTCCAAAAGTTTGGGGAAGTACTAAAGAACTATCACCAACAGCAATAAGGGAACTTTAGATTTATAAATGTAAGGTAGTTCCTGTTCTTGCTTGCTTTTCCTCTGTTTTCTTCTTACCTTTTGTATTACTTGCTTTCAATTTCTCCTCCCAAAAATCAGCACCTTTAATGCCGAGTTTAACAGGATCGAAGACTGGTTCCATTCCCGCTTTCCTTTGTTGTTCATAATCTTTAAATACTTTTAAGGCCGTTTTCGTTAGCATTAAAATAGCCACTAAGTTTAGCCAAGCCATGCTTCCGAAGCCAAAGTCACCAAGTCCCCATAATAGGGATGCGTTTTCGACACTTCCAATATAGATCATTCCTAAGAAAAGAATCATTAAGGCTGCTCTAAACCCTTTCAAATTTCTATTTCTTCCAAGGTAAAAGAGGGTTGTTTCAGAAATATAGTAGTAAGCCATTAGCGTTGTAAAGGCAAAGAAGAAGATCGCAATCGCAACAAACAATCCACCAAATCCAGGAATAACGCTTTCAACAGCCGCTTGTGTCCACATCGGACCAGCTTCAACACCTGGGATGTTGTCAACAATCGAAGACTGTCCTTCTGGAGTAATGTTGTACATGCCGGTGATTAAAATCATAAGTGCCGTAGCTGTACATACAATGATCGTATCAATATAAACAGAAAATGCTTGAACAAGACCTTGTTTTGCCGGATGGGATACGGCAGCCGCGGCTGAACTATATGTTCCTTCCCCTACACCAGCCACGTTGGAAAATACAGCTCTCTTAACGCCCCATGCAATCGCTGCACCGAACATACCGCCAAACATTTCATTTGCTCCAAATGCACTTGAAATAATCAACCTAAACATTGCTGGAATTTCTGATGCATTAGCAAATAAAAGTACGAACGTGACAATCACATATCCTAAAGCCATAAAAGGTACAACTTTATCTGCAACAGAAGCGATTCGCTTAACACCGCCAAAAATAATGATGCCAAGTAATGCCACAAGAATGATACCAGTGATGCTTTTATTGAGACCCATTGTGTTTTCAAATCCAACAGCAATCGTGTTAGCCTGAATACCTGGAACTAATATTCCGTAACACAGTGTAACAACAATCGCAACAAACACCCCGAACCACTTCATTTTTAAACCTTTCTCAATAAAATAAGGAGTTCCGCCGCGGTATTGGTTACCATCTTTTACTTTATAGACCTGAGCAAGAGTCGATTCAACAAACGCACTTGCTCCTCCCAATAAAGCCATAATCCACATCCAGAAAACTGCTCCCGGACCGCCAAATGCAATCGCAGTAGCAACCCCAGCAATATTTCCAATACCGACCCGACCGGCTAATGCCATACAAAACGCCTGGAAAGAGGACACACCAGATTCCGGTTCACCCTTGTCAAAAAGAAGTTTAATCATTTCCTTAAAGTATCTAATTTGCACAAAACGCGTAATAATGGAAAAGAACAATCCAGCACCAAGTGCAAACGCTACTAACCCCAGACTCCAAACCATACCCGACGCTTTATTCACCAACTCTTCCATCTTATTCCTCCTCTGTAAGCGCTTCAAATAAATCGTTATATAGTTTATTTGTATTTATAACATTAAAAATTTTCAGATAGGAAAAGGGTATGGAAAGGGATATGGGACAGACATGCTGTCCCGCTCCCTTTCAACTATACAGCTTGTCCCATTGTTCCTTCTAATGACCCATCCTATTTGATGCTAACAAATACACTTTTCACTTCTGTATAGTTTTGTAACCCATACTCTCCACCCATTTCGCGGCCGATTCCTGATTGTTTGTAACCACCGAAAGGCATTGTTTCCCATTCAAGACCAAAATCATTAATCCAGACTGTACCTGATTGAAGTTTACCAGAAATGTAGTGAGCCTTTTTGATATTTTCTGTCCAAACACTTGCAGCTAAGCCGTAATCACTATCATTTGCTCGTTTAATCACCTCTTCAATCGTATCGAACACGAAAATCGACATAACTGGACCAAATATTTCTTCACGAGCAATCACCATATGATCTTCAACATCAGCAAAAATGGTTGGCTGAACAAAATATCCTTTTTCAAAGGCTTTTTCACCGCCAGCTACAAGGCGTGCCCCTTCTTTTTTCCCTTGTTCAATATAATTAAGAACAGTTTGATGCTGTTTAGCTGAAACAAGTGGGCCCATTTCTGTTTCAGGATCCATACCTGGCCCAACCTTTAGAGCGTTTGCTTTCTCTGCTAGAGCTTCTACCACTCTATCATAAATGGTTCGTTGTACATATACACGTGTACAAGCACTGCAGTTTTGGCCATGATTGTACATCGTTCCGTTAAATGCCCCTTCAATCGCTTCTTGAAGATTGGCATCTTCTAAAATAATCGCAGGGGATTTACCGCCAAGCTCTAGTGTAACGCCTTTAATTTGATCCGCAGCCTTTTTCATAACTTCTCTTCCAACAGCTGTTGATCCAGTGAAGGCTACTTTATTGACATCTTTATGTGTAATGATCGCTTCTCCGGCAATTCTTCCTGATCCAGGCACAATATTCACAACACCATCTGGAAATCCAGCTTCTTTGAATAGTTTTCCTACGTAAAGAAGAGAAAGTGGTGTTTCTGTTGCCGGCTTAATGACAACTGTACAGCCAACAGCAAGTGCAGATCCGAGCTTCCAAGCAGCCATTGCAAGCGGGAAGTTCCATGGAATAATTTGCCCTGCAACCCCAACTGGCTCGTGTAGAGTATAGGTTACATAATCCTTTGAAATTTGAGTGGTCTTACCAAATATTTTCGTAGCCCAGCCGGCATAATATCTAAAATGCTGGATCGTTCCGTCAACGTCATCTGACAGAGCTACTGTAAATGGTTTTCCGTTATCCAATGATTCTAGCTGTGCAAGCTCTTCACGGTTCTCTTCTAAGAGATCCGCAAATTTATAGATTAGATGAGAGCGTTCAGCCGCATCCATTTTTGTCCATTCGCCTTCATCAAACGCATTTCTTGCTGCAGCTACCGCTACGTTAATATCTTCCTCTTGCGCTTCACTTACTTGTGCAATAACCTCTTCATTGGCAGGATTAACGACGGAGAACGTTTTACCACTAATTGCCGGTACATATTCACCGTTAATATATAATCCTTTCACACCTTCCAAGAATTCTTGAACTTTCGGTTTTAAATTGTAGTTTGTCGCTTGCATATTCTCTCTCCTTTGCTGTTTTAGTTATTTACTGTTTCTAAATTGGCAAGTAGTTCTTTTAGCAGTTGATCTTCCTCAGGTAATAAACCTAAACGAGGGTAACGTGCAGGACCTCCAGCTTGTCCACTTAATTCCATCGCTCTCTTCACAATTTGCACGTACTTTCCAGATCCTTCAAGGAATGCACAAAGCGGTAAAATACGATCATTGATTGCCCACGCTTGTTCAAGCTCCCCGTTTTGGAAATGGTTATACATTTCTGTAACAAGCTTTGGTACGATGTTTCCAGCAACAGAAATCCAGCCAGTTGCACCAACTAAATAAGACTCCATCACAAGCTCTTCAGCACCGCAGAATACTTCAAAATCTCCCTTACCTTTTCTTGCAAGATCTCTTACCTTGCCAATTTCACCGCTTGATTCCTTAATGTGAGTGACATTTTCACATTCCATACCAATCTGTAACATTAAATCTGTGCTCATATTAACCCCAGAAGTAAATGGGTTGTTATAAAGCATGATTGGTAGATTAACAGAACGAGATACTTCTTTGAAATGATAGTAGATTTCATTTTCCTTCGGCTTCATGTAATAAGGATTAATGATGAGAGCAGCATCCGCTCCGTGCGCTTTTGCCTGCTTTGTATTCTCGATTGTTTCTTTTGTTGTCTCACCTGAAGTGCCCACAATAACAGGGATGCGTCCGTTTACTTCCTTCATTACCGTTTCTACCATTTGATATTTTTCTTCTTTTGATAGACTGACAAATTCTCCAGTACTTCCATTGATGACAATACCTGCCACACCTTGATCGATGAAGTAATTAACATTATTCTTTACTCCGCCCCAATCGATTTCTTGCTCCTGTGTCATTGGTGTAATTAATACTGGATAAGCTCCTCTAATTTTAGTCATTTTATTTTCCTCCTAAATTCTTAAATTTTTTTATTTTAGTAAAAACCCAGCTGATAAAGGATCTGTCGGGTCTAAAACATATGTCTGCATACCCGTAATAAATCCACGGGCTGAAAATCTAAACTCGTAATCAGTTTCAATTTGTGATAAAAGTTCTGCTGTCAGCTTGCCATTAAAAATACTTTCATTTTCAATAGGACTATATACAGAAACATCACCATTGCCTAATAAATAGGTGCTGCAGGCAGCTGTTGTGCCAAATCCTGGGGAACGCACAATATAGCAATCCGGACGGAATGTGACCGTTTTGATTTTTCCTTCACTTTTTTGCGAATGATCCAGCAGGACTACTCGATCCACCTTATTTTTGCCTTCTAAGGCTTTAATGGCCTTTTGTCCCCATTGATTAATGTCAGTAAGGTTGTCCATCTCAATCTCAAAAGGCAGTTCTGCTTTATCAAAAATGGCATATTGCTGATCGGCTTGAACAAGAGTAACTTCTGTCTGTAAATCTAAATAAGACAATGCCACATGGGTTTGTGCAACCTGGCATGGCTCGCTTTTTAACTTCACTAATTTCACTTCTTCGGCTTCCATCACAGCCGTAACCGTAACAATACCGCTGACTGTTTCAATGCTGTATTCATTTGACGGCTTTGCCTTTAATTGACCGCATTCCAGTAATGCAGTGATAACAGCCACAATTCCGCCATATTGCATGGGAACGGTTCCGTTATGATCGAAAAAGACAACCGCTGCATCGGCGCCGCTTTTAAAAGGCGGAACGACCAAACAACCATTCAAGCCTGCAAATCCGCGAGGCTCATTTAAAAGAAGTTTAATTTCTATCTCATAGGCATGCGGAAATTGCTCATTCAACTCTTGTAAACTTTGATAATGAATAAATGGTGCATCCTTAATAATTCTAAAAGCCTCGCCTGCTACATGTACATCAGTCGCTGTGTAAGCCTTTTGAATGTTCATTTTACATCCTCCATTTCATGTTCCATTGGGGGAATGAGTAAAAAGCCTTCTTTAAGCGGATCTTCCTCGTTATAAAAGAACCGGTGCATTCCCATTAACCATGCTGAACCAGCGATTCTAGTCATGACAGCCTCCACACCCTGAACATCTGTTGTTTCAAGGACTCTTCCACGGAATAAAGAGCCGACAATACTTTCATGCACAAATTCCTCGTCGATGCCGATCTCCTTTTTGGAATAAAGGACAGATAATTTGGCTGATGTACCTGTACCGCATGGTGAACGATCGATCCCGCCTGGAGGAACGATAACTGCATTTTTCACATCTGCTTCCTCATGAGTTGGCTCAGTGAAAAACTCAATATGAGTCAAACCACGTATAAATGGATACTGCGGATGAACGATATCTGTTATTTCGTTAATCGTATTTCTAATTTTGATCGCTTTTTCAATGATTTTTGATGCGTTCTCCGGAATCAGCTCTACCCCAACAGATGCGGCATCAATGATTCCATAGAAATTACCGCCATAGGCAATGTCTGCTTCAACGATTCCAATTCCCTCGACCTCAACTGACACATTCTTTAACAGGAAGGCAGGGACATTACAGAAGGAAACCTCTTTTGCCTTTCCGTTCTCTACCTTAATCTCAGCCTCCACAAGGCCTGCTGGTGTATCAATTTTGATTGAAGTCACTGGTTCTTGAACAGGGATGAGCCCTGCTTCCACTAATGCAGTACAAACACCGATTGTGTCATGACCGCACATTGGCAAGTATCCTCCTGTTTCGATATAGATCACACCGATATCTGCTTCCGGATGGCATGGATCTGTCAACAACGCACCTGACATCACATCATGTCCTCTTGGTTCATTCATCAGCAGCTTACGAATCCAGTCATATTCCTTTTGCATATGTAGCATTTTTTCGGACATTGTTGCTCCTATTAGCTCTGGGAGTCCACTAATCAAAGTCCTTGTCGGATTTCCACCCGTATGTGTATCAATCGTTGTAAAAACTCGATTTGCATTCATCAGCTCAACACCCTTTCCTTAAATCGAGAAAATTTTAGCGGTTCAATCGGGATGCAAGTCTCCTTTTTATTCAGCATTTCCTCTATCACTTTTCCAGTTACAGCCGCAAGACTAATTCCGTCTCCCTCATGACCGGCTGCAATATAATAATTCGGAATTCCCTCGACTTCTGACACAATAGGTAAATGATCCTCCGTCCAAGGGCGTAAACCAGCATAGGAACGTATGACCATCATGTCAGCCATTTTCGGATAAAATCGAATGGCGCGATTGGCAATGCATTTAATAATTTCATTGTTGACTTTTGTATTAAATCCAACAAATTCACGACTGCTTCCAATCAAGAAGTTTTGACTTTCTGTTGGTTCGAAAACAAGTGCTACTCCATATTTTTCGGTAATCGGATCCACCTGGCGCCTTCCGCCAAATTTGGATATTAAATAGCCAAATTCCATCACTTTTCTTGGCCCAACAAATTCCTGGCGTGATGCAACAATGATATGGCCTTTTCTCGGTTTAATTGGAATTGATAAGTCAAGCATCTCGCCAATATATGGAGCCCATACACCTGCAGCATTAATGACATAATTCGCGGTGAACGTCCCATTGGTTGTTTCAACGGTAAATGTACCCTCCGCCTCCCTTTTCATCCCCGTAACCGCAGTTTGTTTATGGGCTTTAGCGCCCATCTTCTTTGCACCATCAAGAAGGTTAAAGGCAAGAAGATATGGGTTAACTGTTGAATCTGTTGCACACTCTAAGCCGCCTAATAAATCATCAGCAAAATACTTGGAATCTTGGCGGATGTCCTGACGATCCAACATCCTGAACGGCAAACCGGCCTCCTTCTGACGGTCAACCCATTTTCGTGCTGCTTCCATTTCTTCTTCTGTCTCACAGACAAGGATGCTTCCGGGTGCGCGATAATCAAAAGGTTGTTTCAATTCTCCGCTTAATTCATCAACTAATTTCTGACTGACAAGTGACATTTGACTGTCAAAGCCAGGATCTTTATCAATAGCTAAAATATTTCCATCACAGCGGGATGAAGTCCCACTGACAAATTCACCTTTTTCAATTATTGTTACATCTCTTCCAGATTTAGAAGTATAATAGGCAATTGCACAGCCAATGATTCCCCCGCCTATAACCAAAACATCACAATGATGTCTCACAAAACCAACCTCCCTTCATCCTGTTACATCTTTTTATTAATGCAAATTGCGTGCCAACTTTTGTAAATGTTTCAAAACAACAAATCCCATACTATTTTTACAATTATTCCGAATATTCACTTTGTATCCGTTTGCAATTGTTAAATTTATTGATAAACTAGTGTATAAAATATTAAACAGTGTAAAAATATTTTTACATTTTAAGGAGACTGTTATGTTTGAATTACCGTCAGTAAAAGAAATAATTGAAAATAATTTTATCCACCTAAACCAAGTAGATAATGAAAGCACTTTAGGAAGGGTTCATTTGCATGATTCCTTCTCTGTACTAGCTAATGTTTGCAAGCACTATCCAGCCGTTACCGTCACAGATTCAAGCGGTAAAGACCTTGGCTGCATTACAAATGAACAAATCATTGATTTTTTGCATGATTCCTACAATCAATTAAAGGCTTTCTATGAAACTGTCATTGAAACGATGGACGCCTCAGTGACAGTGATTGATGCTAATGAGCGTGTCCGTACTTGGACACAAGGTGCAGAAAAAATTTTCTCTGTTAAAAAAGATGAGATTATAGGCAAACCAATCATAGAATTCTTTGAACATAAGAATCTAGAAATCTTGGAATCCTTGCACAAAGGAAAAAGAATTCGGGGAAAGCATCACCAGGCAAGATCTAATCTATTTGTTCTTATAAATGCAAACCCTGTTTACTTTAATGAAAGTATTATTGGGGCAGTTGTTTCGGAAACCGATGTGACAAGCCAAGTTGTTCTTAATGAAAAATTGTTTAATATGTCGTCAGAAGTTCGTCGTTTAGAACAGGAGATGGCGAAATACAGGCCCTCAGATCCCTTTAATAGCATAAAAGGGAAAAGTACTGTGATGGAGAAAACGGTGCAAATGGCGAAAAAGGTGTGCACAGTTCGATCAACTGTATTGATCTTAGGAGAAAGCGGCGTCGGTAAGGAGGTCTTTGCCAAAGCTATTCATGAGGCTACCGAGGGGCCAGAAGCACCATTTATTTCTATAAACTGCGGCGCTATTCCTGAAACATTATTTGAAAGCGAATTATTCGGCTATGAACGCGGTGCCTTTTCCGGTGCTGATCATAGAGGGAAAAAAGGAAAAATTGAACTCGCAAAAGGGGGCACTCTTTTTCTTGATGAAGTTGGCGAAATGCCTTTAGACATGCAGGTCAAGATGCTTCGAGTGCTTCAGGAAAGAAAGTATTACAAAGTTGGCGGCGAAAAGGAACTGGAAGCTGATTTTCGGGTCATTGCCGCAACCAATAGGGATTTAAAGGAATCAATAAGAGAAGGTCAATTTCGCGAGGATTTATATTATCGGCTTAATGTTGTCAGTTTAAAACTTCCTCCATTAAGAGAACGCAACGAGGATATCGTTGAACTGATTCATTATTTTTTAAAAGATTTTTCACTGCGCTATCAGCGTCCTATTCATCATTTTCCACAGGAAGTGATGAAGGAATTGTTTCAATATGATTGGCCGGGCAATGTCCGGGAGCTGCGTAATGTCGTTGAACGTCTTGTTGTTTTTGCAACAGATGGCGTCATTCGAAAAGAATATTTACCATTTCATTCGGGATTGATTCACTCGGATAGGGCTGATAAGGTCCCTCAGGAAAACTATATGGAAGTGGACACAGATATATTGCCACTTCAGGAGGAAATGGACCAGTATGAGAAGAAGGTGCTTGAAAAAGCGTTGACATTAACCAATGGCAACAAATTAGAATGCTCGAAAAAACTGGGAATCACCCGAGCGACTCTTTACAATCGTCTAAAACGCCTCGGCTTAGGCTAATTTAAAATACAGGCTTCAAAGTTGGTACGATTCTTGCATTATATTTTTACATATAATTAAAGAGGAGGGACTTTCCAAATGAGTAACAAAGATGCACTTGTGATCTGCCGTTGTGAAGAAGTTACCTATGGACAGCTTTTCGCAACAGCGGATGAATATCAATGCACAGCCAGGGAACTAAAGCTTAGAACAAGGGCAGGAATGGGTTTCTGCGGAGGACGTACTTGCAGAGTAACGGTCGATGGGATCATTGAAAGTATCGTATCGGATGCAAAAGAAGCCGAAATCCCACTAAAATATCAGCCTCCAATTCGCCCAGTAACTTTTGGAACCGTAGGTGAAAATAATGACTAGAATTATAGATCATCCTATTTTAGGAAAATTAGACCATAGAAAAAAGATTCCTTTCTCATTTGATGGAAAAGAATATGAAGCACATGAAAATGAAACAATCGCAGCAGCCATGCTAGCAAACGGTACGAGAACACTGCGTGTTCATGAGGAAGGCGGAACACCAAGAGGGTTCTACTGCAATATCGGTCACTGCATGGAATGCCGTGTAAATGTAAATGGTCAGGCCAATGTAAGAGCCTGTTTAACTGTTGTGAAGGAAAATATGGTTGTTGAAAGTGGGAAACAGCATCCTAATATTGTTAAAAGGATGGTGGAGATGCAATGATAGATGTAATCGTAATAGGAGCTGGACCAGCTGGTTTAGCTGGTGCCATATCCTGTGCTGAAAATGGCTTAAAAGTAACCGTCATTGATGAATTTGTTAGACCAGGTGGAAGATTACTCGGCCAATTACACCAGGAACCGTCTGGTGAATGGTGGAATGGAATAAAAGAATCAGAGCGTCTGCACAATGAAGCTCAAAAACTATCAGTAGATATCCGCTGCGGCGTTACTGTATACAACCTAGAAAAAGATGAGGTTTCATGGAATGTTCATACTAATATTGGAACACTAACAGCTCCTTATGTACTAGTGGCAACTGGTGCAGCTGAGTTTCCAATTCCTGTGCCAGGCTGGACTCTTCCAGGCGTTATGTCCATTGGCGCTGCACAGGTCATGACCAATGTACATCGTGTCGAAGTCGGCAAAAAAGGCATCATCATTGGTGCTAACATTCTAGCATTTGCGATTTTAAACGAGCTGCAATTAGCCGGAATTAATGTGGAACGCATTGTTTTACCTGAAAAGAGCCCGCTTAGCAAAAATGCCGGAGAACCAGAGGAAGTCATAAAGTCGCTTCTAAATGCGGCCCATCTTGCCCCGTCAGCAATGTTGCGTTTTGGTAGCCGTTTTATGAAAAATGAAGGATTCCGCAAATTAGCAATGAAGTTTTTCCCTAAGAGCGGAGTTAAGGTAAATGGCACACCATTGCAACTTAGAAAAGCAGCTCTTGAAATTCTTGGCAAGGAGCACGTGGAGGGCGTCCTCACTGCAGATATTGATGCGAATGGAAATGTGATCAAAGGTACGGAAAAAGTGTACGAAGCCGATTTCGTATGTATCGCGGGTGGCTTGTATCCATTAGCAGAGCTTACAGCGGTTGCCGGTTGCCCATTCGAATACGTTCCGGAACTAGGTGGACATGTTCCGCATCATTCTGAAAAAATGGAAACTCCACTCGAAGGATTATTTGTTGCCGGAAATATCACCGGAATCGAAAGTGGGAAAATCGCTATGGCCCAAGGAACAACAGCCGGCATTTCGATTGCAAAACACGCTGGAATGGATAGTGATGATATCAACGAGAAGCTTGATCAGGCAATGAAGAACGTTCAAACTGTCCGTCAAAACGCTGCTATCCAATTCAACCCTGAAATTGCAAACGGCCGCAGAAAAATTTATGTGCTTTGGGACAGTCTTTATAGGAAAGAACAGGATTCCTTACAGGAGATAGGATGAATAAAGTGATTCTGAAATTACGAGCATATACTTACCATCGCTTCTCTTCAACCTTTTGACAAAACAATCTAACCGATATATGTTAATATTAACAGAACCCACCACGCCTCTTAACAATGCGGACCAAGGTGGGTCATTTTGTTTTTATGGAGAATGCACAAGTGGATGTCTTTCTCTACTAAAACTCAAGTTCTCTTGTTGTTATAAGTTTGATTGGGTATTTTGCAGCTAATTTTTTGTATTCATCTTCTGTAGCTTCTTCAAAACCTGCTATGGATGATGTACAATCTTCTAAAACATAAATTAAATAATCATTGTGATTGACCTTTTCAAACTCTTCTACCATCTGTTTAACTGTCTCTAGAACACAGTGAGACTTAGCCTCTCCACCAATAACTATCCTTTTATAATTCTGCAATTGACTTAGCAGATTTTTGTCTGTTAAATCTGTTTTTGAATATTCGGGTTTCACTATCCCATACATTTCGGATATAGGATTTAACCCTTTTGTCACGTAGTGTACATCCTTCTCTTTGTACAAAGAAAAAGCAAATAATAAATTAGATAATTGCGTTTCAATAGCGGCACCAAATGTACCTTGGAGGCAATGGTAACTCCAAATGATTAAGGATTTCTTTCCTGTTGCCTCAAGTTCACGTAGATACTCTATACTTTCTTTTTCTTGGTAAAGGGGTTTCCAACTACCTTCCAATACATCTTGATAGGTAATAACTGTAAAAGGCTCTGGGTACTGTCCTTTATCATTCACCCACCAAGCAGGATGAAATATTTGCTTCGGCTGATGAATATCTAAGCTCATAAATATGTCATCTATCACATCAATATTTTCATAAACAAACTTGGCAAAGTTTCTTACGTCTTGATAAGAGTTTGCAACACCTAAATTCCCTTCTTCCAAGAAATCATTTTGAAAATCAATACCTATTACAGCCACTTCTTTATTAATTGTTGGATTAGACTTTAAACTTGTTAAATTCGGTTTTTGTGTATTCGCTTTCCCGACTAGGTTATCATCAAATAATTCTTCAAATAAAATATTCAATTAGTCCACTCTCCTATAAAAACCTAATGTTATTAACGTCTTTACTTTCTGCCACCCCTTCAACCATTTTCCGTCTATGATACAAAATATTCTAGGGCTCTTACACTTTTTCCTTTTTTAAAAGGCTTTGTTATAACTGAATGTTGATTACAATATAATAGTTCCTTTTAAAAAGAAAAAGCCCGTCCCAATGGAACGAACTTTCTTAACTATATCTTTTCCCCGCTTCCCAATCAGTTGGGCGGTCATTCGGGCGAATATCTTCAAGTGGCACAAACACCTCTAAGTGACGATAGAGGTTTTCAAACTCAGCTGGTAGTAATCCGCCAAACTCACCATCCAAGTTTAACTGAACCTTTTCTGTCGCATGAACCTTAATCCGATTTGCCTGTGTGTAGATAACATTCGGATCATGGATATGATCACCGCGAAGAGCTAGTGTCGCAATCCGAATAAATTCAGCAAGATTCGTCTTCTTCAAGATCAGAAGCGAAAATAGTCCATCGTTTATGGAGGCATCGGGTGCTAGTTTTTCAAAGCCGCCAATGGAATTGGTCAGCCCGACAAGAAACAGCATCGCCTCGCCTTCGAACAACTTGCCATCATACTCAATCGACACCTTAGAAGGCTTAATGGAAGGAAGCATTTCCATTCCTTTTAGATAATAAGCCAATTGACCGAGCATCGTTTTCAATTTACTTGGTACTTCGTATGTAATCTCGGTGATTCTACCGCCGCCAGCAATATTAATAAAATATCGATCATTGATGCGCCCAATATCGACAGGAATCATTTCCCCTTTGGTGATAATATCCACTGCCGCTCCAATATCTCTTGGAATTTGCAGAGCTCGGGCAAAGTCATTCGTCGTACCTGCTGGAATAATCCCTAATCTCGGACGATATTCCTGTTCTGCGAGGCCGTTGACCACTTCATGAATGGTTCCGTCTCCGCCAGCTGCAATGACAATATCATACTTTCGCTCAACAGCTATCCGTGCTGCTTCCGTCGCATCCCCTGCACCTGTTGTCGCGTGACAAGATGCTTCATATCCAGCCATTTCCAGCTTTTGAAGAATTTCTGGAAGATTCCGCTTTAGAATTTCACGTCCTGAGGTAGGATTGTAAATCAGTCTTGCTCTTTTCATCGTTTCATCATCCTATTTTTGAAATCAACATCGGTAATAGCTATCCGCTCACTTCAATATTCTACCAATTATTATTCTTGCTTACAAACATCAAGACATGCGTATATACTAAATTACCTTCAAACATCCATCTCTTATCATAACGTTTTTTTATTTTTTTGCAAAAAAAAACAAAAAGCGGAAGCGCCCGTTTAGCGGCGTATGGACTGGAGCGCTCCAACCGAGATAAAGGAAACACGAAGAGCGTTAGTGATTCGATGTTGACTTATCGTAGGGAGGAGAGCGAAGTCCACTAGACGCTGGGCGCTGGAGCTGGACTCAACAAATTCAGAGTTAGTTAGCTCAATATATCTACACATTTTACTGATTTGTTTGAAGACTAATATTATAGGCATCTGCAATGCCGATGTGGTACTTTCCTTCGCCAGACTGATACACTGCATTTTTCCTGCCATTATCAATTCCATCAGCCGTCTTTACATTTGACACCTTCCAGTCGCCATCTTTCCCTCTTACCTCTCCTACACCCACTGCATCAATTTTCAAATTACTTTTTGCGGGTACATCAATCGCAATGGATGAGGCCCTTTCGATACTCCAGTCGTTCACAAGAGAGCGTGGCTTTAAGATAAGTGAATTATCACTGCCAATTACTTCAAGTTTCACATTTTTTGGAACTAACAGCGTTGCCGCAACCTCCCCGTATGCATGAAATGGACCAATTTCGTTAGGAAGTGATTTCATGGTTAAATAAAGCGTATCCCCCTTTTGATTTGTGGAAACCATATCCTCTGCATTTTTTAGTAGCTCCGCCTTTTTGGAGGTTTGCACCCGATAGGTGCCGAACATCGAAACCTCTTTTTCATCGGTAGATTCTACCGTCATCCGATGGTCCACCGTCCGAACCACCACTCGTTTGATACTGTTATCCATTTGGTAAGAAAAAGCAGGCAATTCAAACGAACGCTCTTCCCTTGCCATCACTTCTTCGGCTTTATCCAAGATGCCTGTCGAACTTACGATTGCAAATGCAATCCCTGCCATTCCGATGACACCTACAAAGAAGATACTTAGGAAATCATATTTTAACAGCGGCTTTTCCTGGCGTGACATAAATAGATAAAGGAGAATTTCTATCCCGAGGACGACCAATAATAGCGGCCACCAAGCCGTCATTACTTGGACAAGTTCTAACCCCAAAAACTTTGAAAAAAAGAGAAAGAGGCCAAGAAATACAAGCGAGGCCCCCATTGAAAATGTTCCAACACGCCAAGTTCTCATGCTTCTTCCCCACCCTTTCTTTTTCTAAAAAGGAATCCAATCCCAAATCCGATTAAAGCTGCGCCTGCAATTGTTTTTCCCCATTTACTCATGCTTCTTAGCCTCCCGTTTTTGTTTGCTTCCAGATAGAAGCTTAATTCCCCCGCCAATCAACAAGAGACAAACAAGTCCTGTTTGAAGATATCCTTGCACCCAATACATCACATCGATATTAACCAGCCTGTTAAGGAATGGTGAAAAGGCTGGAAGCACGACGTTCATCACGAGATAGTAAAGCCCCATTAATACTAGACCAATCCCAACCCATTTTTGATGATTAATGAAATACGCAATAATCGGTACATCCTCAATCGTTTCTTCGCCGTACCTTGACACCTTTTGCATCGCATCAAAAAAGCTGTAAAACCAGATAATCGGAATTAAGAATAAGAAGATCCCGAGTCGTAACGTATCTAAAATATAGATGGAAAACAGAAATGCGGCCATTAATTGAATTCCGCGGCGCTGTAAGCCAAGATAAAGATGTCCTGCTCCCGGAAAAATGGCGAGAAAGGTAGCAATCGATTTGCTCTTTTTACCATCTTCACGGCGCATCTCAAAGTCTTCAAATATTGTGCGGTCAACAAGTTCCTCTCCGCGTTGTTTTTTGTTTACCTGCTGGACAGCATCAAAAAATCCATAGACCCAGATAATTGGCAAAGCAGCCATAAAGACCATAAATTCGCCTCGGTTGGAAAGGGCTGTCACAAATATGACCATGACCCCAAGTCCTAGGAAAGTCGCCAAAAGCGTTAATCCTCTGGTCATCAATCCTATTTGGAAGTGGCCTAAGCCTGGGATAAACGATAAAACAATCGTATAAAATCGTTCTGAATCTTGGGAAGCCTGTGTCTGCTGTCCCTCTTGGTTAGCATCCCTCAGCGCCTTCTTATGTTTGGAAACCTGCACCCCCATGTCGATAAAACTAATGAGATAGAGAAACAATCCTAACATAAAGGTAATGATAGCAACTTCCTCGTTATTCGTTACTAACCCAATAACAGTGACAAACGCCAATCCCATCACGGTCAGTAGATAAAGTACGCCGCGAAACATATTGCCGAAATAAATATGGCCAAGACCTGGAAATAAGGACAAGGTCAATGCTTTTGTCGGATTTTTCATTTCTTATTTGCCTCCTTTTTTTCTAGTGAATCCATCCATGCAAAAGTTTTATTAATAACGCCCTCCGTCACCGAAGGCTTCTTTTCCTGAATTTGCGGCTTATCAATCGAATTCGCATACGCCGCTAGCGACTGAAAGACTCCTGAAAAGGTCAATAATAACGTCGCGGCCGCGGCTAATAAATAATGAAACACCGCTTGCTGATAAAAAGGTTTTTTGGTGTCAGGCACCGCAGGTTTCTGCTTTGAAACCTCTGCCATGACTAAGTCGGTAAAGTCACTACTGTCTGATAGAATTGGAAGGGATGATTCACTGGCTTCTACAGCTATTAAATATTGGTCGAGACATTGATCACACGAGTATAAATGGTTTTCTAATTCCTCTTTGGTATTCTCATTAACTTCGTCATTAACATATTGCAACCACTCTTCAAAACTGTAATGCTTCATGAAAAATCGTCCTCCTTCCAATTCTTTTTCATCCAATGACGGGCCCGATACAGCTTCGTTTCAATTGTTTTCACCTGTACATTTTGTTCATCTGCCATTTGCTGATAGCTTTTTTCCGCGATGTAAAATCCGTAAATCACATCACGATAATTTTCGGGCAGTTCATCAAGTTTTTTCCTGACGAGCCTTCTCCGATCTAGTTCGATAATCTCTTTCTCGACACTGTCCCTCGGTGATCCTGCAGACTGTTGTTCGAGGTCCTCCGCCACTTCCTCTCGTCTTCTCACCTGTTTTCGTTTTACATCTATGGCATGATTAACGGCAATTCGCGTCATCCACGTTTTAAATCCTTGATTTTGGTATTGGGGGAGAGAGGTATAGATTTTCATAAAAACTTCTTGTGCGGCGTCTTCTGCTTCCTTTTGGTCGCGAAGCACAGCAAAGATGGTCCGGAACACATCATTGCGGTACTTCTCAACCAAAAGTCGAAAGGCATGATCATTGCCGTCCAACACATTTTCTATTAAAGCTGCATCACTAATGGTTCTCCCCCCCCTTTCCTTTTTTGTTACTACTTAATAGACGAAGGGATAGAAACCTACCCCTACACTATTTTTAAAAAAATATTTTTATCGATTCTCTTCATCATACCATGAGGTTGAACCTAAAAACCGTGCAGGCAGCGGCCGCACGGTTTTACCAAAAATAAACGTAGATTACTCTTTAATTTCCAATCCTAATAGCTTCGCAAATCCAATCGCCTGATCGGCAGAAACTATGCATCCGGCCACACTATCAAGTGATAGATTTAAGCGGTTAAACTTACAAGTGCTCAGGTCCACTCCTTTTAGTGTAGTACCTGTAAAGTTCACATCATCTAGATCGGAATCTTTAAATTCAAGTTTATTAAACTTGGCTTCGTAGAAATCAGCACTGCGAAGGGAGCAATTCTCAAATCTTATTTCCTTCAAGTCAGCATAGCCAAACGAGCCCATATTCAGATTACAGTTCTCAAAAAGGACATTCCTAAGGGTTGCATCTGCAAGATTTAATCCTAATAGTTTGCAATCACGGAACTCGACCCGGTGGATGATTCCATCCGTAAAATCTACATTGGATAGATCGCATCGTTCAAAAATCACATCTGTTAATTGAATAAAGCGAAACGAGCCATCGAGAAAGGTAACATTTCTAAACACCACCTCTTCGAATCTCACTTTTTCAACCTCCTCTTGTGAGATCGAACAGTCGCTTATAATCGCCATGTTAATATAAGAATCTTCTCTATCGTTATAATCAAAAGGAGTTAAACTAGAGGGCATTTTCGGTTTTTGAATTTTTAACTTCTGACTCAAATCTATCATCCTTTTCATGGGTATTAGTGGTATATCATCTCAATAGAAGAACTAGACGGCCCATTAATGCCACCGGAATATCTTCTCTGGAACTTGCATAGGTATTAGCAACTTGGCCAAAATCAATTAGTCACATTTCGAATGATCCCTTTTCTTTCAAAAAACTGAGAATTCTACAAAATAATACCACTGAAATATGATAGAATCTAGGAATAATGGGAATTTACTACTAATACTAGTTGAGGGAATGATGCGTATGTTGTGGTTGTTGCTTTTGGCTTCCTATTTAATCGGAAGCGTTCCCACGGCTTTGATTGTGGGCAAGTTGATCTTTGGTGTAGATATCCGCGAACATGGCAGTAAAAACCCTGGGGCTACCAATACCCTGAGGGTTCTTGGCAAGAAATCTGCCGTCTTCGTCCTTTTTATTGATCTAGCTAAAGGAGCAGTGGCAGCCTACCTGCCGATATACTTCCATCTTGACGTGGAACCCCTTTACTTTGGTTTAACTGCTGTTGTTGGTCATTGCTTTCCAATCTTTGCAGGATTCAAAGGCGGAAAAGCAATTGCAACCACCGCAGGGGCTTTGTTAATTGCCAACATCTATCTCCTAGTCGTCGCGTATGTGGCTTTCTTTTTAGTTATCTTTTTAACCAAATATGTTTTCTTTGGCTCCATCACGGTTGGCATTAGTCTTCTCATCTATTCTTTAGTATCCTCTAAGCTCGAATTAGAACTTATCTTTATATTTTTCTCGCTATTTTTGATTTATTTGCATCGCTCCAACATCCGCAATTTTATGTTGGGCATCGAGCCTAAAATAAATGATAAAAATTTGATCAATGATCGTATCCCGCCAAAGGGCGGAGGCTTTAAAATGTAATTTAAAAAGGATCCACTGAGTCAAGATACGTTGACCAGGGGATCCTCTTTTTTATTTTGGCAGTGGTTAAACTTGTCTGTTGATTTCCGTTCCAGGCACTACGCTTTCCGCGGGCGTGCCGGGGAGCCTCCTCGTCGCTTTGCTCCTGCGGGGTCTCCCCTGCCCCGTACTCCCGCAGGAGTCTTCGTGCCTGGAACGAAGGTCAACAGAGTGCCAAAATCAAAATTAAACTTTACATAGTCTTTATTTTATAAGTGTCGACAGGATACTATTAGCAACGGTTTGCCAAATGGAGGCATCTGTTTGATAGGTTGCTCTAAGGCTCTTAAACAATTCTGTTTGTTTCGCTTGAAAATCCTCTGCGTCTTTATCTGGCAAGGCAGCACGCTTTTCCATTACGAAAGCCTGCAATTCAGGTGCTCTTGGTCCCCAGACACCGACTTCATTTCCTTCTTGATTAATAAAAATAAAGATAGGTATGGCCCTCGATGTACCATTGGTTAAGTATTGGTCCATTAACTCCAAATTCGAGTCGCGGAGCACAAAACGAACTTCCATCCCGGCCTCTTCAGCTATTTTCAGCAAAATAGGGTTATTCAGCATCGCATCGCCGCACCAATCCTCTGATAGGACAATCGCACGTAAGTTTTGCGTCCTTAATGCCTCGAGCTGATTCTTATCTTCGTCCGTTAAGGTGAAGCCCTCATAGATCGCAAGCATTTCCTCTTTATTGGTAGTCATAGCATTTATGTACCCATCAACAGTTAACCCTTTTTGAAACCATTGGTTTAAATCCATTTTCACTGCACCTCTTTCATTTTCTCCTATGATAGTCGTTTTAAGAACTTGTTACAATCGAACTGCTCGGGGAAACACATCGATGTTATACTACAAGTATTTTTTCCTATTTCAAAAAAACTATATTTTTACACTAGTAATAGAATTTTAAAGTTGATAGAATATTTTATAAATAGGAAATATTATTGAAAGTATTTTCTACGATAAGTAATTGAGGGAGGAAATATATGTCTAATGAATCACTACAACTACTTTCAATCGGAATCTATATTGCCGCTATGCTATTTATCGGTTGGTATTCCTATCGAAAGACTAGCAATCTTACAGATTACATGCTTGGGGGAAGGTCTTTAGGTCCTGCTGTAACCGCATTAAGCGCAGGGGCGGCCGATATGAGCGGCTGGCTATTAATGGGCCTGCCCGGCGGGATTTATGTAACCGGTTTGGCAGATGCGTGGATCGCCATCGGTTTAACGATTGGCGCTTATCTTAACTGGCTATTGGTGGCACCACGCTTGCGTTCTTACACTCAAGTGGCCAATGATTCAATCACAATTCCAAGCTACCTTGAGAACCGTTTTAAAGACAACACAAAACTACTCCGTATTGTTTCAGGTCTTGTTATTCTTATTTTCTTTACTTTCTATGTTTCTTCAGGAATGGTTTCTGGAGCTGTCTTTTTTGAAAGTTCGTTTGGCACAAGCTACCATACCGGACTCCTTATTGTTGGCGGCGTTACGGTTGCCTACACCTTATTTGGCGGATTCTTAGCGGTAAGTTATACAGACTTTATTCAAGGGTTAATGATGTTGATTGCCCTTGCCCTTGTTCCAGCAATTGGTATCTTTCACACAGGAGGTCCTGCTGAAACGTTTGAAACGATTCGCGCAATTGATCCTACGAGACTTGATTTATTAAAGGGGACAACCTTTTTAGGCATTATTTCAGCCGCGGCCTGGGGGCTAGGCTATTTTGGACAGCCTCATATCATTGTCCGCTTTATGGCCATTAAGACAATTCAAGAAACGAAAAGCGCACGTCGCATTGGTATGGGCTGGATGATTATCTCGCTTCTCGGTACAATCGCTACAGGATTTATCGGCATTGCCTTTTTCCATAATAACCCTGATCATGTCTTAAAGAATCCAGAAGCTGTATTCATTGAATTAAGCCAAATTTTATTCCACCCTCTATTCGCAGGATTTGCTTTAGCTGCCATTCTTGCTGCGATTATGAGTACGATTTCTTCCCAATTAATCGTCACTTCTAGTGCACTTGTAGAAGATTTATACAAAATGGTGATGAACAAAAATGCGAAGGACAAACAACTCGTCTTCTTAGGAAGAATGGCAGTTCTTCTCGTTTCAGTCATTGCCGCGGCTCTAGCATTCAAGCAAAATAGCACCATTTTGGATCTTGTCGCATATGCATGGGCAGGCTTTGGCGCATCTTTCGGTCCAGTGATCTTGCTAAGCTTATTCTGGAAAAAGTTCACAAATTGGGGCGCCCTTTTCGGGATGATCGTCGGAGCGGTGACCGTTATCGTTTGGAAAAATGTCGGCCTTGGTGACACGCTTTATGAAATTGTCCCAGGATTTGCTTTCAACCTTATTGTCGCTGTCGTTGTCAGTATGCTGACGTATCGAAAAAATGATGAGATTGAAAAGGAATTTACTGAAAGTGTTCGTTTGTTAAAAAGCGGAAAATAAAAAACACGCTCGGATCCCATTGATCCGAGCGTATTTTTTATTCAATCATGGTCGATAGTTTTATGACGGTTTTCCAATTACGCACTGTCGCAGGAACCTCTAGTTTTGGGAGTTGCGCTGCTAGTTTGGAATCGAGAATACTTTGCCTTAGAAAAAGATAAACTTCCTTTCCGTTTATAAAACATTCGTCCGGTTCACTTTTGAAACTACGTAAATTATCTATTTTTTCATGGGAAGGCTCGTCTGCCAAAAAAGCAAGTTGGATACTCTCTCCCTCTTTCAACGATTCCATAGAGTAGGGGCAATCATGGATAATCTGCTCGTATTGCTCAGCTGTTCTTAAAATAACAGGGACCGGAAAACCAAACGTCTTACTTATTTCCTCCTCTAATCGTTCGCTAAGTCGGACGGCATCATCACTTGCTTCAAACACAACATTGCCACTCTGAATATATGTTTTTACTTTTTCTAAACCGAGCGTTTCTAACAGATTCTTCAAATCGACCATTTTGATCCGATTATTCTTGCCAACATTAATACCTCTTAACAGTGCAATATAAACGGTCATTCGTGTACCTCACTTTTTTAGATATTCACCTTACTAAAATCTTACCATTTATTCGTTGGTTTAAACTATCTACTATTCGATGGTTTTGAAGGATAATTTGAGTCATTGGGAGAAAATTAGATAAATAATCATTTTTATGGAGGGATTTACTATGGTTCCACAAAGAGTTAGCTTACTTACGATCGGTGCATACGATTTGCCTGCTCTTAGAAATTTTTATCAAACGTTAGGATGGGAAGAAACGGAAATAAGCTCAGATCAATTTGCCGTCTTTAAAACGGCAGGCGTATTGCTTTCGTTATACCCGATTGCCGAGTTAGCAAAGGATGCTGGCATTGAATTTAAACACTCTCCTGATGGCTTTCATGGTGTGACCTTTTCCATTAACGTAGAACAACAGGAACAAGTTGATACAACGGTAGAAACAATTCGCAGCGCAGGGGCAAAAATACTGCGAGAGCCAAGTGATGTCTTCTGGGGCGGACGGATAGCCTATTTTGCTGACCCAGAAAACAATCTCTGGGAAGTAGCTTGGAACCCTACTGCCATTTTTGATGAGCGCGGTGCAATGATTTCCTTCTAAGTCAGAGCTTAATTCTTACACGACTCGACTATTTTCAGCTAAGAATAATACTAATCAAACGTTTGATTAGTTTTGGTTTCAGCCCTTTTAAATAAAGGGTTTTTCTATGGAATCAGGTAAGAAGTTTGTCGGTAAATGGGAAAACAACTCCTCCTATCCGCCCTCTTTCTATTAATTTTTACATTTTGCGACTACCTACAAACTAATTAAACGTTTAATTAAAATGGCTGAATACCCTTCTGAATTAAGCTTTTACTCCAATATCCACTAAAAATATTGTTGAATTGACAAACTTAAAAAAAACTAACCAAACGTTTGATTAGTTAGCTATGAAACCATATAACTAAAGGGTATCAGCCTTATATTGTGAAAACCCTTTGTCGACCCAGTTATCATTTTCTACGTAAAAAAATAAAAAACCTGTCGATATTAGAACTTCCTTAGGGAAATTCTCAAGCTTCGACACCATTCCCGATCATTCCTTACTAACCAAACGTTTGATTAGATACAGGATAAACACTTTTAACATATAGGTTTTTTCCCGGGAAATCGAGAAAAGAATGTCGAACTCCGCTCGACAGACCAAAAGGCGCAAGCACCCGTTTAGCGGCGTATGGACTGGAGCGCTCCAACCGAGATAAAGGAAACACGAAGAGCGTTAGCGCATTCGTGCTTGACTTATCGTAGGGCGGAGAGCGAAGTACACTAGCCGCTGGGTGCTGGAGCTGGATTCAGAAAACTATTTCAATTTATTCACAATTAATTATTTAATAATTTCTTATACAATAAAAAAGCTGACAGATTGCACTCTGCCAGCTTCCGTATTAACGCTTTTGTAGTTCTTGCTGCAACAACTTATTAACAATTTGTGGGTTGGCCTGACCCTTCGTTGCCTTCATTAATTGGCCCACTAAGAAGCCAACAGCTTTATTTTTCCCGTTTTTAAAGTCTTCAATTGATTGTGGATTCGCATCCAGCACCTCTGAAATGACTTTAAGAAGGGTGCCTTCATCGGAAATCTGGACTAGCCCTTTGTCCTTCACAATTTGCTCGGCATCGCCGCCGTTTTCAATTAACTCTTTAAAAACAGTTTTAGCAATTTTTGAAGAAATCGTTCCGTTTTCGATCAACTTAATCATGCTAGCTAGACTTTCTGGAGTTAATGCTACTTGATGAAGTTCCTTTTGCTCCGCATTTAAGTAAGCAGAAACATCCCCCATGATCCAGTTTGAGGCCAGCTTTGCGTCCGCTCCGCCATTCACGGTCGCTTCAAAGAAATCCGCCATTTCTTTCGTAACCGTTAGCACCTTTGCATCGTAAACAGGCAGTCCAAGTTCGTCTATATAACGCTTTTGACGTTGATCAGGAAGCTCTGGAATTTCAGCACGGATGCGGGCTTTCCAGTCCTCATCAATGTACAAATCCATTAAGTCCGGCTCAGGGAAGTAACGATAATCATCCGAACCTTCTTTGACCCTCATCAACAGAGTAGCCCCCGTTGCTTCATCAAAACGGCGTGTTTCCTGCTCGATTGTTCCACCCGCAGTAACCACTTCTCGTTGACGCTTCTCTTCAAATTCAAGACCTTTACGGACGAAATTGAAGGAGTTAAGGTTTTTCAGTTCTGTTTTCGTTCCGAATTCTTTTTGTCCCACTGGGCGAATCGAAATATTCGCATCACAACGAAGTGAGCCCTCTTCCATTTTACAATCAGAAACACCTGTATATTGAATAATCGATTTTAATTTTTCAAGATACGCATAAGCCTCATCAGGAGTGCGGATATCTGGTTCAGAAACAATCTCAACAAGCGGAGTGCCCTGACGGTTGTAATCACATAGTGAATACCCTTTGCCATGGTTTAGCTTTCCTGCATCTTCTTCCAAATGGATACGTGTAATGCCAATTCGCTTCGTATAGCCATTTACTTCAATATCAATATAGCCATGTTCCCCGATTGGCTTATCAAATTGGGAAATCTGATAGGCCTTAGGATTATCCGGGTAAAAATAGTTCTTCCGGTCAAACTTGGTATGGGTGGCAACTTCACAATTAATCGCCATCGCTGCTTTTATCCCGAATTCTACTGCTTTTTTATTAAGGACAGGTAATACACCTGGGTAGCCAAGGTCGATGACACTTGTATTTGTATTCGGTTCAGCCCCAAAATGGTTAGGGCTCGCCGAGAAAATCTTCGATTCTGTTTTTAACTCAACATGGACTTCAAGTCCAATCACTGTTTCAAATTCCATTCTCTTCACCCCCTATAATACAGGCTTTTCTTTATGAAAGTCTGTTGCCTGTTCAAATGCATGTGCTACACGATAGATCGTTGTTTCATCAAAATACTTACCTATGATTTGTAATCCTAACGGTAACCCGCCATCGAAACCACATGGTACTGAAATTCCTGGTAAGCCCGCAAGGTTCAACGGAATCGTTAATATATCATTGATGTACATAGTTAACGGATCTTCGATTTTTTCACCAATTTTAAATGCAGGAGTTGGTGTTGTTGGTCCAACGATCACATCATATTTGGCAAAAACATTTTCATAGTCTTGTTTTATTAATGTCCGAACCTGCTGTGCTTTTTTGTAATAAGCATCATAGTAACCTGAACTTAACGCAAACGTACCAAGCATAATCCGGCGCTTTACTTCATCACCGAAGCCTTCTGCACGGGATTTTTTATATAAATCAATTAATGTTTCAGCATCTTTTGAGCGATAGCCGTAACGGACTCCGTCGAAACGGGCAAGGTTGGCTGATGCTTCAGATGAAGACAGCAAATAGTATGCTGCCAGCGCATATTTCGAGTGCGGCAGCGAAACTTCTTCCCATGTTGCACCAAGACCCTCGAGTACTTTTAAGGCATTTAAGACGGACTGTTTTACTGATTCGCTGACACCTTCACCAAGATACTCTTTTGGTACAGCGATTTTGAGGCCCTTCACATCACCTGTCAATCCACTCGCAAAGTTCGGTACATCCACATTCGCAGAGGTCGAATCCATAGGATCAAGGCCGGAAATTGCTTGAAGCAGGTAGGCATTGTCCTCCACTGTTCTAGTAATTGGTCCAATTTGATCAAGGGATGAAGCAAAGGCAACGAGACCAAACCGGGAAACACGTCCATAAGTTGGTTTCATTCCTACGACACCACAAAAAGAAGCTGGCTGACGGATGGAACCGCCCGTATCGGACCCAAGTGAAAATAGGACCTCTCCTGCTGCTACAGCTGCCGCTGAACCGCCTGAAGAGCCGCCTGGAACTGTCTCAAGATTCCATGGATTACGTGTCGTTTGGTAATGGGAATTTTCGTTGGAAGACCCCATGGCAAACTCATCCATATTTAACTTCCCAATCGTTACTGTTTCTGCTTGTTGCAGTTTCTGAACAACAGTCGCATCATAAATCGGATCAAAATTTTCAAGAATTTTACTCGCACAGGTTGTCCGAAGTCCTTTTGTAACTAAGTTATCCTTTAAGCCAATTGGCATCCCAAATAGCAAACCTTTGGCATTTTCACCATTGACCTTCTCATCTAAAGCTTTAGCAGAAAGACGTGCTCGCTCTTCATCTAACGTTAAAAATGCCTGAACTTTATCTTCCACTTGTCCAATTCTCTTATAGGATTCATCGACAAGATCGGATACTTTTAGTTCCTTCTTTGTAAAAAGTTCATGTAGGTCTGCAACTTTATAATCAAATAAACTCACCTTTTAATCCTCCTTCCCCATAATCGATGGTACTTTAATCTGGCCGTCCTGATGCAGAGGTGCATTTTTTAGTACCTCTTCACGCGATAATCCCGGTTTGGATTTATCTTCACGCAAGACATTTTTCATATCCAGTACATGGTATGTAGGCTCCACATTTTCCGTATCCAATTCATTTAACTGCTCAGCAAAAGTAATAATCGCATCCAGCTGCTTCGTAAACTTTTCTGTTTCTTCTTCGGTTATGGCCAATCTGGCCAAATTGGCTACATGCTTTACCTGATCCTTTGAAATTCGTGACATAGTATAACCCCCTATCCCTTCAATCTTGTCATATCAATACTAATGATAATACCAAACTTTTTCGCTTTACCGCAATGATTCCATCATCAGTATGGGCAAGTGAATTGATTTTCGTTCATAATTCCTGAAATTTCAATCTATTTTTCTCTTAATAATACAAATTTTTTCTAAAAAGTTTATCACAGACATTCTTGGCAACTTCCCTTATAATGGTCATGGATGGGAGGGCTTCTGAATGAAAAAACGTAAACGGAAGAAATTCAAAACCTTTTTTGTGCTGTTCATCCTTTTTTGTGCGTTAGCCATGTTCCAAAATTATTTTCAAAAACAAGGCTCCCCTCTTCTTGTCGAAAAGGATCCATTTGCTGATGTAAAAAAATATCGTCCCCTCATACATGATGAATTAGCGAAATATCATCTCGAAAGTCATACCACAGTAGTTGTCGCCTTAATGCAGCAGGAAAGCCGCGGCAAAGGCGGGGACCCTATGCAGGCCTCAGAATCGGCGGGTTTGGCCAGAAATACAATAACAGATCCGCAAAAAAGTATTCAGGTTGGTGTGAAACATTTTCAGCGCGTCCTCAGTTATGGGAATAAGAAAAAAGTAGATTTCCAGACCGTTATCCAATCTTACAACATGGGAATTGGTTACATTGACTTTATAGCAAAGCACGGCGGGAAGCATAGTGAGGCGTTGGCGAAGGAATTTTCTCTACAGCGGGTAAAAGAAAAGCCGACCATTTATACGTGTGGCGGCAATAAAAATAATTTCCGCTACCCATACTGCTATGGTGATTTTACCTATAGCACAAAGGTAACGAAAAATATTCAATTGTTAGCGGACAGTGTTCCAGTTACGGCTGAAGAAAAAACCACGGGTGAATCGTTTTAATGATTCATCAGTGGTTTTTTCATTAATTGATATTTTCGGTCATAGTCTTCTTTTTAAAACGGCTGAATAGAAGAACAAGTTTAATAGGCAAAAGCCCTAGGATTCCACCCAGCGTATTTAATATTAAATCATCTACATCAAAGCTGCCGAATTCAAATATCAGCTGCAGTAGTTCAAATGCCAGACTTAAGCCGAAAGTGGCAAGGGTGACGGCGCTAAGTTTTTGAAACTTCTTCGCCAGCAATGGTAAGATAAATCCAAACGGCATAAAGCCGATGATATTCCCTGCTAGGTTCTCAATCCGGATAATTAAATTGATATCAGCTAAGAACAGGTAAAACTTAATCGTTTTAAAAGGGACGAAATTATTCGTACGCCAATGATATTCATCATAAGTAAAGTTGAAATGATTAATAATCTCAGATAACGGGATGTATTTAAACAAAATGAATTTCGAAAGAATCGCTAGATATAAACAAAGAATTAGGAAAAGGGTCATTTTATAAATAATTTTCATTCATCACTGCTCCATTTATTACATATCAAAAATAACCTTACCATATTTTTTAAGAGTCGTGGGACCAAAACTGGAATTGGAGGAATTTAGAATGGCTGAACATGTTTTTCACTTAAAGGCAAACTGGCCGGGTTTACGGAACGACGTTGGAGAGATTGAGGCAGGGAATTTGGTCACGAAGATCTCCATTCCGCCAGTAATGGATGGACCCGGTGTCGGTACCAATCCCGACGAAATGCTGCTGGGGGCTGCCGCGACCTGCTATATTATCACCCTTGCGGCGATGATGGAACGGAGCGGGATAGAGAAGAAAAGCCTAACGATGGAGTCTGAGGGAATTGTCGATGTTACCAAGGGGGTTTTTACCTATAAAAAGATTATTCATCGACCTTTGGTTGTCTTGAAACCAGGTGCATCTGATAAAGAAGTGGAAATGACTAAGAGACTGGCCAAAAAGGCAGAGACATCATGCATGATTAGCCGTGCGATTCAGGGTAATGTGGGGATTGAGCTGCATGCTACAGTGGAAGTGGCAAGCTAAAAAAATAGATAATCTTAGAGCATGTTGAGGAAAATTTGAGCTGATGCATGACTTGGTCCTCATGAGACGTTCATGACTTGGTCCTCATGAACGTCTCATGAGGACCATTTCGTATATACCATGCTTTTATCGTTTAAAGATTTTTGAAAAAAAGCCTTTGTTCTTTTTGACTTCCTGCTTAACCGCTTTTAATTCCTTGTTGGTGATATATATATCTTCCTTATCAATCGCGTGGTCCATGGCTAATACTAAGCCGATTTCCGAGTCGTGGTCTTTATTGGTCACAAGCGTATGTTCAATTTTATACTTGGTGGCCAGTTTTACATATTTTGAAAGGGTTTCATAACTCATATTTCCATTTAAGAAAAGGTGGGCCTGCGGCTTTTCTTTCATCTGCTTCTCAACTTGGGGATATACGTTTGCTTCTGCCACCTGGCTTTTTGTCAGAGCTACGACAATCCGCTCTCGGAGCGTACCTAAGAATTTCCGCCGCTCATCTGGTTTTGTTTCTAGCGGGCCATAGATTCCCTGCTGTAAGACCTCGTCAACGGTTGTCTTTTTCAAATAAATCAACTCCATATAAAGGCTATTATTATCTATGATGATACCCTAAAAAACGTTCCATACCAAAAAGGGGGTTCGAGCTGGGCGAATTAGTCTATTCGAGAGTAAATTTGGCTTATCCGCCAGTAAGCCCAACCATCCTCCATCAAAAAATCCTCCCCCCCAAAACGGAGAGAAGGATCGTCTCTTAGTTTTTCCCTGTAAACTGTTCGGCTTCAGTTGAGCCTTTTAATGCCGTTGTTGATGAAGTCCCGCCTGTTATAACCATGGAAACTTGGTCAAAGTAACCTGTACCTACCTCACGTTGGTGACGTGTGGCCGTGTAGCCGTATTTTTCACTGTCAAATTCAGCTTGCTGCAGTTCGGAGTATGCTGCCATGCCGCGTTCTTTATAGCCGCGAGCCAACTCAAACATGCCGTGGTTAAGGGCATGGAAGCCAGCAAGCGTAACGAACTGGAATTTGTAGCCCATTTTGCCAAGCTCGACTTGGAATTTCGCAATCGTTTCTTGATCTAATTTCTTTTTCCAGTTGAAGGATGGTGAACAGTTATATGCCAGAAGCTTACCTGGGAACTGCTCATGAATGGCTTCTGCAAATTGTCTTGCTTCCTCAAGATTCGGCTCAGACGTTTCGCACCAAACAAGATCTGCATATGGCGCATAAGCCAGCCCACGGGAGATCGCTTGGTCAATCCCCGCTTTGACACGGAAGAAACCTTCGCCAGTACGTTCACCCGTAATAAACGGTGCATCATTCATATCAATATCACTTGTGATTAAGTCAGCTGCGTTAGCGTCTGTACGAGCTACTAGTACAGTTGGGACCCCCATAACATCAGCAGCTAAACGAGCAGCAATTAGGTTGCGGACCGCTGTTTGTGTTGGCAGCAATACCTTCCCGCCTAAATGACCACATTTTTTCTCGGAAGAAAGCTGGTCTTCAAAGTGGACGCCGGATGCACCTGCTTCGATCATCCCTTTCATTAATTCGAAACAATTTAATTGACCGCCAAAGCCAGCTTCTGCATCAGCGACAATCGGGGCAAACCAATCGACAGAGTGATCACCTTCCGCATGGTGGATTTGGTCCGCACGCTGCAAGGCTTGGTTAATCTTTTTGACCACATTTGGTACACTGTTCGCTGGGTATAGGCTTTGGTCAGGGTACATGTGTCCGGACAGATTGGCATCAGCTGCTACCTGCCAGCCGCTTAAGTAGATGGCTTTTAGCCCTGCTTTAACTTGCTGGACTGCTTGATTACCAGTTAACGCACCTAGGGCATTTACATAGTCTTCCTCATTTAATAACTTCCAAAGCTTTTCGGACCCTTTCCGAGCCAATGTATGTTCAATATCAATCGACCCGCGAAGTTTGATAACATCCTCGGCAGTGTATGGTCTCGTAATCCCTTTCCAACGGCTATCCATTTCCCAGCTTTCTTGTAATTGCGTGACTCTTGAATTTGTCATTTTCTATTCCTCCTATTAATCTATTAAGTATTTTTTATTAAAAACTAGATTAGTTCATACCCAGGTAGAGTTAAAAACTCCGCAAACTCCTCATTCAGAATCAACCGATCAAACAATTCAACGGCTTCGTCGAATCGGCCGCCCTCAAATGCCGGTTCACCCATTTCCTGTTTAATTTTTTCCAATTCTTCCAGCTTAAATTGCTCATACATTTCCACCGTGACTTTCCGTCCGTCGTTCAGAATTCCTTTGGGGTGGCGAATCCACTGCCACAGCTGGGCCCGTGAAATCTCAGCAGTTGCTGCATCCTCCATCAAGTTGTGAATCGGGGCGGCGCCATTGCCTCTTAGCCACGAAGCTACATATTGGATCCCGACATTGATGTTCAAACGAACGCCCTCTTCCGAAATTGTCCCACCTGGTGACTCAAGCAAATCTTGAGCGGTCACAGTAATCTTCTGTTGTTTGCTCGTATGGATTTGGTTAGCAACCGGCATTTCACGGTTGAATACCTCCAGAGCAACCGGAACCAGACCTGGATGTGCAACCCACGTTCCATCATGACCGTCACGGGCTTCCCGCTCTTTATCAGCACGCACTTTAGCAAAGGCTTCTTCATTCGCAGCCGGGTTATTGCGAATTGGAATTTGGGCAGCCATTCCGCCAATCGCTGGTGCCTTGCGGCGATGACAGGTTTGAATCGTTAGTAACGAATACGAACGCATAAACGGAACGGTCATCGTTACCTGTGATCGATCGGGTAAAATAATATCCTTGTGTTGACGCAGCTTTTTCAGGTAACTGAAGATATAATCCCATCTTCCGCAATTCAATCCTGCTGAGTGGTCTTTTAGCTCAAATAAAATCTCATTCATTTCAAAGGCGCCCATGATGGTTTCAAGTAAAACGGTCGCTTTAATGGTTCCATTCGGAATCCCCAGTTTCTCTTGCGCAAATACAAATACATCATTCCACAGCCTTGCTTCCAAGTGACTTTCCAGCTTCGGCAGGTAAAAATACGGACCTGTTCCCCTCGCAAGCAGTTGGTTCACGTTATGGAAAAAGTACATTCCAAAATCAAAGAAACTTCCTGAAATGGGCTTGCTATCTAGCAAAATATGCTTTTCTTCTAAATGCAGGCCGCGCGGTCTCACAAACAATACCGCTGTCTCGGCCTTTAGTTCATACTTCTTGCCATTGACATTTTCAAAGGATATCGTCCGATTTACTGCATCTCTTAAGTTGATTTGTCCCTCGACGATGTTTTCCCAGGTCGGTGAAGTGGCGTCCTCGCAATCGGCCATAAATACTTTTGCGCCCGAGTTCAAAGCGTTGATTACCATTTTCCGTTCGGTCGGTCCGGTAATTTCAACACGGCGGTCTTGGAGATCATCAGGCAAAGGAGCAATCGTCCAGTCCCCGTTCCGAATATGCTTCATCTCTGGGAGGAAATCAGGCAATGTTCCATTATTTATTTCCGCTTGGCGTTTTGACCTGTACTGTAACAGTTCCATTCTTCGCCCGCCAAACTTTCGCTCAAGCTCTTCAATAAAATTTAATGCCTCATCTGTTAAGATCCCTTCGTACTGGGCTTTCATTGCCCCTACCACTTCAATTCCTGTTGTTTGCGTCGACATGAACTACATCACCTCTTTGTTATAATACAGAAACAATCTACGTTTTGTATTATATAACACACTTTTTAAAAATGGAACTACTTTTCTGAAAATTTTTATAAAAATAGGTAAAAACTACCTGACTCTAGATTAATGTCCAAAAAAAAAGAATGTCCGCAGACATCCTTTTAGTTGCTATTATGCGTTTCTTTAGAAAGGGTTTCATACAATTGGATAAAATCCTCTTCCCGATGATCACTAATTAAGAACTCCGGGCCCACAATGGATTTTAATAGTTTTCTCTTCAAGGTTGGATTTGCTACTTCCCTCAGGATCCATTTTCGTTTTGACGCAAGAAAGTCAAGATAGTCCTCATAGGAATCATCAAACTGCTGCTCTAGCTGCTCGCGAATTTGGCTCGCCAGGGTTGGACTCGCTCCGCCTGTTGAGATAGCAATGGTTAAAGACCCGCGTTGAACTTGTGCGGGGACATGAAAATTAGAGCCATCTGGATCATCGGCAATTGTTACTAGTTGGTGGGCATCAGCTGATTCTTGAATCAACTGATTGATCTCACGACTATTTGTCGCCGCAAAGATCAGGAAGGCATCGGCAATGTCGCTGCCCGAGAAAGACTTTTGTTTCCAAATGATTCTTCCCTCATAACTAAGCCTTCTAATTTCATCTGTTGCTTCCGGGCTCACAACGACGACATTCGCACCAGTTCCTAAAAGTCCATTCACCTTCCGTTCGGCTACTTTTCCGCCTCCTGCCACAACCACGATTTTTCCTTCTAACCTTAGAATTACCGGATAGCCTGATTTCACCATTTACACTTCCTCAACAGGTCTTGCCGCTAAAAATTCAACCAAAGCTTCCTTCGTTGCAAAAGCAGGCACGCCATGTGAAGGAAGGCCCGTACTGACAACGGCATCTTCCGTTTGTCTACCCATGCTGACCACCTGCAGCCCTTCCAACAATTCACTGGCATTCAAATTACACTCACTTAATGCATTCATAAAGCATTCAACCGAGGCACTGCTTGGGAATATCATCGTGTTCAACTTTGCTTCATCTAACATTCTTTTAAAAAGGGGCAGGAACTGATGGTCTAGTTCTTTCTTGCTGGTCACTAAGATGTCCGCTCCATCCATCTCTTTTTTCAAAATGCTATCATCTCCGACAATTAGTAAAGCCCCAGACTCCTTCATCACATCGGCATGTGCCGCTATAAAGCCACGCTTCTTAAGTACGTTTATTGATTTACGTGAGGCCCCAAAGAATTCAGCACGAATCGTTCGAATATCCACTCCATGCTCCATCACCGCTGTGAAAAATTCATCCACACATTCTGGTGAGGTAAAGAGAATTTTTTCATAAGAAGCTACATTGGTTAAATCAACCGGCAACACGGTTTTTTTCCATTTTGGAAACTCTATTACATCAGCTCCACCATCTATTAATGCTTTTGCTAATTCACTAGAGCCTTCACTCGTACGGGCCAACAGAATTTGCCGACCATACAAGGGCAATTTTTCAAACCAACTGATTCTATCACGGAGGGATATCACCTTACCTACGAGAATAATTGACGGATTGCTAAACTTAGCCTCCACGACCTTTTCAGAAATATCGGCCAGCGTCCCTTGTAATGTTTTTTGGCGGCCAAACGTACCCCATTGAATCAAAATTACAGGGGTTGAGGCCGGCTTCCCATATGTGATGAGATTTTCGCAAATAAACGGTAAATTGCTGACCCCCATATAAAATGCGATGGTATCTACCCCACGGGACAGTCCTTCCCAGTCGAGAACTGGTTTGCCCTCTTTCGATTTATCATGGGCGGTGACGACTGCAAATGATTCAGCATACTCGCGGTGGGTAACAGGAATGCCTGCATAAAGAGGGGCCGCGATCCCCGATGAAATACCTGGAACGATTTCAAAAGGAATTTGATGTTTTGCCAGGGCTTCTGCTTCTTCACCAACTCTGCCAAACACGCCAGGGTCTCCGCCTTTTAAGCGGACCACCCGCTTACCTTCCAGTGCCTTCTCTACCAATAATTCATTAATATTTCCTTGGCGTATAATATGGCGATTGGGTAATTTACCACAGTAAATAAGTTCACAATCCGCTGGAGCAAACTCCAATAGTTTGGGGTTGGCAAGCCGGTCATATAAAATAACCTCTGCTTGTTTAATGGCCTCCAAACCTTTTACGGTAATTAATCGAACATCCCCTGGTCCTGCTCCCACTAAAAATACTTTTCCTGACTTCATCTAGCAGCAATCCTTCCCATTCCTTCTTATCTGACAATAAACACGATATCGTCCTCTAGTTCTATCTTAAATGTCCGTACTTGACCTTCATCCGGTGCCTGTACTTTACCATCTTTTAAAGAAATTTTCCAATCATACACAGGGCAATATATATATTCACCGCTAACAAGGCCTTCTGAAAGAACACCGCCTTTTGGATGTGGACTGCGATTCTCGATCGCATAAACTTCTCCGCTCGTTACTTTAAAAAGTGCGATCTCGGTGTCATCGATTTTAAGTGAATAGCCTGACCGAACCTTTATATTTGAATAGTTTGCTACTGGAATCCGAGTTATTGTTTGAAGCATTTGGAATCACTCCCCTACCTTAATTGTATGATTGGCATAATATTTATCTTTGATTTCTTCACTTTGAATCGCTTCATTCCAAGGCTCGATATACTTTTTCAATGTCTTATCCATGCGCTCGTTTAAGGCCTTTCGCGTTTCCTCATTAGCAAGCACGTCTTTCACATGGTCCAAGCCGACGCGTTCTACCCATTTAGACGTACGCTCCAAATAATTAGCTGTTTCACGGTAGTATTGCAGGTAGGCACCTGTCATCTCCATCACTTCGTCTTGTGTTTTCACCGTACATAAGAGGTCACCGGCACGGAGATCAACCCCGCCGTTACCAGCAACATAAATTTCCCAACCGCCATCAATGCCAACAAAGCCAATGTCTTTAATGCCTGCTTCAGAGCAGTTTCGCGGACAGGCAGATACGCCCATTTTGACTTTATGCGGTGTATCGAGGCGTTCAAATTTCTTTTCTAATTCCATTCCTAGGGCCATGGAATCTTGTGTGCCATAGCGGCAGAATTGTGCACCGACACAAGTTTTCACCGTACGAAGTGTTTTCCCATAGGCATAACCAGATGGCATATCTAACTCTTCCCACATGGCAGGAAGGTCTTCTTTTTTCACCCCGAACAAGCCAATGCGCTGCCCGCCAGTTAATTTCACAAGCGGCACCTCATACTTTTCGGCGATCTCAGCGATTTTTTTCAAATCTGCTGCTGTGGTTACCCCGCCATACATTCTTGGAACAACAGAGTAAGTCCCATCTTTTTGGATATTTGCATGCATTTTTTCATTGACAAGCCGAGAGTCACGATCATCTTTGTATTCATCCATGTGAATCATACCAAGGTAGTAGTTAATGGCTGGACGGCATTTGGTACAACCTTCCTCATTGTTCCATTCCAGTACGTTCATGACTTCTTTCACACTTGTTAAGCCTTTTTCTTTGATTTCAGCCACGACTTCATCACGGCTTAAAGTTGTACATCCGCATAGGCTTGTCTTTTGTGCTGCTGCTTCATCAAATTGGTCTCCAAGTGTGTGAGCGAGAATACTGCTAACCATTGGTTTACAACGGCCGCAAGAGCGTCCGGCATTCGTACAATGACTAACTTGGTCTAAAGTGGTTAACCCCTGTGTTTTAATCGCTTCAACGATGGCACCTTTTGTGACTCCATTACAACCGCAGACTAATTCATCATTCTGCATAGAGGCCACATCGTCAGTGCCGACTTCACCGGTGCATTCTGTATGGAAAATCGACACTCCGCTGATGTCTTCTTTTTTAGTCAGCATCCGATATAATCTAGTACTATCTTTTGTGTCTCCATAAAGGACGATCCCTACGATAAGGTTGTTTCTAGTTAACACTCGTTTATAGAGACCCTCGTACTCATTGTAGATCATGATAGATTTAGTAGTGCCATCTTCAAAGATTTCTCCTGCAGAGAAAAGATCAACACCCGCAACCTTTAACTGGGTACCTGTAACAGAACCTTCATATGGGTTCGTTTCGATAGCGCAAATGCGGCTCGCAAGGATTTTTCCTTGTTCGTATAAAGGCGCAACCAAACCATAAACAATTTCCCGATGCTCCGCACATTCTCCGACTGCATACACATGCGGGGCACTCGTTTCCATAAAGTCATTAACGACAATGCCGCGATTCACATAGATGCCGCTGTTTTTAGCCACTTCCGTATTTGACTTAATTCCAATGGCCATGACAACTAGATCTGCTTCTACTTGTGAGTCATCTTTAAAGCGGAGACCGGTAACGCGTTCGTCACCGAGAATTTCCACCGTTTCTTTTTCCATTAAGAAATTCATGCCCTGTGCTTCAAGCTCCGCCTTAAGAAGTGAGGAAGCAACCGCGTCCAACTGGCGCTCCATCAGATGCGGCATGAGATGAACGACGTCAACGGTCATCCCCAAGTTCAGCAAGCCTCTCGCGGCTTCTAGTCCGAGGAGACCTCCGCCGATGACAACAGCCTTTTTATATTTTCGCGCTGATTTGATCATCATTTCACAATCATGGATATCACGGAACCCTGTCACACCTTGTTTATCTGCTCCTGGGATTGGCAGAATGAAAGAATTCGAACCGGTAGCTATGATCAAATCATCATACTGGACTTCCCGGCCAAGATTACTAACAACTCGTTTTGTATCCACATCAATTTTCACAATGGATTCGCCAGTAAATAATTGAATATTATTTTCTTTATACCAATCTAGTGGATTAATTATGATATCTTCAAAGTTTGTATCTCCTTGAAGGATATTTGATAGTTTGATCCGATTGTAGTTTGGATACGGCTCTTGGCCAAAAATTGTTATCTCCCAAGGTTCAGTTGATACTTTTAGAATCTCTTCAATTGTTCTAACTCCTGCCATCCCGTTTCCGATCATTACTAGTTTTTTCATTTTGGATCGCTCCTTATATGTTAAATCAATATTTTTTAAGATTATTAAGGTTTTCTTTATAGCTATATTGTAAATGCTAGTGTTGATAAAATTTGTGAAGTTCATCACATTATAATTATTTTTGTGAATAATTTCACATATTTGTCATAGTTATCGCGAAAAAAAATAGCACACGAATGTATGCTATTTTTGCCTAAACTATCTTTTTTTCTGTTTTTTGTAATAGAAATGGTTTAACCCATAAATTTATAGCCGGTACAAGCACTCCAATGACTGTGACTGGAACAAGTTCCCATATTACTAGCGGCGGTGTGATGAATATACCTGAAGTATGAATCAGATACAAAGCGAGAAAGTAAGCAAGGCTGCCTACAAGACCTGCCACTCGAGTGTCTTTTCTAATCAAGAAATAGCCTAACGGAATGAATAATAGCGTAATGGGAACATAGGAGGTTGGATAGCCAACGACGGCAAAAACTGCTTTTCCGATGAATCGTAATAAGAGATAAAGCGCAGTTGCCATAACTGGGATCGTATAATCCCGACAGAAGCGAATGATTAAAATAGTTAGAAGAGCAATCATTAGGATGGAATAGATAGGATATACCCATTCTGGAATGCCGCCAAAAATCTGTGAAGCGGGGTCTGAGATTAATTCAAGAATTTCTTTTGAAGCAATCGACTTTCCATGAATGTATTGATCATAGGAGATCGCACCATTCTCCTGCTGCATATTCGGAAACATCAAGCATTCAAGGAGATACATTGCGAACCAAGTATGAAGGGATTTCCATGACGGTTGAATTTCTCTCGTATGGATAAAGTACCCTCGCCATACGCCAATAATCATCATATCCGTTCCGATATAATAAATAAAATGAGTAGGACTCCAGGTTGTTAAATCAATACCATAGGCAATATGGTAAGTGAAATCTAAGGGAATTCCAATGAGGAATAAGACGTATCCGATCGTAATCAAATTTCTAGAAAACCGGTCCATATATTGTGGACGCCGCCATTCTTGAATTAACAAAAAGGCCCCTAAGATAAATCCGATCGTATTGACAATATGGGGAATGGAGTATTCTTCAAATAGATATTTAAAATGATAGGAAGCATCCCATGCAGACCCTATGAATTTCAATAGAAAGGCAAGTACCCACAAACGGTAATATTTCAACGATAACATCTCCCCTCATTCCTTCATCCAAGCAAGTCGAATATATCCCCAAAGATGGCGATTAGGATATAATTGATGGCTAAAGCAATTGCAAACGTTAGTCCCGCGGTCCGTACAGGCTTCTGTTGAAATAATTTATAGATAAATACTATACCTGCTGTGACAACAAAAACATTACAGAGTAGAAAGGTCCACAATAAACTTTCACTGTGATCCACAGTTGTGACGTGTAGTAGATATAATGGAATCAATTTTATAATCCCCCATACTTTACTTCCTTTTGCCTATTTCTATTTTATCATTATTTCCATGCTAAGGAACTTACTAATTACATAAAATTCTTGCATTGGATGATTTAGGTAATATACTTTAAAGAAAGTAAGATTGTCTATGAATGGAGGAATTCCGTTTGAAAAAATCGATCATTGTTATGTCCCTTTTATACATGATGCTTTTATCAGCTTGCAATCCGATTAGAGTTCCAAAGTCGCGTATGGACCATAGGATGGATGCCACGCCAACTGATGTCATTCCTACAAAGTCAGAATGGAGGATCGAGGATCATCCGAACGCAAACAAGGAAATACCCATTTCACTGTTGATTAAGGATGAATCAAATAAACCATTTCAATCGTTTGATACAGTTCATGAGAAAAAAATGCATCTATTTATTTTTAGTAAGGATTTAGCTTATTTTTCTCACATCCATCCAAATTATAAGGGGAATGGCGAATTTGCTTTTACCACAAAGTTCCCTGCCGGAGGAGATTATATGCTTCTCTCAGAATTTACGCCTAAAGGTGGAGGGGACCCTAGTGTAGAAAGTCATTGGGTTCAGATTGCAGGAAAGACGGTAAAAGAAAAGCCTCTCATCCCAGATCGGAAACTAACCAAAGTAGTAGATGGTAAAAAAGTGACGCTATCCTTTGACGAGTTGATGGCAGGAATGACCGTCCACATGAATTTTACAATAAGTGACGCGGCGAGCAACCAACCGATTAAAAATCTACAGCCTTATTTAGGAGCCATGGGACATGCCGTCGCGATAAGTGATGATGTGGAAAAATATTTGCACATCCATCCGATGACAACGGAAGGAAATGGTCCTAAGGTAACTTTTATGACGGTGTTCCCTGAAAAAGGGATCTATAAGGTGTGGGGCCAATTTCAGCAAAATGGAAAAGTATTTACTGTTCCTTTTGTGATAGATGTACCTAAGTAATAAAAAACCCTTCTCCGTATTGTAAGGGTCCATTTTGAAATGCTTTTCTGAAGTTTACTGCCGTGATGACCAAGTCTCTTCGAAAAACTAAAGAAAGTGGTCTTCATTATGGAGATGATGACCAAATCTCTCTGGAAAACCAAAGAAAGTGGCCTTCATTATGGAGATGATGACCAAATCTCTCTGGAAAACCAAAGAAAGTGGGCTTCATTATGGAGATGATAACCAAATCTCTCCGGAAAACCAAAGAAAGTGGTCTTCATTATGGAGATGATGACCAAATCTCTCCGGAAAACCAAAGAAAGTGGGCTTCATTATGGAGATGATGAACAAATCTCTCCGGAAAACCAAAGAAAGTGGTCTTCATTATGGAGATGATGACCAAATCCTTTTGATACACTTATTAAAAACCTCCGGAAACCGAAGCCCCTTCTCGTCCTCGAGAAGGGGCTTTACTCTTATTATTAATACATTTCAGAAGTAGTTTTTGCCTGCATATGAAGCAGCAAGTAGTCAGGACCGCCTGCTTTGGAGTCAGTACCGGACATGTTGAAGCCGCCAAATGGCTGATAACCAACAATCGCTCCAGTACAAGAACGGTTGAAGTACAGGTTACCCACATGGAAGTCTTCACGTGCTTGCTCTAGGTGTTCACGATTCGTCGTGATTACAGCACCAGTTAAGCCATACTCTGTGTTGTTGGCTATTTCAATAGCATGAGTGAAATCTTTCGCCTTTGTAAATCCAACTACTGGACCAAAGATTTCTTCCTGCATGATACGCGCATCTGGAGCAAGGTCCGCAATAACAGTTGGTTTGATAAAATAACCTTTTGAATTGTCGCCCTCGCCGCCAGCCATTAACTTACCTTCTTGCTTGCCGATTTCAACATATTCCATGATTTTTTTGAACGCATTATTGTCATTCACTGGACCCATGTATGTTCCTTGCTCTGTAGGATCACCAACCGTTAATTGGTTCGTTAATTCCACAACACGGTTCAAGACGGTATCATAAACATCCTCAACGATAACTGCACGTGAACATGCGGAACATTTTTGACCTGAGAAGCCAAATGCACCAGCAACGATAGATTGTGCTGCAAGCTCAAGGTCTGCTTCACTGTCAACGACGATCGTATCTTTTCCGCCCATTTCAGCGATTAAACGCTTCATCCATACTTGGCCCGGGTTTACTTTTGAAGAACGTTCGAAAATCCGGAGGCCAACATCACGTGAACCAGTAAAGCTGATAAAACGGGTATCTTTATGGTCAACTAAATAATCGCCCACTTCAGCACCACTACCCGGTACAAAGTTTAAGACACCTTTAGGAAGACCTGCCTCTTCCATAACTTCCACAAACTTCGCTGCAACCACCGGTGTAGTAGAAGCTGGTTTTAATAGAACGGTGTTTCCAGATACAATTGCTGCAACTGTCGTACCAGCCATAATGGCTAATGGGAAGTTCCAAGGTGAAATGATAATTCCAACACCTAGTGGAATATAATTGTAACGGTTAAATTCGTTTGGACGGCTATTTACTGGCACACCATCTTTAATGGCCAGCATTTGGCGTCCATAATATTCAAGGAAGTCAATCGCTTCTGCTGTATCTGCATCTGCTTCTCTCCATGGCTTACCTGCTTCTTTTGTTAAAAGGGCAGAAAACTCATGCTTGCGGCGGCGAATAATTGTCGCTGCTTTAAAAAGCACATCTGCGCGAACTTCCGCTTTTGTTTTTTTCCAAGTTTTAAATGCTTCAACGGCTGCTTGCATAGCTTTTTCAGCATGTTCTTGGCTTGCTTTTGATACGCTACCAATGACTTCTTTCGTATTGGAAGGGTTATAGGAAACGATTTTATCTTCAGTTTTAATTCTTTCTCCGCCAATAACTAGGTCGTAATCCTGACCTAAATAACTTTCAACTGTTTCTAATCCTTTTAGATAGGCCTGACGGTTTTCCTCAATTGTAAAATCTGTAAAGGGTTCGTGTTTGTAAGGTTGGACCATTTCTTAAACCTCCTATGTATTAAAAACGTTTACAATCCACTTTTCATTCTAACATGTTTCATTTCTTTGTAGCAATTGATAGTCAATTCTAAAAAGTAGAAGGGTTTCCATTCTAAAAAAGGTAGTGGAATCCTCTTTTTTAGTGAATGTTTCTCAAATTTTTTGTTTTTCCATGTACATCCCCTTCTATTAACTCTGAAATCGTAGAGAAATATATTCTATCGGCGGATTTTCATGTTCAATCGGCGAATCGAAATTGGGGCCTAAATTAGATGGAGTTGGAGCTAGAGCTAAAAAAATCAGATGTAATAAAATCAAAAACTGATACTTAGTCCATTCCTCATTTAAGAATTAATCAAACGATTGATTAGTTTATTTAGCTTCATATAATTACCCTGATTGATTATAGCCTCAACACGATTTAACCAATCGTTTGATTAGTTTTCATATTTTCCTAAATAAATCAGATGTATTATGGCCTCATGTACATTAATCAATCGTTTGATTAGTTTTCCCATTTTCCTAAAAAAACCAGATGTACCATGACCTCATGTACATTTAATCAATCGTTTGATTAGTTTTCCCATTTTCCTAAAAAAACCAGATGTACCATGACCTCATGTACATTTAATCAATCGTTTGATTAGTTTCTTGACCCATGCTTGGCACACATAAAAAAAGACCCAGCATAATGCTGGATCTTATTGATAAATATGGACAAATGGCTCGGTTTCATTGGCCTTACGTACAATTAAGGCTTCCGGTCCGTCTACAGAAGTAACACTTACTGAAACGGATAAATACTTAGGAAAATGTTCCATGACAAGTCCGGTTACATATTGAGCAAAGCCAATCCCTTCCGTTTTTCCATAGAATTGGATAGGGATATTAATATTCAAATCCTGCAGTTGGTCTCCGATATAAAAGGCTCTGCCAATTACACCATTATAATTAGGAAAGTACTCTTCCACATCCTGCTTAAAGTTTAAAAATGCGGTCAAATCATCACGATGTGCATTCTTTGCAGCAGTGGAAGGGAAAAGAAAGTACTTTTCATCTACCTTTTCCCAGCTGTTTAAAGCTGCACTGCCTTCGTCGACAGTGGCATAGGTAATAAAGTTACCTGGAACAACGGATGATTTACTTGCCTGTTCAAACAAGGCAATCGTAATCGGAACATTCTTTAAGCTTTTCATGTTCCTCATGCGCTTTACTACTTCTGCTGCAATTTTCTTTCCTTCCCTGACCAGTTCTGAATGAGGGATTTTTTGCTCAAAGGTATCACCGTCTGCAGTTTTCTTATAGTAATAAACGGAATTTAAGGCTAGACCGATTGTCACACCACCAAGCGTTACATTCCCTTTATCATTTTTTATTAAATAGTCGTGCTCTAAGATATGGGCTAAATAAATCGGTGAACTCGGTTCACCCTTTTTACCAGTATTCACAGGGTTTAAGCCGATGTTTTCAGCCTCTTTTAGTCCTTCATCCTTTAATTGCGCTTTTGTAAATTTACGGTTTAACCAAAGTCTGATGTTTTTTTCCTTAATTTCCTGTCCTTCGCGGAATAAATATTTTTCCGTATCAAACGAATTTTGGGCAATACGCATTAGACCCATTTCAAACTCGTTTAAGTCATATCTTGTATTAATATTATTAACGACCAATCCGCGTGCTTCCCCTGGTTCAAACGGCAATATCGTCCGATAATAGCTGTCTGAAATATTATACTTTGGAATAATTGCCTTCCCTTCCACTTTCTCCTTTGTTTGCACCGTTTCATTTTGCTTCTCAAAATTTGGTGCACAGGCACTCAGCAAAAAAACAAGGGAGAGAGCGAGCAATGAGAGTTTTCTCACGTTGATACACCTCTTATTTATTTAATTCAGCTAGGAGTTTCTCCTCGTCCCACACTTCAATTCCTAGTTCTTGTGCTTTGGTTAATTTTGACCCCGCATCCTCACCAGCAATGACAAGATGTGTCTTTTTGCTGACACTGCCTGCCACATTTCCGCCAAGCGCTTCGATTTTATCCTTAGCTTCATTTCTGGATAATTGTTCAAGCTTTCCAGTGAGAACCACTGTCTTACCTGCAAAAATAGAGTCGGACTCATCAGGAGCAACAGGTCGTGCACCCTTATATTCCATATTGACACCGGCAGCTGCTAATTCGTTGATTAACTCGACTGCTTCTTCTTTTTCAAAATAGGCGACAATCGAATCCGCCATTTTATCACCGATTTCATTAATGGCCAGTAAATCATCTTTAGAAGCCTGTGCAAGTTTGTCCATTGTGCCAAATTGTTGCGCGAGCGTCTTGGCAGCCTTGGCCCCTACATGACGAATCCCTAATCCAAATAAAAGCTTTTCTAGTGAATTTTCTTTTGATATTTCGATGGCTTTGATTAGATTTGTTGCCGATTTCTCACCCATTCTTTCTAGGGCTAATAGCTGTTCACGAGTCAGCTTATAAATGTCAGCGACATCTTCAATTAATTTTTCTAAGAAGAGCTGGCTAATTACTTTTTCCCCTAGGCCTTCAATGTTCATTGCCACTCTTGAAACAAAATGAATTAAACCTTCACGAAGTTGTGCCGGGCATTTAGGATTGATACAACGCAAGGCTACTTCGCCTTCCAAACGGACCAGTTCGCTCTCACATTCAGGACAATGCGTTGGCATATGGAATTCCACTTCTTCGCCTGTACGCTGGTCAGCCAAGACATTGACTACCTCAGGGATGATATCGCCTGCTTTTTTAACAACGACTTTATCCCCTAGTTTAATATCTTTTTCACGGATTAAATCCTCGTTATGCAGAGAGGCACGTTGGACTGTTGTCCCTGCCACTTTGACTGGTTCAAGAATCGCTGTTGGGGTAATTACACCGGTTCTGCCTACACTTAACTCGATATCCAAAAGGGTCGTAACCACTTCTTCTGCAGGAAATTTATAAGCAATCGCCCAACGCGGACTTTTTGCTGTCGTTCCAAGTGCTGCCTGGTGGGCGTAGGAATTTACTTTAATAACGATCCCATCAATTTCATAGGCAAGATGTGGGCGCTTCTCCACCCAGCTGTTGACATAATCAATGACTTCATCAATGGAAGTGCATTTTCTTCGCTCCTGATTGGTTTTAAAACCAAGACGATCCAGGTAATCTAGACCTTCACTATGCGAATCGATCCCGCTGTTTTCACTGATATTACCGATTCCATATAAAAAGACATCCAGCCTTCTAGATGCAGCTATTTTCGGATCTAGTTGTCTCAGCGACCCTGCCGCTGCATTTCTTGGGTTCGCAAATAGCTCCTCGCCACGTTCTGCTCGTGCTTGATTCAAAGCTTCAAACGAACGTTTTGGCATATAGGCTTCCCCGCGGACCTCCATCGACACATTTTCACGCAGACGGAGAGGAACAGATTTAATCGTTTTTATATTAGCGGTAATATCTTCACCAATGGTCCCATCTCCACGGGTTGCTCCTTGGATAAAGAGCCCATCCTCGTATCTTAATGAAACAGCAAGTCCATCTATTTTTAACTCACAAACATACGAAAAATCATCACCGACCGCTTGACGAATACGGCGGTCAAAATCCTTTAAGTCTTGTTCATTAAAGGCATTGCCGAGACTAAGCATCGGTGTACGGTGCACTACTTTTTCAAACACATCAAGAACCGTGCCGCCAACCCTTACGGATGGAGAATCAGCCGTTTTTAATTGTGGAAACTTTTCCTCAAGCTCCAATAACTCTTGCATTAACTTGTCATATTCAGCATCTGGTACGGAAGGTTTGTCTAACACATAATATTCATAGCCATAGTGGTTTAACTGGCTGCTTATTTCAGCAATTCTTTTTTCTGCAGTTTGAAGGTCCATATATCCAGTCCTTTCTAAAAGGATTTTCATGAGCAGCTCCCGAGCGGCTCATGAAATTTTTGTCTCTAGGTATTTATGCTTTCGTAATCGGAGCAAATTTAGCTAACAAGCGTTTGATTCCAACCGGACTCGGGAAAGCAATATCTAATTCCGTCCCTTCCCCTTGTCCTTTTACGCTGACAACGGTTCCGGTGCCCCATTTCCCGTGCTGCGCTTTATCGCCAACCTTCCAGCCGGCTTCATCTCCAGCAGATGAAGCGGAAACTGGCCGCATAACTGGTTTTCTTGCCGAAGCAGGTGTACTAAATGATGTTTTTGGCGTTCCGAATGAGGCGCTTCGAGCAGAACCAAATGATTTGCCAGTTGAGCCAAATGGCGAACTCAGCTTTTTCTCTGCCGGTTCAACTCCTTCAATCAGGTCCGAAGGGATTTCCTTAATAAAGCGGGAAGGCGGGTTCATATTGGTTCTTCCAAATAATGTCCGCATTTGAGCATTAGTCAGGAAAAGCGTTTGCTCCGCTCGAGTGATCCCAACATAGGCAAGACGGCGTTCCTCTTCCATTTCTACTTCTTCCATCAATGAACGGCTATGCGGGAAGACGCCTTCTTCCATTCCAATTAAGAAAACAACTGGGAATTCCAAACCTTTTGCCGAGTGAAGGGTCATGAGCGTTATCGAGTCAACCTTCTCCTGCGTATCTTCATCGAGTGCATCAATATCAGCAACTAGTGCCAAATCAGTTAAAAAGGCTACTAGACTCTTATCTTCACTTGCATCTTCAAAACTTTTCGTTACCGATAATAATTCCTCAAGGTTTTCGAGGCGGCTTTGCGCTTCCAACGATTTTTCCGCCTTCAGCATTTCACGGTACCCCGTTTTATCTAGTACTTCTTCAACCAGTTCTGTAACAGAAAGGTACTCTTGCATATTCGTATAATTACCAATTAAATCGCGAAATTCTCGTGCTGCCTTCGTGATTTTCGGACTTAGTCCTAACAGCTCAACAGACTCAAGCGCTTGGTAAATCGATAAGTCATGCATGTCAGCAAAATTGGCGATTTTATCGAGTGAGCTTGATCCAATTCCGCGTTTTGGTACATTGATGATTCGGCGTAAGCTGATATCATCATCAGGATTCGAAATTAACCGTAAATAAGCAAGCATGTCCTTAATTTCTTTTCTGTCATAGAACTTTGTCCCGCCGACGATGGAGTATTCGATATTTGATTTAAGCAGTACTTCCTCCATCACACGGGACTGAGCGTTCGTGCGATAAAGAATCGCAATGTCGGTTAATTTGTGCTCATTATTCCGAGTTAATTCTTTAATTTTCCCAGCAACAAATTGCGCTTCGCTCTGCTCGCTGTCGGCTCGGTAATAAACCAGCTTATTCCCTTCTGGGTTTTCGGTCCAAAGATTCTTTGCTTTTCGGTTCATGTTGTTTTCGATCACTTTGTTGGCAGCTAGAAGAATCCTTTTTGTAGAGCGGTAGTTTTGCTCTAGTAAAATAACTGTTGCATTCGGATAGTCTTTTTCGAACGAAAGGATATTAGCAATATCCGCTCCGCGCCATCTGTAAATGGATTGGTCCGAATCCCCGACTACGCATAAATTTCTAAAGCGGCTTGCCAATTGTTTTACGAGTAAATACTGGGCTTTGTTCGTATCTTGATACTCATCGACATGAATATATTGAAATTTCCGCTGATAATATTCGAGAACATCCGGAACGCGTTTGAATAATTGAATTGTCATCATAATGAGGTCATCAAAGTCTAGTGCCTGATTTTTTCGTAATCGCTTCTGGTATTCCTCATACACATTAGCGACGACATCTTCAAAATAGCCTCCGCCTGCTTTCTTATATTCCTCTGGATCAATCAATTCATTTTTTGCTGAACTAATTGACCCTAAGATGGCACGTGGATCAAATTTTTTCGGATCAATATTTTTTTCCTTTAGGATTGTCTTCACCACGGATTGCTGATCAGTTGAGTCAAGAATTGTAAAATTACGGTTAAAACCGATTCGGTCAATATCCCTCCGTAAAATCCTTACACACATCGAGTGAAAAGTGGATATCCAAATCTCTTCGGCTGCTCCGCCCATCATTTTTCCAATCCGTTCTCTCATTTCTCGAGCGGCTTTATTTGTAAATGTAATCGCCAAAATATTATAAGGATTCACCCGTTTTTCAACAATTAAATAGCCAATTCGATGGGTAAGCACTCTTGTCTTCCCACTTCCGGCTCCAGCCATTAGTAACAGCGGCCCATCGGTTGTTTTAACAGCACTTTGCTGTTCTGGATTCAGTCCATTTAATAGCTTATCACTTAAATATTGCATATAATCCACCACCATAACAAACATATGTTCTTATTTTTATCTTAACGTTTTTCCTTGACATAAGCAATGATCTATCGATTAATCTTCACAGTTTCTAATGCTAAATCAAAGTTTTCATAAATCGCGTTTCCGACGACAATGACATCTGCATGTTTGGCCATCTCTTTAGCTTGTTCGATGGTTGAAATTCCGCCTCCATAGAAAAGGACCGTCTTCTCAAGCGATTTTTTCACGTCAGAAATCAGGTTTACATCCCCATATTTACCGCTATATTCTATATAAAAAATCGGAAGATGAAACATTTTTTCAGCCATTACCGCGTAGGCAGTTACCTCTTCATTTGTTAATTCGGTATTTGCATTTGTCAGTTTTGCCGCTTTGCATTCTTCGTTCAATATGCAATAGCCCTCCATGACAATTTCCTCCCAATCCATGATTTCACCAAATTCCCTAACTGCTTGGTGGTGAAGTCCGGTAATCCATTTAGGATCACTGCTATTTAGGATGGTTGGAATAAAGTAAAGGTCGAACCCTGGTGTAACTGTCTCAATCGTTGAAACTTCAAGGACACAAGGCACCGAATATCTACGAATTCTCGCCATTAAATCGAGGACATTTTCTAGTGTAATCCCATCAGTACCACCAACGATTATTGCATCCGTTCCAGACTCACAGATGATTTCTAACTGATCATCCGATATTTCTTTATTTGGGTCGAGTTTGAACACATGCCGCCACTCGCGAAAATCATACATCAAAAAATCCTCCCACACTCATCAATTCCATTACACCATTATAGCACTAGCCGAATCGATAAAAAAACAATACAGTAAATCTAAATTTAACCAAAAGAAAAACCGAAGAGCATCCTCTCCGGTTTGTTTATTCTTGTTCAGTTAAAGTTTTGTCGTTCTTTACACGTTCAAGCACCATTTCATACGTGTCATTCCCATAGTTTAGACAACGTTTTACCCGTGATATGGTAGCTGTGCTCGCTCCGGTTTCTGTTTCAATTTTGTGATAGGTATTCCCTTCACGAAGCATTCTTGCCACATCTAGACGCTGTGCTAAAGATTGTATTTCATTAATCGTGCACAGATCATCAAAAAAGCGATAGCATTCTTCAAGATCTTTTAATGAAAGAACGGCCTGAAATAATTGGTCAAGTTCTTTTCCACGTAATTTATTAATTTGCATTTTATTACCCCTTTAATTATTGGCTGTGTTTTACATGTCTGTTGATTTTCACTCCAGGCGCTTCGCTTTCCGCGGGCGTTCCGGGGAGCCTCCTCGGCGCTAAAGCGCCTGCGGGGTCTCCCCTGTACCGTACTCCCGCAGGAGTCTCGCGCCTTCCGCAAAAATCAACATGGTTATAAAATTAGCAATGTTCTTTAGCACATCCTAATTATTTAGTTCTTATTAAGCGAGATGCTCTTTTCGAGACCTGGATCGGTTGGAACTACATTGATCCATGTTTTCCCTTGAACCAGTGGAACTTCTGCGCCATTTTTGACTGGAACAATTTCTCCGTTCTTATTCTTCCATTCCACTTGATTGACCTTACCCTTTTGCAGCAGATATGCTTTGCCGCCAGACTCAAAATCAATTTCCCTTCGCCCGTAAGAATCGATAAACCGATGTTTAGCTTCAACAATAAAAATATTATCAACTAACATAGGCTCTTTTGTATCCAAATCGACCATCAGCTCATCGCCTGAAAACCGCTTATATTTGCCAGAGGCTGTATCAAATTCAAACTTGGAGTTGGAAATGCCGCCATTAGAATACTTAATCTTCACAGATTTTGCTTCGGCACCAGTAATACTCTTCGTTTCTTCCTCTGTCAAAAACGTAAATGCGGCGGGACCTTTTTCCATCGAATATTTCTTTTGCTTTGCACCTTTTAAAATATTTTCATACGTAATATAGGAATTATGAGGTGCTTTACGGGTCTTCGAACGTTTAAAAAGCGTCCCGTCATAGACCATTCCATTAAGGTTATCAATATAGTTACTATTAAGGAGTTTCTTTGCCTCCGGGCTATATCCATGCGCAATGTAGAGAGCGTTAAGCCCCTTGGCTAAGAAAATATAATAGTCTCTTGCACTTCTTACAGGACCGATATTCTTAGGCTTTTCACTCTGAAATACGGCGAGAAAGCGTGTAATATCCCCTTCAGCAAGAATTTCATAAATAAGATCTGCTTTGGTTAGACCTGATTGCGGTCTTGCCTTTGGGTGGTTATTAATCATAACAGCTACAGCCCTTGTATCAGTACTTGTTTCAGACCCCACCCCTGTTAAAGGATAAAAATAGGGGTCGACTGGTTTCTCTTCAGGTTGCTGAGTCTCTGTTTGTGTTACTGTTTTTTCCTTCTTAACAGGTTCCTTTTCCTTTTTTTCATTACTACAGCCAGAAAGTAGTAACAGGAAAGCTAACACGAATACAGCCCATTTTTTCACTTTCATGAACACCCCTATTTACTTTCATACTTTAATCCTTTACTCACTTACAGTTTAACGCATTATTGACGGAAAGAGTACTGTTTTATTCATTACATCGTACATTCCCTGTGGGGTAATCCGAATGTAAGGCAAATGTGTCGCAGAAAAGAAGGCAAGACTGTAAATTGGATCAGAAAATCTGTAGCCCCGCTCTCTTAACTCAATCAGCAGCTGTTTTTCTTGGCAGATTAGCTCTTCAATCGGAACATTTGACATAATTCCATGTAAAGTTAATGGCAGCTCGCAAACTACTTGACTATTTTCAACCATCACAATACCGCCGCCTAATTCTTTCATTCTATTAAAAGCTTGAAGCATATCTTGTTTATTTTTGCCTATTAAAATAATATCTCCTGTGTTGGAATAGGAACTTGCCAATGCCGATAAATTGTTCGCAAATCCTTTTAATAATGTATTAATTCTCCATTTCCCATTTCTATCCATCAGGGTAAAATAGCATTCATCATGATTCGAGGATAGTTCATCTCCTGAAGCATCGATCGAAATGGAATATGGCTTTGTAATGACGGCGTTTTCCATCTTTATTCCAAATGGCATCGAAAATTGCAAATCATCTATCGTCAAGTCCCAATCCACTTCCAATGGTTTTAGTCCATATTCGTCCCATGTAATAGGAGGATAGGCATTAACAATAGGGGTTCCATCCTTTTTCACCCATTTCCCTTTTACGAGAACGGATTTAGGTGTTGGATCCTCAATACTCGTTAAGAAGTTAATATTGGCTACCCGGCCAGTGGCAATTGTACCATGGAGATGCTCAATCTTGTAATAACGTGCAATATTAACGGTGGCCATATTATACGCATCAATGACTGGAACACCTTTTTCAATAGCAATGCGAATCGTCGTATCGGTGACTCCCTGCTCGTAAAAAGTCGAGGAAGCACCATCTGTATTTAGCATTAATCGGTCATAGGCATCAATGCCCATTCGCTTCATATCGTCTAATATATTTGGTAAGTCCGGCCGAATTGAGGAATGCCTTAAGGACACCATATAACCCTGCATTAAGCGATTGTATACTTCTTCACCCGTCATCGCTTCGTGGTCACAGTCTGCCCCAAGCAGCATCATTTTTGCCAATGTCTTTTCCGAAGCTCCAGGGAAATGCCCTTCAATTTGCTTGCGCATCCGTTTCGCTTCTTGAATCCAATGGAGCATCATATCATCGCCATCAAGCAGTTTCGGCCAACCTGTTAATTCTCCGCCCTGCAGGACCGCATCGTGCTCAAGCCATGCTTTAACATTACTATGTGAAAAGATTTCTTCTTCATTCAAAATTTCAGTTTGAGGATCAAAACGGCTCCACCAAAACATAGTGGTAGGTATCGAACGGAGATCCTTTAACAATGAAAACGCTTTCGTTTTATTTAAATGTAAAATAAGAGCCATATTATCATTGATTAACGTTGTCGTCCCAAACTGGGATGCATATGCTGCAAGCGTTAGGGGATTATATAATTGAAACGGATGAGCATGTGGTTCGATATAACCGGGAACAAGAATCTCATTGGTACAGTCGATGATTTCACAGTTATCCAATTGAGTTGGCAAGTTTTCGCCCACATAAATAATCCGGTCTTCATATATCCAAATATTCGCTCTCAACCACTTTCGAAACGTCTGATTTAAGTACAAGGCGTTTTTCAATAAAATGGTTGGAGACGCTTTTCCATCCAAAATGGAAACATGCATGCGTAAGTGTTTGTTTTTCCAACGGTAGCGTTGTTCTAGCATACGTCTTCCTCCCTTTTTCAAAAAAACTATCTATATAATAATAAGTTGATTTAACAATAAAGAAAGCCCTTTCAAAAAAATACTTTAGATACTATACTATCATATTTTGCTGTTTAACGCATTAAAGAATTGATAATAATTGTATATATTTTGTGAAGGAGTGAACAGAATGAATGTAAGACCAAATATCAGTATTATTAATGCTTTAATTCGCATCACCATTGGATTAACGATACTTTCTTGGACAACCTCAAAGCTAGTCAAACATCCTTGGCGCGATTCTTATTTATTTGTTGCTTTGTGCGGAGCCATGAAGGTGGCCGAAGGAATTGTCCGCTTTTGCCCGCTTACTGCCTTATTTGAAAAATGCCAATGCATGATTTCTGAGCACGATCAGGCAATGGATTCAATGGACGGGATGGAAGGATTAACCAACCAAAATGGCGAAGAAATGTTACCTTATAATCCAACTTAAAGTTAATGTGTGAATCCGGATAGCATTTGTTAATATTTTCAAGTTATTGTTAAATTAATTCAAATTTTGGTTGAATAATTCAGTTTTTTGTAAAAAATGGTTCAAACTTTGGTCGAAAATTCGATATTTCGTTTAAAAAATTAAAGTTTTTGTAATAAAACAAATTTCCTCTTTTTTAAAGTAAAAAAAGAGGGCTGACCATCAGCGGTCAGCCCTCCATAGGAGTTGAGTATTTATGTTTTGGGAGTATCTAACAGATATGTCGTTTGTTTTAATCGCCATTATTGGCAGCATCGTGGCACTTCTTTATACATTTATCCGTCGAAGTAGTAAAAGACGTGCTCGTTAACTCTTTACGGGGTGGATTGCTTTTGCCCCGATATCTTTTCGATAAAAAACACCAGGAGATGTTAACTTTTCGAGTTCATGATACACTTTTTCACGTGCTTCCACTAAGCTCAAAGCCTTAGCACCCACAAGAAGCACCCTGCCTCCTGCAGTCACAAACTCACCTTCCTCATTTCTAGCGGTTCCGGCATGAAAAGTAAACACCTCTTCGGAATTAAAGTCAGTCAACCCAGTTAGCACTGCCCCTTTTTCATACGCTTCAGGGTACCCTTTTGCTGCAACTACAGTACCAATCATTGTTTGCTCATCCCACTCTAAAATCGGTGTTTCACCAGCTAATAATTCCAAGATGACTTGAACAAGATCTGATTTTAATCTAGGTAAAACAACTTGTGTCTCAGGATCACCGAAACGAGCATTAAATTCAATCACCTTTGGCCCATCTATAGTTTTGATCAAGCCGGCATAAAGGACTCCGCAAAAACTTCTTCCTTCTTCGACCATCGCTTTGGCCGCAGGAAGAAGGACCGTTTCAACCGCAGTTTGAATCGTCTCCGCACCAATCTGAGGAACAGGGGAATAGGCTCCCATTCCGCCTGTATTTGGACCAAGGTCCCCATCATAGGCCCGTTTGTGGTCTTGAGCGATTTCAAGCGGGACGACGACCGCTCCATTAACAAACGCCATCAATGAAAATTCTTCACCTGCTAAAAACTCTTCAATTACCACCCGAGAAGAGGCAGCACCAAATTTTGCATCAACCAGCATTTCTTCTATGCTGGAAAGCGCCTCTTCTTTCGTGAGCGCAACCGTGACACCTTTTCCTGCTGCCAATCCGTCTGCCTTAATGACAATTGGTGCCCCTTTTTCTTCGATATAGTTTCGGGCTTCTTCATAGTTAGTGAACACAGCATAGTCAGCGGTAGGAATTTGATATTTCTCCATTAGTTCTTTTGCAAATGACTTACTGCCTTCAATTTCGGCTGCGTTGGCACGCGGACCGAATACAGCCAAACCAGCTGCTTCAAATTTGTCCGCCAAACCTTCAAGCAAAGGAACTTCAGGTCCAATGATCGTCAAGCCGACACGGTTTTCCTTGGCAAATTGAAGCAGTAATTCATGTTCTGACTCTTCAATCGATACAAGCTCCGCTACATCGGTCATTCCGACATTCCCCGGTGCAACAAATACTTTTTCTACATTCACGCTTTCACTTATTTTTCGGCAAATTGCATGTTCTCTACCGCCGCGGCCGATAATCAGTACGTTCATTCGAAAGCCCTCCAACCGATTAATGTTTGAAATGTCTTACGCCCGTAAATACCATGGCGATTCCATATTCATCTGCTTTTTTAATTGAATCTGCATCACGGATGGATCCACCTGGTTGAATAATTGCAGTTATACCAGCTTTTGCCGCTGTTTCAACAGTATCGTCCATTGGGAAAAAGGCGTCGGATGCAAGAGCTGCTCCCTCTGCTTTTGAACCGGCTTGCTTAAGGGCAATTTCCGCTGCTCCGACTCGGTTCATTTGCCCTGCGCCAATCCCGATTGTCATATCTTCTGAAGTCACAACAATGGCATTGGATTTCACATGTTTAACAACCTTCCAGCCAAGTTTTAATGCTGCCCATTCTGCATCTGTTGGTTGTCGTTTCGTTGCAATCGTAACATTCGCGTCTTCCAACGTATAACGGTCCTGCTCTTGAACAAGCAATCCGCCTTCAATTGTAGTCATCTTAAACTCAGGTTTTTTGGTATCATTAAATGGAATTGTTAACAGGCGCAGATTCTTTTTCGCTGTTAAAATCGTTAACGCTTCTTCAGAGAAAGATGGCGCAATAATAATTTCTAGGAAAATCTCATGAAGCTTAGCAGCTGTTTCGGCATCCACTTCCCGGTTAAAGGCAATAATTCCGCCAAAAATCGAAACAGGATCTGCCTCAAATGCTTTTGTAAATGCTTCAAAACCAGTTTCACCTGTTCCAACACCGCATGGATTCATATGCTTTACAGCTACAGCAGCTGGTTCTGAAAACTCTTTAACAATCTGCAGGGCTGCATCCGCATCATTAATATTATTATAGGAAAGTTCTTTTCCATGAAGCTGAACCGCATTGGCAATCGAGAACGTCGAACCAAGTGGCTTCTTGTAAAAAGCAGCTTTTTGATGTGGATTTTCTCCATAACGAAGTGTTTGTTTTAATTCGTAGGTCACCGTTAATGTCTCTGGATTTTCTTCTTCTGATAAATTGGTCATGTATTCAGCAATTAAGGCATCATATGCCGCTGTATGACGGAATACTTTAGCTGCAAGCTTTCTTCTCGTTTCAAACGTTGTTGTGCCATCAGCCTTTAATTCGTCAATAACCGTCTGGTAATCAGTTGGATCGACAACCACGGTTACATATTGGTGGTTTTTTGCAGAAGCGCGCAGCATGGTTGGTCCGCCGATATCAATGTTTTCAATTGCATCTGCTACGGTTACATCTGGCTTTGCAATGGTTTGTTGAAATGGATAAAGATTGACACAAACGAGTTGAATCGCTTGAATTCCATGCTCGTCTAGCTGTTGTTGATGGTTAACATCATCTTGTTTGGCAAGCAAACCACCATGAATAAATGGATTTAATGTTTTCACACGACCTTCTAAAATTTCTGGAAATCCGGTGACATCACTCACACTAAGAACAGGAATTCCCTGTTCCTGTAGAGCTTTTTTCGTGCCTCCCGTAGAAATCAGTTCGTATCCTAGGTTGACTAACTCCTTGGCAAATTCCGTAATTCCATTTTTATCAGAAACACTAATTAACGCTCGCTTTTGTGTCATTGAGTACATCTCCTTGTGTCAATAGCATTTGAAGTATGGATGGATAAAGCTTGTGTTCGCTTTTCTGAATTTTTTGTTGCAGACTCTCTCTTGTCTCATTTTCGTCAATTCGAACCCGTTCCTGAATGATAATTGGACCTGTATCCATTCCCTCATCAACATAATGGATGGTAATTCCGCTCCACTTCACTTTTGCTGCCAATGCCTGCCCAATCGCATCCTTCCCTGGAAAAGCAGGAAGCAAGGATGGGTGGACATTGACGATTCTTCCTTTATACGCAGCTAACAATTTGGGGCCAATCAAACGCATGTATCCAGCCAAGACAATGAATTCTACACCATAGGCCTTTAATTGAGCTAAAATTTCTTCTTCAAAATGTTCCTTACTAGGATAATCCTTTGCGCTAAAAACAAAACTTGGAATCCCCGCTCCTCTTGCTCTTTCAATTGCAAAAGCGCCAGGTTTATCACAAACTAAAAGAGAAATGTCGGCATCAAGGTCGCCAGTTTGAACTACATCAATAATTGCTTGGAAATTACTGCCGCTCCCTGATGCAAACACCGCGATCTTTTTCATAAGCGGCCACCATTAGCCTTGATGTTAATTCCTTGATTACCCGTAACAACGCCAATTTCAGAGGCAGTTTCACCAGATTGTCTAAAGTGTTCTAACACGTCGGCTGCATCTTCACGATTCACAGCAATCACCATGCCAATACCCATGTTAAAAATATTATACATCTCTTGATAATCAATTTGTCCATGGGAAGAGATCAATTTAAAAATAGGTGGGATTTCCCAGCTTTTTTCATTCAACTCGGCTCCTAGACCTTCTGGTAACATCCGAGGAATATTTTCAATAAATCCGCCGCCCGTAATATGAGCCATTCCCTTTAGCTGGAACTTTTTCAATGCGGACAAAATCGGTTTTACATAGATTTTTGTAGGCTTGAGTAATTCTTCTCCTAATGTACAGCCTAGTTCATCGACGAAATCTAGTAACGACCAGTCATTAAACACTTTACGAACCAATGAATAACCGTTGCTGTGGATACCGCTTGAGGCTAAGCCAATCAGGACATCACCTTCTTGAATGGTTTCACCAGTGATAAGCTGTGATTTCTCACAGGCACCAACCGTAAACCCTGCAAGGTCATACTCATTTTCACTATATAATCCAGGCATTTCCGCCGTTTCACCGCCAATTAGCGCACAGCCAGCCTGTTCACATCCGTCCGCAATCCCTTTAACGATTGCCTCAATTTTTCCAGGCTGTGCTTTACCACAGGCAATATAATCTAGAAAGAACAAGGGCTCCGCCCCTTGAACAACAATATCATTGACACACATGGCGACCGCATCAATCCCAATCGTATCATGCTGATCCATCCAAAAAGCAATCATTAGTTTCGTGCCCACCCCATCGGTGCCTGACACCAAAACAGGTTCTTTTAATTGCAGTGCAGATAAGTCAAACATTCCTCCAAATCCACCTAAGCTGCCAAGGACGCCAGCCCGGGCTGTTTTTTGAACATGCTTTTTCATTCTCTCCACTGCTTCATAGCCAGCTTCGATATTAACTCCTGCTTGTTTATATGCATTTGCCACGCCGCTCGCTCCTTCCTACTTCTGATAATAATATTGGAGTGTATCTGGATAAATTTCAGTTGGGTAATTCCCTGTGAAACAGCCTAGGCAATAGCCATTCGTGCCTTCTTGGCCTAATGCATGCATCATGCCCTCCACACTGATAAAGGTTAATGAATCCGCTCCAATAAGTTCTCTTATTTCCTCGACACTTTTATCAGAAGCAATTAATTCTTCTTTTGTTGATGTATCTATTCCATAAAAACATGGATTCTTAATAGGCGGGGAGCTGATGACTACATGTACTTCTGTCGCCCCTGCTTCTTTCAAGAGATTGACAATTCTTCTGCTCGTCGTCCCGCGCACGATTGAGTCATCAACCATAATAACCCTTTTCCCTTCCACGACTCCACGAACCGCCGAGAGTTTCATCTTTACCCCTTGCTCCCGTAACGATTGAGAAGGTTGAATGAAGGTTCTACCTACATAACGGTTTTTAATTAATCCCATTTCATAAGGAATCCCTGCTTCTTCGGCATAACCGATTGCCGCTGAGATACTTGAATCAGGAACGCCGGTGACAACATCAGCTTCGATTGGTACCTCTATTGCTAATCTTTTACCCATATTTTTGCGGGCGGTGTGGACATTGATTCCTTGAATGTTGCTGTCCGGTCTTGAAAAATAAATATATTCCATCGTACAAATCGCTTTTGTTGAACTTACAGCGAATTGTTCTGATACTAGCCCCTGATCATTGATAATTAATAGTTCTCCGGGCCGAATATCGCGAATATATTCCGCTCCCACGACATCAAAGGCACAGGTTTCCGATGCGACAACGTAAGCATCACCTAGGGAACCAAGCGAAAGAGGTCTTAATCCGTGCGGATCTAGTGCCACCATTAATTCGTTTTCTGTCATGATAAGGTAAGCATATGCCCCTTTTAACATAGAAAGTGCGTTTTTGGCACGGTCTTTTGAATCGGAGTAGCCGCTTCTTTTCATTAGGTGTGCTAATACTTCAGTATCAGAGCTTGTTTGAAAAATGCTTCCTTGAGCTTCCAACTGATGTTTTAATGAATTAACATTTACTAAGTTTCCATTATGGGCAAGCGCGAGACTTCCTGTTTGTGAATGGAACAAGAGCGGCTGAACATTCTCATAACCGCCGCCTCCTGCTGTAGCATAACGAACGTGACCGATGGCTGATGTGCCTGTCAGTTCCTTCATCGCTTCCGTGGTAAAAATCTCAGCAACTAGCCCTTCACCTTTTACCCCTTTAAGCTGTTTGCCATCTGAGACCACAATCCCGGTCCCTTCCTGGCCGCGATGCTGCAGGCTGTGAAGTCCATAATAGGTTAACTGTGCTGCATCCTGGTGTCCCCAGACACCAAAGATGCCACACTCTTCATTTAATCCCTTGATTTCAGGTAGCATGGGATCGCCCCTTTCCAGGCCGCTTTTAATTCTTCAATCGAAGCTTCAAGTACTGTTGACTCACCATTTGTGATTTGCAGTTTTGCTGACTCATTCACTGTTCCAATTTGTACTGCGTCTACTAAACTTTCAAACTCATTCTTATCTTCTGCTTTTACTGTTAAAAGAAAACGAGATTGTGTTTCACTGAATAAAGCTGAGACTGAATTTCCAGCGATGCTTACTTCTGCACCGAGCTTTTCATTTGCGAAAAGACATTCAGCTAATGCAACCGCTAAACCGCCTTCTGATAAATCATGCGCGGATTCTACTACTCCTGCACGGATCGCAGCAAGAACCTGGTTTTGTCTTTCTTTTTCAATTGTTACGTTTAATTCAGGGGCTTTACCGAATACTTTTCCGTTCAGAAGCTTTTGCAGCTCACTGCCGCCGAATTCATCCTTTGTTTCCCCTACTAAATAGATAAGGTCACCGTTCTGTTTGAAGTGCTGTGTTGTAATATGATCAAGATCCGTTACTAAACCAACCATCCCTACTACAGGTGTTGGATAGATCGCTGTGCCGCTAGTTTCGTTATATAAAGAAACGTTTCCGCCGATAACCGGTGTCTCGAGGACACGGCAGGCTTCGCTCATACCATCGGCTGCTTTTTCAATCTGCCAGAACACTTCTGGCTTTTCTGGGTTACCGAAATTTAGGTTATCTGTAATTGCTAATGGCTCTGCACCCGAACATACAATATTGCGTGCTGCTTCCGCTACGGCGATTTTTCCGCCTACTTCCGGATCCAAATAGACATAACGGGAATTACAATCAGTTGTCATTGCCAGCGCTTTTCGTGTGCCGCGGATTCTTACAACCGCTGCATCAGAACCTGGTGAAACGACTGTGTTTGTACGCACCATGTAATCATACTGCTCATAAACCCATTCCTTGCTAGCTACAGTTGACTGGCTTAAAAGGCTTACTAATGTTCCTTTCAAATCGTCGATCTGAGGAACTTCGTTTTCCATCGCTTGGAATTCAGCAAAATAGCTTGGTTCTTTTGATGGCTTATGGTAAACCGGTGCTTCTTCCGCTAGTGCATCAGCCGGAACATCCGCCACGATTTCTCCTTTATGGAATAGGCGCATCTGTTTATCGCTAGTAACCTTTCCAATCCCTACGGCTTCTAAACCGTATTTTTCAAAAAGCTCAACGATTTCCTGTTCTCTTCCCTTTTTAACAACGATAAGCATCCGTTCTTGGGACTCAGACAGCATCATTTCGTAGGCAGTCATGCCTGTTTCACGCTGTGGCACCAAGTCCAAATTCATCTCAATGCCCATTCCAGCTTTACTGGCCATTTCTGCAGATGAACTAATAAGTCCCGCTGCCCCCATGTCTTGAATTCCAACTAGGGCATCACTATGAATTAGTTCTAGGCAAGCTTCTAACAATAGCTTCTCCATAAATGGATCACCAACTTGAACCGCTGGACGATCTTCACTTGATTGTTCCGTTAATTCCTCAGAAGCGAATGTTGCACCATGAATTCCGTCACGGCCGGTTTTTGCCCCAACATACATCACCGTATTTCCTTCACCATGTGCTTGCCCTTTTTTAATGTCTTTATGGTCAATTAACCCAACGCACATCGCATTCACTAATGGATTTCCATCATAGCAAGGGTCGAACTGGATTTCGCCGCCAACTGTTGGAATACCGATACAGTTTCCATAACCGGCAATCCCAGCAACTACTTCTTTAAATAAATAGCGTACACGTGCCGAATCTAGTTCACCAAATCGCAGTGAGTTCAACATTGCAATTGGACGTGCTCCCATTGAGAAAACGTCGCGGATAATCCCGCCTACACCCGTTGCCGCGCCTTGATAAGGCTCAATTGCGGATGGGTGGTTATGACTTTCGATTTTAAAAACAACTGCTTGCTCGTCACCGATATCAACGATTCCAGCACCTTCCCCTGGTCCTTGAAGTACTCGTTCACCAGTAATAGGGAATTTTTTTAGAATAGGCTTTGAATTTTTATAGCTGCAGTGTTCCGACCACATAACCGAGAAAAGACCTGTTTCGGTATAGTTTGGTGTACGGCCAAGAATGTTTTCAACCATTGCAAATTCTTCATCGGACAAACCCATTTGCTGATAAATTTTTTCTGCTTTGATCTGAGTAGGATTTGGTTCAAGCGTTGACAACATGTGCTTCCCTCCAAGCTTTTACAATCGATTGGAACATCTTTAAACCATCGGCGCTGCCGAGCAATTCATCTACGGCTCTTTCCGGGTGTGGCATCATTCCAAGGACATTTCCTTTTTCATTGGTAATTCCTGCGATATCTGCAAGACTTCCGTTCGGATTTTGATTATAGGTAAAGACAATTTGATTATTTTCTTTCAGACTTGCAAGGGTTTCCTCGTCACAATAGTAGTTTCCTTCACCATGGGCGACAGGGATGACGATTGATTCGCCTTTGCTGTATTCAGTCGTAAACATCGTCTGATTGTTTTCTACTTTTAACTCCACTGGCTTGCAAATGAAAGATAGGCTTTCATTACGTCTCATGGCACCTGGCAGCAATCCTGCTTCGAGCAGAATTTGAAATCCGTTACAAACGCCAAGGACTGGCTTTCCTGCTTCTGCCGCTTTAATGACTTCCTTCATGACATTACTAAATCTAGCGATGGCTCCCGTACGCAAATAGTCGCCATATGAAAAGCCGCCAGGAAGAAGAATTCCATCAAATTCATCTAAGCTTTCAGAATCATGCCAAACATATTCAACCTGCTCTCCGAGTTCATCTTGAATGGCATGGAACATATCAATGTCACAATTCGATCCAGGGAAGACGATTACTGCAAATTTCACAGAGTAACACACTCCTCTACTTCGTAACGGTAATCTTCGATAACAGGATTAGCTAAAAGATTGGTACAGATTTCATTGATCACTTCATTAATATCACGCTCAGACTTTTCAATCGTTAATTCCATATATTTACCGATGCGGACATCGGCTACTTCCTTATAGTTTAAAGAGTGTAAAGAGTTAGTTACTGCTTTCCCCTGCGGGTCTAAAACACTTTCTCTTAATGTGACAAATACCTTTACTTTATACATGTTGACGTCCTCCCAATCTCGCTAAAATATTTTCATAGGCATCTGTTAAACTTCCTAAATCACGTCGGAATACATCCTTATCGAGCTTTTCATTTGTTTCTTTATCCCACAGCCTGCAGGTATCAGGGGAGATTTCATCGGCTAATAATATTGTGCCTTCAGCGTCTTTTCCAAACTCAAGTTTAAAATCGATGAGACGTATGCCAAGGTCATTGAAAAAGCTTGCTAAAACGGTATTAATTTGGAGTGCTTTTTCTCGTAAAATCGCTGCCTCCTCGGTAGTTGCCACTTGCAATTCAAGGATGTGATCAATTGTTAAGAGCGGATCACCTAGTTCGTCGTTTTTCAGGTAAAACTCAACGATCGGAGTAGTTAGCTCGCGTCCCTCTTCGATTCCCAATCGATTGGCGAGGCTTCCTGCCGCAATGTTTCGTACAACTACCTCAAGCGGAATGATGGTAACTTTTTTCACCAGTTGTTCTGTTTCGGAAACACGCTCAATAAAGTGGGACTCAATTCCCTGTTCTTTAAGTTTTAAAAATAGCAAACTAGTAATCTCGTTATTTAAACGCCCTTTTCCAGTTATGTCGGCCTTTTTTTGTCCGTTATAGGCAGTTGCTGAATCCTTATACTCAACCAAAACAATCTGTTCATCGTCTGTTGCGTAAATTCGTTTTGCTTTTCCTTCGTATAAAGGTTTTTTCATTGGAAAGCGCCTCCTGTTTTGCAATATTGGGAATCTTCAGAGTGAGAGAGGAGCATAAGTGACCGAGTTCTCGCTTTTTTCTCGATATCAGTCACTTAGAACCTCTCTATGTTACCGTAAGGTTACTTTTTCTTGTTCTCGGTCACATAAAGCCTTATTCATTCAACCCTAAGCGGTCAAAAATAGTATCTACATGTTGCAGATGGTAGTTATAATCAAAGCAATCAGCAATTTCGGCTTCGGATAGCAGTGAAGTTATCTTTTCCTCTGCTTCAATCAAGCTGCGGAAAGGAACTTGTTTTTCCCAAGCTTCCATCGCCTTTGGCTGAACGGTATCATACGCCTCTTCACGTGATAATCCTTTATCAATTAACGCAAGCAGTACACGTTGGGAATAAATTAAGCCCAGTGTCCGGTCCATATTACGCTTCATATTCTCTGGATAAACCGTCAAGTTCTTCACAATGTTGCCAAAACGATTCAGCATATAATTCAAACCAATTGTTGCATCAGGTAAGATAATCCGTTCCGCTGATGAATGGGAAATATCGCGCTCATGCCAAAGCGGTACATTTTCATAAGCAGTAAGCATATACCCGCGAATTACACGAGCAATTCCTGTCATATTCTCGGAACCAATCGGATTCCGTTTATGCGGCATTGCCGAGGATCCCTTCTGACCTTTTGCAAAAAACTCTTCGACTTCACGCGTTTCACTCTTTTGCAGCCCACGGACCTCAACAGCAAACTTCTCAATGGAAGTAGCAATCAACGCGATTGTTGACATGTAGTGGGCATGACGGTCACGCTGTAAGGTCTGCGTAGAGATTGGTGCTCTTTGCAGTCCTAATTTTTCACAAACATACTGTTCCACAAACGGATTAATATTTGCATAAGTACCAACCGCACCAGAGATTTTCCCAAATTCGATTCCTTCTGCTGCCTGCTTAAATCGCTCTAGGTTCCGTTTCATTTCTTCATACCATAGCGCAAGCTTTAAGCCAAAAGTTGTTGGCTCAGCATGGACCCCATGTGTCCGTCCCATCATGACAGTAAGCTTATGTTCAATTGCTTTATTTCTTAGGATCTCAATGAAGTTTTCTAGGTCCTTTTGTAATATTGCATTGGCCTGCTTTAAGATGTAAGATAGGGCCGTATCAACAACATCCGTTGACGTTAAACCGTAATGAACCCATTTCTTCTCTTCCCCTAATGTTTCAGATACCGCGCGGGTAAAAGCAACCACATCGTGCCGTGTTTCTTCTTCAATCTCTTTAATGCGGTCAATATTGAAGGAAGCATTTTCGCGTAACTTCTTCACATCTTCCTTTGGGATGTCACCTAGTTCTGCCCATGCCTCACAGGCTAGTATTTCTACCTCAAGCCAGGCATTAAAGCGGTTTTCCTCTGTCCAAATTGCTCCCATTTCCGGTCGTGTATAACGATCAATCATGTTTTATCCCCCGATCTTTTCTTTTACTGGTTTCCAGATGCTGCTCTCGTTAATTTCTGCAAGGGCCTCCTCGACACTTTCGCGCAAAATAGTCACATGCCCCATTTTTCGTTTTATCTTTGCTTCTTCTTTTCCATATAAATGAATCTTCCAGTCATTCAAGGCCGGAATTTCCTTATACAGTTGTTCAAGATGCTCTCCTAATAGGTTGACCATAACAGCCGGTTTTAATAGCCCCGTTCTCCCTAAAGGCCAATTACAAATGGCACGGATATGCTGCTCAAACTGTGACGTTTCGCAAGCTTCGATCGAATAATGCCCAGAATTATGCGGTCGTGGTGCTAATTCATTAATATAAATGGTCCCATCATTAGTCAAAAACATTTCGACAGCCAGCGTCCCGACTAATTGTAACGAATCGGCCAGCTTATTTGCCAGCTGAACAGCTTCACTCTGTAAAACTTCTGAAATTCTTGCTGGAACAATCGTTGTATCTAATATATTTTCTTTATGAATGTTTTCAGCCACTGGAAGAAATGTCGTTTCACCATCAAGCTTGCGTGTCACGATTACTGATATTTCTTTTTCAAAGGGTATCCATTTTTCTAATACACAAGCACCGTGCTTTAAAAGGGGTTCGCCCTTAGATAGATCCTGCTGATCCCTAATCACCAGTTGACCCTTTCCATCATAACCGCCTCTTGCCGTTTTCAGGACTGCCGGATATCCGATGGTATTTATCTTTAAAAATAAATCCTCGATGTTATTAATCACTTCATATGGAGCAACCTCCACACCCGCTTGTTGGATCGCTGCTTTTTCTTTAATCCTGTCCTGCGTAATTGTTAATAACCGCGGGCCTTGCGGGACATTTGCCTGGTTACATAACCACTCGAGTGTATCTGCATCAATGTTTTCAAATTCATAGGTTATTACATCACTAACTTCTGCTAATTTACTGATAGCTTCACGATCATCATAGGCCCCAATGACCTCAATATCTGCAACCTGTCCGCACGGAGAGTCCGTCGTTGGTTCTAAAACAGCAATTCGAAAGCCTTGAGCCTTTGCTGCTAGTGCCATCATTCTGCCAAGTTGGCCGCCGCCGATAATTCCAATCGTTGCTCCTGGTAAAATCGTTTTGTTAGACAAGTTGATCACTACTTTCTAATACTTCTTGTTTAGTGGCTTCTCTTCTTGCTTCTAATTTTGCAGCTAAGTCAGCGTCACCTGTTGCTAGGATTTGTGCTGCTAGTAAACCAGCATTCGTTGCACCTGCTTTGCCTATTGCCACAGTAGCTACGGGCACACCACCCGGCATTTGGACGATAGACAGCAATGAGTCTAACCCCTTTAAGGCCTGTGTTTGGACAGGAACACCGATTACTGGCAAAGTGGTTTGTGCTGCTACCATGCCAGGAAGATGGGCCGCTCCGCCAGCTCCGGCAATAATCACCTTTAAACCTCTTTCTCTGGCTTCCTTGGCATATGTAAACATCAAATCAGGTGTCCGATGGGCTGATACCACTTTTTTTTCATAAGCAATTTCAAACTGGTCGAGAACCTCACAAGTATGTTTCATTGTTTCCCAATCCGATTTACTTCCCATGATCACTCCAACAAGAATGGACATCAAAAATCCCCCTTTTTTCCCAAATAAAAAACCCGAAACAAATAGCTTCTCATGTAAGAGAAAGCCATTTGTTCGGGCATAGTGGCAGTGGATAACAAATTAAGGGTCCTCCCTTAATTATACCGAACATATTGACTTTCCCTCATAGTCCAATAATTTACGGTTATTGGGTAGAAACTTATGGGCCATATTCCCATGGATATACGAGGGTAAAGATAAATTGTTATTGATTAATTCACTTCTATATCTTACAATCATCTTCGTTAGGTGTCAATCAATTAATCGAACATTATTTTTAAATACTACATTAATGTTCGTGTTTTACTCTATTAATGTGCCCTCAAAGATAATTTGACGGGCAATTGGTTCATAAATAGTCTCATTGCCTTTTTTTATTTCTTGAAATATTGGCTTTTCCGTTCGGCGTATAGGCGTATAGCCCAACTTTTTCATTCTATTTAAGCAGTCCTCAATACTCTCATTTGATTGTACCTCAAATTGCATTTTCTTTTTACCCATTACCAGTAAGTACCTCTCTTTCCACTTTTATTTGCCCTCTTTTAAAAAAACATTGTCAACCGGCTTTACTAACATTGTGTCTTCTGCCAATTTTATTTCATAATCAAACAGTGTTTGAGCGATAATCCGCCTCGCTTCTTTTGCCGCATCCCAGTATAAAGTATCATCAACAAGGCCTGTAACCGTATATTCAATTCCTCGGTATCCTGAATTGATGGTGGTCATCCCATATACTTGGAATGGTTCTATCGGACAATTAGCGGAGTCCAATTTTAAACACGCTTCGTGCAGCTCATTGATTTTTTCACAGGCAATTTCAAGAATTTCCAACACCCTTTCAGGATTTTCCCGATAGCTTACCACGATTCTTTCAATTACCCGCATTTGATCAATATTGAAGTTATGAATCTGTTTGATTTCACCATTGCTGATCGTTAAAACCTTGCCGCTCCATTCTCGTATCTTTAAGAATCTTAATCCTATATCGACAACTGTTCCATTAAACGTATTATTAATGGTGATGAAGTCACCTTTATGCAGCTGCTTTTCATAAATCAAGAAAATACCTGAGAGAATATCCTTAATGATGCTTTGCGCTCCAAACCCAAGGATTACCCCAAGTATACCTGCCCCAGCCAAAATTCTTCCAAAATTACTAACATATTGAGATATAGCAAAAAAGATGAAACTGAGAGTTGCCGTATATTTCGTTAACGAGCGAATCATACTTTCAATGGTCTGCTCTTTCCGTTCTTCAATGAAATGGGTTTTTAGAAAAAAATTATGCACTGTTTTATTTATAATAAAAACAATGACCCTTGCAATAATCGCTGCTAATAATATGCTAGTCAGTTTATAGTGATGCAGCAAATCGGTCCACTCCATTAAACCACCCACTTTTCTTACAATCATACCTAGTGTTAGTGTTTGCAATGTTTGATGTTAAAAACTAACGATGGAAAAATAATTTAATTTAAACCAAAAAAGAACAACCTTTTCAGGTTGTCCTTCTAGTGCCTAGCAACGTCCTACTCTCACAGGGACGCGTGTCCCAACTACCATCGGCGCTGAGAAGCTTAACTTCCGTGTTCGGTATGGGAACGGGTGTGACCTTCTCGCCATTGCTGCCAGACTATTTAACTGAGGTTTCATTCCCTCAAAACTAGATAATGCAGAAGAAGTTTGTAAACTTTGAGTTCACCTTAAAAATGGTTAAGTCCTCGAACGATTAGTATCAGTCAGCTCCACATGTTACCACGCTTCCACCTCTGACCTATCAACCTGATCATCTTTCAGGGTTCTTACTAGCTTGCGCTATGGGAAATCTCATCTTGAGGGGGGCTTCATGCTTAGATGCTTTCAGCACTTATCCCGTCCGCACATAGCTACCCAGCGATGCTCTTGGCAGAACAACTGGTACACCAGCGGTGCGTCCATCCCGGTCCTCTCGTACTAAGGACAGCTCCTCTCAAATTTCCTGCGCCCACGACGGATAGGGACCGAACTGTCTCACGACGTTCTGAACCCAGCTCGCGTACCGCTTTAATGGGCGAACAGCCCAACCCTTGGGACCGACTACAGCCCCAGGATGCGATGAGCCGACATCGAGGTGCCAAACCTCCCCGTCGATGTGGACTCTTGGGGGAGATAAGCCTGTTATCCCCGGGGTAGCTTTTATCCGTTGAGCGATGGCCCTTCCATGCGGAACCACCGGATCACTAAGCCCGACTTTCGTCCCTGCTCGACTTGTAGGTCTCGCAGTCAAGCTCCCTTGTGCCTTTACACTCTGCGAATGATTTCCAACCATTCTGAGGGAACCTTTGGGCGCCTCCGTTACTTTTTAGGAGGCGACCGCCCCAGTCAAACTGCCCACCTGACACTGTCTCCCACCCCGATCAGGGGTGCGGGTTAGAATTTCAATACAGCCAGGGTAGTATCCCACCGACGCCTCCACCGAAGCTAGCGCTCCGGCTTCTCAGGCTCCTACCTATCCTGTACAAGCTGTACCAAAATTCAATATCAGGCTACAGTAAAGCTCCACGGGGTCTTTCCGTCCTGTCGCGGGTAACCTGCATCTTCACAGGTACTATAATTTCACCGAGTCTCTCGTTGAGACAGTGCCCAGATCGTTACGCCTTTCGTGCGGGTCGGAACTTACCCGACAAGGAATTTCGCTACCTTAGGACCGTTATAGTTACGGCCGCCGTTTACTGGGGCTTCGATTCAGAGCTTCGCTTGCGCTAACCCCTCCTCTTAACCTTCCAGCACCGGGCAGGCGTCAGCCCCTATACTTCGCCTTGCGGCTTCGCAGAGACCTGTGTTTTTGCTAAACAGTCGCCTGGGCCTATTCACTGCGGCTCTTCGAGGCTATTCACCTCAAAAAGCACCCCTTCTCCCGAAGTTACGGGGTCATTTTGCCGAGTTCCTTAACGAGAGTTCTCTCGCTCACCTTAGGATTCTCTCCTCGCCTACCTGTGTCGGTTTGCGGTACGGGCACCTTTTATCTCGCTAGAGGCTTTTCTTGGCAGTGTGGAATCAGGAACTTCGGTACTAAATTTCCCTCGCTATCACAGCTCAGCCTTCACGAGAGGCGGATTTGCCTACCTCTCAGCCTAACTGCTTAGACGCGCATATCCAACAGCGCGCTTACCCTATCCTCCTGCGTCCCCCCATTGCTCAAACGATAAAGA
>NZ_CP126107.1:242500-355000 GCF_030123365.1 Neobacillus sp. SuZ13 | reverse complement strand
TACGCATTTCACCGCTACACGTGGAATTCCGCTTTCCTCTTCTGCACTCAAGTCCCCCAGTTTCCAATGACCCTCCACGGTTGAGCCGTGGGCTTTCACATCAGACTTAAAGGACCGCCTGCGCGCGCTTTACGCCCAATAATTCCGGACAACGCTTGCCACCTACGTATTACCGCGGCTGCTGGCACGTAGTTAGCCGTGGCTTTCTGGTTAGGTACCGTCAAGGTACCGGCAGTTACTCCGGTACTTGTTCTTCCCTAACAACAGAGCTTTACGACCCGAAGGCCTTCATCGCTCACGCGGCGTTGCTCCATCAGACTTTCGTCCATTGTGGAAGATTCCCTACTGCTGCCTCCCGTAGGAGTCTGGGCCGTGTCTCAGTCCCAGTGTGGCCGATCACCCTCTCAGGTCGGCTACGCATCGTCGCCTTGGTGAGCCGTTACCTCACCAACTAGCTAATGCGCCGCGGGCCCATCTGTAAGTGTCAGCCGAAACCGACTTTCAGCTTTTCCTCATGAGAGGAAAAGGATTATCCGGTATTAGCACCGGTTTCCCGGTGTTATCCCAGTCTTACAGGCAGGTTGCCCACGTGTTACTCACCCGTCCGCCGCTAGACTCCGAAGAGTCTCGCTCGACTTGCATGTATTAGGCACGCCGCCAGCGTTCGTCCTGAGCCAGGATCAAACTCTCCAAGAAAGTTGATTAGCTCATTTTGTTACGTTGGCTCATGTTCTTCATATTATATAGAAGAAACATGATTAATATTGTTTGTTTGCACGATTTTGTTTGTTTAGTTTTCAAAGAACAAGCTCACTTTTTAAAGAAGCGACAAAATCTATCATACCGCTTTTCTTTATTTCTATCAATCATCAATTATTTCCAATTGAGAATGATTTGTTCACTCTCTTTCCAAGAGCGACTTTCCTATCATAACACCATCGGTGTTATTAGACAACAGAAAGTTTTTTCCAATTCCCGAAATAGGGAATAAAAAAGACAGAAACAAAAATTTCTGTCTTCGCCTGGCAACGTCCTACTCTCACAGGGACGCGTGTCCCAACTACCATCGGCGCTGAGAAGCTTAACTTCCGTGTTCGGTATGGGAACGGGTGTGACCTTCTCGCCATTGCTGCCAGACTATTTAATTGAGGTTTCATTCCCTCAAAACTAGATAATGCAGAAGAAGTTTGTAAACTTTGAGTTCACCTTAAAAATGGTTAAGTCCTCGAACGATTAGTATCAGTCAGCTCCACATGTTACCACGCTTCCACCTCTGACCTATCAACCTGATCATCTTTCAGGGTTCTTACTAGCTTGCGCTATGGGAAATCTCATCTTGAGGGGGGCTTCATGCTTAGATGCTTTCAGCACTTATCCCGTCCGCACATAGCTACCCAGCGATGCTCTTGGCAGAACAACTGGTACACCAGCGGTGCGTCCATCCCGGTCCTCTCGTACTAAGGACAGCTCCTCTCAAATTTCCTGCGCCCACGACGGATAGGGACCGAACTGTCTCACGACGTTCTGAACCCAGCTCGCGTACCGCTTTAATGGGCGAACAGCCCAACCCTTGGGACCGACTACAGCCCCAGGATGCGATGAGCCGACATCGAGGTGCCAAACCTCCCCGTCGATGTGGACTCTTGGGGGAGATAAGCCTGTTATCCCCGGGGTAGCTTTTATCCGTTGAGCGATGGCCCTTCCATGCGGAACCACCGGATCACTAAGCCCGACTTTCGTCCCTGCTCGACTTGTAGGTCTCGCAGTCAAGCTCCCTTGTGCCTTTACACTCTGCGAATGATTTCCAACCATTCTGAGGGAACCTTTGGGCGCCTCCGTTACTTTTTAGGAGGCGACCGCCCCAGTCAAACTGCCCACCTGACACTGTCTCCCACCCCGATCAGGGGTGCGGGTTAGAATTTCAATACAGCCAGGGTAGTATCCCACCGACGCCTCCACCGAAGCTAGCGCTCCGGCTTCTCAGGCTCCTACCTATCCTGTACAAGCTGTACCAAAATTCAATATCAGGCTACAGTAAAGCTCCACGGGGTCTTTCCGTCCTGTCGCGGGTAACCTGCATCTTCACAGGTACTATAATTTCACCGAGTCTCTCGTTGAGACAGTGCCCAGATCGTTACGCCTTTCGTGCGGGTCGGAACTTACCCGACAAGGAATTTCGCTACCTTAGGACCGTTATAGTTACGGCCGCCGTTTACTGGGGCTTCGATTCAGAGCTTCGCTTGCGCTAACCCCTCCTCTTAACCTTCCAGCACCGGGCAGGCGTCAGCCCCTATACTTCGCCTTGCGGCTTCGCAGAGACCTGTGTTTTTGCTAAACAGTCGCCTGGGCCTATTCACTGCGGCTCTTCGAGGCTATTCACCTCAAAAAGCACCCCTTCTCCCGAAGTTACGGGGTCATTTTGCCGAGTTCCTTAACGAGAGTTCTCTCGCTCACCTTAGGATTCTCTCCTCGCCTACCTGTGTCGGTTTGCGGTACGGGCACCTTTTATCTCGCTAGAGGCTTTTCTTGGCAGTGTGGAATCAGGAACTTCGGTACTAAATTTCCCTCGCTATCACAGCTCAGCCTTCGCGAGAGGCGGATTTGCCTACCTCTCAGCCTAACTGCTTAGACGCGCATATCCAACAGCGCGCTTACCCTATCCTCCTGCGTCCCCCCATTGCTCAAACGATAAAGAGGTGGTACAGGAATATCAACCTGTTATCCATCGCCTACGCCTTTCGGCCTCGGCTTAGGTCCCGACTAACCCTGAGCGGACGAGCCTTCCTCAGGAAACCTTAGGCATTCGGTGGATGAGATTCTCACTCATCTTTCGCTACTCATACCGGCATTCTCACTTCTAAGCGCTCCACCAGTCCTTACGGTCTAGCTTCAACGCCCTTAGAACGCTCTCCTACCACTGACATCAAAGATGTCAATCCACAGCTTCGGTGATACGTTTAGCCCCGGTACATTTTCGGCGCAGAGTCACTCGACCAGTGAGCTATTACGCACTCTTTAAATGGTGGCTGCTTCTAAGCCAACATCCTGGTTGTCTAAGCAACTCCACATCCTTTTCCACTTAACGTATACTTTGGGACCTTAGCTGGTGGTCTGGGCTGTTTCCCTTTTGACTACGGATCTTATCACTCGCAGTCTGACTCCCACGGATAAGTCTTTGGCATTCGGAGTTTGTCTGAATTCGGTAACCCGATGAGGGCCCCTAGTCCAAACAGTGCTCTACCTCCAAGACTCTTACTACGTGAGGCTAGCCCTAAAGCTATTTCGGAGAGAACCAGCTATCTCCAAGTTCGATTGGAATTTCTCCGCTACCCACACCTCATCCCCGCACTTTTCAACGTGCGTGGGTTCGGGCCTCCATCCAGTGTTACCTGGACTTCACCCTGGACATGGGTAGATCACCTGGTTTCGGGTCTACGACCACATACTCATACGCCCTATTCAGACTCGCTTTCGCTGCGGCTCCGTCTCTTCAACTTAACCTTGCATGGGATCGTAACTCGCCGGTTCATTCTACAAAAGGCACGCCATCACCCATGAACGGGCTCTGACTACTTGTAGGCACACGGTTTCAGGAACTATTTCACTCCCCTTCCGGGGTGCTTTTCACCTTTCCCTCACGGTACTGGTTCACTATCGGTCACTAGGGAGTATTTAGCCTTGGGAGATGGTCCTCCCTGCTTCCGACCGGATTTCACGTGTCCGGCCGTACTCAGGATCCACTCAGGAGGGAACGAAGTTTCGACTACAGGGTTTTTACCTTCTCTGACGGACCTTTCCAGGTCGCTTCATCTACCCCGTTCCTTTGTAACTCCATGTTGAGTGTCCTACAACCCCAAGAGGCAAGCCTCTTGGTTTGGGCTATGTCCCGTTTCGCTCGCCGCTACTCAGGGAATCGCGTTTGCTTTCTCTTCCTCCGGGTACTTAGATGTTTCAGTTCCCCGGGTATGCCTTCCATACCCTATGTATTCAGGTAAAGATACTGTTCCATTACGAACAGTGGGTTTCCCCATTCGGAAATCTCCGGATCAAAGCTTACTTACAGCTCCCCGAAGCATATCGGTGTTAGTCCCGTCCTTCATCGGCTCCTAGTGCCAAGGCATTCACCGTGCGCCCTTTCTAACTTAACCTAAAAGGTTTATAACTCTTACTTACATAAGAGAGAAAAACTAAAATGGCGATTACTCGATGTTTACTTTGCTTCTTCATTACGATTATCTAGTTTTCAAAGAACGATTAAAAAAAGCTTTGAGAGAATTGCACTCTCAAAACTAAACAAACAAAGATCGTGTACAAACTGTTTTGTCTGGCTCACAGGTCCAGCTTTATCCTTAGAAAGGAGGTGATCCAGCCGCACCTTCCGATACGGCTACCTTGTTACGACTTCACCCCAATCATCTGTCCCACCTTAGGCGGCTGGCTCCTTACGGTTACCCCACCGACTTCGGGTGTTACAAACTCTCGTGGTGTGACGGGCGGTGTGTACAAGGCCCGGGAACGTATTCACCGCGGCATGCTGATCCGCGATTACTAGCGATTCCGGCTTCATGCAGGCGAGTTGCAGCCTGCAATCCGAACTGAGAATGGTTTTATGGGATTGGCTAAACCTCGCGGTCTTGCAGCCCTTTGTACCATCCATTGTAGCACGTGTGTAGCCCAGGTCATAAGGGGCATGATGATTTGACGTCATCCCCACCTTCCTCCGGTTTGTCACCGGCAGTCACCTTAGAGTGCCCAACTAAATGCTGGCAACTAAGATCAAGGGTTGCGCTCGTTGCGGGACTTAACCCAACATCTCACGACACGAGCTGACGACAACCATGCACCACCTGTCACTCTGTCCCCCGAAGGGGAAAGTCCTATCTCTAGGAGTGTCAGAGGATGTCAAGACCTGGTAAGGTTCTTCGCGTTGCTTCGAATTAAACCACATGCTCCACCGCTTGTGCGGGCCCCCGTCAATTCCTTTGAGTTTCAGCCTTGCGGCCGTACTCCCCAGGCGGAGTGCTTAATGCGTTAGCTGCAGCACTAAAGGGCGGAAACCCTCTAACACTTAGCACTCATCGTTTACGGCGTGGACTACCAGGGTATCTAATCCTGTTTGCTCCCCACGCTTTCGCGCCTCAGCGTCAGTTACAGACCAGAAAGCCGCCTTCGCCACTGGTGTTCCTCCACATCTCTACGCATTTCACCGCTACACGTGGAATTCCGCTTTCCTCTTCTGCACTCAAGTCCCCCAGTTTCCAATGACCCTCCACGGTTGAGCCGTGGGCTTTCACATCAGACTTAAAGGACCGCCTGCGCGCGCTTTACGCCCAATAATTCCGGACAACGCTTGCCACCTACGTATTACCGCGGCTGCTGGCACGTAGTTAGCCGTGGCTTTCTGGTTAGGTACCGTCAAGGTACCGGCAGTTACTCCGGTACTTGTTCTTCCCTAACAACAGAGCTTTACGACCCGAAGGCCTTCATCGCTCACGCGGCGTTGCTCCATCAGACTTTCGTCCATTGTGGAAGATTCCCTACTGCTGCCTCCCGTAGGAGTCTGGGCCGTGTCTCAGTCCCAGTGTGGCCGATCACCCTCTCAGGTCGGCTACGCATCGTCGCCTTGGTGAGCCGTTACCTCACCAACTAGCTAATGCGCCGCGGGCCCATCTGTAAGTGTCAGCCGAAACCGACTTTCAGCTTTTCCTCATGAGAGGAAAAGGATTATCCGGTATTAGCACCGGTTTCCCGGTGTTATCCCAGTCTTACAGGCAGGTTGCCCACGTGTTACTCACCCGTCCGCCGCTAGACTCCGAAGAGTCTCGCTCGACTTGCATGTATTAGGCACGCCGCCAGCGTTCGTCCTGAGCCAGGATCAAACTCTCCAAGAAAGTTGATTAGCTCATTTTGTTACGTTGGCTTATGTTCTTCATATTAATAGAAGAAACATGATTGTTATTGTTTGTTTGCACGATTTTGTTTGTTTAGTTTTCAAAGAACAAGCTCATTACTTCGTTTGAAGCAACTTTATTACTATATCATTTGAGCAAATCATTGTCAACATTTTTTATCAATGTTTTTAACACCAACAAGTTATTAACTTGTCATTAACGACTGCTTTAATATACTACCACCACGCCTAGGTCACGTCAACAAAAATCTAAATTTTTTTTTACCATTCCTACTTTCTTCTATATATAAAAAGCCAGCCCCATCACCAGGGCCGGCTTCCTCTTACTTCGTAATCTTAATTATTCCTTCTTGCTTCAATTCTACTTGGCCTTGTTTATTAAGCACAACTTTTTCACCTTCGGCTAAGTTCGTGAAAACAATCGGAGTAATTGTAGATGTTGCATGTTCTTTAATGTAATTTAAATCAACTTTTAATAATGGCTGACCCTGTTCAATGATGTCATCTTCAGAAACTAATGTCTCAAAACCTTGACCCTTTAAATTAACAGTATCAATACCAACATGAATCAAGATTTCACGACCTGTATCAGATAAGATACCAATGGCATGTTTAGTTGGGAATAGGTTTACGATTTTTCCATTTACCGGTGAAACAACTGTTCCTTCAGCTGGCACAATCGCGAAGCCATCGCCCATCATTTTTCCAGCAAACACTTGATCAGGCACTTCAGTAATCGGCTTTATTTCACCTTTAAGTGGTGCAGCAAACACTTCACTCTCACGTGCTTTTTGAATTGCATCTGAATTTACATTACTTTGTTCCGGACTTTTTTCCGCTGTATCAACAGAAGTTGTACGAGGTCTCTTACCAGACATAATATCTTTCATTTGACCCTTAATTGTTTCAGAACGCGGTCCGAAAATTGCTTGAATGTTATTTCCTACTTCTAGGACACCCGCCGCACCAAGTTTTTTCAATTCTGCTTTGTCCACGTTTTTAATATCATTAACAGATACACGAAGACGTGTAATACATGCATCTAAATGAGCAATATTATCTTTTCCACCCATAGCATCTAAAATATTAGCTGCTAAATCACCTGAACCTGATTTTCCTGTTGTCGCTTGATCTTCTTCTTCCTCAAGTTCACGACCCGGAGTTTTTAAATTAAACTTGCGAATCGCAAAACGGAAACCGAAGTAATAGATAACCGCAAAGACAAGACCTACCGGAATAACGATCCAAGCATTTGTTTGCGGGTTAATTAATCCAAATAGAATATAGTCAATTAATCCACCTGAGAAGGTCATCCCGATTTTTACATTTAACAAGTGCATTGTCATAAATGATAAACCAGCAAAGATTGCGTGAATACCAAATAATACCGGTGCAACGAATAAGAATGAGAATTCAATTGGTTCTGTAATACCAGTAAGGAAAGAAGTTAACGCTGCAGAAGCCATTAATCCTCCTACAAACACTTTCTTTTCCGGGCGAGCTTCATGGTAAATCGCTAGTGCAGCCGCAGGAAGTCCAAACATCATGAATGGGTATTTACCTGTTGTGAATGTACCTGCAGTTAAATTTTGAACACCATCTTTAATTTGTTCCATGAAAATACGTTGGTCACCACGTACAAGATCACCAGCAGCGTTTGTATAGCTTCCAAATTCATACCAGAATGGAGCATAGAAAATATGATGCAATCCAAATGGTATTAATGAACGTTCAATTACCCCAAAGATAAAGGCAGCAATCGTTCTGTTCGCATCAACCATGTTCGTAGAGAATGCATTCAAGCCTGATTGAATTGGAGGCCAAATAAGAATCATTAGCAAGCCTAAAAGAACAGTACTTGCAGCAGTTACAATCGGAACGAAACGCTTACCAGCAAAGAAACCTAGATATGACGGCAATTCAATTTCGAAGAATTTATTATACATATAAGCAGCAATAAGACCGACGATGATACCTCCGAAAACACCCGTTTGCAGTGTCGGTATACCTAATACAGAAGCATAGCTTTGAGGATGCTTCGCAAGTGCATCTGCATCAATTCCTAAGGCTGTTCCCATTGTTGCATTCATAATAAGGAACCCTACAATCGCAGCAAGTCCAGCTACACCTTCTCCTCCTGCTAGTCCAATCGCAACCCCAACAGCAAATAATAATGATAGGTTTCCGAAAATGACACTACCTGCCTGTTCCATAATCTTCGCAACCATCGCAATCCCGCTATTATCTAAGAATGGGGCGAGGTCAATTAGTGTTGGATTTTGAAGTGCATTACCAATTGCTAGTAAGATCCCGGCAGCTGGCAGAATTGCAACTGGTAACATCAATGCTTTACCGACTTTCTGTAAAACACCAAAAGCATTTTTAAACATAAAGGATACCTCCTAATTTTTAATATGGCTCATAAAGCGGTTACAATCTAGAGAATTAACGACAAAAAAGGCATGAGTAAAGGTTCAATTGATTATAGTTATGGGTATAGACTACCCCATTAACTTAATTTCAATTAAACTTTTTACTCATGCCTGATCGAATCAGTAACACGTAAAAGAATAAATGTTATTTATATTTTTTTTGAAGTCGTTGTAAATGCATCGTTAGATAAACTGCTTCTGCATCAAAGACTTTCAATTTTAAGGATTGTTGCATCACTTTTATGAGCTTCCATGAGAGATTATAGCATATCGGATATTCATCTTTCAATAGGGAAGAAATTTTTTCTGGTTCATCCACTTTTTCACCGTTTACTACCCGTTCAATCGCAAAACGGAGATGGCGAACAAGTCTCATATAATCGATTCCTTCTTTATCTATCTCTATCTCCAACTGTTCTTCAACCATATCAACCAGTCTGCTGACGAGCTGGGAATGTTGGTTTACATCAGAAAGGTCTTTATTGGTTATTGCACTGTGAATATGCAAGGCGATAAATCCAACTTCACCGATTGGAAAGCTAATCCCAGTGTTATCCTTAATAAGTTGGACAACTTCTTTCGCCACTTCATACTCATGACGATAAAGCGCCTTCGTCTCCACTAAAAAAGGATTTTTCATTTCCATCCCTTGGGAGGCCCTCGTTAAGGCAAACATTAGATGGTCTGTTAGGGCAACATGAATATGTTCATTTAGCGTTGTATTCGTCCGTTGTTTGATTAACTCAATTGATGCTATGATAACCTCTAAAAATTCGTTATCAATAAAAGGCAGCAATTTAATATAATTTTGCTGCTCCTTTTCATTTTTCAAGACAAAGAGTTTTTCAGCAGAGTCCTTTTCAATTAAATCCCCGTATTTGCGATTAAAGCCGATCCCTTTGCCAATCAATACAACTTCTCCATAGGACGGGTGTTCAGCAATCAATACATTATTATTTAAAACCTTCTCAATCGTCAGCTGCGCCATACCCTTTTCCCCATTTCTCCCATTTTACCTTATTAATTACAGAATAAAAGAGAGAAAACAGGAAGTCAACGACAAAGTTCGACAACATTATGTCGTGTTAGTTGGTAATTTATTCGAATTTTATTTTTTTTAAAAAATAAAAGAAACTGTGGCTGCCCACAGTTCCCTTTAACATTATTTTAAGAAAATGAAATATAGAACAAAGATTACAAAGAAGAAGTACATAACTGGGTGGATTTCTTTTGTGCGACCCTTGATGATCATTGTGATTGGGTAAAAGATAAATCCAACTGCAATACCTGTTGCAATGCTGTATGTCAGCGGCATAGCAATCATCGTTAAGAATGCTGGAACAGCAATTTCAAAACGCTGCCAATCAATTTTTCCTAATGAAGATACCATTAACACCCCAACAATAATTAACGCAGGTGCTGTTACAGGTGCAGTAACAACCGATAATAACGGAAAGAAGAATAACGATAAGATAAAGAATCCTGCTGTTACTAAGGCTGCAAATCCAGTTCTAGCACCAGAGGCAACCCCTGCAGATGACTCAATGTAAGACGTTGTGGTAGATGTACCTAGTACAGCACCGACAATTGTTGCAATAGAATCCGAAATTAGTGCGCGTCCAGCACGAGGAAGCTTATTGTCTTTCATTATTCCCGCTTGGTTCGCTACTGCGACAAGGGTCCCAGCATTGTCAAAGAAATCAACAAACAGGAAGGTAAGCACTATACCAAGCATGGCTGTTGTATAAAAAGAGCTATCTCCAAACGAAGAGAAGGCTGCACCAAAAGTAGGCTCTAAGCTCGGCACAGAATCGACCACTTTAGTCGGCATATCAATTAAGTTAAAGATCATTCCCACGATTACCGTGATGACCATCCCATAAAATACAGCTCCGTTAATACCTTTAGTCATCATAATTACTGTTATGACGATACCAAAAATAGCAAGCAGAGTAGGTCCTGCTGTCAAATCACCTAAACCAACGAGTGTTGCATCATTATTAACCACAATTCCTGCATTTTGTAATCCGATAAAAGTAATGAACAAGCCAATCCCAGCTCCAACAGCGTGTTTTAAATCAACTGGAATCGCGTTAATAATTTTTTCTCGCAGGCCGGTAAGAGTTAATAAGAAGAAAAATACACCTGAGATTAGAACTGCACCAAGTGCATGCTGCCAAGGAATCCCACTGCCTAATACTACTGTATAAGCAAAGAACGCATTCAAGCCCATTCCTGGCGCTAGTGCCAGCGGATACTTCCCAAGAAGCCCCATGACAATCGACCCGATTGCTGCCGCAAGTGCGGTTGCCACAAATACTGCACCATAATCCATTCGTAAAGCATCTGGATAGTCCTTTATAGATGCTAACGATAATGTCAATGGGTTAACAACTAATATATAAGCCATTGCTAAGAAGGTGGTTAGTCCCCCAATAAACTCACGGCGATAATTTGTACCATGTTTTTCAAATTCAAAATACTTCCGCATTTCTTTTCCCCCTAAGGTTCTTTTCTTTATTATTTATGCAAAAAAGCTCCGGCTTATACTACCGGAGCTGACGTAAGGCATGTGCAATAAATAGAGGAAAAGAAAGCATACCTCTTATATTAAACACTGCCTCGTAGTCAAGCCATTTACGGTGGCTCGGTAGAAACTTTTGGGCCATATCCCCAAGATTATACGATGCAATTTTTATTCACTTCTCTTAACACGTTTTTTATTTTAGCAGGAAAGAAACATCTTGTAAACAAAAAATACGAACGATATTAAAAAAAAATTTAACATCGTTCGTGAATATGGATGTTCCTGAAATAAATAGTCACTTTTTCCAAAATAAATAAGAACTGGAACCACGTATCGGTTCCAGTTCTTCGTTTTTCTTATTGTCCAGCTCCAGCGCCTAGGGGCTCGGGGTCATAAGCCCCTGAGCAAGGCGCTTCCGCTTTTCTTATTCCCACTCAATCGTTGCAGGCGGCTTGCTGGTAATGTCATAAACCACCCGGTTGACATGTGCTACTTCGTTAACAATTCTGGTTGAAATGACTTCTAAGACATCCCAAGGGATTCTTGCCCAATCGGACGTCATTCCGTCAATAGAGGTCACCGCACGAATTCCAATGGTGTAATCATAGGTCCTTGCATCCCCCATTACACCGACACTGCGAATGTCCGGTAACACTGTGAAATACTGCCAAATTTCTCGGTCGAGACCAGCTTTTTTAATTTCTTCGCGAAGAATCCAATCTGATTCACGAACGATTTCCAGTTTATCTTCTGAAATAGCTCCTAACACACGAATACCAAGACCTGGTCCAGGGAATGGCTGTCTCCAGACGATATCATCTGGAATACCAAGCTCGGTTCCAAGCGCACGGACTTCATCTTTAAACAGAGTGTTCAATGGTTCAATCAGTTTAAACTGCATATCTTCCGGCAGACCACCCACATTGTGATGGGATTTAATGGTTTGTGCAGTTGCCGTACCACTTTCAATAATATCAGTATAAAGCGTGCCTTGGGCTAAAAACTCAATACCCTCGAGTTTGGTTGCTTCATCGTCAAATACATAAATAAATTCATTACCAATAATTTTTCGTTTTTTCTCAGGGTCAGAAACACCTTCTAACTTCGATAAGAAACGTTCTTTGGCATCAATTTTGATAACATTCATGTTGAAGCCTTCTGAAAAAGTCTTCATCACACTGTCAGCCTCATTTTTCCGAAGTAAGCCATGATCAACAAAAATACAAGTAAGTTGATCACCGATTGCCTTATGAATCAGTACAGCAACAACGGATGAGTCCACCCCGCCGCTTAAAGCACAAAGAACTTTTTTATCGCCCACCTGCTCACGAATTTTCGCCATTTCCATTTCAATGAAGTTACCCATCGACCAATCGCCGCTGCATTCACACACGTTAAATACAAAATTCCTTAGCAATTCATTCCCATAAACGGAATGACGTACTTCCGGGTGGAACTGAACAGCATAAAGTTTTTTCTCTTCATTACTCATTGCTGAAATTGGACATGTTGGATTTGTGCCATCCACGGTAAAACCTGCAGGAGCTTCCACGACAAGATCACCATGACTCATCCACACGGTCTGCTCATTTGGCAGGCCGTTAAATAGCGCTGATGGGTGTTGTACCGTCATCGTTGCTTTTCCGTATTCACGTTCTTTCGCTTTTTCAACCTTCCCATTAAAATGGACGGTCATTAACTGCATCCCGTAACAAATACCAAGTATTGGCAGACCCATTTCAAAAATGGCTTCATCACAGCGGAAAGAATTTTCATCGTACACACTATTTGGCCCGCCGGAGAAAATAATCCCTTTTGGGTTTAATTGGCGGATTTCTTCTGCTGAAATCGTATGCGGATGTAATTCACTATATACCCCAAATTCACGGATCCTGCGGGTAATTAACTGGTTATATTGACTCCCAAAATCTAATACAATAATCATCTCATGCTTGCCTTGCAAAGCATCCACCTCAATTTTCTCAAGTTATAGTTATTATGAACCTTTACAGCTAAGGATATAAAAAAAACTAGAATTCTCCCCTCCATAAAAATTTTCAGGAAGGCAGAATTCTAGTTTTCTCGTAAAAAGGCAACAGAAAAATCCTGCCTTCATAGTCAGGTCATTATACGGTGACCCGGTAGAGACTCTCGAACCAAATTTTCGAGGATATATGAAGGAAACGTACTATATTTTGAACAGCACAAGCACCTTTTATAACAGTGCTAATGCTGAACATGAATTAGTACATATTGTAACAATAGGTTGTTTTTCTGGTCAAGCTATTGTCTTTTTAATTAAATTTTCCCATAATTCATACGATTCTTTCCAAGTGCCCTTTGGCAATTGCTGATGATACAGATAATTTTCATAAATTGCCGTTAGCTGTGACATTTCTCTTGTCGAAAAGAAGGAATCAATGTAACGGGCATAGTTTCTTAGTGTTTGATTTTCCTTCCGCTTTAATCCGTAGCGTTCAAACTGTTCTAACAAAGCTAAATAGGCAGCACTGATGTTTTCGTCCTTTTTCTTAAATCGGTAAATTACTAACAGACTGTACGGAACCCACTTACCGCGAATACGGTAAAGAATACCAACCACTGCAGCTGCTATTACGATTATGAAAACTATCCGCTTCCAATTGTTTTTCAAAAACAATGTGGTCTCTTCCCAGATCCTTTTAACATCAAAGAATGATTTTGAATCATTTACTTTATTAGGATCTTCTATCTCTTCCTGCTGAGGCTTCTTCACAGGCGTTGGACTGGTTTCTTGATTATTGGATGATGATTGGCCATTCGCTCCGTAGTTGATGATAATTTCATTTGAAAAGCCCTTGGTTGGCTCAAATGGTACCCAGCCTTGATTTGGAAAATAGACCTCAACCCAAGAGTGGGCATTATTATTTGTTACCTCGTAAATCTGTGTCCCTGAAGTCTCATCACTATATTTTAGGAAATCTCCGCCTGTGAACCCTTTTACCCAACGCGTTGGAATCCCGAGTGTTCGCAGCATTACAGCCATCGAAGTGGAGAAATTGTCACAATAACCCCTTTTTGTCTCAAACAAAAATTGATCCACATAGTCATCTTCGGTGTCAGGCACCGCGACATTTTTCTGGTCATAAGTGAACGCGGATCTTCCAAAATAACTTTCTACCGCTTTTGCTTTATCATACCAATTGGGTTTTGCGGCCGTAATCTCTTCTGCTAATTCTTTTACTCTAGGCGGGAGATTCTCCGGCAGGAGTGTATATCTTTGATAAAATTCCTCGTTGATGATGGTTGGGTCATAGCTAATTGTTTGGACTAAGTCTGAAGCCTTGTACTTTGGTCTTTCGAATTCTACTGTAAAGACCTGCGGTACAGCAGGGACATTATCCTTCGAGAAAAGGCTGATTCGCTCATTGGTTGTATCGATTTCAAATCGATCGCCCTCAGGAAGCATCTTTAACACTTTGCTAATTCCGGCAGGATACATTAAAAAGTTGAAATTATATTCTGGACTTGTCACCACCCGCGAAGACTCTTTAATGGTTTCTACGGTGTCAGGCACCGAAAAAACAGGGACAAGATCTTCCTGACGAAAGGTTATAGGTGTGGTACCAGAGGCCAGCCAGCCTTTTCCTGTATACACGTCCTTCGTTTCCATCTTCCAATAGTTCTTTCCGTTCCCTTCATACTGAAAGACTCGGTTGTTATCTCCTATAAAGGGACCGCCTAATTCAGAATCATTGGTTCCATAACCGATACGATTAACAATGCTAGCCTTATCTTCAGGAACTTTGTCATTATTAGCGGTAAAATATGGAACTGGATCTGGCCAAATCGGTGCGGCTTTCGGCGCAGCTATGCCAGCTACAACACTTAATGAAATCATAACAGCCAGCGGCACCATCCACTTTCGCAGATAGGTCGGTTCGGTGCTGACATTTTCTTTTTGAACGATTCGGTAAAATGTCAGCATACCCATCACTGCAAAACCAGCCACCACCGTTCTGACAATGGCGAATTTGGCAATATACGGCGTAAATGTATCTAAAACTGTAATATAGACTAAGGTCATAAAGAAAAATATGAAGATCCGCTTACGGTTTAAAATCCAGTAATTAATTAAGTACACCATTAGCCATAGCAAGACAAAAAATAATAATGTCCTAAATTCGTTGGATAAGCCATTCCAATTCCTTGCTTTAATCAGACCAAAGTTATCCATAATATCTCTAAAGAAGGCTGACATCCATGTTGAATCAAAGAGCCCTTCATCATAGTGAAGCTGGTTAATGGCATATAAAATAAAGAGCGTTTTGATACTATAGTTCCAAATCCATTTCAAATGAAAGTAAGATGATGCAAACGAAATCACAATAAAGATAAAAAACATCTCAATATGATCGGTTTCTGTTAATTGTTCAATGGGACGCAGCCATTCACTTAATAATAAAAAGCTAAAGGTATATAACAGAAATGATGAAAAATCTCTTTTGATCAACGGAAGTTCACCTCCGAAAAGGCCGCTGTGAATTCGCCTTCCTGAACCAAGACAACCCGGACTCCACGGGCATTGGCGATTGCCATAAGCGAGCGTTCCTCATTTGTCGGCGCTTCTTTCTCCCCTTTAATCAGAAAAAGCGTCATCGTTCCACCTTTTCGCTGACCGAGGAAGCTTGCTTTTTCAATCAGAGGTTTCGTAATTTGCCCGGTGACTAACATAAACGAAACCGTCTGCTGGATGAGAAGACCATCGGTATCTAACACCTTTTCAAATGGTGAAATACATTTCGCCTCTATTTTTGCCAGATGATAAAAAAGCTGCTGAAGATGCTGTTCTCCGCCGCGTATGGGGAAAGAGGCACGTTCGTTGCTAATCGTTAATAGACCCGTCTGGGCTCCTTTTTTCAAAATAGCCCGCAATAATGATGCTGTAAAGGAGACAACAGGCTCAAACTGCTTCGTTGGGACACAATCCATGACCACAAAGACATCATGTGATTGCCGCTGTTCAAATTCCTTTGTCATAAGGATATTTCGTTTGGCTGATGCTTTCCAGTTAATCCACGAGAAGCGGTCACCTGGCTGGTAATCCCTCACCCCAGTCGCCATGGATGTATCGCGCTGGACTCGTTCCCTGGAAGCCGTCAGACCAGAATCATATTGATTTTCAAATGAGCGGTATAATAATTCTGTATACGCCGGATAGACAATGATTTTGCCCTCCAAGGCAGCCTTTTTTTCTTTTTCAAATAAGCCGAGCGGGTCACCAATTCTCAAGGTAAAAGATTCAAAAAAATGTTCACCACGCGGCAGCTCATCAATGATATATTCATAAGAAAATTCCTTTTTCAAACCCGGAAGAAGAAGGGCTTTCGCTCTCTTTTGCTGAGGAGCAAATTTCAAGGATTCATCTAACTGATCCTCAATCAGTAAATAAAAGAGGGGAAATGATTTTGCTCTTTTCACTGTAACGGTCACCTTTAAAGGTTCTCCGGCATTAAAATCTGTTTTTGGCAAAAATCTTTTTACTTCAAGTTCATTTAAGGAGTAAAAAGAGATCGCGACACAATAAATGGCAAAGGGAAGAAAGCTGTAAAATAAAAACCAACTTACAAATCCCCCTTGAAACATGGCATAGGAGAAAGCTAATAAAATTAAAAAAAGCAGCAGGATAAACTTCCATACTTTTTTCAATATCATCCAAGTTTTTTTCATTTATTTCACTAACCTTTGAACTGGGACCGGAACTCTGGCAACCACCTGGTTCACTAAATCTTCAGCTGAAATCCCTTCGAACTTTGCCTCCGACTTTAAAATTATCCGGTGGGATAAGACAAATCGAGCTAAATATTGAATATCATCCGGGAGAACATAATCACGGCCATACATATACGCATAAGCCTGCGCCGCTTTCATCAGGGCGATGGATCCCCTTGGGCTTGCCCCAAGGTAGACACTGCCATGGCCCCTTGTACGGTTAACGATATCGACTATGTAACGTTTCATCGTATCATCGACAAACACATCTTTGATTTCCTTTTGTAAATCAAGAAGGCCATCAAGTTCAATGACGGGAGTTAACTCCTCAATCGGCGGGTTCTTTTGTGCTCTATTCAACACTTCCATTTCCTCTTGTAAGTCAGGATAACCCATTCTCATTTTTAATAAAAAGCGATCAAGCTGTGCCTCGGGAAGTGGATAGGTCCCTTCATACTCGATTGGATTTTGGGTTGCCATAACAAAGAATGGCTTGTTCAGTTGATGGGTTATTCCATCAATGGTAACACTTGCTTCCTCCATCCCTTCTAATAGTGCTGACTGGGTTTTCGGGGAAGTACGGTTAATTTCATCGGCGAGAATAATATTCCCCATTAACGGACCGGGACGAAATTGAAACTCCATCTCTTTTGGATTATATATGGAGACTCCGGTTACATCGGATGGCAAAAGATCCGGAGTGAATTGAATTCTACGGAAATTGGCATTCACTGACTTAGCCAACGCACGGACCATCATCGTTTTCCCAACGCCTGGTACGTCTTCTAAGAGTACATGGCCCCCAGCTAAAAGGGCAACCAGGCTAAGTTCAGCAACGTCCCTCTTTCCAATCATAACCTTTTCTATGTTTACTAGGATTTTCTCTATTGTGGGATTCTTTTGATCAAAAGACAAGGTGATTCCTCCTCGGGCGGATTATACCTATTTTCGGGCATTCCATTTAAGTATTCTATATATTCCTAAAATATTCCTTTATATATAGACACACAAAATTCAAGACTAGGTAAAAATTAGACGTAGATGCTATAAAAAAGGTTCCTCTAACCAAAAAAGCCTACTTCAGCAAAAGAAGCAGACTAAATAATTTTAGGATTGGGTACGTGCTATATTATGGATTTCACTGCTCTACATCATAGTTCTCATGGATAAATTCCATTTCTTCTTCAGGTGAAGCTATGCCATTGGCTTTTCCAACCGTGCCGCCCTGCAGCTCCCAAATGGCATTGTGATTCATAACCACGTAATCGAAATCGCCTTTATCCCAAGATTTTAATATAGTTAAATAAACATCAGCATTTTCATAATCTTTTTTATTGGCTTCGACCACTTGTAGTAATCTTTTCACCCGCTCAGGCGTTAAAGGCAGTGCGCCCCACTTTTTGTCTGCTAGAACCTTTTGGTGTGACATATTATGTATGGCTTGCTGGACATTGTTTTCACTCATACTAAACGGAAACTCACGATTAACCTTTTTAGTTTGTTCATGAACTTGAACTACTTTTTCACCCTTTGGTGCAGTTCCTACGCTAACAGAGACATTTTCCTTATCAAAATATAAATAACCCCCTATCAAAACACACGCAAGTATAACGGATATCCATATTTTTTTAGGTATTTTTTTCATCGTTTCCCCTGCTCCTCAAAGTGAGAGGGTCTAGAGTATCACTCCATCCCTCCAAGATAGGCTTAGATTTAATAATTCCACATTCCCCCTATATTTTCCTTTAAAACCTCTTGAATATTGGAAATCTATCATAAAAAAAGCCTACTCTATAAAGAGTAGACTTACCATTAGTTCCTTCTCTATTTAGTTACATGGGATGATCTATTGACCGTTCATTCGTGCCAATATATTTAATACTTTTATAAAACTCATTCTCACTTCATAATCATTGCCAACGAAAAGTACTTCCTCTATCCCCTTGTTGATAGAATGGTTTAATACTTGATACAGACTTTTTATATCGACGGATGCTGAAAATTCACTTTTGTAACCATGCTTCAAAGACTCTTTTTTACTTTCATCCTGGTTTGTATAAATTTTAATAGTTTTTTCAAATTGCAGGGGAGAAAACTGATTAAAGATTAGCTCTTCCCCTGTTGTCTCTTTTGCAGGTATGATCCATAATTTTTTTGACCCAAATTTCATTTGATTAAACAGAGTCATAATCTTGTATTCTTGTTTTTCTAAAACAGGCTGGCGCTGCATTGCTAGTAATGAGGTATTGACTAAATCATATACATTGGTGGTCAGCGTATTTTTCCCTTCATCCACAATTAATCCACTGACCCCAGAAAACATCGCATTAAATAAAAAAACCGTTAATTCCTCAATGGCTACTTTCTTATATAAACCAATCTCATCATTTTTTAAGTTGTAACGGTTCGTATATTCCTTGGCAATCGATTCCTCCGTAAATAACCAAACGCTCGGAATATCGTTATAGCCTATACCGCAGAAAATGGGAGCCGTCCTATCCTTAATGCTTTCTACTGATGATTCCTTCCTTACCACCGTAAACAAGTCTTTTGTTTTGACGATATCGAAGATAATTTGTTCATAACAGGACTGAAATTGTTCTGATGATTCTTCGTATCTATTTAATAAAGCAATCTTTTCCTGTACAAGACTTTCTGTCATCGATCCAGCCCCCCTTATTCAAAATGCTCAGTTTCTATTTTAAAACACTCCTCTATAGTAACTTCTCTTCGAATCGTGTTCTTGCTCAGATAATCTTCCTTTACATAAAAAAGTTGAAAGTCATCAACAGATCCTAGTCTTTTCATATACAGATCTCTATCTTGATAATCGAGATTACACTCTTTGCCTAAATTGGGATCCGCCGTCACAATTTCTATCTCTTTATCATCCTGGAAAATACGGGTAACAAAAAATTCATGATTTTTGTATCGGGCGATAAAATATTCCCGATATAACTCCGAAACCTCTTCCTTTTTTACTTCTCTTTCATGTAAATCTTTATCGTATGCAGACATAGCAGATGTGAAACCAGGTTCGTTTCGGTGCAGAAATAATTTAATGGTCGTTATTTGGCCTTTAACTCTTGCTGCAAAGGCCTTATATCTTTTATTGTTGTATAAAGCAACGCATCTATCCATAATACTCCCACATTTCTAATTAGTATTTACCGAAAAGTCTATTGGTTCAAAACGGCCGTTCTTAAAGATAGCAATTCTTTCTTCCTTACCATCTACAACCCTAAACATTTCCGCTCCTTCTTGAATGTTTGCTCTTACATAATCCTTTACTTGCCACTCTGGAACGATGGTTTCATTTCGACCACCTAAAAAGCCATTATGGGTACAAGGATATGCATCAGTAGTGGAACCATAAAATTCTGTTCCATATGGTATTTGAATCAAATCGTCCGACACATCACTGTATTTAAAGCGAATAACCGCATAAGAATCACCATCATCCGGATACGTTCTAATGACAACCCCGTCTTTTTCGTACGTATAATCTAAACGTAACGTCTCAAGGGTTTCCTTGTAATCACTTGTTACATTTGCGACATCTTCATACTTAGCCACATAACCCGCAACGGTTGTATATGGATTTTCTGCTCTTAGGTAGCCATCAATAGAGTCAATAGGTACCACCTTACTCATTAATGTGTCTTCTGTTGGTTTTTCTACAGATTCCCTAAGGTAAAAGATTAAATTCATTTCGCGGTCTGATAATTCTGATACTGGGGTCAGCTTAATTCGTTGAAATTCCTCAACACTGATATTATTTTCCTGTAATACCTTTAAGATGTTTTCTGAGATTCTTCCATCGGTCTGGTCTGCACCCTTAACGCTTCCACTTCCAAGGTTAACTCCATCAATCCTGCTCAACACATCTTTCAGCTTATTTTCCACCGTATGGGTATTCTCAACAGGCATTCGAACCTTCCCAGTTTCACCCAAATCAACTGCAGCTAAGCCCATCCGCCGAGACGGGGTAATATTTTTCATTTGTGTCACTGCAGAGTCTACTAATCTTCCTGCTTCCAGTGTATCTTTTGCGATTTTATTTTTCATCGCATTGGTTGTATCTATTATTGCCGATGAGGCATTCTTCAAACGTGTGACCGATTGCTGGCCTGCGATTTTCACCATATGATCAATGTGATTAATTCCTTGTTGGATACTTCCTTTCACTCCTGTCCGCAGCCCCATGCCCCCGATATTCTCGCCAAGATGTGCGAGACGTACCGTGCTTGAGAATTTCGTTAACCCACTCACCCCAGGAACAATATCCAATGGAGCTAATAGGCCGCGAAACCAGCGTTCCCCAGTCCCAAGCTCCCGGCCAGATACCCAATCCTTGCCAGAAACAGCCGAGCTTAACTCCATCGCACCATACGCAGCCCCTAAGGCCAACCCTGCCGGCGGGCAGATGAGCGTCGCCCCTACAATAACAACCAACGCCCCGATCTGAATCCAAAATTCCTTGTCTTCTTGTTGGTTACGAATCGATTCGTACTCAAAGGCACGAGTATTTAAAACGCCTTGTTGATATTCTTCTTGTGAGAAATCCTGGTCTGGATTAAGTTCTTTCCAGGCATCGTATTCAAGCTTCATTTGACTTGCATAGTAATTATCTCCGCTAAACAAGTCATCCAAACCCACTTCTGTTTTAGGCACTTCAAATGATTGCGCAGGACCGTAACCCGCGTAAACATACTGAGTCTCTGTCGCCCCGACTCGATTCGTCGTTGTATAGCTGGAAATCGTTAAATCCCGCATTGCCTCGACAAACGCATCCATATCTTCATAGAATGGCTGATCAATTGTGCGGTCAACAATCTCTCCGACCTTCCCGGTAAAGTTGTGTAAAATCTCGAAGTCTTCAAATAATCCCTGGTACTTGCCTTTTTGACTGGTGTGATGAAAGGTTATGACCCCGTCACTATCATAGTTCGCTATATCAGACTCAGCATCCTCTAAATTATCACTTAGATCCTTTAGGGTATCAATCATGCCTTTGCCCCAGCGGCCAAGGCCAATTAAATCGCCAATGCCGTCTTTCATCTTTTCCCAGTCTGACGGGATATATTTTACATCCATCACGCTATACCCCCAGTTTCGCAATGATTTGCTCGGCGATTGCTTCGTCTGCCTGCATCATCGTATTTAGGATATCAATTACCAAAGTTGCCGCTCGGGAGTAATTGTCATATAAATCCATTACCTTCTGATTCGCCTCTGCATAAACTTCCATGGCCTTTTTTGCTTTTCCTTCTGTGTAATAATCAATACTTCCCAGCTTTTCAATATTCGGGGTGGCATTGGTTTCCAGTTCCGTAATAATTGCCTGTAAAAAGGTGAAAATTGTTGTCATCTCATCAGGATTAACATTGATGAGTAGGCTAGAACCGCCCCCATCAGCTTTAAGCATAAGACTTAACCTCCTTATAAGGGAAATCCATTTCGTCAAATAGAACCTTCAAAAACCAATATTGACTAGCATGGTAATATTTTTTATTTACAGTATCGACCATGATTAACTTTTCGTCTTTCGTAAAGATGAGCCACTGCTGATAATAGTGCCAATTAAATCCGTCTTTATGTTCCTCATTTAGATGGAAGAATTCTAAATTCATCAACATCTCTTCCGGCTCAAAGCTCTCTGTTTCGCGTCTTTCTTGATTGGATAATTCCTTTTTTAGGAACGCTTTTTCCATTTCAACCGGTTCTCTTACCATCACTGGAAATTGTTCACTTAACATTTTTAGAAGTGTTGCTTTAGAGGTGATACGTAACTGATAAGACCCTTGTCTCTCCAACTCTACCAGCACAATGACCTCATCTCTTTCACGTTCACGGAAGGCAAAGAGAAGATTATTGATACGAACGTATTTCTGGCTTTGATGATAAAATTCAATGGTCTGGATGATTAGTGCCCCTGAGCTTGTTATCTTTCCCTCTGGTGTAATGATTTTCTTCTCAATCAGCCGGTTATGCGCCTCTTTAAAGACTTCTTCGCCTTTTAATTGGTAAACTTCTTTCTCAGGTAAGCCAAAAAGAACATTCCCACCAAAGGCTGCCGCTAAAAGGTATAATTCAGCCGCTGAAAACGTATCTGTTGAACGTTCCATCATAAATTCTTCACTTCCCTCACGGAACCGTCTTGAAGGAAGTCATCTATATAACCATCTAGATTATTTAACGCCTTTGTTTGTTTTGCCACAGCGGACTTCATATCATAGTGATACTTCTGAATGATTTCCAGATAACTTAAAAAGGAATCTCGAGACTTGCCGCTCCATTTTGCCGAATGAAGATAAGAAATTAGTTGTTCACAAGATTCATAAGTTTGTTCAATCGATTGCTCTAATGCCTTCGCCGCGGCTTTCGCTTCATTTACTTTATCCACGTCTATTCTAACGCTCCCCACTGATCAATCGCTCCAATCTTTCTTGTAGGTCTTTCAATTCCTTTTCTCTTCTTACTCTTTCCGCTTCCGCCTCTTTAATGGCCAAATCCTTATAATGGACATATCGTTCATATGCCTTATTTTTCGCTGAAACCAGAGAACCCCGGTTTTCTTGATCTGCTTGAAAATATTGTTTTAATTTCTCCGTTATTTCTTCCCTGCTCGTTTCAAAATCATTTGAAGGTATTTTTGAATTTGATAGATTCGGAATCGTACCTAGATAGGAACTGTACGCTGCATTTGCTTCTGATACCTTATGGTCATGTTCCGAGATGGCACTCTTGAGCTTTTCATACAGCTCATAATACTCATCTCTTTTTTTCTCCGAGTCACTTTTAAACCAATCAAACATGGACATTCACTTCCTCTCTATTTACGTAAGGAGCAGCAATTTTGATTTTTTCTGCTTTGCCCTGTCTAATGTAGTAGGCTTCATAGGGATGTAAGTTTTGCTCTTTATAAGGTCGATTTAAGACCTCAAGTATGCTCTGATCCGTAATTCTTCCAATTAAGACTCCCGCCTTTTGCTTCTTCACTGTTGTGGCAATATCATCGTATTGTCTTTCTAATGCACCATGGAGTGCTCCAATTACAAAATAAATTCCTGTTCTCGCACCCGTTTCGATCAGATTAGCCAGCGTCGATTGACTAGTAAACGACATCGATTCAATAATGAAAGATACATCTGTGATGAAGACAACCATTGGGCGGACTTCCTTCAGAAAATCATTCCTAGTCGCTCTCCCGCCCGTAGCTGATTGTACTTGACGGAAGGCATCTTGCCTTGTTTCAAATAGCTGCTGGAGCTGTTCTACAAACACATCCATTGTTTCAGCATGGTCCGCATAAAGATTCACATTTTCCTTATAAACTCTAAATCTGGAAGAAACATTATCGATTAAACCCACATCAATGTGATGATTAACAGAAATACTGGCAATCAGTGTTAGATACGTTTGTTCAACCGCATCCATAAGATCACTTAAGATTAATGTGGTTTGATCTTTCATGACAGTTAACTCCATTGGCTCTACATTTTCAAAATCGACGGCAAACGGGATACCGCCATTCCTTACGATCGCCTTCGTCTCTTGTTTTTCAATAAAAGGAGCAAACTCAATGACATCTGGAACCATTGGAATGGGTGATGGCAGCTCCCCATGCCAGGCATTGCGCATCTCTTTACTCTCTTCTTGGATTCGATTGATAATCGAGAGCGTGTCGTCTCCTTCGACAGGTAAAGCTGTTTGAAATAATGTTGGCTGCTCTAATTTAACCAAGCCTCTGCCAGGAACTTCTTCAATGAGTAAATCCGTTCTACCGACAATATTTCTTGGCTCCATTCCATCAATCATAAATAAGGAGATTTGATGTTTAATATTGGCGAGAACCGGAGCTCTCAACACACTTTGGCGTCCTGCACTTATAACCATATGGATGCCGACACTAACACCCTCCCTGGCAATTTGCGCAGCCATTTTTTCAAAATCGTCTCGGTAGAAAGCATCACTAATGGAATCGAACGTATCGATGATTAAAAGAATAACAGGGACTTCTTCCCCACTTACTTGTTCATACATCTGAATATTGGCGACACCATATTTACTTAATCGTTGCTTACGCTCTTTCAATTCATGCTGCAGGCGGCGGAAAAGCTTTCCTAGTTTTATTTCTTCATCCCCCATAATTATATCTGCTGTATGAGGAAGTTCCCTCAATGGCAGTAACCCGTTTGTGCCAAGGTCTATCAAATAGAAATGGACTCGTTTAGGGCTATGTTGTCTAGCGATATTCATCGCAACAGTTTGTAAAAAGGTGGACTTCCCATACCCTGGACTAGAAAAGACAGCAATATGACCATCCTTGGTAAGATTCAATGTTAGTGGTTTTTGGACTTGCATTTCTGGAAGATCTAGAAAGCCGAAGGTCACTTCCAACGGTTTTTTCCTTCCGTACCAGTCCTCTTGATAATTCATGTCATCTAGATCTGGAAGGAAAATCCGCTCTTCTAACGGCGGCAGCCATGGTCTAGGCAGATCCGCGATACGTTGTTCGGCTGCATAGGCATGTATATAATCCACGACTGCATCCAGTTGGGTTGGAACCTTGGTTATTTCCTTCTTAGTTGATAGACCACTTAAATCATCCGATATGATGTCGTATTGTCCAAGATCATTAATGGCATAAATAGTTGTGTCCAGTAAGTCTTGTTCATTTTTATCTGGGATATAATCGGCACCGCTCCATGCACTTTGAAAAAGTTCATAGATTTCATTGTTGCCGACTTGTAAGTAAGCACGACCTGGCAGCGTGATATTCGCAGCATCCTGCGTTTTCAAGATCTCCGTCGAATCACTGGCGTTTTGAACTTTTAATGCAAGCTTAAATTTAGAGTTGGACCATATTTGGTCATCGACAACACCACTGGGCTTCTGGGTAGCTAGAATCAGATGAATCCCCAGAGACCGTCCAATACGGGCTGTCGAAACCAGTTCCTTCATAAATTCAGGCTGTTCGGATTTGAGTTCAGCAAATTCATCTGAAATTAGGAATAAATGGGGCATCGGTTCACGAGCCTCACCTAATTTATAGAGTTTTTGATATTGATTGATGTGGTTGACATCATACTCGCCAAAAACACGCTGGCGCTTTTGTAATTCTGCTTTAATCGAGGCAAGCGCACGCATCGATTGCGTACCGTCTAAATTTGTAATCGTTCCTAATAAATGCGGGAGATCTTTAAATAAATTTGCCATTCCTCCGCCTTTATAATCAATGAGCAAAAAAGCAGCTTCATGCGGATGAAAGTTTACCGCAAGCGAAAGAATATACGATTGTATAATTTCTGATTTACCAGAACCAGTTGTCCCAGCGATTAATCCATGTGGTCCATGTGCTTTTTCATGGAGGTTTAAATTGACAAGATCCTCTTTCCCCCGCAATCCCAGTGGAACAGCAAGGCTTTTATAGGTTTCATTTCGAGGCCACCGCCACTCAATACCGAGCTCCTCCACTTTCTCTACACCGTACATTTCAAGAAAAGTCACGCTTTCTGGAATCGAATTTTTTAAACTTTGCAGGTGATTAAGCGATGCCAGCGCGCGAGAGAAGTCTTCTTTATTAAAACCTTCCGGAAATTGATCCGGTGTGAATCTTCGATTAACTAATTCACCCTTCTCAAGGATCATCATTCCAGTTGAGGCATCACGAATATCAATCACCGTTTTCACATGTTCAGGAAGAGACTGCATGACATCTTGCACGAATACAAGGGAAACTCCTAATTCACTTGGGTCCTCATTAAAGTATTCCATCACAGAATGATCCAATATCATTTTTTCATCGGTGATTAGCACAACAAAATGAGGGGTAAAATACATTTTTTCACTTTTATTACTTTTCTCATTGATAGCAAGCCTTCGAGCTTTTAATATCTGATAAAGTGAGTTTAGAACTTGATCCCGTGACCGTTCGTGATAAACAAATCCCCTTACGTTTATTTCTCGTAAACTAGCATGTGGGAGCCAGCGCATCCATTCCCACTTTCCCTTTTCTTCTTCAGGAAAGATCGTGACAAACTGCACATCATGGTAACTATGAAATAGAGACGTCTGCATCACCAGCATTTGTAACTGTTCAAGTACAAGAGAACGGTGCCCAATATATCCAACAGGTCCATTGATCAATGATGTTGGTGCTGGTACATCGTCTAATGTGAGATACTGAGCCCGAAGATTGCGAGCAGCATCTATCAGTTCATCCTTCACAAGGGTAAACTCCTCGATCGTAAATTCGACCTCGAAGCTCGAATCAACACGCCCTAATCCAAGACGGTACTTAAGGAAGTCATGATGTAAATTGGTCTTCTCATAAATCCGAGAATCGACTTTCATCGCCATAACCCGTAATTGCTCTACATCTGGAAAATGATAATCCAATGCATGCCGCTGTTCCTGACTTACTTGATATAATTGCTGTGTTTTCTGTTTCAAGTATTCTCGGTAGCTTGTATCCCGTTCCTTAATGTCCAAGCGGTATTGTTTCAGGCTTTTTAGATAGGATGTAATGGAAAAAATGACCGTGGTTACTGTCATGGCAAGCATAATGATGATATAAAACCCATTCGACATAAACAATGAGACCAGGATCATTGCTGCAATCATCACTAGCGGCGGAACGATCACCCGTGCAAGCTGTTCACTTGGTTTTCCAGGTTTATTAGAGGGTTTTGCAATTTTTTGTTTTTCCTCAGGCTCACGATAGATAATTCTTGGTGAACGATGATAATCGGGGTAATGACTGCCGAAATTATTGTGAATGCCAAATAAACGAATTAAGTTCGTTGCGATGATTGATTGTGCTCCCAGAATTTCGAGTTCGTCCTGGCCAAGCTTCATCATCATTCCTTCAAAAAAAAGCTGGTCTCCTGGTTCTAGCTCTACCACACCCGTTGTCCGAACATAATTGTGGTAAACCTCACCTTCAAAGACTTCAAGTTTAAAAGGATCTCCTAACTTCTCGCGAATAAGTACAAAATCCAGGGTGGAGTTCTCGATTCTTACATCATCAAAATCATTAGCACCAAATGTAATACTAAAGTTTTGTGTTGTATCGTACACACAACGCTCAGTTTCTTCCATGATATAAATCTGAAGAATCTCATCATGCGTGTTTAACGAAAGGCATTCATTTACCCGCAGCTGCTGTGTACCGATTGTACATGCAGTACCATCCCACATAATTGATATTTCTGAATGAAAATCGATAAATGTAATCGTGTTCGACTGATCATTCCCGACTGTAATTGTTTTTGGTTCGCCTATTATTAAATGACATTTATGCAATTGACCTTTATAGCTCAGAAGTAATAATCGTTGTGTCATTTTTCTCTCCCTCAGTTCTGCGGGTTTAATATGGATTCCAGACCATATTTGTCAGCATATGAATCATATTGTTCCTGAAATTTTTGAACTTTCTTTTCACGCTCTGTCCCACTTAAATCAGGGTCATTTTTCGCCTGTTCAATTTGTTTGATTAGCCCATACATGATTAATTGAGGATCATCAATATACTTGGCAAGGTCGATGGTTCTGGCAAAATCGCCTCGACCATTGTAAATCCAATACAATAAATAGTTCGGATCACTTTTTATACTGATATTTTTCAAGATTACTTCTTTTTGATCATCAGAAAGCTTCTCTGTTTCAATGAATGAATAAGCAAGTACATACTTACTGGTATTCGGCAATTTTTCTGGAGTTTGATTTTCTAAATCAGTAATCACATTTCCATAATCTAAAGATAAAAAGTGACGATCCGCTTCGAGGAGATGCGCTTGAAAAGGTGTTTTGACAAAAGTCAGATAAACGAGCGGCACTGCTAAAATAACAACAAGTGCCATCATGATAAAGGTTAGTTGTTTAAAAAGACGGAATCTCTTTTTCGGTACATTTACTATAGTTTTTTCTAACTCTTGTTTTTCCTTTAAGTACTGTTCTTCCAAAAAATTGACTAAAGCAGCGAATTCCTGAAGTTCACCCACTTGACGTTCAAATGCGGTATCCTTGGCATTTGCTAATGAACCCGAATAGAGGTCATCAAAGGTATACTTTTTGGAAAATATTGCGACAATGATACATTTATATTGGAGAATAAATTTATCTTCATTCAGTTCATAGGGGGGAATTAACTCCCGGATACCGCGAAACACGATTGATGGTAAAAGATTCTCATCAAAAATCAGATTGTCGGGATGTAAGAAGAAGGTCATGCGTGTGGTTAGGATTGTTCTGAGTCGAGCAAGATTACACAAAAGGCGTAGTTTTTCTTTTCTGCTTAGCTTTTGTACGTCATCCCATGTGTGAGCCCTTGGATTGACTTCAAATGAGAAGGTAAACTTGTCGTCTCCTTCTTCAACGATTGCAGGTACGAATAAATCTGAGTCATGGTTAATTAAAGCCAATTGGCGTACATCTTTTACTTGTGTTTGTGATTTCGGCAAGTCCAGCTGCCATTTATTATTAAGAATGAGAAACTTGTATGTCATGGACTCCAATTGGATGCTTTTTTCATTCATGTGTTCTGACTCCTTTTAAAAGACAGGCGCTATCCTCACATTGGATAGGCCTGTTTCTATAATACTTATAAAACTCGTAAAAGGTCTCCATTGGTTACTGGATAATCGATAAGCCGGTCATCATCTGCCAATAAGAGTTCTTTTTTTGAAAGCTTTACTGCAAAAAGAGGTGCCATTGTAAGATCCAGATTTAAGGATTCGGACAAGTTCACCAGTAGTTGTTTAATCGGTTGGTGAGCAGGGATTCTTACGTCATATTGCCCTTTGCCCCATCTGCTAAAATCAACTGTCACGTTAACATGTGTTTGACTAGGCATATTGCTCCTCCTTTACCCAAGCGTTTTTCTCATCATTGTAAAGATTCCGCCACACCCCAGGACGACCATCCCTAAGAATGTCGTTATGGTTTTGGCGTTTAAAAAATCACCTGGTTGATTCTCAGGCTCGTTCTGGGTGGGAGCTGGAGTCTGTTGAACTGTATAATTACTAGAAAACAGTACCTTTTCGGTATTTTTCAGTGTAATATCAGGCTTACTTGGCGCAACAAAAAGGCCTTGTTGTAAATCTAACGTAGATTGTTCCAGTTCTAATTGTTTCGTCTTGAGGGCATCCTGTGTTTGTTCCTTAAACAGGCCGGGCGCCAATTTTTCCAATTCCGTTACTTGATCGCCTTGCGTTTCCAATTTTTCCCTATCGATTGCATCTTGGCCAATCCGGTCCGTTTGCAATTGGATTTTCCCGCTATGATCTAGGGTTTCGTCCGCCAAAGGCTGGAATGAAAACATAAAAAGGAATCCTATAAAAACAGTAATTACACTAAAGAGCTTCACTAATTCCTTCATGATTAACCTCCTCGCTTTTTGCAAAACGATTCGAGACAAACAAATTGCCTGTAAGACTAACAACCGTCAAGGCTGCTAGGCCCGCTATAATCCACTTCGTATCAGATGCTCCACTGCCAAACTTCATTAATAATGTCTCAATATATTGCAACGGTGAATAGTCTCTTAATTTAGCAGCCGCAGAGAATTGGTCAAAATGACGTCCAAGTGCTTCCGTTAAGAATAAATAGAGGCTTAGAATCACCAATAGAATGAACATACCAGCCATTTTTAACTGACGTAGTAAATAGGTTGCTACTACCAGCAGCGTGACCATGATTAAGATAATTAATGTAGTCCATTGCAGGAACTTGCCTTCACTCATTTGCAGCATCTTGCCAGACATCAGCCCGATCACCAGCCCCTCGATTAGACCAATGCTTACAGTTATAATCGTGATCGGTGTATTAGTGGCGACTATGGTTCCTTCACCAGCAAATGTATCCTTTTGCAGTCGTTTCCTCTCGTTATTAGAGAGAACATAAGCAGTAAATAACGCTACAATGAAACAGATCAAGACAACAAAGTAAGGAGTAAAGGTATCACCTGCAGTGATAACCCCAGCATTCTTGGTTTCGACTGGTTTCGAAAGAAAGCTTAACAACTCTTCATTCGGCCGGTCACCAACGCGGCTATTAGCGAGCACGCCTGCAAAATTTTCAGAGAAGTTTTGATCCTCCGCCAATTTATTCATTAGATTATTGGAAAGGTCCCCTGCCTGCTGTACTAAAGTCGTTCCACTAGCTTGAATTTCCTTGGCTTGACGATCGATGGCATCGAAGGTTTGATAAACCGTATCCGCAGAATTCAAATTAGTTTTCGACTGATCCGCTAGAGATTGACTTGAAACTAGCAGCGAGTTGAATTCATTGCCTATGGATAGAACAACCTGTTGTTCTTCTTCCCCATTCATTAAAACTTTTGCTTGTTCACTTTGGAGTTTAAGACTTGCTTCACGCCATGCTTCCAAATCTTTTAATGTGTCAGAAAGGTTCGTATTTAAAGTTTCAGCTTGTGCCGTTGTTTCCTTAATCCTCTTCGACATTTGGGCTGCATTTTGATTGGCATCGTTAACAAGCTGTGTATATTCATCTATTTTGCCTTTTACATCTGCCGTCTGTTGTCTTATTTCCTCTGTGATTTGTTCCGCAACGTAAGCAGCTAATACATCAACAATGTCTTGTTTATTAAATAAATAATAAAGAGAATCCTCTGTTGCCATTTCGGTCAGTTTGGTTTGATTCAAATCATTTATGAGGTCCGGACGATTAAATTGATCTATTCCAATGCCAAAGTATAGATTAAACAGCGTCATTAACTTATGAAAATTACTGACGGTATCGCTGGAAGCATTGATTAATACACTTGTCGAGTCCCCGGTAAGAGGCGACATCACTTGATGCGCAATATGGTTATTTAAAATTTCCAATCTCTCAATAATACTTGCGTTGTCATCGGGTTGAATCGAGTTCTGTGGTTCGATTGATTTTTCGTCCTTTGCATCCTCGCTCAATTCTTCAGCTGCTGCCGATTGATTACTTTCGTTAGACAATAAGGATGGATTTGTTTCCTTATCAAGATCAGCTGAATTTGCTGCTGTTGTTTGTGGCTGTTCTGGTTGTTCTGGTTGCGCAGGTTGAACCGGTTGTTCTGGCTGTTCTGGTTGATCTACATCGGTAATATCCTTTTGATCAAGTTCCCAATTCCATGTAACCGGCTGGAACACATCAAGGATTGCATCCATGTTATGAAGAATCACATCAACTTTTACAGTGAATTGCCCTTTATCTGTTGAAGGCAGTTTAATCTTATCGTTATGAAGAAATGGCTCCGTATAATCCATTTCTTCGCTATTTGGTAATGATAATAACACTCTCTTAATCTCAAATTCTTTTGGAATCGAAAGTGTAAATTCCTGCCCATTCTTTTTATTTTTCTCCAATTGGACACTATCTGTTAGGGTTACTCCATTGGTTCTTAAATCATTTTTCACTTGTTTTACTTTTTCTGACAAAGGAATACTATTGGCTTCGCGATTAGGGATATAAGCAAACTCTTGATTGTATTTATTGGTGACAGCTATGACATTTTTTAGCTGTGTGACTGTTTTATCACTTAATCCTAAGCCATCTAAGTCATTACCATTTATGGAAGGCAGTAGATCAATTTGCTTTTGCAATGCAGACCGGGCATTGTTATCTGGAACGGCAAAAATATGATTCATCGATACACTTTGCTCTTGCCCTGAGGTATTTTGTATCTCCTTTTTAAGCTTGTCGGTAATTGCTTGCTGCATATCTGATGCCAACGTTTCCGACAACTCTGTATCCAATTTATCCATTTTTTCCTTCGTGTTCGTCAGATACTCTTGAAGGGCTGCCGATTCTGATAAAATTGTAGCCGATTGATGATCCTTTTGATGAAATTGATCATTGATGGCATTATTGGCGGAAATTAAAAAATATAATTGCTGCATGACATCATCATTGTTCATTTCGCGGTCTAACAGGTTAAGCTGACCAGAGAAACCTTTTGTTAAAAGACCATTAGCCGCATGCATTTTCGTGTAATCCAAAAAGCTGGATTGATAGGTATTGCTTGCTGCTACATCCTCACCCAGGCTAGTTTCAAATCCTTTTAATAGATCCTGTAAGCCGGTAAAGTTATCTCTTGATATCTTTGTGTTACTTTCCACTGCTCCAAACTGAGCGGTGTAACCTGCTAATGGACGATGGATAGTATGATTATAGAAGTTTGTATATACTTGCTCCTTATTGACTAATGTACCGATATTGTCTTGAGCATCATGTAAATTGCCGATGACACTGGCAAAATAAACATCAATGATTTGGCGATTAAAATCACCTAAGATGGCACTCGCTGTTTTCTCCGCCTTCGCTTTCAAATTGCCGTTATCGGAGGCATTTATTTTGTAGTTTAAAACTACCCGCTCTGGAGATTTCGAATCTATTGATAATGCCTTTTCGGTAAAATCATTCGGAATAACAATCATCATATTGTAGACATTCCGCGATAGGCCGCTTTCCGCAACACCACGACTGACAACATACCAGTCATGGGTATCATCTTTTTCAATGTTCTTTATAAATTCGGCACCAAATTCATAGTTCTTATCATTAAATTGTGCACCTTGATCTTCATTGACCAATGCTACTGTCATTTTCTCATCATCATTGTTGGCCTTGCTTTCGGATACTTGATTCAATGCCAGATAAGAGATTCCTGAAGATAGCGCAAGGATCAGAACTAGAAATAATATGACACCTCGCTCAATCTTTTTCATTCACTCAACCCCTGAAAATTTAGTAGTATGTAAAAAAGTAATAATTTCTATTTTTATAAGAAACTCTTACTATGTTAGGAGAATCCCTGCTATGGCAAACAAAGAATAAAAGCCACACAACAATTGTCGCGTGGCTTTTGTTTTATTGGGAACATAGTCCCGAATGACTTATTCCACTGATCCCATGTTAATCATCCAGTTGGTAGGCAATCGGATTAATTAAGCCCAAAATTCTGCGATAATTGCTCATCTTGCTGAGCAACTGCATCCGCTGTCTTGTTCAATTGTGTGTTAATCTCTTGCATCAATTGAGCAAAATTTTGTACCTTCGGCTTCAATTGGTTAAACTGATCATCAAATCTTTGGAAGGCACGGCCTTCCCACTCACCACGAAGTTCATTTTGTAAATTAGTTAAGTCTCTTAAAATTTGCTCAATTTGTTGTGAACTTTGCCCATAGCGAGTCGCTTTTGCCTTTAACTCCGCTGGGGTCATACGAATTTGTCCAGCCACTTGTTCTCCATCTCCTCTACCTATAGTTTGCCCTGGAATTGATTCATCGCTTTTTCCCAGACCACTATCACTACATTGGAAGTAAATTCCTATATATTTTTTATCATAGGTTCATCGAACATTCAAATCCACCTGGAAAAGAGGAAGATTTTTTCTAGTACTTTCTTTCTATTTATTTTTAAAACTAGGATTTTTTAGGAGGAATATGTGAAAAATATGATTCTTTCTCAGCAAGACAACGGGATGGTTTTTAGGTAAAAATTAAGGGAAGATTAAAAGTTATAGAACTTTTTTCCTGTTTTCAGGGTTGAATTGGGTTCCCTGCACAGTTCCAAATACACAAACTTTACTTGACAAGACAATGTAAGAGGTTGGCATATTGATGTTAAGAATGAAAAAAGAGGCTTCTCAAAAATTAGATTAATGAGGATCCTCTTTATGTTTTTTTATGTAGGCACCTAATTTTGTCGATACCTACTCAGAATTTGTAGATATTTCCCGGGAATTTGTTGAATTTTGGAGGTGAGTCCGTATCGCGTAACGCTATAGGACAGATCAATGTCGGATTGAGGAATACTATGCCGATCAACATCTTTCATATTACATAATTATATCGCCTGGCGATATGAAACAGTAAAAAAAAAGCCCATAACAGGGACCTTATTTTCGGAACATAGAGAAGATCTTCCCCCATTTTTCTTTAGGCTTTTGTATCGCTTCTTCTAAGCGTTTATTAAAATCATTTTGTGAACGCCATTCTTTTTCCAGCTCGTATCGTATATTTTGTATCTCCTTTTGTAAGGATTCACTTTTTTCTTGTTCTTGTTCCAGCAATGTTGCGTAATGAGTATTTTGTTGTTCAGTTAATTTTTCAATTTTTGCTTGTGTTTTTTGCGCGGAATTAGCAATACTTGAACTTATTACATGGTGATCTTGCTGGAGCCGGGAAACCGATAATTTCAGCTGTGACATATCGTTTGTCAGTTGGGCATTCATTTCACGCGTTGCTGCAAGTTCATTGACCAAAACCATTAAAATTTCTTTTAATTGGTTGGGGTCTTGGGGTAAATTATCATATGTAACAGGTATCGTAAGTTCTACTTCATTGGATTCTTCTAATCTTTCTTTTTGCTGATACACAAGGTCTTTAGCTGTATCGTCTAGGGGCTTGTCCGTATCGCGTAGCGCTATAAGCGCTCCGATATCAGATTGAACAAAGATACGCCGATCGCCATCCTTCAAAAACTCATATCCATTCCGCTCTAGGATTTGGCCATACTTGCGAACAGTGGGGGTTGCAATCCCTACTTCTTCTGCAGCTTCTTTGGAAGAGAAAGCACGTTCATTCGGTTGTATATCACGTCGCATATCGAACCTCCTTTTCTATTAAATATGAAGGTTTTTTGGTTTATTTGCAAGCTATATCGCCATGCGATATGCAACAAAAAATGAACCTGCCGTTTTTAGGCAGGCTATTTTAAGTTGAGATTTTATTCTCCCACTATTTTTGCGTCCTTCAGCATCTCGTCTGTTAAGGAGACTCCTTCCTCTTGTGCTGCTTTTTTGTTGATGATCAACTCAAGGTTTTCAGGGAAGCCGACAGGAATTTCGCTTGGTTTTTTTCCTTTGAGAATTTCCACTGCCATTTTACCAGTAGTGTATCCTAGATCCTTGTAGTCAAATCCATAAGAAGCAAAAGTTCCTCTTTTTACAGAATCACCTTCACCGACAAACGTTGGGATATCTTTGGCATTAGCTACAGTAATTACCGATTCTAGGGCAGCAACAACAGTGTTATCCTTTGGAATGTATAATACGTCCGCACGTCCTACCATTGACTCAGCTGCCTGCTTTACTTCGGAACTAGCTGTGATTGTGGTTTCAACTGCCTCAAGTCCTGCAGCCTCTATAGCTGTCTTCGCATGTTTAACATTTACCACAGAGTTGGGCTCACCGTTGTTATAGATGATGCCTACCTTCTTCGCATCGGGAAGAAAAGTTTTAATGGCAGCAATCGTATTTTTTATCGCATCTGGATGTGTATCAGATGTGCCTGTCACATTTCCACCTGGCTTTTCCAAACTTTGAACAAGCTCAGCCCCGACTGGATCCGTAATGGCAGTAAACAATATTGGAATATCCTTTGTTTGGTTCACCACCGCCTGCGCACTAGGTGTGGCAATAGCTAAAATAAGGTCATTCTTGTCTGCAACCAAATTTTGTGCAATGGATGTGTTATTGTTCATATCTCCTTGGGCATTCTGGTAATCAAGTTTAAAGTTCTTTCCTTCTTCATAGCCGGCATCCTTCAGAGCCGCGATAAAACCCTCTCGTGCAGCATCAAGAGAAGGATGTTCCACAATTTGTGTAATGCCTATTTTAACTACTTTTTCTTTTCCCTCTCCTCCAGTTTCCTTACTTCCCCCTCCGCATGCTGAAAGCAATAATAATGCTCCACTCAATGCTAACGCTAAACCCTTTCTCATCTGTAAATCCTCCCGAAATTAATCTACTATTTATGTATCCTCTTGATGAACAACAAAGAAAGCGATTTCCTTTATCGATATAAACTTTGGAAAATTTATAATATTCAGATTCTAACACATACACTGAGTGTGAGACAATAGTAAAAACACTGTAATGCCTTGTTAGTTAATTTTTCATATACTTGATAAAAAAGTATCCCCGCCCAAACCACACCCTATGGAATAATAATTAACTGATTATTGGAATAGTAATTTACTTTGATAAAAACATGGATGAATTTTAACGACACAAAAAACCACTCCCTTATTATTATAGGAAGTGGTTTTTGCTATTGATGCCCATAAAAAGGCCCGCCTAACTAATTGTAGCAAGTCGGACCTTCATGCTATTTATCGTAATATTTTAGTTTTTAAGAGTTTTTTCCCAATCAGCAGCGAACTTTTCTATACCCTCATTCGTAAGTGGGTGCTTGGCAAGCTGTTCGATGACGCTGTAAGGAATGGTTGCGATGTGTGCCCCGGCCATAGCGACACGAGTGACATGGTCTGGGTGTCGAACAGATGCAGCTATGATTTGTGTATCCAAGTTATGTACACGTAATAACTGAGCGATTCTCTCGACCAATTGGACACCATCTTCAGAAATATCATCTAAACGGCCTAAAAATGGAGAAACATAAGTTGCACCAGCTCGAGCAGCTAATAATGCTTGGTTTACCGTAAAGATAAGTGTAACGTTCGTTTTAACGCCTTTGTTTGCAAGATAGCGGCATGCTTCTAAACCTTCTAACGTCATCGGTAGTTTAATCGTTACCTTCGAGTCTCCGCCATTAATGGTAATCAGCTCTTCTGCCTGTGCAATCATTTCTTCAGCCGTCACCGCATCAGGAGTGACTTCCGCTGAAACGGATTCGACCTCTGGGACGGATTGACAGATTTCAGCGATGCGATCTTCAAATTTCACACCTTCTTTAGCTACTAAGGAAGGGTTCGTTGTAACACCTGCTAACACACCGATTCTATAGGCTTTCTTTATGTCCGTTAGATTAGCTGTATCAATGAATAGTTTCATAACTAAGCTCCTTCACTTTTTCAGAATTTAATAGATTTCTAGTCGTTTCGACCACATTTTTCACCGTAAATCCAAATAACTCCATGACCTCAGCGCCAGTTCCAGAAGCACCGAAGGTTTCAATCGATAACACTTTTCCTTCTAATCCTACAAATCGTTCCCAACCTAGCGAAATTCCCATTTCAAGTGCCACACGCTTTGCAACAGAAGATGGAAGAACATACTCTTGATACTCTTTCGACTGCCGAATGAACAGTTCCCAGCTTGGTATAGCCACCACTCGAACCGATATCTCTTCCTTCTCTAATTCAGCTTTCGCTTCTACCGCCAAAGACACTTCCGAGCCTGTAGCCAGCAAAATAACATCTGGATTCTCATCTGTTTGTGTTAAAACATAGGCTCCCTTAGAAAGGTTTTCGATATTTGCTTTTGTCTCTTCAAACACCGGCAAGTTTTGACGGCTTAGAACTAAGGCAACCGGGCCTTCTGTTTGTTGCAATGCATAAGCCCAGGCACTCGCTGTTTCATTCGCGTCAGTTGGACGAATGACAGTAAGTCCCGGAATGGCACGAAGCGAAACTAGGTGCTCGATTGGTTCGTGAGTTGGCCCATCTTCTCCTACAGCAATCGAATCATGTGTAAACACATAGGTGATCGGCAACTTTTGCAGGGCAGCCAGACGAATAGACGGTCGAAGGTAATCATTGAACACAAAGAATGTACTTACAAAAGGCTTCAGTCCCCCATGAAGAGCGACTCCATTACCAGCAGCTCCCATCGCATGTTCACGAACGCCAAAGTACACATTTCGACTGGCAAATGATTCGACTGCATATGCGGCTTCATTTTTTATATATGTCATCGTGGAATGGGAAAGATCTGCACTTCCTCCAAAAATAGCAGGAATGATTTTTGCATAATAATTAATGGCTTCTCCACTAGCTACCCTAGTCGAAACGGCTTTTTCCGTATTAAACGTTAAAATGTCCTGATCTTGGATAACAGCTTCTCCTTTAATGGCAACATGTAACTCGCTAGCTAATGAAGGATAAGCCCCCCGGTACGAATCGAATAATTCATTCCATCGTTGTTCTTTATCTATCCCTCTTTGTTTGAGCTCTTCAAAGTGGGCTTTTACTTCTTCTGGTACAAAGAAATCCTCTTCATAATGCCAGCCGTACGCTTGCTTTGTGGCTTTAGCCTCTTCAACACCCAGCGGGTTTCCATGGGCATTATTGGTCCCGGCCACTTTTGGACTGCCGTACCCGATAATCGTTCTAATTTCGATCAGTGTCGGTTGGTCCGTGTTCTGTTTGGCTAATTCAATTGCGTTTGTGATATCCGCCACACTATTTCCGTCTTCCACACGTAAATATTGCCAATTTGCTGATTCTACTCGTTTTTGTATATTCTCTGAAAAAGAAAGGTTTAAGGAACCATCCAAAGAGATATCATTGGAGTCATATAATACAACTAATTTTCCTAACTTCATATGACCTGCAAGAGACATAGCTTCATAGGAGATACCCTCCATTAAATCACCATCGCCAACTAAAGCATATGTGTAATGGTCAATGACTGGGAAATCGTTTTGGTTAAACTTTGCTGCCAAATGGGCTTCTGCCATCGCCATTCCTACCGCATTAGCAATCCCTTGTCCTAAAGGACCCGTTGTAACTTCGACCCCATCGGTGTGGCCAAATTCAGGATGACCTGGTGTTTTGCTATGTAACTTCCGGAAGCTTTTCAAGTCCTCTAATGACACATCGTACCCGGCTAGATGAAGCAAGCTATATAACATGCTGGAGCCATGCCCGGCCGAAAGGACGAAACGATCCCGGTTAAACCATTTGGCATTTTTCGGATTATGCTGCAAGTGATTAGCCCACATAGCATAAGCCATTGGAGCTGCTCCCATGGGAAGACCCGAATGCCCGGAATTAGCTCGATTAATGGCATCTATGGATAAAGTGCGAATTGTGTTAACTGCTAATGTTTCAATATTCATTAATTTATTTTCCTTTCATTTCGAACTCGAAAGAAGCCATTTTTCCAATAATCAATTAACATACGAGCATGAGGATTTTTCATATTCAGCAATCTTATCAATACGTCTTTGATGACGACCGCCTTCATATTCCGTTTCAAGCCAAACCTTGACAATCTCCCTCGCTAAACCATGACCCAAGACTCGTTGTCCTAATGCCAAAACATTGCTATCATTATGCAATCTGGTGAATTTCGCACTAAAGGTATCATGGGCAAGGGCACAGCGGATGCCTCTCACTTTATTCGCTGTGATCGACATCCCAATGCCTGTACCGCAAATCAAAATCCCTCTATCCACAACACCCTGTACCACCTGTTCGGATACTTTTAAGGCATAATCCGGATAATCTACCCTTTCATCGGAGTAAGCTCCTAAATCCGTAAATTCAATGCCTAACTCTTTCAATTCAAGCTTGATTTCTTCTTTCATTGGTAATGCTGTATGATCTGATGCAATCGCAACCTTCATAAGAACTAACTCCTTTTTTGAGTAATCGATTAACCAAAGAAAATAAAAATTTAATCACAATACAATCATTCAAAATCAACCAAAATCATTCGCAATTCCTCGTTGAATCCCGTTCAATCAATTTCACTGGCAGCTTAATGATCTCTTTGGTGTAAATTCCACGTTCAATCCTATTAATCAAGAGTTCAGCGGCCCTTTGTCCAAGTTGGTCTTTATCCTGATGGATAGAAGTAATCGAGTTGTACTTCGAAAGACTGATATTATCGCAACCAATAATCTTGACATCCTCAGGAACTTTAAAACCATTTTCCTTAAGAGCAATCATGGCACCGAAGGCCATTGAATCATTGATGGCAAAAATACCATCATAGTTAAACTTACCAGATTGTATCAAAGAATTTACAGCCTCTTTGCTCGGCTCAATACCTACCACGGCTGTTAATAAATTGTCCTCACCGTAGGGCATCCCTATTTTCTCCAACACGGATTGAAACCCTCTTACCCTTTCGGTTGTTGCCGGGACATCCCGATAATCGGTAATAACCAGGATATTCTTACAATTCTTTTTCACTAACTCTTCCGCTGCAATTTGTCCCCCTTTAAAGTTGTCCGAGGTAATCGCAGCAAAATTGTGCAAATGTGGTGTCCGATCAATACATACAATTGGCAGTTTCGTTTTCATCGCAAACAGTTCTTCACTTGCAGACAAATAGATTAGCCCATCTACTCCCTTTAACTCTAGCTCTTTAAAGAATTGAATATCCTTCTCTTCATTTTCACCAGAATTACAGATAAAAACAGAGTAGCCATTTGGTGAACAATAATTATCAATGGCAAGGACAATCTGTGCAAAAAACTCATTTGTGATATCCGGCACAATCACCCCAATTGTCTTAGAGCGGCTTGTTCTTAAACTCTTGGCAACCGCATTCGGCTTATAATCGTATTTTTCAACGAGATCAAGAATCCTTTTCTTCGTTTCCTCCGAATAACGGCCTGTATTATTTAAAACCTTAGAGACTGTAGCTGTGGAAACCCCAGTCAATTCAGCAATTTTTTTTATAGTCAACTTCATTTCAATTTCCCAACTTTCCTCTACCTACCTATAAAAGTATAAAGCGCCTTCTTTTGTAAATCAATGAAAGCAGGTCAAGAAATGACTAGATCTATCAAAACTTCGCGTTATCCAACTGTTATTTCTGTCTGCGCAATTTTTTCAAAAATATTCATAGATGCGCCTAACACACCTGCTGCATTGGTATCTTCTGCATATTCAATGACTAAATTATTAGCTGGGAATGGCTTTCTGCATTTTTGAAGAATCGCTTCCTCCAACATTCTTTTTGGAAAGCCTTTCATTCCCACAACTCCTCCCCCGATAATCACAAGATGAGGATCGAAAATATTAATTTCTGTTACAATTGGTATGGCCAATGTTTGTACAAATTGAATGATTTCTGGTGTAGTCGAATACTTAGTGAAAATCTCCTCGAATGGTACATCTGAGAAAAATTCCTGATGCAAAGCCACCAATCTTTTTCCAGATGCATAGGTTTCGATACAGCCGATATTGCCGCAGCCACATACCATCTCATTTCCTAACGCTGGAATATGACCAAGCTCCCCAGCTGCTCCATTTTTCCCGTTCAAAAACTGGTTAAATAAATAGATGGAATTTCCATAACCCGTGCCAATATAGAATCCAAGAACAATTTCATCCTTATCGATTTTCCTTTGGGAAATTTCATACTGCAATAAATAATTCACGTCATTTTCAATATAAACTGGAACGTGGATATATTCCTGAATGGGATCAACAATATTGATATTGCTAAGACATTCCAGGTTGGGCGTCGAATGAATTCCCTTCTTATCCTTACTGATCACCGACGGAAAACCCATACCTATCGCAAGAACATTTGCCACCCCAACGTGCTCCTCGATATAACCGTTTAGAAAATCAGCTAGTGACTTTATGGGGTTCCCTGAATCAAGAATATCTGCAATCTTGTTCTTTTGGAAAAAGAAAAGTTCCTTATCTGTATTCACTGCTCCAATTCTGAGATGCGTTCCACCAATATCTACACCAATAACGTATTTTTGTGTCTCAATCTTCATATGGTTGTCCTCACTTTACTGCCCTTTCAACAGAGCATCCATTAGCGTAGTAGATAGCAAGTTTCTAAAGTTGATAGTTTTACACTCATAAAATTAATTTACTGCGATATTGTTTACTTCTTTTTCGAAGGTTTCCATCATTAAATCCCATGCCTTAGAGACATCCTCATCAAGGTTAAATAATCCGGAAGTTCCGACAATTAACACTTCTGCTCCTGCGTCGGTCAACTGCTTAAACGTTCTTTCATTACAAGAACCGTCAATCGTAATTAGGTATTTATATTGATTTTTTTCCTTTAATTCCTTGGCCTCTTTAATCTTATCAATCATTTCAGTGACAAATCTTTGGCCGGCAAATCCTGGATCTACAGTCATGATTGTCAGCTTATCCACATGGTGGATATAATGTCTGATGGACTCTATAGGTGTAGCTGGATTTAAGACCACACCGAATTTTTTCCCTTTATCTTTAATATGGTTAATTAATCTGAAGGCATCTCCGTTAATAGTTTCGGCATGTAGACTAATATAGTCTGCACCCGCATCAATAACCATATCTACAAAATCAGAAGGTTTTTCAACCATGAGATGGGCATCAATCGGTAAGGTGGACATCTTTTTTAATTGCTCGATAAAAAATGGTGATAGAGTAATATTTTTAACAAAGTGACCATCCATGATATCGACATGATAGAAGTCAGCTCTTTCATTTAATGCTGTCACTTGTTCCTTAAATTTTGATAAATCCATACACATTAATGAAGGTGAAAATTTGTATGTCATGTCTGTACACTCTCCTTATTTTTTAGCACTTAGTAATTTGTCTAGTGTTACTGCTGCAATAATTAGACAGCCCATTACAATTTGTTGATAATACGTAGAGATATTCAAAATATTTAGTCCGTTATTAATAACACCAATGATTAATCCACCCATAACGACACCTGGAATGTATCCTTTACCTCCGAAGAAGCTAGTACCGCCAATAATGGCTGAAGCAATCGCAAAAGTTTCAAATCCTTGACCTGCAAGGGGCTCTGCTGAACCTAAGCGTGCTGTTGTTACGACACCAGCAATTCCAGCACAAATACCTGAGATGATGAAAACGATCAATGTATGCTTTTTAATATTGATTCCAGAAAACCAAGCTGATTTCGTGTTTCCACCTAAAGCATAGATATTTCTGCCAACGATTGTTTTCTTGGTAATAAAGTGCAGAACCAAGGCCACCACCAGAGCAATCAACACAGGAATTGGAATACCAAACAACCATCCAGCTACTCCGTCTTTAAAAGACTGTGGAAAACCAAAGATTGGTGAAGCATCTGAAATAATTAACGTAACACCGCGGAAGATGGCCATTGTACCCAAGGTAATGATAAATGGATGTAATCCTGTCAAATTAACAAGACCACCGTTAATCGCTCCCAGTAAAGCACCGACAAGAATTCCGCCAATTAAAATAGCTAAGATTACTGGAGTACCCGCCATCAGCAATTTTGCTGTGACTACTCCTGTAAGTGCAATTACCGAACCTACTGACAGGTCAATTCCTGCAATCAGAATGGCAAAAAACTCTCCACAAGCAATTAAGATGGTAATCGAACTCTGCAGCACAACTTGTGTAAGGTTATTGGTTGTTAAGAAATATTGAGGGGACATAATCCCTAATAGAGCAACGATAATAATAAATATCCCGAAAATTCCATATTTTTGCCACACAGCCCTTGCATTAAACGGTTTTTTCTCACTTTTTCCTGTTTTTACTGGTTTCGCAGTTTCTTTTGCTGTATCTATCATTTTGATCGAGCTCCTTTCCTATATATCAGCCGTTGCTAATAGCATGATTTTTTCTTCTGTTGCGTCTTCATTGTTGATAATCCCGCTTATTTTCCCTTCCCTAAAGACAACGATACGATCACACACGGATAATAATTCCGGAAGTTCAGAGGATACCATCAATACTCCTTTTCCTTCCGTTGCAAGATGGCGCATAATATGATAGATTTCACTTTTCGCTCCAATATCAATCCCTCTTGTAGGCTCATCAAAGATCATCAGATTCGACTTTGCAGCAAGCCATTTTGCAATGATAACCTTTTGTTGGTTACCTCCGGATAATTCGGTTATATTCTGTTGGATGGAAGAACATTTCACCCGCAGTGCTTTTGCGTGCTTTTCCGCTTCCTCTTGTTCCAGTTTTTCATTCACAAGTCCGCCAATTCCGCCCCACTTCGATTTTCGTACCAGAGGGGATGCAGAGATGTTTCTCCAAATTTCAAAGTTGTCAAAAAAGCCCGTTTCTCTTCGGTTTTCCGTAATTAAAGCCATTCCCTTCTTAACTGCTTCATACGGATTTTTTAATTTTAGTGGTTCGCCAAACATCGTGATTTGACCGGATGATAACGGAGCAGCTCCAAAAATAGCTTCCATTAGTTCCGTCCGGCCAGAACCAATCAAACCGGCAAACCCAAGAATCTCACCTTTTTTCAATTCAAAATGGATATCTTTTACTTTTTGGTCTTTTCTGGTTAACCCTTCCACCTTTAAAATGGTTTCTTCTTCTTTCGCCGTGGTTTCCGGTTTCAGGTATTTACCAGATAGCTCTCTCCCAACCATCATAGAAACAAGCATGTCGGTCGTAACATCGTTCATGTCCCTTGTTCCCACATAGGTGCCGTCCTTTAACACAGTAACGCGGTCCCCGATAATTGGTAACTCTTTTAATTTATGTGAGATATAAACGATCCCAACGCCCTCTTTTTTGAGTTGTTTAATGACTGCAAATAATTTATCTACTTCTTCATCAGTTAAGGAAGATGTTGGCTCATCCATAATAATCACTTTTGCATCAGCTGCTAAGGCTTTTGCAATTTCCACTTGCTGCTTTTCTGAAATTGAAATGTCTTCGACCATGGTAGATGGTTCTCTATTTAAACCAACTCTTTTTAGAAGTTCGATTGTTTTCTTATTGATGAAATCATGATCTACTACTTTAAGTCCCAATACTTTCTTGGTTGGTAATTTACCAACAAATAAATTTTCTGCAATGGATAATTCGTCAATCAAACTTAACTCTTGATAGATAATACTAATTTTATGTTCGGCAGAATCTGTAGGGGTTAATTTGCTGTACTCTTTACCAGATAAAACGATCTTTCCTTCAGAAGGTTCATAGATTCCACTTAAGATTTTCATCAATGTGGATTTACCGGCACCGTTCTCACCAAGTAATACATGAACTTCTCCACTTAAAATATCAAAATTGATATTCTCCAATGCTGTTACACCAGGAAAGCGTTTGGTGATCTTCCTCATCTCTACTAGTGGCTGCATCTTCAAACCTCCTTTGAAGTTTTATCATCCCCGATCAACATCAGGGATGATAAAACCATTCTTTTTTTACTCGGTCACTAAGTATGAATCAACTGCAACCTTTTCTGGTTCAGCGTCTTTTGAGATTTTTGCTTTTTTGTCTACTGCTTCGACAAGCTTATCTAAAGCCGTTGCTCCAATTTTTGCAGAATCTTGTGCTACTGTTGCATCTAATTCTCCGGCTTTAATAGATTCTAAAGCTTCAGGAGCTCCGTCTGTACCCACAACCATAATTTCCTTACCCGCATTTTTAACCGCTTCAACGGCACCTAATGCCATCGTATCATTGGCTGCATAAATCGCTTTCAATTTAGGGTATCTTTGAATGAGGTTGGCTGCTACATCAAGGGCCTTACTGCGATCCCAATCAGCAGGCTGGCTTGCAACTAATTTAATTCCACTGGCAGATTTAAAAACTTCTGTTGCTCCATCTTTTCTATCTTCACCGGATACGTTACCAGCAACACCTTCGATAATCGCTACTTGGCCGCCATCTTTTAATTGATCAACAATATACTGAGCTCCTTTAGCTCCAACCTTTTTGTTATCAGTTGTAATGAACGCGTAAACACTTCCACCAGCATTTTTGAGTTCTTTCATATCTACCTGCTCATCGACATTCACCGTTTGAATTCCTTTTGAGTTCGCTTGTACTACCTCTGGAATTAAGTTTACTGGTGATAATGGAGCAAATCCGATACCCGAATAATTCTTATTTAATAAATCTTCGAATACTTTTAATTGTCCTTGTGTATCACTCTCTGAAGATGCCGTTTGAATATCAACCTCAACACCAAGTTTTTTCGCTTCTTTTTCAATACCATCTTTCATTGATACCCAGAAAGGATTTGATAACGTTTTTAAAATCATGGCATAACGTGGTTTCTCGGAACCTGATGAACTTTTACCAGAATCAGAAGAACTAGATTGCGAGCTGCAGCCAACTGCTCCTATGGACAAAGCACCAATTAATATAGCTGACGTTAAAAGTTTTTTCATACAATAATTTCCTCCTTAGAAATATCAATATTAGTAGATCTTTGTAGGTAATCGATTAACCAATTAAAAAATAGTATACTTATTACACATTTGAGACTATAAACTTTTTATAGGTAATCGATTAACCAAATAAGAATATAAACGGTTACATATTTGAAAATTCTAATATTTTTAATTAAATTTAGAAATCGATTAACCAGTCAAATCGGTTACAGAAGACACAAATTTTAAATCTAAAACGAAAAGCGAATAGGTAATCGATTAACCAATTAAGCGAATATAGCGGTTACATAATTGAAAGCAATAAAATTTATTTGACCTAATTTATCAAAACTACTTTTTATTATCTCATTTTGATGAGAAATCGATTAACCACTCATAATAAGTTTATATACATTGACCACCACCGAACAAATTCTACTAGTTTTTATATTTTATATAATAATCTGTCTTTTTTATTTTGTAAACGTTTTTTTAAAGTTTTTACTTAAATTTTTGCCTTTTTTCATTCAATACAAGGCTACATGAATTTTTTAAACTCCTGTCATCTAAAAAATCTTTAAAAAGACTACCTCCTTGTTCTTTAGGAAGTAGTCTATTCTTTATATTATTCTTCATATCTATTTTCTTAGTTCTTCTAAATAATCTTTAAAAAGATTGAAACACTAACCTATAAGCTCCTCAACTTCCCCCTTAGTCGGAAGAGCAGAGATTGCGCCTTTTCCTGTTGTGGTGAGAGCACCACTTGCATTGGCAAATTGCAATATTTCTGTTTGATTGCCCCGTAATACTTCCTCGATGTTAGCCGGGTTTGCTTTTAATTCTAGCAATTGATATAAAAATCCGCCCATGAACGCGTCACCTGCTCCGGTTGTGTCCACAGGTTTAACTGAGTATCCTCTCGATTCAATCTTTTCATCCTTTAAAAACAAATCCGCACCTGCAGCTCCCTTTGTGTAGACAACTGCCTTCACTTTTCCAACAAACAACGATTGAATAGCATAAGACTCTTCTTTTATTCCCGTAATAAAATTTAGCTCTTCATCAGAAACCTTTACGATATCCACAGTCGGTAGAAATTCGAGAATCGCCCTACGACAGTCTTCTGGATCCTCCCAAAGCGGAAGCCGCACATTTGGGTCAAAGCTGACCAAGCCACCCGCATCTGAGACAGCCGCGATAGCTTTTTTATGCGCCTGTTTCATCGGGCTTTCCACAAGATCAACCGAGCAAAAGTGGAGAATATCTCCTGCTTGGAACCATGCTGGCTCGATTTCCTCCTCACTTAACAGCAAATCAGCGGAAGGATTACGGTAAAATGAAAAATCACGTTCCCCGTTTTCTTTTAACGAGACAAAAGCCAAAGCCGTATTCGCTTCCCCAGTCCGGTATACTTTGTCCATCTCAACACCAGCCTCGACAAGTTGCTCGACTAAAAAGTCACCAAACGCATCGTTTCCTAATTTAGAAATCATCGCTGCTTTCTGCCCGTATTTCGCAACGGCCGCAGCCACATTTGCCGGTGCCCCGCCAGGAGCTCTCTCAAAAGAAAAAACATCCTTTAAGGCCACCCCTTTTTGAAGTGGAATAAAATCAATTAACACTTCACCAATCGAAAAAAGCTTTCCCATTCTGTCACCTCAAGTAAGTCTAATAATAAGTTTATATGATATCCCATTTAACAGCCTTTACCTTCGTTTGGCCGCCACGAGCAAACACACGGATTCCATTACTATTTTTACCAGGAAAAATCCGTCCCGTAAATACTTCTTCCCCATTATTTACAAAAACTTCGATAGAGGAGACATCCACAAAGATTCGGAACGAAATTTTTCCAGCGTCCAATCTACATTTCCGTACGGTACCAAACTCCTCAGCAAAGGATTCGCCCGAGTGCGTCCGGTCAAATACAACCTTTTTCGCAACCGCATCATATTTAATCACGGTTTTCTCTATTTCTCCGACCCGAAGCTCTAAACCAAACTCCTCTGCTGTACTATCAGAGAATTCCACAAGAAGCTCATACACGTCTCCCTCGAAGTCATCCAAACTAACATTTTCATCATCAACTGCTTGACTGGTCTCCACCTTTTCCCCGCGAAGAGATACTAGCTCAGGTACTGGCTGCTGAATCAGCTTTCCATCTTTAACAGATAGCTCCCGAGGAAGTGTTAAACAGTGTGCCCACCCATTTTTATCAGTAGGATAGTCAATCTCCGGTAATCCCATCCAGCCGACTAAAATACGTCTCCCCTGATGATCCAGCGTCGATTGTGGTGCGTAAAAATCAAACCCGCGATCCAACTCATGAAATGCACCATGCTTTAATTCGATATTCTCTAAATCTATTGGACTTCCAATTACATACCCTGATTGATAAATGTTTTGATAGTGGTCGCCTTCCGCTTTTAACCCTTGTGGGGAGAAAAGGAACACTCCTTGCTCGTCCAGCTCAAAATAATCCGGACATTCCCACATATAACCGAAATCTTCACCTAAACCAGTCTTCAATTCACCCGCAAACTGCCAATCCTTTAGATCACCAGAGCGATATAAAACGGCACTTCCTGTCTCATTTTTCCTTTGAGCACCAATTACCGCGTAGAAATGATCCCCATGCTGCCAAACCTTTGGATCACGAAAATGATCGGTATAGCCATTTGGAATATCTGCAATTACCGGTGCATCCATTTTCACAAGGCTTCCATCCGGATTCAGTACAGCCAAACATTGATACGGGTGTCGATTCCAATTTTCATCGCGTGTATTGCCAGTGTACATTAAATATAATTTTCCATCATGCTCAATTCCACTTCCGGAATACGCCCCATGACTATCAAATTCATTCGACGGCTCAATGCCCATTCCAACATTTTCCCAATGAACAAGGTCTTTTGACCTCGTGTGATACCAATGCTTCAATCCATGAACAGGTCCAAGCGGAAACCATTGATAGAATAAATGATATTCTCCATTAAAATAACTAAAGCCATTCGGGTCATTTAACAATCCTGTTAGCGGCTGAATATGAAAAGACTGCCGCCATGGACATTGATTCACAAGTTTAGCTAACGCTTGAATTTCCTCTTCAGTCACGTCGTCTATGCTTCTGTATCGTTGTTCAGTTGTCCATTCCATGCTGATTCACTCCTAATACAGAAAGGAGAATCATTGGATTCCCCTTTTCAGTCTTTTATTATGCTGCTGCTTGACCAGATGATTTTTTAACTGCTATTTTTTCTTCTCTCTTTGCTAAAACAATCGTAACGATAAATGCTACGGCAAACGCAATGGCCATACCGATCACATAAGAAATAATTGTATCTGGGCGAATCGAGATAATTCCTGGTATACCCGCTGCCCCTAACGCAGTCGCTTTAACCTTGAACACCGTAACAAAGCCAGATCCCACAGCAGAACCAGTAATGGCACCGATAAAGGGGTAGCGTAATTTCAAGTTAACCCCAAACATCGCTGGTTCCGTAATTCCTAATAAGGCAGAGATCCCGGCTGCAGAAGCAGTTCCTTTGATCTTGGCATTTTTCGTTGTCTTTAGCACAGCAAGTGTCGCTGCTCCTTGCGCAATGTTTGACATTGCCGCAATGACAAAGATAAACGATCCACCCGTTTTCGCAACATCAGCAAGCAATTGCGTTTCTACTGCGATAAAGCTATGGTGCATACCTGTAATAACAATTGGCGCATAAACTAAACCAAAGATGATTCCGCCAATGACACCTGTTGTGTCATATAACCAGACAATACCATCTGTTAATAGATTACCAGCAGAGCGAGTCAGCGGTCCTACCAAGGTAAACGTTAAAACTCCGGTAATAAAGATAGACAATAACGGTGTTAATAGATTGTCTAAAGCAGAGGGAACAACCTTCCGTAAAGACGTTTCGATTTTTGCTAGAATAAAAGACGCGGCAAGAACAGGAAGTACGGATCCCTGATAGCCTACCTTTTCGATTTCTAAGCCAAAAAGATTCCAAACCGGGACTTCATTTTTCAGTAATGCAGCACCGTAACCATACCCATTTAATAAGTCCGGATGAACCATTAGCATTCCAAGTGTGGCCCCAAGGAAAGGATTCCCTCCGAACCGTTTCGTTGCTGAAAAACCAATTAAAATCGGTAAAAAGACAAAGGCTGCATTGGCAAATGTATTAATAAGTGCTGCTAAATCCGCCATTTCTGGATTGGCATCCACTAAAGATTTTCCTTCGATAAATAAGTCTGGAGCCGTTAGGACATTGTTGATTCCCATTAGTAAACCACCAGCGACGATTGCTGGGATAATCGGAACGAAAATGTCTGACAGCATTTTAACGAATTGCTGAATCGGATTCAGTTTCTTCGCTGCCGCGTCTTTCACATCACTCGTTGACATTTCCGTTTGACCGGACATCTCCGCCAAGTGCTTATAGACCTCGTTCACTGTTCCAGAACCTAAGATAATTTGAAACTGACCACCCGTTGAGAAGGTCCCTTTCACAACATCCATGTTATCCAATGCTGCTTGATTAACGATTGATTCATCATGTAAAACTAGACGTAAGCGTGTGGCGCAATGCGCTGCAGCTGATACGTTTTCCTGACCACCAATGGCATTAAGGACTTCCCGTGCAATTTTTTTATGATCCATCTTAATCCCTCTCTTTTCCTTTGATTTAGGAACCGGTTCCATTTTTCGATAAAAAATAAAATCCCTTTCCGCGGAACCGGTTCCAAAATATACTAAAAAAATAAATGATTAAAAGAGAAACCGAATTCGAATGTTACCAAGTGAAAAGGTTCTCTTGATTGGAACCGGTTTCGTTGTTTTCATTATAGTGGACGATTAAAGAAATTGTCAACGCTTTCTCGCTCAATAATTTCAAATTTAGAAATGGTTACTTTTTCGACAGGGCGCTCATTAACTAACTCTACCATATGTTTTGCAGCCGTTTCCCCTGCTTCTTTGTAAAAAAACTTCGCCGTCGTCAAGCCCGGATGCATGATTTCTGTCACATCATATCCACCAAACCCCGTTAACGCTATATCTTTTGGAATCGTTAGCCCCGCTGAATACGCTGCCTTCATCACCCCAAGGGCAATATTATCGGTCGCACAAACAATGATGGAAGGCTGAAATTCATGGATGATTTCCATTGCACTAGCTTGCGCAGCTGGAATCTTGAACAATGTCTCATAGAAGCGAACCTTACAATCCTCTACTTCTTGAATCGCCATTTTAAAGCCCTGCTTTCGCTTCACCCCAACTGAAATATCCCGTTCCGTTACGCCTAGATAAGCAATTTTCCGATATCCCTTTTCAAGGACATACCGGCCCATTTCATAACCAGCGCAAAAATCATCATGAATTAGACTATAAAAATCCTCATGCTCTTGTCCTATTAGCAGAACAGGAACTTTAACGGTTTCAAATGCCTCGATATGCTGATCCGTGATTTCGGTAGCAAGCAAAATAATCCCCGCCATCTTTTGATTGGCAAAGCTATAAATGCTTTCAATCTCTCGCTCCAGATTTTGACTTGTATTGGAGATCAGCATTTGATAATTCATCTGCTTTAATTGCTCATCAATACCAATTAACGTTTGCGAAGAAGCGTAGGAATCAAGCCGCGGGACAATCGTGCCAATAATATTCGTTTTCTTCGCTTTCAAGCTCTGCGCAAATGGATTCGGAGTATACCCGGTTTCCTTGATCGCTTGTTCAATTTTCTTCTTCGTCGCTTCCCCAACAGAGCCGCCATTTAAAAACCGAGAAACCGTACTCTTCGCCACACCCGCAAGCTTGGCAATATCTAAGATTGTACTCATGATCCTCAACCTCATTACATTTCAAATTCAGATATCATTATAGTATCATGAAAAGTCAACCGCATTAAATTTTGAAGCCAAAATCTTGATGGTTTAAGCGTGCAAAGAAAATATAAAACAGATGCTGAGCACCTGTTTTATATTTTTTAAATCTTGATATTTATTTAATCTAAAAACTAAGGTCTTCACCGTTAGTTGCAATCACTTTCTTGTACCATTCAAATGATTTTTTCTTTGTTCTTTTTAATGTTCCATTTCCTTCGTCGTCCATATCTACATAAATAAACCCATATCGTTTTTTCATCTCGCCAGTTCCTGCCGAAACTAAGTCAATGCAGCCCCATGGTGTATAGCCCATTAAGTCAACACCATCTAACGTAACCGCCTTTTTCATTTCTGCAATATGATCCCGGAAGTATTGGATCCGATAATCATCCTCCACATATCCATTCTCATCCGCTTTATCAATGGTTCCCATTCCGTTTTCAACAATAAAGAGAGGTTTTTGATATCGGTCATAAAGTTCAGATAAGGTGTATCTTAGCCCAATTGGGTCAATAGCCCAACCCCACTCTGTTTTTTCTACGAAAGGATTTACATCCCCCATTTGTCCGCCTGTATCGGTATTCTGAACAATTTCAGTATGGTATACACTGCTGCGGTAATAACTAAATGATAAAAAATCCGAAGGATACGCCCTGATTATTTCGTCATCCCCAGGTTCCTTTTTAATGGTTACCCCCATCTCTTCAAAAAAATGGTCGGCGTAAGATGGATAATATCCTCTCATCATAACATCAGAATAGATTAGGGCACCTCTTCGATAATCCAAAGCTCCGAATACATTTTCCGGTTTACAATCTTTCGGGTAAATGCAGCTTAATGCAACCATACAGCCAATCTTAGCGTCTGGAATGATCTCGTGACAAAGCTTATTGGCAAGGGCACTCGCTACAAACATATGATGCTTTGCTTGATAACGCACCTGTGCAGTAGCCTCCCTGGTTCCCATAAAGGCGTAACCATTTAATACATTAATTTCGTTAATGGTGATCCAATACTTCACTAAATCTTTATATCTTGTAAAGACCTCTTTGCACATTCGTAAAAAACAATCAATCGTCTCACGGCCGCCCCAACCATTAAAATGTTCAGCTAAATAAGCAGGAGTTTCAAAATGATAAAGAGTGACTAATGGTTCGATATTATATTTTTTGCACTCCTTAAAAACATCTTCATAAAATTTTAATCCTTCCTCATCTGGTTGTTCTCCTTCAATTCCGCCGTTTGGAAAAATACGGGACCAACTAAGAGATAGACGGAAACACTTAAAACCCATTTCTCCAAAAAGGGCAACATCTTCTTTGTAATGGTGGTAAAAATCAACTGCTTTATGGCTCGGATAATAAACATTTTCATCAATATAGCCTGATGCGCCTTCTGGTATCGTATCAATTTTTGGGTCCCCTGTAGGTCGTCGGTTTACCATTGTTTTTGTACCATCATTTAACTTAATCGTAATTTTTCTTGGACGGTCAGCAGTACCATTTGTTATGAAGTCGCTTGTTGCAAGCCCTCTTCCGCCTTCATTGTACCCACCTTCATATTGGTTTGCAGCTGTAGCTCCACCCCATAAAAAATTTTCTGGGAATGTTTTTTTCATTTAATTTCATTCCTTTCTAAGAATGAGTATGCGAAATAATCTTGAATAAAAAAAGCCCAGTATTGGGCAATTAAAAAATGACAGACATTTTATCAGTTTGTAATGGCCTTCTGACAAACCCATTGAATTTGATCTTTCAACCATGCGCTTTGCAAAGTTGTCAACATTGGTTATCTTTTATAAGTCCTGCTGAAAGAGGATTTTGTTTTAAGCCTTTTTGATAAGTTTATGCAATTCTATTATTTCTCTAGCTAAATCTTTTAAGATTAATGAGTTCATCAAATGATCTTGTGCATGAATCATAATAAGAGGAAGATTGAATTCATCTCCGCCTGCTTCCTTTTGGATTAAATCAGTTTGAACATGATGTGCTTCATTGAATGCAGAATCTGCTTCGATTAGTTTTGCTTCCGCTTCATCGAAATTGCCTTCTCTAGCTGCATACATCGCTTCCATTGCTAAGCTTTTTGCATTTCCTGCATGAAGGATTAATTGAAATGCATGATTGTAAAGTTCCTCTTTATTCATGAATAACAGCCTTTCATATAATTTACTAGGAAAGGAACATTCTCCTTTCCTTTCCTGTCAATTTTGGGTTCCAAAACTAATGCCCAGTCATTTTCTTAGGCGATAATTTCCTTTGTTTCACCTTTGTTCATCGCATCTTCTTCTCTCTTCTTCGCTTTATCATATATTTTGAAGAATGGAAGATAAATTACAAAAGAAATAACAATGTTAACTACATTCATGATGGCACCTGAAATATGTCCACCAGATGCAAGATATCCTGAGATAATGGGCGGCATGGTCCAAGGCACTGCAATACCTGTTGGTTTTGCGACCAATCCCATATCCATTCCTAGGAATGTTACAATAACGGTAACTATTGAAGTTAGGACGAATGGAATGATCATGATTGGGTTTAGCACGATTGGCATACCAAAGATTAATGGCTCGTTAATGTTAAAGATACTAGGAGCAAATGCCAAACGACCAAGACTTTTCATTTGTTGGGATTTAGCAAACATGACCATTGATAGAACCAAACCAAATGTTACACCTGTTCCACCGATGTGGACGAAGTTATCCCAGAATTGTTGTGTAACAATATGCGGTAGAGGTTGGCCAGCTTGATAGGCCGTCATATTGTCACCCATCGCACCAAACCAAATTGGTTCCATTACACTTTTAACAATGTTTGTACCGTGTAATCCAGTAGCCCATAATAAAGTTACGAATAATTCAGCAACAATGGTTCCACCTAGAGTAAGCCCTACCAATTTTAGCGGGTCACCTAAAAGGGTCGTAACTAAGCCGTTGATACTTTGATAAGGAGTCATTTCAACAAGTAAACGGATTACCCAAACCACAAGAAGAACAAAAAATCCCGGAATTAATGCTGCAAATGATTTACCAACACTAGGCGGTACACCCGCTGGCATTTTAATAACAATATTTTTTTTGACGACCCAACGATAAATTTCTGTTGATATAATTGCAAACAATAACGCAACAAACAAACCTTTACTGCTCAAGAAAGCTTTTGAAATTGCACCAGTTACCAAAACCCCTTCTTCTGCTCCAGCTGGAGTAAATAAGAAACTAAATGGTGTTGTCAACATGAAGGCAGCAACTGAAATTGCACCCGCACTCATCGCGTCAAGCTTATAGCTTTCTGCTAGTCGGTAAGCCACCGCGAACGCTGCAATAATTGACATGATATTGAAAGTTGCATCCACTGGATAACTTAATTTAGCAGCCCATGTCGGGCCAAAAATAGAAGTCATCCAATCAGCATAACCTGGAATCGGCAAATTAGCCACGATCAAGAAAAATGAACCAATGACAATGAATGGCATGGTCGCAATAAGACCATCACGAAGAGCCAATAAGTGTCTTTGCGCACCAATTTTTCCTGCAACAGGCATGACTTTCTCTTCTAGAAAGTTGTTGAATTTACTCATTTTCTTTTCTCCTTTTATTATTTATTATTGGCTAGATTTATAGCTGTTTTTAAAACTTCGGCTCCATTACACGTACCATAGTGGATTGGATTGATGGCATCCACTGGAATGCCCTTTTCTTCACCTAACTTTTTCATATTTGAAAGAAGGTATCTAACTTGAGGTCCTAAAAGAAGGACATCCGCATTGTCAATATGTTGATTGACTGAGTTAGCTGCAACTGCCCAGATTTTCCCTTCCAAGCCTTGTTCTTGGGCTGCTTTTTCCATCTTGGTTACCAGTAAACTTGTACTCATTCCTGCTGCACAACATAATAAAATATTCATCGATTTATTCCTCCTATTATTCATAAAAGTTATTCTGAAAAACAAAACATTAATTAAACTAACAAGCTAATTAGCCATTGTTTTAAGAGTGCTTAACCTCTTTATGTTTTATAGTTTACGTTGAAAGCGTTTAATTTTACAGAAAGGTTTTTTCCGTTAGGTAACGGAAAAATAATAATGAAGTTACTGTCATGTAAAATTTAGCCCCAAACTAAAAAAGGGAATTCCTTTTGGAATACCCTCGTTCTTTTCCTATTCAGAAGTTAAGATTCATTTAATATCTTAATAATTTCTTCAGCTGAGTCACTCTTTATAACTTTTTGGACCGTTGTACTGTTTTCAATTAGGGCAATGAGTCTTTTATACATCCTATCCAGATCACCCTCTGGTACTTTTCTTATGTTCAACAAGCAAATAAATTGAACCCTATGTTTGTCTGTCCATTCGATTGGCCTTTTTAATGTGCAAACGGTCCAAAATGTTTCATCTGTTTCCGGCGTAAGCGGATGAGGGATGGCCACAAGATTCCCAAAGCTGGTTGGAGCGACCTCCTCCCTTTCCAATACCAAATTCACATAATCTTTGGAGACGAGTTTTTGTTTGTATAATTCATCACACATAAAACGGATAACGCTTTCTTTATCCTTCAAGTCTTTATGAATAAAAACTTTCGATATATCTAAATAGCTCTGACTCTCACACTCTTTTCCAGAAGATACACCTTTCCTAATATTAGCAATATCTCCTTCCCCTAAAAAGGTATTAACGACAAGTACCGGAACGCCTATCTCTTCTTTTATAGGGATCGTACTAATAATAAAATCAATAGACGATAGATCGTATTCTTTTAATTGATAATAATTGGTTGTAGACACAATATCTATTTCATCATTAAATTCATTTCGTAAACGATAAAACAAAAGCCTTGCACTCCCCACACCAGATGCACATACCACAAGTACCCGTTTTGCCCTTTTCTGCCTTGTCTTCATTCTTTCTAATGCCACTCCGATATGTAAGGCAATATAAGCAATTTCGTGTTCTCCTACCTCTCTCTCCAAATATTCGTCGATGCATCTGCTCGCAATGGCAGCCCCCTCAAAGGCACTAGGATATTTTCGTTTAATTTCCTCTAATAATGGATTCCGAATGTTCATATTATAGCGTAACCTGTTCATTGCAGGCCGAATGTGCAAACTCAGCGCTTGAATGAATTCGGAATCGTCTTTGAAATTCCAATTTAATTCGGTTTTCAATCTTTCCAGCATGCAATGAATGATGGTGCCTAGTTCATCAAATTTACTAAATTCATTCAACGTATTCTTATGAATTAATTTTGTCCCCAACAAATGGACAATAATATAGTCGATCTCAGATTTGGGAAATTCCAAACCCGTAAAATCCTCTACCTCTTTTACAATTTCATTGGCCACTATTTTTTCAAATGGATATTTTCCTATTAAATCTTGTTCAAGGTTTTCAATGACAAATCCTTCTTCAATTCTCTTACATCCAATTGTGATATGGGTTGCCAAATTTTCGAGTGCAATGTCTGATACCTCAATTTTGTATTCATTCACTTTTTTTATGATCGTTTCCTTTACCCTTTCAAACAGATTTTGATCCAAAAGTTGAAAGGAATTACTGTCAATGTTTAAGTTGCTATTTCGCCGTAAAATATAATTTGAAAAACATAGCCGCTTCATATATTCATCGCCTTCTGCATGCGAACCATGATGCGGTCTAGTAACTAACTTTAAATGATAACTTTCCAATAATTCACGGACGACTTTTAAGTCATTTTGAAGCTTTGGCTTGGAAACAAATAGCTCTTCTTCAAGACTTTCTAATTTTATAGGTTCCTTTTCTAATAAAAATCGTTTTAAAATATACAAAACCCGATTTTCCTGTTCGGAAAAATCAGATTGGCTTTCATTTATTGCATCATTCGCATTAGAAATAAACTCCTGCTCAAACACTTCATAATCCTTTATATCTAATAGATACCCTTTTCCTCGAACTGATTCAATAATGATTCCTAGCGAAGTGGATTGTGATTGAAGTTCTTTGATCTCGGTACGAATGGTTCTATCACTCACACCCAGTTCTTTGGCCATCCATTCGGCTGTAACAGGTTCTTGCTCCTTCATTAAAGACAACACGATGTCCTTCTGTCGTTTCGATACCATTTATCTACTCACCTTTCTTAATGAGTTGATCATCATACAATTAACTGCTTCCCATCTTCCGAGGTATAGCCCACTAATTAAATAATAATAACAGTTTATCTCTTAAAATGAATGTTATATCTACCCGTCTAAAAGTTCAATTTTCTTTAAATTATTAATAAATTTATACAAAATAATGGATAGGCTTGGATTTTGGGATGATTTACAAAAACTGCTCATCTCAAAATAATCATAAAAAAGAGGCTCCCCATAAGTTTACTCAACTTATGAGAAGCCTCTGCTTAAATCCTCTATATTCTTCATGTTAACAGGCATTTTATTTAACTATTTACTTATGCATAGGAATGAATGTTTGTCCAAATCCCTACACTCTTGACTTCCTTATACTCAGGTTTCCACATAGCCTCTTCAATAGCAGTCTCCACATCTTGGATATCCACTCTTGCAATTCCCTCGTATATCGCCGCATTAACGACTTCAATGGCTACGTATTTTGAGACTTCATGAAGGTTTTCAATGGATGGCAGCAGGGATGCTCCAGGTGTGCTGACGTCAGACATTCTTGCAACCGCATAGGCAGCTGCTGCGAACATTCCTTTTGAGATCACTTCAGTTTTTGCCACAATGGCTCCAAGGCCCAGACCCGGGAAGACAAATGCATTATTTGACTGGCCAATTTCATAGGAAACACCGTTGTACTCCACATTGGCAAACGGGCTGCCGGTGGCAATTAGAGCCTTGCCATCAGTCCATTTCATCAGGTTTTCCGGCACTGCTTCAGTCAGTGCGGTCGGGTTGGACATTGGCAAGATAATAGGACGCTCAACGTGTTTGGCCATTTCTTTCACAATTTTCTCGGTGAAGGCACCGGCTTGTCCAGAAGTACCAATCAGGATGGTTGGCTTCACCTTCTGAACAACTTCCATTAATGATATAAGCCCGTCCTCATTCTTATCCCAGTTTCTGACTTCATCCGCCTTTCTTACATAAGGCTTCTGGAAGTTCAGGACGTCTGGTGTTTCGTCCGTTAATAACCCCCGATAGTCAATGGTCCAGAAACGGTCATAGGCTTCTTCTCTAGTCAGCCCTTCAAGAACCATGGAATCAGAGATTTGATCAGCAATACCGATGCCAGCAGCCCCTGGTCCGAAGACAACAATACGCTGGTCCTTCAGAGCAGTTCCTGTTACTTTTAGTCCAGACATCAAAGCAGCAAGGGTTACTGCACCTGTTCCCTGGATGTCGTCGTTGAAGGTAAGGATTTTGTCACCGTATTTGTCCATGATCTTACGCGCATTCACATTGCCAAGATCCTCCCAGTGAATAAGAACCTCTGGAAAGAACTTTCTTGCAGTCTGAACGAATAAATCAATGAATTGATCATAACGCTCACCGCGGACACGGGCGAATTTGTTGCCAATATAGATAGGATCGGCAACCAAAGCCTGATTGTTCGTACCAACATCTAGCACGATTGGCAGAACTCGGCTTGGATCAATCCCAGCTGCCGCTGTGTATACAGCAAGTTTACCAATCGCAATATTAATACCGCCTACCCCTTGGTCCCCAATACCCAAAATGCTTTCAGAGTCGGTAACGACGATTAAATCAATGCCATTTTTGGGCTGTCCAAGATTGTGAAATGCCTTTTCAACGCCCTCAGGATCATCAATTGAAAGATATAAGCCACCCGGGCGGCGGTAGCTGTGAGAGTATGACTGGATCGCCTCACCGACAGTAGGAGTGTAGATAATTGGAAGCATTTCTGCTAGGTGTTCTTTCAATAATCGGTAAAACAGAACAACATTGCGGTTATATAAATCATAAAGAAGACCGTGTTTAAATAGATTCGTAGTTCGCATCGAATACTGTTCATAAACCCTATTTACTTGTTCATCAAGGGAAAGCACTTGGGAAGGTAGCAGACCGTCAAGTCCCAAGTCCTCCCTTTCTTCTTTCGTAAAAGCCGTTCCTTTATTCAAAAAAGGATTAGTGAGAACTTCTTTTCCTTTTAAAGTGGTAATAATAACATTCTCAGGCATATTCATGGTGTGGTGTTTCCTTCTTTCTATCTTAAAATAGCTATTCGGACAATACCGGAACATAGATTTCTTACCTATCTATGTTAATAACATTTTCCCTATCACACTAGGTTTTTTAATTTAATGATTCTTTTTTGTAATTAAACAAAGCAGACAGTAAAAACCTGCTGACTGCTTTGTTCTATCTTCTACCTTTTTTATGTTTTTAAAATTAACGTTACTCTTTATCAGGCTGCCCTTGCAATCGATGGTTTCGATTTTTTCTTTTGGGACCTTTTAAATACATAGCTCACAATAATCGGACAGACGATGGCAGATATAACACACGCAGCTGCAACTTGTGCAGTCGCTGAAGATGCTACTGCAGCTAAGGTTGGATCTGCTGCGGCCACAACCGCTGGTGTAGCTACCGCATTACCTGCAGTTGACCCTGTTGCTAAACCAACGATAGGGTTTTCTTTAAATAACTTCAATAGGAAGTAAGCTCCAATTCCAGTGAAGGCAGCGATTAATCCTAGTAATATCCCAGGCCCCCCAGCTTTTACAATCGTTGAAAGATTCATTCCGGCACCTAATGGGAATGAGAAGAATGGGATTAATAATAATTTACTGCTTCCAAGGAACTTTCTCATATCAGGATCAATATTTCCTAAAATCATTCCAATTACGATTGGAATTAATACTCCTAGAAGTGTTTGAAAAGGAATGGTGGCCAGGCCGGATGCACCTAATGCCACTAATGTGAAAAATGGACCATCTTTTAAAGAAAATAACGCATATGCTCCTACATCTGTTTCATCACCATACGATGAAGCTAGAGATGCATATAACCCGCCATTAGCATTTAACAACGCTGCAAGGATGGCTAATGGTGTTAATCCTAGTATTCCGGCAGGCCCAAAAATCGCTGCTACAGCTAAACCAATACCAGCACCTACGATAAATTTTCCTGTTAATAAAATTGCACCTTTTTTTAATGCCTTTGGTGCTAATTTGAAATTAATTTGGGAACCAATTAAAAACATAAAACATGCCAAAATGGTTGATGAAGCTTCTTTACTAAATAAAGCTGTTGTAAAACTTCCAATTTGTAAAACCTGCGGAAAAAATGTATTTGTTAATACCCCTAAAAAAAGTGGAACAACCATGAGACCGCCTGGAATTTTATCAAGCGTTTTCTTTATTGGAATTTGCATTTTTATATCCTCCTTTGTCTTGCTACTTGTCTATCATATTCCCCATTAAACCGTTTTCATATATTATGAAAGTTTAATAATTCTTTTTGTAAATAAAAAAAGTAAGCAGTTTCAAAAACTGCTTACAGAAAGTTTTTTATTAAGTGCTCTTTAAATTTGTTATATTCATGCTGGTATACTGGCCTTCCGACGGTTCCATAGATAACCTTGACTTCAAGGATTCCTAAGTCCTTTAGGAAATTTAGATATTTTCTTGCCGAAACCCTTGATATTCCTACCACATTTGCTACTTCATCTGTAGAAAAAGGCCCGTCCTTCAATCCATGAATCGCATCCCATACCTGCTTTAAGGTATCCTTCGTTAACCCCTTTGGCAGTTCTTCTGCTACAACAGCTTCGTCTCTGTGCAAAAGTAAGTGATCGAGCTCCTGCTGACTAACCGAATCCTGTTTATCAATGAACCGAGTTTGCTCAAGGTAAGCAGCAAGTGCAGCGTTAAAGCGTTCAAACTCGAAAGGCTTAATTAAATAGTCGACAACACCATACCTTAATGCCCTCTTTATTCGGTCAAGATCTGAGGCCGCTGATATGATGATGACATCGATTTCAAAGTCATTTTTCCGAAGGTACGCTAACAGCTCGAGGCCCTGCTTTCCCGGCATAAAAATATCCAGAAGAATAAGCTGTATATCATTCTTTTCCAAAAATCGGATCGCTTCCGCTACTGAATTGACTGTTGCAGTCAACCGAAACCCATCAATTTTAGCAAGATATTGTTTATTAATTTCTGCTACCATCGGGTCATCTTCGACAATCAATACATTAATCATTGTATTCATCCTCTGCTTTGTAAGGTATATACACGGCAAAATTTGTTCCTTTTCCAGGCTTGGACGAAATAATCAGGTCCCCTTCTAGTCTTTCAATTGCCTGTGCCAAAAGATATAACCCGAACCCGCGGTTTTCTCCTTTGGTTGAGAACCCTTTATCCAGTATTTTGTTTTGGAGTGATGTCGTCATCCCCATCCCTGTGTCTTTAACCTCAATTGTTAAAATATCCTCTGCATAATCAAGTTTAAGGTCGACTTTTTTGCTCTGACTGTCCGCAATTGCCTCCATTGCGTTATCGAAGAGATTTCCAATTATGGTGATCAACTCATGTGTGATTTCCGAGTTTGCAGGCTTGGGAAGTTCACTTACACAATCAAAAGATAAAGAAGCACCTGATTCTCTGGCAAAGCTTAGTTTGCCAATTAAAAATCCGGCAAGAACAGGGTCTTGAACTTTCTTCGTTACAGAACCCATTTCTGTTTTCCGGTGGTTGACCGTTTCACTCACATAGGTGGCTAGTGTATCATATTGTTCAGTTCGAACCAGGCCAAGAATGACATGAAGTTTGTTCATGAATTCATGTGCCTGGGCACGGAGAGCATCCGCATAGTTACGCACACCTGTGAGCTGTTCAGCCAACAATCGGACTTCGGTTTTATCACGGAATGTAGCGATTGCTCCCACCGGCTCATTTCCCACAACCACGGGAACCCTGTTTACTAAAATGGTCACCCCATTCAGGTTTTGTTCTTGATCCAATTCCGTTTCACCCGATTTTATTATGCGAGTTAACCGAGTCTCTGGCAAATAAGCTTCAATGTTCATACCCATAGGGTTTTCTTCAAGACCGGCTCTTTTAAAAAGCTTACCGGCTGCCCTGTTTACAAGTGTGATTTTTCCTTCTTGGTCGATGGCTATTATTCCTTCACGCACAGACTGAAGCATAGAACTACGTTCTTCAAGCAGCTTAGCAATAGCAAATGGCTCAAGTCCTAAAAGGGTTTTTTTGATGTATCTTGCCAGACCCACTGCACCGATTACACCTATTAGGATTCCAATTAACGTTCCAATAACAATCCCCATCCTTCCTTTATGGACCGCCTTTGTAACGTTTTCTAAAGAAATTCCTACAGCAACCGCACCTACTTGTTTTCCATGTGAATTCTTTATTGGAGTAAATGCCCGCATGGATCGACCGAGAGTTCCCTTTGAAATGGAAACATACTCATTTCCTTTAAGAACGGGCCCTTCATCTCCTCCCCTGAAGTGCTTCCCCACTTTACTGGGGTCTGGGTGGGAAAGCCGAATTCCTTTCATATCCATAACGACAACGAAGTTAACATTCGTTTTATCTTTAACTTGATTGGCAAAACCTTGTATTGAGGTACCACCAGTTGCCTCATCTAAAGAATCAATCACCAGCGGGCTTAAGGAAATCATCCTTGCAACATTGAGGGCTTTTTCTTTTTGTGTCTCTTCCACACTGGAGGTAATCCTTTTGCTTATAATGAAATCAGTTATTCCAAGTGATAAAGCGACGACAATGCATACAAATATAATAATAATGGCTTGTAAACTAAGTTTGCCTTTCTTCATAATCTCCTCCAGTTATTTTCATACGATTAGTATGTATAAGACTTAAGCATAAAATGACAAAAGACCGCTAAGCTCATAAAGAGCTTTAAGCAGCCTTTATCATAATTCATCGAATTAGCATAATGGCACCCGCCATAATTTGGGTTTAGACGGTTACAAAGGATTTCCTCGCTACACCTATTTCTACTGCCGCAGTTGCAACAGCTTTTGCTACCGCAGATGCTACTCGTTCATCAAAAGGGTTAGGTATCACATAGTCTTCTGATAGTTCTTCTTCTGAAATGAGCGAAGAAATGGCGTATACGGCAGCCTTTTTCATTTCTTCATTTATTTCTGTTGCTTGAACATCTAGAGCTCCCCGAAAAATTCCTGGAAAAGCGAGCACGTTATTGACCTGATTTGGAAAATCAGAACGTCCTGTTCCGATTACTTTTGCTCCTGCAGCTTTTGCCTCATCTGGCATAATTTCTGGAACAGGGTTTGCCATTGCAAAAATAATTGCATCCCTTCTCATGGTTAAAATCATTTCCTTTGTTACTGCACCTGCAACAGATACACCAACAAAAACATCTGCACCAACAATCACTTCCTCTAAGCTTCCCTCTGCATTGTTACGGTTCGTCTGTCTAGCAATCTTTTCTTTAATTGAATTCATTCCATATTTACGATTTTCATAAATGGCACCTTTTGTATCACATAGAATGACATCATACACACCAAAACGATTGAGCAATTGAGCAATTGCTACACCCGCAGCACCCGAACCATTTATTACGACTTTAATTTCGTCCATTTTCTTATCGACTAGTTTAAGAGCATTTACTAATCCGGCAACCGTTACAATAGCTGTACCATGTTGGTCATCATGAAAAATAGGGATATTTGTTTCTTTTTTCAGGCGTTCTTCAATTTCAAAACATCTTGGAGCTGAAATATCTTCTAAATTTACCCCGCCAAATGTTGGTTCAAGGTGCTTTACTGTTTCAATTATTTCTTCAACATCCTGTGTATTTAAACAAATAGGGAATGCATCTACGTTAGCAAAATTTTTAAATAAAACTGCTTTGCCTTCCATTACTGGCATCGCTGCTTCCGGACCAATATTCCCAAGCCCTAATACCGCCGAACCATCTGACACGACGGCAATGGTGTTGCCTTTCATCGTGTATTCATATACTTTATTTGGATCTTCATAGATTTCCTTACAAGGCTCTGCGACACCAGGTGAATACGCTAAGCTCAAATCATTTGCATTGTTAATCTCTACCTTTGCTTTCACTTCTAATTTTCCTTGTTTATCCCGATGCATTTGTAACGCCATGTCACGCAATGTTTTCATGATTATCTCTCCCTTTTCAAGAAATATTACTTCGACCCAAATTATTCCAAAGCTTATTTAAAGCCTTCCATGGTTCTGTGCTCCATTTCACAATCAACCTTAGAGAAAACTACTTATCCACTTTGAAAACGCTTTACCTTGAAGACACAATAAATATAACCAAATCTTATAAATTAATAGACTACTTTAATAGAATATTTAATTAATGAAAGCTTTTTTGTAATTAAAAAAAACGTAAGTATTTCAAAAATAGAAGGCCCGCATTTAATTTAATTAAAAAAAACCGCATGAAGCACCAATGCGGTCTTATTTGTGAACCTATTTCTTTAAGTACTTATAAACACCGGTTTTAAACTTAATTTTAATGAGATCTTCAAGTCTAGCCGCCCAAGAGTCAGCCATGTTCTCTGGATTAAAGGCTGCTACACCATTCCGAACCTTAATCCATTTCTTCGTATCTTCATCTTGGAAATATCCGGTAATCGATGTCGACAATGGATGAAATGGCTCGCGCGAAGAATAAATCAACCCATGAAAAATATAGCTTTCACCGTACTGGTCATGAATCCAATCATCATGGACATTTAGAAGCCAGAGACTTCCTTTATCCAATCTCCCCACCAATTTCGCTCTTTTATCCAAAACATATTGCATATAACTCCCCCTTTTAGCGGACTAGAACCTTGACTAAACCAATACCTCTTGTAGAATTGGAATTGCGTCAACAACATGCCTTTGAATGGCGAGCTCTTCCGGAGAGAATCCTAGAGCCAGCCCGATTAACTGCGGTAAATGAAGGATTGGCATGGTAATATCTTCACCAAAGCCTTTCTGTGCATCCGGCTGATAGGCATCAAGCTGCATTTGGCACAAAGGACATGGGGTAACAATACAGTCGGCACCTTGAGCCTTAGGTGATAAGCAATTCTTCCCTGTAAGATCCATTACTTCTCGTTCTGCCGGAAAGACAGCATGGAAGCCACAGCAGGCAAGACGCTGGTCAAAATCAACACTTTCTGCACCCAATACACTAGCAACCATTTCCATCGACTGCGGATTCATGTGGTTCTCAAACCCCATAATATTTGGCGGCATCAGGATATGACAGCCATAAAAATTGGCCACCTTTAAGCCGGTCAACGGCCGTTTCACCTTCGCCTTTAGATTTTCTAAACCATAGTCTTGAATTAATGCCCAAAGTAAATGGGTTACTTCAACGGTTCCTTTATACTCCATTCCCGCCCGGTTAAGACCTTCATTCACCCGAGAACGCATCTTTTCATTTTTATCCATTTTCAGCTTGGCCGTACGAAGCATTAAGGTACACGTATTACAAACGGTGATAAGCTTATCTACCTTTAGTTCTTCTGCCAAAGCAATATTCCGGGCATTGATCGATGTGGCCAAAAGGTCATCTACATCTTGAATATGACTCGCGCCGCAGCAAGTCCAGCCGTTCAGTTCAATTAATTCGATTCCTAGAGCCGAGGCCACCTTTTTCGTAGAAATCATCAACTCTTCTGCTGCAGACTCGAGAGTACATCCTGGGAAAAATGCGTATCTCATGATTCACTTACCTCCTGTGCAAACTTATAAAGTTCTCTGACTCCCTTAATCCCTTCTACCTCTTTTGGTATATGGAATGGATTGATTTTTCCTTTCCGAATCATCCTTAGAGCAAACGGTACCTTTGTCATCGCAGTTGTGATCAAGCCGTCTGTTTTGACTGGGAGCATGACTTCATTTAAACGGCCCTTCTTCTTAACGTCATCATGAAATGCAAAGGCATGCTTTGCACCTTGGTTTCGTACCTCCCCCATCTTAATAGTTTCTTGGCGAAGATAGGAGATTTGCTCGGTCAACGGAATTCCCTTTGGACAATTCGTCACACATTGCATGCAGTGCAGGCATTTCCATAATTCATTTTCAAAAGCCGGCATAATATGTTCTTCAGGGGCAGCGTCCCTTGAATCAACGGCAAAGCGGTAGGCCCGGTTTAGGATAAATGGATCTAAATACGTACCATCATTGACTGCGAGCTGATTACATTCAGAAGCACAAATTCCGCACAGGATACAATCCGTTGGGGCTGCAATCTGGTGGAAGTCCTCTTCACTCTGAATAAAACCTTCTTCCTTGCTTCCCTCCTCAGAAGGGATCAGCCATGGCTTAACTTGTTCCATTTTCTCCATTTTAGGCTCCCAAGCGACAGCTAAGTCCTTGATAACTTCAAAGTTATTTAAAGGATCAAATACTAGCCGATTCGTCTGAAACGTCTCGAGCACCTCATCCAGTGAAGTTTTACAAACTAAAAATGCATTATCATTGATTCTGATTGCGCAGCTTCCGCAAATGGCATGGCGGCAAGCGGATGTAAACACGAGAGTTGGATCAAGCTGTTCCCGAATGGTGGTTAAAGCCCATAAAATGGTTTTTCCTTTTTCATATGGCAGTTTATAATCCTGATACCATTCTCTTTCGCCATCAAATCTCTTAATTTTAAAATATAGGTTTGTATACATTAGTATTTTCGCTCCTCCGGCTGATATTTCGTAATTTTCACCGGGCTATATTCCAAACGGTATTGGTCCCCATCCTGATAAATTAATGTATGTTTAAGGAAGTTAGCATCATCACGGGTCGGGTAATCCGCACGAGAATGAGAACCCCTGCTTTCTTTACGATTTAGCGCTCCCATGGAAATGGCTTTAGCCAACTTCAAGATATTTCCGATTTCCACGTAATTAATAAAGGCCATATTATACTTTTCAGATGAGTCTCCAATCATAGCATCTTTATATTCTTCCAAAAGCACGGACACTTTTCGATAAGCCTTTTCCATATCACTTTCCGTTCTAAAAATACCTACATTATTCCACATCGTTTCCGCGAGCTCATCGCGAATCTTGAACATATTAATACCCGTTTTTTTCTGGCGGATGTTGTTGAACTTCTCCACCCATTCGTCTGTATCACGCAGCAACTTTTCAGTAGAAGTAAACGAACGACGCTTCGCACTTTCCTTTGCACCTAATCCAGCGTACTTTCCAAAAAGCACAACATCGGCCACGGAATTGCCTCCAAGCCGGTTGGCCCCATGAATCGAGACGCTGCAGCATTCGCCTGCGGCATGAATGCCATCGATTGGTGTACTGCAAGTCTTAAAGTCACTGATGTGAATACCACCCATCGTATAATGGCAGCTTGGACGAATCGGCACCGGTTCTTTAACCAGATCGACACCTTCAAAATCCAACGCCAGTTCCCTTACTTGCGGAAGGCGCTCCATAATTTTCTTTTCTCCTAAATGGCGAAGATCCATTAAGACATAGGATCCCATTCCTTCGCCAAAACCGCGGCCTTCTTTAATTTCGGTCTCAATCGATCTCGACACTAAGTCACGCGGACCAAGCTCCATTTTTTCTGGAGCATAGCGGGCCATAAACCGCTCGCCTTCTTTATTGAGTAAATAGCCGCCTTCTCCTCGGCAAGCCTCTGATAAAAGAACACCCGTGGAAGCTAGACCAGTTGGGTGGAATTGCACAAATTCCGGGTCCTTCAGTGGAATTCCTGCATTAAAGCAGGCAGCGGTTCCGTCACCTGTCATATTAATTGCATTTGTGGTTCGGCTCCAATACACACGGCCAAAGCCTCCAGTGGCAATCACAACAGATTTTGCTTGAATGGAATGGATTTCACCGCTGCGAATATCCATTGCGACAATTCCTTCAAAATTACCGTTGTTCACAGAAAGAGACAACAGGTACCAATCGTTGTGGAACTGGACGCCATTTTTCAAACATTGTTCATAAAGAGCATGCAGGATTACGTGTCCAGTTTTATCGGCAGAATAGCAAGTCCTTGGGCTGGAGGCACCGCCAAATGGCCTCTGGGCAATCCGGCCATTCTCATCTCTTGAAAAAGGAACCCCGAAATAATCGAGTTCAGATATGACCTTTGGCATATTTGTGGTAAAAAATTCAACCGCATCCTGGTCGGCTAAAAAGTCACTGCCCTTGACCGTATCGCGAAAATGGCTTTCAGAAGAATCATGGGCATCCCGATAGCCCATTGCTGCGTTAATACCTCCCTGTGCCGCTCCAGTATGGGAACGTGTCGGGAAAATTTTTGAAAGGCAAGCAACGCGAAGGCTTTTGTCCTCACTGGCGGAGAGGGCTGCCATCATACCAGCCCCACCCGCTCCTACAATTACGACATCATAGCTAAGCATGGTTGTTTCTCCTCGATTCATGTTTTAATCTACTAATCTATATTTCTCTACTCCTAATTTGTATAAATCGTTTCCTTCACTGTCCACGGCGACAATGCAAGGATAATCGGTCACTTCCATCCTGCGGATTGCCTCAGGACCTAGTTCTTCATAAGCGACAATATCTACCTTTTTAATCGTATCGGCAATCAGGGCTGCCGCACCGCCGATGGCTGCAAAGTAAACGGCCCTGTTTCTTTTCATCGATTCAATCACTTCTTGGCTTCTAGGGCCTTTACCAATCATGCCCTTTAAGCCCTGGTCAAGCATTTGCGGCGAGAAAGCATCCATCCGCCCGCTTGTCGTCGGGCCGCAGGAACCAATGACCTTCCCCGGTTTAGCAGGAGTTGGTCCAGCGTAATAAATGACTTGTCCTTCGACATCGATCGGAAGAGGTTGAGTTTCTTTCAAGGCATCAACCATATTTTTATGAGCAGCATCTCTTGCTGAGTAGATGACACCGGTGATCGATACTTGGTCGCCTGCCCGTAAATCTTTGATTTGTTCATATGTTAATGGTGTAGTCAATTTTTTTATCGTAGTCATGTTCTGTCCCCCTTATAAAATGGCTTCTTTATGACGTGCTGCATGGCAGTTTAATGTTACACAGACAGGCATCATGGCAATATGAGTAGGATACGTTTCAATATGAACAGCAAGAGCTGTTACCTTCCCGCCAAAGCCTTGAGGTCCGATACCGAGCTTGTTAATCCTCTCTAAGAGCTCCGCTTCCATCTCAGCGTAGGCTGGATTAGGATTCGGTTCACCTGCTTTTCTTGCCAGTGCTTTTTTCGCGAGTAACGTACATTTGTCCATAGTGCCGCCGATGCCGACTCCGACAATGACCGGTGGACAAGGGTTTCCTCCAGCCTGTGTGATTGAGTTGACGATAAAGTCTTTCACTCCCTCTACTCCCTCAGCTGGCTTGCACATTTTAACGGCTCCCATATTCTCGCTCCCTGCGCCTTTGGGAAGCACCTCAAGCTTTACTTTGTCCCCTGGGACAATTTCCATATGGATGACTGCCGGCGTATTATCACCTGTGTTTTTGCGGTCAAACACTGGATCTTTTACTACCGACTTTCGCAGGTAGCCTTCCTCATATCCCTGACGAACTCCTTCATTGATGGCAGCCTTTAGATCACCATCGACGATTCGGGCATATTGGCCAACCTCAACGAATACGACGGTCATGCCGGTATCCTGGCACATAGGGGCATGCTCGGCACGCGCTAATTTCACATTTTTTAAAATCTTTTCTAGGCTATATTTACCAAACTGTGATTCTTCTTTTTCTAAACCTGCCGCAATCAGAGCTTCTACATCCCCCGGAAGGTCACAAGCCGCTTGCATACAAAGTTCTTTTACTATTTTGGTGATTAATTTCGCTGATATTTCTCGCATTGCGTTCTCCTCCTGTTATCTTAGCAACCTCTGTTTCTTCGCTTCCATCAATATATTGAAGGTTAATCGATCCGCATTTTGTACAGACCAAGTATGGAATCCGTAATTCATAATCATCATCAGACCCATGGTAAAGCTCGAGCGAATGCCGTGTCTCTAAGCTTTTAAAGCAGCAAGTTGATTTCATGTTCTTCGCACCCTCCAACACTGGTTTACCAAAGACCTAATACTTTCCACCACATGCCGCCGACGCCTAACCAGACGACAATATGAATGATGGAAATGATGAAACCAAGCGACCACCATTTATTCTGGGACACATACCCGCTTCCGAAAAATACCGGTGCCGGCCCGCAGCTATAATGAGTTATACAGCCAAATAAGTTACTAAATACACCTAACACTAAAGCCGACACAACCGGCGGTGCTCCAGCTGCAACCAATACCGCAAGGAAAGCAGAGTACATCGCACTTACGTGGGCGGTGTTGCTGGCAAAGAAATAATGAGAGTAAAAATAGACAACAGACAGAATAATTAATGTCCACATCCACGGCATACCGTGTACGGCACCTTGCATGGTTTTACTAAACCATGGAATTAATCCTAATTCGTTTAGGAAACTTGCCATCATAACAAGGACAGAGAACCAAATTAACGTATCCCAAGCTCCTTCTTCTTTTTTAATATCCGACCAAGAAAGGACTTGTGTAACGAGCAGTGCTCCTAAACCAATAAAAGCTGTTGTAGTTGCGCTGATGTTTAAGTTGGTGCCAAAAATCCAAAGCGCTAAGATCAAGAGGAATACCCCGATCATGTAGTACTCTTCTTTTTTCAATGGACCCATATCTTTTAATTTGTTTGCTGCCATTTGCATTGCTTGTGGTGTTTCTTTAATTTCTGGCGGATATAACTTATAAATCACATAAGGGATTAAAATTAAGCTAAGCAGACCTGGGACGATGGCTGCTGTTGCCCAGCCCATCCAGCTGATGTGTTTTCCTGTAATATCTCCGGCAATTTGGGCTGCCAAAGGGTTGGCCGCCATCGCAGTTAGGAACATGGCTGAGGTGATCATGTCACCTTGGAAAGCAACCTTAGTTAAAAATGCTCCCACCTTTCTTTCCGTTCCGTCTCCTACCTTTGAACCATAGGCCTCGGATAGAGAGCGGATGATTGGAAGAAGGATGCCGCCTGCACGAGCGGTGTTCGATGGCATCGCCGGTGATAAAATCAAGTCGCTGGCAATTAGCGAATACGATAATCCAAGTGTTCTTTTCCCGAACTTTTTCACAAACATATAAGCAACCCTTGTGCCTAAGCCTGTTTTAATAAATCCTCGTGAAATGAAAAACGCAATAACAATTAACCAAATCGTTGTATTTTGAAATCCGCTAAGTGACTGCTCAATCGTAAGTGTCTGTGTTAGGACGGTCGCCATTAAGGCCAAAATCGAAACACTTCCCATTGGCAGTGGCTTGATGATTAAGCCGACAATCGTAGCCACGAATATCGCCAGCAAGTGCCATGCTTGGGCTGACAAGCCATGAGGCGGATGAATGAACCAAATAATCGCTCCAATTGCGACGGTTATTAATAATGGAACTAGTTTTACCTCTGTAGGAAGCTTTTCTTTTACTTGAATTTTTTTCTGTTGCTGCTGTAATTTCGAAATAGGAATAGCCATCATATCAACTCCTTTTAGGTTTGAATTGCTTTGTTCACAAAATGTTCACTTTTGTGAAATATTTCACAAAGTACTTTAATAAAATAACTGCTAATCCAAGATTAGAAGTTTCCTAATGAAGCGGCTGAACTGTACGGATATAAATTTTTTAACCATTGATCCCCCCGTCGCCAATATATTTCTTATATCTGTAATTCAAGAATAATAGATTCGGCAGACCGTTTATAGTTTATGGAAGTTATTAAAAACTTTTGTAACTAAAGTTATTAACGTCATCTCATAAATGTAAAAAAGCAGTACCTCCATTCGAAAGGGAGACACTGCTTTGGAATTTTTATTCATATGATGCGCACTTTTCATTGCACTTTAAACATTTTTCACTAAGCGGCCGGGCTGCCATCATTTTTCCGGCATCATTTGTCATCCTGTGTATATACACAGGACGACCAACCGCACCATATTCAATTTCCGTTTCCAGGACCTGAATGTCCGCCAGAAAATGGACATATTTTCTCATTGAAACTCTGGATATGCCAGTTTTACTAGCAAGCTCCTCTGTAGAGCAAGCGTCCCTGCCCATTTTGATGACCTGTTTCCATACTCTGCAAAGTGTATCTTTCGTCAGCCCTTTTGGTAGCTCATATGCCTCTGAAACCAATTGTTCTTTATGAAGTAATAAGTGGTCTAAATCCATTTGATTAAGCTGATCCTGGTCATCCATCACCCTTTGTTCCTTTTGATAGGTAATTAGCGCAGACTGGAATCTCTCAAACTCAAACGGTTTAATTAAATAGTCTACTGCGCCATATCGGAGCCCTTTCTTGATGCTTTCCTTGTCGCAAGATGCAGTAATAACGATAACGTCCATTTCGCTTCCTAAGCCGCGGATTTTAGACATTAAATCCCAGCCATTTTCGCCCGGCATATGAATATCCAGCAGAAGCAGGTCAACTTCTTTCTTTTCCAGGATAAATAGGGCAGCTTCTATAGTTCCAGCCATTCCAACAAGCTCAAATCCCTCGATTTGTTCTAAATAACGGCGATTGATTTCGGCTACCATCGGATCATCTTCCACTATAACCGTTTTAATCATAACTCCTGCTCCTTTCCCTCCAATGAAATCGTTATATGAATTGTCGTTCCCTGTTGGTGTTCGGATGAAATCGTCATTTTTCCATTTAACTTCTTAATTGTTTCAAAGACCAAATAAAGTCCTATTCCTCGGTTATCTCCCTTTGTGGAAAAACCTTTTTCAAGTACCTGCTCTTGAATTTCCCTATTTATTCCCATTCCTGTGTCAGAAACTATGATGGAGAGTTGATTGTTTTCATCCGGACACACCTCTACCTCCACCTTTTTCTCTTTGCAGCCCTGTAAGGAATCGATTGCATTATCAATTAGGTTTCCTAGGATGGTGACTAAATCTTGTATAACATCATTATTATTTGGTTTTGGAATATAGCTATTTTCTGTGACCTTAAGCTGTGCTCCGTTTTCCCTCGCGTAACTGGCTTTACCAATGATAAATCCTGCAATAACAGGGTCTTTGATTCGTTTCGATAAATAGCCAACCTCAGTTTGAAAAGAGTGAGAGATTTGTTTTACGTAATCAGTCAACTTATCATAAATTTTCATTGTGACCAATCCTTGGATGACATGGAGCTTATTCATGAATTCATGCGTTTGTGCCCTTAGTGCCTCCGCATATTCTCTTGCTCCTGTAAGCTGTTCAGCCAATTGTTTGATTTCTGTTTTGTCACGAAAAGTGGCTACAGCTCCAGTGATTTGCTTATTTACGTATATGGGCACAATGTTGGCAACAATGACAAGACCCCGAAACGAGTATTCTTTATCAAGTAATTTTTCTCCGCCGCTTATCAATGAGGACAACTGAAACTGAGGCATCACCTGTCCTATTTCCATTCCAATTGGATCGTTATAAATTCCCATTAACTTTATTAATCTGGAAGCCTCCATGTTGAGGAGCGTGATTCTTAAGGATTGATCAACTGCGATAATCCCTTCACGGGCATACTCCAAAATTGCACTCCTTTGCTCGAGTTGATGGGCTATTTCTGCCGGTTCCATTCCAAATAATATTTTCTTCACTTTATTTGCTAAAACGATCGCACTAATTAAACCAACGATAATTCCTAATAGCATACTGAAAAGGATCACTCTTGTACTCTTCGCGACTTGTCGCTCCACATCGTCTACTAAAACACCTACCAAAATGGCTCCTATTTGCTTGCCGTCCCGGCTGTAGACTGGAGTAAAATATCGTAACGATTTTCCTAATGTCCCCTTGGCAATTGACATATGTTCATGACCTTTAAAGACTTCCCCTGCATCACCGCCTGCATATTTCTTGCCTATTTTACTTGGCAGGGGGTGGGACTTTCTGATTCCATTCATATCTAAAACAACAAGGAAGGGAACATTGGCTGCCTTCCGCATTTTCTCCGCATATTGCTGGATAGTTGGGTCACTTACTTTCCCGCTTAGTCCATCGACAAAAACAGGAGAAAGTGCAGCTGTTTTAGATACCACCTTTGCTTTCTCTCCTATATTCGCGATGATTGTTTGCTGAAAATTTCTCTGTATAAAATAATTAGTAACTAATAAACATAGAATACTTACCCCACATACTAGAAACGTGATTTTATAACGGAGGGGGAGGTTTAATTTTAACTTCATTAGAAATGGCTCCCTTTAACTTATATGACTTTCCTTTATTGTAATGGTGTTAAAGGCGAAAAAGTGTTTCAATTTTGTGAAGGCGAAAACCTCCTAAACATCCAAGAACAAAAATGGTTCAGGTTGATCTAACTGAAGGAGGTTAAATAGGTTCATACGATTAACTCCTCTTTTTATGCAATGGTAATTAAGTGGAGCTCCTAATGCCCGCCGGCTACAAAATGAACGTCTAAATCGCAGAAGAGACTGTGTAATATTTTTTCTTAATTATGACTGTTTTTTACTTTTGGCAGAGAGATGGATGATAAAAATATAAAACTAATAGGCTAATCCGTACGTCCCAATTGATGGAAATATATTGAAATAAGCTATAATGTTCTTCATCATTACTTAACGTAACATTAACAGGCTTATTACATTTAGGACATAGATAAGAAACAATGATGGGCTATAGTAGTTACCAGAGGGGATAGCATGTGTGGCTATCATGGTATTAGGCGTAGGAGGAGCCAATACTAATAGGTTAGTGAAAGGGTGAATTTCTTCAAACACTTTACAGTACCTTGTTCGGTGTGCAACTTTCTAAATCAAAAAAACTAGGTTAAAAACCATTAAAAAAGAGTCGGACCTCTACTACTTAATCGTAGGAGTCTGACCCTTTTGTTTAACTGTGTTTCCCTGTAAAAACCTATTATTCTTCGTCAGAGTGACAGGCACTCAAATATTCCTCCATTATTTCTTTAGGAACCATACTACCCCTGTCGCCCAGATGAGTGTGGACGGCGTTTTTCATGTGCTCTGTTAAGTGCTGTTGGTGAATGTAGGATTTTCCGTCTTTCTCCGTTGATAATTTAACAGGTCCAATCGCACCCGCCAATGCAGAAGGCTCCAATTGAATGTTTTCTGTATCAGCCATTGCTTTTAATAGTTTAAATAATTCTTGGTCGCTTACCGTATAGCTTCCACTTAATAATGGCTCAATCGTTTGACCAACGAATCGGGATGGCCGTCCAACCGCAAGCCCATCTGCCGCTGTCACATTGTCAATTCCAACATCCTGGACTGAAATTTGATCATGTAGCCCTGTGACTAAACCAAGTAACATACATGGTGAGTGGGTTGGCTCGGCAAAAAAGCAATGGACTCGATCTTGATACAGAAGTTTTAAGCCAAATGCCACTCCTCCCGGTCCGCCACCTACTCCGCATGGAAGGTAAACAAAAAGGGGATGGTTTTCATCTACTGTTACGCTTAAATCTTCTAATTGTTTTTTTAGTCGATTGGCTGCGACTGCATAGCCTAAAAACAGATCACGAGAGTTCTCGTCATCAATGAAGTAACAATTTGGTTGACTTAGAGTTTGTTTTCTTCCCTCTTCGACCGCCTTGCTGTAATCTTCCTTATATTCAATGACCGTGACTCCTTTGCTTCTGAGCAGATCCTTCTTCCATTTCTTTGCATCTGCAGACATGTGAACCGTTACGTTAAAACCTAATTGGGCACTCATGATGCCAATACTTAATCCTAAGTTTCCTGTAGATCCTACAGCAATGGAGTAATCAGAAAAGAAGTTTCGGAATGTCTCACTATCAAGGATCGAATAATCATCCTTTACCGACAATAAACCATGTTGAATCGCTAATGTTTCTGCATGTTTTAATACTTCGTAGATGCCGCCTCTCGCTTAAATCGAACCTGAAATCGGAAGGTGGCTGTCACATTTCAGCAAAAATCTCCCTTCTAATGGAGTCCCATACATGTCCGACCGCTTTTCACGCATTGCCTGGATAAGGACAAGAGGAGATTCAATGATTCCACCCAGCTTACTAGTTTCTGGAAAAACTTTTGCAATATACGGAGCAAACCGCTTTAACCGTTCCTCTGCATCTTTTACATCATTCCCATTCAGTGGAAGTTTTTTTAATCCTGTTTTGAAATCTTCCTTTTTAGGATTTGACCAAAATAATTCCTTTAAAGCCACTAACTCGTTTATTAAAGGATATTCGTTTATCCAATCTTGAATCGTTTTCATCGCTTTTATCCCCCATAAGGTTACTGTCCAGATGTTATGTTAACACCTACAGCCCCTGCAATAATACACATTATCCAAAAAGTTGATCGCAGACTTTTAGGCTCATGAAAGAAGAACATACCGGCTAAAACACCTCCAACAGTGCCCATACCCGTCCATATTGCATAGGCAGTCCCCAATGGAAGGGAAGTTACAGCTAATGAAAGAAAATAAAAGCTTAAACTCCCACAAATTAAACAAATTATGGTAGGAAGCCATTTATTAAACCCGTCTGCTCGTTTCATGCTAATCACACTGCCAATCTCGGCAAAGCCGGCGATAACAAGAAAAAACCAAGCCATTGAATCATCCCCCAATATTCATTTTCTTTGCTGTTTTAGGTCCTGCTGGGCTTATTTTTAATCCAATGATCCCTGCAATCATTAACGTCACAAAAAATATTTTCGATAGATTAATAGTCTCTCCCCAAAAAAGCATCCCGACTGAGATTGTACCGACCGTTCCAAATCCAGTAAAAATAGCGTAACCCGTTCCTATGGGAATAGAATGTAACGCTTTTGAAAGCAAAAAGAAACTAAAGAGTATGATAACTACTGTTATGATGCTGGGGATTAGAATGGTAAATCCATGTGAATATTTAAGACCGATCACCCAGCAAATTTCCAACAATCCTGCTATTAAAATATAAATCCATGCCATATTGTTCTCTCCTTCAACACATGACACTTATTTTTGAAGAACGTAGTTCTCCATAAATTGATAAATCGCGTGAGCCACCCCATCGTCATCATTTTTAAGGGTTGTTGTGGTACAAACAGCTTTAATGTCATCTTTTGCATTTCCCATCGCTACACTGTATCCAACTTTCCGGAACATGGATAAATCATTGTTGCTATCTCCGATGGCCATAGATTTTTCTAAGGACACATTCATCAAAATCGCCATTTTTTCAAGGGCATTTCCCTTTGAAGCACTAATATTCGTAATTTCAATGTTATGTTCAGCCGATGAAACTACCCCTAACTCACCAATCATATTGAATCGGTCCCAGGCTTCGGCTAGTTTCTTTTGATCAAAAGAACAGGCTACAATATTAAAAACTTCTTCCTCCTGTTTTAGGATGTCAGGATAGTTTTCAACAAGAACATATCCAAACTGATCCAATTGTCTTTCCGCTTCTGTTGCAGTCTCTTTATATAAATCCGTGCTTTTCATACGCTGAATCTCTTGATAAAAATATTCTCTCCTCTTCTCTAGCGTATAAATGGCTTTGTCGGTAAACACTTCATAATAAAAATCCCGTTCATTCAGCCACTTTAGAATGGATTCGACTCGCTCTTTCGATATCGGAATAGAGGAAATAACCTTTCCGTCTTTCGAATGAGTGGTTGCACCATTTGTCCCGATGATATAGGGAGAAATCCCGGCTTTTTTACAAATTGTCTGAACATCGAAATAAGCACGACCTGTTGAAATAATGACCTCAATACCTCGGCCCTTGGCATATTGAATCGCCTTTTTATTTTCTTCACTAATTTCATTCTCGCCGTTTAATAATGTCCCATCCAAATCAATCGAAATGAAGCTCATAAGTTTGAAACTCCTTTTCTCATTTTTTAATAAATCCAATAAAAAAAGAGAGAACCCCCTCTTGTCATCCCTATATTTCCTGTACTTAATCGACTATGCCTGAATCCAATTGAGTTTTCCTAATTGTGGATGATTCTTCCATGCCTCTGGCATTGCTTGCTCACAAACAAACACATCTACTTTTTTGAGAGGACAAACTTTACAAAAAGTATCAACATCCATTTTAGAAGAATCGGTTAACAAGATTACTTGCTTGGATACCTCGACCATCTTGCGTGAAACCAATGTTTCATGCAAATGATAATTACTAACCCCATTTTGAATCGAAACACCGCCAGCAGAAATAAACGCTTTATTAATATTAAATTGTTCTAAGGTCTGTTCAGTAAAACTGCCGCTAATTGACTGCTGCTTCGGATCCAATAGTCCGCCTAGTAATAAAATTTGGCCTGTAAACTTATTTTGATTGAGCGATTCGGTCAATACAGATGAAACAGGAAGTGAATTGGTGATGATGGTAATATCCTTTTTATCCTGAATACATTTCGCAAATTCAAGCATGGTGGTCCCTACATCAATGGCAATGACATCACCGTTAGAAATAAGTTCTACTGCTTTTTTCCCTATCTTCACTTTCGCTTCTTGGTTCACGGTTGTACGATGTGCGAATGGGGGCTCCTCAAATGGAAAAACCGATTTAATCGCTCCGCCGTAAACCCTCTTTAAAAGTCCTTTTTCCTCTAAAAGCATCAAGTCACGGCGGATTGTTTCCTCCGAAACCTGAAACTGCTCCACTAAGTCGATGACTTTTACTTTTCCCTCTCTATTCAATTCTTTTAAAATTTCATTTTTTCGTTCTTCTGGCAAAACGGACATTTGACTTCCTCCAGATCATAAAATAATGCATTCTTTTTTCGGTACAAAAATCTGAACCTGCTCCCCTTGTTCAAGCATTTTCCCCTTGTGATGAAGGTCGTCGACAAGTAAAGCTGCCCCTTCAGTTTCTACTTCATATCTCAGGACATTACCTGTCATTGAAACATCTTTTACGAACCCTTTAATTCCCCAGTTCGATTGTACACTCATCTGATCCTCATCAGCTGGAACAATTTGTAAAACTTCCGGACGAATGGCTACTTCCTTCCCGTTCAGCTCTGTGCTGTGAACAAGTTGGTGGAAAACTTCCATACTCAAAACATTGTAATTTCCGATAAATTTCGCCACAAAGGTATTGACTGGAGAAGTATAAATTTCTACTGGAGAACCGGACTGAACAATTTTTCCTTTATTCATGACAAAAATCCGGTCCGACATCGTCATCGCTTCTTCCTGATCATGGGTCACAAAAATCGTGGTGATGTCTAATTCTTTCTGGATCCTTTTTAATTCCTTTTGCAAGTTTTTTCTGATTTTCGCATCCAATGCACTTAACGGCTCATCCAAAAGCAGTACTTTTGGTTCCATGACAAGCGCACGGGCAAGAGCGACCCTTTGTTGTTGACCGCCAGATAATTGATGTGGATAAGATTGCTCTTTTCCAACTAAATCGACGAGTTCAATCATCTTCGTTACTCTTGATTTGATATTTTTTGCCTTCTTCATTTTAAGGCCGTAGGCGATATTATCAAAAACATTCATATTCGGGAACAGTGCATAGGACTGAAACACCATACCGACTTCACGCTGACGCGGAGATACATGAGTGATATCCTTCCCATCAATGAAGATAGTTCCTGAATCTACGTCTTCAAGTCCGGCGATCGATCGCAATAAGGTACTTTTTCCGCATCCGCTTTGTCCAAGAAGGGTCGCAAATTCTCCCTTTTTTAAGGTCAACGAAATATTTTCTAACACGACTTGTTGATGATAGCCCTTCGTCACTTGATCAATCGTTACATAACTCATGAATTATCACCTTCTAAAGCTGTATTTTTTTGACGGTATGGTTTATTTAAAAATAATACAGATCGTTTTTTCGAAGAAAAGCCAGGAACTTTTTCTTTTTTAAACGTAAGTTTTAATACCGTTCCCGTTAACAGTAAAATGATTGAGTAATACGTAATCACAATGGCACTTGTTAAGTGACCGCTGCTGTTTAATTTGTCAGCAAGATAAATTTGAATCGTCTCAAATCGGCCTCCGACAAGCAAATTCGCAAACGCAAATTCACTAAATAACAGCGCGACAGATAATAGGGTAGACACCAAAATACCAGAGATAATGTTCGGAAACACGACGGTGCGCAACGCCTGAAATTTGGTAGCGCCCAGTAATTCAGCTGCATCGACAAGCTGGACCGCATTCACCGTCCGAAGGCTGTTACGAATACCTTGATACATAAATGGTAATATCGTGATGAAATAAGCACCAACCAAAATCCACGGTGTTCCGGTAATTTGAAGCGGTCCATTTGAATAGACCCTGATCAAGCCCACAGCCCCAACAATCGGAGGGATTCCATAAGGAAGCATAGCGGCTGCTTGGAGCCATCCTTCCCATTTGCTGAAATAGACGGTAATGATAAATATAGTTGGAAGCATAATCACCACACTAAGACCAACCGTTACAACAATTAAAAACAACGTATGCTGCAGTGCACTGTAAAACCGTTCATCTTGAAATAATTCGATATACCATTTCATCGTAAAACTCTCAGGCAGAATGGTGTGATCCCATTTGCCGGCGATCGAGAATAAAAACGATCCTGCCAGCGGGATTAATAAATAAATCACAAGTAAACCAACGACTACTTTATGAAAGCTCAGTGAAGTTTTCATCGTAAATCCCTCCTAATGCGGCGCATCATTCGATTATTGAACCACATCGCCCCGATCATGGTCGAAGCTAGAAGAACGCCCATCGCACTGCCTAGCTGCGGCTTTAAGGTCACGTCACTCGAGACTAAAGAGGCAATTTGCAATGATAATAAATTATAGTTGCTTCCGACCAATGCATAGGCGGTCGCATAAGCGCCCATCGCATTCGCAAACAAAATACTGAAGGTACCGGCAATGCTTGGAAGCAAAACCGGAATCCCGATGTGAAGCCAAAATGATACTTTGGTTCCGCCTAATAAAGATGAAGCTTCCTTCCAGTGCTCTTTAATTCCATGATACGATGGATAAATCAGCATAACTGCGAGCGGAATTTGAAAATAAATATAGACGAGAATGAGACCTGTCCAAGAATATAAATTAAAGCCTGCAAATACATCTAAACCCATCTTTGAAAAAAGCAGCGTGAACAATCCATTGTTTCCAAGTAAAATAATATAGGAAAAGGAAAGCGGAATGCCTTCAAAATTGGAAGTCATATTGGCAATCATCAGTAAGCGATTTTGGATTTTTTGCGAAAACTTTGTAAATGAATAGGCGGCGATCACCGCGATGATCACAGAAATGACAGCAGAAACCAACGAAATGACAAGGCTATTTTGAATCGATTGCAAGTAAAATTTACTTTTTAAAATCGTTACATATTGCTGAATCGTAACTTGAATTCCATCGTCTGCATGAAAACTATCCTTCAGCATGGCCACTAATGGGCCGATTTCAAACCCAATCACAAACAAAATAAATGGCAGTAAGAGAGCTAATAAGTAAAATTTTTGTTTGTTTATTTTTCGCAAGGCCTCTCTCTCCTCTATTTTCACTTATAATAGGGGAATTGGTTATAAATCGGAGGCTGTGTTATACTTACCTGTTGATTTCTGCTCCAATCAACATGGGTAAATAACCTTTACACAGCCAAATCGTAAAACCAATTCCCAGCAGTCTTTTTTCGGAAATTTAAACGTTCACTTTTCTCTTAAGTCCTGGCAATGAATAGTTGATCATTTTATCGGATGGTACGATCTCTAACAGTTCACAAACTAGCGGGGCAAAAGCCAATTGTGGAACGACCTCATTGTGGACCCCATTCTCTACTTTTGGACTGATGATAAATAGCGGTACATCACGCTCACCATCCGTTATGCCGCCGTGATTCCCATATTCACTCATGCCATGATCGGATGTTATCAAAATATGGTAGCCTTCGTTCATCCAAATTGGCAAAAGCTGTGCGAGCAAGCTTCCCATCTTTAAGATTTGTTCACGGTATTCTTTGGATTCCGAACCAAAAGCTTCCCCTTTTACGTCAACACCAAGCGGATGAATATATAAAAAATGTGGGTCATGCTTTCGGCGCAAAGCTTCCGCATCCATTAACACATGGCTGTCTGGATAATCATCATCCCAATAAAATTTCCCGTATTGAATCGGCTTAGAAGAATCCTCTTGCTCGCGGTCTTCAACAAACACAAATGGAGCGCGATTATACAGTTCACTTACCCAGTAATAGGCTACTGCTCCGTTCCTTAACCCGTTCTCCTTCGTCAGATGAAAGAGACTTTTCTCGGTGGAAAGCTGCACAGCTTGATTCGAGGTAATGCCGTTCATCGATGCCGGTGTACCAGTAAGCAACACTTCATATAATGGACGGGAAAGACTAGGAAGCTCCGATTTAATCTTGTATAGTGCCGCCTGATTGGTTTCTACCAGATGTTGAATATATCCAAGAGCCTCACAGGCTTTATCGTATCTCATCCCATCCACAACAATAGCTATTACTTTATTTGACATGGACTAACACCTCTTCCTGCCAAAGCTGCGGAAGGGTTTTAGCCGTTTCTTCCCAAGCTTTGAAATCTTTGATTGGTTTGGCATTCTTGTACTCATCTTTTGGTACCATTTTATCCGCTACTTCTTTAGGGAGCTTTACGTTATCACGGATAGGACGGGCATATCCTTTAGCCAGGTTAATTTGTCCCTCGTCACTTAAGATATATTCCCTAGCGGCCATTGCGGCATAAGGATGCTTCGCATATTTGTTAATAATCGTGGTATAGCCGCTTACGACTGAACCTTCTTTCGGAATGGTAACATCGAATTGATCACGATTGATTTGTTCTGCATAACCAAGGGCATTGAAATCCCAAACAAGGGCCACTTCTACTTCCCCTTTTTCGATGTTAGCAGGCTTGGCATCTGTTAAGCTAAGACGTCCTTGCTTCGCAAGCTTCGTAAAAAAGGCAATTCCCGGTTGAAGATTTTTTTCATCGCCACCGTAAGCGATAGCGGCTGCAAGAACGGCCATTTGGTTCTGTGTTCCACGCTGCACATCTCCAACGGTTACTTTGTAGTTTCCTTTTAGGATGTCATCCCATGATTTTGGCGGATTTTTCACTAATTCTTTATTTGTTAAGAAGGCAATGGTTCCTTGGTAGCCGACAACCCAGTCCCCGTTATCATCCTTTGCCCAGTCCGGCACTTCATCCCAATAGGAAGTTTTATATGGTAGTGTTAATCCCTTTTGTTCAGCAACCGGTCCAAAGGACATCCCTACATCACCGATATCCGCGGTAGCATTCTCTTTTTCCGATTCCATTTTAGCAATCTCTTCAGCACTCGATAAATCTGTATCATTGTGTTTCAATGTGTATTTTTTCATTACTTCATCCCATGTTTCTCCCCAGTTGGCCCATGAATCAGGCATACCGGTACTATTGACTTCCCCTTCTTTTTTGGCCTTTGTTTCGATTTCTTTCATGGTTAACGAGTTGGGATCCTTAATACTTGATGCAACCGGTTCCTTTGTATCTGCACATGCGGCTAATCCTAGTACACTTATTCCCAACATCACAGCTCGAATCGACTTGAACCACTTCTTTCCATTCATAAAAAGTATCTCTCCTCAATGTGGAATTTATAACGTTGTTTGCTGTTTGTTACGGTTTAATCATAATCCCACAATGTTAATCCCACATTAATCCCACATTAAGAAAATGTAAATTCAATGTTAAAGAAAGCAAAGGATATTATTTATGCCCCCAGTCAAACGTTCTTTTTAGAAAAAAATCCACAGCGTCCTTCTTTTTGCAGAATAAGTTCCAACAAGAACGTTACATTCATTATCTATTTGGTTTAGTAATAAAAGTAGTTTGTATACTAAAATCTATTTGTTTTTGGATTTTTCTAGAGGAATCTCTATGCTATGTGGCTTTTTTATTTAGAAAAGTAACAGAGGATTTCAAAACCAATTAATGGATACATCATAGTTTTTAATAGATTGAAAGGGGAAGTGACAATGAAAACTTGGCAATACTCATTTATTGTTTTATTAGGTGGTTGCTGTTACGGTGCATTATCCACTTTCGTAAAGCTCGCTTATGCTGCAGGTTTTGCGGTGAGTATGTTCCATAAGTAATTCCATCACTAACTGGTGATATTCCTTAATTCATTCAATGAATACTCACCAAATCCGGCTATTTTGTTTCGATGAAACACCAAAATCTTTCTTTAATCGCCATTTACTTCGTTACTTCCGACATGCTGTACAACTCCTATGTATGATTTAAAAAAATCGTATCAAACCTTAAGCGGACCTGTCACCGGACAATAATTTGCAGATCGATAACGCTTGCCGGACCGATTAAAAACGGTCCATTTTCGTACACTTTTGATACACTTCTAGGCTACTTTTCATATAAAAGAAAAGACCTCCCAACAGTTTAACAAAATGTCGAAAGGTCTTCTCGCAAAAGTTGTTTTTTATTTTTGTACTTTATGCGGACAAATTTGTCCGTCTACCGGTCAAAACGTTGATATAACTAGGTTTTTAAGCACTAATTACATCATGCCGCCCATTCATTTTCATATAAAATAGAAAGAAACGGTGTATAAGAAAAGGCTTAAAATCAACGTTTTTGAGTAGACAATCCTTCTTCACCTAACGCACCCGTTTGTTTAAGTACATTGTTTCACAATCTTTGCGTTCATAATAAAAAGGGGGCCGCAGCAACTTTAAATTATTAAGGTAAATATTGTCATTGGCATAATCGAGAATTATCAGTAATCAATATAGCCATACTTTTAACTTTCTGCTTTATTCTTCACATATTTAAGATAATTAGTTCCCCATTGACACATGAATTCTAGAAAGGGCACTAGACTCTCTCCTAGTTCTGTAAGTGAATATTCTACTTTAGGAGGTACTTGAGCATAAACCTTTCGATGAATAAGTCCATGAGATTCCATTTCACGTAGTTGTTCAGTTAACATTTTTTGCGTAACGTTTGGAAGCGATTTTTTTAATTCATTGAATCTCATAGTTTTATCCGTTAGTCGCCAAATGATTAACGGCTTCCACTTTCCCCCTATTAATTCTAAGGTAGCTTCTACTGGATCAGTTTTTTTTATGTTCATATATTGATCTTTTCTCCATTACTTAATTGTTTTCATCAATAGTTTCCTAATGGGTACTATGCCACTTTATAGTGCGTACTTATATTAAAAATTATTATACATTATAATCACTTTAGCAAACCTACATCAGTTTTTAGCAAGTTGATTATGAATATTAATATCGTGTGTCACATGGATAACAATGTATCCAATTAAACATCATTAAACTTATGAAATAGGGAGAGGCATTGATAAAATGAAAGCTCTAGTTGTTGAAAAATTTGGAGAAAAAGCTGAAATCGTACTTGAAACAAGAGACAAACCAACACCCAATCAAGGGGAAGCTTTAGTTAGGGTATATGCTGCTGCGTTAAATCCTCTTGATTTAACAGTTAAATCAGGTCATCTACCATTTGCTAAAAATCCTCCACTTGTTCTCGGAAATGAAGGGGCAGGAGTTGTAGAATATTCATCAAAGTTTCCTAAAGGATCAAAAGTAATTATTCAAGGTGGAGTGCTTGGTGTGAGCAAAAACGGTACACACCAAGAGCTGATGGTTGTACCTGAAAACCAACTAGTTCCCCTTCCAAAGAACTTTAGCTTTGAAGAAGGAGCTGCTTTATCTGTTGCTTATTTAACTGCTTATTTAGCATTAACCTACTCTGGTGAAATCCAAAAAGATGAATGGGTTGCAGTAGCAGGAGCAACAGGATCGGTTGGCTATGCAGCACTTCAACTTGCCAAAGCATTAGGTTCTAAACCAATTGCTATAGTATCATCGAATGAAAAAGCAAAACAAGCTTCAACGGCTCAACCAGAAGCGATTATTAATCTCTCACAAGAAGGAATTGTCCAAGGCATTACTCGTGCGACAAATGGTCGGGGTATCAATTTAGCACTTGATCCAGTGGGCGGTAATGGAACAAATCTGCTCCTTCATTCCTTAGCAGAAGCTGGTCGTGTTGTAAGTATTGGGTATGCAGCTGGTATGGAAACAACAATTAATCTAATGGATCTTTTAGCGAAAGCGACAAAGCTTATTGGATTCAGCATTTACGCTATCCCAGAAGAGGTTATTCAATCAGCACTTCAACATATAATTCAGTTAGCTGAGGAAGGAAAAATTCGACCAGTGATTGATTCAACGTTCCCTCTAGAACAATGGAGTCAGGCTTTTTCACGTCTTACTTCAAGAAAAGCAATTGGAAAAATCATTTTTACTATCTAAGTAATATATATAGGATGCCTATCATTAAGAAACCGTACTTGAGCTAAGGTAATTCCAAAATTCTATAAACCCAATTTCCCATTTAAAAAATTGAGGAAATTGGGTTTTTTCGTTCTCTGAAGAGAAAAATTTTTTTAACTATCCTGTTCGTTACTTGAAGAAGAAAAAAGCATTACTGTAGCTCCCAGTAATGCCCCGTTAGTTCAATTAAATTAAGATTTAGTCGTTTCCTTTAATTAAGATTTGCTTGTTAATATGATGCTCCATATGGTTAAGGTAGTCATGTATAAGCCATTGTAATGTTTTTTGGGTATTCCCAATATCACAAAGATAGGTTAATTTCTCGGCAGGAATATTCATAATGATATTTATCACTTGCTTATTAAGGATTTGAAAAAGAGTCAGTATTTCATCAAGTGGTCTTTCTTGATAATTCTGCACTGCGACCCATTGTTCTTGATTATACGATTGGATGACATAAGGTTGTTCCGTATATTGAATTTTTACAAACCTATCAATATTATTTATTGCAGAGTCACAAAGATGTCCTAATATCTCTTTTTTAGACCATTTATTTGGTAATGGGCGATTTGATATTTCTGTATCAGACATAGAGTTGTATTTCTTTGGTAATGCTTGTATCCAATGGTTTATTGCATTAATTATATCTTCCACACTCATACACCCCTTCAATATGTATCAAAAAAACAATATTGGTCTAAAGTCATTAATATCCTTTATTTCACAGAGCCATTTTCATAAAAAAAGAGCTGATCCAATAAGGATACCCATTCAATTATTCTTGCATTTTATAAGTTATATTTCTTATCTATTTCACTTGCAATAGTCTCTAAAAAAACATCGACTGTGATCTTCTCAACATGTCGAGTATACCAGGCAAGTTTTGCACCTTTACTTATTCCATTGCAATGAACTTTTATAGGCATATACCCGCCCATTTCTAAAGAATGATCAAATTCTATAGATAATTGATCACCGTTTGGGCATTCAAGTAAGACGGTATATTTGGATTCTTATTTTCCGTTTTCAATTTACCTATTTTTATTTTCGCTAACATCTTTATTTCCTCCCTAGGATAATTATTTGTATCAGTAACTTCATTCCTTTCATTTAAATGTATCTAATACATATTAATTCAACTATAAAAGAGGGAATTCCTTTTAGACCATAAATTACCTAAAATTTTATAACGTACCTTCTCGAGCTAACCTGCACCGTTAGAACAACAAGAAAAAAGCCGCCAAAAATAGCAGCCTTTCTTCATTTTTGTGTTATATGTGTATATAGCCGATTTGTTTACTCACCTACTAGTCCATCACCATCCCGATCGTCCATATATTTATAGAGCCATGAGTCACGCGTAATTGGCATTTTAAAGCCAGCAGCTTTGGCTTCAGCGATCGTAACACTTCCATTATGATTGGTATCCACCTTACTAACATCTTCATTACTACTTACCGTTTCGTTTGCTGGTACATTGTCTGTTTTCGGTGGCGTACTGCTCGTACCTGTCGTTTCCCCTAAATTTTTGTTCACTTCATCTGGGTTTACATTGTCAAATTCATCTGTAATGTACAAGTTCCCTTTCCTTTAAATTGTTAGCGGGGTTTAGGTTTGTTTTACAAACCTTCCTTTCCTTCCTGAAGAAATGCACCCTTATTTGGAGAATTTTTTTCATGTAAACAATTCTTTTTAGTTATTAGGGTAGAATATCCCTCCTTACTTAAAGGGGATATTTAGAAATTGTCTCCTAAATAATTAAGATATTATCTTCAATATCCGTATTAACCCTATTGAACGTCCAACTTCCTATTCGAACTCTTTTAATGTAAGTTGAAACAATTGTTGGTCGTTCTTTTTATAGATGCCTTGATCCATTAGTTTACTGATTAAGTCATGCTTTCTTTGCTCGATAACTTAACGTATGATGTTTCCCATTTTAATACACCCCTTTATCGACCTTTACTTCTGACTCTCTTGATAAGAATGATTGTTTTAAATTTATTTCTTGGACACAAATTTAGCATAGCTGTCTAACAAGAGAGCAGTTATAAATAATTTCGCTCCCTTTAAGGGTCTCTCTGTGAACTTCTACCACAAGGACTTCTCAAATATTTACCATTTTTTTATAAAATAAAAGCCCCATCTTCTACGGTAAGTAGGAGCTGGAGCCTTCGGTTTTCCGATGATCTTATGATTAGTTTTTTTGGTTCAACTAAGCTTCATTTTAATTTTTCTTCTGTAAAACTTTTAGCCCACTCCCCATATCAGAGGCAAGTACGTAGTTTTGATCTACAAACACTCCCCATATGTAGGCATCTGCAGGAACATATTTCCCGATTTGTACAGGTTCACTTGGGTTCGAGATATCGACTGCTCTTATTCCTCCCGCATAATGCGAAAGATACAATGTGTTTCCTTGTACTTTCGGATCATGAACAGTCTTAGCAAACGTAACCTGTTTGCTAGGGTCTTCTGAGATATTTTCTGTAAGGTCTGTTTTGAATTCACTTAATAATTTCGGATCGTTTTTATCCTTGATATCAAAGAGTCGTGTATATCCGTATGATTTTTCGTAGCCTAGTTTAATCGGTGCGTAAACCTCTCTTGTCTCCACGAGTACCGTGCCGCCTTTTGCAAGTGCAACCGAGTGTGCAGAGCCTTGTTGATTAGAGGCAAACGTTGTTCTTCCTTCATATTTCACATTTTCAGGATCAGAGATATCGAGGATGATTGTTCCTAAATCCCAAAATGAAAGAAATGCCGTTTTCCCCGTTTCATCTGCATATGCGCTATGGTTGAATACCGGACGCTTCTTGCCATCTGGAGCGTTCCAATTGTAACCGTCAAAATCCTCGCTCACTTCCGGTAGTGATCGCGGATCAAACTCATAAAGTTTTTTCGGTTCAGAAGGGTTCGTGACATCAACAAGCTGGAAGTCCTTCTCTAGGCCATGAGAATAGTAATCCGCATACGGGTTTGCAGCTAGGACAAGTACTCGATTTCCTTGCGTAGTTAAATATAATTCATGTGTTCCTTTTGTTTTCTTCGTCACTTCATAGAATCCTAACTTCTTAGGTTCGTATGGATTTGTTACGTCATACAGGAGGAATCCACCCTTAGAATCCGGATTCTTCACATCAAGCTGCTGAACAGAAACAACTGCTAGATCTCCTTGAAAATCTTTTGTATTAACGGTTTTGACGATGACTTTTTCCTGCCAAGTGCCAGGGATATCATTATGAGCAAACACAGCCACTTCTTTCGGGTTGGATGGATCTTTCAGATCGAAGACACGCACCCCGCCGTTTCCACCATTCGCCGTATGGGTACCTGTGTAGGCAAACCCTTTATGGGCATAGACGTCAGCAGTTCTGTTTTGCACGCCATCTCTGATTTCTTTTAATGGAACCGCAGCAGTCTCATGTAGATACTTCACATTTTTGCTTCCTTCTGTGACAGGTACAGAACGGATTTCATCCAGATTACGCTGACCCTTCTCAATATTAATGTCACCTAATTCATCATGTGCATATGAAACAGGCAAGATGGATGACAGCGTCAGTCCTGTCACAAGTAATGAGCTTACTAAAAATTTTCTTTTCAAATGAATTCCTCCCTATATGGTTTTGACTGGAACTCTTAAGAGGCAGTAAAAAAAGTCTTCTGAACTCGTGAAAGAACAGAAGGCTTTTCGAATAAATCCGATTCCTCTCATCTTTCAGCGTTCGCTGTTAGATTTAGCACCATTTCCATACTGTCCATTCAGTAAGGAGGTTGCCGGGTTTCATTGGGCTAATTCCCTCCACCGCTCTTAATAAGAGTATTCCTATCAAATTACTTTGTATTATGACAATACTTTCCCAAACTGTCAATTTATTACTCTAATATTTTTTTATTTTACATCTTTTGGATTAGTAAATGACATTAGACAACATTCTTAATAGGTAATCGATATTACTTCTAAATCCCGATTCTAATCCATTCAACCTATTCCGGAGCCTTTCTACCTTGCGGTAAATTGTACTTTCCCTCCTCCACAGAACCATGCTTGCACTATTAATGCACACGGCTCCTCCTATTCATCATTACCAGTGTGAAGGATTTAAGCCAAAAAAAGACAAGATCAGGTTAGCCCTGAATTTATCTCTATTGAATGTTTAAACATCGTTAAACATAATGACATGCAACAAAATGGTCTCTGTCTACTTCACGATATTCTGGTATTTTTCCCGAACACAAATTAGTTGCTGCTGGGCATCTTGTTCGAAATTTACAACCGGAAGGCGGATAAATGGGACTTGGAATATCCCCTTTTAATAAAATACGTTCTCTTTTAGCCGTTGGATCTGGTATTGGAACTGCTGAAAGGAGTGCTTTGGTATAAGGGTGTTGTGGTTGATTAAATAGTTCTTCTTTTGATGCTAATTCCACAATATTACCTAAATACATAATGGCAATTTTCGTACATAAATGTTCGACCACACTTAAATCATGGGAAATAAACAAATATGAAAGCCCATTTTCCCTTTGGAGGTCACTAAAAAGATTAATGATTTGAGCTTGTATAGATACATCAAGAGATGCAACAGGTTCATCCATCACAATGAATTCTGGATTTAAGGCCATAGCACGGGCAATGACAATACGCTGTCTTTGACCTCCGGAAAATTCATGTGGGTACCGATCAAAATGGAAAGGGGATAAACCACACTTTTCCATAACCTCTAACACATGCTCGCGGACCTCTTGTTTTGAAACAATCCCGTGCTCCACCACGGCTTCACCAATAGCATCACCTACCCTGATTCTTGGGTTTAATGAACTAAATGGATCTTGGAATACCAGTTGTGTTTGGACACGTAAATGACGTAGTTCTTTTTTGGAAAGTTCAAAGATGTCCTGTCCCTTATATTTTACTTCTCCTGCTGTTTTATCTTGAATGCGTAATATGGTTTTGCCTATGGTAGACTTACCGCTTCCTGATTCACCTACCAGGCCGAAGACTTCCCCTTTTTTAATCGTAAAACTTACTCCATCAACTGCTTTAACTGAATCGCTAAAATTTTTAAACAAACCTTTTGATGAAGTATAATATTTTTTTAGATTATTAACCTCTAGTAATGTATCACTCATCCTGCACCTTCCTTATACAGCCAGCACGCCGTCTTTTGATATTGACCTACGTCCGTTAAAACTGGCTGTTTCCTACGGCAAATTTCCTTGACATGCTCACATCGATCAGCGAAATAACATCCATCTTTTAAATCTGTTAAATTAGGTACTTGACCTGCTATTGTATATAGTCGTTCCTTTCGTTCGCCTATCACAGGTTTAGCTTTGAGTAAGCCCTTTGTGTAAGGGTGCTTCGGGTCGGCGAAAAGTTTAAGAACAGGTCCTTCTTCTACTACTTTTCCTGCATACATGACAACGACATAATCTGCCATTTCAGCTACGACCCCTAAATCATGGGTTATTAACAATATAGATGTGTTAAACTCTTTTTTAACGTCTCTTAGTAAATCCAAAATTTGAGCTTGAATCGTAACATCAAGTGCAGTTGTTGGTTCATCCGCAATAATTAGTTTCGGGTTACAGCTAAGGGCAATAGCAATCATAATCCGCTGCAGCATCCCTCCACTTAATTCATGAGGATAAAGTTGAATCATTTTTTCTGCATTGGGAATTCCCAACATCGTGATCAGCTCTTTTGCTTTTTTATATGCATTCTTTTTACTGAGTAATAGATGTTCCATAATCGACTCAATCATTTGTTCTCCAATCGTAAAGACGGGATTTAAAGAAGTCATTGGCTCTTGAAAAATCATGCCAATTTCATTCCCTCTGAGACGGCGGATATCCTTTTTCGTTAATTGCAATAAATTATTACCAGCAAAATGAATTTCTCCACCTTCCACTTTTCCGTTTTCAGGAATGAGCTGCATCAAAGATAATGCGGTTATACTCTTACCACAGCCAGACTCGCCAACGATACAAACAGTTTCACCTTCACGGATGGAGAAGCTAACGTCATTCACTGCTTGAACAATGCCGTTTTCTGTGTGAAAGTTCGTGACAAGATGATTTACTTCTAACAACATTTCACTCATAACCCCTCACCTACCTTCTTAATTTTGGATCAAGCACGTCTCTTAGTCCGTCTCCAAGCAGATTGATCGAAACCACTGTTAGGAATATGGCTGTCCCTGGTGGAATCCAAAGCCAAGGCCGTTTTCTGAAATCCATAAAATTATTGGCTGCATCCATCATATTACCCCAAGACGGTGTGGGGGGAACAACACCGAGCCCGAGATAACTAAGAACCGATTCGCTTAGTATCGAACCTGCCACATTTAAGGTCCCTACAACTAGGAGGATAGGGACCGTGTTTGGTATAAGATGATGGAATATTTTACGACGGTCACTTAAACCGAGCACCTCTGTTGCTTGCATAAAAGGCTGCTCCTTTAAAGATAAAATTTGCCCCCTCACTAGGCGGGCAAGACCTGGCCACCCAACGAAGCTGAGCATAATCATGATGAGATAAAGTCGATATTCAGCTGGTACCTTCCATTCAGATAGTATGGCTCCCATCATCAACAGGAGTGGTAAACCAGGAATGGACATCAATATATCAGCTAATCTCATAATCACTAGATCGACAATTCCACGATAAAAACCTGAAATGGCACCTAATAAACTGCCAATGATAATGGATAAGAACATGGCGGCAATCCCAATCGTTAACGATATTTGTCCTGCCATCATTAATCTTGTCAGAACATCCCTCCCATAACTATCCGTCCCTAGCCAATGTGATGCACTAGGCGGCTGGTTCATATTGGCTACGTCGGTTCTGTCAAGTATGTAAGGTGAGAAGTACGGCCCGATGAAGCTAAGCAAAAACATAAATACCAGAAAAAAAAGGCTGACCATCGCCATTTTATTCTTCTTTAAGCGATGATAAGTCTGCTTCCATAAAGATGGCGATTTAACTTTTGACTTCGAAATTTGTTGTTTTACAAGTAAACTGTGTGTTTCCATTTTATTTCCTCCTATCTCAACCGAATTCTTGGATCAACCGCTGCATAGGTAACATCTGCTAAAAAGTTTCCAATGATAGTCAGACAAGATAAAAACATTGTAAAGGCCATTAAAACGGGATAGTCGCGGAAACTTACAGATTCTAGTTGAATTCTTCCAACCCCCGGCCAATTGAAGATTTGCTCCATGATAATCGCTCCGGAAAAAAGACCGGGCAGTTCAAATGCAAGAAGTGTAATCGCTGGAAGTATCGCATTTTTTAAAGCATGTTTAAAAATAACGACACGTTCTTTCAAGCCTTTTGCCCTAGCTGTCCTAATATAATCCAGGCGAATCACTTCAAGCATTCCTGTTCTAAAATATCGGGTCAAAGATCCGACACTTAAAAGGGTTAAGATGGTTACTGGAAGAATCATATGTTTTCCCACTTCAAGTAAATAGGAAAATCCTGTATTATCACTGCCCGTATCAATCATTCCTCCAATCGGCAATATCTGAAGGTCCACTCCAAACCATTTAATAAAGAGCAAACTAATGAAGAAGGATGGAAACGACATCGCTGCAAACACCAAAAATGTTACGGCACCATCAAACCAAGAGTATTGCTTGATCGCAGATAATACACCCGTTAATAAAGCAATAGACCACGTTAATATGAGAGCAAAAATGGCAACAAAAAAAGAATTCCAGACATATTTATTTAAAAGTGATAGGACCTTATCCTGATGTTTTAATGAGTAGCCGAAATCACCATGAAGAGCATTTCCGAGCCAGTTTAAATATCTGTGTAATATAGGTTGGTCCAGGCCGTAAAGGGACTTTAATTCTTGAGCCCTTTGCGGTGTCAAACTAATATTGGAATCAATGAAGTCACCCGGAAGAATAGCAAACAAGAAGAATATAATAAAAGATGTTCCAAATAATATCACGATCATTTGTAAAAATCGCTGTAATACATACTGTTTCATTTAAACTCCCCCAACATTGAAAGTGCCTAGCTTTTTGGCCAGGCACTCAATCATTACTTTTTAATCGAAATGTTTGGTAAGCTAGCACCGATGCCTGTGTAATTATCAGGAATTAAACCTTGGATTTGACCACTAATGGCTCTTGCACTTTGACGGTAATGAACCAAAATGACAGGCGGATCTTCACTCAATTCTTTATATAACTCATGGTAGATTTCTTTACGTTTTTCTATATCTAATGTATTGAGCCCCTTTTTGATAAGTTCATCTACCTTTGGATTCGAATAACCGGCAGCATTATTCGGGTTATTCGTAGCAAATTCTTCTACAGGGTCACTTGGATCTAAAATTTGTGAAGTCGATACGGACGCAAAGTCATAATCTTTTTTGTTTAACTTTGCTATTAATGCATTAAAGTCCATAATCTCAGGTTCAAATTTAATACCAATATCTTCATAGTTTTCCTTAGCAATAGGGATGATGGGGTCTTCCGCCGTTCTCGTTAGGTAGTGAATAACAAATGGTTTTCCGTCTTTTTCACGAATTCCATCTTTTCCTACCTTCCAACCTGCTTGATCTAGTAATTCTTTTGCTTTGCTAGCATTAAACTCATATTTATTAATACCTTCATCGTTATAAGCCCATGAAACCTTTGAAACTGGTACATTAGCTACTTCACCATAATTTTTAAATTTGACATCTACAATCTTTTGACGGTCCAAACCATAAATAAGCGCCTGTCGAACTTCCTTATCCTTAAATTGTGGTCGAGAATTATTTACATAAATAAGGCCAAAGTCGTTAACTGGACCTACTCGGACATTAGCAAATCCTAAGCTTTGCAATTGTCCTACTGTATCGTCATCTGCAGAGAAGCTAGCATAATCAAGCTCTCCTGTTTCAAATAATTGAAGTGAGGTCGAAGTATCGATGACTTTAAAGATTAAATTTTTTGTCTTTGGTTTCCCTGCATAATAATGTTCGTTTGCTTCATAACGGATTTCTTGATCTGGGACATATTTGATAAATTTGTATGGACCTGCACCAAGCGGTTTTGAATAAAGATCCTTTAAATAATCAAGTTTTCCATATTCATAGTCATTGCCATAATAGGCTTTTGATAACACTTGACCGCCTAATAGAAGAAGCGCCTTCGCGTTTACTTCCGTGGTTGTAATTTCAATAGTCTGCTTATCTTTTACTTTGATACCTTCAATTGTTTTTGCTTTTCCTTCTTTGTATTCCTTACCGCCTTTAATGGCAGCAAGAGATATATCTTGGTATCCTTCATATGCTGGGTCATGCAGCAATGTTAAGGTAAAGGCAACATCATCCGCTGTTAAAGGAGAGCCATCACTAAATGTTAATCCTTTTCTTAAATGAAATGTATATGTAAGCTGGTCACTGGATACGTCCCACTTATCAGCTAGAATTCCAACAGGCTTACCTTCTTTATCCAGGTCAACCAATGGAGCAAAAATGGGACTCGTGGCATTCCCATCCCATCCATTTTCATAGAAATACGGTAAAAAAACACCGCCGGGGGCTGATATTCCTGCAATAAATAAATCCTTTCGGGATTTGGCCTTTTCAGGTAATGCTGAAAGGTTTGTTGCCTTAAATTCTTTGACTCCTGTGTCCTTTGCAGGCGTATTTACTTTCTTTTCTGGTACAGCAGATTGTTTTGAACTTGATGAGTCTAGAGCACAAGCTGAAAGAATCATCACTAGAAAAATGATGCTTAAGAAACTTTTAAAACTCTTTTTCACTTATTTCACCCCTGTTTTTTGTCTTTTAAACAACCATTTATTTAGTCAGTCATTCTCCTTGAATGACTGGCTAAATAGATGTGTTTAATGCCCTCTTGAAAAAATGACCAATAAAAACTGCAAGTCCTTCTAATGTAAATATGATCTCTACATGTCACCTCCCACCAATGAGTCATATACTTTCCACATCACTGGACGTGATTTTAATAAAAAAGGCGCCTATTTGTTTGAAAAGCCTTTGGCGGTCCAATCGGCATATTTCATCATTTTTTTCTTTCTATTCTGGTAAAACTAACAAAAAAGGCTCCTAATCTCATTTAATTGAGATAGGAGCCTTCAGTAGTCCGACCGGCAAAATAATTTATTTTTACAAAGGTATTCTATGAAAATAATATAGACTAAAAGTGAAGTGCAGAATAATATGCTTATCGAAATCATTTATCCATACTTAACCTACTAGTTTACTCGGCTTTTTTCTTTATAGACACAAATATAATGCCCGCTAGAGAAATTGTCAACCTATATTTTGAAAAATATTGGAATTACTTAAAGTCATAACTAATTCTTAGTCAAGCAAAAGTAACTAGGTATTTCACAAACATATTTTGAAATATGAAAAAGGACTTCGGAACAGTCTTATTTAACACCAAAAACAAAGGGTTCTGTCCGTATAATCAAGATTGATGAAATGCTGATTAACATGTTAAATAAGCACCGGATTAAACAGAATGAAATTAAATTAAAAAACGGTCTGGTTACCAGGATAACGGATTTATTTTCTCTCGTGGAGATGGACACCCAAAATTAAGAAAATTAGTTGAGACCCGACTTAAACGACTGTTGAAAAAACAGGAATCTAAAAAAACATTACACCTCACTCATTCCGTCATACTCACACTTCACTATTATTCAAAGCTGGAGTAGGAATTAAAGAAATACAACAGTGGAAGGACATTTAAATATTAATACGACTATGAATATCTATGCTCATATGACCGCCAATATGGAAGAAAAGGCCTCCCACCAGTTGAGTAAACTGATGAAAGACCTTCTCTAATTAAAAACCTCACTTCTTCAAGGCTTTAAGATGTTAATTACATCATGCCGCCCATTCCACCCATGCCGCCCATGTCAGGCATACCCATGCCTGAGCCAGCTGGCTCTGGTTTGTCAGCAACAACTGCTTCAGTTGTTAAGAACATAGCAGCTACAGATGCAGCGTTTTGTAATGCAGAACGAGTTACTTTAGTTGGGTCAACGATACCAGCTTGAATCATGTTTACCCATTCGCCGTTTGCAGCGTTGAAACCAGTCCCGATTTCTTCGCGCTTTAAGCGGTCAACGATAACAGATCCTTCAAGACCAGCGTTGTGAGCGATTGTGCGTACAGGCTCTTCCATCGCACGTAATACGATGTTGATACCAGTTGCTACGTCGCCTTCAGCTTGGATTTCAGCTACTTTGCTGTATACGTTAAGAAGGGCTACACCACCACCAGATACGATACCTTCTTCAACTGCAGCGCGAGTAGAGTTTAATGCGTCTTCGATACGAAGTTTGCGCTCTTTTAATTCAGTCTCAGTTGCAGCACCAACTTTGATTACTGCCACACCGCCAGCTAGTTTAGCTAAACGCTCTTGTAATTTTTCACGGTCAAATTCAGAAGTAGTTTCTTCTAATTGAACACGGATTTGGTTCACACGTGCAGCGATCTCATTAGTATCTCCTGCGCCTTCGACGATTGTTGTATTTTCTTTTGTTACAACAACTTTAGCCGCACGGCCTAAAGAACCGATTTGTGTAGTTTTAAGTTCACGGCCTAACTCTTCAGTGATCACTTCACCGCCAGTTAATGCTGCGATATCCTCAAGCATTGCTTTACGACGATCACCAAAGCCAGGAGCCTTAACAGCAACAGCATTGAATGTTCCGCGAAGCTTGTTAACTACTAAAGTAGAAAGTGCTTCACCTTCAACATCTTCAGCAACTAATAATAGCGGCTTGCCTTGTTGGACTACTTGCTCAAGAACTGGAAGGATTTCTTGAATGCTAGAAATCTTTTTATCAGTGATTAAGATATATGGATTTTCTAAAACAGCTTCCATTTTATCAGTGTTAGTTACCATGTAAGCAGAAGTGTAACCACGGTCAAATTGCATACCTTCTACTACATCTAATTCAGTTGTGAAGCCTTTAGATTCTTCAATCGTGATAACGCCGTCGTTGCCAACGCGCTCCATTGCTTCAGCAATTAATTGGCCAACTTCTTCGTCCGCAGCAGAGATAGAAGCAACTTGTGCGATTGACTCTTTGCTTTCAATTGGTTTAGAAATAGCTTTTAATTCTTGAACAGCAGTTGCAACAGCTTTTTCGATCCCTTTACGAATACCCATTGGGTTCGCACCAGCAGTTACGTTCTTTAAGCCTTCGCGAATCATCGCTTGAGCTAGAACAGTTGCAGTTGTTGTACCGTCACCGGCAACATCGTTTGTTTTGCTTGCTACTTCAGCAACAAGTTTTGCACCCATGTTTTCGAATGCATCTTCTAATTCGATTTCTTTTGCAATTGTTACACCGTCATTTGTGATTAGTGGTGAACCGAATTTTTTCTCAAGAACCACGTTGCGTCCTTTAGGTCCAAGAGTAACTTTTACTGCATTTGCTAGAGCATCAACACCACTAAGCATTTTGCGGCGTGCATCTTCACTAAACATAATCTCTTTAGCCATTGTTTAAAAACCTCCTCATATTGTTTAACTGTTTATTGTAAACTTATCTATTTGTCAGGCTCGAACGCCCTCGTATTAGCTATTAGAGGGCGCTGCACTTTTTCTAATTAAGCGCCAACGACTGCAAGAATATCTGATTCGCGCAGGATTAAGTATTCAGTACCTTGATATTTAACTTCTGTACCGCCGTATTTTGAGAAGATGATACGATCACCTACAGAAACTTCAAGTGCTACACGCTCTCCGCTTTCAAGTACGCGGCCAGTACCAACGGCAACAACTTTTCCTTCTTGAGGCTTTTCTTTCGCTGAATCCGGTAATACGATCCCGCTTGCAGTTTTTTCTTCTGATTCAACAAGCTCAATGATAATACGATCACCTAATGGTCTTAACAAATCAAACAACCTCCTCAAAGATATATGTAATTCTGACTTATTAGCACTCTCTATTAATGAGTGCTAACACAATTATTATAATAATGAATCTCAAAATCTTTTGCAAGTGTGAAGCATAAAATTTTACAAAAAAAATCGAAAAGCGAAACCGTCGAATGATCCCTTCTGACAACCTTATTAAGTATGCTAAAACCACGATATTCTATACCTTTTTTTTAAAAAGGTTTCTAAATTGAAACAATCCTGGTTTTAAGAGTAAAATGAAGAATAGTATAAATTAAGGTTTGAGCGATTTGGCATCCTTGAAAATGGATGATTATAATGACCTACTCGGCAAAGTTTATAAAATGGAATCTAAAGGGGACTAGATATTTGAAACGGAATTATTGGATGATCATAATTGTTTACATCGCCATGCAGTTTTCCAGTCTAATCGGTGTACCACTGTTTTTGTATGGATTTAAATATTTTGGGATTAACCAAAGCCTTGCGGTTCCTTCATGGCTCCTCGCTAGTTTTACAATTGCCTTATTAATCATTCTTTTAATGCTGCGGAAGGAAATGAACGATCACAGCTTTCGCAAAAAGGAAGGTTCAATTGGCCATTCAGTGATCTGGGCCTTTGCCGGCATCTTCCTTGCGCTTTTTGCCCAATATGTTGCGGCAATCATTGAGAATCTATTAGGGGTAGAAATGGGTTCTGAAAACACAAAAGGGATTCTGAAGATTATCGAGGCTTTTCCCTTGGCGATTATTGTTACGAGTATCATTGGACCCATCTTAGAGGAAATCGTTTTTCGTAAAATCATTTTCGGATCGCTTCATAATCGCTATAACTTCTTTATCTCTGCACTTATTAGTTCGGTCATTTTTGCTGCTGCACATATGGAATTCCAGCACATTTTGCTTTATTCCGCGATGGGCTTTACGTTCGCTTTTCTTTATGTCATGACTAAATCCATTTTCGTGCCAATATTTGCCCATGTCGCGATGAATACCATGGTTGTCTTGGTTCAGTCTATATATAAAGACGATATTGAACGGCTGCAAAGACAAGCCGAGGCTGTTCAAAACTTTATCGGAGGATTTCTATGAGACGATCACCACTGTTTTCCGGATTGATATACTTTCTACTTGGCGGCTTATTTACTTACTTCGCCATTGATCATGTTCAAAGCAACGGCTGGGGGTTTTTCAGTTACCTCCTTATATTATTAGCCACCTTTGACTTTGGCTCAGGCCTAAAAATGATCATCTTTCACATCAAATACAAAGATCAGTTAAAGAAAAAGAATCAGAAAAAAAATTAAGGTGTCAGGCCTCATGTGAATTCTTCACATGGTGCCTGACACCTTTTTTCAATTCGCTGATTGGAAGTCCAAATTCGCCGATTAAACTCTCCTATTCGCTGATTAGACAAGTAAATTCGCCGATAGAACCAATCACAACTTGAAAACCCCATAAAAAAACAGGCAAAAACTTTACTAATATCCAGGACCAATGCTCATAAGTAAGTCTCACATCACAAATAATTTGCTTTTCACGAAAAAACTGACTCAAAAAGGCTTTTTTTCACCTAATTTGAATCAGTTACTTTTTCAACACTTATTTCGACACTTGCCCCTTGTTAATGACCATCCGCTCTTTCCCAAGGATAAAGATAAATAGGAAAGCTAAACCTGCTGGGACGAGTGCCCATGTGAATGTGTGGACGATGGAATTTGCGAGTGCATCTGTGATTTTGTCGAGAATTGGTGAGGGAATTAGTTTTCTTGCTTCCTCCGATAATAAGGCCCGCGAATCTCCGAAACTTTGTCCCTTAGGCATCGGTCCCATTCCAGCAAAAGCATTTTCCAATCCTTCTTTAAGATCACTTCGTTGAATCGTACCAAAAATCGTAATCCCGATCGTCATTCCTAAGGAACGTATAAAGTTACTTGTCGATGTGGCAGAGCCCCTTTGTTCCATTCCAAACGGATGAATCGCTGCCATGCTTAACACCGAAAAGGAGAAGCCGACCCCTAAACCGATAATTATCATGTAAAGCGTCAATACCGCTCTCTTTGTATCCGGTGAAATCGTGCTCAATAACAATAAGCCGCCAATCAATATCACTCCGGAGATAAACATGATGTTTCGGTAACTCATCTTCGTTGTTAAGAAACCGCCCGCTTGTGCGGTAACGACCGAACCGAGCATCATTGGCAATAATATCAACCCTGAGTTGGTGGCCGTTCCACCATACACCCCTTGCACAAAAATCGGGATGTAAACTGTTGCTGCCATAAAGGCTGCCCCGTAAAATAAACCAACAATCGTACTGCCTGCAAACAAGCGGTTCCTAAACATCGAAAACGATATAATAGGATCCTTCGCTTTAGTCTCCACAAATAAAAAGATTAAAAACAGAAGCCCAAATCCACCAAACAAGCTCAAAATCACCGTAGAATCCCAGTCATATTTCTGTCCCCCAAGTTCAAGCGCAAACATTAAACAAACAACCGCTCCAACCAAGGTTATAGCTCCCGACCAATCAATAATTTGTTTTTTGTGAATTGGAGATTCTTTATAAGCGATGGTAATAAAGATTAGTGATAGAATCCCTAGAGGCATGTTAATATAGAAAATCCAATGCCAGCTGATATAGTCTGTTATATACGCCCCAAGCAATGGCCCAAAAATACTCGATAAACCAAATACTGCTCCGAACAGACCGCCCATTTTCCCACGCTTTTCAGGAGGAAACAAGTCAAACATGATCGTAAAGGCAATCGGTACCAGCGCTCCGCCGCCAATTCCCTGGATCGCCCGATAAATGCTTAATTGCGTGATTGTTTCAGCTGTTCCGCACAATGCCGAACCAGCCATAAACAGGATCAATCCAAAAATAAAGAATCTTTTTCGCCCATACATATCTGATAGCTTACCAAAGATAGGCATCCCCGCCATCTCAGCGACCATATACGCGGAAACAACCCAGACAAAGCTTTCTAGTCCCCCAAGATCGCCAACAATCGTTCCCATCGCTGTAACAACAATCGTATTATCCATCGATGCCATCAAAATCCCCAGCAATAACCCCGCAACCACTAATCCTAATTTACTCTCTTTCGTTACCATCACATTTCTCCCTTATATCTTTGTCGTTATTTTTACCGCTGCCTTTGAATCATGTGTAAAATCGTCCCTGTATTCTACCACTCCAATTTGACAGCCGGGGCCAATTTTCACCTTGTTACCGCGGACAATATCTGCTTTTGTATTTTCAAGATAAATGTCATCCCCTTCAATCACTTTTGCACTAAGGAACCCAATCTCTTTTCCAAAGGGCAGCAGTGTGTTACTCCTTTTTTTCACGGTGATTTTCCCGCCGCCGATTTCCTCGGCACTGCTCTGCCCAAACCGAAGACCAACCTTAATGGTATCCGCCGTTAGTAAGCCTTTAATCTCAAAACCACCACTTGAGTCAAATGTCTCATATTCTACATCACCATTCACCGCAATACTACCTTTAATGTTTGCCTCATCTCCAGTAAGTCCTTCGCCGACTTCCAGCAATCCTAAAATTTTGATTTTTTTCATGTGAGCATTGCCGCCGACCATCATCGTTCCCATTACAAGTGTATCCTTGGCTTCCATATTCCTTTTGACCTCAGCTTCACCAAATACTTTTACTGAGCCTGTTTTCACATTTTCAGCGGCTTCACTTGTGCCATAAACATTGAAAGCTGAACATTCCACATCAGTCATTATGGTCCCTTCCCCGCGGATACTGATTTTATCATAACGGCCGCCAGGGTAGCTTCCCGATCCATTGATAATAAGATTTCCGTTCCTTTCCATCATCTCGCTTTTCCCTCCTAATTAAATCTTTCTGTTTTCAGCAACAACGGCCTTTTTATCCATAAAAAATTCCTCTGTATACTCAACTAGACCAATCTGACAATTTGGACCAATCTTTACCTGGTTTCCACGGACGATTTTAGCGGTAGTATTCTCGAGTTCAATTTTGTCCCCTTCGATTAATTCCGCTTCCAGCTGTGGTTTATAAAAGGATTTAAGCAAATTACCGACTAAGGATGAACCTTTCTGCTTTACCGTAATCGTTTGCCCGCCGACTTCTTTTGCTTTACATTCTCCAAACATCTTTATGTCGATATAGTCGGCATTTAGAAGTCCGCCAATCGTAAACTGCGATTCTGCTATAAAAATTTCCGCTTCACAATCTTCACTTACCGTAAAGGTCCCTTGAATTTTTATTTCCTCACTTTTGACCCTGCCGCCTATCATTCCTTTACCAGAGATCTTTATTTTTTCCACTGTTAGGTTTTTATCGATCCGTGCTGATCCATCAATCGATAGGTTTTGGGCCTCGAGATTCCCTCTGAACCTCCCATTCCCGTTCACCTTTACTTTCTCAGAGATAACATTGCCATATAGAATACCTGAACCATTACAATCAAGTTCCATACACTCTAAATCACTGTTAATCGTCCCTCTGCCATTTAATTTAACAACGCGGAACTGCCCCCCGTTGGATGCACCAAAGCCATTAATCACCAAGTCCCCTCTGCTTTTCGTATCCATCGTCATTCTCCTTTATAATAATTTCGCTTTAATCTCTTCCATGCACTTCATCAGCGACAGTGCAGTGACTACCTTCGTACCACGTTCAAAGTGAAATTCTTCTGCATTTATGAGTAATAGACAGGATGACATCCCCAACTTCCTAGTAATCACTAACTCACAGCTTTTTTGCTTAATTAATGCTCCATGGTCCTTTAACACCTGCAAGACCATTTTCCCTTCATCTAGGTTTATTTCACCTGATTGAAGCAATTTCTCTAATACAAACACTTCTAGAATCCTCGTAAAATTAAAATCCAGACTGCCCTTTTCATGTTCTAAGTAAAAATCGACAACAGCTGTCGAAACAATGTTACGTCTTATTAATTGATCTTTGCTATAATTTAAATTTGCTACATTTGGAGAGAACATATCCGCTAGCTCATCTAAGGATAAGTTCTCCTTCATCGTTTGGATTTTTTCGATTCTTTCTAAGATCTTTTCCTTAGGAAAAAATGTTTCTTGCCCTGTAAACGTAGACTTGCGTACAAACCATTCTTCCGGGATTAAGTCCTTTCGTTTCCATCTATATAGCTGCCCATAGGATATTCCTGCTAATTCTAATAGGTCTTTCTTTGAGATTAACTCCTCACTCATAATGAAAACCCCTTTCCAGAAACAATGTAACATAACACTGTTACGTTTGTAAAGTACAATTGTAAATATTAGGTTGTCCTAATTATCAAAAACAGAAAAATAACCCTAGCTTTACTTTAGCTAGGGGGATACTCATGATTCATAAAAAAAAGCCCTTCACGTTGATTAACGCGAAAGACCTTTTCTCTTCTAGCTTTCTTTAACTTATGAGTAAAATAGGGGTGAGGACATCGCACTTTTTAATACATATCTAAATCGCGTTTTAAACACAAAAAAGAGCTTTCCACAAATTTGTGAAAAGCTCTTAACTAATTATTGTTCTTCTTCCTCGAATTCCACCGTCGGATAATGCTTTAAAAAATAAACAAGCGATTGCAGTTCCACTGCTAAGTCAATATGATGGACCCTAATTTGTGGAGGAACATTTAAGCGTGCTGGCGTAAAGTTTAATATCCCCTTTACATTTGAACTCACAAGTCGATCAGTAATCATCTGTGCAACTGGAGCTGGCACCGTTAATATCGCAACGGATATATCTCCCTCAGATAAAACCTTCTCCAATTCATCCATATGATAAACCGGGACTTCACGTATCGTCGTTCCCATTTTTTCTGGATCCACATCAAAGGCACATTCTATTTTTGTGTTATTATTTTTTAAAAAATTATAGTTTAAAAATGCGGTGCCCAGATTCCCTACTCCTATTAAGGCAACCTTTGTCAGTTCATCCTGGTCCAAGGTTTTACGAAAGAAAGAAATCAAATAATTGACATTATATCCATAACCTTTTTTCCCCAATGCCCCGAAATAAGAAAAATCGCGGCGAATTGTGGCTGAGTCTACCTTTACAGCCTCACTTAGTTCGGCTGATGAAACCCTTTGCTTACCGGAAGAATGCAGGTTTTTAAGAAATCGGTAATAAAGGGGCAGCCGTTTGGCTGTCGCCTGTGGTATTTTCATTGTTTCATTACTCATAATCTCCCACACCCCATGGATAATTTAGTTAAAAATCATTTAACTTTTTCGTGTCTCTTAAAATCACCATTTTTACCACCCGTTTTTTCGACAAGGTAAGTGGGTCCAATCACCATACCTTTATCAACGGCTTTGCACATATCATAAACCGTTAAAGCGCACGCAGAAGCAGCTGTTAACGCTTCCATTTCCACTCCTGTATTCCCCTTGGTTTTAACGGCTGCAGAAATATTTAAACGAAAATTCTCTTCAGATTCCTGTTCCCAGGAAAAAGAAATATTAACACCTGTTAAGGGAATCGGATGACACATCGGAATCAAATCCCACGTCTTCTTTGCTGCCATGACCGCAGCTACCTGAGCCACTGCTAAGACATCGCCTTTTTTTATCTCGTTATTCGTAATTCTATCGTAAATTTCTTTCTTAACAATAATACTGGAATGAGCAATTGCCGTCCGCGCTGTTTCGGGCTTATCACTGACGTCGACCATTTTTGCTCGGCCTTCTTCATTAAAATGCGTAAATTCTGCCATATAAAAAATCCTCCCTTCAAATCATACACTATTTTTCCTTATCTGTCTGTGAAACTTTGAACGAAATTCAAGGTTTTTGTCGATTTTAAGACTTTCATCAAGCTAATCTGCTTCGCAGTTGATTGCCGACATTCCGGGAATAAGGTACACTTAACCTATGTAATAGAGGTGAATGAGATGATTTTGTTACAGGTTAATCAACTACAAAAATATTATGGTGCTGACCTTATTTTATCGAATATTAAATTAGAATTACAAACTCGAGACCGTGTGGCTCTAGTTGGGCGCAATGGTGCAGGAAAATCGACATTATTGAAGATTATTGCTGGCCACTTGTCGCATGATGGCGGTGAAATCATCAAACCAAAAGAAGTAATGATTGGCTATTTAGCACAAAATACTGGTTTAGAGTCCAATTTGTCAATATGGGACGAGATGCTGACTGTTTTTGAACCGCTGCGTTTAATGGAAAAGTCACTCCGGACCCTTGAAGAACAAATGGCCGATCCCCGTGTATTTGAAGACAATGGAAGGTACGAGAGAATCCTGAAAGAGTACGACCATCTTCAAGTGAAATTTAAAGAGCAGGGTGGATATCAATACGAGGCAGAGCTTCGTTCGGTCCTGCATGGATTAAATTTTCCAGACAAGACCTTAATGATATCCAGCTTAAGCGGCGGGCAGAAAACGCGTCTTGCCCTTGGTAAGCTGCTATTAACCAAGCCCGATATCTTAATATTGGACGAGCCGACCAACCATCTTGATATTGATACACTTTCCTGGCTGGAGCAATATTTGCAAAGTTATCACGGGGCTATTTTAATTGTCTCCCATGACCGCTATTTTTTAGATAAGGTGGTTACGCAGGTCTATGAGGTCTCCCGCAAGCAAATCCAACGCTTTACAGGCAACTATAGTTCCTACCTTGATCAAAAAGCGGCAAATTATGAGCGTGATTTAAAGCTTTTTGAAAAACAACAGCAAGAGGTGGCGGATCTTCAGGATTTTATCAACCGGAATTTAGCACGTGCATCAACGACCAAACGTGCCCAAAGCCGTCGTAAAAAGTTAGAGAAGATGGAGCTGATGGACCGGCCTTTAGGGGATGAAAAGTCGGCAAATTTCTCGTTTGAAATTGAAAAACAAAGCGGTAATGATGTGTTAACGGTTGATTCCCTTGCTGTCGGTTATAAGGGTGAAAAGGTTTCAGAAGCCATTTCTTTTCGTGCCTATAAAGGAGAAAGCATTGCCTTAGTGGGCCCAAATGGAATCGGTAAATCAACCTTATTAAAAACCATTATTAAAAAGCTGCCGGCCCTAGATGGAACCATTCTCTATGGAACAAACCTTTCTATCGGATATTACGATCAGGAACAGGCGGAATTAACCTCCAACAAACGTGTTTTGAATGAACTCTGGGATGATTATCCGTTAAAAAACGAAAAAGAGATTCGAACGGTTCTTGGTAATTTCTTATTTTCCGGTGACGATGTCTTGAAAATTGTCTCCACTTTAAGCGGCGGAGAGAAAGCTCGACTTGCTTTGGCTAAGCTTATGTTAGAAAAAGCCAATGTTTTAATTTTGGATGAGCCTACCAACCACTTGGATTTAGATAGCAAGGAAGTTCTTGAGAATGCATTAATCGATTACCCAGGCACGATTCTTTTTGTCTCACATGACAGGTATTTTATTAACCGAATTGCCACAAAGGTCTTAGAACTGAGCCGCCATGGCAGTACAGAGTATTTAGGGGATTATGATTATTATGTAGAGAAGAAATTAGAGCAGGAAGAACTTGCTGCCTTAGCACTAGCGGATTTTCAAAAAGGATCTGCACAATCGGAGACATTTGAGAAAAATACTTATCAACAGGATAAGGAAAGTAAGAAACAAGAACGCCAGCGGAAACGAAAATTAGAAGAAGTGGAACAAAGAATAGAAGAACTGGAAGAACAAATTCAGGAATTCGAACAGCAACTCTGTGATCCTGATATCTTTCAAAACCATGAAAAAGTACTAGAAATCAATTTAAAAAATGAAAAAGCCAAAGCGGAACTCGAGCAACTAATGGAAGCTTGGGCGGAGCTGGCAGAGTAAAAACCGAGCATCGCTCGGTTTTTTTCTTTCTAATAAGACATATATCGACAACATTCGATACATGCACTTTTATAAAAATTATTCACTTTTCCACAATCTTATTCACATTGTAAACAGAGTATTTTCAATGCATTTTTTACTTTTCCACAATATCCACAATTATAACCCTACTTATCCACATTATACACAGAAAACTGTCCACTTATCCACATTTAAGTTTATTTCAATGAATGTTCAAAAAATCTTATCAACAAAAAAACTCTTCTTATCCAGAAGAGTTTTTAATTATATAATCCAATATCAAGTCCAGGATTGGCGTTTAACGTCAAATTTGCTCGAATTCCCTTTTCAAACATCACACTACCCGCCGCAGCAATCATTGCAGCATTATCTGTACATAACGATAATGGCGGGATGACTAAATCAATCCCAGGTTTCTGTGAAAAAACCTTCTCTAATGCCTGTCTAAGTCCTTTATTCGCGGCAACCCCGCCGGCAACTAAAACTTGCTCCACACCGTATTCCGCGACAGCCTTTTCTGTTTTTGTGACTAGCACTTCAATGACGCTGTCTTGAAAACTTGCAGCCAAGTCTTCAGGGGCAATCACTTCACCGCGTTGCTCAGCATTATGGACCGTATTAATAACTGCAGACTTTAAACCGCTAAAACTAAAATCATAGGAGCCTTCCTCCAGCCATGCCCTAGGTAAGTTAATCGTCGGATTTCCAGTCTGCGCCAAACGATCGATATGAGGTCCGCCAGGGTATGGCATATTCAATGTTCGCGCTACCTTGTCGTAGGCTTCCCCTGCGGCGTCGTCCCTTGTTTCTCCAATCACTTCAAAATGACCATGTTCCTTCATATAAACCAGCTCTGTGTGCCCGCCTGAAACGACGAGAGCAAGGAGCGGGAATTTCATTTCGGTTACCAGACGATTTGCATAAATATGCCCCGCAATATGGTGAACGGGAACTAATGGTTTATTTTGAGCAAAAGCTAATGCCTTCGCAGCATTTACCCCGATTAACAGGGCACCGACTAACCCAGGTCCCTCTGTGACAGCAATTGCATCAATTTCAGCAAATGTAATATTTGCTTGTTTTAATGCTTCCTCCGTAACAATGGTAATTTGCTCAACATGGTGGCGGGAAGCAATCTCCGGCACAACACCACCAAAACGTTTATGACTTTCAATCTGCGATGCCACAACGTTGGCAACAATTTCACGGCCATTTTTAATGATTGCGACAGCAGTCTCATCACAGCTTGTTTCGATTCCCATAATCCATTGATCTTTTATCATAAATTTACCCACATCACTAAACCATCTTCCTGATTATCAGAATAATAATTTTTACGGATTCCTCCATTTTGAAAGCCTAGCTTTCGATATAGAGATTGTGCCACATGATTGGACACACGCACTTCAAGTGTCATGCTCTTTGCTCCCATCTCCCGGGCTACTGACATCATATTTCGCAATATAGCTTCCCCCAGTTTTCGGCCCCTAAATTCAGGCAGGATTGCTACATTCGTGACATGGGCTTCGTCAATGACAATCCATGCCCCGCAGTATCCAAGAATTTTATTATTTTCTTCTAAGACAATATAAACAGCAAATCGATTATTGTGTAATTCATTATAGAAAGCTTCACGACTCCATGGAGTCGTAAAGGATGCATGCTCTACTTCTAAGATTTGGTCAATATCCTCTTCCCTCATGTTACGAAAAACAAATGAATCTACCATAACTCTCTATTCCTATCCATTTCATATTTTTCCTTTCGCTTCTAACCATTTCGCTTCTGCTTCAGCTAAACGGATATAATTTGGAACAAAAGAATGTATGTCCTCCCCAGGTTTATCCCTGCCAAGAAGGGCAAGCTCAGATGGACGAGGATTATGCTCCGTAATCGTTGCAAAAACAGCCTGAGATCCCAAATGGTCAGCGATTGTTGCCTGATGGAGTGATAAATCATTCCCGATAAATAAGATTGATTTACCTGCCCCTTTTAGAGACTCTGCCCAATCCGCTAACATAACCAAGCGATCCTCTTGAATCGTTAGGAATTCACTACCTTCATTTTGGTATAATCCGGTATACACTTGTCCCCTTCTAGCATCAAATAGAGGCGAAACAAATCCATTAAAATAACGGCTGACACCTGCTGCTAGGATTTCAAGGCTCGAAATACCGACAAGTGGTATGTTTAGGGTCCATGCTAACGTTTTAGCAATGGTAACCCCAATTCGAACACCTGTGTAGGAGCCTGGTCCTTTGGCTACCACAATCTTCGTTATATCAGCAGGCACCCGCTCACAATCTTTCATCAGTGTTTGAATAGCAGGCATAATTCGAACTGAATGGTTCTTTTTTAAATTAGTGATATATTCACCAAGTACTTGGTTTTCGTCTAAAAGCGCAACTCCTAATGCATAATTAGAAGTGTCAATCGCTAATATGGTCATGAAAATGTCTCCTTACATAATTGCTCATATCTTCTTCCTTGTGGTTTGAAAACCATTCGTCTCCGGTCCCCTTCTTCACGATACAGGAAGATGGTTAGTCTTTCCTCGGGAAGCTGCTCTTCAATCAAATGGGCCCATTCCACTACCGTCACTCCGTCCCCTTCAAAGTATTCATCAAATCCTAGGTCTTCAAAGGCATCCGCAACCCGATAGACATCCATATGATATAATGGCAATTTTCCTTTATATTCTTTAATAATGGTAAATGTCGGGCTGTTGACGGTCTTCTTAATTTCTAAGCCTTTAGCCAACCCCTTTGTGAAGGTTGTCTTTCCTGCACCTAAATCACCTTCCAGTGCGATGACATCCCCTGGTTGTAAACGTCCAGCAAATCTTTCGGCAAATAGGGAAGTCTCCTCAGAATCTGTTGTAATTCGTTCAAATTGTTTCATTCAATCACCTTTTTATTTTAACATCGTGGCACATATCTTCATTTTACCTTATTTATCTGCAAAAAAAACCTTAGGATTGCTCCTAAGGGTGCCTATTCCATATGTAGTTTACCTGATTTTTTACAATTGAGCAAAAAAGGGCATAAAAAAAGACGAAACCTTGTTTCGTACTCATTTTACAATATAAATGGCGGTCCGGACGGGACTCGAACCCGCGACCTCCTGCGTGACAGGCAGGCATTCTAACCAACTGAACTACCGGACCAAATTGCGGGGACAGGATTTGAACCTGCGA
>NZ_CP126107.1:12500-240000 GCF_030123365.1 Neobacillus sp. SuZ13 | reverse complement strand
ACATGGGTAGATCACCTGGTTTCGGGTCTACGACCACATACTCATACGCCCTATTCAGACTCGCTTTCGCTGCGGCTCCGTCTCTTCAACTTAACCTTGCATGGGATCGTAACTCGCCGGTTCATTCTACAAAAGGCACGCCATCACCCATGAACGGGCTCTGACTACTTGTAGGCACACGGTTTCAGGAACTATTTCACTCCCCTTCCGGGGTGCTTTTCACCTTTCCCTCACGGTACTGGTTCACTATCGGTCACTAGGGAGTATTTAGCCTTGGGAGATGGTCCTCCCTGCTTCCGACCGGATTTCACGTGTCCGGCCGTACTCAGGATCCACTCAGGAGGGAACGAAGTTTCGACTACAGGGTTTTTACCTTCTCTGACGGACCTTTCCAGGTCGCTTCATCTACCCCGTTCCTTTGTAACTCCATGTTGAGTGTCCTACAACCCCAAGAGGCAAGCCTCTTGGTTTGGGCTATGTCCCGTTTCGCTCGCCGCTACTCAGGGAATCGCGTTTGCTTTCTCTTCCTCCGGGTACTTAGATGTTTCAGTTCCCCGGGTATGCCTTCCATACCCTATGTATTCAGGTAAAGATACTGTTCCATTACGAACAGTGGGTTTCCCCATTCGGAAATCTCCGGATCAAAGCTTACTTACAGCTCCCCGAAGCATATCGGTGTTAGTCCCGTCCTTCATCGGCTCCTAGTGCCAAGGCATTCACCGTGCGCCCTTTCTAACTTAACCTAAAAGGTTTATAACTCTTACTAAATAAGAGAGAAAAACTAAAATGGCGATTACTCGATGTTTACTTTGCTTCTTCATTACGATTATCTAGTTTTCAAAGAACGATTAAAAAAAGCTTTGAGAGAATTGCTCCCTCAAAACTAAACAAACAAAGATCGTGTACAAACTGTTTTGTCTGGCTCACAGGTCCAGCTTTATCCTTAGAAAGGAGGTGATCCAGCCGCACCTTCCGATACGGCTACCTTGTTACGACTTCACCCCAATCATCTGTCCCACCTTAGGCGGCTGGCTCCTTACGGTTACCCCACCGACTTCGGGTGTTACAAACTCTCGTGGTGTGACGGGCGGTGTGTACAAGGCCCGGGAACGTATTCACCGCGGCATGCTGATCCGCGATTACTAGCGATTCCGGCTTCATGCAGGCGAGTTGCAGCCTGCAATCCGAACTGAGAATGGTTTTATGGGATTGGCTAAACCTCGCGGTCTTGCAGCCCTTTGTACCATCCATTGTAGCACGTGTGTAGCCCAGGTCATAAGGGGCATGATGATTTGACGTCATCCCCACCTTCCTCCGGTTTGTCACCGGCAGTCACCTTAGAGTGCCCAACTAAATGCTGGCAACTAAGATCAAGGGTTGCGCTCGTTGCGGGACTTAACCCAACATCTCACGACACGAGCTGACGACAACCATGCACCACCTGTCACTCTGTCCCCCGAAGGGGAAAGTCCTATCTCTAGGAGTGTCAGAGGATGTCAAGACCTGGTAAGGTTCTTCGCGTTGCTTCGAATTAAACCACATGCTCCACCGCTTGTGCGGGCCCCCGTCAATTCCTTTGAGTTTCAGCCTTGCGGCCGTACTCCCCAGGCGGAGTGCTTAATGCGTTAGCTGCAGCACTAAAGGGCGGAAACCCTCTAACACTTAGCACTCATCGTTTACGGCGTGGACTACCAGGGTATCTAATCCTGTTTGCTCCCCACGCTTTCGCGCCTCAGCGTCAGTTACAGACCAGAAAGCCGCCTTCGCCACTGGTGTTCCTCCACATCTCTACGCATTTCACCGCTACACGTGGAATTCCGCTTTCCTCTTCTGCACTCAAGTCCCCCAGTTTCCAATGACCCTCCACGGTTGAGCCGTGGGCTTTCACATCAGACTTAAAGGACCGCCTGCGCGCGCTTTACGCCCAATAATTCCGGACAACGCTTGCCACCTACGTATTACCGCGGCTGCTGGCACGTAGTTAGCCGTGGCTTTCTGGTTAGGTACCGTCAAGGTACCGGCAGTTACTCCGGTACTTGTTCTTCCCTAACAACAGAGCTTTACGACCCGAAGGCCTTCATCGCTCACGCGGCGTTGCTCCATCAGACTTTCGTCCATTGTGGAAGATTCCCTACTGCTGCCTCCCGTAGGAGTCTGGGCCGTGTCTCAGTCCCAGTGTGGCCGATCACCCTCTCAGGTCGGCTACGCATCGTCGCCTTGGTGAGCCGTTACCTCACCAACTAGCTAATGCGCCGCGGGCCCATCTGTAAGTGTCAGCCGAAACCGACTTTCAGCTTTTCCTCATGAGAGGAAAAGGATTATCCGGTATTAGCACCGGTTTCCCGGTGTTATCCCAGTCTTACAGGCAGGTTGCCCACGTGTTACTCACCCGTCCGCCGCTAGACTTCGAAGAGTCTCGCTCGACTTGCATGTATTAGGCACGCCGCCAGCGTTCGTCCTGAGCCAGGATCAAACTCTCCAAGAAAGTTGATTAGCTCATTTGTTACGTTGGCTTAGCTTCTTTAAAGAAACTAAAAGTTATTGTTTGTTTGCACGATTTTGTTTGTTTAGTTTTCAAAGAACAATTATTAGAAGTTTTGGAGCGGGTGATGGGAATCGAACCCACTACATCAGCTTGGAAGGCTGAGGTTTTACCAGTAAACTACACCCGCATATTAATTTAAAATGGTCGGGAAGACAGGATTCGAACCTGCGACCCCTTGGTCCCAAACCAAGTGCTCTACCAAGCTGAGCTACTTCCCGTCTATATGGCGCGCCCGGAAGAAGTCGAATCCACAACCTTCTGATCCGTAGTCAGACGCTCTATCCAATTGAGCTACGGGCGCATTAATTTAAAAAGTCAACTTTTAAACTATAACACACTCAGCACTGTCTGTCAACAATTAATTTGGTGCGGCCGAGAGGACTTGAACCTCCACGGGGTTGCCCCCACTAGGCCCTCAACCTAGCGCGTCTGCCATTCCGCCACGACCGCATGATAATTAGCGACAAAAATAATCATATCACACTAATTAATTAAATTCAAGTGAAATGATTGGTGCGGGTGAAGGGAGTCGAACCCCCACGCCTTGCGGCGCCAGATCCTAAGTCTGGTGCGTCTGCCAATTCCGCCACACCCGCATAGATATTTATTGATTTAAAAAAATGGCTGGGCTAGCTGGATTTGAACCAACGCATGTCGCAGTCAAAGTGCGATGCCTTACCGCTTGGCTATAGCCCAATAATAATTAAATTGAGAATAAGAAACAGGAAATGAATCAAAGTCACTTCCCATCCCAAATGACCCCTACGGGACTCGAACCCGTGTTACCTCCGTGAAAGGGAGGTGTCTTAACCGCTTGACCAAGGGGCCTAAAAAATATGGCGGAGAAGGAGGGATTTGAACCCTCGCGCCGGTCACCCGACCTACACCCTTAGCAGGGGCGCCTCTTCAGCCTCTTGAGTACTTCCCCATATGGCTCCGCAGGTAGGACTCGAACCTACGACCGATCGGTTAACAGCCGATAGCTCTACCACTGAGCTACTGCGGAATAATCTCTTTCAACAAGGCATTACCTTATCGACTCTTTACATTATAATGACGATACGATAGAAAGTCAACATAGTTTTTGAAGAAAGTTTTTTTTCAAATTCTTCCCTTATCCTAAGGTTATTTCTTTTATTTTCGTCAATTTCCCTCTGCATTTTCCACACACATATCTACTAGTATCTATGCTTCTTTTTCTTCTGTATGATTGGTGACATTTCGTACATTGATACAGAAGGATCCTTTTCGAGGTTCGTTTTACTTTTATATCTGGCAGTTGTGCACAAAATCGTGGTGCGCCAACCTTTTTTAATAAATGCTTAAAATCTTGGTCCTTGTGCTGATACCCCTTCCCTTCCAGGTGAAGGTGATAATGGCATAGTTCATGTTTAATGATCCCTATTAATTCTTGTTCGCCAAGCTGGTCGTAATACTTTCTATTGATCTCAATATTATGTGTTCCAAGAAGGTATCTGCCGCCAGTTGATCTTAGTCTTGGATTAAAGGATGCTTGATGTAAAAACGGCTTCCCAAAAGACTCAACAGATATCTTTTCAACTAATAATTGAAGTTGTTGTTGTTCCATTTTGGGATCCCTCTCTTTCTATGCGAACATGACAACCTATTATAGCATATAGTGTATATACCTTTAGTACTTTTCGGGAGGTTTTATTATGCCAACTTGGTTGCAAAACCAAATGAAAAGAGCTTTTTATGAGAAAGATCGCTATCAGATCAAGATGTTGAACCAGTGCTGGTTCTTTTACAGAAAGAAACACTTCTCCTAAGAAAAGGAGAAGAATTTATAGTGCAGAGCATCCTAGGGCTTTGCACTTTTTTTGTCTGAATGTTGATTTCATTGTGCTTGAAAAATAAAAGGAAAAATTCCGTTTAAATTGGGAAATACCCATATTTCCTTAAAAATAAAGGAAGTTTTTCCGTTTATATTATCCAAACCTTTGGATTTTGTCTTATTTAGGGCAGTTAATCGGAATATCTCCGCTTATATCTGCCTCTTAAGTTTCCACTGTATACATTAGCCGGAATTTCTCCGCCTATGAATTCTCATACCTACACGAAAATCAACAATGAATATAACAATGCCTTAAATTCAAGCAACCACAGTGCTGGATTCACCTCTACTAAAAACGAAGACCAAATCGCTAGACGAAATGGTCTTCAATCAGTCATGGAAATTCTGTTTTATATAGTAATGAACCTGGTACTCTCTACTATTTCGATGGCGCAAGCATCGTTAACGCTACCCGGCCCTTTTTCATATCAACCGAGTCTACCCATACGGTGACAACATCCCCTACCGATACAATGTCTAAAGGATGCTTTACAAATCGGTTGCTGAGTTTGGATATATGAACGAGCCCATCCTGTTTCACACCGATATCGACAAACGCACCGAAGTCGACTACATTCCGGACGGTACCTTGCAGTTCCAATCCAGTGCTAAGGTCCTCAAGCTTTAAAACATCTTTTTTCAATAGAGGGCGAGGTAAATCATCACGAGGGTCACGTTCCGGTCTTACCAACGCATCAATAATATCCTTTAGCGTTAGCTCCCCAATGGCAAGTTCCTCAGATACGGATGTTAAATCTAAACCATTTAGGGCTGTTTTCAACTCTTCCGAACCAAGGTCATCGGTTGTAAATCCGAGACTTGCTAATAATTTCTTCACTTCATCGTAATTTTCCGGATGAATTCCTGTGCGATCAAGCGGCTGTTTGCCATCCAACACTCGTAAGAACCCAATCGCCTGCTCATAGGTTTTCGCCCCTAGACGTGGAACCTTCTTTAATTGAACCCTGCTTGTAAATTTCCCTTCCTCTTCACGCTTTTTGACAATATTATTTGCAGCTGTCTTGTTCAATCCTGCTACATATTGTAAAAGTGACGGAGAGGCTGTATTTACATTCACACCGACTTGGTTAACTGCCGTTTCGACAACGAAGTGTAACGATTCTGATAATCGTTTTTGAGAAACATCATGCTGGTATTGACCGACGCCAACAGATTTCGGATCAATTTTCACCAATTCTGCTAATGGGTCCTGCAAACGACGGGCAATAGATGCCGCACTTCTTTCTTCTACCTGGAGATTCGGAAACTCTTCTCTAGCAAGTTCAGATGCTGAGTATACACTCGCACCGGCTTCATTGACAATTAAGTAGAAAATTTCCTCATCCATTTCCTTTAAGATATCCGCAACAAACTGTTCTGTTTCCCTTGAAGCTGTCCCATTTCCAATCGCAGCCATCTCTACTTTATAGTCGCGAAGGATGTTAATAAACTTTTCGCGGGCTTCTTTCGTTTTTGAAACAGGTGGATGCGGATAAATCACATCAATTTTCAGAACCTTGCCTGTTTCATCCACTACTGCCAGTTTACAACCTGTCCGATAAGCTGGGTCAACCCCGATAACCACTTTACCTTTTAGCGGCGGCTGCAAAAGTAAGTTCCGAAGATTTTCAGAGAATATATGTATGGCTTGCTCTTCACCTTTTTCCGTTAATTCACTCCGAATTTCGCGCTCAATCGAGGGTTGAATCAATCGTTTATAACTATCCTCCAGTGCCTCTAACACAACAGGCGCCGCCGGTGAGTGCTGGGCCCGAATCCATTTTCTCGACAAATAGGAAAGGATCAAATCGGAATTCATCTTTAAAGATACTCGCAAAATGTCTTCCTTTTCCCCGCGGTTTAGGGCAAGAATTCGATGTGGGACAATTTTATTTACTGGTTCCTCATATTCATAGTACATTTCATAGACGTTTTTCTCGTCTTTTTCTGCATCTTTTACTACTGATACAACTGCACCGGACTTAAACGTTTCCTTCCGAATCCATTTTCGGCTTTCGGCATCATCCGAAACCCGTTCAGCAATAATGTCTTTCGCACCTAAAATGGCATCCTCAGCCGAGAGAACTTCTTTTTCCTCTGACAAAAATTGTTTTGCCTTTTCCTCAATCGATTCTTTTGAGAATGTCAGTAGCCATTCAGCTAGTGGTTCAAGCCCTTTTTCCTTCGCAATCGTTGCTTTAGTTCTTCTTTTTTGTTTATAAGGTCTGTATAAATCTTCAACCTCTTGAAGCTTTTCAGCCTTAGTGATTGAAGCGCTCAGTTCGTCAGTTAATTTCCCTTGCTCAGCAATTATGCGGATAACCTCTTCTTTTCTTTGCTCAAGGTTTTGGACATACTGCCAGCGTTCTAAAATATTTCTAATTTGGACTTCATCAAGTGCTCCTGTCATTTCTTTACGATATCGAGCAATAAAAGGAACTGTATTGCCTTCATCTAATAAGGAAATAACACTTTTTACTTGTTTAAAAGATATTGCTAACTCAGCAGCAATTTTCTTTAACAATTGATCATCTTTTACGATTGTTTCATTCACAAAACTTGCCCTCCATTCCTTTTATTCTATTGTAGCAGAATAAACTTTCCGTTTCATTAAACGGCCATCCACCCGATCATATCAAGGCTGCGTTAGGCTTGGCTGTTGATTTCCACTCCAGGCGCTTCACTTTCCGCGGGCGTGCCGGGGAGCCTCCTCGCCGCTGCGCTCCTGCGGGGTCACCCCTGCCCCGTGCTCCCGCAGGAGTCTCGCTCCTTCCACTCCAATCAACATAGCTAAAAAATCAACATTGACCATTAACACAGCTTTTATAAAAAAAATAGGCAAGCACAATGGCTTGCCTTAGCAAATTTGAGAATGAGAACAGGATATGTATGAAAAAACGCTCTTTCTAGAAAGAGCGTACTTTAAATTAAAATTCGATGAGACCCAGGCTTACCTGCAAGGCTTCATCCACTTTCTCCATCATTTCGTCATCGAGATGGGTGATTTTATCGGTTAACCGCTGCTTATCAATTGTGCGAATTTGCTCTAACAGAATGACCGAATCTCGTTCAAATCCGTAGCGCTTCGCATCAATTTCTACATGAGTAGGAAGCTTGGCTTTTTGAATTTGAGCTGTAATCGCTGCAACAATCACTGTGGGACTAAACCGATTCCCGATGTCGTTTTGGATGACAAGTACAGGTCGGACGCCGCCTTGTTCAGAACCAACAACTGGGGATAGGTCCGCGAAATAAACGTCACCACGTTTGACTATCAAAGGATTATCCTCCGCTTACAAGACGTTCAACTGTGTGTTCTGCCTCATATTCTGCTAAAAATGCTTCTGATGCAATCCCTAGATTTATCTTAGCCATTTCCATGTATCCACGTCTCATCGACTCGCGAATTTGTCTCTTTTTACGTTCGCGTAAATACATTTTTGTTGCCTGGTAGATAAACTCGCTGCGGTTTACATTCTCTTGTTTCACAAAACCATCTAATTCAGTTAAAAGATGTTGCGGTAACTTCACTAAGATTTCCGTAGTTGCGCCGGATTCAGACACAAACATACACCTCCACCATCACTACACACCATTTTTATCTAACCAGAATTCCTTCTGATGCATAAACGCCACTGCACATGATGAATCGCCTTTCGGCCTGTTTCACACAGTGAGTTTCATTTATTATCTGTACCATATTTAATAATAACATTAATCGAACCTATTGCATAGACTAATTATAATACTACTGTATTATAAGCCAATAAAAGACCCTTTTATGCACAAATCACCGCAATATCATAAATATGATGAAAAAACTTCATTTAGGCCATTAATTTTCGAGTAGATAATTTTTTAAATCGACAACTTTTCCTCCTTTTTTATAAAGACGCGGAACTCGACTGGCAATGATACAAGGGACTTCATAATTAATGGTTTCTAATTTTTTGGCAATTTCATTGATTGAAATAAACTGGTTTTCCTGAGCGCCCATTAATGTGACTGGTGTCCCAATTGGAACACCATACGGCAGGCGCACCATACATTGATCCATACAAATTCTACCGACAATCGGCGCCCTGGTCCCTTTTACAAGTACTTCTTGCCCTTGCAGCTTACGGATCCAACCGTCCGCATACCCAATCGGAATGGTCCCAATCCACTCTTCATTGTCAGTTTCATAGGTTGCCCCGTAACTCAATTTTTCACCCTTTGGCATTTTCTTGACATGGACAAGTCTAGTTCGAAGGGAAAAAGCCTCCCTTAGCTTGAAGGGAATTTTATCTTCCATCTCCAATGAAGGAGTTAATCCATACATCGCAATCCCAATCCGAACTGCATTAAAATAAGTCTTTGGAAAGCGCAAAGCTGCTGCACTATTACTAGAGTGAACATATTCTGGTTTTTGTTTGAGCGCAGTAACCATACTTTCGAATAAAGTCAGTTGCTGGTACATATAGGTTTCATCTAGTTCATCCGCCGTCGCAAAATGAGTAAAAACCCCTTCAAGATTAAATTGGTTATGTTCAGCAATCATTTGTTCGACGGCAATCAATTCCGGTATACTCCGCACGCCAATTCTCCCCATACCTGTGTCGACTTTGATATGAAAGGAAATTCGATCATCCGCTTTTACATATTTCAATGCCTCTTCTAGCCATTCCTTTTGAAAAACAGTAAGGGTGATAGCAAATTTTGCTGCCACTTGGATATCTTCAGGACGAGAAGCCCCCAAAACGAGGATAGGCGCTGTAACCCCTTTATTCCTTAGAGCGATCGCCTCATCCATAAATGCAACAGCTAGATAGGCAGCCCCTGCTTCTAGTGCTATTTTTGCGACTTGAACATCTCCATGCCCGTATGCATTGGCTTTCACAACGGCAATCACCCTCACCTCTTGAGGTAATTGCTTCTTAATGGAGGCAATATTCGCAGATATACAATCTAAATCGACTTCGGCCCATGTATCACGATAGAAAAAACCTTGCTCTTCCATGTTTCCACTTCCTAATAGCTTTAATTAATATTTTTCCTTATTATCACAAAATTATCATACTACTGTTCCGTTCTACAAACAAACAAAAAAACAGGCCCAAGATAAGCCTGTTTAGCTAATAATTTATTTTACAGCTTCACCTTGGACAGATGCAGCCACCTCAATTAACTCTTCTTTAGTTAAGCTCTTCGAAGCAATCATGTAATCCACACCATTATGCGACCATGAGATTGAGTGGTCTGAAACAGCTCCAATCGTCATACCTAAGTCAACAATATCTCCTTCAACATAGGTTGGGTTGGTGGATGCTGTTTTTGCTGTAACTTTTTCTTGAACAAGGGTAAAAGATTTTTTACCATCGTAGGTAAGAACAACCCTTTTTCCATCTTCAAGTGCCACTTCTTTTTCCTCAATTAATTTGGTTCCTTTTAACTCCATGGTTGGATACATAACTGTAAAGGCATCATCGCCGCCGTCTGCCATGGCCGGTAAATTAAGCTGCGCACGTGTCATGTTTTTCTTCATATCAAAGTCGTCCTTGTCAAAGCTGGCATTAAATTTCACTTTAGAAAACTCTACCGTAACAAGGGCATTTCGATCCGGGTCCATGACTTTTACTACCGCAGGCGATAAATCGCTTTTATTTAGTTTAATCTCTTGGAATGGAAGCATTGTATTGTTTTGATAACGAGTTTTCGTTTCAAATACATAATATTGTTTTGTGGTAGAGAACTTTGCACTTTTATCAGCAACAATGTCCTTAATCAATGATTCATACAAGTAGGCCTGGCTGCTGTTTTGCGGCCAGTCGCTTTGGAAGCGGAAGCTCTTATTTAGTGCAGGTGTCAGAACAAATACCCCTTGGTTATTCCTTAAAATCATCTGACTTTGGTCCTTTTGGGCGTTTTTCAAATTTACACGATAAAAAGTAGGATCCTTGTGCCAAATTTCCACATTATAAATTTGTGAATCAGATCCCATTTTTAACGTCATTTTTGCATTCACCTTATAGCCACTTAAGTCATCTAGTTTCCCGGTTAGCTCTTTGACCACATCACCTTGTGATTTAGAGCCACAGGCAGCTAGTACAAAAATGACCATTAGCCCTGTAACTAGCAGCAACAACTTTTTCCTCATTCCTTCAACCCCTTCTTGTCTCGTTTCATATGATTATGGAGAAGAGAAAGGCAGGGGTCAGGCAATGGAGTTTGCTATCCAAAATGACCATAGCTGACCTTGTCTCTCCTGTTTCCCTATGAATATATGAGACAACCTTTGGGATTATGATAAGGAAGTTGCCAAGCTATTTTATTTTTTAAGCTGCGTTAAACTAGTCTGTTGATTTCCGTTCCAGGCACTTCGCTTTCCGCGGGCGTCCCGGGGAGCCTCCTCGTCGCTTTGCTCCTGCGGGGTCTTCCCTGCCCCGTACTCCCGCAGGAGTCTTCGTGCCTAGAACGAAGGTCAACAGAGTGCCAACACAGCCGTTTTTAATAATTAATGTCCCTAATCTTCTTCAATTGTTACTTGTGCTATGGCATAATCTCTACTATGTGAAATGGATAAATGGGCCCGGACTTCAGGCTTTGCAATACATGGTTTTCCTGAGCTGTCATTGTCAATTTCAATATCTTGAAATGACAATTCCTCACCAATACCCGTTCCATTTGCTTTTGAAAATGCTTCTTTTGCCGCAAATCGTCCTGCTAAAAATTCTACTTTCCTTACAGCCGATAACTCCTCGAATTTCCGCCGTTCTTTCGGGGTTAACACGCGGTCAACAAACTTCTTTTGCCGCATAAGGATATTCTGAATCCTAGAAAGTTCAATTATATCGATTCCAATCCCTTTAATCATTCTTCATCTTCCTTCTATTTGTTATATGATTAGCATAAGTAATAGTGTACAAGAATGGAAATTCGTCAATAAATAAAATGAGACTCAGGAGGTGTAAGTGATGTTTACGAGAACGGAGAGCTTTCGAGATTTTATCCGCCTTTATCCAATTGTTTCTATTATTGTTACCATTCATTTAGGATTATATCTGTTAACTAGTTTACCAATCTTCCCAAACAATTGGTTCTTTGAAAATCTTTCTGGAGTAAATCTTTACATTATGGAAGGGGAATATTGGCGGCTGATTACACCGACCTTTATGCATAGCGGATTCTCTCACACGCTTTTTAATAGCTTTTCACTTGTACTATTTGGACCGGCACTTGAGCGCATGCTTGGCAGCGGGCGATTTTTATTTATTTATCTTCTCTCAGGAATCATTGCAAATGTTGCCACATTGCTGCTTGAACCGCTCACTTACACACATGTGGGCTCAAGTGGAGCAATTTTTGGTCTGTTTGGCTATTATCTTGCGATTATTCTGTTCCGGAAACATATGCTTTCCAAACAGAATTCACAAATTATCCTTACCCTTTGTGTCGTTAGTTTGATTATGACCTTCCTGCAACCGAACATTAATATTACTGCCCACCTATTTGGTTTACTTGGCGGCTTCTTACTAGGAGCTATTCCCTATTTTAATAAAAAGGAGCTTTCAGATTCGATTAAGGGTACCGCGAACTGGGCGAGCAACAGGAAGAAAAGTATTTCTTATCAATCCCCTTGGAAAGTGCTCATCTGGGCTGCTATTATTATCATTGCCATAATTGGTTTACTAGCGCAAAAATAACAGGGATTTGCAGTCGAATGATCTTTCACTGCGATCCCTTTTTCTTTGCCCAACTTCTCTACCCATCCTTTATTGGATTATAAAACTCGATTGGTCAATCCACATAAGTCCGTCTTTTCCTTGCAAATCCTCTGCAAGTTGGAAAAGCGCCGCATCTTTTTGCTTCGCTTCAATCATACAGTGAATCTCAGGAACTGTCCCTTTGATTTGCTGTAAGAACCTCAGAAACATATGAGGGTCAATTGTGTCCGCATGTGCTCGGAAATCCTTTTCGGAGCGTGGACTGGAAATATGCATCTTAATTGGCAGCGGAGACTGGGCCCAGGTTGCAACAATCCGCTCCCAATCCGCCATCCACTCTTCTTCGTCATGGTTTGCGAGGTGATGATGATAATCAAACACCATCGGTATGCCTAACTTTTCACAAAGATAAAGGGTGTCTTTCACCGTAAACGTCGTATCATCGTTTTCGAGCATAATCATTTGTTGGATAGCTGGAGAAACATAGGCCCAATTGTGAATAAATAACTCGAGAGCTTTCTCCTTATCGTTATATCCACCACCAACATGAAGTACACATCGATGTTCAGGATCAATCTCCATTCCTTTTAACAAAGCTTTATGCATGGCGAGTGTTTTCAAGGAATTTTTTAAGATATCCTTATCTGGCGTATTAAGAACAACAAAATGGTCCGGATGAAAATCAATCCGAGCCGGATGTTCCTTTATATAACTTGCTAGCTTCTTGAGTGCTTCTTTTAAAGGGCTGATGTAGTCCCAATCCAGTAATTCCTCATGATTGGCAAGCGGAATGAGTCGCGAACTGAACCTAAAGAAATGAATTTGATTGCCTGCATTATGTTTTAAAAGACGCAGACAATTTTCTAAGTTCGAAATCGCAATTCTCTCTAATTTACGAATCGCTGCGTCCCGGTCTTTTATTTTTTCAAATTGAGCAAATGTCATCGTTTGCGAGGGGGAGGCATTCTGAAGTTCAACACTCATTGCCACATAACCGAGTCGTACCAACGTCATCATCATCACTCCAGGAAATTGTGTTTAACTATACTATTCCCTTTTGTTCATATAAAAAAAGCATGAACGAAATCGTTCATGCTTTTATATCTGTCTAGCTACAGCGCCTAGGGGCTCGAAGGTCTACAGCCAATCCGCCAAGAAGGTTAAAGAGCAACCTTCTCGTCGGCTCGTCTTATGCCTGTCGCCCCTGGGCAAGGCGCTTCCGCTTTTCGATTAATGGTTAAATGTTCTTGGCTTTGATGATGGCTTCCCGCCGCCGCCAGTTCTTTTTTCACCACTGCGTGGTCTTGCAGGTGCTTTTTTGCGGTTGTTATCACCACGATATGAACCTGAACCTCTAGAGTCATCTCTTCTTCTACGGTCACGGTCGTTATACGGCTTTCTTTCTCTTCTTTGTGGAAGCTGTTCTTCTGTTAACTTAATTGGTGTTGTATCTGGTTCTTTCGTTAACATTTTTAATACAGCTGCGATGACAGTTGATGCGTCATTTTCTTCCAGCAATTCTTGGGCTGCTGCTTTATAATAATGTAAATTGTTTGATTCAATTGTTTGAACGATTTTTTCTACTACCGCTTTTTGTTGGCCTTCTAACGCCTCATCAAGTGTAGGAGCCTTCATTTTATCCATTTTGCGTTTTGTAGTTTTTTCCACAACCGCAAGATATGATTTTTCACGAGGTGTAATGAATGTCATCGCCACACCTGTTTTACCAGCACGGCCAGTACGACCGATACGGTGAACATAGCTTTCTGGATCTTGAGGAATGTCAAAGTTGTATACATGGGTAACTCCAGAAATATCCAGACCCCTTGCAGCAACGTCTGTAGCAACAAGAACATCAATGGTGCCTTCTTTAAATTTACGAAGGACAGAAATCCTTTTTGCCTGACTTAAATCTCCATGAATACCTTCTGCCGTATAACCTCTTAAAGTTAAAGCTTCTGATAATTCATCGACACGGCGCTTTGTACGGCCAAACACAATCGCAAGTTCTGGTGATTGGATATCTAAAAGTCTTGTTAACACATCAAATTTATTTCTTTCTTGAACCTCAAGGTAATATTGTTCAATGGAAGGTACAGTCATTTCTTTTGTTTTCACACGAACAATTTGCGGTTCCTTCATGAACTTTTCAGCCATTCTTTGAATTGGCCCAGGCATGGTTGCTGAGAAAAGTAAAGTTTGGCGTTCTTCTGGTGTTGCAGCAAGGATGGATTCAATGTCTTCAATGAATCCCATGTTTAACATTTCATCCGCTTCATCAAGGATGACTGTGTTAACAGTATCAAGACGCATTGTTTTTCTGTTGATATGATCCAATACACGACCTGGAGTACCAACAATGATATGTGGTGCTTTCTTTAATGAGCGGATTTGGCGGCTGATATCTTGCCCGCCATAAATTGGCAGTACACGCACCCGTTTGCCCGAACCAAGTTTATAAAGTTCTTCAGATACTTGAATCGCAAGTTCACGAGTCGGCGCAATAATAATCCCTTGAATCGCATCTGCTCTAGTATCAATTTTTTCAACCAATGGAATTCCAAATGCAGCTGTTTTTCCTGTTCCTGTTTGAGCTTGCCCGATCAAATCAATTCCTTTTAGCCCCAACGGAATAGTTTCCGACTGAATTGGTGTTGCTTCCTCAAAACCCATTTTAAGGACAGCTTGTAACGTAGCCTGACTTAGGCCTAATTCTTCAAACTTTGTCAATGTTTTCATTCTCCTTCATCTATGTGAAAATATTTTTGAGAGCTGAATATTTTCGCCTGATACTCAGAAAAGCGGTAGCGCCTGCTCGGATTGAGGCGAAAAGCGCTGGAGGGCCTTAAGGTGAAGTCCGTTTTGGATTCATCAAGAATGAATTCTTGATGAAATAGGATATATATCATCTAGGATGAAATAGGTTTTTATTTCATCCACAAGGATGGAAGTGGATAGTTATTCTTCATCTTAGGCAGGACCGAAACGACTCAGGTCCCCATGGCGCTTGAGCTGACACGCATCAAAATGCCGTAAATAGGTAACATCTTTATTTTACCAAAAAAAAACATCCTCCCTCAAGGAGTATGCCCTTTAATCATCGTTCTTTAGACACGTTGATGAACATCATACCACTGTTGCTAGTATTTTGCAATCAAGACAAGTTTGTTACATTGCCAAACAAATCTTAATATCTCATCAAAAAGTCTAATACAAAAATGAAAGGGCACATTCTCGCACAAAGGGGTTCTTTGTTATTTTTCTTTTTTCAGCTTGAAATCATTCATGATCTCATCAGTTTTAATTTCCTTAATTTACTTGTAAAGCGGTCACGATTTCTTCTAACCTCATTCCTCTAGACGCTTTTACAAGAATTAACGTTTGATGATCTACATGTTGCCTTAATTCTTGAATGAGCGCTTCTTTTTCCGTAAAGGCAAAAACTCTTTCTGGCCCTAAAATCGTTTTGGCCTTGTTTGCAATATGTTGTCCTAGCGTTCCATAGGTGAACAGGAGATCAACTTTTTCATCATTTAAGGCTTCTCCTATTTGCTGATGATATTGTTCTTCTTGTGGGCCAAGCTCTAACATATCCCCTAGGACAAGGATTTTCCGTGAATAGCCTTGAAGATTCGATACTAATTCAATTGCAGCCATCATTGACGTAGGGCTGGCATTGTACGCATCGTTAATTATTTTTTCTCCCTGCTTCCCTTCTACTAACTCCATCCGCATATTGGTCAGCTGAATACTTGCTAGTCCCTCATTCATTTTTTCAAAAGGAATCGAAAAATAATTTGCGATTAGCATTGAAGCAAGTGCATTTAAAATATTATGTGTTCCGAGGACTGGAAGTTCAAACACAGTCTCTGACGTGTTGATTCTAAATCGATTCCCATTATCTAACTGAGCAATTTCAGTGGGGTATAGATCATTTGTGTCGTTTCTCCCAAAAGTCTCAACTTGGATATTTCCTTTATGCCGTTGAATTCTTTCCATAAGGAGCGGTTCATCACCATGAAGAACGGCTAGTCCACCGTCTTTTAATCCTTGGAGGATTTCAAGCTTTGCTTCTGCAATTCCTTCTCTGGAACCAAGGTCAAGAAGATGCGATTCCCCAATATTGGTGATTACCACAGCATCTGGACAGGCAAGATTTGTTAGGAACTCAATTTCTCCCCTGCCGCTCATGCCCATTTCCAGAACAGCAATTTCAGTGTCCTCGTCTAATCCTAAAACTGTTAACGGAAGACCGATATGATTATTATAATTGCCTTCTGTCTTTTGAACCTTGTATTGTGTAGATAGAATACCTGTTGTCATATCCTTAGTCGTTGTTTTCCCGTTGCTTCCTGTAATGCCGACTACTTTTACCGCTAATTGTTTCCGGTAGCTTCTTGCTAATTCCTGTAGGGCAACAAGGCAATTTTCTACGATCAATATCGGTAAGTGTAACGGAGGGTTTGGCACATCCTTTTGCCAAAGGGCAGCCGCTGCTCCCTTTCGGATCGACTCTTCTACGTATTTATGTCCGTCCGAATGTTCTCCTTTAAAAGGTATAAATAAGTTTCCTTTTTCAATTTTACGGGAATCTATACATACACCCGTGATTATCGTTTCAGCAAACGTAATCATAACATTCTGAGCAGGAATCATCTCAGCAACCTGTTTTAACGATCGTTTTATCATGGGTATCCTCCTTCTTTTCTTTGTGTTTCCGCTTATCTAATTGTCTAGCTCCAGCGCCTAGGGTCTCGGGGTTATAAACCAATCCGTCCTGAAGGTTAAAAAGCAACCTTCACGCCGGCTCGTCTTATGCCTGTCGCCCCTGAGCATGGCGCTTCCGCTTTTCTAAATACAAATGGACACGGCAACTACCGCCGTGTCTCTAATTTAGAAAGTAAACTTAATCTGTTGTTTCTCTGCATGTCTTTCTTTGGCGAGACTAACAAGTCGCTCAATCAATTGCGGATATTCTACTCCAGTGTGCTTCCATAGGAGCGGGAACATACTAAACGGCGTGAAGCCAGGCATCGTATTCACTTCATTTATCAATGCTTTCCCATCTTTAGTCAAAAAGAAATCCGCACGAACTAGACCTGAACAATCCAAAGATTTAAAGGCCTTAATCGCCATATCTTTAAGTTGTGCGTATTCTTCGTTTGTGATGTCAGCAGGAATGATTAGCGCTGTATCTCCGCTTTCATATTTTGCTTTATAATCATAGAAATCCTTCTTCGGAACAATTTCACCAGCAACTGAACATTCAGGTTCATCATTTCCAAGAACTGCAACCTCGATTTCACGGGCAACAACACCTTCTTCAATGATGACTTTGCGGTCAAATTGAAAGGCTTCAGCAAACGCTGCTTCTAATTCCGCACGATTGGTACATTTGCTAATACCAACACTTGAGCCAAGGTTCGCTGGCTTCACAAAGCAAGGGTAGCCAAGTTCCGCTTCGACCTTGCTGTATGCCTCTGCTTTAGCTCTTTCCCATTCACTTTTAATAAAGGCTACATAGTTCACTTGGGCAAGACCTGCCTGCGCAAACACATTTTTCATCATAACTTTATCCATACCAGCAGCTGAAGCAAGAACTCCATTGCCAACGTATGGAAGATTTAGCAGTTCCAATAAGCCTTGGACGGTTCCGTCTTCCCCATTCGGTCCATGTAACAACGGGAAAATCACATCCAGTGTTTCCTGCTTTTCAGCTTGAAAAAGCGCAGGGGCTAATGATAAAGGCGATAATTGATTCCCCTCTGAAAATTCTAGCGCCTTTACGTTTTCTACCGGTTCACTTAATTGCGGCCCTTTAATCCAGTTTCCTTCGGTATTTATGTAAATAGGATGAATATCAAATTTCTCTAGATCTAACGCCCGAATGACAGCTAAGGCTGTTTGCAGGGAAACTTGATGTTCAGCTGATTTTCCTCCATATAATAAACCTAATTTTGTTTTCATACGAAACCTCCATTTTCTCATTCACGGTTATATTTTAACACTTATTTTAAAAAGAAAGGAAATGTAGTCCTCTAAGTTTTTTAAGTTTTTTCCTACCAGAATATTTTATGATTGCTACAGCTTGCTTAAAAACTCGTGCTGGCTTATTTGGCTATTTTCTATACTTATTTTATTTATCCTGTATAATTGTGTTGAAACTTTTTTGGAGGCGAGTTAATGACGGGAACACTTTTATCGATATTATTATTAGGCTTTTTGCTAGGAATTAAGCATGCGATCGAGCCTGACCATGTTATTGCAGTGTCCACTATCGTGAGCGAATCAAAAAATATAAAGCGCTCCATCTCTGCTGGTGTCTATTGGGGAATTGGGCACACTGCCACACTTTTCCTTTTCGGAATGATATTGATTGTCGCCAAAAATACTATTACAGATACGGTCGCATTGAGCCTTGAATTTATTGTAGGGATCATGCTCGTTAGTCTCGGCCTAAATAGTCTTTTATCTTTTATGAAACATCGTCATCCTCATTCCCATCATACCCCAGACAAAGATACAAAAGGCCGTACCCATCTTAAATCCTTTTTCATCGGTCTCATTCATGGACTTGCAGGCAGTGCAGCAATGGTTTTATTAACAATGAGTACCGTTTCGACTGCATGGCAAGGTGCATTATACATCCTTATCTTTGGTTGTGGTACGATTGTTGGAATGCTTACCTTTTCAACGGTTATCGGAATTCCATTTGTGTTAACATCCGGGAAGCAAGTGAATAGATATTTGAATAACTTCGCAGGCATTGTCAGCATATTATTCGGAATTTATTATATGTATAACTTAGGCGTGAACGAAGGATTATTCAGCTTGTGGTTCTCATAACAAACAGTCCCACCCAAATGGAGTGGGACTTATTTTTAAAGCCTAAAATTTAGACAACGTTTAACTTCCATTCTTTTGTTTTTTTATCAAAAATGATTTTTGCATGACACGGTTTCGATGAAACTTGCTCATATTCCTCCACCATATCATCCATATTGGCAAAATCGCCAATCACCCAGATGGGAATTTCAATTCGCGTCCGTTGATGGTCGGCATCTCGTAATGAAATACAAATCCCTTCCTTAATGAACGGTGTTAGGGACAGAAGGATTTCTTTATTTACTTGGGGATAGGTCTTTTTCTTTCGAAAGCCAAGAATTGATTTTTCGATTTTAAGATCCCCTAGTTTTCCTGCTACCACTTCACTTAGAACATGGAAGAAATCCTTGAAGCTTCGGTAATAGGTTTTGTTAAACCAGCCATCATCTTGAGCTAAATAAACAAAACGGTTACCTAATTTATTATAAAAGGGCAATTTCAGATGGTGCTTTAGATGACCTAAGTATAATAGTTCAGCGATTTCCTGACCTGTCAGTTCATTCAACACATCTTCCTCAATAAAGTCAATCCAACAGAAATTCCCGTAACTATAGACATCTTCCCCTGCCAATTTGTTAATTCTTTCATCAGGACAATATTCAAGTTGGGTATGCATATTAAAATCAGCATCATCAAAGCGGTGCGCAAGTAATAGCAAGGGATTTAATGAACCTGAAAAAGCAGCAGCGAATTCAGCAAATTCGATACCGGAAGACATTACATACTGGTCTGTTTGGTTTAAATGGACATAGATGAGATCCTGTATGTCTTGATGATGCTTTTTCAAAGCAAAACTCCTCCGTTCAACACATAAAATGATTTAGTCAATACTTCCTTATTTTATCAAATAATAGTCCAAATAGCTTATTTCAATTCTTTTACAAATAATAAGTTTGATTGACACATACTAGAATTATGATTATTGGATTATTATTTGTTAACTTTCCTTTTTCATCTATATTTCTTTAGGAAATTAGATTCTATGCATTAGAAAGATAAGGAGCTGGTTTCATCCATGATTAAGGATATGACTCAAGATGAATTAAGTCTTTATATCATAAAAACATTAAAGGAAAATAGAAAAACAGAATTTGAAAATATACTTGATGAACTCCAGCCCTATGATGTCGCCAAGATTTATGAAGATTTACCTGAAAAGCATAAAGGGCGATTTCTCCTATTTTTAAAATTTGACGTTCTCGCTGACTTAATGGAAGAGCTTGAAAAGGAAGAGCAGCTTGGCTTATTAAATATTTTAGGAATTGAAAAGTCTAGTAAGGTTCTTGATTTAATGGATAATGATGACCTAGCGTCATTACTGCATGAATTATCTCCAGAGAAAAAAGATTCCCTTCTTTCAGGAATGAAGACAGAGGAGTCTAATGCTGTCCAAGATATTATGAAATATCCCCCTGAAACCGCCGGCAGAATCATGACGAATCGTTTTGTTTGGATTCGCAGCTCTTTTACGGTAAGAGAAGCGGTTGATAAGTTTAAGGTGTTTGCTGAATTTGCCGAATCTATTAACTATCTATACGTTATTGATGAAGACCGGAAATTGGTTGGCGTCGTTTCTTATCGTGATTTACTCTTAGCAGAGCTAGATGAAAAAATAAGAACCATTATGTATGAACGGATCATTTCCGTTACAGTCACGACAGACCAAGAGGTTGTAGCACGAATCGTGGAGCGCTATGATTTCATAGCCATCCCCGTCGTCGATGAGAATAATGTCCTCGTCGGGATTGTCACTGTTGATGACATCATTGACGTCGTGATAAAGGAAGCCAATGAAGATATTGAAAAATTATCAGCAACAGGGAAATCAATTGACTTTGAAACAAAAACTTTAGTTGCAGCCGCAAGAAGGCTCCCATGGCTAATCTTACTTTTATTTATCGGTGTGGTTTCAGGAAGAATTATCAGCAGTTTCGAAGATACACTGCAGCAAGTAGTCGCACTGGCCTTTTTTATGCCGATGATTGCCGGCATGACTGGAAACACAGGGACCCAGTCGCTGGCAGTCGTGGTTAGAGGATTGATTTCGTACGATATTGATAAAGGTGTGATTGCACGATTAATTGCTAGGGAGTTGGGTGTTGGGATTACTATTGGTATAACTTGCTCTATTCTGATTGCGGTGATTGCATATATTTGGCAGGGAAGTTTCATTTTAGGCGCAGTTGTCGGCAGCTCCCTATTTTTCACGCTAATCATCGGAACACTTGCAGGGACGATTATTCCACTTATTCTATTTCGTTTAAAGATTGACCCTGCTGTTGCCTCAGGACCTCTAATTACTACCTTAAATGATATTTTTTCACTGCTTACCTACTTTGGGATTGCTACCATGTTTTTAAAATATCTTATGTAGGAAAAAAATCAGTGAATTGTTTTTTGATTTTTTAGGAATGTCCCAAAGAAAAGGGCCATATTTATTTCTTAAATAGACAATCTGGTTTACACTAGGAAAGGAGATATAAACATATAGTTAAGTGAAGGTGAACTATGACAGAATTTATTAATTCAATATTGGAGTCTTTATCACAATTAGGCTATTTTGGCATCGCCTTAGGATTAATGATAGAGATTATCCCGAGTGAAATTGTTTTAGGCTATGGTGGTTATATGATTTCGCAGGGACATCTTAATTTTATCGGATCCGTCATTGCCGGGACTATAGGCGGAACATTTGCACAGTTATTTTTATATTGGGCCGGTTATTACGGCGGCAGACCTTTTTTAGAAAAGTACGGAAAATATGTGCTTATTAAAAAGCACCATATCGATATTGCTGAACAATGGTTTGAAAAATATGGAGCCGGAGTTATTTTTTCAGCACGCTTCATTCCTGTTGTCAGGCATGCAATTTCCATCCCAGCAGGTATTGCCAAAATGTCAGCAGCCAAATTTACGCTTTACACGGTTGCAGCCATTATTCCGTGGACAATTTTGTTCCTCTACCTAGGTAAAGTCTTAGGCAGTAATTGGTCACATATTAAGGAGTATGCACAACCCTACGTAATGCCCGCCATTATCGGAGCAGTTGTTCTAGGAGCCATTTATTTTTTAGTCAAAAAAACAAAGAAAACCACCGATTAATCCCGGTGGTTTTGCTTTGCTCAAAATTTCCTTTGGACCCAAGCTAAGCGCCTGGAGCGGAAATCAACACGCAAAATATAATGTGCTATTTTTTAAAATGAAATGGCAGTGTTGACACAATAACCCTCTTTTTAAAAATAAGATAGGTACGAATCAATAAACTTGATTGGTTGTGCAAAATATTATGCCAGTTTTTCTTTGTTATAAATTGCGGAATCAATACGGTAACCCGATAATTGTTTTCGCTTGCCTTATGTTCAACCGTATCGATAAATTTCGATAAAGGAATCATTACACTTCGGTAATGTGATTGTAAGGTAACCAGCCTTACATCGGGCTGCCATTGCTGCCATTTTTCTTCGAAACGCTTTTCATCCTCACGATCAAACGATACATACACCGCAAAGATTTGATCCGTTAAGGATTTGGCATAATTGATTGAATTTTCAACAACCTTAGTAATCCCAGCCACGGGGACAATAATAACATTTCCCTCAATCGGCGGCGCAGGATCATCTGGATGGATTCTTAATTGTTCGCCAACTGCTTCATAATGATGATTGATCCGTTTGAAGGAAAACACGATGATTGGTAAAAAGATGATCACAAACCATACTTGGCTAAATTTAGTTAAAAAGAAAATAATTAATACAGCCAAGGTGATGAGTGCACCGACTAGATTAGCAGCTAGTTTCGCTACCCATCCTGCCGGTTTTTCCCTTAACCACTTTATGATCATCCCTGTTTGCGACAAGGTGAACGGGATAAATACGCCCACCGCATAAAGAGGGATTAAGTGCTCTGTTTGACCTCTGGAAAAAATAATCAGCAAGATAGAGGCTACTCCTAAGGAAACAATCCCGTTAGAATACCCCAGTCTGTCTCCCCTAATGGTAAACATCCTTGGCATATATTTATCCTTGGCAAGCGCATATGCTAATAACGGGAACGCGGAGTAACCAGTATTAGCCGCCAGAACTAATATAAGTGCGGTTGTCCCTTGGACAAAGAAATAAAGGTAATTACGGCCAAAAGTCTCTTTGGCAATTTGTGAGACGACCGTTTCGTCATGCTTTGGTGATATTCCGTAATAATAAGCTAGGAAAGTAATCCCCGTAAATAACAAGGCGAGCAATGTTCCCATTAAAATTAATGTTTTGGCCGCATTCTTTGGTGCTGGGTCCTTAAAACTTGGAATCGCATTCGAAATGGCTTCCACGCCTGTTAACGCCGAGCATCCTGATGCAAAAGCGCGAAGCAATAAGAACAGTGTAATACCTTGAACAGGCGTCCCAATCGCTGCATGTTTAACAGTTGGTGACACATCGCCTGTCATAATTTTAAACAGACCCACACCTATTAAAATAAATAGCGCTATAACAAATAAATAGACGGGATAAGCTAAAATCGACGCCGATTCCGTTATTCCACGCAGATTGAGAATCGTAATAAATATAACAAGGACACAAGCAATGCCGACAGTATGCGCATGTAAAGCTGGGAAGGCAGACGTTATCGCATCTGTACCAGCAGATACACTTACCGCTACTGTCAATATGTAATCAACTAAAAGTGATCCCCCAGCGATTAGTCCCGCTTTCTCACCGATATTTTCTTTCGAAACAATATAGGCCCCGCCGCCATGGGGATAGGAATAAATAATTTGTCGGTAGGAAAGGATTAGCGCAGCTAAAAGAAATAATACTCCAACTGCAATCGGAACCGAATACCAATAGGCGATCACGCTTACCGTTGCTAAAACTATCAGAATTTGTTCAGTCCCGTAGGCCACAGATGACAAGGCATCGGAGGAAAGAATGGCTAAAGCCTTCAGGATATTTAATTTTTGTTCGCCTAGTTCCGTTGATTTTAACGGCCGGCCGATTAAGAATCTCTTAAAAGAAGAGAGCAATTGATTCACCCACCACATTTGAAGTAGAATTACCGATTGATTTTAACACAACGCCCTTTTGATATGAAGTGTTTTATTTTTGACGGATATTCGAATTTCCTTTAAGAATACGAAAGTATCATTACATAGTCTTTTCCTAATTAGTCGGATTAATGAAGAAAATTAGCCTATGAAGATAAAAAAGCATAGAGCCCTTACTGGGACCCCATGCTTTCACACTCATATTTTTTCAAACTACTTTACGTTCGCTTTAATAATTCGCTTCATTGCCTGCATTTGTCCTAAATGAATCCCCTCATGGAAAAGCGCAAAATTGGCTAATTCACCAAAGGTTTCTTGACCTAGGAATGGGGTTTTTAACCTTTGGTTAAAGCTCTCCACTGGAATTTCTTTGATTCGTGCTAATTGGTCTTGCAACTGAATGATTAATTCCTGAACGGAGGGAACATCCCCTTCCCAGGCAGCTGGACTCGTTCCTGTGGCAAAAAACTGCATATAGTTGACTGGCAGCTGAGTTGATTTTTTCGGAAAGCCAAACATAAATTGCTCAGCAACTGTGAGGACATGACCCACATGCCAATGGATCGTATTATTAAATCCATTTGGCTGAATACCGGCGGTTCCTTCTTCTAGATCCCCCACAAAGTTAACAAATCTTCCTCTTGTAAGCTCAAAATGCTTAAATAATAATTCACTCATCTTTTTTTGCCTCCCTTTCGTTTGCTTAGCTGAAGTTCAAATTGATTATCCTACATTTCATCAGGGGCTTCCAATCCTAATAATCGTAACCCCTCTTTTAAAACTTCCGTTACCGCATAGACTAGTGCTAACCGCGCCTGCTGTTCTACGCTATCCTCCAGGATTTTAACTTCAGCGTAATATTTATTGAACGCTTGTGCCAGGTCAATAATATATTTTGCCACTTGGGACGGGTCGAAGTTGATACAAGCTCTTTGAACTGCAGGTGCAAATTCCATTAAGAGGCTGGTTACCTTCCATTCCTTCTCCCATAAGTTGGTGTAGGTTGCAGCGCTAAACTGGGGCTTTCCAGCGGCTTTTCGTAAAATGGAACAAGCCCGTGCATAGGTATATTGGACATAAGGACCTGTTTCTCCTTCAAAGCGGAGCATCTCTTCTAACGAAAATTCAATATCGTTCATACGGTTATTCTTTAAGTCATGGAAAATAACCGCGCCAACACCCACTTGTTTGGCTACATCATCTTTATTTGAAAGATTAGGATTTTTCTCTTCAATATTATGTCGAGCCATTGCAATCGATTCATTTAAGACTTCTTCTAATAAAACAACCTTCCCTTTTCTCGTCGACATTTTCTTTCCGTCTTTTAGCATCATGCCAAATGGAATATGGTGCATTTGTTTCGACCATTCATAGCCCATCTTGGCCAACACAGCGATTAACTGCTTAAAATGAAGACTTTGTTCATGGCCTACCACATATAAGGATTGGACAAATTGATATTCCTCCTGTCGATAAAGAGCCGCGGCTAAATCGCGGGTTGCATACAGGGTTGCCCCGTCGGACTTTTTTATCAGACATGGCGGCAGTTGTTCCTCGATTAGTTCAACCACTTGTGCTTGTTCCGATTCAACCAGTAAGTGTTGTTTTTCCAGGAGTTGAACCACGCGGCCCATTTTGTCATTATAAAAGGCTTCACCAGCATACGAGTCAAATTGTACGTTCATTAACTCATATATTCTTGAAAACTCTTTTAATGACTCATCTCGGAACCATTTCCAAAGCGCTAAAGCTTGTTCATCTCCATCTTCCAGCTTCTTAAACCAACTGCGCCCTTGATCTTCCAGGGAAGGATTGTTCTCCGCTTCTTCGTGAAATTTTATATAAAGGGACAATAATTCCTTAATCGGATTTGCTTTAACCTTGTCGGCATCTCCCCACAATTGGTAAGCCGTGATTAACTTGCCAAACTGCGTCCCCCAGTCACCAAGATGATTAATTTTAATCGGCTTATAACCGCATTTCTCAACAATTAATGCGAGGGAATTACCAATTACCGTTGAACGCAAGTGCCCCATCGAGAAGGGTTTAGCAATATTAGGGGAGGACATGTCAATCGTGACAGCACCACCGTTCCCAAATGCATGTGCACCGTACTTCCCCTTTTGTGCAAGGATATCTCCAATAACCTTTTCGGAAGCTGTCTTTTTGTTTAAAAAGAAATTAAGATACGCCCCCACCACAGTCACTTTTTCAAAAATGGGCGATTGAATTTTCCCACATAATTCCTCGGCAATCAAATTGGGTGACTTTCTTTTTAGCTTCGCTAACGTAAAGCAAGGAAAAGCTAAATCCCCGTGGTCTGGGTTCTTTGGTTTTTCGATCATCAGTTCCAAGTCTTTCAGTGACATCTCTTGCCCAAGCAAGTCATATAAAATTGCTGCCAACTCTTGTTTAAAATTCATTTGATTCGACCTCCTATTTTCTTTATAAAAAACAAAAAACTCCCGTCTCTACTAAAAGAGACGAGAGTTTAGAATCCCGCGGTACCACTCTAATTGTTCAATTAAGAACCAGCTTTCCTTTGTAACGGAGGATCCTCCGGCATACCCTACTGCAAAGTTTCAGGCATGCATCTCAAAAGTGCGCTTCATTATCTATTCTGTTTCAGGCTCCCACCACCCCTGAATCGCTGGACCATCTTAGATAACTACTCTCTTTATCATTGATTTTTCCGAATTTATTACCAATTATTATACTGGATTAATATGGGTTTTTCCAGTGATTGTTGATTATTTTTCACATTCAGGTAATCCTAACGTAAAGGAGGGATTTTAATGGCGAGAAGAAGAAATAAAATCCTTGTACCCGAAGCGCGAACTGGCTTAGATGCGTTGAAGGCAAAAGTCGCAAATACCGGAAACCCAGAGGATGCAAAATTTGAAGCAGCCAAAGAAGTAGGGGTTCCATTGAAAAAAGGGTATAATGGCCAACTCACTTCAGAGCAAGCTGGGAAAGTAGGCGGCAGGCTAGGCGGCAGTATGGTCCGCGAATTGGTAAAAATGGCACAAGAAAACCTAGCAAAGAAATAATGCCCGGGGCCTAATTGGTTAGGCCCCGTTTCCAATTCGACCTCCTAAAGCAGAAGTCAATACACAAAATAAAAAAAATAAATTTTCCAAAAAGAGTTTGACAATTCTGTGACAATTGATAGAATATTCTTACAAGGGGTTGATGATGATGCAGGAAAAACACTTAAAGAGTATATTCACATTTAAGAAAACAGCAATCTTTGGAAGCGGTTTAGGAATTATTCTTATTTTGTTAGGTCAATTTGCAAGCGGTTACAATACAGCTTATTTCTTAACAGCTCTAGGATTTGGAATACTGGCTGGATCCGTGGTCAATTACCTTTTTGGAACATTTTTAAGCTTAATGGAAGAACTAACTGGCAGCCGTAAAAATGGTCCGAGAGTCGCTGCCACTCCAAAAAATCTCTATCTTGTAAAATAAGAAAACAAAAGCGCCACAAAAGTGACGCACCGCATAATCCAGAAGACTTGGGAAACACACAAGTCTTTTTTATATGGACAAACCTTTTACTAAAAACACCTTCATGATTTCCGCAATCTGCTTAGAGCTTAATGGCTGATGATGCTTCTCCCAATCTGAAACTAAGGCAATATACATTTTTAACAGAAGATAGCTGGTAATTTCAGTATTGGCCGCCGGGATTGCCCCTTTCGCAATGGCCGTATCCATTTTCTGCTTCAAATAAGCAATGATTTCATCCTCTACATGCTGCAGCATTTCCGAAACTGCTAATGTCCCCATTTCCGTTTCCTCTTGAACTAGTTTAATCATCAACTGGTGCTGGGAGCGAAATTCTAATAAACGATAAAGAGCCCGATGCACATTTTCTGCAAAAGATATCTCTGGTTGGATGACGGCTTCTGCCTCAGCAATCATTTCCTTGACCAAGGTTGAAATAATCTCTTCGAATAATTCTTCTTTATTTTTAAAAAAGGTGTAAATCGTCCCTTTGCCTACATTCGCTAGTTTTGCGACTTGATCCATCGTTGTTGCTTTATAACCAAACAATGAAAAGGACTTAGTTGCTGCTTCTACAATCAGCTTTCTTCGATCGGTTGCCATGTCAACCTCCACTGACCATTTTAGTTTTTCAGTCATTTTTATTCCAATATACCATAAGTTCCATTCCACTGCAATTTCCCCATTGACTTAGCCCCTTGGATAAATCCAGGGGATTCTTTTTTAAACCTTCATCAAAGCCGCCTGTCGGCCGGGGCTTCCAGGTCCTACTACTTCTCCAGTTCATTACGACATGTAGAAAAACCACATACCGAAGCCCAATCATAGGCACTACGCCACATCCATTTTTGCTTGATGGTGAGAGACAATGGGAGCTAAAAGGACTCGGCGATACTTTGTATCTTCTATTTTAGGTAGTTCTCGATTTTTCGTTAGCTGTTTATTTACAGACTTATCCAAAATATTAATGGCACCGACTACATCCCTATGTCCTTCCGCCCCGCATCGACAGTGGAAATTTCGATTCCATTGTTTGTGGAATTCTCCGCATGAAGGGCACGTGCCGGAAGTGTAAGACTCTTCCACTAGTTGAACTTTGACTCCTCGAAGTTTTAGTTTGTATTTTATTTTTTCGATTAATTGCCCAAAACTCCAATTAGACAATTGTTGACGAATTTCTATACGGGTTTTCTTTTTCTTTTTCGTATTCTTTTGAACGCCATCCGGTGTTCCGATATAGAGTGTTTTAATTTGATTTTCCACACACCAATCCGTGACCATTTTCGAAATAGAATGCAAAAGATACTCCACTTTCCGTTCCAGTTTTTCTAAAAAACGGCGTTTACGCAAAATAAGTTTATGCCTTTTATTCGAACCTGGCTTCTTCCGGCTAATCAGCTTCTGAATCTCTTTCAACCTTTTGTTTCTGTAGCGCTGTAACGAGCGAAGTTCTCTTCCTGTTACAATGAGGTGAATTTTCCCGTTACTTAAAACGGTCGCATGGATGATTCCTAAATCGCAGCCGGCTTCTTTTTTACCTTGAACCTGCTTTTGTTTTGGTATTTCCATTGCTAGATGCATCCAGTATTGATTTTTGCGCCAAACGATTTCGGCACTTTTTATCGTATGGAAATCAATGTGTTTCGGTTGAGGGATCACTAAGGGGGATTGTTGTTTTCCATTGCTAAACCTGAGCTTATTACCAGTTAATTTAATCGCAGCTTTTTTATATTTAACGGAAAAAAACTTTTTGTATTTCCAAGGGTAACGCCACTGTTTCTCACCTTTTGCTCGGAGTTCCCTTGTTCTTTTGCAGGTTTCTTCATGTAACTCGATGATCGCTTGAATCGTTTGCGAATGTAATTTATGCGTGGTGGCATTGTACCATTGCTTTTTTTCAGATGCGCTTGTCCAAACCTTATATGCATCATATAGCCACCAATGGAGATCTAAGCAGTCATTCCACAAATTTGCTGCTTCCTTACGTAAAGTATCGACTAATCTTCTCTCCTCTCTGTTTAAACGGAGCGGAAATTTCCGAATGACAATTTCACCTTTCGATTCTTTTTTCTTCTGTTCTTTCATGTTCTTTTTACGGGGTTCCATTTATTTTTCACCTCCAAATAGAACATTTGTTCCATATACTTATTATACTACTATGGATTAGGAAATGGTAGTAAAAAGAGAAAAATTTGGCTTATATTACCATTTCTGAAATAAGGGGCTTTACACCACTATTTGATAACAAGCAAACGGGCTCCTAAATCAGGAACCCGTGGAACGATAATGTTTCACGCCATATTGCCAAACAAGAAGACACGGAAGAATAAACAAGCTACCTGCTAACGGTGTGAGCATGGAATAGATTTCATTTCCACTATTCTTACCTAAAATAGATAAGAGCGGTAGATAATTTACTGTTCCGAATGGAATGACAAAGGTAAAAAATTTAGCCACCCACTTTTGATAAATATTTAATGGATATTGCGCCATTTCCCTTCCGCCATCGGTAAAAATGTTGACCACCTCAAGACCTTCAATCGTCCAAAAACATAAGGTGGCAGCTAGAATATAGATTCCAGTAAAAATAAGCACTCCACTAACAATCATTAGAAGTAAGGTGACCTCTTTTACGACATTCCATTCGATGTTGAGATTGGCCAAGGCCCAGACCAATACAACCCCACTTTGAATAAGGCGGCCAAATCTTGTAAACTCGAACTTGGACCCGAGAACTTGGATAAATGTACTTCGCGGGCGGACCAGTAATCGGTCAAATTCACCATTCCGAACTAGACTAGAAAAGCTATCAAAACCGCGGGCAAAACATTCACTCAGCGCAAATGCCATATGGATGATCCCGAAACAAAGCGCCACCTCAAAGAATTGCCATCCCTTTATTTGTCCAAACTGTTCGAATAAAAAGTAAAGGCCCGCAAAGACCGTAAAAGGGATAAAAAATTGCCCTAATGATAATAACCAAAAAGATGTCCGGTATTGCATTTGTGATTTAAAGTGAATCAACAGATACCTTATATATATATCTTCACCTTGAGTTAACCTCCTTGGACAACAGCTTTCCTTAATACACGATTGAGGGCTGCTCTTCCTAACCAAACCAGGCCCACTAGATAGATCAGTTGAATGGTGATTCCGCTGATAGCGTCATGCGGTGGGATGTGCCCGGAATAAACCCTGAATGGAAAATCTGCCGTCCATCGAAATGGAAGGACATTCGCTATTTTTTCAAGCCAATCTGGCATGAGCGGTACTGGAATGATTAATCCGGCAAAAAATTCACCGAGGACACTAAATACTAACAGTGATCCCATCGGGGACAAGGTTACAAATGCGGAAATATATAAAAACATCGAGATCGCTACTAGCAAAAGTAGACCTAGAATGAGTGCACTTAAGAATAATAGAAAGGCAGGGAAACTTGGGGGCAGGGTCATATTATATGGTTTTGGTAAAAAAAATGAGATTATCAGGATTGGAAAACAGCGCAAAAAAGCACTCGACAATCGCTGAGCAAGGAGCTTCGCATACCAGAAACCATATAGCTCACAAGGCCGGCAAAGTTCGTAAGCAATATTTCCACTTGTAATTAATTCAAATAGCTCGTTATCGCGAAACCACATCGTTATAAAGACGAGAAAGGCCTGTTGCAGCCAAATGTATGTAATTAATTCCTTTAAGGAAATTGGCGGTGTATTGGCAGCATATTCATAAAAGGCTTCAAAAATCATGATTGTGATAATCCCCCAGAAAAACTGAGTAGCTACCCCAGCCAAGGCCGCTGTCCGATACTGCAAGCCCATGTTCATCCGCAGTTTCAAAACAGATAGATATACCCTCATATTTGGTACTCCTTATAAAGTTGGAGGATGATTTCCTCGATTGGCTGCGATTCAATCGAAACATCAATTAACTCTAGTTTATTGGACAATTGGGTAATGATTTCTGATGTGTTCAGCTGCTCTGTATCAACGCTAAGGACCAACCGTTCTGGTGACCGCGAGAGCACAGTTGCCCCTTGAATTTCGTTAAGTTGAGAGCATTTGCGGAAATCAGCGGTGATTGTTTTCTGAGAGCCAAATTGTTTCCTTAATTCCTCTAACTGACCGTCGTATAATAAACTGCCTTTTCCAATTAGAATAACTCTGTTTGCCAATGCTTCAATATCATTCATATCGTGGGTGGTGAGAATAACTGTGACCCCCCTTTCTTTATTAATCGTTTTAATGAACTGACGTACCGCTATTTTAGAAGCAGCATCCAGCCCGATGGTTGGTTCGTCTAAAAACAAGATTTTGGGATTATGTAGAAGAGAAGCTGCTATTTCACAACGCATCCGCTGCCCTAAGCTTAGTTGACGGACGGGTGAATAAATGATGGTTTGCAGCTCGAGCGTTTCAATGAGTAGATTGAGCGTAGTTTGATATTCTTGTTGTGGGACCTTGTAGATGTCTTTTAACAGTTCAAAGGAATCAATCACCGGTACATCCCACCATAACTGTGAGCGCTGACCGAAGACCACTCCAATATTCCGCACATATTGAACTCGGTCCTTCCACGGAGTAAAGCCCATAATTGAGCAATTCCCGGTGTCAGGCACCAGTATGCCGCTCATTATTTTGATCGTTGTCGACTTCCCCGCCCCATTTGGCCCAATGTAGCCGACGATTTCACCAGGATGAATAGAAAAAGAAATTTCCTTGAGTGCATCAATGATCGTATGTTCCCGATAAAAAAGCGCTTTGGCAGCTTGCCGAAAGCCCGATTGGCGTTTGGCAACCTTGAAGGATTTGCTAATGCCTTGTAAATGAATCAACCATTTCCCCCCTAATCTATCCTGAGTCACAGAGGAAAATAATAACACCTGGGACGATAATGCGTCAAGAATTTTCTAAATAATTAAATATTAATATTCTAAACTTCCTGTTCTTTTAATGTTAGCCGCAGCCGTTCCACATCCAAGATTAGCCCTTCCACCGAGGTAGTCCGCTCATTACGTGCACTAGCATAAGTTCCATAAGCTCTTCGCAAGTGACTATTTATTTTCGCTATAACAATTTCATAATCAAAAGGTTTCGTGATATAATCATCCGCTCCATTTTCTAGTGCCATCACTTGGTCCATCTTCCCTTCTCGAGCGGAAATGAAGAGAATCGGACAAGTTGAAACACTGCGGATTTGCCGGCACCAATAGTAACCATCATATTTCGGCAAATTCACATCTAATAAAACGAGGTGTGGTTCAAATTCCTCAAATTCCTCACGGACCGTATCAAACTTTTCAACAGACTTTGCATCATACCCAAATTTATGTAAATGCTCTTTCAGCAAGTTCACTAACTGTTTGTCATCCTCAATTATAAAAATTTTAAACATTATAATCCTCCTTCCCTAATCTCCTCCTTGATTGTATCAAATGGTCGCAAAAAAATGGAAATAATAGCAAAAAGCACCGTTAGGGAGCTCAGAGCGGTGCTTTGTAGATCATAACTATTTATTCACAACGAGATGAGCAAAATGAAAATGCTCAAAGGCGTGCAATCCATCTTCTCTTCCTTTAAAATACATATCTTCAATATTAGCAGGTGAGAGATTTTCATAGAGTAACATCTGGCAGTCCTGGAGCTCCAAGTCCAGTTCAAATGGGTCGAATCCAGTAAACATGGGTTCACCTGTTTGTGCGGTAATTTGTCTCATTTGGGTTAGTTTCTTAGAGGCAAAATCTTCATTAAAAGCAGTATCATCAAGGTAGTCAAAGATAAATGAACTTCCGTTTGCGGACATTTCCGCCACAGAAGATAGCAATTGGTAGAAATCCTTTTTAGCTAGGTACATTACCACTCCCAACAGGCTAAAATAACTATATTCTTTTTCATCAAAGCCGATTTTCTTTAGTTCTGCACGAAGAGAATCACTTTTAAAATCTACGGGGACAAATCTAACATTTTGGGGAATATCAATGCCGATCTCCAGGAGACGGTTTATCTTAAAAGCTTGAGTTGCCGGATGGTCAATTTCATAAATAATAAAATCCTCTGGAAGCTTTTCTTGCCTTAATGCAAAGGTATCGAAACCCGCACCGAGAATGACATACTGTTTAAACCCACGTTCGATTGCAGACCTAAGTCCATCTTCTGCATATCTTGCCCGGCTGACTAATTGGGGAATGGTCTGGTTGTTCATCACCCACATTAGCTTTTCATCAAACGTTTCCAATGTTTCGCTTTTTTCTTGATCAAAAAAGGCAATTGCTTTAGCCCAGTTGGCGGCGATTAACTGTTTTTCTTCTTTTGTTAAAAGCGAATGAGCGATAAAGTCATGAAAAATCGGATCTTTGCTGGTAGTTGCATGATAACCCCTGGCAAAGCAGCTCACTAATGCGGTCAAGCTTTCCTTCCTAGTTTCCAAACAGGTTCCCCCTTCATAATCCCTTAATAAACAGAAAAACTCCTAGCATAGCTCTGCTAGGAGTTTATTTTATGATAGAAGTATACACAATGTCAATAAATAAATATTATATCACAAATAAATTAATTTGTCAACTAAAATTTATTCTGGATAATAAAAAATTTCCGGACCATACTTCTTCATTACCCCTATTCTTCAATTACCTTTTGATTGCCCTTTAATTTATCCAATACTTTCAGTAATCCAACAAAACCTCTAATCGTAAATAATGTAAAATTCACACTGCCAAAAGTATGGAAGATTGTCCATTTTTCCCATTTAAATAACTTTGTATTCCTTTCCATATACCATTGACCAATACTCATAGGAACACTAAATATTAGACTTTTCAATAGTATTTTCCAAAATTTATCGTTGTAAGAAATCTTGACCCAGATCACACTTAAAATCGGGAAAAATAGTATGTCATAAATAATGTTCGTTTTAAAAATCTTCGGAAAAGGACGAACTGGATATGCAACTCTTTTTGTTCCAACTACATACGCATCAATAAGAGTAGCTAATACTCCTTTTGAGAAAAAAATGACGAGAGTTTCTCTCATTTTTGATCCTTTAAATAAAAATGGCAGGGAAATAAAGCATAAAGATGTAAGTAAATTTAAGAGTTTTTTCTCCATATTAAACATCCTTCCAAAGAAATTATGATTGACTATATTAAAATCCCCCATTTTAATAAATATTATCCTTTGTAAAATTCAAATAATTACATGAAAAAAAGGGTCAGTCCCCCGCTGCTTTAACGCAGTGGGAGACTGACCCTTTTCTTAATTCTCGAGCAAATTGTACTGTCTAATTACTTCGTTAGAAATTTCACTATTTTCATCCAACCCGCATACTTCGTTCAGAACAGTCGGTAGTCCTTTGTCCAGGATCATCGCTTGCAGTTTCACTGCTTCTTGATCTTCTTTATAATCAAAATGTAAAGCAGAAGCAATCGTCTTTGCAAGATTTGTGAACGGAAGGTCAGCTTTCACCGCCTCTGTAGCCGGTTTTACTAAACGATCATTTGGTCCTAGTTTACGGAGAGGCCCACGAGCTACCCTTGTCACTGCATCATTTAAATGCGCATTTTTAAAGCGATGAATAATTTTATCAATATATTGCTGGTGTTCATCAGGATTTAAACCATATTGCTTAATTAAATAAGCGCCTGTCTCTTCAAGAGTCGCTCGGACTTGATTCAGAATGTCTCCATCTGCTAATGCTTGATCAATTGTTTCTTTATTTCCCAGATAGCCAAGATAGGCAATGGTGGCGTGGCCGGTATTCACGGTAAAAAGCTTTCTTTCAATAAATGGAGCAAGATCAGCGACAATTTTCATTCCTTCAACGGGCGGGATACTCTCACTTGTTTCCACAACCCATTCATAATAGGTTTCAACTAGCACATCTAGCGAGCCCTGATTGTTCTGAATCGGTACAATCCGGTCAACGGCAGAATTAAAGAAATAGACTTTTCCTGCTAAATTTTCCTTTGTTTCTTCATCTAGATGGTCAAATATATAGCCCTTTAACAAGTCTGTTGCTGAAATTTGATTTTCACAGGCAATCACATATAACTTTTCATCGTTTGATTTAACTCGTTTAGCTATTCCTTTTGCCATTAAAGGGGCAATATGCGGCAAAATATTGGGCCCAATCGCCGTCGTGAGATAAGTGGCCTTGCTAATCGCTTCCACTACATCTTCTTCCTGTGTCAAATTATTTAATCCGGAAACATTTTCAACCATCGTACTTTCTTGTTGATCGGTTGCCAATTTTACTTGATATTGCTTTTCTTCGTTTAACTGGTTAATGATTTGCTCGGCAATATCAACAAAGGTAACATGATAGCTGGACTGTGAAAAAAGTGCCCCAATAAATCCTCTTCCAATATTCCCTGCTCCAAAATGGACTGCTAATTTCATTTTTTATCATTCCTTAATAATATTTGTATGAAGATAGTCCAAAAAGACCGTTTCTAGTCTCTCCCGGATCATCTCTTCATTCGCTGATGAAAAAATCTGGATGGCTTCATTATTTTCAATTAAACTTGTACTTATCAAACTTACTATTTCCTGCTCTCTAACCCCTAATTCCTCAGGGGCCAACATTAGCAGTAAATTTTTAATAAACATGTTCTTTCCATCCATTCCTTTTACAAGCAAAGGCTGTTCCAAATGCACAATCTGAAAAATAAGCTCCTGAACATGTTTATTCCGGCAATGGAAAAGAGCCATTTCTGTTTCTGGTATTCCGAGTCCGCCTTTACTTTCTCGCTCTTTTAATGAAGTCAGTACATCTTCTCTATTTGTTAACAGTTTTTCCTTCTCAGCCGCATGTACCATTCTTTCAATAATCTTTTTATGGTCATTTACTTCAGGCATCCGATTGACACGAAAATTAGTTAAGACGGCCTCTATGCTTTTTTGGACATCTTTTAATTGTTGCAAGACTTCAGTAATGCCTGCTTTTGTTATTGGTTCCGCTGAAAACGATTCTTTTGGTGAAGATCCTAGATATCGTTTTTTCTCCGTTAGTGCATCAATATTTTGGCGCAAGAATTGCCGAATCGTCTCTATATTTTCCTCTGTTAAGAGAGGGGAAACTAAAATATAATCTATGTCTATAAACGGAAGGTTCACAGTTGAAATAATCAAATCATAGTCTTTTAATTGATCTTTTTGCTGGATTTCTTTGATGGATTTGATTTCTATCTGATCAATTCCTGGAATCTCCTTTTTCACTCTACTTGCGAGCATTTTAGAGGTTCCGATACCAGTCGGACATACCACCAATGCATGGATTGGTAATTTTTCCTCCCTTAAAACAAGCGCCGATCCGAAATGCATGACAATAAAGGCGATCTCATCATCAGGAAAGGAATCAATCTTTTTCAACTGCTTTTCCACACTATTTTTTACCGCAAGAAACAATAATGGATACTTCCGCATTATTTCTTCTTTTAAAGGGTTAAATAAGCCTGTTTGTTGTTTGATTCGATAAAGAGATGGTTCCATGTGAGCCAGCAGTCCTTGATACAACGAAAAGTCATTAGTTAAATCAACATGCAGCTGGGATGAGACATCCTGTATGAGGGCTCTAACCAATTTGCTAAGACCAATACTGTCATAGGGAGCTTCATCCGCTGCCTGAAGTTTGGAACCCTTAAGGATTACGGCTAAATAGATGAAATCCTCTTCAGTGAACTTGACCGAGAAAATCGCTTCAAGTTCCTTACAAATATCCACTATCAGCCGATACTCATTTGTTAAATTATCAGAAAATTCTACATCTTCCTTTAATAAAAAGAAGTCCTCCGTCCGTTGCATGGTAATACATATATGTACGATAAGCCCTATATAATCACTATCTGCAAGGCGCAGTTGCGAACTACTAAAAGTAGTATTTACTAACCGCTCTATGGCAAGAAGATAGTCGGGAAGAAAGTACTGTAAAATATTTCCTTGATCATACTTACCATTTTCCAACAAAAATAATCTCTCTATCAGTTCCTCATTAAAATGAAGCAGAATATAACTTGCTAGGGCCTTTCGCTTAGATGACTCAGAGCCAATCATATCGACCCCCACACCTCGTTTTCTTGTCATTTGCACATTAAAACGACCAAGCCAATCCTTCAATTCATCTAAATAAGTTGTCAAAGTTGCAATACTGACACCAATGTTACTTGATAATACTTGAATCTTATAGGATTCCTCTTGAACCAAAGTTATTAACAGCAGTAGTTTTTTTTCTTGCGGTGTTTGATCGATTGAATTATTCCCCATTAAAAATTGGAATAGGCGAAAAATTTGTTCGTTCTTCCCCTCAATTACAAATCCCTTCTCCATATTACGTATTAAACGAAGACCAAATGAATCAAGAACTTTTTCTACCGCTTTTAAATCCCTTTGAATTGTTCGTCCACTCACATTTAAGTATGTTGCAATCGACGTAACGGTATGTTTACCTGATGTTTTAACTATTAATTCAATGATTGCTTTTTCCCTAGAAGTTATATACATGCAATCAACTCGTTTCTGATAATAGTACACGAGGAAAAAGTGAATAGAAAAGCGGCATCTGCTGCTTTTCTATTCGCTATAGGAGAACTATTTATTATTTATCATTTAAAATATCCATGATTTCTGTTGTTGATTTGGCTTCAACCAGTTTTTCAATATTAGCCATATCAGAACAAGTGACAGCTATTCCAGATAAAATTTCAAGGTGTGTACCATCTTTCCCAGCAATACCGAAAATCAGCCTTACCTTTTGCCCATCAAAATCTACACCATTGGGTACTTGTAAAACTGTAAACCCAGAATTCAAAACATCCTTTTTCGCTTCTTCGGTACCGTGTGGAATCGCAACATCATTGCCCATATACGTAGAGGTCATTTCATCACGGGCAATCATGGCTTCAATGTAGCTTTCCTTCACATATCCCGCCTTAACTAGTGCTCGACCCGCAAAACGAATCGCCTCTTCTTTAGACGCAAATTCCTGATTAAGAAAAATATTTTCTTCACGCAGCAAAGCATCATCTGTATGTGGGGCGCCACTTGGAACAACGGCTTCTGCGTCTTCGACGATTTCCTTCAGCTCAGCTGTTTCAGGATTTTTTAACCGATTGATTAATTTATCATATTCTGGGCTTGATAGGAAATTATCAACTGAAATATGATAAGCATGCGGTACTTGTTTCTGAGCTCTAGGTGTCAATTCTTCCTGTGTTATAACAATTTGAGCATCAGAAGGCAGGTTACTAATCGCCATATTGGTAACTGAAATATTCATCTTGGCTTCCTTAACCTTTTTCCGAAGAAGTGACGCACCCATCGCACTTGATCCCATTCCAGCATCACAAGCGAAGATAATCCTGCTTACATCTTCTGGAAGCTCCCCATCATTAGCAGCAAAAGCATTGGCAACGGAGCTTTTCTTGCCTTTCATTTCTTGCATTTTTCTTGCTGCGTCTTCAATATCCTCAACTTGCTGCTTACCTGTTTTTAAAATAAATGATGAAAGAACAAAGGATACAATTCCAGCTACTAGGACTCCAGCAATGTTCGCTAAATAAGTACTTGCATGTGGCGGGGTAACGGCCATAATTGCAAGAATACTACCAGGAGATGCCGGAGCTGATAATCCTCCGCCTAACAGCATTAAGGTAAATACACCGCTCATTCCACCCAAGATGACGGCAAAGAACAACATTGGACGCATTAAAATGTACGGGAAGTAAATTTCATGAATCCCGCCAAAAAACTGAATGATTGCAGCACCTGGCGCTGACCTTCTTGCATTCCCTTTTCCAAAGATACAATAGGCCAAGAGAACACCAATCCCCGGACCAGGGTTTGCTTCAAGAAGAAACAGTATGGATTTTCCTGTTGTTTTTGCCTGCTCCAAACCGATTGGTGAAAGCACACCATGATTGATTGCATTATTTAAGAACAATACTTTTGCAGGTTCGATAATGATACTTGTCAATGGTAAAAGTCCTGTTGCTAACAGCCAATCGACACCCGTAACAAGCCAGCCGGTAAACGTAGTAACTGCCGGACCAATGGCTAAAAAGGCTAAGATAGCAAAGAATCCGCCCAATATCCCTGCTGAGAAATTGTTTACAAGCATTTCAAAACCAGCTTTGACTTTACCTTCAATCAGCTGATCGAATTTCTTAATTACATAACCGCCGAGCGGCCCCATGATCATAGCACCAAGAAACATTGGGATATCTGCGCCAACAATTACACCCATTGTCACAATCGCCCCAACGACACCCCCGCGTTGATCATGTACAAGCTTCCCGCCTGTATAACCGATTAATAGTGGGAGCAGGTAGGTAACCATTGGTCCCACCATTTTGGAAAGGTTTTCATTTGGAAAGAATCCTGTAGGAATAAATAGTGCAGTAATTAATCCCCACGCTATGAAAGCCGATATATTTGGCATAACCATCGAACTTAAGAAGTTACCAAACTTCTGAACAGCTACTTTTATATTAGATTGAGCCATGTGCCCACATCCCTTCATTTTATCTTACCTTATTCATGGTAAAGGACGAAGCCACTGCATTCAATAAAGAGGAAAACTAACTTTGTCACCTTTATTATGACAAAATTAGTTTTTCTCAACAAACAAGTGATTATGCCGCTCAGAAACTCTTGTAACGGACATAGTAAGTCCTTGTTCTACAATGCAATCCTTATTGCAAAACAAAAGACCCAATCCTGTCTCGGATTGAGTCTTTCTAGATCGTATTTTCTTTCAACATTTTGAAGTACAAAAAAGTCGGGAACTATGGAGAGTTGAAACCCGCATTCCATCTAAAGAAGAAGTTGTGCCGTCTCCCCAGTACGATGACAAACTTAAGGTATTAACTGATATAGAGATAAACTATATTCTCGTGCTATTTCTGGAACGTTTTTTCTAAACGATGGACATACAAGTCCATCTCTGTTTCTATTGTCTCTCATATATCCACCTCCTAAAATTTTTATAGCATCATATTCAGGAGGTGATTTTTAGGATTGGACAAGTAACAAAAAAAGGAACACATTTTTGGATTTGCCGGACTTGTTTATAAGAGGCTTCCGTATAATAGCTGTTATAAAAATAAACTTGCCATATAGGCAGTGAGCGGTATTGTGAGTAAAGAAAACATAGTGGAATAAACTGTCGTCATAACCGCCGTCTCCTCATCATGGCCATACTGGGCAAATAAGATAGTTGCCAGCATGAAAGTTGGCATTGATACCTGGACTATAGCAACTAATTTAAGATCATTGGTGAGAGGAATCGTCTGTAAGACAGCAATCATTATCAATGGAAACACTAACAATTTCATCAGTAAAGAAATACTAATAAAACGGACTGGTAATACCTTCTTTTCCTTGAAAAATTCAGATATTAATAAACCAATGTAAAGCATGGCTAAAGGGGCAGCTAGACCCGCTAGTGATGCTGCTAAGTTTTTAGCTAGTATTGGTGGCTCATATCCGATTACAGCAATGGTTATCCCAACCAAAATAGCCATAATCGGAACGTTAATCATTGCCTTAAGGCTTCTTAACGAAAATTTTCCTTCCTTATTTAATAGCACAGTAACAAGAGTAAAAACGATAACATCCAGCCCTGCATCGAATATCGCCGCTAATAACCCACCTGTTGGCCCAAACAAGGATGTACATACAGGAATGCCAATAAAACCGGTGTTCCCTAAACCTGCCAGGATGGCTAATTTTCTGGATTTCATCGTACGAAAACCAAAAATTACGGCACTTATCCAACCCAATCCTATACCAATCGCATTGAAAAGAATCGATATTAAAAATAGTGTTAACATTTTTGATAGTAATTGATCATTGATTTCGATATGAAATATTCCATTTAAAATAATCGAAGGTACCGCTACATTGATAATGATGATTACTAGCAATTGTTTTGAGTCATCTGTAACAGAGAAGGTTCTCCCAATTATCACTCCAAATAAGATAATGATGGCCATCATGCTTACAGCTGACAGAACTGTTGTAATCTCCACAGCACCCTCTCCCAAGTCTTAATTGTAATTTACTATTCTTCCATCTTTATCAATTTAAAGCAGAAAAAAGAAAGGGGAAAGCAGTTTATCTCACTTTCCCAAATTTCACATCCTGGCTTAGTATACAGTGCCATGATTTTATATATTTGTTATTCATCAGTGTAATATATATTCAATATTCCCAAACGATCTTTCTATGCACTTGTGATTTTTATTTCAGGCTAATTGGTCTAAAATTCGGGAACTCTCTGAAATGCGTTCGACCACAGCATTTCCGATTTGAATGGATGCCGTTGCCGCAGGTGATGGCGCGTTGCATATATGCATAGAGTTTTCCCCCGAGTAAATCGCAAAATCATCTACCATGCTTCCATCCTGCATTAGAGCCTGTGCCCGCACCCCAGCATGAGTTGGAATGATGTCTTTCTCCGTCAACTCCGGGATCAGGCGTTGAAGGCTGTGCAAAAAAGCCTGCTTGCTGAAGGAACGGACATATTCCTTCATGCCCTCTTTCATATTCGGCATCGCCATCTTCCAGAAGCCCGGATATGTTAATACCTCGAATAAATCCTTAACATTGATGTCTTTCTTGGTATACCCTTCACGTTTAAAAGCCAATACCGCATTTGGCCCGGCATGAACCTCGCCATTGATCATCCGGGTGAAATGAACCCCGAGGAACGGAAAATCCGGATTCGGTACAGGATAAATCAAATGCTTCACAAGATATCGTTTTTCCGGTGCCAGCTCATAATATTCACCGCGGAAAGGCACGATTTTCATACCGGTATTCATGCCGGTCATTTTTGCCACACGGTCGCTGTGCAAGCCGGCACAGTTAATGAGAAAACGTGATTTTATCGTGCCCCGATTTGTCTCAATCGTTACATGGTCCGCTTTTTCAGAGATGTTTTCAACTTTCGTGTCAAGGCGGATGTCACCTCCGCCTTCCTGGATGATTTGTGCGAATTTGCGGGAAACGCCTTTGTAATCCGCAATGCCACAGCTTGGTACACGAATGGCGCCCAATCCCCTTACATGAGGTTCGATCTCATTCAATTCTTCTGGACTGATTTTCACGACGTTCAGCCCGTTCTGAACGCCCCGGTTATACAGATTATCCATTAGCGGCAGCTCTTCCGGTTCTGTCGCAACGATCACTTTTCCGCAAACATCATAATCGATACCGTGCTCCTGGCAAAATCGAACCATTTGAGCGTTGCCAACGCGAGCAAATTCCGCCTTTAAACTGCCTGGTTTATAATAGATACCTGAATGGATGACCCCGCTATTATGGCCCGTTTGATGATGGGCCCAACCGTTTTCCTTCTCGATCATGACAATTTTGGCGCCCGGGTACCGTTTCGTCAGCGCCATGCCTGTAGATAAACCAATGATTCCTCCACCTACTATTGAAAAATCATACATATTATCCCTCTTTTATATTATGTTAGGGCTGACTTTCAGGGTGCCTCTGACTCTCACAGACCCCTAAAATCCAGTTACTAAAAATTAATGTTAAGGTTTAGATGGAGTTATGAGAATCTGCCCCCCCGCTTTAGAGTCAACCTCTTTCTACTGTGAAATATGCTGTCTACCGGAATGGTTTAGCACGTTCTCTGGTGTTTTGTTAAAAACTAAGATACTTATATAGCCATGTTTGGCCTTTATGTTAAAAACCCATCGAAATATACTTTTCTTCTAAATATTCATCAAGGCCTTGATGGCCTCCTTCCCTTCCTACCCCGCTCTCTTTCATGCCGCCAAACGGAGCCTGTGCAACTGTCGGAATCGCATCGTTCATGCCGATGATCCCAAACTCGAGTGCTTCCGAAACTCTAACGGCCCGACTGATATTCTGAGTATAAAAATAGGCTGCTAATCCATACTCGGTACTATTGGCATGTTCAATCACTTCTTCCTCTGTATCAAACGGGATGATTGGTGCAACAGGCCCAAACGTTTCCTCGCTTGTAATCAACATATCCGTGTTCACTCCAGCCAGTACAGTAGGTTCATAGAACAATCCATCAGCCAATTCCCCTGAAACTCTTTGTCCGCCGCAAAGAAGGCGAGCACCTTTGGATAGGGCATCATGTACATGTTCCTCTACCTTTTCCAGGCCATCCTTGCTTACAAGAGGCCCGACTTGAACGCTTGGATCTATACTATTTCCGACTTTAAGAGATTGCACCTTTTCCACGAAAATTTCTGAGAATTTCTCAATGACCGAACGGTGTACATAAATCCGGTTTGCGCAAACGCACGTCTGTCCCGTATTTCTGAATTTGCTGGCAACGGCGCCTGCAGCAGCCTCCTCTAAATCAGCATCTTCAAACACAATAAACGGTGCATGTCCCCCAAGCTCCAAGGACAGTCTCTTAAGTTGATGGGCTGACTTAGTAACCAGCATTTTGCCCACTTCCGTAGATCCGGTAAAAGAGATCTTTCTGACTATAGGATTTTCAAAGATCTCATCCGAGATAGGACCTGCATTCCCCGTTACAATACTTACTACCCCGGCAGGGACCCCTGCCATTTCTACCAATTTACCAAACGCTATCGCACTAATAGGCGATTGTTTGGCAGGCTTCACAATGGAAGTACATCCAGCAACCATTGCTGGCCCGACTTTCCGTGTCATCATTGCCAGTGGGAAATTCCAAGGGGTAATGGCTGCAACCACTCCGATAGGCTGGCGGATCACCATGAGCCTTTTATTCGCCGCAGAAGCAGGGATCGTTTCCCCATATATCCGGCGCCCTTCTTCCGCAAACCATTGAAGGTAACTGGCAGCGAAGTCCACTTCCCCTTCCGCTTCTGTAAAAGGTTTACCCATTTCCAGACTCATGATTTCAGCTAATTCATGTTTATATTCATGCATGAGTTCATGTAATTTTAATAGATATTTAGCACGTTCCATCGCGGTCAATTTTGACCAGGATTTAAAGGCTTGTTCAGCAGCTGCGATTGCCTGCTGTGTTTCCTGGCGTCCGCCATTTGGAACTTTAGCAACCACTTTACCTGTTGACGGATTGATAACAGAAAAAGTTTCTCCATTCTGTGCTGCTTTCCATTCACCGTTCACATACATTTTCAGTTCAGTTAAATCGACTAAACCACTAGTTTTCAGCATGAATTTGTCTCCTTTTTTTCGCTGGATTTTGTCCAAAATATTTCTGAGTCTTACAAGGTGTTGTTTTATCTACTAACGAAATGGCCTATTTCCATCATGAAGCTTTAGTTCCTTTGGCAATCTCCGTGTTCATGGAAATCCTCTCATTTTTAAGAAGGAAGGTATATCCCACAGCAGCAATGAGGCAAATGACTACTGGTATAATCAGGGCTATAGTGAAATTATTAAGCTTCGCTACTAAAATCCCTGTTGCAACCGGAGCAATCCAACCAGCCAGGTTCCCAACGAAATTTTGCAAGCCGGCAAGCTTTCCTTCCGCACCCTTTGGAGCAACATCCGAAACAGTGGCCCAGAGAATTCCTGCTGCCAATCCCTCACCACCGATTGCTATGGAGATATACGTAAGTGCCATAATGGCGCTGTCAGTATAGATAGTTGGTATAATGGCTAATGGAAATAGCATGCCGATGGTTAAAAGAGTTTTTCTTGCTTTGATCGAATTCCAGCCTCTTCTAATTAAGGCATCCGACAAAACCCCTCCTAGAATATTTCCAAGAAAAGACATAATCCAAGGAAGCATCGTGAAAAATCCTGCTTTTAAAAGTGTCATTTCCCTTTCGACCACAAGATAAGTAGGAAGCCAGGTCATCATTAAGTAAGTAAGATAGTTATGTGCGAACAATCCGTATAGCATTGGATAAACATTTCTGTATTTAAGGAATTTAAATGGTGAGATGTTCACTGTCGGTGCTTTCTCTACTTGAGATTGCCCCTCCTTGATATAGGCTACTTCAGCGTCATTAGCAATTTTACTTTGCTGTGGATGGTTTTTGAAATAGAATAACCAGAACGCAAGCCATACAAAACCTACAGATCCAATTACCACAAAGGATGTTTGCCATCCCCAATTCTGGATGATCCATGCTAATATGGGTGTTGTCATACCGATCCCGATAGCAGTACCAGAATTAAATATCCCGTTGGCAATGCCCCGTTCGTGTGTCGGCAGCCAGTCCGAAATAACACGCGTATTGGTTGGAAACGCCGGAGCCTCTCCTATTCCCATTAAAACGCGGATACCGATCAGTGCGCCAAGCGAGCGGCCAAATCCAGTAAACACTGTACAGAGGGACCACCATACGATAGCGATGGAATAAGTCAAGCGGGCCCCTAATTTATCAACAATTACCCCGACAGGAATCTGCATTAAGGCATACGACCAAAAGAACGCTGACCCTAATATCCCGAATTCAACAGCCGATAGCGAGAGATCCTTCATCATGGAGGGCCCTGCAATTCCAAGAATTGCTCTATCCATATAATTTGTTGTTGTAGCGACGAAAAGGAGTACTACTACAAGCCATCTTCCATTTGTTTTCTTCATATTAGCACCTCATTATGGTTAATAATAATCAACAAAAAGCATGTTACGGGAAATTTTTATTATCCGAAAATATAAATTGGTTCCATATATTATCAGGTGAGGTGTACTAAGCGATTGCTTTTATACATTCACGACGGCTGGTTCTATAATCTTGGTAGCGCTATTATTTCGATTACTATTATTAAAACCTTCTAAATCACCCTCATAAGCCTTCTCAATAATCAATTGGATATCAGATGCCTTCGTCAGCCTCGGATTAACGAATACATTACCGCTCCTCATGGAATCTTCCACTAATTTAGGCAAAACGTCCAATGAGACTCCAAGCTCCTTAATATTAAGAGGAATATTCATACATTGATTCATCTCAATGACAGTTTCAATAGCTTTTTCGGCAGCTTGCACGGTAGATAAACCGCTTACATCCCGTCCCAAAGCTATGGCAATTTCTCTATATTGATCGGCGCATGCCGGCAGATTGAATTTCATAACAAAAGGCAATAGTGCTGCATTTGCGATGCCATGCGGTATATTAAAGACTCCTCCGAATGTATGCGAAATGGCGTGTACATTACCCAAGCGGGACTGTGAAAATGCTACTCCGGCTAAAAGGGAGGCTACAAGCATGTTTTCCCTGCTTTCTATGTCCGTTCCCACAAAGTAGGAACGTGTTAAATTTTCGCCGATCATTTTAATGGCCTGCATCGCGAAGGCCTGGCTAACAGGGCTAGCTGTTTTGGATGTATAGGATTCAATCGCATGAGTTAAAGCATCCATACCTGTAGCTGCAGTAATTTCTTGAGGCAGCCGCAGGATAAGGGCCGAATCCAGTATAGCCAGATTTGGAAAAAGAAGTGAACTAAGTACGCCTAATTTAAAAGAGGTTTCCTTATTAGTTACAACTGTCGAATTAGTGGCTTCACTACCTGTTCCAGCCGTAGTCGGAATTGCTATGATTGGGAGTGGATTATTGGAAATCTTCCCTACCCCTTCATATTCCAGGATATGGCCGGGATTAGTTGCCATGGCCGCGATTCCCTTGGCTGTGTCAATGCTGCTTCCTCCACCCACAGCCAGAACTGCCTCAATATTTTGTTGCTTAATAAACTCTGTCCCCCGGTGGATCGTTTCAGCTGACGGGTTTGGCTCTACCTCATCATATATTTCATAATGTAGGTTTGCCGAAGCAAGGGATTTCTCAATGCCTTGTAAAAGACCTGCACCTCTAACCCCTTTATCTGTTACAATAAGCACGCTCGATACACCTAAATCTTTAACCAGTTCCCCTGTTTTTTTAGATATTTCGTTACCACATTCCACCCGTGTCGGCATAAAATATGTAAAAGGCATAAGAGACATATCATAACTTCCTTTCCGTTATTATTCTATTAGATTACGAAACTCTTTCCACCCCGGTTTGTAGATACTTACTAAATTGTTATATGACTGAATCCAAACAGGTTTCAGCGCTTAATGCCATATGTTTATCCTGAATCCGGGATGGGCTGGCCACTAGCGAATCTGTTACTTTTAAACTTATAAAGCTTTTCTTAGTAATTCTTCTAAATTGCGTTGGGTCGGCACTCTTGGGTTGTTCCGGATTAGGCGATCGATCAGGAGGGTCTTTTCAGCTATTTCAGGAATATCCTCGTCTTTGATCCCGATTTCAGTTAACCTTGTTGGGAGTCCAATTTCCCTAAGCAGCGTAAGCACAGCCTTCGAAGCAGCCAACGCGGCCTCCTTATCGGAAAGGCCATCCGTGTTCACTCCGAATGCCCGGGATATTTTCACCATTTTTTCTGTTTCTACAGCTGTATTATATTCCATTACGTACGGCAGCAAGAGCCCCGTAACCTCTCCATGCGGTGACTTCACTAACCCTCCAATTGGGTAAGCCAATGCGTGGGCTGCTGCCGTACCTGCATTGGAAAAGGACATTCCAGCAAGCAGGCTGCCCAAAAGCATATTGGAACGGGCTTCGAGATTACTTCCTTGTTGGACAGCAAGAGGCAGATTTTTGGCAATCAATTCAATCGCTCTGTATGCGAGTGCATCGCTGATAGGGATCGAACCTTGGAATAAGATGTTTCCTTCTGCTTGGATGTATGAAGAAGGTTTGGCTGTATAGGCCTCTACCGCATGAGACAAAGCATCAATTCCTGAACAAGCTGTTACATAAGCAGGCAGCCCCACGGTTAGTTGTGGATCAAGAAGAGCGACGGTTGGTCTTAGATAATTATCCGAGATACCAACTTTTAGGTTATTTTCCACATCGGTCAATACAGCAACGGACGTCACCTCTGATCCAGTTCCCGCAGTTGTGGGAATCGCTACAAGAGGGGCGATCGGTCCGGGAACCTGATTTTCGCCTCCATAATAATCTAGAGGGTGTCCGCCATGGGCGACCAACAAGGCAACAATCTTTGCCATATCAATGCTGCTTCCACCACCAAGGCCAATTACTGCATCGATATCCATTTGCGATTTAGCAAATTTATAACAGTCCATCGCCGAATCTACCGGTGGCTCCGGCACGACTTGATCATATATAACTGTTTCGTAGTTTGCTTGTTCCAACAATGATGATATCCTGTCCACGATACCTGCGTTTTTTATCCCCGGGTCAGTAACCAGCAAAATGTTCCTCGCCTTTAATCTTTGAAGGATCGAATCCAATTGCCCGATCGACCCGTTTCCAAATACAATTCTCTCTGTAGAATAAAAATCCCATGTATTTCTCAAATTCCTTCCCTCCAAGGTCTATAGATTGATAACGACAAGTTTTTCATCAGTCATTTCTTGCACGGCATAATGCGGCCCCTCTTTGCCAATTCCGCTATCCTTCACGCCTCCATATGGCATGTCGTCGGCACGGTATGTAGAAACATCATTGATAATGATACCGCCAAAATGAAGTTCCTGCGTTGCCCGCATGGCCAAAGTGATATCGGATGTAAAGAAACCAACCTGCAAGCCGAACTTCGTATCATTGGCCTGACGGAAAGCCTCTTCGATATTATCGAAAGGAATAATACTTATCACCGGTGCGAACACTTCCTGGCAGACTACTTTCATTTCAGGTTTCACATCAATTAATATAGTAGGTTCCAGTATCGAATCCCGCCTCTTTCCTCCATAAACCGCTATGGCCCCAAGCCGCGTGGCTTCTTGTATCCATTCTTCCGCTCGTCTCGCTTCTTTCTCGGAAATCATGGGACCAATGTCTGTGGAAGGATCTTCGGGATTGCCAACCTTCAAACTTTGTGCAACATGGACTGCCTTCTCCACAAACGAATCATAGATATCTCTATGGACGTAGATGCGCTGTACAGAGATACAGGCTTGACCGGCATTCACATAACCGCGCGTGACACATAGTTCAACAGCCTTATCGATATCAGGTACATCCTTGTGGATAATGTTAGGGGAGTTATTCCCTAACTCCAAGGTAACCTTACGAATTCCTGTGTTGCTCTTAATGTGTCGCCCTACCCCGGGACTCCCCGTAAACGTGAACATCGCAATGCGTTCATCTTCCAAAAGATATTGGCCTGTTTCCTGGCCGCGCCCGTTAACTACATTCAGAAAACCTGCAGGCAATCCAGCTTCGGAAAACATTTCCGCAATCTTGCATGCAATAAGGGGAGTTACTTCAGCTGGCTTCAAAACTACTGTGTTTCCCGCTGCCAGCGCTGGAGCTACCTTGTGCATGGTGAGATTGAATGGGAAATTGAACGGGGTAATCGCACCGATAACCCCAACAGGTACTCGGACGGTGAAAGCCATCTTATTGTCATTTCCAGGCTGTCCTAAAGGAACGCCTGTACCCGCGATCCTTTTTGCTTCTTCGGCTGAAGCAATCAATGTTTGAATTCCTCTATCAATTTCCCCTATTGCATCCTTCAATACTTTACCGACTTCATGAACGAGAATCATTGCCAGCTCTTTTTTTCTCTCTTTAGCGATATTCGCTGTACGCATTAAAATCTCGTAGCGTTGATTGGGATCTAGTTTTTTTGTATGAAAAGTATCCAGTGCATTAGTTACCGCCTCAGTTACAATCTTCCGGGAAGCATTGCCGATCCTGGCAATTTCTTCTTTGTTATACTTATTAATAACCGAGATTGTATTTTGATCGGAAATCCATTGCCCATTAATAAAATGGCCATAGAACGCATTTTTGCTGCTGATCGTTGTGCTCATTAAAGATTCCTCCTCTGAAAAAATAAAGATCTTTTTCTTTTCACTTCATTTGGTAACTCCGCTAAGGGATTGGACAAATTTTAATCAGAACATAGCCCGTTTAGATTAACCGCTTTCATTTTATGTACAAAACTCAGCAGTGCTTCACACTTTACTATGTGTAGCTTCAGTTGTACCCTTGCTCTGTTTCCATAAAAAATTACTATCGTGTAAAATGATATATAAATGTTTCCAAAAATATATCACATAATATACGATTATGTAAATATTTTAAATTATAAAAAATTCAGTTTTTTATAAAAACCCTTATTTATAGAGGATTTTTTTTAATTTTTAAAAATAAAAAGCTTGTTTGTTCAATGTTTAGACGATATATTATATATAATCTTACCGAAACTCACTAAACATAATATATAATTATCGATGATATGGATATCATATAAAGGTTAGCAGAGATAGAATGATATTGTTTTCTCTTGAAGTTCCTCCTTCAGCACCCAGCCAAAAAATACTAATCTTGATATCAACCAAGTTTCGTCTTATCTTAATGATAGGGATTAAAAGCGCCAAGCTGCTGTAGATAGTTTAGTTGATACATCTATATCGAACTACAAACGTTTTCATAGAATTTTTTTAAGATAGGGGCATTTCAATGATAAAGGATAAAGAACGAGGAGAAACAACGGAGTATGTCTACAATTTATTAAAAGAGATGATTTTCGAGTGGAGATTATCGCCGGGCCAAAAAATCAACATCAGCCATTTAACCCGGGAAATCAACATTAGCGCCATTCCCCTCAGGGAAGCATTGTCTCGTTTGAATTCCGAGAACTTAGTGATTTTAGAACCAAATAAAGGATATCGGGTTAGTGATATTTTAGATGCGGAAAATATGGCGAAAATGTTAGAGGCCCGGATTTTATTAGAAACTCATGCGGTCAGGAATATTATCCGATCCAATCATTTAAGTGTGACGGAAGAAATGAGCCGGCTCACAGAGCTTATGTTTACCATTAACTCAGGTTCTTCCAATAATAAAATCCTCGATTTCACTCATTTGGACCAACTATTCCATCTTTTGATCATGAATGCTGGCGGAAACTCATTTTTGTGTGAGGCCTATAAAGGTATGCATTGCCATCTTCATATCGGCCGCTTTTATCATGTCAAGGGCGAGGTCGACCAAAAAGAGGCACCCGCGGAACATTTGGAAATTATCGAAGCCATCCGGACAAGGGATGTATATAGAGCCGAGGCAGCAATCTCAGGGCATATAGAGGATTCCATAGTCCGTTTATTAAAAGGCCAACAAATAGATAAACAGAAGCAATCGTCTTCATTCGTCTTCTGATAATCGTTTCGTAACCAGCTGTGATCATATTTCAATTGGACATATAGGGGGGCTTTTGCTGAAAATTCAAAAGGAGATTTTAAAAACTTGATCAAGACTAAACTGCATAAGGCAGGCCTTAAGGAAGGGCACGCTGATGTCGTTGCTGATGTGCTTGACTTTGCAGATGAAGAAATGGACTACGAATTCTATACCATTTATAATCTGCGTTAAATTTGTCTTTTTATTGAATTAACTGCCAGTAGCTCAATAAGCAAAAAAGATGCTGCGGCAGCAACACCTTATTGAACTCCTGCATCCGTAAGTTGAGTGGAAATATCAAATTAATATATTACTTTTTAAACTCGAATACATCTTTTTCCCAAACGCCATTTTGTATAAACCCACAAGAACGAGGTGTAAATACTTTTGGCTGTTGTGGGGATTCTTTTTATGAATAATGGTGAATAGTTAAAAAACTGACTAGTTTAAATATTTGAAATCTCGCACATTTATGGTATCTTAGAGGTATAAAATAATTACTGGGCAAAGGCGCCTTAGCAGCAGTCAAATAGACTGTTGTTAAAGGCGCTTTTTTTGCTTTAAAAGGAGGAAACAGGAAATGTTCATGCAAAGAAAAAAACTGAAAGGCATCGTGGGAAGTATCGTCATCAGCAGCTTGCTTCTGACAACAGGGTTTTCAGCGACATCTGAAAAATCAAAGGTTGCGGATCAAGATAAAAAGTTTGAAAAAAAAGAAAATCTTTCATCTATCCAGATGTTGGATCAAGGGAAATGGGCTCCGAATACATATGAAGCCATTCAAGATTTGATCAACAAGTATGGTGCCAAAAGCTCTAGGTATAAGTCAGAAAAGAAACCCTACGCCATATTTGACTGGGATAATACGAGCATTATGAATGATACAGAAGAAGCTCTTTTCTTCTATCAAATTGATCAAATGAAATTTAATCTGACTCCAGAAGAGTTTTACACAGTCATAAAAACGAATATTCCAGATGGGCCATTTTCAAACGCCTATAAAAACAATAACGGGGAATTGGTAACGCTAGAAGCGATTACAAATGATCTAAAACGGGATTATGACTATCTTTATCGACATTACAAGGTATTAATAGGCGATCAATCTCTCGATGAGATTCGCGCCACAGATTATTTTCAAGATTTTAAGGTGAAACTATATTTCCTTTATGAGGCAATTGGCGATACGTATAGTACTGACATTAGTTATCCATGGGTTCTTTACTTGTTTTCAAACATGTCAGTTGGAGAAGTTAAACAGTTGGCGGAAGATTCTAATGATCTCAACTTAGGTGCAGGCATATCGAAAGAGAAACTGACAAGTCCGCAACAGTTGCACGGCGATGCTGGCGTAGTAAGCATTTCCCATATAACGGGTTTACGATTGGCACCTGAAATTTCAAATTTAATGCACACGTTTCAGAATAATGGAATTGATGTTTATGTTGTATCCGCTTCAATGGAAGAAGTAGTGGAAGTATTCGCATCCAATCCTAAATATGGTTATAACCTTCCGGAAGAAAACGTATTTGGCATGAGATTAAAGAAAGAATCCGGAAACATCAAGCCTGTTTATGAAGAAAATTATCCGATTACTGCTGGTCAAGGAAAAACAAAAACCATTATAAATGAAATTGCCAGTAATAAAGGAGGATGTGGCCCTATCTTTGTTGCAGGCGACAGCAATACCGATTATGAAATGTTAACCGAGTTTAAGGATACAAAGCTTAGCTTGATTATTAATCGCGTAAGCGGCAGCAAAATTGGAGAACTTTCAAAATTGGCTGCCTCACGAATGGGGAAAAATAACCCTAAATATGTACTTCAAGGTAGAAATGAAAATACCGGTTTATGGATCCCTACTGAATCTACCATTAAGTTAGGAACAAATGAAAAAGTTTTGTTAGCAAACCATTAGACTATAAAAAAGTTAGTGGATTCAGGAGTTGTAAAAAAACGTTCTAGAGGATGACCAAGAGCTTTTTATGATAAATTCATATTTAGTACGTTATGTACGGGTTATAAATGAAAAGATATTAGTTTTATAAAAAGTAAAATGCGGTTACTTATAACTTAATAAAAAAGGCACCTTGGATTTTATAAAGACTTACAAAAATTCTCTATAAATATGCACAAAATTATTCTAGTATGAATAACAAGGAGATAGTAATGCGATTTAAAACACTATCTAATGAAGAGCTAATTGATATATATTTAACCGCTTATGAACAAAAATTAAATGATTCTTTTTTAAAAATGTTGTTTGAGGAAATTGTGGAAAGAGATATATATGACTTATTACTTGAGACTGGTTTACAATCCTAGTCTTATTTTTTTAGCTTTTTGAGTCGATAGCGATATTAATGGCGTAATTTCCCCTCCATTCATCCTCCTTACAAGGAACCATATCTAGTATTTTTAGAATTTTCCCATCTGAATCAAGAAAAGCATAGATAAAGGAATTAATGTGTTTTTCATCCAAAAGCCACCATATCTTTTTTCTGAAAACACAAACAACATCCGTTTTCGGGTAGTTTTTCAACAAACATGAAAGAACTGCAAAGCTTGAAAAAGCGCTTTACAGTCATATGATTTCTTGCTTTATTTAATTAAAAATCAATCGTGATTCCTTCTGAATCAACGTGCATTATTATTACATCACTGACTATTTACTTATATTGAAGTTTTTTGACTAGAACCAACATTTTTGTTGCATCATGACCAGATACTAGCGGAAAAATAAGGGATGTAGAGAATACTCTAACACCAAAATCCTTGCTTTTTTATCCTTACCTCGCCCATCCAGCAATGGTCGTTATATTCTCCGGTTTTGTCCTGCAGCAGCCGCCAATCAATCGGGCACCGCATTCATACCAGTGATGCGTACTGTCGCCGTAAGTTTCTTCGGATGATGCCCCATGCCAAGTTTTGGTGACTGCATCGTACTGCTCGCCTAAATTTGGATATACGATGATGGGTTTGTCTGTGTGACTGTGCACTTTTTTTATCAGCGAAGAAATGTACTGGGGCCGCGTACAGTTTATGCCGACGGCAGCCACTTGATCATGTTTATCCAGCCATTCAGCACATTCAGAAATCGGGGTTCCATTACTAATATGCAGCCCGTCTTTTGCACTGAAGCTGATCCATGCATAGGTTCTGGGAAACTCTTCTAACAACCTGACGATTGCTCTGGCCTCCATCAGACATGGAATGGTTTCGCAGGCCAGGATATCGGCACCGGCATCAATCAGGGCTTTCATACGGGGCCTATGGAAATTCATAAGTTCATCTTCGGTCAACGTATAATCTCCTCGATATTCAGATCCGTCAGCAAGAAATGCGCCATATGGCCCTACTGAACCGGCTACTAAAGGCTTCGGCCGGTTTGACCGGTTCTCGAATTTTCCCCAGAATTCATCGCGTGCTTCTAAGGCTATCTGAACGGATTTCTTGATGAGTATTAGTGCTTCAGCCTCGCTTAAACCGCGTCGGGCAAATCCTTCGACAGTTGCCTGGTAACTGGCGGTGATAGCACAGTCAGCTCCCGCTGTAAAATAATCCGTATGTACCTGTTTGATAAGCTCCGGATTTTCAATAAGTATGGTTGCCGACCAAAGGCTGTCGTTCAAATCACAGCTATGACGCTCAAGCTCAGTTGCCATAGCACCGTCTAATATAACTAGCGGGAATTTCTGTAATATGTTTTCAATAGGATTCATTGTAGTACCTCCGCTACAGTCAATTTTCTGTGATCCCGTAGAAATGATGAAAGGACAAGACCATCAGTGTTCATTGAGTTCATCAATATAGACCAAAATTGGAAAAATGTCTTGGCCGTTACTTAAGTTAAACAGAGTATAGGTAGAGTCGAAACGATGAATTTGGTTAAAAAGGACAGATTCTCCTGCGGAGAAGTCTGTCCAAAGTAAGGTGAAATTCATTCAGCAATGGATTGGAGTATTAGCTTAACAGTCTGACAACCGAAGATTTTGTACGTTTTTTTATTTCATTTACAGTTTTTTACATCAATCCCGATAGTATCAGTAGTATATTCCATTTTAATGGATCTCTAACACCAGACCCTCTCTACTTAATATTCTCTATATACTGATCGAGTTCATCTTGAGAATTTAATAGATTCTTCTTTCCACGATTTTTAATATAGTAGTAAAAATAGCATAAAGCAATGAAGGGTACTCCGCTATACAGAGCAATTCGTTGGCTTTGATCGAAAGCAAGTCCTACACAAGAAGCGAAACATAGAACAAAAGCAGTGATGGGCACAAAGGGATAAAGAGGTGTACGAAACTTCAAATGTGAAATATTCCCCCCCTCTTTAATAAAATGCTTACGAAACATATACTGCGATAACACAATTCCCATCCACACAATAACCACGGCAAATCCCGAAATAGCTACAAGCACTAAATAAACCGTATCTGGTGCAACTACACTAGAGAATAACGACAAACAGGCTACTGCCATACTTACAATTAACGCATTAAGCGGCACTCCTTTTGAGGTTAACTTTCCTAAGAGGGGGCTTATTGTTTTTTCGTTGGAAAGAGACCATAACATACGAGTAGATGCATAGAGACCGGAATTTGCTACGGATAATAAAGCCGTAAGTATAACGAAGTTCATGATATCAGCTGCATAAGGAATTCCTATATTATCAAAGACCATAACGAACGGACTTTCAATGACTCCTGCTTCTTTCCAAGAGATTAATCCAGATAATACAAATATAGCTCCGATAAAGAAGAAAACGGTTCTCCAAATTACATTTCTAACGGATCGGGGAATGTCTTTTTCCGGATTTTCGCTCTCTCCCGCTGTAATTCCAATGAGCTCTGTTCCTGAAAAGGCAAAGTTTACGGAAATCATAGCCATTAAAACTGGAAGCAGTCCATTAGGAAAAAGACCTCCTTCACTAGTAAAATGTGAGAGCATCGGGGCAGATGCATGGCCTTTCATTGGTATGAAACCAAGCATCGCGGCTCCCCCCAATATGATAAATAATATAATGGTAATTACTTTAATTCCGGCAAACCAAAATTCTGCTTCTGCAAAAAATTTAACTGAAAAGGCATTTAGTAGAAAAAGGATAATCGCAAAGATGGCACTCCATATCCAAACAGAAGTATCAGGGAACCATCGCTTCATTAATAGACCAGATGCGGTAAATTCCGATCCTACTGTTACCACCCAGGTAAGCCAGTACATTACACCAATGGTAAATCCGGTAGCAGGACCGACATACTTTGTAGCATACGTTTGAAATGAACCGGTTACCGGCATGGCTACAGTTAATTCACCAAGGCACAGCATAACAAGATACATAATCAATGCCCCAACCAAATAAGCGAGAATCGTCCCTCCTGGTCCAGCTTGATTAATGGTATAGCCCGTGCTTAGAAAAAGGCCCGTTCCAATTACCCCTCCTAGCGAAATCATGAACAAATGTCTGCTTTTCATTGTACGCTTTAACTGATTTTGATCAGAATTATTTGCCTGTAGCATGCAGTTTCCTCCCTTGGTATAGGTAACCATCGGCCAACCTATTAGGTCAATTCCTATTAAACTAGCATTATACCACTGAATTGTCTTATTATCTTTTAACGGCAATCTTAAAACAAACAACTTTTGGTTCGGTCATTTCTTGAAGTGAAAATTTAATTCCTTCACGACCTATACCAGAACCTTTTACCCCCCCAAAAGGCATCGCATCTATTCGATAATCGGAGCTGTCATTTACGATAACCCCGCCTACATCCAGCTTACGTACAGCCGCCAAAGCATAATTTAAATTTTGAGTGAAAATACCTGCTTGTAAGCCGAAAGCCACATTGTTAGATTGAAAAATAGCCGTTTCAAGATCAGGAACACTATAAAGGGTAACAACTGGTCCAAAGACTTCTTCCGTTGCCAGCTTGCAATCAGCTGGTACATTCTCTAAAACAGTTGGGTAATAAAAAGATCCCTTTCGTTTGCCGCCACATAGCAATTTTGCACCGCTTTCAACGGCTTCATTAACCCAACTCTCCACTCGCTTGGCTTCCTTTTCTGATATCATTGGCCCCATATCAGTTTCCTCTGAAAATTTATTACCCACTCGATACTTTAGAGTACGAGTAAGGAACCTTCCGACAAAGTCCTGATAAATCCCTTCTTGAACATATACTCTTTGCACTCCGAGGCAATTTTGACCAGCAGCCCAAAAGGCTCCGGAAACAGTTGATTCAACGGCTTCTTCTAAATCAGCGTCTTCTAGAACGATAACCGGTGAGTTCGATCCTAATTCCATACTGAACTTTTTCATGCCCGCCTTTTGCATAATCGCTTGGCCAGTGGAAAGTCCCCCTGTAAAAGATATCATTCGTATCGCTGGATGGGTAATCAGGCTTTCTCCCATGTCACTTGGATAACCGGTAATGACGGATAAAACTTTAGGAGGCAAACCTGCTTTTTCAAATGCTTCTGCCAATAAAAGAGCGCTTAATGGTGTAGCTGGTGCTGGTTTAACGATGATCGCATTTCCAGCAGCAATAGCTGGCCCCACTTTATGTGCAACTAGGTTTAATGGATCGTTAAAAGGCGTGATCGCCACAATGATTCCAATAGGAAAACGATAATAATATCCCATGCGATCTTCACTTCCCGGCATTTGGTCAAATAAAATCGTTTCTCCATTCATTCTCCTTGCCTCTTCAGCACTAATACGAAGAGTCTCAATACAGCGTAATACTTCTTTTCTTGCCTCTTTAATTGTTTTACTTCCCTCACTTGCAATCGTGGTTGCAAATTTTTCTTTATGCTCATAAATCCAGTCAGCAGCACGATTTAGAATCGTGATTCTTTCGTGTGTCGTCATGTCAGCAGCAATTTTTGCTCCCTTTTTTGCCTCCTCTATGGTTTGAAGTACATCTTCCTCATTAGCGGCAGGGACAGTTGCGATTAAACGATTATCTTGGGGGTCGAAGACTTTAATGCTTTTGGAGCGGGATACCCACTTTCCAGCTAGAAACATCTTATTTGCTTTTGTCTGTGTCTCTATAAATGTCATTATGTAACCACCTCATATGACTAATTTTTCACTTTGTAATTTAATGGTGCAAAAGATTACAATTGACCGCGGCTAATATTAATTAAATCAATAAGAATAGAGAATCCAGTTTCCTTTCGGCCCGCTCCGGCACCAATAAGCGTGATCGGACCGGCTAAATCGCAATCATATGTAATCGCATTTTGTGCACCTGAGACTCCAGCTAAAGGATCTGTAATCGGTATCGCTTCGGGACCTACCTTTGCGATGACTTTATCACCATCTTTTATACATTTCGCAATAAGTTTCCACTTTTTCCCCTTAGATTTTGCCCATTGGATATCTTGTTGTGTAAGATGACTAATTCCTTCACATTCTACTTCTTCTTGTTTCATCGGAACATTCATGACAATATTTGCAAGAATAGTAGCTTTATATTGGGCATCATACCCCTCGATATCACTTGTAGGATCTGCCTCTGCATAGCCAAGAGCTTGTGCCTCAGCCAATGCTGCCTCATAACTCAAACCTTCTTCCATTTTAGTTAAAATATAATTGGTCGTTCCATTTAAAATCCCACGTATTTCGGAAATATTATTTCCTGCCAATGCAACGAGGGGCATTCTCAATGCAGGTGTTCCGCTCATAACGGTTCCTTCAAAGCCCCATCGAACATGATTCTTTCTGGCTAACTCAACCAGCTCTTGGTAAGCTAAAGAAACTGGACCTTTATTGCTCATTACTACATTCTTTCTGCTTTCAAATGCTGCTTTACAATGATCGATGGCAGGTTGGCCGGTTTTTACATCTGTGAAAGTAATTTCTACAATGGTGTCCGCATTACTTTCACAGATTGTCTGAAAACTATCCCATCCTCTTACCAAACCAGGGCTTTCCGGGTAACAATCAAGTTTCCCTGTTTCCTTTACAGCTTGTAATGCTTTAGCAATATCCAAGCCTTCTGGATGATAAAGAGATCCCTTAAGAAAATCGGAAATGGCAACAATTTTTGCATCCAAGCCAAGTCCGCTGCGTAACAATTCACCTTTTTCTTCTAAAATTTCTGCAAATCCTTGACCAACTACACCAAAACCAAGCAACGCAATTTTATGTGCCATACTCAATACCTCTTCCATTGTTATATTTTCACTTGCTGTTATTAACAGGAAATTGCGATTCTAAATGGGAAAAAGCTTGTTCTATATCCGAAATAAGATCTTCTGTATCTTCAATCCCTACGGAGATACGAACCAAACCTTCCGGAATACCAAGAGCTTTCCGTTCTTCAAAAGTACATTCGACATGGCTGGTCGTTCTTGCTGGTCCGTATATCGTTTCAACAGCTCCAAGATTTCCAGCTTTGTTTGCATATTGTAATTTTGGCAATAAAATTTTGATCGCCTCCATTTCATCTTTCAATACAAAACTTAATATTCCGCCGAAACCCTTCATCTGTTCCTTTGCAATTTGGTGATGTGGGTGTGTTTCTAATCCAGGGTAATAAACTGCTTCCACAAACTTTTGCTTTTGCAGATACTTTGCAATCGCCATTGCACTCTTTTCTTGCTGCCTTACACGAAGTTTTAACGTTTTCATCCCTCTTAAAATAAGATAAGCTGACCACGGATCCATGGTTGCTCCATTAATTTCGCGATAGTGATAAACTCTTTTCATCAGTTCTTTGGAGCCGCAAACCACACCCCCTAACGCATCGGCATGTCCGCTTAAAAATTTAGTGGCACTATGGATGACGATATCAACTCCTAATTGAATTGGATTTTGATTAATAGGAGTAGCAAAAGTATTGTCTATTACCACCAATGCCCCCACCGATTTTCCGGCTCTCACCATTCTCTTAATATCCGTAATTTTCATGGTAGGGTTGGTTGGAGACTCCAAATATAAAACCTTACATCCTTTGGCCACTTCAGCTTCAATTTCTTCATGATTTCCAGTGTTGCATAACGTTACATCTACATCGATATGCGGCAAGAATTCAGTAAAGATTTTATTAGTTCCCCCATAGGTGTCTTTTACGGATATTACTCGGTCTCCAGGCCTTAAAAATGTATATAAGGTGCTGCTAATAGCGGCCATTCCTGATGAGAAACCAATCGCTTCCTCCGCTCCCTCAAGAATTCGTACTTTTTCTTCAAAAGCTTGCACAGTTGGATTTGTCATTCGATTGTAAATATGTCCAGGTTTATTTCCGAGAGCAACCTCTTGCCACTCATCCACGTCATTGTAATTGTAGGCTACACTAAGCACCACAGGAACTTGGGTTGCATTATAAGCAAGAAATTCTTTTTCTCCTGCCCATACAGCTTTTGTACCGTCTTTTATACCTTTAAAGTTTCTTTCACCCATGTTTCTACCACCTCTCATTTTTATAACTTTGAAAATGTCCTTTTGTATCCCCACTAAATTTCATTAAAAAAATCCCTCTTTACACTAAATTTTTTACACATCTTATTTTTAATGTGGTTCGTTCTTTGGACACCTTCTTACTAAAACACTTTAAATTATACAATATATTGTATAATACACTGAATTGTCTGAAAAATATCTCTATGAAGATTATATAATGGACCTTTTCCATTTTCAATGTTAAATTTTAAAATTTAACTGTTTAGTTTTAATAATTAAGATTTATTTGTATTGGCCGGTCTAAAAAAACACCGTCCGCTTCTTCCCTATTCTTTTAATTTTCCAAAAATAAGAATCTAATATGAATTGATTCATAACATATAAGAATTGGATACAATAGATTTAAAAAGGATAATGAGTTACTTTGGGACGATATTGAAGAGATATTGAAGAATTTGGGTGCTCATGCTAATATAAAAAGCAAGAATTTCCACTTTTTTTAACTTTGGGGGGAATAACTATCAAAAAGAGGTACCGATCATTAAAAGATCATGTATACGATTACATAGCCACAGAAATTCAGAATGGAACATTACTTCCCAATCAAAAGATAAATGAAATAGCACTAAGCGAGAAATTAGAAGTAAGCAGAACACCTGTGAGGGAAGCCTTAATCCAACTAGCTTCTGAAAATCTACTAGAGTTCTTTCCTCGAAGAGGATTTATCGTTAAAGAAATTGATACCAAGAAAAAGCTCGATGTTTTTAGTGTTGTTGGTGTACTAGATGCCTTTGCAGCCACTTTAGCTCTGGACAATTTGACCGAAGATGACATGGAACTAATGGAAGAGTTGGTTAGGAAAATCGACCTTTCCATTTCTCAGAAAAATTATACAGATTATCAAAAATACCAAAACCAATTCCATAAAATATACATTGATAAGTGTTACAACTCTACATTAATTGATCTTCTTGATTCTTTACAGAATAGTTTTGTTAGGCAGATTTATTTAAGTAAAGACGAAGAAAAACTCTTTACAGTATTAGAACAAATGAATGAACAGCATAAACAAATTATTGATTACTTTAAGAATAAAGATAAAGATAGCTTAGAGCACCTGATTAAGAATGATCATTGGAAAATAACTCATATCGATATGATATAGAATATATGGGCCGGTTAAAATGATTTACTAGAAAAATAATTTGAGTCAAATGATTTTCCTAGGTACATTTCGATTCCCCGCAAGACATGAAATGGCGCTCTTGTCAGCGCCCCCAGCCTTCCTCCACGATATGAAACACCTACCTCATGGCCTTATGCTCCATTTCGAAAAAATTCCCCCCAAGAAAAAACAGCGAATAGCATATACCATCGCTGTCTATATTCCCTAAATTAACCTGTAACGTTTGAAAAAATCTCTTTGCCAAATCCCGATGAAAAGATAGTACAGGTATTAATAGCAATGAAACATTAAGGTGCAGCCAAGTGTTAGGTAACTTACTAATGTTTGATCAATTGAACCTAATAACCTTGTTTAACAAACAAAAAGAAAGAGCGTGTTTGAAAAAAAGATTAATCCAAACACGCTCTTGATATATTCAATTCAATCATTCTTTTATAAAAAAGCGTAATCACTTCTGTGACCCTGCTTCGTTACTTTAAGTACAGTCTTTCGCAAAGTTTTTTTAACATAAATAACCATTGGATTATAAAAGACAATTTTCTACCTTAGGCGAATTCTCATTAAAAAAAAGATCCAATCCTGAAATTGGATTGAGTCTTAGTTGATCATCTTCTTAATGATAATTGTTGAAAACAATTTAAAGTCAGTTTCCGACGTTGTTGTCATCAAACAGTTAGTCTAAAAAATTAAGGTATCAGCATTAGCTGATACCTTTTTCTAGTCGTGCTGGTTTCCATCTTTGTTTTAAAGTTTCCAACTTTGTTTTTAACGGACATCAACAGTTTCTTAGGACAGTCTTTTTACTCCACCGTTACCGATTTCGCAAGGTTACGCGGTTTATCAACGTCGCAATCACGGTGCAGAGCTGCGTAATAAGCAATTAATTGCATTGGTATAACAGAGATAAGTGGTGTTAATAATTCATGGACTTCTGGGATGACAAAGCTATCTTCGTCCATATTTAAGCCGTTCATTGAAATGATACAAGTGCTTGCTCCACGTGCAGCAACCTCTTTCACATTTCCACGGATACTTAGGTTTACACTTTCTTGGGTGGCAAGAGCGATTACTGGTGTACCCTCTTCGATTAAGGCAATCGTTCCGTGCTTTAATTCTCCACCTGCAAAGCCCTCAGCTTGGATATAAGAAATTTCCTTCAGCTTCAAAGCACCTTCTAAGCCAACATAATAATCAACACCGCGGCCAATGAAGAATGCATTTCTTGTTACTGATAAAAATTCTCTTGAAATATGCTCAATTAACTCTTTTGAGTCACAGAGTACTTCCATTGCATTTGCAATAATACCTAGTTCATGAACTAGATCCATATCAACAGGAATGTTTTGGCTCTTTGCTGTTACTTCAGCTAGAATGGCCAGTACTGCTAGTTGTGCAGTATATGCTTTAGAAGAAGCAACGGCAATTTCAGGTCCTGCATGAAGCAAAAGTGTATAATCCGCTTCACGAGAAAGTGTAGAGCCTGGAACGTTGGTTATTGTTAAAGTTGGGTAACCCATTTCTTTCACTTTTACAAGCACCGCACGGCTGTCGGCTGTTTCTCCACTTTGTGAAATGAAAATAAACAACGGCTTTTTCGTTAGAAGCGGCATATTGTAAACAAATTCACTAGCAATATGAACTTCAACAGGAATTTTAGCAATATTTTCAATGAACTGCTTACCGACAAGTCCTGCATGATAAGAGGTTCCCGCAGCAACAATGTAGATCCGGTCTGCTTCATTCACGGCTTTAATGATATCCTCAGCAATAGTTAATTCACCCTGAGTATTTTGATACGTTTGAATAATCTTACGCATTACAAGCGGCTGTTCATCAATTTCTTTTAACATGTAATGCGGGTACGTACCCTTTTCGATGTCACTTGCATCAAGTTCCGCAGTATATGGCTTTCGGCTAATGATTTCACCGTTAAGATTTTGAATGGTCACTGTATCTTTTGAAACTAGAACAATTTCTTTGTCCATTAATTCAAGGTACTGATTCGTTACTTGAAGCATAGCCATCGCATCGCTGGCAATAACATTAAAGTCATTTCCTAATCCGACTAGAAGCGGGCTTTTGTTTTTCGCTACAAAAATGGTTTCGTTGTCTTGTGCATCTAATAATGCAAGAGCATATGAACCGTGTAACAGCGCGAGTGTTTTACGGAATGCCTCTAAAACCTCTAATCCTTCTTTGACAAATAATTCAATCATCTGAACAATAACTTCAGTATCTGTTTCACTTGTGAATGTAACATCCGCTAAATATTCGCGCTTAAGGAGGTCATAGTTCTCAATTACCCCGTTATGAACAAGAGTAAATCGACCAGATGTGCTTTGATGAGGATGAGAATTTACCTTACTAGGAACACCATGTGTTGCCCAACGAGTATGACCAATTCCCATATTTGACGCGATATTTTCATCAACGATTTTACGTAAGTCAGCTATACGACCTTTTTCCTTAAAAACATGAACTCCATTTTCGTTCATAACAGCTATGCCTGCTGAATCATAACCTCTATACTCAAGTTTTTCTAAACCTTTTAATAATATTTCTTTTGTATCATTATTTCCGATATATCCTACGATTCCACACATTTTCTATTTCCTCCCTGATATAGGGGGCAAGAATGCTTTGGAGGCTAATGCTTGCCCCCTTATCTCTGTTTTATTAGGTATCTGTCTATACCTGCCTGAAAACATTACTGTTAGTATGCGCATTTTCTTCTCTTTGTGCACAAAGTTGCCTCTGTGTTTTAAAGAAGAAATTTTCGGTTGTGCGTCTTCAACCGGGAGGTATCCGCCGAACATTCGATACTCCTCCTCCTCGTCAACTAACCCACCGCATTAGGTTAGTTCAGGCGCTTTTTTTAACCAATATATTCTCTCACTGCCCACCTTCCGTTAAAATTATGCAGTATTTTGCTTTAAAAAACAAAGCAAATTAATACTACTATGATTACGTGTCCCCGTCAACCAAAATCAGGAATTCGCCATCATTCATACATAATAAAATATGCATAAAGGAAGGAGACCGTTCCCTTATGCATATTATATGGGTTCTATTCTTCTTTTAATTCCATTTCTGCCTTAACAACTGCGACGATTCGGTTGACATAGGATTCGCATAATTCTTCTGTTGGTGCTTCTGCCATAACACGGACAAGCGGTTCTGTACCAGATGGTCGTACGAGAATTCTACCGTCACCAGCCATTTCAGCTTCAACCTGCTCGATTACCTCTTTAACCTTTTCATTATCGGTTACATGATGCTTATCAGTAACTCTTACATTGACAAGCTTTTGCGGGAATTTCTTCATTTCACCAGCCAGTTCAGATAACTTCTTCCCTGTAACCTTCATAATATTGACTAACTGCAGCCCTGATAATAAGCCATCCCCAGTGGTGTTATAGTCAAGGAAGATAATATGACCCGATTGTTCTCCGCCAAGATTAAAACCATTTTTCTTCATTTCTTCGACAACATAACGGTCACCCACAGCCGTAGGTACACTATGGATTCCATGTGCTTCTAGTGCTTTATAGAAGCCGAGATTGCTCATAACGGTTGAAACAATGGTTCCATGTTTTAAGCGACCTTGCTCCTTTAAATATTTACCACAAATATACATGATTTGGTCTCCATCCACGATTGAACCATTTTCATCAATGGCAATTAAACGGTCACCATCACCGTCAAAAGAAAGACCTACATCAGCACCTTTTTCTTTAACTAAAGCGGCTAATGCTTCAGGGTGTGTGGAACCAACACCCGCATTAATATTTAAACCATTCGGAGACGCTCCCATGGTGGAAAGATCCGCATCCAAATCAGCAAATAAATGTGCGGCTAACGACGACGTCGCCCCATGCGCACAATCTAAAGCAATATGGATTCCTGAAAAATCTTCATCAACACTATTTTTCAAGTATTGCAAGTACTTTTGACCGCCTTCGAAATAATCCATGACTTGCCCTAGTTCTGAACCGACTGGTCGAGGCAGTTGATCATCTGTCATGTCAATAAGTTTCTCAATTTCTAACTCCTGCTCATCGGAGAGTTTAAAGCCATCGGGACCAAAAAATTTAATTCCATTATCGGCGACTGGATTATGCGAAGCAGAAATCATGACACCTGCTTGTGCACCTAAGGCTTTTGTTAAAAATGAAACACCTGGAGTAGAAATAACCCCTAAACGCATGACTTCCGCTCCAATAGATAGTAACCCTGCCACTAGGGCTCCTTCTAACATATGTCCAGATATACGGGTATCACGTCCGATGAGGACTTTGGGACGATCCTTATCCTTTGTTAAAACATATCCGCCATAGCGTCCTAATTTAAAAGCAAGTTCCGGTGTTAATTCACTATTTGCTACTCCACGTACCCCATCGGTACCGAAATATTTTCCCATTTTAAAAATCTCTCCTTCAACATGTGTATTGCTGGATATTATGCATTAATTTTATGGATCGTAATTTTCGCTGATGTTTTAGTTGGTTTCCATTCTACAGCAGAAGGACCGTCAACATGAATGTCTACTTCATGATCCCCTTCTTCAAGGTTAGACACATCAATAAAGACATTAAAGTCTTCAGGTTTAACGCGAGTAACTTTAGAAGCTGGACCATTAACAAGGATATCAATCAACTGATTTTCAGGATCATTAATGGTTGCCTCATATTCATCGGTTAATCCTTTAATGGTAACAGGTACATCCGAAAGGGTTTTTTCTTCTTCTTTTTTAACCACAACCGTTGCTTTTACCGTTTGCGGGGTTACCTTGGTAATTCCATTCGATATGATAACAGGCAATGTGAGTGTGGTATTATCGGTAATTTTACTAAGATCTACTTCCACGCGGACTTTTTCAGTATTATTAAGTACACTCTCACTCCCGTAGACGGTTGCTTCTTTTTTATCGATTTCAATCGATTCAATTGTCACTCCCTCTGGGGCAGTTCCATTTCTAACAATATTGATTGGTACAGTCTTCGTGTTGCTTTTCACTGGAATCGTAATTTCCACTGTATCAGGTTCCACTTGAACATTTAACTTATTTAGGTCCTTGTCAAGTACCTGGATGTGAGCATCTTTAGTAATTGTTTCTTTCAGTTTATTTTTTGCCTCAAAGGTTGCCTTAACGTAGTTAATTCGATCGACAACATTTTTTGCACCGGTAATCTTCACCTTACTCGGCTCAACAACGGGAGTACCGGCTGAATACCCTTCATCTATTTGATTCCTATTAAATTCTGCTTCTACCTTAAATTCCTTGGTGATTTTTTCTTGGACAGAAACAGTCACACTGCCTGGTTTCACCGTTGCAGTCAATTTATCTGACAGATTTCTTACCTTTATTTTCACCTTCTGTTTTCCAACTTTGGCTTTTGTTAAATTTACATATACTTCAAAGTTTTTTAAGGCCTTTGCCGTCTGGATGTGCGTCAGTGGACCTTTTAAGGTAATTTCAACATTGCTTGGAATTCCAGACACCACTAAATTTTCCGTATCATAATAAACATTGACAGGAATATTGGTAATTGTCGCCGTAGATTGTTCTCCGGGAACATACACATCTGTTATCTTTTTCCCTGTATGTGGGACAGAGGAATAGAGAAGAACAGCTAATAGCAACGCTAGAATTTTAATAAACCAGGAATTATCCATCCATTTATCCATTATTCTTCCCCCTCCAGTTCCAACGAGCTGAAGAAGCTTGTTTCGGTTTGGTGTTAATTAACAATTCACTCGTAAGTAATTCCTTTAATTCATCAAGATTGATTGAGCGGTGAAGTTCTCCATTCTTTGTAAGTGAAATATTACCGGTCTCTTCCGACACAACGACAGTTAAACTATCTGTGACTTCGCTGATACCTAATGCTGCCCGGTGCCTCGTTCCTAATTCCTTGGATATAAACGGGCTTTCCGATAAAGGAAGATAACAGGCGGCCGCAGCGACATTATTTTTCTGAATAATAACAGCACCATCATGAAGCGGTGTATTCGGGATAAAGATATTAATGAGCAATTCTGAGGAAATATTTGAATTTAACTGGATACCAGTTTCTATGTAATCGCCCATCCCTGTTTCTCTTTCAATTGAGATTAACGCTCCAATACGGCGCTTTGCCATATAATCGGTTGCCTTGACAATCGCTTCAACTGCTTTTTCCGGATCCTCATCAGCCACCGTACTGCTTCTCGAGAAGAACTTCCCCCTGCCTAATTGTTCAAGGGCTCTTCTGAGTTCTGGTTGAAAAATGATAATAATTGCAAGAAACCCGTATGTTATCGCCTGTTCCATCATCCAGCTCAACGTTTGGAAGCCTAGAAACTCGCTGACAACTCTGCCTAAAAGAATAACGAGAATGCCTTTTAGTAATTGAACGGCCTTCGTTCCTCTAATCACATTGATCAACTTGTAAATGACATACCATACGAGGACAATATCAACAATACTAGCTAAATACTTCCATATTTCGAAATCAGCAAACGGCATTGTTCTTCCTCCGTAATTTTCTTAATTACATATAAAATACAATCTATTTATTATATCATAAATACCACTTGTACCTATTATATGTATCTCAGTAAAAAAACAAATCACTCAGCTAGAGTGATTTGTTTTTTATTTAGTTTCTGGTTGCTCTTCAAAAATTTGAACAACATCATGTGTAGTCTTTTTAATATGATACCAAATCCAATCAAACACTTCATTTACTTCATCAATTTGCCCCGTTACATGTCCTGCAGAAGCCAAATACTTTTCTCCATTTATGACGGTTACATCACCTTGGACTTCACCTTCAATTTTCAATTTGCCATTTCGGACGATGACATCGCCTTTGACCGTTTCACCTTTAGGAACGATAACCGTATTATTTTGAACGACTAAGTTTTTTTGCTTTGTAACAGAAAACTCGCGATCTTCATTCCAAGTAGAAAAGAGACTGCCCATCATTAATATGAAAAATAGTGATGCAGCTGCAAGCATGGGATGGTTTTTTACCCAGCGCTGCATCCAAATCTTTTTCTTCTCTTTTGGTAAACGCGCCAATACATTAGCGGTAAAATCATCAGGCGCTTGCATATATGAGACGCTTTTTACAAAAGCAATCGTCTTTTTTAATTCATTAAATAACGCTTCACAATCTTTACAACTTTGGAGGTGTTCTCTTAGGGTTCGTTCATGTTCGGGTGTAATTTCTTCATCTAAGTATTCATGCATTAGTTCGATGATTTGCTCTGGACACATTGACAGTTTCACCTCTTATCATACATATCGTAATTGTTGTCTTAGTGCTTCCCGGCCCCGGTGAATTCTTGTTTTAACTGTTCCCAGGGGTAAATCAAGAATTTCACTAATTTCATGTAAGGATAGTTCTTCCATATATTTCAAAACAATTGCTGACCGATATTTGTCAGGCAGTTTTAAGATCTCTTTCTGAACGGTTTCCTGCAGTTCCAAACTTTCCAACTCTGTCTCCGGCAGCGGGGTGTTGGAAGGGATCTGTGAGTACATGGTTAAGCCGTCTGTCCCTGCAACTTCAGCATCTAAATAATGATCTGGTTTCTTTTTACGCATTCGGTCAATACACAGGTTGGTGGCAATCCTGAACAGCCAGGTAGAAAATTTCAAATCTTGGTTAAAGGATTTGATATTAACATAGGCACGGATAAAAGCTTCCTGTGCGATATCCTCTGCTTCATGTCGATTTCCAAGCATGCGAAAACAAAGTTGATAAATACTGTTTTTATATAATTCAACAATTTCACCAAAGGCATCTTGATCACCCTTGATTACTTGTTTTATTCTCTTTTTTACTATTGCATCCATTAAGTTACTCAGCTCCATTGCTGCTAACCGATAATACGTATCGATTACAGAAAAGTTTCGTTTAAAAACGAAAAAATTTTACAACACCTTTAATATTAACAAAAATCTCCTAAAAGGTTTAATAATAAGCTGAAAATAAAAAAACAGCCGCACAGATTATGTGCAGCTGTTTTCGTTTATAATAATTTTTCCCCGAATAATGAGCCCATTAGCTCAACAGCTACTTTAGCTGTTTTATTTTTTTCATCTAAAATAGGATTTACTTCAACGAATTCAGCGGAGGTAATAATTTTTGCCTCTTCTAACATCTCCATGGCAAGATGGCTTTCACGGTAACTAATCCCACCAATAACTGGTGTGCCTACTCCTGGTGCATCATTTGGATCTAAACCATCTAGATCAAGTGATAGATGAACACCATCTGTCTTATCCTTAAGGTAGGCGATCGTTTCTTCCATTACTGCGGCCATCCCCATCCGGTCTATTTCATGCATAGTATATACTTTGATACCTATTTCTTTAATTAACTCTTTTTCTCCATCATCCAGCGCTCTTGCACCAATAATAACTACATTCTCGGGTTTTACTTTTGGTCCATAACCGCCTATCTCGGTTAACATGCTGTGCCCTAACCCGAGACTGACAGCAAGAGGCATTCCATGGATATTTCCTGATGGACTTGTTTCTGCAGTATTTAGATCGCCATGGGCATCGTACCAGATTACTCCAAGATTTTTATAATGTTTAGATACACCTGCCAAAGTACCAATTGCGATACTATGATCCCCGCCAAGAACGAGTGGGAATGCACCAGACTCTACAGCTGCATCTACCTTTTCAGCAAGTAAGGCACTTTTTTCGGCAACTAAATCTAAATTTCGTAAATTGGATTCTTTATCAACTACAACTTCTGGTCTTCCAATTGGAATATCCCCTAAATCATGTATTTCATCAAATAGCGGCTTTAGGCGTTCAACAACCCCAGCATAACGGATCGCACTTGGCCCCATATCCACCCCGCGTCTCATTTGTCCTAAATCCATCGGCATACCAATAATCGAAAGCTTGTTCATATAAATTCCTCCTAACCCAATATGATTCTATTTTAACCGCTTTCATACCGATGACTCAACTCGACAAAATTATGTATGAATATACGGAACAAAAGGAGTAAGCGCCCGTTTAGCGGCGTATGGACTGGAGCGCTCCAACCGAGATAAAGGAAAGCAGAAATGCGGAAGCGCCTTGCTCAGGGGCGACAGTCATAAGACGAGCCGGCGAGAAGGTTGCTCTTTAACCTTCTTGACGGATTGGCTTATGACCCCGAGGCCCTAGGCGCTGGAGCTAGACAACACGAAGAGCGGAGCGCATTCGTGCTTGACTTATCGTAGGGCGGAGAGCGAAGTACACTAGCCGCTGGGCGCTGGAGCTGGATTCAGAGAACTATTTCAATTCATTCACAATTAATTATTTATTATTTCCTGAACAAAAAAAAACTTTGGAAAATCATCCAAAGTTTTTTACTCTTTTTAATATGAGCCATGAAGGACTCGAACCTTCGACCCTCTGATTAAAAGTCAGATGCTCTACCAACTGAGCTAATGGCTCTCTGGCTGGGCTAGCTGGATTTGAACCAACGCATGTCGCAGTCAAAGTGCGATGCCTTACCGCTTGGCTATAGCCCAATAATGATGTGATAATAAATAGTATGTCCAATTTTTTTAAAAATATAATGGTGGAGGGGGACGGATTCGAACCGCCGAACCCGGAGGGAGCGGATTTACAGTCCGCCGCGTTTAGCCACTTCGCTACCCCTCCATATTAAATTTAAAAAAAGAAAGTGCCGGCGAGAGGACTTGAACCCCCAACCTACTGATTACAAGTCAGTTGCTCTACCAATTGAGCTACCCCGGCATATGGTTTACATAATAAAATTATGGTGGAGGATGACGGGATCGAACCGCCGACCCTCTGCTTGTAAGGCAGATGCTCTCCCAGCTGAGCTAATCCTCCGAATATAAATGATGACCCCTACGGGACTCGAACCCGTGTTACCTCCGTGAAAGGGAGGTGTCTTAACCGCTTGACCAAGGGGCCGTACTATTATTAAATTAGGTAAGCTTCCAAGCGGGCTCGAACCGCTGACCTCTTCCTTACCATGGAAGTGCTCTACCTACTGAGCTATGGAAGCACAGCTAAACTTAGTTTACATAAAAATGGCTCCGCAGGTAGGACTCGAACCTACGACCGATCGGTTAACAGCCGATAGCTCTACCACTGAGCTACTGCGGAACATTAATATTACAGCCTGGCAACGTCCTACTCTCACAGGGACGCGTGTCCCAACTACCATCGGCGCTGAGAAGCTTAACTTCCGTGTTCGGTATGGGAACGGGTGTGACCTTCTCGCCATAATTGCCAGACCATATTTTCGACACTATTTAATTATAATGTCTTTTTTATATTTTTCAAGAGGAAAATTAATTTTTTTCATTCCCTCAAAACTAGATAATGAAGAAGAAGTTTGTAAACTTTGAGTTCACCTTAAAATGGTTAAGTCCTCGAACGATTAGTATCAGTCAGCTCCACATGTTACCACGCTTCCACCTCTGACCTATCAACCTGATCATCTTTCAGGGTTCTTACTAGCTTGCGCTATGGGAAATCTCATCTTGAGGGGGGCTTCATGCTTAGATGCTTTCAGCACTTATCCCGTCCGCACATAGCTACCCAGCGATGCTCTTGGCAGAACAACTGGTACACCAGCGGTGCGTCCATCCCGGTCCTCTCGTACTAAGGACAGCTCCTCTCAAATTTCCTGCGCCCACGACGGATAGGGACCGAACTGTCTCACGACGTTCTGAACCCAGCTCGCGTACCGCTTTAATGGGCGAACAGCCCAACCCTTGGGACCGACTACAGCCCCAGGATGCGATGAGCCGACATCGAGGTGCCAAACCTCCCCGTCGATGTGGACTCTTGGGGGAGATAAGCCTGTTATCCCCGGGGTAGCTTTTATCCGTTGAGCGATGGCCCTTCCATGCGGAACCACCGGATCACTAAGCCCGACTTTCGTCCCTGCTCGACTTGTAGGTCTCGCAGTCAAGCTCCCTTGTGCCTTTACACTCTGCGAATGATTTCCAACCATTCTGAGGGAACCTTTGGGCGCCTCCGTTACTTTTTAGGAGGCGACCGCCCCAGTCAAACTGCCCACCTGACACTGTCTCCCACCCCGATCAGGGGTGCGGGTTAGAATTTCAATACAGCCAGGGTAGTATCCCACCGACGCCTCCACCGAAGCTAGCGCTCCGGCTTCTCAGGCTCCTACCTATCCTGTACAAGCTGTACCAAAATTCAATATCAGGCTACAGTAAAGCTCCACGGGGTCTTTCCGTCCTGTCGCGGGTAACCTGCATCTTCACAGGTACTATAATTTCACCGAGTCTCTCGTTGAGACAGTGCCCAGATCGTTACGCCTTTCGTGCGGGTCGGAACTTACCCGACAAGGAATTTCGCTACCTTAGGACCGTTATAGTTACGGCCGCCGTTTACTGGGGCTTCGATTCAGAGCTTCGCTTGCGCTAACCCCTCCTCTTAACCTTCCAGCACCGGGCAGGCGTCAGCCCCTATACTTCGCCTTGCGGCTTCGCAGAGACCTGTGTTTTTGCTAAACAGTCGCCTGGGCCTATTCACTGCGGCTCTTCGAGGCTATTCACCTCAAAAAGCACCCCTTCTCCCGAAGTTACGGGGTCATTTTGCCGAGTTCCTTAACGAGAGTTCTCTCGCTCACCTTAGGATTCTCTCCTCGCCTACCTGTGTCGGTTTGCGGTACGGGCACCTTTTATCTCGCTAGAGGCTTTTCTTGGCAGTGTGGAATCAGGAACTTCGGTACTAAATTTCCCTCGCTATCACAGCTCAGCCTTCGCGAGAGGCGGATTTGCCTACCTCTCAGCCTAACTGCTTAGACGCGCATATCCAACAGCGCGCTTACCCTATCCTCCTGCGTCCCCCCATTGCTCAAACGATAAAGAGGTGGTACAGGAATATCAACCTGTTATCCATCGCCTACGCCTTTCGGCCTCGGCTTAGGTCCCGACTAACCCTGAGCGGACGAGCCTTCCTCAGGAAACCTTAGGCATTCGGTGGATGAGATTCTCACTCATCTTTCGCTACTCATACCGGCATTCTCACTTCTAAGCGCTCCACCAGTCCTTACGGTCTAGCTTCAACGCCCTTAGAACGCTCTCCTACCACTGACATCAAAGATGTCAATCCACAGCTTCGGTGATACGTTTAGCCCCGGTACATTTTCGGCGCAGAGTCACTCGACCAGTGAGCTATTACGCACTCTTTAAATGGTGGCTGCTTCTAAGCCAACATCCTGGTTGTCTAAGCAACTCCACATCCTTTTCCACTTAACGTATACTTTGGGACCTTAGCTGGTGGTCTGGGCTGTTTCCCTTTTGACTACGGATCTTATCACTCGCAGTCTGACTCCCACGGATAAGTCTTTGGCATTCGGAGTTTGTCTGAATTCGGTAACCCGATGAGGGCCCCTAGTCCAAACAGTGCTCTACCTCCAAGACTCTTACTACGTGAGGCTAGCCCTAAAGCTATTTCGGAGAGAACCAGCTATCTCCAAGTTCGATTGGAATTTCTCCGCTACCCACACCTCATCCCCGCACTTTTCAACGTGCGTGGGTTCGGGCCTCCATCCAGTGTTACCTGGACTTCACCCTGGACATGGGTAGATCACCTGGTTTCGGGTCTACGACCACATACTCATACGCCCTATTCAGACTCGCTTTCGCTGCGGCTCCGTCTCTTCAACTTAACCTTGCATGGGATCGTAACTCGCCGGTTCATTCTACAAAAGGCACGCCATCACCCATGAACGGGCTCTGACTACTTGTAGGCACACGGTTTCAGGAACTATTTCACTCCCCTTCCGGGGTGCTTTTCACCTTTCCCTCACGGTACTGGTTCACTATCGGTCACTAGGGAGTATTTAGCCTTGGGAGATGGTCCTCCCTGCTTCCGACCGGATTTCACGTGTCCGGCCGTACTCAGGATCCACTCAGGAGGGAACGAAGTTTCGACTACAGGGTTTTTACCTTCTCTGACGGACCTTTCCAGGTCGCTTCATCTACCCCGTTCCTTTGTAACTCCATGTTGAGTGTCCTACAACCCCAAGAGGCAAGCCTCTTGGTTTGGGCTATGTCCCGTTTCGCTCGCCGCTACTCAGGGAATCGCGTTTGCTTTCTCTTCCTCCGGGTACTTAGATGTTTCAGTTCCCCGGGTATGCCATCAATACCCTATGTATTCAGGTAAAGATACTGTTCCATTACGAACAGTGGGTTCCCCCATTCGGAAATCTCCGGATCAAAGCTTACTTACAGCTCCCCGAAGCATATCGGTGTTAGTCCCGTCCTTCATCGGCTCCTAGTGCCAAGGCATTCACCGTGCGCCCTTTCTAACTTAACCTAAAAGGTTTATAACTCTTAATTTGAATAAGAGAGAAAAACTAAAATGGCGATTACTCGATGTTTACTTTGCTTCTTCATTACGATTATCTAGTTTTCAAAGAACGATTGGTTTGAGAGAATTGCACTCTCAAAACTAAACAAACAAAGATCGATGCACAAACTGTTTTGTCTGGCTCACAGGTCCAGCTTTATCCTTAGAAAGGAGGTGATCCAGCCGCACCTTCCGATACGGCTACCTTGTTACGACTTCACCCCAATCATCTGTCCCACCTTAGGCGGCTGGCTCCTTACGGTTACCCCACCGACTTCGGGTGTTACAAACTCTCGTGGTGTGACGGGCGGTGTGTACAAGGCCCGGGAACGTATTCACCGCGGCATGCTGATCCGCGATTACTAGCGATTCCGGCTTCATGCAGGCGAGTTGCAGCCTGCAATCCGAACTGAGAATGGTTTTATGGGATTGGCTAAACCTCGCGGTCTTGCAGCCCTTTGTACCATCCATTGTAGCACGTGTGTAGCCCAGGTCATAAGGGGCATGATGATTTGACGTCATCCCCACCTTCCTCCGGTTTGTCACCGGCAGTCACCTTAGAGTGCCCAACTGAATGCTGGCAACTAAGATCAAGGGTTGCGCTCGTTGCGGGACTTAACCCAACATCTCACGACACGAGCTGACGACAACCATGCACCACCTGTCACTCTGTCCCCCGAAGGGGAAAATCCTATCTCTAGGAGTGTCAGAGGATGTCAAGACCTGGTAAGGTTCTTCGCGTTGCTTCGAATTAAACCACATGCTCCACCGCTTGTGCGGGCCCCCGTCAATTCCTTTGAGTTTCAGCCTTGCGGCCGTACTCCCCAGGCGGAGTGCTTAATGCGTTAGCTGCAGCACTAAAGGGCGGAAACCCTCTAACACTTAGCACTCATCGTTTACGGCGTGGACTACCAGGGTATCTAATCCTGTTTGCTCCCCACGCTTTCGCGCCTCAGCGTCAGTTACAGACCAGAAAGCCGCCTTCGCCACTGGTGTTCCTCCACATCTCTACGCATTTCACCGCTACACGTGGAATTCCGCTTTCCTCTTCTGCACTCAAGTCCCCCAGTTTCCAATGACCCTCCACGGTTGAGCCGTGGGCTTTCACATCAGACTTAAAGGACCGCCTGCGCGCGCTTTACGCCCAATAATTCCGGACAACGCTTGCCACCTACGTATTACCGCGGCTGCTGGCACGTAGTTAGCCGTGGCTTTCTGGTTAGGTACCGTCAAGGTACCGGCAGTTACTCCGGTACTTGTTCTTCCCTAACAACAGAGCTTTACGACCCGAAGGCCTTCATCGCTCACGCGGCGTTGCTCCATCAGACTTTCGTCCATTGTGGAAGATTCCCTACTGCTGCCTCCCGTAGGAGTCTGGGCCGTGTCTCAGTCCCAGTGTGGCCGATCACCCTCTCAGGTCGGCTACGCATCGTCGCCTTGGTGAGCCGTTACCTCACCAACTAGCTAATGCGCCGCGGGCCCATCTGTAAGTGTCAGCCGAAACCGACTTTCAGCTTTTCCTCATGAGAGGAAAAGGATTATCCGGTATTAGCACCGGTTTCCCGGTGTTATCCCAGTCTTACAGGCAGGTTGCCCACGTGTTACTCACCCGTCCGCCGCTAACCAACAGGAGCAAGCTCCTATTGATTCGCTCGACTTGCATGTATTAGGCACGCCGCCAGCGTTCGTCCTGAGCCAGGATCAAACTCTCCAAGAAAGTTGATTAGCTCATTTGTTACGTTGGCTTAGCTTCTTTAAAAGAAACTAAAATTTATTGTTTGTTTGCACGATTTTGTTTGTTTAGTTTTCAAAGAACAATTTGTTCAATCGCTCAAAAGCGACTTTATTAATATATCATCCACAAAACATAATGTCAACAACTTTTTTGAAGTTTTTTTATGTCAGCAGCGACGTTTATTAATATACCAAGATACTTATTTATTGTCAACGGTTCTTGCACAAAAAAATGATTTTTTCCTTACCCCTTTTTCCTATCCTTCTTTCCTCTTCTCATATACTTAAGACAATCATGTGGAGATGCCACCCTGCGAAAAAGGGTAAACAATACTTTATATCTTTCTTCCATTGCTCTCTTTACTATATGATCGATACGATCATCTCTTAAATCAAAAAGGATTTCATCCATCTCTCTTTTAATAAGGTATTCCATTTCTTTTACTTCTTTTTCGTTTATTAGAAGTCCAAACATTGAATAACCTCCAGCGATTTATCTAGTTATTGTAGTAATTTCCAATTATTGAGATTTTATTAAAAGATTTTCTAATCATATTTAAAAAAAAGTCCGCATAGGTTGAGACAAGGACAGTATTGGACGAGGTGGGGACGATGAAATTCTTTTTTGTATTTAATGGGAAGTCTTTGAAGAGCATTTCACTTATTTTAATTGCAGCATTCTTTACTGCATGGTTTCTCTACATGGAGAACCTTACACAAATTCCTGTCTTTTCAGCAAAGGATGGTCCGAAAGCCATTTATAGAGGGGAAAAGGGTCTTGCACTTACTTTTAATATCGGTTGGGGCGATGAAAAGGCAGAGCCTATTTTAGATACCTTAAAGAAGGAAAATGTAAAAGCAGCTACTTTCTTCTTAGCTGGTTCCTGGGCCGAGCGACACCCTGACATTGTTAACCGCATCATAAAGGATGGCTATGAAATTGGTATTCTTGGTTACGAATACAAAGACTATCGTGACTTAGAAGATGTAAAAATTGGCCAAGATATCTCAAAAGCACAAGAAGCCTTCCGGAAACTAAATGTGAAAGATATTAAATTACTACGCGCTCCAACCGGTCATTTTGATGAGCGGACTTTAAAAATTGCCAAAAGATATGGATATACAGTAGTCCATTGGAGTGTAGATTCAAAAGACTGGAATAATCCCGGGATCCCAGTCATTGTCAAAAATGTGGATAAAGCAGACAAAGGCGATATTGTTCTACTTCATGCTTCCGATTCAGCAAAACAAACGGCCAAAGCATTGCCGTTGATTTTAAAGGATATTCGCCAAAAAGGGTTTAAGCTTGTTTCCGTTTCAGAAATGATCGCTAACGGTGAGGCCAGTTCAAAAGAAATTAGATAAACAGAAAAAAACCGTCCAACTTTTATATGGACGGTTTTTTTGTCTTTTTCTTATTTAAAGGTTTATTATTTTGGGCTTGGCTTGCCCTCTTTTGTCTTTCCTGCTGTGATTGCAGGTTTAATTTATGCAAAATCAAAAGCTGATAAGCATTACATGCTATTAATGCAAACATCATGAGGTAAAGCCAGCTGTGTTCATTTACACGAAGGACTGGTACCCACTCAACTAATGTAACCACAATCATAAAGAACAAGGCAGGAATAAACGCATCCCGATTGGTCTGTTTAACTTTATACCACGCTGCCGCCAACGCAGCTGCCAACAGGATGATAGCTGGACCAAAGTACGGGAGAACAGAATCACTCGGGTCAGCAAAATTTTCGTATCGCAAATACACTAAATCAAATAAACCAAAAAGAATAAGAACAATTTGAACAGCATTCCACAATGAAACAGATTTAAAGATCCCTAAACCAAAGCGGTGAACTGTTAAATATGCAAAAAAGCCCATTTGGCTAATGACACTAAACAAAAAGCCCATGACAATTAACCAAATTAATGTGGACAAAATATCAATGAGTTTAAATTCAGTAAAATAGGGCTCAAATTCATTCCAGCGAACAATAAAGCCCACAATAGCCGTTGTGAGTCCGCCCACTAATAATGTGTTTAAAAATAATTTTACCCAATTACGGCTTGTCACACTATAAACCTCCAAAATACAAAAATAATCAACATTATGATTGTACCAAGCCAAATTTGAAAAATCCATAATTTATAATTCCATACGAATAATCTTTCACAAGTTACAACATGCTAAACTTAAGGATTTTTATGTGAAAGGGGCTTATTAATGAAAGCAAAAAGCATATTGTGCCTCCTGCCCATCTTGGTGTTCTTGACAAGCTGTTCTTCCAATGAATCCAGCGGCGGAGGGCAAGTTGATTACGAACAAACGAAAAAGATGGTTGTTGATATTCTTAAAACGGATGATGGGAAGAAAGCACTCCAAGAAGTAATGTCAAGTGATGGCATGAAGGAAAAACTGGTAATGGATCAAAAAGTAGTCTCTGATACGATCCAGCAAACTCTCACATCAGATAAAGCAAAAGATTATTGGAAAGAAACATTTAGTGATCCTAAATTCGCACAAAGCGTTTCAAAAAACTTGAAGGCTGAAAACAAAAAATTACTGAAGGAATTAATGAATGACCCCGAATATAGAGGAATGATGATTGAGGTTTTTAAAGAGCCGGAAATTCAAAAAGAGATGGCAGATGCATTAAAAAGTAAAGAGTACCGGTCTCATCTTCAGAAAGTTATAACAGAAACAGTAGATAGTCCCTTGTTTAAAGCAAAAATACAAGAATTACTCTTAAAGGCAGCAGAAGAAGCGAATAGCAAATCCGCTAGTAAAAGCCAAGGTTCCGACGGCGGCACTAAAACCGACACAGGGAGCTGAGGTAAATTATTTATCTAAAAAAGAGAAGCCTTTTCCAGCAGGGAAGGGCTTCTCTTTTTGCATCAATTTATTTTTTAAGTAAGGCAGTTACTTTTTCAGCGATTTCTAAATAAATTTTTCCAGTCTGATGATCTTCTTGATAGATCGATGGAGCAAAGTCTTCGTCATTCCAATCCGGCTGGTTAAGTGGCAAACGGCCAAGAACTTCAGTATTCAATTCCTCCGCTAATTTATCGCCGCCGCCTTGGCCAAATACGTATTCCTTTTCACCGGTCACTTTACTTTCAAAGTATGCCATGTTCTCAATGACACCAAGGACTTCATGGTCAGTTTTCAGTGCCATTGCACCAGCACGTGCTGCAACAAAGGCTGCTGTTGGATGCGGAGTAGTAACAATAATTTCTTTACATGCCGGCAGCATAGTATGAACGTCTAAAGCCACATCCCCAGTACCTGGCGGCAAATCTAATAATAGATAGTCGATATCGCCCCACTCTACTTCACTAAAGAAGCTGTTTAACATTTTCCCTAACATTGGTCCACGCCAAATAATTGGCGAATTGTCTTCAACAAAGAAGCCCATGGAAATGACTTGAACGCCAAAACGTTCTACAGGGATAATCTTTTCTCCTCTGACTACAGGTCTTTGTGTAATTCCCATCATATCAGGCACACTAAATCCATAGATATCGGCATCAATTAAGCCAACCTTTTTGCCTAGGCGTGCAAGAGCGACAGCAAGGTTCACTGACACAGTTGATTTACCAACACCGCCTTTTCCACTTGCAATCGCAATGAAGGTTGTTTTATTTGAATGAAGTAAGTTTGTATCATTACTTTCTGGTTCCGCATGGCGATGAGCAGCTAAAACTTCTTCAGGGAGTTCGCTAAAGCGGATTCCAACCGTTGCTGCCCCAGCTTCTTTTAGCAAATTAACAATTTGTGTTTGTAATTGGAGCTGCTCCGCCGTACCAGTTTTCGCGATTGCCACTTTTACGCTGACATGGTTTTTTTCTTCTTTGATTTTTATTTCCACAATAGCATTTAATTCAGCTAATGTTTTATGTAAAAATGGTTCTTTCAGGCTGCCAAGAACCTCATAGATTCTTTCCTCTGTTAACATAAAAAGCACCTCACATTTTGAATTCGTTTCCATCTCTCAGTATATCATAACCAAGTTAAGAAACAGTTAAATGAATCACACGTATTTTTAATTAGTTATCCGCTTTATTTAAGAAAAGCGCAAGCCCCCTGGTCAGCGGCGTATGGCCTCCTCAAAAGAGCTAACGCTCTATCTTCGTGCGATGCTTATGCTGCCGAAGCCTCCCTTGTGGAGCGCTCCAACTGAGATAAAGGAAAGCAGAAATGCGGAAGCGCCTTGCCCAGGGGCGACAGGCATAAGAGGAGCCGGCGAGAAGGTTGCTCTTTAACCTTCTTGACGGATTGGCTTATGACCCCGAGCCCCTAGGCGCTGGAGCTAGACATCACGAAGAGCCGGAGGCGATTTGATGTTGACTTATCGTAGGGCGGAGAGCGAAGGACACTAGCCGCTAGGGGGTTGGAGCTAGACATTCAAAAAAATAGAAGGTGATTTCTCACCCTCAATACTCTGGTTCGACTAGTTCTTTTTCATTCGTGTAATATCGAGTGATTCCTTGATAGATGGAAATGGCTACTTTCTCCTGATAAGAATCCTTTTTTAACTTTTCTTTTTCAGCAGGGTTGGACAAAAAGCCAACTTCAACTAAAACACCTGGTTTCTTCGCATTTTTTAAGATATAGACATTATTAATGGGTTTCGCTCTACGCGTCGTGTTCTTTAAATTTGTCCGCAGCTCATCTTGGATAAACTTGGCTGCCTCTGCATTCTCCTTATATTGTGGTGCATAGAAGGTTTGAGCCCCGCTCCACCTCGAAGAAGGAATGGCATTTAAATGAATACTGACAAAAAAGTCATTATCGCCCTCATTGATCATTTTTAGTCTTGTTTTTAAATCTTCTACTTTTCTTCGACTATAGCCCCTTGTATCAGGTGCTGCTAAATCGGTATCTGTTTCTCTGGTCATAATGACAAGGGCTCCCTGCATTTGCAAGTAATCCCGGACTTTTTTTGTAATCTCTAAGGCAATGTCTTTTTCTAAAGTTTGACCCGTTCCTGCACCGCCATCTGGCCCGCCGTGGCCCGGGTCAAGTAAAATGATTTTTCCCGACAATGGAAGATTCCACGCATTCAACGAGTCATCCTCAGCAAAGTCGTACTGTAAAACGAAAAATAAGACAAATAAGCCTACTATAAAACTAATTATTTTCAGTCTTCGCTTCGACACCCCAATCATTCCTTCCCGCTCGTCCCTATTCTCTAAACTATATGGGACAAAGGGGGGATTTAGAACAGGAAGAAATGCCAGACCTTAGTGCAGACGGAGCTTGTGGCGTCTTTGTCCTTTTTCAAAGCCCTCTCTCCACCAGATATGGATATACTGCTCACATAGGTAATAAAGTGATTCACTCATGGCGCCTTCTTCACCGCTTCCCCAATAAAGGAAAAAGTTATATAACGTATCAATAAGGTGTTTTTCTTCTCGGTAGCAGCGTTTTCGAACATCATCAAGGTTTTCGCCATGATAACCAAACTTGCTATATTTTGCTCCCAATAAAAAGGCTTCAAGGGCAATGTCATAGCATGCTTCTTCAATTCCTGTATTCATGATGAGGCTGGAAACAATTTTTGTTGAACCAAAGTATTGTTGGACTCGTTCTTTTAATGTATTGATCGAAAGTTCCCGGAGAACTGATCGTTCATATTTTATTTGTTTTTCCCGTTTTTTTTCCTTAAAGGTCGTAATTACTGTCACTACTTTTCACCTCTTAGAACTATTCTTTATCTAGGGTTCAGAAGAAATGCAAAGTTTTAAGTTGCCAATTTTTATCGGGTGGATCTCTAAATTGTTAACAAAGAATTCAAACCATTATTATGTTGTTTTTTGTAAAATAAGAGATGGAGTGTTTTAGGAAAGGAAGTGGCTCATGCCGCATTATAAGTCTCGTGTGAGGTCAAAGGAATTACGAGTTCTGAGTTTATTGAATGTACGAATGGATTTATCTTTAAAGGACAAGCAGCGACTTGCTTACCTTGAAAAGGGATACCAGGGGGAAGTGTTTTTTGACCAGTTAACTTCGAAGTTACAAAATGATTTATACATATTAAATGATTTAGGCCTTGAGCAAAACAAATCTTTTTTTCAAATTGATACACTTATTATTTCTCAACATACGATTTATCCATATGAAATTAAAAACTTTGAGGGGGATTATCGGTATGAATCAGGAAATTTCTATCCCAAATCATCAAAGGATGAAATTAGTAATCCTTTACATCAATTAAAACGAAGTAAGTTGCACCTTCGTCCCTTACTTAAAGATCTTGGCTTTCACTTACCTATTGAAGGCGACGTAACCTTTGTAAACCCCAATTTCACCTTATATCAAGCCCCATTAAAAGAGCCAATAATTCACCCCACTCAACTGAACAGTCTGATGAAAAGATTAAATGAAATTCCATCAAAACTAACAAACCGCCATAAAACGCTTGCTGATCAACTAATCTCATTGCACCAAACTGACAATCCCTTTACCCGTTTTCCCCCTTATAACTTTGGTCACCTGAAAAAGGGGATTATATGTGGAATGTGCCACTCGCTGATCATTTCTGGTGGAGAGAAGATGATGATTGTCTGTGGTACATGCGGGCACATGGAAAAAGTCGATTCTGCTGTCTTACGGTGTGTGGAGGAATTGGTGTTGCTTTTTCCTGGTATCAAAATTACAACTAATCTGGTCTTTGAATGGTGTGGGTTTGGGTCTAAAAAGACAATACGAAGAGTACTTATCCAGAACTATAATTCAATTGGACAGCGACATTATAGGTATTTTGAATGAACTGTATTGATTAAATACGTATGCAGTTCAGATAATGTGAAGCCTTTTCATTTCTTGTGGAGGCGCTTTGTATTATTGGGTATTTTCTCCTTTAATCGGTAAATCGGGACCTCTTTCATTTACCGCAGAGACCCTTTTTGACTTCTCTCGGTAAATCGGGACCTCTTTCATTTACCACAGAGGCCTTTTTTGACTTCTCTCGGTAAATCGGGACCTCTTTCATTTACCACAGAGGCCTTTTTTGACTTCTCTCGGTAAATCGGGACCTCCTTCATTTACCACAGAGACCCTTTTTGACTTCTCTCGGTAAATCGGGACCTCTTTCATTTACCACAGAGGCCCTTTTTGACTTCTCTCGGTAAATCGGGACCTCTTTCATTTACCACAGAGACCCTTTTTGACTTCTCTCGGTAAATCGGGACCTCTTTCATTTACCGCAGTGGCCCTTTTTGACTTCTTTCGGTAAATCGGGACCTCTTTCATTTACCACAGAGACCCTTTTTGACTTCTCTCGGTAAATCGGGACCTCCTTCATTTACCGCAGAGACCCTTTTTGACTTCTCTCGGTAAATCGAACCCCCCCATTTACCGCAGAGACTCTTTTTGACTTCTCTCGGTAAATCGAGATCTCCTTCATTTACGCCTTTTCTCATCCTAAAGTTGTAGTAAAACTTCAAGCTTTTTTCCGAAGGCTGATTTTCCAGAACCCTGTATGCTTAAGACATCAAGAAACAAAGGGAGAGATCAATATGAATAATAAAGTTGTGATGATTACGGGGGCGTCAAAGGGATTGGGCAGAGCATTGACGCTGGCTTTTGCAAAGGAAGGAGCTAAACTGGCAATCTGCTCAAGGACACCAGAAAAGCTCTTAAAAGTGAAAGAAGAAGCTCAAAAATTAGGTGCTGAGGTTCTCGCGGTTACCGCGGATATTTCCAGATCACGGGATGTGGAACGATTCATCGCGATGACAGAGGAGGCATTTGGCCACATTGATGTCCTCATTAATAATGCATCTATCCTAGGCCCTAGCCCAATGCCTTTACTTCTCGATTACCCAGAAGAAGATTTTGCGGAAGTGCTGCGAGTAAATGCTGTTTCCCCATTCCTTGTGACAAGAAGGGTCATTCCGGGCATGCTTGAGCGGAACGAAGGATCAATTATCAATGTAACTTCTGAAGCCGGTCATACGGGCTATGCAGGATGGGGTGCATACGGAATTTCCAAGTTTGCCGTGGAAGGCCTCACCCAGACATGGGCAGATGAATTAAAAGACACAAATATAAGAGTAAACATGGTCGATCCCGGTGAAATGGACACTGACATGCATCAATCGGCCGTCCCCGACTGCGATTATCCATTAGCTAAGCCGGAAGATGTCATCGGAATTTTTCTTTATCTGGCATCAGACAAGGCAACGGCAATTAACGGCAAGCGCTTTGAGGCCCAAGCAGAGGGGGAATTGTGATGGCAACAAGAGCATTAGATTTTCACCTGCCTAATGAATTAAATGCTTCCCTTCCCCCTGAAAAACGCGGCATACGAAGGGATCATGTCCGGATGATGGTTCTCGACCGGTCTACGGGAGAAATCAAGCATGACCATTTTTTCCACTTAGCAGATTATCTCCAGTCCGGGGACCTGCTCATTGCCAATAACAGTCGAACCATCCCCGCGGTCTTACAGGCCAAATGGATACGAAACAAGAATTCCGTCATCCCCCATGTAGAAGTACGGCTGGCTAGGCGATGCCGCCAAGATATATGGGAAGCATTAATTATTGCCGCTCCAGTCAAACCGGGTGATATGCTCGAATTTTCACCAGACTTGTCCGCAATGGTAATTGCCGAAAAAGGAAATTCCCCATTAAAAATCATTGAATTTACGAAAAAAGGTACGGAATTATTTAATATGATATATGCCCTCGGCGAGCCAATCCGTTATGAATATATCGACGAGCCATGGGGCCTCGATTACTATCAAACCGTTTTTGCCAGTCACCCCGGTTCCGTAGAAATGCCCTCAGCAGGCAGAGCTTTTAGCTGGGAGTTAATTTTCAAATTGAAGCGGCTGAACATCCAGCTGGACTTTATCCAATTGCACACTGGATTAAGCTATTTACTGGATGATGACTATCATCAGTCACCTAAAGAAAATGTCGAGGAGTACCATATTTCTAAACAAACGATGGAACGAATTCTCCAGACTAAGGCCAATGGGAACCGAGTCATTGCGGTTGGAACCACCGTAGTTCGTGCTCTTGAAAGTGCAGCCAAAAGTGGAGTCCTCTCGGGCACAACCGATCTCTACATCGACCAGCAATATCCCTTAAAACTAGCCGACGGCATCATTACAGGTCTTCATGAACCTCAAGCGAGTCACCTTGATATGCTTTCCGCCTTTGTATCAGAACAGCATTTGCTCCAAGCATATAATCAGGCAATCAAAGCGGGCTATTTATGGCATGAGTTTGGAGATATGAATTTAATCTTATAATCCGAGGAGGCTCCAAACATGCGATTCCACCATTATGGCCTTGAAGTCAATAATCTCGAAGAGTCTGTAGCTTTTTACAAAAAGCACTTAGGGCTTCAAGAAGAATGCCGAATCTTTTTCATGGGGGAAATAATTGTGTTCCTTACTGCCGGTAATTTCAGGCTGGAACTGATCTCTAATCGTCATGAAGAAAAACATGCTCATTTATGCTTTGAAGTAAATGATCTAAATGAAGTCATCGACCAGTTTAATGGCAATCGAAAAATTGAAGGTCCTTACAAGTTAACAAACGGATGGGAGACCCTTTTTTATGAAGGGCCAAATAATGAAGTTATTGAGTTTCTACAAGCAAAGCCTGATCTATGACTTTTTAACGTCATACTTCCATCCATAAGCTATAATTACAGTAAATGCAGACAGTGGAGGGGAATAGAATGTCTGAGGAGAATAAAGATATTGGCATTTTAAAAGAAATCGCTGAGTTATTAAACGAAGGAACGGATACAAAAGACATTTTAACTGGAGTGCTGAAAAAACTCCTCCAAGTAACGGGTTTACAAACTGGATGGATTTTTTTAATGGATGAGCAAGGTACCCATCACCTTGCAGCCGACGACTCTCTGCCCCCTGCTTTGGCAGCTAACCAAAAAGAAAGAATGTGCCAGGGTGGGTGTTGGTGCGTCAATAAATACAACAATAAAAAATTAACTAAAGCAACGAACATTATGGAATGCAAGCGAATTGAAGAAGCAATCGAAGAACATGCTGGTGAAACTTGCGGGCTGACCCATCATGCCACCGTCCCGCTAGGAGCTGGAAAGGAACGATTTGGGATTTTAAATGTTGGTTCGCCTTATAAGACACATTTCAACAAGAATGAACTTGCTTTACTTGAAGCTGTTGCCTATCAAATCGGCACAGCGTTAAAGAGAATTAAACTTACCCAGCGGGAACAGGAAACCGCACTTGTTGCGGAGCGAAATCGGCTGGCAAGGGATCTTCATGATTCCGTAAATCAACTGTTATTTTCCCTCAGTTTAACAGCAAGGGCAGGAGTGGAAATGACTGAACAAGAAGATGTGAAACATACGTTTGGATATATTAAGGACTTAGCTCAGGAAGCGCTTGGGGAGATGCGAGCATTGATATGGCAGCTGCGGCCGCTTGGGCTAGAGAATGGCATCGTAAGCTCCTTGAGAAGTTATGCTGAAATGCTTGGCCTAACCATTCATACCGAGGTTACAGGAGTAGCGTGCATTCCTGGAAAGGTCGAGGAAGCTTTGTGGCGCACCGGTCAGGAGGCGTTAGCTAATTGTAAGAAGCATTCCCAGATCACTGAGGTTAACTTGATATTCCATGCCGCTAAGGACCAAGTTGTGATGGTCATTAAGGATCAAGGCTGTGGCTTCCATTTTAAAGAAAATGTAGAAATTCCCACGCTCGGACTTAAAAATATGAGAACGCGGACAGAATCACTTAACGGACAATTTTTAATAAAGAGTAACCTTGGAAGCGGGACAGAGATAGAAATCCGCATTCCTTTTTAGAGAGGAGAATTCACATGAGTATAAGGATCCTAATCGTTGATGACCATCATGTCGTTAGAAGAGGCCTGGTCTTTTTTCTTCGAACACAAAAAGACCTTGAAATTATCGGGGAAGCCGCTAATGGCAGAGAAGCAATTGAACAGGCCCAATTATTAAAACCTGATATTATCTTAATGGATCTCATCATGCCGGAAATGGACGGAATCCAGGCAACAAAAATTATAAAAGAAAAGCTGCCGGAAATTAAAATCATGATGTTAACCAGTTTTTCCGATCAAGATCATGTCATCCCTGCGCTCGAAGCCGGTGCTTCTGGATTCCAATTAAAAGATATCCAGCCTGATGAACTGGTCACATCGATTAAAAAAATCATTAGCGGAGAAAACCAGCTGCACCCAAAGGCTACCTCGCATTTACTGGCCAATCTGTCGAATAAAAGTAAGCAAGCAAAGAACTTACTCGAGGAATTAACGAAAAGAGAGTTAGATGTGTTAAAAGAAATAGCGAAAGGAAAAAGCAATAAAGAAATTGCTGCCGCATTATTTATTACCGAGAAAACGGTTAAAACTCACGTATCGAACCTTTTATCAAAACTAGAGCTTGCCGACCGGACACAGGCCGCTCTTTATGCAGTGAAAAACCAACTAGTCAACTAATGCGGATGTGAAGAAGAACTCACATCCGTTTTGTTTAAAAAATTAAATTGCAATGAATTGAGCAATATCTTTATCATTTTATACACGCCTTTAATAGGATGAATTAAGCTTATTAAGGATGTGTTTTTTATGGAACAAATGCCCTACCAAATTCAAACTTATTTTTTAGAAATAAAAAAAGCTGATCTAAAAGATCTTAGGAAAGATATTTGGAGCGATATCCCTGTTCCTGCCTGTTTACAGGTGGGTAATACCCGCTACAATGTTGAGATTTGCTACCGAGGTTCATATACCCGGGAATTCCGTAAAAAGTCATATATGATCAAGTTCATGGAACCAAAAACAGTTTCTGATGCCCATATCCTTCACCTTAATGCAGAATACAGAGATCCCTCACTCTTCCGTAACAAACTTTCTCTCGACTTTTTTCAAGACATTGGTGTCTTATCGCCAGATAGTCAACATATCAATTTAGTAAGAAACGGCTCTTTAAAAGGGGTGTATCTAAAATTAGAATCCGTGGATGAAATGTTCTTGAAAAGAAGAGGACTCCCTTTAGGTCCAATTTTTTATGCCGTAGGAAGTGGTGCCAACTTTTCACTGTATAAAAAGAATGGCAAGCGTAAGGCTTCTCTTACTTCAGGCTACCAAAAAGCCTTTGGGAATGAATCCGATTATAAATATCTCATTGAACTAGTAAAAAAAGTCAATAACACACCACTCTCTGACTTTCCCCGGATCATTTTCAATCTCATTGACACAAAAAAATACGCACAGTGGCTGGCAGGCGCAGTCTGCACCATGAATAACGATGGATTTACCCATAACTATGCCCTTTATCGTAACAGCAACACAGAGCAATTTGAAATCATTCCTTGGGATTATGATGGCACTTGGGGCCGGAAAATTAGCGGCAGTATTATGAAGTATAATTATGTTCCTATTGGCGGCAAAGAAACCAACCAACTTTCTTTTCTTCTTCTGCAAGTACCTGAGTTTCGTAAACTTTACAGAAACATATTAGAAGAACTCTTGGAAACTAAGTTCACAGTTCCTTATTTAACAAATAAAGTTACTTCCATGCATCAAGCATTAAGGCCACATATCCTGCAAGATCCATTCAAAAAAAAGGATATCGAAATATTTGATGGGGAACCGGAAGTAATTTTTCAATTCATTCGTGACAGAACTGCCTATCTGAAAAAGAGACTGAAGTATTTAAATTCATAACTAGGTTGGTTATATTGGAAAAACATAACCACAAGCAAAAAAAGACTCCCAAACCAAAAGGTTTGAGAGTCTTTGATACGTAAAAATTAACGTTTTGAGAACTGAGGCGCACGACGAGCACCTTTAAGACCGTATTTCTTACGTTCTTTCATACGTGGATCACGAGTTAATAATCCAGCGCGTTTTAATGTTGGACGGAATTCAGGGTCAGCTTGTAATAATGCACGAGCAACACCATGACGAATTGCTCCAGCTTGACCAGTGTATCCACCACCGCTTACGTTTACTAGAACATCGTAGCTTCCAACAGTTTCAGTAGCTACTAATGGTTGTCTTACAACAACACGTAACGCTTCAAATGGGATATAATCTTCGATTTCACGACCATTAACAATAATTTTACCTGTGCCTGGTACTAAACGCACACGTGCGACAGAACTCTTACGGCGACCTGTACCGATATATTGAACTTGTGCCAAGTTAATTCCCTCCCTCTTTATTAACCGCGAAGTTCGTAAACTTCAGGTTGTTGTGCTTGGTGCGGATGTTCGCTGCCAGCATAAACGTGTAATTTTTTGATCATTTGACGGCCAAGAGAATTCTTTGGAAGCATACCTTTAACAGCAAGCTCGATCATTTTCTCAGCATAGTTAGTACGCATTTCTAGAGCTGTTCTTTGTTTTAAACCACCTGGGTGATTTGTGTGACGGTAGTAAATCTTGTCAGTTAATTTCTTACCAGTAAGTTCTACTTTAGAAGCGTTAAGAATGATTACATTATCACCAGTGTCAACATGTGGTGTAAAAGTTGGTTTGTTTTTACCACGTAAAATTGATGCTACTTCAGAAGCAAGACGTCCAAGAGTTTTGCCCTCAGCATCAATTACGTACCATTTACGCTCGATAGTGTTGGCATTTGCCATAAACGTTGTACGCATGAGTTTCCCTCCTAATTTAAATCCATAAAGATTATGAGTTTCGCACTTTTATAAAGCTGTCAGTATTCATTCTGTTCCGGGAATGAACGTCTTAAGCCCTTGTGCGCTTAGTTTCAATTCATATATTTTCAATCACGATGAAGACTTTCCGGGGCTTTATCGTGGTATTAAAAACACACACATATAATATAATAAATACTTCGGGTCTATATGTCAAGAAAATGTTACACCAGGTTGTGTTGTATTAAAAATTTTTTATTCATAATATACTTCCCAAAGGTATAAACCATGTCCAGGAGCAGTTTTACCAGCGAGCGCTCGGTCTTTCTGCTCCAAAATAATTGGTATATCCTCAGGGCTGCGATCACCTGAACCAACTTCTAATAAAGTTCCCACTAAAATGCGAACCATATTATACAAAAAGCCATTTCCAACAAAACGGATCGTCAATAACTCATTCTCTAGTGAAAAGTCAATCGCTTTAATCGTTCGGACTTTATCTTCCACTTCAGTTCTTGCGGCACAAAAACTAGTAAAGTCATGGGTACCTAGGAAAAAATTACTTGCCTGTTCCATCGAATTCAAATCTAAAACATATGGATATTGATAAGCAAATTTCCGCAAAAAGGGATCCCTATTTGAAGATAAATGAAGCTTGTAGCGGTATTCCTTCCCTTTTGCGTCAAAACGGGCATGAAACGAATCATCCATCGTAACAGTAGACAGGACAGAAATATCATCTGGAAGGAGTGAATTTAACGCTCTTCCCCATTTTTCCTCCGGAATATGGAGCGGTGAATCAAAATGAACGACCTGTCCTTTTGCATGTACACCCGCATCTGTCCGTCCAGAAGCGAAAACCTTCATTGGTTCACCCTTATGCATTTTTGTTAACACAGATTCTAAAACAGACTGCACAGTCCGCTTATTTGGCTGGATCTGATAACCGGAAAATCCTGAACCATCATAGGAAATGATACATTTATACCTTGGCATAGCTTCGCTCCATTATGAACGTAATAAGAATAACAAAATAGTTACAAGAACTAAAAGGACCATCTGTAGGGAATCAGCTTTTTTCCAGGATAACTCCCGATACTTTGTTCGTCCTTCCCCACCTCGATACCCTCTTGCTTCCATCGCGATCGCTAATTCCTCTGCCCGTTTAAATGAACTGACAAACAATGGGATTAGCAGTGGAATGACGGCTTTGATACGTTCCATAAACGGTCCGCTCGCAAACTCTACTCCTCTTGCAATTTGCGCCTTCATAATTTTATCTGTTTCCTGCATAAGCGTGGGAATAAATCGCAGTGAAATTGACATCATTAACGCCATCTCATGAACAGGGAAACGAACTTTATTTAAAGGATGTAGAAGTGTTTCCAGACCATCCGTAATTTCAATCGGAGTGGTTGTCAGTGTCAACAAAGACGTCATTAGAATTAAGAAGAAGAATCTTAAGGAAATAAAAATCCCTTGTCTTAACCCTTCCTCATAAATCTTAACTGGCCCTAGTTCATATAAAAGGGCACCTTCTTTTGTAAAAAACAACTGTAGAATAAATGTAAAAAGGACGAGCCAAATAACTGGCTTCAACCCACCATACAAAAAGCGCACAGGGACTCGCGACAAACCGAGCATAAAAAAAGTATAAATACCAATAAGTGCATAGGTTACCACATTATTTGCTAGAAAAATTATACAGACAAAAAGAAAGATAATCATTATTTTAGAGCGAGGGTCCATCTTATGAAGAACCGAATCGACAGGGACATAGCGCCCAAAAATCATTTTATCCATCATAAACGAACACCTCTACTTAACACCTTAGTGACAGCGGCAGACAGTTCATCAATGGTCAGGAACATTTTCTCTAATTTAATACCTAATTTGTCCTCAAGTTTCAGTTGAAACCGAACCACTTCTGGAACATCCAGTCCCATTTTAACCAATTCAACCGGTGATGAAAAAATCTCTTCCGGTGTCCCTCTTTGAACAACCTTCCCTTGCTGCATAATGACAATTTGGTCTGCATATCTTGCAGCATCCTCCATACTATGTGTGACAAGTATGGTAGAAAGCTTCCTTTCTTTATGAAGATCGTAAAACATATCCATGACCTCTTTACGGCCTCTAGGGTCTAGCCCTGCAGTAGGCTCGTCCAGGACAATAACATCGGGTTCCATAGCGAGTACACCTGCAATGGCCACGCGCCGCATTTGGCCCCCAGAGAGATCAAATGGGGATTTTTGAAGGACTTCTTCGCCTAAGCCCACTTGATGTAAGGCAATCCGTGCCCGTTCCTTTGCATCACTCTCAGAAACGCCAAAATTCATGGGCCCAAACATAATGTCCTTTTCAACCGTTTCTTCAAACAATTGATGTTCAGGGAATTGAAAAACGATCCCAACTTTTTGACGGATCTTCTTCAAATTCTTATTTTTTTGCCCAGCCTTTATTTCATAATCACCAATCGTGACTGATCCTTTTGTTGGCTGCAAAAGTGCGTTTAAATGCTGGAGGACGGTGGACTTTCCTGAACCAGTATGACCAATTATAGCCATATACACCCCTGTCGGAATATCAATCGAAACGTCCGCAATGGCCAATCGTTCAAAAGGAGTATTTGCTTGATACCGATAATCTACGTGCTTGAGCGAGATGTCCATAACTCTGTCACCAACTCTTCTTCCGATAAATAGTGTCGCGATAGTTCAATACCCTTGTCCCGTAACGATTTCGTCATTTTTACTGAAAAAGGAATATCCAAACCTAATTGAACTAATTGTTCATCCATGGAGAAAATTTCTTCAGGTATCCCTTCTCGAAAAACTTTCCCTTTATTCATCACAATAATCCGATCCGCCTTGGCTGCTTCATCTAAGTCATGTGTAATTGAAATAACGGTTAAAGACTTCTCTTCTTTTAATAGTCGAACCGTCTCCAATACCTCTTCCCGGCCCTTTGGATCAAGCATCGATGTTGCCTCATCTAATATGATAATCGACGGCCTTAATGCAAGAACACCAGCTATTGCCACACGCTGTTTTTGGCCTCCAGATAGATGGTGGGGCTCTTGATGTAGAAACTTATCCATCTTGACCCTCTTTAACGAATCCTCGACTCTCTTAACCATTTCGTTTCTAGGTATGCCATTATTTTCTAAACCAAAAGCCACATCATCCTGTACAGTCGTACCAACAAATTGGTTATCAGGATTTTGAAAGACCATCCCAATTTTTTTACGGATATCCCATATGGTTTGTTCATCAAGCTTAATACCACAAACATGTATTTCTCCTGATTGGGGAAATTGCAGACCATTTAGTAGTTTTGCCATTGTCGACTTCCCGGAACCATTATGGCCAACGATTGCCAGCCATTCTCCCTCATATATATCAAAGGAGACATTACTAAGAGCATAGCGTTCTTGTGTATCGTATTGAAAAGATATTCCATCAAGAGTCACAATTGGATTTTTCATCAGGATATGCCTCCTCTCAGCTAGACTATTCTCTGCTCATATTTCTTGTACATATAAAAAAAAGCCTGCACCTCGTCCCTTTGCAGTAACGTTATAACTGCAAAAAAGGAATTTCATAAAAGAAATGGGAGGAGGTGCATGAGCTAGACGAGTCGTAATTCAAATCACACATCCACGGATGCGGCAGAATAAAAGCTTTATTAAATCTGTCCACCAAAGGAAGACGATCAAACTTTTTTATTTCTCCAACTAGTTGGAGTTACGCTCATCGTAACACTCTTTTGGGCTTGAGTCTAACATGATATAGAGTTCATTTACAGAAAAAGGGCAAAGAACAAGTTTGTTACAAAACTGTCCAGCGCCCTTGTTGTCTGTTGATAACTATTAAACTAACTCGATAATAACCATTGGTGCACCGTCACCGCGGCGTGGTCCAATTTTCATAATACGAGTATATCCACCTTGACGCTCAGTATAACGTGGAGCGATATCAGCGAAAAGTTTTTGTAATGCACTTGTATTGTTTTCAGCATCAGCAACTTCGTTACGTACATATGAAGCAGCTTGACGACGAGCATGTAAATCACCGCGTTTACCTAAAGTGATCATTTTTTCAACAGTCACACGAATTTCTTTCGCACGAGTTTCTGTTGTTTCAATGCGCTCGTTGATAATTAAATCTGTAGTTAAATCACGTAGCATAGCTTTACGCTGTGCACTTGTGCGTCCTAACTTTCTGTATGCCATGAAGGGTTCCCTCCTTTGTTGAAGTCATAAGTCGGATATTTAGCTAACAATTGACTAGTCGTCTTTACGTAAGCCTAATCCAAGCTCTTCTAGTTTTGCCTTCACTTCTTCAAGTGATTTGCGGCCTAAGTTACGAACTTTCATCATATCTTCTTCAGTCTTATTAGCTAGTTCCTGAACAGTATTGATTCCAGCACGCTTTAAGCAATTATAAGAACGAACAGAAAGATCGAGTTCCTCAATAGTCATCTCTAGAACTTTTTCCTTTTGATCTTCTTCTTTTTCTATCATAATTTCAGCATTTTGAGCTTCATCGGTTAAACCTACGAATATATTCAAATGCTCAGTCAAAATTTTCGAACCAAGAGCGATTGCTTCTTTTGGTCCAGTGCTTCCATCGGTCCACACATCAAGTGTCAATTTATCAAAATTGGACATTTGGCCAACACGTGTATTTTCTACATGAAACATAACACGTGATACAGGTGTAAAGATAGAATCAATTGGAATCACACCAATAGGCTGGTCTTCTCTTTTGTTTTGTACAGCTGGAGTGTAACCACGTCCACGTTTCGCTGTTAAACGCATGCGAAGATGACCATTTGACGCTAAAGTTGCAATATGAAGATCTGGATTTAACACCTCAACATCACTATCGTGAGTGATATTGCCTGCTAAAACAGGTCCCTCACCTTGCACATCAAATTCTAGCGTCTTCTCTTCATCAGAGTAGATTTTTAAAGCTAGTTTTTTAATGTTTAAAATGATGGATGTTACATCCTCCACGACGCCTTCAATTGTTGAGAACTCATGAAGTACCCCATCGATTTGAATCGATGTAACCGCGGCACCTGGGAGTGAAGATAATAGGATACGACGTAAGGAGTTACCCAAAGTGGTACCATATCCACGCTCAAGTGGCTCTACGATAAATTTGCCGTACTTGGCATCGTCGTTGATCTCAATCGTTTCGATTTTTGGTTTTTCTATTTCGATCATCAAATAACCCTCCTTCAAAACGTCGAAACTTCAAATTAGTTTGTATACTAATTAAAGTCCCCATGTATACGTTCCCGTTTTGTGCACAACAACTGGAATAAATCTTCTGTAAGAGTGCAAAAAATTAATATCATATCCCATTATAGACATATGATACAAAATCTATACAGAAAAATTAAACACGACGACGTTTTGGTGGACGGCATCCATTATGAGGAACAGGTGTAACGTCTTTGATTGCAGTTACTTCAAGACCAGCAGCTTGAAGAGCACGGATTGCAGCTTCACGTCCTGCACCAGGTCCTTTAACTGTAACTTCAAGAGTTTTCATACCATGTTCAATAGAAGTCTTAGCTGCTGTTTCAGCCGCCATTTGTGCCGCAAATGGTGTAGATTTACGAGAACCTCTAAATCCAAGCGCACCTGCACTTGACCATGAAATTGCATTACCATGTACATCAGTAATAGTTACGATCGTATTGTTAAAAGTTGAACGAATATGAGCAATACCAGATTCAATATTCTTTTTAACACGACGTTTACGTGTATTTGTTTTACGTGCCATTTAAATTACCTCCTTTGCCGATTACTTCTTCTTGTTCGCTACAGTCTTACGAGGACCTTTGCGAGTACGAGCGTTGTTTTTCGTATTTTGTCCACGAACTGGTAAACCACGACGATGGCGTAATCCGCGGTAGCAGCCGATTTCCATTAAACGCTTAATGTTAAGAGAAATTTCACGGCGAAGGTCACCTTCAACTTTTAATTTGTCGATGATGTCACGGATTTTGTTTAATTCGTCTTCTGTTAAATCACGTACACGTGTATCTTCAGAAACACCAGCTTCTGCTAATACTTTTTGTGCAGTGTTTTTACCAATTCCATAAATGTATGTTAAAGAGATAACTACACGTTTTTCACGTGGAATATCTACACCAGCAATACGTGCCATAGAAAATGCGCACCTCCTTCAAAATTAACCTTGTTTTTGTTTATGTTTAGGGTTTTCACAGATAACCATAACTTTGCCGCGTCTACGGATAACTTTACACTTTTCGCAGATCGGTTTAACAGATGGTCTTACTTTCATTATTATCCTAACCTCCTTAGTAGTACGGAGTGCAAGCATTATTTAAAGCGGTAAGTAATTCTTCCGCGTGTTAAGTCATATGGAGAAAGCTCAACAGTCACTTTGTCACCCGGAAGGATCCGAATGAAATGCATTCGTATTTTACCAGAAACATGCGCTAGCACGGTATGACCATTTTCTAATTCTACCTTAAACATTGCATTCGGCAATGTTTCAATGACTTTACCTTCAATTTCAATTACATCATCTTTGGCCATCGATCTCGTCTCCCTTCTCAATTCAAAAATTGTGAATTTAATACAATACAACTCTTCTTATTCGTACACAAATAGCAACCTTATAATATTAACATATTGATCTTCTTCTGTCCGCAAGTAAATTCTACATAATAAGGAATAAATTAATTCCTCATGTAAGTCTTGCCCAACTCTCGGTCCTACATACTCCGTACAATAGAAAAGCGATTTGCTTTCACATACTTTTGAATCTTAGTGAAGAGATGGTCGAGAGTCGTTCGTACGGATTTACTTATGGTCATTAATGTAATTCCCCAAGTAATTGCTCGATATCAGAGAATACTTTGTTAATATCCTGCTGACCATCGATTGTACGAAGATATCCTTTAGTTTCATAAAAAGTTAATAATGGTTCTTGTTGTTTGATATTTACGTCCAAACGATTTTGAACAGTTTCTGCATTATCATCGGCTCTTTGGTATAACTCTCCGCCGCAGCGATCGCATACACCCTCTTGTTTAGGAGGATTAAACTCTAAATGATAAGTAGATCCACATTCTTTACAGATTCGACGTCCAGTCAAACGAGCCATTAATAATTCTTTATCAACAGTAATATTAATTACGTAGTTGATTGTTTTATTTAAATCAACTAATAGATTTTCCAACGCATCTGCTTGAGGTACAGTTCTAGGGAAACCATCTAAAAGAAAACCTTTTTGACAATCTTCCTTGCTTAAACGCTCACGAACAATGCCGATTGTTACTTCATCAGGAACAAGTTCGCCTTTATCCATGAATGATTTCGCTTGTAAACCTAGTTCTGTTCCTTCTTTCATCGCTGCACGGAACATATCGCCAGTAGAGATATGAGGGATGCCGTATTGCTCGACGATTCTTTCAGCTTGAGTACCTTTTCCGGCACCTGGAAGCCCCATTAATACTAAATTCACACGTGTTCCCCCCTCGTGCTTTAAATGGGTTTTAGGGAGCTTGGGCCCCTAAAACCTTACTTAATAAAACCTTTATAATGACGTTTAACTAATTGTGCTTCAAGTTGTTTCATCGTATCAAGTGCAACACCGACGACGATTAGCAAACTAGTTCCACCAATTTGAGCTGATTGCGGAAGGTTAGCTATTGAAATAAATAACATTGGCAATACCGCAATGACAGCAAGGAAGATTGCACCAACAAAAGTTAAACGATATAAGACACGCGTTAAGTATTCTTGCGTACTCTTTCCTGGACGAATTCCAGGAATATATCCGCTTTGCTTTTGTAAATTCTCCGCTGCTTGTTCAGGGTTAACTTGAATAAAAGCATAGAAATAAGTGAACGCGATAATTAATGCCGCATATAAAGTCATCCCGATTGGATGAGAATAATCAAAGACTTTAGTAATCCAAAGTGTAACATCATTCGTTGGGAAGAATGACGCAACGGTTCTTGGGGTTACAATAAATGAAACAGCAAAGATAACAGGAATAACACCCGCAGCATTAACTTTTAATGGCATATGAGTGGATTGTCCTCCAACTGGATTACGTCCTGCAACCACGCGTTTTGCATACTGAATAGGTATCTTACGATTGGCTTGTTGGATAAAGATAACCCCAACTATGATAGCAATAACCGCTAATGCGATTAGAATTACCGTAACAATACGTAAGAATAATGCTTCCCCAGCATTCTCAAATTGTTGCACATAAATTTGATTAATAGTGGATGGCATTCCAGCAACGATCCCGGCAAAGATGATAATAGAAATCCCATTACCAACACCTTTTTCGGTTATCTGTTCCCCTAACCACATTAAAAATGAAGTACCAGCAGTTAAAACAACCGCAATCAATAAATAAGTACCAATTCCAGGATTTTCAATTAACTGACCACTAGCTAAGTTATTAAAACCGTAGGACATTCCTAATGCTTGGATAAATCCTAGAACGATTGTAAAATAACGAGTAATTTGGGCAATCTTACGACGGCCTGATTCACCTTGCTTTGACCATTCTGTGAATTTCGGTACAACATCCATTTGAAGCAGTTGAATAATGATTGAAGCTGTAATGTACGGCATGATACCCATTGCAAAGATGGAGAATTGTTTTAATGCTCCACCGCCAAAAGTATTTAATATACCGAATACACTTAGCTTATCTTGGTTAGCTAGTACATCAGCATTTACATTGGGTACAGGGATAAATGTACCTAATCGAAATACGACTAACATTAAAAGGGTGAATATGATCTTACGTCTTATCTCACCCACGCGCATAAAATTGGAGAATGTCTGGAACATTAGATCACCTCAGTGTTTCCACCAGCAGCTTCGATAGCTTCCTTAGCAGCAGAGGAGAATTTGTGAGCTTTTACAGTCAACTTTTTCTCTAATGTCCCTTTTGCAAGAACCTTGATTCCTGCTTTTTCGTTACTTACAACGCCTGATTCGATAAGAAGTTCTGGAGTAACTTCTGTACCTTCAACAAAGCGATTTAAAGCATCAAGATTTACAATGGCATATTCCTTACGGCTGATGTTTGTAAATCCACGTTTTGGTAAACGACGGTATAAAGGCGTTTGACCACCTTCAAAACCTACACGTACACCACCACCAGAACGAGCATTTTGACCTTTGTGACCTTTACCAGCAGTTTTACCTTGACCAGATCCGATACCACGTCCTAAACGCTTGCGTTCTTTACGAGAACCTTCAGCAGGCTTTAATTCATGAAGTTTCATATTGGCACCTCCTTATGAAAGAAAACAATCAATTATTGTTCTTTTACTGTAACAAGGTGAGCAACTTTGGTAATCATACCGCGAATAGCAGCGTTATCTGGGTGCTCAACTGTTTGATTTAATTTACGTAATCCTAGAGCTTTAACTGTTTCGCGTTGATCGCCTGGGCGGCCAATCAAGCTGCGAGTGAGGGTAACTGATAGTTTGTTCGCCATTTTATTTCCCCCCGTATCCTAACAGTTCTTCTACTGATTTACCACGTAGTTTTGCTACGTCTTCAGCACGTTTTAATTGTTTTAAACCGTCAATTGTAGCACGAACCATATTAATTGGAGTGTTTGTTCCTAATGATTTAGAAAGAATGTCAGCAACTCCGCCTAATTCTAGTACGGCACGAACTGGTCCACCAGCGATAACTCCTGTACCTTCAGAAGCAGGTTTTAGAAGGATTTCACCAGCACCAAAACGTCCAATTACTTGGTGAGGAATGGTTGTTCCAACCATAGGTACTTCGACTAAGTTTTTCTTTGCATCTTCGATGGCTTTACGAATAGCATCAGGTACTTCTTGAGCTTTACCAGTACCGAAACCAACGTGGCCGTTTTTATCGCCTACAACAACAAGGGCTGTGAAGCGGAAACGACGTCCACCTTTAACAACTTTCGCAACACGGTTGACCGTGACTACGCGTTCTTCTAGTTCAAGTTTGTTTGGATCAATACGACGCATCTTTTTGTGTCCCTCCTTTGTCTATTAGAATTGTAAGCCGTTTTCACGGGCAGCATCAGCTAATGCTTGAATACGTCCATGGTATAGGTATCCGCCACGGTCAAAGACAATAGAAGTGATACCTTTTTCTACAGCACGTTTAGCAACTAATTCTCCGACCTTTTGCGCAGCTTCAACGTTATTTGTAGATTCTAAACCGAAGTCTTTATCTAAAGTAGAAGCACTTGCTAAAGTTACTCCGTTAATGTCATCAATTACTTGAGCATAAATATGTTTGTTTGAACGAAACACATTTAGACGTGGACGAGCAGAAGTACCGCTAAGTTTCGCACGAACACGAGCATGTCTTTTCTTGCGAGTAGCGTTTTTATCTTGCTTCGTAATCATTTACGTCACTCCTTTCGTTTACCTATGCGGCATTACTTACCAGTTTTACCTTCTTTACGACGAACAAATTCACCTTCGTAACGAATTCCTTTGCCTTTATACGGCTCTGGAGGACGAACTCCGCGAATATTCGCTGCTAACGCACCAACACGTTCTTTGTCAGTACCTTTGATCACGATCTTTGTGTTTGCAGGAACTTCGATTTCAAGTCCCTCTTCAGCTTCGATCTCAACTGGATGAGAGTATCCAACGTTTAATACAAGTTTGTTACCTTGCTTTTGAGCACGATATCCAACCCCGATTAACTCTAGGCCTCTAGAGAACCCAGTAGATACACCTTCAACCATGTTCGCAAGAACGGCACGAGTTGTACCATGTAATGCGCGGTGTTCTTTCACATCAGAAGGACGTGTGATTGTTACTAGGTTCTCTTCCACGTTGATAGTGATATCTGAGTGGAAAGTACGAGTAAGTTCACCTTTAGGTCCTTTAACTGTAACAGTGTTGTTATTTAAAGTTACTGTTACTCCTGCTGGAATAACAATTGGTTTTTTTCCTACGCGAGACATTTAGTGCACCTCCATTCATTCAAAAACTCGATTACCAAACGTAAGCTAATACTTCTCCGCCGATTTGTTTTGCACGAGCTTCTTTATCTGTAATAACACCTTGTGATGTTGATACTAATGCGATACCAAGACCGTTAAGAACGCGTGGTACCTCAGTTGATTTTGCGTAAACTCTAAGTCCAGGCTTGCTTATGCGCTTAAGACCAGTAATAACACGTTCGTTACTAGCACCGTATTTTAAGAAGATACGGATGATTCCTTGTTTGTTGTCTTCAATAAATTCAACGTCACGTACGAAACCTTCGCGCTTTAAAATTTCAGCGATTTCTTTTTTCATATTAGAAGCAGGCACTTCTAACTTTTCGTGACGCACCATGTTCGCATTACGAATGCGAGTAAGCATATCAGCAATTGGATCTGTCATGACCATTATTTTTACCTCCTTCCCAGACTTGGGTTTTACCAGCTAGCTTTTTTGACACCAGGAATTTGTCCTTTGTATGCTAATTCACGGAAACAAATACGGCAAAGCTTAAATTTACGATATACAGAGTGTGGACGACCACAACGTTCGCAGCGTGTATACTCTTGTACTTTGAATTTAGGCGTGCGTTGTTGTTTCGCAATCATTGACTTTTTAGCCACGTTTTCGCCTCCCTTATTTAAGGATTACTTTTGGAATGGCATTCCAAATTGAGTTAAAAGTTCACGAGATTCTTCATCAGTTTTAGCAGTCGTTACGATAACGATATCCATACCACGAACTTTGCTTACTTTATCGTAATCAATTTCAGGGAAGATTAATTGTTCTTTAACACCTAGAGTGTAGTTACCACGACCGTCGAATGCTTTTTTAGAAATACCACGGAAGTCACGTACACGAGGTAATGATACAGAAACTAATTTATCTAAGAATTCGTACATGCGTTCACCGCGAAGAGTAACCTTAGCGCCGATCGGCATACCTTCACGAAGACGGAAGCCAGCGATAGATTTTTTCGCACGTGTAACGACAGGCTTTTGACCTGTAATTGTTGAAAGTTCTTCAACCGCATTGTCGAGTGCTTTTGCGTTTGCAACTGCGTCACCAACGCCCATGTTCACAACGATTTTTTCAAGTTTAGGAACTTCCATAACTGATTTATAGTTGAACTTGCTCATAAGAGCAGGAGTAACTTCTTTTACAAATTTTTCTTTTAGGCGGTTCACTTATAGTACCTCCCTTCTAAATTTTAAACTATTTATCTAAAACTTCACCGGATTTTGCTACGCGTACTTTCTTACCATCAACCGTTGTGGAACCTACACGAGTTGGGTTACCAGTTTTAGGGTCGATAGGCATAACGTTTGATACATGAATAGGAGCCTCAAAGCTGATAATTCCGCCTTGTGGATTCACCTGAGAAGGTTTAGAGTGTTTTTTCACAATGTTAACACCTTCAACTAGTACACGGCTATCTTTAGGATAAGCAGCTAGGATTACACCTGTTTTGCCTTTATCCTTGCCAGAAATAACTCTGACTTGATCACCTTTTTTCACATGCATCAGTAAGCACCTCCTTAAAGGCAATTGATTTTGAAATTATAATACTTCTGGAGCAAGAGAAACGATTTTCATAAAGTTGTTGTCGCGAAGTTCGCGGGCAACTGGTCCGAAGATACGAGTTCCACGTGGACTCTTATCATCTTTGATAATTACACATGCGTTTTCATCGAAACGAATGTATGAACCGTCAGGACGACGAGCACCGCTCTTTGTACGAACAATTACTGCTTTAACAACGTCACCTTTTTTAACAACGCCACCTGGTGTTGCTTGTTTTACTGTGCAGACGATAACATCACCAATACCAGCAAACTTACGGCCTGAACCACCAAGAACTTTAATCGTTAGTACCTCACGTGCACCAGAGTTGTCAGCAACTTTTAAACGTGATTCTTGTTGAATCATGTGTGTAACCTCCCTTCGGAATGAAGCTTAATCCGAACAATTAAATAATAACTGCTTTTTCTACAACTTCAACTAAACGGAAACGCTTAGTAGCTGAAAGCGGACGAGTTTCCATGATACGAACTACATCGCCGATTTTTGCTTCGTTTTGCTCATCATGAGCTTTATACTTTTTAGAATACTTAACGCGTTTACCATATAATGAATGCTTTTTGTGTGTTTCTACAAGTACAGTAACTGTTTTATCCATCTTGTCAGAAACAACGCGTCCTGTGTAAACTTTACGTTGGTTACGTTCACTCATCGTGTGAACCTCCCTTCATTAATCACTTGTTAACGCTGATTTCTCTTTCACGAACAACTGTTTTCATACGAGCGATCGCTTTACGTACTTCACGAATGCGAGCTGTGTTTTCAAGTTGTCCTGTCGCCAATTGAAAGCGAAGGTTGAAAAGTTCTTCTTTTAAAGATTTTACTTTTTGTTCAATTTCAGCAGTGGTAAGGTCACGAAGTTCATTAGCTTTCATTTGATTCACCACCAATTTCTTCTCGTTTTACAAACTTACACTTAACAGGAAGTTTGTGCATTGCAAGTCGAAGTGCTTCACGAGCGATTTCTTCAGAAACGCCAGCGATTTCGAACATGATTTTTCCAGGCTTAACAACAGCTACCCAGCCTTCAGGAGCACCTTTACCGGAACCCATCCGCACTTCAAGAGGTTTTGCAGTGTAAGGCTTGTGAGGGAAAATTTTAATCCAAACTTTACCGCCACGTTTCATGTAACGTGTCATCGCAATACGTGCTGCTTCGATTTGGCGGTTCGTGATCCAAGAAGCTTCTAAAGCTTGTAGGCCGAATTCACCGAATGTCACTTCTGTACCGCCTTTTGCGTTACCACGCATGTTACCACGGTGTTGACGGCGATATTTTACGCGTTTTGGCAATAACATATTATTTGCCTCCTTCCACAGATTTCTTCTTAGTAGGAAGGACTTCTCCCTTGTAGATCCATACTTTTACGCCAAGCTTACCATAAGTAGTATCGGCTTCAGCAGTAGCATAGTCGATATCAGCGCGAAGTGTATGAAGTGGAACAGTTCCTTCGCTGTAATGTTCAGCACGAGCGATATCTGCACCGCCAAGACGACCAGATACTTGTGTTTTGATACCTTTTGAACCAGCGCGCATAGCACGTTGAATAGCTTGCTTTTGTGCACGACGGAAAGATACACGGTTTTCTAATTGACGAGCGATATTTTCAGCAACTAATTTCGCATCAACGTCAGCTCTCTTGATTTCAAGGATGTTGATGTGAACACGTTTGCCAGTTAATTGATTTAATGCTTTACGAAGTGCTTCAACTTCAGTACCGCCTTTACCAATAACCATACCAGGCTTAGCTGTATGCACTGTTACGTTTACACGGTTTGCAGCACGTTCGATTTCTACTTTAGAAACAGAAGCATCTTTTAAACGCTTCGTGATGTATTCACGAATTTTAAGGTCTTCGTGTAAAAGAGTAGCGAAGTCTTTGCCTGCGTACCATTTAGATTCCCAATCACGGATGATTCCAATACGCAAACCGACAGGATTTACTTTTTGACCCACAGCTTATCCCTCCTTCTTTTCTGATAATACGATTGTGATGTGGCTAGTGCGTTTGTTGATCTGGCTTGCACGGCCCATAGCGCGAGGACGGAAACGTTTTAAGGTTGGTCCTTCGTCAACGAATGCTTGTGCTACAACTAGATTGTTAACGTCCATTTCATAGTTGTGCTCAGCGTTTGCCATAGCTGATTTTAATACTTTTTCTACGATTGGAGAAGCAGCCTTAGGAGTGAGATTTAAAATCGCCACAGCTTCACCAATTTGCTTACCTCGGATTAAATCAACGACTAAACGTGCTTTACGAGGAGCAATACGAACTGTTCTTGCAACAGCTTTAGCTTGCATTTGGATGCCCTCCTCTCTTAACGTCTTGTTTTCTTGTCATCATTACCATGACCCTTGTATGCACGAGTTGGAGCAAACTCTCCAAGCTTGTGTCCTACCATGTCTTCAGTAACATATACAGGTACGTGTTTACGACCATCATATACTGCGATAGTATGGCCAATGAATTGCGGGAATATTGTAGAACGACGTGACCAAGTTTTAATAACTTGTTTGCTTTCAGTCTCGTTCAACTTTTCTACCTTAACCATTAAATGATCATCAACGAATGGTCCTTTTTTTAAGCTACGACCCATGAAGGAACCTCCCTTCGTGACTGTTCTACGGTTCTTTCTTTGAACCGTAGGAATATCACGTTATTTTTTACGACGACGTACGATAAATTTATCTGATTTGTTTTTCTTCTTACGAGTTTTGAATCCAAGAGTTGGTTTACCCCATGGAGACATTGGTGATTTACGTCCGATTGGTGAACGTCCTTCACCACCACCGTGTGGGTGATCGTTAGGGTTCATTACAGATCCACGAACAGTTGGGCGCTTGCCTAACCAACGAGAACGACCTGCTTTACCAATGTTGATTAATTCGTGTTGTTCATTACCTACTTGGCCAACAGTAGCACGGCATTCAGCAAGAATCATACGAACTTCGCCAGAATTTAAACGTACTAATACGTATTTACCTTCTTTACCTAGTACTTGAGCGCTTGTTCCAGCAGAACGAACTAACTGGCCGCCTTTTCCTGGTTTTAATTCGATGTTGTGTACTACTGTACCAACAGGAATGTTTGCTAATGGAAGTGCGTTACCAACTTTAATATCTGCCTCAGGGCCAGACATTACTTCCAAGCCAACTACTAGATTTTTAGGAGCTAAGATATAACGCTTTTCTCCATCCACGTAATTGATTAATGCGATATTTGCAGAACGGTTTGGATCATACTCGATTGTAGCAACGCGTCCTGGAATGCCATCTTTGTTACGTTTAAAGTCAATTATACGATATTGACGTTTGTGACCGCCACCTTGATGACGAACAGTTAACTTACCTTGGTTATTACGGCCGCCTTTTCTCTTGACTGGAGCTAAAAGAGATTTTTCTGGAGTACTAGTTGTGATTTCTGCGAAATCAGAAGTAGTCATTCCGCGACGACCATTGGAGGTAGGTTTGTACTTTTTAATCGCCATTTTATTTCCCTCCTCTTCTTGATAGGTTCTTATGCTTCAAAGAATTCGATTTCTTTGCTATCAGCAGTTAATTTTACAATAGCTTTACGACGTTTGTTTGTGTAACCACCGAATTTTCCCATACGCTTGAATTTACCTTTGTAGTTCATGATGTTTACTTTCTCAACATCTACGCTAAAGATTTCTTCGATAGCATCTTTAACTTGTGTTTTGTTAGCTTTAACATCTACTTCAAAAGTATATTTTTTCTCAGCCATTAGGTCAGTAGAACGTTCAGTGATAACGGGGCGCTTAATGATATCGCGTGCATCCATTATGCAAGCACCTCCTCTACTTTTTCAACCGCTGCTTTAGTCATGATTAATTTCTCATGATTAACAACATCTAATACGTTAATTCCATCAGCAGTTACTACTGTAACACCAGGAATGTTGCGTGCAGATAATGCTACATTTTCATCAAGATCCGCAGTAACGATTAACGCTTTTTTCTCAACAGATAGACCATTTAATACAGTCTTGAATTCTTTTGTTTTCGGAGCATCGAAAGTTAATAGATCTAACACTAAGATGTTCTCTTCTAGTACTTTAGAAGAAAGTGCAGATTTGATTGCTAAACGACGAACCTTCTTCGGTAATTTGTAAGCGTAGCTGCGTGGTGTTGGACCGAATACAGTACCACCTCCGCGCCATTGTGGAGAACGGATAGACCCTTGACGAGCGCGTCCAGTTCCTTTTTGACGCCATGGCTTACGACCACCGCCGCGTACTTCAGAACGAATTTTAGTTTTATGAGTTCCTTGACGTAATGAAGCTCTTTGCATAACAATTGCTTCGAATAATACGTGTTGGTTAGGCTCAATACCAAATACAGAATCATTAAGTTCGATATCGCCAACTTGTGATCCAGTTTGGTTTAATAATGCTACTTTAGGCATTCCTTTGTTCCTCCTTTCTAAAAGGGTGACTATGCTTTAATTGCACCTTTAATTTTTAATAGAGCTTTTTTAGCGCCTGGTACGTTACCTTTGATTAAAAGTAAGTTACGCTCTGTATCAACCTTAACGATTTCAAGGTTTTGTACAGTGATTTGCTCTCCACCCATACGTCCTGGTAATAATTTACCTTTGAAAACGCGGTTTGGAGCAACAGGTCCCATTGAACCTGGACGACGGTGATAACGAGAACCGTGAGCCATTGGGCCGCGTGATTGTCCGTGGCGTTTGATAACACCTTGGAAACCTTTACCCTTTGAGATTCCTGTTACATCTACGATATCTCCAGCAGCGAAAATATCAACTTTGACTTCTTGACCAACTTCATAGCTTGCTAAGTCATCTCCGCGGAATTCGCGAATGAAGCGCTTAGGAGCAGTATTAGCTTTAGCAACATGGCCTTTTTCTGGTTTGTTAGCTAACTTTTCACGTTTGTCTTCAAAACCAACTTGAACAGCAACATAACCGTCGCTTTCAACAGATTTCTTTTGAAGAACTACGTTTGGAGCTACCTCAACTACAGTTACAGGAATTAAGTTACCGTTACTAGCAAATACTTGAGTCATACCAATCTTTCTTCCTAAGATTCCTTTGGTCATTAGTCACACCTCCTAAATTATTTATGATTTATTTTGATTAAAGTTTAATTTCGATATCAACACCAGATGGTAAATCTAAACGCATTAACGCATCAACAGTTTGTGGAGTTGGGTTAACGATGTCGATTAGACGCTTATGTGTCCGTTGTTCGAATTGCTCACGAGAATCTTTGTACTTATGAACCGCACGAAGAATTGTGTAAACAGTTTTTTCAGTTGGTAACGGAATGGGACCAGAAACTGCCGCACCAGAACGTTTTGCTGTTTCAACGATTTTTTCTGCAGATTGATCTAGAATTCTGTGATCATACGCTTTTAAACGGATACGAATTTTTTGTTTTGCCATTATTTTCCCTCCTTTATTCGCCTATTTTCTAAATAGACATTCTCAGTGAAAATTTCCCTCACACACTCGCCATGGCAAAGCGGCCGGGTGTGTCAGCAACCTTTCACATCATCGCAGTCAAAGACCAACATTGTCTATTATACATAAAACATAAAGCAAACGCAACACTTATTACAATTTTTTTCTTTATGTTTCTGTTTCGAACACTTTTCCTATTATAGCGGCTGATATACACTTTTTCAACAGTTATTATCAATCTCCAGAAATATACAAATAGATGTGTAGTTATAAGATAATTTCGAATGTTAATATATATTGAAGAAACACGTCAAAGCATTATATAAGGAACAAAAAAAGCAGATGGATCGTCATCCATCTGCTTTCATATCTTTGATCATTATCCACTCAGCACCAGAGGAGCTGCAGTGTCAAATTACTCAGTGATTGTAGTGATTGAACCTGAACCTACTGTACGTCCACCTTCACGAATAGAGAACTTAGTTCCTTCTTCGATCGCGATTGGAGCGATTAGTTCAACAGTCATTTCGATGTGGTCGCCAGGCATAACCATTTCAGTACCTTCTGGTAACATACAAATACCAGTGATATCAGAAGTACGGAAATAGAATTGTGGACGGTAGTTTGAGAAGAATGGAGTGTGACGTCCACCTTCTTCTTTTGATAAAACATAAACTTGTGCTTTAAACTTTGTGTGTGGAGTGATTGACTTTGGTTTAGCCAATACTTGACCACGTTCGATATCTTCACGAGCTACACCACGAAGAAGGGCACCGATGTTGTCTCCTGCTTCAGCGAAGTCAAGAAGCTTACGGAACATTTCTACACCTGTTACAGTAGTAGATTTTGGCTCTTCAGTGAAACCAACGATTTCAACTACGTCACCAACTTTAACTACACCACGCTCAACACGTCCTGTAGCAACTGTTCCACGACCAGTGATTGAGAATACATCCTCAACTGGCATCATGAATGGCTTATCAGTGTCACGAGTTGGAGTTGGGATGAACTCATCAACAGCGTTCATAAGTTCAAAGATTTTTTCTTCCCAAGCAGCGTCGCCTTCTAATGCTTTAAGAGCAGAACCTTTGATAACAGGAGTGTCATCGCCAGGGAAATCGTATTCAGATAATAGATCACGAATTTCCATTTCTACTAATTCAAGAAGTTCTTCGTCATCAACCATATCACACTTGTTCATGAATACAACAAGGTAAGGTACGCCTACCTGACGAGAAAGAAGGATGTGCTCACGAGTTTGTGGCATTGGGCCATCAGTTGCAGATACTACAAGGATACCGCCGTCCATTTGCGCAGCACCAGTGATCATGTTTTTAACATAGTCAGCGTGTCCTGGGCAGTCAACGTGTGCATAGTGACGGTTATCAGTTTCATACTCAACGTGTGCAGTAGAGATTGTGATACCACGTTCTTTTTCTTCTGGTGCACCATCGATTTGATCGTATGCACGAGCTTCTGCTTTACCAGATTTAGCAAGTACAGAAGTGATTGCAGCTGTTAAAGTTGTTTTACCATGGTCAACGTGTCCGATTGTACCAATGTTAACGTGTGGCTTTGAACGGTCGAATTTAGCTTTACCCATTAGGAAATCCTCCTCTAAATTATAAAAATTTAATTAATATTATTTTTATGTAAGCCGTGAGTAAGGTTGTCCCAAACCCACGACTTCCACTTCTTACATAGTAGTTATACTTTAACAAAGGATGAAAATCAATTATTCACCTTTATTTTTTTTGATGATTTCTTCAGAAACTGATTTTGGTACTTCTTCGTAGTGATCGAAGTGCATGGAGAATACTCCACGTCCTTGAGTACTAGAACGAAGTGCAGTTGCATAACCAAACATTTCTGAAAGTGGAACCATTGAACGAACTACCTGTGCATTTCCACGTGCTTCCATACCTTCTACACGACCACGGCGAGCAGTAATTTGTCCCATGATATCTCCAAGATATTCTTCTGGGATAACTACTTCTACTCTCATCATCGGTTCAAGGATAACAGGACTACACTTAGAAGCAGCATTTTTAAGTGCCATAGATGCAGCAATTTTAAACGCCATTTCAGAGGAGTCAACATCATGGTATGATCCGTCAAATAGTCTTGCTTTAATATCAACTAGTGGATATCCAGCAAGAACACCACGTTGTAGAGCATCTTCAAGTCCAGCTTGAACTGGAGCGATGTATTCACGAGGAACAACACCACCAACAATACCGTTTTCAAATTCGAATCCTTTTCCTTCTTCGTTAGGTGAGAATTCGATCCAAACGTGACCGTATTGTCCACGACCACCAGATTGACGAGCGAATTTACCTTCAACTTGTGCAGAAGCACGGAAAGTTTCGCGGTAAGCAACCTGCGGCGCACCCACATTAGCTTCAACTTTAAATTCACGACGCATACGGTCAACGATGATATCAAGGTGTAGTTCACCCATACCAGCGATGATTACTTGTCCAGTTTCCTGGTCAGTATGTGCACGGAACGTCGGATCTTCTTCTTGAAGCTTTTGAAGTGCAGTAGTCATTTTGTCTTGGTCTGCTTTTGATTTCGGTTCAACTGAAAGTTGGATTACTGGTTCAGGGAATTGCATAGACTCTAAGATAACAAGGTTTTTCTCGTCACATAGAGTATCACCAGTAGTTGTATCTTTCAAACCTACAGCAGCAGCAATGTCACCAGCATAAACCTTTGAGATTTCTTGACGGCTGTTTGCATGCATTTGCAGGATACGTCCGATACGTTCACGCTTGCCTTTTGTAGAGTTTTGGACATATGATCCAGACTCTAGAGTACCAGAGTAAACGCGGAAGAACGTTAATTTACCAACATAAGGGTCAGTCATAACTTTAAATGCAAGAGCAGAAAACGGCTCTTCATCGCTTGAATGACGCTCAATAACTTCATTTTCATCATCAATAGCATGACCTTTGATTGCAGGTACATCTAATGGAGATGGAAGATAGTCAATAACTGCATCAAGCATTAGCTGAACACCTTTGTTTTTGAATGCTGATCCACAGATTACTGGATAGAATTCTACATTAACAGTACCTTTACGAATTGCTGCTTTAAGCTCTTCTTTAGAGATTTCTTCTCCACCAAGGTATTTTTCCATTAATTCTTCATCTAACTCAGCGACTGCTTCCACTAACTTCTCACGGTATTCTTCAGCTTGAGCCATGTATTCTTCTGGAATCTCACGAACTTCAATGTCAGTTCCTAAGTCATTTCCGTAAAATACTGCGTTCATTTCCACTAGGTCAATGATTGCTTCAAACTGATCTTCAGCACCGATTGGTAACTGAATTGGATGTGCATTCGCTTGAAGACGGTCATGGATAGTTCCTACAGAATATAAGAAGTCAGCTCCAATTTTGTCCATCTTGTTTACGAAAACAACACGCGGAACACCGTAAGTTGTTGCTTGGCGCCATACTGTTTCAGTTTGAGGCTCAACACCAGATTGAGCATCAAGTACAGCTACTGCACCATCAAGTACACGTAATGAACGTTCAACTTCAACTGTGAAGTCTACGTGTCCTGGTGTATCGATGATGTTTACACGATGGCCTTTCCATTGTGCAGTTGTTGCCGCGGAAGTGATTGTAATTCCACGTTCTTGTTCTTGTTCCATCCAGTCCATCTGAGACGCACCTTCATGTGTTTCACCGATCTTATGGATACGGCCAGTGTAATAAAGAACACGCTCAGTGGTAGTCGTTTTACCGGCATCAATGTGAGCCATGATACCGATATTACGAGTATTTGCTAAGGAGAACTCTCTTGCCATTGGGTCTTTCTCCTTCCTAGTTTGAAAGTTTTTATATTGAAGGTTAGATTACCAACGATAGTGAGCAAACGCTTTGTTTGCTTCAGCCATTTTGTGTGTATCTTCACGCTTTTTAACAGATGCACCAGTGTTGTTTGCTGCATCCATGATTTCATTAGCTAAACGCTCTTCCATTGTTTTCTCTCCACGGTTACGTGCATAGTTCACTAACCAACGAAGACCAAGAGTTGAACGGCGGTCAGGACGCACCTCAACTGGTACTTGGTAGTTCGCACCACCTACACGGCGAGCTCTAACTTCTAGTACTGGCATGATATTTTTCATAGCTGCTTCAAATACTTCCATCGGCTCTTTACCAGAACGCTCACGGATTGTATTGAATGCAGAGTAAAGAATTTCTTGAGATTTACCTCTTTTACCGTCAACCATCATTTTGTTGATTAAACGAGTAACTAATTTTGAATTGTAAAGTGGATCTGGTAACACGTCTCTCTTTGCTACAGGACCTTTACGTGGCATAATTTTTCCTCCTTTCAAAGAAGCTTCTATTTAAGTTGTATTATTTCTTAGCTGCTTTTGGTCTCTTAGTACCGTATTTAGAACGACCTTGCATACGGTTGTTAACACCAGCAGTATCAAGCGCTCCACGTACGATGTGATAACGTACCCCTGGTAAGTCTTTTACACGTCCTCCACGAATAAGAACAACACTGTGCTCTTGAAGATTGTGTCCAATACCAGGAATGTATGCTGTCACCTCGATACCATTTGTCAAACGTACACGAGCATATTTACGTAACGCTGAGTTTGGTTTCTTTGGAGTCATTGTACCAACACGAGTACATACACCGCGTTTTTGTGGTGAAGATACATTGGTTTGTGATTTTTTGAAGCTGTTATAACCTTTGTTAAGTGCTGGTGATTTTGACTTTTCCTCTTTAGATTGACGAGGTTTACGCACTAATTGGTTAATAGTAGGCATTTATGTTTCCTCCCTTCATTATTTGTAAGCCCACACATCCAGGTGGTTCATTTTTTTGCAAAAACAAAGTTTTTGCAGACTTTCTATCTACAAAAACGCTTTTAGCTGATAATTGCAACAGTTGAAGCACCAACTTCAATCCCACATGCTTTTCCGAGTTTTTTCATCGAATCCACATAAAGGATAGGAACATTTATTTCAAGAGCTTCCTCAACAACTTTGGACGTTAACTTTGGATCAGCGTCGCTAGCAATGATTAACTCTCTCACATTACCTTCTTTAAGTGCCTTTACTGTTTGTTTTGTTCCTATAACGAACTTTTGTGCCTGTAATACTTTTTCATAAGACATCGTTCATATCCTCCAAAGTATCAGGTGAATAGGAGCACCTTTGATATAGTAACATCTTAATAAAAGGATGTCAACACGACTTTTAATATTTTCTTAAAATAAGGAATCTGCTAGTTTGCAGATCCCTTATTTTTTTTAATCAATTGTTACTGTTTCTTCTGAAGTTGTATCACGAAGGACAGGCTCAGCTTTGCGGTAACGCTGCATTCCAGTTCCAGCTGGTACAAGCTTACCAATGATAACATTCTCTTTTAAGCCAAGTAATTCATCGCGTTTGCCTTTAATTGCAGCATCTGTAAGAACCCTTGTGGTTTCTTGGAAGGATGCAGCAGATAGGAATGAATCAGTTTCAAGCGACGCTTTTGTGATACCTAGTAATACCGGACGTCCTGTTGCAGGCATTTTTCCTGCTAACAATGCCTTTTCGTTCGCATCAGTAAACTGGTGAATATCCAGAAGTGTACCTGGTAGTACATCTGTTTCACCCGCATCACCAACACGTACTTTACGTAACATTTGACGAACCATTACTTCCACGTGCTTATCGCCTATTTCTACCCCTTGCATACGATAAACCTTTTGAACTTCACGTAATAAGTACTCTTGAACAGAAGTAACGTCCTTGACTCTAATTAATTCTTTCGGATCAATAGAACCTTCCGTTAATTCTTCCCCACGAGCCACGTTATCATTTATAGCCACTTTTAAGCGGGCAGTATATGGTGCATTGTATGTTCTAGATTCAACTTCACCTTGAACAACAATTTCATGCTGGCGGTCACGGCCTTCGTTAATACCAACGACAACCCCATCAATTTCAGAAATAACCGCTTGACCTTTAGGGTTACGTGCTTCAAAAATTTCCTGGATACGTGGTAAACCTTGTGTAATATCGTCTCCGGCAACCCCACCAGTATGGAATGTACGCATCGTTAACTGTGTACCTGGCTCACCGATAGATTGGGCTGCAATAATACCAACTGCTTCACCAACTTCAACCTCTTGACCTGTTGCCAGATTTCGACCATAGCATTTTTTACAAACACCATGACGAGTGTTACATGTAAACGCAGAACGGATTTTTACAGTCTCAATGCCAGCATTCACAATTGCTTCTGCCAAATCTTCTGTAATTAAACCATTTTCAGGAACGAAAACTTCTCCTGTTTCAGGATGTTTAATCACCTTACGTGCATATCGGCCTATTAAACGTTCGTCTAAACCTTCAATGATTTCAGTGCCGTCTTTAAGAGCGCTTATTGTAAAGCCGCGGTCTGTGCCACAATCGTCTTCACGAACAATAACATCCTGGGCAACGTCAACAAGTCGACGTGTTAAGTAACCAGAGTCAGCTGTCTTAAGGGCTGTATCAGCAAGACCTTTACGGGCACCGTGTGTCGAGATAAAGTACTCTAATACCGTTAACCCTTCACGGAAACTTGATTTAATTGGTAACTCAATAATACGTCCAGCCGGGTTGGCCATCAAACCACGCATACCTGCAAGCTGCGTAAAGTTAGATGCGTTACCACGGGCTCCGGAATCACTCATCATAAAGATTGGATTCGATTTATTCAACGATTGCATTAGTTTACCTTGAATGGTATCTTTTGCAGCACTCCAGATGGCAATTACGCGGTCGTAACGCTCATCTTCAGTAATAAGACCACGTCTGAATTGCTTCATAACGCTATCTACTTTACCTTGTGCTTCATGAAGAATTTCCTGCTTCTCAGGAAGTACGACGATGTCAGCAACACCAACTGTAAGACCTGCTTTAGTTGAATGTCTAAATCCTAAATCCTTCATGCGGTCAAGCATTTTGGACGTTTCAGTAATCTTGAAACGTTTGAACACTTCAGCAATGACATTTCCAAGGATTTTCTTTTTAAACGGATCAATCAATGGCATCGACTGAATTTTCGCCTTAATATCTTCGCCTTTTTCAACGAAATATTTTACAGGTGTTTCAACTTCTAGATTCTGTCTAGTCGGTTCATTAATGTATGGGAATGATTTCGGCAGAATTTCATTGAAAATAAGCTTACCAACTGTAGTAATTAATAACTTATTATTTTGTTCTTCTGTGAAAGTTTCATTTCCTAATGAACCTGCATGCACAGCTACACGTGTATGCAAATGAACATAGCCATTTTGATACGCAAGAATTGCTTCGCTTGTATCTTTAAAGATCATACCCTCGCCGACTGCGCCTTCTCTTTCAAGAGTCAAGTAATAGTTACCTAAAACCATATCTTGGGAAGGAGTAACAACTGGCTTACCATCTTTAGGGTTTAAGATATTTTGTGCTGCAAGCATCAATAGTCTTGCTTCTGCTTGTGCTTCTGATGATAACGGTACGTGAACCGCCATTTGGTCACCGTCAAAATCGGCATTGTATGCAGTACATACAAGTGGATGCAGACGGATGGCCCGGCCTTCAACTAGAGTTGGTTCAAATGCTTGAATCCCTAGTCTATGAAGTGTAGGGGCACGGTTTAATAATACTGGATGTTCTTTAATAACATCTTCGAGTACATCCCAAACATCTGGAGATACTCTTTCTATTTTGCGTTTTGCAGATTTAATGTTATGTGCTAACCCTTTTTCAACTAATTCCTTCATAACGAAAGGTTTAAATAGTTCTAGTGCCATTTCTTTTGGAAGTCCGCATTGGAACATTTTCAAGTTTGGCCCTACAACGATAACCGAACGCCCTGAATAGTCAACACGCTTACCAAGCAAGTTTTGACGGAAACGGCCTTGTTTACCTTTTAACATATGAGAAAGTGATTTCAACGGGCGGTTACCTGGTCCAGTAACAGGACGTCCACGGCGGCCGTTATCAATCAAGGCATCAACAGCTTCTTGAAGCATACGTTTTTCATTCTGAACAATGATGCTTGGTGCACCTAAATCTAATAAACGTTTTAAGCGGTTATTACGGTTAATAACACGGCGGTATAAATCATTTAAGTCAGATGTTGCAAATCTTCCGCCATCCAATTGTACCATTGGACGAAGTTCTGGAGGGATAACAGGAAGCACATCAAGAATCATCCAAGATGGCTCATTTCCAGAACCACGGAATGCTTCTAACACTTCAAGGCGTTTGATCGCACGTGTACGACGCTGACCTTGTGCGCTTTTTAGTTCCTCTTTTAAACTGTCTACTTCCTTGTCTAAATCGATATCGAAAAGAAGTTTTTTAATTGCTTCTGCACCCATGGCAGCTTGGAATTTGTTTCCGTACTTTTCACGATATGCACGATATTCTTTTTCAGATAATAGCTGCTTCTTATCAAGAGCTGTATCTCCTGATTCCGTTACAACATAGGAAGCAAAGTAAATAATCTCCTCCAAAGCTCTTGGAGACATGTCTAATACAAGACCCATCCGGCTTGGAATTCCTTTAAAGTACCATATATGTGAAACTGGCGCAGCAAGCTCAATATGCCCCATACGTTCACGACGAACCTTTGCTCGCGTGACTTCAACACCACAGCGATCACAAACGACACCTTTATAACGGACACGCTTATACTTTCCGCAATGACATTCCCAATCCTTCGTTGGACCGAAAATACGTTCGCAGAATAAGCCGTCCTTTTCAGGCTTTAATGTACGATAGTTAATCGTTTCTGGTTTTTTTACTTCTCCGAAGGACCATGAACGGATTTTATCCGGTGAAGCAAGACCAATCTTCATAAACTCAAAATTATTAACATCCAGCAAGGGGCCTACCTCCCTTTTGATATCTCCAGGTTTTACCCTTATCACGTACAAAAGCGGGAGCGCAAATTGCGCTCCAACTAAATTATATAATTACTCTTTTGAACCCACTTTTTCTGATTCAAATGCTTGTTCAGGAACAATGTTTAACGTATCGACTTGTTGTAAGTCATCGTCATCTTCCGTATCGCGCATTTCAATTTCTTCTTCGTCACCTGAAAGAATTTTTACATCCATTCCTAGACTCTGAAGTTCTTTAATTAATACTTTGAATGATTCTGGAACGCCTGGTTCCGGAACATTTTCACCTTTGACAATCGCTTCGTACGTTTTCACACGACCAACCACGTCATCGGATTTAACCGTAAGGATTTCTTGAAGTGTGTATGCTGCACCGTATGCTTCAAGTGCCCAAACCTCCATCTCACCAAAGCGCTGACCACCAAATTGAGCTTTACCGCCCAGTGGCTGCTGCGTAACTAATGAGTAAGGTCCAGTTGAACGAGCATGGAGTTTATCATCAACCATGTGTGCAAGTTTAATCATATACATGACACCTACAGAGACACGGTTGTCAAATGGTTCCCCAGAACGTCCATCATAAAGGACGGTTTTCGCATCACGAGCCATACCTGCTTCTTCAATTGTTCCCCAAACATCTTCTTCACGCGCTCCGTCAAATACTGGAGACGCAACATGAATGCCTAGGTAGCGTGCTGCCATTCCAAGATGGAGTTCCAGCACCTGTCCAATGTTCATCCGTGATGGTACCCCTAGTGGATTTAACATGATATCGACTGGTGTGCCGTCTGGTAAATACGGCATATCTTCTTCCGGTAAAATTCTTGAGATAACCCCTTTGTTACCGTGACGTCCCGCCATTTTATCACCTTCAGAAATCTTACGTTTCTGAACGATGTAGACACGGACAAGTTGGTTTACACCTGGTGGCAGTTCATCGCCATCTTCACGATTAAAGACTTTAACATCAAGGACAATTCCGCCGCCGCCATGTGGCACACGAAGAGAAGTATCACGGACTTCACGAGCCTTTTCACCGAAGATTGCATGTAAAAGACGTTCTTCTGCTGTTAATTCTGTAACCCCTTTTGGTGTTACTTTACCAACTAACAAGTCACCATCTTTAACTTCGGCACCAGTACGAATGATACCGCGCTCATCCAAGTTACGAAGAGCATCTTCTCCGACGTTTGGAATATCACGTGTAATTTCTTCAGGCCCTAGTTTAGTATCACGGGATTCTGACTCATATTCTTCAATATGAATCGATGTGTATACATCGTCTTTTACAAGACGTTGATTCATAATAATCGCATCTTCATAGTTATAACCATCCCATGTCATAAAGGCAACAAGGACGTTTCGGCCAAGTGCTAATTCTCCTAATTCCATTGATGGACCGTCAGCAAGAATTTCGCCTTTGGTTACACGGTTACCCACTGCAACAATCGGACGTTGGTTATAACATGTACCTTGGTTAGAACGGATGAATTTCAACATGCGGTATTTATCAAGATTTCCTTTTACCTCTTGACCGTCAACCACATTAATACGACGCACCCATACCTCACGTGCTTCCACGTGTTCAACAATACCTTCGTGCTTACAGATCACCGCTGCACCTGAGTCTTTACCAGATACATATTCCATACCTGTTCCAACACGAGGGGCTTCTGGCTGCATAAGCGGTACGGCTTGACGCTGCATGTTCGCACCCATTAGGGCACGGTTGGAGTCATCATTTTCAAGGAACGGAATACACGCTGTTGCCGCAGACACTACTTGCTTTGGTGATACATCCATATAGTCAATGCGTTCACGTTTAACAACTGTGTTCTCACCACGGAAACGAGCAACAACTTCCTCATCTAAGAAGGAACCGTCATCATCTAAACGAGAGTTCGCTTGGGCTACTACATAGTTGTCTTCTTCGTCAGCTGTTAAGTAATCGATCCGAGCAGTAACCTTACCAGTATCAGGGTCAACCCTCCGGTATGGTGTTTCGATAAAGCCAAATCGGTTAACTTTCGCATATGATGATAGCGAGTTAATCAAACCAATGTTTGGACCTTCAGGTGTTTCAATCGGACACATCCGGCCATAGTGAGAGTAGTGAACGTCACGAACTTCCATTCCAGCACGTTCACGCGTTAAACCACCAGGTCCTAATGCAGAGAGACGACGCTTGTGCGTTAATTCAGCAAGCGGGTTGGTTTGGTCCATGAACTGTGATAATTGCGAGCTGCCAAAGAACTCTTTAATAGACGCAATGACTGGACGAATGTTGATCAATTGCTGTGGAGTGATCGTTGCTGTGTCTTGAATTGACATTCTTTCACGAACCACACGCTCCATACGGGATAACCCAATCCGGAATTGATTCTGAAGCAATTCTCCAACAGAACGCAGACGTCTGTTCCCTAAGTGATCGATATCATCCGTATCGCCTACTCCATGCAATAGATTAAAGAAGTAGCTAATCGATGCAATGATATCAGCCGGTGTAATATTTTTAATTGGTTCTGCCACATAGGCATTACCTAAGACATTAATTACTTTTTCACTTTCATCACCAGGAGCATAAATCTTAATATCCTGAAGTGTGATCTCGTCTTCTACAACACCGCCATACGGATTAAAGCCTTTGAAATTAATATTCTTTTCAAGAGCAGGGATAATTCTATCAAGGTTTCTTCTATCTAGAATTAATCCTTTTTCGGCAATAATTTCACCTGTTTCAGGATCCGCAAGGGACTCTGCTAAACGTTGGTTGAATAAACGGTTTTTGATATGAAGCTTTTTATTAATTTTATAGCGGCCTACATTCGCAAGGTCATAGCGCTTAGGGTCAAAGAAACGTGACACTAATAAGCTCTTTGCATTTTCAACGGTAGGTGGTTCACCTGGACGCAGACGCTCATAAATTTCTAAAAGGGCCTTTTCGACACCTTCCGTATTGTCTTTCTCAAGTGTATTACGGATGTATTCGTTATCCCCAATCAATTCAATGATTTCTTGATCAGAGCCGAAACCAAGTGCACGCAAAAGAACCGTAACGGGCAGTTTCCGAGTACGATCTATTCTCACATAAACGACATCTTTAGCATCTGTTTCATATTCGAGCCAAGCGCCGCGGTTCGGAATGACGGTAGCTGAAAAGCCCCTCTTTCCATTTTTATCGAACTTCCCACTATAGTAAACACTCGGAGAGCGCACTAATTGTGAAACGATAACACGTTCTGCCCCATTAATGACAAACGTACCTGTTTCAGTCATAAGTGGAAAATCACCCATAAATACATCTTGATCTTTTACTTCACCTGTTTCTTTGTTTACAAGACGTACTTTTACACGCAAAGGAGCAGAATATGTAACGTCCCGTTCTTTTGATTCCTCTACTGAATACTTTGGATCGCCAAGACTGTAATCAATAAATTCTAGTGATAGGTTACCAGTAAAGTCCTCGATTGGTGAAATATCCTGGAACATTTCACGCAAACCCTCATCAAGAAACCATTGATAAGAAGAGGTTTGGATTTCAATAAGATTTGGTAATTCTAAAACTTCACTGATTCGTGCGTAACTTCTTCGTTGGCGGTGTCGTCCATACTGAACTAGTTGACCTGTCAACTGATTCACCCCTCAAATCAAGCGTTATTATTAAAATCTATTAACGTTTATGGAACAGAAATTTACTCCTTTTCCAGTAAACAAAAAGAAAAAGGGTTTTTAGTTAAAAACCACATTTTCACATTTAGACTATTATTTTGTCATCATTTCCTTAATATTCCTTTTTTATACAAGATATTCAAGTATTTATAGGAATAATTCGGAAATTATTATGATGGCATTTTATAATGCTATCATAGTGACATTTTCAAGTCAACTTTTTTGTGCCCTTATGACAAAATAACCTTTGGATTTGTCAATAGTTTCGACGTGGTTAAATAAATTATTTAATTTTTCAATTGCGGATGGTGCACCTTGTTTCTTTTGAATGACAACCCAGAGCTCCCCTTGTGACACGAGATGATCAAAGCTTTGTTCAAAAATGTCATGGACTGTTTTTTTTCCTGCTCTGATCGGCGGATTTGTTAAAATAGCTGCAAATGTGTTTTCTTTCACATTTAACAACCGATCACTTTCATAGATTGTAACATTCTGGATCCGATTTAATTCTGCATTTTCCTTTGCCAATTCAATAGCCCGCTCATTCACATCAACCATATGTATCATACGTTCATGATAATATTTTGCAAGCGAAAGACCAATTGGACCGTAGCCACAGCCAACATCCAGGAGTAATCCGTCTGTATTTGGCATTTCAAAAGACTCAATTAATAAACGTGAGCCGAAATCTACTTCTCTTTTTGAAAACACACCGTTATCCGTTTTAAAACGAAAAGGGTTATTTTTTAACGTGTAGTCCCAAAATTTCGGGTCACTTTCAACCTTTTGTGTTCGAGAATAGTAGTGTTCAGACAACTGACTCACCTCCGAGGAAGATTAATAATTGAAGATTAACGAGGAAAAGAAACTAAAAATCTAGATTCTATTAAGCCAAAAAAAGCCCGCTTATACAGCGAGCTCGTTTTTGTGATTATTACTTAACTTCAACGTTTGCTCCAACTTCATCAAGCTTAGCTTTGATTGCTTCAGCTTCATCTTTAGAAACGCCTTCTTTAACTGGCTTTGGAGTGTTGTCAACAAGGTCTTTTGCTTCTTTAAGACCAAGACCAGTGATTTCACGTACAACTTTGATAACTTTGATTTTTTGGTCGCCAGCGCCAGCTAGGATTACATCAAATTCAGTCTTTTCTTCAACAGCAGCAGCACCTGCGCCGCCAACCATCGCTACTGGAGCAGCAGCAGTTACGCCGAATTCTTCTTCGATTGCTTTTACTAGATCGTTAAGTTCTAAAACAGTCATAGTTTTAACTGCTTCAATGATTTGTTCTTTAGTCATGATTAATTTCCTCCTTAGTTTTCGTTCAAATTATTTAAAATGCCGTATTCAGGCTAACTTATTAGGCGCCTTGTTCTTCTTTTTGTTCTGCAACTGCTTTTGTAACAAGAGCAAGGTTGCGGATTGGAGCTTGTAGTACGCTGAGTAACATAGATAGTAAACCTTCGCGTGATGGTAGGTCAGCAAGAGCTTTAATTTCTTCAGCTGTTGCAACATTACCTTCAATTACACCTGCTTTAAGTTCAAGTGCTTCATGCTTTTTCGCAAAGTCGTTCAAGATTTTAGCTGGTGCTACTACATCTTCAGTACTGAACGCAATTGCGTTTGGACCAGTTAATGCAGCGTTTAAATCAGCAAGGCCAGCTGCTTCAGCCGCACGGCGTGTCATTGAGTTTTTGTAAACTTTGAATTCCACACCAGCTTCACGAAGCTGTTTACGAAGTTCAGTTACTTCTGCAACTGAAAGACCACGGTAATCAACAACAACTGTTGATACGCTGTTCTTTAATTTATCAGAAATTTCACTAACGATTTGTTGCTTTAATTCGATTGCACTGCTCATCTTTACACCTCCTGTAGAATTTTCTACATTTATACCAGGCAAATAAACGCCTCCATACCGAACGGTGACATGGAGGCAGGATAACAACTGATTACTCAGCTATTTATATCGCATTACCTCGGCAGGGTATTAAGTGCCATTGGCACACCTGCTGTCTACAGTACAAATGTTATTATTTTAAACAACAAAATAGATTATATAAAATCTATTTTAAGTTGTCAATTGGTAAAATTTATTTAACAGCTACTGATGAAGGATCAACTTTAACGCCAGGTCCCATAGTAGAAGCAACAGTTACGTTCTTCATGTAAGTACCTTTTGCAGCAGAAGGCTTCACTTTTAGCATAGTTTCAAATACAGTGTTGAAGTTTTCAACAAGCTTTTCGTTTTCGAATGAAGCTTTACCGATTGGCACGTGGATGTTACCAGACTTGTCAACGCGGTATTCAACTTTACCTGCTTTAATTTCATTGATTGCACGAGTTACATCAAATGTAACTGTACCTGTTTTAGGGTTTGGCATTAAGCCTTTAGGTCCTAATACACGACCTAATTTACCAACTTCACCCATCATGTCAGGAGTTGCTACGATTACATCAAATTCAAACCAACCTTGTTGGATTTTGTTGATGTACTCAGCATCGCCTACATAATCAGCGCCAGCTGCTTCTGCTTCTTTTACTTTTTCCCCTTTAGCGAAAACTAGAACGCGTTGCGTCTTACCAGTTCCGTTAGGAAGCACAACTGCACCACGGATTTGTTGGTCAGCTTTCTTAGGGTCAACGCCTAAACGGAATGCTACTTCAAGAGTTGCATCAAATTTAGCGAAGTTTGTTTGTTTTGCAAGATCAATTGCTTCAACAATTGGATATGCTTTTAGGCGATCTACAAGCTTTGAAGCTTCTAAATACTTCTTACCTTTTTTAGCCATTTTAATTTCCTCCTAGAATTGTGGTTTTAACGTTGAATAACTCCCACGGCGAAAAGCGGAGGCGCCTTGAACAGGGGCGACAGGCATAAGACGAGCCGGCTTGAAGGTTGTTTTTTTACCTTCAGGACGGATTGGCTTATGACCCCGAGCCCCTAGGCGCCGCAGCTAGCCACGAAAAAGGTTGCGAGTGTTTATAACGTCGCAACCCCTTCATTTTACAAAAACAATCAGTTACACGGATTAGTCTTCGATGACGATACCCATGCTGCGAGCAGTACCTTCAACCATGCGCATTGCTGCTTCAACGCTAGCTGCGTTTAGGTCAGGCATTTTCTGTTCCGCAATCTCGCGTACTGTATTACGCTTAACTGTTGCTACTTTATTACGGTTAGGTTCACCAGAACCTGACTGAATTCCAGCTGCTACTTTCAAAAGAACGGCAGCAGGAGGAGTTTTCGTAATAAATGTAAATGAACGGTCTTCAAATACCGTAATTTCAACAGGGATGATCAAACCAGCTTGATCTGCTGTACGAGCGTTAAATTCTTTACAGAATCCCATGATGTTAACACCGGCTTGACCTAGTGCAGGACCAACTGGTGGCGCAGGGTTTGCTTTCCCAGCAGGAATTTGTAATTTAACGACTTTAATTACTTTTTTAGCCACGAGACACACCTCCTTAAAGTCCGTGATGTGGTAATAGGGTCTTTAAGAACCCTCCCACTCAGGCATCTGTCTTTATCTATTGATCATAAAGAACTCGACATAAGTCTTGTCTCACATGGAGACATACTGACCTATGAAATATTACCACTTTTTCAAAATGATTTCAAGTTTTTTTACATTAAAGTTTTTCAATCTGCGTAAAATCAAGTTCTACAGGGGTATCACGGCCGAACATATTAACAAGAACTTTCAGCTTCGCCTTGTCTTTATCCATCTCTTCCACAGATCCTGTAAAGTTAGCAAATGGACCTTCTTTGACGCGGACCGTTTCGCCAATTTCATAATCAGCATCGACACGAGTTTCGGTAACACCCATTCGTTTTAGTATAACGACAACCTCTTCTGGAAGTAACGGTGTCGGTTTAGAACCTGATCCTGATGATCCAACAAACCCTGTTACCCCAGGAGTATTCCGCACTACATACCAAGAATCATCAGTCATTACAATTTCCACTAATACATAACCTGGGAACACTTTGCGCTTTACTACTTTTTTCTTGCCGTTTTTTAGCTCGGTCTCTTCTTCTTCAGGGACAACCACTCGGAAAATCTTATCTTGCATCCCCATTGATTCGACCCGTTTTTCTAAATTTGCTTTTACTTTATTTTCATAACCCGAGTAAGTATGTAGTACATACCAATTTTTTTCCATTTAAGAGGACTAGAACGTCCGTCCCTCCCTATTTAGTAGTCATAGACTATTTTTTAAACAAATAAAAAACCCGTTATACGGGCTTTTAGATAAAAATTCCTTTATTAATCACCATTATACCATGAAAGATGATTTATTATTCAAGAATTAAGCGAATCAATTTTGAAATCCCTAAATCAAGTACTGCAAAGAACGCTGCGAAAAAAACAACGGTCGTTAATACAGTCACCGTCGAGCGTGTTAGTTCTCCGCGTTTTGGCCAGCTAACTTTCCTCATCTCACGGAATATATCACTGAAGAACTTCTTTATGCGCTTCATGTTAAGTAACCCCCAAAATAAAATAACTATAAGAATATAGGATGACTATTTTGTTTCTCGATGAATGGTATGGGTGGTGCACGTTTTACAGAATTTTTTCAATTCTAATCGCTCTGTTTGTGTCTGCTTGCTAATTGTCGAATAGTTACGAGAACCGCAAACTGCACATGCAAGGATAACTTTTTTACTCATCTTCGACACCTTTACCCAATTTTCTATTATATCCTTAAAAATGTACCATGTACCCTAATTATTGTCAATATCCGTTGAAAACGGTTCAAATTCATGCCATAAAGGTAGGTTATTACAGTGAAAATTCACGAAGTTCGAGATATCGTTCCAACTTTCTTTTCACTCGCTGCAGAGCATTATCAATGGATTTCACATGACGATTAAGTTCTTCTGAAATTTCTTGATAAGATTGACCATCCAAGTAAAGGGCTAATACCTTTCTTTCTAAGTCACTTAATAATTCAGTCATTTTAAATTCAATATGGTCAAATTCTTCTTGATTAATGATTAGCTCCTCAGGGTCAAGTATCTTTGCCCCTGACAAAACATCCATTAATGTTCGATCGGACTCCTCATCATATATCGGCTTGTCCAAAGAGACATATGAATTTAACGGGATATGCTTTTGCCGTGTTGCGGTTTTAATGGCTGTTATAATTTGACGAGTAATGCACAGTTCGGCAAATGCTTTAAAGGAGGTCAGTTTGTCCTCTCTGAAGTCACGAATGGCTTTGTACAATCCAATCATGCCTTCTTGGACAATATCTTCTTTATCAGCTCCAATTAAAAAATAGGACCTAGCTTTTGCACGTACAAAATTACGATACTTGTGGATTAAATAATCCAACGCTTCACTATCACCGTGGTGCACCAAATAAACAATTTCTTCATCTTCCATTATGAGGAACTGCTGGTTGACCTTTGTTCCGAAGTCCGTACTCAAAGTAGATCGCCTCCACCGAACAAGCATAGTTAGTAATAGTATACATGACAATTTTTTCAGTGTCCACGTTCACTTTTGACCTCTGCGCCACTTTTCAAAAATTTCTGCCATTTCATCACTCATATTTATTTTCGAGACAGGTTTTTTTTCTTGAATCTTCTTCACTTTCTGTTCGATTCCTTTTTCAATGGAGGACATTTCAATGAGCAGCTCACGAGCGGATTTCCTTAATGCCCCTTGTCCAAAGATAGCCCATTGCTCTGTAAAATCGGAGGTAGCGACATGTATTTGCGTTCTCCGATTACTTAGGCTAATCGCCAATTTTTCAATCCGCTCATCTGCTGTTTCATTTTCTTTAGTAAAGATGACTTCTACTTGATGATTTCTAAATTTCTTCTCTGTTCCTTGTACATAATAGGCATCAAAGACAACAATCACACGATATCCGGAATAGGCTTGATACTCCGCCATTCTTTCAACAAGACGATCTCTTGCTGCTGGCAGATCTCGATCTTTTAACGCCCTAAGTTCCGGCCAGGCCCCAATAATGTTATATCCGTCGACAAGCAGGATATCCATATGTTACCCCTCAAGCGGGTGTCGTTTTCGATATACCTCATACATGAGTAAAGATGCTGCAACAGAAGCATTTAACGATGTAACTTTTCCGACCATTGGCAGGTGAATAAGAAAATCACATTTATCACGGATTAGTCTACCCATTCCTTTTCCTTCACTACCAATGACCAATCCAAGCGGCAGGGTCCCGTCTAACCTGCGGTAGTCATCTTTTCCTTTTGCATCTGTTCCCGCAATCCAAATGCCCCGTTCCTTTAATTCATCAATTGTTCTCGCCATATTTGTGACACGTACGACTGGAATATACTCAATTGCACCTGTTGAGGCTTTAGCTACTGTTGCGGTTAAGCCGACAGCCCTCCGTTTCGGTATAATGATGCCATGTGCCCCCACAGAATCCGCCGTTCTCATAATAGAACCAAGATTATGAGGATCTTCAATTTCATCAAGCAGTAAAAAGAAAGGCGTTTCGTTTTTCTTTTCCGCTGCAGCAAACAAATCATCGATCTCCGCATATTGATATGCGGCAACATAGGCCAGAACTCCTTGATGGTTTTCACCGGAAATTTGGTCAATTTTTTTCTTCGGCACAAATTGAACAATCACATTTGCTTCCTTTGCTAACTGTGTAATTTGCTGCATTTGGCCGCGCTGTGATCCTTCAGCAATTAAGATTTTATTAATATCCCTTTCTGATTTCAGCGCTTCAATAACTGGATTTTTGCCAACAATATATTCTTGTTCCATCCTAGCGTTCCTCCTTTCTCTCATCTACATATCTAAATGCCAGATTAATCAATTCTTCCATCCGTTCTATTTTACCCGTTAAATATAAATAACCCATCAACGCTTCGAACGCTGTACTGTAATGATAGGTTTGGACATCTGTATTTTTAGGAACAGAGCCTGACTTTGCATTTCGACCGCGCATAATCACCGCTAATTCTTCCTCGTCGAGAAGATGATCATCCATCATTTGAAAAAGAATTTTGCATTGTGCCTTTGCTGAAACGTAAGTCGTTCCCGTCCGGTGTAAATGATTGGGTCTTACCTTCCCGCTATAGAGGAGGTGGCGCCTTACATACGTTTCATAAATGGCGTCCCCCATATAGGCAAGGGCGAGACTATTCAATTGTTTGGCATCGACGGTATTCTCATATTCAAGCATGAATTAGCCTCTTTTCCACCTTGTACCTTGCGGGGTATCTTCTAAAATAATATTCATTTCCTTAAGCTGATCTCGGATTTGGTCAGACAATTGGAAATTACGGTCTTTTCGGGCCTGGATTCGTTTTTCAATCAATGCATCAATGTCTTCATCCAGCATTTCTTCTTTTTCAATCGTCAATCCTAAAACTTGGAACAAATCTTCAAACTGTTTAGTAAAGGCATCGATTACCGATACTGCCGTATTTTTTTCTAAAAGATAATAATTCGCCAGTTTCGAGAGGTCAAATAAAACAGAAATGGCTTTCGCTGTGTTGAAATCATCATCCATCGCCTCAATAAACTGTTCTTGTGAGCTTGCAATTTTATCAAGCCATTCTTGATTATTATCGGTTAAATCCGTGCTTGCTTCTTTACGATGCTTTAAATTTTGATAGGAGGTAATCAAGCGTTCAAAGGCTGCTTTCGTACTTTCCAGTAATTCCTCACTGTAATTGATCGGATTGCGGTAATGAACTGATAACATGAAAAAGCGCAGCACTTGTGGATTGTGTTTCTTGATAATGTCATGAACTAACACAAAGTTTCCTAACGACTTCGACATTTTTTCATTGTCAATATTGATATAGCCGTTGTGCATCCAGTAGCGGGAAAATAATTTTCCTGATAGTGCCTCTGACTGGGCAATTTCATTTTCATGATGCGGGAAAGTTAAATCCTGACCACCCGCATGAATATCAATCGTTTCACCCAGATATTTTTTTGCCATTGCTGAGCACTCAATATGCCATCCAGGACGGCCAAGTCCCCATGGGCTTTCCCAGAAGATTTCCCCTTCCTTCGCCGCTTTCCAAAGGGCAAAATCTAAGTCATCTTGTTTCCGATCGCCAACTTCAATTCTTGCGCCTACCTGCAAATCATCAATCGATTGATGCGACAGTTTACCATAGCCATCGAATTTTCTTGTCCGGAAATACACATCTCCAGCCGATTCATATGCGAAACCTTTATCAATTAATTCACTAATAAATTCAATAATAATGTCCATGTTCTCCATTACCCGTGGATGAACATCCGCTTTTTGGCAGCCTAATGCAGACACATCTTCAAAATAGGCATTGATAAACCGGTCAGCAATAGCTGGCACGTCTTCACCTAATTGATTGGCAGCTCGGATTAATTTATCATCTACGTCGGTAAAATTGGAAACATATTTAACATCATAGCCGCGGTATTCTAAATAGCGTCGGACGGTATCAAAAACGATGGCCGGACGGGCATTACCAATATGAATATAATTATAGACAGTCGGACCGCAAACATACATTTTGACCTTTCCCTCTTCAAGCGGTACGAAGGTTTCTTTTTTACGTGTAAGTGTATTATAAAGTTGAATGGCCATTGACTTTTATCCTTTCTCCTTTTAATTCTTCGAGTTCATACATTAATCTATCCAAGTCATTTTGCATTTCTCTTAAGCGGTCGGCAACAGGGTCTGGCAAGTCACAATGGTTTAAGTCTTTTGTAATTTTTCTTCCATCTTGCATGACTACTCTGCCTGGAATTCCTACTACTGTTGAGTTAGGAGGAACTTCTTTCAATACAACCGAGCCGCCGCCAATTTTGGAATTTTCTCCAACTGTGATGGATCCAAGTACCTTAGCCCCCGTAGAAATCAGAACATTATCCTTAATTGTCGGATGCCGTTTTCCTTTTTCTTTCCCCGTTCCACCAAGTGTGACTCCTTGATATATAGTTACATTATCCCCAATTTCACATGTTTCCCCAATAACAACACCCATACCATGGTCAATAAAAAATCTTCTGCCTATTTTTGCCCCGGGATGGATCTCTATACCGGTAAAAAATCGGCTTACTTGCGAAATAACCCTGGCAAGAAAAAATAATTTCCGATTAAAGAGTGCATGTGCGATCCGGTGTGACCAAATGGCATGCAAGCCTGAATAGGTTAAGATGACTTCTAAATGGCTCCTTGCCGCCGGATCTTGCTCGAAAACAACCTCAACATCCTCCCTTAACTTCTTAAACATTACCATTCTCCCCCTATTGTTTGGTAAATAAAAAAAGTAAATAAAAAACGCCTCTGTCATGACGACAGAGGCGCTTAACGCGCGGTTCCACTCTGATTAGACCGGAAAGCATGTATGGTAACAATAGCTCAAAACTTGGTCTCACTCTACCTGTTAACGGATCGGTTCCGCCCATCTCTACTTAGAGTTGACTCTTTTCGAAACAGGGCTCAGAGGTGCATTTCAAAAAACGAGAGGCCTAAACCACTTTCAGCCGGTGATGGTTTTCTCTTTGAAGCATCCTTTTTTTACTTATCCTCTTCTACACTTTAGTAACTATATAATTGTTTATTCTACTATATTACATTTCGTCTTTAATGTTAACTAATAATTTTATTAATTCTTGTTTGGACTTTATTTTTACCTAAAAGTTCAATTGCCTGTGGCAGGTCTGGTCCATGTGTTTGGCCTGTTACTGCAGCACGAATTGGCATAAATAGGTTTTTTCCCTTTTGACCGGTCGACTTTTGGACTGCCTTCATTGCAGCTTTTATTCCGTCAGCTCGGAAATGTTCTAACTGATCCAGTTCATGTGAAAATGCCTTTAACACTTCCGGAACTGTTTCTCCTGCTAGAATTTCCTTCGCATCTTCTTCGTAGTCCGCTTCCTCTTTGAAGAACATGTCGGATAATTCTACGATTTCGGCACCAAAGCTCATTTTTTCCTGCAGGAGTTCGACTAGCCCTTGAACCCATTGATATTGTTCATCCGTTTGACTTTCACTTAAGCGGCCGGCTTTCACCAAGTGCGGTAAAGCCAGTTCAACTGCACGGTCAATCTCAATCTTTTTCATGTATTGGTTATTCATCCACAGCAGTTTCTGCTTATCAAATAATGCAGGGGATTTAGATAAGCGATTCGCATCAAATATCTCAATAAACTCATTCTTAGAGTATATTTCTTCTTCACCTGCCGGCGACCAGCCAAGGAGCGTAATAAAGTTAAATAACGCTTCTGGGAGATATCCTAACTCTTCATATTGTTCAATAAACTGGATGATCGATTCATCGCGCTTACTTAACTTTTTACGGCTTTCATTGACAATCAAAGTCATATGACCAAAAATTGGCGGCTCCCAGCCTAATGCTTCATAGACCATGAGTTGTTTAGGTGTGTTAGAAATATGATCATCTCCACGGAGCACGTGAGAGATTTTCATTAAATAATCATCAACCGTTACCGCAAAGTTATAGGTTGGGGTACCATCCTTTTTAATGATGACCCAGTCGCCCATCCCTTCAGATTCAAAGGAAACGCTGCCCTTTACCATATCATCAAACGTATAGGTTTTCCCTTCAGGTACGATAATCCGAATACTTGGCTGACGGCCTTCGCTTTCTAATTCACGGCGTTGTTCCTCTGTTAAATGGCGGCATTTACCCGAATAATGAGGAGTTTCGCCCCTTTCGGTCTGAGCTTCCCGCTCTGCTTCAATTTCGGCTTCGGTACAATAACACTTATAAGCATGACCTTCAGCTAATAACTGGTTATAGTATGTTTCATAAATATCATTTCGTTCGGATTGGCGGTATGGACCGTATTCGCCGCCGACATCAACACTCTCATCCCAATCCATACCCAGCCATTTTAAATACTTTAACTGGCTTTCTTCTCCACCTGCAATATTCCGCTTTTTATCAGTATCTTCAATACGAATGATAAATTTACCGCCCTGATTACGTGCAAATAAGTAATTAAACAATGCCGTACGGGCGTTTCCAATATGTAAATGCCCCGTTGGACTTGGAGCATATCTTACACGAACTTCATTTGACATTTCAATGCCTCCAATGAGAAAAGCGTAAGCGCCTTGCCCAGGGGCGACTAGCATAAGACGAGCACTGACAGAAGGCGCTTTTTGCCTTCCGAAGTGATCGGCTTATAATTCGAGCCCCTAGGCGCTGAAGCTAGACAGCTTTCCCAAAAATTTATATGGTTTCAACTGATTATTTTATCATTGTCTATGATTTCAAGAAAGGCTATTCATGAACCTTTCTTAATAAAACAACAGCTTGTGAGGCAATTCCTTCTCCTCTGCCTGTGAAGCCCAATTTCTCCGTGGTTGTTGCCTTAACATTGATTTGCTCAGGTGCTGCATCTAGTAGCTCGGCAATTCTCACGCGCATTTGTTCAATATAAGGTGCCATTTTCGGCTTTTGAGCTATGATTGTACAATCAGCATTAACCAGCTCGTATCCTTTATTTTTCACCAATTGCCACACATGCTCCATTAACTTCGCGGAGTCAGCATCTTTAAAATTGGGATCGGTATCAGGAAAGTGTTTGCCAATATCACCTTCCCCAATCGCACCTAGACAAGCATCAGAAACTGTATGTAATAAAACATCTGCATCCGAATGACCTAATAATCCCATTTCATAAGGTATGTTTATTCCGCCTATAATCAACGGACGCCCTTCCGTTAGTTGATGCACATCAAACCCTTGACCAATTCGAAACATCCTAAAAACTCCTTTTTCTCAGTTGTCTAGCTGCAGCGCCTAGGGGCTCGGGGTCATAAGCCAATCCGTCAAGAAGGTTAAAGAGCAACCTTCTCGCCGGCTCGTCTTATGCCTGTCGCCCCTGGGCAAGTCGCTTCCGCTTTTCTAGTATTGCCTCTGCAAAAAATATATCTTCTGGTGTTGTTAATTTGATATTATCGTAGTCGCCCTCTACCATCGTAATAGGATGGCCTGTCCTCTCCACTAAACTAGCATCATCTGTTCCTAGAAAGGAGTCTTTTTCTGCCTTCTCATAGGCCTCCATCAGAAGAGAAATGCGAAAAGCTTGTGGGGTTTGGACCGCCCACAAGCTTGAACGTTCAACAGTTTCCACCACCAAACCATCCTGAACCTTTTTGATGGTGTCCTTTGCCGGTACTCCTAAAATGGCCGCCCCTGTATCCTCAGCCACTTTTGTCAAACGGTAGATATGTTCTTTACTGATAAAAGGACGTGCCGCATCATGAACAAGAATGATCCCGTCTGTTTCCACTGTTTTCAGCGCATTAAAAATGCTATCCTGTCGTTCCTTACCACCATGCACTAAGTGGATTGCTTTGGCAACATTATACTTGATAAATAAGGCTTTAAATTCCTCTTCATCTTGGGGATGGATCGCTACAATAATTTTGCTGCAGGCATTATCCTCTTCAAACACCTTTAATGTATGGATTAGTACAGGTACACGATTAAGCTCTAAAAGAAGCTTATTTTTCCCTGCTCCCATTCTTTTTCCCTGACCCGCTGCCGGGAGAATGACTTGGTAAGTCATAAAATTACCCCAATCTTTCAATCATAGTGCTTTTTCTAATAATTTTGGTTTGGCAAATATCATTCTACCGGCCGATGTTTGGAGAACACTTGTAACGAGAACCTCAATTCGTTTCCCGATATATTCTCTTCCTTCCTCGACAACGATCATGGTTCCGTCATCTAAGTAAGCAACGCCCTGATGATATTCCTTGCCATCTTTAATTACCTGAACTGTTAATTCTTCTCCTGGAAGAACAACAGGTTTGACGGCATTCGCTAAGTCATTGATGTTTAACACCGAAACATTCTGCAATTCGCAGACTTTATTCAAATTAAAATCATTTGTGACTAAGATTCCATTTGTGATTTTTGCCAGTTTAACAAGTTTTGAATCCACTTCACTAATTTCCTCAAAATCACCTTCATAGATTTCGACTTTAATGGCAAGTTCCTTTTGAATTCGATTTAAGATATCCAAGCCTCTACGGCCGCGATTTCGTTTTAAGACATCGGATGAATCAGCAATATGCTGTAATTCCTCGAGGACAAACTGTGGAATGACAATCGTACCCTCTAAAAATCCCGTCTGACAAATATCAGCAATACGTCCATCAATGATCACACTTGTATCTAGTATTTTTAAAGATTGATTCGCTTCCTTTTCACTTTCATCATCACTGGATTTTTTCTTATTACTGCGGTTTCCAAAGAGGCCCAGCAGCTCATCCCTTTTCTTAAAGCCTACCTGAAAGCCAAGGTAACCAAATAAAATGGTCAGCAAGATTGGTACAACAGCATTTAAAATCGGTACTTGCACCGCATTCAGGGCAAAGCCGATTAAAAAGGCAACCAACAACCCGAATATTAAGCCAACACTACCAAAAAGGACATCGGTTACAGGGATTTTCACTAAAGAATCTTCGGCCCATTTAATAAAATTAAAGACATAATCTACTGCCCAAAAGGTAATAAGATAAAAAATAATAGCACCTAAAACAGCAGTGATATACGAGTTGTTAATTAAGGAAATGTCATTGATATGAAGTAAATTGAACAATTCCGGTAATAACAAAATACCAAGCGTACCACCCATAATGAGGAAGCAAGCCTGCACAATACGTTTTAACATTCCTTCACCTCCTCTACTCATTATAAACATATTCATAAAAATGAAACCTTAATTTCTGATTATTTTTCACTTAAAGATTCTTGTTAAAAGAGTAGTTCCCGTGAATTATTTATAGATGATTTCTCCATAGGGTAGCATTGGAAAAATTCCATGTCAAACAATTGGATTTTTTTTACTATTTATTTCTTTTAAAGGTGACGATCAGTGTATAACCGTTCTTTAATTAATTTAAAACCTTCCTTGATCTTTTTAGCACGAACTTCCCCAATCCCTTCAACTTCGTCGAGTTCCTCTACAGATGCTGAGATGATTTTGGCAAGCTCCCCAAATCTGCTAATTAGATTTTCAATGATGATGGATGGAAGTCTTGGAATTTTATTTAGAATCCGGTAGCCGCGTGGACTTTTATTTTCCTCAAGATGGACATAGCCCAGATATCCCATTAATTTTAATAACACCATATCTTCGATTGTTCCATTTGAAGTCATTGACTGCATTCGGCCTAGAACATCTCTAGCTTTGATGTCTCTGTCAAAGGCATAATCTTTAATAATGAGCATTGTTTCCTCTTCTAAGTCAGTTAGAATTTCATTCAGTTGTAAACGAATGAGACGCCCTTCAGTCCCTAATTCATGTAAATAGGTTAGCAGTTCGTTTTTAATCTTTAAGACCATTTCAAACCGATGGAGAACCAGTAAAAAGTCATTATAAGTGACAGACTCTTCAAACTCTAGAATACTTAAATTCGTAATACTTTGTTCTAGGACTGTCTTATACTTTTCAAGCGTCTGAATGGCTTGATTGGCCTTTGTTAAAATAACCGCAATATCTTTTAAGGCATAGCGGAAGTTCCCTTGATACAGAGTAATTACATTTCTCCTTTGGGAGATGGCAATAACTAAGGCTTTTGTTTGTTTCGCTGTTCTTTCAGCTGTGCGGTGCCGCATTCCTGTTTCTGTAGAGGGGATATCGGAGTCAGGGGCCAGCTGAGCATTGGCAAACAGAATTTTATTTCCTAATTCATTAAGGATAATCGCCCCGTCCATTTTGGCTAATTCATATAAAAAGCTTGGTGAAAAAGGACAATTAATTTCAAAGCCGCCATCAACGATACTTTTCACTTTTTCGTTAAAACCAATGACAATTAGGCCTCCTGTATTGGCACGAAGGACATTGTCAATCCCCTCGCGAATGGGTGTACCAGGAGCAAGGAATTGTAATATCTCACTTACGGTATGTTCACCTAGCTTTTTATTCTCCATCTGCTACCCTCCCAACGCTGCTTTCAATGCTTCACTTACATTCGATACCCCAATGAGTTCGACTCCCCTTGGTCCCTTCCAGCCGCTAAGATTATTAGCGGGCAGAATGACTCGCTCAAAACCAAGCTTGGCCGCTTCTTGGACACGCTGCTCAATTCTTGATACCCTTCTTACTTCCCCTGTTAAACCGACTTCACCAATAATGCAGTCCGTCGGCCTTGTTGGTTTATCTCTAAAGCTCGAAGCAATACTGACAGCTACAGCCAAATCAATGGCTGGCTCGTCCAATTTCACCCCGCCAGCAACTTTTAAATAGGCATCTTGGTTCTGGAGAAGCATCCCAACTCGCTTTTCTAATACCGCCATCAGAAGCGGCACACGATTGTGGTCAATTCCAGTGGCCATTCTTCTTGGATTCCCAAAACTGGTAGGGGAAATTAACGCTTGAATTTCGACAAGGACTGGTCTTGTCCCTTCCATCGATGCAACCACCGTAGAGCCAGCTGCACCCCGTGAACGCTCTTCTAGAAAGATTTCAGAGGGATTGGCTACTTCTTCTAGGCCCAGTTCCTTCATTTCAAAAATTCCCATTTCATTGGTTGAACCAAAACGGTTTTTAACTGCACGCAGAATCCGATAGGTATGGTGTCTCTCTCCTTCAAAATAGAGAACAGTATCCACCATATGCTCTAACAGCCTTGGACCAGCAATTGACCCTTCTTTTGTTACGTGTCCAACAATAAAGATCGCAATCCCCTTCGTTTTCCCAATTCTCATTAATTCCGAGGTACACTCACGAACCTGTGAAACACTTCCCGGTGCGCTTGTTACATCTGGGTGAAAGACCGTCTGGATTGAATCTATAATGACAAAGCTAGGATTGGTACTATCAATGGTCCGGTTGATTTCTTCAAGATTCGTTTCAGAATAAACGAGGAGATTTTCAGAAGATATTCCTAATCGCTCCGCACGAAGTTTAGTTTGCCGTAAAGATTCCTCACCAGATATGTATAAAACCTGATTTCCTTTATTTGCAAGTTGGGAGGATACCTGCAAAAGAAGCGTTGACTTCCCAATTCCAGGGTCTCCGCCAATCAGGACTAAAGAACCCTTTACCACACCGCCCCCAAGGACACGGTTTAATTCGTTTAAATCCGTTAGAATCCGCGGTTCATTTTCCATTTCAATTGAATTGATCGGCATCGGTTTGGATAACAGTCCTGCTCCGCCTTGAGAATGGGCAAATGCACCTCTCCTCGCGGTACCAGTCACTTCCACTTCCTCCACCATCTTATTCCATTCACCACAGCCAGGACATTTCCCCATCCACTTGGGCGATTCATATCCGCAAGCCTGACACATAAACTTCGTCTTTCGTTTTGCCATTATCTTTCGACCCTTTCTTAACTAAAAAGAACAAAAGGCGCACACACCAGATAGCGAAATACGCTGGGTGCAGGAGCCAAATTTTGCTAACTATTTAAAGGTTACCACACCTTTTTTATTTTTTCATTTGAAAAAGTCGATAGAAAAAGAGGTACACGATTTAATTTTATTTACGTGTACCTCTTCATAGATATTACGACTTAGTCCTATTTTACTAAACTGGTATTCTCAGCAACTCGAACCAAAAATTCTCCATTATCAACATCAATAATCGCATGCTGTCCTGTTAATAATGTCCCCTTTAATAGTTCTTCCGAAAGTCTGTCTTCAATATGTTTTTGAATCGCACGGCGTAATGGTCGTGCCCCATATTCAGGATCATAGCCTTCCTGAGAAATTTTCTCTTTTGCCGCAGCCGTTAATTCTATAGAAATATGTTGCTCTTTTAAGCGTTTAATTAACTGCTCTGATAATAAAGTCACAATTTCTTCAAGATGCTTCCGCTCTAAAGCATGGAAAACAATAATCTCATCGATACGGTTAAGGAATTCAGGACGGAAAGCTTTCTTTAATTCTCCCATCACTTTCCCTTTCATATCTTTATAGTCTTGATCTCCATCTTGAATATTAAAGCCGACATACTTGTTTCGTTTTAGTGCTTCAGCACCAACATTGGATGTCATAATGAGGACAGTATTACGGAAGTCAACCGTTCTGCCTTTAGAATCAGTTAATCGGCCGTCCTCAAGTACTTGCAGCAGGATATTAAATACATCTGGATGAGCCTTTTCAATTTCATCTAATAACACCACAGAATATGGCTTTCTGCGAACCTTTTCAGTTAATTGACCGCCTTCCTCATAACCTACATATCCTGGCGGTGAACCAACTAGACGAGAAGTCGAGTGCTTCTCCATATACTCGGACATATCAATCCGAATCATCGCATCCTCGTCACCAAACATCGCTTCAGCAAGCGCACGGGCTAATTCGGTTTTCCCAACACCTGTTGGTCCAAGGAAAACAAAGGAACCGATTGGTCGTTTTGGATCTTTTAATCCTGCACGAGCACGACGTACAGCCTTCGATACAGCTTTTACTGCTTCTTCCTGGCCAATCACACGAGAATGAAGAAGTTCTTCTAAATTTAGCAACTTCGCCATTTCTGTTTCCGCCAGCTTAGAAACAGGAACCCCGGTCCAGCTGGAAACGACGCTTGCGATATCTTCGACGGTTACTTCATTGTTTTCTTTTCCTTGTTTTTCCTTCCAATTCTTCTTTGTCTCTTCCAGTTGTTCACGTAAACGCTGTTCTGTATCTCTTAAGGAAGCAGCCTTTTCAAACTCCTGGCTCTGTACAGCAGAATCCTTTTCCTTGCGAACTTCTTCCAACTTCACTTCTAATTCTTTTAAATTTGGAGGAGTGGTAAAGGAACGTAGTCGTACCTTAGAACCTGCTTCATCAATTAAATCAATCGCTTTATCCGGCAGGAAGCGGTCAGAGATATAGCGGTCTGAAAGTTTTACTGCCGCTTGAATCGCTTCATCTGTAATTGATACACGGTGATGTGCCTCGTAACGGTCGCGAAGACCCTCTAAGATCTGAATTGATTCTTCAAGTGTCGGCTCATCCACACGAATTGGCTGGAAGCGTCGTTCTAATGCAGCATCCTTTTCGATATATTTACGATATTCATCAAGGGTTGTTGCACCAATACATTGCAGTTCACCGCGTGCAAGTGACGGCTTTAAGATATTAGAAGCATCTATTGCTCCTTCCGCACCACCAGCACCAATTAAGGTATGCAGCTCATCAATGAAAAGAATAATATTCCCTGCTTGGCGTATTTCATCCATGACCTTTTTCAAACGATCTTCAAATTCACCACGATATTTAGTTCCAGCTACCACTGTCCCCATATCAAGAGTCATCACTCGTTTATCCCGAAGAATTTCAGGAACTTCGTTATTAACAATTTGCTGGGCAAGACCTTCTGCAATCGCTGTTTTACCAACACCCGGCTCCCCAATTAATACAGGGTTGTTTTTTGTCCGACGACTTAAAACTTCAATCACACGTTGAATTTCTTTTCCGCGGCCAATTACCGGGTCAAGACTACCCTCGCGTGCGATCGAGGTTAGATCGCGTGCAAGACTGTCAAGTGTTGGTGTGTTTGCACTGGCAGATGCACCGCCTTGATGCCCGCCTGACTCATTGCTTCCTAATAGTTGAAGTACTTGCTGTCTTGCCTTATTTAGGCTTACACCAAGATTATTAAGGACTCGTGCGGCAACCCCTTCCCCTTCACGGATTAAACCAAGGAGAATATGCTCCGTGCCTACATAGGAATGTCCTAATTTGCGTGCCTCATCCATCGATAATTCGATGACCTTTTTAGCCCTTGGAGTATAGTGAATAGTTTGAGAAGCTTCCTGTCCTTTGCCAATTAAGTTTTCTACTTCCTTTTGGATTTTTTCAGAACCTAAGCCAAGCCCATAAAGTGCTTTTGCTGCAATCCCTTCCCCTTCACGAGTTAATCCTAATAAAATATGCTCTGTTCCAATATTGTTATGTCCAAGACGAATCGCTTCCTCTTGTGCTAATGCTAGAACTTTCTGCGCTCTTTCAGTAAAACGGCCGAACATCATATTCTCTTCCTCCTCACCTATTTTTCTTGCTCCATTTTTATTCGTTCCCTAATTAATGCTGCCCGTCTGATATCTCTTTCATGTGGTCTTAATGAACCGCCAGCATATTGCTGCAGGAAACCTGGCTGGGTCAGTATCATTAATTCATTTAATATCGTCTTAGGCATATTTTCAATATAACCCATATCTATTCCAAGCCGAACATCTGATAAACATCTTGCTGCTTCTTTTGATTCGATGATTCGGCTATTAGATAACACACCCAGTGAACGGAACACCCTGTCTTCTAATTGTATGTTTGAAGTTTTCCGTAATGCTTCACGTGCTGACCTTTCTTGTGAAATTAACTGGCTAACAACTCCTTTGAGATCTCGGCAAATATCCTCCTCCGATTTTCCAAGGGTAATTTGATTAGAAATTTGAAATATATTACCTAATGCTTCGCTGCCTTCACCATAAATTCCTCTAACAACTAGACCTAATTGATTGATTGCCGGAATAATTCGACTAATTTGCTGTGTTAAAATTAGTCCTGGCAAATGCATCATGACAGAAGCACGAAGACCGGTTCCCACATTTGTAGGACAACTGGTTAAATAACCATGCTTCTCATCAAATGCATATTGAATATTACTTTCAAGCCAATCATCAATTTCATTAGCAGCATCTAAGGCTTCAGATAATTGCAATCCAGGAAATAAGCATTGAATACGAATATGATCTTCTTCATTAATCATAATACTAACTTCTTCATTTTCGGTTAATAAAACAGCACCATGTGGTGAATCCTCTGCTAGATTTGGACTAATTAAATGTTTTTCCACCAACACCCTTTTTTGCAGAGGCTGAAGTTCATTAATTTTCAACAATTCCATTTGACCAAACTTTTGAAGGTCTGACTGATTTAATATTTCCTCCATTTTTTCAATAATGATCTTTGCTTCTTCGTGTGAAAAAAGTGTTGGAAATTTATATGCATCAAAGTTACGAGCCAAACGAATGCGGGAACTGAGAACAATATCTGAATCAGGTCCTTCTTCACTCATCCAGGAGCTGACAGCTTGATTTAAAAATCGTTCAAGCGACATGTTATTCCCCTCCCTCTTGGCTGGCTGCTAGTTTTCTCTCTAACTGACGTATTTCATCACGAATCTCAGCAGCCTTTTCAAATTCTTCATTGGCAATTGATTCTTTTAAGTTACTTTTTAATTCATCAATCTGTTTTCGTAAGTGGATTCCTCCACCAATTCTCTTTGGTATTTTTCCATTATGTGTCCAGTTTCCACTATGAAGTCGCCGTAATACAGGCTTCAATTGTTCTTTAAATACTTCATAACAATGAGAACATCCAAAGCGGCCCACTTTTAAAAACTGCGAAAATGTCATCGAGCAAGAATCACATTGAAGAATTTCCTCCTGATGAAATGGACTTTGACTTGGTTTTTGAAAAGTAGGGTCTATATTTAATAATCCTGCTAACAAATTATTAAAAGCGAATCCAGATTCCCCATTAAAAATAAACATTTCTCCCTTTTCCTGCGCACATTTTTCACACAGATGAACTTCGGTCTTTTCACCATTAATGATTTTCGTAAAGTGAAGGGCTGCAGGTCTTTGGTTGCATTCCTGGCAAATCATACTTTCACCTCTCAAGCGAAAAAATTTATTTATATTTTAAAGATGTAAGCATTGCTTTTAGCATTCTCGCTCTTAATTCGTCTCGGTATGGAAGATCAATATAAAGGACGGATCGGTCAATTACACTGAGCATAATTTTCGCTTCCCGCTGTGAGACAATTTCTTCTTGAACGAGTCTGAATATGACATCCTCTGCACTGGTTTGACTAATCCTGCTTTGAATAAGTGCGAGTGATTGTTCAATTAAATGAGCAAGATCATGGGACTGGACCTTCATGATCCGTATATACCCACCGCCGCCCCGTTTACTCTCTACAATGTATCCTCTTTCGATCGTAAAACGGGTATTAATTACATAATTGATTTGTGATGGAACGCATTGAAATTTGTCTGCGATTTCACTTCGTTTGATTTCAACAAGGTCTCTTTCACTTAATTCCAATACTTGTTTGAGATATTTTTCTATAATATCAGAGATGTTTCTCATCTTCCCACCCCCATTCTCTGACTTTGACTATATTTGACTAAATTATACTGAATTTTTTATGTAGATGCAACGATTCACTACTAATGATTTTCTCCAAATCTCGCCATTGTGAAACGTAGGTTTGATTAAAAAGTATTGTGGTGATGGAGAGCAGATGCATGTGAATATAAAAAAACAACCTATTTAGGTTGTCCTTAATTCACGTTATACGGTACTAGGGGCAGGGGCAGTAGTTGAACTTCTTTATAAATTAGCCAGGTATCGTTGAATCTACAGCTGGCAGGGATTGAGGGGGAGTCTCTTCATGTTTCCGATATTCTTGATGTACCAAAATTCCAAAAATAAACCATAGTGACTCTCCATAGGTTTTCTTCACAAAAGGATGTTCTATATTACCCCTCGATCCTTTTGGTCCTTCAGAGTGTCTCCGATAGACATTTTACCTGTTCATTTGATGAGTTTTGTCCTTCGGTATATTTTCCTTTCTTTCCATAACAAAAAAGGACAACCTTTTCAGGTTGTCCTTGATGTGCCTGGCAACGTCCTACTCTCACAGGGACGCGTGTCCCAACTACCATCGGCGCTGAGAAGCTTAACTTCCGTGTTCGGTATGGGAACGGGTGTGACCTTCTCGCCATTGCTGCCAGACTATTTGGTTGAGGTTTCATTCCCTCAAAACTAGATAATGCAGAAGAAGTTTGTAAACTTTGAGTTCACCTTAAAAATGGTTAAGTCCTCGAACGATTAGTATCAGTCAGCTCCACATGTTACCACGCTTCCACCTCTGACCTATCAACCTGATCATCTTTCAGGGTTCTTACTAGCTTGCGCTATGGGAAATCTCATCTTGAGGGGGGCTTCATGCTTAGATGCTTTCAGCACTTATCCCGTCCGCACATAGCTACCCAGCGATGCTCTTGGCAGAACAACTGGTACACCAGCGGTGCGTCCATCCCGGTCCTCTCGTACTAAGGACAGCTCCTCTCAAATTTCCTGCGCCCACGACGGATAGGGACCGAACTGTCTCACGACGTTCTGAACCCAGCTCGCGTACCGCTTTAATGGGCGAACAGCCCAACCCTTGGGACCGACTACAGCCCCAGGATGCGATGAGCCGACATCGAGGTGCCAAACCTCCCCGTCGATGTGGACTCTTGGGGGAGATAAGCCTGTTATCCCCGGGGTAGCTTTTATCCGTTGAGCGATGGCCCTTCCATGCGGAACCACCGGATCACTAAGCCCGACTTTCGTCCCTGCTCGACTTGTAGGTCTCGCAGTCAAGCTCCCTTGTGCCTTTACACTCTGCGAATGATTTCCAACCATTCTGAGGGAACCTTTGGGCGCCTCCGTTACTTTTTAGGAGGCGACCGCCCCAGTCAAACTGCCCACCTGACACTGTCTCCCACCCCGATCAGGGGTGCGGGTTAGAATTTCAATACAGCCAGGGTAGTATCCCACCGACGCCTCCACCGAAGCTAGCGCTCCGGCTTCTCAGGCTCCTACCTATCCTGTACAAGCTGTACCAAAATTCAATATCAGGCTACAGTAAAGCTCCACGGGGTCTTTCCGTCCTGTCGCGGGTAACCTGCATCTTCACAGGTACTATAATTTCACCGAGTCTCTCGTTGAGACAGTGCCCAGATCGTTACGCCTTTCGTGCGGGTCGGAACTTACCCGACAAGGAATTTCGCTACCTTAGGACCGTTATAGTTACGGCCGCCGTTTACTGGGGCTTCGATTCAGAGCTTCGCTTGCGCTAACCCCTCCTCTTAACCTTCCAGCACCGGGCAGGCGTCAGCCCCTATACTTCGCCTTGCGGCTTCGCAGAGACCTGTGTTTTTGCTAAACAGTCGCCTGGGCCTATTCACTGCGGCTCTTCGAGGCTATTCACCTCAAAAAGCACCCCTTCTCCCGAAGTTACGGGGTCATTTTGCCGAGTTCCTTAACGAGAGTTCTCTCGCTCACCTTAGGATTCTCTCCTCGCCTACCTGTGTCGGTTTGCGGTACGGGCACCTTTTATCTCGCTAGAGGCTTTTCTTGGCAGTGTGGAATCAGGAACTTCGGTACTAAATTTCCCTCGCTATCACAGCTCAGCCTTCGCGAGAGGCGGATTTGCCTACCTCTCAGCCTAACTGCTTAGACGCGCATATCCAACAGCGCGCTTACCCTATCCTCCTGCGTCCCCCCATTGCTCAAACGATAAAGAGGTGGTACAGGAATATCAACCTGTTATCCATCGCCTACGCCTTTCGGCCTCGGCTTAGGTCCCGACTAACCCTGAGCGGACGAGCCTTCCTCAGGAAACCTTAGGCATTCGGTGGATGAGATTCTCACTCATCTTTCGCTACTCATACCGGCATTCTCACTTCTAAGCGCTCCACCAGTCCTTACGGTCTAGCTTCAACGCCCTTAGAACGCTCTCCTACCACTGACATCAAAGATGTCAATCCACAGCTTCGGTGATACGTTTAGCCCCGGTACATTTTCGGCGCAGAGTCACTCGACCAGTGAGCTATTACGCACTCTTTAAATGGTGGCTGCTTCTAAGCCAACATCCTGGTTGTCTAAGCAACTCCACATCCTTTTCCACTTAACGTATACTTTGGGACCTTAGCTGGTGGTCTGGGCTGTTTCCCTTTTGACTACGGATCTTATCACTCGCAGTCTGACTCCCACGGATAAGTCTTTGGCATTCGGAGTTTGTCTGAATTCGGTAACCCGATGAGGGCCCCTAGTCCAAACAGTGCTCTACCTCCAAGACTCTTACTACGTGAGGCTAGCCCTAAAGCTATTTCGGAGAGAACCAGCTATCTCCAAGTTCGATTGGAATTTCTCCGCTACCCACACCTCATCCCCGCACTTTTCAACGTGCGTGGGTTCGGGCCTCCATCCAGTGTTACCTGGACTTCACCCTGGACATGGGTAGATCACCTGGTTTCGGGTCTACGACCACATACTCATACGCCCTATTCAGACTCGCTTTCGCTGCGGCTCCGTCTCTTCAACTTAACCTTGCATGGGATCGTAACTCGCCGGTTCATTCTACAAAAGGCACGCCATCACCCATGAACGGGCTCTGACTACTTGTAGGCACACGGTTTCAGGAACTATTTCACTCCCCTTCCGGGGTGCTTTTCACCTTTCCCTCACGGTACTGGTTCACTATCGGTCACTAGGGAGTATTTAGCCTTGGGAGATGGTCCTCCCTGCTTCCGACCGGATTTCACGTGTCCGGCCGTACTCAGGATCCACTCAGGAGGGAACGAAGTTTCGACTACAGGGTTTTTACCTTCTCTGACGGACCTTTCCAGGTCGCTTCATCTACCCCGTTCCTTTGTAACTCCATGTTGAGTGTCCTACAACCCCAAGAGGCAAGCCTCTTGGTTTGGGCTATGTCCCGTTTCGCTCGCCGCTACTCAGGGAATCGCGTTTGCTTTCTCTTCCTCCGGGTACTTAGATGTTTCAGTTCCCCGGGTATGCCATCAATACCCTATGTATTCAGGTAAAGATACTGTTCCATTACGAACAGTGGGTTTCCCCATTCGGAAATCTCCGGATCAAAGCTTACTTACAGCTCCCCGAAGCATATCGGTGTTAGTCCCGTCCTTCATCGGCTCCTAGTGCCAAGGCATTCACCGTGCGCCCTTTCTAACTTAACCTAAAAGGTTTATAACTCTTACTTACATAAGAGAGAAAAACTAAAATGGCGATTACTCGATGTTTACTTTGCTTCTTCATTACGATTATCTAGTTTTCAAAGAACGATTAAAAAAAGCTTTGAGAGAATTGCTCCCTCAAAACTAAACAAACAAAGATCGTGTACAAACTGTTTTGTCTGGCTCACAGGTCCAGCTTTATCCTTAGAAAGGAGGTGATCCAGCCGCACCTTCCGATACGGCTACCTTGTTACGACTTCACCCCAATCATCTGTCCCACCTTAGGCGGCTGGCTCCTTACGGTTACCCCACCGACTTCGGGTGTTACAAACTCTCGTGGTGTGACGGGCGGTGTGTACAAGGCCCGGGAACGTATTCACCGCGGCATGCTGATCCGCGATTACTAGCGATTCCGGCTTCATGCAGGCGAGTTGCAGCCTGCAATCCGAACTGAGAATGGTTTTATGGGATTGGCTAAACCTCGCGGTCTTGCAGCCCTTTGTACCATCCATTGTAGCACGTGTGTAGCCCAGGTCATAAGGGGCATGATGATTTGACGTCATCCCCACCTTCCTCCGGTTTGTCACCGGCAGTCACCTTAGAGTGCCCAACTAAATGCTGGCAACTAAGATCAAGGGTTGCGCTCGTTGCGGGACTTAACCCAACATCTCACGACACGAGCTGACGACAACCATGCACCACCTGTCACTCTGTCCCCCGAAGGGGAAAATCCTATCTCTAGGAGTGTCAGAGGATGTCAAGACCTGGTAAGGTTCTTCGCGTTGCTTCGAATTAAACCACATGCTCCACCGCTTGTGCGGGCCCCCGTCAATTCCTTTGAGTTTCAGCCTTGCGGCCGTACTCCCCAGGCGGAGTGCTTAATGCGTTAGCTGCAGCACTAAAGGGCGGAAACCCTCTAACACTTAGCACTCATCGTTTACGGCGTGGACTACCAGGGTATCTAATCCTGTTTGCTCCCCACGCTTTCGCGCCTCAGCGTCAGTTACAGACCAGAAAGCCGCCTTCGCCACTGGTGTTCCTCCACATCTCTACGCATTTCACCGCTACACGTGGAATTCCGCTTTCCTCTTCTGCACTCAAGTCCCCCAGTTTCCAATGACCCTCCACGGTTGAGCCGTGGGCTTTCACATCAGACTTAAAGGACCGCCTGCGCGCGCTTTACGCCCAATAATTCCGGACAACGCTTGCCACCTACGTATTACCGCGGCTGCTGGCACGTAGTTAGCCGTGGCTTTCTGGTTAGGTACCGTCAAGGTACCGGCAGTTACTCCGGTACTTGTTCTTCCCTAACAACAGAGCTTTACGACCCGAAGGCCTTCATCGCTCACGCGGCGTTGCTCCATCAGACTTTCGTCCATTGTGGAAGATTCCCTACTGCTGCCTCCCGTAGGAGTCTGGGCCGTGTCTCAGTCCCAGTGTGGCCGATCACCCTCTCAGGTCGGCTACGCATCGTCGCCTTGGTGAGCCGTTACCTCACCAACTAGCTAATGCGCCGCGGGCCCATCTGTAAGTGTCAGCCGAAACCGACTTTCAGCTTTTCCTCATGAGAGGAAAAGGATTATCCGGTATTAGCACCGGTTTCCCGGTGTTATCCCAGTCTTACAGGCAGGTTGCCCACGTGTTACTCACCCGTCCGCCGCTAGACTCCGAAGAGTCTCGCTCGACTTGCATGTATTAGGCACGCCGCCAGCGTTCGTCCTGAGCCAGGATCAAACTCTCCAAGAAAGTTGATTAGCTCATTTGTTACGTTGGCTTAGTTTCAGAAATGAAACTAAAATTTATTGTTTGTTACACGTCTTGTTTGTTTAGTTTTCAAAGAACAATGTCTTTGTCGCTTGTGCGACTTTTCAATATTAACAGAGTATTAATGCTGTGTCAATATCTTAATTAATATTTTTGGTGGAGTCTAGGGGGATCGAACCCCTGACCTCCTGCGTGCAAAGCAGGCGCTCTCCCAGCTGAGCTAAGACCCCATTCATTAAAAGAAGCATGGTCGGGAAGACAGGATTCGAACCTGCGACCCCTTGGTCCCAAACCAAGTGCTCTACCAAGCTGAGCTACTTCCCGTTAAAGTGCGCCCTGAGAGATTCGAACTCCCGACCTTTTGATTCGTAGTCAAACACTCTATCCAGCTGAGCTAAGGGCGCATATAAAATTTTAAATTTAAAGTGGTGCCGAGGACCGGAATCGAACCGGTACGGTAGTCACCTACCGCAGGATTTTAAGTCCTGTGCGTCTGCCAGTTCCGCCACCCCGGCAAAAATAGAGAGCGGAAGACGGGATTCGAACCCGCGACCCCCACCTTGGCAAGGTGGTGTTCTACCACTGAACTACTTCCGCATATAAAAATTAAATGGTGCGGGTGAAGGGAGTCGAACCCCCACGCCTTGCGGCGCCAGATCCTAAGTCTGGTGCGTCTGCCAATTCCGCCACACCCGCATATTAATTTTAAATGGTGAGCCATGAAGGACTCGAACCTTCGACCCTCTGATTAAAAGTCAGATGCTCTACCAACTGAGCTAATGGCTCGTACTAATTTTTCTTAGAAAATAAACTAATTTTTTTGCTTAAAATCCTTTCGGGATTTCGTGCAAGCTTCCCCTGTTGTAATTCAACGAAGCAAGAAGCATGGTGCCGGCGAGAGGACTTGAACCCCCAACCTACTGATTACAAGTCAGTTGCTCTACCAATTGAGCTACCCCGGCAAGTAGTATGGAAAAGTATTAAAGTAAATATGGTGGAGGATGACGGGATCGAACCGCCGACCCTCTGCTTGTAAGGCAGATGCTCTCCCAGCTGAGCTAATCCTCCATATATTAAGCCTGGCAACGTCCTACTCTCACAGGGACGCGTGTCCCAACTACCATCGGCGCTGAGAAGCTTAACTTCCGTGTTCGGTATGGGAACGGGTGTGACCTTCTCGCCATTGCTGCCAGACTATTTGGTTGAGGTTTCATTCCCTCAAAACTAGATAATGCAGAAGAAGTTTGTAAACTTTGAGTTCACCTTAAAAATGGTTAAGTCCTCGAACGATTAGTATCAGTCAGCTCCACATGTTACCACGCTTCCACCTCTGACCTATCAACCTGATCATCTTTCAGGGTTCTTACTAGCTTGCGCTATGGGAAATCTCATCTTGAGGGGGGCTTCATGCTTAGATGCTTTCAGCACTTATCCCGTCCGCACATAGCTACCCAGCGATGCTCTTGGCAGAACAACTGGTACACCAGCGGTGCGTCCATCCCGGTCCTCTCGTACTAAGGACAGCTCCTCTCAAATTTCCTGCGCCCACGACGGATAGGGACCGAACTGTCTCACGACGTTCTGAACCCAGCTCGCGTACCGCTTTAATGGGCGAACAGCCCAACCCTTGGGACCGACTACAGCCCCAGGATGCGATGAGCCGACATCGAGGTGCCAAACCTCCCCGTCGATGTGGACTCTTGGGGGAGATAAGCCTGTTATCCCCGGGGTAGCTTTTATCCGTTGAGCGATGGCCCTTCCATGCGGAACCACCGGATCACTAAGCCCGACTTTCGTCCCTGCTCGACTTGTAGGTCTCGCAGTCAAGCTCCCTTGTGCCTTTACACTCTGCGAATGATTTCCAACCATTCTGAGGGAACCTTTGGGCGCCTCCGTTACTTTTTAGGAGGCGACCGCCCCAGTCAAACTGCCCACCTGACACTGTCTCCCACCCCGATCAGGGGTGCGGGTTAGAATTTCAATACAGCCAGGGTAGTATCCCACCGACGCCTCCACCGAAGCTAGCGCTCCGGCTTCTCAGGCTCCTACCTATCCTGTACAAGCTGTACCAAAATTCAATATCAGGCTACAGTAAAGCTCCACGGGGTCTTTCCGTCCTGTCGCGGGTAACCTGCATCTTCACAGGTACTATAATTTCACCGAGTCTCTCGTTGAGACAGTGCCCAGATCGTTACGCCTTTCGTGCGGGTCGGAACTTACCCGACAAGGAATTTCGCTACCTTAGGACCGTTATAGTTACGGCCGCCGTTTACTGGGGCTTCGATTCAGAGCTTCGCTTGCGCTAACCCCTCCTCTTAACCTTCCAGCACCGGGCAGGCGTCAGCCCCTATACTTCGCCTTGCGGCTTCGCAGAGACCTGTGTTTTTGCTAAACAGTCGCCTGGGCCTATTCACTGCGGCTCTTCGAGGCTATTCACCTCAAAAAGCACCCCTTCTCCCGAAGTTACGGGGTCATTTTGCCGAGTTCCTTAACGAGAGTTCTCTCGCTCACCTTAGGATTCTCTCCTCGCCTACCTGTGTCGGTTTGCGGTACGGGCACCTTTTATCTCGCTAGAGGCTTTTCTTGGCAGTGTGGAATCAGGAACTTCGGTACTAAATTTCCCTCGCTATCACAGCTCAGCCTTCGCGAGAGGCGGATTTGCCTACCTCTCAGCCTAACTGCTTAGACGCGCATATCCAACAGCGCGCTTACCCTATCCTCCTGCGTCCCCCCATTGCTCAAACGATAAAGAGGTGGTACAGGAATATCAACCTGTTATCCATCGCCTACGCCTTTCGGCCTCGGCTTAGGTCCCGACTAACCCTGAGCGGACGAGCCTTCCTCAGGAAACCTTAGGCATTCGGTGGATGAGATTCTCACTCATCTTTCGCTACTCATACCGGCATTCTCACTTCTAAGCGCTCCACCAGTCCTTACGGTCTAGCTTCAACGCCCTTAGAACGCTCTCCTACCACTGACATCAAAGATGTCAATCCACAGCTTCGGTGATACGTTTAGCCCCGGTACATTTTCGGCGCAGAGTCACTCGACCAGTGAGCTATTACGCACTCTTTAAATGGTGGCTGCTTCTAAGCCAACATCCTGGTTGTCTAAGCAACTCCACATCCTTTTCCACTTAACGTATACTTTGGGACCTTAGCTGGTGGTCTGGGCTGTTTCCCTTTTGACTACGGATCTTATCACTCGCAGTCTGACTCCCACGGATAAGTCTTTGGCATTCGGAGTTTGTCTGAATTCGGTAACCCGATGAGGGCCCCTAGTCCAAACAGTGCTCTACCTCCAAGACTCTTACTACGTGAGGCTAGCCCTAAAGCTATTTCGGAGAGAACCAGCTATCTCCAAGTTCGATTGGAATTTCTCCGCTACCCACACCTCATCCCCGCACTTTTCAACGTGCGTGGGTTCGGGCCTCCATCCAGTGTTACCTGGACTTCACCCTGGACATGGGTAGATCACCTGGTTTCGGGTCTACGACCACATACTCATACGCCCTATTCAGACTCGCTTTCGCTGCGGCTCCGTCTCTTCAACTTAACCTTGCATGGGATCGTAACTCGCCGGTTCATTCTACAAAAGGCACGCCATCACCCATGAACGGGCTCTGACTACTTGTAGGCACACGGTTTCAGGAACTATTTCACTCCCCTTCCGGGGTGCTTTTCACCTTTCCCTCACGGTACTGGTTCACTATCGGTCACTAGGGAGTATTTAGCCTTGGGAGATGGTCCTCCCTGCTTCCGACCGGATTTCACGTGTCCGGCCGTACTCAGGATCCACTCAGGAGGGAACGAAGTTTCGACTACAGGGTTTTTACCTTCTCTGACGGACCTTTCCAGGTCGCTTCATCTACCCCGTTCCTTTGTAACTCCATGTTGAGTGTCCTACAACCCCAAGAGGCAAGCCTCTTGGTTTGGGCTATGTCCCGTTTCGCTCGCCGCTACTCAGGGAATCGCGTTTGCTTTCTCTTCCTCCGGGTACTTAGATGTTTCAGTTCCCCGGGTATGCCATCAATACCCTATGTATTCAGGTAAAGATACTGTTCCATTACGAACAGTGGGTTTCCCCATTCGGAAATCTCCGGATCAAAGCTTACTTACAGCTCCCCGAAGCATATCGGTGTTAGTCCCGTCCTTCATCGGCTCCTAGTGCCAAGGCATTCACCGTGCGCCCTTTCTAACTTAACCTAAAAGGTTTATAACTCTTACTTACATAAGAGAGAAAAACTAAAATGGCGATTACTCGATGTTTACTTTGCTTCTTCATTACGATTATCTAGTTTTCAAAGAACGATTAAAAAAAGCTTTGAGAGAATTGCTCCCTCAAAACTAAACAAACAAAGATCGTGTACAAACTGTTTTGTCTGGCTCACAGGTCCAGCTTTATCCTTAGAAAGGAGGTGATCCAGCCGCACCTTCCGATACGGCTACCTTGTTACGACTTCACCCCAATCATCTGTCCCACCTTAGGCGGCTGGCTCCTTACGGTTACCCCACCGACTTCGGGTGTTACAAACTCTCGTGGTGTGACGGGCGGTGTGTACAAGGCCCGGGAACGTATTCACCGCGGCATGCTGATCCGCGATTACTAGCGATTCCGGCTTCATGCAGGCGAGTTGCAGCCTGCAATCCGAACTGAGAATGGTTTTATGGGATTGGCTAAACCTCGCGGTCTTGCAGCCCTTTGTACCATCCATTGTAGCACGTGTGTAGCCCAGGTCATAAGGGGCATGATGATTTGACGTCATCCCCACCTTCCTCCGGTTTGTCACCGGCAGTCACCTTAGAGTGCCCAACTAAATGCTGGCAACTAAGATCAAGGGTTGCGCTCGTTGCGGGACTTAACCCAACATCTCACGACACGAGCTGACGACAACCATGCACCACCTGTCACTCTGTCCCCCGAAGGGGAAAATCCTATCTCTAGGAGTGTCAGAGGATGTCAAGACCTGGTAAGGTTCTTCGCGTTGCTTCGAATTAAACCACATGCTCCACCGCTTGTGCGGGCCCCCGTCAATTCCTTTGAGTTTCAGCCTTGCGGCCGTACTCCCCAGGCGGAGTGCTTAATGCGTTAGCTGCAGCACTAAAGGGCGGAAACCCTCTAACACTTAGCACTCATCGTTTACGGCGTGGACTACCAGGGTATCTAATCCTGTTTGCTCCCCACGCTTTCGCGCCTCAGCGTCAGTTACAGACCAGAAAGCCGCCTTCGCCACTGGTGTTCCTCCACATCTCTACGCATTTCACCGCTACACGTGGAATTCCGCTTTCCTCTTCTGCACTCAAGTCCCCCAGTTTCCAATGACCCTCCACGGTTGAGCCGTGGGCTTTCACATCAGACTTAAAGGACCGCCTGCGCGCGCTTTACGCCCAATAATTCCGGACAACGCTTGCCACCTACGTATTACCGCGGCTGCTGGCACGTAGTTAGCCGTGGCTTTCTGGTTAGGTACCGTCAAGGTACCGGCAGTTACTCCGGTACTTGTTCTTCCCTAACAACAGAGCTTTACGACCCGAAGGCCTTCATCGCTCACGCGGCGTTGCTCCATCAGACTTTCGTCCATTGTGGAAGATTCCCTACTGCTGCCTCCCGTAGGAGTCTGGGCCGTGTCTCAGTCCCAGTGTGGCCGATCACCCTCTCAGGTCGGCTACGCATCGTCGCCTTGGTGAGCCGTTACCTCACCAACTAGCTAATGCGCCGCGGGCCCATCTGTAAGTGTCAGCCGAAACCGACTTTCAGCTTTTCCTCATGAGAGGAAAAGGATTATCCGGTATTAGCACCGGTTTCCCGGTGTTATCCCAGTCTTACAGGCAGGTTGCCCACGTGTTACTCACCCGTCCGCCGCTAGACTCCGAAGAGTCTCGCTCGACTTGCATGTATTAGGCACGCCGCCAGCGTTCGTCCTGAGCCAGGATCAAACTCTCCAAGAAAGTTGATTAGCTCATTTGTTACGTTGGCTTAGTTTCAGAAATGAAACTAAAATTTATTGTTTGTTTGCACGATTTTGTTTGTTTAGTTTTCAAAGATCAATTACTCAATCGCCTTAAAGCGACTTTTTTATCTTACCAAGTTATCAATAGAATGTCAACAACTTTTTAACTTCTTTTTTGATAACCACCATTGCCTCGCAGCAACAGATATTAATATACCACCATTCAAGGTTGGGCGCAATAGTATTTTATTATTTTTTCTCCAAATATCCAAATTAATAATATTCAAACTGTTCATAGGTTTTGTCATAAAAAAAAGTGCCAATGAAATGGCACTTTTTAAAGAGATTATTTATGACGCATCAGCGGGAATAATAGTACGTCACGGATAGATGGGGAATTAGTAAGCAGCATAACTAAGCGGTCTATTCCAATTCCTAATCCTCCTGTAGGCGGCATACCATATTCTAAAGCTTCAACGAAGTCGTCATCCATCATATGAGCTTCGTCATTTCCTTGTTCACGTTCTTTTAATTGCGCTTCAAACCGTTCTCTTTGATCAATCGGATCATTCAGCTCTGTAAATGCGTTCGCATGTTCACGAGCGACAATGAATAATTCAAAACGGTCTGTGAATCTTGGGTCCTCATCATTTTTCTTCGCAAGCGGCGAGATCTCTACTGGATGACCGTAAATAAAAGTAGGTTGGATTAACTTTTCCTCTACTTTTTGCTCGAAGAATTCATTAACAATATGACCATAAAGCATGTTGTTATTGATTTCAACACCGTGTTCTTTCGCAAGTTCACGAGCTTCTTCTACACTCATCTCATTCCAGAAGTCTGCACCAGTGTATTCCTTGATAGCATCTACCATGTGTAGTCTTTTCCATTCAGGTTTAAGATCTACCTCATAATCGCCATATTGAACAGTTGTTGAACCAACTACTTCTTGGGCAATATGAGCAATTAGATTTTCCGTCAAACTCATGATATCACGGTAATCGGCATAAGCCTCATAAAGTTCAATCATTGTGAATTCAGGATTGTGACGGGTAGAGACACCTTCATTCCGGAAAACACGGCCAATTTCATAAACCTTTTCTAGACCGCCGACAATCAAGCGTTTTAAGTGTAGCTCAATCGCAATCCTCATAAATAATGGCATATCAAGAGCATTGTGATGAGTTATGAATGGACGTGCAGATGCTCCGCCAGCGATAGAATGCATCATTGGTGTTTCAACTTCTAAATAGCCGTGGTCATCTAAATAACGACGCATTGATTGGATAATACGGCTTCTTGAAATAAAAGTAGCCTTACTTTCTTGACTCATAATTAAGTCTAAATAACGTTGACGGTAGCGCTGTTCAACATCCTTAAGTCCATGGAATTTATCAGGGAGCGGGCGTAACGCCTTTGTTAAAAACACAAAGTCTTCCACTTTAACCGATAATTCTCCTACTTTTGTTTTAAATAGTGTACCAGTTACCCCAATGATGTCTCCAAGATCTGAAGAATCGAATAGTTTATAGTTTTCCTCGCCGACTGCATCTTGGCGAACATAGACTTGAATTTGACCTGTTAAATCTTGAAGATGCGCAAAGCCCGCTTTTCCTTTTCCGCGCTTCGTCATAATACGGCCTGCTAAAGAAACAGCAACACTTTTTGCTTCTAGCTCTTCTTTTTCTAATTCAGCATATTGCTCAACTAATTCCTTTGTGCTGTGTGAGCGGTCAAAACGTTTTCCGAATGGATCTAGACCATTTTCACGCATGGTATTCATTTTTTCACGTCTGACCATTAATTGGTCATTTAAATCTTCCTGACTCATACTATTCACTCCAATAAACTTTTATTATGTAAAATCCTATAAATAAGGCGATCCCATTTTTCTACATACTTTATTATTTTACACAAACTTATACTTTCAGACATCAAAAAAAATGTTAATAAAATAAAAACTGCCAGTTTTTTCACTGGCAGCATCCAAATTAGTATAGAAAAGACACTTTTAGTGACAAGTTTATCCTACAATTAACTGACTTTGTTCTAATGCTTCCACTTCTGTGACCAATTCATTTAATACTGTTACTAATTGATCTCTAGTGTCACATTCATTAATAGCATTACGAACTTTAGCATTGCCGCGCACCCCTTTTAAATACCAGGCTGCATGCTTACGCATTTCACGAACCGCAATATATTCATCTTTAAGCGCAATTAAGCGGTCAAGATGAAGGATGCATACATCAATCTTTTCTCTAATCGTTGGTTGAGGCATTAAAATACCCGTTTCTAAATATTGAACGGTGCGGTAAATCATCCACGGGTCACCTAAAGCAGCTCTTCCGATCATTACCCCATCTACACCAGTTTCTTCAAGCATACGCTTGGCATCTTGCGGAGTTAAAATATCACCATTTCCAATCAACGGAATAGTAAGATTTTGCTTTACTTCACGAATAATATCCCAGTTAGCTTTTCCTTCATACATTTGAACACGCGTTCGGCCATGTAAGGATACAGCCTTTCCTCCTGCACGTTCTACGGCCTGAGCATTTTTAACGGCAAAAATATGCTCATCATCCCAGCCCATCCGCATTTTTACAGTTACAGGTTTTTCAACTTCCGCTACTACCGCTGAAACCATCTCATAAATTTTATTCGGGTCAAGCAGCCACTTCGCCCCAGCATCACATTTTGTTATTTTTGGAACAGGGCAGCCCATATTAATATCAATAATATCAGCATTGGTATTCTGATCAACAAATTTAGCTGCTTGGACAAGTGTATCTTTCTCGCCGCCAAAAATTTGCAAGCTTAACGGTTTTTCACGTTCATCGATATAAAGCATATTCATTGTTTTCTCATTTTTTAAAACGATTCCTTTATCACTCACCATCTCCGCACAAACCAAACCAGCGCCGAACTCTTTTACCGTTAAACGGAATGCCGAGTTACATACTCCGGCCATCGGGGCCAGGACTACTGGATTCTTCATTTCAATATCGCCAATCTTTAACATGAATCCACCTCCAATTCTTCTTGTACTGATTCATGAGTTGAACTTAGAATACAATCTAGGGCAGTGCCAGCTTTATAAGTCTTTCGGCTTTAAGTCATCTATTGTGATTTTTAAAGAATTCGCAATCCTTTCCAGTAAATCAGTGGCAGGAAGGCGGTTTCCTCTTTCAATTTCACCTAAAATCGATACGGATACACCTAATTCCTTCGAAAAACCTTCTTGTGTAAAGCCCTTTAACTTCCGATAGGCTCGAATACGTCTTCCCCATTTTTCCGCTTCCATATTCGGACTCCTTCTTTATTTGGTAATTCTTCTAATGATGCCTCGAGTAATTTATTTATCTCCGAACATTTCTTGTCCTGATAGATTTCTAAAAGTGGAATAATTACAAACGCTCGCTCTAACATCCTTGGATGTGGAACGATAAGCTTCTCGCTTTGAATATTTTCTTGGTTAAAGGTAAGAATGTCAAGGTCTATTGTCCGCGGACCCCATTTTATATCCCTTTTTCTTCCAAGTTCTATTTCCATTTCTAAACATAAATCTAATAAATCCATTGGATTAAATGCCGTCTGAATCTCAATTACCATATTCAAAAATAAATCTTGGTCTTCATAGCCCACCGGATCCGTCTCATAAATAGAGGAGTAATTTACCAATTGAATTTCAGAATAACTTGTTAATCTTTTGATTGCCTTCGTTATATTATCATAACGGTTTCCTATGTTTGAGCCAAGGGCAATAAATGCTGTGTTTTCCACTTTTATCTTCTCCTTGTAATTTCTACTGCAACGGAGCGGTAATGACCTGGAATTGGCGGATCTGGTTTAATCACTTTAACAGTTACTTCAGATATAAGCGGGAAGCTAGTCAGCACACCAGCTGCAATTCTCTCTGCCACCGCCTCGACTAATTTAAAAGGTGGACCCTCCATTATCTCTTTGCAAACCTGGTATAGTTCTGCATAATTCACTGAGAATTCCAGATTATCCGTTTCGCCTGCTTTTTTTAAATCAATAGCAACCGATAAATCGACGGCAAAACGCTGTCCCAAACGAGTCTCTTCTGAAAAAACACCATGGTACCCGTAAAACTCCATTCTATTGACGTAGATTTTATCCAATCGTTTCACCCTTTCCCATCAGGGCATCCATCATTTTAGCCATTCTGCTCATTTCTTTCACATCGTGAACACGGACTATATGGCAGCCCTTTTGGATTCCGAAACAGATGGTTGCTCCTGTACCTTCCATTCTTTCATGAACAGGGAGATCTAAAGCTTGTCCAATCATCGATTTTCTGGAAGTTCCTAATAATACGGGATAACCTAAATCAACAAACGTATCCAAATTCTGCATGGTTAGCAGATTTTCTTTATAATCCCTAGCAAAACCAATACCAGGATCGAGGATGATCTGTTCATCCTTCACTCCCGCCTTTTTAACGATGGCTATACTTTCATAGAGGTCATTAATGACATCTCTCATAAATACCTTGTAGTTTCGGTCCTGACGATTATGCATAAGTACAATCGGAACACCGTAGTCAGCTGCCACTTGTCCCATCTTTTCATCTGCTTTTGCCCCCCATACATCATTGATGATATGAGCTCCAGCTTCTATTGCTTGCTTCGCCACTTCAGCTTTATACGTATCAATCGATATCGGGACTTGGACATGTTCAGAAATCGCCTTAATAATAGGAATCACCCGCTTAAGCTCCTCCTTAGCGGGGACAGTTGCAAAGCCTGGCCGTGTCGATTCACCGCCAATATCAATAATATCCGCACCATTTGCCACCATTTCTTTTGCTCGTTTAACAGCCATTTCAACCTGGTTGAATTTTCCGCCATCCGAAAAGGAATCTGGAGTAGCATTTAAAATGCCCATAATAATGGTTTTTTTACTACTATCTAAGGTATATGGCCCACATTGGATTTGTTCTAGAGATGTTTTCATACCTTTTCCTCCTTATCCAGTCTTTTTTTCACTCCTATTATCATACATGAAATCTCAATTAGATTACAAAAAAAGAAGCATCGGCAAAGCCGACGCCCCTCAATTATTATTCTGCTTCGTATTGGTAAAGCGGTGTGCTTAAATACCGTTCGCCGTTATCTGGAATAATCGCAAGGACCTTTTTCCCTTTTCCAAGTTCTTTCGCCACTTTTAAGGCAGCGTAAATTGCTGCTCCTGAAGAAATACCTCCAAGGATACCTTCTTCTCTTGCTGCACGGCGTGAAGCTGAGAATGCATCTTCCGCAGCAACTTGAATAATCTCATCATAGATATTTGTATTTAAAGTATCAGGTACAAAACCTGCACCAATACCTTGAATTTTGTGTGGACCTGGTTTACCACCCGATAAGACTGGAGAATCCGTAGGTTCTACTGCATAAATTTTAACATTTGGAAATTTCTCGCGGAGGACTTCGCCTGCACCGGTGATAGTTCCGCCTGTTCCAATACCAGAAATAAAACCATCTAATTGATCCATTTGTTCTACAATTTCTTTACCTGTTGTTCTTCTATGAACTTCAGGGTTTGCTTCATTTTTAAATTGTTGCGGCAAGAAATAACCGTGTTCTTGAACGAGTTCTTCTGCCTTAGCAATTGCACCCTTCATGCCGGCAGGTCCTGGTGTTAACACAAGCTCTGCACCGTATGCACGAAGTAGATTCCGACGTTCCAAACTCATCGTTTCAGGCATTACAAAAACGGCTTTGTAACCTTTTGCTGCAGCAATCATTGCAAGTCCAATTCCAGTATTTCCGCTTGTAGGCTCAATAATGGTATCTACACCTGGTTTGATTAACCCTTGCTCTTCCGCCGCTTCAATCATAGCTAAAGCGATACGATCCTTTACACTGCTGCCCGGGTTAAAATATTCTAGTTTTAAATAAACCTCAGCACTATTTTCATCTACTAATCTGTTTAATTTAACAATTGGTGTTTGGCCGACTAATTCGGCAACTGAATTTGCAACACGAACCATTAAGAGCACCCCTATTCCGAGTAAATTGATTGGATTTATATTATTAAATTTACCAGTTCCATAATGGGTTTGTCAATCGTTTTGTTTGGTATTTTTACAATATTTAAACATTTATACACTTGCTATTTAAAAAAAGCACAGATTAGTATCCTGTGCTTTAGTTCCTTTTATGACCATAGAACCATTCAACCTTCGCATCATCCCAAAAGGTGGTTGCAGAAGCCGGGGATTTCATTTGTTCAAGAGAGATTTGCCGGCGAATTTGCTCTTTTACATCATCAAAAGAATATTTCTTCCCACTTACCTTTCCGCCTAGCTTAAGAATGGCATATCCATCTTCTACCTTAAGAGGCATACTGTAGTCACCGGTCTTTAGTTCTTTAGCTACTTCAATATATTGGCTGGGATACCGCTCATCCCCAACACTAATATAACCAATATCTCCACCATCATTAGCAGAAAATTCATCAATGGATCGTTCCATGGCTAACGCTGAAAAATCCGACCCTTGAGCCAACTCTTGCCTCGCTTTGTCTGCCTCTTCCAGTGTAGGGACAACAATGTGTGATAAATGATAAGCAGATGGTACATCAAAAAGGTCTTTATTTTTTTGATAATAGCTTTCCAGTTCATTATTGGAAACTTTAACATCCTTTGTTAATAGTTCCTCTAATAGCAGGTTGCTGCGGATTTGCTCCTTCCACTTTTTTTCATTTTTACTATTCTGTTTAGTAAATGAATTAATGGTGGATTGCAGCATTCTAAATTCGCGATCGACATCCTGGCTGGATACGTTAATATGATATTTCTCTGCCATTTCTTCAATGACCTTTTGGTCGACCATTTCCTTTAACACATCTTTTCCATACCTAGATTCGAGCTCATTAAGCCAATCTTGCCGCAGGATCGTTTTTTTCCCAATCGTAGCTACTGTCTCTTCATTTCCTATCATACTGCCCGCCGTATTTGCCTTAGAAAGAAAAAAAGTGATCGTAAGGCAATTTAGCAATATCAAGGCTGCAATCACCAGCCAAAGCTGCTTCCTTCCCAACCTCTCTCCCCCAATCAGAAAGCAAAGTACCTGTTATTTTGCTTCCTTTTTAAGCTCTTCTAATTCCTCACTTGTAAAAAGGTATTTTTCATTGCAAAAATGACAATGTGCCTCGGCCTGACCATCTTCTTCAATCATTGCCGTAATCTCTGCTGCTCCTAAGCCGACAATGGCATTTGCAAACCGTTCTTTAGAGCAATTACAGACAAACCCCACCGGCATCGTTTCTAACACCTTTACCTGCTCTTTTCCAAAAAGCTCTTCGAGGATTTGCTCTGGTGTTAGTCCACGTTCAATTAATTTAGAGATTGGTTCAATCGTTTTCAACCGTTCCTCCAGTTTTGAAATGATTGGCTCCGGTGTGCCAGGCATTAATTGAAAAATAAACCCGCCGGCTGCCAAAATCGTGTCATCTGGGTTCACTAAAACACCTACTCCAACGGAAGAAGGAACCTGCTCAGAAGTGGCAAAATAATAAGTAAAATCCTCGCCTAATTCACCGGATACAAGCGGAACTTGTCCAGAAAAAAAATCGCGCAATCCTGTATCTTTAACGACAGCTAACACACCGTCTGTCCCAACGGCACGACGGACATCAAGCTTTCCGTGTTCATTCGATTCGAAATCTACCTCTGGATTGGTTACATATCCTCGAACTTCCCCTTTGGCATTACTATCGACAACAATCGGTCCTAGTGGGCCGCCGCCATTAATTTTTATCGTTAATTTATCTTCACCTTTAAGCATAGCCCCCATCATTACTCCTGCGGTCAACGTTCTGCCCAGTGCAGCAGATGCTGTCCGCCATGTCTGATGGCGTCTTTGTGCCTCGGTCACAGTTTCTGTTGTCCGAACGGCAAATGCTCGAATATTTCCATCATATGCAAGTGCTTTAACAAGATAATCTTTCATTGGTAAACCCCTTTCTAACTGTTATTCCTTAGGTTGCCCTATGTTCCTTTTATAGATAAGCTGTAACCCTTTTAAAGTTAAAAATGGGTCAACAATATCAATAATGGTTGATTCTTGAGCAATTAAATTAGCTAAACCGCCTGTCGCAATAACAGTAGGCTTTTTCTCACCCTGCTCCATCATCCGCTTGACAATTCCCTCTACTTGGCCAACATACCCATAGACAATTCCTGCCTGCATTGCCGCTATTGTATTTTTACCAATTACCCCTTCCGGTCTGGCAATCTCTATCCTAGGCAATTTTGACGCTCGTGAATACAATGCCTCCGTGGAAATACCCACTCCCGGAGCAATGGCACCACCCATATATTGACGATCCTCATTCACATAACAATAGGTTGTAGCTGTTCCAAAATCGACGATAATTAGTGGACTGCCATACTCATGAATGGCAGCTACGGCATTGACGATTCGATCAGCGCCCACTTCTCTAGGGTTTTCATATTTAATATTCAGACCTGTTTTAATCCCTGGTCCAACTACAAACGGCTTAATGTGAAAATACTTTTGGCACATTCTTTCGAGCGCAAACATAATTGGTGGCACGACTGAAGAAATAATGATCCCGTCAATATCTGAAAAAGAGAGTCCTGCATGATCAAACAAAGCTTTAATGTTCATTCCAAACTCATCTTCCGTACGATTTCTATTGGTTTCAACACGCCAATGATATTTAAGCTCCTCACCATCATAAACACCTAAAACAATATTGGTATTTCCTACATCAAAAACGAAAATCAAATCTATCACTCACTTTTCAGATTATTCTCTTCTTTACTGAAAACATAATACCATACATTTGATTAATCATGAAAAAAAGAGTGCTTCACCGAAGCACTCAGTTGATTGTTTCTGCTAATTGGCCTGTTGATTTCCGCTCCGGACACTCGCTTTCCGCGGGGAGGTCCGGGAGCCTCCTCGGCGCTTTAGCGCCTGCGGGTCTCCCGTGACCTCTCCATCCCGCAGGAGTCGAGTACCCTACGCTCCAATCAACAGGGAGCAAAACTACCTATGCATTTATCACACACTTTAGCTACTCTTATTATTTATGTTTCAATCTTTTTATAGTTAGGCAGGCTGCAATAACGAGAAATTTTTCATTTATCATTAATTAAAAACAAATTCATTTTTACTTTGGCTTGACTCATTTGGATTAAGCATTGAATTCAACACTTATTATTACTACTAATTGAGTCGCAGAACTTTATTAAATACACCTGTTGATTGGAGCGGAAGGCGCGAAGACTCCTGCGGGAGCACGGGTCAGGGGAGACCCCGCAGGAGCGCAGCGACGAGGAGGCTCCCCGGCACGCCCGCGGAAAGCGAAGCGCCTGGAGCGCAAATCAACAGACTTATCACAAAGCCCTAAATTTTACATATATTAGAACAAAAAAAGACTGTCGAAAGTTTTCCGACAGCCAAATGCTTCTCACGAAGCACTCTTTACACATTTATTGCTTATCTAATTCATCAGAAGGATTCTGAGGCTCAAGGTCATCCTTTTTCTTATTAATATTGACCTTGACGTCTTCTGTTTTTTTCGGGCCGATTTTCACAGCTTCTAAAGCTTGATTAGGCTCTGGCATATGGCCATGGTCAACCAAGTATTTAATCTGTTCAGCCACAAGAGTTTCCACTTCAAGCAATGTTTTTGCAATGAGGTCAAGCTTATCACGATTTTCAGTGAGAATGACTCTAGCTCTTTCATAACATTCTTTAATAATACGTTGAACTTCCAAGTCGATTTCGTAAGCAATCGCATCAGAATAATTTTGCTCATTATGAATGTCACGGCCTAAGAACACTTGACCGCCTGAACCTTGACCAAACTGCAGCGGTCCAAGTTTATCACTCATACCATATTCGGTTACCATCTTACGAGCAATATTGGTTGCACGTTGGAAGTCATTATGTGCCCCTGTACTTACTTCACCAAAGACAATCTCTTCAGCAACACGGCCGCCTAATAAACCAACAATTTTATCAAGTAATTCTGGCTTCGTCATAAAGTAACGGTCTTCTCTAGGAAGCATGACAGCATATCCGCCTGCTTGACCACGAGGTACAATGGTAACCTTGTGGACCATGTCCGCCTCATCGAGCACTAAACCAATCACTGTATGGCCGCCCTCATGGAAAGCAACAATATTACGTTCCTTTTCCGAAATCACCCGGCTCTTTTTAGCTGGTCCGGCAATGACACGGTCTGTTGCTTCATCAATGTCTTCCATATCAATTTTCTTCTTACTGCTTCGGGCTGCAACTAATGCTGCCTCATTCAATAAGTTTTCTAAATCTGCACCAGAGAATCCTGGTGTACGCATTGCAATATTTTTCAAGTTAACAGATTCATCTAATGGTTTATTACGTGCATGTACTTTAAGGACAGCTTCACGTCCAACAACATCCGGACGGTCAACAGTAATCTGCCGGTCAAAACGACCTGGACGTAATAACGCAGGATCTAGAATATCAGCACGGTTAGTAGCAGCAATAATGATAATTCCTTCATTTGCCCCAAATCCGTCCATTTCAACAAGCAATTGGTTCAAGGTTTGCTCACGTTCATCGTGTCCGCCGCCTAAACCTGCGCCACGCTGACGTCCAACGGCATCAATTTCATCAATAAAGATAATACATGGAGCATTTTTCTTTGCATTTTCGAATAAATCACGGACACGGGAAGCCCCGACCCCGACAAACATTTCAACGAAATCAGAACCGCTGATCGAGAAGAATGGAACGCCTGCTTCTCCTGCAGTAGCACGAGCAAGCAATGTCTTACCAGTACCAGGAGGTCCTACAAGAAGAACGCCTTTTGGAATCCGGGCACCCAATTCAGCAAATTTCCGTGGGTCCTTTAAAAATTCAACCACTTCCACTAATTCTGCCTTTTCTTCATCAGCACCAGCTACATCTCTAAAACGCACCTTTTTCTTATCGTCGTTATAAAGCTTCGCTTTGGATTTACCAAAGTTCATAACACGGCTGCCGCCGCCTTGGGCTTGGTTTAATAAGAAGAAGAATAAAATAAAGATAATCACAAACGGAATAATCGATGTAAAGAAAGTCACCCATCCGCTTGTTTCTTTCGCAGGCATTACTTCCACTTTTGAATCAGCTTTATTAATTTTGTTAATAATTTCTTCACTGTTCGGAACATACGTTATGAATTTTTTCTTCGATTCCAACTCACCACGGACTTCATAAACTCCGCGTTCAGGCTGCATCGAGAACGATTTTACATCGCCGCTTTCTAATTGAGTAACAAACTTATCATATGAAATATGATCTGTTGACTCATTACTTCCATTAAAGAAACTTACCACACCAATAATGACTAAAAATATCAATAAATAAAAGATGGTATTACGGAAAATCCGATTCATCTCTTACCTCCTCCCGCGATAGACAAACTATAGTAAATGGTATCATAGAAAATCTTACAAATTCAAGAAATTACACTTTGATAGGACTTACTATCTCCAAGTTAGCGGTAAGGCCCCTTAGAGATTATTTGTGTATACTTCAGGTTTTAAGACGCCAATGTATGGAAGGTTTCGATATTTTTCTATATAATCCAAGCCATAACCGACCACAAATTCATCTGGTACAATAAAACCAACATAATCCGCTTGAATTGCACTTTTTCTGCCTGTTGGTTTATCAAGCAGTGTCACAATCTTGATGGATTTTGCTTTCCGATATTTAAACAGGTCAACCAAATAGCTAAGCGTCAAACCGCTATCGATAATATCTTCGATAATAAGGATGTCTCTTCCTTCTACAGATGTATCTAAATCCTTAATAATTTTTACTTCTCCAGAAGAAACAAGTCCCGTTCCATAACTGGATACATCCATGAAATCCATTTCTAGATAGCAATCCATCCGTTTTAATAAATCACCCATAAACGGCATCGCACCTTTTAACACCCCAATGGCAAGCGGGAATTTATCCTGGTACTCTTCCGTTAATTCTGCAGCTAGATTCCTGATTTTATCTTGAATCTCTTCTTCTGATACTAATACTTTTTCAATATCCTGTTTCATCTAAATGTGCCCCCTAGAAGATCCTTACTTTTGATATGTGAATAGTATATATTGTTTAGCTTTGCAATCTATACCTTCAAATGAAGACTTTTTTAAACCTGGCAGCCAAATAATATTACCTTCTTTGTCAGTTAGTACTGGCCACATATTTCGTTCCTGCATTGGTACTTTTTGATCAATAAATATGGACTTTACTTTTTTGGAACCATTTAATCCCTTGATTGTCATTCGATCGCCAATTTTTCTAGAACGAATAATGATTGGCCACTTTATCCTGCCGACACTAAACAAAGCAGTGTTTACATCTGCATCCAGAATTTCCTCCGTTACATATCTGCAATTAATTTCCCCGCCATTCGGCAAGTTAATCACACCCGGTTCTTTCAATTCAAAATGATATGATGGTGCCTCATTCGATTGAAATTGAAATGTAAGGGAGTAATAGGAACGGATAACTTTTAAACCATTAGGAAAATCAAGGTGACCTGATGGCAGAGGATGCTGAATTAACAAAAATACTTGATCGATATGTACAGCAGATAAAGATGTTGGTTTTTCTTTGTAAAGATAGTTTAATATTAGTTGAATCCCTCTCCTTTGTAAAGGTAAAGGCATTTCAAGAAACCGATGTATGTCAATGGTAATTTTGCACTCTTCCTTTTTTGTCATTACTGTATTCAGTTGCTGAACAGTTAATTCCTGAAGAAAGATTTCATCTTTGGTTATTTCCTCACTAAACCGTTGGAAATGTTCATGGACATGCGGGTTTTCTTTTTTTAAAAAGGGAATCACTTCTTTACGAAACCGATTTCTGCTATAAATTCCTTTTTCATTACTTGGATCTATTCTTGGGCTAAGGTGATGCCTTTGACAATAATCCTCTATGTCAGCCCTTTCCAAGCCTAAGAACGGACGAAAAATTGTGCCGCTGTAAAAAGGACGGATAAATGGAATGCCGGCACGAGCAAGCCCCGTACTACCCCTTGTTACTCTCATTAACATTGTTTCCATTTGATCATCGCCGTGATGTGCCAGCGCTAAAAATGGATACTGATACTTTTCCATAATCTTTAGAAAAAACTCATACCTCACATCGCGTGCTGCAATTTGTGAACTTTTACCTGTTAATTTTATGATTTCCGGAACATTGACCTGAGTCATTTCAAACGGCACGCTATTCTGTTCACAAAATTTCTGAACAAAAATGGCATCCTCATAAGACTCCTGACCACGAAACATATGGTCTACATGGGCAACAACAAGAAGCATATTATGCTTCTCTTTTTCCGCAAGCAGATAGTGCAGCAGCGCTAACGAATCTGGACCTCCCGAAACACCAATGACAATTTTTTTCGAGGCTAAACTAAATGCCTGGTGATTTAGAAAGGTCTTGACCTTTGTTTCCAACATAATATTGCACTCTTCCTTAAAACAAAGTTTAGAACCTTTAATTAGTAAGAATAAACTTAGTCTACCACTTTTAAGAATAAAGTATCAAAGCATTGATATTACAAATAGCCTAGAAATTTTTCCTATTCATTTATTGAAAACTTCACGTATTAAATGTTATACGAATGACTTAACAAATAGTTTCAAACATTTATAGTAATTTATTAAATGTATACCATGCGTATAAAAGGCCTAACACAATAGCGATTAACCAGAATTCCATCCAACCGCTTTTTTTCTTCTTTTTACGGTAGTGCTGCCTTGTCATTGACTTGCTTCCCGTAGAACCTGGGTGAGGCTGTTGTTTTGGTGATGATTTGTTTATCCCTCCCGTCTTTACGGGAGCTGGCTCGGGATTTTTTTTATCAATCATTAGATCTAATAAGTCTGCTCTCATTTGTTTCGCGCTGCTATATTGGCCTTGAAGTGCTTTTAGGATGACCTTTTCCCAAGTTATTAACTCTGGTTTCTGACGGATAGCTTCCCTTAATTGCGCGATTCCCCCCGTCGTTTTCGTTAATCGTTTCGGATAAGCAGTGTTGATCATAATCATGGCCACTGCAAACAAGTCATAAGAAGGTTCGGCCTTCCTTGAACCCAGCCCCCAATAACCCCGATCATAAAACTCAGTAAACTCCTTAATAGCTCTTCCTTGAATGGTGGTACCGCCCACATCAATGCACCTTATTTTAGGAGGTGGTCCGTTGACAATTAGATTTTCTGGTTTTAGGTCGCCAAATACCCAGCCGTTTTCATGAAGCTTGTCTAAATCATTTAACAGCTGCAAAAATAACACACTCGTCCATGATTTTCCCTTTTGTTGTAAAAACGATAAGAAGTCAGGACCATCGATGTATTCCATGACATAAAAAGAAATACGCCCTTGATTACTTTGCCAATCATCAACATCAAGCAAAGAAGGCCCAAGGGTTGGGGTTCCCTGGACCTTTGCTAAGGATTTTAAAACATTTACCTCTGAAGTAATCGACATCCCATTATCACTCATTTTCAATGCTACTTGAGTGTTATTATGCTTGGCAAGGTAGACAACCCCATTTGCTCCAAACCCAAGTTCCCTTACAATCGTATACTTGTTTAAATGCCATTTCCCTGAAATGACCGTCCCTGGGCTTACCTTACATTGACTCTTCAAAGTATGATTCATCATCACGTGAAAGAAGGCTCCTTAAGGATTGTTTTTGATCAAACGAGGATAGCGCTGTCCGTAACGCTGGTCCTGTTGGGGTTATTCCTCCTGTAGACAATTGGGAAAATACACTTGTCAATGTTTGCAGCTTTGGTGTCCAATCCAGCAATTTTTCGACATCTTTCTTTTTCCCGGGAAATACATAAACTGAAAATTGATTATCACCTGTACGGGCATTCAAGCTTAGAGAGAGGTCAAGGAGTGCTTCTTTTACTGTCGGCAGTTTGTGTTTCATACTAGCACTTGTATCGACAAGAATCAACACTTCTAATTCTACAGTTTCTCCTAATTCATCCACAACCTCCATTACTTCGCCGCGCTTTTCAGGCGGGAGATCTTCCATGGTTTGTGACCGTCCCAAAATTTGCTGCAATTCTCTGTTTACTACTCCTTGAATCGTTTGATTCATGGCTTTGCGAGTAACCATCTGTACAGTTTGTGATAATTGCTGGGCATAGACAATCTGACTGACTCCCCCGCCTGACATGGCAATCCCTTCAATTTCGGTCATCCCTTTTTCATCAATGGTATCTTGTTCCATCACTCCAATAACATTAACAGTGATTCCCTGTTCTCTAGCGAGTGCAGCCATGGCAATTGGATCGTCTCCTTGATTGGAACATCCATCAGTAATTAGTAAAATTTGGCGAATCTTCCCTGTATACATAACCTTCTCCCTCCACTACATTTATTGGTACCATTTTCGACGGGAAGAAGGTGATTTATACATATTTTAATAGAAGACTGCGTAAAATAACCTATTTAGGCTTGGCGCTTTAATTTTTGCACAGGAATGGAAGCCCATTTTGGTGTATTATGTTTTATTTTTGCAACGGTCACCGTCATATCATCATGGATAATTTCTGATCGAGAGCGAATAACTTCCTCAAGGATTAAATCTGCTACTTCTTGTGGGTCGTCTGTCTCTAATCCTTGTAGTTTCCGCTTCATCCATAAATCATAGTTCTCTACATGCAAAGGTCCTTCAAATACCCCATCACTCATCATGATGAGTAAATCTCCAGCCTTCAATTGCTCGCTTACCACGTCCACTTCAAATTCTTGAATCATCCCAATTGGCAAATTGCTGGCTTGGATTTTAATAATCTTATTTCCTCTCTTTATAAAGCTTGGTGTGGAACCAATCTTAAGGAACTTTGCTGAAGCATTTTGCAGGTCAATCATGGCTAAATCTAATGTAGAAAAAATTTCATCAGTTGTCCGGAGTGAAAGGATTGAATTAACAGATTTAATCGCCACCTTTTCCTCAATGCCCGATTGGAGGATCTTTTGTAAAAGAAGCAATGTTTCTTTACTCTCGTAATGTGCCCTTTCTCCATTCCCCATCCCATCGCTGATAGCAATCGCATATTTACCAAATCCGAGTTCAATCGTCGAATAGCTATCACCAGAAACAAGACCGCCATCCTTTGCGGCATGAGCTACACCTGTTTCCACCGTATACGCCTTTGACGACCTGAACGTCACATGACAAAAGTCAGTTGGAACGGTTGCACATTCTTCCAGTTTTACAACAATAGTCTCACCAAGAATATCTGATAGCATAGGAGCAATTAACTTTTCACATTCACCATGGCCATTGCAAAATGGCAAGGACATTTCAATATCGACATTTCCTTGTTCAAGACTGTAAATTTCCACCTGCTCAATATGAATACCGAACGATTGCATCGCTTCCATAATTTGCTCTTCTTGTTTGTGGTGATTTTCTCTTTCCCGCTGAATCTCCTTTGCAAAATTCTCCATTACTTCTGACACACCTAACAATTGATCAGCCACAAGCTTACGACTCTCCTGAACCTGTCGTTTTAGCTTTTGGTTAGCTTGGTAAAAGGTCAATTCCTGGCCAATTGATTCATAGACTCTTTTGGAACGTGTACAAATTTTTTCCCACTCCCTTGCTAGTTTAGAAGAAATATTCCCATCGTTTTGATCCATTTCATGAATAATCTCTTCCATATAAGCATAGGTTGTATTAAAATTGCTCGCCCAACATTGATCCTTCTTAAAGCATGTTTGGCAGGTTTTTTCGGTCACGTTGCTCATAAAGTAATCCATTTCCCGCTCATGTTCGTCTTCCCTTGGCTGAACTTCCATTTGTGAAAAGCTTTTGGACAAGGCATGGAAGACATTCGAGAATTGTGATACCCTCTGCGCCGTGACGTCGCGCATCTTCCGCATATATTTTTGTTGTTCAGCTGTGTATTCCGGCGTACCAGGGATATATTTTGCTAATCTTGAAGTTAATACCTGAGGTGTTAACATGAATAAGAAAACGGCCGCAGAGGTTTCTAAAACGGTCATCAGAATCGAACCATCGCCGCCTTCCCCATACATGCCAATGAGTAGCGTGGCAATAAATAAACCAATCGATACACCTATTTTCTTACCTTCCTTCATTAGGCCGCCCAGAACACCTGAAAAAGCTAGTAGACTCATATGATAAAAACTTGAAACACTCGCAAGACTAAAAATTAAACCCGTAACAACCCCAACAGTGGAACCTACCGTTGCCCCTGCAATAAATGAAAACACCAATACTAAGTATCTCGATAAGATATGTTCCACCGATAAGTCATATACTTTCCAGCCAATTGTCCCTGTCATGATAGAAGCAAGCATGATAATCAAACAGACGATTTCTTCCGTCTTTAACAATTGTCTCCGTTTGTTAAAAGTTAACAATGGAATACTTTGTAAAAAGATAAGCGTCAAAATAAAAGCAAGACTTGTCTGTACCCCCACCATCATAAAATCATATAGTGTCAATTGTGTCGAAAGAATAAACGCTTCAGCTAGTTTCCCCAGTCCAAGCACAATAGCGACAAAAAATGGCGCTGCCTTCAACTCATTTCTTAGCCATTTCTTGCTAATACGAAAAACAACGATAAAACCAAGGGTAATGATAAAGGTACTAGCAGCATTTGATAATGAAATGGTTACTGCTCCGATAACCAGTCCGATCAAGGCAAGCGGTGCCCGATCTCGTTTAATTAAATAAACAGAAGCGAAGAAGGGAAGGCAAAAAGGAGTCAGTTTTGCCAAAATCAAGGCCCGTCCAAGCAAAAAACCAACCAATAACAGCAAGAACCCCTTTTTTATGAAAAAGGACTCAAGCATTAGTTGAATTTTTTTCAATCCACTCTGCAAAGCCCATTTGGATGGCTGAAGATTAACTTCACTGACGGGTTCTATGAAACTAGCATTTGTCTTTTCCATAAATCACACTCCCTATTCTTTCATTGTTCAGATAATTATAAAATTAATAGACATAGAAGTTTGTCAAATTAGTGAACAAGCCAAAAAAATCGTTCGACGGTTTTCACTATTATCATTCAAATAATATTAATTAGTGTCGAAACAAAACGGGTGTCAGGCACCATGCGAAGAATTTCACATGGTGCCTGACACCCGTTTTTAATTAAAAGACACAAAAAAGACAGGTCATATCGACCTGTCTTTAAATATAGATATGAAGTGACTCCACTTTTTATTTGATTAAAAGTTTAGCAGCAAGTTACCCCCGCTTAGCTCCTCTTCCTCCACGTTTGGACTCTGTGTTCCTTTTTAAGGAAGATAAACGATCCTCACTATCTTTTAAGAACTTTGCCATTTTGGTTTCAAAATTTTCCGGCTTAAAATTATTACGATCGTTGTTTCTACCCTGACGAGGGCGTTGTGAGTTTGAGTTAGAGTAGGATCTTTGCTGGGACTCAGGGCGATCCTTTGCCTTTTTAATCGACAGTCCAATCTTCCCATCCTTCTCAACATTAATGACTTTTACCTCTACTTGGTCGCCAACCTTCAGATGGTCATTAATATCCTTCACATAATTGTCCGCGACCTCACTGATGTGTACGAGTCCTGTTGAGCCCTCAGGCAGCTCCACAAACGCTCCAAAATTAGTAATCCCGGTTACCTTTCCTTGTAACTTGCTGCCTACTTCAATTGACATAAAAAGAATGTTCCTCCTTAAAAGTATAAAAAATCAATCTTACTCTATATTATACAAAAAGAAAAAAATCAGTGTCAATATGACTATAAATTGGTTCATTTACCCTTCTTTTCATCTGGAATATTAAAAATGATTTCACCTTTATTGGAGAAAAAGTACTCTTTTCTTGCCAACTTTGCAATATAATCGTCATCATTTAATTTAATGATATTTTCATTTAGAATATCTTGCTGCCCTTTTAATTGCTTTAACTCATGCTCCAGCTGCTTCTTTTGCGTAATCTTAGCATTGAGCTTTGCCGTTTGGGAAATGTTACTGGAAATCATCAAGTAAGAGAGAATGCTCGCAAAAACCAAAAACATTGTCAGCCTTCTTGCTAATAACTTCTTTTTTCTAGCTGAAGCAATTTCTGCATATTCTTGCTGCTTTACAAAGGTTGTCTGAATCTTTGATACACTACTCTTTTGTTCTGCTCCCATTTCCCTCACCACCTTACTCTTTTCGTTTTTTCCATTTATCTATTAACTTAGTAATATAATTCCTGATTCTCTGAAAATTTCCTGCCGTTTTATTATATAACTTCTCGACGGATTTTTTAATACTTTTCGGCAAAAGTTTCCAAAAAATCAAGAGGATTTTTTGCACCGGAACGAAAATAATTTTGACTATTAATAATAAAACCTTACCAATAAATTTAACAAGGGTGTAAAGGCCCCTGCCAATCGCAATGATAATGAAAATAACTAACTGAATAAGACCAACAATTGGCTTATAGATCAAGAGCTTGAAGGTCTTTTTTAGGAAGCGGCTGATCGCAATAACAGATTTTATCACAAATTCGAGCAAGCGAAGGTAGATGCCCTTAAATAGGCTCTGGTAAGCAGCAAATCCACAAATAAGAGCGAGGAAGATATAAAATCTAAGCTCGCCATTATTGACTAAAAATAGAGTATAAAAAATAATCACTGCTTGAATAATCCAAAAGAGTAAATCATTAAAAAAGACAATCCATTGCTTCCTTTTTGGCCGTTTTAAAAACCGCTGATAGGTATCGAACATCGCACCAAATAATGTGCCCATTCCAATCATCGAAAGCAGGGTGAAAAATTGAGTCGAGAGGGTCATCGGAATAACTTACTAAAGAATCCTTTAGCTTTCTCCCCGTGCTGTTCATCAAGGTAAACCAAATCAAAGATCTTTCCCTTGATCGAGACAAGCCCCTTTTCTACATCTAAATTTTTCATTTGCAGGTTTTGACCTTTGATGGCTAAAAATCCCATAGATGTCTCGAGTAAAAACTCTTCATTATCAAAGCTTTCAACTTGTTTAACCCCTGTAATATCAAGCAACTTTCGGCCCCTCATGATGACATCATGTTCTGGAACGCTGCTCTTTGATGTGTTATTCTCATAAAATTGGCTCATTAACATCCCTCACAATCATTTGTACAACCTTTTTGTTACATATTTATGTGAGGGATGAAAGAATTAGAACCCGGTTACTAAAAGGGCGATTCAGTGGAGCTAATTCTTTCTTCATTTATGATGGTATACATTTCTGCGGCTTCTTCCTTGCGTGTAGTTTCTTGAATCCGGTCAATCCTTGCCGTTACCTTTCTTTGCCCCAAACGAATGGTTAATTCATCGCCGACTTTTACCGTTGAACTGGCCTTTGCCTCTTTCCCATTAATTTCAATTCTCCCTTGATCCGATACTTCTTTTGCTAAGGTTCTTCTTTTAATTAAACGAGATACTTTTAAAAATTTATCAAGACGCATGTAGTTTTCCCCCTCTTTTATAATCCCTTAACTTTTGCTTCATCCCAATAATGGTCAAGTTGTTCAAGTGTATGTTCCTCAAATGTCCTGCCACTTTCCTTTACCCTTTCCTCGATAAACTGAAACCGGCGTGTAAACTTTTCATTTGTTTCAAACAAAGCTTCTTCTGGATGAATCTTTAAGAATCTAGCGACATTCACAAACGCAAATAATAAATCACCAAATTCCCCTTTCGCTCGTTCCATCCCTTCTTCTGTGTCATCTAGTTCCTGCACAAATTCTTCGAGCTCTTCCTTCACTTTCTCCAAAGCAGGGGTAATTTCCTGCCAATCAAAGCCAACCTTGGCTGCTTTCTTTTGTAGTTCATAGGCTCTTAACAGATTCGGTAATGCCATTGACACACCCTCAAGTAAAGAGGCAGGTTTTTCTCCACCCTTTTCCTGTTTCTTAATCTCCTGCCAATTTCGAAGGACCTCTTCTGCATTGTCTGCCTCAACATTTCCAAACACATGGGGATGGCGTCGAATCATCTTCGCTGATAATCCTTCAATAATGTCATCTATCGAAAAATAACCATCATCCTCACCAATTTGTGCATGGAGCATGACCTGCAACAGTACATCACCAAGTTCTTCGATTAAATGATCTATATCTCCACTATTTATCGCATCAATAACTTCGTAGGTTTCTTCAATTAAGTATTTCTTTAAGGATTCATGTGTTTGCTCCCGGTCCCAAGGGCAGCCTGTTGGACTTCTTAGTTCGGCAATAATTTCCCTGAGCTTTGAAAAAGTCTTCAACAGAATTTGTTCCTCTTTGACTGGCGGGATATAAACGGACGTTAAATTGTTGATCGATACATTTCGATCCAACTCATATAAAGGTACTTTCTCGATGATTTCCTGACTGCTTCCTGCTGCCGTTACAATATATACCAAATAATCATCAGGTAATTTTTCCATTAACGTTAATTTCACGTTGGAAGCAACAAATTGGTCATATACTTGGCCAATGATCATATGTTGTTCAATCTGCAGCTGCTCTTTGGAAAGTGATGTCCCATCAAGCAATTGAAATCCTTCAATGGGGTCAATTTTTAACGAGGTGAATAAGGCGTCAATAAAGCTTTGACCGCCGCCAATTGTAACTTCAACCCCTCGATTTGGCCCATACTCTATAAGGAGCTGTACGGTCCGCTCCGCCACAAGCGGATGACCTGGAACCGCATAAACCACCGTCTCGCGGCCGGCCTTATGCAATAGTGTCTGAACAATTTCTTCATATACTTCCTCAAATTGATCATGTTTTTCATAAATTGAATCAAACGAAAGATAAGTAAATCCTTCTTTTTCTAACTCAGAAACAACAGGATGCTCCTTTGTCCGTAAAAATACCTCTCCTGTGTTCAGTAATTTCTTATATACCCCAACGGGAAGCTGTGCTAAATCTCCTGCACCTAAACCAAGAATTTCGATCTTTTTCACCATTTATTCCTATCCTTTCGGGCCATTAATTTTATTAATTTACTTCCAAATGGAAATAATGATAGTTCTTCCTCATGAAACACCCTACCTCTAATCATCACGAATAAAAAGAGGAGTCCACCTAATATAGCGGAACTTAGCGATTGAAAGACGGCCTCGATTCGTCCAACATCACCTGTGCCCAATAAATATAAATAAATTTTTAAAAAGACGACCATAGCTGCTGTCGCCATGATCACCGTCCATGCAAAGCGAAGAGAAAATAGCGAGATCCTGGTGATTTTTTTAAATTGAACCAATAACAGAACTGTGACGAGACATAGTGAAACCAGTGATGAAATGGCCGCGCCCATAGTTCCATATAAGGGAACGAACACACCATTTAGTATATATTTTAATGGAAAGGCAAGGGCAGAAACGATGGCAGGAAAAAGCATGACACCCAGCCCTTGCATTATTGCAATGATCGTTGATGTAATTGATGTAAATAGGATCATAAAACCAAGCACACCGATGACCTCAGATCCTGTGTTATTTTCAAAAAGCATCGTATTTGTTGGTTCAATTATAGCCCATAGTCCAGCCGAAGCCCCAACACCAATGATTACACTTACCTTAAGGGCAACCTGAATTTTGTGTTGTAAAAATTCCGGTTTGGCAGATAAACGCTCTCTTGTAATTAAGGGAACGAGTGTTAACGACATTGAGGTCGCAGCAATGGTTCCTAACTGAATAAGCGGCTGCCCCCGATCAAATATCCCCTTAAGGCCCTTAGCCACGTCCTTTTCAATTCCGCTTGAGACAAGCAGGGAGAAGAGATTTAACGAATCCCCTAACTGGATAAAAATCATCAGCATTCCGCTGATACAAATCGTTAGACCTTGAAAGATCAGTGCCTTTAGGATCTTTTTGGCCTCACCAGCATAGTTTTGAAACATACCTCGACTAGGTGCTATTACCTTCCATTCTTTACGAATCCACAAAAACATAAACAAGATGATTCCTGAGACCATACTACCTGTAATCGAGCCAAACATTGCCCCTCCGCCGACAAGGTACAGAGAATAGCCTCTTTCCATAAAAAGATATGCCAGAAAGAGAATGGTTACCACCCTAGTTGATTGTTCCCCCACCTGAGATAAGGCGGTAGGAACCATGTCGCCAATTCCTTGGTAATACCCACGTAAGATTGACATAAGCGGAAACATTAAAAACACAACCGAGACAACGCGTAAGAGAATGGCTAGATGGGGGTCATTCATCCAAACAGCGATACTGCCCGCCCCAAAATAAAGAATCAAGAAACAAAGAAAACCAAATAATTGCAAATAAATAAAGGAGAAAAACAGCAGAAGACGAGATTTTATATCATCACCTTTTAGTTTCTGCTCCGCATAAAGCTTAGAAATAACAACCGGAAAACCTGTCGTCGACAGGACGATGGCCATTCCATAAAACGGGTACACTTGTTGGTATATGTAAAAACCGATATCGCCAACAATGTTTTGAAAAGGAATCCGGTAAAAGGCACTTAATATTTTAGTGATTAGTGCCGCAAGCATTAAAATAAAAGCCCCCCTAAACAGAGCTTTAGACTGATTCACAGACCTCATTCATTCACCTACCAAATAGAAAAGCGGAAGCGCCCGTTTAGCGGCGTATGGACTGGAGCTCTTTGACCGAGATAAAGGAAACACGGAGAACGTTAGTGAATCCGATGTTGACTTATCGTAGGGAAAAGGGCGAAGTACACTAGCCGCTGGGCGCTGGAGCTAGACATAATAATACAAACTCGAATTGTATTATAGCATAGGAAGAGCTTTTTTAAGCTAAATAAAAAAGACAGCTCTCGCTGCCTTTTTTTATGATTCCATTTGTCGAGCGAGGAAACCTGCTGCGGTTTCAACCGCCTTTTGTTCCACTTCGCCAAGAGTTCCTTCTCTAGAAAAAATAATAACTGCTCCGATTGGGTCACCATTTGCAATAATCGGTCCAATGGTATAGGAAGTCACCGCTTCCTCATTTCCATCCACTAAGGAAATGTCTCCCTTTTGCGTGTTAAGGACTGAATTTCGTTCTTCCATTGTTTTTTCAATAACATCACTAATATTCTTATTTAAGTATTCCTTCTTAGAACCACCAGCCATTGCGATGACAGAATCTCTATCACAAATTAACACGGGGTTTCCAAGGCTATCAAAAAGTGCTTCAGCATATTCTTTAGCAAAATCACCCAACTCACTAATAGGTGAATATTTTTTCAAGATGACTTCTCCGTCTCGATCAACAAAAATCTCTAACGGATCCCCTTCACGGATACGCAGAGTTCTGCGTATTTCTTTGGGAATGACAACACGACCCAAATCATCGATTCGACGAACTATTCCAGTTGCTTTCATCCAATGTTGCCTCACTTTCATCTGATGATTATTCAACTTGGTAATGATTCACTTTCCTGAAATTGTATTCATCACCAACTTTGAACTTAGTATCTTTCATCTGGAAAGTTATATACATAAACGTAATATTTTTTCAAATATCTTAGAATTATCCCAAATTGGATAAAGCTTCATATCTCTGGAATGATTCGCTCAAACGGTTAACTTGAGTCATTTACCTTTGTGTTAGTCAATTTCCCTTAATTTACGGGGTTCTCATGGCCCTTTTTAGCTTTGGACACACCCTTAACCATCTCAAAGGCAATGTTCAACCATTGTGACACAGGATAATCCTTGATCTTAATGACAATTTTTAGTCGAGGACCTTCCATTCCAGGAGTAACATTTCGGCCAAACTGACTGCCAATTTGGAAAATCTTACTTCCATCAATGGTGTTGGTCACCTCTTCATTTATTAAAATGGTTACTTCTTGTTTATTCTGTTTAATTTGTTCCACACCATTAAGCAGAGCATAAACCTTCATTTCAGCTATCTGAAATAAAGAGGCAACCTCTTCTGGATACTCACCATAACGGTCAAGCATTTCCGATTCAAGTTCCTCAATATCATCCAGGGACTCAGCACCCCTGAACCGTTTATACATCTCTATCTTTTGATGCCCATCCTTAATATATGTATCAGGAATATAGGCATCAATTTCAAGATCAATTTCGACTGATTTTTTTGCGGCTGTTCCAGCCACACCAATGGTTACTTTTCGTTCTTCAATCGCCTCTTTTAACATCTGTGAATAAAGGTCAAAACCAACAGAGTCAATGAAGCCATGCTGTTGGGCACCTAGTAAATTACCCGCTCCCCTGATCGATAAATCACGCATTGCAATTTTAAAACCAGAACCTAATTCGGTAAATTCCTTAATAGCTTGAAGACGCTTTTCTGCGACTTCCGTTAAGACTTTATCTTTTCGATAAGTGAAATAGGCATAGGCGACACGATTTGAACGACCGACGCGTCCGCGGAGTTGATAAAGCTGAGAAAGCCCCATTCGATCCGCATCATAGACGATCAAGGTATTTACATTCGGTATGTCCACACCGGTTTCAATGATGGTGGTACTAACAAGAACATCAAATTCACCTGCTAAAAAGCCGATCATCACCGTTTCTAATTCATTTTCTGTCATCTGACCATGAGCACAAACTACGCGTGCATCCGGCACAAGCATCGATATTTCTTCCGCTTTTCGTTCAATATCTTCCACCCTGTTATATAAATAATATACTTGTCCGTCTCGGGCTAGTTCCCTTTCAATCGCTTCTCGCACCAAAGATCCATTATATTCCATCACATACGTTTGGACAGGGAATCGGTTTTCAGGCGGCGTTTCAATGACCGATAAATCTCTGACACCAAGCATAGACATATGCAGCGTTCGAGGGATTGGTGTTGCTGTCAAAGTTAAGACATCGACATTTGTTTTTAGTTTCTTAATCTTTTCCTTATGAGTAACTCCAAAACGCTGTTCTTCATCAATAATCAACAGGCCTAAATCACGGTAAACAATATCTTTTGAAAGCAAGCGGTGTGTTCCTACGACAATATCAATGGTCCCTGCCTTTAATCCTTTAATTGTTTCTGTTTGTTGTTTTTTCGAACGGAAGCGGTTTAACAGGCCAATATTAATCGGATAATCCTGAAATCTTTCTCGTAATGTTTCATGATGCTGCTGGGCCAAAATGGTAGTTGGAACCAGAAAAGCTACTTGCTTGCCGTCAGCGATGGCCTTAAAGGCAGCACGAATTGCAACCTCTGTTTTTCCATAGCCAACATCCCCACAAAGGAGACGATCCATCGGACGCGGCCTTTCCATGTCTTTTTTAATCTCATGAATGGAGCGCAATTGATCATCTGTTTCTTGGTAAGCAAACGATGTTTCAAAGTCTTTTTGCAAATCCCCATCAGGTGAATAAGCATAACCAACCGCTGCTTCCCGTTCTGCATATAATTTAATTAAATCGTCGGCAATATCTTGAACAGAAGATTGAACCTTTTTCTTGACCTTTTTCCAATCTGTTCCGCCCAGCTTATAGATCTTTGGCTCTTTACCTTCCGAACCAACGTACTTCATGACCAGGTCAATCTGTTCGACAGGGACGTACAGTTTGTCTGTTCCTTGATAACGGATATGGAGATAATCCTTATGAATGCCGTTAATGACAAGCGTTTCAATCCCTAAATACTTACCGATACCGTGATTAACGTGGACTACATAATCACCGATTTTTAGCTCAGAGTAGCTCTTAATTCTTTCAGCATTTGATAGTTTTTGGCGATTAGTAGATTTTTTGACTCGTTTATTAAATAGTTCTTCCTCAGTAATCACCGCTATTTTCTGGATTGACAGTTCAAAACCTGTTTGCAGATTTCCTTGCATAATCTGAACATTACCAGGCAGCAGCTGTTGCCCGCTCTTGATAACGCTCGCATTAATTTCATAGTCCTCGAGGACACGCTCTAGCTTTTTAACCCGTTCTTCATCGGGTCCTAAAAATAAAATAGAATAATTGCTTTTTTTCCATCGGTCAACTTCTGCCTTTAACAAATGCATTTGACCGTGGAAGTTTTGCATTTGCTTGCAGGAAATATTAATAATATTTTGTGGACTAGTATTTGCCACATGCCGCAAAAATAAGGACATATAAACGAGCGGCCATTCCTTTTTTTGCAAAAGGGCAGTAAGGTCATGGGAAATATGTAAATCATGGACAATCTGACCGGTCCCAAGTAGACTTGTATACCATTCTGCTTCTTCTTTTACTAATGAATCATTCATTTCTTGAACCCGGCTTATTTCGTCAATAAATACAAGTCCATTTCTTGGCAGGTAGTCTAGTAGACTACTAGCACTTTCGTAGGCTAGTGATAGGTATTTAAAAACTTGATCAGGCTTCTGTCCATTTTTTAATTGCTCTAATTCAAAACTGATATTCTGTGACAACTGCATTTTTGCCTTATCATCCTTCAGCTTTCGAAGGCTTTTCCCTAACCCTGCTTCAAGCTGCTCAACAATTTTGCTATAATTCTCCGCTTCCAATAATACCTCTGTTGCCGGTCCAATCTGAATCTCTGAAACCTTTTCCTTCGAGCGCTGGTCTTCTAATGAGAAGGAACGAATCGAGTCGATTTCTGTATCAAATAACTCAATTCGAAGCGGATTGGCTTCCGTTAGCGGATAAATATCAATGATTCCGCCTCTTACACTAAATTCTCCCGGCGTTGTCACCATTTCTGCTCGAACATACCCCATTTTGACAAATGTATTTAAGGTTTGGTCGATATTTATATCTTCTCCTAATTTTAACGAGAGTTGGTATTTCTCCCACATTGACTTTGGCGGGACAATTTTCTTTAATCCTGCAATCGGGACAATTAATATTCCTTTTTTATGCTTGCTCCAGTAGTTTAAGGCCTCTATTCTTTGTGCCTTTAATTCAGGACTGGCAATGCTCATTTCGGCAGCAATTAACTCATTGGCAGGGAAAAGGAAAACTTCCTTCTCGCTTAATAGATTGACAATATCATCATAAAGCTTTTGGGCTTGTAATAGATTATGGGTGACGAGCATGATCGGCCTTTGCATTTGTTCGTAAATAGATGCGGCTAAAACGGTTCTAGACGAACCCGATAACCCGGCAATCAGCTGTTCCTTTAGGCCCTCCTCCACCCCTGCAATCACGGAATGGACATCTTCCTGCTTGAGGAATAACGATGTTAAAGCATTCAAGGTTTCTCCTCCCTCCTTCTTTCATCAAAAATCATATTATTATTCTTATATTAGTAAATTATAAATAGAAAAACGCTTTGGATAATCAGTCCAAAGCTGGTTAGTGAATAAGGAAATCGTATTGGTGGTAATCTGGTGTCCGTTCTAAAGCTTCTTGACAGTCTTCGCAAATGGCTGTGATATGAATATCGCCAGATGAGTCATACGCAACCATTTCCAGTCTTTCTTGATCATTTAATTTATGAAGACCGAGGGCTTCGCTGTGTATGGATGCTTTGTCAATCGAACCAAGGCTGGTACCACAATGACGACAATGGTAATGGATGGCCACGCCTGTCCCTCCCTAATCTAGGATTCCTTAATAGTATGAACCTTCTGGGAGGAACTTATTCAATTAGAAAACGTTATCATCATGATCCAACATATCTTTTTATTGTTTATTGTATGAAACAAATGGGTAATTCATGAATCATCATGACTGATTATACTCATTCATTACTTGCAAGAAAGGCTTCTCTAGCCACGCTGTGCAGGCTTCTGCACTTTTTTTCACGGCCTCTTCCATTGGTGCTTTTTCATCTGGACGAAAACGGCCAAGAACATAATCAGGCACGCTCATTCCTGCTTGAGGGCGATCGATTCCAATTCTAATTCGGTTAAACTCCTGGGTGCCAAGATGAGCAACTGTTGACTTAATTCCATTATGTCCACCTGGGCTCCCTTTTTGCCTAAGTCTAATCTTTCCAACGGGCAAGTCAAGATCATCGTAAATAACGAGCAAATCCTCCTGGGCTATTTCATAATAATCCATGACAGCCCTAATTGATTCTCCGGATAGATTCATATAGGTCAGCGGTTTTAACAAAATTGCCTTTTCGCCGTTATAAAAACCCATTCCATACAGCCCCTTAAATTTAGATTGGTTAAGTGGAATAGAAAAAGTACTTGATAGTGCATCAATGACTTCAAATCCAATATTGTGCCTCGTATGTTCATATTGTTTCCCAGGGTTACCTAAACCAACTATTAATTTCATTCTGGGTCCCACCTCTTCCGGTTTAGCCAACCTTTTAAATAATTTTCGAAACATGTTTTTTCTCCCATGAGAGTGTAATGAGGTAAAAGACGTAACCTTGTAAAGATTACGCCTTGTTGCTACTCTTTAATTTACAGTGAACAGAGAACATTGTCTACCCTAAGGTGCATGTCTTTTTATTCTGGAGTGGTCTCTCTGCCTTCTTCATTATCAGGATGGCCGCCATCTTGCTGCTCTCCTGCATTGATCTCATCTTCTTGTTTTGGTGGTAGGATTGAAGCAATCACTTCATCATTTTCATGATTGATTTGGAAAGTAGATCCTTGGTTGAGAATGTCTGCAATGGTTAGTGTTTCGCCGACCTGCAGATTCGTTACATCGACCTCAATTTGTTGCGGGATATTATCCGGTGTCGACGTAACCGATAATTGATGAAGCGGCTGCTGTAAGACACCGCCATCCTTTACACCTGCTGCATCCCCTGCTAAAACAAGTCTTACCTCTACATTAATCTTGGAGGATTTATCGACCGCTAAGAAATCAACATGGATGATTTCTCTTTTAATTGAATCCTCTTGGTAATCGGTTAAGACTACATCCTGTTTGCTGCCATCCACATCTAAAGAGATAACTCCATTCCGGCCCACTTGGCGGATTGTTTTCGTTAAATCAGCCGAACTAACATACACTGGCTTACTATCAACCTTGGTACCATAAATGATGGCCGGGATATTTCCATTCGTTCTAATTTGCTTTAATTCTGAGTGACGAAGTTCCTTCCGTTCCTTTGCCTGTAAAACAGTACTCATGTTTAACACCCTCCTATTTTATCGAAAACTGTCTATATAAAAATGCCCCAAAACAGGTGGATCTAAACATTTTTTTAGCGGATTATCTAAAACAGGAAGATGTCTTTAACACAAAATAGGATCCAGCCTTATTGGCCAGATCCTTAAACTTTTGATCAATCAAACAATGTACTTACGGATTGCTCTTCGTGAACCCGAATAATTGCTTCACCAAGAAGCGGAGCAACGGAAAGGTTAACGATTTTATCAATCTTTTTCTCCTCTGGAAGTGCAATCGAATTGGTAATAACTAATTCTTTGATGTTTGAATTTTGAATTCGTTCGATCGCAGGTCCTGATAGAACTGGATGAGTACAGCAAGCATACACTTCTGATGCACCGTTTTCAATTAGGGCGTTAGCAGCTAGTGTGATTGTACCGGCTGTATCAATAATATCATCAATCAAAATCGCTGTTTTTCCTTCGATATTACCGACGATATTCATGACTTCCGCTACGTTTGGTCTTGGACGGCGTTTATCAATAATCGCAATTGGTGCTTTTAACCGCTCAGCCATTTTGCGGGCTCTTGTCACGCCGCCATGGTCTGGAGAGACAATGACAATATCGCTTTGGAATTCTCTTGATTTAAAATAATCCGCTAAGATCGGTACACCCATTAAATGATCTGTAGGAATATCAAAGAATCCTTGAATTTGCGGCGCGTGCAAATCAAGACAGATAACGCGGGTCGCTCCTGCCGTTTCAAGCAGAGTTGCCACTAATTTAGCTGTAATTGGCTCACGTGCACGTGCCTTACGGTCCTGACGTGCATAGCCATAATAAGGCATAACAATATTAATGGTCTTGGCAGATGCTCTTTTTAACGCATCAATCATGATTAATAATTCCATAATATTTTCATTTACTGGCTGGCTAGTCGACTGGATAACATACACATCGCCGCCACGAATACTTTCTTCGATATTAATTTGAATTTCACCGTCACTAAATCTTGTAACCGAACATTTTCCTAATTCAACACCGATGAATTTCGCGATTTCTCTTGCAAGAGGGAGATTTGAATTTAAACTAAACACCTTAAGATTTGGGTCTAAATATTGATTCGACATGATAGCCTCCTAAAATCATTCACTTATTTCTTTAGATTCAGCTTTTGTACGTAATTTTCTTTATTCACTTGCTGGGCCCGGGCAATCGATAAGGCATCGCCTGGTACATCTTTCGTAATCGTCGAACCTGCCGCCACATATGCACCCTTCCCAATAGTAACAGGGGCAACTAGATTTGAATTGCAGCCAATAAAGACTCCATCTTCAATCTTAGTTAAAAATTTATTTTTTCCGTCATAATTAACTGTAATGGAACCGCAGCCGATATTCACATCAGAACCTACCTCTGCGTCACCAATATAACTCAGATGGGAGGCTTTGCTTCCTTCTCCAAAGACAGCTTTTTTAATTTCCACGAAGTTGCCTATTTTTACTTCATCTTTAATTGTCGAATCTGGACGAATATGAGCAAATGGCCCAATATTGACATGAGCACCAATAGAACTATTATGTGCAACTGATTGGCGGACTACCGTTTTCTCGCCAATTTCACACGAATCTATTTCTGAATTTGGTCCAATATGGCATTCAGATCCAATCACGGTTTTGCCTTTAATCATCGTTCCTGGATAGATCACCGTGTCCTGACCGATTTCAACATCCGTTTCAATGTAGGTATTGGCAGGGTCAATAATGGTTACCCCGTTCCTCATATGAGCTGCATTCGTGCGAGCGCGCATAATTCGCTCTGCTTCTGCAAGTGCGACACGATCATTCACACCTAGAGTTTCTTCAAATTCATTTGTTTGGAAAGCTGTGACCACTTCCCCCTGCTTCTTTAAAATTTCAATGACATCAGGTAAATAATATTCGCCTTGTACATTGTCATTCGAAACATTCTTTAATGCTTCAAATAAGGCTGTATTATCAAAGCAATAGGTTCCTGTGTTGATTTCATTGATTTTCCTTTCATCTTCAGAGGCATCTTTGTGTTCAACAATTTTTTCTACCAAACCGTCAGCGTTACGAATAATTCGGCCGTATCCTGTCGGGTCTTCAATTCTTGCTGTAAGAATCGTCGCTTTTGCTCCTAATTCTTCATGGTGTTTAAATAAATCTTCCATTGTTTCTGCTCTAATTAAAGGAGTATCACCACACACAACAATCGTTACTCCTGCTTTGCCTTCAAGGATATTCTGTGCTTGGCTTACAGCATGGGCAGTTCCTAACTGCTGATCCTGAAGAGCATATTGACTGCTGTCACCTAATTGTGCTTGAACCATTTCTGCCCCATGGCCAGTAATTGTGACAATTTCTTTTATATTAAGTTTCGTTATTTGGTCAACCACATGTTGGACCATTGGTTTTCCGCATACTGGGTGTAATACTTTATATAGCTTAGATTTCATCCGCGTCCCTTGTCCCGCGGCTAAAATCACAGCATAACGATTAGACATGAACAGTCCTCCAATTAACCTATTTATCCACTAAAAATATTAACGTAATTGAACGCTCTTTTCAAGGTATGTGAAGGAAGTGTCTATTTTTGTAATAATGAATTAATTTAAGATTGAGAGAAAGGTAAGAGGCTGATGAGGGGAGGAAGTGCCTTTTGCACATTAAAAAGAGCCTTCATAGAAGAAAGGCCCTAGTTGTAAAAATCCTTAGGAAGCTCCGGCTTCTTCAAATTCTACTTCCAATTCACCTAGACGGTGGTACTCAGCCAAAACAGCTTCTTGGATTTTACCGCGTGTTCCTGAATTGATTGGATGCGCAATGTCACGAAATTCTCCATCAGGAGTACGTTTGCTTGGCATAGCTACAAATAAACCGTTATTTCCGTCAATAACACGAATGTCATGAACGACAAACTCATTGTCCAAAGTGATTGATGCAATCGCTCTCATTCTTCCATCTGTGCTAACGCGGCGTAATCTTACGTCAGTTACTTCCATGTGCTCACACCCTTTTCTTTAGATAAAAAGCTAAGTAAATAAATTCAACAATCTTTTCAAAAATCCTTCTTTATATTCAAAATATTTTTGAAAAATTAGGGCGAAATAGTGAACACTATGGAATGAAAAATCTAATCTCTTATTTAACGAGTGCGACCACTTCGATTTCCACTAATACATCTTTCGGTAATCGAGCAACCTCGACACATGAACGCGCAGGTTTGTGAATAGAGAAGTATTCACCATAGACCTCATTTAATTCAGCAAAATCATCCATATTTTTAATAAATACTGTGGTCTTTACCACTGTTTCAAATGATGCACCTGCAGCTGTTAATACCGCCTGCAAATTTTGAAATACTTGGTGAGCTTGTTCTTTAATATCGCCTGTTACTAAAGACCCTTCAGCTGTCAATGGGATTTGTCCAGAGCTATAGAACAAATTATTAACAATAATGCCTTGTGAATATGGGCCAATTGCAGCCGGAGCTTGATTAGTTTGAATTATTTTCATAAAAATTCCCTCCATCTACTTTTTTAAATAATTGCCTGCTTGGACATTAATCTGCTTTTCTTTTACATCTACATCAGCTAATTGCACGAGCGAAGTATATTCATCGACGAGCCGCTCTTGTATTTTTTCTGCTTCTACTAACACAGCAATTCCCGCCAGATGGCCATTAAATTCCTCAAGCAGGCTGATCATACCCATAACTGTTCCGCCAGCCTTCATAAAATCATCCACAATCAGGACACGGGAACCTTCTTTCATACTTCGTTTCGAAAGGACCATTGTTTGTATTCTTTTCGTTGAACCAGATACATAATTAATGCTCACAGTCGGACCTTCGGTAACCTTACTATCTCTTCGGACGATCACAACAGGCACATTCAACTGACTTGCTACAGCATAGGCAAGTGGAATTCCTTTTGTGGCTACAGTCATAACCACATCTATTTTTGCGTCGGTATAAGCAGAGGCGATAATGCGCCCCGCTTTTTGGACCACCTGCGGATTGCCTAAAATATCTGTTAAGTACAAATACCCTCCAGGTAACAACCTGTCGGGATTGGCAATCAGATCACATAATTCATTGATAAAAGGTACCGCTTTTTCATGGCTTACTTTTACAAAGAATTTTACCCCGCCAGATGCCCCGGGCACGGTTTGGATCGTTCCAATTCCTCTGTTTTCAAACGTCTCTTTAATGATTGCCAAATCTTCACTAATCGAGGATTTCGCAGAGTCATAACGTTCGGCAAAAAAGGTAAGCGGTACTAATTGTCGAGGATGGTCCAGTAAGTAATTTGTCATATCAATCAATCGTTCGCTGCGGCGAAATTTCATAACAAGCCCCCAAAAACACGAATATTCTTACTTAAGGATACCATTTTCGTACGCCTTCAATCAAGTGAGTGTCGTTCTCCTAACATTCGGACAGCAAATACTTGATCACAGAATCCTCTTAATCCGTTATAAATTCGGTGCATTCTTGAATCATGCTGAACAATTCCAAACACAGTCGGTCCGCTCCCGCTCATTAGGACTGCATCCGCACCAAAACGTTTCATTTGTTCCTTAATGAGCGCAACTTCAGGATGAAGGTTTAACGTTACCTCTTCTAAGACATTCCCAACGTTGCCGCATACCTTTTGGTAATCACGCTCATGAATGGCATCAATCATACTAGCGATATTAGGATGGACCGTTCCATTAATATCCAGCCTTCGGTATACTTCAGCTGTTGACACCCCTATAAAAGGCTTTGCCAGGATGACCCAGCATGTCGGCGGGGCGGGTATTTGTGTAATAATTTCCCCTCTCCCCTTTGCCAAGGCTGTCCCGCCATAAACACAAAAGGAAACATCCGACCCAATTTCGCTGCCAAGTTCGGCCAATTCATCCATCGTTAATCCAAGATTCCAAAGCTTATTCAAACCTCTTAAGGTGGCTGCAGCATCACTGCTTCCTCCCGCAAGTCCAGCTGCGACCGGAATGGTCTTTTCAATTGAGATCATCACACCTTGTTTGACATGGAATCGATCTTTTAGGAGCTGGGCGGCCTGAAAAGCTAAATTACGCTGGTCATCAGGAACATAGCGATTGTGAGAAAGGATATGTATTTTATCTTCATTTAATAACTCTAACTCTACCCGGTCCGCCAAATCAATCGTGGTCATAATCATTTCCACCTCATGGAAACCATCGGGTCGTTTATGTAGAACATCTAATGCTAAATTAATTTTGGCCGGTGCTTTTACTAAAAGCTTCACTACGTCCACCTACTTCTATATTGTCCAGTTCAGCGCTACGGGCGCTTCCACTTTTTTTGTCCAGTTCCAGCGCCCAACGGCTAGTGGACTTCGCTCTCCGCCCTACGATAAGTCAACATCGAATCGCTATTGCTCTTCGTGTTTCCTTTATCTCGGTTGGAGCGCTCCAGTCCATACGTCGCTAAACGTGCGCTTCCACTTTTCTTTTTCCGAAAATCCACATTTTGTCCTATTTTACCACAAAAAGATAAAAGTAAGACGTGAGATATGCGAAATCCTATCAAATTTCATAATTTATTATATGTTTAATAAAAATAAAGTCAGAAATTGGAGAAAAAAAGACCAGAGGAACATGTTCCTCTGGTCTCGCTGCAGTAAGTGATTGATTAAAATTATAAGCGGAAGTACCTTTTTTAGAAGTTAACCTCTAGGACTCCGATTGGCTAACTCTTCTTGTGCAAGTTCAACGGCACGCTTGACCATATTCCCTGCATCTTTTGCCTTTATGCCGCCCCATCCTTCTCTTTGAACAACATCATAAAATCCAAGTTCCTTTGCCAACTCTTCTTTAAAGTGACTGGACATTATTCCTCTTCTTCTGCCCATCTAAACAACCCCTTTCATACTACAGCATTATTAGTATGGGATAGAATTTGGTATTTATGATGGATCACATTGTTCACTCTCTCTAGACTCATCATTTAGCAGCTTTCTCTTTTTAGATAGCAAAAAGCAGTAAACATTTGTTTACTGCTGCAGATTGCTTATATACTAATTTAAGGCTAAATGTCCTGATGCATCTTCATAGAAAGTGATTTGAACTGTTTCTGTTAATACATCCGCATAGCTGTAAGAAACACGTTCGAATGAGTTTTCATCCTGATCTAATTCAATAACAAAAACAGATGGATAAGTTTCTGCTAAAACACCGGAACGTTCAATGGTTTTTCTACGTCCACCATTGGCTTTAAGCAGTAATCTTTTCCCTAAATTTGTGTCAAGAGCCTTCTTAATATCGGCTAAGGTTTTTGGCATTCGGTCCACCTCACTGTGTAAAGTATAACACACTGACATAGTTATGTCAAACAAAAACATAAATTATATCAGTCAAACAAAAAGATTGTCAATATGTTTTGTTCTACTTTTTCTACTAAAATTCAACATTTTTAGCTTGCCTTAAATTGCGCGGGAATATGTACCGGCCATAAAATAAAAAAAATAAGCCTTTTCGTTTTGGAAAGGCTTATTCATCTTCCTCCTCTTGGATTGGCCGATAAGGCATCCCTGTCCTTAACACTCCCTTTGTGTCAATCCCACCAAGTCCCTTTTCCCCTGTTAAGGTGTTCCTTAATACATCCCATACGTTGATTCGTTCCATGAAAGGTGTAAAGCTTATTTTAGCAACAATATACACAGGGTCCAGTGCATGAATGTTAATCCTTTCTGGGGAACTAGCGAAATTTGCCCCAGCGTGAATCAATGATTCAAAATGTGATTGACACGCTCCAGCAAAGATGACGAGCTGATCCAAGTGAGGGATTTTTTTCCGTGCTTCCTTAACCGTTTGAACGAAATGTTTTGAATGACGGTAAGCATTAATATCCGTCATCTTCCCTTTTGCTTTTGAATATGCATCATGCCCAGTGATCACGAGAATATCGGGACGATACGTATCTATCAGGGCGCCAATGCGATCAGGCATTTCCTTTTCGTTACAGTGTATCCCCATAACAGGGATCCCCACTTTTTCATATACCGTCATACATTTCTTTAAATAGGATGGATCACCATCTAGATGGAGAACCCTCCCTGGCATTTGAAAATAATTACTTGGTTTTGCATAGCCGCCAGTCGCCGCATATTCCTGCCGTTGTTTGATTAATTCCACATCTTGAGTAAACAGCCGAAATGACTGTTCCTCCAATGTCCGGTATTCATTCTTCAGCTTGGCTCTTTGATTATGGTCAATAACAACCAAATCCTCGTATGGGGCATCTGCTACGAGCCGAAAATCCTCTCCATATAGGACTGCAAACTTCTGGTCGTTTATTTTTCGGACATCAATTATACGAAAGAGAATATCACAGTTATACGAGCTCCTGCCGACAATATCATTTATTTTTATATCCACTGTCGTCACTCCAATAAGACCAGCAAATAGGCCTAAATAAGGTTTCTCTCATAGGCTATGCAAATAACTTCCTCATGGTGAAAAAAAATAGACCCTTTGCGAGGGTCTATTGGAAAAACGGATATAATTCTTCACTTAAACGGCCAAATTCTTCTAAGGAAAGGGTCTCGCCTCTTCGGGTAGGATCTATCCCACTGGCACTTAGGGCTTGAAGGATTTCCTCCTTTTTTTGCTTTCCATCTGGCAGCTGGCTTGTTAGATTATTAAGCAGGGTTTTCCGGCGTTGAGCAAAACTTGCCCTTGTCACTTGGAAAAAGAACGCTTCATCGGTTACTTTAACCGCTGGTTGTTCCCTCTTTGTCAATCGAATAACTGCTGAATCAACATTCGGCTGCGGGACAAATACTGTTTTTGGGACAATCATGACGGTCTCAGCCTCTGTGTAATACTGAACAGCGATGGAAAGAGAACCATAATCCTTTGTCCCTGGCTTTGCTGAAATACGGTCTGCCACCTCTTTTTGAAGCATACAAACAATCCCGCGGATTGGCAAATGCTCTTCAAGAAGTTTCATAATGATAGGCGTAGTCACATAATAAGGTAAATTAGCTACAACCATAACATCGGTTATTTCAGCAAATTCTTCTGTGATAACTTCGGCAACGTCTGCTTCTAGCACATCGTTATGAATGATATTTACATTTGGGTATGGCGATAACGTATCCTTTAAGATAGGTAATAACCGTTGATCGATCTCAAAAGCAACGACCTTTTTACTCGTCCGAGCCAGCTGCTCAGTAAGCGCACCAATACCTGGTCCGATTTCAATCGCACCAGAATCTTCTGTGAGATCCGCAAAACTGACAATCTTTTTTAAAATATTTGTATCGATTAAAAAGTTTTGACCGAGGCTCTTCTTAAATGAAAAACCGTATTTATTTAAAATTTCTTTTGTTCTTACCGGGGTAGCAATATCTTTGTTATTCATGTAGTTCCTCCTGACGTACAACCCTTAGTGCTTCTGAAAATTCTTGTTTACTGATTTGGAACATCATTAAGCGCTTATGGAGCTGTTTCCCATTTGTATATCCTATTTTTAAAAATTCACCCAGGATGATTCTTCTCTCTTTCGCTCCCTCGCCGCCAACAAGTCCAGCGGTAAGTAAGTCCTCTTGTGTTATTTCTTCTGTATACGTCTCACTCATAACCTGGGCATCCTTTAGTGCCTCTTGAATTGCTTCTGGACTGGCATGCTCCACACCAAGGCTTTCGCCGACTTTTCCCATCGCCGCTTCCTTTGTTAAAAAAGCGTGTTTACAACCAGGGACAGCTTCAGCAATTGTCTTCCTAATTTTCTCCCCTGGGAAATCGGGATCAGTAAATATGATTACGCCTCTTGTCTCTTGCGCACGCCGTACCCTTTCTATGGTAGTCCCATTTACAGCCGACCCATTTGTTTCAATTGTATCAGCATTAACTGCTCGTTTAATCGCTGTTGTATCATCCTTGCCCTCAACAACAATAATTTCTTTAATCTTCATTTTGTTAATGTAGGCCTCCGTAACTCCGTAATAAAAAAATAAAAAATTGAAAAAAACTTGAAACATTTTTGTAATGTCCCTCGTCTATATTATCAAACAGATTCATACAATTAAGTAAGAAAAGTTTATGCCCACTCTTAACGGGGTAAACTGATTTTATAAGTATCGTTGTTAGTATAAAGAAATTTACGAAAAAAGCAAAATGCAGAGGATAGGACCCTCTGCATAAAGGAAATTAATCTAGTACTTTAATCTTTACTTTTTTCCGCCCCCAGCGGTATGCATCACTTTTTGATGGCATGAATAAATCAATGATATATCCCTTAATGGCACCGCCTGTGTCACCCGCCACCGCGTAACCATAACCGTCAACATATACCTTTGATCCAAGCGGAATGACTCTCGGGTCAACCGCGATTACCTTCATGTTCGGATTCGCACGCAGATTAAGTCCGGTTGCAGTTCTTCCTGAACACCCATTGCAATACGCTGTATAAGCAGTTGCAGTCACATAAAACTCTTTTCCCGGCTCATTAGCAGTACCACGGGAAACTTGTAATGATAATTCCTTCGTTCCGACAGCCACAACTTTATCTTGTTTCTCTGCAATCTTCTGCTCACTTATTAATTTTCTAGATACTTCTTTGCCATTTTCAAGCCAGACTTCATACTGTTTAGAAATGCGGCCTTTTTTACCCTTGGTAATGGTTTTTTCCTTGCCCTTTTCTAAACTTTCATCCTTCTTGGTTACCACAGCAAATTGAACAGGTTCTTCCACTACATCGGTGACTTTTTCTACTCGAATGACGTTAACAACACCATTCTTAGCAATGGTTTCTGTTAATGACGGTTCAACTCGGTCTAGTTGATTTAGCTTAATGCCCTGTTGTGATAAAAAGTCAGCGACCGTAGCCGAAGTGGCCCAAACTTGTTGCTTTTTACCGCCGTCAACATATGTAAGATGAAACGCTTTTTTTAATCCAATTTTCATCTTATCTTGTATTGCTGCTTGCGGACTTGGTGAGATTTCATCATGTTTGCTCAAAACAATTTTCTGCTCTTTTAGGAGTCCAGCTACTGAGTCAGCTGTCGTCCAGATCGTTTTCTTCTCGTTGTCCTTGACAATGTGAACCTGTTTAGCTTGCTTCCATACGACCATAAGGTGGTCCTTCACCTCTGAATTCGCCTTTGGTTGCAAATAGTCTTGTGAGCGAATGGATACATCCATTTCATCTAATAATTCATTGACTGTATCCGCATGTGTCTTTACGACCTTTTGCTGATTGTTAAGAGTGATGGCAACAGTTTTCTTTGACCCTTCATAAAAAAGAATTCCAAGAGATGTCAACAAAACTACGAAACTAGCAAAAGCAATGGTCAATGTCTTCCGGCTCAAAGACTGGGGAAACAGGTTTTTCATGGTTTTGAATACGATGAAAAACGCCTCCTTCTCTTAGAGAGATTAATGAACCATGCTGTCGGCTGTCTATCCTTGCATACTCTGCGAGGGTATTTCTAATTATGCACAAAGTTAGAATATTTGCAAAGAGAAACTTCTCGACACGGTTATCCTATGTAGAAAAGGAGACATGTAGAACTTTTTGTTTTCATTAAATTTTAAGACAAGCTTCCACTGTCTTCGACAAATTCCCCTATCATTTTATGGCGAATAATTTTTTAGCATTTCGTGTCGTTGCTTCAGCCACTTCTTCAAATGTCAATCCTTTTATTTCGGCAATTTGTTCAGCTACTAGTTTTACATAACTAGGCTCATTTCTTTTCCCGCGGTACGGATGGGGAGCTAAATACGGGCAATCTGTTTCGATTAACAGCTTATCTAAAGGTACTTCAGCTGCTACTTCTTTCGGCTTTCTAGCATTTTTAAAGGTCACTGGACCGCCTAAAGAGATGTAGAAGTTCATTTTGACACATTCCATCGCCACTTCAGGACTGCCGCTAAAGCAGTGCATAATACCGCCTACCTCTTCTGCACCTTCTTCCTTTAAAATTCCCACGATATCCGCGGTAGCTTCGCGATTATGAATAACGATTGGCAATTTCACCTTTTTAGCCAGCCTAATTTGCTTCCGGAAAACCTCCTTTTGAATATCCTTCGGAGATTTGTCCCAGTGATAATCCAAACCCATTTCACCAATCGCAACAACCTTTGGATGGGCAGTTAATTCCTCTATCCACACTAAATCTTCTTCCGTCATGTCAATCGCATCAACTGGATGCCAGCCAACACAGGCATAAATAAAGTCATAGGTTTCGGCTAATTGCATAGCTCGCTCTATGGTTGGTCGATCAAATCCGACAACCACCATATGGGTGACTCCTTCACGTTCCGCTCTTCCAATCACTTCTTCTAAGTCTTCGTTATACTGGGTATCATTTAAATGTGCATGTGTGTCGAATAGCATAGTAAGCAAGAACCTCGTTTCCTTATTTTTCTCTAAATTGTGCACTTATAGCAGTTTAATGTCAAAAGATAAAATAAAAAAGGAAATGTCCCGAAATTTGTTTCACGTGGAACAATCGAAAAGCGGAAGCGCCTTGATTAGGCGCTGTATCTGGATATATCCCAAAGTAAAGGCGCCCTTATCAGGCGCCTTTACTTATATTATTTATTTTACTTTAGCACCGTTTGCTAATGTCTGGTCGACTGTTGCCAGGGAAAGGTGGCCGTCTTTTGAGCCGGCTAAAATCATGCCCTGTGACAATTCGCCGCGCAGTTTTACAGGTTTTAGATTCGTAATACAAATCACCTTGCGGCCGACTAATTCTTCAGGCTTATAATATTGAGCAATTCCAGAAACAACCTGACGTTTTTCATATCCTAAATCAAGTTGAAGTTTAAGAAGTTTATCTGCTTTTTTAATCGGCTCGGCTTGAATAACCTCAGCCACACGCAAATCAATTTTCATGAAATCATCAATCGCAATTTCAGCAATTTCTTCTGGTTGTTCTTCTGGCTTTTCTTCTTTCTTTTCTTCCGCTGCTGGAGCAGAACCTTGCATTTTCGTCTTAATAAAGTCAACTTCCTCCGCAATTTCAAGTCTTGGGAAGATTGGCGCAGCCTTCTCAACCTTTGTTCCATTTGGAATCAAGCCAAAATCAGCAAGGCTTTCCCATGCTTTTAGCGATTCCTCTTGAATACCCAACTGTGCAAAGATCGCATTCGGCGTACGTGTTAAGAAAGGTTGTAGTAAAATGGCAATTCTTCGTAATGATTCAGCCAAATGGACCATTACACTAGCTAGTTCCTCGCGATTTGCCTCGTCCTTTGCTAATGTCCATGGTTTAGTTTCATCAATATATTTATTGGTTCGGCTGACTAATTGCCAAATTGCTGTTAGCGCGACAGAGAATTCCATTTTCTCCATTGCTTCCTCATATTTTTGAACGGTTTCTTGATTCACTTGCAGGAGTGAAGCATCAAATTCACTGTCAGAACTAGCATAATCAGGAATAACCCCGTTAAAATACTTTTCAATCATCGCAACTGTACGATTTAAAAGATTTCCAAGATCGTTTGCTAAATCAAAATTAATTCGTTCAACAAATCCTTCTGGTGTAAAGACGCCATCCGCTCCAAATGGAACTTCTCTTAATAGATAATAACGAAGAGCATCGAGACCATAACGGTCAATTAGAGTGACAGGGTCAACCACATTCCCCTTCGATTTGGACATTTTTCCATCTTTCATTAACAACCAGCCGTGGGCAAAAACCTTCTTTGGAAGCGGAAGATCTAAAGCCATGAGCATAATTGGCCAATAGATGGTATGGAAACGGACAATTTCCTTCCCGACAAGATGAACATCAGCTGGCCAATAGTTTTTGTATTTAGCATCATTGTCTGTCCCATAACCAAGTGCTGTGATATAGTTAGACAGTGCATCAATCCAAACATAGATAACGTGTTTTGGATTGCCAGGCACTTTTACTCCCCAATCAAATGTTGTCCTCGATACTGCTAAGTCTTCTAGACCTGGCTTGATAAAGTTATTAATCATCTCATTCTTACGGGATTCGGGCTGGATAAAATCGGGATTTTCCTCATAGTACTGCAATAGACGATCTACATATTTACTCATTCTAAAAAAGTAAGATTCTTCTTTAACCTTTTCAACTGGTCTTCCACAATCTGGACAATTCCCATCCACTAGCTGCCGGTCAGTAAAAAAGGATTCACACGGTGTACAATACCAGCCTTCATACTGATCGAGGTAAATATCTCCTTGTTCAAGGAGTCTTGCAAAGATTTTTTCGACAATCTGTTTATGCCTATCCTGGGTTGTTCGAATAAAATCATCATAGGAAATATCAAGTTTATTCCATAGCTCTTGAATACCACTAACAATTTCATCCACATACTGTTGCGGAGTAATCCCCGCCTCTTCTGCCTTCCGTTGAATCTTTTGTCCATGTTCATCCGTCCCAGTTAAGTACATAACATCATAGCCGCGCAACCGCTTATATCGTGCCATTGCATCACCTGCAACAGTTGTATAAGCATGCCCAATATGTAAATTTCCACTAGGATAGTAAATCGGTGTCGTCAGGTAAAAAGTCTTTAATTTATTCTCCATTTTGTATCCCTCCAATAGTTGGCGAGTGCACAACCCTATTAAACCATTATTGCCTGTTTTTTCCCGTCTCTATCATCAAAATATACCTAAAAATCAACTTTTGTGCAAGGAGACTCACGATCGTTAACTTCCAGATTTTTAAAACTATTACCTATTACACCCATAAATGTTTTAAGTACTTCGAAGTATTTGTAGTTCAATAGTATCAAAACATGCAGGAATTTGTCGAATCGCATTGAGTCGAACTAATATTCCTATAAAAAAAACAATAATATTATTATGGTAGTATTTAGGGAATTTTTAGATAAAATGTTGCTAAATCAACACTTATCTATATTAAATAGTTATACTATTATTTTTCAAAATTTAATAATTGACGGATATGGGAATTTCTTGTATTATAAGGTTATGAAAAATTTGTCGAATAATGACGAATAAATAGATAGAGAAAAATATGTTCATAATATGAGAGGAGCTAGTAAAAATGAAATCTACAGGTATCGTTCGTAAAGTTGATGAGTTAGGCCGTGTGGTAATTCCAATCGAATTAAGACGTACTCTTGGTATCGCTGAAAAAGATGCTCTTGAAATTTATGTGGATGACGAGCGTATCATCCTAAAGAAATACAAGCCAAACATGACTTGCCAAGTAACAGGAGAAGTATCTGATGATAATTTATCTCTTGCTGGCGGTAAATTGATTCTAAGCCGTGAAGGTGCAGAACAATTAATTCAAGAAATCCAAAACAACTTTGAATTAGTAAAATAAGAACAAGCTCCAGCACTTTTGCTGGAGCTTTTATATTATTCATATTTACTTCATTATTCGACATGATAGGCCTGATACACATCTCTTTTATTCATATCACGGTCTTTCGCCGTTAGCTTAATCGCTTCCTTCGAAGGAATATTTTTTTCGGAAATATAATGATTAACATGTTCTTCAAGGGTTAAGTTTTGCCACCAGCTCGGTGCTTCCTCCTGCTGCTGATCGGACCCTTCAACTATTAAACAAAACTCCCCGCGAATTTCATCCTGATTAGTCCAAGCGATTACTTCATCGATTGTTCCTCGGATAAATTCCTCATACTTTTTCGTTAATTCCCTGCATATGGCCACATTCCGGTTTCCCAGCACATCAACCATAATTGATAAGGTCTCTTTTAACCGGTGCGGAGATTCATAGAAGATTAACGTTGCCGACTGCCACTTTAATGCTTCTAATTCTAAACGCTTCTCCTTTTTATTACGATTTAAAAATCCAAAAAAGTAAAATGGCTGACACGGCAAGCCTGAAGCAATTAATGAGGTCAGTGCAGCGTTTGCACCTGGCAAGGGAACAACTGTTACCTTTTCCCTTGTCGCGGCTAACACCAACTCATAACCAGGGTCAGAAATTGCTGGCATACCTGCATCACTTACAAGGGCAATTTTTAATCCTTCCTTTACCTTTTGAATCAATTTATCACCGCTGGTTTCTTTATTGTGTTCATGATAACTGACCACGGGCGTTCCAATTTCAAAGTAATTGCACAGTTTCTTTGTATTTCGTGTATCTTCAGCAGCAATTAGGTCTGCCTCTTTTAATAATCGAATGGCTCGGAAACTCATATCTTCTAAATTTCCAATGGGGGTAGGGATAAGATATAAAATCCCTTTTGCTGCTTCATTCTCAAAGCTCTTTTGCTGCCACATGGCTATCACCTATTTCTCTTATTAAGAATTCATCTTTTTTCTTTCTAGTTAATTGTTTGAAATTGTATTCTGCCCTTAGTGCATCGCCTTTATTTTCATAACATCGATAGTATGTAAGTTCGACCGGTCCTCGGCCCCGTGTATACTTTGCCCCTTTTCCTTCATTATGCATCTTGATCCGCTTTTCCAGATTATTCGTGTATCCACCATACAAACTCCCATCCTTACAGGTAAGCACATAAAAGAAATGTTCATTTTTCTCCATATAGAATCTCTTTTATTTCTGAAGTATATTCATTCGTTTCATTATAGACAAATAACGGTGGGAGAATTTTTAAATCTGGACTGCCATCCTTAATGGCCTCAATCAATAAAGTATTTGCCTCTTTTCCCTTCTTCGGATAAACAAATTGAATCCGTTTTGGTTCAAGCCGGTATTCCCTCATCAATGTAATGATATCCAACAGTCTTCCTGGCCGATGGACAAAGGCCACCTTTCCGCCTTGTTTCACTAATTGACTCGAGGCCTTAACCGCGTCCTCTAATGTGCAAAGAATTTCATGGCGAGCAATGGCTAGATGTTCATTCGGGTTCATTTCTTCCTTAGAAGGTGTAGTAAAATAGGGTGGATTACATGTAACAACATCAAACTTGCCATACCCCAGTTGCTTATGAATCTCCTTGATGTCACCATGAATCATTTTCAGCCGACTCTCTAGCTGATTATATTCAATACTTCGGACGGCCATATCGTACAATCGTTCCTGTATTTCAACACCAGTTATTTGCCCTTTCGTACGTGCACTTAAAAATAAAGGAATCACGCCATTCCCACTGCATAGGTCAATCAAGTTTCCTTTTTGAATCGGAACATAGACAAATCTTGCAAGTAAAACTGCATCAAGGGAAAAGGCAAAAACGGACGGACTTTGGATAATCCGTAAATTTTCTGCTAACAAATAATCTAACCGCTCATCTTCCTTTAAGTTAACCAAGGTTTCCATCCTCCAACAAAATGTATGAAAATAGAGGCTGATTATTTTCAGCCTCTTAAAGTTATTTCTTATTTAGAAAGGAAAGACAGAATAAACAATCGCCTTCTTTGCGCAAACTTCCAAAATGAAGGTTACAAATATGAAAACCTTCTTGATATAGACGGGCAAGGTTATCATATCCTTCCCCTACATCAAATGGCTTTACACCAGACGTCCCGGGTACAGATGACCCTTTTTTATTCTCTGTTTCTTTCTTTTCCTCTTCGGTTGTTACATCTAAACGGCGTCTCAAATGTTCATTTTCGAGCTTTAAATAATGATTCTCTTCTAGTATCTCGGCTAAATGCTGCTTTAATTCTCCTAGCTTTTGGTAAAGATGGCCAATTTGTGTTTCCATATTACTTACTGATTCAAATATTTCTTTTTTATCCACGTCTTCCACCTCGTTAATCTGTGGATTGTATAGAAAAGGCACCTTCTTTATTGATTTCCTCCAAGGTATACTCCAGAACGCGTTCCTGTTCCTTCAGTTCAACCTGTAGTACCCGCTCTAATATATTTAATCCTACTACTTTTCCTTTACCTTGCGGTGTTTCAATGATTTCCCCTAAATCCGGCAGCAATGCTTTAGCAGATTCATATTCATCATTTTCATATTTTAAACAGCACATCAATCTGCCGCATAATCCGGATATTTTTGTAGGATTTAATGATAGGTTTTGGTCCTTAGCCATTTTGATCGAAACGGGGTCAAAATCTCCTAAGAAGGTGGAACAGCATAACATTCTTCCACATGGACCAATACCACCAAGCATTTTCGCTTCATCACGTACACCAATCTGGCGTAATTCAATTCTCGTCCGGAAAATAGCTGCTAAATCCTTTACAAGCTCACGGAAGTCAACTCTTCCATCAGCAGTAAAATAGAAGATCACTTTGTTTCGATCAAATGTATATTCAACATCGACTAGTTTCATATCCAGCTGATGCTCATTAACTTTTTCATTACAAACCTCATAGGCTTCTTTTGCTGCTTGCTTATTCTCTTCAACAATCATCTTATCCTTCGGGTCGGCAATTCTAACCACTTTTTTGAGTGGAAGGACAACATCATGCTCCTCAACCTGTTTGCGAGCAATTACTGCTTTGCCATATTCCACTCCACGAACTGTTTCGACAATGACAAAGTCGTCTTTTTCGATGGAGAGTTCCCCTGGATCAAAATAATAGATTTTCCCCGCTTTTTTAAAGCGTACTCCTACAACATCATACAAATGAAGATCCCTCCTGCAATTTTAACACAAGCTGTTCCATCATCAGCTGAGGATTCATATTCCTCTCCAGCTTCCTCTTTGCATCAAGGATAGCTGACATTTGATCCGATATGCGCCGTCCAGATGTATGCAGGGCAAATTGTCGCAGCCGTTCGCTTTCCTCTCGAAAAACAATCTGCTCCTGCCTATCTAATTGTATATATAGTAAATCCTTAAAAATAAGAAGTAAAAGGTCTAAACCACGATGTATCTGTTCTTTCTCTTTAAAGTGTGAAAACCAGTCAGCCTGAAGCGTTACCATTGCTTCTAGCGGATTTTTTTTTAACACCTCATATAATTTTACCACTATTTTTTGGGCTTGTGCAAACCATTCATCGACATTTAAATTTTGGGCTTCATCTAAACTGTTGGTTAATTGTGCTAACAATGGAGCCTTCTGCGGTTCTACGCCGTTTTCCACCAATTGTTTAATCATCACTTGTGGTGATAATGGATGGAATGTTAGTATTTGGCACCTAGAAAGGATCGTTGGTAATATCTTTTGCGGTTGTTCTGTTAAGAGAAAGGCAACCGTCCCGGGATTCGGTTCCTCTAAGAATTTGAGTAAACTATTAGAAGCACTGACACTCATCTTATCGGCATGAACAAGTAAATAAACCTTTTTCAAAGATTCTAATCCCTTTTTAGAAAACTCCACCTGCAAGTTTCTAATTTGATCAACCTTAATTGATAATCCCTCCGGCTCGACAATATGTACGTCTGGATGATTCCCATGATTGATCCGCCGGCAATTGTTGCATTCCTCGCATGGTCGGTACTGATCAATGATTGCCTCGCAAAATAGGGATTTTGTCAGTAACAAGGCTATTTCCCGCTTACCTGTCCCTCTGATGCCCTCAAGAAGGTATGCATGGGCCACTCGATTTTTCACTAAACTGTTTTTTAACATTTTTAAGACAGTTGGCTGAAGCTCTTCTAGTTGCTCCCATGATTTTCCCAAGTTCATCACTCACTAACTTTATTATAATAACGGATCTATTATTTTAATATTAAAGCGCATTAAATTTGTCTGTTGATTTCCGCTCCAGACACTTCGCTTTCCGCGGGCGGTCCGGGGAGCCTCCTCGTCGCTGCGCTCCTGCGGGGTCTCCCCTGCCCCGTCCTCCCGCAGGAGTCTTCGTGCCTTCCGCTCCAATCAACAGAGTGTCAAAATCAGCAAAGCGCTTTAACATAATTAAAAATGCATATATTGTTCGATTGGAAGGACGAATACGGTGGCCCCGCCAACCTCGACTTCAACCGGATATGGAACATACGAATCAGCATTACCGCCCATCGGTGAAACGGGGGCGACTAACTGCTCTCTAGACCTGCAGTTATCCTTAATAATCTGGAGGGCCCGGTCCACGCGGATATCCTCTGTACCAATCATAAAGGTCGTGTTGCCTGACTTAAGAAATCCACCTGTACTAGCTAATTTGGTTGCTCTAAAATTATTATCTACTAGTGCCTTTGATAATCGATTACTATCTTGGTCCTGTACGACAGCTATGATCATTTTCATCCGAACCACCCTCTCCTTTTTTATTACTAGTTTCGTTTCCTATATTATAACAGGTAACAGAGCTCCTTACATTCGTAATGACAGTTTCTTTAGGATAAAAAAAAGCCCTTTAATAAGGCTTCCTTTTTGCTAGTGATTCTTCGATGATCTTTAACGTTTGCTGAAGAACCTCTTCCACCGTACCTGAGGCATCAATGCACCGTATTCTCTCGGGAAAACGGTCAATTAATAGATGGTATCCTTCACTTACCTTTTTGTGAAATTCCAGGTTTTCTAAATCTAAACGATTGATTTCCCGGCCTTTATTTTTATTGATCCGCAGCAGTCCCAACTCTGGTTCGATATCAAAGTAGATTGTTAACTCTGGCATCAAATTTTCAATTGCAAATTGATTGATCGCAAACACTTCCTCAATACCTAATCCACGCGCATAACCTTGGTATGCTAAAGAACTGTCAACAAACCGGTCGCACAACACTATTTTTCCTTCATCTAGTGCTGGTTTTACCTTTTCTATTAAATGCTGTCTTCTAGCAGCAGCATAGAGTAATGCTTCTGTCCGTGGGTCCATGGCCGTATTCTCTTTAGCTAATATGACAGCTCGAATCTGTTCTGCGATATCAATACCACCTGGTTCTCGGGTTAGAAGAACATTTTTACCAAGCTGATTTGCCACCATTTCAATAATGGTTGACTTACCTGCACCATCCGGTCCCTCAAATGTAATAAACGTACCATTATTCATCTATATAAACCTCCAAAACTGTATCTTGCACTCTTAGGCTGTGCAAAAAATCTTTATGCAACCATCTTTTAATAAAGCTCCTCCTTGAAACCTTGCCCCGGTTTGTATTAAGCGGCTAAGCTGACTGAGCTTGTCTATTGTGATCCTTTCTCCCTTTAATAGCAAAGGAATACCTGGCGGGTATGGAATAATCGTTTCGGCACATACCTCTCCTAGAGCGATAGATATGGGTAGTTCTTTTATCTCTAAATTCTCCATTTCTTTGAAGGGAATCGCTAAAGAAGAGATTTTTTGGCTAGCTGTTTCAACTATCTCATGTGCAGTATGTACTGACAATCCAGCTAATGCCTTTTTTATTTTCAAAAGAGTTTCTTCAAAAGGGAAACTTTGTCCATCTTTAAGTAAAGGTAAAATAAAAAGTAAATTATTCGGATCGGCTAATTCAGTAAAAATTGCTGATTCTTCCAGTCTCCTTTGAAGTTCAAATCCACTTAAATGGCATCTGGACTGAATGGTTATTTTTAAAGGATCGCCATTATCGTTAGGATATTCCAGCACTTTAATCGCAGGAATATTTGCTAACTCGTCCCTAAATCTTCTGATTCCAGTTAAAAGAAATGTTACATCTTCTTGTGTATATTCACCTAAATAGTTCCTCGCCAAATCCAAGGATGCCATAATCGGATAGGACGGACTGCTCGATTGGAACATAGCGAGGTATTCCTCTAGCTTCTTCCGATTGATTAAATCACTACTAATATGTAAGTAGGAGCCCATTGTCATTGCTGGGAGAATCTTATGTGCGGATTGAACCACAATGTCTGCACCTAATTGAAGCGCAGAAGGCGGAAATGGGGCGCCAAGGATCAAGTGCGGCCCGTGAGCTTCGTCCACTAGTACAGGGATATTATGCCGATGTGCTTCATTTATTATTTCTTGTAATGCGTATCCCAATCCATAGTAGTTAGGATAGGTCAGAATGAGTGCCTTTGCATCAGGATATAATTTGATAGATTCTTTGACTGTTTCTAAACCGATTCCAGAGGGAATTTTCCACTCATGGTTAAATTCAGGCTCTACAAAAATGGGATCCGCCTTCGCTAAACTTAGACCATTTAAAATAGACTTATGACAATTCCTTTGGACGAGGACCTTTGCCCCCTCCTCACATGCTGCCATGATCATTGCTAGATTGCCGACAGTTGAACCATTAACAAGAAAATAACTTTTTCTCGTATGGTAGAGATTAGCTAATAGTGATTCTGCCTCTAGAATTGCTCCTTCAGGTGAGTGCAAGTCATCTAAACCTGATAATTCGGTTGCATCTATTTTTAAGATTTTCTGGAAATAGCGGTGAGCCTCAGGTTGAAGCACTTCACCATATTTATGCCCAGGGACATGGAAGGAAACCGGCCTTTTGTTTATGTGTTGGATTAAAGCATCATATAATGGTATTTTTGATTGATTATTCATTCGTTTACTTCCTTCTAAGATTCTTATTTATTCTAACAAAAAAACAGTTTCCTTTCTCATTTGATTGCAAAAAAATAAGCCCATAATGGACTTTTATGAAAAAATTTCTGGAGTTGTAATTTTTTTCAGCTGTTTGAGAAAATATTTATATTTTGGATCCTTTGTATCTGTTTGTATTAAATCATTTTCACATTCTGTACAAATAAATGAAGTATATAGATGTATGCCTTTTGGTTTTAAATTCTCACATATAACACACATTTCCTGATGATATTTCTGTGCTAAAAATGAACTCAATCCCTCCACCTCCATACATCCATTCTGCCCGGAAGTTTTCAATTGTATACAATTTTTCGAATACTCATTTTCGCACTATCTTAGTTAATATAGTATGTAACAGTTCACGTTTGGGTGTATGTCTATTCGTAATTTCTTTGAAAACATTTCGTACTTTTTTACTATTGTTATTGTCCTTATTAAGTAAACACAAAAAAACAACCTTTTCAGGTTGTCTTTGATGTGCCTGGCAACGTCCTACTCTCACAGGGACGCGTGTCCCAACTACCATCGGCGCTGAGAAGCTTAACTTCCGTGTTCGGTATGGGAACGGGTGTGACCTTCTCGCCATTGCTGCCAGACTATTTGGTTGAGGTTTCATTCCCTCAAAACTAGATAATGCAGAAGAAGTTTGTAAACACGAGGTTGCCTTTTTACTTGTCCAGCTGCGGCTCCTAACTTCTCGGCCTTTTCGATCTGTCCCTTCAAATCCAAAACCAGGATTTGCAGTGCCAGTTCTCCAAAGTCTGTCGAAGTTGAACAGTCGCCTCCGCTTTTCGTTTTGGTTAAGTCCTCGAACGATTAGTATCAGTCAGCTCCACATGTTACCACGCTTCCACCTCTGACCTATCAACCTGATCATCTTTCAGGGTTCTTACTAGCTTGCGCTATGGGAAATCTCATCTTGAGGGGGGCTTCATGCTTAGATGCTTTCAGCACTTATCCCGTCCGCACATAGCTACCCAGCGATGCTCTTGGCAGAACAACTGGTACACCAGCGGTGCGTCCATCCCGGTCCTCTCGTACTAAGGACAGCTCCTCTCAAATTTCCTGCGCCCACGACGGATAGGGACCGAACTGTCTCACGACGTTCTGAACCCAGCTCGCGTACCGCTTTAATGGGCGAACAGCCCAACCCTTGGGACCGACTACAGCCCCAGGATGCGATGAGCCGACATCGAGGTGCCAAACCTCCCCGTCGATGTGGACTCTTGGGGGAGATAAGCCTGTTATCCCCGGGGTAGCTTTTATCCGTTGAGCGATGGCCCTTCCATGCGGAACCACCGGATCACTAAGCCCGACTTTCGTCCCTGCTCGACTTGTAGGTCTCGCAGTCAAGCTCCCTTGTGCCTTTACACTCTGCGAATGATTTCCAACCATTCTGAGGGAACCTTTGGGCGCCTCCGTTACTTTTTAGGAGGCGACCGCCCCAGTCAAACTGCCCACCTGACACTGTCTCCCACCCCGATCAGGGGTGCGGGTTAGAATTTCAATACAGCCAGGGTAGTATCCCACCGACGCCTCCACCGAAGCTAGCGCTCCGGCTTCTCAGGCTCCTACCTATCCTGTACAAGCTGTACCAAAATTCAATATCAGGCTACAGTAAAGCTCCACGGGGTCTTTCCGTCCTGTCGCGGGTAACCTGCATCTTCACAGGTACTATAATTTCACCGAGTCTCTCGTTGAGACAGTGCCCAGATCGTTACGCCTTTCGTGCGGGTCGGAACTTACCCGACAAGGAATTTCGCTACCTTAGGACCGTTATAGTTACGGCCGCCGTTTACTGGGGCTTCGATTCAGAGCTTCGCTTGCGCTAACCCCTCCTCTTAACCTTCCAGCACCGGGCAGGCGTCAGCCCCTATACTTCGCCTTGCGGCTTCGCAGAGACCTGTGTTTTTGCTAAACAGTCGCCTGGGCCTATTCACTGCGGCTCTTCGAGGCTATTCACCTCAAAAAGCACCCCTTCTCCCGAAGTTACGGGGTCATTTTGCCGAGTTCCTTAACGAGAGTTCTCTCGCTCACCTTAGGATTCTCTCCTCGCCTACCTGTGTCGGTTTGCGGTACGGGCACCTTTTATCTCGCTAGAGGCTTTTCTTGGCAGTGTGGAATCAGGAACTTCGGTACTAAATTTCCCTCGCTATCACAGCTCAGCCTTCACGAGAGGCGGATTTGCCTACCTCTCAGCCTAACTGCTTAGACGCGCATATCCAACAGCGCGCTTACCCTATCCTCCTGCGTCCCCCCATTGCTCAAACGATAAAGAGGTGGTACAGGAATATCAACCTGTTATCCATCGCCTACGCCTTTCGGCCTCGGCTTAGGTCCCGACTAACCCTGAGCGGACGAGCCTTCCTCAGGAAACCTTAGGCATTCGGTGGATGAGATTCTCACTCATCTTTCGCTACTCATACCGGCATTCTCACTTCTAAGCGCTCCACCAGTCCTTACGGTCTAGCTTCAACGCCCTTAGAACGCTCTCCTACCACTGACATCAAAGATGTCAATCCACAGCTTCGGTGATACGTTTAGCCCCGGTACATTTTCGGCGCAGAGTCACTCGACCAGTGAGCTATTACGCACTCTTTAAATGGTGGCTGCTTCTAAGCCAACATCCTGGTTGTCTAAGCAACTCCACATCCTTTTCCACTTAACGTATACTTTGGGACCTTAGCTGGTGGTCTGGGCTGTTTCCCTTTTGACTACGGATCTTATCACTCGCAGTCTGACTCCCACGGATAAGTCTTTGGCATTCGGAGTTTGTCTGAATTCGGTAACCCGATGAGGGCCCCTAGTCCAAACAGTGCTCTACCTCCAAGACTCTTACTACGTGAGGCTAGCCCTAAAGCTATTTCGGAGAGAACCAGCTATCTCCAAGTTCGATTGGAATTTCTCCGCTACCCACACCTCATCCCCGCACTTTTCAACGTGCGTGGGTTCGGGCCTCCATCCAGTGTTACCTGGACTTCACCCTGGACATGGGTAGATCACCTGGTTTCGGGTCTACGACCACATACTCATACGCCCTATTCAGACTCGCTTTCGCTGCGGCTCCGTCTCTTCAACTTAACCTTGCATGGGATCGTAACTCGCCGGTTCATTCTACAAAAGGCACGCCATCACCCATGAACGGGCTCTGACTACTTGTAGGCACACGGTTTCAGGAACTATTTCACTCCCCTTCCGGGGTGCTTTTCACCTTTCCCTCACGGTACTGGTTCACTATCGGTCACTAGGGAGTATTTAGCCTTGGGAGATGGTCCTCCCTGCTTCCGACCGGATTTCACGTGTCCGGCCGTACTCAGGATCCACTCAGGAGGGAACGAAGTTTCGACTACAGGGTTTTTACCTTCTCTGACGGACCTTTCCAGGTCGCTTCATCTACCCCGTTCCTTTGTAACTCCATGTTGAGTGTCCTACAACCCCAAGAGGCAAGCCTCTTGGTTTGGGCTATGTCCCGTTTCGCTCGCCGCTACTCAGGGAATCGCGTTTGCTTTCTCTTCCTCCGGGTACTTAGATGTTTCAGTTCCCCGGGTATGCCTTCTATACCCTATGTATTCAGGTAAAGATACTGTTCCATTACGAACAGTGGGTTCCCCCATTCGGAAATCTCCGGATCAAAGCTTACTTACAGCTCCCCGAAGCATATCGGTGTTAGTCCCGTCCTTCATCGGCTCCTAGTGCCAAGGCATTCACCGTGCGCCCTTTCTAACTTAACCTAAAAGGTTTATAACTCTTACTCACATAAGAGAGAAAAACTAAAATGGCGATTACTCGATGTTTACTTTGCTTCTTCATTACGATTATCTAGTTTTCAAAGAACGAATTGGACGTTAGTAAACGTCATTGGTGGAGTCTAGGGGGATCGAACCCCTGACCTCCTGCGTGCAAAGCAGGCGCTCTCCCAGCTGAGCTAAGACCCCATTATAGAATTGAAAGTATGGTGGGCCTAAATGGACTCGAACCATCGACCTCACGCTTATCAGGCGTGCGCTCTAACCAGCTGAGCTATAGGCCCCCACTACGAAAATATTAGAGAGATTGCACTCTCAAAACTAAACAAACAAAGATCGATGCACAAACTGTTTTGTCTGGCTCACAGGTCCAGCTTTATCCTTAGAAAGGAGGTGATCCAGCCGCACCTTCCGATACGGCTACCTTGTTACGACTTCACCCCAATCATCTGTCCCACCTTAGGCGGCTGGCTCCTTACGGTTACCCCACCGACTTCGGGTGTTACAAACTCTCGTGGTGTGACGGGCGGTGTGTACAAGGCCCGGGAACGTATTCACCGCGGCATGCTGATCCGCGATTACTAGCGATTCCGGCTTCATGCAGGCGAGTTGCAGCCTGCAATCCGAACTGAGAATGGTTTTATGGGATTGGCTAAACCTCGCGGTCTTGCAGCCCTTTGTACCATCCATTGTAGCACGTGTGTAGCCCAGGTCATAAGGGGCATGATGATTTGACGTCATCCCCACCTTCCTCCGGTTTGTCACCGGCAGTCACCTTAGAGTGCCCAACTAAATGCTGGCAACTAAGATCAAGGGTTGCGCTCGTTGCGGGACTTAACCCAACATCTCACGACACGAGCTGACGACAACCATGCACCACCTGTCACTCTGTCCCCCGAAGGGGAAAATCCTATCTCTAGGAGTGTCAGAGGATGTCAAGACCTGGTAAGGTTCTTCGCGTTGCTTCGAATTAAACCACATGCTCCACCGCTTGTGCGGGCCCCCGTCAATTCCTTTGAGTTTCAGCCTTGCGGCCGTACTCCCCAGGCGGAGTGCTTAATGCGTTAGCTGCAGCACTAAAGGGCGGAAACCCTCTAACACTTAGCACTCATCGTTTACGGCGTGGACTACCAGGGTATCTAATCCTGTTTGCTCCCCACGCTTTCGCGCCTCAGCGTCAGTTACAGACCAGAAAGCCGCCTTCGCCACTGGTGTTCCTCCACATCTCTACGCATTTCACCGCTACACGTGGAATTCCGCTTTCCTCTTCTGCACTCAAGTCCCCCAGTTTCCAATGACCCTCCACGGTTGAGCCGTGGGCTTTCACATCAGACTTAAAGGACCGCCTGCGCGCGCTTTACGCCCAATAATTCCGGACAACGCTTGCCACCTACGTATTACCGCGGCTGCTGGCACGTAGTTAGCCGTGGCTTTCTGGTTAGGTACCGTCAAGGTACCGGCAGTTACTCCGGTACTTGTTCTTCCCTAACAACAGAGCTTTACGACCCGAAGGCCTTCATCGCTCACGCGGCGTTGCTCCATCAGACTTTCGTCCATTGTGGAAGATTCCCTACTGCTGCCTCCCGTAGGAGTCTGGGCCGTGTCTCAGTCCCAGTGTGGCCGATCACCCTCTCAGGTCGGCTACGCATCGTCGCCTTGGTGAGCCGTTACCTCACCAACTAGCTAATGCGCCGCGGGCCCATCTGTAAGTGTCAGCCGAAACCGACTTTCAGCTTTTCCTCATGAGAGGAAAAGGATTATCCGGTATTAGCACCGGTTTCCCGGTGTTATCCCAGTCTTACAGGCAGGTTGCCCACGTGTTACTCACCCGTCCGCCGCTAGACTCCGAAGAGTCTCGCTCGACTTGCATGTATTAGGCACGCCGCCAGCGTTCGTCCTGAGCCAGGATCAAACTCTCCAAGAAAGTTGATTAGCTCATAAAGTTACGTTGGCTTAGTTTCTTAAAAGAAACTAAAATTTATTGTTTGTTTGCACGATTTTGTTTGTTTAGTTTTCAAAGAACAATTTCTTTATCGCTCAAAAGCGACTTTTTTATCATACCAAGTTATTAATAAGAAGTCAATAACTTTTTTCTTTTATTTTGCATCACCTCAGTGACGACTTTTCATATATTACAGCATATCAAAGCATTGGTCAATACTTTTTTTGAAATTGATTTTTATATTTTTTCAAAAAGAAAAACCGCCTTTTTCAGCGGTTTACGATTTAGATTACCCAATGTTGTATAGCCACTAAAGCACACAGGCCTGGGATTCCTAAAAAGCCTGAAATGGCAGAGGTGGCAAAATTAATCGGCACATGAATGCCATAGCGGTTTCCTGCTGCATTTAAGAAAAATAAAAATAGCGCTCCAATGACTAACTTGATTGCGGCTTGACCTACAAATCGAGCAGGCTTAAAGGGAGCTCCCGTAAATAATAGGATAATTACTAAGCCGCCTAGGATAGATATCACGATAATTGGTTCCAAAAAAGCTATCCCCCTTCTTAAGTCACTTTGTTTACAACTTATGTACAAGCTGCCAAGAATAGACCTAAAAAAGGAAATAGCATATTTATGAATTCATTAAATTAACGTTCCGCTGCTTTGCTTCTCTTAAAAGAAAGATATATTTTGCCTCAGCTATTTTCGTTTGACAAATTACTTCGTCTGAAGGATCGAAACTTTTCTCTAACAGCAACTTTTCTTGCTGCCAATGTTCTTTATATCGATTCAACTGCACTAAAAGCTTTTCATTATACTCTTTACGAAGCCGCCCTTTACGCTGAAAAAACATCATTGATTCCTCCGCGTCTTCTTAAAATTCTCTTCGGCCCTCAATCGCTTTGGATAAAGTAACCTCATCTGCATATTCAAGATCCCCGCCGACAGGAAGTCCATGAGCAATTCTCGTTGTTTTAATTCCTGATGGTTTTAACAAACGGGAAATGTACATGGCTGTGGCTTCCCCCTCAATATTAGGGTTTGTCGCTAAGATTACTTCTATTATATTTTCATCTTGAAGACGCTTTAAGAGGCTTGGAATATTGATGTCCTCTGGTCCAATCCCATCCATAGGGGAAATGGCCCCATGCAGGACATGATACAATCCATTGAATTCCTTCATTTTTTCCATCGCAATCACATCTTTAGGATCTTGAACAACACAGATAATGCTCTTATCACGGCGCACATCTTCACAAATATAACAAGGGTCTTGATCTGTTATATGACCGCAGACAGAACAATACGTTAAATTTCGTTTGGCATTGACAAGTGCTTTAGCAAAATCAAGCACAGTATCTTCTTTCATACTTAAGACGAAAAAAGCCAGACGACCGGCCGTTTTAGGACCGATACCTGGCAGCTTCATAAAGCTGTCAATCAGCTTTGAAATTGGTTCTGGATAATGCATCTTTTGCTATTCCTCTCCTAAAAAGGAAGGTTCATTCCTTTTGTAAATTGCCCCATAGTACTGTTTGTTAATTCTTCGACCTTTTTAAGTGCATCATTTGTAGCCGCTAAAACAAGGTCCTGAAGCATTTCTACATCATCTGGGTCAACAGCTTCTGGTTTAATAATTACATCGACTACTTCCTTATGTCCCGTAACAATGACTGTTACCATACCACCGCCAGCAGTTCCTTCAATCTTTTTTTCACCTAATTCTTCTTGTGCCTCTGCCATTTTCTTTTGCATCTTTTGCATTTGTTTCATCATATTTTGCATATTTCCCATTCCGCCACCACGCATCATTATTCATCTACCTCCATTTAATTGGTTATTAGTTTTTAATCAATAATTTCCACAAATTCTTCGCCAAATATTTTTTTTGCCTCGGCAATATGTGGTTCTTCTTCCTTTGGTACTTCACTGGTTTCTCCTTCAGTACCACCTTCATGGCTATTCAAAAAGCTTTCGCGAATTGGCAGCCACTGGTCTTCCGGGACACCTAAGATTGTAAATCTTTTGCCTGTTAATTTATATAAAGCGGCGATCACTGCATCCAGAAAATCTGTTCGATTCATCGCCATCTGGCAAATCATTTCATGCTTAAATTTTATGATAAAAGCAGTTGCTGATGCGGCGATAGGCTCGGCATCGTTTAATAGGGCAGCTTGTGATTTTAACAGACTGGCCCTCAATTCTGCCCAATTAGATTTAATCAGATTTAAATCGCTTTTTGTTGCCTGCTTTAACACTTCATTTATTTTTCCGACCGCCGGCTGAAATGCCTTTTTCGCAGATCTTTGGGCTGGCTTTTGTGATTGCTGTACTGCCTCTTGAGGAGATGCTGTTACACCATTCGCCTTTAAATGCTCGAGTTCCATCTCCAATTGACCAATTCTTGTTAACAACTGATCGATTTGAGCAGGCTGCGCCTGTGCCGTCTGCTTTACTTCCATTTGACACAGCTTAACAATCGCCACCTCAAGAAAAATTCTTGGATGATTAGTCCAACGCATTTCTTGTTGTGTTTTATTCAAGAGATCAATCAGTTGATAAATCTGATCTGTTGATATCGTTTCAGCAATGTTTCGAAAATCATCATCCAGCATCACTCTTTCCAATGATTCCTCAAGGTTTGGTGCTGTTTTATATAGCAGCATGTCACGATAAAACAGGATTAAATCCTCAATAAATCGCATCGGGTCTTTTCCATGATATAAAAGTTCATCCAACGCCGCTAAGCCGTTTGCGACATCCTTTTCCCGGAATGCCAAAGCAAGTTTATTTAAAAATCCCTGCGAAACCGATCCTGTAACCGTTAATGCATCTTCAATTGCAACATGGTCCTGGCTATACGATATCGCTTGATCCAATAGACTAAGTGCATCACGCATTCCGCCATCTGCAGCCCGAGCAATCAATTGAAGGGCACGTTCATCACAATCAATTCCAGATTCCTCGACAATTAACTTCATCCGATTGACGATTGCCCCAGCTGTAATGCGTCTAAAATCAAAGCGTTGACATCTTGAAATAATTGTTAAGGGGATTTTATGAGGTTCTGTTGTAGCTAATATAAAGATGACATGCTTCGGCGGTTCTTCTAGAGTTTTTAGCAAGGCATTAAAGGCGCTAATGGATAGCATATGCACTTCATCGATAATATAGACTTTGTAATTCACAGCTGTGGGCGCAAATCTTACCTTGTCCAAAACGTCCCGCATTTCCTCCACTCGTGAGTTCGAGGCGGCATCAAATTCTAACACATCTGAAATCGTTCCATCGGTTATTCCACGACAAGCTGCACATTCGTTACATGGTTCTGAAACAGGTGACCGCTCACAGTTAATCGCCTTTGCTAATATTTTAGCAGCACTTGTTTTCCCTGTTCCTCTAGGGCCGGAAAAAAGATACGCATGTGATATCTTTTGCTGAAGCAGGGCGTTTTGCAATGTCTTGGTTACATGTTCTTGTCCTACTACATCGAGAAATGTTTGAGGCCGCCAAACACGATATAAAGCTTGATATGCCAAAAGACACGCCCCCTTCAAAATTTTCATTCCTTTTTATTATACCTTAACCATTTTGCTTTTTACAAAATGAATCTATGTAATGGACAAAAAAACTCATCCCAAGTCTGAGATGAGTTAATTTATGTAATATAACTGCCGTGCACCTTCCGTCGACTAACGCCCATAAGCGTTACTTAAGCAGTTAGCTCGGCCCAGGCCACCCTGCGGCACATGGGAGCGTCCACTTAATGCTGCTTCCTTCCGGACCTGACATGGTTCATGGATTCCCATTGCGCAGGACCCGGGCGTCAACACCACTTACTTAAGGCAGACCCTACAGGTCGTTAGCCTCGGGAAGGGATTCAGTCCCGCTAGAGCGGATTGCGGGTACAGGGCACCGCTGCCTCCCCACCTAGCACGGCAAAGTTGATACCAAAGTTTTGTGCGTCACTATGACGCTTTCTTAGTATACAAATATTCTTGTAAAAAAGCAATCCTTATTCTTTGTCATTTTTTGTAAGTCTATCTGCCTGCCTTTTTTTCGCTGCCTTTTTTCGCTCTCTTATTTTTCGAAAAAAGTCGGAGAGCAGCTGCCCACACTCTTTTTCTAATACACCGCTAGTAACTTCGCTTTGATGATTAAAGCGGTCATCTTCCAAAAGATTCATCAGTGTCCCTGCACAGCCGCCCTTAGGGTCCGCCGCACCGTATACCACCCTTTTTACTCGAGATAAAATAATGGCTCCCGCACACATTGGACACGGCTCCAAGGTAACATATAAGGTAGATTCCTCAAGACGCCATGTGCCAATCTCTCTGCATGCTTGATCAATAGCTAATAGCTCCGCGTGTGCAACAGCATTTTGTTCAGTCTCCCGTAAATTATGGGCTCGAGCGACTATTTTCCCGTCCATGACGAGCACTGCACCAATTGGTACTTCATCTATTGCTTCAGCCTTATTTGCTTCCTTTATCGCTTCCTTCATATAAAACTCATCAATTGTCTGCTCACCTATCATGATAATTCCCCTTTACTTTTCCCATGGTCCCATTATTGCCAAGAAGGCATCCCCATTTGCTTCAGAGTGAAATTTATAAGCATTATATCATTTATCCGTTTCTCCCCTCATAAAATAATTGCAACGCATATTTGCTTAGGAGGGATTAGGATGCAAATCCATGTGATAAAGAGAAATGAATCCTTAACTACAATTGCTAGAACTTATCATACAACCGTAAAGGACATAGTAGAGGCCAACGATTTACCGAATCCAAATAATCTTGTGATTGGACAGTCACTTGTCATTCCGATTATTGGACACTTTTATTTTGTGCAGCAAGGCGATTCGCTCATCACGATTGCAAGAAAGTTTAATATTCCCTACCAAGAGTTGGCCAGCATCAATCGGATTAACCCTAATCAGCCGCTTAACGTCGGTTTCCGTCTCTATATTCCGCAAAGCAAGAAGAGAAGTGCCGAATTTAACGCCTATGTTGAACCGCGCGGCACTACCGTTGCTCCTGTTTTAGAATCCAGTGCCCGTGAGGCCGCGCCTTATCTAACCTATTTAGCCCCATTCAGCTTTCAAGTCCGCCGTGATGGCACACTGAAAGCACCCTTGCTGAATCAATTTCCTGCCATAGCAAAAGCCAACCGCAATGTGTTAATGATGGTTATTAACAATCAAGAGAACGATCAGTTCAGTGACGAACTCGGAAGAATCTTATTGAATAATATTGCCATCCAAGATAAATTTCTAGATAATATTGTCACAACTGCTAAGCGGTATGGATTTCGGGATATACACTTTGACTTTGAGTTTTTACGCCCGGCTGACCGGGAGGCCTATAATCGCTTTTTACGAAAAGCAAAACAAAGATTCGTAAAGGAAGGCTGGCTCATGTCAACTGCCCTTGCCCCAAAGACCAGTGCCACTCAAAAAGGGAAATGGTATGAGGGTCATGATTATAAGGCTCATGGGGAAATCGCTGACTTTGTCGTGATTATGACCTATGAGTGGGGATATAGCGGGGGCCCTGCAATGGCTGTCTCTCCCATTGATCAAGTAAGAAGAGTCCTGGAATACGCAGTAACTGAAATTCCTTCAAATAAGATTATGATGGGGCAGAACCTTTATGGCTATGATTGGACACTTCCATTCGTGCAAGGGTCCGTAGCTAGGGCGGTGAGTCCACAGCAAGCGATACAGCTCGCCGCAAGCCACAATGTCCCGATTCAATATGACACCAAGGCTCAAGCACCATTTTTTAGATACTCAGATGCAGGCAGGCAGCATGAGGTTTGGTTTGAGGACGCCCGCTCGATCCAAGCCAAGTTTGATTTAATTAAAGAGTTAAATATTAGGGGAATGAGTTATTGGAAACTCGGTCTTGCCTTCCCGCAAAACTGGCTGTTAATCATCAACAACTTCGATGTCGTTAAACGAGGAACCTAAATTTTTATTTCTACAAAAACTGCCGTGATTCGGCAGTTTTTTCATATATTTGACATAAAACATATTTCTTCTAAATTTTCCTTATCCCTTCCTGCGTAAGATTATGATAAAATAAATCTTGCGTGTTTTTTGTGACTAAATATCCAGATTTTCTGGTCAAACATAGAGTGAAGGTAGCTTTCGAAGGAGGATTTGCAATGGGGGATACACCCTTTATTACCGTTGAAGGGCCGATTGGTGTTGGAAAAACATCTCTCGCAAAAGCCATTTCAGCGCAATTTGAATTAGCATTACTTAAAGAGATTGTCGATGAAAATCCTTTTTTAGGAAAATTCTATGAAAATATTGAGGAATGGAGTTTTCAAACCGAAATGTTTTTCCTCTGCAATCGTTTTAAGCAATTAGGGGATATCAATACCCATTTCTTAACTCAAAATCAATCAGTCGTAGCTGATTATCATATTTTCAAAAATTTAATTTTTGCAAAGCGCTCATTAAATGAGGACGAGTATCAAAAATATTATAAAATTTATCAAATTCTAACTGAAGATATGCCGAAGCCTAATGTCATTATTTATCTGAATGCCAGCCTCGATACACTTCTAAAGCGAATCAAAATAAGAGGGCGAGAAGTGGAAAAGAATATCAGCCCCTTATATTTAGAACAGTTATCGCTTGATTACGAAAATACAATGACAATCTTTGAAAAAGAACATCCAGAAATCCCGGTTCTTCGCTTTAGCGGAGACGACTTGGATTTTGTCAAAAATGAACAAGATTTAAAGCATATTTTTGAACAATTATCATTAGCATTAAAAAAAAGCAGCTGGACTAAAACATTATAGATCAGGGGGATGTTAGTGAGTATCGTTATTGGTGGTATGATTGGTCTAGGAAAAACAAGTGTGGCAGATACATTGAATGCACACTTTCAAAATAAAGGGATTGAAAGTAAGGTGTTTTATGAAACGGTGGATGATAACCCGATTCTCCCGCTCTATTATGAACTGACACCTGAAGAATTAGATGCTAAAAGGATTCCTTTCCTGCTTCAATTATTCTTTTTGAATAAACGTTTTAAAACCGTTAAAGAATGTGTTAGTTGGAGAGAGCCTATTTATACAATTCAAGACCGTTCCATTTATGAAGATTGGTATTTTGCCTATGTAAATAAATCGTTAGGCAGGATTTCTGATTTGGAATTTAAAATATATGAAGAATTAGTGGAAAACATGCTGGAAGAACTGAATGAACTTCCAAAAAAGGCACCAGATTTAATGGTGTACTTAAAAGGATCATTTGATACAGTGATAGACCGGATTATGGCCCGCGGCCGAAGCTTTGAAATTAACCCTGAATTGAAGGAATATTACTTCGAAGTTTGGAAGGGTTATGATGAGTGGGTGATGAACCAGTACTCAGCAAGCGAGGTATTAGTGATTGATATGGATACAACGGATGTTGTAAAAAGCGCGGAAGACGCCACCAGAGTATGCCTTGAAGTAGAAGATAAGTTGAAAGAAATCCTAAATATAAGAAAAGCACATATTGGATAATCCAATATGTGCTTTTTTTATTTATAAGGTTGATGCGATGAAGAAATTCCGAATTTTGCTGGAGTGGCCCCTCTTCATTTACCGCTGAACTCCTTTTTTCCTTCACCCGGGAAATGGGGACCCGCCTCATTTACCGCTAAGTCCCTTTTTTCCTTCACTCGGGAAATGGAGACCCTCTTCATTTACCGCTGAGTCCCTTTTTTCCTTCATACGGGAAATGGAGACCCGCCTCATTTACCGCTAAGTCCCTTTTTTCCTTCACTCGGGAAATGGAGACCCTCTTCATTTACCGCTGAGTCCCTTTTTTCCTTCACCCGGGAAATGGGGACCCTCTTCATTTACCGCCGAGTCTCTTTTTTCCTTCATCCGGGAAATTGGGACCCGCCTCATTTACCGCTAAGTCCCTTTTTTCCTTCACTCGGGAAATGGAGACCCTCTTCATTTACCGCTGAGTCCCTTTTTTCCTTCACTCGGGAAATGGAGACCCGCCTCATTTACCGCTGAGTTTCTTTTTTCCTCCAGCAATCTTCTGATCACTGGCGATGTTTTTCCTTTAGATCTCTTCACATAGGCAAATATCCAAATTATTGCTCTCAGGACAAGTTCCCGTTCAACAGTGAATAAAAATGGGCATAAAAAAAGTCCGTTACATATTATGTAACGAACCTTTATCTCCAGTTTTTATGCGCGATTATTAAGTAATATGGAGGAGGAAGAGGGATTCGAACCCCCGCGCGGTATGACCCGCCTGTCGGTTTTCAAGACCGATCCCTTCAGCCAAACTTGGGTATTCCTCCGTATCAACAGAATCTAATTTACCATATTCATTTTCCTATGTCAACATACTAAATAAAAAAACTGGACAAATTTTTATCTGTCCAGTTTTTTTATTTTACATTGGTGCAATGACTTCACGGTTGCCCATATATGGACGCAGTACAGTCGGAATGACGACACTGCCATCGGCTTGTTGGTAATTTTCTAAGATGGCAGCCACCGTGCGGCCAATCGCAAGACCAGAACCATTTAGGGTGTGAACATGCTCCGGCTTTGCCTTTGGTTCGCGGCGGAAACGAATGTTTGCCCGTCTTGCCTGGAATGCCTCGAAGTTACTGCAAGAAGATATTTCGCGATACGTTCCATAGCTTGGAATCCAAACTTCAATATCATACTTTTTCGCAGCGGTAAAGCCGAGGTCACCCGTACACATGCTTAATACACGGTATGGCAGCTCCAATAATTGTAATACTTTTTCTGCATCATTTGTCAGCTTTTCAAGCTCCTCATATGAATCCTCAGGCTTAACAAACTTTACAAGTTCCACCTTATTGAATTGATGCTGACGAATCAACCCCCGTGTATCCCGGCCCGCAGAGCCTGCCTCAGAGCGGAAACATGCACTGTACGCAGCAAAGCGGATTGGCAGAGCCTCTGCAGTTAAGATTTCATCACGGTGAAGATTGGTGACAGGAACTTCAGCTGTCGGAATGAGGAAGTAATCTTCATTTTCAATTAAGAAGGCATCTTCTTCGAACTTAGGAAGCTGACCTGTTCCAGTCATGCTCGCACGGTTGACTAAATACGGCGGCAATATTTCTGTGTACCCATGCTCGTCGACGTGAAGGTCTAGCATGAAGCTTATTAACGCCCGTTCTAAACGAGCACCTAACCCTTTATAAAATACAAAGCGGCTTCCTGTTACCTTCCCAGCCCGTTCAAAATCAAGAATCCCTAGCTGATCGGCAACATCCCAGTGCGGCTTGGCTTCAAAGTCAAAATCGCGCACTTTGCCCCATTGTCTTATCTCAATATTATCATCCTCAGTCTCGCCCACTGGAACACTTTCATGCGGGATATTCGGAATGCTCAACATCAAAAGTTCTAATGACTCTTCCACTACACGTAATTCATCATCAAACGTTTTGATCTTGTCACCCACCTCACGCATTTCCTTAATCAAATGGTCGGCATCCTGCCTATCACGTTTTAAAGCTGCAACCTGCTGAGATACTTCATTGCGGCGGCTTTTTAACTTTTCTGTTTCAACAATCAGTTCTCGTCTTCTTTGGTCCAGTTCTTCAAATTGATCAAGGGCGGATAAATCTTCCCCACGCTTTTGAAGTTTTTCTTTTACTTCTGCAAAATCAGCTCGTAATACTTTAATATCTAGCATAAAAATGGCACTCCTTTTATTAAAATTTTAATCTTAGACGACGATGTACGCTTGGCATTACCGCTTAAAAAACAAAAAACTCCCGCCCCTAAAACAGGGACGAGAGTTACTCGCGATACCACCCTGGTTGACAGAATAAACTGTCCACCTCAAAAAACGTTAACGGTTTCGACCGAAAGTACATACTGACCTCAGGATGAGATGTTCCGCACCTTGCTCGAGGAGGGATTCACAAGTTTCATTCACCGGTTCACACCAGCCACCGGCTCTCTTGTAGAATGAGTCTCTTGTTACTAGTTCCTCTCATTGCTTTATCATAATTTATGATTTTGTATTTATTAATTTACTATATATATTATCCAAAAGCAACCAATTTATACGAATTGTTTTTGCTTAGCTTCATTCACCATTTCGACGAACTACGACGTAAAGCCATGATTGTTTTATCCCACCGCTGATTGCTTCGTTATTAAAATAAATTAAAACCAGCCCTTAACAGTGGAGGAAATCCCATGAAAGACATCTCCAAAGAAATTACCAATACCTTTCATCATCAACACAAACCAGTTTGATTTTTCTACATCTTGCGCAGCAATTACGTCAACCTTTACAGATTTTTGCCCCTCTGCAGTTAAAAAGCTTACCTTTTCACCATTTTTTGGTGCAATGGTTAAATAACCAACTTTCTCACCCTTTTTAATTGGGGCCGTTAGCTTACCTTCTTTTGTCAATTTCTTCTTATCAAGGACTAAGACAGGTTTGTAATCTTGTTTGCTGCCATTTGGAATCATCATGTTAATCGCTGACTTTGTATAGATCTTAACCTGGTCTTCTTTTCCTTTTGTAACGGGAACCGTTTTTTGACCTTTTACTTGGTAATGCTTAGAAACAATTTTTTCCTGTGAAAAATTTGTAAATGCGTAATCTAGCATTTTTTTTGTTTCACCAAAACGTGCTTTATAACCGTCGTTTTTCCCGCTAACATCCTTCGCATTTTGGACAACGGTAATAAATCGTTTTCCATCTCTGCTCGCTGTCCCTGTAAAACAGTAACCTGCGAAATCAGTTGTACCGGTTTTAAGCCCATCCATACCTTCATAGCCATAAACTAGTGTTGGAAGCATCCAGTTCCAGTTTTGCATTACAATTCTGTCATCTGTGCCTTCACGAAATACCTTTCTAGGCGTGCTGGCTGTTTTAAGAACATCTGGATAATCATTAATGAGATGAAAGGCTAACGTCGCCACGTCGCGAGGAGACATCACATTTTCTTCTTCAGCGCCAGTTCCTTCTGGTTGCTGACCATTATAATCCTTATTATTCAAGCCAGTAGCATTTACAAATTTACTATTTTTTAATCCCAGTTTCTTTGCTTTTTCATTCATCAACTTAACAAAATTCGTTTCCGAACCGGCAATCACTTCAGCAAGTGCAATGGTTGTCCCATTTGCAGAATAAATAGCCATAGCTTCATATAATTCTCGAACATTATATTTTTCACCAAGGCGTAAAGGGACATTCGATAAACCCGTTGGCTGTGAAATCTTATAAACCAGGTCACTTACTGTATATTCCTGGTCCCATTTGACCTTACCGTGTTTCACGGCATCCAGTAAAAGATACTCCGTCATCATCTTTGTCATACTGGCAATTCCTAATGGACTGTCAGCATTCTTTGCATATAATACCTTACCTGTTTGTCCATCAACTAAAATAGCTCCGTCTGCATTCACATTTAATGCTGCGTCTGCCTTCGCTATATCAACACCAGCAAATAGTCCAAAAAACAAAATAAGTGCCAGTGCACTGGCAATACATTTCTGATAAAAATGTTTGTTCACTTTAACGCCCTCCATGAATTTATACACCTTGGTTATTTTAACATAAGTCAATAGCAAATCATAGACGGAGCAATGAACCATCTTATGGCTATTTTTTAAAGTTTATAGGTATTTTTACATAAAAAACAGAGAAGTCATCGCTTCTCTGTTTTAATGTTATAGGGAGTAGTTTGGAGCCTCTTTTGTGATTTGAACATCATGTGGATGACTCTCTCTTAACCCCGCACCTGTCATTTTAATAAATTGTGCTTTGGTTCTTAATTCTTCTAGATCTTTGGTTCCGCAATAACCCATACCGGATCTGAGTCCGCCGATAAGTTGATAAACAGTCTCTGCTAATGGCCCTTTATAAGGAATCCGTCCTTCAATTCCTTCTGGAACGAACTTCTTATTATCTTCTTGGAAATAGCGGTCCTTTGATCCCTTTTCCATCGCAGCCACTGAACCCATTCCACGGTACACTTTAAAGCGGCGTCCTTGGAAAATTTCCGTCTCTCCTGGGCTCTCTGTTACCCCTGCCAATAAGCTGCCCAGCATAACGGCATGTCCGCCAGCTGCAAGAGCTTTTACGATATCTCCAGAGTATTTGATGCCGCCATCGGCAATGATCGTCTTGCCATGCTTCATCGCTTCTCCTGCGCAATCATAAACGGCAGTAATTTGTGGTACACCGACACCCGCTACAACTCGTGTTGTACAAATCGAACCAGGTCCAATTCCTACTTTGACAACATCGGCTCCTGCTTCAATTAAGGCTTTGGTTCCTTCAGCTGTTGCCACGTTCCCAGCAATAATAGTGAGATTTGGATGAGTAGTTCTAATTTCCTTTACCATATCGAGAACACCTTTGGAATGTCCATGGGCTGTATCAAGGACAATTACATCGACATTGGCTTTTACCAGTGCTTCTACTCGTTTCATCGTATCGCTCGTTACTCCAACTGCCGCTCCGGCTAATAAACGCCCTTGACTGTCTTTTGCAGAGTTTGGAAATTCAATCACCTTTTCGATATCCTTAATTGTGATTAATCCTTTTAACACACCCTGTTCATTAACAAGCGGTAGTTTTTCAATTTTGTACCGCTGCAGAATTTTCTCTGCCTCTTTTAAAGTCGTTCCAACTGGAGCAGTCACAAGATTTTCCTTAGTCATAACGTCGGAAATTTTAAATGAATAATCTTGGATAAAACGGAGGTCCCTATTGGTGATAATCCCAATTAGCTTTTGTTCCTCCAAGTTATTAACAATCGGTACACCGGAAATACGATATTTTCCCATTAAATGCTCCGCATCATACACTTGATGCTCTGGAGTCAGGAAAAATGGATCGGTAATGACCCCGCTTTCTGATCTCTTTACCTTCTCCACTTGCTCTGCTTGCTGCTCAATCGTCATATTCTTATGAATGATCCCTAAGCCGCCTTGTCGAGCCATTGAAATGGCCATTTCTGATTCTGTAACGGTGTCCATCCCAGCACTTATGATGGGAATATTTAGCTTTACACTTGGTGATAGTTCTACATGCAGTTTTACATCTCTAGGCAATACTTCTGACTTACCAGGAATTAACAAAACATCATCAAACGTTAAACCTTCTTTTACAAACTTACTTTCCCACATTTTTCAGGCCCCCAGGAAAAAAATATTATTTGTAGGTTATCAATTGGATAAAATACTGTCAAGGAATAAATATTAGTCTGATTCTTCTGAAAAAGGTGATATAGTCTTGGGTATTCAGTATAAAGATTGGAAAAGCTACTCTTGTTTCTTTTCAGCAGAGTACTGCCAGCAATTTTTAAAAGATTGTTATCAAAAACGGAATATCGAAAATCCAGAGCAAAAAAGCTATGAAAACTGTTATGCATTTTTATATTATTTGGAACACGGGCAAATTTATTATCAACAAGCTAGCAGCTCTCCACTTATTATAAAACCAATTTTGCTTTTTTATGGTCTTGTCCATTTAATTAAGGCATGTATATTAACAACAGATCCTGCTTACCCTGAAACTACGGCAGTTTTGGCTCACGGTGTCTCCACAAGAAAAAGAAAGAAGCAGAATTATCATTTTTTCCAAGATGAAGTGAAATTTCAAAAAAATGGACTTTTCCCCTTCATCTCTGAAAAGTTGTTTCACATGAAACAATTGGAAGGGGAGAAAGTCATTATGGAGGAATTACTAAAGCTTATACCAGAGCTTGATGAATTATTCTTTTTACTTGAGGGGAAAAGGACATTTATGAAGCTAGAGGCCGCTGAGGAACAGCTTGTTGTACCTGAAAAGATATTAGATCAGTTCCATATGACAGAAAGTCGATTTAAGGAATTCTTGGCTTCTAAGTTTGAAAAGGGTGTGGAGTTTTCTACGGAAGGGTTGTCGTTTAGGGTGAACTCAGCATCTTCCTTTGGAAGCTCACCATTGAAGTTTCATTTAGAGGAAAATTATTATGCGCTGCCCCTGAATAAAGACAATCACTTTAATTTCCCTGAGCTGCTGATTCATTACTTATTGCTTTACAATTTAAGTATGATTGCACGATATGAAACGGAGTGGTGGAGTGAGTTGACAAAGATGATGCCAAATAAGGATTATCCGTTCATTTGTTCGTTTCTTGATGTCACGTTGCAAAAAGGGCCTTATTTGGTTTATCAGTATTTGATGGGAAAACCAGAAAAATAATAATTAAACTTGATTTGGTTCTCACTTCATCAGTGTCCATTCTGTGCTGCTTTCTTAGTACGCTGGCACTGTGAACCACCCAGAGTGCCCGCTCTAGCTTTTTTTCTCCAGTTACGGGCACTGTGGGCCTCCTCGAGTGCCCAGTCTCTGCTTCTTTTTCGCCCACTGGCACTGCGAACTATTGAGAACATCCTCTCTATTCTGACTTTCTCTCCAAAACAAAAAAACAACCTTTTCAGGTTGTCTTTGATGTGCCTGGCAACGTCCTACTCTCACAGGGACGCGTGTCCCAACTACCATCGGCGCTGAGAAGCTTAACTTCCGTGTTCGGTATGGGAACGGGTGTGACCTTCTCGCCATTGCTGCCAGACTATTTAATTGAGGTTCATTCCCTCAAAACTAGATAATGCAGAAGAAGTTTGTAAACACGAGGTTGCCTTTTTACTTGTCCAGCTGCGGCTCCTAACTTCTCGGCCTTTTCGATCTGTCCCTTCAAATCCAAAACCAGGATTTGCAGTGCCAGTTCTCCAAAGTCTGTCGAAGTTGAACAGTCGCCTCCGCTTTTCGTTTTGGTTAAGTCCTCGAACGATTAGTATCAGTCAGCTCCACATGTTACCACGCTTCCACCTCTGACCTATCAACCTGATCATCTTTCAGGGTTCTTACTAGCTTGCGCTATGGGAAATCTCATCTTGAGGGGGGCTTCATGCTTAGATGCTTTCAGCACTTATCCCGTCCGCACATAGCTACCCAGCGATGCTCTTGGCAGAACAACTGGTACACCAGCGGTGCGTCCATCCCGGTCCTCTCGTACTAAGGACAGCTCCTCTCAAATTTCCTGCGCCCACGACGGATAGGGACCGAACTGTCTCACGACGTTCTGAACCCAGCTCGCGTACCGCTTTAATGGGCGAACAGCCCAACCCTTGGGACCGACTACAGCCCCAGGATGCGATGAGCCGACATCGAGGTGCCAAACCTCCCCGTCGATGTGGACTCTTGGGGGAGATAAGCCTGTTATCCCCGGGGTAGCTTTTATCCGTTGAGCGATGGCCCTTCCATGCGGAACCACCGGATCACTAAGCCCGACTTTCGTCCCTGCTCGACTTGTAGGTCTCGCAGTCAAGCTCCCTTGTGCCTTTACACTCTGCGAATGATTTCCAACCATTCTGAGGGAACCTTTGGGCGCCTCCGTTACTTTTTAGGAGGCGACCGCCCCAGTCAAACTGCCCACCTGACACTGTCTCCCACCCCGATCAGGGGTGCGGGTTAGAATTTCAATACAGCCAGGGTAGTATCCCACCGACGCCTCCACCGAAGCTAGCGCTCCGGCTTCTCAGGCTCCTACCTATCCTGTACAAGCTGTACCAAAATTCAATATCAGGCTACAGTAAAGCTCCACGGGGTCTTTCCGTCCTGTCGCGGGTAACCTGCATCTTCACAGGTACTATAATTTCACCGAGTCTCTCGTTGAGACAGTGCCCAGATCGTTACGCCTTTCGTGCGGGTCGGAACTTACCCGACAAGGAATTTCGCTACCTTAGGACCGTTATAGTTACGGCCGCCGTTTACTGGGGCTTCGATTCAGAGCTTCGCTTGCGCTAACCCCTCCTCTTAACCTTCCAGCACCGGGCAGGCGTCAGCCCCTATACTTCGCCTTGCGGCTTCGCAGAGACCTGTGTTTTTGCTAAACAGTCGCCTGGGCCTATTCACTGCGGCTCTTCGAGGCTATTCACCTCAAAAAGCACCCCTTCTCCCGAAGTTACGGGGTCATTTTGCCGAGTTCCTTAACGAGAGTTCTCTCGCTCACCTTAGGATTCTCTCCTCGCCTACCTGTGTCGGTTTGCGGTACGGGCACCTTTTATCTCGCTAGAGGCTTTTCTTGGCAGTGTGGAATCAGGAACTTCGGTACTAAATTTCCCTCGCTATCACAGCTCAGCCTTCGCGAGAGGCGGATTTGCCTACCTCTCAGCCTAACTGCTTAGACGCGCATATCCAACAGCGCGCTTACCCTATCCTCCTGCGTCCCCCCATTGCTCAAACGATAAAGAGGTGGTACAGGAATATCAACCTGTTATCCATCGCCTACGCCTTTCGGCCTCGGCTTAGGTCCCGACTAACCCTGAGCGGACGAGCCTTCCTCAGGAAACCTTAGGCATTCGGTGGATGAGATTCTCACTCATCTTTCGCTACTCAT
>NZ_CP126107.1:0-10000 GCF_030123365.1 Neobacillus sp. SuZ13 | reverse complement strand
AGTTACAGACCAGAAAGCCGCCTTCGCCACTGGTGTTCCTCCACATCTCTACGCATTTCACCGCTACACGTGGAATTCCGCTTTCCTCTTCTGCACTCAAGTCCCCCAGTTTCCAATGACCCTCCACGGTTGAGCCGTGGGCTTTCACATCAGACTTAAAGGACCGCCTGCGCGCGCTTTACGCCCAATAATTCCGGACAACGCTTGCCACCTACGTATTACCGCGGCTGCTGGCACGTAGTTAGCCGTGGCTTTCTGGTTAGGTACCGTCAAGGTACCGGCAGTTACTCCGGTACTTGTTCTTCCCTAACAACAGAGCTTTACGACCCGAAGGCCTTCATCGCTCACGCGGCGTTGCTCCATCAGACTTTCGTCCATTGTGGAAGATTCCCTACTGCTGCCTCCCGTAGGAGTCTGGGCCGTGTCTCAGTCCCAGTGTGGCCGATCACCCTCTCAGGTCGGCTACGCATCGTCGCCTTGGTGAGCCGTTACCTCACCAACTAGCTAATGCGCCGCGGGCCCATCTGTAAGTGTCAGCCGAAACCGACTTTCAGCTTTTCCTCATGAGAGGAAAAGGATTATCCGGTATTAGCACCGGTTTCCCGGTGTTATCCCAGTCTTACAGGCAGGTTGCCCACGTGTTACTCACCCGTCCGCCGCTAGACTCCGAAGAGTCTCGCTCGACTTGCATGTATTAGGCACGCCGCCAGCGTTCGTCCTGAGCCAGGATCAAACTCTCCAAGAAAGTTGATTAGCTCATTTGTTACGTTGGCTTAGTTTCTTAAAAGAAACTAAAATTTATTGTTTGTTTGCACGATTTTGTTTGTTTAGTTTTCAAAGAACAATTTCTCCATCGCTCGTAAGCGACTTAATAAATATACCATCAGTAAAAATAAAAGTCAACGATTTTTCTATTCTTTTTTTACTATAGATATCATTTAAATGTTTTATTCCTATAACATTATCTCCACCAGCAGAGAATAATAAAAATAGGAACACACCTAGTGTGTTCCCATTCAAATTTATTCTTCATCCTCTGTAGTTACCACATCAGAATGTTCTTCCACTGCATCCGTAGAATCAGTTTCAAGGTTTTCTTCTTCCTCTTCTTTTTCTACCTTAGCCACTGTAGCTACAAATTCATCTTCACTTTCCTTCATGCTTATTAGCTTCACACCTTGAGTGTTTCGGCCCATCTTAGAAATACCACCAACATCCATTCGGATAAGCACACCGCCAGTGGTAATCAGCATAAGATCCTCTTCACCCGTAACTGCACGCATCGAAACGAGATCGCCATTTTTTTCGGTCACATGGCAGGTCTTGATCCCTTTTCCGCCTCTGCCTTGGATACGGTATTCAGATGCAGTTGTCCGTTTTCCATAGCCATTTTTGGTTACAATAAGGACATCATTGGTTTCCTCTAAAACTTCCATTCCGACCACTTCATCGTCACTATCTAAAGAAATACCTTTCACACCTGTGGCAGTTCTTCCCATAGATCTTACATCAGTTTCTGGGAAACGAATCAACATACCTTTTTTGGTGCCAATAATAATATCCTTGCTGCCATCCGTCAAACGGACACTGATTAACTCATCACCTTCTCGCAAACTTAATGCAATTAAGCCATTGTTGCGGATATGGGCAAACGATGTTAATGGAGAACGTTTTGAGATTCCTTCTTTGGTTGTAAAGAATAGGAACCAGTCATCCACAAACTCCTCCACTGGAATGATCGCATTTACCCATTCTCCTTTTTCAATACCAAGGAGATTAATAATTGGAATTCCTTTAGCCGTACGGCTGAATTCAGGTATTTCATATCCTTTTGAACGATAAACTTTACCTTTGTTCGTAAAGAAGAGGATCGTATCATGTGTTGAAGTAGTTATTAAATGTTCAACAAAATCATCCTCATTGGTTCCCATTCCTTGGATTCCACGGCCGCCGCGTCGTTGGGCACGATAAGTGGAAACTGGAAGTCTCTTAATATAACCATTATGAGTCAAGGAAATAACGATATTTTCTTGTGGGATTAGATCCTCATCCTCAATGTTTTCAATTCCGCCTGTAACAATTTCTGTCCGGCGTTTGTCATTGAAGCGCTCTTTGATTTCCAATAATTCTTCGCGGATAATTTCAAGAACCTTTTCATCATCAGCTAATATTGCTTTTAATTCTGCAATCAACTTCACAAGGTTTTGATATTCTTCTTCAATCTTTTCTCTCTCTAAACCTGTCAAACGCTGTAAGCGCATATCAAGGATCGCTTGAGCTTGCTTTTCAGAAAGGTTAAAGGTAGTCATCAAGCCTTCCCGAGCAATTTCGGTTGTTTGTGAACTACGAATTAAATTAATCACTTCATCCAAGTGATCTAACGCAATCCTTAAACCCTCTAAGATATGAGCACGTGCTTCCGCTTTACGCAGTTCAAATTCGGTTCTCCGGCGGATTACCACGTTTTGATGGTCCAGGTAATGGACTAAACATTGCTTTAGAGTCAACACCTTTGGATGTCCATTCACTAGAGCAAGTGTGTTAATTCCAAAACTAGTTTGTAGTGCTGTATGTTTATATAAATTATTTAAAAGAACGTTGGCATTCGCATCTTTACGAACCTCAATAACAATCCGCATACCATTTCGGTCGGATTCATCTCTCAGATCAGTAATACCTTCGATTTTTTTATCACGGGCTAATTCAGCGATTTTTTCAACCAATCTCGCTTTATTCACTTGATATGGTAATTCATTTACAATGATAACTTCTTTACCATTTGCTTTTTGTTCAATGACTACCTTAGCACGAACTGTAATGGATCCTCTGCCGGTTTCATAAGCTTTACGAATACCGCTCCGGCCGATGATAATACCGCCGGTAGGAAAGTCAGGACCTGGAATAATTTCCATAAGCTCTTGTGTAGTAATTTCAGGGTCACGACTAATCGCTAAAACTCCATCGATTACTTCTCCAAGTTGATGGGGCGGAATATTGGTTGCCATCCCAACAGCGATTCCGGTTGTCCCGTTAACTAGAAGGTTAGGGAATCGAGCTGGGAGAACAACTGGCTCTCTTTCCTCCCCATCATAGTTATCTTGATAATCAATCGTATCCTTGTTAATATCTCGTAATAACTCCATCGAGATTTTCGACATTCTTGATTCTGTATAACGCATCGCAGCTGCAGAGTCGCCATCGACAGAACCGAAGTTTCCATGTCCATCGACAAGCATATAACGGTAGTTGAAGTCCTGTGCCATCCGAACCATTGTTTCATAAACAGCAGAATCACCATGTGGATGATATTTACCGATTACATCCCCAACAATACGAGCTGATTTTTTATAGGGCTTGTCTGAATGCATTCCAAGATCATGCATAGCATATAGAATACGACGATGAACTGGTTTCAATCCATCCCGAACATCTGGAAGGGCCCGTGAAACGATAACGCTCATCGCGTAGTCAAGAAAGGAAGCTTTCATTTCCTTACTAATATTAATCTCTGTAACTTGAGAATTTGGTGTGTCAGCCATATTTTTTGTTACCTCCTTTCACCTTTGCTTTATATATCTAAATTCTTAACGTACTGGGCATTCGCCTCAATGAAATTACGACGTGGTTCTACTTTTTCACCCATTAACATATCAAACGTTTCATCCGCTTCGATCGCATCCTCAAGGCTAACCTGAAGCATACTTCTTCGAGCAGGATCCATTGTTGTTTCCCATAATTGATCAGGATTCATCTCGCCTAATCCTTTATATCGTTGAATATTCGGTTTTGGCGCAGCTGGCAGCACCGCAAAGATTTTTTCAAGTTCTTTATCATTATAGGCGTACTCGATTCGTTTACCTTGCTGCACTTTATAGAGAGGCGGCTGGGCAATATAAACATAACCTGCTTCTAATATTTTTCTCATAAAACGGTAAAAGAACGTCAAAAGAAGCGTCCGAATATGGGCACCATCAACATCTGCATCAGTCATAATAACGATTTTATGATAACGCGCTTTGGAAATATCAAAATCTTCACCGATTCCTGTTCCAATCGCAGTAATCATCGCTCTTACCTCGTTGTTAGAAAGAATTCGATCTAAACGGGCTTTCTCTACATTAAGAATTTTTCCGCGCAGTGGCAGAATCGCTTGGAAGTGACGATCACGACCTTGCTTTGCTGAACCGCCAGCGGAATCACCCTCAACGATATACATTTCACTTTCAGCAGGATCTTTTGAAGAGCAGTCAGCTAATTTTCCGGGTAAACTAGAAACTTCTAAAGCACTTTTTCGGCGGGTCAATTCTCTTGCTTTCTTTGCTGCAAGCCTTGCACGCGCAGCCATTAAACCTTTTTCGACAATTTTCCTGGCCACTGCTGGATTTTCCAGCATGAATTTATCAAAGGTACTAGCAAACACAGCATCAGTGATAGCTCTTACCTCAGAATTACCTAACTTTGTTTTAGTTTGCCCTTCAAACTGTGGATCTGGATGTTTAATGGAAACGATCGCCGTAATTCCTTCACGAACATCTTCCCCAGAAAGGTTGGTATCATTGTCTTTAATTAAGCTGTTTTTCCGCGCATAATCATTGATAACTCTTGTTAAAGCTGTTTTAAAACCAGATTCATGTGTTCCGCCTTCGTACGTATGAATATTATTGGCGAAGGAGTAAATATTCTCTGTATAGCCGTCATTATATTGGAGTGCGACTTCGACACTAATTCCATCGCGTTCTCCCTCCATGTAGATTGGCTCTTCATGAATTACTTCTTTTGTACGGTTTAAATGCTCTACATATGATTTAATACCGCCTTCATAGTGATATTCGTTCCGTTTATTTTCAACCCGCTTATCTTCTATCGTAATTTTGATTCCTCTGTTAAGGAATGCAAGTTCACGAAGGCGAGTAGCAAGAATGTCATATTCATAGACCAATGTTTCCGTGAAAATCTCACCATCTGGTTTGAAATGAGTAATCGTACCCGTTTGGTCAGTCGTACCAATTACCTCTAATTCAGAAACAACCGCGCCTCGTTCAAATTTAATACGGTGGATTTTTCCATCACGGTGGACATAAACCTCAAGTTCAGTTGATAAGGCATTAACTACGGATGCACCTACTCCATGTAGTCCTCCAGAAACTTTATAGCCTCCGCCGCCAAATTTACCACCTGCATGAAGAACAGTCATAATAACTTCAACAGCAGGTCTGCCCATCTTTTCTTGAATATCAACAGGAATCCCGCGGCCATTATCTTTAACTGTAATGCTATTATCTTCCTCAATGATGACATTGATTTCATTACAGAAACCTGCTAATGCCTCGTCAATACTATTATCTACAATTTCCCAAACAAGATGATGAAGCCCTTTACCGCTTGTTGAACCAATATACATCCCTGGTCTTTTTCGAACAGCTTCAAGTCCTTCAAGAACCTGTATTTGCTCCGCACCATATGCTTGTTCCACAGCCTTTTGTTCCATAGTCATGCTTGTTCACCTGCACCTTCTGACAAAAATATATCTATATAATCATTATAAAACATGTAATAAACTTCAAAATTCATGTATAGTCATTTGATTTGAACGTTTCTTTAAAGTACCAGAAGAAATCGGGGATAAGTAGACATTGTCATTTGTGACAATGACTGATTTAAAGGGGTTTTTAGATAGATTAATTACCTTTTCCTTTCGAGACTTGAGGAATTCTTCAACGAGTTGCGAATTATTAACACTCTCTTTATCCAAGATAGAAATAATATCCCTTGCTCTAATATTAATATCTTCCCCGATATGGATATACATGGTTCACCTCAATTAACTTTCTTCATTCTTCCGGCTTCAACAATAAATGTTGAGGCCTCCTTTAATGTTTGATGATCTATTCCTTCGACACTTGTGGTTGTCACAAAGGTCTGTACTTTCCCTTGGATCGTGTTAAGCAAATGAGACTGCCGATAATCGTCTAATTCCGATAAAACATCGTCTAAAAGTAAAATTGGATATTCTCCAATCTCAGCATATATTAATTCAATTTCAGCAAGTTTCAAGGATAATGCTGTAGTCCGCTGCTGACCTTGTGAACCAAAGGTTTGCACATCTCTGCCATTCACGGTAAAAATAAGGTCATCTCGATGGGGACCAAAAAGGCTTGTTCCTCGCTCAATTTCTCTCGTTCTAACCTTGCTGAATTTTTCTTCAAAGTATGCTATCATCTTCGACAAATCTTGCTCTTCTAATACCTCTACAGACGGTTTATAGGTAATTTCGAGCGTTTCCAGACCTCTCGATATTCCTTGATGGATAGGTTTTGCCCAATTTTGCAGGAGACGCAGGAATTCAAACCTTTTTGTGACAATTTTCACAGCCATCCCGATAAATTGCTCCGTTAAAATCTCCAGCATCGTTTGATCTGTCTGTTTTTTTATCTGCAGCATTTTTAGATAATGATTACGTTGTTGAAGTATTTTTTGATATTGACTCATATCATGTAAATAAAGCGGCGAAACTTGTCCAATTTCCATATCAATAAAACGCCTGCGGACTTGCGGACTGCCTTTTACTAAGTTAAGGTCCTCAGGAGCAAACATAACCACATTCATATTCCCTACATATTGACTTAATTTCTTCTGCTCAATATGATTGGATTTTGCTTTTTTCCCTTTTTTTGAAATAATTAATTCCAAAGGTAATGAACTGTGTTGTTTTTGAACCCTACCCTCTATTTTAGCATAATCTTGGTCCCAGCGAATAAGTTCTTTATCATTAGAAGTTCGATGTGATTTGGCCATTGCTAAAACATAGATGGATTCCATCACATTCGTTTTTCCTTGGGCATTTTCACCCAAAATAACATTTACTTTATTTTCAAATTCTACGAATAACTCTTCATAATTCCGGTAATTGGTGAGCGCTAGTTTTTCAATATACATAGGAAAACATCCTTTTGCTGGGCTATTCAATAAATTACTTTGTAATTTACTCGGTAATGACAAACTCTCCAAAGCCAGGAATTCTGATTTTGTCACCGGAGCGCAGCTTTCTTCCTCTTCGTTGATCTTGTTCACCGTTAATAAATATTTCATGTTCGCTCAAAAACCATTTTGCCATGCCGCCAGTTTGTATTACATCAGCCAGTTTTAAGAATTGGCCTAAGGTAATAAATTCTGTATCAATCTTAATTTTTTCAGGCAAATCGTCACCCTCGTTTCTAAAATGGTCTCAATACTTTATTTTACTAAAAAATCGACAGAGTTACAAAGAAAACTAAAAGAAAGCCACCATAGTTTGGTGGCATTAAGTTTTAAGTATATAAAGTTAGTATGTTCGAACAGGCAAGATTAATTGTAAAATTGTTTCGTCATGGAGCGGGCGAATAACGAAAGGACGCATTGCCCCTGTAAAGCTCACCCTGATATCTGTCCCTTCAAGTGCTTTTAAGGCATCCATCATATATTTTGCACTAAAGGAAATCTTTAATTCCTCTCCTTCAATCGCTTCACTTTGAATCTCTTCGACAACTTTCCCAACCTCTGGAGTGTTTGAAGAAATTTCAATAAGTCCACCTTCAATTGTCGAAAGTTTGACCACATTATTTCTTCCTTCTCTTGCTAATAAAGATGCACGATCGATTGCATGTAAAAATTCCTTTGTATTAACTGTCACATCCGTTTTGCTTTCACTTGGGATCAGTCTCGACGTATCTGGATAATTTCCTTCTAACAATCTTGAGAAAAATAACAAGTGCTTCGCTTTAAATAAAATTTGATTTTCAGTGATAACAATATCAATCAACTCATTACTATCATCAATAATTTTACTAAGTTCATTTAAGCTTTTTCCTGGAATAACGACATTATAATTTTCGTTATTTGGCGTTTCAATCTTCGCCTTCCTTAGGGCAAGACGGTGGCTGTCTGTTGCAATACAGTTTAACTCCCCGTTTTCAACGCGCCAGTTTACACCTGTCAAGATGGGGCGTGTTTCTGAGGTGGACACTGCAAAATGTGTTTGTCTGATCATTGCTTTTAATAAATCGGTGGCAATATGAAATTTATTATTTTCCTCTATTTGTGGCAAGTGAGGATATTCTTCTGCATCAAGACCGATTAAGTTAAATTCGGATTTCCCTGAGCGAATGACTGTTTGAAGAGAGCCTTGTACTTCAATTTCTACTGAATCTGTCGGCAGCTTTTTGACGATTTCACTAAAGACTTTCGCTTGAAGTACAATAGAGCCTGCTTGTTTGACCTCAATAATTTCATCACCAGCATCGTCTTTAGGAATGAAAGATTCAATCGAAATATCTGAATCACTTCCTGTAAGGGTAACACCTTCAGTTGTCGCTGTAATTTTAATCCCCGTTAAGATAGGGATGGTTGTTCTTGATGTAACAGCCTTCATAACATCTTGAACACTCTGGACTAATCGATCTCTTTGGATGATAAATTTCATCGCATGTAATCCTCCGTTTTAAGCATATTTTTGTTATTAAAAACATAATATATTTTTTTAAGAAAAAGAGTAGAAGTACTAGTAGGGCTTGTTAGTATGTGGATAACTCATTATTTCAACGGAAACACAGCCTATCCACATGTGGACAGACTGTGTGTAAATACCAAGAAGTTATGCACATAATTCAGTCGTGTTTTAGACCTTCAAAAGTTCATGAAGTTCTTTCATTTGTCTTTGCAATTGGGCATCAGTTTGAAGCAGTTTAGAAATCTTTTCGTGTGCATGAATGACTGTTGTATGATCGCGTCCGCCAAATTCTTCTCCTATTTTTGGCAAAGAATAATCCGTTAATTCACGTGATAGGTACATCGCAATTTGTCTAGGAAACGCGAGGGATTTTGTCCGTTTTTTTGCTTTAAAATCTTCTAATTTAATACTAAAGAGTTCCCCAACTGTCTTCTGAATATCCAAGATGGTGATCACTTTAGGCTTTGAACTAGGAATGATGTCCTTTAAAGCTTCTGCTGCTAGATCGGCATTGATATCCTTATTGATTAAAGATGAATAGGCAACCACGCGAATTAGCGCACCCTCAAGTTCACGAATGTTCGAATCAATTTGATTGGCAATATAGAGCATGACTTCGTTCGGAATATCCAGACCTTCTGCTTTTGCCTTTTTTCTAAGGATGGCAATCCTTGTTTCTAAATCAGGAGGCGTAATATCCGTTATCAAACCCCATTCAAATCGGGACCTGAGCCTGTCCTCCAATGTTGGAATTTCTCTTGGCGGCCGGTCGCTGGAGATAATAATTTGTTTACTTTCCTCATGAAGTGCATTAAACGTATGAAAAAATTCTTCCTGGGTTGATTCTTTTCCAGCTAAGAATTGAATATCATCTATAAGTAAAATGTCAACATTTCGATATTTATTGCGGAAATTCTCCGCTTTATTGTCACGAATCGAGTTAATAAACTCATTCGTAAATTTTTCGGATGATAAATAAACGACTTTTGCTGCCGGGTTATGATCTAAAACATAATGGCCAATAGCATGCATTAAGTGCGTTTTTCCTAATCCCACTCCTCCATAGATAAAGAGGGGATTGTATGCTTTTGCCGGTGCTTCAGCTACGGCGAGCGATGCGGCATGGGCAAACCGGTTGCCTGAGCCAATGACAAATGTATCGAAGGTATACTTTTGATTTAAAATACCTTGAGGAAATTCCCCATGGTCATCGTCCTTCTTTACCTTTTTGGGAGGTAGTTGGACATCATTTTCTGCTTCTTTTTGATTTTGTGGAATTATAAATTTAACAGAAAGCTCTTCGCCAGTAATTTCATATAGTATTCCGGCGATTAACTGCGAATAACGTTCTTCCAGCCAATCACGAGCAAATTCATTGGGCGCCGTAATGATCAACAAATCACCTTGAAGGGAATGGGCCTTGGTGGACTTAAGCCAGGTGTCAAAGCTTGGTTTGCTAATCTTTTTCTCTATATTAGCCAATGCAGCATGCCAAAGATCCGCAATATTTTCCAA